>NZ_CP180479.1:0-2100000 GCF_047758635.1 Pseudomonas frigoris
ATGTCCCGACTCAATCCCCGGCAGCAAGAAGCCGTGAACTACGTCGGCGGCCCTCTATTGGTGCTCGCCGGTGCAGGCTCCGGCAAGACCAGCGTGATCACGCGCAAGATCGCCCACTTGATCCAGAATTGCGGCATTCGCGCCCAGTACATCGTCGCGATGACCTTTACCAACAAGGCCGCGCGCGAGATGAAGGAACGGGTCGGCACCCTGCTCAAGGGCGGCGAAGGCCGCGGCCTGACCGTCTGCACCTTCCACAATCTGGGCCTGAACATCATCCGCAAGGAACACGTGCGGCTGGGCTACAAGCCGGGTTTCTCGATCTTCGACGAGACCGACGTCAAAGCCCTGATGACCGACATCATGCAGAAGGAATACTCGGGCGACGACGGCGTCGACGAGATCAAGAACATGATCGGCTCATGGAAAAACGACCTGATCCTGCCGCCCGAAGCCCTGGAAAACGCGCGCAACCCCAAGGAACAGACCGCCGCCATCGTCTACACCCACTATCAGCGCACGCTCAAGGCGTTCAACGCGGTGGACTTCGACGACCTGATCCTGCTGCCGGTGAAGCTGTTCCAGGAACACGCCGATATCCTCGAAAAATGGCAGAACAAAGTCCGCTACCTGCTGGTAGACGAATACCAGGACACCAACGCCAGCCAGTATTTGCTGGTGAAGTTGCTCATCGGCATACGCAACCAGTTCACCGTGGTCGGTGACGACGACCAGTCGATCTACGCCTGGCGCGGCGCCCGGCCGGAAAACCTGATGTTGCTCAAGGACGATTACCCGTCCCTGAAAGTGGTGATGCTGGAGCAAAACTATCGCTCCACCAGCCGCATCCTGCGCTGCGCCAACGTACTGATCTCGAACAACCCGCACGAATTCGAAAAGCAGCTGTGGAGTGAGATGGGCCACGGCGACGAGATCCGCGTGATCCGTTGCCGCAACGAAGACGCCGAAGCCGAACGCGTGGCTGTGGAGCTGCTGACCCTGCACTTGCGCACGGATCGGCCGTACAGCGATTTTGCGATTCTGTATCGCGGTAACTACCAGGCCAAGCTGATCGAGCTGAAGCTGCAACACCACCAGATTCCATATCGCCTGTCCGGCGGCAATAGCTTTTTCGGACGTCAGGAAGTGAAAGACCTGATGGCCTACTTCCGCCTGATCGTGAACCCGGACGACGACAACGCCTTCCTGCGGGTGATCAACGTCCCACGCCGGGAGATCGGTTCGACCACGCTGGAAAAGCTTGGCAACTACGCCACCGAACGCAAAATCTCGATGTACGCCGCCACCGATGAAATCGGTCTGGGCGAGCATCTGGACACGCGCTTCACCGATCGACTGTCGCGCTTCAAGCGCTTCATGGACAAGGTCCGCGAGCAGTGCGCCGGCGAAGACCCGATCTCGGCGCTGCGCAGCATGGTCATGGACATCGACTACGAGAACTGGCTGCGCACCAACAGTTCCAGCGACAAGGCCGCCGATTACCGCATGGGTAACGTCTGGTTCTTGATCGAGGCGTTGAAGAACACCCTCGAAAAAGACGAAGAAGGCGAGATGACCGTCGAAGACGCCATCGGCAAACTCGTCCTGCGCGACATGCTCGAACGCCAGCAGGAAGAGGAAGACGGCGCCGAAGGTGTGCAAATGATGACACTGCACGCCTCCAAAGGTCTGGAATTCCCTTACGTGTTCATCATGGGCATGGAAGAGGAAATCCTCCCGCACCGTTCCAGCATCGAAGCCGACACCATTGAAGAAGAACGTCGCTTGGCTTACGTCGGGATTACCCGAGCGCGTCAGACGCTGGCCTTCACCTTCGCCGCCAAGCGTAAGCAATACGGCGAGATCATCGACTGCGCGCCGAGCCGCTTTCTTGATGAGCTGCCGCCGGATGACCTGGCCTGGGAAGGCACCGACGACACACCCGTTGAAGTCAAAGCCGTTCGCGGCAATACCGCATTGGCGGATATACGCGCGATGTTAAAGCGCTAGAATCGACTACTTTTTAACCAGCCTTAGGCGCACAAGCCGCCCGAAGAGGAAAGCTTCATGGAAGCACTGCACAAGAAAATTCGCGAAGAAGGCATCGTGCTTTCCGACCAGGTCCTGAAAGTCGACGCCTTTCTGAACCACCAGATCGACCCGGCCCTGATGAAGCTGATCGGCGACGAATTCGCCACGCTGTTCAAGGATTCGGGCATCACCAAGATCGTCACCATCGAAGCCTCGGGCATTGCGCCGGCGATCATGACCGGCCTGAACCTCGGCGTACCGGTGATTTTTGCGCGCAAGCATCAGTCCCTGACCCTGACCGAAAACCTGCTGTCGGCGAACGTTTACTCGTTCACCAAGCAGACCGAAAGCACCGTGGCGATCTCCCCGCGCCACCTGACCAGCAGCGACCGCGTGTTGATCATCGATGACTTTCTGGCCAACGGCAAGGCGTCGCAAGCGCTGATCTCGATCATCAAACAGGCCGGCGCTACGGTTGCTGGTTTGGGTATCGTGATCGAGAAATCGTTCCAGGGCGGCCGTGCGGAACTGGATGCGCAGGGTTATCGCGTTGAATCGTTGGCGCGCGTGCAGTCGCTGGCTGGCGGCGTTGTGACCTTCATCGAGTAATCAGCAACACCGCATATCCCTGTGGGAGCGAGCTTGCTCGCGATGAGGCCATCACATTCAACATCTCTGTTGGCTGATGTACCGCTATCGCGAGCAAGCTCGCTCCCACAGTTGATTGGTGTTGGCCGTTACAAAGCGGTGGCTTTGAGGCCGGTGAGCAATAGCCGCTGAAACAAATCCTCTTTCAGCCCTTCCGGGTTGGTCAGCTGCATCCGTTCCAGATGCTCGTGAAACGCCGAAGGCTCCGGCGCATCCAGCGCTGCCTTGCCCAGTTCCAGAATCTCCGTGAGCTTGAACTTGCTCTTCAACCAGTTCAGCGCCCGCAACAGATCCTTCTCCTCAGCGGTGAAATCACAACCCAACGGATACTCCGGAAACAACTGCGGATGCCGCGCCTGGATGGCCTGCAAGCGCTGCGGACTGTTGTCGGCGAACCGTGGATCAATACGGAAATGCTTCGGCAACTTGCCGACTGCCTGAGCCTGCTCGATCAGCCCCAACTGGAAACGTGAATCGCTGATGTTCAGCAACGCCTCGATCACTGCCGCATCGGTCTTGCCTCGCAGATCGGCGATGCCGTACTCGGTGACCACGATGTCTCGCAGGTGCCGCGGGATTGTGCAGTGGCCATACTCCCAGACGATGTTCGAACTGACCTCACCGCCCGACTCGCGCCAGCTGCGCAGGAGCAACACTGAACGCGCCCCTTCCAGCGCATGCCCTTGCGCAACGAAGTTGTATTGCCCGCCAACACCGCTGAGTACTCGCCCGTCTTCGAGCTGATCGGCAACGCCGGCACCGAGCAGCGTCATGGTGAACACGGTGTTGATGAAGCGCGCATCGAGGCGCTGCAAGCGTTTGAGTTCTTCCTGACCGTAGAGCTCGTTGATGTAGCTGATGCGGGTCATGTTGAACTCGAGCCGCTTGCTGTGCGGCAGCTCGCGCAACCGCTCATAGAAACTGCGCGGCCCAAGGAAGAAACCGCCATGCACCGAGATGCCGTCAGTCTGCGCGGCTTCGTCCAGCGTGCCGGCATTGGCCTGTTGCTGGGTCGGCACATCCGGATAGACCTTACGCCGCACGATCCCGGCGTCGGCCAGCACCAGCAAGCCGTTGACGAACATTTCGCTGCAACCGTAAAGGCCTTTGGCGAAAGGTTCGACACCCCCTTCACGGTCGATGAGTTGCGCCCACTGGCTGAGATTGACGTCCGCCAGCAACGCCTTGTATCCGTCATTGTCGGCCTGCCGCGCCAGCAACGCAGCGGTCAGGGCATCACCCATGGCACCGATGCCGATCTGCAGGGTGCCGCCGTCGCGCACCAACGTGCTGGCGTGCAGCCCGATGAAGTGATCCTGGAAACCCACCGGCATGTTCGGCGTGGAGAACAGCGTGGTGCTGTCCTTCTCGTCAATCAACAAGTCGAACGTGTCGATACCGATTTCGGCATCGCCGGGCATGTACGGCAAATCATTGTGCACCTGGCCCACCAGCAGGATCGTCTCCCCCGCCGCCCGACGCTTGGCGATCATGGGGAACAGGTCAAGGGTGATGTCCGGGTTGCAGCTCAGGCTCAGGCGGTCGGGGTGCTCGCTGTGGCTCGCCACCAATTGCGCAACCAGGTTCAAACCGGCGGCGTTGATGTCCCGCGCGGCGTGGCTGTAATTGCTGCTGACATAGTCCTGCTGGGCCGACACGCTGTGGAGCAGGCTGCCGGGCTGCATGAAGAATTGCTGAACATGGATGTTGGATGGCAGGCTGTCGCGATGCAGGTCGGCCAGGAAATCCAGTTCCGGATAATCGCCAAACACCCGCTCGATGAAGGGTTCGAGGAAGCGCTTTTGCAAGCCGTCGCCCAACGCAGGACGACCGAGGCACAGCGCGGTGTAGATCGTCAGCTGCCGTTCGGGCAATTGCGCGATGCGTTGAAACAGCGCGTTGACGAAGTGGTTGGGTTTGCCCAGACCGAGGGGCAGGCCCATGTGGATATGCGCCGGCAACCGTGCCAAGACATCATCGACCGCTTGCTCGATAGAACACAGCTGCACCATCTGATCCTCCCTTACATTCCGTGAACTGGGGTTGGACCGAGCTTGCCGGGTCTTTGCTGCAATGAACAGTCTCAGGCGTAAATCGCAGGCACAAAAAAGCCGCTCGAAAGCGGCTTTTTGCTGAAGATGAAGGCTTATTTCAGGCCGGACATCTTCTGGATGGCGCCTTTAAGCTCGGCGTCTGCGCAATCGGCGCAGGTACCTTTTGGCGGCATAGAGTTGAGGCCGGAGATCGCCTTGGCGAGCAAACCGTCAACACCGCCTTCCTTCTTGGCGCGCTCGCCCCAAGCGGCGGCATCACCGATTTTCGGCGCGCCCAACAGGCCCGTTCCGTGGCAAGCGTTGCAGTGTTTGGCAATCACTTCGTCAGGAGTTTTGGCACCACCACCGCCGCCAGCAGCAGCTGCGACTTCCATCCCCTTGCACTCTTTACCCTGAACGCAAACCTGGCCGACTGGCTCAAGGCGTTTAGCAATTTCGTCGTTGGTCGCAGCTTGTGCGCTGACTGCCCAAAGGGCCAATACGGTTGCTGGTACGGCCAGCATTTTCATAATTAGATTCACGCGTTCACCCTCAATGGTGGCTAGTCACGCCCACGGCCACGGTTCGCAGGCGGGCGCAAGTATAACGGTAAGCCCGCCACACTGAAACAACCCTAAAGTCGGAGGGGTCTTATGCGTGGCGGAAAAACAACTCGGGCACCTGCGCAATGCTCGCGGGACGCCTCTTTTCTTAGAAATTCGCTGGAGTAGCTGCGCTGATTAGTCGCGCTGGCGCATCGAACGGATTACGGAAACGGTGCGGTTTAGTACTTTCAAAGTAGTAGCTGTCGCCGGCTTCGAGCACAAAAGTTTCAAGCCCTACCACCAGCTCAAGTCGACCTTCGAGCAAAATCCCGGTTTCCTCGCCCTCATGGGTGAGCATCTCGTCGCCGGTGTCGGCGCCTGGCGGGTAGATTTCGTTGAGGAACGCGATGGCCCGGCTCGGATGAGCCCTGCCGACCAGTTTCATGGTCACTGCGCCATCGGAAATATCGATCAGCTCGTTGGCTTTGTAGACGATCTGAGTCGGTTTTTCCTGCAGGATCTCTTCGGAAAAGAACTCGACCATGGACATGGGAATCCCGCCCAGTACCTTCCTCAGCGAACTGATCGAGGGGCTGACGCTGTTCTTCTCGATCATCGAAATGGTGCTGTTGGTGACGCCCGCGCGTTTGGCGAGTTCACGCTGGGAAAGTCCTTTGAGCTTACGGATGGATTGCAGTCGTTCACCGACGTCCAATGCTGGAGCCTCCAGGGATTCAGGTTGTTGGAATATTGAGCGTTATCATGGCGACAGCGTTCAGTATTTACAACACTTGGACCTGAATCCTGTTCGGTGAAGCGACTTTCGGTCGGGGTGCTTTAACCTAAGCCCCGGAATAGAGCATTGGCACCCGGCGCAGGTTGCAGAAGATCTGGTAAGGAATCGTGCCCGCAGCCGCCGCCACGTCACTGGCGAGAATGTTTTTGCCCCACAACTCGACGGTCGAACCGAGGCCGGCTTGCGGCACATCGGTCAGGTCGATGCAGAGCATGTCCATCGACACCCGGCCAATCAACTGGCTGCGCTGCCCGGCAACCATCACGGGCGTACCGGTCGGTGCCTGACGTGGGTAGCCGTCGGCGTAACCCATGGCCACCACGCCCACGCGCATCGGTTTCTGGGTGATGAATGTGGCGCCGTAACCGATCGGCTCGCCGGCCGGCAGTTCACGCACGCAAATCACTTTCGATTCGAGGGTCATCACCGGTTGCAGGCGGGACGCCACGGCATTGGCTTCTTCAAACGGAGTAGCGCCGTAGAGCATGATGCCCGGGCGAACCCAATCACTCGGAATTTGCGGCCAACCGAGCACTGCCGGCGAGTTACGCAGGCTGACCTCAGCCGACAAGCCCTGGCGCGCAGCTTCGAACACCGCGACCTGCTCGGCACTGGCCTGACTGTGCAGCTCATCAGCCCGGGCGAAGTGACTCATCAGTACAATCTTCGCGACCTTGCCGCTGGCCAGCAGCCGTTGATAGGCCGCCTGATAATCCTTTGGATGCAAGCCCACCCGATGCATGCCCGAATCGAGTTTGAGCCAGACCGTGATCGGCTTGCTCAGTGCAGCGTTCTCGATGGCTTCGAGCTGCCACAGCGAATGCACCACGCACCAGAAGTCATGCTCGACGATCAGTGACAACTCATCGGCTTCGAAAAAACCTTCCAGCAACAACACCGGCGCACGAATGCCCGCGGCTCGCAGCTCCAACGCTTCTTCGATACAGGCCACGGCAAAACCGTCTGTCTCGGCTTCCAGCGCCTGGGCGCAACGCACCGCGCCATGACCGTAGGCATCGGCCTTGATCACCGCGAGGGCCTTGGCCCCCGTGACTTCACGGGCGATTTGGTAGTTGTGACGCAGGGCTTGAAGGTCGATCAGGGCACGGGCAGGACGCATGGCGGCAGACTTCTGGTCGGGTCATTGGGGAAGAAAAACCGGCGCTGGCTGACGGCGTGAACCGCCAGTAGCACCGGGAGAGGGATCTTTTGGGCCGGCTTATGGCAGAGCGGCGACAACCGACAGCTCAACCAGGATTTGCGGTTCGCACAACTTCGATTCAACGGTGGCACGGGCCGGTGCGACGCCTTTTGGCAGCCACTTGTCCCAGACCGCGTTCATGCCTTCAAAGTGTGCATCAATGTCTTTCAAGTAAATCGTCACCGACAGCAGACGGCTCTTGTCGGTCCCGGCCAGATCCAGCAAACGCTCGATGTTGGCAAGCGTTTCACGGGTCTGCTGTTCAATCCCGGCGTTCATATCGTCGCCGACCTGCCCTGCCAGATACACGGTACCGCTGTGGACTACGATCTGGCTCATGCGCTCATTGGTGAGCTGGCGCTGGATTGACATGTTTTGCAGACTCCTGAAGTTTTTTTCCATAACGGGAAATATCGAGGCCTTCGGCGCTGATTTGCGGCGTTTTCTTCGCCATCAGATCAGCCAGCAAGCGACCGGAACCGCACGCCATGGTCCAGCCGAGCGTGCCGTGACCCGTGTTCAAAAACAGGTTGCTGAACGGCGTAGCCCCCACGATCGGCGTGCCGTCCGGCGTAGTCGGACGCAGACCGGTCCAGAAACTCGCCTGGGCCAGATCGCCGCCCTGAGGATAGAGGTCGTTGACGATCATCTCCAGGGTTTCGCGCCGACGCGGGTTCAGCGACAGGTCAAAACCGGCTATTTCAGCCATGCCGCCGACGCGGATGCGGTTGTCGAAACGAGTGATCGCGACCTTGTAGGTCTCATCGAGGATAGTCGAAGTCGGGGCCATCGCCGGGTTAGTAATCGGCACGGTCAGGGAGTAACCCTTGAGCGGATACACCGGCGCCTTGATACCCAGCGGCTTGAGCAGTTGCGGCGAGTAGCTGCCCAGGGCCAGCACGTAGCGATCAGCGGTTTCCAGCTTGCCGTCGATCCAGACACCATTGATGCGGTCGCCGGCGTAGTCGAGGCGTTGAATGTCCTGGTCGAAGCGGAATTCCACACCGAGTTTGGTAGCCATTTCGACCAGGCGAGTGGTGAACATCTGGCAGTCGCCGGTCTGGTCGTTCGGCAGGCGCAGGGCACCGGCGAGAATGTTGGTGACGCTGGCCAGCGCCGGCTCAACGCGGGCAATGCCGGCGCGGTCGAGCAATTCGAACGGCACGCCGGACTCTTTCAGCACGGCGATGTCTTTCCAGGCGCCGTCGAGTTGAGCCTGGGTGCGGAACAGTTGGGTCGTACCGAGGCTGCGGCCTTCGTAGGCAATGCCGGTTTCGGCGCGCAATTCGTCGAGGCAGTCACGGCTGTACTCGGACAGGCGGACCATACGCTCTTTGTTCACCGCATAACGACTGGCGGTGCAGTTGCGCAGCATCTGCGCCATCCACAGGTATTGGTCGATGTCGGCGGTGGCCTTGATCGCCAGCGGTGCATGGCGCTGCAACAGCCACTTGATGGCTTTAAGCGGAACACCCGGCGCGGCCCACGGCGAGGCATAACCCGGCGAAACCTGCCCGGCGTTGGCGAAACTGGTCTCCATGGCAGCGGCCGGCTGACGGTCCACGACCACCACTTCAAACCCGGCACGCGCCAGATAGTAAGCACTGGTGGTACCGATGACGCCGCTACCCAAGACCATAACGCGCATTTTCATATCCCTCATCGCGGCTTGCCGCTGACGTTCGTAGTTGTCGAGCATTGATGTGCGCAGTGTAAAAAAGATTAGGCAGTGCTTTTCACTATATAAGTGCCTATATTTGGCGAGAATTCTCGGCAAAAACGCTTTTCACGGAGGCGCATCCCCTATGCGTACCAACACTCAGACCAAACGTGAGCTGGACAAGATCGACCGCAACATCCTGCGGATCCTGCAAGCGGACGGACGCATCTCCTTCACCGAGCTGGGGGAAAAGGTCGGGCTCTCGACCACGCCGTGTACCGAGCGGGTCCGGCGGCTGGAGCGCGAAGGGATCATCATGGGCTACAACGCCCGGCTCAATCCGCAGCACCTCAAAGGTAGTCTTCTGGTGTTCGTCGAGATCAGCCTCGACTACAAATCCGGCGACACTTTCGAAGAGTTCCGACGCGCGGTCCTGAAGCTTCCCCACGTGCTGGAGTGCCATTTGGTGTCAGGGGATTTCGACTATCTGGTGAAGGCGCGGATTTCCGAGATGGCCTCGTACCGCAAGTTGCTGGGCGACATCCTGCTCAAGCTGCCGCATGTGCGCGAATCCAAGAGCTACATCGTGATGGAAGAGGTGAAAGAGAGTTTGTGCCTGCCGATTCCGGATTGAGTCTTTGTGGTGACTGGTCGGCCGCCTTCGCGAGCAAGCCCGCTCCCACAGTGATCTTCACTGGCCACAAATTCTGTGTCTTGCACAGATCCATGTGGGAGCGGCGGTGCGGCGATCCGACTTGCTCGCGAATGCAGGCGACTCGGTCTTCCCTTAGACCAGAACCTGCCGCGTCGAAGCCATGTACTCATGAATCTGCTTTTCAACCCGCGGATGAATCAGCTCCACCGGCCCCCGCCCATTCGGGCACGGTAAGGTCTTTGTGGTGCCGAACAGCCGACAGATCAGCGGCCGTTCGTCATACACGGTGCAGCCGTTGGGTCCGAGGTGAACGCAATTGAGTTCGTCCATCGCAGCATCCTGCTCGGCGCGGGTCTTGCGCGGCAGGCGGGACATTTCTTCCGGTGAGGTGGTTACCGGCCCACAGCAGTCATGGCAGCCGGGCACGCACTCGAACGAGGGAATCTGCTGCCGTAACGTGCGAATTTTCTGACTGTTGCAGCTCATCGAAGCGGTAACCAAAAGCGGAATAGAGCGCGATTCTGACGTAAAAGCCCTGATCCAGACAGCACCAACCGACCAGTGTTGCCGGTGTCCGAAGGTCCGGCTTATGCTCCGTCAAATTTTCTAAACACACGAATCAGGACCACGCACATGAATGCCGGTGCTCAGCAACCTGCCCCGAACCACCAGCACCCTGCTTCTTACTACGCCGCCAGCAGCCTTCCGCAGCCCGATCATCCAGTGCTCACAGACGACCTGGTGGCTGACGTGTGCGTGGTCGGTGGCGGGTTCTCCGGGTTGAACACGGCGCTCGAACTGGCCGAACGCGGCTTCAGCGTGGTCCTGCTCGAAGCGCACAAGATCGGCTGGGGCGCGAGCGGGCGCAATGGCGGGCAGTTGATTCGGGGCGTCGGCCACGGCCTCGATCAGTTCGCCAACGTGATCGGTGCGGACGGCGTGCGTCAGATGAAACTCATGGGACTGGAAGCGGTGGAAATCGTCCGACAGCGCGTCGAGCGTTTTCAGATCCCTTGCGACTTGACCTGGGGCTATTGCGATCTGGCCAACAAACCCCGAGACCTCGAAGGTTTTGCCGAAGACGCCGAAGAGCTGCGCAGCCTCGGTTACCGTTACGAAACCCGGCTGCTGCAAGCCAGCGAAATGCATTCCGTAGTCGGTTCCGACCGCTACGTCGGCGGATTGATCGACATGGGCTCGGGGCATCTGCACCCGCTGAACCTGGCACTGGGCGAAGCGGCCGCCGCCCAGCAGCTCGGGGTGAAGCTGTTCGAACAATCGGCGGTCACCCGCATCGACTATGGCCCCGAGGTCAAAGTCCATACCGCTCAGGGCTCGGTTCGCGCCAAGACGCTGGTGCTGGGCTGCAACGCCTACCTCAATGAACTCAATCCCGAACTCGGCGGCAAGGTGCTGCCCGCCGGCAGCTACATCATCGCCACCGAACCCTTGAGTGAAGCGCTGGCACACTCGCTACTGCCGCAGAATATGGCGGTCTGCGATCAACGGGTGGCGCTGGATTACTACCGGCTCTCGGCGGACCGCCGCTTGCTGTTTGGCGGCGCCTGCCATTATTCAGGTCGCGACCCGAAGGACATCGCCGCCTACATGCGGCCGAAGATGCTGGAGGTTTTCCCGCAACTGGCCGGGGTCAAGATCGACTATCAATGGGGCGGGATGATCGGCATCGGCGCCAACCGTCTGCCGCAGATCGGCCGACTCAAGGATCAGCCGAATGTGTATTACGCCCAGGCTTATTCCGGTCATGGCGTGAATGCCACGCACCTCGCGGGGAAGTTGTTGGCTGAAGCTATCAGTGGCCAGCAGGGTGGCGGGTTTGATCTGTTTGCCAAGGTGCCGCACATTACTTTCCCGGGTGGTAAGCATTTGCGCTCGCCGTTGTTGGCGTTGGGGATGTTGTGGCATCGGCTTAAAGAGTTGGTCTGAACCTGATTAAGCGACATATCCGCCTTTGTAGCAGCTGACGAGCACCGCGAGGCAGCGTTCGGCGGCGAAGCCGTCGCAAATCCTGCAACCGCGCTCTTTCAGGCAAACCGCGGTGTCTGATTTACGACTGCTTCGCCGCCGAACGCTGCCTCGCGGTGCTCGTCAGCTGCTACAAGGGATCGCATTTCATCTCACAGACGCCAGAAAGGCTTGAGCCCCTCCTCCCGCGCCTGCTCCCGACTCAACCCAACGTCGTTAAGCTGCTCAGTCGTGAGCTCCAGCAACGCCTTGCGCGTGTGCAGACGATGCCAGAACAGGCCCCAGCGACTCAGGCCGGACGGTGCGTTGCGCATGACCGCCTCGCGTGCGCCGTTATTTTGCCCTGCCGCCAGTTCCTGACTGTGTAACGTCAGCCGCACATCGCTCAAGCCGTTCATTTTGATTGCTCCTGTTTACTTGGGTAGCCAGAGCTTTCATGATGCGTCGACGGCAAAAAGCATTACAGATTCAACGAGACTGTATTAACTCCATACAGATTTTGCATTTCAGCGTCTGAATCCAATATTTTCGACCCATCTGTACTGGTTAACCGAACCACCCACACCGAGACTGCGCCATGACCCTTTACGTCAACCTCGCCGAACTACTCGGCACGCGGATCGAACAGGGCTTCTATCGCCCCGGCGACCGGCTGCCGTCGGTGCGGGCGTTAAGTGTTGAGCACGGCGTCAGCCTGAGCACAGTGCAGCAGGCCTATCGCGTGCTGGAAGACAGCGGATTGGCGACACCGAAACCCAAATCCGGCTACTTCGTTCCGGTGGGTCGCGAGCTGCCGGAGCTGCCGGCCATTGGTCGCCCGGCCCAGCGTCCAGTGGATATTTCCCAGTGGGATCAGGTGCTGGAGTTGATTCGCGCCGTGCCACGCAAGGACGTCGTGCAACTGGGTCGCGGCATGCCGGACATCACCACGCCGACCATGAAACCGCTGCTGCGCAACCTGGCGCGGATCAGCCGTCGGCAGGACATGCCCGGCCTGTATTACGACAACATCTACGGCACCCTCGAACTGCGCGAACAGATCGCCCGTCTGATGCTGGATTCCGGTTGCCAATTGACGGCCCACGACCTGGTGATCACTACCGGTTGCCACGAAGCGCTGTCCACCAGCATCCGCTCCATCTGCGAACCGGGCGACATTGTCGCCGTGGATTCGCCAAGCTTTCACGGCGCCATGCAGACCCTCAAGGGCCTGGGCATGAAAGCCCTGGAAATCCCCACCGACCCGCTCACCGGGATCAGTCTCGATGCGCTGGAACTGGCCTTGGAACAATGGCCGATCAAAGCCATACAGTTGACGCCCAACTGCAACAACCCGCTGGGCTACATCATGCCGGAGTCACGCAAACGCGCGTTATTGACGCTCGCACAGCGTTTCGACGTGGCGATCATTGAGGATGATGTGTATGGCGAACTGGCTTACACCTACCCGCGGCCGCGCACGATCAAATCCTTCGACGAAGACGGTCGGGTCCTACTGTGCAGTTCCTTTTCCAAGACCCTGGCGCCGGGACTGCGCATTGGTTGGGTGGCGCCGGGGCGTTATCTGGAACGGGTGCTGCACATGAAATACATCAGCACCGGCTCCACGGCGCCGCAGCCGCAGATTGCCATCGCCGAATTCCTCAAGGCGGGGCACTTCGAGCCGCATTTGCGACGGATGCGTACGCAATACCAGCGCAATCGCGACTTGATGATCGATTGGGTCACGCGTTACTTCCCGGCCGGCACCCGCGCCAGTCGTCCACAAGGCAGCTTCATGTTGTGGGTTGAGCTACCGGAAGGCTTCGACACTCTGAAACTGAATCGTGCGCTGCATGATCAAGGCGTACAAATTGCTGTCGGCAGTATCTTTTCCGCCTCCGGCAAATACCGCAATTGCCTGCGGATGAACTACGCTGCGAAGCCAACGCCGCAGATCGAGGATGCCGTACGCAAGGTCGGTGCGGCAGCAATCAGGCTGTTGGCAGACATCGACGGTGTGAGCGGCTGACCCTGCGGCACATCAGTTCACCACAAAACTGCCGCGACTTTCGAACCGGGTCACGTCCCGAACCTGCGTCGCCTCTTGGCTGACTCGCGCCTCAAGCTCAAGCTCCAGAACCAGTCGCTGACCTGCCGCCACCGCACCGTTGCGCCACGGCATCATTCGGTCGCCAGGCCTTAACGTGTCCGGGTTGGGCGTGCCCTCTTCACCCTTGCGTACCCAATCCACCGTCAGGCCGTCCAGTTGAGCACCGAGGATCCGTACCTGTAATGTCCCCTCCGAGAATCGATAGAGCTGGGCATTCGCCGCCGACGCCTCCAGCATGAGCGTCATCGGCATCGCTTCTGCGCACTGCACCTGAAGACTGGTGCGCCGGCTGCCAAAGCTTGCTGAAGCACTGCCCGTCGAGTGTTCCAGCAAGGCCCCGCGAGTGGTCGACCCAAAGTCCAGCAGTGCCGGCGACAGCACAGCCGTGCAACGCTCGGCGGCCTGTACCTGAACGAAGGGAGATGAAAGCAAAACGCCAAGCGCCAAGGTGCGGGGTCCCGCACGCAAGATGTCGGGAAAATAGCTGAATACCGTTGATTTCATGGGCGTTCCTTTAAGCGAACTATAGACATCATCCCACCTCGCAAACCGCTTCAGCTGTCTCGAAAAGTGCTGATGACTCGGAGGGCGTCTGGGCAAGTTTCAGGGTCACGTTGCACGTGTTGTCCTCGGACAGCGCCAACTGCAACTGCATCTCGCTCTGCGCATCGAGAAGAAAAATTTTTCCAGCGTCGACCACTGTCGTCAGGTATTTTTCGCCGGCGTAGACCGCCACCCCCTTGGCCACTGGCTGGCCTTGCGCCGTATGCACCACGAGCAATACGCGCCGGGCACTGACGAGCGCGAAATCAAATACCTGGACCGAACCACGTCCAGCCTCGACCTCCTGATAGCCATTGAGCACGTCGACGCTACGCGGCAGGCTGGCCGTTTCGATCTCTACCTTGGTGTTGCGGTAGGCCGGCAGACTGGCCGCCACGGCACGCCCGGCACCGTCTGTCCAGACCGGCCCTTGTGAGGTGCGTATTTTCACACCCGCTGATTCCCCCACCTTCACCAGTCCAAACGTGTCGCGCAGGGGATAGGGCGACGGTGTGACTCCATCCGCGTGGACCGCCAAACCGCCACGCAACGCGACGTCATAGGTCTTGGACCCGGAGCCACTGTGGGAGTAACCCAGAGCTGCACGGGTGTAATGCGGCAACAGGTTGACGCGCCCATTGATGCCTGTGGCGCCGTTTTCGTCGCGGTCGGCAGCAATGCTATAGGCCAGTGTGTCGCTGACTTGCTCACTCAACTGCGCCCCACTGCTCAATCCGGCGCGGTCGTCGCGCCGTGCATAAGTGCTCAAGCTACGCTGAGCACCCAGCGGCATGCTCAGCGAGAGGTAAGCGCCCGTGCCTGATGCATTGTTTGTTTGGCCACCGAAGCTGCGCTCCAGATTGGCTGAAAGGCTCACCTCCCCGAAAGCACGCGACCAGGAAAGGCCCAGGCGTGATTGCGCCTCACCGTTGACCGTGGCATTGCGTGACAACACAGCGCCAAATGTTCCTGACTGTGTGGTTGTACCGCTCAACGAAGCCCCCAACTGCTGGCTGGCGCGAGACTCGGGCCGATCAAGCGTTTGATTCCAGGCAGTGTCCGACAACGTGCGAAAACCTTCAGATTGCTGCGAGGCCGTCAGGCTTGCAGACAATGAGGGGGCGAGAACGGTACTGAGCGCTGCTTGAAACTGAGCGCCACGCGTTTTCGAGGTCAGCACGCCAGAGACCACCTGCTGAGCACTGACCGTGGTTTGATCAGTCAGCGCCTGATGGACCCCCCAACCGACCGATTGATAGTCGTTGGCCCCCATTACTCCGACACTCAACTGCGTACCTGGCCGCCATTGCCAGTCATTGCTGAGCGTGGCAAACGTCGGGGTTTCGCGATTATCGCCAGTTATTCGGCGAACCTGACCGAAGGCCAATGAATAACTGGCACTCGAACTGCCAGTCCCTCTGCGCAGGCTCGCCGAAGGCACGGTGAATCGTCGCCGCGAACCATTTTCCTCATTCACCGTCACGTCAAGATCAAGGTTGTAGCTCAACAGTGGCAGGTCCCTGAGGGTGAAAGGTCCGGCGGGGACGACGGTGGTGTAGATCATTGCACCGTTTTGCCGCACCTCCACTCGAGCCGGCGAATAAGCAATGCCTTCGACGGCAGACCCGGCACCAAACCCTTCGTTCTCCAATGCGAGCGCAGATTCGGGCAGAAACTGAACCCCGGTAAACGCCCCTCCAGCGAACAGTGGCGTGGCCAGGGTGAGTTGACCCAACTGCATCTGGGTCTTGTAGCTTTCCAGGGTCCGTTCGGCATAGGCATTCAGATGCTCAAAGCGAGTAACTCCCTGAAACGAAGCGTACGATTGGCGGCTCCGAAAAATCCAATCCCCGGCATTCAGGCCGACTTCGGAGTTGAGGCTGTGATACTGACTCGACTGGCCATTGAACTGACTGCTGACCGCCAACGCGTCATAGTTGAACAGGCCCGCGACGCCACCATTGGAGAAACTGCGCTGGCCCGGCCCCGGCGACGCCAACAAGTGCGTGGGTACCAGCAGACTGACCTGTTCCTTACCCGGGTCGAGCCGGGCAATCGCTTCCGGAAACGCTGTACTGAACAGCACGCAAGCGCCCTTGCCCGACTCCTGCGAGAGGCTAGCGGGAACACGAACACCACCGCCGGTCAGCAGCCCCGTGTCGACACACAGGTCACCGTTTTCATTAAACCTGCCAAGCGCACGCCCCTTTGCCACGCCGTTGACTTCCAGCGCTATCCGCCGCAGACCTTGCTCGAATCGCGGCGCCAAACTGAAGTACTGCGCCAGTTTCGGGTCAATCCCTCGGTCTTTCAGCACTTCGGCGTCGAACGCCACACGCTCGTCGGCAAGGGCGCGATCACAAACCGTCACGCCGTAGGTCATTCCGGCGACAAGCGCCACCCTCGCCCCACGAGTGCCGAACATTACTTGATGACCAACGGCGCGTCATAAGTACCCACCGCGAAACCGTAGGTCGTTGCGGGGGACAGACGTACCGCCGTGCTTGAGGCCAACAATGCGGCGCCCGCCAGCACAAGCTCTTCACCCGGCAAGACATAGGTTCGCGGCAAATCCAGCATCACGCCAGATGGCATGACGCTGACGGATTTTGACAGTCGAACGACATAAGGGCTGGGGTTTTTGACCTTTAGCTGAGCGCCGTGCAGCGACCAGTTCAAACGCTTCCAGGGCTCAACCTCGACCGGCAGATTGGCCGGACGCAGGATCACCGGAATGTTCTGCCGCACACCCAGGGTTATCTGAGCATCACTCTTTGAGGTTTTCGGCAGGATGCCTTCGAAGATGACACGCTTGAGGCGCTCGGTTTCGAGCGGTTTGCTGCTTTGCAGAATGAACCGGACCTGCTGTGTTCCCCCGGCTTCGACCCGCGCCACAGGCGGACTCAGTACCAACAGACTTTCTTCGTCCTCGGGCGTGTTCTCGATAACGGTATACAACAGCGCGGGTTGATCATCAGTGTTCTTGACGTTGATCGTGGCTTCGCCGATGGACTCTTCCACCAGCAGTACCGGCACTTCCGGCACCATGCCGACGCCCATTGCGCCCGGCGATATCGACAGACCAAACGCAATCAACCCACTAAGCGCGATCTGCTTTTTTAATGAATACATGATGATTTCCAGGCGTACCAACGCAGCGATCCGGTTTGGAACGTGCGTCGAGGCTGTGCTCTTTTGACGAAGGGACCTGGCGATAGAGATTCAGCGGGCTATGCAGCGCCCTTGCTTCTGCGCTGGTAGCAGCCGTCTCTATCGCCCGGTTTGTTCAGGAAATCAGCCGTCGCCGTCCTGAAAAAACCTGTCTTAGAGGTAGAACACGTCGAAAATCACCGAACCATCGACCTTGAACGAGGTGGTGGTCGCCGGCAGTTGACGGGTGGGCCGGATGGCGGCGGCCACTTTCATTTCGAAAGTGTGTACCTGGGCGGCGGCCGGACCGGCAGCTGCACTCAGGCCCCAGGAGTAAGTGGTCGGGAAATTCGAGACCATGAGACTGCCAGGCAAGCGCCAGTTCAGATTGTCTGGAGTGCGAACGAGGAAAGTCTGCTCACGATTGTCAGTCGTGGCCTTGCCAACCCGCAGGCCAAATCCACCGAGACCCACGCCAGAGCTGCCGGCGTTACCCAAGCCGTAGTAAAGATTTTCACCGAGAAACCCTGTAGGGCTGAAGACCAGGTTCGGAGCCTTAGTCGCGGCACGGTTGTCTTTCACACCGAACTCAACGGCGGCCGGGGCATCGCAGCGGATATTCAGGGAAATATCATGTTCTGGCAGATTGTTTTGAGCCGTAGGACTCAGAGAACTCAAAGTGATCTGGCCCAGGTCAACGTTAGTACCGCCCGCGAAACTTGGCGTACAGGAAGTTGGAACAATGTTACCTGTAACGGTCAATCCGACACTGGCCGCCGATGCCATCATGGGAGAAACAGCAACAGCCATCGCAGCAACTAAAAACAGCTTTTTCATTATTAAATTCCTGGTTAGACAGATATCAATCACATGCTTTGCATACGAAAAAAATTCCGATAGTAAATCAAGCCAAGCGATCATTACGGATAGCGTAAGCGATATCTGTAGGAATATTCGTTGATAGCCCGAGGGTTATTCTCAAAGGCTTGTAGCTGTTGGAGTCAAGGTTTGCAAGGAGTTGTCCGACAAGGCTTGTAGTATCTTCCTCGCACTCTGTGTGACTTTCACGCCACCCTCTAAATACTCGTCCGTGAGGATATCCTCCGGCTAAATCCTGGCACCCTCTATCACTGAATCTATAGAAATCAATTCAAAAAATTTAAAACAGCACCCAATAAAAAACATTTTCGCAACCTTTAAACCCGAAACTATTACCTCGTCCCTAAACTCACTTGCGATCACTTCAACTTTAACCCTGACGCAAGTTGCAAATTTAAACCACGCCTCGTTCTGTTCGTCCCGTTGATGCCTCACTTGGGCAGGGCGTGCCATACTTCGTCTTTGCCGTGATGCGAGACATCCGACGTGAGCTCCCGACCAACCCTGGCTTTTCTCCTGTTGCTCAGCGTGTGCTTGAGCGGTTGCGCCACGTTCGATGCGCAAAAAACCCCTAGCCAGGCACTGCCGGCGACCCAGTCCAGCTTCGGCCGCTCAATCCAGGCCCAGGCTGCGCCTCATCAGGGCCGCTCGGGCTTTCGCTTGCTGTCCGACAGCACCGAAGCCTTCACGGCCCGCGCCGAGCTGATCCGCAACGCCCAAAGCAGCCTGGATTTGCAGTACTACATCGTTCACGACGGCATCAGCACACGGATGTTGGTGGATGAACTGCTAAAGGCGGCGGACCGCGGTGTGCGCGTACGCATTCTGCTCGACGACACCACCAGCGATGGCCTGGACCGGATCATCGCCACGCTGGCGGCGCATCCGCAGATCCAGATCCGTGTGTTCAACCCATTGCACCTTGGCCGCAGTACCGGCGTGACACGAACGGCGGGACGGTTGCTCAACCTGTCGCAGCAACACCGACGCATGCACAACAAGCTCTGGCTAGCCGACAACAGCGTGGCCATCGTCGGTGGGCGCAATCTGGGGGACGAGTATTTCGATGCCGAACCCAACCTCAATTTCACTGACATCGACATGCTCAGCGTCGGCCCGGTCGCCGAACAGCTGGGGCACAGTTTTGACCAATACTGGAACAGTGCGCTGAGCAAGCCGATCGACGAGTTCCTCTCGAGCAAACCGACGGCCAGGGACCTGGAAAACACCAGGACCCGACTGGAAGAATCGCTTGAGGAAACGCGCAAACAGAATCACGCGCTCTACCAGCAGTTGACGACCTACACCACTCACCCGCGCCTGGCAATCTGGCGTCGGCAGTTGATCTGGGCCTGGAACCAGGCACTGTGGGACGCGCCGAGCAAGGTGCTGGCCGACGGCGAGCCCGACCCGCAGTTGCTGCTGACCACGCAGTTGGCGCCCGAGCTCAATGGCGTCAGCAAAGAGCTGATCATGGTTACGGCCTACTTCGTACCCGGCCAGCCGGGGCTGGTGTACCTGACCGGGCGCGCCGATGCCGGGGTGTCGGTGAGCCTGCTGACCAACTCACTGGACGCCACTGACGTCCCGGCGGTGCATGGCGGTTACGCGCCGTATCGCAAGGCGCTGCTGGCGCATGGCGTGCATCTGTTCGAATTGCGCCGCCAGCCCGGCGAAGGCGGCGGCAGCGGACCCAATCTGTTCTACAGCAAGTCCTATCGCGGCTCCGACTCCAGCCTGCACAGCAAGGCGATGATTTTCGACCAGCAGAAGTCGTTCATCGGCTCGTTCAATTTCGACCACCGCTCAGTGCTGTGGAACACCGAAGTCGGGGTGCTGGTGGACAGCCCGGAACTCGCCGCGCGCGTGCGTGAACTGGCGTTTCAAGGCATGGCGCCGGCCCTGAGTTATCAGGCCAAGCTGGAAAATGGCCAGATTGTCTGGGTCACCGAAGATGACGGCAAACTGCACACCCTGACCAAGGAACCCGGGAGCTGGTGGCGGCGCTTCAATGCGTGGATGAGCACCACCGTCGGCCTGGAGCGGATGTTGTAACCCTGTGGGAGCGAGCTTGCTCGCGATTGCGTCATCACATTCAACATCCCTGTGACTGATCAACTGCATCGCGAGCAAGCTCGCTCCCACAGGTTTAAGCCGGCTCCGCCACCGTGCCAAACGCGCCTTGCCGTGACAGCAGAATCACCAACCCCAGCGCACCGGCCGCCATCAGCAGTGGCAACGCATGCCCGCTGATCCACTGACTGCCGGCACCGGCCGCCAGCGGTCCGATCAGGCAACCGATACCCCACAGCTGCGCGATATGCGCATTGGCGCGCACCAGCGCATCGTCGCGATAGCGCTCGCCGATCAGGATCAGTGACAAGGTGAACAAGCCACCGGCACTGGAACCGAACAACACCCACAACGGCCAGATCAGCAACGTATCGATCAGGAACGGGATGGCCAGGCTCGAGATCAGCAGGACCACCGCACACCCGGTGAACAACGTACGTCGCGACAAGCGATCAGCCAGTGCGCCAATCGGCAATTGCAGCAAGGCATCACCCACCACCACCGTGCTGACCATCGCCAACGCAATTTCCGTCGTAAAGCCCTGACGCAGGCAATAAACCGGCAACAAAGTCAGGATCATCGCTTCGAATGCTGCGAACAGCGACACCGCCCAGGCAATCGCCGGCAGGCCACGGCAGAAGCCCAGCAAGTCGCTGAAGGTCACGCTGCAGGCTTCACTGGTCGGAGCGCCGCTGCGGCCCAGCAACAGGAGCGGTGCTGCCATCAGCAAACCGACGCCGACCCAGAATCCGTAATCGTGCTCAGTGCCCAGTACGCCAAGCAGCAACGGCCCGGCCAGCTGACTCAGCGCATAACTGCTGCCATACAGCGCCACCAATCGCCCGCGCCATTGTTCGATCACCAGTTGGTTGATCCAGCTTTCGCCGAGGATGAAGACGAGGGTCAGGATCACGCCGATCATCAGCCGCAATACCAGCCAGATCGGATAGCTCGGCAACAGCGCCAGCAAACCGATGGACAACGCCCCGGCCCACAGGCACAAACGCATCAGATTGGCCGTGCCCAGACGCGCGGCCAGATGGCTGGAGATCTTTGCCCCCAGCAATACGCCAATGGCGGGCATCGCTGCCATCACACCGATGGCGAACGAGCCGTAACCCCAGCCTTCCAGGCGAAACGACACCAGCGGCATGCTGACGCCCAGCGCCAGGCCGACACTCAAGACAGACGCCAACACGGCGAAATAAGTCGCCCAACGCATTTTCCACGCTCCTGTGGATTGTTATTTTTTAACCGGCGCACAAAGCAAATGTGGGAGCGGGCTTGCTCGCGAAGAGGCCATCACATCCAACATCATCGTTGGCTGTTACGGCGCCTTCGCGAGCAAGCCCGCTCCCACAAGGGATCTGCGTCGTTCAGGAGCCCGACTTACAATCGGGCTCCTTCACTGGCTTACAACTTGATCCAGGTCGCCTTAAGCTCGGTGTACTTGTCGAACGCATGCAGCGACTTGTCGCGACCGTTGCCGGACTGCTTGAAGCCACCGAACGGGGCCGTCATGTCGCCGCCGTCATACTGGTTGACCCACACGCTACCAGCGCGCAGTGCCTTGGCAGTCAGATGGGCCTTGGAAATATCCTGGGTCCACACCGCTGCGGCCAAGCCGTAAGGTGTGTCGTTGGCAATCGCAATGGCTTCTTCGGCAGTGTCGAAAGTGATCACCGACAGCACTGGGCCGAAGATTTCTTCCTGAGCGATTTTCATCGCGTTGCTGACGCCGTCGAAAATCGTCGGCTCAACGTAGGTGCCACCGGTTTCCTGAAGAATGCGTTTGCCGCCCGCCACCAGTTTGGCGCCGTCGGTGTGGCCGGATTCGATGTAGGACAGCACGGTGTTCATCTGCTGGGTATCCACCAGAGCGCCGACGTTGGTCGCCGGGTCCAGCGGGTTGCCCGGTTTCCAGGTTTTGAGGGCCTCGATCACCAGCGGCAGGAATTTATCCTTGATCGAACGCTCCACCAGCAGGCGCGAGCCGGCGGTGCAGACTTCGCCCTGGTTGAAGGCGATGGCGCCGGCAGCCGATTCAGCGGCAGCTTGCAGGTCCGGTGCATCAGCGAACACGATGTTCGGGCTCTTGCCGCCGGCTTCGAGCCAGACGCGTTTCATGTTCGATTCGCCGGAGTAGATCAGCAGTTGCTTGGCGATCTTGGTCGAACCGGTAAACACCAGGGTGTCCACATCATTGTGCAGGGCCAGGGCCTTGCCGACGGTGTGACCGTAACCTGGCAGGACGTTCAACACACCTTTCGGGATGCCAGCCTCAACGGCCAGCGCAGCGATGCGGATGGCGGTCAACGGGGATTTTTCGGATGGCTTGAGGATCACCGAGTTACCGGTGGACAGCGCCGGGCCGAGTTTCCAGCAGGCCATCATCAACGGGAAGTTCCACGGCACGATGGCACCGACGACGCCGACCGGCTCGCGGGTCACCAGACCCAACTGATCGTGCGGAGTGGCGGCAACTTCGTCGTAGATCTTGTCGATGGCTTCACCGCTCCAGCTCAGGGCTTGCGCCGCGCCTGGAACATCGATGTACAGGGAATCGCTGATTGGCTTGCCCATGTCCAGGGTTTCAAGCAGGGCCAGCTCTTCGGCGTGCTGTTTCAGCAGGCCGGCGAAACGGATCATGGTGGCTTTACGTTTGGTCGGCGCCAGGCGCGACCAGACGCCGGAATTGAAAGTGGCGCGGGCGTTTTCAACAGCGCGCTGGGCGTCGGCGGCGTCACAGCTGGCAATCTTGCCCAGCAGACGGCCATCGACCGGGCTGATGCACTCGAAGGTCTCGGCGGAGACAGCATCGGTGTATTCGCCATTGATGTAGGCGCGGCCTTCGATCTTCAGATCGCGAGCCCGTTGTTCCCAATCGGCACGAGTCAGGGTGGTCATTCGAGTGTCCTCCTCTTGTTGAATACGAGCGCCCCGCGTTCTTCGCGGGCGTCCTCATGAATTCTGCCCGGCCAGCCTGCTTTTTTCGGCCCAAGGCAACCGTCACCCTAAACCAGTGGTCGGGGTTGTTTCAATATATTTGACACAAGGTCGGCAAACGACCTTGCGGTGTTCATTTTAATAAACATAGACTTTGGACTTTCCAGCCATCGCACCGCAATCACGGGGGATTATAAGAATGAGCATCCAGGACATCGTCGACTTCAGCCAAGCCACCACCCAGCCCGATCGCTATCGGCCAGACCCGGCGAAAGTCCTCAAGGGCGACCCCGAACAAGCAGTGTACAACCACTACAACAGCCCTTGCGGCCAGATGAGCGCAGGCGTGTGGGAAGGCGAAGTCGGCCAGTGGCATGTGAACTACACCGAGCATGAATACTGCGAGATCGTTCAGGGGGTTTCAGTGCTGCGCGACAACGAAGGCAACGGCAAGACCCTGCGCGTGGGCGATCGCTTCGTGATACCGGCCGGGTTCAGAGGCACCTGGGAAGTGCTGGAGCCGTGCCGCAAGATCTATGTGGTGTTTGAACAGAAAGCCTGAGGATTTGGGTTGTCCCCCAGCCGGCCTCATCGTCGGAACGCCGCCCGGAGCAAGCTCGCTCCCACAGGGGAGTTGTGTCGATCACAAAACCTGTGGGAGCGAGCTTGCTCCGGGCGGCGTTCCGACGATGGGGCCCTGAAGAGCAACACAAAACCCCAAGCAACAAAAAAGGCCCGTATCTCGCGATACGGGCCTTTTTCGTAAGAGGGAAAAATCAATTACTTGATTTTGCCTTCTTTGTAGATCACGTGCTTGCGAACAACCGGATCAAATTTCTTGATCTCGATTTTGTCCGGAGTAGTGCGCTTGTTCTTGTCGGTAGTGTAGAAGTGACCAGTACCGGCGCTCGAAATCAAACGAATCAATTCACGCATGATTAGCTCCCTTAGATCTTGCCAGCTTTGCGGATTTCGGCCAGCACGACAGTGATGCCACGCTTGTCGATGATACGCATGCCTTTGGCAGATACGCGCAGACGCACGAAACGTTTCTCTTCTTCAACCCAGAAGCGGTGATGCTGCAGGTTCGGCAGGAAACGACGACGGGTTTTGTTGTTTGCGTGGGAAATGTTATTCCCAGTCACCGGACCCTTACCGGTAACTTGACATACTCTCGACATGCCTCAGCCCTCTAAAACCACATGCCCAACCCGGCATGGGTTGGCCGCTTAATCTCTCAGTCATTTGGCGCCAGGCGCCGCGTTTCTTTAGAGGTCTTACCGGCTACACCTACAGTGAAGGAACCGGGCCCCTAGAAAAGAGCGCTGCTTTATACCAGAAAGACTGGAGAGCAACAACATTCCGTGTGAACAGACTTGATAAAAACCCCGCTTTTCGGGCTTCGAGCGCCTTGGATAAAGGCTGTCGTCGCTAAAGACCGCTCGTCGCAGAGAATCAGCCAACACGCCGATTCAGAGTTTTTCTCAGCCAGCACGCACCGAAAACAAGCGCACATAGTCCCCTTAAA
This sequence comes from Pseudomonas frigoris, assembly GCF_047758635.1. Classification (NCBI taxonomy): domain Bacteria; kingdom Pseudomonadati; phylum Pseudomonadota; class Gammaproteobacteria; order Pseudomonadales; family Pseudomonadaceae; genus Pseudomonas; species Pseudomonas frigoris. The sequence goes on from NZ_CP180479.1 coordinate 24,767, forward strand.
ATGAAAAAGGGGATAGTCATTTGCAAAAGAGCCCACTAGGGTAAGCCTTTTCCAGACTGCACTTGCAGATGGGCCTTCGATCTGTAAAGGAATCCGACCATGCGCCTCGCTGCCCTACCGCTGTTGCTCGCCCCTCTTCTGCTGAGCCCATTGGCCCATGCCGCCGCTCTGAGCGTTTGCACTGAGGCAAGCCCGGAAGGGTTCGACGTGGTGCAATACAACTCGCTGACCACCACCAACGCCTCGGCCGACGTGCTGATGAACCGCCTGGTGGACTTCGATACCGCTAGCGGCAAAGTGGTCGCGAGCCTCGCGGACAGCTGGGAAGTCACGCCCGACGGCCTGACCTATGTCTTCAAATTGCACCCGCAGGTGAAATTCCACCGTACCGAGTACTTCAGCCCGTCGCGCGACATGACCGCCGAAGACGTGAAGTTCAGCTTCGACCGCATGCTCGACCCGGCAAACCCTTGGCACAAAGTGGCCCAAAGCGGCTTCCCGCATGCCCAGTCGATGCAGTTGCCGGCACTGATCAAGAAGATCGATGCGCTGGATACACTGACTGTGCGCTTCACCCTCGATCACCCGGACTCGACTTTCCTCGCCACCCTGAGCATGGGCTTCGCCTCGATCTACTCCGCCGAATATGCCGACAAACTGTTGAAGGCCGGCACCCCGGAAAAGCTCAACAGCCAGCCGATCGGCAGCGGGCCGTTCGTCTTCACGCGCTTCCAGAAAGATGCCTCGATCCGCTACAAGGCCAACCCGGACTACTTCCGCGGCAAGCCTTCGGTGGATCCGCTGATTTTCAGCATCACTCCTGACGCCAACGTGCGTTTGCAGAAATTGCGCCGCAACGAGTGCCAGATCGCCCTGTCGCCCAAGCCTCTGGACGTACAGGCAGCGCTGAAAGAACCGACCTTGAAAGTGGAAAAGACTGACGCCTTCATGACCGCGTTCGTTGGCATCAACAGCCAGCATCCGCCGCTGGACAAGCCCGAAGTGCGCCAGGCGATCAACCTCGCGTTCGACAAGGCCAACTACGTCAAAGCCGTGTTCGAAGACACCGCCGAACCTGCCAACGGTCCATACCCGCCGAATACCTGGAGCTATGCCAAAGGCCTGCCGGGTTATCCGCATGACGTCGAAAAAGCCAAAGCACTCATGGCGAAGGCCGGGCTCAAGGACGGTTTCCAGACCACCATCTGGACCCGACCTTCCGGCAGTCTGCTCAACCCGAACCCGAGCCTCAGCGCTCAAATGCTGCAATCGGACCTCGCGGAAATCGGCATTCAGGCCGAGATTCGCGTGATCGAATGGGGCGAGCTGATTCGCCGCGCCAAGGCCGGTGAACACGACCTGTTGTTCATGGGCTGGGCCGGCGACAACGGCGACCCGGACAACTTCCTCACGCCGCAGTTTTCCTGCGCGGCGGTCAAGTCCGGCACCAACTTCGCCCGCTACTGCAACCAGGACCTGGACAAGCTGATCAGCGCCGGCAAGACCACCGGCGAGCAAGGTGTGCGCACCAAGCTCTACGAGCAGGCTCAGGCGCAGATCCAGCAACAGGCGCTGTGGCTGCCGCTGGCCCACCCGACCGCCTTCGCGCTGACGCGCAAGGACGTTGAGGGGTATGCCGTCAGCCCATTCGGCCGTCAGGATTACTCGAAGGTCATCCTCAAGTAATCAGCGTCGCCACAAAACCTGTGGGAGCGGGCTTGCTCGCGAATGCGGAGTGTCATTCAACATTGATGTCGACTGACACTCCGCATTCGCGAGCAAGCCCGCTCCCACAGGGGATTTGTGTTTGTCGGGCTTCCCGCTACATCCACCCGTACTCGGCCATGGACAGCGGATCGCCGTCACCGATGATGAAATGGTCGAGCACCCGCACATCGATCAGGTCCAGCGCCTCTTGCAGGCGCTTGGTCAGCGTTCGGTCGGCTTGACTGGGGTTGGTATTACCCGACGGATGGTTATGGCAGAGGATCAACGCTGCGGCGTTGTGGGCCAACGCGCGTTTAACCACTTGTCTCGGATAGACACTAGTGCTGTCGATGGATCCGCGAAACAGCACTTCAAAAGTCAGCACTTGATGCCTGGAATCCAAAAACAGACAGCCGAACACCTCGTGAGGCTCATGGCGCAGCATTGACTTCAGGTAATCACGAACCGCCTGCGGATTTTCCAGCGCCGATTTTTGGCGCGCACGTTCGGCCAAATGCCGCCGGCCCATTTCCTGGACCGCTTGCAACTGAGCGAATTTCGCCGGCCCAAGCCCCAACTGCCTGCTGAATGCTGCTTGATCGGCCTCGAGCAGTGAGCGCAGGCTGCCAAACTGATTCAACAGGTGTCGCGCCAGATCTACCGCGCTTTTACCCGACACGCCCGTTCGTAAAAAAATCGCCAGCAATTCGGCGTCTGAAAGGCTCCCCGAGCCCAACTCAAGCAACCTCTCCCGCGGCCGTTCCGCCGCTGGCCAATCGCGAATACTCATAGCACCTCCCTGCTCTGTGGGCGCCGCTGTTCCGTAGCGGTCGCTGTGATATCGTAGCCCATCTTTTTTGCGAGCGATTTCACTCCTGGGGAGGGGGTATCGCCACGCAGTCATCAACGAAATGAAAGGCAGACCTATGCAGCGGCTGTATCGGAAACGCATCGTTCTGGGCGTCGGCGGCGGTATTGCTGCCTACAAGAGCGCTGACCTGGTTCGCCGCCTGATCGACCAGGGCGCCGAAGTGCGCGTGGTCATGACCCGCGGCGGCAGCGAGTTCATCACACCGTTGACCATGCAGGCCTTGTCCGGGCATCCGGTCCACCTCGATCTGCTCGACCCGGCGGCCGAAGCTGCCATGGGCCACATCGAGCTGGCCAAATGGGCCGACCTGGTGCTGATCGCCCCCGCCACTGCGGACCTTATTGCCCGCCTGGCCCAAGGCATTGCCGACGACCTGCTGACCACGCTGGTGCTGGCCACCGACGCCGTGGTCGCCGTTGCCCCGGCGATGAACCAGGCCATGTGGCGCGACCCGGCCACCCAGGCCAACCTGCAAACCCTCGAAAGCCGCGGCCTGAAAACCTTCGGCCCGGCCTCCGGCAGCCAGGCCTGCGGCGATGTCGGCATGGGCCGCATGCTCGAAGCCACCGACCTCGCCCAGTGTGCGGCGGACTGCTTCCAGCGTCAGGCGCTGACCGGCAAACACGTGCTGATCACCGCCGGCCCGACCCAGGAAAACATCGACCCGGTGCGCTACATCACCAACCACAGCTCCGGAAAAATGGGCTTTGCCCTGGCCGAGGCCGCAGTGGAAGCCGGCGCCCGCGTAACGCTGATCACCGGCCCGGTGCACCTGCCGACCCCGGATCGCGTCACCCGCATCGACGTGGTCAGCGCCCGCGACATGCTCGCCGCTTGTGAAGCCGCGATCCCTTGCGACCTGTTCATCGCCTCGGCAGCGGTCGCGGACTACCGTCCGGAAGTCGTCGCCCCACAGAAACTCAAGAAAGACCCTACGAACGGCGACGGCTTGTTGCTACAGATGGTGCGTAACCCGGACATTCTGGCCACCATCGCCACCCGCCCTGACCGTCCGTTCAGTGTCGGTTTCGCCGCTGAAACCGAACACCTGCTCGATTACGCTGCCCGCAAGTTGAAAGACAAGAACCTCGATTTGATCGTCGCCAACGACGTCGCCAACCCGAGCATTGGCTTCAACAGCGAAGAAAACGCCTGCAGCGTGATCGACCGCCAGCTACACGCCACACTTTTCGCCCAGACCAGCAAGAGCAAGATTGCCCGCCAGCTGATCACTTTTATCTCCGAACGTCTGAACCAGGTTTAATTTACATGCACGCTTTGCAAGCCAAGATCCTCGACCCTCGCATCGGAACCGACTTCCCGCTGCCGCAGTACGCCACGCCAGGCTCCGCCGGCCTCGACCTGCGCGCCATGCTGGAAAAAGACACCGTCATCAAGCCAGGAGAAACCCTGCTGATCCCGACTGGCCTGTCCGTCTACATTGGCGATCCAGGCCTGGCGGCGCTGATTCTGCCGCGCTCGGGCCTGGGCCATAAGCACGGCATCGTGCTGGGCAACCTGGTCGGCCTGATCGACTCCGATTACCAAGGCCCGCTGATGGTGTCGTGCTGGAACCGTGGCCAGACCGACTTCAACATGGTGGTGGGCGAGCGTTTGGCCCAGCTGGTTTTGGTGCCGGTGGTTCAAGCGCACTTCGAGATGGTCGAAGAGTTCGTTGAAACCGAGCGCGGTGCCGGCGGTTTCGGGCACTCCGGTAGCCATTGATCCGCTGAAGCCCTCCCTGTAGATACTCTGTTCACGGTCAAGCTTTCGCGAGATGTTTTTCGCTAAAAAGCTTGGCCGTATTAAATTCTTCTCCGGAGCGCATGCATGCCCATAACCCGGTTAGGTATTTGCGCATGACCGCACCGATGGCCTGCATTTTCTTCTTGCCGCGCGCTACCAGAGCCTCGTAGAAGGCCTTCACATTCTCATCACAACGAATTGCCGTCATCGCCGGCATGAACATCGCTGCGCGCAAGTAAGCATTACCGCATTTGGACATTCGCCCTGGTCGGTTCACGCTGGTGCCTGACTGGGTCAACCTGACATCCAGGCCTGCATAGCGGCTTACCTGCGCCGATTTAAGCGTTACCGGAAGGGTCGTCAGCTCAGCCAGTGCGGCGATGGCTGAGGCTTCTCCAACGCCGGGGGCCGCCATCATGCAGCGAAACTGCAAACTCAGATCCGGGCATTTGGCGATGGCATCACGTGCGGCTTTCTTCAAGCGATCAATCCGTGTGTCCAGCCCTGCAATCGCCTCTTTCTCATCCTCGATCAGCAGCTCCACACTCGTTTCTGTCGCTTGTAGCGCGTGTAATTCGTTTTTGGCTCGTGTTCGATGACCAATCAGCCGATTGATATGGCGGCCAATCGCACGCAGCGTCATTTGATCGGCAGTAGGCGCAACCCAAAGCCTGGGAGTCATGCGCTCGCCATATTCAGCCAGCAATTGAGCGTCTATCTGGTCAGTTTTGCTGTTTTGCAGCATCAATTTTGCAAAATTGTGGAAGCTTTTGGGGTTGATCACCGAGACCGGCAGGCCGGCGGCGTGCAACTCCAATGCAAGATCCAGGTAGTAAATGCCGGTGGCCTCCATGACCACGCTCAGCGGTTTGAGACCCAACATTTTTGTCACGGCAGCCTTACGTCCTTTGGGCGTGTGCTGAATATCCCACTGGCCTGATGTTCTACCGCTCTGCCGCCATCCCATGACAGACGTGCGCGCACCAATGTCTATGCCGACATGAGTATTCATGCTTTTCACTTCCCTGACTTTCGGTAAGATTGCTCCTGGTTCCCCCGACCTCGAACTTCATGCCACTGCAACCTTGTAATGCGAAGTCCGACTTGTCGGCTTCTCGATACTCTTCGTGGTGGGCAATGAGGCGGGGGGGCCTCTCTACAGACAAGGTCAGGAGCAAATCCTGCCTTCAGGAGCGATCGGCCTCCCCCAGAAACGCACTTGCTGTTGTATGAATCCTTGAGCGTAACCTCTCTCGTTGGAATCAAGGTCAACATACAAGGAGCTGCCGAAGGCTGCGATCTTTTGATTTTCGTTTTTAAGATCAAAAGATCGCAGCCTTCGGCAGCTCCTACAGGGAAAGCGGGAGCAAGTGCGCTGGATGATGAAAATTGCACTAGCCTCATCTGGAAGGTTTACCGCCCAAAATCAAGGCATTGGCCAGCCAATCGCTCGCTAATGTTGGGGGCATGGCCTTTGCACACCACGAACTCTCAGTGGAAAACGTCGTCATACCCTTCAGTTTGAGCCTGTCGACGAGTTCTTCGCAGCAGGTCCAACCACCCTTCGAGATGGAGCATTTCCAGTAATGAGCAGCCCAGCCCAAGTCGCACCCAAGTTCCCCGACAGCATCTTCCGCGCCTACGACATTCGCGGCACCGTCCCGGAATTCTTGAACGCTGAAACCGCTTATTGGCTCGGTCGCGCCATCGGCTCCCAGAGCCTGGCCCAGGACGAACCGAACGTTTCCGTTGGCCGTGACGGTCGCCTGTCCGGTCCAGAACTGGTCGAACAACTGATCAAAGGCCTTGCCGACAGCGGCTGCCACGTCAGCGACGTCGGCCTGGTGCCAACGCCTGCGCTGTACTACGCCGCCAACGTGCTGGCCGGCAAATCCGGCGTGATGCTCACCGGCAGCCACAACCCGTCGAACTACAACGGCTTCAAGATCGTCATCGCTGGCGACACCTTGGCCAACGAACAGATCCAGGCCCTGCACGAACGCCTCAAGACCAACAACCTGAGCAGCGGCAAGGGCAGCATCACCAAGGTCGAGATCCTCGACCGCTACAACACCGAAATCGTCGAGGACATCAAACTCGCCCGCCGCCTCAAAGTCGTCGTCGACTGCGGCAACGGCGCGGCCGGCGTGATTGCCCCGCAACTGATTGAAGCCCTGAACTGCGAAGTCATCCCGCTGTTCTGCGACGTCGACGGCAACTTCCCGAATCACCATCCGGATCCGGGCAAGCCTGAAAACCTTGTGGACCTGATTGCCAAGGTCAAGGAAACCAACGCTGACCTCGGCCTGGCCTTCGACGGCGATGGCGACCGCGTCGGCGTGGTGACCAACACCGGCAGCATCGTTTACCCGGACCGCTTGCTGATGCTGTTCGCCCGTGACGTGCTGGCGCGCAACGCTGACGCGGAGATCATCTTCGACGTCAAATGCACCCGTCGCCTGACGCCGCTGATCAAGGAATACGGCGGCCGTCCGCTCATGTGGAAGACCGGTCACTCGTTGATCAAAAAGAAAATGAAACAAACCGGCGCCCTGTTGGCCGGCGAAATGAGCGGGCACATCTTCTTCAAGGAACGCTGGTTCGGTTTCGACGACGGCATTTACAGCGCTGCGCGTCTGCTGGAGATCCTCAGCAAAGAAAAATCCACCGCGGAAGAGCTGTTTGCGACCTTCCCGAACGATATTTCTACGCCGGAAATCAATATCCATGTGACCGAAGAGAGCAAATTCAGCATCATTGATGCACTGCACGACGCGAAGTGGGGCGAAGGCGCCGACCTGACCACCATTGACGGCGTGCGAGTCGACTACGCCAAAGGCTGGGGCCTGGTTCGCGCGTCCAACACCACACCGGTGCTGGTGCTGCGCTTCGAGGCCGATGACGAAGCTGAACTGCAGCGCATCAAGGACGTGTTCAAAGTCCAGTTGAAGCGTGTTGCACCTGATCTCCAATTACCGTTTTGATCTTCTGAAGCACCCGGAGCCCTGAATGACCCTCGAACGCGAAGCCGCCGCCAACACCGCCAAGGTCCTGTCCGAAGCGCTGCCTTACATTCGCCGCTATGTCGGCAAGACGCTGGTGATCAAATACGGCGGCAACGCGATGGAAAGCGAGGAGCTGAAAACCGGCTTCGCCCGCGACATCGTGCTGATGAAAGCCGTCGGCATTAACCCGGTGGTGGTTCACGGCGGCGGCCCGCAAATTGGCGACCTGCTCAAGCGTCTGTCGATCGAGAGCCACTTCATCGATGGCATGCGCGTGACTGACGCGCAAACCATGGACGTGGTGGAAATGGTCCTCGGCGGCCAAGTGAACAAGGACATCGTCAACCTGATCAACCGTCATGGCGGCAGCGCCATCGGCCTGACCGGCAAAGACGCCGAGTTGATTCGTGCGAAGAAACTCACCGTGACCCGCCAGACGCCGGAGATGACCCAACCGGAAATCATCGACATCGGCCAGGTGGGCGAAGTGGTCGGGATCAACACCGACTTGCTGAACCTGCTGGTCAAAGGCGACTTCATTCCGGTGATCGCGCCAATCGGCGTCGGTGCTAACGGCGAGTCGTACAACATCAACGCTGACTTGGTGGCCGGTAAAGTCGCCGAAGCGCTGAAAGCTGAAAAGCTGATGCTGCTGACCAACATCGCCGGCTTGATGGACAAGTCGGGCACGGTCCTGACCGGTCTGACGACTCAACAGGTCGACGATCTGATCGCCGACGGCACCATCTATGGTGGCATGCTGCCGAAGATCCGTTGCGCGCTGGAAGCCGTGCAAGGTGGCGTGGGCAGCTCGTTGATCATCGATGGCCGGGTTCCGAATGCGATTCTGCTGGAGATCTTCACCGATACCGGTGTAGGCACCTTGATCAGTAATCGCAAGCGTCACTGATTCAAGAACGTCAAAAGATCGCACCCTTCAGTAGCACCTGTGGATGTACGAATATTCCGTAGGAGCTGACGAAGTCTGCGATCTTTTTTATGCGCGCAGGAAATGTCTGACCTGACTAAGCGAAACGTCCGACATCCAGCCAGCATTAGTCCGCATAGGATCTTCCCTGTATCCACAGGAGAACGACCCCATGCAAAAAGTTTACGCACCTAACGGCAGCGACGTTTCCGCAGGCACCTACGAATGCGCCGACTGCGGCTACGAATATTCCAACCAATCGAAAAAATCCTTGTCGCCCTGCCCGCAACGCCTGGATTCATTGCACGTACAAAACGGCTGGAAAATCCTCAGCGGCCAAGGAGACGCAACGGACGACCCTTATCCCAAATCCGGTAAGTGATCACGGGAGACTCAGCCATGCAGATCTCGTTCACGATCGACGCCCAGGCTTTCGAGCAGGAGCAGAAGGAGCCGGTCAAAAAGACCCTGAAGATATCCGACAGCGAAATCGCTCATGCCTTACAACGTATCGCCAAGGCGAGCCTGACCGAATACTTGAAAATGCTGGTAGAAGGCGGCATGCCGAGTCGGGCCGATGAAGCGAAACAGGACCGCTTGCTATATCTGATTCAAAGCTACTTCGGGCAGACATTGCCGACCGAATCTCAGATATCGACGATTTTTCAGCTGACCCAGAGCCAAAGCAAAACCCTGCTGAAAAACACGGTTTCGCGCTTTCGCAATCAACTGGACGATATTCTGCAGCACAGCATGCGAGCCGTGATTGAGTCTGCGGAGCATGCGCAGACGGTGTATCTGGTGGTGATCAGTTCGGACGTCATTCGTGATGAACTGAACATGCTGATCACACAGAACGAACCGACCTTCAAACCCATCACAAAACGTAAAGGCAGCGCCGGGCAGTTCGAAATCAGCGAAGACTCTCACGACTTGCTGTGCAGGACGCTTGGTCTGAATGTCGTTCAGTGACATTGTCGCGGTCAGCGGTTTGCTGCTGACCCTGACCACTTTCATGTTCAACCTGGCTTGGCCCAGGCTGCATGAAGCACTGGAGCTGGATGAAAGCCAATCTGGCCCGCTCGCCAGAAAACGTAGTCGAAAAAAGGTAACGAACGTTTTGTTCGCCTGCGCTCTCCCTCTGACCAGCGCCTTCCTGGCGCTGTTTTACGTCAACTTGCCTGCCGCTGTGAAAATCATGGGTAGCAGCACGCTGAATCTTTGGGACTTTGACGTGGATCGCACGCTTTATGTGATGGTTGTGTTTGCACTGATGGTGTTTGCGCTGTTCAACGTCGGGGTGGCGCTAAAGCTGATAGGAAAATGGCGAAGGCTTCGCTGACGGCAAAAAAAAGACCCCGCTCAGGTCGACTGAGCGGGGTCTTTTGGGCCTACACAACCCTGTGGGAGCGAGCTTGCTCGCGATAGCGGTCTTTCAGTCACATCAATGTTGAATGTTATGGCCTCATCGTCGGAACGCCGCCCGGAGCAAGCTCGCTCCCACAAGGGATTATGGTCAGACGCCGAACTGTGCGCGGTAAGCTTCAACCGCTGGCAGGTGTTGCTTGAGCTGCGGATCGTCCGCCAGGAATTCGAGCACCTGATTCAGCGAAACAATGCTGATCACCGGGATGCCGAAGTCACGCTCCACTTCCTGAATGGCCGACAACTCACCGTTGCCACGCTCCTGACGGTTCAAAGCGATGAGCACACCCGCAGCCTTGGCGCCATCCTGGGAAGCGATGATCTGCATTACTTCACGGATTGCAGTGCCCGCGGTGATTACGTCATCGATGATCAGCACGTCGCCGGTCAACGGGGCGCCGACCAGACTGCCGCCTTCACCGTGAGCCTTGGCTTCCTTGCGGTTGAAGCACCACGGCAGATCGCGGCCATGATGTTCGGCCAGGGCCACTGCGGTGGTCGCCGCCAAAGGGATGCCTTTGTAGGCTGGACCGAACAAAACGTCGAACGCAATACCGCTCTCGACGATGGCAGCCGCGTAGAAACGACCTAGCTGCGCCAGGGCCGAACCCGAGTTGAACAGGCCGGCATTGAAGAAGTAAGGACTGGTGCGTCCGGACTTCAGGGTGAACTCGCCGAAGCGCAAAACGCCGCGATCGATGGCAAAACGAATGAAATCGCGCTGATACGCTTGCATGAAAAAACCCCAAATACCACGGATTTAGCTAATTAGGTTGACGCCGTGTATCATACACGCACGCGATTTTTGGGGCCATTTATGCGGATCATCAGTGTGAACGTCAATGGTATTCAGGCTGCAGTGGAGCGAGGGTTGCTCAGTTGGCTGCAAGCACAGAATGCCGACGTCATCTGCCTGCAGGACACCCGCGCCTCCGCCTTTGAACTGGACGATCCAGCCTTCCAACTGGATGGCTACTTCCTTTATGCCTGCGAAGCCGAAGTTCCCGCCCAAGGTGGCGTGGCTTTGTATTCGCGGCTGCAACCGAAGGCAGTCATCAGCGGTCTCGGCTTCGAGACGGCCGACCGCTACGGGCGCTACCTGCAAGCCGATTTCGACAAGGTCAGCATCGCGACCTTACTGCTCCCTTCGGGGCAGAACGGCGATGAAGACTTGAACCAGAAGTTCAAGCTAATGGACGATTTCGCCCGTTATCTGGATAAACAGCGACGCAAACGTCGCGAGTACATTTACTGTGGCTCGCTGTACGTGGCGCAACAGAAGCTGGATATCAAGAACTGGCGTGACAGCCAGCAATCCCCGGGCTTCCTGGCACCTGAACGTGCCTGGATGGACGAGATTGTCGGCAACATGGGCTATGTCGATGCCCTGCGTGAAGTCAGCCGTGAAGGTGACCAGTACAGCTGGTGGCCGGATAACGAACAGGCTGAAATGCTCAACCTCGGTTGGCGTTTCGATTACCAGATACTGACCCCGGGCTTGCGCCGCTTTGTACGCAGTGCGCGCCTGCCACGTCAGCCACGGTTCTCGCAGCATGCGCCGCTGATCGTGGACTACGACTGGACGCTGACTATCTAGGTCACTGACACGAAAACCTGCTGACCGATTGACGAAAATGCCCGTATCGCAAGATACGGGCATTTTTCTTATGCGTTATCCCTTCAAGCAGCGGCGAAAAACGGCAGCGCCAGGTACAACTTGATCACGATGACATTAATGATGTCGATGAAGAAAGCACCCACCATTGGCACCACCAGGAACGCTATCTGCGAAGGTCCGTAACGTTGTGTCACCGCTTGCATGTTAGCGATGGCAGTTGGCGTTGCTCCCAGTCCGAAACCGCAGTGCCCTGCCGCCAGAACTGCCGCATCGTAGTTGCTGCCCATCATTCTGAATGTCACGAAAATCGCAAACAGTGCCATGACCAACGCTTGCGCAGCCAGGATGATAAAGATCGGCAACGCCAGCGCTGCCAGATCCCACAGTTTGAGCGACATCAGAGCGATCGCCAGAAACAGCGATAGGCTGACATTCCCCAACACGGAAACTTCACGCTCAAACACCTGATACAAGCCAAGTGCGGAAAGTCCGTTGCGTAAAACCACACCCACGAACAAGACACATACGAACGTCGGCAACTCAAATGCAGTTCCGTGGAGCAGGCCATTCAAGAGGGAGCCTGCCATCAGACTGACGGCGATCAGGGCGAGCGTCTCGATAAACGAAAATGGCGTGATCGAGCGCTCTTTGTTTGGCTGCTCAAAGCCCTTCGGCAGACGCGGCTTATCTTTCTCGCAACCGGGTGTCTGGACACGTTTGATGAGCAGGCGAGCGACCGGACCACCAATCAAACCACCCAGCACCAAGCCAAACGTCGCAGAGGCCATCGCGAGTTCAGAGGCGGACGCCAGGCCAAACTTCTCGCTGAACGTCGCTCCCCACGCAGCGCCTGTACCGTGACCGCCAGACAACGTAATCGAGCCCGTAAGCAAGCCCATCAACGGATCGAGCCCCAAGGCCTTTGCGAGCCCGATGCCCATGGCATTCTGGACCACCAGAAGCCCGATGACCGCCAGTAGAAAGACCCCCACTACGCGCCCGCCTTTCTTCAGGCTTGCGAAGTCAGCACTCAAGCCAATGGTGGCAAAAAACGCCAACATCAAGGGCGTCTGCAGTGAGGTGTCAAATCGGACGTCAATATCAAATCCCCGCAAAGCCAGGAGAAGCAGAGCCACCACCAGGCCGCCTGCTACAGGCTCAGGGATATTGTAACTGCGTAAAAAACCGATTCGTGTGACAAGTCCACGCCCCAACAACAGTACTAAAGAGGCGGCCACAAGTGTTCCATAGAAATCGAGCTGAACCATTGGGATTATTCTTTTATATATATTCATGGGCGAACTTTTTACCTGGACACGCCTCTTGAACAGGTTGATCTTATCAACACTGATTTGCTTTAAATTCAAGGACCTTCAATGGTCTGAATATATCGAAATATTCCTGAAGGAATATTACTTGGGGCAACTTTATCAACCGCGAAGTCTCATTGCCAAGCACATAGGCGGTGTTGAGGCGAAGCAGTTGTGACTAGAAGTGTAAGAGCGATAGTGCGCAGCAATACCTGCGGCCGCTGGATATTGCTAATGGCAACGTTGGGGAAGTTAATCAAATCTAAAAAAAATGCCCCGACAAGTCAGGGCATTTGCTTTAAAGCGTGGCGAACTGCATTTCACACAGCTGTCGCTCCCACAAGGGAATCTAGCGCTGATCGTTATTTGATCAACCGCCAAGTGAACGGATACCGATACGGCACCCCTTCATTGGCCTTCACGCCACCGATGATCGTCAGTACCAGCGCACCGATCGCCAACGGAGCGAACAAGAAGAACCCGACGATCACCACCATCAGCAGCAAGCAGATGGCGGAGGCAATGGCGACGGTGATCTGAAAGTTCAGCGCCTCCTTGCCCTGCGCATCGATGAACGGGTCCATCTCGCGCTTCATCTGCCAGAGAATCAGCGGGCCGATCAGCGTGCCGAACGGAATCCAGATCCCCAGCAAGGCGGACAGGTGACAAAACATTGCCCACTGCCGAACCTCTTTGCTCGGTGTGGGAAGCAGCTGTTGCTCGTCACTCATGGCGTCCTCCTTGCGTGGAGCAGTCCGATCAGTCGGCCAGTGCAGCCTTTTGCAGTTCGAAGATTTCGGTCATGCCTTTCTTCGCCAGTTCCAGCATAGCGTTCAGCTCTTCCGGCTGGAACGGTGCGCCTTCGGCAGTGCCCTGAACCTCAATGAAACCACCCGTGCTGGTCATCACCACGTTCAGGTCGGTTTCGGCGGCCGAGTCTTCCAGGTAGTCGAGGTCGAGTACCGGCTCACCCTGATACATGCCCACCGATACGGCAGCAATCATTTGCTTCAGCGGGTCGCCGCCTTTCAGGCCGCCACGCTTCTTGATCACTTTCAAGGCGTCGACCAGTGCAACCATGGCGCCGGTGATGGACGCGGTGCGAGTGCCGCCGTCAGCCTGGATCACGTCGCAGTCAACGTATAGGGTGACGTCGCCCAACTTGGACATGTCCAGCGAAGCACGCAGGGAACGACCGATCAGACGCTGGATTTCCAGGGTGCGGCCGCCTTGCTTGCCGCGGCTCGCTTCACGCTGGTTACGCTCGCCGGTGGCACGCGGCAGCATGCCGTACTCAGCGGTCAACCAGCCTTGGCCCTGACCTTTGAGGAAACGCGGCACGCCGTTCTCGACGCTGACGGTGCAGATGACTTTAGTATCACCGAACTCGACCAGCACAGATCCCTCGGCGTGTTTGGTGTAGTTGCGGGTAATGCGGATCGAGCGGAGCTGATCGGCAGCGCGACCACTTGGACGTTTCATAGGGAATACCTGTACGGGGGACGGAAAACTGCGGAGCATTATAGAGCCGCAGGGCCGCGAGTGGGCACTTCTAAAAAATCCCCCGACGACTGAAGGCCCTGAACAGCGCTTTGCCGACGACCTGCAGCCCTTTGTCACACCGTGTGTTTGGGCGCATTCGCCCCACTGCGCTACAATCCTGCGCCTTTGCTGCCTCTGGGCTTAAATTCATATAGATCAGGCCTGCGAAACCTTCGGTAACGCATGAACCTGCATTGCGAGGTACCTCCATGGTGCACAGCATGACCGCCTTCGCCCGCGTCGAAAAAGCCGGCGCTCAAGGCACCCTGAGCTGGGAACTGCGCTCGGTCAACAGCCGCTACCTGGAGCCGCATTTGCGTCTGCCTGAGTCCTTTCGCGACCTCGAAGGCTCGGTCCGCGAAGCACTGCGTCAGGGGATCTCCCGGGGCAAGCTCGAATGCACCCTGCGCTTCACCGAAGAAAATACCGACAAACCACTGCAAGTGGACCGCGAGCGCGCCGCGCAATTGGTCGCCGCCGCCGAGACCATCGCCAGCCTGATTAAAAATCCGGCCGCGCTGAACCCATTGGAAGTCCTGGCCTGGCCCGGCGTGCTGGTGGGCGATGCGACCGACCCGCAAGCCTTGAATGCCGAAGCCCTGGCACTGTTCAACGAAGGCCTGAAAGAACTCAAGGCCGGCCGCGAGCGCGAAGGCGCGGAGCTGGCGCGGTTGATCAACGATCGCCTGACCTCCATTGAAGCAGACGTGGTGACCCTGCGTGAACTGGTCCCGCAGATGCTTGCCACCCAGCGCCAGAAAGTGCTCGACCGCTTTGCCGACATGAAGGCCGAGATGGACCCGCAGCGGCTGGAGCAGGAAATGGTCATGCTCGCGCAAAAGAGCGACGTCGCCGAAGAACTGGATCGCCTGAGCACTCACATCATAGAAGTTCGCCGGGTGCTCAAATCCGGTGGCGCTGCCGGTCGGCGCCTGGATTTCCTGATGCAAGAGCTCAACCGCGAAGCCAACACACTGGGCTCCAAAGCCTTCGACCCGCGCAGCACCCAGGCGGCGGTCAACCTCAAAGTGTTGATCGAGCAGATGCGCGAACAAGTGCAGAATATTGAGTGAGGCAACCCTGACATGACCCACAGCACCGGCACCCTGTACATCATTTCCGCACCTTCGGGCGCGGGCAAGAGCAGCTTGGTCAAGGCCCTGACCGACGCTGATCAGGAGATCCGCGTCTCCGTCTCCCACACCACCCGCGCCATGCGCCCCGGTGAAGTGAACGGCGTGAACTATCACTTCGTCGAACGCAGCGAGTTCGTGAAGATGATCGAGCATGGGGATTTCCTCGAGCGCGCCGAAGTGTTCGGCAATCTCTACGGCACTTCGCAAAGCCACCTGCAGCAGACCCTGGATGAAGGCCACGACCTGATTCTGGAAATCGACTGGCAAGGCGCCGAGCAAGTACGCAAGTTGATGCCTCAGGCCCGTTCGATCTTCATTCTGCCGCCGTCCCTGCAGGCCTTGCACCAGCGCCTGACCAATCGTGGCCAGGACAGCGACGAGATCATCGAAGGCCGGATGCGCGAAGCCGTCAGCGAGATGAGTCACTACGTCGACTACGATTACCTGATCATCAACGACGATTTCGCCCACGCACTGCGCGATTTGCAGGCGATTTTCCGTGCCAATCAGCTGCATCAGAAGCGTCAGCAGCAGCGTAACGGAAAACTTTTGGCCGAATTGCTCGGCTAAACAGCTCTTCCCAAAACCGTTGCAAGGGCTTTACATTGGCACTTGCAGCGCGTTGAAGGGCTTGGTCAAAAAATCAGCGCTTCCCTAATCGCTGGTGATTTTTTAAACTGTTGAGTCCGCTCGCCCAACCGGGCAGCGCGCATATTGCATTCGCTCCGAGGAATACCATGGCCCGCGTAACCGTTGAAGATTGCCTAAACCACGTGGAAAACCGCTTTGAGCTGGTCATGCTGTCTACCAAGCGTGCCCGTCAACTGGCCACCGGCGGCAAAGAGCCACTGGTTCAGTGGGAAAACGACAAGCCTACCGTTGTAGCCTTGCGTGAAATCGCTGAAGGCCTGATGAGCTACGAGTTCATCGCCAACGCTGAAATCGTCGAAGACGAACCGCTGTTCGCAGCGTTCGAGGACGAGTCCAACGAGGCAGTCTAAGCCATGCCTGGTCGACGTAGCACGGCGCGGGGTCACAGCGAACGGCAGGTTTCATCATGCCGAGCATAGACGCCCTCGCCGATCGCTTATCGACCTACCTCGGCAAGGACCAGGTCAACCTGGTCCGCCGAGCGTACTTCTACGCCGAACAAGCCCACGATGGCCAGCGCCGCCGTAGCGGCGAGGCGTACGTCACGCACCCACTTGCGGTTGCGAATATTCTTGCCGACATGCACATGGACCATCAGAGCCTGATGGCTGCGATGCTGCATGACGTAATCGAAGACACCGGTATTGCCAAGGAAGCGCTGCAAGCGCAGTTCGGCGAAACCGTGGCCGAACTGGTCGACGGGGTCAGCAAACTGACCCAGATGAACTTCGAGACCAAGGCCGAAGCCCAGGCTGAAAACTTCCAGAAAATGGCCATGGCCATGGCCCGCGATATTCGCGTGATCCTGGTCAAACTCGCCGACCGCTTGCACAACATGCGGACCCTGGAAGTCCTGTCCGGCGAAAAACGCCGACGGATCGCCAAGGAAACCCTGGAAATCTATGCGCCCATCGCCAACCGGCTGGGCATGCACGCCATCCGCATAGAATTCGAAGACCTCGGCTTCAAGGCGATGCACCCGATGCGTTCCGCACGGATCAACCAGGCGGTCAAACGCGCCCGGGGCAACCGCAAGGAAATCGTCAACAAGATCGAAGAATCCCTCAGCCACTGCCTGGCCATCGACGGCATTCAGGGCGAGGTCAGCGGTCGTCAGAAACACCTCTACGGCATCTACAAGAAAATGCGCGGCAAGCGTCGGGCCTTCAACGAGATCATGGACGTCTATGCGTTCCGGATCATCGTCGACAAGGTCGATACCTGCTACCGCGTGCTGGGTGCTGTGCATAATTTGTACAAACCGTTACCGGGGCGCTTCAAGGATTACATCGCGATCCCCAAGGCCAACGGCTACCAGTCGCTGCACACCACGCTGTTCGGGATGCACGGTGTACCGATCGAGATTCAGATCCGCACCCGTGAAATGGAAGAGATGGCCAACAACGGCATCGCCGCCCATTGGCTCTATAAATCCAGTGGCGATGAGCAGCCAAAAGGTACTCATGCCCGCGCCCGGCAGTGGGTCAAAGGCGTGCTGGAGATGCAGCAACGGGCCGGCAACTCGCTGGAATTCATCGAGAGCGTGAAGATCGACCTGTTCCCGGACGAGGTCTACGTGTTCACGCCCAAAGGTCGGATCATGGAGCTGCCAAAAGGCTCCACGGCGGTCGACTTCGCTTACGCGGTGCACACCGACGTGGGCAACAGCTGCATTGCCTGTCGGATCAATCGACGTCTCGCACCGCTGTCCGAACCGCTTCAAAGCGGCTCCACGGTCGAGATCGTCAGCGCCCCGGGGGCACGGCCGAATCCGGCGTGGCTCAATTTCGTGGTCACCGGCAAGGCACGGACTCACATCCGCCATGCGCTGAAACTGCAACGCCGCTCCGAGTCCATCAGCCTCGGCGAACGCCTGCTGAACAAGGTCCTCAACGGTTTCGACAGCTCGCTGGAGAAAGTAGCCGCCGAGCGCGTCAAGGCGATGCTCACCGAGTACCGCCTGGAACTGATCGAAGACCTGCTCGAAGACATCGGCCTAGGCAATCGTATGGCTTACGTGGTCGCCCGCCGACTGCTTGGTGAAGGCGAACAGCTGCCGAGCGCGGAAGGCCCGCTGGCGATTCGCGGCACCGAAGGCCTGGTGCTCAGTTACGCCAAGTGCTGCACGCCGATCCCGGGCGACCCGATTGTCGGCCACCTGTCCGCGGGCAAAGGCATGGTCGTGCACCTGGACAACTGCCGCAACATCAGCGAAATCCGCCACAACCCGGAAAAATGCATCCAGCTTTCGTGGGCCAAGGATGTCACCGGCGAATTCAATGTCGAGCTGCGCGTCGAGCTGGAACACCAGCGCGGCCTGATCGCTCTGCTGGCCAGCAGCGTCAACGCGGCCGACGGCAATATCGAAAAAATCAGCATGGACGAACGCGATGGTCGCATCAGCGTGGTCCAACTGGTGGTCAGCGTGCACGACCGCGTGCACCTGGCTCGCGTGATCAAGAAACTGCGCGCCCTGACCGGGGTGATTCGCATCACTCGCATGCGTGCGTAAGCCACTCATTACAAGGAGTCATTCATGACCAAAACAGTTATCACCAGCGACAAGGCCCCGGCCGCCATCGGCACTTACTCCCAGGCGATCAAGGCTGGCAACACCGTTTACATGTCGGGTCAAATTCCTCTGGACCCAAAAACCATGGAACTGGTTGAAGGCTTCGAAGCCCAGACCGTCCAGGTATTCGAGAACCTCAAAGCCGTGGCTGAAGCCGCTGGCGGTTCGTTCAAGGACATCGTCAAACTGAACATCTTCCTCACCGACCTGAGCCACTTCGCCAAGGTCAACGAGATCATGGGCAAGTACTTTGACCAGCCTTACCCTGCCCGCGCCGCCATCGGCGTAGCGGCCCTTCCAAAGGGTTCGCAGGTTGAGATGGATGCCATTCTGGTCATCGAGTAAATGCGTACGGCGCAGCCGTTTTTAGGTTGCGCCGACTCCGTTTCTGAAAGGATTCCACCATGCGCCAAGCGCTAGCTCTCTCGCTGGTCGCCCTACTCTTGGGCGGTTGTGCCAGCAACCCTGCCGACCGTGACATCAGCGGCACCTGGATCAATCAAGTGGCGATCGATGCTGCAGCCAAAGGCGGCCCCCTGCGCGAAGCGCTCCAGGCCTATGGCCCGAACCTGGAATGGGACGTCAACACTAAGGCTGGTCAGGCCCGCTACACCAATGGTTTTGAAAACGTCGACGGCAAGCTGCTGGGCGAAGAGTCTGGCGCCTGGAAAGTCGACTTTTATGGCAGCTCCGCCAGCAAGCTGAAGCGTGACGGCAAGCAACTGAGCCAAGTCGCCAGCGACAATGAGCCGGAGCAAGTCTTCCACCGCGCGCAGGTTACGGTGCCGGATGGCGCACCGATGGGTGCCAGCTTCGAACGCGCACTGTATTCGGCCTACATGGGCGGCAGCTGGAAAGTCGTCAGCGGTCCCGGTGAAGGCAATACCGTGCAATTCCAGGCTGACGGCCAGGTTGCCGGCCTGCCGGGAGCGGATCGCTATGCCCTGTGTCTGGCGGGCGATTGCGCATCGATGAGCGGCGGCAACGACAACATGTGGCTACAGGCGAATGGTCAGGGCAATACCTGGATCTTTGCGCGCAAAGGCAAAGAACTGGAGATTCTCCAGGCCGTAAACACCGCTCAGGCGGACGAGATGCCATCGTTCACGCCGGGTGATCGCAAGTGGTTGCTCGAGAAGCAGTGACCCGATCTTAGCTGCAACGATGATCAAATGTGGGAGCGGGCTTGCTCGCGAAAGCGGTGTAACAGTCAACAATGATGTTGAATGTTATGGCCGCCTTCGCGAGCAAGCCCGCTCCCACATTTGGTTTGTGGTGACCGGAAGTTAGCAGCGGCCTTCAAGAATGGCGGCGTAACCTTCGCGATAGCTTGGATACTTCGGCGTCCAGCCCAATGCCTTCGCCCGAGCATTGCTGCACTGCTTGCTACCCGTGCGACGTACGCTCGCGTCTTCGGCCCATTCGGTCACGCCCAGATACTCACGCAACCAGTCCACCACTTCGGCTAGCGGCGCAGGCGCATCGTCCACACCGATGTAGACGTCATCCAGCGCCACACCGCGTCGATCAGCCTCAAGCAAAAACGCCATCAACCCCGCCGCATCGTCGGCGTGAATGCGGTTGCCGTACAACGGTGGATCGACGGCCACGCGATAACCCCGACGAACCTGCGTCAGCAGCCGTTCGCGCCCCGGGCCGTAAATGCCGGTCAAGCGCACGATGCTCGCCGGGATGCCGCTTTGGAGTGCCACTTGCTCCGCCTCTAACATCAATCGACCCGAATAGCCTGTTGCAATGGTCGGCGAAGTCTCATCGACCCACTCGCCATCCTGCTGGCCATACACACTGCTGCTGGAAACAAACAGCAGGCGATTGGGTACCTGCCCGTAGTCATTCAGCCATTCCAGCACGTGCTGCAAGCCCTGCACATAAGCAGCGCGATAACCGGCCTCATCGTGATCGGTGGCAGCGGCGCAATACACCAGGTAATCCACCGCACCGACTGGCCAGGTCGCCGGACAGTCTTCATTGAACAAGTCACCGGCAACGCCAATTACTCCCTGGGGCAGGCGTGAGACGTCACGCCTCAGGCCATGAACCTCCCACCCGCAAGCGACCAATTGCGTAGCCAGGCGACTGCCGACATCGCCGCAACCGGCGATCAAAACAGAAGGCGCGGACATCAGAAAACTCCCATTGGAAAGGCACAGACTAGCGCCGGCAATGGACGAGCGGCTAGCAATGCAGGAAAAAAAGATACTCTATTACTTTTGTTAACAAGAATTACTTGCAATAATACCTGCCACTTTTGTTCTCGGCCTCACGAGGCCTGGAAGAACATTTACCGTCTTTTTCTCTCAGGTCCGGCCAGCATGACACGCAATCAATTCCCCGCTTCGCCAACCAAACGACCTCGCGCCTGGAGCGCGGTGGCCGCCCTGCTGCTCAGCCTGATGCTGGCGCCGACCGCCGCTTTCGCTGACGCACAAGCGCCAGCCGCTCCGGCTGCCGCCACTGCTGCTCCAGCTCCAGCTCCAGCCGATCATGTTACCCCAGCTGCGACCGACCCGGCCCAAGCCGTAGACACCACCGCCGAAGACGTTCCGGAAGTCCTCGAAGCCGACAACACCCTGGGCATGGCCCACGACCTGTCGCCGTGGGGCATGTACCAGAACGCCGACATCATCGTGAAAATCGTGATGATCGGTCTGGCCATCGCCTCGATCATCACCTGGACCATCTGGATCGCCAAAGGCTTCGAGCTGATGGGCGCCAAGCGTCGTCTGCGCACCGAAATCGTCCACCTGAAAAAAGCCACCACCCTTAAAGAAGCCAGTGTGACAGCCACCAAGCAAGGCACCCTCGCCAATTTGCTGGTACATGACGCCCTGGAAGAGATGCGTTTGTCGGTCAACAGCCGCGAGAAAGAAGGCATCAAGGAACGCGTCGCCTTCCGCCTTGAGCGTCTGGTTGCAGCCTGCGGTCGCAACATGAGCAGCGGCACCGGCGTGCTCGCCACCATCGGTTCCACCGCGCCGTTCGTCGGCCTGTTCGGCACCGTGTGGGGCATCATGAACAGCTTCATCGGCATCGCCAAAACCCAGACCACCAACCTCGCCGTCGTGGCTCCCGGCATCGCCGAAGCCCTGCTGGCCACCGCGTTGGGCCTGGTTGCAGCGATTCCAGCCGTAGTGATCTACAACGTCTTTGCCCGCTCCATTGCCGGTTACAAGGCGCAAGTATCCGATGCCTCGGCTGAAGTCCTGCTGCTGGTCAGCCGCGACCTCGATCACCTGCCGACCACCGAGCGATCCGCGCAACCCCACATGGTCAAAGTAGGGTAATCAGCCATGGGCTTGCATTTGAAAGAAGGCGCAGATGACGATCTGGCCGAGAACCACGAAATCAACGTCACACCGTTCATCGACGTGATGCTGGTGCTGTTGATCATCTTCATGGTGGCGGCCCCGCTCGCCACCGTGGACATCAAGGTCGACCTGCCGGCCTCCAGCGCCAAACCGGCGCCACGGCCAGAGAAACCGGTGTTCCTCAGCGTCAAGGCTGACCAACGCCTGTTCCTCGGCGAAGACGAAGTGAAGGCCGAAGCACTCGGCGCTACCCTCGACGCCAAGACCAAAGGCAAGAAGGACACGACGATCTTCTTCCAGGCCGATAAAGGCGTGGATTACGGCGACCTGATGAGCGTGATGGACAACCTGCGCTCTGCCGGTTACCTGAAGGTGGGTCTGGTCGGACTCGAGACGGCAGTCAAGAAATGATCACGACGCGCCAAAAGCTGACGCGTTATAGCGGGAGCCTGGCCGTGGTGCTGGGCGTCCATGCGCTGGCCATTGCGCTGGCGCTGAACTGGACGTCGCGCCCACCGATCGAGCTGCCGCCACAGGCGATGATGGTCGAGTTGGCGCCGGTTCCGGCCCCGCCACCGCCGGCACCGCCGAAGGTCATAACGCCGCCACAGCCACCCGCTCCGGTGGAAGAACTGCCGATACCGAAGCTGGCTGAAGCGCCAAAGGCCGAGATCGCCGTGCCGAAACAGGTCAAACCCAAGCCAAAGCCTCAACCGCCCAAGCCTGTGGAGAAAAAGCCGGAACCGCCTAAAGAGAAGCCGTCCGAGGAAAAACCGAGCGACGCGCAACCGACTCAGGCGCCAACGGAGAAATCCGCTCAGCCGGCACCAGGCCCATCACCGGCGCAGCAAGCGGCCAAGGCCAGCTGGCAAGGCACCCTGCTCGCTCACTTGGCCAAGTACAAGAAGTACCCGGCCAGTGCGCAGGCGCGGAACAAGGAAGGCATGAACCGTCTGCGCTTCGTGGTAGATGCCGAAGGTAACGTGTTGTCGTTCGAACTGGTGACCGCTTCCGGTAACACCGATCTGGACCGGGCCACCCTGGAAATGATCCGCCGCGCCCAGCCGCTGCCAAAGCCACCGGCCGACATGTTGACCAATGGCGCCATCGAAATCGTTGCGCCGTTTGTTTACTCGCTGGAAAAACGCCGGCGTTAAGTAAAACACCGCCGCTCCCCCTGTGGGAGCGAGCTTGCTCGCGATGAGGCCGTCTCATTCAACACATCTGTTGACTGTTGCGCCGCCATCGCGAGCAAGCTCGCTCCCACAGGGTTATCCAGCAGCAGGAAAGTCCGTGATCAAGCAAAGAAGGCACCCGAAAGGTGCCTTTTGCATATCCGCCAGCGGCAAACCTGCTTTGCCCTGTGTCACTCAACACACTCAGTCTGATAACGTGCGTCTATCGATTGCAGCCGGTATGCTTGGCTCGCAACTTCATGGACGCTTGCTATGACTCTTACAGAATTACGCTACATCGTTACCCTCGCCCAAGAGCAGCACTTCGGCCACGCGGCCGAGCGTTGCCACGTCAGTCAGCCGACCCTGTCGGTGGGCGTGAAAAAGCTTGAAGACGAACTCGGTGTGCTGATTTTCGAGCGCAGCAAGAGTGCCGTGCGCCTGACCCCGGTTGGTGAAGGCATTGTCGCCCAGGCGCAGAAAGTGCTGGAACAGGCCCAAGGCATCCGCGAACTGGCCCAGGCCGGCAAGAACCAGCTGACCGCGCCGCTGAAAGTCGGCGCCATCTACACCGTCGGCCCGTACCTGTTTCCGCACCTGATTCCACAACTGCACCGGGTCGCCCCGCAGATGCCGTTGTACATCGAAGAAAACTTCACCCACGTGCTGCGCGACAAACTGCGCAACGGCGAGCTCGACGCGATCATCATCGCCCTGCCGTTCAACGAAGCCGACGTGCTGACCCTGCAGCTCTACGACGAGCCGTTCTACGTCCTGATGCCGGCCCAGCACCCGTGGACCCAAAAAGAATCCATCGACGCCGCCCTGCTCAACGACAAGAGCCTGCTGCTGCTCGGCGAAGGCCATTGTTTCCGTGATCAAGTGCTGGAAGCCTGCCCGACCCTGGCCAAAGGCAACGACGGCGCCAAACACACCACGGTGGAATCCAGTTCCCTGGAAACCATCCGCCACATGGTTGCGTCCGGCCTCGGCATCTCGATCCTGCCGCTGTCGGCAGTCGACAGCCATCACTACGCCCCCGGCGTGATCGAAGTGCGTCCACTGACGCCTCCGGTGCCGTTCCGCACCGTGGCCATCGCCTGGCGTGCGAGCTTCCCGCGGCCGAAGGCAATTGAAATCCTCGCTGACTCCATTCGCCTGTGCTCGGTGGCCAAACCGCAAGCACCGGTGGTTGCGGCCTAAGTCGCTGCCATGACCGAGTTGTCGCAAGTGTCGGTGACGGCACTCAAGGGTGTCGGCGAAGCCATGGCCGAGAAGCTGGCCAAGGTCGGCCTGGAGAATCTCCAGGACGTGCTGTTTCACCTGCCGTTGCGTTATCAGGACCGCACTCGCGTGGTCCCGATCGGCCATTTGCGACCTGGGCAAGACGCCGTGATCGAAGGCACCGTCAGCGGCGCCGATGTGGTCATGGGCCGTCGCCGAAGCCTGGTGGTGCGCCTGCAGGACGGCACCGGCGGGCTCAGCCTGCGCTTCTACCATTTCAGCAACGCCCAGAAAGAAGGCCTCAAACGCGGCACGCGCATTCGCTGCTACGGCGAAGCGCGGCCCGGTGCGTCGGGGCTGGAAATCTATCACCCGGAATACCGCGCAATCACCGGCGACGAGCCGCCGCCGGTGGACGAAACCCTGACCCCGGTTTACCCGCTCACTGAAGGCCTGACTCAACAGCGCTTGCGCCAGTTGTGCATGCAAACCCTGACGATGCTCGGCCCTACCAGCCTGCCCGACTGGCTGCCGACCGAACTGGCGCGGGACTATCAACTGGCGCCGCTGGCCGATGCGATCCGCTACCTGCACCACCCGCCGGCCGATGCCGACGTCGACGAACTCGCCCTCGGGCATCACTGGGCGCAGCACCGCCTGGCCTTCGAAGAACTGCTGACCCATCAACTATCCCAGCAGCGCCTGCGCGAGAGCATGCGCTCCCTGCGCGCGCCAGCGATGCCGAAAGCCACCCGGCTGCCAGCTCAATATCTGGCGAACCTTGGCTTCACTCCGACCGGCGCTCAGCAACGGGTCGGCAACGAAATCGCCTACGACCTCAGTCAGCACGAGCCCATGTTGCGGCTGATTCAGGGCGACGTCGGCGCGGGTAAAACCGTGGTCGCTGCCCTCGCTGCACTCCAGGCCTTGGAGGCCGGTTATCAAGTCGCGCTGATGGCGCCCACCGAAATCCTCGCCGAGCAGCACTTCATCACCTTCAAGCGCTGGCTCGAACCGCTGGGCATTGAAGTGGCGTGGCTGGCCGGCAAGCTCAAAGGCAAGAACCGTGTGGCCGCACTGGAGCAGATCGCCAGTGGCACACCAATGGTGGTCGGCACCCACGCGTTGTTCCAGGACGAAGTGCAGTTCAAAAACCTCGCACTGGCGATCATCGACGAACAGCACCGCTTCGGCGTGCAGCAACGGCTGGCGCTGCGACAGAAAGGTGTCGGCGGGCGGATGTGCCCGCACCAGCTGATCATGACCGCGACACCGATTCCCCGGACGCTGGCCATGAGCGCCTACGCCGACCTCGACACCTCGATCCTCGACGAACTACCGCCTGGCCGGACCCCGGTGAACACCGTGCTGATCACCGATACCCGGCGCGTCGAAGTCATCGAACGGGTGCGCGGCGCCTGCGCTGAAGGGCGCCAGGCCTATTGGGTGTGCACACTAATTGAAGAGTCAGAAGAGCTGACCTGCCAGGCTGCCGAAACCACTTACGAAGACCTCACCGCCGCCCTCGGCGAGTTGAAGGTCGGACTGATCCACGGCCGCATGAAGCCCGTCGAAAAAGCCGCGGTCATGGCCGAATTCAAGGCCGGCAACCTGCAACTGCTGGTCGCCACCACGGTGATTGAAGTCGGCGTCGACGTGCCCAACGCCAGCCTGATGATCATCGAAAACCCCGAACGCCTCGGGCTTGCGCAATTGCACCAGTTGCGCGGTCGTGTGGGTCGGGGCAGCGCGGCCAGTCATTGCGTGCTGCTTTACCATCCGCCGCTGTCACAGATCGGTCGTCAGCGTTTGGGCATCATGCGCGAAACCAACGACGGGTTTGTCATCGCCGAAAAAGACCTTGAGCTGCGCGGCCCCGGCGAAATGCTCGGTACGCGCCAGACCGGCCTGCTGCAATTCAAGGTCGCTGACCTGATGCGCGACGCCGATCTGCTGCCCGCCGTGCGCGACGCCGCCCAGGCGCTGCTGGAACGCTGGCCGGATCACGTCAGCCCGCTGCTCGACCGCTGGCTACGTCATGGGCAGCAATACGGCCAAGTGTGAGCACCGTCGCAGTTTCTGAACCACCGTTCTGAGCAAGCTGGTTATACTCCTGCCACTGTTTTAAAACGGATACAGACCATGACCGAAGTTGCCCTCGCACCCGCCACCCCGCACGCTCCGTCGGTTATTCGGCTGATGCTGGGCAAACTGGGTATCGCCTACGAAGAAGTCCTCGACCATCACGGCCTGAACGCCGCACGCAAAGTGCAGGCTGTTCTGCTTGATGACGCCGTGGGCACGCTCATGGTGCTGTTCCCGCAGAGCCAATTGCTGGACCTCAATAGCCTCGCCGAACTGACGGGCCGCCGCCTCACCGCCGTGTCGACTGAACGGCTGGTAAAAATGCTCGGTAAACACAACCTGAGCCTGCTGCCCGGTATGCCGGCGCTCACCAGTTCACCGTGCCTGTATGAAGAGAGCCTGCTGCGCGAGCCGAAGTTGCTGATCAACTCGGGCGAGCCCGGCGTGCTGCTGGAAGTCACCAGTGAAGACTTCAAGACCATGCTGACCAAGGCCAGCGCCGCCAACTTCGGCGAAGCGCTGACCAGCATTCGCCCAAACCTCGACCGCCCTCACGATGACCGCGAGGAAATCACCCAGGCCGTTCAAGCGTTCACCGCGCGGCGCATCCAGCAGCGTCTGGAAGAGACCATCGAAATTCCGCCGCTGGCCGAGACCGCGCAGAAAATCATCAAACTGCGCGTCGACCCCAACGCCACCATCGACGACATCACCGGCGTCGTCGAAACCGACCCGGCCCTGGCCGCACAAGTCGTGAGCTGGGCGGCGTCGCCGTACTACGCGTCACCGGGCAAGATTCGTTCAGTGGAAGACGCCATCGTGCGGGTGCTGGGTTTCGACCTGGTGATCAACCTGGCGCTGGGCCTGGCCCTGGGCAAAACTCTGAGCCTGCCCAAGGACCATCCGCAACACACCACGCCGTACTGGCAGCAATCGATCTACACCGCCGCCGTCATCGAAGGCCTGACCCGCGCCATGCCCCGCGCCCAGCGCCCGGAAGCCGGCCTGACCTACCTCGCCGGCCTGCTGCACAACTTCGGCTACTTGCTGCTGGCCCACGTCTTCCCGCCACACTTCTCGCTGATCTGCCGCCACCTGGAGGTCAACCCGCACCTGTGCCACAGCTACGTCGAGCAACACTTGCTCGGCATCAGCCGCGAACAGATCGGCTCATGGCTGATGCGCTACTGGGACATGCCCGAAGAACTGGCCACCGCGCTGCGCTTCCAGCACGACCCGGGCTACGACGGCGATTACGCCGAGTACCCAAACCTCGTGTGCCTGGCTGTGCGCTTGCTGCGCAGTCGTGGGATTGGCTCCGGGCCGGATGAAGACATCCCGGATGCGTTGTTGGAGCGTGTTGGCCTGACTCGCGACAAAGCCAACGACGTCGTCAGCAAAGTGCTTGAGGCTGAAGTGCTGCTGCGCGAACTGGCTTCGCAATTCGGCCAGGCATAAAAACCCCGCTCCCACACTCGGTCAAATGTGGGAGCGGGCTTGCTCGCGAAGAATCCAACTCGGTCTAACTGGCGGACCTCAAGCCTTGGCTTTAGCCTTCGCCTTCCTCGGCTTCAAATACTTGGTCAACCCCTGAAACCAGATCACCAGCGTCGGGTTGCCCTTGATCTGAATCGACTTGTCCTGAATCCCCGTCATAAACGCCAACTGCTTGTTCTTCGCCTGCATCGTGGCAAAGCCATACGCCGCATCTTTGAAGGCAATCGCAAACGCAGGCTCGGCATACACGCCCGACTTGCTGGTAATGCGCTGATCCTTCACAAAGAAATGCCGCGCCACTTTCCCGTCCAGGGTCTGCAGCTGAAACACCAATTCCTTGTCACCCAACTGCTGTTGAAATGCAGGATTAGTCCGACTGGCCTTACCCATCAACAAACCCAGCATCCACAGAAGAAAACGAAATTTCATGCGTACAGCCTCAAAAGGAAAATGAACGGCCGGCGCAGTGTAGCGGCTTCGAGCTAGAACGCCACTGTCTGGTTGCGTTAGAAGAAGATGCCGGTCTTTTTGACGCCAATGACTACCAAGTCACGCCAACCTGATCGTTCCCATGCGCAGCAAAGGAATGCATCCCGTGACGCTCTGCGTCACCACTCGACACCTTCCCTACACCTGAAGAAACACAATCCTGTAGGAGCTGCCGAAGGCTGCGATCTTTTGATCTTGATCCCCTCAAACCTCTCGGACATTTCCTTCAACACGCAGGGCTGTCCGTGAACTAGGCAGTCTTCGGTATCACCGATAGTCTCTGGTGGTCGCCGCAAAATCGGTGACACGGACGTGCAAGTCCTAATCCAGGTGCGCAATTGCTTATGGCTATTCGTCGAGCGTTTTCCTATGCTCGCGGATCGTTATGGCGGCTGTGCGTCGGAGACCTTCGGGTCTGCCGGTTCCTGGATCGGTCTTGCACACCAACGCACAGCTGCCACCTCTTTCGAAGTGCAAAGCGAAACGGTGTCAGTCTCTTAATTCCAGGAGATACATCTATGATCAAGCCAACACCCAATCCTCCAGAACACGAAGACACATCCCCCTACGAATCCTTCGATTCCAAAAAACTCCACGAAGCTGCTGAACGCGCCCTCGACCACCATTTCAAACCAGCCGTCGAACCCCGCCCCAAACGCCGTGGCGGCCTCTTCACCCTCTCCCCCGGCACCGACGCCGAAGCCCTCATGGCCAACGCCTCGGAAGACCTCTTGTCCATCAGCGCCATCGCCGCAAACCTGGCAGACGACCTAGACGACTCACGCCGCTCGGTCGCATTAGCCCTGAGCAGAATGGCGGATGGCGTGCGGTTGATGGTGGAAGGGACGCAGGATCACATTGAGTTGCGGGAGTATCGAACGCAGGGTTAGTAACCCCCAAAGCAGATGAAGGGCGCTTTGCGCGCCCTTCATCACTTGGTCGTACTAATAGCAGTTGCTGGCCGCTATCGGTTCAGTTACTTCCGACTGAAGTCGTTTAACAGCATTGAGACCCGACTCGTAACGTTTGTTGGCAGCAAGCTGATAACAGGCCAAGGCTCGGGGAATATCCTTTTTACCGAGATCGCCACTTTCCCAATAAGAGCCCAACGAAACGAACGCATTCGTTGACCCCATGGAAGCAGCACGAATCAGCTCTTTTTCAACGTCAATTGGTCGCTGACATGGCCCTTCCCCAGCCGTTTCATTGCCAAAACAATAGAAGCCTGCCAGGGACTCAGCCCCGCTCGGTGAATTAACGGCCGCCGCTTTGAACAGAGCCTCGACT
Source organism: Pseudomonas frigoris (assembly GCF_047758635.1). Classification (NCBI taxonomy): domain Bacteria; kingdom Pseudomonadati; phylum Pseudomonadota; class Gammaproteobacteria; order Pseudomonadales; family Pseudomonadaceae; genus Pseudomonas; species Pseudomonas frigoris. The sequence goes on from NZ_CP180479.1 coordinate 54,364, forward strand.
TTGCCGTATTCCAACTGCGGCGCCATACCCGACAGACTCAGCCCAGCTGCAGCCAAACTCGACTCAGGATCGCCTGAAGCGGCAGCGCACAGGTAATTTTCCAAGGCTGCCTCAAAAAGCTCGCCCGTCAGCCGGTATTGCTCAAGACCACCCAAGCCAACAAATCCCAGTGCGCGCTGTGAGCAGAAATTCTCCGCACGACTCATCGACCGCGTACTTGCTACAGAAAGCTCTTTTTCAGGAATCGACCAGTCCTCAACCCCAATAAGCGTCCAGCAGGCCTTTCGCGAAAAGTTGAAGATCTTGATATTGCTGTTGCCGGCACGTTTATCCACAACGTTAACGTGGCGGTCATCCACCTTCTCGACTTCTACCCCTTCCACTTTCCCATCAGGCATCGCGACCATTAAGGGAAACGCAATGTCGCGCCCTACCTCGGCAGTGACGTAAGGCACAATCCGCCCTATATCGGACGTTCCCTTTAACACCAATAGCTTCACAGCCTGCGCCGTTAGCCGCTTTTGCGATTCGGCGTTAACGGAAAATGCGGGCAGAAACTGGGCGAACTCTTGCGAAGGACACGAGCCGCGCCCAATTGCCGAACCACTCCCGCTATCGGACGCGATATTGTCCAGAAAAACTGACCGTTCATGGCTCATGGCGGCGATGCAATTGTTCACGGCGGTCACATGTGTCGACGAGCCCGGCTCTACCTCCAACGCATCAATCTGACAATCGGCATCACGCAGTTTGATCCAGGCGCGCTGAGCCTCTTGAACCTTTGCCTTGTGTTCCGCAGCTAGAACCGGGTCGGTCTGATAGCCGCCTTCAAGCCGCACCATCAATTCTTGGTAACTGGTATTCAACTGCGCATCCGCAGCAGCCTTGGCACTCACAGAACATCTTTCACCCTGGGAGTTCGTAGCGATATCAACACATGCATCTTGAGCAAATGCATCAGCCCCTAAAGGAGGCAAACCACAAACCAGCACGCCAAATAGCACTAGAACAAAATACTTATTCATGAAAAAACTCAGCAACAAACTTTAGAAGACATTCTTTTAAACTGTCACTACTCATCCGGCGCGATAGCCATTTCCAGCGTATACCCATCTAGATAAACGACTGCTTCGCGACCGTTAATATCGATAGGTGTAGGATTCTGGACAATATTTTTATCACTGGCTGCCGCAATTTTTGTCAGAGTCTTATCGGCAACATTGGCACGCCAGATAGTTTCATCACCATTCTTGAAATAAAATACCGGCCGTGACTTGCTCCAAATCGGATTATAAATATTCCAACCGACCTCCGGCTGACCAACTGGAGCAACCGTTTCATATCCAGAAGTGTGTGAATAATACGCCTGCAGTTTTCCATATTCACCACCCCAACCGAAAGTCAAACCACTAACAGCATTTTCATCAGTATTTGGCCACTGTTGAAATAACAAACTACTCTCCGCCGGCGGCAGCTTGGAACCGAGTTTATACACCATCCCTCGCAACTGGTTTTTCGAGATCTGCTGTCGATAGTAAAAAGATCCATCTAAAATTCCCGAAAACCTCTTTCCTTCGTCGTTCGCACCCAATCTCAGCGCACCGTCAAAGCCAATATCTTTTGCAATCGCGTGTACTATTGGCCTGTCGTTGCGATCAACGTACTCATACAAATTCCCCCGGTACGCAATCATTGATGCATCAAAATGCCCTTCAAATACGATGACATGCAGCATGTCTGAGATTGTTTCAGCGGAAATTATAAAACGCTCAAGAACGCCTTTTTCATTGGGAAGCCATGCTAAATCAACCACCTTCCATGAACGATCAAACTGCGTATACGCTTTATCGCCCGACATCAATTTAATGTCTTTTTGAGTCGGCCTAGGCGTCACTGAAATCGGAGTCAGGAAGCGAATCTGCTGAACATAAGCATCTTCTAAACATTCCATTGACTCACAAGAGTTACGCTCTGATTCAAGCCAATCACTTTCAATAACTTGAAAAGCCCGGCGATTCTTTAACGGTTTGAAGACCTCACTCAGCTTTTCATCCATTACGGACAAAGAAGGAGAGCTACAAATTTTTCGTTCTACTTCCGTTGAAGCTTTGCCGCAGTCGAAACTCGCTGAATGTGCGATTGAGCTAAACAGCGACAGAGCCAATAACAAAAACTTAGGGAGCGAATATATATTTTTCATTGAATCAGCCATCAAATAAATTTTTCAACCAACGGGACAGATCTATTTAAGCTCCCCACCAAGATCAAAGTCGTGGAGCGCAACAAATTAATCCGCCCCCCTTTGCTCATAAGTTTACTTCAGCTACTTTGATGGCGGAGCAACCGCGATTTGCCTGGCACGATCAAGGGTCAGACGAATCAAGCAACTAGCAGATTGCTCACCATATATAGACTTTACGCACTCGAGGTCCCGAAGCTTCATCCAAGCTCGTTGAACCTCACGAAACGCGGTTCTTTTTTCGTCACTTAAACGATTTGCCTTATCATGGTAAGCCGAATTAAGCAGCGCATCCGCATCAGCCAAAACCAACTGATAAATATCGCTCTCTTGCGCTATTTTGACTTGAGGTAAACTCTGAGGTAGATCCGCATCCCAATTATTCAATCCATTATTGTCATCAACTCTTAGCTTGACCGTTTTATTATCAAACCACCCATATTGATTTTTTGTCTGCTCCGACTTGTAAAGCAACTCAATATAAATTGGGTCGCTTCCCCGCTGCGGATCATTTAGCAGAGTCTGCTTTAAAACACTGACATTTCCATTTCCCTCATCCAGTTCGAAAGAAAAGCAAGGGTTTGGCCCAGGCTGAGCAGCTGACTTGCTAGCACGCATACAGTCCGCTCGAGTAGAGCCGCTCGGCTCATTACTTCCCGTTTCTACATCTTGAATTCTAATTATCAATCTCAAGTTAGGGGCCGCAGAATAGTCGGCTTGTAATATCTTCGCGGAATAGAACGGTTCTGCTTGAACGGTAGCAACGCCAGATACAAAAAATGCTGAGCATGCCAAGAAAATTATATTTTTGACCATTGGTATTAATTCCATTTAATTTAAAACTGGGGACATATTTATTTATCGAAAGCCAAACCTACTTTACAAATAAATCCGCCCCCTTTTTCTGCTACTTTAAAGGTTCTCGCTCATATCCACACATTCATTCGCATCGGCAAGAACTTTACGCTCACCGTAGTTAAAAACACACACAGGGTGTTTAAAGCTACCCCGCATTTTCTGACAAACACTACTGCTTCTTTCTTTATAGACACATTGCTCATTGGAAATGATCAATTCCTTGCTTGGCGTCAAAGTCAAAACTTTAACACCATCAACACGATAAATACTTTCGTATATTGAGCCACCAGATTGCTGAATATCTTTGTAGCTCCCGCCCTGCAACTCAGAGGCGCTAGCAGGAATAGATCCAATATAGTTAGCTTCACCGTCTTTAGCTGAAGCAGAAAAAATCATGATTTGAGCATTAAGCCCCATATCATCACTGGTTGGATAAGAAAAAATGACGGAATTGCTAGGTTCATCTGACGCCTCTCTATAGACATAATCAGACCGACACCCGCGATCAGGATTTTTAAGGGAAAAAGTCGCCCCTTCGAAAGAGAGAACCAAACCAACTGCTGAATCGGAATCTTGGTCAGCATCCTTGCATAATAGCTTATGTTCTACGGGGTTAGACCACGCCGCACCGCTGTAGATAAAAAGCGATAGTACTATCAGTCGAAGCATTCGGGTACGCCTCTGCCAAACAATGGGACCGACAATGGGGACAGATTTATTTATCTAAAGCCAAACCTACTTCATAAATAAATCCGTCACCTTTTTACTTCCCTTTAACCTCACTTATCTTGACTCGCCTTCATACAGCTTCGTTTCTGGATTGAAGCGCCAAAGATGGGGAGTAGTCAGCGGCTTTCCATCTCTGTGCATAATTTGATCTTGCTTATCTCTATTATAAGAATAGATTTGAATGTCTTTATATGGAATATTCTCTGGATGGCTATCTAGAACCTTTACATCTGCAAAGTAGTCACCTCCCACATTCCTCAAAAAACCTTGACACTGAACCAAAAATCCGTAAGTAAAATCACCACTAGAACCTGCACTAGAATATGAAAGAAAAATAAAGTCCTTCACTCCATCACCATTGAAGTCTTCGTTATAGACGATTTTCCCTTCCTCAATTGAAAACTTCTCCCCCTCAACCCGTGAAAGCATATCGGTTGTGCGTGAATTCTCGGTCCATTGGGACAAAAAATGCTTAGGCCCTTCCGTGGGATAACAGACATCTACAGGGGCAGCGTGAACAGCAGTAGCAAAGAAAGCAAACACGAAAAAATACTTCATATTAATTCTCCAAGACAAACGTATTTCGACCAGTTCTAACCGAGCCTTGAGCTTCACTGGCACCAAAAATTATGGCTCCAGTAATCGTATTGTTCAGCGCCTCTAAAGCCGTAAACAATTTTGCCGTTAATGCCGATTCGTGCGCGGCTCCCCAGCTAGCAATCGGCAGCTGCCAATTTATCCCTGTGGAACCGTTTATTGTACTTTGAAGGACAGCGCGAAGCCTGTTATTTGGGGGATCACCAACAACATGAGAAGGACGCCAAACATGCCAGCGCAGAAGTATGGCTACTGCCTTTTCGGAAGTGTAGATATTTCCTATAGTACTGTTAACCGTTGCCCCACCAACTTGGAAGCCAATGGGGTCAGTCAATATTTCCTTGAGTCGAAGCTTGGCCATGGACCACATTGCAGCCCTATATCCAGGAATAGTGCGAGCAGCCATACTCAAGCGATAAAACCAATGCCATGTCTTTAAATAGTGAGCCTCATCCTGGGAGTCACCTAAACCCGTAAATTCACTGTCAGCATGAGTCGATTGGGAAATCGCATAAGAATCATTAGTAAGCTTTACCCAGCCGGCGTAGGTCATAGTATTCGAGTCATACAGGCTAGGGTTACTCCATTCTTTAGCTGGATATAAACCAAAATCACCAAATACTTTTTTGAAGATTTCTGGATTATGATTTTTTAGAAATGCCATAAAGCCAACAAACTCACCCTTTCCGTAAGCGTTTGCTCCAAAATTACCCATGGTCCAATGGCAGGGGCCGCCAGAAATGAGAGCATTATCCCAAGCATTTAGTACGTCAAAACGACCAAAACATTCTGCCTCCGCAACCACCCTTATCGTTCGATAAGTCGACAGGGTCGGGCTATTAACTTGCGCCTGATTAAAAGGTGAGCCAGTTATATTTTCTACCGTCATTTCAGTCTGAGATGACCAACTATGCGTTTTTCCCGCATTTGGCCCACCATAGGTACCGCTCTGATAGTAACCCACTGCGTGGTATTCCGTTTGAGCGCGACCATTAGGGAAAGAAAAGTAACTACTGAAGTCCCTAACTACAACTCTGGGCGGTCCTTCGACAAAGCTATCGTGAGCCCATATATTGCAACCTTTAGGAGCCAAATCAACCCTAGCCCCCGCAGTTATCTTCCAGGCCTCAAAAACAACAGGGCATCTATAGTCATTGTCCAACCAATGTTCTATCGCGGCTCTGGTTTTCTCATTTACCACACCACTTATCGGACCAGTATATTTTGCAGCATTCGCTACTGACTTAAGACTATCAACATAATAACTTACAGGCCCCACAGTAGTTCCGCTAACGGCCGGAGTCTTTCCGGCCTTAGCGACAGTACCTGCCGAGCCATCATAGTAGACGTCCAAGTTATTTACTCGCACAGGAGACCCGGCCTGATCCAACAGGAGCTGGCCTTTTTTGTCATCTCTCACACACGCAACTTGTGTCATTGAGGCATATATCTGAAATTCCCGGACGGCCCATTCGGTTCTAGATCCAAAATCCCCTGTGGGTTTTCCGAGAACAGAAAACCCTAAGCTAATCAGGTCCTCTTGAAGCTTTCTCACGTGTTCTGGCACAGCCAAAGCCGCGCTGGTTCCGGAAGTTGCCACAGCTGTTTCCGCGTTGGCGACGGTAACCGGGGGATTGTTGATCCCCCCCCCAACACGGAGGTGTATTCTGCGCGGGTTTACCGTCGTGATCTTTGCGACGGAGATCAAAATTCCCGTAAATCATTGCCTACTCCCTTATGCAATATGCTGTTCTTCGAGACGTTTAACATCACTGGAAGAAAGATAATCTTTGTCTGACAACTCACATGAACGGTGGAAGCAACGAGTGGCGTACTTAGTTTTTGGTCCATTTTCACCATCGATTTTCCCATCATAGAAGCCGAGGTTTTTAAGGCGCGATTGAAGCCCTTTGACATCCGAGGCTTCCGGCTGCGCTTTTAAATCCAGCTCCCATACCCATGGCTGCGATTCTGTGCCAAACGGATAAAACGTAAGTTTTCCTTTTTTCGCATCGGGCGGCACTGGCTGATCTACAAACCCATCACCAGAAGTCGTGCCTTTATAAGCTACGCCGTCCACTTCCAACACATAGGGCTGTCCTGCGATGCCTTTTTTGTCATATGGACGTTTCATCTGAATTCGGAAGCTCTTTTTCTCGGATTCTGGCGGAGGAGGTGGCACCGCATTCCCCAACGCCTGATCCATCAAACTCCCCACCTTATCCTTATCCGCAGCCCCCGGCAGCACCGGCGGTTTAATCCCGATACCGGTCCCCGATCCAGCCGAACCGCCAGCGTTGATTTTGATCACCGGCCCAACCACGGTAATCCCGCCAGCATCGAGCTTGATGAAGCTGCCACCTGCTTTTACTGTCAGCTCCATCCCAGCCTCAATAACAATCTTCGCCCCAGCCTTAAGATGAATCTCTTTCCCAACGCTAGTCAGCTGCGCAGTCCCCAGCTTCACATGCTGGTTCTGCCCAATCGTCAGGTGGTCATCCAGCCGCGCTTCAGTCTTGCGATCAGCTATCGTGGTCCGATGCTCTTCAGCCTTCAGTTCGGTGTAGGTGTTCTTCTCTACCGTGTCGTGGCGTTCGTTACCCACGCGAATCTCCTGATCATGCTCAATGTTTTCATCCCAATCCCGCTGGGCATGGATGAATATCTGTTCCGCCCCTTTCTTGTCCTCAATCCGCAGCTCATTAAACCCGCCGCCACCCGGTGAACTGAGGGTTTTGAACACGCTGCGAGTCTTGTTCGCCGGCAGATCGTAGGGAACGAGGTTTTCCTTGTGGTACAGGCAACCGGTCACCAGCGGCTGATCAGGATCCCCTTCAAGGAAGGTCACCAGCACTTCCATGCCAATGCGCGGGATAGCAATGGCGCCGTAGCGGTCGCCGGCCCAGCTGGAGGAGACGCGCATCCAGCAGCTGGTTTTGTCATCAGCCAAACCTTCGCGATCCCAGTGGAATTGCACCTTGATGCGGCCGTACTGGTCGCAGTGAATCTCTTCACCTTTGGGGCCGGTGACCATGGCGGTCTGGCTGCCGAGCACACGCGGTTTCGGGTGTTCCAGCGCCGGGCGGTAGAACACGTCCCACGGGGTGGCGAGGAAGCGGTTGCGGTAGCCCTGGTGGAAGTCATCCTTGTGGTCGGTGGTGTCGCTGGTGACCGACTCTTCGAGGACTTGCGGCTGTTTGCCTTCGTGGAAGATTTCGGTCAGTAGCCAGAGGTCGTTCCACTCTTGGCGTGGGTGGTCGGAGAGTTCCAGGAAGTGGCCGCTGATCAGGCGGGTTTGGTCACCAAAGCCTTCGGCCTGGCGGTAGTCGGCGCGGTGGCGTTCCAGGGCGCGTTGGCTGAGGAATTTACCGCGCGCACGGTCGATGAAGCGGCCGGGGTAATCGTAGTCTTCGAGGTCCGGCGCGTCGCTTTGCGCCTCGGGTTTGTAGGCGGCTTCAAGTTGCAGGCGTGGTTTTTCGAAGTCGTAGTCGCGGCGGGTGACGCGACCGGTGCGGGTTTCCAGGCGCAACTTGAAGCCTTTGATTACCGGCTCGTCGGCGACCATACCGCTGCCTTGCACATACGCCGTGGGCTGGCCGAGTTTCGGGAACACTGTCTGGTCATCGCCGAATACCAAAAGATGACCTTTGGCGCTGTGCTGGAAGTGGTAGTGAATGCCTTCTTCTTCGCACAGGCGCTGGACGAAATGCAGGTCGGTTTCGTCGTACTGCACGCAGTAGTCGCGGTCCGGGCAGGGCTGGCTGAGCTGGAAGTTGTAGGCGTTGCCCTTGATGCCGTGCTCGTCGAGGATCAGCGCGATGATTTTCGGTGCGGACATCTGCTGGTAGATGCGCTGATTGGTGCGGTGGTGCAGGTATTGCAGTTGCGGCACCAGGGAGATTTTGTAGCGGGTCAGGCGTTTGCCAGCGTCACCTTGGGCGACGCGGTAGATCTGGCCGTGGATGCCACTACCCTGCGGATCGAACGCCAAAAAAGCCTGCATGTGCAGGAGCTTTTCCAGGTCCAGATCGGGGTTTTCGCTGACCAGCTCCAGGTCGAAGCGATACGGCTGGCTGATGCCTTCGGTGCCGGTGAACGACAGCACTTGCAGGTCGCCTACATAGTCTTCGACGGTCAGGCTGAAGTGGGTTTCGTTAGCTGGGTTGAACATTGCTTGCTCCCTGTTCGGTAGTCATCCGTTACGCCCGAAGTCGCAGGCGTTGCAGCAAAGACGAAGTGGCGCCCATGGCGTCACGCAGTTGTGCGGCGGTGATGGTGCGCTTGGCCGCATCGAAAGCCAGCGCCGTTCGCAGGGCTGGCCAGCAGTGTTTCGGTAAATTCCTGGGGGCGTGCAGCTCGCGTTCGAGGTGGCCGTCGCGGGCCTCGGTCGAGGGCAGGCGGCGGAACGGGTGTTTGCCGCCCGCCAATTCGTACAACACGCAGGCCACGCCATAGACATCCGCACTGGCAGTCAGCGGTTGGCCTTCGAGCAGTTCGGGGGCGGCGTAGCCGGGGGTCCAGGCGTTGAAGCGGTTGCGGCTCAGGTGTGGCAGGCCGGGCAAGATGCCCTCCTCGGCCTGGCCCAGACCGAAGTCGAACAGGCGCACGCCTTCTTCGCTGAGCATCACGTTGCTCGGCTTCATGTCACCGTGCAGCACGCCGCGAGCGTGGGCGAAGGCCAGCGCGTCGAGCAGCGGCAGCGCGATGTCGCGCAGTTCTTTCCACGGCAGGCCCAGCGGACGCTCGCAGAGTAATTTGTCCAGGGTCAGCCCACGCATGAGTTCCATGGTGATGAAGGCGCGCTGGCAATCGGTGTCCACTTCAAAGCTGTGCAAACGCAGCACGTTGTCGTGGCGCAGTCGTCGGGTCAGGGCGAACTCGCTGTAGAGCAGGGCGCTGGCGTCCGGCGATTCGGCAAATTCTTCGCTGAGGATTTTCAGCGCGATGTAGGGGTCGGGATCGCCGAACTGCTCACTCAGCAGATCCCGTGCGCGGTAAACCGCGCCCATGCCGCCGGCACCGAGCAGGCGCTCGATGCGGTAACGGCCCGCGAGTACGTCCGGCATTTCACCGATGCTGGCCCTTGTCGGCGCCAGGGCGGGCTCTGCTTTATGCGCTTTGGCGAACGCAAAGTAAGTCAGGTTATTGGCTTCCTCGTCGGTCACCGGCAGGTCGTCGAGCGGCGGCATGAGTTGAGTCATTGTCGGATCACCACAGCAGTCAGGTTGTCCCGCGCCGAGCCGCGCAGAGCGCCGTCGAACAGACGCTCCAGCGCAACGTGCGGCGCGGTCAGGCTCAGGGCGTTGCCCAAGGCATCGGTGCTCAGCCCCTGGTACAAACCATCGCTGCACAACAGAAACGTATCGCCGGGGTAAACCTCGAGTTCGAGCACGTCCAGAGTCAGCACATCGGCGGCCCCGACCGCACGGGTCAGGGCATGGGCCGAAGGATGCGCACGGGCGTCCTCGATGCTCATGTGTTGCTCGTCGATGAGTTGCTGTTGCAGCGAATGATCCTTGGACAGCTGATACAAACGCTGGCCGCGCCACAGATAGCAACGGCTGTCGCCGGCCCAGATGCAGGCCGCGCGATTACCTTCCACCAGCAGCGCCACCACGGTGCTGCCCATGATGCTGTCGTGGCGCCCGGCGGTGACGGTCAACTCCTGACCCAAGCGACGGTTGAGCCAGTGCAGGCACTGGCGAATGCCTTTGAGTCGTTCGTCAAAATCATCCTGCACCGGCAATTCCGCCAGGCTGGCGACGATCAACTGGCTGGCGATGTCGCCACCCTGATGACCGCCCATGCCGTCCGCGACCACCCACAGCCCCTGCTGTGGGCAGTCCAGGAAAGCATCTTCGTTGCGCGCCCGAACCTTGCCCGGATCGGTACGCGCAGCGCTGCGCCAGGGACTGGCAACCAGCATCAGAGCTGCACCGGCATACGGAAGGTACGCAGCACGCCCATGTCGAACGGGTTCGGTGTGCGCTGGCTCGACAGCAAGTAGTTGGCGCGCAGGCCGCCTACATCAGCTTTGAGCACCAACACATCACGACCGCTCAGGTACTCGGTCTGCATCAGGTCGAACAGACGGAACAGCGACCATGGGCCGGTGTTCTTTTCGATACCGATCGGGCGGCCGGCCATTTTGTCGAGGACCAGGCTGGTGCGACCGTCTTCAGCATCGGTCGGCCATTTGAACGACACCGGCACGATCGGGCCGTGACGGTATTCGATGGTCTTGTCGCCAAACTTGAACTCGGAACGGCTGACAGCCGGGTCGAGGGTGTACGGCTCCAGTTTGAACTGCACTTGCGGTTCGGCCGGATTGATCGAGAAGAAGCTCTGGCGAATCACTTGGGCGGCGGCCATCTGGTCGAGGTAGACCTTGGAGATCGGCATGCTGTGACCGTCGATGCTGCGCAGACGGTAGTTGCCTGGATCGCCACTCACGAACGGACGCATGTAGGTCTCGAAGAAGCGGTCGTTGATGCCCTGGGCCTTGAAGAACTCGCGGAAGTCGCTGATCGCAACGTCGCTGGTGCTGTGGGCGCTGAACGGGTAACGCTTGTTGATCGCCTTGCCATAGAAGCTGTACAGCTCGCTCTGATAACGCTGGTTCAGGTACTGGTAGGAATCGTTCAGCACCAGACGCCAGGTGTCTTCAGCCAGTACGTTGAACCACACGCTGACCGGACGCGGCAGACGGTTCGAGGCATTGCGCAAGTTGCTCAGCGCATCACGCTGGCCGCTCATGCGGGTCTTGGCCATTTCGAACGCAGCCTGTTCCGGCGCACTGGCACGAGCGAGGCTCGCCAGTTGCAGTTGCAGGTCGTTGAGCGCCGTCAGGGCCGGGGTCAAATCAGCGGCCGGGCCGTTGTTGTCATCCAGCAAACGGTGCAGCGGTTCGAAGCGACGTTGCAGGGATTTCTTCGCGGTGTCCGGCAGGTTCTTCGCCATGTCCGACGCTTTATCAGCAGCGGCAGCAGCGAGTTTGCCGAGCTTGCCGCCCTTCTCGCCCAGTTTGTCAGCAGCCTCGGCAGCTTCATCAGCACTGTCGGCGATCACCGGGAACCGGGTGTTCTCACGCACTTCCACCAGCAGTTGCAGCACCGGGGAGTTGGCGGACGTCAGACCAGCCAATTGCTCGGCGCCTTCACCGGCGTCGTTGATCGGTGGCAAGGCAACCTGGCCGACCGCTTCACTCCAGAAGTTGGCGTAGTCGCGGAAGTACAGTTGCTCCAGTTCGACCATCAAGCGACGCAAGTCCATGCCGCTGATGCCCGAGCCTTCGCCCAGCACCCAGTTGTCACGCAGGATATCGGTGACCAGCGCAGAGCCCTGAACCGAGAAGTACTGCTGATAACCCTGTTGGGTGTAGAAACCCGGGATCACGTACTCGGTGCCGACAAACAGCGAAGCCTGCGGACCGATGTGTTGGCTCAAACGGTATTCCGGGAGGTTGCGAGCCTGCTCGCGCAGCATCCGGTAAACCACGTTGGCCAACGATTCGCTGCGCAGGACCTGACGCGCCTGAGCTACCAGTTGATCGTTCAACGGGTAGATAAACGGCTGCTTCAGCAAACGCTCGAAGTGCGTGTTCAAACCGTTCTGCACGGCGGTGTTGCCGGCGTAACGCTGGGACCATTCGGTAGCGACCCAATCCTTGAGCCACGGACCGTCGCGACGGTCTTTCATGTTCAACATCAGGTACGCACGCAGGCTGTTGAGCAGGCGTTCGCGGTCCTTCATGTTGGCGCGGATCTGCCCTTCCAGCAGCGTCGCAACCTTCGGCAGCAGTTGCGCTTCAAGCTCACGCTCGTAGGCCTCCTTGACCACCGGATTGACCTCTTCGCCTTGGTACAGGCCGCCACGTTCGTGGTACGACACGTCACCTTTTTTCGGGAAGACCTGAGTCGCCGCGTAGCTGGTGTCGAGGGTCTTGAGCACCGCCATGGAATCATCACGCGCGGTCAGGGCCGAGCGCTGTTGAGTCCAGTTTTGGGCCAGGTTGCGCAGGTTTTCCAGACGCTCGTAGTTGGCCGAGAATCCGCCCGCCCACAGCATGCCGAACAGTGCCAGCGCCGCCAATGCGCCTACGTACAGGGCGCGTTGGCCCCAATGGATGCGGCTGCGTTCACGCTTGTCCAGACCGGCCAGATCGGCCTCGGGGAAAATCACCCGGCTGAGCAAGTGGTGAATGAAGCGCGAACGGCCGCTGCGCAAGGTCGGCAGCACGCCAGCGTTCATGCCCAGATTGGCGCCGATGCCGGCGGTGGCCTGGTCCATCTCTTGAGTCAGGTGCGGTGCGCTGGTCAGGTAAAAACCGCGCAACTGGCTGACACGCTGGTAGCGGTTGCCGGTGAACGCCATGTCGACGAACAGGCACAAGCGCTCGCCGATCTGCCCCAGTTGATGCGGGAAGTCGAGGATGCGGCCACGGCGCTGGGTGTCGCGCTCCTGGTGCATGCGCATGATCACTTGGCTGTTCAGGCGACGCAGCAGCTCTTCGAACTCGCTGCGCAACACAGCCACATCGGTGCCGCTCTGCTCTTTACGGAAGCTGGTGCCTAGCACCTGATCGCTTTCTTCACGGGTCAGTTGATCGAAGAACTCGTCAAAACCGAGCAGCTTGTCAGCCTTGCTCAGCACCAGATAAACCGGCACATCGACGTGCAGCTTTTGATGCACGTCTTGCAGACGCGCACGCACCTGGCGGGCCAGGGTGTCGAGCTCTTGCTCGCTGCCGCCCAGCAGTGTTTCCACCGGGATGGTCACCAGCACGCCGTTCAACGGACGGTTGCGGCGACGCTTGCGCAGCAGGTCGAGCAAGGTGTTCCAGGCGCTGCCATCGACTTCGGCATCCGGCTGGGTCAGGTAACGTCCGGCGGTGTCGATCAGCACACCGTGGTCGGCGAAGTACCAGTCGCAATGACGGGTGCCGAGGGTGTCGCGGGTCAGTTTGCGGTCGAGTTTGTTGATCGGAAACTCAAGGCCCGAGAAGTCCAGCAAACTGGTCTTGCCGCTGCCCTGTGGACCGATCAGCAAGTACCAGGGCAAATCGCTGCGCCAGCGCTCGCTGCGACCGCGATAGAGGCTCGAGGTCTTCAGGGTTTTCAACGCATCCTTGAAGCGTACGCGAAGCTCTTTCTGCTCTTCGTCGATCAGCTCTTCACGACGGATACGGTCCTGGCCGTCTTCGGTGTCTTCGATGGCTTTCTTGCGTACGCCAGCGCGCCAGCTGACGAAGACCATGGTCAGGCCCCAGATCAGGAACAGCACACTGATGGTCAGCAGGCGGGAGGTCGAACCTTCCCAGAATTTGTAGTCATCGACTGCCAGCAGTGGCCCGACGAACCACACCAGCAGCGCGACGAACAGCACCAGCAGCAAGGTCCAGACCCAGGTCTGACGCAAGAATGCGCCGACTTTCTTGAAAAACTTTTTCATCACACGTCCCTGTTTACGGCTGCGACTGCGGCTGAACCGCGGCCGGATCTAGCTGCTGATAAGGTTGCAGAACGGTTTCGCGTTGCTCGCCCAATACCCAGGCGAAGCCCGAATACATCACCACCAGGCACACCACGGTGAACAGCACCACCATCCACGCCGGCACGATGCGCACCAGGCTGCGGCGCTGATCGTTCAAGCCTTCCCAATGGGGCGACAGTTCCCGAGGCACGTCGCCGCGCAGTTGGCGAATCTGGCGATACAAGGCGTCGCGGATGCCTTCGAGCTCGAGCATGCCGCGGGCTTGCACGCGGTACTTGCCTTCGAAGCCCAGCGACAGGCACAGGTACATCAGCTCCAGCATCGGCAGGTGCTTGACCGGGTTTTTCGACAGGCGATCCAGCAGCTGGAAAAACTTCTCGCCGCCGAAGGTTTCGTTGTGGAAGCTGCTGAGCAGGCTCATCTGCGACCACTCGCTTTCGTTGCCCCACGGCGTGGTCACGACGGCTTCGTCGACCACGGTGCAGAGCACGTAACGCGCAGCCATCACCTGGCTGCTTTCGGCGCCGTTGTGCAGGGCACGCACTTCAAACAGTTTCAGCCCGGCGGTCAGTCGCTCATTGAGCGCGTACATGTCTTCGCGGGTGTCGCTGTGCTTGAGTCGCACCACTTCCGACAACAGATCGGAGGCCGCGGCCACCAGCGAATTGAGGCTGATGTTGAACGCTTCGGCCGGGCGCAAACGCGCGGCGTAGATCATCCGTTCTTCGAGCTGTTCAAAACGCGGCGGTGCGGCGAAATCGGTCAGCGGACTCTGCGCCGGGCCGTGGCCCTGACGGTCGAGCAGGACGGTTTTATCGTCCTGGTTGTGTTCCATGTCCTTGATCATGTCAGTCAGTTCCTGATGGCCCAGAATTTCAGTTCAAGCTCGGCAAATTCGCCGGACACGTGGAACGCGAAGCCGCCGGAGCGCTCAAGTTGTGCCAGGTCTTCGGAACTGAGTTCGAGAATGAAATAGGTTTTGTTGGAGTGGAACGCGATCTGCCGCGGGGCCACCGGCAACGGTTTGACCTTGATGCCCGGCAGATGCAGGTTGACCAGTTGGCGGATGCGCTCCACCGGGCCGACCTTGAGGTGCGCCGGCAAGCGATGGCGCAGTTCTTCGGAGTCGCAGTTGGCACTGGCGGCGAGCACGAACGAGGCCGAGCCCAGCAGTTTGTGGTCGTGCAACGGCGAGACGATGATCCCGTACTGGCGCGCTTGCAGGACCAGTTCGATGGCGTGCTGTTCGAGCACCATCGACAGCACCTGACGAATCGCTTCCATCAGTTTGCGGAAGCTCGCGCCCTGGTCGCTGTGCTGATAACGGCTGTCCAGACGCGGGCGTTTGCTGTCGCTGGAAAACGTAGCCAAGTCGCCGAGCATGGTCAGCAGCGTGCGGTACAACTCTTCCGGGTGAACCTGCTCCAGGCCGAGGTAGTGGCGCAGCAGCAGTTCGGTGCGGTTGATCAGTTGCAGCATCATGAAGTCGCCGACTTCCGCGCCACCGACTTTGCCGTTCGAGCGGATGCGCTCGGCGATGGTGTCGCCCCGGTGGCCGAGCATGCTGATCACTTCTTTCAGGCACGACAGCAGGTAGCTGGACGAATGCGCCTGGATGTAGGTCGGCACGAAGTCCGGGTCGAGGCTGATCACGCCGTCGGGCGTGGTGTCGAGCACTTCGCAGATCTTCAGTTTCACGTAGGCCTGGTCGCTCTGCTGCTCGCCGAGCAACAGTTTGAAGTCCGGGCGACCACAGCTGACCTGGCTGGCGGAGTCGTCGCCGGCGTTGGAGTCGGCCACTTCCGCTTCGTACGCGGTATAGCGCGCCAGCACGTCGGATTGCTCCGGACGACGCGACTCGATGTGGTTACCGGTGACCAGTGGCAGCGCCAGGTAGATCGGCGTATGACCGGTGTTCGGCGGCACGTCGAGGGCCAGCGGCTCGGTGTTGCCGCCGAGCTCGAACAGGCTGCCGTCCGGCAGAATCCCCGAGGCCTGGCTGATCACCAGTTTGCCCATGTTGAGGAACTGCAAGTCGATGTCCAGGTTCAGGAAGCCCCAGGTGTAGCTGCCCAGCAACTGCGTGCGGGTCTTCATCTGGTGGTCGTAGTAGCGATCGTTGTGCTGGAAGTGCTGCGGGCGCAGCAGCATGCCTTCCTGCCAAATCACTTTATGGGAATTCATGATCAGTCATCCGCCTTGGCGAGCGTTTCGTTGCTGTTGCGAATACCAGCCTGGTCGAGGGTCAGATCAGCGTCGGTGACTTCCACCGGGGTGACTTGCACCGTGTAGCGCCATTTGGTTTCCGGCAGATCGCGGTAGGCGGCGAGGATGCCGACGTAGCGACTGCCCTCCTCCACGCTGAGTTTCATCTCCACGGTTTCACCGGGGCGCAGTTCAATTTCTTCGCTGGCCACCAGGTCCGGGGCCAGGGATTCCTTGGCGCGCTCGTACAGGCTGAAGAAGTCAGCGTTCTCGAACGTCACCGGATGCTTGAGCTCGAACAGACGCACAACGATCGGCGATGGACGCCCGTTGAGGTCCGGGTTCAACTGATCGCTGGCGGTCAGTTTCAGGTTGAGCTTGGTGACATGGGAATACGGCGACAGCGACGAGCAGCCGGCCAGCAGCACCAGGGCCGCGAACGCCGTCAGCGTCTTGAAAAAAGCGGTCGAGCAGCGAGACATGCGCATCATCCTTGGTGGTCGGTGTGAAGGGTGGAAATCAGGCGGATCTGTTCTTCGTAGGCCTGAGCGAAGTCGCGGGCCAGCAGGCGCTCGCTCCAGTCATCGTCCTGACGCAGGGCCTGGTGATAACGACCGTAAGCTCTCCAGCGACTGCCGGACGTGGCGAGCAACGGCTTGTTGTCGCGCTCGAAACGCAGGGTCAATTGCTGTGGCGAAAAGTGCTCCAGCGTGCCGCGAACGGCAGCGCGACTGGCGGTCAGCAAGGCCACCTGATGCGCCTGCAAATCGCGGAACGCACGGGAGATCGCCTGCTCGGCCGGCAATTGGCCCGGCTTGTTCGGCTGCAACAAAATGCCCAACGCTTCGCCGGCATCGACGGCAAATTTGAGCGGGTTCTTTTGGGTCCCTTGCACGGTGGTCTGGGCCAGACGCAGTTCGTTTTTCAGTTCGCTGCGAGTGCGCAGGCTCTGCTGCAAACCGCCGACGCTTTGCTTGAGCAGGCGTGCAGCGTTCAGCGCCAGCGCTTCGCGGGCGTCGTGGTCGAGGCCTTTGAGGTCCACGCCCAGCGCCGCACCGAAGTGCTCCCAGAAACCTTCACTCTGACGCTCGACCGCTTTGGGCGGTGGCGCGGGTGCTGGCTCTGCCGGGGCGTTGATCAGCTCCGGCACCATCAGGCTTTCCATGTCGATGCGCGCATAGTCGGCGCGCTGACGGGTGTCTGAGAGGGTCGTGCTCGGCGAGATCAGTTCGTCGATTTCCGAATACACGCGTTCTTGCTGATCGAGGGCATTGAGCGGGTCGAGATCGAGAAACGCGTCATCAGGAATGATGCTGCCTGCCGCTTGCGGACGGCCGACTTCGACGTCGAAGGTTGCCGGGTCGCGCACCAGCCGCGCACGGATCTCGAAGTCACCCAGCACGTAGACACTGCCGTGCTCGATGCGCATCGCTTCGCCCTTGCGCAGGCGCGCGCCGCTTTCGCTGTCCTGGATACCGTTGCTGCTGGTATCGGTCAGGAAAAACGTACCTTCGCGGTAGCTGATCAACGCGTGGTGGTTGGACAGGTGACGCTTGCGGTCCGGGATGATCCAGTCGCAATCCTCGCCCCGACCGATCACGCCACCGGCCTGTTTGAAGGTCTTCTGGCACAAATCCGTGGGCACGAACTGCTTGGTGTTGAGCATTTCGAAAACCAGTTCCATGGTGATACTCCTTGCGGTCACTTGCCGCGATTGACCGCCTGCGGATCACCCAATGGGCGATAGGTGTTGTCGTTGTATTTGTAATTGCCGCTACAGCCGCCGAGGCCGCATAGAACGACGAGGGTCAGCAGGACGGCTTGCCAGTGACGAACAGGCATCAGAGGGTCTCCAGGGGTAGACAAAGTACAAAGCGCCGACCCGTTTGGGCGGCGCTGTTAGAAGCGGATGAGGTGAAGTCGACGGTCGTTTGCCTATCCATCGAAGTCACCGAGGTTGATATTCAGGCGCCCGAGGCGGTACAGCAGCGTGCGGCGTGGCAGCCCGAGCTCGCGGGCGGCGAGGGTCTGGTTGCCGTCGTTTTTGCGCAGGCAATCGAGCAACAGACTGCGTTCGACTTGCTCCAGGCGTTCGCGCAGGTTCAGACCGCTGCTGTCTTCCGGCATGGCCTCCATGCGCAGAGAGAAATGCTCGGCCAGTAACTCGCCTCCCTCGCACAGCAGCACCGCGCGTTCGACCAGGCCTTTGAGTTCACGCACGTTGCCGGGGAAGGCGTAACCGGACAGGTGATCCAGCGCCGCATCGGACCAGCACACCGCATCGCGCTGCAAGAACGAGCACGCCTTGTCGGCGAAGTGCCGGGCCAGGTCGAGGATGTCGCCTTCGCGCTGACGCAGGGCCGGCAACTCGATCGGAAATTGCGCGAGGCGGTAGTACAAGTCCTCGCGGAATTTGCCTTCACTGACCAGCACCGACAAATCCCGGTGCGTCGCGGCGATGATGCGCACGTCGATCTTGTGGGTGTCGTTGGAACCCAGCGGACGGATCTCGCCTTCCTGCAGAACCCGCAACAACTTGGCTTGCAGGGACAACGGCATGTCGCCGATTTCATCGAGCAGCAAGGTGCCGCCGTTGGCCGCGTCGAACAGCCCGGCACGGTCGCGATCTGCACCGGTGAAGGCACCTTTGCGGTAGCCGAACAGTTCACTTTCCAGCAGGTTCTCGGGGAACGCCGCGCAGTTCTGCACGATGAACGCCTGGGAACGGCGCGGCCCGCAGTCGTGAATGGCGCGCGCGACCACTTCCTTGCCGGTGCCGGTTTCGCCGCGCAGCAGCACGGTATACGGGCTGTGCAGGACTTTGCTGATCAGCGAATAGGTCTGGCGCATGGCCGAGCTCTTGCCGATCAAACCGTAACCGCTGGCGCTCGGGACGCTGACTTTCGCCGGCAGCCGTGTATCACCGGTCGGCTGACGCAAACGTTGCAGCAAATGCAGTTGGCCAAGCACGAACGAACCGAGTTGACCGAGGGAATCGGCAAAGCCTTGCAGGTCGATGTGCCGGCGACTGGCGCACAATATCAAGCCTTCGACGGCCTTCTGCTGATTGACCAGTGGCACGCATAAC
This sequence comes from Pseudomonas frigoris, assembly GCF_047758635.1. NCBI lineage: Bacteria > Pseudomonadati > Pseudomonadota > Gammaproteobacteria > Pseudomonadales > Pseudomonadaceae > Pseudomonas > Pseudomonas frigoris. Next base: position 73,572 of record NZ_CP180479.1, read on the forward strand.
AGTGACTGCCAAGGCGTGGCCTGAGGCGGCAGGAAACTGGTTTCGTGCAGGCTGCCGCTCAGCTCGCTAAGACACACCACGCGGTTCTGGCACAGGGCGAATTGCAGCAGTTGTTCACCGTTGTAATCCGCCGGCAGGCTCGCCGATTCCCGGGGTTGCAGGATGCCGTTCAGGCATTCGGCGTTCATCCCCAGGCACGTGTGAGTCGCGTCCAGCAGGTACAGCTGCGTCAACTCGCAACCGCTGAGCTCGGCCAAGCCGCGCACGAAGTCACCCAGCAGCGCAGCACCGTCCGCCGCGCGCGACAAGCTGGCGAACTGCGCCAACAAGGCTTCGGCATAGACCAACGGTTGCGGCACTTGAGTGAACATCACACCCACCTCAGGCGAACTCGCACGTCACGCTGGCGTTGCCGTCGAGCGTCGCGTGGACACGCTTGAGGCTTTCGCCCGTAGCCATCGCATCGAGCAAGCGGTCGGCCACCAGCGGCAGCACGTGCAGGTCGAGCAAATGGTCGATCAGGCGTGCGCCGCTGTCGCTTTGGGTGCAGCGTTCGGCCAGGTGATCGACGAGGTCCTGGGAGTACGTGAAATCCAGCTGACGACGGTTCAGGCGTTCGCCCAAACGGCCGAGTTTGATTTCGATCAGCTCGCGCAGCACCGGGCCACCCACCGGGTAGTAAGGCACCACACGCATGCGCGCCAGCAGCGCCGGTTTGAAGTGTTTGCTCAGCACCGGGCGGATGGTTTCTTCAAGAACTTCGGCCGACGGCCGCGCGCCGTTTTCACAGAGCTCGGCGATGCGGTCGCTGCCCAGGTTCGAGGTCATCAGGATCAGCGTGTTGCGGAAGTCGATCTCGCGCCCTTCGCCGTCGTTGGCCACGCCTTTGTCGAAGATTTGGTAGAACAGGTTGAGCACGTCCGGGTCGGCTTTCTCGACTTCATCGAGCAGCACCACCGAGTACGGTTTCTGGCGCACGGCTTCGGTGAGCATGCCACCCTCGCCATAACCGACGTAGCCCGGCGGCGCGCCGATCAGGCGCGAGACGGTGTGTTTCTCCTGGAACTCGGACATGTTGATGGTGGTGATGAAACGATCACCGCCGTACAGCAAGTCCGCCAGGGCCAGTGCAGTTTCGGTTTTGCCGACGCCGCTCGGGCCGACCAGCAGGAACACGCCGACCGGTGCATCGGGTTTGTTCAGGCCGGCAGCGGTGGCGCGCATCGAGCGGTCCAGCGCGTGAACGGCTTGTTCCTGACCACGGATGCGGGTGCGCAAGTCAGTGGCGAAGCTCGCGACCTTGGCGTTGTGCTCACGGGCCAGTTGCGCCAACGGCACGCCGGTCCAGGCGCTGATCACTTCGGCGACCAGACGCGGGCAGACTTCGAAACTCACCAGACGTTCTTTGACTTGCAGTTCAGTCAGGGTTTTGTGCGTTTCGTTGAGCGCGGCTTCCAGCGCTTCGACGGTTTGGGTTTCGTTCACTGCCACTTCAAGGGTTTCGATAACGGTGCCTTCGGCGTCCTCTTCAACCGTTACGGTTGGCTCGACAGCAGCGACCTCACGAGCCTTGGCCAATTGCTGACGCAGGTCCAGCAGGCGCTCTGCCAGTTCTTTCTGCTCGGTCCAAAGGGTTTCGAGGGCGACCCTTTCATCTTCGGCTTCGGCCAGGCGATCTTCCAAAGCGTCCAGCGCTTCGTGATCGATCAGCAGACCGGCCTCGGCATCACGGCGCAGGGCCTGACGCTGACGGCCACCTTCCGCCAGTTCACCACGCAGGCGTTCAAGGCTTTCCGGCGCGGCGGCGAGGCTGATGCGCACGCGGGCGCACGCGGTGTCGAGCACGTCGACGGCTTTGTCCGGCAGCTGACGGCCAGCGAGGTAACGCGCAGACAACTCGGCTGCCGCAACCACCGCGTCGTCGCGCAGGTAGATGCCGTGGCTCTTCTCGTAGACCTGAGCCAGGCCACGCAGGATGGTCACCGCTTCGCTGACGGTCGGTTCGTGCAGTTGCACCGGTTGGAAACGACGGGCCAGGGCCGGGTCTTTTTCGAAGTACTTCTTGTACTCCGCCCACGTGGTAGCGGCGATGGTGCGCAACTCGCCACGGGCCAGGGCTGGCTTGAGCAGATTGGCCGCGTCGGAACCGCCGGCGTTGCCGCCCGCGCCGATCAGTGTGTGAGCTTCGTCGATGAAGATGATGATCGGTTTCGGCGAGGCTTTGACTTCGTCGATCACGCCTTTGAGGCGACGTTCGAATTCACCTTTGACGCTTGCGCCCGCCTGCAACAGGCCCATGTCCAGCGACAGCAGCTCGACGCCTTTCAAGACTTGCGGCACTTCACCTGCCGCGATGCGCGAGGCCAGGCCTTCGACAATGGCGGTCTTACCGACACCGGCTTCGCCGACCACAATCGGGTTGTTCTTGCGGCGACGGGCGAGGATGTCGACCATCTGACGGATCGCGCCATCGCGGCACAACACCGGGTCGAGTTTGCCGTCGCGGGCTTGTTGGGTCAGGTTGTGGGTGAAGCGCTGCAGCAACGATTCACCGGGCACAGCGGGTTTGCCCGTCGCCGGTTGCTCTTTCTGCGACAGGGCGAACTCTTTCAGGCGCTCGATGTTCAGCTTGGCCAGCAATGACTGGTAGCGGCTGCCGGCGTAGCGCATCGGGTTGCGCAACAGCGCGAGGATCAACGCGGCTTGTTCGACCTGGCTTTGGCCCAGTTCAAGGTTGGCCACCAGCAACGCGTCTTGCAGCCACTGCACCAGTTCCGGGGCAAACACCGGGTTGCGCGAAGCGCTGTGCTCGACCCGCGATTGCAACGCGGCGCTCAGCTCACCAGCATCCACTTCGGCGTCTTGCAGCGCGCGTGCGAGCAACCCTTGCGGGCGCTCCAGCAAGCCCAGCAGCAAGTCTTCGACGAGGATCTTGCTGCCGCCACGGGCGACGCAGCGTTCGGCCGAACTTTCCAGGTCACGACGGGTTTCGGCGTCCAGCGCCTGGATAAGTTGTTGCAGGTCTACGTTGATCATTGGTCTCACGTCCTTAATGAATTTTGCTGCCCAGGGTCACCACGCCGTCCGCTTTTTCGCGGCCGAGCCAACTGGTCCATCCCAGGCGACAGGCGTTCTGCTCACCGATGCGCAGTTCGCGGATTTCTTCCTGGCGCAGCACCAGGCGAATGTCGTAATCGAGCGGGTCACGCAGGGTGAACCGCACCAGCGCGCAGAGCGGCTGGTAGCCGAAACCGATCGGCAGGAATTCGTGGAAGCGTTGCCAGTCGAGCTCGCGGATGTGAATGCGGAATTTGCCGCTGCGGTCGCGAACGTGCTCGCCCAGCACCAGGTCTTCGCCCAGCAGGCTGTTGGCTCGGCCCAAGCGATTGCGCTGCTCGTCGAGGATTTCGACGCGACGCTCGATGCACTGCTCGATGGTCAGTTCGGCGTGTTTGAAGTAGTAACGCAGCACCGCTTCGATCAGCGCCGCCGAGTGCGCCCGCAAGCTGAGCAAGCCGAGATACGGCAGCAGGCGTTTCCAGTTCAGTTCCTGGGCCCTGCGGATCTCTTCGCCGCCGAGGCCGATCAACGCAAACAGCTGCGACGAAAACGGGTCGAGGGCGCCGCTCTGGAAGCTTGCGCGGTAGCGGTACTTTTTCCAGATCGGCAGCATCAGCCTTTGCAGACGATGGTGGAACAGGTCGAGAAAGTTGCGGGTCGGGTTGCCGTCTTCGCTATCGCCCAGGGCCTGTTCGCCGTAGAACGCCGGCAGTGGCGAACCGGAACCGACCAGGCCGATCAGGTTGAAACGCAGACGCGCGCGCATCTGCCCGTGCTCTTCGAAAAACTCCACGCGATCGACGTCACTGCCGGGGAAACCCAGGCTCGGATTGGCCTGGAATTCCAGCTGGTCGTACAGATCGTCTTCGCTCAGGTACGGGTGCGCCTCGCGCAGCCGGTCAACTACCAACAGCACGGCCTGAAACAGCGAGTACTCGCGTATTACCCGGGTCAGCCCGCTTAAAGCAGGGGTTGCAGACCCATACGTGGTGTCCATTGGTACACCTCTCCCTGTGTGCTTTTTACCCGCAGCTCGTGGTACGAGTTGAGACTGGCGTAGAGCGCGAAAAACTCGTTAAGAACCGAAGCGAAAACGAACAGGTCGCCCTCGCCGATATACCCTTGCGGGTCGATGGTCAGCTCGGTGCGCAACCCGCGAACCGGCAACCCTCGGTGCAAGCGGTCGACGTGTTGGTGTTTGATCGACTTGAGCCCGCCCAGCAGACGCTTGCTGACTTTTTCAGCGTGTTGGTCGTAGTAGCGCGGCAGGTCGTAGGTTTCGAGAATCACCTTCAACGCGTTGACGTCGGCCAGCGACAGATAGTTAAGCGACATGTTGCTGATCAGCTTCCAGAGGAAGTCACGGTTCAGCGGCGGCGCATAACTGGGCGTGGCCGGGGTGATATTGCGGAAACTCAGGAACTCCGGTGTCTCTTCGCAGGCCATGCAGATGTCGCCGAGCTTGAGCTTGCGCGGCAGGTTCTGGTTGGTGCACATAAGCTCGATCGACAGGGTTTCGTGGGCTTCGGTGTGGCGAATGCCGAAGCTCAGGTAAGTGTCGAGGCCGTCGTGCAACGAGGACGAACGCTGGCGAATGCTGTAGTGCGGACGGCTGTTGGGCACGTCGAAACTCGGGTCGTGCTCGAAGGATTCGAACGGCACGTACTCCTGATAACCGAGGCCGCCGGGCTTCCAGCCGGTGACGGTTTCCACCGAAAACACACCGCAGTTTTCCAGGTCGTATTCGGCTGGCAGCAGCAGGTATTCGTCCTGCTTGCCGTCGAGGCGGATCGGCAGTGCATCGTGCTTGAACAGGTTGACGATGGGCGTGCAGTAGAGCTTCACGTTGTCCAGCGTCGGGCGCAGGCGCTGGATGCCGCTCTTGCGAATATCGAAGCGCAATTCCAGGCCGCGCATTAGCTTCAACGTGTCTTCCGGCAATGCCTTGAGCAGGTCCAGACCGTTGATGTCGACGAACAGGAATTTGTCCTGGAAGGCGAAATATTCCTGCAGGTAGCGGTAGCCACGGAAGGTGTTCAGCGGATACGGGATCAACGCCTCTTCTTCGGCAAAACCCACCGGTTGCACGCGGTCGCCGGGCATTTTGAAGGCCATCGGCGTGCCGTTCACACCATTGATGGGCTTGCCGGCACCGTCCAGCGGGATCAGCTCAATGCCTTCCAGATTGCGCAACAGGCTCAGATAGAGCATCTGGCTGATGTAGCGCTCACCGGCGAAGTGCAGGCGCAGACGACTCAGCTCCAGTTCACCGAGATGGCCGTCGGCACTCATCTCCAGACGCAGGCTCAACAGCGAACCGTCGCCCTTCACCGAGTAATTCAGCGCGGCCAGATCCAGCGGCAAGACTTCCGTCGGGTAGCAGGTGCGGAAACGGCAACGCACGTCATCGATCGGTACGCTTTCCACCGGCGTATCGCGCTCGACCATCAACGCAGGACCCGAACGCTTCAACGGGTCGAACTGCAAAATACTGAACGCCGGCAGCGGGCGCATGTAGTTGGGCCACAGCAGGTGCATCAACGAGTGACTCAGCTCCGGCAACTCGTCGTCAAGCTTCTGGCGCAGGCGACCGGTCAGGAACGCGAAGCCTTCCAGCAACCGCTCCACGTCCGGATCCCGCCCGGCCTGACCCAGGAAAGGCGCCAACGCCGGGCTACGCTCGGCGAATCGACGACCTAACTGGCGAAGTGCGGTGAGTTCGCTTTGGTAGTAGTGGTTAAACGACACGGGTTACCTGCCTGGTGTTGGATCTCATGAAAAAAACGTCCTGTAGAGCGCGACCGTCAGACCGGCAACCACGTAGCCTGCGATGAGCAGGTACGGTAAAAAAGCCAGCCAGCCAAACATCATCGGGAACGCGGCGAGGCGCCCCAAAAGCACATGGGCCAACCCATAAATCACCCACGGGGCGGCGTAAAAAGGGATGAACGTCAGCGGTGCGCGCCACACACTTTTCAAAATTTGCTGTTCAGTTTTTCCGTTCAGTGCTCGCGTTGCCCACAGGGCAAAGGCGATGTAGGCCGGGATGCCAAATGTCAGGACGTAAATCGCCAAAAACTGCTCCCAGCCTGAAACCCTCGAATATCCCTCTGCCCAATCGAGGTACAACAGAACCACGAACACGACAGCGGGTGTCCACAGGGCAATCTTCAAGAATCTGAAACGACTTAGGCTGATCAACGGCGATCCCACCTAGAAGGGTTTTCTTGATTTACGAACTTCAACGACATTCGGGAACCATCCAGCTTTCCCAGCCGTCTGCACCGGGGTACAACACCATTTCTCCTTGAAACTCAGGAGCAACTCCGGCGTTGCCCTCTCTCATCCACAAATACCACTTGGAAGTCTTGAGCAGTTCTCCATCCTTGGTATACACGCGATAAAAATACTGACTGCTAAACAATTCCAGAATACGGCCTGCCACACCAACTACCTGATAGCTCGGAACATATCTGGCGATATAGCACTGCGCCGAAGGGCTCCAATATTTTTTTACTGGCTGTGCAACCCATGAGCTTTGCAGCTTTAATCCAAAAAGGACTAAAACCGGCAGCAGGACGACAAGCAAACAAACCAGAGAAATATTAGGGACAGTCCCATTTTTCGCTTGAAAACTCATCATGCTCATGATTACTGGCCCCTTACCTTTTCAGGCGCAATCGTCGTGCTGGTGTGTAAATAAAGTTGTTCGCCGTCGAACCCTGTAATACCGGCGGCACTCAGAGGAAAACCCGTTTTCGTGCCGTAGCGAATCCAACCCTCCGACCAAATCTCGCCATTCTCATGACGAACCTGCACGTAATAATTCGGCGCCTCGGACTTCGCTATTTCGACAAACACCCCACCATCCTCGCCACCCACCCAAAGTGCATTGGGGTGAGCAGTCAAAGTCGGGGCGACAGACCGCTCCATACGCAACAGCACTGCAAACAAAACCAAAATCGCCAGCAGCCCAATGGAGCTCAGGAATGCGATGAGCAAAGTTAGGGACAGGCGTTTTCTATCCATACACATGCACAGAGCATCGCTCTTCCTTAGACCAAGCATTAGTTTTCCAATACCTTGTATGGGGTATTGCTGATGAAGATATTCAACAAGCTCGTTCTAGGACTGGAAAGTTCCAACTTGAACTTTTTGCTAGACTTATCAAGTGTTATGAAAACAACACCCACGGTTTTCTCATCTTCATCAGCGCTCATATCCAGCTCCAACTCTGAGAAAAGAGGCGTTCGGTATACCTGATCAGGATTATTCAAATCAGTGAAGCGCAGGTACACGGAGTCCCGAGGAGTCAAAAGCGAGCTAGCTGGAACAGATTCGATAAGATATTGCCCAGACGGGCTCTTCTTCGAAACGTCCGATGCGCGACCTACGATGCCAGCCAAAATGATTGCAACGGCGATGATCAAGCTGACCAACAAGGCGGCCAAGCTTATGAAATACTTATGTAACGTTTTCATCTAGTAAATATCTCAATGGGGGTTGCGGTCACGCCTTCATACTGAATGTCCGAATACACCCGAAAATCGCCACCCTTTTTACTGAGGTCGCGATAGTCTCGAAAGTCGCTATTTTGTACGAGCATATAATGTTTACCTTCCAGCTCGCGGTATCGACGTACAGCTTCGCCTTTCTGCTGCGCGCTTTGCTGCCCTCTAGTTTCCTGATATTTCGACTCAGCCATAACAGTGGTCATTTCGGCAGCCAATTTCGCGTTTGCTTTCGCGCCTTCAACGGGATCCGTGACTAACTTATCAAAATTCCAGTAACCCAGAACCTGACTATAAAAAACAGTTCCATCATTGAAATCGTAGGCGTCTTCGATATAAAAGCCTAGCCGGGAAGGTATAAAAACAATGTTCTTATCCGTCACAACGACCATACCTTCAGCGATGACGCGCATATTGAAGTTTGCAAGCGCCGCTCGAAGTTCGTTGACTTCATCAGAGCCCGCCTGCTCAAATTCGACTACTTTATTATTTGAGTAACCAAATCTTTCAGCAGCGCTGGCCACACCGTTAAACGCCACTGGATATTGTCCTGGCGCTTTGCCGGAGAATGCTCGACGTATTCTACTTTTTATCAGATCGATCCCGCGCGGACTGTTCCAGGTAGCCCTTAGATGCGTGATCGCTGCCTTTGCGCGCTCGAACCCGGTGACCCAACTCATTTCCCCGCCTTCAATTGGCCATGGCTTACCAATGAGCCAATGGTTCATTAGAGCAGCAGCAACAGGCCAGTTTATTTTTTTCATTGTGTTCGGAATATCAGTGATCTTGAACTGGCGCGCAGTCGCAGACTGTCCGACTTTATTACTTGCCGGAGTCATGGTCGTTGCCACTGTTGTTGCTGCCATTTTCATATCCCTCTGATAGATATCCAGTGCCCGACTGTTGTTGGCTCTCAAAAGCAAGTAACTAAGCGAGTACAACTCTGGTTTGGGGTTCAATGACCAACTCAACCGCCTCGGCAGTAGCCGAAAAAACCTTTTGCGTTTTGCCGTCCGCCCCCGTCACACCGTTGATGATTTTCCCCGATGCGGTTTTAAGCGTGTATTCCACCCCGGCGAGCGGCTTACCGGTTTCTTGACAATTGATTACAAAATGCTCGTTGAACGGCCACTGAATCTCCACCGGCAACGGCGCCACAAACGGCACCGCCGAATGCGAATTTCCGATAATTACCGTCCCGGACCCAGCCGTAACCTTGTTGCCATGCGTCCCAACGGAATCAACCGTTGCGGCCGGTTTGCCGTTGATCAAAACCGTCGACGCCAACCCGCCCGACATCGCACCACCACACGCCGAGGCATCGCCTTGGCGGGCGGCCGCGAGGCCGTCGAAGAAGACGTCGCCGGAACCGGCGACAATCGGGTTGGTGCCGTGGCCGGGGAGCGGGCAAGCGGTGGGGTCGGTGACGCGGGCTGCGGGTTTGCCGGACATCGGAGTCTCCTTAGTTGACCTTGACTTGACCGCTGCCATCCAGGCGCGCGGCGAAACTGACCTGACGCTTGAAACCATCAACTTCCAGCAAGCCTTCGATGCTGAAGGACAGGCGAAGCTGATCGTGATCACGCGGCAGGGAAATGACACGCACATTGCTCAGGCGTGGCTCGTAGGCTTCGATGAAATTTTCGATGGCCAGACGGGCCTGACTCAGGGAGTCGTGCAGGCTCAGACGCATGTCATTGAGATCGGGTAGCCCGTAATCGGACAGCGTTTGCACGCTGCCCGCACGGGTGCTGAGCATCTTGGCCAGATGGGCAGCCACGGACGCCATGGCGGAGACCTCGCGGCTCCAGCCGACGCGTTTGTCCGCGTCGCCACCCAGGCGTTCGAAAAGGCTGCCGTATCCAGTCATGAGGTAGGCTCCGTTTACTCTTTGTCCAGCTTGCCAACCAGCGACAGGGTGAAATCGGCACCCATGTACTTGAAGTGCGGGCGCACGTTCAGGCTGACGCGGTACCAGCCAGGCTCGCCTTCAACATCGCTGACGATGATCTGGGCAGCGCGCAGTGGACGACGGCCACGCACTTCGGCGCTTGGGTTTTCCTGGTCGGCCACGTACTGGCGGATCCACTTGTTGAGTTCCAGTTCGAGGTCGGTACGTTCTTTCCACGAACCGAGTTGCTCGCGCTGCAGCACTTTCAAGTAGTGAGCCAGGCGGTTGACGATCATCATGTACGGCAGTTGGGTGCCGAGCTTGTAGTTCAGCTCTGCTGCCTTGCCTTCTGCGCTGATGCCGAAGAACTTCGGCTTCTGCACCGAGCTTGCGGAGAAGAACGCCGCGTTGTCGGAGCCTTTGCGCATGGTCAGGGAGATGAAGCCTTCCTCGGCCAGTTCGTATTCACGACGGTCGCTAACCAGAACCTCGGTAGGAATCTTGGTTTCGATTTCGCCCATGCTTTCGAAGTGGTGCAACGGCAGGTCTTCAACCGCGCCGCCGCTCTGCGGGCCGATGATGTTCGGGCACCAGCGGAATTTGGCGAAGCTGTCGGTCAGCTTGGTGCCGAACGCGTAGGCCGTGTTGCCCCACAGGTAGTGCTCGTGGCTGTTAGCGACGGTTTCTTTGTACACGAACGATTTGACCGGGTTTTCTTCCGGGTCGTACGGGTTACGCAGCAGGAAACGTGGAACGGTCAGGCCAACGTAACGGGAGTCTTCCGACTGGCGGAAGCTCTGCCATTTGGCGAATTGCGGGCCTTCGAAGTGATCTTTCAGATCCTTCAGATCCGGCAGACCGGTGAAGCTTTCCAGGCCGAAGAATTTCGGGCCGGCGGCAGCAATGAACGGTGCGTGCGACATGCAGGCAACGCTGGACACGTACTGCATCAGTTTCACGTCTGGCGAGCTTGGGGACATGAAGTAGTTGGCGATGATCGCGCCAACCGGCTGACCACCGAACTGACCGTATTCAGCGGTGTAGATGTGCTTGTACAGGCCAGCCTGCATCACTTCCGGCGAATCTTCGAAATCGTCCAGCAGGTCTTCTTTGGAGACGTTGAGGATTTCGATCTTGATGTTTTCGCGGAAGTTGGTGCGGTCGACCAGCAACTGCAGACCACGCCACGACGATTCCAGGGACTGGAAAGACGGGTGGTGCAGGATTTCGTCCATCTGGCGGCTGAGCTTGGCATCGATCTCGGCGATCATGCGGTCAACCATGGCCTTCTTGACTGGCTCACCGTTGTTCTGCGGCTTGAGCAGCTCTTCGATGAAAGCCGACACACCGCGCTTGGCGATGTCGTAGGCTTCGTCGTCCGGCGTCAGGCGGGTTTCGGCGATGATGCTGTCGAGAATGCTGTATTCGCCGTTCTCTTTGCTCTTTTGCTGTGCTGCGCTAGTGCTCATGGTGTTGGCTTCCTTGGCTGATGGAGACTCAGGCGTCCTGGGCTGCGGCGTTCAAGCCCAGCTCACCCAGTACGCGACCGCGGGATTCGTCGTCGGCGAGAACGCCTTCGATGGCTTTGCGGAACGCAGGCGCGTTACCCAGCGGACCTTTGAGGGCCACCAGCGCGTCGCGCAGTTCCATCAGTTTTTTCAGCTCAGGCACTTGCTCGACCAGGCTGGCCGGGTTGAAGTCCTTCATCGAGTTGACGCGCAGTTGCACGCCCAGCTCTTCAGTGCTGCCCTCTTCCTGAAGGCGGTTCGGCACGTTCAACGTCAGGGTCAGCTCTTGCTTGGCCAGCACTTCGTCGAAGGTCATCTTGTCGATGCTGATCGGCTTGCGATCTTCGACTTTACGTTCGTCCTTGCGGTGGGTGTAGTCACCGATTGCCAGTAGTTTCAACGGCAGTTCAATCTCTTCCTGAGCACCACCGGTGGCAGGTTTGAAAGTGACGTTGATGCGTTCCTTGGGGGCTACCGAGCCTTCTTTGGCCATGGCTATTCTCCTTGCGGTTGTGGCCCTGGGGCCTATTCGAGTACCACTTCGAGATCGAGGTGGCACAGCCTGCGATAAATCTCTTCCTTGCGTTCACGTACGGCATGGTTCTGCGGTAACAACTCGCAGCAGCTATGCAGTAAATGCAGCACTTCCAGCGCAAGATCGGGCTCCCAGGCGTTCAGGCCTGAGTCCTGTAATGTTTGGTCTAGGGTTTCGAGTTGGGTCCTGGCCAGTTCGTATTTCTTGGCCATGAAGCACAGCCGCGCGAGGGCGAACTGCCAGAAGAACCGGGCGCGCCCGCCCTGGGCGCTTTGCAGGCCTTGCTTGAGGATCTGCACCGCGGCCTTGAGGCCGTCCTTGCGCAGGATCGGCAAGACTTCTTCCAGGGCCAGTTCCCAGGCCGGCTGACTGTCGGCGACTTCGACCTTACGCGGCGCACTGGCGCTTTGCAGGTGAGGCATGACGTGGGCGCTGACCCAAGCACGGGTGGCCGGATCGGCAAACGGGGCGCCGTCATGGAAACGCAATTCGATGATGCCAGGCAGGCGCTGAATCAAAAGCGCGAAGTGGATTTCCACTTCGCGCATAGCCATCTCGGCGTTGAGTCCCTGGAGGCACTCCCAAACCATTCGCTGGCCATCGAACCAGAACGGCGCCTTCGCCAGGCTCGCCTCCAGTTCCACCAGCAGATCAGCGTATTTGGCCTGGTCGTAACGGTCCTGGTAGGCCTTGAGCTTGTCGGCTGGCAAACCGCGCAGAACGGTGATCTGCTCGGCGTTGCGCTCGGGCACCGCGTCGATGGGCAACCACAACAGTGTGCGATTAAGGCGCAAGGCGCGCAGGTCGGTGGCTTTCTGCTTGAGCCACCAGGCACACAACGGCCGCGCGCTTTCCTGCTGGGCACGCAGCGCCTTGTGGGCTTCTTTTTCGTTATCGATCGGTGCGCCGGGGGTGAACAGTTGCGTGGCGGCTTGTTTGACCTGAGCCACCGCCGCGCCGACGACGCCAGGTTCCGGCTGATTGTCGGCGGCACGCTGGACCATGTTCTTCAGGCGGCGGGAAATCGGCAGCAGCAGCGGAGCGTCATCCCCCAAATGCTCGGTGCAAGCAGCATCGAGACCTTCAAGGTGTTCGACCAGCCGCCGGAACATCGGCAACTGCTCTTTGATCGCGACGTTTTCGGTCAGCACCTGCTCAAGACGCGGTACCAGCCAACTGATGGCAGCGGAGCGGGTACGGGCCTTATTGGGATGAACCTCGGCCCAGTGGTTCTCGCACAGGTGGTGCAGAAGTCCGAGGCCGGCCAGCAGCCCTTGGAAGGATTCGCGCTGGTACAGGGCCCAGGTCAGCCAGGCGCCAACCCGCAAGTCCTTGGACTGGGTGCGCAGCAGGTTTTCACTGTTTTCGCGGATTTTCAGCCAGTCGATCTGACCGCTTTCGTGCATGGATTGGGCTTTGCCCAGCTCGCTTTCCAATGCCTCATATTCGCTCGAAAAGCGAACGTCCTCGCCCGCGAAATTCTCTTTGGAAACAGAGGCTTTTGCGAGTTCGAGGTAATGAGCGGAAAGTTTGCTTGAGTAGGACATCCATGGCCTTTAATTAGGATTACAGTCATACGTCTATTGGAATTCCAACGACGCGAGACAGAATCAAAGAGCTGCGATGAGTCTCATCCAATTGAGTTCGTGCTCTTTCAAGTGCGCGCATCGTACTCACGATGATGGCCACTAGCAAGCATCTGATTAAACAACAAGACGAAGTGTCTCTATTGCTCGTAGGAGATCTCCCTATAAGTAGCAAGGGATACCCTGATGTCAGTTTAATGTTCATGCCATCGGCCAACCGCCACGAAACCATTGAGCTAGAGCCGTGCGTCAATCCTTCGAGGAATGAGTGCCGATTCGCCCCTTGAGCCAGGCATGAATCATGGCAAAAATAAGAAATGATAAATGTAGGAGTATTCCGAAATCTTCCGGTCATCTTTGAACAAGACAACGATGACAACAGGGAACTAAAAAAGTGCCATCGCAATGATGGCACTTTATATATCACTGATATTGAACGACAAGCCTCCGGCAACTCAAACCAATCACTTTGTATCCAGAGTGTATTAATCAGTCCAAAAATACTGTGTATATAGAACAAAGCAACGCCCACAAAAAATGGGCACCCGATTCAATCGGCATGCCCATTTTTCAATACGGTTCTCCCCGTTATTCAGGGAGTTCGCCGCAATTACGGATTAACGCTATCTTTCAACGATTTGCCTGGCTTGAACGCAACAGTGTTGCTGGCCTTGATTTTGACGGGCTCACCGGTTTGCGGGTTTTTGCCGGTGCGGGCACCGCGGTGGCGTTGCAGGAAGGTACCGAAGCCCACCAGCGTCACGCTGTCCTTGCGGTGCAGAGCGCCGGTGATTTCTTCGAGAACGGCGTTGAGAACGCGGTTGGCCTGTTCTTTGGTGAGGTCTGCTTTTTCAGCAATTGCAGCGGCGAGTTCTGGTTTACGCATTAGTGAAGCCCCTTTGACGGTTTTTTGTTGTTATGTCCGTGCTGTTCTCGTTGGAACAGCGCCCAAAGCGCCGCAGATGCTCTACTCTGCGGCAGACGGGAGTGAGGATGGCACGCAGCGAAGAGCCGCGCCAGTCTCGGCGCGACCTTTGTAAGGGCAAAAGAGGGGTGATTCCGACAGAACGACCGGTATTTACGCCAGCAATGCCGGAAGCTCTTTGTTCAGGGCCAGTTTTTCCATCACCGCCGCGCCTGTCAGGGCATAACCCAACAGTTTGCCGCTGGCATCGCGGCACAATACCTTGATGTCCGCGCCCTGCCCTTCGACCGTCCAGACGCCCTCCAAACCCCGTGGCGGCGGTGAAACCACCAATGGGCAGACTGGCGTTTTTACGGTGATGGGCATCGGGCCATAACTTACCGCCGTCGGGTTTCCGGCGAGGGTCTGGGCCAGCGCTCTCGCACAGCTCATGAGGGGCATGACGTACAACAGATTCAGCCCATCGACTTCGGCGCAGTCGCCCAAGGCATAGATATTGGCGTGGGAGGTTTTCAGGTGGCGATCGACCACCACACCGCGATTGACCTGCACACCGGCCGCCGCCGCCAGGTCGATGCGCGGACGCAGACCAATGGCCGACACCACCACATCGCAAGGGATCACCTGACCATCGGACAGATGCGCTTCCAGACCGTCAGTAACGCGCTGCAAGCGATTGAGCACCGGCCCAAGGTGGAAGCGTGCGCCCAGGCTTTCCAGCCCGGCCTGGACCGCAGCGGCCGCCGCCGGGTGCAACAGGGTCGGCATCACCTGCTCGCACGGTGCAACCAGTTGCACCTCGTAGCCGCCAAGGATCAGGTCGTTGGCGAACTCGCAGCCAATCAGACCGGCGCCGAGCAACAACACCCGACGTTTGCCGTCCGCCGCTGCGCGAAAGCGCGCGTAGTCTTCCAGGTCGTTGATCGGGAAGACTGCGTCATCTGCGTCGCCTTCGATCGGCACTCGCACGGTTTCTGCGCCCCAGGCGAGGATCAGGTCACGGTAAAACACCGCTTCCTCACCGATCCACAAGCGCTTGTGACCAGGGTCGATGCCGCTGATGCGCGTGTGCGTACGCACTTCGGCCTTCAATTGCTCGGCCATGGTGCCTGGCTCGGCCATGCTCAGGCCGTCGGCGTCTTTGTTTTTGCCGAAGCCGGTGGAGAGCATCGGCTTGGAGTAGGAGCGTCCGTCATCTGCAGTAATCAGCAGCAGCGGGGTTTCGCCATCGAGTTTGCGAAACTCCCGGGCCAGGTTGTAGCCAGCCAGCCCGGTGCCGACGATCACGACAGGTGCGTTCATTCCTTACTCCTCAGTTATTTAAGCGGCGATTTCGATCATTTCAAAATCCAACTTGCCCACACCGCAGTCCGGGCACAGCCAGTCTGCCGGTACGTCTTCCCAGCGGGTGCCCGGCGCAATGCCGTCATCCGGCCAGCCGTCGGCTTCGTTATAGATCAGGCCGCAGACCACACATTGCCACTTTTTCATTCACGTACATCCTCAAGATTCAGGCTTTTGCCGGCGCGAACGGTCGATGGTTGGAGCGCTGCCGTCCGGCTCAGCGCGTTTTGTACTGATAGGGCCCGGCAGATGCAAGCCTGTTCGACGCAATGGCCGGTCGGATCAATCAAAATCGCAGACTGACATGGTAAGCTCGCCACCTCATTTGCTGCCAATAATGACTCACTGTGCCGCACTCAAAATCCCCCGCCGTGCCCCCGCTTTGGCTCCCTCGCAGCCAACTGACGCCCCTCCCCGACACGTCTACCCTCGACTGGTTGTTCGACGAAGGCTCTTTGACCCGACGGCTGATCCGTTTGTCGAATGACGGCTTCAGCGTCACGCCTCTCTTCGAAGGTTGGCAGCCCTTGCGCGTCGACGAATGTGCCGCGCTGGATCTGGCCGAAGGCAGCGAGGGTTGGGTTCGCGAGGTGTATCTGCGCGGCCACGGCGAGGCCTGGGTGTTTGCCCGCAGCGTGGCGGCGCGTAGTGCGTTGCAGGGCGACGGTCTGCACATGGACGAATTGGGCAGCCGCTCCCTGGGCGAATTGCTGTTTTGCGATCAGGCATTTCAACGGCGCGTCATTGAGGTTTGTCACTATCCTCAGGAGTGGCTGCCGATGGAGTCCCGGGCACCTGAGCTGTGGGGCCGCCGTTCGCGTTTCGACCGCGGCGCCTTGAGCGTGCTGGTGGCCGAAATTTTCTTGCCGACCCTGTGGAACGCTACCCGCGCCCATCCGGAGAATTGCTGATGTACCAGAGCCTGCTCAAGTCCCTGAATCGCTTGAATCCACGGGCCTGGGATTTCATTCAGCTGACCCGTATGGACAAACCGATCGGCATTTATCTGCTGCTGTGGCCGACGCTGTGGGCGCTGTGGATTGCCGGCAAAGGTTCACCGTCATTGGCCAACGTCGTGATTTTCGTCCTCGGCGTGGTACTGACCCGCGCCGGCGGCTGCGTAATTAACGACTGGGCGGACCGCAAGGTCGATGGCCACGTGAAACGCACCGAACAACGGCCACTGGTGAGCGGCAAGATCAGTTCCAAAGAAGCGCTGGTGTTCTTCGCGCTGCTGATGGGCGTGAGTTTTCTGCTGGTGCTCTGCACCAACGCGGCAACGGTCTGGCTGTCGTTCGGTGGTTTGGCGCTGGCCTTCACTTACCCGTTCATGAAGCGCTACACCTATTACCCGCAAGTGGTGCTGGGCGCGGCGTTCTCTTGGGGGATGCCGATGGCGTTCACCGCCGAAACCGGTGAACTGCCGGCGGCGGCGTGGTTGCTGTGGATCGCGAACCTTCTGTGGACGGTGGGCTACGACACCTATTACGCCATGACCGACCGCGACGACGACTTGAAGATCGGTGTGAAATCTACAGCGATTCTGTTTGGCGATGCGGACCGGCTGATCATTCTGACCCTGCAAGGGTTGGCGTTGGGTTGCTTGCTGCTGGCCGGATCAAAATTCGAGCTCGGTGGCTGGTTCCACCTCGGGCTGCTGGCGGCGGCGGGCTGTTTTGCGTGGGAGTTCTGGTACACCCGTGGCAAGGACCGGATGCGCTGCTTCCAGGCGTTTCTGCACAACCACTGGGCCGGGTTGGCGATTTTTGTCGGGATTGTGTTGGATTACGCGCTGCGCTGAAGTTATGAAGCGCAAAGATCGCAGCCCGCAACAGCTCCTAATGTGTACAAGGAGCCGCCGCAGGCTGCGATCTTTTTACGGCTTCAGCGAATCACTTACTTATGCTCGCGCATCACGTGCCACACGTCTTTCATGCCGTCACCTTTCATTTCTCCAGGTTTTTCGTCCTTCATGAACGTGTACAGCGGCTTGCCGTCGTAAGCGTATTGCATCTTGCCGTCATCACGCTTAATGACGCTCCATTCGCCTTCGGCCTTGGCACCCGCCGGAGCCATCATTGGCGGCCAGTTCTTGGCACACTCACCGTTACACATTGACTTGCCGCCAGCATCCTTGTCGAACGTGTACACCGTCATACCCTTATGATCGACCATCATCCCGTCTTTCATCATTGCTGGCTCAGCCGCGAAGGCCATCGATGGCAACGCCATGACCGCAGTCAGCATCAAAGCTTTGAAGGATTGCGAGTATTGCTTCATGGAAACCTTCCTTTTGTGGTTGTCAGGATTCGAAATTAGAGCTTAGTTCAGGATCACAACAATCGCAGGGCGACTAAAATACTGTCACACGACTGCAATAATTCCGTTATCTAATGCGGCGCAAGACAGTTAAATGACAAGAGGATTAAAGGCATGGTTGGCAGGAGCATTCTGATCGTCGACGACGAAGCGCCCATTCGCGAAATGATCGCCGTTGCGTTGGAAATGGCCGGCTATGACTGCATAGAGGCTGAGAACTCGCAACAGGCCCACGCCATCATCGTCGACCGCAAGCCGGACCTGATCCTGCTCGACTGGATGCTGCCCGGCACGTCCGGCATCGAGCTGGCCCGACGCCTCAAGCGCGATGAGCTGACCGGGGACATCCCGATCATCATGCTCACCGCCAAGGGCGAAGAGGACAACAAGATCCAGGGCCTGGAAGTCGGCGCCGATGACTACATCACCAAGCCTTTTTCCCCACGCGAGCTGGTGGCGCGCCTGAAGGCCGTGCTGCGCCGTGCCGGCCCTACCGATGGCGAGACGCCGATCGAAGTCGGCGGCCTGCTGCTGGACCCGATCAGCCACCGGGTGACCATCGACGGCAAACCCGCCGAGATGGGCCCGACCGAATACCGCCTGCTGCAATTCTTCATGACCCACCAGGAACGTGCCTACACCCGCGGCCAGTTGCTGGATCAGGTCTGGGGCGGCAACGTCTATGTTGAAGAGCGCACCGTCGACGTGCACATCCGTCGCCTGCGCAAAGCCCTCGGTGATGCGTACGAAAATCTGGTACAAACCGTACGCGGCACCGGCTACCGGTTTTCCACCAAGGCCTGATCCGGACCTTTCCCGCCCGACAAGCTGACAAGGACGCGCGTTCAATTGAACCAAAACTGGCATGGCACCCTGATCCGCCACATGCTGCTGCTGGTGACCGGTTGCCTGGTGATCGGCCTGATTACCGGCTACTACGGCTGGAGCCTCGCCGCGGGCCTGGGCCTTTACCTGGCCTGGACCCTCAAGCAACTGCTGCGACTGCACGAATGGCTGCGTCTGCACAAATCCGATGAGGCACCGCCCGATGGCTATGGCCTGTGGGGCGAAGTGTTCGACAGCATCTACCACCTGCAACGCCGCGACCAACGAGTGCGCGGGCGCCTGCAAGCGGTGATCGACCGGGTCCAGGAATCGACTGCCGCGCTGAAAGACGCGGTGATCATGCTCGACAGCGACGGCAACCTCGAATGGTGGAACCGCGCTGCCGAAACCCTGCTCGGCCTCAAGACCCCGCAAGACAGCGGCCAACCGGTAACCAACCTCGTCCGCCATCCGCGCTTCAAGGAATACTTCGAGCAGGACAGCTACGCCGAGCCGCTGGAAATTCCGTCACCGATCAATGATCGCCTGCGCATTCAGCTGTACATCACCCGCTACGGCAACAACGAACACTTGATGCTGGTGCGCGACGTCACGCGTATCCACCAGTTGGAACAGATGCGCAAAGACTTCATCGCCAACGTCTCCCATGAACTGCGCACGCCGCTGACGGTGATCTGCGGCTATCTGGAAACCCTGCTCGACAACGTCGAGGACGTGAACCCGCGCTGGTCCCGTGCCTTGCAGCAGATGCAGCAGCAAGGCGGACGCATGCAGACGCTGCTCAACGACTTGCTGCTGTTGGCCAAACTGGAAGCCACCGATTACCCCTCGGACAACCAGCCGGTGGCCATCGACGGCTTGCTGCAATCGATCAAGAGCGACGCTCAGCAGTTGTCTGCTCAGCGCAATCAGAAGATCACCCTGGAAGCCGACCCGACGATTCTGCTCAAGGGCAGCGAAGCCGAGTTGCGCAGCGCGTTTTCCAATCTGGTGTTCAACGCGGTGAAATACACCCCGGCCGAAGGCAATATCCGCATCCGCTGGTGGGGTGATGAGCAAGGTGCACACTTGAGCGTGCAGGATTCCGGCATCGGCATCGACAGCAAACACCTGCCGCGCCTGACCGAACGCTTCTATCGCGTCGATTCCAGCCGCAACTCCAACACCGGCGGCACGGGGCTCGGCCTGGCGATCGTCAAACACGTGCTGCTGCGCCACCGCGCGCGGATGGAAATCAGCAGTGTGCCGGGCCATGGCAGCACCTTTACCTGCCATTTTGCGCCGGCTCAGGTCACCAAATCCCGGGTCATCAGCGCCGCCGACTGATACCGGCCGGCACGCGCTAGGGGGCGTTCTCAATTAGTTTCCCCACCGCGTTGTCGCCTTAAAGCGGGCCAGGCAAGGCGCAGGCCGCTGGGAATGGTTGTTCCCTTTCCAAGGCCTGCAACGCAGCCTGGCCCGCTTTAAGGCACAACCCGAAGGGCCGGGCCTGCTGTTGCGCAGGGCTGCGTTGCTCGAAGCTTATTTGGAATGACCAAACTACGCTTCTCGCGCCTTGCCCTGCACAACAGCAGACCCGGCGCGGTGGGGAAACTAATTGAGAACGCCCCCTAGTCAATCACTTGGTCAGCCGCTACATTGGCTGACTTGTGCCTGCCCTTCAGGCGCACTTTTTTCTTTCCTTTCGAATACACGGAACCCGCAAAACTCCATCATGGACCCTTCCCCTGGCTTGACCCTCGCGACACTCTTCGCCGATTTCGGCATGATTCTTTTTGCTCTGATCCTGGTTTTGCTCAACGGCTTTTTCGTTGCGGCGGAATTTGCCATGGTCAAATTGCGCTCGACCCGGGTCGAAGCCATCGCTGAAAAAAATGGCTGGCGCGGGCATATCCTGCGCACCGTTCACAGTCAGCTCGATGCGTACCTCTCGGCGTGCCAATTGGGTATCACGCTTGCGTCCCTTGGTCTTGGCTGGGTCGGTGAGCCGGCGTTCGCGCACATCCTCGAACCGATCCTTGAAGCCGTCGGTGTGCAGTCGGCCGAAGTGGTCAAAGGCGTATCGTTCTTCGCCGCGTTCTTCGTCATCTCGTACCTGCACATCGTGGTCGGCGAACTGGCCCCGAAATCCTGGGCCATCCGCAAACCCGAACTGCTGTCGCTCTGGACCGCCGTGCCGCTGTACCTGTTCTACTGGGCGATGTACCCGGCCATTTACCTGCTCAACGCCAGCGCCAACACGATCCTGCGGATCGCCGGCCAAGGCGAACCCGGCCCTCATCACGAGCACCATTACAGCCGTGAAGAACTGAAACTGATCCTGCACTCCAGCCGTGGCCAGGACCCGAGCGACCAAGGCATGCGCGTTTTGGCCTCGGCGGTGGAAATGGGCGAACTGGAAGTGGTCGACTGGGCCAATTCCCGGGAAGACCTGGTGACCCTGGAGTTCAACGCGCCGCTGAAGGAAATCCTGGCGATGTTCCGTCGCCACAAGTTCAGCCGCTATCCGGTGTACGACAGCGATCGTCAGGAGTTCGTCGGCCTGCTGCACATCAAGGATTTGCTGCTGGAACTGGCGGCACTGGACCACATTCCCGAGTCGTTCAACCTCGCCGAACTGACCCGGCCGCTGGAGCGCGTATCCCGTCACATGCCGCTGTCGCAGCTGCTGGAACAGTTTCGCAAAGGCGGCTCGCACTTCGCCCTGGTCGAAGAAGCCGATGGCAACATCATCGGCTACCTGACCATGGAAGACGTGCTGGAAGTACTGGTCGGCGATATTCAGGACGAACACCGCAAGGCTGAGCGCGGGATCCTGGCGTACCAGCCGGGCAAGCTGCTGGTGCGCGGCGACACGCCATTGTTTAAGGTCGAGCGCCTGCTGGGCATCGATCTGGACCACATCGAAGCCGAAACCCTCGCCGGGCTGGTCTACGAAACCCTGAAACGGGTGCCGGAAGAGGAAGAAGTGCTGGAAGTCGAAGGCTTGCGGATCATCATCAAGAAGATGAAGGGGCCGAAGATCATTCTGGCCAAGGTGTTGATGCTCGATTAAGTCGCCCCTGGCCTAAACCGCGTCGATCCCTTCGCGAGCAAGCCCGCTCCCACATTAGTTTTGTGTCGATCACATATAAATGGCTCGACGCAGATCCAATGTGGGAGCGGGCTTGCTCGCGAAGGCGTCAGAACAGGCAACACCTCACTGTTTGCCGAGCGCAAAGTTCGGCAGGCTGCCTACCGGTTGATTGAACTGGTACGGGATCGACACCAGCCCCAACCCGGTATTGCGCTGCACCACGAAATGCAGGTGCGGCCCGTTGCTGTTGCCGGTATTGCCCGACAAGGCCAGCGGACTCCCCACCGACACCCGTTGCCCCTCGCGAACGCTCACCGAACCTTGCTTGAGGTGCAGGTACACGCCCATCGTCCCGTCATCGTGCAGCACCCGCACGAAATTACCCGACGGATCGGTGCCGCGCCCGGTCTGGGCATTCTCGGTTTTCACCACCACACCGCCACGCGCCGCGATGATCGGCGTGCCTTCGGGCATGGCGATGTCCATGGCGTAACGGTTCTTGGGACCGAAGTGGCTGTATTGACCGTTGGCGCCCTGACTCAGCCGAAACGGTCCGCCGCGCCACGGCAGCGGGTACCGATAGGCCTGGGCGGCCCCTGAGGGGTCGCCCAGGGAGTATTCAAATTTTGGGGTATACGCGAGCGGCCTTTCGGACCGCGTGGCTGTGAGCAGCGCCAGACGAATACTGCTGCGTGCCGGCATCACCCGGCGAATCGGTCGGCTTGGCGCACCACTGACGTTCTTCAGCCCGCCGAAGCTCAACTCGATTTCTACCGGCGCATACAGGTCATTGCGCACGTAAACGCTGTCCACGCCCTTCTTCTTCGTGATGACGAGGTACACCTGGCGCTCAAGATTCTCGACCATGCGATCACGAAAAACGAACACCTTGGAGCCTGTCGTGGGGCGGTCGCTGTAGGAGACCACGCCATTGGCGTCGGTGGACTTGTAGATCGTCATGGCCATCGCCGAGGTGGAGGCCATGAAAAGACCGCAGAAAAACAGCAGGCGCGCGAGCATGGGCAAGGTTCTGTCGAGTAAGGCCTGGGTAGGAGCCTAGCA
This sequence comes from Pseudomonas frigoris, assembly GCF_047758635.1. Classification (NCBI taxonomy): domain Bacteria; kingdom Pseudomonadati; phylum Pseudomonadota; class Gammaproteobacteria; order Pseudomonadales; family Pseudomonadaceae; genus Pseudomonas; species Pseudomonas frigoris. The sequence goes on from NZ_CP180479.1 coordinate 96,235, forward strand.
GCTGCAATGGACCCGGGTAGTCAGCAGATGTTTCAAAATGGGCCGTTCAGCGGATGTGCGGTGAATCTGATGGCCCCTTCGCGAGCAAGCTCCCACAAGGGAACGCATTCCAATGTGGGAGCGAGCTTGCTCGCGATGGCGGCCTAACAGACGATGCCGATCTTAAGCGCCGGGTACGAAATGCTTCTGCGCCGTACCACGTGCTATCAACCGCGAGATGTAGTCGAGCTTCTGCGCATCCTGGTCGACAAAGCGGAAGGTCAGTTGCAGCCAGTCGCTGTCGGGCTTTGGCTCGTGGGCGACGATGGCGTGCAGGTAGCCGTTCAGGCGGGCGGTTTCGGCGTTATCGCCCTGCTCCAGGTCGAGCACGGCGCTGTCGAGCACTTGCGGCAGGGTGTCGGTACGCTTCACCACCAGCAATGCTTCCTTGAGGCTCAAGGCCTTGATCACACATTGCTGAATGCCGTTCGGCAGGCGCAGTTGGCCCTGGCCACGTCCGCCCGTTGGCGCTGCGGAGGACGCTGGAGGCTTGATCGGCGGGCTGTTGAGCAGACCGCGAGACGGAGCAGCCGCCGGGGCTGGCGCTGCGGCAACAGGTTTGGCGAACGGGTTGACCGGCGCCGCTGCGGGCGCGACCAAAGCAGCCTTACCGCCGGTCAATGCGCTCAGGGAATCGTTGCCGAATGCCGAGTTCATTTTGGTCGGTGCGCTGTTCATCAAGGTGTCGAGCTTGCCCACCTTGTTCAGGGCCTGCTTGACCTTGGTCAGCAGTTGCTCGTTGGTGAACGGCTTGCTGACGTAGCCGGAAACCCCGGCCTGGATCGCCTGGACCACGTTCTCTTTATCGCCCCGGCTGGTCACCATCACGAACGGCATGGTCTTGAGGTTGTCCTGCTCGCGGCACCAGGTCAGCAGCTCCAGGCCGGACATTTCCGGCATTTCCCAGTCGCACAGGACCAGGTCGAACGCTTCACGCGCCAGAATCGCCTGAGCCTTTTTGCCGTTGACCGCGTCTTCGATCCGGATCCCCGGGAAGTAATTGCGCAAGCACTTCTTCACCAGGTCACGAATGAACGACGCATCGTCCACGACCAACACACTGACCTTACTCATCCATCACCCCTTTAAAAAATCCCGGCAAGCATACCGCTTTGCTGATGGCACATTGCCAAAAACCTTCAGTCACGCCGGGACTTTTCGTTCGCGGGTGCTGCTTTCGAATTCATCGACCACAAACAAAAACGCCCGGCCAAAAGGCCGGGCGCTTTTCTCAGGCAATCTTACTTATCGTCAGCTTTGCCCGGAACATTAGCGGTTTCGCCACTTGTGCCTTCAACTTCTTCTTTCATGCGCTTGAGGCCCAGATGCCGCACGTCGGTGCCGCGCACCAGGTAAATCACCAGCTCCGAGATATTGCGCGCGTGGTCGCCGATCCGTTCCAGCGAACGCAGCACCCAAATGATGCTCAAGACCCGCGAGATAGAGCGCGGGTCTTCCATCATGTAGGTGGCAAGTTCACGTAGGGCGGTCTTGTATTCACGGTCGATGATCTTGTCGTACTGGGCCACCGACAACGCCAGGTCGGCGTCGAAGCGGGCAAAGGCGTCCAGCGCATCGCGAACCATGTTGCGGACCTGGTCGCCGATGTGGCGAACCTCGACGTAACCCCGCGGGGCTTCACCTTCTTCGCACAACTGGATGGCGCGACGGGCGATCTTGGTCGCTTCGTCACCGATACGCTCCAGGTCGATGACCGACTTGGAGATGCTGATGATCAAACGCAAGTCCGACGCTGCCGGCTGACGGCGGGCCAGAATGCGCAGGCATTCTTCGTCGATGTTGCGTTCCATCTGGTTGATCTGGTCGTCGATCTCGCGAACCTGCTGGGCCAGGCCGGTGTCGGCCTCGATCAGCGCGGTGACCGCGTCGTTGACCTGCTTTTCCACCAGCCCGCCCATGGCCAGGAGGTGGCTGCGCACTTCCTCGAGCTCAGCGTTGAACTGCGCAGAGATGTGATGGGTAAGGCCTTCTTTACTAATCATGTTGGCGTCCTTGGAGCGTCCGGTAAGGTGCGGTGGACCGCAGCGTCAGTTCAGTGAGCAACAACAGCTTCCTAGCCGTAGCGACCAGTAATGTAGTCTTCGGTCTGCTTCTTCGCCGGATTGGTGAACAGGGTGTCGGTGTCGCCGAATTCCACCAGTTTGCCCATGTACATGAACGCCGTGTAGTCGGAAACCCGCGCGGCCTGTTGCATGTTGTGGGTCACGATGACGATGGTGAACTTCGATTTCAGCTCGTAGATCAGCTCTTCGACTTTCAGCGTGGAGATCGGGTCGAGTGCCGAGCACGGTTCGTCGAGCAGCAGCACTTCCGGTTCCACAGCGATGGTGCGAGCGATCACCAGACGTTGTTGCTGACCACCGGACAGGCCTAGTGCCGACTCGTGCAGACGGTCTTTGACTTCGTCCCACAGTGCCGCGCCCTTCAAAGCCCACTCGACGGCTTCGTCGAGGATGCGCTTCTTGTTGATGCCCTGGATGCGCAGGCCGTAAACCACGTTTTCATAAATGGTTTTCGGGAACGGGTTGGGCTTCTGGAACACCATGCCCACGCGACGACGCAACTCGGCCACATCTTCGCCCTTACGGTAGATGTTGTTGCCGTAGAGGTTGATCTCGCCTTCTACACGGCAGCCATCCACCAGGTCGTTCATGCGGTTGAACGTACGCAGCAGCGTGGACTTGCCGCAGCCGGACGGGCCGATGAAGGCGGTCACGCGCTGTTTCGGGATGTTCATGCTGACGTCGTACAGCGCTTGTTTGTCGCCGTAGAACAGGCTCAGGCCCGGCACTTCGATGGCCACGGTTTCCTGCTCAAGGCTCAAGCTCTGTTTGTCGCGGCCCAGGGCAGACATGTTGATGCCGTGGGTATGTGCTTCGTGCTGCATGGGAGGCTCCCTGTGCTAACAAATTCGGTTCGGAACACCGCTTTGCGGCATGCCAATAAATGTTCGGTTGAACGCGGTCTAGTGTGGGAGCGGGCTTGCTCGCGAAGAGGTCAGCACATTCAGCATCAATGTTGCCTGACCCACCGCTTTCGCGAGCAAGCCCGCTCCCACATTTAGATCAGCTATCCAGCGCTTTGTATTTTTCGCGCAGGTGGTTACGGATATAGACGGCCGACAGGTTGAGCGTGGCGATCACCAGCACCAGCAGCAGCGCCGTGGCGTACACCAGCGGCCGCGCGGCCTCGACGTTCGGGCTCTGGAAGCCGACGTCATAGATGTGGAAGCCCAAGTGCATGATCTTCTGATCCAGGTGAAGGTATGGGTAGTTGCCGTCCACCGGCAGCGACGGCGCCAGTTTCACCACACCCACCAGCATCAGCGGCGCCACTTCACCCGCGGCGCGAGCCACGGCGAGGATCATGCCGGTCATCATTGCCGGGCTGGCCATCGGCAGCACGATCTTCCACAAGGTTTCCGCCTTGGTCGCGCCGAGGGCCAACGAGCCTTCACGTACGGTGCGAGGAATTCGCGCCAAGCCTTCTTCGGTGGCCACGATTACCACCGGCACCGCCAGCAGCGCCAGGGTCAGGGACGCCCAGAGCAGACCCGGCGTACCGAAGGTCGGCGCCGGCAATGCTTCAGGGAAGAACAACCGGTCAACCGAACCGCCCAATACATAGACGAAGAAGCCCAGGCCAAACACGCCGTAAACAATGGCCGGAACACCGGCCAGGTTGTTCACCGCGATGCGGATAATCCGGGTCAGCACGTTCTGCTTGGCATATTCACGCAGGTAAACCGCCGCCAGCACACCGAACGGCGTCACGATCATCGCCATGATCAGGGTCATCATCACGGTGCCGAAAATCGCCGGGAAAATCCCGCCTTCGGTGTTCGCTTCACGCGGGTCGTCGCTGAGGAATTCCCACATCTTGCTGAAGTAGAAACCGATCTTGGTGAAGGTGCCCATCGCGTTCGGCTGATAAGCGTGAACCACTTTACCGATGCCGATTTCGATCTCTTTGCCGTTCGCATCGCGGGCCGTCAGGCTGTCGCGATTGAACTGGGCGTGCAGGTCGTTCAGGCGGACTTCGATGTCTTGATAACGAGCGTTGAGCTCGGCGCGCTCGGATTCCATGTCCGCTTGTGCGGTGGCATCGAGTTGGCCAGCCAGTTCCAGTTTGCGGCCGTGCAGACGGACGCGTTCAAGACCTGCGTTGATCGCGCCGATGTCGGATTTTTCCAGGCTCTTGAGCTGTGCCGCGAGTTTGTTGACGCGCTCGACACGCGCCTGCAACTCAGGCCACGCTGCCTCGCCTTCAGCGATGACCTTGCCGTCCTGTTTGACGTTGACCAGGTAGCCGTAGAAGTTGCCCCACTCGCGACGCTCAATGGCCATCAACTCAGGCGGGGTCTTCTGGTTAGTCAGCCACTCGCCGACGATCCAGGTGAAGTCGTTGCCGTTCAGATCACGGTTGCCGACCTTGATCAGCTCGCGGGTCATGAACTCCGGGCCCTGATCGGGCACCGGCAGGCCAGCGCTTTTCAGGCGCTCGCGCGGCACTTCTTCTTTCTGCACCACTTCGCCGATGACGAGGTGGTTGGCCTGGCCCGGCACGTCGTAACTGGCGTGCACCAGGTCGGCCGGCCAGAAATGGCCCAGACCGCGCACGGCAATCACTGCCAGCAGGCCAATGGTCATGATGACCGCGATGGACACCGCGCCACCGCTGATCCAGACGCCGGGGGCGCCGCTCTTGAACCATCCTTTCAGGGAGTTCTGTTTCACAGACTTCTACCTTTCTTAAAGCGACGAGTATTTCTTGCGCAGACGCTGACGAATCAGTTCCGCGAGGGTGTTCATGACGAAGGTGAACAACAGCAGCACCAGCGCCGAGAGGAACAGCACGCGGTAGTGGCTGCCGCCGACTTCCGATTCGGGCATTTCCACCGCGACGTTGGCGGCCAGGGTGCGCAGGCCTTCGAACAGGTTCATTTCCATGACCGGGGTGTTACCGGTGGCCATCAGCACGATCATGGTTTCACCGACCGCACGGCCCATGCCGATCATCAGCGCCGAGAAAATGCCCGGGCTGGCGGTGAGGATCACCACGCGAGTCATGGTCTGCCATGGCGTGGCACCGAGGGCCAGAGAACCGAGGGTCAAACCGCGAGGCACGCTGAACACGGCGTCTTCGGCGATGGAGTAGATGTTCGGGATCACCGCGAAGCCCATGGCCAGACCGACCACCAGTGCGTTGCGCTGGTCGTAGGTGATGCCCAGGTCGTGGGAGATCCACATGCGCATGTCGCCGCCGAAGAACCAGGTTTCCATGTACGGGCTCATGTACAGCGAGAGCCAGCCCACGAACAGGATCACCGGAATCAGAATCGCGCTTTCCCAGCCTTCCGGCACTTTCAGGCGGATGGACTCAGGCAAGCGGCTGAAGGTGAAACCCGCTACCAGAATGCCGATCGGCAAGAGCATCAGCAGGCTGAAGATGCCCGGCAAATGCCCTTCCACATACGGTGCGAGGAACAGGCCGGCGAAGAAACCGAGGATCACCGTCGGCATCGCTTCCATCAGCTCGATCACCGGTTTGACCTTGCGGCGCATGCCCGGGGCCATGAAGTACGCGGTGTAGATGGCGGCGGCGACGGCCAGAGGTGCGGCCAGCAGCATGGCGTAGAACGCGGCTTTCAAGGTACCGAAGGTCAACGGAGACAAGCTCAGCTTGGGTTCGAAGTCGGTGTTGGCGGCGGTCGATTGCCAGACGTATTTAGGCTCGTCGTAGTTCTCGTACCAGACCTTGCTCCACAACGCGCTCCAGGAAACCTCTGGGTGCGGGTTGTCGAGCAGCAGCGGTTGAATCTTGCCACCCGCCTCCACGATCACACGGTTGGCCCGTGGCGACAGACCGAAAATGCCTTGGCCATCGACCACCTGATCCACCAACAAAGTGCGGTGAGCGGTGCTGTGGAACACGCCGAGCTTGCCGGAGGCGTCGAGGGCGATAAAGCCTTTGCGACGTTCTTCAGCGGTGATTTCAACGATCGGCGCAGTGCCCATCTGGAAGTTACGAATCTGCTTCAGACGCAGCTCGCCATCGTGGTCGCGGGCCATGAACCACTGGGCCAGACCGCCTTTGGAGTCGCCGAGGATCAGCGAGATGCCGCCCACCAATTGAGTACTGGCGGTGATTTGCGCTTCGCCATCATCCAGCAGTTTGTAGCGACCGTTGAGGCTCTTGTCGCGCAAGCTGAACACATCGGCCTGGGCACGACCGTTAATCACGTACAGCCACTGCTGACGCGGGTCGACGAAGATATTTTTCACCGGTTCAGTCATCTGCGGCAGATCGATGCGCTTCTGCTCATTGGTGACTTCGCCGGTCATCATGTTTTCTTCGCTGGTCAGCGACAAAACATTGAGTTGCGAACCGGTGGAACCGACCAGCATCAGCGTCGTATCGGTCGCGTTGAGGCTGACGTGCTCCAGGGCTCCGCCCGCCTCGTTCAGCGCAATCGGCGTTTCGCCATACGGGTATTCGATGGCCGGCGAGATGGTTTTCTTGCCGTCCGGGTAGCTGACTTTATAAGTGTGACGGAACACCAGCACCTGGCCGTTGGACAAGCCCACCGCCACCAATGGGTGGCCTGGTTGGTCTTCGCCGATGGAGGTCACTGTGGTGCCAGCCGGAATCGGCAGATCGACGCGCTTGAGTTCAGCGCCACTGTCGATATCGAAAAACAACGCCTGGCCCTTGTCGGAAACCCGCATGGCGACCTGGTTCTGCTCTTCCAGGGAGATCATCAACGGCTTGCCGGCGTCTTGCATCCAGGCGGGCGTAATGGCGTCCTTGGCGGTCAGGTCGGCGCCCTGAAACAGGGGCGCGACAACATAAGCGAGGAAGAAAAAGATCAGCGTGATCGCGCCGAGAACGGCGAGGCCGCCAACGAGGACGTACCAGCGGGTCAGGCGATCTTTGAGCGCGCGGATGCGGCGCTTGCGTTGCAGCTCAGGCGTATTGAAGTCAATTCGCTTGGGGGGATTAGTCGTCATGGTGGAATTGGCCAGATCATTCATTCGCACACCCTAGCGATCCTGTATGACAGAAAGATGACAATGCAGTGACACAACAAATCCGCCGCCTGTGAGAACTGGCAGCGGACCGGAAATTTGGGGGTATGTGGGAGCGGGCTTGCTCGCGAAGGGGCCGTCACTTTCAACGTCAATGTCGAATGATCCACCGCTTTCGCGAGCAAGCCCGCTCCCACATTGAACCCGGGGATTACCCCGGGTTCAGGGTTTTACTTTTTTGCGACTTCAGCGCCGCCTTCCGCCAGACCCAGGTCAGCCAGTGCTTTTGCAGCAACCTTGGCTGGCAGTGGGATGTAGCCGTCTTTCACTACAACTTCCTGGCCCTGTTTGGACAGAACCAGTTTCACGAACTCGGCTTCCAGCGGGGCCAGAGGCTTGTTCGGGGCTTTGTTGACGTAAACGTAGAGGAAACGCGACAGCGGGTACTTGCCGTTCAGGGCGTTTTCTTCGGTGTCTTCGATGAATTCAGTGGTGCCTTTTTTGGCCAGAGCCACAGTCTTCACGGAGGCGGTTTTGTAGCCGATGCCCGAGTAACCGATGCCGTTCAGCGAGGAGCTGATCGACTGCACGACCGAAGCCGAGCCTGGTTGTTCGTTGACGTTTGGCTTGTAGTCGCCTTTGCACAGGGCTTCTTCTTTGAAGTAGCCATAAGTGCCGGATACCGAGTTACGACCGAACAGCTGAACCGGCTTGTTGGCCAGGTCGCCGGTCACGCCCAGGTCGCCCCAGGTTTTGACTTCGGTTTTAGCGCCGCACAGACGAGTGGACGAGAAAACTGCGTCAACCTGTTCCATGGTCAGGTGCTGGATCGGGTTGTCTTTGTGTACAAAGATCGCCAGGGCGTCTACTGCAACCGGGATAGCGGTTGGCTTGTAGCCGTACTTCTGCTCGAAGGCAGCCAGTTCGGTGTCCTTCATCTTGCGGCTCATCGGGCCCAGGTTGGCGGTGCCTTCAGTCAGCGCAGGTGGCGCAGTGGCGGAGCCAGCGGCCTGAATCTGGATATTTACGTTCGGGTATTCTTTTTTATAGTTCTCAGCCCACAGGGTCATGAGGTTGGCCAGAGTATCGGAGCCGACGCTGGACAGGTTGCCCGACACACCAGTGGTTTTGGTGTAGCTCGGGATAGCAGGGTCAACAGCGGCAACCGCGTTGGCAGTCGCAACGCCAGCAGCGACAAAAGTCATTGCCGCCATCAAACGCTTCAGTTTCATGCCTTACTCCTAGCAGATAGGGTGTGTTAAGTCGGGGCCAAGTATCAGCAGGCCGTGTGAACACTCTATGGCTGAAATATGACAATTAGATGAAAGGCCAGCATTCGATCTTTTGCAGGGAGATCGCGTCATCGTTCTTCGCGAGCAAGCCCGCTCCCACATTTAACCGAGTTCCTCAGTGAGAACGCGGTCAACTGTGGGAGCGGGCTTGCTCGCGAAGGCGTCAGTGCAGTCAGTGCAGTCAATGCAGTCAATGCAGTCAATGCAAAGGGAGCTTAGCGACCTTTCTTCCAGAGGTACGCACCCACCAGAATCCCGACACCGCAAATGATCGCCACGTAATAGGCAGGCCCCAGCGGGCTTTCCTTCAGCAGCAGCGTAACGACCATCGGGGTCAGGCCGCCGAAGATGGCGTAGGCCAGGTTGTAGGAGAACGACAGCCCGCTAAAACGCACCACCGCCGGGAAGGCTTTGACCATCACATACGGCACTGCACCGATGGTGCCGACCAGCAAGCCGGTCACGGCGTACATCGGGAACAGCCAGTCCGGGTGGTTGAACAGGCTGTGGTAGAAGGTCCACGAACTGATCAGCAGCAGAGCACTGCCGAACACGAAGACACGACCGGCGCCGAAGCGGTCAGCCAGTGCACCGGAGGCGACGCAGCCCAGGCTCAGAAACACGATCGCCAGGCTGTTGGCCTGCAATGCGGTGGTGGGCGAGAAGTGGTAGACGGTCTGCAGCACGGTCGGGGTCATCAGGATGACTACGATGATGCCGGCGGACAGCAGCCAGGTCAGCAGCATGGAAATCAGGATCGCCCCGCGATGGTCGCGCAACACGGCGCGCAGCGGCACTTCTTCAGCCAGGGCCTTGCGCAGTTGCAGCTCGGCGAATACCGGGGTCTCGTGCAGCCAGCGGCGCAGGTAAACCGAGAACAGGCCGAACACGCCACCCAGCAGGAACGGAATCCGCCAGGCGTAATCCGAAACTTCGACCGGGGTGTAAATGCTGTTGATCGCGGTGGCGACCAGCGAGCCCAGCAGGATACCGGCCGTCAGGCCGCAGGTCAGGGTGCCGCAGGCGTAGCCGATGTGCCGCTGCGGCACGTGTTCGGAAACGAATACCCACGCGCCCGGCACTTCACCGCCAATCGCAGCGCCTTGAATCACCCGCATCAGCAGCAACAGGATCGGCGCCCACATACCGATCTGCGCATAGGTCGGCAGCAAACCCATGATCAGGGTTGGCACCGCCATCATGAAAATGCTCAGGGTGAACATCTTCTTGCGTCCCAGCAGGTCGCCGAAGTGCGCCATGACAATGCCGCCCAGTGGCCGCGCCAGATAGCCGGCGGCAAAGATCCCGAAGGTCTGCATCAAGCGCAGCCACTCGGGCATGTCGGCCGGGAAGAACAGTTTGCCGACCACCGTGGCGAAGAACACGAAGATGATGAAATCGTAAAACTCCAGCGCGCCGCCCAAGGCAGACAGCGATAACGTCTTGTAGTCGTTGCGAGTCAGCGGACGTGCGGACTGGGTTGGCTGCGCGATGCTCGAAGGCGCTGTGGTCATGGCAAGGCTTCTCTTATAGTCGGATCTGCAACCCCAACAACGCTGGCGGAGGCTTGGGCAGGTCCGGCACGATAGCAAATTGTTCGAAAAAGCACATAGAGGTGCGTATTTGACGGTCGAAATGAGAACCGGACGGTCGTCTCGGAGTCTACCGATCGATATACTCGCAATCCTGCACCTGCTTGTAAGGGGTTGCTGTGCGAAAACGTCGTTGGCACCTGTCAGCCGATTTCGCAGAGTTTCCCTTTAGGCGCCTTACGAAAAACGTGACGAACGTAGTATGTTCGGGGCTGAATCGTTTTTCCTTGAGACGGCTATTCACCTGAAGTACTTATGAAGAGTCACGGGTCAGAGGCACCCCCGGCATGATAGAGCTCGAACAAGAAGATCCAATCCCGCAAGGCGACCTTGCCCTGCAAATTACCGCGCTTCCCCGCGAAACCAACGGCTTTGGCGATATTTTCGGCGGTTGGCTGGTGTCGCAGATGGATTTGGCCGGCACCGCAATGGCCAGCAAGGTCGCGGGTGGCCGCGTGGCGACGGTGGCGATCGACCGTATGGCATTTCTGGTTCCGGTAGCGGTGGGCGCTCAGCTCTCCTTCTATACCCAGGCGCTGGAAATCGGCCGCAGCTCGATTCAGATGATGGTCGAAGTCTGGAGTGACGATCCGCTGTCCAGCGAGTGGCGTAAAGTGACTGAAGCCGTGTTTGTGTTCGTCGCCATCGACGGCAGCGGCCGTACTCGTTCGGTTCCGCCTAGAGCTCGTTAAACACTGCGACCTTTCTGCGGTCCATTGCAGTCATTGTCCCTGATCGAGAGTTGCCCCATGAGCACGCCCAACGTTGAAGCCGTGAAACTGGATGAACTGAACTGCTGGCGCATCCGCCACGGTCAGGCCGAACTGCTGGTTGCCCAGCAGGGCGCGCACATCCTCAGTTATCAGGTGGCCGGGCAACCGCCGCTGATCTGGCTCAACGACGAGGCAGTGTTCAAGACTGGCAAGAGCATCCGCGCCGGGGTTCCGGTGTGCTGGCCGTGGTTCGGCAATCTGCCGCGCAACCCGCAGAGCGTTCAGGCCATGCGCGTCAGCAACGAAGCGCCGACCGCCCACGGGCTGGTAAGGGCGATGGACTGGGAACTGGGCGGCATTGAAACCGAGGGCGAAAGCCTGAAGGTGGAGTTTGTTCTGCCTTACCCTGAAGGCGGCTTGCCAGGCTGGCCGCATCAAGTGGACTTGAAGCTGAGCATTCGTCTGGATGAACAACTGCACATCAGCCTGACCAGCCATAACCAGGGCGCTGAAAAAGTCACCATCAGCCAGGCACTGCACAGCTATTTCGCGGTCAGCGATGTACGCGAAGTGCATGTCGAAGGGCTGGATGGCTTGAGTTACATCGAAACCCTGGACGACTGGAAAACCGTCACTCAGACCGGCGATCTGCGTTTTGTCGGCGAGACCGATCGTATCTATCTCAATACCCCGGCGAAGCTGAGCATTGTCGATCCGGCCTGGGAACGGCGCATCGAGCTGACCAGCAGCGGCTCACGCTCGGCGGTGATCTGGAATCCGTGGATTGATCGCGCTGCGGCGTTTAGTGACATGGCCGATGATGGCTGGCAGCGCATGCTGTGCATTGAAACGGCGAATGTGATGGATGATGTGGTGACGCTGGCGCCGGGGGCCAGTCATAGCCTCGGCGTCAGCATTGGCAGCAAATCCCTCTAGCACCACAAAACCAATGTGGGAGCGGGCTTGCTCGCGAATGCGATGTGTCAGTCGACATCAATGTTGCCTGACACGCCGCCTTCGCGAGCAAGCCCGCTCCCACATTTGAATCTCTACAAGTCTGATTCCTTCACCACCCGCACCTTCGCCGCGTCCAGCGCATACGCTGCGTCAGCCAGGTCGTTGTTGACCTTCTCGACCTTCAGCGTGCCGGTCACCCACAGCGGTGTATAGATGTCATTCAGCTTCAAACCTTTCGGATAACGCACCAACACCAATTGATTAGGTGGTGGTGGCGGCACGTGGATGCAGGCGCCCGGATACGGCACGAGGAAGAACAGCGTGCTGCGGCCCTGGGCGTCGGATTCCAGCGGCACCGGATAACCGCCGATGCGGATGTTCTTGTCGTTCATTGACGGCACGGTTTTGGTCGAATACATCACCGCCGGCAAGCCCTTGCTCTGCTTCATGCCACCCTTTTGGGTAAAGGTGCCATTGGCTTCGGGGGAGTTGTGGTCGATTTCGGGCATGGCCTCGAGGGCTTTCTGGTCCGACTTGGGCATCAGTTCGAGCCAGTCGGTTTCCGGCAGCTCGCCGGCATGGGCGAGGCCCGAGCCCAATAAAAGGAAAGTCAGTAAAAGACGGCGCATGGAGGTGCTCGGCAAAGGAGAGGACGGTGCAACGCCGAGCATTCTAGCCCTCTCTGCGTGCGGCGCAGAGGGGGCTTTGTCGCTTTGAGTCAGTTCTTTCTGATCAAGCCGAAGATCACCAGCAACACCACCGCGCCGACCAGCGCACCGATGAAGCCAGCGCCTTCGCCCGCGTGGTAGATGCCCAGAGCCTGGCCGCCGTAAGTGGCCGCCAGCGAACCGCCGATACCGAGCAGGATGGTCATGATCCAGCCCATGCTGTCATCGCCCGGTTTCAGGAACCGCGCCAGCAGGCCGACGATCAAGCCGATAAAGATGGTTCCGATAATTCCCATGGCATTTCCCTCTGATTGAATGGCTATGCAGAAGCCTAGTCAGACTTCTGCATCCTGCCATGAGAGAACGGCGGCCCCTGAATGGTTCCGCCGCTGCCACATGAAACTATTCGGCGATGAGCGCTTCGACCTTGAGGATCTGCTGCTCCAGCGTGGCCTTGTCGGCGCAGCGCAGGTTGGCGTGACCGACCTTGCGACCGACCTTGAACGCCTTGCCATAGTGATGCAGATGGCAATCGGCAATGGCCATGACTTTCTCGGTCTCGGGCACTTTACCGATGAAGTTGAGCATCGCGCTCTCGCCGACCTTGGCCGTCGAACCCAACGGCAGACCGGCAACGGCCCGCAGGTGGTTTTCGAACTGGCTGCACTCGGCACCTTCAGTGGTCCAGTGACCTGAGTTGTGCACCCGTGGGGCGATTTCGTTGGCCTTGAGGCCACCGTCGACTTCAAAGAACTCGAACGCCATCACGCCAACATAGCTCAGTTGCTTGAGTACACGACTGGAATAGTCTTCCGCCAAGGCTTGCAACGGGTGATCGGTGCTGGCCACGGACAGTTTAAGAATGCCGCTGTCGTGAGTGTTGTGAACCAGCGGATAGAACCTGGTTTCGCCATCGCGAGCGCGCACGGCGATCAACGAGACTTCACCGGTAAACGGGACGAAGCCTTCCAACAGGCAGGCCACGCTGCCCAGCTCGGCGAACGTGCCGGCCACGTCTTCAGGCTTGCGCAGAACCTTCTGGCCCTTGCCGTCGTAACCCAGGGTGCGGGTTTTCAGCACGGCCGGCAGACCGATGGAAGCCACGGCAGCGTCCAGATCGGCTTGCGATTGAATGTCGGCGAACGCCGGGGTAGGAATCCCCAGGTCCTTGAACATGCTCTTCTCGAACCAGCGATCACGGGCGATGCGCAGGGCTTCGGCGCTCGGGTAGACCGGGACGAATTGCGACAGGAAGGCCACGGTTTCGGCCGGGACGCTTTCGAACTCGAAGGTCACCAGATCGACTTCATCGGCCAGCTGACGCAGGTGATCCTGGTCGCCGTAATCGGCCCGCAGGTGCTCGCCCAATGCGGCTGCGCAAGCATCCGGCGCGGGGTCCAGGAAAGCGAAGTTCATGCCCAGCGGGGTGCCCGCCAGCGCCAACATGCGACCCAATTGGCCGCCACCGATTACACCGATCTTCATCGTCAACAACCTCAGGCGATGCGTGGGTCTGGATTTTCCAGGACGCTGTCTGTCTGCTCAGCGCGGAATTTTTTCAGCACCGCGTGGAACTGCGGGTGCTTGGCACCGAGGATACTCGCCGAGAGCAACGCTGCGTTGATCGCGCCGGCCTTGCCGATGGCCAGGGTGGCGACCGGAATGCCCGCGGGCATCTGCACGATGGACAGCAGCGAATCGACGCCCGACAGCATCGACGACTGCACCGGCACGCCCAGCACCGGCAGGTGGGTCTTGGCCGCACACATGCCTGGCAAGTGGGCTGCGCCTCCGGCACCGGCGATGATCACCTCGATGCCACGCGCCTCAGCCTCTTCGGCGTACTGGAACAGCAGGTCCGGGGTGCGGTGGGCAGAGACCACTTTCACCTCGTAAGGAATGCCGAGCTTTTCCAGCATATCGGCGGTGTGGCTAAGGGTGGACCAATCGGACTTGGAGCCCATGATCACGCCAACCAGTGCACTCATCGTCGTGCCTCTTCTCTCTGGGCGCCCGCAGGCGCGTCAAAAAACAACAAGCCACGCAAAATGCGTGGCTTGATTGTACGAATTATGGCCGGACGAACCGGCCGAAGGCCGCGCAGTATACCTCAATGAAGCAGATAAACAGCCCCCGATACGACCATCTGTCATTCGGCGCAAAGTGCCGGTTTTATTGACTTAAGAGTCAGTCAAATACAACACCAATCCCCTGTGGGAGCGGGCTTGCTCGCGAAAGCGATGGGTCAGTCGATATCAATGTTGTCTGACACACCGCATTCGCGAGCAAGCCCGCTCCCACATTTGATTTTCAGTGGTCTCAGGAACCGGTTGTTCCTTGGGCCGCGCCACCTTCCAGCTTGCGCCACAACAACCGCACATTCGCCTTGCGCACCAGCGCGCAGCGGTACAAGCGAATCTCCAGCGGCACATGCCATTGCGGGCCGCCGCAAACCACCAGTTCACCACGAGCCAGTTCGGCGCGCACGCTGAGCCGTGGAACCCAGGCAATGCCCAGTCCTTCCAGCGCCATGCTTTTAAGACTGTCGGCCATGGCGGTTTCGTAAATAGTGCTGAAGCGTAATGCACGCTGGCGCAGCAGCATGTTCACCGAACGCCCGAGAAATGCGCCGGCGCTGTAAGCGAGCAGCGGCACACTGCCTTCGCCTTCCAGATCGAACAGCGGTTTGCCCTCGGCGTCCGCCGCGCAGACCGGGAGCATTTCGGTGTCGCCAAGGTGCAGCGACGGGAAGATTTCCGGGTCCATCTGCATCGCGGCATCCGGGTCGTAGAACGCCAACATCAGATCGCAACCGCCTTCGCGCAGGGCATGCACGGCATCACCGACGTTGGTTGCCACCAGACGCGTCGCGATGTTCAGGCCTTCATTACGCAACTGCGCGATCCAGCGCGGGAAGAAACCCAGCGCCAGGGAGTGAGCGGCGGCGACCTGCATCACCTCGCCCTGCCCGCCTTCCAGGTGATGAAGGTGACGCAACACCTCACCGAGCTGCTCGACCACCGTCCGCGCGGTGACCAGAAACAACTGCCCCGCCGCCGTCAGCTCGATCGGCGTGCGCGAGCGATTGACCAGGGTCAGCCCCAGCGCGGCTTCAAGGCTGCGGATCCGTCGACTGAACGCCGGCTGAGTCACGAAGCGTCGTTCGGCAGCCTGGGAGAAGCTGCGGGTGGCGGCCAGAGCACTAAAGTCCTCAAGCCATTTACTTTCAAGGTTCATCACGCCCTCCCGGACACGCACCAATTTAGGTCACACGCTCGCCGCAGACACGGCGTCACACGGGCATTATGCCGAATGCGCATAGGCTAGTGTTTATCAGCATTGGCCCAAAATTCTCCACAAGCCTAGCATTTGCAGTGTTCCGGCACAGACCGGGTCCTTATCGAGATGATTTCTATCATGTCCTCCGCTGCATCTTTCCGCACAGAAAAAGACCTGCTTGGCGTACTCGAAGTACCCGCTCAAGCGTATTACGGCATCCAGACCCTGCGAGCGGTGAACAACTTCCGTCTCTCCGGCGTTCCGATTTCGCATTACCCGAAGCTGGTTGTCGGCCTGGCAATGGTCAAACAGGCCGCCGCTGACGCCAACCGCGAGCTGGGTCACCTGAGCGAAGCCAAGCACGCTGCCATCAGCGAAGCCTGCGCACGTTTGATCCGCGGCGATTTCCACGAAGAGTTCGTGGTGGACATGATTCAAGGCGGCGCTGGCACTTCAACCAACATGAATGCCAACGAAGTCATCGCCAACATCGCGCTGGAGGCCATGGGTCACCAGAAGGGCGAATACCAATACCTGCACCCGAACAACGACGTGAACATGGCGCAGTCGACCAACGACGCCTACCCGACCGCGATCCGTCTGGGTCTGCTGCTGGGTCACGATGCGTTGTTGGCCAGCCTCGACAGCCTGATCCAGGCGTTTGCCGCCAAAGGTGTCGAGTTCAACCACGTATTGAAGATGGGCCGTACCCAACTGCAAGACGCCGTGCCGATGACCCTCGGCCAGGAATTCCGCGCATTCGCCACCACGTTGAGCGAAGACCTGGCGCGCCTGAAAACGCTGGCACCCGAGCTGCTGACCGAAGTGAACCTGGGTGGCACCGCGATTGGCACCGGCATCAACGCCGACCCGCGCTACCAACTCCTGGCCGTTCAGCGTCTGGCGCTGATCAGCGGTCAACCGCTGGTTCCAGCCGCCGACCTGATCGAAGCCACCTCCGACATGGGTGCCTTCGTGCTGTTCTCCGGCATGCTCAAGCGCACCGCGGTCAAGCTGTCGAAAATCTGCAACGACCTGCGCCTGCTGTCCAGCGGCCCACGCACCGGCATCAACGAAATCAACCTGCCAGCGCGTCAGCCAGGCAGCTCGATCATGCCCGGCAAGGTCAACCCGGTTATCCCGGAAGCGGTCAACCAGGTGGCGTTCCAGATCATCGGCAACGACCTGGCCCTGACCATTGCTGCCGAAGGCGGCCAGTTGCAATTGAACGTGATGGAGCCGCTGATCGCGTTCAAGATCTTCGACTCGATCCGCCTGCTGCAACGCGCCATGGACATGCTGCGCGAGCACTGCATCGTCGGCATCACCGCCAACGAAGAGCGTTGCCGTGAGCTGGTCGAGCACTCGATCGGTCTGGTCACCGCGCTGAACCCGTACATCGGCTATGAAAACGCCACCCGCATCGCCCGTATCGCCCTAGAAAGCGGCCGCGGCGTGCTGGAACTGGTGCGCGAAGAAGGCTTGCTCGACGACGAAATGCTCGCCGACATCCTGCGCCCGGAAAACATGATTGCTCCGCGTCTGGTGCCTCTGAAGGCTTAACCGAACGCAACGCCGGCGCTTGCTCTTTTAACGAAGAGCACCAAGCGCCACGCTCACCAGGTCGAGGGACTAGACACCTCTCACCTTTTGAGGGCTTGGGGATTTATTCCCCAAGCCCTTTTTTTTAACTCTTTTGCGGATAGCGAATATGTCTGACACCGCAAAGATCGCAGCCTTCGGCAGCTCCTACAGGATTTGACGTACACCCTGTAGGAGCTGCCGAAGGCTGCGATCTTTTGATCTTGGCAGCACCTCGTTTCGATGCTTGCACCACATCCGTGAAGACGGACGGCACTCTCCTAGGTATAGTGCCGCCCCTCTTCGCGTGAGCGGTCGTCGGTAACGAGGCCCAAACCCATGCGAAACCCGAACTAATAACAAACCCGCAATATGAAATCGGGACGAACCTTCGCCTTGCCTGTTTTGCCGCGCGCAATCTGGTGTAACGCGATGTTTCGGCCCGCCCAGCATTTGCCTAAACAAAAACAGCGAGGAATAATCCATGCTCGAAGTCATTAACGACTTCCTCTCCGGGAAAGTACTGATCGTGCTCATTGTCGGGCTCGGTAGCTACTTCACGATCCGCTCGCGTTTCGTTCAACTGCGCCACTTCTTCCATATGTTCGCGGTGTTCCGCGACAGCCTGAAAAGCAGCGCCGGTCAACTCAGCTCGTTCCAGGCCCTGATGCTCAGCCTCGCCGGTCGTGTCGGTGCGGGCAACATCGCCGGTGTCGGTATCGCCGTGACCCTGGGTGGTCCGGGTGCGGTGTTCTGGATGTGGGTGACCGCGCTGGTCGGCATGTCCAGCAGCTTCTTCGAATGCTCCCTCGGCCAGCTCTACAAGCGCTGCGACTCCGACGGCACGTACCGTGGCGGCCCGTCCTATTACATCCAGCACGGCCTGCAGAAACGCTGGCTGGGCATGATCATGGCGTTCCTGCTACTGATCACCTTCGGCTTCGCCTTCAACGGTCTGCAATCCCACGCCGTGACCCACTCGCTGAAAAACGCTTTCGACCTCGACCCCACTTACACGGGCCTGGCCCTGGCGGTGTTGCTGGGTCTGGTGTTCATCGGTGGTATCAAGCGCATCGCCAAGGTCGCTGACCTGTTGGTGCCGGTGAAAACCCTGGTGTACATCGGCGTGACCATCTACGTGATCGTGCTGCAGTTCGATCACGTACCGACGATGCTGATGACCATCGTCAAAAGCGCCTTCGGTCTGGATCAAGCCTTCGGTGGCCTGATCGGCACCGCCATCGTCATGGGCGTGAAGCGTGGCGTGTTCGCCAACGAAGCGGGCCTGGGCAGTGCGCCAAACGTGGCTGCGGTCGCGTCGGTCGAGCACCCGGTGGCACAAGGTGTGGTTCAGGCGTTCAGCGTGTTCCTCGACACCTTCGTGATCTGCACCTGCACCGCGTTGCTGATCCTGCTCTCAGGCTTCTACACCCCAGGCTTCGAAGGCGACGGCATTGCCCTGACCCAGAACTCGCTCGCTGCCGTGGTCGGTGACTGGGGCCGGAGTTTCATCTCCGTGGCTCTGTCGTTGTTCGTGTTCACCTCGATCCTCTACAACTACTACCTGGGCGAGAGCAACCTGCGTTTCCTGATCGGTGAAAACCGCAAGGCGCTGATCGGTTACCGCGCGCTGGTATTGGTGTTGATCTTCTGGGGCGCTATCGAAAACCTCGGCACGGTGTTCGCCTTCGCTGACATCACCATGACCCTGCTGGCGTTTGTGAACCTGATCGCGCTATTCCTGCTGTTCAAAGTCGGCATGCGCATCCTGCGTGACTACGATGACCAGCGCGCGGCCGGCATCAAGACACCCGTGTTCGATTCGAGCAAATTCCCGGATCTGGACCTGGACCTGAAAGCCTGGCCAGCCAACCCGCCAGCTGCCGCCACCAAGGCTGAAGCTGAGCTGCAAGGCGTACCCGCAGCGCAACGCTGATCGGTTAAAGTGCGAAATCCCATGTGGGAGCGGGCTTGCTCGCGATAGCGTCTTCACAGTCAACAGATGTTGAATGTTATGGCCCCATCGCGAGCAAGCTCGCTCCCACAGGAACTCATCGTTTCGGAGAATTCCATGAACCCTTCGACCTACCCTGCCGCCCAGCACGTCATGGTGCTCTACACCGGTGGCACCATCGGTATGCAAGCCAGCGCTCATGGCCTGGCCCCGGCGTCCGGTTTCGAAGCCCGGATGCGCGAGTATCTGCACAGCCAGCCTGACCTTGTCGTACCGCAGTGGCGCTTTCGCGAGATGTCGCCGCTGATCGACAGCGCCAACATGACTCCTGATTACTGGCAGCAACTGCGTGAAGCGGTGGTCGACGCCGTCGATGTCCAGGGCTGCGACAGCGTGCTGATCCTGCATGGCACCGATACCCTCGCCTACAGCGCGGCGGCCATGAGTTTTCAATTGCTCGGCCTGCATGCCCGTGTGGTGTTCACCGGCTCCATGCTGCCGGCCGGCGTGACCGACAGTGATGCCTGGGAAAACCTCAGTGGCGCGCTGGTTGCTTTGGGTCACGGCCTTGCGCCGGGCGTTCATCTGTACTTCCACGGCGAACTGCTGGACCCGACCCGTTGCGCGAAGGTCCGCAGTTTCGGTCGCCATCCGTTCAAGCGTCTTGAGCGTCAGGGTGGCGGTGAGAAGGCTTCTTCAATACCGGCATCGCTGACCTACAACCAGCCCAAGCAATTGGCGAAAGTCGCTGTGCTACCACTGTTCCCCGGCATCGGCGCCGAGATACTGGACGGCCTGCTCGACAGCGGCATTCAGGGCCTGGTGCTGGAGTGCTACGGCAGCGGCACCGGACCGAGTGACAACCCGGAGTTTCTCGCTAGCCTGGAACGGGCGCGGGACAAGGGTGTTGTGGTGGTGGCGGTTACGCAGTGCCATGAAGGTGGCGTCGAGCTGGATGTTTACGAGGCCGGCAGTCGTCTGCGTGGTGTCGGCGTGTTGTCCGGTGGTGGCATGACCCGTGAAGCGGCGTTTGGCAAGTTGCATGGCTTGCTGGGTGCCGGGCTCGACACCGCTGAAGTGCGGCGCCTTGTAGAACTCGACCTCTGCGGCGAACTGAGCTGACACACCCCAAAACCTTGTGGGAGCGGGCTTGCTCGCGAAGGCGGCGGCACATCCAACATCTATGTGACTGCTACACCGCATTCGCGAGCAAGCCCGCTCCCACAGGTTCATCACTCGGCATACAACTTGCTGTCCTCCAGCCATCCCAAGGCTGGAACCCCCCATGCTCCACTCCCACCTCACCACCCTCAACGCTGTCTCCCTGGTGCTCAACACCTTCAAGGCCGAGGGCTTGTCCAGCGAAGCGCTGCTGGCCGGCAGCGGCATCACCACGGCGGATCTGAGCCGGGCGGACACACGCATCACCACCAATCAGGAGATGCAGGTCTGCGCCAACGCCGTCGCGCTCAAGCGTGACATCGGCCTGGAACTGGGCCGGAGGATGCACGTTTCGTCCTACGGCATGCTCGGGTACGCCTTACTCACCAGCGCCACTTTAGGTGACGCCTTGCGGCTGGCACTGCACTATCCGGCGCTATTGGGAACACTGTTCGAGTTGAGCCTGGAAGAGGATAACGAGCGCATCTGGCTCACCGCTGGCGACTATCGGGAAAACCCAGCGCTGGCGCCATTCAATGTCGAGTTTTGCCTGGTTTCGATGAAGGTCACTTGCGAAGACCTGCTCGGCCAACCGTTGCCGCTGCTTGGCGCCCGCTTCGATTACCCGGCACCGGACTATCAGGCACGCTACACCGAACGTTTCGATTGCCCCTTGCAGTTCGACGCTGCGTCCAACGCCTTTGCCTTCGACAAAGCCTGGCTGGAGCACCCCCTGCCTCTGGCCGACGCCATCACCCATCAGGCCATGGCAGAACGCTGCCGCAAACAGAACACCGAGTTCACGGGTCGCCAAGTGTGGCTGGGACGAATCCGCCAGCTACTCAGTGCGCAGTTGAATGCGGCGCCCGGCCTCGAAGGTTTGGCCGAACAGCTGAACTGCTCGGCGCGCACCTTGCGCCGACATCTCAAGGAGCTGGGGTGCAGCTATCAAGAGTTGCTCGATGAACTGCGGTTCGAGCAGGCCAAACGCATGCTCTGCGAGGACGAACTGCCGATCTATCGGATTGCAGAAGCGCTGGGGTTCAGCGAGACCGCGAGTTTCCGCCATGCCTTTGTGCGCTGGAGCGGCGTGGCGCCCAGCCAGTTCCGACCTTGAATGATGTGTTGTCTTAAATATTGCTATCGCGAGCAAGCTCGCTCCCACATTGGTTCTGCGTCGGACACAAAATCAGTGTTCGCTGAAGATCAAATGTGGGAGCGAGCTTGCTCCGGACGGCGCTCCGACGATGACGCCCTCAAAATCACCAACAACATAACGGACAAGCTAGCGCCCTGAGCTGGAGCACCGCCGCGCCACAAGGGGGCGAATTCCGGTCAATTCTTTTGGCCATATCGATCCCCTTTTGGCCTTTCCTGCCGTTCTCTCAAACGCCGCGCGCCGCAAGACTGTGTTCAACCGAATCAGCCTGCGGAGAACAAGAAAATGCTGACGATCTACTCGGACGATCACCACCTGCACCACGGTCGTTGTGAATTGATGGACGGGCAACTGATGCCCTGCTTCGAAATGCCCTCGCGGGCCGACCATGTTCTGCAGCGCGTGCAGTACCGCGACCTCGGCCCTGTGGAGGCGCCCCAGGATTTCGGCCTCGACCCGATCGCGCGCGTCCACAGCCGCGACTACCTCGACTTCTTCAAAGGTGCCTGGACGCGCTGGACCGAATTCGGCACCGACGGCGACTTGCTGCCCTACACCTGGCCAGCCCGCACCCTGCGCCGGATCATGCCCACCAGCCTGCACGGCCAACTCGGCTATTACAGCTTCGACGGCGGCGCACCGATTACTGCCGGCACCTGGCAAGCGGCATACAGTGCGGCGCAAGTCGCATTGACCGCTCAAGCCGTCATTCAACGCGGCGCCCGCAGTGCCTTCGCCTTATGCCGGCCACCGGGACACCACGCCGCCAGCGATTTGATGGGCGGTTATTGCTACCTCAATAACGCCGCCATCGCCGCTCAAGCCTTCCTTGACCAGGGCCACAAAAAAGTCGCGATCCTCGACGTCGATTACCACCACGGCAACGGCACTCAATCGATTTTCTATGAGCGCAGCGACGTGCTGTTCACTTCGATCCATGGTCATCCGGAAGCGGAGTTCCCGTTCTTCCTCGGCTATGAAGATGAGCTGGGTGAAGGGGCCGGCGAAGGTTTCAACTTCAACTACCCTTTGCCAGCCGGGAGCGGTTGGGACAGTTGGAGCGCCGCGCTGGAACAAGCCTGCAAAGAGATCGAAAAGTACGGCGCCGATATCGTCGTCGTATCCCTGGGCGTCGATACGTTCAAGGACGATCCGATCTCCCAATTCAAGCTCGACAGCCCGGATTACCTGGCCATGGGCGCACGCATCGCCGGCCTCGGCAAGCCGACGCTGTTCGTGATGGAAGGCGGCTACGCGGTAGAAGAAATCGGCATCAATGCCGTGAACGTTCTCGAAGGTTTTGAAAGCGCCCAATGAGGAATTAGAACAATGATCAGTCTCAAGCGTTTTATCGCGCCAGCACTCTTCCCCACAGTGCTGTGCGCCACAGTACTCAGTGGTGCCGCTCACGCTGAAGAGCGAACGTTGCGCGTCTACAACTGGTTCGACTACATCACCCCCAAAGCCCTGGAAGACTTCAAGGCCCAGAACACCCAGACCAAACTGGTCTACGACATCTTCGACACCAACGAAGCACTGGAGGCCAAGCTGCTGACCGGCAACTCCGGTTATGACGTGGTCGTGCCGTCCAACGTATTCCTTGCCAAACAGATCGAGGCCGGCGTTTTCCAGCCACTGGACCGCAGCAAACTGCCGAACTGGAACCACCTCGATCCCAAGCTGATGAAGCTGATCGAAGCCAACGATCCGGGTAACAAATTTGCCGTGCCGTACATGTACGGCACCATCCTGATCGGCTTCAACCCGGACAAAATCAAGGCTGCGCTGGGCGCCAACGCACCGGTGGACAGCTGGGACCTGATCTTCAAGGAAGAGAACATCAGCAAGCTCAAGCAGTGCGGCGTAGCCCTGCTCGACTCGCCATCGGAGATCCTGCCACTGGCCCTGCAACACCTGGGCCTGGACCCCAACAGCAAGAAGCCTGCGGACTACGAAAAGGCTGAAGCGCTGTTGATGAAGATCCGTCCGTATGTCACCTACTTCCATTCTTCGAAGTACATGGCCGACATCGCCAACGGTGACATCTGTGTCGCAGTCGGTTACTCCGGCAGCTTCTCCCAGGCAGCGAACCGCGCCAAGGAAGCCAAGAACGGCGTGATCGTCGACATGCGCCTGCCGAAAGAAGGCGCGCCGATCTGGTTCGACATGCTCTCGATCCCCAAAGGCGCGAAGAACCCGGAAGACGCCTACACCTTCATCAACTACTTGTTGCAGCCGCAGGTGATTGCACCGGTCAGCGACTTCGTCGGCTACCCGAACCCGAACAAGGACGCCACCGAAATGGTCGACCCGGCGATCCGCAACAACCCGAATCTGTACCCGACCGAAACAGCGATGAGTACGCTCTACACCCTGCAACCGCTGCCCCGTGATGCCGAACGAGCGCGGACCCGAGCCTGGACCAAGATCAAGTCCGGGACCTGAAACCTGTCCTTGACCTCAGGGACGCCAGGCCTTTTGCAACCGCCCGAGCGCTGCGCTGATCGCCGCCTCGGGCACCGCCGCAAAGCCCAGCACCAGCCCGGCGCGTTGATCCACAGTTTTTCTCGAATCCGGTAGCCAGTAACTGCTCAGGCCATTGATCTCGACATCAACGCTGGCGGCGGCTTCAATCAGTTCCCGTTCGCGGGCCTGAGTGTCGACCGCCACAGTCAGGTGCAGCCCAGCCGCCACACTCGGCAGGCTGCCAACCCCGGGAATGTCCGAGGGCCAGTTGGCCAGAAGCGTATTGCGACGACTCAACGCGGCGCGGCGCATGCGGCGGATATGCCGCTGGAAATGCCCGGCCGCCATGAACTCGGCCATGACGGCCTGGGTGCTCACCTCGGAATGCCGAACATCGACCGCTCGACGCTGGGCGAAAGCGTCTACCAATGCCGGTGGCAGCACCAGATAGCCCAGGCGCAATGCCGGAAAAGCCACTTTGCCGAAAGTGCCGACGTAGAGCACCCGCCCGTGACGATCAAGCGCAGCCAGCGGTGCCAGTGGCGCGCCGCTGTAACGATATTCGCCGTCGTAATCGTCTTCGACGATCCACCCCTCGGTTCGCTCGGCCCAGGCCAACAACTCCAGCCGCCGCGCCAGACTCATCACCACCCCGGTCGGGTACTGATGCGACGGCGTGACATAGGCCAGTCGACAATCGTTGAGCCCATTCAATTCGCTGCAGTCGATGCCCTCGCTGTCCACCGCCACCCCGTGCAATCGCGCACCGGCTACGGCGAACGCATGACCCGCCGCCCGATACCCCGGATTCTCGATCGCCACGCCATCGCCGGGCTCTACCAGCAGCTGTGCACAAAGGCTAATCCCCTGCTGTGCGCCACTGGTGATCACTATTTGCTCAGCCGTGCACTGCATCCCCCGCGAGCTGCGCAAATACGCGGCAATCAGGCCGCGCAAGCGCGCGTCGCCTGCTGGATCGCCGTAACACAGTTGCTGGAGATCCGGTTTACGCCAGAAAGCCGCATTCAGCTTGGCCCAAACCTCGAAAGGAAACAGATCGAACGCCGGTACACCGACCCGAAACGCACGAGGCGGACCACTCGGTGGCAAGGCCAAATGGTTCTTTTCCACGCGTCCCAGCGCACCGCTGTGGATAACTTTGCTGGATGAAACCACAGGTAAATCCAGCCAATTTGTGGATAAGACTGTGGGTAACCCTGTTGACAACCCTGTGGATACTTTTGTGGATAGTTTTTTCACCGGCAGCACTGATTGAGGCAATTGCGCGACATACGTCCCGTCACCTACACGCCCTTCAATAAAGCCCTCGGCGTAGAGCTGATCGTAGGCCCGGACCACGCTGTTTCGGGAAATTGACAACGCCGCCGCCAGATCGCGACTGGCCGGTAATCGCGTACCGCTGGCCAGCCGACCGTCGAGCACTCGCACTCGCAAGGCTTGATAGAGTTGACGACTCAAACCCTGACGGCGATCGAGTTCGATACCCGCCGGGTTGAATGACAAGGACAGTGGCTCGCTGGTCATGGCAATGGACCTATGAAATTGGTCGCTAATGGCTCTTACAACAGACCAATAGCCTGCCTAGGATGCCGGCATTCGCCAAGGAAAATCTCCATGTACACGCCAAGCAGCTTTGCCATAGATGATTTGCATGAACTGCACCAGCAGATACTCGGCACCCGCCTCGCTGTGTTGGTCACACACGGGGAGCAAGGTCTGCAAGCCAGCCATTTGCCGCTGCTGTTGAGTTCAGACCAAGGCCCGAATGGCACCCTTTATGGACACTTCGCCAAGGCCAATCCGCAATGGCGGGAATTGCAGAACGGCGCCGAAGCCCTGGTGATTTTTGCCGGTGCCGACGCTTATGTCAGCCCGGGGTTTTACCCGAGCAAAGCCGAGCACGGCAAAGTCGTGCCGACCTGGAACTACGTCGCCGTGCATGCCTACGGCACGGCCGAATTATTCACCGACGCCGATCGCCTGCGCACTCTGGTCAGCGCGCTGACTGATCGTCATGAAGCGGGTCGTGCCAGTCCATGGAAAGTCGCCGATGCCCCCGCCGACTACATTGACGGGATGCTCAAGGCCATCGTCGGTTTTGCCCTGCCGATCCAGCGCCTGGAAGGCAAGCGCAAGCTCAGCCAGAACCGCAACGCTGCAGACATTACCGGTGTGCGCGAGGGGCTTGCCGCCAGCCCTGATGTGCACGACCAGGCCCTCGCCCACTTGATGCGTTAAGGAATGAACATGAGTCAGATCGACATCCGCCAGGTCACCACCGACGACCACGCCGCCTGGTTGCCGTTGTGGCAAGCGTACCTGCGTTTCTACAACACCGAATTGCCTGAGGCCGTCACCCAAAGCACGTGGCAGCGCATGCTCGACCCGAGCGAACCGACCCATGCCGCGCTGGCCTGGGCCGATGACAAAGCGGTGGGCATGGTGCACTTCATCTACCATCGTTCGAACTGGAGCATCGAAAACTCCTGCTACCTGCAAGACCTGTTGGTAACGCCTGAAACCCGCGGCACTGGCGTCGGCCGACAGTTGATCGAATTCGTTTACGCGACAGCCAAAGAGGACGGTTGCTGCAAGGTCCACTGGCTGACCCACGAAACCAATGCCACTGCGATTCAGCTCTATGAGCGCATTGCCGAACGCCCCGGTTTCATCCAGTTTCGCAAAGCCATTTAAGGTTCAAGGAGAGCAGCATGTCGATTTCACTCGCCGACTGGAAAGGCGTTCCGGCACCGTCGGTTCAAACCATCGAAGGGCGTTTCATCCGCCTGGAAAAACTCGACCCGGCGCGTCACGCCGACGGTTTGTGGGAGGCTCTGCAAGGACCGGGTGCCGACCCAAAACTCTGGGACTATTTGCCATACGGTCCTTTCCCGGAGCGCAGCGCGTTCTACGATTGGCTGAACAACCATGCGGCCAATAGCGACCCGTATTTCTTCAGCGTGATCGACCGTGCCAGCGGCGATGTGCAAGGCATCCTCAGTTTGATGTCGATTGTTCCTTCACAAGGCCGGATCGAGATCGGCCATGTCACGTTTGGCGCGCCGATGCAGCGCTCGCCGAAAAGTACAGAGGCGGTTTATCTGCTCGCCAAAGAGTCGTTTGCCTTGGGTTACCGACGCCTGGAGTGGAAGTGCAACAACGGAAACGCCCGCTCCAAATACGCGGCCGAGCGTCTGGGGTTCAGTTTTGAAGGGGTTTTTCGCCAGCACATGGTGGTGAAGGGGCAGAACCGGGATACGGCGTGGTATTCGATTCTGGATTCGGAATGGCCGGCGATTGGGGCGGGGTTTGAGCGCTGGCTGTCCGATGAGAACCAGACGGATTCGGGGCAGGTGAAAACCCTGGCCGAGTGCCGCAGGTAAAACATCGGCGCCTGGACGGACGCCTTCGCGAGCAAGCTCGCTCCCACAATTGATCTGCGGCGATCCCCAATATTGCGTTCACCGAAAATCCCTGTGGGAGCGAGCTTGCTCGCGATTGGCTTCACGCTAATTTCTGGGCAAGCACCGCAATGTGCTCCGGCCCGATCCCGCAGCAACCTCCCAAATGACTGGCGCCGCGTTCTTTCCAATCCGCCGCCCACTGCAAGTAACCCGGCGGATCGAGATCGTCACGCAACGGGTCCAGACCGTCGTTGGCCGTGGCCTCTTTCGGTTGCGGCGGGAAGGCATTGGCGTACGCGCCGATGTGAATCTTCACCCCCAAACGCTCAAAGGTTTCCCGCGCGGCATCAATCGCAGCACCGATCACTTCCGGCTGGCTGCAGTTGAACAGCAACGTCTCGACGCCCAGCTCAGCCGCCACGGCTGCGGCTTCAGCCACCGACTCACCCGAACGCAAGCGCGGCACTTCGTCCGTGTCCTCATCCTTCAGGGTAAACGACAGCCAGAACGGCTTGCCGTCTGTTGGCAGACCGGCATGGATCGCTCGCGCTTCAACGATCGAACTCTGGGTTTCCGCCAGCCATAGATCGACATGAGGTGCCAGACCCTTCACCAGCGGCGCCAACAATTCAGTCGCCCGAGCAGCATCGAAAAGGTACGGACGATAGGACCCAAACAGCGGCGGCAATGAGCCGGCCACACGCACCGCTTTGCCCGAAGCCTCTACAGCGCGCCGAGCCAGCTCACCGGCCAACGCCGCGAGCGCCTGCCCTTCTGCGGCAAAACGTTCTTCGCCAATGTGAAACGGCACCACCGCGTAACTGTTGCAGGTAATCACGTTGGCACCGCTTTCGATATAAGCCGAGTGCACCGCCTCTACCGCTTGCGGCGCTTCGCTCAAGGCCAGCGCCGACCACTCGGGCTGTCTGAACGGCGCGCCTCGACGCTGCAACTCACGACCCATGCCGCCATCCAGAATTACTGTGCTTGCTGCGCCCATATGCTTTTCACTCATAAGCTTATGAAAACAACTCACTATCAGAGTCGCTCTTATAACTATTTAATACGCACCATCCGGTTAATAACAACCTCTTTTTTATCAGGGATCGACTGTGAAATTCCAACCGCTACTGGCCCTGGGCCTGACGATTCTGGCTGCCTCCACCCAAGCCTTTGGCGGCGCCACGCTGGATCGCGTCGAAAAAAAGAAAGAATTGGTGGGCGTGTTGATGGAAAGCTACCCACCCTTCTCGTTCCTCAATGATCAGAACCAGCTCGATGGCTTCGACGTCGACGTGGCCAGGGCCGTGGCAGACAAACTGGGCGTCAAACTGCGCCTCGAAACCCCGTCCTGGGACGTGATCGCGGCCGGCCGCTGGAGTGGGCGCTATGACATCTGCATCTGCTCCATGACCCCGAGCAAGGCCCGTGCCGAGGTCTTCGACTTCCCGGTCGAGTACTACGCCTCGCCAGCGGTGATCGTGGTCAACGCCAAGGACGACAGCATCCACAACGCCAAAGACCTGAGCGGCAAAAAAGTCGGCCTCACCAGCGCCTCCAGCTACGAAAGCTACCTGAACAAGAACCTGGTGATCGAAGGCGCCGAAGACACTCAATTGCAGTACCCGTTCGAAGATGTGCAGATCGCGCCGTATGACACCGACAATGTCGCCTTCCAGGACCTCGGCCTGGGCGCTGGCGTTCGACTGGATGCGATCCTCACCAACCTTGTCACCGCCCAACCGCGCCTGACCGAAGACAAACGCTTCAAGCTCGCCGGCGAGCCGCTGTACTCGGAGCCAAACTCGGTGGCCATTGAAAAAGGCGACGCCCAGTGGGACGCCAAAGTGCGTGACGTCTTCGCTCAGCTGAAACAGGACGGCACCCTGAGCAAGCTTTCGCAAAAATGGATCGGCGCCGACATCAGCAAATGACTTCTTTCCCAAAACCTCCCCAGCCGCCGCAACCGGTGGCTGAGTCGCGGCTGCAACGGATCTTCGGTTTCCGCACGCGGCTGTACCTGACCTGGGCAGCGATGCTCGGGTTGTTCGCCAGCTTCTTCCTGAGCTTCGACCTGAAGTTCTCGATCATCCTCGACAAACTGCCGAACCTGATCGGCCTGCACCTGGCGCCCAACGGCTTCTTGCAGGGCGCGGTGCTGACGTTGTTCTTGTGCCTGTGTTCGATCGTGACCTCCTCGCTGCTGGGCTTCATCACTGCCCTGGCACGACTGTCGAAAAGCGCCGTGGCCTTCGGCATTGCGAGCTTCTATGCCTCGTTCTTTCGTGGCACACCGCTACTGATCCAGATCCTGCTGATCTACCTCGGCCTGCCACAACTCGGCATCGTCCCGGGCGCAATCGCCGCCGGCATCATCGCCCTGTCGCTCAACTACGGCGCTTACCTCAGCGAAATCTTCCGCGCCGGCATCCTCGGCGTCCCCCACGGCCAACGCGAAGCATCCCTGGCCCTGGGCATGCGCGAAACCGTGATCTTCTGGCGCGTCACCCTGCCCCAGGCCATGCGCACCATCATCCCGCCGACCACCAACCAATTTATCTCGATGCTCAAAGACTCGTCGCTGATCTCGGTGATGGGGGTTTGGGAGGTGATGTTTCTGGCGCAATCGTATGGGCGCTCGAGCTATCGCTACATCGAAATGCTCACGACGGCGGCGGTGATTTATTGGGTGATGTCGATCGGGCTGGAGCTGATTCAGGCGCGGATGGAGCGGCATTATGGGAAGGCGTATTTGAGCCGTAGTTAGCGAAAGGCAGATGAGTTTCCGAGTTTGCGATAGCCGACCATGTCTCGATTTGTTGTAAGAAAAAGCGTCTGTCCGAACGGGTAAAAACAACCTTCCTCAGGAGGCTGGCAATTTTCTACACAACCTTCTGACAACCCCCGCAAGCCCACCGGAAGCAGCTGACATCGGCACCTATAGCCTCTCTCTTAGAGTTCGGCCTCCTGTCAAAAGAGGCCGTACTCGATGCCCGTTCAACACAAATACCGACCAAAACACCTGGCGCTGGCCATTGCGCTTGCGTTGGGTTGCACTGAAATTTCGCTTGCCCAGCAAGTATCCATCGATGCCACCATTCCTTCAGATGCAACACCGGAGCAGCTCATAGCGGCGCTGGACGCATTTATCAATGATCCCGCCACCAACAAGACCACCATCAGCAAAGCAACGGATGGTATTGATCGGACATTCGGCGATGGAGATGATCTGGTCATTGTGTCTAGCCGCGGAGCCCTTACCGGATCGATTGACGGTGGTGACGGTGTCAACGTCCTGCAACTCGATACCGCGAGCGGTGGCACGTTAGGTGAGAGTCGTCGTTTTGAAGGCCTGGAGATCAAACGAAGCACTTGGACCATGAAGGGTTCTGGTGATTTCAATACCGGTGTCTGGATTCGTCCAAAAGCAACGCTAATAAATAATGGGCATATCCAGGGTGGGGCGTTGACCCAAGGAGCGCTTGTCAACAACGGAACGATTGGCGGCGACGCGACCGTGCAATCAGGAGGTTTCCTGAACAACCCAGGAACTATCGAAGGCAATGTCGTTATCCATGAAAAAGGCGCTTTGGCGGGCAACGGTTTAACGGGTTCCCTGAAGGTAAACGGAAAGCTTTCTGTCGACGGTTTGCACGGCGCACCGAAAGTTAAAGGTGACTTGGACCTCTCAAAAACTGCCGAGCTAACCTACGAGGTCAATGCCGACCGCAAAGGTGAAACGATATTAGTCGGTGGCACCGCCAGCCTCGGCGGCGCCACACTGAACATCGTTGCAGCACCGGGTGACTACCCGCTAATCAGCGAAAACAACATCCTTGCTGCCAGTAAAGTCGAAGGGGAATTTGGGAAAGTCATCAATAACCTTGCCTTTTTAACGCCCACGCTCGACTACGAAGAAAAGAGAGTCAACCTGATCTTCGTCCGTAACGATGTGGCGATCGAGAGTGTCGCAACCACGGATAACGGGAAGGGAGTCGCCCAAAGCATTGAAGAGCCAAAGGACATACCTCAGGCCCCCTCCGTCGCTGAAGCCCCGAATCCACCTGCAAGTACCGACACATCCGTTCCGGTCTCCACACCGACAACTACCGCTGAAAAACCATCGACAGCCGCAACGCCGCCTACCACCGACCAGCCCGTCACAGCCGCAACTTCACCCACCACCGACCAGCCCGTCACTGCCGTAACTCCAACCACCACCGACCAGCCCGTCACTGCCTCAACTCCACCCCCAGCTACCAACTCCGTCGCCACAGTGCCAAAGGCATCCAGCCCCACAAACGCTGCTGTCGCAGCCCTGCTCAGCGCTGACAAACAAACGGCATCTGTTGCCATCGAACAGCTGGCTGGCGGCAACAACGCCAACCTTGCGAAAGCGACCCTCAACAGTGACAGCCCAATCAGCGCAACCATGCTCTCGGCCATGCGTCAGCTGGACAGCGCCAGTAGTTACAGCAATTCCACCAGGCGCAATGCACCACGCCTGGCCACCGGCAGCGAAGACAATGGCCGAGTCTGGATGCAAGCGCTGGGTCACAGTGGGACGCTGGATCGCGACTACGACGCTCTGAAACACACAACCCACGGCCTGGTACTGGGAGCTGATTGGGGCATCGATGAGGAATGGCGCATCGGGGTGATGAGCGGCAAATCCGAAACGCGCCTGGACAGCCGCGGACTCGACGGCGATCTCGACAGCTGGCATTTGGGAGCTTATGCCCTACGTCAAAACGGACCAATGTCACTGCGCCTGGGCGCGACCTATAGCAGCCACGACGGCAGCACTAAACGCCGGGTTGCCTTCAAAGGTTTCAGCGACCGCCCCGAAGGCCGTTACGATGCCAACACCCAGCAGGCCTTTGCGGAATTGGGTTACAACCTGGGCCAGGCGAACGTCAGCATCGAACCGTTTGCCAGCCTGGGCTACCAGCGCTATCAGCGCGACACTTACACGGAAAAAGGCGGCGCAGCGGCGCTGAAGGTACACGGTCAAACCCAGACCAACATGAACAGCACATTCGGCCTGCGGCTGGCGAAGCTCAACACTCTGGATAACGGCATGCAACTGACGCCACGGTTCAGTGCCGGCTGGAAACACACTTACGGGGACGTCTACAGCGATACCCGCCAACGATTGGTGACGGGCGGAAAAAACTTCACCGTTTCCGGTGCGCCGCTGGATCGTGACAGTCTGCTGGTCGATGCAGGGCTGGACCTTGGATTGTCAGCAAAACACACCCTGGGCGTCGGTCTCACTGGCGAGATCGGCACCGACAGCCGAAACCACGGCGTGACGGGTCAGTGGCGAATGGCGTTCTGATGAACCCACGCCAATCTCACTGACTCGACTCGATACCTGTGGGAGCGGAGGCGTTTTCAGGGAAGCGTTTCACCCTGAATTCCGGGCGAAAAAAAAAGGGGAGCACATGCCCCCCCGAGGTTTAAAGCGGTATATCGAGGCTGTTAACTCAGCCTTCGATCTCGATCAGGATTTCGCCCGGGTTCACCCGGTCGCCCTTGACCACGTGGATGGCGGTGACTTTGCCGGCGATGGCCGCCTGGACTTCGGTTTCCATCTTCATCGCTTCGGTGATCAGCACGGCCTGGCCGGCTTTCACGGTATCGCCTTCCTTGACCAGCACGTCGACGATGTTGCCCGGCATGGTGGTGCTGACGTGGCCCGGTGCAGTGGCTTGCTTGCGCTTGCTGCTGCCGCCGCTGACGAATTCGTTGAGCGGCTCGAACACCACTTCTTCCGGCATGCCGTCGATAGACAGGTAGAAGTGACGCTTGCCTTCGGCCTTGACGCCGACACCGGTGATGTCGACGCGGTAGGTTTCGCCGTGAACGTCGATGACGAACTCGGTCGGCACGCCTTCGCCACCAGCCGAGGTCACGCCGCCGGCTTCAGGAATCGGTAGCAGCACTTCTGGAGTCAGGGTGCCGGCAGCACGTTCTTCGAGGAACTTGCGACCGATGTCCGGGAACATGGCGTAGGTCAGCACGTCTTCTTCAGACTTGGCCACGGTGCCGATTTCGGCACGCAGTTTGGTCATCTCCGGCTTGAGCAGGTCGGCCGGACGCACGTCGATCACTTCTTCGCTGCCAATGGCCTGGCGACGCAGTTTTTCGTTCACGGTGCCCGGCGCTTTGCCATAGCCGCCTTGCAGGTAAAGCTTCACTTCGTTGGTGATGGTCTTGTAGCGCTCTCCGGCCAGCACGTTGAAGAACGCCTGGGTGCCAACGATCTGCGAGGTCGGGGTCACCAGCGGAGGGAAGCCGAGGTCTTCACGAACGCGCGGGATTTCGGCCAGCACTTCGGCCATGCGGTTCAGAGCGCCCTGCTCTTTCAACTGGTTGGCCAGGTTGGAAATCATCCCGCCCGGGACCTGGTTGACTTGAACGCGGGTATCGACGGCGGTGAACTCGCTTTCGAACTGGTGGTACTTCTTGCGCACGGCGTAGAAGTACAAGCCAATCTCTTGCAGCAGTTCCAGGTTCAGGCCGGTGTCGAACTCGCTGCCTTTAAGGGCGGCGACCATCGATTCGGTGCCCGGATGGCTGGTGCCGGAGGCAAAGCTGGAGATCGCGGTGTCGATGTGATCGGCGCCGTTCTCGATGGCCTTCAGTTGGCACATCGTTGCCATGCCAGCGGTATCGTGCGAGTGAATGAACACGGGCAGCGATTGCTCGGATTTCAACGCTTTGACCAACTCGCCAGTGGCGTACGGCGTCAGCAGGCCGGCCATGTCCTTGATCGCCACCGAGTCGCAACCCATGGCTTCCATCTGCTTGGCTTGCGCCACGAACGCCTCGATGGTGTGCACCGGGCTGGTGGTGTAAGCGATGGTGCCTTGAGCGTGTTTGCCAGCAGCTTTCACCGCTTCGATGGCGACTCGCAGGTTACGCACGTCGTTCATCGCGTCGAAGATGCGGAACACGTCGATGCCGTTGACCGCGGCCTTGGCGACGAAGGCTTTGACCACATCGTCGCTGTAGTGGCGGTAGCCCAGCAGGTTCTGACCACGCAGAAGCATTTGCAGGCGAGTGTTAGGCAGCGCCGCGCGCAGTTGGCGCAGGCGCTCCCACGGGTCTTCTTTGAGGAAACGTACGCAGGCGTCGAAGGTCGCGCCGCCCCAGCATTCCAGCGACCAGTAGCCGACTTTGTCGAGCTTGTCGCAGATCGGCAGCATGTCTTCGGTGCGCATGCGAGTCGCGAGCAGCGATTGGTGGGCGTCGCGCAGGATTGTGTCGGTAACGTGGATTTTCTTAGTCATTGGAATATTCCTCACAGGCCTGCGTGGGCGGCGATGGCGGCGGCGATGGCCAGGGCCAGCTCTTCGGGTTTGCGCTTGATCGAGTAGTTGGTCAGTTCAGGGTGGCTTTCAACGAAGCTGGTGTTGAACTGGCCGCTACGGAATTCCGGGTTACGCAGGATTTCCTGGTAGTACGCGGCGGTGGTCTTGACCCCTTGCAGACGCATGTCGTCGAGGGCGCGCAAGCCACGGTCCATCGCCTCTTCCCAGGTCAGCGCCCAGACCACCAGTTTCAGGCACATGGAGTCGTAGAACGGCGGAATGGTGTAACCGGTGTAGATCGCCGTGTCGGTACGCACGCCGGGGCCGCCGGGCGCGTAATAACGGGTGATCTTGCCAAAGCTCGGCAGGAAATTGTTTTTCGGGTCTTCGGCGTTGATCCGGAATTGCAGCGCGAAACCGCGGTGCTGGATGTCTTCCTGTTTCACCGAAAGCGGCAGACCGGAGGCGATGCGAATCTGCTCGCGAACGATGTCGATGCCGGTGATTTCTTCGGTGATGGTGTGTTCCACCTGCACCCGGGTGTTCATCTCCATGAAGTACACCTCGCCCTCGGCGAGCAGGAACTCCACGGTGCCGGCGTTCTCGTAACCCACGGCTTTGGCTGCGCGCACCGACAGATCGCCGATGTAGGCGCGCTGTTCCGGGGTCAGTTGCGGGCTTGGGGCGATCTCGATGAGCTTCTGGTTGCGACGCTGGATCGAGCAGTCACGCTCGAACAGGTGCACCACATTGCCAAAACTGTCGCCGAGGATCTGCGCTTCGATGTGTTTCGGGTTGACGATGCATTTTTCGAGGAACACTTCCGCCGAACCAAAGGCCTTGGTGGCTTCGGAAATGACACGAGGGAATGCTTGTTCAAGTTCTTCCCGGCTGTCGCAGCGACGGATACCACGGCCACCACCACCGGAAGTCGCCTTGAGCATCACCGGATAACCGATGCGGTCGCCTTCGATCAAGGCTTCCGCAATATCCGCGACGTTGCCTTCGGTCCCCGGGGTGACGGGTACGCCAGCCTTGATCATGCTGCGACGGGCTTCGGTCTTGTCGCCCATGCGGCGAATCACTTCAGCCGATGGACCTATGAACTTGATGCCGCGCTCTGCGCAGATATCTGCCAGTTCAGCATTTTCCGAGAGGAAACCGTAGCCGGGGTGCAGCGCATCGCAACCGGTTTCTACCGCCAGATTCACCAGCTTGCGCGCATTCAGGTAACCGGCCAGCGGCTCGGCACCGATGCTGTGGGCCTCGTCCGCACGCTTCACATGCAGCGCATGGCGGTCGGCGTCGGAATAGATCGCGACCGAGCGAATGCCCATCTCGGCGCAGGCACGTACGATTCGTACGGCAATCTCACCACGGTTGGCGATCAGGATCTTTTTTATCACTTGGAGGTTCCCTTGAGCCGGTGGTACCCACGACCTGTTAGACCAGGTCGACGCGTGACCAAATGTTTCAATTCAGTCGCAGCCCCACACTAGCCCCCACAAGGGATTAACAAAAATGATTAATTATTGGGTCAGCCATAAGTAAAGACTTATAGTTGACGCATCAGCCTGCGGTGAGAGCGCCCATAAAATGCGTAAGTCCCTGATGCGTATGACATTGCGTCAATTACAGATCTTCAATGAGGTCTGTGATTTGCGGTCCTACAGCCGCGCAGCCGATGAAATGTCTCTCACACAACCTGCCGTGAGCCTACAGATTCGTCAACTTGAAGAGCTGATTGGTCAGCCTTTGTTCGATTACGTCGGCAAAAAGCTCTACATGACCGAGGCCGCCGAAGCTCTTCAACGCGCCAGCCGCGACATTTTCGGGCGCCTGGAAAACCTCGACATGCAGCTTTCTGACATGCAGGGCTCACTACAAGGGCAGCTGAAACTGGCGGTGGAATCCAGCGCCAAGTATTTCGTGCCGCACCTGTTTGCCGCGTTCAAGCGCCAGCATCCTGAAGTAAACCTGCACCTGACGGTGGTTAACCGCGGACAAGTGATTCGACGCCTGTCGGACAACCGCGATGATTTGGTGATCATGTCGATGGTGCCGCAAGACATGGGGTTGGAGTTTCTGCCGTTTCTCAACAATCCAATTGTGGCCGTGGCGCCGCCGGATCATCCGCTGTCCCATATGGGACCACTGCGCTTGCAGGATCTGGAGCCTTATACGCTGCTGTTGCGTGAGCCGGGCTCCGGCACGCGACTGGCTTGCGAGGAGTATTTCAAGGAGAAGCGCGTGCACTTCACGCAAACCCAGGAAGTGGCGTCGGCCGAAGCCCAGCGTGAATGCGTACGGGCGGGTCTGGGCCTGGCGCTATTGACTCGCCACGCCCTGAACCTTGAGTTGGCGACCGGCGCACTCATAGAGCTGCCGGTCGAGGAGCTGCCGTTGTACCGCAGCTGGTGCCTGGTGCAAGCCAAGGCGAAACGGCTGTCACCGGTGGCGCACGCGTTCCTTGCGTTTATTCGCAGCGAGCGAGTGCAGATCAGCGCGCTGGTTGAGCGTTTCGACGCGAAGTTGCCGGTGCCGCCTGCCAGTAGTTGAGCTCCAGCTCAGGGAAATCACCGATCTCGGCCAGCAGTTGGCGACGTTCGCAGCGATCTTCGATAGCGCGGCGAAATTCCATGCGGCGCTGGTCTTCCTGCTGACGACGGGTTCTGGCGGCGCTGTTGCGTTCTTCGTAGGGCTGGGCCATTTCGAGTCTCCCAAGGCGATTACGGGAGTTTCAAGATAGGCGCGAGGGATGACGGTTTGGCGGCGGACGGGTTACAGGGAGATGAACCTTGCCGAGTGATGTGAACCCAAAAAGCAAAGATCGCAGCCGTCGGCAGCTCCTACAGATGTACACATTCCCATGTAGGAGTTGCCGAAGGTTCGGGCCGCGTTCGGACGATCTTTTGACTTTAATCGTCCAGCGCTTTTACCGATTTAGGCGACAGCCGCAAGCTGCGCAGGCTGCGCTTGACGCTCTTGAGGTGATTGACCAGGCTCGGCCCGCGCGCCATGGCCACGCCCATCGCCAACACGTCGATCACCACCAGGTGGGCGATGCGCGAGGTCAGCGGCGTATAGATCTCAGTGTCTTCGTGCACATCGATCGCCAGGTTGACGGTCGACAGTTCCGCCAACGGCGTCTGGCTCGGGCACAAGGTAATCAGCGAAGCGCCGCTTTCGCGCACCAGATTGGCGGTGATCAACAGGTCCTTGGAACGCCCGGACTGGGAAATACAGATCGCCACGTCGGTCGGTTTCAGCGTGACCGCGGACATCGCCTGCATGTGCGGGTCGGAATACGCCGCCGCCGTCAGCAACAAACGGAAGAACTTGTGCTGGGCATCGGCCGCCACTGCACCCGAAGCGCCAAAGCCATAGAACTCGACCCGCTGGGCCTCCGACATGAGCGACACAGCACGCTGCAACTCCACCGGATCAAGCTTCTCGCGAACCTCCATCAGCGTGTGCAGGGTGGTGTCGAAGATTTTCAGGCTGTAGTCAGCGACCGAGTCGTCTTCATGAATCGCAAACTGCCCGAAGCTCGCGCCGGCAGCCAGGCTCTGTGCCAGCTTCAGCTTCAAGTCCTGGAAACCGGAGCAACCGATGGCGCGACAGAACCGCACGATGGTCGGTTCGCTGATGCCTACGTTGTGGGCCAGGTCGGCCATGGAGCTGTGCATCACCGCCGCAGGATCAAGCAGCACGTGGTCGGCGACCTTGAGCTCCGACTTGCGTAAGAGGTGGCGTGACTGGGCGATGTGTTGCAGCAGATTCAAAGGGCTGGACTCTTTGTTATTGGCAGGTGCCGGGGATGTAGCACGCTTGTAGTTATACTACATGAATCGGCTTTTTGCCTGCTCAATGCGTAACTCGATGTCCCCATTTCACGCCACATGCGCTCCATGTAGCCCCTACAAGGGTTTCGCGTCCGCACGCAACAGCGCCGCCAGGCCATCGGCCTCGACCGGGCGGCTAATCAAATAACCCTGCACTTCATCGCAGTGCTCGGCTTTCAAAAACTCCAACTGCTCTGCCCGCTCCACACCCTCAGCCACCACTTTGAGCGACAAGCCGTGCGCCATGGCAATAATCGCCCGGGTGATCGCCGCATCCTCGCTGCCCTCCCCCAGACCGCGGATAAATGCCTGATCGATCTTCACGTAATCCACCGGGATGCGCTTGAGGTAGCTCAGGGACGAATACCCGGTGCCGAAGTCATCAATCGCCAACTTAACCCCCAAATCACGCAATTGCTGGAAGGTCGCGATGATGTGCTCGACGCTGTCCAGCAACTGGCTCTCGGTAAGTTCCAGCTCCAGGTAGTGCGGCGCCAGACCGGTTTCTTCCAGCACCTGACGCACCAGGCTGACCAGTTTGCCCTGACGCAATTGATGCACCGACAGATTGACCGACACCCGTATTGGTTCAAGCCCCTGACGCTGCCACTCACAGGCTTGCCAGCAGGCCTGACGCAACACGAACTCGCCGATCGGGCCGATCAACCCGGTTTCCTCGGCCAAGCCGATAAAGTCCCCCGGCGGCACACGGCCCATGGTCGGGTGATCCCAGCGCACCAGCGCCTCGGCGGCATTCAACCGACCCGTGGCGAGGCACAGCTTCGGCTGATAAAACACCATCAACTGCTTCTCTTCGATGGCTTTTCGCAGCTGATTTTCCAGCTGCAAGCGCTCCAGCGTGCTGGCTTGCAGGCTATCGGTGTAGAACTGGAAGTTATTTCCGCCCAAGTGCTTGGCGTGCTGCATGGCCATATTTGACTGATGGACCAGCGCGGAAATTTCTCGCGCATTGTCCGGCAACATACTGATGCCCATGGATGCGCTAACCACCAGTTCATGGCCCTCGACAGTGATCGGCAAGCGCAGCTTGGTCGACAGTCGGGTCGCCACCCGCGCCAGGCTCGACAGGTTGCCGTAGGCATTGAACAACACGGCAAACTCATCGCCGGATAAGCGAGCGATGGTGTCTGCTTCAGGCAACGCATTGACCAGCCGCCGGGCCATCTTCTGCAAGAGCTGGTCGGCGATTTCATGGCCAAGGCTGTCATTGAGCAGCTTGAAACGATCCAGATTGATGTGCAGCAACGCCAGACTGCGATAGGCGCCCTGACGAACCCGCTGATGGGCCTCGCTTAGCCGTTCGCGGAACAGAGAACGGTTAGCCAGGCCCGTCAATTCGTCGTAATGCGTCAGGTAACGCATGCGCTCTTCAGATTCACGCCGAGCCGATAGATCGGCGAAGAAGCCTACAATATGGCTCACATTTCCCCGAGAATCGCGCACAGCGTTCAGTTGCAACCATTGCGGATACAACTCGCCATTCTTGCGGGTTTCTACCAGCTCACCCTGCCAACTGCCGTGCTGCTCCAGCGCCTGATGAATCGCCGCGTAGTGCCGGCGGGCATCGCGGCTGCATGGCAACTCGACCACGTTGCGTCCGATCATGTCTTCAATGTCGTAGCCGGTGACTCGACTGAAGGCCTGATTGACCGCGATCAGCGCGTAATTCGGATCGAAAATCACAATGCCTTCGCTGGCGGCCTCGAACACCGTCGCGGCCAATTGCCGCTGTTCTTCCAGACCTTTGCTGACGCTGATGTCGCGACGGGTGCCGACCATGCGGATCACTCGGCCATTTTCGCCGCGCTCAACGGCTCGTCCTCGGTCCTCGATCCAGACCCAATGGCCATCGCCGTGGCGCACGCGGTACTCGATTTGGTAATCCTCGCTGCGGCCCTTCAAATGCTCGACCAGCGCGCGCTTGAGTGATGGCAAGTCATCGGGGTGCAGGCGCGGCTTGAGGTGGCGGAGCATCGCCGTCACGAATTCCGGCTCCAGGCCGAACAGCTCCTGAACGTGGGTGTGATGGACTTCGTCGGTTTGCAGGTTCCAGTCCCACAAGCCGAGCTCACTGGCCTTCAACGCCAGCGCCAGACGCGCTTCACTCTTGCTCAGGGCCTGATTGGCAGCGTCCAGCTCCAGGCTGCGCTGGGCAACTCGGCTTTCCAGCTCGATCTGAATTTGCCGCAGCTCGTCTTCGGCACGTCGGCGCTGGTCGATTTCCTTGGCCAGCTTTTGATTGAGCTGGTCGCTACAGCTTTGAGCCTGCTGCAAGTGTTCGATCAGTGCCTGATTCTGAAAGCGCCGCAACAGTCCGCTATCGATGAGCCGATTGACCTGCCAGGCGACCACACTCAACGCGCCCAATAAAATCAGACCGAACCAGCCCCAACCCTGATCTTGTTCATCGCCGCCCCAGAACAGATAGCCGATGGCCGGCAACAGACAGGGCAAGGTAAAGGACAGGAACCCCGGCAGACTGACCGCGTAGGCAACACTGGCCGAAAGGGCTGCAGCGCCGATCAGGCCGAACACCCAGGCTTGTTGAATGAAGTTATCGGCGGGTACCAGGGCAATGCCGGCGCCAGCCAGGGTCAGGCCGGTCATGGCCGAACCCAGCAAAAACATGCGGCGCCAGATCGGATGGGCCTGACGGTTGGGTATCGCCGAATCGAAGGCCGCGACTTGAATCACCCGCAACGCCACCAGCGACAACAGCCACACCAGCCAGACGCTGACCAGGAAGTAACGCTGCGGACTCCAAAGCAAGCCAGCGCAGACCAGACCGTTGATCAACATGAATAACGTGGGCAGCAACGAGCCCTGATAAAGCAGACGCGTGCGTTCGACCGCCATTTCCATGGCGTACTGTTTGCGAATAACCCGAGGTTCCACAACGGGGCCCGACAGGTCGGTGCTGAGGGTCATAGGCAATGTTCTTGTTCTTATAATGGTGAGCATGAGCCCGAAACGTCGACGGAGCATACACAAGCAAATGCCCGGACCAAACTGCTCCAGATCATAAAATCGACAAAAACTGCAGCCCCCATACCCGCTGAAAAGCCTCGGAGCGAGCCCCGCCAACGCCTGCAGCCAGTGACCGACCGGTCGTCATCCATGCTTCTTTCATCGGCTAATGCAAAGCTCGGTTTGCCCGGTGTGACGGCGCACCCTAGAATGCCCCGATGCGCGATGATCTCTCCCTTCTGCTGAACTCCCTCAACGATGCCCAACGCCAGGCCGTAGCTGCCCGCGTGGGTCGTCAGTTGGTCCTGGCCGGTGCTGGCTCCGGTAAAACCCGAGTGCTGGTGCACCGTATCGCCTGGTTGATCCAGGTCGAAAACGCCTCGCCCCACTCCATCCTGTCGGTGACCTTCACCAATAAGGCCGCTGCCGAGATGCGCCATCGCATCGAGCAGTTGATGGGTATCAACCCGGCCGGCATGTGGGTCGGCACCTTCCACGGCCTGGCGCACCGTTTGTTGCGGGCGCATTGGCAGGAAGCCGGCCTGAGCCAGACTTTCCAGATTCTCGACAGCGACGACCAGCAACGACTGGTCAAGCGGGTGATCCGCGAGCTGGGCCTGGACGAGCAACGCTGGCCGGCCCGTCAGGCCCAATGGTTCATCAACGGGCAAAAAGACGAAGGTCTGCGTCCGCAACACATTCAAGCCAGCGGCGATCTGTTCCTGGCGACCATGCGCAGCATTTATGAAGCCTATGAGGCTGCGTGCCTGCGCGCTGGCGTGATCGACTTCTCCGAATTGCTGCTGCGCGCCCTCGATCTGTGGCGCGATCATCCGGGCCTGCTGGCGCACTATCAGAAGCGCTTCCGGCACATTTTGGTGGACGAGTTCCAAGACACCAACGCCGTGCAGTACGCCTGGTTGCGACTGCTGGCCAAGGGCGGCGACAGCCTGATGGTGGTCGGCGACGACGATCAGTCGATCTACGGCTGGCGCGGCGCGAAAATCGAAAACATTTATCAGTATTCCGACGACTTTCCGGATGCCGAGACCATTCGTCTGGAGCAGAACTACCGCTCCACCGCCGGCATCCTCAAGGCAGCCAACGCCCTGATCGCCAACAACACGGGACGCATGGGCAAAGAGCTGTGGACCGACGGCGGCGAAGGCGAAGCGATCAACCTGTACGCCGCGTTCAACGAACACGATGAAGCACGCTACGTGGTGGAAACCATCGAAAGCGCGTTGAAAACCGGCCTGGCCCGCAGCGATATCGCGATTTTGTACCGCTCAAACGCCCAATCGCGCGTTCTGGAAGAAGCCTTGTTGCGGGAGCGCATTCCGTACCGCATCTATGGCGGTCAGCGCTTCTTCGAACGGGCAGAAATCAAAAACGCCATGGCCTACCTGCGCTTGCTCGAAGGCCGCGGCAACGATGCAGCGCTGGAGCGGGTGATCAACGTTCCGGCCCGAGGTATCGGTGAGAAAACCGTCGAAGCGATCCGCGACCATGCTCGTCACAGCGATGTGTCGATGTGGGAAGCCATGCGTCTGCTGGTGGCTAATAAAGGCCTGACCGGTCGCGCCGCCGGCGCGCTGGGCGCATTTATTGAGCTGATCGAGAACCTCGCCGCCAAGTGCATGGAAATGCCACTGCATCTGATGACCCAGACCGTCATCGAGCAGTCCGGGCTGATCGCCTATCACGAAGCGGAAAAAGGTGAGAAAGGCCAGGCCCGGGTAGAAAACCTTGAGGAACTGGTCAGCGCCGCGCGTAACTTCGAAAACGCTGAAGAAGATGAAGACCTGACGCCATTGGCGGCATTCCTCGGTCACGCGTCGCTGGAGGCCGGGGATACTCAGGCCGACGAGCACGAAGACAGCATTCAGTTGATGACTTTGCACAGCGCCAAGGGTCTGGAATTCCCTTATGTGTTCCTGGTGGGCATGGAAGAAGGTCTGTTCCCGCACAAGATGAGCCTCGAAGAACCGGGTCGTCTTGAAGAGGAGCGCCGTTTGGCCTACGTCGGTATCACTCG
The DNA here is from genome assembly GCF_047758635.1 of Pseudomonas frigoris. Classification (NCBI taxonomy): domain Bacteria; kingdom Pseudomonadati; phylum Pseudomonadota; class Gammaproteobacteria; order Pseudomonadales; family Pseudomonadaceae; genus Pseudomonas; species Pseudomonas frigoris. The sequence goes on from NZ_CP180479.1 coordinate 139,760, forward strand.
GGCGATGCAGAACCTGGTGATGACCTATGCTGAAACTCGACGCCTATACGGCAGCGAGACCTACAACAAGGTGTCGCGTTTCGTACGTGAAGTACCGAAAGGCCTGATACAGGAAGTGCGGCTGTCCAACAGTGTCAGCCGCCCGTTCGGCGGTGGCCAGCAGCAGAGCTCCAGCAGTCTGTTTGGCGGTAGCGAGATCCCGGACACCGGGTTCAGCCTCGGCCAGGCCGTACGGCATTCGGTGTTTGGCGACGGCGTGATCCTGAACTTCGAAGGCGCCGGGGCTCAGGCCCGGGTGCAGGTGAACTTCAGCGAAGGCAGCAAGTGGCTGATGCTGGGTTACGCAAAGCTGGAAGCGATTTAGGGCTATCTGATTAGCTTTTCTGTGGGAGCGAGCTTGCTCGCGATTGGGATCGCTGCGGTGCGTCTGAAACACCGCGCTATCGTTCATCGCGAGCAAGCTCGCTCCCACAGGGTTTTGTGTCGATCCGGACCTCAGCAGGTTGATCTTATAAGGCGCGACAACATGGGCTCAGGCTTCTTTTCTTCCTGGACATTCTGGGCCCTGATGTCGGCAGCCTTTGCCGCCATGACCGCCATTTTCGCGAAAATCGGTATCGAAAACGTCAACTCCGACTTCGCCACCCTACTGCGTACCGTGGTGGTTTTGGTCAGCCTGGCCTTGATTTTGTACGCCACGGGCCAATATCAGTCATTAGGATCGATCTCTGCCAGGAGCTACCTGTTCCTGCTGCTGTCGGGACTGGCCACCGGTGCCTCGTGGATCTGCTACTTCCGCGCACTGAAACTGGGGCCGGCCTCACTGGTCGCTCCGGTGGACAAGCTCAGCGTGGTACTGGTGGCAGTGCTCGGCGTGATCCTGCTGGGCGAAAAACTCGACCTGCGCCAATGGGGTGGAATCGGCCTGATTACAGCCGGTGTGGTCATGCTGGCGCTGCGCCGCTAGGCCCCTTCCTACAGAACTTATCCACCTATCCTACGGACCAAAGTTAACAGGCCTTATTGCGCTGACTGAAGCTGAACGCAACCTGTCAGGCAAAAGCCCGAAACACTCTGCCGCTAGCCAGTAACACTTCAGCTGTGCAACATGGCGCGCGTGCCATCCACAAATGGGAATTCCCTTTATGAAACGTTTTCTTAGCATCGCCATGGCGTTGTGCATCGGCCTGACGATGAGCCTCGACGCCAACGCCAAGCGCTTTGGTGGCGGTAAGAGCTCCGGCGCTGCGCCGACTCACCAGACCAGCCAAATGGCTCCTTCTTCTGCTGCAGGCGGCGCTGCTGCCACTGCGGGCGCGGCCGGTGCCGCGGGCGCCGCTGCCAAGGCCGGTGGTGCTTCGCGCTGGCTCGGCCCTCTGGCCGGTATCGCTGCCGGTGGTCTGTTGGCCTCCATGTTCATGGGCGGCGGCTTCCAGGGCATGCAGATCTTCGACATCCTGATCATGGCGGTCATCGCCTTTCTGATCTTCCGTTTCATCGCCGCTCGTCGTCGCAAGCAGCAGGAGCACATGGCTCCAGCTGGCGCACCGATGCAGCGTGAAGTGTTCGAACAGAAGCCTGCTGGCGGTTCGATCTTCGGCGGTTCGGCAGCACCGGTTGCCGCTCGTCCGGTGATCAACGCTCCGGCCTGGTTCAATGAAAAGAACTTCATTGAAGCAGCCCGCAACCACTTCCAGTCCCTGCAGCAACACTGGGACGCCAACGAAATGGACAAGATCGCCGAGTTCGTGACCCCGCAACTGCTGGAGTTCCTCAAGCGCGAACGTGCCGATCTGGGCGACGGTTTCCAGTCCACCTACATTGATAACCTCAATGTTCAACTGGATGGCGTGGATGACCGTGCCGACAAGACCATCGCCACCCTGACCTTCACCGGTGTGTCGAAGACCTCTCGTTTCGACCAGGGCGAAGTGTTCAGCGAAAGCTGGAACATGGAACGTCCGCAGGGCGAGAACCAGCCTTGGCTGGTCGCCGGTATCCGCCAGAACGGCTGATACCTCCCGGTTCTGTCTGGAAGGTGCCGAGCTAAGATCAGACAAGGCAAAAACAGGCGAGGACGCGGAGTTGACTTTAGTCAATGAGCATCCGAGCCTGTTTTTAACGCAGTATGATCGACGCGCAGGCACGTTCCAGACAGAACCTAGCATGCTGTAATGAAAACCCCAGCCTTGGCTGGGGTTTTCTATTTCGCGGTTGCATCTATAGCGAGCTACTGTATAAACCGCCCCAACTAAACCGCGCCATCAAGCAAGAGGATCCCGGACGTGGAAGAAATCATCGAACAGCTGCGTGAAGCCAACGAACCGGTACCGGTCCCCTTGGAGTTGCCCGACGAAGATCAATTGGTGGAAATCGAAGAACAGCTGTTCATCGACATTCCATTTGTCTTCAGAGAATTTTTGCTGACCGTCAGCGACGTCGTCTACGGCAGCCTGGAGCCGGTAACCGTTACCGACCCGCAATCCCACACCTACCTGCCGGACGTTGCCGCCAACGCCTGGGATGCGGGTGTTGATCGCAGCATGATTCCGATCTGCCAGGACGGTGACAACTACTACCTGGTCGAAGAAGACGGCACCGTGGTGCTGTGGTTGGCCGAAGAAGAGCTGATCGCCGAAGAAACCTGGGAATCGGTGTGGCACTGGGCGCGGGACGTCTGGCTGGAAAGCTGAGACGCCTCAACTTTGTAGCAGCTGGCGCAGCCTGCGTTCGGCTGCGAAGCGGCCGCAATATCAGGCAACGAGGTGTTTCAGGAAAACCGAGTCATCCGGGTTTACGACTGCTGCGTCCGAACGCGGCCCGAGTCGAACGCAGCCTTCGGCAGCTGCTACAGAGGTCTCAGTGGCTTTAGGAGTCCTTGTGGTTGTCCAGTGTTTCGAGCAACGCCACCTGCATCCGCGTGTGCACGCGGATGAACCAGCGCCAGAGCAGCGCCGCTATAGCGGCCGCGACGACGACGATCAGCACCAGCAACTTGTTGGTCGGCAGAATACTGGCCGACAAGGCTGCCAGCAGCAGAAAAATCACCAGCAGCGAGAGGAGCGGGATCACTTCGGCGATCACCCGACGCACTCGCTGCGTGTGGCGGCCGGCCATCTCCGGCTTCACACCCATCTCCGCTAACAGCATCGAGAGCGCCTTGAGCTTGCGATAGGCGGCGATCAGGAACGGTAGCGACAACAGCAACGCCCCGCCCCAAATCAACGCTTTCTGCCAGCTCGGGTCGCTGATCCAGTCTTGCAGGTAAGCGGACATGCGCTCAGCGAAAAAAGCACCCGAGAAGAAGATCGCAATCACCAGCGCCAAATTGACTCCCACCTGTAACAGAATCCGCCGAATCATCGACGCCAACAGCGCGCCCTCGCCCTGAGGCTGGATGCTGCGCAGCCATTCGCCGTACATCCCCAATACCCTGCCCAGTCGCTTAGGCATCACCGCGGCAAGCTTGACCGACAGCGGATCAGCCGCGCGGATCAGGTAGGGCGTCAGCAACGTGGTGATCACCGAGACGGCTACAGCGACCGGGTAAAGGAAGTTGCTGGTGACCTGCAACGTCATGCCCAGCGCCGCGATGATGAAAGAAAATTCGCCAATCTGCGAAAGCCCCATCCCGACTCGAAGTGAGGTGCGTCCATCATTACCAGCGATAAAGGCGCCAAGGCCGCAAGAGAACATTTTGCCCAGCACCACGGCCACGGTGATCACCGTAATCGGCCATGCATATTGCAGCAGGATCATCGGATCGAGCATCAGCCCGATGGCGACAAAGAAGATCGCACTGAACAGGTCGCGAACCGGTTCGATCAAGCGCTCGATTTTCAGCAATTGCCGGGATTCAGCCATGATCGCGCCAATCAGGAAGGCACCGAGCACCATGCTGTACTCAAGTTTGACCACCAGCAAACAGAAGCCGAAACACAGGCCTAACACCGTGATCAGCAGCATTTCATTGCTTTCGAACTTCGCCACGTAAGCCAGCAATCGCGGCACCAACAGGATGCCGATGACCAGTGCGACAATCATGAACAGCGAGAGCTTGCCGACCGTGGAAAACACTTCGCCGGAACTGACCGTGCCGCTGACCGCGATGCTCGACAGCAAGGCGATGATGCCGATGCCAAGGATGTCTTCAACGATCAGCACGCCGAAAATCAGCTGCGCGAAGCGCTCGTTCTTCATCTTCAGATCGTTGAGCGCCTTAACGATGATCGTGGTCGAGGAAATCGCCAGGATCGCGCCGAGGAACAGCGAGTCCATGGTGTTCCAATCAAACCAGCGACCGATCTCGTAGCCGATCCAGATCATCAGCATGATTTCCAGGAACGCCGCAATGAACGCTGTGGCGCCGACCTTGAACAGCTTGCGCAGGCTGAACTCCAGGCCCAGGCAGAACATCAGGAAAATCACCCCGAGTTCGGCGAGGGTCTTGATGGTTTCTTCATCGTGAATCAGGCTGAACGGCGGGGTGTGCGGGCCGATGATGAAGCCGGCGACGATGTAGCCGAGTACCACAGGTTGTTTGAAGCGATGAAACAGCACGGTCACCACACCCGCGATCAACATGATCACTGCCAGATCTTGAATGAAGCTGATGGCGTGCATGGCGTGGGCTCCTTGGGTGACATTGCTCAATCAACAGATGTGGGAAAGGTCTGTTCGAACAAGGTAAAAAGTCCTCTTTCCGCGTGGGAATTACCCTTGAGAAGGGCTTTTGAAGGGTAACACCGCGACTTCCGGCAGAAAGGCGGTGCAATATATGGAAACAGATCGATCCGGGCGTGACGGCAGCCACCCGCCCGGCGTCCCGATAACTGTTGGTTTGAAAAAGCTGACGAGGCCCCCGCAGAGGTGCCGCCCTCCCGAAATTCTGCCTTGAACCGTGAGAACGCTATGGAACCCGGAAACGCACAACTGTCGATGACGGTATTGATGACCCCCGACATGGCCAACTTCTCTGGCAATGTCCACGGCGGTACCTTGCTCAAATACCTCGACGAAGTGGCCTACGCCTGTGCCAGCCGTTATGCCGGCCGCTACGTGGTGACCCTGTCGGTGGACCAGGTGATTTTCCGCGAGCCGATTCATGTCGGCGAACTGGTGACCTTTCTGGCCTCGGTGAACTACACCGGCAACACCTCCATGGAGGTGGGCATCAAGGTGGTGACCGAAAACATCCGCGAGCGCTCGGTGCGCCACACCAACAGCTGCTTCTTCACCATGGTCGCAGTGGATGACGACCGCAAACCGGCTGCTGTCCCGCCACTGCAACCGCAGAACAGCGAAGACAAACGCCGCTTCATGCAGGCCCAGCAACGTCGGCAGATTCGTCAGGAGCTGGAAAAGCGCTATCAGGACATCAAGGGCGACGCCTAAATCAAAAGATCGCAGCCTGCGGCAGCTCCTACGGGGTACGCGTTCCCGTGTAGGAGCTGCCGCAGGTTGCGATCTTTTCGCTGTGACCCCGATTACAAACTGATCGCCGTCGCCTCGAACCGCACCCGGGGATGGGCAATCCGGTCCTGAGCCCGTACCAGCTCCAGCTCATAGTTGGAGCAAGCCTGGGTTTCCAGCAGCACTTCATGCACCGCCGACGCGGCGAATTCGAAAGCCGCCACCAGGCTATCGCCCAACAGTACGCGAGCCAGAAACAGTCCGGAGGTCAGGTCGCCGACGCCCACCGGCTGACGCGGGAACGCCAGCAGCGGACGGCGCAAATGCCAGCTGTCTTCGGCCGTCACCAGCAACATCTCGAAAACATCCCCCGGTTTACCGGGATAGTCCAGATGCTTGACCAGCACAGCCTTCGGACCACGCGCCAGCAACGCTCGCGCCATGGCCAGGCAATCGAACAACGATTGCGGCTTGCGCCCCGAAAAGCTGTCCAGCTCCAGCTGGTTCGGGCACATGAAGTCCGCCACGGCAGCCGCCTCCTCCAGCAGAAAATCGCTGACTTCCGCGGGCACGCTGCAACCCTTCTCCGGATGGCCCATCACCGGGTCACACAGATACAGTGCCTTGGGATTCATCGACTTGATCCGCGCCACCCCCGTCAGGATCGCCCGCCCCTGGGCAGCACTGCCGAGATAGCCAGACAGCACGGCGTCGCAGTTGCCCAGTTCGCCAATCGCCGCGATGCCTTCGACCAGGTCGGGAATCTGATGCGGCGCCAGCACTTCACCGGCCCATTGGCCGTACTGGGTGTGGTTGGAGAACTGCACCGTATTGAGTGGCCAGACATTCACCCCGACCCGCTGCATCGGGAAAACCGCGGCGCTGTTGCCAGCGTGGCCGAACACCACGTGGGACTGGATGGCGAGCAGATGGGGCGTACGTTTCATGCGGTGGGTTTTCCGTCAAACGATTGAAATTCAAGCCGCGCAGTATGCGACTAAACGCAGCCTGTACGACAGACCGGTGACGCAGTTAAGCTGACACTATCTTGTTGGAGCAACGTGTTGATGCTGACCCTTGGAAATATCTTCGTCCTGATGCTGCTTGCCACCGGTGGCGCGTGGTTATGGCACAACCATGGCTTGCGCGAGCGCGCGCTGGAGCGGGTCAAGCTGCATTGCACAAAGCTCGGAATCGAGCTGCTGGACGGCAACGTGGCCTTGAAGAAGATTGCGTTCATTAAAGACGCCAATGGCCGACGGCGCCTCGCCCGTGTGTATAACTTCGAATTCACCGTGACCGGTGAAAGCCGTCACAACGGCACCATCACCCAGTTCGGCGCCCACAGTGCGCAGATTGAGCTGGCGCCCTACCCGATGCCGTTCGACGACACGCCTGCGGTGACCGATGTAGTGAAACCGCGCGCTGAGGTGATCGAGATGAGCCAGTGGCGGCAAGAACACACTAAATGGCGTCCTTGATTCAAGTCGGACTCGACCGGCAGCCGGCTAGATCTCTTTGCAATGAATCAACATCCTGCGGCTCACTGAAAATCAGCTCGATGCGCGAATCACGCCGCCATTCGCTGGGCTGCCAGTCCAGCACCGGGTTTTCCAGCGCATTCGCCGAAACCCAACCATCGGCGCTGTGGATAACCAGCTTCGCCCGCCGCCAGGCAAGGCTTTCAAGCCAACGGCCAACGAGCGTCGCGTCGAAAGTCTGACTTGGATGCCACCGCCACCCAACACTCCAGCCGCCCTCCTGTTCCTGGCTCAAGCAAATTGGCAGCGCAGGATCGGTCCAGATGGCTGGCAGCTGTGCCAATCCTTTGGGCGCAACGAAGTTATCCACACCCGCTACAGCCTGAACCCCAAGCCCTGGTAACTCACTCAATGGCAATGCGGCTTGCTGCGTCCAGTACAACGGACGCGCCGGCAACTGTGCGGCGATTCGCTGGCGATCAGCGTCGTCGATATTTTCGGCTTTATTCATCAGCAACAACCCAGCGCTCTTGAGCGCTTCCTGTTGCGCCACCGGCAGCGGTTTGCCGGCAGCAAGTGCCTGGGCATCCAGCACCAGGACGCAGGGTTGAACAGCCAACACGCCTTGCCACGGCGCCTCACTCAATTGCCTGAGCAATTGCGCCGGATGTCCAAGCCCGGAGGGTTCGATAAACAGCCGATCCGGCCGCGCCTTGCGCAGCAAACGCCCGAGGCCGATCTGAAACGGCGCACCATTTACGCAACACAAACAGCCCCCGGCCACTTCACCCAGTGCGATACCATCGGCGTCCCGGCTCAGCAACGCAGCGTCGAGGCCGATCTGGCCGAACTCGTTGATCAGCACCGCCCAACGCTCATTTGCCGGCCGCTGCGCCAGCAGGTGCTTGATCAGACTGGTCTTGCCGGCACCCAAAGGGCCAGCAATGACGTGAGTGGGAATGTTCTGCAACATGGTCGAAAGTTTCTGAGGAGGTAAGGATGCGGTTGATGGGATTGTCGTTGGTCCTGATGCTCATGTCAGGCGAAGCGCTGGCCCAGGCTTGCGTGGTTCAAAGCAAGTCAGAGCGAGTCAACGTAAAAGTCTGCGAGCAGAACCGCAACATGCCGGAAAAACTGTTCGCCGAAGGTTTCTGTCAGCCCAACCTACCTGGACAGACGGTCGACGTGCAATACGTCGACCAATGCCCTGCCGGGGCGTTCGGTGTGTGCAGCAATGCCAACGTCTCCAATATGCCTTACCGGCTGGATATTCACTATTACGGTAAAGCTACCGATGCGGCGTTTTTACAGCCGTTCTGCGAAAGCAAAAGCCAAGGAACCTGGCTTAAACCCTGAAACATCAGCCCAGCCAGTCGAGAGTCAGAATCAAGCGACGCTCACCGGGCTCCGGTTGCGGTGAGCGGTGGATCAGGCCGAAGCCTTCGTTGCCGTGCCATTTCTCACCCTTGAGCAGCGCCACGTGGCCGCTGGAGATTTGCTGGATCATCAAGTCGACCTTGGGCTCGGCTTCGGGTTTTCCCAATTGCCGGCGATCCATCGCCCCTTCCTTCAGCCACTGACTGCCGATCCCGCAATACGTGGTGATCAGCCGTACCGGCACGTGATCGACGTGGAAACGCGGGCACATGGCCTTGTCCAGGGCCCGCAAGCGCAGCCCGACACGCCTGGCGCCCAGCAAACAGGCGAAAGCACTGACCAGCCAAGAGACGTCGGCGATGAAACCTTCGTAACCTTCGAGATCGCTGAAACCTGAGGCTAATCCGTGCAGATTGGGTTCGGTGTCATTGCTGGGCAGTTCCAGGACCAGCGACTCGGCCAACGGCTCGTTCAGGGACAGCAACAAACTCCCGAAATCGGCGATGTGCGCCGGCAGTTGGCGCTGCCAAACGGCGAGGTTTATGCCGTCATCCAGTATTCGGGTCAGCGCTTGCGGCGTCTCACCTTGAACCTGATAAATGATCGGCCGCAGTTTCAGACTGGGTGCCAACATCAGGCTGCCGCCTCTTCATGCCATGGGCCAAATGGATCTGGCAGTAGTCGCCAGCCCTCGACGCCTAACGCCATTTCATCGTCGGTCAGCAGGCAATTGTCGAGTTCGTTGGTGAGTTGCGCGAAGTCGATGTTCTGGCCGATGAACACCAGTTCCTGGCGGCAATCGCCAGTGGTTGCGGTCCAGTTTTCCATGATCCCGGCGGTGCTTTCTTCGTCCTGCGGCCACTGGGTTTTCGGCACGAAACGCCACCAGCGTCCGGCGAAACCATGGCGCATCAATCCGCCGGCCTGAGACCAGCTACCAGCGTCCATGTGCTTGCTGGCCAGCCAGAAGAAGCCCTTGGAGCGCAGCAGTTTGCCATTCACCCACGGGCGGTCGATGAAGCTGAAAAAGCGCTGTGGATGAAACGGTCGGCGTGCTCGGTAAGCTGTCGAGGCGATGCCGTATTCCTCGGTTTCGGGCACGTGTTCGCCACGCAATTCCTGTAACCAGCCCGGCGCCTGTGCGGCCTTTTCGAAGTCGAAACGACCGGTATTCAGGATCTTCTCCAAGGGAATTTCGCCCATGACCATCGGGATGATTTCCGCTTGGGCGTTAAGCCGCTCAAGGATCGCGATCAGCTCCTGGCGCTCGCTGCTGCTGATCAAGTCGATCTTGCTGATCAGAATCACGTCGGCGAATTCGATCTGCTCGATCAACAGGTCGGTGATCGAGCGTTCGTCTTCCTCGCCCAACGTTTCACCACGGGATGCGAGGCTTTCGGCGGCCTGATAGTCGAGCAGGAAGTTCATGCCATCGACCACGGTGACCATGGTGTCGAGCCGGGCGATGTCGGCCAGGCTCTGCCCTTCTTCATCGCGGAAGGTGAAGGTTTCCGCCACGGGCAGCGGCTCGGAAATGCCGGTGGATTCGATCAATAAATAATCAAAGCGACCCTCCTTGGCGAGTTTGCTCACCTCTTCCAACAAGTCTTCGCGCAAGGTGCAGCAGATGCAGCCATTGCTCATCTCCACCAGTTTTTCTTCCGCGCGATTCAGGCTGACATCGCGCTGAACTTCACCGCCATCGATGTTGATTTCGCTCATATCATTGACGATCACGGCGACGCGCAGGTTGTCGCGATTGCGCAGCACGTAGTTGAGCAGCGTACTTTTGCCAGCGCCGAGAAAGCCCGACAGGACGGTTACGGGGAGACGATTGGGCATCAGGTATTCCTCACAGAGATGCCCGGTCGCAGTGTCGGGCTTAACCTGATGTTATAGTATAACAACACAATCAAGCCACTCTCCTCTTGCCCACGATGACAAAGAGCGCGATGCTCGAGCCCGTTCGGTCCGTGAGAAATCCTATGCGTGTCGCCCTGAAAATAACGCTGATGAGCTTTTCGCTGCTGGTCGCTGTCGACGCCTGGGCGCAAATCCCGAGCCTGGCCAAATGCACCCGAAGCGCCAATCTGCTGGCCTGCGTGGATGGCGACGGCAACGCCTATAGCGTCAACACCGTCGGAAGCACGATCTATCTGCGGGGTTTCGAAGCGGCCGGAAAACGCCATTGGGCGCAGACCAACAGTCGCTACGGACAACTCACGTTCTTCACCGGGCTTGCTTCCGATGGCGAGGCCTGGGTCGGCTACAACCGTCGCGTCGGCTGGACCACGATCAATCGGTTTTCCAGTTCCGGTGGCAGCAGTGGCAAGTTCACCTGTAGCCGAATTACAGGATGTTAGGCCTGGGATTTCTTCTGCTCTTGCTGCCAAGCGATGTAACTGTTTACCGGCGGATTTTTCTGGAAGTAGCGCTGTAATCCTTCGAACAAGCCATCGGCTACGGCCTGTTGATGCCGCGCAGTCACCAGTCGCTGGCTGTCGCGTGCGTTCGAGATGAAGCCGGTTTCCACCAGGATCGACGGCACGTCCGGCGATTTCAACACAGCAAATCCCGCTTGTTCCACGCGCTTCTGATGCAATGTGGTGATGCCCGCCAGACTGCCGAGCACCGTGCTGCCCAACTGCAAACTGGCGGCGATGGTCGCGTTCATCGACATGTCGAGAATCACCCCGGCGAGCATCGGGTCCTTATCCTTGAGGTTGAGCAGGCTGGTAGCGCCCAGCAGGTCTGCGCCGTTCTCACGTTGCGCCATGAAGCGCGCCGTCGCCGAGGTTGCTCCACCCTCGGACAGGCAGTAGACCGAAGCGCCTGACGCGGTGAGACGCGGTGCGGCATCGGCATGCACCGAGATGAACATGTCGGCGTTGTGCTTGCGAGCGATCTCCACACGCTTGCGCAACGGGACGAAGAAGTCGTCGTTGCGCACCAGTTTCACGTCGAAGCCCTTCTCGCGTTTCAGCCGTTTGGCCAATAGCTGGGCGATGGACAGCACCACGTCTTTCTCACGCTCACCTTTGGCGCCAACCGCTCCCGGGTCTTTGCCGCCGTGGCCTGGGTCGACCACGACGATGATGTCGCGCTTGGGGTGTGCCTTGTCGATGGCCGCCTCGGGCGCGGCCGCCATTTGTAACGGCGCAGCCGTCTTCAGATCGAGTACCAGTCGATGGCCCTGACCGTCCTGTGGCGGCAACAAAAAACTGGCGAGCTGCACCGGGCCGCTGAGGTCGAGGACGATTCGCGTATCGCCCCGGCCGAAGGGCCCGGAGCGTATCGAGCGAATCACAGTGTTGCTGAGCGCCAACTGACTAAAGTCGCCACTGAGGTTGGCGCCTCTCAGATCGATGATCAGCCGTTCGGGAGCGCTCAGGGAAAACGTCTTGTATTGCACCGGCCCACTCAGATCGAACACCAAACGCAGCTTGTCATCCGAACGCCAGAGCCGCGCATTGCGAATCTGCGTGGCCGAAACGCCAAAGGGTAAAGCAAAGGCCGCGCTGGCCAGGATCAGGTTCAACAAGTGACGTCTGTGCATGATGAAAGCCTGTTCATGAAAAAGGCATGGTTGATTTTAATGTAATAACATAACATACAGAATCGACTCCCACGATGGACCTGCTCATGAATGCGCTGACTCTGCCGGATATCGCCGCGCAGGCCTCACGCCAAGCCCTGCCACTCGACTGGGTGGGCATGTGTGGCATTGCTCTTCCTGTTTTGTTCGATGGTCAACGACTGAGTGCAAAAGCCGACGCCGGCGTTAGCCTCGATGATGGAGAGGCTCGCGGGATTCATATGTCGCGGTTGTACTTGGCGCTGGAAATGCTCGAGCAAGAAAATCTGACACCCGCCTTGTTGCGGAAAGTTTTGCAAAGTTTTCTCGAGACTCATGAAGGTCTGTCCAACAGCGCGTACTTAAAAATTCACACCGATTTACTGCTAAAAAGACCGGCGCTGGTCAGTCCATTGGCCGGCTGGAAAACCTATCCAGTGAGCATCGAAGCACGTTTGAAAAACGCGATGTTCCACGTGGAACTAAAAATCGACGTGCCTTATTCCTCGACCTGTCCGTGTTCGGCCGCACTTTCCCGACAGCTGATTCAGCAGCAATTCGTCGATGACTTCGCCAACAAACCGCTGCAACACGCCGATGTGTTGACTTGGCTCGGCTCCACAAAAGGCATCGTCGCAACGCCTCACAGCCAACGGAGCAATGCAAAAATGCGGCTTCGACTGGACGACTATCTGGATGACTTACCGCTGATCGCGATCATCAACGACGCCGAAGCAGCCCTCGGCACCGCCGTACAAACCGCCGTAAAACGCGCCGACGAACAAGCCTTCGCGTTGGCCAACGGTCAAAACCTGATGTTCTGCGAAGACGCCGCCCGACGTTTGAACCTGGCCCTGAAACGCTCCCCCGGCATCAACGCCTTCCACCTACGAGTCGTCCATGCGGAAAGCCTCCACGCCCACGATGCCGTCGCCGAAAGCCGCTGGAATTGGGAGGCCGCATGATCCGTTGCCAAGCCTTGCGATGGGGTGCACCCGGCCAACCACTGACTCCACCCGTGGATTTCGAACTGGCCCAAGGAAGTCTCACCGCCGTAATCGGTGCGAACGGTTCGGGTAAAAGCAGCCTGCTGAAAGTCATCGCGGGTTTGCAAAAACCTCTGAACGGCAAAGTCATCTTGGATGTTCCACGCAAGGGCAGCCTCTCGTTCCTTCCACAGCAACAACACCTGGATCGCCAATTCCCCATCAGCTTGCAAGATTTAGTCGCTGCCGGTTTCTGGGGTAGCACGCAGTCTCCCGAGATACGCAGACAACGCCTCAAAGCCGTGCTGGAAGACTGGTGTCTGAGCGGACTGGAACAGCGCCCATTGATGGCTTTGTCCGGCGGCGAATTACAGCGTTCCCTGCTCGCCCGTTTGAGCCTCGCCGACGCACCATTGCTATTGCTCGACGAACCCCACGCCGCCCTCGACGAGCTCGGTCAGGCACTGCTCTGGAAACACATTCACGCCTGGCATGCCGAAGGCCGAACCCAGCTGATCGTGTGCCACGACCTGGCCGCCGTTCGCCAACACATTCCTCAAACGTTGCTGATCAAAAGCACCGGCTGCGTCCTCGGGTCGAGCGTTGATCTGATCCATCAACAGCCGCAAGCGCGGGTGGCCTGATGCTCGCTGCCGCTCATCTTTGGCAACCGTTCCACGAGTTCGTGTTCATGCGCCGAGCGCTTCTTGGCGGGTTGGTTCTGGCATGCAGCACCGCACCATTGGGCGTGTTTCTGATCCTGCGCCGCATGAGTTTGATCGGCGACGCGGTGGCTCACGGCATTCTGCCGGGGGCCGCATTGGGCTTCTGGTTTGCCGGATTGAGTCTGCCGGCGCTGACCGTCGGCGGCCTCGGTGCCGGTCTCGGCATGGCCGGACTCGCCGCCTGGATCACCCGTCGCACCGGCCTGCGGGAAGACGCCAGCCTCGCTGCGATCTACCCGATCTCCCTTGCCTGCGGTGTGCTAATCCTCGGCATCGCCGGCAAACGCCTGGACCTGTTGCACCTGTTGTTTGGCTCGGCGCTGGCGGTCGATGGCCCGACGTTGACGGGCATGCTCTGGGTCTCCGGCTTCAGCCTGATCGCCATGGCGTTCATCTACAAACCGCTGTTGCTGGACACCCTCGACCCACTCTTTCTACAAACCGTCAGCCGACTCGGCCCCCTGGCACACGGCGTATTTCTAACCCTCGTGGTGCTAAATCTGGTGATCGGTTTTCAAGCCATCGGCGCGCTGATGGTGGTCGGTTTGATGATGTTGCCCGCCGCCGCGTCGCGCTTCTGGAGTCGTCGCTTGCCCGTGTTGATGGCCATCGCCGCCCTGCTCGGCTGCCTCTCGGTGTGGCTCGGATTGTTGCTGTCGTTCTACTACTCGCTGCCCAGTGGCCCGGCGATCGTGCTGGTGGCTGGCGGTTTTTATCTGCTGTCCGTGGTGTTCGGGCCGGTGCATGGTTTGCTGCGCCGCCCGCCTTTGCTCACATCCCAATGAGGTGTTACCCGATGCGCGTTTTACTCGTGCTGTTCAGTTTGATGCTGTCGATGTCGCTGTCTGCTGCGGAAAAACTTCAGGTAGTCACCAGTTTCAGCATCCTCGCCGACATGACCCACCAAGTCGGCGGCGACCATATTCAGATCACCAACATGGTCGGCGCGGATGCCGATGCTCACACGTACGAGCCGACGCCGGACGACGCCAAGGCGTTGCTCAAAGCCAAACTCATCATCAAAAACGGCTTGGGTTTCGAGCCATGGCTGGACCGTCTGGTGACCAGCACCGAGACCAAAGCGCCAGTGATTAGTGCGAGCCACGGCGTCATCCCGCGCTCCCTGGATGAAGATGGCGAGACGATTCCCGACCCGCACGCTTGGCACAATCTGGCGAACGCTGAGCTGTACGTCAGCAACATCACCAAGGCACTGATCGCCGCCGACCCGGTTAACAAAGTCGACTACGAACGCAACAGTCAGGTCTACCTGAAACAGATCTACGCGCTGCTCGCCGAAGCCAAGACCAAACTCGGTTCACTGCCCCCGGGCAATCGTAAAATCGTGACGTCCCATGACGCGTTCGGTTATCTCGGTCAGGCTTACGGCATCGACTTCATGGCCCCTCAAGGCCTGTCCACTGAGCGCGAACCGTCATCCGCCGAAGTCGCTGCACTGATCACCCAGATACGCCAGGCCAAGGTCAAAGCGGTGTTCATGGAAAACATCAAGGATGCACGTCTGCTCAAGCAGATTGCCGATGAAAGCGGCGCGCACATCGGTGGCACGTTGTACTCCGATGCGCTCGCGGCTACCGGCCCGGCCAGCACCTTCGTCGGGTTGTTCGAGTACAACCTCAACACCCTCTACAACGCGTTGAGCAAGCCATGATCCGCAAGAATCCTTCGGGTGATTTGCCTCTGATTGCCGAGTCAGCGTACGTGGATAAAACCGCCATCATCTGCGGCAAAGTGGTGATCGGCGAGAACGTCTTCGTCGGTCCTTACGCGGTGATTCGTGCCGACGAAGTGGATGCCTCAGGCGAGATGGAGCCGATCACCATCGGCGCCAACTCGAACATCCAGGATGGCGTGGTGATCCACTCCAAGTCCGGGGCGGCGGTGACCATCGGCGAGTTCAGTTCGATCGCCCACCGCTCGATCGTTCATGGTCCGTGCAAGGTTGGCGACCGGGTGTTTATCGGCTTCAACAGCGTGCTGTTCAACTGCGTAGTCGGTGACGGTTGTGTGGTGCGGCACAACTCGGTGGTCGATGGTCGCGACCTGCCCGAAGACTTCTACGTGCCCTCCACCACTCGTATCGGCCCGAAGACAGATCTGTCGCAGTTCCCGCCGGTGAGCGTCAGCGCCTCGGAGTTTTCCGAGGACGTGGCGCGTACCAACGTCGACCTGGTGCGTGGCTACAAAGCCCTGCAGAACGAGTTCTGACCATGAGCAGCGTGCTGATTCGCAATGCCCGGCTGGTGAACGAAGGTCGGGAGTTTGACGGTGATCTGTTGGTGAGCAACGGGCGAATCGTGAAGATCGCCAGCAGCATCCACGGTGAAAATGCCGACGTGGAAATCGATGCACAAGGGCAATGGCTGCTGCCCGGAATGATCGACGACCAAGTGCACTTCCGCGATCCAGGCTCGCCAGACAAAGGCAGCGTCTACACCGAATCGCGGGCTGCGGTGGCCGGTGGCATCACCAGCTTCATGGACATGCCCAACACCAATCCGGCGACCCTGACCCTCTGTGCACTGGCCGACAAAAAGCGCCGAGCGGCGATTAACTCCGTCGCCAATTACGGTTTTCATTTCGGCGTGAGCAACGACAATCTCGATACCGTCGCCAGGCTCAACCCCTGTGAAGTCGCCGGCGTCAAAGTGTTCATGGGCGCTTCGACCGGCAACATGCTGGTCGATGACCCTCAGATCCTCGAGCGGCTATTCGCCGAGGTGCCGACCATTTTATTGGCCCACTGCGAACACACGCCCAGCATCGACGCCAATGCCGCGAACCTGCGTGACTTGTTCGGCGAACACCTTCCAGCTGCGACCCACCCGCTGATCCGCAACGCCGAGGCGTGCTTTCGCTCCTCTTCGATGGCCGTAGAGCTGGCCAGGCGTCACGGCACCCGACTGCATGTTCTGCACCTGACCACCGCCCGCGAACTGGCGTTGTTCGAAGACAAGCCACTGGCCCAGAAACGCATCACCGCCGAAGTCTGCCTGCACCACTTGCTGTTCGATGATCGGGATTACCCGAGCCTCGGCAACCTGATCAAGTGCAACCCGGCGATCAAAACCCAGGCCGACCGCGATGCCTTGCGCGAAGCATTGCTGAGCCATCGGCTCGACGTGATCGGCAGCGATCACGCGCCTCACACCTGGGCCGAAAAACAGCGGCCGTACAGCCAGGCGCCTTCCGGTTTGCCATTGGTGCAACACGCCCTACCCGCGTTGCTGGAACTGGTCGCGGATGCAGTGTTGCCGATCACGACACTCGTGGCCAAGACCAGTCACCGGGTCGCCGATCTGTTCGCCATTCCAGACCGCGGCTATCTGCGCGAAGGCTATTGGGCCGACCTCGTTCTGATCAAACCCGAACCCGGCGGCGTCGCCGTTTCCCAGCAGCCGATTCTGTCTCAATGCGGCTGGACGCCTTTTGCCCGGCAGCGTTTTCGCCACAGCGTCAGCACCACGATCGTGTCGGGGCAAATTGCCTGGCACGACAAACGTCTTAATGACAACTGTCAGGGTTTACCACTACGTTTTATGCGCTAGCACTCGAGAGCACCGACATGATTCACATCACCCTGAGCGATGGTTCATTGCGTGAATACGACCAGCCACTGTCGGTGTACGAGCTCGCCGCGAGTATCGGACCCGGGCTGGCAAAAGCGGCGGTGGCCGGCCGAGTGGACGGCATCTTGGTGGACTGTGAGTTCATGATCGAGGCCGATGCCCGGGTCAGCATCGTCACGCCTCAAGAGCCCGATGGGCTGGAGATCCTGCGACGCTCCTGTGCACTGATGCTGGCCATGGCCGTTAAACAACTTCATCCACAGGTGCAACTGCACGCAGGAACGGCGCTGGGCGACGGGTTCTTTCATGAGTTTTCTGTCGAGCGATCCTTAACGCCCGCAGACCTGCCACTGATCGAAGCCCGCATGCAGGCTCTGGCGGCGACCAATCACTCGATTCGCCGTCAAGGAAAGACGCCGCTGTACCGCCTGGGGAACGTCGAATCTACGACCGCTGGGCCGCATGTCCCCGCGACCAGAGTGCTGCAAGCGTTCACCCTCGACCACATCAGCAGTACGTTGCCGCAACGGATATACGGTACGTGCTGGTCCTGCCAACAGGAGCTTGATAACTGGCGGACACCGCCACACGTCATGATCGTCAGCATGGACCAACGTCAGGCGGATTACGCGCAGTCGGTAACCGAGGCATTGCGTCGAAGCGGCGTGCGCGCCCGTGCGGATCTGCGTCACGAGAAAGTTCGCCAAAAGATTCGCGAGCACAGTCAGCACGTGCCATATCTGGTGGTGATCGGGGAGAAAGAACAAGCAGGCGGGTTTGTCAGTGTGCGCAGCCGCACAGGGGAAGACTTCGGGAGGATGGGTGTTGATATGGTGTGTGAGTGGTTGAATCAGGCCCGCTCCCACATAGTCATGTAGGGCGCGGGCCTGCTGACGGACTTTTAAGCTCTTGGCTTGACGGTCCCGCAATCCTGCCCCAACCACACGGCGCGGCTATCGAGGCTGCCCTTCTGCTGAATGCCGGTGGCGTTGAACGTGCCATTAACCTTGGTGGTGAACTCACGATCACTGAGGAAAGTGGCGACACCGGTGCCCTGCGCTTTCGGACAGCTGAAGCGGAATTTCCACTGATTCCCGCTGCGATCAGTGATTTCCTGCTTGCAGCCCGACTGTGGATCGGTCAGCGGAATGTCGTCGCTCTTCACCTGTTCCGGGGTCAGGCAAGCCCGAATCCCCTTGCCGCCCATGGTGATGCCCTGCTTCTCCAGCTGCGCACGCTGTGCCGGGGTCATCTGGCCCTGCAACTGGCCAAGGATCAGCTGCAAATCCGGGAGATTCTGGTCATCGACCTTCATGTTGCTTGTGGTCAATTCCCACAAGCCGGGCTGCAGCATCTGCGCCTGAGCGGCCACAGGAAGTGACAAACCAATAGCCATGGCCAAACCCAGCAGACGAACGTTCATCGAGTAACTCCTGATCAGTTGTGGCCGTTAGACGTCAGCCAGTGGCTTCGGTTCATGGGCTAATAAAATAGCGACATTCTGCACGGAACATGGTCTGTTAAGCATTGAATCTTCAGGAGCAAGGCTGCCCCCATGGATTACTTTGGACCGCCTATTTTCGGCTACATGATTGCACTGCTTCACACGTTGGGCCTGATCGCTGCCATCCACGCCGTGCTCACCGTCCGGACCGCCCAGGGATCGATCGCCTGGGCCCTGTCGTTGCTGTTTATTCCCTACCTCACGCTCATCCCCTATCTAGTCTTCGGCCGCAGTACCTTCGATGGCTACATCAAGGCTCGGCGCCAGGCCAACGAAGAAATGCGCAAGGCTATCTCCGAGCTCAACTGGCGCCCTTGGGTAGAAGAGGCGCTGACCGCTCGCGCCTCAAATGCTTACGCGTCCTTGAGGGCCATGCCGAAACTGGGGCGCATGCCGTGCCTGGCGAATAACGAAGTGCATTTGCTGATCGATGGCCAGGCCACCTTCAACGCCATTTTTGACGCCATCAGCAACGCGAAGGAAGCAGTGTTGATTCAGTTTTTCATCATCCACGACGATCGCCTCGGTCAACGCCTGCAAACCTTGCTACTGCAGAAAGCCGCCGAAGGCGTGGCGGTTTATTTGTTGTACGACCGCATCGGCAGCCATTCCCTGCCTCACAGTTACGTTCAGCCGCTGCGCGATGCCGGCGTCGAGGTCAAAGCCTTTGCGTCCCGTAGCGGCTGGCTCAACCGCTTCCAGATCAACTTCCGCAACCACCGCAAGATTGTGGTGGTTGATGGAGTACTGGGCTTCGTCGGTGGACACAACGTCGGCGATGAATACATGGGCGAGAAACCACCCCTGGCGCCGTGGCGCGATACCCATGTGCAAGTACGCGGGCCAGTGGTGGCCTGCATGCAAGAGTCTTTCGCCGAAGACTGGTTCTGGGCAGCGCGGTCGTTACCCCCGCTGATCCTGCCGGACGTTTACCCGGACGACGGCGTGCTCTGCCAATTGCTTGCCAGCGGTCCGGCGGATTCCTACGAAACCTGTTCGTTATTCTTCGTCGAAGCCATCCATGCGGCAACCGAGCGGGTGTGGATCACCAGCCCTTATTTCATCCCCGACGAAGCCGTTTTCGCGGCGTTAAGGCTGGCGGTTCTGCGAGGCGTGGATGTGCGGCTGCTGCTGCCCTCGC
Source organism: Pseudomonas frigoris (assembly GCF_047758635.1). Classification (NCBI taxonomy): domain Bacteria; kingdom Pseudomonadati; phylum Pseudomonadota; class Gammaproteobacteria; order Pseudomonadales; family Pseudomonadaceae; genus Pseudomonas; species Pseudomonas frigoris. Next base: position 159,550 of record NZ_CP180479.1, read on the forward strand.
GACCGGACCACCGGATCGTCTACGCCGCCTCCAGCCTTTATGCCTTCGAAGCCGTGCGCGCCGGCGTGCGGGTGTTCCGCTACGAGCCGGGATTCCTGCATCAGAAAGTGGTGTTGATCGACAGCGAAATCAGCGCCATTGGCAGTGCCAATCTGGACAACCGCTCGTTCCGGCTGAATTTTGAAGTGATGTTGTTGACGGTCGACAGCGCGTTTGCCGCCGAAGTAGAACAGATGCTCAACGATGACTTCGCCCAGGCGCACGAGATCGCCAAAGAAGAAAGCCGGGAGACCCGCCGCCTGCAACAGGTCGGCATGCGGATCGCCCGGCTTATTTCACCGATTCTTTAAGGTGTATAGATATCGTCGCGAGTCCATGGCAGTTCATGGCTGCCATCGGGGTGGGCTTTCACCGCGAGAATCTGGTGCAGATTGATCCAGCCCTTGGCGAACGCGTAAGCGCATCCCGCCAGGTACAACCGCCAGATCCGTAAGGCCTGCTCTGGCACCAGCCGGGAAGCCGCTTCCAGATTGTCCTCCAGGCGTTCGCTCCAGTGGTCCAGGGTACGCGCGTAGTGCAGGCGCAGACTCTCGACGTCGACGATCTCCAGCCCTGCTTCACTGATCTCGGCAGAGATCATCGACAGATGCGGCAGCTCGCCATTGGGGAACACATACTTCTCGATGAATTCGCCGACACCGCGCCCCACCGGACGGCCATCGATGTGCTTGGCGGTGATCCCGTGGTTCATCACCAGGCCGCCCTCTTTCACCGCACCGAACAAGGTCTTACAGTACTCGGCCAGATTGGCGTGGCCTACGTGTTCGAACATGCCGACACTGACCACTTTGTCGAAACGACCGTCCTGAGGCAGGTCGCGGTAGTCGAGCAGTTGCAGTTCGACCAGATCGTCCAGGCCTTCGGCAGTCACCCGTTCACGGGCAAGTGCCAGTTGCTCTTTACTGAGTGTGATTCCGAACACCTTCGCGCCAAACTCCCGAGCCGCATACCGTGCCAATCCGCCCCAACCGCAACCGACATCCAGCAAGTATTCCCCTGGTTGCAGCCGTAGCTTGCGGCACAGGTGGCGGAATTTGGCTTGTTGGGCCTGTTCAAGGGTTTCACTGCCGGTCTCGAAATAGGCGCAGGAATACGCCATGTCACTGTCGAGCCACAGCTGATAAAACGCATTGGAAAGGTCGTAGTGGTAGGAAATCGCCTTGGCGTCTGCTTCTTTGTCGTGAGCGGTGCGCACTGGCTGGCTGTCTTGATCACCGAGCAACGCCTGGCTCCACTCATCGCAGACGCGGATCACGTCGCTGATGGAGCCTTCCAGCTCAAGTTTACCTTCGACAAACGCCGCTCCTAGCGCGTCCAGGCTTGGATGAGTGAACTGGGTAACCATTTGTGGGTCCTTGACCACAATTGTGACGCTAGGCGTCGGCCCCAGGTTGAATTCATGGCCGTCCCAGAGTCGCAGGCGTAGCGGTATCTGCAGATTCTGTAAGGCCGGAGGAAGGTGCGCGAGCATGGATAGTCCCTCTTTGTTTCAGACGTCTGATGTGAGGGTAGACCATCCTTGAAAAATAGCTGGCTATCGAATTAATGCCCTTTTCTATGATTCGTAACGCTCGAACCCACCGTCGCGAATTCACAAAATTGATTGCCCTCACCTAGATGACTACGAATTCGTCGTACAGTTCTGAAAACTTGAAATCGACCGTGATCGCGCTGTTTAGAGCATTCACCCGGCGTACTCAATCCTCATCCTCAAGCTTGAGCAAGGGTTCCTGAAAACGCAGTAAACGCCCGGCGTTCCCCAACACCAGCAAGGTGCTGAAGTTGTGCAACAGTGCGGCAATCATCGCGCCCGCAGCACCGAGCCAGCCGAAGGCGGCGAAGGCTACAATCGCCAGCGTCCAGCCCAGACCGATGATCACGTTAACCTGCAACGTCTGCCGACATTGGCGACTCAAGCGCACACATGTGCCGAGTCGACGCAGGTCGCTGCCAATCAGGACGATGTCGGCCGAAGCCAGCGCGATGTCCGCCCCGCCCGCGCCCATCGCCACGCCGACTACACCGGCTTTGAGCGCCAGCGAATCGTTGATCCCATCTCCCACGACCATCGGCCGGAAGCCGCTGCCGATTTCCTTCAACACGCGATTGAGTTTGTCCTCGGGCAACGCTTGCGCTTCAACGTCGCTGATCCCGACATCTCGCGCCAATGTGTGCGCGACGCTTTGCCGATCACCTGTCAGCAGTAACTGCCTTCCCAACCCCAATTCACGCAGCTCGCTCAAAGCGAATCGAGCCTCGGGTTTGACGCTGTCGGCCAGCAACAGCCAGGCGAGGAATTCACCGTTGAGCGCCAGCCCGGCAATCGGGCCATCGTGGTCGGGAACACTTGAAGTGGCGATGCCCAATTGCGCGAACAGCTCCGGACGACCGAGCGCCGCCTCGCCCTGCTCCGTCATCGCCACCACGCCCAGCCCCTGGCGCTCGTGGATGTCGGAGAGCAGCAGAAAATGTTCCTGGGTGACCAACCCGGCGAGCGCGCGGCTGACCGGATGACTGCTGGCAGAACCGAGGCTGGCAGCGAGTTTTAGTACGTGGCTACGATCCTCGATTGGGCTGTCGATGGATTGCAAACGCAAGGTGCCGAAGGTCAGGGTTCCGGTCTTGTCGACCACCAGTGAAGTCAGGTCTGCCAACTCTTCGAGGAACGCGGAGCTGCGAATCAGAATCCCATGCCGAGCCGCCACCGCCACCCCGGCAATCGCAGTGGCCGGTGCCGACAACACCAGCGCACAAGGACAGGCCGCCACCAACACCGCGAGCATTGCCTGAGCATCGTTAGTGACGAACCAGGTCACGGCGGCCAGCAGCAACACCAGCACCATGTAGCTGCCGGCGTAGCGTTCCAGCAAACGCGTGATCGGGGGTTTGGAACGCTCGGCACTTTGCATCAGCGCGATGACTTTGCCGAGGGTCGATTCATTGCCGGTGCGAGTCACCTCGATGCGCAGCAGACCGTCGAGGTTGATCGCGCCGCCGAAGACTTGCATGCCGACGCCCGCCTCCATCGGCACCGATTCGCCAGTAATCGAAGCGGTGTCCAGGCTCGCTTGACCAGACAACACCCGGCCATCCGCCGGTACTCGATCACCCGCGCGCACCTCGACGAGGTCGCCGGCCTTGAGTGTGCCGTTATCGACTTCGACGATGGAGCCATCGGCCTGAACCTTGCGCGCGTGGCTGCGCGTCAGTTTGCCGAGGGCGCGAATCGCTTCCTGGGAACCGATCACGCTGCGCTCTTCCAGCACGTGGCCGAAGATCATGATGATCGGCAGCAACGCCGCGGTCAGCAGATCCCCCGTGGCCCACGCCCCGAGCATGGCCAGGGCGATCAATTGATCAGTGATCCCGTGCAGGCTCGGATAACGCAGGCTGTACCAGGCTGAACGCATCACGGGCACGGCCACCAATAACGAAGCAAAGCCCAGCAGCAATTGACTGACGCCCGTCTGCTCCGGCGACAACCAGCGCCAGGTCAGGCCGAGCGCGAGCAGGCCCAATGCGAGCATGGCCAAGGTCAATTGGCGGGCAGCGCTGCGTTGTTCAGCCGAGGACAACATGCTCGGTGCGGCGGCAGTTTGGGTGGTCATTGTGCAGCTCCCTGAATGATCAGCCGGGAATCGTCTTTCGGGTTGACCGTGGTCACCGAACCGGCCTGACCGAGAATCTTCGGCATCCGCTCGCGGTAGATGCGCAGCAGCATTTGCGGGTCGGTCCCTTGTTGTTGCGCCTTGGCCAGACTCAATACCGTGGCCGTGTCAGCCGAGGCTTTGGCCAGCCGTTCGCTCGCTTGGGCGTGAGCGACTTGCAGCGTGCGATCGGCTTGTTCGTTGGCAGTCTGAGTCAGCTTCTCGGCTTCAGTGCGAGCATTGGCCACGGCTTTGTCGGCTTGTTGACTGGCGGTCAGAACAGCGTTGAAGGCATTGACCGCCGGGCCGGGCAGACTCGACTGCACGTCGACCCGCGTCACTTCAATGCCTAACCCCTGCCCGGTCGCGGTCAAGTCAGCCAGGCGCTGATTGATGGCTTGCACCAGATCACCGCGCAGGCGTTCGCGGCGTTCGGCAGCCTGACTATCGGCGCCGATCAGCTCCGGTCGAGCGACCAGAATAGTGTCCAGATCTCGTGCCGCCGTGAGCGCCACGGCGCTGCGGGTGACGAGTCGATCGAGTGCCGGCAACACATGTTCGTCTTGAAGGACGAAGGCATACGGCTCGGTGACTTTGTAGAAAACACGCACATCCAGTTGCACCACGCCCGCGTCACCGGTGAGCAAATAACCGGAGCCGGCGAGTGCATCGCTGATCGGTGTGGCGAAACTCGCGACTCGGTCTGCCTGCAACGCAGCATCTGTGCGCAGTAAGTTTTCTACTCGCCGCTCAATCACCCGATCTGCCGCGGGCAACAAAATCACCTGCTCAAACGGGCGGGGCCAGGCCAATAGCAAACCAGCATTCTGGATGCGATCCAGCGCGCCGAAGTGCAAAACCACCGCGCGATTTTGCGGATCGATCTGCCGCACATTGGAAAATGCCCACACCAAAGCGGCCAGTACCGTCACGGCGTAAAGAGCCAAAAAAGCCAAGCGCCCCGCCTGAATCCAGGGACTGCTTAACTCATTTGTTCCACGTGGAACTAATTTCATGGCTGCGACCCGGACTTGTTATCAAGGGTCGGCGGACCGTCAACCAACACCCGGAACGGCGCGGCATCGGTGCGCAGAATCAGTTTTGTTCCGGCCGTGACGATCGTGCCTAGTGTGTCGAGGGAGCGCAGCAGGTTGTAGAGCTGTGGTGACCCGGCATAGGCGCGGCCATAAATCTGTGCGGCTTCGACGCGCGATTGTGCTTCGATGTCCGCTGCTTTTACCGTGGCGTCGGCCTGCACGATGCGCGCGTCACGCTCGGCAGCGGAACGGATTTGCGCCGCTTCGCGCTTACCGATTGCCGTGCGTTCGGTGGCGATTGTTTCACGCTCGGCACGCATGCGATCGACCGTAGCGGTGAGGGTTACCGACGGCAGGGTCAGTCGCTCGATGCCGACTTGCAGCACCCGCACGCCATAAGTGGTGAGCAGCTGCTGATCGATTTGCTGACGCAGTTGCGCTTCAAAATCAGCGATGTGTACTTTGTTGGCGTCGGTGTTCACCAGGTTAGCCAGATCAAAACTGCTGGCCGTGGTTTCCAGAGCCGAACCCACAAACGTACGAATCTGCCGCGCTGCTTCGTCCGGCTGATTCTGTACGGCGCGCATGAAGCGTTGCACGTTGTCCGGATCACCCTGAACCTGCCAGGCCACGTAAGCCTGAACGATGATGCGCAAACCGTCCCGCGTACCCACATCCTGTAAACCACTCGAGGTCGTGCGCAGTCGCAGATCGACAGGAATCGCCGCTTCAAAAGGAGCAGGCCAACGCCAGCCAAGACCTGGTTCCAGCAATACCCGTGACGGATTGCCGAAACGCGTGATCACCGTGGCCTCCCCCGAACGCACCTGCACCAGGCTCGCTGCCGCGATGGCGAACGCTACCAGTAACGCTGCCCAGCCCATTCGCCGCCATGGGAACGGGCCAGCTTCTTGCGGATCACCGTGGTGGTGATGTCCGTGGTGATGCCCGCCATGCCCGTGATCGTGGCCAGTGTGGTCATCGTGATCGTGAGTGTGTGACTGGCTCAATTGGCAGCTCCTGGCTGAGCGGTTTTACGCGCCGGCGCAGGGTCAGCCGGCAGCGTGAATGTACGGAGGTCGATGGTCGGCGCGTTACTGCTGCCGCCCAAGCGATGATCGAGCACCAGCAACCTGGCATTGGCCAAGCCCTGGGACAGTTGGCTGAAGTACTGCTCCAGCACGAAGGCCTGGCCGGCGCTGGCGTAGGCCTTCTGCTCGGCGCCGAATCTCAGATCTGCCGCTTGGGCGGTGGCGTTGATTTCACGAGCGCTGGCCGTCGCTTGATCGCGAGCGATGCTGGCCTGCAATTGCGCCTGGTTGGTGGCCTCCGCCGCCGCACCGCGCTCGCGAGAAATCAATGCCTGGGCGCCAATCTGCGCTGCCTGAACGCCGTGATAGGCATTGGCGGCACCGGCCGGTGGATGAATCGCCTCGACCACCGTGGCGAGAATTTCCACACCGCTGTCGAGTTGCTGCAGGTCAGCCTGCACCGCCCGACCAATCTCTTCGGCGAGCCCTACCCTGTCTTCACCGAGCAAACCGTCGAGGGTTCGCGAGGCGAAATCGTGGACCAGAATCCGGCTGGCGGTGCTGCGGATCAGCGTCGGGACGTCGGCGCTGTTGTAGGTCGCGGCCAACGCCGCTTGATCGCTCAGGCCGATGCGATAGACGAAACGCACGTCCATGTTGACGATCTGGAAGCTCTGCTTGTCGGCTCGACTGCTGGCGATGACTTGGGATTTGTCGTTCACATGGCTGGCGTCCCACAAGCGATTGGCAATCGCGGGCGCCGGGCCTTCGGCGGGTTCGGCCATGACCGGCGCCGGTGTGTCGCCAACACTGGTGGCCAACTCGTGAACCACACCGTTCTCGACGCTCAACACTCGGCCCAGAGGCCAGGGCAAACCCGCGTGCAAACCGGGACCGAACACCTCCACCGGTTTGCCGAATCGCTCGTAGATGCCCCGCCCTTGCAGTGGGATTTCGTGAATGCCGGTCAGTGACCAACCCACAATCGAGACCACGGCCAGCACCGGCAAAAATGCCCGACGCATGTAGGTAAAGGCCCAGATCTGCCGCAAGTCGATGCCGAAGCGGTTGTGCAATTCGTGCTGCAACGCCAACAAGGGTTGCGGCGGCCAGCGCAGCATGTCGGCGACGAAGCTGCGCGCCAGCAAGGCAGGTTCGAGTTGTTCACGCTGCGGACTGAACAATGACAGCAGGGCGCGCAACAGCAGCTCAGCGGCGACCAACCCTGGCAGCAAACCAATCAGCACCGCCAGACGCACCGGCCAGACTGAGGTTTCGCTGCCGAACAGCAGGCACAAAGCACTGAGCACCAGACCAATGATCACCACCCGTGTCAGTTGCGCCAACGACGCTGCTTCGGGCCATTGCGCGACGTTTTCCTGCGCCAGTTGACGCTCCAGCACCAACAAACCGAAAGCCAGCAACAAGGACAGCGCCGCACCGACATTGGCTGACACTCCCAGTGCGGTCGGCGGCAGTGCAAGGTTCCAGACTTGTTCGATGCTCAACAACGTCACCAGCGACCAACCCGCGAGCCACAGCGTCGGGGCGCCGATCTGCACCAGCATTCGCAGCCATCGCTGGCTGAGCCGATCCAGCAGCCGCTCGTACCAGCCCACCGGGGCAACGACTTCGTCAGCAACGACGACCTGCACGACCGGGTTCAACGCCCGCGCGCGCCACTGCGTCACCCACCAGGCCGATTGCAAACCGGCGACCAGCACCAGCAAACCGGCGCTCTGATTGACCAGCAATGCGGGCCAGAGCGACTGCGGCGCAAACAGCCCGACAAAAAACGCCAGCAACCAACCCGTCGCCGCAAGAGCGCCCAGACCGATTGCGAACTGACGCAATCGTCGCCCTTGAAAAACCGCCTGCTGGAAACGCGGCAGCCCGGCTACTTGCGTCCCATCGACATCGAGATCGACTTGCATATCACCCCAGTGTTTACCGTTGCTCATATCGCAATACGTTACGGTATAACGAAAGCCGTGAAATTTCCGTTCTTAAATGCTCTATCTAAAAACGCTCAACCTGTCGCTTGGCTGAAGCCTTGACCGAAATGCTGCGGAATGCTCATATTACGTTCGTAATTTTACCCAAGGACTACGTTTACCCATTCCGATCCCCGTTCACTCCAGGAGTACAACCATGAGCATCTATGACGTCGTGATTCTGGGCGGAGGCCCCGGTGGTTATAACGCAGCGATCCGCGCCGGTCAGTTGGGCCTGCGAGCGGTTTGCGTAGAAGGACGCGCCACCCTCGGCGGTACCTGCCTGAACGTTGGCTGCATGCCGTCAAAGGCGTTGCTGCACGCCTCCGAACTCTACGACGCCGCCATGGGCGCAGAATTCGCCAACCTGGGGATTGACGTCAAACCCACACTCAACCTCGCGCAGATGATGAAGCAAAAGGATGAAAGCGTTGCCGGGTTGACCAAGGGCATCGAGTTTCTGTTTCGCAAAAACAAAGTCCATTGGGTCAAGGGCTGGGGTCACATCGACGGGCCCGGCAAAGTGACGGTGACCGACAGCCAGGGCGGCAAGACCGAACTGAACACCAAGGACATCATCATCGCCACCGGTTCCGAGCCTACTCCCCTGCCCGGTGTGGACATCGACAACAAACGCATCCTCGATTCGACGGGCGCACTGTCACTGACTGAAGTGCCGAAACATCTAGTGGTGATCGGCGCCGGAGTGATCGGCCTGGAGCTGGGTTCGGTGTGGCGGCGTTTGGGCGCTCAGGTGACCGTGGTCGAGTTTCTCGACCGGATCTGCCCCGGTGTGGATGGCGAGGCCGGCAAAACCCTGCAACGTTCGTTGAGTAAACAGGGCATCAACTTCAAATTGAGTTCCAAAGTCACCAGCGCCACAACCTCGGTGACCGGCGTTCAGCTCAGCGTCGAGCCCGCGGCTGGCGGCACCGTCGAACTGCTTGAAGCGGATTACGTGCTGGTATCCATCGGACGCCGGCCTTACACCCAAGGCCTGGGGCTGGAAAACGTCGGCCTCGCCACGGACAAGCGCGGCATGCTCGCCAACAAGGGCCATCGCACCGAAGCCGCTGGCATCTGGGTGATCGGCGACGTGACGTCCGGACCGATGCTCGCCCACAAGGCCGAAGACGAGGCCATGGCCTGCATCGAGCAGATTGTCGGCAAGGCTGCCGAGGTCAACTACGACCTGATCCCCAACGTGATCTACACCAAGCCGGAACTGGCCAGCGTCGGCAAGACCGAAGAGCAGCTCAAGGCCGAAGGCCGCGCCTACAAGGTCGGCAAATTTCCCTTCACCGCCAACAGCCGGGCAAAGATCAATCACGAAACCGAAGGCTTCGCCAAAGTACTGGCCGATGAGCGCACCGACGAGATTCTCGGCGTGCACCTTGTGGGCCCAAGTGTCAGCGAAATGATTGGCGAATATTGCGTGGCCATGGAGTTCAGCGCCTCCGCCGAGGACATTGCCCTGACCTGTCATCCACACCCGACCCGCTCCGAGGCCTTGCGTCAGGCGGCGATGAATGTGGAGGGGATGGCGACTCAGATGTAAGCCTGGAGGTTGGCGGTGGCGGGTCTATCGCCTTCGCGAGCAGGCTCGCTCCCACATTGGTTTTGTGAACGCCACAGATCAAATGTGGGAGCGAGCTTGGTCTGGGCGGCATTCCGACGATTGGGTCTCAGGCCGGTAAATGCTCCAGCGGCAACGCCCCCGGGGTCTTCACCGTATGAATCGCAAAGTTGCTGCGGATGTCGCTCACGCCCGGCAATTTCAGCAACCGCCCCGTGAGAAAACGGTCATAGGCGCGCAGATCCGGCACCACTACTTGCAGCAGAAAATCCGATTCCCCTGACACCAGAAACGCTGAAATAACCTCGGGTAGCGCCGTCACGGCCAGGCGAAAGGCTTCGGCCTGTTCATCGTTATGCCGCTCGACCTTGACCCCGACAAACACCGTCAGCCCAAGCCCTACTTCGTCGCGATCCAGATTGGCCTGGTAACCGCGTATCACCCCGGCTTCTTCGAGCATCCGTACCCGGCGCAAACAAGGCGAGGCGGACAGGCCGATCTCGTCAGCCAGTTGCACATTGCTCAGGCGACCGTCCCGTTGCAGGGCGGCGAGAATCTTGCGGTCATAGGCGTCGAGTTTCATGGCTTGGCAGATCCTGATGGTTTACCTGCAATGGAGTGGCAGGTTATGCCAACTCGAAGCAGTTTAGAAGCGAACTACGCAACCACCTGCCCTGCCCTTCAGCCCTAGACTGGCCGTACCGAATCGACAACGAATGGGGTGCAACGTGGCAGGACTCTGGGTGTTTTTCATGGCGCTGGCGGTGGTCTATCTGTTGCCGGGCCCGGACATGATCCTGTTGTTGCAAACCGGTGCCCGTCAGGGCAAAGGCGCGGCGCTGGCGACGGCGGTGGGTCTGGGCATTGCCCGTGGTTGTCATGTGGCCTTGGCAGCGTTGGGGTTGGCGGCACTGTTCAAGGCTGCGCCCTGGACGTTCGACGTGGTACGCCTGGCCGGGGCCGCGTATCTGCTATGGATCGGCATTCAATGCCTGCGAACCACAATGCTGCCGAGTTTGAACGGAGCAGACGCCACCGCCGAAAAGCCTCGCTGGCGTGCAGCGATCCAGCGCGGTTTGCTGACCAACCTGCTCAACCCCAAAGCGTTGCTGTTCTGCTCGGTGCTGCTGCCGCAGTTCATCGATCCACACGCCGGGCCGGTGCTCACGCAATTCGCGACGCTGGGCGTAGTGTTAGTTGGCGTTGGGTTGTTGTTCGACAGCGCTTACGCACTGACCGGCGCAGCGCTGGGCCGTTGGCTGCAACGCAGTCCTTCGGCCCAACGCCTGCAGCAGTGGCTGTTCGGCAGCCTGTTGATCGGCTTCGCCGTGCGGCTGACCTTTGTGCAACAGGCATGATTACGCCAGCGCCTTGCGCTTGCGGCGATTGATCAGCACCAGCGCTACCGCTGTAAACACAACAACGCCGCCCGCTTGCAGCCATTTTTTGTAAGGTCGCAAGGCCGAGCGAACAGGGTCCAATGCCTGGGTTACGTAACGTTTGTCAGCGTTCGGGAAATCAGGATAAGGGCATTGGCGACCGAAGTTCACCGTCCAAAACACGTACGGTCCTTCTTTGACATAGCGTTGGTAGAAGGCGCTTTCTTCTTCAAGGCTGCTGTTCCACCCCGCCGCCGCACACAGCACTGCCGCAAAGGCTGCACTGGTATGCGGCAAATTGTCCGCTGCGCGACTGGCTAATGCGGTGGCGACAAAACGGTAGTGGTAGCGCTGATCGGGTTGGGCTGCGCTTGCCTGCTGACGTTTGACTTCACCTTCAGCCACTAATGAACCGACCTTGAGTTCGCTGCTTTCGAGGCTGTAGTTGCCTCCGAAGGTCGCGTAATCCGGGGACATCTCGTAGCCCAACAACTCCATTCCGTCGAAACGGGCCAGTGTCGCGGCATGGTAGTAAGCGAATGCCCGTTTGGTCGGCCACCATTTTGATTCGGCGTCGTGGCGCAACCGCCCATACTCCTTGGCCTTGGCCTGCAACTCGACGTTGTCGAAGTACGCCGGCGCTTCGTCATACCGCTCTTCGCGCAGCAAGCGCCGCCCGAGCAAATTGCGCAGTTTCGCCGCCACCGGTAACTGCACGTAGTTATCGCGATCCTGCTGAGTCAGAGGGGGCGGCGCCGGCACTTGAGTGTCGACGTATTGCTTGAGCTCATCGACGGTCAACACCCGCTCGGCGACCGTGGCGGCGTCGAACCAGTAGATATCTTTACTGCGATAAAGCTGATCGAACGCTTGCAGGTAGTCCCCGCGTTGCAACGCCAGGATCGCGCTTTCACCCTCGACCCGGCACTTGGGTTGAAGCGTTTCGAAGTCCCAATCCGGCGTCCTCCGCTCCCCCCACGACTCATTCTGCGGGAAGGCCTGGGCAGCCTTGGCATACGCTGCGGCAGCCGCGTTTTTATCGCCATCGCGCACGGCCAGTTTGGCCCGCAGCCACCACGCCAGTCCGCCATCACCGGCGTGTTCGAGGAACGCCTTGGCGCTGGTGTAATCACCCTGTTGATAATTCACCGCGGCCAGGCGATCAGCGTTATCGAGGCTACCGCGGGTGCTGTTTTGCAGCAGTTTGATCAGTTTCAATTCGTTCGGCGGTTGATCACCGAATGACCAGCCCAATCGACTGATCAAGGACGCCGTGACCAGTTGCTGCACCGGTTTGCCCTTGAGCAACTCGGCCAGTTGATCGTCAGGCATCGCCGCGAGGTCGGCCACCAACAGTTTCAGCGAGGTGTAGCCCACCGCCGAACCCTGAAGGTTTTGCGTGGCGTAGAGTTCGATGGCGCTGTTCCAGTCGCCGGCCGTGCGGGCCACGCGGGCCTCCTCTCCGAGGCTGGCGACACCCAGTTCCAGAGGGTCATTGAAGCCGTCGATGCTCAGCTGGCGAGTCTGCTCGAAAGCCTTTCGAGACTGAGCCAACAAGTCAGGGCCAGCGCCCGCTTCGGAGCTCATGGCAAACAGCGCCCGACCCAGCGAGTAAGCCGCCCAGGTGCTGCGCAACGCCCGTTGATCCGCTGGCAATGCCAGCAATTTTTGGAAGTACTCGGCGGCCAGTCCATGATCACCGGCATTGAATGCCACCGCGCCGGCCAGATAGAGCTTGAGCTCAGCCGGAAGGCTCGCGCCCTGACTCTCGACCTGATGCACATCGGTCAGGCTGCGTAACTGTTTCACCAGCGTTTGCTGCTCAGCCGTCAAACCGGATTGCTCAGCCTTATCCCGCTGTTCTGCGTAGTCGGGCGCATCCATGCCATAGGCGGTTTCGGTGACGTTCTTCAGCCCGGCGACCGCATGCCCGAGGCGACTGATTTCAAATCTGAAGTTGCCTTCCGGCAGCTCCGCCAGCGACTGGCCGCGGTTGTCCAGCAGACGCATCGGGAAATCCGGCCCACAGGCCAGCGCCGAACCCAGCGGCAGGCTGAGGCTCAGGCAAAGAAGATGGCGGGGCCAGTTACGGGTAAACATTCGAACCTCCTTGATCAATATGTGCGCAACGAGCCCAACCCACGGCGCGCTGCCCGCCGGCCGGTATTCGACCGTCGCGCAGGCGGGTGAAGGTAAGCAGATCCGGACGCTGTTGCAATACATAACCGGCCAGCGCATCGGCACCGTCACAGCCCTGCACCACAAGTGTCAGGCGTTCGGGCCAGGCGCTGTCGAGGTTGCCCTGATTGCTGAGGCTGATGTCATAGAGGTCGTTCTGCGCCGATAGTTTCAGCGCCAGTCGACTGTCGAGTGCATCGCCACGCGCCACGGCGCCCAAGGTCGTCAGACTCCAGGCACGGCGGTCGCTGGCCAGCGGCAGACGAAACCAGATCAGACCCGCCAGATGCGCCGGTGGATCGTTGCGCAACTCGCTCCCGAGTCGGCTCAATTGCTGCGGATCGGCGAGCAATTCCCGGCGTTTGCCGCCCTGTTCGATCGGCACTTCGCTTTCCACTACCGGCGCACCGCCGCCCGGCAACAACGCCACACCATAGGCCGGCAGCGCCAGATAGAAAGGTTTGGAAGTGACGCGGCTCCAGGCCTTGGTCCATTGACGGGCCTGATCCGGGTCAAACAAGCCAAGACGCGGATCGCTCACCGCGTGCACCTGCAACACGCTGCTGTCGACTGTGGATAACAATGCCGACAATTCGGGACTGTCGAGCCAGGCGGGCAATGCTGTGATGCTCAGCGCAATAGAGGCCGGCAGAACTGCGCGCAGGTGCGTAAGAAATTCGCGGTAGGTCGGTAGCCGAGCATTACCGGCATCGTGGTCGATTTCCACACCGGAGAGATTCAGCCCCTGCCCTTGCCAATCGCCGAGTACCTGCTGGATCTGCGCGGTGACTGCGTCCTGATCCAGCGACTTGAGTTGTCCATCGAGACGAATCACCGCGATCAGCGGCCGACCATCACGCTTGAGCAGCGCCGGATCAATCCGCGCCCGGCTCCAACCCGCCTCAGGGAATGCCTGCAAGGCCAGCACCCGCAGGGTGGAAAAGTCAGCGCGACTGTCCCTCAGCGCCGCTTCGTGGGCGGGTGTCCATTGCCGTTGCCAGACGTAGAGTTGCTGATCGAGCGCTGGCGCGTCCTGTCGTTCGCAACCGTTGAGCAACGCCACCGCGACAATCAACGCCGACAGACGAGCGAAAAAATACATACCGAATCTGATCCCTTATCGCAGCGGCTAGAAGCTGCGTTCGGCAGATGCTACAGGTCGAGGACCAAAGGCTGCGACCCCTGCGCCGGAATCGCACAACAAATCAGCACTTGTCCGTCATCCGGCACTTCCGCCGGCGGCTGTGGATAATTCACCTGGCCGCTGATCAGCCGGGTCTTGCAGGTCCCGCAGGAACCGCCGCGGCAACTGAATTCCGGGCGCAATCCACGGCTTTCCGCCAAATCCAGCAAACTGCCCCCGTCGGGTTGCCAGCGGGCCTCTTTAGCCGAGCGCTGAAACACCACCGGCACCGAAGTCGTAGCAGCGGGCGGTTGCTCAATGACCACTGCATCGGGGTCCGGCACCCGGCGCAAGGTCGAGGGGCCGAAGGTTTCGGCGTGAATCCTTGCATCACGGATGTCCAGTTCCCGCAGGCCGTCGTACAGCGCTTGGGTAAAACTGCCCGGACCACAGAGGACAAAATCCAGCTGATCGTAGTCCTCCACTTCAAGGAGGGTCTTGAGCAGCGCGGTGTCGATCCGCCCCGTCAGGTCGAAATCCTCACCCTCCAAGGCCCCGGCTTCCGGCTGACTCACCAGACGCAGCACCCTGACCGCATCACCTGCGCCATCGAGCAAGCGATCCAGCTCAGGACGAAACGCTTGATCGGCCAGCGTGCGCGAACTCTGGAAAAACCAGGTCGGCCGGATGCGGCGGGTGCGCAGGCCTTGATAAACCACCTCGCGCAGCATCGACAGCAGCGGCGTGATGCCCACGCCGGCAGCCAACAACACCAGCGGCCGACGTTCATTAGGTGCCACGTTGAAATGCCCTTGAGGCGCACGGGCCTCCAACAGATCACCGACACGCACTTGTTCATGCAGGTGCGAAGACACCAAGCCTTCACGCTTTACGCTGATGCGGAAAAAATCATCGGACGGCGCGCTCGACAGGCTGTAAGTACGGATATGCACCTCGCCGGCAATGTTAAAGCGCAGGGGCAAATGCTGCCCGGCCTGAAACACTGGCAACCCCGCGCCATCGGCAGGCTCCAGATAGATCGAGCGGATGTTGTGGCTTTCCTCTTTGATGCGCGCCACCCGCAGCGGCCGCCAGCGATCCCCCAAAGCCTGGGCTTGCAGACGGGCATTGGCCTGCTCCCAGGTGCCGGTCAGCAAACTGTTCGGTGACACGCCGTCGAAGCGCCACCGCAGAGCAAGCGCGGCGGGCCGACGCACCACGCTTTCCACCTCGACCGTCCACAAGCGCTCAGCCCCTTGAAACGCCTCGACCTGTGGGCCTTCAAGAATGACTTCGGTGCGACCGCTGAGGTGCAGCAGGTCTCCCGAATTGAAATCGATAAACAGCAAACCGGCCCGGGGATTGAGCAGCAGGTTGCCCAAGGTATTGAAGTGCAAGTTGCCGGCGAAATCCGGAATGGTCAGGCGATTACCTTCCACCTGTACGAAACCGACCTGGCCACCGCGGTGAGAAACATCCACCGAACGCTCACCATCGACGTCCACATAACTGGCGACAAAAAAGGTATCGGCTCCACTGATCATGGCCCTGGCGGTGTCATCCAGCCCATCGAAGTGCTGCGCGATGCGGGTCGACGGATCCGCCAGCGGTACCGAGCGAAACTGCCGCAACTGAATGTATTGCGGGCAGTTGCCGAAGGACTGTTCCACCGTCACACCGAAGCCGTTGGCCGTCATTGCGCCGACGCGACCATTGATGCGGTTGCGACGCCGGGTGTGCAGTTCGATGCCCAACAGACCGATCGCTGCGCCATCCGTTAACTGCGCGGGATCATCGGCACCCGGCAGGCTGTTGAATTGCAACACACCGGGCTCGGGCGAGTGAGCGAAGCCCGGCGGCCCTTCAATAATACTGGCCCATGGGTTGCCATCGACATCCACCGCGCCGTACAGCATGAACGGCAGTTGCTGATAGAACGTGCGGTGCTGGTCCGGCATTTCTGTGCGAATCACCCTACGACCAAACGCCTCCATTCGCTCGGCAACACCTACGTGTGTCTGCAACTGTTTCTCGCCAGCGTGCCACGGTGAACGGTCCATAACGGCGTCTCCCCTGCGCCATGGGCGCAGTGTGAACGGCCCGACAATGCCGGGCCGCAAGCATCAGACAGTTTTTTGCAGGCCGGCGACGGTGCGCGGCATGCCGACAAAACCCGGCAAGGCTTCGATGCGCGCCAGCCAGGCTCGCACGTTGGCGTAGTCCTCAAGCGACACATTGCCTTCAGGGGCATGGGCGATGTAGCTGTAGACCGCGACGTCGGCGATGGTGGGTTCGCTGCCTGCCAGATAAGCCGTATTTGCCAGTTCCTGATCGATCAATTTGAGCCAGACGTGGGAATAAGCGATCACCTCTTCAGCGTTGTAAGGTGCGCCAAACACAGTGATCAGCCTTGCCCTGCCCGGACCAAAGGCAATCGGCCCGGCCGCCACTGACAACCAACGCTGAACCTTCGCCGCACCGACCGGGTCGGCTGGCAGCCAGCGGCCGTTGCCGTACTTTTGTGCCAGATAAACCAGGATCGCGTTGGAATCGGCCAGCACCACGCCTTGATCATCAATGGCCGGAACCTGCCCGAACGGGTTAACCGCCAGGAACTCCGGCTGTTTGTGCGCGCCCTTGGCCAGATCGACAAAGATCAACTCGGTCGGCAGTTTCAACAGGGACAGCATCAGCTCCACACGGTGAGCATGGCCGGAACGCGGGAAGTTGTAGAGTTTGATCGCTTGCATGGTCGACTCCGCTGGGTGGTGGCGCCGTTCAGGTGAGATCAGCGCCGATGGGAGCTATCTTCCACCCGCAACCAAAACAACAGAATAACCAGCAAACGCAATCGATTGTTTCATGTGGCGCAATAAACCGTCAGCCCTGCAAGGCCGGGTGTTCCCGTAGCGCTTTGACCGTAAAGTCCACAAAACTGCGGATTCGCGCCGGGGCATTGCGCCCACCTTGGTACACCACATGGATCGGCAATGCCGGCAGTTCGAAGTCCGCTAATACGATTTCCAGCTCACCGGTCGCCACTTTACTCGCTACTTGATAAGACAGGACCCGGGTGAATCCCAGACCCAGGCACGCGGCGGTAATAGCCGCTTGATTCGCCGTCACCACCAATCGCGGTTCAGGTCGAACACTCAGCGGCTCCCCGGCTTCGAGGAATGGCCAGCTTCTCAACTGACCGATAGCGGACGTCGCAATAACCGGCGCCCCAGCCAGGTCTTGAGGATGTAAAGGCCTGCCATGGGCCGACAGGAATTGCGGAGAACCGCAGATCACCCGCCGCACTTCACCGACGCGAATCGCGTGCTGATTGCTGTCGGGCAACTCACCGATGCGCACGGCGACATCAATTCCCTCCTCGACCATGCTCACCACGCGATCGACCAGCAACCCATTGATGCTGACCTCAGGAAATTGCGTCAGATAATTCACCATCACTGGCGTGACAAACAGCTCACCAAACAACACCGGTGCGGTGATTGTCAGTTGCCCACGCGGTTGAGCGTGACTGCCCGCCGCCGAATCCTCAGCTTCCTGCACCTCGGCGAGAATCCTCCGACAGTCTTCCAGGTAACGCTGACCCGCCTCGCTCAAATGCACGCTGCGGGTAGTGCGCGTCAGCAGCAACGTGCCGATGCGTTTCTCCAGCGCCGCCACCGCGCGAGTCACGCTGGCTGCCGACAGGCCCAGACGCCGTGCCGCCGCCGAGAAGCCTTGGTCTTGGGCGACGGCGGCGAAGACTTGCATTTCCTGGAATCGGTCCATGGGCATGTCCTCAATTCAGATAAAAAAAATCGCAACCGTAGGCTGCGATTTTTAATGTTTCCATCACC
The DNA here is from genome assembly GCF_047758635.1 of Pseudomonas frigoris. Taxonomy (NCBI): domain Bacteria; kingdom Pseudomonadati; phylum Pseudomonadota; class Gammaproteobacteria; order Pseudomonadales; family Pseudomonadaceae; genus Pseudomonas; species Pseudomonas frigoris. The sequence continues at coordinate 177,426 of NZ_CP180479.1, forward strand.
TGTGGATAACTTATTCCACCGTCACCGACTTCGCCAGGTTACGCGGTTGGTCAACGTCGGTACCCTTCAACACGGCAACGTAGTACGAGAGCAACTGCAGCGGAATGGTGTAGAGGATCGGCGACAGGATGTCGTGGATGTGCGGCATTTGCACAACATGAGTGCCTTCGCCATTGGTCATGCCGGCCTGCTCGTCTGCGAAGACGATCAGCTCGCCGCCACGGGCGCGGACTTCCTGGAGGTTGGATTTCAACTTCTCCAGCAGCTCGTTGTTCGGTGCCACGGTGACCACCGGCATGTCGTTATCCACAAGCGCCAACGGGCCGTGTTTCAGCTCGCCGGCCGGATAAGCTTCAGCATGGATGTAGGAGATTTCCTTGAGCTTGAGCGCCCCTTCCATTGCCACCGGGAATTGCGCACCACGACCGAGGAACAGGGTGTGGTTTTTCTCGGCGAACAGCTCGGCGATTTTTTCGACGGTACCGTCCATGGCCAGGGCTTCGCCGAGGCGGGTCGGCAGGCGACGCAGCTCTTCAACCAATGTGGCTTCGACGCCTTTGGCCAACGTGCCGTGAACCTGACCCAAGGACAGGGTCAGCAACAGCAGACCGACCAACTGAGTGGTAAAGGCTTTGGTCGAGGCGACGCCGATTTCGCGACCGGCCTGGGTCAGCAGAGTCAGATCGGATTCACGCACCAGTGAGCTGATGCCGACGTTGCAAATCGCCAGGCTGGCGAGGTAACCCAACTCTTTGGCGTTACGCAGGGCAGCCAGGGTGTCAGCGGTTTCGCCGGACTGGGAGATGGTCACGAACAGGGTGTCGGCCTGCACCACTACCTTGCGGTAGCGGAATTCGCTGGCGACTTCGACTTGGCACGGGATGCCGGCCAGTTCTTCGAGCCAGTAACGGGCAACCATGCCGGCGTGGTAACTGGTGCCGCACGCGACGATCTGCACGTTACGCACTTTGGCGAACAGCTCGGCAGCCTGTGGACCGAACGCTTGCACCAGCACTTGATTGTGGCTGATGCGACCTTCCAGGGTGCGCTGCACCACGGCCGGTTGCTCGTGAATTTCCTTGAGCATGAAATGGCGGAATTTGCCCTTGTCAGCGGCTTCGGCGCCATCGCGGTACTGCACCGACTCACGTTCGACCAATTGGCCGCTCACGTCCCAGATTTGCACGCTGTCGAGGCGAATTTCGGCGATATCGCCTTCTTCCAGGTACATGAAGCGGTCAGTGACCTGACGCAGGGCCAACTGATCGGAAGCCAGGAAGTTTTCACCCATGCCCAGACCGATGACCAGCGGGCTGCCGCTGCGGGCGGCGACCAGACGATCCGGTTGCTGAGCGCTGATGACCGCCAGACCGTAAGCACCGTGCAGCTCTTTGACAGTAGCTTTCAGGGCCACGGTCAGATCCGGCAGATCCTTGAGTTTGTGGTTCAACAGGTGAGCGATGACTTCGGTATCGGTGTCCGAGGTGAACACGTAACCCAAGGCTTTCAGTTGCTCGCGCAGGGCTTCGTGGTTCTCGATGATGCCGTTGTGCACCACCGCCAGATCACCGGAGAAATGCGGGTGAGCGTTGCGCTCGCACGGCGCTCCATGGGTGGCCCAGCGGGTGTGGGCGATACCCAGGCGGCCGACCAGCGGTTCTTCGGCCAGCGCCTGTTCCAATTCACTGACCTTGCCCGGGCGACGCAGGCGCTCAAGCTTTTGGTCATGGGTGTAGACCGCTACACCGGCACTGTCATAGCCACGGTATTCCAGGCGTTTCAGGCCTTCGAGCAGGATGGCGGTGATATTACGTTCTGCAACTGCGCCGACAATTCCACACATGCTATTTCTCCTGACTGACAGCCGCGAGGATCAAGTTGATTCCGCGAGCCTGAATCTGATCCCGTGCCTCAAGCGGCAGGCGATCATCGGTAATAAGGGTATGGACGCTGCTCCAGGGCAGTTCCAGGTTGGGAATCTTGCGGCCGATCTTGTCGGCCTCCACCATGACAACCACTTCCCGGGCGACTTCAGCCATGACTCGGCTCAGCCCCAGCAGTTCGTTGAAGGTGGTGGTACCGCGAACCAGGTCGATGCCGTCGGCACCGATGAACAACTGGTCGAAATCGTAAGAGCGTAGTACCTGCTCGGCCACCTGCCCCTGAAAGGACTCGGAATGCGGGTCCCAAGTGCCGCCGGTCATCAACAGCACCGGCTCATGCTCGAGTTCGCTCAAAGCATTGGCGACATGCAGGGAGTTGGTCATCACGACCAGGCCCGGCTGCTGGCCGAGTTCCGGAATCATCGCCGCCGTGGTGCTGCCGCTGTCGATGATGATCCGCGCATGCTCGCGAATCCGCGCAACGGCGGCGCGGGCGATGGCCTGCTTGTATTTGGACACCGGCTGACCAAGGTCGGCCACCAGCTCTTGAGGCAAGGTGATCGCTCCGCCATAACGGCGCAGCAGCAAGCCATTGCTCTCAAGCGCCGCGAGATCCTTGCGGATCGTAACTTCCGACGTTTCGAAGCGCTTGGCCAGCTCATCCACACTGACTTCGCCCTGCTGATTGAGCAAGGCGAGGATGTTGTGACGGCGTTGAGGTGTATTGCGTTTCGACATGATCTGGTAAGTTTCGATTCGAAAGATAACGGAAGCAATCAAAACCTATTGGCGAAACTTCGTCAAGCGTGGGGCGATAAAAAGACCTGTGGATAACCCATAAAAAGATCGCAGCCTTCGGCAGCTCCTACAGGGAATTCGTGTTCACTCTGTAGGAGCTGCCGAAGGCTGCGATCTTTTTGATCTTTCAATCTGTGGATAACTCAGCCCTTCTTGATTTTCTCAGGCCGCTTCCAGCCATCGATATTCTTCTGCCGCGCACGACCCACGGCCAACTGCGCGTTATCCACATTCTGCGTAATGGTCGAACCCGCCGCCGTGGTCGCACCCGAAGAGATATCCACAGGCGCAACCAACGAGTTGTTGGAACCGATGAACACATCTTCACCCAGCACGGTTTTCCACTTATTGGCACCGTCGTAGTTGCAAGTGATGGTGCCCGCGCCGATGTTGGTACGCGCGCCGATCTCGGCATCACCCAGATAGGTCAGATGACCGGCCTTGGCGCCTTCGCCCAAGTGAGCGTTTTTCAACTCAACAAAGTTACCCACATGGGCGCGTGCTTCCAGCACAGTACCTGGACGCAAACGAGCGAACGGGCCGGCATCGCTGCCTTCGCCGAGAATCGCGCCTTCGATATGGCTGTTGGCCTTGATCACCACACCTTTGCGCAGGGTGCTGTCCTTGATCACACAGTTCGGGCCGATCACCACGTCGTCCTCGATAATGACCTTGCCTTCGAGGATCACGTTGATGTCGATCAGCACGTCGCGGCCGACGGTGATTTCACCGCGCACATCAAAACGAGCCGGGTCACGCAGGGTCACGCCCTGAGCCATCAACCGACGACCAGCGCGCAGCTGATAGTGACGCTCAAGCTCGGAAAGCTGCTTGCGGTCGTTGGCGCCCTGCACTTCCATGGCGTCGTGGGGTTGCTCGGTTGCCACCACCAGACCGTCGCTGACTGCCATGGCGATCACGTCGGTCAGGTAGTACTCGCCCTGGGCGTTATTGTTCGATAGACGGCTCATCCAGCCAGCCAATTGCGCGAACGGCAGCGCCAGAATGCCGGTGTTGCCTTCAGTGATCGCTCGTTCGGCTTCGTTGGCGTCCTTCTGCTCGACGATGGCTGTCACTTTGCCGTCGGCGTCGCGGACGATGCGGCCATAGCCGGTCGGGTCGTCCAGTTCTACTGTCAACAAGCCCAGTTGCTGCGGCGCTACTTGCTTGAGCAGACGCTGCAGGGTCTCGACTTCGATCAATGGCACGTCACCATAAAGAATCAGGACGGTGTCGGACTCAATAAAAGGCACCGCTTGAGCTACCGCGTGGCCAGTCCCAAGCTGTTTGTCCTGCAGGACGAAATTAAGATCATCAGCCGCCAGGCGCTCGCGCACTGCATCGGCGCCATGGCCGATGACGACGTGGATGCGCTGTGGATCAAGTTGCCGGGCGCTGTGGATAACATGGCCGAGCATCGAGTTGCCGGCAATCGGATGCAGAACCTTCGGCAGTGCCGAACGCATGCGAGTGCCCTGACCAGCAGCGAGGATAACGATTTCTAAAGACATGACTGGCTACCAATCCTGGGAGGTCAGCGGCTGCGACCAGGTTATGAATATCTAAAAAGAAAAAAGGGTAGCCGAAGCTACCCTTTTTAATCAATCGCACAACAAGCGGTGGCCTGTTAGTGGCCGAACTTCTTGCGGATCTGCTGGACGGTGCGCAGCTGAGCTGTAGCCTCGGCCAGACGTGCAGCAGCAGAACCGTAATCGAATTCTGCACCACGGTCATGCAAGGCCTTCTCGGCAGCCTTAACGGCTTCCTGAGCGGAGGCTTCGTCCAGGTCGGCAGCACGTTGCACAGTGTCGGCAAGTACCTTGACCATGTTCGGCTGAACCTCGAGGAAACCGCCGGAGATGTAATACACCTCCTCTTCCCCGCCCTGCTTGATCAGGCGGATCGGGCCCGGCTTGAGATTAGTGATCAGCGGCGCGTGACCCAGGGCGATACCAAGATCACCCAGTGCACCGTGCGCAACCACCATCTCGACCAGGCCGGAGAAGATTTCCCCTTCCGCGCTGACGATATCGCAATGGACTGTCATAGCCATCTGATTGCCTCAACCTAAATTAGCGCCCGTTGCCGGGCGCCGGGATTACAGTTTCTTGGCTTTCTCGATCGCTTCTTCGATGCCGCCGACCATGTAGAACGCTTGTTCTGGCAGGTGGTCGTAGTCACCGTTGAGGATGCCTTTGAAGCCAGCAATAGTGTCTTTCAGGGAAACGTATTTACCCGAGGCACCGGTGAAGACTTCAGCCACGAAGAACGGCTGCGACAAGAAACGCTGGATCTTACGAGCACGGTTTACCAACTGCTTGTCGGCTTCCGACAGCTCGTCCATACCCAGGATCGCAATGATGTCCTTCAGTTCTTTGTAACGTTGCAGAACATACTGTACGCCGCGAGCGGTGTCGTAGTGGTCCTGTCCGATTACGTTCGGGTCCAGCTGGCGCGAAGTCGAGTCGAGTGGATCGACCGCTGGGTAGATACCCAGGGAAGCGATGTCACGGGACAGAACGACGGTGGCGTCCAAGTGGGCGAAAGTGGTCGCTGGCGACGGGTCAGTCAAGTCATCCGCAGGTACGTATACCGCTTGGATCGAAGTGATCGAACCGTTTTTGGTCGAAGTGATACGCTCTTGCAGAGTACCCATCTCTTCGGCCAAGGTCGGCTGATAACCTACTGCGGAAGGCATACGGCCCAGCAGTGCGGATACTTCAGTACCGGCCAGGGTGTAACGATAGATGTTGTCGACGAACAGCAGAACGTCGTTACCTTCGTCACGGAACTTCTCGGCCATGGTCAGGCCGGTCAGTGCTACGCGCAGACGGTTACCCGGCGGCTCGTTCATCTGACCGTAAACCAGTGCCACTTTGTCCAGAACGTTGGAATCCTTCATCTCGTGGTAGAAGTCGTTACCCTCACGAGTACGCTCACCCACACCGGCGAACACGGAATAACCGCTGTGCTCGATGGCGATGTTACGGATCAGTTCCATCATGTTTACGGTTTTGCCTACACCGGCACCACCGAACAGACCGACTTTACCGCCCTTGGCGAACGGGCAAACCAGGTCGATAACCTTGATGCCGGTTTCCAGCAGGTCGTTGCCGCCAGCTTGTTCAGCGAAGGTTGGCGCAGGACGGTGAATGCCCCAGCGCTCTTCGGTGTCGATCGGGCCAGCTTCGTCGATCGGGTTGCCCAGTACGTCCATGATCCGGCCCAGGGTCGCTTTACCGACCGGTACGGAGATGGCTGCGCCGGAGTCCTTGACTTCCAGACCGCGCTTCAAGCCTTCGGTGGAACCCATCGCAATGGTACGAACCACGCCGTCGCCCAGCTGTTGCTGAACTTCCAGAGTGGTCCCTGCCGCGCTTTGTACCAACAGCGCGTTATAGATGCTCGGTACGCTGTCGCGTGGAAATTCCACGTCGATAACGGCGCCGATGATTTGAACGATACGTCCGCTACTCATAGCTGGATCCTCTGAATATTTGAACCGTTAAACCGCGGCAGCGCCGCCGACGATTTCCGAGATCTCTTGGGTGATCGCAGCCTGACGCGCCTTGTTGTAGACCAGCTGCAAATCGCTGATCAAATCACCGGCGTTGTCGGTAGCGTTCTTCATCGCGATCATCCGCGCAGCTTGTTCAGCCGCGTTGTTCTCGACCACCGCCTGGTAGACCTGCGACTCGACGTAACGGACCATCAAGCCGTCAAGCAGCTCTTTGGCATCCGGTTCGTAGAGATAGTCCCAGTGGTGCTTGAGCGATTGATCCGGGGTTGCCTCCAGTGGAATCAACTGCTCCACAGTAGGCTGTTGCGTCATGGTGTTGATGAACTTGTTGGACACCACGGACAGGCGATCAATACGGCCGTCCAGGTAGGCATCCAGCATCACCTTGACGCTGCCAATCAGATCATTGATCGACGGCTCTTCACCCAGGTGGCTGATAGCTGCAACGACGTTACCGCCGAAGTTGCGGAAGAAAGCCGCACCCTTGCTACCAACAACACACAGATCGATCTCGACGCCGTTTTCGCGGTTTACCGCCATGTCCTTGACCAGGGCCTTGAACAGGTTGGTGTTCAAGCCACCACACAGACCACGGTCACTGCTCACTACGACATAACCGACGCGCTTGATTTCACGCTCGATCATGAAGGGGTGGCGATATTCCGGGTTAGCGTTGGCCAAATGACCAATAACCTGGCGGATGCGCTCCGCGTAAGGACGGCTAGCAGACATACGCATTTGTGCCTTGCGCATTTTGCTGACCGCCACTTTTTCCATGGCGCTGGTAATCTTTTGCGTGCTTTTGATGCTCGCAATCTTACTGCGAATCTCTTTTGCGCCTGCCATGTAACACCTATCAGGTTAGCAAGCGGGAGCCTTGCGGCTCCCGCTGCGGCTTACCAGGTTTGGGTGGCCTTGAACTTCTCGATACCGGCTTTCATGCCAGCGTCGATTTCGTCATTGAAGTCACCCTTCACGTTGATCTTCGCCATCAATTCGGCGTGATCGCGGTTGAAGAAAGCAATCAGCGCTTGTTCGAAGCTGCCGATCTTGGCGATTTCAACGTCAGTCAGGAACCCACGCTCAGCGGCATACAGCGACAGCGCCATGTCAGCGATCGACATTGGTGCGTATTGCTTCTGCTTCATCAGCTCGGTAACGCGCTGACCATGCTCAAGTTGCTTCCGGGTCGCTTCGTCCAGGTCAGAAGCGAACTGGGCGAATGCCGCCAGTTCACGGTACTGAGCCAGAGCGGTACGGATACCACCGGAGAGCTTCTTGATGATCTTGGTCTGAGCGGCACCACCCACACGGGATACCGAAACACCGGCGTTCACAGCAGGACGGATCCCGGAGTTGAACATGGCCGATTCCAGGAAAATCTGACCGTCGGTGATGGAAATCACGTTGGTCGGAACGAACGCGGAAACGTCGCCAGCCTGGGTTTCGATGATCGGCAGTGCGGTCAGGGAACCGGTTTTGCCGGTCACTGCGCCATTGGTGAACTTCTCTACGTACTCTTCCGAAACGCGGGATGCGCGCTCCAGCAGACGGGAGTGGAGATAGAACACGTCGCCTGGGTAAGCTTCACGGCCTGGTGGACGGCGCAGCAGCAGGGAAATCTGGCGGTAAGCCACTGCTTGCTTGGACAGATCGTCATAAACGATCAGCGCGTCTTCACCGCGGTCGCGGAAGAATTCACCCATGGTGCAACCGGAGTACGGTGCCAGGAACTGCAGTGCTGCAGATTCCGAAGCGCTCGCGGCAACGACGATGGTGTTAGCCAGTGCGCCGTTTTCTTCCAGCTTGCGAACCACGTTAGCGATGGTCGATTGTTTCTGACCGATAGCTACGTAGACGCAGAAAATACCGCTGTTTTTCTGGTTGATGATCGCGTCGATCGCCAGAGCGGTTTTACCGATCTGACGGTCACCGATGATCAGCTCACGCTGGCCACGGCCGACAGGAATCATGGCATCGACAGCCTTGTAGCCAGTCTGTACAGGCTGGTCTACCGACTTACGCCAGATCACGCCTGGAGCAACTTTCTCGACCGCATCGGTCTCGGTGTTGTTCAGCGGACCTTTGCCGTCAACTGGGTTACCCAGTGCGTCGACTACGCGACCCAGCAGTTCCTTACCAACCGGAACTTCGAGGATGCGGCCAGTGCACTTGGCGCTCATGCCTTCAGCCAGAGACTGGTAAGAGCCCAATACAACGGCACCTACAGAGTCTTGCTCCAGGTTGAGAGCCATACCGAAGACGCCGCCCGGAAACTCGATCATCTCGCCGTACATTACGTCGGCCAGACCGTGAATCCGCACGATACCGTCAGATACGCTGACGACAGTGCCTTCGTTACGGGCTTGGGAGGTCACATCGAGCTTGTCGATGCGGCCCTTGATAATTTCACTTATTTCGGAAGGATTGAGTTGCTGCATTGCTCTGCTGCCCCTTCAAACTCAAGATTTCAATGCTTCGGCAAGGTTCGCGAGTTTGCCGCGAATCGAGCCATCGATTACCAGGTCGCCGGCGCGGATGATGACACCACCAATAAGGGTGGCATCCTCCGCAGCGTGCAGTCGCACTTCCCGGCCGAGCCGTGCACTGAGAACCTTGGCGAGTTTGTCTTGCTGTTCTTGGTTCAATGCAAAAGCACTGGTTACGTCCACGTCTACCGATTTCTCTTGTTCGGCCTTGTACAGGTCAAACAGAGCGGCGATCTCCGGCAAAAGCGGGAGACGGTCGTTTTCGGCAACGACGTGAATGAAATTCTGTGCCTTGGCATCGAACTTGTCGCCACACACGTCAATAAACGTGGTGGCCTTGTTTGCGCTCGTCAGTCGCGGGGCCTTGAGCACGCGCTGCATGGTGTCGTCTTGCGACACTGCCGCAGCCAGGCCGAGCATGGCTGACCAAGAGGCCAGTTGCTGGTGGGCCTGGGCGTGCTCGAAGGCTGCCTTAGCGTAAGGTCGGGCCAACGTGGTCAATTCTGCCATGATCGCCCTCGCTTAAATTTCAGCAGCCAGTTTGTTTACCAGCTCCGCGTGCGCGTTTTGATCGATTGTGGCACCCAGGATCTTCTCGGCGCCGCCAACGGCCAGAGCACCCAATTGGGCACGCAGCGCGTCTTTGACACTGTTCAGTTCCTGCTCGATCTCGGCCTGAGCCTGAACCTTCACACGGTCAGCGTCGATACGGGCTTTTTCAACGGCCTCATCAACGATCTGGTTACCGCGTTTCTTGGCTTGCTCAATGATTTCAGCTGCCTGAGCTTTTGCTTCGCGCAGTTGATGACCCGCTTTCTCTTGGGCCAACTCCAGGTCGCGAGCTGCTCGGCTGGCAGCATCCAGTCCATCCGCGATCTTCTTCTGACGTTCGTGCAAAGCCGCGATGACCGGAGGCCACACGAACTTCATGCAAAACAGTACAAAAATGAAGAACGCAACGGACTGGCCAATCAGGGTTGCATTAATGTTCACGCCAACACCTCGCTCGTTCGTTGCACATCACACCAATTACTCGAAGGTTCGAGTAATTAGCCAGCGAGTTGACCAACGAATGGGTTCGCGAAGGTGAAGAACAGAGCGATACCAACACCGATCATGGTTACGGCGTCGAGCAGACCGGCAACGATGAACATTTTGACTTGCAGCATTGGAACCATCTCTGGCTGACGCGCTGCGCCTTCCAGGAACTTGCCACCCAACAGGCCGAAACCAATTGCGGTACCCAGTGCGCCCAGGCCGATCAACAGTGCAACAGCGATAGCGGTTAGACCAACTACAGTTTCCATCTTTCCTCCCGACTTTTACGTCGTATGGTTTAGGTTTTTTAGATTTTAAAGCGGTAAAACAAATCGTTTCATAGCCCTGTTCGGGCACCCACTCGTTTGACCGAGTGGGACATCAGACTAGTCTGAGACTGGTCTTAATGGTTCTCTTCGTGCGCCATCGACAGGTAAACGATGGACAGCATCATGAAGATAAACGCCTGCAGGGTGATGATCAGGATGTGGAACACAGCCCACGCCCACTGCAGAACTACGCCCAGGCCACTAAGCCAGAGCAGACCGCTGCCGAACATCACAGCAATCAGAATGAAGACCAGCTCGCCGGCGTACATGTTGCCGAACAGACGCAGTGCCAGGGAGATTGGCTTGGCAACCAGCGTCACGAACTCCAGCAGGAAGTTCACCGGAATCAGCAGGGCTTGAACGAAGATGTTCTTGCTGCCGAACGGGTGCAGGGTCAGTTCGCCGATGAAGCCGCCGATGCCCTTGACCTTGATGCTGTAGAAAATGATCAACGCGAATACCGACAGGGACATGCCCAGGGTCGCATTCGGGTCAGTGGTAGAAACAGCACGGAAGACCAGGTGCGGGTCGCCAGTAATGAAGGCAGCCAGCTTAGGAATCCAGTCAACCGGTACCAGGTCGACGGCGTTCATCAGGAACACCCAGACAAAAATCGTCAGAGCCAATGGCGCGATCAATGGATTACGGCCGTGAAAGGTATCTTTCACGCTGGTGTCGACGAACTCGATCAGAACCTCTACGAAGTTCTGCAGGCCGCCAGGCTGACCGGAAGTCGCCTTCTTTGCCGCCATGCGGAAAAGAAGAACGAAGATCAGACCCAACGCGACCGACCAGCCGAGTGTATCGACGTGGAAAGCCCAGAAGCCCATTTCTTTGGCTTCTGCTGCGGTGTGGGCAAAACCCCACCCGCCAGTTGGGTGCTGACCGAAGGTCAGGTTCTGTAAGTGGTGCTGGATATAGCCCGAAGCGGTTGTCTCTGCCATGGTTGCCTCAAACGCCCTAAGGTCTCGAAAGTCTTGTTCTCATCAGCAGGGGCGCGAACCAGCTGACCAGTTGGGTCAACACGAAGACGCCGAATACAGCTAGCGGCGCCAATGGCTTCACACCTGCAAACGTCAATGCAAAGAGCACTGCCGTCAAAATTAGTTTGCCCGCCTCGCCGGCATAAAAAGACCGGACGATGGCTTGAGCTGCTCGGGCGCCGGAAAACCGAAATGCCCTGTGAGCGAAATAAACATTGGGCAGCAAGGCTATCAGGCCTCCGCAAAGTCCTGAGTACCCGGCAACGACTCCATGCCAGTACCAGAGCGCCAAAGCGGCCAGTACCAAAACGACAAATTGAGCCAGTAAGACCGGAAAAACTGCCAGGCGATGGAACGGCAAGCGGTTTGGCGTGCGGCTTTCCATCGTTTTTGCTCCCCAATGATCGGCTGCCATAATTCAATAACTTGGCATAATTTGTGCCGACAAAATGCGCGCAGAGTATAGGGGCGGTTCTGCCCCTATTCAACTGTCAGGTAGTGATTTCCGACTCCACGCTACATGAGGAAATGTTTCAGCGGATGTGTGCAAGTACACCTTGAAGCTCATCCAGGGAGTTGTAACCGATCACCAACTGCCCCTTCCCCTTTTTCCCGTGGCGAATCTGCACCGCAGAGCCTAGGCGCTCAGCCAGACGCTGTTCGAGTCGTGCAATATCCGGGTCCTGCTTTACCGGTTCAGCAGGTTCGTGTTTACCACTCAACCACTGGCGAACCAGTGCTTCAGTCTGGCGCACAGTCAGCCCCCGTGCGACAACGTGTCGCGCCCCTTCAACCTGTTGATTTTCCGGTAAACCGAGCAAAGCACGGGCATGACCCATTTCCAGGTCGCCGTGTGACAGCATGGTTTTGATGACTTCCGGCAACGCGATCAAGCGTAGCAGGTTGGCCACGGTCACGCGGGATTTGCCCACGGCTTCGGCCACTTGTTGCTGCGTCAGCTGGAATTCCTGCTGCAAACGCTGCAAAGCCACCGCTTCTTCGATCGGATTGAGGTCTTCGCGCTGGATGTTCTCGATTAGCGCCATGGCGATTGCGGTTTCATCCGGCACATCGCGAACCATCGCCGGGATGGTTTCCTGGCCAGCCTGCTGGCTGGCGCGCCAGCGGCGTTCACCGGCGATGATTTCGAAGCGACCGCTGCCAATCGGACGAACCACGATCGGCTGCATCACGCCCTGAGCCTTGATCGACTGCGCCAGCTCTTCCAGCGCCTGAGGATCCATGTCCCGCCGCGGCTGGTACTTGCCGCGCTGGATCAGGTCCAGGGGCAGGTGCTGCAGCTCACGCTGATCAGCCTGCACCGCTTGTTCTTCCAGCGAGCTGACAGTCGGACCACTCAGCAGTGCATCCAGTCCACGTCCGAGACCTCGTTTCTTGACGGCCATGGGGATTCCTTAAGTTGCCTGAGCAGCGGCAGTGCGTGAGTTTTTGCGTTGACGACGAACCATCTCGCCCGCCAAAGCCAGATAGGCAATGGCGCCCCGCGATGATTTGTCGTACGCCAGCGCCGGCATGCCATAGCTTGGGGCTTCAGCCAGGCGGATGTTGCGCGGAATCACCGTGTCGTAGAGCTGCTCGCCGAAGTGTTCCTTGAGCTGCGCCGAAACATCGTTCATCAGGCTCAGGCGCGGGTCATACATGGTCCGCAACAGGCCTTCGACTTTCAGGTTCGGGTTCAGCAACTCAGCGATGCGCTTGATGTTATCCACAAGGTCGCTCAAACCTTCGAGCGCGAAGTACTCGCACTGCATGGGGATAATCACCCCGTCAGCCGCAACCAGTGCGTTAAGCGTGAGCATCGACAACGACGGCGGGCAGTCGATCAAAATGTAATCGTAGTTTTCACGGATCGGCGCCAGCGCGCTGCGCAGGCGGCTTTCCTTCATCTGCATTTCCAGCAGAACCACTTCGGCCGCGGTCAGGTCGCGGTTGGCCGGCAGCAGTTGGTAACCACCGTGCTCGGAATAGTGCATGGCCTGGGCCAGATCGCATTCGCCGATCAGCAGGTCGTAGACCGAGTTCTCCAGGCCGTGTTTATCCACACCGCTACCCATGGTGGCGTTGCCTTGTGGATCGAGATCGATCAACAGCACCCGGCGCTTGGTAGCGACCAGGGAAGCTGCGAGGTTGATACAGGTGGTGGTCTTGCCCACACCACCCTTTTGGTTCGCTATCGCGAATACCTTAGCCATTCTTGCTTGTGTTCCCAATCATGCCGTGCGGCGCAGTATCAGCAGATGGCGTTGGCCTTGGCAACCGGGTACGGCCAGGGCGTGTTCGCTATCGAGGTGGAAGTCTGCCGGCAATGCTACCAGCTCATCGGCGGGATGAACGCCCTTCATTGCCAGCCAACGCGTATCGGTGTCGCCGAGGTGGCGAGTCCAGTTGCTGAAGTTCTCCATGCTGCTGAACGCCCGGGAGATGATCCCGTTGAATGGCTGATCAGGCTGAAAAGCTTCGACGCGGCTGTGGATAACTTGCAGGTTATCCAGTTTGAGTTCGAGTTTGACCTGGGTCAGGAAGCGGGTTTTCTTGCCGTTGCTGTCCAGGCAGGTCACTTGGGACTCTGGAAACAGGATGGCCAACGGAATACCCGGCATGCCACCACCGCTGCCGACGTCCAGCCATCGACCGTTTTCGACGAACGACATCACGCTCAAACTATCGAGCAAGTGACGGGAAACCATTTCATCCGGATCGCGTACGGCAGTCAGGTTGTAAGCCTTGTTCCATTTTATCAACAGGGCCAGATAACCCAGCAGCTGCGCGTGCTGGGTTTCTGTCAGCGTGACACCGAGCTGGCGAGCACCTGTGGATAACTCTTCTGCGTGTTGCGAGGTGACCAACGAACTCAAGCGCTTTGCTCCAACTGACGGCCCGCGCCGCGTTTTTTCAAATGAATCATCAACAGCGAAATCGCTGCCGGCGTCACACCCGGGATACGCGACGCCTGGCCCAAAGTCTCTGGACGGGTCGCACCGAGTTTGCTCTGGATCTCTTTGGAGAGACCGGAAATATTCGTGTAATCGATATCCACAGGCAGTTTTGTGTCTTCGCTGGCCCGCAGACGAGCGATTTCATCCTGCTGACGATCGATGTAACCGGCGTATTTGGTCTTGATTTCGACCTGCTCGGCGACTTGTGGATCTTCTGCGCCGCCGCCGGTCACGGCAATCAGACCAGCGTAGTCGATTTCCGGACGGCTCAGCAGGTTGAGCAAGTTGTATTCATGGGTCAGCGGCGTGCCGAACTTCTCGGAAATCGCATCGCCTTGCTCGGTGCCCGGGCGAACCCAGGTACTTTTCAGGCGTTGCTCTTCCAGCGTGATGCTCTCGCGTTTGGTGCAGAACGCAGCCCAACGCGCGTCATCCACCAGACCCAGTTCGCGACCTTTTTCGGTCAAGCGCAGGTCGGCGTTGTCTTCGCGCAGGATCAGGCGGTATTCGGCGCGGGACGTGAACATCCGATACGGTTCCTGGGTACCCAGGGTAATCAGGTCGTCGACCAACACTCCGATGTACGCCTCGTCGCGACGCGGACACCAGGCGTCTTTGCCCTGAGCACGTAGTGCGGCGTTGGCCCCGGCCAGCAAACCCTGGGCGCCGGCTTCTTCGTACCCGGTAGTGCCGTTGATTTGCCCGGCGAAGAACAGACCGCCGATGACTTTTGTTTCCAGGTTGTACTTCAGGTCACGCGGGTCGAAGTAGTCGTATTCGATGGCGTAGCCCGGGCGAACGATGTGCGCGTTTTCCATACCGCGGATCGATTGCACGATCTGCAGTTGCACGTCGAATGGCAGGGATGTGGATATCCCGTTCGGGTACAGCTCGTTGGTCGTCAGGCCTTCCGGTTCGATGAAAACCTGATGGCTTTCCTTGTCGGCAAAGCGATGGATCTTGTCTTCGATCGACGGGCAGTAACGCGGGCCGATACCTTCGATCAACCCGGCATCGGAATACATCGGCGACCGATCTAGGTTGGCGGCAATGATTTCGTGGGTGCGGGCGTTGGTGTGGGTAATCCAGCAACTGACCTGTTTCGGGTGCTGCTCTTTGGAACCCATGAACGACATCACCGGGATCGGTGTATCGCCGGCTTGCTCGGTCATCACCGAGAAATCCACAGAACGACCGTCGATACGCGGCGGTGTACCGGTTTTCAGGCGACCAACGCGCAGCGGCAATTCACGCAAGCGATGCGCCAGGGCGATCGACGGCGGATCACCGGCACGGCCGCCGGAAAAATTCTGCAAGCCGATGTGGATAAGTCCACCGAGGAAGGTGCCAGTGGTCAGCACCACGGAGTCCGCGAAGAAACGCAGGCCCATTTGGGTGACAACACCGCGCACTTGTTCTTGCTCGACGATCAGGTCGTCGGCGGCCTGTTGAAATATCCACAGGTTCGGCTGGTTTTCAAGGATTTCGCGGACAGCGGCCTTGTACAGAACCCGATCAGCCTGAGCGCGGGTTGCACGCACGGCCGGGCCTTTGCGGCTGTTCAATACGCGAAATTGAATACCACCTTTATCGGTAGCCATGGCCATCGCGCCGCCGAGGGCATCGATTTCCTTGACCAGATGGCTTTTGCCGATCCCACCGATAGCGGGGTTGCAACTCATGGCACCGAGGGTTTCCACGTTATGCGTCAGCAACAGGGTTTTTGCACCCATGCGTGCTGAGGCCAGTGCTGCCTCGGTACCGGCATGACCGCCGCCGATGACGATCACTTCAAAACGGGAAGGGAAATCCACCACGCACCTCGTGCCTGCTTCAGTTAGGTAATCAGGAATAGTTTGAGCTCAGGTTTTTGGACCTGGGCGGCAAGTATAGGGACTTCGCCCTTCCTAAAGAACCCTTTGCACAAAATTTAACCAGCTGTGGAGAAGTCGCGGTTATAGAAATTAAAAAGAAAGAAATTTATTAAATCTTTGTTTTTATGTTTATTTCTACTGAAGCACATTTCTGTGGATAGATCTCTACAGGCCTTTATATTCAATGTGTACAGAGATTCAAAACCCTGTGGTCATGTGCCAAGGAGGCCCTTGGATAACCGGTTTAAGCCTGTGGATTAAAGGGGTGCTTATCCACAGGGGCGGTTATCTTCAGTTTTGAGGCCCTGTTATCAACTGCCCTTAGAGGCAGTTATTCACAGGGCTTAATCCACAGAAAACTGCTGAATAAGCAAATCCAGGGCACGGGAAACCCGCTCAAGCAGAAAGAATCTGCTCAGCACTGGAAGAGAATTCAAGAAAAGGAGGGAACAGACAGGCACGAATGGCCTGTCTGTGGACAACGGGGAAGATTATTTACCGATACAGAAGCTGGAAAAGATCCGTCCCAGCAGGTCATCAGAGCTGAATGCACCAGTGATTTCACCCAAAGCGTGTTGGGCTTGTCGCAAATCCTCGGCTAACAGTTCGCCGGCACCCGCCAGGGTCAGCTGTGCACGGCCGTGCTCAAGGGAAGCACTGGCGTGACGCAACGCTTCAAGGTGACGCCTGCGAGCACTGAAGCTGCTTTCCGAGGTCTGTTCGTAGCCCATGCAGGCCTTGAGGTGGTCGCGCAGCAATTCCAGCCCTTCACCTGCAGATTTGGCGCTCAGGCTGATGGTGACGTGGCCATCCTCGCTGACTTCCAGGGCAATGGCTTCGCCAGTGAGGTCAGCCTTGTTTCGGATCAGCGTGACTTTCGCCGGATCGGGACGGATCTCCAGAAATTCAGGCCATAACGCGAACGGATCAAGTGCCTCAGGAGCCGTAGCATCGACCACCAACAGCACGCGATCAGCCTCGCCGATTGCTTTCAGCGCCCGTTCGACACCGATTTTTTCTACCTGGTCGTCGGTATCTCGCAGACCTGCGGTGTCGACCACGTGCAGCGGCATACCATCGATGTGGATATGTTCACGAAGAATGTCCCGGGTGGTGCCGGCGATCTCGGTGACGATCGCGGCTTCACGACCGGCCAGTGCATTCAACAGGCTGGATTTACCGGCATTCGGCCGGCCGGCGATCACCACGGTCATCCCGTCACGCAGCAAGGCACCCTGCCCGGCTTCCCGAAGTACGGTGGATAACTCGTCACGCACTTTGTCGAGCATGCTCAGTACGTGACCATCGGCGAGGAAGTCGATTTCTTCTTCAGGGAAGTCGATCGCCGCTTCGACATAGATGCGCAGACCAATCAGTTGCTCGGTGAGGTTATGCACACGCTCGGAGAATGCGCCCTGCAAGGAACGCAGCGCATTTCGTGCAGCCTGTGCAGAACTCGCCTCGATCAAGTCAGCGATGGCCTCGGCCTGAGCCAGGTCGAGTTTGTCATTGAGGAACGCGCGCTCGCTGAATTCACCTGGCCGGGCCAACCGACAGCCCAGTTCCAGGCAACGCTTGAGTAGCATATCCAGAACTATCGGACCGCCGTGGCCCTGGAGTTCCAGCACATCTTCGCCGGTAAATGAGTTCGGGCCGGGAAAATACAGGGCGATGCCTTGATCCAGCACCTCATCGTTTTCACTGAGGAACGGGCCGTAGTGGGCAAACCTTGGCTTGAGTTCACGACCGCTGAAGGCCTTGGCCGCAACACTCGCCAGCGGCCCGGAAATACGGACGATGCCCACACCGCCGCGACCTTGAGCGGTAGCGACGGCGGCGATGGTTTCACGAGGAACGCTCATAAACCGTTATCCAGACAAAAGTGACAGATAGCAAAACGCCCCACTAGGGGGCGTTTTGAGTGGTTATCCACAGTGTAAATCAGGCAGCTGCTTTGGTAGCCGCTTCGATCTTACGAGTGATGTACCACTGTTGGGCGATCGACAGGCAGTTGTTCACTACCCAGTACAGCACCAGACCAGCCGGGAACCACAGGAAGAAGAAGGTGAAGATGATTGGCATCAGCTTCATCACCTTGGCCTGCATCGGATCCGGAGGAGTCGGGTTCAGCTGCTGCTGGATGAACATGGTTGCACCCATGATGATCGGCAGAATGAAGAACGGATCCTTGATCGACAGGTCAGTAATCCACAGCATGAACGGCGCTTGGCGCATTTCAACGCTTTCCAGCAGAACCCAGTACAACGAAAGGAAAACCGGCATCTGCACGAGGATTGGCAAGCAACCACCCAGCGGATTGATCTTCTCTTTCTTGTACAGCTCCATCATGGATTGCGACATCTTCTGCCGGTCGTCGCCATGTTGCTCTTTCAGCGCCGCCAGTTTCGGTGCCACTGCACGCATGCGCGCCATGGATTTGTAGCTGGCAGCCGACAGCGGGAAGAAGATCCCTTTGATCAGCATGGTCAGGAAGATGATCGACCAGCCCCAGTTACCGACCAGCGCGTGGATGTGTTGCAGCAGCCAGAAAATTGGCTGGGCAATGAACCACAGGATGCCGTAGTCGACGGTCAGTTCCAGACCTGGGGACAACTCTTTCAGCACGGCCTGACTTTTCGGACCTGCGTACAGAACTGCGCTGGTCTCGGCTTTTGCACCTGGTGCGACAGTCATTGCCGGAGCGGTGTAGCCGATGATGTAGTTGCCTTTGCTGTCTTTACGGGTCTGGACGAGGTTGTTCTCGCCTTTCGCCGGAATCCACGCGGTCACGAAGTAGTGCTGCAACCATGCAACCCAACCACCGTTAACGGTTTCTTTCAGCTGAGCCTTGTCCATGTCCTTCATGGACACTTTCTTGTACGGTTCGTTACTTGTCCACAGGGCGGCGCCCAGGTAAGTCGCGGTGCCGGTGGCGGTGCTGGAAGAAGGATCGGAGCTGGCGTCACGCTTCAATTGCGCGAACATTGCACCGGACCAGGGCTGGGCACTCTGGTTATCGATCAGGTAGGAAACGGTTACGTCGTACAGGCCACGTTTCAGGGTGAAACGCTTGATGTAGTTGACGCCGTC
Organism: Pseudomonas frigoris; assembly: GCF_047758635.1. Lineage (NCBI taxonomy): Bacteria > Pseudomonadati > Pseudomonadota > Gammaproteobacteria > Pseudomonadales > Pseudomonadaceae > Pseudomonas > Pseudomonas frigoris. The sequence goes on from NZ_CP180479.1 coordinate 196,387, forward strand.
CTTGCTGAACTTCAGGTCTGCGACCAATTGGTCCTGACCGTCAGCCAATTGGTAAATCTTCTTCTCCGAGGAGTAAACCGGACGACCGGCAGGACTGGCGTCCGGACCGTTGGTGCCGATCAGACCGCTCTGGGCCAGATAAGTCCGCTCGTTGCCGTTATCGAACAACTGGAATGGAATTTCCGGATGGTCCTGGCGACGTGGATACAGCGGCAGCGTCAACTGCGCAACATCACCACCTTGTGGATCGATTGCCAGGTTGAGAACATCCGTTTTGATCTGGATGAGGTCTTTGCTTGCAGCTACCGGAGTTTCAGCAGGTGCAGTTGCACTGGTATCGCTTGCGGCGCGTGGAATGTCGTCACTGACAGAAGCATTATTGCCAGTCGCCGTATCCGGTAGGCCCGGTGCGGTAGTACTGGAAGCAACATTCTGAGTCGGCAGGGCAGCCTGGCCATAGTCCTGGTTCCATTTAAGAACCATAACGTAGGACACGATTGCCAGGGCGACGATCAGGATCGTGCGTTTGATATCCATGATTACTCGGCCATCGAAGAAGAACGGGAGGTAGGGATAGATGGAACCGGGTCATAACCACCGGGATTCCACGGATGACAGCGACCTAAACGACGAAAGGCCAGCCAGCCACCGCGCAGAAGGCCATGATTTTCTATGGCTTCATACGCGTAGCAGGAACAACTGGGGTAGAAACGACAGTGACTGGCCATCAGAGGACTAATGGCATAGCGATAAAACTGGATCGGAACGAGTGCCAGTTTACGCATCGGGACTGTCTACCCCTACAGTTTCGGTTTTGACTGCTGGTACCGGCGTGCTGCGTGCCAGACGCTTCCAGAGTTTGCCGAAATGCTGAATCAATTCGGGGTTTTCTACGTCACCCAAACCTTTGCGCGCGACGATAACGATGTCCCAGCCGGCCAGTGAGTCCTGGTTCAGACGGAACGATTCGCGCATCAGACGTTTGAGGCGATTGCGCTCGACGGAGAGCTTTACGCTCTTTTTCCCGATAACCAGCCCGAGACGGGGGTGATCAAGATCGTTGTTGCGCGCAAGGAGCAGGAGATTTTTCCCCGGAACCTTGCCGGTAGGGGAGTCAAAGACTGCCTTGAAATGCCGGGGAGTAAGCAGACGCTTTTCCCGACTGAAGTCCTGACTCACCTCCAGTGCCGGATTATCAAACTGCCAGACGCGCACGACCTTTGGCGCGACGACGCGACAGGACGGCACGACCGTTTTTGGTAGCCATGCGAGCACGGAAACCGTGGGTACGAGCGCGTTTGATAGTGCTTGGTTGGAAAGTACGTTTCATTGTCGTGTTACCTGGTTCGTCCACAACGGGCCGGAATGGCCCCCGTTTTAAGAGACCGGGGATTCTAGAGAAAGCAAGCCTCTAGGTCAATTTCCAACCAGCGATTCCTTATAAATAGATCTCCAGACGTTTTTCCTGCCGAGCTCCTTGGCTAGATATAGAAATTAAGAAGGAAAGTATTTAAAGCTTTTCTGTAAAGCTTATAAAAGCTAGGGACACGATCATCTGTGGATAACTGCCATCAGCCCTTTAAAGTCGTGATGTACAGAGAATGACAACTACGGTGGAAAACGGTGGTAACCCTGTGCTGCGCTGTCGGATAAGCTGTGTGTGAAAGAGGTACTTATCCACAGCGTGGTTATCCACCGGGTTTCGCCCCCACTTGTACAACGACCTTAGGCCCGGTTATCCACAGAGCTTATGCACAGACCGCTGGTCGTCTTTTTTTCGTATAAATCACTGATTCTTCATGGGAGTTGCACAACCTTCGTGTGGATAAGTCGGGGCTTGGTCGGCTACAATGGCGGCTTGTTTTTGCCTCACCGGCTTTCAACTTAGGGGATATCCGTGTCAGTGGAACTTTGGCAGCAGTGCGTGGAGCTTTTGCGCGATGAGCTGCCTGCCCAACAATTCAACACTTGGATCCGTCCACTACAGGTCGAAGCCGAAGGCGACGAGTTGCGTGTCTACGCACCGAATCGTTTTGTTCTCGACTGGGTCAACGAAAAGTACCTGGGCCGCGTCCTTGAACTGCTGGATGAGCATGGCAATGGCATGGCGCCGGCGCTGTCCTTATTAATAGGCAGCAAACGCAGTTCGGCACCGCGTGCCGCCCCGAATGCTCCGTTGGCCGCCGCTGCTTCACAGGCTCAGGCCGCTCAAGCACCTGTCAGCGCCCCGGCGCCAGCCCAGTTAGCCGCTCCGACCAAGCGTGCGACGCAAAAAGTTGCCGAGGTTAATGAAGAGCCATCGCGCGACAGCTTCGACCCGATGGCCGGGGCCAGTTCGCAACAAGCTCCGATTCGCGCCGAACAGCGTACGGTGCAGGTCGAAGGCGCGCTCAAGCACACCAGCTACCTGAACCGCACCTTCACCTTCGAAAACTTCGTCGAGGGCAAGTCCAACCAACTGGCTCGGGCTGCGGCCTGGCAAGTGGCGGACAATCCCAAGCACGGTTACAACCCGCTCTTCCTTTATGGTGGCGTCGGTTTGGGTAAAACCCACTTGATGCACGCTGTGGGTAACCACCTGTTAAAGAAGAATCCGAATGCCAAGGTTGTGTACCTGCATTCCGAGCGGTTCGTGGCCGACATGGTCAAGGCCCTGCAGCTGAACGCCATCAACGAGTTCAAGCGCTTCTACCGTTCGGTGGATGCATTGCTGATCGATGACATTCAGTTCTTCGCTCGCAAAGAACGTTCCCAGGAAGAGTTTTTCCACACCTTCAACGCCCTGCTTGAAGGTGGCCAGCAGGTCATTCTCACCAGTGACCGCTACCCGAAAGAAATTGAAGGCCTTGAAGAGCGCCTAAAATCCCGCTTCGGCTGGGGCCTGACGGTAGCCGTCGAGCCGCCGGAACTGGAAACCCGTGTGGCGATCCTAATGAAAAAGGCCGATCAGGCCAAAGTCGATCTGCCCCATGACGCGGCGTTCTTCATTGCCCAGCGTATTCGTTCCAACGTCCGTGAGCTGGAAGGCGCGCTCAAACGCGTGATCGCCCACTCGCACTTCATGGGCCGCGATATCACCATCGAGTTGATTCGCGAATCCCTGAAAGATCTGTTGGCACTGCAAGACAAACTGGTCTCTGTGGATAACATTCAGCGCACGGTCGCCGAGTACTACAAGATCAAGATCTCCGACTTGTTGTCCAAACGTCGTTCGCGTTCGGTAGCTCGTCCGCGTCAGGTCGCCATGGCGTTGTCCAAAGAACTGACCAACCACAGCTTGCCGGAAATCGGCGACGTGTTTGGCGGCCGGGACCACACGACTGTTTTGCACGCCTGCCGCAAGATCAACGAACTTAAGGAATCCGACGCGGACATCCGCGAGGACTACAAGAACCTGCTGCGTACACTGACCACTTGATGAACACCAGCGCAGCTTATTAAGGCAAGGGACTAGACCATGCATTTCACCATTCAACGCGAAGCCCTGTTGAAACCCCTGCAACTGGTCGCAGGCGTCGTCGAGCGCCGACAGACCTTGCCGGTGCTCTCCAACGTGCTGCTGGTTGTCGAAGGCCAGCAATTGTCGCTGACCGGTACCGACCTGGAAGTCGAGTTGGTCGGTCGTGTACAACTCGAAGAGCCTGCCGATCCAGGTTCCATCACTGTGCCTGCGCGCAAGCTGATGGATATCTGCAAAAGCTTGCCGAACGATGCGCTGATCGACATCAAGGTCGACGAGCAGAAGCTCGTGGTGAAGGCCGGCCGTAGCCGCTTCACCCTGTCGACCCTGCCGGCCAATGACTTCCCGACTGTGGAAGAAGGCCCCGGCTCGCTGACGTGCAGCCTTGAGCAAAGCAAACTGCGTCGTCTGATCGAGCGCACCAGCTTCGCGATGGCCCAGCAGGACGTGCGTTACTACCTCAACGGTATGCTGCTGGAAGTCTCGGCTGGCATCATCCGCGCCGTGGCCACCGACGGTCACCGTCTGGCCATGTGCTCGATGCAGGCTGATATCGGTCAGCCGGATCGCCATCAGGTCATCGTGCCACGTAAAGGTATCCTTGAGCTGGCGCGCCTGCTGACTGAGCCGGACGGCATCGTCAGTATCGTACTGGGTCAGCACCACATTCGTGCGACCACTGGCGAGTTCACCTTCACGTCGAAACTGGTCGACGGCAAATTCCCGGACTACGAGCGTGTTCTGCCTAAGGGCGGCGACAAGCTGGTACTCGGCGATCGTCAGGCCCTGCGTGAAGCGTTCAGCCGTACCGCGATTCTGTCCAACGAGAAGTACCGCGGCATCCGTCTGCAACTGGCCAATGGTCAGCTGAAGATCCAGGCGAACAACCCGGAACAGGAAGAAGCGGAAGAAGAAGTGGGCGTCGAGTACAACGGCGGCAATCTGGAAATCGGTTTCAACGTGAGTTACCTGCTCGACGTGCTGGGCGTGATGACCACTGAACAAGTTCGCCTGATCCTGTCCGACTCCAACAGCAGTGCGCTGGTGCAAGAGTCCGACAACGACGACTCGGCCTACGTTGTCATGCCGATGCGTCTGTAATCATGCTCAGCAGAAGCTAGATGTCCTTAAGTCGTGTCTCTGTCACCGCGGTGCGCAATCTGCACCCGGTGACCTTCTCCCCCTCCCCCCGAATCAACATTCTTTACGGCGCCAACGGCAGCGGCAAAACCAGTGTTCTGGAAGCCATTCATCTGCTGGGGCTTGCCCGTTCGTTTCGTAGCACCCGCCTGTTACCGGTCATCCAGTACGAGCAGCTCGCCTGTACGGTGTTTGGTCAGGTGGAGATGGCCGAGGGTGGGCACAGCGCCTTGGGGATCTCCCGAGACCGTCAAGGGGAGTTCCAGATTCGCATCGACGGGCAGAATGCTCGCAGCGCGGCGCAACTGGCGGAAATCCTGCCGCTGCAGTTGATCAACCCTGACAGTTTTCGATTGCTGGAAGGCGCACCGAAGATTCGTCGGCAGTTTCTCGACTGGGGCGTGTTCCACGTGGAACCACGATTCATGTCCACCTGGCAGCGCTTGCAGAAGGCCCTGCGCCAGAGAAACTCTTGGCTGCGGCATGGTACACTTGACGCCGTTTCGCAAGCGGTTTGGGACAGGGAACTGTGCCAGGCCAGCGCTGAAATTGATGAATACCGCCGCGCTTATATCAAAGCCTTGAAACCAGTCTTTGAACAGACCTTGAGCGAACTGGTTGAGCTCGAGGGCTTAACGCTCAGCTATTACCGAGGTTGGGACAAAGACCGCGAGTTGAGTGCAGTGCTCGCCGGGTCCCTTCAGCGGGATCAGCAAATGGGTCATACCCAAGCCGGACCACAGCGTGCTGATTTGCGTCTTAGATTGGGCGCACATAACGCCGCGGACATCTTGTCTCGCGGTCAGCAGAAGCTGGTGGTCTGTGCATTGCGGATTGCCCAAGGGCACTTGGTCAGCCAGGCCCGACGAGGCCAGTGTATTTATCTGGTGGATGACCTGCCGTCCGAACTGGACGAGCACCACCGCCGCGCGCTTTGCCGCTTGCTGGAAGACTTACGCTGCCAGGTGTTTATCACCTGTGTAGATCACGAATTATTGAGGGAAGGCTGGCAGACGGATACGCCAGTCGCTCTGTTCCACGTGGAACAGGGCCGTATCACCCAGACCCACGACCATCGGGAGTGAAGGCATTGAGCGAAGAAAATACGAATACCTACGACTCAACGAGCATTAAAGTGCTGAAAGGCCTGGATGCCGTACGCAAACGTCCCGGTATGTACATTGGTGACACCGACGATGGTAGCGGTCTGCACCACATGGTCTTCGAGGTAGTCGACAACTCCATCGATGAAGCGCTCGCTGGCCACTGCGACGACATTAGCATCATCATCCACCCGGACGAATCCATCACCGTTCGCGACAACGGTCGTGGTATCCCGGTAGACGTGCACAAAGAAGAAGGCGTCTCGGCAGCCGAGGTCATCATGACCGTGCTGCACGCTGGTGGTAAATTCGACGACAACTCCTACAAAGTATCCGGCGGCCTGCACGGTGTAGGTGTGTCGGTGGTGAACGCCCTGTCCGAAGAGCTGGTCTTGACCGTTCGCCGCAGCGGCAAAATCTGGGAACAGACCTACATTCACGGTGTTCCAAAAGAACCGATGAAAATCGTCGGTGAGAGTGAAAGCACCGGCACCCAGATTCACTTCAAGCCGTCCGACCTGACGTTCAAGAACATCCACTTCAGCTGGGACATCCTGGCCAAGCGGATTCGTGAACTGTCCTTCCTCAACTCCGGTGTCGGCATCGTCCTCAAGGATGAGCGCAGCGGCAAGGAAGAGCTGTTCAAGTACGAGGGTGGCCTGCGTGCGTTCGTTGAATACCTGAACACCAACAAGACCCCGGTCAACCAGGTGTTCCACTTCAACATCCAGCGCGAAGACGGCATCGGCGTGGAAATCGCCTTGCAGTGGAACGATAGCTTCAACGAGAACCTGTTGTGCTTCACCAACAACATTCCACAGCGCGATGGCGGTACTCACCTGGTGGGTTTCCGTTCCGCTCTGACGCGTAACCTGAACACCTACATCGAAGCCGAAGGTCTGGCGAAGAAGCACAAAGTCGCGACCACCGGTGACGATGCCCGTGAAGGCCTGACCGCGATCATTTCGGTTAAAGTGCCGGATCCGAAGTTCAGCTCCCAGACCAAAGACAAGCTGGTTTCTTCCGAAGTGAAGACCGCAGTCGAACAGGAAATGGGCAAGTACTTCTCCGACTTCCTGCTGGAAAACCCGAACGAAGCCAAACTGGTCGTCGGCAAGATGATCGATGCGGCTCGCGCTCGTGAAGCGGCGCGTAAAGCCCGTGAGATGACCCGCCGTAAAGGCGCGCTGGATATCGCCGGCCTGCCGGGCAAACTGGCTGACTGCCAGGAAAAAGACCCTGCTCTTTCCGAACTGTACCTCGTGGAAGGTGACTCTGCTGGCGGCTCCGCCAAGCAGGGACGTAACCGCCGGACCCAAGCCATCCTGCCTCTCAAGGGCAAGATCCTGAACGTCGAGAAGGCGCGCTTCGACAAGATGATCTCTTCGCAAGAAGTGGGCACCTTGATCACCGCGCTGGGCTGTGGCATTGGCCGCGATGAGTACAACATCGCGAAGCTGCGTTACCACAACATCATCATCATGACCGATGCTGACGTCGACGGTTCGCACATCCGTACCCTGCTGCTGACCTTCTTCTTCCGTCAGTTGCCGGAGCTGATCGAGCGCGGCTACATCTACATCGCCCAGCCACCGCTGTACAAGGTCAAGAAAGGCAAGCAAGAGCAATACATCAAAGACGACGACGCCATGGAAGAGTACATGACGCAGTCGGCCCTGGAAGATGCGAGCCTGCACCTGAACGAGGAAGCCCCGGGTATTTCCGGACCAGCCCTCGAGCGTCTGGTGAATGACTTCCGTCTGGTGATGAAGACCCTCAAGCGTCTGTCGCGCCTGTACCCACAGGAGCTGACCGAGCACTTCATCTACCTGCCTGCCGTTAGCCTGGAGCAATTGTCCGATCACGCTGCGATGCAGGATTGGATGGCCCAGTACGAAGTTCGCCTGCGCACCGTCGAGAAGTCCGGCCTGGTCTACAAAGCCAGCCTGCGTGAAGACCGTGAACGTAACGTCTGGCTGCCAGAGGTCGAACTGATCTCCCACGGCTTGTCGAACTACGTCACCTTCAACCGCGACTTCTTCGGCAGTAACGACTACAAGACCGTTGTATCGCTGGGCGCTCAATTGAGCACCTTGCTGGACGACGGCGCGTATATCCAGCGTGGCGAGCGCAAGAAGCCGGTCACCGAGTTCAAGGAAGCCCTTGAATGGCTGATGGCCGAAAGCACCAAGCGTCACACCATCCAGCGATACAAAGGTCTGGGTGAGATGAACCCGGATCAGCTGTGGGAAACCACCATGGACCCAGCACAGCGCCGGATGCTCAAAGTGACCATCGAAGACGCCATTGGCGCGGACCAGATCTTCAACACCCTAATGGGTGATGCGGTCGAGCCTCGTCGTGACTTCATCGAAAGCAACGCCCTGGCGGTTTCCAACCTGGACTTCTGATCCAGCAAACCTGCCAAACGAAAAAGGCCAACGCTCAGCGTTGGCCTTTTTTATTTCTGCGATTCCGTGAAAGCAGGCCCCACGTGCCGTTTGTTCGAAGCCTGAAATCCAGCAAATCGCAGGCATAAAAAAACCGGCTATATCAGCCGGTTTTTTTGCGCCCGAAAAAAACTTATGCACCATTTCCGGCGTTTTATGTGTTTAGGAAATATGTATATAAATCATAAGCTTAAAAACAAAAAACGCTACTTTTCGACAAAACGGTACACAGGTTATCCACAGAATCTCAGACAGCAACCTGATCGTTGGCGGAGGGGGCCGCAGGGGTTGCTGGCAGCGAGCCCATTTCCCGTTGCATCTGCTCATTCCAGCTCTGCACCCGGTCATTCAGATCGGCAATGGCGCGCGGCCCACTGCCCACGGCGTACATCGGCTCACCGATGATCACGGTGATGACGCCCTGCTTCTTCGCCCAACCGGTTTTCGGCCAGAACTTGCCAGCATTGTGCGCAATCGGCAGCACTGGAAGTGCGGCGTTGACGGCTAAAGCGGTACCACCGCGAGAGAATTTTCCGATGGTGCCGTAAGGAACGCGCGTTCCCTCTGGGAAGATCAGGACCCAGACGCCGTCTTTCAGCAGTTCATCGCCCTTCTTCGCCACATGCTTGAGCGCGGCTTTCGGATTGTCGCGGTCGATGGCGATTGGTCGCAGCATGGCCATGGCCCAGCCGAAGAACGGCACAAACAGTAATGAGCGCTTGAGCACTTGGCTCAATGGCTCAAAGTAGGCGGATAGAAAGAATGTCTCCCACGTGCTCTGGTGGTTCGACTGAATCACGCAGGGCTGGTCAGGCACGTTCTCGGCGCCCTTCACTTCGTAGCTGATGCCCAGGAAAACCTTGCTCAGCCACAAGGCGCAGCGGCACCAGTACACATTGATGAAGCGATAGCGCGCCTTGAACGGCAGAAAAGGCGCGATAAAAAAGCTCAGGCTGCACCAGAGCAAGGAGCTGGTGCCCAGCAGCAGGTAAAAGAGGAAGGTTCTGATGGCCTGCAGTATCGACATGGCGACATTTACCGTTGCGGGCTCTGCCCGCCTATTCAAGCGCACTCCCGATCAGTCCTTGGCCAGGATGTCAGAAGAGCCTTAGTTGTGGATAAGTTCTGCGGCAATCGCCGCCAGATCGTCAAAAATCAAGGTGCCTACCGGTAGGGTCTTGCCCAAAGTCTTTTCGCCTTTCCCGGTCTTTACCAAAACTGGCTGAGAATCGACGGCTTTGGCGGCCTCCAGGTCACCAAGGGTATCGCCGACGAACCAAAGATTGGTCAGCGATACGTTGTAATGCGCGGCAATGGTTTTCAACATCCCAGGTTTTGGTTTGCGGCAATCGCAGCCATCGTCCGGCCCGTGCGGGCAATAGACGATCAGCCCGACTTCACCGCCCTGCTCCGCCACCCGCTCGCGCAAGCGCTCGTGCATGGCGTCCAGGGTGGCGATGTCGTAATAGCCGCGAGCGATGCCCGACTGGTTGGTAGCCACCGCTACCGTCCAGCCAGCCTTGCTCAACTGCGCGATGGCTTCGATCGAACCCGGGAGCGGAATCCACTCCTCCACCGACTTGATGTAAGCGTCGGAGTCGTAATTGATCACCCCGTCCCGATCGAGAATCAGCAGTTTCAACAGCAGCCCCTCAGCCCAGCAGCGAAATGTCGGCGACGCCGAGGAACAGCCCACGCAGGCGCGACAGCAGCGCATAACGGTTGGCGCGGACCTTGGCATCTTCAGCGTTGACCATTACTGCTTCGAAGAACGCATCCACTGGCTCGCGCAAGGCAGCCAGACGTGCCAGCGATTCGCTGTACTGACGCGCCGCCGCCATCGGCTGGACAGCCTGGTCAGCCTGCTGGATCGCCGAGTACAGGGAGAACTCGTTGGCGTTGTCGAAGTACTTGGCTTCCACGACCGAAGGAACAGAGCCTTCGACCTTGCTCAGCAAGTTCGAAACGCGCTTGTTCACGGCGGCCAGGGCAGCGGCTTCCGGCAATTTGCGGAAAGCTTCTACCGCTTGTACGCGTTGATCGAAGTCCAGCGCCGAACCCGGCTTCAGGGCACGCACCGACAGGTACGTCCCGACATCCACGCCTTCGTCTTCGTAACGGGCACGCAGACGGTCGAAGATGAACTCCAGCACCGAGTCATTGAGGCCGGCAGCCTTGACCTTGGTACCGAACGCATTCACGGCGAAAGCCACGGCGTCGTTCAGGTCGAGGTCGAGCTTCTTGTCGATCAGGATGCGCAACACGCCCAGTGCAGCACGACGCAGGGCATACGGGTCTTTGCTGCCGGTTGGCAGCATGCCGATGCCGAAAATGCCCACCAGCGTGTCGAGCTTGTCCGCGATGGCCACGGCCGCACCGGTCAGGGTGGTCGGCAGTTCCGCACCGGCACCGCGCGGCATGTATTGCTCGTTCAGTGCCAGTGCAACTTCTTCCGGCTCGCCGTCGTTGAGGGCGTAGTAGTAACCGGCGACACCTTGCATCTCCGGGAACTCACCGACCATCTCGGTCGCCAGGTCGCACTTGGACAGCAGGCCGGCCCGGGAAGCCCATGCGGCGTTACCGCCAATGCGTTGAGCAATAAACGCAGCGAGTTTGGAAACGCGCTCGGCCTTGTCGTAGACGCTGCCGAGTTTTTCCTGGAACACCACGTTTTGCAGACGCAGGTTAAAGTCTTCGAGTTTCTGCTTCTTGTCTTGCTTGAAGAAGAACTCGGCGTCGGTCAGGCGTGGGCGAACCACTTTCTCGTTACCGGCGATGATCTGCTGCGGGTCTTTGCTTTCGATGTTGGCCACGGTAATGAAACGTGGCAGCAACTTGCCGTCGGCATCCAGCAGGCAGAAGTACTTCTGGTTGTCCTGCATGGTGGTGATCAGGGCTTCTTGCGGCACGTCGAGGAAACGCTCTTCGAACGAGCACACCAGCGGCACCGGCCATTCAACCAGCGCGGTCACTTCGTCGAGCAACGCTGGCGGAACGATCGCCGTCCCTTCCTGCATCGTCGCCAGCTCTTCGACGCGCTTGCTGATCAGCTCGCGACGCTCGTTGGCATCGGCCAATACATAAGCGGCACGCAGGTCGGTCAGGTAGTTGGCCGGCGAGGTGATGCGCACGCTTTCCGGGTGATGGAAGCGGTGACCACGGGAATCGCGGCCGGACTTCTGGGCAAGGATCGTGCAATCGATGACCTGGTCACCGAGCAGCATCACCAGCCACTGAGTCGGACGAACGAATTCTTCCTTGCGAGCACCCCAGCGCATGCGCTTGGGAATAGGCAGGTCGTTCAGGGAATCTTCGACGATGGTCGGCAGCAGACTCGCGGTTGGCTTGCCGGCAATGCTTTGGCTGTAGCGCAGTTTCGGGCCGCTCTGATCGATTTCGCTCAGGTCGACGCCACACTTCTTGGCGAAGCCCAATGCCGCTTGAGTCGGGTTGCCTTCGGCATCGAATGCGGCCTGACGTGGCGGGCCATCGAGGTTGATGCTGCGATCCGGCTGATGGGTAGCCAGCGAGGTGATCAGCACAGCCAGACGACGTGGCGCGGCGTAGACGGTTTTGGTCTCGTAGTTCAGGCCAGCGGCTTGCAGGCCCTTGTCGATACCGGCCAGGAACGCGTCGGCCAGGGTGTTCAGGGCTTTGGGTGGCAGTTCTTCGGTGCCCAGTTCAACCAGAAAATCTTGAGCACTCATTGTGCAGCCTCCAGCTTAGCCAACACTTCGTCACGCAGATCCGGGGTCGCCATCGGGAAGCCCAGCTTGGCGCGAGCCAGCAGGTAGGCTTGCGCAACGGAACGCGCCAGGGTGCGGACACGCAGAATGTATTGCTGACGCGCGGTCACCGAGATTGCCCGGCGCGCATCCAGCAGATTGAAGGTGTGGGAGGCCTTCAACACCATTTCGTAGCTCGGCAACGGCAGCGGCTGGTCGAGTTCGATCAGGCGCTTGGCTTCGCTTTCGTAGAAGTCGAACAGCTCGAACAGCTTCTCGACGTTGGCGTGTTCGAAGTTGTAGGTCGACTGCTCCACTTCGTTCTGGTGGAACACGTCGCCGTAGGTCACCTTGCCGAACGGACCGTCAGCCCAGACCAGGTCGTAGACCGAATCCACGCCTTGCAGGTACATGGCCAGACGCTCGAGACCGTAAGTGATCTCGCCGGTCACCGGGTAGCACTCGATACCGCCCGCTTGCTGGAAGTAAGTGAACTGCGTCACTTCCATTCCGTTGAGCCAGACTTCCCAACCCAGGCCCCAGGCGCCGAGGGTCGGCGATTCCCAGTTGTCTTCAACAAAGCGAATGTCGTGGACCAGTGGGTCCAGGCCGACATGCTTGAGGGAGCCCAGGTACAGTTCCTGGAAGTTGTCCGGGTTCGGCTTCAGCACGACCTGGAACTGATAGTAGTGCTGCAGACGGTTCGGGTTTTCGCCGTAGCGGCCGTCAGTCGGGCGACGACTGGGCTGCACATAAGCGGCGTTCCAGGTTTCCGGGCCAATGGCGCGCAGGAACGTGGCAGTGTGGAAAGTCCCGGCGCCTACTTCCATATCGTAGGGCTGAAGTACCACACAACCTTGCTCGGCCCAGTATTGCTGGAGGGCGAGGATCAAGTCTTGGAAGGTACGCACGGCTGGCGTAGGCTGGCTCACGAAATTCACCTGTTTCTTGGGCTGCGATTTAAAGAGCGGGAGTATACCCGATTCGGTCCTGCGCACGCCCCCTGGAGCCTTATGCCACGCTGCTTTTGGTGTTCCGAAGATCCGCTGTATATGGCTTATCACGATCAGGAGTGGGGCACGCCGCTACGCGATGCGCAGGGATTGTTCGAGTTGCTTTTGCTCGAAGGGTTCCAGGCCGGCCTTTCCTGGATCACCGTGCTGCGTAAACGTGAGCACTATCGTCAGGTAATGTTCGGCTTCGACGTACAGCGCGTGGCGCAGATGAGCGACGCCGAAATCGATGAATTGATGCTCGATCCGGGCATCATTCGCAATCGCCTCAAACTCAATGCGGCCCGGCGCAATGCCCAGGCCTGGCTGGCGCTGGAGGATCCGGTGGCGTTTCTCTGGTCCTTCGTCGACGGCAAGCCTGTGATCAACCATTTCAAGGACCGCAGCGAAGTGCCGGCCGTGACGCCGACCGCCGTGGAGATGAGCAAAGGCCTGAAAAAGGCCGGTTTCACGTTCGTCGGCCCGACTATTTGTTACGCGCTGATGCAGGCCTCGGGCATGGTCATGGACCACACTCAGGATTGCGATCGCTACGCGGTGCTGGCGAACGGCGGTTAGAATAGCCGCCTCGCGCACAGCACAAGATCAGGAGTGACCTGTGGAAAAGTTTAAAGGCGCCTTGCTGGTAGGCGCTCTGCGGCTGTTTGCCCTGCTCCCGTGGCGGGCAGTGCAGGCCGTGGGCTCGGCCATCGGCTGGGTCATGTGGAAAACCCCCAACCGTTCCCGCGATGTGGTGCGGATCAATCTCGCCAAGTGTTTCCCGGACATGGACGCGGCTGAACGGGAGCGACTGGTAGGCCAAAGCCTGAAAGACATCGGCAAATCCCTGACCGAAAGCGCCTGCGCCTGGATCTGGCCGGCCCAGCGCTCCATCGACCTGGTGCGTGAAGTCGAAGGTCTCGACGTATTGAAGGACGCCCTCGCCTCCGGCAAAGGGGTCGTTGGCATCACCAGCCACCTGGGCAACTGGGAAGTGTTGAACCACTTCTATTGCAGCCAGTGCAAACCGATCATTTTCTATCGCCCGCCGAAGTTGAAGGCGGTGGATGATTTGCTGCGCAAGCAGCGGGTGCAATTGGGCAACCGGGTGGCCGCTTCCACCAAGGAAGGCATCCTCAGTGTTATCAAGGAAGTGCGCAAAGGTGGTGCAGTGGGCATTCCCGCTGACCCGGAACCGTCCGAATCCGCCGGGATTTTCGTGCCGTTCTTCGCCACACAGGCCCTGACCAGCAAGTTCGTACCGAACATGCTCGCCGGCGGCAAAGCGGTCGGCGTGTTCCTGCATGCGCTACGTCTGCCGGATGGTTCGGGTTACAAAGTGATCCTCGAAGCCGCGCCAGAGGCCATGTACAGCACCGATACCGAGACGTCCTGCGCGGCCATGAGCCAGGTGGTCGAGCGCTATGTGCGGGCGTATCCGAGCCAGTACATGTGGAGCATGAAGCGCTTCAAGAAGCGTCCACCCGGCGAAGAACGCTGGTACTGATAAGGCTGGCACGATCTGTGGATAACCCGTAGGAGCTGCCGCAGGCTGCGATCTTTTGATCTTGCTCATCGGCTTATCCACAACACGTTCAATAAGGGCGCAACAGATGTCCGAACACCGCAAATCCTTTCGTATCAAGATCAGTCACCACAGCTTCGGCGAATGCCTGGGCCAGACGCGTAACCTTTCGACGACAGGCGTCTACGTCAAGCATCCGGGCCTGTCGACATTGCCCAAGGGCGCGGTGGTGTACGGTCAGGTGCAGGACTTATCCACAGGCGCGCCGCGCGTGCGCATGGAAGTGGTGCTGGTGGATGCAGAGGGCATTGGCCTGCGATACCTCTGATCAGTGAGCCTGACGCTCAAGCTTCTTCAGAAACACGGTCATTTCCTTTTCGGCCTGCTTGTCGCCATGGGCGCGAGCGGCTTCCAGGCCCCAGTTCCCACGCCTGACGTGCGGCCGCGAAATCCTTCAGCCCCAGATGGGCCTTGCCCAAAAGCTTCCAGGCTGCTGAATACTTCGGATCGAATTCGACGCAACGCTGGAAATGCTCAGCGGCCTTGGCGTTTTCCCCAAGATCCAGATAACCCTTGCCCAGCCCGAAGCGCAGCAATGAGTTATCCACACCCTTGGCGAGCATTTTTTCCAGGGATTCGAGCATGGGTGGATTCCTTTGGCGTGCTGAAGCGAAGATCAAAAGATCGCAGCCTCCGGCAGCTCCTACTGAGATCGGCGTAGGAGCTGCCGAAGGCTGCGATCTTGGCGATTTTGAATTAGAAAAAGCTCAACCCCACATGGAACAGCTTTTCCACATCCCGAATATGCTTCTTATCCACAAGGAACAGAATCACATGGTCACCCGCCGCAATCACCGTGTCATCGTGGGCAATGATCACCTCTTCGTCGCGGATGATTGCGCCGATGGTGGTTCCCGGCGGCAGACCAATGTTCTCAATGGACTTGCCGATGACCTTACTCGACTTCTCATCACCGTGGGCAATCGCCTCGATGGCTTCCGCCGCGCCCCGGCGCAATGAGTGCACGCTGACGATATCGCCACGGCGCACGTGGGCCAGTAAGGTGCCGATGGTCGCCAATTGCGGGCTGATGGCGATGTCGATGTCGCCGCCCTGGATCAGGTCGACGTAGGCCGGGTTGTTGATGATGGTCATCACCTTCTTCGCACCCAGGCGCTTGGCCAGCAGCGAGGACATGATGTTGGCTTCGTCGTCGTTGGTCAGGGCCAGGAAAAGGTCAGCGTCGGCGATGTTCTCTTCCAGCAGTAGATCCCGATCCGAAGCGCTGCCCTGCAGTACCACGGTGCTGTCAAGGGTGTCCGAGAGATGACGGCAGCGGGCCGGGTTCATCTCGATGATCTTCACTTGGTAACGGCTTTCGATGGCCTCGGCCAGACGCTCACCGATCTGCCCGCCGCCCGCGATGACGATGCGTTTGTAGCTCTCATCGAGGCGGCGCATTTCGCTCATCACGGCGCGAATATTCGCCTTGGCGGCGATGAAAAAGACTTCGTCGTCCGCCTCGATCACCGTATCGCCCTGGGGCAGGATCGGCCGATCGCGACGGAAAATCGCCGCCACGCGGGTTTCGACATTCGGCATGTGCTCACGCAACTGTCGCAGTTGCTGACCCACCAGCGGGCCGCCGTAGTACGCCTTGACCGCCACCAATTGGGCTTTGCCTTCGGCGAAGTCGATCACCTGCAAGGCGCCCGGATGCTGGATCAGGCGCTTGATGTAATGGGTGACCACTTGCTCCGGGCTGATCAGCACGTCCACCGGAATCGCTTCGTTGTCGAACAGCTCGGAGCGAGTCAGGTAGGCAGCTTCGCGAACCCGGGCAATTTTGGTCGGGGTGTGAAACAGGGAGTGGGCAACCTGGCAGGCAATCATGTTGGTTTCGTCGCTGTTGGTCACCGCCACCAGCATGTCGGCGTCGTCGGCGCCGGCCTGACGCAGCACGGTCGGCAGCGAGCCGCGGCCTTGCACAGTGCGGATGTCCAACCGATCACCGAGGTCGCGCAGACGTTCGCCATCAGTGTCGACCACGGTGATGTCATTGGCCTCGCTGGCCAAGTGTTCCGCCAGCGAACCGCCGACCTGCCCTGCGCCGAGGATGATGATTTTCATCCAGTCACTCCCTTAAAACCCATTAACCGCGCGCGGCGGCGATCTTGATCAGCTTGGCGTAGTAGAACCCGTCGTGGCCGCCTTCCTGAGCCAGCAATTGGCGGCCGTGAGGTTGCTTGATACCGGCTTGAGTCGCGAGGTCCAGTTCACGGGCACCCGGCGTGCGAGCGAGGAAGGCTTCGATGACTTCGGTGTTCTCGGTCGGCAGCGTGGAGCAGGTGGCGTAAAGCAGGATGCCGCCGACCTCCAAAGTTATCCACATGGCATCGAGCAGTTCGCCCTGGAGAACCGCGAGTGCGGCGATGTCGTCGGGTTGGCGAGTCAGCTTGATGTCCGGGTGACGACGAATCACGCCGGTGGCCGAGCACGGCGCGTCCAGCAGAATGCGCTGGAACGGCTTGCCGTCCCACCAGGTGGCGGTGTCGCGGCCGTCGGCGGCGATCAGTTCGGCGCTCAGGCCCAGGCGTGCGAGGTTTTCCCGCACTCGCACCAGACGCTTGGCTTCCAGGTCCACCGCGACCACGCCGGCGAGTGCCGGCTCGGCTTCAAGGATGTGGCAGGTCTTGCCGCCCGGGGCACAGCAGGCGTCCAGCACCCGTTGGCCCGGAGCCAGGTCGAGCAGATCGGCGGCCAGTTGCGCGGCTTCGTCCTGCACGCTGATCCAGCCTTCTGCGAAACCCGGCAAGCTGCGCACGTCGGCAGCGGCGTCGAGAATGATGCCGTCCTGACTGTAAACACACGGCGTGGCGGCGATGCCGGCGTCGGTCAGCAACCCGAGATAAGCATCGCGACTGTGATGACGACGGTTGACCCGCAAGATCATCGGCGGATGCGCGTTGTTCGCCGCACAAATGGCTTCCCACTGCTCGGGCCAGAAAGCCTTCAGGGATTTTTGCAGCCAGCGCGGGTGGGCGGTGCGCACCACAGGATCGTGTTCCAGCTCGGCCAGCAGCGCTTCGCTTTCACGCTGGGCGCGGCGCAACACGGCGTTGAGCAAGGCCTTGGCCCAGGGCTTTTTCA
This sequence comes from Pseudomonas frigoris, assembly GCF_047758635.1. NCBI lineage: Bacteria > Pseudomonadati > Pseudomonadota > Gammaproteobacteria > Pseudomonadales > Pseudomonadaceae > Pseudomonas > Pseudomonas frigoris. The sequence continues at coordinate 213,932 of NZ_CP180479.1, forward strand.
GCTTGTCGGCGCAACCCACGGTTTCGCCGATGGCGGCATGGGCCGGAACCCGGGTGTAGAGCAACTGGTAGAGCCCAACCAGCAACAGCGCTTCGACATCGGCGTCGGCTGCCTTGAATGGCTTCTGCAGCAACTTGGCCGCCAGCGCCGACAAACGTGGCTGCCAGCGAGCGGTGCCGAACGCCAGGTCTTGGGTGAAGCCGCGGTCGCGGTCTTCAACCTTGTCCATTTGTGTTGGCAGAGAACTGTTGAGTGAGGCTTTTCCGTTAAGAACAGCAGCAAGTGCCTTGGCGGCGGCCAGACGTGGATTCATTGAACGTCCGCCGCTTGACCGAGGACGGTGCCGACGGCGAATTTCTCACGACGGCTGTTGAACAAGTCGCTGAAGTTTAGCGCCTTGCCGCCGGGCAATTGCAGACGAGTCAGACACAGGGCTTGCTCACCGCAGGCGACGATCAAACCCTCCTTGCTGGCGCTGAGGATTTCACCGGGAGCGCCCTGCCCTTCGGCGAGGCTCGCAGCCAGCACCTTCAATGCTTCGCCATTCAGCGTGCTGTGGCAGATCGGCCATGGATTGAAGGCGCGAACCAGACGTTCCAGCTCAACCGCCGGACGGGTCCAGTCGACGCGTGCTTCATCCTTGTTCAATTTGTGAGCATAAGTGGCGAGGCTGTCGTCCTGCACTTCGCCATCCAGCGTGCCGGCAGCGAGGCCGGCAATCGCCTGAATCACCGCTGGGGGACCCATTTCAGCCAGACGGTCGTGGAGGCTGCCGCCCGTGTCTTCGGGGGTGATCGGCGTGGTGACTTTCAGCAGCATCGGCCCGGTGTCGAGGCCCAGTTCCATACGCATCACGGTCACACCGCTTTCGCTGTCGCCCGCTTCGACGGCGCGCTGGATCGGCGCCGCACCGCGCCAGCGTGGCAGCAAGGAGGCGTGGCTGTTGATGCAGCCCAGGCGTGGAATATCCAGCACCACTTGCGGCAGGATCAGGCCGTAGGCGACCACCACCAGCAAGTCAGGTTTGAGCGCGGCCAGTTCAGCCTGAGCGTCTTCGTTGCGCAGGGTTGGCGGTTGCAGCACCGGGATGTTGTTCTCGAGAGCCAACTGCTTGACCGGGCTTGGCATCAACTTTTGCCCACGGCCCGCCGGACGGTCCGGTTGGGTGTAGACCGCGACGATCTCGTAAGGGCTGTCGAGCAGGGCCTTTAGGTGTTCGGCGGCGAATTCCGGGGTGCCGGCAAAGACGATGCGCAGTGGCTCAGTCATTCAAAAGGTCTCGCAAAAGAAAAAGGCTTGCCGCAGCAAGCCTTTGAAAGGAGGGCATCAAGCGTTCTGGCGATGGAGCTTTTCCAGTTTCTTCTTGATTCGGTCGCGTTTGAGATTGGACAGGTAGTCGACGAACAATTTGCCATTCAGGTGGTCGCATTCATGCTGGATGCACACCGCGAGCAGGCCTTCGGCGATCAGTTCGTAAGGCTGGCCGTCGCGGTCCAGGGCCTTGATTTTGACCTTCTGTGGGCGATCGACGTTTTCGTAGAAGCCCGGCACCGAGAGGCAGCCTTCCTGATATTGCTCCATCTCGTCGGTCAGGGTTTCGAACTCGGGGTTGATGAACACCCGTGGTTCGCTGCGGTCTTCGGAGAGGTCCATCACGACGATACGTTTGTGCACGTTGACCTGGGTCGCGGCGAGGCCGATGCCTGGCGCTTCATACATTGTTTCAAACATGTCATCGACCAACTGACGCACTTCGTCGTCCACTACGGCCACAGGTTTGGCGATAGTGCGCAGGCGCGAATCGGGGAATTCGAGGATGTCTAAAATGGCCATAAGCTTAATTGCTGCACGTTTGAGGTAATGTCGGGTCGATGGCCTGGCGGGTCCGAAGATGCAGGCTACCGTTGTAAAACGTAGCTTCCTTCTCTTTTTGGTAAAGAGTCGGGAGCGAGCCACGAGGGCTCTGGCGTTCTACGCGAATGCACATAATAAAGGGATTCACCGCATGAGGAAATCACTACTCGCCTTGCTCCTTCTGGCCTCGGCCGGTTTGGCGCACGGGCAAGTGCAACTCAAGGAAGGTTTTCCACAGCAATACACTGTGGTATCGGGTGACACACTCTGGGACATCTCGGGGAAATTCCTTCGTGAACCGTGGAAATGGCCGGAACTCTGGCAAGCCAATCCACAGATCGAAAACCCCAATCTGATTTACCCCGGCGACTCGCTGTCGCTGGTCTACGTCAACGGGCAACCACGTCTGACCCTCAATCGCGGCGCTTCCCGGGGCACCATCAAGCTTTCGCCACGCATCCGCAGCAGCCCGGTTGCCGATGCGATCCCAAGCATTCCGCTGCAGTCGATCAACAGCTTTCTGCTGAGCAACCGCATCGTCGACACGGTCGAGGACTTCGACAAGGCGCCTTATATCGTCGCCGGCGATGCCGAACGCGTGCTCAGTGGCACCGGTGATCGAATCTTCGCTCGCGGCCACTTCGATCCGGCTCAGCCGGTTTACGGCATCTTCCGTCAGGGCAAGGTCTACACCGATCCTGTCAGTAAAGAATTTTTGGGGATCAATGCCGACGACATCGGCGGTGGCGAGATTGTGGCCACCGAAGGCGACGTCGCCACCCTGGCACTGCAACGCACCACTCAGGAAGTCCGCCTCGGCGACCGCTTGTTCAGCGGTGAAGAGCGATCGATCAACTCGACCTTCATGCCCAGTGCGCCAAAAACCGAGATCAACGGGTTGATTATCGACGTGCCGCGCGGGGTTACCCAAATTGGCGCGCTGGATGTGGTCACGCTGAACAAGGGCCATCGCGATGGCTTGGCCGAAGGCAACGTGTTGGTGGTGATGAAAACCGGCGAGACCGTGCGTGACCGGATCACCGGTCAGCCACTGAAAATCCCGGATGAACGCGCCGGTCTGCTGATGGTTTTCCGCACCTATGACAAGCTCAGCTACGGGCTGGTGCTCAACGCATCACGCTCCCTGGCGGTGCTGGACAAGGTGCGAAATCCTTAACAGGCTCTACAAGTTACCAACAGAGTTATCCACAGCTTATTCCCGTTTGAACGGGGCTCATAACGATCAAGGATGATCCATGTCGCTGTCTGCTTTTGCACCGGTTTCCCCTGCGGAACTGGAAGCTCGTTTACGTTTGCATCGCCTGCCGGAACTCGGTCCTGCGCGTTTCAAGAAATTGCTTGAGGCCTTCGGCTCGGCGTCCAAGGCTATCAGCGCGCCGGCCAGTGCCTGGCGTTCACTGGGTTTGCCACTCGCTTGCGCGGAGGCCAGGCGCTCCAGTGAAATCCGTGATGGCGCGAGCCATGCATTGGCCTGGTTAGAGCGTCCGGGCCAGCATTTACTGATGTGGGACCAATCTGACTACCCGGCACTGCTGGCGGAAATCAGTGATGCGCCGCCATTGTTATTCGTGGCGGGCAATCCTGGCATTCTGGAAAAACCGCAGCTGGCGATGGTCGGCAGCCGTCGCGCTTCGCGGCCGGGCATGGACACCGCCGCCGCCTTTTCCCGCAGTTTGGCCGGCGCCGGTTTTGTCATTACCAGCGGTCTGGCACTGGGTATTGATGCCGCCGCGCATCAAGCCGCTTTGGATGTGGGCGGGCGAACGGTCGGTGTACTTGGCACGGGACTTGAAAAGTTTTATCCACAGCGCAATCGAAGGCTGGCAGACGCGATGATCGCCTCGGGCAGCGCAGTGCTTTCGGAGTTCCCGCTGGACGCCGGACCGACCGCCAGCAACTTCCCCCGGCGCAATCGAATCATCAGCGGTTTATCCCTGGGCGTGCTGGTGGTCGAGGCGAGTGTCGCCAGCGGTTCGTTGATCACCGCAAGGCTCGCGGCGGAACAAGGGCGCGAGGTGTATGCGATTCCAGGGTCGATCCATCACCCGGGTGCAAAGGGTTGTCATCAACTGATCCGCGACGGCGCGGTGCTGGTAGAAACCATCGAGCATATCCTCGAAGCCTTGCGTGGCTGGCAGCAGTTGCCGTTACCCACAGCGACACCAGCGGTGACACATCCGTTGCTTATGCTGCTGCATGCGGCGCCGCATACCAGTGAAGCGTTGTCCGTCACCAGCGGCTGGGCCTTGCCGAAAGTGCTGGCGGCACTGACGGAACTGGAAATGGATGGTCGGGCGGTCTGCGAAAGCGGGCGCTGGTTTGCGCGGGTGAGCTAGGTTTTATAAGGAAGATCGGTAAACTGCGCAGAGCCTTATTCCGGAGAGTTTTTCATGGTTAACAGTTGGCGTGTGCAACAAGCCGCGCAAGCCATTCGCGCAGGTGCGGTGATTGCCTATCCAACCGAAGCGGTCTGGGGGCTGGGTTGCGACCCATGGGACGAAGAGGCGGTTGAGCGTCTGTTGATGCTCAAGGGCCGGTCTGTGGGTAAGGGGCTGATTCTGGTCGCCGACAACATCCGGCAGTTCGACTTCCTCTTCGAAGACTTCCCGGAGCTGTGGATGGACCGCATGGCCAGCACCTGGCCGGGACCGAACACCTGGCTGGTGCCGCATCAGAATATGTTGCCCCAGTGGATTACCGGCGTGCATGAAACGGTGGCGCTGCGGGTCAGCGATCATCCGCTGGTGCGGGATTTGTGTGCGTTGGTCGGGCCGCTGGTGTCGACCTCGGCCAATCCACAGGGCCGGCCGGCGGCGCGCACACGGATTCGCGTGGAGCAGTATTTCCGTGGGCAGTTGGATTTGGTGTTGGGCGGGAATCTGGGTGGGCGCAAGAACCCGAGCGTGATCCGAGACCTGGCAACCGGGCATGTCGTGCGCCCGGATTAAGACCGCGTCATCGTTCATCGCGAGCAAGCTCGCTCCCACAGGAGATCTTCAGTGAACACAGAATTTGTGTTCGACAACGATCCACTGTGGGAGCGAGCTTGCTCGCGATGGCGTCCGTCAAGGCAACAAAACAGTCGAACCCGTCGTACGCCGTGCCGACAACTCGGTCTGCGCCTTCGCCGCTTCAGCCAATGGATACTTCTGGCTGATGTCCACCTTCAACTTGCCACTGATGATCATCTCAAACAGCTCATCCGCCATACACTGCAGGTTTGCAGCATTGTTGGCGTAAGTCGCGAGGGTAGGCCGGGTCACGTACAACGAACCCTTCGCCGACAGAATTCCCAGGTTCACCCCGTCTACCGCACCCGACGCATTGCCGAAGCTCACCACCAGACCGCGAGGCGCCGCGCTATCAAGCGAAGTCAGCCAAGTGTCCTTGCCCACGCCGTCGTACACCACCGGGACCTTTTTGCCGTCGGTCAATTCCAGTACGCGCTGTGCGACGTTTTCATGACTGTAATCGATGGTCGCCCAAGCGCCGTTGGCCTTTGCCAGTGCGGCTTTCTCCGGTGAGCTGACCGTGCCGATCAACTTCACACCCAAGGCCTTGGCCCACTGGCAGGCCAGGGAACCGACGCCACCCGCGGCAGCGTGGAACAGGATGGTTTCGCCACCCTTGAGTTCATACGTCTGACGCAACAGGTACTGCACGGTCAGGCCCTTGAGCATTACGCCGGCGGCCTGTTCGAAGCTGATCGCGTCCGGCAGATGCACCAGATTGGCCTCCGGCAACACGTGAACGTCGCTGTAGGCGCCCAATGGACCGCTGCCATACGCCACGCGATCACCGACCTTGAACCGGGTGACTTCACTTCCCACCCCCTCGACCACGCCCGCGCCTTCCGAGCCCAGGCCCGATGGCAGGGCTGGCGGTGCATAGAGACCGCTGCGGTAATAGGTATCGATGAAGTTCAGGCCGATGGCCTTGTTGGTCACGCGAACCTGCTGCGGACCGGGCTCGGCGGGTTGGTAGTCAACATACTCGAGCACTTCGGGGCCGCCGTGGGCGCGGAACTGGATACGCTTAGCCATCAGAACTCTCCTTAGGTCTTAGCTACTAGAGTTGTAGCGCGAAGCTCCCTATCGGACTCCTATGCTTGATCTTCGTCAACTGCGACGGGGCAAGGTGCAGTGTTATCCTACGCAGCAATTTGCCGCCGGCCATTAAGCGCCGCGTAGCTTTGCCCGATTCAAGGTGATGACATGACGACCCGCACCGAGGCCGTAAAAGCCTACCTGCTCGACCTGCAAGACCGCATTTGCGCGGCCCTCGAAGCTGAAGACGGCGGCACGCAGTTCGTCGAAGACGCCTGGACCCGGCCTGCCGGTGGTGGCGGTCGCACCCGGGTGATCGAAAACGGTGCTGTCATCGAAAAGGGCGGCGTCAACTTTTCCCACGTCTTCGGCAGCGGTCTCCCACCGTCCGCCAGCGCCCATCGACCAGAACTGGCCGGCCGTGGCTTCGAAGCCCTTGGCGTCTCTTTGGTCATTCACCCGCACAACCCGCACGTGCCGACGTCCCACGCCAACGTGCGCTTTTTCATCGCTGAAAAAGATGGCGAAGAACCAGTCTGGTGGTTCGGCGGTGGCTTCGACCTGACCCCTTATTACGGCAATGAAGAAGACTGCGTGCACTGGCACCGCGTTGCCGAGCAGGCCTGCGCGCCGTTTGGCCCGGACGTCTACTCGCGCTACAAGGCCTGGTGTGACAGCTACTTCCACATCAAGCATCGACACGAGCCGCGCGGCATCGGTGGCCTGTTCTTCGATGACTTGAACGAGTGGGACTTCGACACTAGCTTCGCCTTCATGCGCGCCATCGGTGACGCGTTCATCGACGCCTACCTGCCGATCGTGCAGCGCCGCAAAAATGATGCGTTTACCGCCAAACAGCGTGAATTCCAGGAGTTCCGCCGTGGGCGCTACGTTGAATTCAACCTGGTCTACGACCGCGGCACGCTGTTCGGTCTGCAATCGGGCGGGCGTACCGAGTCGATCCTGATGTCTCTGCCGCCGCAAGTACGCTGGAGCTACGACTGGAAAGCCGAGCCGGGCAGCGAAGAAGCACGGCTGACCGAGTACTTCCTGCAAGACCGCGATTGGTTGGCCAAGGCCTGAACGAGGAATCCTGATGGACCGTTATGTCGTTTTCGGTAACCCGATTGGCCACAGTAAGTCGCCGCTGATCCACCGTCTGTTCGCCGAGCAGACGGCTCAAAAACTGGACTACAGCACATTGCTGGCGCCCCTCGACGATTTTCCCACGTGCGCCCGGACGTTTTTCCTCGAAGGTCGTGGGGCGAATGTGACGGTGCCGTTCAAGGAAGAGGCTTATCGTCTGGCGAACAGTCTGACGGCGCGAGCGCAACGCGCCGGTGCGGTGAACACCCTGAGCAAACTGGCCGATGGCAGCCTGCTGGGCGACAACACCGATGGCGCCGGACTGGTGCGAGACCTGACGGTCAACGCCGGTTTCAGCCTCAAGGGCAAACGCATCCTGCTGCTCGGTGCTGGCGGTGCGGTGCGCGGTGCACTGGAGCCGTTGCTGGCCGAGCAACCCGCCTCGGTGATCATCGCCAACCGCACGGTGGAAAAAGCCGAACTGTTGGCGGAATTGTTCGCGGACCTGGGGCCGGTGTCGGCCAGTGGTTTTGATTGGTTGAAGGAGTCGGTGGACCTGATCATCAACGCGACGTCCGCCAGTCTGTCAGGGGATGTACCGCCGATTGCCAGCAGTTTGATCGAGCCGGGCAAAACGGTGTGCTACGACATGATGTACGGCAAGGAGCCGACTTCATTCTGCCGTTGGGCCAGTGAACATGGCGCGGCGGTGTCGATGGATGGTTTGGGGATGCTCGCCGAACAAGCGGCAGAAGCCTTCTTCCTGTGGCGCGGCGTGCGGCCGGATACGGCGCCGGTGCTCGCCGAACTTCGCCGCCAGTTGGCCCTTTAAAGTCAAAAGATCGCAGCCTGCGGCAGCTCCTACATGGGATAGGCGTTCACTCTGTAGGAGCTGCCGCAGGCTGCGATCTTTTTAGTCTTCGAAACGGATCGGGCATTTCTCCGCGCCTTCCAGCTTCCTCAATTCTTCCACCACCTGCGGCCGCGCGCGCCGCAGGGTCAGGCTGCGATCCTGGCGCAGTAGCCGTCGCGCTTCCTGGTGCAACATCTCCACGCCTGAATAGTCGATGAAGTTGATTTGCTGCGCCTCGATCACCACGCGCGCGCCGTGCATTCGTTGCAGGCGTACTTGCAGGTAATGGCTGGCGCCGAAAAAGATTGAGCCGCCAACTCGCAGGATGTCTTCATCCCCATCCCGCCAATGCTGGACTCGCGGTTGCGAGGTGCGTTTGAGGTAGAAGAACAGCGAAGCCAGCACCCCGGCGTAGATCGCGGTCTGCAATTCCAGCAGCAGTGTGGCGACACAGGTCAGCGCCATGACCAGAAACTCGGCGCGGCTGACCCGCAACAACGCGCGAATACCGCGATGATCCACCAGCCCCCACGCGATCAACAGAATGCTGCCGGCCATGGCCGGGATCGGAATGTGCGCGATCAAATTCGCGCCGAAGATGGCGAACAGCGCCACCCACACCGCCGAAAAAACGCCGGCCATTGGCGAGCAGGCACCGGCTTCGTAGCTCAGGCCGGAGCGGGTGAAGGAACCGGCTGACAGCGATCCGGAAAAAAACGCACCGACCATGTTCGATAATCCCTGGGCGCGGACCTCTTGGTTGGCGTCGAGCAACTGCTGGGAGCGGGCCGACAAGGATCGGGCAATCGACAGACTGGTGACCAGCCCGAGCATGCCCACCGCCACCGCGCTGGGTAGCAAGCGCAGAATCAGATCAAGATCCAGCGGCAGCGGGCTGAAGGGCGGCAGCCGCCCGACAAACGCGCTGACCAACTTCACATGACCAAACATCGATGGCCAGAGCCAGACCAGCAATCCGCTCAGCGCCAAGGTGATCAACAGCGTCGGCCAGCGCGGCAGGAGCAATTTGAGGATCACGCCCACGACGACCGTCGCCAGGCCCAGCATTAGCGACGGTTTATCCACAGCGCCGAGATGACTCAACAGCATCATCAAGCTGTTCAGCGCCGTCGCTTGGTTGGGCAATTCCAGCCCCAACAGATTCGGCAGTTGGCCGATGGCAATCACCACCGCCGCGCCGAGGGTGAAACCCAGCACTACCGAGTGCGAGACGAAATTCACCAAGGCGCCGAAGCGCAGCAAACCGAGCAGCCACTGGAAAATGCCGGCAAGCAGCGTCAGCAAAAGGATCAGGGTGACGTAGTCCTCTGACGCCGGAACGGCCAGGGGACTGACGCTGGCGTACAAGACAATAGAAATCGCCGCCGTAGGACCGCAGATCAAGTGCCACGAAGAACCCCAGAGACAGGCGATCAGCACCGGGATAATCGCAGCATATAGACCGTATTCAGGTGGGAGACCGGCGATCAGCGCGTAGGCAATGGATTGCGGCAACGCGAGAATCGCGCCGCTGAGGCCGACGATCAGATCGCGACCGACGCTGGCGCGGGTTTGCCGAGGCAACCAGCTGAGGAAAGGGAAGAGCGAATGGCGGCTTGGAAAGGCCATGGGTCCTCTCGGGTGGGATTTTGCGCAAGGGTAGCAGGACGAGACACTGTGGGAGCGGGCTTGCTCGCGAATGCGGTGGGTCATTCAACATTGATATCGACTGACCCACCGCATTCGCGAGCAAGCCCGCTCCCACATGGGGTGCTAGAGCTTGGCTTTCACCGCCCCCAACGCATCTTTCCCATCCACGGTCTTCACCCCGTCCAGCCACTTATCCAGCACCGCCGGATTAGCCTTGATCCATGCCTTGGCCGCATCAGCATTGCTGACCTTCTTGTTCACCACCTCGGCCATGATGCTGTTCTCCATTTCCTGGGTGAAACTCAGGTTGGTGAGCAGTTTGCCGACATTCGGGCAGGCCTGTGCATAACCTTTGCGGGTCAGGGTGTGGACGCTGCCGGTGTCGCCGAAGTACTTCTCGCCGCCCTTCAGATAGTGCATTTTCAGTTGCACGTTCATCGGGTGCGGGGTCCAGCCGAGGAAGGTCACGAACTTCTGTTTTTTCACCGCGCGAGACACTTCCGCCAGCATCGCCTGCTCACTGGACTCGACCAGTTTCCACTGGCCCATGTCAAAGTCGTTCTTCTTGATGATTTCCTGCAAGGAGATGTTGGCGGGAGCGCCGGAGCCGATGCCGTAGATCTTCTTGTCGAACTTGTCGGCGTATTTGTTCAGGTCGGAAAAGTCATGCACACCCGCGTCCCAGACGTAATCCGGGACCGCGAGCGTGAATTCGGTGCCGTCGAGGTTCTTCGCCAGTTGCGTGACATCGCCGGTGGCCACGAACTTGTCGTAGAAACCCTGTTGTGCCGGCATCCAGTTACCGAGAAACACGTCGACCTGACCGTCTTTCAAGCCGCCAAAGGTGATCGGCACTGCGAGCGTGTCGACCTTGGCCTTGTAGCCCATGCCGTCCAGCAGAAACCCGGTGATGGCGTTGGTCGCGGCGATGTCGCTCCAGCCAGGGTCGGCCATTTTCACCGTCTCGCAACTCTGATCGGCATAGGCCGATGCACTGCCCAGAGCCAAAAGCCCGACCGTCATTGCTGTGGATAACGTACGCATGGCATTCCCCTTAACATTATTGGTTTTGGCAGGGTTGTGGATAACGTGCTTTACGCTCCAGATCGTCGAGGTCGATGTGGTTGCGCATGTACTGCTGACTGGCGTCCACCAGCGGCTGGTGATCCCAGCTCTTCAGTTTGCCGATGGTTAACGCATCGGCGACAAAACGTCGGCGCCGTTGGCTGGCGAGCACTTGTTGGTGGATCGCCGGGATATCCCATTTGGCACGGGCTTCGGCGAGAAATTCATCGAAAAGCGGCCGATGTTGCGGCGATTGGCTGAGCTCTTCCTGTTCACGCGGGTCGTTGTGTACGTCGAAGAGTAGGCAAGGGTCGTCTTCGCTGTAGATGAATTTGTAGGCGCCGCGACGAATCATCATCAACGGGCTGATGGTGCCTTCAGCCATGTATTCGCCGAAGACCTCGTCATGACCGCCCTGCCCTTGCAGGTGCGAAACCAGTGAGCGGCCATCCAGCGGCAACCCAGGCTCCAGCGACCCGCCGGCCAGTTCCACGAAGGTCGGCAACAGATCGGCAGTGGAGACCGCCGCGCTGACCCGGCCAGCGCCGAATTGCCCCGGCGCACTGATCAACAGCGGCACGCGGGCGGCCATTTCGTACCAGTGCATTTTGTACCAGAGACCACGCTCGCCGAGCATGTCGCCGTGGTCGCCGGAGAACACAATGATGGTGTCGTCGATCAGGCCGGTTTCTTCGAGTGTTTGCAGGAGTTTGCCGACGTTGCTGTCGATATAGCTGCACGCACCGAAGTACGCCCGGCGCGCATCGCGAATCTTATCCACAGGCAGCGGTTTGTCCCACAGGTCGTAAACTTTGAGCAAACGTTGGGAGTGCGGATCAAGTTCGGTCTGCGCCGGGGTTTCGGGCAATGGGATATCGGCGTCGTCGTACATGTCCCAGAAGGCCTTGGGAATGGTGTACGGGTCGTGTGGGTGAGTCATCGAAACGGTCAGGCAGAACGGCTGATCGCCATCCTCACGAATGTGATCGAACAAATACTGTTGGGCCTTGAACACCACTTCTTCGTCGAAATCCAGTTGATTGGTGCGTACGCACGGCCCGGCTTGCAGCACCGAAGACATGTTGTGAAACCAGGTTGGACGCACGTCTGGCTCGTCCCAGTTCACAGACCAGCCGTAATCGGCCGGGTAGATGTCGCTGGTCAGGCGTTCTTCATAGCCGTGTAGCTGATCCGGGCCACAGAAATGCATCTTGCCCGACAGTGCGGTGCGGTAGCCGAGTCGACGCAAGTAGTGGGCATAAGTCGGTACATCGGCGGGGAAATCGGCCGCGTTGTCGTAGGCGCCGATCTTGCTCGGTAACTGACCGCTGACCAGGGTAAAACGCGACGGCGCGCACAGTGGGCTGTTGCAATAGGCGGCGTCGAACACCACGCCTTGGGCGGCGAGGCGGCTGAGATTAGGCAGTTTGATGGGCGAAGGGCCGTAGAACGGCAACATTGGCGCGGCCATCTGATCGGCCATGATGAAAAGAATATTCTTGCGCTTCATGTGATCGCGGCATTCCATAGTGAATATTTATGCGAGAGTGCTGCGATCGAGCATGTAGCCCATGCAACTTGTGGTAAAGCCCATGCGCGGCAATGACTAGGATAAGCACAGCTTATGTATGACGCCCTTGGTGATTTGTCTCTGGATTTGCTTCGCGCCTTTGAAGCGGCGGCCCGTCAGCGCAGTTTCACGGCTGCCGCGGTAGAGCTCGGCACCACGCAACCGGCCATCAGCCAGCAGATCAAGCGGTTGGAAGAACAACTCGGGACGCGGCTGTTCGACCGGATCTATCGTGGCATCGAATTGACCGAGGCCGGAACGATCCTGTTTGAGCAGGTTCAGCTCGGATTGCAGAATATCGATGCAGGATTGAGCGCGATCAGTGCACAGCACCAACATGAAGTGTTGCAGGTCGCCACCGATTTCGCCTTCGCCGCGTATTGGCTGATGCCGCGCCTGCACCGCTTCCATGCCGCCAATCCTCAGGTGGATGTCAGCCTGGTCACCAGCGAACGCAGCCTCAACATGCTGCGCACCGATATTGATGTGGCGGTGTTGTTTGGTGATGGCCGATTCAAGCAGGGCGAAAGCCATTGGCTGTTCAACGAAGAAGTCTTTCCGGTGTGCAGCCCGCTGCTGTTGAAGGATCGTCCCCTGCCCTTGCCATCCCAGTCATTGCTCGAGTTCCCGCTGCTGCACCTTCGAGGCGAAAACAGTAGCAACTGGTTCGACTGGAGCGGCGTATTTCGGGAGTTGGGGATCGCTTCGGCACCTGCGCCTGGGCAATTGCGCTTCGACAATTACACGTTGCTGATCCAGGCGGCAATTGGCGGCCAGGGCGTGGCCATCGGGTGGCGGCACCTTGTGGATAACTTGCTGGCGCAAGGTTTGTTGTGTCGACCGATTGCGGAAACTGTCATTTCCAGGCTCGGCTATTACGTGGTCCTGCCCCAGCGAAAAAGGCGTGGTGCGCTGATTCAACAGTTTGTGGACTGGCTGATGGCCGAGCAGGCCAGCAGTGCGCAATCGTTGAATGGCCTGCCGTTGCCGTCGATTGCCGTTTAGAAGCGAAAAGTTCGCAGCCTGCGGCAGCTCCTACAGTGGGCCGCGCATGGCAAAGATCGATGCCGATACGCGGAGCCCTGTAGGAGCTGCCGCAGGCTGCGATCTTTACGGCTCTGAAGTCGCAACGAAATTCACATGCTCACCGACATGCAGGTTCAACCGCAACTCATCGGCAATCCCCACGGCCACCCGGCTCAACCGTTCAAGCGGTTCGGCGAGACCCGGCTCCAGGCTGCTGCTGACGTGGCTGAAATGCTCGATGGTCAGCCCGGCCACACCGCGCGGCGCATTCACCAGCGTCCAGTGCAAGGTGCTGCTTTGCAGGGCCTCGCGGATTTCTTCGGCGGCGTGGCGTTGCAGTCGATCTTCGATCTCCGGATCGTCCAGTACCTCGAAATCTCCGACCAGAAACAGCCGGGCAATCCCTGAGGCCTGCATGCCATCGATCAGAGCATCCACCGCCAGCACTTGCTCGACCGGGCCGGGCACGATGGATTTTTCCACGTGCTCGCTGTTCATCGGCAATCCGGGTGCATCCAGGAGACAGATCACCGCCGAACACCCGGCGACGCTCTGCTTGACTCGCTTGGCGTCGAACAAATCACCGGTCTTGGTCCGCAATCCCGGGCGCGGCGCGAGCGCCGTCAAATCATCGAGAATCGCGATCACTTCATGTTGGCGCCGCAGCATTTCAGCCATCAGCGCACTGCCCAGGCTACTCATGGCACCATAAAGCACCACTTTCACCACCGGGGTTTCGGCATTTTTCATGGCCGTGCTCCGTTCTTCCTACCTATATGGCGTGTGACCTGTGGGAACAACGCCGGTTCGACTCGGTTCAGAGGCTTTCAAATGCAGCGGATCAAGGGCTACCACGCCCATGTTTATTTCGACGCCAGCACCCTTCCTCAGGCGCGAGCCTTGTGTGAGCAGGCGGCGCAACTGTTTCCAGTGAAAATGGGTCGCGTCCATGAACGCCCGGTGGGCCCGCACCCGGATTGGAGCTGCCAGTTGGCTTTCGAGCCGCAATACATCGGCGACGTGCTGCCCTGGCTTGCGCTCAACCGCAAGGGTTTGGTGGTGTTCCTGCACCCGGACACCGGCGACGATCTGCTCGACCACACCGAGCACGCCATCTGGATGGGCGCGATTCGGCCACTGGATCTGTCTATTTTTTGATCAGTTTACAACTGTTCCTCAGCTTCGCCGGGCAAATGTTCATCCAGATGCAGCCAGGGCAGACGGTTGTCCGTCCAGATATGCCGTTGGGCGGGTGCCTGCTCGGGATGATCGAGGGTGGCGATGGTCACGTCGATGCTGTCCGGGCTCAGGTGCGTTGACAGCGCCAGCTGCGCCCCACAGTTGCCGCAAAAATACCGCACGCAGGTTGTTGAAGAGTCGTACTGCGCGGGTATCCCCTTCACCCATTCAAAGGCTGACGCGGGCAGGGTGATCCAGGTGGTCACGATCCCGCCGCTGACCCGTCGGCAAATCGAACAATGACAGTGGGCGATGTCGTGCAAAGGCCCACTGAATTGATAGCGCAGATGTCCGCAGTGGCAGCCGCCTGTATGAATTTCGACCATGTTTTGTCCTCCTGCCCTGCTTTCAGGGACTTTGACCCCGCCCGACGACCGGTTGCACATCTGGTCAATGCTTTCATCCGCGAAAGCTGGGTGAAAGCTTCCCCGATTAGGATCGCCCCCACTACCGGCAACAGACCGGTCGGCCAATGCCAGTGTTTTATCGCTCGCACAGCCCATTTAACAACAACAATGGTGATCCTGATGTCCTCTGCTACCCGCCACTTCGCTGTCACTCCGCCCATACGCCTCGTGCTTCCCGTTCTGCGCTGACCCACCCGGTTCGCCCATTCCCTAGCCGCGCTATGCCTGGAGTATTCCCATGCTGACTTTCCTTGGCTTTGCCATGGTCATCACGTTCATGTTCCTGATCATGACCAAGCGCCTTTCCGCGCTGATCGCTCTGATCATCATCCCGATTCTGTTCGCGCTGTTCGGTGGTTTTGCGCCGAAGATCGGCCCGATGATGCTCGAAGGCATCACCAAGCTCGCACCGACCGGTGTGATGCTGATGTTCGCCATTCTGTACTTCGCCCTGATGATTGACTCCGGCCTGTTCGACCCGGCCGTGCGCAAGATCCTCAAACTGGTCAAGGGCGACCCGTTGAAAGTTTCGGTCGGCACCGCCGTACTGGCGCTCGTCGTCTCCCTCGATGGTGACGGCGCGACCACTTATATGATCTGCGTGGCCGCCATGCTGCCGCTCTACGCCCGCATCGGCATGAGCCCGCGGATCATGGCCGGCCTGATCATCCTCGCCGGTGGCGTGATGAACATGACGCCATGGGGCGGCCCGACCGCTCGTGCGGCCAGTGCGCTGCATGTGGACCCGTCCGACATCTTCGTACCGATGATTCCGGCGATGGCTTTCGGCGTTGTGGCAATCCTCTTGATTGCCTACTTCTATGGCAAGCGTGAGCGTGCGCGCCTGGGTGAGCTGCACCTGGTGGGCGATGAAATAGACCACAGTGAAATCACCGTTTCGCAATTCCCGGATGCCCGTCGTCCGAATTTGATCTGGTTCAACGGCGCCCTGACCCTGGCCCTGATGTGCACCCTGGTTGCCGGTCTGTTGCCGATGCCTGTGCTGTTCATGGTGGCGTTCAGCATCGCGATGATCGTCAACTATCCGTGCCTGCAACAGCAGAAGGACCGCGTCGCGGCCCACGCCGGTAGCGTGCTGGCGGTGGTCGGTTTGATCTTCGCGGCCGGTATCTTCACCGGTATCCTGTCGGGCACCGGCATGGTCGATGCGATGTCGAAAAGCCTGTTGGCGGTCATCCCGGACTTCCTCGGCCCGTACCTGGCGGTGATCACTGCACTGGTGAGCATGCCGTTCACGTTCTTCATGTCGAACGATGCATTTTATTACGGCGTGTTACCGGTACTTGCGGAAGCCGCCAGCCATTACGGTATAACCGCGGTTGAAATGGCACGTGCCTCGATCGTCGGTCAGCCCGTCCACCTGTTGAGCCCGCTGGTACCATCGACCTACCTGTTGGTGGCCCTGGCCGGTATCGACTTCGGTGATCACCAGCGTTTTACCCTGAAGTGGGCAGTGCTGGTTTGCATGTGCATACTGATCGCCGCCTTGCTGATGGGGATTTTTCCGCTGTTCAGCACTCTATAAGCCCAAGACTCACCATGACGGGTCCAGGCTTTGTTGTTTGAAGCCCGGGCCCTTCGTGGTTTAACACATCCACAAAGGAATACACATGGAATGGCTGACCAACCCTGAAATCTGGGTTGCCTTCTTCACCCTGACCGCCCTGGAAATCGTCCTGGGTATCGATAACATCATCATGATTTCGATCCTGGTCAGCCGCATGCCCAAGCACATGCAACAGCGCACCCGGATTTTCGGCCTGGCACTGGCCATGGTTACGCGGATTCTGTTGCTGCTGTCGATCACTTGGGTTATGCGCCTTACCGCCGACTTGTTCGAAGTGTTCGGCCAGGGTATTTCCGGGCGTGACCTGATCCTGTTCTTCGGTGGTCTGTTCCTGCTGTGGAAGAGTTCGCAAGAGATGTATCACGCGCTGGAAGGTGAAGACGAAACCAATGAGCAGCCTGGCGGCAAGGGCGGCAACTTCCTCTACACCATCATTCAGATCGCGATCATCGACATCGTGTTCTCGCTGGACTCGGTTATCACCGCTGTGGGCATGGTGTCCCACGTACCGGTCATGGTCGCGGCGATCGTCGTTGCCGTGCTGGTGATGATGTGGGCTTCCGGCACCATCAGCGAGTTCATCGACAAGCACCCGTCGCTGAAGATGCTGGCGCTGTCGTTCCTGTTGATCGTCGGTACTGTGCTGATTGCTGAATCCCTCGACGTTCACGTGCCAAAAGGCTACGTCTACTTCGCCATGGCGTTCTCGCTGGCGGTGGAAGCGATCAACATCAAGATGCGCACCGCGATGGCGAAAAAGCGCAAGCAGCAGGATCCAGTGAAGCTGCGCAAGGACATTCCGGGTCAGTAACCCTGATGTCTTTCAGTTAGTACACAAAACCTGTGGGAGCGAGCTTGCTCGCGATGAGGCCATCACATTCAACATTGATGTTGACTGAGAGGCCGCTATCGCGAGCAAGCTTGCTCCCACATTTTTTTGCTCAATCAACAGGTATTTGGGACAAGCCCTCTGACTTCAGAGCTGAGTGATTACCCTGGCGGATCGAGGTTATCCAGCACCCGATTCACCGCCAACTCCCCCAACATGATGATCTGCTGAATCCCCAGCAGGGTGTTGCGCTGAGAACCTTCCAGAAAGCCGGCAAAATCACTGGCCATGACGCTGGCCGACGCTAACGATTCGCAGGCGTGAGCGAGCAGGGTTTCATTATCGACCTTGGGGTCGATGAGGAAGATGGTGCTGGGTTTGCGCGGAGGGTTGGGTGTGACTTTGAACATAGGGACTTTCTCCAGTATGGCCGCAACCCGTTCGCTACTAATACGAAAGGGTGGCAGCTGTGCACAGGTTAGTAGACCGGCAAAGTCACCTAAAACACCCGGCGCGCCCGAGGGCGCCCTATGCACAGCCACCATCAAGCGCAGGCGGATACCTGACTGGATGACGCTTGTACAACCGAGATGACTGGCCGGGCTACTAAACCCGATCACTGATGGTCAGCGACGGGAACCACGTTATCGACAGGCCTCTAGGCGCACAAGCCGGCGGATTCTGGCGTAACCGTAGGCAACGGCGCAAGGCGTTGTAGCCTCCGAGAAGTAACTCTGGGTGTCATTAAACATGTGTCGTAGAGCGCGTGAATCACATCAACGCAGTTGAAGAATTAGCCGACAGCTCTTTCCAAAGGTTGACGCACAGAGTTCTGGTGTTTAGCGTCCCCCGCTCGCCTCAAACGACAATGACAAGGAATGCATATGTCTGGAAAACCGGCCGCACGTCTCACGGATCCGACCACCTGTCCCCTTCCCGGCCACGGCACTAACCCGATTGCCAGCGGTTTCCCGATGTCTTTTTCAACGGTCTCGCCGCCGCTCGGGTCAGCGACAAATGCACCTGCGGCCAGGCCCTCAGCGGTGGATTCTCTTCAACGGTGTTCATCAACGGCCTGAACGCTATCACCCTCGACAGCACCGCTAGTCACGGCGGCGTGGTGATCGGCGGCTCTGGCAACGTCATCATCGGCAGCAGTCACACCCCCGAGCCATTCATTCCGCCCTTGCCGATCATCGGCCAACCCTTGGTCGAATTCAAAGCCGTCAGCGCCGGCAATGGCGAACCGATCGCCGCACAAGACTACGAAATAGAAACCGCCGAAGGCCGCATCGTCAAAGGCCAGACCAACGCCCTGGGCATGACCCAAAGCGTCGCCACCTTACAGCCCGACCTCGCCGTAGTCCGCTGGACCGTCTGAGCCTCAAGGAAGAATGAAATGACCGGACAATGCATCGCTCCAGACGATCTGGACATGAAAAAACTCTGGGATAGCACCTGCGAACTGCCCGCCTGCAAACGCGAAACCACCAAGGGCGGTCCCAACCCGAAAACCCGTGTCGAAGTGCCGTTGCTGACCTGTAACTGCCTCTGGCGCAGGTTTCAGAAAGAAGTCGAAGAATGGGTCGCACCGGGCGGCGTACTGATTGCCGACCCGCAAGCTCGCAACCGCAAGATCAACGCCGCGTATGCGCAGTTGTGGCTGGCGGATAACCGGTTTCAGTGGGCGGGGTTGGCGGCGTTTGCTTCCAAGCAAGTGGGGTGTGGGTTGATTCATGCCACCAAATTGCAAACCGCTATTGCGGCGCAAAAGGCGGCGCAAGAGAAACTGCGGACGGGTAAGTCGGAAACCATTTTCGAAGGGCTCGGATTCAAGCTCAGCAAGACTGATCCAGAAATCGAGAAAGAGTTAGCGAACGCCAAAGCGGCCAATCCTCTTCCTACTGATGATATTACCTTCGGCGACAGCTCCCGTTCCGCTGTTCCGCAGCAGTTGGACTACGTGTATGAAATGCTTGCCCTCGGTAACACCTCACTGTTTCTGGATGTTTATCCGCTGCATCGATTTTTTATGGTGCGGGGCTATAAGGAAATGGAGAAATGCTTGAAGAGCCGTCGCGGCATTCTGAAAGATGTGATGTGGCCGATTGCAGGGAAGGTGGAGTTTGGTGTTGATGCAGGCGAGATATATCGGACCTTTGAAGCCATTGATGGCGGCGACATTGCCGAGAGCGTAAGGCAGATGGCGCGTCATGAACAATTGAATATCTTGCAACCAGCCATGTACGAGGACACCCACTTCGCAGCGCTGATGCGTAGCACGCACGCAGGTAACTATGTGTCTGTGGTAACAGGGTTGATGTCCGGCGCGGCAGAAGAAATTCAATTAACGCTGGCTAGTCAATGTAAAGCACCTGATAGCAGGCAGGTTTCATTTTCCAAGAACCCTGTGGCTAATCTTGCGGACAAAGATCAGCGGATGGAGTTCGTATTACGTGCAGCCAGTCAATTTGACAATTTGCTTAAAAATCCCGCAACTCGTGCTCAGTTGAAGCAATCGATTACGGACATTGCCAATGGAGGCGGGATCAAGTGATGAAGTTTTCACGTCGAGCGCTGATTATCGCGACTGGGTCAGTTGTCTTATTGGCGGGTGCTATAGCGTATTTCATGTCCAGTTCCGCCACGCTCTATGCCCATGTCGGCAAAGCATATGCCGAGGTCGTCAAAGACTCTGCTTTCCCCGTCGAGCGCCAAACCGCGGTTTACCCAAGCGAACCTCCCGAAGTTGACTCCACCTGGATAAGCAGTCCGGTCGTCATTACGTTTGATGATCCTGAACATGGCTTTACCTTGCCCCAAACCATCTACGGGGCTGTGGGTTACAACAAGGGAAAAGTGGATGGCATCACTACGTCTCCGATGGTGGAGACGCTACCTTTCGCCCAAACAGCAAAACTGTTGGGCGAGCTGCAATCCATGTTCAAAAAGACCGGTTGGACACCTGAGTTGGCTGAAGGTAACGACTGGATAAAAGTATCGAGTGATGAAGAGAAACGACAGTTACAAGCCAAGCTGTTTGATCAGGCTGATGGAGTAATTCTTCTGATTCCCAACAAATACAGTCTGTTACTGCACATCAAATGCTACGCCCGCTGTGATGAGCGAGACGCCGAAACAGCCAGGTATCTGATCGACATAGGGCTGAGCAGGGATCATTTCAGCGATTGAGTTCTCCCCCCGATTTTAGGGCTGCTGCGCAGCCCAGCGGGAGCAAGCTCCCTCGCCACAGGTTATGGTCGCGTAACCTTTCAACTGAGGGGCTGAGATCTATGGGCCCCTTTCTCACCTCGGCATCAACCTGTTTTCATGACAGTTTTGTTTCAATCGCTTCTTTAGCTGTGCGATGCTGGCGCGCAGACCGTTAGCCAACTACAGCTTAAGTACAGAACGTAGAAGAACGCGCGGCACCGTCAACTTGCCCCTTTGGGGCGCTACCACCACAGGGGGCCTGCATGCTCACCCTGCTCAATTTGTTATCTGCCGTGGCCTTGTTGATTTGGGGCACGCACATCGTCCGAACCGGCATCCTGCGGGTCTACGGTTCAAACTTGCGCCACGTGATTGGCCGGAACATGTCCAAGCGCTTGCTGGCGTTCATCTCGGGGATCGTCGTGACAGCGATGGTCCAGAGCAGCAACGCCACCGCCATGCTCGTCACCTCCTTTGTCGGTCAGGGCCTGATGGCGCTGACCCCGGCCCTGGCGACGATGCTCGGGGCCGATGTCGGTACCGCGCTGATGGCGCGGGTGCTGACCTTCGACCTGTCATGGTTGTCACCGCTGCTGATCTTTCTTGGGGTGATTTTCTTCCTGTCGCGCAAACAGACCCGGGTCGGACAGATGGGCCGGGTCAGCCTCGGCCTGGGGCTGATCATCCTGGCGCTGCAACTGATCGTCGAGTCTGCCGCGCCGATTACCCAAGCCCAAGGCGTGAAGGTGATTTTCGCCTCGCTGACCGGCGACATCTTGCTGGATGCCCTGGTCGGCGCGTTGTTCGCAATGGTTTCCTACTCCAGCCTGGCCGCCGTCCTGCTGACCGCGACCCTGGCCGGTGCCGCAGTGATCAGCCTGCCCGTGGCCATCGGCCTGGTGATCGGCGCCAACATCGGCAGCGGCATCCTCGCCTTCCTCAGCACCAGCATGCAGAACGCGGCCGGCCGCCAGGTGGCGTTGGGCAGCCTGCTGTACAAGCTGATCGGGCTGTTGCTGATCATCCCGGTACTCGACCCGTTGGTGCACTGGATCGACAGTCTGGACTTCAGCCCTCAGGAAATGGTCATCGGCTTTCACCTGCTCTACAACACTGCGCGCTGCCTGATCTTGCTGCCTAGTGTCGGGCCGATGGCCAGGTTCTGTGCGTGGGTGCTGCCGGAGCGCCCGCAAGTCAACGGCACCGCCAAACCGCGGCATCTTGATCCAACAGCGCTGGTCACGCCCAGCCTGGCGCTCGCGAATGCCGCCCGGGAAACCCTGCGCATCGGCGACCTGATCGACAACATGCTCGAGGCCATGCTCGACGTGCTGAACGGCAAGCAAACCGCCGTTACCCAGGAAATGCGGCGCCTGACCGATGATGTGGAATCGCTCTACGGTGCGATCAAACTGTATCTGGCGCAAATGCCCCGCGAAGACCTCAGCGAGCAGGACAGCCGGCGTTGGGCGGAAACCATCGAGCTGGCGATCAACCTTAAACTCGCCAGCGACCTCATCGAACGCATGCTGCGCAAGGTTCAGCAGCAGAAAACCTCGCAGCGCCGGTCCTTTTCCGAGGTAGGCCTGGAAGAGTTGGCGGGGCTGCACAGTCAGTTGATATCCAACCTGCGCTTGGGGTTGTCGGTGTTCCTCAGTGCCGATAAGGAAACTGCCCGCCAGTTATTGCGTGAGAAACGTCGCTTTCGCGCACAGGAACGCCGCCTGGCCCATGCTCACGTCAGCCGATTGCAACGTAAGATCGTGCAGAGTATTGAGACCAGCTCGTTGCACCTGGAGTTGATTGCCGACATGAAGCGTCTGAATTCGCTGTTTTGCAGCAGCGCCTATGTGGTGCTGGAAACTTCCGACACCGGCGCCCTGGCGGTCGACGAATTCGCTGACATCACGCATTCACCTTGAACGTCTGGCGGAGTGGTCAGTCAGTAACATTGATTCAGCATAAAGGCCGCCTTCGCGAGCAGGCTCGCTCCCACAGTGGATCTTCGGTGTACTCGGAAATTGTGTCCGACTCAGATCACCTGTGGGAGCGAGTCTGCTCGCGAAGGCGTTCTGGCTGACGACACGGATCTCCGATTGGTTGCCTGGAAACTCGTTATGCGTTGTTTGTTGTTCGCCTGTCTGTTGCTTGGCTCATTCCCTTCATTTGCCCTGGATCGCTTTCAGGTCGAGGGCTATACGCTGCCCAACGGCCTGCAATTGCTGCTCAAACCCGGCACCGAGCGTGGGCATGTGGCGATTCGTCTGGTGGTCGGCGTCGGCATCGATGATTTCAGTTGCGCTGACAAGGAGTTGCCGCACCTGCTTGAGCACTTGCTGTTCAGCGGCATCGACGCCACGGGCGAAGGCGGGCTGGAAGAGCGCATGCAGGCCTTGGGTGGCGAGTGGAACGCCTACACCAGCAACGCCGACACGACGTTCGTCATTGAAGCCCCGGCGAAAAACCAGCGCAAGGTCCTCGACCTGCTGCTGGCGCTGCTGACCCAGACCCGAATCGACGACAACGCCATCAACGCCGCCAAACAAGTGGTCGAGCGCGAAGACGGCGGCCATTACTCGCACCTGCAACGCTGGCTGGATCGCCAGGATCTTGGCCACACGGCGAGTAATCAGCTGGCGGTGGAACTGGGCCTCAAATGCCCCGAGCGGCCTGAGGTCGATCACCTGACCCGCGAACAAGTGGAGACGGTACGAAAGGCCTGGTACGCGCCCAACAACATGACCCTGATCGTCGTCGGCGACCTTGAGCGCTTGCTGCCGGCCTATCTGGAACGGACTTATGGCGCGCTTGAAGCGGTCGACCCGACTGATCACCCGCCCCTGCCGGCCATCCAGGCCAGTGCTGCACATGAGCGGACCCTGAGTCACGGTTTTGTCGGCGGCAGTGCCAAGTTGCATTGGCTGGTGCCAGAGCCGGTGCTGGAAGACCAGCACGACGAAACCTTCGACTTGCTCAAGGACTATCTGGACTGGGCGCTCTACCGCCAGCTGCGCCTGACTCATAGCTTGTCCTACGGGCCTTCGGCCGAGCGCGAGGTGTTTGGCGGTGTGGGCTTCATGAGCCTGAACGCAGACCTTGAGCGCGATGACGTGTCCAAGGCCGAAAAGGTGCTGGATGATCTGAAGGCTGGGTTGCTCAGGGACGGTCTCAATGCCAACACCTTCAACCGCCTCAAGCAGGCCGCCATCGCCCGCCAGGCCTGGGCCGTGCAAGGCAACAGCGCGTTGGCCGATTATTACTGGAGTGCCCTTGGGGACTACGAGGACGGCCGTTTCGCCAACCCAGCCAAGGAACTGCAAGGGGTCACGCTGGAGGAGGTGAACAAGGCCATGCGTGAGTTGCTCATGCAACCGGGGTATTTACGCATCGAGAAACCGCTGATGAGTGATGACCAGTTGATGTGGGCGATTGGCGGGGTGTTGGGGCTCATCGTATTGATGCTGCTGGGTTGGCGCTTGCATCGAAGGGCACCACGAACCGTGTAGCAGCTGCCGAAGGCTGCGTTCGGCTGCGAAGCAGTCGCAAATCCGTTACGTCAGATATATCTGATGGACCGCGTTGAATGGTTTACGACTGCTCCGCAGCCGAACGCAGCCTTCGGCAGCTGCTACACGGGTTTTGTGATCGGACCGCAGCCCCTCGCCACGCCGACCCACGGCGGTTACCCTGTCGGGGATTTTTCCCACGACTATTGCGAACCGCCGAATGCCTACTCTGACCCTATACGTCCAGCGCATCCTGGAATTGATGAAGCGCTACCCAGGGGTCATTGCGCTCGGTGGTTTCATTTCCGGGGTCGGCAGCTTCATTCTGGTGGATCGCCAGCAAGGTCTGGCGACCTGGATTACCACCATCATGCTGGTCAGCTGGATCTGGCTGATGCTGGAAAACAGCCTCACCAAGCTGTTCGCCAGGATCTTCAAACGCGAAATACCCCAGCCTCTGCTGCGTTACGCCACGCAGATGATCCACCAGGAAAGCCTGTTCTTCGTCCTGCCGTTCTTTTTTATCACCACCACCTGGAACAGCGGCCAGCTGTTCTTCACCGGTCTGCTGGGCATAGCCGCGCTGATTTCCATCATCGACCCGCTCTACTACAAATGGCTGGCCCCCCGGCGCTGGGCGTTCCTGGCGCTGCACACACTGACGCTGTTTGCTGCACTGCTGACCGCCCTGCCCGTCATCCTGCACCTGACCACCGCTCAGAGCTTCAAACTGGCCCTGGGCATCGCCGTCGTGCTGTCGTTCCCGAGCCTGGCATCGATCTTCCCGATTCGTACCGTGCGCAATGCGCTGGCGATTTTGAGCATCACCGTGGGTATCGGTGGCGTTGGCTGGGTGCTGCGTTCGTGGGTTCCGCCGGCGACGCTGTGGATGACCGACGTGGCCATCAGCACGCAAATGCAGGACCGCACACCTGGCAAGAGTCTGGAAGAAGTCAGCGCTGACCAGATCCGTGGTGACGGGCTATATGCCTACACCGCGATCAACGCCCCGCGCGGTCTGGATGAGCGGATCTACCACGTGTGGCAGTTCAACGGCAAAGAGGTCGACCGCATCCCGCTGGATATCCACGGCGGGCGCAAGGAAGGTTACCGGGCCTGGACCCACAAGCAGAATTTCCCCGGCAACCCTGCGGGTAAATGGCAAGTTCGGGTGTTGACCGAAGATGGCCAGGTCATCGGTGTGTTGCGCTTCGTGGTAAAGGACAACAAGCCTGCGACTGCCGCAAAGTAACCCGTTCGTGCTATTACGTAGAGCTGCGTAATAGCCGATAAAGCACGGAGCTTATGACCAGCAGCACAATGGCCGGTAGCGCCCGACTGGACACCTCTCACTCCCCTGCTCAGTTGCGGGTAACGGGTGACTGGACGCTTGCCCATTACGCCGATCTCAAGCACCTGAGCGAAAAGCTCCGCGGCCAATACGACGACAGCACTCACATCGACCTCAATGGCCTCGGCGCGCTCGACACCGCCGGTGCGTCGCTGCTGGTGGAGTTGCTGGGGTCCGAGCGTTTGGGCCGATCCGCCGAACACCCCGATTGCACACTGTCCTCGGCCGACCGTGCCTTGTTGCAGACCGTCTATTGCTCGCTGACCGACTTCTGCGTGCCGATCAAGGAACCGGAAATCAGCGTCGGCATTCAACTGCTGACCCGCATCGGCCGCGCGGTCGACGCGATCTGGCAGGACACCCTGCAACTGCTGGGTTTCGTCGGCCTGATTCTGGAAACCATCGCCCGCAATCTGTTTCGCCCCAAGCGCTGGCGCATTACGCCGATGGTGGCGCACATCGAACAGACCGGCCTCGACGCCGCCCCCATCGTCGCCCTGCTGACCTTTTTGGTGGGCGCCGTGGTGGCGTTTCTCGGGGCGACGGTGTTGGCGAGTTTTGGCGCGAGTATTTTCACCGTGGACCTGGTGGCGTTCTCCTTCCTGCGCGAATTCGGTGTGTTGCTGACCGCGATCCTGATGGCCGGCCGCACCGCCAGTGCGTTCACCGCGCAGATCGGCTCGATGAAAGCCAACGAAGAAATCGACGCCATCCGTACCTTGGGCCTGGACCCGATGGAGCTGCTGGTGGTGCCGCGAGTCTTGGCCCTGCTGGTCGCGCTGCCGATGCTGACCTTTCTGGCGATGCTCTCGGGGATTGTCGGCGGCGGTGTGGTTTGCGCGGTGGCGCTGGATATCTCGCCAGCGATGTTCCTGTCGCTGCTGCAAACCGACATCGGTGTTCAGCACTTTTTGGTGGGGATCGTCAAAGCGCCGATCTTCGCGTTCCTGATCGCCGCCATCGGCTGTCTTGAAGGCTTCAAAGTCAGCGGCAGCGCCGAGTCCGTCGGCGCGCACACCACGTCCAGCGTGGTCCAGTCTATTTTCGTGGTGATCGTGCTCGACGCCGTGGCCGCGCTGTTTTTCATGGAGATGGGCTGGTGAGTCGACTACCCCGAGCGCCCTCTGAGGCGGTGATCGAAGTCCGTGGGCTGTGCAATCGCTTCGGCAGTCAGAGCGTGCATGAGAACCTCGATCTGGATTTGTACAAGGGCGAAATCCTCGCCGTGGTCGGCGGTTCCGGCAGCGGTAAATCGGTGCTGTTGCGCAGCATCGTCGGGTTGCGCCAGCCCAGCGAAGGGGGGGTGAATGTCTTCGGCAAAAACCTGCCGACGCTGTCTGAACACGAGCGCTCGATGGTCGAACGGCGCTTCGGCGTGCTGTTCCAGAAAGGCGCCCTGTTCTCTTCGCTGACCGTGACCGAGAACGTCGCCCTGCCCCTGATCGAGCATGCCGGTTTGAGCCGAGAGGACGCCGAACACCTGGCGGCAGTGAAAATGGCCTTGGCCGGGTTGCCGCTGTCGGCGGCCGACAAGTACCCCGCTTCGCTGTCCGGCGGCATGATCAAGCGTGCGGCACTGGCCCGGGCGCTGGCGCTGGACCCGGACATCCTGTTTCTCGACGAACCCACCGCTGGCCTCGATCCGATTGGCGCGGCCGCGTTCGATCAATTGATCCTGACCCTGCGCGATGCGTTGGGCCTGAGTGTTTTTCTGGTGACCCACGACCTCGACACGCTCTACACCATCACCGACCGCGTGGCGGTGCTGGCGCAAAAGAAAGTGCTGGTGGCGGATGCTATCAGCAAGGTGTCGGAAACCGACGATCCGTGGATTCACGAATACTTCCATGGCCCTCGCGGCCGCGCGGCGCTGACCGCCGCTCAACAGCTTAAGGAGGTCTGACATGGAAACCCGAGCCCATCATGTATTGATCGGCCTGTTCACCGTGATTGTGGTGGCGGGCGCCCTGCTCTTCGGCTTGTGGCTGGCCAAGTCCAGCGTCGACACCGAGTTCAAGGATTACGAAATCGTCTTCAACGAGGCCGTCAGCGGCCTGTCGAAGGGCAGCGCCGTGCAGTACAGCGGGATCAAGGTCGGCGACGTGGTGACCCTGCGCCTGGACCCGAAAGACCCGCGCCGGGTGCTGGCACGGATTCGTCTGGGTGGTGATACGCCGATCAAGGAGGACACCCGGGCCATATTGGCGCTGACCGGGATCACCGGCACCTCGATCATTCAGCTCAGCGGTGGTACACCGCAGAGTCCGAAGCTCAAGGGCAAGGACGGTGAATTACCGACGATTATTGCATCGCCCTCGCCTATCGCTCGCTTGTTGAACGACAGCGGCGACCTGATGGCTGGCGTGAACATGCTGATGCATAACGCCAACCAGATGTTTTCCTCGGACAACGTCGAGCGCATCAGCAATACCCTTGAGCATCTGGAGCAAACCACCGGCACCATCGCCGACCAACGCGGCGATATCCGCCAGGCGATGCAACAACTGGCCTCGGTCGGCAAACAGGCCGGCGCCATGCTGGAACAGACGTCGGCGCTGATGCGCAACGCTAATGGCATGCTCAACGATCAAGGCAAGCAGGTGTTTGGCAGTGCCGAGCAGGCGATGAAGTCGCTGGAGCAGAGCAGCGCGACCATCAACAAGCTGCTCACGACCAATCAGGATTCGCTCAACAGCGGCATGCAAGGCCTCAATGGTCTGGCTCCGGCGGTGCGTGAACTGCGCGACACCCTGACGTCGTTGCGGGCTATTTCCCAGCGTCTGGAAGCCAACCCCACCGGTTATTTGCTGGGTAATGACAAGAACAAGGAGTTCACGCCATGAAGCTGACTCACCTCGCCCTCCTCGCCGGCTTCATTGTGCTCAGCGCCTGCTCGATCCTGCCCAAGTCCGAGCCGTCCGATGTCTATCGGTTGCCTTCGGCCCAGAGCAGCGCATCGGCCAGTCACGGGACGCCGCAGCGCTGGTCGTTGCGTCTGACCAAGCCGCAGGCCAGCGAAGCCTTGAACAGCCCGAAGATCGCCGTGATCCCTCAAGGTGACCTGATCAGCAGCTACAAGGCTTCGCGCTGGAGCGACCCGGCACCGGTGTTGCTGCGCAATCGTCTGTTGGATGGTTTCCAGCGTGATGGTCGGGTGACATTGCTGAGCACCGACGACAGCAACTTCCAGGCGGATCTTGAACTGGGCGGTAGCCTGCAGGCATTCCAGACTGAATACCAAGGAACGAACGCGAGCGTCGTCGTGCGTCTGGATGCGTTGCTGGTGCGCGGTTATGACCAGCGAATCCTTGCCAGCCGACGCTTTGAAGTGCGCCAGCCGTTGAGTGATGCGAAGGTGCCAGCGGTGGTGGCCGGGTTTGGCCAGGCCAGTGACCAGTTGACGGCGCAGGTGGTGGCTTGGGCGGTGGAGCAAGGGCAGAAAGTCGCGCCACCGCTCAGACCTTGAGGCCAACGCAAACCCAATGTGGGAGCGGGCTTGCTCGCGAAAGCGGAGTGTCAGTCGACATCAATGTTGAATGACATACCGCTTTCGCGAGCAAGCCCGCTCCCACAAGGGTTTTGTGGTTAGCCAAAGAACCAGTAGCAAACCCCGATCGCGCCGAGAACGCCGGCAAACTCCGCCAGCAACGCACACCCTACCGCATGCCGCGCCCGCTGGATCCCCACCGCGCCGAAGTACACCGCCAATACATAGAACGTCGTTTCGGTACTGCCCTGAATCGTCGCCGCCACTAGCGCCGGGAAGCTGTCCACGCCAGACGTTTTCATGGTTTCGATCAGCATCGCCCGGGCGGCACTGCCGGAGAACGGCTTGACCATGGCCGTCGGCAGCGCATCGACGAAGCGCGTGTCCCAACCGGCCCATTCCACCAGATGCCGGATCCCGTCCAGGCCAAAATCCAGCGCTCCGGATGCCCGCAGCACGCCGACAGCACACAGCATCGCCACCAGATACGGCAGCAGGTTCTTGGCCACGTCGAAGCCTTCTTTGGCGCCTTCGACGAACGCTTCGTACACCTTCACCTTGCGCAGCGCGCCAATCACCAGAAACAACATGATCAGCCCGAACAGCGTCACGTTGCCGAGGATCGATGACAGGCCGGCCAGAGCGGTCGCTGAGAGCGTCGCCAGCAGCGCCATGAAGGCACCGAGGGCTAGGGCGCCGGGAATCAGGTACGCGAGCACCACCGGGTCCCACAGGCGCAGACGCTGCATGAACGCCACCGACAGCAGGCCGACCAATGTCGAGCAACTGGTGGCGAGCAGGATGGGCAGGAACACCAGGGTCGGATCGGGTGCACCTTGCTGGGCGCGGTACATGAAGATCGTCACCGGTAGCAGGGTCAGGGAAGAGGCGTTGAGCACCAGGAAGAGGATCTGCGCGTTGCTGGCGATGGTGGCGCTGGGGTTGAGCTCTTGCAGCGCCTTCATGGCTTTAAGGCCGATCGGCGTGGCGGCGTTATCCAGGCCCAGGCCGTTGGCGGCGAAGTTCAGCGTGATCAGGCCAATGGCTGGATGCCCGGCCGGCACTCCCGGCATCAGCCGCAGGAACAACGGGCCCAGCGCTTTGGCCAGCCACTCGACGATCCCTGCCTTCTCGGCAATCCGCAGAAAGCCCAGCCAGAGCGTCAGGGTGCCGAACAACAGGACCATGACTTCGACCGACAACTTGGCCATGGCGAAAATGCTTTCCACCATCGCCGCGAAGATCCCGGCGTTACCGCCGATCAGCCATTGCGCCAGTGCCGAAACGGCAGCCACGATGAAGAAGCCAAGCCACAGGCCATTAAGCATCAGTCAAATCCCCCGAAGAATGCGGCGAATGATAGCGGGGTAGCCAGAAACGACAAACCCCGGATTTCTCCGGGGTTTGTTTGTGCGATATACGCGGACCAGTGTGGGAGCGAGCTTGCTCGCGAATACGGAGTGTCAGTCGACCTATTTGCTGAATGACACACCGCTTTCGCGAGCAAGCCCGCTCCCACAAGGGACCTGCTTAATTGCTGGAAATCTCGCCAGCCGGCAATTTTTCCTTGCTGCGCCAGTGCGGCAGGGAGTTCCAGTAGCGCTGGCCCTTGGCGTCGTCGTACATACCTTCCCAGCGGGAGATGACCAGCACGGCCAAGGCATTGCCGATCACGTTCAGTGCGGTACGGGCCATGTCCATGATGCGGTCGACACCGGCGATGAACGCCAGGCCTTCGAGTGGAATACCCACGCTGCCCAAGGTGGCCAACAGCACCACGAAGGATACGCCCGGTACACCGGCGATGCCTTTGGAGGTGACCATCAGGGTCAGCACCAGCAGCAATTGCTGGCTGATCGACAGGTCAATGCCGTAGAGCTGGGCAATGAAAATTGCCGCGATGCTCTGGTACAGGGTCGAACCGTCGAGGTTGAACGAGTAGCCGGTCGGGACCACGAAGCTGCAAATGGCTTTCGGTGCGCCGTAGGCTTCCATCTTCTCGATCACGCGCGGCAGCACGGTTTCGGAGGAGGCGGTGGAGTAGGCCAGGACCAGCTCATCCTTGAAGATGCGCATCAGCTTGATCACCGAGAAGCCGAACAAGCGAGCGATCAGGCCCAATACCACGAAGGCGAAGAAGGCGATGGCGACGTAAACCAGGATCACCAGTTTGGCCAGCGGCAGCAGGGACGCGAAGCCGAAGTTGGCCACGGTCACCGCGATCAATGCGAAAACGCCGATCGGGGCGTAGTTCATGATCATGTGAGTGACTTTGAACATGCTTTCCGACACGCCCTGGAACATCTTCACCAGCGGCTCGCGCAGGTCCGATTGCAGGCTCGACAGACCGAGACCGAACAATACGGAGAAGAAGATGATCGGCAGCATCTCGCCGCGGGCCATGGCCGCGAAGATATTCGACGGGATCAGGTTGAGGATGGTCTGGATGAACGCATGTTCATGCTGAACCTCAGCGGCGGTGGCCTGGTACTTGGAAATATCCACGGTACCCAGGGTGCTCATGTCGATGCCGGTGCCCGGATGGAACACGTTGGCCAACACCAGACCGACCACGATGGCGATGGTGGTAACGATCTCGAAATAAAGGATGGTCTTGAGGCCGATACGCCCGAGCTTCTTCGCGTCGCCGACACCTGCAATACCGACAATCAAGGAGGAGATCACGATCGGGATCACAATCATCTTGATCAGACGGATAAAGATATCGCCTGCCGGTTGCAGGACGTTGCTGACCCACCAGGCCTTTTCGGCACTGAAATGGTTGAGCAGCGCACCGATTGCAATCCCCAATACCAGACCGATGAGGATCTGCCAGGCGAGGCTAAGCTTTGCCTTCTTCATATCTTTACCCTTACTTGCGTTTGACTCAGACAGATGCAAGAACTGGAACGCTTGTGGCGAAAAAGTCTTGTGCATCGGCCCCCGTATAAGGTGCCCCGGAGCGCTTGTTATCGGCTCTCTGGCAGGCGAAAAAAGGCGCAACTATTCAGATGCAAGGAAGCAACGTCTAATGCCGTAAACGCCTACCCTATGCCGAATCGGCATGAGCTTTTTTATCTGAAACTCGCGTCCCAACCGGTTCGAATACGACATTTCGGCAGGCATAAGTGCCGTGAACCGGCCATCGCAGAGGAGGTTGGTTGTTTTTTGAGCAAAGGAATGTGGGCTAAAACTTGGGAAAAAGCCTACGTTTAAGCGCGAAGATTCTCGGTCTTTGAGTCGCAGTTTTCTCGATATACGGTCACCAAGAAACACCGCGAAATGGTTTTGCGAGGAATTAGCGGAGGAGGCGAGCAGAACGCTCTAATACAAGACTTTGCGCTGAGGAAGCTCTTCGCAAGTCCGTCGATCCATGAGTGACCGGCGAACTTGCGTCGCAGCTTCTGCCTGACCCGGCCCTTGCGCAGGCACTCCCTGTACCCGTAGGTCACTCCGCCCCTGAAACAGGCAGAACGTCCCGGCCCCTTGATCATGCGTCTACCTTCCTCGGGTAGCGCAGTGGAAAGAAGCCATGTTGCTTCTTTCATGTTACGAATTCAGTACCAGTGTGGATCTTTCTTCCATGGCACTGCCGCCCAGAAGCAGGGCGGCTGCCAGTGTCTTTAACAAAACGCTCATATTCACCCTCGACCGCGACGGCCAAAGAAGAAGGAAGCAATGAACATCACCAGGAACACGACAAAGAGAATCTTGGCGATACCCGTGGCGGTGCCCGCGATACCACCGAAGCCCAGTACCGCAGCGATGATGGCAATGATCAAGAATGTGATTGCCCAGCTCAACATGGTGATTCTCCTTACGCTTCTATTTAGAGATGTTGCTTGTGGTGCTTTTCCCGGCGCATCGAAAGCGCCAAGTTCATGTGTTTAGAACACCCAACGTTCCTGGCGAGGCATCTCATCTGCAGGCTGAGCCTGGTCGACGTCCATCATTCGCATTGGGGGGCTGTCAGCCTGGTTACTGCTGGCCGCACTGAAATGGGTTTGAGTCGGGTGCTGAATCGACAAGCGTGGCGCTTCTTGCTGCTGGCTCTGCTCCCAACGCTGAAACTGCTGGCCGCCGATCAAGGTGATTAATAGCGCCAGAACAGCAAACAGACCTTGCTGGAGATGCAGTGGCGAGATACGCAACTGGGCGGCACGTTGACGACTCATCCTGAAGCTCCTCCCACACGGTGGTGATCTTGGTTGGGGCGGCGTCTAAATGCCCTGGTTACTCAGACCATTGCAGCCTGCATGCCAGCTTTTCATGATAATAAAAATCAATAAAATCAATTAGTTACGAATGATGTCGAATTCGGATCGGACGCATCCTGCACGATGGTCCTTTTGAAGTCGTGCGTAATGCACGATGGACTCGTAGGAACTTTCAATATTTTTGAATTGCGAGGAGGGCGTGGATGTCACAAGGGGACACCAGCAATCGCCTGCGAACCGGCTATCTGATAAAAAAACAACAAAATCAGGCGATTAGCCGTAGGGTGAGGAGAGAGCTACGCTGCTGTGGCTGGAATCGACCAGAATCAACCATGCAACTTGCCCGATTTTTCCGGGACTAACCAAGATCATTCATTAAGGAGCGTAGGAAAATGGAATCAGCCACTGAGCATCAAGGCCGCATTCTGCTGGTGGACGATGAGTCCGCCATCCTGCGTACTTTCCGTTATTGCCTCGAAGATGAAGGCTACAGCGTCGCTACCGCCAACAGCGCCGCTCAGGCTGATGCATTGCTTCAGCGCCAAGTCTTCGACCTGTGCTTCCTCGACCTGCGTCTGGGTGAAGACAATGGCCTCGATGTGCTGGCCCAAATGCGCATTCAGGCGCCGTGGATGAGGGTGGTGATCGTCACCGCTCATTCGGCCGTGGACACTGCCGTGGATGCCATTCAGGCCGGGGCCGCCGACTATCTGGTCAAGCCTTGCAGCCCCGACCAATTGCGCCTGGCCACCGCCAAGCAGCTGGAAGTGCGGCAACTGTCGGCACGTCTGGAAGCCCTTGAAGGCGAAGTGCGCAAACCCAAGGATGGACTCGACTCTCACAGCCCGGCGATGAAAGTCGTGCTCGAAACCGCCCGCCAGGTGGCCAGCACCGATGCCAATATTTTGATTCTCGGCGAGTCCGGCACCGGTAAAGGCGAACTGTCCCAGGCCATTCACGGCTGGAGCAAGCGCGCGAAGAAATCCTGCATCACGATCAACTGCCCGTCCCTGACCGCCGAACTCATGGAAAGCGAGCTCTTCGGCCACAGCCGTGGCGCGTTCACCGGGGCCAGCGAAAGTACTCTCGGTCGTGTCAATCAGGCCGACGGTGGGACGCTGTTTCTGGACGAGATCGGCGATTTTCCGTTGGTTTTGCAACCTAAACTGCTGCGTTTCATCCAGGATAAAGAATACGAACGGGTGGGCGACCCGGTCACCCGCCGCGCCGATGTGCGCATCCTCGCGGCCACTAACCAGAACCTCGAAGACATGGTGCGCGACGGCCGTTTCCGTGAAGATTTGCTCTACCGCCTGAACGTGATCACCCTGCATCTGCCACCACTGCGCGAACGCAGGGAAGATATTCTGACCCTGGCCGATCGCTTTCTGGCCCGTTTCGTCAAGGAATACGCGCGTCCGGCTCGGGGCTTCAGTGACGAAGCCCGTGAAGCACTGCTCGGCTACCGCTGGCCGGGGAATATTCGCGAACTGCGCAACGTTGTGGAGCGGGCAAGCATCATTTGTCCACAGGAACGGGTCGAGATCAGTCACTTGGGCATGGCTGAAACCCCGGTCAACAACGCACCTCGCATCGGCGCTGCGCTGAGTCTGGATGAATTGGAAAAAGCCCACATCGGAGCGGTCCTCGCCACTGCAGATACGCTGGACCAGGCCGCCAAGACCCTGGGTATCGATGCCTCGACGTTGTACCGAAAACGCAAGCAGTACAACTTGTGAGCTGTCTGCGATGAAACTGGCGATGAAGTTGCGCACGCGGCTGTTTCTGAGTATTTCCGCACTGATCACCGTGGCGCTGCTGGGGCTGTTGCTCGGGCTGGTCAGCGTGATGCAGATGGCGAGTTCCCAGGAAGCGCTGATTCGCAATAATTTCGTCACGCTCGACCTGGGACTGAAATTGCGTCAGACCTTGGGCGATCAGCTGATGATCATGCTCAGCGAGAAGCCGGATCCTCCAGCGTTTGAGGCGTCCAAGCAGCACTATTTTCAGTTGCTTGATGACGGCATTGTCCATGCCCAGGCTGGCGATGAGCGCCAGCACGGTTTCGAACAGGCCAAGACTGACTACCTGAGCTTTCTACAGGCGTACGACCTGTCACGTGACTCGACACAGGTGTTGAGTGGCAACAAAGAACTCACCGAAAAATTCAATGCGCTGCGCAATGGTTTGATCGTCGAGCAACAGCGTGCGCTGGATAACATCAATGCCACCGAACGGCAGACTCGGGAGAGGGCGCTGCTGGTTGCCGGTCTGCTCGGGCTGGTGGGGCTGGCGGTGCTGATCATCGGCTTCGTCACCGCCCACGCTATCGCTCGACGTTTTGGTGAACCGATCGAGGCCCTGGCCCAGGCGGCGGACAACATCGGCCAAGGCAATTTCGAAGTGACGCTACCGATTTCCTCGGCCATGGAAATGAACCAGCTGACCAAGCGCTTCGGGATCATGGCCGAGGCCCTGCGCGAGCATCAGGCCACCAATGTCGATGAACTGCTCGCAGGCCAGCAGCGTTTGCAGGCCGTGCTCGACAGTATCGACGATGGGCTGTTGATGATTGACCGCGATGGTCGTTTGGAACACCTCAACCCAGTAGCGCAGCGTCAGTTGGGTTGGGACAGTGATCGTCTCGGTCAAGGTCTGGGTACGGCGCTTGAGCGTCCCGAGCTCGATGATCAGCTGCAACTGGTGCTGCGCGGCGGCACCCTGGAGCGGGCGCCTGAGGACCTGAGTATTGAGGTCGACGGTGAGTCTCGGTTGCTGACCTTTAGCCTGACGCCGGTCAGCCATACACAAGGTCATATTCTCGGCGCCGTGATGGTGCTGCATGACGTCACCGAACAGCGGGCGTTTGAGCGGGTGCGCAGCGAGTTCGTGCTGCGCGCCTCCCATGAATTGCGAACGCCGGTTACCGGGATGCATATGGCATTCG
This sequence comes from Pseudomonas frigoris, assembly GCF_047758635.1. Classification (NCBI taxonomy): domain Bacteria; kingdom Pseudomonadati; phylum Pseudomonadota; class Gammaproteobacteria; order Pseudomonadales; family Pseudomonadaceae; genus Pseudomonas; species Pseudomonas frigoris. The sequence goes on from NZ_CP180479.1 coordinate 249,887, forward strand.
GCCTGTTCCGCGAGCGCGCCCACTTTGCCAAGGACTCGCGTGAAGCTGACCTGCTGGACACCGTGAATGAAGAGATGCAGCGCTTGATGCAGTTGATCAACGACCTGCTGAACTTCTCCCGCTACCAGAACGGATTGCAGAAACTCACGTTGGCGCCGTGCGCCATCGAGGATTTGCTGGAGCAGGCCCGGGCACGTTTTGCCGGCCCTGCAGAAGAGCAGGGCATCGACCTGCTGGTGGAAGTGCAAGGGCCATTACCGCGATTGCAGGCCGATCAGCCGCAGCTGGACCGGGTGCTCGATAACCTGATCGACAACGCATTGCGCCACACCACTTCCGGCGGGCAAATACGTTTGCAGGCTCGACGCCATGGGGAACGAGTGATTATCAGCGTCGAGGACAACGGCGAAGGCATTGCCTATGGTCAGCAGGGGCGGATTTTCGAACCCTTTGTACAGGTCGGTCGCAAGAAGGGCGGTGCCGGACTCGGTCTGGCACTGTGTAAGGAAATCGTGCAGTTGCACGGCGGTCGGATGGGTGTTTATTCGCGGCCAGGGCAGGGTACTCAGTTCTATATGGCGCTGTCGGTTTAAGCCGCAGCGGCTTCAGGCTTCGTCATCGAGACGTCGGGCAGCCAATCGGCGACCACGGGTAATCAGCTCGATGAACTGCACCGCACTCAACGCATGGGCGAATAGCCAACCCTGACCGAACTTCACGCCTTCACTGCTCAGGAGCGCCGCCTGGGATTCAAGTTCGATGCCTTCGGCAATCACTTTGAGTTTCAGGGCCTGGGCCATGTGAATGATGTGCGGGGCGACACCGCTACTTGCAGCGTCATGACCCAGCGCATCGATAAACGCCTTGTCGATTTTCAGGCAATCGACTGGCAGGGTTTGCAGATAGGCGAGGCTGCAATAGCCGGTGCCAAAGTCATCAATCAGCACCTGATGCCCGACGTCCCGCAAGGCTTGCAGGTTTTCCCGGGCTACCACGACATCGATCAATCCCCGTTCGGTGACTTCAAAGGCAATTTGCTTTGCCGCGACGCGGTGCAAGGTCAGCAGTCGCGCCATTACCTGACCGATACGCGGCACCATGACGTCGCAGGCCGCCAGGTTGACCGAGATGTAAAGTTGCGGATTGGCTCGCAACAATTGACCTAGCTGCTCAAGCAGGCGTTGCAGGACGAAGTCGGTCATCTGGCGGATCTGGCCGGTGTTCTCCGCCATCGGAATAAACAGGTCGGGGCTGGTCAGGGTGCCGTCCGGCCTTCGCCAGCGCAGCAAGGCTTCTGCCCCGACACAGTTACGGCTGTCGAGGTCGAAGATCGGTTGATACAGCACCTGCAATTCGCCTCGTCGTATGGCACCACTCAGTTCGGCGTCCAGCGACTGTCGCTGGCGCACCAGCAGAAGCACCAGAAAACCCACGCATAAGGCGAGTGCCAGGCTGGCCGGCAGCAACCACCACCAGACTGCGGGCACATGCATGCCGGTGCGCGGGCTGATCAGCACCAATTGGTATTCCGGATTGTTGGTGGGCATGCGGTAAATCAAGCGGGAATGTGTCACTTGTAGCGCGTCGAGGCTTTTCGGGGGCCAGGGTTCGGTTGGTGGCCAAGTCTGCGAGACACCCAGTACCGGAATCGCGCGCGTACCATGGTCGAGCACCACCAGCAGGCTGCTTCCCGGTGGCAAGTCGACCATGTCGGTCAAATGCCCGCGAGACGTCGCGACACGAAAATTGCCGCGCCCGAGCATCAGCGCGGCGCGGTTTTCATCGGGTTCGGTGGTGGTGTTCAGCCAGTAGCTGTAGGTCGGCCCCTTGATGTCTGGCGGCCTTATCATCGACAGCCCTTCCTGGCGGGGGCGGTTGGAACAGATCCGCGAGGCGTCCATATAAGCGGCTTCGTAAACGAAGCGATAATTGAAGCTGACCTGTTGCAAGGTCGCGATCATTTCGTCATCGCAGCCGCGTAACGGCTGGGCTTCCAGGTCGTCGAGGCTTTCACGCAACTGCCCGAAAAGTTGCTCCAGACGAGCAAGGAAGCGCTCGCCCTGGGCGTTCATTTCTTCGCTTTCGCTCTGCTCGACTTGATGCATGGCCACGAACAGACTGCCGGCCATCAGAAGTGTCGCGCTCAAGGCAGCAGCCAGTATCGCCAAAAACCAAGGGCGAAAGAACCAACTACGTAGTTTCTCTCGAGCAGCAGGCATAGGGAATATCCGAAGAATTACCAATGAGTTATAGCTGCTGATTGGAAAAAAAGCCCTGACCGTCGGGCGGGCGTCATTATTTTGTCTGGTTCAAGACTTGTAGAAGCGCCGCGGTTTGCGCATCCGGGGTGCCGTCGAAACGTGACGGTCGGAAATGCATCTGGAAGGCCGCAATCACATGACGTGTCGCAACATCCAGTTCGCCGGTTTGCGGCGTGGGATAACCCGCGCGGGCCAGCTGTGCCTGAAACCAGCTGATGGTTGGCAGTTGTACTTCGAACTGTGCTTGTTGACGCGTTACGGCCTGCTCGTTCGGCCAGATTCCCAGGCCTTCGGCAGCCAGACGCTTCCAGGGGAACAGCGGCCCCGGATCAAGCTTGCGCAGCGGGGCGATGTCGCTGTGGCCGATGATGCTGCGGGGATTGATGGCGTAACGCTTGCTGATGTCCTTGAGCAGGACGATCAGGGACTGGACCTGGTCTTCGCTGTAGGGGTACCAAAGGCGCCCGGTAGGGGTGTCTTTAAAACCCGGATTGACGATTTCGATACCGATGGAGCTGGAGTTCAACCAGGTCCGGCCCTGCCATTCGCTTTCCCCGGCGTGCCAGGCTCGGAGGTTTTCATCCATCAGCTTGTAGATGGTGGCGCCCTTGTCGTCGCCAATCAGATAGTGGCTGCTGACGTCGCCGTGGGTCAGCAGTTGCAGCGAGCGTTCCAGTGAAGCGTTGGTGTAGTGCACCACCACGAACTGAATGCGGCTGTCGTAATTGGCTGAAGGGTGACGGGTGTCGAACCGGGGGCCGCTGGCACAACCGGCCAACAGAGTCAGCGACACGATGAGAGCTAAGTATTTCATGGCAGAAGGCAATACACGCAAGACAGTAATGCAACAGTGTAACGTACTGTCTTGCGCGCAGAAGGCCGACGCGAAGTTTTAAACAAAATGGAACAATTGACCGTCAGCCCAGTGCCACTTGGTTACGGCCGGCATGTTTCGCGCGATATAGAGCCTGATCGGCTCTTTTAAGGACCAGATCGCTATGTTCGCCGGGTTTGAATGCAGTCAGGCCCATGGAAATGGTGATGGTTACTGGCTCGCCCTTGAAGTGGAAAGGGCAGGCTTCGATCGAGGCGCGCAGCTTTTCCAGCAGTTTCGCACCAGCAGCTGGCACTGTGTCTGGCATCAACAGGACAAACTCCTCACCGCCGAACCGGGCGATGAAATCCGTCCCACGCAGGCGCTTGCGTAGCACGCTGGCAATGATTTTCAGTACTTTGTCGCCCGCCAGGTGGCCATAGTTATCGTTAATGCGTTTGAAATGGTCGAGGTCGAGCATTGCCAGCAACAGGGTGTTGTCGTGTTGCTGCCATTGGTTGATTTCGTGATCCAGCCGTTCGCTCCAGGCGGCCCGGTTAGGCAGGCCGGTCAGCGGGTCGATCAACGCCTTCTGACGCTGCTCTTCAAGATGCTCGCGGTAGCCCAGGGCTTCCTGCTCCATGTGCGCAACGCGTTCGGCCAGACCATGGAGGCGGGCTGCGACTTCCTGCTCGCGCTCGTCACGCTGTTTCTGGTGCTGGTCCATGGTGCCGAGCAGGCCTTCCAGATGGTTTTCCAGGACGTGCTTGAGATCGTCCAGGTCGGCGGCTTCCTGCATGCTGCTCTGTAAGCCGTCGACCTGCTCGCGGATCTGCGTGTCCATCTCACGTGCGGCGGAACGGTTGTCGGCATGGCCTTCGCTGGCGGCTTGCAAGTTGCTTTGGAATGACTCGAGGCGTTCGTTTAGCTGTTGCAAGTAGGCTTCGAATTCATGCTGGCCACTGTCGGTGATTGCCAGCATCAAGGTTGCCAGATCGTCGAGGATTGGCAGCAGTTCGTACCAATTCAAACCGTTTTGCAGGCGATCACGCATCGCTTCGGCTTGCGGACGATGACGCTCGGGCAGCGTCAGGTCGTCGAGCAGGCCCAGTAGCGTGTCTTCGATATGCTTGGCCACCGAGCTGTAGGACGGCTCGGGTGAGTCCGGCAGGGCGTAGAGAACATCCGGCTCGGATTGTTCAGTGTCTACGGCTGCCAACACTTCGGCCAGGGCCGGGGGCAACGGCAGGCTGTCGAGATAGACCACCGGGGTCAGTTCGTCGGGATTGATAGCCGGTTGAGCCTGAATTTCTGGCTCGATGATTGATGGAGCGGGTTCTTCTGGATGTTCTATGTCCGGTTGCGGTTGCGTCTCTGGAGTCTGGGCGCGTGCTCGCTCCGGCTCAAGCACCGGCGGGACAAACGCTACAACTGTAGGAGAAGGCGCTGCTGCGGGTGGAGCCTCGATCGTCGTTGGCTCGGATGCAGTAGCGGGCGCGGCAACTTGTGCGACCGCCACTTGCGGCTTATCGATCTCTGGAGCGAGATCGACGGTTACCTGTGGTGTCTCGGCATGAGGCACAGCAACCGCTTCGGCTGGCTGCGGGGCGGTTGTCGGGAAGGTGCCGGAGGCAATCTGTGATGCCGCTTCATCCGCTTCACGGCTACCAAACAGTCGCTGCAGCAAACCAGGGCGACCGGGTTCTGCCGGGTTTTCAAGCTGATTCAGGGCTTTGCCTTGCAGGCCGCTCAGTTCGCTGAGCAGCAACGGAATTTCGCGCGCCTGCCCGACTCTTGCCTCCAGATGCTTGGCGAAGTTTTTCAGCGGCCGGCTTACTTCGCGGGGCAGCGGTAATGTTTGCAGCTGCGAGACCAGCGCGGTCAATGCAGCGCTGGTCTGATTAACCCGGGTTTCCCGGCGTTGTTCGGAGTCGAGCACGGCTTTTTCCAGCCGCGGAAGCAGGGCGGCCAGGCCGGCGTCCATGTCGTCGGTGCGCACGACTTCACGCATTTCCTTCATGCATTGGTCAACGACGCGGTCGGTGCCCTCGGCTGCCAGCGTGCTGCGCACCAGGCCACGACGCAGCAGATCGAGCCGGGCGTCCCATCGACGTTCGAGCTTTTCCTGTTGTTCGATGCTCTTGAGGTATTTCTCTTTCCAGCGCTGTGCTTCGTCGCTCATTCATGGGATCCGCGAGGGGCAGGACTCAACGCGGGCAATGCATCGGCCGTGAGCGAACCCGGCAGACGAATCTCTACCGCGACCGGCAGGTGATCGGAAATGGGTTGTGCCAGCACCTCGACCTTTTCAAGGGTCAGGGTGGGGCTCAGCAGAATATGGTCCAGACAGCGCTGCGGGCGCCAGCTAGGGAACGTCGCTTCCAGTTGCGGCGCGAGCAGGCCGAGGTCACGCAACGGGGAGTTTTGCAGCAAGTCACTGGCATGGGTATTCATGTCGCCCATCAGCACCTGGTGTTTATAGCCGCCGATCAACTCGCGGATGTAAGCCAGTTGCATGCTGCGGGCGCGAGCGCCCAGTGCCAGGTGCATCATGACCACCACCAGCGCCTCAGGACCTTCGCCAAAGCGCACCAGAATCGCCCCGCGACCCTTGGGCCCCGGTAGCGGATGATCTTCAATCGCCCACGGACGGAGGCGGCTGAGCACACCATTGCTGTGCTGGCCGAGGCGTCCGAGATTGCGATTGAGTTGTTGATACCAGTAGGGGAATGCGCCGAGCTGGGCCAGGTGTTCGACCTGGTTGACGTAGCCTGATCGCAAGCTGCCGCCATCGGCTTCCTGCAAGGCGACCAGATCGAAGTCGCCCAGCAAATTGCCGATCTTTTGCAGATTGTCGGCACGCCCGGTGTGCGGCAACAGATGCTGCCAGCCTCGGGTCAGGTAGTGGTGATAGCGCTCGGTACTGATGCCAACCTGGATATTGAAACTGAGCAAGCGCAGACGACTGTCTGCGGGCAGGCCCGTCGACTCCAGATGATGCTCGTTGACCCGCGGATCATGCAGGCCAACGACGCGTTCAGTACCCCAGCGGCGCATGGCAGTCGCCGCGCTTAGTTGGCAGCAGCCTTGCTAGCCGCTCGCTCTTTGTCGATCAGCTTGTCGGCCAGTTGCAATGCTTGCTCGGCGCCGCCGGCAGAGCCCACGTCGAAGCGATACTTGCCGTTGACGATCATGGTCGGAACGCCGGAGATTTCGTACTTTTTGGCCAGTTCAGTGGCCTTGACGATCTGGCCCTTGATGGCGAAGGAGTCGAAGGTGGCCAGGAACTTGTCCTTGTCTACGCCCTGAGTGGCCAGGAAGTCTGCCATTTCATTCTTGTCGACCAGCTTCTTGTGTTCTTTTTGAATTGCGTTGAACACCGCAGCGTGAACCTTGTTTTCGACGCCCATGGCTTCAAGGGTCAGGAACATCTGGCCGTGTGCGTTCCACGGGCCGCCGAACATGGCCGGAATGCGGACGAAGTTCACGTCGGAAGGCAGTTTCTCAACCCATGGATTGATCACGGGTTCGAAAGCGTAGCAGTGCGGGCAGCCGTACCAGAACAGCTCCACCACTTCGATCTTGCCAGGCACCGCTACCGGGACGGGATTGCTCAATTCGACATAAGGCGCTGCGGGTGCTTCAGCCGCTTGGGCGGTCATGCCGAACAGGCTGGCAGCGACGAGTGCGGCGCTGATGATCAGATTACGCATGCTTTACTCCTGGACAATTTTGGTCGCCTCGCGCGACCTGTTTTCAGACAGGTACTGGCGGGCTTGAGTTCTGTAGTGTAACGGCAGCGGCCACAAAAAAGGGCGGCCTAAGCCACCCTTTTTATACTTGCTGCGACGGATTAATAGAGCGTTAACGTTGCAGGAGATGTAAGCCTCGCGCGACGCCCGATTCGCCGGCCTTAGTGCAGGCCTTGAATGTAGCTGGACACTGCTGCGATATCTTCGTCGCTCAGCCTTTTTGCAATGGTCTGCATGGTTTTGGTGTCGCCATCGTTGCTGCGACCCCCTTCTTCCTTGCGGAAGTCGGTCAGTTGCTTGGCTACATACTGAGCGTGCTGGCCGCCCAGGTGCGGGAAGCCGGCGGCTGCGTTGCCCGCGCCATTTGGCGAGTGGCAACCGGTGCAGGCTGGCAGGCCCTTGGCCAGATCGCCGCCGCGGAACAATGCTTCACCGCGAGAAACGACTTTCGGGTCGGCGGCGCCAACGCTGCCTTTCTGGCTGGCGAAGTAGGCGGCGATATCGGCCAGATCCTGATCGCTCAGGTTGGTCAGCAGGCCGGTCATTTCCAGTACCGTGCGTTTGCCGGACTTGATGTCGTGTAGCTGCTTGTTCAGATAACGCTCGCCCTGGCCTGCCAGTTTCGGAAAGTTAGGCGCCATACTGTTGCCATCCGGGCCATGACAGGCGCCACATACTGCGGCTTTCGCCTGACCAGCAGTCGCATCACCTGCAGCATGGGCAATGCCGGAGATCCCCACGGTCAACAGCAGACTCACGATCAATTTGTTCATCAGCTAATCCAACTACGGCTAAGGGTTAAAGAGTTATGGACCGGGATCACTCGCTCATCCACTGGATGATTGCTTGGTAATCCTCGGCACTGCAGTCCATGCACAAACCACGCGGCGGCATCGCCTTGAAACCCTGGGTCACGTGTTGCACCAGCGTCTCCATACCTTTCGCCAACCTCGGCGTCCAAGCATCCTGATCGCCCTTTTTGGGCGCTATGGGTAGTTGGCCGGAATGACAGGCACCACAAACACGGTTGTACACAGCTTCCGGATCCTGTGTAGCCTGAGCGCTGTAAAGCGGCATCAAGACACCGGCAGCTAGCAGCCATTTCGTCATAAAACGACCTTTTCAGGGTTGAGAGCGTTCTGCGTTCTAGTGCGCAATCAAGGTCAATCGCTCTCGTGAACTTCATCCTACGCTGGGACAAAGCGCACACAAAATCTGCGGCATTATATACTGGCGTCACTGAAACGGAAACGACACTGCTCGCCGCGTCCATTCCCGGCGCCGCCCACATCGGAAATCCCATGCAACTCAAGAACCCCATCCTCGGCCTGTGCCAACAGTCCACCTTCATGCTCAGCGCTGCCAAAGTCGATCAATGTCCCGACGACGAAGGCTTTGAAGTGGCCTTCGCCGGGCGTTCCAACGCCGGCAAGTCCAGTGCGCTGAACACCCTGACGCACGCCAGCCTTGCGCGGACCTCGAAAACTCCGGGTCGCACGCAGCTCTTGAACTTCTTCAAGCTAGACGATGATCGTCGTCTGGTCGACCTGCCGGGTTACGGTTACGCGAAAGTGCCTATCCCGTTGAAGCTGCACTGGCAGCGTCACCTGGAAGCCTATCTGGGTGGTCGGGAGAGTTTGAAGGGTCTGATCTTGATGATGGACATCCGTCATCCAATGACCGACTTCGACCTGCTGATGCTCGACTGGGCTGTCGCCAGCGGCATGCCGATGCACATTTTGCTGACCAAATCCGACAAGCTGACCTACGGCGCGGCGAAAAACGTCCTGCTCAAGGTTCAGGCAGACATCCGCAAGGGTTGGGGAGATGCGATCAGCATCCAGTTGTTCTCGGCGCCAAAACGCATGGGCCTGGAAGACGCCTACACTGTACTGGCGGGTTGGATGGAACTGGCGGACAAGGGCGCCGAGCTCGCGGAGTAAGCCATTTGCAAAAACCGCGGGCAAAAAAAACCCCGGACTTCTTATGGGGAGGGGGAAGTTCCGGGGTTCAAGTTCCGGACCGCTAGGGCGGGGTCCAGATATCTGCCAACACTTAACACAACATTAGGAGCATCGAAGGGCTTCACCACCCATTCAGTAACTCTGAGTGGCGATTCAGGAGATTAGTTCAGAATTTTTTAAAAAGCCTTTGGAATAGCCCAGCGCATTTTCCGAACTAAGAGCCCTTCGTCCTTTCTGCTGCGGCACTATGCCGCAGCGGAAAACGCCTTTTCACACGGCTCAGTGAGCCTCATCCCAGTTATTTCCTACGCCAACCTCGACCAACAGCGGCACATCAAGCTTCGCTGCATCGCTCATGTGCACGCGAATTTCATCACGGACCTGGTCGACCAAATCTTCACGCACCTCCAGAACCAATTCATCGTGCACCTGCAGGATGACTTTGGCGTCGAGGCCTGATGCTGTCAGCCAGCTATCCACGGCAATCATGGCTTTCTTGATGATGTCCGCCGCGGTGCCTTGCATCGGGGCGTTGATCGCCGTGCGTTCGGCACCTTTGCGCAGGGCCGGGTTTTTCGCGTTGATTTCCGGCAGGTACAAGCGACGACCGAAGATGGTCTCGACGAAACCTTGTTCGGCAGCCTGGGCACGGGTGCGCTCCATGTATTCCAGCACGCCTGGGTAACGGGCGAAGTAACGGTCGATGTAGGCCTGGGATTGCTTGCGATCAACACCAATCTGTTTGGCCAGGCCAAACGCGCTCATGCCGTAGATCAAGCCGAAGTTGATCGCCTTGGCGCTACGACGCTGATCAGTGGTGACCGCTGCCAGTTCAACGCCGAAAACTTCGGCGGCAGTGGCCTTGTGCACGTCCAGATCGTTGCGGAATGCGTGCAGCAAACCTTCGTCCTTGGCCAGGTGAGCCATGATTCGCAGTTCGATTTGCGAATAGTCCGCTGCCAGCAGCTTGTAGCCTTTTGGCGCGACGAACGCCTGACGAATCCGACGCCCTTCAGCGGTGCGGATCGGAATGTTCTGCAGGTTTGGATCGCTGGACGACAAACGCCCGGTCGCCGCTACGGCTTGGTGGTAAGAGGTGTGAATTCGCCCGGTGCGCGGGTTGATCTGCTCTGGCAGGCGATCGGTGTAGGTGCTTTTCAGCTTGCTCATCGAGCGGTACTGCATCAGCACTTTGGGCAGCGGGAAATCCTGTTCAGCCAGTTCCGCCAGCACGGCTTCGGCGGTGGACGCCTGGCCCTTGGCGGTTTTGCTGAGGATTGGCAGGCCGAGTTTTTCGTACAGGATCACGCCCAATTGCTTTGGCGAGCCGAGGTTGAATTCTTCCCCGGCAATGGCGAACGCCTCACGCTCGAGGGCGACCATTTTCTCGCCCAGTTCGACGCTCTGAATGCCCAGCAGGTTGGCATCGACCAGCGCGCCTTGGCGTTCAATCCGTGCCAGCACCGGCACCAACGGCATTTCGATTTCGCTCAGGACCTTGCTCAGGCTCGGGATGGCGTTGAGTTTTTCCAGCAGGGTTTGATGCAGGCGCAGCGTTACGTCGGCGTCTTCGGCAGCGTAAGGCCCGGCCAGTTCCAGGGATATCTGATCGAACGTCAGCTGCTTGGCGCCCTTGCCGGCGATGTCCTGAAAACTGGTAGTGGTGTGATTCAGGTACTTGAACGCCAGGCTGTCCATGTCGTGGCGGGTCGCGGTGGAGTCCAGCACGTAGGATTCGAGCATTGTGTCGAAAGCGACGCCTTGCACGGTGATGCCGCAGCTCTGATCGCCACCGATAGCGCAGTTGGCCAGGATGTTCATGTCGAACTTGGCGTGCTGGCCAACCTTGAGTTTTCTCGGGTCTTCCAGGATCGGCTTCAGCGCGCGCAGCACGGTGTCGCGATCGAGCTGATCCTGCACGCCCATGTAGGAATGGGTCAGCGGGATGTAGGCCGCTTCGTTGGCTTGTACAGCGAAAGACAGGCCCACCAGTTGTGCCTGCTGCGCATCGATGCCGGTGGTTTCGGTGTCGAAGGCAATCAACTTGGCGTCGTTGAGCTTCTTCAGCCACAGGTCGAAATCAGCCTGGGTGAGGATGGTGGTGTACTTGAGTTCGGTATCGACGGCCGCTTCTTCAGCCACCGGAGCGGCGACTTCCTGACCGGAACGCTTGGCGTCGCGCTGGTTCTCTTCGAACCAGCTCTTGAACTCCAGCAGGGTATAGAGCTCGGCGAGTTTGTCGTGATCCGGGTTGCCCATTTGCAGGTCGTCGAGGCCGATATCCAGCGGCACGTCGATCTTGATGGTTGCCAATTGATAGGAGAGAAACGCCATCTCCTTGTGCTCTTCGAGCTTGGCTGGCAGGGTTTTGGCCCCGCGAATCGGCAGGGTCGGGACGATGTCGAGCTGTGCATAGAGCTCGGTCAGGCCGCCGTTCACGCCGACCAACAGGCCGGAAGCGGTCTTCGGGCCAATGCCCGGAACGCCCGGAATGTTGTCGGAAGAATCGCCCATGAGTGCCAGGTAATCGATGATCTGCTCGGGAGCGACGCCGAATTTCTCCTTCACGCCCTCCACGTCCAGCGCGCTACCGGTCATGGTATTGACCAAGGTAATGTGGCCGTCGACCAGCTGCGCCATGTCCTTGTCGCCGGTGGAGATCACCACCGGGCGGTCGGCCGCCGCGCTGCTGCGGGCCAGGGTGCCGATCACATCATCGGCTTCGACGCCTTCGACGCACAACAGTGGAAAGCCCAGGGCGATCACGCTTTGGTGCAGCGGCTCGATCTGAACACGCATATCGTCGGGCATGCTCGGGCGGTTGGCCTTGTATTCGGCGTACATGTCATCGCGAAAAGTCCCACCCTTGGCGTCGAACACCACGGCGAACGGACTTTCGGGGTACTGCTTGCGCAGACTCTTGAGCATGTTCAGCACGCCTTTGACCGCACCGGTCGGCAAACCTTTGGAAGTGGTCAGCGGCGGCAGGGCGTGAAAGGCGCGGTACAGGTAAGAAGAACCGTCCACCAGGACGAGGGGGGCTTGGCTCATGAGCAGGATCAACCTTTTCGGCGGGTCCGGCGCTAGAATAGCGGGACCGTTGACGACAAAGGGACAAGGTTATCATGCGCACACTAAATCGCCTGTTGCTGGCTGGGTTGTTTGCATCCGTTCCGTTGGCCGTCATGGCGGCGGACGATGCACCGACACCGGAGCCAGAAGTCACGATCCGCACGGAAGGGGACAAAACCATCCAGGAGTACCGCCAAAACGGTTTCCTGTACGCGATCAAGGTCACGCCGAAGGGCGCACCGCCGTATTTTCTGGTGCGCGCTGACGGGACCGATGCAAACTACATCCGCTCGGATCAGCCGGATATGCTGATTCCGTCGTGGAAGATTTTTGAGTGGAAGTAGCTTCTTAATTTCAATCGGCGCTGGCTCAAGCAGCGGCGCCCGTACTGGCAGTTCAAACATGTCTGTGTTCACCCCGCTGGCTCGGCCCGAGCTGGAAACCTTTCTCGCCCCTTACGGGCTCGGCCGCCTGCTTGATTTCCAGGGGATTGCCGCCGGTAGCGAAAACACCAATTTCTTCATCAGCCTGGAGCAGGGCGAATTTGTCCTGACCCTGGTTGAGCGTGGTCCGGTTCAGGAAATGCCATTCTTCATCGAGTTGCTCGACGTGCTGCATGACGCCGACCTGCCAGTGCCTTATGCCTTGCGCACCACCGACGGCGTCGCCTTGCGCGAACTGGCCGGCAAACCTGCGCTGTTGCAGCCGCGTCTGGCCGGCAAGCACATCAAGGAAGCCAATGCGCAGCATTGCGCTCAGGTGGGCGAGTTGCTCGGCCATCTGCATCTGGCGACCCAGGCCAATATGATCAAGCGCAAGACCGATCGCGGCCTGGACTGGATGCTGGAAGAGGGCACGCAGTTGCTGTCGCACCTCAATGCCGAGCAAAGCGATCTGCTGCAACGGGCTCTGGACGAAATCACACAGCAGAAGACGAAAATTCTGGCGCTGCCGCGAGCCAACATCCACGCCGACCTGTTCCGCGATAACGCGATGTTTGAAGGCACTCACCTGACCGGGTTGATCGACTTCTACAACGCCTGTTCGGGGCCGATGCTCTACGACGTGGCGATCGCCTTGAACGACTGGTGTTCGGACGAAAGCGGGTTGATCGACGGGCCGCGGGCGAGGGCATTGCTTGGCGCTTATGCAGCGCTGCGACCGTTCACGGCGGCCGAGGCGGGGTTGTGGCCGACCATGCTGCGGGTAGCGTGTGTGCGGTTCTGGCTGTCGCGGTTGATCGCCGCCGAGTCGTTTGCCGGGCAGGACGTGCTGATTCACGATCCGATGGAGTTTCAGCAGCGACTGGCGCAGCGGCAGAAGGTCAGCACGCCGCTGCCGTTCGCCCTTTAAAAGCTTCGCGAGCAAGCCCGCTCCCACAGGATTTATGCGGTCCATGTGGGAGCGGGCTTGCTCGCGAATGGGGCGCCGCAATTTTCGAATTACAACGACTCCAGGCACCCCGCCAAATCACTCCCCAATTTCTCCAGCACCTGCTCATACCCCTGAGCGGTCGCTGGCGTGTACCCGCCCAGCGCGTCCAGTTCCGCCAGCTTCACCGGCAGACCCGCCACCAGGGTTTCCGCCAGGCGCGGACGCAGAGGCGGTTCGCTGAACACGCAGGTCTTGCCGATTTCCTGCAAACGAGCGCGCATCGCCGCGACGTGCTGGGCGCCGGGCTGGACCTCGGCAGCGACGCTGAAAACGCCCGCGTGCTTGAGGCCATAGGCGTCTTCGAAGTAGTCGAAGGCCTCATGGAATACGAAGTACGGTTTGCCCGCGATGCCGGCCAGACGCGCTTTCAAGCGAAGATCCATTGCATCCAGGCGCTCATCGAACGCCTTGAGGTTGCTCTGATAACGTGCGGCATTGGTCGGATCGGCTGCGCTCAGGTCTGCGGCCATTTTTGTGGCGATGACGCGGGCGTTGACCGGCGAAAGCCACAAGTGCGCGTCCAGACTGCCGGGACGGTGATCGTGATCATGCTCGTCGGCTTCTTCGGCGTGGGAGTGGCTATCTTCGGCGAAATGTCGCAGTTTCAGGCCCGGTAAATCCTGCACGGCGACGCTGGGCAGCGTACGACCATTCAGCACGCGGGGCAGGAAACCTTCCATGCCCGGACCGATCCAGTACACCAGATCGACCGATTGCACCTTCCGTACGTCGGATGGGCGCAAGGCATAGTTATGCGGGGAGGCGCCGGGCGGCAGCAAGACTTCCGGAATCGCCACACCGTCCTGCACCGCAGCGGCAATCAGCTGTAGAGGCTTGATACTGGTGAGAACTTTGACTTCGGCGTGAGCTGAACCCATCAGCAGAAAACTGGCGACAAATGCGACAAAGATAGAAAAAAGTCGGGACACGATGATCACTCGAAGAGGCGAGAACAGGTAACATAATAACGTCTCTCACAAAACTCGTCGCCGCTCATGCCTAAAACACCGATTGCCAGCCGTCCCCACGACCACTCTCATTGCGTCCATAGCGCATTGTCTGAGGCCGATGTTCTGTGCGCACGTCAAGGCCTGCGCCTGACCGCCTTGCGCCGGCGGGTGCTGGAACTGGTATGGCAAAGCCACAAACCGTTGGGTGCCTATGACATTCTCGCGGTGCTCAGCGAGCAGGACGGCCGCCGCGCGGCGCCGCCGACCGTGTACCGTGCGCTGGACTTTCTGCTGGAAAACGGCCTGGTACACCGCATCTCCTCGCTGAACGCCTTCGTCGGCTGCAATCACCCGGAACATGCCCATCAGGGCCAGTTCCTGATTTGCCGCGAATGCCACGCCGCCATTGAGCTCGAACAGAAATCCATCAGCGACGCGATCATCGGCAGCGCCAAGGATGTCGGATTTGTCGTCGAAGGCCAGACCGTTGAAGTGGTCGGCCTCTGCTCAGGTTGCCAGGGGGGTTGATGAGCAACGCGCTGATCCGCCTCGAGCAGGTTGCTGTCACCTTTGCCGGGCAAAACGTGCTGGATAACATCGAGTTGAGCGTCGAGCCCGGACAGATCGTCACCCTGATCGGCCCTAACGGTGCCGGCAAGACCACGCTGGTGCGCGCGGTACTCGGTCTGTTGAAGCCGGACAGGGGCAGCGTATGGCGCAAACCGAAGCTGCGGGTCGGTTACATGCCGCAAAAACTTCACGTCGATCCGACGCTGCCGCTGTCGGTGCTGCGTTTTTTGCGTCTGGTGCCGGGCGTGGACCGCGCCATGGCCTTGGCGGCACTCAAGGAAGTCGGCGCCGAACAGGTGATCGACAGCCCGGTGCAAAGTGTTTCCGGAGGCGAAATGCAGCGGGTGCTACTGGCCCGGGCATTGCTGCGCGAGCCGGAATTGCTGGTACTCGATGAACCTGTGCAAGGCGTCGATGTGGCCGGTCAGGCCGAGCTCTACAGCCTGATTACACGATTGCGCGACCGCCACGGTTGCGGCGTGTTGATGGTGTCCCACGACCTGCATCTGGTGATGAGCACCACCGACCAGGTGGTCTGCCTCAACCGCCACGTTTGCTGCTCGGGGCATCCCGAGCAGGTCAGCAGTGATCCGGCTTTCGTCGAGCTGTTCGGAAAGAACGCACAAAACCTGGCGATTTATCACCACCATCACGACCACGCCCATGACCTGCATGGCTCGGTGGTCAGCGCCGCCCCGTCGGCCCCTACCCACGTTCACGGAGATAGCTGCAAGCATGGCTGATTTTCTGCTCTACGCCCTGCTTGCAGGTCTGGCCCTGGCATTGGTCGCGGGCCCGCTGGGTTCGTTCGTGGTCTGGCGGCGCATGGCCTATTTCGGCGACACCCTTTCCCATGCCGCGCTACTCGGCGTGGCGCTGGGTTTTCTGCTGGATGTCAGTCCGACCGTTGCGGTCACCGTAGGCTGCCTGCTGTTAGCGGTGTTGCTGGTGACCTTGCAACAGCGCCAACCGCTGGCGTCCGACACGCTTTTGGGAATTCTCGCACCGAGCACGCTCTCTTTGGGCTTGGTCGTACTAAGCTTCATGCACGAAGTGCGGATCGACCTGATGGCTTATCTGTTCGGCGACTTGCTGGCGATCAGCCCGACCGATCTGGCCTGGATACTCGGCGGCAGCGCGGCTGTTCTAGCCTTGCTGGTGACGTTGTGGCGGCCATTGCTGGCAATCACGGTGCATGAAGAACTGGCCAGGGTTGAAGGTCTGCCGGTGGCGGCGTTGCGCCTGACCCTGATGTTGTTGATTGCCGTGGTGATCGCTGTGGCGATGAAAATCGTCGGTGTGTTGCTGATTACGTCCTTGCTGATCATCCCGGCGGCTGCGGCACAACGTCACGCCCGGTCACCGGAGCAGATGGCACTGGGCGCGAGCCTGCTGGGCATGCTCGCGGTCTGTGGCGGGCTGTCGCTGTCGTGGTTCAAGGACACCCCGGCGGGCCCATCGATTGTGGTGACGGCCGCCGCACTGTTTCTGCTGAGTTTTGTCCTGCCCCGTCGAGGGGTGTAGACTTGCTCGTTTTTTGCGCAAATAGAGAGTCGCAGGAATGAAGCCGTTCGCCTCCCGTTATCTGCTCCTTGTTGCATTTTCGCTGCTACTGGGCGCTTGCCAAAGCACGCCACCGGCGGCCACCGAGGCCACCGGTGCACGGGCCACGGCCATCGCACAGCTGGAACAAAGCCTCGCCAGCAGTGAGCTGGCGACTGCCGAAGATCAACTCGCAGCCTTGCAGGCCGAATCGCCCAACGATCAATCCCTTGTGCAATACCAGCGGCAACTGGCCGAAGCCTATCTGCGCCGCAGTCAGATCGTGTTGCAAAAAGGCGATGTGAATGCCGCTGCCACTGCACTGAGCCGCGCCCGGGCGTTGATGCCCAAGGCTCCGGCGCTGACCGGTGGGGTCAACAACGCCATCGTTAATGCCCGTAAAGCTGAGCTGGATAGAGCCGAAGCTGCGCTCATGGCTGCCGAAGCCAAGCCACAGGCCAAGGTCATTGATCCGACGGCTGAAAGCACCACGGTTGCATTGAACCTGACGGATATGACCAAGCTTCGTCGTCAACTGGATGCGATCGCCGCCGATGTGGTGAATTACCAGTGCGATGTGAGTATTCAGGCGCCACGCACCCAGGACTTCCCTTGGTTGACCACGTTGCTGACCAAGCGAGTGAAGAAGCTCGATGCGGATTTTGACCTGAACCTGGAGAAGCAGATTCTGCGCAACGTGCCGGCGCAGATGGTTCTGAGTCCTCGCAAACCCTAAAAGCATCGCGAGCAAGCTCGCTCCCACATTGGATGGGGTGATCACAAATCTGTGGTCAACCCTCAATCCTGTGGGAGCGAGCTTGCTCGCGATAGCGTCATTTCAAACGCCAAAGATATTTAAGCCGGAATCGCCTTGGCTGTCGGCTCCCTGTCCCACACCCGATGCTGCCCAATCGCGGCAAAAAACGGTTTGATCAACTTCGCATCCGTGCCCACGATCAACCCCGCATCAGCCTCCAGCTTCAACACATCCAGCAACTGTTTGGCCTCGCCTTGCAGTGCAATCGCCTTCAAGTGCTTGTACGCCTCCAGCAGGTAATGCAGCGCCACCCCGTCGGTGCTTAGCGCCTTGATCGACGCCGCGCCACCGGGCACAAACACCGCATCGAAGGCCACCGAAGGCAAGCCTTCCATTGACGCATCGACCGGCAATGCTTTGCCATCGGCGGTGGTCACAGGCGCAGAAGTCGGGCCGAGCAGTTTGGCGTGCGCACCTTCTGCCTTCAGCGCTTTCTTCATGGCATCAATCGCTGCACCATCGACGCCATTGGCTGCCAGGATTGCCACTTTGCGGGTTTTGATATCCGCCGGCAGCAAGTTGGCCTGGCTCAGGGCCGGCGAGCGATCCAGTGAGGTCTTACGCACCTCGACCGTCCCCGCTTTCGGTACCGGCAGGCCAAGGTTCTGCGCCACACGCTTAGCCAGTTCCAGATCGATGTTGGCCAGAATCTCATTCACCTGGCGCGTGCGGATGAACGCCCGCTCAACCTTGCCCAACTCGAAGCTGTAAGCCGAGATGATGTGCTCCTGCTCGTGCTTGCTCATGCTGTGGAAAAACAGCCGCGCCTGGGAGAAGTGGTCGCTGAATGACTCGCTGCGCTGACGGATCTTGTTGGCGTCGATGCGCTCTGGATAACTTTCGAAGCCGCCATCCTGGGCTGCCGGCGGTGTTTCTTTCGGCCAACCGCTATCAATGGAGTTCGGCTCGTAGGACGCGCGGCCCTTGTCGATGGTGGTGCGATGCAATGCGTCCCGTTGACCATTGTGGAACGGTGCGACCGGGCGGTTGATCGGGATTTCGTGAAAGTTCGGCCCGCCAAGTCGGCTGATTTGCGTATCGGTGTAGGAAAACAATCGACCTTGCAGCAATGGATCGTTGGAAAAGTCGATCCCCGGCACGATATGCCCAGGGCAGAAGGCGACCTGTTCGGTTTCGGCGAAGAAGTTATCGGGGTTACGGTTGAGGGTCATCTTGCCCAACGGGGTGATCGGCACCAGTTCTTCCGGAATCAGCTTGGTCGGGTCGAGGATATCGAAGTCGAATTTATGTTCGTTCTCCTCCTCGATGATCTGTACGCCCAGTTCCCATTGCGGGTAGTCGCCCATCTCGATCGACTCCCAGAGATCGCGACGGTGGCAATCCGTGTCTTTACCGGCGAGTTTCTGCGCTTCATCCCACACCAGCGAACAGGTCCCGGCCGTGGGGCGCCAGTGGAATTTGACGAAGCGCGATTTACCTTCGGCATTGATCAGGCGGAAGGTGTGCACGCCGAAGCCTTGCATGCTGCGCAGGCTTTTCGGGATCGCCCGGTCGGACATGGTCCAGATCACCATGTGCGCCGACTCTGGTACCAGAGAGACAAAATCCCAAAAGGTATCGTGAGCTGAACCGCCGGTGGGCATCTCATTGTGCGGCTCGGGTTTCACCGCGTGCACGAAGTCAGGAAACTTGATCGCATCCTGAATGAAAAACACCGGCATGTTATTGCCCACCAGGTCGAAGTTGCCTTCGTCGGTGAAAAACTTCACCGCGAAACCTCGTACGTCCCGCACGGTATCGCCCGACCCACGAGGGCCCTGCACCGTGGAGAAGCGGACGAAGACCGGGGTTTTTTGGCTTGGGTCTTGTAGGAACCCGGCCTTGGTCAGCACGGAATGGGTTTCATAGCTCTGGAAGTAGCCGTGAGCACCGGTGCCGCGGGCGTGGACGATGCGCTCGGGAATGCGCTCATGGTCAAAGTGCGTGATCTTTTCACGCATGATGAAATCTTCCAGCAACGATGGCCCGCGGGCGCCGGCTTTCAACGTGTTCTGGTTGTCCGAGACTTTCACGCCCTGGTTGGTGCGCAGGGCCTGTTCAGTGGCGTCGGAGCGAAATTGTTCCAGGCTGTCGAGCTTGGCATTGGTGTTACCGCGGTCCGGGGTATCGGTCCCGGCCAGTGCGCTTTTGGTTGCGGCAGGTTTTTTAGTACTCATCAGACAAAACTCCTCGTTGCGATTCCCGCCGTAGCCAGGACTCTTGAGCAATACCCCTGGCACGGACCGGGGGCGTTTTCGAGTTGCCTAATTAGTGACTGATGACGTTTTGCGCCGTTCCTTTTTTCTAACCTTTGATCGCGTTATTGCCAAATGAAAGGTTGAATGCGGAATAAATGCTAATAACCTCTATACGGACAGGCTAAAATGCGCGCCCGGCTAACCGCTGACCCTTTTCCAACGCGCCCCACAAGGTTCGCTACGTGATCGAGTTTCAAAACGTCCACAAAACTTACCGCGTCGCCGGTAAGGATATTCCCGCCCTGCATCCGACCAGTCTGACGATTGAGAACGGTCAGGTCTTCGGTCTGATCGGCCATTCCGGTGCGGGAAAAAGTACCCTGCTGCGTCTGATCAATCGCCTGGAAGAGTCCAGTGGCGGCAAGATATTCGTCGACGGCGAAGAAGTCACCGCGCTCGACGCCAACAGCCTGCGACGTTTCCGTCAGCAAGTCGGGATGATTTTCCAGCACTTCAACTTGCTGGCGTCCAAGACCGTGGCCGACAACGTCGCGCTGCCACTGACCCTGGCCGGTGAACTGTCGCGCAGCGACATCGACCGGCGTGTGGCCGAATTGCTGAAGCGGGTCGGCCTGTCCGACCACGCCAAGAAGTACCCGGCGCAATTGTCCGGTGGCCAGAAGCAGCGCGTCGGCATCGCCCGCGCCCTGGCGACCAAGCCGAAAATCCTGCTGTGCGACGAAGCCACCAGCGCACTGGACCCGCAGACCACTGCGTCGGTCCTGCAATTGCTGGCCGAGATCAATCGCGAGCTGAAGCTCACCATCGTGTTGATTACCCACGAGATGGACGTGATCCGCCGGGTCTGCGACCAGGTCGCGGTGATGGACGCTGGCGTGATCGTCGAGCAAGGTTCGGTGGCCGAGGTGTTCCTGCATCCGAAGCACCCGACCACCAAGCGCTTCGTGCAAGAGGACGAGCAGATCGACGAAAGCGAACAGCGCGACGACTTCGCTCACGTTCCAGGCCGCATCGTGCGTCTGACCTTCCAGGGCGAAGCGACCTACGCGCCATTGCTGGGTACCGTCGCCCGGGAAACGGGTGTGGACTACAGCATCCTGGCCGGTCGTATCGACCGCATTAAAGACGTGCCCTACGGGCAGTTGACCCTGGCCGTGACCGGTGGCGACATGGAAGCGGCGTTCGCCCACTTCACCGCAGCTGACGTCCACATGGAGGTGCTGCGCTGATGGAAGTCCTGACAAGTTTCTTCGTCAATATCGACTGGTTCGAAATCTGGCTGGCCACCGGCGATACCTTTCTGATGCTCTTCGGTTCGCTGTTGTTCACTGTTTTGCTTGGCCTGCCCCTGGGCGTGCTGTTGTTCCTCTGCAGCCCGCGTCAGTTGCTGGAAGCCAAAGGCGTTTACGCGATGCTGTCGCTGGTGGTGAACATCCTGCGTTCGCTGCCGTTCATCATTCTGCTGATCGTGATGATTCCGTTTACGGTGTTGATCACCGGTACGTCCCTGGGTGTCGCCGGTGCGATTCCACCGCTGGTGGTGGGCGCTACGCCATTCTTCGCGCGGCTGGTGGAAACCGCCCTGCGTGAAGTGGATCGCGGCATCATCGAGGCGACCCAGGCCATGGGCGCGACGACCCGGCAGATCATCACCAATGCCTTGCTGCCGGAAGCCCGCCCGGGCATCTTCGCCGCGATTACGGTGACAGCCATTACACTGGTGTCCTACACGGCGATGGCGGGTGTGGTCGGCGCGGGAGGTTTGGGCGACCTGGCGATCCGTTTCGGTTACCAGCGTTTCCAGCCTGATGTGATGGTAGTGACAGTGATGTTGCTGCTGGTGATCGTTCAGGTTCTGCAGACTGTTGGCGACAAATTGGTAGTCCATTTCTCCAGAAAATAAAGCGTTCACGTAAATAAGACATGAGCCGGCCATTCGCTGGCAGGCGCCGAATTCAGGCGTCGCAAGCGAGTACCCACAAGGAGTTAGCTGAATGAAAAAATTACTCGTAGCGCTCGCAGCAGTTGCAGCGTTCTCTGCTCAGGCCAATGAAACCCTGACCGTCGCGGCCACCCCGGTCCCGCACGCAGAAATCCTCGAATTCGTGAAACCGGCCCTGGCCAAAGAAGGCGTGGACCTGAAGGTCAAAGTCTTCACCGACTACATCCAGCCGAACGTGCAGGTGGCCGAAAAACGTCTGGACGCCAACTTCTTCCAGCACCAGCCGTACCTCGATGAATTCAACAAGGCCAAGGGCACCAACCTGGTGGCCGTTGCCGGCGTGCACCTGGAACCGCTGGGTGCTTACTCCAGCAAGTACAAAGCGCTGACCGAGCTGCCAGGCGGTGCCAACGTAGTGATCCCGAACGACGCCACCAATGGCGGCCGTGCGCTGTTGCTGCTGGCGAAGGCTGGCCTGATCAAGCTGAAGGATTCGAACAACATCCTGTCGACCGTCAAAGACATCACCGAGAACGCCAAGGACCTGAAATTCCGTGAACTGGAAGCCGCGACCATCCCGCGCGTGCTGACCCAGGTTGACCTGGCGCTGATCAACACCAACTACGCGCTGGAAGCCAAGCTTGACCCGTCCAAGGACGCGCTCGTCATCGAAGGCAACGACTCGCCTTACGTGAACATCCTCGTTGCCCGTCCAGACGACAAGGACAGCGAAGCGATGAAGAAGCTGATTGCTGCCCTGCACAGCCCGGAAGTGAAAGCCTTCATCCTCGAGAAGTACAAAGGCGCGGTATTGCCGGCGTTCTGATCTGACAGCAATAAAAAACGGGGACGCATTGATTGCGTCCCCGTTTTTTATGCTTGGAATACGGACCTTGTGGGAGCGAGCAAGCCCGCTCCCACATTAGTTCTGTGTCAGCACAACTATTTGCGCTTGAGCATCACCGGCAACTGCGCCACCAATTTCACGTTGTTCAACGGCGCCCGAATGAACCCGCGCTGCGTCCCGTCCGGCCCGATCACCGCCAGGTTGCCGCTGTGATCGACGGTGTAATTCGGTTTATTGGTATCCGCCGGAATGAACGGAATGCTCACCGCGTTGGCCAGTTTCTGAATGTCTTCAACCGACGAAGCCGTCAGGCCTTTGAACTGCGGATCGAAGTAGCCCAGGTACTGCTTGAGCTGCTGGGGCGTGTCGCGGTTCGGGTCGATGCTGACCAGAATGATCTGCAACTTATCCACAGCCTCTGGCGGCAGTTCGCTCTTGATCTGGCGCAGCTGGGCGAGGGTGGTCGGGCAGATGTCGGGGCAGAAGGTGTAGCCGAAGAACAGCAGCGACCATTTGTCTTTCAACGCGTTGACCGCCACCGGTTTACCGTCCTGATCGGTCATCGTCACGTCCGGCAGATTACGGCTTTGCGGCAGCAGGATGATCCCGGCGTCGATCAATGCTGTCGGATCGCCCTGGCCTTTACCGGACAGCACTTTGTTGATGGTCAGGCCCAGGACCAGCGCGATCAGGGCAACGAGGATGAAGACGGTTTTCTGGGTTCGAGTCATAGGTTCAACAGTAAGTAGTGGTCTACGAGCAGCGCGATAAACAGTAGGAACAAGTAGTAAATAGAGTACTTGAAGGTGTTGATCGCCGCGTGCGGCCGAGTGCCACGGTACAGCACCACGGCCCATTGCAGAAACCTCGCGCCCAGTCCCAGCGCGCAAATCAGGTAGAGCATGCCGCTCATGTGGATCACGTACGGCATCAGGCTGACGGCCAGCAGCGCGAAGGTATAAAGCAGGATGTGGACCTTGGTGTAGTGCTCGCCATGGGTTACCGGCAGCATCGGAATGTCGGCCTTGGCGTATTCCTCTTTGCGGTGAATGGCCAGTGCCCAGAAGTGCGGCGGGGTCCAGGCGAAGATGATCAGCACCAGCAACAGTGGTTCGGCGCTGACGTGGCCGGTAGCGGCGGTCCAGCCGAGCAGTGGCGGGGCGGCGCCGGCCAGGCCTCCGATGACGATGTTTTGCGGCGTCGCGCGTTTCAGGAAACCGGTGTAGACCACCGCGTAGCCGAGCAGCGAGGCCAGGGTCAGCCACGCCGTCAGTGGATTGGTGAAAGCCAGCAGTATGGCTTGCCCAAGCACCGCCAATACCAAGGCAAACGTCAGCGCGGCCGCCGGCGACACCCGGCCTTCGGCCAGGGGACGTTTGTGCGTGCGGGCCATGACCGCATCGATGCGCCGGTCCACGACATGGTTGACCGCCGCCGCACCACCGGCACACAAGGCGATCCCCAGATTGCCGAACACCAGCACCGTCCACGGTACTCCGGCGCGGGTCGCGAGGAACATGCCGACCAGCGAGGTGATGAGCATCAGCACCACCACTTTCGGCTTGGTCAGCTCCAGGTAGTCACGCCAGATCGCTTGACTGTGACGTGCACCGATCAGAGTCGCCATGGCATCTCTCCTTTTATTGTTATGGGCCCGGCTGAGTGTTTGCGCGGGCTGAACCGCCAGCGCGCAGAGGGTTGCTGCTTGACCCGAACCAGACTGGTTCGCGCGTGATAATTGACCAGCACCATCGTCAGCAACAGTGCCGCGCCGCCCGCGTTGTGCGCGACGGCCACTGGTAGCGGCAGGTGAAACAGCACATTGCTGATGCCGAGGGTGATTTGTGCGGCGAGTGCAATCAGCACCAGCCCCGCCAGGCGCGTCATGCCGACCACCTTCAGTTGCCAGGCCAGCCCCAGCAACACCAGGGTCACCAGCAATGCGCCGATGCGGTGAGTCAGATGAATCGCGGTGCGGGCATCGCTGTCCAGTTGCCCGCCGAGGTAATTGGGGCCGATGTGTTGGGTCAGGTGAAAACCGTTGGCGAAGTCCGCGGGTGGCAGCCATTGCCCATGACAGGTCGGGAAGTCGATACAGGCCACCGCCGCGTAGTTGGAACTGACCCAGCCACCGAGGGCGATTTGCAGGATCACCAGCAGCAACCCGGCGGTCGCCCAGTACTGCAAACGCCGTGGCACGGTCAGCGCCGGCAACACGCCGGACAATCGCAACGTCAGCAAAAACAGCAGGCTCAACGTCGCAAAGCCGCCGAGCAAATGCCCGGTCACCACTTGTGGCCAGAGCTTGAGCGTTACCGTCCACATGCCGAATGCCGCTTGGGCAATCACCACCGCCAGCAGAAACAACGGCAACTTCACCGGTTGTCCCGGATGACGACGATGAACCCAGGCGCGACCCGCCAGCACCGAGATCAGCAGCCCCAGCGTGCCGGCGAAGTAGCGGTGAACCATCTCGTTCCAGCCCTTATGGGCTTCGACGGGAGCATCCGGAAAATGCAGTTCGGCATGGGCCAATTGAACTTCGCTTTTCGGCACGCTGATAAAGCCATAGCAACCCGGCCAGTCCGGGCAACCGAGCCCGGCGTGGGTCAGGCGGGTGTAGGCGCCGAGCAACACCACAATCAGTGCCAGCATGGTGGCAAACAGCGCGAGGCGAAATCCAGGTTTGGCCATGACGATGCCCTTATCCGATGTTCGACAGTTTCAGCAGATGACGCAGGTCGTTGAGCAGATCCTTACCCTTCACCGTCGGGTCGTAGCGCAGCACCAGATTGCCGTGAGGGTCGATGATCCACAGCTGTGGCACAGCCTTGTCGCCGGCAGTTTTATGGAAGTCGGTCAGGCTCAGTGGATAGCGCTGCAATTGAGGATACTCGCGCGTCAGCTTGGCGTCGTATTCACTGCTCAGCGGTTGTGCCGCGGCCAAGGCATGACTGGCGCGCCCGGCATCACGGCCGAGGCCGATCTGGATCTGCCGCGCCAGGTACACCAGTTGTTGGCAGTCCACCGAGCAATCCTTGGGCGCGGTCACCAGTATCTGCCAACGATCCTCTTGTGCCTGCACGCCGAGGTCGGCGCGGGTCTGGCCGTTGCCGATCAGTTCGCCGTGATAGCTGCGACCTTCCGGTACCCAGAACTGCAATTTGTACATGCCGGTGGCGAGGATCATCGGACCGATCACCCCGAGCAGGATCAGCAGTAACTGCAAGCGACCTTTGCGCCGACTCGCCGGCGTTTTCGCCTCAGACATGCTGGGTGGATTCATGGCCGCTCCCATGGTGTTTCTCCTTTGCGTTGTGCCAGCCGAGATAGAGATAGAGGCCGAACAGGGCGATCGACATGGCGAACCACTGCACGGCATAAGCCAGGTGTTTTTCCGGCCCCATGGCGACTACCGGCCAATCGGCCTGGTAGGACGCGGAGCCGTTTTCTGCGCGTAATTCGTAGGCAAAACCTTCGCGATCCAGCGCCGTCCAGAGCTTGCCCGCCTCGACCGCGGTGATCAGTTGTGGCCAGGTCGTGGTGTTCGGGTCGGCGTGCAACTGGAAAGTGGCGCCGGGGGAGACGTAGACCCAGGCAACGAGACTCAAGGCCTGAGTCGGTGTAGTGAACTGCGGTGGGGTGCGGCGATCCGGCCACGGCAGCCAGCCGCGATTGATCAACAACCAGAGCCCGGTCGCCTGATCCTGAAACGGTTGCAGCAGTTCGACGCCAACCTTGCCGTCGCGCTGACGGTTATCCAGCAACAGGCTGTGGGCGGCATCGAACTGGCCGTGCAGGTGAACCCGGCGGAAGGCCGGATCTGCGGTGTGTTGCAGCTCGGTGCTGGCCATCGGTTCAGCGGCGCGGCGCTCGGTGTAGCTTTGCAGCAGCGCGCTTTTCTCTGCGCCCCGGCTCAATTGCCAGAACCCGAGTGACACCAGCATGGGCAGCAACAACGCGACCACCAGGGTCGGTACGATGCCCGGCCGAAAACGCTTCATGGCGTCGCCAGAAAGTCGCTAGTCGCGATAGCTATACTCAAGTGCATCGCCTTCCCCCCGGAGTCTCACCATGCTCAAAGCAGCCATCGTCCTGATGCTGATTGCCACGGTTGTCAGCCTGTTCAGCGGCCTGTTTTTTCTGGTCAAGGACGACAGCAGCTCGAACCGCCTCGTCATTGCCTTGAGTGTTCGTGTTGCGCTGGCCGCCATTACCGTCGGCTTGATTGCCTGGGGTTTTTTCAGCGGCCAGTTGGTCTCTACTGCGCCTTGGTAAAGCCTCAGAGCACGTAGACGAAAACGAACAGACCGATCCACACCACGTCCACGAAGTGCCAGTACCAGCTCGCCGCTTCAAACGCGAACTGGTGATCGGCGTCGAAGTGCCCGCGCATGATCCGCATCAACATCACAAACAGGATGATGGTGCCGATGGTCACGTGGGCGCCGTGGAAGCCGGTGAGCATGAAGAAGGTCGCGCCGTAGATGCCCGAACCGAGCGTCAGGCCCAGTTCGTGGTAGGCATGCATGTATTCTTCGGCCTGAAAACCAAGGAACGCGCAGCCCAGCAGCACGGTGAGCGCCAGCCAGATTTTCAGCGCGCCGCGATGGCCCTTTTTCAAGGCGTGGTGGGCGATGGTCACGGTGATGCTGGAACTCACCAGCAAAACGGTATTGAGCAGCGGCAGGCCCCAGGGACTGATGACTTCCTTGGGCGGCGGGAAGAGTTGCGGGTCAGGGGTGTGCAGCAATGGCCACGCAAACTGGAAATTCGGCCAAAGCATATGAGCGATGCCTTTGACCCCTTCACCCCCGAGCGCCGGGCCGGAAATGTTACGCACATAAAACAGTGCGCCGAAGAAGGCGATGAAGAACATCACCTCCGAAAAGATGAACCAGCTCATGCCCCAGCGGAACGAGCGATCCATCTGTGCGCTGTACAACCCTTGGCGGCTTTCCTTGATCACCGTACCGAACCAGCCGAACAGCATGTAGGCCACCATCAGGCCGCCGACGAAAAAGATCAGCGGGCCGTGGGACTCCGGCCGCGCCGCCTTCAGATCGTTGAACCAGGTGGCCAGGCCGAACACGGTGGTGAGCATGCCTGCGGTGGCAATGATCGGCCATTTGCTCTGTGCCGGAACGTAATAATGTTCATGAGTTGCCATTTATTGTTCTCCTTATCGGGCACGCTCAGCCGCCAGTATTTACAGCCACCGGTGGATGTCGGGCGGTGATATCGAACAGCGTGTAAGACAGCGTCAGGTGCTTCACATCCTTGGGCATGTCACGGTCAACGATGAAACGTACCGGCATCTCGATCCGTTGACCGGGCTGCAGCACTTGCTGGGTAAAGCAGAAACATTCAGTCTTGTGGAAGTACGCCGCCGCGGCACTGGGCGCGATGCTCGGAACCGCCTGGGCGCTCATCGGGCGATCGGTTGGGTTGTGGGCAATGAAGATCATCTCGTTCACCGCGCCCGGGTTGGCCGTCAGCTCATCGCCCTTGGGGTAGAAGTCCCAGGACATGTCGGCGGCATTGGTCGACAGAAACTGCACGCGAACCTGCCGCGAGGTGTCGACCGTTTGCTCGCCCTCGTACTGCCCGCCGGTCTTGCCGTTGATGCCGAACGCCTTGCACATCACGTCGTAGATCGGCACCAGGGCAAACCCGAAGACAAACATCGCCACCACCACCAGCAGCAGGCGCGTGACCAGTTTCTTCAACGAAATAGAGTCAGCCACGGTGCAAGCCCTCCACACAAAACCCTGTGGGAGCGGGCTTGCTCGCGAAGCAGACGCTGCGGTCCGTCAGACAAACTGCGTTATCGTTCTTCGCGAGCAAGCCCGCTCCCACATAGGGCAAGGTGTTCATTTCACTTCCGGCGGCGTGGTGAAGGTGTGATACGGAGCCGGCGACGGAATACTCCATTCCAGGCCTTCGGCCCCATCCCACGGTTTGGCCGGTGCTGGCGGGCCGCCGCGGATGGTCTTGATCACGATGAACAGGAAGAAGATCTGCGTGGCGCCGAACATGAACGCACCGATCGATGACACCATGTTGAAGTCGGCGAACTGCAGGTTGTAGTCGGGAATCCGACGCGGCATGCCCGCCAGCCCCACGAAGTGCATCGGGAAGAACGCCATGTTCATGCCGATGAACGAGAGCCAGAAGTGCAGCTTGCCGAGGGTTTCGTCGTACATGTGGCCGGTCCATTTCGGCATCCAGTAGTAAGCCGAAGCGAAGATCCCGAAGATCGCCCCCGGCACCAGTACGTAGTGGAAGTGCGCGACCACAAAGTAGGTGTCCTGGTACTGGAAGTCCGCCGGGGCGATGGCCAGCATCAACCCGGAGAAACCGCCGATGGAAAACAGGATCACGAACGCCACCGCAAACAGCATCGGTGTCTCGAAGGTCAGCGAGCCTTGCCACATGGTGCTGGCCCAGTTGAACACCTTCACTCCAGTCGGCACCGCGATCAGCAGCGTGGCGTACATGAAGAACAACTCGCCCACCAACGGAATGCCGACCACGAACATGTGGTGCGCCCAGACGATGAACGACAGGAACGCGATACTCGCCGTCGCATAGACCATCGAGGTGTAGCCGAACAGCGGCTTGCGTGAGAAGGCCGGAATGATCGAGCTGACGGCACCGAAGGCCGGCAGGATCATGATGTACACCTCGGGGTGACCGAAGAACCAGAACACGTGCTGGAACAACACCGGGTCACCGCCACCGGCGGCACTGAAGAAGCTGGTGCCGAAGTGGATGTCCATCAGCATCATCGTCACGCAGCCGGCCAGTACCGGCATCACCGCGATCAGCAGGAACGCGGTAATCAGCCAGGTCCAGACGAACAGCGGCATTTTCATCAGCGTCATGCCGGGGGCGCGCAGGTTGAGGATGGTGGCGATCACGTTGATCGCGCCCATGATCGAACTGATCCCCATCAAGTGGATGGCGAAGATGAAGAAGGTCACGCTTTCCGGCGCGTAGGTCGTCGACAGCGGGGCGTAGAACGTCCAGCCGAAGTTCGGTCCACCGCCGGGGGTGAACAGGGTCGATACCAACAGGATGAACGCCGCCGGCAATAGCCAGAAGCTGAAGTTGTTCATCCGTGGCAGGGCCATGTCCGGCGCGCCGATCATCAACGGGATCATCCAGTTGGCGAGGCCGACGAACGCCGGCATCACCGCACCGAAGACCATCACCAGACCGTGCATGGTGGTCATCTGGTTGAAGAATTCCGGTTGGACGATTTGCAGTCCTGGCTGGAACAACTCGGCACGAATCACCATCGCGAATGAGCCGCCGAGCAAGAACATGGAGAACGCGAACCACAGGTACAGCGTGCCGATATCCTTGTGGTTGGTGGTCAGGACCCAGCGCATCAGGCCTTTGGCGGGGCCGTGGGCGTGGGCGGTGCCGATATGAACATGGTCATCGACGACAGCAGTCATGTCCTGTCTCCTGCAAACAGATGGGCTGGGCAGGCCGGGGCGCGATGCCCCGACTGGTTCCTTACGTGCGCAATAGACCGGGTCATTTGCTTTCCGCCTGTTTCAGCTCCAGCACTTCTTTAGGGGTGACCATGTCGCCCTTGTTGTTGCCCCAGGCGTTACGTTCGTAGGTCACGACCGCTGCGATATCGACTTCCGAGAGCTGCTTGCCGAACGCCGCCATGGCGGTGCCGGGCTTGCCGTGGAAGACAATGCTCAGGTGTCCTTCTTTCGGTCCGGTAGCGATTTTCGAGCCCTTGAGCGCCGGGAACATCGGCGGCAGGCCCTGACCTTCGGCCTGGTGACAAGCGACGCAGGTGGTGTGGTAGATCTTGTCGCCGCGCTCTTTAAGCTCGTCGAGGGTCCATTCCTTGCTGGTCAGCTCTTTGAGCTGCATGGCTTCAGCCTTGCGCTCGCCCAGCCATTTTTCGTAATCGGCCTTTTCCTTGACCTCGACCACGATGGGCATGAAGCCGTGGTCCTTGCCGCACAATTCGGCGCATTGACCGCGGTAGATGCCGGGCTTGTCGACGCGGGTCCAGGCTTCGTTGACGAACCCCGGAATCGCATCACGCTTGACCGCAAAGGCCGGCACCCACCAAGAATGGATGACGTCGGCGGAAGTCACCAGGAAGCGCACCTTGGCGCCGATCGGCAGCACCAAAGGCTTATCGACCTCAAGCAAGTAGTGTTCGCTCTTGGCTTCCTTGTTGTGGATCTGATCGGCGGGCGTGGTCAGGTTGCTGAAGAACTCAACGTCCTGGCCCAGGTATTTGTAGTGCCACTTCCACTGATAGCCGGTGACCTGGATATCGATATCCGGCTCACTGGCGTCGTACATCTTGATCAGGGTTGCGGTCGCGGGAACCGCCATGGCCACCAGGATCAGGAAGGGCACGATGGTCCAGAGGATTTCAACGGTGGTGCTTTC
The DNA here is from genome assembly GCF_047758635.1 of Pseudomonas frigoris. NCBI lineage: Bacteria > Pseudomonadati > Pseudomonadota > Gammaproteobacteria > Pseudomonadales > Pseudomonadaceae > Pseudomonas > Pseudomonas frigoris. Next base: position 280,507 of record NZ_CP180479.1, read on the forward strand.
ATGAAATTTTGCGGCCACCTGCCCGGTCGAGCGGCGGTGGAGAATCATCGACCAGAACATGGCGCCGAAGACGATGATGCCGATCACTACACAGATCCAGAAAATGGTCATGTGCAGGTCAAATACTGCGTGACTGATTTCAGTCGCTCCAGGCGCCATATTCACAGTCCAGGCCGCTTGTGCCTGACTGAAAATCGACCACAACAGGAGGCCCATCCAGACATGTGGATGTCGCATCATTGCGGGTTCCCCTTATCGTTCTTGTTATCCCGCCGGCTTTCACCTGCGGCAAGGGAGCGGCTTTTTCAGACTACGAACTTGAATCGCCGAGCCTTGCTGCGTGTGCAGTCGGGCGTCATCAGCTAACTCCATTCCCACCCGAGTATAGACAGCGACTGCCACCTCGCAATGTGAGGGCGTAAATCATCTGAAACAGCTGGGACTTGCGTTCCAGGGCACGAATGGAGAAGGATGCAGACGAGTGGTGGCAAACCGATATAACTTTGATGTCTCAAGGATGAAATAATTATGACAAATGCGTCTTAGCATTTTTCGTATGCCAGCTAAGTTATGTCTTCCCTATTTCATTGCCTTTGTTTCCTGGAGTTTTCATGAACACCGCCGCATTGCGCGAGCAGATCCAAAAAGCCCAACAACACGAAGCCGAAACCGGCCAGCTGACTCGTCAGCTGGAAACCCAACTGCCACACCTTCACTCCGCCATCCAATTGCCGGATGTCGACGCCAACGGCGTGATGACGCGTTTTGTGGCCGCGTATATAGAGCAAGTGCCGGACCTGCTGGACGCAGCCAATGAAGTCGCCAGGGAAGCGGGTATCGAATCACAGATCAAACCGGTGCTGAAAATCGCCGAGCAGTTCTTCCTCCAGCCGCCGGCGATCATGGCCGGTCATGTTGGTCTGGACAGCCTGCTGGACGAAGCCTATCTGGCGCATCGCCTGGTCGAAGAGGTTAATGACCTGTACATCAAGCATTTTGGCCAGCCACTGATCCCCTTGGACATGACTGTTGCCAACCTGATTGCCCACCAACTGATCGGCGAGGAGTTTGCCAATCAACTGGATGAGGCGGTGCATCACGCTGTGGACGAGATGCTCAATGAAGACAGTTTCGCGCTGGAGTCCGTCGAGGCCTACCGCGAGAAGCTCAACAGCCCGGACACCGGCGCTGCATGGAAGCGCTGGCCGTGTCTGTCGCGCCAGCTGGGCGTAGGGCTGGAGTTGGATCAGCCGGCGGCTTGATTTTACGGTAGGAACCGAATCCCTGTGGGAGCGGCGGTGCGACGATTCGACTTGCTCGCGAAGGCGGTCGATCATTCAACATTGATGTTGACTGACGCACCGCTTTCGCGAGCAAGTCGAATCGTCGCACCGCCGCTCCCACATTGTTTATGTTTATGTCGTAGAGCCCACTCCGGAGGTGGTTCGTAAGCGCCCTTCCAGCCTGCGCTTCAACCCCCGCGCTTCAATCAACAGTTTTGATCCCTTGGCCGCATTGGCCCGGCCCCATTCCTCCAGCAATTCCAGACACGAGTGATCGATGTAGCTCAGGTTATTGAGCGGCACATGCACCGTCGCGCCTGCCGGAATGGTCCCCAGCACTTGGGTCAGCGCCGGCACTTTGAGAAAGGTCGCTGCACCTATCAATCGCAGTTCCATTTCGCCGTCCTTGGGCAGATCGATCAGGCTGATTTTCAGCCGCGAGGCCTTCCAGGCCAGCTTGGCCAGGGTCAGGCCGAAGCCGATCAGCACGCCAGTCAGCAGGTCGGTGAAGATGATTGCCAGAGCGGTCGCCGCGTAGGTGAACATCGGCATCCGCCCATAACGACCCAGACCGCGGAAGGCCTTGAGGTCGACCAGTTTGAAACCGGTGTAAACCAGAACGCCCGCCAGGCTCGCCACCGGAATGCTTTGCAGCACGCTGGACAGCAGCAACACGAAAGCCAGCAGCCACAGGCCATGGAAGATCGCCGACAGTCGCGTGGTGGCGCCGGCCTGGACGTTGGCCGAACTGCGCACGATCACGCCGGTCATCGGTAGCGCGCCGAGTAAACCGCAAAGCATGTTGCCTACGCCTTGAGCCGACAATTCCCGGTCGAAGTCGGAACGCTGGCCGTTGTGCATGCGGTCCACCGCGGCGGCGGAGAGCAGGGTTTCGGCGCTGGCGATGAAGGCCACGGCAAACGCGGCGATCAGCAAGGTCGGGTCAGCCAGATTGAGCAGATCCGCAGGTTTCAACCAGTCGATGGCTTCTGCCAGGTTGGCCGGGACTTCCACTCGTTTGACCTGCAAGGCGAGCACCAGGCTGGCGACAGTCGCCAGGCCTACACCAAGCAGTGCACCGGGAATGAAGCGCAGGGAATGAGGGCGGAATTTCTCCCACAACCACATCACCGCAATCGTCGACAGCCCGAGCAACCCGGCTTGCCAACCGAAGGAGGGCAAGGCCTGGACGACCGCAGCCGGGAAGGCTGCCAGGTTATCTAGCCCGGAAGGCTTGGGCACGGCGTCGAGCATCACATGCACCTGTGACAACACGATCAGTACACCAATCCCGGCGAGCATGCCGTAGACCACCGCCGGCGCCGTGACCCGAAACCAGCAGCCCAGTTTCAAGCGTCCGGCCACCAGTTGCAGAAAACCGGCCAGCAGCAGGATTGGCCCGAGCATGGCGATGCCGTGCTGGCGCACCAGTTCGAACACCAGAACCGCCAAACCGGCCGCCGGGCCGCTGACTTGCAGTGGTGAACCGGCAATCCAGCCCACCACCAGGCCACCGATGATCCCGGTGATCAAGCCTTTGGACGGCGGCAGCCCCGAGGCAATGGCGATACCCATGCACAAGGGCAGGGCGACGAGAAACACAACCACGGACGCCAGCAGCTCCCGTGGCAGTACAGCTTTAAGTTGAGCAGCACGCATGGTGACTCTCCCGAAGTTTTCTTCAGGCGTGGCGAAGCCAGGCTGCCTGATCGGCAGCCTCGGCTAAACCACACAGGGATTTAGGAGGATTTAGAAGCGCGCTTTGGGCGTCGCCACCGGAATCGGATGGCTGCCGTCGAGCGGCAGGAAACAACCCTTGTCCGCGTCGTAAGCCCTGATTTCGCTGGTTTCGATGTTGTAGATCCAACCATGGATAAACAGCTGACCATTAGCCATGCGCGAAGCGACCGACGGGTGCGTGCGCAAATGTTGCAGCTGAGCGATCACATTCTCCTCGGTGAGGACGTGCATGCTTTCGTTTTCGTCAGCGCAATGGCAGTTGTCCTGGACCATGGTTTTTGCCACTTCGGCATGACGCAACCAGGCTTTGACCGTCGGCATTTTTTCCAGGCTTTGCGGGTTGAGCACTGCGCGCATCGCGCCACAGTCGGAGTGCCCGCAGATGATGATGTGTTGCACGCCGAGGGCCAGTACCGCGTATTCGATTGCCGTGGAAACACCGCCGTTCATTTGCCCATAAGGCGGCACAACGTTGCCGACGTTACGGGTCACGAACAGGTCGCCAGGGGAGCTTTGGGTGATCAGCTCAGGAACGATGCGCGAATCGGCGCAGGCGATGAACATCGCTCTGGGGCTCTGGGCCGTGGCGAGTTTTTTGAAGAGTTCTTCCTGCTGTGGAAAAACTTCGTGATGAAAATGCAAAAAGCCATCAACGATATGCTGCAGCGCTGCATCGGCGGTTTCCGCCTCCGGTTGGGCTGAAGCCGACGCAGCCAACGGCTGTTTATCCTTGTCACTCATGATTCATCCTCTTTGGCGGAGTCAGGGAATTTTCCCGTTTTGTCCGGTGTGAAGCCAGTGGCTGTTTAAAAAACATCCAGGTCGAGAATCTCGCCCCGTCAGTCACTCGATGAACAAGGTAGCGGCCGAAACTTAACTCAAACTGAATAAAATGCTCTAGAACGTGTGTTCCAGGTCACAAAAAACGTGACCGGCGTAGTGGCAAAGTGAATTTCACACTACTCAATCATAGGCCAATTGTCCTCAAATCAACGACATCTGGCGACCCGGCGGACAGAAGGCTTCGCAGTCCAGATTGAAACCTTCCCGACGATTGAGCCCCAGACGTTTGATGGTTTTGGCAAAGCGTTGCGCCAGCAGATCGGCAATCGGTCCTTCGCCACGCATCCTGGCACCGAAGCGACTGTCGTAGAGCTCGCCACCACGGCTCTGACGAATCAGGCTCAACACATGAGCGGCACGCTGAGGATAGTGGGCCGCCAGCCATTCTTCGAACAGCGGCGCAACTTCCAGCGGCAGGCGCAGCATCATGTAGGCCGCACTTTGCGCCCCTGCGGCATGAGCTTCGGTGAGCAGGCTTTCGAGTTCGCTGTCGTTGATCATCGGAATCATCGGCGAGCACAGAACGCCCACCGGAATTCCCGCTTCATGCATCACGCGGATCGCCCGCAACCGAGCCTTGGGTGCAGCGGCGCGCGGTTCGAGGATGCGTTTGAGCTCGTCGTCCAGGGTAGTGAGGCTGATCATCACCGCCACCAGCCTTTGCTCGGCGAGTTCGCCCAGCAGGTCCAGATCCCGCAGAATCAGCGAGCCCTTGGTAATGATGGTCACTGGATGGCGATAGCGCAGCAGCACTTCGAGGGTTTTGCGGGTGATTTTGTGTTCGCGTTCAATCGGCTGATAAGGGTCCGTATTGGAGCCCAGATTGATCGGCGCACATTGATAGCCGCGCTTGGACAGTTGTTCTTCCAGCACATCGGCGGCGTTGGTCTTGGCGATCAGTTTGGTTTCGAAGTCCAGCCCTGGCGACATGTCCCAATAAGCGTGGCTGGGCCGCGCGTAGCAATAGATGCAACCGTGCTCGCAGCCGCGATAGGGATTGATCGAACGATCGAAGGGCAAGTCCGGCGAGTTGTTGCGAGTGATGATGGTTTTTGCCGTTTCGATACGCACCTCGGTGCCTTGGGTGATCGGCGCTTCCTGATACCAGCCGTCATCCTCGGCCACCGAGCGATTCGGCGCGAAGCGGTTGTGCGGGTTGGTCGCGGTGCCGCGACCGCGCGGGGGAAGAGGGGTGGACATGAGAACGCCTCTGTACTGTTTTTATATACAGTATAGAGGCGTTATTCATCTGGCTAGTGCCGCCGGGCAGTCAGTTTTTCTGGGTGACTTGCCCCAGATCGTCGGCCGACGTGGTCTTCATATCATTCGTGCGCAGGTCTGCTACGTCGCTCGCCTTGACCGGCTCACCCTTGTTGCCCCAGCTGCTGCGGATGAAACTGACCACATCCGCCACTTCCTGATCCGACAACCGCCAGGCGAACCCGGGCATGGTAAAGGTCGAAGGCGCCGTGTGAGTCGCCGGCAGCGTACCGCCCTTGAGCACGATGTGAATCAGCGACGTCGGATCCTGCGACTGCAACACCGGGTTGCCTGCCAGCGCCGGGAACACTTTGGTGTAGCCATGGCCATCGGTACGGTGACAGGCCGCGCAGTTGTCGATGTACACCGAAGCGCCAGGCTTGCTGTCGTCCCCGTTCCACAGCGCCTGTGCGACCTGTTTGTCGTACTGGTGCGGCTGATCATTGGGATCATTCGCCGGCAAGGACTTGAGGTAACGGGCAATCGCGGTCAGATCGTTGTCGGTCATGTATTGCATGCTGTGCGTCACCACATCACTCATGCCACCAAACACCGCGCTGCGATCGCTGCGACCGGTCTTGAGGAACTGCACCAGTTGTTCTTCGCTCCAGCTGCCGAGGCCGTCTTTGTGATCGCTGCGCAGACTTTTCGCAATCCAGCCTTCCAATGGCGCACTGCCTGACAGAAATGTGCTGCCTTCACCTGCATTCAGAGCTTTTTCCTGCATGGTCAGGGCACGTGGCGTATGGCATGCGCCGCAATGTCCGAGGCCCTCCACCAGATAAGCCCCACGACTGACCACCGCTTCTTCGCCGGGTGCCGCTTTGTAGTCCGCCACGGCCGGGGCAAACATCCAGCGCCAGCCCGCAAGCGGCCAGCGCATGCTCAAAGGCCAAGGGATGTCGCTGACCTTGTTCTCCTGAGCGACAGGCGCCACGCCGTGCATGAAGTAGGCGTGCAAGGCTTTCATGTCGGGTTCGTTGACGCTGGAGTAGGACGGATAGGGCATCGCCGGGTACAAGGTACTACCGTTTTTGGCGACACCATGGCGGACGGCTTTGTCGAAATCCTCAAAGCTGTAGTCACCCAAGCCGGTTTTATCCGGCGTGATATTGGTGGAGTAGATCGTCCCGATCGGTGTTTCCATCGGCAGGCCACCGGCGAACGGCTTGCCGTCCTTGGCGGTGTGGCAGGCCACGCAGTCACCCGCGCGGGCCAGGTACTCGCCTTGTTTGATCAGGTTTTGATCAATTTCTGCGGCGTTGACCGAGCCACAGCCGAGCAACGTCAGGGTCGCGATAACAAGTGCTTTCATGGTCATCGCTCCTTAAGCCTGAACCAGCGGGCCGGGGTTTTTCAGGTACTGCTCGCGGATTGCCCGGGCCGACCAGTAGGTCAACGCTGCCACCAGGCCGGTAGGGTTGTAGCCCAGGCCTTGTGGGAAAGCTGACGCTCCGGGGACGAAAACGTTGTGCACGTCCCAGCTCTGCAAGTAACGGTTCAAGGCGCTGGTTTTCGGATTGGTACCCATGATCGCGCCACCGTTGAGGTGGGTGGTCTGGTAAGACGCGGTGTTGAAGTGATCACCAACTTTCTTGCCCAGTACGGCGATGGCCTTGGGGCTCATCGCTTCGGCGATCTTGCCCATTTTCTCGACCATGAAGCGGTTCATCTTGATGTCGTTTTCCTGCCAGTCGAAGGTCATCCGCAACAGCGGCAAGCCGTAGGCATCGCGGTACACCGGGTCCAGATCGAGGTAGTTGCCGCGGTAGGATTGATGCGCGCCGTGGGCATCCATCGACACTTGATGGGTGTAGTAATCGGCGGTGGCACGTTTCCAGGCACTGCCCCAGGCCGGGGTGCCCGGCGGGTTGGATGTGCCAGCGATCGGTCGGCTGCCGGCCTGGTTGACCCACATCGGCGAGCCGCCGACGAAGCCATGGGGCCCGTGATCGAAGTTGTCGGCGTTGAAGTCGTCCACCGCCACGCCGTTTCCGCCGGCACCGATAAAGTTATTGGTGTGGGTGTCTTTGTCGAAGTAGACCTTGATGGTGGCCATGTTCTGGTAGGCGAAGTTCTTGCCGACCACACCTTCGCCGCTGATCGGGTCGTACGGCTTACCGATACCCGAAAGCAACATCAGCCGCACATTGTGGAACTGGAAGGCACCGAGGATCACCAGGTCTGCCGGCTGCTCGATTTCCCGGCCCTGGCCGTCTATGTAGGTCACACCTGTCGCCTTGCTCTTGGTGCTGTCGAGATTGACCCGCAGTACGTGGGAGTTGGGCCGCAGCTCGAAATTGGGCAGCGGTTTGAGCGCCGGCAGAATGTTTACGTTCGGCGATGCCTTGGAATACATGTAGCAGACATAGCCGCTGCAAAAACCGCAGAAGTTGCACGGGCCCATCTGTGCGCCGTAGGGGTTGGTGTAGGGGCCTGACGTATTGGCAGAGGGCAGGTTGTAGGGTTTGTAACCCACTGCGGTGGCCGCTTTCTGAAACAGCTGTGCGGAAACAGTGTTCTTCTGCGATTCCAGCGGGAAATGATTCGAACGATCCGGCGCGTACGGGTTGCCGCCCTTGCCTTCGCCGACCAACTGACCCTTCACCGTCCAGGCCTGGCCCGAAGTGCCGAAGACCTTCTCGGCGTAATCGAAAAACGGCTCCAGCTCTTCATAGCTGACGCCGAAGTCCTGGATGGTCATGTCCTTGGGGATGAAGCTTTTGCCGTAGCGTTCTTCGTAGTGGCTGCGCATGCGCAACTCGATCGGGTCGACCCGAAAGTGCACGCCGGACCAGTGCAAACCGGCGCCGCCGACACCATTACCGGGCAGGAAGGCGCCCAATTGGCGGTTCGGCAGCGCGATGTCATTCACGCTATGGCGAATGGTCACAGTCTCCTTGGAAATGTCCTGGAAGAGTTTTTTCCGCACGCTGTAGGTGAGTTCGTCGATCACCTGTGGATAGTTGCCATCGGGGTAAGTGTCCTGCATCGGCCCGCGCTCCAGCGCAAGCACATTCAGGCCGGCTTCTGTCAGCTCCTTGGCCATGATCGCGCCCGTCCAGCCAAAACCGACGATCACTGCGTCGACCTTCTTCATTACCGTTGCCATGCTTACGCCCTCTCGCCGCGAATCGAAACTGCCGGGAAGGGGTATTGCTCGTTGCGTTCCACCCAATCCATGAAATCGGCGCGGGCGCCGGGGAAGCCGATCATGGTCCAGCCGACCATGCCTTTATTGCCGCCGTGAATCGGGTCGCAGAAGAACCCTTCTTTGGTGTTTTGCAGCAGCAGGTTGAAGAAAATCTTCGCTGGAACACTGTCGAACTGAGGTTTTCCGGCCTCGAGTTGCTTGAGCAAATCGTCTCGGGTAGCGCTGTCTTGCTCAGCAAATACTTTACCGTTGAACGTTTTCGACCAAGCATCCGTCGCGGCGATGCCCAGGCGATAAATCTCTTTGGGCACCAGTTTGCTCTGCCAGCCCATTTCCGGAGCAGCGTCTGCGTTGAATGGTCCCTGCATGAACCACAGCGCGCCGGCCGCGTAAGGCGTGTTCATCTGGCGGTCGATGTATTCGGGCACACCGGCTTCCAGGGCGCCTGGCCCTTGGGCATCGTTCGGAATCAGCTGCGCGACAGCCGCCTTGATGAACGTCCATTCTTCGGCGGTGAAGTAGCTTGGTTCATAGGTGCTGGTGCTGACCGGCGCTTTGCCGGAACTGGCCGGGGCTGCTTCGGGCGCGGCCATCAGGACCGTGCTGCCCAGACCGGTGCTGGCAACGGTGACCACCGGGATCAAGGTCAGGGATTTGCGCAAAAACTCACGCCGCGGGTTGTCTCGATCTTGATCGGACATAGGGGGCACCTCATCAGGCATTAGCGGTTTTTCAGCCGTCTCGCAGGACGACTTTTCGTTTTGACACCGATGCAGAACGCCAGCAAACGGGGAGCAATAGGGCGCATCGGTAATATGGGGTAACAAATGGTAGCAGGCTAAGCATCAAGATGAACCGATTCAGCTAAAAAACCTCGGTTTTGCGACGAAAGCGATCGGCTGATTCACGATTCTTTGACAGACGGCTCACAGGCCTTTGACCGCTCGGAGGGGAAGCTGGGCGTCATCTTCCCGATTTTCCTGAACGGTCACCCGAGCATGTCTCTATCGCGTTGTATCCCAGCGATCTGCCTGTCGCTGGCCGCACTTTTGAACCTGACGCTGGCCCTTGCCGACGACAGTGCGTTGCCCCGACCTGCGGAGTGGGCTCAATCGGTCGAGGTGCAATACAACCTCTTCAAAATGTCCCCGACGCTCTATCGCAGTGCATTGCCCGACAGAGGCGCCGTGCCGTTACTGGAAAAGCTCAAGGTCGGGACCGTTATCAATTTCTTGCCCGAGTCGGACTCCAGCTGGTTGTCGACACCAGGGATCGCACAGGTACAGCTGCCCTATCGCACCAATCATGTGGATGATGCGGATGTACTCAAAGCTCTTCGTACGATCCAGACTGCCGAAGCCAAGGGGCCGGTGCTGATGCACTGCAAGCATGGTTCGGACCGCACGGGCCTGATGGCGGCCATGTACCGGGTCGTGGTGCAGGGCTGGAGCAAGGAAGACGCGCTGAACGAAATGACCCAGGGCGGCTTTGGTGACAGCACTCATTTCAAGGACGGCGTCCGTTACATGATGCAGGCCGATGTCGACAAGCTCCGCACCGCGTTGGCCAACGGCGATTGCAGCACGAGTCCGTTCGCCAGTTGTTCGATGAAGAGCTGGTTCAAATCGGCGCACGTCGAGTAAACCGTTGCCTCAGCGGGTAACGGTCTCTGACGAAAGCACGAGCAGATCTTCGGCGATCGGCCGTTCAAGAAACGCTTCCAGGGCGGTCAGCAAGGAGCGCGAATCGCCCGGAGAAAAAAACGCCTCGCGAAAGGCTCGCCCTGTTTGCGCATTGAAGACCCAATCCTGACGGAACCGCTTGAAGGCTTCGATGGCCAGTACGCCTGACCACGTGTAGGCGTAAACGGAGGCCGCGTAACCGGTCACCATGTAGTCAAAGCTGTTTGCAAATCGGCAATAAGACGGCAGTTGCACATGGGGAACCTCCCGCTGAACGTCTTCGAATACTTGCTGGATGCTACGACCATCGCCTTGGCTGTGGTGCAATTCGAAATCGAACATTGCACCCATCAGCAAGAGTGCGGTTTGTCGACTGGTCCGGGTTTTGAGGGCTGCCAGTGCTGCGTCTATCCGGGCCTCGGTCAAGCGGTCACCGCTTTGGTGGTGGGCACCCAGCCATAATAGAAACTCCCGTGACAGGCACCACTGCTCGAATACCTGCCCTGCGAATTCCACAGTATCGCGCCCCAGTTGGGAAATGCCGGAAAGATTGTGATGCGGCGAACTCGCCAGCACGTGTTGCAGACAATGACCGAATTCATGAAAAAGCACCCGCAGATCTTCGTGCTCTAGCAGGCACGGATGGCCGTCGACCCCGGGCGTGAAGTTGCAGTGAAGATCGGCAATCGGTAGTGCTACGCGGCCTTCGGCGTTTATTCGTCGGTTTCGCAGCGTGCCGGTCCAGGCGTAATTCGGAGCTTCTTTGCGGTGGAACGGGTCAAGATAAATATGCCCGATGGTCTGACCATGCTCGCTGATCTCAAACAGGCGCACGTCGTTATGCCAGTGACTGAATTCAGCCTGCTCGAGGATCCGGATCCCGAACAGCCGTTCGCAGAACAGGCAGAGTCGTCGCAAGGTGCCGTCCAGGGGAAAATAGTCGCGCAGATTCTTCAGGGCTTCAGGGAAACGATGGTGGCGCAGTTGTTCCGCGAGAAATTCGTGGTCCCAGGCGTGTACTTCAGAGATGCCCCGTTCGAGCGCAAACTCTTGTAGCTCCTTTGAATCCCGTGCAAGGGGCGGTGTGTTCAATGTCACTTGCCGACGAAGGAAACTACGAACTTGATCGGTGGACTCGGCCGCTGCGGTGGCCAGACGCAGTTGCGCGAAATTATCGAACCCGAGCAGTTCGGCTTTCTGCTGACGCAGCGAAAGCAGCAACGTCAGTACAGGATCATTATCGAACTCGTCGGCATGCGGGCCTTGATCGGACGCGCGCGTGGAGTACGCCACGAAATATTCTTCTCGCAATGCCCGATTTTCGGCGTACCTCATGATTTGCTGGTAGGTGTTTTCATCCAGGGGAATCAGCCAGCCTTCATGTCCTGCCTCTTTGGCCAGGTGTCTCAGACGATCTTTTACGGTGGGGTATAAACCTTCCAGTACCGCAACGTCATCGACGTGTTTGGTCCATGCAGCGTTGGCGCTTTTCAGATGGATGAGAAACCGCTCTTCGAGCTGATCGATGTCGAGGTTCAACCGGGCCAGCTTTTCCCGTTGCATCAGGGGCAAGTCGATTCCCGACAATTGAAATTTGCGCAAAATCTTGGCCAGCGCGGCCTTACGCGGTTCATCAAAGTTGAGGGCGATCGAACTGTTCGCCAACCGCTGGTATGCATCAAACAACGGCCGATTGCTCATTCTTTCGGATCGGTACTGCGCCCCAGCGTCGCTGCACGCAGCAGCTGCCGTGCTCCAGGCGGTATCGTAGTGTTTCGCCATCGACAGGATCTGGATGATGCCCAAAGCCTCTCCCAGGCGCGCATCGATTTCATCGATGGCCAGAACCAGGTCATCCCAATTGGGGAATACGGATTGGCTGGTGATGGTTTCGGCAATGACCTGCCGGTTGTCGGTAATGATGGCTGTGATTGCCGGCACGAGGTGCTCGGTGCGGACCTCCGACCATGGCGGCAGGTCCCAGGCCTGCAAAAGCGGATTGGTGTCGGGCATGGCGTCTTCCTTGAGTAGAGGCTGAATGTGGTCAGCCTATAAAGGAAGCGCAGGGGGAAGGTGGTAGATAAATACCACCTTCCAATCCGTTCAGGAGTAGAAGGTGGTGTTGACTCAGTGTTGCTCGTCAGGCTTTTTCTTCAGCTTCGGGTTCGGGAAAAACTGCACGGCCTGAACCTTGGCATCCGGCACCTTCAGCGCCGAGGTATTGACCCGCGTGCCCAATTCCTTGGGCACGGACAGGCCTTGTTCATTCAACGTGTCCGAATAACCGCAGGCCACGCACTCACGATGTGGGACTTCGTCTTCGTTCCACATCATCAACTTGTCCGGCTCGCTGCACGCCGGGCAGACCGCCCCGGCGATAAAGCGTTTTTTCGTCTTCACAGGCCCCTCGCTCATGCTGCCGCGACCTCACTCAGGCCGCTGTGGCGCAAGAGTGCGTCAATCGACGGCGGGCGTCCGCGGAAGTCGACGAACAGCACCATCGGTTCCTGGGAACCACCGCGCGCCAGGATCGCTTCGCGGAAGGCGCGGCCGGTCTCGGCGTTGAGTACGCCTTCTTCTTCGAATTTCGAGAAGGCATCCGCCGACAGCACTTCAGCCCATTTGTAGCTGTAGTAGCCCGCCGCATAACCGCCGGCGAAGATGTGCGCAAAGCTGTTCGGGAAACGGTTGTAGGCGGGTGGACGCATGACCGAGACCTCGTCGCGCACACCTTCAAGTACCTGCGCCACGCTACGGCCGTCACCGTGGGTGGCGTGCAGGTCGAAGTCGAATAGCGAGAACTCCAGCTGACGGACCATCATCAGACCGGACTGGAAGTTCTTCGCGGCGAGCATTTTCTCCAGCAGGTCCTGAGGCAGCGGTTCGCCGGTTTCGTAGTGACCGGAGATCAGCGCCAGACCTTCCGGCTCCCAGCACCAGTTCTCCATGAACTGGCTTGGCAGCTCGACCGCATCCCAGGCCACGCCGTTGATGCCGGATACGCCGGCGTGTTCAACGCGGGTCAACAGGTGATGCAGGCCGTGACCGAATTCGTGGAACAGGGTGGTCACTTCATCGTGGGTCAGCAGGGCTGGTTTGCCGCTGTCGGCCGGGGTGAAGTTGCACACCAGGTTCGCCACCGGGCTCTGCAATACGCCGCTGATCGTGCGGCGACGGTCGCGGGCGCCGTCCATCCAGGCACCGCCACGCTTGTTGGCGCGAGCGTAGAGGTCGAAGAAGAAGCGGCCGACGTGCTGGCCGTTTTCCTTGATTTCAAACAGGCGAACATCCGGGTGCCAGGTGTCGAAGCCTTTCAGTTCGGCGATTTCGATGCCGTACAGACGCTGGACGATAGCGAACAATCCGCCCAGCACTTTGTCGATCGGGAAGTAAGCGCGAAGGGCTTCCTGGGCGACGCTGTAGCGCTGTTCGCGAAGTTTTTCACCATAGAAACCGCTGTCCCAGCTTTGCAGGTCCGGGCAGCCTTGTTCGGCGGCGTACGCCTTGAGCTGTTCCAGATCCAGGGCGGCGAACGGCTTGCTGCGCTTGGCCAGATCGCGCAGGAAACTCAGCACTTGATCGCTTGATTCAGCCATTTTGGTGGCCAGGCTCAGCTCCGAGAAGCTGGTGAAGCCCAAAAGTTTTGCAAGCTCCTGACGCAGGTCGAGGATTTCTTCCATGACCGGGCCGTTATCGTTCTGACCGGCATTCGGGCCTTGGTCCGACGCACGGGTGCAGTAGGCGGCGTAGACTTCTTCGCGCAGGGCGCGGTCGTGGGCGTAGGTCATCACCGCGTAGTAGCTCGGGAATTCGAGGGTGATCAGGAAGCCTTCCAGACCTTTGGCCTGTGCAGCCGCGGCCATTTGCGCCTTGGCCGAATCGGTCAGGCCGGCGAGGGCAGCTTCATCGGTGACGTGCTTGGTCCAGGCCTGAGTGGCGTCGAGCAACTGGTTGGAGAAGCGGCTGCCCAGCTCCGACAATTTGCTCTGCACTTCGGCGTAACGCTTTTGTTCAGGCGCAGGCAAGTCGATACCCGACAATCGGAAGTCACGCAGGGAGTGTTCCAGGATAGTTTTCTGCGCCACCTCGAAACCGACAGCTTCGGGACTGTTAGCCAACGCTTCGAACGCCTCGAACAACTCGCGGTTCTGGCCCAATTCGGTGGAGTAGGCGCTCAAGGCCGGCAAGCAGGACTCGTAGGCTTCGCGCAATTCGGCGCTGTTGCACACGGCATTCAGGTGGCTGACCGGGCTCCAGGCGGCGCCCAGTCGATCATTCAGTTCGTCCATCGCCAGCACCAGGCCGGTCCAGGTCGGTTGTTTGCCCTGGGTTTTGAGGATCTCGATAATGGCGGCGCGGTTGTCAGCCAGGATCTGTTCGATGGCCGGTTGCACGTGTTCGGCACGGATCGCCGAGAACGGCGGCAGGTCGTAGGACTGCAGAAGAGGGTTGTTCACGCTCACGGTTGGCACCTTGGCTGGAAGAAACATTGCGCCATCTTAATTACAATCGACGCTCACCGCAGCTATCAGCAAAAGAGAGAGAGCCTATCGTGACCCTTCGCAAGTATCAGAACCACACGCCGCTACTCGGCAAAGGCGCCTTTGTCGACGGTTCGGCGGTGGTGATCGGCGACGTTGAAATCGGCGAAGACAGCTCGGTCTGGCCGCTGACGGTGATTCGTGGCGACATGCACCGCATTCGTATCGGCGCGCGCACCAGCGTGCAGGACGGCTGTGTGCTGCACATCACCCATGCCGGGCCGTTCAATCCCGATGGCTTTCCTTTGCTGATTGGCGACGATGTGACCATCGCGCATAAAGTCATGCTCCACGGCTGCACCGTGGGCAGTCGGATTCTGATCGGCATGGGCAGCATCGTCATGGACGGCGCAGTGGTCGAGGACGATGTGATCATCGGTGCCGGCAGTCTGGTGCCCCCGGGCAAACGCCTGGAAAGCGGCTTCCTTTATGTGGGCAGCCCGGTGAAGCAGATTCGACCGCTGACTGACAAGGAAAAAGCCTTTTTCACCTACAGCGCGGCGAATTACGTGAAGCTCAAGAATTTGCATCTGGCCGAAGGCTACGACCAGCTCTGACCCTGCGCCCTTATTCAGGATTCAACATGCATTACCAAACCGTATTGTTCGACCTCGATGGCACCCTGACCGATCCACGCGAGGGCATCACCCGTTCGATCCAGTTCGCCTTGAGCAAACTGGGCATCGATGAGCCCGACCTGACCAAACTTGAACACTTTATCGGTCCGCCGTTGTTGCAGGCGTTCATGCAGTTCTACGACTTCGAGGAGCCCAAGGCCTGGGAAGCGGTGAACTTCTATCGCGAACGCTTCAAGGTCACCGGTCTGTATGAGAACCGCGTATTCGACGGCGTCACACCATTGTTGGAAACCCTCGGCGGACAAGGGCGACAGCTGTACATCGCGACGTCAAAACCGTGGATTTTTGCCCGGGAAATTGCCCGGCACTTCGACTTCGCCAAGCACTTCAAAGTGATCTATGGCAGCGAACTGGATGGAACCCGGACCAACAAAGTCGAGCTGATCGCCCACCTGATGGCGGAAGAAGGGCTGGACCCGGCCAACACCTTGATGATCGGCGACCGTAAACACGATCTGATCGGTGCGCGCAGCAATGGGCTGGATGCAGCGGCTGTTGGTTATGGTTTTGGCAGCCGGGAAGAGTTGAGCGCCGAAGCCCCGACCTGGCACTTCGAGACGCTGGAAGAGATGCATCAGGCGTTTTTGCAGCGTTAATTAAACCGCCATCGTCGGAGCGCCGCCCGGAGCAAGCTCGCTCCCACAGTGGACCAGTGTTTACAAAACTAATGTGGGAGCTTGCTCCGGGCGGCGTTCCGACGATGAGGCCCGATCAGCCACCGCGACTTTGCAATTGAGCCAAAGCATTCAACGCCGCCTTGCGCTCCCCCACCGGCAACGCGCCGAGCTTCTCGACCGCCGCATAAAACTTCACCCAATCCCCGCCCGCCTGTCTGAACAACGCCGCAAATGCCGGCACCCATTGGTCGTACAGCCCAAATGGCAACAGCCGGGCATTGTTCATCGGCGCATTGATCCATGCGTCATAGCGTTTGTCCCCGGCCCATTGGCTCTCGCGCAACTGCCGGTATTCACTCCGCAATCGTTCGAACTCGTCGGCTTTGCGCTGGCGCATCTGGTCGGCGGGCAGGGGCAGGGTATACAGCCGCTCGAGTCGCGTGCGGGTATCCAGAACCAATTGAATGAACTGGTCCCGTTGCTGCACCTGCGCGCCGCTGTCCGGCGTCAGGCCGCGGAATGCACGCCATTGGCGGGTGCCTTCCTGTTCGACGAAGGTGGCGAAAGACTCATTGAATTCGGTGTCGTCCTTCACATAAAAACGTTGATGCGCCAGTTCATGGAAGATCAGCGTGGCCAATCGTTCGTCACCCCAGGCCATCATCGAACTGATAATCGGATCGTTGAACCAGCCGAGCGTCGAATAAGCCTCGACGCCGCCGATCGACACGTCCATACCTTGCAATCGTTGCAACGCAGCTTCACCGCGGGCCGCGCTCTGACTGTAATAACCGCGATAGGCGACGCAGCCGGCGATCGGGAAGCAATGGTTCTTTGGTGTCAGGGAAAATTCCGGCGTGGCAAACACGTTCCAGACTACGAACGGTCGGCCAATGTCGGCGTACAAACGGTAACTCTGGTTATCTGGCAGCTGCAGCTGTTGGCTGGCGAACGTGCGGGCCTTTTGCGATTGAGTCAGGTGCGCACGCAGTAGCTGATCGCGACCGGGATCGGCAATCACTGTGGAAACCGGCTCCCGTGCCCGCAGCAATTGCAGCTGACCACTGGCCAATTGGCCGTAATAGCTGACGCCGGCGCAACCATTGAGAAACAAAAACAACACGCCCGGAAACAAAATGCGTAAAACGCGATCAAGTAACCCAAGGCTTGGAAGCGGCCTGATCAAAATGAATCATCCCTGGAGAGTCTGCCCGCAAGACTATCCCGCCTGACTGGAGCTCCGCTATGCGCACGTTGATGCTGACAGGAAGCCTGCTGATGCTGGCAGGTTGTGCTGGATTCGGATTACCCCCCCATGATCCGGCTCAAGCGTGGATCGACCTGGATTCGAAGCAGGAAGACACCGCGTTGCAGGCGCTGGAAGTCGATGACAAGGCCGCCACCGACAAGCGCTATTTCCAGGTTCAGCCGGGTAGCCATGAGCTCACCGTTCGTTACCAATTCCCGGTCGCGCCAAGCAACATCGGACCCGATGCCGAGCCACTATGGCGTGACTGCCATCTAAACGTGAAATTCAACGACTTCAACGCTGGTGAGCGGTATCAGCTCAAAGCAGGAAATATCGGCTTTCGGCCGTGGGCAAAACTCTACGATCAACAGCGAAAAGTGATTGGCCAGGGTGTACCGGCTGGCTGCCAACGCACCTGATCGGCGTTATTCTAAAGGACTAGTCCTTGAGAAAATCATTATGCGCAGGTTAACGCTGTTACTTGCTGCAAGCATCGTTGCTGGCTGTCAGAGCCCGTTGCCAGCGGCTAATCCGCAGATGGCCTGGGTCGAGTTTTCTACGCCATTCCCCAACGATAAATTGCTGATGGCCGAACGCCTGGACAAGCAGCGGTTGCGCGACGGGCGTTTTTTCCAGGTCACCCCCGGTAGCCATGAGCTGATCGTTCGATTCGACTTCGAAGTGCCCGGTGGTGGGGGCTTAGGTGTGATGAATGGCCCCACGGAACGCTTGTGCTACCTGACCATCAACTACGATCATTTCGAAGCCGGCCAGCGTTATGTGCTGGTAGGCCAGTCGATAGCATTTTCTCCTGGTGCCCGGCTGTACAACGCCAAGCGGGAGATTGTCGCGGAAGATCGAGAGTCCTATTGCCTCATGTGAGGGGAATCAGCGGTCGTTCTTCTGGTAGATGATTTTCTTCGTGCCGCCTTCGCACGAGCCAACGACCATATTCTGATCGTGTACTTCGTCGTTGGTGACGATTTCCAGCGTGTAGGACGAGACGTTATTGGCCTGGATCTTGGCTTCAATCTCGGCCTTGAGTTCTTCACAGGATTTCGCTGCCGCCAGGGCCGATGTGGCCAGCGCGCAACAGATAACCGCCAAGGCAAAACGTTTCATGGTTGAAGCTCCTTTGAGGCAGCGCGCAGGGTAATGCGCTTTAGCTGCTGTCATTTATTCGACCACAATCTCGCCAGCCAGGTTTTGTTTCAGCGCAAAAAAAGAACGCAGCCCGCCGAGACTGCGATCTTTTATCGGGGAGCGCGACAACCCCTATCAGCTGACCAATGTTGCATCCAGGCTGATTTTCGCATTCAACACTTTGGAAACCGGGCAGCCTTCTTTGGCTTTATTGCTCAGTTCCTCAAATTGAGCCTGAGTCGCCCCAGGAATCTTCGCTTTGAGGATCAATTTCACCGCCGTGATCGCAAAACCGCCGTCTACCTGGTCCAGGGTGACTTCGGCATTGGTATCGATGCTGTCAGCCTTTAGACCGGCATCGCCGAGAATCATCGAAAACGCCATGGAGAAGCAGCCCGCGTGCGCTGCGCCGATCAGCTCTTCCGGATTGGTGCCCTTGCCGCCTTCGAAACGTGCCTTGAAGCCGTAGGGCGCTTCTCTGAGGACACCGGTTTCCGTGGAAATCGAGCCGATGCCGGTTTTCAGGTCACCTTCCCAGTGAGCCGATGCTTTCTTTGTAATAGCCATGTCTGCCTCCTCAAGATCCGGCGCGAAGCGTCGCGCCTTTGTGTTTTTCGGTTGCTAGGGTTCTGAGGATAGACCGTGGTGCAAAGTTCACCTCATCTGATCGGTCCTCTTATTTCGTAGGAATTTTGGCTCTGCTATTGAAACTCGGGTATATGCCCTCATTGCATAAAACACGCTTATAGATTCGGCAGGTTTTCGTTTGTAAGAAAAAACCTGCGCCCTCAATTGGAGAAGCAGGCTTATGAAACGACTGTCCGATATCAAGTTCTCGACCCTCGATCTGGTGCCCGTGCGGGAGAACGGCAGCGCTGCCCAGTCGCTGCGCAATTCCCTGGACCTGGCTCAGCACGTCGAAAAATTTGGCTATAACCGTTTCTGGGTTGCCGAACACCACAACATGGACGGCATTGCCAGTTCGGCGACTTCGGTACTGCTTGGCTACCTGGCTGGCGGCACCTCGACCATTCGTGTCGGCTCGGGCGGTGTGATGTTGCCCAACCACGCGCCGCTGGTGATCGCCGAGCAGTTCGGCACGCTCGAAAGTCTGTACCCGGGCCGGATCGACCTGGGCCTGGGCCGTGCTCCCGGCTCCGATCAGATGACCGCCCGTGCCTTGCGTCGTGAACGCTCCGGCAGCGCCGACGATTTCCCGGAAGACGTGGCGGAACTGATGCGCTACCTCGGCCCGCGCACCCCGGACCAACGGATCATCGCAATGCCAGGCACCGGCACCAATGTCCCAGTCTGGCTGCTGGGCTCCAGCCTGTTCAGTGCACAACTGGCCGGTGAACGCGGTTTGCCCTACGCCTTCGCTTCACATTTCGCACCGCGCTTCATGCATGAGGCCATTCGCGTCTACCGCAACCACTTCAAGCCTTCAGCAATATTGGATAAGCCCTACGTAATGCTCGGTGTGCCCTTGGTGGCTGCCGACACCGACGAGCAGGCCGATTATCTGGCGACCTCGGTCTATCAGCGGATTCTCGCACTGATGCGTGGCCAGAGCCTGGTGCAACGTCCTCCGGTCAAAACCATGGACGGCCTGTGGCTGCCTCATGAGAAAGAGGCGGTTGGCGATTTCCTTGGTCTGGCGATGGTTGGCAGTCCGCAGAAAATCCGCGCCAAACTGGAAGTGCTGATCGAGCAGACCCAGGCGGAGGAGCTGATTTTTACCTGCGACCTGTACGAACATGCCGATCGCGTGCACTCCTACGAGCTGCTGGCCCGAGTCATGAAGGGCTGACGCTCAATTAGCGAGCCCAAAAAAGCCGACGTCATTGCGTCGGCTTTTTCATTTTCGAGGGAGGTCAGCCCTGCTTGTAGACGATTTGCTTGGAGCCTTTTTCACAGGTGCCGACAATTTTCCCGCCAGCAGCAGCGCCTTTATCGACGATTTCCAGTGAATAATTAGAAATGCCCTTGGCATCAAGTTTCGCTGTGATTTCGGCTTTCAGCTCTTCACACGACTTGCCCTGAGCCAGGGCTGTTCCCGCGAGACTCAACAAGCCTACTGCCAAAATAAAATTCTTCATCGGTCGCATTCCCTGGTCGGATCAATAGGGGCACCCAGCGATCAGCCGGATGTACTGATGTAGCGCTTTGCCATTCCCTATGGCGCTCGGCCAGCGCGCAATTTCCGAAGATTAGCTCAAACTCAGCTACTGGCAATCCGGAAACCGACTTTGAGCGTCACCTGGAAGTGTGCGGCCTTGCCGTCCTTGATGTGCCCGCGGGTTTCGGTCACTTCGAACCATTCCATGTACTTGAGGCTTTTGCTGGCCTCGGCCAGGGCGTTGTTGATGGCGTCTTCAATGCTGCTGGTGGACGAGCCGACGAGTTCGACTTTCTTGTAGGTGTGATGGTCAGTCATGGCGTTCTCCTCAGGGTGTGAAATACAGCCTAGCAGTGATTTTTCGTATTACTTCTGTCGGCCAATCCGAAGTGGAAGTTCAGATTTACTGCACTTTCTCGAACCCCTGAAGTCCCAACCAACACACGCAACTCAATCAATGCAGGAGAGCCACCATGGCCAACACCTCTTTACGTAAAGCCTCATTGCAAAGCATGGAAGCCGAGATCGAGAGTCTGCTGAAATCTTTGGAAAATTTGAAAGACGACGCCTCGGACGAGTCGCGTAAAACCCTTAAAGCCTTGAAAAGCAACGCCGAGAACGCGCTGAAGCATTCGCGCCATCTGCTCAGCGATGCGTACGAAGAAGTCAAAGTCAAAACCCGTGAAACCGGGATTGCCACGCGGGACTACGCCCAGGAACACCCTTGGACGACAGCGGGTGTGGCAGTCGGTGCGTTGGGGCTGCTCGCGGCTTATCTGCTGTTCAAACGCGGGGACTAATCCGTCTGGCGCAGCTCGTTTTTGAGCCACTGCGCCAGTTGCCGAGCGCGCCCGTCCGCGGCGCGCTTGGGTAGCCACAACGCCAGTTGCGCCGGGGTTTCACTGAAGCCCCATGGCGCAACCAGGCGCCCGGCCTTCAAGTCCTCAGCCACCAGCGGCTCGGGCGCAATCGCCACACCCAGGCCGGCCACCGCGGCCTCCAGCAGATAATACAAATGCTCGAAACCCTGTCCGTACTTCAACACTTTGGCGTCGAGGTCGCTTTGCTGTGCCCAGCTTGGCCAGGCCTGTGGGCGTGAGGTGGTGTGCAGCAATGGCTCGCTGAGCAGCGCTGCGGGCGGTGCGTTTTGCAGTCGTTCGTAGCCCGCGAATCGCGGGCTCATGACGGGGCCGATCCGTTCGCTCGCCAACTCATAGACTTGCATGTCCGCTGGCCACGGTGGCTCGGCAAACACCAGCAAGGCGTCCAGTCCCGGACGACGTGGATCGAGATCACCCTCGCCAGCCGACAGGTGCAGGCGCAGGTCGGGCAGGTCGGTATTCAACCGTCCCAATCTGGGAATAAACCAGCGTGCCAGCAAGCTGCCCGAGCAACCCAGTACAAACGGTGCATCGGCGGTGCTTTGGGTCAGCTCTGCACAAACAGTCCGTAAACGCTCGAACGCCTCGCCGCTGGCATCGCGTAAACGAATGCCGGCATCTGTGAGTTTAAGGCCGCGTCCATCCTTGATGAACAGGCTCACGCCGAGGTGTTCTTCCAAGGCCTTGAGCTGTCGGCTGACCGCGCCATGGGTGACGTGCAGCTGTTCGGCGGCCTTGCTGACGCTGTTCAGGCGGGCAGTGGCTTCGAAGGCCCGAAGGGCGTTCAGCGGGGGAAGGTCATGGCTCATGTTATGTGTGAGTTTTCCTGACGGGTTGCAGCGATCTTATCGGTTTTCAGCCTGGGGCGTCAGGGGTAGAGTTAAGCCCACTCTCTCTTCAAAAGCATCATCCCACGCATTCAACTGGAGCGACCCATGACCCAGACTAATCTGCGCAACGGCCCCGACGCCAACGGCCTGTTTGGCGCGTTCGGCGGCCGTTACGTCGCCGAAACCCTGATGCCATTGATCCTCGATCTGGCCCGTGAATATGAATTGGCCAAGGATGATCCTGCATTCAAAGAAGAATTGGCCTACTTCCAGCGCGACTACGTGGGTCGTCCAAGCCCACTGTACTTTGCCGAACGTCTGACAGAGTTCTGCGGCGGCGCGAAGATTTACCTCAAGCGCGAAGAGCTGAACCACACCGGCGCGCACAAGATCAACAACTGCATCGGCCAGATTCTGCTGGCGCGGCGCATGGGCAAGAAACGCATCATCGCCGAGACCGGCGCTGGCATGCACGGCGTAGCGACCGCCACCGTGGCTGCACGTTTTGGCCTCGATTGCGTGATCTACATGGGCACCACTGACATCGAACGTCAGCAGGCCAACGTGTTTCGCATGAAGCTGCTGGGCGCCGAAGTGATCCCGGTCGTGGCCGGTACCGGCACCCTGAAAGATGCGATGAACGAAGCGCTGCGTGACTGGGTGACCAACGTCGACAGCACTTTCTACCTGATTGGCACTGTGGCCGGTCCGCACCCTTATCCAGCCATGGTTCGCGATTTCCAGGCGGTTATCGGCAAAGAAACCCGTACTCAACTGCAAGACCAGGAAGGTCGTCTGCCGGACAGCCTGGTGGCGTGCATCGGTGGCGGCTCCAACGCCATGGGCCTGTTCCACCCGTTCCTCGATGACAAAAGCGTCGAGATCATCGGCGTTGAAGCGGCCGGTTACGGCATCGAAACCGGCAAGCACGCCGCCAGCCTGAACGGCGGCGTACCGGGCGTGCTGCACGGCAACCGTACCTTCCTGTTGCAGGACGACGATGGCCAGATCATCGACGCTCACTCGATCTCTGCCGGCCTCGACTATCCCGGCATCGGCCCGGAACACGCCTGGTTGCATGACATCGGCCGCGTTCAGTACACCTCGGTAACCGACGACGAAGCCCTCGACGCGTTCCACAAATGCTGCCGCCTGGAAGGGATTATTCCTGCACTGGAAAGCGCCCATGCCCTGGCCGAAGTGTTCAAACGCGCACCGACGCTGCCGAAAGATCACCTGATGGTGGTCAACCTGTCCGGCCGTGGCGACAAAGACATGCAAACCGTGATGCACCACATGGAACACTCTCAGCAAGAGCAATCCAAGCAGGAGAAACACTGATGAGCCGCCTGCAAACGCGTTTTGCCGAACTCAAGGAACAGAATCGTGCCGCTTTGGTGACCTTCGTGACCGCTGGCGACCCGAGCTACGACACCTCTCTGGCGATCCTCAAAGGCTTGCCCGGCGCGGGTGCCGACGTGATCGAGTTGGGCATGCCCTTCACCGATCCTATGGCCGATGGCCCGGCAATCCAGTTGGCCAACATCCGCGCCCTCGGCGCCAAGCAGAACCTGGCGAAAACCCTGCAAATGGTTCGCGAGTTCCGTGAAGGCAATAGCGAGACGCCGCTGGTGCTGATGGGTTACTTCAACCCGATTCACATGTATGGCGTGCCGCGTTTCATTGCCGACGCAAAAGAGGCCGGCGTTGACGGTCTGATCGTGGTCGACCTGCCACCCGAGCATAACGGCGAGCTGTGCGACCCGGCCCAGGCTGCCGGTCTGGACTTCATCCGTCTGACCACCCCGACGACTGATGATGTGCGCCTGCCAACCGTTTTGAACGGCAGCTCAGGCTTCGTCTACTACGTGTCTGTTGCCGGTGTTACCGGTGCGGGCGCGGCGACGCTGGAGCATGTTGAAGAAGCCGTTGCGCGTCTGCGTCGCCATACCGATCTGCCGATCAGCATCGGTTTCGGTATTCGTACACCGGAACAAGCGGCGTCCATCGCGCGTCTGGCTGATGGCGTGGTGGTGGGTTCAGCGTTGATCGATCACATCGCCAATGCCTCGACGCCGGATCAGGCAGTCGATGGCGTGTTGAGCCTTTGCTCGGCTCTGGCAGACGGCGTGCGTAAAGCCCGCGTCAGCTGAAGGTAAAGTTCCTGATACAGAGGAATTAGAGCCTCGCGGTACAGACTAAACAGCAAGACCGAGGGCTTCAGGACTACGTTCTGAAGCCCTTTTTGCTGTATGTGCAGTGAGGAAAGACCCGATGAAAATGCCGAAACGTCTGATTGCCAGCCTGGGTGTGCTGATGCTCAGTGCCACCCCGTTGCTGAATGCGAGTGCCGATCAGCGCGACGATCACGACCGCGGCGGCCCGCAGCAAGGCCACTACGATAACCACGGTGACAATCATGGCGACGATCACCGTGGCCCGCAGGACAATCATCGCGGCGGCCCTCCGCCACGGGACTTCGGCCCGGTGCGCCAGACTATCCACGATAACCATGGCTATTTCGTGCGCGGTGCTCCGCCACCTCCGGGTATTCATCTGGTGCGTGGCCGACCGCTGCCTCACGGCTATTACGGCGAACGCCTCGATAACCGGGCGTTGGGCCGGCTGCCGTATTACTCAGGGTACGAATGGCGCCGTGCGGGTGGCGACATTGTGCTGATCGCCGTAGGAACCGGGATCGTTTATGAAATTCTCGAAGGGGTGCTTTGAATAGCAGGTAAGTGTTGAAAGGCTTCGCGGATTAGCCGCGAAGCCTGTTTTTTACGGCAACTCCAAGCCGCCCGCAGCCTTGTGCAACTTTCTCAGATGCTCGCCAATTTGCTTCAGGTTGGCTTCATTGGCGGCCATCTCGGCTGCACGGCTCGGTTCGAGCAGCGCTCTCACTTCTTTGTCCAGATCGCCTGTCAGCGCCTGAAGCTGCTTCTGCCGCAGGCTGCTTTCCGACTCCAGACGCTGCCACTCACTCGGCTGCGGCAATCCATAACCCCCAGTGCCGAGCAGCTCCGCCGGACGGCTGAGGAAGCCGCTGTTGGCAAGAATTTGCTGCAAAGTTGCGTTGGCCTTGTCCATGCCGCCGTTCTTCAATTCCCGAGCGCCCAGATAGCGCTGCTTTACTTCGTCCTGGGCCAGCACCAATTGTTGGCGGAAGGCTGCCTGCTCCAGTAACAGTAATGCTGCGCTGGTGCGCAAATCGGCTTGGTCGATCCATTGCCGGCGCTCTTCAGCTTTCAGGGCGAGCCAGTCTTCGACCTTTTCCTGCTTGATCGGCAAGTGCTTCTTCAGCACTTCGAACATCGCTTGATAGCGATCGCGGAAGGAGTCGAATCGATAGCCCAGACGCAGCGCTTCGCGGGGATCATCCAGCACGCTGGTGTCCGCCAGTCCGCGGCCCTTGAGCACTTCCAGCAAACCGTTGGGCATGATGCTGTCCAACCCGACCAGTTTTGTATTGTTGGTGCTGCTACGCAGTAACTTCAGGCCCTCTACAGCGCAGTTGTTGGACAGGAAGAAGTAGTTGCCGTCGTAACTCCAGTGCATTTCGGCGGCGTGTTCCACCACGTCTTCGATCTCGCTGCGCGACAGGGTCAACGGCACCGAGGCCAGGCTGCGCAGTTCGGTCTTGGTGTATTCGTCGATCACCTGGGCCAGTGGCAGGACAAACAGGCGCGATGGGTATTTGCCCACCAGTCCGTCCCAACTCGACAGCTGTACGTCACCGACGAAGGCGCGGTAGGACAACACCAGATGCTGATCCAGATCCAGGCGACAATCCGGCCCACGGGGGCGGCCGGGTGCGCAGATCACCAGCCGCAACATGCTGTGACCCCAGCGGCTGACCCAGTTCTGGTTGGCTTCTGCCAGCAGATAGTCGACAGCGTAGACCCGTTCCGGATCGACCTGGCCCAGTGGTGTTTTGGCGAAATCATTGCCGGCATTGAGGAAGGAGAAGGATTTGCCGCAGGTGTCTTTAGCGGCGGGCGCCCAGCCGAAATGTTCTTTGTAGTAGCGGTACAGCGCAGGACGGCGACAGGCGTAGGCCGGGTCGAGAAGGAAATATTCCATGTTGACCGCGACGAACTCCTTGGGGCTGCTCGTCTCGTAAATGTCCGGGCTGCGGGCGATTTGCCGGTTGTACTGTTCGCGTTCGCCACGACGGCCGACATACTGTGGCCAGCCGGCGAGGTCGAGCAGGTGCGGGTCGTCGCTGAGCGTAAAGCGTCGGTCGGACTGGCCGCGGCATTGATCGGGAATGCCAATCAGCCCCGAGCTGCTGTTGCGCCGGGTGCAGCGCTGAATCAGCGTGCGCTCCGCGTCTGGCCACAGGCGCGAGCGGTCATAGATGTGGGTGAGTTCGTGCAACACCGTGGCAAGCATTTCGCGGCGCACGGTGCCATGGGGACGATAAGTCTTTTTGGTCGCGGCGCTGCCGTCAGTGAGGCTGGCAAGCAGGTTGCGGTTCAGGTCGAGCTCGGACAGCAGCGACGCCTGGCCGTAAGCGTTGCTCGGCATCTCATCGGTCCAGCCGACGTCGATGCGTCGGTCGAGTTGCTCGATGAACCGCGGCGGCAGCGCCTGCATGGCTTCATCGAGCAATGCCTGACTGGCCTGTCGTTGAGCGGGGCTGAGGCCTTCGGTTTTAAGCCTTAATTGCAAGTCAGCCTGGGCCGTGTTGCCGAGCAGCAACATGACCCCGGCCAACAGCCAGGCGCCTGGCGACCTCACAGTGCGAGGATGGCTTCGGCGAGAACCTGATCACTGGCGTCGCGGGCTTCCGGTACGCGGGTGCGCAACGTGTTGAAGGCCGCTTCCAGGTGCGCGCCACGAATCTCGCCATCGCTGGCGACGAAACTGGCCGCATCGTCGTGGGCTTCACGAACGATCTTCGAGTCACGGATGGACGTCGTGGTATCGGAAGTGAAATCAAGGGTGCGCCGGGTGGCGTTGATGAGGATGTTACTGGTGGCAACCAGGGTGTGCGCCTGAGTCACATCGGCCAATAACAGCAGGCCAAGGGCGGCAACAATCAGGGGGCTACGCATGGAACGACTCCGCAAGAACAAGGATAACTATTGGACGAGAATTGCCTGCGCCAGTTCAAGGTCGCTGACATGAAGTTT
The DNA here is from genome assembly GCF_047758635.1 of Pseudomonas frigoris. Taxonomy (NCBI): domain Bacteria; kingdom Pseudomonadati; phylum Pseudomonadota; class Gammaproteobacteria; order Pseudomonadales; family Pseudomonadaceae; genus Pseudomonas; species Pseudomonas frigoris. The sequence continues at coordinate 307,625 of NZ_CP180479.1, forward strand.
TGGCTGGGTCCGTCGCAGATAAATAAGGGCGGACTCCAGTTGTGCTCCCCGCAGTTGGCCGCCACTGGCGATGAACGCCGCAGCGTCATCGTGTGCCGCGATTAGCAGCTTACGGTCGAAGGGGGCGGAGGTCACCATGCTTGTGGCGTAGCCGGTAGCGACGATGCCTTGTGTAGACAGGTTGAAAGCGTCAAAGGCATGGGCCGAGCCCACCCAGCAGGCTGCCACGAAAAGCGGAGTGATTAACAGATTTGAAAGGAAACGCATGAGACTCGATAGCTGAAAGCAAGTCCCAAGGCTAGCGCAACGCCCGGTCTAGAGCCAGCGCTGAAACATTGGGACACGGCGGGCGTGTCCCACGTCAGTGATGTCGCTTAGATAGTCAGTATGGCTTGTGCCAGTTGTGCATCAGTCGCGTTCAGCTGAGGTGCCTGGTGGCGAATATGGTCGAGTGCGCTTTCCAGTTTCACGCCACGAATGGCGCCTTCGCTGGCCACGAAGCTGGCGGCGTCGTCACGGGCGGCGCGCACGATTTTGTCATCGCGAAAGGAAGAAGTGACATCAGAGGTCGCATCGGACGTGGCCTTGAGCGCGTCGACGACGGTATCGGTGGTCACGATAAAGCTGGAGGCGTGGGAATTGGCAGCCACGGCAAGCAGGGCTGCAGCGCTGAGCAGACGAAGACGGGACATGGTGAAACTCCTTTGGGAAAACCGATTGAGAGGTGGCGCAGTGTCTGTTGAATCAAACGCCAATCATGCAGCGTTCGCCACGTTCAATCTAGATATTAGGCCTATGAGTATCGGTTCGCACAGTCCCGTCTGTTCAAGCAGGAAGCTAACGCCAGAATGGTTTACCCAATTCGTTGAGACGATCCGCCTGGCTGATGTTCAGGTCTGAGAGTTGCCGGTCATCAAGTTGGCCCAATAAACGCCGGGTTCGGGCCCTTTCCAGGTTGTTGGCGAGGCCCCTCAGCAATCTACGAATCCAGTGGGAGCGAGGCGTTGATTGAGGTGTGGAAGCGGAAACATCCAGTAAGTGATTCATGGCGCGGTCCTTTTGCTGGCAGTTCGGGATTTCATGGTGATCCCGTCCTCTTTTTCGCAACAGATACACTGCACTAAAATTGTACTGGTTCAGTTACTGAAATAGTGAAACTGTATCCGTTAAGCGGTATCTACTCTGTATGGCCTATGTTGAGGGTCCAAAACGACAAAGCCCGTCGTGGTTTCCCACGACGGGCTGTGTTTTTTCAATTTGGAGTGCTGGCGGTGGACCCGGTGGGTCAGAGCCAGCGACGCTAACTTAGCGCCAGAACGGCTTGCTCAGCTCTTCGTAGCGTTGTGCTTCGCTAATCCCTGCGTCAGCCAGCAGACGCGAATCCAGACGAGCCAGTTGGTGGCGGCTGGAGATGCGGCGCTGCCACAGCATCAGGTTGGCGAGAACGCGAAGAGGCGTGGAAGCCTGGGTTTTTACAGCGTTGTCTTCGAAAAACAGCTCGGAACTGAGTGTACGTTCCATGGTTGACATCCTTCCGCTTATGGCGGGATTAGGTAGTGGTTTAACTGATGCCAATGATCCTCTCGTTTGGCCAGTCTCTCTAGATACAGTTCACCTGTATTGTGAGGGACCAGTTAACTGTTAAAGGGTGGTGTACTGGTCGAAATTGAGGAAACTGTACTTGTCTGCACTAATATCGTGCGTTTTTGGTTGATTGACTCGAAAAGGTAGGCAATTACGGTAGGAAAAGACCGGTACAGCAGTACAGTTTATTCAGGATTTGGTCTGGCAACAGCAAGCTGACGAAACTGTGTTTGCGTCAGCTGCTATCTGTACCAATTACACCGCGAGCATCCGCCCGTTTTCTTCCAGGTTGATGTGCCAGCTCAGAGCATCACGCAGGATATGCGGCGTATGTCCGCCGAGTGCACACGCGGATGTGAAGTAGTCATCCAGGGCTTGGCGATAGTCCGGGTGCACGCAGTTGTCGATGATGACCCGAGCGCGCTCTCGCGGCGCCAGGCCACGCAAGTCCGCCAGACCGATCTCGGTGACAAGGATGTCGACGTCATGCTCAGTGTGGTCGACGTGGCTGACCATCGGCACCACGCTGGAGATCGCGCCGCCCTTGGCGATCGACTTGGTCACGAAGATCGCCAAATGCGCATTGCGCGCAAAGTCGCCCGAGCCGCCGATGCCGTTCATCATTCGCGTGCCGCAGATGTGGGTGGAGTTGACGTTGCCGTACAAGTCGAACTCAAGCGCTGTGTTGATGCCGATGATGCCGAGCCGGCGCACCACTTCCGGGTGGTTGGAAATTTCTTGCGGGCGCAGGACCAGTTTGTCCTTGTAGCGCTCAAGATTGCCGAAAACATCGGTATTGCGACGACTCGACAAGGTGATCGAACTGCCCGAAGCAAAGCTCAGCTTGCCGGCGTCGATCAGGTCGAAGGTCGAGTCCTGAAGCACTTCGGAGTACATCGTCAGGTCTTCGAACGGCGAGTCGATCAACCCGCACATCACCGAGTTGGCGATGTTGCCAATCCCGGCTTGCAGCGGGCCGAGCTTGTTGGTCATGCGCCCGGCAGCCACTTCCTGCTTGAAGAAGTCGATCAGGTGGTCGGCAATGGCCTGGGTATCAACGTCCGGTGGCAGCACGGTGGACGGCGAGTCAGACTGATTGGTGATCACGATAGCGACGATCTTTTCCGGCGGAATCGGGATGGCAGTGCTGCCAATGCGATCGTCGACCTTCACCAGCGGGATTGGCGTGCGGGTCGGCCGATAGGTCGGGATATAGATGTCGTGCAGTCCTTCGAGATTCGGGTTGTGCGCCAGGTTGATCTCGACGATCACCTGTTTGGCGAAAATCGCGAAGCTGGCCGAGTTGCCCACCGAAGTGGTCGGCACGATATGGCCCTGCTCGGTGATCGCTACGGCCTCAATCACGGCGATGTCCGGCAGTTTGAGCTGCTGATTGCGCAACTGCTCAACGGTTTCCGAAAGATGCTGGTCAATGAACATCACTTCGCCGGCGTTAATGGCCTTGCGCAGGGTGCTGTCGACCTGGAAGGGCATGCGTCGTGACAATACGCCAGCTTCGGTGAGTTGTTTATCGAGGTCGTTGCCCAGGCTGGCGCCGGTCATCAGCGTGATTTTCAGCGGGGTGATTTTGGCGCGTTCGGCCAATGCGTGGGGCACGGCCTTGGCTTCACCGGCGCGAGTGAAACCACTCATGCCGACGGTCATGCCGTCCTGAATCAGAGCGGCAGCGTCAGCGGCGCTCATCACCTTATCCAACAACGAAGGCAAGCGAATACGATCACGGTACATGGATTGTTATCTCGGGCAACGAAAGCAAGGTGTGCAGTTTAGTGATTTCAAAAAAATTCCTCCCGCTACCATGGTCGAATGCAGAGTCCTGATTTAGAGCCTTTGGTCGGTTTTTAGCGGGCAATAAAAAACCCCAGCCTACTAAAGGCTGAGGTTTTGGGTATTGCTGCTTCCGCAGGTTTTACTCGACGGCTTTAACCATGTCTTCGATGACTTTCTTGGCGTCGCCGAAGACCATCATGGTTTTGTCGAGGTAGAACAGTTCGTTGTCCAGACCGGCATAGCCGCTGGCCATCGAGCGCTTGTTGACGATCACGGTCTTGGCTTTATAGGCCTCGAGTATCGGCATGCCGGCAATTGGCGATTTCGGGTCGTTCTTCGCGGCCGGGTTGACCACGTCGTTGGCGCCGAGCACCAGCACCACGTCGGTCTGACCGAACTCGGAGTTAATGTCATCCATCTCGAACACTTGCTCGTAAGGCACTTCGGCCTCGGCCAGCAGGACGTTCATGTGCCCTGGCATCCGACCAGCCACCGGGTGGATCGCAAACTTCACGGTGACTCCCCGGTGAGTCAGCTTCTCCGCCAGTTCCATCAGTGAGTGTTGGGCGCGTGCCACCGCCAGGCCATAACCCGGAACGATGATCACAGTGTCGGCGTTGGTCAGCAGGAAGGTCGCATCGTCAGCCGAACCGGATTTCACCGGACGGGCCTCTTTCGAACCTGCCGGGCCAGCTGCATCTGCCGTGTTGCCGAAACCGCCGAGCAATACGTTGAAGAACGAACGGTTCATCGCCTTGCACATGATGTACGAGAGGATCGCACCGGATGAACCCACCAGGGAGCCGGCAATGATCAGCATCGAGTTGTTCAGCGAGAAGCCGATACCTGCCGCTGCCCAGCCGGAGTAGCTGTTGAGCATCGACACCACCACCGGCATATCGGCGCCGCCGATCGGGATGATGATCAGCACACCCATCACGAAGGCCAGGGCCAGCATGAGGGCGAAAGCACCGAGGTTGCCGGTCAGCATGAAGGTGATACCCAGTGCCAGCGTCGCCAGACCCAGCAGCAGGTTCAGCTTGTGCTGGCCGCCGAACTGTACGGGTGCGCCCTGGAACAGGCGGAACTTGTACTTGCCCGACAGCTTGCCGAACGCGATTACCGAGCCGGAGAAGGTGATTGCACCGATGGCCGCGCCGAGGAACAGCTCCAGGCGGTTACCGGCAGGAATGGAGTCACCCAGTTGCTTGACGATGCCCAGCGATTGCGGTTCAACGACAGCAGCGATGGCAATGAACACCGCGGCCATACCGATCATGCTGTGCATGAAGGCGACCAGTTCCGGCATTTTTGTCATTTCAACGCGCTTGGCCATGATCGACCCGGCGGTACCGCCGACCAACAGACCTACGATGACGTATCCGATGCCGACGGTGGCCCCGCCTTGCCCAAAAGAGAGCGCGCTCAGCTTATAGATGAGGCCGATGGTGGTGACGATCGCCAATCCCATGCCGAGCATGCCGTACACATTGCCGCGTCGGGAGGTCGTAGGGTGCGACAGGCCTTTGAGGGCCTGGATGAAGCAGATCGACGCGATCAAGTAGAGCGTCGTTACAAGATTCATGCTCATTACTTGGACGCCTCTTCTTTTACTGCTTTCGGGGCTTTTTTCTTGAACATCTCAAGCATCCTGCGGGTAACCAGGAAGCCACCAAACACGTTCACCGCCGCCAGAGCCACCGCCAGGGTGCCCATGGTTTTGCCCAGTGGCGTCACGGTCAACGCCGCGGCCAGCATGGCGCCGACGATCACGATCGCCGAGATCGCGTTGGTTACCGCCATCAAAGGCGTGTGAAGTGCAGGTGTAACGTTCCAGACCACGTGATAACCGACATAAATCGCCAGCACGAAGATGATCAGGTTGTAGATACCGGGGGAGATAAGCTCTTCCATCGTCTGAATCCCTGCTTAGGCGTTTTTGCGGATGACTTGGCCGTCGCGGCACATCAGGCACGCGGCGACGATGTCGTCTTCGAGGTTGATCTCGAACTGGCCTTCTTTGTTGAAGACCAGCTTCAGGAAGTCCAGCAGGTTGCGCGCGTACAGTGCCGAAGCGTCTGCCGCAACTGCGCCGGCCAGGTTGGTCGGGCCGCAAATGATCACGCCATTCTCGACGACGACCTGATCGGCCACGGTCAGAGGGCAGTTACCGCCCTGGGCTGCAGCGAGGTCGATGACCACCGAGCCTGGCTTCATCTGCGCCACGGTTTCCGCGCTCAACAGTGTTGGTGCCTTGCGGCCCGGGATCAGTGCGGTGGTGATGACAATGTCAGCCTGTTTGGCGCGTTCGTGCACGGCCAGGGCCTGACGTTGCATCCAGCTCGCGGGCATTGGTCGTGCGTAACCGCCGACACCGACGGCGCACTCGCGCTCTTCATCGGTTTCGTAAGGTACGTCGACGAACTTGGCTCCGAGGGATTCGATCTGCTCTTTTACCGCAGGACGTACGTCAGACGCTTCGATCACTGCACCCAGACGTTTCGCCGTAGCGATCGCCTGCAAACCAGCCACGCCAGCGCCGAGAATCAGCACGCGCGCCGCTTTCACGGTACCGGCAGCAGTCATCAGCATCGGCATGAAGCGAGGGTAGTGGTGAGCGGCCAGCAACACGGCTTTATAGCCGGCGATATTGGCTTGGGAGGACAGCACATCCAGGCTCTGAGCGCGGGAGGTGCGCGGCGCGGCCTCCAGTGCGAAAGCGGTAATGCCGCACTCAGCCAGCTTGGCAATGATTTCGTTGCTGAACGGGTTGAGCATGCCCACCACAACGGTGCCGCTTTTAATCAGCGTCAGTTCGCTGTCGCTGGGGGCGACCACCTTGAGAATCAGCTCGGCACCAAACGCATCGTTGGCGCTGCCAATAATTGCGCCTGCCGCTTCATAGGCACTGTCGACAACGCTGGCATTATTGCCGGCGCCGCTTTGCACAGTGACCTTATGACCCTGGCCGATCAGCTTCTTGATGGTTTCCGGGGTTGCAGCAACCCGTGTTTCACCGGTCTGGGTTTCGAGAGGAACACCAATGTGCACGTCAAATCTCCTGCGTGATCTTATTGAGTAAACCCAGGCACTTCGGATGGTGCGGCTGGGGGCGGCCGATCAGCACGATCCCGCCAAATCAGGGCGGGGCGCGGCATTTTGCAGGCGAACTTAATGCCCTTCAAGGGTTTATGACGGGTGACGGAAAATTAACTACAAGTCACCCCGTGACCGAATGTCGCAACTGACCGGTTCAATCCCTTGCAGGCCGTGACTTGTAAGGATTCTTGTAAAAATTGAAGAATTTTCACATCGGCCAGGTGAATGAGTCGTTATTGCTCCGCAATAGAGGCTCAAGGCCACGTTTTAAGGCCCTTGTGGGACGTTTGTACTGCTTGTCGGTACAGTCTTCGAATATGCGACAAATACTTATATCTGTAGTGCTTTGATTTTGCTGACTACGAGGTCAACTAATGGCGCAAAGCCTTTATCCTTCTAGGCTGTAGCTCTGTGCCTGATTGACCAGCCAATCGCGAAATGCCCTTAAAGAGGCCGATTCGACCTTTCGCTCGGGAATCATCAAGTAATACGCCTTGATGCTTGATAGCGCTTGGGCGTTGGCAATGACCAGGCGCTTCTCGGCCAGTTCGCGTTGAATCAGGAACGGTGGAATCAGCGCTATTCCCATATCGTACATGGCGGCTTGAGCAAGCATGGAGAATAGCTCGTAGCGCGGCCCTGTCATGTCTCGTGGGACATTTAGGTTTTGGGAGTTGAACCATTGACGCCAGGCATAAGGGCGAGTGGTCTGCTGCAGCAGGGGCAATTCAGCGATGTCGCCGGGAGACAGGTTTGTCTTTTTTCCCAGGAGGTTGGGGCTGCACACCGGCATCGGATTTTCGCCCATCAGCCTGTGGGATTCGGTACCCGACCAGTCCGCGTCGCCAAAATAGATCGCGGCATCGAAGTCGGTGTCGGCAAACAGGAAGGGGCGCGTTCGGTTGGTGAGGTTGACCGTCACTTCCGGGTGTTTTTGCTGGAAATCCTTGAGTCGTGGCAGCAGCCATTGAGTGCCGAAGGTTGGAACCACCGCCAGCTCGATCACGTTGGCACCTTGCTGGCCCATTACTGACAAGGTGTCCCGTTCAACGGCATCGAGTTGGGTGGCCACCCGGCGGCTGTAGGAAAGACCGGCCTCTGTCAGCTTGACCCCGCGTCGCGAGCGTCGGAACAGTTCTACACTGAGGAACTCCTCAAGGCTGGCGATCTGTCGGCAAATGGCGCCCTGAGTGAGCGAAAGCTCCTGAGCCGCCTTGGTAAAACTTTCGTGGCGAGCCGCGGCTTCAAAGCTGATCAGGGCCGTTGTGCTGGGGATTTTCCTGCGCATGTACGTCAACCTCACTAATACATTGCATAAAAGCTACTTTGCGATGTTTCGGAGTGAGAAATTAGCACAACAGTATGCAAAATCCTCGTTTGCCGTAACGCCGAACCCGGCCTAGGATCAGCCCACGTTATTTGACCCGATTCGAGAGGACACACTCATGGGCGGTAAAGCTAGCTTCAACTGGATAGATCCCCTGCTGCTGGATCAACAGCTCACCGAAGAAGAACGCATGATTCGCGACACCGCTGAGCAATTCGCTCAGCAGAAGCTCGCGCCGCGTGTTCTCGAAGCTTTCCGCCATGAAAAGACCGACCCGGCAATCTTCCGCGAGATGGGCGAAATAGGTCTGTTGGGCGCGACTATCCCCGAGCAGTATGGTGGCAGCGGCCTGAACTACGTCAGCTACGGCCTGATCGCCCGTGAGGTCGAGCGTGTCGACTCCGGCTATCGGTCGATGATGAGTGTGCAGTCCTCGCTGGTCATGGTGCCGATCAATGAATTTGGTACCGAAGCCCAGAAACAGAAGTACCTGCCGAAACTGGCTTCAGGTGAATGGATTGGTTGCTTCGGTCTGACCGAACCTAACCACGGTTCCGACCCAGGCGCGATGATTACTCGTGCGCGCAAAGTGGAAGGCGGCTACAGCCTGACCGGCAGCAAGATGTGGATCACCAACAGCCCGATCGCCGATGTGTTCGTGGTCTGGGGCAAGGACGATGCCGGCGACATCCGTGGCTTCGTTCTGGAGAAGGGCTGGAAAGGCCTGAGTGCTCCTGCGATTCACGGCAAGGTTGGCCTGCGTGCATCCATCACCGGCGAAATCGTCATGGACAACGTGTTTGTCCCTGAAGAGAACATCTTCCCGGATGTCCGTGGCTTGAAAGGCCCTTTTACTTGCCTTAACTCGGCACGTTACGGTATTTCCTGGGGCGCGCTGGGCGCGGCCGAGTTTTGCTGGCACACCGCTCGCCAATACACCCTGGATCGTCAGCAGTTTGGTCGTCCTTTGGCTGCAACTCAGTTGATCCAGAAGAAGCTGGCCGACATGCAGACCGAAATCACTCTGGCGCTGCAAGGCTGTCTGCGTCTGGGTCGTATGAAAGATGAAGGTACTGCGGCGGTCGAGATCACTTCGATGATGAAGCGCAACTCCTGCGGCAAGTCCCTGGACATTGCTCGCATGGCGCGCGACATGCTGGGTGGTAACGGTATTTCCGATGAGTTCGGTGTTGCTCGCCATCTGGTCAACCTGGAAGTGGTGAATACCTATGAAGGTACGCATGACGTCCACGCGCTGATCCTCGGTCGTGCTCAGACTGGCATCCAGGCGTTCTATTAATAGGAGAACGGCCATGGGCGCGCTTTCGCATCTACGGGTACTGGATTTATCGCGGGTTCTGGCCGGGCCGTGGGCCGGACAGATCCTTGCTGACCTCGGCGCTGAGGTGATCAAGGTTGAGCGTCCGGGCAATGGCGATGACACGCGCGCCTGGGGGCCTCCTTTTCTTAAAGATGCTTATGGCGAGAACACCAGCGAGGCCGCCTATTACTTGTCGGCCAATCGTAACAAGCAATCGGTGACCATCGACTTCACTCGGCCTGAAGGGCAGAAGCTGGTGCGTGATCTGGCGGCGAAGTCGGACATCCTGATCGAGAATTTCAAGGTCGGTGGGCTGGCGGCATATGGTTTGGACTATGAGTCTCTAAAGGCGATCAATCCTAATCTGATCTATTGCTCGATTACCGGGTTTGGTCAGACAGGCCCTTACGCCAAGCGCGCGGGTTATGACTTCATGATCCAGGGACTGGGCGGTCTGATGAGTCTGACGGGGCGACCCGAAGGGGATGAGGGTGCCGGGCCGGTGAAAGTCGGCGTGGCGCTGACGGACATCTTGACCGGGCTCTACTCGACGGTGGCGATTCTGGCGGCACTGGCTCATCGGGATCATGACGGCGGCGGTCAGCATATTGATATGGCGCTGTTGGATGTTCAGGTGGCTTGTCTGGCTAACCAGGCAATGAATTACCTGACCACGGGCAATGCACCGAAGCGCCTGGGTAATGCTCATCCGAATATCGTGCCCTATCAGGACTTTCCTACGGCAGATGGAGACTTCATCCTCACCGTGGGTAATGACGGGCAGTTTCGCAAGTTTGCTGAAGTGGCTGGTCAGCCGCAGTGGGCAGATGATCCACGCTTTGCGACCAACAAGTTGCGGGTGGCGAATCGTGCGGTGTTGATTCCGCTTATTCGCCAGGCGACTGTGTTCAAGACGACTGCTGAGTGGGTGCTGCGGCTGGAGCAAGCAGGTGTGCCGTGCGGGCCGATCAATGATCTGGCTCAGATGTTTGCGGATCCTCAGGTTAAGGCGCGCGGGTTGGCGATCGAGCTGCCCCATGTACTGGCCGGGATGGTGCCGCAAGTGGCGAGTCCGATTCGTCTGTCCGAAACGCCTGTGGAGTATCGCAATGCGCCTCCTCTATTAGGGGAGCATACGCTGGAGGTTCTGCAGCGGGTGTTGGGTCTGGATGCTGGTGCTGTGTCGGCATTCAAAGAAGCCGGGGTGCTCTGAGGATTTCCTCTATATAGGGGGAGTGTTTTTACTCTCCTATATAGAGAGGAAACTGGCTGTTTTCCGGCGTTCTTCAAGTGTTTGATAGAAAAGCTCAATTAAGGGTTGACGGCAGATTCTGGAAGTCTATAATTCGCCCCACTTCCGGCGCAGTCGAAACGGAAAACTCCTTGGAAAACAATGAGTTACGCAGTTTTCGACAGCGAGTTGCTTCAGGTCATCGAAGCCCAGAAGGAGTTGAAAGGGTGGCGTTGTTTGGCTCTTTTAACGGTTCGATCTTCTCGGTCGACAGCGGTGTAAAAGAGGTGTTGACAGCAGCGAGTAACGCTGTAGAATTCGCCTCCCGCTAACGAGAGATCGCAAGCGCAAGTGGTTGAAGTTGCAAAGGAAACTTTGAAAACTTCGAAAAATAACCGCTTGACAGCAACAGAGGCTGCTGTAGAATGCGCGCCTCGGTTGAGACGAAAGATCTTAACCAACCGCTCTTTAACAACTGAATCAAGCAATTCGTGTGGGTGCTTGTGGAGTCAGACTGATAGTCAACAAGATTATCAGCATCACAAGTTACTCCGCGAGAAATCAAAGATGTAACCAACGATTGCTGAGCCAAGTTTAGGGTTTCTTAAAAACCCAAAGATGTTTGAACTGAAGAGTTTGATCATGGCTCAGATTGAACGCTGGCGGCAGGCCTAACACATGCAAGTCGAGCGGCAGCACGGGTACTTGTACCTGGTGGCGAGCGGCGGACGGGTGAGTAATGCCTAGGAATCTGCCTGGTAGTGGGGGATAACGCTCGGAAACGGACGCTAATACCGCATACGTCCTACGGGAGAAAGCAGGGGACCTTCGGGCCTTGCGCTATCAGATGAGCCTAGGTCGGATTAGCTAGTTGGTGAGGTAATGGCTCACCAAGGCGACGATCCGTAACTGGTCTGAGAGGATGATCAGTCACACTGGAACTGAGACACGGTCCAGACTCCTACGGGAGGCAGCAGTGGGGAATATTGGACAATGGGCGAAAGCCTGATCCAGCCATGCCGCGTGTGTGAAGAAGGTCTTCGGATTGTAAAGCACTTTAAGTTGGGAGGAAGGGCATTTACCTAATACGTAAGTGTTTTGACGTTACCGACAGAATAAGCACCGGCTAACTCTGTGCCAGCAGCCGCGGTAATACAGAGGGTGCAAGCGTTAATCGGAATTACTGGGCGTAAAGCGCGCGTAGGTGGTTTGTTAAGTTGGATGTGAAATCCCCGGGCTCAACCTGGGAACTGCATTCAAAACTGACAAGCTAGAGTATGGTAGAGGGTGGTGGAATTTCCTGTGTAGCGGTGAAATGCGTAGATATAGGAAGGAACACCAGTGGCGAAGGCGACCACCTGGACTGATACTGACACTGAGGTGCGAAAGCGTGGGGAGCAAACAGGATTAGATACCCTGGTAGTCCACGCCGTAAACGATGTCAACTAGCCGTTGGGAGCCTTGAGCTCTTAGTGGCGCAGCTAACGCATTAAGTTGACCGCCTGGGGAGTACGGCCGCAAGGTTAAAACTCAAATGAATTGACGGGGGCCCGCACAAGCGGTGGAGCATGTGGTTTAATTCGAAGCAACGCGAAGAACCTTACCAGGCCTTGACATCCAATGAACTTTCCAGAGATGGATTGGTGCCTTCGGGAACATTGAGACAGGTGCTGCATGGCTGTCGTCAGCTCGTGTCGTGAGATGTTGGGTTAAGTCCCGTAACGAGCGCAACCCTTGTCCTTAGTTACCAGCACGTAATGGTGGGCACTCTAAGGAGACTGCCGGTGACAAACCGGAGGAAGGTGGGGATGACGTCAAGTCATCATGGCCCTTACGGCCTGGGCTACACACGTGCTACAATGGTCGGTACAGAGGGTTGCCAAGCCGCGAGGTGGAGCTAATCCCAGAAAACCGATCGTAGTCCGGATCGCAGTCTGCAACTCGACTGCGTGAAGTCGGAATCGCTAGTAATCGCGAATCAGAATGTCGCGGTGAATACGTTCCCGGGCCTTGTACACACCGCCCGTCACACCATGGGAGTGGGTTGCACCAGAAGTAGCTAGTCTAACCTTCGGGAGGACGGTTACCACGGTGTGATTCATGACTGGGGTGAAGTCGTAACAAGGTAGCCGTAGGGGAACCTGCGGCTGGATCACCTCCTTAATCGACGACATCAGCTGCTCCATAAGTTCCCACACGAATTGCTTGATTCATTGAAGAAGACGATAAGAAGCAGCCCTAACAGGTTGTAGCTTAGTTGGTTGGAGCGCACCCCATGCTCTGTGGTAAGGAGCAGGGTGAGGTCGGCCTTAAAGCTCGAAATTGGGTCTGTAGCTCAGTTGGTTAGAGCGCACCCCTGATAAGGGTGAGGTCGGCAGTTCGAATCTGCCCAGACCCACCAATTTTGTGTGGGAACCTGTAGAAATACGGGGCCATAGCTCAGCTGGGAGAGCGCCTGCCTTGCACGCAGGAGGTCAACGGTTCGATCCCGTTTGGCTCCACCACTACTGCTTCTGTTTGTTGAAAGCTTAGAAATGAGCATTCCATCTGATGATGGTGAATGTTGATTTCTAGTCTTTGGCTAGATCGTTCTTTAAAAATTTGGGTATGTGATAGAAAGATAGACTGGACGTTACTTTCACTGGTAACGGATCAGGCTAAGGTAAAATTTGTGAGTTGCTCTTTATGAGCAAGAATCGAATTTTCGGCGAATGTCGTCTTCACAGTATAACCAGATTGCTTGGGGTTATATGGTCAAGTGAAGAAGCGCATACGGTGGATGCCTTGGCAGTCAGAGGCGATGAAAGACGTGGTAGCCTGCGAAAAGCTTCGGGGAGTCGGCAAACAGACTTTGATCCGGAGATGTCTGAATGGGGGAACCCAGCCATCATAAGATGGTTATCTTAAGCTGAATACATAGGCTTAAGAGGCGAACCAGGGGAACTGAAACATCTAAGTACCCTGAGGAAAAGAAATCAACCGAGATTCCCTTAGTAGTGGCGAGCGAACGGGGACTAGCCCTTAAGTGGCTTTGAGATTAGCGGAACGCTCTGGAAAGTGCGGCCATAGTGGGTGATAGCCCTGTACGCGAAAATCTCTTGGTCATGAAATCGAGTAGGACGGAGCACGAGAAACTTTGTCTGAATATGGGGGGACCATCCTCCAAGGCTAAATACTACTGACTGACCGATAGTGAACTAGTACCGTGAGGGAAAGGCGAAAAGAACCCCGGAGAGGGGAGTGAAATAGATCCTGAAACCGTATGCGTACAAGCAGTGGGAGCCCACTTTGTTGGGTGACTGCGTACCTTTTGTATAATGGGTCAGCGACTTATTTTCAGTGGCGAGCTTAACCGAATAGGGGAGGCGTAGCGAAAGCGAGTCTTAATAGGGCGTCTAGTCGCTGGGAATAGACCCGAAACCGGGCGATCTATCCATGGGCAGGTTGAAGGTTGGGTAACACTAACTGGAGGACCGAACCGACTACCGTTGAAAAGTTAGCGGATGACCTGTGGATCGGAGTGAAAGGCTAATCAAGCTCGGAGATAGCTGGTTCTCCTCGAAAGCTATTTAGGTAGCGCCTCATGTATCACTGTAGGGGGTAGAGCACTGTTTCGGCTAGGGGGTCATCCCGACTTACCAAACCGATGCAAACTCCGAATACCTACAAGTGCCGAGCATGGGAGACACACGGCGGGTGCTAACGTCCGTCGTGAAAAGGGAAACAACCCAGACCGTCAGCTAAGGTCCCAAAGTTATGGTTAAGTGGGAAACGATGTGGGAAGGCTTAGACAGCTAGGAGGTTGGCTTAGAAGCAGCCACCCTTTAAAGAAAGCGTAATAGCTCACTAGTCGAGTCGGCCTGCGCGGAAGATGTAACGGGGCTCAAACCATACACCGAAGCTACGGGTATCACTTAGGTGATGCGGTAGAGGAGCGTTCTGTAAGCCTGTGAAGGTGAGTTGAGAAGCTTGCTGGAGGTATCAGAAGTGCGAATGCTGACATGAGTAACGACAATGGGTGTGAAAAACACCCACGCCGAAAGACCAAGGTTTCCTGCGCAACGTTAATCGACGCAGGGTTAGTCGGTCCCTAAGGCGAGGCTGAAAAGCGTAGTCGATGGAAAACAGGTTAATATTCCTGTACTTCTGGTTATTGCGATGGAGGGACGGAGAAGGCTAGGCCAGCTTGGCGTTGGTTGTCCAAGTTTAAGGTGGTAGGCTGGAATCTTAGGTAAATCCGGGATTCTAAGGCCGAGAGCTGATGACGAGTTACCCTTTGGGTGACGAAGTGGTTGATGCCATGCTTCCAAGAAAAGCTTCTAAGCTTCAGGTAACCAGGAACCGTACCCCAAACCGACACAGGTGGTTGGGTAGAGAATACCAAGGCGCTTGAGAGAACTCGGGTGAAGGAACTAGGCAAAATGGCACCGTAACTTCGGGAGAAGGTGCGCCGGTGAGGGTGAAGCATTTACTGCGTAAGCCCATGCCGGTCGAAGATACCAGGCCGCTGCGACTGTTTATTAAAAACACAGCACTCTGCAAACACGAAAGTGGACGTATAGGGTGTGACGCCTGCCCGGTGCCGGAAGGTTAATTGATGGGGTTAGCTAACGCGAAGCTCTTGATCGAAGCCCCGGTAAACGGCGGCCGTAACTATAACGGTCCTAAGGTAGCGAAATTCCTTGTCGGGTAAGTTCCGACCTGCACGAATGGCGTAACGATGGCGGCGCTGTCTCCACCCGAGACTCAGTGAAATTGAAATCGCTGTGAAGATGCAGTGTATCCGCGGCTAGACGGAAAGACCCCGTGAACCTTTACTATAGCTTTGCACTGGACTTTGAATTTGCTTGTGTAGGATAGGTGGGAGGCTTTGAAGCGTGGACGCCAGTTCGCGTGGAGCCAACCTTGAAATACCACCCTGGCAACTTTGAGGTTCTAACTCAGGTCCGTTATCCGGATCGAGGACAGTGTATGGTGGGTAGTTTGACTGGGGCGGTCTCCTCCTAAAGAGTAACGGAGGAGTACGAAGGTGCGCTCAGACCGGTCGGAAATCGGTCGTAGAGTATAAAGGCAAAAGCGCGCTTGACTGCGAGACAGACACGTCGAGCAGGTACGAAAGTAGGTCTTAGTGATCCGGTGGTTCTGTATGGAAGGGCCATCGCTCAACGGATAAAAGGTACTCCGGGGATAACAGGCTGATACCGCCCAAGAGTTCATATCGACGGCGGTGTTTGGCACCTCGATGTCGGCTCATCACATCCTGGGGCTGAAGCCGGTCCCAAGGGTATGGCTGTTCGCCATTTAAAGTGGTACGCGAGCTGGGTTTAGAACGTCGTGAGACAGTTCGGTCCCTATCTGCCGTGGACGTTTGAGATTTGAGAGGGGCTGCTCCTAGTACGAGAGGACCGGAGTGGACGAACCTCTGGTGTTCCGGTTGTCACGCCAGTGGCATTGCCGGGTAGCTATGTTCGGAATAGATAACCGCTGAAAGCATCTAAGCGGGAAACTAGCCTCAAGATGAGATCTCACTGGGACCTTGAGTCCCCTGAAGGGCCGTCGAAGACTACGACGTTGATAGGTTGGGTGTGTAAGCGCTGTGAGGCGTTGAGCTAACCAATACTAATTGCCCGTGAGGCTTGACCATATAACACCCAAGCAATTTGCATGCTTCGAGCTAAAAAGCGAAAGAGCACCAGATTGCGGTGTGTGAAGACGAAACGAACCGAAAGTTCGAGATACTCACAAAACACCCAACTATCGCATACCCATTCGCTGGAGCGTGAACCTGCAAAGGCCCACGACCTGGCTACCGAATTTCTTGACGACCATAGAGCATTGGAACCACCTGATCCCATCCCGAACTCAGCAGTGAAACGATGCATCGCCGATGGTAGTGTGGGGTTTCCCCATGTGAGAGTAGGTCATCGTCAAGATTAAATTCCGAAACCCCTATCTGCGTATGCAGGTAGGGGTTTTGTTTTAGTAGAAGTCACCAATTTTGCTGGCACGTTACGCTGTAACGGGCTGCTCACAGAATTTCTTGACGACCATAGAGCATTGGAACCACCTGATCCCATCCCGAACTCAGCAGTGAAACTATGCATCGCCGATGGTAGTGTGGGGTTTCCCCATGTGAGAGTAGGTCATCGTCAAGATTGAATTCCAAAACCCCTGTCTGCTAACGCAGACAGGGGTTTTGTCGTTATGGGCTCGCTAAACGCTCAATGGGTCATCAGCTGCAAATGCGCTTCCACTTCCAAGGCCAGTTCGTCTTCATGGTGTTCGCCCGCCAGACGTCGCATTGCTGACGTAGCCTTGCATTAGCCGAGTTGTTACGCAGACGCAGCACCTGCTGATGCGGTTCACCGCGCGTTATCCACAGACATCAGTAATACAGCGCGTCGGCGCACACAGCGCTCCACTGAACGCAGAGACAAACCCATTTGCTCGGCGATGTGTTTGTGGGTAAGCCCTTCGCACTGCGCCAGCAGAAACGCCTGACGCACTTTCGGCTTTCAGGACTTCGAGCATGCGGGCAATGCTTTCCAGATAGGCGCGTTCGATTTTTTCACAGCGCCAATGGTCGATCACCAGACCAAAAGCGATCGTTCGCACAAAGGCGCGGGGGAATTTGCAACTGCCGTACGAACAACCGTCATCACAAAAAGACTGAGCAGGCGCTCTGGCACGCCGTTCGGCGGGTAACTTACAGGAATACCGATCATTTCGTACAAACGCCTAAGATTTCTCCGTTTTGTGCCGACAGACTGATGAGACATGCGTGCACCAAAGTAGAGCGGCCCCAGAGCCCTGCCTGCGCTGTACATGGAATGTTGCAACCCGGAACGCATCCCCACTTTTTGCATAAGAAGTCCCATGAAATGAATCTCAAATTCAGCCATAAAATCCTTCTGGCCGCCTCCGGCGTCGTGGTGCTGGCTTTTGCGTTGTTCACTTTGTACAACGACTATCTGCAGCGAAACACCATCCGTCAAAATCTTGAATCGAGCGTCCAGCAGGCCGGCGATCTGACCGCCAGCAGCGTGCAGAACTGGATGAGTGGCCGTGTGCTGGTGCTGGAAAACCTCGCGCAAAACGTCGCCCATCAAGGCGCCAATGCCGACCTCCCGGGGCTGGTCAGTCAACCGGCCCTGACCTCGAACTTCCAGTTCACCTACGTGGGCCAGGCCAACGGCGTGTTTACTCAGCGCCCGGACGCGAAGATGCCTGACGGTTACGATCCACGTCAGCGCCCCTGGTACAAACAAGCCGTGGCTGCCGACAAGACCATGCTGACCCCGCCTTACATGGCTGCCGTCGGTGGCTTGGTGGTGACCATCGCCCTGCCGGTGAAAAAGAACGGCGAGTTGCTCGGCGTGGTCGGCGGCGACCTGAGCCTGGAAACGCTGGTGAAGATCATCAACTCGGTGGATTTCGGTGGCATCGGCCACGCATTCCTGGTCAGCGCCGACGGTCAGGTGATCGTCAGCCCGGACAAGGACCAGGTGATGAAAAACCTGAAGGACATCTACCCGAACGCCGGCGTGCGCATCGAGAAGGGCAATCAGGAAGTCACCCTGAACAAGCAGGACCGTATCCTTTCGTTCACGCCGGTCAGTGGTTTGCCGAATGCCGAGTGGTACATCGGTCTGTCGATCGACAAGGACAAGGCCTACGCACCACTCAGTCAGTTCCGTACTTCTGCGCTAATCGCGATGTTCATCGCCGTGACGGCCATTGCAGTGCTGCTGAGCCTGCTGATCAACGTGCTGATGCGTCCGCTGACCACCATGGGCCGTGCGATGCAGGACATTGCTCAAGGTGAGGGCGATCTGACTCGACGTCTGGCCGTGGAAAGCAAAGACGAATTCGGTGAGCTGGGCGGTTCGTTCAACCAGTTCGTGGAGCGAATTCACGCGTCAATTTCCGAAGTGTCGTCGGCCACCCGCCAGGTTCACGATCTGTCGCAACGGGTAATGGCCTCGTCCAACGCCTCGATCGTCGGCTCCGACGAGCAAAGCGCCCGCACCAACAGTGTGGCCGCGGCGATCAACCAGTTGGGCGCCGCCACCCAGGAAATCGCCCGCAACGCCGCCGATGCTTCCCAGCACGCCAGCGGCGCGAGCGAGCAGGCTGATGATGGTCGTCAGGTGGTGGAGAAAACCATTCTGGCGATGACCGAGTTGTCGCAGAAAATCAGCCTGTCCTGCACCCAGATCGAAACCCTGAACGCCAGCACCGACAACATCGGGCACATTCTGGATGTGATCAAAGGCATCTCCCAGCAAACCAACTTGCTCGCGCTCAACGCGGCCATCGAAGCGGCCCGCGCCGGTGAAGCCGGTCGTGGTTTCGCGGTGGTGGCGGACGAGGTGCGAAACCTCGCTCACCGCACTCAGGAATCGGCGGAGGAGATCCACAAGATGATCACCTCGCTGCAGATCGGTTCTCGCGAAGCGGTGACCACGATGAACGCCAGTCAGGTCTCCAGCGAACAGAGCGTCGAAGTGGCGAACCAGGCCGGTCTGCGACTGGTCAGCGTGACCCAGCGCATCGGCGAAATAGACGGCATGAACCAGTCGGTGGCCGCGGCAACCGAAGAGCAGACGGCGGTCGTGGAAACCCTCAACGTCGACGTTAACCAGATCAACCTGCTGAACCAGCAGAGCGTGGCCAACCTCAATGAAACGCTGAAGGATTGCGATGCGTTGTCCTTGCAGGCGAACCGATTGAAGCAGTTGGTCGACAGCTTCAAAATCTGATTCAGGTCAGTTGGACCGCGTTATCGTTCTTCGCGAGCAAGCTCGCTCCCACAGGGGTTCTCAGTCGTTCACAAATGTTGTGATCACTGAAGATCAATGTGGGAGCGAGCTTGCTCGCGAAAGCGGTAGATTAGTCACCGCTGAACCAAAGCCCTACGCAAACAGCTTCAGCACATTGCTCATCGAGTCATCGGCAAAGCCCTGTACGAAATCCCTGAACCCCGGCAATGCCTCGGCGCCGCCCTGTGCGGGTTCGGCGATGATGGTCCAGGTCGCTCGGGATTTGTCCGCACCCAGCGGTTCAACACTCATCGCCGCCCACAAATTGGCCACGCCCAAGGTGTTGTAAATCGTGGTCCAGGTCATGTTCAGCGCCCGGTCATCCCGCGCGTTGAGTTGCTCGACCACCAGGTTGCCGTCCTTGAAGAATTTCTTGCGCAGGGACGACACGCCTTCACCGGTCATCTCGATGTGCGACAGCGCCGGAATGAATTGATCGAAGCCGGCAAAGTTACCGACCACTGCCCAGACCTTCTTGGCATCGGCCGGCACTTCCACTGAAGACACCACGTGGCAGCCTTGAGGGTTTTTGATCAGGGTATCGGGTTGTAGGGTTTTCATGGTTTTGCTCCGGTTGAGTGAGTCAGATGAAGTTGATTTCTTTCAGGTAGTCGCAGCCGCGACGCAGCAGCGCCGGGGATTTTTCCGGGTAGTGCGCGCCCATCTGCCGTACGCCCGCCTGGGCGTTGGCGTGGCCGATCATTGAGATGTCGCCGATGTCTTCCTCGAAGCCGTTGAGGTAGAAACCGAGCACGCCGAACAACGCGTTGTCGCTGTCGACCCGGCCCAGTTGCTGCTGCCAGTCGGCGACGCTGACCATGGAAAACTCCCGCCCCGCCTCACGAAATGATGCGACGTAGGCATCCCAGCTCAGAGGCTCGGGGTTGTGCAGGTTGAACACCGCTTTTTCGGGTGAATAACGGCTGGCATGGAAGGCGATGAACCGTGCGAGAAAATCCACCGGCATCAGGTCGAAATTCAGTGCGAACTCCGGCACCTGGCCGAGCTGGATCGAGCCTTTGAGCATCAGCATCAAGCGGTTTTTGTGCGGCTGGCAGACACCGGTGAGGCTGTTGAAACTGATGTTGCCGGGGCGATAAAGATTGACCCTTACGCCACGTTCGCGAGCCCGTTCGAGGATCCGCTCACCGACCCATTTGGACAGGTTGTAGCCGTTCTTGATGTAGATCGGCGGGGTTTGCGCGGCGGGCAATTCCAGCACCCGACCATCGGCGGCAATCGTGCTGGAGGCCGAAAGCGTCGAGACGAAGTTGAAGATCTTTTTGCTGCGCCCTTCGCACAACCGAAGGCACTCGAAGATCGGCTCGACGTTGTCCCACACCAGTGACTCGTAATCGAGTACGTGATTGACGTTGGCGGCGTTGTGCACCAACGCGCCGAACTGCCGATCCAGTCGCTCGTAAACATCCGCTTCGAGCCCCAATGACGGACGCGTAATGTCCGCCGCATAGACCCGCACCCGGCTCAGGTCCAGATGCTCCAGACGGTTTTCTCGCAGCGCATGGGCAAAACGCTCGGTCGCCGATTGCCCACCGCCATCGCGCACCAGGCAGGCGACTTCGCTGGCGCCCCAGGCGAGCAACGCTTCGACGATGTGCACGCCGACAAAGCTGTTGGCGCCGGTAACGATCACCTTGTGCACATCGCCCATACGGTTGACTGGCAACGGCTGAATATCCAGTTCGCGGAAGGCATCGGCCAAGGCTTTTTCGCTCAATACCTCTTCGGTGCCGGAGCCGCGCACCAAGGTCGCCAACTTGGCAATGGAAGGCAATTCGATGAAGCGGTTGATCGAGATGCTGCGACCGAACTCTTCCCGCAAACGCAAGAGCATGCGCGACAGCAGGATCGAGTGGCCGCCCAGGTTGAAGAAACTTTCGTCGGTGGAAATATCGCTGGCCGGCAGCTCCAGCAGCTCAGCCCAGATCTCCAACAACAGCGCCTCATCGGCACTGGCGGGCAAACGCCGCAAGGTGTTTTCGGAGACATTCACGGGCATCGCCAGCAGCGCCTTGCGGTCGACTTTGCCGTTGCTGGCGAATGGCATACTCGGCAATTCGGTCCATGCGGTGGGCTGCATGTAATCCGGCAGAAACTGCATCGAGTGGGCTTTCAGCGCTTCGCGAGCGGTGCCGGGTTGATCCTCCTGAGGCTGCGCGAGGAACGCCAGAATCCGTCGATGGCTGTCGATAACCACTGCCACTTGGCGGTACAACTGACTGTCGCGCAGGCAGCGCTCGATCTCTTCTGGTTCGACCCGAAAGCCGCGAATCTTCACCTGATTGTCCCGCCGTCCGCACAACTCGATGCCGTCGCGGGTCCACTTCGCCATGTCGCCGGTGCGGTAGGCGCGCAGGCTCTGGCCATCCGGCAGGCTCAGGTTCAGATAACGTTCGGCGGTCTGCTGCGGGTTGTTCAGGTAGCCCAGGCACACGCCCGGACCGACGATGTACAGCTCGCCGACGGTTTGTTCGGCCACCGGATGAAAATCCTCATCGAGAATCAACACCTGACTGTTAGCGATAGGCGCGCCGAGGGTGCGGTTACTGTCGCCGGTGCGCAGTTGCCGCGCGGTAATCAACACCGTCGCTTCGGTAGGGCCATAGAGGTTGTAGAGGTTGCCCTGACGGGTGAGCTGCTCGATGACGTAGGGTTCGCAGACATCGCCGCCGGTCATCACGTGATCGAGGCATTGCAATTGATCCAGCGGCAGGATGCTCAACAACGCCGGCGGCAAAAAGGCGTGACTCAGTTGTTGATGGCGGATCAGCTCGACCAGTTGCAACGGATCGCGGCGCTGATCGTCGCCGGGTACGATCAGCTCGGCGCCCTGGAGCAGGGTCGGGAAGATATCGATCAGCGACGAGTCGAAACTCAACGACGAAAACTGCAGCACGCGGCTCTGTTCGGTCAGCTGCACATAGTCGGCGTACCACGCGGTGAAGTGCGCGAGGTTGGCCTGGCTGAGCAACACGCCTTTGGGATGGCCGGTGGTGCCCGAGGTATAGAGCGCCATGCACGGCGCATCTGGATCGGGTCGTTGGTGCATCAAGGGTTGATCGAGATCCACGTCACCGATGTCGATGCGGCTGATGTCGAGTCCCGGCATTTGCGCCGCGAGCGGATGTTCACCGTCATGCAGCAGCAACACTGCCCCGGCGTTTTCCAGAATGTACTGCTGACGTTGCAGGGGATGGCTCGGCTCCAGCGGCAGGTACACCGCGCCACTGCCAAGAATCGCGAGAATCCCCGCGTACAACGCGCTGCATTTTGGCAGGCAGATCCCGATCACCAACGGCCCGCGATGCTGAGCGAGCAACGGCTGCAAACGCTGCTGGATCGCGCGGCTGTGGGCGTGCAAATGCCGATAGCTCAGGGATGAGCCGGCAATGTTTAGCGCGGGTCGTTCGGCACACTGGATGAAGCGCCGCTCAAGGCGCTCGATCATCGGGATTTTGCTGAGCTCCAGCAACGCGGGAGCCGCCGTGAGGTTGAGCCGATGGAAAAACGCGAGGTTCTCCAAATAGAGCAGGTTTTCCACGTGCTCGAAGTGAGCGGGAGCAGCAGGGTCGGCCAATAGAAAATAGTCGGCATCGCGACAGAAACGGCTGACCAGCAGCGCCACGTGATCGACCAATTCCGTCACTGCACGCAGGCGAAATGCCTGGCCATTGCCCGAAGGTTCGTCGGTGATAGGCACGCGAGTGAACAGCGTTGAACCGTAGGTGCACAGCACGTCCAGCGGCGGCAGGCCAGAAACCCCAGGCACACCGATACCGAGTTGCAGCGTCAGTCGCGGCACATCGCCGACGTCTTGAACAGGCAGGCTGGCGTCGTCGATCAGCAAATCAGCGTTACCCAACGGCTGCTCGTCGACGGCTGTCAGGCGCACCAGAGAATGACCGTGTTGTTCAAGTTCCAGCGCCAGGGCGGTCAGGGCCTGGCTGTGTCCAATGAGCAGAATGTCGAGACGTCTCATGATGGGCTCCTCGTTAAACCAGGTAATCGCTGAGGGCGTCTTGCACGCACGGCGAATCGAGCAGCGAACTGCTGCGGAAAAACCGCACGATGTTGGCGACCAGCGGGTGATGGCGATTGATCGGGAAGGCCAGCCCCGACACTTCGCTCTTGAGGGCCTGGCGTGCGGCGTCGCTGATCTGCAAGGCGTCGATCAGGCGGAAGTCGAACGATTTCTGGATGTCGTTGGTCAGGTAATGGCCAATGAACACCGGCAGGATGTGCGCGATGCATTGGCGGTCATCTTCGCTCGCGGTGTGCCAGTAGATGCGCACCAGCCGCGCCCAGAACCCGGAGTGGCGACCTTCGTCGAGCAAGTGGTCGGCCATCAGGCCCTTGATCGACTGCTTGACCGTGTCGTCCTTGGCGAACGCCGCGACATCGCCGGTCACGGTGTTCTCGGCGATGGCCACGCAGATCAATTCCACGGCGTTGCGCAGGTGTTCCGGCGCAAGTGCCACGGCCGCTGGAATGGATCGGCTGAGTTCGATTTCATCCGGCAGTTCGATGGGCGTGATGCCGGTCATGGCGACGGTCTGTTGCATGAAATCCATCGCCACCAGCGCGTGGTAATCCTCGTCCACTACCACGGTCATCGCGTCGTAACGGCAGGCGAACGGGAAGGCCACGGCGAAGCGATTCTTGGCGATGCTGCGGGCGGTCTTGTCGACGATTTCGGTTTCGAAAATCACCACGTCGTTGATGAATTTGTAGAGCGTCTGCACCAGTGCAAAGTCGCGTTGCTCCGGGCATTCGCGCAGGAAGGTTTCGCTCAGCACCAACGGTTGGCGGCTCAACGGGTAGATCAGTTTGTCGTCGTTTTCCAGCACGCGCCGGGGGCGGGTACGAATGGTCGCGCGGCTTTCCCAGGCATCGGCGAAGGATTGGTAGTCGGCGGCGTTCATGCGTTCACCTCTGCAACCGATTCGGTCATGCTCAGGCGCAGGCCGTCCCACAGGGCGATGCGACTTTCTACGGCGGCGATGGCGCTGGCGTAGACGTCTTCCTCGCGTTGCGGATCGCCATTGACCAGCCGGGCGAGGAGTTTTTCAGCGGCGGGGCCGTGGTCTTCGGAATCGACTTCGATGTGCCGTTCGAGGTAGTAACGGAAGGTTGGCGCCTGTTCGATGCCGATGCCCCAGTCATCAAGAATTCGCTGGAACATCTGCGGGATGACGCTCTCGCGACCATGCAGAAATGCCGCCGCAACGCTGTGCCCCGGCGCATGCAACGCGGTGTGCAACGTGTTGCGCACGAACTGCGCTGCCGCCGGATCGACGTCCACGCTTTGCAGTGCCACGTCGTAACTCACGCCTTCTTTTTGCAGCGCGACGAAGCGCTCGACCACCGCCGTGCTGGCGCCGACTTCACGCATGGCATCAAGGTACAACTCGAAATGGCTGTAGTGACCGTGAGCTGGACGATCATCGGACTCTTCACCCAGCACGATCTCGTTGATCAAACGCGCTGCCTGCGGATCTCGCGGTGGCAGCCAGGGCAGCTGGACGCAGGTCAGTTCCTGTTGCAGGCGTTTGGTCAGTGACATGAAATCCCATACTGCAAACACATGGGTTTCCATGAAACGTTGCAATACCGACAGTGAGTTGATTTCAGAAAAGATCGGATGAGCGCTAAGTTCTGCTTTCTTCTGGTTGAGACGGTCTTTAGTCGGTTTCATGGGTGAGCCTATAAGTGAATTGGATATACCGTTGCGTTTTAATGAATAAGCGATCGTTAGTTAAAGCTTTCTGCTGGCGAGCGGATGCCTCAAGCGAATTGATATGGGTAAGTTGCAATGCGTCGTTAAGTGACGGCCTGGCGCCCGTATTCAAGGCGGCGGAGAAAAACTAATACATGAATAAAGTGTCGGGCAAGTTATTTTTATATTATTTGAAAGTTTAACTTTATGGCGCGCGACAAGTTCCAATAAAACTTTTAGTTTGAGTTTCATTTGGATGTAGTTACTCCTTCCGGCTTATATAAGTCAGAATTAAAATAAAGAGTGAATGCCTCACTCGAAGCAACTTTCTAACTGAGTCGTTAAAGTGAATTGAGGGGGCGGAAGTTGACTGGGATCAACGCCGGTTCTTCCTTTCCCGTGGCAAGACTCCTTCCGTAGGTTCTTGGTGCGGGGACTGCGCCGCTCGTGCGGTGCGTCGCCCGTTCATTATTCGTTGGCAGCCCAAGAGTGAGCGTAAATCACGGCAGCCGCTATCACCGGCGCGTCATCGACTCGGAGTCATTGTTGGTCTTGAGAGGGGTAAATCGAGGGCAGGGCTTTGGAGAGGGGCGTAGCGCAGCGCGGCAAGCGAGAACGAGCAGTTCGATCTGCTCGCTTAGGCTTGCCGGCGCGGTTTACTTGGAGGTTTTTTTGTTCAGCGCTTCGGGGCTGTTGAGGTAGCGTGTGATGACCTCGACGCCCCGGTTGAGGTGTTGTTCGAGCAACTTCACCGCGCGCTCGACGTCCCGGACTTCGACGGCCAGCAACAGCGCCCGGTGGTCTTCCTGGGACAGTTTGCCCAGGCCCATGGCTTCCAGGTTGAAGCGCAGGAAGCGCTCCTCTTCGTTCAATCCGTCTTCCACCAGCCTCAACAGCCGTTGGTTCGGCGCCTTGCAGTACAGCGCCATGTGGAAGAGCCGATTGAGCCGGCCGATTTCGGTGTAGTTGTTTTGCGTTTCCAGGTCGTCGATGTAGCGGGCAGCCTGTTCGAGATCCTCATTGACCAGTAACGGGATCGACAGGCGCAACGCTTCGGATTCCAGCAGGATCCGCAGCGCGTAGGTTTCCACGGCATCGCCCTGAACCAGCGGTGCGACCACTGCACCTTTATGGGCGATGACGTTGAGCAGCGCCTGGGCTTCGAGCTGGCGCAAGGCTTCGCGCACTGGCATGCGGCTGACACCGAAAAGATCGGCCAAATCTTGCTGACGCAGGGCGGTGCCGCAGGGAATGCGACCGTCGAGAATGGCCGAACGCAGGGTTTCTTCGATCACCGAGCGTGCCAGGTGAGCGGGAATCGGCCCGTTGACCTTGATGCTGTTCAGAGGATTGGGCTTCTGTGTCACAACTACGCACCCTGTTTGACTGAAATAAATTTGGATCCAAGGGGACACTAGTGACTGCCTGACAGGTTGTCAAACGGACAAAAGATCGCCCTGACGTGGCCGCGATGTTTTTTATGGCACCTGCCATACAAAGTTTAGCGCGCCAGCAGTGATCTCACCGTGCCATTGTCTTTTACCGGGCTAATCTGCACCATCGACCGATTTCCACCTGCCTGATCTGGATGCCTCGCATTGGCGGTACGTTTCGCGATCCCTCGGACTTTGCGCTGGCTGTGCTGCGCGTTGCTGCTGGCCGGCGTTATGCTGGGCGGTCTGCATGCCGATTGGGATTTTTCGCTGATCAGCCGTCGCGCGCAGGCATTGTACGGGCCATTGGGCGAAGGTCAGCCACGCATTGATGCCTGGCAGCACTTATTGGTCACGCAAAAGCAAGTTGGCGAGCTCGAACAGCTTAAATTGGTCAACCAGTTCTTCAACAAGCAGATGCGTTACGAGGAAGACATCGACCTGTGGCACGAGGTCGATTATTGGGAAACACCCATCGAGGCCCTGTGGAAGGGCGCCGGCGATTGCGAAGATTACGCGATCGCCAAGTATTTCAGCCTGCGCCATCTCGGCGTTGCCAGTGACAAGCTGCGCATCACGTACGTCAAGGCCTTGCGCCTGAATCGGGCGCACATGGTGTTGACCTACTACTCAAGCCCCGAGGCCATGCCGTTGGTACTCGACAGCCTGATCGATGCGATCAAACCGGCCAGCCAACGAACCGATTTGCTGCCGGTCTACTCTTTTAATGCCGAAGGGTTGTGGTTGCCGGGCGCCACGGGCAACAAGAAAGTCGGTGACACCAAACGCCTGTCTCGTTGGCAGGATGTGTTGAAGAAAATGCAGGCCGAAGGTTTCCCGGTCGAGACGACTAACTAGGAGCACGCGCTCAGATGTCCTTGTTCAAACAGCTGTTGATCGCTATCTGTCTGTTCCTGGTGATCGCCTTCACCGGTAGCTTCGTGGTCAGCCTGGAAAGCTCGCGCACCCAATACGTCAACCAGTTGCGCTCCCACGCCCAGGACGCCGCGACCGCATTGGCACTGTCCCTGACGCCGAATATCGACGACCCGGCGATGGTCGAGTTGCTGGTCAGTTCGATCTTCGACAGCGGTTATTACGCGAGCATCCGCGTGGTCGACCTCAAGACTGATCAGACCATCGTCGAGCGTAGCGGCATTCCAGCGGTGAACAACGTGCCGGACTGGTTCGTCAAAATGATCGGGCTGGAAGCGGCCGGTGGTGATGCCCTCGTCAGCCGTGGCTGGGAGCAGGCGGCGCGGGTCGAGGTGGTCAGCCATCCGATGTTCGCGTTGGCCAAACTCTGGCAGAGCGCGCTGGGCAGTCTTGGCTGGTTGCTGATCTGCGGTGCGGTGAGCGCGGTGCTGGGCGCACTGTTGTTGCGCCGGCAACTGAAGCCGCTGGATTACATGGTCAAGCAATCCCACGCCATCGCTCGCCGCGAATTCCTCAGCCTGCCGCAACTGCCGCGCACGCCGGAACTGCGGCGAGTCGTGCAGGCCATGAACCAGATGGTCGAGAAGCTTAAAGCGCTGTTCCAGGAACAGGCCGAGCGCAGTGAAAAGCTGCGGGCCGAGTCCTATCAGGACAACCTGACGGGGCTGGCCAACCGTCGTTATTTCGAGATGCAATTGAACGCCCGAGTGAGCAATCCGGAGCAGGCGAGTTCCGGTTATTTGCTGCTATTGCGGGTCAGGGACCTGGCCGGGTTGAACCAGCGGTTGGGCGGTCAACGCACTGACCAGTTGTTGAAAGCGGTTGGCGAGCAGTTGTCCCGAGAGTGCGCCAAATACCCGGAAACCCTGAACCTCGTGACGCGGATTCGCGGCGGTGAGTTCGCCGTGCTGGCGCCGGGGCTGGTGCGCGAAGAAGCGCTGCAACTGGCGCAGAACCTCGACAGTGCCTTGGCGAGCCTGCACGCGACGGGCGCCACCGATGTGGCCTCGGTGGCCTCGATCGGGCTGGCACCGTTTGTGTATGGCGACTCCCCGCAAGCGGTGCTCGGGCTGGGCGACCAGGCGTTGGCTCAGGCGGAAGGCCAGGGCGATTCGAGCTGGGTTTGCCTGGATCACAGCGCGTCGGCCAGCGTCGGCGACGACCATCATGCCTGGCACAACTTACTGGAACAGGCGTTGAGCCAGCGGCGTTTCGAGCTGTATTTCCAGCCGGTGGTGGCCGCCCAGGACACGCAGTTGGTGCTGCACTACAAGGTGCTGTCGCGTTTGATCGACGACGAGGGCCAAACCATTCCCGCCGGGCGCTTCCTGCCGTGGCTCGAGCGCTTTGGCTGGACCGCGCGGTTGGACCGTCTGATGTTGGAACTGGTGCTTGAGCAGATGGCCGACCATAAAGAGTCGCTGGCGCTGAACCTGTCTTCAGCGACGCTGACCGATCCGCAGGCATTGAATAAAGTCTTCGAAATCCTGCGTCAGCATTCGGATCTCGGGGAGCGATTGACCCTGGAAATCGGTGAGGAGCAGTTGCCGGAGCAAGCCATGCTGGAAGAGCTGACGCGACGCCTGCACGAACTCGGGTTCTCCCTGAGCCTGCAACGCTTTGGCGGGCGCTTCAGCATGATCGGCAACCTGGCGCGGCTTGGGTTGGCGTATCTGAAGATCGACGGCAGTTACATCCGGGCGATTGATCAGGAGAGCGACAAGCGCCTGTTCATCGAGGCGATTCAGCGGGCGGCGCACAGTATCGATTTGCCGTTGATTGCCGAGCGGGTCGAGACGGAAGGGGAGTTGATGGTGATTCGTGAGATGGGGTTGTATGGGGTTCAGGGGCAGTTGTTTGGTGAGCCGAAGCCTTGGAAGTAAGGCTTCATAGCTGAATCGTCAATCAGTCCGCCTTCGCGAGCAAGTCGAATCGTCGCACCGCCGCTCCCACATTGAATCTCGGCTGCTCACACATGCTGTGTTCGCTGAAGATCTAATGTGGGAGCGGCGGTGCGACGATTCGACTTGCTCGCGAAGGCGTCCGTACAGACAACAACGGGGCGCTAGATCAACCCCGTCTCATCATCATCGATCAATTGACTCAACCCACCCAACGCTTCACGGGCGTGTGACCGGTCCATCAGCTTGGCCTGGGCGGCGGCCGGCAGGTCGGTGACGCGGATCACCCCCTTGCTGGTCAACACCTGGATCAAATCGTCGAGTACCCGGATCATTTCCAGGTCGCTCTGCTTGAGCTGTTTGAGGCTGGTTTCCACTACCTCGTTGGCGTACCAGGCCTGGATTTCATGGTGGTCGGCTGGCAGCGTTTCCGTGGCCTCGGCGTAGGCCGCGGCTTCCACGCGCACTAACTGACCTTGCGCATCGCGTAGCACGTAGAACATTGAACATCCCTCGGAAATGGACCAGCGTCATGCTGTCAGCAGCATAGGCCAACTGGACGCGAGTATGCGGTGCGGCGACGAAATCGTCACCAGGGTGTTGGGCGCATACGTGACGGCCGCCCCATAAGGGCGGCCGTTTTTTGTTGGATCAGCTGTTGTTGTGATCGATTTTGATGGTCGGGTCACTGCCGGCAATCAACGAGTTAATGTTGGCGCTGGACCAGTTGTTGCCTTCCAGCTTGATCGTCACATCCGGTGCTGCCGCTGCGGCGTCGGCGCCGTTGAATTTGCCGGCGGAGCTGACTTGCAGGGACGAAACGCCATCCACGGTGGTGATCTTCAGGAAGTTGTCGATGGTGCTGCCGGTTTCACCCTGCAGCAGATCGCGCAAGTCGATGCGGTCGCCCTCGCTGGCCTTGAAGTCCTTGATCACGTCGCTGCCGGTGTCGCCAGCCTTCCAGACGAAGGTGTCGGCACCCGAACCACCGATCAGCGAGTCTTTCCCCGTGCCACCGAGCAGGATGTCATTGCCCTTGCCGCCGTCATTGACCATGTCGGCGCCAGGCATCGTCGCTTCGGTG
This sequence comes from Pseudomonas frigoris, assembly GCF_047758635.1. Classification (NCBI taxonomy): domain Bacteria; kingdom Pseudomonadati; phylum Pseudomonadota; class Gammaproteobacteria; order Pseudomonadales; family Pseudomonadaceae; genus Pseudomonas; species Pseudomonas frigoris. The sequence continues at coordinate 337,891 of NZ_CP180479.1, forward strand.
TGCCCGATGATCGAGTTGGCCAGGTCTTTCGGATCGACGTTGGTTTGCGGTGTTTTATCCGAGTCGTACGGCTTCAGATCGCCAAGGGTGACATCCTTGTTTATGCCGATGGCTTCTACCGTCTACACCTTGCTTAGCAACGCGAAGCTGTCGGTGGAGTTGTCGATGGCGCTGGAGCCGGTGCTGCTGCCGTTGCCACCGCGGGACGAGAACTCATCCGTACCATCGCCTTGGGCGTGCAGTGTGCCGAAATCTTTATATGACCAGCTGTCGCCGGACTTGGTCCAGACTGTGACGTTGCCCGAAGCGGTGAGATCGATCTGGTGGTTGCTGTCCGGGTACAGGCTGATCGCTTTGCCCCACTGGGAGTTGCTGGTGGTGATTACGCTGGCGAGTTTGGCGCCGGTATACAGATTCGGGTTGTCGATTCATCACTCTGGTAGTAAGTCGGTTTGCCGTCGGTGATGAAGTACGTGAGGTTCGTCGCGCCCTTGTTGGCAACGGCATCGGCGCTCTGGAACCAGTTGGCCGTGGTTTTGAACACGCCCTCGGAGTGGGTACCGCCGCCGGAAGGCCTCCTATCTGATCAGTGGTAATGCCTATCAGCAGAGCGATAGTCCGTGAGCTGCTCAGGCGCAGGCGTTCAGCACAGCGTTTTTTGCTGTCGCATCACAGTGACCTATCAAAGCGGATCAGCGAGAACACCCTCAATACGGCTCTCAAGCGTATGGGCTACGGATGTCAGCAATCAGCTTGTTGAAATTGGCTGATCACGTGGTCGCCAATAAAACGGCGAAATGTCCTGCGTCACCGTTTGTCCGCAATAATTGACCTCATTGCTTACGACTTATTGACACTAGCAGTCCGACATCATAACAATTGCGCGCCATTTTCGAGGTGTATGAGAGTCCGGGAATGGTGATCGGCGGAGGATAGGATGTCTCATCTACTTCCTGCGGCTCTATATTGCTTTGAAAGCTGACGCCCTGAGCACCACAGGGGGGTTACCTGGCAGTGCAACATCCTATTTTTGCTGATTAATCCTGACACTGAGCCTGGCTCGGAGTGCTTATTGTTCGTCAGAAAAATGACACTCTTGCAAAGCTTTACCGGAGAGGAGGTGCTGAACGTGCCGCATCCGGTTCAAAGAGAAGGGAACTACGATTGAGTCAGGTCACCTTAGCCATTCGCCATCTGCGTGATGAGCAGATCCTGTTGCGCGACGGCGGGCTTTATTGGGTGGCAGTGGATCAGGCGAGCGATTCTGCCGCGCTGGCGGTCCAGTGCCTGGCAGCGATGCCGGCCAATGCGCGAGGGATGTTAGTGTGCTGCGGACATTCAAGTCAGGACCTGGCCCAGAAGCTGGCGGCAGATACCGGTCCTGGTCAGCTGAAGCTGTTTGACATCAAAAAAGACGATATCGGCCTGACCCTCAAATCGCTGGTCGGCGAGCTGACCCGTGCTGCTCCGGTTGCTGGCACTACCATTGTGCTGATGCTGCCGGACAGCGCTTGGCAGAGCGACGTCGCGCCAGAGCTGCGGTATTGCTGCCTGTCCCTGAGGAAATGGCTGGGCGCACGCCAATGCCCCCTGTTGGTGATCAGCCATGGCCAGACGCCTCAGCTGCATGATCGTTTGTTGCGGCTCAACGATACGATCTCCGGGCTCGCTCAGCTCTATCGCCGTGATGGTGGTATTCGCTATCAATTGCACTACTGGCACAGCGAACTGGGCGTGTGCAGCGGGCAGGAGTTCGAGCTCGAGTTGCAGGTGGACGGTTTTGCGCTATCGGTCAATGAGCAGGCCAATGTGCAACTGACCCATACCGATGACCAGCGGATCTACCTGACCCAGCGTTCTGTGCTTGAGGGCTCGCCGCCGATGTCGGATCAATGGAGGCTGTTCGAGAATCGCGAGGACTTGCTCCAGCAAGCCAGCCACGCTCGTGGTGCCAGCATCATCGTGGCCATCGACAACAACCTGCAGGTCGAAGAGTTGGCCCGTCAGATTCACGCCCTGCGCGAGCGCTGCGGCATCGCGCTGAAGATCATCGTACGCGAGATGGAGCCCTGCCTGCGTTATCGGGACGAGCGTCTGCTGGTGTCCTGCGGCGCCAACATCACCGTGCCCTATGGGACTACGCTGGCACACTTCTTCAGCATCATCGACAGTGCCCAGGGCCAGGTCTGGCGCCGGAGCCGCACCACCGACTTCCAATCGCTATTCGAACGCCTGCGGCCGCCCGCCGAGCGTGGCCTGTTAGCGCCCCGGGAATTCATCAGCATGGTGGAGCGCGTCTACAGCGGCGCCTCTGGCGAAATCAGCCATCAACTGCTCAAACTGATACCGCGCGGTGGCCTGGAAATCGAGCAGTACTTGAATCAAATCAGCTTGCGTCGTTTCGGTGACGTCGCCTGCGTGGTCAACGGTGCCTTTTATCTGTTCCTGTTTGCCTGTCGCGCGGACGGGCTGGAACCCGCATTGGGGAATATCTGCCGGCTGGCCTGGCGCGATCTGTTCAGCGACTTCGAGATTCTCCCCGGCGTTGAAGCGTTGCCGCGCGAGGACTTCCTCATGGCAGCCTTGCTGCCTCCCGCGTTCCTTCTGGCAGAAGAGCGCACAGCCGGTAGTTCCGCCAAAGCCGCTGGGCGTGGCGCCTATTCGCCTCAACGCACCACACTACCCATTACGGATCCCTGTTCATGAGTTATTCCGAGCTAATCCAGGTGATTGGCCTCAGCAGCCTGCTGACCTTGGCACTGATCGTGGTACTGATCAGGTTCGGTCGCCATTTTCTGGCCGTCGTGCAGGGCCTCTTGCCCCCGCGTTACCTGAAATCCTGCGGCGTGCGTCGTCGCGTCCCTGCCCAGAGCGAGCCCCATGAGCCGGTATGAAGTCATTAACCCGGCGTCAGTGCGCGTCTGGCCGGGCCTGGGTCCCTGGAATCTGTATTTCATCCTTAAGTTCGTACTGCTGTGGGCTGGCTACCTGAACCTGCAGGTATTGCCCAACCTGGTGTTCGCTGCGACATTGCTGCTGCCGTTGCCGCATCGTTATTTGCGTATCCTGCGCACGGTCATTGCGATCCCCGTGGGCGTTGCGCTGTTTTACCAGGATACCTGGCTGCCCCCTTTCAGCCGCCTGCTGGCCCAGCCTGGTGTAATGAGTTTCAGCGGCGCATACGTGGTCGAGCTGGCGGGTCGTTTCATCGACTGGAACCTGTGCGCGCTCTTGGCTGTGCTGGCGGTGCTCTATGCCTTCGTCCGTCACTGGCTGCGCCTGACCACTTTGAGCGTGCTGGGTTTGGCCTGGCTGGCCAGCGCCAATGTGCTGGCCCTGCACACCAGCAGCGAGCCGGTCGCGGCGCCGGCCAGTGGCGCCTCCATGGCTGCGGTGAGCACAGCCGTCCCGGACAGCGCGACACTGGAAGCCTACCTGCAGAAGTTCTATAGCAACGAGGCCGGACGTAAGGTGGAGTTCAAGCCTGCGACTTCTGCCGTGCAGCCTTTCGACCTGTTGCTGATCAATATCTGTTCCATGGCCTGGGATGATCTGGAAGCCGTGGACCTGCGCGATAACACGCTGTTCCAGCAGATGGACGTGATTTTCGACAGCTTCAACTCGGCCACTTCCTACAGCGGCCCGGCAGCCATCCGCCTGTTGCGCGCCAGTTGTGGGCAGGTTCCGCACAGCCAGCTCTACGGCACTGCCCCGGAGCAGTGCATGTTGATGGACGATTTGAGCAAGCTGGGCTTTTCCAGCGAAGTGATGCTCAACCACACCGGGCAGTTCGAAGGCTTCCTTGACGAAGTCCGCGCCCAAGGTTCGTTGCCGGCCCCCGCCGTCAGTACCAGCAAATTGCCGCGTGCACTGGTGGGCTTCGACGGTTCGCCGATCCTGCGCGATGCTCAGGTATTGAACACCTGGTGGAAGCACCGCGAAGAAGAAAAGAGCGATCGCGTGGCGCTGTTCTACAACACCACCACGCTGCATGACGGCAACCGTGCGTTGACCGCCGATGGCGGCACCAAGAGCAGTGATTACAAACCGCGTGCCCAAGGGCTGATCGACGACCTCAATGGCTTCATTAAACAACTGGAGCTCAGTGGCCGTCGGGTGGTGGTGGTGATTGTGCCGGAGCATGGCGCGGCGCTGCATGGCGACAGCATGCAGATATCCGGCATGCGCGAGATACCGAGCCAGTCCATCACCCATGTGCCGGTCGGCATCAAGCTGGTGGGCATGGGCCGCAACCCCAATGCCACACCACTGCACATCACCGAGCCAAGTAGTTTCCTGGCCCTGTCGGAAATCATCAGTCGTCTGTACAGCGCCCAACCCCAGGCGGATGGCCAGGGTCCTAACTGGCCGGCACTGCTGAGAAACCTGCCGCAGACGGCGGCAGTCTCCGAAAACGCTGGCACTGTGGTCGTTGACTACGCCGGAAAACCTTACATACGGATCAAGGAGAAAGCAGGATGGCTGCCCTACCCACAGCGCTTCAAGTGAAGGCCGGGGTGCAGTCGCGTGCGGATCGTGCCGATGACATCGCCCGCCTGAAACTGGAGCTTGAGCTGCCCGAACTGGACTACGTGGACATCTCTGCGCAGATCGAATTGCAAAAAGCCCTACATCGCTGGCCGCTGCTGGCGGAGATGGAGCGCCAGCAACCGGCGGTCCTGCCAATGGTGCATGAGTCCGAATTGGAGACGCTGTCGTGACCGCCCTTAGTCTGCGTGGTCTGCGCGGCGGCGTCGGCACCAGCTCACTGCTAGCGGCCACTGGTCATGCATTGCATAGTCTCGGCGAGCGTGTGCTGCTGGTCGACATGTGTCCGGAGAACCTGCTTCGCCTGCACTTCGGCGTCAGCGTCAGCGAACCCGGCGGCTGGGCGCGCGCCATGATCGACGGTGTGGGTTGGAACACACAGGCCTGGACCGTGGAGCCGGGATTGAACGTGTTGCCTTATGGTCGCCTGAAACTGGAAGAGCAGGATCAAATCGAGCAACACCTGCTCAGGGAGCCGAAGCTGTGGCGCCGCCGACAGGCCAGCCTTGCCGAACACTTTGACTGGATCCTGTTCGATGTGCCCTTGCGATTGCCCGGTCATGCTCGTATTGGGCCCTGTGCGTTGCGCCTGCGGATAGTCGAGGCGGATGCCGCCTGCCATGTGCTGTTGCAGCAGGGCGAAGTCCCCAGCGAGCATCTGCTGATCAACCGCTTCGACCCGGTCAGCCAATTGCAGCGCGACCTGCTGCTGATCTGGCGCAAACAATATGGTGCCCGCCTGTTGCCACTCAGCGTGCATCAGGATGAAGCCATGCGCGAAGCGTTGGCGTTCAAGAAGCCGGTGGGAGCTTATGCCGAAGCCAGCCTGGCTGCCCAGGATGTGTTGAGTCTGGCCATCTGGTGCCTGACCCGACGCCTGGAGACGGTATGATCGCCCGCGTTTTCCCTTATGTTCACCTGCGGCGGCGCTATGACTGTGCGCCGCCAGTTGCGCTGCTGCTGGCGACAATGAGCGCCCTGGCGTGGCTGCTGTTGCGCCTGGAGTCACCGAACTGGCGCGCTGTGCTCGATCAGCCCAAGCGCTGGTATCCGCAACTGACCAACAAGGCACCGAGCCTGGGCGACCCGTTGCGCTATGCGGTGCAAAGCCTCTGGCTGCTGCTGGTTCGCCCGACCAGGCCGCCGGCGTGGACGCTGGCGACCCCAGCCTGGCTTAAAGCCGTCGGGGCGCTGTACCTGCGGCTGTGGACCCGGATCGGAAAGGCGCTGGAAGAACTGCCCGTGCGCGCCGAGGCCAGCCAGCAGATTCGCCAGAGCAGCCATTGGTGGAAAGGCCTGGACCGTCGCAACCAACGATGGGTCAACTTGGCCATCGGTGTCGTCGCCTTCATTTTTACATTGTTGTGCATCACCGAGCCCTTCGGCTACGTCGCCCAACTGGTGTTTGTCTTGCTGCTGTGGGGGCTGGCCATGCTGGTGCGGCGGGTTCCGGGACGCTTTTCGACGCTGCTGATGGTGGTGTTGTCGACCATCGTCTCGTGCCGTTACCTGTGGTGGCGCTACACCTCGACCCTGAACTGGAACCAGCCTCTGGACCTGGCTTGCGGGATGATCCTGCTGGTGGCCGAAACTTATTCCTGGGTGGTGCTGATCCTGGGGTACATCCAGACTTGCTGGCCCTTGGGCCGCAAACCGGCGCCGCTGCCCCGCGACACGCGCCTGTGGCCCAGCGTCGACCTGTTGATCCCGACCTACAACGAAGACCTGTCAATCGTGCGGGGTACCGTGTACGCGGCCATGGGCATCGATTGGCCGGCCGACAAGCTGAACATCTACATTCTCGACGACGGCAGACGCGAGAGTTTCCGCCAGTTCGCCGCTGAAGTCGGAGTGGGCTACATCACTCGCAACGACAATCGTCACGCCAAGGCCGGTAACCTCAACCATGCGCTGAAGCAGCTGAACAGCGAACTGGTCGCCATTTTCGACTGTGACCACATACCTGTGCGCTCATTTCTGCAAATCACCACCGGGGGCTTTTTGCGTGATCCGAAACTGGCGCTGGTGCAGACCCCGCACCATTTCCTGTCACCGGATCCCTTTGAGCGCAACCTCAATGTGTTCCGCGAGCACCCCAACGAAGGTGAGCTGTTCTACGGGTTGATTCAGGATGGCAACGACATGTGGAACGCGGCATTTTTCTGCGGCTCATGCGCGGTGCTGCGGCGCACCGCGCTGGACGCGATCGGCGGCTTTGCCGTCGAGACAGTTACCGAAGACGCCCACACGGCGCTACGCCTGCACCGCAACGGTTGGAACTCGGCCTATATCAAGGTGCCGCAAGCGGCCGGCCTGGCAACCGAGAGTCTGTCAGCACACATCGGCCAGCGCATTCGCTGGGCCCGTGGCATGGCGCAGATATTCCGTACCGACAACCCCTTGCTCGGAAAAGGCCTGACCCTCTTCCAGCGCATCTGCTACGCGAACGCGATGATGCACTTTTTGGCCGGCCTGCCGCGCCTGGTGTTTCTGATGGCGCCGATGGCGTTTTTGTTCCTGCATGCCTACATCATCTACGCCCCGGCGCTGATGATCCTGCTGTACGTGCTGCCGCACATGATTCACGCCAGCCTCACCAACTCGCGGATGCAGGGCGCCTATCGTCGGACGTTCTGGGGTGAGGTGTACGAAACCGTACTGGCCTGGTACATCGCGCGTCCCACTACCGTGGCACTGTTCAACCCCAGTAAGGGCAAGTTCAACGTCACCGCCAAGGGCGGCCTGATGGAGCACAACCAGTTTGACTGGAAAATCGCCCAACCGTACTTGCTACTGTCGTTGATAAACATTACCGGCTTGGGTTTTGCCATCTGGCGTCTGATCTGCGGGCCCCGCGACGAGATCGTCACCGTTGTGGTGAGCATGCTCTGGGTGGTCTACAACCTGGTGATCATTGGGGCCGCCATGGCGGTCGCCGCTGAAGCGCGCCAGGTTCGCCAGACCCATCGTGTAAACGTCAAGTTACCCGCTGCAGTGCGCCTTGAAAGTGGTCACTCTTACCCAGGCATGTTGCAGGACTATTCCGACGGTGGCGCAGGCATCCAGCTCGACACCTCGCTGTCGCTAGCGGTGGGCGGGAGCATCTCGCTGATTATGAAGCGCGGCACTCGTGAATTCATGTTCCCGGGCTATATCTGCCGCAGCCACAAGAACTTCATCGGCATCAGCTTCACCGGCCTCAATGCACAACAGAAAATCGACTTTGTGCAGTGCACGTTCGCCCGCGCCGACGCCTGGCTCAACTGGGACGAGAATTTCACCCCGGATCGCCCGCTGCAGAGCTTTTTGGACATCGTCAAACTGGGCGGCACCGGTTACTACCGCCTCTACGAATACCTGCCTGCCTGGATCCGCCGCATCGCCGGCCCGCCTTTGCGAATGTTGCGCTGGCTGGCCAGTTTTCTGCCGCGCATGCCGGCAGTTGCCTCAACTCCCAACTCTCGATCAGTGAGCGCACCATGAGCCGCTACTTCAGCAAATCCCTTGTTGCCAGTCTGGCGCTCCTGGCCGCCGGTTGCGCCCAGGCCGCCACCGCACTTGCGCCTGTCGCGTCGGCTGCGGTCAGCAACGTACCGAGCTGGAGCACCGCGTACACCTTCGAACAGCTGGGCCGTCCCGCCGACAGCCTATTGCTGGGCATCCACAATAGCGACCAGATCGAATTCAGCCTGCGCCGTGATCGCATCGCCAGCGACGCGAAACTGCAGCTGGAGTACACGCCGTCGCCTTCGCTGCTGCCACAGATCTCGCATTTACGTGTGTATCTCAATGACGTGCTGATGAGCGTTGTGCCAATCGAGAAGGACCAATTGGGCAAGAGGGTCAACCAATCGGTAGCCCTGGACCCGCGTCTGATTGCGGACTTCAACCGCGTACGCCTGGAGTTCGTCGGTCACTACACCGATATCTGCGAAGATCCGGCCAACAGCACGCTATGGTTGAACGTGGGGCGCAGTAGCCAGATCCAGTTGCAGGAGCAGGCACTGACGCTCAAGAACGACCTGGCCTATTTTCCGATGCCTTTCTTCGATACTCGAGGTCAGGACAAGCCGGTCCTCAATTTGGTCTTCGCCGATGCGCCGACCCTGGGCGAGCAGCGTGCAGCCGGTATCCTGGCGTCCTATTTCGGCAGCCAGGCCGCTTGGCGTGGTGCGCAGTTCCCCGTTCTCTTCGACCAGCTTCCGCCCGCCGATGAACACCATCGCGCCAGGTCGGCCATTGTTTTCGCCACCAACGATCATCGCCCGTCCTTCCTGGCTGACACAGACAAGTTCCCGGTGGTGGATGCGCCCGTTGTCCAGATGATCGACAACCCGCAGGATCCCTACAGCAAGGTGTTGCTGGTGTTGGGTCGAAACGACGATGATCTGGCTATGGCCGCCCGCGCCCTGGCCTTGGGCGCAGGCGCGTTTCGTGGCTCGAACGTTACCGTCAACAAGGTCGAGCAGCTCAAACCCCGGGTGCCTTATGACGCGCCGAACTGGATGCGCACGGACCGCTCGGTACGCTTCGCCGAGTTGATCAAGTACCCCGAGCAGCTTCAGGCCAACGGTCTGCAGCCACGGCCCATCACGGTGGACGTGAATCTGCCGCCTGACCTGTTCGTCTGGCGTAACCAAGGGATTCCGCTGCAAACCAAGTTCCGTTATACGCCACCGTCGGTCAACGACGAGTCGCGCTTGACCATCAGCCTGAACAACCAGTTCATCACCAGCCTGCCGCTGCAAAGCAAGACCGACAGTCGTCTGGAGGAATTGCGCCTGGCAGTGTTGTCCAACGAGTCGGCTAACCTCAGCGACAAGCTGCTGGTGCCGGCGCTTAAGATTGGCGACCGTAACACCCTGCGTTTTGACTTCAACTTCGCCAGTACCTATGGCAGTGCCCAGCGCGACCGTTGCCAGACTTCGCTGCCGGTGAATAACCAGGCCGTGATCGATGAAGAGTCGACCATTGACCTGTCCGGCTACTATCACTACATCGCCATGCCAGACCTGCGCGCCTTTGCCCGAGGCGGTTTTCCATACAGCCGGATGGCTGACCTGTCGGAAACCCTGGTGATGGTCCCGGCCCACAGTCGACCTGTGCAACTGAGCACTCTGTTCGAGACCATTGCTGGAATCTCCGCGCGCTCAGGCCTGCCAGCGTTTGACTTGCGGCTGTCGGACAACTGGGACGACGCGAAGGCAGATGTCGATCTGCTGGTCTTCGGCGCCATGGCGGCGGGGGTGGGCGATGGTGCCGATGCCAATCTGGTGCTGGACAAGACGCGTGCCTGGCTACTCAAACCGTCCAATGAGCAGAACGGTAAATCGGCCCGCGTCGGCCAGTTCAGCGATGAGCGCGACCTGGGTGCCAACCGCGTCGACGTCAGCGCCCATGCACCGATCGCCGCCATCGTCGGCTTGCAGTCGCCGTATCACCCAAAGCGCAGCATTGTGGCCTTGCTGGCCAGTGATGACGCCGATTACCAACTGCTGCGCGACACCTTGGGCGACACTGGAAAATTAGACGCCGTTACCGGTTCCGTGGCCCTGATCCGCAGCAGTGGCGTAGGCAGCAGTTGGGTGGGCCAGCAGTACTTCGTCGGCCATCTTCCGTGGTGGTTGTTGCTTTGGTACCAATTGTCCGAGCACCCGATCCTGCTGGCGACCATGGCCACCATCAGTGTGCTGCTGACGGCTTTCCTGCTGTGGCGTGCATTACGTTGGGCTGCCCGTCGTCGTCTGGCTGGCCAGGAGTAGTCGGGTGAAAGCCTTCCTCACTCTGGCTTTGACCACGATCATCATAGCGCCTGGCTCTGCTGGTGCTGCGGAATGCGCCTGGCCGGCCTGGCAGAATTATCGCCAGGCCATGCTGAGTCCGGACGGACGGGTAATTGACCACTCCTCGGAGCAGTTGATCTCCACGTCTGAAGGGCAGAGCTACGGGCTGTTTTTCGCCCTGCTGGGCAATGACCGTAAAAGCTTCGCCCAGGTGCTGCGCTGGACCCAGGACAATCTGGCCGACGGAGACCTTAACCGGCAGCTACCGGCGTGGCAGTGGGGCCGCGAAAAAACTGGCCGCTGGCAGGTACTTGATAGCAACAATGCCACCGACGCCGATTTGTGGATCGCCTATAGCCTGCTGGAAGCTGGGCGTCTGTGGCATCAACCGACTTACCTGGCATTGGGCCGTAACCTGCTCTGGCGCAGTGCTGCGCAAAGCCTGCGCAAGCTACCGGGCCTGGGTCTGATGCTGTTGCCCGGCGACGTCGGGTTCGACAATGCCGAGGGTTGGCGTCTGAATGCCAGCTATCTGCCACCGCAATTGCTTGCACGCTTCGCCCAGGAAGCACCGATTTGGGCGGAGCTGGCGAGCAACACCGAGCGTCTGCTGATCGAAAGTTCGCCCAAGGGCCTGGCATCCGACTGGCAACTGTGGAAAGCCGGTCAGGGTTGGGCCGTGGACAGTCAGAAGGGCAGTGTTGGAAGCTATGACGCCATTCGCGTCTACCTCTGGCTGGGCATGCTGGACAAAGATGCGCCGGGGCGCGCCGGGTTGATCGAGCACTTCAAACCCATGCTGGACCTGACTGCGCGGCTGGGCCATGTGCCGGAAAAAGTCGACATCACCACCGGCCTCGACAATGGCATCGCCCCGGTCGGCTTCACTGCCGCATTGCTGCCGTTGCTGGCCGCAAGCCCGGACAGTGCGGGTGCCCTCAAGGCTGAGCGCCAACGCTTGCAACAACAGCCGCCCTTGGCGGATGCCTATTACAACCAGTCGCTGACGCTGTTCGGGCAGGGCTGGGACCAACAACGTTATCGCTTCGATAAAAACGGGTACCTCGTGCCAAACTGGACTGCCGCATGCACAAAATGACCGGTTTTGGGCTGCTGTTGAGCAGCGTTTATGGGGTCGCCCTGGGTCAGCCTCTCAGTCCGCCCGACCAGCAGCAATGGCTGCTGGAGCAAGTCCGCATTGGTGAGGCTATGTACCGCGAAGACCTGGTGCATGACTCGTTGGCTCGTCTGGAGCTGATCGCCCCGGACAATCCGATGGTGAAAGTCGTTGAAGTCCGCCAGGCACTGTTGCAAAAGAACCAGCCGGAAGCCGAACGCCTGGTCGCCCAACTGCGCCAGCAGGCGCCAGGCACTGCGGCCCTGCGTCAGGCCGAGAGCTTGCTGAAAATGCACGGCACCGATGGTCAGAGGGCCGTGCAGGAGGCGCGCCTGCTGGCCGTCGCCGGCCGTTCCGAAGACGCGGTCAAAGCCTATCGGCAATTGTTCGGCGATGACATGCCGGACTTTGCCACGACCCTGGAATACCTGAACGTGCGTAGCGGCATCAAGGCTGAGCGCCCGGTGGTGATAGAGCAGTTGCGCGAGTTGGACCGGCAGTATCCTGGCAATGCCTCGCTGCGCCAGACTTTGGCCGGCCTGTTGTTTGCCGAAAAACGTGATCCCGAGGCGCTGGACGTCCTGCATCAATTGGCTGGCGATCCGAACGCCAGCAATAACGCTGCCGAACGCGAATACAACTATTGGCTCAAGCAGCCGGTAGGGCACGAAACCGCGCAGGGCTGGCGGACTTTTCTGAAGTTCTACCCCTACGCCAGCTTGCACGCTGACGCGACCAGACAGCTGCATGAGCAGGAGCAATACCTGGCTGATCCGGCCTGGCAGGCCGGAGTCAAAGGCAAGGCATTGCTCGAAGCCGGCGACAACGTCGGCGCTGAAGCCAGTTTGCGTCGGGCGATCAAGCGTTATCCGCAAGACTCCAGCCTGCTCGGTTCGCTGGGTATTTTGCTGATGCGCCAGAACAAGCACGAAGCGGCATACAACACTTTCGTCCAGGCCTCGGCCATCGAGCAGGACACCTACTGGATCGCCAAGTGGCAGGATCTCAAGGCTGCCAACTACCAGTGGATGCTGTTGCAAAAGGGTGATGAAGCCCTTGAGCGAAAGGATTATCCCGTCGCGAAAAAGTGGTATCGGCAGGCGGCCAAAGCCAAGCCGGACGATCCTGCGCCGCTGATCGGCCTGTCCTACGCTGCCCGGGGCGAATCAGATGACATCACCGCAGAAGCCCTGTTGGTGCAGGCGCGCAAGCTCGATCCGAACAACGCAAGCGTGGTGCGTGCGATGGTCCGTCTGTACCAGTCGCAATCACCGGAAAAGGCCGAGCACTACCTCGACAGCCTGACGCCCAAGGAGCAGCAAGAGTTCCAAGGCGTGCGTCGGGGACTGACGCTGGATCGCCTCAACGCGCAAGCCGATGACGCCACCCGAGGCAGCGATTGGGCGCAGGTGACGGTAGCCTTGAGCAAGGCTCGAGTGCTGGACCCGGACAATCCCTGGCTGGTGTACCGCTTGGCCAATGCCCAGCGCGAACTGGGCCTCAATACCGAGGCCGATCAAAGCTTCCACTGGCTGTTACAACGTCAGGGCCAGAACACCGAGGCGCGCTATGCCCACGGCCTGTTTCTGGCCAATGGTGATCGTGACGGCGATGCCGTGGGCAGTCTGCAACAGATCCCTCGCGCCGCCTGGAGCGACAACATGAACGAGCTGTGGGCACGTCTGCAGCGTCGCCAGTTGCTCGCGAAGGCCCGGACACTACGCGACGGCGGCCATGAGGCTCAGGCCGAAGCGCTGCTGATGCGCGCGCCGTCCACTGACGACTACCTGACCCTGGCCGACTGGACCCAGCAGCGTGGCGACCTCGCGCAGGCCGAAAGCCGCTACCGCAAGGTGCTGGCCAGCGCGCCGAAAAATACCGAGGCCCAACTGGGCCTGAGCGAAGTGCTGATCGCCCGCGGTCAGCCGAACGCCGCCAAGGCCAGCCTTATGACAGTGACTGCGCCAGTACCGGCCGATGCGTCGTTCCAGCGTCGCTTGGCCAATGCCTGGGCGTCGCTGGGCGACAAGACTCGTGCGAACGCGCTGTTCGCGCAGTTGCTCAAGACCCCGCAAAGTAATCCGCTGGTCTACCGGGATGCGGCGCGTCTGCTGTCCCGAGAAGAGCCGCAGCGGGCTCTGGATGGCTATGCGCGCAGCATGGGCGCGGCAAGGATGATCGAACCGCAACAGGCCGAACCGCGCGACAACCGTGCCATGACCTTGGCCAGCCGTGCCAAGGACAGCGATGACTGGTTGCAGCGCAGCATCCGCAGCGACGTCGACGAGCTGTACCAAAAGCAGAACCCGACGGTGAACCTGTACCACGACCTCGCCTGGCGCACCGACAACAGCTCATCTGGGGTTTCGGACCTGACCACCCAAACCACCATCCTGCGCATCGACGCGCCGGTGGCGCAAGGACAGGGTTTCGTTCAGGCCGAAGACATCGATCTGGATGTCAGCAATTTTTCCAGCACCGACCAGTTCGGCTTGTGCGCGGTGGTGCAGGGTGGCTGTGCCACCGCTCCGCAGAGCGTGCGCGGCACCCTGCTGGGCATGGGCTGGCACGATGATCGCTGGGCCTTCGACCTTGGCCATACGCCACAAGAATTCACGGTGTCCAACTGGGTAGGCGGTGTCACCTACAGCGGTGACTGGAGCAGCCTGGGCTACCGCCTCACGGTATCGCGGCGGCCCCTGACCAACTCACTGGTGTCGTATGCCGGTGCGGTCGATCCGGTCACCGGAACCAAGTGGGGCGGGGTTACGGCCAACGGCTTCACCCTGGGACTGAGCCATGACCAAGGCGGCGATGATGGCGTGTGGGCAAGCCTGAGCAGTCATTGGTTAGTGGGCCAGAACGTTGAGAACAATCAGCGACGCACAGCCATGGGTGGCTATTACTATCGCCTGGTGGAACGTGCCGACGAACGTCTGCGCACTGGCCTGACCCTGATGTACATGGGGTACGACAAGGACTTAAGCGAACTCACCCTCGGCCAGGGCGGCTATTACAGCCCACAGCAGTACTACTCGGTCAGCGTGCCGGTGAACTATGCCTGGCGCAACGCTGACTGGTCGGCCTTGCTCGAAAGCTCGGTGGGCTGGTCGTTTGCGAAAATCGACGGCTCTGACCTCTACCCCAAAGACAATCGTGAAGCCGAACTGCAAAACCTGCTAGCGCAATCGAATCAGACCCTGGTGGACAACCCGTCCCAGACCAAGAGTGGCAGTAGCAGCAACGGCATCAATTTCCGTCTCCAGGGCCTCGTGGAGCGTCGCCTTTCCGACAGCCTGGTGCTGGGTACCGGCATCACTTGGCAGCACAGCGAGGGCTATGCACCGAGTCGCGCCTTGCTTTACTTGCGCTACACGTTTGACCCTTGGCAAGGCAACCTGCCGCTACCGGTGGAGCCGATGTCGCCTTATGCGGATATGCGCTAGTCTATTTCTGCTCAAGCGGGACTTGGGCAAGGCACAACCTGATTTTCTCCGAATAATCCCAGCTGCTGACACAGCCAGACGAACTGACGGCAGACACCTCTAATGGGCTTGCTGTTGTCTTTTCGGAGAACGCCTCAAGCAACGCCTCGCGGCGGTCTATTTTGGGGCTGATGGCCCCTTCGCGAGCAAGCCCCACACATTGGATTTGTCGACCACATTACCCCTGTGGGAGCAGGCTTGCTCGCGAAGGCGAAGGCCCAAAAGGCACCACACCTCAAAAGCCATATCGTTATTCGCTAACGGTATTTAAATTCACGTTCTTATACCTATAAAGTCATCCCCCTGCGTACCTGCCGACCAATCGGCGCGCCGCACGACACGAACCAACACGGGACCTCCGTGAGTTTCTTGATCGACGCGCGCGCCTTTGAGCGTGCCGTGCGTGGGAGTGATTTATGTCTGCAGCAACGGCTTCCCCAAGCGCCGCGAACATCGCGCCGCAAACCTTCGACATCCGCCCGTTCAGTGGCGCTGTCGGTGCCGAAATCATCGGCCTCGACCTGTCCCGCCCGATCAATGATCAGGACTTCGCCCGCATCCACCGCGCGCACCTGGATCATCACGTCGTGGTGTTCCGCGATCAACGCATTACCCCCGAGCAGCAGATCGCTTTCAGCCGCCGTTTCGGCGTGTTGCAGATTCATGTGCTCAAGCAATTCCTGCTCGCCGGGCATCCGGAAATCCTCATCGTTTCCAACATCATCGAAAATGGCCAATCCATCGGCCTCGGCGACGCCGGCAAGTTCTGGCATTCCGACCTTTCCTATAAAGAACTGCCAAGCCTGGGCTCGATGCTGCACGCCCAGGAGCTGCCGTCCGAGGGCGGCGACACGCTCTTCGCCGACATGCACAAAGCCTGGGACAACCTGCCCGAAGCGCTGCGCAAAGCCGTCGAAGGTCGCTCGGCCGCGCACTCTTACACCGCGCGCTACAGCGAGACCAAATTCGAAGGCAACTGGCGCCCGACGCTGACGCCAGAGCAACTCGCTCAGGTCGCCGAAGTGGTTCACCCGATTGTTCGTACCCACCCGGAAAACGGTCGCAAAGCGTTGTTCGTCAGTGAGGGTTTCACCACCCGCATCGTTGGTTTGCCGGAAGACGAAAGCAAGCAACTGCTCGATGAGCTCTACGCCCACAGCGTGCTGCCGCAAAACATCTACCGCCATCAATGGCAGGCCCACGACCTGGTGTTCTGGGACAACCGTTCGCTGATTCATCTCGCCGCCGGATGCCCGAGCTACCTGCGCCGCAAGTTGTATCGCACCACCATCCAGGGCGACGCGCCTTTCTGATTTGTCGGAGAAACTCTCATGTCCAAACGTCTTCCATTTGCACCGCTGGCCGCGGCCATTGGCCTGGGTTTCAGCCTGATCGCCGGCAGCCTGGTGGCGCCGACCGTGGCCCACGCTGAAGGTGAAATCCGCATCGCCGAGCAGTTCGGCATTGTTTATCTGTTGCTCAATGTGGTGCGCGATCAAAACCTGATCGAGAAGTACGGCAAGCAGGAAGGCATCGACATCAAGGTCGACTGGACTCAGCTCTCCGGTGGTGCGGCGGTCAACGATGCGTTGCTCTCCGGTTCCATTGATATTGCAGGTGCGGGCGTCGGTCCGCTGCTGACCATCTGGGACCGCACCCACGGCAAGCAGAACGTCAAAGCCGTCGCCTCCCTCGGCAACTTCCCGTACTACCTGGTGAGCAATAATCCCAAGGTCAAAACCATCGCCGATTTCACCGAGAAGGACCGTATCGCGGTGCCGGCGGTCGGCGTGTCGGTGCAATCGCGCATCCTGCAATACGCGGCCGCCAAGCAGTGGGGTGACAAGGAATTCAATCGCCTCGACAAGTACACCATCGCCGTTCCGCACCCCGACGCCACGGCGGCGCTGATTGCCGGCGGCACCGAGTTGACCGGGCACTTTTCCAACCCGCCGTTCCAGGATCAAGAGCTGGCTAACCCTAACGTCCACGTTGTGCTGAATTCCAATGACGTGCTCGGCCCGAACTCGCCGACGGTGCTGTTCGCCACCGAAAAATTCCGCGACGAGAACCCGAAAACCTATAAAGCGTTCGTCCAGGCGCTGACTGAAGCGGCCGAGTTTGCCCAGAACGATAAAGGCGCGGCGGCGGACACTTACATCCGCGTTACCAAGGCCAAAATCGACCGTGCCGCGCTGCTGAAAATCATCGATAACCCGCAGTTCGAATTCAGCGTCACGCCGAAAAACACTTACCCGTTGGCCGAGTTCCTCTACCGCGTCGGCGCGATCAAAAACAAACCGGACTCGTGGAAGGACTACTTCTTCCAGGACGCCAAACCGCTGCAAGGGAGCTGACCGACATGAACGCCCCTTTGCAAGGCCACACGGTCAGCAAACCGATCGCGGCAGCCCAGGCGCTGCTGTCGGTCGACAATGTCAGCCTCGAATACCGCACGCCTCAGCGGGTGGTTCGTGCGACCCATCAGGTCAGTTTTGAAATCGATCCGGCAGACCGCTTTGTGCTGCTCGGTCCGTCCGGTTGCGGCAAGTCAACGTTGCTCAAGGCGGTCGCCGGGTTCATCCAGCCGTGTGAAGGCGAGATTCGTCTTCAGGGGCAAACCGTTCATGCCCCGGGGCCGGACCGGATCGTGGTGTTCCAGGAATTCGATCAACTGCCGCCGTGGAAAACCGTCAAACAGAACGTGATGTTTCCGCTGCTTGCCTCGAAAACCCTCAAGCGCAAAGAGGCCGAGGAGCGAGCGCTGCACTACCTGGAAAAGGTCGGTCTGGCGGCGTTTGCCGATGCCTACCCGCATACCTTGTCCGGCGGCATGAAAGCGCGTGTGGCGATTGCTCGTGCGCTGGCCATGCAGCCGAAAATCCTCTTGATGGACGAACCCTTCGCCGCCCTGGACGCGCTGACTCGCCGCAAGATGCAGGAAGAATTGCTGCTGCTCTGGGAAGAAGTGCGCTTCACGCTGCTGTTCGTCACGCACTCCATCGAAGAAGCGCTGGTGGTGGGCAATCGAATCCTGCTGCTGTCGCCGCATCCGGGGCGGGTGCGGGCGGAAGTCCACAGCCATCAATACGACTTGCACAGCCTAGGTGGCGTGGCCTTTCAGGAATCTGCGCGATGCATTCATCGGTTGTTGTTCGATGAAGGTCAGTGCCCGGAAACCGAGCATGAGCTGGATTTCTCTGACATCCGCATCGCTTATTGAGCCATTGAGAGGAGTGCCCGATGAGCCTTTTATCATCCCCGCGTGAAGAGTTTGAAACGGTGTTGCAGCCGCTGACGAGCGTGCCGCTGGAGCGTGAATTACCGCTCGGTCAACGACTCTGGCAACAAGGCTGGTTACGCAAAAGCCTGATCCTGATTTTGCTCGCGGTCCTGTGGGAGGTGGTTGCCCGCGTTCAGAACAACGACCTGCTGCTACCGAGTTTTCTGCAAACCGGGAGCGCGCTGTACGACGGTTTGCTCAGTGGCGAATTGCTGGGCAAGGTGTGGATTTCGCTGGTGGTGTTGCTCAAGGGTTACCTGATCGGCATCGTGCTGGCGTTTGCCCTGACCACCTTGGCGGTGTCGACGCAGTTCGGTCGCGATCTATTGAGTACGTTGACCTCGATGTTCAACCCGCTGCCGGCGATTGCGCTATTGCCGTTGGCGCTGCTGTGGTTCGGCCTTGGGCAGAACAGCCTGATTTTCGTATTGGTGCATTCGGTGCTCTGGGCCTTGGCGTTGAACACTTATGCCGGGTTCCTCGGTGTCTCGGAAACCCTGCGCATGGCCGGGCGCAATTACGGCCTCAAAGGCATGCGCTTCGTGCTGTTCATTCTGATTCCGGCAGCACTGCCATCGATTCTCGCCGGGCTGAAAATCGGCTGGGCCTTCGCCTGGCGCACGCTGATCGCCGCTGAATTGGTGTTCGGTGCCACCAGTGGCAAGGGTGGCTTGGGCTGGTACATCTTCCAGAACCGCAATGAGCTGTACACCGACAAGGTGTTTGCCGGATTGGCGGTGGTGATCCTGATCGGCTTGCTGGTGGAAAACCTGGTGTTCAGCACGTTGGAGCGGGTCACGGTGAAGCGTTGGGGGATGCAGCGGTAAGATTTGCGGTGTTTGATCTGGCCCCTTCGCGAGCAGGCTCGCTCCCACATTGGAATTTCGTGTTCAATTGAACGCGATGTAAAAGTACCCCACGCCGGGGTCACGTCCCATGGCCGGCACTCGGGAGACAAAGATGTCTTGCACCTGACCCAACTCCGGCAGCGCCTGAAAGTGTTGGCTTTGAACCTGTTGCAGCATGGCGTCACTCCAAAATTGAAAGTGGCCGGGGGGATTTGAACCCCCCGGCGGCTGCTCAGTTGCGCGAAGGGAGCAGCCCATTCAGGGCGATGCTGAAGTTGAGCACCAGGAAGGGGTTCATCGTTTCCATGGGCATCTCCGTGGTCAAGTCACGCCATGCAAGAGCGTAGACCCGGATCCGCATGGCCGCCGAATGTCGTTGGTCGCAAAGCCAGCATCGACGACGGCGCTGTGCCTGTCCTACAGTGATGGCAAGCTTCAAGGTTTTTTCACCGGCAGACTCGAGGGGAGGCAATGGAGGCGCACAGAGAAACGCCGCTTGACGGCACCCAAGGCCCCCCCGCGGCACCCAGCGCCTGGGCGAGTGTTCAACGCTTGCTTCGATGGGTGCGCGAGCATTGGCTGCTGCCGATCCTGGCATTGGCCGCGCTGGTGCGTTTTTATGACCTGACCGCGGCGGCGGTCTGGGGCGATGAAGGTTCCAGTCTGCTGCTGAGCCAGTATTCGCTGGCCGGGATCTGGGTGCATGCTGCCCATGATGTGCATCCGCCGCTGTATTTCATGCTGCTGCATGGCTGGATCGAGCTGTTCGGCGATGGCATTTTTTCGATTCGAAGCCTGAGCGCGCTACCGGGGATTGCCACCGTGGCGCTTGGCGTCTGGCTGGTGGACTTGCTCGCCACTCGCCGCGCCGCGTTGTTGGCCGGCGTCCTGTTGGCGCTGCTGCCTACCGCCGTGCGTTACAGCCAGGAAGTGCGCATGTATTCGTTGCTGGGGCTGTGGCTGATCGGTGCCACGATTGCCCTGGTTTACTGGATCAAACACCCCGGGCGTAGGCGCTATCTGGTGATTTACGCACTGCTGATGAGCGCGGCGTTCTACACCCATTACTTCACGGCCCTGTGCGTGCTGTGTCACTGGCTGTATCTGGGGCTGCTCCGCGTACAGCCTGGCTATCGCTTGCGGCATATCCAGCAGCCCGGCTGGTGGTGGGCGAACGTGGCGATTGTGTTGGTGTACTTGCCGTGGGTGCCCAGCCTGATAGATCTGATGCAGCACATGGACCAACTCAAAGCCAATGGCGATGTAGGGTGGGAGACACCGGTCACCTTCGCCTCGTTACCTTCGATGATCTGGTCGTTCCTGACCCAGGACGATGGCGAGACCCTGGCCACACCGCTTTTCATGACGTTGCCCTTGGCGGTGCTGGCCTTGGTGTGTGTGGCGCTGGCGCGGGATCGCAGTGTCATTCGTGGCAGCGCGTTACTGGTGATCTACACCGTTTTGCCGTTGTTGCTGGTGTTTTCGGTGTCGTTCATCTCGCCGGTGTTCATCGAGCGTTACCTCACCGTGTATGCCCTCGGCCTGCCGATGATTGCCGCACTGGCCATTGACCGCGTGTACGCGGTCTTTCGGGTGGTGGCCCTGACGGTGCTGGTGTTGTTTGTCAGCGTCGAACTGGTAGGCCTGAACAACAACGCCACGGTCGATACCAACGATCAAATCAGCGTCATGGTGGACTACGTGAACCAGCACTTCGTTGCCGGTGACCGGATCGTCACCAGCGACATGCTCTGGTACCTCAGTTACGTTTATTACAACCGCACCGACGCCAAACCGCTGCTGTACACCCCACCGGCCAAGGGTGCTTCGAGCCGGCCGAATGCCTATGGTTTCGGCACGCTGGTGACTCAGGATATTTACCTCGACAGCCTCGGTAATTTGCCCAAAGGCACCGGCCGAGTATGGTTGATCGGCACCCTCGATGTGCCGGACGAATTCGCGCCGTTGCCCGCAGGCTGGCAGAACGTTGGCGTCACGCAGGCGGGCGGCGCCAACGCGCGTTTGTTTGTGTTGCATTGAGTCTGTAACAAAAAACGCTTTTTCCAGAAGTCATGTATCGACGGCACTGACGCCATCGCGAGCAAGCTCGCTTGTATGTTTAGACTTGAAGGGGTGGGCGGGACTAAAAGCTCGATTCTGACTCTGACCAGTACAGACCGTGGGAGACTTCTCGTCCCGCCCTTTCTACCCAAAGCGCCGATAAGGAATTCATCGGTAAAACCGACGATAGAGGCAAGCCAGCGCAACGGTAGACCCCGACAAGCTCTTAAACCCTAGCTCCGAGGATTCGTCATGACAATCCTTACTTCGCAGACGGTTGTTGGCATCGATATCGCCAAGGCTGAAATAGTTATCTATCGCTCCGACCTGCAAACCACTGACGCCATCAAGAACGATCGAACAGCCCTTAAACGCTGGCTTAAAACATTGCCCGCCCAAAGCGCTATCGCCGTTGAAGCCACCAACATCTACCACCTGGACACTGTCGAGTTGGCCCATGCGATGGGTCACCAGGTCTATGTCGTGGATGCTTATCGGGTGAGCAACTATCGCCGCGGCATCGGCCAGCGAGCCAAGAACGATCCCTGCGATGCCCGTCTGCTGGCGCGTTATTTGACGAACGAACAAGACGGACTGCGGATCTGGAGCCCGCCACCCAAGGCCTACACCTCGCTGAAAAGCCTGCTCCACAGGCGTGCAACGCTAATCCAGAACCATGCCGGTCTGATGCTGAGCTGGGCCAATGAACCCTTGTTGAAGAAAGTGCAGACCGCCCAGCAAAAGGCCTTCAAGCAAGCGGATCAGGCCATTCAGAAACTGCTGCGCAAGGTCTGCAAAGAGGCGGGTATTGAAGAGAATATCGACCGCTGCAAAGCCATCGAAGGGGTTGGCGAACTGACTGCAACCGGGTTGGCGACGACCTTTATGCGCGGTGATTTTGCCAATAGTGATGCGTTCATCGCGTTTCTAGGGATGGACCTTACGGTCGATGACTCCGGGAAGAAGAACGGCCCCCGGCACTTGACCAAAAAAGGGGATCCGGAAGTACGCCGGTTGGCTTACAACGCCGCAATGGCAGCCTGTCGCTCAGCTAAATGGAAACCGTTTTACGAGTCATATTTGGCAAGAGGCTTCTCGAAAACCCAGGCATTGGTGGCCCTTGCCCGGAAACTCTGCCGGGTGGCATTTGCCCTGATGAAAAATCAGAGCAAATACCAGCCGGCCTGAAGTTGCGGGGTTGCCCTGCAACATAGAATCTCCCACATTGGATCTCAGACGTACACATAGGTTGTGTTCACCGACGATCAACTGTGGGAGCGAGCTTGCTCCGGGCGGCGTTCCGACGATGGCGGCGGTCAATTCACCACAAATCTATTCGGCTAAACCTTGACCCGAGCCTGCATGATCTCCGACTCCTCCCAATGATCCAGCGCACGCTCTACGAGCAACTGCACGCCATCGGCCATGCGGCTGAGCGCCAGGGCTACCGAGCGCCGCGTCCCGTCCACATCGTCCGCCAGATTGGCAGCGATGGCGCTGATGGACAGCAGGTCTTCGGAGGCGTTGGCCAGAAGGGTTTCGGTGTTGACCTCGGGTGCGACGGTGAAGAGGTTACCTTTGCGGTGCCTGGGCGGTTTTTCGGTGGTCGGGGGGAAGTAGTGGGCGAAGGCGCGGTCGGCGGCTTCTTTGAGTTTTTCGTCTTCGAAGGATTCTTCGGACGGGGTGCCAGAGTTGTCTGGCGGATTTGGAGATACCTTGAACATATAAAATTCCCTAAACAGTAATTTGGAGCCGTCACCGTTCGTTTGCACGCGAATTGGGTGGCGGCCGTGCGCAGGTGTGCAAGACCGGGACTGTTTAGGACACCCAGCAGATCCGAGGATCTCCTGCGCGCAGCCGCCATAAAGCATGAGCCATGGCAATTGCGCCCTAAACAGTTTCGTCGGACTTGCACGTCCGTGTCACCGTTTATTCAGTGACAAAGCCAGACTAGACCTGGGCTTGGGCCGGAACAAGTTCACCAACACCACTACAACTTGAAGGAAATCTCCGACGCGGTTACCAGACGTTGGTGTCTATGGGGCCATCAAGGTTTGGACGACAAATCCGCCATCCCCTTGAGCAACTCGATCGGCAGCGGAAAGACAATGGTCGAGCTCTTGTCCCCGGCAATCGAACTCAACGTCTGCATATACCGCAGCTGCATGGCCCCAGGCTGGCGCCCGAGCATTTCGGCGGCCTGCATGAGTTTTTCCGAGGCCTGCAATTCGCCTTCGGCGTGGATCACCTTGGCCCGGCGTTCCCGTTCGGCTTCGGCCTGTTTGGCGATGGCGCGGATCATCGATTCGTTAAGGTCTACGTGCTTGATCTCGACGTTGGCGACCTTGATGCCCCAGGCGTCGGTCTGGGCGTCGAGCACTTGCTGGATGTCGATGTTCAACCGCTCACGCTCGGCCAGCAGTTCATCGAGTTCATGTTTACCGAGCACTGCCCGCAACGTGGTCTGAGCCAATTGGCTGGTGGCCATGAGAAAGTCTTCGACCTGAATAATCGCTTTCTGCGGATCGAGGACGCGGAAATACAGCACCGCGTTGACCTTGACCGAAACGTTGTCGCGGGTGATCACGTCTTGTGGCGGCACGTCGAGGACCACGGTACGCAAGTCGACGCGAACCATTTGCTGCACCACTGGAATCAGCAGGATCAGGCCGGGGCCTTTGACCTGCCAGAAGCGCCCGAGCTGGAAGACCACTCCGCGCTCGTATTCGCGCAGGATGCGGAAGGTCGACCCCGCCAGTGCAATCACCAGTAACAGCAGCGCGGCAAAACCCAGTTGCAGGCCCATGGTTATTCTCCACCCGGCGCCGCGTCAGCCGCGGCCACTTCCAGCAATAATCCCTTGCGTGCCACCACCCGGACCCTTTGCCCGGGTTGCAGCGGCGTGGCGCTGAGCACTTGCCACTTTTCTCCTTGCAGGTGCACCCAACCGTTGTAGGCATTGCCGGCCAGCGACATCACCGGGGCCACGCTACCCACCAGTCCTGCATCGCCACTGACGTTTTCGCGCGGTCGGGTTTTCAGAGCGTGGATCAGCAGGAAAATCAGCAACAGGGCACTCACCAGTCCCAGGCCGATCATCAGCGGAACCGGCACCTCGGTGTTGGTCAGAATCACCGCACCGATCACGAACATCACAATGCCGCCCAGACCGATCACGCCGTAATTGGGCAAGGCCGCCTCGGCGATCAGAAACGCGATGCCGAACGTGATCAGCCAGATCCCGATGGGGTTGGGCACCAGTAGGACGACGGTGTCCGCCGCGAATACCGATCCGCTCAAGGCCAACAGCAGCGCAACTGCACAACAACGAGTGTTCACGTGACCCTCCGGGAGAGTCATAGATGGTTCTTTATACAGTCTAGCTGAGCTCTGGATTGTACGAATTTTGATCAATTTTCGGCGTTGTTCCGGCGGGCAGATTTCCCGCGCGATGGCGCCAGCGGGCCTAGACTTTTTAGTGGAGAGAAAAGGTTTAACCATCGTCCGCGAAACGTTATTGCGGACTCCGAGGTGCATCATGCGTATGGCAAGAACTGTGCAGGACAGCCTCAATAAGGCTCACTGCGAATTTGACGTCGTCACCCATCCGCACTCGGCCAGCAGCCTTGAAACGGCGCGGGTCGCGGGCATTCCTGCCGAACGGGTGGCCAAATCGGTGATCCTCGACGACCACCACGGTCATTTCCTGATGGCTGTGCTGCCGGCGAGCCGTCACCTGGACCTGAGCAAAGTACGCGGCAGCGGCGAATGGCAGATCACCCGGGAAAGCACCCTGGCGCATCTGTTCCAGGATTGCGAACGCGGCGCGGTGCCTGCGTTGGGCGAATCCTATGGCATGGACATGGTCATCGACCCACTGCTGACCCGGCAAAAAGACATCTACCTGGAGGCTGGTAACCACAACAACCTGGTGCACATGAGCGTGCCGGAATACCTGAAAATGGTGCCGCATGCTGAAGTGTGTGAGTTGAGTCAGTAGTTTTTGCGGCGTCAGTGATGACGCCTTCGCGAGCAAGTCGGATCGCCGCACCGCCGCTCCCACATGGAAACGCGGTCAACTGTGGGAGCGGGCTTGCTCGCGAATGGCTGCGCCGCGGTCACCGATCCCATACGCGATGACGAAGGAGCCCGACATGGAATCCCCAACCCACAGCCTCCCCAACCTGTTCAAACAACTCGGCCTGCCTGACGACGCCGAAAGCATCGATAAATTCATCGCCACCCACTCACCGCTTAAACCCGAATTGCACTTGGCGGATGCGTTCTTCTGGAGCGAGAGCCAAGCGCAGTTTTTGCGCGACGATATTCTGGATGACGCCGATTGGGCGGAGGTGGTGGATCAGTTGGATGTGCTGTTGAGGAAGGGGCGGGGGGTGTAAATCTGAGGAGTTCTTCAACTCTCCAGCGGCCACTGTCGAGAAGTGTGAACCAGCGCGAGTATCCAGATCGCGTCCTGTCCCAGTTCATAGACGATGCGATAACTTTGGTGCGGAATCAGCTCTCGAGTGCCTGCAATGATTCCGGCGGGACCGCTTTCAGGGTTTCGGGACAGCCGAGATATTGAGTGAGTGAAACGGGTATCCATATCGATGGCTGCTTTTTGATTGACGGCATGGAGGTAATCCCAAATTTCTGCACGATCCTGTGCTGCTGCTGGCGTCCAAATAATCCTCATTCTTTACCAGCCCTCGCTCGCCTGGCGGCAAATTCTGCTTCAACTTCATCATTCGTCAGGCCGTCGCCTGCGTTCATGGACACTCGCGCGCTGTCCACTTTTCGTTGTAAAAACGCTTCGTACTCACGCGACTCGCGCTGTTTTTGAACGAATTGCCGCATCAGGTCACGAACAATCTGCGAAGCAGGGCGATGCGAAGCTTCGGCTTCGGCCATGAACTGCTCGCGCAATTCCGGTTCGAGTTTCATTGTAAAGACGGCTTGTTTGGACATGGTCTGCATCCTCGACTGATGTACTGATGAAGTATATACGTCGTGAGTACAAATAGCCTGAGGGAAAATCGATGCGACGTGCGGTGCCACACCCTGCCTTCTCTGTTGAAACAGCTTGGCCTGGGCAGCGATCGCGTTCCAATAAACACTAGCGGGGTGCAAAAATCTTAGCGGAACGATTGAAATGTGCAAAAAACTTACAGGCGTTGCAGAAATCTGGGCTTTAATCGCGTTTGTGAACTTTTTCTGTGGACGCGCACAATGCCCTTGGTTGGATACGCACACCTCCATGATGCTTTAAAACTCAAAGTTATCGCGCCGACGCGTGTGGCTATGGTCAAACCAGTCACACGCATCTCGATGATTAGAGATTGCCTGGCTGTTCCTCAAACCGTCGCGCCGGCAACCGATTCGACCCTTGAACACATTTTTTTTGCGCTTAAACACGAAGGCATCAATCTCGGAATTCTGGCCGCCGCCCTTGAGACTGTTGTTGCCGAACACCTGCTTCAAGAGCTGGCAAAATCTCCGAACGGAGTCTTTGTTCGAAAGACCTGCTTTCTCTGGGAAGAATTGACAAATCGGCGACTCGATTATGAAACCCAGATCAACAGCAGATTTGCGCCGCTTTTCGACCCCGAACGTTATGTAACTGGCCCGGCGTTTAGAAACACGCGTTGGCGAATCGAGTTCAATGGTCTTGGCTCAATGCGCTACTGCGCCACCGTAGAACGAACTCCTGAACTCGAAGCCCTGCTCAGTCTCGACATTCTCGGCCGAGCTAAAGCCTTTATGGCGACATTACCGCCTGAAATGATGGACCGCGCCATCAACTGGGCTTACCTGCACGAAACCCGTGATTCCTTCGCCATCGAGAAAGAAGAACCCAGCGAAGAAAAATCTCGCCGCTTTGTTCAGCTGCTGCGCCAGGCCCATGAAGGGCGCGAGTTGAGTGAAGACTATCTGGTCGAACTGCAGAACAGCACGGTTTCCAATCCTTTCGACAAAGCCGTCCTGTTTCGCCACCAACAGAATCATCTGCAAAACGGTTTGCGTGGCGCCGCTGGCGTCAGCTATGTCCCGCCTGCATCGGACCTGTGTCGTGAACTGATGGAAGAGTTGATGAACTTCGCCAATCAGTCTTCAAGGCAAGTCGACCCACTGGTGGCGGCTGCTGTGACTGCTTTCGGATTCGTCTTCGTTCATCCGTTCATGGATGGCAATGGCCGACTTTCACGTTTCTTGATTCATCAGACCCTTTGCCATTCCGGAGCCTTGGAAAATGGGTTGCTGCTGCCCGTTTCCGTGGCCATGAAACACGAAGAGGCGAAATACCTGGAAGCGCTGAAGGACTTCTCAAAACCTGCTCGCGACTTCTGGAATGTCACTTGGCTGGACGCTGATCAGATGGTTTTCGAATTCATCGGCCACCCGTCCATTTATCGCTTCTGGGACGCCACCCGTTGCGTCGAATTCACATTACAGATGGCACGACGCGCGCTAGAAATCGAACTGCGTGAGGAAACTGAGTTTCTGGACCGTTACGACCGTGTAGTCAAAGCGGTAAATCAGCGTTTCGATGTTCGCGGCAGCGATTTGTCGAAGCTGGTGATGATGTGTCTGGACAACGACGGCAAGGTCTCGAAGCACCGACGCAAGCAGTTTCAGTACAGCGTGTCGGAGGAGGTTTTTGCGTTTATTGAGGAGTCTGCAAGTAAACACTGAATTCAAAGCATATGGATGCTCGCTTCTAAAGCGAAAAGATAGACAGGGTGATGGCATAAAGATATTATTGGTGCGTTTGCGTATGGGCCGTATAAATATTACCCATCGGCGTTGGCAACAAATATAGTTGTAATACTTTGACAGGGAAAAGTTGATGTTGGATTTTTTGAAAGCTTCGCTCAAAACTGGCGGTGGACTAGCAGTTGTTGCCGCTGCGCTGTTTTATTCTATGCATGTGGAATGGTTGAAAATTGGAATGTTTTCAGCAATGACACCAGATCAAACATATAAGGCTTTTCTCTACAGCTTGGGGGCTACGGTAGTAATTGCATTAATGTTGATGTTGATTCACGCGTCATCAAATAAAAAAGCTAGTATCAGCATTTCGGCCCGTGATAATGCTAATGCGGTAAACAATTCAGGTAGCGGTACGGTCAATATCAACAAGGATAAGTGATAATGGCTTTCGATAACAGTATATCCGCCCAAGATGATGGTGTTGCTGTCCTAAACACCGGTCCTGGAAGCGTTAATCTGAATATTGTTAAGTCTTTATCAGGCCTGCCTTCAGTCCTCAATCCGCTAATTATAAAGATCGTTGAGGTGTACAGACCACAGTTTAATTCGGTAATGCAGGCTCCTAAGTATCCAGAAACTGAAGTGAAAATAACCTTTAATCGCGTCAAGATTTACGCAGAAGATTTGCGAGAGCAAAGCGGTTATATGGCGCTGATAGAAAGTTTAATTGACTGTATTGACGATGAAAGTCCACTGTCTAAAGAAACCTTTTTGTGGGCAATAAACCAAAAATACAAAGACGTTAAGAAAAAGATTTTTCTTGAAGGTAATATTGATCCGCTTGATAGTGAAGCGGCTAAAGAAGCCATATGTCAAAACTCAGATAAAATCATCTCTTTGGTGTCATTGGATATTTTGTCTGGAGCAAATGTTTCTTCAACCTCTCCCGTTGAGTTAGTGAAAGCAGCCAAGGAGTTAATAGTTTGCTATGGGTTTATAAACTGTAAAATTCTGGAAGAGCCAGTGTGATTATTTCAAGTCTACAGTCCCCCAGCAGAAGCTTGTATGTTATTGGTGGCAATATTCTAGAAATTCTGGCGGCGTTAAAACTTGGCAGTGTTAGCCCCGTGGAGTTATATAGACGATATAAACTGGAGTATGAAGATATTTCACTTTCATACTTGATGTATGGGCTTGACTGGTTGTTTGTTGTTGGGGCTGTGGAGCTGACTGAGACAGGGGATGTTATGTCATGCAACTGATTAATTTTAAAGTTATCAAGAGTGGCAATGTTATTCGAGATATAAATTTCAAGGATGGAATTAATATCATTACTAATGACGGGCATGACGGAAATCAAATAGGGAAAAGCACATCTTTAAGGGCAATAAATTTTTGCTTAGGCTCTGACGGCGAAAGCTTGTGGAAAGATCCTGATAATAACAACATAAATGATAGTGTTCGAGAATTTTTGATTGGTGGTGAAGTATTATTTAAACTCTCCATCTTTGTTGGCGGGCAACAACGTGTAATCACCAGGAAGTTTGAGCAGGTTCAACAAAAAAGTAGAGTTGTCATTAGGCGATTAAGCTGGATAGATGATTCTGAATATAAATCTCAGGATGGTTTTAAATTAGCGCTAGCTACGCTGTTCGGCCATACCACGCTAACTCCATCATTTAATACAATAAAGAATAAATTTCTTAGAATCTCCAGAGCTACATCAAACAATTCGCTTCGATACTTGACAAATTGGACAACAAATGACGAATACACCCTTATTTATTCATATTTATTTGGGTTTGTAGGGCTGGAAAAATTAGCTGCTGAAATAGCACTTAAGCAAGAAATCGAAAGTCTTGAGTTTCGTAAAGAAAGTTTGTTGAATGGGAGTGATGAACGAGACTGTAGAGATAGAGTCGCAGCTCTCGACTTGGAAATAGAGCTTCTGCTGCAAAAAGAGGGAAGCTATGATCTCTCTGGTATTCAGGAGGAAGCTTTAGCCAGATTACGGCGTTCGCGAGAGGCGATTGCTTCGCTTTCTACTGAAATAGCGAATTTGGAAGCCAGACTTGTTTACGTAAATCTAACTGTTGAGAAATATGAGGCTAGTATCTCAGACATAGATAGTTCGGTTGTTGAAGCGATATACAATGAGGCAAATATCATTTTGCCAAGTCTGGCGAGATCGCTGGAAGAAACTATTGCTTTTCATAATTCGATTTTTTCACGAAAAGCTCTATATGTTAGAGGCCAGCGCCTGGCTTTAGAGGGCGATATTTTTGAGAAAAAAACAGTACTGGAAAAATCGTTAGCTCTGGAAAAAAACCTTATTAAAGACCTTTCGCATGAAGGTCATTTCAGTGGGTTTATTTTACTTGAACGAGATATCCAGCAAAAAGTTGAAGAGAGAGGGAAATTTTCCTATCTGGCTGAAACAACGAAATCGATTACAGCGGAAATAAGAGTAAAAAAGACTTCTCTAGACAAGCTTAAGGCTGAAATTGAAGATTTACTAAATGACTTTAATAAGAAGCTTACAGCTTTCAATGAATGCTATGGTCAAATTACTTTAGAATTATTCTCTACCTACAAAAACATATTAAAAGCAGATACAAACTCCGACGGGGAATTATCATTCTCTATAATTAATGAGAACAAAAATACCGGGGATGGAGTTCCAAGAGCTGCGGCGATGGCGTTCGACATGGCATTGGTTGATTTCTTAAATAAAAGCGGAGCTAGATTTATACATTTTAATATTCAGGACTACTTAGAGTCGGCTGATGAAGATAAACTTGTCTCTCTGATTAAGTTGGCAAACGATAGAGGAATTCAGACAGTAATTGCGATTCTAAATGATAAGCTAAGTTTGCTAAGTGATGGTTTTAAGAAGGATAATATCGTACTGAAGTTGTCATCAGTTGATAAATTCTTTTCTTTTTGATGTGTTGTGCAATGTTTAATGACTAATAAAAGTTAGGGTGGTCATGGTCGGTTGCAAGACTTAACTTCTCATATCTGTGAGTCATGCCAAAAGATCGAATACTCAAGGCCGATTAATAGACCATTCCTGCCCTGCAGATAGCATTTTTTATCTTTTGAGAATATTGGCGATTCCGCTAGTTTATATTTGGGGAGCTGGCGATTTGTTATTGGATCATCGACATAGATATTCTGGCGATTGATCCTTCGTGAGTGTCCATATATCTATAAATTGTAACAATAGTTGAAATTTAATACTGTTTCTTAAACGCCTTCGCTTCGGCATTTACTCATGGTGCTCGCAGGGATTGAAAAAATTTGATTAATGCGTGATCTCCATGCAATTTGCGTTGCAATCACTACATTGATAATCGACGTCGGTAACGTCGAAATTTACTGGCAGCGGACTTGGACCGTTCGTCGGGTCTGCGAGGCCTAGATATCGACGAATTTGTTTCAAAACTTGACCAGCTTTCCCATCAAATGCCATATTGATAGTTAGCAAGCTAACAGTGTGTGTTTCCCCTCGTGCCGAAGAACCTCGACGCTCTCCAGATGAACATCAGCAGCTCCATGGTGGTGGCCGCCAGGCATTGGCGCAGGATCTGCCAGACCACGCTGGTCAACTATGGAATCTCCGAAGCCTGCGCCGTTCCGTTGTTGATGATCGGGCGTTTGGGCGAGGGTGTGCGGCAGGTGACGGTGGCGCAGGCGGCCGGGATGGAGAGCCCGTCCCTGGTGCGTCTGCTGGATCAACTGTGTCATGCCGGCTACGTCCGCCGCACCGAAGACGCCCATGACCGGCGCGCCAAATGCCTGAGCCTGACCGAGACCGGTCGTGAGTTGGTGCAAGCCGTCGAAATCGAGCTGGTGCGTTTGCGCCATGAAGTGCTCGAAGGGATCGATCAGAGTGATCTGGAAGCGGCGTTGCGGGTGCTGAGGGCTTTTGAATCGGCCAATCATCTGCCGGTGCTCAACCCTTGAACGGATTTTTTACCGGCATGCCCCCGGCGCGGGACTGGTTCTACGGAGTGCGAACGTTCGCGGCATCGATGATCGCGTTGTACATCGCCATGCTCATGCAAATGCCCCGGCCTTATTGGGCGATGGCCACGGTCTACATCGTTTCCAGTCCGTTTCTTGGCCCTACCAGTTCCAAGGCGTTGTACCGCGCTGTCGGCACCCTTCTCGGTGCCGCCGCCGCGGTTTTTTTCGTGCCGATGTTTGTCCAGAGCCCTTATGTGCTGGTGGTGGTCATCGCGCTGTGGACCGGGACTCTGCTGTTCCTCTCCCTGCACCTGCGCACCGCCAATAATTACGCGCTGATGCTCGCCGGGTACACCTTGCCGCTGATCGCCCTGCCGGTGGTGAATAACCCCTTGGCGGTGTGGGACATCGCCGAAGCACGGACCGAAGAAATCTTCCTCGGCATCGCCGTGGCGGCGGTGGTCGGCGCCATGTTCTGGCCCCGGCGGCTGGCGCCGGTGTTCAACGATTCGGTGAGCAAATGGTTTGCCGATGCCTCGACTTACAGCCTGCGTTTCCTCAGCCGCAACGTGCAGCCGGACGAAGTCAGCGCGCTGCGCTCGGCGATGGTGGCGACGTTCAACAGTCTGGAATTGATGATCGGCCAGTTGCCCCACGAAGGCGCGCGGCCGCAAACGGTGCGCAACACCAAGGAACTGCGCGGTCGCATGATTCACCTGCTGCCAGTGATTGACGCCCTCGACGACGCGCTTTATGCCCTTGAGCGGCGCACGCCCGAGCTTGTGGATAAGTTCGCGCCGCTGCTGGCAGCGACCACTGAATGGCTCGGCCACAACGATGCCGACCTCGCCCGCTGGCAGACGCTGAAAGACCAACTCGAAGCCCTGCAACCGTCCGCCGAAGCGTTGGATGATCGCAAGCAGCTGCTGTTCTCAAACGCCCTGTATCGCCTCGGCGAGTGGATCGATGTGTGGCAAGACTGTCGCAGCCTGCAGTACGCCATCCAGTGCGAAAGCCAGGACAGTTGGCGCGCGGTTTATCGGCACTGGCGGCTTGGTCGGCTGTCGCCATTTCTCGACCGTGGGCTGATGCTCTATTCGGCGGCGTCCACCGTCACCGCCATCATCGTCGCTTCAGTGCTGTGGATTCTGCTCGGCTGGACCGACGGCGGCGCCGCGGTGATTCTGGCGGCGGTGGCGTGCAGCTTTTTCGCTTCGATGGAC
This sequence comes from Pseudomonas frigoris, assembly GCF_047758635.1. Lineage (NCBI taxonomy): Bacteria > Pseudomonadati > Pseudomonadota > Gammaproteobacteria > Pseudomonadales > Pseudomonadaceae > Pseudomonas > Pseudomonas frigoris. The sequence continues at coordinate 370,922 of NZ_CP180479.1, forward strand.
GACCCGGCACCGCAGATTTTCCGATTCTTTTTCTGGACGGCGATGTCGGTGTTGTTCGCCAGTCTTTATCTGTTTCTGGTCCTGCCCAACCTGCATGACTTCCCGATGCTGGTGCTGGCGTTTGCCGTGCCGTTCATTTGCATCGGCACCCTGACGGTCAAGCCGCAGTTCTATCTGGGCATGCTGCTGACCCTCGTCAACACCTCGTCCTTCATCAGCATTCAGGGTGCCTACGACGCGGATTTCCTCAGCTTCGCCAACTCCAACCTGGCCGGCCCCGTGGGCTTGCTGTTCGCCTTCGTCTGGACCCTGATCGCCCGGCCGTTCGGCGCCGAACTGGCGGCCAAGCGCCTGACCCGTTTCAGCTGGCGCGACATTGTCAGCCTGACCGAACCGGCGACGTTGTCTGAGCACCGGCACTTGGGTGTGCAGATGCTCGATCGCCTGATGCAGCATTTGCCGCGCCTGGCCATGACCGGCCAGGACACGGGCATCGCCCTGCGGGAAGTTCGCGTGGCGCTGAACCTGCTGGATTTGCTCGCCTATACACCGCGAGTCCTCGGCGTACCGCAAGCGCTGCTGCGCCAGGTGGTGGCCGAGGTCGGTGAGTATTTCAAAGCCTGCCTCAAGGCTGGCGAACGGTTGCCGGCGCCGAGTCCGTTGCTGATGACCCTGGATCGCACCCGCCGTGCACTCAACACGGAGTGCGATGAAGGTGCGCGTCTGCATTTGCTGCACGCCTTGAGCGGCCTGCGCCTGTCGCTGCTGCCAGGGGTGGAATTCGTCGGCGCCGGCGAGCTCGAAGAACCGCTGCCCCATGGCATCGATGGAGCGCCTTTATGATCGGTGATCTGGATATCAGCGGGGTGTTTCTGCCCACGCTGCTGGTGCTGATGGGCATTACGTACGTGTTGTTCCTGCTGGTGCACGGGTTGCTGACGCGTCTGCACTTTTACCGTCTGGTCTGGCACCGGGCATTGTTTAACGTGGCTCTCTACGCTGTGCTGCTCGGCGCCGTGGACTCACTCAGTCGATACCTGATGACATGAAAAAACCTTTTTTGACCATCGGTCGCGTGGTCCTGACCCTGCTGATCGTGACCTTCGCCGTTGTCGTGGTCTGGCGCATGGTGATGTATTACATGTTCGCGCCCTGGACCCGGGACGGCCACATCCGTGCCGATATCGTGCAGATCGCACCGGACGTGTCCGGGTTGATCCAGCGGGTCGACGTGCGTGACAACCAATTAGTGAAACGTGGCCAGGTGCTGTTCAGCATTGATCAGGACCGTTTCAAACTGGCCCTGCGTCAGGCCAAGGCGGCGGTCGCCGACCGTCAGGAAACCCTGGCGCAGGCGCAACGCGAAGCCAAGCGTAACCGCGGCCTCGGCAATCTGGTGCCGGGTGAGCAACTGGAAGAGAGCCAGTCCCGGGTGGCCCGCGCCGAGGTGGCGTTGATGGAAGCTCAGGTGGCGGTGGACAGCGCCCAGCTCAACCTTGACCGCTCGACCATCCGCAGCCCGGTGGATGGCTACGTCAATGACCGTGCGCCGCGCAACCAGGAATTCGTCACCGCCGGGCGTCCGGTGTTGTCGGTGGTGGACAGCAATTCATTCCACATCGACGGTTATTTTGAAGAAACCAAACTGGACGGCATTCATGTCGGCCAGAGCGTCGATATTCGGGTGATCGGCGACCGAGCTCGCCTGCGCGGGCATGTGGAAAGCATCGTCGCCGGCATCGAAGACCGCGACCGCAGCAGCGGTAGCAACCTACTGCCCAACGTCAATCCGGCGTTCAGCTGGGTGCGGCTGGCCCAGCGGATTCCGGTGCGGATCGCCTTCGATGATGTGCCGGCCGATTTCCGCATGATCGCCGGTCGCACGGCGACGGTTTCTATTATGGATGACCACCAGCAGGAGCCCGCGAAATGAGCAGGGCCTCGGGTTTGGCTATCGCCGGGTTAGGCCTGTTGCTGTCGGCCTGCCAAGTGGTCGGGCCGGATTATCACTTGCCGGACGAGGCCGCCGTACACCGTGAAGACTTGCAGGGCGACTTGGCGGTGAACGGCAAAAATGTCGTCTCTGCACCGGTGCCCAGCGATTGGTGGCGCTTGTATCAAGATCCGCGCCTCGACCAATTGGTCGAGCAGGCTATGGCCTCCAATACCGATTTGCGCGTGGCGGCGGCGAACCTTTCCCGCGCGCGCGCGCAGGTCGATGAAGCTCAAGCGGCAGGTGGCTGGAGCGGCGGCGTGAAGATGGGCGCCCAGCGTTTGCAGGAGTCTGGCGAAGCGTTCTTGCTACCGGAGAAAGTGCCGGTGGCCAACGTCGGCGACATTGGCATCACCACCTCGTATCAGTTCGACCTGTTTGGCACGTTGCAGCGCGGCATCGAAGCGGCCAAGGCCAATGCCGATGCGACTCAAGCCGCGGCCGATACAGCGCGGATTACCTTGGTGGCTGATGTGGTTCGGGCCTACACCCAAGTCTGCGCGGCCAATGAAGAGCAGGAAATCGCCCAGCATTCCCTCGACCTGCAAGCCCAGAGCACCACGCTGATCCAGCGTCTGCGTGACGCCGGGCGCGGTGATGAAACCCAGGTGACCCGCTCGCAAACCCAATTCAAATCCCTGCGCGCCGACATGCCGCGTTATGAGGCGGTCCGTCAGGCCGGGTTGTTCCGCTTGTCGATGCTATTGGCCAAACCTGTCGACCAATTGCCGCCAGGCACCAGCGACTGTGCGGAACTGCCGAAAATTGCGCAATTGTTGCCGGTGGGTGACGGCGCGACGTTGCTCAAGCGCCGTCCCGATGTGCGGCAGGCCGAGCGACGATTGGCTGCCGCGACCGCCGGCATCGGCATCGCCACCGGCGAGTTGTACCCGGACATCAGCATCGGCGCGACCGTCGGTACCGTCGGCATCCTGGAAAATCTCGGCAAACCGGCGACCAATCGCTGGGGTTTCGGGCCGTTGCTGACCTGGACCGTGCCGTCCAACGGCTCCCGGGCACGAATCCGCGAGGCCGAAGCAACGACCCAAGGCGCGCTGGCGCATTTCGATGGCGTGGTGCTCAACGCCATTCGCGAAACCCAAACCGGCCTGGCGCAGTACTCCGCGTTGCTGCAACGTCGCGACGCACTGGCCGACGCCGAGCAATCGGCGCAACTGGCGGCAGATCAGACCCACCGCTTCTTCCAGGCTGGCCGCGCATCGTTCCTGGCGGACTTGCAAGCGACCCGCACCTACACCGACGTGCGGGCGCAACTGGCTTCCGCCAGCACGCAGGTTGCCATGAGCCAGATCGATTTGTTCCTGGCATTGGGTGGCGGTTGGGAAAGCGGACGAACGCAAGGCACGAACTCCGGCAAACCCTGAGGCCGTTGCTATGCTTTGATTTGATGAGGTCGCGCGTCGAACTCATCAATCAAGGCTCGCGTTGGTCATGGGGATTCCAATAATGAAAAACCCTTATGCTCCCGGCTTCTGGTGCGCTATTGCGGCATTGGTGTTGCTATCGGCCACTTATTTCTACGGCATCATGCTGGCCCACCAGATCGACAAGGCACTGGTGTTCCTCGACAGCGCCACGGCACTGATTGCCGTGATGGCAATCGTGGTGGTGGCCTGGGCTTCGGTCCAGGGTCAGCGCATCAAAAAAAGACAGCTCGAACAAGGCAAGACCCTGGTGCTGATCTGGGACACCAAGGTCGCGCTGCGCCGTGTCGAAACGGTGTTCGACCGGTATTTCTGGGGCAGTTACTGGCAACCGGGGCGTACGTTCCAGGAAGTCATGGGCGAACTCACCGGCACACCGCTGGAAAAAAGCCTCGAAACCCTGAAAAAACAATGCCAGGCGCTGGACAAGCAAGTGTCCGCGGAAGGCTGGCACTGGCTCAGCAACGCCCGTGAACTCTCCGATGTCGTCACCGCCATGGCCCGGGAACGTTATCAACTGGACTTCTGCGACCCGCGCTCGGAATCCCCAAGCGGCACGGCGGTGATCAATCGCGACTTCGAAGTGCTGGTCTATACATGGACCGCACGGCTCAAGAGCTTTGATCATCAGCTTGATGAGATCGAGGTTCAGTATTCCTGATTCTGTGTTGACAGGACTGACGCCATCGTCGGATCGCCGCCCGGAGCAAGCTCGCTCCCACAGGGTTACTGTGATCGACACATAACCCATGTGGGAGCGAGCTTGCTCCGGGCGGCGATCCGACGATGGCGATTTCATATCCGCCGAAACTCTCAACCCCTGCGTACGGTCCATAGACACTCTTTAACCTTTAATCATTGGGTCGCCCCGTGCGCCTGATGCTAATCTCCATCGCACTTTTAGCGCAGTCGTGACCGCAACCCGTCATGGGTTCAGGGAAGACGACCACACCTTCAAACAACGGACATTGATCGGGTCATTCATGAATAAATCAGCAGGCGTGCTTCTTGGAATCGTCGTTGCCATCGGCGCAATCAGCGCCGGCGGAGCCTGGTACACCGGCACCAAACTCGAAGGTGTGCTGAACACCTCGATCGCCGACGCCAACAAAGAGCTGCAAGCCGCGCTGGTCGGTTCCAACGGCAAGGCGTCGCTGGAGCTGGTGTCGCTGGAACGCCATGTGTTCAGCAGCACTGCGCACTACCGCCTCAAGGGTGAAGGCGAGATGTTCGGTGAAGCACCGGTGGAGCTGCTGTTTGTCGATCACATCGAACACGGTCCGCTGCCGTTTTCGCGCCTGGTGTCGCTGAAGTGGCTGCCGGTCCTGGCCACCAGTCACTACGAACTGGAAAGAACGCCTAACACCGAGAAGTGGTTCGCCGCTGCCAAGGACAAATCCCCACTCACGGGCGTGGTCAACATCGGTTACGACAATGCCACCAACGGTACTCTGCAATTGCTGTCGCTGGACGTGGCGCTCGACGACAAGTCCAACCTGAAATTCTCCGGGCTGAACCTCGATGTCGCCGCCAGCGCTCAAGCGCAGAAGGTCAAGGCCGACGGTTACATGGACAGCCTGACACTGAGCACAGTGGCTGAAGATCAGACGCCGGTGAAGGTCGAACTGAACGGCCTGACCCTGGCCAGCAACCTGACAAAAAGTACCTACGGCTACTACACCGGCGACAACACCGTCGAGCTGACCGACAGCAAGACCACCTTCGGCGCCAAGCAGTCGGTCTTGGGTTTCAAGAAATTTGAAATGAAGAACCAGACCGAGGAATCGGGCACCAGCGCCTCGGGGCGTGCCGATTACAAGGTGGGTGAGGTGTCCTTGAACGGCAAGGCCGTCGGCTCTGCTCAGATGGTCATGAGCCTGAAGAACCTCGACATCCCGGCAACAATGTCGTTGATGCAGATTTACCAGACCAAACTGCAACCGTACGAGAGGGCCGCCGCTGAGGCCGTCGCTGCGGGTGAACCGGCGCCAGAGCTGATCCTGACCCCGGCCGAAGAGGCGCAGGTCAAAACCGGCCTGGAGAAACTGCTGGCCGCTGGCCCGCAGGTCGCCCTGGAAAATCTGTCGTTCAACACCCCCAATGGCGAAAGCCGCGCCCACCTGGTGCTCGACCTGACCAAACCACAATCCATGGACCTGCCGCCCGACCTACTGACCCAACAACTGATCGCGCTGCTGGACGTCAACGTGAAAGTGTCCAAGCCCATGCTCGTTGACCTGCTGAGCGTGCAGTCGCAAATCAACGGTCAGACCGACGCTAAACTCATCGCCGATCAGGCCACTGCTACCGCCGACATGTTTGGCAGCATGGCAGTCGGTACGCAGTTGGCAAAACTGGATGGCAACAACATCGTTTCCAAACTGCATTACGCCAGTAATCAGGTGGAATTCAACGGCCAGAAGATGACCGTCGAAGAGTTTGTCGGGTTTGTCATGAGCAAATTCGGCGGGAATGTCACCGTCCAGTAAAACCATGGCTTACAGACCGACGCCCGGCCTCTGCGCAACGCAGACGCCGGGCGTTTTGCTGTCTGGCGTTTGAAACGGGGGAACAGCCGTTAATTCAGGTCCCGAATCAACCGCCACGCCTCATCCACCGACAACGGCTGTTTCATCCGTTCGGCGAGCATCGCTATCGCACGTTCTTCATCGCAAGCCACCGCGGCGACCACCAATCCCTCCTTGCCGAACAGGCCGATGAAAGGCGGATGGTCAGGATCACCTTTGAACTCGACCTCATCCCAGGTTGCGGCGTGGCCAAGGTAGTCGTAGTTTTTACCGAAGTGCCAGGTCCAGAAATAGGGCACGTCGAGGTAATGCTCGTCGCCGCCGAGCATGTTCATCGCCGCGATCCGTGCCTGTTGCTGTGCCAGGCGCCAATGTTCGATCCGTTGGGGCTGGCCGTTGAGCGGGAAGGTCGCGATATCGCCGGCGGCCCAAAGCCCATCGGTCACGCGCATCCCGCCGTCGACCTTCAGCGACTGGTCTTTTTCCATGGGAAGGCCGGTAAATGCGCCGGTTGCCGGGCTGACGCCAATACCGACCAACACCAGATCCGCCGGTAAACGTTGACCATTGTCCAGGTGCACCGCTTCGACCTTGGTCGTTCCTTCGACGTGAGTGGCTTCGCCATCCGTATGAAACACCACACCGTTAGCCTCGTGCAGGGCACGAATCGCCTTGCCGACGGCGTCGCCAAACTGTTTGGCGAAAGGCACTGCGTGGCGGGCCAGAACGGTGACGTCCAGGCCGTATTGGCGCAGGGAGGACGCGGATTCCATGGCAATAAAACTGTCACCGATGATCACCGCTCGTTGGCCTGGTTTTGCCGAGCCCAGAATCCGCTGCGCCTGATCCTTCGAACGCAACACGAACACCTGCGGCAGATCGGCGCCAGGCAGCGTAAGCGGATTGGGTGTGCCCCCGGTGGCGAGCAGGGCTGCGTCGTAGCTCAGCGATTGACCATCAGACAGGTGCAACGTTTTGTTCTCGGCGTCCAGGCTCGTCACTTCAGCGTTTATTCGCTCAATGCGCTGCTCTTGGTAAAAGTGTTCATCACGCAGCGGCGGGACTTCTTCCGGCGGCATCTCCCCGGCAATCACGAATTTGCTTAATACCGTGCGGTCGTAACCGGCGTCGGTTTCACGGTCGATCAACAGCACCCGGCCACCGAAGCCCTTTTCGCGCAACGCCGCCGCGCACGCCGTGCCTGCCGCACCGGCACCGATGATCACAAAGGTTCGCGCGTCGTCCGCCGGTGGGGTATGAGCGTCGGACATCGGCTGATCGTCGACCCAGACCTCGCCATCGCGCACTTCCAGCGGATAGCGCTTGAGGCTGTCCAGGGCCGGCGGTTCGCACAGCGCACCGTCCTCGATCCGGTACGCAGCCTTGTGCCACGGGCAGATCAAACGTCCGTGGCACAGAGCACCGTCGGCCAGCGGCGCTCCGGCATGGGGGCATTCGCCCTGAAAGGCGCGCAGATGATCGCCTACCCGCAGCAAGACTATTTTCGTGTCCGCGATCAGGACTTCAAGGCCCCGGGTTTCGGACACATCGGCGAAGCGGGCAACGCGGTGCAGTGCCATGTTCATTCTCCAGGCAAGCGTTTCACTTAAGAGTTTGGCGCTTATCTGGAGGTTCAGCCAATTCCCACTGCCACCGAATGAACCGTCCGGCTATAGTTTGCACGCCGACGACGGCCCCACCCGCACAAGGTGCTCCGGTATGACCCGATTGACCTCTCTGAACCCTTGGCTGGCGGCCGTTGCAGTCGCCCTTTGCGTACAATTTCCGGCGCAGGCCCAGGAGCGTTTCACCCTGAACATCCCAGGTGTCACCGACGATCGACTGTTCACCTCGGCTGCCGCCAGCGATGCGCCCAATTGTGGTGGGCACAACCAGTCACCGGCATTGAATTGGAACGCCGGCCCGGCGGGCACCCTCAGTTACGCCATTGTCATGCACGATCCTGACGGCCAAAAAGGCCAAGGCGTTGATCACTGGGTGCATTACGGCATCAAAGCCACGACTCATCAGATTGCCTCCGGCGTCGGCGCAAAATCCGCCCTAGAAGGCGTCGGCGGCACCAACAGCAAAGGCACCACAGGTTATGTTGGCCCTTGCCCGCCGGTCGGCGACAGCGCGCACCACTACATCATCCAGCTCTACGCCCTGGACCTGGCGCCGGAAGCTTTGCCCGCCGGCCTGACGCGCGCGCAGCTACTGGAAAAAATCAAAGGCCATGTGCTGAAAAACAGCAGTGTGGTGCGGCGTTATCACCGCTGAAATTAATTTCGGCCGGTTTAACCCGAACCTGAAGAGGGGCTCGTCTCAGAGGATGAATGGATCAATTTCCTCCTGAGGTCAGCCCCCATGTCCCTCCCTCTGCATTTCCTCCGCCCGGCCGCCCAGGGTTTCGCCGCCGGGTTGCTGCTGGCGATTGCCGGTTGCGGCGTTTCATCCAAGCCTGATTCCGCCTCGGTTCCGCCACCGGCTCAAGGTGCGCTGTCGGCTGAAGCATTGGTGCGCAGCGAGGCTGTCATGGCGGACTCCTCGATGGCCAAGCGCAGCGTGAGTCCGGCGCCGACGGCGAGCTATGCGCCGATGCCGGCGGGTGAGGCATCTGCGCAGGGATATCGGGATGAGCAGCGGGAGCAGTATCAAGCGCTGGCGGATAACCCGATTCACAGCGTGGCCGAAGCGCCCGTCTCGACCTTCAGCGCCGACCTCGATACCGGCGCTTACGCCAACGTCCGCCGCTTGCTCAATCAGGGGCGGCAGCCACCGGAAGGTGCGGTACGACTGGAGGAGATGGTCAATTACTTTCCCTACGATTACGCATTGCCCACCGATGGCTCGCCCTTCGGCGTGACCACAGAGCTGGCGCCGTCACCGTGGAACCCGCATACCCGATTGTTGCGTATCGGCATCAAGGCCTCGGACCGCGCGGTCGCGGAACTGGCCCCGGCGAACCTGGTGTTTTTGGTGGACGTGTCCGGCTCGATGGACCGACGCGAGGGGTTGCCGTTGGTCAAAAGCACCCTGAAATTGCTGGTCGATCAATTGCGCGAGCAGGACCGGGTTTCATTAGTCGTCTATGCCGGTGATTCGAGAGTGGTGCTGGAGCCAACTTCCGGACGCGAAAAAGTGAAAATTCGTACAGCCATCGATCAATTAACCGCCGGCGGCTCCACCGCTGGGGCGTCAGGCATCGAACTGGCCTATCAGATGGCGCAGCAAGCGTTCATTCCCAAAGGCATCAACCGCATCCTGTTGGCCACTGACGGTGACTTTAACGTCGGCATCAGCGACTTTGACAGCCTCAAGCAAATGGCTGTGGATAAGCGCAAGACCGGCGTTTCCCTGACCACATTGGGTTTTGGTGTGGATAACTACAATGAACACCTGATGGAACAGTTGGCCGATGCTGGCGACGGCAACTATGCCTACATCGACAACCTGCGCGAGGCGCGCAAGGTGCTGGTGGATCAGCTCGGTTCGACCCTCGCGGTCGTGGCGAAAAACGTGAAGCTGCAAGTGGAGTTCAACCCGGCACAGGTCAGTGAATATCGGCTGTTGGGGTATGAAAATCGTGCGTTGAAGCGTGAGGATTTCAGTAACGACAAGGTCGATGCCGGTGAAATCGGCGCAGGGCATACGGTGACGGCGTTGTATGAAATTGTGCCGAAGGGCGAGAAGGGTTGGCTGGAGCCGTTGCGCTACGGCAATTCCGGGGCAGTTGCTTCCGGGAAATCTGGGGAAATGGCCGTACTGCGCGTGCGATATCAGTTGCCCGAAGGTGGGAACAGTCGCTTGATCGAGCGGCCGATCACTGACAGTGCTGCGCCAGCCAGTGAAGACCTGCGATTTGCAGCGGCAGTCGCGGCGTTTTCCCAGCAGCTCAAGGACGGGCGGTATACCGGTGATTTCAGCCTGAAGGACACCGAGGCTTTGGCTCGCGGTGCGCGGGGCGAGGATCGATTTGGTCTGCGGGCAGAGTTCGTGCAATTGGTGGAGTTGGCTCAAAGTCTGCGAACCACGACCGCATCCAATAGTGAGCCGCTTAAAGGAGGCTACAACTGAAATGTCAGCTCCTGAATCGAGCGACGAATCGCTGCTGGCCCGTTATCGCGCAGGCGACGGGCCGGCGTTCGAGATTTTGTACGCCCGTCACCGCCAAGGGCTCTACCGATTCCTGCTCGGCCTGAGCAGCAAGTCCGAGCTGGCCGAAGAGGTTTACCAGGAAACCTGGTTGAGCCTGATCCGCAGCACCAGTCAGCCACAAGGCCGAGCGAATTTTCGCACCTGGCTCTACCAGATTGCCCGCAACCGTCTGATCGATCACTGGCGCAAACACGGAATCCACAACCCCTTGCACGACAGCTATGACGAACAGATCCACGCGCTGAGCGATGACGCTGCTGATCCCGAACAACTGCTGAGCCTGAGCCGCGACAGCCAGCGCCTCGAAGCGGCCCTGCAAAACCTCCCCGCTGACCAGCGCGAAGTGTTCCTGCTGCGCGCCCATGGCGATCTCGACCTGCCGCAGATCGCCACCCTCACCGAAACACCGCTGGAAACCGTCAAAAGCCGCTTGCGCTACGCCCAGCAAAAACTGCGTCGGCTGCTGGCCGAGGAGGTACTGACATGACTGACGCCCGTCCTACCCCAGAAGACGAAGTGTTGAAGCACTATCGTGACCACGCGACCGGCGAACCACCGGCCCATCTCGACGCGTTCCTCTTGGCTGCCGCACACCGTGAAGTCCCTGTGCAGAAACCTGGTCTGTGGAAACGCTGGGTTCAGGCCTGCCAGAAACCCCGTTGGCAAGTTGCATTTGCCAGCCTCGTCGGAGTGGCCCTGATGCTTGCACTGGTGCAACGCACGGAGGAGCAACCGCCGAGTTACGACTTCGCCCCTGCACCCAAAGCTTCTGCGCCGGTCGCCAAAAAAGAAGCCGCAGAGGTACCCCCTTCGGTTGCTCGCTCGCTGGCGGCCCCCGCGCCTGCGGCGCCAATGGCCGATTTTGCCGCGCCCGCGCAGAGCGAATCGATCAATGCCGAAATGGCCGATGAAGCAAAGGCCAGCAAGCGTGCAGCAGCGCCGGCGAAAACCCTGGATGAGCAATTGCATGAAGTGGTGCGCCTGCGAAAGGCCGGTCAGACGCAAGCCGCCGATGCGCTGTTGAAAACATTGCACAAGCGCTTCCCTGACGAAAACCTCACGGCCCGACTCAAGGCGTTGCAGAAAAACTGAAGGGCACAGCGGTCGCCAATTTGGCATCGACACCCGAAAGCGCGCACTATCGGCCCATAGCCGATGCGTTGGAGGAAGCCATGGCGAAAAAAATCGACCGCATCGCCCAAATGCTCAACTGCCCGGTGAAGGGTCAGGAATTACGACGGGCTGTTACTGAGAGTCGTAAGGAGTTTCTGCTGGCGAAGCAGGCAGAAGAAGCGCTTGAGGAAGACGTTCTTGATGAAGAAGAGGTTGAGGACGACGAGGATGATGAATACGACGAGTTTGATTGGACGACTGAATGAAAAAACCGCTTCGGCGGTTTTTTTCAGACTCAGTTGTTCGGTTAAACCGAACAGCTGCATCCAGCGCCCATCCTGAGGCTTTGACGACGGACACAAAAAAGCCCCAGACCCTAAGATCTGAGGCTTTCTCGTTTCTACGTATGGTGCACCAGGCGGGATTCGAACCCACGACCACTGCCTTCGGAGGGCAGTACTCTATCCAGCTGAGCTACTGGTGCAATGCGGGCGCCATGATACTCATATGCGCTGCGGGCGTCCATGCTGCTGAATCACCTGCGTTTTTCCAAAGCGTAACCTGCGGTTGCTACGTTGATCAGAAAAATTAGGCAAATGCGCCGTTTTCGTTCTTTTTTTCGAACGCCCTATTGTCCTTTCCCGGCATTGATCCTAGGATTCGTTCGAGATTTCAAACGCTCTTGTCTGGGTGCTGAACCGCACGAGTTTCAATCAGTGCGCTATTTATGTGCTTCAGCCCGGTGAATGATTTCCCTGACGGCAGCCTATAAGGCGCCTTTCAACAATCATAATTCGCTCCGCGCTAGCCGCGGTGCTGTTAAGGAAAGCCGACATGCAGCTTAAAGACACCCAGTTGTTCCGCCAGCAAGCCTTTATCGATGGCGCTTGGGTTGATGCGGACAATGGTCAGACGATCAAGGTCAACAACCCGGCAACGGGCGAAATTCTGGGCACCGTGCCGAAAATGGGCGCTGCCGAAACCCGCCGTGCGATCGAAGCCGCTGACAAAGCGCTGCCGGCCTGGCGTGCACTGACCGCCAAGGACCGCGCGAACAAGCTGCGTCGCTGGTTCGAACTGATCATCGAAAACCAGGACGACCTGGCTCGCCTGATGACCCTCGAACAAGGCAAGCCATTGGCCGAAGCCAAGGGCGAAATCGTTTACGCCGCTTCCTTTATCGAGTGGTTCGCCGAAGAAGCCAAGCGCGTCTACGGTGACGTGATTCCGGGTCACCAGCCAGACAAGCGCTTGATCGTGATCAAGCAGCCAATCGGCGTGACCGCTGCAATCACCCCGTGGAACTTCCCAGCCGCGATGATCACCCGTAAAGCCGGCCCGGCCCTGGCCGCCGGTTGCACCATGGTGCTCAAGCCAGCTTCGCAAACTCCATTCTCGGCATTCGCTCTGGCTGAACTCGCCCAGCGTGCCGGCATTCCTTCCGGTGTATTCAGTGTTGTTTCCGGCAGCGCCGGCGACATCGGCAGCGAGCTGACCAGCAACCCGATCGTGCGCAAATTGTCCTTCACCGGCTCGACCGAGATCGGTCGTCAACTGATGGCTGAATGCGCCAAGGACATCAAGAAAGTGTCCCTGGAACTGGGCGGCAACGCGCCGTTCATCGTGTTCGACGACGCGGACCTGGATAAGGCCGTCGAAGGCGCGATCATTTCCAAGTACCGCAACAACGGCCAGACCTGCGTCTGCGCCAACCGGCTGTACATTCAGGATTCGGTCTACGACGCGTTCGCCGAGAAGCTGAAAGTGGCTGTGGCCAAACTCAAGATCGGTAACGGTCTGGAAGAAGGCACCACCACTGGCCCGCTGATCGACGAAAAAGCCGTGGCCAAGGTTCAAGAGCACATTGCTGACGCGATCAGCAAAGGCGCAACCATCCTGGCAGGTGGCAAGGTCATGGAAGGCAACTTCTTCGAGCCGACCATCCTGACCAACGTGCCGAAGAACGCTGCCGTGGCCAAGGAAGAAACCTTCGGTCCATTGGCGCCGCTGTTCCGCTTCAAAGACGAAGCCGAAGTGATCGCGATGTCCAACGACACCGAGTTCGGTCTGGCTTCGTACTTCTATGCTCGCGACCTGGGTCGCGTGTTCCGTGTGGCTGAAGCCCTGGAATACGGCATGGTCGGCGTCAACACCGGGTTGATCTCCAACGAAGTCGCGCCGTTCGGCGGCATCAAGGCGTCGGGCCTGGGCCGTGAAGGCTCCAAGTACGGCATCGAAGATTACCTGGAAATCAAATACCTCTGCCTGGGCATCTAAGCTCGAAGGGATAAGCCCGGCAAGGCATTGCTTCAAACGCAAAGGGCACGAGAGCGCTGTCCCTTTGCGTGCAACAAACGGAATTTTCTCTGTGGCCGGGAAAGCTGTGGCAGTCGATCATCGCATGCTGCCGTAGTTGCCTCCCCGCTGCATTTTCCTTGAACCACGCCGCCCGATGAGCGGTGAATGAGGACTTTATGAGCAAGACTAACGCATCCCTGATGAAACGCCGCGAAGCCGCTGTACCACGCGGTGTTGGCCAGATTCACCCGATCTTCGCCGAGTCCGCGAAGAACGCCACCGTGACCGACGTTGAAGGTCGTGAGTTCATCGACTTCGCCGGCGGTATCGCCGTGCTGAACACCGGTCACCTGCACCCGAAAATCATCGCCGCGGTGACCGCGCAGCTGAACAAGCTGACTCACACCTGCTTCCAGGTGCTGGCTTACGAACCGTACGTAGAACTGTGCGAAAAAATCAACGCCAAGGTGCCGGGTGATTTCGCCAAGAAAACCCTGCTGGTGACCACCGGTTCCGAAGCCGTGGAAAACGCCGTGAAAATCGCCCGTGCCGCCACTGGCCGTGCCGGCGTGATCGCGTTCACCGGCGCTTACCACGGTCGCACCATGATGACCCTGGGCCTGACCGGTAAAGTCGTGCCTTACTCGGCCGGCATGGGCCTGATGCCAGGCGGCATCTTCCGCGCGCTGTACCCGAACGAACTGCACGGTGTGAGCATCGACGATTCGATCGCCAGCATCGAACGCATCTTCAAGAACGACGCCGAGCCGCGTGACATCGCTGCAATCATCATCGAGCCGGTTCAGGGCGAAGGTGGTTTCTACGTCGCGCCTAAAGAGTTCATGAAGCGTCTGCGCGCGCTGTGCGACCAGCACGGCATCCTGCTGATCGCTGACGAAGTACAAACTGGCGCTGGTCGTACCGGTACTTTCTTCGCCATGGAACAGATGGGCGTTGCTGCCGACCTGACCACCTTCGCCAAATCCATCGCTGGCGGCTTCCCGTTGGCCGGTGTTTGCGGCAAGGCCGAATACATGGACGCCATTGCTCCAGGCGGCCTGGGCGGCACCTACGCCGGTAGCCCGATCGCTTGCGCTGCGGCTCTGGCCGTAATGGAAGTGTTCGAAGAAGAGCACCTGCTGGACCGCTGCAAGGCTGTCGGCGAGCGTCTGGTCACTGGCCTGAAAGCTATCCAGGCGAAATACCCGGTGATCGGCGAAGTCCGTGCCCTCGGCGCGATGATCGCGGTCGAGCTGTTCGTTGATGGCGACAGCCACAAGCCGAACGCTCCAGCGGTAGCCGCCGTTGTGGCCAAGGCCCGCGACAAGGGTCTGATCCTGCTGTCCTGCGGCACTTACGGCAACGTTCTGCGCGTCTTGGTACCGCTGACTTCGCCGGACGAGCAGCTGGACCAAGGTCTGGCCATTATCGAAGAGTGCTTCTCGGAGCTGTGATCTCCAAGCTCTGATCGATTTGTGAACTGATCGACACAAAAACCCGCTTCGGCGGGTTTTTTTGTGTCCCTGGAACCCATCGATGGCAAATGCGCTGTATCGAATGGTCAGCATTGACTAAGGTGCAAGCACTGCTTTGGAGTGTGTAAATGACTGCTGTGGTGTTACCCGCTGCACCGCGTGTGCTGATTGCCGAGGCCGATCCCTGGTCCCGCGACCTGCTCAAGCAGGTTTTGTTGAATGTGCGTTGCGACGCGCGGCTGGATCTGTGTGCCGATGGTCAGGAAGCGCTGCACCTGTTGGCGGAAAATCCTTACGACCTGGTGATCGTCGACTGGGAGCTGCCCGGCGTCGATGGTTTGAATGTCTTGCGCAATGTCCGCCAGCGCAAACGTAATCCCCCCCTGCCGTTCATTCTGATGAGCTGCCGCAATGACAGCGCCAGTGTGCGCGAAGTCTTGCCCTTGGCGCCTGCTGCGTACCTGACCAAACCCCTGAACATGGAAAGCCTGACCCTGCGTCTGCAGGATCTGCTGCTCAATGCCGGTGAGGAAGTGTCTTGCGAGGTGCCTTCATTGGCGCCGGGCATCACCTTGTCGGCGTATCTGGAGCGTCGTCGTGAGTTTGCCGACGGTGCGCCGCTGATGACTGACGTGCAGTTGGCGGTCAAACGCAGCCTCAATCCCAACGGCCTCGATTTGACCGTGCTGCATGACGAGATCCGCACCGATCCGCAAGTCACCGCTGTGCTGATCGCCGCCGCCAACAGCGCGGCCCAGCACCATGGCGCCGCCGTACAAACCCTGTCCCAGGCGCTGCACCACCTCGGCACCGGGCAAAGCATGAACCTGATTCTGGGGCTGGCGCTCAAACGCAGTGCCCGCCTCAGTGATCCGTTTCTGGCCGACTATGCCGAGCGCTATTGGGAGCTGTCGCTGCGCACCGCCGAGTATGGCCGGACCCTGGCGCGCTTGCTGGATCTGGATCAGGAGCGTTGTTATTGCGCCGGCATGCTGCATCGCCTCGGCGACCTTGCGCTGTTGCGGTGTTTGCAGGAATGGAAGCAGGCCGGTGGTGAGCTGGATGAATGGGAGGAGGTCGGCGAGGCACTGGCTGAATTCGGTGCGGCTTATGGTTCGGCGCTTCGCACTCGCTGGCGCCTGCCGCTGGAGCTGCGAGAGCTGATTGCGGCGGTCTACCAGCTCGGTGGCGGGGTTTACTCCCGCGAAGCGCTGGTGATGAACATGGCTGCACAACTGGCGCGACTGACCGAGCATGAGGGCATTGAGGAACTGGCGAAGAGCCGGACGGCGCGGTTGCTCAAGATCGGGTTGCCGGAATTGATACGGTTGCGCAAAAAGTAGGCATCACACAATTCCCCTGTGGGAGCGGGCTTGCTCGCGAAGGCGTCGGGTCAGTCGATATCAATGCTGCATGATACGGCGCCTTCGCGAGCAAGCCCGCTCCCACAGGGGTTTTGTGTTGAGCCTGTCAGGCCGAGATGATGCGGTTCTTGCCCTGGTGTTTGGCTTTGTACATTGCCGCATCCGCGCGGGCAAACAGGCTGTCGACGCTTTCGTCCTCGGCGGTGAGGCTGGTCAGGCCCTGGCTGACGGTGATGCCGAACGTCTGGTCGCCATGGCTGAAACTTAAGCGCTGAATCTCCCGTTGCAGGCGTTCGGCCACTTGCATGGCCATGTCTGGCGCACAGCCGGGAAACACCGCTGCAAATTCCTCACCGCCAACTCGCCCGAACAAATCACCGCGACGCAAAGCCGCGCGACTGCTCTCGGCGATTCGTTGCAGCACGTTGTCGCCTTCCTGGTGGCCGTAGGTATCGTTGATCACTTTGAAGTCATCGATGTCCAGCAGCAGGAATGCCAGCGGCGTGCCTTGGTTCCGTGCCTGTTCGAATTCACGGTGGGCGCAGTCGAAGAAGTGTCGGCGGTTACTGCTCTGGGTCAGTACGTCGGTGGTGGCCAGGCGTTGCAGCTCGGTTTCCATCTGCTTTTTGTCAGTAATGTCTTCGGCAATGCCGACGATGATCACCGGTTGCCCCGGCTCGGCCTGACGGTTGATGAAGCACTTGTCACTGAGCCAGCGGACCTGGCCGTCGGCGGCAATGATTCGGTACTCACGGTCTTCAACGGCGCCTTTGACCAGTACTTCGCCCAGGCTGCGTTCGGCATAGTCCAGATCGTCGGGGTAAATGCTGTCGCGCCAATGGTTGTAGTCGGACAGCAACAAGCCTGCAGAGCGGCCGAAAATCCGTTCATACGCGGGGCTGACATAGAGCACCCGACGGGACTCCCAGTCGAAGGCCCAAAGCACCGCGTTGACGCTCACCAGCAGAGCGCTGAACAGTTGTTCGCGTTCGCTCAGGCGCGCCACTTCGCCTTGTGCATGCATCAGCGCCAGCAAGGTTTGCGCGGCCTCGGGCCACTGCTGGAGGGATGAGTCTTGCAGGCTTTTATTGACCATCGACACTCTCAAAGGGCGTGTGCCGCTCGAGGTTCGAAAGCGGCCAATACGCGGGCCTTTTATCAATTATTTCCGGTGCCACAAGCAGGCACGTCACGCTGTGGTTGGAGGAAATAATTGATAACAGGTCCCTGCCCGCCTGGATGGCGAAGTGTCTTTGAGATAGGGGATTTGGAGCTAAGTTCCGAAGGGTGCGCCCACGAACGAGGCGCACCGATCAACGGCGTCAGACAGCGGCGGGGCGCAGGGAGTAGGTTTTCAACTGATCGGCAAAGTCGCGCAGGGATTGAATCCCGCTGGCTTCGGCTTCGTGTACCCAATCCTTGATGGCGGCCAGCATGTCGTGACCATTTGAGCTGGTCTTGACCCAGATCTGCTGCAAGGCCAGGCGTTTCTCGTAAATTACCTTCAGCGCCTGACTGTGCTCGAGCATGGTCTGGATGCGAATGTGGTGTTTGTCATCCAGCAGGCTGGTTTCCCGCGAGAGCAGGCGCTTGGCGCGGTGGAACTGGTGACGGACCGAGTGATCGACCTTTTCCAGCTCTTGTTTGACCAGCGGTGCGATCACCAACTTGCGGTACTGGGCCATGATCTGGAAGCGGTTGTTGAGGATCGCCATGGCGGTGTCCATGTCCAGGTTGCCTTTGCCTTCGACCCGATGGGCGATTGGCGCGACCCGCTGAACCTTGGCCAGACGCAGGAAGCTGAAGACCTGGATCCAGGCCCAGCCGAGATCGAATTCCCACTTCTTCACCGACAGTTTTGCCGAATTAGGGTAGGTGTGATGGTTGTTATGCAGTTCTTCGCCGCCGATCAGGATGCCCCACGGCACCAGATTGGTCGCCGCATCGCGGCATTCGAAGTTGCGGTAGCCGATGGCATGGCCCAGGCCATTGACCACACCGGCGGCCCACACCGGGATCCACATCATCTGGATGGCCCAGATGGTGATGCCGATGGTGCCGAACAGCAACAGGTCGATGACGCCCATGATCGCCACGCCCAGCAGCGGGAAACGGCTGTACAGGTTGCGTTCGATCCAGTCTTCGGGGCAGTTCTTGCCATAGATACGCAGGGTTTCGGGGTTTTCCGCCTCGGCACGGTACAGCTCGGCGCCTTTGCGCAGAACGGTGGACAGGCCCTTGATGACCGGGCTGTGCGGGTCATCGACGGTTTCGCATTTGGCGTGGTGCTTGCGGTGGATCGCGGTCCACTCACGGGTGTTCTGTGCCGTGGTCAGCCACAGCCAGAAGCGGAAGAAATGTTTCAGGCCGGCATTGAGCTCAAGCGAGCGATGGGCTGAATAACGATGCAGATAGACCGTGACGCCGATGATCGTCACGTGGGTCATCAGCAGGGTGACTGCCACCAGTGACCAGGGCGACAAGCCGAGAAAACCTTCGTACCACATAGTCTATTGGGCCCTCGATAAAGAAAAAAACAGCCGTTGCATTATCACTTAGCCCACAGATAAAACCAGTCGCCCTTTCAGATAAGAGTGGCTGGATGTTTCTTTAAACTATAATTCCATCCTTTTTGAAGGGACATGGACAGCCGAATGTCTGCCACCTATCGCGATGCTTTGCGTGCAGCACTGCTTTACTTACTGGTTTCCGTCGGTTGGCTGCAGTTCAGTGGCCATTTATTGAACAGTTTCTTCGATAGCTCTGCAGAGCTAATGCGCTGGCAACTGATCAACGGTTACGCCTGGGTGGTGTTCAGCTCCGGGTTGATTTTCCTCGCTCGGGCGCGATTGTTTCGTTGCCTGGGGATCGGCGCAAAATTGCGTGAGCGCACTGAAGACCGCGAGCGTTTGCGTCAGGCGGCCGCGGTGTTCGATTGCACGCGTGAAGGGGTGCTGGTCACCGACAACAAAGGGTTGATCATCCACGTAAACCGGGCCTTCATGGCAATCACCGGCTATCAGAGCGAGGAGGTGCTTGGCCAGCGCCCCAGCCTGTTCAAGTCCGGTCATCACCCGCCGGCTTTCTACCAGGCGATGTTCGCGACACTCACCAGCACCGGCGAGTGGAGCGGGGAAATCTGGAACCGCCGCAAAAGCGGCGAGATCTATCCGCAATGGCAGACCATCCGCGTCATTGACGACGAGAGAGGGCGGCGCAGCCATTACGTGGCAGTGTTTTCCGACATTAGCGCAATCAAGAACTCTGAACATGAGCTGACGCACCTGGCTCACTACGATCCGCTGACCGATCTGCCCAACCGTTTGCTGTTCACCGACCGCACCGAGCAGGCCCTGGCTTCGGCGCAGATCCACAAGCGCGGCTGCGCGTTACTGATGATCGATCTTGATCACTTCAAGATGATCAACGACAGCCTCGGGCATAGCATTGGGGACCAGTTGCTCAAGGGCGTGGCCGAGCGTTTGAAAGCGATGGTCGGTCCGGGAATCACGCTGGCACGCCTTGGCGGCGACGAGTTCGCCGTGCTGGCTGAAAGCTGTCCGCAAATGGTGCACGCGGCGGCGCTGGCTCAGCGGATCATCGATGGCCTCAAAGAGCCGTTCCAGATCGACGGGCATCAGTTGTTCGTCAATATCAGCGTCGGCATCAGCCTGTTCCCCGGCGACGCCTTGAGTGCCGAGCAGCTGTTGCGCAACTCCGACTCGGCGCTGTTCAAGGCCAAGGGTGCCGGCCGCAACGGCTACGCCCTCTATACCGAAGAATTGACCGCCCATGCCCAGCAACGGGTCGAGACTGCATTCGAATTGCGCCGTGCGCTGGAGCAGCAGGAGTTGCGGGTTTATTACCAGCCGGTTCACGACCTCAAGACCAGCCGCCTGATCGGCGTCGAGGCATTGGTGCGCTGGGAGCATCCACAGCGAGGGTTGGTGTCGCCGGCAGAATTCATTCCCATTGCCGAGCGCACCGGTCTGATCGCCGAAATTGATGCCTGGGTTATGCGCCAAGCGTGTGAGCAGATGTGCCGGTGGCAGCAGGCCGGGGTGGTGTTGTCGTTTGTCGCGGTGAATGTTTCTTCTCGATTGTTCGCCCGCCGTGAGTTGTTTGGGCAGGTGGCGAAGGTGCTGAACGAAACCGGGCTGGATCCTGCCTGTCTGGAGCTGGAAGTTACCGAGAGCGCTGTGATGGATGACCCGGAAGACGCACTGGAGCAGATGCACAGGTTGCGTGAATTAGGAGTTCGGCTGGCCATCGATGACTTCGGTACAGGCTATTCGTCGTTACTGCGCCTCAAGCGAATGCCGGTACAGAAACTCAAGATCGACCAGGGCTTCGTTGCCGGGTTGCCGTGGGATGAAGATGACGCGGCGATTGTGCGGGTGATCATCGCGCTGGCCCAGAGCATGGGAATGCAGGTTCATGCCGAGGGGATCGAGCAGGTCGAGCAGGCGGGCTTCCTGCTCGAACACGATTGCGATCTGGGGCAGGGCTACTGGTTTGGGCGGCCGGTGCCGGCCGGGCAGCTGGATTGGAAGCGTGCTCCACTGATTCTTCAGCACTGATCGGTCTTCGATTGGTCTTTTGGTTATATTAAAATTCTTAAATAGTCTTTTTAAGAATATCCACGCTTATCTACTATTGGTCCCACGCCGCAAGCAGTCTCGCCACTGCCAGGCAACCTCTAGTTGAAGGAGCAGCACCATGAGCGCATCCCTACGTAGCGTTGACGGCCAGGACGAAGCAACCATTTTGCGTGAGATCCAGAGCGCCTTGCGCGATCTGCGTTTTGGCGCAGTGGAAATCACCGTGCATAACGCCCAGGTGGTCCAGATCGAACGCAAAGAGAAATTCCGGTTGCAGAACCCGAGCAACAAACCGAGCTGAAACAAAGATCAAAAGATCGCAGCCTGCGGCAGCTCCTACGGGGGGCTTTGTGTAGGAGCTGCCGAAGGCTGCGATCTTTGACAGGCAACCCCGATTCCAGACCATAAAAAGCCATTACAAACAGAATTCCAGGAGCTTTCACCATGTCGTCGATTCGTCATTTCGCTTTGGCCGCCCTGGCCAGTGCCCTTTTTGCTGGTTCCGCGGTTGCCAAGGATTACGAGCTGCTTAACGTGTCGTACGACCCGACTCGCGAGCTGTATCAGGACTACAACGCCGAATTCGTCAAGTTCTGGCAGAAAGACCACGCCGGCGACAGCGTGAAAATCCAGCAGTCCCACGGTGGTTCGGGCAAGCAGGGCCGGGCAGTGATCGACGGTTTGCGTGCCGACGTGGTGACCCTGGCCCTGGCCGGTGACATCGATGAAATCGCCAAACTCGGCAAGACCCTGCCAGCGGATTGGCAGAAGCGTCTGCCGGAAGCGAGCACGCCTTACACCTCGACCATCGTGTTCCTTGTGCGCAAGGGCAACCCTAAAGGCATCAAGGACTGGGGCGACCTGACCAAGAACGGCGTGGAAGTTATCACCCCGAACCCGAAAACCTCCGGCGGCGCACGCTGGAACTTCCTCGCGGCGTGGGCCTATGGCCTGAAAGCCAATGGCGGTAACGAAGCGAAAGCCAAGGAATACGTGCAAACCCTGTTCAAGCACGTTCCTGTGCTGGACACCGGTGCTCGCGGTTCGACCATTACCTTCGTCAACAACGGTCAGGGCGACGTGTTGCTGGCCTGGGAAAACGAAGCCTTCCTGGCCCTGAAAGAAGACGGCGGCGCTGACAAGTTCGACATTGTCGTGCCTTCGCTGTCGATCCTCGCCGAACCTCCGGTAGCCGTGGTCGACAAGAACGCCGAGAAAAAGGGCAACACCGAGATCGCCGAAGCGTACCTCAAGCACCTGTACAGCCCGGCCGGCCAGGAAGTCGCGGCAAAAAACTTCTATCGTCCACGTGACAAGGATGTTGCCGCCAAGTACGCCAAACAGTTCCCGACACTGGATCTGGTGACCATCGACAAGGATTTCGGCGGCTGGAAAACCGCTCAACCGAAATTCTTCAACGATGGTGGCGTGTTCGACCAGATTTATCAGGCGCAATAACCTGAAAACGATCAGTTAAACGCAATTCATGTGGGAGCGGGCTTGCTCGCGAAGACGGCGGCACAGTCAATATCGATGTTGTCTGACACACCGCTTTCGCGAGCAAGCCCGCTCCCACAGGTTACGCACCAACGGGCCCCGATTTCACCGTCGGGGCTTAGCGCGTTCTCAACCAAGGACTTTTATGTCGCGTCGTATCTCCCCCGTCATACCCGGCTTCGGGCTGACGCTGGGCTACACCTTGGTGTACCTCAGCCTGATTGTGCTCATTCCACTGGCGGCGATGTTCGTGCATGCCGCTCAACTCACCTGGGACCAGTTCTGGGCGATTATCTCGGCGCCACGGGTGCTGGCGGCGTTGAAGCTCAGCTTCGGCACCGCGCTCTATGCCGCGATCATCAACGGCATCATCGGCACGCTGCTGGCCTGGGTGCTGGTGCGCTATACCTTCCCGGGACGCAAAGTCATCGACGCGATGATCGACTTGCCCTTCGCGTTGCCCACTGCCGTGGCCGGTATCGCACTGACTGCGTTGTACACCCCCACCGGTTTGGTGGGTCAGTTCGCAGCGGACCTGGGTTTCAAGATCGCGTATACCCCTCTCGGCATCACCCTTGCCCTCACTTTTGTGACACTTCCATTCGTAGTACGTACCGTACAGCCAGTATTGGCTGATATCCCGCGTGAAGTGGAAGAGGCGGCGGCGTGCCTGGGTGCAAAACCGTTACAGGTTTTCCGCCATATTCTGGTGCCCGCGCTGCTGCCAGCTTGGCTGACCGGTTTCGCGTTGGCCTTTGCCCGCGGGGTCGGCGAGTACGGTTCGGTGATTTTCATCGCCGGCAACATGCCGATGAAAACCGAGATCCTGCCGCTGCTGATCATGGTCAAACTTGACCAGTACGATTACACCGGCGCCACGTCCATTGGTGTACTGATGCTGGTGGTTTCTTTCGTCCTGTTGCTGCTGATCAACTTGCTGCAGCGGCGCATCGAAACCCCATAAGGAGGCGCGAAAATGTCCCAATCGTCTATTAGCGCCGCTTCCTCGGCCAACGCTGCCCGCCGTGGCAGTGCCACTTCGCGGCGAATTCTGATCAGTCTTGGCTGGCTGATTTTTGCGCTGTTTCTGTTTCTGCCACTGTTCATCGTGGTGTCCCAGGGGCTGAAAAATGGCCTCGGTGCGTTCTTCACCGCGATCTTCGAACCCGACGCTCTGTCGGCCCTGAAACTCACGGTGATTGCCGTGCTGATTTCAGTGCCGCTGAACCTGGTGTTCGGTGTCAGCGCCGCGTGGTGCGTGAGTAAATACTCGTTCCGCGGCAAGAGCATGCTGGTGACCCTGATCGACTTGCCGTTCTCGGTATCGCCGGTGATCGCCGGTCTGGTCTACGTGCTGATGTTCGGTGCTCAGGGCCTGTTCGGGCCGTGGCTGCAGGACCACGACATCCAGATCGTCTTCGCCTTGCCGGGCATCGTGTTGGCGACGATCTTCGTCACCGTGCCGTTCGTGGCGCGTGAGCTGATCCCGTTGATGCAGGAGCAAGGCACGCAGGAAGAAGAGGCCGCACGTTTGCTCGGAGCCAATGGCTGGCAGATGTTCTGGCACGTCACCGTTCCCAACATCAAATGGGGCCTGATCTACGGCGTGGTGCTGTGTACCGCGCGGGCCATGGGTGAGTTCGGTGCGGTGTCGGTGGTTTCCGGGCACATTCGCGGGGTGACCAATACCCTGCCGCTGCACGTCGAGATCCTCTACAACGAATACAACCACGTGGCCGCGTTCGCCGTGGCGAGCCTGTTGCTGATCCTGGCGCTCTTCATCCTGCTGCTCAAGCAGTGGAGCGAAAACCGTATTAACCGCCTGCGCGCCAGCGCCGCGGAGGAATAAGTCATGTCGATCGAAGTGCGTAACGTCAGCAAGAATTTTCACGCGTTCAAGGCGCTGGACAACATCAGCCTGGACATTCAAAGCGGCGAACTCGTGGCGCTGCTTGGCCCGTCCGGCTGCGGCAAGACCACCCTGCTGCGGATCATCGCCGGTCTGGAAACCCCGGATAAGGGCAACATCGTGTTCCACGGTGAAGACGTCTCCGGTCACGACGTGCGTGATCGCAACGTCGGTTTCGTGTTCCAGCACTACGCGCTGTTCCGCCACATGACGGTGTTCGACAACGTCGCGTTCGGCCTGCGCATGAAGCCGAAAAACCAGCGCCCGAGCGAAAGCCAGATCGCGGTGAAAGTCCACGAGCTGCTGAACATGGTGCAACTGGATTGGCTGTCGGATCGCTACCCGGAACAGCTCTCCGGCGGTCAGCGTCAACGTATCGCGTTGGCCCGCGCGCTGGCGGTGGAACCGAAAGTCCTGCTGCTCGATGAACCCTTCGGTGCCCTCGACGCCAAGGTCCGTAAAGAATTGCGTCGCTGGCTCGCGCGCCTGCACGAAGACATCAACCTGACCTCGGTGTTTGTGACCCACGACCAGGAAGAAGCGATGGAAGTCGCCGACCGCATCGTGGTGATGAACAAGGGTGTGATCGAGCAGATTGGCTCACCGGGCGATGTCTACGAAAACCCGGCCAGCGATTTTGTTTATCACTTCCTGGGCGATTCGAACCGGCTGCACCTGGGTGAAGACAATCACGTGCTGTTCCGTCCGCACGAAGTGTCGCTGTCGCGTCATGAGATGGAGGATCACCACGCGGCCGAGGTACGGGATATTCGTCCATTGGGCGCGACGACACGGGTGACGCTGAAGGTCGAAGGCCAGAGCGAATTGATCGAAGCTGAAGTGGTGAAAGATCACGACAGCCTGATCGGGTTGGCGAAGGGCGAGACGCTGTTCTTCAAGCCGAAGGTCTGGCAGAAAGTCGCCAACATCTAAAGCAAAAGCTTCGCGGGCAAGCCCGCTCCCACACTGGATCTATGGTGGACACAAATCCAATGTGGGAGCGGGCTTGCTCGCGAAAGCGATCTACGCAGCAGCGCGATTCGGATTGACCCGCACACCACCCACCCGCGCCTCGATCTGCTCTTTGAGGTCATGCCGCAACCCAACCAAAAACGCCAACTCAACCACCACAAACAACGGCCCGACAATCAACCCCGTCACATCATCGACAAACGCCGGTTTGCGTCCTTCGTAGTGATGACCGACAAACTGAATCGCCCAACCCACCACGAACATCCCGATGCCGCTCGCAAGCCAGACGAACGTGCTTTGCTGCGCGAGCACATGACCCAGCCAAACACAAAGGCCCAGCAACACCGTCATCAGCGCGCCCAGCCGTAACTCCAATCGCAGATAAAACCACGCCGAAGCCAGCGCCAAAAGCACTGCCGGTGACACCCAAACCCCGGACAGCGACCACTCGGGCCGTGACAGCAGCACCGCCACTGCGACAACGATCAGCGGAATACCGATAAAGTGGGTGGCAATATTGCGCGGGTCACGGTGGTAGGCGGCGTATTGACTGAGATGGTCGACGAGGCTTTTCATTGTTGTTCCTCCTGTTGGGTGATGGATCATGCCCCGGGTCCACATTTCGCTCTGTCAGGCAGGCGACAATCTCCAGGAGTTTTCATGGACATGCAGGTTTGGCGTTCGCGGCTGGATAAAGGGCAGTGGTTCAGCCATCTACCTGTTCCATTACAGGATAGTCTGCTGGCCGCCGCCAAGGTGCGGCGGTTGTCGCCGGGCCAGCGGCTGTTCAAGCGCGGCGATCCACCGTGTGGGCTGTACGCGGTGCTGGAAGGTTCGGTGCGGATCGGCGCGGTGAGCGAGCAGGGCAAGGAGGCGCTGTTGAGCCTGGTGGAGTCGCCCCACTGGTTCGGCGAAATCTGCCTGTTCGATGGCCAGCCGCGCACTCACGATGCGTTCGGTCTGGCCCATTGCACCCTGTTGCACATCCCGCAGACCGCGCTGCTGACTTTGCTTGATGAGCAACCGGCGTACTGGCGGCAACTGGCATTGCTGATGAGCCAGAAACTGCGCCTGACCTTCATCAATCTCGAACAACTGAGCCTCATGCCAACCGCCGCTCGACTGGCTCATCGCTTGCTGATGATCGCCGAGGGTTATGGCGAGATCGATCCGCCACGACGAGTGCTGCAACTGCCCTAGGAGCAATTGGCGTCGATGCTTTCGCTGTCGCGCCAGACCACCAACCAGATTCTCAAGGACTTGCAGGGGCAGGGGATTGTGAATCTCAAGTACGGCGAGATCGAGATTCTGGATGCGCAACGATTGCGGATGTTGGCGATTATCTAAAACCCGGCGTTAGTGGTGGGCTTTGGACGCGAAGGCGCCTAGCCTGTGATGACGACAATCGAGGTGTGCCATGCGTGTGCTGTTAGTGGAAGACGAACCTGAGACCGCCAAACTCCTGGCTAAAGGTCTGAACGAGGCAAGTTACTCAGTCGATGTGGCGGTCAACGGTATGGACGGCCGTCGTTTCATCGAGTCTGGCGAATACGAGCTGATCATCCTCGACGTGATGCTGCCGGGGCTCAATGGCTGGCAGTTGCTGCAGCAGATCCGCAAGCTCGGTGATACGCCGGTGCTGTTCCTGACCACCAAGGACGGCATCGAGGATCGCCTGCGCGATCTGGAGTTGCATGAGGATGATTACCTGCTCAAGCCGTTTGCCGTGAGTGAACTGGTGAAGCGGGTGCGTAAATTGTTGCGGCGGGATCGGGGGCGCTGAGGCGTTTCTGTAGTGTCTGGTCTGGCCTCATCGCGAGCAAGCTCGCTCCCACATTGGAATGCGGTCAACTGTGGGAGCGAGCTTGCTCGCGAAGAGGCCGGACGAGGCAACACACTTCTCGGATCAGTTACCGCAACCCATCCCTAAACTGCCCCGGTGTCATCCCGGTCCAGCGCTTGAATGCGCGGCTGAAGCTGCTCGTGTCCGCAAATCCCAGCAGATAGCTGATCTCGCTCAACGAGCATTGCGGATCACGTAAATGCAGCAGCGCCAGGTTCTCGCGGCTTTCGTTGAGCAATGTATCAAAGCGGTAACCCTCGTCCGCCAGATGCCGTTGCAGGCTGCGCAAACTCAGGTGCAGAGCCTGGGCGATGTGTTCGGCGCTGGGCTCGCCTTCCGGCAATTGCTCCTCAATGGCGTCGCGAACCTTGCGTTCCCAAGTCAGGGGTTTGAGTTGTGCGAGGGTGCGTTTGAGCACGGCTTCGTTGTGCTCGGCCAGTTCCGGGTTGGCGTCGTCCAGGTGGCTGTCGAAGTCCGCGACGGCGAATTCCAGTCGGTCTTCATCGGCGGCGAAGTACACCGGTGAGCGGAAGACTTTGTGCCATTGATGCGGGTCCGCCGGTTCCGGGCGGCGCAGGTACACCGCCAGCGGGGCGTAATCGCGGCCCAGGCGATTGCGGCAGGTGCGTACGTAAATTGCCGTGAAGGCGTCGATGGCTTCGAAGGCCGGGGCCGGATTGCCTGGCGGGATTTTCAGGCGGAAGCGGTAGCGGTCCTCGGCGCGAGTCAGTTCCAGATCCAGGGCATCGCTGACCACTTGGTGATAACGCACGATGCGCTCGAACACTTCTCGCAGACTGCCGCTGGCGACCAGCGCATAACCGAGTGCGTGAAACGTGGTGGGGCTGACGAAGCGCGATACCCGCAAACCAATTGCCGGGTCGCCGCTGACTTGCACCGCGATTTCCCACAAGCGCGTGGTGCCCGACAACGGGTAACGGGCGTTCGGGTCGTCCATCAGTCGCGGGTCGAGCCCCGCCTGTTGGCACAGGGCGGTGCTGTCGAGGCCCAGCGCATCGAGTTGCTTGCGCAGGGCGCGGGTCCAGCTGGCGAGGGAGGTCGGTTCAGTCATGCTGATTGGCGCTTCCGGTCAACAGGTTGGCGTTCACGGCTACCGCTTTGCGAGGGTTCACAAGGCAGGATGCGAACATCAATAACCAGAGGATGGAAGCATGCACGGTACTTCTGCAAGTCCCCAGCGACTGAATGCAGCACAACGATCAGCGCATATTCGTGAAGTGGTGCTGGCCAAGGGGGTCGAACTGCGTCAGCGCTACCCGATTCTCAACCATCAGGACGCCTTGGGCGCGGGCATTCTGGCCTTCGCGCTGGTCGGCATGATTGGCTCGGCAACGCTCTACATGACCGGGCACATGGCGTGGTGGGCATGCCTGTTGCTCAACGCATTTTTTGCCTCGCTGACCCACGAGCTGGAACACGACCTGATTCATAGCATGTACTTCCGCAAACAGCGCGTACCGCACAACCTGATGATGGGACTGGTGTGGCTGGCGCGGCCGAGCACGATCAATCCGTGGATTCGCCGGCATCTGCACCTCAATCATCACAAGGTCTCCGGCACAGAATCCGACATGGAAGAGCGCGCCATCACCAACGGCGAGCCTTGGGGTTTCGCGCGGCTGTTGATGGTCGGCGACAACGTGATGTCGGCGTTCATCCGCATGCTGCGGGCCAAGACCTGGGCTCACAAGATCAGCATCATCAAACGTGCGCTGAAGGTCTACGCGCCACTGGCGCTGGTGCATTGGGGTGCTTGGTACATGTTCCTGGGCTTCCATGCGGCCAATGGCATCGGCTCTCTGATGGGAACGTCGATTGAATGGTCGGCGACTACTTTGTCGGTGATGCAGGTGATCGACATCGCTGCCGTGGTGATCATCGGCCCGAACGTGTTGCGTACCTTTTGCCTGCACTTTGTCAGCTCGAACATGCACTACTACGGTGACGTGGAGCCGGGCAACGTGATTCAGCAGACCCAGGTGCTGAACCCTTGGTGGATGTGGCCGTTGCAGGCGTTCTGCTTCAACTTCGGCAGCACTCACGGGATTCATCATTTTGTAGTGAAGGAACCTTTTTACATCCGTCAGTTGACCGTGTCGGTGGCGCATAAAGCGATGCGCAAGATGGGTGTGCGATTCAATGATTTCGGGACGTTTGGGCGGGCGAATCGATTTGTGCGCAAGGAAGCAACAGAGGCGCAGGAGGTGCGTGCCGCTCAGGCTTGATCGATGTGTCCTGAAACTCAAGATAACGAATTTCGTCATCAATCTGACCCAATAGGGCGATACGTTATGACGCAAGCAGGGTTGCTTGGTGGTGACAGTATCGCTGATTGATATATGCATTTTGGATCTAATAAAGTAATTAAATATTCCTTTATTGGATATGCATTTCAGCCAATCATCGCATTATCAAATTTTGAGTTTCCGGGGCCGTCTCCTTGGCAGGGTGCGGTCCCTTTTTTTGTCCATTCAAAACTGCCGCATATTCCTTATAGGTCTTAATAAATAGCTTCTTATTCCTTAACGAATATAACTCTCCTCCCTATACTTGCTCAGGAACAGACACGCAGCAGGAGAGCTCCCCCATGCGCAACGAATCAATTCGCTACCTGATTGTGCCGGGCTGGCAAGGATCGCCAGAAGATCATTGGCAAAGCCATTGGCAGAACAGCCTGCCGAACAGCGCGCGGGTGGAGCAGGCCGACTGGCTGACGCCGCGTCGTGAAGATTGGGTCGCGGCACTGGCTGAGGCGATTGCCGCCGACAGCACGCCGGTGATCCTGATCGCCCATAGCCTGGGTTGCATCACTGTCGCGCATTGGGCTGCCACGGCGCCCGTGCAGTTTTTGCGTCAGGTTCGCGGCGCCTTGCTGGTCGCCCCGGCGGACGTCGAGCGTGCGGCCTGTGCACCGGCCCTGCGCAACTTCGCCCCGATTCCAACCCACCTGCTGCCGTTCCCGAGTCAGGTGGTCAGCTCCGACAACGACAGCGCCGTGAGCACACCGCGTGCATTGGAACTGGCACGTCACTGGGGCGCCGAGGCGGGGATTTTGTCGGGTGCCGGACACATCAACGTGAAGTCCGGCCACCAACGCTGGGAGCAGGGTTTTGCCTATCTCTATCGCCTGCAAAACCGAATGGAACACCACGCCCTGCGCCGCGCTTGAACCTTTTCTTTTTTTGCTTTTGTTTTTTAAAACAACGCCCCCCGTCTCCCGGCGGTTTAGGGCGGGAGTCTGCCATGAGTTTTGAAGCCTTCGGTCAGCCGCTGCTGACCTTCCCCGACGCAGAAAAAAGTCCCCTGAGCATTCGCGCCAAGGCGCTGGTGTTTGTCGATCCGCGTTCCCGTCAGTTACGCCAGGAGCTGGAGCTATTGGCACCGCGCTCGATCTCGGTGTTGATCCGTGGCGAAACCGGCAGCGGCAAGGAATTGCTCGCACGGCACATCCATCGTGCGAGTGATCGTGGCGGGTTGTTCGTCTCGGTCAATTGCGGCGCGATCAGTCCGACCTACGCTGATGCTGAATTGTTCGGTTATGCCGCTGGCAGTTACAGCGGTTCGGCCAGCAGTCGCGCGGGTTGGTTCGGTTCTGCCAACGGCGGGACGCTCTACCTGGATGAGATCGGCGACTTGCCGCTACCGATTCAGATCAAATTGCTTGCGGCTCTGGAAAACCACGAAGTCACGCGTGTCGGCGCTCACCAACCAAGCCCGGTGGACGTGCGCCTGGTGGCGGCTACCAGCATCGATCTGGCCCAAGCGGTGGCCGCCGGAAAATTCCATGAGCGGCTCTACCACTACCTCAGCGAAGGCCAGCTCGAACTGCCGGCCTTGCGTGAACGGGTGGGCGATATTCTGTCGCTGTCGGAATATTTCCTGGGCATCTATAGCCAACGCCTGGACCTGCCGGTGCCGCTGATCAGCGAAGCCGCGCAGCATTTGTTAGAGCAACACAGTTGGCCGGGCAACACCCGGGAGCTGGAAAACGTCATTCACTTTGCGTTGTTGGTCAGCACCGGCGATGAGATTTTGCCCGAGCATTTGAATCTGCCCGAGGCGCCGCCGTCATTGGTGCAGATCGAGCGGCAACTGAAGCAGATTCTCGGCAGCGGTTCCACCGCAGAGAAAGAAGCCTTGAAACAACTCCTCAAAAACACCGCGTTTGTGTAGGAGCTGGCGCAGCCTGCGATCTTTTGATCTTGGCAATGCTCTAGATTGCCGAAGATCAAGATCAAAAGATCGCAGCCTTCGGCAGCTCCTACGCCGTATGAACAAAATGGAATATGAAAGTGAATAAAAGATATTGTTCGGGAATAAAAAATCCCGGTATTGTCCGCGTCACGCCAGCGATAGCACTTCATTAGCACTTACAAAAACCACTCGTAATAAACAAGCCGTCGTCGATCACGACCGCGATTTTCGATAAGGACACTGCATGAAAAAGGTTCTGTTGTTCACCGCATTGGCGGCTGCCCTGACCGCGGGCCTGGCCCAGGCTGGCGAGAAACTGGTGGTTGCGGCGACCCCGGTTCCACACGCCGAGATTCTGGAACTGATCAAACCAACCCTCGCCAAAGAAGGCGTGGACCTGGAAATCAAAGTCTTCACCGACTACGTTCAGCCGAACGTGCAAGTTGACCAGAAGCGTCTGGACGCCAACTACTTCCAGACCCTGCCGTACCTGAAGAGCTTCAATGAAGGCAAAGGTACCAACCTGGTGACCGTGATCGGCGTGCACGTCGAACCGTTCGGCGGCTACTCGAAGAAAGTCAAAACCCTGGCTGAGCTGAAAGACGGCGCAACCATCGCTATCCCGAACGAAGGCAGCAACAGCGGTCGTGCCCTGATCCTGCTGCAGAAGGCTGGCCTGATCGAGTTGAAAGACCCGAAAAACGCTCTGGCCACCCCGAAAGACATCGCCAAGAACCCGCACAACTTCAAGTTCAAGGAACTGGAATCGGCCATGCTGCCGCGTGTTCTGGACCAGGTCGACCTGGACATGATCAACACCAACTACGCGCTGGAAGCCGGTCTGAACCCGGCTAAAGACGCGCTGGTGATCGAAGGTGCAGATTCGCCTTATGTGAACTTCCTGGTGGCTCGTCCGGACAACAAGGACAGCGTTGCCATCCAGAAGCTGGCCAAAGCGTTGACCAGCCCGGAAGTGAAAGCATTCATCGCCAAGAAGTACAGCGGCGCGGTACTGCCGGCGTTCTGATTCGACGCAGCATCAAACCCTTCAAGGTTTCAAACGCCGACGGCTGATATAGCGTCGGCGTTTTTTATTGCGCCAAGATCAAAAGATCGCAGCCTCGTTTCACTCGACAGCTCCTACATTGAAATGCGCATTCCCTGTAGGAGCTGTCGAGTGAAACGAGGCTGCGATCTTTTGCTTTTAAGGTTTTAGGCCACCCCGGCCTTCAACGCCCTGCGCAACGCCATCAACAACTTCACGATGTCCTGCGGATCCAGCCGCTGTGGCACTTTAACGTCAGCCATTTTCTCTTCCTTGTGATGGTTCGGCCGGGGAGTCTGGCCAAAAGCTGTGCATCCTTGGAGGGGTATTCTGAAAAAAAGATCCTTCCTACAGCGCAAAGAAAAATAGTCGTCTTCCGCTGCCGTCGCAAATTCGGAGGATAGTTTTTTGCGTGATATCAATATGCTTTAACGGTATTTAAATTCTTCTTTTTATACCTTTAAAGTCGGTGCCTGCCGGGTAGCTATCCACTGCCCATGGACTGCACCACCGTCGCTTACCCTGCGGCGTCCAGGATGTTCAATGAACTTCGATTACGCATTTATCCTCAGCACCTTGCCGGCGTTTCTTAAAGCCGTGGGCGTGACGCTGCAGGTCGGCTTCATCGCTATTGGCACGTCGTTGTTGGTGGCGCTGATCAACGCGACGATTCTGGTGTTCCGCACGCCTTACTTGCAGTGCCTGGTCGGGCTGTATGTGGAACTGGCGCGCAACACGCCACTGCTCATTCAACTGTTCTTCGTCTACTTCGCCTTGCCGGCGCTGGGCATCAAGGTCTCGGGCTTTGCGGCGGCGATCATCACCATGACCTTCCTCGGCGGCGCCTACCTCACCGAAGTGCTGCGTGCCGGCGTCGACGCGGTACCTCAGGCGCAGCTCGAGTCCGGGCGCTCCATCGGCCTGTCCCACGGGCAATTGCTGCGCTACGTGATCCTGCCGCAAGCGGGCATCCTCAGCCTGCCTTCGCTGTTCGCCAATTTCATTTTCCTGCTTAAGGAAACCACCGTGGTCTCGGCGGTGGCGGTGCCGGAGATTCTCTACACCACCAAAAGCTACATCGCGCTCTACTACAAAACCTACGAAATGCTCGCCGTGCTGACGCTGATTTGCGTGCTGCTGTTCTTGCCGCTGTCGCTGCTGCTCAGCCGTCTGGAAAGGAGGCTCCAGCATGGCCAGTTCGGGTCTTGAATTGCTGTGGGTGTCGTTGCCGCAATTGGGCAAGGGCGCCGCGCAAACCTTGTCGATCTCTTTCCTGAGCATCGTCATCAGCACCGTTGGCGGCGTGCTCTATGGCGTGCTGCGCACGCTGAACTCGAAATGGCTGAACGCAATCCTGCGCGTTTATCTGGAATTGTTCCGCGCAATTCCGGTGCTGGTCTGGCTGTATTTGCTGTTCTTCGGTCTGCCGATTTTCTTCGGTCTGAGCATTCCGAGTTTCTGGTGCGCAGTGCTGGTGTTGTCGTTGTGGGGCGCCAGCGAAGTCGGCGAAGTGGTGCGCGGTGCGTTGCATTCGTTGCCTCGCGGGCAGCGTGAGGCAGGGTTGTCGATTGGTTTGGACGGTCCGCAACTCTACGGCTACGTGCTGCTGCCCCAAGCGCTGAAACGCATGACGCCACCGACCATCAACGTCTACACGCGCATCATCAAGACCAGCTCCCTGGCGGTGCTGATTGGCGTGGTCGACGTGATCAAGGTCGGTCAGCAGATCATCGAACGCACCTACGAATCAGTGCTGATCTACGGCGCACTGTTCCTGTTTTTCTTTTTCATCTGCTACCCGCTGTCGGCCGCCTCGCGCGTGCTGGAGCGGCGCTGGACGCAAGCATGAGCGCATTGATCGAGTTCAAGGGTTTCAACAAGTTTTTCGGCGAGCAGCAGGTGCTCAAAGAGATCGACCTGCAAGTGAAGTCAGGCGAAGTGATCGTCATCCTCGGCCCCAGCGGTTGCGGTAAAAGCACCTTGCTGCGTTGCCTCAACGGTCTTGAAGTCGCCCACAGCGGCAGCTTGAAGTTTGCCGGACGTGAGTTGCTGGACAAAGGCACCGACTGGCGCGACGTGCGGCAGCAGATCGGCATGGTGTTCCAGAGTTACCACCTGTTTCCGCACATGAGCGTGCTCGACAACCTGCTGCTCGGCCCGGTCAAAGTGCAGAAGCGCGACCGCCGCGAGGCCCGTGCCCAGGCCGAAGCGTTGCTTGAGCGTGTGGGCCTTTCGGACAAGCGCGATGCCTTCCCGCGTCAGCTCTCCGGTGGCCAGCAGCAACGCATCGCCATCGTCCGTTCGCTGTGCATGAACCCGAAAGTCATGTTGTTCGATGAAGTCACCGCCGCCCTTGACCCGGAAATGGTCAAGGAAGTGCTGGAAGTCATCCAGGGCCTGGCCCGCGAGGGCATGACCCTGTTGATCGTCACCCACGAAATGGCTTTTGCCCGCGCCGTGGCTGACCGCATTGTGTTCATGGATGCCGGGCGAATCCTCGAACAAAACCCTCCCGAGATTTTCTTTACGAACCCGCAAACCGCACGAGCGCAGCAGTTCCTGGAGAAGTTCTCCTACGTCGCCGCACTACCCAAAACGACTCAAACAAAGGAACTGGAACTGCTATGAAAACTGCCAAGTCTTCTCTGCTGCTACTCCCGCTGCTCGGCCTCGCGTTGCTGGCCGGTTGCAACAAAACCGAAGAACCCGCCAAACCGGCGGCCACCAGTGCCAGTTATCTGGAAAAAATCAAAGCCCGGGACAAGTTGATCGTCGGTGTCTTCACCGATAAACCGCCGTTTGGTTTCGTCAATGAAGCCGGGCGTTATGTCGGTTTCGATACCGACATCGGCCGTCAATTCGCCAAAGACCTGCTAGGCGATGAGAACAAGGTCGAGTTCGTCGCGGTAGAACCGGCGAGCCGGATTCCGTTCCTGCAAAGCGACAAGGTCGATTTGATTCTGGCCAACATGACCGTTACCCCCGAGCGCAAGGAAGCGGTGGAATTCACCAATCCGAATCTGAAAGTCGCGGTGCAGGCCTTGGTGCCACAGGCCAGTTCGGTGAAAAACCTTGATGACCTGGCAACTCGCACGACCATCGTCACCACCGGCACTACAGCCGATATCTGGCTGACCAAGAACCATCCGGACTGGAAACTGCTGAAGTTCGAGAAAAACTCTGAATCTCTGCAAGCGTTGGCCAATGGGCGCGGCGATGCGTATGCGCAGGACAATCTGGTGCTGTTCAGCTGGGCGAAACAGAACCCTGGCTATCGCGTGCTGACCCAGACGTTGGGTGCTGAAGCACCGATTGCGCCGGCGGTGAAGAAGGGCAATATCGAGCTGCGCGATTGGGTGAATGCCGAGTTGGCGAAGCTGGGTGAAGAGAAGTTTTTGCTCAAGCTGTATGACCAATATGTGCGTAAAGAACTGAGCGATGACACCAAGCCTGAGAGTGTGATTGTCGAGGGTGGGAAGTGGCAGGGGTGATTCACTGAGCTATGCGGTGACTTTCCGATCACCATCGTCGGAACGCCGCCCGGAGCAAGCTCGCTTCCACAGTGGATCTTCGATAAACACAATATCTGTGCCGGTCACCGATCCAGTGTGGGAGCGAGCTTGCTCGCGATTCGGTTTAACAGGCGCTGATTAGTCCGGCCAATACCACGCCGGTTCGTCCAGTATCCGCTGCCCGACAATCCCGGTCTGACCCAGGTTCTTCTCCAGCACAATGCAATTACACTCCGGGTCCTCCTGCAACGCCGAAATCAACCGCCGTGCATGAGAAACCACCCACACCTGACACTCCTAGTAAAACTCGATCGCAAACCGACCACCCTGAAGCGGCGCGATGTTCAATCGCGCGCCAGGAAGGCGTCGCTGACGGCGGCCTGCAAGGCCTCGGGGTCGCCGATTTCGCGGATTGTCTGCAACGCGGCCGCCAGATCCCGACCGTCGTGATGCAGCACCGGCGTGCGGGTGCCCAATTGCGGTTGGCGCACCGGCGCGTCGGCGTCGCTGCGAAAGTGATCATTGTCGGAAACACCGTGCCCCATAGCAGCTGGTGTGATCGCTTTATTTGAAGCCGTCAGGCGCACCCTTGGAACCCTGTTCTAAGCTCACAGTCGTATCGCCATTGGCACGTTCGTACAACGCAAAGGAGTCTGCATGGTGGGTCCCGGATTGAAAACAGTGGTTGGCCTGAGCCTCCTTGTCCTGCTGAGCGCCTGTGGCGATAAAAAACCGGTCGAAAAGGACCGTCCGCGGGTATTCGTGCAAGAGGTAAAACCTGCGGATTACGCGGCGACGGTGACCCTGACCGGTGATGTTCAGGCGCGGGTCCAGACCGACCTGTCGTTCCGCGTTGCCGGCAAGATCATCCAGCGTACAGTCGATGTCGGTGATCGGGTTTCGGCCAAACAGGTTCTGGCAAAACTCGATCCCAAGGACCTGCAAACCAGCGTCGACTCGGCTCAGGCGCAGGTTGTTGCCGAACAGGCCCGAGTCAAACAGACCGCCGCCGCTTTCGTTCGTCAGCAAAAACTCCTGCCCAAGGGCTACACCAGCCAGAGCGAGTTCGATTCCGCCCAAGCCGCCTTGCGCAGCAGCCAAAGCGCCCTGACGGCTGCCCAGGCGCAACTGGCCAACGCCCGTGAACAACTGAGCTACACCGCGTTGGTCGCTGACGCGCCGGGGGTGATTACCGCGCGCCAGGCCGAGGTCGGCCAGGTGGTGCAGGCCACCGTGCCGATTTTCAGCCTGGCGCGTGATGGTGAACGTGACGCGGTGTTCAACGTCTACGAATCGCTGCTGACAGAGCCGCCAGAGGGAAAAACGGTGGTCGTCAGCCTGCTCGACAACCCCGCGATCAAAACCACTGGCACCGTTCGGGAAATCACCCCGGCCGTCTCCGCGCAGACTGGCACGGTGCAGGTCAAAGTCACTCTCAACGGACTACCGGAAGGCATGCAGCTCGGTTCGGTGGTGAGTGCCACGGCCAAGACGCCAGGCAAATCGGCGGTCGAACTGCCTTGGTCGGCTCTGACGAAAAATCTCAGCGACCCGGCGGTGTGGCTGGTGGACGGCGAGGGCAAGGCGCAGCTGCACACGGTCACTGTCGGCCGCTACCTGACTGGCAAAGTGATCATCAGCGCCGGCCTGAAGGGTGGCGAAAAAGTTGTCATCGCCGGCGGCCAGTTGCTGCACCCCGGCGTGAAGGTGGAGATCGCCGAAAACACCTATAAGGATTTGGCCGAGGGAGCCCAGCCATGAAGCGTCTGTTACTGGTTTGCGCCGGTGTGATGCTGGTGGCCTGCTCGAAAAAAGAACCGCCTCCGGAGCCAGTGCGTCCGGTGCTGTCCATCAAGGTCCAGTCCCTGGACGAAGAAAACCTGGGCCGTTTCGCCGGCAGCATCCAGGCCCGTTATGAAAGCAATGTTGGCTTCCGGGTGCCGGGACGCATCGCCAGCCGTAACGTCGATGTCGGTGCCGAAGTCGATAAGGGCGCGTTGCTCGCCACACTCGACCCCACCGATCAGCAGAACCAGTTGCGTTCCGCTCAGGGTGATCTGGCCAGCGTCCAGGCGCAACTTATCAACGCCCAGGCCAACGCCCGGCGTCAGCAAGAGTTGTTCGATCGTGGCGTGGGCGCCCAGGCGCAACTCGACGTCGCACAGACCGACCTCAAAACCACCCAGGCCTCCCTCGATCAAGCGAAGGCTGCGGTCGATCAGGCCAAGGACCAGCTCAACTACGTCGAACTGCGCGCCGATCACAAGGCCATCGTCACCGCGTGGAATGCCGAAGCCGGGCAAGTCGTCAGCGCCGGCCAGCAAGTGGTGACCCTGGCGCAGCCGGACATCAAGGAAGCGGTGATCGACCTGCCGGACACGCTGGTCGACCAGTTGCCGGAAGACGTGGTGTTCCAGGTTGCTGTCCAACTCGACCCGAGCATCACCACCACAGCCATCGTTCGCGAAATCGAGCCCCAGGCGCAAAGTGCGACCCGCACCCGTCGCGCCCGCCTGACACTGACCGACACGCCACCGGGGTTTCGCCTGGGCACGGCCATCAGCGTGACCCTCAGTTCCGCGATCAAACCGCGTATCGAACTGCCCCTGACCGCGCTCCAGGAGGTCGATGGCAAATCGCGGATCTGGGTCATCGACCCGCAGACCCAAACCGTTTCCCCACGAGACGTCAGCCTGATCAGCCGCACTGACTCAACGATGGTCCTGGCCAGCGGTGTGAAGTCCGGCGAGCGAGTGGTCAGTGCCGGCGTGAACAGCCTGAAACCGGGGCAGAAAGTAAAAATCGATGAGGACAGCCCGCAATGAAAGGGAGTTTCAACTTATCCGAATGGGCCCTCAAGCATCAGTCGTTTGTCTGGTATTTGATGTTCGTCGCGCTGCTGATGGGCGTGTTCTCGTACCTGAACCTGGGCCGCGAGGAAGACCCGTCGTTCACCATCAAAACCATGGTGATCCAGACCCGCTGGCCGGGCGCGACCCAGGAAGAAACCCTCAAGCAGGTCACTGACCGGATCGAGAAAAAACTCGAAGAGCTCGACTCGCTCGACTACGTGAAAAGCTACACCCGCCCCGGCGAGTCGACGGTTTTCGTTAACTTGCGTGATACCACCAGCGCCAAGGACATTCCGGAAATCTGGTATCAGGTGCGCAAGAAGATCAACGACATTCGCGGCGACTTCCCCCAAGGCCTGCAAGGGCCGGGGTTCAACGATGAATTCGGTGACGTGTTCGGCTCGGTGTACGCCTTTACCGCCGACGGTTTGTCGATGCGCCAATTGCGCGATTACGTCGAGCAAGTCCGCGCCGAGATCCGCGAAGTGCCGGGGCTGGGCAAGGTCGAGATGGTCGGCGAGCAGGATGAAGTCCTCTACCTGAACTTCTCCACCCGCAAACTGGCGGCGCTGGGCATTGATCAGCGTCAGGTGGTGCAGAGCCTGCAATCGCAAAACGCGGTGACGCCGGCCGGTGTAATCGAGGCAGGTCCCGAGCGGATTTCCGTGCGCACGTCCGGGCAGTTTGCCTCCGAGAAAGACCTGGAAAACGTCAACCTGCGACTCAACGATCGTTTCTACCGCCTGGCCGATATCGCCGAGATCAGCCGTGGCTATGTCGATCCGGCGACGCCGGAATTCCGTTTCAACGGCCACCCTGCCATCGGCCTCGCCATTGCGATGAAGAAGGGCGGCAACATTCAGGTGTTCGGCAAGGCGTTGCACCAGCGCATGACCGACCTGACTGCCGACCTGCCGGTGGGCGTCGGCGTGCACAACGTTTCCGACCAGGCCGAAGTGGTGGAAAAAGCCGTCGGCGGCTTTACCAGCGCACTGTTCGAAGCGGTGGTGATCGTGCTGATCGTCAGCTTCATCAGCCTCGGTGTGCGCGCCGGGCTGGTGGTGGCGTGCTCGATTCCGCTGGTGCTGGCGATGGTCTTCGTCTTCATGGAATACAGCGGCATCACCATGCAGCGGATTTCCCTCGGCGCGCTGATCATTGCGCTCGGGCTGCTGGTGGATGACGCGATGATCACCGTCGAAATGATGGTCACGCGCCTGGAAATGGGCGAGACCAAGGAGCAGGCCGCTACGTTCGCCTACACCTCGACGGCGTTCCCGATGCTCACTGGTACGCTGGTGACGGTGGCCGGTTTCGTGCCCATCGGCCTCAATGCCAGCTCGGCCGGCGAGTACACCTTCACGCTGTTCGCGGTGATCGCGGTGGCCATGATCGTGTCGTGGATTGTCGCGGTGCTGTTCGCCCCGGTGATCGGCGTGCACATCCTCAGCGCCAACGTGAAACCTCACGACGCAGAACCGGGGCGCATCGGTCGGACGTTCAATTACGGCTTGCTTTGGGCCATGCGCAATCGCTGGTGGGCGATCGGCATCACCGTTGCACTATTTGTGGCGTCGGTGTTTTCCATGCAGTTCGTGCAGAACCAGTTCTTCCCGTCCTCGGATCGTCCGGAAATTCTCGTCGATCTGAACCTGCCGCAAAACGCCTCGATCGCCGAAACCCGCAAGGCGGTGGACAAGCTCGAGGCGACGCTCAAGGGCGACCCGGACATCGTGCGCTGGAGCACCTACATCGGCGAAGGGGCGATCCGTTTCTACCTGCCCCTCGACCAGCAATTGCAGAACCCGTACTACGCGCAACTGGTGATCGTCAGCAAAGGGCTGGAATCGCGTAACGCGCTTAGCCAACGCTTGCGCGAGCGACTGCGTAAGGATTTTGTCGGTATCGGCAGCTACGTCCAGGCGCTGGAAATGGGCCCGCCGGTAGGGCGGCCGATTCAGTACCGGGTCAGCGGCAAGGACATCGATCAGGTGCGCAAACACGCCATCGCCCTGGCCACCGAACTGGATAAAAACTCGCACATCGGCGAGATCATTTACGACTGGAACGAACCGGGCAAAGTCCTGCGCATCGACATCGCGCAGGACAAGGCACGGCAATTGGGGCTGTCGTCGGAAGACGTGGCCAACCTGATGAACAGCATTGTGGTCGGTGCGCCGGTGACACAGGTCGATGACGATATCTACCTGATCAACGTGGTGGGGCGCGCCGAAGACGCCGAACGCGGCACCCCGGAAACCCTGCAGAATTTGCAGATCGTCACGCCGGGCGGCACGTCGATTCCGCTGCTGGCGTTCGCCTCCGTGCGCTATGAACTTGAGCAACCGCTGGTCTGGCGCCGCGACCGCAAACCGACCATCACCATCAAGGCTGCGGTGCGCGACGAAATTCAGCCGACCGACCTGGTGAAACAACTCCAACCCGACATCGATAAATTCGCCGCCAGTTTGCCGGTGGGCTACAAGGTCGCCACTGGCGGCACCGTCGAGGAAAGCGGCAAGGCCCAGGGGCCAATTGCCAAGGTTGTGCCGTTGATGCTGTTTTTGATGGCGACCTTTCTGATGATCCAGTTGCACAGCGTGCAGAAGCTGTTCCTGGTGGCCAGCGTCGCGCCGCTCGGGCTGATTGGCGTGGTGATAGCGCTGATCCCGACGGGCACGCCGATGGGCTTTGTGGCGATCCTGGGGATTCTGGCGCTGATCGGCATCATCATCCGCAACTCGGTGATTCTGGTGACGCAGATTGACGCCCTGGAGAAGGACGGTCATGCACCGTGGGATGCGGTGGTGCAAGCCACAGAGCATCGTCGCCGGCCGATTCTGCTGACGGCAGCGGCGGCGAGCCTGGGGATGATCCCGATCGCCCGAGAGGTGTTCTGGGGGCCGATGGCTTACGCGATGATTGGCGGGATTATTATTGCGACGTTGCTGACGTTGCTGTTTTTGCCGGCGCTTTATGTGGCCTGGTACAAGATTCGCGAACCGAAGAAAGAAGTGCAGTAACGGCGAGCGCTTCGCGCTCTATTCGCGAGCAAGCCCGCTCCCACATTCGGTCGCGTCAGTCTGGAC
Source organism: Pseudomonas frigoris (assembly GCF_047758635.1). Taxonomy (NCBI): domain Bacteria; kingdom Pseudomonadati; phylum Pseudomonadota; class Gammaproteobacteria; order Pseudomonadales; family Pseudomonadaceae; genus Pseudomonas; species Pseudomonas frigoris. The sequence continues at coordinate 412,831 of NZ_CP180479.1, forward strand.
AACTCGGTCAACTGTGGGAGCGGGCTTGCTCGCGAAGGCACCAGTACAGATACCGCAAGTCTTAAGGCTTTACACCTTGCGCCAAACACTCGCCAACCAAGCCTGCTGCTCGCGCGGCAACCCCGCCGGCCGGTAGTAATGCTCCAACTCTACAAACCCCGCCGCCGTCAGCAATTGCTGCCACGTCTCAAGATCGTGATACGCCCCATAACGCGGCCCATTCCACCCTTCCTGATTCTCGCCACGCGGATTGGAACTGAATAACACCCCGCCCGGCTTCAAAGCCCCGCGCAACTCCTTCAACACCCGAGGCAATTCCTGACGCGGAATATGAAACAGCACCGCATTGGCGAAGATCCCGTCAAAGCGCTCAGCCGGCAAATCCAGCTTCAGAAAATCCTGCTGCCAGACCTCACAACCACTGTCTTCGCGCGCCATCTGCGCAAACTTCTCCGAGCCATCAAGCCCGACAGCGGTGTGGCCCATGCGCGTGAAGGTTTGCAAATCACGACCCGGCCCACAGCCAAAGTCGAGAATGTCGAACGGTGCCTCCCCCTGAATATGCCGCAGCAGCGCATCAATGTTCTGGCTGACATCATGATCGCGAGTCCCTTCGCGAAAACTTTCAGCCACCGAGTTGTAATGGCCCAGGGTGGTGGAGGTGATCTGCTCGAGGTCGGTGGGAGTCTGTTTCATGGTCGGCTGCGCAGGCAATTGGGATTTGCCGAATATACGCCATGAGGCCGGGGGCTGCTGCACAGCCAATCTGCGTCCACCTGTTACTTCTTACAGTATCCGTCAGGTGATAAAAGGCTCAGTCTTTCCTCAATACGTGCGAAGGGTCGTTATGTCGTGAATGCTCACCATCACACTGCCACACCCACCTTGTCGGTCCAGGATCCGCGTGCCTTGACGATTCGCAGCGTGGGTTACTGCCGTCACCCGGACAAAACAGTGATTGAGCCGCGCATCACCCGGCAAGTGTTCGATGCTGCGGGTCGGTTGATTCAGCTGTGGGACCCGCGCCTGTGGGGCAAGGCGCCGAAGCCGAACCTCGCTACGATCTACAGCTTGAACGCTCAGCCGTTACTGACGGACAGCGTTGATGCCGGGTGGCAGTTGAGCCTTTTGGATCAGGCAGGTTCACTGCGTTCCTTCTGGGACGGTCGAGGCAGCAGGCGGCATATCGACTATGACGATCAACAACGGCCGATAACCGTTACGGAACAGACGGCTGGAGAACTGCCACACGTGGTGGAGCGGTTGACCTATGGCAGCGCCGGTCCAGTGTTCACCGCACACAACCAGTGCGGGCGACTGATCCGTCATGACGACCCGGCGGGCTCTCAACTCGTCGGCGACTACGGTCTGGCGGGTTCAGTGTTGATGGAAATCCGACGATTTCTCACCGAACTTGAAACACCCGACTGGCCTGACGAGCTAGAGGCCCGAGACGAATTGCTGGAAGATCAGTCGTTCGTCACCCACTACGCCTTCCTCCCCACGGGTGAAATTCAACATCAGATCGATGCCATGGGGAATGTCCGAACCTTTGGCTATGACGTGGCGGGCAAGCTCAGTGAAGTCTGGCTGCTACTGGCTGGGGATGGCAAGCAACCACAATGTCTGGTCAGCAACATTCGCTACAACGCCGATGGCCAGATCGAAAGCGAAACGGCGGGAAATGCCGTTGAAACGCGAGCTGAGTACGACACCGAGAACGGTCGTTTGACAAGACTGGTAGCGGCGGTCGGGAATCAAAAGCCGTTGCAGGACCTGAACTACCTCTACGACCCGATAGGCAACATTGTCGAAGTGGAAGACAAATCCCAAGCCGTGACGCATTTCAACAACCAGCGTATCGAACCGATAAGCCGCTACCGCTATGACAGCCTGTATCAATTGGTCGACTCCAGGGGCTGGGAAGTCTCCAACCCAAGCCACGGCCCCGCGTTACCGCAATTATTGCCCACACCGCTGGACCCCAATCAACGGCGCAATTACACCCAGCAATTCGATTACGACCCCGCGGGCAATCTGATCTCTCGTCACCACAGCGGTGCGCCCGGGTTCTCGATGTTTACCTCTGCGGGCAGTAACCGAAGCCTGGCTCAACGGGATGATGGTTCATTGCCGGGTGAACCTGAAATCACCTCAGGTTTTGATGCCTGCGGCAACCAGCTGGAGCTGATACGTGGCCAAGCCATGACATGGGATGCTCGCAATCAGTTGAGGCGGGTGACCCTGGTCAAACGCGAAGACGAGCTGGACGATTACGAATGTTATGCCTACGACCGTCCAGGTCATCGATTGCGCAAGCTGCATTTCAGCCAGGCCAATCGCCGAACCCTGCGTACTGAAGTCCGTTATCTACCCGGTCTGGAAATCCGCCGACTGGCTGATGGCGAGGAGCACCATGTCATTTGCGTCGAAGCAGGACGTAGTAGCGTTCGAGCGTTGCATTGGCCCGAGGGTACACGCGCCAATCAACTGCGCTACAGCCTCGACGATCACCTCGGCTCAAGCACGTTGGAATTGGACGACGAGGCAGGCGTGCTGACCCAGGAACACTATTACCCCTTTGGCGGCACGGCGTGCTGGGCGGGCAAAAGTGGGTTGGTGGCAAAGTACAAAAGCGTTCGGTATTCGAAGAAAGAGCGGGATGCGACAGGTCTTTACTGCTATGGGTTTCGGTATTACGCGCCCTGGTTACAACGTTGGATAAGTCCGGATCCGGCATGGGATGGGCTCAATGCATTCGAGATGGTCGGGAACAGTCCACTGAATTTTTTTGACCCCGACGGTTTGACAAGAGAGGCGGCGAGTAAGAGGTGGAGAGCGGCCTATGATTCGGTGGCGGCCACTAACTCGGGGGTTCGGGTTCGAACCGTTGTGCCGGGAATAATTGCTGTTGATGTCGTCGGTGGAAATGAACTCTTCAATCGCATGGGCATTGGGCTGACACGTGACGTAGACAGTGAGAGAAGACTTTCGTATTTGTCCATTGATACTTCTCTGAAAGGAAAAATTGCGGGAGGTGTTCGCCCAGTTCATCTCAAAAGTTTGTCCGGGGCAGCTATCAAGTCTGAGGCCCGGAAAAAAAACGCTGGTGCGATGGCCTACATAAACGGCGGCTTTTTTAACATGGGAGGAGGGGCGAGTAAGGATGCCCCTGGTTATGCATCCGTTGGCACCAACATCATTGACGGTCGGCGAAGGGTTTATGCCGATACTCCTCGAGACTATCGCTCAAATTATGTGAAGATCCAGATGGATGACCTTTCCATGATTCATTCCGGGCCTTTGCTTTCAGATAACGGCAAGATTACCTTCCCTCAGGAAATGCTGAGTCGGCCGCGGTTTCAGTTTACCGACCAAACCAGCAAGCCGGGCAGGCTGGGTCATGCGAGCGCACCCAATGCTCGTTCCGGCATTAGCCTTCCCAGTCCAGGCGCAGGTGGGCAGCGTACACGGCTGGCAATGGGGACTACCGAGGGGCGAACCAATGAATCTCCCGGTTACACGATGCCCGAATGGTCCATGGTTATGGCCAGGCTCGACAGATTGAACGGTTCTGGCGGGCATTCAGTGAATCTTGATGGAGGTTATTCGACTGCCCTGGGGGTTATCGGCGCCGAGGGTCAATCTCTCATGACGCGGTCATATCCCGGTGCGCCAGACAGAGCCGTTGGAAATTTCATAGCCTACTACCAGAAGTCCCCCGGTTTTTCTCAACGACTGTCCAACACCGTTCAAAGGTGGTTTTCTTGAACGTCAGCGTATGAGATCAAGCGGTGTGTTTGAGCGGACGTTCACTGGATTTGTCTGAGCGGGCGTGAGTACGCCCGCTCAGGATCAACGCAGATCAACGCTTGTTCAACCCCCGAGCCAACCGATCCCCGCCCAACTGAATCGCCGCCACCAACACCACCAGCAACACAATCACCGTCAACATGATCTGGCTATCAAAGCGCTGATACCCGTAGCGATAGGCGATGTCCCCCAGTCCCCCCGCACCAATCGCTCCCGCCATTGCCGACGAGTTGATCATCGTCACCAACGTAATCGTGAAACCGCCGACAATCCCCGGCAGCGACTCGGGCAACAACACATGCCAAACGATATGCCAGCGCCGGCAACCCATCGCCTGCGCCGCTTCGATCAACCCGTGATCAACCTCACGCAAACTGACTTCAGCGATACGCGCAAAGAACGGCGTGGCCGCAATCGTCAGCGGCACCACAGCCGCCCAAACGCCGTACGTGGTGCCGACGATCAACCGCGTAAACGGAATCAGCGCCACCATCAAAATCAGAAACGGAATCGAGCGGAACAGGTTCACGAACGCGCCCAACGCACGGTTCAGCGCCGGCGCTTCATAGATCCCGCCCTTGGAGCTGGTGACCAGAATCACCGCCAGCGGAATGCCCGCCAGCAGCGCGATCAATGACGACACGCCGACCATCAGGAAGGTGTCGATGAAGCCTTGCAGCAAGCGATCAAACCACATAACCCAGCACCTCCACCTGTTGCACCCAGTTGCCGGCGCGTTGACGCAATTCCTCTGCGCCGAGGGACGAACCGGTCACCGCCAGCAGCAATTGCCCGAGGGCATGGCCCTGAATCCTTTCCACGCCACCTTGCAGCAAGCGCACACGGCCGCCGAGGGCGGCGAACAGTGCGGCCAGATCCGGTTCATCGCTCGCGCTGCCGGTGAACTGCAAACGCAGCACAACAGCGGCGTCCGAGGATTGTGGATGTGCCTGCAAGCGGCTTTGCAATTCTTCCGGCAAACCGTGTTGCAACGGCGCCAGCAAGGTTTTGCTGACCTCGTGCTGCGGGTCGCCAAAGACTTCCCAGACCGGGCCTTGTTCGACGATTCGCCCGTGTTCCAACACGACGACCTGATCGCAGATATCGCGAATCACCGCCATCTCGTGAGTGATCAGCACGATGGTCAGGCCCAGGCGCTGATTGATCTCGCGCAGCAGGCCGAGGATCGATTGCGTGGTCTCCGGGTCCAGCGCCGAAGTGGCTTCGTCGCACAGCAGAATCGCCGGGTCATGCACCAAGGCGCGGGCGATGCCTACGCGCTGTTTCTGCCCGCCGGAAAGCTGCGCCGGGTAGGCCTTGTGTTTCTCTTGCAGGCCTACCAGTTCCAGCAATTCGCGGACTTTCTGCTCGCGTTTTTCCTTCGGCACACCGGCGACTTTCAGCGGCAACTCGACGTTCTGCCAAACCGTCTTGGCCGACATCAGGTTGAAGTGCTGGAAGATCATGCCGATGCGCCGGCGCAGCGCCACCAGGCGGTCTTCATCGAACTCGCCGATGTCGACCTGATCGATCAGCACGCGCCCCGTGCTCGGTTGTTCCAGACGGTTGATGGTGCGGATCAGCGACGACTTGCCGGCGCCGCTGCGGCCGATGATGCCGAACACCTCGCCGCGCTGGATCGCCAGGTCGATGCCGTGCAGGGCCGCCACCGGACCTAGCTGGCCGTTGTAGGTTTTGCCCAGGCCGATGAAGCGCACGTGAGCGCGGTTGAGCGCTGGATGCAGTTCGGTCTGTTCGACTTTGTGGGGCTCTGGAGTTTCCAGTCGCAGTTGGGTGGCTGCCGTCATATTCAGCTTTCCCAGCCAGCTTGATAGAGCTTGCCATGGGCTTTATCCAGCGCTGCACGAACGGCCGGTGAATGCTGGTAGATGTCGACGAATTTGATCAGGCGCGGGTCGGTTTTGCTTTTCGGCTGGATCACGAACTGGATCACGTATTCCTTGTGATCGAGACCGTCGAACAGCAGGGCGGAGCCGGCATCGAAGGTCTTCGACAGGCGAATGTAGGCTGGGTAACCCTGGACCAGATCGGCGTCGTCATAGGCGCGCACCAGTTGCACGGCTTCGACCTGAAGGATTTTGATCTTCTTCGGGTTGGCGATGATGTCTTCTTCGGTGGCTTTGTAGCCGACACCCGGTTTGAGCGTGATCAGTCCGGCCTTGGCCAACAGTTGCAAACCACGACCGCTGTTGATCGGGTCATTGGCGATCGCCACGCTGGCGCCTTCCGGCAACTCGTCGAAGCTTTTGTATTTCTTCGAGTACAGGCCGACGTTGTTGATGATCCCCGGCGCGAACGGCACCAGGTCAAAACCGGCGGCGGCCTTGGCGTTTTCCAGGAACGGGACGTGCTGGAAGTAGTTCACGTCAATGTCACCGGCAGCGAGGCTGACATTGGGCGCGATCCAGTCGCTGAACTCCACCAGGTCGACTTGCAGGCCCTGTTTCTTGGCTTCTTCGACGGCAGCTTCCAGGGGAATGGCGAAAGCGGCGGTGGTGCCGACCTTCAGTGGCGCGTCGGCGGCGAAGGTGATGGAGCTGAAAAGGCCGAGGGCCAGGGCCAGTGCTTTGACTGGGTGAGAGAGGTAGGTCTTTTTCATGATGGGTTTTCCAGTCAGTGCATAGTTGTGTGGTGCTTGGTCGGGCCTCATCGTCGGAACGCCGCCCGGAACAAGCTCGCTCCCACAGGGATTGTGTGAACACCCGAGATCCAATGTGGGAGCGAGCTTGCTCGCGATGCTTTTAGCGGCGGAACGCGGACCCGGTATGTTGCTCAGGCAAATGCGCCTCCCCGTGAAACAGTTTTTCCCGCAGGCTGCCAGGGTCGTAAGCGGTCTTGTACGACCCTCGGCGTTGCAACTCCGGAATTACCAAATCGATGAAATCCAAATAGCTTTCCGGCGTGACAATCCGAGTCAGGTTGAAGCCATCCAGACCGGTTTCCGTGATCCACGATTCCAGCTCATCGGCCACTTGCTCAGGCGAACCCACCACGGTGATGTAGCGACCACCAAGCGCGTGTTGCTCGAGTAATTTGCGGCGGGTCCAGTCGTTGTTTTGCAGGTTTTTGGTGGCGGACTGGATCGCGTTGCTCTTCACGTACTGGATCGGTTCGTCGATTTCGTATTCGGAGAAATCGATCCCGGTGGAGGCCGAGAAATGCGCCACGCCGGCCTCGGCACTGGCGTAGCTCAAGTACTCGGCGTGCTTGGCCCAGGCCAGCTCTTCGGTTTCGCCGACAATCACGTTCAGCCCCATGAACACCTTGATGTCCTCGGGGTTGCGCCCGGCCTCGACGGCACTGGCGCGCACCTTGTCCACTTGAACCTTGGTCGACGGTTTGTTCTGGCCGCTGATGAACACGCACTCGGCATGTCGCCCGGCGAACAGCAAACCGCGATCCGAACTGCCGGCCTGGAACAGCACGGGTGTGCGCTGCGGCGACGGTTCGCAGAGGTGATAACCCTCGACCTGATAGAACTCGCCCTTGTGCTCGACCTTGTGCACTTTCTCGGGCTGCGCGTAGATCCGCTGCTGCGGATCGTTAAGCACCGCGCCGTTTTCCCAGCTGCCTTCCCAGAGTTTGTAGAGCACTTGCAGGTATTCATCGGCCTGGTCGTAACGACGGTCGTGTTCCACCTGTTCACTCAAACCCATGGCCTTGGCGGCGCTGTCGAGGTAGCCGGTGACGATATTCCAGCCGACCCGGCCACGGCTCAGGTGATCGAGCGTGGACATGCGTCGGGCGAACAGATAGGGCGGCTCGTACGTCAGGTTGGCGGTGAGGCCGAAGCCAAGGTTTTTTGTGACTGCGGCCATGGCCGAGACCAGCAGCAGCGGGTCGTTGACCGGAAGTTGGATCGACTCTTTGAGCGGCACGTCCACCGAGTTTTGGTAGACGTCGTACACGCCGACGATGTCGGCGATGAACAAACCGTCGAACAGTCCGCGCTCCAGCAATTGTGCCAGTTCGGTCCAGTATTCGATCGTCTTGTATTGGGTTGAAGTGTCCCGTGGATGCGTCCACAGGCCATGGTTGATGTGCCCGATGCAGTTCATGTTGAACGCGTTGAGGAGGATCTTTTTCTTGCTCATTTAGATGGTCCCCCGCAGTGGCGGGTTTTCATCGTTGAGGTAGTAATTGCCGACCGCGTGATACTTCCAGCGCACAGGGTCGTGCAGCGTGTGTACCCGTGCGTTGCGCCAGTGGCGATCCAGACCATGTTCGATCAGGGTTGCCTGGCTGCCGGCCAGTTCAAACAGCGTGCTGCCGGCGGCGAGGGAAATCTCGGTGCTGATGGCGCGGGCTTCGGCGACAGCAATCGACGCGGCGGCGACGGTCTCGGCGTTGGTGTCGACCTGCGCCTTGTCGAGGAATTCGCCCGAGCGTTCCAGCAAGGCTTCGGTGGCGTGCAGACGAATGCTCAAGTGGCCGAAGCTCTTGATGGTCAGCGGGTCTTCGGTGGCTTTGTCGTTGCCGGAATCGATCCACGGCCGGGTCTTGGTGCGCACGAAATGCAGGGCATCTTCATAGGCGGCGCGGGCGATACCGGTGTCGATGGCGGCGTGAAGAATCTGCGCCAGCGGGCCGACGGTGGTCGGGCGCTCGAACGCGCTCTGAAACGGGATCACGTCTTCGGCGGCGATGTAGACATCTTCAAACACCACCGAGCCGCTGCCGGTGGTGCGTTGGCCGAAGCCGCTCCAGTCGTCGATCACTGTCAGACCCTTGGCGTTACGAGGGACGAAAGCGAGTTGCTGAACACCGTTTTCGTCCACGACCGACGTCGGAATGCGTTGGGCATAAATCGCGCCCGTGGCGTAAAACTTGCGGCCGTTGATGCGGTAACCGTCACCGTTGCGGGTCAGGCTGGTGACGCGGTCATGGGCAGTTTTGGTGCCGAGTTCCGCGAGGGCATTGCCGAAGCGTTGGCCGGCCAGCACTTCCGCGTACAGGCGTTTTTTCTGCTCTTCGCTGCCGTTCACACGCAGCACTTCGAGCGCGTAGAAATGGTTCTGCGGGATCTGGCCGAGCGAGCCATCAGCCTGGGCGATCAGCGCGATCACCTTAGCCAGGGTGACGTTGGAAACGCCAGCGCCGCCATATTCTTTTGGCACGCTGATGCCCCAAAGACCCGAGCGGGAAAACACTTCCAGTTCCGGGTGTGGCAAACGGCGTTCGCGGTCGCGCAGGGCGCTGTCGCGTTTGAAATCTTCGGCCAAGTCACTGGCGACGATCAGGGCTTGCTCATCGCTGGTTATGACCGCGACGTGGTGAGAAAGAGTCATGTGTTTCTCCAGAGATCTGGTCGTTAAATCCAGGAGTGGCGAGCGGGCAGCGTGCCGTTCAGGTGATAAGTCCCGACGGCGTGGTATTTCCAGCGTACCGGATCGTGCAGCGTGTGCACGCGGGCGTTGCGCCAGTGGCGGTCGAGGTTGAATTCGGCGAGGGTGGCGCGGCTGCCGGCCAGTTCGAAAAGCTTTTCGCTGGCCAGCAGCGAGATCTCGGTGGTCAGCACTTTGGCTTCGGCCACGGCAATCGAGGCGCGGGCGGCGGACTCGGCGGTGAGCGGCGCGGCGTTGACCTGATCGAGCACTTGCCCGGCCTTGCGTAGCAGCGCCTCGGCGGCGTGCAGTTCGATTTTCAGTTTTCCGATGTCGGCGATCACATAAAGGTCGTCGCTGGCCCGTTCGACCTTGGCGTCGATCCACGGCCGTGCACGGGTTTTCACGAACGCGATGGCGTCGTCGATGGCGCCCCGAGCGATGCCGGCGTCAATGGCCGCTTGAATCAGCTGCGACACGGCACCCTGAATGTTCGGGCTGTCATTGATCTTCCAGTTATCCACCACCAGCTCGGCGTCGACTTGCACGTTGTTGAGCAAAAGGGTGCCGCTGGCGGTGGTGCGTTGGCCGAACCCCGACCAGTCATCAACGATGCGCAGGCCCGGTGTACCGCGGCGGACGAAGGCCAGCACTTGTTTGCCGTAGTCGTTCAGCGCCTTGACGGCGACCCAGTGGGCGAACAGCGCGCCGGTGGAATAGAACTTCTGCCCGTTAAGGACGAAGCCGTCGCCGCTGGCGGTGATTCGCGCCTTGAGTTCAAGGGTGTTTTTGGTGCCGCGCTCAGGGCCCGCGTTACCGATCCGCCAGCCGTCGAGCACGCTTTTGAACAGCTGCTTTTTTTGCGATTCAGTGGCGCTGCCGAGCACCAGGTTGAGAATGCCGAACTGGTTCTGCGGGATCTGTCCCAGTGCCGGGTCGGCCGCGGAAATGATCGCGAAGACTTCGGCCAAAGTGACGAACGAAACCTGCGGGCCACCGTACTCACGCGGGATAGCAATGCTGCCCAAACCACTGCGGGTGAATTGTTCGATTTCCGACCACGGCAGCTTGCGCTGCTGGTCGCGTTTGGCCGCTTGCAGGCGGGCGACTTGCGCCAGCTCATGGGCGGCCTTGATGGCTTGTGCGTCGTTGCGCAAGACCTGCGCGGGCAACAACAGGGGGGCGATGTCCAGATCACTCTGAACGATTGCATCTGCCAGACTGGACATCAGTGCCGCTCCTTGGCTGCACGCAATGCCCTGGCGATCTGCACTGGGGTGATTGTGTTCCGGACCATACCTACCTCACATCTCATGGAAACGTCGCGAGGGTTGCGACGAACGAAAACAAGAATGTCCGGTGGTCCGGTGCATATACCCTAAGCGTGTATAAAAAATTAATAAACTAACTTTTAGGAATATGCATAGAAGAGGCTTCAATAGGCTGAGCGCGGACCCTGTGGGAGCGAGCTTGCTCGCGAAAGCGGTGTGTCAGGCAACATTGATGTTGACTGACACGGCCTCATCGCGAGCAAGCTCGCTCCCACAGGGTGGGCGGTGTTTTCACTTCTTGCGAGGTTCGGCGGCCATGAGCAGTTCTTTCGGCCGGGCCTTCAAATACGGATTGGCGCAACCGATTTTCAGCCGGCGCGGTGGTGCCCAGCGGGAGTTGTTACCCACCCGGTCGAGGATGCAGTAAGTCACTTCCAGCCGCAGGTCTTCGCCGGCTTCGAGAATGATCGCCGGCGGCACCCAGACCTGGATCGGCTGGCCGACATCGCCGGCCTTGAGTCGTGGCAGATCCATGCGCACATCGCCCCAGCGCAGGGTGATTTCGTCGTCGGCGGCCATGTTCAGGTAAGGCTCGATGGTCAGCGGAACGCCGCGCTTGACCTGGTTCGGATTGACCCCCTGACGGCGAATGGTCTCGGGGATATTCACGGGCTCCAGACTCTGGTTTTCATCGCCGCACAGCGCAGACGGTTGGCCGCCGGGGCAGTCGAGTTTGATTTGCACTCGTCTGGTGGCTGAAAGGGTTGGTCCTTGCCCGATCTGCATGATCCGGTAGCGGATGCGTGAGGTGCCATTGGCGATGAAGCTCTCGGGTACACGCAGTTGGACCGGTTGACCGACATCGTCGGCCGTCAGCACTCTGGAGGCCACGTAGCAGTTGTCCCAGAACAATTCGATCAGGTCGCCTTCGTCCATGCCGGAGTAGGGCGCCACATCGATCAGCAAGTGCGCCGCCGAGGTGATGTTGATGCAGGTCTTGTGAGATTGCGCCAGGGTCGGGGCGGCAAGTTCGGGTTTGTTCGAAGTGCTTGTCATGGGGTTTCTCCTTGAAGCCTTGCAGCGAAAGTCCGTTTCTGAAAGTTCGAAAGGCGTGAATTACCGAGCAACAAAACTGTTCACTGTGTGTGAAATTAAACAGTGAATGAGTGCGAGGTTAAACGCCTGTTGGAGACTAGATAAGAGTGCGCTTGAATAGGTGTCAATAGAGCTGGCTAGTTAAGTATTGGATCTAGTGTTATTCAGAAAAATCCTACGCGTTGAAGTTAATAAGCTGCACCGCTCTGTCGAACTTGACGTTATTTTACGGGCTTCTAGTGCGTTGCTGACGGCGAAGACCGGCTCGGTGAGGGCGCTGGGTTTGGCGAATTTTAGGCGAGGTTATTCTGTTGCAGGACATATATATGTACCGCACGCAGCAATAAAAAATTATCTATTGTTCGGATGGATGAATAAGAGAAGAGAATATATCGAGAGGTTTTGTTAGTAGGGGTGGTTGTCACTTCCGTCCATGGAAGTTGACAAGTAGTGAAGCGATGTTTCAGTGGTGAGCGTTATTCAGGAACTTGCTGAGAAACTGCTTCGTCCGCTCTTCTTTCGGATTGGCAAACAGCGCCTTGGCTTCGCCTTGTTCGACGATCACACCTTTGTCGAAAAACACCACGCGGTTCGCCACGTCCCGGGCAAAGCCCATTTCGTGGGTGACGATGACCATGGTGCGTCGCTCTTCGGCGAGGCTGCGGATGGTTGCCAGCACTTCACCCACCAGCTCCGGGTCGAGGGCTGAGGTGGGTTCGTCGAACAGAATCACTTCCGGCTCCATCGCCAGCGCGCGGGCAATCGCCACACGCTGTTGCTGACCACCGGACAGGCGTCGCGGGTAAGCGTCTTCCTTGCCCGCCAGGCCGACCCTGGCCATCAGCTTTTTACCCAAGGCAACGGCTTCGGCGTGCGGGATCTTCTTTACGATGATCGGGCCTTCGATAACGTTTTCCAGGGCGGTGCGATGAGGGAACAGGTTGAAGTTCTGGAACACGAAACCCACGTGCTGGCGCAAACGTCGCACCAGGCCTTGCTGCTGGTTCAGCGGACGGCTGCCATCGATCTCGATGTCACCGACCTTGATCCGGCCGCTGGTGGGTTCTTCCAGGAAATTCAGGCAACGCAGGAACGTGGTTTTACCCGAGCCGCTAGGCCCGATGATTGCCACCACCTCGCCTTCCTTCACTTGCAGATCGATGCCGTTGAGCACCACTTGACCCTTGAACTGCTTTGTCAGTTTTTCCACGACAATCATTGGGTCAGGACTCCAGGTCGTGCCGATTGACCCGTGCTTCCAACTGGTTCTGCAGGTGCGAAAGCACCGTGGCCAGAACCCAGTAGATCAGCGCGGCGGCAAGGTACATGGTGAAAATTTCAAAGGTTCGGGCGGTAATCAGCTGCGCCTGACGGAACAGTTCCGGCACCTGAATAGTGGCTGCCAGCGCGGTGTCCTTCACAAGCGAAATGAAGCTGTTGCCCAGCGGTGGCAGAGCCGTGCGCATCGCTTGCGGCAGGATGGCCCGGCGCAGGGTCTGCGCACGGGTCATGCCGATACTCGCGGCGGCTTCCCACTGACCGCGCTCGATGGAACTGATCGCGGCACGCAGGATTTCGCAGGCATAGGCCGCCATGTTCAGTGAGAAGCCGATCAGGGCTGCCGGTAGCGGATCAAGTTCGATGCCCAATTGCGGCAAGCCGTAATAGATCACGAACAGTTGCACCAACAACGGCGTGCCGCGAAAAAACGATACGTAGATGCGGGCGATCCAGCTCACCAGTTTGAAGCGCGACAGGCGCATCAACGCCAGACCAAACCCCATCACCAGGCCGAAGAACATCCCGCCCAGGCTCAAGATGACTGTGTAGTACGCGCCCTTCAGCAGAAAGGGCGCGGAATCCAGCGCGAGTTGGAAAGCTTCTTCCATTATTTAGTGACGTCAGCGCTGAAGTATTTTTCCGAAAGCTTTTTCAGCGTACCGTCGGCACGCAGCTTGTCGATGGCCTTGTTCACCGCGGCCAGCAGCTCAGGCTCGCCTTTGCGCAGGGCGATGCCGGCTTCCTGGCGGGAGAACGCTTCGCCGGCGGCGGTGGTGTCCTTGGCCTTCTTGGCGTATTCCAGCGCGGCGAGGCGGTCGATCAGAATGGCGTCGATGCGGCCGACGCGCAGATCCTGGAACTTGGTCGGATCATCGTCATAGGTCTTGATGATGGCTTTTGGCTGATTGTCCTTGAGCCACTGCTCGTAGTTGGTGCCCAGGCCTACACCGACTTTTTTGCCGGCCAGATCGGCGGCAGACTTGATGTTCAGCTCCGCAGCCTTCTTGGTCAGCACCAGCGCCTGAATCCCGGAAACGGTGTACGGTTCGGAGAAGTCATACTTCTTCTTGCGCTCTTCGGAGATGGTCACCTGGTTGATCACGGCGTCCAGACGTTTGGATTCCAGCGCCGCGAGGATGCCGTCCCATTTGGTCGGTTGCAGTTTGACCTTCACGCCCAGCTCTTTGGCCAGGGCTTCGGAAAACTCGACTTCGAAGCCGGCCAGCTTGCCGTCGGCGTCGACGAAACTGAACGGTGGGTAAGTGCCTTCCAGGCCAACGTTGATCACGCCAGCGTCTTTGATTTTTTGCAGCTGCTCACCGGCAACCGCTTGCCCCAGCAGACCGGCGCTCAGCGCCAGGCCCAGCGAACCTACCAGCAGATTTCGTCGTAGTGCGGAAAAATTCATGACAAGCCCCTGTGTTTTCTTATGAAGACGCTTTTAGGAATGTTGGCAAAATCGGGATTTGGACGACTGCGATATCCTGCCCTAAAGCAGCGTATGCGTCTCGCTGCAAATTCGCCTGCGGCGCGACTATATGACGGTGCTTTTAGATTGGAAAATAATAAATATAAAGTTTGTTATTCTTTTTTAGAATATAAGTAGCCTTCGAAAAGATCGCAGCCTGCGGCAGCTCCTACATGGATCATGCCCGGCGCAAATTCCGGATTAACGCCGATCAATGTAGGAGCTGCCGCAGGCTGCGATCTTTTAATCTTCGATCCTTACAAAAAACTTGTATAGGCAAACAACGCCGGCGCCCCGCCGGTGTGCAGGAAGATGATCGGGCCGTCGTTGAAGCGCTGGCGGCCGATGCCATCGAGCAACCCGGCCATGGCCTTGCCAGTGTAGACCGGGTCCAGTAACAGCCCTTCCTGACTCGCCACCAGCTTCACGGCTGCCAACGTCCCGGCATTCGGTTCGCCGTAGCGCGGGCCGAAATACTCGTCCCACAACTCGACCTTGAAATTCTCTGGCAGGCTCACACCCAACAGCTCGGCAGTGCGCTCGGCGAGCCCCTGGACTTTCGGTCGCTGATCTTCATCGCTGCGAGAAACCGTGACACCAATCACTGGCAAATCCGGCAGTGCTTCACTCAACCCCAACGCCAGACCGCTATGGGTCCCGGCGCTGCCCGAAGCCAGAACCAAGGCCGCGAATGTCAGCCCGGTGTCCTTGATCTGCTCGGCCAATTCCAGCCCGGCGCGCACATAACCCAAAGCGCCCAATGCGTTGGAGCCACCAATCGGCACCAGATACGGCTTCTTGCCGTTGTTGCGTAGACGGTCGGCCAGAGCCTGCAATTGCTCGTCGGCGTTGTCGAGGTTTTCCACCAGCTCGACCTTGGCATCGAACAGGTCCAGCAACAGTCGATTGCCGTTACCGACATAGTTAGCGTCGTCGGTACCCAAGGGATTTTCCAGCAGGGCTACGCAGCCCAGGCCAAGCTTGGCCGCAATGGCGGCAGTCTGGCGCACGTGGTTGGACTGAAGCGCACCAGCGGTAATCAAGGTGTCGGCGCCTTGTGCCAGTGCATCGGCCGCCAGGTATTCGAGCTTGCGCAGCTTGTTGCCGCCCATCGCCAGCGGCGTCAGGTCATCACGCTTGACGTATACATCGCGGCCCAACCAGGCCGACAGGCGTTCGAGTTTTTCCAGGGCGGTAGGATGACCGAGCAGGTCGAGGCGGTTAAAGCGGGCAAGCTGTTGTTTGATCATGGGGTCCGTACTGGCGGAGGGAGATGACAGGACTATAGGCACGCCTATTTTGCGGGGCAACTGCCAATCGCCTTATGCCAAAAAGTGCTGAGCACAGCACAATCGGTTCTTAATTCGGCTTCCAGACCATGCCGTAAAGTAATCGCGGTTAACGCGGCCAGACAGTCCGGCCGCCCGTGAGGAGTTTTTACCGTGAGCGAGCGTTCCAGTCATTGGCAACTGCAGACCATCGTCAGCCAACTGCGCACGGCGCGTGATCAGTGGCGGGTACAAAATGGCCGCGCCAGCACCGAACAGGGCGGTCGCGAGTTGCCTTCCCGAGCGGCCATGGCAGAGATTCTCGAAGCCCTCTGCGGCGCATTGTTCCCGATGCGCCTGGGGCCGGTGGATTTGCGCGAGGAGAGTGAAGACTTCTACGTCGGCCACACGCTGGACGTTGCGTTGAACGCGTTGCTGGCTCAGGCGCGACTCGAATTGCGCTACGCCGCTCGCCACAGTGCTCAGGCCGACACTGAAGTCGAGGCCAAGACCATTCAGATCATTCAGGACTTCGCCCTCGCATTGCCGGGGCTGCGCAGTCTGCTCGACACCGACGTGCTGGCGGCCTATCACGGCGATCCGGCGGCTCGCAGTGTCGATGAAGTGTTGCTGTGCTATCCGGGGATTCTGGCGGTGATTCACCATCGCCTGGCCCACCATTTGTACCGCGCCGGATTGCCGCTGCTGGCACGGATCAGCGCGGAAATCGCACACTCGGCGACCGGCATCGACATTCACCCTGGCGCGCAGATTGGTCGCAGCTTCTTCATCGATCACGGGACGGGTGTGGTGATCGGCGAGACCGCCATCATCGGCGAGCGCGTGCGGATTTATCAGGCCGTGACGTTGGGCGCCAAGCGCTTCCCGGCGGATGAAGACGGTCAGTTGCAGAAGGGGCAACCGCGACATCCGATTGTCGAGGATGACGTGGTGATCTATGCCGGTGCGACGATTCTGGGGCGGATCACCATCGGCAAGGGCTCGACCATTGGCGGCAATGTCTGGCTGACCCGCAGCGTGCCGGCGGGGAGCAACCTGACTCAGGCGAATCTGCAGCATGATGATGGGACGCAGAAGTAAGCCCCCGGCTTTTTGGTGACTGATAAACAGTCTTCGTTGGCTGTAGGAGCTGTGTAGGAGCTGTCGAGTGAAACGAGGCTGCGATCTTTTGACTTTGCTTTTTTAAGATCAAGATCAAAAGATCGCAGCCTCGTTTCACTCGACAGCTCCTACAAAATCCCCCGAACCCCACGTCATACCCTTCCTTGAGCTAGCGTACGAACAGTACCGCCGAGCCTTGCGATTAGTCCTTAGCACCCTATTCATGTTTAACTTGAACGCTCATTCAAGTTAAACCGCCGGTTTGCTGCCCGCTCACAACAGGAGGCTTGCCTATGCCGAGTCCGTTACTGATTGCCCTGTTTCACCCCCTTGAGGTGCATCTTTCATGAGTGCATCGCCCACCCCCGCTAGCGGTCAGGTCCGCATGAATCCGCCGGTGTTTTACTTTTCGGCGACGTTCATTTTGCTGTTCGGCATCATCGTCATCGCCATGCCTGAACAAGCCGGCGCCTGGCTTCTGGAAGCGCAGAACTGGGCGGCCAACACGGTCGGCTGGTACTACATGCTCGCGATGACCCTGTATCTGGTCTTCGTGGTGGTCACCGCCTTGTCCGGCTACGGCAAGATCAAGCTCGGTGCCGACCACGACGAGCCCGAATTCAGTTACCTGTCCTGGGCCGGCATGCTGTTCGCCGCCGGGATCAGCATCACGCTGTTCTTTTTTTGCGTGTCCGAACCGCTGACACACCTGGCGCAACCCCCGCAAGGCGAAGCCGGCACGGCGGATGCGGCGCGTCAGGCGATGCAGATTCTGTTTTTGCACTGGGGCCTGCACGGCTGGGGCGTGTTCGCCTTTGTTGGCATGGCGCTGGCTTATTTTGCCTACCGTCACAACCTGCCGCTGGCCCTACGTTCGGCGCTCTATCCGCTGATCGGCAAGCGCATCAACGGCCCCATCGGTTACGCGGTGGACGGCTTCGGCATCATCGCCACGGTGTTCGGCCTCGGTGCCGACATGGGCTTTGGCGTGTTGCACCTCAACTCGGGTCTGGACTACCTGTTCGGCATCGCTCACACCCAGTGGATTCAGGTCGGCCTGATCACGCTGATGATGGGCGCGGCGATCATCGTCGCGGTGTCCGGTGTCGATAAAGGCGTGCGCGTGATGTCTGACATCAACATGCTGCTGGCCTGCGCGCTGTTGCTGTTCGTATTGTTCGCCGGCCCGACCCAGCACCTGCTCAACACTCTGATCCAGAACATCGGTGACTACCTCGGCGCCTTGCCGATGAAGAGTTTCGACCTGTACGCCTACGACAAACCGAGCGACTGGCTGGGCGGTTGGACGGTGTTCTACTGGGCCTGGTGGATCGCATGGTCGCCGTTCGTGGGCCTGTTCATCGCACGGATTTCCCGTGGCCGGACCATCCGCGAATTCGTCTTTGGCGTGCTGCTGATCCCGCTCGGCTTCACCCTCGCGTGGATGTCGATCTTCGGCAACAGCGCCATCGATCAAGTCCTCAATCACGGCATGAGCGCCCTCGGCATGTCGGCCATCGATAACCCGTCGATGACCCTCTACTTGCTGCTGGAAACCTACCCGTGGAGCAAAACCGTCATCGCGGTCACGGTGTTCATCAGTTTCGTGTTCTTCGTGACGTCTGCCGACTCCGGCACCGTGGTGCTGTCGACGCTGTCTGCCAAGGGCGGCAATCCCGATGAAGACGGGCCGAAATGGCTGCGAGTGTTCTGGGGCGCAATGACCGCGTTGGTGACCAGTGCGCTGCTGTTTTCCGGCAGCATCGATGCGCTGAAGTCAGCGGTGGTGCTGACCTCGTTGCCGTTCTCGATGATCTTGCTGCTGATGATGTGGGGGCTGCACAAGGCGTTCTACCTGGAGTCGCAGAAGCAGATCGCGCAACTGCATTCGCTGGCACCGGTCTCCGGTTCACGCCGTGGTGGCTGGCGTCAGCGCTTGAGTCAGGCGGTGCATTTCCCGTCGCGGGATGAGGTCTATCGCTTCCTCGAAACGACGGTACGTCCGGCGATTGAAGAAGTGACGGCAGTATTCGTCGAGAAGGGTTTAAACGTGGTCACTCAGCCGGACCCGGCCAACGACAATGTCAGCCTGGAAATCGGTCACGGCGAGGAGCATCCGTTTATCTATCAAGTGCAGATGCGTGGCTATTTCACGCCGTCGTTTGCCCGTGGCGGCATGGGTTCCAAGGAACTCAACAACCGTCGTTATTACCGGGCTGAAGTGCATCTTGCAGAGGGCAGTCAGGACTACGATCTGGTGGGTTACACCAAGGAGCAGATCATCAACGACATCCTCGATCAGTACGAACGGCACATGCAGTTTTTGCATTTGGTGCGTTGATCGAGAACCGGTGGCGCCGGGCCTTTTTCAGGTCTCGGCGCTCAACACCATGAACAGCACCAGCGCCGCCACCGGCACACTGAACACCACCGTGCCGATCATCAGTTCCGAACTCAGTGACTGGCCGGCAGTGACCATGCCAACGGCGCCGTTGATCAACGTCAGCGCCAGCCACAAGACCACGAAGCTGTAGGTCAGTGTCTGTTGGCTGAAGCCGATTTTTTCGCCGATGAACAACATCAGCGCCAGCAGGATCAGGCCGAAGGTGATGATGATGGTGGTGTGCATGGTGTGTGCTCCTGATTTTGGGTGTCAGGCGTCCTTGCAGGATTGTCCGCACCCCGTTCTATCGAGCATAGGCGTCGCTGCGCGCCACGTGCTCAAACCAACCCACCGTTAACGCGCAGGATTTGCCCGTTGACCCACGCCGAATCAGGACCGACCAGGAAAGACACAACGCGGGCGATGTCTTCTGGCTGAGCCAAACGTTCCAGCGGGGCCATCTTGGCAAAGCTCTGGATCTGCTCTTCGCTCTTGCGTTGTTTCCCTTCGAATTCATGGTTGATGGCGAACTGAAGGAAGTGGCTATCGATGGCGCGCTTTCAGTATTCGGCGCGGAAATTTATGCGGCG
This sequence comes from Pseudomonas frigoris, assembly GCF_047758635.1. NCBI lineage: Bacteria > Pseudomonadati > Pseudomonadota > Gammaproteobacteria > Pseudomonadales > Pseudomonadaceae > Pseudomonas > Pseudomonas frigoris. The sequence continues at coordinate 432,467 of NZ_CP180479.1, forward strand.
TCGGCGATTGCCGGGTTGGGGCTGATCCAGTGCCCGCATTACCGAATGGAAACGCAGATTTCCCAGGGCTTGGTGCAGGAAGTCCTGATCGAAACGCCGCCACCGCCGATGCCGGTTTCGGTGTTGTATCCGCACAACCGACACATGTCGCCACGGGTTCGGGTGTTTGTGGATTGGTTGGGGGACGTGTTTGCGGGGGCACAGTAGCCGCTGGTCTATAGGGAAATCAGGCCGATGCACGATAGGCTAATATTTATCAGAGTGTGTATGGTGTGTATTGACATGAAGCTTCGTCGCGTAGTGTGCGCAGCAGATGCTGCCCACAAGGACGAAGGTGATGCGAAGTCGGGAAATGATCAGGATGATCGAGGAGGATGGTTGGTATCTGGTGGCCGTGAAAGGCAGCCATCATCAGTACAAGCATCCGTGCAAGCCAGGCAGGGTGACGATAAAGCACCCGGACTCGGATCTTCCGAAAGGAACGATCAACAGCATATTGAAACAGGCGGGTCTGAAATGAGACCCGACACCGAATACGAAAGCCCCAAGCGGGCCACATCACAGGAAGGACTTACCGAAATGAAATTCCCGGTCGTTCTGCACAAGGATGCCGACTCAGAATACGGAGTAATTATCCCGGACGTGCCGGGTTGCTTCTCCGCAGGCGGTACTGTGGCGCAGGCATTTGAAAACGTGAAGGAAGCGCTGTCGTTGCACTACGAAGGCTTGGTGGCCGATGGCGATCCACTGCCGCAGGTGCGTGAGATTGACGCTCATCTTGATAACCCTGATTACGCAGGCGGCGTGTGGGGTGTGGTCGAATTCGATATCACGCCTTACTTCGGCAAGTCGGTGCGCTTCAATGCCACGCTGCCTGAGCAGTTGCTTGAACGTATCGATCAAACAGTCAGGCGGGATCAGCGGTACAGCTCAAGGTCTGGCTTTTTGGCTGCCGCCGCCCTGCGTGAGTTGTCGGCGTAAATGTTGTGAAACGTTTCAGCATTTTCTCGAGTCCAAGGTCCATCGGCGTTTGTCTGGGCGTATGCTGGGCAACTTGCGAAGCAGTCGATACCAACTTCAAGACAGACAAGAGAGGATTCGATGACCTACACCGCTGCCGAAAACCGCTACGACTCCATCCCTTACCGCCGCGTGGGGCGCAGCGGGCTGGTGCTGCCCGCACTGTCTCTGGGCCTGTGGCACAACTTCGGCGACAGCACGCCGATCGACACTCAGCGTTCGTTGCTGCGTACCGCGTTTGATCTGGGCATCAACCATTTCGACCTGGCCAACAACTACGGCCCGCCGTATGGCAGCGCCGAGATCAATTTCGGTCGTTTGCTGCGTGAAGACTTCAAGCAGTATCGCGACGAGCTGATTATCTCCAGCAAGGCCGGTTGGGACATGTGGGCCGGCCCTTATGGTCAGGGCGGCGGTTCGCGCAAATACGTGCTGGCCAGCCTTGATCAGAGCCTGCAGCGTCTGGGCCTGGACTACGTGGACATCTTCTACTCCCACCGCTTCGACCCGGACACGCCGCTGGAAGAAACCGCCAGCGCACTGGCCGCCGCGGTACAACAGGGCAAGGCGTTGTACATCGGTATCTCCTCGTACTCGGGGGTTAAAACCCGTGAAATGGCCGCGCTGCTGAAAGAGTGGAAGGTCCCGTTGCTGATTCACCAACCGGCTTACAACCTGCTCAATCGTTGGGTGGAAAAAGACCTGCTGGATACGACGGACGAACTCGGTACGGGCGTGATTGCGTTTACGCCGCTGGCTCAGGGGTTGTTGACCGACAAGTACCTGAATGGTGTGCCGGCTGATGCGCGGGTCAATCGTCCGGGGGGTGGTTCGTTGCAGACGGCGCACCTGTCCGAAGCCAACATCGCTCATGTGCGTGCGCTGAATGAGATCGCCAAGCGTCGCGGTCAGAGTCTGGCGCAGCTGGCATTGGCGTGGACGTTACGCGATCCGCGCGTGACGTCGGCGCTGATCGGTGCGAGCCGGCCCGAGCAGATTATCGAGAACGTCGGGGCGTTGAAAAATTTGAGCTTTAGCGCTGAAGAGCTGGCGGAAATTGACCGGTTTGCCCAAGAGGGCGGGGTCAATCTTTGGGAGAAGCCGTCGACGGCTGAGTAAGTGTTCGGCGCTGGATCCTTTGGCGCCTGACAGACCGCTTTCGCGAGCAAGCCCGCTCCCACATTAGACCGAGTTGTTCAGTAAGAACGCGGTCTAATGTGGGAGCGGGCTTGCTCGCGAAGGGGCCATCAAAGTTAGTAAAAAAACTCCCTGGATTACCGAAAAAACGGCACATCCCCCAACACCGTCGCCCGCTGCATCACCCGCCGAGCCGGCCGGTAATCATCCACGGCGTAATGCTGTGTCACGCGGTTATCCCAAAACGCCACGTCGTCCTTCTGCCAGCGCCAGCGAATGGTAAATTCCGGCCGTGTCGCGTGGGCAAACAGAAACTTCAGAATCACCTCGCTTTCGGTTTCCGACAGTTCGTTGATCTTCGACGTGAAGCCTTCATTGACGAACAACGACCGGCGTCCGCTCACCGGATGAGTGCGAATCACCGGGTGTGACAGCGGCGGATTTTTTCTGCGCGCTTCCTCCCACTGGGCCAAGGCTTGCGGCGTGTTGCCATAGCGCTCCAGCGGGAACGAGCGGGTGAAATCGTGGGTAGCCGTCAGCCCTTCGAGCAAGGTTTTCATCGGCGCGGACAACGCTTCATACGCCGCAATACCGCTGGCCCACAACGTGTCGCCACCAAACTCCGGCAACAACTTGGCGCTGAGCACCGCGCCCAGGGCCGGGGTCGGCAGGAAGGTCACGTCGGTGTGCCAGATCGCGTTGTCACGCACGTCGGTGACGGCGGTGTCGAGGATCAGCACTTCGGGCTGTTCCGGCACATTTGGGTAAATCGGGTGAATGTGCAGGTCGCCGAAATTGGCGGCGAAACGCGCCTGTTGCTGCGGTGTGATCGGCTGATCGCGGAAGAACAACACTTGATGTTTGAGCAGCGCCTGCTCGATGGCGTCGCGCTGTTCCAGGTTCAGCGGCTGGCTGATGTCGACGCCGCTGATGTGTGCGCCGAGGGCATAGCTTAAGGGGACGATGGTCAGGTTGCTCATGGTGTTCTCTTCAATTCTGGAGGCCGTACATGAATTTTGTGAACGACACCGCACCTGTAGGAGTTGCCGAAGGCTGCGATCTTTTGATGTTGTTTTTAGAGAGCAAGATCAAAAGATCGCAACCTCGTTTCACTCGACAGCTCCTACAGGGTTGATCCAAAAAAAGGGGGTATCAAGGCAGTTGCTCCTACATTCAAATGCTTCAGTGTGCCTGGCCATGCCACGGCACCAGTTTGCGTTGCAGGGCGCGCAAGCCCATCTCCATGGCGAAGGCGATCAGCGCGATCACCAGAATCCCCAGCACCACCACATCGGTGACCAGGAACTGCGCGGCCGACTGCACCATGAAGCCCAAACCGCTAGTGGCGGCGATCAATTCGGCGGCGACCAGTGTCGACCAACCCACACCCAGGCCAATCCGCACACCGGTCAAAATGTCCGGCAAGGCGCTCGGCAGAATCACATGGCGAATCAACTGCGCCCGGGTCGCGCCTAACGACTGCGCCGCGCGCAATTTGGCCGGGTCAACCGTGCGCACGCCGGTCGCCGTAGCGATGGCGATCGGGGCGAAGATCGCGAGGTAGATCAGCAAGACTTTCGACAGCTCACCGATGCCGCACCAGATCACGATCAGCGGCAGATAAGCCAGCGGTGGGATAGGGCGGTAGAACTCGATCAGCGGATCGAGAATGCCGCGGGCAATGCGGTTGTGGCCGATGGCGATTCCAACGGGCACGGCGGTCAGCACCGCGAAGCCCAGGCCCAGACCGATTCGGCTGAGACTCGCGCCAAGGTGCTGCCACAACGTTGAATCCATGTAGCCGGTGGTCACCAGCAGCCAGCCTTTTTGCAGTACGGCGGAGGGTGGCGGCAGGAACAGTGGTTCGATCATTCCTGTGGCGGTGACGGCCCACCAAATGACCACGAGCGCGACGAGTGTCAGCAGACTGATCCAGCGAGTACTGAGGCTGCGTCGAACAGGAATCACCGTAGAGTGCGGTTTGACCGTGACGACCGGAATCTCATAGCTGCTCATACGGTCTCCTGCCGCTGGGCGGCGCTGCGTTGGGAGAACACTTTGGCAAGCACGTGTTCGCGGGTTTCGATAAAGCGCGGGTCTGACTTGATCGATCGAGCCGACTCCCCAGCGGCATAACGTTGACCGAAATCCAGGCTCAGGCGCTCAACGATTTGCCCAGGATTAGGCGCCAGCAGAATCAGGTCCGTGGCGAGAAACACCGCTTCTTCGATGTCGTGAGTAATCAGAAATACGGGTTTTGCGGTGCGCTGCCAGACTTGCAGCAGCAACTCCTGCATCTGTTCGCGGGTGAAGGCATCGAGGGCGCCGAAGGGTTCGTCCATCAGCAACACCCGGGGGTCGGCGGCGAGGGCACGGGCCAAGCCGACACGCTGCCTCTGGCCACCCGAGAGCTGCCAGATCCGGCGGTTTTCGAAACCGCAAAGGTCGACCAGCGCGAGCATTTCCCGGGCGCGGATTTCGCGTTTGTCCCGGGGAATACCAGCCAGTTCCAGACCGAAACCAACGTTGGCCAGCACGTCCTGCCAGGGCAGCAGGGCATCGTCCTGGAACACTACGCCGCGTTCGGCGCTCGGGCCTTTGACGGGCACGCCATCAAGGGTGATGCGCCCGGCGCTGGGCTCGACGAAACCGGCAATCAGGTTCAACAGCGAGGTCTTGCCACTGCCGGACGGGCCGAGGGCGACCAGCAACTGCTGGGGCCCAAGACTCAGGGATATATCCGCCAGTACCGGTTCGGGGCTGCATGGGTACTGTGCGCTGATGCGCTCCAGCTGAAGCAAAGCCATCGCGGTTAACTCCGATCAGTTGGTGATGTATTTGGCGCTGACGTAGGGGGCGTAGTCCGGTAGCACGGCTTCAACCTTGCCTTGTTCTTTCAGGAACGCGGCGGTGTCGGTGATGGCCTTGGTGGTCGGCGCGCCGAGGGTGATCACCTGATCAGCCGCCAGCGGGAAGACGTTGCCTTGCAGCAGCAACGGAATGTCGCTGGCCTTGGCGCCGGAGAGTTTCACCAGCTTGTCGACGTTGCTTTGGTTGGCGAGCCAGGCTTTCGGGTCTTTGCGGTAGTCGGCGTAGGCATCGAGGGTCACCTTGGCGAACGCGGTGACGATTTCCGGGTGCTTCTCGGCGAAGTCTTTACGCACGATCCAGGCATCAAAGGTTGGTGCGCCGAACTTGGCCAGTTCACCGGAGGTGATCAGCACTTTGCCATTTTCCTTGGCCACGCCGAGGGCTGGGTCCCAAACGTAAGTGGCGTCGATGTCACCGCGTTTCCACGCAGCAATGATGGCTGGCGGGGCAAGGTTGAGGACGGTGACTTTCGATGGATCGATGTTCCAGTGCTTCAGCGCGGCCAACAGGCTGTAGTGACCGGTGGACACGAACGGCACGGCGATTTTCTTGCCGATCAGGTCTTGTGGGGTCTTGATCCCGGAACCGTCGCGGGCAACCAGGGCTTCAGCGGCGCCGATCTGCGTGGCGATGAGGAAGGTTTCTACCGGGACTTTACGGGTGATCGCCGCCGTCAGGGGGCTGGAACCGAGGTAACCGATCTGCACGTCGCCGGAAGCGATGGCGGCGATGATGTCGGCGCCGTTGTCGAATTTGCGCCAGTCGATCTTGGCGTTGGTGGCTTTTTCGTACGCGCCGTCGGCCTGGGCGACTTTCGCCGGGTCTACGGTGGTCTGGTAGGCGACGGTGACGTCAGCCGCCTGGGCAAAGAAACTCACCGCAGCCAGAGACGCGGCCGCCAGCAGGCGAAGGGGGAAAATCAGTTTCATTGAGAAGCTCCTTGTCAGGCGACCGAGAGTCGGCGTGAAAAGGAGACTAAGTGATATAAGAATCGGAAAATAAATAACTTTTTCGAATGAGCTTATGAGCAGAAAATTCTAAAGGATCAAAAGATCCCTGCGGCAGCTCCTACAAAGGTAGCGTGCGAATTCAAAATTGCGTGGTGCGGGCAAAAAAAAATCGCAACCCTGGCACCGTCCCAAGGAGCTGCCGAAGGCTGCGATCTTTTGACAGGCGCCGCTTAGTTGCTGATTGCCAAAATACTCGCCTGATACGACCCGACAAACACATCGAAATCGCCCACCTCGTTCTGCTCCAGCTCGACCTGTTCAGCCAGCGACGAACCTGCCCGGTCTTCAAATTTCGCCTGGTCTTCGCTTGAAAGCGGCTCGCTGCGGAAAAACTCCGCATGCGCGCGGCTCTGACGCAGGGAGAACTGAGCAAAGCTTTCCTTATGCTCAGCCATCGCCGCCAATACTTGGGCCGACGGTGTGCGGGACGGATCCTTGATCTTCTCCAATTGCACGTCCAGCGCCTTGCTATGCGCATCGCCGCCATGACTCTGATCCAGCATCGCCGCCAGTGGTGCAATCTTCTCCAGCAACTCGCCGGCCCATTCTTTCAGGTCCACCGGATGACCGTCGCGTTGCAGTTGCAGGCCCGGGCGGCGACCTTCCTTGACCACGCTGAGGAAGTTCGAGGTCGCGTTGCCGCACGAGGTGTTGGTCAGCAGCGGGCTGTCGTTCAGCGCGCAATACAGCAGGAACGCATCGAGGAACCGCGACTCCGGCAGGTCGATGCCCATCGGCAGGAACGGGTTGATGTCCAGGCAACGCACTTCAACGTACTGAATGCCACGGGCCACCAGCGCCTGAATCGGCCGTTCGCCGGTGTACGTCACGCGTTTCGGGCGAATGTTGGAGTAGTACTCGTTTTCGATCTGCAGGATGTTGGTGTTGAGCTGAACCCACTCACCGTCCTGATGCGTGCCGATTTCGACGTACGGCGCGTAAGGCGTTGCGACCGCTTTGCGCAGGCTGTCGGTGTAGCTCGCCAAGTCGTTGTAGCACGGCGTCAAACCGGCCTGGGCGTTGCTCTGGTAACCCAGGTCACTCATGCGCAGGCTGGTAGCGTACGGCAAGTACAAGGTGTCCGGGTCCAGTTGTTCCAACTGATGCGAGCGGCCACGCAGGAAACCGGCGTCCAGCGCAGGCGAAGCACCGAACAGGTACATCAGCAGCCAGCTGTAGCGGCGGAAGTTACGGATCAGCGCGATGTAGGCCGACGACTGATAGTCACGGTTGGTGCCGACAAAGCCTTCAGCCTCTTTAAGCAGCGGCCAGAGCTTTTCCGGTAGGGAAAAGTTGTAGTGAATCCCGGCGATGCACTGCATGGTCTTGCCGTAGCGCAGGGCCAGGCCCTTGCGGTAGACGTACTTGAGCTGACCGATGTTGGAGGTGCCGTAATAGGCAATCGGGATGTCTTCCTCGGCCGGCAACGGGCACGGCATCGATGGACTCCACAGGTACTCGTTGCCGAGCTTGCTGTAGGCAAAACGGTGGATCTTGTCCAGGCTCGCCAGCGTATCCGCCGGGTCGGGCAGGGCGGGCGTGATGAACTCCAGCAGCGACTCGGAATAGTCGGTGGTGATTTGTTCGTTGGTCAGCGCGGAACCCAATTCTTCCGGGTGCGGCGTTTGCGCCAGGCGACCTTCGCCGGTCACGCGCAGGCATTCACGTTCGATGCCGTGAAGGCACTGTTCGAGCAGAGAGAGGTTAGCGCGCTCGCCGAGCAGAGCCAGGCGGCGGTTGAGAAGTTCGCTCAAGTTGGATTCCTTCACGCGTCAGTCGCCCCAATATGGGGGTGGGCAAGACGGTCTACAAGGGTGAAGTTGAAACTGGCGTTGTCGCCTGGTTTTGGATCGCCACAATCCCTGTGGGAGCGGGCTTGCTCGCGAAGAGGGCGTGTCAGTCGGCACTTAAGTCGTCTGGCACACCGCCTTCGCGAGCAAGCCCGCTCCCACAGGAAACTCCGACGCTGCGGTCACAGCGCCGAAATTAACTCAAATTGGGGATGGGGAGCTATAGGACAGCGAACGTGCCTTGTGCTTTTGCGACGAGTTTGTCGCCTTGCATCACGTCGGCTTCGACCACCAGTGTGCGGCGGCCCGGGTGGATCACCCGCGCCGTGCACATCACTTCACCGTCTGCGACGGCGCGAATGTAATTGATCTTGCACTCGATGGTCGCGCTCTGCTGGTCAAAACCATGGGTGCTGGAACAGGCCAGCCCCATGGCAATGTCCACCAGACTGAACAAGGCCCCGCCGTGCAGCTTGCCACCGCGATTGCGCAGTTCTGGCGCAAGCCCGAGGGCGACTTGCGCCACCCCGGTATCCAGACTGTGCAAGCGACACCCCAGCAACTTGAAAAAAGCGCTTTCGGTCAGCCCGGCCGGGATGTCCATCAGCGTTTCTTCAACTGCTTGGCGTTGGCGAACAGCGACGCCATGGCGTTGTTGGCCGGAACCGCCGCCGTGGTTTCCTTACGCGGTGCGGTGTTCTGGGACTGGCGTGGCGCCGAACCCGGACGTGCACCACGGGCACCGTCGATTTTCTCGCCCGGCGTATCGCTCATGCGCATCGACAGGCCCACGCGTTTGCGCGGGATGTCGATTTCCATGACTTTCACTTTCACCACGTCACCGGCCTTCACCGCTTCACGCGGATCCTTGATGAACTTCTCCGAAAGCGCAGAGATGTGCACCAAACCGTCCTGATGCACGCCGATGTCGACGAAAGCACCGAAGTTGGTCACGTTGGTCACCACGCCTTCGAGGATCATGCCCAGCTGCAGGTCCTTGAGGTCTTCGACGCCTTCCTGGAACTCGGCGGTCTTGAATTCGGGACGTGGATCGCGGCCAGGTTTTTCCAGTTCTTGCAGGATGTCGGTGACTGTTGGCAGACCGAAGGTTTCGTCGGTGTACTTTTTCGGATCAAGACGCTTGAGGAAGCTGGCGTCGCCGATCAGTGAGCGAATGTCGCGGTCGGTCTCAGCGGCGATGCGCTGGACCAGCGGATAGGCTTCCGGGTGAACCGCAGACGAATCCAGCGGGTTGTCGCCGTTCATGACGCGCAGGAAGCCAGCGGCCTGTTCGAAGGTTTTCTCGCCCAAGCGAGCGACTTTCTTCAGTGCCGCGCGGGTTTTGAACGCGCCGTGTTCGTCGCGGTGGCTGACGATGTTTTGCGCCAGGGTCGCGTTGAGGCCGGAGATCCGCGCCAGCAGCGCCACGGAGGCGGTGTTCACGTCGACGCCCACGGCGTTCACGCAGTCTTCGACCACAGCGTCCAGGCCGCGCGCCAGTTTCAGCTGCGACACGTCGTGCTGGTACTGGCCGACGCCGATGGATTTCGGGTCGATCTTCACCAGCTCAGCCAGTGGATCCTGCAGGCGACGAGCGATCGACACCGCGCCACGGATCGACACGTCGAGGTCCGGGAATTCCTTGGAAGCCAGTTCCGACGCCGAGTAAACCGATGCGCCGGCCTCGGAGACCATGACTTTGGTCATCTTCATGGCAGGGTATTTTTTGATCAGCTCAGCGGCCAGCTTGTCGGTTTCACGGCTGGCGGTGCCGTTGCCGATGGCGATCAGGTCCACTGCATGCTTGGCGCACAGGGCAGCCAGAATCGCGATGGTCTGGTCCCACTTGTTGTGCGGCACGTGCGGGTAAACCGTGGCGTGATCCAGCAGTTTGCCGGTGGAATCGACCACGGCCACCTTGCAACCGGTGCGCAGGCCCGGGTCGAGGCCTAGCGTGGCACGCGGGCCAGCCGGCGCCGACAGCAGCAAGTCGTGCAGGTTGTGAGCGAACACGTTGATCGCTTCGGTTTCTGCGCCGTCGCGCAGTTCGCCCAGCAAGTCGGTTTCCAGGTGGGTGTAGAGCTTGACCTTCCAGGTCCAGCGCACCACTTCGCCCAGCCATTTGTCGGCGGCGCGGTTCTGGTTCTGAATGCCGAATTGCTGGCCGATCATGCCTTCGCACGGGTGCATGGTGCCCGGCAGTTCGTCGCCGACTTTCAGCGCCGAACTCAGAATGCCTTCGTTGCGGCCACGGAAAATGGCGAGTGCGCGGTGCGACGGCATGCTTTTCAGCGGTTCATCGTGTTCGAAGTAGTCGCGGAACTTGGCGCCTTCCTCTTCTTTGCCGGCGATGACGCGGGCGCTGAGGGTGGCTTCCTGCTTGAGGTAGCTGCGCAGCTTGTCCAGCAGGCCGGCGTCTTCGGCGAAACGTTCCATCAGGATGTATTTGGCGCCTTCGAGGGCCGCCTTCACATCGGCGACGCCTTTTTCGCTATCGATGAAGCGCGCGGCTTCAGCGTCTGGCGTCAGGGTTGGGTCGTTGAACAGGCCGTCGGCCAGCTCGCCGAGGCCGGCTTCCAGGGCGATCTGGCCCTTGGTGCGGCGCTTCTGCTTGTACGGCAGGTACAAGTCTTCGAGGCGGGTTTTGGTGTCGGCGAGTTTAATATCGCGTTCAAGTTGCGGGGTCAGCTTGCCTTGTTCCTGGATGCTGGCAAGGATGCTGATACGCCGTTCGTCGAGTTCTCGCAGGTAGCGCAGACGCTCTTCCAGATGACGCAACTGGATGTCATCGAGGCTGCCGGTCACTTCTTTCCGGTAGCGGGCGATGAAGGGCACCGTGGAGCCTTCATCGAGTAGCGCGACGGCCGCTTCGACCTGTTGTGGGCGTACACCGAGTTCCTGGGCGATGCGGCTGTTGATGCTGTCCATAAAACCACCTGACAAATTGTGAAAGCAGGCTCGCAGGCGCAGAGATAAAGGCTCGGCGAGTCTGGTTGAGCGGCCTGGCCTGCGCCGCTACCTGGATCAACAGGTATCCCGTTGACCCGTGAAATCGAACAATTACTGCCCGTGCCATGAAAATAAAAAACGGCCACCTACAGTAATGATCAGACGTTGCCTGACACAAAAGGCCGCGCATTATAACCAGCGTTCTGTCATTCGGGGGCATCGCAGGCTGTAGGCATAAAGACCGGATTTCTGGCGATGAAGGAAAAATCTGCTAACAATGCACACGGTGCGTATAACGGCAGCTACGCCATAATGCGCGCCGAGATCAAAGGAGCATCTAATGAGCAGCACTGCAAACATTGCTGAAGGCGAAAAAATTCTTATTGTTGACGACGATCCAGGGCTGAGCAGCCTGCTGGAACGTTTTTTCGTCAGCAAGGGTTACCGCGCCCGCGCCGTACCGAACACTGAACAAATGGATCGCCTGCTGGCGCGTGAAGTGTTCAACCTGGTCGTCCTCGACCTGATGCTGCCCGGCGAAGACGGCTTGACCGCTTGTCGTCGCCTGCGCACCTCGAACAACCAGATCCCCATCATCATGCTGACCGCCAAGGGCGATGAGCTGAGCCGCATCAAGGGCCTGGAGCTGGGCGCCGACGATTACCTGGCCAAGCCATTCAACCCGGACGAGCTCATGGCTCGTGTCAAAGCGGTCCTGCGTCGTCAATCGACTCCTGTGCCGGGCGCACCGGGCAGCGAAGACGAAAGCGTGACCTTCGGTGACTACGAACTGTCCCTGGCCACCCGCGAGCTCAAACGCGGCGACGAAGTGCACATGCTCACCACCGGTGAGTTTGCGGTGCTCAAGGCGTTGGTCATGAACGCCCGTCAGCCACTGACCCGCGACAAGCTGATGAATCTGGCCCGTGGCCGCGAGTGGGACGCCCTGGAGCGCTCCATCGACGTACAGATTTCTCGTCTGCGCCGGATGATCGAGCCCGATCCGTCCAAACCGCGTTACATCCAGACAGTCTGGGGCGTGGGTTACGTGTTCGTTCCGGATGGCGCCGCCACCAAGTGATCGGTGATTTGTAGGAGCGGGTCTTGCGGGCAACGGGTCAGATGACCTTGCTCGCAGACTCGCGATCCGCAATATGCGAGCATCGCTCGCTCCTGCAAGTGTGTAGCGGTTATCCATGAAAACCCCCGTTTGGTTCCCCCAGAGTTTCTTCTCCCGCACCCTTTGGCTGGTGCTGATCGTCGTGCTGTTTTCCAAGGCGCTGACCCTGGTTTATCTGTTGATGAACGAAGACGTGCTGGTGGACCGCCAATACAGCCACGGCGTCGCCCTGACGCTACGCGCCTATTGGGCGGCCGATGAAGAAAACCGTACGAAGATTGCCGATGCCGCGACCCTGATCCGGGTAGTGGGCGCTGGCGTGCCGGAAGGTGAGCAACACTGGCCTTACAGCGAGATCTATCAGCGGCAGATGCAAGCGGAGCTGGGTGCCGACACTGAAGTCCGATTGCGAATGCATTCGCCGCCAGCCCTGTGGGTTCGGGCGCCAAGCCTGGGTGACGGCTGGCTGAAAGTGCCGCTTTACCCGCATCCATTGCGCGGCCAGAAAATCTGGAACGTGCTCGGCTGGTTCCTCGCTATCGGTCTGCTGTCCACTGCCTCGGCGTGGATCTTCGTCAGCCAGCTCAATCAACCATTGAAACGTCTGGTCTATGCCGCGAGGCAACTCGGCCAGGGTCGCAGTGTGCGCCTGCCGATCAGCGACACGCCGAGTGAAATGACCGAGGTCTATCGCGCCTTCAACCAGATGGCCGAAGACGTCGAACAGGCGGGGCGTGAGCGCGAATTGATGCTGGCCGGTGTGTCTCACGACTTGCGCACACCGTTGACCCGTTTGCGGTTGTCTCTGGAGCTGATGGGCGACCACAGCGACCTGACGGACGACATGGTGCGCGACATCGAAGACATGGACGCGATTCTCGACCAGTTCCTGGCGTTCATTCGCGATGGTCGCGACGAGTCGGTGGAAGAGGTGGACCTGAGCGATCTGGTGCGCGAAGTCGCGGCGCCGTACAACCAGAACGAAGAGAAAGTGCGCCTGCGCCTGGAGCCGATTCAGCCGTTTCCGTTGCGTCGGGTGTCGATGAAGCGGCTGCTGAACAACCTGATTGGCAACGCCTTGCATCACGCGGGCAGCGGGGTTGAGGTGGCGGCTTATGTGTCCGGCGATACCAGCGCGCCGTATGTGGTGCTGAGTGTCATGGATCGTGGGGCGGGGATTGATCCGTCCGAGCTGGAAGCGATCTTCAATCCGTTTACTCGGGGTGACCGAGCCCGGGGCGGGAAGGGGACCGGGTTGGGCTTGGCGATCGTGAAGCGGATTGCTTCGATGCATGGTGGGAATGTTGAGCTGCGCAATCGGTCTGGTGGTGGGTTGGAAGCGCGGGTGCGATTGCCGCTTGGGTTGATGCTGCCGCGGGATGCGGTTTAAGAGATCAGCATTGTCGTTGGGGCTCAAGGCCTCTTCGCGAGCAAGCCCGCTCCCACAGTAGATCGTGTCAGACACTGATATTGTGTTCGCCACAGATCAAATGTGGGGCTTGCTCGCGAAGGCGGCCTGCCCGTCACCACAAAAGCCGGCTTTTGTACCCTTAACCCTTGCCTTTGGTGCGCGTCATATTCGGCCCACCATTTTTCTCAAGATGCTCAATGATGATCCCCGCCACGTTCTTGCTGGTGGTGGTTTCAATCCCTTCCAACCCCGGCGATGAATTCACTTCCATCACCAGCGGCCCGTGATTGGAACGAAGGATATCCACACCCGCCACCGCCAACCCCATGACCTTCGCCGCACGCAATGCCGTCATGCGTTCTTCCGGCGTTATCTTGATCAGGCTGGCAGTGCCACCCCGATGCAGGTTGGAGCGAAACTCCCCAGGCTTGGCCTGGCGCTTCATCGCCGCGATCACCTTGTCGCCCACCACGAAGCAGCGAATGTCCGCCCCGCCGGCTTCCTTGATGTATTCCTGAACCATGATGTTCTGCTTCAGGCCCATGAACGCCTCGATCACCGACTCCGCCGCCGTCGCCGTTTCACACATCACCACGCCGATGCCCTGAGTGCCTTCCAGCACCTTGATCACCAGCGGCGCGCCGTTGACCATCTCGATCAAGTCGGGAATGTCGTCCGGGGAGTGCGCAAAACCAGTGACCGGCAAACCGATCCCTCTGCGTGACAGCAATTGCAGGGACCGCAGTTTGTCCCGCGAGCGGGCGATGGCCACCGATTCATTGAGCGGGAACACGCCCATCATTTCGAACTGGCGCAACACCGCGCAGCCATAAAACGTCACCGACGCGCCAATCCGCGGGATCACCGCATCGAAACCCTCCAACGGCTTGCCGCGGTAGTGGATCTGCGGCTTGTGGCTGGCGATGTTCATGTAGGCGCGCAGGGTGTCGATCACCACCATTTCATGGCCACGTTCGGTACCGGCTTCGACCAGACGACGAGTGGAATACAGACGCGGGTTCCGCGACAGCACAGCGATCTTCATGCAACACCTGTGGAGGAGGTAGATACCGGGAACACCGGCTTGTCTTGTACGTACTTAATGCCTGGATTGACCACCAACTGGCCGTCGATCAAGGCTTTTGAACCGAGTAACAGGCGATAACGCATGGACTTGCGGCAGGCGAGAGTGAACTCGACCCGCCAGACCCGATCACCGAGGGCCAGAGTGGTGCTGACCACGTAACGCATCTGCGCGTGGCCGTTGGAGCTTTTGATGGTCTTCATCGTCACCAGGGGGGCTTCGCAGCGCCGGTGACGCAGTTGCACCACCGTGCCCAAGTGAGCAGTAAAGCGCACCCACTGTTCCCCGTCGCGCTCGAACGGTTCGATATCGGTGGCATGCAGGCTGGAGGTGCTGGCGCCGGTGTCGATTTTTGCGCGCAGGCCCGCGACTCCCAAATCCGGGAGCGCCACCCACTCGCGCAGACCGACAACGGTCAAATGGTCAAATGTCTTCAATAGGAAAAACCGGCGATTAACGCGTCCAGGACCCAGGTGTTACCTGGGCCAACGCTTTGAATGCGGGCTTGGCGAACCAGTAACCCTGCATCAGAAAAATTCCACAGTCCGCCAGGAAATCCCGTTCTCCGGCGCTTTCGATCCCTTCGGCAATGACTGTAACGTTCAGCTCCGCACAGATTGTGACAATCCCTCGAACGATAGCCTGACGAGCACGATCACGGTCGACATCGCGGATCAGTGCCATGTCGAGTTTGATCAGGTCCGGTTGGAAATCAGCGAGCAGATTGAGCCCCGAGTAGCCCGCGCCGAAATCGTCGATGGCGGTCTTGAAGCCGAATTCGCGGTATTCACGCAGAATATTGGTCAAATGGCGATAGTTATCTACGTGCTGGCTTTCCAGGGTTTCGAAAATCAACCGGTCGATGGGGAAGTTGTGTTTTTTCGCGGCTTCCAGCGTGCTGCGAATACACAGTTCCGGGCGGTACACGGCGTTGGGCATGAAGTTGATCGACAGATGCGTCTGCATCCCCAGATTCGCTGCGCCTTCAATGGCTCGGGTCCGGCAGAGCTGATCGAAGCGGTAGCGGTTGTCCTCGGTGATCTGATTGAGCACCGACAGCGCACCTTCACCGGCCAGGCCCCGTACCAATGCTTCGTGGGCAAAAATCGACTGGTCTCGCAAATCGACGATCGGTTGGTAGGCGAAGGCAAAATCGAAGCCCAGTGGCTCGCTTTGCTGACAACCCTGGCACCCGCCCTGAGGCGAGGTCAATGAAGACGGAAATGTAGTCACTCGATCACTCCATGCCGGTGATCCGGCCAAGATCGCATTCTAGCTGGAGGGTCGAGTTATTGCGCCCGACAGAAACGGTAGTACAGTTCTGACTATTGGCTGAGAGAGGAATTCAAGTGGCACAAAAACAGGAAGAGGACGACAAGGTCCGTCTCGATAAGTGGTTGTGGGCCGCGCGTTTTTATAAAACACGTGCCTTGGCCAAGGCGGCGATTGAAAGCGGCAAGGTGCATTGCCGGGGCGAGCGCTGCAAACCGGGTAAGGAACCGAGGATCGGCGATGAGTTTCAGATTCGCGCAGGGTTCGAGGAACGCACGGTGGTGGTTCAGGCGCTGTCGATCGTACGCCGTGGTGCGCCAGAGGCTCAGGCGCTCTACGCTGAAACCGACGCCAGCATCGCCAAGCGCGAGGCGGCTGCGGCCATGCGTAAGGCCGGTTCGCTGGGCGTGAGCACCGATGGCAAACCGAGCAAGAAACAGCGACGGGATTTGTTCAAGTTTCGTGGAAGCAGTAACGACGAGTAAGACAATTGTTTCTGTGTTGCCTGTGAGGCAGCCTTCGTCGGATCGCCGCCCGGAGCAAGCCCGCTCCCACAGGTATTGCGCAGTCCTTGTGGGAGCGAGCTTGCTCGCGATCGAGTGCGAAGCACTCGCCAGGCGTGCCTGACTATCAGGCGCTACGCACCACCCACCACCGCATCGACGGGACGCAGACTTGCAATTGCTTAAACGTGTAGCCATATCGGGTTAATCGCCAGCGGCGCGTTGGATGGGTGAAAGCGCCACTTGTCGAAAACCACACGCAGCCTCTGACCCGTAGGCCATAACCAGAAGGCCAGCAGCGCCAGAGGTAAGAAATTGCATAAAGCCATCCGGCGGAGGCTCCACCTTGCTTGGAACAAACCCGGATTGTTCATAAAATGCCTCCCATGGCTGAACATTGCGCACCAAAATGGTGCCGAAGAGGCGCAATTTCTCGCTGTTTGAAATCATTTTGTCATTACTTCAGATACCCAGACCTATGACCGATTTACCGGATACCGACTACACCCAACGCTTCATCTTCGATGACAGCGACACCCGCGGCGAGCTGGTTGCGTTGGAGCGTAGCTACGCCGAAGTCCTCGCTAAACACCCGTACCCGGAGCCGGTTGCACAACTGCTCGGCGAGCTGATGGCGGCGGCGTCGTTGTTGGTCGGCACCTTGAAGTTCGATGGCTTGCTGATTCTCCAGGCCCGTTCCGAAGGCCCGATCCCGCTGCTGATGATCGAGTGCTCCAGCGAGCGAGAAATCCGTGGCCTGGCCCGATACGAGGCCGACCAGATCGCGCCGGATGCGACCCTCGCCGACCTGATGCCCAACGGCGTATTGGCGCTGACCGTCGACCCGACCCACGGCCAGCGTTACCAGGGCATCGTCGACCTCGATGGCGAAACCCTGTCGGAGTGCTTCACTAATTACTTCGTGATGTCCCAACAAGTCGGTACGCGTTTCTGGTTGTACGCCGATGGTCGTCGCGCCCGTGGCCTGTTGTTGCAGCAGCTGCCTGCTGATCGATTGAAAGATGAAGAAGAACGCGCCGCCAGCTGGCAGCACATCACCGCGCTGGGCAGCACCCTGACCGCCGATGAATTGCTGAGCCTGGATAACGAAACCATTCTCCATCGCCTCTACCACGAAGAGCAGGTTCGACTGTTCGATGTGCAGAAACTGCGCTTCCGTTGCAGCTGCTCGCGCGAACGTTCTGCCAATGCGCTGGTCAGTTTGGGTCTGGAAGATGCCCAGTCGCTCGTGGTCGAACACGGTGGCAATATTGAAATTGACTGTCAATTTTGCAACGAGCGCTACCTGTTCGACGCCGCCGATATCGCTCAATTATTCGCCGGCGCGGGTGTTGATACGCCGTCAGATACCCGTCACTAAAACGGTTCAGCGCAGGTAAATTCACTGGTTTGTGCCGGAATAACGCCGTTCTGACGGGAGGGCCCTACTATTTTTGGGCTTTTCTGGCATAATCCGGCCCACTTTTTGTCGCGGTAGTAGTGCACGACTTTCTACTACAAAACGTTTGGAGCACACTCGGCCACTGGCCGACGGGGAATCTCATGACGCAAGCCAATAACGCCGTGTACACCGATCTGAGTGTTGATGATCTGGTAAAAGAAGCTCTGAGTCGCGGTGAGGGCGAGCTTGCCGATACCGGCGCGCTGACTGTTCGCACCGGTCACCGCACCGGTCGCTCGCCAGTCGATCGTTTCATCGTTGACGAGCCGTCCACTTCGGCTTCCATCGCCTGGGGCCCGATCAACCGCAAGTTCCCGGCCGACAAGTTCGATGCCCTGTGGGACCGCGTTGAAGCGTTCAACAATGCACAAGAGCATTTCGTTTCCCACGTGCATGTAGGTGCGTCTGAAGACCACTACCTGGCCGTGAAGATGACCACCCAGACTGCCTGGCAGAACCTGTTCGGCCGTTGCCTGTTCATCAACCCGGAAAAGTACAACCCGGCTGGCCGTGATGAGTGGCAAGTGCTCAACGTTGCCAACTTCGAGTGCGTGCCAGAGCGTGACGGCACCAACTCCGACGGTTGCGTGATCCTCAACTTCGCTCAGAAGAAAGTGCTGATCGCCGGCATGCGTTACGCCGGTGAAATGAAGAAAGCCATGTTCTCGGTGCAGAACTACCTGCTGCCGGCTGCCGACGTACTGCCAATGCACTGCGCCGCCAACATCGGCGAAGCGGGCGACGTGACCCTGTTCTTCGGTCTGTCTGGCACCGGCAAAACCACCCTGTCCGCCGATGAAAGCCGTTACCTGATCGGTGACGACGAGCACGGCTGGGGTGAAGGCGTTGTCTTCAACATCGAAGGCGGCTGCTACGCCAAGTGCATCGACCTGTCCGAGAAGAACGAGCCGGTCATCTGGAAAGCCATCAAGCACGGCGCAGTCCTGGAAAACGTCGTTATCGATGACGCCAAGCACGCCGACTACACCGATGTCAGCCTGACCCAGAACAGCCGCGCCGCCTACCCGCTGGAGCACGTCGCCAAGCGTTCCGAGAAAAACCTCGGTGGTGAGCCAAACGCTGTGATCTTCCTGACCTGCGACCTGACCGGCGTACTGCCGCCAGTGTCGATCCTCAGCGAAGAACAAGCGGCCTACCACTTCCTGTCCGGCTACACCGCACTGGTGGGCTCGACCGAAATGGGTTCCGGCAGCGGCATCAAGTCGACTTTCTCCACCTGCTTCGGCGCACCGTTCTTCCCGCGTCCGGCTGGCGAATACGCAGAACTGCTGATCAAGCGCATCCGCGGCTTCGGCTCCAAGGTCTACCTGGTCAACACCGGCTGGACCGGCGGCGGCTACGGCGTCGGCAAACGCTTCAACATCCCGACCACTCGCGGCGTGATCGCAGCGATCCAGAGCGGCGCGTTGATCGGTGCTGAAACCGAACACCTCGACACCATCAACCTCGACGTGCCGTTGGCTGTGCCGGGCGTTGAGACTGGACTGTTGAACCCACGTAATACCTGGGCTGACAAGGCTGCTTACGATGAAGCCGCTAAAGCATTGGCTGGGTTGTTTGTTGAGAACTTCAAGAAGTTTGAAGTGAGCGACGCGATCAAGGCTGCTGGGCCGAAGCTGTAAGGCTTGGATTTAGCGAATGAAAAAGCCGCCCTTTGAGGGCGGCTTTTTTGTGCGTGCAATTCAGGCCGTCAGGGACACCTTAAGTGCCATTATTCCAGCCGAAAAGGCGCTAAACGACCAGAATAATGGCACTTACGCGTTCAGCTAGATTCCTTCCAATTCCTGTGTGTCCCACCGTTGCAACTTGATCGCTTGGTAAATCATTCCGATAGTCAGAGGGATCTTGTCGCCACGCCCCTTGGCCCGGCGCTTGAGGAATACGTCAAAGCCTTCGGGCTGGAAGTAGCGATAGGCGTCGTAATCGATGAAGTCGATGGCGAACTGTTCTTCCAGCGTCTCCATCAGGTGGCGCGCATCGGTGCCGTTGCAGCCAAAGTCGAAGTTAATCGAGGTGGTGAGGCTGATGGTTTTGCGTTCTGGCAGACCGAGCTCTTCGTGCAGCAGCTGCATGAGCAGATGCATGGTTTGGTCGTCGGGGAAGTCGGGGGCGAAGTTCATTGCGGAGTGTCCGATTGGGCTTGGGTGGAGCTTATTGATCGTCGGGCCCTGGGGGAAGGACCGACTAACTTGAGGCATTCCCACGCAGAGCGTGGGAACGATCTTCGCTCGGCGTCAGGTTGGTGCTTTCCAGCCCATCATGCGTTGTTGCGCGACTTTCAGCAGGTCGCAGCCGTCCTGAGTCAACAGGTAGAGGGCGTGGGTGATATGCGGGATGTCTTCCACATCGCCGTTTTTGAAGCATTGGCAATGTAGGGTTTTGAGTAGGTCGCCGGAAGCTCTGATTCGCTGGAGGGCAGCTTCGAGGATGTCCTGGGGGTTGGCCTCTGTGTCGATGATCAGGGGCGGGGAATCGGTGAGGTTTGTTTGGAGGGGGCGGTAGCGATCGGGGAACGGGTTCAATTTATTCATTTTATGTATTCTCAAATGCATCAGATGAAACCACCACCATCGTGACCAAGCGATGGAGGCGGACTGTGTTCGGGTTGGTCAGCCGGAGGAATACATAAGACCGGCACGCCATAAGGCGTCCCAAACACAGCCACCATATAGCGTGCAGACACTTGAGGTGCCGGCAGCATACAACGGACGCGTTTATGTATTCCATCGAGTGACCAAGCCCGAGACGCTGATTTGGCAGCGACAGCCCGACTATAGGTGTGAGCAGCCGGGCAGCGATAGACGACAAAGAGTCCCCGCATGTAGGAACGGGATGAACCTTGGCTAGGCCGTTTCTATAGGAGTTTTCGCGAGGAATTTCTCGTGCTTTTCTGCCATCCCGCGCCCTACCACCTCAACGAATATGCTGATACGAAGCAACATCCAGAAGGCCAGTGGTCAGCCCGGTCGCCGGCGCGTAGATCGTACCTTTCACTGCCGAGAACCTGACCCCATTACTACCCAACGAAACGTAACGCTCGCCCTGGTCCAGCTCGGTGAAATAGGTGTACGAACACTTTTCCATCGCTTTGTATTTCGCGGCGGTGCTGACCATGGTGTTGTGGTGGTTCTGCAGGTCGGCCGGGGTCAAGTTGAGGGTTTTGTTCAGCGGCACGCCCCAGCGCTTCAGGCACACTTCGGCAAAGTGGCGGACGATCAGGCCAGGCTCGGCCAGCACTTTAGGGCCGCCGACACCGTCTGCTGCGGCGTTGCCAACCAGCGTGCCATGGCGGCCGGGCATGGGAAAAATGTGGGTTCGGGTGCCGGTTGCCGTTTGCGGGATGACGCAGCTGAAGCCTTTGGAGCGCTCGTCTCGGGCGTAGAAGCCGACGTATTCTTTTACGTTGGCATTCAGTTTTACTTTGTCTTCCTGAAAGTTGCCGATGCCCGGTACTGGATCAATCGCAAAGATATTTACCGGGATGTTCTTCAGTGTGCTGTCCTTGAACATGGCATTGGCCAGCATATGACAACTAATACCGCCGCGGCTCCAGCCTACCAAGTTTACCTTGGTTGGAATAATGCCGTCCTTGCGAAACGTTTTAATGATTTGTTCTTGTAACTTCTGCTGGGTCACACTGCGGTCGCCGTAGTTATATTTACGCCACAGCCAGGAGCCTTCGACGATCACGTCTTCGATTGGAATGCCTGCAGCCTTCAGGCGGTTGTATTCGGTCTCGGTCAGTTTTTCACGCTGCCAGTCACACTGACCTTTGATGATGTTGATGGCGTGCTTTACGTTCTCCTCCCAGCCCTTGCCGAACAGCGTGCCGCTCAGGCCGTAGTCCTTGGATTTAGTGAACAGCTCATCAGCTTGCAGGTTGCTGGTGCCAGGGCCGTCAATGACGATCCATTCGGCAAACTCTCGGCCAGCATGATGGGAGGCCAGTGCCGAAACCAGTTCGCCATTCCAGTAAGTTGGGTTTTGGTTGTCAAATTTAGTCGAGCCGGTACCGCAAAAGAAAATAGTTAATGTAGTCATTGTTGTGCTCTTGTTTGGTTTAAGAGCGTGCAGACTAGTTTGAGTTATTTAAATAATGAAGTGGTTAGTTGTTACCGGGGTTGTAGTGTGTGTTTGAAGTTTTAGTGTTCTATTCTTTGTTTGGCAACTTCTAGTAGCTCGCAACCATCCTGCGTTAGTAAATAAAGCGCATTCACTATATGAGGGATGTCTTTAACGTCGGCCTGTTTGAAGCACAGACAATAAAGCGTTTCGAGCAAATCGCTGGCTGCGCGCAGGCGTTGGTGCGCTGCGTCGAGGACGGCACCGGTGCTGGCCGTGGTGTCGATGACGAGGACGGGTGTTTCGCTGTAGCTGGTTTTGAGTGGACGGTAGCGGTCTTGCATTTAGGTCAGTCCTGTAGGAAGTCGGGCAGTCTCGCCGGCAGGTCGACACCCTGTTTTCAGCCGCGCCGCAAACTATGAAGGTGGCGACGCAGCGCGGCAATACGGCCGCAATGGACAGGGTTTGTAGGGGTTTTTCCTGCCTTTTCGGACCGAACCTACGCGTTTCCCGAGGTTTTTTACGCCTAAACCCTTAGATGGCAAATTTCCTACGGGTTTGTCAGGCGCAACGCATCAAGCCTCTGTATGGTGCGCGCCAGAATCAGTAGGAAGTTTCGAAACGTCCGTCCAACGCTTAAAGGGAATTAAGTATGCAATGGCTGCGTATGGCCTCGATTTTGTTGCTGTGGGCCGGGATTTGTCGCGCAGCAGGTGCTGCTGACGCCGGTAACTCGATGGTCCTGGCCAATATGGATCGCACCGGTTGGCCGGATGCGCTGACCAGTCAGGCGAGCATGGACACCGCTTTGCGCGCTGATTTGCGTCAGTTGGCGGCGGCGTTCACCGGCGAAATCAGTCCGGCCCATGCCATTTGGGCGAGCAAGAGCCAGGTGTTTCACGAGCAGGCATTGAATGAACAGCTGCGCGTGGCGGTGTTGGCGCCTTAGCCTCCTCTCCTGACTGATCTTCCCACGCACCCGAGTGGGAATGCCTCAAGGGACGCTCCGCGTCCAGTAACGCGAAGCGTCACGGGCTGCATTCCTTTGCGGCGCATGGGAACGATCGCCGACAACACGCTGTATCATCCCGTATCGTTTTGGTCCCCGACCTTTTCTCGACTCGCTGCGTTTGCCGGCTAGGCTTTGGGCTTCGCAGCGGTCAACGGAGTGACAGCTTATGCACAACACCCTGGAACAGGTTTTCGGTTATCCACAGTTTCGGCCCGGCCAGGAAGCGGCGGTCAGCGCGGTGTTGGCCGGGCGCTCGGCGGCGGCGATTTTCCCCACCGGCTCGGGTAAGTCCCTTTGTTATCAATTGCCGGCCTTGCTACTGCCGCACCTGACGCTGGTGGTCTCGCCACTGCTGGCGTTGATGCAGGATCAGTTGGCGTTCCTGCAGCGCCATGGCATTGCGGCGGGCAGTATCGATTCGGCCCAGAGCCGCGATGACGCCAGCGACGTGATGGCTCGGGCCAAGTCTGGCGAGCTGAAAATTTTGATGATCTCCGTGGAGCGCCTGAAGAACGAGCGTTTCCGCAATTTCTTGCAGCAGGTGCCGATCTCGTTGCTGGTGGTGGACGAGGCGCACTGCATCTCGGAATGGGGCCACAACTTTCGCCCCGACTACCTCAAGCTCCCCGACTATCAGCGCCAGTTCAACATCCCTCAGGCCTTGCTGCTGACCGCCACTGCGACCCCCAAAGTGATCGCGGACATGGAGGCAAAATTCGCCATCGCCCCTGAGGACGTGGTGACCACCGGTTTCTACCGGCCGAACCTCAATCTGTTGGTGGAGCCGGTGCGCGGTCAGGACAAGCGACGACGCCTTGTCGAATGGATGAGCCAGCGTCCCGACCAGCCGAGCATCGTCTACGTCACCCTGCAGAAAACCGCCGAGCACATTGCCGAACATCTGACCCGCAACGGCATTCAGGCCGAGGCCTATCACGCTGGTCTGCCCCACGAACAGCGCGAAGCAATCCAGCGCCGGTTCATGGGCGGGCAGTCCAATTGCATCGTTGCCACCATCGCGTTCGGCATGGGCATCGACAAGAGCGACATCCGCAACGTGGTGCATTTCGACCTGCCCAAATCCATCGAAAACTACAGCCAGGAAATCGGCCGTGCCGGGCGTGACGGGCAGCCGTCCGACTGCCTGGTATTGGCCAACCGCGACAGCCTCAACGTGCTGGAAAACTTCGTCTACGGCGATACGCCTGAGCTGGATGGCATCCGCTATGTGCTCGACGAGTTGCAAGCCGCCGCGCCCGAGGGGCAGTGGGAGTTTCTGTTGGGGCCGCTGGCCGATCAGAGCAACATCCGTCAGCTGCCGCTCAAGACTTTGCTGGTGCAGTTGGAACTGCGTGGAATCATTGCGCCGCGTTACGCCTATTACGCCGAATACCGTTTCAAGTATTTGCAGGAGCCGGAAGCTTTACTCGCCCGTTTCGAGGGTGAGCGCAAGGACTTCGTCGCGGCGATCATCCAGACCTCCAGTCGCGCACGGACCTGGGCCACGGTGAATTTCGATGCGCTGTATGAACAGCATCAGGCCGAACGCAATCGAGTGGTCAAGGCGCTGGATTATTTCCAGGAAAAGGGCTGGGTCGAGCTCGAAAGCAAACAGATGACCGAGGTCTACAGCCTGTTGCAAACGGATTTCAACAGCCAGGCCCTGAGCGCCGAGTTACACGCCTATTTCACCCGGCACGAGCGCACCGAGGTCGCGCGGATTCACGCCATGCTGGAACTGTTCGCCACCGACCATTGCCTGGGTTATCGCCTGGCCGAGTACTTCGGCGATGAAAACGCACCGCAGCAGTGCGGGCATTGTTCGGTGTGTCACGGGGATGTGGCGCGATTGCCGACGCCACCGGAATTACCGGCGCTTGTGGATAAAAACTTCGAGGCGTTGTGCGGTGACTTTATCCACAGGCACGAGCAGTACACCGGCAACACTCCATCGGCGGAACGCGTTACGCGGTTTTTATGCGGCATCGGCGTGCCGCTGTTCACCAAGCTCAAGGTACGGTCGATTCCCGGGTTTGCGGCGCTGGAGGATTATCCGTATGCCGAAGTCCGGACGTGGGCCGAGGCACATTTGCCGGCGTAGATCCATCCGCTGAATGTTGCTCATCACAGGAATAAATTTCAAAAATGCGCGCCGCCTGACTATGGTGAAGGCTGTCTTTGGATCGCCAACAAGAGAACAACTATGAGCCAGACACTGTTCACTATTCAGCGCGCCGCCGTCATTGGCGCGGGCACCATGGGCCGTGGCATTGTCATGTGTCTGGCCAACGCCGGCGTCCCGGTGCAGTGGGTCGATAACAATCCACAGATGCTTGAACAGGCGCTGGCTACCGTGGCGGACACCTACGCCCACAACGTGCGTCAGGGACGGATCGATCAGGCCGAAGCGGACGCTCGCATAGCACGGGTAACGGCGGCTGCTGACTACGCGGCGATCTGCGATGTCGATCTGGTCATCGAAGCAGTGTACGAAAACCTCGAACTCAAGCAGAAAATCTTCCGTGAGCTGGACGATCTGCTCAAACCCGAAGCGATTTTGGCCAGCAATACCTCGGCGCTGGATATTGATGCCATCGCCGCGGCCACCCGCCGTCCGCAACAGGTCCTGGGCCTGCACTTCTTCAGCCCGGCGCACATCATGAAGTTGCTGGAAGTCGTTCGCGGTGCGCAGACTTTACCGGTGGTGCTTGAGGCTGCTCTGGCACTGGGCAAGCGCATGGACAAAGTCAGCGTGGTGTCGGGCAACTGCCATGGTTTCATCGGTAACCGCATGCTGCATCCGTATGTGCTAGAAGCGCGCAAGATGCTGCTCGAAGGCGCTTATCCACATCAGGTCGATGCGGCACTGCAAGGTTTTGGTTTCGCCATGGGGCCGTTCCGCATGTACGACGTGGTCGGCATTGATCTGGAGTGGCGCGCCCGGCAGTTGGCCGGCAAAGGGCAGGATGCGCCTGAGGTTCAGGTGGACAATCGTCTGTGCGAATTGGGTCGTTTCGGCCAGAAAAGTGGCAATGGCTATTACCACTATGAGTCGGACAGTCGCCAGGCTGAGCACGATGTTGAAGTCGATGCGCTGGTGCTGAAGGTTAGCGAAGGGTTGGGCTTCCAGCGTCGAGAGATAGGGCCCGAGGAGATTCTTGAGCGCTGCTTGCTGGCACTGGTCAACGAGGGTGCGAAGATCCTTCAGGAAGGGATTGCCGGATCGGCGCACGACATCGATCTGGTGTACCTCAATGGCTACGGCTTCCCGGCGGACAAGGGTGGGCCGATGGCTTGGGCGGATCAGCAAGGGCTGGCGGATATTCACCAACGGTTGCTGGCGCTGGAGACGAAGCAGGGTGATCAGTGGAATCCGGCACGGTTGATTGGGGAGTTGGCGGCGGTGGGCAAGGGGGTTTCTGAGCGCTGATTGAAGTAGTGCCTCTGATGTCCTCATCGCGAGCAAGCTCGCTCCCACATTAGTTTGATCTTCAGTGAGCACAGATTTTGTGTACGACTGAGATTCACTGTGGGAGCGAGCTTGCTCGCGATGAGTACGACGCGGTTTTCGCCTTAGACTGGCAATCCAACTCCAGGAATCGACGCTGATGTCCAACCCGATGCCCCAACGCACCGACTACCCCCACTTCCAGCCCATCACCACCCGCTGGCACGACAACGACGCCTATGGTCACGTCAACAACGTCACCTACTACAGCTTCTTCGATACGGCAGTGAACACCTACCTGATCGAAGTCGGCGGCCTGGATATCCATGACGGCGAGGTGGTGGGTTTTGTCGTGAGTTCGGCCTGCGATTACTTTGCTTCCATTGCCTTCCCCGATCGAATCGAGATCGGTTTGCGGGTGGGCAAGTTGGGTAACAGTTCCGTGCAATACGAACTGGCAGTGTTCAAGGCCGGGGAAGACGAAGCCTGCGCAGCGGGGCGGTTCGTGCACGTGTTTGTAGACCGGGTGTCGAATCAGCCGGTGGCGATTCCTGCCGGGTTACGGGGGGCGCTGGAGCGGTTGGTGGTTTGACGGACAAAAAAAATCGCAGCCCTTGGGCTGCGATTTTTTGATGCATCGGCAAGCGAGGCGATTCAAGCCTCAGTCGCGATCGCGATGGTGATGCTTGCGGTGGCCATAGGCATGACCGCGCCCCGGGTGGCCGTCACGGTAGTAGCGACGATCATCATCATCATAACCACGACGATAGGAGCGACGATCATCGTCGTCATCGCTCTTGTTGCCCATGTAGTTACCCAGCGCGCCACCGGCGCCGCCGCCTGCTGCGGAGCCGATCAGACTGCCGGAGGTGCCGCCCATGCTGCGACCGACCACGTTACCGCCTGCCGCGCCCAACGCACCGCCAATGGCGGCTTCGCCACGGCTGCGTCTGTCTGCGCCAACGGCGCTACCACCCGCGCCGCCCAGGGCCGCGCCGATGGTGGAACCTGTATTGCCGCCTAGTGACTGACCGACGACTGAGCCCAGAACCCCGCCCAATGCGCCGCCCACACCTGCTTCAGCGGTGCCGCCAGCAGAAGCGATGCCACTAGCCAGGCTAAGGGACAACAAGAGAATCGAGGAGAACTTCATAGAGGAACCTCAAGGGGATGACGGCGCGATCCTGAGGCTGTGTCATGGTCGTGACAATCGAAATCCGACGAGTAGCACGACTTGAGCACATTTCTATAAGTTACTGTTTTTTAGCCGGAACTTAAGTATTTTTCGCCGGTCTTTAGCTACTTCGGATAGGCCGTTTTCATGCAAAACGGCCTTTTTTGTGGGCGAAAGGAAAAGCAGTCAATTCGGAAATTCGTTGAATGTTCCACCGCTATCGCGAGCAAGCTCGCTCCCACATTAGATCTTCAGTGGGCATAGTATTTGTGTTCAATCAGGATCCACTGTGGGAGCGAGCTTGCTCGCGAAGGGGCCAGACCTGCTGCCGCGTTACGCCGACTTCGCCATAATCAACCCAGTCGCACTCGCCGCTTCCAGCCGGATTGCCACAAACTTCGATGTCGGCGTATGGCTGCCATCCCCGATGCTTTCCAGCGGCACCAGCGGATTCACTTCCGGGTAGTAAGCCGCCGCTTGCCCGGCAGGGATATCAAACGCCAGCAGCGTAAAGCCCTTCACCCGACGCTCACGTCCATCATCCCAGATCGAAACGATGTCAGCCTTTTGCCCTGGCTTGAACCCCAGGCGAATGATGTCGGCTTCGTTGACGAACAACACATCACGCTGACCTTTCACGCCGCGATAGCGGTCATCAAGCCCATAAATCGTGGTGTTGTACTGATCGTGAGAGCGCATCGACTGCATGATCAGGTCCGGCAATACGCCGGTGGCGCGAGTGCGTTCGTGCACCAGATCTTTAGGCAGGATGTTCGGACGGAAATTGGCGCGCCCCGACGCGGTATTCCAGCGGCGAGCACCGGCGCTGTTGCCGAGGTAGAACCCGCCCGGGTTCTGGATCTTCTCGTTGAAGTCCTTGAAACCAACAATGGTGTCGGCGATCAGGTCGCGGATGCGTCGGTAATCGGCCACCAGCCAGTTCCAGTCCACCGGTTTGCTGCCCAGGGTCGCGGCGGCGATGCCGGCAATGATCGACGGCTCGGAGCGCATCTGGTTCGACAGCGGCTGCAACTGGCCGTTGGAGGCGTGAACCATGCTGAACGAGTCTTCGACGGTCACCGCTTGCGGGCCTTCGGTCTGGATGTCGATGTCGGTGCGACCCAGGCACGGCAGGATCAACGCGTCTTTACCGTGCGCCAAATGGCTGCGGTTGAGCTTGGTGCTGATTTGCACGGTCAGGTCGCAGTTGCTCAGGGCTTGGAAGGTCCGTGAGCTGTCCGGGGTGGCTTGGGCGAAGTTACCGCCCAGCCCGATAAAGACTTTCGCGCGGCCGTCAGCCATGGCATGGATCGCCTCGACCACGTTGTGACCGTTTTCACGCGGCACCTTGAACTTGAAGCGACGCTCCAGGGAGTCGAGGAACGCCCCCGGCGGACGCTCGTTGATGCCCATGGTCCGGTCGCCCTGCACGTTACTGTGGCCGCGCACCGGGCACAGACCGGCGCCGGGGCGGCCGATGTTGCCACGCAGCAACATCAGGTTGGCGATTTCCTGGATGGTCGCCACCGAATGGCGATGCTGTGTGATGCCCATCGCCCAGCACATGATCACGTTCTTGCCTTTGGCGTACATCCGCGCCGCTTGCTCGATTTCAACCAGCGTCAGTCCGGATTGTTCGACGATCTGCTCCCACGAGGTGTCGTCGACGATGCCCAGGTATTCCAGCACGTTGACACTGTGTTCATTGAGGAAGTCGTGGTCGAATACGGCAGGCTCACCCGCCTTCTGTGCGTCACGCTCCCACTGCAGCAGGAACTTGGCCATGCCGCGCATGATCGCCATGTCGCCGCCCAATGCCGGACGGAAGTACGCGGTGTTGGTCGGCTTGTCGCCGTTGGTGAGCATTTCGATCGGGTGTTGCGGGTGCTGGAAGCGTTCCAGGCCGCGCTCCTTCAAAGGGTTGATGCATACCACCTGAGCGCCGCGTTTCACCGCTTCGCGCAACGGTTCGAGCATCCGTGGGTGGTTGGTGCCAGGGTTCTGACCCCAGACAAAAATCGCGTCGGCGTGTTCGAAGTCGTCGAAGGTGACGGTGCCTTTGCCGACGCCGACACTTTGCGACATGGCCACACCGCTGGCCTCGTGGCACATGTTCGAGCAATCGGGGAAGTTATTGGTGCCGTAGGCACGCACGAACAATTGATACAGGTACGCCGCTTCGTTGCTGGCGCGGCCCGAGGTGTAGAACTCGGCCTGATCCGGGCTCGACAGCCCTTGCAGGTGTTTGCCGATCAGCGCGAAGGCCGCTTCCCAGCTGATGGGTTTGTAGCGATCGGTCTCGGCGTCGTAGCGCAGTGGCTCGGTCAGACGCCCCTGATATTCCAGCCAATAGTCACTTTGTTCCAGCAACGAACTGACGCTGTGTTTGGCAAAGAACGCACCGTCGACACGGCGTTTGGTCGCTTCCCAGTTCACTGCTTTGGCGCCGTTCTCGCAGAACGCCACCATGCCGGCTTCGTTGGAGTCGCCCCAGGCGCAACCGGGGCAGTCGAACCCGCCGTTCTTGTTGGTCTTGAGCATCATGCGCAGGTTTTTCAGCGCGTTGTCACTGGTCAACCAGGCCCGGGCAACGCTGGCCAGCGCGCCCCAGCCACCGGCTGGGCCTTTGTAGGGCTTGTAGCGAGGGACGGGTTTCTGGTCGGCTTGACGATGTTGACTCACGCTTGGTTCTCCGTCGCAGGGCTGTAGACCCGCGGCGCACTTTTCTGCGGCAGGTGGATGAGATTAAGGTTGTGGCGACGGGCCCATTGCACGGCAAGGCCCGTGGGCGACGACAGGCTGACCAGGGTCTGGATACCTGCGCGCAATACTTTCTGGATCAATTCGAGGCTGCAACGACTGGTGACAATCACCAGCCCGCCGGTGGTCGGGATTTTCTGACGGATCAGTCCGCCTATCAGCTTATCGAGGGCGTTGTGTCGGCCGATGTCTTCGCGGCCCAGCAGCAATTGGCCCTGACTGTTCATAAACAC
The DNA here is from genome assembly GCF_047758635.1 of Pseudomonas frigoris. Lineage (NCBI taxonomy): Bacteria > Pseudomonadati > Pseudomonadota > Gammaproteobacteria > Pseudomonadales > Pseudomonadaceae > Pseudomonas > Pseudomonas frigoris. Next base: position 462,806 of record NZ_CP180479.1, read on the forward strand.
GGCGGCGTGCACCGCGCCGGAGTACTGGCCAAGAGGCTGAAACGCACCGATGCGTTGACGCAAACCATCGAGCCATTCGGCGGGCGGCAAGGGTGCGCCGGGCAGGATCTTGAGGTCTGGCAATGCCTGCTCCACCGCTTCCACACCGCAGAGTCCGCAACCGCTGGTGCCAGCCATTTGCCGACGCTGTTGCTTGAGGTTCCAGAAGGCGCGGTTGGCGATGGTCACTTGCGCGTATTGCGCTGAACCCGAGCCGCTGAGTTGCAGGTCATAGATATCGCAGGCGTCTTCGATGATGCCGCTGCCGAGGCTGAAGCCGACGATGAAGTCTTCAAGGTCCGTCGGCGTCACCAACATGACCGCCTGACTGATGCCGTTATAAGCGATCGCCAACGCGACTTCTTCGGCCAGCGCGGTGCTGGCTGATTCGGTGTCTTGAAGGTCGCAGTAACTGTACGTCTGGCTTGCGGCGGGCGCTGGCGTTTCGAGGGCTGGCGCCGCGCAGACAGGGTGCTTGGCGTTCATTAGGCATCACCGACGGTTTAGGCTGCTTTAAGCCTAGGCGCGTCAACTTGTCGCGTCTAATCGCTAATACTGATCTACCGATAGATGACGTCGATCAAGAGCTTGGCAGCGATTGCTGAAGAATTGCGAAACAGGCTTCCGCGAGCGCCGAACGCGGGGCGCTGCGACGCATGATCAGCCCCAGCCGGGCGAGGGTTTGAGCATTTTCGATGGGTTGCAGGCGCAAATGATCGGTGAGTTTTTCCAGGCCTCCGTCCAGCGGCATCACGGCGCAGCAGAATCCGCCGTGCACCGCTTGTAACAATTGGTGGACGGCATCGGTTTGCAGCAACGGCTGCGGGGTGAGGCCGCGACTGTGGAAGTTGTGGTCGATGGACTGCCGAAAATGCATGCCGCTGGTGAGCATGCCCAGCGGCAGTTCGATCAGGGACTCCCAACTCAGCGGCGCCTCGCCGAAACTGAAGAAGCGCTGATCGTAGAGCAGGCCCATGCGGGTTTCGCTGAATGCCAGGGAATCGAAGCGTTCGCCATCCAGCCGCTCCAGATACGAAACGCCCAGATCCAGGCGATTGTTCGCCAGCTGTTCGAGGATCTGTTCGGAACTCAGTGCCGAGAGTTCGAAGCGCAGGTTCGGGTGTTCGGCGTGCAAGCGTTGCATCAGCGGCAGCGGATCGAAACTCGACAGCGGCACCACGCCCAGACGCAACGTACCGACCAGATTGCCGCGACAGGCAGCCGCTTCGGCCTGCAAACCGTCGTAGGCCGCCAGCACGGTGCGCGCCCACGCCAGCACCCGTTCACCCGGTGCGGTGAATCCTTCGAAGCGCTGCCCGCGATTGACCAGCGGCAACTCGAGTTCTTCTTCGAGGCTGCGCAGGCGCATGGACAGGGTCGGCTGGGTGATGTGACAACGCGCAGCGGCCTGGCCGAAATGCCGGGTTTCGTCGAGGGCGATGAGGAATTTCAGTTGCTTGATGTCCATCTTCGCTCCAGGGCGCGGTCAGGCTCGAGATTCTAACGCGCTTGCAGAGCACTTGAGTCATTGGTCGGATCGCAACCTCGTTCTTTGCCGTTGGTCTAGTCTTTCGCGTCTGGACCTCATAAACCCAAGGAGAGTGCATCATGAGTATTTTTAGCTTTGTGAAAGAAGCGGGCGAAAAGCTTATTGACCTGTTAACGCCGGGTAATGCCAATGCGAGCGAGCAGTTGAAGGAGCACATCGCCAAGGTCGGCCTGGGCAACCCGAATGTTCAGGCAACAGTGAATGGCGATACGGTCACGGTGACTGGTGAAGTCGCCAGCCAGGAAGAAAAAGAGAAAATTCTGCTGGCCGTGGGCAACATTGCCGGTATCGGCAGCGTTGACGACCAGATCACCGTGACCGGCCCGGTCGCTCAGGCGGCGCGTTTCGTCACCGTGAAAAAAGGCGACACCCTCAGCGCGATTGCCAAGGCTGAGTACAACGACGCCAACAAGTATCAGAAAATCTTCGAAGCCAACAAACCGCTGCTGTCGCACCCGGACAAGATCTATACCGGCCAGGTATTGCGTATTCCTGAGTGATGCTTTTCAGCCAGGCTTTCGAGCCTGGCTGAATCCCGATTCCTGCTTGCCTGCTTAGCGATGTTTGAACTGCGGTGGGCGTTTTTCACTGAACGCGTTCATGCCTTCTTTCTGATCTTCGATAGCAAAGGTCGAATGGAACAGCCGGCGTTCAAAGCGTACGCCCTCTGCCAGGCTGGTTTCGAAGGCGCGGTTTACCGCTTCCTTGGCCAGTAGTGTTACCGGGGATGAGAAGCCAGCGATGCGTGAGGCTATCTTCAGTGCCTCGTCGAGCAGCGAGGCAGTCGGCACTAAACGGCTAACCAGACCGCAGCGTTCAGCTTCGACGGCATCCATGGTGCGCCCGGTCAGAACCATGTCCATGGCCTTGGATTTGCCGACAAACCTTGCCAGTCGTTGGCTGCCACCGGCGCCGGGGATGGTACCGAGGGTGATCTCTGGCTGGCCGAAGCGGGCATTTTCCGCTGCGATAATGAAATCGCACATCATCGCCAGCTCGCAGCCTCCGCCCAGCGCATAGCCAGCAACCGCAGCGATGCTCGGCTTGCGAAAGGTGCTCAGGCGTTCCCAGTCAAGGCTGACGAAGTCAGCCTTGTACACATCCATGTAGCTCCAATCCTTCATTAGCTTGATATCGGCACCGGCGGCGAAGGCCTTTTCATTGCCGGTAATCACCACTACGTGAGTTTCGTCATCTGTTTCCAGATGATCGAGCAGACGCGCCAATTCGGCATTCAGTCCGGCTGAAAGCGCATTCAGCACCTCGGGGCGGTTAAGGGTGATCATCGCCACATGGCCATGCTTCTCCAATAAAAGGTATTCCAGTTTCATATATCACCTGCGAAATTCAGGACATCGACCAGCACCGGGCAGCGGGCGACTTCGATGACTCGGGCGCTGACTGAAGGGTCGAAGATACGGTTGATCCGCGAAAGATGGCGGTGGCCGACGATGATCAAGTCGACCTTCAGCCGGTCGGCTTGCGAAACGATCGAAGAGGCCGGCTCTCCGTCAATGACCACGCCTTCTGCGTCAAGCCCGAGTGACCGTAAATAGTCCAGGGCCTCTTGCATGGCGTTATTGGCTATATGTTGCTCACTGCTGGCCGCGGGATATTCCTGCTCATCTGCAGGCTTGATGTGCCCATTTTCCGAAGGCAGGGTGTACGCACTGTCGACGGAAAGCAGGACATAGAGTCGAGAGGCATCCAGCTTGGAATACTGTGCGGCCAGGTCCAGGACCGATCGGCTCTGGGGCGAACCATCAATAGCAACGAGTAAGGAGCGAAGCATGGCTGTTCCAACCGGGAGTTAACGGAAAGCAGGTATTCTTGGAAAATCGTACGTTTAGGTAAATGGTTCGTCGTGCATTTTGTAGTTGCATACGGCGCAGGCTTCGCGCGCATTGGTGTTTGGTCAGAAACTGCTAGGATTGCGCCAGGATTAATTGATTTTCACAAGGAGTGTTTGTTGTGCATCTTCCAGATATGAATCTGCTGGTGGCCCTGGATGCGCTGCTGGACGAGGGCAGTGTGGTCGGTGCCGCCCGGCGCATGAGCTTGAGCCCCGCGGCAATGAGCCGGACCTTGACCCGGATACGTAGCGCAGTCGGTGACCCGATTCTGGTGCGCGCCGGGCGTGGTCTGGTGCCGACACCCAAGGCGCTGGCATTACGGGCTCAGGTGCGCAGCTTGGTCGAACAAGCGGCGCAGGTGTTCCTTTCGGGTGACGAGGTCGATCTGACGACGCTGGAACGCTGCTACAACTTGCGGGCGAATGACGTATTTGTCGCGGCCTTTGGTGCGCAGCTGCTGGAAATCATGCGCAAAAAGGCCCCACGTACCGTGCTGCGCTTCGTGCCGGAAGGCGAGGGCGAGGATGACGCGTTGCGCGAAGGGCGGATCGATCTTTATATCAGTGCGACGCGAAATCTTGGGCCGGAAATCAAAGTTCAGAGCCTGTTCACCACGACCTTTGTCGGCCTGGCCCGGGTGGATCACCCAATCTTTCAGGAAGAAATCACGCCAAAACGTTTCGCCTCCTATGCGCAGGTCAGCGTGTCGCGACGCGGTCGTGCAACCGGGCCGATCGATACCGCTTTGGCCGGGATGGGCTTGCAGCGGCGTGTCGCGTTGATCACTCCTAGCTTTCACTCGGCGATGTTCGCCTTGCCCGATTCCGACCTGTTGCTGCCGCTGCCGGAGCATGTGTTGTGGAGCGTCTCGCGGCTGGGCTTGCCGTTGCGTTCGTTCCGTATCCCTATGGCGCTGGAGACGGTGGTGGTCATGCAGGCCTGGCATCCACGCTTTGATAACGACTCGGCCCATCGCTGGCTGCGTCAGACGTTGAAAGAGAGCTGTGCCAAGTACTCCTCGCCACGGGTTTGAAGCAGCTTGCGCTTCCAGGATCGCCGCAAGCCCCTTCGGGCCGAGCACGACCCCGGCTTATCGCAGCCTGTGGATTGATACGTGCGTTGGGTGCAGCTTAAAGCTTCCCATATGTCAGTTTTCGGAACTATTGCGTCTTCATAAACTATCCAGGTAACCCTTTACCTGGAGTCATGACGCAATGTGCCTTGTGTTGTTTTCTATCTTTCGGGGCGCTGGCCGACGGGTGAACCCGTGAGTTCGCTCGCAGCCCCTGCTGTTATGGCCCCGACGCTGGAGGTGACGAAACCCGCACCGGCCGCTGCGCCAGTGTTTGGCCTGCGTATTGTGATCGGGCTGATCGGGGTGCTGATTGCCGTATTAGTGGCCGGTCTCAACGAGATGGTCACCAAAGTGGCCATGCCTGACATTCGTGGCGCGCTGTATATCGGTGCGGATGAAGGTACCTGGTTGATCGCCACTTACGCTGCCACCTCAGTATCGGCCATGGCGTTTGCGCCCTGGTGTTCGGTCACCTTCTCCCTGCGTCGCTTCACTCTCAGCGCCATCGGTGCGTTTACCGTGCTTGGGATTCTCTGCCCGTTCGCTCCGAACCTCGAAAGCCTGATGGTGTTACGAACTTTGCAGGGGCTGGCCGGGGGCAGTCTGCCGCCGATGCTGATGACCGTCGCGCTGCGTTTCCTCCCGCCCGGCGTCAAGCTTTACGGGCTGGCAAGTTATGCGTTGACTGCCACCTTCGGCCCGAGCCTGGGGACTCCGCTGGCCGCGTTGTGGACCGAATACGTCGGTTGGCAATGGGCGTTCTGGCAGATCGTCCCGCCCTGCTTGTTGGCGATGGTCGCGGTTGCATATGGCTTGCCGCAGGACCCGATGCGCTTTGAGCGTTTCAAACAGTTTGACTGGCGTGGCCTGTTGCTCGGTTTGCCGGCGATTTGTGCGCTGGTGATCGGTCTGTCCCAGGGCAATCGTCTGGACTGGTTCGAGTCCACGCTGATCTGCTGGCTGCTTGGCGGCGGTCTGGTGCTGTTGGTGTTGTTCTTTATTAATGAATGGTCGCACCCGCTGCCGTTCTTCAAATTGCAGATGCTGACCAACCTGAACCTGTCCCACTCGTTGCTAACCCTCGGCGGGGTGCTGATCGTATTGCTGGGGGTGATCATCATCCCTTCCAGCTACCTGGCTCAGGTGCAGGGTTATCGCCCGGTACAAACTGCGCCGGTATTGCTGATGGTGGCCTTGCCGCAGTTGCTGGCGTTACCGCTGGTGGCGGCCTTGTGCAACATCCGTCGGGTCGACTGCCGATGGGTTCTGGCAATCGGTCTTGGATTGCTGGCGCTGGCCTGTGCTGGCGGCACGCAAATCACTTCCGAGTGGATTCGTGACAACTTCTACATCTTGCAGCTGTTCCAGGTGTTTGGTCAGCCGATGGCGGTGATCCCGTTGCTGATGCTCGCTACCGGCGGCCTGGCGCCGCAAGACGGCCCGTTCGCTTCCGCCTGGTTCAACACCGTCAAAGGTTTTTCGGCGGTCCTTGCTACCGGCGTGCTGGAGGCGTTGACCACGGCGCGGCTGCATTTCCACTCAACCATGCTGGTCGATCGCCTGGGCAACTCGCCTTTGGCAGACAGCGACGCTGCAGGGCTTGCCCATCGCATCCACGAACAGGCGGTCGTACTGACGTCTTCGGACTTGTACTACTGCATGGCGTTGCTGGCACTGGCCTTGATTCTGTTGATCCCGTTGATGCCTTCCCGGATCTATCCACCTCGTGCGGTGGCATAGCGTTCCATTCAGAGAGAAAGTCGTTATGACTACGAGTAAAAATCAGAAAATTGCCTTGTACACAGTTGCCTTGGTTGCTCTTGGCGGGGTCATCTACCTGGCAGCGCCGCGCCTGTTTGGTTCCGGCTCGCTGCAAACCACTAACGATGCGTTTATCACGGCGGACTACACGTTGGTGGCGCCGAAGGTTTCGGGTTTTATCAGTCAGGTGCTGGTCGAGGACAACCAGCCGGTGAAGGCCGGTCAATTGCTGGTGGTCATCGATGATCGTGACTACCAGGCTGCGCTCCAGGCGGCCGAGGCACAGTCACTGGTGTCGCAGGCGCAGTTTCAAAACGCGAAAGCTACGCTGGAACGCCAGTCGTCATTGATCGCTCAGGCGCAGGCCATGATGGCTGCCGACAAGGCTGAGCAAGCTTTCGCGGAGCACGAACTGACGCGCTACAACCATCTCGCAGGCCAGGGCGCCGGCACCGTGCAAAATGCTCAGCAGGCCCGCAGCCGGGTGGATCAAGCCAGCGCCCGCTTGGCCAATTCGACCGCTGCCTTGGCCGCTTCGCGCAAACAGGTGGATATCCTCAAGGCCCAGCTCGACAGTGCCGACGGAGGCCACAAACATGCGTTGGCATCCTTGGAGCGGGCCCGTTTTGATCTGTCCTACACTCGTCTTGTGGCACCGCTGGATGGTGTAGTCGGTGAACGTGCTGCGCGTGTCGGGGCCTATGTCAATCCAGGCGCGAAGATCATGGCGATTGTTCCTCTGGAGCGGGCCTATGTGGTTGGCAACTTCCAGGAAACCCAGTTGACACATGTGCAGCCAGGGCAGCCAGTGAAGATCCGCGTCGACACCTTTAGTGGCGAGAGCCTCACCGGTCGGGTCGAAAGTATTGCGCCGGCGACCGGGGTGACCTTTGCTTCGGTCAAACCGGACAATGCGACGGGCAACTTCACCAAAGTCGTGCAGCGGATACCGGTGAAGATTGCGCTGGATGCCGATCAACCGTTGGCGAACCGCCTGCGTGTGGGCATGTCGGTGGAAGCCAGTATCGAGACGCAGGACCCGCAGGGCAACGACGCACGTAAAGAGGTCACCCTTCGATGAGTCGGACTTTCCCTGTTCAACCATTATTGTTGTCGAGCGTGTTGATGCTCTCGGCTTGCAGCGTCGGTCCGGACTTTCAGAAGCCTCAGGGGCCAGATAACGCAAAGTGGCCCTTGCTGCAAGGCCAGGCTGCCGTCAGTCGCCCAGAGGCTTCGCCGGTTGAAGAACGCTGGTGGGACATCTTTCACGATACGCAGTTGTCTGCCCTGGCTCGCCGTGCTGTCACCAGCAGCCTCGATGTAAAAATCGCCAGTGCTCGTCTGCAGCAGAGTCGAGCGGCGCGCCAGACCATCGCCGCCGATCAATATCCGAGCCTTGATGCCGGTGTCGGCTATGAGCGGGCACGCAACAGCAGCAAGGGCCTGAGTGACCCTTCGGGCAAGGGCGGCAAGTCTGCCTTCAATCTCTGGGAGGGCGATTTCACCGCTGCCTGGGAGCTAGACTTGTGGGGCCGGGTCAAACGCGAAGTGGAAGCGGCCGATGCATCGGTCGAGGTGGCTGAGAACGACCGGCGCATGGTCCTGCTGTCGATTCTGGCCGAGACCGCTGGCGATTACATTCAGCTGCGCGGCGTGCAGAGCACCCTCGCGGTCACTCGCGAGAACCTAGCTGTTTCCCGGCACAGCCTGAAGCTGTCGCAGACGCGTTTGGCTGATGGCATCGCGACCAATCTGGATGTGGCTGAAGCCGCTGCGCAGGTCGCCGCAGTCGAAGCGCGCTTACCGTCGCTCGAACAGCGTCAGGCACAGTTGATCAATGCTTTGAGCCTGCTGTTGGCCGAGCCACCAAGAGCCTTGCAGGCCGAACTGGAACGACCGGCGCAAGTACCGCAAACCCCACAAAACTTCGCAATTGGCTTGCCTTCGGAGCTGGCCGAGCGTCGTCCGGATATTCGTCAAGCCGAAGCCCGTCTGCATGCCGCGACGGCTGGGATCGGAGTGGCCAAAGGTGATTTCTATCCGCGCATTCGTCTGTCCGGCAACGTTGGTTTCCAGTCTATGCAGCTATCGGATTTCGGGTCCTGGGGCTCGCGCCAATTTGCTATCGGCCCACAGTTGAGTCTGCCGATTTTCGAGGGTGGACGTTTGCGTGGGATGGTCAAGTTGCGCGAGGCGCAACAACAGGAAGCGGCGCTCGATTACCAACAGGTGGTGCTGCGGGCCTGGCATGAAATTGATGATGTGCTGACCTTGTACAACGCCAGCCAACTGCGACGTGACCGACTGGCCGAAGCGGTGCGGCAGAATCGGATCGCGCTGGAAACTGCGCAAAGCCAGTACGTCGAAGGGGTGGTGGATTTCCTCAACGTGCTGACGGTTCAGAGCGCCTTGTTGGCGAATCAGGAACAACTGGTGGAAAGCTCGACTACGGTCTCGTTGGCCATGGTTGGGCTATATAAATCACTAGGTGGCGGCTGGCAGTCGATTTATCCCGCTGGCAACGGCTGATGCCGGTACCACTGATTGAGGCGCCAGGCTTTTCGAATCAATTACGGCGGACCTTGAGTCCGCCTTTTGTGTCGTTACATCATCCATCGGAGGAAGTAAGCATGAACATATCGTTGCACGGAAAGCGCGCGATCGTCAGTGGTTCCACGGCCGGTATTGGTCTGGCTATTGCTTTCGGTCTGGCCGAGGCGGGTGCTGAAGTGGTCATCAACGGGCGTAGCGAGGAGAGGGTGCGCAAGGCTATCGAGCACATTCTGAGCCGACTGCCGGGTGCTCGGCTGATCGGTCTTGCAGCCGATCTGGGAACCGTGGAAGGCGCGCAGGAACTGTTCTCCAAAGTATCGAATGTCGACATCCTGGTGAACAACCTGGGGATCTTCGAGCCCAAGGGTTTCTTTGATATTACCGATGCCGACTGGCAGCGTTTTTTCGACGTCAACGTAATGAGCGCAGTGCGTCTGTCACGTCACTATGCGCCGGTCATGGCTGAACGTGGCTGGGGTCGGGTGTTGTTCCTGTCCAGTGAATCGGCGTTGCAGATTCCGGCTGAAATGGTCCATTACGGCACCACCAAAACCGCGCTGCTGGCAATCTCTCGTGGCCTGGCGGAAACGCTGGCCGGCACCGGTGTGACGGTCAACGCGGTACTGCCGGGGCCAACGCGCTCTGAAGGTGTCGGCGGTTTCTTCGCGCAGATGGCCGAAGAACAAGGCGTGCCGTCTGAGCAGTTGGAGAAGAGTTTCATCGCGCAACATCGCGCAAGCTCGCTGATCAAGCGTTTGGCGACGACTGAAGAAGTGGCGAATCTGGTGGTCTATCTGGCGTCGCTTCAAGCCAGTGCAACCACCGGTGCGGCGATGCGTGTCGATGGTGGCGTGGTTCGTTCCATCGCCTGATGCAGAGGGTGACCGTTGAAGGTCACTGGAGGCAAGAAGGCATGGGCGGTGACCACCGCCGATGCCTTTGGCTCAGACTGCCATCGACAACGTTTCGGTCGCTTTGGGAATGGGACCGAAATCGAAGTCGGCAAACATCTTCGCGAAACGCTTGAGCGACTCAGGGGCATCCATCCGCTCCATCATCACTTCGATAAACACCAGCTCGTTGGCTGTCGCTGCCTGTTCGACAGCGGCCTCCAATTGATCTTCGGTGTGAACGATCAGCCGTCGAGAGCGATTGCGCGTGTCCAGTACATACGGCAGCTCGGCGTAACGCCAGCGGTTGACGTCGTTGTAGCTGGAGTTCTCGCCGAGTATCAGGCGCTCGATGGTATAGCCGTCGTTGTTGATCAGGAAAATAATCGGCTTGAGGTCGCGACGCAGAATCGATGACAGCTCCTGCACGGTCATCTGGATCGAACCGTCGCCGATGAACAGCATCTGCCGGCGTTGCGGTTGGGCCACTAGCGAGCCGAGCAGGGCCGGCAGAGTGAAACCGATAGCGCCCCAGATCGGCTGGGAAATGAAGGTGACATCTTCCGGCAGGCTCAAACCGTTGAGGCCAGCTGAAGAAGTGCCACTTTCAGCGATGATCAGATCGCCCGGTTTTATGAAGTGACTGATGCGTTGCCAGAAGCGCAGTTGGCTCAGCTTGGCATCCGGTTGTGGCTCGAACGGCGTGACTGAACGTTGCTCGCGCAACTCGCGCATCGGCCAGGCCTGGAGGCGCTTCGTGGCCAGCTGAAGAACGCCCGCCAGCACTTGGCGCACCGATACGGCGGTGTAGTGGACACGGTTGAGGGATACGGCATAGGGGTGCAGCTGAATCAACGAGCCGGCTCTGAATTTTTGCGAAAACAGACCCGTGCTCGTGTCGGTAAATCGAGCGCCGATGCTGATCACGCAGTCTGAGTTTTCAATCGCTTCACGTACGCTCGGAGCCGAACCAGCGCCGACGTAGGTCCCGAGAAACAGACGATGCGATTCTGGCAGCATGGCCTTGGCTGGTGCCATGGTTGCAAATGGCACATTCAGCGTTTCAGCCAGGCTCTGCACCAGGCCGGTCAGACCAAAACGCGAGACATCTGCATCCACCAGTAGCGTCGGCGTGCTGGCGTGTGAAAGGCGCTGGACGATCTGCTCAACCACTTCCTTTAGTTGGTTCGGATCACTGCGGGTTTCGGTCAACTGCAATGGATGCTCAGGCACTTCGATTTGCAGCGTGGCGAGGTCCGACGGTAGCTGTAGATAAACCGGTCGTCGCTCTCGATAACAGGTCAGCAACACCCGGTCGATTTCCGCTGCAGCGTTTTCCACCGTGATGCGGGCTTGCGCCACTGTGAACTCGCGCAGGGTGATCATCACGTTGTCGTAGTTGCCGTCGACCAGCGTGTGGTGCAACAACGCGCGGTCGAGAATCGCATGCAGGGGCGGCATGCCGGAGATCAGAATCACCGGTACGCGTTCGGCGTAGGCGCCGGCGATGCCATTTAGCGCACTCAGATCGCCGACGCCATAGGTGGTCAATACGCTGCCAAAGCCCTGGGTCCGGGCATAGCCGTCCGCGGCATAGGCAGCGTTGAGTTCATTGCAATTGCCGATGAACTCTATTTCGTTCGAGTACTCGACCTGTTCGAGGAATGCCAGGTTGTAATCCCCGGGTACGCCGAACAGATGACGAATGCCGAATTCGCGCAAGCGTCGCAATAAAAAATCACCAATAGTCATGTCCATGATTCGTTTTTCCTCAGAGTTCCTTGATGAGTCGAGTCTTCTCTGCGCTAAAGGCAGTTCAAAGGCGGCTTAGTCACGCAGGTACCAGAAAAGGGCGGTGCTAAAAGTGCTGCAGCAGCGGAACAGTTTTCTTGTTGTGGGGTTTCAAAGTTGATCGAAATCCAGCACTACTCGATCAGAAAGGGGAAAGCATTGGCATGAGAGAACGAAGCCTGCTTCGATCTCGTAATCTTCAAGGGCGAAGTTGCTGTCCATCTCCACTTCACCTTCGACCAACCTGGCCTTGCAGGTCGAACAGACCCCGGCCTTACAGGCGTAGGGTAGTTCTGCGCCGTTCTGGTTGCCGGCGTCGAGAATGCTCAGGGTGTTGCGCGGGAGCTCGAAGGCCAGGCTGTTGCCATCGCTGATCACGGTGATCAGGCTGGTTCTGACGGTGTCTGTCGGGGCGGCCTCGCGAACGGCCTGTTTGCGGCCGGCTGATGGGCTGGCGAACAGTTCGCAGTGCACTCGTGCGGGGTCAAGCTGGTGCTCGATCAACGCTTGTTGAACCTCAATGGTCATCGCATGCGGGCCGCAGATAAACGCATGATCCAACGCTGCGACATCGATCCAGCGAGTGAAGAATTGCCGGCATTTTTGCCCATCCAGGCGACCGTTATAGAGGTCGACATCCTGGCGCTCGCGGCTCATCACGAAGATCAGCTTCAGGCGTTCCAGATAGCGGTCTTTCAGGTCTCCCAGTTGTTCGCGAAACAGCGTCCCGGAACTGGAGCGATTGCCATAGAGCAAGGTGAACTGACTATGCGGTTCCTGCTCGAGCGTGGTCTTGATGATCGACAGCAAAGGCGTGATGCCACTGCCGGCGGCGATGCCCAGATAGCGGCCGTGACGTTGCGCGTCCAGCTCGACAAAAAAATTGCCGCTTGGCGCCATGACGTCCAGATAATCGCCGACGACCAGCGTTTGATTGGCGAACTCGGAGAAGCGCCCGCCGCTGACTTGCTTGACCGCCACCCGCAGCTCGTTTTCATGTGGAGCGCTGCAAATCGAGTAGGAGCGGCGGATTTCTTCGCCATCCAGTTGCGTGCGCAGTACGAGGTACTGGCCCTGCTGAAACTGGAAGGTGTCGCGCAATGCCCCGGGCACATTGAAGAGAATCGAAACCGCATCGCGGGTTTCGCGCCGAATGTCCCGGACCTCCAGTGGGTGAAAGGTGTTCATGGATTTCTCCTGAGTCAGCTACAGACTCAAATGCACTTGAAGTAGTCGAAGGGCTCTTTGCAACGGCGGCACCGGTACAACGCCTTGCAGGCGGTCGAGCCAAACTCGCTGACGGTTTCGGTATCGAGACTCGCACATTGCGGGCAGGGCACCGGGCCGGATTTCTCCTGTGGCGGGGCGATGCCGTAGTCCAGCAGGCGTTGCCGGCCCTGGTTGGTGATCCATTGCGAGCTCCAGGCTGGCGCCAGTCGCTGTTCCAGATAGGGCGTGGCATAGCCTGCGCATTCCAGCGCCTGGCGCACACGTTGCTCGATCATTTCGGTCGCTGGACAGCCGGAATAGGTGGGTGTCAGCACCACCTTCAGCCGGCCGTCCTGGAACAGAATGTCGCGCACGATGCCCAGGTCGACCAGGCTGACCACCGGCACTTCCGGGTCCATCACCTGTGCCATGAGCGACCAGGCGTTTGGCAGGTCCTCGGCCTTCGCCCGACGACCACACCAGTCGGACGCGATCAGCTCACCAGCGTGCATCTGGGTAAGCTCGTGGTAGAGACTGCATGGTCGCCAAAAGCGGGCCGAGGTTTTCCGTGTGCCGTCCCTCGATGCCACTCAAGTAGAAGTAGCGCGCAGGCGGCGGCAGCTTCAGGGTTGCGCGGGCGAGGATGCCCTCTATGGTCTCGCGCCAGGCGTTCACCTGCAGTTGGGGATCGCTGCTCAAACCGACTTGATACTGACGCTGCTCGCGGTCGCTGACCGTGCACAGTTCATGAGTGAAGCGCCACAGCTGATCCAGCGCGCTCTGCATCCGTTGATGGCTGTAGTCGGTGCCGTCGCCCAAGCGCAGCATCCACTCGCTGGAGCGGCGCAGGTGGTAGGTAACTTCTTTCAGGGCTTTGTTGGCGATAGCGGCGACCATCTTGTCGCTGGAGTTCTGCAAACCCTGCAGCCGATGAAAGTGCCAGGCGTCATACAGAAATTGGCGCACGCAGGTTTGCGCATAGTCTCCGTTGGGCTGTTCGACCAACAGCAGATTGCGATACAGATGTTCACCGCGCAGGAACGCCAAGCGGTCGGCATTGCGCCCGTCATTGAGCAGCTCGGCAGCGTACTCCAGCCAGTTGCGAGCCTGGCCGACCAGGTCGAGGCCGACATTCATCAGCGCCAGTTCTTCCTCAATGGCCGGGGCATGCCCGCACAGCTCGCACAGGCGCTGGCCGGTGATCAATGCGCTGTCACCCATTTGCAGCAGATAGTCGATTAGCTCGTCGGTTTGATTCATTATCTGGCTCACATATGCCCCACTTCGTCGGGCAGCTCATAAAAACTGGCGTGCCGATAAACCTTGTCCTGAGACGGTTCGAACAGCATCTCCTTGTCTTGCGGGTTGGAGGCGGTGATCTGGTCCGCCGCGACCACCCACAGGCTGATTCCCTCATTGCGCCGGGTGTAGAGCTCGCGAGCGTTTTCGATGGCCATGCGCGCATCGGTGGCGTGCACGCTGCCAACATGTTTGTGGTTGAGGCCGTGCTTGCTGCGCACGAAGACCTCATACAGCGACCATTCAGACATGCACGGCCTCTCGGTTTTTTTCTTGCTGTTTGCGAGCGTGGGCGGCTGCCGCCTGGCGTACCCAGCTACCTTCTTCGAAGGCTTGGCGGCGGGTATCCAGGCGCTCTTGATTGCAGGGACCATTACCTTCGAGTACGTGGTAGAACTCATCCCACTGGATCTCACCGAAGTCGTAGTGACCGCGTCCGGCGTTCCACTTAAGGTCCGGGTCCGGGACTGTGCAACCGAGGAATTCCAGTTGCGCGATGGTCTGGTCAATGAATCGCTGACGCAGCTCGTCGTTACTGTTGCGTTTGATCTTCCAGGCCATCGATTGCGCGCTGTTGGGCGAGTGCGCGTCACTTGGCCCGAACATCATCAGCACCGGCCACCAGAAGCGATTGATTGAATCCTGAACCATTGCCTTCTGTGCCTCTGTGCCTTGTTTCATCATCACCAACAGCAGCTCGTAGCCTTGGCGCTGATGGAAACTTTCTTCTTTGCAGATCCGCACCATGGCCCGTGCATAGGGGCCGTAGGAGGTCCGTTGCAGGACTACCTGATTGACGATCGCGGCGCCGTCGACCAGCCAGCCGATGGTGCCGACATCGGCCCAGCTCGGCGTTGGGTAGTTGAAAATGCTCGAGTACTTGGCTTGCCCGGCATGCAAGCGGGCGATCTCCTGGTCGCGGTCGGCGCCGAGTGTTTCTGCGGCGCAATACAGGTACAGGCCATGACCGGCTTCATCCTGGATTTTCGCCATGAGTTGCAGCTTGCGTTTGAACGTTGGCGCGCGGGTGACCCAATTGCCTTCCGGGAGCATGCCGACGATTTCCGAGTGGGCATGTTGGGATATCTGACGGATCAGTGATTTTCGGTAGCCGGCGGGCATCCAGTTGTCGGGCTCTATTTTCACTTCAGCCTGGATTTTTTCCATAAAGGCGGCTTCTTCGTCAGACTCGTGGGTCGAGCCGAAATCCTTTTGCGATGAAGATTGCATGAGCGGTTCCTCGTGTGAGTCGAAGACGTGTGAGGTGCGCAATCAGTACTCGCCGCGTCGATCGAAGACGTGGCAAGCCTTTCCTTCCGAGCGCTTGAGCGTGTGGTGGGGCTGTAACTTGATCTGCGTGCTGATGCCGACATGGACCTTGATCTGATGGCCGAATTCGCGACACAGCGCATCCCGCTCAGGCTCGCTCAGCGCGGCGTGCTCCGGGCGCAGTTCGACATGCACTTCAAGGCTGTCGAGGTTGCCGCTGCGATAGATGTGCAGCTCATAGATCGGGCTCAGCGGCGCCTGCTTGAGCAGTTGTTCCTCGATCTGCGTCGGGAACACGTTGACCCCGCGGATGATCAGCATGTCGTCGCTACGACCGGTGATTTTGTCCAGGCGACGCATGGCTCGACCGGTGCCTGGCAACAGTCGGGTCAGGTCACGGGTGCGATAACGAATCATCGGCAGTGCCTCGCGGCTGAGCGAGGTCAGCACCAGCTCACCGAACTGCCCGTCGGGCAATACCGCGCCGGTGTCGGGGTCGATGATTTCAGGGTAGAAATGGTCTTCCCAAAGTGTCGGGCCGTCTTTGGTGTCCAGGCATTCCATGGCAACGCCCGGTCCCATCAGCTCGGACAATCCATAGATATCCAGTGCCTGAATGCCGAGCCGTTGTTCCAGCTCGCTCCGCATCTGCGCGCTCCACGGCTCTGCACCAAAGATGCCGACCCGCAGTGACAGATCTTCGGTGGCGATACCCTGACGCTCGATTTCTTCGGCGATGTTGAGCATGTAAGACGGCGTGACCATGATGATGTCGGGACGGAAATCCTGGATCAGTTGGACTTGTCGAGCGGTCTGCCCGCCAGACATCGGGATAACCGTGCAGCCGAGTTTCTCCGCACCGTAATGTGCGCCCAGGCCACCGGTGAACAGGCCGTAACCGTAGGCAATGTGAATACGGTCGCCGCTGTGCCCGCCCGCCACGCGAATCGAGCGGGCCACCAGTGAGGCCCAGACATCGATGTCGTTGCGGGTGTAACCGACCACTGTCGGTTTGCCGGTGGTGCCACTGGAGGCGTGCAGACGAACCACTTGCTCCATGGGCACGGCGAACAGCCCGAAAGGGTAGTGCTCGCGCAGCTCGGCTTTGCTGGTCAACGGGAAGCGTGCCAGATCTTCCAGGTTGTTCAGGTCGTAAGGGTGAACCCCCAAATCATGGAACTGCTGGCGATGCCACGGGACGTTGGTGTAGGCGTGTGACAGGCTCCATCGCAAACGTTGCAACTGGTGGTGCCGCAGTTGGTCGATCGACGCGTGTTCAAGTGCGTCATCGTGAGTATTGAGCAGCGGTCTGACCGCAGTGTCCAAACGTGCGATTGCGTCCATTTTCAACGACCCTTGAAGTGAGTGCTGCGCTTCTCGATAAAAGCGTTGAGGCCTTCACTGAAGTCCTCGCTTTGCCCTGCCAGCGTCTGCAACTCGCGTTCCGTTTCAAGCTGCTGATCCAGGCTGTGTTGCTGGCTTAAATCCATGCAGCGCTTGAGCAGACCGAGAGCGTAGGTCGGTTGCGTGGCAAGGTGCCTAGCCAGCAGCAGCGCTTCGTCTGCAAGCTCACTGTCATCTACGCAACGCCAGATCATTCCCCACTGTTGTGCTTGCTCGGCGCTGATGCGCTCGCCCAACATAAACAGCGCTTTGGCTCGAGCGCTGCCGATCAGGCGTGGAAGTACCCAGCTGACGCCTGAATCGGGTATCAGGCCAACCTTGCCGAAGGCCTGAATAAAACTGGCGCTGCGGGCCGCGATGACCAGGTCGGCGGTAAGAGCGATACTGGCTCCAGCTCCGGCGGCTACGCCGTTGACGGCGCAGATCACCGGAATTGGCAGGTCACGCAAGGCTCTGATCAGCGGGTTGTAGTCATGCTCGAGCAGGTCGCCCAGGTTTGCTGGTGTTCCGTCAGGATTTATCTGCAACGACGCCAGATCCTGCCCGGCGCAAAACGCCCGGCCTTTGCCGGTCAGCAACAGGGCGCGAATACCTGGATCTTGCCGAACCAGAGCCAACGCTTGGCGCAGTTGCTCGTGCATGTCTGCGGTAAAGCTGTTGAATTGGTCCGGACGATTCAGAACCACGACAGCGACACCTTGATCCACAGAGAAAAGAATGTTCTCGCTATTCATCTCAAGCCACTCATCATTGATGCAATTGGTTGTACCGGCACGCGGCCGTTAACCACGCAGTGAGGCTGATACAACGTCGCACGCAGTGTTATGCATTCGATAAGGCGTCACAGCTCAACCTAAAGCCGACAGCACACTGTTTAGAGTGCGCAGGATCAACCGGCTATTAAGTTGGCTGCATTGCTGTTTTGTTATTCTGTATGGGATGCCAGTCGAAGCATTTGATTGAATATATTTTTTTGATGCATTTCTTCTGTGCCGCCGACACTGGCAAAGCCCAGAGCATCTTTAACAAAGGTAGCGATGCCACCTTCGTGATAGCCGATACTGCCATACAGTTTTACCAGACTTAGTGCAGTTTCTATCAAGTCTTGGGCACTGGTAAGTTTAGCGATGGAACAACTCATCAACGCCTGGGGATGACCATTAAGAAGTTGGTACAGCGCGGCATAGACCATCCAGCGATTGCGCTCCATGCCAATGGTCATATTGATCAGGCGCTTTTGTACATATTGGTGGCTGTCGATTGAACTATTGAAGCTTTGTCGCTCGGCGGCGTAGCGCACGGCCTCGGCAACATAAGGCGTTGGCAGGTTGACTGCCACCAGACCGTAATAAAGTCGGCCCAAAGAAATAATGTCGATCAGTTGTTGCAGGCCGCGACCGGCTTTGCCCAGTACTTGGCAAGCCTGTACCTGAACGTTGTCGAAGTACAGCGGGCCGGTAGGTAGATTCTTGTTGCCGAGCTTGTCATCCGGCTCGCCTCTGCTCAGGCCTTGCATGTCGCCGTCGAGCAGGACCAGCGCGATATTGTGCTTTGGCATATCGGCCAGTTTGGTCACGATCAGCATGAAGTCGGCGATCGGTGCGTGAGCGATATTGTATTTGCTGCCGGTCAGGCTGTAGCCGTCGGCGGTAGGGCTGAGCGTGCTGTCGATGCTTCTGACGTCGGTACCGGTGCCAGGTTCGGCGATCCCGGTGGCGCTGATTGCGCCGTTGAGAATCGCCTGAAGGTATCGGTCCTTCTGGCTTTCGCTGCCATACAGCATCAACGCCCGAACCATACCGGCCTGAGCGATGACCGAGAGCAGCAGCTCTGGTGTGCGGATCGAAGAGGCCAGCCCTTCAAGCGCTGCAGTGAAGCCCCACCAGTCTTCTCCCGTGCCGCCGTGACTGGATGGAATTACCAGTTTCCATAGTCCCTCCTCGCAGAGGCGGCTCCAACCGGCATGGTCAAACCCAACCGGTGTGCCTTTGTTTGCACTTGCCAGTTGCCCGCCGATTTCACGGTATTTCTCGAGCAGGCTTCGTTGTTCGGTAGTCCAGGACAGCAGCATATTTGCGTTACCTATCAATACACCCTAGACGCCGGCCTGGTGGCATCGGCCAGCGATCATTGTTCGAGTCGTGGTCGGGTTTCGATCACTACTCCTGGAAGGCCAGAACCTGGTTTTTGAATTCGTCGGGGACGGTGATGGTGCGATTGCCCGCGTAGTCGAACATCACATGTTTGGACAGGCCTTTAGCGACAGTGGTTTTCCCTGCATCGCTAAGGTGCATGATGTGCTCCATCTCGAAGCTCTTGTTGCCGAACTCGATAACACGGCTGGTGACAGTCACGATGTTGCCATAGACCGCTGGCTTAACATATTCGCAGGAGGTCTTGACCATGATGTGCGGAAGCTTTTGATCCTTCGGCAGGTTCAGCAGGTTGTGCATGTAGCTCAGGTAAGCGTGCTGCAAGTAGTCGTAGTAAACAGGGCTGCTTACATGACCCATCGAGTCGGTGTCGCGATATTTAACTTCGATGACGGTATCAAATCCATTGTTGCCCATTGCAGTACCCTCTTGGCTTAGTGAGACATCTGAGTTGTGCTGGCGAGAAGCGTTGGTGTGTTCATCAAAGCGTTGAACTTTATGACGCTTTGATGACTAATAGTTCTAGGCGCTCTCAGCGCTTGTCACAACTTGTTACTCATGCTACGGCACAGGTATTAGTGTGGCTACTCGCATTCCGTTGCGCTCGAAAAGACTGACGAAACTTCCAACTTGGCGAGCGCGGACCTATCGATAGGTAGCGCAGAGTCGCTGTTCTCGGTCTTATTTCATCTGAGGGGTGCGTAAACAGAAGAGCAACTTCAGTCCGTATAAGGCTGGCGTACTCGCATTTTCAGAAACGCTGTTGTATTCCTATTGTCGGACAATACACATTAACGACCGAGTAGAAATAAATGCGAGTAATAAGTCGCTTTAGACTGCTGTATTAACCATGGGCTGTCTGTTTGGCATGCGAGTAGTGAGGCTGTCCGGGTTCTTTTAGCATAAGCGCTCGTTCTGGCTCGTCCAGTCGAGTGGGTGGGTACCTGATCAAGGCTCACGCCGACCCGCAACGGAATGCTCAAGGAGTCCCGCTCAGATGTCTTCATCACAACCCGTGGCCGTAGTGACTGGCGCCGCCAGCGGCATTGGCGCAGCCACTGCACGACACTTGCACCAGTTGGGATTTTTGGTCGCAGGCCTGGACATGAATGCGCAGGGGCTGGAGGAAGCGATCGGTGGGCTGGGTAGCCAGCACCGCGGGTTTGTTGCCGATGTCTGTAACGAGCAGGCGCTGGCTCGGGTGTTCCAGCAGATCGATGATTGGCAGGGTCGGATAGACGCCCTGGCAACCTGTGCCGGGGTAGTCGATACCTCACCTTTTGATTCGCTCACGGCTGCGCGTTTCCGAACACTGATGGATATCAACCTGATCGGCACCTTCAGTGTCGTGCAATTGGCTGTGCCGCGAATGAGCCCGGGTGCTCGCATCTGCACTGTGGCCAGTGTCGCCGGGCTGCGCGGTGGTGGCTTGGCCGGGACTCTGGCCTATGCCGCCAGCAAGGGCGCGGTGGTGACCATGACCAAGGGCCTTGCCCGCGAATTGGGCCCTCGAGGTATTAACGTCAATTGTGTCGCCCCCGCCGTGATTCGTACCCCGATGCTCGATGACACCACTCGTCAGGATGGCCAGTTGCAGCGTTTGCATGAGATGACCGCATTGCGTCGTGAAGGCTCGGCGAACGAAGCCGCCGAGGTTATCGCGTGGTTGTTGTCCGGCAAGGCCTCATTTGTCAGTGGTGTGACTATTCCGGTGGATGGCGGCCTGACCATGCTCTAGAAGTACCTCGTATTTTTTCCTCTCTCAACCCAACAGATCATCAGGAAGATGCTATGGCTATGTCCCCCGAAAACCCGTTGGCGCTATGCCGTACGTTCTTGTTTGTACCAGGCGCAGAAGAGGTCGCGCTGCATGCGGCACTGCAAACGGGTGCCGATGTCCTGGTACAGGAGCTGGAAGATTTCACGCCGCCGGCCAGGCGCGCAGAGGCCCGCGCATTATCGGCGAGAGTCATGGACCATTGGCGCGAGTGCGGGCGTATCACTTCGGTGCGCATCAATCCCTTCGAAACGTGCGGCCATGATGATCTAAGTGCGGTTATGGTCGGCCGGCCGGCAATCATCATGATGTCGAAAGTCGAATCCACTGAACAGATGATCGAGTTGGACCAGCAAATTACCCGGCTGGAGTCGATGCTTTCGATCAAGCAGGGCTCAACGCTGATTGTCCCGAACATCGAAACCGCCCTGGGTGTGGTGCGAGCGATCGATATCGCGCATTCGAGCCCGCGAATCAAGGGAATGCTGGTAGCGACTGAAGATATGGTCGCTGACCTCGGTGCCGGGCGCAGTAGAGAAGGGACCGAGCTGTTCTATCCCCGATCCCGTTTTCTCCTTGAATGCGCTGCTGCCGGAGTCCTGGCGATTGATTCGCCCTATACCTTTGCTGATGACGAGGGCGCCGAAGCGGACATGCGCGTTGCGCGCTCTATCGGTTATCAGGCAAAAGGTGTGGTCAATCCGGATCACGTGGCCGTTGCCAATCGCTATCTGACACCGACAAGTGCCGATGCCGAGTTGTCAGTTCGCCAGATCGAGGCCTTCGAACAGGCTGCCAGTGGCGGTAAGGTGCGGGCAGAAGTGGATGGGCTAATTGTTGAGGTGCCAAGCTATCTACAATCCAGGCGACTGCTCAATCGTTATGAGCAATTGTGCGCGGTGCAGGCGTTACGCCGCGGGGGCGCATGAGTGCGCCATGCGGGCGTTGGTGCGGTTTTTTGCAATCCGTCGCGCGCGGGAAACCAGTAGCGAAGTGTTGTTGGCTGTCCCGCACAGATAGCCCATGACTGAGTCGCAGATGGCTTTTTCGATAGCCTTGGGGCAAAAATCGGGGCATTCGATCACATAGGCATGTATCAGTGACCTGATCATCCGGGTCACTAGCCAGGCGGCCAGCTGGATATCGTTTTGCACCAGTTGGTCGGCCCAGCGCCCCAGCAGGTCCTGCACCATTAGCGGGATTTCCGCTTTATACGCATCCTCGGTCGTCTGATCATTCAAGAACGAGAACTCTTGCTCCAGCAGTCGATGCAGCTCCGGCTCCTTCGTATGTGGGGTCAGGAAGGCTCGTACCAAGTGCTCGATATGCCCTTGCAGGCTGGAGATGTCTGAGCGGGTCAGAAGGCCTTGGATGGCTTCGTGAGTGGCCTTGACCTTGCGATAGTGCAGGGCGGCTATCAGTGAGTCTTTGTTGGGGAAATACTGATAGACCGATCCGACGCTGACGCCGGCCAGCTGCGCGACCAGGTTGGTATTGGTCCCGGCATAGCCATGTTTGACCACCACGTTGGCAGTGGTTTCGAGGATGGCCTCGACCATCATTTTCGAACGAGTCTGGGTGGGGGCCTTACGAGGATGTTGGATGTGCTTCACGGATAACTCCAGAGTCTGTCTATTTTCCCTGTATCTGAGTTACTGCCATTGGGACCGCTGGAACTGACGCCGAGCGCTGCCTCTGGAGGATTTGCTCCTTTTAGGTGCGCGCGACTCCCCTGCGTGGAAGCGACCAAGCTACGGCAGCGCATACGTGCCCCTGACGCAGTAACTTATTTACCGTGACGATTCTTGATCCTTAATAGGCGTTCGAAAATGCTTTTATGTGCAGTTTATAGTTAGCGTTCAGGACATGTATCGAGCGCGGGAGTAGGGTTAAGCTAGTGAGCTTTTTGCATAGGCGGGAGCCTGCGGGCTGGCCTTTGGCGGTCAGCGCGGCGGCTTTTTTCGTTTACAGACAGTTCTAAAGGCCTTCGATCAATTCTCGATAATCCCCCACCGCCGCAAACTCTGCGGTGTCTTTGGGCCCTTTGCGGCTGTCCGGTTCGCTCACGGCCAATAGATGCGCAACCCCAAAGTCGCGGGCGCTACGCAGAATTGGCAAGGTGTCGTCGATAAACAGACTGCGCGCCGGGTCGAAGCCGATGTCCGCCTGCAGGGCATCCCAGAATTGCGGGTTTTCCTTGGCGAACCCGTAATCGTGGGAACTGATCAACCGCTCGAAGTACGGCGCCAGTTCGATTCTTTCCAGTTTCAATGACAGCGAATCGCGGTGTGCATTGGTGATTAGCACCACGCGCTTGCCGGCCTGTTTGATGGCGGCCAGAAAGGTGTCCGCGTCCGGTCGCAAGGCGATCAGGTGCGCGGTTTCCAGTTTCAGTTCGCGCACCGGCAGTTTGAGCTCGGCGCTCCAGAAATCCAGGCAATACCACTGCAACTGGCCGGCGTTGCGTTCGAACAACGGCTGCAATTCCATCTCGGCCATGGCCCGACTCACCCCGTGCAATTCGGCGTAACGCTGGGGCAGGTGTTCCATCCAGAAATGGTTGTCGTAATGCAGGTCCAGCAGCGTGCCGTCCATATCCAACAGAACGGTGTCGATGTCGCGCCAGGGCAGCAGGGACATAAAAAACTTCTCCAGCGGTAAAAAAGATATCCGACGTAAACAATCAGGATAGGCCGGGTAAAGGCTGGTTTGAAAGCGTCGCGAGCGAAGGGAGTGCAAGGAAAAAACAGGCGAGGACGGGGAGTTTACGAGTTGTAAATGACCCGTCCGAGCCTGTTTTTGACGCAGCAATCCCGAGCGCAGCAGCTTTCAATCAGCCTGTATAGTAACGCGTTCACGCCAAGGAGCTTCTTATGCGCCAGAAACCCACCATCCTCGCCCGCGAGATCGTCGCCACCAGCCGTTTGTTCTGCGTCGAAGAGCTGAAGTTGCGCTTTTCCAATGGCGTGGAGCGCACGTATGAGCGACTGGTGGGCAAGGGCGCCGGTTATGGCGCGGTGATGATCGTGGCGATGCTGGATGCGGACCACGCGGTGCTGGTTGAAGAGTATTGCGGCGGCACCGATGAATACGAGCTGTCCTTGCCCAAAGGCTTGATCGAGCCGGGCGAGGACGTGCTGGCGGCGGCCGAGCGGGAGCTCAAGGAAGAGGCCGGGTACGGCGCGCGGCAACTGGAGCATTTGACTGAGTTGTCGTTGTCGCCCGGTTACATGAGCCAGAAGATCCAGGTGGTGTTGGCCACCGATTTGTACGAAGAAAGCCTTGAAGGCGATGAGCCCGAGCCGATGGGCGTGGACAAAATCAACCTGCGTGAGTTGTCGGCCCTGGCCCAGAACCCGCGATTCACTGAGGGCCGCGCATTGGCAGCACTGTATCTGGCCCGTGATCTACTGACTCAGCGTGGAGTGTTCCAGCCATGATTTTCCCCCATCCGTTGATGGCGCCTGTTGTTGAACTGGCGCTGAAAGCCGGTGCAGCGATTCTGCCGTTTTGGCGTGCCAACGTCGCCGTGACTGCAAAATCCGATAATTCCCCGGTGACGGCCGCCGACATGGCCGCTCACCATGTGATTCTGGCCGGGCTGACGGCGCTGGACCCGAGCATCCCGGTGCTGTCCGAAGAAGATGCCAACATTCCCCAGAGCGTGCGCGCCGGGTGGCAGCGTTGGTGGCTGGTGGACCCGCTGGACGGAACCAAGGAGTTCATCTCCGGTAGCGAAGAATTTACCGTCAACATCGCGCTGATCGAGCAGGGGCGTGTGGTGTTTGGCGTGGTGTCGATGCCGACCAACGGACGCTTCTACGTCGGTGGTGCGGGTCTGGGCGCGTGGCGTGGCGATAAAGACGCGGAGCCTTTGCCGATTCAGGTTCGCGAGGTTCCTGCTGAGGGTGAAGCGTTTACCGTGGTTGCCAGTCGTCGGCATTCGAGTCCTGAGCAGGAGCGCTTGCTGGCCGGGTTGAGCGACAGTCTGGGTGAGCTGCAATTGGCCAATATCGGCAGTTCGCTGAAGTTCTGTTTGTTGGCGGAGGGGGCGGCGGATTGTTATCCGCGGTTGGCGCCGACTTCGCAGTGGGACACGGCGGCGGCGCAAGGCGTGCTGGAAGGGGCGGGCGGTGAGGTGCTGGATTTGAGCGGTGCGCCGTTTAGTTATCCGGCGCGAGAGTCGTTGTTGAATGCATTTTTCCTGGCGCTGCCGGCGAAGGCTGCCTGGCGCGAAAAACTGCTGGCGTTGGCGCGGGCGTAAGATCAAAAGATCGCAGCCTCGTTTCACTCGACAGCTCCTACAGGGGCATGCGTTTCTCTGTAGGAGCTGTCGAGTGAAACGAGGCTGCGATCTTTTGCTTTAGCGGTGGAGTACGTACTGCCCAGTAGACTTCACGGCATCGTCATTACTGTCCGTATTTACGATCCGAGAATGCAGTGTCAACCGCGCCCGTCCATACCGCTTATACATCGCCAAAAACTTCTTCCAAACCGCCGCACTCGGCGCATGGCAAATCGCTGTCGCGTCCATGGTCACCGGCAGCGGATAGCTGATCTGTCCTTCCTGAATCACGATGTGCCCGCCTTCAACCCCTTCTTCACGCAAACGCAGATGCAACCAACCCCAACCGGCCAGCACCGCGCCGCAATACAGGCTGCCGCCGAACATGGTGCTTTTATGATTGACGTTGGCCTCCAGCGGCAAGTGCAGGCGCAGTTGCTGGTCGTGCCAGTCGAGCACTTTGAGGCCCATGTCCCGGGTAAGGGGAATGTCGCGATGGAGGACTGATTCCAGATGACGGCTGTCGCGGCTCATGCACGGATCTCTTGTTTGAAGATGATGATTTGACGGTAGCTCAATCGGGGTCGTCGGTGTGGCTGCTGCCACCGTCGGCGAAGTTCAGCCCGTGTTTGCGCAGTTTGTCGTGCAAGGTCTTGCGTGGGATGCCAAGGGCTTCGGCGAGGCTGCGCACCGAGCTGTGAGAACGCGCCAGTTCGGCGGCGATCAAGCTCTTCTCGAAGTTTTCCACTTGTTCGCTGAGACCGCCGCTGACCACGTCGACCGTCATGCCGACAGCGCCATCTGCTGCGTTATTGTCCAGGGCCAGTTCCAGGCCCAGGGCAAAGCGTTCGGCGGCGTTCTGCAATTCCCGCACGTTACCCGGCCAGGTGTGGCGCAGCAGAAGGGCGCGTTGTCCCGGTTGCAACTCGTGGGGTGGTAGGCCGTGGCGAGCGCTGGCTTCATCGGCGAAATGCTGGAACAGCATCAGCGCATCTTCGCCACGCTCGCGCAGCGGTGGAATACGCAGCGGTGCGACGTTCAGGCGGTAATACAAGTCGGCACGGAAGCGGCCCTGATCGGCGGATTGACGCAGGTCTTCCTTGGTCGCGGCGATGATGCGGATGTCCAGCGGGATCAGCTGATTGCCGCCCAGGCGCTCGACGACCCGCTCTTGCAGCAAGCGCAGCAATTTCACCTGTACATCCAGGCTCATGCTTTCGATTTCATCCAGGAACAACGTGCCGCCATTGGCGAATTCGAACTTGCCGATGCGACGCTTTTGCGCGCCGGTAAAGGCGCCTGGCTCGTGACCGAACAGCTCGCTTTCTACCACCGACTCGGCCAGGGCGCCGGCGTTGATTGCTACAAACGGACCGTTACGACGGCTCGACAGATCGTGCAACGCACGTGCGACAACTTCTTTACCGGCGCCGGTTTCGCCAAGGATCAGCACATCGGCCTTGGTCGCTGCCAATGCACCGATCTGCTCGCGCAGGCGCAGCATCGGCGCCGATTGCCCGACCAATCGGGTGCTCAGCTCATTGCGATCGCTCAGGGCCAGACGCAGGCTGCGGTTGTCCAGCACCAGCCGGCGCAGGGCCAGGGCGCGGCGCACGCTGTCGAGCAAGGCGTCGCTGGCAAAGGGTTTTTCCAGAAAGTCATAAGCCCCGGCGCGCATGGCCTGCACCGCCAGCGGCACATCGCCGTGACCGGTAATCAGCAGCACCGGCAGTTCCGGATCCTGGGCATGCAGTTCAGTCAGCAATTCGAGACCGTCCATGCCCGGCATGCGGATGTCACTGACCACCACGCCGGGCCAGTCGCGTTCCAGTTGCGCGGCCAGGCCCTTGGCTTCGGCCAGTGGCAGAATTTTCAGGCCGGCGAGGTCCAGGGTCTGGCTCAGGGCTTGACGCAGGTGCGGATCGTCGTCGATCAGCACGACCTGGATGCGGTTGTCGATGGTCATGCACTTCGGTCCTCGGACGGTTGCAGGCTCACACCCGGTGCGCCTGCACGCAGCTTCAGGGTAATCAGGGCGCCACCTTCCTTGTGGTTGGCGAACGACAGTTCACCACCGAAGGCACGCATCAGGGTTTCGCAAATCGCCAGCCCCAACCCAAGCCCCTGAGTGCGGGTCTTGGTGGTGTAGAAGGGCTCGCTGGCGCGGCCAAGTGCCTCCAGGCAGAACCCGGGGCCATTGTCGCGAATGTACAGATTGACGCCGTCGGCAGTGGATTGGGCACTCAACCAGAGCTTACGCGGCGGGCCTTTTTCCGTCAGGGCGTCCAAGGCGTTGGCCAGCAGATTGCCGAGCACCTGACGCAGACGGGTTTCCCCGGCCTCGACCCACAGGGTGGCGGCCGGCAAGTCGCGGATCAGCTCGACTTCCATGCTGCGTCGACGCTTGGCCAGCAGCGCCAGCGCATCGTCCAGCGCCGGTTGCAGGGCGACGCTTTCCGGGGCGTGGCGATCGCGCCGAGCGAAGGCGCGCAGGTGGGCGATGATCGAGGCCATGCGCCCGGTCAGTTCGCTGATCAGCTTGAGGTTGCCGCGCGCATCGTCGGTGCGCTGATGGTCGAGCAGCACTTCGGCGTTTTCCGCGTAGCTGCGGATCGCTGCCAGCGGTTGATTCAATTCGTGGCTGATGCTTGCTGACATGGTGCCAAGGGCCGACAGTTTGCCGGCCTGCACCAGATCATCCTGGGCGCGTACCAATTCTTGCTGGGCTTGTTCGCGTTCCAGCACTTCCTGTTTCAGTCGACGGTTGAGGCCTTCGAGGTCGCTGGTCCGCTCGGCTACCCGGCCTTCCAGCTCCTGACGGGCCTTGGCTTCGAAGGCGATTCGTTCGAGGTAATGACGGCGTCGCTGCATCATCAGACCCAGCAGCAACATCAAGACCAACAATGTCGCGCCGCCGATGGCGACGACCGTGCGTACCGGGCGATCGATCAAAGTGCGTGGGGCGAGGATGCTGACATTCCAACCGGTTTCTGCGATGGGCTGGGTTTGTGTCAGCCAGGCGTTGGGGTTGAGCCGCAATGGTTTGGGATCACGGGTCGGATAAGGTTGAATCGCAGTAATAGCCTTACGTTCCTCTTCGCCCAACGGGCGGGTCGAGCGGAATCGCCACTCGGGCCGCGACGTGAGAATGACCACCCCGTTATGGTCGGTCAGCAGCAGTTGTTCCGGGGTTTTGCCCCAGAGGCTTTCGGTGTGGTCCAGGTCGACCTTGACCACCAGCACGCCGATGATCTTTTCGCCGTTACGCACGGCGGCGGCGAAGAAATAGCCACGCTTGGCCGAGGTTGTGCCCAAACCGAAAAAGCGCCCAAGCCGCCCGGCCATGGCTTCGCTGAAATACGGCCGGAAGGAAAAATTACGCCCGACGAAACTGTCGTGTTTGTCCCAATTGGACGCGGCCAGGGTCTTGCCCGTGGTGTCCATCAGGTACATGACTTCGGCGCCGGTCTGGGCACTGATATTTTTCAACAAGCGATTGGCGTTGCCCTGGGTGACGCCATCGTCGGGCGCGCCGAGGACGGCTCGCAGGGCCGGCAGATCGCCGAGGATTTGCGGCAACACTTCATAACGGTGCAGGGTACCCAGCAGGTTGGCGACGTAAAGGTCGAGCGTCTGACGGTTCTGCCCGGCCAGTTCGCTGCGGTAGTAACGCTCGGCCAGATGCTCCAGCGGCCACAGCAATGGCGCCAGGCACAGTGCGAGCAGGGCCAGGCTGCGCCAGCGGGGTCTGCGGGGGAGGGTTGGAGTCATGAGCATCGAGCGCCTGTGGGTACAGGCGCATTATGCCTAGGCTTGCGGGTGCAGTCTGCGTACCCGTGGGTCTGGCACGCATGTGCGGTGAAGATTCAGACGATGTTTCAGGAAAAGACGTCAGCGTCCTTGAAGAACGCGGCGGCCTGATCTTTACCGGACAGTTGCGGTGCTTCATCCAGTTGCCAATCGATGGCCAGGTCCGGATCGTCCCAGCGAATGCTGCGCTCGGCGGACGGTGTGTAGTAGTCGGTGGTTTTGTAGAGAAATTCGGCGAACTCGCTCAGCACCACGAAACCGTGGGCGAAACCCTCCGGGACCCACATTTGACGATGGTTGTCGGCGGACAGACGCACAGCCACCCATTTGCCGAAATGTGGCGAGCTGCGGCGAATGTCCACCGCCACGTCGAGTACTTCACCCACTGTGACGCGAACCAGTTTGCCCTGAGTGTTTTCCAGTTGGTAATGCAGGCCGCGCAATACGCCTTTTTGCGAGCGGGAATGGTTGTCTTGAACGAAATTCGTCTCCAGGCCAGTCGCTTCTTTGAAAGCCTTGGCATTGAAGCTTTCATAGAAGAAACCGCGCTCGTCACCAAATACCCTGGGTTCGATGATCAGAACACCGGGAAGGTCGGTGGTGACTACTTTCATGGTCTTTCTCCAGCAATAGGCGTTGATGGGCGTCATTCTTGCGCAAAGTAGCGGCGGGCGCGAGTGAACCGTGGTTCACGGTAATCAAACTCTGGAAGTGCAGTCCTGAAAGTTTGAGGTTTTCGACGCGCAAGGCGCTGAAGGCTTTGTATCTCCAATGGTCTTAATACGAGCCATCGTTCGCTACATTCACCTCACCGAAGTACCGGTGCTTGGACTATAGACACTGTCCCTCTTTCTTTATTGACGTGAACAAAAATTTCATCATCCACGATGAAAAAAGGCCTTGTCAGAAGGGCTACGTGGATCTTCTGCTGGGCGCATTCTTTGAGTACAGCCGCTGTAGTTTGTTCCCCCCCCTTCAGCGGAAGGTAATCCGGGATGGGCGTAGGAAAATTCAATAGAGAGGTCGCTGGCTTGAAAGGGGGTTGCGTATCGCCCCAAGCAGTGGCGATATAAGCGCCTAATAAAATTTCAGGGGTCGTTGTATGCCGCTCGCCACGTTGATTCATCGCGCCAGTTTGCCCAGCCCGCAAGTGTCTGCGGAGCAAGCGCTTGAGCTGTTGAAGGGACATTACGGGCTGAGTGGAAGGTTGCAGGCCCTCGGCAGCCAGCAGGATCTTAACTATCGGGTCGACAGCGACCAGGGGCGTTTTGTCCTGAAAATCTGTCGTGGCGACTACTCGGCGCTGGAGCTGCACGCCCAGCACGCCGGGCTCAAGCATTTGGGTGAACACCCCGATGTGCATGTGCCACGAGTGATTCCCGCCAAAAACGGTGCAGACCTACTTTCCCTGGAAGTCGGGGGCCAACCGGTGCATGTGCGCCTGCTCGATTACATCGAAGGCCAGTCGCTCACACACCTGGATCATCTGCCCGGTTCAGTGGTGGCCGGTTTCGGTCGGCTCTGCGGTGAAATGGACCTGGCCCTGGCCGGTTTCGATCATCCGGGCCTCGAACGCACCCTTCAATGGGACGCCCGTCACGCCAACGCGCTGATCGCGCATTTGTTGCCGGTCATCAACGACGACCAGCAACGCCGGCTGATCGCCGATGCGGCTGAACGGGCCGAGCGTCATTTGCAGCCGCTTGTGGATAAGCTGCCGGTGCAGGCCATTCACATGGATATCACCGACGACAACGTGGTGTGGCAGCGAGATTCGCAACGCCAGTGGCAATTGCAGGGCGTGATCGATTTCGGCGACCTGGTTCGTACCTGGCGCATTACTGATCTGTCGGTGACCTGCGCGGCGCTGCTGCACCACGCTGATGGCGATCCGTTCTACATTTTGCCGGCGGTTCAGGCCTATCACGCTGTCAATCCGCTCACGCATGAAGAGTTACTGGCGCTCTGGCCGCTGATCGTCGCCCGTGCGGCGGTGTTGGTGCTCAGCGGTGAACAGCAGGTCAGCATCGATCCTGGCAACGCGTACAGCCGCGACAATCTCACCCACGAGTGGGAGATTTTCCGCGTCGCTACATCAGTGCCGTTGGCGTTGATGGAAGCGGCGATCCTGACCTCGGTCGGCCAGAACCTGCCGAGCATCGGTAGCGAAGGTTTCGCGCCGCTGCTGCCGAGCCTGGTGGGGCGTGAGTTTGCGTTGATCGATTTGGGCGTGCTCAGTCCGCATTTTGAGGCCGGCAACTGGGAGCAGGAGGGGATCGATCAACGTCTGCTGACCGAAGCCGCCGCGGCTCATGGTCTGGCGGCCAGTCGTTATGGGCAATATCGCTTGTCCCGTACCCGGCCGGACAGCGCCACGGAGCCGGACACGTGCCCATTGCACGTCGAATTGCGAGTGCCCCACGGCACGGCGGTCGAGTCACCGTTTGCCGGGGTGGTGCATCAGCCGGCGGCAGGCGTGCTGCAATTGGATGGCCCGCAACTGAGTGTGCGGTTGTGGGGCGTGACGCCGTCGCTGCACACGGGCGCAGCGCTGGTCAAAGGTCAGGTGTTGGGTTCAGTCAACGGGCCATTGGTGGTGCAGTTGTGCCGAGGCGCCTCGTTCAATGCGCCCTTGTTTTGTACGCCGTCTCGTGCCGCGGCCTGGCAAGCGTTGTGCCCGTCGCCGGCGGTGCTGTTGGGGCTGGCCTGTGACGCCGAAGTGGAACTCGATTCGCAGACGTTGCTTGCGCGCCGTGATGCCAGTTTCGCCCGTACCCAGAAGCACTATTACGTCGATCCGCCGCGCATCGAACGTGGCTGGCGCAATCACTTGATCGACATGCAGGGTCGCTCCTACCTCGACATGCTCAACAACGTTGCGGTGCTTGGCCACGGTCATCCGCGCATGGCCGCGGTCGCCAGTCGTCAGTGGTCGCTGCTCAATACCAACTCGCGTTTTAACTACGCAGCGATTGCCGAGTTTTCCGAGCGTTTGCTGAAACTGTCGCCGGACTCCATGGACCGAGTGTTCCTGGTCAACAGCGGCAGCGAGGCCAACGACCTGGCAATCCGCCTGGCATGGGCCTACAGCGGCGGTCGCGACATGCTCAGCGTGCTGGAGGCCTATCACGGCTGGACAGTGGGCGCGGACGCGGTCTCGACCTCGATTGCCGACAACCCGAAGGCTTTGAGCAGCCGTCCGGACTGGGTGCATCCAGTCACCGCGCCGAATACTTATCGCGGCGAATTCCGTGGACCAGGCAGCGCGCCGGACTACGTGCGCAGCGTCGAACACAACCTGGCGAAAATTGCCGAGCAGAAACGTCAACTGGCCGGTTTCATCTGCGAGCCGGTGTATGGCAATGCCGGCGGTATCTCGCTGCCGCCAGGGTATTTGAAGCAGGTTTATGCACTGGTTCGTGCCCAGGGCGGTGTCTGCATCGCCGATGAAGTGCAGGTCGGTTACGGCCGCATGGGCAACTTTTTCTGGGGTTTCGAAGAGCAGGGCGTGGTGCCAGACATCATCACCATGGCCAAAGGCATGGGCAACGGCCAGCCGTTGGGCGCGGTGATCACTCGCCGGGAAATCGCCGAAGCGCTGGAGGCCGAGGGTTACTTCTTCTCGTCGGCCGGCGGCAGCCCGGTCAGTTGCCAGATTGGCATGGCGGTGCTGGATGTGATGGAAGAAGAAAAGCTCTGGGAAAACGCTCAGGTCGTTGGCGGGTATTTCAAGGAACGGCTTGAAGCGCTGATCGATATTCATCCGCTGGTGGGCGCGGTGCATGGTTCCGGCTTCTATCTGGGCGTCGAGTTGATCCGCAATCGCGAAACCCTGGAACCGGCGACCGAAGAAACCACGGCGCTGTGTGATCGGTTGCGCGAACTGGGGATCTTCATGCAGCCGACCGGCGATTACCTGAACATCCTCAAGATCAAACCGCCGATGGTGACCTCGCGTCAGAGCGTGGATTTCTTCGTGGACATGCTGTCGCAGGTTTTGGATGAAGGGTTGTAAACGGTATTTTTCGATGTACACGGACTAATGTGGGAGCGGGCTTGCTCGCGAAAGCGTCGTATCAGTCGACATCAATGTTGAGTGATCAACCGCCTTCGCGAGCAAGCCCGCTCCCACAGGGGATCGCGCTAAGTCCGATTATTATCGAGTGTTAGTGCGTTGTTTTAGACAGAAGGCATATTTATCGCTTTTAAAGCCGATTTTTATCGGCTATAAAGTCGTCATTCTTCTTTCTGTCATCGGTCGATGCCACCTTCGACCCTCAAGCAATTGCCCCGGAGATGATTCATGAGCCGTATCGTTACCGTCGCCGCCACCCAGATGGCCTGTTCCTGGGACCTTGAAGCCAACATCGAGACCGCTGAGAGGCTGGTCCGTGAGGCCGCGGCGAAAGGCGCGCAGATCATCCTGATCCAGGAACTGTTCGAGGCTCCGTACTTCTGCCAAAAGCCGAACCCGGATTACCTGCAGCTGGCCACGACCGTTGAAGACAACGTCGCCATCAAGCACTTCCAGAAAGTCGCCAAAGAACTGCAAGTCGTTTTGCCGATCAGCTTCTACGAACTGGCGGGCCGCGCACGTTTCAACAGCATCGCGATTATCGATGCCGACGGCAGCAATATCGGGATTTATCGTAAAAGCCATATCCCGGACGGCCCTGGCTACCACGAAAAGTACTACTTCAATCCGGGCGATACCGGCTTCAAAGTCTGGAACACCCGTTACGCGAAAATCGGCGTGGGCATCTGCTGGGACCAGTGGTTCCCGGAATGTGCCCGCAGCATGGCGTTGCTGGGCGCGGAAATCCTGTTCTACCCGACCGCAATCGGCAGCGAGCCACACGACAAGACCATTTCGTCCCGTGATCACTGGCAGCGCGTGCAACAAGGCCATGCCGGCGCCAACCTGATGCCGCTGATCGCCAGCAACCGCATCGGCAACGAAGAGCAGGACGGTTACGACATCACCTTTTACGGCTCATCGTTCATCGCCAACCAGTTCGGCGAGAAGGTTCAGGAGCTCGACAAGACCGAAGAAGGCGTGCTGGTTCAAAGCTTCGACCTCGATGAGCTGGAGCACATCCGCAGCGCGTGGGGTTCGTTCCGTGATCGTCGCCCGAACCTGTATGGCACACTAAAGACCCTCGACGGTTCCCTGGAGTCCTGATCGCTATGACCACTTTGAACAGCACCCCTCGCGCTGATGGCTTTTACATGCCAGCCGAATGGGCGCCGCAAACCCAGACCTGGATGATCTGGCCCGAGCGCCCGGACAACTGGCGCCTGGGTGGCAAACCGGCGCAGGCCGCGCACGTCGCGGTGGCCAAAGCCATTGCCCGCTTCGAACCGGTGACCGTGGCGGTTTCCGCCGGCCAATACGAAAACGCCCGTGCCCGCCTGGACGTGCCGAATATTCGTGTGGTGGAAATGTCCAGCGACGACGCCTGGGTTCGCGACACTGGCCCGACGTTTGTCATCAATAACAGTGGCGAAGTCCGTGGTGTGAATTGGGACTTCAACTCGTGGGGCGGTTTCGACGGTGGTCTGTACTCGCCGTGGAATCGCGACTCGCAGGTCGGCGGCAAGATCCTCGAGATCGAGCGCAGCCAGCGCTACCGCACCGAGGGCTTTGTGCTTGAAGGCGGTTCGATCCACGTTGATGGCGAAGGCACGCTGATCACCACCGAAGAATGCCTGCTTAACCGCAATCGCAATCCGCACATGAACCGCGCAGAGATCGAAGCGGTGCTCAGTGCGAATCTGGCTGTGGATAAAATCATCTGGCTGCCGGACGGTTTGTTCAACGACGAAACCGACGGCCATGTGGATAACTTCTGCTGCTACGTGCGTCCGGGCGAAGTGTTGCTGGCCTGGACCGATGATCCGCAGGACCCGAACTACCCGCGCTGCCAGGCGGCGATGAAAGTGCTGGAAAGCAGCACCGACGCCAAGGGTCGCCCATTCACGGTGCACAAGATGCCGATTCCGGGGCCGCTGTATGCGACCGAAGAAGAGTGCGCTGGTGTTGATCCGGTGGACGGGACTCAGGAACGTAATTCGACCGTGCGTCTGGCCGGTTCCTACGTGAACTTTCTGATCGTGAACGGCGGCATCATCGCGCCGAGCTTTGACGACCCGCTGGATGGCCCGGCAAAAGAGATTTTGCAGGCACTGTTCCCGCAGCACGAAGTGGTGATGGTGCCCGGCCGCGAACTGTTACTGGGAGGCGGTAACATTCACTGCCTTACCCAACAACAGCCAGCACCGCACAAGGAGTGAGTGAGGTTGTAACAGCTTGAGTTGATTGCAGAATCGATTCGGCAAGCGTTTTGCCTTCTCGCCTTGTAGAGAGCCCGCAGTCCATCAGGACCGCGGGCTTTTTTGTATCCGCTTGTCGACAGTTTCTAAACCTTGGCACAGCTCTTGTATCTCTCCTGGTGTAAAACAGGGAGGAGAGAACTGCGATGTTCTGTCATAAACCTTGGATAAGTTAGCCGCTCACACACCAGGAGAGAGCGCGGAAATGAACGCCGAAATGAATGTAGTGAGCGAACGGGCGTTGCATCCCCTGGCAGTAAACAGCGAATCGCTCCAGGTCCTGGCGCACTGGTTGAAGTCCAATGGAACGCGTCAGATCAGAGAACCTGATCCGCGCCGGATGATGATCGAACGCTACCCCGCTGGTTTATTCAGCGAAGCGGAGCTGGAAGCGTTGTGGGATGTGATGGAAGGATAAGAAGAAAAACAACGGATTGGTAAAAGCGCTGCCGGGATGGCGGCGCTTTTTTATGGGCGAAGGTTTTTTCATGATCACTGGAGATCAAATGTGGGAGCGGGCTTGCTCGCGAAGGCGGGGTGTCAGTCGACATTAATGTTGAATGATCGATCGCCTTCGCGAGCAAGCCCGCTCCCACACTGGATCGCAGTGAATTTAGAAACTGTAGGTTCCGGTCACGACCAGGCTGCGCGGTTCACCCGGCTGAATCTGCGCCGCGCTGGTGGCCGACGAGTAATAGGTCTTGTCGCTGATGTTGTTCAGCGCCGCGCGCAAATCCCAATCCTTCTGCCGGAACCCGGCCAATGCATCCCAACGGCCATAACCCGGCAGGACGGTGGTGTTGAGGTTGTCGGCATAACGCTGGCCTACCAGGGTCAGACCGGTTTCAGCGTACCAGCCCATTTCCGGCTTCCAGG
This sequence comes from Pseudomonas frigoris, assembly GCF_047758635.1. NCBI lineage: Bacteria > Pseudomonadati > Pseudomonadota > Gammaproteobacteria > Pseudomonadales > Pseudomonadaceae > Pseudomonas > Pseudomonas frigoris. The sequence continues at coordinate 498,732 of NZ_CP180479.1, forward strand.
TCAGGAACAGGCTGCCGTTATGCTTGGCCACGTTGCTGATGCGTTTGCCTTCAAAGCCGTTGTTGTCCTTTTCGACTGTCGCGTCCTGCACACCCACGCCACCGCGCACGTACCAGTTGCCGGCGATTTTGCCGGTGCCAGTCAGCTCGATCCCGCGGGAACGTTGCACGCCGGTCATCAAGGTGACGGTCGGATCGTTGGGGTCGCGGGTACGGCGGTTGTAGAGTTCCAGTTCGTAGATCCCCAACGTGGTACTCAGGCGATCATCGAGCCAGTCGCTCTTCACGCCGATTTCCTTTTGCTTGGTCAGCTCGGGACTCAGGTCATTGCTGTTGCCGGCGGCGCCTGGGGTGATACCGATCAAGCCACCGCCGACCGGGGAAAACGTCTTGGTCCAGGAGGCGTAGAAGGAATGATTCTGCAGCGGCGTCCACACCAGTCCTACACGCGGGCTGGTGCTATGGCTGTCGCGATCTTCGGAAATGTCCCGCAGCTTGTTGGTCGACTCGATGTCGAAGGTGTCGTAACGCAAGCCGGCCAGCAGTTGCCATTGATCGTTCAGGCGCAGTTGATCCTGCACGTACACCGCACGGCTTTCGACTTCGGTGTGAGTGCTGCTGGACACTTGCATCCGCCCGGTATGGCGCAAATTGCGGTCGGGATTGTACAGGTCCAGTGCCGGCACCGGCTGAGTCCCGCGCCCGGTGGCCGCGTTGTACAACGTAGGGTCGCGCCGCTGGCTGCCGATTTCGATGCCGGTCAGCAAACGATGTTCAAGGCCGAACGTGTCGAAACCGCCTTCCAGTTCGACGTTGTTGTAGACGTTGCGGGTGGTCAGGTCCTGTTGCCAGTGCTGGCGCGTGACCTTGTTGGTCGCCGGGGTATAACCCGTCAGGTAGGTGTTGTCGAAATCGCTGTTGAGCTTGAACACGCCCAGGGTGTGGCGCAGCTGCCAGTTGTCGCTGAGCTCATAACTGAGTTTCGAGCGCAGGGATTGCGACTTGTCGTCGATGAAATCGTGTTCGCTGCCGTAGGTCGTATCCCGTCCTACGTCCGCCGGGCGCCCGTTTACACCGGGGATGCCGCGATCCGGCGTACGGTTGTAGCGGCTGTATTCGTACTGCACCAGCCAGTTCAGGTCCGGCGTCAGTTGCCAGCTCATCGATGGAGCGAACAGTTGGCGATTGCCGCTCACGCCGTCGCGGAAGCTGTTTTGGTCCATGTTGCCCATGTTCAGGCGCAGGCTGATGTTCTCGCTCGGGTCGGTGCTGAGGTCGGCGTAGAGGCTGCGCAAATCATCGCTGCCGCCCTGGGCTTCGATGGTCGAGCGACGACCGAATTCAGGCAATTTGCTGACCCGATTGACGATCCCGCCCTGACTGCCACGGCCATACAAAACAGCGGCCGGGCCTTTGAGGACTTCGATGCGTTCGATGTTGTGCAAATCGCGCACGTATTGGCTGTCGTCGCGGATGCCGTCGAGGTAGAAGTCGTTGCTGGCGTCGAAACCGCGGATGCGCAAGCTGTCGAAGCGAGTGTCGGCGCCGCTGCTGACGTTGGGGATGCCGCTCAGCGCAGTGCCCAGATCGTTGGTGCCGTAATCCACGACGTTCGCGGTTTTGATCGAGTCGATGGCTTGTGGAACGTAGCGCACCGGCGTGGCGGTGCGGGTCGCGGTGCTGGTTTCCTTCACGCGCGGGTCATCGGCCTCAACTTCGGCGCTGATCGACGTCTCGGGTAAAACAGTGGTGGCGGCGCAGGTAAAACCGGCAGAGAGAAATGCAGAAAGCCCAAGTGTGACGGGCGTGAGGCGAAAGGGGGCAGGCATCTGAAGCGCATCCGGAAGGGTGGAGTAATTTGATGGCGTGAATGGTAATGCTTGCTATTTACTTCCGTTAATTATTCTTGAAAGGTTTCTCTGTTTGATTATTTCGAATTGTGTCGAGATGGCTACAGTGGGGCCGTGAGGCCATTCGACCGATTCATGAAACAGACTGAAAGCCATTGCAGCGTTTTTCAGAAACGGGCGGAGGACTAATCTGCCGGCATCTCGTTTTCCTACGCTTTTGCCGGAGTCTTCCCATGATCCTTCACTACATTTACGACCCGTTGTGCGGCTGGTGCTATGGCGCAAAACCGCTGGTGCAAGCCGCCCAGGCTGTTTTGCCAGTGATCGCCCACGGCGGCGGGATGATGACCGGTGCCAACCGCCAGACAGTCTCGCCACAACTGCGCAACTACGTGATGCCCCACGACCGGCGCATTGCCGAGTACACCGGCCAGCCGTTCGGCGAGGCGTATTTCGAGGGTTTGCTGCGCGATGAGACAGCGGTGTTCGATTCCGCACCGCCGATTGCCGCGGTGCTGGCAGCCGAGCAGCTCGCCGGCCGCGGACTGGAGTTGCTGGGGCGTTTGCAAAGTGCTCACTACGAGGAAGGTCGACGCATTGCCGATGAAGCTGTGTTGTTAGAACTCGCGAAAGACATCGGTCTGGAACCTCAAGCGTTCCAGGCTGCTTTCAAAGACGCTGAAACCGATCGCCATATCAAGGACAGTCGAGCATTCCTGGCCGAAGTCGGCGGCCAGGGTTTCCCGACCTTCGCCCTGGAACACAATGGCCAATTCACCCTGATCGATATCGGCCCGTGGCTCGGCAAGCCGCAAGCCTTCGCGGCATGGCTGAGTCAGTCGCTTCCCGGACAAGCGTCATCATCGGAGCTTCAAGCCTGTGGCCTCGACGGCTGCGCCCATTGACGTCGACCAGTGATTTCTTAGACGTTTTTCGCCTATTTACAGACGATTCATGAAATTGACACATCGTTAAGGGCGCGGCTAGGATTCGCCCCACGCCTGTGGCTAACCGCCATGACTCAAAAAAAATAAAAAGGCCCGCCACGATTTCTTCGTGCGCGGGCCTTTTTGTTTGGGGTGAAAAAAGAGTGCGATAGCGCCGTTTCAGCCGTTCGACACAGCGCGTATCAACCGGTCATAAGGAAAAGAACAAAATGTTGAACAAGCGAATCAGCCTGATCGCTCTGGGGATGTTGATTGCTACACAGGTCATGGCTAACGACCAGGCCGAATCCAAGGGTTTTGTTGAAGACAGCAGCCTCAAAGTGCTGCTGCGCAATGCCTACATCAATCGCGATAAAAAAAGACGGCAACGACGACCAGCGTGAATGGGGTCAGGCTGCCATCGGTACCTACACCTCGGGCTTCACCCAAGGAACTGTCGGCGTAGGCGTTGATGCCTTCGGTCTGTACGGCTTGCGTCTGGACCGTGGTAGCCACAGCGGCGGCCAAGGCATCGACTTCTTCAAGGAAGGCGACAGCGGTAACCCGGCCGGCGACCTGGCCAAATCCGGTGGCGCGGTAAAATTCCGCGTATCCAGCACCGTTCTGACTTACGGCGACCAGATGCCGGTCATGCCGGTGCTGAACTACGACAACTCCCGCCTGCTGCCAGAAAGCTATACCGGCACGCTGATCACCTCCAAGGAGATCAAAGGCCTGGAGCTGAACGCCGGTCGCTTCACCGCCGAATCGCGCAAAAGTGCTGAAGGCCGTGACAGCGGTGGCCTGAAGTCGATCAACGTGCTGGGCGGTAGCTACCAGTTCACCGAACAGTTCAAGGCTGCGCTGTACGCCTCCGACGTCGAAGACGTGTTGAAGAAGCAATACGTGAACGCCAACTACGTGTTCCCGATCGACAGGGATCAGTCCCTGACCCTGGACTTCAACGGCTACCGCACCAAGCTGGACGATTCCTACGTTCGCGAAAGCGGTGCCACCGGCGACGACAACAAGATCTGGAGCCTGGCCGCCACATTCGCCACCGGCGCGCACTCGTTCACGCTCGCCCACCAGCGCAGCACCGGCGACAGCAACCTGGGCTACCCCTACGGCGGCTACCAGAAGGATCAAGGTCGCGTCGGCGACGGTGGCAACACCATCTACCTGGCGAACTCCTACTGGTCCGACTTCAACGCCGAAGACGAACGCAGCTGGCAGCTGGGCTACGGCCTCGACTTCAGCACCTTCGGAATTCCAGGCCTGAGCTACAACTTCGCCTACGTGCGCGGCGACAACATCACCACCTCCACCAGCGAAGGCGGTACCGAGCGCGAAATCTTCAACCAGTTCAAATACGTCGTGCAAAGCGGCCCGGCCAAAGACCTGAGCGTGAAACTGCGCAGCTCGATCCTGCGTGTCTCGCAGAAATCGAGTGAGTACAACTCCAGCGGTAATGAAGTGCGTGTGTTCGTGGATTACCCGATCAACATTTTCTGATGATCGGTTGCGCTATCGAGGCCTGATGCAAGGCTGAGAAAGAAAAAGCCCCGACTGGTTCGGGGCTTTTGTGGGCGCGATTTAGAGCTCAACGCTCTCAGCTATTTCCTGCATTGAACCGGGATGGTTCTCGAGTAGGAAAGGGATCAGGCTGATATTCATCGCGTGCTCAAACGATTGAAATACTGGGCGAGAAATCCAGCTGATGATCAAGCTTCCCAAGCTTTGGAGCCGTCCATCACGCTGAAGTTGACCGAAAAGATCCCGCTCAACCACAATGCTCGAGGTAGCGCCAATGTAGCTACAAATCAACGATGAGGTTTTTACCATGGGTGCATTACTGAAAACCACAGACGTGCGTTGCCGCATTGATGAGGATTTGAAGGCGCGGGCTACTGAAGTCTTGAGTGCTTGCGGCTTGAGCATCAGTGATGCCATGCGTCTTTTTCTTCGTCAGGTTGTAGCGACTCAGGGCCTCCCGTTTGAGGTACGCGTCCCCTCGGAGAAGACGGCCCGCGCCATGACGGAAGCACGAGATATTCGCCAGCGGTTCGACTCGATAGACGACATGCTGAGGGACGCTGATGGCGAAACCGGAGAAAAAGCAAAAGCGCGCTGAGCTGCCCAAACAGTGTGCACAAACATCGGAATTCAAGAAGTCGTGGGAACGTTACAAGCGAGCCGGACGCCGTGACATGAATGAAGTCCGTCAGGTGATGGTCATGCTATTTCTGGGAGAGCCATTGCCCGCCGAGTATCTGGATCATCCGTTGACGGGGGTTTGGGCAGGTTTTCGAGAGTGCCATATAGGCGGTGATTTCTTGATGATTTATGAGCACACGCGCTCCGATCTGATCACATTTGTTGATCTCGGAAGTCATTCCGAACTGTTCAAGTAGCGCCTCTCAACACAAGCCCCGACTGGTTCGGGGCTTTTTGTGGGCGCTGTCTCGTCCTGAATAAGGTTTACACCTTCTGACTTCTTATCAGGAGGGTGCAATGGATACGGGCGCAAAACGCAGTCAGCGAGATTACACGCTGACTTTTAATTGTCGGTTGTCGACCAAGTCGAAAAAGGCGAGTTGAGTTATAAAGAGGCTCAACGCACTGTGGAAACCGTGATCGTCGAAAAGCCTTAGAAAATCCGCAAACGAACAAAAATTAAAAACATGTTCGGATCTGTACTACTCTGAAGGCACATCCCTTTGCCCGAAGGAGTCCTTCCAATGGCAACTTCATCTCCCGTGCGCACCGCTCCCCAAGAACTCGACACCCCGGAAGCCGGCCGTGTGGCGCTCAAGTTCTTCTTCAACCTGATGGAGCGTTGGGGCTGCACCGCCGAAGAACAGCGCACGCTGCTGGGCAAAGTCGGCAACACCACCTTCTATAAATACAAACACCTGCCGCCCACTGTGCGTCTCCCTCATGACACTCTGGAGCGCATCTCCTACCTGATGGGCATCCACAAAGCGCTAAGCATCATCTTCAGCAACAACCGCGACCGCGCCTACAAATGGGTCAGCAGTCCGAACACCGCCGCGCCGTTCAATGGTCAATCCGCGTTGAGCTATATGCTGGCCGGCCGGGTGGTGGACATCGCTGACGTGCGTCGCTACCTCGATGGCGTTCGCGGCTGATGGCCCCGGAAGTAGCGCTCCCCGAGTGGAACCGTGCTTACCGGATGATCAACAGCGCGTTCCCCCCGATCACCCTGTTTGAAGACGTACTCGACCCCGAAGACCTGCAAACCGCCTACGCCCTGGAAGCCCTGACCAACGACCGGTTGGTGCAAGAAGCCGGCGTGCTCTCCCGCGTGCGGCCCGAAGACCGAATCTCCGGCCCCGGCTCATCACCGGTCATGGCCGCGTTCACCCACATCGGCAAAACCAGCCGCTTCACTGACGGCACCTATGGCGTCTACTACGCCGCCAGCAGCCAGGCCGCCGCCATCGCCGAAACGAGCTATCACCAGGAACGCTTCCTCGCCGCAACCAACGAGCCCGACATCGAGTTGACCCTGCGCACCTACGTCAACAAAGTCGTTAAACCGATGCACGACATCCGCCAACACTACCCCGAGCTGCACAACCCGGACCCTGACGCTTACGGGCCGTCACAAGTCTTTGCCCGACAACTGCGTGAAACCTTGTCGTGGGGGCTGCTTTACAACAGCGTTCGGCTGCCTGGGCATGAATGTGTCGCTGCGTTTCGTCCGCCGGCCGTGTCTATTCCGAAGCAAGGCAAGCACATTCGATATGTGTGGAGTGCGAGCAGTCGGAAGATTTCGTTTGTGTTTGAGGTCAGCGAGGTATGAGCCGGAATGCAAAAAGCCCCGATTGATTCGGGGCTTTTTCTTGTGTGCGATTTGTTTATGGCGCGACGTTACTGTCTCGGTTGTTACCCGGTGCATCGAGCACCTTCGCTACGTCATCGATGATCGCCTTACTCATATCCTGCAAAAAATGCGACGCCCAGGCATGCCGGTCGGTGTCACGAACCATGGCGGCGTCTGATGCGAGAAGTTTGGCGATGTGAAGCAGGTCGGAGGCATGGGAGAGGGCCTGGATGACCGGGACACCGGCGTTGATGCGGAACAGTGGTTGGTTGCCGTGGTAGGAGAAAGGGGTGAGGCCGATGGTTTTCAGGTCTTGGGGGTTGGTCATTGGGCACCTCCGGTTTTTGGGCGGTGGTGAGGGTGACCCGGTGTAGCAGTAGCGAAAATTTTGAGTGGATTGCGGGCATACATAAGGAGAACTCCGGTTGGTTCTTGCATCGAATTCGAGTTCTCAGGCCCGGTCGCTGAATTGGCAGCGACGCGTCGAAGGTAGCTAGCGGTGAGAGGCCGCGCAATCGTGGCTAGGTGGTGGCGTCAATTAAAAAAGCGACATGTAACAAAACGGACTACTTCAAAAGAGGCTGAGTCCTACTGCGAAAAGAGCCAGCGATGACTACTAAACAGCAATCCATCAATCGTCTACTGAGGCGTTCGGAGGGCATCGACTGTTCCAGGTAGGAATCCATCTTTTGAAGAGATTTGCTTTTGTAAATGAAGCTGCAACACGCGAGTACAGGGACTTACCGGGCTGGGTACAAGATGAGTTCGGGAAAGACTTGATGCGTGTGCAGTACAGCCGGGATCCAGAGCTGGCAATAAAGCAGCTGAGTTCAGTTGGGGCGGGCGCTATTGAGTTGATCATCAATGGTAGTCCCGCATACCGATGCATCTACATTGCGAAGTATGCGGATACCATTTTCGTCCTTCATTCGTTCGTGAAAACGACGAATCGAACAGATCGTCACGCAATGACAGTCGCGCAAGATCGGTTGAAGGAGCTGAAAAGGGAGCTTCGGAAAATGGGATGTAACGTCTAGCAGGCGTGAGCTTGTGAAATGACAATCTGAGGTAATGCGCCGGCATCATTGGATGGCAATGTAAAAGTGGTGCGAAAGCCGAGTTTATCCAGCATGTCCATCATCGCATCGATCGTAAATTTCTCGATCTTCCCAGTGGTGAGCTCTGAAACGCGTGATTGGGTCACGTTCAACCTGGCTGCGGCCTCACTCTGTTTGAGGCCCAGTTTTTTGATGCACTCAGTGATGAAAATTGACAACTCCATTTTCAGAGCCATTTTGCTGGCGACTTCCTCGTCATGCGTGACATGGAACGGGCTGTCGAAGAATTGGATTGCCATGAGCATTCCCCCTTTTTTAATAGTTATCTAAAATTTGCGATAAATTGAGGTTAGCGATTGCTCATTTTTGATGCAAACATTTTTTTCGCCTGCCCCCCAGCATACTCATTACACCAAGTAACTAATGATGTTCCCGCCCCCACCTTTATCCCCTCCAGCTAACTCCCTACATTGAGCTCCAACGCCGACCCATTCATTCCGAAGGGAAGGTCACTTGGAGATTCCTCATGCCTTTCGTAAGCGTACGCATCACCCGCGATGGCGTTACCTCTGAGCAGAAAGCTCAGGTGATCGCTGAAATCACTGAAACCCTGGAACGCGTTCTTAACAAGGATCCGCACCTGACCCACATCGTGATCGAAGAGGTCGACACCGATAACTGGGGCTACGCCGGTATCACCACCACCCAGTACCGCAAGCAACTGGCTGAGGCGGAGGGGCAGTCATGACCGCGACCGTCTCCATCGATTTCATCTCCGACGTGGTGTGCCCGTGGTGCGCGTTGGGTGCGACGGCGCTGGAGCAGGCGATCGAGAACGTGGCGGGTGAAGTCTCGGTGGAGCTGACCTACAAGCCCTTCGAGTTGAACCCGGACATGCCGGCAGTCGGCGAAAAAGCGGTTGAGCACTTGATGCGCAAATATGGACGAACCGCCGAAGACGTCGCCGCCGGCAAAGCGATGCAGATCGAACGTGGTGCGGCCATTGGTTTCAAGTTCGATTTGGAGAAGCGCAGCCACTTCTACAACACGTTTGATGCTCACCGGTTGTTGATGTGGGCGTTGCAGGAAGGGCGGCAGGTCGCACTGAAGAAAATCCTGCTGCGCGCTTATTTCACCGACGGCCGGAACCCGAGCGATCGCGAGACGCTGGTGGGTCTGGCTGCTGAAGCGGGACTGGATGCGGCGGCGGCTCAAGAGGTGTTGGCGTCCGGAGCGTTCGCTGAGGAAGTGCGTGAGCTTGAAGCGTTTTACCGCCAGCGCGGCATCAATTCGGTACCGGCCATGGTGCTTAACGGTCGTCACCTGGTGTCCGGTTCGCAGTCGGTCGAGTACTACGAACAGATGTTGAGACAAATGGCGAAGGCCCCCGCCGAAGCCTGATTACTTACTTTTTCAAACCATCATTTATTAGTAGAGGTTCATCATGAGTAATTCGAAAAAAGTCATCGTTATTACTGGTGCTTCCCAAGGTCTCGGCGCAGGCATGGTCAAGGCGTTCCGTGATCTGGATTACAAGGTTGTTGCCACTTCGCGTTCGATCAAACCGTCCACCGACCCAGACATCCTCACCGTGGCGGGCGACATCGGCAACCCGGAAGTCGCCCAGCAAGTCATCCGTGAAGCCATCGCACGTTTTGGCCGCATCGACACCCTGGTCAACAACGCCGGGATCTTCATCGCCAAGCCGTTCACCGCGTACACCGCGGAAGACTACGCCAACGTGCTGTCGGTGAACCTGAACGGCTTTTTCTACATCACCCAACTCGCGATCAACGAGATGGAAAAAAAAGGCAGCGGCCACGTCGTCAACATCACCACCAGCCTGGTGGACCACGCCATCGACGGTGTGCCATCGGTACTGGCGTCGTTGACCAAAGGTGGTTTGAATGCGGCGACCAAATCCCTGGCCATCGAGTACGCCAAGCGTGGGATTCGGGTGAATGCGGTTTCCCCAGGTATCATCAAGACGCCGATGCATGGCGAGGAAACTCATGAAGCGCTGGGGAACCTGCACCCGGTTGGGCACATGGGCGAGATCAGCGACATTGCTCAGGCGGTCGTGTATCTGGACAGCGCCAACTTTGTCACCGGCGAAATCCTGCACGTCGATGGTGGTCAGAGCGCGGGTCACTAAAACCTGACTTTCCAAACCCCGGAAACAACAAAGCCCTCGTATTTCTACGAGGGCTTTGTTTTGTATGGTGTAGCAATCTCGCTGACTTCTTCGCCGATGGCGTGTTTACTGCAGCCGCAGGCGCAAGTCAGTTCATGCTCGGGAAGTTCGTGGATGATCTCGATGCGCAGCAGATTGGCGGGCAGAGGCTATCACTCGACAATCATATCAAGCTCGTCGTGAGCTTTTGATAAGCTCTTGGTCGGTTGATAATGAATGCCACATGTATATTCAATACGTAAATGCTCTGCATTTTCTTGTTGGGAAGTATTATAGTTCTGAAAGGGGAGCATTGCTCTACGCACAGGTGACTGATTCAATATATTTTTAAATATAACTTGTGAGTCATCAGCAATCCAAAGTCTTCTTACTTTTCGTTTCTTGCTGCCATCAAAGAATTGATGGCGTGCGTGTAAGACTCTAAGGTTATCCATCACCAGGATATCCCCAGGCTCAAGACTTACATTAATAATGTAGTTCTCATTGGTGGAGTATTCATTTTGGATGTAATTAAATGCAGCGCTGGCCCACTCAGGAATAAACGCGGTGCTGTCATACCTGTAGCGGATTCTTAATTTATTTTCATTGATTTTTTCGAATACAGAGCAATCCATAGATAACAGGTCGTCTCGACAGTAAGTGACAATTCCGCTCGTCATCAATGTCTTTAATATGCCAGCTTGATTTGCAAGTAAGTCATTGTAAATCTTCTGCCCGTCAACCAAAAAATTATCTCCGCCAATCTCTGGTTTTGATACGCACTGAAGAATTACAAATTTGGGAGGCGTGATTTTCTTTGCCACGCCATCAACATAAGTTATCCCATTCAAGAAAGATCCATCAGTATGAGGGAAAAAATCACTTGATAATTCACCATGATAATCATCTTTGAAACTTTGCCAATCCTTATTAATTGGCTCTCCACCGCCCACGACGCCATGTTCGTCAGATTTTGTGTGGAATTGAATTAGCCCAAACTTGCCCGCGACATCTCTAAATGCCTCCAAAGAGTTGTCTTGAGGCTTGACAACACAATATCCATGTTCATTAAGAAAGTTGGAGATTCCTTGGGTGTCAAAGAAATCAAACTTTTTGCTCGCGGTCATTTCACACTCCCTGTTTTGATAAACTTCACATGCCCTTGATAAAATGATCCAGAATCATTTTAAAACCAAAAAAAGTGACCCCCGCTTTTAAAAGCATGGCGCCTACACGTTGCGATATTCGATCTCTAAGAAACCCGCCCAGATACGAGCCGATAGTGGATGCTGCTATCATGATGATTATGAGTTCTGCGTAGTCCATGAATGCAAAGCCCGCAATAACAAAAGCAGCGACTTTCAACCCGTGCAGCACACTCATTTGCATGGCATGCGTGACGATTACTTCATTTTTATTGATATTCATCTTCATCAAGATGGGCTGTGATATCAAACCGGTTACAGCAACGAAAAGCGAAAGAAATGTTTGAAGAAAACCAACGATGGCAAAGTTTTTAAGCACGAATCCTAATGATGAAACAATCTTGGTCCATGTGATTGCTAGAATAAAAATGCCAAGGATCAATGATAAGTATTTTTCAGGGAAATTCCCTATGAAGAAATATCCAATAAAAGCTCCCGTCAGACAGCCGATGATATATCTGGGAAGGATCTCTATTTTTGCGCTCTTGTAGTCAAATGCGAATCGACTGCCATTGCTCACCATTTGAATCAAGCCGTGAACCGGTACAACCGCAGAGATAGGTATAAATTGAGGCATCACAGCAAGCAATCCAATCCCGCCACCGACACCAATGGCGGCAGTCATGAATGAAGTTATGAAACTGACACCCACCAAAACGTATAAGCCAGAAGAGAGTTCAAACATGTTTAGTTCCTGTTCGGTTTCTTAAGATAAAAATTGCATCTCTATGCAGCGGCTTCCAGTTATGTCGGCGCGCACTTACGCGTCCGATAACGCGAATGACGTCATCAGCCGTGCCGCACACTGTTCAAACAAAGTTAAGAGGGTCGCCCCTGTCCGGGGCTGTGATAAGCAGCTACAAAATTACTTCTCTCGTAAGTGGGAAGTTAGACTGCTAACTTCCCTTCCATCCCGGTCCGATAATGTTACGGAGAGCCTTTTCAGGCAGAGCGCGATTTACTTCTTGGGTAGGGCCCAGGCGATGATGCTGTCACCTAACTTGGTTGGAATTCGGTCATGACCGCCGACCACTGCCACGACGTACTGTCGGCCTTGGCTCATGTAGGTCAAGGGTGAAGCCTGATTGCCCGCGGGAAGGCGTTCTTCCCACAGTAGTTCTCCACTTTCACTGTCGTAAGCCCGCATGAAACGATCGATGGCGGCACCGATGAACGTCACGCCTCCAGCTGTTGTCACGCCCGTCGCGTCACTCGGCGTACCGATTTCGAAGCGCATACGAGAGGCGATTCCCCAAGGCCCGCTGTCGTACCCCGTACCGAACGGGCGACTCCAGACTACATCGCGCGTGCGCAGGTCTATACCAGTAATGAAGCCCCAGGGTGGCGCAATGCAAGGTTGGTCAAGGGATGACATCCATGGATCTTTGATGGCGCCGTAAGGCAGTCCGGCCTGGACGCGGAAGCCTTGGCTGTTGCCCGGCGCTTCTTGGAATGACTTGGCATTGATGGCGTCGAGTTGTTCGCGAGGAACCAACCCCTGCATGTAAGGGAGCCGCTGGTTATTGATGATCAGCAGGCCTCGTTTGAGGTCTACCATCACGCCTCCCCAGTTCAAGCCGCCATGATGGCCGGGGAAAATCAGGCTTTGTTGGCCTACGACTGGTGGTGTGAAGATCCCTTCGTAGCGTGCCTGGCGAAACTCGATGCGACATTGCAACTGATCGAATGGCGTTAAGCCCCAGGCATTTGCCTCGGTCAGTACTTCCGGCATTTTCGATGGGCGCCCCATGGTGCTCGGCATATTGGGCGAAAGCGGCTGGGTGGCCGAGGTGTAGTCGCCAGGAGCGGTTCCCTGTGGGACGGGAGATTGCACGATATCCACCAAAGGTTCGCCGGTGGCGCGGTCAAGTACGAACAGCTGGCCGGATTTGGTGGCTTGAATGACGGCAGGGCGTGTGCCCGTTGATGTGGGGAAGTCAATCAGATTGGGTTGTGGACTCAGGTCGTAGTCCCATAGATCATGGTGAACTGTCTGGAAATGCCATCTGACCTTACCTGTGGCCGCATCCAGTGCAACCAGGGAGGAGCTGAACTTGTCCTCTTGTTCCGTGCGAGTACCACCATAGAAGTCGCCGGCAGCGTTGCCGGTGGTGACATACACCAATCCCAGTTCATCGTCGGCGGAAAGCGGTGCCCAGGAGTTGGGTGTGCTGAGCGTGTAGTTCTCGTCGTCGCGAGCGGGGGCATTGGTGTCTGGGCGGCCCAAGTCCCAAGCCCATTTTTGTTTGCCGGTAACCGCGTCGTAGGCACGAACCACTCCCGAGGGCGCTGGGCGCACATCTGAATCAAGGACTCGGCCCCCGGTGATCACTACCCCGCGGATTACGATGGGCGCGGAGGTAATCCCGGTCGACCCTTTTCTGAAGGTGCCTAACCCGTCTTTCAAATCCGCAAAACCTGCGTTGCCGAATCCGGGGCACGCTTGGCCAGTCAAGGCGTCTACCGCTCCCAAGCGAATATCGTTGGTGCCCCAGATGATGCGCGAGGCGCACAGGCCACTGGCATTTGGCACTTCGAAATAGGAGACACCACGGCAGTATGCGCCGCCATTGTCGAAGTAGGCTGGGTCGACTTTGGAGTCAAACCGCCAGTTCTCCTTCCCTGTGGTGGCATCCAGAGAAATGATGATTTGCTTCGGAGTGCAGGTATAGAGCGAGTTACCCACCTTGATCGGAGTGGCCTCGTTCAAGTATTTGGTTTTTTCACCGGGTTGCTTCACGTCGCCGTGGTGGTATTCCCAGGCTTTCACCAAGCCCGACACATTCGAAGGGGTGATTTGCGATGCTGCGGAATAGTGATTGCCCAAGTTGGAGCCTGCATAGGCGGTCCAGTTGGTTTCGTCGTGTGACGCGGCAATTACCGTCCGGTGAAGTTACCGTATTGCGACTGAACGGTTGTTCGGGACGCGTCGTTGCGAGCGTCGAGTCGGCAAGATGAACGGTTGTTGGGAAGAACAGGGGCACCAGGATGGTGATCGCCATAAGTATCGGCAGTAGACCCATAATGGTGAAGTAATGGCTTCTTTTAGCGTTGGAAAAGTCACGACGCACCAAAGGCCAAAAAGCCAGAAACGGTACGCTGAGAACGGCCAGCCAGGCTAAGCGTGGAATGAAGGCCCAACCATCGTACCCGGACTCCCAGATCGCCCAGGCGTAGGTGGCCAGGGAGGCCGCACCATAGAGGTAAATGCCGCGAGCCTGTTTCAGGCCGATGAGGATGGCCGATAGCAACAGGGCGGTGCCCATCATGGCGTAATAGGGTGATCCGCCAGCTGCCACCAGAGCCCCGCCTCTATAGGCGAGTGACGCTCCAAGCAGGGCAACCAATATGGTGTACACCCCGAACAGAAAGTTCGAGACTCCCGGCCCTCTACCCAACGTCCTTTGTTTCACTGCGATCATCCCTGTGTAATTCGATATGGCTCAGCGTCCAGCGGCGCGCATAATTGCTTATTGTTGTAATGAAATACAATATCCGACGAAAAAATTAACTTCCTAGTACGGACGTGCCATGTTTTTGTATCTTGTTTCGATTAGAAACAATCATGCTAAGCTGACCAGCGAATTTTTGGGGAGCGCTCTGACGAGGCTTCAATCCGTAATGGGGTGTTCGGGGTGCGCTTCTGGCAAGACGTCCTGTTGAGTCTTGAGCCGGCCCACTTCGTCCAGATGCCTCCAGAGAAATTGAGCGGCTTCTTCGCGCCGATCAGACTCGATGAGGTCGAGCAAATGGATGTGTTCCTGGCATTGCACCATAAGGCGAGTGCGATCGACGTTGGCTTTGTAGCCCATGAATCGCCTGAGTTGATTTTGCTGGCGTATGGCATCGATGAAAAAGACATTTCCGGAGCACTGCACGATCAGTTCGTGAAACTGGGCGCCCACTTGGAACAGTTGGGCGCGGGACAAGGTGTGGATATCCCCATCGAGCATGGCCTGCTGTTGCTGCCTGGCCTTGGCAAACGCTGCGTGATTAATCTGATAACCGGGCTCAAGCAGGGCGGCCGGCTCGATGGCCATTCGGAAGCGGTAGCTTTGGATGTGTGTCTGGGCGTTATGCACGAAGTCTTTGAGACTCCATCCTTGCCCCGGCTTGCGCTCCACCATGGCTTCGCTGGCCAGCCTGTTCAATACCTTGAGCAATTGTCCGCGGGGCACTTCGTAACGGCGCAACAGCTGCGCTTCGAAAAAGTGGGCAGGTATTTCCCCGCCAAGAATGTCGTCGACCACGCGAAGGTAAAAGTCTTCGAAAGGATCACTGGCGAGAGGGAATGTTGTTTCCTGAATCTGCCCTGCACCTTGTTTCAGAAAGTAGCCACGATTAGGTTCCTGAATCGCGAGATCCCACTCAGCGAGCAAGGCAAAAACTCTCCGAATAGGCGAACGCGAAACACCCAGCGCTTGCGCGAACGTCTGCTCGCGCAACGGCTCACCGGCTTTCATCGACCGGGCGCGAACCATGTCGATGACGCGTGGGGCCAACTGCAAGGCGAGGTCTTTCTTGATCACAGGCTCTATCTCGAATGGTTAGCTTCAGTCCGTTCCCGTTGGGGGAGATACCCCCATCGGACTGGAGTTGGAAAATACCATACGAAGAGGATGTGGGTATCTGCACAAAGAGCGCAGGTGGACTTGTCGACCAACCTTGTCGAGGCACATGAGTATGAAGGCTCCACGCATTTTTCTGATCCACGCGACCGCACTGGCGATCGATCCCATCACGGCGGCTTTCGCCCGGCTATGGCCGCAGGCACAGATCATCAATCTGCTCGAGGACTCGTTGTCCCGAGACCGAGTGGAGGAGGGCGGATTAACCACGAGTATGAAGGCGCGCTTTCTGACGCTTTCCTATTACGCAGTACAAAGCGCAGCGGATGCCATTCTTTTTACCTGCTCGGCTTTCGGCGATGCCATCGACCTGTGCAAGCCTGACATTTCCATTCCAGTACTCAAGCCGAACGAAGCCATGATCAATCTGGCTCTAGCGCAAGCATCGCGTGTTGCCGTGCTGGCGACGTTCGAGCCTACCATCACCTCGATAATGGCCGAGTTCAAGCAAGTGGCTGAGCGCAGTGGTCGAGCGCTGGAGGTGGTGCCCTATTTTGTCCCTGGTGCAATGCAGGCACTGAGTGAAGGGAACAGAGAAGGCCACGATACCGCCATCGCGGAAATGGCCGGTCAGGTCGGGGTCTGCGATCTGATCTGTTTCGCACAGTTTTCGATGACGAGCGCCGCAGGGCAAGCACAGGCTCGATCTGGTCTACCTGTATTGACCACTCCCGATAGTGCAGTGCTGGAGCTGCGAAGGATGCTCCAGGTTGATGATTTCGTTTCTTCCCAGGATGGAGGTTTACCCAATGCTTAAATTCAATGCTCATCTCGGTTTCCAATTCAATGAGTTGCCTTTTCTGCAACGCATCGAAGCCGCCGCCGCAGCTGGTTTTCAGGCGGTGGAGTTCCCGTCGCCCTATGAATTCGACGCCAGCGAACTGGCCGATCACCTGGCTCAATACCGTCTGCCGATGATTCAGTTCGCCGCACCGGCTGGCGTTACCAAAGGCATCGCTGCCTTGCAGGGCAAGGAAGAAGAGTTTCGTGCTGGCTTGGTCCAGGCCGCCCGCTATGCAAAGGCGCTGGCGTGTTCGGATGTCCACATCATGTCTGGCGTTACAACGCAGGATGAGGCAGCGCTTATCTTCGGGGGCAACCTGGAGTATGCAGTCAAGTACTTCGAAGATCAGGGTTTGCGGCCGCTTATCGAAGTGATCAGTTCGCAGGCGATGCCGGGTTATTACATGTCTGACTTCAGCAAGGCGCAACAGGTGCTGGAGACCTTCCCGAGTGTTGGGCTGATTCTCGATCTCTACCATGCCCAGCTTCTGGCCGGAGACGCAGCAGATGTTCTGGCTCGGTTTTATGACAGAACCGTCCATGTGCAAATTGCCGACTGCCCGGGTCGTCACGAACCGGGAACGGGGAGCATCGACTTTGCTGCCTTGTTCGCGGCGCTGGAGCAGCGTGGCTACCCAGGATGGATCGGGTGTGAATACCGTCCTTCCGGTTCTACCATTGCGAGCCTTGACTGGATTAAGCAGCTAAGTGCTTAGCGCTTGGAACGCGCGAACGACGCCACCATTGGGTCGTTTCTGTTGGTGTGAAATGCCCGCGGTGTCGGACGCCAGCGGGACAATCGCTATTGTTCTATGCGCGTCATTTACACGATTTGACGTAAGGGCATTCCGAAACCCAGAAACGACAAAGCCCTCGTATTTCTACGAGGGCTTTGTTTTGTATGGTGCGGCACCAGGAGTCGAATCAGACATTAACCAACTGTTTTATTTATTACTTATGCTTAATTATAAATTTTTCTATCCCTAAAATTATCCTAATCACCCCCCGCATTTTATTCGACCCGTCTCGATACCCGGTAAGGACATTCTCGCGCTGGAGGAAGCTGTGATGGAATTGACGTTCTAGGTGGAAAAACAGGGACTCGGAGAGGTAGGTGAAAATGTTCGCGCTAATCCTCTTCCAACCCTGTCGGCGGTTGCATCGGCAAACGTCGACAGGGCTGCTTCGATCATGTCTGCCCTGGCTTCAAACTTCGCTCAGAGACGTCCTTCGGGCTTGGCTTCGATCCCCGATCAGACACAACAACAGTGAAAGCACAATCGCGCCGATGCTCACATTCATCCATGGAGTGATCTGCTCATCTAGTAACAATGCTGACCATGCAATCCCCGCCGCCAGCGCTGCGAAGCTGGCGAACGAAACATAAATCCCACCTGCCCGGCGCACCAGCTCGAAGAACGACCAAACTTCAATTGCTGTGACGATCACCAGCAGCGTCACCTCAGGTCCATGTTGCACAAGCTCCTGATAGCCCGTCTCCGACGTTGAAGTAGCAAATAACGGCAGTGCCAGCAATGCAGCAAGCACAGACTCATATGCTGCCATGGTGAATACCCCTAGGCCTTTCGGCCAGGCAGCGGCGACGTACAGGTTGTAAAGCGCATAGCTCACCGGAACCCCAATGGCCGCCGCCAACCAAAAACGTGACGATCCCTGCGGAAGCGCCGCGCTGGGCAGCAGGAGCATCATTGCGGCACCAATACCCAGTGCTGCACACAACAGATGCCAGACCGTAACCGTTGCCAGACGCAGCAGAAATCCCAGCATGATGCAAAAAACTGGTGTGCTGGTGACGATCAGTGTAATCAGCGTTGAGTCGATATAAGGCGCCACCACCAGCTCAAGCCAGATCGGAAAGGCGTAGCCGAGTACGCTGCAAATGATCAGGAAGCCCCACCACGACGGGTTGATACGCCACGAGCTGCGACTGACGGCCATCATCGCCAGGAACACAATAGCCACCCCGATCAGCGTCGGAAACAGGATCAAATCTGCATGAACCCCGGCACTGGTGATTTTCTTTACCAGTACGAAATGGAGCCCCCAGGTGCTGCCCATCAGGGCGAGCAGTAGAAAATTGATGTAGCGCGTCAATTTGGTAACTCCTTGTTAAGTGAATCTCTCGGTTCAGCGTCATCAACGCGCGACCGCTTGAGCCTGTGAATATGGAGGGGTTGATCCTGCAATCACGGTGTAGACCATCTGCTCCGGTGTGAGGCCGGGAGGTTCGCCATGCTCCCAGCATTCATGCGAGGCGGTCGTTTCATTGATCGCCAGGTCATCGATACAATCTGAAAGCGACAGCGACTTCACGACTGCGAACACTCTCATCGCCGGGACATCCTGCGGATTGGCCAAAATGCGAGCATTCAACGTTGCAAGCCATGTTGCCGAATTCACCAGCGCCAGATCTCTTACCTGCCGACGCATGGCCGTGTAGATTTCGTCCATGGTGTGGCTTTTGCTGGAGCACAGATGATAGATGTTTGCGGCAGTCATGGGTTGCCTAGCCGGATTTACTACGGATGAGGCGATCTGGCCAGCGATGCGATCCGCCGGACAGACTTCCAACTGCATTGGCATGATCGGAAATTGACCTATTCGCAGGCAGACACTCAAGAACTGAAAGACGTAGTCGTTGCTGGCTTCAGCGATGTTTGTGGTGCCGCCCCAAAGTCGACCGCAGCGATAAATTGTTGCCTTGAGGCCCGACGCGCCGAGTTGCTCCAGCAACATTTCGATCATCCATTTGCTTTGCAGATAACCGGACGTCACGCTATCCACTTCCGTTATTTTGGTGTTTGGGGAGATTGTCGGGAGTGTTGGTTTGGTATCAAACAAAGCCATAGAAGAAACGAAGTGGAAGCCAGCGTCACTTGAGAGCGCCAGATTGATGAGGTTCAGGCTCCCGAGGACATTGGTCGTCGCCAATTTCGAGTAAGGCAACAACATGTTGGTATCGGCGGCGCAATGTACGATATCGCCGATGCTGTGTTGCAGGGTATGCAGGCACTCCTCGTCCAGCCCGAAGTTATTGAGGGTCAGATCGCCAACGAGGATGTGCAGTCTGTGCAGTTCCTCATTCCTCACATTGAGCGTTTGCATCAGTTTTCGACGCAGGGATTCGGGCGCTCCCGGGGGTGAGTTGCGAACCAGACAGTAAATTGGACGTTGCGTCTTTTTCAGTAGGTCTTTGACCATGTGGCGTCCGAGCAGCCCCGTAGCTCCTGTCACAAGAATGCCGTCTTCAATACGACCGGATCGTGTCACGCCGAAACGGAGCAAACCTTTGAGTCGATCAAGCTCTGTGTAGCGCCAGTCGCGGAAGTGTCGAGCAGGGTATTGTGCGACCATCGAGTTACCTGCGTCGGTCAGTATGGCCCGCACGCTCGAGTAGTGGTACAGCGTCGACAGTGGCCATTCTCGACCGCTGTGCCGCTCCAGAAATACGGCTAACCGCACGATTTCCAATGAGTCGGCACCATTCTCCGCAAGACTGGCATCCCAATTCAGTTCACGACCGCCCAATATCGAGCGTATTCCCACCATGAGTTCGCTTTCCTGCTGCCGGCCGGTCTTGCCGCTATCCTCGATCTCGGCAGTGACGGTCGCAAGAGCCCGCACCGCGTTGTAATCGATCTTTCCAGCGAGGGTACGTGGTATTTCGTCGAGCAGGACGAAGCTATTCGGAACCATATAGGACGGAAGATCCAGGCTCAGTTGGTGGAGAACATCCGCTTGAGTCACCTCGACATCGGGCATCAATTGCACCGCGCACAGTAGCTTGCCATTGCTACCCGCTTCGGTCATGACCACGCAGCAATCTGACACTTCGGGCAGAGTCCGGACGATCGACTCGATTTCACCAAGACTGATTCTGAAGCCTTGACGCTTCACCACATTGTCCATGCGCCCGTGATATTCGAGTGCCCCGTCGGTGCCGATGCGTCCTAGGTCTCCACTCTTGTAGTAGCGGCGCTGACTTCGATCGCTTTCCACCCGGACGAAGAACTTCTCATCAGTCATTTCAGGGCTGTTCAGATACCCCACGGCCACACCTGGGCTGGATATGCATATCTGCCCCATTCCTCCGAGTGGCGCCGGGTTGTCAAAGCGATCGAGCAAGACAATTCTGCTTCCGGCAATTGGGCGGCCGATGGAGATATCGTTCTTTGAGTCGTCGGTTGCACTGGGTGGCCGCACGCGTTGGAAGGCT
The DNA here is from genome assembly GCF_047758635.1 of Pseudomonas frigoris. NCBI lineage: Bacteria > Pseudomonadati > Pseudomonadota > Gammaproteobacteria > Pseudomonadales > Pseudomonadaceae > Pseudomonas > Pseudomonas frigoris. The sequence continues at coordinate 519,441 of NZ_CP180479.1, forward strand.
GTGACAACGGTTGTCTCGGTCGGACCGTAAGAATTGATCAGGGTCGGGCGAGGTGCGGGGAGACGGAACCAGGCGTGGATATCTGATTTGTAGAGCGCTTCTCCACCAATGACAATCAGGTTAACGCTAGGTGGAAAGCGGAGGTTTTCCGATGTGCAGGCCAGGCTCAGCTCTCGCCAGTACCCGGTCGGCAAGTCAAGGAAGGTGATCTGTTGTTCATGCACGAACTCCAGAAATCTGGCAGGTCGTAAATCGACAGACGAATCGCGGATGATCACAGTTCCACCGGCCATCAGGCAGGGGTAAATTTCCTCGACAGAGGCGTCAAACGATACGGTAGCAAATTGCAGAACCCTGTCATGGCCAGTGAGATTGAACGAATGTCTGGCAACGCTGGCGTAGTACGAGAGTGATGAGCGAGAAACCAGAACCCCCTTGGGCCGACCCGTAGTTCCCGAGGTGAACAGCACATACCCGCAACCCGAGTCGCTTTCGGATTGGGTTTCGGCTATCGAGCGAACCCTTGTTACTATGGCATCGCTACCAATGATCCACCCTACCCGCGCATCCTCAAGCATCATTTTGCTTCGCTCAGCAGGAAGTTCGAGGTCTATTGGAATGTAGATGGCATCCAGCGAAAGCAACGCCAGCGCGGCAACAACAAAACCGCTGGAGCGCGGCATGCTCAGCGCAACACGGCTGCCGGCGGTTACCCCGTCACGTGCAAGCTCTGCTGCGAGCTTCCGGGCATACATCGATAACTGCCCGTAACTTATAGTCGTGCCAGCATCACAAATGGCTACTTTTTTAGGATTCCGGCATGCATGGCTCTCGAACGCTTCCAGCACATCCTGATCCACGACGCCGTGCAGTTTGCCCAGCAATTCAGAGTTCGACTGCACAGGTCTTGCAAGCTCCACAAGTTGTTGCGGAGTCACGCATTCATCACTCTGCAAGGCAGTTGCGATAGCGTGCAGCGTGTCGAAGATCTCATGAGCCAGGTTTTTGTCGAGAATCTGACTGTCGAACAATAATTCGACCGAGGCTTCTCTGACACACATCTGCAGCCGGGCCGTACCGAATAAGCCCTGGCATTGTTCGATGTCTGACCAGGCCCGTACCTGCCACGGGGCGGTCTGCGCGCCGAACATGTCGTTCAGGGCTTTTTTGCAGGCAGCGCGAAGTGCACTAGCTGGCGCATGCGGATCCACATTCAGGCAATTAAAATGTCCTGCGCGAGAGACGACGACACTGTTCACCTCTTCCGCCCAGTTGGCGTACCAGCAAGCCGTTATAAGCCAGGCTGTCAGCAGGCTGGCTTCAAAGTCAGCGTCCTTCGTACCCACTGCCTCTGCCCGTTCGAGACTGACCGACGCCTCATTCACTGTCGATCTTTCATATTCCTCACCTTGCACTTGTGTATTGCGCACCGGATCTGTGTGTTCGATTTCATCGAATGTCATCTCTTATAGTCCTTTACGATTGAGGCTCAACGACAGTCAGTTCAATGCTTCGAGGATAACTAGGCAGAGATGATCGATCTGCTCCCGGTTGATACACAGTGGAGGGGCAATTTCGATCGTTGGATCGTTACGGGTGTAATACAAGGAGGTGATGACCCCAAGGTTTAATAAGCGCTCCCGAATCACCACGACTTCTTCCGCAGTGGCGGGAGCTGAGGAGTCTGCTGATTTCAAATGGATGGCCTGGAGCAGACCTATACCGGTGAGACCGGAAACCTTTGGATGGTCTTTAAGCAAACTGTGCAGTTTGTCTTTTAAATAGACACCCATGGATGAGGCGTTCCCAAGCAACTGCTCGCGTTCGAGAATCCCGATGTTTTCCGATGCCGCCGCGGCCGCGGCTGGACGACCACCGAACGTGGCTCCATGGGCAAACATGCTCTCGTCGCCCTGGGCAAAGACCGAAGCGACGCGTTCGCTGACAATCGTTGCCCCAAGGGAGTCGTATCCACTTGTGAGCCCTTTCGCGCAGACAATGATGTCTGCTTCCAGACCATAGTGTTCAGCGCTGAACCAACTGCCGAGACGTCCGAATCCGGTAATGACTTCATCCACGATCAGTAAAGCGCCAGTCTCCTCGCGCAATCGTTTCAATCCATCAAGATACTGTGTGGTGGGCGTCACCATGCCGTTACTAGTTTCGACCGTTTCAACCAGTAGGCCCGCCACATCCTTGCCACGGCCTGGGGTGGCGTTCAGCAAATCATAAAAGGGATCGCCGCTATCTCGCATCGAAGGAATGGTCGCGGTCATGGGTAGAAGTGGACCGAACTCCTCTTTCAAAGCCGCAAACCCGCAAACTGACAGCGCACCCAGGGTGACACCGTGGTAAGCATGATCGCGAGAAACCAGCCATTTGCGTTGGCTTTCGCCATTCTTGACGGCAAAAGCCCGAGCAATTTTCAACGCGGTCTCTACCGCTTCCGAACCGCTATTGGTGAAGAACACCCGTGCATTGGCTCCGACGACGGGGGACGCCAGATCAGCCAGCGTCTGAGCCAGCCTGGTGGAGTACGGGTTTGAAAAACTGAACGGAGAGCAAAACGCAAGCGTCTTGGCCGCCTGGCTGGCCGCATCGACAATCGAGTCGCGGCCATAACCGACATTCACACAATACGCTCCGCTGATGGCATCCATATATCGACGGCCGTGCGCATCCGTTACATAGATCCCTTGCGCTTCAATTAAAGTTGAAGGGAAAGCATCCGTATTACCAAGTTGATCGGAAGGAAAAAAGTGAAGCCATGTATTGCCATGATCAGGCAGAGCCTTTTCTTTAGACATGAAAGTTCCTTACGCTTGATAACCAAGCATTAATGTCATCAGGTATCGGTTGCTGCGCGATTGATTGAAGAACAATCGCGACGCTATAGACTTTTAGTTATAATTTACGCCGTCGTTTCCGGCGATGACATAGGCTGCGGTAAATGGAGGGAGACGAATCAGTTCGCGCTCTGACGAAGTGGTAGCAGTCAAAGGATCCGTGAGAAAGAGTTTGCCACTTCCCTGAAGATTGATGAGAAGTTCCTGAGCAGAGAAAAGGTGCTCGGTCTGGCCGGGGGATATGTGATTTGAAAATGGACGATTTGAGTTTGGTGACTCTGTTGATTCTGCCACCGTGCCGGTCAATATTTGATGATCAAGTTCCAAGCCAAAAATATCCTGGTAAATCATCAGCTCTACAAAACCGCGCAATATATGGGGCGCGGCGTCATCACCGAAACGCTCCAATGCATGAGCCACCAGGTTGTCAAGCACCCAGCGACCATGTGCCTGATCGACTGAGGTGTGCACATCAAAATAATGACAGTCGACTTTTCCGCTATAAATTTCGCGAACAGACTCTCCCAGTTGTTTTTGCCACACAATGAAGCAAGCTTCATTGCGGAAAAATGCGCCGAGGTAACGCAAGAACTTACTTTTGTCGTGGCAGATCTGATAAGTAAAAGCCGAGACCAGCATGTTGCTGGTAAGGAAGTGGTCCTGATACGCATCCGGCGTATCGCTCAGTCCAAGATCCAACATCGTCTTTTCATACAAATGGCTGTGTTTGTCCTCGGGAACGCCGTTGCCCATCTCGTCCTGGTAAACCCGCAGCAGATGGGACTGTAAGGTGCCGAATGCGCCCGTAGCGTAAAGGCCCATTGGCGCGCCCTCGATGAGGAATTCAATCGAGAACTGCGTCAACAAACTTCTCATCAACGCTTGGCCGTTTGAATCGTTGAGAATGTAAGAAAGCGTAGGATCAAAGTCGCCATTTTTGAGTCGAGCGAACTCCTCATCCAATTGGGCGCCGAAAAACGCCTTCAATTGATCTGCCGAGACCGAGAAGTCGACTTTATCCAACTGTGCACTGACCGGTGCAAATACAACAGCCTCAAGTGTTCTCAACTCGTCTAAAGCCTTCTTGCTTTTGTCGCGGCCATATCGTTCGTCGAGATGCTGCTGAATGTCCCCTTCGATTTCCTTGTTCAAGAAGAGCATGTCCTGCTCATAGCAACCAATTAGGCGCTTCACATTTTTTTTCATGCGAACACCTAGCAGCTCCTCCGTCGCAAGGTTAAGCGTGACGGTTTGCCCATTAGGCAGCGGGTAGGAAAAACGGATAGCGTTATCCAGTAACTTCATAGAAATCCTTTCATTTTATAGGCGATATTTTCCCTGCGTCATATATCCGGCGCAAGACTCAAGCTAATTGGCTTTTAAGGTTTACATTCGCAGGTTGCGACCTTCACTGAGTTAAATCTCAGCGCGAAGATCAATACGAATAGATTTTTGGCATCTATTAAGATGCTGCCGTGCGGAGAAAATAGGTACGGGCGTCCCAGCTATTAACTGTTAGTGGGGGCCGCAATGCGATGGGAAAATCAGGAGGGAGCTGAATACACAGAGAGAGATGGTGGAGCATTGGATTCATTCCGTGAAAATAACGTGTCCTTGATTCAAATCATATAGTCGCACTGTTGTAACTGTCAATCTAGAAACCATGCTGTGAGTGTTTGATATTATGTTCGTGTTCGCTTTTTATTTTGAGCTAAGGTAAAGCTCAGGTCTTAAAAAAGCTAATACTTTCATGTGCGTAGGGGGAGGCGACCATTTCAAACGGTAGTAAAATATAATGAACGATAGAGTTGTCGGCAAATTCCAGAATATCTACGATGAATATCTGAACCGGTCAAAGGCTGACACGGTGTGCGAATCGTTGCACTGATGCCATACAACGAAAATGGCGATGCCCGGGATGATCGAAGGCGCCGAGCACGGTTGGGCTCTACTGAAAGCAGAAATCGGGAACAATCACAGTATTGCAGCGCCAACTGCGCCATATTCTGATTCAGTCCAAACTGGTGATCGGTACGATAGAGTGCAGTGAGCCGAATTCGTGGCAGTCCTGGAATCGTGACCAACCCGCGCAATGCACCACGTTCGATCAGGTGAGACAGGCAAGCTTTGGGCGAGTAGCTGACACTGCCCCCGGACAAGGTCAGTCCGGCCTGTACAAGCAAGTTATGGCTGGCGATTGCCTTGGGTATCTACACGTTATGTGAGGCCAGGTATCGCTCATAGATCAAGCCTATGCCGGACTGAGAACCTTGGGTCGATGCCGTGTCGATTTAGCGTTCACGGACGATGTTGCGAAATACTGGGGAAGAGGCCAATTCCTATCGCCCGCTTCTGATTGGTTGCTGATCCTCGACTATCAATTGAATTGCCATGCCCTTCCTAAGCGAATAGTGAGCAAATGTATGGTCAACAGATAGTAGTAGCGTGTCGACTCAGCGCGCGGATTCAGGTGCGCATCAAGAAACCAGACCAGATGCTTTCGCTGCCAGGTCCATGGATTATCTCGGTGCCAGCGTTTAGAAATCGCAGCGTGAATTGCCTTTGCTTGGCGTAGGTGACGCTCGCGTGTGGCAGGCGACCCGGTCAGCACTCCTACCAGAAAAACCTCCATATCGAATGGCTTGCTCATGCTCGCCCGCCAATGTACGCCGATACCACGTCGATACGACCGTGTCCTAGCTCATAGCTGATTTGTGCTCGGGCCTCTCGATCAAGGTTTCGATCGAGCTGATAGCACTTGCCGCCATTGACGGGCGCGGGATGATGGGTGATTTGCTCGTAGCGTTCGCACGCATAGGCTGCTCGTAATTCGTGGAAGCCTTTGAGGTTGTGTGTATGAAGAATGTCTCGGGCTGGGCGAGCGACTCTCTTTTGGAAATCGAGGTAGCGTTCATTCGGTGCGAGCAGATTGCGACAGCCAGCGGGTGAAACCTGTTCGGCATACCTGAGTGCTTCGCTAATATGATCATCCACTGAGACCCATCGATGTGCCGATGTGCCTGAACGGCCACCTTTGGTGCCGTCCTGAATGTTGATCTTCCCGTGATATTCGGCCTCACGCTTGAGGCGCGGAAGGTCGGCCAAAATCGCCTCCCGCAAACGCATTCCGGTGACTCGTGCCAAGAGCGCGATGGCGGCGGCACGGGGATGCTCTTCGCGGAGCGCATCGACGATGCGTATCAAATGTTCGCGATCCTGGCCTTGTGGGGCTGTCATGCGGATGGTGGTGCGCTGCATTTCCAAAATCTTGCTCGGACTCGGCACTTTCACGTACTGATCCCCGCGAAGCGCTGCCATAGTCCGGTTGACGCCGGACAATCGGTTTTGTGCGGTGGCGATGGCAAGGTCGCCGCGCTCGACCAATTGACGCAGATGCGCCGCGTAATCCGACAAGGTTTGGCGATCAATCTGGCGCGCATCGTTGAGTCCTGGTCCAGTGTCTGAGCGACACCAGCGCACAAATGCCTGCCAACGATCGCTGTGCGCTTTGACGGTCCCGTAATGCCCGCCGCCAAATAGATCTCGCAATGCCTGTGGCCCGGCATAACTCAGTTGCCGTCCATACCCAAAATTGCGCCCATCCCGTTTACCGACCAACGCCATGATCAAACTCCTCTCGAAGCCAAAATCTTTGAAACCTTCCCCACGTCATCCCGCCATGGATGTTGAGTGTTATCAGGGATCAAGGCCCCTGCGACCTGTGAGGGTTGTCCATTAACGCGGGACTTGCGGCTCCTTACGACCGGGAGCTTGGGCATCTCATGATCTGGCCTCCTGAACACTTCCGAGGAAGTGGGCGGGTGGAGGCTGCACTGGCTGACGAGACCGGCGCCGCGAGATCCTGAGTCGGGTGAAGGCAGTGATGCGATGACAGGGGCATGCCTGACTGTCAGTCAGGTGCAGTCCATTCCTTGGGCTGCGGCACCATCATCTGCATCGCTGTTTCTGGTGACTTCGGTGTTTGTCACGCCGATTGTCACGAGGGGGAATGCCGCAAAGCCTTGTACGAGTTGGGCTGCAGCAGCGGTAGGAGCGCCCGTCTCTTTCCCGGAGAAAGAGACGGGCGCAGGTTGGCGCAATGAAATGGCCAAACGGATAGGTTGCTGCAGGGCAGCTATGAAAGGGGATGAGTTGCCGCAGTGGGCACACTGGTAAAAGCAGGCATCCATCACATCGCTGTGACCGTGCGAGCCGCCGGACGCTAATCGCACTTTGGGAGAACCACCACGGTGTGGCGTAGCCTTAAAGGTTCTGGCTACCTGGGTTGCTGTCAACGACAGCGCTTTGCCCGATCTTTTCTACGCCTGTGGATAATTCGGGTCAAGGCTCGAATTTTCGGGATTTCTGCGGCTTTGGATGAAATTATCCACCGGTGGAAATCAGTGGTTTTCCACAGACAGTTGCGTGGGCTTTAGATTTTTTAAGTGAGGTCCATCCAAGCAGGGCGGCTTTGCAGCCCCGCTTGGATGGACCCGCGTGGACAAGCGGATCATCGAGATTTCGAGACCGTACGCTTACTTTGCTGCGCCGCGATTGGCTTTTGGCCGTGCGACGTTCGTGCAAAGTCGTGAGCAGTGACATCCTCCTGCTGATTCGTGACTGGGAATCGGCTCCACCAGTTGATGATCAGTCTCCGCTCGTTGAGTTGCGTGCGACTATGGAAGACTGAGTACACTCCCCGCACGTATGTCTTTTCTTCGACCTTTTGCAGCTACGTGACGGGCGCTCACGAGGCATGATTTATCACCTGCCGGGTGAGCAACTGCCTACGCCGGAGCAAGTGTTCGCAGGTCCGCTGCAGAGCTCCGAACATTACGCCGGCAGCTCCGAACATAACGGGGCTAGCTCCGAACATAAAGCAGGTAGCTCCGAACATAAGGTCGAGCCGGATATGCAGCGAAACGGTGATGGCTGCTTGTTGAGCGATCATATTGACGCGCCGCTGATCGATGCTTTGGACAGGCTTGACGCAGGGTTTCGAGAAAAACTCGAAATACTGGCTGAGGAGCCGCGCAATCGAGAGCGCATGCAAAAGGATCGTATGCAACAGGTGATTATCACCCTTTGCAAGGAGCACTATCTGACGCTCAACGTTTTGGCTAATTTGTTAAAGCGCAGTCCAGATGCCCTCCGTCAGCAGTACCTGAATGGAATGGTGAAAAGCAGGCAGATTCAGTTGGCATTTCCGTCCAAGCCGACTCATGAAAGGCAAGCGTACAAAGCGCACATTGGTGGACAGGATGAGGAGTAGGTAAAGGCCTACTCCCTCAAGCTGCTTTTCGCCTTGAGCCGCGTGACGTTCGCTCCGGTCTGGTTCGCGAATTCGTGCGGAGTGACATGTTCCTGCCGGTTGGCCTCCAGATACCGGCTCCACCAGTTCATGATCAATCTGCGCTCCTCAATGAATTCGGCCTTGTGGATGTAAGCGGCGCGGACGTTGTTGTGTTCTTTGTGGCTCATCTGCCTTTCAATGGCGGTCTCGGACCACAATCCTGACTCAATCAGTGCGCTACATGCCATCGAGCGGAAGCCATGGCCACAGATTTCGGTTTTGGTGTCGTAACCCATATTTCGAAGCGCGCTGTTCACCGTGTTTTCAGACATCGGTTTCGACGGGTTGGCATCGCCTGCAAACACCAGGTCGAATTTGCCGGTGAGGGCGTGGATCTGTTCAAGCAGGACCACGGCTTGCGGCGATAAGGGTACAAGGTGGATGTCCCCGGCCATCTTCGTACCCCTTGTTGAAAAGGGTACGCCGTCCAACGCGGGTCGAGTGTCCGGTATCTCCCAGGTGCCGCGCTTGAGGTCGAACTCGTTCCAGCGGGCGAAGCGCAGTTCGCTGGAGCGTACGAACACATGCAGCGAGAGCATGACCGTCAACCGGGTAAGTGCGCGGCCTTTGTAGGTATCGATACGTTCCTGCAATTCAGGCAGACGCGATAAGGGTAGAGCGGGGCGATGAATGACTCTCGGGGCTTTGATCAAGCCTTCGAGGTCGTAGGCAGGGTTTACGGTGATAAGCCGTGAACGCTTCGCCTCGCGCATTATGCTTTGCAGGTAGTTTTGTACCCTTAAAACGACGTCAATCGTGCCGCGTTTCTGGATCGCTTCCAGAGGTTGCATCAGGTCATGGGTGTCCAGATCGACAATAGAGCGAGCGCCGATCAGCGGGAAGACATGGGTTTTGAGGCGGCTCAGAACGGTCTTGGCATGGCCCGGAGCCCATTTGGCAGACATCGCTTTGTGCCAGTCCAGTGCGGCGCTTTCAAAGGTTCGGCCTTTGATTGCGGCCTGCGTCTTGGCTTGGTGTTTGGTCTCTATGGGGTCGATGCCTTTCGCCAGCATCCGCTTGACCTCCAGGCGCTTGTTGCGAGCCTCGGCGAGGCCGACCACGGGGTAGCTGCCGAACGAGGTCAGTCCTTCTCGGCCATCAGGTTTTACATACCTGAGACGCCAGCCTTTACGGCCATTGGGTTGGACTAGAAGGTAGAGGCCGTCGCCGTCGAAAAGCTTGTAGGCGCGGTCGGTGGGCTTGGCTGAGCGGCAAGCCGAATCGGAGAGTGGAGCAGTGGTGCGCGACATAAGGGTACTCCCCCTTTATCGAATTACCTTACCCCTAACATTCCCCCTAAAACGGTTGGAATCCACCAGTTTCTGACGGAAACCGATGGAACGCCAAAACGAAAAAACCCGCCAGAAGGCGGGTTTTTCGGGGGTTTCAGAGATTTTGAAAGCCTTCTCTGGAACCTTGTATGGTGCCGGCACCAGGAGTCGAACCCGGGACCTACTGATTACAAGTCAGTTGCTCTACCAACTGAGCTATACCGGCGTGTTAGGGCGACGATTATAGCGATTGGGTTGGTTCTGTAAACCCCTGAATTCAGACTATTTTTGCGTAGGCGTCAGACCGGCCCCGCGGACGCTTCTGCGGGGCTGGTCTGTGCGATTGCTTTAAAGCATTACACGCCGTTTTTTACCGCGTTGATCAGGTCCTGACTCAACACCTGCGCGGGAGCCACTTGCACGCTTTGCGTGTAGAACGGCGGCAGGTTTTGGGCCAGTGTCGACAGCGCTTGTGCGGTGGTGTTGCCCGGCAGCAGCACGTATTGGAGGTTGGACGGATAGCTCTGCGGCACGGGGCCTTCCATGGTCGAACCGTACGCGCCGAAGGTCATCACGGCCTGCGGGGTGGTGGGGTCGGGGGCGTAGAGGAAGACGAAGGTGCCGTACTTTGGATGCGTCAGGTATTGCTCGGCCTGGGCGCGAACCGTCGGGTCGGGGTCGTTCATCAGGGTCCAGCGCATGACCGCGTAGTTGCGGGTGGTTTCCATGAACGCTGTACGAATTGGCGACTGGTTCTCGACGCCTCCCAGACACACCAGCAGGTTGCCGAACGGATCGATGAGGGCCACCGAGTTGAACACCGGGCTGTGCTGTGCGGTTTGTAACAGTGGCGGGGCGAGTTCTGCGCCGGGGTCGCGTGGGTTGGCCGATTGCACGGTCAGCGCAAACGGGCTGAGCGCAGTCAGTGCCTGGCGGACTTTGCTGTTGGCCGGAAGGTTTGCCGGGTTTTGCAGTTGATCCGGTGGCAGACCGCTGTTGTTGCTGGCCTCGCGTACGGTGTTGACGCTGGCGGAGAAGATCGAACTGGTGAGGAAGTAAGCCGCCGAGTCGATGGTCTGACCGCCGAATACCGGGCTGGTCGAACCTTGATAAGCCCGGCTGACAGGCGCCGCAATCGCGTAATAACCCCAGGTGTCCTGCGCCTGTTGGCGGATCTGCGGCGGCAGCGACGGAAAGGTGAACTGGCTGTTGTAGTTGATGCCTGCGTAGTCATCGATCGCACTGACGGCGACGTTAAATCCTGCAGTCAGCAGTGAACCAGCGCACATGGCGCACGGGTCCAGCGTGGTGACGACAGTCAACTGATTGGGCGGTGGCAGGTTCAATGGCGCGACGTTTTCGTAGTACCAGTCCACCAATTGCCGCTCGCCGTGTGCGGTCGGGTCATGAGGTAGAAAGTAAGTGGTGCCGCTGCCGGGGTAAGGCATCAGCACATTGTTGTGCAGCGCGGCGATGACTTCGCCCGTTGCGTTGTTGATGATGGCGCCACCCACCGCGAAGGTTTGCTGCAGCGCAGCATCAATGGCTTGGTTGGCGACGGTATCGACGGCTTCCTGTGCACTGTTCAATGTGCTCATGTTTTTCCCAGCTCCTTGCTGTTTGAACGCCAGGCAATTCTGGCGTTTGGCAAAGATAGTTCAGGTTTCGCAGGTCGTTTATGTTGTTTTGGCTGAACGCTTATGCACAACGGGATCTGTACCGCACCTGCTTAGAGGCAAATTTGTGGAGCCGTTCTCATTTGATCGCAAATGCCTGTTTTTCCGATTTTTTTACAGGTGTACGAAAATTGAACAGTTGTGTTTCAGCCCCGAAAAAGCCGTATATATTGGATCCACGATAATTTCATCCCCAGAGTTATCCACAGGCTGAGGCGCTTTAAGGGCGCTCAGCCAGGATCAGGAAATTACGCGGTGTAAGTGGGGTTTCGCAGAAGGTGCCGAGGCGAACGGCATAACCCTGCTCGGATAGGAAAAGTGCCCGATCGAGTACCAGCCACAGCTCCAACGGGCGTCGGAAAAGTCCGCGCAGGAGCTCGAGATTGCGCACTTCGGCCAATCGCTGCCAACCGACGGCTTCAAGTGCTGACCAATCCTGCGGGCCGATTGTGGATAATTCTTTAAGCGCGGCCAAATGATGGCAGTAATCAGCGAAGGATTTATCCAGCCAGGCACTGGGGAGGGAAGGGGTGGGCAGGTATTCGTCAATGCCGCGCAGCTGCCGCTGCAGCAGGTCGAAGGCCAGGCGTCGGGCCATGGAGGTGTCACGTTGACGTCGGACGCGAGCACCAGCGGTGACGGTTTCGCTCATCGGTAGCGAAAGATCATCGAGGGACAGCTGTAGGTCGGAGCGCTTGGCCGACGAGGAAAGCGTCTGGTACTCGCTCACACTGATCCGGCTGTAGCAGCAAGGGGCAATGGCCAGTTGCTTGCAACCGGTGGCGCTGGCGAGCTGCATCAGCCGCACATGCAGTTCACCGCAGGCGTGCAGCGCTACCGGCGTGTGGTCAGCATTCAATAAAGAGGCGGCACCGGGCGCGAGCACGTCTTGCTCGACATGAAGCGCATGCAGTTGATGACGCTGACTGAGTGCCTGACCGCTGGCGACCAGCGCCGGGTCGTATTCCAGGCAGGTCAGCTGTTGCCCGGCTGTCAGCAACCGTCGACCCAAGTGGCCTTTGCCCGAGCACCAGTCCAGCCAATGGCTCGGCGCGTCAGCAAACTGCAAGCGACTGGCGAAGGCTTCGATTTGCTGCCACTTGCGCCCTGGCACATCGACATTCAGTCGATGACCCGCCGTTTCAAGCGTATGCGCTGGCAACTCCTCCACAGCGATCAACTCAAGGGACATCGCCGCCAATGAGGCAAACGGCTCCGGTGCGTCCAAAAGAGCTGGGTTGTTATGAGCGTGTTCCGCGTCCTCCAGCGATCGCCCTCGTAGCCAGGTCGCCAACTCGGGGTAGGACGCTTCCCAGGGAAGTTGCAGATGAGTAAACGGCCGAGGCTTCCACAGCGCCTGATGCTCGATCAAAAAAGCATCCAGCGCCGTGAAACGGGCGAGTAAGGCCTCACCCGTCAGCACGCAGGAATCAACGCCCCTGGCAGGCATCGACGCGCAGCCAGCGCTCCAGCAGCTTGAAGCCGCGAACCAGCACATAAGCCATCAGCAAATAGAACATGCCCGCCGCGAAGAAGATCTCCACCGGCAGGTAGGTCCGGGCAATGATGGTGCGGGCCATGCCGGTCAGTTCCAGCAGGGTCACGGTGCTGGCCAGGGCGCTGGCCTTGAGCATCAGGATGACTTCGTTGCTGTAGGCCGGCAGCCCGATGCGCGCTGCGCGGGGCAGGATAATGTAGAACATCGCTTTGGCTCGGGACATGCCCAGCGCCCGGGCAGCTTCAATCTCGCCCTTTGGAATCGCCTGAATCGAGCCGCGCAGGATTTCGGCGATGTAGGCCGCGGTGTGTAAGGTCATGGTTGCGGTAGCGCACCAGAACGGATTGCGCAGGTACGGCCACATCGAGCTGTTACGGATCGCGTCGAACTGCGCCAGGCCGTAGTAGACCAGGAACAGTTGAACCAGCAACGGCGTGCCACGGAAAAAGAAGATGTAGCCGTAGGGAAATGCCCGCACGTACCAGAGTCGCGACGAGCGTGCGATGCCCAGTGGAATTGCCAGCAGCAAACCGGCGATCACGGCGATGGCCACCAGTTCCAGGGTCAGCGTCGCGCCCTGAGCCAGTTTCGGCAGCCACTTGATGATGACGTCCCAGTTCATTGGGTGCTCCTCGCGAAGCCGCGAGCGGCGCGTTTTTCCATGAAGTGCATGCCGGTCATGGCGAGAATCGTCAGGCCCAGGTACATGAATGCGGCCACCATATAAAAGGTGAACGGCTGCTTGGACACGGTCACGCCGATTTGCGCGTGACGCATGATTTCTTCCAGGCCGATGACCGATACCAGTGCGGTGTCTTTCATCAGGATCATGAACAAGTTACCCAGGCCGGGCAGGGCGATGCGCCACATCTGCGGCATGATCAGTTTGGTGAAGATACGAAATTTCGACAGACCCAACGCCACACCCGCTTCGCGGTGACCTTTGGGAATGGCCAAAATTGCACCACGAAACACTTCCGTGGCGTAGGCGCCGAAGCACAGTCCCAATGCAATTACGCCGGCGGCGAAAGCATTGAGTTCGAGGTCGGGGTTGCCGAAGAACTCGCCCAGGGCACGCATCAAGTTGACCGTGCCGAAGTAGATCAACAGCACCCAAAGCAATTCAGGGATGCCGCGAACCAGTGTCGAATAAGTGCCGCCAAGCCATTGCAGCGGCTTGTACGGGGAAGTCTTGGCCAAGGCGCCGAGCAAACCGAGCACCAGCCCCAGGCACAAGGCCGAGAGTGCCAGTTTCACAGTCATCAGCGCGCCAGCGGCGAGCGCCGGGCCGAATCCGTAGAGATCGATAGTCATGGATTTCTTTTCAAATCGCGGCAGGCAATGCCAGGGACTGGCGCCGTCAAGTAACGGCGCCAGCCAGGCAGGTCAGAATCAATAGATGCTGAACGGGAAGTACTTGTCGTTGATCTTTTTGTAGGTGCCATCAGCGACGATTTCTTTCAGTGCGGTGTTCAGCTTCGTACGAATCTCATCGCCTTTACGTACAGCGATACCGATCTTGTCGCTTTCTTCCACCGGGTCGCCTTTGAACTCATAAGAACGGCCGGCGTCGCTTTTCAGCCACTCGTAGTTGACGTACTTGTCCGCCAGGATGCCGTCCAGACGACCGGAGGTCAGGTCGAGGTAGGCGTTTTCCTGGGTGTCGTAGAGTTTGACTTCAACGCCTTCCATGTTGTCTTCCAGCCAGGTGCCAGCGAGGGTCGCACGTTGTGCACCGATCACTTTGCCCTGCAGGGAGTCCTTGTCGGTTTTGAAATCGACGTTTTTCGGCGCGATGAATTGCAGCTTGTTGGAGTAGTACGGGTCGGTGAAGTCCACCGCTTGCTTGCGTTCGTCGGTGATCGACATCGAGGAGATCAGGAAATCGAATTTCTTGGCGTTCAGGGCCGGAATGATGCCGTCCCAGTCGGACGTAACCACGGTGCATTCGACTTTCATCTTGGCGCACAGGGCGTCGCCGATTTCTTTGTCGAAGCCGACGACATTGCCACTGGCATCTTTGTTGTTGAACGGCGGGTAGGCCGCTTCGATGCCCATCTTCAAGGTCTCGGCGGCGGCACCGGCGCTGAAGGCCAGGGTGACGGCAGCCGCCAGGAAGATTTTTTTGTAGTTCTGCATGTGGGTAGCTCCGTTAGCGGTTGCTGGACATGAATTGTTTGCAGCGCGCCGAAAGCGGGTTTTCGAACACCTGCTGTGGCGATCCTTGCTCTTCTACCAGGCCCTGGTGGAGGAACACCACCTCGCTGGACACCTGACGGGCGAAGCCCATTTCGTGGGTGACCAGCAGCATGGTGCGGCCTTCTTCGGCCAATGCGCGGATGACATTAAGTACTTCCTGGACCATTTCCGGGTCAAGGGCGGAGGTGGGCTCGTCGAACAGGATCACCTTGGGCTGCATCGCCAGCGTGCGGGCGATGGCCGCGCGTTGTTGCTGGCCACCGGAGAGTTGCGCCGGGTAGGCGTGGCGCTTGTCAGCAATGCCGACCTTGGCCAGCAAGGCTTCGGCGACTTCGATGGCTTCGGCTTTGCTCTGACCGAGTACGCGGCGCGGCGCTTCGATGATGTTGTCGAGCACGCTCATGTGCGGCCAGAGATTAAAGTTTTGAAATACAAAACCGATCTCGCTGCGCAGACGGTTGATCTGCTTGCCGTCGGCTGCGACCAGTTCGCCGTTCTTGGCGGCTTTGAGCTTGAGTTCTTCGCCGGCCACCAGGATCTGGCCCTGATGCGGGTTTTCCAACAGGTTGATGCAACGAAGGAAGGTGGACTTGCCGGAACCGGAAGAACCCAGGATCGAGATCACGTCGCCGTCGCGGGCGGTCAGCGAGATGCCTTTGAGCACCTCAAGCTGTCCGTAGCGTTTGTGCAAGTTGCGGATTTCAAGCGCGGGCGTGGCCTCAGCCATGTGCGTTCCTCATAAGTATTTCGCTCCTGCTGTTGGCGGCCTTCCTGGCGAGGCGGCCAAGCTAGCATAGCGTCTGAATGGCAGCCAACAGCGCTACGGGCGGTAAACGGGTTGCCTGTGGCAGGTTGTCGCATCGGTACAGCAGACTGTCGCGCTGCTATCAACCGAACAGCCGTTTGAACCCTGCCTGTCGATAAAAAGGCTGGGGCTGTTCCAAAAAAGGGCGCGATGTTGCCAGCTTTGGCGGGGGTTGGAAGCGCTAACCGGCCAAACGTTCCTGATCTGAACTTTTATTGTGCGTCGGGCATTTTCCGGGTGTGTTTCCGGTGCGCGAATTCGTTCTCAAAGTGAGTCGCAGGGTAACGCACTGGCAAAGTGCCATTAATTTCAATGGGTTGCGATGACTGTCCGGTCTGGATGAGATCGCCGTGGTAGACGGCTTTGAAACATTTTGGCGCAATTATTGCGTACAGAATCCAGAACGCCCCGTTGGTTTCTTTTTACGAGAAAGAATTCCAGGCGGGATGCACGCATTCGCTTTTCCTTACAAAGGTAGTTTCAATGAGCAGTACCCCAAGCTCCAATGGCCTCGAACAGGGGCTCAAACCGCGTCATGTGACCATGCTGTCGATTGCCGGGGTAATCGGCGCCGGCTTGTTCGTAGGCTCGGGTCACGCCATCGCAGCCGCAGGCCCGGCCGTGCTGTTGGCCTACGCCGCCGCCGGTATGCTGGTGGTGCTGGTGATGCGCATGCTCGGCGAAATGGCTGTGGCTTCGCCGGACACAGGCTCCTTCTCGACGTATGCCGATCGCGCGATCGGTCACTGGGCCGGTTTCACCATCGGCTGGCTCTACTGGTGGTTCTGGGTGTTGGTGATTCCGCTGGAAGCCAACGCCGCCGCGACCATCCTGCACGCCTGGTTCCCGAATGTGGCGATCTGGGCCTTCACGTTGATCATCACTTTGCTGCTGACAGTCACCAACTTGTTCAGTGTGAAGAACTACGGTGAATTCGAATTCTGGTTCGCCCTGGTCAAAGTCGTGGCGATCATCGGTTTCATTGGCCTCGGCATTCTGGCGATCTTCGGCTTCCTGCCGAACAGCCAGGTCAGCGGCGTTTCGCATCTGTTCGACACCCAGGGCTTCCTGCCAAACGGCATGGGCGCAGTGCTGGGCGCGATCCTGACCACCATGTTTTCCTTCATGGGCACTGAGATCGTGACCATTGCGGCCGCGGAATCGAAGAACCCTGGCCAGCAAATCTCCAAGGCCACCAACTCGGTGATCTGGCGGATTGGCTTGTTCTACCTCGTGTCGATCTTCATTGTTGTGGCCCTGGTGCCATGGAACGACCCGATTCTGGCCAGCGTCGGTTCCTACCAGACTGTACTGGAACGCATGGGCATCCCGAATGCCAAGCTGATCGTCGACATCGTGGTGTTGGTTGCTGTAACCAGCTGCCTGAACTCGGCGCTCTACACTGCATCACGCATGATGTTCTCCCTGGGCAAGCGCGGTGATGCACCGGCCGTTTCCCAGCGCACCAACAAGAGCGGCACGCCGTACTGGGCCGTCATGTTGTCCACCGGTGCTGCGTTCATCGCGGTTTTCGCCAACTACGTGGCCCCGGCCGCCGTGTTCGAGTTCCTGCTGGCCAGCTCCGGCGCTATCGCGCTGCTGGTGTACTTGGTGATCGCGATTTCGCAACTGCGTATGCGCAAGCAGCGTATGGCACGTGGCGAGAAAATCGCTTTTAGCATGTGGCTGTTCCCGGCCCTGACCTACGCGGTGATCATCTTCATCGTTGCGGCCCTGACGATCATGTTGTTCCAGGAAGCGCATCGCGTGGAGATCCTCGCGACCGGTCTGCTGAGTTTGCTGGTGGTGGCTGCCGGTTTGTTTGTGGCTCGCCGTCGCAAGCTGCAGAAGATGGGTGCGGTGGTGCTGAGCTGATTCGTACCGCATAACGCAAAACGGCCGCTGTCAGTGATGACAAGCGGCCGTTTTTGTTTCTGAAGCGATTGTTTACTCAGCCTTTTCTTCCAGCGCATCCAGCGACTCGCGATAGCTGTCGAGCGCCGTGCCAAAGTCGGTGATGAACTGCGGATCTGTCAGCCAGGCCTGGGCGGTGTCGCGGTCCATGCCGTCGGCCCACATGCGGTAGTCGATCAGCATGTCGGCGGCCAGGTGAGTGGCGGCCATGGCTTCGTTGTCGGCGTTTTCCATGTCCAGCAGTTCTGGATGGTCGCTGATGATGTCGGCGAGGTTCGACAGCAGGGACAGCAGCATATCGTTACGGCTGGTGGCTTCTGCGTCGCGCATTTTGCTGAACATCGCCAGGGTGTATTCCGGGATCGGCTCGCCGATTTCCCCCAGATCATCGTCCAGTGCGGCGGGTTTTCTGCCGTGAATATTGATTTGCTTGGCTTTGATCTTGGCGCGTTTGGCGCGTTTCTGTTGCTTGTTCAGGGAGGCCATGGGAACTCAGTTCGGTTTCTGTTGGTTTTGGGCCGCGATAGCTTCGGAAGCTGCCACGTAATCAATCTGGAAGGCCGGGGATTCGATCCAGGCCAGGGCACTGGCTTCGTCCGCTTCGGTGGACCATTGGCGGTATTCGATCAGCGCAGCGATGATGAAGTCTGTCGCTGTTTCTTCGCCTTCCTGCTCCAGCACCAACGCGAGCAGCGGGTGTTCAAGAAAGGCCGCGCACATAGCTTGTTGGCTGATCTTTTCCGCGTCGATCATCTCTTTGAACAGCTCGGTCAAATCCACCGATTCGAAGTCGATACGATCATCGTTCGGGTCCAGCTCGACCGGCGCGGCGGCCCGTTGGGTGCGGTTCTGCTTGGCCTTGGCTTTGGCGCGTGTGGCGCGTTTGTTCTGCTTGTTGGCGGATGCCATGGGCGTCGTTCCGTATTCCGTTGAGTGGGCGCATCAGTCAGTTGCGTGGCACTAGCCGCCCGGGTGTGTTGGGGGTCAGTTCGCCGGTCTGCAGCCAGGACAGTGCAATGGGCCATAGTGTGGCTTGGTATGCGCTACGAAAAAAGGCGAAATGTCCGACTTCTTTTTCGCCGATGTCTTCGGGGGCGATTCGCAAGTGGGCGTTCGTGCTGTTGGTGAAGTAACCCAGCAGCCGTTCGATGGCCGGAATCGTGCCGTAAGGATCGTCGCTGAGGCTGATGGCCAGGTTTTGTGCGGTGACGGATGAGAAGGGCAGTCGCCCGGTTTTTGCGTGAAGGACGCGACCGCTGGGGCGTTTCTCGTATTGCGCGGTGGGCATGCTCCAGTCGCGAACCACGCCGGCGGGGGTGTCCTCTAGCCAGCCGAGACGTTTGCCGGGGAAGTAGCCGCAAAGCAATGTCATCAACGGCATCACCAGATGCCACTTGCCGAACATCCGCCAGCGATGGGCGGGCGCGTAATCGCGCCAGTAAGCGAATTGCGCACCGACGGTCACCAGACGTCGAATCATATGCCCGGAAGCTCCCAGGCCCGCTGCACAGCCTCCAAAGCTGTGACCGACGACGTCGATGGGTTGCCCGGGAAATTCACGCTGAGCGCGCTTGAGCATCGCCTCAAAGTCCAGCGCGCCCCAATCTGACCATGAAGCCCGAAGCCCTTTCAGCGACGCGGGTCGCGATTCGCCGATGCCA
Organism: Pseudomonas frigoris; assembly: GCF_047758635.1. Taxonomy (NCBI): domain Bacteria; kingdom Pseudomonadati; phylum Pseudomonadota; class Gammaproteobacteria; order Pseudomonadales; family Pseudomonadaceae; genus Pseudomonas; species Pseudomonas frigoris. The sequence goes on from NZ_CP180479.1 coordinate 538,664, forward strand.
CGGTAGTCGTAAGTGATCACGTCGAAGCCGTTGGCGAACAGGTAATCGGCGAAGCGCGAGTAGTGGCGACAGCGGACTGAGGTGGCGGCGTTAATGATCACCACAGGACGGGTCGAGTCTTGATGCGCATGCCGCCAGGTGAAGCCGCCAAGGATGAAACCGTCGGCGGCGGGTTCCTTGAAAGAGTCACCAGGTGTGCCGGTGGGTAACGGCAATTCAAGTTGCGTCGGGGCCAGTGAGGGCATGTCCTGTAAATTCATCGGCTTTGAACCTTTGCGGTTAGCCAGTCACCATAGTCTTCACGCCGTTTATGAACAATCCACCCGTGCTTATCGGGGCTTTTGCTTGAGTAACCGCTCCTCAAGCACCGCCCACTCCCGATCCAGTTCTGTGCGAAGTTCCTCCTCGCTCGGCAGTACCAATCTGTATGTACTGGCGAACAGTTGTTCGTTGCCTTGCAGTACTGAATAGCGCACCACTGATTCATCTTTTTGCGCGCAGAGAATGAGGCCGACGGTGGGGCCATCCGCCGGTCCGCGCTTGAGGTCGTCGTAAATGCGCACGTACATGTCCATCTGGCCGACATCCTGGTGGGTCAGTACGCCGCGCTTGAGGTCGAAGATGACGAAGCACTTGAGCAGGTAGTTGTAGAACACCAGATCGATGTAGAAGTCTTTGCTTTCGGTACTGATGCGTTGCTGGCGAGCGATGAAGACGAAGCCTTTGCCCAATTCGAGCAGGAAGCCCTGGAGTTGATTGATCAATGCTTGTTCAAGTTCACTTTCCTGGATCAAGCCCGCATTGGGCAGGCCGAGAAACTCCAGTAGCACTGGGTCCCGGATGAAATCCCGAGGGCTGGCGTTCATTTGCTGGATGTTGGTGGCAGCTTCCTGTTTGACGGCAGCCCGGTCGCGGCTCGCCAGCAAGCGTTCGTAATAGAGGGTATTGATCTGGCGCTCGAGGGCGCGACTTGACCAGTTCTGCAGGGCTGATTCGTTCATGTACCAATGGCGAGCGTGGTCGTTATCGACGCGCAGCAGCCTGCGATAGTGGGTCCAGCTCAATTCGGAACGCACTGCGTTCCAAATTGGAAAGGTCTGATAAAAATCACGCATGTGTCGCAGATTGCGTTCGTCAAAGCCCTTTCCGAACTCTGCTGTAAGCCTTTTCGCCAGCGTCGACAGCAACTGCTTGCCATAACCCGCTCGCCGGGCCCCCTCCTGCTCGAACTCCACAATATGCCGCCCGATCTGCCAGCAGGTTTGCACCTGGACGGTATCGACCGCACGTAGCACCTTCTGCCGTGCCTGACGGATCAGTTCGCCAAGATTGCCAAGCAGTGAGGTGAGTTGTGGGTCTTGGGTGTTATCGGGCTTGAGTGCGCTCATGAGGTCTTCCGCTGCTGGATGAACAGGCAGAAGAGGATTGCAGGGGGAGGTTGGTCAGCGATGCCGGGCGCGGCTGGTAAACCGGAAGGAAAATCCGACTGGTTTTGCGGGATCACGCCGACGGCAATCCGCGCTTGAGGAATACAACGTGTAGGCCGATTCGCAGTGAACCCAAGTACTAATTAATCTAAAACTTGGCCAATCAGCAGGAAATCTAACAGGGGAAACGATTGGGTTCTGCGGAGCCCGGGAGCCGCCACCATGAAGTACCTCCATTCACTCCTGTTGCCCATCGCCGCTGTCGGCGTATTGATGTTTCCCGTCATGTTGAGCGCTGCCAGCCTTGAGCCCGTCGACAGCTCGGGCGTGCAAGTCCAGAGGCAAGAGCAAAACGGGATCGCTTACTTGTCCGGTGGTGTTGGCGAGGATGAGTCAAAGGCCATCCAGCAAGCCACTGGGTACAACCTGCACATGACCTTCTCCATCGGTGTGGAGAACAAATACGTTCCCGATGTGAATGTGGTCATTCAGACAGTACCAGGGCAAACGGTGCTGACGCTGAGTCAGGCTGGCCCGCTGGTGTACGTTCAGCTACCTCCTGGCAAGTACACCGTTGTCGCGACCCGCAATGGTGAGGCGCGACATGACACGACGGATGTCGGAAGCGGCACTGCTCGCAATCTGGTCTTCCATTGGAATGGTGACGAATAGCTAAGGATGGGCGAGAGAGAAGTGTCGCGAGCAAGGCAGAGAAAAAGCGCCTGATCAAATTGCAGTCATAAAAAAAACCTGAATCTTGAGATTCAGGGTTTTCGGTATTTGGTTCCAGAGACGAAATCGAACCACCGGCACGGGGATTTGACAGCGCGCGACCTTCAAGTTGATAGCCCTCTAAAGTCTATAAAAAGTAATGCGCAGGGCGGGTCGGCTGCGATCAAAGTTGAAAGCAAGAACTGGTCGGCGCCGCACCGGTAATCATAACGAAGCTAATGAATTGAGGACCGCGACGCGCAAAGGATTGGTTTCTACGCTTAGCAGCTTGATGGCTAATGCGCAGCAGACAACGATCAACATGGGTTTAATCAACCGTGGTCCGACCCGAACAGCAGCCCGTGCGCCCAGTTGAGCGCCGATAAAGGCCGCCAAAGCCATGGCTATGGCAATCGGCCAGATAATCACACCTTTGGTAATGAAGACCGACAGAGAACCCAGGTTGCATGAGGCGTTGGCAAGTTTGGTAAAACTCATGGCCCGCATCATGCCCAAGCCGCAAAGAAGTACAAACCCGACAATAAAGAAAGAGCCTACACCGGGGCCAAATATACCGTCGTAAAAGCCCAGGATCGGCGCCACGGTAAACGAAAAAAGCAGAATTCCGATTCTCTTGCGTCGATCTTCATTGGCCAGCTTTGGAGAGAGCGCAAAATAGATCGCCACCAGAATCAGCATAATAGGCACGCAAACTTCCAGATAGCGCTTATCCACTGAGCTGACCAGCAAGGCACCACTGGCGCCGCCAATAAATCCGCAGATAACCAGGAAACGGCCCTCGCGCCACTCGATCATTCCTTTGCGTGCAAAGGTTGCAGTGGCCGAAATAGTTGCCGACGCGGCCTGGAACTTGTTCGTTGCAATTGCACTGACCGGATCTAAGCCTGCCAGAAACAAAGCAGGCAAGGTGATCAAGCCGCCACCACCGGCAATCGCATCAAAAAAACCGGCGCAAAAAGCGACGAGCGCCAACATGCCAATGACATCCCAAGACATTACATTCCCTCTTTATCGTTATTGGCCAGTCATCAAATGACGGGTCGTTCAACGGCCTGAATACTTGAAAAATCAGCCCTGCAGCAGTAACGGGTCCTCTGAAATAACGAGAGGGGAAGAAAATTTTGAAAGTCCGAAAATGCGAACCAGGACTCGTCTGTTGTCTTTGATGACATCGCGACAGTGCAAAGCCCGGATGTTATTGATGGCCATGGCCGACTCCTGGGTCAGTGTGTATTCAACCGGGGTTGCCTCGCCCACACCCCGGCAAAGGGCGGTGTAAGCCGTTTTGACAAAGGTCGAGACGTTGTCATTGACCGAAAAGCGATACGAGTTAAAGCGGGCTGCGAACCCGACCTTGTCGTCGAACTCCAGAATCGAAACGTTGCGGCCATCTTCCCCTTTGCCACTGACAAAGGAGTCACTACGAGTGAACTGGAAGTTATCCGTGGTCAGTGCGAGGCAGTTGGTGACGCCAATTTTTTCGAGTATGGGAGGTAGTGGAATGATCCGAGTAGGTTCCAGGCTCGGGTTCCACAAGGCGGAAAGTATGAGCGACGACGGAGAGGGCGAGTGCCCGTCTTTCGCGTTCACGGCGCACCAGTAAGGCGCCTCGGTGTGCGGGCCAAGCGCGAGGCCGGAATGGGAACTCAGTTCTATGATTTCCGTCTCGGCATTGATTTTGATGAGCCCGCCACCCTTGAAGTTGGCCACCAATCGAACCAGTTTTCCTTCGTTGTCCATGTCATAGGCAAAGGCACTGTTATCCACCAGTTTCAACAAGATCTGATTACGTGCGGCCAGGCAAAGGACGTCGTATCGATTTTCCAGGGATGTCAGGTCAGGCAGTTCATTTGGAGGGCTGACATCGGTGATTTTTTGCAGGCCTTCAAAGATCAACACGGAAACAAGGCCATCGGAGTAGGCATCCAGCAGTTCACATTGGTCTTTCGAAAACGAGGACTTTAATTCGGTGGTTGCCAGAGAGGCTTTGGACTTGGCTCCTGATGCCTGTGGCCCGCCGATGGCGGCCAGTTCTTCGGCGAATTTGTGAAGCAATGTTGACTGCCGAGTATCAAAGCTGAAAGTCCTGATTTCTTGTTCAGTAAGCTCAGCGGTTTCGACGTCCGGTTTAATAGCGTCAATCATTGTCTACATCCCTGTTGTGTATCTGCTCCCGGTTATGCGGCAGCTTCTGTTCCGATTCTGCCCAATCCGATGATCAGCGTATGTCATCCATTTCCGCTAAAGCATACGGAGCGTTCCGACAGACCCGAGAGACTATCAAGAAGGGCCGATCACCAATGCCTGTAACGGCTTGTCGGGACTCGGCCTCGGCAAGCGTTACAGGCGCGTGCTGGCGTCGACAGGGGGTGGGGAATTGATGCTTCGTCCGGCGCTTCGATAGCGGCTGGAACAGTGCCTCATTAAATCCCAGACATAAAAAAACCCTGAATCTTGCGATTCAGGGTTTTCGGTATTTGGTGCCCAGAGACGGAATCGAACCGCCGACACGGGGATTTTCAATCCCCTGCTCTACCGACTGAGCTATCTGGGCAACGGGGCGCATTAAACTGGTTTTTCAGGGGGTCGTCAAGAAAGTTTTCAAAAAAATTTTAATTATTACCGTCGCTTACGTTCCGACCCTCGAAAAAGCGGGATTATTCAGCCGGCGGAACGTAGCCGTCAGCCTTGGCGTATTCCTCGCCGGAAAAGAACTTGTCCATCTCGCCCTGAAGATATTTGCGGTCTTCGGCGTTCATCATGTTCAGGCGTTTTTCGTTGATCAGCAGAGTCTGGTGCTTTTGCCAGTCTGCCCAGGCTTTGGCCGAGACATGGTCAAAAATGTCCTGACCTTTTGCGCCTGGAAATGGAGCGCGCTCCAGGGCGGGCAATTCTTCTTTGTACTTGCGGCACATGATGGTGCGGGTCATGACGACTCTCCTGCGTTCAATACGGCGGCCGCGCGTTCGAGCAAGGTTTTGACCGGGGCGGCAAGGCCCAGGCGCGGCGGGGTGGCGAGGTTATACCAGAGCCAGTCGGCCTCGGCCACGTGATTGCCGGCCTCCTGGACCTGAACCAGCCAGGGTTCGATGGACAACTGAAAATGACTGAAGGTGTGTACCAGGCTCGGCAGCGCCTGTTGGCTGCCAAGCTCCAGCGAATGCTGCGAAGCCAGATGTTGCAGGTCGTCGAGGTCATCGAGTTCCGGCAGGCTCCATAGACCGCCCCACAAGCCCGTGGAAGGGCGACGGTAAAGCAGAATCGCGCCTTCGCCGTTGGCGAGCATCGGCATCAGCGTGCGCTTCTGTGGCACGACTTTACGCGGTTTGGGGATCGGGTAGCGCGTCTCCAGGCCAAGCATGTGCGCTTCGCAGCCCTTTTCGAGCGGGCAGAGCAGGCAGCTCGGCTTGCTGCGGGTGCAAAGTGTGGCGCCCAGATCCATCATCGCCTGGGTGTAGGCGTTGACCCGATCATGCGGTGTAAAGCGCTCAGCGTTCGCCCACAGCTGTTTGGCGACCTTTGGCTCGCCCGGATAACCCTCTTGCGCGGTAAAGCGCGCCAGCACCCGTTTGACGTTGCCGTCGAGGATCGGCGCCCGCAGGCCCATGCTCAGGCTGGCGATGGCGCCCGCCGTGGACAGGCCGATACCCGGCAGATCAACCAGTTTTTCCACATCCCGCGGAAACTCGCCGCCGTACTCGGCGACAACAATCTTCGCGGTCTTCTGCAAATTGCGCGCACGGGTGTAGTAACCGAGGCCGGTCCACAGGTGCAGGACTTCGTCTTCCGGCGCGGCGGCCAGGGCTTCGACCGTCGGCAGCGAGGCCATGAAGCGGTCGAAGTAGTTCAGCACGGTGCTGACCTGGGTCTGCTGCAACATGATTTCCGAGACCCACACCCGATACGGGGTGATGCCTTGTTGCCAAGGCAAGTCGTGGCGGCCGTGGCGGTCGTACCAGTCCAGCACCGCCGATGAAAACTGCTCGGCTCTCATCGCTTGAACAGCCCCTTCAACGCGTTTTTCAGTTCAGGACTGACCTTGTCGCCAAGCTTCTCGTCGATTTTTTCGCTGATCCGTTCGCCGGCCAGTTTGCTCGCGACCTCGCCCATGCGTTCGTTATCGAGGCGGCAAGCCTTGGCGCCCAGTTCCAGCGGACCACGGCAGCGCAGCGGCCACTCGATGCCGACGAACTTCTCGCCGACCTGGCAGGCAGGGTCCGGCATGTCGCTCTTGTCGCCTTCGACGATAACGCCCACGCGATAGTCCATGCCCAACACCCGAAGATCGACATCGCCGTCGCCGTTGACGGTCATGCCCGGGATGCGCACTTTCAGGTCCGGGTTGCTGGCCACGCCGTTACGGAAGGTCAGGTTGCCCTTGAGCTCCTGGAACGGTGTGTCCTTGCCCCGAGGCTCGCCGCTGAGGGATTTACGGTTCAGGGTGGCGATGCCTTTGCACAGCTGTTGTTCGAGGTTGGCATTGAGCAGCACGCCGTTGTTGATGACGAAACTGGCGTTGCCGTTGAGGGTTTCGATCAGCGCTTTCTGGCTGTTGCCGTTGCCGGTCAGGTTGCTGTTGAGCGTCACCAGACCTTTGACCGGTGGATTTTTACCTTGGCTTTCAAGGATTTTTTCCACCGGCACTTTGCTGATGCTCGTCTGCATGTTCAGCGCTGGCACCTGTTGGCGCACGTCGAGCGTACCTTTGGCGTCGAAGTTGCCGTCGTACAGGTCGCCGCGAAGGCTTTCCAGTGTCAGCAGACCGCCTTGGCCTGTGGCTTTGAGCGCAGCGTTCTGGATCGGCAATTTATCGAGGGTCAGCTGGCCGAAGGTCAGGTCAGCGTCTACGTCGAGTTTGCTCAGGCGTTCCACCGGCAGCAGGCGCTCGTTGCTCCACGCGTCTTTGGTCGGTGCTTGCGGTAGCGGCGTGCTGCCCGGACCAGCCAAGGCATCGGCTTCGGTGCTGGCCACTTCGGCCTGACGCACCTGCGTCGCGCTACTGGCTTCGGCGGATTTTGGCGGCAGGTAACGGTCGACGTTGAAGGTGTCGGCCTTGAGGGTCGCCCGCAGCGATTGTTTGGCGAAGTCCTCGACGGCGATGCGGCCACTGAAGGTGCTGTCATCGACTTTCAGGTTGATGTTGTCGAGCACCACGCTGGTCGGCGTGCCAGCCAGACGGCTGACTAACTCGACTTTGCTCAGGCTACCGTCAGCCATCGCCGGAAGCTTCTGGCCGATGCTGTCGACGAATTTCGCCAGATCGAACTGGGCGATCGACAGGCCGCCGCTGATTTGCGGGGTTTTGTCGAGGTCGTTGACCTTCAGTTCACCCAATGCGCGCAGTTGGTTGGCAGAGATCTTGATGCCAGTCCATTCGGAGACGTTCGCGGCTTTATCGAGCAGTAACTGGCCCTGGGCGGCGAAGGTCATGGTTTTGCCTTGCAGCGGATCGCCAGCCACTTCGCCAGAGAGTTTCATGTCTTCGAGTTTGTAGCGCTGCAGTGCGCGCTCGAAACGCAGCTCGCCGTTGAGCTCGGTACGGACACGCAAGACCGGCTGGTTGGTGCCCAGGAACGCGGTGAGCTTGACCGGGATGTTCGTGGAGTCATGCACCGGGCCGGTACTCAGCTGGATGCTTTCGGCGCTGAATTGCTTGCCGGTTTTTTCGTCGCTGTATTCAACGCGGGCGTTGTTGACGGTCAGGCTGTCGATGTCCAGGCGAATTGGCTGCGCCGGTTTTTCCGCTTGGGCGGTGGTCTCGGTCGCTGGTTCGCCAGTGGTCGCGGGCGGAGTGGCCGGCGCCGGTACCTTGCCGATGTCTTGCCAGTTGCCGTGACCGTCCTTGTCGCGGGTCAGGCGCAGGTTCAGGCCTTCGACGCGCACATCGCTCATCTGCACTTCACGGCGCAGCAGCGGCAGCACACGGACCGACAAGCCAAGCATCTGCAAGTCAGCGAACGGCTCGGTGGGCTTGGCCAGGGTCGCGACGCTGGCTTCGTGCAATTCCAGGCCCAGCCACGGGAACAGGCTCCAACCGATATCGCCATTGAGCGTCAGCTCGATGTGGGCCTTGTCGCGGGCTATCTGGCGAATCTCGTCTTTATAGTCGTTGGGATCAAAGAGGTGGGTCAGGGCAAAGCCCAGCGCCACAATGATCAGCAACAGCCCGAGAAGTACCAGACCCAGGATTTTGCCGAACGCTTTCATGGGCGAGTCCTTGTAGTTAGTCGAATTCGAAATTTAGCCGGGGAGTATAGCGCTCCGTAGCGGACGACCGGTCAGCGATCACGTCGGAAATACATCCAGCGGTATTTTCAGTTTGGCCGCCAGCGCTTGCGCCTCCAGATGCCCGGCAGGCGCCAGCAAGCGCAATGTCGCGCCCGATTGCGACGCCATTTTCTGCGCTTCATTCACCAGGCGCTCGGCCACGCCACGACGACGGGTAATTTTTCGTACGCATAGTTGGGACAGATGCCAGACATCCGAGTGCCGTTGCAGGCGTGCCGCGCCCAAAAGCCGATCGTTGAAGCGGCCGGCGATCAGCGAACCGTCCAGCAGGCAGCTTTCGATCAACTGCAAATCTCCGGCAAACGGGGCAAACAGCCAGTCCGGCGCATCGCGGTAGATCTTCTGCAGATCTTGCTGATCCTGATAAGTGGCTTCGTTTAGCGGCTCGACAATGATCGGCATGAGGGCTCCTTCAGGTACGAGAACTGATGACATACAAAAGGTGATATCACTTTGATTTTTCTGTCACGTACAGATGGTAACCTCTGCCGGTTCGTCCGTCCTTCTGCGACGTGATATCGCACCAAAATGGAGCTTCACCTCAAAAACAGTCATGCGTGCGCATAAAGGCTGGGGGTGAGGAGCGCTGACGAACCATTCTAATAATTGGGGGATACACAATGACCACGAGCATCACGGCGGACGGCCTCAAAGCCGACCAGCCCGCGTTCCTGTCCAAGGAGCGCATCATCGCCAAGCCCGGTTTCAACCGTTGGCTGGTACCACCGGCCGCTCTGGCCATCCACCTGTGCATCGGCATGGCCTACGGCTTTTCGGTGTTCTGGTTGCCACTGTCCAAAGCCCTGGGTGTGACCAAGGCAGTGACCTGCGCACCGGACATGAGCTTCATCTCGCAAGTATTCTCGTCCCAATGCGACTGGCCGATCTCGATGCTCGGCTGGATCTACACCCTGTTCTTCATCTTCCTCGGTTGCTCGGCCGCCATCTGGGGCGGCTGGCTGGAACACGCCGGGCCACGCAAGGCTGGCGTTGTATCGGCACTGTGTTGGTGTGGCGGTCTGCTGATTTCAGCGCTGGGGGTCTATACCCACCAGATATGGCTGATGTGGAGCGGCTCCGGGGTCATTGGCGGTATCGGCCTGGGCCTGGGTTACATCTCGCCGGTCTCGACCTTGATCAAGTGGTTCCCGGACAAGCGCGGTATGGCGACCGGCATGGCGATCATGGGTTTCGGTGGTGGCGCGATGGTTGGTGCTCCGCTGGCCGCAGCCTTGATGGGCCACTTCGCTTCGCCAACCAGCGTCGGCGTATGGCAGAGCTTCCTGGTGATGGCCGCGATCTACTTCGTGTTCATGATCGGTGGCGCACTGTCCTACCGCGTTCCGCCAACCGGCTGGAAGCCTGAAGGCTGGACGGCTCCGGCGAAGAAAGCTTCCAACGCGATGATCACCCACCGTCACGTCCACGTGAACGTGGCGTGGAAAACCCCGCAATTCCGTCTGGTGTGGCTGGTGCTGTGCCTGAACGTTTCGGCAGGTATCGGCATCCTCGGCATGGCTTCGCCGCTGTTGCAGGAAGTGTTCGCCGGTAAATTGCTGGGCACTGACCAGACGTTTGGTCAACTGGACGCTGGGCAACTGGCCTCGATCGCGGCGATTGCTGCCGGATTTACTGGTTTGCTGAGTCTGTTCAACATCGGTGGCCGGTTCTTCTGGGCCTCGTTCTCGGATTACCTGGGCCGTAAAAACACCTATTTCGTGTTCTTCGCCCTCGGTTTTGCGCTGTACGCGTTGATCCCGAACCTCGGTCACCTGGGCAACGTTGCGCTGTTCGTAGCGGCCTTCTGCATCATCCTGTCGATGTACGGCGGTGGTTTTGCGACTGTCCCTGCGTATCTCGCGGACCTGTTCGGTACGCAAATGGTCGGCGCGATCCACGGTCGTCTGCTGACTGCCTGGGCGGCGGCGGGTGTGTTGGGTCCGGTGTTGGTGAACTACCTGCGTGAGTATCAGCTGAGCATCGGCGTTGAACGCGCCGCGGCTTACGACATCACCCTGTACATCCTTGCGGGCCTGCTGGTGCTGGGTTTCATCTGCAACCTGCTGGTGCGTCCGGTGGCTGACAAGTACTTCATGACCGACGCTGAGCTGGCTGCCGAACAGGCGCTGGGCCACGACAAGGGGGCTGACAGCAGCACCGTATTGGAGTGGAAAGCGGATGCGGGCACCAAGCCTTTGGCAGTGGCTGCGTGGCTGGTGGTGGGTATTCCGTTGGCGTGGGGTGTTTGGGTGACCCTGCAGAAAACCGCAGTACTGTTCCACTAACGCAAAACCCCTGTGGGAGCGGGCTTGCTCGCGAAAGCGGTGTGTCAGTCGACATTGATGTTGGCTGACACACCGCTTTCGCGAGCAAGCCCGCTCCCACATTTGATCTCCTCAAGGTACAGAATCTGGGTTTGCTGGCTTGTACTGACATGTCTATCCCCGACAACACGGGATTCACTCCGTCAGTGAAATCACCTCCCGTGTTTCTGTTTGGCGCCCGCGCCCCTATAATGGTTGCCTTTTTCGCCCAATGATTTTGCGGAGCTGGTGATGGCCGAACGTAAGGCGTCAGTCGAGCGCGACACTCTGGAAACCCAGATCAAAGCCTCGATCAACCTGGATGGCACCGGAAAGGCCCGATTTGATATCGGTGTTCCTTTTCTTGAGCACATGCTGGACCAGATCGCCCGTCACGGGCTGATCGACCTGGATATTGTCAGCAAGGGCGACCTGCATATCGACGACCACCACACGGTGGAAGACGTCGGTATCACCCTGGGTCAGGCCTTCACCAAAGCCATCGGCGACAAAAAAGGCATCCGTCGCTACGGCCATGCCTACGTGCCGCTCGATGAAGCGCTGTCGCGCGTGGTGATCGACTTCTCCGGCCGTCCTGGCCTGCAGATGCATGTTCCTTATACCCGCGCCACCGTCGGCGGTTTCGACGTTGACCTGTTCCAGGAATTCTTCCAGGGCTTCGTCAACCACGCCAACGTCAGCCTGCACATCGACAATCTGCGTGGGCACAACACCCACCACCAGATCGAGACCGTGTTCAAGGCTTTCGGCCGCGCACTGCGCATGGCTGTAGAGCTCGATGACCGCATGGCCGGTCAGATGCCGTCGACCAAAGGCGTTCTGTAATGCAGACGGTCGCGGTTATCGATTACGGCATGGGCAACCTGCACTCGGTGGCCAAGGCCCTCGAGCACGTCGGTGCCGGCAAGGTCTTGATCACCAGTGATGCCGACGTGATTCGCGAAGCCGACCGGGTGGTATTTCCCGGTGTCGGCGCGATTCGCGATTGCATGGCGGAGATCCGTCGCCTGGGCTTCGATTCGCTGGTGCGCGAAGTCAGCCAGGACCGCCCGTTCCTCGGCATCTGCGTCGGCATGCAAGCCTTGCTCGACAGCAGTGAAGAGAACGACGGCGTCGACTGCATCGGCCTGTTTCCGGGCGCGGTGAAGTTCTTTGGCAAAGACCTGCACGAAGATGGCGAACACCTGAAAGTCCCGCACATGGGCTGGAACGAAGTGAAGCAGACGGTCACACATCCGCTGTGGCACAACATTCCGGACCTGGCGCGTTTCTACTTCGTGCACAGCTACTACATCGCTGCCGGCAACCCGCGGCAAGTGGTGGGTGGCGGTCACTACGGTGTCGATTTCGCCGCGGCGCTGGCCGATGGCTCGCGTTTCGCCGTGCAGTTCCACCCGGAGAAGAGCCATACCCATGGCCTGCAATTGCTGCAGAACTTCGCCGCGTGGGATGGTCGCTGGTAAATGGCCGTCAAGAAATCCAAACCGCCGATCCTGACCCTCACTCCTGAACAGGAGAACGAGGCCAATCACAAGATCAAGCGCTTTATGGAAGATCGCTTCGAGCTGGACCTGGGTTCGTTCGAAGCGGCTGAAATCCTTGAGCTGTTTACCCGTGAAATTGCGCCGCACTATTACAACAGGGCGATTTTCGATGTGCAGACGCACCTCAAAGAGAGGTTCGAAAGCATCGAAAGCGACTTGTGGGCGCTCGAGAAAAACTGATTTTCGAGCGAAGCTGAACAATCGAATTTGAAGGTTTGCCAGATGCTGATTATTCCCGCTATCGATCTTAAAGACGGTGCCTGTGTTCGTCTGCGCCAGGGCCGCATGGAAGATTCCACGGTGTTCTCCGATGACCCGGTGAGCATGGCTGCCAAGTGGGTGGAGGGCGGTTGCCGTCGTCTGCATCTGGTCGACCTGAACGGCGCCTTCGAAGGCCAGCCGGTCAACGGCGAAGTGGTCACCGCCATCGCCAAGCGCTACCCGAACCTTCCGATCCAGATCGGCGGCGGTATCCGCTCTCTGGAAACCATCGAACACTACGTGAAAGCGGGCGTGAGCTACGTGATCATCGGCACCAAAGCCGTGAAAGATCCGGCTTTCGTTGCTGAAGCTTGCCGCGCGTTCCCGGGCAAAGTGATCGTCGGTCTGGATGCCAAAGACGGTTTTGTCGCCACTGACGGCTGGGCTGAAATCAGCACCATTCAGGTGATCGACCTGGCCAAGCAATTCGAAGCCGACGGCGTGTCCGCGATCGTTTATACCGACATCGCCAAAGACGGCATGATGCAGGGCTGCAACGTTTCGTACACCGCTGCCCTGGCCGCTGCGACGAAGATTCCGGTCATCGCTTCGGGCGGTATCCACAATCTGGGTGACATCAAGTCGCTGCTCGACGCCAGGGCGCCAGGCATCATCGGCGCCATCACTGGCCGGGCGATCTACGAAGGCACTCTCGATGTCGCTGAAGCGCAAGCTTTCTGCGATTCGTACAAAGGCTGAGGACTGACCATGGCGCTGGCCAAACGCATCATCCCTTGCCTGGACGTGGATAACGGCCGGGTGGTCAAGGGCGTCAAGTTCGAGAACATCCGCGATGCTGGTGACCCGGTGGAAATCGCCCGTCGCTACGACGAGCAGGGTGCCGACGAGATTACTTTTCTCGACATCACCGCCAGCGTCGATGGCCGCGACACCACGCTGCATACCGTCGAGCGCATGGCCAGCCAGGTGTTCATCCCGCTGACCGTGGGTGGCGGTGTGCGTACCGTGCAGGACATTCGCAATCTGCTGAATGCTGGCGCGGACAAGGTTTCGATCAACACTGCTGCGGTATTCAACCCTGAGTTTGTTGGTGAAGCGGCTCAGCATTTCGGTTCGCAGTGCATCGTCGTTGCCATCGACGCGAAGAAGGTTTCGCTGCCGGGCGAAACCCCGCGCTGGGAAATCTTCACCCACGGCGGTCGCAAGCCTACCGGTCTCGACGCCGTTGAATGGGCGAAGAAGATGGAAGGCCTCGGTGCCGGTGAAATCCTGCTGACCAGCATGGACCAGGACGGCATGAAAAACGGCTTCGACCTGGGCGTCACCCGCGCCATCAGCGATGCGCTGGGGATTCCGGTAATCGCGTCCGGCGGCGTCGGCAACCTGCAGCATTTGGCCGACGGCATTATCGAAGGCCACGCCAGCGCCGTATTGGCGGCGAGTATTTTCCACTTCGGCGAATACACCGTGCAGGAAGCCAAGGCCTACATGGCTCATCGCGGCATCGTGATGCGCTAAACAAACCGATACAGGCCAGTGGACATCATGGCGGGCTCAGGGCACTCTTGGGTACGCCATGGATTTCGGTAGCCAGACATGCTTAGACGCCTTCTTCTTGCCCTCGCCGGTGCTTCTCTATTGCTCGTCAATGGGGCGCATGCCGCAGAAAATCCCGACACCGGTCTGGTGTTGCTGACTGAAAATTTCCCCCCGTACAACATGGCGAAGAACGGCAAGAACTTCGCTCAGGACGAGAACATCAACGGCATCGCGGTGGACATCGTCCGCGAAATGTTCAAACGTGCCGAAGTCACCTACAGCCTGACGCTGCGTTTCCCTTGGGAGCGAATCTACAAACTCGCCCTGGAGAAGCCCGGTTACGGCGTATTTGTGATGGCGCGGTTGCCGGACCGCGAGAACCTGTTCAAGTGGGTTGGCCCGATCGGGCCGGATGACTGGATCATGCTGGCCAAGGCCGATAGCAAGATCAGCCTTGAGTCGTTGGAGCAGGCGCGCAAATACAAGATTGGTGCGTATAAAGGCGATGCGATTGCCGAGACGTTGGCCAAGCAGGGATTGAAGCCGATAGTCGTGCTGCGGGATCAGGACAACGCGAAGAAGCTGGTCAATGGCCAGATTGATCTGTGGGCCACGGGTGATCCGGCCGGACGTTACCTGGCTCGCCAGGACGGTGTGACCGGGCTCAAGACCGTGCTGCGATTTAACAGTGCCGAGTTGTACCTGGCATTGAACAAGGACGTGCCGGATGACGTCGTCGCCAAGCTTCAGGCAGCGCTGGATCAGCTGCGCAAGGAAGGCGTGGTGGACGACATCATGGCGAAGTATCTGTAACCATCACTTCGATACAACCTGAGACGGAGCCGGCGTCGCGCTCAAGTACACGGCACTTGTAAACACGTTATTCAACATCGCCCTTGTCAGCTGCAGTTCCCCTGAGGCGACGCCGATAATGCACAGTGCATGTGCGCCGCTTTGTGGCCCGATTTCAGTATTGATGTAAGCATCTTCAGCGCTGATGGCGGCGCTGTAATTGTCGGAAACTTTGCAGTCCCTGGCGTTATGGACCGTTTTGTAGCGATAGAAGGGCGCCTCGAGGGAGAACCTGAAGTCCCACGTAGGCAATACGATCTGCTCATCCGCGTTTTGCGTTCTATGAACGTATGACTTGAGCTTCCAGGGCTCCGTGACAGTCAGCTCGACCGGCTCCAACGAACAGTTCGCCCCATCGCTGGTGAAGACACTGTCAATAAAGCAGTTGTGCAGAAAGTTGGCAGAGTAGCTGTAGTTGAAACGGGCGGCCTTGCAAGACGTCGAGTGCTCACAATCTGGCGGCGCTGGGGTATTGCGCGAGATCACGACTTTACTGACGATGCCGGTGATTTCATTGGTGCGGCGGTTCAGCATCGGGCTGCCGGAGCTGCCACCGTGAAGGTCGCAGTTGTTTTTCATGGCCAAAGGGAACACCCCGGGGTGATCGATGAACGTTCCGGCGGTTTGTTCAGCGCAGGCACTCAGTCGAAGCCCTTGTTCGGTAAAGCCGCCCGGCGCGCCAATGTTAAGCGCATCATGACTCTCGTTGGTTTGATGGGGCGCCAGCTTGAGCGGGTTGACCCCGGCCTGTATCAGCGACGCCAATGTTGCGTCGACCTCCAGTACTGCAAGATCGGTCCCGACCAGACTGCTCCATCGGGCAGTCCGGATGGCGTATCGGCGCTTACGCTGTGGCATGTCATGAAAGTAGTGGAAGGTGACGTTGGCTTTAAAAGGCAGATTGGTCCGCGCCGAACCGTACTGAAACAACACGCAATGACCGCTGGTGAGCAGGTAAGCAGGGCCGGTGGCTCGGCCTTGCCTGTTTCGCGTATCCAGTAGAACGGCGCTGCAGGTCAAGCCTGATTGGAGATTGAGTCGTCCCACGCCGCTCCAGAGTTCATAAAGATGTTCGCTGTTTTGCAGTGCCCTTGACGGTGAGTCGTTGACGGCGCCTTCGCCCAGATCGCGGGCCTGCACTGCGGAAATAGCCAGCAGGCCAATCAGGCCTGCGAAGCAAAAGAAGCTAAGGTATTTCATGTCCATTCCTTGGTGATGAAATTCAGTGTGAGCGCTATCGTGGCACGCGGCGGTGTACCGGCAGGTATAAATAGTTATCGCGAAATGGAGTGGGCTGCGAGGAATTATCGGGCGGTCGGGAGGCGGTACTGGCCATCCTTGCCGTGCGCTGCCGTTGCACGATTGCCGCGCACGCTGATCATCTGTTTGATGTCGATCCAGTCAATGCCCTGAGCCTTGAGCTTGGGTAATTCACGTTCAAGTACCGCTAATGTCTGCGGATACGGATGCCCGATCATCACCGCAGAACCCTGTTTGCGCGCCAGGGTGATAGCCGTCTGTAGCTGAGTAAAGATCGCGGCTTCAGTGGGCTCGTCATCCAGGAACACATCCCGCGAAACGCTCGCCAAACCAATCTTCTGCGCCTCGGCGGCCGCCACGGTTTGTGCACTGGTGCGGCTGTCGACGAAGAACTTGTGTCGGCGCTGCAAGTCGGCCATCAACCAGGACATGGCGGCTGGCTGAGAGGTCATGCGGCTGCCCATGTGGTTGTTGATGCCAGCGGTGTACGGCACAGCCTGTAACGCCGCGTTCAGGCGCTTTTCGAGTTCTTCTATGGGCAACTCGGGATGCCAGGCAAACGGCCCGGTGGCCGGGTCCATCGGCATGTGCAGGATGACGATCTTGCCGGCGCGGTGAGCTTCGCGGGCGAATTCGGTGGCGTGGGGTGTGTCGGGCATGATCGCCGTGGTGACGGGGCCGGGCAGGGCCAACACGCGGCGATCCCGGGGCAGGTTCTGCCCCAGGTCATCGATGATCAGGCTTAGATAGGCCGTTTGAGGCGTCGTCGCGACGGGCGCTGCATGAGCAACACCCGCCAGACAGCACAGCAAGCCGAGGATGAACCGCAGGCGCATCTCAGCGGCCGGAGGTGATGCTCAACCCTTTGAGCAGGCTCAGGGCCTGGGCCAACTGGTAGTCGTCATCCTGCGGCATCGCCTTGGCTTTGCCACTGGAGCTGGTCGGTTTGTCGGCGCCGCCGTTGCCATTGCCCAGGTGACCTTGCAGATCGGCTTCCTTGAAGTACTCGCCGTCCTGCTCGTTGGTGATCTTGGCCTTGCGCACTTCGATGTCCGGGACGATGCCCTGAGCCTGGATCGAGCGGCCGTTCGGCGTGTAATACAGCGCCGTGGTGATCTTCAGTGCGCGGTCGTTGTTCAGCGGCAGCACGGTTTGTACCGAGCCTTTGCCGAAACTGGTGGTGCCCATGACCACCGCGCGTTTCTGATCCTGCAAGGCGCCGGCGACAATTTCCGAGGCCGAGGCGCTGCCGCCGTTGATCAGCGCGACCATTGGCACGGCTTCGCTTTCGTCCTTGCCGGTGGCGGAGAAGCGCAGTTCGGAGTTGGCAATACGGCCCTTGGTGTAAACGATCAGGCCCTTGGTGATGAAGTGGTCGACCACTTCAACCGCCGCTTGCAGCACGCCGCCCGGGTTGTTACGCAGGTCGAGGATGATGCCTTTGAGCTTCTTGCCGTTGTCCTTGCGCAGCTTGGCCAGGGCCTTGGAG
Organism: Pseudomonas frigoris; assembly: GCF_047758635.1. Taxonomy (NCBI): domain Bacteria; kingdom Pseudomonadati; phylum Pseudomonadota; class Gammaproteobacteria; order Pseudomonadales; family Pseudomonadaceae; genus Pseudomonas; species Pseudomonas frigoris. Next base: position 556,341 of record NZ_CP180479.1, read on the forward strand.
ACCTCTTCGCCGGTCTTGACCTGGAACTGGGTGATGCGGATGTAGCCGTAGCCGGACTCCAGCAGCTGGCTCTTCACGCTCTTCACTTGAATGATGGCGCGGGCCAGGGTTACGTCGAACGGCGTGCCGCCGTCGCGCACCAGGGTCAGGGTGATTTTCTGGCCGATCTTGCCGCGCATCTTGTCCACGGCTTCGGTCATGCTCTGGCCGCGGGTCGGCTGGCCGTTGATCTTGACGATGAAGTCGCCGGCCTGAATGCCAGCCTTGGAGGCCGGGGTGTCATCGATCGGCGAAACCACCTTGATGAAACCATCTTCAGCGCCAACTTCGATGCCCAGGCCGCCGAATTCGCCGCTGGTGCTTTCCTGCAACTCAGCGAAGTCTTCCGGGCCCAGGTAGGCGGAGTGCGGGTCGAGGTTGCTGAGCATGCCTTTGATGGCGTTTTCCAGCAGGGTCTTGTCGTCCACCGGTTCGACATACGCGGCCTTGATCCGATCCATGACCTCGGCAAAGGTGCGCAACTCTTCCAGCGGCAATGGCGCCTTGGTGGTCGCAGCAGTGCCCGCAGGCGCGACTGCCGGGGCCGGTTGAGCGGCAAATGCCAGAGGCGCGCCGATCACCAGGGCGATCGTCAGGGCCAGCGAGGTAAGGCGGGACAAATGCAGCATGTCGAACGAACTCCTGAAGTAGATGGCGTACTTATCCTTGCGCACGACACCATTGCGCCGGATCACTCGGGTGACCCTGCTGACGAATAGCGAAATACAGCGCTGGTGTGTCCTGCCCGCCACTGCTACCCACAGTGGAGATGGACTCACCGGCTTTAACCACGTCACCCGCAGACTTGAGCAGCGTCTGGTTGTGACCATAAAGACTCAAAAAACCGTTGCCGTGGTCGAGAATCACCAGCAGCCCGGCGCCTCGCAACCAGTCGGCGAACACCACGCGACCGCCATGCACGGCGTGCACCTGGCTGCCGGCGGAGGCGCTGATCATCACGCCGTCCCACTTGGTGCGGGCGTCGTCGCCACGGGTTTCGCCAAAGCGTGCCAGCAGTCGACCATCAACTGGCCAGGGAAGTTTTCCCCGGCTTGAAGCAAAGGGGCCACCAAAGGTCTCGCCTGAACTTGAAACCAGTGCGCCGGGTGTCGATTTAACGGGTTTGCGTGGGGCGTCAGTGGCGTCTGCATCTGCTGCAGCCTGAGCCTCACGTAAACGCTTTTTTTCGGCTTCCTGCTGGGCGATCAGCGCTTTTTGCCGCGCTTCTTCTGCCTCACGGGCCTGACGGGCCAGGGTTTCTTCAATGGTTTTAAGGACTTTAGACAGGTCTGCCTGATCCTGCTCGCGGGCTGCCAGCTTCTGATCGCGGGCCTTCACGTCGTCGCTGAGCTTGGCCAGGACTTGCTGGCGCTCCTTGCGGACTTTGTCGAGTTCGTCGCGCTGGCTGTCGAGGCTGCTTTTCTGCACCAGCAATTGCGCCTGTTGCATGGCGATGTCTTTTTCGACATTAGCCAGTTGGCGCAGGGTTTCGTTGAAATTCTTCAGCTGCTCCAGGCGGGCCTGGCTCAGGTAGTCGTAATAGGTGAGGGTGCGGGCGAATTTTTCCGGGTTCTGCTGGTTGAGCAGCAGCTTCAAGTACTCCTGACGGCCGTTCTGATAGGCCGCGCGGGCCTGAATGGCGATCAGTCGCTGCTGTTCAATCCGCGCGCTCTGGAGTTTTTTTTTCTCGGCATCGAGTCGCTGCAGCTCGGATTCGCTTTTCTTCAGCTCTTTTTGCAGGGCGTCGACCTGCTTCTCGAGCTTGCCCATCTCGGTCTCGGTGCCTTTGAGGTCTTTTTGCACACCGGATTTTTCTTCCTGGAGCTTGCCCAGCAGTTTTTTCAGCTCGGCAATGTCCTGACGCGTGGCGTCCAACTGTTGTTGGGTTTGCGCGCGCTCGTCAGCAAAGGCCGGTTGGAGCAGGCATGTCAGAGCAAGGGCTATCAGGACGCGAAGCATAGAGGCGGGCGACACCAGGGAAAGGGACGGCCTAGTATGCCCGCCAAGCGCTGCAAAAAAAACGCCCAATTGGGGCTGTGTGATAACCGGAGCAGAGTTACCTCTGAAAACACTCCAAAACCAATGTGGGAGCGAGCTTGCTCGCGATGGCGCCATAACATTCAACGTAGATGTTGACTGTCAGATTGCTATCGCGAGCAAGCTCGCTCCCACAGGGTTTAGCGGCGTTTGTTAGGCCGGATTACACCAGAATCGACGTGCCGGTCATCTCAGCTGGTTTCTCAAGATCCATCAACATCAGCATGGTCGGTGCCACATCCGCCAGCACGCCGCCGTCGCGAACCTTGAAGTCACGCTTGCCAACATAGATGAACGGCACCGGTTCGGTGGTGTGGGCGGTATGTGCCTGGCCGGTGGATTCGTCGGCCATTTGCTCGACGTTGCCGTGGTCGGCAGTAATCAGCGCTTCACCGCCGACTTTTTCCAGGGCATCGACGATGCGGCCAACACACAGGTCGAGGCATTCAACGGCCTTAACGGCTGCGTCGAACACGCCGCTGTGGCCGACCATGTCGCCGTTGGCGTAGTTGACCACGATCACGTCGTAACGCTGGTTTTCGATGGCATCGACGATGCGGTCGGTGACTTCCGGGGCGCTCATCTCGGGCTGCAAGTCATAGGTGGCGACTTTTGGCGACGGGATCAGGATGCGTTCTTCGCCCGGGAACGGTTCTTCACGGCCGCCGGAGAAGAAGAAGGTCACGTGGGCATACTTCTCGGTTTCGGCGATGCGCAGCTGGGTCTTGCCATTTTTCGCCAGGTAGTCGCCCAGCACATTATCCAGGCTGCCCGCGGCGAAGGCCGATGGTGCAGGAATGCTGGCGGCGTACTGGGTCAGCATGACGAAGCCGGCCAGTTTCGGCTGGCGGGCACGTTCGAATTCCTTGAAATCGTCTTCGACGAACACGCGGGTCAGTTCACGGGCGCGGTCGGCGCGAAAGTTCATGAACACCACGGCGTCGCCGTCTTCGACTTTCACCGGCTCGCCGATGGAAGTGGCTTTGACGAATTCGTCGCTCTCGCCACGTTCATACGCGGCTTGCAGGCCTTCCTGTGCGGTGGCAGCGTTGAATTCGCCGTTGCCGTCGACAATCAGGTTGTAAGCCTGGGATACGCGGTCCCAACGGTTGTCGCGGTCCATGGCGAAGTAACGGCCAACAATGCTGGCGATCCGGCCTTTGCCGAGGGCCTGGAAGGCCGCATCCAGCAGTTCGATGGACGACTGGGCGCTTTTCGGGGGTGTGTCGCGACCATCAAGGAAGGCGTGCAGATAGATTTTTTCGGCGCCGCGCTTGAAAGCCAGTTCAGCCATGGCAACCAGGTGATCCTGGTGGCTGTGAACGCCGCCATCGGACAGCAGGCCCATGAAGTGCACGGCTTTGCCGGCAGCGACGGCTTTATCGACAGCGGCGCAGATGGTCGGGTTCTCGAAGAACTCGCCGTCGCGGATCGATTTGGTCACGCGTGTGAAGTCTTGATACACCACGCGGCCGGCGCCGAGGTTCATGTGGCCGACTTCGGAGTTGCCCATCTGGCCGTCCGGCAGGCCGACGTCCATGCCGCTGCCCGAGATCAGGCCGTTCGGCACGGTGGCCCACAGACGGTCCAGTACGGGCTTCTTCGCCGCAAAGATGGCGTTGGATTCAGGGCTCTCACTGTGACCGAAGCCGTCGAGAATAATCAGGACCAAAGGTTTAGGCGTGGTAGTCATGGATTCCACTCGTGGCTGAGTTAAAAGAGGGCGATGGAAAAGGGAGTGGCAGTTTAAAGCTAAGTTCCGACGGCGTCACCGCCGGACGGGGTTTGGCCCACCATAGTGGCTGTGTATACTGGCCGACATTTTAACGCCCTGGAACCTCCTTCGATGGTTGCTCACCTGATTGAATTTGCCACTAACCACTATCTGCTCGTCGGTATCTTCGTCGTACTGCTGGCGTTGCTGATCGCTTATCAGATGCAAGGCGGCGGTCGCAGCCTGAGCACCGGTGAACTGACCGGACTGGTCAACAAGGACGCGGGCGTTGTGATCGACATCCGTTCGACCAAGGACTTCGCCGCCGGTCACATTGTTGGCGCGGTGAACATTCCTCACGACAAACTGACCGCTCGCGTCGGCGAACTGGAAAAGCACAAGGCCAAGACCATCATCCTGGTCGATGCCATGGGCCAGACTGCCGGCACGCATGCCCGCGAACTGATGAAGTCCGGCTTCACCGCCGCCAAGCTCTCCGGCGGTATTTCCAGCTGGAAAGGCGACAACCTGCCGCTGGTGAAGTGATATGAGCAACGTCGTCGTCTATTCCAGCGATTACTGCCCTTACTGTTCGCGAGCCAAGTACCTGCTCGAGAACAAAGGCGTGACCTTCGAAGAGATCAAGGTCGATGGCAAGCCGCAGGTGCGTGCCGCCATGGCTCAGAAGGCCGGACGTACGTCCGTGCCGCAGATCTGGATCGGCAGCACCCACGTGGGTGGTTGTGATGATTTGTTCGCCCTTGAGCGCGCCGGCAAGCTCGACGCCATGCTCAAGGCCTGAATGCCTTCCCTATAAGACCCCAAGATCAGAAAGGATCTGAGATGACTGACCAACAGAACACTGCAGCTAGCGAAGAAGAAACCGCACCGCAATTCTCCTTGCAGCGCATCTACGTACGTGACTTGTCCTTCGAAGCCCCGAAAAGCCCGGCCATCTTCCGCCAGCAGTGGGAACCGAGCGTCGGTCTAGATCTGAACACCCGTCAAAAGGCTCTGGAAGGCGACTTCCACGAAGTCGTGCTGACCTTGTCCGTGACCGTGAAAAACGGTGAAAACGGCGAAGTGGCGTTCATCGCTGAAGTGCAACAGGCCGGGATCTTCCTGATCAAGAACCTCGACGACGCTTCGATGAGCCACACCCTCGGCGCGTTCTGCCCGAACATCCTGTTCCCGTACGCTCGCGAGACCCTGGACAGCCTGGTCACCCGTGGCTCCTTCCCGGCCCTGATGCTGGCCCCGGTGAACTTCGACGCGCTGTACGCACAAGAACTGCAACGCATGCAGGCTGCGGGCGAAACCCCAACCGTGCAATAAGCGGTCTGAGCGTCGAAGCAAGTCCAATGTGGGAGCGGGCTTGCTCGCGAAAGCGGTTGATCATTCAACATTGATGTTGACTGACACGACGCCTTCGCGAGCAAGCCCGCTCCCACATTTGTTATGCGGTGTTATTTAAAACCGAGCTGGCGCCAGCCTTCGTAGACGGCGACCGCCACGGTGTTCGACAGGTTCAGGCTGCGGCAGCCTTCACGCATCGGCAGGCGCAGGCGCTGTTCGCCGGGCAGGGCATCGAGTACTTCCGCCGGCAAACCACGGCTTTCCGGGCCGAACAGGAATGCATCGCCCTCGGCGAAGCGGGCATCGTGGAACGGCCGCGAGCCCTTGGTGGTGAAGGCGAACAGCCGAGGATGACCGAGGCTTTCCAGACAGCTGGCGAGGTCTGCGTGGCGTTGCAGGGTGGCATACTCGTGGTAATCGAGGCCGGCCCGGCGCAGACGCTTGTCGTCCATCTCGAAGCCCAGCGGTTCGATCAAATGCAGGTGGCAGCCACTGTTGGCGCACAGCCTGATAACGTTGCCGGTATTCGGCGGAATTTCTGGTTGGAAAAGGATGACGTGAAACATGCACGGCTCCGAAGGTAAAGATGAGCGGCATTCTACGCCTGAAGCGGACCCGCGTTCGAAGCTATTCCCGCGAGTGATGGCTTCGCTGGCGATTGTCGGGGTGATGGTAGGGCTGATGATCGGTCGCCTGACCACGCCCGACCCCAGTGAATTGCAGCAGGTCGAGGTGACGAACGACGGGTTGGTGGTGTGGTTCAACAACGAACCCAAGGCTCACGGCGAGTTCGTCGACGGTAGCCTCGCGTTGCTGTTCGAGGCTGAAGGCAAGGCGCAGAAAGGTCAGCTCAAAATCAACGACAAGAGCGTGAACTGGCGCGTGCGTTTGAGTGATGGGGGGTTGTTGCTGACGGTGGTGGCGGCTCGGCCACTGCAGGGCGAGTGGGCCGGTAGCGAGGTCGATGACCGCTGGCGGCTGGAGATCCATCTCCGAGAGCAATAAAAGAGGGAATCCCCGGCCTGCCTGTACCAAGGTCCCCAAAACGGGAGGGCTCGCGCATTGCGTCGTGAGCCCGGTGTAAAGAAGGAACCCCTGACCTGCCTGTATCAAGGGCCCCAAAACTGCTTGGGCTCGTCGCAAGTGCGGTGTGAGCCCGATGTAAAGAGGGGAATCCCCGGCCTGCCTGTACCAAGGTCCCCGAAACCGGGTAGTGAACTGAATCACTGAATGGACTATTGCAGGGGGCGTGCCAGGTTTTAACAAGTTGAAACAGAATGTCGCGCAGAAACGTCGAAAGCCCCGTATTCCGGGGCTTTCGTGTTTTTTCGATAGGGGTTCGATTGCGAAAGCCGGCGGGATTTCGGATCTGTTGCCGTGCGCGATTGCGGTTCACGGTGCATTCAGTCGGTGCACGATGGCCCCAAAAGCATCGCGAGCAAGCTCGCTCCCACAGGGTTCAGGGGGTTCACTCAATCGTGAAAACACTGAAATCCACTGTGGGAGCGAGCTTGCTCGCGATTGGATGTAACTGTCGGCGAAGAGCTAAAGGCTGCTTAGCCTTCTTCCCCTTCATCATCATCCCCACCATCAACCTTCATCCCCAATTCCTTGATCTTGCGAGTCAGGGTATTACGCCCCCAGCCCAGCAAAACGGCGGCATCGCGGCGGCGGCCGGCGGTGTGTTTGAGGGCAGTTTCGATCATGATCCGCTCGAACGCCGGTACAGCGCTGTCCAGCAGGCTCGACTGGCCACGGGCCAACGCCTGATCAGCCCACTGGCGCAGCGCTTGCTCCCAGTTGGTCACTGGCGCCGAATCCTGCGGCAGGTTCAGCAGCTCCGGCGGCAGGTCGCTGATGTGCACTTCGCGACCCGAAGCCATCACCGTGATCCAGCGGCAGGTGTTCTCCAGCTGACGCACGTTGCCGCCCCACGGCAGGTTCTTCAGGTATTCCTCGGTTTCGCTTTTCAGCAGCTTTGGCTCCACCGCCAGTTCTTGCGCGGCGCGGCTGAGGAAGTGCTTGGCCAGGGTCGGGATGTCTTCGCGACGGTCCGACAACCGTGGAATGTGGATGCGGATCACGTTGAGGCGGTGGAACAAGTCCTCACGGAATTTCCCGGCGTGCACCAGGGTTTCCAGATTCTGGTGAGTCGCGGCGATGATTCGCACATCGACCTTCACCGGCACATGACCGCCGACGCGATAGAACTCGCCGTCCGCCAACACCCGCAGCAAGCGGGTCTGGGTGTCTGCCGGCATGTCGCCGATTTCATCGAGGAACAGCGTGCCGCCGTCAGCCTGTTCAAAACGCCCGCGTCGCAGGTTGGCCGCGCCGGTGAACGCGCCTTTCTCATGGCCGAACAGCTCGGATTCCATCAGGTCTTTCGGGATTGCCGCCATGTTCAGTGCAATGAACGGCGAAGCCGCCCGCGGACTGTGACGGTGCAGGGCATGCGCCACCAGTTCTTTACCGGTACCGGATTCACCGTTGATCAGTACAGTGATGTTGGAGTGGCTCAAGCGCCCGATGGCGCGAAACACTTCCTGCATCGCCGGTGCTTCACCGATGATTTCCGGGGTGCGGGTCAAGGCGACCGGGACTTCCAGGCCTTGCTGTTCCTGGGCGTGCTGGTTCGCGCGTTTGACCAGCGACACCGCTTCGTCGACGTCGAACGGCTTGGGCAGGTATTCAAACGCGCCGCCCTGATAGGACGCGACAGCGCTGTCCAGATCGGAGTGAGCGGTCATGATGATGACCGGCAGCCGTGGGTGTTGTTCGCGAATCCGCGCCAGAAGGTCCAGACCGCTGGCACCCGGCATACGGATGTCGGAGATGATCACGTCCGGCTGCTGGCGCGCCAGGCGACTCATCACGCCATCGGCGCTGTCGAAGCTTTGCGTGGTCATGCCTTCTTGCTGCAAGGCTTTTTCCAGGACCCAACGGATAGAACGGTCGTCATCGACGATCCACACGGTTTCACTACGGCTCATGTCGATGTGGCTCCTTGTTCCAGTGGCAGAAAGATCGAGAAGGTGGTGTGGCCTGGATGGCTGTCACATTCGATCAGGCCCTGGTGCTGGCTGATGATGTTCTGGGTAATGGCCAGGCCCAGCCCGGTACCGTCCGGACGGCCGCTGACCATGGGAAAGAAGATGGTTTCCTGCAACTCCGCGGGAATGCCCGGGCCGTTGTCGATGATTTCAATCTTGGTCACCAGGCGATGACGCACGTGGCCGATGGTGAACTGGCGCATGGCGCGGGTACGCAGGCTGATGCGGCCCAGGCGCAGCTCGTTCTGGCTGCTGATGGCCTGCATCGCATTGCGCACGATGTTCAGCACGGCCTGAATCATCTGTTCGCGGTCGATCAACACGTCGGGAATGCTTGGGTCGTAGTCGCGCACCAACGTGATGCAGCCCTGGCTTTCGGCCTCCACCAGATGACAAACGCGTTCCAGAACTTCGTGGACGTTGCACATCGCCAGTGACGGCAGCTTATTGGAACCGAGCATGCGATCGACCAGATTGCGCAGGCGGTCGGCCTCTTCAATGATCACGTTGGTGTAGTCGCGCAGGCTTTCTTCCGGCAGTTCGCGGGCGAGCAATTGCGCCGCGCCGCGAATCCCGCCGAGAGGATTCTTTATTTCGTGAGCGAGGCCGCGCACCAGCGTCTTGCTGGTTTCCTGCTTCGACAACTGCGCCTCTTCCTTGGTGATTCGCAGCAAGCGGTCACGGGGGTGGACTTCCAGCAGCAGCATCGTGGCGCCGTTGGCCAGGATCGGGGTTACCGCGTAGTCGACGGTCAGCGTCTGGCCGGTGAGGGCGGTGAGCATCGCTTCGCGCTTGGTGAACGGGTGTGCCTGCTCGACCGCCTGGCGCAGGGAGTTCAGCGCCTCGGGAGATTCGGTGAACAACTCGCTGATGAACTGCCCATGGCTACGCTGGCCGCTGATGGCCAGAAGCATCTCCGCCGCCGGGTTCATGTACTCAAGGCGCAGTTCGGCGTCGAGCAGAATGGTGGCGGTGGTCAGGTTGTCGAGTAGCAATCGATGCAGTGCGTCGCTAATGGTCATCAGGACCTCTTTTGGAGCAGGGCGCGCGCATGAATAAAGCGCTGATACGAGGAAAATGCAAAAACCAAACCAAGGCTCCGAAAAGAAGCGTTTAAGGCCTGAAACGGGCGTTTGACGCTCGTTTGCGTGGCGTTCTGCCAGCTTTGACGGGTACTTTCGAACCAAAATGGGATGGGATGTGAGTATGGTGCAACCAATTGCACCAATATAGTGCGCAAACTTGAGCGGCGTTAGAAGAAGCGCAGGAAGGGATTTTTTTCTTCTACGGGTTTGTCTTTGAGCGGGCATTCCGGCCGTTGGCCGTAATCGGGGAGGGCGCAGGGTTTGACCTGACGCTTCTGTGCGAGGGAGATGCGCAGCATGTGGAACGGCTGGTTGGCTGTGCGCTCGACCGTGCGGCCCTGCTCGTCGAGGATTTCCACGGAGAGGTTATGGCTGCCGCGATCGAGGTTGCTCAGGGCGAATACCGGGCTCAGGCCGGGCGCTGCGGTGGGTTGGCCGTCGAGCAGCAGTTGGTAGCGATGGCCTCGTTGCAGGCTGGGTTCGCTGGTGACGCTGACGATAATCTCGCCAGCACTGCTGCGCACCGTGGCGTCTGGCTCCGGCACCAGGACTCTCAGCATGTCGTAGTGGAACAGTGGTTTTGTTTCGGCCTTCTTTCCAGCCATCACCGGTGCTGCGCCGCCAGGGTTGGCGGACATGCGGTTACTCGTCGCCAGCGGCACGCGCTTGGCATTGCCGGAGCCTGGCTGGTCGGTGTAGACCCGATTGCCCTGAGCGTCGACGTAGGTGAACACCTCGGCCGTCACCGGCAGGGCGATCAAGCAGGTGATCAGCAGCCACAGCCTCACGGCTTATGCACCCGTTGTACGGTGAACGTCTCGGTGGGACTTTGTTGAACGATGTTTTCCCCGTCGATCACCTGTACAGCAAGGCTGTGTGTGCCGCGGTCAATATTGACCAGTTGCAGGATCGGCACGTTGCTCGGCTGGCCGTAAGGTTGATCGTCCAGCAACAGCCTGAACAGATGAGGGCCTTGCAGGCGGGGTTTGATCAGCACGTTGACGGTGAAGGTGCCGTTGTTGGCACGCAGTGCTTCGGTGGTGGGTAAGTTGGTCAGCTCCAGCACCTCGTAAGCGCTGCGCGGCTGTTCGCGGCTGGTGGCTTCGACAGGTGGCGCAGAAGGGGCTTGGGGCTCAACCCTGTTAAGCGGTGGTAACTCGACCGGTTGAGCCTTCACGCCATCGGGCGGTTGATTGCTGTAGGCGGTGTTGCCGTCGGCGTCGGTGTACTTATAGATCTGCGCGGCGGCGGGCAGGGCGATCAACAGCAACATCAGTAGAAAACCACGACCCATAAAATCGACCAGAAACAAAAGCGTTGAGGTGCAGCATAGGTCAGGCGCGGCGATTGTCCCAAGTTGTAAACATTTGGGCATGGTTTAACGAGGTCCATCAAGCACCGTAAATACCTGTGGGAGATTCTATGTTGCAGGGCAACCCCGCAACTTCAGGCCGGCTGGTATTTGCTCTGATTTTTCATCAGGGCAAATGCCACCCGGCAGAGTTTCCGGGCAAGGGCCACCAATGCCTGGGTTTTCGAGAAGCCTCTTGCCAAATATGACTCGTAAAACGGTTTCCATTTAGCTGAGCGACAGGCTGCCATTGCGGCGTTGTAAGCCAACCGGCGTACTTCCGGATCCCCTTTTTTGGTCAAGTGCCGGGGGCCGTTCTTCTTCCCGGAGTCATCGACCGTAAGGTCCATCCCTAGAAACGCGATGAACGCATCACTATTGGCAAAATCACCGCGCATAAAGGTCGTCGCCAACCCGGTTGCAGTCAGTTCGCCAACCCCTTCGATGGCTTTGCAGCGGTCGATATTCTCTTCAATACCCGCCTCTTTGCAGACCTTGCGCAGCAGTTTCTGAATGGCCTGATCCGCTTGCTTGAAGGCCTTTTGCTGGGCGGTCTGCACTTTCTTCAACAAGGGTTCATTGGCCCAGCTCAGCATCAGACCGGCATGGTTCTGGATTAGCGTTGCACGCCTGTGGAGCAGGCTTTTCAGCGAGGTGTAGGCCTTGGGTGGCGGGCTCCAGATCCGCAGTCCGTCTTGTTCGTTCGTCAAATAACGCGCCAGCAGACGGGCATCGCAGGGATCGTTCTTGGCTCGCTGGCCGATGCCGCGGCGATAGTTGCTCACCCGATAAGCATCCACGACATAGACCTGGTGACCCATCGCATGGGCCAACTCGACAGTGTCCAGGTGGTAGATGTTGGTGGCTTCAACGGCGATAGCGCTTTGGGCGGGCAATGTTTTAAGCCAGCGTTTAAGGGCTGTTCGATCGTTCTTGATGGCGTCAGTGGTTTGCAGGTCGGAGCGATAGATAACTATTTCAGCCTTGGCGATATCGATGCCAACAACCGTCTGCGAAGTAAGGATTGTCATGACGAATCCTCGGAGCTAGGGTTTAAGAGCTTGTCGGGGTCTACCGTTGCGCTGGCTTGCCTCTATCGTCGGTTTTACCGATGAATTCCTTATCGGCGCTTTGGGTAGAAAGGGCGGGACGAGAAGTCTCCCACGGTCTGTACTGGTCAGAGTCAGAATCGAGCTTTTAGTCCCGCCCACCCCTTCAAGTCTAAACATACAAGCGAGCTTGCTCGCGATAGCGGTTTCTCATTCAACATTGATGTTGGCTGATCCGCCGCCATCGCGAGCAAGCTCCCACAGGGGTTTATTGCAGCCGTTGAATCGCGCCCACAAAAAAAGGCCTCCCGAAGGAGGCCTCTTTTTTGTCACGCCGCTTGCGCAGGCGCTACTGGATCAGCAGCTGTAGTACAGCTCGTATTCCAGTGGGTGTACGAAGGTACGTACTTTGATTTCTTCTTCGCTTTTCAGAGCGATGTAAGCGTCGATGAAGTCGTCGCTGAAAACGCCGCCTTTGGTCAGGAACGCACGACCTTTGTCCAGCTCTTCCAGGGCTTCTTTCAGGCTGCCGCACACTTGTGGGATCTCTTTCGCCTCTTCAGGCGGCAGGTCGTACAGGTTTTTGTCAGCAGCATCGCCAGGGTGGATCTTGTTCTGGATACCGTCCAGGCCGGCCATTACCAGGGCAGCGAAGGCCAGGTACGGGTTAGCTGCCGGATCCGGGAAGCGGGCTTCGATACGGCGAGCGCGAGGGCTGGACACGTAAGGAATACGGATCGAGGCGGAACGGTTGCGAGCCGAGTAGGCCAGCATCACTGGAGCTTCGAAACCTGGGACCAGACGCTTGTAGGAGTTGGTCGACGGGTTGGTGAAGCCGTTCAGGGCCTTACCGTGCTTGATGATGCCGCCGATGAAGTACAGAGCGGTATCGGACAGGCCGGCATAGCCTTCGCCAGCGAAGGTGTTCTTGCCATCTTTGGCGATGGACAGGTGAACGTGCATACCCGAACCGTTGTCGCCGTACAGAGGCTTAGGCATGAAGGTCGCGGTGCGGCCGTATGCATCAGCAACGTTGTGTACGCAGTACTTCAGGGTCTGAACTTCGTCAGCCTTGGCCACCAGGGTGTTGAACTTCACACCGATTTCGTTCTGGCCGGCAGTTGCCACTTCGTGGTGGTGAACTTCGATGACCAGGCCCATTTCTTCCATGGCGTTGCACATGGAGGTACGGATTTCGTGGTCGTGGTCGAACGGCGGAACCGGGAAGTAGCCGCCTTTGACGCCTGGACGGTGGCCTTTGTTGCCGCCTTCCACGTCCTGGTCGGACATCCACGAACCTTGTTCGGAGTAGATCTTGAACATGGAGCCGGAGATATCGGACTTGAACTTCACTTCGTCGAAGATGAAGAATTCAGGCTCTGGACCAACAAATACGGTGTCGCCGATACCGGTCGACTTCAGGTATTCCTCGGCACGCTTGGCGATCGCACGTGGGTCACGGTCGTAGCCTTGCATGGTCGAAGGCTCGATCACGTCGCAAACCAGGATCAGGGTTGGCTCTTCGGTGAACGGGTCGAGAACGGCAGTGCTGTCGTCCGGCATCAGGATCATGTCGGAGGCTTCGATGCCTTTCCAACCAGCGATGGAGGAACCGTCGAACATTTTGCCTTCTTCGAAGAAAGCTTCATCCAGCGCGTCGCGAGCCGGCATGGTCACGTGGTGCTGAGTGCCTTTGGTGTCCGTGAAGCGCAGATCAATCCACTTGACGTCATGATCTTTGATGAGTTGAACCGACTTCGACATAGTGTCCTCCGGGTGGCTTCGGGCTTAGTAGTGGATGCCCTTAGAATGTGGGTGATGCCGGCGCGAATACTCTGCCAAGGCAACCTGCCTCACAAGGGAGCAAATTGCATGCCAGTGCCCCACCATGGGTTTTTTGCCCCAATTTCACGCTTATAAAGGTGCAAAGCGCAGCAAAGCTGGAAATAGCGCCCCGTAATGTAGCGTCAAATACAACAAATGACCCGTTTTGGTGCGCGCAAAACCTTCTGCACATTAACTGGTTAAACCTTGAGCAATTTCCGCTATAATCCGCGCCCCCCTTTTTCGGCTGGCCCAGCGCGCGCTGTTTTCATGAAACTAATCGTAAAAGTCTTCCCCGAGATCACCATCAAGAGCCGCCCGGTACGGATGCGTTTCATCCGCCAGTTGGCCAAAAACATCCGTACCGTGCTCCGCGACCTGGACCCGGCTGTGGTGGTGAACGGTGTGTGGGACAATCTCGAGCTGGAAACCCGCGTCAGCGAGCCCAAAGCCCTGAAGGAGATGACCGAGCGCCTGAGCTGCATGCCGGGCATCGCGCATTTCCTGCAAGTCGACGAATACCCGTTGGGCGACTTCGACGACATCGTCGCCAAGTGCAAGCAGCACTTCGGTGATGCATTGGCCGGGAAGATCTTTTCGGTGCGCTGCAAGCGTGCCGGCAAGCATGAATTCAGCTCGATGGACGTCGAGAAATACGTCGGCAGCCAACTGCGTCGTCAGTGCGGCGCCGCCGGAATCTCGCTGAAAACGCCTGCAATCGAAGTTCGCCTCGAAATTCGCGACAAACGGTTGTTCGTGATCCACAGCCAGCACAACAGCATCGGCGGTTATCCGCTGGGCGCCCTGGAACAGACGCTTGTGCTGATGTCCGGCGGCTTCGATTCCACCGTCGCCGCTTACCAGATCATGCGCCGCGGGCTGATGAGCCATTTCTGCTTCTTCAATCTGGGCGGACGAGCCCATGAACTGGGCGTCATGGAAGTCGCGCACTTCATCTGGAAGAAGTACGGCAGCTCCCAACGCGTGTTATTTGTGAGTGTGCCGTTCGAGGAAGTACTGGGAGAAATTCTCGGTAAAGTCGATAACAGTCATATGGGCGTAGTTTTGAAGCGTATGATGTTGCGCGCTGCTTCCCGTATTGCCGATCGGCTGGAGATCGATGCGCTGGTCACCGGCGAAGCGATTTCCCAGGTGTCGAGCCAGACGCTGCCGAACCTGTCCGTGATCGACTGCGTGACCGACAAGCTGGTCTTGCGTCCGCTGATCGCCAGTCACAAGCAGGACATCATCGACCTGGCCAACGAAATCGGTACTGCCGACTTCGCCAAGCACATGCCGGAATACTGCGGGGTCATCTCGGTGAACCCCAAGACCCACGCCAAGCGTCCACGCGTGGAGTACGAAGAACAACAGTTCGACATGGCAGTACTTGAGCGTGCGCTCGAGAACGCCAAACTGGTGCCGATCGATCGCGTGATCGACGAATTGGGCCAGGATTTGCAGATCGAAGAAGTCAGCGAAGCGCTGGCTGGTCAGATCGTCATTGACATCCGTCATCCGGATGCTGCTGAAGACGACCCGCTGGGCCTCGTTGGCATTGAGGTACAAACGATGCCGTTTTATGCATTGAACGCTCGTTTCAAGGAACTGGACCCTACTCGCCAGTACCTGCTGTATTGCGACAAAGGCGTGATGAGTCGCCTGCATGCCCACCATTTGCTCAGTGAGGGGCATGCCAATGTGCGCGTTTATCGACCGAGCTAAGTGCCCGGGGCTGTTTGCCTGTGGCCTGCGTCACCGGCCCCCCGACGCCGCCGTCAAGCTGTAACGGCTTTGCCGGACTCTACTGTTAATCGCTGCCAAGACTTGTCAGCACACCGAATCCTCTGATCGAGATACACAAGTGATCGAAAATCTACGCAACATCGCCATCATTGCTCACGTTGACCATGGTAAGACCACCCTGGTAGACAAACTCTTGCGTCAATCCGGCACCCTGGAGCGCAACGAGCTCAACGACGAGCGCGTGATGGACTCCAACGACCAGGAGAAAGAACGCGGTATTACCATTCTGGCGAAAAACACCGCCATCAACTGGAACGGCCACCACATCAACATCGTGGACACCCCGGGCCACGCCGACTTCGGCGGCGAAGTTGAACGCGTAATGTCGATGGTTGACTCCGTTCTGCTGCTGGTTGACGCTCAAGACGGCCCTATGCCGCAAACCCGTTTCGTGACCAAGAAGGCTTTCGAAGCCGGCCTGCGTCCAATCGTGGTCATCAACAAGGTTGACCGTCCAGGCGCGCGTCCGGACTGGGTTCTGGACCAGATCTTCGACCTGTTCGACAACCTCGGTGCTACCGAAGAACAGCTGGACTTCAAAGTCGTCTACGCCTCGGCCCTGAACGGCATTGCCGGTCTGGAACACACCGACATGGCTGAAGACATGACCCCGCTGTACCAGGCGATCATTGACCACGTACCGGCTCCACAAGTTGACCGTGACGGTCCGTTCCAGATGCAAATCTCGGCACTGGACTACAACAGCTTCCTGGGTGTTATCGGCGTTGGCCGTATCGCCCGTGGTCGCGTCAAGCCGAACACTCAAGTTGTGGCTATCGACGCCGACGGCAAGCGCCGTAACGGTCGTATCCTGAAGCTGATGGGTCACCACGGTCTGCACCGTATCGACGTTGACGAAGCAGCTGCCGGCGACATCGTCTGCGTCAGCGGCTTCGACCAGCTGTTCATCTCCGACACTCTGTGCGACCCACTGAACGTCGAAGCGATGAAGCCGCTGACCGTTGACGAACCAACCGTTTCCATGACCTTCCAGGTTAACGACTCGCCGTTCTGCGGTCGTGAAGGCAAGTTCGTCACCAGCCGTAACATCAAAGAGCGTCTGGACAAAGAACTGCTCTACAACGTTGCCCTGCGCGTTGAAGAAGGCGACACCGCCGACAAGTTCAAAGTCTCCGGCCGTGGTGAGTTGCACCTCTCGGTACTGATCGAAACCATGCGTCGCGAAGGCTTCGAAATGGGTGTTGGTCGTCCGGAAGTGATCATCCGCATGGTTGACGGCGTCAAGCACGAACCGTACGAAAACGTGACCATCGACCTGCCAGAAGAATCGCAAGGTTCGATCATGGAACAGATCGGTATCCGTAAAGGCGACCTGACCAACATGGTTCCGGATGGCAAGGGCCGTGTGCGCCTTGAGTACAACATCCCGGCTCGTGGCTTGATCGGTTTCCGTAACGAGTTCCTGACCCTGACCTCCGGTGCAGGCATCCTGACCTCGATCTTCGACCGTTACGACGTGATGAAGTCCGGCGACATGTCCGGCCGTCAGAACGGCGTGCTGGTTTCGGTTGCTACCGGTAAGGCTCTGACTTACTCGCTGGAAACCCTGCAAGCTCGCGGCAAACTGTTCCTGGGTCACGGTGAAGACGTGTACGAAGGTCAAATCGTCGGCATCAACAGCCGCGACAACGACCTGGGCGTCAACCCAACCAAAGGCAAGAAGCTCGACAACATGCGTGCCTCGGGTAAAGACGAAACCATCGCTCTGGTTCCGCCTATCCGTTTCACCCTGGAACAAGCTCTTGAGTTCGTGCAAGAAGACGAACTGTGCGAAGTCACTCCTAAGTCCATCCGTCTTCGTAAGAAGATCCTGGGCGAAAGCGAGCGTACCCGCGCTGCCAAGAAAGCCGGTAACTGAGTTTCGACTTAGTTAGCTGCTAAAAAAACGCCCCCGACCGCAAGGTCGGGGGCGTTTTTGTTTGTCTGGGGGTTGTGCGGTGTTTGTTCCGGCCCCTTCGCGAGCAAGCCCGCTCCCACATTGGATCTGCGTCGTTCACAGAACCAATGTGGGAGCGGGCTTGCTCGCGAAGGCGGACGGTCAGCCGCCGAAGAACTCAGCGACGATCAGAACTTCTCGAGGGTCCGACGGCTCTCGCTGGTCTCACGCGCCATTTCTTTCGGCTTATACGCGCAATACCCCGGCCGCGGCCCGATTTTCGGGTGGTTGCGGCAAGTATCCGGGCGCTTTTCATAAATAGTGCACAGACGGCTCTTACGATCCAGGTACAGGCAATCGTTGTTGCTCATGCGCTGAAGGGTGAAGATCTCGGACTTCTGGTTGTAACGCTCGACGATCCCTTCCTTCTGCAAACGCTTGGCGATGTTCTTCGGCGGCTCGCCGCGCTCGAACTCATCGACGATGCCGATACGGATCAGATCCTTGATCTTGACCTCGACCGGCAGGGTGCAGCAGCTGGAAACGCACGAACCACACATCGGGGCGGAGTACTTGGCCCAGGTATCGAGGCGATCGATCTCCGCGGCGGCGATCAGGTTGGACTTCATCATCGGTTGTTACCAGCGTGCATCAGGGCGCGCGATCATACCGGGACTGGTGGATTTTTGAACAACCTTTCGCCAGATTTTTTTCGTATTCCGCCCAATAACACCTGTAACCCGGCACGGCACCTGCATTCTTTCCGGTGCGCGACAAGGTAATGTCGATCTATCTCACACTAACGGGAAAAACTGCCGAACCAGAGTTCCAACGGCCTGTCAGACCGTCTAGGCTCAACAACTCCACGCTCGCTCGAGGTCCTATCGATGACTCAAGAACCACTTGTTCGCGAAGCAGAGGTGGCCGCATTCCGCGACGCCGTCTTGACCAAACTCACCTACGCGGTGGGCAAAGACCCGGATCACGCCTTCGACCACGACTGGTTCGAAGCCATTGCCTTGGCGGCGCGCGATCACATGGTCGAGCACTGGATGGACCACACCCGGCAGATATACCGCAAAGGTCAAAAGCGGGTTTATTACCTCTCCCTTGAATTTCTGATCGGCCGTCTGCTCTACGACAGCCTGAGCAACCTTGGCCTGCTGGATGTTGCCCGCGAGGCCCTGACTGAGCTCGGCGTCGACCTTGAACGCATCCGCCTGCTGGAACCCGACGCAGCGCTGGGCAACGGCGGCCTCGGTCGTCTGGCCGCGTGCTTCATGGAAAGCATGTCGACCCTCGGCATTGCCGGCCACGGTTACGGCATTCGTTATGAACATGGCTTGTTCCGCCAGGCCATCGTCGACGGCTGGCAGCAGGAACAGACCGAACACTGGCTGGATTTCGGTAACCCTTGGGAGTTTGAACGGCCAGAGGTCGTTTACCCGATCGGTTTCGGTGGCAGTGTCGAAACCGTCACCGACGAAGCGGGCAAGTCCAAGCAAGTCTGGACGCCAGCAGAAACCGTTCGCGCGATTGCGTATGACACGCCGGTCGTCGGCTGGCGCGGGGCGAGCGTCAACACGCTGCGCCTGTGGCGCGCCCGGGCCATGGAAGATTTGCACCTGGAACGCTTCAACGCCGGCGACCACTTGGGCGCCGTGGCAGAAGTCGCCCGGGCCGAAAGTATTTCCCGGGTGCTCTACCCGGCGGACAGCACCGAAGCGGGCCAGGAATTGCGCCTGCGTCAGGAGTATTTCTTCGTCGCCGCGTCCTTGCAGGACTTGCTGCGCCGTCATCGCAACATGCACACCTCGGTCCTGACCCTGGGCGATCATGCAGCGATCCAGCTCAACGACACCCACCCTTCGATAGCCGTGGCCGAACTGATGCGGCAACTGGTCGATGTCTATGACGTCGCGTGGGATGCGGCATGGCAAGTCACGGTCGACACGCTGTCCTACACCAACCACACGCTGCTGCCGGAAGCGCTGGAAACCTGGCCGGTCGGTTTGATGGAGCGGATGTTGCCGCGGCACATGCAAATCATTTACTTGATCAACGCCCAGCACATCGATTCGCTGCGGGCCAAGGGTATCCATGACTTCGAGGTCCTGCGCGCGGTGTCGCTGATAGAGGAAGACAACGGTCGCCGCGTGCGCATGGGCAACCTCGCGTTCCTTGGCTCCCACAGCGTCAACGGCGTGTCCGGCCTGCATACGCAACTGATGCGCAAAACGGTGTTTTCCGAACTGCACAACCTCTACCCGGACCGGATCAACAACAAGACCAACGGCATCACCTTCCGCCGCTGGCTCTACCAGGCCAACCCGGAGCTGACCTCGATGATGGTCGACGCGCTTGGCCCCGATCTGCTGGACAACCCCGAAGAACGTTTGCTCGGCCTGGAACCGTTCGCCGAGAAAGCCGCGTTCCGCAAGGCGTTCGCCGAGCAGCGGCTGCACAGCAAGAAAGCCCTGGCGTACATCATTCATGAGCGGCTTGGCGTTGCGGTCAACCCGGCCGCGATGTTCGACGTGCAGGTCAAACGGATCCACGAATACAAACGTCAGTTGCTCAACCTGTTGCACACCGTTGCGCTGTATCAGGCGATTCGCGCCGAGCCGGAAATTGATTGGGTGCCGCGGGTGAAGATCTTCGCCGGCAAGGCGGCGGCCAGTTATCACCAGGCCAAGCTGATCATCAAACTGACCAACGACATCGCCCGGGTGGTGAACAACGACCCGACGGTGCGCGGTTTACTTAAAGTGGTGTTCTTGCCCAATTACAACGTCAGTCTGGCGGAGAGCATCATTCCGGCAGCGGATTTGTCGGAGCAGATTTCCACCGCAGGCTTCGAAGCCTCGGGCACCAGCAACATGAAGTTCGGCCTCAACGGCGCGCTGACCATCGGCACCCTGGACGGGGCGAACGTGGAAATGTGCGAGCGCATCGGCGTCGAGCACATGTTCATCTTCGGCCTCAGCGCTCAGCAGGTTGAAGCGCGCAAGCAGAACCATGAGTTCAACGCGACGCCTGATATTGCGGCATCCCATCGGCTTAATGACGTGCTTCAAGCGATACGCGGCGGGGTGTTCTCGCCGGATGATCCGTCCCGTTACACGGGATTGATCGATTCGCTGATCGACTACGATCGCTTCCTGGTCTGCGCCGATTTCGACTCTTACTGGGACGCGCAGATGCGGGTAGAAGCCCATTGGCACGATTCGAAGGAATGGTGGCGTTCGGCGGTGTTGAGCACCTCCAGGATGGGCTGGTTCTCCTCTGACCGGACCATTCGCGAGTACGCCACGGATATCTGGAAAGCGTTGGAGTAAGCCTTCGCTCGGATCGATATACTGGCGCCCCGGGAAAGATCGCAGCCTTCGGCAGCTCCTACAGTCAGCGTTCACCTAACATTGGGTAAACGTGGGCGGTGTAGGAGCTGGCGAAGGCTGCGATCTTTGCTGTACGGGCTGCGCTAATCTTCTTGGATTGGCCACTGCGCTTAGGGATATCGACCATGCAATGGATGTTCATGCTGATTGGCTTGGTGCTGGGTTGGGTACTCGACGAGTCGTTCAGTGATGCGCTGTTGGGCGCGCTGCTCGGGTTGGGTATTGGCCAGGCCATTCGCATCGGTCGCTTGGGTTCACAGGCTGTCGAGCAGCGCCGGCTGCTTGAACAGGCGCAGGTGGCGCTGAAGGCGGTCGAGCAACGTCTGGCATTGCTGGAGGTGTCAGGCGTCAAGGCGCCGCAAACCAGCGAGCCAGTTGTCAACGAAGCCGCTGCACCTCCTGAATTCATTCTCGACGAAATCCCTGTCGAGACCCCGGAGCTGATCTGGGAACTCCCTCCCGAACTGGAGCCGATCACCGCGGCAGCCGCCGAAAGCAGCCGTCCAGTGCCCGTCGATGCCTGGAAACCCGAACCGGTCGCCCGCGAACCACAACAACCGGCTGTGCCTCGCACCCCGAACTTCATCGACCGCGCCATCGGCGGCGCCCGCAACTGGCTGTTCGGCGGTAACACTGTGCTGCGGGTCGGTGTGGTGCTGTTGTTTCTCGGTCTGGCCTTCCTGCTGCGTTACGCCACCGAAGGCATGGTGGTGCCGATCGAGTTGCGTTACGCCGGAGTTGCGGCGGCGGCATTGGGGCTTCTGGGGCTGGGTTGGTGGCTTAGAACACGCAACAGCCATTACGCGTTGATGTTGCAGGGCACCGGGATCGCGGTGTTGTACCTGACCGTGTTTGCCGCAATGCGCCTGCATCCGCTGCTCGATCCTACGGCGGCGTTAGGTCTGCTGGTCGCGGTGACGGTGTTCTCGGCGATTCTTGCCATCACTCAGGATGCCTTGGGCCTGGCGGCCGCTGCGGCGTTGGGCGGTTTTGCCGCGCCGATCCTGACCTCCACTGGCGCCGGCAACCATGTCGCGCTGTTCAGCTATTTCGCCTTGCTCAACGCCGGCATCCTCGCCATCGCCTGGTTCAAGGCCTGGCGGCTGCTCAACCTGATCGGCTTCGTCGGCACCTTCGGCATCGGTTTCGCCTGGGGCCTGCGTTCCTATATGCCGGAGTTGTTGTGGAGCACCGAGCCGTTCCTGATTGTGTTTTTCCTGATGTACCTGGCCATCGGTCTGCTGTTCGCCCGGCGCAAGTTGCTGGAAATGAGCGACGCACCCGAGGACGGCAGTCGTGAAGCGCTGCTGCACTGGTCGGCGCGCAAGGGCGATTATGTCGACGGCACGATGCTGTTCGGTCCTCCGTTGGTGGGCTTCGGCTTGCAGTTCGCGCTGGTTCAGCATCTCGAGTTTGCCGCAGCCTTCAGCGCGTTGGCGTTGGGCATGATTTACATGGGCCTGGCGCGGTTGTTGATGGGTGGACGAGCGTTGCTGCTGGCGGAAACCTGTCTGGCGCTGGGGGTGATCTTCGCCAGCCTGGCGATTCCGTTGGGGCTCGATGCACGCTGGACTGCTGCTGCCTGGGCTGTCGAAGGCGCCGGCATCTTCTGGCTCGGCCTGCGTCAGCAACGACCCCTGGCCCGAGCCTTTGCCTTGCTGCTGCAACTGGGCTCGGCGCTGGCGTTTATCAGTGAGCTGCGGATCGGTGAAAGCAGCCTGCTCGACGGTGCGCCGCTCGGTGCGTTGATGCTCGGCGTGGCGTTGTTGTTCAGCTTCTACCAGTTGCGTAAAGCCTTGCCCGAGCAGACGTCGGAATGGGAGCGCAAAGGGCTGCCGGTATTGGCCTGCCTCGGTCTGACCTTCCTCTATCTGCTGGCGCCGTTGTTCTTCTTCACTCACGGCACGGCGATCAGTTGGGCGCTGGCGGGGTTGGCGACGTTGTTTGTTGGCTTGCGTCTGCAATCGCGCACGTTCCTGTTCACTGCGTTCGCCGTGCAGTTGCTCGGCGGTGCGTTGTTCCTGATGCGGCTACAGGGTTCGAGCGGTGAGTCCGCCGCTGTGTTCAACGAGGGTTGGAGCGGCCTGCTGAGCGCATCGTTGATCGGCCTGGCGCTGATCGCTGGCATGTTGCTGGCGGCGCGCGATGAGATGGTCCGAAGCGATGTGCGTTTGCTGCGCGGCTTGTCGGTGGTGCTGCTGGCCGGTCTGGTGTTGATCAATCTGGCGGTGCTGTTCGTCCTGCCTTGGCAAACGGCGAGTGCGGTATGGGCGGCCAGCGGTCTGCTCATCATCTGGCTGAGTCTGTACCTCAAGCAGCGCGTGAGTTTTGTCTTCGGTTTGCTGTTGCAGGTCATCGGCGGCGCGGCGTTCCTGATGGCCGGGCCTGATTTGCTCGGACCGCTTGCGAGCGAAGGATTGAAGCCTCTGGCTCATAGCGGTTTCTGGGCGCCGCTGGTGTTGGGTGTGGCTGCGATGGTTGGCGCCTGGCGCTTGCAGCTCGGCAATCATGCTTCGGCCTTCGATGGGCTGAGTTTGCAGCGTTTGTCCGAAGTGCTGCTGGTGTGGGGTGCGGGTTGGTGGGCGCTGGCGTTCAGTGAAGTACTGCGCTTCGCACCGTTGAATCTGCAAGCGACGTTGTTGCTGGCCGTTGCTGCGCTGAGCGTTGCGCTGTGGACAGTCTTGGCGCTACGCCTGAAATGGTCGTCGCTGGGCTTGCTCTGCACCTTGCTGATGCCTGCGGCTGGTTTGGTGTTGCTGGCTGCGTGGCACTCGCGTTATCACCCGGCGGCCAACGTCGGTTGGCTGGCATGGGCGGCCGTGTTTGTTGTGCATTTCATCTCCCTGCGGCGATTGGCGCCGATGTTGCCGGCGCGCGCCCTCAGTGCCGCGCACGTGCTCGGCTGCTGGCTGTTGATCGGCGTGTTGGCCCTGGAACTGCGTTACGGCTTGCTGCTGTTGTCCGAGCAGTACAACGCCTGGCGCTGGTTGGGTTGGGCGATTCTGCCGAGCCTGTATCCGGTGCTGATGGCGGCACCCCGTGCCTGGCCATGGCCGGTGTCGGCTTATTCGCGCGAATACCGCATGTACGCGGCGGCACCGCTGGCGTTGCTGATGCTCGGCTGGTTCTGGCTGGCGAACGTCGTCAGCGACGGCACCGCCGAGCCGTTGCCTTACGTGCCGCTGATCAACCCGCTGGAGTTAGGTCTGCTGTTTGCCCTGTTCGGGGTTTATGTCTGGTTCCGCAGCGCCGTGACGCAACTGGCGATTCGCAAGGACTACCTGGATCACGCCACGCAACTGATCGCTGGCGCCTCGCTGTTTGTGTTCTTTACTGCGCTGGTGATGCGCACGGCCCATCATTGGGGCGGTGTGCCGTTCGAACTGGATGCGTTGCTCGAATCCATGCGGGTGCAGGCCGGTCTGTCCATCGTCTGGACCTTGATGGCCCTGAGTCTGATGATCGGCGGCCATCTGCGGCATCGCCGCGAAGTCTGGCTGATCGGTGCGGCGCTGATCGGTGTGGTGGTGGCCAAACTGTTCTTTATCGAGTTGAGTAACCGCGGCGGGCTGGCGCGGATCGTCTCGTTTATCGGCGTTGGCGTGTTGCTGTTGGTGGTGGGCTATTTCGCCCCGTTGCCGCCCAAGCGCGTCGAGGCTGTGCCGGAGGCTGAAAAACCGGCCCCGCAAACCGAAGGAGTGTCGTTTTGAGTCAGAAGCTGAACCTTGTCTGGTTGGGCGTTGTTGCGCTGGGCGTGGCGCTGTCGGCCAGTGCTCAGGAAAAACTGGCGGACTTTGCCACGCAGGTGCCGTTGTCGGTCAGCGGCGAAGGTCCGTGGTATCGCCTCGAATTGCCGTTGAGCGTGCAATTGAATGCGCGGCAAACCGATCTCAGCGATGTGCGCGTGTTCAATGCCGCCGGTGAGGCTCAGGCGTATGCCTTGGCGCGCGCGCCGGCGCAGACCAGCGAAAACCGCACCCTGACCGACGTGAAATGGTTCCCGCTGTACAACTCGGCGGACTCCACCGAGCACGCACCGAGCGTGCGGGTGCAATCGAGCGCCAACGGCACGCTGGTCGAAGTGCAGCCGTCCAGTCAGCTGGAGGCGGGCGAAGAAATGCTGCGGGGCTGGTTGCTCGACGCCAGCAGCATCAAAGCACCCTTGCAGCAGTTGATCCTCGACTGGACCAGCGAGCGCGACGGTTTCCAGCGTTTCACCATCGAGGCCAGCGACGACCTGCAGCATTGGCAGTCGTGGGGCGAGGGGCAGGTGGCACGCCTGACGTTCGCCGACGAGCGGGTCGAGCAACATCAAGTCGCTCTGCCGGGTCAGACGACCCGTTATCTGCGATTGCTATGGAGCACGCCGCAATCGGCACCGACGTTGACCTCGGCGCAACTGCAAAGCGCCAAGACTCGCAGCCTGCTACCACTTGTCTGGTCGCAACCGCTGGCCGGCAGCAGCGTGAAGCCCGGTGAATACACCTGGCAATTACCCATGGGGCTGAATGTCGAACGCTTGCAGGTCGAGTTGAGTCAGCCCAACAGTTTGGCACCCGTAACCTTGTCCGGTCGTCGGGAAAGTAGCCTGCCGTGGCAGCCGCTGAGCAGCGGTTTGCTTTATCGCCTGACCCAGAGTGGCCAGGACGTGGTGCAAAACGAATTGCAGCTGTCGGGGCAAACCGTACAGCAGTTGAAGCTGACGGTGGACGAGCGCGGCGGTGGTCTGGGTGCCGAGGCACCGACTGTGCGATTCGCCGTGCGCTCCATTCAATTGGTGTTCCTGGCGCGCGGGGCGGGGCCTTATACGCTCGCGCTGGGAAGTGCCACGGTGAAGGCGGCGAACCTGCCACTGTCGACGTTGATTCCGGATTACAGCGCTGCAAAGTTGGCGACGTTGGGCAAGGCTACGGTCGAAGGCGGGGCGGTGGCTACGCCAGCGTCGACCGTGACAACGGCTGCGACGATGGACACAAACTGGAAGAAGTTCGGGTTGTGGGCGGTGTTGCTGCTCAGCGTTTTGGTTCTGGCCGCGATGGCGTTCAGTCTGTTGCGCAAGCCACCGCTCAAGCCCTGACGGCGGGTGCTGCGCACCCCAATCGCGAGCAAGCTCGCTCCCACAGGATCCGCATTCCTCTGTGGGAGCGATCTTGCTCGCGATAGCGGTTTCCAGGTCGGTAAAAATGTCGGTTTCGAACTACGCTCAACCGGGCGCATGAACTCTATTGGGTGTAACACGTCTGATAGGAGGAAATGCGCCCCGACTCGCGTTAAACTGCGCGGGTTTTTAGCCCCCCCCATTCCACCGGAGCCTTCCATGTCCCGCGTTACCCTGAGTCGCTATTTGATTGAGCAGACCCGTAGCAACAACACCCCTGCCGATCTGCGTTTCCTGATCGAAGTGGTGGCGCGCGCCTGCAAGGAAATCAGCCACGCCGTGTCCAAAGGCGCCCTCGGTGGTGTTCTGGGCAGCATGGGCACCGAAAACGTCCAAGGCGAAGTGCAGAAGAAACTCGACGTGATCTCCAACGAGATCCTGCTCGAAGCCAACGAATGGGGCGGTCACCTGGCCGGCATGGCGTCCGAAGAAATGGACAATGCCTACCAGATCCCGGGCAAATACCCGAAAGGCGCGTACTTGCTGGTATTCGACCCACTGGACGGCTCGTCGAACATCGATATCAACGCGCCAGTCGGTACTATCTTCTCGGTGCTGCGTTGCCCGAGCGAATACCTGAGCCAGAACGAAGCCTTGAACGAAAAGGCCTTCCTGCAGCCAGGCACCGAGCAGGTAGCTGCCGGTTATGCCATCTACGGCCCGCAGACCATGCTGGTACTGACCTTGGGCGACGGCGTAAAAGGTTTCACTCTGGACCGTGAAATGGGCAGCTTCGTGCTGACTCACGAAGACATCACGATCCCGGAGTCCACTCAGGAATTCGCGATCAACGCGTCCAACCAGCGTCACTGGGAAGCCCCGGTACAACGCTACGTCGGCGAATTGCTGGCGGGCGATGAAGGCCCGCTGAAAAAGAACTACAACATGCGCTGGGTCGCCGCGATGGTCGCGGACGTGCACCGCATCCTGACCCGTGGTGGTCTGTTCATGTACCCACGCGACAGTCGCGAGCCATCCAAGCCGGGCAAACTGCGTCTGATGTACGAAGCCAACCCGATGTCGTTCCTGGTCGAACAGGCCGGCGGCGCGTCCACAGATGGCCATCAGCGCATCCTCGACATCAAGCCAGATGGCCTGCACCAGCGCGTAGCGGTGTTCCTCGGTTCGAAAGAAGAAGTCGAACGCGTCACGGCTTACCACAAGGAATAAACCATGACCGCGCCTTGGCAGCCGTTGCTCGAATGGTGGTTCGGAACCCTCGAATCCCCCAACGAAATAGCGGCTGACAAGGGCAAGTTATGGTTCGGCAAGCGCGACAGCCAGGACCTCGAAGCGCGCACGCGTTTCGGGGACTGGGTCGAGCAGGCACTGGCCGGCGGATTGACCGAGTGGGCGCAACGCCCCGAGGGTTGGCTGGCCCTGGTGCTGCTGCTCGATCAACTGCCGCGAATGATCTTTCGCGACACTCCCAAATCCTTTACAGGCGATCTCAGGGCTCAGGCACTGGTGGCGCAAGGCATTGCTGCGGATTTTGATCGGCAGTTGCGGCCGATCCAGCGGGTATTTATCTACCTGGTGTTTGAGCACTGCGAGAATCTGGTGGTGCAGAACGAAGCGGTTTCGCGGTTTATCGATCTGGTGGCGCAGCAACCTGAGGGTGATCGGGCGGTGTTTGCCGATAACCTGGATTACGCCGAGCGGCATCAGAAGATCATTGCGCGGTTTGGGCGGTTTCCGCATCGCAATGCGGTGTTGGGAAGGGAATCTACGGC
This sequence comes from Pseudomonas frigoris, assembly GCF_047758635.1. Lineage (NCBI taxonomy): Bacteria > Pseudomonadati > Pseudomonadota > Gammaproteobacteria > Pseudomonadales > Pseudomonadaceae > Pseudomonas > Pseudomonas frigoris. Next base: position 583,841 of record NZ_CP180479.1, read on the forward strand.
TGAGGAGTTGGCGTTTCTTTCGAAGCCCGGGTCTCGTTTCTAAATCTTCGTTGTTGCAGATGCCGTCTTCGCGAGCAAGTCCGCTCCCACAGGGGATTTGTGATCGACGCAAATCCAATGTGGGAGCGGGCTTGCTCGCGAAGGGGCCCGCAAGAATGGCTTAAATCCTGAAACTACCCACCAACTGTTTAAGCCGCGCCGCCTGCTGCTCAAGGTCTGAACACGCGCGCAAGGTCGACTGCAAGTTCTCCACGCCTTCCTGGTTCAGCGTGTTGATCTCGGTAATGTCGACGTTGATCGACTCCACCACCGCCGTCTGCTCTTCCGTCGCAGTGGCCACCGACTGGTTCATCCCGTCGATCTCACCGATACGCTGGGTCACGCTGCCCAGACGTTCGCCCGCCAGGTTGGCGATGCCGACGCTGCTTTCGCTCTGGCGCTGGCTGTCGGTCATGGTGATCACGGCTTCCCGGGCGCCGACTTGCAGTTCCTCGATCATCTTCTGCACTTGCTGCGCCGAATCCTGAGTACGGTGAGCGAGGTTACGCACCTCGTCCGCTACCACGGCAAAACCGCGACCGGCTTCACCGGCACGGGCCGCTTCGATGGCGGCGTTGAGTGCCAGCAAGTTGGTCTGCTGGGAGATGCTGGTGATCACTTCCAGAATCTGCCCGATGTTCACGGTGTTGCTGTTGAGCGTTTCGATATTGCCACACGAATCGCTGATCTTCGCCGAGAGCTGCTGCATCGCCGCGATGGTTTTATCCACGACTTGCTGGCCGTCCTCGGCCAATGCGCGAGCATCGCTCGAATGCTGAGAGGCGACGGCGGCGTTCTGGGCGATTTCCTGGGCGGCGGCACCCAGCTCGTTGATGGCGGCGGCCACGCTACTGGTGCGCGAGGCTTGTTGGTCGGAGTTGAACATCGACGAGTTCGACGCGGCAACCACACGCAAGGCGACTTCGTTGACCTGGCCGGTGGCCGAGGACACTTCGCGAATCGACGTATGAATACGCTCCACAAAACGGTTGAACGAGGTGCCCAGGGCACCGAATTCGTCCTGGCCGTGGATGGTCAGGCGTTTGGTCAGGTCACCTTCGCCTTCGGCGATGTCATGCATGGCGCGGCCCATGGTCAGCAGCGGCTGCATCAAGAAGCTGATCAGCATGCCCAGCAACGCGATGATGATCACCACGGCAATGACCATGGCGATGATCGCCGAGGTGCGGAACTCGCTGAGCATCGAGAACGCGGTGTCCTGATCCAGCACCAGCGCTACGTACCAGTCTGCCGAAGGCACACCGTTGACGTGGGTAAAGGAGATGAATTGGGTCTTGCCGTCGATCGCGACTTCTTTCATGCCCGGGCTGACTTTCGGCGCGCCGTTCGGGTAGGCGTCGGTCAGGCTTTTGAGTACGAGTTTGCTGTCCGGGTGAATCAGGATCTTGCCGTCGGCACTGACGATGAACGCATGGCCGTGGCCGCCGAAGTTCAGCGAGTTGATGATCGCGCTGACGCTGGACAGGTCGATGTCTGCCCCGGCGACGCCGATCATTTGATTCTGATGTTTCACCGGAGTGGCAACGGTGATTACCAATTTGCCCGACGACGCGGCGAAATAAGGTTCGGTGACGATGGTCTGTTGCGCGCTGTTGGCCGCCTTGTACCAGCCGCGGGCGCGGGGGTCGTAATCCGCCGCACGATTGCCGGCCGGGACCGAGAACATCAGGCCATCGGTGCCACCGAAGTAGCTCAGCTGAAAATTACTGGTGTAGGCGGGCAGGTCGATGGCGCGCTTGAGGTTGGCCTGGGCGCTGCCGTCCACTGCGATCTGCTGGGACAGCGATTGCAGCAACTGCATGCGGCTTTCCAGCCAGGTCTGGATGTTGCTGGTGGTCAGGCTGCCGAGTTCCTGCATCGAGGATTCGGTACTGCTGCGCAGGGTTTGCCGCTGGCGGTAGTCGTTGAAGAGGATGAAACAAGCGAATGCAACGGCCACCACGAGGGCGGCAGCCAACAAGATCTTGTGGCTGAACTTCATGTTTCTGGTCATTAAATGAGCTACCGCGAAGAGGCTGGTCAACAAAGGGGCGTCAATTTGCCACAGTCGTGGGCTTTGCGCTGCTTTTATGTCGACTGAGCGGCGCCAAAGATTAGGCGGCTTTTGCGAATACCGACGAAATGGTCAACAGCAAACAAAAGTTCCTTATATTTCACGAAAGGCGGACGACCGGCCCAAAAATAGCCGGCCGGCCACGGAACCAGACAGGGGTTTTCTCTTCTAAGCTTCAGCTTGGCAGCCATGCCATTCCCCTTCGCCCCAGGAGCTACACCATGTCGCTGCGTTCTATCGCCCTGCTTTCGTTCTGCGTGTTGTTGGCCGCTTGCAGCAAGATCAATCAGGAAAACTACTCGAAGTTGTCGTCAGGCATGCCCAAAGCCGAGGTAGAAACCTTGCTGGGTAAACCCGCCGATTGCTCGGGCGCGCTCGGCATGTCCAGCTGTACCTGGGGCGACAAGAACAGCTTTATCAGCGTGCAGTACGCCGGTGACAAAGTGCTGATGTTTTCCGGCCAAGGCCTGAAGTAATCCGGGGCTATGCGCCCACGGGAGAAAAACAATGAAACGGTTACTGATAGTCCTTTTAGCCGGCCTGGTATTGGCCGGCTGCGCCACTTCCGGCGTAGATCCGTTGGCACCGAAAACTGTCAACAGTGTCAATCTCAAGAAGTACCAAGGGACCTGGTACGAATTGGCCCGTCTGCCGATGTATTTCCAGCGCAACTGCGCGCAATCCGAAGCCCATTACACGCTCAAGCCTGACGGCAAAGTGTTGGTGCTGAATCGCTGCCTGACGGCAGACTGGCAATGGGAAGAGGCCAAAGGCGTGGCCTGGCCACAGGAGCCGGGCAAACCCAACAAGCTGTGGGTCGAGTTCGATACCTGGTTTTCGCGGCTGATACCGGGTGCGGCGAAGGGAGAGTACTGGGTGTTGTACGTCAGCGATGACTACAAAACCGCCATTGTTGGCGATCCGAGCCGCAAGTATCTGTGGCTGCTGTCACGGACCCCGACGGTCAATGGTGTAGTGCGTGAAGAACTGCTGAGCAAGGCACGTCAGCAGGGTTACGACACTACGCGGCTGATCTGGCGCGCGACCGATACGCAGATGGCCAAGACCTCTAACTAACGGTTACCAGAATCCCAATGTGGGAGCGGGCTTGCTCGCGAAGGGGCCATCAAACTCAACAGAGATGTTGACTGACAGTCCGCCTTCGCGAGCAAGTCCGCTCCCACATTTTTTTGCGTCAGCCCAGGAGGTCGCGCAGGACTTGGGTGAAAGCCCGATTGCTCTCTTCTTCGCCCGCATGACGCCCGTCGCGCACAACCCACTGGCCATTGACCAGCACATCCCGCACCTGGCGATCACCGCCGGCAAACAACCAACGATTGAGAATCCCGTCGCCACTGGCCGTCGCCAGGTACGGATCGTTGCCATCCAGCACCAGCCAATCCGCACGTTTGCCAACTTCCAGCGCACCGATCGGTTGACCCAGCGCCTGAGCCCCGCCCTCCAGCGCCGCGTCGTACAGCGTGCGGCCAACCATCGGCTGATCCGCGCCATACAAACGATTACGTCGTTGGTCGCGCAGACGCTGGCCGTATTCCAGCCAACGCAATTCTTCCACCACACTCAATGACACATGGCTGTCGGAGCCGATCCCCATGCGCCCGCCCTGAGCGAGGAAGTCCACCGCCGGGAAAATCCCGTCGCCGAGGTTGGCTTCGGTGGTCAGGCACAAGCCGGCGATGGCGCGACTCTTGGCCATCAGCGTGACTTCTTCCGGGTTGGCGTGGGTCGCGTGAACCAGGCACCAGCGCTGATCGACTTCGGTGTTTTCGTACAGCCATTGCAGCGGACGGCGGCCGCTCCAGCTCAGGCAGTCATCGACTTCCTTCTGCTGTTCGGCGATGTGAATGTGCACCGGGCACTGCTGGTCGCTGGCGGCCAGCACTTCGCTGATCTGCTGCGGTGTTACCGCGCGCAACGAGTGGAAACACAAACCCAGCGACTGCGCCGGTTGCTGCGCCAGGATCGGCTGCAAGCGTGACTGAAGCTTGAGGTAGTTTTCGGTGCTGTTGATAAAGCGGCGCTGGCCTTCGTTCGGGGCCTGGCCGCCGAAACCGGAATGGCTGTAGAGCACCGGTAGCAGGGTCAGGCCGATCCCGGCGGAACTGGCGGCCTGGCTGATGCGCAGCGCCAGTTCGGCCGGGTCCGCGTAAGGCTGGCCGTTGGTGTCGTGGTGTACGTAGTGAAATTCCGCGACCGAAGTGTAACCGGCCTTGAGCATTTCGATGTACAGCTGACGGGCGATGACGCCGAGTTGATCCGGGCTGATTTTTCCGACGAGGCGATACATCAAATCGCGCCAGGTCCAGAAACTGTCATTCGGATTACCCGCCACTTCCGCCAGCCCGGCCATGGCCCGCTGGAAGGCGTGGGAGTGTAAATTCGGCATACCCGGCAGCAGCGGACCGCTTAGCCGTTCGGCGCCATCTGCGTTGGAATCGGCCTGGATATGGGTCAACACGCCGTCGGCGCTGACCTCAAGACGTACATTGTTGGCCCATCCACTAGGCAGCAGCGCGCGTTCGGCAAAGAAGGCGGACATGGTTCAGCACCCCATCGTGTGTTATTTGTATATACATATACAGACGTTTGCCTGCTCGGTAAACTCCGGCAAGCTAGCAACCTCTCTTCAACGAACAAGGATTAACCGTGCCGACTCCGCCCCAAGTGTCACCGTTGGCCGCGAACATGGGCGACAGTCCGGCGCCCTTGTACGCCCGCGTCAAACAGATGATCACCCAGCAAATCGACAGTGGAAACTGGCCGCCGCACTACCGCGTTCCGTCGGAAAGCGAGTTGGTCAACCAGCTGGGTTTCAGCCGCATGACCATCAACCGCGCCCTGCGCGAGATGACCGCCGACGGTCTGCTGGTGCGCATGCAGGGTGTCGGCACGTTCGTCGCCGAGCCGAAAAGTCAGTCCGCGCTGTTTGAAGTCCACAACATCGCCGACGAAATAGCCTCCCGTGGCCATCGCCACACCTGCAAGGTCATCACCCTGGAGGAAGAGGCGGCTGGTTCCGAGCGGGCCCTGGCCCTGGACATGCGTGAAGGCCAGAAAGTCTTTCACTCGCTGATCGTGCATTTCGAAAACGATATTCCGGTGCAAATCGAAGACCGTTTCGTCAACGCACTGGTGGCGCCGGACTACCTCAAGCAGGACTTCACCCTGCAAACGCCATACGCCTATCTGAACCAGGTCGCGCCGCTGACTGAAGGCGAGCACGTGGTAGAGGCGATTCTGGCCGAGGCCAGCGAGTGCAAGTTGCTGCAGATTGAAAAGGGCGAGCCGTGCCTGCTGATTCGTCGCCGCACTTGGTCCGGCCGTCAGCCGGTGACTGCCGCCCGTTTGATCCACCCCGGTTCCCGTCATCGTCTGGAAGGTCGGTTTCATAAATAGAGAGCATAAATGAGTCAGTTCAAGGTTCTACGTGCAATAGATTACCCACGCATGCCATGGAAAAACGGCGGCGGCAGCACTGAAGAAATCACCCGTGATGGAGGTGCCGGCCTTGAGGGTTTCGGCTGGCGCCTGTCGATTGCCGATATCGGCGAGTCGGGCGGTTTCTCGACATTCGCGGGCTATGAGCGAGTGATCACTGTGCTGCAAGGCGACGGCATGACCTTGCGGGTTGATGGTCAGGACACGCGGCCATTGTTACCGCTGGACCCGTTTGCCTTCAGCGGCGAGAGCCAGGTTTCCTGCACATTGCTCGGTGGGCCGATCCGCGACTTCAACCTGATTTATGCGCCGCAGCGTTATAGCGCGCGATTGCAGTGGCTGGACGGCGAGCAACGGTTTTTCAGCTCGGCAGGCACGGTGCTCGTGTTCAGTGTCACCGACGAGCTTGAAGTGAAGGTTGGTAACAGTGCCTCACAACTCGGTCGCCATGATTGCCTGCAACTCGACGGTAACGCCGGCCTGCTGGAAGTCTCCAGCAATGGCCCATGCTGCGTGATCGAGCTGACTGCACGCTGATTCAAAATACCTAAAAGATCGCAGCCTCGTTTCACTCGACAGCTCCTACAAGATGAACACCATCCCTGTAGGAGCTGTCGAGTGAAACGAGGCTGCGATCTTTTGCTTTTCAACGTTCCCGAATGCGCACCAACTTGTTACCGAACGCCCCAGCGTGGCGCAAAACCCCGCTCAAGTAACAGCTGTAACCCTCCTCGCAAAATCCCCCCGAAAAATTTCATCTTTGCCAGAACCCTTGATCCAGGCGCTTTCCAGCCCTTTAAAAATTTTTCTTGAACACTCATCCAGCAAGTTGGCCGCTTGATTGCATATGCTTGTATGTACAAGTAAAGACGTATGCGTATGAGTCGATCGAGACTCCTCGCAACGTCCACTGATTCGCTTGTGTCGCTTTGACGCGCACAGGCTGGCTTACCCACCGCCAGGGTTGGTTTGGATTGATCGCTGAGGAGTCTTTTTCGTGACTGACAATACCCAGAAACCTACGAAGTATCGTGACGTTGAAATTCGTGCCGCTCGCGGTAACAAGCTGACCGCCAAAAGCTGGCTGACTGAAGCGCCGCTGCGCATGCTGATGAATAACCTCGACCCGGAAGTCGCCGAGAACCCTAAAGAACTGGTGGTTTACGGTGGTATCGGCCGTGCAGCACGTAACTGGGAATGCTACGACAAGATCGTCGAAAGCCTGACCAACCTGAACGACGACGAGACCCTGCTGGTGCAATCCGGCAAGCCGGTCGGCGTGTTCAAGACTCACAGCAACGCCCCGCGCGTACTGATCGCCAACTCCAACCTGGTGCCACACTGGGCGAGCTGGGAACACTTCAACGAACTCGACGCCAAAGGCCTGGCCATGTACGGCCAGATGACCGCCGGCAGCTGGATCTACATCGGTAGCCAGGGCATCGTTCAAGGCACCTACGAAACCTTCGTCGAAGCCGGTCGCCAACACTACAACGATGACCTGAAAGGTCGTTGGGTTCTGACCGCAGGCCTGGGCGGCATGGGCGGCGCTCAGCCTCTGGCCGCGACCCTGGCCGGCGCTTGCTCGCTGAACATCGAATGCCAGCAGGTCAGCATCGATTTCCGTTTGAACAGCCGTTATGTCGATGAGCAAGCCACCGACCTCGACGACGCTCTGGCCCGCATCGCCAAATACACCAAGGAAGGCAAAGCGATTTCCATCGCCCTGTTGGGTAACGCGGCCGAAATCCTGCCAGAACTGGTCAAGCGCGGTGTGCGCCCGGACATGGTCACCGACCAGACCAGTGCCCACGACCCGCTCAACGGTTACCTGCCAGCCGGCTGGACCTGGGAAGAGTACCGCGCTCGCGCCAAGACCGAGCCAGCCGCTGTCGTCAAAGCCGCCAAGCAATCCATGGCCGTGCACGTTAAAGCGATGCTCGAATTCCAGAAGATGGGCATTCCGACCTTCGACTACGGCAACAACATCCGTCAGATGGCCCAGGAAGAAGGCGTCGAGAACGCATTCGACTTCCCGGGTTTCGTACCGGCTTACATCCGTCCGCTGTTCTGCCGCGGTATCGGTCCGTTCCGTTGGGCTGCACTGTCGGGCGATCCGCAAGACATCTACAAAACCGACGCCAAGGTAAAAGAACTGATCCCGGACGACGCCCACCTGCACAACTGGCTGGACATGGCCCGCGAGCGCATCAGCTTCCAGGGTCTGCCGGCACGTATCTGCTGGGTTGGCCTGGGCCTGCGCGCCAAGCTTGGTCTGGCGTTCAACGAAATGGTTCGCAGCGGTGAATTGTCCGCGCCAATCGTGATCGGTCGCGACCACCTGGACTCCGGTTCGGTCGCCAGCCCGAACCGCGAAACCGAATCGATGCAGGACGGTTCCGATGCCGTGTCCGACTGGCCACTGCTCAACGCTCTGCTCAATACCGCGAGCGGCGCGACCTGGGTTTCCCTGCACCACGGCGGTGGCGTCGGCATGGGCTTCTCCCAGCACTCGGGCATGGTGATTGTCTGCGACGGTACTGACGAAGCGGCCGAGCGTATCGCTCGCGTCCTGCACAACGACCCGGCTACCGGTGTCATGCGTCACGCCGATGCGGGTTACCAGATCGCGATCGACTGCGCCAAGGAGCAGGGGCTGAACCTGCCGATGATTACCGGCAAATAATGCAGTACCTGTGGAACTGCTTTACCTGTGGGAGCGAGCTTGCTCGCGATTGCGATCTGTCAGTCAGCACAGGTGTTGAATGTGCTGACCTCATCGCGAGCAAGCTCGCTCCCACAGAAAAGCGGCTCCACACAGACTCATAGCGAATTCCAATAACAATCCACAGAGGTTGAATCATGGCTGTTAACAGCGATCGTGCAGGCAGTAAACCGTTGATCGAGAAGCGTTCGATCGACTACATCCCGGAAGCGGAGAGACACGGTCGTCTGTTGAGCCAGTTCACCCTGTGGATGGGTGCCAACCTGCAAATCACCGCGATTGTCACCGGGGCTCTGGCCGTGGTGCTGGGCGGTGATGTGTTCTGGTCGTTGATCGGTCTGTTGATCGGTCAACTGCTCGGCGGTGGCGTAATGGCGCTGCATGCCGCGCAAGGGCCCAAGCTTGGCCTGCCGCAGATGATCTCCAGCCGGGTACAGTTCGGCGTGTATGGCGCGGCCATCCCGATCGTGCTGGTCTGTCTGATGTACCTCGGCTTCACCGCAACGGGAACCGTGCTTTCCGGCCAGGCGCTGGGCCAGTTGTTTGGCGTCAGCGACAGCGTCGGCATCCTGATTTTCGCCAGTGTCATCGTGCTGGTCACGGTGCTCGGTTATCGAGTGATCCATTGGATTGGCCGTGTTGCCAGTGTTATTGGTGTGATCGCCTTCGTTTACCTGTTCAGCCGTCTGATGAGCCAGACCGACGTTGGCGCGCTTCTGCAAATCCGCCACTTCAGTTGGAGCAGCTTCCTGCTGGCGGTGTCGCTCGCGGCGTCCTGGCAGATCGCCTTCGGCCCGTACGTGGCGGACTATTCTCGCTACTTGCCAAGCAAGACGTCATCGGTGAAAACCTTTTTCGCCGCGGGTGCGGGTTCGGTGATTGGCGCACAGGTGGCGATGATCCTCGGCGTGCTTGCCGCCGCCTCGGCCAACGGGCAGTTCGCCGGCCACGAAGTGGCCTACATCGTAGGTCTGGGCGGTACCGGTGCCACCGCTGCGCTGCTGTACTTCAGCATCGCGTTCGGCAAGGTCACCATCTCCACGCTGAACTCCTATGGCAGCTTCATGTGCATTGCGACCGTCATCAGCGGTTTCCGTGGTGACCTGAAAGTAACGCGCTTGCAGCGTCTGGTCTTCGTGCTGGTCATCGTCGGTACTGCGACCCTGATGGCGTTGCTCGGTCAGCACTCGTTCCTCGGCGCGTTCAAGTCTTTCATCCTGTTCTTGCTGGCGTTCTTTACGCCTTGGAGCGCGATCAACCTGGTGGACTACTACTGCATCACTCGCGAGCGCTATGACGTGCCGGCGCTGGCCGATCCGAACGGTCGCTACGGTCGCTGGAACCCGCTCGGTATCAGCGTCTATGTCTTCGGTGTGCTGGTGCAACTGCCGTTTATCTCCTCCAAGTTTTATACCGGTCCGCTGGTGGCCGCTCTGGGTGATGTAGATATTTCCTGGATCATTGGTTTGGTGCTTCCCGCAGCCCTGTATTACGTGTGTGCGAAAAAATGGCACAGCGCAGTACCCGATCAACTGATCCTGCCGGTCGAGCAGGACAGCGTTGCACAACCTAAAACAAGCGGGGCCGGTCGCGCTGCGGCGCAGGCCTGATTGGACGTGGACAGGGCTGGATGCCTCTTGACTGCCGTAAGCCAACTCATGATTAGGAGCGTCACACAATGAAATCGAACAAGACCCTGCTGACCACATTGCTTTCCATGGGCCTGCTGGCCAGCGCCGGCGCCACTCAGGCGGCGGGTTGGTGCGAGTCGGGTAAACCGGTGAAGTTCGCCGGCCTGAACTGGGAAAGCGCCATGCTGCTGACCGACGTGCTGCAAGTCGTGTTGGAGAAAGGCTACGACTGCAAGACCGACAGCCTGCCGGGCAACTCCATCACCATGGAAAACGCCCTGAGCAGCAACGATATTCAAATCTTCGCCGAAGAGTGGGTCGGCCGTAGCGAAGTCTGGAACAAGGCCGAGAAGGCCGGCAAGGTTGTCGGTGTCGGCGCTCCAGTCGTTGGCGCAATCGAAGGCTGGTACGTGCCGCGTTACGTGATCGAAGGCGACGCCAAGCGCAAGCTGGAGCCTAAAGCCCCGGACCTGAAAGCCATCGCCGATCTGGGTAAATACGCTGCAGTGTTCAAGGATCAGGAAGAGCCATCCAAGGGCCGTTTCTACAACTGCCCGGCCGGCTGGACCTGTGAGCTGGACAACAGCGAAATGCTGAAAAGCTACGGCCTGGAAAGCACCTACACCAACTTCCGTCCGGGCACCGGCCCGGCGCTGGATGCCGCGGTGCTGTCGAGCTACAAACGTGGCGAGCCGATCCTGTTCTACTACTGGTCGCCAACCCCGCTGATGGGCCAGGTTGATCTGGTGAAACTCGAAGAGAAACCAGGCGTGGACAAGCGCGTGACCATCAAGGTCGGCCTGTCCAAAACCTTCCACGAGCAAGCCCCGGAACTGGTGGCGGTGCTGGAGAAGGTCAACCTGCCAATCGACCTGCTCAACCAGAACCTCGGGCGCATGGCCAAAGAGCGGATCGAGTCACCAAAACTGGCGAAAATCTTCCTCAAGGAACATCCTGAAGTCTGGCACGCATGGGTGAGCGAAGACGCAGCCAAAAAGATCGACGCGGCCTTGTAGGTTGAGCCTCTCCGACTGCCCTGAGCGGCAGTCGGATGCTTGATCGCAACCCCTTGATTGAGAGCCTCTTATGTTTCCCGAAAGCTTTACCTTTTCCATCGCCGACTGGGTCAACAGTTGGGTCGATTCGCTGGTCACCAACTACGGCGACGTGTTCCGGCAAATCTCCGACACCCTGTTGTGGGCCATCGTCAATCTTGAAGGGCTGCTGCGTGCGGCACCCTGGTGGCTGATGCTGGCGATCGTGGCGGGCGTTGCCTGGCACGCGACCCGCAAAGTCGTGACCACCGCCGTGATCGTTGGCTTGTTGTTCCTGGTGGGTGCGGTCGGCCTCTGGGACAAGCTGATGCAGACCCTGGCGCTGATGATGGTGGCGACCATCATTTCGGTGATGATCGGCATTCCGCTGGGCATTCTTTCGGCGCGCAGCAATCGCCTGCGTTCGATATTGATGCCGCTGCTGGACATCATGCAGACCATGCCGAGTTTCGTGTACCTGATCCCGGTGCTGATGCTGTTCGGCCTGGGCAAGGTCCCGGCGATTTTCGCCACCGTGATCTACGCCGCACCACCGCTGATCCGCCTGACTGATCTGGGTATTCGCCAGGTCGACGGCGAAGTGATGGAAGCGATCAACGCCTTCGGTGCCAACCGCTGGCAACAACTGTTTGGCGTGCAACTTCCGCTGGCCCTGCCGAGCATCATGGCCGGGATCAACCAGACCACCATGATGGCCCTGTCGATGGTAGTGATTGCCTCGATGATCGGTGCCCGTGGCCTGGGTGAAGACGTGTTGGTGGGGATTCAGACCCTCAACGTCGGACGTGGTCTTGAGGCGGGTCTGGCGATCGTGATTCTGGCAGTGGTTATCGACCGTATTACTCAGGCGTATGGTCGGGCACGGCATGAGGTGAGCAAATGAACAACGAAGCCATCAGCAAAATCGAAGTCAAAAACGTCTTCAAGATTTTCGGCAACCGTTCCAAGGATGCGCTGGCCATGATCGGCCAGGGCAAAACCAAAGATCAGGTGCTGTCCGAAACCGGCTGTGTGGTCGGCGTGAACGACTTGTCCCTGAGCATCGGCACCGGCGAGATCTTCGTGATCATGGGGCTGTCGGGTTCCGGCAAGTCGACGCTGGTGCGCCACTTCAATCGCCTGATCGACCCGACCAGCGGCGCGATCCTGGTGGACGGCGTGGACATCCTGCAATACGACATGGAAGCCCTGCGCGAATTTCGCCGGCACAAGATCAGCATGGTGTTCCAGAGCTTCGGCCTGCTGCCGCACAAGACCGTGGTGGATAACGTCGCCTACGGCCTGAAAGTGCGTGGCGAGACCAAGCAAATGTGCTCCGAGCGCGCGCTGCACTGGATCAACACCGTGGGCCTCAAGGGCTACGAAAACAAATACCCGCATCAGCTCTCGGGCGGCATGCGTCAGCGTGTGGGCCTGGCTCGCGCCTTGGCGGCAGACACCGACATCATCCTGATGGACGAAGCCTTCAGTGCCCTCGACCCGCTGATTCGCGCCGAAATGCAGGACCAGTTGCTGGAACTGCAAAAGACCCTGCACAAGACCATCGTCTTCATCACCCACGACCTCGACGAGGCCGTGCGTATCGGCAACCGCATTGCGATTCTCAAGGATGGCCGCCTGATTCAGGTGGGTACGCCAAGAGAGATCCTGCATTCGCCGGCGGATGAGTATGTCGATCGGTTCGTACAGCGTCGGGCTGCGGTGGTTTAAAGGTTTGCGGTGTTTGTGCTGGCCTCTTCGCGAGCAAGCTCGCTCCCACAGGGATTTTGTGAACGCTGGAGATCCACTGTGGGAGCGAGCTTGCTCGCGATGAGGCCGGTGAAGCTGCATCAATATTCAAGTTGTACGCACGAGGTTGAAGATGTCCCAGGCTGAAAAAATCGTTATCGCCGACGCCCCGTTGCGTTGGCAGGATGTGGTCGCCGTAGCCCGCCATGGCGCGCAGCTTGAGCTGTCGCCACAGACCTGGGCACGGATCGAAAATGCCCAGGCGATCGTCCAGCGCATCGTCGTCAGCGGCGAGCGCGCCTATGGCGTCAACACCGGCCTCGGCGCGTTGTGCAATGTCTCGCTCAAAGACGAACAACTCAGCCAACTGTCGCGCAACACCTTGCTCAGTCACGCCTGTGGCGTCGGCGCGCCATTGGCCGACGAACAGACCCGCGCAATCATCTGCGCCGCCATCGTCAATTACAGCCACGGCAAATCCGGCATCCACCGCCGGGTGGTCGAAGCGCTGTTGGCGCTGCTCAATCGCGGCATTACGCCGCAAGTGCCGTCCCAGGGTTCGGTCGGTTACCTGACCCATATGGCCCACATCAGCATCGCGCTGCTGGGTGTCGGCAATGTCAGCTATCGCGGGCAGATCGTTTCCGCGCAGCAAGCCCTGGCCGAAGAAGGTCTGCAACCGGTTCAGCTGGGTGCCAAAGATGGCCTGTGCCTGGTGAACGGCACGCCGTGCATGTCCGGCCTCAGTTGCCTGGCACTGGCCGACGCCACGCGTCTGGTGCAATGGGCCGACGTGATCGGCGCCATGAGCTTCGAAGCCCAGCGCGGTCAAATTGCCGCGTTCGATGCCGAGATCATCGCGCTCAAGCCGCATCCGGGCATGCAGCAAGTCGGCATCAACCTGCGGGCGTTGCTCGATGGCAGTGAAGTGATTGCCAGCAGCAAAGGCATTCGTACTCAGGATGCGCTGAGCATCCGCTCGATTCCGCAAGTTCACGGCGCCGCTCGCGATCAGCTTGAACACGCGAAAAAGCAGATCGAAACCGAACTCAACTCGGTCACCGACAACCCGATGCTGCTGGGCACGCCGGACGACTTCCGCGTCATGTCCCAAGCCAACCCGCACGGCCAATCCGTGGCCTTGGCGGCGGATTTGCTGGCGATCGCCATGGCGGAAATCGGCTCCATCGCCGAACGTCGTCTGGACCGTTTGATCAACCCGCATGTCAGCGGTTTGCCGGCATTCCTGGTGGCCAACCCGGGGGTGAATTCCGGGATGATGATCGTCCAGTACGTCGCCGCTTCGCTGTGTGCGGAAAATCGTCAGCTGGCGCAACCGGCCGTACTCGACAACTACGTCACCTCGGGCCTGCAGGAAGACCACCTGAGCCTGGGCACCAACGCCGCGTTGAAGCTGCATCGCGCCCTGGAAAACTGCACGCAGATCCTCGCCATCGAGTACCTGCTGGCGGCTCAGGCGTTTGAATTCCTCAAAGAACAACGCTTCGGCGCCGGCACCGATACGGCCTGGCGTCTGTTGCGCGAGCGGGTCCCGGCCTACGACCAGGACCGCTGGCTGGCACCGGACATCGCCAGTGCCGCCGCCGTTTTGAAAGACCCGATTTTGCTGCATAAAGTGTTACCGAACCTGAACTGATTTCCACCACACCAGCGTGCCAAGGCGCGGCTCCCCAGAAGGCGAGGCGCGACGGACAACGGACATCTCCGGAGCGTCTGGTGAGTTAATAGAAACTCTCAAAAGGAGCATAGAAATGACTGCGTTAAACCTTATCCCCGGCCAACTGAGCCTTGCCCAACTGCGTGATGTCTATCAGCAGCCGGTCAAAATCACCCTCGATGACAGCGCCTCGAACCAGATTGAAGCCAGCGTTGCCTGCGTGGAGCAGATCCTCGCCGAGAACCGCACCGCTTATGGCATCAACACCGGTTTCGGCCTGCTGGCTTCGACCCGTATCGCCAGCGAAGACCTGGAAAACCTGCAGCGCTCGCTGGTGCTGTCCCACGCCGCCGGTGTCGGCGAGCCGATCAGCGATGCGCTGGTTCGCTTGGTCATGGTGCTCAAGGTCAACAGCCTGAGCCGCGGTTTTTCCGGCATTCGTCGCGTAGTGATCGACGCGCTGATCGCCCTGATCAACGCCGAGGTTTACCCGCACATTCCATTGAAAGGTTCGGTCGGTGCCTCCGGTGACCTGGCGCCTTTGGCCCATATGTCGCTGGTGCTGCTGGGCGAAGGCAAGGCGCGCTACAAAGGCGAGTGGATGGAAGCCACCGAAGCGCTGAAAGTGGCCGGTCTGACTCCGCTGACCCTGGCTGCCAAAGAAGGTCTGGCGCTGCTCAACGGCACTCAGGTTTCTACCGCTTATGCATTGCGCGGTTTGTTCGAAGGCGAAGACCTGTTTGCTGGCGCCCTGGCCATTGGTGGTATGACTGTTGAAGCCGTGCTGGGCTCGCGCTCGCCGTTCGACGCGCGCATCCACGCCGCTCGTGGCCAGAAAGGCCAGATCGACGCCGCTGCCGCTTACCGCGACCTGCTGGGCGAGCGCAGCGAAGTGTCCGACTCGCACCAGAACTGCGAAAAGGTCCAGGACCCGTACTCCCTGCGCTGCCAGCCGCAAGTCATGGGCGCCTGCCTGACCCAGTTCCGCCAGGCTGCCGAAGTGCTGGCTATCGAAGCCAACGCGGTTTCCGACAACCCGCTAGTATTCGCCGCTGAAGGCGACGTGATCTCCGGCGGTAACTTCCACGCCGAACCGGTCGCCATGGCTGCCGACAACATGGCCTTGGCCATCGCTGAAATCGGTTCCCTGAGCGAACGTCGTATCTCGCTGATGATGGACAAGCACATGTCGCAACTGCCGCCGTTCCTGGTGGCCAATGGCGGCGTGAACTCCGGCTTCATGATCGCCCAGGTGACTGCTGCGGCATTGGCCAGCGAGAACAAGGCGTTGTCCCATCCGCACTCGGTGGACAGCCTGCCGACGTCGGCGAACCAGGAAGACCACGTTTCCATGGCGCCGGCTGCCGGCAAGCGTCTGTGGGAAATGGCCGAAAACACGCGCGGCGTTCTCGCGGTGGAATGGTTGGCGGCTTGTCAGGGTCTGGACCTGCGTGACGGTCTGAAGACTTCGACCAAGCTGGAAAAGGCTCGCGCCATCCTGCGTGCTGAAGTGCCGTTCTATGAGAAGGACCGGTTCTTTGCACCGGACATCAATGCTGCTAGCGAGCTTCTGGCGACTCGTTGCCTGAACGAGCTGGTTTCGGCGAAGTTGTTGCCTAGCCTGTAATAGCCTCTTCGCGAGCAAGCCCGCTCCCACAGGGTTTACGCAATCCAATGTGGGAGCGAGCCTGCTCGCGATTCGATCATTTCCTCCAATAAAAATAATTAAGGACGAGCAATGCAACAGCCAGAAAAGAGTTTGAAACGCGGGCTTTCTGCCCGACATATTCGCTTCATGGCACTGGGGTCGGCGATCGGCACCGGGCTGTTTTACGGTTCTGCCTCGGCCATTCAAATGGCCGGGCCTGCGGTCCTGCTCGCTTACCTGATCGGTGGTGCGGCGGTGTTCATGGTCATGCGCGCCCTCGGTGAGATGGCGGTGCACAACCCGGTGGCGGGCTCTTTCGGCCACTACGCCAGCACTTATCTTGGGCCGATGGCGGGCTTCATCCTCGGTTGGACCTACGCGTTTGAAATGGTCATCGTCGGCATGGCCGACGTCACCGCATTCGGTATTTACATGGGCTTCTGGTTTCCGGAAGTCGCCCGCTGGATCTGGGTACTGGGCATCGTTTCGGTAGTCGGCGGCTTGAACCTGTGCAACGTCAAAGTCTTCGGTGAAATGGAGTTCTGGCTGTCGCTGCTCAAGGTCGCGGCCATCGTCGCGATGATCCTCGGTGGCTTCGGCATCATGCTGTTCGGCATCAGCACGGCGCCCGGCGCCCAGGCGACCGACATCAGCAATCTCTGGAGCCATGGCGGCTTCATGCCCAATGGCGTGGGTGGCTTGATCGCTTCGTTCGCGGTGGTGATGTTTGCGTTTGGCGGCATTGAAATCATCGGCGTGACCGCCGGTGAAGCCAAAGACCCGCAACACGTGCTGCCCCGGGCGATCAATGCCGTACCGTTGCGTATCCTGCTGTTCTACGTGCTGACGATGTTCGTGCTGATGTCGATCTTTCCATGGCAGCAGATTGGCAGCCAAGGCAGTCCATTCGTGCAGATTTTCGACAACCTGGGGATCAGCTCGGCGGCGACCATTCTCAATATCGTGGTGATCTCGGCAGCGGTTTCGGCGATCAACAGTGACATCTTCGGCGCTGGCCGCATGATGTACGGTCTGGCCCAGCAAGGGCATGCGCCCAAAGGCTTCGCCCGCTTGTCGCGCAACGGTGTGCCATGGATGACCGTGGTGGTGATGAGCGTCGCGCTGCTGCTGGGCGTGCTGCTGAACTACCTGATTCCGGAAAACGTGTTCCTGTTGATCGCCTCTATCGCCACCTTTGCGACGGTGTGGGTCTGGTTGATGATTCTATTCACCCAAGTGGCCATGCGTCGCTCCATGAGTGCCGAGCAGGTCGCCCAACTGAAATTCCCGGTACCGTTCTGGCCTTATGCGCCGATGGCGGCGATTGCCTTCATGCTGTTCATCTTTGGCGTGTTGGGCTATTTCCCGGACACCCAGGCGGCTCTGATCGTCGGCGTGGTCTGGATTGTATTGCTGGTGCTGGCCTACCTGACGTGGGTGAAACCGGCGGCAGGGAAGGCAGTACCGGTGGAGCGGGAACCTTCTTTTTCTCATCGATAACCTAACGGAGGTCACGGATGAAAACTCTCTGGCAACACTGCCACGTCGCAACCATGGCGCAAGGCGCCTACTCGATCATCGAGGATGCGGCCATCGTGACGTCAGGAGCGCACATTGAGTGGATCGGCCCACGCGCTGAACTGCCGTCGGGCGAGTACCCGGCAGTCAATGATCTTAAAGGGGCCTGGGTGACGCCGGGCCTGATCGACTGCCACACCCACACGGTGTTCGGCGGTAACCGCAGCGGTGAATTCGAACAGCGTCTGCAAGGCGTCAGCTATGCAGAAATCGCAGCGGCCGGTGGTGGCATCGCCAGTACCGTGCGCGCCACTCGCGCGGCCACTGAAGACGAGCTGTTCGCCAGCGCCGCCAAGCGTCTGAAGAGCCTGATGCGCGACGGCGTGACCACCGTCGAGATGAAATCCGGCTACGGCCTGGACCTGGCCAGCGAACGCAAGATCTTGCGGGTCATCCGCCGTCTCGGCGCCGAGCTCCCGGTCAGCGTGCGCAGCACCTGCCTGGCCGCTCACGCCTTGCCGCCGGAATACGCGGACCGTGCCGACGACTACATCGATCACATCTGCGCCGAGATGCTTCCGGCCTTGGCCGCCGAAGGGCTGGTGGATGCGGTGGACGCGTTCTGCGAATACCTGGCGTTTTCGCCGGCGCAGGTCGAGCGGGTGTTCATCGCCGCACAACAACTTGGTCTGCCGGTGAAGCTGCACGCCGAACAGTTGTCGTCGTTGCATGGCTCGAGTCTGGCGGCGCGTTACCACGCACTGTCGGCCGATCATCTGGAATTCATGACCGAAGACGACGCGATCGCCATGGCCAAGTCCGGCACCGTCGCGGTGTTGCTGCCCGGCGCCTTCTACTTTCTGCGGGAAACCCAATTGCCGCCGATGGAGGCTCTGCGCAAACACGGCGTGAAAATTGCCATCGCCACCGACCTCAACCCAGGCACCTCACCGGCGCTGTCGTTGCGTTTGATGCTGAACATGGCGTGCACCTGTTTCCGCATGACCCCGGAAGAAGCCTTGGCTGGTGCAACGATTCATGCCGCCACGGCACTGGGCATGGCTGAAACCCACGGTTCGCTGGAAGTCGGCAAGTGTGCAGATTTCGTCGCCTGGCAAATCGATCGTCCGGCCGACCTCTCGTACTGGCTGGGCGGTGACCTGGAAAAACGCGTCGTGCGTCACGGCGTTGAAGTGAGCATTTAGGAGAACGGTTGTGGATAAGGTTCTGAACTTCAAACAAGGTCGCGTGCCGCTGCTGATCAGCATGCCCCACGCCGGCCTGCGCCTGACCCCGACGGTCGAAGCCGGGTTGATCCCCGACGCGAAAAGCCTGCCCGACACTGACTGGCATATCCCGCAGCTATACGAATTTGCTGCCGAGCTGGGCGCCAGCACCTTGGCCGCCGAGTACTCGCGTTTTGTCATCGACCTGAATCGACCGTCCGACGACAAGCCTTTGTATGCCGGCGCGACCACCGGCCTGTACCCGGCGACGCTGTTCGACGGTATTCCGTTGTTCCGTGAGGGTATGGAGCCGTCGGCGGCGGAACGAGCGACTTACCTGGAGCAGATCTGGACGCCGTACCACCGCACTTTGCAGAGCGAGCTGGCGCGACTGAAGGCTGAGTTTGGCTACGCGCTGCTGTTCGATGCGCACTCGATCCGCTCGATCATCCCGCATCTGTTCGACGGCAAACTGCCGGACTTCAACCTTGGCACCTTTAACGGCGCCAGTTGCGATCCACAGTTGGCCACTCAGCTGGAAGCCATCTGCGCGCTCCACGGCGATTATAGCCATGTGCTGAACGGTCGCTTCAAGGGTGGCCACATCACCCGGCATTACGGCAATCCGGCCGAGAACATCCATGCGGTGCAACTGGAGTTGGGCCAGTGCACCTACATGGAAGAGTTCGAGCCGTTCCGTTATCGCCCGGACCTGGCGGCGCCGACGCAGGTGGTGCTCAAGGAATTGCTGCAAGGGCTGCTGGCCTGGGCCCAAAAGCACTACAGCGCATAAGATCAAAAGATCAAAAGATCAAAAGATCAAAAGATCAAAAGATCAAAAGATCAAAAGATCAAAAGATCAAAAGATCAAAAGATCGCAGCCTTCGGCAGCTCCTACATTGGTCGTGTGAAAACTCGATCCTGTAGGAGCTGCCGAAGGCTGCGATCTTTTTGGTGCTGTCGCCACTGTGCAAAACACGGTCGCCACAGTTCGCTTTTACCCTCTCGACGCTGCGTAATGTTCCGGGCACGGTGCACAAAGACACCGGCCCACAATAATCCGCTGCCGTACGAGATAATCCCGATGAAAAGACTGTTCACCCGCTGTCTCTCAATCCTCTGCGGCACTGCTCTGCTGAGCACCAGCGTCCTGGCCAGTGACGACGCTTCCTGCAAGGCAGTGCGCATGGGCGTGGTCAACTGGACCGACGTGATCGCCACCAGCGGCATGGCTGACGTACTGCTCAACGGCCTCGGTTACGAAAGCAAGCAAACCAGCGCCGTGCAGCAAATCATCTTCGCCGGCATCCGCGACAAGCGTCTGGACATCTACCTCGGTTACTGGAAACCGGCGATGGACAAAAACATCGCGCCGTTCCTGGCTGCCAATCAGGTGAAGGTCATGGACAAACCGAGCCTGGCCGACGCTCAGGCAACCCTCGCCGTACCTGAATATGTCGCCGAAGCGGGCCTGAAAACCTTCGCCGATATCGCCAAATTCAAGGATCAACTCGGCGGCAAGATCTACGGCATCGAGCCCGGCAGTGGCGCCAACACCACCATCAAAACCATGATCGAGACCAATCAATTTGGCTTGAAGGATTTCAAGCTGATCGAGTCGGGTGAGGCCGGCATGCTTGCCGCCGTTCAGCGGGCGGTGAATCGCAAGGAATTCGTGGTGTTCGTCGGCTGGACCCCGCACCCGATGAACATCAACATGAAGATCGCCTACCTGACCGGCAGCGAAGATGTTTACGGCCCGAACGAAGGCGCCGCCACCGTTTCCACCGTGACCGCCCCGGACTACGCCCAGCGCTGTCCGAACGTAAACCGTCTGCTGGAAAACCTGACCTTCACCGCCGCCCAGGAAAGCCAGTTGATGGTGCCGATCATGGAGCGCAAGACGCCTCAGGATGTTGCCAAGCAGTGGTTGCGCGACCATCCGGAAGATCTTCAACGCTGGCTGGCAGGTGTCAGCAGTTTCGATGGCAAGGATGGCGTGGCGACCGTTCAGACCAGTTTGAAACTTTGATGAGTTCCTATCCGTTATCCGAGCAAATGGCGGCTTTCGTCGAGAAAACCGTCAGCTTCAACAGCACCGACAGCAGTCTCGGTGGTTTGCGCCAGGCTTATAGCGACATGTGCCGGGCGTTCACTCCGTCACGTCCCGCCGGGCTGTATGTGGTCGATTTTGAATTGGCCGGCGTGCCGGTGCGGTCTTATCAGCCGCCGGTTTCGCCACCGACCAGCGGTTGTCCGTGCATCGTGTATCTGCACGGCGGTGGGTGGGTGGTGGGGGGGCTGGATTCCCACGACTTCATCTGCGCCGAACTGGCGTCGACGCTCGGTGTGCTGGTGATCGCCGTCGATTATCGGTTGGCGCCGGAATATCCGTTTCCGGCGGCGTTCGAGGATTGTCTGGGTGTCTGGCGCGCACTACGGACCGGGCCATTCCGGCTCGATCCCGAGCGAACGCTGGTGGCCGGGGACAGCGCCGGTGGCAACCTTGCGGCGGCGTTGTGTCTGGCGTTGCGCGATGCGGGCGAGCCATTGCCGGCTGCGCAGGTGCTGATTTATCCGGGGCTGGGCGGTGATCACCGATTGCCGTCGCGCAGCGAATGCGTCGATGCTCCCTTGCTCAGCAGCAGCGACCTGGATTGTTATCACGCCCTGTACTTGCGCGGTACTGGGCAGCCAAGTGCCTATGCGATGCCGTTGCTCGCCGAGGATTTCAGGGGTTTGCCGCCGGCCTTGATCGCCGTGGCGCAATTCGATCCGTTGCGCGATGACGGCATGCTCTACGCCGAGCGACTGAACGCAGCAGGCGTGGCAGCCACGCTCTATTACGGGGAGGGGTTGGTTCACGGCTGTTTGCGGGCTCGGGGGCAGGTCGCCGAGGTCGACGCACTCTATGAAACGCTGCTCGGCTATTTGTCTGAAAAAACAGGCTGAGAAACTCTGACTCTGCAAGGCATGCTCATTGGCGTAATTCGGGTTTATGATGCCGGACGGCAGAATCATAGAAGTCCCCCCAGGGATGACCTCGACCCCTTACGGAGCGCGCAATGCAGACTTTGTACCCGCAGATCAAACCCCACGCCCGGCACGATCTGGCCGTCGATGAAACCCACACGCTGTATGTCGACGAAAGCGGTTCGCCGGAAGGTTTGCCGGTTGTATTCATCCACGGCGGCCCCGGCGCCGGGTGTGATGCCCAGAGTCGTCGTTTTTTCGATCCAAACCTGTATCGCATTGTGACCTTCGACCAGCGCGGTTGCGGTCGTTCAACGCCCCACGCCAGCCTGGAAAACAACACCACCTGGGATCTGGTCGCCGACCTTGAGCGAATTCGCCAGCACCTTGGCATCGATAAATGGGTGTTGTTCGGCGGTTCGTGGGGCTCGACCCTGGCGCTTGCCTACGCGCAAACCCACCCGGAGCGTGTGCACGGTCTGATTCTGCGCGGGATTTTTCTCTGCCGCCCGCAGGAAATCGAGTGGTTCTACCAGTGTGGCGCCAGTCGTCTGTTCCCCGATTACTGGCAGGACTACATCGCGCCGATCCCGCTGGACGAGCGCGAAGACTTGCTCTCGGCTTTCCACAAACGCCTGATCGGCAACGATCAGATTGCCCAGATGCACGCGGCCAAGGCCTGGTCCACCTGGGAAGGCCGGACCGCCACCCTGCGCCCGAACCCGATGGTGGTCGATCGTTTCTCCGAGCCACAGCGCGCACTGTCGATTGCCCGCATCGAATGTCACTACTTCACCAACAATGCGTTCCTTGAGCCCAACCAGCTGATCCGCGACATGGGCAAGATCGCCCATTTGCCTGGCGTGATCGTCCACGGTCGCTACGACGTGATCTGCCCGCTGGATAACGCCTGGGAGCTGCATCAGAACTGGCCGAACAGTGAATTGCAGGTGATCCGTGACGCCGGCCATGCCGCCTCCGAACCTGGCATTACTGACGCACTGGTTCGCGCCGCCGATCAGATGGCCCATCGTCTGCTCGACCTGGCCCCTGAAGAAGCATGAAGGGCCTGCTGCAACGCGTGCGTGGCGCGCGAGTCGAGGTAGCGGGGGAGGTGGTTGGCGCCGTCGATCAGGGTTTGCTGGTGCTGGTGGCGGTCGAGCCCGAGGATACTCGGGCCAGCGCCGACAAACTTCTGCAGAAACTGCTTAACTATCGTGTGTTCAGTGACGCCGAGGGCAAGATGAATCTGTCCTTGGCGGATGTAGGCGGTGGGTTGCTGCTGGTCTCACAGTTCACCCTGGCCGCTGATACCAAGAGCGGGTTGCGTCCGAGTTTTTCGACCGCTGCCCCTCCGGCCCTGGGCGAGGAGCTTTTCGACTATCTATTAGGTAAGGCGAAACAGGTGCATGGCACTGTGGCATCAGGTAGATTCGGCGCGGATATGCAGGTGCACCTGGTCAACGACGGCCCGGTAACCTTCCTGTTACAGACCTGAAAGCGCTTGAAACATGTTTTTAAGAGCTTTTCGACTGAAAACAGGCGTTTTTCGCGATAAATACTTTGTTACCCCTGATGCGTTGTAACGCGGCCTACTAGATAATCGCGCGCTACGGGGATCAGCGTTCGTTGGTCCATTTTGACTTAGGTAGAGACTTGTCCTGGACCTCTTGGGGAATCATTTAGCCCCATAGGAGTCGGAACAATGCTCGCCAACTTGGCAAGAGTGGTCTGTAGGGTCGGTTTTTCCATGCCGCGCACCCCACAGGCACTTTAACTGGCCGTTGGTTTTTTGATCTGTTTTCGGCGAGGGTTGCTCGTGATTGTTAGTCCCTGTAATGCAAAATTGTCTGCCAAACGGTTACGAAGCGCTCTGGTAGCGGGCTCTGCACTGCTCTGCCTGCTCAGCGCCGGTCAGCTTTGGGCATTCAATCTGGATGATGTATCGGTCAAGGCAAAAGAGCTGGCCGGGCAGAAATACGAAGCTGCGCGCAGTAACCTGCCGAACGAGTTCCGCGAGATGAAATTCGCGGACTATCAAAAAATTCGCTTCCTGACCGAAAAAGCCGAGTGGGCCGATCAGAAAACCCCGTTCAAGCTGTCGTTCTATCACCAGGGTATGCATTTCGATACGCCGGTGAAAATCAACGAAATCACAGCTAACACCGTCGAAGAGATCAAATACGACCCAAGTCGTTTCGATTTCGGCGACGTGAAGTTCGATCCTAAAGCCACCGAACAACTGGGTTATGCCGGTTTCCGTGTGCTGTACCCGATCAACAAGGCTGACAAGCAAGACGAAATCATGACCATGCTCGGCGCGAGTTACTTCCGCGTTGTCGGCAAGGGTCACACCTATGGCTTGTCCGCTCGCGGCATGGCCATCGATACCGCTTTGCCGTCCGGCGAAGAATTCCCGCGTTTCACCGAGTTCTGGATTCAACAGCCGAAGCCGGGTGACAAGCACCTGGTGATCTTCGCCCTGCTGGATTCGCCACGCGCTACCGGTGCCTATCGCCTGACCCTGCGTCCGGGCAGCGACACCGTTGTCGACGTCAAGGCCAAGATGTTCCTGCGTGACAAGGTCACCAAGCTTGGCGTTGCGCCGCTGACCAGCATGTTCCTGTTCGGTGCCAATCAACCGTCGAAAGTGCTGAACTACCGTCGCGAATTGCACGACTCCAGCGGCCTGTCGATCCATGCCGGCAATGGCGAATGGATCTGGCGCCCACTGAACAACCCGAAACACCTGGCGGTGAGCAACTTCTCGATCGAGAACCCGCGCGGTTTCGGCCTGCTGCAACGTGGCCGCGACTTCAGCCACTACGAAGACCTCGACGACCGCTACGACAAGCGCCCAAGTGCCTGGATCGAACCAGAAGGCGATTGGGGCAAGGGCTCCGTCGATCTGGTAGAGATTCCGACTGCGGACGAAACCAACGACAATATCGTTGCGTTCTGGAGTCCGGAAAAACTGCCTGAGCCTGGCCAGTCCCTGGATGTTGCTTACCGCATGCACTGGACCATCGACGAAGCTGCACTTCACGCACCGGACAGCGCCTGGGTTCAACAGACCCTGCGTTCTACGGGCGACGTTAAACAGTCCAACCTGATTCGTCAGCCGGACGGTAGCGTTGCTTATCTGGTGGACTTCGAAGGCCCGTCCCTTGCGGCATTGCCGGAAACTGCGGACGTTCGCAGTCAGGTCAGCGTTGGCGAGAATGCCGAGTTGGTCGAGAACAGCGTACGTTACAACCCTGAAACCAAGGGCTGGCGCCTGACGTTACGGATGAAGATCAAGGATCCGGGCAAGCCTACCGAGATGCGTGCTGCACTGGTCGAGAACATCGTGCCTGCCGACCTGGCCAAAACATCGGTACCCGCGTCCAATTCGTCCGTCGCCAAGGCCGACAAGATTGCCGCCCGGCAGCAGGAGAAGCTGGACAGGGAAGCCAAGGAAGCCAAGGAAACCAAGCAAGCTGAGACCAAGCAGGTTGGAGCCGTGCCAGCCGCAGATTCCAAGGACAAGGACAACAAAGACGCCAAGCAGCCAGTCGCTGCCGACGCGGCCCCAGCCACACCGGAATCGGCACCGACTGAAGAAGTCCTGACCGAGACCTGGAGCTACCAGTTGCCTGCCGATGAGTAATTCTCAAGTACAGCCAGAGACTCTTGCCGAGTATCTGGCGCATCTACCAATGACCGACGAGCAGCGCGCGGAACTCGCGGGCTGCCAGTCTTTCAGCGAATTGCATGAACGCCTTTCGTCCTCGACGTTCGACGCGCCGACCGAGGCTGCTCAAGCTTCGGTGGGTCGTCGGCTGACCCTGAACACCGCCGAAGAACTGGCAGACGCTGAAATGCTGGTGCTCGACGCCAGCGGCCGGGTCTGTCTGCGGGCAACCCCGCCGATTCGTCGGACCAAAGTCGTGCCGGAGCCGTGGCGCACCAACATTCTGGTGCGTGGCTGGCGTCGTCTGACCGGTCGCACCAATCCGCCGGCCCCGCCGAAGGATGAAAATGTGCTGCCGGCGGCTCGCTGGCGCACCGTCGGTTCGATCCGTCGCTACATTCTGCTGATACTGATGCTCGGCCAGACCATCGTTGCTGGCTGGTACATGAAAGGCATCATGCCGTACCAAGGCTGGTCGTTCGTCGACCTGAACGAAGTGCTGCATCAACCGCTGTCGCAAACGGCTACGCAAGTACTGCCGTATGCGCTGCAAACCAGCATCCTGATTCTGTTCGGGATTCTGTTCTGCTGGGTGTCGGCCGGTTTCTGGACGGCACTGATGGGCTTCCTCGAGTTGCTCACAGGCCATGACAAATACCGCATTTCTGGTAAAAGCGCCGGTAACGAGCCGATCCCCAAGGACGCGCGCACCGCTCTGGTGATGCCGATCTGCAACGAAGACGTGCCACGGGTGTTTGCCGGTCTGCGGGCGACCTTCGAGTCGGTCGCGGCCACGGGTGACCTGGATCGCTTCGACTTCTTCGTCCTCAGCGACAGTAACGACGCCGATATCTGCGTCGCCGAGCAACAAGCCTGGCTGGACGTCTGCCGTGAAGCCAAGGGCTTCGGCAAGATCTTCTATCGTCGCCGTCGCCGTCGCGTTAAGCGTAAAAGCGGCAACCTCGACGACTTCTGCCGTCGTTGGGGCGGTGATTACAAGTACATGGTCGTGCTCGACGCGGACTCCGTGATGAGCGGCGATTGCCTGACCAGTCTGGTGCGCTTGATGGAAGCCACCCCGGACGCCGGGATCATCCAGACCGCGCCGCGCGCGTCTGGCATGGACACGCTGTATGCACGCATGCAGCAGTTCGCCACCCGCGTGTACGGTCCGCTGTTTACCGCCGGTCTGCACTTCTGGCAGTTGGGCGAATCCCACTACTGGGGCCACAACGCGATCATCCGCATGAAGCCGTTCATCGAGCACTGCGCCCTGGCGCCGTTGCCCGGTAAAGGCGCGTTTGCCGGTGCAATTCTGTCCCACGACTTCGTTGAAGCGGCGCTGATGCGCCGTGCCGGCTGGGGCGTGTGGATTGCCTACGACTTGCCGGGCAGCTACGAAGAATTGCCGCCGAACCTGCTGGACGAACTCAAGCGTGACCGTCGCTGGTGCCACGGCAACCTGATGAACTTCCGGTTGTTCCTGGTAAAAGGCATGCACCCGGTGCACCGTGCGGTGTTCCTGACGGGCGTGATGTCTTACTTGTCGGCGCCGTTGTGGTTCTTCTTCCTCGTGCTGTCGACGGCGCTGCTGGCGGTCAACACGCTGATGGAGCCGCAGTACTTCCTTGAGCCGCGCCAGCTCTATCCGTTGTGGCCACAATGGCACCCGGACAAGGCGATCGCGCTGTTCTCGACCACCGTCGTGCTGCTGTTCTTGCCGAAGTTGTTGAGCATCATCCTGATCTGGGCCAAGGGCGCGAAAGAGTTCGGTGGCAAGTTCAAGGTGACGTTGTCGATGCTGCTGGAGATGCTGTTCTCCATGCTGCTGGCGCCGGTGCGGATGATTTTCCACACCCGCTTCGTGCTCGCCGCGTTCCTCGGCTGGGCCGCGACCTGGAACTCGCCGCAACGTGACGACGACTCCACGCCATGGAGCGAAGCGGTCAAACGCCACGGTCCGCAAACCTTGCTGGGCTTCTTCTGGGCCCTGTTGGTGATCTGGCTGAACCCGAGCTTCCTCTGGTGGCTGGTGCCGATCGTCGGTTCGTTGATGCTGTCGATTCCGGTGTCGGTGATCTCCAGTCGAGTCGGCTTGGGCCTCAAGTCCCGTGACGAAAGCCTGTTCCTGATCCCTGAGGAATACAATCCGCCACAGGCGTTGCTGGCGACCGACCAGTACACCCACGAAAACCGTTGGCATGCGCTGAACGACGGCTTTGTCCGGGCAGTGGTCGATCCACAGCAGAACGCCTTGGCGTGCTCGCTGGCGACGTCCCGTCACCGTCAGGCCGAGCCGATCGAGTGGCTGCGGATCGAACGGGTGCGTCATGCGCTGAAAGCCGGGCCTGAGGGTCTGAACAACAATGAGCGCGTGGAACTGCTCAGTGACCCGGTAGCACTGGGTCGTCTGCATGAGCAGATCTGGAACGAAGCTCACCCCGAGTGGCTGGAGGCGTGGCGTAAATCGGTGAAGGCCGATCCCCATGCGCCGCTGTTGCCGCTCAAGCCGCTGAGTGTGCAGCCTCAGTTGGCCTGATGAAATCCCCCCGCATCCTTTGAGATCGGGGGCGCTTCAAAAAGATCGCAGCCTTCGGCAGCTCCTACATGGTGTACATCTGTAGGAGCTGCCGAAGGCTGCGATCTTTTGCTTTCCGTCCTCCGAAACAACAAATCCCACCCAAACCCTTGTGCAAACGAACGAGTGCGTTAGCATCCGTCCCCGAATTGGTGCGCCCGGACAACTTTCTGTTCGTATCTGCCGGTTTTCCAAGGAAAACCTGCGGTTTGCGCGCCTCACAACGCGATGGTTTTGGGGACTTGATGATGAAGAAGTATCTCTCGATGCTGCTGGTCGGCGTCACGGCATTGGTTGCAGTCAACGCGGCGCACGCCGGTGCCATCGATGACGCGGTCAAGCGCGGCACGCTGAAAGTCGGCATGGACCCGACCTACATGCCGTTCGAAATGACCAACAAGCGTGGCGAGATCATCGGCTTCGAAGTCGACATCCTCAAAGCCATGACCAAGGCCATGGGCGTCAAGCTGGAGATGGTTTCCACCGGCTACGACGGCATTATTCCGGCCTTGCTCACCGACAAGTTCGACATGATCGGCAGCGGCATGACCCTGACCCAGGAACGCAACCTGCGCCTGAACTTCAGCGAACCGTTCATCGTGGTGGGCCAGACCCTGCTGATCCGCAAGGAACTGGAAGGCACTATCAAGTCCTATAAAGACCTGAACACCGCCGACTACCGCATCACTTCCAAGCTTGGCACCACCGGCGAGATGGTCGCCAAGAAGCTTATATCCAAGGCCAACTACCACGGCTACGACAACGAGCAGGAAGCCGTGCTCGACGTGGTCAACGGCAAGGCCGACGCCTTTATCTACGACGCGCCTTACAACGTCGTGGCGGTGAGCAAGGTCGGTGCCGGCAAACTGGTGTTCCTCGACAAGCCGTTCACCTACGAGCCTTTGGCCTTCGGTCTGAAGAAGGGTGACTACGACAGCATCAACTTCATCAACAACTTCCTGCGCCAGATCCACGAAGACGGCACCTACGATCGCATCCATGACAAGTGGTTCAAAGACACCGCTTGGCTCAAGGACATGGAATAAGGCTCGGTCAGTTAGACCGCGTCGCTCCATTCGCGAGCAAGCCCGCTCCCACATTTAACCGCGTACTTATCCAGCAACTCGGTCAACTGTGGGAGCGAGCTTGCTCGCGATGGCGTCCTCCTTGGCGACACAAATTTCGGAATCTGCTTACAGATGAAACAGAAAAAAGCCCAATGGCCGTGGCACGTTTTAACCGTGCTGCTGCTGATCGGCCTGGCCGGCGCGTTGTATTACGCCACCTCGCTGATGTCCTACGAATGGCGCTGGAACCGTGTGCCGCAATACTTCGCCTATCACGCCGAAGAATCCCAGCGTGCCGCCGATATCTCCACCGTCAGCGAACTGGTGCGCAAGGGCGACAAGGCTGAAGTCACCCTGCGCAATGATGCCGGTACAGAGCAGCACCTGACCGTCGACGACAACAGCCTGCAAGTCGCCCAAGGTGATGACGTGGCCGAAGGCGACGTGATTGGCGTGACCCGCCACTGGGCCGCCGGACCGCTGATGTGGGGGCTCTGGACTACCTTGTGGTTGTCCGTGGTTTCAGGTGTGCTCGGTCTGCTGATCGGCCTCGCCACGGGCCTGTGCCGACTGTCGAACAACCCGACTCTGCGCGATCTCTCGACGATCTACGTCGAACTGGTCCGCGGTACGCCGCTGTTGGTGCAGATCTTCATTTTCTACTTCTTCATCGGCACCGTGATGAACCTCTCCCGGGAGTTCGCCGGGATCGCCGCGCTGTCGCTGTTCACCGGCGCTTATGTGGCGGAAATCATCCGTTCCGGCGTTCAATCCATCGCCCGTGGCCAGAACGAAGCCGCGCGCTCCCTGGGTCTGAGCGCTGGTCAGTCGATGCGCCACGTGGTGCTGCCGCAAGCGTTCAAACGAGTGCTGCCACCGCTGGCCGGCCAGTTCATCAGTCTGGTCAAGGACACCTCGCTGGTGTCGGTGATCGCCATTACCGAGCTGCTCAAAAGCGGCCGCGAAGTCATCACCACCTCGTTCTCGCCGTTCGAAATCCTGTTCTGCGTGGCCGGTCTGTACCTGTTGATCAACCTGCCGCTGTCGAAAATCGCCAGCCGGCTTGAGCGGAGGCTCGCGCAAAGTGATTGAAGTCCGCGATCTGGTAAAAGTTTTCGACACCCGCGGCCACGTGGTTCGCGCAGTGGATAACGTCTCGACGCACGTGGCCAAGGGCGAAGTGCTGGTGGTGATTGGCCCGTCCGGTTCCGGCAAGTCGACCTTCCTGCGCTGCCTCAACGGCCTGGAAGAGTTTGATTCGGGCTCGGTGAGCATCGATGGCTTGCAACTGGCCGACCCGAAAACCGATGTGAATGCTTACCGCCGCGAAGTCGGCATGGTGTTCCAACATTTCAACCTGTTCCCGCACATGACCGTGCTGGAAAACCTCTGTCTGGCCCAGAAAGTCGTGCGCAAGCGCGGCAAGAAGGAGCGCGAGGCCAAGGCCTTGGCGTTGCTGGAGAAAGTCGGCATTGCGCAGAAAGCCAACGAGTTTCCGTCGCGTCTTTCCGGTGGTCAGCAGCAGCGCGTGGCCATCGCCCGGGCACTGGCGATGGAGCCGAAGGTCATGCTGTTCGATGAGCCGACCTCGGCGCTCGACCCGGAAATGGTCGGCGAAGTGCTGGACGTGATGAAAACGTTGGCCGTGGAAGGCATGACCATGGTCTGCGTCACCCACGAAATGGGCTTTGCCCGGGAAGTGGCGGATCGGGTGCTGTTTTTCGATCACGGTAAATTGCTGGAAGACGCTTCACCGGCCGAATTCTTCGATGCGCCGAAGGATCCGCGGGCTCAGGCCTTCTTGCGCCAGGTTCTCTAACCTCAGCGCCTGCGGAACCGCATTCGCGAGCAAGCCCGCTCCCACATTGGTTTTATGATCGACACATATCCCCTGTGGGAGCGAGCTTGCTCGCGATGGCATCACCTCGGTCCCAAGCGAACCGAGGCATTCGTATCACCTTAAACCTTGAACCGTCCCACCAGCATCTGCAGATGCGTCCCCAACCGTGCCAGCTCAACGCTGGACGCCGCGGTCTCTTCACTGGCGGCCGAGGTCTGCTCGGACACGTCGCGCACGTTCAGCACACTACGGTTGATCTCTTCGGCCACCGCGCTTTGCTGTTCGGCAGCAGCGGCGATCTGCTGGTTCATCGACTGAATCGCCGACACGGTGCGGGTGATGCTTTCCAGCGAGCCACCGGCGCGGCGGGTCAGTTCGACGCTGCTGTCGGTCAGGCTGCGGCTGTTGTCCATGATGGTCGCCACTTGCTGGGTGCCGGTTTGCAGGCCGATGATCAGCTCTTCAATTTCTTCGGTGGACTTCTGGGTGCGCTGGGCCAGGCTGCGGACTTCGTCGGCGACCACCGCAAAACCACGTCCGGCTTCACCGGCACGGGCGGCCTCGATGGCGGCGTTGAGCGCCAGCAGGTTGGTTTGCTGGGCCACGGATTTGATCACGTCGAGCACGCTGCCGATCTTGTCGCTTTCGCGTTTGAGATGACCCATGGCTTCGGTGGAGTTGCCGACTTCCTTGGCCAGACGCTCGATCTGGGCGATGGCTTCGCCGACCACTTTGTCACCTTCGCGGGCCTGCTGGTCGGCGGCGACGGCGGCTTCGGACGCTTCTTCGGCGTTACGCGCGACTTCCTGAACGGTGGCGGTCATTTCGTTCATGGCGGTGGCCACCTGGTCGGTCTCGACCTTCTGGCTGTTGACCCCGGCGCTGGTCTGCTCGGTGACTGCCGACAGCTCTTCGGCGGCACTGGCGATTTGCGTGACGCCGTCACTGATGCCGCCAATCAACTCGCGCAGGCCCAGGGTCATGCTTTGCATGGCGCGCTGTAGCTGGCCGAGTTCGTCCTGACGTTCAGAGATAAGGTTTTGGGTCAGGTCGCCGGCAGCAACGCGCTCCGCCACTTTGAGGGTCTGGCTCAGGGGAATCACGATCTGGCGAGTGATGGCCCAAGCGGCAAGCATGCCGAAGGCCAGCGCCAGGACGGTGGCCAGCAGCAACAGGTTTTTGGCGTGCGCGGCATCGGTGTCACGGACGATGGTTTGCGACACGGTGAGTTTTTTGCTGGCGTCGAACAGGATGTCGCCTTGTACGGCCATGCGTTTGAGCGCGGCAGCGCTGGCAACCTGAGAGTCACGGAACTGGCTGACGGCGGCGCGATAGGCCTTGAGCGAGTCAGTGGCCTGCTGCAGGTTGGCGATGTGCTGTTCCGGCAGTTTGGAGGGCAGGCTTTCGAGGTTTTTCAGCGCGTTGTCGATGGCGTCCAGCGCCGGTTGCTCGGCCTCGGTTTTGCCGCTGTAGGTGTAACCGCGCACCTGGAAGCGCGCTTGCTGGATCAGTTTGCTCAGGTCGATCACGCTGTTGAAATCGGCGACGCTGTCACCTTGCAGCATGGATTTTTCGACTTCGGCGACACGGGCCACGGCGTTGTCGGCGGTGGCGCCGAGTTTGCCGCGGGCGTCTTCGCGGGTGGCACCGGCCTGGGTCATGGCGGTGAAGGCTTGTTTGTACTCACTGACAGCGGCCAGTTGCTGGTCGATCATGGCCACGTCGGCCGGTTGTTCGATCAACGTGCGCGCGGTTTTCAGGCCGGTATCGAGTTGGCCAAGCAGGTCGTTGACCGCACCGGGGCCTTGTTCGCCCCGACGCATTTCGTATTCCAGGCGGGCCACGCGCAGGTCTTTGGTCAAGTCATTGAGGCTGGCAATAAACCCCAGCTTATCGCCGCGACTCATCACGCCGCTCAGGCCGGTCCAGCCGGTGAAGGTGATCAACAAGGTAAGAAGCAGCACCAGACCGAAGCCGACACCCAGTTTGCGATTGACGCTGACGTTCCCCAGTTTCTCGGCTAGCCATCGGTACATGCTGCTACTCCCCAGGACCACTCATTGGTTTTATGGGAACTGTATCGGCCGGATGACGAGAATCTGTAGGAGCTGCCGAAGGCTGCGATCTTTTGATCCTGGCAGCCGCGAGATCGGCACAGATCAAGATCAAAAGATCGCAGCCTTCGGCAGCTCCTACACAGGGTGGTGCGGTGTCAGAAGAGGCGGGCGAGCAGCGCAGTGACGGCGGTTTCGACCCGCAGGATTCGGTCGCCGAGCTGTACCGGTTGCAGGCCGGCCTTGCCGAGCAGGTCGATTTCGTAAGGAATCCAGCCCCCTTCGGGGCCGATGGCCAGGGTCACCGGTTCGGCCAGGCCACGAGGGCAGGGCGGGTAATGGCCGGGGTGGCCGACCAGGCCGAGGGTGCCCTCGGTGATTGCCGGCAGACGGTCTTCGACGAACGGCTTGAAGCGTTTCTCAATGACGATTTCCGGCAACACACTGTCCCGGGCCTGTTCGAGGCCGAGGATCAACTGCTCGCGAATCGCCTCGGGCTCCAGGAACGGGGTTTGCCAGAAGCTCTTCTCGACGCGATAGCTGTTCACCAGAATGATTCGTGGCACACCCATGGCCGCCACGGTCTGAAACACCCTACGCAGCATTTTCGGGCGTGGCAGGGCCAGTATCAGGGTCAGTGGCAGCTTGGCGGGTGCTGGCTGGTCGAGGGTGACGCGCAATTCGGCTTCATCGGCGTCCAGGCGCAGCAGTTCGGCCGAGCCCATCAGCCCGCCGATACGCCCGACCCGCAGGCTGTCGCCGACAACCGAGCGGTGGACTTCTTGCATGTGCGTCAACCGGCGATCACGCAGGATCGCCCGGTCGGCCGCAATGAAGTCGGCCTCTTCGAGCAGCAGCAGGTTCACGGTTGAGTCGCTGGTGGCTGGTCGTTGTGATCGTCGGCCGGTTGGTCGTCAGGGTGCTCGCCGCGCTTGCTGATCAGGCTCCCGAACAGGATGCCGATTTCAAACAGCAGCCACATCGGTACCGCCAACAGTGTCTGCGAGAAGATGTCCGGTGGCGTCAGGATCATGCCGACCACGAAGCAGCCGATGACCACGTACGGGCGGATTTTCTTCAGGTATTTGACGTCGACCACGCCGATCCACACCAGCAGCACCACGGCCACCGGGATTTCGAACGCCACGCCGAAGGCGAAGAACAGCGTCATGACGAAGTCGAGGTAGCTGGTGATGTCAGTCATCATTTCCACGCCGGCCGGGGTGGCGGCGGCGAAGAACTTGAAGATCAACGGGAACACCAGGTAATAGGCGAACGCCATGCCGGTGTAGAACAGCACGATGCTGGACATCAACAATGGCACCGCGATGCGCTTCTCATGCTTGTACAGGCCCGGTGCGATGAAGCCCCAGATCTGATGCAGGATCACCGGGATCGCCAGGAACAGCGAGACCATCATGGTCAGCTTCAGCGGCGTCAGGAACGGCGACGACACGTCGGTGGCGATCATCGTCGCGCCGGCCGGCAGGTACGCGCGCAGCGGCGTGGAGACGAAGGTGTAGATCTGCTGGGTAAAGGCAAACAACCCGGCGAAGATGATGAAGATCGCCGCTACACAACGCAGCAGACGGGTACGCAACTCGGTGAGGTGCGAAACCAGCGGCATGTGCTGGTCGTTTTCAGGGAGATCGCTCATGGGGCTCGCGGCGGCAATGTTGGGTCATGTGGGGTCGGCGCAACAGGCGCAGCCGCAGGCGTAACGGGTTCAACCGGGGGCACTGCAACAACGGGCGCGGATTCGACAGCCGCTACCACAGGTGCTGGCTCGGCGACTGGAGCATGAATCGTCTGCTCCGCCACCGGTTCAACCGGCTGAACCGGTGTAGCCTCCTGCTGAGTCGGCGTGAAAATCTTCCGCGCCTCCTGTTCCAGCGACAGAATGTGCTCGTTGTGCAGCTGCCGACGAATCTCGTCGGCACCGATTTCACGTTCAACTTCCTGTTTGATCGCGTTGAAGCTGCGCTTCAGACGGCCGACCCACAGGCCGGCGGTGCGCGCAGCACCCGGCAGACGCTCAGGGCCCAGCACCAGCAGGGCCACGAGGCCGACGAGCAGCAGTTCAGAGAAGCTGATACCAAACATTAGTCAGTGCTCACACGTCTTTGCGGATCGGCTCTTCGACTTTTTGCGCCTGCACATCGATGGTGTGCGGCTGGTTCACAGACTGTGTGGTCTGTGGCTGAACGGGTGGAACCGGTTGGGCCGGGGTTACCGTCGGGTCAGCTGGCTTGTCTTCATCGTTCATGGCTTTTTTGAAGCCCTTGATCGACTCACCCACGTCAGTGCCCAGGTTTTTCAGTTTCTTGGTGCCGAACACCAGCACGACAACAACCAGGATGACGATCCAGTGTTTCCAGTCAAAAATGCCCATGTTGCTGCTCCTCTCTAATAGTTGTTCAGGCGGACGGGCGCGAGGCTTTCTCGGCGTGTCCGGACAGACCGAAACGACGGTCCAGTTCATCGAGTACAGCCTGTGGATGCTGCCCCAGTTGGGCGAGCATGACCATGCTGTGGAACCACAAATCGGCGGTTTCGTAGATCACATCGCTGCAGTCACCGCTGATGGCGGCATCCTTGGCGGCAATGATGGTTTCGACCGACTCTTCGCCGACTTTTTCCAGAATCTTGTTCAGGCCCTTGTGGTACAGGCTGGCGACATACGAGCTGTCGGCGGCGGCGCCTTTGCGCTCTTCCAGCACTTGGGCCAGACGGGTCAGAGTGTCACTCATGGGTGTGTCCTGCGCTATAGATGGCGTGCGGATCTTTCAGGACCGGGTCGACGGTTTTCCAGTCGCCGTTCTCGAAGACGCGGTAGAAGCAGCTCTGACGGCCGGTATGGCAAGCGATGTCGCCGATCTGCTCGACCATCAGGATGATGACGTCGGCGTCACAGTCCAGACGCATCTCATGCAGGGTTTGCACATGGCCGGACTCTTCGCCCTTGCGCCACAGCTTGCCGCGGGAACGTGACCAGTAAATGGCGCGGTTCTCGGCAACGGTCAGTTCCAGCGCTTCACGGTTCATCCAGGCCATCATCAGGACGCGCCCAGTCTTGTGATCCTGGGCAATCGCCGGCACAAGGCCATCGGCGTCCCACTTGATCTCGTCCAGCCAGTTTTTCATCTTCGACTCCGACAGCGGGTTCCACACTTCATTAGTAGAACCAAGCGTTGAAACAGTGTGCCAGCGTGCGGGGGCGCTGGCTATCGGCGAACGACCAGATACAAACCAACCGCCACCATGATGCCGGCCGGCCAATGACCCAGTTCGTTCAGCGGCCCACCGGCAGCGAGTATTGTGCCGCCGGCCAGGTGCGCACAGCCGAGCAGTCGCAGCAGCCAATCGTCCTTGCGGCGGTGCCACGGTGGTGGCGGGTCGTAGGCGTGAGGCTGGGATATGCGCTCGAGCAGGTCGCGGGCCATGTTGGCCAGGTGCGGCAACTGCTCGAACTGGCTCTGCACGTTGCCGAGCAAGGCTTTGGGGCTGACGCGCTCACGCATCCAGCGTTCGAGGAACGGCTGGGCGGTGTTCCACAAATCGAGGTCCGGGTACAGCTGACGACCCAGGCCTTCGATGTTCAGCAGGGTTTTTTGCAGCAATACGAGCTGCGGCTGCACTTCCATGTTGAAGCGCCGGGCGGTCTGGAACAGGCGCATCAGCACCTGGCCGAAAGAAATATCTTTTAACGGTTTTTCGAAGATCGGCTCGCACACGGTGCGGATCGCCGCCTCGAATTCGTTGAGTTTGGTTTCCGCCGGCACCCAGCCCGAATCGATGTGCAATTGCGCCACACGACGGTAGTCACGCTTGAAGAACGCGAACAGGTTGCGCGCCAGGTAGTCCTGGTCTTCCGGGGTCAGGCTGCCGACGATGCCGCAGTCGATCGCAATGTACTGCGGGCTCCACGGGTTCACGGTGCTGACGAAGATGTTGCCGGGGTGCATGTCGGCGTGGAAGAAGCTGTCGCGGAACACCTGGGTGAAGAAGATCTCGACGCCACGTTCGGCGAGCATTTTCATGTCGGTGCGCTGGTCGGCCAAGGTTGTCAGGTCGGTGACCTGAATGCCGTAGATGCGCTCCATCACCAGCACTTTCGGCCGGCACCAGTCCCAATAGACTTGCGGCACGTACAGCAGCGGCGAGCCTTCGAAGTTGCGCTTCAACTGGCTGGCGTTGGCCGCCTCCCGCAGCAGGTCGAGTTCGTCGTAGATGGTTTTTTCGTAGTCCAGGACCACGTCCACCGGGTGCAGCAGGCGCGCGTCGGCCGAAAGCTTTTCGGCGGCGCGGGCGAGGATGAACAGCCACGCCAGATCCTGCGCGATGATTGGTTTGAGGCCCGGGCGGATGACCTTGACCACCACTTCTTCGCCGGTTTTCAACTGCGCGGCATGCACCTGCGCCACCGAGGCGGAAGCCAGCGGCTCGACGTCGAAACGGCTGAAGACTTCACTGATTTTCTTGCCGAGTTGTTCTTCGATCAACTTCACCGACACTTGCGAGTCGAACGGCGGCACGCGGTCCTGCAGCTTCATCAGCTCATCGGCGATGTCTTCCGGCAGCAAGTCGCGGCGGGTGGACAGGATTTGCCCGAACTTGATGAAAATCGGTCCCAAGTCCTGCAACGCCAAGCGCAATCGCGCGCCACGGCTCAGGTCCAGCGTCTTGCGCGGGAACCAGCGCCACGGCAAGGCGTAGCGCAGCGCCAGCAGAAACCACGGCAGTGGCAGGGTGAACAACAGGTCATCGAGGCGGTAGCGAATCACAACGCGCTGGATGCGCAACAAACGGCGGACGGCAAGCAGCTTCATGCGTTATCGCTTGGGTCGAGGGATCGGGAAAGGCGCTCAAAACGCGCCTCGAGACGTTCCAGGTCGAGTTTGATCTGGTCCAGTTCACTGAAACGGGCTTCGGCTTCGCGCTGACCGACGAGGGTGCGCGATTCTTCGGCCAGGTACTCGCCAAGGTTCTGATTCAGGCTGGCGAACCCTTGCTGATAAAAGCGTG
Organism: Pseudomonas frigoris; assembly: GCF_047758635.1. NCBI lineage: Bacteria > Pseudomonadati > Pseudomonadota > Gammaproteobacteria > Pseudomonadales > Pseudomonadaceae > Pseudomonas > Pseudomonas frigoris. The sequence continues at coordinate 621,832 of NZ_CP180479.1, forward strand.
CGCGGCTACGCAGGTGACCGCCGAGCAGTTGCGTGGCGACAGGTCCCAGCCAGCGCGAGAGTTCGTACTCCCAGTCCAGTTCAAGGTCCTGAAGGATCGCTGCCAGCTCCAGCAGCACGCCGCTGTCGCCGTCGAGTTCGACTTCAGGAGCATGCAGGACCGAAGTCTTGTCCTTGCTCATTGCCAGTTTCAGCAGGCTGGAGGCCGGTGCACGCAAGGTGCAGTCGGCGCCGGTTTCCCAGTGGGAGGCCAGCATCAAGCCTTCGTCGCTGGGCAGGATGAACACTTGCAGCGCCGGGCTGCGGCAATCGACCGCAATCACCTTGCCACTCAAATGCGCCAGCCGCGGCAGCGCCGTGCTGTCGAGACGCAGCACCCGGTTCAGACCGAGTTCAACGCTGGCGAGCAGGCCGGCCAGCAACATCAGGGTTTGATGCCACGGTGCAGGGCGACGATGCCTGCGGTCATGTTGTGGTAGGTCACGCGGTCGAAACCGGCCTCGACCATCATCGACTTCAGGGTTTCCTGATTCGGGTGCATGCGGATCGATTCGGCCAGGTAACGATAGCTTTCCGAGTCGTTGGTGATCAGCTTGCCCATTAGCGGCATGAAGGCGAACGAGTAGGCGTCGTAGGCTTTGGACATCAGCGCGTTGGTTGGCTTGGAGAACTCCAGCACCAGCAAACGGCCGCCCGGTTTCAGCACGCGCAGCATCGAACGCAGGGCGTCTTCTTTATGCGTAACGTTGCGCAGGCCGAAAGCGATGGTCACGCAGTCGAAATGGTTGTCCGGGAACGGCAGCTTTTCAGCATCGGCCTGAACGAATTCGACGTTGCCGGCCACACCCAGATCCAGCAGGCGGTCACGACCGACCTTGAGCATGGATTCGTTGATGTCGGCCAACACGACCTGGCCGGTCGGGCCAACGAGGTGCGAGAACTTTTTGGTCAGGTCGCCGGTACCGCCGGCGATGTCCAGCACGCGGTTACCGGTGCGAACGCCCGACAGCTCGATCGCGAAACGCTTCCATAGACGGTGCATGCCGCCCGACAGGAGGTCGTTCATCAAGTCGTACTTGGCGGCTACCGAGTGGAAAACCTCAGCGACTTTTTCCGCTTTCTGGCTTTCCGGAACGTTTTTGAAGCCGAAGTGAGTGGTGGGTTCGGCATCGCTGCCTTTGCGCTGATCAGTCATATCGCTGTCACCAAAAGAGAATGCGGGACATTCTAATCCCGGTGGCCTGCTTTGTCTTGGCAAGGCTGCAGGTAAGATAGGTAACCACCGGGACGTTTTGCCGCAGTAGCGGTCAAGATGCTTCAGGAAAGTATTCATAAAGCAGGAGTCATTCGATGGCCCGTATTAGTGTTGAGCGTTCCCACGGCCTGGGTAAGGAAGCGGCCCGCGAGAAGGCCGACAAGTTGGCGCAGAAACTGTCCGAGCAATATGGCCTGGAGCCGCAATGGTCCGGCGACACCCTGAACCTCAAGCGTTCCGGTGTGAAAGGCGCGGTGTATGTGGGCGAGGATTCGATCAAGGTCGATGTCGAACTTGGCCTGTTGATGTCGGCCATGAGCGGCACCATCAAATCGGAAATCGAAAAGGCCCTCGATAAAGCGTTGGCGTGATGCCGAAAAGATCGCAGCCTCGTTTCACTCGACAGCTCCTACAGGGGCGACGGTGTAGGAACTGTCGAGTGAAACGAGGCTGCGATCTTTTCCAAAAGGCACCACCGATTCATGTCAGTTGTTAGGGTGCCGTTTCTAATTATTCTCACTACTTTGTGCCTGAGCCCGACTCTTTCGCGGGCAGTTCCTCAAACCTTCTGCGCGTGAGGTGCACCATGGCCAAAGTTATTTTGAAGAAAAAAATCGACGCTTCGACGACTGCTCTGAGCGACGTTAAATCTTATGCCCGCAAGATCTGGCTGGCAGGCCTGGGTGCCTACACTAAGGTCGGCCAAGAGGGCAGCGAGTACTTTCAAGAGTTGATCAAGGCTGGTCAAGTTGTTGAAAAGCAAGGCAAAAAAGTAGTTGCCGAGAAACTTGAAGCGGCCAATGCCGAGATCGATGAAGCCAAGAGTGAAGTCACTACTTTCAAAGGTAAAGTCGAACTTCAACTCGACAAGGTCGAGAAGGCTTTTGACTCGCGTGTCGCAAGTACCTTGAATCGTATCGGCATTCCGTCTAAACATGACGTTGAGACACTCTCTGCCAAGCTCGATGAGCTGACGGCATTGCTCGAACGCGTCGCGCGTAAATCTTAAGGAGAACGGGATGGCTGGCAAAAAGAATACTGAAAAAGAAGGCAGCTCGTGGATCGGGAAAGTCGAAGACTACTCCCGCAAAATCTGGCTGGCTGGTCTAGGCGTGTACTCGAAGATCGACACTGACGGCAGCAAACTCTTCGATACATTGGTTAAAGACGGCGAGAAAGCCGAGAAGCTCACCAAGAGCGCTGTCGGCAAGAAAGTCGATGCTGCCAAGGACTCTGCTTCGTCGGCCAAGTCGCGCATCAGCGGCGTGAAAGATCGCGCACTGGGCAAGTGGGATGAGCTGGAAGGGGCTTTCGACAAGCGTCTGAATAGCGCCATTTCGCGCCTGGGTGTACCGAGCCGCAATGAAGTCAAAGCGCTGCACAGCAAGGTCGATACCCTGACCAAGCAAATCGAAAGACTCACCGGTGCCAAGGTGGCGCCTGTTGCGGCGAAAACCGCAGCGGCCAAACCTGCGGCGAAGTCGGCTGCCAAACCGCTGGCTAAATCTGCCGCTAAACCGGCTGCCAAAACTGCCGCAGCGAAACCTGCAGCAGCCAAGCCAGCGGCCAAAGCAGCAGCAAAACCAGCCGCTAAACCGGCTGCCAAAACTGCAGCGGCCAAACCCGCTACCAAGCCAGCGGCCAAACCTGCCGCAGCGAAGAAACCAGCGGTGAAAAAGCCGGCAGCTCCGAAAGCGGCTGCACCAAAACCAGCAGTGGCTGCCGCCAAACCGGCAACCCCGGCCCCGGTCAGCGCATCGAACTCCGCTACTGCGCCGACCCCTGCTGTAACCCCGACTGTCGCGCCAGCTCCTTCGACGCCAACCAGTCAGTCCTGATTTTCAGGGCTCAAGAAAACGCCCGGCCTGCAAAGGTCGGGCGTTTTTTTATGCATAGATTAATGAACACCGCAGATCCACTGTGGGAGCGGGCTTGCTCGCGAAAGCGGTGGGTCAGTCGACATCATTTTTGAATAATAAACCGCTTTCGCGAGCAAGCCCGCTCCCACAGGGGTTATTCGTGTTCTTCGAGGTATTGAAGGGCCAGTTGCTCCGTCGCCACCTTGATCGGCGGCAACAAATGCGGCGCCACCAGCATCATGATCTGGTACACCACCAATCTCACCTCACCCTCGCGATCAAGGATCCGCTGATAGTCCAGCGAGAACAGCAGCGTCATGGTGATCTGTTCCACCAGCTGCCCCAACGCCTGGGTATCGCTGACCAATTGCCCCTGAGCCTTCAATCGTGCGAGCAACGAAGCCAGCGTGCGCTTCAACGCGTTGAGCAGGTTGCGTATGCCCTTGGCCAGTTTCGGCAAGCGCCCGGCGAGGTTCGACAGGTCCTGGAACAGAAACCGGTAATGGGCCAGGCGCTCAACGATCAGGTGCAGGAACAGCCAGTAATCTTCTGGTGCAAGTTCCACATCGGCCGGCGGATCGAGCAGGGGCGCCAGTTCGGCCTGGAAGCGCTCGAACAGTCCGAGAATCAACGGTTCCTTGCCATGGAAGTGGTAGTAGAGGTTGCCCGGGCTGATGCCCATTTCGTTGGCAACTTCCATGGTGGAGACGTTCGGCTCGCCCTTCTGATTGAACAACTGCAAAGCACATTCGAGAATCCGGTCGCGGGTTTTCATCCAGTCTTCTTAATGGTTCGTTGAACGTCAGCGCACACGCACGTAAGTACCGGGTGCTGCCTCCATCGGTGGATAGTTCTGGTTGCCGAGCGCCATGTGGGTTTCTTTTAGCGCGCCTGAACGTTCTTGAATCCAGCCCAGCCACTGAGTCCACCAACTGCCGTCGACTTGCTTGGCGTCGTAATACCAGGCCCGTGGGTCACCGCTCAGCTTCGTGCTCTCGACGAAGTTGGCTTTCGGGTTTGATGGTGGGTTGAGAATGCTCTGTACATGGCCGCTGTTGGACAACACGAAGCGTCGCTCGCCACCCAGCAGCAGGGTCGAGCGATACACCGCATCCCACGGGGTGATGTGGTCATTGATGCCCGCGACGCTGAAGCTGTCGACGTTGACTTTCTGCAAGTCGATCGGCGTGCCGCACACCTCCAGACCTCCCGGATGACTCAGCGGGTTGTGTTTGAAGAAGTCCAGCAAGTCGCCATGGAGGGCTGCCGGCAAACGTGTGTTGTCGTTGTTCCAGTAAAGGATGTCGAACGCCGGCGGCTCCTTGCCCAACAGGTAGTTGTTAACGAAATAGTTCCAGATCAAATCGTTGGGGCGCATCCAGGCGAAGATCTTGGCCATGTCGCGACCATCCAGCACGCCTTTCTGATAGGAGCGACGCTTGGCTGCTTCAAGCGTCTGTTCGTCGGCGAAGAGGGTCGCAGGCGAGTCCATCTGACTGTCGAGCAGGCTCACGAGATAGGTCGCGCTGGAAACCCGCCGAAGTTGTCGCTTGGCCTGTAAGTGACCTTGCAGGGCGGCGATGGTCAGCCCGCCAGCGCAGGCGCCCATCAGATTGACTTCGCGAGCGCCGGTGATCGCCCGGCACACATTCATCGCTTCTTCCACGGCTTCAACGTACGTCGACAGCCCCCATTCGCGATGACGTACATCCGGATTGCGCCAACTGATCATGAAGGTCTGCAAACCGTTCTTCAGGGCGAACTGGACGAAGCTGTTGTGCGGGCTCAGGTCGAAAATGTAGTACTTGTTGATCTGTGGCGGCACCACCAGCAGCGGTTTGGAATACTGCTTTTCGCTCATGGGCTTGTACTGGATCAACTCCAGCAGCTCATTGCGAAACACCACGGAGCCCGTAGTGGTGGCGACCGTTTTGCCGACCTCGAAAGCTTGCTTGGTGACTTGTCTGGGCAGACCGTCGTTGTGCAGGAAGTCGTCGACCAGGTGGCTGATGCCTCGCACCAGGCTGTTGCCGCCGGAGTTGAAGATCTCCTTGATCGCCAGCGGATTAAGCAGGCTGTTGGACGGTGCCATGGCGTCGTTGAGCAAGGCGAACGCAAAGTGGGCCCGGGCGCGATCGTCCGGGGTCATGTTGCTGTCGTCGATCCAGTGTTTGACCTGCTTCTGCCAGCTCAGGTAGGCCTGCAAACTGCGGCGATAAAAAGGGTTGAGGCTCCACGCCGGGTCGGCAAAGCGGTTGTCCTGCGGATTGGTCGGGTGCAGGGTTTCGCCCAGCAGTACGCGGCCCAGTTGACCGCCCAGCTTCAAGGCGTGTCGGGCGGTGTGCACCGGGTTGCGCAAACCATGTGCGGCAACGCTGCGCAGGGTGGAAAACAGATCCCGACCACGCAGGCCGGTAATCGCACTCTGTGCGTTGATGAACGCGGCGGGAGTGGGCAAAAATTCCCTCGCTGGTTTTTCGCGCATGAATCAACACTCCTTCGTCTTCAGGCCAAATACAGATACACCGAACCAGAACACCATAGACGCTGTTGCGGAATGTTGCGCGGCGCTGCGTCTTCCCGACCCCTTTTTGTAACAAAAGCCAGGGCCGATTAGCCGCCCAATGGCGCCGGATGCGGATGCATCACGGCACGCTGACGTTCTTCCTCGAGAAACTTCATGATGATCGGTGCTACTGCTTCGGCCCGGGTAATCAAAAACAGATGCCCGTCATCGATGATGTGCAACTGGGCGTTGGGAATCCGCCAGGCCAGTAACCGCATGTTGACCAACGGAATCAGTGGATCGTCGTCACCGGCCAGTACCAAGGTTGGCTGGTGGATCTTGTGCAGCCAGTGAATGCTGGTCCAGCCGAGGCCGGCGAACAGCTGCCAGTAGTAACCGAGTTTGCCTGCCGAGCGGACCTTGGCGGCATGGCTGGCGGCGAGGGTTGGATCGCGACGGAACGCACCGCCATAGATCATCGGCGCGATGCGAATCACGTGAGACGGCTGGATGTAGCGTCGTGGACTGGCCATCATCCACAGGACTCTCGGCTTGCCCGGCACCATCACCGTGCCAGCCGCCGTGGCCGCCAGAACGAGTTTCTTGCAGCGCTCGGGATAGTCGTAAGCGAACTGCTGGGCCAGGGCACCACCCCACGACACGCCAATCACATTGACTTGCCCGTAGTCGAGATAGTCGAGCATCCGCGCCGTGAGTTTCGCCAGGCCTGGAAAGCGATAGGGTCGCCTTGGCGTCGACGAACCGCCGACACCAGGGACGTCGAAGGCGATGACTTCCAGGTCGGGATCCAGCGCCGCGACGAACGGAAACACCAGCTCCAGGTTGGCGCCGATGCCGTTGAAAATCAGCAAGGGCGTCAAGTGAGGCTTGCCGGGGCGTACCGCCGTGCGGAGGGTCTGGCCATCCAGGTCGACGGTACGAAATATGAACGGTTGCGGCATGCTTCAGGCCCTGTGGGTCACTGTCTCAATTTCACCCCCGATCCCCTGTGGGAGCGGGCTTGCTCGCGAATGCGTCATGTCAGTAGACATCACTGTTGAATGATCAATCGCTTTCGCGAGCAAGCCCGCTCCCACAGGAGGGCGAGGTGTGTCAGTTATCGCTCATGCACATAGGTGCCCGGTGCAGCTTCGCCCGCCGGATAAGCCTTGTTGCCCAAACTGCCCGGAGACTTCTTCAGCTTGCCCGAACGCTCGGCTTGCCATGCCTGCCAGTGCAGCCACCAGGAATCGGTGTGCTTGGTGGAGTTCTCTTGCCACTCCTCAGCCTTGACCGGCATCTCTGTGCTGGTCATGTAGCGCGATTTCGGATTGCCCGGCGGGTTCAGAATGCTCTGGATATGCCCGCTGCTGGACAGCACGAATTCAACCTTGCCACCGAACAGTTGCGCCGACTTGTAGCAGGACTTCCACGGGGTGATGTGGTCGTTGGTGCCGGCCAGGGAGAAGATGTCGGCAGTGACCTGCTTCAGATTGATCGGTGTGCCGCACACTTCCAGTGCATCAGGACGGATTAAAGGGTTGGTTTTGAACAACTCGATCAGGTCGCCGTGGAACGCTGCGGGCAACCGTGTGGTGTCGTTGTTCCAGAACAGGATGTCGAACACCGGCGGCTCGTTGCCCAGCAGGTAGTTGTTGACCCAGTAGTTCCAGATCAGGTCGTTGGGGCGCATCCAGGCGAAAACTTTCGCCATGTCACGGCCTTCCAGGACGCCGGCCTGATAAGAGTGGCGCTTGGCGGATTCGAGGGTTTGCTCGTCGACGAACAGTGCCACGTCGCTGTCCAGGGTGGTGTCCAGCACACTGACCAGCAGCGTCAGGGCGTTGACCTTGTTCTCGCCGATCGCGGCGTAGTGGCCCAGCAGGGCAGTGCAGGTGATGCCGCCAGAGCAGGCGCCGAGCATGTTGATGTCTTTGCTGCCGGTGATCGCGGTGACCACGTCGACCGCTTCCTTGAGCGCTTCGATATAGGTCGACAGACCCCACTCGCGCTGCTCCTTGGTCGGGTTGCGCCAGCTGACGATGAAGGTCTGCAGATTGTTGCGCAGGCAGAAGCGCGCCAGGCTCTTGTCCGGGCTCAGGTCGAAAACATAGAACTTGTTGATCTGCGGTGGCACCACCAACAGTGGGCGCTCATGCACCTGCTCGGTAGTCGGCCGATAGTGGATCAATTCCAGCACGTCATTGCGAAACACCACCGCGCCTTCGGTGACGCCAAGGCTCTTGCCGACCTCGAACGCGCCCATGTTGACCTGGCTCGGCATACCGCCGTTGTGCACCAGGTCCTTGGCCAGATGGGACAGGCCGTCGAGCAGGCTTTTGCCGCCGGTTTCGAAGAAGCGTTTGACCGCCGCCGGGTTGGCCGCACTGTTGGTCGGGGCCATGGCTTCGGTCATGAGGTTGATCACGAAATGCCCGCGAGCGACGTCCTTGGGCGAGAGGTTGCTGTCGCCGATCCAGTCGTGGAGTTCCTTGCGCCACGCCAGGTAAGTCTGCAAGTAACGTTTGTAGAGCGGGTTCTGGCTCCAGGCCGGATCGGCGAAGCGACGGTCATCGCTTGTCGGTAGAAGCTCGGACTTGCCGAACAACACGTTCTTCAGTTCAAGACCGAAATGGGCGACATGCCTGGCGCTGTGAATCGGTTGTCGGATGGCCTGCCTTAGCACCATTCGAGCAGAAGCCAGTAGATCCTTTCCACGCAGCCCAACGACAGGATTCAGCCCCAAGGTGTTTTCCGAGGCCTGATACTTCAAGTCATCGTTATTCTTGTTACTCATCTACGACGCTCCATTGTCCTGAGACGAGTACCTGGGTCCAGCTGTGCAGTCCACAGCCAATGCCAGGTACTACTGCTCGGGTGACCGTTAATTCTGCATCGCTGCTTTTTAGTTCAGAGAGCACTGCAGGTACCTTGCCAGCTCCATTGGTTACCCGAGTTTAATTTTTTTCGCAAGCAGGCCAATCGTCGGCCCGGAAGCGGAGCATTCAAACAGATGGAATTAGAAAATGCCCTCTAATGAGCGAAAGGCCTGATTTAGAGCATCAGCTTGACGATGGATTCGTTCGGATCGCGGGTCTTTCCGGCGGCTTTGAGTTCGGCAAGATAATCGTTCCACAGATCCTCTTGGCGCACGCCCAGCTGGTACAGATATTCCCAGGTGAACAGGCCGCTGTCGTGGCCGTCGTCGAAGGTCAATTTCAGTGCGTACTGACCGGCCGGTTCTACCTTGGTCAGGCCTACGCCGATCTTGCCAAATTGCAGGATAGGTTTGCCGTGGCCCTGGACCTCGGCGGAAGGAGAGTGCACGCGCAGGAACTCGGCGGGCAGGTGATGTTCCTCGCCGGACGCGTATTTCAGCGACAGGGTTTTCGAGGCTTTGTGCAGTTTGATATCGGTGGGGAGTTGGGTCATGACCGGCAATCCATTTGTGTGGGCGAGCTCGGTTCAAATGTGGGAGCGGGCTTGCTCGCGAAGGGGTCATAACATTCAACATCAATGTTGAATGTCAGACCGCTTTCGCGAGCAAGCCCGCTCCCACAGGTCCGCGCTCACTTGTAAGTATGGCTTACAGGATATAACGGGACAGGTCTTCGTTCTGCGCCAATTCGCCGAGGTGGCTATTGACGTAATCGGCGTCGATCAGGATCGCCTTGTCGTCGTGGGCGCTGGCCAGATCACCGGCGCTGAACGACACCTCTTCAAGCAGACGCTCAAGCAGTGTGTGCAGGCGACGGGCACCGATGTTCTCGGTTTTCTCGTTGACCTGCCAGGCGATCTCGGCAATGCGCTTGATGCCGTCCGGCTGGAACTCGATCACCAGGCCTTCGGTTTTCAGCAAGGCACAATACTGCTCGGTGAGCGACGCGTGCGGCTCGCTGAGAATGCGTTCGAAATCTTCAGGCGTCAGCGCCTTGAGTTCGACACGAATCGGTAGGCGACCTTGCAGCTCAGGCACCAGATCGCTCGGCTTGCTCAGGTGGAACGCACCGGACGCGATGAACAGGATGTGGTCGGTCTTGACCATGCCCAATTTGGTGTTGACGGTGCAGCCTTCGATCAGCGGCAGCAAGTCGCGCTGTACGCCCTCACGGGACACGTCGACACCACCGGTGTTGCCGCGCTTGGCGACCTTGTCGATTTCGTCGATGAACACGATGCCGTGCTGCTCGACCGCTTCCAGCGCCTTGGCCTTCAACTCTTCTTCGTTGACCAGGCGGCCGGCTTCTTCGTCACGCACCAGTTTCAGTGCTTCCTTGACCTTGATTTTGCGGCTCTTGCGTTTGCCCTTGCCCATGTTGGCGAACAGGCTCTGCAGCTGGTTGGTCATCTCTTCCATGCCCGGTGGCGCGGAGATATCGACACCGGTCACTTCGGCGACTTCGATTTCGATCTCTTTGTCATCCAGCTGACCTTCGCGCAGGCGCTTGCGGAACAGCTGACGGGTGTTGGAGTCGGCCGACGGTGCGGCGTCGTCGTTGCTGAAGCCCATGCGTGCCGGGGGCAGCAGGGCGTCGAGGATGCGTTCTTCGGCGGCGTCTTCGGCGCGGTGGCGAACCTTGGTCATTTCCTGTTCGCGCAGCAGCTTGATCGCTGCGTCGGCCAGGTCACGAATGATCGATTCAACGTCGCGGCCGACATAGCCGACTTCGGTGAACTTGGTCGCTTCGACCTTGATGAACGGTGCGTTGGCCAGTTTGGCCAGGCGACGAGCGATCTCGGTTTTACCGACACCGGTCGGGCCGATCATCAGGATGTTTTTTGGCGTGACTTCAACGCGCAGCTCTTCAGGCAGCTGCATCCGGCGCCAGCGGTTACGCAGCGCGATGGCGACGGCGCGCTTGGCATCGTCCTGGCCGATGATATGGCGATTGAGTTCGTGGACGATTTCACGGGGAGTCATGGACATAGTAATTGGCGGTCCTCAGGTAAAAGTGAGCCGTGGCGTGGTGGCCAAAACAGACTTACTCAGCGAGGTCCTGCTCCTCAATGGTGAAGGTGTGGTTGGTGAATACACAGATGTCGCCGGCGATGCCGAGGGCGGTTTCGACGATTTCCCGGGCCGACAGATCGGTTTTCTTCAGCAGCGCGCTGGCGGCGGCCTGGGCGTAGCCGCCGCCGGAACCCATGGCGATCAGACCTTCTTCAGGTTCGACCACGTCGCCGTTGCCGGTGATGATCAGAGAGGCGTCTTTGTTCGCGACCGCGAGCATGGCCTCGAGGCGGCTGAGGGAGCGGTCAGTGCGCCATTCTTTGGCGAGTTCGACAGCGGCGCGAACCAGGTGGCCCTGATGTTTCTCAAGCTGGCCTTCGAAACGCTCGAAGAGGGTGAAGGCGTCAGCGGTGGCCCCGGCAAAGCCGGCGATCACCTGGCCGTGGTACAGGCGGCGAACTTTCTTCGCGTTGCCTTTCATCACGGTATTGCCGAGAGAAACCTGGCCGTCGCCGCCCATGACGACTTTGCCGTGGCGGCGAACTGAAACGATGGTGGTCAAGGGAGAGTCTCCACGCAGCGGGGCGAAAATGCCTTATGCCAACTCATATGGGGGTGGTGGAGCGTATTTCAACTGTAGGAAGGGAGAGGGGACGAATGGTGGGGTGACAGCAAGAGGTGGGTTGCGGGTGCTGCCGTCATTCGCGAGCAAGCCCGCTCCCACATTGATTCTGCGTTTGCCATCAAACCTACAAACAACACAGATCCAGTGTGGGAGCGGGCTTGCTCGCGAATGGGGCAGCCCGATGTTTCAGGCCGCCCGCGGCATCTGCCCCAACACAATCGGTGAGGCCATGTTCTTTATCGGCTTTGGCGTTGTTGTAACAACAGGTTGCTGAACCCTGCGCCGGCCAGTTGTTTCTGGGCGGTGGTCAGTTGCTCGCGGTTGCTGAACGGTCCGACCAATACCCGATACCAGGTTTCGTCTTTCACGGTGCCGGATTCAACCGCCACAGCCTGACCGAGCAAGATGATCTGCGCCCGAACCTTGTCCGCGTCAGCTTCCTTGCGGAACGAACCGGCCTGCAGGAAGAACTTGGTCACTGGCGCCGCTTTGGACACCGGTGGCGCAGGTGGCGGAGTAATCCCGGCCAGTGCTGCCTGAGCGCGCGCGGTATCGATCTTCGCCGCTTGCTCTGGCGTAACCGGCGTCGTCGGAATGGCCGGCACTTGTGGCGTCGGCAGGGTTTTCTCCGGCACGGCATCCGGCGGCACGATGACTTCCGATTCCGGCAGCAACGTGTAGAAGTCGTACTTCGGCTTCACCGGTTGCGTCGGGCTCGGCGGGGTCTTGTTGGCCTCGGCGATCTTGGTGGCTTTCTGCTGCTCGATCTTCTCGCGCTTGACGCTCTCGCTGCCCTTGCCCGGTTCCAGTTTCATCAGGAACACAATAAACGCGCCGACCGTCAGGCCGATGGCCATCCACAGCCAGCCCGGGATCGGTTGCTTTGCAGGAGCTTGGTAACGGCTGGCGCCACGCTTGGGTGCAGGTTTTTTCTTGGCAGCCAACTTACATACGCTCCAGAGTTTCCAGACCCAAGAGTTCCAGGCCTTGCTTGAGTGTGCGACCGGTCAGCGCGGCGAGGCGCAGACGACTCTGCATTTGCGCCGGGGTGTCGGCGCTGAGGATCGGGCAGTTCTCATAGAAACTGGAGAACAGGCCGGCGACATCGTACAGGTAGGTGCACAGGATGTGCGGCGTGCCTTTGTCGGAAACGTTGTTCAGCACTTCGCCGAACTGCGCGAGCTTCGCCGCCAGCTCGTGTTCGTGCGGTGCTTCGAGGACGATCTGGCCTTCGACTTCACTGAAGTCCTTGCCGAGTTTGCGGAACACGCCGGCCACGCGGGTGTAGGCGTACAGCAGGTACGGCGCGGTGTTGCCTTCGAAGTTCAGCATCAGGTCGAAGTTGAAGCTGTAGTCGCTGGTGCGGTGCTTGGACAGGTCGGCGTATTTCACCGCGCCAATGCCCACGACCTTGGCGATGTTGCGCAGTTCGTCTTCGGCAAGTGTAGGGTTCTTTTCTTTCACCAGGTTGTAGGCACGTTCCTGGGCTTCGGTCAGCAGGTCGATCAGCTTCACGGTGCCGCCATCACGGGTCTTGAATGGACGGCCGTCGGCGCCGTTCATGGTGCCGAAGCCCATGTGTTCCATGTCCATCGGATGCGTCACAAAACCGGCCAGGCGCGCGACCTGGAATACTTGCTGGAAGTGCAAGGCCTGACGCTGGTCGACGAAGTACAGCGCGCGATCAGCCTTCAACTTGCCACTGCGGTAACGCACGGCCGCCAGGTCGGTGGTGGCGTAGAGGTAACCGCCGTCAGCCTTGACGATGATCACCGGCAGCGGGTCGCCGTCGGCGTTCTTGAACTCATCGAGGAACACGCACTGGGCGCCGTTGCTCTCGACCAGCAGGCCAGCGGCCTTGAGGTCGTTGACCACGTTGATCAGGTCGTCGTTGTAGGCGCTTTCGCCCATCACGTCGGCCATGGTCAGTTTGACGTTCAGCAGTTCGTAGATTTTCTGGCAGTGCGACAGCGAGATGTCTTTGAACTTGGTCCACAGCGCCAGGCAGCCCGGGTCGCCGGCTTGCAGCTTGACCACCAGGCCACGGGCGCGATCTGCGAACTCTTCGGATTCGTCGAAGCGTTGTTTGGCCGCGCGGTAGAAGTTTTCCAGGTCCGACAGCTCGTCGCTGGTGATCGGGTTTTCCTGAAGGTAAGCCATCAGCATGCCGAACTGGGTGCCCCAGTCGCCGACGTGGTTCTGCCGGATGACTTCGTCGCCGAGGAACTCCAGCACCCGGGCAACGCCGTCGCCGATGATGGTCGAGCGCAAGTGGCCGACGTGCATCTCTTTGGCCAGGTTCGGTGCCGACAGGTCGACGACAGTGCGCTGCGCCGGGCCGGCCTTGCGCACGCCGATGTGGGCGTCGGCCAGGGCGGCGTCCAGGCGAGTGGCCAGGGCTTGGGTGTTCTGGAAGAAGTTCAGGAAGCCGGGACCGGCGATTTCGGTCTTGGTGACGTTTTCATCAGCCGGCAGCGCGGCGATGATTTTCTCTGCCAGGTCGCGCGGCTTCATGCCGGCCGGTTTGGCCAGCATCATCGCGATGTTGCTGGCGAAATCGCCGTGAGTCTTGTCACGGGAGTTTTCCACCTGGATCGCCGGCGACAGGCCTTCAGGCAACACACCTTCGTTGACGAGTTGGGTGATGGCTTGTTGGATCAGCTGGCGAATGGTGTCTTTCATGGTGTTCTCTTTCGACCGCAAGCGCGGCGGCGCCTGGATGCGCTAGTGGAAAAACTGGGCATTATCCGTTGCGAAGACGGGCTTGCCAACTATAGCGGGCAGGTTATGGATATGTGGTGACTATTCGGGCCTCATCGCGAGCAAGCTCGCTCCCACATTGATCGGGTGAGCGCCGCAGATCCCCTGTGGGAGCGAGCTTGCTCGCGATAGCGATCGACCAATCAATACAAATCCACGGGATCGACATCAAGGGACCAACGCACCGCCCGCCCGCTCGGCATCTGCTCCAACACCAGCAGCCAGCTGCTTAATAGTCGATGCAGCGGCGCCCGAGCCGTCGCTTGCAGCAACAACTGCGCACGATAACGCCCGGCCCGGCGTTCCATCGGCGCCGGCACCGGCCCCAGCAGTTCAATCCCGGTCAGGTTCTGTTCGGCCAGCAAACGCTCGGCCTCGCTGCACGCCTCATCAAGAAAACCTTCAGCTTGCCCCGGTTTGTGCGCTTCGGCCCGCAGCAGCGCCAAGTGCGCAAACGGTGGTAACCCCGCCGAGCGACGTTCGCTCAACGCCTGTTCGGCAAAGGCGAAATAACCCTGTTCAGTCAATTGCACCAGCAGCGGATGGTCGGCCAAGTGGGTCTGGATGATCACTTTGCCCGGCTCTTCAGCCCGGCCCGCGCGTCCGGCAACCTGGACGATCAACTGCGCCATGCGCTCACTGGCGCGGAAGTCGCCGGAAAACAGCCCGCCGTCGGCATCGAGAATCGACACCAGCGTCACCCGCGGGAAGTGATGCCCTTTGGCAAGCATTTGCGTGCCCACCAGAATGCAGGGCTGGCCCTTCTGTATGGTCGCGAACAGTTGATTCATGGCGTCTTTGCGCGAAGTGCTATCGCGGTCGACCCGCAGCACCGGGACGTCCGGAAACAAAATCCCCAATCGTTCTTCGGCGCGCTCGGTGCCGGCGCCGACAGGCCGCAAATCGACCTTGCCGCACTTCGGGCAATGCCGAGGGACGCGTTCGACGTAGCCACAATGGTGACAACGCAGTTCGCCTGAGCGCTGGTGCACGGTCATTCGCGCATCGCAGCGCTGACACTCTGACATCCAGCCACAGTCATGGCACAGCAGCGTGGGCGCAAAACCGCGACGGTTGAGGAACACCAACACTTGTTGGCCAGCGGCCAGCGTCTGACCGATGGCCTGCTGCATCGGCCCGGAAATGCCGCTGTCCAGCGGACGACTTTTCACGTCCAGGCGCAGGAACCGCGGCTGTTTGGCGCCACCGGCACGCTCGTTCAAGCGTAAGAGTCCGTATCGACCGGTGTAGGCGTTGTGCAGGCTTTCCAGCGAAGGCGTGGCGGAGCCGAGGACAATCGGGATGTTTTCCTGGCGTGCGCGGACCAATGCCAGGTCGCGGGCGTGATAGCGCAGGCCTTCCTGCTGTTTATAGGAACCGTCGTGCTCTTCATCGATGATGATCAGGCCGGGGTTCTTCATCGGCGTGAACAGCGCCGAACGGGTGCCGATAATAATGTCGGCGTCACCGTCCCGGGCGGCGAGCCAGGCTTCGAGGCGTTCGCGGTCGTTGACCGCCGAGTGGATCAGCGCGATGCGTGCATTGAAGCGCTGCTCGAAACGCGCCAGGGTCTGCGGGCCGAGGTTGATCTCCGGGATCAGTACCAGCGCCTGCTTGCCGGCCTCAAGGGTTTCGCGGATCAGTTGCAAATAGACTTCGGTCTTGCCGCTGCCGGTGACGCCGGCCAGCAGGAACGCGTGATAACTGTCGAACCCTGCGCGAATCGCCTCATAGGCCGCACGCTGCTCGGGGTTGAGCGGCAATTCCGGTTGCGCCAGCCAGTGTTCGTGGCGGGCGTCGGGGGCGTGTTTGCGGATTTCGACTTGCACCAGATCCTTGGCCAGCAGCAAATCCAGGCTGTCCTTGCTCAGCATCAGTTTGCTCAACAACTGATGGGCGACGCCGTGGGGATGCTGGGCCAGAGTCGCCAGTGCCTCCCGTTGACGCGGGGCGCGAGCGATGCGCGGGTCATCAAGGCTGGCGCCGGGCGCGGCGGACCAGAAGCGCTCCTGCCGTGCTTCGGCCAGTTCACCCTGACGCAGCAACACCGGCAGCGCCCAGCTCAAGGTGTCGCCGAGGCTGTGCTGGTAGTACTGAGACGTCCACAGGCACAGTTTGAACAGCGCTGGCGGCAGGGGCGGCGTGGCATCGAGCAGTGCCAGGGCCGGCTTGAGCTTCTCTGCCGGGACTTCACTGGTGTCGGTGACCTCCACCAAAATCCCGATCATCTCCCGCCGGCCGAACGGCACCCGCAAGCGCATGCCGGGGTGCAACTGGGCGCGCAGGACACCGGCCGGGGCACGGTAATCGAACAGGCGGCGCAGGGGCGAGGGCAGGGCGAGGCGCAGAATGGCGTTGGGCACGCGGGGGGATCTCGATAAGCGGGCAGTAAAAGAAGTCGGACGCCTATTAATTGTGGGAGCGGGCTTGCTCGCGAATGCGGTGGATCAGACACATCATCGTTGCCTGACACACCGTATTCGCGAGCAAGCCCGCTCCCACAAAGGGCGCGTATTAGGCCGGGAGCCTAGCAGACGGTCGGTCTCAGTGACAGCTTGCGTGATTGGCATTGTCTGGTAGAATCCGCGGCCTAATTATGTGCGGTATTCAACAATAGTGTTGAGTGGCGGCACACTAGCCTGAGGAATACACCATGAAAGCCGATATCCATCCAGCGTACGAAACCATCGAAGTAACTTGCAGCTGCGGCAACAAGTTCGAAACTCGTTCGAACCTGTGCAAGCCACTGGGTACTGACGTATGCAACGAGTGCCACCCGTTCTACACCGGTAAGCAGAAGACTCTGGATACTGGCGGCCGTGTACAGCGCTTCGCAGACCGTTTCGGTGCTTTTGGCAAAGCCAAAGCTCCTGCTGCTGCAGAGTAAGGTTGCAAAGCCCCATGGGCTTTACCTTGCTGATGAAAAAGGCGTCCCTTGCGGGCGCCTTTTTTGTGTCCGCGATTTGGCTTTCCGCTGCCCAGGCCTTCTGCCCGGCGCCGAGCGGGCTGACATCCGTCGCGGTGCAGCGGGTGGTAGATGGTGACACGCTGCGCCTGAGCGATGGCCGCAGCGTGCGCATGATCGGATTGAATACGCCGGAGCTGGGCAAGAAAGGTCGCTCCGACGAGCCGTTCGCGGTGACGGCGCGCCAACGCCTGGAAGCTCTGGTGGCCGCCAGCGACGGTCGGGTCGGTTTACTGCCCGGCAAAGAGAGCAAGGATCATTACGGTCGCACCTTGGCCCATGTCTACAGCGCCGATGGCGCCAACCTCGAAGCGCAGATGCTCGCTGAAGGGCTCGGTTTCCAGGTGGCAGTCGCGCCGAATGTCGATCTGGTCGACTGCCAGCAAGCGGCGGAACACAGCGCCCGTCAGGCCGGACTCGGGTTATGGCGTCAATCCCCTGTACTGAAAGCGGAGCAGATCAGCGCTTCCGGTTTCGCTGTGCTCAGCGGTCGTGTGAGCAAGGTTCAGCGCAATCGCGGCGGGGTTTGGATCGAGTTGCAGGATTCGGTTGTACTGCGCGTTGCACCCAATGTGTTGGGCCAGTTCGATATAGCGGATCTTGAGCAGTTGAAGGGCAAGCAGATAGAGGCGCGCGGCTGGGTGCTGGACCGTTCGCGGCGTGGCGGACTGAAAGAAGGGCAGGCGCGCTGGCTTCTGCCATTGACCGACCCGGCGATGCTTCAGATGGCGCAGTGATAAAAAATTGTAGACATTTTTAATGTAGATTGTGAACAGTCAATCCCTTGTGTTCCGCGGCTCTTGGTCCAAAGTCGTAGGGCCGGGTGCTTGACAGGGGTGACCGGTCAGTCTTGTAGGGACTTTGCGACACGAGTATCCTCGGCGGTCCGTCTGTCCCACAGTAAAAAGCGGAATGCCCATATGTCTGATTTGAAAACTGCCGCTCTCGAATATCATGCCCATCCTCGTCCAGGGAAGCTGAGCGTCGAGCTCACCAAAGCCACCGCTACCGCCCGCGACCTGTCGCTGGCCTACAGCCCCGGTGTAGCCGAACCAGTCCGCGAAATCGCCCGCGACCCTGAACTCGCCTACAAGTACACCGGCAAGGGCAATCTGGTTGCAGTCATTTCCGATGGCACCGCAATTCTCGGCCTGGGTAACCTCGGCCCATTGGCTTCCAAACCAGTGATGGAAGGTAAAGGCGTGCTGTTCAAGCGCTTCGCCGGCATCGACGTTTTCGACATCGAAGTCGACTCCGAAAGCCCGCAAGCCTTCATCGACACCGTCAAGCGCATCTCCATCACCTTCGGTGGCATCAACCTGGAAGACATCAAGGCGCCTGAGTGCTTTGAGATCGAACGCGCTCTGATCGAGCAGTGCGACATTCCGGTATTCCACGATGACCAGCACGGCACCGCGATCGTTACTGCGGCCGGCATGATCAACGCCCTGGAAATCGCTGGCAAAACCCTCGCTGACGCCAAAATCGTCTGCCTGGGCGCCGGTGCTGCCGCCATCTCCTGCATGAAATTGCTGGTGAGCATGGGTGCCAACATCGAAAACATCTTCATGGTTGACCGTACCGGCGTGATCCACTCCGGCCGTGACGACCTGAACCAGTACAAGGCTGTTTTCGCTCACGCGACTGAAAAACGCACACTGGCCGACGCCCTGAAAGGCGCGGACGTGTTCGTTGGTCTGTCCGGCCCGAACCTGCTGAGCGCTGAAGGCCTGAAGTCCATGGCGGCCAGCCCGATCGTGTTCGCGTGCTCCAACCCGGACCCGGAAATCTCCCCGGAACTGGCTCACGCCACTCGTGATGACGTGATCATGGCGACCGGCCGTTCGGACTACCCGAACCAGGTCAACAACGTGCTGGGCTTCCCGTTCATCTTCCGTGGTGCCCTGGACGTTCGCGCCAAGCGCATCAACGAAGAAATGAAAGTGGCTGCGGCCAACGCCCTGCGTGAACTGGCCAAGCTGCCGGTTCCACAGGAAGTGTGCGACGCCTACGGCGGCATCAAACTGGAATTCGGTCGTGAGTACATCATTCCGAAACCAATGGATGCCCGTCTGATCACCGTGATCTCCGATGCCGTGGCCAAGGCTGCGATCGAGACCGGCGTAGCGACCCTGCCATATCCGAAGAACTACCCGCTGAAAAGCGTGGATGACGTGTTCAACGGCTAAGTCGTTGTAGCGCTTCAACACAAAGCCCCGGCTCTTGCGAGTCGGGGCTTTTTTTTGCCTGTGGGTTTTGCAGCGGTTGTGCTGGCCTCTTCGCGAGCAAGCCCGCTCCCACAGGGGTACGCATTCCAATGTGGGAGCGAGCTTGTTCCGGGCGGCGATCCGACGATGGCGGTCTGACAGGCGCCACAATAAAAAGCCCCGCTCTTCTTTCGAAGGCGGGGCTTTTTGCAGCTTCAGGCGATCAGAACAAATCGATCGGCGCCGCTTCATCCGCAGGCAGTGGGCTGCCCGGCGCAGTGCCGTTGCCCAGCTCGTTCGCTGACGGTGGCGTGTCTTCGGCCTTGAACAGCTCGAAGTAGGCGCCTGGCGTGCCTGGGGTGGCTGCACGGCCGCTGACCGGGTCGACTCGCAGGCTGAGGATGCCTTCCGGCTCTGCCTGCGTATGGGGCGGCAGGCCTTTGAGTGCGGCGCCCATGTAACTCATCCAGATCGGCAGGGCGACGGTGCCGCCGAATTCCTTGCGGCCCAGGCTTTCAGGCTGGTCGAAACCGGTCCAGACAGTGGTCACATAATCGGCGTTGTACCCAGAGAACCAGGCGTCCTTGGACTCGTTGGTGGTACCGGTCTTGCCCGCAATGTCGCTGCGGCCCAAGGCTAGGGCGCGGCGGCCGGTGCCGAGTTTGATCACGTCCTCGAGCATGCTGTTGAGGATGTAAGTGGTACGGCCATCGACGATGCGTTCGGCCACGGCCGGCGTTTGTGGCGCTGGCTGAGCGGTCAAGGCTTCGCCCGGGGTTGCGTTGACGGTGAAAGCGTTAGCCGCGACAGGGGCGGCGATGCCGTCGGTGGCGACGTTGCCTTTCGGGACGCTCGGCGGGTTGGCGACGAACAGCGTGTCGCCATTGCGGCTTTCGATCTTGTCGATGATGTAGGGGCTGATCTTGTAGCCGCCGTTGGCGAAGGTGCTCCAGCCGGTGGCGATTTCCATTGGCGTCAGCGTCGCGGTGCCCAGGGCCAGGGACAGGTTGCGCGGCAGGTCCTGCTTGTTGAAGCCGAACTTGCTGATGTAGTCGATGGTGCGGTCAACGCCCAGCGCCTGCAGCAAGCGGATCGACACCAGGTTGCGCGACTTGTAGAGCGCCTCACGCATACGGATCGGGCCGAGGAAGGTGTTGGTGTCGTTCTTTGGACGCCAGACCTTGTCCAGGTACTCGTCGACGAACACGATCGGTGCGTCGTTCACCAGGCTGGCGGCGGTGTAGCCGTTATCCAGTGCGGCACTGTAGACGAACGGTTTGAAGCTCGAACCCGGCTGACGCTTGGCCTGCATGGCGCGGTTGTAGTTGCTCTGTTCAAAGGCGAAGCCGCCGACCAGGGAGCGAATGGCACCGTTCTGCGGATCGAGGGAAACTAGTGCGCCCTGAGCCTGCGGGATCTGGCTGAACTTCAGCGAGTTGTCCGGCTGGCGTTGCACACGAATCAGGTCGCCGACCTGGGCGACGTCCGAAGGCTGCTTCGGATTGGCGCCCATGCTGTTGGTATTCAGGAACGGACGCGCCCATTTCATGCTGTCCCAGCCGACATGTTCGTCACCGGTACGGGTCATCACTTGCAGGCCGGTCTTGTCGACCTGGGTGACGATGGCAGGTTCAAGGCTGCTGATGGTGCGCTGCTTGGTCAGCTCGGTTGTCCAGGCCTCGCGAGTCTTGCCCGGCAGGCGCGACTCCGGGCCGCGATAACCATGGCGCTGGTCGTAGGTCATCAAGCCTTCGTGGACTGCGGTGTTGGCCATTTCCTGCAGGTTGCTCGGCACCGTGGTGGTGACGCGGAAACCCTCGGTATAGGCATCGCTGCCATAACGGCCGACCATTTCGGCGCGGGCCATTTCAGCGATGTACGGCGCATTCACTTCCGGGGTCGGCACGTGATAACTGGCGTTCAGCGGCTCGTTGATCGCGGTGGTGTAGTCGGCTTCGGTGATTTTGCCGAGTTTGTACATCCGGCCAAGGATCCAGTCGCGACGTTCCTTGCTGCGCGCCGGGTTGGCCAGCGGGTTAAAGCGCGACGGGGCTTTTGGCAGGCCGGCAATCATCGCCATCTGCGCGAGGCTGACGTCACGAATCGACTTGCCGTAGTAAACCTGTGCGGCGGCTTCGATGCCGTAGGCGCGGTTACCCAAATAGATCTTGTTGACGTACAGCTCAAGAATCTCGTCCTTGGTCAGCTGCCGTTCAATCTGCAGGGCCAGGAGGATTTCGGTGGTTTTGCGCGAGAAGCTGCGTTCGCTGGTCAGGAAGAAGTTCTTCGCCACCTGCATGGTGATGGTGCTGCCGCCGGACTGAATGTGTCCGCTTTTTACCAACTGTGTGGCCGCGCGCATCAGACTGCTGGGGTCGACACCGTAGTGATTGGCGAAGTTGTCGTCTTCAGCACTTAGTAACGCATTAATGAAATTGGGGGGAATGTCGGCGAACCGGATCGGTGTGCGGCGCATTTCGCCAAATTCTGCGATCAGCTTGTTGTCGCTGCTGTAGACCCGCAAAGGAATCTGCAACTGGATGCTTCTCAGCGCCTCCACGGAAGGCAATCCCGGACTAAGGTAGAGAAAGGCGCCGCTAAGACCGAGGAGCAGTCCGCAGAAAACGGCGACGATGGACCAACCGAAAAATTTCAGCAGACGAATCAAGGCTTTTGGACATCCAGGGCAAAGAATGAATTAGGCATCAGGGTTCAGATAAACAGGGAACGACCCGCGCTTGAAGTAAAAACCGGAAAAAAACGCTGGGCATTATAAGCATTTTTCCGTCGAGGGCGTCATTTGCGCTGCTGTCAAGACGGGTGGTTTGAACGCAACGGATATTACAGAGTCCGTAAGACACGGATAGTCATAGGGAATTGGTAGTGCTAGGACTCTTCAATAAAAAGGCCAACACGCTTCTGGGGATCGACATCAGCTCCACGTCGGTCAAGCTTCTGGAGCTAAGCCGCCAAGGCGACCGCTATCGGGTCGAGGCCTATGCGGTGGAACCTTTGCCCACCAACGCGGTGGTCGAGAAAAATATCGCCGAGCTCGAAGGCGTAGGGCAGGCACTCGCGCGCGTGCTGCTCAAGGCCAGAACCAACCTCAAGAACGTCGCCGTGGCCGTGGCCGGTTCGGCGGTGATCACCAAGACCATCGAGATGGACGCCGGTCTTTCCGACGACGAAATGGAAAACCAGCTGAAGATCGAGGCCGATCAATACATCCCTTATCCATTGGACGAAGTGGCCATCGACTTTGAGGTCCAGGGCGTTTCTGCGCGCAACCCCGAGCGAGTCAATGTGCTGCTGGCGGCCTGTCGCAAGGAAAACGTCGAGGTGCGGGAAGCGGTCCTGGCCCTGGCCGGCCTGACAGCCCGCGTGGTCGACGTCGAGGCCTATGCGCTGGAGCGTTGCTACGGATTGCTGGCGAGCCAACTGGCTGCTTCTCAGGAGCGTCTGACGGTAGCGGTGGTCGATATCGGCGCCACCATGACCACCCTGAGCGTGCTGCACCAGGGGCGGATCATCTACACCCGCGAACAATTGTTCGGCGGTCGTCAGCTGACGGAGGAAATCCAGCGACGTTATGGCCTGACCCTTGAACAGGCGGGGCTGGCGAAGAAACAGGGTGGTTTGCCGGACGATTACGTCAGCGAGGTGTTGCAGCCGTTTCGCGATGCGCTGGTGCAGCAGGTGTCGCGTTCATTGCAGTTTTTCTTCGCCTCCGGTCAGTACAACTCGGTTGATCACATTCTGCTGGCCGGCGGTACCGCGTCGGTCCCGGGGCTTGATCGGTTGATCGAGCAACGATTGGGTACACCAACGCAAGTGGCCAACCCATTCTCCGACATGACCTTGGGCAGCAAGGTCAACGCCGGTGCCCTGGCCAGCGATGCGCCGGCACTGATGATCGCCTGCGGGCTGGCCCTCAGGAGTTTCGACTGATGGCGCGGATCAATCTTTTACCCTGGCGCGAAGAGCAGCGTGAAGTCCGCCGCAAACGCTTTTTGCTGGTGTTGGTCGGTGTGCTGGTGGGGTCAGTGGGGGCGGTGCTGATCGCGAACCAGGCCATCAGTGGCGCTATCGATCGGCAAGTGGCTCGTAACGATTACATCGGCAAACAGATTGCCATGGTCGATGAGCGGATTAAACAGATCAGCGATTTGAAGGCCCGTCGCCAGCAACTGGTCGAGCGCATGCGCATCATCCAGGACCTGCAAGGCAACCGGCCGATCAGCGGGCGTATATTTGATCAACTGGCACGTACGCTGCCTGACGGCGTGTATTTCACCGAGGTGAAAATGGCCGGCAAGTCCTTGTCCATCACCGGAGCGGCGGAGTCCAACAATCGTGTGTCAGACCTGATGCGCAATCTGGATGCGTCCGATTGGTTTGATGCGCCCACCCTCACGGAAGTCAAAGCGACGACCGCCGGTCAGCTGGATCAGGCCAACGTCTTTCAGCTGACCGTTCGTCAGACTCAGCCCGCCGCTGCGGAGGGCGGCAAATGAGGCTGTCTGACTGGTTCGAAGGCCTGCGCAAGATCGACATCAACGACCTGGACACCAATAACATGGGTTCCTGGCCGCCAGCCATCAAGGCACTGGCGGGAGTCCTGCTCATGATCCTGGTGCTTTCGCTGGGCTACAGTTTTTCCATCAGCGACCTTCAAAGCTACCTCGAACTCAAGCGCGAGGAAGAGTCGACCCTCAAGGAGCAATTCGCCAACAAAGCCCATATGGCGGCGAATCTGGAGCTGTATACGCAGCAGATGAAGGAAATGGAGAACTCCTTTGGCGTACTGCTGCGGCAATTGCCCAGTGACACCGAAGTGCCCGGTCTGCTGGAGGACATCACTCGCACCGGCCTGGGCAGTGGCCTGGAGTTCGAAGAGATCAAACTGCTGTCGGAGAACACGCAGCAGTTCTACATCGAGTTGCCGATCCAGATCACCGTCACCGGTGCCTATCACGACCTTGCCACCTTCGTCAGCGGCGTCGCCGGGCTGCCAAGGATTGTCACCCTGCATGACTTCGACCTTGCGCCGGCCAACCCGGAGGGTGGTCCGAAGTTGCGTATGAGCATCCTCGCCAAGACCTACCGCTACAACGACAAGGGGCTGCAAAAATGAGCCCGATTCGTTGTTTTTCGATGGTTGTGTTGGTCGCCGGCCTGGCTGGTTGCGGCAGCGACAATGACTTCAGCGACCTGGACGCGTACATGAACGAAATGCGTTTACGTGCGCCCGGCAAGATTGAACCAACGCCGATATTTCGGTCTTACCCAACATTCACCTACAGTGCCGCCAACCTGCGAAGCCCGTTTTCCCGACAGATCAGAGTCGATCTGGCCGGCCAGAAACACGGCTCGCGCAACGTCAAACCTGATCCGAATCGGGTCAAGCAGTACCTCGAAGGTTTCAACATCGAGCAGTTTGAAATGGTCGGAACGATCGCCAATGCGACCGGCTCCTTCGCGCTGTTGCGCGGGGCGGGCGGGGTGCATCGGTTGAAAGTCGGCGATTACCTGGGGCGTAACGATGGGCGGATCGTCGCCATCAGTGGCTCGCAGGTCGATGTGGTCGAAATCGTTCCCGACGGCGAAGGCGCCTGGCTGGAGCGGCCGCGGACCATCCCTTTGAAAGAGCACTCATAGTGGAACTCGAATAATGAACAGGATTTTCTCAACCTTCGGTATTTCGCTATGGATAGCGTTGCTGTCGCCGATGGTACTAGCGGCCAACCTCAAAGCGCTGGATGTCGCCGCGCTGCCGGGGGACCGCGTCGAGTTGAAGTTGTCGTTCGATGGGCCGCCACCGCCGCCCCACGGTTACACCACGGAATCGCCTGCACGGATCGCGCTGGATCTGCCTGGCGTCGTCAGTCAGCTAAAAAGCAAAAATCGTGACCTGGGCGGCGGAAATGCCCGTAGCGCCACGGTGGTGGAAGCCAAGGACCGTACGCGACTGATCATCAATCTGACCCAGTTGACGCCGTATAACGCACGGGTCGAAGGCAACACGCTGTTCGTGGTGGTCGGCCAAGGTGCCAACCAAACGGCCTCCAGCCCGGCGCCCAAAACACCGCGCGCCGCGACGGCAACGCCAGCCCCGGCGAAAGCCTATACGCCAGGGGGCAAGGCCATCCGGGGTGTGGATTTCCAGCGCGGCACTCAGGGCGAAGGCAATGTGGTCATCGATCTGTCGGATCCCTCCATCGCCCCGGACATTCAGGAGCGCGACGGCAAGATCATCCTCGGTTTCGCCAGGACTCAATTGCCTGAGCCGTTGCGTGTACGTCTGGACGTCAAGGATTTCGCCACGCCGGTGCAGTTCGTCAACGCCAGCGCCACGGGCGATCGGGCCACGATCAGCATTGAGCCCAGCGGCGCCTTCGATTATTCGACTTACCAGACCGACAACAAGCTGACCGTCAGCATCCGGCCGATGACCGTCGATGACTTGCAGAAACGCAACACCGAGCGTTTCGCCTACACGGGCGAAAAGCTCTCGCTGAATTTCCAGGACATCGACGTGCGTTCGGTGCTGCAACTGATTGCCGATTTCACCAACCTCAATCTGGTGGCCAGCGACACAGTGCAGGGCGGCATCACGCTGCGTTTGCAGAACGTACCGTGGGATCAGGCGCTGGATCTGGTGTTGAAAACCAAGGGCCTGGACAAGCGAAAGATCGGCAACGTTTTGCTGGTGGCGCCGGCCGATGAAATCGCTGCCCGCGAGCGCCAGGAGCTTGAGTCGCAGAAGCAGATTGCTGACCTGGCGCCCCTGCGTCGCGAACTGTTGCAGGTCAACTACGCCAAAGCTGCCGATATCGCCAAGCTGTTCCAGTCGGTGACCAGTGCCGAGGCAAAAGCCGACGAGCGGGGCTCGATCACGGTGGATGAGCGGACCAACAACATCATTGCCTACCAGACCCAGGATCGCCTCGATGAACTGCGCCGTATCGTCGCGCAACTGGATATCCCGGTGCGTCAGGTGATGATCGAGGCGCGAATCGTCGAAGCCAACGTCGACTATGACAAAAGCCTCGGCGTGCGTTGGGGTGGTTCGTTGCAGAACAAGGGCAACTGGAACACCTCGGGCGTCAGCAATAATGGGGCTAATGCTTCGTCGACCATCGGTACGCCTGGCAGCACCAGCACCAACTCGCCGTTCGTCGACCTGGGTACCGCCGCCAACACCTCGGGGCTCGGCATCGCGTTCATCACCGACAATGTGCTGCTGGATCTTGAGCTGACGGCGATGGAGAAGACCGGCAACGGCGAAATCGTCTCGCAGCCCAAGGTGGTCACCTCCGACAAGGAAACCGCGAAAATCCTCAAGGGCACGGAGATTCCCTATCAGGAAGCCAGCTCCAGCGGCGCTACCTCGGTGTCGTTCAAGGAGGCTTCGCTGTCTCTGGAGGTGACGCCGCAGATCACCCCGGACAACCGGATCATCATGGAGGTCAAGGTCACCAAGGACGAACCGGACTACCTGAACAAGGTGCAGGATGTACCGCCGATCAAGAAAAACGAGGTCAATGCCAAGGTCCTGGTCAACGACGGTGAGACCATCGTGATTGGCGGGGTTTTCTCAAATACTCAGAGCAAGGTTGTAGATAAGGTGCCATTTCTCGGTGATGTGCCGTATCTTGGCCGCCTTTTCCGGCGTGACGTGGTTTCGGAGAAAAAATCCGAGCTGCTGGTATTTCTCACTCCGCGTATCATGAATAACCAGGCGATTGCTGTGAGTCATTGATTCTGTGCGAAATTTGATTCTTGTTGGACCGATGGGGGCTGGAAAAAGCACCATCGGCCGGTTGCTGGCCAAAGAGCTGCGCCTGCCGTTCAAAGATTCCGATAAGGAAATTGAATTGCGCACGGGCGCCAATATCCCGTGGATTTTCGATAAGGAAGGCGAGCCGGGCTTTCGTGACCGCGAGCAGGCGATGATTGCCGAGCTGTGCGGCTGCGACGGCGTGGTGCTGGCGACCGGTGGCGGCGCGGTGATGCGCGAGGCCAATCGTCGGGCGCTGCACGCCGGGGGGCGGGTGGTCTATCTGCATGCGTCTGTCGAGCAGCAGGTGGGTCGCACTTCCCGTGATCGCAATCGACCCCTGTTGCGTACTGCCGATCCGGCCAAGACCCTTCGGGATCTGCTGGCGATCCGCGATCCGCTTTATCGGGAAATCGCCGATCTGGTGGTGGAAACCGATGAGCGGCCGCCGCGAATGGTCGTACTCGATATTCTCGAACGCTTGCAGCAGCTACCTCCCCGTTAAAGCGCAGCGCGAAATGCGCTATCCTCGGCGTCCTGTCATGGCCGCTCAAGGTTGTGGCGGATGGCTACCGAACGGCGTCACACCAGCAGACGCCGTGGACATTCGTTAACTCAAGGCAGGACG
This sequence comes from Pseudomonas frigoris, assembly GCF_047758635.1. Lineage (NCBI taxonomy): Bacteria > Pseudomonadati > Pseudomonadota > Gammaproteobacteria > Pseudomonadales > Pseudomonadaceae > Pseudomonas > Pseudomonas frigoris. Next base: position 649,367 of record NZ_CP180479.1, read on the forward strand.
CCTGATTCCATCTTCACTGTGGGGACACATGCAGACACTCAAGGTCGATCTAGGCGAGCGCAGCTACCCGATTCATATTGGCGAAGGTTTGTTGGATCAGCCTGAGCTGCTGGCCCCGCATATTCGCGGACGGCAAGTGGCGATCATCTCCAACGAGACCGTTGCGCCGCTCTATCTCGAGCGTCTGACCCGCAGCCTCGCACAGTTCTCGGTGGTTTCCGTGGTGCTGCCGGACGGCGAAGCGTTCAAGACCTGGGAAACCCTGCAACTGATTTTCGACGGTCTGCTGACCGCGCGGCACGACCGCCGTACCACGGTCATCGCCCTCGGTGGCGGTGTGATTGGTGACATGGCCGGTTTTGCTGCCGCCTGCTACCAGCGTGGTGTCGATTTCATCCAGATCCCGACCACGCTGCTGTCGCAAGTCGACTCTTCGGTGGGCGGCAAGACCGGGATCAACCATCCGCTGGGCAAGAACATGGTTGGCGCTTTCTATCAGCCGAACGTGGTGCTGATTGATACCGCTACCCTCAATACCCTGCCGGCCCGCGAACTGTCCGCCGGGCTTGCTGAAGTCATCAAGTACGGGCTGATCTGCGACGAGCCGTTCCTGACCTGGCTTGAAGACAACGTCGATCGTCTGCGCGCCCTGGACCAGGTCGCCCTGACTTATGCCATCGAGCGCTCTTGCGCGGCCAAGGCTGCGGTGGTGGGTGCCGACGAACGGGAGACCGGTGTTCGCGCCACGCTCAACCTGGGTCACACCTTCGGTCACGCCATCGAAACCCACATGGGCTATGGTGTCTGGCTACATGGTGAGGCGGTCGCTGCTGGCACCGTAATGGCCTTGGAAATGTCCGCGCGCCTGGGCTGGATCAGCGAGCAAGAGCGCGATCGCGGCATTCGTCTGTTCCAGCGTGCCGGCCTGCCGGTCATCCCGCCTGAAGAGATGACTGAAGCCGATTTTCTCGAACACATGGCAATTGACAAGAAAGTGATCGACGGTCGTTTGCGCCTGGTGCTGTTGCGCCACATGGGCGAAGCGGTGGTGACCGACGATTATCCGAAAGAGGTTTTACAGGCCACGCTGGGAGCGGATTACCGCGCTCTGGCTCAGCTTAAAGGTTAATAAGATCCCGATGACTAGTTTGCACGCCGACGAGGCTTTCCTCGGCCATTACCAGTTGAGTCATGACCCTTTTTCTCCACGGGTGCCTGGCTTCAAATTCTTCCCGGCCCAGCGCAAACCGGTGCTGGGGCAACTGCATCACCTGGCACGCTACAGTCAGTTGCTGCTGGTCGTCACCGGCCCGCAAGGCAGTGGCAAGACGCTGTTGCGTCAGGCCCTGGTGGCCAGCACCAACAAGCAGTCGGTGCAGAGCGTGGTGGTTTCCGCCCGTGGTGCCGGTGATGCGGCCGGCGTGCTGCGTCAGGTGGCTCAGGCGCTGAACGTTGCCCAGGCCGAGATCGGCGCGATTCTGGCTCAAGTGGTGCAACTTGCGTTGACGGGGCAGGAAGTCTATTTGCTGGTGGATGACGCCGAGCAACTCGACGAATCCGCGCTGGAAGCCTTGCTGGCCCTGGCCGCTGGTGCACCGGAAGGTCGCCCGCATGTGTTCCTGTTCGGCGAGTCGTCGCTGATTGCTCAACTGGAGGCGCTGAGCCTCGAGGAAGAGCGTTTCCACGTCATCGAATTGCAGCCTTACACCGAAGAAGAAACCCGCGAATATCTGGACCAGCGGCTCGAAGGCGCCGGCCGGGGTATCGAACTTTTCACCGCAGATCAGATCTCTGATATTCACGAAAGCTCCGACGGTTGGCCTGGCACCATCAACCAGGTTGCCCGCGATGCAATGATCGAAGCCATGATTGCCAGCCGCTCAGCGGTGAAGCGTCCAAGTATGGGGTTCAACATGCCGAAGAAACACGTATTGGCGATTTCCGCCGTTGTCGTGGTCGCGGTAGCCGCCGCCTGGTTGATGCCGGGTCGCAGCAAAGCACCGACCACTGGCGCACCTGTCAACGAACAGGCGCAACTGCCGCTCGGCCAGGGCACGCCGCAACCTAACAGCGGCGGCGCGCCTGCCGTCGAATTCGCCGGTAACTCGCAACCGATGCCATTGCCGCTGGTCGGCAACTCGCAGCCGGTCATGCGTGGTCCGTTGGCCGAAGCCGCCGGTGGCATCACCGAAGGCGACGACGGCGTGCCGGTCGAAGGTTCGAGCGCTACGCCGCCGACCGTGACCACCACCGCGCCTCCAGCAGGTCTGTCGGCCGGTCCTGCGCCGACGCCAGCCACCAAACCTGTGCCTGCGCCGACTCAGGTCGCGACTGCCAAGCCAGCCCCGGTTGCGCCTGCCGTGAAGCCAGCTCCAGCGCCAGCCAAGCCCGCCGCCGCTGCTGCCAAGCCTGCCGAGAAACCAGCCGCTGTGGCCAAAGCCGCTGGCGGCACCTGGTACGCAGGGCAAGCACCGGGTAACTACGTGGTGCAGATCCTCGGCACCAGTTCCGAAGCGGCCGCGCAATCCTTCGTCAAGGAGCAGGGCGGCGAGTACCGTTATTTCAAGAAAGTCCTCAACGGCAAGCCGCTTTACGTCATCACTTACGGTAGCTTCGCCAACCGCGATGCAGCCGTTACCGCCATCAAGGCCTTGCCAGCGAAGGTTCAGGCTGGTAAACCTTGGCCTCGCTCCGTCGCCAGCGTCCAACAGGAACTGGCTACAGCTCGCTGATGATTCGGCGGCCTTACCCAGGCCGCCTCTCCCGGCACCTCAAAATTTTCCGCAAGTAGCATGCTGTCTCTACAGACCGCGTGCCTTGTGGTGTCTGCGTCACAGTAGTCTTTGAGTCGTTGCGGTCAAAATTAAAAAAGTTTTGACTAGCACAGCATATCGCTTTAAACCTTTCACAAATGCGACATAGATTTGCGGCATTTCGTCGTCAAATTTGTGAGCCTCTGTGTTGGTGTGTACAATGACCTCCCTTTTGCCCCCGCAAAGCTGGCGTACGTTCGGCGCGGATGGTAAGTGGTTGAATTGAAAAGAAATTTGCCTCGACAAGAGGCAGCCTGGTGAGAAAGTGTCTATGAAAGCAGGTCTGTACCAACCAGATGAATTCAAGGATAACTGCGGTTTCGGCCTGATAGCCCATATGCAGGGCGAGCCCAGTCATACCCTTTTGCAAACGGCCATCGAGGCCCTGACCTGCATGACCCACCGCGGTGGGATCAACGCCGACGGCAAGACCGGTGACGGTTGCGGTCTGCTGATTCAAAAGCCGGATGTGTTCCTGCGAGCCATCGCCCAGGAAACCTTCGGCGTCGAACTGCCCAAGCAATATGCGGTGGGCATGGTCTTCTTCAACCAGGACCCGGTCAAAGCCGAAGCCGCTCGCGAGAACATGAACCGCGAGATCCTCGCTGCTGGCCTGACCCTCGTCGGCTGGCGCAAAGTGCCGATCGACACCAGCGTCCTCGGTCGCCTGGCCCTTGAGCGCCTGCCGCAGATCGAGCAAGTGTTCATCGCCGGTGATGGCCTGAGCGATCAGGACATGGCCGTCAAGCTGTTCACCTCCCGTCGTCGCTCGTCCGTGGCCAACGCCGCCGACGCCGATCACTACGTCTGCAGCTTTTCGCACAAGACCATCATTTATAAAGGCCTGATGATGCCGGCGGATTTGACCGCCTTTTATCCAGACCTCAGCGACCAGCGCCTGCAAACCTCGATTTGCGTGTTCCACCAGCGCTTCTCGACCAACACCCTGCCGAAATGGCCGCTGGCTCAGCCGTTCCGCTTCCTCGCCCACAACGGCGAGATCAACACCATCACCGGTAACCGCAACTGGGCCGTGGCCCGTCGCACCAAGTTCACCAACGATCTGATGGATCTGGAAGAACTCGGCCCGCTGGTCAACCGTGTCGGTTCTGACTCCTCCAGCATGGACAACATGCTCGAGTTGATGGTCACCGGTGGTATCGACCTGTTCCGTGGCGTGCGGATGATCATTCCGCCTGCGTGGCAGAACGTCGAAACCATGGACCCGGACCTGCGTGCGTTCTACGAATACAACTCGATGCACATGGAACCGTGGGACGGCCCGGCCGGCGTGGTAATGACCGACGGTCGCTACGCGGTGTGCCTGCTCGACCGTAACGGTCTGCGTCCGGCGCGTTGGGTCACCACCAAAAACGGCTTTATTACCCTGGCCTCGGAAATCGGTGTCTGGAACTACCAGCCTGAAGACGTGATTGCCAAGGGCCGCGTTGGCCCGGGTCAGATCTTCGCCGTGGACACCGAAACCGGCCAGATCCTCGATACCGACGCCATCGACAACCGCTTGAAGTCCCGTCATCCGTACAAGCAATGGCTGCGCAAGAATGCCCTGCGCATTCAGGCGACCATGGAAGACAACGACCACGGTTCGGCGTTCTACGACGTCGATCAGCTCAAGCAGTACATGAAGATGTACCAGGTCACTTTCGAAGAACGTGATCAAGTGCTGCGTCCGCTCGGCGAGCAAGGCTACGAAGCCGTTGGCTCGATGGGCGATGACACGCCGATGGCCGTGCTGTCCCAGCGCGTGCGCACGCCGTACGACTATTTCCGTCAGCAGTTCGCGCAGGTCACCAACCCGCCGATCGACCCGCTGCGTGAAGCCATCGTCATGTCGCTGGAGATCTGCCTCGGTGCCGAGCGCAACATTTTCCAGGAGTCGCCGGAACACGCTTCGCGCGTGATCCTCAGCTCGCCGGTCATTTCCCCGGCCAAGTGGCGCTCGCTGATGAACCTCGATCGTCCGGGCTTCGAGCGCGCGATCATCGACCTCAACTACGACGAAAGCGTCGGCCTCGAAGCGGCGATCCGCAACGTCGCCGATCAGGCTGAAGAAGCCGTGCGCTCCGGTCGTACCCAGGTCGTGCTGAGTGACCGTCACATTGCCCCGGGCAAGTTGCCGATCCACGCTTCCCTGGCCACCGGCGCGGTGCACCACCGCTTGACCGAAAAAGGCCTGCGTTGCGACTCCAACATCCTCGTGGAAACCGCCACCGCTCGCGACCCACACCACTTTGCAGTGTTGATCGGTTTCGGCGCCTCGGCGGTCTATCCGTTCCTGGCGTACGAAGTGCTGGGCGATCTGATCCGCACCGGTGAAGTCCTGGGCGACCTCTACGAAGTGTTCAAGAACTACCGCAAAGGCATCACCAAAGGTCTGCTGAAGATCCTGTCGAAGATGGGTATCTCGACCATCACGTCTTACCGTGGTGCGCAGTTGTTTGAAGCCATCGGCCTGTCTGAAGAAGTCTGCGACCTGAGCTTCCGTGGCGTGCCAAGCCGCATCAAGGGCGCGCGTTTCGTCGACATCGAAGCCGAGCAGAAAGCCCTGGCCGCCGAAGCCTGGAGCCCGCGCAAGCCGATCCAGCAAGGTGGTTTGCTGAAATTCGTCCACGGCGGCGAATATCACGCCTACAACCCGGACGTGGTCAGCACCCTGCAAGCCGCTGTGCAGCAGGGCGACTACAGCAAGTTCAAGGAATACACGGCGCTGGTGGACAACCGTCCGGTGTCGATGATCCGTGACATGTTCAAGGTCAAAACCCTGGACACGCCGCTGGACATCAGCGAGATCGAACCGCTGGAGTCGGTGCTCAAGCGCTTTGACTCCGCGGGCATCTCCCTCGGCGCCTTGTCGCCGGAAGCTCACGAAGCCCTGGCCGAAGCCATGAACCGCCTCGGTGCGCGTTCCAACTCCGGCGAAGGCGGCGAAGACCCGGCGCGTTACGGCACCATCAAGAGCTCGAAAATCAAACAGGTTGCGACTGGCCGTTTCGGTGTGACCCCGGAATACCTGGTCAACGCTGAAGTGTTGCAGATCAAAGTCGCTCAGGGCGCCAAGCCCGGCGAAGGTGGTCAACTGCCAGGCGGCAAGGTCAACGGTCTGATCGCCAAACTGCGTTACGCAGTGCCGGGCGTGACCCTGATCTCACCTCCACCGCACCACGACATCTATTCGATCGAAGATTTGTCGCAGCTGATTTTCGACCTGAAACAAGTCAACCCGAAGGCGCTGGTTTCGGTGAAACTGGTTGCAGAAGCGGGCGTCGGCACCATCGCCGCCGGTGTGGCCAAGGCCTACGCGGACTTGATCACCATCTCCGGCTACGACGGCGGCACCGGTGCATCGCCGCTGACCTCGATCAAATACGCGGGCGCTCCGTGGGAACTCGGCCTGGCCGAAACCCACCAGACCCTGCGCGGCAACGACCTGCGCGGCAAAGTGCGGGTACAAACCGACGGCGGCCTGAAAACCGGCCTCGACGTGATCAAGGCTGCCATCCTCGGCGCTGAAAGCTTCGGCTTCGGCACCGCGCCGATGATCGCGCTGGGCTGCAAATACCTGCGTATTTGCCACCTGAACAACTGCGCCACCGGCGTCGCGACTCAGAACGAGAAGCTGCGCAAGGATCACTACATCGGGACCGTCGACATGGTGGTGAATTTCTTCACCTACGTCGCCGAAGAAACCCGTGAGTGGCTGGCCAAGCTGGGCGTGCGCTCCCTCGAAGAGCTGATCGGTCGTACCGATCTGCTGGACATCCTCGAAGGCCAGACCGCCAAGCAGCAACACCTGGACCTGACGCCATTGCTGGGCAGCGATCACATCCCGGCGGACAAGCCTCAGTTCTGCCAGGTCGACCGCAACCCGCCGTTCGACAAAGGCCTGTTGGCCGAGAAAATGGTCGACATGGCCACCTCGGCCATCAACGACATGAGCGGCGCCGATTTCGCCCTGGATATCTGCAACTGCGACCGTTCGATCGGCGCGCGGATCTCCGGTGAAATCGCTCGCAAACACGGCAACCAGGGCATGGCGAATGCGCCGATCACCTTCCGCTTCAAAGGGACGGCCGGTCAGAGCTTCGGTGTGTGGAACGCTGGCGGCCTGAACATGTACCTGGAAGGCGACGCCAACGACTACGTCGGCAAAGGCATGACCGGCGGCAAACTGGTCATCGTTCCGCCGAAGGGCAGCGTCTACAAGACTCAGGACAGTGCCATCATCGGCAACACCTGCCTGTACGGCGCCACTGGCGGCAAGTTGTTCGCCGCCGGCACCGCGGGTGAGCGTTTTGCGGTGCGTAACTCCGGTGCTCACACCGTGGTGGAAGGCACGGGCGATCACTGCTGCGAGTACATGACCGGTGGATTCGTCTGCGTACTGGGCAAGACCGGTTACAACTTCGGCTCAGGCATGACCGGCGGTTTCGCCTACGTGCTCGACCAGGACAACACCTTCGTTGACCGGGTCAACCACGAACTGGTGGAAATCCAGCGGATCAGCGGTGAGGCGATGGAAGCCTATCGCAGCCACCTGCAACGCGTGCTGAACGAATATGTCGAGGAAACCGACAGCGAGTGGGGTCGTAACCTCGCTGAAAACCTCGATGACTATCTGCGTCGTTTCTGGCTGGTCAAGCCCAAGGCTGCCAACCTGAAATCGTTGCTTTCCAGCACCCGTGCCAACCCGCAGTGATATGCGCCTGAAGAGTTTGATGAGGTTTTAACAATGGCTGAACGTCTGAATAACGACTTCCAGTTCATCGATGTCGGGCGCAAGGATCCGAAGAAGAAACTGTTGCGTCAACGCAAGAAAGAGTTCGTGGAGATCTACGAACCCTTCAAACCCCAGCATTCGGCCGATCAGGCCCACCGCTGCCTGGGTTGCGGTAACCCGTATTGCGAATGGAAGTGCCCGGTGCACAACTTCATTCCGAACTGGCTGAAGCTGGTGGCCGAGGGCAATATCCTCCAGGCTGCCGAGCTGTCGCACCAGACCAACACCCTGCCGGAAGTCTGCGGCCGGGTGTGCCCGCAGGATCGTCTGTGCGAGGGTGCCTGCACCCTCAACGACGGTTTTGGCGCGGTGACCATCGGTTCGGTCGAGAAGTACATCACCGACACCGCGTTCGCCATGGGCTGGCGTCCGGACATGTCCAAGGTCATACCGACCGGCAAGCGTGTTGCGGTGATCGGCGCAGGCCCGGCAGGCCTGGGCTGTGCCGACGTGCTGGTACGCGGCGGCGTGACCCCGGTGGTGTTCGACAAGAACCCGGAAATCGGCGGTCTGCTGACCTTCGGCATCCCCGAGTTCAAGCTGGAAAAGACCGTGCTGAGCAATCGTCGCGAAGTTTTCACCGGCATGGGCATCGAGTTCCGTCTGAACACCGAAGTGGGCAAGGACGTGACCGTCGAGCAACTGCTCGAAGAGTACGATGCCGTGTTCATGGGCATGGGCACCTACACCTACATGAAGGGCGGCTTTGCCGGTGAGGACCTGCCGGGCGTGCATGACGCGCTCGACTTCCTGATCGCCAACGTCAATCGCAACCTGGGCTTTGAAAAGTCGCCGGAAGATTTCGTCGACATGAAAGGCAAGAAGGTCGTGGTATTGGGTGGCGGCGACACGGCGATGGACTGCAACCGTACGTCGATTCGCCAGGGCGCCAAGTCGGTGACCTGCGCTTATCGTCGTGACGAAGCGAACATGCCGGGCTCGCGCAAAGAGGTGAAGAACGCCAAGGAAGAAGGCGTGAAATTCCTCTATAACCGCCAGCCAATCGCGATCGTCGGTGAAGACCGCGTCGAAGGCGTGAAGGTGGTCGAGACCCGTCTCGGCGAACCGGACGCCCGTGGCCGTCGCAGCCCCGAGCCGATTCCGGGTTCCGAAGAGATCATCCCGGCTGATGCCGTGGTCATCGCGTTCGGTTTCCGTCCGAGCCCGGCGTCGTGGTTCGAACAGCACAGCATCCAGACCGACAGCCAGGGCCGCGTTGTAGCCCCGGAGCAAGGTCAGTACAAGCACCAGACCAGCAACCCGAAAATCTTCGCCGGTGGCGACATGGTTCGCGGTTCCGACCTGGTGGTAACGGCGATCTTCGAAGGCCGCAATGCCGCCGAGGGGATCCTGGATTACCTGGGCGTTTAACGTTCGGTCCTGATCTGCGGTACGGTCAACATGTGGCAGCGGGCTTGTTCTGTACGAATAAGCCCGCTCCTGCAATTGATCATCAGCGACGGCGGGTTCTCACCCGTTGCATCACCACCACAAAAAACACCGGTACAAACACCACCGCCAGCGTCGCGGTGATCATTCCGCCGATCACGCCCGTGCCGATGGCCTGTTGGCTCGCCGAACTGGCGCCCGTGGCAATCGCCAGCGGCACCACACCAAGAATGAACGCCAGCGACGTCATCACAATCGGCCGCAACCGCAACCGCGCGGCTTGCAGCGTGGCGTCGATCAAATCGTGACCTTCGTCATAGAGACTCTTGGCAAATTCGATGATCAGAATCGCATTCTTCGCCGACAGGCCAATGATGGTGATCAAACCGACCTTGAAGAATACATCGTTGGGCATCTCGCGCAGGGTGACCGCCAGGACCGCGCCGAGCACGCCAAGAGGCACGACCAACAGCACCGACGTCGGAATCGACCAACTCTCGTACAACGCCGCCAGACACAGGAACACCACCAGCAGCGACAAGCCGAGCAGAATCGGCGCCTGGTTGCCGGACAAGCGTTCTTGCAACGATAGCCCAGTCCATTCCTGCCCCAAGCCCGCCGGGCCTTGCGCCACCAGGCGTTCGATTTCCGCCATGGCTTCGCCGGTGCTGTAGCCGGGGGCCGGTTCGCCGGAAATGCTGATCGACGGGTAGCCGTTGTAACGGTTCAATTGCGCAGGTCCTTGAATCCATTTGGCCTGGACGAAGGCTGATAGAGGCACCATTTTTCCCTCGTTGTTGCGCACGTGCATCTTCAGCAGATCGTCGACCTGATTGCGCTGGTCGCCCTCAGCCTGGACCACCACCCGTTGCATCCGCCCCTGATTGGGGAAGTCATTGATATAGGCCGAACCGATGCCTGTGGACACTACGTTGCCAATATCGGCGAAGGAGACACCCAGCGCATTGGCGTGTCGGCGGTCGACGTCCAGTTTTACCTGCGGCGCTTCGGCCAGGGCGCTTTCGCGGACGTTGATCAGGATCGGGCTGGCTTGCGCTGCTTCCAGCAAATCGCTGCGCGCCTTCATCAGCGCTGCATAGCCAAGTCCGCCACGGTCCTGCAAACGGAATTCGAAACCGCTGGAAGTGCCAAGCCCATCAATCGGGGGCGGCAAAACAACGAACACTTCCGCCCCTTTGATCTGGCTCACGACCGCGTTCGCGCGTTCGGCGATGGCGGCCGCCGTGTCATTGCTACCCCGCTGCGACCAATCCCTGAGCACGGTGTAACCCAATCCGGCGTTCTGTCCGCTGCCGGAAAAACTGAAACCGAGAACGAACGTGCTGTTGTCCACACCCGGCTCGGTGGCGTTATGCGCTTCGATCTGCTTGATGACCTCGACCGTACGATTTTGGCTCGCACCGGGGGGCAATTGAATGTCGGTGATTGTATAGCCCATGTCTTCGACCGGAAGAAACGAGGAGGGCAGGCGAGTGAAACTCACCACCAGCACAATCAGGAGCCCGCCATAGATGAACAGATAACGCCCACTGCGTTTCAGCGCATAAGCGACCCCGTCCTGATAGCGGTCGGTCAGTTGTTCGAATCGGCGGTTGAACCATCCGAAGAACCCGCGGGCAGCGTGGTCGCCCGGTTCAAAGGGCTTCAGCAGCGTGGCGCACAGCGCCGGGGTCAAGGTCAGGGCAAGGAATGCCGAAAACAGTATCGACGTGGCCATGGTCAGGGAGAACTGCTGGTAAATGACCCCAACCGAGCCTTGCATGAACGCCATCGGGATAAACACGGCAACCAGCACCACGGTAATGCCGACGATGGCGCCGCTGATTTGCTTCATTGCCTTGCGCGTTGCTTCCTTGGGCGAGAGCCGCTCCTGGAGCATGATTCGTTCAACGTTCTCCACCACCACGATAGCGTCATCCACCAGGATGCCGATCGACAGCACCATGCCAAACATGGTCAGCACATTGATGGAGAACCCCAGCACCTGCATGATTGCGAAGGTGCCCATCAAGGCCACCGGCACTACCAGCGTCGGAATCAATGTGTAGCGGATGTTTTGCAGGAACAGGTACATCACCGCGAACACCAGCACCATCGCTTCGAGCAGTGTGTAAACCACTTTGGTGATCGAGACCTTGACGAAAGGCGAGGTGTCATACGCGATCTGGTATTTCACGTCAGCCGGGAAATAGCGCGTCAACTCATCCATCTTCGCGCGCACCAGTGTCGCAGTGCTCAATGCGTTGCCACCGGGCGTCAGTTGCACCCCCAATTCGCTGGAAGGTTGGCCATTGAGACGCGTGCCGAACTGATATTCCTGGCTGCCGATTTCGACCCGGGCGACGTCGCCCAGGCGAACGATGGCCCCACTGATGTCGGCGCGCAGCACAATGTCGGCGAACGCTTCGGGGCTCGACAATTGGCCTTCAACAAGGACCGTCGCGGTGATTTCCTGACTGCTGCTCACCGGTAATTCCCCGAGGCTGCCGGCCGCTATCAACGCGTTCTGAGCGGCGATCGCAGCGTTGACGTCTGCCGGTGTCAGGTTGAAAGCGATGAGTTTCTGCGGATCGACCCAAATGCGCATGGCTCGCTCGGAGCCGAACATCTGGACCTTGCCGACGCCGTCCAGGCGCTTGATTTCGTTGACCACATTGCGCGCCAGGTAGTCGCTAAGCGCAACGTTGTCGACATCATCGCTGGTGCCGATCAGCGAGATGAACAACAGGAAACCTGTGGAGACTTTCTCCACGCGCAAGCCCTGTTCTATCACCGCTTGGGGAAGGCGCGACTCGATGACTTTGAGGCGATTGAGCACGTCGACCTGCGCAAGTTCGGGATTGGTGCCCGGTTTGAAGGTCGAGGTGATCGTGGCGGAGCCCTGGCTGCTGCGCGACTCAAAATACAGAAGATGATCAGCGCCGCTGAGCTCTTCCTCGATCAGGCTGACGACGCTTTGATCCATCGCCTGCGCCGAAGCCCCAGGATAGGTGGCGACAACTTCGATTTTCGGCGGGGCAATGTTGGGGTATTGCGCCACTGGCAACTGCGGTATAGCCAATGCGCCGGCGAGCAGGATGAACAGCGCAATCACCCAGGCGAACACCGGACGGTCGATAAAGAACTGCGGCATAAAAAAGCGTCCTGCTTACTGACCAGTCGTCTGGGCAAGTGGAAGAGGGGAGTTGTCGATCTCGACTTTTTCGCCGGGACGAGCATGTTGCAGACCTTCGACGATGATGCGATCGCCTGATTTGAGGCCATCAGTGACGATCCATCGGTGATGATTCACCGCGCCCAGTTGCACCGTTTTCAGGCTCACGCGCAGTTCGTCATCGACCAGCATTACTTGGGGTAATCCCGCGCTGTTGCGTACGATGGCGCGCTGCGGGACGCTGATGCCGCGTTGATCGATAGCCTGCTCCAGCCGCACCCGCACGAAGCTGCCGGGCAGCAAGTCGAGATCGGGGTTGGGAAACTCGCTGCGCTGGATGATCTGGCCAGTGCCGGGGTCGACGCTGATGTCGCTGAAAAGCAGCTTGCCGGGCAACGAATAGAGGCTGCCATCGTCCTGAATCAGCGTGGCTTTGGCTTGGTCCTGGCCAAGTTGTTGCAGTTGGCCGGAGCGGAACGAACGGCGTAGTTCGTTGAGCTCACGGGTTGATTGAGTCAGGTCGACGTGGATCGGGTCCAGTTGCTGAATCAGCGCCAGCGGTGTCGATTCGTTCTGCCCGACCAAGGCGCCCTCCGTCACCAATGCGCGACCGATGCGCCCGGAGATGGGGGCGGTCACGGTGGAATAACTCAAGTTCAGGCGCGCGCGTTGCACCATCGCCTGGTTGGCCGTGACGTCAGCCTCGGCCTGCTGAGCGGCCGCGCGCGTGTTGTCATATTCCTGGGCGCTGATCGCATTGCCCGAGATCAATCGGCGATAGCGTTGTTCTTGCAGGCGCGCGCGTGAGGCATCGGCTTGAGCTCCTTTCAGCCCGGCCAGGGCGCTGTCCAGATCAGCCTGAAGGGGCGCAGGGTCGATGTAAAACAGAACGTCACCCTGCTTCACTTCACTGCCTTGCTCGAACACACTTTTGAGCACTACCCCAGCCACGCGGGCGCGTACTTCGGCGATTCGCGGTGCCGCAACCCGTCCACTCAATTCGTTGCTGACGGAAAGGGGCCTGGCTTCCAGGGTTTCGATGCTGACCTTTACAGAGGCGGATTCCGGCGTGTCGGATGCCTGAGTACAACCGCTGACAATAATGGCCAGTACCAGTGAACCTGACGCGAAATGCAGTTTTCTATACATCGACACCCCTCCTTAAAGAGGCGCGGATGCTAGGAAGGGACGGTTAATTCGCTGTTAAGCGGGTCTTGGAAGAGTGCGAGCAGATGTGACGAGCCCTCAACAACACGTCTGTTTGCACCTCCGGCAAGGGTTCAGGAGGCGTGGCGTCGCGTTTGACTGGCGCGACAAATTGACCCGATAGACAAAAGGCGCGGCTCTTGCCGTGCCTTTTGCGTCGCGCTCTGAGAAAATGCCCGCACTTTTTTTCCGGATGCCGACATGACTGCCCTGAAGAACGACCGTTTCCTTCGCGCCCTGCTCAAGCAACCCGTAGACGTCACGCCTGTCTGGATGATGCGTCAGGCCGGTCGCTACCTGCCGGAATACCGCGCCAGCCGTGCCAAGGCCGGCGACTTCATGAGCCTGTGCATGAACCCGGAGTTCGCTTGCGAAGTCACGATGCAGCCACTCGACCGCTACCCACAACTGGACGCGGCGATCCTGTTCTCCGACATCCTGACCATCCCCGATGCCATGGGCCAGGGCCTGTACTTTGAAACCGGTGAAGGTCCGCGCTTCAAGAAAGTCATCAGCACGATGGCTGACATCGAAGCGCTGCCGATTCCTGATCCGCACAAAGACCTCGGCTACGTCATGGACGCGGTCAGCACCATCCGCCGCGAACTGAACGGCCGCGTGCCGCTGATCGGCTTCGCCGGCAGCCCATGGACCCTGGCCACCTACATGGTCGAAGGCGGCTCGTCGAAAGACTACCGCAAGACCAAAACCATGCTCTACGACAACCCGCAAGCCTTGCACCTGCTGCTGGACAAGCTCGCGCAGACGGTCACCAGCTACCTCAACGGCCAGATCATGGCCGGCGCGCAAGCGGTGCAGATCTTCGACAGCTGGGGCGGCAGCCTTTCGGCGGCGGCGTACCAGGAGTTCTCCCTGGCCTACATGCGCAAAATCGTCAGCGGCCTGATCCGCGAACACGAAGGCCGCAAAGTGCCGGTCATCCTGTTCACCAAGAACGGCGGCCTGTGGCTGGAAAGCATCGCCGACGCTGGCGCTGATGCCCTCGGCCTGGACTGGACCTGCGACATCGGCAACGCCCGTGATCGCGTCGGCAGCAAAGTCGCGCTGCAAGGCAACATGGACCCAACCGTGCTGTACGCCAAGCCGGAAGCGATTCGTACCGAAGTCGGCCGCATCCTCGCCAGCTATGGCAAAGGCAGCGGTCACGTGTTCAACCTCGGCCATGGCATTACGCCTGAAGTCGACCCGGAACACGCCGGCGCCTTCCTGCGCGCGGTGCACGAACTGTCGGCGCAGTATCACGAGTGATCGTGACGGGTTAACAAACACCCTGCTTTTCTGTGGGAGCGAGCTTGCTCGCGATGAGGCCATAACATTCAACATCTAAGTTGTCTGTTATACCGCCATCGCGAGCAAGCTCGCTTGTATGTTTAGACTTGAAGGGGTGGGCGGGACTAAAAGCTCGATTCTGACTCTGACCAGTACAGACCGTGGGAGACTTCTCGTCCCGCCCTTTCTACCCAAAGCGCCGATAAGGAATTCATCGGTAAAACCGACGATAGAGGCAAGCCAGCGCAACGGTAGACCCCGACAAGCTCTTAAACCCTAGCTCCGAGGATTCGTCATGACAATCCTTACTTCGCAGACGGTTGTTGGCATCGATATCGCCAAGGCTGAAATAGTTATCTATCGCTCCGACCTGCAAACCACTGACGCCATCAAGAACGATCGAACAGCCCTTAAACGCTGGCTTAAAACATTGCCCGCCCAAAGCGCTATCGCCGTTGAAGCCACCAACATCTACCACCTGGACACTGTCGAGTTGGCCCATGCGATGGGTCACCAGGTCTATGTCGTGGATGCTTATCGGGTGAGCAACTATCGCCGCGGCATCGGCCAGCGAGCCAAGAACGATCCCTGCGATGCCCGTCTGCTGGCGCGTTATTTGACGAACGAACAAGACGGACTGCGGATCTGGAGCCCGCCACCCAAGGCCTACACCTCGCTGAAAAGCCTGCTCCACAGGCGTGCAACGCTAATCCAGAACCATGCCGGTCTGATGCTGAGCTGGGCCAATGAACCCTTGTTGAAGAAAGTGCAGACCGCCCAGCAAAAGGCCTTCAAGCAAGCGGATCAGGCCATTCAGAAACTGCTGCGCAAGGTCTGCAAAGAGGCGGGTATTGAAGAGAATATCGACCGCTGCAAAGCCATCGAAGGGGTTGGCGAACTGACTGCAACCGGGTTGGCGACGACCTTTATGCGCGGTGATTTTGCCAATAGTGATGCGTTCATCGCGTTTCTAGGGATGGACCTTACGGTCGATGACTCCGGGAAGAAGAACGGCCCCCGGCACTTGACCAAAAAAGGGGATCCGGAAGTACGCCGGTTGGCTTACAACGCCGCAATGGCAGCCTGTCGCTCAGCTAAATGGAAACCGTTTTACGAGTCATATTTGGCAAGAGGCTTCTCGAAAACCCAGGCATTGGTGGCCCTTGCCCGGAAACTCTGCCGGGTGGCATTTGCCCTGATGAAAAATCAGAGCAAATACCAGCCGGCCTGAAGTTGCGGGGTTGCCCTGCAACATAGAATCTCCCACAGTTGTTTATGGTTGACTGGATATTTGTGTTTAGGCCTTTACACCGCCGAGCGGTGGCAACTTCGCCAGTTTCAACGCCACCAGCAGCGCAATCACCAGCAACCCGCCAATGAACAACCCGATCCCGTTCCACCCGCCCATGTGCCAGAACACCCCGCCCGCCGTACCCGCGATGCTCGACCCGGCGTAATAGCTGAACAGATACAGCGACGACGCCTGCCCCTTGGCTTTAATGGCGCGGCGGCCAATCCAGCTACTCGCCACCGAATGGGCGCCGAAAAAGCCGAAGGTGAAGATCAGCATCCCGATGATCACCACTGGCAGCGGCGTCAACATGGTCAGTGCAAGGCCTGCGAGCATCAGGACGATCGTCGCCCAAAGCACTTTGCGCCGGCCTAGTTTGTCGGCCAGCGAGCCAATCTTCGCCGAGCTGTAAATCCCCGACAGGTACACCACCGACAGCAACCCGACAAACGCCTGGTCCATGTTGTAAGGCGCGGCCAGCAGGCGATAGCCGATGTAATTGAACAGCGTGACAAACGCGCCCATCAGCACGAAAGCTTCAAGGAACAACAACGGCAGGCCGGCATCGCGAAAGTGCATGGTGAAGCCGTCAATCAAGCTGCGCGGGTGCAATGAGCGGGCGCGGAAGTTGCGTGACTCGGGGAGGATTTTCCAGAACACCGCCGCCGCGATCAGGGCCAGACCACCGATCACCAGCATCGCCGTGTGCCAGCTGACGAAGTCGATCAACACGCCAGTGATCAAGCGTCCGCACATTCCACCAATCGCGTTGCCGCCGATGTACAAGCCCATGGCCAGGCCGATGTGCTGCGGGTGGATCTCTTCGCTCAAGTAAGTCATGGCGACCGCTGCCAGACCGCTCAACGACAACCCTATCAGCGCGCGCATCACCAACACGCCGTGCCAGCTCGGCATCATTGAACTGGCGATTGTGCAGAGTGCGGCGGCGAACAACGCGGCGACCATCACCGGTTTACGTCCGACACGGTCGGAGATCGGGCCAGTGATCAGCAGACCAATGGCGAGCATGCCGGTGGCGACCGACAGGATCAGGCTGCTCTGGGCCGCATTGATGGAGTACTCATGGGACAGCAGCGGCATCATCGGTTGCACGCAATAGAGCAGAGCGAAGGTCGCGAAGCCGCCGGAGAACAGCGCCAGCACCGTGCGCATGAACATCGGTGTGCCTTTTTCGATGTAGATCTCCTGTAGTTCGGCGACAACATCGTCCACCGCTGCGGGCGGAACTTCATGGGCAAGTGGAGCGACAGCAGTTTTCACTTCGGACCTCGGAGGACGCAGCCGGTCAGGCAATGAAAAAAGCATATAGCTGCCTAATGATTCAATCCAATATATTGTTCGACCTGTTTGATAGGTTTAACGACCTAATGGAGTTTTCATGGAATTGCGTCACCTGCGCTACTTCATCGCTGTCGCCGAAGAGCTGCACTTCGGCCGCGCCGCTCAGGTGCTGGGCATCTCGCAACCGCCCTTGAGCCAGCAAATTCAGGCGCTGGAGCAGGAGGTGGGCGCGCGGTTGTTCGAGCGGACCAATCGTCGGGTCGAACTCAGTGAAGCCGGTCGGCTGTTTCTGGAAGAGGCGCGGCTGGTGTTGGCGCAGGTCGACAAGGCGGCGGATGTTGCACGGCGTGCGCAGTTGGGTGAATTGGGCGAACTGAAGATCGGCTTCACCTCGTCGGCGCCGTTCAACTCGACCATTCCACAGGCGATTTTTTCGTTTCGCCAGCGATTTCCGGCGGTGCACCTGAACCTGCGGGAGATGAGCAGCACCCAGGTCGCCGATGCGTTGGTGGATGAGTCGATTGAAGTCGGGATCATGCGGCCGCTTGGGTTGCCGGACTCGCTCAGCGTGGTGGAGTTGATGCGTGAGCCGCTGGTGGCGGTGCTCAGCTCGAAGCATCCGTTGGTGACCGGTAGCGAAGAAGGCTTGTTTCTGTCAGCTCTGGGGCTCGAACCCTTCGTATTTTTCCCACGCAGTTATGGCAGTGGTCTGTACGCGCAATTGCTCAGCCTGGCGCGGGATGCGGGGTTTAGTCCGCACTTTGCACAGGAGGCGGGCGAGGCGATGACGATCATTGGTCTGGTGGCGGCGGGGTTGGGTGTATCCGTGCTGCCGGCGTCCTATCAGCGGATGCGCATCGAAGGGGTGGTCTATCGGCCTCTGCTCGATCCAGAGGCGGTGTCGGCAGTGTGGCTGGTGCAGCGTAAGGATCAGAAGTCGCCAATGGCGAAGGCGTTTGTGGAGTTGTTGACGCGTAAGGTTGAGCCGCTGAAGGCGTGACTGCTTCGCAGTCAATCGCGGGCAGGCCCGCTCCCACAGTGGATAGGGGGTGGAACAAAAATCGGTTCACACCGCAAATCCCTGTGGGAGCGAGCTTGCTCGCGAAAGCGTCCGCAAGTTCACCAAAAAAGGAGCAGTTACCGATGCCATAGCGGACGCTTCGCTGAAGGGTGTAAGACATTTCCGAACTACCTTGAACAGGCCACAGCGCCTTGCGGCATTGCCTACAACTACTCCAGAATCCGCCGGCTTGTGCGCTTTGGGGGCCATCGGTAACTTGATTCGCGTCACTGATTTCCAGTGATCGGGTTTAGTAGCCCGTGTTTACACGATGCGCATTTGCATGCCGGATAGTCAGGTAATTTCATGCCTGCACTTTGATGGTAGCTGTGCGTAGGGCGCTCTCGGGCGCGCCGGTTCGTGTTTCCCGGTCTACTAACCTGCGTACGGCTGCCACCCTTTTGATTAGTAGCGACTCGGTGGCTCCACTTTGTAGGTAGCCGAAACATGACGAATACAACAACAAACCTACCGGACACCGATCCGGATGCTCCACGCCAACCAAGCAAAATCTTCCTCATCGCCCCCGATATCGACAACCACACCCTGCTGGAATACGCCTGTGAATCCCTGGCATCAGCCAACGTCATGGCGAGCGATTTCGCGAGGTATCTGGAAGGATCGCAAAGCAACACACTGCTGGGGATTCAGCAGTCGATCATGTTGGGGGAACTGGCAGTAAACCGTGTGTTGGATAACCTCGATTCACCCTAGTGGATACCTTGAACATCAAAAGATCGCAGCCTTCGGCAGCTCCTACAGATGTACACGCTCTCCTGTAGGAGCTGCCGAAGGCTGCGATCTTTTGATTTTGCTTACGACCAGCGCTTAAAAATCAGCGAAGTATTAACCCCACCAAACGCAAAATTATTGTTCATCACGTACTGGTTGCTCATCTGCCGGAACTCGCCGCGCAGGTAATCGAGTTTGCCGCAGTGCGGGTCGACGTCGTCGAGGTTGAGGGTGTGGACGTACAGGTCGCGGTTCATCATTTCGATGCTGAACCAGGATTCCAGCGCACCGCAGGCTCCGAGGGTGTGGCCAAGGAAACTCTTCTGCGAGCTGATCGGCATGTGCTCGCCGAACAACGCGCTCGTTGCCAGTGTTTCGGCAATGTCGCCCTGTTCAGTGGCCGTGCCGTGACCATTCACGTAGCCGATGTCAGAAGGCTGTAACCCGGCGTCTTCCAGCGCAAGTTCCATGGCTCGACGCATGGTGACCTGTTCTGGACGGGTGGCGTGCTGGCCGTCGGCGTTGCTGCCGAAACCGACGAGTTCGGCGTGGATGTGCGCACCGCGAGCCAATGCGTGTTCGAGTTCTTCGAGCACCAGCATGCCGCTGCCTTCACCGATCACCAGGCCATCGCGGCCGCTGTCGTAGGGGCGTGGGGAAGTCTGCGGCGCATCGTTTTTCAGGCTGGTGGCGTAGAGCGCGTCGAAGACCATGGCTTCGGTGGGGCACAGTTCTTCGGCACCGCCGGCGAGCATCAATGGCAGGCGACCAAACTTGACCGACTCGTAGGCATAACCGATGCCCTGACTGCCGCTGGTGCAAGCGCTGGAGGTCGGGATCAATCGGCCGGTGAGGCCGAAGAAGATGCTGATATTCGCCGCCGTGGTGTGCGGCATCATGCGCACATAGGAGTTGGCGTTCAGGCCCTCGGCCACCGAGTTGAGCAGCATGTTGCCGAACGCCTTGATCTCGTCGGTGCTGCCGGTGGATGAGCCGCAGGAAACGCCCATGCGCCCGTCCTTGATCGACGGGTCACCCAACAGACCGGCATCGGCCAATGCCTGTTCTGCCGCGCCGACCGCCAGGCGCGAGACCCGGCCCATGCTGCGCAATTGCTTACGGGTCCAGTGGCTCGGCACTTTGAAGTCATCGATTGGCCCGGCCAAGCGTGTGTTGAGTTCGGTGAAACGATCCCACTCGTCCATGCGGCGTATGCCGCTGCGGTTGGCCGCGAAATTAGCGGCGATGGTGTCCCAATCGCTGCCCAGTGAGGTGATGCCGGCCATGCCGGTGACGACGACGCGCTTCATCAGCACAGGCCTCCGTTGACGGCCAGAACCTGCCGGGTGATGTACGACGCTTCCGCCGACATCAGGAAATTCACCGCGCTGGCCACCTCTTCCGGGGTGCCCATGCGTTGTGCGGGGATCATTTTCATCATTTCTTCCACCGGCACGTTTTCATCGAGCATCGCGGTCTCGATCAAGCCGGGTGCGACACAGTTAACGGTAATTTTGCGCTTGCCCAACTCGATCGCCAACGCCTTCGCCGCGCCGATCAAACCGGCCTTGGAAGCGCTGTAGTTGACTTGGCCACGGTTGCCGATCAACCCGGAAACCGAGGTGATGCAAACAATCCGCCCGGCCGCGCGACGACGAATCATCGGCATCATCACCGGGTGCAGCACGTTGTAGAAACCGTCGAGGTTGGTGCGCATCACCACATCCCAATCATCCTCGCTCAAGGCCGGAAAAGCACCGTCGCGCGTCAGGCCGGCGTTCAGCACCACGCCGTAATAGGCGCCGTGGGTTTCCACGTCGGCTTCGAGAATGGCTTTGCAGTTGGCGCGATCGGACACGTCGAATTGCAGAATGCGCACGTTGCGCCCCAAGGCTTCGATTTCGGCCTTCACGGCTTCAGCGTCCGCCAGGCCGCTGCGGCAATGCAGCACGATGTCATGCCCGGCCTGGGCCAGACGCAAAGCGATGGCGCGGCCGATGCCACGGCTGGAACCGGTGATCAGTACGGATTCAGTCATGGCTGGGTTCCTTGGGTTTCATGAAGGTATTGAGCGGCCTGAGGCGGACGGAACACGTTCAGACGAGCGGTGGCGTGAATGCCGGGCGCGGTGATGTGGCATTCGAACACGCCCATGCCGTTGTCGTCTTCCAGCGAGCGGATGCCGTGGATGGTCAGCTCGGTGCCAGCAGGGAAGTGCTCAACGTTGCATTCGAATTTGCGGGTGCCGAGCAGAAACCCCAGCTCCACCGCATCGCCACGCTGGCGCGCATGGCAACCGGCGTAGGCGGCGACGCTCTGGGCCATCAGTTCGATGCCGACCCAGGCCGGCAGGCTGCCGTCCGGGCGGTTGAACAGGCCATCGGGTTTGACCGTGAGGCGGGTGTAAATCTGCTCGTCATCGAACGACAGGATCTGCTCGATAAAGATCATGTCGCCAGCGTGCGGCAGCAGTTCGGCGATCGGCCAGTCAATCATGGGGCGTCTCCGATAATCAGGCTGACGTTGTTACCACCGAAGGCAAAGGAATTGCTCATCAGATAGCGAGGTGCAATGGACGTCAGGCGATCGGCCGGGGTCACCCAATTCAGGGCTGGCAATTGGGGATCCGGTTGGCCGTCCCAGATGTGAGGCGGCAGGGCGTGCTCGCGATTGCCTGCACTCAGGCTCAACCAGCAGAACGCCGCTTCCAGAGCGCCGGCCGCCCCTAGGGTGTGGCCGGTCATGGGTTTGGTCGACGAACACGGCACACCCGTCGGGAACAACGTCGCCACCGCCAGGCTTTCCATGGCGTCATTGTGTTGGGTGGCGGTGCCGTGCAGGTTCAGGTAATCGATCTGTTGCGGCTGCAGTTGTGCTCGGCTCAAGGCTTTGCGCATCGCTTGCAGGGCGCCACGGCCAGTCGGTTCCGGTGCGGAAATGTGGTGTGCATCGGAGCTGGCGCCACTGCCGAGCAGGGCAATCGGCTGGCTGTCGCCGACATTTTTGCTCATCAAAAACAGCACCGCCGCTTCGCCAATGTTGATGCCGTTACGGTTCACAGAAAACGGGTTGCAGCGTTGCCCGGACACCGCTTCCAGCGCCGAGAACCCATTGAGGGTCAGCTTGCACAGGCTGTCGACACCGCCGCACAGCACCGCATCGCAAATGCCCAGGTCCAACAGTCGCTGAGCACTCATCAGCGCCCGAGCGCTGGAGGTGCAGGCCGTGGAGATCACATAGGCCGGGCCGCTCAGTTGCAGCCAGTCGGCAAGGAAGTTCGCCGGAGCGCCAAGCTCCTGTTGCTGATAGTCGTAATCGGCCGGGAACTGATGTTCGCGGATGTAATGGGCCAGGTCGCGACTGGCTTCGTCGATGCCCGAGGTGCTGGTGCCCAGAACGATACCGATGCGGTCGCGGCCGTAGGTCTGGATCGCCTGGTCGATGTCTTCGCGAATTTGCAGCGCGGCTTCCAGCAGCAATTGATTATTACGAGTGTCTTGCGGCGCAAGCTCAGCCGGGATCGGCGCCAGTTCGCCGCGAACCGCGGCCACGGGCAACGACCGTTCCGCCACCCAGCCGGCCTCATTGCGCATGCCCGAACAGTCACCGGCAAACAGGTTGCGAGCGACTTCGGACTTGTCACGGCCCAGGGCGCAGATCACCCCGAGGGCATTCAGGTAGGCGGTCATGGCGCGTCCCCGCTGAGCGGCGTGACTTGATATTTCGGGCCTTTGGGCAGGTTCAATTCAAAGCTCATGGGTTGTGAGTAACGGACTTCCCAGTGCGCTGGCAAGGATCGTTGCGAGCCATGCTGCCACGCGGCGGGATAGTTGCCCGACAGTTCATCTTTAGGGGTCAGCGCAAACAGCAGCGCGGCGAACAGCTCTCGCGCTTCCGGATTGGGCGGCAGCAGACCGTCAGCCTGCCACTCGCCGTCGACCAGTTTCTGACGTGCCTGTGGAATGCCCAGCAAGTCCATCATCGACCAGCGAATGCCTAGGCCTTCACGCTGTATCACCAGCACCCAGTCCTGCCGTTGATCGGCCACCAGACGCTGGATGTGCAATTGCAGCGGCAACGACAGGTTCGGGGTTTGCTCGGGCAGCGGCGCCCGACTTGCACAGGCGCTCAGCAACAGGACGCAACCCAAAAGCAGGAAGCGCAGCACCACCGCACACCCTGTGGGAGCGAGCTTGCTCGCGATGGCGTTGGCACATCCAGCATTGGAGGTGGCTGGCCCATCGCATTCGCGAGCAAGCTCGCTCCCACAGGTTTGAGTTGCACTAAACATCACACAGCACCTTCAAGAGGTTTGCGCGCGACCACATTGACCAAGGTTTCTTCCCGTTGGCCGAAGGGCTTTGGCCGGCGCAGACCCAAGCGTTCAAGCAGGCCGAAATCCTTGGCGCGGCTCCACCACAAGTATGGATAAGACACGTTTTTCGGGCCGAGTTCGAAACCCTGCTGACGAATCATGTCCAGATACCCGGCGGCGCTCTTCTGCACGTGCATCGGATGGCGGAACAACCAGCGGATCACCCAGGTATCAATGTAAGCCTCGGTGGATTCGGCGAACAGCAGATAGCCACCGGGCTTGAGCACGCGGTAGAACTCGGCCAGAGCCTGTTCCTGCTGCACCAGATGGTGGAAGGTCTGGTGACAGAACAGCAGGTCGACGCTGGCGTCCGGGACGTTGATGCTCGCGCAGTCGCTGCCGGTCAACTCCACCTCCATGCCCTGACGGACGGCTTCTTCGCCGGCCAGGTTCAGGCTGTGAGGATCGGCGTCCAGACCGATCAGGCGCTGGGGGGCAAAGGTCTGGCGCAGGTACTGGAACGATTTGCCCTGACCGCAACCGGCATCCAGCAGCACCGGGTTGCTCGGCGGTGTTTCGCTGAACAGGCTACGCAAATCGGTGATTGCCACTCGCAGTACATGGTGCTGCCAGGTGTGGCTGCGCAGGAACCAGAAACCAAAGCGGGTTTCTTCGACGTAGGTGTCGCTCAAGTAGCTCATGTGACGTCCCTTGCACAGAGCTCCGAGAGCATCCGCAGCCGGCGCTTGGGTTCGGCGACGAACGGATTACGCTCGTCCCAGGCATAACCGGCGAGGATCGAGCTGATCATGCGGCGAATATCGGGCGAGCCGCCCTCATGGTAAATCACATCCTGGAACGTCCCGGCGTACCAGCCCTCGACGTAGCAACGGAACGTGTCGACGCCGCGCTTGAGCGGGGTGGCGAATTCAGTCTGCCAATCGACACTTTCGCCTTTCAGTTGGCGATGCAGAACCCCAGCGGCCATGCTCGCCGAGCGCATGGCGATGGTCACGCCAGAGGAGAATACCGGGTCGAGGAATTCCGCCGCGTTGCCGAGCAGGGCAAAGCCTGGCCCGTGAAGGGTTTTGACGTTGGCCGAGTAGCCGCCGATGGTTCGAGCAGGCGTATCCCACACGGCGTTGTTCAGCACACCGGCGAGGCTTGGGGTTTCAGCGATAAACCCTCGCAGGCACTCGTCCAGGTTCTCTATGCGGCCTTCGAAGTGTTCGGCTGCCGCGACCACGCCCACCGAGCAACGGCCTTTGCTGAACGGGATGGTCCAGAACCAGATATCGCGGTGGATCGGATGGGTGGTGATGAGGATTTTTTCCCGCTCGAAGGCCGGGTTGTCGATGTGGTCTTCGACGTGGGTGAACACGGCCTGGCGCACCGGGAAATCCGACGGTGCTTCAAGGTCGAGCAAGCGCGGCAGCACACGCCCGTAGCCGCTGGCATCCAGCACGAAATCGGCTTCGACGCGGTACTGGCTGCCGTCTTCGCGAAGCACGTCGAGCTGCGGTTTCGGCAGGGTGAAATCGACGCTGACGATGGCTTCGCCGTAACGAACGTCGACGCCTTGCAGCGCGGCCTGATCGGCCAGCAGCTTGTCGAAATCGGCGCGCAGGACCTGGAAGGTGGTCGGCTTGCCGTTGCTGAAAGTCTCGCCGAAATCAAAGGCGCTGTACTGCTCGCCCCAGGCGAATGCTGCACCGTTTTTCAACTGGAATCCGGCGGCGTTCACCGCCTCGAGCATGCCGGCTTCTTCGACGAAATCCAGGCAGTGGGACAACAGGCTTTCACCGATGGAAAACCTTGGAAAATGCTGGCGTTCGATCATCAATACATCGTGACCTTTGCGCTTGAGCAGCGCGGCGGCGATGGCGCCCGATGGACCTGCACCGATCACCACGACCTGGCGATGTTCCATTTCAACTGTTGGCACGGGGGCTCCTTGCCGGGACGGCGATGTTCAAAGGGGTTCGGTGCATGCCGGCGAGTGCCGGCAGCAGTGTCGCGATCAGGCCCATCACCATCAGCGCGAAGTACAGCGCCGGGCTGATGAGTTGTTGTTGCAGCAGCAGGTTGAGAAAGACGATCTCGCTCAAGCCACGAATATTCAGCAAGACACTTTCCCGCCAGCGACTGGCGCCTTCAAACGAGGCGCCGGCCCAGCCGAGGCCCAGCCAGTTGCCCAGCAGTTTACTGGCAATCGGGAACAGCAGCAGTGCGGCCAGTTGCACCCAGCCGAGGCTGGTCATGGCCGCGTGGACGTTGATTTGCACAATGCCGAACGTGAGGATCAGCGGGATCGCGATATACGTCTGCAAGTGACTCATCCAGATCACCGGCAACGGCAGCACCAGCGGCACTTTGAGTGCGGCCATCCACAACAGGTAACCGATGCCGAAAATCAGCGCATTGAGCTTGAAGTGTTCCGCCACGACCAGCAGTGCGAAGAAGCAACCGCTGTGCAGCAACGGCTGGCGCAAGCGGAGCAGACGCAGCAGCAACGGCAGGCAGGCGCCGGCCAGCGGCAGCAGGAGGCTGCTCAGGTGCAGGCTGCCCTGGGCGATGGCGAACAGGGTCCAGCAAGTGAGGTCGATGAGGATCGCGGTCTGCACCAGTCGCCGGGTAGCGGCAGGCGGGTACTTGATGTGCCGCAGGTACAGATACAACACCGGGATCGCGGTGATGGCGAACACCAGACCGACCGCCAGTGAACTGATCCACGGTTGCGGCGGTAACAGCCAGACCGCTGTCGCGAGGCCGCAGGCAAACGGAAGGGAGAAACTCGGCAGGGCGATTTTCAGGCTCTGACGGTCGAGTCGCAGGTCAATCACGTCACTGAGAATGTGCCCCAGCAACAACGCAAAGCTCAGGCTGTAGAGGTTTTTCAGCCAGGCCGGCGCGACCAGTGCGGCGCCGCTCAATTGCCACTGGGGTTCGATCCAGAAGTACATCAGCAGCGGCAGGCCGAAGGTGGCCAGCAGCAACTGGCTGACGATCGGGATTACGCCGAAGTGACGACCGACACGGGTGGCCACGGCGAACAGCGCCAGGGCCATGACCCAGAACACGGCGATCATCATGTGGCTGACTCCGTGACCGGGGCGGTGTGAATTTGGCGTCCGGCCCACGGCGCAAGAATGAAGCTGAAGGCCAGCCCCAGGCTCACCGACAGTCCGAAATTGCTCACCGCCGGCGTGCTGGACACCGCCAGCAAACCGAACGACAGCCACGTGGTCAGCGCCGCCAGCAAGGTGCCCAGCAGGCTCACGGCAGCGCCGCCGACCTGTTCACGCATGAGGATCGCGTAATCGACGCTGATGGCCGTCACCAGCAGCAGGCCGAACAGGCTGAACAGCGTCAGCGGTTGCCCCATCCAGCCGAGACTGGCCAGGCTGCACAGCGCGGCCAGCAGCGGCAGCGCGACGATTCGCAGCGCGCCGCCGAAACCGAACGGCAGGATCAGTACCAGCACGATCAGCACGCAGGACGCGAGTTTCAATTCTGCGGCACTGATCTGGGTGTCGGCGAACACCTTGTTCAACTCCCCGAGGCGATCCACCAGTTCCACGCCCGGCAAATCCAGTGCCTGGACGCGTAGCAGAGAGGGGTTGTTCAGGCCTTGCAGACTGACCATCGCCGCTACGCCGTCATCGGTCGGTCCCAGCCACAGCGCGCGATAGGGTTCCGCTAATGGGCCGACCAGCGCTGCGTCGATGTCTTCGGTGGGCAGTGCCTGCAACTTCGTGAGCTCTGCTTGCAGCGCCTCGGCCGGCACGCCGACATCGAGTAGCGGCTGCCAGAACTGCGGCAACTTGTTCAACGCTTCGCGCACTTGCCGCTGTTCGGTGGGTTGGCTGACCAATTGATTGAGCGACAGATAGCCCTGGAGTTTTTCCAGGTTGACCATCTGATCCAGCCGCTCGCTCAGCGCGGTTTGGCGTTCCAGCAGTTGCTGCTGATTGGCCGCGCGCACCAGGAAGAACTGGCTGGTGGGTTGATAGCCGGTGATGCGTGCAATGGTTTGTGCTTCGTCAGTCAGTTGCTGCGGTGCACCGACCCACTGGCGAATGTCGTTTTTGGTGTCGAGCTGCAACAGACCGCCTACACAAAAGGCAATCAACAGCGCCAGCAGCACTGGCGTACTCGCGAGTTTGAGCAACGCTTCACGGCGCCCCAGCAGAAACTCGGACACCCGCAGCGGCCACTGCGCTGGCCGCAAATCTGTGCCCTTGAGCAGTGCCGGCAGCAGGCACACGGCGGACAAATAAGCGCCGAGCAGACCGGCGGCAGAGAACACGGCAATTTGGGTCAGCGCCGGGAACGGTGTCCAGGCCAGGGCCAGGTAACCGATGCAACTGGTGATCAGGCTCAGCGTCAGGCCCGGCAACGTCAGGCGCAGGGCCGGCCAACTGTGCCAGGGTTTCAGGCTCCAGCTCTTGGACAGGTAGTGCAGCGGGTAATCGACCGCCACGCCGATCAGGCTCGAACCGAGCACCAACGTCATCACGTGCATATGGCCGAACAGTGCCACGCAGGCCACCGCACCGAAGAGCATGCCGACCAGCACCGGGACGAAGGCCAGCAACACCCGCCAGCGCCGGAAGGACAGCAGCAACAGCAATAGAATGCCCGCAGTGGCACCGCCACCGACCCAGGTCATTTCCCGGGTGGCTTGCTTTTGCCCACTGGCCGCATAGAGCAAGCCGCTGGCGGCAAGCAGTTGAACGTCTGCCTGAGCGGCTTCTTCACGGCTGTGCTGGAGCAGGTCGGCCACTTGCAGCGGCAGGTTCATGTCGAAGGCGTTGCCCGTGGTTCGTGTGCGCAGCAGCACCCAACTCTTGCCGTCGGCATCGGCGACCAGCGCACCGCTGCCGATGTCCAGTTGCACCGAACCGTGCTGCGGCTGGCTGTTCTGGATGCGCCCGGTCAGGCCCAGCCAGTCATCCTGGCTCGGCACCAGACTGAAACCGGTGAAGGGGTCGAACAGCGCTTGTACTCGCTGCTGGATAAAGGCGTCGGGATGCTCAATCAGTTGCTGTCGGTCGGCCGCTGAGAGCATTGCCAGTCGGCCATTGAGCAATTGAGTGCGCAGCGCCGGGAGGTCAGCTTGGAGGTTCCATTGGACCTTTTCGAACAAACCGCTGGCCTGCCACTGTTCACCCAGTTTCTGCGCCATCGCGACGGCTTGCTGGCGATCGGTGTGGCCGACCAGCACCAGCATTTCGCGGTTCAGCGGTTCTTGCATGCGTTGTTCGGCGCGCAGTTCCAGCGCGTCCGGCGCCGTGCCTGGCACCAGTTCCATCAGGTTGGCCGACAGCGGGGCGCCGTCACGCCATTGCCAACCGGCGAGCGCGAACACCGCCAGCAGCAGGATCAGAAACAGCCGCGGAAGACTCCGTTCACTCGGCAAAGTCATGTTGCTCCGCATCGCTCAACGGTTGGAAGCGGGTGCTGTCCTGCATGCGCAAGAGGGTGCTGTCACCCTGGGTTTCGAGCAACTCGATGCTGTGCACCAGTTCGCCGCCGTCAATGTTGATCTGAGTGAACACCTGCTTGAGCAGCATGGACCGCGGGGTCAGCGTCAGCTTCCAGTTCTGTGCATCGCCGCTCAGTGAAAGCTCGAAATCCCGTTGCAGCCCACTGCTGTCGCCTTGCAGTACGGCGAGGAACAAACGGTTCTGCTCGGCGCCGGCACTCTTGCTCGGCAGCATTTGCCAACCGTTGGCGTCACGCCGGGCAATGCCTTTGGCGCTGATGCGGTAGTCCTGTTGCAGCGGGGTTTTCAACAGCCAGAGCAAACCGTGGTTTTTAGCGAGGACGAAAGTGCCCTTGCTGGTCAGCGGCTGAGGCAGGGCGCGCAGGTGTTTTTCCTGGATGAAATTGCCGTGGATGACGTCAGGCTTGGCCAGTTGATCGCTCAACTGCTGCAAGTCAAAAGCCTGCGCCAGCGAAGAAAACCCCAGCGCTAATACCAGCGCCGCCACGATCCTGTAGCAGCTGGCGAAGCCTGCGTTCGGCTGCGCAGCAGTCGCCCTGGGTTTCTTCTGATGTACCGCATGTGCAGGTTTTGCGACGGCTTCGCCGCCGAACGCAGCCTCGCCGGCTCGGCAGCTGCTACAGACGGTTTTCAGCAGGTTCATGCGAGCATCCTTTCAACAGCATCGGTGAAGACCTTGGGTGAGGCCAACTGCATTTCGCGGCTGCTCATGTCGACGGCGACCTGCACGGAACTGGCGCGGGTCAAGCGTTCGCCGGTTTCCAGATCGCTGATCAGGTAACTGATCTTCAGACGGTTCTCCCATTCCACCAGATTGGCGCGCACGTTCAGCTTTTGGCCGAACACGGCGCCGCGCACATAACGCAATTGCAGGTCGATCACCGGCCACGCGTAACCCGACTCGACCATCGCCGTGTAGTTGTGGCCGATCTTGTCCAGCAGCGCGCAGCGGGCGACTTCCAGGTATTTGATGTAATGGCCGTGCCAGACGACGTTCATGGTGTCGACATCAAAGAACGGCACGAGGATTTCCGTATCGGTGTGAAGCACTCCCTTGCTACGCATGCAGCCTCCAGTGTTGCTCGGCGATGCGGTGCAGGCACAGGCGCAATTCACCTTCCAGCGCGCGGTCTTCGATGACCGGCGGGAAGTCCTTGGCCAACTCCTCATGCATGGCGGCCAGGGCGGGCGGCAATGGACGTGCATCCTCGGCCTTGCTGCGCAGCCAGACGCCTTGGTTGGCGGCCAGCAGGGTGGCAGCGGCAACCTGTTCGGTCAGCTCCAGCACACGGATCGCATCGCGGGCGGCGATGGTGCCCATGCTCACTTTGTCCTGGTTGTGGCACTCGGTGGAGCGCGAGAAGACGCTGGCCGGCATGGTGTTTTTCAGCGCTTCGGCGGTCCAGGCACTGGTGCCGATCTGCACGGCTTTGAAGCCGTGATTGAGCATCGCCCGGTCAGCGGTGGCGCCGGACAGGTTGCTTGGCAGGCCATGGTTGTAACGCTCGTCCACCAGCAAGGCGAGTTGACGATCGAGCAGATCGGCGACGTTGGCCACCAGGTTTTTCAGGCTGTCCATGGCGAACGCAATGTGGCCGCCGTAGAAGTGCCCGCCGTGCAGCACGCGCTTGGCTTCGGCGTCGATAATCGGGTTGTCGTTGGCACTGTTGAGCTCGATCTCGATGAACGAGCGCAGCCAGTTCAGGCTGTCGGCCAATACGCCGAGGACGTGGGGTGCACAACGCAGGGAATAACGGTCTTGCAGGCGATGCAGCGGCGCGGTCGGCGCGTCGATCGCCAGATCCTTGCGCAACCACGCGGCGACTTGCATCTGCCCCGGATGCGGTTTGGTGGCGAACAGGCGCTCGTCGAAGTGCTCGGGGTTGCCTTGCAGGGCGACCACGTTCAACGCGGTGATGCGCGTGGCCAGTTGCAGCAGGTAATCGGCGCGGGCGTAGGCCAGGCAGGCGAGGCCAGTCATGACGGCGGTGCCGTTCATCAGCGCCAGCGCTTCTTTCGGGCGCAGTACCAGCGGTTCCCAACACAGTTCGCGGTGTACGTCGGCAGCTTGCCAGCGTTCACCACGGAACATCACTTCGCGCTCGCCGGACAACGTCGCGGCGACATAGGACAGTGGCGTCAGATCACCGCTGGCACCCACCGAACCTTCTTCCGGGATCAGCGGCAGAATGTCGTGTTCGAGGAAGGCTTGCAGGCGTTCCAGCAGTTCCACACGCACCCCGGACACGCCGTGGCACAGCGACTGCAAACGCGCCGCCAGTACCGCACGAGTGGCTTGTGCATCGAGCAGTTTGCCCAGACCGCAGCCGTGGAACGTATACAAATGACGGGGCAACGCCTCGACGTGATGCAGCGGCACCGCGACCACGCAAGAATCGCCGTAACCGGTGGTCACGCCGTAGATCACGCCTTCCTTGTCCAGCAGGGAGTCCAGGAATCGCGCACCCTTGGCGATACGCTCGCGGTACGCAGGGTCGCCTTGCAACTGCGTCGGCACCTGACGGTTGGCCAGGGCCAGCACGTCTTCGATGCGCAAAGGGAGTTCGCCGAAGGTTACCGGCTCAAGCGTTGGCGTCGTCATCGGTCTTCCAGAAAGGGTAAAAGTTGAACCATTGTTGGGGCGCTTCAAGGCAATAGTGACCCAAGCGTTCGGCATAGCGGGAGGCCCACTGATGAATGACCTGCTCGCGGTCGCTGCGCTTCCACACCACGGCCTCGGCGAACGGTTCGAGGGTCAGTCGATAGTCGCCCGTCGGCTTCTTCAGGCACAGCATCAGGTTGATCGGGCATTTCAGCAGACCGGCCAGCAACCATGGTCCCTGAGGGAACGCGGCTTGATGGCCGAGGAAATCCACGGTCACGCTGCGTCCACCGTGCAGCGGCACGCGGTCGCCGGCAATCGCCAGCCACTCGCCGCGCTCCAGGCGTTCATGGAGTTGCAGCATGATCAGCGGGTCCAGCTCGCTGACCTGAATCAGCCGCAGATTGGTCGCGCCGGCTTCGCCGAGCAAGCGGTTGAAGTGTTCGGCGTGCTTGGTGTGCACCAGCACGTTCATCGTGACTTTTTCGCCGATCTCCGCCAAAGCACGGCAGACCTCAAGATTGCCCAAATGGGCGCCCACCAGCATCTGCCCGCGGGTGCCGCGCAGTTGATTGCGCAGTAAGGCCGGGTCGATGATTTCAATCTGCTCGATGCTCAACTTGCCGTTCCATACGTCGAGCTTGTCGAGCATGGAGTCGGCGAAGGCCATGAACTGGCCGAACACTCGCCAATGGGTCGGGCGCAATTCGTTGCGACCACTCCAGTCGGCGAGCCGTTGCTGGTATTGCCAGGCGCTGTGACGGGCGCTGCGCCCGAACAGGAAAAAGTACAGAACGATGCCGTACAGCAGCGGGCTCAGCAGCCGCCGGCCCAGCACTTTGGCGCAGAGTGCGGTGAATTTCATCAGCCAGAAGCTGCCGCGCTCTTCGCGGTCGGCCCAGTGTTTTTTGTCCGTCTCAGTGCTCATGCCCGCCACCGTCGCCAGAGAATCACTGGCGCCCGCAGCAACATGCCGAAGAACAACCGGGTGTGCATGCTCGTAATCAGTACGTTGTCGTAGAACAGGCGGAAATGCGAGACGCCATCCAGCGGATAGTGGACTTTGGTTTGCAGCCATTGCATGGGGAGATTGCACCAGGCCAGTCGTACGAGAATGTCCGAGTCGAAGTCCATGCGCTTGCCGATCTTCGCCGAATCGATCAGCGCCAGGGTCGGTGGCAACGGATAGACACGGAAGCCGCACATGGAATCGCGAATCTGCAATGACAGGGTGTTGATCCAGACCATGACGTGAGTCAGGTAACGGGCGTACAAGCGACCTTTCGGCACGCTGGCGTCGTATCGCGGATAGCCGCAGATCACCGCCTCGGGATGGGCGCGTGACAGTTCGATGAAGGTCCGGACGTCTTGCAGATCATGCTGACCGTCGGCGTCCACCTGCAAGGCATGGCTGAAGCCCAGGCGCGAGGCTTCGCGAAAACCGGTCATGACCGCGCCACCCTTGCCCTGGTTGGCGCCGAGCCGGATCAGGAACACCTTGTCGCGCTGGGCCAGTTGATCGAGGACCTTTGCACAGGCCGGGCTACTGGCGTCGTCCACGAGAATGCATGGCAGGCTGCTGGCGAGTACCGCATCAACCACCGTGGTG
Organism: Pseudomonas frigoris; assembly: GCF_047758635.1. Lineage (NCBI taxonomy): Bacteria > Pseudomonadati > Pseudomonadota > Gammaproteobacteria > Pseudomonadales > Pseudomonadaceae > Pseudomonas > Pseudomonas frigoris. The sequence goes on from NZ_CP180479.1 coordinate 682,458, forward strand.
ATGGCGGTTTCGTGGTTGTAGACCGGGATGATTGCGCAGGGGTTATGCATGTTGGCTCACACCTCGCCCATGTAGCAGCTGGCGAAGCTTGCGTCCGGCTGCGAAGCAGTCGTCAACCGGTATGCGAAGTCTTTCTGATTAATCGTGGTGGTCCAGACGCGAGCGCTTCGCGCTCGAACGCAGCCTTCGGCAGCTGCTACAGGGGATCTCGGCTTATCCACAATCCGCCTCCAGCAAGATCCGCCCACTGGAGCAGGTCGCGGTCTCGTTGCGATAGGCGAAATACAACTTGCTGCGCGTCGGATCGAAGCGCAGGTGCAGCTGGACTTCATCGCCGGGGCGCACCAGTTGCTGGAATTTCAGCACTTCCATGCCAGCGAATTTTTCCGGCAGGTCCATCAATTGCTGGCCCAGCATTAACGCCCACTCCACTTGCACCACGCCGGGCAATACCGGCGTTTGGGGGAAGTGGCCGCTGAAGTAGGCGAGGTCGGGTGGTACCGCCAGTTGCAGGCTCCACTCGCCATCGACTTCGACCTGCTCCAGCACTTCCGGCGCCTTTGGGCGCGGCGCCAGCAGCAGGGCTTCAACGGTGGCCTGGGGCAGTTTGCCCTGAGCATTCAGCGGCATTTGCCGCAACAGGCGCCAGCGTCGTGGCAACGCCAGGGCTTCGCAATGCTGGCTCAAATGCTGACGCAATTCTTGCGTGAGGGTGCGTCGACCCTGATTGCGCAACGCATGCAGGCCTGACTCGGTCAGCACCAGCAGCGCACCCAATGAAGCGCGGTTTTCCTGAACCACGCCAAGACGCGCTTCGGCGACCCAGTCGTGGGCCGTTAATGCCTGTTCCAACATCGGTAGAGAGATACGTTTTTCTTCCAGTTTGACGATCCGGTCCAGCCGTCCGAGCAGTTCGAATCGGCCGTCGGCAGCGATTCGCGCGGCATCCGCGGTGTGTTCGATATGCCCGGGAGGCAAGTACGGCGAAGCAATGAGCAGGGCGCCGTCGCTGTCCTGGCTCAACTCGATGTCAGCAAAGGGCTGCCAGAGCGCGTGGCCCTGACGCCAGGCGATGCCGCCGGTTTCCGAGCTGCCGAGGATTTCCGTAGGCCACTGCTGCAGGCGTTGATGCAGGCTTTGTGCGGCCTCGGCCGGCAAGGCGCCGCCGGAGGAAAATACCCGGCGAACCGCACTTAACGCGGGCCAGTCGAGGTTGTCGCCCATGCGCTTGAGCAGCGCCGGGCTGGCGACCCAGGCGAATACCGGGTGTTCGCGGCTGGCGCGCTGCAGATCTTCAGGGAATGCCAGCTGCTTGCGCACAAACGAGCGCCCGGCGCACAGCGGCCACAGCACTCGAAACAACAATCCGTAAATATGCTGAGTGGCGACGCTGCCGATGATGCAAGCCGTACCAAGATCGGCGCCCCAGAGCAGTTCCAGCGCTTCGACTTCATTGGCCAGTTGGCGCAGGGTTTTGTCGATGCGCTTGGGTTCGCCACTGGAGCCGGACGTGCACAGGCTCAGCGAACAGCGATCCAGATCCAGTGCGGCCGCCATCAACGGCGGATGCCGGTAATCGCTCAGGTGTGCGTCATCGGCCTGATCGGTCAGCCACAGATCGACTTCGGTCGACCAGCGCTGGCGAGTCTGGGCTTGCAGGTCTGCGGGCAGCAGCACGCTGACCCCGGCACGCCAGGCACCCAGCAGGGTAATCGCCAGGTCAGCGGCGTCCTCAAGGTGCACGGCAATACGCCGTGCACCCTGGGCTTGCAGGCCCGCGGCGAGGCTTAAAGCCTGTTCGCAAAGCTGTGCGTGATTCAGTGCCGGTTCGGCCGTCACGGCACGTTCCGGTTGTGCCTTGAGCAACAATTGCTCAAGTTTTATCCAATTCATGGGTGGCCTCGTACCCGTTGTCGTATAAGCCATTCAATGGCAAATAGCAGGCCCATCAATCCGTAGGAAATCAGGCCGGTGTACAACATCCACCAACTCAGCGGCGCCCAGAGGGTCAGGGCGGCGGCGAGCAAACCGTTAAAGAGAAAAAACACGCACCAGACGATCGTCACCTGGCGGGTATAAACAATCGCCTTGGCCGGCAGTTGCGGTTCACGCAAGCGCGCCAGGTGTTCGATGATCGGCGGGCCGACGATCAAGCTCAGGCCAAACAGCCCGAGCATGAACGCGCTGATCAGCACCGGGTACCAGCGCAGCAGCAGCGGGCTGTCGAACAACGCCAGCAACAGGCAAAAAGTGATCGCGGTGATCGCCATCCACAGACTGCCGGGCTTGCGCGTACCGAGCAGTGCCCGGGCCAGCCACAGGCTGCCCAGCAGCAGACCGAACTGCCACGGGGCAAAGTGCTCCATGCCGAAATACACCGCAAAGGGGTACAGCAGGCCCGCCAGCAGCAGGCCGAGGCCGATCAGTCGGCTCATGCGGCCGGCTGAACCAGACGGTAGACCGCCTCGACCACGTCGCTGACGGTACGCACCGATTTGAACTCTTCGGCAGCGATTTTCTTGCCAGTCTGGCGTTTGATGTGATCGATCAGGTCGACCGCGTCAATGCTGTCGATTTCCAGGTCCTGATACAGGTTGGATTCGAGGCTCACGCGCTCGGGGTCCAGCTCGAAGAGTTCGACCAGAGCATCGCGCAGGGTGTTGAAAATGTCGTCACGAGTTTGCATGGTCCGGTCTCAAGCTGCCTGTTTTGCAGTGACGAACGCCGCAAGGCTCGCCACGTTGCTGAAGTGATTGCGGGTGTCTTTGGCGTCGGCGTCGATTTTGATGCCGTACTTTTTCTGGATTGCCAGGCCGAGTTCCAGAGCGTCTACCGAATCCAGGCCCAAGCCTTCGCCGAACAGCGTCTGGTCGTCGCCGATGTCTTGTGCGCTGATGTCTTCAAGGCCCAGGGCGTCGATGATCAGTTCTTTGATTTCCTGCTTGAGACTAAGAGTGTGCAGATCGCTCATCTTCGGCGAGCTCCTTAATGTAGTAATGATGCAAATAGTCATTGAGCTTGCGCGAGGCCTGAGGAGCAGGGCCCAGCGAGGCGAAGGCTTGTGGGTCTATATCGGCCCCGACACGGAAACTGAAGTGCACACGGCGTTTGGGGATCCGATACCAGGGCTCGGCCTTGGTCAACGTGGTCGGGCTGACCTTGATGATCACCGGGGTGAGGATTTTCGCACCCCGCAGAGCGATTGCCGCAGCACCCCGATGGAAGGCTGGCGCCTGACCGGGCTGAGTGCGGGTGCCTTCAGGAAAGATAATCAGGGTCTGGCCGCTTTTCAGCGCGTCGGCAGCGGCATCGAGCATGTCCATGCTGCCGTCGTTGCTGATGTATTCGATGCAGCGCAGCGGGCCGCGGGTAAAAGGGTTCTCCCAAAGGCTTTTCTTGACCACGCAGTTGGCGTGGCGCACCAGGCCGATCAGGAACACCACATCGATCAGCGACGGGTGATTGGCAATGATCATTTGCCCCGGTCGACCGAGTTTTTCGGCGCCCTGGATGTCGTAAGTCAGCACGCCGGTGCGAGCCATGAATCGCACAAAAAACCAGAACAGGCGGGCGACGGTGTGCCGCGCTCGCCGCCGGTGTGTCCGGGCATCGCCGGGCAGGCAGTTCAGTAGCGGGAAAACCACAAGCCGCAGGCACAGCCCGCCCAACCCGAACAGGGTGAAGCTTGCGGCGGTAGCCAGCAGGCGCCAGTAATAGGCGTCGCGGTTTTTTTCGGTTACAGGTTGCGTTGCCAGGTCCATACACGATTTTTCCAGGCATGTTGGCAGGTTGTCTGCTGGCCGAGCAGGGTACTCAATAGGTTCAGGGCATGGGGCCAGTGGGCTTTGGACAACGCATCCGAGGCGCTGTTCAGGGCCAACTGCCAGTCGTTTCCGGGGGTGATCAGCAGGCCGACCGCGTAAGGGAACGGCACGTCGTCGATCCAGGTCGAGTAGGCTTCTGGCGGTTGCTCTTCGGTGACGATCAGCAGTACCGCGGGAGCGCCCTCGGAAAGCAAAGCCGCGGCCTCTAGCATGCCGTGTTCAAGGCCGTCGCCGGCTGCAGCGAGGGCCGTCATTTCGCTGGTTTCGCCGCGCATGATCGACCACAGGCCGATGATCGCGTTGTGCACGGACAGGCTGAATTGAGTCGGCGACAGCGGCTGATCGGCAGCCAGATCGCTGAGGATATCGAAGGTGCGCGGGGTTTCGCCGTGGCGAGAAATAAAGACCAACGGTAGGTCCTGGCGGCCATCGGCCAAGGGCCAGCCGACACTGAACGCCATCCGCGCCAGACGACTGAGTCGCCGGCGCTGCATGGCCGGCAGAAACGAGACGTCGGGTGCGGCATCGCTGCTCGCAAGCACGACCGGTTGTCGGCTCCAGGCCTGCCAATCGTCCACGCTTTCGAGCCCAGGGGCCCACGCGCGCCATTGGGCGATGTTGAAATTGATCACAGACATTCATCCCGCCCTTGCGGGCTTCCTTGACGCGGAGAGTCGCAAAAAACGCGAATTACCTGACGTAGCGCTTAGCGCCGAGTGGCGCGCATTATCCCGTTGCGGCGGGCGCGTAGCAAATGATGGTTACATTTTGCTCAATGAAATGTACCGGTTGGTTCGTGCATGGCTGTCGTTTGGCCATTATCCACATCGTGGTGGGCATGTCTGTCGGCTCTGTCAGTGGTCAACGGCAGAGTTAGCGGCTTTTTTATTGAGAGATTGCCGATGACTGTGTAGTCCCTATGCCGGCGAGGTAGCTAAGCAGCGCGGTGGACTACTACACTCGATCATTCTTTGATACACGGAGGTTTTGACATGCGGCGCGTGGTATTCAATCAGAAAGGTGGCGTAGGCAAATCCAGCATTGCCTGCAATCTGGCTGCGGTCAGTGCCAGCGAGGGTTATCGCACGCTGTTGGTGGATCTCGATGCCCAGGCCAACTCCACTCAGTACCTGACGGGCCTCACCGGTGGTGACATTCCGATGGGGATCGCCGATTTTTTCAAACAGACCCTGTCATCCGGACCGTTCTCCAAGAAAAACCAGGTCGATATCTACGAAACCCCGTTCGACAACCTCCACGTTATCACTGCCACTGCCGAGCTGGCTGACTTGCAGCCCAAGCTTGAGGCCAAACACAAGATCAACAAGCTGCGCAAATTGCTCGAGGAACTGGACGGCGATTACGATCGGATCTACCTCGATACCCCGCCAGCGCTGAATTTCTATGCGGTATCTGCGTTGATTGCCGCTGATCGTGTGCTGATTCCCTTCGACTGCGACAGCTTTTCGCGTCAGGCGCTGTACGGCCTGTTGGCGGAAATCGAAGAATTGAAGGACGACCACAACGAAGGGCTGGAAGTCGAAGGGATTGTCGTCAACCAGTTCCAGGCTCGCGCCAGTCTGCCTCAGCAAATCCTCGATGAATTGATCGCCGAAGGCCTGCCGGTATTACCGGTGTATTTGGGCAGCTCGGTGCGCATGCGCGAATCCCACCAGGCCAACACGCCGCTGATTCACCTCGATCCTCGGCATAAACTGACGCAGCAATTCGTCGATCTGCACAACCTCCTCGAAAACACCTGATTCTGCCAACGACACCTAAACATTGTGGGAGCGAGCTTGCTCGCGATAGCGGTGGATCAATCAACAGAGACGCTGAATGTGAATCCCTCATCGCGAGCAAGCTCGCTCCCACATTGGGTTCAGGGATAATTTTAGTATCGGGGTTAGACCCCTTGGCTACGTAACCAGCTCATCAACTGCGGTAACGGGAAGGCGCCGCTCTGACGCGCCACTTCCCGGCCGTTCTTGAACAAAATCAGACTCGGAATCGAGCGAATCCCCAACTGCGCCGACAACTGCTGGTTTGCCTCGCTGTCCAGTTTGGCCAGTCGACACTTACCCGCCAATTGCACCGCCGCCTGCTCGAACACTGGCGCAAACGACTTGCACGGTCCACACCAGTCCGCCCAAACGTCCACCAGCAACGGCAGATCACCTTTGATCTGGCTGGGGTAATCGCTTTGCTTTAACTCAAAGGGTTTATTCAGCAGAACTTCGGCTTTGCAGCGACCGCATTTTGGATGGTCGTTGAGGCGTTCGGCGGGGATGCGGTTGAGGCCGTTGCAGTGGGGGCAGGGGATGAGGAGTGGGTCGGTCATGCGGATGATCCTGTTAAAGAAGCCGATCACTTCTATTTGGAGACGTTTACTCATATTTTCAATCGTGCAGCGACCGGCGATGAAACTAGGCTGAGTCGTACTGAGCGACACCGTTGGTCTGCTCAGAGTTATCGCGTCTTGCGATATTTTTGATCTGTGATTAACTCCCATAGCAGAATGCGATAAGGATGTTGCATGCATGTGTTCACCGAAAAACCAATTCATGAGGCCAAGGAAAAGTGGCCGCGGGCAGCCAATGCACTGGAGCAATGGTATCGACTTGCCAAAGGGAGTAACCCGGGAGATTTCGCGGCGATGAAGTCGATTTTCCCCGCGACTGACAAAATCGGCGAGTTTCATGTGTTCGACATCGGTGGCAACAAGTTGCGGCTGATCGCTTTTGTCAGGTATCGGTCTCAAAAGCTTTATATAAAGCATGTGCTGGATCACCGCGAATATGACCGCGGTAAATGGAAGGAGGGAAGGGCATGAGTGTTCTAATCAAAAAAGCTGCCGAGCATTGGGAGTTCGTCTCGCCATTGCTTCGAAAACCGAAAAACGAAGACGACTATGACATTTTGGCGCAGGCACTTGATGAATTGCTTGAGATGACCGGGGATGATGAGTCGCACCCGTTGATGAGCTTGGTGGACATCATCGGTGACTGGATTGCAGAGTGGGATCGTGAGCATCACCCCATGCGCGAAGCCTCTGGTGCAGAGGTTCTCGGCTACATGATGCGCGAACACGGATTGAGCCAAAGCGATCTGCCCGGCGTCGGCACCCAATCGGTGGTATCCGAGATCTTGAGCGGCAAGCGTCAGCTCAACCTGCGGCAGATCCGCTGGTTGGCCGAGCGCTTCGGAGTGTCGGTGGAGACCTTTATCTGATCGGATTCAGGAAGAGCAACTGATCTCCAGATGCTTGCCCCACTCCGGCGGCCGCTCGGCATAACTCTCCATCCCCGGCTGCTCCTCGAACGGATTACTCAGCACCGCGTGCAGCCGACGAACCTCTGAATAGTCGCCGCTCTCCGCGGCATTGATGGCTTTCTGTGCCAGGTAGTTACGCAAGATGTACAGCGGATTGACGGCGTGCATCCGTTTGCGGCGTTGTTCTTGATCCACCTCGCCTTCACGCGTCACCCGGGCGATGTAGAGCTCGCCCCAGGCATCGAAGCCTTTGATGTCGACGAAGTCATCGCGCAAGCGGGCGACGGCCAGTTCCGGTGATTCTTCCCCCAAACGGCGGAAGAACAGGCTGTAGTCGACGCCACTGTTCTGCATCAGTTGCAGCAGGTGCTCCTGCAGTTTCTGGTCATCGTCTTCGGCCGTGGTGAACCCGAGGCGGCGGCGCATCAGGTCCAGGTAGTGGGCCTGGTACAGCGGGAAGTACAGGCCGAGCGTTTCACGCAGGGCTTCGACGCTGATGAACGGCGTCAGGGCCTGAGCGAGGGCGCTGAGGTTCCACTGGCCGATCGGCACCTGGTTGCTGAAGGAGTAACGGCCCTGATCATCGGAGTGGTTGCAGATGAAGTGGGCGTCGAAGTCGTCGAGGAAGGCGAACGGGCCGTAATCGAAGGTAATGCCGAGGATCGACATGTTGTCGGTGTTCATCACGCCGTGGCAGAAACCATAGGCCTGCCATTTGGCGATCAGCTCGGCATTGCGCTCGACGATTTCGCGAAACATCGCCAGGTACGGTTCCGGCTGTTCCAGGCATTCCGGGAAATGCATGGCCAGCACGTGGTCGCCGAGTTCTTTCTGTTTCTCGGGACGTTTGGTGTAGTAGAAATATTCGAAATGCCCGAAACGCACATGGCTCGGCGCCATGCGCAGGACCATGGCCGCGCGTTCCTGCTTCTCGCGCCACACCGGCGTGTCGGAGCCGATCACGCATAGGGCGCGGGTGGTCGGGATGTTCAGGGCATACAGCGCTTCGGAGGCAAGAAATTCGCGGATCGAGGACCGCAGCACCGCCCGCCCATCACCCATGCGCGAAAAGGGCGTCTGGCCGGCACCCTTGAGGTGCAGGTCCCAATGCTCGCCGGCCTCGTTGTAGACCTCGCCCAGCAACAGACCGCGACCATCGCCCAGTTGTGGGTTGTAGGAACCGAACTGATGACCTGAGTAGACCATCGCCCTCGGTATCGCGTCAGCCCAGAGCTTATGGCCGCTGAACAGTTCGGCGAACTCCGGGGTTTCGGCCTCGGTAGGGTCGAGATCGAGCAGCGCCATGGCGGCGGGGCTGGCCACCACGAGGCGCGGGTTGTCGATCGGCTCGGGCAGCACGTGGGCAGAAAACGTATCGCCCAGGCGGGCGAAACGATTATCGAAGGTCAGTTCGTCGAGGGCTTTCAAGGGCCATCTCCAGCAGAATGTCCGAGCATTCTGCTAGGGATAAGCCGCTTAGTCGAGCTTGGCCGGTGGTGGCTCTTGCGGCGATTTGCCATCAACCAGCGGTACGATGGTTTTGGTTTCCGGCTCGACGGGCACCATCCTGTATTCCTGACCCTGGATGTTCTTGAGGTAAACCTCCATCTGCCGGAACGAGATGTTGATGTGATGTTTCTTGAACTCGCGGTTGATGAAGCGGTTGACCTCATCAAGCACCGGGTTACGGTCGCCGAGGTCGCGCACATGCATGCGCAACTCATGGTCGAGGGTGCTTTCGCCGAAGTTCAGGAAGTACACATGAGGCTCGGGATCCTTCAGCACACGTGGGTTTTCACGGGCAGCCTTGAGCAGCAACTCCTTGACCAGGTCCAGGTCCGAGCCGTAATCGACACCGAGCTTGAGGGTCACTCGGGTGATGGTGTCGGTCAGGGACCAGTTGATCAGTTGCCCGGTGATGAACGTCTTGTTCGGGACGATGATGTCCTTGCGGTCGAAGTCGGTGATGGTCGTGGCGCGGATGCGGATCTTGCTCACGGTGCCGGACAGGTTGCCGATGGTGATGGTGTCGCCAATCCGCACCGGACGTTCGAACAGGATCATGATCCCGGAGATGAAGTTCGCGAAGATTTCCTGCATCCCGAAGCCGAGCCCCACCGACAGCGCCGCCACCAGCCATTGCAACTTGTCCCAACTCACGCCGAGTGTCGACAGGGTCGAGACGAAACCGACGCCAGCGATCACGTAAGACAGCAAGGTGGTGGTGGCATAGGCACTGCCCTGAGCCAGGTTCAGCTTCGACAGCACCAACACTTCCAGCAACCCCGGCAAGTTGCGCGCGAGGGCGAAGGTGATGCCGATGATGATCAGCGCGCCGAGCATGTCGCCAATGCTGATCGGCACCATGCTCATGTTGGCGCCGGTGCCGCTGGTGTATTCGTAGAGGGTGACGTTATCCAGGTACGAGAACACAGAGATCAGGTCCGACCAGACCCAGTACAACGCCGCGATGAAACCACCAAGCAGTGCCAGGCGGATCAGGCGCAGGGACTGTTCGTTGACCTTCTCGATATCCAGCGTTGGCTCTTCGATCACCGCTTCGCCGTCGCCGGCCTCTTTCGCGGCCTGGCGTTTGGCCAAGGCGCGCTGGTAGGCCAGACGGCGTGCCGCAACGCTGAGGCCGCGCACGAACGTGGCCTCGATCACCAGCCAGAACATCAGCAGGTAAAGGGTGTTGATCAACCGGTCGCTGAGCTTCAGCGCGGTGTAGTAGTAGCCAAAGCACACCGCCACGAACAGCGCGACAGGCAGGACGGTGAACATGATCCCCACGGCCTTGCGGAACAGCGAAGCGTTCTGGTGAGTCGGGCTGCTGATCAGCAGGCGGCTGAGCAGCCAGGCCATCAACGCGTAGCAGGTCAGCACCACCGGCATGCCGAGTACGTCATCGGCCAGGGTCGCGGGTTGCAGCTCGGCGACTGCCACCACCGCGACCAACGCCATGACCACCAGTCCGAGTCGACGGACCCAGCCCTGCAGGAATTCGACCTGAGGTTTTTCCCAGCGGAAATGCAGTTCGGCCACGCCGCCCGGCGCGAGGACCCGGTAAGCGGTGTAGAACACTAGCCAGGCCTGGGCCATTTGCAACAGTGCCGCGCCCATGTTCGCGTTCTGTCCGCGGGCGTCGATTTGCAAGGCCAGGCCACACAAGGCCAGGCCCAGAGAGACCGGCATCGCCAGCAGAATGTTGATCAGGATTGCCTGCGGCGTGTGCCACTGGCTGTCGCGCTTGAAGTGGCCGATGTCCTGGTGAACCTTGCTCAGTCGGGCATACAGGCTTTTGCGCCGCCACAGCAGGGCACCGATCAACAGTGCCAAGGGCAGGAACAGCAGAGGCCGTTGGGTCAGGCCGTCACTTAATTCGCTCAGGCTGGAAGCCCATGGCAGCGTGGTGACCTGACGTTCCAGGCGCTCCGGTACGGCGCGCATCCATTCCAGGTCCAGCGGCTTGTTGCTGGGAATCCAGAACATCTGCTCATCGAGGGTCGCCCGCAGGCTTTGCGCGGTGCTCAGCAGTTGCTTCTGATTGAGTTGCAACGTTATGGATTCGTTCAGCACCGCGCTGAGTTCGCGGTTCAGCCGCTCCAGCAGGTCGGCGCGGGTCGTGGCCAGTTCCAGCAGGCTCTTGCGCAACTGCGGGGTGACTTGCTCGGGAGGCTGGGTCGACAGCAGATTGTCGACGTAGGTCGCCGGGTTGCTGAGCAGTTCCCGTTGCTGGCTGACTTCGAATTGATAGAGGCGAATGTCGGCGATCTGGTCGGCCAGGTCGCGGTCGAGCTTGAGGAGTGGCAGGGCCTGTTTCTGTTTGTAGAGAATCTTGGAGAGCAGCAGGCTGCCCTTGAGCACGTTGATTTGCTCGTCCAGCGCCGAGTCGCTCTGGGTCACGTTATCCAGTTGCTGCTTGGTCTGCAGGTTCTGCTGGGTGACTTCGTTAAGGCGGTCAGTACTTTTGAGCAGGTAATCCGAAAGCTTAAGGTTGGCCGCGCTTTCGGTAGCCAGCAGGCTGCTGCCGCCGGACTTCTGCGCTTCAATGGACTGCTGCGTCACCGTCTCCTGGGACTGGGCCAGGCGCTTCTGGTTGATCAGGTTTTGCAGCTCCTGGATTTCCTGATCCAGACGATCGGATTTTTCCGAGAGCAAGTCATGCTGGCTGTTGCCCAAGTCCTGCAGTTGATTGTTGCCGGCCAGTTCCTGGCGACGCAACGGGATCAGGGCGTTCAGTGCCGCGAGTTCGGCGTTGAGCAGGTCGCGTTGCTCAGGGGTCAAGGTCTTGCCGGCGTCCTTGCCGGCCTTGAGGATGTTGTTGATCTGCTGGATGCGTGTCTGGCTGGTGGAAATTTCGGCCTGTGCGCGCTCGGGGCGGGTCTGGGCAGTAATCACCAGACTGTTGGCGTCAGCCAAGGCTTTCTGCAGATCGCTTTGCTGGGTGGAGCGCTCGGTGAGCATTTGCTCCAGTTGCTGAATAGGCTCTTTGGCATAGCGCTGCGGTACTGGCAGCACTTTGGAGGCTTTGAGCTTGGTCAGTTCTCGCTGGTTTTCGATGTTCTGCTTTGGGGCGTTGGCCAGTTGCTGCTTGAGATCGGCCAGTTTCTGCTCGTAATCACGCTGGTTGTTGAGCTGTGTCAGCGTGCTTTGCAGGATGCTCTGCAGGGCTTTCTGATCGGCTTCCGGCAGTTTGCGGTCGGCGATCTTGTCCAGGTTCGCCTGCACGGCTTCGCTGGACGGCGGTTCGGCCGCTTGCAACGTACCGACAGAAAGACTCAAGCCCAGCAGGGCCATGATGAAAAAGGTGCGCAGGGTTGACATAGAGACCGATCGAAAACGAGACGAAGAATGGAGTTTAGAGGAACAAGCCCGGACCGGGGCGACTTCCTTCGGGGAATCTGACGCCCACTTTACCGATCTTGTTCCCTTCCATGACCGCGACGGTCCAAATGGTGTTGTTCCACTCCACCTGGTCGCCGACTACGGGTGCACCGCCCACTTTATGGGCAATGAAGTGGCCGAGCGACATGTCCGGATCGATGCCATCCACTTTCAACCCGTACAGCGCCGCAACCGCGGCCAACTGGGCGTCTCCTTCGAGTACGAAGTCGCCGAAGAAGCGCAAATCGAGGCCCCGTTGCGGTGCCTGACTGAAGAGTTTTCCGAGGGCCGGAAGGTTGTGTTCATGGCCGATTACGCACAGTAAATCGTCGACTTCGAGCACCGTACTACCCGACGGATGGAGCAGTTGCTGGCCACGAAACAGTGCCGCAATCCGGGTGCCTTCGGGCATTTTCAGCTCGCGAAGGGGCGAGCCGATGCACCATTTCTCGGCACCGAGGCGATAAACGAACAGCTCCCACTCACTGGTGACGTGCACTTCCAGAGCTGCGCGGGAAATCGGCGCCGGCTCCGGCGGAACGGTCACTTTCAAAAGCTTCGCCACCCACGGCAGGCTCGTGCCCTGCACCAGCAGCGACACCAAGACGATAAAGAACGCGAGGTTGAAATAGAGCTGGGCGTTGGGCAGGCCGGCCATCAGCGGGAACACCGCCAGAATGATCGGGACCGCGCCGCGTAACCCGACCCAGGAAATGAACGCCTTCTCGCGCCCATGGAACGCCTTGAAGGGCAGCAGGCCGACGATCACCGACAACGGCCGCGCAAACAGAATCATCCACAGCGCCAGGCCCAGAGCGGGCAGGGCAATCGGCAACAAGTCGTGGGGCGTTACCAGCAGCCCCAGTACCAGGAACATGCCGATTTGCGCCAGCCAGGCCATGCCATCGAGCATGTGCAAAATGCCGTGGCGGCTGCGCACCGGGCGGTTGCCGATGACCAGGCCGCACAGGTAAACCGCCAAAAAGCCGCTGCCGTGCAAGGCGTTGGTCAGGGCAAACACGACCAGTCCGCCAGCAATGACCAGAATCGGATAAAGGCCGGTGGCCAAGTGGATACGGTTGACCAGCTGCAGCATGACCCAGCCGCCGCCCAGGCCGATGACGGCACCGATACCGAACTCACGCATCAAGTGCCCGAGCAGGCTCCAATGCAGACCGGTCTGGCCGCTGGCGAGCATGTCGATCAGGGTCACGGTGAGGAACACCGCCATCGGGTCGTTGCTGCCCGACTCGATCTCGAGGCTGGCGGTCACCCGTTCGTTCAGGCCTTTGCCGCCGAGCAGCGAGAACACCGCCGCGGCGTCGGTGGAGCCGACGATAGCGCCGATCAGCAGGCCCTGAATCAGGTTCAGGTTGAACAGCCACGCGGCGGCCATGCCGGTCAGCCCGGTGGTGATCAACACCCCGACCGTCGCCAGCGACAGCGCCGGCCATAACGCCACGCGGAAGCTGGAAACCCGGGTGCGCAAGCCGCCGTCGAGCAGGATGACGGCCAGGGCGAGGTTGCCGACCAGATAGGCCGTTGGGTAGTTATCGAAAATAATGCCGGCGCCGTCGACGCCAGCCGACATGCCCACCGCGAGGATGATCACCAGAATCGGGATGCCGAGGCGCGACGAAAGTGAGCTCACCAGAATGCTTGCACCTACCAGCAACGCGCCGATCAAGAACAGGCTGTTGATGGTCGTCGCATTCAAAGGCAGTACTCCAGAAAGCTGAAAGGCGGGCGCAAACTGACCATGCAGTCTGCGTGCCAGCGATTCTAACCTGTTGAAATGTGATGCTGTCAAAAAGGTTTTGCAGATCAAAAGATCGCAGCCTCGCTTCACTCGACAGCTCCTACAAAGGATCCGCGTAAACCTGTAGGAGCTGTCGAGTGAAACGAGGCTGCGATCTTTTTGGCAGTGACGCGATCTTCGTTTAGAGGCTAAACCGCCCAACCATGTTGTTCAGGTCCAGCGCCAATCGCGACAGCTCATTGCTCGCGGCACTGGTCTGGTTAGCCCCGGTCGCCGACTGCACCGACAGATCACGAATATTCACCAGATTGCGATCCACTTCGCGGGCCACCTGTGCCTGCTCTTCGGCGGCGCTGGCGATTACCAGGTTGCGTTCGTTGATTTCGACGATCGCGCTATTAATAGTGTCCAGCGACATGCCCGCACCACGGGCGATGTTCAAGGTCGATTCAGCACGCTCGGTGCTGTTGCGCATCGAATCCACCGCGTGCTCGGTCCCGCTCTGGATGCTGCCGATCATGCGTTCGATTTCGCTGGTCGACTGCTGGGTGCGATGCGCCAGGGCACGGACCTCATCTGCTACTACGGCAAAACCACGACCGGCCTCACCGGCACGGGCTGCTTCGATGGCTGCGTTCAATGCCAGCAGGTTGGTCTGGTCAGCCAGGCCGCGAATCACGTCCAGCACTTTGCCGATGTCACGGGACTCGTTGGCCAGGTCGCCAATCAGGGTCGCGGTGCTCTGCACGTCGGCGCTCATGCGTTCGATGGCGCTGACGGTTTCCTGCACCAGGTCACGACCATCACCGGCGGAAGTGGTGGCATTTTTCGAGGCTTCGGACGTGCTGACGGCATTGCGCGCGACTTCTTCCACGGCGCTGGTCATTTCGTTGACCGCGGTGGCGGCCTGTTCGATTTCGTTGTTCTGCTGGGTCAGGCCACGAGCGCTTTCGTCAGTGACACTGTTGAGCTCTTCAGCGGCCGACGCCAGTTGCGTGGCGGAACCGGAAATCCGTTGCAGGGTGTCGCGCAGCTTGTCCTGCATCTTCGACATGGCCAGCAGCAAGCGGCCGGCTTCGTCCTCACCGTCTACTGTGATCGGGCGAGTCAGGTTGCCTTCGGCAATTTCTTCGGCAGCGCTCAGGGCATTGGCGATTGGCTTGGTGATGCTGTTGGTCAGCAACCAGGCGAAAAGCAGGGTCAGGCCGGTCGCGATCACCAATAGGGTCACCACCAGGTTGAAGGCCGAGGCGTACTGGTCGGCAGCTTGCTGATTGGTGTCGAGGGTCTGCTGAGTGTTGATCTCCAGAAGGCGGTTCAACACGGCATTGACTGCTTCGGAGTTGGTCAGCAGATCGGTGTTGAGCAGGGTGCGCAACTCATCCACCTGATTGTTGCGCGACAGGGTCTTCATGCGGTCTTCGATCTGACGGTATTGCCCCAACAGCTGCACGTACTGATCATAGGCCGCACGCTCCTGCGGGCTGGCGATCAGTTTTTCGTAGACCGTCTGAGCCGTTCGGATTTGCTGATTACGGGTTTCCAGCAGGTCCAGGGTTTTCTGCTGGACTTCCGGCTCGCGGTTCACCAACAGGCGATAAGACAAGACGCGCAGGCGCAGGGTGAGTTGCGTGAACTCGTCGAGGCTTTTGATGCTCGGCACGCTGTTCGAGGTAATCTCCTCGGCGGCGCCGCGAATCTTGCTCATCTGGTTCAGGGCGAACACCCCCAGGATCAGCAGCATGGCGCCAATCAGGGCAAAGCCGAGGAACGCCCGTGGCGCGATATTCATATTACGAAGGGACATGGTGTTTACCGAAAAGAGCGCATCCGTGCGGCGCTGAGACTGACGTATGGGTGACTTATCGGTCATACGACTAAAGTCTTGAGGCCCTGCGCGTTTTTGTCGCACAAAGGCTCCGGCGACGAAGTGCAGGAACCAGATCCGCCAATCACAGTCTTTAAAGTTCGCGAGGAAGGTCACCCGCCAGGAAAATCAAGGCCTTGCGCCCCAATAACCCTGGCATCCGTGGTGACTTTTCTTTATCGTACGCGCCCTTTGAAAATGCTTGGAAAATCAAAATGTTGGAAGCATCCCTAAGCCAATTGGAACAGCTGTTCAGCGACCTGGTGCAACAGAACCAGACCCTGCTCGGCACTAACCAAACCCTGAGCGCAGAACTGGCCCAGGCCAAGGATGAAAACGAAAGCCTGCAGCTGAGCCTGATGGAACAGGAAGAGAAACAAGGTGCCACCGTTGCACGCATCCAGGCCCTGGTTGAGCGCGTCAGCGCCGGCCCAGTCAGCGCATGAATCACGGCGCCGCAGGGGTAAAAGTCGTCTCGATCCTGGGGGAGGACTATTCGATCAAGGCGCCGGCCGGGGAAGAACAAACCCTGCTGGACGCCGCGTTAATGCTGAAGGCTGCCCTGGCTGACACCAAAAAGAAGTACCCGGCACTGATCGGTGACCGCTTGTTGGTGCTGGCGGCAATGAATCTGTGCTCCCAGCAGATCGAAATGCAGAAACAGCACAAGCAGGAACTCGACCGTTACCAAGAGCAAGTCAGCGCCACGGTTGAAGTGATCTCCAAGACGATCAATCAGGCCTGATCGGCTTTGCGCACAACCAAAGAATAAATTGTCGTTTGCGTTGTATACAATCGGCACGGCTGTTGCAGTGTTTCAGCCTCTTATTCTTTGGGGGTGCTCCATGCAGTTCTGGCGACGCAGTATTCAATGGCAGTTGATCCTGAGCATGGGCACCGCCCTGCTGGTCAGTATTCTGATCGTGGTTGGCATTTATACCCTCGTGGTCAACCGCCTCGCCGAGCGCTATCTGGTCGAACAAGCGCTGCCGTCGAGCATCGAAGCGATGCGCAACGACATCGAGCGAATCCTCGTTCAACCCCTCACCGCCGCCAAGGACATCGCCAGCAATAGCATGGTGCGCGACTGGTTGGCCGGGGGTGAAAACAGTGCCCAGACCAACACCTTCGTTACCTATCTGGAAGGCATCCGTGCCGAGCACAAAGCCTTTACCGCTCTGATCGTAGGCACTGGTTCAAACCACTACTTCACCGAAAAAGGCCTGGACCGGACCCTCAGCCGCTCCAACCCCAAAGACGCCTGGTTCTATTCGTTCCTCGACGGCAATCAGCCGCGAACCCTCAATATCGACACTGACACTGCGACCGGAGAATTGGCGCTGTTCATCGACCTCAAGGTCGAGCAGGCCGGTAAAGTCGTGGGTGTTGCCGGGCTTGGCCTGAGCATGAAAGAGCTGTCGGAGCTGATCCACAACTTCAACTTCGGTGAGCGCGGCAAGGTCTATCTCGTGCGTTCCGACGGTTTGATCCAGGTTCACCCCGAAGCGCAGTTCAGCGGCAAACGCACGTTGGCCGAACAAATTGGTGCAACTGCCGCACAAGCGGTGATGGGTCAAAAAGTTGCCACCAACAGTAGCTTTGTCCGCGACGGCGAAGATTATCTGGCGTTGAGCCTGCCGTTGCGTGATCTGGGCTGGACGCTGGTGGCCGAAGTGCCACAGTCGCAAATCTACGCTGAAGCCCGTCGCGCCATGTGGATGAGCAGCGGCATCGGCCTGGCGGTGGCGCTGGTGTGCCTGTTGCTGGTGGTGTTGCTGGCCCGGGGATTGGTGCGGCCGATCCGTCAGGTAACAGCAGCGCTGGTAGCCATCGGTAGCGGTGGGGGAGATTTGACCCACAGGTTAGATTCCAGTCGCGCCGATGAACTGGGCGACCTGGCGCGTGGCTTCAATCGATTCCTTGAAAGTCAGCGCGACATGATCGGCGAAGTGCTGACCACCAGCGAGCGTTTACGCACGGCAGTCGGCCAAGTGGCGCGGGTGGTGGACAACACCGCAGAGCGTTCCGGCCGGCAGCAGGAAATGACCGACATGGTCGCCACCGCCGTCCATGAGATGGGACTGACCGTACAGGAAATCGCCCAGAACGCCGGTAATGCAGCCGTGGCTTCGCAAACCGCCCGGGATGAGGCGATGCAGGCGCGGGAAGTGGTGGGCGGGTCGATCCGGCATATTGAAAGCATGTCCGATGAGATTGGCCTCGCTGCCAGTGCGGTGGGCGAGTTGGCCCATCAGGTGGCATCCATCGATCAGGTGCTGGCAGTGATTCGCGGGATTTCCGAGCAGACCAACTTGTTGGCGCTCAACGCGGCCATCGAAGCGGCGCGGGCCGGGGACATGGGGCGTGGGTTTGCGGTAGTCGCGGATGAAGTGCGGACGTTGGCGCGGCGGACGCAGTCGTCGACTGATGAGATTCAGCAGATGATTGGCAGCCTCAAGCAAGGCGCGGAGAACGCGGTGTCGTCGATGCATTCCGGGCAAGCGGCGACGGGCACGGGGGTTGAGTCGAGCCAGCGCACCGGGGTGTCGTTGACGGCGATTACCGGCCAGGTGGAGCGCATCAGCGACATGAACCATCAGGTGGCGGCGGCGACGGAAGAGCAGTCGGCGGTGACGGAAGAGATTAACCGGAACGTGCAGGGGATTTCTGATTTGGCTCGTGCCACCGCCGGGGAGGTCAGGGCTTGCCGTGAGGATTGTCAAACGTTACAGCGGTTGGCGGATGATTTGGCGCGGCAGATGGGCAGTTTCAAGCTGAGTTGATGTGTAGTCAGTGCGGGCCCCTTCGCGAGCAAGCCCGCTCCCACATTTGATCCGCGATGCATCAGGCAACGCGGTCAACTGTGGGAGCGGGCTTGCTCGCGAAGGGATTTCAGCAGCACAAAAAGGCTCTGGTTAGAACCACTCATCCTGCATCCCAAGGCACACATCATCCCGAGCCTCAAGAATCGCCAATTCATGATGGCAACCCGGCACTTCCCACGTCAGAAAATACCGCGCCGCCTGCAGCTTGCCTTTATAGAAGCTCACATCCGCCACATTCCCTTTGGCCAGCCCTTCCTCAGCGCGAATCGCCTGTTCCAGCCAGCGCCAGCCAATCACCGTGTGCCCAAACACTTTCAGGTACAGCGCCGAGTTCGCCAGGCTGCTATTAACCTTGCCTTGCCCCAAATCCGTCAGCAGGCCAATGGTCACCGTTTGCAGGCGCGCCACCAATTTCTCCAGCGGCTCACGCAGCGCGGTTAAAGATTCATACGCTTGAGCGCGCTCGGCGGTATCGGCAATCAGACGGATCAATTGCTTGAGCCCCGCACCACCGTTCTGTGCCAGTTTGCGTCCCAGCAAGTCCAGTGATTGAATGCCGTGAGTCCCTTCGTGGATCGGGTTCAGGCGGTTGTCACGGTAATACTGTTCCACCGGGTATTCGCGGGTGTAGCCGTGGCCGCCGAGTATCTGGATCGCCAGTTCGTTAGCCTTCAGGCAAAACTCAGATGGCCAGGATTTGACGATCGGTGTCAGCAAATCCAGCAGTTCATGGGCCTGTTTGCGCTCGGCTTCAGTCTCAAGCGTCGTGGTGTCGTCAAACAGTCGTGCTGCGTACAACCCTAAGTCGAACGAGCCTTCGACGTAGGCTTTCTGGGTCAGCAACATGCGTTTGACGTCTGCATGCTGAATGATCGCCACCGGTGCGGTGTTCGGATCCTTGCTGTCCGGCACCCGGCCTTGTGGACGTTCGCGGGCATATTCCAGGGAGTACAGATACCCGGCGTAACCGAGCATCACCGCGCCCATGCCGACGCCGATCCGCGCCTCGTTCATCATCTGGAACATGTAGCTCAGGCCGTGGTGCGACTTGCCCACCAGATAGCCGACACACTCGCCGTTATCGCCGAAATTCAGCGCGGTGGACGTAGTACCGCGCCAGCCCATCTTGTGGAACAACCCGGCCAGCAGTACGTCGTTACGTTTGCCCAGACTGCCGTCATCGTTGACCAGAAACTTGGGCACGATGAACAGCGAAATCCCTTTCACACCAGCTGGTGCATCCGGCAGCTTGGCCAGCACCATGTGCACGATGTTTTCCGACAGCGGGTGATCACCGCCAGAGATAAAGATCTTGTTGCCCTTGAGTCGGTACGTGCCGTCAGACGCCGGCTCTGCACGGGTACGAATATCCGATAGCGACGAGCCGGCATGCGGTTCGGTCAGCGCCATGGTGCCGAAGAAGCGTCCGTCGATCATCGGTTGCAGGAAGCGCTGTTTCTGCTCTTCGGTGCCGAAACTCTCGATCAGGTTCGCCGCGCCCATGGTCAGGAACGGATAAGAGGTCGACGCCGCGTTGGCTGATTGGAAATGCGCAAAACAGGCCTGGGACAACAGCGTAGGAAGTTGCATGCCGCCTGCATCGAAACTGCGTGCCGCGTTGAGGAAACCGGCTTCAAGGAAGGCATCCACCGCCGGTTTCACTTCGGGAATCAGAATCGCCTGACCGTCCTCATAGCGCGGCTCGTTCTCGTCGCCCTTGCGATTGTGCGGGGCGAAGAACTTCTCGGCGATGGTGCGGGCAGTGCCGATGGCAGCATCGAAGGTCTCGCGGTTGTGCTCGGCGAAACGCTCACGCTGGGTCAGGCCCTCTGCATCGAGGACTTCATACAGCTCGAAAGCCAGATTGCGGGAACTGAGCAACGTCTCGGACATGGCGGCCTACCTTCTTTTGGAATGGGCCGAGTCTAGGCGTGGGAATAGAGGCTGAACAGGATGATTGATGAGCGTGATGGTGGAGTCCGGGCACCGCTAATCAAATGTGGGAGCGGGCTTGCTCGCGAAGAGGCCATTACATTCAACATCAATGTTGAATGATCGACCGCCTTCGCGAGCAAGCCCGCTCCCACAAGGGGTTTTGCATTCCAGGCGTCCATAGCGGGCGCCCGGTCTTGTTGCGGTTTAGCCGATAGTCATCAAGCTCGCATTACCACCCGCCGCAGCAGTGTTAACGCTCAACGCCCGCTCGATCACCAGACGCTCCAGCGCAATGTTGGTCTCGCCCTGGGACAACCCATGAACCCCAACGATCGCACCGGCACGCTTGGCCACTTGCTGGCACACCGCACGCAACTGATCGGAATGGCCGTGATGCAGAACCGCATCAAACAGTACTTCGTCCTTGCTCCAGTCGGAAACCAGCTTGATCTTCGCCTGAACTTCCTTCGGCAGACGTGCGAACAATGCCTTGGTCAATTCAGCTTCCGGCCATACCGCCGAACCGCCGACTGCCAATACCGCCCCCAGTTGCGTCAGCAGATCACCTTCGACTTCCGCCAGGCACAGCACATGTTCGCGCGGCAGGATGGCGTAGCTGTTGCGCTCGCCAGTCGGGCCCGCCAGAACACGGGTGATCCCGCTTTGCGATTGCGCCGCGAACTGCACGCACAGGGTGCTCAGGTCGGCAAACTTGTTGCTGTCAGCCCAGGCTTGCAGAGCCTTCAGCGGTTTGCTCATGGCATCACGCAGACGAACATCCGGGGCAGCGATGGCATCACCGCGAGCGAAGGATTGTTCGATTGCATCGGTAGGACGCGTCGACAGCAGGCGGTACAGGTACAACGGACCACCGGCTTTCGGGCCGGTACCCGACAGACCTTCACCACCGAACGGCTGCACGCCAACCACAGCACCCACAATGTTGCGGTTCACATAGACGTTACCGGCGTTGACGTTATCGATCACCTTGGCGATCGTCTCGTCGATGCGAGTGTGCACGCCCAACGTCAGGCCGTAGCCGGACGCGTTGATCTGACCGATCAATTGATCAATGTCTTTGCGCTTGTAGCGAACCACGTGCAGCACCGGACCGAAGATCTCCCGTTGCAGCTCGTCGAAGCTTTCCAGTTCGATCAGGGTCGGCATCACGAAGGTGCCGCGTTTGACTTCTTCGGTGTTGGCGATTGCCACCTGGTACACGCTGCGACCTTTGTCACGCATGCCCTGGATGTGCTTCTCGATACCGGCCTTGGCTTCGGCGTCGATCACCGGGCCGATGTCCACGGACAGCCGCTCAGGGTTGCCGAGACGGCATTCCGCCATGGCACCTTTAAGCATTTCGATGACACGGTCAGCGGAATCTTCCTGCAGGCACAGCACGCGCAGTGCCGAGCAGCGTTGGCCGGCGCTGTCGAAGGCCGACGACACCACGTCGATCACCACCTGTTCGGTCAATGCCGAGGAGTCGACAATCATCGCGTTCTGGCCGCCAGTTTCAGCGATCAGCGGAATCGGGCGACCTTGAGCATCCAGGCGACCGGCGACGTTTCGTTGCAGCAAGCGAGCGACTTCGGTGGAGCCAGTGAACATCACACCTTTGACCCGATCGTCACCGACCAGACGCGCGCCAACGGTTTCGCCACGGCCCGGCAACAGTTGCAGCACGCCTTCCGGAATCCCGGCTTCGAGCAGCAAGCGCACGGCTTGAGCCGCCACCAGCGGGGTTTGTTCCGCAGGCTTGGCCAGTACCGGGTTACCGGCGGCCAATGCAGCAGCGACTTGACCACTGAAAATTGCCAGCGGGAAGTTCCACGGGCTGATGCACACCACCGGACCCAATGGACGGTGGGCGTCGTTGGTGAAATCGTTGCGAGCCTGCACTGCGTAATAACGCAGGAAGTCCACAGCTTCACGTACTTCGGCGATGGCGTTGGCGAAGGTCTTGCCGGCTTCGCGAGCCAGCAGGCCCATCAGCGGCTGGATCTCGCCTTCCATCAAATCGGCGGCACGTTCCAGAATCGAGGCGCGTTCGGCGGGCGGAGTGGCCTGCCAGATCGGCGCAGCGTTCAGGGCGCACTGGATCGCGTTGTCGACGTCTTCGACGGTGGCTTCCTGTACATGGCCGACCACGTCACGCAGATCGGACGGGTTCAGGACTGGTGCAGGGGTTTCAGTGCTGGAGGTGCAACCGAGCATCGGCGCGGCTTTCCAGTGGTTATGAGCGGTTGCCAGCAAGGCGCAGGACAGGGAAGCCAGACGATGTTCGTTGGCCATGTCGATGCCGCTGGAGTTGGCGCGCTCGGCACCATAAAGATCACGCGGCAGTGGGATACGCGGGTGCGGCAGGCCGAAGCCGCCTTCCAGCGTCGCCATCTGCTCGATGCTGGCCACTGGATCGGCCACCAGCTCCTGGATCGAAATAGATTGGTCGGCGATGCGGTTGACGAACGAGGTGTTTGCACCGTTTTCCAGCAGACGACGTACCAGGTACGCCAGCAGTGTTTCGTGAGTACCGACCGGTGCGTACACGCGGCACGGACGGTTCAGCTTGCCTTCGGAAACTTTACCTACAACCTGTTCGTACAGCGGTTCGCCCATGCCGTGCAGGCACTGGAACTCGTACTGGCCGGTGTAATAGTTCTGACCGGCAATGTGATAAATGGCCGACAAGGTGTGGGCGTTGTGCGTGGCGAACTGCGGGTAGATGACTTCCGGTACCGACAGCAGTTTGCGGGCGCAAGCGATGTAGGAAACGTCGGTGTACACCTTGCGGGTGTAGACCGGATAGCCTTCCAGGCCTTCGACCTGGGCGCGCTTGATTTCGCTGTCCCAGTACGCGCCTTTCACCAGGCGGATCATCAGGCGATGACGACTGCGGCGAGCCAGGTCGATCACGTAGTCGATCACATACGGGCAACGCTTTTGATAAGCCTGGATCACGAAACCGATGCCGTTCCAGCCGGTCAGTTGCGGCTCGAAGCACAGGCGCTCCAGCAGATCCAGCGACAGCTCGAGGCGGTCAGCTTCTTCGGCGTCGATGTTCAGGCCGATGTCGTATTGCTTGGCCAACAAGGTCAGTGACAGCAGGCGCGGGTACAACTCGTCCATCACGCGCTCGTACTGCGCACGGCTGTAACGCGGGTGCAGTGCCGACAGCTTGATCGAGATGCCCGGGCCTTCATAAATCCCACGACCGTGGGACGCTTTGCCGATCGAGTGGATGGCTTGTTCGTACGAGGCCAGGTACTTCTGGGCGTCGTGCTCGGTGAGCGCGGCTTCACCCAGCATGTCGTAGGAATAGCGGAAGCCTTTGGCTTCGAACTTGCTGGCGTTGGCCAGGGCTTCGGCGATGGTTTCGCCGGTCACGAACTGCTCGCCCATCAGGCGCATGGCCATGTCGACGCCCTTGCGGATCATCGGCTCGCCACTCTTGCCGATGATGCGGCTCAAGGACGAAGTCAGGCCGGCTTCGTTGTGGGTGGCGACCAGTTTGCCGGTCAGCAGCAAGCCCCAAGTGGCGGCGTTGACGAACAGCGACGGGCTGTTGCCCAAGTGCGGGTGCCAGTTGCCGGTGCTGATCTTGTCGCGGATCAGCGCGTCACGGGTGCCTTTGTCCGGAATCCGCAGCAGCGCTTCGGCCAGGCACATCAGCGCCACGCCTTCCTGGGACGACAGAGAAAACTCCTGCAACAGGCCTTGAACAATCCCGGCACGGCCGCCGGCGCTCTTCTGATTGCGCAGTTTTTCGGCAATCGAGGCGGCGAGCTTGTTGGTGGCTTCGGCCATGGCGATCGGCAGGCGAGCCTGCTCGATCAGCATCGGCACCACTTCCGGCTCAGGACGACGGTATGCGGCGGTGATCGAGGCGCGCAGCACCGATTGCGGCAGGATGCTTTCAGCGAATTCCAGGAAGCACTGGTGCGCGTGGTCAGCTTGGACTTCGCCGGCGTCGTCAGCGTCTTTGCTGATCAAACCGCTCAGCTCGGTCAGGGTTGCACCACCCTCGAGTTTTTCCAGGTAATTGAAAATTGCCTGCTTGATCAGCCAGTGCGGCGTGCGATCAATCGAGGTCGCGGCAGCCTTGAGGCGCTCGCGGGTCGGGTCGTCAAGTTTGACCCCAAGGGTGGTGGTAGCCATATTTTTATCCTCATGTTTGCCACGACCGCGTGGCATCAGCTGGCGGCAAGATTAGCCGTGCAACCGCCGAGGTGCAACCGGGTGCAACCCTTTTTTTGTCGGAATAATACGCAGCTCGTCAGGAAATAAATTCCGGTACGAACGTACCGCTCCTGCTTGGTGCTTTTACTTCTAGTAAACCGCCAGGACTGCGCTAAAAGGGAGCAAAAACAGGGCTTTTTCAGGAAAATCCGACTAGGTGCAACTTATTCTCGCGAAACTGGTTGCACCTTATTTGCTTTGTTGAATAGCATTCGCGCCCAAGGTGCAACCGGTCAAAAAAGACAGGTGCACCGGCTGATGGCTTTCCTGGGGAAACATCAGTCATAAATGCGCGGGCCCCGAAATCGTCTGAACAAACGTTGTCGTTTGTCGGCGGTTTCACACTCTGCCGCTACATAAAAACAAAGCCAGGGCATCACTTAATGAGCGTAAGCAATCCAACACTGATCACGTTCGTGATCTACATCGCAGCAATGGTGCTGATCGGCTTCATGGCCTATCGCTCCACCAACAATCTTTCTGACTACATTCTGGGCGGTCGCAGCCTGGGCAGCGTCGTGACTGCATTGTCCGCCGGCGCCTCCGACATGAGCGGCTGGTTGTTGATGGGCTTGCCGGGCGCTATCTACATGTCCGGTCTGTCCGAAAGCTGGATCGCCATCGGCCTGATCATCGGTGCTTACCT
The DNA here is from genome assembly GCF_047758635.1 of Pseudomonas frigoris. NCBI lineage: Bacteria > Pseudomonadati > Pseudomonadota > Gammaproteobacteria > Pseudomonadales > Pseudomonadaceae > Pseudomonas > Pseudomonas frigoris. The sequence continues at coordinate 707,713 of NZ_CP180479.1, forward strand.
GAACTGGCTGTTCGTCGCCGGCCGTCTGCGCGTGCAGACCGAGCACAACGGCGATGCGCTGACCCTGCCGGATTACTTCTCCAGCCGTTTCGAAGACAAAAGCGGTCTGCTGCGGATCATCTCCGCGGTCGTGATCCTGGTGTTCTTCACCATCTACTGCGCTTCCGGCATCGTGGCTGGCGCCCGTCTGTTTGAAAGCACCTTCGGCATGTCCTACGAGACGGCGCTGTGGGCCGGTGCTGCGGCGACGATTGCCTACACCTTCGTTGGCGGTTTCCTGGCAGTGAGCTGGACTGACACCGTACAAGCCACCCTGATGATCTTCGCCCTGTTGCTGACGCCGATCATCGTGCTGCTGGCCACCGGCGGCGTCGACACCACGTTCCTGGCCATCGAAGCGCAAGACGCAAGCAACTTCGACATGCTGAAAAACACCACCTTCATCGGCGTGATTTCGCTGATGGGCTGGGGCCTGGGCTACTTCGGCCAGCCGCACATTCTGGCGCGTTTCATGGCGGCGGATTCGGTCAAGTCGATCGCTAAAGCGCGTCGCATCTCCATGACCTGGATGATCCTGTGCCTGGGCGGCACCGTCGCTGTAGGTTTCTTCGGTATTGCTTACTTCTCGGCGCACCCTGAATTGGCCGCGCCGGTGACTGAAAACCACGAACGCGTGTTTATTGAACTGGCGAAAATCCTCTTCAATCCTTGGGTTGCCGGTGTACTGCTGTCGGCCATTCTGGCTGCCGTGATGAGCACCTTGAGCTGCCAGTTGCTGGTGTGCTCGAGCGCCCTGACCGAAGACTTCTACAAAACCTTCCTGCGTAAAACCGCTTCCCAGGTTGAGCTGGTCTGGGTCGGCCGCGCCATGGTGCTGCTGGTTGCCCTGATCGCTATCGGTCTTGCCGCTAACCCGGAAAACCGCGTTTTGGGTCTGGTCAGCTACGCCTGGGCCGGTTTCGGTGCAGCGTTTGGTCCGGTGGTCTTGATCTCCGTGATCTGGAAAGACATGACCCGTAACGGCGCACTGGCCGGCATCCTGGTCGGCGCGATCACCGTGATCGTGTGGAAACACTTCGAACTGCTGGGCCTGTACGAAATCATCCCGGGCTTCATCTTCGCCAGCCTGGCCATCTACATCGTCAGCAAACTGGGCACGCCGACTCACGGCATGCTTCAGCGCTTCGCCGCTGCCGAGGCAGATTTCCGCCTGAATAAGTGATGGGGAAGAGCTGATGCTCTGACCTTTCGCCGAACATGAAAACGGCCCGCTTCCTTTGGAGGCGGGTCGTTTTTTTTGCTTACGCAAATCTCGAATCCCTATCTATCCCCTGTGGGAGCGAGCTTGCTCCGGGCGGCGTTCCGACGATAGCGGCAGATCATTCAATAATGAGGTCGACTGACCCGACGCCATCGCGAGCAAGCTCGCTCCCACAGTGGTTAGTGGTGCTTTTGAAGGAATTGTCTGTAGCCAAACACACTAATTGTTGAAGGATAAATCTCTAAAAAAGTAGGGCAAATCTGATTTCCCTGTCCCTACCTCAACACCCCTTGTTGCTCATGCAGAATCGCCCGCCTTCATTCTGCAGAGACACATCGGATGTTCGCTCCTGCCAATCAACCGCGTTTCACGTTGACGATCGACGGCGTCCAGAATGAGCTCAAGGTGCTTGAGTTCATGGGCAAGGAAGCCATCAGCCAGCCCTACCGTTTTGACCTGGAACTGGTCAGCGAACGGCCGGACATCGAACTCGAAAGCCTCCTGCATCGTCAGGCGTTTCTGAGTTTTGATGCGCAGGGTTCCGGCATTCATGGTCAGATATTTCGCGTCGGCCAAAGCGATTCCGGACAACGCCTGACGGGTTACCAAATCAGTCTCGTGCCGCGTCTGGCCTACCTCGGCCAGCGCATCAATCAGCGGATTTTCCAGCACAAAAGCGTGCCGACGATCGTCGCGCAAATCCTCAAGGACCACGGCATCCAGCGCGATGCTTTCGAGTTTCGGCTCGGCAGCGATTACCTAGCGCGCGAGTACTGCGTGCAATACGCCGAAAGCGATCTGGCGTTCATCCAGCGGCTGTGTGCCGAGATCGGCATTCACTACCACTTTCAGCACAGCCTCGACGGACACCTGTTGGTGTTTGGTGATGACCAGACGGTTTTCCCTCGTCTGCCCGAGCCGACGCTATACCTGCCGGGCAGCGGAATGGCGGCGGATGCGCCGGCCATCAAGCGTTTCAACGTGCGACTGGAAACCCGGACGACAGCCGTAACCCGTCGCGACTACGACTTCCAGAAACCTCGCCTGCAACTTGAAAGCCGCCTCGACAGTGAGCTGCGACCGGTGCTCGAGGATTACCACTTTCCTGGTCAATTCACCGATCGCGAACACGGCAGGCATCTGGCCCAACGAGCACTCGAACGCCACAACGCCGACTTCCGTCAGGCCGAAGGTCGTGGCGACGAATCGGCGTTGGTCAGTGGCCACTTCCTACACCTGGCCGAGCATCCGCGTCAGGCATGGAATGACCTGTGGTTGATCACCGAAATCGAGCACCGTGGCCGCCAGCCGCAAGTGCTGGAAGAGTCAGTCACCAGCGACAATCCGGATGATTTCCAGGGCTATCGCAATACCTTTCTGGCAACACCGTGGGACGTTTCGTTTCGCCCTCCACTCGGGCCGGAAAAACCACGCATGCTCGGCTATCAACCTGCCGTGGTCACCGGTCCGACCGACAGCGAAATCCATTGCGACGAGTTCGGTCGGGTCAAGGTTCAGCTGGCTTGGGACCGTGACGGTCAGCTCGATGAACACGCCAGTTGCTGGCTGCGCGTCGCCACCGGCTGGGCGCACGACCGTTATGGCAGCGTGATGATCCCGCGAGTCGGCATGGAAGTGCTGGTGGGATTCGTCGACGCCGATGCCGACAAACCGCTGGTGATGGGTTGCCTGCCAAACGCCGCAACCCCGGTGCCGCTCGATCTGCCCGCCGACAAAACCCGCAGCATCTTCCGCAGCCAGAGCAGTCCCGGTGGCGGCGGTTACAACGAATTGCGCATCGAGGATCGCAAAGGCGCCGAGGAAATCTACCTGCGCGCCCAGCGAAACTGGACCCAGCATGTCCTGAATGATCAACAGGTGCAGGTCGATAACGCCCGCAGCATTGTCGTCACCGGCACCGCTCGCCATGAGCTGAAGGCCGACGAGCAACGCATCACCCACGGCCAGCGCCAGACCGAAGTGAAACTGGATGATCACCTGGTGGTGGTCGGTGACCGACACATTCGCGTGACCAGCCAGGCGCTGAATGCCAGTCAGCAATTCCATGTCAGCGCCGGTCAGCAAGTGGTGATCGACGGCGGGGCCAGCGCGACGATTCAGGCGGGCGGCCAGTGGATCAACATCGGTCCCGGCGGCATCTTCAGCAGTGTGCCGATTCAGGTTGGCGGTGCGTTAATGCCGGCCATGGCGGCTTCGCCAGCCTTGCCGGATACCCCATTGAAACTCGTCGCCGCCCCGGCGGCGCTGCTAAGTGCCGCACAGATTCTGAGCCTGAAAAGCGACGCGCCGTTCTGTGAGGAATGTGAGCGCTGCAAGGAGGGTGTCTGTGCAGCCTGATGTCTTGTCACCCCACGACTGGCTGGATCGCCAACCGCTCAAACCTTCCGAGCAGTTGTTCGCGGTTTTCAGCAATGCGAGCGGCGCTGAACCGTTCAAAGCGTGGCAGCGTTCGATCTCCGCTCAAGCACCCAGTCCGATCTGGGCCGACACCGCTTACGCCGAGTGGGAACCGGTGATGCCCTATGTCGGAATAGTCGCTGCCGGCAGTGAGTTTCTGCAGTGGGTTGCCAACACCGAGTCTCGCGATTGGGGTTGGCTGGCGGTTTCTTCGGCCTCTCAAGAAGTGCTGGTCGAGCATTTGCGCAGCCTTACCCAAGTCCTCCTGCCCAACGGTAATGCGGTGTTTTTTCGCTTTTGGGATGGGCGTTATTTGCTGCCGATTCTTCGGTCGGCCGAGGTTAACGCTACGCAGTTAATGCCTGTGATCGGGCGCTGTTTGATCAACGGCCAATCGGTCGAAATCGGTGGTAATGCGCTGAAAACCTTCCGCTTGTTTCCGTGGTGGGAGGTTTCTGAATCGCTGCTCAAATACCTCGCCGAAGAGTTCGCAACAACCCGCATCAACAACTTGGTGAAGTGGCTTGGCGAGGAGCGCCCTGATCTTTTTGAGGCGTTTTCCGAAAGCGTCTTGCGCCACAAGGTTGTGATCTTTCTTGAAACACCGGACCTGCCTCAAGCACCCAAAACAGCCTTGGTGGACTACCTGATGGCGGAGCTGAACTGATGGATCAGATTGTGCGTATCGAGCAGGAGCTCGACAGTTTCCCAAGCACCCTTTCTCTTTATCGCGAACAGTTGAAGCACTGGTTCAGTCGGGCGGCGGACAAGGCCAGTCACGCGGCTGATTTGCCTTCGTTGATGGGCATGGAACGGATCATTCGATTCGGCAGCACCAGCACAGCGGTGAGCAGTGGCGACGACGATTTTCTCTCCTCCGTGGTGCAATGCCCAAAGGGTGGAAAGCTAGAGATAGAGAGCAAGTTTGAATCGGTTTATGACATCCCCGTGGGGAATATTCAGGTAGATGTGATTGCGCTTGAGAGCGGAGAGACGACGCTTGTCACGCTTGATGAAAATGGCAAAGGGACGTTCAAGGGGGACGAGGGCAAGTTCTACCGCATTCATGTCCACAACGAAGTCACACCGCAGCACGTTGAAGATCTTTTCTCTTCCTACAACGGCCTGACGAAGGAACTTGAGAAGTGGCTGCGTGATGAATGGAAGTCGTTTAAGCCGAAGTGGTCGGAATCTTCTTCGGTTGCTGTAGGCAATGGAATGCTTGCGGGAAGTTGGGCGGCAATCGAGGGTGTGTGGGACGGCATCGGACTGCTTTCGGACATCCTCAAGGATCCCGGGAAGTTTGGTGAGCGGTTGGGCGAGAGCGCCGCAGAGCTGAAGAACCTCGCGGAAACCGCCCCCGATGTCATGGAAAAAGCCCAACTGCTGGCCAGTGACGAAGCGGCGCTGTGCATGCTGTTACGCACCGCCAGCCTCTGGTTGGACATGCTGCCGCCCGGCGAGATCGCCGGCAAAACCGCCGAAGCCGTGTCGACGGTGGTGGTGCAGCTGTTGATCGACATCTTGATTGGCATCGTTCTGACGTTCGCTGCAGCAGGGGCCGGTATCGCCTATTTGACGATGCGGCTGGCTAATCGAGCTGCGCAATTACTCAGCGCTGTCCTGCGCCTCGTCAAAGCGATTTTCACGATCATCAACAGCTTCATCAGCTACGTCGACCGCTACAAAAAAGTCGCCGCGAGGGGCATCGCGGCCGGTATGAAAAAAGGCCGGATGCAACTGCGCTGGGATGCCAAGCGCAATACCACGCTCAAGCAAAACGAACACCACGACAACGTCCCTGATCAGGCGAAAAACCCCAACGGCGACAGCGCCGATTCCGTTGATAAAACCGCCACCAACAAATGTCCGGTGTCGATGGTCACCGGCGAAGAACTGCTGACCCTCACCGACGGCTCGCTGGACGGCATCCTGCCGTTCGAGTTCACCCGGCTATATCGCACCAGTGCCGCTGAAATCGATGACGGCCTCGGCTTCGGCTGGAGCCATTCGCTGTCTAATCGACTGGAAATCGATGGCGAAAACGTCCTTTGGATCGACCACGAAAACCGCCGTACGACCTTTCCGCTACCGAGTACCGAGCGCCCGGCGATACACAACAGCCTGTCGCGGGCGGCGATTTATCTCGGAGATCAACCAGAAGAACTGATCCTCGCCCAGGCCGGTGACGACACGCGCTTCTATCACTTTCAAAACGGCCGACTGACAACGATCAGCGACGCCTACGACAACCGCCTGCGCATCACCCGCGACCGGCAAGACCGCATCAAGCGCCTCGACAATGGCGCCGGCCGTGCCTTGCGATTGCGCTATGACCGCAGCCATTTGGTCGCCGTCGACTATCAGGTTTTTGTCCCGGCCCAGACCCTCGACGAGGCACACCGAGCAGACACTGGTCAGTTACGGCTACGACGAACGCGATCAACTGATCGAAGCAACCAATGCCGCCGGCGAAAGCGAGCGCTACGACTACGACGATCAGCACGTCATCCTGCAGCGGCAACTGACCGGTGGGGCGAGTTTCTTCTGGGAGTGGGAAAGGTCCGGCAAGGCGGCACGATGTGTGCGGCATTGGGCGTCGTTTTCGCAGATGGACACGCGTTATGTCTGGGATGACGAGGGAAGTGTCATCGTCCAGAACATCGATGGCAGTGAAGAGGTTTACGTCCACGATGAGCGGGCGCGGTTGGTGCGCAAGGTCGAGCTGGACGGTGGTGAACAGCTCAAGGCCTACGACGACAACGGTCGGCTGATTGCCGAGCAAGACCCGCTCGGCGCCGTCACCGAATACCGTTACGACGAGGTCGGACGGCTGATCGCGCTGATTCCACCGGAAGACGAACCGACTGCCTACGAGTATCGAAACGGTTTCCTGCATGCGTGGTACCGCGGCAAAGCCGTGTGGAAATATCAGCGCAATACGCACGGTGACATCACCGAAGCGACCGACCCCGACGGCCATGTCAGCCACTATCACTACGACGATAAAGGGCTGCTGCTGTCGATCCGTTACCCGGACACCAGTCGGCATGTCTTTGCCTGGAATGGCTTGGGGCAGTTGGTTGAGGAAACGCTGCCGGATGGTGGTGTGCGGCGGTTTTCCTACGACGCGCTGGGGCGGCAGATTACCCGTCAGGACGAACACGGTGCCGTCACCCAGTACCAATGGGATGCCGTCGGCCGACTGATCCAGACGACGCTTCCCACAGGCGCCAGCCGCGCGTTCAGCTACAACGCCTACGGCAAAATCACCGCCGAACGCGATGAACTGGGCCGCGTCACCCGTTACGAATACGACGACGACCTGCATCTGGTCAGCCGCCGCCTCAATGCCGACGGCACCCAGCTGAAGTACCGCTACGACAACGCCCAGCTGTTGCTCACCGAGATCGAAAACGAATCCGGCGAAAAATATCTCCTGGACTACACGCCCAATGGCTTGATCCGACAGGAAACCGGATTCGACGGCCAACGCACGGCGTATGCCTACGACCTCAACGGCCAGCTGCTGGAGAAAACCGAATTCGGCGACGATGGCTCGCAACTGGTGACGGGTTATCAGCGGGATTCGGCCGGACGTCTGCTGGTCAAAACCCTACCCAACGGCATTAAGGTTGAATATCGCTACGACAGTCTCGGTCGACTGATCGGCGTCGATGACGGCAACGACCATCCGCTGGAGTTCGAATACGACCAGCAGAATCGTCTGATCACCGAACACCAAGGCTGGGGCACGCTGCGATATGGCTACGACGCCTGCGGCCAACTCAAGCGCCTGCGCCTGCCGGACGGCAGCAAACTCGACTACCACCACGCCAAGGGCGGTGCGCTGACGGCCATCGACCTCAACGGCGCGCGACTCACCACTCACCAATTCGCCTTCGGTCGCGAACAGCAACGCCAGCAGGGGCAGGTGCTCAGCGAATATGCCTACGACGATCAGGGCCGATTGAAGGCCCACGCTGTCAGCCAACAGCACCAAACGCTGTATCGCCGCGACTATGCCTACGGCACCAACGGCAATCTCGACAGCATCGCCGACACCCGTCACGGCCAACGCAATTACCAATACGACCCGCTCAACCGCCTGACCCGCGTCCGCCACACCCGCGACGACCCACCGGAAAGTTTCGCCCACGACCCGGCCGGCAACCTGCTGATGCAGGACCGCCCCGGTGCCGCGACCGTCAAAGGCAACCGTCTGCTCATGCAGGGCGACCGCCATTACGACTACGACGCCTTCGGCAACCTGATCCGCGAACGGCGCGGCACCGCGCAAAAACTGGTTACCGAATACCGCTACGACTGCCAGCACCGCTTGGTCGGCGTCACGACCCCGGACGGCCGCAGCGCCAGCTACCGCTACGACGCCTTCGGCCGCCGCATCGCCAAAACCGTCGACGGTAAAACCACCGAGTTCTTCTGGCAGGGCGACAACCTCGTCGCCGAAAGCAGCCGCGAGCATTACCGCAGCTACGTCTACGAACCCGGCAGCTTCCGCCCACTGGCCATGCTCGACGGCAAAGGCCCGCGCAAGGCTTGCCCGTTTTACTACCAGCTCGATCACCTGGGTACGCCGCAGGAACTGACCGATTTTGGCGGCGAGATTGTTTGGTCGGCGAAGTACAACGCCTACGGCAAAGTCACGCGACAGGTGCTCGGTGGGGGCGAGCAGCTCGAGCAACCGTTGCGGTTTCAGGGGCAGTACTTCGACACCGAGAGCGGCCTGCATTACAACCGGCATCGGTACTATGATCCGGAGGTTGGTCGGTACCTGACGCCGGATCCGATCAAGTTGGCGGGTGGGCTGAACCAGTACCAGTACACGCCGAATCCGACGGGTTGGGTTGATCCGTTGGGGTTGAGCGGGAACTGCCCGCCGCCGAATAAGCCTGGATGTGGGGCGCCGGATGATACGACTGGCGTTAGGGTTGATGAGGGTGAGCCAGCGCTGCCGAAGCTGACAGGTGATCAGCGGAGGGCGCGGATTGATGAGTTGGCTGAGGCGAATGCGAAGCGGCGTGTTGAAGAAATGGAAGCAAAATATGATATGCACACAGTCAAAAAACACAGCTCAGAAATATCTGACCAAGCGCTCAAACAACGAGCAGATAATGGGGCCGATCCTCATACCGGTGAGGTTCCGAAAGGCGCTAGAGGGAACTTGAGCTCTCAATTCAGAAACTGGCGTATGCATTTGGGGGCATTGAATAAAGCTATGACAAGGGAGGCGTTAGGTTTGAGCCCGCATACAGGGAAGGACCACAATAAAAATCCGATCGTAAGGATGGAGCTTCCTGGGGCCGGGCGTGGTTATAAACCGAACAAGAAAGACGCTCGTAACCCAACACTAAATGAAAATCTGAATTGGTTTGAAGTTAAGTTCGATAAGGATAATGTGCTGCGGCCTTTTACTGCTTTTCCTTCGGAGAGAAAATGATGTTGCGAGATCCATTTTCAAATGAAGAATTTCAACCCGATTTGATGTGGTTTATCGGCGTCTTTGATGTTTATGATCGCGAGGAAACTCGGGGTGCGGAACTGGAAGTATTTAATCCTAATGATCGTTTTGACAGAGCGGAGCTGATCAAAAGATACAGCTTGAATCTAGGTTATCTGTCCTATCGACATAAACTCGTGCTGCTGGATTTTCTAGCGGAAAAGCTAAGCGATGCGTCTTTTGATTTTCAGAGTTTGTTTGATATAGAGGAAGAAGATGCAGGGAGTTGGCCGCGTGGTGAGTGGTATGCATTGGAAGATCCCCGTGGATTTCTTCAAGATGTCTATTTGTTGGCTCAGGAGACCTGGAAGGAAGATCTTCTTTTAGCGAATCTTGAAGATCGGGCCAGTTGGTGATGGATAAGGTGGTGCCTGTCAGTCTGGACTCCCGCGCGTCGGCATTCTCAAGAGTAATAAATAAATCCGTCCCCTTTATGCTTGGGTTAGCGGGAGGAGCTTTGGCTAATTACCTTTAATGACGTATTAGATTGTAAGTCTTTAGGGGCAGTAGGCACTGAGGTGTCAGAGATGCTTGTGGAGGACGGTACGTCCTTGTCAAATGAATTGGCTTTGATCGATGTTTCGAAAGTAGGAACTAGCTACTGCTTTGCCTGTGCTCGCGACAGTCATGTTGTTTTGATGATAGTGGCAAGTGGTTATACGGCGAAAAGGCTAGCCTGCAAGTATACTGACAAAATAAGTATATCCACCCACGTTTATCAGCGATGTTTAACGGGCTGCTGCTTTGAAGATAGTGAAATCTACTCACTTTGATGATGTCGATCACGATTTTGGATATGAGTACCGTGGTTATAACTACGGCATACAGAACGAAGAGGATGTGTTTCTGATCAGAATTTACGATGACGAACCCGGACAGCAACGGTAGTACGTCCAACTACAATGTCTAAAAACGGTAGCCTTAGAAAGCTTGTTGAGTTCTTACAATCCGAGCTAGGAGTGTCCAAGATCTATCTCTACAAAGGCGATTTGGGGAGCTACGCCGAGATAGATCTTGATAGCTTGGCATTCTGCTCCGTCTGAAGTCGGCGGCAAGAAAGTGGTAGGCGCCTTTACACACTCTGGGCCGAATTCTGTCGTTGCTGAGCGGCAGCTATAGGTTGTGGATTCAACAGGTGGCGAAATCAAGCCAAGCTTCAGTGAAGCCTTTCGCCACGTTTGCTTTTTTGAGCGAAATTTCTGGGTAAGGTCTTCGGAAGTTTCCTTCAACTCGTATCGGTTTCCATGAACTGGTGTGAAATGTTTTCCATCGATAGTCTCTGGTGGTCACTGAAAATTCAGTGGCGGGGTGTAGGAACCCTTCAAAGTCGTTGGAAATGTACTAGCGTCGAAGCTTGGTTTGCGGCCGTTAACGTGCGTCCGTAAGATCAGTTGCGGCGGTTATGCGCGGGCACGCTTCGGCGTGGTCGAGTTTTCCAAAGGCCTCGATATTCCTACCCCGCGCATAGCTGCCACCCTAGCCTGTAGGAAGGCTGATGGCAGTTCCTATTTGTTGCCTTTGGAACTTGAAAAATGAAAACCCTTACCCCCGATCCACCCTACGTAAAACCAACCCCCCACCCCCAAAACCGCTTCATGGCGCTCACCAGCAATTGCGACGACATGCCAACCCTGTTCGTCGACACCCAGGCGCCGCTGGATGTTTTGTATGACGCTGCCAGCTACCGAATTCGCGCCGTCACCCAAGTGATGGAGAACTTGTCCATGCGCGGTTCGATCGAGTGTCAGTCCTTCATTCTTAGTGATTTTGCTTTGCTCTGTGCCATTCCGTTGCGGGATGGGTGTGATGTGCTGGATGTGTTAGGGCGACGATTGAAGGCTCGGCCTTCGGAGTAGCGCCGGACGCTTTCCCTGATGCGATTCAGTCAAACAACTTTGGCTGAGTCGCACGAGTTGTAGCAGCTGGCGAAGCCTGCGTCCGGCTGCGCAGCAGTCGTCAAATCAGCACTCGCGATTTTTCAGACACACCGTGCAAGCAGGGTTTACGACTGCTGCGCAGCCGGACGCAGGCTTCGCCAGCTGCTACAAGTTGTGTGGCAGCTTGGCCGCTCAGCCGTGAGGCCCTGACGTTCGCCTCGGTACAAGGTAAACTTCCCGCCCTTCGCAGGAGCAGCCATGAATTATCGTCACGCCTTCCATGCCGGCAATCACGCCGATGTGTTCAAACACCTGACTTTGACCCGCATCATCGCCTTGATGTCGCGCAAGGAGCAGCCGTTTGCCTATCTCGACACTCACGCCGGCATTGGTCTGTATGACCTGCAGGGTGATCAGGCGAGCCGTACCGGTGAGTACCTGGAAGGTATTGCGCGTTTGTGGGATCAGCCGGATCTGCCGGCGTTGACCGCGGATTACATGAAGGTGCTGCACGACATGAACCCGGATGGCCAGTTGCGCTATTACCCGGGTTCGCCGGAGTTGGCGCGGCGTCTGACGCGGCCGCAGGATCGGGTGATGCTCAACGAGAAACACCCGGAAGACGGTGTGTTGCTCAAAGATAATATGGCCGGCGACCGTCGGGTGAAGGTGCATCTGGGTGAAGGCTGGCATGTGCCGCGTGCGATGTTGCCGGTGCAGGAGAAGCGTGCGGTGATGTTGATTGATCCGCCATTCGAGCAGCTGGATGAGATGCAGCGCTGTGCGGCGTCGCTGAAAGAGGCGATTGGCCGGATGCGGCAAACCGTGGCGGCGATCTGGTACCCGGTGAAGGACCAGCGCATGTTGCGTCGTTTTTATCAGGATCTGGCGGGCACGGGCGCGCCGAAGTTGTTGCGGGTGGAATTGCTGGTGCATCCGCTGGATACGCCGAACAGTCTGAATGGTTCGGGGCTGGCGATTGCGAATCCGCCGTGGGGTCTGGAAGAGGAATTGCGTGAGTTGCTGCCGTGGTTGTCCAAGAAGCTTGGGCAGACCCAGGGTGGTTGGCAGATGGATTGGTTGATTGCTGAGAGTTGATTGCTGATCAGATGTTTTGATGGTGTTTGACAAGACGCCTTCGCGAGCAAGCCCGCTCCCACAGTAGATTTATGTCGATCACAAGAGTGTGGTCAGGCGTAGATCCAATGTGGGAGCGGGCTTGCTCGCGAAGTTTTTTGGGCCCTGAGATCAGATCGGGCAAGTCACGCCTGTACCGCCAATGCCGCAATACCCTTCAGGGTTTTTCGCCAGGTATTGCTGGTGGTAAGCCTCGGCGAAGTAGACCGTCGGCGCTTCGTCGATTTCAGTGGTGATCGTGCCTTTGCCAGCCTTGGTCAGCTCAGCCTGGAACACTTGCTCGCTGTGCTTGGCGGCTGCCAACTGAGTCGGGTTGGTGGCGTAGATCACCGAGCGGTATTGGGTGCCGATGTCGTTGCCCTGACGCATGCCCTGAGTCGGGTTGTGCAGTTCCCAGAACATCTTCAGCAGCGCTTCGTAGCTGACTTTTGCTGGCTCGTAGACCACCAGTACCACTTCACTATGGCCGGTCAGGCCCGAGCAGACTTCTTCATACGTCGGGTTCGGCGTAAAGCCGCCGGCGTAACCCACCGCCGTACTGACCACGCCTTCGCGCTGCCAGAACTTGCGCTCTGCACCCCAGAAGCAGCCGAGGCCGAAGATCGCGAAATCCACGTCCATCGCGAATGGGCCCAGCAGCGGGGCGTCGTGGACGAAGTGTTTTTCCGGCACGGTCATTGGGGTTTCGCGGCCAGGCAGAGCTTGTTCTTTAGTCGGGAGCACGTTTTTGTTCACCAGGATTTCCGAGCGCAAGACCATGATCAGTCCTCTCAGTCAGGTTGGATGTAAATAAACAGACCACCAGTGTGCCCAATGATGCCAAGTTAATCACTACTCCTGTGGGAGCGAGCTTGCTCCGGGCGGCGTTCCGACGATAGCAGTATCAGTCGACATCAATGCTGACTGACACGGCCTCATCGCGAGCAAGCTCGCTCCCACAGGGTTTTGTGTCTTGGCAGAAAGAGCCTTCAGCCTTATTCAGGCGATCGGGCCACGCGGATAGCGCTTGAGCTTTTCGATCAGCTCGGTGCCCGGGATCGGTCGGTCGAACAGGTAACCCTGGCCAACGTCGCAGCGGTGACGGCGCAGGAAAGCCAACTGCTCGGCGGTTTCGATGCCTTCAGCCACGACCTTGAGTTTCAGGTTGTGGGCCATGGCGATCACCGCGGAGGTGATTTCCATGTCGTCCTGGTTGTCCGGGATTTCGTGGATGAAGCTTCGATCAATCTTAATGATGTCGATCGGGAATTTTTTCAAGTAACTGAGCGACGAGTAACCGGTGCCGAAGTCATCCATGGCCAGGGTCAGGCCCAGGCGCTTGAGCTGATCGAGCTGCAAGTGGGTGTCTTCGGTGGCTTCCAGCAGCAGGCCTTCGGTGAGTTCGAGCTCCAGCAGGTTTGCCGGCAGCGCTTCTTCTTTGAGGATGTTGGCGATGGACGACACCAGGTCCGGATCGGAGAACTGCTTGGGCGACAGGTTGATTGCCACCTGAAGATTGCCCAGGCCAGCGGCGGTCAGGTCTTTGCTCATGCGGCAGGCCTGGCGGGCGATCCATTTGCCAATCGGAATGATCAGGCCGGTTTCTTCGGCGACGCTGATGAACTGGTCCGGGCGGATCATGCCTTTTTCCGGATGGTTCCAGCGCAGCAGCGCTTCCATCCCCAACAGGCGACCGCTGCGCAGGCAAAGCTTGGGCTGGTAGAACACGTCCAGCTCATTCTGGGTCAGGGCGCGACGCAGGTTGTTTTCGACGAACAGTTTGTAGCTGGCTTCTGCGTTCAGCGCTTCGGTGAACACTTGGACCTGATGTTTACCGTTGGCCTTGGCCTTGTGCAGCGCGAGGCCGGCGTTGCGCATCAGGTTTTGCGGATCGCGACCGTGCAACGGTGCGCAGGCCAGGCCCACGGAGCCGGTGACGCTGATCAGCTGGTTGTCGACGAACATCGGCTTGTCGAGGGTCGCCAGCAATTGATTGGCGATCTGCTGGCCCGCACGCAGGTCGGTGTCGTCCAGCAATACGGCGAATTCGTTACTGGCGAACCGCGCCAGGCTGCCACTCGGGCTCAGGCTGTTGCGCAGGCGTCGGGCCAGGCTGATCAGCAGTTTGTCGCCGGTCTGGTGGCCGAGGCTGTCGTTGATCCGCTTGAAATTGTCGATGTCCACCAGCAACAAGCTGATCGGGGTATCGCTGTCTCGGGCGAAACGTTCATCGAGGTTGCGGATGAAGGCCGGGCGGTTGCCGAGGTTGGTCAGGTTATCGGTATAAGCCAGACGCTCAATGCGCTGCTGAGCGAGCTTGGTCTGGGTGATGTCTTCGTAGATGCCGATGTAATGCGTCAGCTCGCGGTTGTCGCCGTAAACCTTGGAAATCGACAACTGGCCCCAGTAGGGTTCGAGATTTTTGCGGCGGCTTTTGAATTCGCCTTGCCAACTGTTGCTCTTGGCCAGCGCCGAGGGCGCGTCGAACAACAGCTCGCTGAGGTTTTCCAGTGCCGGCAGTTCCGACAGCCGCTGGCCGTGGACTTCTTCGGTGGTGTACTGGGTGATCGCCGTGAAACTCGGGTTGACGTATTCCACCACGCCATCGCAATTAACCAGCAAAAAGGCGTTGGCGCTTTGCTCTACCGCACGCTGGAACAGGTGCAGGGCGCTGGTGGCGGTGCGGCGGTTGTGGTTGTTGATGACTTGGGCAAACTGATCCGCCAACTCACCGGCGAAAGCAATTTCGTCCGATTGCCAGGCGCGGGTCGTACCGGTCTGCTCCAGGCAGAGTACGCCGACCACTTGGCCGTCGACGCGGATACTGGCGTCGAGCATCGCATTCACATCGCGCTGGCGCAGGCTTTCGGCCATTTCCCGGGTGCGCGGGTCGCGCATGGCGTTGTGGGCGTCGATGGCGCGGCCGGTGTGCAATGCGTCCAGGTAATCAGGGAAGAGGCTGACGTCAATCGGCTCCGGCAGCAGGTATTCCTGGCTGGCGCGGTGATAGGCCGAAATCGGCACGAGCAGTGAACCTTCGAGGTTCCACAGGCTGGCGCAGTCGATTTCGTAGATGTCACAGGCGCTACGAGTGATCAGTTCGGCGGCTTCTTGCAGGGATTTGTTGCTGCTATAGCGCTGGCGGGTCAGTAGCAGGATCAAGTCTTGCTGGGCGCGCACCCGGTCCAGGTGCAGAAGCTGTTCCTGCTGGGCGCGCTGATTGAGTTCCAGGGCGATTTGCAGGCGAGAGTTCTGGGTTTCGAGGTCCAGGGCCGGCAGCAGTTGCTCGCCATCGAAAAGGCCGTCGACCACCAGCAGGTAGCCGCGCAGCAGGTGTCGATTATGTTGTTTGTAGGCTTCGCCCAGTTCCAGCAGGTTCAAGGAGCCGGCGGCGGTGTGCAGGGTGTAGCGGATCAGGTAATGCGGGCTTTCGGTGAGTTGCTGCTGAACCGCGTCATGCAGCTGATAGCGCGCTTCGGGCTCCATCAGGCTGGCGTAGGGCGAGCCGACCAGAGCGCAGAGCTCCACAGCCGGCAGGCCGAACTGTCGTTCGCAATTAGGATCGAGAAACAGCAGCGCCCAACTCGCTTCATTCAGCCGTTCGAAACGAAGCATGCCGAGCCGCGAGGGCACAGGCAACTGCGTCACTACCTCGGCCACCATACGGCTGGCGGCATCGGGTTGGCTCTTCATATGGAGGGAAACTCGCTTCGAATAGGCTGATCGCGCCGGGCTCTCGCCCTCTTTACTGTTACCTGCGGCAAGGTTGCATCATTGCGACACTGACTGACAAGAGACATGAAGGCCAAGTGCTATAAGAATATGTCGGCCGGCGCGAAGAATTCTCCAGCGCAGGGCCGAAAGTAATGTTTTTGACCGAAAAGATCGTCCGAACGCGGCCCGAGCCTTCGGCAGCTCCTACAGGGTGTACGCCATTTCCTTGTAGGAGCTGCCGCAGGCTGCGATCTTTTGCTTTTTACCGGAGCGGGATGCTGGTCGACTGCAAAGGCTTGCCGTCCCGGTCGTGATAACTGACACGAACCTGTTCGGCATCGACGATCAAATGGGCAAAGTTGTCCTGACTGACCACCTGGCTGGTCAGTAAGCGCTCCATGAAGCCCACATTCCAAGCCGAAACCTGATGTCCGATGCTGTGCTCCCGATTTCTTTCTGGAGCCAGTCCGTCATGATGCGTCCCGACGCCAAAGTCGAAAAAGTGTACCTATACCCCAAGCCCGTGGACTTCCGAAAATCCATCGACGGCCTCGCGGCCCTGATCGAGCTAGATATCAAGGTAGCGGTATTCGACCCCGTGCTTTTCGTCTTTCTGAATCGCCCCCGTAATCGGGTGAAAATCCTCTATTGGGAGCGCAACGGCTTCTGCCTTTGGCTCAAGCGCCTGGAGTCTGAGCGTTTCAAAACCTCGCCCGATGGCACCGACGAAGCCATCGTGCTGACGGTTCAGGAACTGAACTGGCTGCTCGACGGTTTTGATCTCTGGCGCAACCGTCCGCATCAGGTTTTGACGCCGCGATTCGTTGCTTGATTGGGTATAATCCGGGCCATGATTTCCATGCCCGACAACCTTCCCGATGACCTGGCTGCGCTCAAGCAATTACTTGCTCAGATGCAGTCGAAGGTCGTTCTTCTTGAAGAAGAGAATGCGCTACTTCGTCAGCGCCTGTTCGGGCGCAAGTCAGAGCAAACCGCTGATCCGGCGACGCCACAACTGCTGCTGTTTAATGAAGCCGAAAGTATCGACACGCCAGCGCCCGTTGAAGCTGACGGAGAAGTTGTCGCCCCGACCAAGCGCCGTGGCAAACGCAAGCCACTGTCGGCTGACTTGCCACGCATCGAGGTCATCCACGAACTCTCCGAGCACGAACTGACCTGCGCTTGCGGTTGCCGCAAACACGCCATCGGTGAAGAAACCAGCGAACAGCTGGAGATCGTGCCGATGCAGATCCGGGTGATCAAACATATCCGCAAGGTCTACGGCTGCCGAGGCTGCGAAACAGCACCGGTCACCGCCGACAAACCCGCGCAACTGATCGAAAAAAGCATGGCCAGCCCCAGCGTATTGGCGATGCTGCTGACCACCAAGTACGTCGATGGCCTGCCGCTGCACCGTTTCGAAAAAGTCCTCGCTCGTCACGGTGTCGATATTCCGCGTCAAACCTTGGCGCGCTGGGTGATCCAGTGCTGCGAACACTTCCAGCCACTGCTGAATCTGATGCGTGATCGGTTACTGGAGAGTCCGATTGTTCACTGCGATGAAACGCGAGTGCAGGTGCTGAAAGAGCCAGACCGAGACCCGACCAGCCAATCCTGGATGTGGGTACAAGCCAGTGGCCCACCGGAGCGCCCAGTCATCCTGTTTGACTACACCACCAGCCGAGCGCAGGAGGTGCCGTTGCGGCTGCTCGCCGACTATCGCGGCTATCTGATGACCGATGATTACGCCGGCTATAACGCTTTGGGCGCGCAGCCGGGTATCGAGCGTTTGGCCTGCATGGCCCATGTACGGCGCAAGTTTGTCGATGCGCAAAAAGTGCAGCCCAAGGGCAAAGCCGGTCGAGCCGATGTTGCGCTGACGATGATCAACAAGTTGTACGGCATCGAGCGTGGGTTGAAAGAGATGACCGATGAACAGCGTTTTGCCGGTCGCCAGGAACAGAGCTTGCCGGTGCTCAGCCAGTTAAAAAACTGGCTGGAGAAAACTCATCCCCAGGTCACATCACAAAGTGCCTTGGGCAAGGCCGTGGGTTATTTGGCCAGTAACTGGAGCCGGCTGGAGCGTTATATAGAGGCTGGCTTTTTACCAATCGACAACAATGCCGCCGAAAGAGCAATCAAACCGTTTGTGATCGGTCGCAAAGCATGGCTATTCAGCGATACGCCCAAGGGCGCCGCAGCCAGTGCGCAGATCTACAGTCTGGTCGAGACCGCCAAGGCAAACGGCCAGGAGCCCTATACGTGGCTGCGCCATGTACTGGAGCGATTACCGCAGGCTGAGTCGGGTGAAGACGTTGAAGCGCTACTACCCTGGAATTGGAGGGCATCATGAGTATCAATATTGATCATCTGAGTGTCGATGAGTTAGTGACATTGAATCATCACATTATCGAACGGCTGAAGATGCTGGAGTCGTTGGAAGCTCATAAATCGATGATGCAGTTCCATCCAGGAGCACGGGTAAGCTTCGACTCACCCAGTGGTGAGCGCCTGTCCGGTACCGTCATGAAGTTCAACCGCAAGACCGTCACAGTGGTAACCGACACCAGCCAACGCTGGAATATTTCGCCGCACTTGCTTTCACCGATCAAAAACGTACAAGCGGGCACGGTGGTGGATATCAAGCCACAAAAAATGAAGTAGCTGCGCCGCGAATGGCCTCCGCGCCAGCATGATTTGATTCCTCCCCCACCTCAGACGCCGCCTGTTTGGATAGGTGGGGTTTATGGATCAGTTACGCTGGTCAGTTCATGCTGATAGTCGCCAGCGGCTGTTCGCGCCAACGGTTGATCGAGGATGAAGGTGGATGCCTTGGCGTACGGCAGCAGTTTGCTGTTGCACAAGGGTGAGGAGACGATGGTGTGCACCTCGAAGTCCGGGTCTTCGCTGTGGGTCAGGCGACTGGTCAGGGAGCCATGGACATCACCGGAAACGAAGAAGACGTTCTTGATGCGGTGTGTACGAATGGTCTCCAGCAGCCGCAGACGCTGTTCGGGAAAGGCCTTCCACGCGTCATCACCATGGGCTTTGCGGTCGGGGTAGAACATCACGCTGGTGACCACGAACTTCACCCTGGCCGGGCTGTGAATCAACCATTTGCACAAGACCTGTTCCTGCTCTTCATCGAGGATGCGTCGATCATTGGCCGACAGGTTGCGTCGGGTTCGACTGTCAGTGACAAACCATTCGATATCACCTTCGGCGAACTGATACCAATACTGTTCCAGTTTTCTATTTATTTGCCCGCTGGCAAGAAGTGCATGCGCCGGGCTATGACTGGCTTGATACAACTCATACGCCGCGATGGCGTTTTTGTATAAATAGGCGTCGGCCTTATTTTTGTTGGTGGGCCAGTTGTCTTCAATTTCATGATCATCGAGGATCATGTAAGTCGGCACGCCGGACATTAACTTGGCAATATTGGGTTGGGAAAAAGCTGCGCGGTACTTACTGAGTATTTCCTTGTATTCCCGGTCGGGAGCAATGACGTTCAGGTCATCGACATAGATTTGATCGCCGGTCATCAACATGGCGCTGATGGGCGGTTCGGCCTGCTGCGCCAGATTCGTTATCGAGGCGAAAATCCTGTCCCCCAGATGCGGTGCAGACGGGACGCCAGCGGTCATGCGCAGGTAACGACATGAACCGACGATATAGGCCCGTGGAATCGTGGCTTTGCTGGACTGCGTGCGAAACCGGTAGATATCGCGCGGCCATTGCAGCGGCAGTTCCTGAATCGTCTCCACGGTGTGCACCGGGCTCATGGGGCTGAACCAGCCCGCCTGGTATTCGTACTCGGTATCGGTGACAAGGTCGTTGAGCGCTATGACATCGGACATATCACGCAAGATCGTCAGCTTTGCAAATACACCTTGGGACCAGCGCTCTTCGCCAGGCCGGCGATAACGAATGCCTGCAAATACCGGTGCGTTGCTTTGAAGTTCTCCGCGCAAGAAGATACGTGTGTGGTTAGTTGTGGTGTGGCCAATAATAGGGCCAACAGTCGGTTTAAACATGTTCGAATCCATTCGAAGTAATGTTAACTAAGCAAAATAAGTTGATAAGGGTTCTAGCGACAATTAGTTGAAATAAGCTTAGTTATGGGTTCGCAAAAAATATCGAGCAGAAGTGGACTGGAGTTGTGGGCGACGTAAGCCGCGAATGTAGGAAAGGGGTGTTGGGTGACTTTCTTCCAGGCAAAAAAAGCCCCGCCAAACTGGCGGGGTTGAGGTACGAGCGTGGCGCTCGGAAAACGTGGAACGCGACGGGCCCTCCGGTGAAGGAGGGCCGATCGGTGTTACAGCAGGATGGTGCGGATGTCCGCCAGCAGGTCGCTCAGACGCTTGGTGAAGCGTGCAGCAGCGGCGCCGTTGATCACACGGTGATCGTAGGACAGCGACAGCGGCAGCATCAGTTTCGGCTGGAAGGCTTTGCCGTCCCAGACTGGCTGGATGGTTGCCTTGGAAACACCGAGGATCGCCACTTCCGGCGCGTTGACGATCGGCGTGAAGCCGGTGCCGCCAATGTGGCCGAGGCTGGAAATGGTGAAGCAGGCGCCTTGCATGTCGTCAGCGGTGAGCTTTTTGTCGCGGGCCTTGGCGGCCAGCACGGCGGCTTCGGCTGCCAGTTGCAACAGGCTCTTCTGATCGACGTTCTTGATGACCGGTACCAACAGGCCTTCAGGGGTGTCGACTGCGAAGCCGATGTTCACGTACTTCTTGCGGATGATCGCTTTGCCGCTTGGTGCCAGCGAACTGTTGAAGTCCGGCAGTTCCTTGAGCAGGTGTGCGCAGGATTTGAGCAGCAGTGGCAGGATGGTCAGCTTGACGCCAGCCTTCTCTGCAACGGCTTTCTGAGCGATACGGAACGCTTCCAGGTCGGTGATATCAGCCGAATCGAACTGAGTCACGTGCGGAATGTTCAGCCAGCTGCGATGCAGGCTCGACGCGCCGATTTGCATCAGGCGTGTCATCGGCACTTCTTCGGTTTCACCGAAGCGGCTGAAGTCCACGACCGGAATCGGCGGGATGCCTGCGCCACCGGTTGCGCCAGCAGCAGCGGCCGGTGCTTCCTTGGCCTTCTGCATCATGGCTTTGACGTAAACCTGCACGTCTTCCTTGAGCACGCGACCGTGCGGACCGCTTGGGCTGACCGCGTTCAGCTCGACGCCGAACTCGCGAGCCAGTTGGCGTACAGCCGGGCCAGCGTGAACCTTGGCGCCAGGTTTAGCCGGTGCAGCAGCCGGTGCGGCCGGTGCCGGAGCGGCGGCTGCAGGAGCAGCTTCAGCCTTGGCAGCCGCAGGTGCTGGTGCAGCAGTGGCCGGAGCCGGGGCAGCAGCAGGCGCAACGCCTTTGACTTTCAGCTTCAGGATCAGGTCGCCGGTACCGACTTCGTCATCCAGCTTGATGGAAACGCTTTCCACCACGCCAGCGGCAGGCGATGGAATTTCCATGCTCGCCTTGTCGGATTCCAGGGTGATCAGCGACTGGTCGGCTTCAACGGTGTCGCCGGCCTTGACCAGGACTTCGATGATCTTGGCCTTGCCTGCCGAACCGATGTCCGGGACGTGAATGTCCTGAACGCTGTCAGCAACCGGTGCAGCCGGAGCCGCAGCGGCTGGCGCTGGAGCAGCGGCAGCAGGCGCAGCAGCCTTGGCTGGCGCGGCAGCAGCAGGGGCCGCAGCACCCGCCACTTCCAGATCCAGAATCAGGTCGCCAGTGCCGACTTCGTCGTTGAGCTTGACGCTGATGCTCTTGACCACGCCAGCGGCAGGCGATGGGATTTCCATGCTGGCCTTGTCGGATTCCAGGGTGATCAGCGACTGATCAGCCTCGACGGTGTCGCCGACCTTGACCTGGATCTCGATGATCTGGGCCTTGCCCGACGAGCCGATGTCCGGCACGTGCACTTGCTGGGTAGTTGCAGCAGCGGGAGCAGCGGGAGCAGCGGCCGGTGCAGCTGCTGCCGGAGCAGGAGCAGCAGCCGGTTTCGCTTCAGCTTTGGCCGCCGGCGCAGCGGCAGCCGCAGCCGCAGGGGCCGCAGCAGCGGCACCTTCGACTTCCAGCTCCAGCAGTTCGTCGCCTTCTTTCAGCCGATCGCCCAGCTTCACTTTGATGCTCTTGACGATGCCAGCCTTGGGCGCAGGGATTTCCATGCTCGCCTTGTCCGACTCAAGCGTCAGGATGCTTTGGTCGGCTTCCACACGGTCGCCGACCTTCACAAATAGTTCGATTACTTCACCTTCACCGCTGCCGATGTCAGGTACGCGAATGAGTTCGCTCACAGAGTGTCTCCTCAGCAGTCCAGTGGGTTGCGTTTTTCCGGGTTGATCCCGAACTTGGCGATGGCTTCAGCCACCACTTTAGGTTCGATATCACCACGGTCAGCCAAGGCTTCCAGGGCTGCCAACACCACGAAATGACGGTCGACTTCGAAGAAGTGACGCAGCTTCTTGCGGCTGTCACTGCGGCCGAAACCGTCGGTGCCCAGGACTTTGAATTCCTTGGACGGGACCCACTGACGAATTTGCTCAGCGAACAGCTTCATGTAGTCGGTAGACGCGATGACCGGACCTTGACGGCCGTTCAGGCACTCTTCGACATAGCTCAGTTTTGGCTTCTGGCCCGGGTGCAGACGGTTGCTGCGCTCTACGGCCAGGCCATCGCGACGCAGTTCGTTGAAGCTGGTAACGCTCCACACGTCAGCGCCGACGTTGAACTGTTCACGCAGGATTTTCGCCGCTTCGCGAACTTCGCGCAGGATGGTGCCGGAGCCCATCAGCTGAACGTGGTGCGCCGCTTCGCGGGTGTCTTCCTCGAGCAGGTACATGCCCTTGATGATGCCTTCCTCGACACCGGCCGGCATGGCTGGCTGCTGGTAGGACTCGTTCATCACGGTGATGTAGTAGAAAACGTCCTGCTGCTGTTCGGTCATCTTCTTCATGCCGTCCTGGATGATCACCGCCAGCTCGTAGCCGTAGGTTGGATCAAAGGTGCGGCAGTTCGGGATGGTGGCAGCCAGGATGTGGCTGTGACCGTCTTCGTGTTGCAGGCCTTCGCCGTTCAGCGTGGTCCGGCCGGCGGTGCCGCCGATCAGGAAGCCACGGGTACGGCTGTCGCCAGCGGCCCAGGCGAGGTCGCCGATACGCTGGAAGCCGAACATCGAGTAGAAGATGTAGAACGGCAGCATTGGCTGGTTGTGGCTGGAGTACGAAGTACCGGCAGCGATGAAGGAGCTCATGGCGCCCGCTTCGTTGATGCCTTCTTCGAGGATCTGGCCCTTCTTGTCTTCTTTGTAGAACATCACCTGGTCTTTATCGACTGGCTCGTAGAGCTGGCCGACGGAGGAGTAGATGCCCAACTGACGGAACATGCCTTCCATACCGAAGGTACGGGCTTCGTCCGGGATGATCGGAACGATGCGCGAGCCGATTTCCTTGTCCTTGACCAGCTGCGCGAGGATCCGCACGAAGGCCATGGTGGTGGAAATTTCACGGTCGCCCGAGCCGTCCAGGATTGCCTTGAGGGTATCCAGCGGTGGCGTCGGGATGTCGAAGCTTTTGGCACGGCGCTGTGGCACGAAACCGCCCAGTGCAGTGCGGCGCTCGCTCAGGTAACGGGCTTCAGCGCTGTTTGGTTCCGGTTTGAAGAACGGCAGGTTTTCCAGTTCTTCGTCTTTGACCGGAATGTCGAAACGATCGCGGAACAGCTTCAGGCTTTCAACATCAACTTTCTTGGTGTTGTGCGCAGTGTTCTTCGCTTCGCCGGCACCGGTGCCATAACCTTTGATGGTCTTGGCCAGGATGACGGTCGGTTGTTCTTTGTGGTTCACCGCTTCGTGGTACGCCGCGTAGACCTTGTACGGGTCGTGACCGCCACGGTTGAGTTTCCAGATCTCGTCGTCGGACAGATCAGCAACCATCGCCTTGAGTTCTGGCGAGTTGAAGAAGTGTTCACGTACGAACGCGCCGTCTTTGGCTTTGTAGTTCTGGTACTCGCCGTCGATGACTTCGTCCATGCGGCGTTGCAGGATACCGTCGACGTCTTTGGCCAACAGTGGGTCCCAGAAACGGCCCCAGATGACTTTGGTCACGTTCCACTGAGCACCGCGGAACACGCCTTCGAGTTCCTGGATGATCTTGCCGTTGCCGCGAACCGGGCCATCAAGGCGCTGCAGGTTGCAGTTAATAACGAAGATCAGGTTGTCGAGCTTCTCGCGGCCAGCCAGCGAGATCGCGCCCAGGGATTCCGGCTCGTCGCACTCGCCGTCGCCCAGGAAGCACCAGACTTTTTGCTTGCCTTCAGGGATAAAACCACGGGCTTCCAGGTACTTCATGAAGCGTGCCTGGTAGATCGCCTGGATCGGGCCCAGACCCATGGATACGGTCGGGAACTGCCAGAAATCAGGCATCAGCCACGGGTGCGGATAGGACGACAGGCCCTGACCGTCGACTTCCTGACGGAAGTTGTTCATCTGGTCTTCGGTGATGCGGCCTTCCATGAACGCACGGGCGTAAACGCCTGGCGAGGTGTGACCCTGGAAGTAGATCAGGTCGCCGCCGTGTTCGTCGGTCGGGGCCTGGAAGAAATAGTTGAAGCCGATGTCATACAGGGTTGCGCTGGAGGCGAAGCTGGAGATGTGACCGCCCAGATCAGAATCTTTCAGGTTCGTACGCATCACCATGGCCATCGCGTTCCAGCGTACCAACGAGCGAATGCGGCGTTCCATGAACAGGTCGCCAGGCATGCGTGCTTCGTGGGTGACAGGGATCGTGTTGCGGTATGGCGTGGTGATGGCGTAAGGCAATTGCGAACCGCTACGGGTTGCGAGTTCACCCATACGGGTCATCAGATAGTGAGCGCGGTCTTCGCCTTCTTTGTCGAGAACCGATTCCAGGGCGTCCAGCCATTCCTGGGTTTCGACGGGATCGAGGTCTTGCATGGCTTGCTCCAGGGCGGAAAGGCTTCCAGAATCGGTTGCCTGAGTTTGCGACTGGCCTTGTGGGCAGACGATATAAATTCTTGGATTGCCGAGAGGTTGTTCCGGCGGCGTGTAGTTTTACTACAAATCTTCGGGCATTTCAGCCTTTCGAATGTATATACGAGTAGTAAAACTACAGATGAGCGGCTTGTGGCCTCCAGCTGCGTTGTGAGAATAATCGTTAAGGTTGGTCTTTTGCCAACCAGAAAAGGTGAAAGCTTGATGCTGTCTGCCAAAAATAAAGAAATTTCAGCTATTTCTAACCTTTGTTCGACAGTCGATCACGTAGTGCATTCTGGCGAATCACTACATGCAGCCCTCTACACGCCGATCAAGGATAGACCATGAGCCTCCCTTCGCTTGCCGAACTGCCTGGCATTCTCCTGCCGTTTGTCACCCGTGCCGAGCAGTCGTTCCGTACGGCCGTCGCCGGGCTGGACAATGACCATGGTCTGTCCAACTGGACGCCTGAACGCTGGGCGCAATTTGCCCGCGTCACCGCTGCCAGCGACTTCGTGATTGAACAGAGTGTGCGCGACCCACTGATGTTGCTGGAGCTGGTGCAGTCCGGTGAGCTGGACCGACGTTTTGCGCCCGGCGAGCTGTGCGCACAGATTGCGGCAGCGGTGAATGCAGCGGAAACCGACGATGGGCTCGGTCGCGCCCTGCGTCGTCAACGTACCCGCCATCAAGTGCGGATCATCTGGCGCGACCTGACGCGTCAGTGCGATCTGACCCAGACCTGTCGCGACCTCTCGGACATGGCCGATGCCAGCATCGATCAGGCTTATCAGTGGTTGTACTCGCGGCATTGTCAGCAGTTCGGCGTGCCGACTGGCCGGCGCAGCGGCGAGCCGCAGCAGATGGTCATTCTCGGCATGGGCAAGCTCGGCGCGGTGGAACTCAACCTGTCGTCGGACATCGACCTGATCTTCGCCTATCCCGAGGGCGGCGAAACCGTTGGTGTAAAGCGCTCGCTGGATAACCAGGAATTTTTCATCCGTCTCGGCCAGCGCTTGATCAAGGCGTTGGACCCGATGACCGTCGATGGTTTCGTATTCCGCGTCGACATGCGCCTGCGGCCTTACGGTTCGGCCGGCGCATTGGTGCTGAGCTTCAACGCGCTGGAGCAGTATTACCAGGATCAGGGTCGCGACTGGGAACGCTATGCGATGATCAAGTCGCGGGTGGTGGCCGGCGATCAAGTGGCCGGCGCGCAATTGCAAGACATGCTGCGGCCGTTCGTTTACCGGCGTTACCTCGACTTCTCGGCGATCGAAGCGCTGCGCACCATGAAGCAGCTGATTCAGCAAGAAGTCCGGCGCAAGGGCATGGCCGACAACATCAAACTCGGCTCCGGTGGCATTCGTGAAGTCGAATTTATCGCCCAGGCGTTCCAGCTGATCCACGGTGGCCGCGACCTGAGCTTGCAGCAACGACCTCTATTAAAAGTACTGAGCACGCTGGAAGGTCAGGGTTACCTGCCGCCGGCGGTGATCAGTGAGCTGCGCGAAGGCTACGAATTCCTGCGATACACCGAGCACGCGATCCAGGCGATTGCCGACCGCCAGACCCAGATGCTGCCGGACGGTGCTCAGGATCAGGCGCGCATTGCCTTTATGTTGGGTTTTGACGATTGGGCGGCTTTCCATGAGCGGCTGATGTATTGGCGTGGCCGCGTGGCTTGGCACTTTGGTCAGGTGATCGCCGATCCCGACGAAGAGGAAGGCACCGAAAGCGAAGTGGTGGTCGGTGGCGAATGGCTGCCGTTGTGGGAAGAGGCTCAGGATGAAGAGGCCGCTTGCCGTCAGTTGGAAGAGGGCGGTTTCGCTGATGCCACCAAAGCCCTGAAAGCGTTGGCCGGTTTGCGCAGCAGCCCGCAGCTGCGGGCGATGCAGCGCTTGGGGCGTGAGCGCCTTGATGCCTTTATTCCGCGGTTGCTGGCTCAGGCCGTGGAGCACGCCAATCCGGATCTGGTGCTGGAGCGGGTATTGCCGCTGGTGGAAGCCGTGGCCCGTCGTTCCGCGTATTTGGTGTTGCTGACCGAGAATCCCGGCGCGCTGCGACGTTTGTTGACCTTGTGCGCCGCGAGCCCGTGGATCGCCGAACAGATCACCCGCTTCCCGCTGCTGCTCGACGAATTGCTCAACGAAGGTCGGCTGTTCAAGCCGCCGCTGGCGCCGGAACTGGCTGCCGAGTTACGCGAGCGTTTGACGCGGATTCCCGAAGACGACCTCGAACAGCAAATGGAAGCCCTGCGGCATTTCAAACTGGCGCACCGTTTACGGGTCGCCGCTTCGGAAATCGCCGGCAGCCTGCCGTTGATGAAGGTCAGTGATTACCTGACCTGGCTCGCCGAAGCGATCCTGGAGCAAGTGCTGGCCCTGGCCTGGCGCCAGACCGTGGCCAAATACGGCACGCCGCTGCGTACCGACGGCACCTTGTGCGATCCCGGCTTCATCATTGTCGGTTATGGGAAAGTCGGCGGTCTGGAACTGGGGCATGGTTCGGACCTGGACCTGGTGTTCATTCACGATGGCGATCCGCAGGCGGAAACCGACGGACCGAAACCTATCGACGGTGCGCAATTTTTCACTCGGCTGGGGCAGCGGATCATTCACTTACTCACGGCCCAGACCAACTCCGGTCAGCTGTATGAAGTCGATATGCGCCTGCGACCTTCCGGTGCGTCGGGGTTGCTGGTGAGTTCGCTCGGTGCGTTTGCCCGGTATCAGGAAAATGAAGCCTGGACCTGGGAACATCAGGCGCTGGTGCGGGCGCGGGTGCTGGTGGGCAGCCCGGACGTCGGCCAGGCGTTCGAGAAAGTCCGCGCGGCGGTATTGGGCAAGTCGCGGGACCTTGCAACCTTGCGCCAGGAGGTCAGTGAGATGCGCGCCAAAATGCGCGATAACCTTGGCAGCAAGAGCACCGCGGCGGGCACCGGGGCAAATGCCTTCGAGGCCACGGCGCCGTTCGATCTCAAGCAGGACGCCGGAGGTATCGTCGATATTGAATTTATGGTGCAATACGCGGCCCTGGCGTGGTCCGAATCGCACCCGCCATTGCTGCGCTGGACTGACAATATCCGCATTCTGGAAGGGCTGGAGGAGGAAGGGCTGATGCCCGCCGAAGACGCCAGCCTGTTGCGCGAGGCCTATAAAGCCTACCGTTCAGCCGCTCACCGGCAGGCCTTGCAGAAGGACGCCGGGGTGATACCGGGCGACCAGTTCGTGGACGAACGGCGGCAGGTCGTGCGGATCTGGCGCGAGCTGGGATTGAGTTAAGCGACACAATTCAAATGTGGGAGCGGGCTTGCTCGCGAAGAGGCCGTCACATTCAGCCTCTATAGTGACTGACACTGCGCCTTCGCGAGCAAGCCCGCTCCCACAGTAGATCTGCATTGTTTCGCAGATCGATGTACACCAAATCCCAATGTGGGAGCGAGCTTGCTCGCGATAGCGGAATGACAGTCGACAATAATGTTGAAGGTGATGACCCATCGCAAGCAGCCTTGCTCCCTCAGTGATTCTCGAGGCGGGGAGGCGTATGCCTCCCCGGCTCGTTTATGGAAACCACATGAAAATTCTGATCGTTGGGCCCAGTTGGGTCGGTGACATGGTGATGGCGCAGACACTGTTTCAGTGTCTCAAGCAGCGCCACCCGCAATGCGAAATCGACGTGCTGGCCCCCGAGTGGAGCCGGCCGATTCTTGAGCGCATGCCCGAAGTACGCCAGGCCTTGAGCTTTCCGCTCGGTCACGGTGCTTTGGAGCTGGCGACGCGTCGGCGCATCGGCAAATCCCTGGCCGGCCAGTACGACCAGGCGATCCTGCTGCCCAATTCCCTGAAGTCGGCATTGGTGCCGTTCTTTGCCGGCATCCCGAAGCGTACCGGCTGGCGTGGCGAGTTCCGCTACGGCCTGCTCAATGACGTGCGCACGCTGGATAAAGAACGTTACCCGCTGATGATCGAACGCTTCATGGCCCTGGCTTACGAGCCCGGTGCCGAGCTGCCGACACCTTATCCACGGCCGAGCCTGCAGATTGACCCGGTCACGCGCGAGGCGGCAATGGCCAAGTTCGGCCTGGCCCTCGACCGCCCGGTGTTGGCGCTGTGCCCCGGTGCCGAGTTCGGCGAGTCCAAGCGCTGGCCGTCCGAGCACTATGCCAAGGTTGCCGAAGCGAAGATCCGCGAAGGCTGGCAAGTCTGGCTGTTCGGTTCGAAAAACGATCACGCCGTCGGCGAAGACATCCGTTCGCGGCTGATTCCCGGTTTGCGTGAAGAGTCGGTGAACCTCAGCGGCGGCACCTCCCTGGCCGAAGCCATCGACCTGATGTCCTGCGCCGATGCGGTGGTGTCCAACGACTCCGGCCTGATGCACGTCGCCGCTGCGCTGAATCGCCCGTTGGTGGCAGTCTACGGCTCGACGTCGCCGGGGTTCACGCCGCCACTGGCCGAGCACGTCGAGATCGTGCGCCTGGGCATCGAATGCAGCCCCTGCTTCGATCGCACGTGCCGTTTCGGTCATTACAACTGCCTGCGCCAGCTCATGCCGCAAGCGGTGAACGAAGCCTTGCAGCGTTTGCAGGGCACTGTGGTCGAGGTCAAATAGTTTGCGGGTACTGCTGATCAAGACTTCTTCGCTGGGCGACGTGATTCACGCGTTGCCGGCGCTGACCGACGCGGCACGGGCGATCCCCGGCATCCAGTTCGATTGGGTGGTGGAAGAAGGCTTCGCCGAAATCCCGACCTGGCACCCGGCCGTGGACAAGGTGATTCCCGTCGCGATCCGTCGCTGGCGCAAAAACATCTGGCAGACCATCAAGAGTGGCGAGTGGAAGCGCTTCAAGCAAAGCGTTCGCGCCAACAAATATGACTTGGTGATCGATGCCCAGGGCCTGCTGAAAAGTGCGTTGCTGACCCGATATGCCAAAGCCCCGGTGGCCGGGCTGGATAAAAACTCGGCCCGTGAGCCGATTGCCGCACGCTTTTATTCCCGGCGTCTGGCCGTGGCCCGTGGGCAACACGCGGTGGAGCGGGTGCGTCAGCTGTTTGCCGTGGCCCTGGGTTACGACTTGCCCAAAGGCTTGGGCGATTACGGCCTGAACGTCGAGCGACTGGTGGAATTGCCGCGCAAGAATCCTTATGTGGTGTTCCTGCACGGCACCACGTGGGACACCAAACACTGGCCTGAAGCCTACTGGCGCGAGTTGGCCGAGCGCGTCGGCTATCTCGGTGTCGCGGTGAAGCTGCCGTGGGGTAATCCGATCGAGAAAGCCCGGGCTGAACGCATCGCCAAAGACATGAGGCACGTCGAAGTGCTGCCCAAGCTGAATCTTGCGGGTGTCGGCAAAGTGCTGGCCGGCGCGCAAGCCTGCGTGGCGGTGGACACCGGCCTCGGTCACCTCGCCGCTGCGCTAGACGTGCCGACGATATCGTTGTTCGGCCCGACCAACCCGGGCCTGACCGGTGCCTACGGTAAAGCGCAGATTCACATCGCCAGCGATTTCCCCTGCGCGCCGTGTATGCAAAAGAAATGTACGTATCAACCGACGGCCGAAGATGCCCGTCAGTTTGACCTTAAACGCGAGTGGCCCCTGTGCTTCACGCGTCTGAATCCCGAGCGTGTCGCGACCCGACTGAGCACGTTGTTACTGGCTGAGGAGCTGCGCTGATGCAATTGGCATTCGTCTTGTACAAGTACTTTCCATTCGGGGGCTTGCAACGCGATTTCATGCGCATCGCTCTGGAATGTCAGCAACGCGGCCATCAGATTCGGGTCTACACGCTGATCTGGGAAGGCGACATTCCGCCGGGCTTCGAAGTGTTGGTGGCGCCGGTCAAGGCGTTCTTCAATCATCGACGCAACGAGAAACTCAGCGAATGGATGGAAGCGGATCTGGCCAAGCGTCCGGTGGACCGTTTGATCGGCTTCAACAAGATGCCGGGTCTGGACGTCTACTACGCCGCCGACGGCTGCTTCGAAGACAAGGCGCAAAACCTGCGTAACTCGCTGTACCGCCGTTGGGGCCGCTACCGGCACTTCGCCGAGTACGAACGCGCGGTGTTCGCCAAGGATGCCAAGACCGAAGTCCTGATGATTTCCGAAGTTCAGCAGCCACTGTTCATCAAGCATTACGACACGCCGCTTGAGCGCTTCCATTTGCTGCCGCCGGGTATCTCTCAGGACCGTCGCGCGCCGGCGAATGCCGCCGAGATCCGTGCCGAGTTCCGTCGCGAATTCAACCTGAAAGACGATGATCTGCTGCTGGTGCAAATCGGCTCCGGGTTCAAGACCAAAGGTGTGGATCGCAGCCTCAAGGCGCTGGCCGCATTGCCCGCCGATCTGAAGAAACGCACCCGGCTGTTTGTAATTGGCCAGGACGACCCCAAATTATTCCAGATGCAGAGCGCCACATTGGGGCTCGGCGATAACGTGACGTTCCTTAAAGGCCGCAGCGACATCCCGCGTTTTCTGCTCGGCGCCGATCTGTTGATTCACCCGGCGTACAACGAAAACACCGGAACCGTGTTGCTCGAAGCCCTGGTGGCCGGGTTGCCGGTGCTGGTGAGTGCGGTCTGCGGTTACGCCCATTACATCGCCGAGGCCGACGCCGGTCTGGTGCTGGAAGAGCCTTTCGATCAGGCGCAACTGACTCAGTACCTGACCGGTATGTTGAACGACGCTCAAGCACGGGCGGCCTGGAGCCGCAATGGTCTGGCCTTTGCCGAGACGGCCGACCTCTACAGCATGCCGCAGCACGCGGCCGATGTGATTCTGGCGGAGCACGCTTAATGAAGTTGATGCTGGCTGAACCGTTCAAGAGCCTCTGGGCCGGACGTGACCCGTTCGCTGAAGTCGAGGGCCTCCAGGGCGAGGTATACCGCGAACTTGAAGCGCGCCGGACCCTGCGTACCGAAGTCGATGGCAATGGCTTTTTCGTGAAGATCCACCGTGGCATTGGCTGGGGCGAGATCTTCAAGAACCTGCTCACCGCCAAATTGCCGGTGCTCGGTGCCGGCCAGGAGTGGAAGGCCATCCAGCGCCTGCAAGAGGTCGGCGTGCCGACCATGACCGCCGTGGCTTACGGCGAGAAGGGCAGCAACCCGGCGGACCAGCATTCGTTCATCGTCACCGAAGAGCTGGCGCCCACTGTCAGCCTTGAAGACTTCAGCATCGACTGGGTCAAGCACCCGCCCGAGCCAAAACTCAAGCGTGCACTGATCGCCGAGGTCGCGCGCATGACCGGCATGATGCACCGTGCCGGGGTCAACCATCGCGACTGCTACATCTGTCACTTTCTGCTGCACACCGACAAACCGGTGACGGCCGACGATTTCAGGCTCTCGGTGATCGACCTGCACCGCGCCCAGACCCGTCCGACGATTACCCAACGCTGGCGCAACAAGGATCTGGCGGCGCTGTACTTTTCGGCCCTGGACATCGGCCTGACCCGTCGCGACAAATTGCGTTTCCTCAAGGGGTATTTCCAGCAGCCCCTGCGCCAGATTCTGGGCGAGGAAGCCGGGTTGCTCGCCTGGCTCGAAGGCAAGGCCAACAAACTCTACGACCGTAAACAGCGATACGGGGATGCGCTCTGATGGCGGGTTGGAAACTGGAGCCTGAGTACAGCGATCTGGCAGAAGATTTCGGCAGTCTTGAGGCTGTGTTTGCGCTTGAGGGCGAACGCCTGACGCGCGACCTGTTGTCCGAGGTCATTCGCGTCCAGCGCAATGGCGTCAACTATTACGTCAAACGCTACGTGGGTGCCGGCAAAGGTCTGCGCCGTTACCTGGGCAAGCCTCGGGTGAAAGCCGAGTGGCAAAATCTCAAGCGCTTTGCCAAGTGGGGCATTCCTACCGCCGAAGTGGTGGCTTGGGGCCTGGAACGTCGCGGTGCGGCGTACGATCGCGGGGCAATGATCACCCGTGAGCTGCCGCATACCGAAGACTTGTCGGCTTTGGCCGAGCGGCATGATCCTAAACTGGCGGACCGCGCTTGGGTCGACAACGTCAGCCGGCAGTTGGCGGGTTATACCCGAACCATGCACGACCATCGTTTCACCCATAACGATTTGAAGTGGCGCAACCTGCTGATCGACGATGAGGCTCGGCTGTTTTTGATCGACTGCCCCAATGGCGATTTCTGGCGCGGCTTTTGGCTCAAATACCGGATCACCAAGGACCTGGCCTGTCTGGACAAGGTCGCCAAGTATCACTTGTCGGCTACCCAGCGCCTGCGCTTTTACCTGCAATACCGCCAGCGTGATCGGCTGAATGCCGCCGACAAAAAACGGATCCGGCACGTGGTGAGATTTTTCGAGGGGCGCGAATGACTGATTTTCTGGCGGCTGAAGACCGTGCGCTGCTTGAGCGTCACGGCCTCGGCACCTTTGACGCACTCTGGGTCAAGCAGCTCGACGCTGTGGACGAGCCCAATACCGCTCGCGGTGGCTGGAGCAGCGTGTTTCGGCTGGATCTGGAAGGCCATGGCTACTACCTGAAACGCCAGAGCAACTACCAGACGCGCACCTTGCATGCGCCCTTTGGCGAGCCGAGCTTTGCCCGTGAATTTCGTAATATCAGTCGCTATGAAAAGTTCGGTATTCCGGCGTTGAAAGCGGCGTTTTTCGGTGAGCGCAAAGTCGACGGCGAAGTCCGAGCGATTCTGCTGACCCGTGCCCTGGACGGTTGGGATGACCTGGATTCGCTGTTGCAGCGCTGGTCGGACCTGAGTTCGGCGCAGCATTCGGCCATTCTGCAGGCCTGTGGACAACTGGCTCGGTGCCTGCACGGCGCGCGTCAGATTCACGGTTGCTTCTACCCCAAGCACATTTTTCTCCAGGCCACCGGCGACGGTTACCTGGCCCAGCTGATCGACCTGGAAAAGACCCGGCCGTTGCTGTTTGGTCTGCGTGATCGGGCCAAAGATCTGGAGCCGTTGCTGCGTCGGGCGCCTGAGTGGAGCGAAGCGCAGTTGCGCGAGCTGCTGGCCGCCTATCTGGATCAATCGCAAGACAGTTCGCTGATCGACAGCTGGCTTGCGCGTCTGACCGCGCGGCGTAGTCATAAGGAGGTGCGCTGATGCGTTTGTCCGAACTGAAAAACGCTGGCCGCAGCCCGAGCCTGCCGCTGAACATTCCACTGGCCGATGCCGCCGGTCCTGCCGAGTTGCAGTTGCTGAGTCTGTTGCGGGTGTTGCCGGGGCAGCGTTATGTCGGTGCCGGTGTCTGGCGCGGGCGGCCGGTGCTGGCCAAGTTGTTGGTCGGCAGCAAAGCGGCGCGGCATTTCCAGCGTGAGCTGGACGGCGTGCGGTTGCTGGCGGCTCAGGGGTTGACCACGCCGTTGTTGCTGGCTGATGGCCTGAAGGACGGCGAGGGCGGTTGGCTGCTGTTTGATTTCCTTGAAGGCGCTGAAAGCCTTGGGGATGCCTGGAAACGGGTCGAGCACTTGCCGATGCTGGCGGATGAGCAATCGACGGTATTGGCCGATGCGCTGGGTGCGATCGGTCAATTGCACCGCAAGGGCCTGTGGCAGGAAGACCTGCATCTGGACAACCTGCTGCGTCAGGGCGGTCGGCTGTATTTGATCGACGGCGCCGGAATCCGCACGGAGACGCCGGGCCAGCCGCTCTCGCGGCAGAAAATCCTGGAGAACCTCGGGGTGTTTTTCGCCCAGTTGCCCAAGTCGCTGGAGCCCTACACCGAAGAGTTGCTGGTGTATTACCTGCTGAGCAACGGCGAGCATGCCTTACCGATGGAAGCGTTGCAGAAGCAGATCAGCAAGGTGCGCAGCTGGCGCCTGAAGGACTTCCTGATCAAGGTCGGCCGCGAGTGCACGCTGTTCAGTGTCCAGCGCGGAGCGTTCGGCTTGCGGGCGATTCGCCGCGAGGAAGAAGCGGCGATGCTGCCGGTGCTGGCGCAGGCCGATGCGATGCTCGATCAGGGCCATCTGTACAAGACCGGCGGCGCGGCGAGCGTCGGCAAGGTCGAGGTGGCTGGTCGTACGCTGGTGATCAAGCGCTACAACATCAAAGGTTTTGCCCACTGGCTCAAACGCTTCTGGCGCCCGAGCCGTGCCTGGCACTCCTGGCGTGAAGGCAATCGCCTGGCGTTTCTCGGCATTGCCACACCCAAACCGTTGGCATTGCTGGAGAAGCGTTTTCTCTGGTTGCGCAGTCGGGCTTATCTGGTGACCGAGTATTTGCCGGGACCGGACATCATCGAGCGGTTTGCGCCTTACGTTGAAAGTGGTGAGGCACCGGAAGCCGAATTGCTGGCGCTGGATCATTTGTTTGCCGAGCTGATTGGCGAGCGGATCAGTCACGGCGATTTCAAGGGACATAACCTGTTCTGGCAGCACGATCGCTGGGCGCTGATTGATCTGGATTCGATGTGTCAGCACGCCTCGCTCAGCAGCTTCGCCCCGGCCTACGCGCGGGATCGGGCAAGGTTCATGCGTAACTGGCCTGAGAGCAGTGCGCTATATCAGGTCATTGATCAGCGTCTTCCCAAAGATATCTCTAGCGCTGCCTGAATCGGACCTTCGGTCCTATCGCGAGCAAGCCCGCTCCCACAATAGTTCTCGGTCGCACACAAATTAAGTGTGCGACACCAAAACAATGTGGGAGCGGGCTTGCTCGCGAAGGAGCCAGACGAGTCACCCGAGATTAAGGGGACACATTCTTGTGAATCGTCCTACACGATCCACAGACCCCATGAACTGTACCCTGAATGGCCGCGATGCTAGTTTGCCTGACGTTCACGGAGGGCAGACGTTGACGATAAAAATGACGGTGTTACTGAGCACTTTTGCACTGGTTTTATCAGGCTGCGGGACCGCTGTCACGGTGCTGCAGGATGACAAAGACGCGGCGCGTAGCCTTAGAAAGCAAAAGACCTACTGTCAGTCCATCCCTCGTATCTACAGCGGCTTGGCGTACGACTTTTGCGTATTAAACGCATCGCCTGATCCCACGGGTATTCTTTTGCCGTTCGTATTGGTGGATTTCACCCTCTCGGGTGTTTTCGACACCGTCCTCCTGCCCTATACGGTTTACCGCCAAGCTGCCGACGGCAATATCAGTATTTACTGGAGGTCAGGCCGCGGATGAGCAATGCCGGCTGCTTTCGCCAGGATCATCTTTACGGGGGCAATATGCGCTGGGTCATTCCCGCCATGTTTACGCTATAATCCCGCCCTTTAGCTGCCACTCGCCCTTTGCGAGGGCACATTAATCTTTGAGGCGCCTTGCGCCTGCATGCAGACTAAAGAGGCTAGACCCCTGTGGCATTGACGATTCTTGGCCTGTCCGGCGCCCTTAGCCATGATCCTTCCGCAGCTTTGTACATCGACGGCAAGCTGGTCGCGGCGGCTGAGGAAGAGCGCTTTGTGCGCGATAAACATGCAAAGAACCGCATGCCTTACGAGTCGGCGAAGTTCTGTCTCGAGCAGGCCGGCATCAAGCCATCCGACGTTGATGTGGTAGCGATTCCATTCGCGCCGATCAGCCTGTTCGGCAAGGCTCGCTGGCATTACGCCAAGCGTTACTGGTACGCCCCGGACCGCGCGCTCGACGCGATCCTGATGGGTAACCGTCGCTACAAGCGCTACCGCAACAAGATTGTCTGGTGCCTCGAGCAATTGGGTTTCGATCCGAAGAAAATCAAGATCGAACCGGTCGAGCATCACCTGGCCCACGCCTCCAGCGCTTACCACTGCTCCGGTTTCAAAGAGAAAACCGCGATCCTGGGGATCGACGGCAAGGGTGAGTACGCCACGACCTTTTTCGGTTACGGCGAAAACGGCAAGATCCACAAGATCAAGGAGTTCTTCGATCCGGACTCCCTCGGCGGCCTGTACGGCGCGATCACCGAGTTCCTCGGTTTCGAGATGCTCGACGGTGAGTTCAAGGTCATGGGCATGGCGCCGTACGGCGATGCCAGCAAATACGATTTCTCGCGCCTGGCTTCGTTCGAGAACGGCGAGCTGGTGATCAACACCGACTACGCCAACGTCATCGGCCTGCGTCGTTATAAAGAGAAGGGCAAGGGTTTCTACTTCTCGCCGAAGCTGATCGAGTGGCTGGGTCCGAAGCGCGAAGGCGACATCGCCGACGAGCCGTACATCCACTACGCCGCGAGCATGCAAGCGCTGTTCGAAAAGATCTCGCTGCAGATGATCGACCATTACCTGGGTGACGTGCTCAAGGAAACCGGCAAGCTGGCCTTCGCCGGTGGCTGTGCGTTGAACGTCAAGCTGAACCAGAAAATCATCGCCCGCGATGACGTTAAAGAACTGTTCGTGCAGCCTGCGTCCGGCGATGCCGGCACCGCGGTCGGCGCGGCGGCCTATGTGTCCCACGCCCGTGGTGTGCCGGTCGAGAAGATGGAACACGTTTACCTCGGCCCGTCGTACACCAACGAAGACGTCCTCGCTGCATGCGCCCGTCACCCGAGCAAGCCGGTATGGCGCAAGCTTGAGAACATGCCGGAAAACATCGCCAAAATCATGGTCGATGGCAACCCGGTGGCCTGGTTCCAGGGCCGCATGGAATTCGGTCCGCGCGCCTTGGGCGGTCGTTCGATCATTGGTTGCCCGAGTGCGACTGGCGTGGCTGACCGCATCAACCACCAGATCAAGTTCCGCGAGCGCTGGAGGCCTTTCTGCCCGTCGATGCTCGACACCGTTGCACCGCAGATGATCAAGATCGATCACCCGGCGCCGTTCATGACCTTCACCTTTGAAGTGGCGGAAGAGTGGAAGACCCGCGTGCCGGAAGTCGTCCATGAAGACGGCACGTCCCGGGCCCAGGTGCTCAAGCGCGAATACAACCCGCGCTACTACGACATGATGAAGGCGCTGGAAGTGCTGACCGGTAACGGCGTGTCGCTGAACACCTCGCTCAACCGTCGTGGCGAACCCATGATCTGCTCGCCGACGGATGCCCTGAACATGTTCTTCGGTTCCGATCTACAGTATCTGATCATGGAAGACATCCTGGTGGTCAAAGAGGGCGCGGACGCATATGACACGCTCGGCTGAACGCCATGTGCTGCAGTTCTGTCACGGCTATGACGGGCCGTTTCTGGACTGCGCCCGGCAGTACGCCAGCCTGTTCGCGAGGACCGGTTATCGAGTGACCACGGTGTTTTTGACCGGGGCTGCCGATGCCGAAGTCGCCGCGGGCTGCGCTTCCGATGAAGTGCTGTTCATGGAATACAGCTCCAAGGCCATTCGTGGCCTGAAGCTGGGCGCCATCAGCGATCTGCGCAAGATCGCCGCCTCGCGCAATTTCAGTTTTTGCATCGCTCACCGTTTCAAACCTATTTATATCGCCTTGCTCGGCACCTCGTTGCCGGTGATTGGCGTGCATCACGCGTTTGACGATTACAAGCGCGGTACGCGCAAACTCTTCGCGAATATTTTCCGCAAGCGCCTGAGCCTGCTCGGGGTTTCCGATGCCGTGCGTGACGACATGCGTCATTGCCTGCCGAAGTGGCCGGCGGCGCGGATTCAGACGCTCTATAACCGTATCGATGTGCAGACCTTGCAGGACAGCCAGGTATCAGTTCGCGAGGCCAGGGAAACCCTCGGCCTGGCGCCGGATGCCTGGGTTGTCGGCAATGTCGGACGGCTGCATCCGGACAAGGATCAGACCACGCTGCTGCACGGTTTTGCTGCGGCGTTGCCGGGTTTGCCGGCCAGCAGTCAATTGGTGATTCTCGGTGCCGGTCGACTGGAACAGGACCTCAAGGCCCTGGCCCGTGAGTTGGGTATCGGCGACCGCGTGCTGTTCCTCGGTCAGGTGCCTGAGGCTCGGCGTTATTTCCGTGCCTTCGATGTGTTTGCCCTGAGTTCCGATCACGAACCGTTCGGTATGGTGCTGCTGGAGGCCATGGCTGCCGGCGTGCCCTTGCTCGCCACGGCGTGTGGCGGGGCGAAGGAAGTGGTCGAGGGCGTCGGTATTTTGTTCCCGCTGGGCGATGCCGAACACTTGGCTCAAGGGCTGCAACATCTGGCCGCGATGGACGAGCAGCAACGTCACCAGTGTGCCGAGCTGATGCTCGATCGCTTGCGTGAGCGCTTCTCCGACCGCGCGGTGCGCGATGCTTTCTGGCGTTTGCCGCACGTTACCGAACTGGCGCCGAGGGGCTGATGCTCAACCGATTTCAAGGCTGGCGCGAACGTGGCTGGGCGGTAGTCGACGCCTCGACATATGCCGATGCCTGGCAACGTTATGGCGGCAGCGTCGCCACTCATCCCATGGTGGTCGAGCGACTGGCGCAGTTGGCCGACATTCCTGTGCGCTACCTGGCCTGGGAGCAAAACGGTGAAGTCAAAGCCGCGATCCCGACCTGGGGCCGCGATCTCGCGTTGTCCAAGGACGTGCTCAAGCGCTGCGGTAAAAAAGGCTTGTTCGACCTCGGTAATGCCGAGTTCATCCTGCCGGCCGCTGCCGATGCACAAGCGCCGCTGCGTCATCGTGGACGCTACCTGTCGGCGCTGAATGAGGGCCGCTTTACCGGTATCAAGTTGCAGGCTGAGCAGTTGGCGATGGCCCGCACTCCCGAAGAACTGTCGAAGAAGTTTCGCTACAACCAGCGTCGTGAATTGCGATTGCTGGAAGAAGCGGGCGGAGTGGTCCGGCCGGTCGCGGAGTTTTCCAGCAGTGAACTGGCGGCGATCTATTGCGACCTGTTCCAGCGTCGCTGGGGCTTCCCGGCGACGGGGGCCGAGCGCATGGCTGAGGTCATCGAGTTGCTGCGTGATTTGCTGATCGGCTCGGTGATTTTTCTCAACGATGCACCGATAGCGATTCAACTGGTCTACCGTGTCGAGACACCGCAGTGGATCAGCGTCGAGTACATCAATGGCGGCGTCGATCCCGAAACCCGCGAATTCAGTCCGGGCAGCGTGCTGAGCTTTCTCAATACACAAAGCGCCTGGGAGCATGCCCGGGCGTTGGACAAACCGTTGCGCTTTTCTTTCGGTCGCGCCGATCGTGAATACAAGGATCGCTGGTGCAATCCTGTGCCGGTGTTCACCGTATGAGTCAGCCCATGAACCGCAAACAGCAATTGCTCAAGCGCCATCGGCGCAACAAACGCATCGGTCTGCTCATCGCGCTGGTGCTATTGATTGCCATGGGTGTGCTGGTGACCTGGTGGCTGCCGTTGGTGCTCGCGGTTCTGGGCTGGATTGCCCACGAGGCCTGGTT
The DNA here is from genome assembly GCF_047758635.1 of Pseudomonas frigoris. NCBI lineage: Bacteria > Pseudomonadati > Pseudomonadota > Gammaproteobacteria > Pseudomonadales > Pseudomonadaceae > Pseudomonas > Pseudomonas frigoris. The sequence goes on from NZ_CP180479.1 coordinate 747,839, forward strand.
CGCCGACCACCTGTTTTATTCGCCCAAAGACGATTATCAATACAGCTTTCCACCGTATACCCAGCAGCCCAAGGTTCACCTTGACGGTGAACGTTTGCGCCTGGACGACGGCGTCATGCTGGTTGACGACGCCACCCTGGTGTTGGCGCTGCGGATTAAAAGCACCTGGCTGGGACGCTTCATCGATCCCGTGGTCGAGTTGTCGGGGGGGGATAACCCGGACCGACAAACCTTCGAGCGTGGTGTGAACGGCCTGCGTTACCTCAACCTCAGTGGTCAGGCGCAGGTTCTGTCGCAAGGTGAGTTACGCCTGCGTGGGCGTTTCTGCAGACTGTTGGGTGAGCCGGTGCTCAGGGTGTTCGAGCATCCGGATTACAGCCGTCAACGGGTGATGGTGATCGCGCCCCACGCCGACGATGCCGAGTTGGCCGCATTCGGTTTGTACAGCCGCGCCAGTCAAAGCTGGATCGTGACCTTGACCGCCGGTGAAATCGAGGCTGGGCACTATCAGCAAATGGGGCTCAATGGCGTCGAAGCGTCCCGGTTGAAAGGCTCGCTTCGCGCCTGGGATAGCATCAGCGTGCCGCTGTGGGGCGGCGTACCTCAGGAGCGCTGTATTCAGTTGGGGTATTTCTGCCTGCAATTGTCCGCCATGCAAAGCGCGCCGACCGAGGCCGTGGTGTCCCGTGAGGCACAGCTTGGCGATACCCGATATTTTCGACGGTTCAATCCGTTGGCCCTGGGCAGTGACGTCGATGGTATACCGTCCTGGAACAATCTGCTGGCCGACCTGAGTGAGTTGATCGAGCGTATCCAGCCTCAGATCATCGTTTTGCCACATCCGCGTTTCGACCCGCACCCAGACCATCTATGCTCACAGCAAGCGGTGATGCAGGCACTGAACGGTACAGCCTGGCAGCCCGAAACCTTGTTGCATTACGCCAATCATCTACACGACAACGATCGCTGGCCAATGGGTGATGCGGGGACCGGTGTGACACTGCCGCCACAGATCAATAATCATGAGCCGTTGCGGCCCTGGGCACTTTGCCTGTCGACCGAAAAGCAGTGGCACAAGGCTATGTCGTTGGGCATGATGCACGACCTTCAGCACCGACTTCCCCTCAAGCGTCTACTTCGCCGAGCGATACAACGTTGTCTGGCGGCCCGACACTGGCCGGCTTTCGGCGAAAACGAGTTCTTCCGTAAAGCGGTGCGACGCCACGAATTATTCTGGGTCCAAGAGCTGTCTGGAAAGAGAGAGACCAATTGAAAGTTCTGTTTCTGGTGCAGAAAGAGCAGCGAGCGATCCTTGATCGACTGTATGACGGTATTGCCGAGCACTGTGACTGCGACAAGCGCGAGCTGACCAGCGCGGAGCAGGACGACTTGCGTGGATACTTTCGCAAGCATGTCGATGTGACCCGCTACGACCGGATTGTTTTTTTTCTGCGCTTCAAAAAAGAAATCAGACAGGTGAGGTTCATGCAAACCCTGCCCAATCTGGTTATTCTGGAACACGATGCGTATCAGAATTACATCCCGTGCAAGTACACCGGCAAGTTCAGTGCCCATTACCGCAAGCTACCTTGGGCGCGAGTGATCAGCTCGGGTTTCATGGTCAGCCAGCGTTTGCGTGATGAAGGGTTTGACGCGCATTTCGTGCCCAAGGGCTACGATCAGGCGCTGTTGCAAAACCGCCAGCGTGAACGGGATATCGAGCTGGGTTTTGTCGGCAGTCTCAACAGCGTGGCGTATGCCGGACGCAAGGCCATGCTCGAGTCCGTGGCCGAAGTGGAGAACCTGCTGATCACCCGCACCAAGTCGGGTGAGGAATACTGCGAGACGTTGAGCCGGATCCGTTACTTCGTGAGTGCCGACGTCGGCATGGGCGAATACATGATCAAGAATTTCGAGGCCATGGCCTGTGGTTGTGTGCTGTTTGCTTACGATCAAGGGGAAGCAGAGAATCGCGCGCTGGGGTTTGTCGATATGCACAACATCGTGCTCTATCGAACCCGCGACGAACTCAGGGAAAAACTGGCGGTGTTGCGCGAGTCCCCACAGCTGACCGAGACCATTTCATTGGCCGGTCAGGCGTTGGTAGAGCAGCGTTACACGTTCCGGGCTGTCGGGCATGCGATTATCGAGGCCCTGCGTGCGCCGCTGCGCGAGCACGTCCCGCTGGGCTGGAAAGAAAAATTACGCTTGTCGCTGGGGCTGTGAAGCCGGGCGATTAAACAACCAATGGTGCGGTGCAAATAAATGCTGTTCAGCGAAACTAGCGACATTTCGGTAGTAATCACTAGTTGCGGTCGCTTCGATCTGTTGAAGCGTACCCTCGAGACATTTGACCGGTACAACACGGCTCCCATCCGTAAAGTGTTCATTACAGAGGACTCCGGCGACAGCGCCGTAGAGGCCTGTGTTCCGGAGCACTGGAGGGCGCATACCCAGTTCTTCATCAACAAGCCACGCCTGGGGCAGTTGCGGTCCATCGACGCCGCTTACGCTCAGGTGCAGACATCGTGGATTTTCCACTGTGAAGACGACTGGGACTTCTACCGCGAAGGGTTCATCGAAGAGTCCCAATGCCTGCTGGAGGAAGATCCGCAGGCGTTGCAGGTGTGGCTGCGCAGCTTCAATCATGACCTGATGGTTCACAGTCCTTATGTGTTCCTGAACGAGCGCAAAGTCAGCCATGGCATTCCTTTCTACGTACTGGGCTCGCAAAAAGCCGAGTGGCAAGGTTTTTCCTTTAATCCAGGACTGCGCCGTCGTGCGGATTACCTGACGCATGCACCGTATTCCGCATTTTCCGGGGAAAAAGACTTGTCGCGTCGGTATGCTGGCGAAAACCGCTATGCGTTGATTCTGGAAAACGACGCGGTATTGCACACCGGTTTCGGTGAGCATGTGGTGGTTCCCAAGGAGCGGGAGAACAAACTACGGCGTAAACGTCTTGAACGGCTGAAGCTGATTGCCGCTCTTATCTCGGGTCTTGCAATAGGTTGGGTGTTACATGGAATTTAGCGGCATGAAGCCAGGAAAGAACACCATGGTGTATTTCGGAACGGTGCTCTGTCTGTTTCTTTTGAGCTTTGTGGTGGGCTGGTCGTCGAAGTGGACCAACAACCTGTTCTACGCCCTGATGGTATTGCCGGGCCTGATCTTCCTGATCAAGGAACGCGGTGCGGGCTTGCTCAAGGAGCCGCTGGCGTGGGGTTGGCTGGCGTTCATTCTATGGTTTCTGGTGCCTGCGACGATTGCAGGGCAGATGCAGTTCTACAAACACGTCTTCTATGTACTGATGTTCGTCATGGTGGTCGGCGCCTTCACCGATCCGCAGTTCTTCCGCAGTGCGGCGTTCGTTCGCGCTCAGTTCTGGATCCTGACGTTGTACATTTTCAGCGGCGCGCTCTACGGTTGGGCAACCGGTGAATACGCCGTCGGTGGCCGGGTAGGGCTGCTTCCGGCACGCCTGGATAACGTCATCTACGCCAGCATTTGGCTGTTCTGTGCGTTGGCGCTGGCGCTGCCAATCTGGCTCAGGGCGCGAAATTACATCGAAGCAGGCCTGGCCATCGTTTTGTCGGTGTTCGCGGTGGCCTTTGTCCTGCAGACGCGTACTGCGTTTGTGGGGGCTGTGTTCCTGTTTGGTGTGTGGGTGCTTTACGGCATTTACCACAGGCCGCGGCTGGTAGGCGGTGCGGTGGCAATTTGCGCAATTGTTTTAGGCCTGCTGTTCCTGGTGGTGCACAACGAAGCCTGGTACCAGTCCCTCTGGAACCGAGGTGATTCGTACCGCATCGAGATTTTTCATATCATGGTCGGCGAGTGGCGCAACTGCGGCTGGGCACTGGGCTGCGGCATCAACTTTCACACTGCCCAAGTACTCGATGGCTGGATGCCGATTCAGCATCCGCACAACATTTTCGTCGCGCTGGGGCTGTACAGCGGCGGGGTCGCGCTGGTGTTGTTCGTTGCGCTGATGGCTGCATCCCTTTGGCAGGCCTGGCGTCTGCGAGATGTGTGGGGTATGTACCTGGCGTGTGCGCTGGTGATGCTGAACTTCGATGGCAGTTTGCTGATTGGTAACCCTGACGAGTTGTGGCCACTGGTGCTGCTGCCCGCAGCGATGATCCTCTCTCGCGTGCTGAAGGCGCGGCAACCCGCACTGGCGTAATGCCTGGCCTTCGCCTCCTCCCCGGAGGCGAAGGCAGTCAGATCATTTTTGCAGGGCGACGCTCAGCTCCTCCGGGGAGCAGATGCTCTGGGTCTGGCCATAATGGCGCATGAAGACTTCGCCGTGACCGTCGAGCAGCCATTGCCGATCTTGCGGGTAACGCACCATATGCTTGAAGTTGCGCAGCCGCAGAGTCTTGCGCAACGGACGGCGATACACCCGCATGTCGGCGATGTCGATCAGGCCCAACTGATGTTCGGGTGTGAGCACGATGTTGCCCAGGTGCGCCGAGCGAAAATAAATCCCCCGCTCATGCAAAGTGGCCATGAAGACCCCCAATTGACCGCGCAACGGATCGGCATCGCCCTGGAAGTCCAGCAGCTGACGCAGGGTCTGGCCCGGCAGTGGATCGTAGTGCACGGCATCGCGTTCGATACTCGCAATACGGTAAACCTGACGAATCGACGGGCAGGGGATGTGCCGTTCACGCAACGCATCGCAATTGTCGGCAAAGCGTTTGGCGTACGGGTACCATGCGGCCGACGTCAGCAGGCGTTTGCGGCGAAACAGTTTGAGTATTGAACCGTCCGTCAACCGCAGAACCTTGTCCCCCGAACCATCCGCTTCAAGGACTTGTGCTCCCTCGCGCAGGGCGAGATATCGGGTGTGATCAAGCGCTTGCATCAATACTCCGGGTTGGGCGCCGTGAGGCATGGATAGCCGGCCATGTTACCGCAGCTCAGCGACTAAAATGGCCTGTGTTACACTCGCGGGCTCTTTTCTCATACAACGGGTTCTCATGACCAGCCCTGATTCGCCTGCGCCGTCGAGCTTGAAGATTTACCTGCGCCTGCTGTCGTATGTGCGCCCGTACTGGGACATGTTTGCCATCAGTATCGTCGGCTTTGTGATTTTTGCCTCGACGCAGCCCATGCTCGCAGGGATTCTCAAATATTTCGTCGATGGCCTGAGCAACCCCGAAGCGGTGCTCTTCCCGACTGTTCCCTATCTGCAAGACTTGCAGTTGCTGATGGCCGTGCCGCTGCTGATCATCCTGATCGCCGCCTGGCAAGGCCTGGGGTCTTTCCTCGGCAACTATTACCTGGCCAAAGTATCGTTGGGGCTGGTCCACGACTTGCGTGTCGAGCTGTTCAACAAGTTGCTGGTATTGCCCAACCGTTATTTCGACACCCATAACTCCGGGCACCTGATTTCGCGCATCACCTTCAACGTGACCATGGTCACCGGTGCTGCCACGGACGCCATCAAAGTGGTCATTCGTGAAGGCCTGACCGTGGTGTTCCTGTTTGCTTACCTGTTGTGGATGAACTGGAAACTGACCCTGGTGATGTTGGCGATCCTGCCCATCATCGCGATCATGGTGAGCAGCACCAGCAAAAAATTCCGCAAGCAGAGCAAGAAAATCCAGGTGGCGATGGGCGACGTGACTCACGTAGCCTCCGAGACCATCCAGGGCTATCGCGTGGTGCGCAGCTTCGGTGGCGAAAGCTATGAAGAGCGTCGTTTCGCCGAAGCCAGCCAGGGCAACACCGACAAGCAACTGCGCATGACCAAGACCGGTGCGGTCTACACGCCCATGCTGCAATTGGTGATCTACACCGCCATGGCGGTGTTGATGTTCCTGGTGCTGTTCCTGCGCGGCGATGCCACCGCCGGTGACCTGGTGGCCTACATCACCGCGGCGGGCCTGTTGCCCAAGCCGATTCGGCAGCTGTCGGAAGTCAGCTCGACAATCCAGAAAGGCGTTGCCGGTGCCGAGAGCATTTTCGAGCAACTGGACGTAGAGCCAGAGATTGACCAGGGTACCGTCGAGCGCGATCGTGTCAGCGGCCACCTGGACGTGCGCAACCTGAGCTTCACCTATCCAGGGACCGAGCGTGAAGTGCTGAAGAACATCAGCTTCACGGCGGCACCGGGGCAAATGATCGCCCTGGTCGGTCGTTCGGGTAGCGGCAAGTCGACCCTGGCCAGCCTGATTCCGCGTTTCTATCACCATGAAACCGGCGAAATCATGCTCGATGACGTGGAAATCGAAGACTATCGTCTGCGCAATCTGCGTCGACACGTGGCGCAGGTGACGCAGCATGTGACCCTGTTCAACGACACCATCGCCAACAACATTGCTTACGGTGACCTGGCCGGCGCACCACGTGCCGACATCGAAAAGGCCGCGACGGATGCTTACGCGATGGACTTCATCTCGGAGATGCCGCAAGGCCTGGACACTCAGGTCGGCGAAAACGGCGTGTTGCTGTCCGGTGGCCAGCGTCAGCGCCTGGCGATTGCCCGGGCCTTGTTGAAGAACGCACCGTTGCTGATTCTCGACGAGGCAACGTCGGCGCTCGACACCGAGTCCGAGCGACACATTCAGGCGGCACTGGATCAGGTCATGAAAGGTCGCACCACGCTGGTGATTGCTCACCGGTTGTCGACCATCGAGAAAGCCGACCTGATCCTGGTCATGGACCATGGCGAAATCGTCGAGCGCGGCACCCACGCTCAACTGCTGGCGCAAAACGGCTACTACTCGCGCCTGCATGCGATGGGCCTCGACGCCCCGGTTGGCGACATCGCCTGACCCACAAAAGGGGTGAGCCTGGCTCACCCCTTTTGCACACCTGGCGTGCAATGCGCCCGGTGATTGGTATCCAGACCTTTACCCTTCTTGACCAAGCCTGAATAAATCTGCGCACCGCGGTCGGATTTTCTGATCAATAAATGAGCAGAAAGCCCTGCGGAATCATCCCATTGCAGCCGTCACACAAGCCCACGCTAACCCTGTGTTAATATCGCGCCCCTGTTCATTTTGTATGTGGGTTGCTCCATGAAGTTGTCCATGCCGCGATTCGATCAAGCCCCTGTCTTGGTGGTCGGCGATGTCATGCTCGACCGTTACTGGCATGGTGGTACCTCACGGATTTCCCCTGAGGCGCCGGTACCGGTAGTCAAGGTCGAGCAAATCGAGGACCGCCCGGGCGGTGCCGCCAACGTTGCGTTGAACATTGCCGCCCTCGGCGCACCGGCCTCGCTGGTCGGCGTGACTGGCGACGATGAAGCTGCCGACAGCCTGGCCAATAGCCTCAAGGGCGCTGGCGTTCGGGCGTTGTTCCAGCGCATCGCGCACCAGCCGACCATCGTCAAGCTGCGGGTCATGAGCCGTCACCAGCAACTGCTGCGTATCGACTTCGAAGAACCTTTCGCCACCGACGCGTTGGCGTTGGGCGAGCAAGTCGACGAGTTGCTCGAAGGCATCAAAGTGCTGGTGCTGTCCGATTACGGCAAAGGCGCGCTGAAAAACCATCAGGTGCTGATCCAGGCGGCACGTGCCCGTGGCATTCCGGTGCTGGCCGATCCCAAGGGCAAGGATTTCTCGATCTACCGGGGTGCGAGCCTGATCACCCCGAACCTCAGCGAGTTCGAAACCATCGTCGGCGGTTGCGCCGATGAGCACGAACTGGTGAGCAAGGGCGCGCAGCTGATGCATGATCTCGACCTCGGCGCGCTGCTGGTGACCCGCGGCGAACACGGCATGACCTTGCTGCGTCCGGATCATCCGGCGCTGCACCTGCCAGCCCGTGCTCGTGAAGTGTTCGATGTGACCGGTGCTGGCGACACGGTGATTTCCACCCTGGCGGCCGCCATTGCCGCTGGCGAAGAACTGCCTCACGCGGTGGCGTTGGCCAACCTGGCGGCGGGCATCGTGGTCGGCAAACTGGGTACGGCAGCCATCAGCGCACCGGAACTGCGTCGCGCCATTCAGCGTGAAGAAGGTTCGGAGCGCGGTGTACTCGGCCTTGAGCAGCTGTTGCTGGCGGTCGATGATGCGCGTGCGCATAAAGAGAAGATTGTCTTCACCAACGGCTGCTTCGACATTTTGCACGCCGGCCACGTGACCTACCTCGAACAGGCGCGGGCCCAGGGCGATCGCTTGATCGTCGCGGTCAACGACGATGCGTCGGTCAGCCGCCTGAAAGGGCCGGGCCGTCCGATCAACAGCGTCGACCGTCGCATGGCCGTACTGGCAGGTCTGGGCGCCGTGGATTGGGTGATCAGCTTCGCTGAAGGCACCCCGGAAAACCTGCTGCGCGAGGTCAAGCCCGATGTGCTGGTCAAGGGCGGGGACTACGGAATCGAGCAGGTCGTCGGCGCGGACATCGTGACCGCTTACGGCGGAACGGTGAAAGTGCTGGGGCTGGTGGAAAACAGCTCGACTACCGCGATTGTCGAGAAGATCCGCAAGTCGTAGGAGCTGGCGAAGCCTGCGATCTTTTTTTGATTCTCTGCTATCGAAACGTCAAAAGATCGCAGCCTTCGGCAGCTCCTACGCGCCCGCTGGGAGCTGCCGGAGGCTGCGATCTTTTGCTTTAAGAGCTGACTTTCTTGCGCGGTACGATTCTCTTCAGCAATTGCTTCGCCTTTCCACGCAACCGCGCCAAACCTGAATCCTTCCCCGGCGGGCTCAAGCCCTGCTGCCGCACCCAATCCTTCCAGCGAATCCGCTCATCCCTCACCAGCCAGCCTTCCTGCTGGGCAAAACTCTCTGCCAGGTACAACCCGCGAGTACTCGCCGGGTACAGCTGATCCTTTTTCAAGGTATAGAGCTCGGCCATCGGTTGGCCGTCCTGCAGCGGCATCAAATACAAATCAGGACGTTTCCGATCGAGCCGGGCCACCAGTTGATCGCCTTCCAGTCGTTCGTCGACATGGAACAGGCTCAGGGATTTGGCCTCCTTGGGCACGTCCAGGCGCAGGTCATAGATCAATTGCAGCGAGGCCGTCGGCAAATGCACGTAAGCCCGCGGGCGTTCGATCAGCTGCATCTTGGCGCAACGCACCGGCCGCGCCGAGCCGGACAGCGGCGTCAGGCGAAACGGCAGGGCTTCGCGATAATGCAGCGCGGATGAGTAGGGCGCCGGCAGCCAGGTGTCGTTGAAACGTCCGCCGAGCCAGCCTTCCGGGGTTTCCAGCAGGCACTCTTCGGCAATTTCCTGAATCGCGGTGTGCAGCGGCAGGTTCAGCTCATGGGCGGGCACGTAACCGGAGATCAGTTTGAGCACCACGTCGCCGCGGTCTTGCCGACGTTGACGCACCAACACCCAGTAATCGCGATTCTGCCAATGCAGGGTCAGGCGCACCGAGACCCCGAGGTTGGCCAGCTCAAGCGAAAACCGCTGTGTGTCGGGTACCGTCACCGGGCGGCGACGTTGCAGCGTCTGGGAGAAATTGAGCGGCATCCCGACGCTTTGATAACTCAGGCCTTCGGGAGTCGCTTCGACGAATAACGGCAGGGTCTTGAAGTTGCTCGGGTTCTTTCTTATGAGCGTACGCGGCATGTCGGCTCCTGCTTAAGGCCGCATGGGCGGCATCAGTTTCTACGTAGGACCTGGGCAACGGTCGCGACGTTGTGGGCGAGGTGCAGCGGATTAATGGTCCCGACAATAGCACTGGCAACACCCGGATGTTCAAACAACAACTCGAAGCTGGCGCGAACAGGGTCCACACCCGGACTTAGGCAAACATGACCGCTGGCGAGGGCTTTTTTGACCAGAATGGCTTTACCGTGAGCAGCAGCATAGTCAATGACCGGCTTCTCGTTCTGCTCGTTCAGATTGTAGGTGACCATCGCGCAATCACCTTGTTCCAGAGCCTTCAAACCACCTTCGACGGTTTTGCCGGAAAAACCGAAGCCGCGAATCTTGCCTTCAGTCTTCAACGCCGCGAGGGTCGCATAGACTTCGCTGTCGTTGAGGATCGCCAGGTCGTTGCCGTCGGAGTGCACCAGCACCAGATCGATGAAGTCCGTTTCCAGCCGTTGCAGACTACGTTCCACCGACAGCCGGGTATGAGCGGCGCTGAAGTCGTGACGGGACTGGCCGTCGGCAAACTCTTCGCCGACCTTGCTGACGATCACCCAATCCTGACGCTGACCCCGCAGCAATGGACCGAGGCGTTCTTCGCTGCGGCCGTAGGCCGGGGCAGTGTCGATCAGGTTGATGCCCATGTCGCGCGCGAGTTTGAGCAGCATGCGCGCTTCGTCGTCATCGGGAATCTGAAAACCGTTGGGATATTTCACGCCTTGGTCGCGGCCGAGTTTTACCGTGCCCAGGCCCAGTGGCGAAACCAGCAGGCCGGTGCTGCCCAGCGGGCGATGCAGATCGTGCAAAGTGGGTTGGCTCATGGCAGCAGTTGCTCCCAGGCAGGGATGCCCATCGGCGGTTTTGGCAGGTCGGGCAGCGGGGCAGAATTGCTTGGCTGGATGCCGTCGCGCTGCAAGGACGCGATGACGCGATCAGCAAAGTCCGGAGCCAGCGCCAGTTTGGTTGGCCAACCGACCAGCAGCCGGCCTTCTTCGGCAAGGAATGCATTGTCAGGACGGGTCAGTCCCGATTGCAATGGCTCGGCGCGATCCACTCGAAGAGTGGCCCATTGCGCTGTGCTCAGGTCGATCCATGGCAGCAGCTGGCCGAGTTCTTTCTGCGCCGTGGCGATTTGCTCGGAGGGGTTGCGGGCAACACCTTCGGCTTCGGCGATATCACCGCCCAGATACCAGACCCATTGACCATCGGCGGCCGGATGGGTCGTCACGGTAATGCGCGGCTTGGTGCCGCCGCCCAGGCAGTGGGCGTACAGCGGTTTGAGACCCGGACCTTTGGCGATGATCATGTGCAGTGGCCGGCGTTGCATGGCGGGCTGACTCAGCCCCAGCGCTTCGAGCAGCGCTGTCGTACCGGCACCGGCGCTCAAGACTATGCGCTGGGCGCGGATTTCGCGCTTGTCGACTTTGAGGCCGACCAAAGCGCCACCTTCCAGCAACGGTTCGATTTTTTGGCCGGCGAGCAAACCATCACCCGACAGATCGGCCAGGCGCTGGATCAGGCTCGGCACGTCGATCACCAGTTCCGCCAGGCGATAGACCTTGCCCTTGAAGCGCTTGTCTTGCAGGGCGGGCGGCAGTTGCTCGCCCTTGACCTGATCGACACGGCCGCGCACCGCTTTGCTAGCGAAGAAACTGGTGAGGTTGCCAGCGAGCGTGCCGGGGGACCAGAGGTAATGGGCTTCGGACAGCAGGCGCACGCCGGTCAGGTCCAGTTCTCCGTCACCGGCCAGGGCTTCGCGCCAGCGGCGAGGCATGTCGGCGATGGCTTCCGAGGCACCGGTCAGGGCGCCATGCAATGCGTACTTGGCGCCGCCATGGATGATGCCTTGGGACTTCACGCTTTGCCCGCCACCGAGGCTGGCGCTTTCCACCAGCACGGTCGAAAAACCCTGGCGGCGCAGGCGCGCATTCAGCCAGAGGCCGGCGACACCAGCGCCGACAATCAGAACGTCGGTGGAAATAACGGATGGCATGCAGCGACCTCAGTGTTCAAGACGAGGGCGCAGTATACAGACTCGACGGAGAGGGGATTTGTTGGTGAACAATCGGCTGGATGCAAAAAAACTGTGGGAGCGGGCTTGCTCGCGAAGAGGCCGTATCAGTCGGCATCAGCGTTGCCTGACACACCGCTTTCGCGAGCAAGCCCGCTCCCACAGTGGGATTGTGTTTCGGGTGTTAGTGGCCGGCGGTTTTGGAGAACAGCTGAATGACGACAACGCCGAGCACAATCAACGCCATCCCCAGCATTGCCGGCACATCCAGTTTCTGCCCGTAGATAAACAGCGCCGCGACGCTGACCATCACGATTCCCATACCGGCCCACACCGCGTAAGCCACGCCCACCGGAACGCTGCGCACCACCAGCGTGAGCATCCAGAAGGCAATGCCGTAGCCGACAATCACCAGAATCAGCGGCAGTGGCGTGCTGAAACCTTTGACCGCTTTCATCGAAACGGTGGCGATCACTTCGGCGCAGATGGCAATGGCCAGGTAGTAGTAAGCGGTCATAGGTGCATCCTCGTGTGAAGTGTTGCTTTCTGAGGTCGGCATTTTAGAGATTCTCCAGATGCGGTAAAGTCATTACCTATCTGTTCAGGAGATGGGTTGAACCATGAACACGCAATGGAATCTGGAGCAGCTACGGCTGTTTGTCAGCGTAGCGGAGCAGCGTTCGTTTTCTGCGGTAGCGCGGGATCAGCGCAAGGCGCAGTCGGCGGTCAGCAGTTCGATTGCGCTGCTGGAAGAGGACTTGGGCGTCAGCCTGTTCGACCGTAGCAGCGGCCGCCAGCCGAAACTCACCGAGGCCGGTAACGCATTGCTGGATGAGGCGCGGGAAGTGCTGCGCCAATGCGAACGCCTTAACGGTCGGGCGCTGGCCATGATGCGCGGCCAGGAGGCCCGTTTGCGTGTCGCCCAGGATGAGGCGATGCCCTATCAGCCGATCATCGAAAGCTTCGAGGCCCTGGCTCAACAATTTCCCAGTCTTGAAGTGCAGCTGACCAGCGCCGCCCAAGGGGATGTCGCGCGCAAACTGGTGGAGCGTCGGGCCGATCTGGGGTTGTTGTTTTATCACGACCAGATTCCCGAAGCGCTCGAGCGGCGGGTGTTGGGCAGCGTCGAAATGGTCACGGTGTGCGGCGTCGGCCACCCACTGGCGCAACAGGCTCAGGTCGATTGTCAGCAACTGGCGCAGCATCGTCAGTTGCTGATGTCCACACAGTCCAGCGTCTATCCCGGAAGCGAGCCCGCCAGCCCGCAAGTCTGGCGGGCCGACAGTTTTTACGTGATGGCTGAATGGCTGGTGCGCGGACTCGGTTGGGCCTGGCTGCCGCGCCACGTGGTGCAGTACCCGGCGTATCAGGATCTGATGGTCGAACTGGTCAGCGAATGGACCCCGCCAGCGCTGGTGGTGGAGCTGGTCTGGCGCCGCGATGAACCTCTGGGTCCGGCAGCTCGTTGGTTGGCCGAACGTTTTGCCGTGCACTTGCAGACGATCGGTGAAAAAAGCCGATAAACTCCGCCGCCATGAATAGAACTCTCTACACCGCGCTGTTTTACCTGGGGCTGCCATTGGTAGCGATTCGGCTTTGGCTGCGGGCGCGCAAGGCGCCAGCGTACGCCAAACGCGTTGGCGAACGTTTCTCCGTCGGGTTACCGGCGATGAAAACGGGCGGCATCTGGGTGCACGCGGTGTCGGTGGGCGAAAGCATTGCCGCGGCGCCGATGATTCGCGCCTTGCTGCAACGTTATCCACAGTTGCCCATTACCGTGACCTGCATGACCCCGACCGGTTCGGAGCGCATTCAGGCGCTGTTCGCCAATGAGCCGCGCATCCAGCACTGCTATTTGCCTTACGACTTGCCTTGCGCAGCGAAGCGATTCCTTGATCGGGTCCAGCCGAAACTGGCGGTGATCATGGAGACCGAACTCTGGCCGAACCATATCCATCAGTGCGCCAAGCGCGGGATTCCCGTGGCCCTGGCGAACGCTCGACTGTCCGAACGTTCTGCCAAGGGCTATGGCCGCTTCGGCAAACTGACCCAGCCGATGCTCGCCGAGATGAGCCTGTTCGCGGTGCAGACCGAAGCCGAGGCGCAGCGCTTCCGCGATTTGGGTGCGCGTTCGCAAACCGTGGAAGTGACCGGCTCAATCAAGTTTGATCTGACCATCGACCCGGCACTGCTTCAGCGTGCCGCCGAGTTGCGTGCGCAATGGCAGGCGCAGGAGCGCCCGGTGTGGATCGCGGCCAGTACGCATGAAGGCGAAGACGAGGTGGTGCTGGCGGCTCATCGTCAATTGCTGGCCAATCATCCCGATGCGTTGCTGATTCTGGTGCCGCGCCATCCAGAGCGTTTCAACCCGGTGTTCGAGTTGTGTCGGCAGCAGGGTTTCGCCACGGTCCGTCGTTCCACTGGCGAACCCGTCACCGCCGGTACGTCGGTGCTGCTGGGGGACACCATGGGTGAGTTGCTGTTTCTGTATGCCTTGGCCGACAGCGCTTTTGTTGGCGGCAGTCTGGTGCCGAACGGCGGGCACAATCTGCTGGAGCCGGCGGCGCTGGCCAAACCGGTGTTGAGCGGACCGCACCTGTTTAACTTCCTCGAAATCGCCGCGCAACTGCGCAGTGCCGGGACGTTGCAGGAAGTGGAGGATGCCGAAGGTCTGGCGCTGGCGGTGCAGCGGCTGTTCGAGTTGCCACGGGATGCGCAGCGGATGGCGGAGGCGGGGTTGAAGGTGATGCGCACCAATCAGGGCGCGTTGCAGCGGTTGCTGGATGGGTTGGGGCGGTTGATCGACCGCTAGACCGCATCGCTTGAGAGTAAAAAGATCGCAGCCTCGTTTCACTCGACAGCTCCTACACGGGATTCGTATTCATCCTGTAGGAGCTGTCGAGTGAAACGAGGCTGCGATCTTTCGCTTTTTACGGTCTGGCTTTGAGCTGTTCCGCCGCAGCCTTGGCCAGATCCGGCGGCAGGAAGTCTTTATCCGGGTTGTAGTCGGCCTTGAGGTAACGCGCCAGGTCCTGCAAATCCCCCGGGTTCAAGGTACCCGCGGCCTGTTTCAAACGCAGGTTGTCGAGGATGTAGTCGTAGCGAGTGTTGTTGTAGTTGCGCACCGAGGTGTACAGCTGACGCTGCGCATCCAGTACGTCGACGATGTTTCGTGTGCCCACCTGATAACCGATTTCGGTCGCTTCCACGGCGCTTTGGTTGGAGATGATCGACTGCTTGCGCGCCTGCACCTGCTCGACGTCGGTGTTCACCGCGCGATGCAGATTGCGGGTGCTTTCCACCACTTGCCGGCGCAAGGATTCACGTTGCTGTTCGGACTGATCCAGCTGTGCATACGATTGGCGCACCTGGGAGTTGATCAGCCCGCCGCTATAGATCGGGATGTTCAGCTGCAGGCCCACGGTCGTTTGCTCGACGTTGCCACTGTATGGCTGGCCGAAGGCGTTCGGGTTGCTGAAGCCCAAGGCATCGTTGTCACCCTTCTCGTATTTCGCCACGGCATCCACGGTGGGCGCGTGGCCGGCCTTGCGCTGCTTGAGGGTTTCTTCGGCGGCGCTGACGGCGTAGTTGCTCGCGAGCAGATTGAGGTTCTGTTTGGCTGCCGTATCGACCCAGGCCTTGGCGTCATTCGGTGCTGGCGGCAGGATCGGCAAGGTATGGGAAATGCCCCAGATCGAGTTGTACTGACGGTTGGTCAGGGTGATCAGGGCTTCGAACGCATCATCTACCTGGCGCTGCGCGACGATTCGGTTGGCTCGTGCAGTGTCGTAGCTGGCTTGCGATTGCAGCACATCAGTTTTGTCCGAGAGTCCGACGTCGAAGCGTTCGTTGGACTGATCGAGCTGGCGTTTGAACGCGGCTTCTTCGGCCTTGGTTGACGCCAGGTTGTCCTGGGTTCGCAAGACATCGAAGTAGCTGACGGCAGTTTGCAGGATCAGGTTTTGCTGGGTTGCCGAGAGCTGCAACGCAGCCTGTTCGTTAACGTCTTTGGCGGCCTGGAACTGGAACCAGCGATCAGCACGGAACAGCGGTTGAGCCAGGGTCGCTTGATAGGAATGAGCGTTACGGTTGGCAGTCGCCGATGGCTGATCGATCGCGGTGCGCACGGCGGCTAGTTCAGCGCCGCCCGAGAGATTGGGCAGCAGCCCGGCGCGGGCCTGGGGCACGACTTCTTTCTGGGCGCCATATTGAGCGATGGCGGCAGCAAGGTCGGCGTTATTGTCCACCGCTTCCTGGTAGACGCTGACCAGATCGTTCTTGGTCGATAAGGGCGCTTCTGCTGCCCAGGCCATTCCGTTAGACGCACAAGACACGGCAAGGGCCAGTGAGAGTTTGCGCAGCATGAGGCCATCCCTAAAAAATTACGCTGATAATTTGAGCGCCAAGGCTACGGCGCGGCTCATACAGCGTCAAGGTGCGGTATGGCGTAGCGAGTGTAGTTGCGCCTACGTGCGGCAACAATCCTGTAATTACGCCATTCATCATGGTGTTTACCGCGGTGTTGGCGTTCTTTGCCAGTTGTGTCTAGACTGGCCGGGTTCTTGTCGGGGTGCCTTGCTGTGAGGCTGAGATCGAATAATTTCGGATCCCGTTGAACCTGATCAGGTTAGCGCCTGCGTAGGGAACAAGATTTCTCGTCACCCGGCGAGTCCTCTTGTGCTTCGTCCGGGATGTTGTTCGACAATCGAACACCCCTCGAGCACTGAGCACAGCACTGCTGGTTTTCCCAGCGCCCGTGCGTCCATTCGATTACAGGTTCGCTCCGACAAAAATCCACTGCCTGGATGTGTTTGGAGAGCCCGTGATGACCATAAAACTAAAAAACACTACGAACCTGAGTGATTCGGCCCAAGTCGATCAGCAATCGGTTCAGCCGTTTACCCGCTCGCAAAAAATCTATGTTCAGGGCTCTCGCCCGGACATCCTCGTGCCGATGCGCGAAATCAGCCTTGATGTGACCCCGACCGATTTCGGCGGTGAGATCAACGCGCCTGTCGTTGTGTATGACACCTCGGGCCCGTACACCAACCCCAACGTCATCATCGACGTGCGCAAAGGCCTGGCCGATGTGCGATCGCCGTGGATCGAATCCCGTGGCGATACCGAGCGCCTGCCGGGTCTGAGTTCCAACTTCGGCCAGGAACGCCTCGCCGATGCGGAGCTGACCAAGCTGCGTTTCGCTCACGTGAACAACCCGCGCCGGGCCAAGGCCGGTGCCAACGTCAGCCAGATGCACTACGCCCGCAAAGGCATAATTACCGCCGAGATGGAATACGTCGCCATCCGCGAAAACATGAAGCTTGAAGTGGCTCGCGCCGCCGGCCTGCTGGACCAGCAACACGCCGGTCACAGCTTCGGCGCCAGCGTGCCGAAAATCATCACCCCCGAATTCGTCCGTGAAGAGATCGCCCGAGGTCGCGCGATCATTCCGGCCAACATCAACCACACCGAACTGGAACCGATGATCATCGGCCGTAACTTCCTGGTGAAGATCAACGGCAACATCGGCAACAGCGCCTTGGGTTCGTCCATCGAAGAAGAAGTGGCGAAACTGACCTGGGGCATTCGCTGGGGTTCGGACACGGTCATGGACCTGTCCACCGGCAAACACATTCACGAAACCCGCGAGTGGATCATCCGTAACTCGCCGGTGCCGATCGGTACGGTGCCGATTTATCAGGCCCTGGAAAAAGTCGGCGGTGCTGCGGAAGACCTGACCTGGGAGCTGTTCCGCGACACGCTGATCGAACAGGCCGAGCAGGGTGTCGATTACTTCACCATCCACGCCGGCGTGCTGTTGCGCTACGTGCCGCTGACCGCCAAACGCGTGACGGGTATCGTTTCCCGTGGCGGTTCGATCATGGCCAAGTGGTGCCTGGCGCACCACAAAGAGAACTTCCTCTACACCCATTTCGAAGACATCTGCGAAATCATGAAGGCCTACGACGTCAGCTTCTCGCTGGGCGATGGCCTGCGTCCGGGCTCGATTGCCGACGCCAACGACGCTGCACAATTCGGTGAGCTGGAAACCCTCGGCGAGCTGACCAAGATCGCCTGGAAGCACGACGTGCAATGCATGATCGAAGGTCCGGGCCACGTGCCGATGCAGTTGATCAAAGAGAACATGGACAAGCAGCTGGAATGCTGCGACGAGGCGCCGTTCTACACCCTCGGCCCGCTGACCACTGACATCGCGCCAGGCTACGACCACATCACCTCGGGTATCGGTGCGGCGATGATCGGCTGGTTCGGTTGCGCCATGCTCTGCTACGTGACGCCGAAGGAACACTTGGGCCTGCCGAACAAGGATGACGTGAAGACCGGGATCATCACCTACAAGATCGCCGCGCATGCCGCCGATCTGGCAAAAGGGCACCCGGGCGCACAGATCCGCGACAATGCCTTGAGCAAGGCGCGTTTCGAATTCCGTTGGGAAGACCAGTTCAACCTGGGCCTTGATCCGGATACGGCTCGTTCGTATCACGATGAGACCCTGCCGAAGGATTCGGCCAAGGTCGCGCACTTCTGCTCCATGTGCGGGCCGAAATTCTGTTCGATGAAGATCACTCAGGAAGTTCGCGAATACGCGGCCAACCAGCGCATCGAAACCGTCGACGCCGAAGTCGCCCAGGGATTGGCGGACCAGGCCGAGCGGTTCAAACAGGAAGGCAGTCAGCTGTACAAGAAGGTTTGATCTGACCTGTGATTGACGGCGTCTGTGCTGCCGTCTTCGCGAGCAAGCCCGCTCCCACATTTGGAATGCATTCCTCCTGTGGGAGCGGGCTTGCTCGCGAAGACGGCAGACCAGGCACCGAGTATCTCAATGACACACTTATCCCTCTGAGATAACACCCTTGAGCATTCAACCCAGCACGTATTCCCCTGATATCGCGGTGCCCAAAGACAAACGTGTCTTCGGCGGCCGCGATCTGTTTTCCCTGTGGTTCTCCCTCGGCATCGGCCTGATGGTCCTGCAGACCGGCGCTTTGCTCGCACCAGGTCTGGGCCTGTCCGGTTCGTTGCTGGCGATCTTTCTCGGCACGCTGGTCGGCGTTCTGCTGCTGGCCGCGGTCGGCGTGATCGGCAGCGACACCGGCCTGTCATCGATGACCGCGCTCAAACTCAGCCTCGGTGCAAAAGGTGCGAGCCTGCCGGCGGTGCTGAACCTGCTGCAACTGATCGGTTGGGGCTCGTTTGAAATCATCGTCATGCGCGACGCTGCCAGCCTGCTCGGCGCGCGTGCCTTCAGCGAAGGCAGTCTGCTGTCGAATCCGCTGCTGTGGACCGTGTTCTTTGGTGGTTTGGCGACTTTGCTGGCCGTCAGTGGTCCGCTGACATTTGTGCGGCAGATCCTGCGCAAATGGGGCATCTGGCTGTTGCTGGCCGCGTGCATCTGGCTGACCTGGAACCTGTTCGCCAAGGCTGATCTGGCGGCGTTGTGGGCGCAGGCCGGTGACGGTTCGATGTCGTTCGCCGTGGGCTTCGACATTGCCATCGCCATGCCGCTGTCCTGGCTGCCACTGATTGCCGACTACTCGCGTTTCGGCAAGCGTGCGAAAAACGTGTTTGGCGGTACGGCGCTGGGCTTCTTTATCGGTAACTTCTGGCTGATGAGCCTCGGCGTGGCCTACACCCTGGCGTTCGCGCCGAGCGGTGAAGTGAATGCCTTGCTGTTGGCATTGGCCGGTGCCGGTTTGGGGATTCCGCTGCTGCTGATCCTGCTGGATGAGTCGGAAAACGCCTTTGCCGATATTCACTCGGCGGCGGTGTCCAGCGGAATTCTGTTGCGCTTGAAAGTCGAGCATCTGGCCTTGGCCATCGGCGTGATCTGCACACTGATCGCGTGTCTGGCGCCATTGGCCCAGTACCAAAACTTCCTGCTGTTGATCGGTTCGGTGTTTGCGCCGCTGTTCGGCGTGGTGCTGGTGGATCACTTCATCCTGCGCAAACGCGGTGCTCGCGTGGCGTCAGCCGCATTGCGCTGGCCGGCGCTGCTCGCCTGGTTGGGCGGGGTGAGCACCTATCATTTGCTGGCTAATCTGTATCCGGACATCGGCGCAACCCTGCCGTCACTGATTCTGGCAGGGCTGCTGCAACTCGTGCTGGGTCGGGCCTTCAGTTACGGCCAGGAAACAGCTCGGGTTTGATAATGCCGTTCAGGCGAGGGTAAGGGATCTTCAGTTCGACGTGACCCAGCGCGTAAGGCGCGATGGTGCTCACTTCGTACTTGAGGATCACCCCGCCGTACGTCAGCGCCACGTTCTGGGTTTTGACGAAGGGCCAGCTCTTCACGAACTCTGGCTCCTGGTCGAGCTTGGTGCTGATCAGCCAACTGTTGTGCGCCACCTGCGCGGCTTTCCAGAACGCCTCTTCCTGCCCCGGCACCAACATGTCCGACAGCGTCAGCACTTTGTGTTGCTGGCGCGAATAGTTGATGAAGCTGCGGCCCGGTGTGCCATGGGCGCCGCCGGTGTCCAGGTAGCTGGAAAATTCAACGATCACCAAGCCGTCATGCTGCTCACGTACCTTGGCTTGCAGGTAACTGCTGTTACGCGGGCCGGCACTGCTCAAAAATTGCTCGCGATACGCTGCCAGCGTCGGCGCCACCGGGGCGTCGGGCGAAGTGCGGGTCATTTGCAGCAGGCGTTTTTCGACGATGCCGTCCAACTGCGGTTCGGCCGGGAAGCGCAGCGTATCGATGTTCACCAGCGGGCAGTCAGGTGTTGTGCAACCCGGTTTCAGCTGTTCGGAAGCATCGCGGGTGGTTTCCAGCGGCGTCCGGTAGTTGGGTTGGAACAAACTCTGGCAGGCGCCCAGGGTCAGGGCGATTGCGGCCACGGAGGCGATTTTAAAAAGCGACATGGGCGTCCTTCATAAAACAGGGAAAGGCAAAAAGTTATCCGCTTCGACTCTCAACGAAGCAGTCAGTTCGCCACTAAGCTAATTAGAGTTGGTTTCGCCCTCACCGTCTATCCCGCTGACTGGAAAGGGGCTGCATCAAAGGTCACGGGCGCGTTAGGATGGCGCGAAGTCGAGGTTGCAAGTAACAAAAAGGAGCCTCGTAACGGATTTGCAGTAAAGAGGATTGTCATGACTGATTTTGCCAACGCCATTCCGACAGCCGTTGATATCGTCCGGCGCGAAAAGTGCTACGAGGGTTTCTACAAGCTCGATCGTGTGCACTTGCGTCACGAATTGTTTGCCGGTGGCATGAGTCGCGAGATCAATCGTGAAGTGTTTGTTCGCCACGATGCGGTGTGCGTACTGCCTTACGATCCGCTGCGCGATGAAGTGGTGTTGATCGAGCAGTTCCGTGTCGGCGCCATGGGCAAGACTGACAATCCATGGCTGATCGAACTGGTCGCCGGTCTGATCGACAAGGAAGAAGTGCCGGAAGAAGTTGCTCACCGCGAAGGGCAGGAGGAAGCTGGGCTTGTGTTCGGGGCGCTCTGGCCGATGACCAAATACTTTCCATCGCCGGGCGGCAGCAATGAATTCGTGCATTTGTACCTGGGGCGTTGCGACAGCGCCGGCGTCGGCGGCCTGCATGGGCTGGAGGAAGAAGCAGAAGATATCCGCGTCACGGTCTGGGCGTTCGAAGATGCCCTGCAGGCCGTACGCGACGGACGAATTGCCAACGCGGCCAGCATCATTGCCTTGCAATGGCTAGCTTTGAACCGCGCTGAAGTGAGGGGGTTATGGTCGTAAACAAACTGCGCGATCGCTATCGGGTCGACCTTGTGGGGCTGCAAGCCTCCTGCGAGGCCAACTACGCGCGCCTGATGCGACTGCTACCGGATATGCGCAACGAGCCTGAGGCTCGGCGCATTGCCGTGACCCACGGCGACCAGATGCTCGGCGTGCTGGCCCTCGAAGTGCTGCAGGTCTGTCCGTACACCACAACCCTGCAAGTGCGCCAGGAACATAGCCTGCCGTGGCTGCCGGTGCCGCAACTGGAAGTTCAGGTCTATCACGACGCGTGCATGGCCGAAGTCGTCAGCGCCGAACATGCGCGACGCTTTCGCGGCATCTATCCTTACCCGAACGCCTCAATGCATCAGCCGGACGAAAAGGCCCAGCTGAATATGTTTCTGGGCGAATGGCTGAGCCATTGCCTGGCCTGCGGGCACGAGTACGCCGTTGTGCGTTGAGCGCCCTATCTCCCAAATATGCTCATTTTTGGCGGTGTTCATTGTCGCCATGCTGCGTTGCCGCTCCTCCCCATAGCTAGCTATGAGTCGTCGCGGCGCCTTGCCTGACGACAATGACCACTCGCCAAAAAAAGAGCATATTTGGGAGATAGGGCGCTAGGTGTGAACTGCGTCAGGTTCACAGGTTTCCCCTTTTGATCGTCCCCCAGCATAATTGCGGCACTCATCCATCCCGTGATTCAGCCCTGGGAGAACGCCTTGCCAAGCGTATCCATTTTGACCACCGCCGACTCGGCGTTGCTGGTGCAACTTTCCGACAGTCATCTGTTTGCCGAGACGGACGGGACGTTGTTGGGCATGAATACCCGGGACAGCCTGCAAAAAGTCATCGAGCTGGTGCGGCTTCAGCAGCCGCAGATCGACCTGATTATTGCCAGTGGCGATCTTTCTCAGGACGGGACGCTGGAGTCCTATCAGCAGTTTCGCGACCTGACGCGACAGCTCGATGCGCCGGCGCGCTGGATTCCCGGTAATCATGATGAGCCGCGGATCATGGCGGAGGCTGCCGTGCAGAGCGCGTTGCTGGAGCCGGTGGTGGATGTCGGTAACTGGCGCGTCACATTGCTCGATTCGGCCGTCCCGGGTTCGGTGCCGGGGTATTTGCAAGATGAGCAGCTACAGTTGCTGGCCCGTTCGTTGAGTGAGGCGCCGGAGCGCCATCATCTGGTGTGCTTTCATCATCATCCAGTGTCTATCGGGTGTGCGTGGATGGAGCCCATTGGATTGCGCAATCCAGACGCTTTGTTTGCCGTGCTGGATCGGTTTCCGCAGGTGCGCGCTGTTTTGTGGGGGCATGTGCATCAAGAGATCGACCAGGTTCGCAAGGGTGTGCGGCTGATTGCCTCGCCTTCGACGTGTATTCAGTTCGAGCCGGGCAGTGATGATTTCAAGGTGAGTGACGAAGCCCCTGGGTACCGCTGGTTGCGGCTTTTGCCGGATGGCCGGCTGGAAACCGGCGTGGAACGCGTCACGGGATTCGACTTTGAGGTCGATTACGGCTCCAACGGCTACTGATCACTCAGAAAGACCGAAGTGCGGCCTTCGCGAGCAAGCCCGCTCCCACAGGAGATCTGCAGCGTACATAAGATTTGTGAGCACCCGAGATCCAATGTGGGAGCGGGCTTGCTCGCGAAGGCGTCAGTGCAGGCGCCTTGAATTCCGAGGATATCCCCGATCCACTCGACTCCCTGTAAACTGCGCCTCTTTACCCGACGCACAGGGAGCTCAAATGTCCGGTTCGATCCTATATATCCACGGTTTCAACAGCGCGCCTGCCTCCAAAAAGGCCTGTCAGTTGATCAATGTGATGGAGCGGCTGGGCTTGAGCGATCAGTTGCGCGTCCCGGCCTTGCATCACCATCCGCGTGAGGCCATCGGTCAGCTAAACAAGGCGATTGAGGAGCTTGGGCGGCCACTGCTGGTCGGCAGCTCACTCGGCGGCTACTATGCGACTCACTTGGCCGAGCGCCATGGCCTCAAGGCCCTGTTGATCAACCCTGCCGTCAGCCCGCACCGGATGTTCGACGGGTATCTGGGGACGCAGAAAAACCTGTATACCGATGAGGCCTGGGAGTTGACCCACGACCACGTGACGGCCCTGGCCGAGCTGGAAGTGCCGGCGCCCCAGGACCCGCAGCTGTATCAGGTGTGGTTGCAGACCGGCGACGAAACGCTGGACTATCGCCTCGCCCAGCAGTACTACCGGGCCTGTGCCTTGCGCATCCAGGCCGGCGGCGACCATAGTTTCCAGGGTTTTGCCGAGCAATTGCCGGCAATGCTGAGTTTTGCCGGCATCGGCGCAGATTTGTATCAGGCGATTGATTTCACTGCACTGTGAGTCCTCGCCCCTATTTTCAATGAATACTCTTTTTACAGGCGGACGACGAGACCCCATGGCCACTCCCAGCGCTAGCTCTTATAACGCAGACGCCATCGAAGTCCTCTCGGGCCTCGACCCGGTGCGCAAACGCCCCGGCATGTACACCGACACCAGTCGGCCGAACCACCTCGCCCAGGAAGTCATCGACAACAGCGTCGACGAAGCCTTGGCTGGGCACGCGACCTCGGTGCAGGTCATCCTGCACGCCGATCACTCCCTGGAAGTCAGCGATGACGGCCGCGGCATGCCGGTGGATATCCACGCCGAAGAAGGCGTGTCGGGCGTCGAGCTGATCCTCACCAAGCTCCACGCGGGCGGCAAGTTTTCCAACAAGAACTACCAGTTCTCCGGCGGTCTGCACGGGGTGGGTATTTCCGTGGTCAACGCCTTGTCGAACGAAGTCCGGGTGCGCGTCAAGCGTGACGGCAACGAATACCAGATGACCTTCGCCGACGGTTACAAGAAAACCGAGCTGGAAATCATTGGTACCGTCGGCAAGCGCAACACGGGTACCAGCGTATTCTTCGCGCCGGACCCGAAATACTTCGATTCGCCGAAATTCTCCATCAGCCGACTCAAGCACGTGCTCAAGGCCAAGGCCGTTCTGTGCCCGGGGCTGCTGGTCAGTTTTGAAGACAAGGCCACCGGCGAGAAAGTCGAATGGCATTACGAAGACGGCCTGCGCTCCTACCTGGTGGACGCGGTCAACGGATTCGAACGCCTGCCGGACGAGCCGTTCTGCGGCAGCCTGGCCGGTAACAAAGAAGCGGTCGATTGGGCCCTGCTGTGGTTGCCGGAAGGTGGCGACAGCGTGCAGGAAAGCTACGTCAACCTGATCCCGACGGCGCAGGGCGGTACCCACGTCAACGGTCTGCGTCAGGGCTTGCTCGATGCCATGCGCGAATTCTGCGAATTCCGCAGCCTGCTGCCACGCGGCGTGAAGCTGGCACCGGAAGACGTCTGGGAACGCATCGCTTTCGTGCTGTCGATGAAGATGCAAGAGCCGCAATTCTCCGGCCAGACCAAAGAGCGTCTGTCATCCCGTGAAGCGGCCGCGTTCGTTTCCGGTGTAGTCAAGGACGCGTTCAGCCTGTGGCTCAACGCCAACCCCGAAACCGGCATGCTGCTGGCGGAACTGGCGATCAACAACGCCGGCCGTCGCCTCAAGGCCAGCAAAAAGGTCGAGCGCAAACGCATCACCGCCGGGCCGGCACTGCCGGGCAAACTCGCCGACTGCGCCGGGCAGGACCCGATGCGTTCCGAGCTGTTCCTGGTGGAAGGTGATTCCGCCGGTGGTTCGGCCAAGCAGGCGCGGGATAAAGAATTTCAAGCGATCCTGCCGTTGCGCGGCAAGATTCTGAACACTTGGGAAGTCGACGGCAGCGAAGTGCTGGCCAGCCAGGAAGTGCACAACATCGCCGTGGCCATCGGTGTCGATCCGGGCTCGGCGGACATCGCTCAGTTGCGTTACGGCAAGATCTGCATCCTCGCCGACGCCGACTCCGACGGTCTGCACATCGCCACGTTGCTGTGCGCGTTGTTCGTCCAGCATTTCCGCCCGTTGGTGGATGCCGGTCACGTCTACGTCGCGATGCCGCCGTTGTACCGTATCGACCTGGGTAAAGAGATTTACTACGCCCTGGACGAAGCCGAACGCGATGGCATCCTCGATCGTCTGGTGGCCGAGAAGAAACGCGGCAAGCCGCAGGTCACACGATTCAAAGGTCTGGGTGAAATGAACCCGCCGCAGCTGCGCGAAACCACCATGGACCCGAACACTCGGCGTCTGGTGCAACTGACGCTGGACGATTTCGAAGCGACCTCGGAAATGATGGACATGCTGCTGGCGAAGAAACGCGCCGGTGACCGCAAATCCTGGCTGGAATCCAAAGGCAACCTGGCCGAGGTTCTTGGCTGATGCGGGTTGGCTTCGCCCTGGCGTGTGCGTTACTTCTGACCTCGGTTTCGGTGTTTGCCGAACCGGTGCCGGAACTGCGCCTGTTGTCCGAGCATCCCGTTGACGGTATGCGCGGCGGCAACCTGTCCGGGCTGGCCCAGTGTGGCAAGGATATGTGGACGGTGTCGGATCGCGACGACGATCAGATTTACCGGCTCGATACCCGCGACAAGGTATGGCAAGCCGAAACCGTGGGCATCGGCGTACCACCGGTGCCAGACAGCGGTTTGCCCTGGGGCTTGCGTTCGCGAACCTGGGTGGCGTCGTTTGTTCGTGGCGGGGATCTGGATTTTGAAGGCATCACCTGCGACAGCGCCGGTAATCGCTACATCGTCAGCGAATCCCATGCTGCGATTCTGCAAGTGCCACCCGTTGGGCCATCGTCATGGCTGAAGATCTCGCCGATTCTGATTCGCGAAGCCCGGGCCAGCGGCATGCTGCTGCACTTCAATGCGTTGTTCGAGGGCTTGGCGATCAATCCGGCGGGTGATCAATTGTGGCTCGCCGCCGAGCGTCAAAGTCGTGGATTGTTGCTGATCAAACGCAAACAAACGGTATGGGATTGCGATGGTGGCTGTGTGTTGCTGAGCGAAGCCGGGAAAGAAATGCAGCCGGCGCAGTTTCCCCGAGCCAAAGCAGTGTCCCGAGACTTTGCCGACCTGTCGCTGTTCAACGGCAAGCTGTTTACCCTTGAGCGCAACGCTTACCAGATCTGCCGCCGTGATTCGGTGACGGCCAAGGTCGAGCGCTGCTGGTCGTTTGCCAATGAAGCCTTGCAGGCGCATCGCCGCTATTCAAATCCTTACGGCCTGACCGAAGCATTGATTGTTGACGCCGAAGGCGCGTGGATTGGCACCGACAACAACAACGATGCCCGCGCCGATGGCGAGGAACGTCCGATCGTCTGGCGCTTTGCCGCGCCTGAAGGCGGCTGGAGCGCCAAGCCGTGAGCCAGCAAACGCCGGGAAAACGCGCCGGTCGGGTATTTATGGTGCTGGCCTGGTGCGCGGCGCTGTTTCTGGCGACGCGGTTTTTCGGTCAGTGGGAGGCGCGTCAGCAGAACCCCAACACTGTCGTCAGCTCTGAGCAGGGCGAAGGTTTTATCGAAGTGAAACTGGCCAGCAACACACAGGGTCACTTCGTCGCCAGCGGCCAGATCAACGGCCAGCCAGTGGATTTCATGCTCGATACCGGGGCGACCGACGTGTCGATCCCGGCGGAAATGGCCGAACGGCTAAAGCTGGAAAAAGGCTTCGGGGTGACCCTGAGCACGGCCAACGGTCGCACCCAGGGTTACCGAACCCGCATCGACCGGCTGCAACTGGGTGACATTGTGCTGCGTGATGTGCGCGCCCTCGTCGTGCCAGGCCTGGATGGCCATCAAGTGCTGCTCGGAATGAGCGCGCTGAACAAACTTGAATTTACCCAGCGCGGTGGCACCATGCTGCTGCGCCAGACAACGAACCGATGAGGCCCGCATGAGCGACTCCCTTGATCTCAGCCTGGACGGTGTAGAACGCCGGTCACTGGCTGACTTCACCGAAAATGCCTACCTCAACTACTCCATGTACGTGATCATGGACCGTGCCTTGCCGCATATCGGCGACGGCCTGAAACCGGTACAGCGGCGCATTATCTATGCGATGAGCGAGTTGGGGCTGGACGCCGATTCCAAGCACAAGAAATCGGCGCGTACCGTCGGTGACGTGCTCGGTAAATTCCACCCGCACGGCGACTCGGCCTGCTACGAAGCCATGGTCCTGATGGCCCAGCCGTTCAGCTACCGCTACACGCTGGTCGACGGCCAGGGTAACTGGGGTGCGCCGGATGATCCCAAGTCTTTCGCCGCGATGCGTTACACCGAAGCGCGGCTGTCGCGTTATTCCGAAGTGCTGCTCAGCGAACTGGGCCAGGGCACCGCGGACTGGGGGCCGAACTTCGACGGTACGCTCGACGAGCCGCTGGTGTTGCCGGCGCGTTTGCCGAACATCCTGCTCAACGGCACCACCGGCATCGCCGTGGGCATGGCCACCGACGTGCCGCCGCACAACCTGCGCGAAGTCGCGACAGCGTGCGTGCGTTTGCTCGATGAACCGAAAGCCACGGTCGAACAGCTCTGCGAACACATCCAGGGCCCGGATTACCCGACCGAAGCGGAAATCATCACACCGCGCGCCGACCTGCTGAAAATCTACGAAACCGGCAAGGGCTCGGTGCGCATGCGCGCCGTCTACCACATCGAAGACGGCGACATCATTGTCACCGCGCTGCCGCATCAGGTCTCCGGCGCCAAGGTGCTGGAGCAGATCGCGGCCATGATGCAGGCCAAACCGTCCAAAGCCCCGCAGATCGCTGACCTGCGAGACGAATCCGACCACGAAAACCCGTGCCGGATCGTGATCATTCCGGGCGCACGCAAAAACTTTGACCACGATGCGTTAATGACACACCTGTTCGCCAGCACCGAGCTGGAGTCGAGCTACCGGGTCAACATCAACATCATCGGCCTCGACGGCAAGCCGCAGCTGAAAAATCTGCGTGCGCTACTGGTGGAATGGCTTGAGTTCCGCGTCAACACCGTGCGTCGTCGACTGCAATTCCGCCTCGACAAGGTCGAGCGTCGCCTGCACCTGTTGGACGGTTTGTTGATTGCCTACCTCAACCTGGATGAAGTGATTCACATCATCCGCACCGAGGAACACCCGAAAGCCGCGCTGATCGAGCGTTTCGCCCTGAGCGAAATCCAGGCCGACTACATCCTCGACACCCGTTTGCGTCAGTTGGCGCGACTGGAAGAAATGAAGCTGCGTGCCGAGCAGGATGAACTGCTCAAGGAACAGGCCAAGCTGCAAGCCCTGCTGGGCAGCGAAACCAAGCTGAAAAAACTGGTCCGCACCGAGCTGATCAAGGATGCCGAAACCTACGGCGACGACCGCCGCTCGCCAATCGTCGAGCGCTCCGAAGCCAAGGCCTTGACCGAGCACGATCTGCTGCCGAATGAGAAAGTGACCGTCGTCCTGTCGGAAAAAGGCTGGGTTCGTTCTGCCAAGGGGCACGAAATCGACGCCACCGGGCTTTCCTACAAGGCCGGGGATGGTTTCAAGGCCTTGGCGCCTGGCCGCTCCAACCAGTTTGCGGTGTTCATCGATTCCACCGGTCGCAGCTATTCGGTGGCCGCGCACACGCTGCCGTCGGCCCGTGGCCAGGGCGAACCGCTGACCGGCCGTCTGACGCCGCCACCAGGGGCGAGCTTTGAATGTGTGCTGATGCCGGAAGACGATTCGCTGTACGTGATCGCGTCCGACGCCGGTTACGGTTTCGTGGTCAAGGGTGAAGACCTGCAGGCCAAGAACAAGGCGGGCAAGGCGCTGTTGAGCCTGCCGAACAACGCCAAGGTGATTCTGCCGCGCCCAGTGGCTGATCGTGAGCAAAACTGGCTGGCCTCGGTGACCACCGAAGGTCGCCTGCTGATCTTCAAGATCAGCGATCTGCCACAATTAGGTAAGGGCAAAGGCAACAAGATCATCGGGATCTCCGGTGAGCGTGTCGCCAGTCGCGAAGAATATGTCACGGACATCGCCGTATTGCCGGATGGTGCCACGTTGGTGCTTCAGGCCGGAAAACGTACCTTGTCACTGAAAGCAGACGACCTCGAACACTACAAAGGTGAGCGTGGACGTCGTGGTAACAAATTGCCACGTGGCTTTCAGAGGGTAGATGCGCTGCTCGTCGAAAACCTCAATTAAGCGTCCTAGAGCGCTCGATCTACGATTTAACGCGTAGATCGACGCTTTGCCGCTGGAGTCGGAACGCATATTCACGGATGATATGGCCTTTCAAGCGCCGGCGTGGCCGAGCGTTCTTCATATTTATTGAGTATTTTCACTGTGGTTAGCCTTGTGGCAACCACCTGGATGGGACGATGACTGCTCTGCGCCTTCCTTTTATTTTGATGCTCGCTGGCGTTCTTGGCCTGGCGGGTTGCAGCGTTCACCAACCGGTGTCGCTGTATCAGCTGGACAGCGGAAGTCCGGCTCAGCCTGCGCAAAGCGCGGGCATGGCTGTATTACTGGGCCCGGTAACAGTCGCTGATTACCTGCAGCGCGAAACGTTGTTGCAGCGACAGCCGGATGGCAGCCTGCAAGCGTCGGTTGATGGTCGTTGGGCGGGTAGCCTGTCGTCGGATATCGATCAGTTGCTGCTGCGTCAGGTCGCCGGTCATCTGAACAGCCAGCGCGTGGTGCTGGCGCCAGCGACAGTGGGCTTCACGCCGGATGTGCAGGTTCTTCTGACGATTACTCGCCTGGACTCGGGTGAGGCGCAACCGGCGATCCTTGATGCGCAATGGCGTCTGATCGACCGTCGTGGCCAGGTTCGTGATAACCGCATCATTCACCTGCAGGAACAGCATGCCGGTGGCACGGCGGCTCAGGTTCAGGCTCAGGGTGTATTGCTGCAGCGTCTGGCCGAGCAGCTTTCGGTGGCCCTCAAGCCGCTGGCTAATCAGCCGCCGATTGCCGAAGCGCCAAAAAAACCGGCTACCAAGCCTGTGGCACCGGCAGCCGAGCAAGAGAAACAGCCGAAGATCCCGATGGCGTCGCCGATCCGGACCGATATGGAAGTGTTCCGGTTCTAAGCCTGGATTGATCCAAGAACAAAGCCCGCCATGTGCGTAATGCTGCTCACTTAAGGTTGGGGTACATATCCGTTTCTGCGGTCACGGCGGCCTAGGGTTCCGCCCTTACGGCGGGTCACTTGGAAATACGGAATGCCGCCCAACCCCAAGTAACCAAGGGCTCTTGCCCCTTTCGTTCGGTGCCTCGCTTAGGCTCGGCATGCCCGCGCTCCGGTCCTGCTCCGTGGGCCCGCCGCCATCGGCCATCCATGGCCGGGGGCGGCTAACCCGGCATCCATGCCGGGTTGCCCACTGCGCAGAACCTCCACTCGGCCTCTCGAGGGGGCGTGCACCGCAAACGCCAAAGCGAGGCGGTCTACCGGCCGGCCTGACTCCAAGTGAACGCATTTCCCTGTAGGAGCTGTCGAGCGAAGCGAGGCTGCGATCTTTTGATCTTGCTGTTGCCGTTGCTGTTGCTTTGCTTTGGCTTCAGATCTGCCGCCCCTTTTCCAGAGGCCGAACGCAGGCGTTGCGCAGGGGGCTACCTCGGCATGGATGCCGAGGTAGCCGCCCCCGGCCATGGATGGCCGATGGCACCGAATGGCGGGGCAAGAGCCCTTGGTTACTTGGGGTTGGGCGGCATTCCGTATTTCCAAGTGACTCGCTGTAAAAGCGAAACCGCCAGCAGCCGCTACCGCAGAAATGGATATGTACCCCATCCCATCCCAAACTTTTCTTAAGTGAACAGCATTGCGCCATGTGCGGGCTTTGTTGTTTCTGCAGGTTGGAAATCTCCGTTGCCTGTCCTGACCCCTTCGCGAGCAAGCCCGCTCCCACATTCGATTGAGTTCCTTCAGAGGGAATGCGATTAAATGTGGGAGCGGGCTTGCTCGCGAAGGCGTCGGGACAGGCAACAAAAAGCCCGCAGACGATTACTCGTCTGCGGGCTTTTTCATAGCGGGGCTATTTACGCCCGACGCTCATGCATCCGCGCCAGTTGCCGCTCAAGCATCGACGGATAAGGCTCCATCAGTCGCTCTACGCAACAAGCGCCTTCCGGGCTTGCGATCGGTCGGATTCGTGCGCGCTGGCGGATCAGCGCGTCGTCACCGATCTTGCGCTCCACCAGCAGCAGGTTACGGCTGTGTTGCGACAGCGCCAGCGCATCCTGAGCCGTTTCGGTCAGCAGCAGGTCAATCTGGCTTAGACCGAACAGCTCATCACCCAGCGTCAGGCCCAACTGCAACTGCAGGGTGATGCCGCTGTCCGCAACTTCGATCTGCAACTGATGGCCCAGAGCCCGCAACAACTCACCGCAGCAGATGGCGTTGGTCAGGTAGTCGTCGCCGCTGTCTTCGGTGTGGAACAGCATCAGCGTGCTGCCATCGTTCAGGGTATGCAGTTCGCTCTGGTAGAGCGAAGCCGCCTGATCAAGGCAATCGCGATAGCGTTTCAGCAATTCTTCCAGGCGGGTGCGAGGCAGACGACGCAGCTGATCCTGGGCGCCCAGTTGCACGGCCAGGACGGCGCTGTGCTGTGGCACATTCGAGATCACCGGTTTTGCTACCGGTTTAGGCGCAACGTCGGCCGATTCATCGCGCAAGTCGGCAAACGCATCATCGTCATCGTCGTCTTCAACGGTGCTGACACTGCGCCGCGGCGCAGGCTTGAGGCCGGCCACAGGTTTGCTTTCATCGAAGCTCGGATCCCGCAGGTTGCGCACTTCGAAGCTCGGCTCGTTGTCGTCGGCGTCTTCGTAGTCGCTTTCGTCGTATTCAGGCTCGGGAGCGGGTTCCGGTTCAGCCGGCTCTGGCGCGAAGTCGGCGTGCAGCTGGCGAGCCAGATCGCCGATCTCATCCTGACGCTCGGTGGCCGGGGTGTATTCGTCGATATGGCGCAGCCACACACGCAATTGCAGCAGCGGCGTGGAGATGTGCCGACCCAGTCGCAGGCTCAAGGCCAGGGACAGCGCCAGCAGAATCGCGCTCAAAATGCCCATGCTTTGCAGGCTGATGGTCATCGGCTGCTGGAACTGATCCATGTCCAGGCTGATGCGCAGTTGCCCGGCAGTCACATCCTGGAAAGTGATCTTGCTCTGGTACATGCCTTCGGCTTCGCCCAGCAGGCTATGCTTGGGGCGCTGACCGGCTTCGGCGAGGATGCGGTTATCCACGCTGTAGATGGCAGCATGAGCCACCAGCTTGTTTTTGGTCAGGTTGTTGAGCAGCACGTTGAGGCTGAGGATGTCGTTGGACACCAACAGCTCCGTGGCGGACGTGGCAGTCTGGGTGGTCAGGCTTTCGCCCAGGGCATCCGCCTGCTCGTGCATGGCCTGCTTGAACTGCAAACCCATCACACAGGCATAGATCACCAGGGCCAGAGCGACCAGGATCACGTTATGGCTGGCGATGCGTAATGCAATCGGTACACGGCGGTGGCGCAGTGCACGGAAGATCAGCAGAAAGAAGTTATCGGTTTTTACTGGCGTGGGCCGGTTCACTTGAGCTCGGCTCTTTTGTCCGTGAAGTTGACGCGCAGTATAGCGACAGGCCCTAGACCGTCAAAGCGCTCACGGTGCCCGATGGTCACTGAAAGTGGGTAGAATGCGGTTTTTTTCCACCTGCGGGGGTGCGCCTTGCGCGAAATCGTCCTGATAAACATCACGGGAGTCGACCGTCCGGGTCTGACTGCGGCCATTACCGGCGTTCTGGCCCAGGGTGGTGTGAACATTCTCGACATTGGTCAGGCGGTGATCCACGACACGTTGTCGTTCGGCATCCTGGTTGAAATTCCTGACACCGAGCAAGGCAAGTCGGTGCTCAAGGACATCCTGTTCACGGCTTACAAGCTCGATCAGCAGGTGCGTTTCACGCCGGTGTCCGAAGAGGATTACCAGCAGTGGGTCGGCAATCAGGGCAAGAAACGCCACATCGTGACCCTGCTGACTCGCAAAGTGACCGCCGGGCAATTGCAGGCCGTGAGTTCGATCACCGCCAAATATGGCTTGAACATCGACCACATCGATCGTCTGTCCGGGCGCATGCCGCTGGACACCCCGGCCGATCAGGGCAAGGGCTGCATCGAGTTTTCCGTTCGTGGCGAAGCGGCTGATCCACAAGCGCTGCGGGCCGAATTCCTCAGCGTCGCGCAAGAGCTGAACGTCGACATCGCCTTCCAGGAAGATTCGCTGTTCCGTCGTAACCGCCGTCTGGCGGTGTTCGACATGGACTCGACGCTGATCGAAGCCGAAGTCATCGACGAACTGGCCAAGGCTGCCGGCGTGGGCGATCAGGTGTCTGCGATCACCGAGCGGGCGATGGCCGGCGAATTGGACTTCCGCGCCAGTTTCAAGGAACGCCTGGCCTTGTTGAAAGGGCTGGATGTCAGCGT
Source organism: Pseudomonas frigoris (assembly GCF_047758635.1). Classification (NCBI taxonomy): domain Bacteria; kingdom Pseudomonadati; phylum Pseudomonadota; class Gammaproteobacteria; order Pseudomonadales; family Pseudomonadaceae; genus Pseudomonas; species Pseudomonas frigoris. The sequence continues at coordinate 781,487 of NZ_CP180479.1, forward strand.
ACTGGATTCCATCGGCGCCTCCCTGCGTCTGACCGAAGGTGCCGAAACCCTGTTCGCCGAACTCAAGCGTCTGGGCTACAAGACCGCAATTCTGTCGGGCGGCTTTACCTACTTCGCCAAGCAATTGCAGACCAAGTTGGGTATCGACTATGTGTTCGCCAACGAACTGGAAGTGGTCGACGGCAAGGTCACCGGTGTTGCGGTCGAGCCGATTGTCGATGCGCAACGCAAGGCGGATCTGCTGAAGGAACTGGCGCACAAGGAAGGTTTGCGTCTGGAGCAGACCATTGCGGTCGGCGACGGCGCCAACGATTTGCCAATGCTGGCCATTGCCGGGTTGGGCGTGGCGTTCCGTGCCAAGCCGCTGGTGAAACAGTCGGCGAAACAGGCGATTTCCACCCTTGGGCTGGATGGTGTGCTGTATTTGCTGGGCTTCCGGGATCGTGACGGGCAGCTCTAAGAAAGATCAAAAGATCGCAGCCTTCGGCAGCTCAAAGGAATATGCGTTTCCCTGTAGGAGCTGCCGCAGGCTGCGATCTTTTGCTTTGTGGCCCCCCGATTAAAGCGTTTTCCACAACGAATCAAAATCCTCCTCAGCGCCGCTCACCGCGGCGTTGTCGTTTTTGGCTACCTCCAGTGGACGGTAGGCGAACTGATTAAAGCTGTTGGTGCTCGCCACCCGCCGTTCCAGCCCGACCCGGCGTTCCTCGCCGTGGGTATTGATCATGACCTTGTTGCCCTCCTGAAAGGGCAGGCGCGGTGCGAGTAGAGTGGCCGGCGCGTCGATGGCGCTGATTTGCGGCAGCAACAGACCGCGAAGGTATTGGCTGTGGTCATCACGGGTGCGCACCAATTGCAGGCCGCAAGGCTCGGCGCAGGGCGCTACCTGCTCGACGCCCATCTGCGTGCCACCGCCGCGCACCTGGCGGATCCAGCGCACCACCGCGATGCTCCAACCCTGACCGGCAGAATCCTCGATACCGACCATCTCACCTGCCTGTAACTCGGCGGGCACTGCGCCGGGCCAGGCCAGGCAGTAACCGCCGGGGCTGTGATTGACCACTGACAGGACATGGGTCGGGAAGTGCTGATTGCGGTCGGATGCTTCGTGGCTGTCGTCATTCTGAAGCTGCGGGTATTCGATCTCTTCGTAGGGCAATAGAGCGTCTGGATTGCCTTGCGGAGCGGCGTCGAAGGCCTGGTGCCATTGGTCCTTTTCCCGGCCGGTCACTGACGTTACTGAAAATTGTGCAGGCCGGGCTCCGTGGTTTTTCAGGATGTCGCTGAATGAGCGTTGCCCGCCCAGATAAAAGTGCAGCGCGCTCATGCCTATGCACAGGGTCAATGTGCCTTGGCCGACGGTGCGCTGGAAACTGCGCTCGGCAGTCTGGCCCCAGGCGGCATGAAGGTGTTGCAACGTATCCAGGCTTAACCCTGCCGGCACGGGCAGTGGCGATGAACTGTCGTTTTTTTGCAAATGAGCTTCAATCGCCGCGACCAACGGCTGTGGATCAATCCCCAATAAGCTCTCTTGCTGCTCGGCCCGGAACTTGGTGCGGTAACGCGGTCCGGTGTCGAGGTCTGGCACGACGGCGAACAGTCCGGTGGCCGGTTTGTCGGGTTGCAGCTTGATCCATTGGCTCCAGGGCTCCAGCACCTCGGCCACCCGGGCAATCTGGTTCTGGCGCAGTTGGTTGCAGCGTGAGGCGCCCAACAGCAGGGCAACCACGTAAGTCTGTTCGATGCTCAGGTTTTGCGTCTGGCTGGCCAGCTCATCGCGCAGGCTCGTGTGCTGGAGACGGTGCGCGCAGGCGATCCGATAGAGCTGATGCAGTTCCAGCCAAAGGCCTTCCGGCACCGGGCAATAGAGTTTGGTCGCGCGAATCAGCGGCCCGTTCAGGCAATGGATCGCCCGTTGCAGCGCCTGGTTCAGCAGCGGCGCACGGTCCTTGCTGAACTTCGGTGTGATGCGCACGACGATCTGTTTATAACCAATGGCCAAATGACTTTGCAGCGCCTGACAGAGGTTGGCGATCTTGCGGGAACGCTCGTCGAGGACAATCGACTGATGCAGGAAATGCTGCTCAAGGTGTTTGCAGACGTAATACACCTCGGGCCGCAGCAGTTCGAGCAATTGCAGGCGATTGTCGCTGGGCGTGAGCAGCTGGTTGAGTTCGCTCAAGCCTTGATACAGCTGGCGAGCGGTTTCGCCGATGTTGGCTTTGGGCAGATTGGCGATCCAGCGCTTGAGATCACGCGGGGTGGCTTCACAGAACGACAGGCGCAACTGTGTCGGGATCGGGGCGCGTAGCAGGAGGTGGAGGCTGGTCTCATTCATGCCGTGGAAAAACTCCAACCGGGAAATGGGCAGTGAATGACCTAACTGTAGCAGCTATGGATTTATACCGTTTGTCTGTCAGTCGAGTGCCCTCCGGGCGTACTACTAATCTGACAGTCGTGCGACTGGATACGCACAGTCGTACGGCCTGCTGCCTACGCAGGGCAGGTCTCTTTGTAACTTCAAGGAGATGAAGTTTATGTCTAGATATGTAGTGGCAAATCAATGGGGCGGTAGTTCGGCACCCTGGCATCCGGGCGGAGACTGGACGCTAGGCGCGCGGGACAACCAGAACGTTGTCGCGATCGAGATCAAATCGGGCGATGGCGGGAAGAGTTTTACCGGCACCATGACGTATGCGGGTGAAGGTCCCATTGGCTTCAAGGCTCAGCGCACGGGCCAGAACCAGTACAACGTTGAAAATCAGTGGGGCGGCAACGATGCCCCTTGGCATCCGGGTGGCAAATGGGTCATCGGAGGTCGGGATAATCAGAACGTTGTGGCGTTGAGCGTGACCTCCAGTGATGGAGGGAAAAACCTCAGTGGCACCAATACCTACGCCAACGAAGGGCCGATCGGCTTCCGTGGACAGATAGAGTAACGGCACCACCGAGTGGCATCCGCCCCTTCGAAGACGTTCGAAAGGGCGGATCAGTGGTTAATGCCAGTCAATTAAGAATTTGAATACCACAACCCAATGTGGGAGCAAGCTCGCTCCCACAGGTTCTGTGCCTTAGCTGAAGTGATCAGGCTTTTGCCAGGCCCATGCCCTGGCCCATCTGTACCGGCGAACCGGCCGCCAGTTCTTCAGCCCACTTCACTTGATCAGGTCCGAACAGCACGACAGCGGTCGAGCCCAGTTTGAACCGACCCAGTTCTGCACCTTTCTCCAAATGGATCGGCGCGCGGGTAGCTTCGTCGTAGCGGAAGGTTTTCAGCTCGCGTTTCGGCGGCGTGACCAATCCAGCCCAAACGGTTTCGATCGACGCAACGATCATTGCCCCCACCAACACCACGGCCATCGGCCCGCGCTCGGTGTCGAAAATGCACGCCACACGCTCGTTGCGGGCAAACAGCTCCGGAACGTTTTCGGCGGTGGTCTGGTTGACCGAGAAGATCCGGCCCGGGATGTAGACCATCTCGCGCAGGGTGCCGGCCAGCGGCATGTGCACGCGGTGGTAGTCCTTCGGCGACAGATAAATAGTCGCGAAATCACCGCCCATGAACGGCGCCGCGTTGGCAGCGTCGCCGCCCAGCAATTCCAGCACGCTGAAGCTGTGACCCTTGGCCTGGAACACACGACCGTGTTCGATCGGGCCGAGTTGGCTGACCGCGCCGTCGGCCGGGCTGAGAATCGCGCCTGGCGTCTCGTCCAGCGGGCGAGCGCCGTCCTTCAAGGCGCGAGTGAAGAACGCATTGAAGTGCTCGTAGGCCGTCAGGTCTTCGACCAGTGCCTGCGACATGTCCACCTGATAACGCTTGGCGAACCAGGCGGTGAAGGCGTTCTTGAACCAGCGCACGCGGCATTCGGCAATGCAGCCGGCCAGTCGCGACAGCAGGTGATGGGGCAGCAGGTATTGGCTGAGGATAAACAAACGCTTATTCATTAACTGTCCTTAAAAACCTTAAATCTCTACGGGGGTGTCGGGATGGTTGCCCCATTCGCCCCAGGAACCGGCGTAGCCTTTGACCCGCGGATAACCGAGGGATTTGGCCACCAGATAGGTGAAGCCAGAACGATGGTGAGTCTGGCAGTGGGTAATCACTTCTTTGTCTTTGCTGATCCCGAGCTTTTCCAGGATCTGCGGCATGTCGGTGCGGATGCGCAGGTTACGCGCCTGATCCATGCCCGCGGTCCATTCGAAATTGACTGCGCCGGGAATGTGCCCGGCCTTGGCCGCCAGGACTTTCTCGCCGGAGTACTCCAGCGGCCCGCGTGCGTCCCAGATCGCCAGGTCGGCGGCACCGAGACGGCTTTGCAGGTACTCGCGGGTGGCGGTGGGTTCGTCGTGCAAGGTCAACGCAACCGGGCCGCCGACCGCTGCCGGGATCTGGATCGACATGGGCAAGCCTTCTGCCAGCCAGGCCTTCAGGCCGCCGTCGACATAGTGGTACTTGCTGTGGCCGATGACATCCAGCAGCCAGATAAAGCGCCCGGCCCAACCGCCGCCTTCGTCGTCATAGACCACGTAGACCGCATCAGGGTTGTGTCCCAGCTCACCGAACAACGCTTCGAGCGCCGCTTGCGGCGGCATCAGTCCCGGCGCAGGCGCGTGACCGAGTTGCGTGCGTTTCGGATCGACAAAACGCGCACCGGGGATATGCCCTTCGGCATAGCGGGCGCTGCTGGTCAGGTCCACCAGAATCAGATCGCGGGCGTCGAGACGGGGGAGCAAGTCGCTCGGCTCGATGACCATCGGCAAGCCAGAGAAGTCAGACATGTGAGGTCTCCAGAACACAAAGGGGAGGATTGTATAGCAGCGTCATTGGCCGCGGTGACTAAAGCTGTGCAGTGCCTTTTCGATGCACTGCGCGGTTTTTCCGAAGGCTTGCACGGTGATTTCAGAGAACGGCCCGCCGCCCTGATCCGCCACCACAAGCATGATCACCCGACCATTATTGACCAATGAGCGCAACAGCAGGTGTTCGCCGCCGAACTGTGAGCGCAGGCTGGCCGGTAACAGGGCGGAAAATTGTGCGTTGTTGGCCGGCGTCAGGCGTACCTGGGCCTGCTGCGAGAGCAGGCGTTGCAGCACGGTGCTCTGGCTGACGGCGAAGTTCAGACCGGCCACTTCTTTTGGCAGCCCGGCCGTCTGGTGCACTCGCAGATTGGCGTGAGTGCGGTCGGCCATCAGGATCATCACCCGACGCATGCCGCACGCGACCAACGCGTCCCGGGCAGACGTGGTCAAGTGCATGGCATTGGTAAAGCGACTCGGCTCGACCAGCAACTCGGCACACTGTCTGCGCCATTTCGCCAGGTCTTCGGCAGTCGGTGCCGGGGCTGGCAGCAATCCGGCGTGAACGCGGTTCATACCCCACGGCCAGATCAGTGAAACGGCCGGGTGCCAAAGGTCTGGCATGGCGTGATGGCGGGCGCTGTTGGCGGCCTGTTGGTGCAACTGCTGCTGCACTTCGTCCATCGGCATTTGCAGGTAAAGGCTGGTCAGGTACTGCCAGCGCTCACTGTGTGGACTGTCCCAGGCCTGTTGCGCCGACAGCGCCAGACCGTTGGCCAGCAGCACCGTATTGGCCGGTTGATTGAGCCAGCGGCGCAGGGTCGGATCGTCATCGAGGCGGTTCTGCTGGCGTAATGGATGATCGCTGTCGCGCGCGATGCGCAGCACTTTCACCAGCTCACGCTGCTCGTTGAGCAGCAGCCGATAACCCTGCTGCACCCAGATCGGCAGGCGCCAGATGTCCACGAGCGCCAGGCAGATATCCAGCAGGCGAGCGCCGAACAATTGCTTTTCGACTGTGCGCGCCGACTCGCCTTTATGGATGACCCGCAGCTCCCACTCTTCGAGCAACTGCGGATGAGTCAATGCCATCGGCCAGAGCGGCGAGAGAAACAGCAGGCTGCCCCAGTGGATGTCCTGCCACAGCCGCGCCAGGCGACTGGCGAAAAAACCGTTGGCCTGTTGGGTCGCGTGCTGGCTGATCAGCTGCAGCTGACGCAGGGCCACCGGGATTTCTAACTGCGGTTCGGCGGGCAGGCGGGCGAGCAGTTCTTCGGTGCGCTTCAAACCGAGGCGATTGATCGCCACCTCAAGGTTTTCCGCAGGCTCGGTCATGCTGCCGTGGGTGTGGCGATTGGCTTCGCGAATCACGCTCAGCGCCAGCGCGGGGCTGTCCTGTATCAGTTCGGCGATATCGCGCAGGGAGCTGCGACTGTTGGCGATGGCCTTGCAGACACGGTCATGACTGGCTTGCGGAACCGGTAGGCGCACGCCATCGAGAAGCTTGACCCAGCCTTCGAGAGTGGTTGGTTTTGGAGTTGGAACGTTCGTTTCGTTAGCCATGGTTGGACGCGATCATCGTCTGCATTACCTATGCCCGGAGCGGGCCAAATTGGCTTTTCGCCTGAACTGGCTATAGTCTGGCGCAGTTTTGCCGATAAGTAGAAGAAGAGATTTTTTAACTTCCGAATATGACCTTGAACCCGACTCAGTAAGTGCTCTCCTACCTATGGCTAAATTAATCGGCATCATCGTCGTATTCGCGAGCGTGCTCGGCGGATACGTGCTCTCCCACGGCAAAATTGCCGCCCTGATTCAGCCCTTCGAGGTGATGATTATTGGTGGTGCGGCCCTTGGTGCATTCCTGCAGGCCAACCCCGGTTACATGACCATGCACGTGCTCAAGAAATCCTTGGGCATGTTCAGTTCGCGTTTCAACCACACGTTCTATCTGGAAGTGCTGGGTCTGATCTACGAGATCCTCAACAAGAGCCGCCGCGAAGGCATGATGGCCATCGAAGGCGACATCGAAGATGCCTCCGCGAGCCCGATCTTCGCCAAATACCCTGCGGTATTAAAAGACGAACGCATGACCGCGTTCATCTGCGATTACCTGCGGATTATGTCCTCCGGCAACATGGCTCCCCATGAGCTTGAGGGCCTGTTCGACATGGAACTCTACAGCCTCAAGGAAGACCTCGAGCATCCATCCCTCGCGGTGAACGGTATTGCCGACGCCATGCCCGGTTTCGGTATCGTCGCGGCGGTACTCGGTATCGTGGTGACCATGGCTTCCTTGGGTGAAGGCGACCAGAAATCCATCGGCCTGCACGTGGGTGCGGCCCTGGTCGGTACCTTCTTCGGTATTCTCGCGGCGTACGGTTTCTTCGGTCCGCTGGCCCATTCCCTGGCCCACGATGCCAAGGAAGAACTGAACGTCTACGAAGCCATCAAGGCCTCGCTGGTCGCTTCGGCTTCCGGTATGCCGCCGTCGCTGGCGGTAGAGTTCGGTCGTAAAGTTCTGTACCCGGCGCACCGTCCTAGCTTCGCTGAGCTGGAACAAGCGGTTCGCGGTCGCTAAGTCATGGAAAATAACCAGCCGATAATCATCAAGCGCGTCAAGCGCATCGCCGGCGGGCATCACGGGGGCGCCTGGAAAATCGCCTTCGCGGACTTCGCGACGGCGATGATGGCGTTCTTCCTGGTGCTGTGGCTGCTGTCCACCGCAACGCCTGAACAGAAGATCGCCATCGCCGGTTACTTCAAGGACCCGGTCGGCTTTTCCGAAAGCGGCACGCCGTACATCATCGACCTGGGCGGCACGCCGACCCTGGCGCCGGAGAACACCCTCAACCCCGAGGTGAAATCTCAGCCGCAGCCGGACAAGGTGACCATCGACGCCGAGCAGGTTGAAGGCATGGCCGAGCAGGTCGAGAAGGAACGTCTCGAGCTGTTGCTGCAAGAACTGCAGACCAAGGTCGAAGAGAACCCGCAGCTGAAGAAATTCAAAGACCAGATCAGTTTCGAAATCACGCCTGACGGTTTGCGCATCCAGATCGTGGACGCCGAAAACCGGCCGATGTTCGACTCCGGCAGTGCCCGTCTGAAGCCGTACTTCGAAGACATCCTGCTGGCCATGGCCGACACCATTAAAGCGGTGCCGAACAAGATCAGTATCAGCGGCCACACCGATGCCAAGCCGTACACGGGCACCGGTGACTTTGGTAACTGGGAGCTTTCGGCCAACCGTGCCAACGCTGCCCGTCGTGCGCTGGTCGCGGGTAGCTATCCGGATGCACAGGTGGCGCGCGTCGTCGGTTATGCCTCGTCGGCGTTGTTCGATCGCGAGCACCCGTTCAATCCGGTCAATCGCCGTATCGACATTATTGTGCTGACCAAGAAAGCCCAGCGTGCCATCGAAGGTTCGCAAGGTGCGGAACCGGCTCCCGAGCCGACGCAAGGGCAGGGCGGCCCGGGCGAAGTGCCCGCCACGCCAGTCGATCCGAATGCGTTGCCGGCGGATAAAGAACCGTTGCCGGCACATGAGCTTCGTGAGCGTTTGAATCTCTTTGATAACCCGGCACCGAAACCGGGTGAGCCACCCAAGCAGTGACCACAAAAAAGCCGACAGTGATGTCGGCTTTTTTTTGCGGCACTGGTTTGGACGCCACTTCATTTTCAGCGTGGGCACGGTCCTGTGGGAGCTGGCTTGCCTGCGATGGCGGCCTTGTGGCTGGCGTGAGTTTTGGGTGTGTACATATCCATTTCTGCGGTAACGGCCGCTGGCGGTTCCGCTTTTACAGCGGGTCACTTGGAAGAGCCCCAAGTAACCAAGGGCTTTTACCCCTTTCGTTCGGTGCCTCGCCTAGGCTCGGCATGCCCTCGCTCCGGTCCTGCTCCGTGGGCCCGCCGCCATCGGCCATCCATGGCCGGGGGCGGCTAACCCGGCATCCATGCCGGGTTGCCCACTGCGCAGAACCTCCACTCGGCCTCTCGAGGGGCGTGCCAAAAAAAGCCGCGAGATAATCGCGGCTTTTTGTCTCTGCTGTCTGCCGATCATTTTCGCGGCGCCACGAAAATGATCAGGACTACCTAATAGCTAGTCTCCGGCAAACTCGCAATGATCGAGCGATAGCTATTCATCCGTTGCTGCTGCACACGCCCATCTTCCAACGCCTTGAGCAGGGCACAACCCGGCTCGCGGTCGTGCTTGCAGTCGCGGAAGCGGCAAGTGCCGATCAAGTCGTTGAACTCGATGAAACCGGCCTCGACATCGGCACGGCTGACGTGGCCCAGGCCGAATTCGCGGATGCCCGGGGAGTCGATCAACTCACCGCCACCGGGGAAGTGGAACAACCGCGCGGTCGTGGTGGTGTGAGTGCCCTGGCCGGACAACTCGGACAGCGGGCCGACACGGGCTTCGACTTCAGGCAACAGGCTGTTGACCAACGAGGATTTGCCGACGCCGGACTGGCCGACGAACACGCTGATGCGCCCGTCCAGCTGTTCTTGCAGTTGCTCCATGCCGTTGCCGTGGTGCGCCGAGACTTCCAGCACCGGGTAACCCAGCGTGCGGTAAACCGCGAGCAAGGCATTCAACGCCGGGGCGTTCTGCTCGTCGATCAGGTCGAACTTGTTGAGCAACAGCAGCGGACGAATCCCCGCGTGCTCAGCAGCGACCAGATAACGGTCGATCAAGTTGGCGTGAGGCTCGGGCAGCGGCGCGAAGACGATGACGATCATGTCGACGTTAGCCGCGACAGGCTTGAGCTGACCACGGCTGTCCGGACGGCAGAGTTCGGTTTTACGCGGCAGTTGCGCCACGATCACGCCGATACCCTGGTTGCCGGCACGCCAGACCACCTGATCGCCGGTCACCAGCGCCGGTAGGTTGGCGCGCAAGTGACAGCGGAATACCTGGCCAGCCAGCTCGCCATCGAGGGCTTCGACTTCGACCTGCACACCGAAGTGCGCGATCACCAGGCCCGTCTGTTCCGGACCCAGATCGCCACCCTCAAGTGCCTCGACAGCCGAGGACTCGCGTTTGGCGGCGCGGGCAGCGCGTTCGCCTTGAATCTTTTCGATGCGCCAGTTTTGACGACGATTGAGTTGGCGTTTGGCCATGGGTGTTCCGTATCAAGAATGCAGCGATTAGGTAAAACGGCCGCGAGTTTAGCACGCCCGGCCACCGGCCTAGGCTAAACTGCGCAGCATTGCCTAGGAGCCGACACATGCAAAACCCGCAGAATCTGATCTGGATCGACCTGGAAATGACCGGTCTGAACCCTGATACCGACGTCATCATCGAGATGGCCACCATCGTCACGGACAGTGACCTGAACACCTTGGCCGAAGGTCCGGTGATCGCTATCCACCACAGCGACGAAATTCTCGCCGGCATGGACGAGTGGAACACCCGTCAACACGGCGGCTCCGGGCTGACCCAGCGCGTTCGCGACAGCCGCATCAGCATGGCCGAAGCCGAAGCCGAAACCATCGCCTTCCTGGAAAAATGGGTGCCGAAGGGCAAGTCGCCGATCTGTGGCAACAGCATCTGCCAGGACCGTCGCTTCCTTTATACCCACATGAAATCCCTGGAAAGCTTCTTCCACTACCGCAACCTCGACGTCTCGACGCTGAAAGAGTTGGCCGCACGCTGGGCGCCGGACGTGCGCGACAGCTTCAAAAAGGGCAGCACTCACCTGGCCCTGGACGACATTCGCGAATCGATCGCCGAGCTGCAGCACTACCGCAAGCATTTCATCAAGTTCTGATCCGGCAACCCGGTCCCTGTAGGAACTGTCGAGTGAAACGAGGCGGCGATCTTTTGATTTTGCTTTTAAAACAAGATCAAAAGATCGCCGCCTCGTTTCACTCGACAGCTCCTACAGGGGGCGCGTAACGGCTGCCCTCTTTTGGGGCCTCAGTGAAGTGAGTAGACTGCGCGCCTTCTTGCAAGGACCGCCACCATGTTGCTGATGCTTTACCTGATCGCCATTACCGCCGAAGCCATGACCGGTGCCCTGTCTGCCGGTCGTCGCGGGATGGATTGGTTTGGCGTGGTGCTGATTGCCTGCATCACGGCTTTGGGTGGGGGTTCGGTGCGTGACGTGCTACTCGGTCACTACCCGCTGACGTGGGTCAAACACCCGGAATACCTGGTGCTGACCTCGGTGGCAGCGATGTTCACAGTGTTCGCTGCGCGCTGGATGCGCCACCTGCGCTCGCTGTTTCTGGTGCTTGACGCCGTGGGCCTGGTGGCATTCACCCTGATCGGCTGCATGACCGCGCTGGAAATGGGCCACGGCATGCTCGTAGCATCCGTCAGCGGTGTAATCACCGGGGTTTTCGGCGGCATCCTGCGCGACATCTTCTGCAACGACATCCCGCTGATCTTCCGCCGCGAACTCTACGCCAGCGTCTCGTTCGCTGCGGCGTGGTGCTACATGCTCTGCATCTATCTGCAACTGCCCGGCGAACAGGCGATTCTGATCACCTTGTTTGGTGGCTTCCTGCTGCGGTTACTGGCGATCCGGTTTCATTGGGAAATGCCGAAGTTCGTTTATAACGACGAAGCCTGAAACCACCGGATCTCTTGTAGGAGCTGTCGAGTGAAACGAGGCTGCGATCTTTTGAATTGGTTTTTAAGAAGCAAAAATCAAAAGATCGCAGCCTCGTTTCACTCGACAGCTCCTACACAAGTCCGTGTTGCTTCAACGCCCACTCGACATGCTCACGCACCAGCTCTGACGGATAGTCCCGACGCGCCTTCAGCGCTTCCAGCACCGGAATGCTTGATGGCGCGTTCCCCAGGCCTACGGCAAGGTTTCGCAGCCAGCGCTCGTAACCCGCTCGGCGTAACGGCGAACCTCCGGTGCTGCTGAGAAACTTGTCCTCGTCCCACATGAACAGCTCGGCCAACTCCGCGTTGTCCAGATTGTGCCGTGGCTTGAAGTCGCTTTCCCCGGACGGACGGGCGAAGCGGTTCCATGGGCAGACAATCTGGCAGTCATCGCAACCGAACACTCGATTGCCGATCAATGGCCGCAAATCCTCCGGGATCGCACTTTTCAATTCGATTGTCAGGTAGGAGATGCAGCGTCGGGCGTCGAGTACATAAGGGCCAACGAAGGCGTTGGTTGGGCAGATGTCGAGGCACGCCGTGCAGCGGCCGCAATGTTCGGTGCTGTGTGGCGGATCAACCGGCAGCGGCAGGTCGACGAACAGTTCGCTGAGAAAGAAATAACTGCCGGCCTTGCGATTCAAGACCAGGGTGTTTTTGCCGATCCAGCCAAGACCGGCCTGTTCCGCGATGGCTTTTTCCAGTACCGGCGCGCTGTCGACGAAGGCGCGGAAACCAAACGGGCCGATCTCGGCCTGAATTTTATCGGCCAGTTGTTGCACGCGTTTACGGATCAATTTGTGGTAATCGCGGCCCAAGGCATAGCGCGAGACGTAGGCTTTTTCCGGTTGTGCCAGACGTTTGGCCATTTCGGTGTCGCCCGGCAGGTAGTCCATGCGTAGGGAAACGACCCGAAGCGTGCCGGGCACCAGCTCTTCCGGGTGTGAGCGTTTGCTGCCGTGGGCGCCCATGTAGTCCATTTCGCCGTGGTAGCCGGCCGCGAGCCAGCGCTCCAGGTGCTGCTCATGCTCGGCCAGGTCGAGGCCGCTGATGCCAACTTGCTGAAAGCCCAGCTCGCGGCCCCAGTCCTTGATGGATTGGGCGAGGGCGGGCAGGTCTGTGGTAATTGCGGGCATGAGACGAGAGAAACCGGAGCTGAGGTGCGTATAATTCTGCCAGACATCGGAGCCCGAAGACGCATGCCGCACACTAAAGATGATTTACCCGACGCGCTGTATAGCGCCGCGCAAGTGCGAGCCCTCGATGCGAGCCTGATTGCGGCCGGCACGCCGGGCTTCGAATTGATGCAGCGCGCGGCGCGGGCGACCTGGCGTGCGCTGGTCCGTCATTGGCCGTCGGCGAATGAATTGAGTGTCGTGGCCGGCCACGGCAATAACGCCGGCGACGGTTATCTGGTGGCCGTGCTGGCCCGACGTGCGGGCTGGCATGTGCGGGTGCTGGCGGCCGGTGATCCCAAGCGTTTACAGGGTGACGCGGCATTGGCCCATGCTGAGGCGGTGTCTGAGGGCGTCGCGGTTCAAGCCTTTAGTGCACAGTCCGAGTTGCGCGGTATTGTGCTGGATGGCTTGCTCGGCACCGGTCTGACGGGAGAGGTGCGAGAGCCCTACGCGGGCGTCATTGCAGCGATCAACGGCAGCGGGCTGCCGGTTGCGGCGGTGGATATCCCTTCGGGGTTGTGCGCTGATACCGGCCGAATACTCGGCGCTGCGGTGCGGGCTGACCTGACGGTGACATTCATCGGCCTGAAACTGGGTCTGTTCACCGGCGATGCTGCAGACGTGGTCGGCGAGTTGGTGTTCAACGATCTGCAAGCCTCCCCCGAGTCGTTTGACGGAGTCGCCATCAGCGCACGTCGCCTGACGGCCAGTTCCTTGCCGCGTCTGGCGGGCCGGGCTCCAACTTCCCATAAAGGCAAATTCGGCCACGTCCTGCTGATTGGCGGTGATCGCGGCTTTGGCGGCGCCATCCTGCTGAGCGCGCAAAGTGCCCTGCGTAGCGGTGCGGGCATGGTGTCCGTGGCGACGCGCAGTGAGCATGTTCCGGCCGCCCTGGCGAGAATCCCCGAAGCCATGGTGTTGGGCACTTCGTCGGCCAATCAACTGATGGAACTGCTGCAAAAGGTTTCCGTGCTGGTGGTCGGCCCAGGCTTAGGTCAGGCTTCCTGGGGCCGCAGCCTTTTGTCGGCGGCTGCCAACGCGCCGCTGCCGCAAGTCTGGGACGCCGACGCATTGAATCTGCTGGCCACAGAGCACATGAGCTTGCCCAAGGATTGTGTGATCACTCCGCATCCGGGCGAAGCGGCGCGCTTGTTGGGGATGAGCACTGCCCAAGTGCAGGCCGATCGTCCTGCGGCGGCTCACGAATTGAGCAAAAAATATACAGCTGTCGTGGTGCTGAAAGGCGCCGGCAGCCTGATCGCCAGCCCCGATGGGCGCCTGGCGTTGTGTCATCAGGGCCATCCGGCCATGGCCACCGCCGGTTTGGGTGATGTGCTGGCCGGTTTGGTCGGCGCGTTGCTGGCTCAAGGCATGGAGGCGTTCGACGCCGCCTGCCTGGCCGTCTGGCTGCACGCCAATGCCGGCGCGCAAGAAGGTAAATCGGGCCGTGGGCTGGCGGCCAGTGATCTGATTCCAGCCATTCGTCAGTTGTTGGAGGAGCAAGCACCGTGTCTGAAGTAACCCTGTACCTGGCTGATGAAGAGGCGATGACCGCATTTGGCGCACGCATCGCACAAACCACCGAAGGGCACGGTCTGATTTTTCTCGAGGGAGATCTGGGCGCGGGGAAAACCACGCTGTCCCGGGGCATCATCAGAGGGCTGGGGCATAAAGGGTCGGTAAAAAGCCCTACGTTTACCTTGGTCGAACCCTACGAGATTGGTGACATCCGGGCCTTCCATTTCGACCTCTATCGCCTGGTCGACCCTGAGGAGCTGGAGTACCTCGGCATCCGCGACTACTTCGAAGACGACGCGTTGTGCCTGATCGAGTGGCCCGAAAAGGGTGCAGGCTTTTTGCCAAAGCCCGACCTGACCATTACCATTAGCCCGCAAGATGGCGGGCGTTCGCTGAAAATTTTGTCCCAGGGCTCGCGTGGCGAGTTGTGGTGTGCCGCTTTGGCATTGGAAACCAATTAAATGATGGGGTTAGGTATGCGCTTTCGCGCGATGGTAGCTGCCGTAGGATTGTTGTTTTTGGCGGTGACCGTCGACGCTGTGGCCGAGACAAAGGTCAACAGCGTTCGCCTGTGGCGGGCTCCGGACAACACACGACTGGTGTTCGACCTGAGCGGTCCTGTCCAGCACAGTGTCTTTACCCTGACCGCCCCGGATCGGCTGGTCATCGACATCAATGGCGCGTCACTGGGGGCGCCGCTGAACGTCAACAGCTCGAACACTCCGATCACCGCCATGCGCTCGGCTCAACGTACGCCGACCGATCTGCGGGTAGTCATCGACCTGAAAAAAGCCGTGACGCCGAAAAGTTTTACACTGGCGCCAAACGCCCAGTACGGCAATCGTCTGGTGGTCGACTTGTTCGATAGCGCCGCCGACGCCGCGCCAATTCCGGCGCCGACCAACGTCGCGACAGTAGCCCCGGTACCGGTCACGCCGGTGGAGCCCGCGGTGAAGCTGCCGCCAGCCCCGGCCGGCAAGCGCGACATCGTTGTGGTCATCGATGCCGGCCACGGCGGCGAAGACCCGGGTGCCTCCGGCTCTCGCGGTCAGCGTGAAAAAGACGTGGTACTGGCCATCGCACGCGAACTGCAGCGTCAGGTCAACGGCATGAAAGGCTTCCGCGCCGAACTGACCCGCACCGGCGACTACTTTATTCCGCTGCGTGGCCGTACTGAAATCGCCCGCAAGAAAGGCGCCGACCTGTTCGTCTCGATCCATGCCGACGCCGCGCCGTCTGCGGCAGCCTTCGGTGCGTCGGTGTTCGCTTTGTCCGATCGCGGCGCCACCTCGGAAACCGCCCGGTGGCTGGCCGACAGCGAAAACCGTTCCGACTTGATCGGTGGTGCTGGCAGCGTCAGCCTCGACGACAAAGACCGCATGCTGGCCGGCGTGTTGCTCGACCTGTCGATGACCGCTTCCCTGACTTCGAGTCTGGATGTTGGCCAAAAGGTCTTGAGCAACATCAGCCGGGTCACGCCGTTGCACAAACAGCGGGTGGAGCAGGCCGGGTTCATGGTGCTGAAATCGCCGGACATTCCATCGATCCTGGTGGAAACAGGCTTTATCTCCAATGCCAATGAAGCGTCCAAGTTGTCCGGGGCGAGCCACCAGCAGGCCCTTGCGCGTTCCATCAGCGCCGGTGTGCGCCAGTTCTTCCAACAGAACCCGCCACCGGGCACTTACATTGCCTGGCTGCGTGATTCCGGCAAGATTGCCCAAGGCCCGCGTGACCACCGGGTAAGCCCGGGCGAAACGCTGGCGATGATTGCCGTGCGTTATCAGGTGTCCCCGGCCACCCTGCGCAGCGCCAACAACTTGCAGAGTGACGAGCTGAAAATCGGTCAGACCCTGACCATTCCCGGCACTGAACTGGCGGCCAAAGAATGAACCAGGTGTTGACCAACACGGCTCGCATCGAGCTGCTCAGCCCGCGACTGGCGAACCAGATTGCCGCCGGTGAGGTGGTTGAGCGCCCGGCTTCGGTGATCAAGGAGCTGCTGGAAAACAGCCTCGACTCCGGTGCCAAGCGCATCGATGTCGATGTGGAGCAGGGCGGCGTCAAGCTGCTGCGGGTGCGCGACGATGGCAGCGGCATTTCTGCCGATGACCTGCCGCTGGCTTTGGCGCGTCACGCCACCAGCAAGATCCGCAATCTGGAAGACCTCGAGCAGGTCATGAGCCTCGGGTTTCGCGGTGAGGCCCTGGCATCCATCAGCTCCGTGGCGCGTCTGACCCTCACCTCTCGCACTAAAGAGGCCGATCAGGCCTGGCAGGTTGAAACCGAAGGCCGGGACATGGCGCCTCGCGTGCAGCCGGCGGCCCATCCGGTGGGCACTTCGGTGGAAGTGCGCGACCTGTTCTTCAACACCCCGGCGCGACGCAAGTTTCTCAAAACCGAAAAAACCGAATTCGATCACCTGCAAGAAGTGATCAAGCGTCTGGCGTTGGCGCGCTTCGACGTGGCGTTCCATTTGCGCCACAACGGCAAAACCATCCTCAGCCTGCATGAAGCCCATGATGACGCGGCCCGTGCCCGGCGTGTGGCGGCGATTTGCGGTTCGGGTTTCCTCGAGCAGGCGCTACCGATCGAGATCGAGCGCAATGGCTTGCATTTGTGGGGCTGGGTCGGCTTGCCGACGTTCAACCGCAGCCAGGCAGACTTGCAGTATTTCTTTGTGAATGGCCGAGCGGTACGCGACAAACTGGTGGCCCACGCGGTGCGCCAGGCCTATCGCGACGTGCTGTTCAATGGTCGGCACCCGACGTTCGTGCTGTTTTTCGAAGTCGATCCGGCCGGCGTTGACGTCAACGTGCACCCGACCAAGCACGAAGTGCGCTTCCGTGACGGGCGCATGGTTCACGATTTCCTCTATGGCACCCTGCACCGCGCCTTGGGCGATGTGCGGCCGGAAGACCATCTGGCCGCGCCTGTCGCGACGGCCATCGTTCGACCCACCGGCATTGATGCTGGCGAGTTCGGTCCTCAGGGCGAAATGCGTCTGGCGGCCAATGCCTTGCTGGAGCAGCCTCAGGCCCAGCCGTCGTTCAATACGCCGGCCGGCTCGGGCGCTGGTGCCGGTTATCAATATCAGTACTCTCCGCGGCCTCAATCGGGTGTGCCTGTGGCTGAAGCTCAGGCTGCCTACCGGGAGTTCTTTGCGCCGTTGCCAGAAGCGAATGCTGTCGCACTTCCGGCCGGGCAGGACGATGTTCCGCCGCTGGGTTATGCACTGGCGCAGCTCAAAGGCATCTACATTCTTTCGGAAAACGCCCAGGGTCTGGTGCTGGTGGACATGCATGCCGCTCACGAGCGGATCATGTACGAACGCCTGAAAATCGCCATGGCCAGCGAAGGCCTGAGCGGTCAGCCGCTGCTGGTGCCGGAGTCCCTGGCGGTCAGTCAGCGTGAAGCCGATTGCGCCGAAGAACACGTCGCGTGGTTCCAGCGTCTGGGCTTTGAATTGCAACGTCTGGGCCCGGAATCCCTGGCCATCCGGCAGATCCCGGCCTTGCTCAAGCAAGCTGAAGCCAATCGATTGGTCAGTGACGTTCTGGCGGACTTGATGGAATACGGCACCAGCGACCGGATTCAGGCGCACCTGAACGAATTGCTCGGCACCATGGCCTGCCACGGCGCGATTCGTGCGAATCGGCGTCTGGCCCTGCCGGAAATGAACGGTCTGCTGCGGGATATGGAAAACACCGAACGCAGCGGTCAATGCAACCATGGCCGACCGACCTGGACCCAACTGGGCCTGGACGATCTGGACAAACTGTTCTTGCGCGGTCGTTGATGAACCAGCTCCCTCCTGCGATTTTCCTGATGGGGCCGACCGCCGCCGGCAAGACCGACCTGGCCATCGAACTCACCAAAGTCTTGCCTTGCGAGCTGATCAGCGTCGATTCGGCGCTGGTCTACCGTGGTATGGATATCGGCACCGCCAAGCCTTCAAAAGAGCTTCTGACTGAGTTTCCACACCGGTTGATCGATATTCTCGACCCGGCAGAGAGCTATTCGGCCGCAGATTTCCGTCGTGATGCCCTCGAAGCCATGGCCGAGATCACCGCGCGGGGCAAAATTCCGCTGCTGGTGGGCGGCACAATGCTCTATTACAAGGCTTTGGTTGAAGGTCTGGCAGACATGCCAGCGGCAGATCCGGACGTCCGCGCACAGATCGAAGAAGAAGCTGCACGCCTTGGCTGGCAAGCCCTGCACGATCAACTGGCGGTCATTGATCCGAAATCCGCCGCGCGTATTCATCCGAACGATCCACAGCGACTCAGTCGAGCACTGGAAGTTTATCGCGTCAGCGGTCAGAGCATGACTGCACTAAGGTTGCGACAATCTGCGCAAAGTACTGAAGCAGCCGCCTCGGGACTGCAACAATTGCCCTATACTGTCGCGAACTTGGCCATTGCCCCGGCAAATCGCCAGGTATTGCACGAGCGAATTAAACAAAGATTCACGAATATGTTGGAACAGGGATTCATTGACGAGGTCGTAGCCCTGCGTAAGCGAAGTGACCTGCATGCCGGGTTGCCGTCTATACGTGCAGTAGGCTACCGACAAGTCTGGGACTACCTGGATGGCAAGCTGACGCAAGCCGAGATGCAGGAGCGTGGAATCATTGCCACGCGCCAATTGGCAAAGCGCCAGTTCACCTGGCTGCGCAGTTGGGCTGATTTACACTGGTTGGACAGCCTCGATTGCGACAATCTGCCGCGCGCCTTGAAATACCTTGGGACCATCTCCATATTGAGCTGAGTCCTTGCAATTGCCGTCTATCCTTGGGGGTGTGACGGCCCCAAGCTATTTGTTTACCTATTTTTTATATTGAATCCTTAAAGGAGTGCGGCACATGTCAAAAGGGCATTCGCTACAAGACCCTTACTTGAATACTTTACGTAAAGAGAAAGTGGGGGTTTCCATCTACCTGGTCAACGGGATCAAACTGCAAGGCACGATCGAGTCTTTCGACCAGTTCGTTATCCTGCTGAAAAACACCGTCAGCCAGATGGTTTACAAACACGCTATCTCTACAGTGGTGCCGGTTCGTCCAATTCGTCTGCCTAGCGCAACCGAATCCGAAGCAGGTGACGCTGAGCCAGGTAACGCCTGATAGGAGTCTCCTTTGTTCTTTGAGCGCCACGGTGGTGGTGAGCGAGTGATCCTCGTTCACTTGGATGGACAGGACCCTGAGGCGCGCGAAGATCCGCAGGAGTTTCAGGAATTGGCTAATTCGGCCGGCGCCGAGACCGTTGCGTTTTTTAACGTGCCGCGTCATCGGCCAACCGCCAAATTCCTGATCGGTAGCGGCAAGGTCGAGGAACTACGCGACCTGGTCCATGCCGAAAAGGCAGATCTGGTGATCTTCAATCACATCCTCACGCCCAGTCAGGAACGTAACCTCGAACGTGTTTTCGAGTGTCGCGTGATCGACCGCACCGGTCTGATTCTCGATATTTTCGCCCAACGCGCCCGTACCCATGAAGGCAAGCTCCAGGTAGAACTGGCCCAGCTTGACCACATGAGCACCCGGCTGGTTCGTGGCTGGACTCACCTTGAGCGTCAAGGTGGCGGTATCGGCATGCGTGGCCCGGGTGAAACCCAACTGGAAACCGACCGCCGTTTGCTGCGAGTTCGCCTGCGGCAGATCAAAGGCCGGTTGGAAAAAGTACGCAGCCAGCGCGAACAGTCGCGACGTGGCCGTATGCGTGCGGATATCCCTACCGTGTCTTTGGTGGGGTATACCAACGCCGGTAAATCCACGCTCTTCAATAACGTGACGAAATCCGACGTGTACGCGGCTGACCAGTTGTTTGCCACGCTGGACCCGACCTTGCGCCGTCTGGAACTGGACGACCTGGGGCCGATTGTCCTGGCTGACACTGTGGGTTTCATTCGCCACTTGCCCCACAAGCTGGTCGAAGCATTTCGGTCTACCCTCGAAGAGTCGAGCAACTCCGACCTGTTGTTGCACGTGATCGATGCGGCCGAACCGGATCGCATGTTGCAGATCGAGCAGGTGATGGTGGTGTTGGGCGAGATCGGTGCCCAGGACTTGCCGATCCTCGAGGTCTATAACAAACTCGATTTGCTTGAAGGCGTTGAGCCACAAATCCAGCGCGACGAAAACGGCAAGCCTCAACGGGTCTGGCTGTCGGCGCGTGATGGCAGTGGTCTGGAATTGCTTGAGCAAGCCATTGCCGAGTTGCTGGGCAGTGAGTTGTTTATCGGTACCTTGCGCTTGCCGCAACGATTCGCTCGACTGCGTGCGCAGTTTTTCGAGCTCGGTGCGGTGCAAAAAGAAGAACACGACGAAGAAGGTGTCAGCTTGCTGGCCGTTCGATTGCCCCGTTCGGAGCTCAATCGGCTGGTCAGCCGTGAAGGCGTTGTGCCGACAGAGTTCATCGAGCAACACACTTTGCAATAAAAGCCTGGAAAAGCGGTTGTGCCGCGGTGACGGGCATTCTGTAGCATTGGTCGGCGCGCCGTGGGTGCGTCTTTGCTTTATCAGATGGAGAGCGCTATGGCTTGGAATGAGCCGGGTGGCAACTCGAATAATCAGGATCCTTGGGGTGGCAAGCGCCGCAATAACGGCGACCGCAAGGGACCACCGGATCTCGACGAGGCCTTCCGAAAGCTGCAGGAAAGCCTGAATGGGTTGTTCGGTGGTGGTAAGAAACGCGGTGATGACGGCGGTGGTTCGGGCAGGAGTGGCGGCTTCGGCGGTCTGCTCGGCATCGGCCTGGTCGTGTTGGCGGCCGTGTGGCTGTACAGCGCGGTCTATGTAGTCGACGAGCAGGAGCAAGCCGTGGTGCTGCGCTTCGGCAAGTACTACGAAACCGTCGGCCCGGGCCTGAACATCTATTTCCCGCCGATCGATCGCAAGTACCTGGAAAACGTCACGCGTGAGCGTGCCTATACCAAGCAGGGTCAAATGCTGACTGAAGACGAGAACATCGTCGAAGTGCCGCTGACCGTGCAGTACAAGATCAGCAACCTGCAGGACTTCGTGCTGAGCGTCGATCAGCCGGAAATCAGCCTGCAGCACGCGACCGAAAGTGCCTTGCGCCACGTGGTGGGTTCCACCGCTATGGATCAGGTGCTGACCGAAGGTCGTGAATTGATGGCCAGCGAAATCAAGGAGCGTCTGCAACGCTTCATGGATACATACCGCACCGGCATCACCGTCACTCAGGTCAACGTACAGAGCGCAGCCGCACCGCGTGAAGTGCAGGAAGCCTTCGATGACGTGATCCGCGCCCGTGAAGACGAGCAGCGTTCGCGTAACCAGGCTGAAACCTACGCCAACGGCGTCGTGCCGGAAGCCCGTGGTCAGGCCCAGCGCATCATCGAAGATGCCAATGGTTACCGTGACGAAACCGTCTCGCGCGCCAAGGGTGAGGCTGATCGCTTCACCAAGCTGGTGAGCGAATATCGCAAGGCACCTGAAGTGACCCGTCAGCGTCTGTACCTGGACACCATGCAGGAAGTCTTCAGCAATACCAGCAAGGTTCTCGTGACCGGCAACAAGAATGGCCAGAGCAATCTGCTGTACTTGCCGCTGGACAAGATGGTCGAAAGCGGTCGCAACACCAGCACTCCGGTGACCGGCGCGGCAGCCACCAGCAATGAAGCGAATGTGCGTGCAGTCGATCTGCAGCAACAGCAAGCACGCACCAGGGAGAGTCGCTGATGAGCAATAAATCGCTGATCGCCCTTATTGTCGGCGTCGTCGTGGCGATCGCTGCCTGGAACTGCTTCTACATCGTGGCTCAGACCGAGCGTGCGGTGCTGCTGCAGTTCGGTCGTGTGGTCCAGACTGATGTTCAGCCGGGCCTGCATGTGAAAGTGCCTTACGTTAACCAGGTGCGCAAATTCGACGCACGACTGATGACGCTGGATGCACCGACACAACGCTTCCTGACGCTGGAAAAGAAAGCCGTCATGGTTGATGCCTACGCCAAGTGGCGCGTGAAAGATGCCGAGCGCTTCTACACCGCGACTTCCGGCCTCAAGCAGATTGCTGACGAGCGACTTTCCCGTCGTCTGGAGTCGGGCCTGCGTGACCAGTTCGGTAAGCGCACGCTGCACGAAGTGGTTTCCGGTGAGCGCGATGCGTTGATGACCGATATCACCGCTTCGCTGAACAAGATGGCGGAAAAAGAGCTGGGCATCGAAGTTGTCGATGTTCGGGTCAAGGCTATCGATCTGCCAAAAGAAGTGAACCGCAGCGTGTTCGAGCGCATGAGTTCCGAGCGTGAGCGTGAAGCTCGCGAGCACCGCGCCAAGGGTAACGAACTGTCGGAAGGCATTCGTGCCGACGCTGATCGTCAACGCCGCGTGTTGCTGGCTGAAGCCTATCGTGAATCTGAAGAGGTTCGCGGTGACGGTGATGCCCAGGCGGCTGCGATCTACTCCAAGGCCTACGGCCAGGATCAGGAGTTCTACGGTTTCTACCGTAGCCTGCGTGCCTACCGTGAAAGCTTCGCGAACAAATCCGACGTCATGGTCCTGGACCCAAGCAGCGACTTCTTCCGTTACCTGGAAAAAGCCAAGCCTTGATACGACGTTGACCTGAATCATCCCCCGCCTGGCGGCTAACGCCTCGGGCGGGGTGATCCTTTGGGAAAACGTGTGTATGATGCGGCAGCCGGGAAATTCCCGGCTTTTTTGCGTCTGCACGTTTGATTGCTGTTTTTATGCAGGCGTCCGAGTTGAATGACTCGACTGGTTTTTCGAGGAAAGTGGTTGGCGAAGCTGATTTCAGGCTTTTCGCCTTGTTGTTCATGCGCGTGGTTTGTACACATGAGCCGATCATTTTCTGCTTCACTCAAGGCTCGCCCAAAGGCTGGCCGCCCGGATTATAGGGGAATGGCGTAATGGCAACGGTAGACCGCTGGCTGCTGCCAGATGGCATCGAAGAAGTACTGCCACCAGAGGCGGCGCGAATTGAAATTGCGCGTCGTCAGGTGTTGGATCTGTTCCAGAGCTGGGGTTACGAGTTTGTCGTGACTCCCCATATCGAGTACCTGGAATCCCTGCTGACCGGCGCGGGCCAGGACCTCGATCTGCGTACCTTCAAGGTCATCGACCCGCAATCGGGCCGGCAGATGGGTTTCCGTGCCGACATCACGCCGCAAGTGGCGCGCATCGATGCGCACACCTTGCGTCGCGAAGGCCCGAGCCGTCTGTGCTATGCCGGTAGCGTCCTGCACGCTCAGCCGCGCGCCTTGTCGTCCTCGCGCAGCCCGATCCAGCTGGGTGCCGAGTTGTACGGCGATGCCAGCCCGAGCAGCGACGTGGAAGTCATCAGCCTGATGTTGGCTATGCTGCAACTGGCCGATGTGCCGGATGTGCACATGGACCTCGGTCATGTCGGTATCTACCGCGGCCTGGCTCGCGCCGCCGGTTTGTCCGGTGAAGTCGAACAACAGTTGTTCGATGCGTTGCAACGTAAAGCCATCGACGAGGTCATTACCTTGACCGAAGGCTTGCCTGCCGATCTGTCGGGCATGTTGCGGGCGCTGGTCGACCTGTGTGGCGGCCGTGAAGTATTGAGCGCTGCCCGCGAGCGTCTGGCGAATGCGCCGGCACCGGTACTGGCCGCTCTGGACGACTTGCTGGCGATTGCCGAACGCCTGTCCACGCGTTTCCCTGAGTTGCCGTTGTATTTCGACCTGGGCGAGTTGCGCGGCTACCACTACCATACCGGTGTGGTGTTTGCGGTGTTCGTACCGGGTGTTGGCCAGTCCATTGCTCAGGGCGGTCGTTACGACGACATCGGTGCCGACTTCGGTCGCGCCCGTCCGGCAACCGGCTTCTCTACCGATTTGAAAACCCTGGTGACCCTGGGGCGTGCTGAGATCGAATTACCGTCTGGCGGTATCTGGATGCCTGACAGTACGGATGCGGCACTCTGGCAGCAGGTTTGCCAGTTGCGCAGTGAGGGTCAGCGTGTCGTTCAGGCGTTGCCTGGACAACCTTTGGCCGCCGCCCGTGAAGCGGACTGCGACCGGCAATTGATTCAGCAGAACGGGCTTTGGCAAGTATCGCCACTGGCTTCTTGAGTTTTCCTGCCGGCCGCGGCCGGCACCAAGTTTGCGCGAATGAGGACAAGTGTTATGGGTAAGAATGTCGTAGTCCTGGGCACCCAATGGGGTGATGAGGGCAAAGGCAAGATCGTTGATCTGCTGACCGAACATGCTGCCGCCGTAGTGCGCTACCAGGGTGGCCACAACGCTGGTCACACCCTGGTGATCGATGGCGAAAAAACCGTCTTGCACCTGATCCCGTCGGGCGTGCTGCGCGAAGGCGTGCAGTGCCTGATCGGCAACGGCGTGGTGGTTGCCCCCGACGCTCTGCTGCGGGAAATCATCAAGCTGGAAGAGAAAGGCGTACCGGTGCGCGAGCGCCTGCGTATCAGCCCGTCCTGCCCGCTGATCCTGTCCTATCACGTAGCGCTGGACCAGGCGCGTGAAAAGGCCCGTGGCGAGCTGAAGATCGGCACCACCGGTCGTGGCATCGGTCCGGCGTACGAAGACAAGGTTGCACGTCGTGGCCTGCGCATCGGTGACCTGTTCCACCGCGAGCGTTTCGCCGCCAAGCTGGGCGAGTTGCTGGATTACCACAACTTCGTTCTGGTCAATTACTACAAAGAGCCTGCGATCGACTTCCAGAAAACACTCGACGAGTGCATGGAATACGCCGAGCTGCTGAAGCCGATGATGCTCGACGTCACCGCTGAGCTGCACGAACTGCGTCGCGCTGGCAAAGACATCATGTTCGAAGGCGCCCAAGGCTCCCTGCTGGACATTGACCACGGTACTTACCCGTACGTCACCAGCTCCAACACCACCGCGGGCGGCATCGCTACCGGTTCGGGTTTTGGTCCGATGTACCTGGATTACATCCTCGGCATCACCAAGGCTTACACCACTCGTGTTGGTTCGGGTCCGTTCCCGACTGAGCTGTTCGATGACGTGGGTGCTTTCCTGGCCAAGCGTGGCCACGAGTTCGGCGCTACCACCGGTCGTGCCCGTCGTTGCGGTTGGTTCGATGCCGTGATCCTGCGTCGCGCTATCGACGTCAACAGCATCTCGGGCCTGTGCCTGACCAAGCTGGATGTGCTGGACGGTCTGGAAACCATCAACATCTGCGTTGGCTACAAGAACCAGGATGGTGCAGTGATCGACGCACCGACTGACGCCGACAGCTATATCGGCCTGGAGCCGGTGTACGAAGAGATGCCGGGCTGGACCGAATCCACCGTCGGTGCCAAGACCCTGGAAGAGCTGCCACAGGCTGCACGCAACTACATCAAACGCGTTGAAGAGTTGGTCGGTGCGCCGATTGACATTATTTCGACGGGCCCGGACCGCAACGAAACCATCGTTCTGCGTCACCCGTTCGCTTAATAAGTCGTTGATGTAAAACACAAAGGCCCCTTAATTGGGGCCTTTGTCGTTTCTGTCTGTCGGACGGCACGACCCTTGCTGTGAACTTCATTAAGCGCATCGCTTCTAGCGTGCCATCAATTTAATGGCGTTAAAGCAGAGGGATTCTAAGTGTCGGCCGTTCTCTCACTGTTACAAAGCCGTCTATTACGGCCTGTGTTCGTTACCCTTGGTATCGCACTGTTGGTGCAGGTGCTGGTGGCTGTCGCCCTGACTCGGAGCACAGTGACCGCACTGGAAGCCGATCTGGGTGTGCGCCTGGGTGCCGACAGTCAAAAACTTTCCGGTGAGCTTGAGCAGGCAGGGCGTGAAGTCACGTCGAGCCTCGACAGTCTCTCCATCAGTACTCGTCAGCGCCTTACGGCGGGTTTGTCCTCGCGATTGAAGGACGAGCAGGCACAACTGCGTGCGACGCTGGAGAAAGATCTGAAGGACTCCGCCAATGATATGGCGCAGCTTCTGGCTTCGGTCGCACCCCGCGCCATGTGGGACAGCGATGTTCCAACCCTGTCCGAATTTGCCCGCCGGGCTCAGCGTAATCCCAATGTGCTATTCGTGGTCTACGACGACGCGACGGGGCAGCATCTGACGCGCTACCTCAACCGCGAGAACCCGATCAACAAGGCGCTGCTTGAGAAGGGTCAGGGCGAGCGCGCCCTGGACAAGGTGCTGGATGCGGCGAAGAACGATCCATCGGTCTATTACCTCGAAGCCTCGATCAATCCTAACGGCGTGGAAATCGGCAAGGTCTTGATGGGCGTCTCGACCGCCTCGGTGGAAACCGATCTGGCGGCCCTGGACAAACGCTTCTCGGCGCTGATCGCCAGCAGTGATCAATTGGTGGGCGATAGCCTCAAGGGCGCGGCAGCTGACAGTGCCGCGGCGATGCGTGCGCGTCTGACGTCCGCTCAGTCCACGGCATCTGAAATGAAAGCCAATACCACCAGCACTGTGCAGGAAGCTGCGGCGACCTTGCGCTGGCGCATCGGCATGGGTCTGGCGCTGGTGGGAAGCGGTGTGCTGCTGTTGCTCGCGGTGGTGCTGGGCCGTCGGGTGGTCAATCGCTTGAAATTGCTCATCGCTGCCATGGACGACCTGGCTGCGGGCGAGGGCGACCTGACCAAGCGCGTGCAGATCAACAGTAAGGACGAAATCGGCGACATGGCCTCGGCGGTCAATCGCTTTGTGGATAAGTTGCAGCCGATTGTGCGCGAAGCGGGCGATGTGGCTCAACGCACTGGCGTGGAAATCGGCGCCATGACTTTACGCAATGCCGGGGCCGATAAAGCGGCGGGCATGCAGCGCGATGAAGTAGCCGAGAGCCTGCGTGCGTTGTCGCAAATGGCTGACGAAGCCCAGTCTGAAAGTCATGCCATGCAGGCAGCTTTGCAGCAGGTGGTGGATATTCGTTCGGCCACGGATGAAAACACGCGGACCTCCGCGAAAGTCGGCAGCCTGATCGAGGCGTTGGCCGGGCAGGTCGATACCGGGGCGAAAGTTATCGAGCGGCTGGCGCAGCAGAGTGAGCAGATTGAAGTGGTGCTGACGGTGATTCACGGGATCGCCGAGCAAACCAACCTGCTGGCGCTGAACGCGGCGATCGAAGCGGCGCGTGCGGGCGAGACCGGTCGCGGGTTTGCTGTGGTGGCCGATGAAGTGCGGGCGCTGGCGAGCAAGACACAGAGCTCCACCGGCGACATTCAGGCGCACATCGTTGCCTTGCAGCAAGGTGCGCGTGAGGCGGTGGCAGCGATCGGTCAGGCCGGGCGTCAGGCCAGCGAAGGTTTGCTGGTGCTGCGTGACAGTGCGCGGTTGCAGCAATCGGTGCAGGCGTCGGTCGAGCAGGTTCATGCGGCGATTGGTCTGGCAACGCAGGCAGCGGCGCATCAGGCGCAAGGCGCGCAAGCGGTGCGCGGTCGGGTTGAAACCATTCATGTGCAGGCTGAGAAGGCGGCTCAAGCGGTGGTGGAAACCACGGCCAGCGGCAAGGTGCTGGATGGGTTGGCAGCGCAGTTGAAGGCGAGTCTGGGGCAGTTCAGGGCCTGATCGGTTTTCTGGTCTGGCCCCTTCGCGAGCAAGTCGAATCGTCGCACCGCCGCTCCCACATTAGATTTTCTGTGAACACATGATTTGTGAGCACCATAGATCAAATGTGGGAGCGAGCTTGCTCGCGATAGCGGTCTCAGCGGCTCAAATACATCCGGGTAGTAAGCAGATAAACCGGCAACCCCGACACCAAAATCAACAACGCCGCATAAGGCGCCGCCGCCGCAAACTCTACATTCGCGGTATGCGCCCAGACTTCCGTCGCCAGCGTATTGAGCCCAGTCGGGCTCAGCAGCAACGTCGCCGTCAATTCCTTCATCGCATCCAGAAAAACCAGCGCAAACGCCGCGCCCAATGCCGGGAAGATGATCGGCAACGTCACCCGGCAAAACGCACTGAAGGACGACGCCCCCAGTGTGCGTGCAGCCTCTTCCAGTTGCGGCGCAGCCTTGTTCAGCGCCGTACGAATCGGCGCCTGCGCCAGCGGCAGAAACAGCAACGCATAAGCAATCAGCAGCAGCGCAGAAGTCTGGTACAGCGCCGGCACATAGTGCAGGGCGAAATACACCAGCGTAAGCGCGATCACCAGTCCTGGCAGTGCATGCAGCAGATACGGCAAGCGTTCGGCCCAGATTGCCAGCTGGCCTTTGTAGCGCACCACCAACAAACCCACCGGCACTGCCAGCACCAGGCACAGCGCCGCGCCGCCCAGTGACAACGCCAGGGAGGAGAGCAGCGCCTCGCTGATTGCCGCCACCGGGAATGCTGCCGACGAACCCACTGCCAGCCAGTACGCGAGCATCCCGAGCGGAATACCGCTGCCGATGATCGCCAGCGCCAGGCAATAAAGTTGTCCGACAGCAGCCCAAGGCCCCAGCCGAACCTGTTCCGCATGCCGGGCCGCGCCCTGACCGGTGCGCACGTGTCGGCCCTTGCCGCGTACGCGCAGTTCCAACCACAGCAGCATCAGACACAGCGCCAGCAACACGGCGGAAAGCATTGCAGCATTCGCGTTACTGAATTCCAGTTCGAACTGTTGATAGATCGCGGTGGTGAACGTCTGCAAGCCGATGATCGACAGCGCACCGAATTCCACCAGCATGTGCAGCGCGATCAGCAGCGAACCGGCGAGCAACGAAGGCCAGAGCAGCGGCAGAGTGATTCTGAAAAATACGCCCCAGCGATTTTGCCCCAGTGTGCGGGCGGATTCTTCGAGGGAGGGATCGAGATTGCGCAGGGTCGCCGCGACCGGCAGAAAGATCAGCGGATACTTGGACAGGGTCATCACCAGGATCGCCCCGCCCAAGCCTTCGAAATGAGCGCTCAACGAGACCCAGGTAAAGCTGCTGACAAATGCCGGTACCGCGAACGGCAGGCACAGAATCACGCCCCACAAGCGCCGCCCCGGCAAGTTGCTGCGCTCAAGCAGCCAGGCCAGCGACAGGCCGATCACGCCACAGGCGAGCGTCACACCGACCATCAGCGCCAGGGTGTTGCGCAGCAGGCCAAACACATAAGGGCGCCACAACAAATGCAGCGCCTCGGCCCAACCGGCCTGCCAGGTTTTGAGCCCGACATACGCCAGCGGCAACAGGCTGAGTACCACCAGCAGCAAAACCGGTAGCAACAGCCAGATCGATGGCCGCTTGCGCCGCGGTACGTAACCCCCGCGCGTGACGGGAGCTGATAACGATGCGCTCATCAGTTCAAGCCAACGTCACGTTCCAGGTCCAGGGCTTCTTCGGCATTGCCGAGATCGGCTGGCGTGACCTTCGGTGCTTCGAGCTCGCTAAACGGCTTGAGCCCACGATCCGATTCCATGCCTTTGTGCAGTGGGTATTCAGCGGTGGTCTGAGTGATAACGCGCTGACCCTCTTCGCTGGCCATGTAGGCGAGAAATTGCTGGGCTTCTTTTGGATGCTTGCTGGATTTCAGCACGGCCGCACTGGAAACAGTGATCAGCCCACCGACGTCGCCGCCGGTGAAATAATGAAGTTTCGAATCGAGCTGGCCTTTTTCACGCTGCAAGGCGAACCAGTAATAGTTGTTCACCAGCACGGTGGCGACTTCGCCGTTTTCCACTGCCTTCAGTGCAACCATGTTGTTGCTGTAGGTCTTACCGAAAGCACGCAAGCCGGTCAGCCATTCTTCGGCTGCGTCCATGCCGTGCACTTTGATGATTGCCACAGCCTGTTCCTGGAAGGCGCCGCTGGTAGGCACGAAACCGACCTTGCCTTGCCATTTCGGATCGGAGAACTCCATGACCGACTTGGGCAGGTCTTTTTCGTCGATCAGTTTCGGGTTGAAGGCGACCACGCGGACCCGTGCGGTGACACCGATCCAGGTGCCGTTGCCGGCAACGTAATCTTTTGGCAGAGCGGCGAGGGTGGCGGCATCGGTCTGTGCGAGCAGGCCTTGTTCGCCGAGTTTGTTCAGTGGTGGCGATTCTTCGGTGTAGATCACGTCGGCAGGGGAGCGATCGCCTTCTTCGACGACCTGGCTGGCGAGCTGGTTGCTGCTGCCTTTGCGCACATTGACGTGAATCCCGGTCTTGGCTTCGAAGGCTTTGGCGATGGCGTCGCCGACTTCTTTGTGTTGACCGTTATAGAGTGTCAGGGAAACCGGTTCGGCGGCTTGGGTGAGGGGAGTGGCGAGTGCCAGGCCGAGCAGGGTCATGGTCAGGCCGCGGCGTAGGGTATTTCGAAACATCATTCGCAAGGTTCCTCACTGTCGCATTGCAAAAACTTGAAACAATGATAAACGATATTGTTTCTCAAGTGCGCCTTGCAGCGGGTGAGGGGTTGGTAGGAGCTGCCGAAGGCTGCGATCTTTTGATCTTGATTGTTGGTGGAGCTGAAATTGCTGAAGATCAAAAGATCGCAGCCTTCGGCAGCTCCTACACAAACCCCGGAAACGCAAAAACCCGCTTTCGCGGGTTTTTGTGAAATTTCAGATCGACTCTGAAATTTGAATTGGTGCCCAGAAGAAGACTCGAACTTCCACGACCTTGCGGTCACCAGCACCTGAAGCTGGCGTGTCTACCAATTTCACCATCTGGGCATAATCTTCAGCGTTGCCGCTGTTGATGTGGCGCACTATACGGAGAGCTTTTTGATCTGTAAACCCCTGATTTAGTTTTAATAAATCAGAGGCTTAGAATGCAAAAAACCCGCTTTCGCGGGTTTTTGTGTGAGCCTTGAAATTGATCTAATCTCAAGCTCGAAATTGGTGCCCAGAAGAAGACTCGAACTTCCACGACCTTGCGGTCACCAGCACCTGAAGCTGGCGTGTCTACCAATTTCACCATCTGGGCATTATCGACAATGCGTCTGCGTCGTCGATGGCGCGCACTATACGGAGCGTCTTTTTAACTGTAAACCCCTGAGGTCTAAAAAACCTGGAAAATTTTACCAATGGCATTTAATTCAGCTTCGCGCTGTCGATAAAGGGCTTTAGATGGGCTGTCATAGCCTGAAATTTCCCGTTTCATTACGCCTATGCCAAACTAACCCGCATATAGACAAGGTGAAAACTCTCTAATGGCCGATTGGCAGTCCCTCGATCCCGAGGCCGCTCGTGAAGCGGAAAAATATGAAAACCCTATTCCTAGCCGCGAACTGATCCTTCAGCACCTTGCTGATCGGGGTTCGCCTGCTAACCGCGAGCAGCTGGTCGAAGAGTTTGGTCTGACTACAGAAGATCAGATCGAAGCCCTGCGCCGCCGCCTGCGCGCCATGGAGCGCGACGCTCAACTCATCTATACCCGTCGCGGCACCTATGCGCCGGTGGATAAGCTCGACCTGATCCTGGGCCGCATCAGCGGTCACCGTGACGGCTTCGGCTTCCTGGTCCCGGACGACGGCAGTGACGACCTGTTCATGAGCCCTGCGCAAATGCGTCTGGTGTTCGATGGCGACCGTGCGCTGGCCCGTGTTTCCGGTCTTGACCGTCGCGGTCGTCGCGAAGGCATGATCGTCGAAGTGGTCTCCCGTGCCCACGAGACCATCGTCGGTCGCTACTTCGAAGAGGGCGGTATTGGTTTCGTCGTTGCGGACAATCCGAAGATCCAGCAAGAAGTGCTGGTGACGCCGGGCCGTAACGCCAACGCCCAGATCGGTCAGTTCGTCGAAGTGAAGATCACTCACTGGCCGACACCACGCTTCCAGCCGCAAGGCGACGTGGTTGAAGTCGTGGGTAACTACATGGCGCCGGGCATGGAAATCGACGTTGCCCTGCGCACCTACGATATTCCTCACGTCTGGCCTGAGGCTGTGCTGAAAGAAGCCGCCAAGCTCAAGCCGGAAGTCGAAGAGAAAGACAAAGAGAAGCGCATCGACCTGCGTCATCTGCCGTTCGTGACCATCGACGGCGAAGATGCGCGCGACTTCGATGATGCGGTTTACTGCGAAGCCAAGCCGGGCAAACTGCGCCTGTTCTCCGGCGGCTGGAAGTTGTACGTGGCGATTGCCGACGTTTCCAGCTACGTGAAAATCGGTTCGGCGCTGGACAATGAGTCCCAGGTTCGCGGCAACTCGGTGTATTTCCCCGAGCGCGTCGTGCCGATGCTGCCTGAGCAGCTGTCCAACGGCCTGTGCTCGCTGAACCCGCATGTCGATCGCCTGGCCATGGTTTGCGAGATGACCATCTCCAAATCCGGGGAGATGACCGACTACTGCTTCTACGAAGCGGTGATTCACTCCCACGCTCGCCTGACCTACAACAAGGTCAGCGCGATGCTGGAAACGCCGAAAGTCACCGAAGCTCGCCAGCTTCGTGGTGAGTACAACGACGTTCTGCCGCACCTCAAGCAGCTTTACGCACTGTACAAAGTGCTGCTGGCCGCTCGTCACGTGCGTGGCGCGATCGATTTCGAAACGCAGGAAACCCGGATCATCTTCGGGACCGAGCGCAAGATTGCCGAAATCCGTCCAACCGTTCGTAACGACGCCCACAAGCTGATCGAGGAATGCATGCTGGCGGCCAACGTGGCCACCGCCGAATTCCTGAAAAAGCACGAAATCCCTGCGCTGTATCGCGTCCACGATGGCCCGCCACCGGAGCGTCTGGAAAAACTGCGCGCTTTCCTTGGCGAGCTCGGCCTGTCCCTGCACAAAGGCAAGGACGGCCCGTCGCCGAAGGATTACCAGGCATTGCTGGCGAGCATCAAGGACCGTCCGGATTTCCATCTGATCCAGACCGTCATGCTGCGTTCGTTGAGTCAGGCGGTGTACAGCGCCGATAACCAGGGCCACTTCGGCCTGAATTACGAAGCCTATACCCACTTCACCTCGCCGATCCGCCGCTACCCGGACTTGCTAACGCACCGGGCGATTCGCAGTGTCATCCATTCGAAAATGGACACCCCGCATGTTCGCCGTGCTGGCGCGATGACCATTCCGAAAGCGCGCATCTACCCGTACGACGAAGCGATTCTGGAACAGCTCGGCGAGCAGTGCTCGATGAGCGAGCGCCGTGCCGACGAAGCGACCCGCGATGTCGTGAACTGGCTCAAGTGCGAGTTCATGAAAGACCGCGTGGGCGAATCGTTCCCGGGTGTGATCACTGCCGTGACCGGTTTTGGTCTGTTCGTCGAGCTGACCGATATCTACGTCGAAGGCCTGGTGCACGTCACCGCGCTGCCGGGTGATTACTACCACTTCGATCCTGTGCACCACCGCCTCGCCGGTGAGCGTACCGGTCGCAGCTTCCGCCTTGGCGATACTGTTGAAGTGCGCGTCATGCGCGTCGACCTCGACGAGCGCAAGATCGACTTCGAGATGGCTGAAAAGACCATCAGCGCGCCGATCGGTCGCAAGAAGCGCGGGACTGAAACCGCTGCACCAGCTACCAAAACGGCTGCAGAGCCGGCCCCGGCGAAAACCGGTCGTCGTCCTGCCAAGGAAAAGGCTGTCGAAGCCTATCGTCCAGGCGATGCTGCGGCGAAAAATGCTGAATTGCGCAAAAGCCGTGAGATGAAGCAGGCGTTGCTGTCTGAAGCGAAAAGTGGCGGTAAAGCGGCGTCTGGGGGAAAGACCGGACGGTCGGCGCCTGACAAGGCTCCCGGCGGCAAGCCAGCCAAACCGAGCAAACACCGTAAAGGCCCGCCAAAAGCGGGTTCTGCTCCAGCCGCCAAAAGCGGCGGGGCGCGTAAACCGAAGGCCAAGTCATGAGTCAGTTGGAAAAGATCTACGGCGTGCACGCTGTAGAAGCGTTGCTGCGTCACCACCCGAAACGCGTCAAGCAGATCTGGCTGGCCGAAGGCCGCAGTGATCCGCGGGTTCAGACGCTGATCGAGCTGGCTAACGAAAATCGCGTGGCCGTCGGCAACGCCGAGCGCCGTGAGCTGGATGCCTGGGTTGATGGTGTGCACCAGGGCGTGGTGGCGGACGTGAGTCCGAGCCAGGTCTGGGGCGAGGCGATGCTCGACGAGCTGCTCGATCGCACCGAAGGCGCGCCGCTGTTGCTGGTGCTCGACGGCGTGACCGATCCGCACAACCTCGGCGCTTGCCTGCGTTCGGCCGATGCGGCCGGCGCATTGGCGGTGATCGTGCCGAAGGACAAGTCAGCCACGCTGACCCCGACGGTGCGAAAAGTCGCCTGTGGCGCGGCGGAAGTGATTCCGTTGGTCGCCGTGACCAACCTGGCGCGCACCCTGGAAAAACTCAAGCAGCGCGGCTTGTGGGTCGTCGGTACGGCGGGCGAGGCTGAGCAGAGCCTGTATCAGCACGACATGACCGGCCCGACCATCCTGATCATGGGCGCGGAAGGCAGCGGGATGCGTCGCCTGACTCGCGATCTTTGCGATTATCTGGTGCACCTGCCGATGACCGGTAGCGTCAGCAGCCTCAACGTGTCTGTGGCGACTGGCGTTTGCCTGTTCGAGGCTCAGCGCCAGCGTAGCGTCAAAGCCGCCGGAACCGCCAAAAAGTCCTGATCTGCTGTAAGCCCCCTGTGGGAGCGAGCTTGCTCGCGATAGCGGTGTAGCATTCAGCATCAATGTTGAATGTTATATCCACATCGCGAGCAAGCTCGCTCCCACAGTAGTTTGTGGTGAGGCAAAATTTGGCGTGTGGACGAACTGTTCAAATAATCACCAATTGCCTTGCACCTCTTCTGTCCCTTCTCTACAATTGCGCCCCTTGCTGTGACGGCAGGCACGCATGTGTCTATCGCAAGCAAGTCCATAAGTGTCATTCACTCCTTGTCTGACCGCTTTTGAGCGGCAGGCTACAACCCGTAAGGAGCATTCATGCGTCATTACGAAATCATCTTTTTGGTCCACCCGGATCAAAGCGAGCAAGTCGGCGGCATGGTAGAGCGTTACACCAAGCTGATCGAAGAAGACGGCGGCAAAATCCACCGTCTGGAAGATTGGGGCCGTCGTCAACTGGCCTACGCAATCAACAATGTTCACAAGGCTCACTACGTGATGCTGAACGTTGAGTGCACTGGCAAGGCCCTGGCCGAGCTGGAAGACAACTTCCGCTACAACGATGCAGTGATCCGTAACCTGGTCATCCGTCGCGAAGAAGCCGTTACCGGCCAATCCGAGATGCTCAAGGCTGAAGAAAACCGCAGTGAGCGCCGTGAGCGTCGCGACCGTCCTGAGCACGAAGGCGCTGAAAGCGTTGATAGTGATGACAGCGACAACAGCGATAACGCTGACGAGTAATCCACGGACCTTTTGAGGAGCCTATTACATGGCACGTTTCTTCCGTCGTCGTAAATTCTGCCGCTTCACCGCTGAAGACGTGAAAGAGATCGATTACAAAGATCTCAACACTCTGAAAGCTTATGTATCCGAGACCGGCAAAATCGTTCCAAGCCGCATCACCGGTACCAAAGCACGTTATCAGCGTCAGCTGGCCACCGCTATCAAGCGCGCCCGCTTCCTGGCCCTGCTGGCCTACACCGACAGCCACGGCCGCTGAGACCGGGCAGTCGACACGTAGCAAAGGATTGAAAGCATGCGTGCCATAGCTGAGTTCATCATGCGCGGCCGTATGCAGGCCACTCTGGTAGTGGCCGGATGCGCAACATTGCCGTTGTTGTATTGGTTGGGTGCTGCCGCTGGATGCCTTGTGCTCCTGCGGCGCGGATTGAAGGACGCCATTGGTGTTCTTGCTCTGGGACTGCTGCCGGCGTTGATCTGGTGGCTTTACTCCGATGACCCACGGGCACTTCTGGTGCTGCTGGGGTCTTGGAGCCTTGCGTTGGTTTTGCGCGCAAGCGAGTCCTGGAACCGCGTGCTGCTGGTCAGCATAGCGATGGGAGTGGTGTTTTCAGTGGTGCTGGGGACGGCTTTTGGTCCCCAAATCGAGATGCTGGCGCAGGCTTTGATAAAAGTCATGCCGTCGCTACTCGGTGATGTCTACCAGAAGTTGTCGGTAGACGAGCAAGCGCATTTTGCGTCCCTGATCGCACCGGTCCTGACCGGCCTGATTGCGGCCTTGTTGCAAATCGTCAGTGTGCTGAGCCTGCTTGTCGGGCGCTACTGGCAGGCGTTGTTGTACAACCCGGGTGGTTTTGGTCGCGAGTTTCGCGCCATCCGATTCCCGCTGGGGCTGGCGATGTTACTGCTGGCGTTCATGCTTCTGGGGCCGAATATCGGTCCGCAGATGGCCATGTTGACGCCGTTGTGCAGTGTACCGCTGGTGTTCGCCGGGCTGGCCCTGATTCACGGGCTGGTGGCGCAAAAGCGACTGGCCAGATTCTGGCTGGTGGGGTTGTACGTCACGCTGTTGCTGTTCATGCAGCTGATCTATCCGTTGCTGGTGGTCTTGGCCATCGTCGACAGCCTGATTGATTTTCGCGGTCGTTCGACGCCGAAAGACGTCGATAGCGCGAACGGTGAAGGTTAAAAGTTAAGAGGATTTTCACATGCAACTGATCCTTCTGGAAAAAGTCACCAACCTGGGCAACCTGGGTGACAAAGTGAACGTTAAGGCTGGTTACGGTCGTAACTACCTGCTGCCTTACGGCAAAGCTACCGCTGCGACCGCTGCCAACCTGGCTGCGTTCGAAGAGCGTCGCGCTGAGCTGGAAAAAGCCGCAGCAGATCGTAAAACTTCGGCTGAAAGCCGCGCTGCCCAACTGGCTGAGCTGGAAGTGACTATCACTGCCACCGCTGGCGACGAAGGCAAGCTGTTCGGTTCGATCGGTACTCACGACATCGCTGATGCACTGACCGCCTCTGGCGTTGAAGTTGCAAAAAGCGAAGTTCGTCTGCCGAACGGCACTATCCGCAACGTAGGCGAATTCGACGTAGCCGTGCACCTGCACGCCGAAGTTGAAGCCACCGTACGCGTTGTCGTGGTAGCAGCTTAAGCAGCACTTGTCGGCTGGCACCCTCGGGTGCTTGCCGGTAACATCGGGCACGATCCTGTTTACAGGTCGTGCCCTTTGTCTTTCTGTAACCCCTGCTTTTCTTAAATAAACCAAGTGGCCATGAACGATATCTCCGCTCCCGAGCAATACGATCTGCAAACCGCTTCCCTGAAGGTGCCGCCGCATTCCATCGAGGCCGAACAGGCCGTGCTCGGTGGTCTGATGCTGGACAACAACGCCTGGGAACGCGTGCTCGATCAAGTCTCCGACGGCGATTTCTATCGGCATGACCACCGTCTGATCTTCCGCGCGATCGCCAAGCTCGCTGACCAGAACTCGCCGATCGACGTCGTGACCCTTGCCGAGCAATTGGACAAGGAAGGTCAGACCTCGCAGGTCGGCGGCCTTGGTTACCTTGGCGAACTGGCGAAAAACACGCCGTCCGTCGCTAACATCAAGGCCTATGCGCAGATCGTCCGCGCACGAGCAACGTTGCGGCAGTTGATCGGCATCGCCACCGAAATCGCCGACAGCGCCTTCAACCCGGAAGGCCGCTCGGCTGAAGAGATTCTCGACGAAGCGGAACGCCAGATTTTCCAGATCGCCGAGGCCCGGCCAAAAACCGGCGGCCCGGTGAGCGTGAATGACCTGCTGACCAAGGCCATCGATCGCATCGACACCTTGTTCAACACCGACAACGCCATCACCGGCCTGTCCACCGGTTATACCGACCTCGACGGAATGACCAGTGGCCTGCAACCGTCCGACCTGATCATCGTTGCCGGCCGTCCATCCATGGGTAAAACCACCTTTGCGATGAACCTGGTGGAAAACGCCGTGCTGCGCAGCGACAAGTGCGTGCTGGTCTACTCGCTGGAGATGCCAGGCGAATCGCTGATCATGCGTATGTTGTCGTCGCTGGGTCGGATCGACCAGACCAAGGTCCGTGCCGGACGTCTGGAAGACGATGACTGGCCACGCCTGACCTCGGCGGTCAACCTGCTCAATGATCGCAAGCTGTTCATCGACGATACGGCCGGTATCAGCCCGTCGGAAATGCGTGCGCGGACTCGACGCCTGGTGCGTGAGCATGGCGAGGTTGGCCTGATCATGATCGACTACCTGCAACTGATGCAGATTCCAGGTTCCAGTGGCGACAACCGGACCAACGAGATTTCCGAGATCTCCCGTTCCTTGAAAGCCCTGGCCAAGGAATTCAACTGTCCGGTGGTGGCGTTGTCCCAGCTCAACCGCTCCCTGGAGCAACGACCGAACAAACGCCCGATCAACTCCGACCTCCGGGAATCCGGAGCGATCGAGCAGGATGCCGACGTGATCATGTTCGTGTACCGGGACGAGGTGTATCACCCGGAAACCGAACACAAAGGCATCGCCGAGATCATCATCGGCAAGCAGCGGAACGGCCCGATCGGCACGTCACGACTGGCGTTCATCGGCAAGTACACCCGTTTCGAAAACCTGGCGCCGGGCAGCTACAACTTCGACGACGAGTAACGTCGAGGGTGTCGGCGGTTGATAGCTGTGTTTCAGGCGAACAGGTTTCTGATCGCTTGCTCGGTGTAGCCATAGTTCCAACGTAGCTCGTTGTCGACGGGAATGTCGTCGATGGCAAAGAATGCATACAGCAGGTATTTTTCCTTGCCCCCGCCTTGGGCTTGAACCTCCACATCAAACGGCACGGCTTCGACGTTGTAACCCGTTGTTGCCTGTCGTGCCGGCTTGCCCTGTTCGTACTCGAAGAGGGTATTCATTCGGGACAGCACATTGTCTCCGGACAACAGAACGGTAGGAGGCCTGGCGTGGGTGAACAGCTTCCCAGGCAGTACATCGATGAGGAACGGGTCCTTTCTGGCGACACCGACATAACCGGGTATCAATCCTCCACCATAGACCCCAAGAATCTCCCCTTTAACCAGCGGCTTTTTGCTGCTCACCATGTCTTGCCCAATCAAGGTCCTTTCCTCAGGCACCTTGCAGTCGGCGGCGGTGAATGTGCGTAGCGCCAGTTTTTCTTCGTACAGGTTGGCAACGCCTTCGAAGCCCTCCCATTGAATGTAAGGTTTGATTGCCGCGGCCCCGTAGCGGGTACCGCCATCAGCAGATTTGACCTGCTGCTGAATTTTTTTGATGCGTAACGGTTGCCCTTTCAGGTCCCTGAGGGGGTAGCGGCCGTTGTTGGCACGATCATAGTTACCGCGTGTGTTGGGGGTCTGTTGAAAGGATCTGATGCTGGACATGCGGTCGTGTTCGGCGGCAGTGAATGGCACAGGCATGACGTATTCGGTAGCGCTGTGATAGCTGCCGCTTGCCTCCTCCGGGATATCGAGGTGCCTTGACGAGCCAACGCCCGGCGTGCCGCCCGGTAACCCGCTATCGGTATCGATCTCCCAACCACCTCCAGCCTTTTGCCGCACGTAGGGCTTGTACGCTCGATAGGGGCTGCGTGCATCGATGACTTGCCAACCCGGTTTGGCATATTGCACTTGGTAGTACAGGCGGTTTTCCAGCACGTAATACGTGTGCGTGCCACCTTATAGGGGGCGCTGTTCATAAACGCCGTCTGCGCGCAGCGACAGGTTCGTCGGTGTTTCTTGCCGGGCGAAATGGGTGTCAAGGGGGAAGCCTGGGTTTGCGGGCTCGGTAGGCCATGACGCAACACCTTCCCGAATAGCCAGTGGTTGTTTGTGCAGACGCTCTATGACGCTGTTGATCGCGGTTTTTACACGGTCAGCCCAACTATTGGCCGCGGCAAAGCGCTCGGCTTCAGGCAGGGCCGCTTTGATCGAGATGTAGAGATCGGCCAGTCCACTAAGCGGATTTCCCGCAGCATCGTAAGCCCTGTACTGCGCTCCTTCTCGAACCAGAACTCTGCGATGAACGGCTGTGTCACTGCCGACGCTGCTCAGCAATGTGCCGTTGAGGGTGGCATCACGCATTTCGATGTGCACCGAGTCGGCCCAGTTGGGCAAGTGCCTGAGGTTCATGAGGATGAGTTGGTCGGTGTCAAGAGGGCGGGCGGAATCAAGATAAAGCCCCTCATAAGTACGTGCTGTTTCAACTTCTTTGGAATATTCGTCTGCTTCCGTTTCCATGAGAGGCAGCAACTGCCTTTCCCGCACGATTTGCTGTTTTTCCAGTGCGCTGAGGCTGAGTGTCAGCTGCTGCAGATAGCTTTTTGGCAGCGTTGGATACTTCGTGCGAATGTGTTCGTCTATCGGGTTTTCCGGTTGATCGGTCAGCGCATAAATTTTTGGGAACAGCAGGTCTTTTGTTGCCGCAAGGTGGGTCTCAAGACACTGCGCCAGGCGCTCTGCGTTAGAGGCAGTGGATGGCACCAGCCCTTTGAATAGCTCACTGAGCTCTTCAATTCTCAGCTTCTCGACAACAGCGTCTGTCAGTTCACCGTTTCTGAGTTGGGCGTAGGTCAATCTAAGTTCGGGCAGTGCTGCATTGACGGAGTCACCAAAAGCAAACAGCGTTTCAGTCCCATCGACGACGGTCAGGTGTCGAGTGGTTGGCCAGCCGCTCAGTGTGGTGAGCAGGTGCAGCAAGATGAACGGTGAGTAAGGGCCGGTTTTAGTGCCTTTGCTACGTTCTATCTTGAAATCTTTTATTTCCTGTCTCAAATCAAAGCGCTTCAATACATCGGTCAGCAGGGCCGGCGGACGTTGGGTGCTCAGATGAAGTTCAATGAGAGCCAATCTGTCTAATCCGCTGACCAGCAGAATGGGCTCGACGGCTTCTTGGCGGATATTGCGTGCGACAGTGCCAAGACGCCTGATCAGTTTCAACCCATCCCAAGTGCTTGGGTCCTCGTGCAGATGGCGCCATCCGGCGGCATCGTTTTGAAACATCTGTGGGGCATACCCGTTTGGGTCAGAAGGGTGTTGCAGCTCCCACTGCTGGGTGGCGGTGTCGACCTTTACTTCATAGAAATGGTCTTCCAGCGCTACATAGGTTTTTGCGTTGTGGTTATACAACCCTTGAGCGTTGGGGTGGATATTTTCAGGGAGTTGAAGTGCCTTCCGATAGGGCGTCAGATCGGGGTGCCAGAGTCGTTCGCTATTGTCGCGCAACCTGATTTTTACCAGGTTGGTGGCGATCCCGGTGGTTTTTATTGCGCCGGCCGTGATGATGCCCAGGGCAGCGGCGTCTGCGACATCCAGCAGATCATTCAGGGCTTCATCGGTATCGCCACGACTCCAGGCGGCAACGCCGTGATAGACCGAGTTGAGTAACTGCAAGGCTGTTACCGCCAACATCACTTCACCGATGATCGGTATGAAGGACGCGGCGAAAAATAACAGCGACTCTCCTGCTGCCTCGAGCTCCTGACGTTTTTTCAAGCTGCCGGCGGTGTTGGCATCTGCCGTGGGGACCGCCAGCACACGTGCGTCAGCTTTCAGGTGGGCAATGCGTTGCCTGAAGACCGTTTCATAGAAGTCACCGGCAATATTCACACGCACCAAGGGTTTGGCAAACGACGGATTACTAGGGCGGTTTGCGCCTGACCACAAAGTGCCTGTGGTCAGCGGCGTTCCCTGGCGCTCAAACGGAATGAAGCGATTGAAGAATTTCCGGTAGGAGGGTGTGTCCAGTTTAATTGCCAGGGCTGTTTGAAGAGCGTTATACGAGTCATATCGTTTGATCGCGTCATCGGGATCATCGGGAATGTAAAGAACGTGTTTAATCTGAGGCCATTTATCCTGAAGTACCACGATGCCCGGAAGGGCTATGCCGTCCAGGGTCAGGTGTGAACAGATCAAGTCCTTGTGGCTGCCTGCGTGGCTCAGTTCGAGTAATAGTGCGTAAAGATCTGTGCTGATGGATTTCTTCATCAGGGCGATGTGGATCGCCGCCTCAAAGGTATTTTGGTCGTCGTTCCTGATCAGGGCTTTTATCTGGTTTGCCGAGCGAGTGGCGGTTGTTCCCGCAGTCGCAGAAGGTTCCAGTATTTCGCTGATGTGTCTCTGGTACTGCATGCCGATGTCCAGTTCGCGACAAACCTCGGCGAAGTGCTCTGGGCTGATAGCGCTTTTTTTCTTTTCGTCGCGCCCGGACAAATAGATGGCCGATCCCGCTTCAAAACCACCGCTCAGGGCTTCGGAAGGTTCGAAGTTCTGCAGAGCGGCGTCTACAAGCGTTTGTTCGGTGGTTTTATGGTGTGTTTTGATCAGCCCCAAGAGGTGGGAGTTCTTCCACTCGCGTAGCAGTGTGGATTTTTCAGCGTCCAGCGATCCCAGGTGTCCTGTGAACTTTTCGCTCAACAAGGTTCGGGCAAAGTTCAAGGGGTTTTTCAGATCTTCGAAGACGGGGGCCAACGCCTGCCTGGCTGCATTGCTTTTTAGCAGGCAGGCGCGAAACGTTTTGCGCTGTTCAGGTGATCCCTCGACTAGCCAGCCAGGCAGCTTGCTCTGGATGAAGCTTGCA
The DNA here is from genome assembly GCF_047758635.1 of Pseudomonas frigoris. Taxonomy (NCBI): domain Bacteria; kingdom Pseudomonadati; phylum Pseudomonadota; class Gammaproteobacteria; order Pseudomonadales; family Pseudomonadaceae; genus Pseudomonas; species Pseudomonas frigoris. The sequence continues at coordinate 823,888 of NZ_CP180479.1, forward strand.
TGAGCAGATAGGGGCGGCGGGGTAGGTGCGGGGACTGTATTGAGTAAAGTCGAATCGTTCAAGGGAGCTCCGTGGCTCTGGATAAGCCAGTCTGGTAGTTGAAGCGCCAGACTACTCGCGGGTTTTTTTCTTGAAGAATATCTATGTAGTGACGTGTGTTCAGCGAAATGTGATGTATCGGTCAAGGGCAGACCTGATGGTAAAAGCCGACCGCTATTGTCGGAATTGGTTAATTTTTGTGCTATATTCCGCGCCCGCGATTTTTCATCTCAACACCGGTCATCGTCATGCAAACAGCCAAGCCGTTATTTGACTATCCCAAGTACTGGGCCGAATGTTTCGGTCCAGCGCCATTCCTGCCGATGAGCAGGGAGGAGATGGATCAGCTTGGCTGGGATTCATGCGACATCATCATCGTCACCGGTGATGCGTACGTTGACCATCCGTCGTTCGGCATGGCAATCATCGGCCGGCTGCTGGAGTCGCAAGGCTTCCGCGTCGGGATCATTGCCCAGCCGAACTGGCAGTCCAAAGACGACTTCATGAAACTCGGCGAGCCGAACCTGTTCTTCGGTGTCGCGGCCGGCAACATGGACTCGATGATCAACCGCTACACCGCCGACAAGAAAATCCGTTCCGATGACGCCTACACCCCGGGTGGCATGGCGGGCAAACGTCCGGACCGCGCGAGCCTGGTTTACAGCCAGCGTTGCAAGGAAGCCTACAAGAACGTGCCGATCGTTCTCGGTGGCATCGAAGCGTCCCTGCGCCGCATCGCCCACTACGATTACTGGCAGGACCGGGTTCGCAACTCGATCCTGATCGATGCCTGCGCCGACATCCTGCTTTACGGCAACGCCGAGCGTGCGATCGTCGAAGTCGCCCAGCGTCTGTCCTACGGTCACAAGATCGAAGACATCACCGACGTGCGCGGTACCGCGTTCATTCGTCGCGACACGCCGAAAGACTGGTACGAAGTCGATTCCACGCGCATCGACCGTCCGGGCAAGATCGACAAGATCATCAACCCGTACGTGAACACCCAGGACACTGCGGCGTGCACCATCGAGCAGGAAAAGGGTGCGACTTTTTCAAGTGCAGAAGACCCGAGCGAAGCCAAGGTCGTGCAGATCCTGGCGAGCCCGAAGATGACTCGCGACAAGACCGTGATTCGTCTGCCTTCGGTTGAGAAAGTCCGCGGTGACGCGGTTCTTTATGCTCACGCCAACCGCGTGCTGCACCTGGAAACCAACCCGGGCAACGCCCGTGCGCTGGTTCAGAAGCACGGCGAAGTCGATGTCTGGTTCAACCCGCCTCCGATTCCGATGACCACCGAAGAAATGGACTACGTGTTCGGCATGCCCTATGCGCGCATTCCGCACCCGGCGTACGGCAAGGAAAAGATCCCTGCCTACGACATGATCCGCTTCTCGGTGAACATCATGCGTGGCTGCTTCGGCGGCTGCACCTTCTGCTCGATCACCGAGCACGAAGGCCGGATCATCCAGAACCGTTCCGAAGAGTCGATCATTCGCGAAATCGAAGAGATCCGTGACAAGGTCCCCGGCTTCACCGGCGTCATTTCCGACCTCGGCGGCCCGACCGCGAACATGTACCGTATCGCCTGCAAGACCCCGGAAATCGAATCCGCGTGCCGCAAGCCTTCGTGCGTGTTCCCGGGCATTTGCCCGAACCTGAACACCGATCACTCGTCGCTGATCCAGCTGTACCGCAGCGCCCGTGCCTTGCCGGGTGTGAAGAAGATCCTGATCGCTTCCGGTCTGCGCTACGACCTCGCGGTCGAGTCGCCGGAGTACGTCAAAGAGCTGGTGACCCACCACGTCGGTGGTTACCTGAAGATCGCCCCGGAACACACCGAGGAAGGTCCGCTCAACCAGATGATGAAACCGGGCATTGGCAGCTATGACAAGTTCAAGCGCATGTTCGAGAAGTACTCCAAGGAAGCCGGGAAAGAGCAGTACCTGATTCCGTACTTCATCGCCGCTCACCCGGGCACCACCGACGAAGACATGATGAACCTGGCCCTGTGGCTCAAGGGCAACGGCTTCCGTGCCGACCAGGTGCAAGCGTTCTACCCGTCGCCGATGGCCACCGCCACCGCGATGTACCACTCGGGCAAGAACCCGCTGCGCAAAGTCACTTACAAGAGTGACGCCGTGACCATCGTCAAGAGCGAAGAGCAGCGTCGTCTGCACAAGGCCTTCTTGCGTTATCACGACCCGAAAGGCTGGCCGATGCTGCGTGAAGCGCTGACCCGCATGGGCCGCGCCGACCTGATCGGGCCGGGCAAGAACCAGTTGATCCCGCTGCATCAGCCAGCGACCGACAGCTACCAGAGCGCCCGTCGCAAGAACTCGACACCGGCCGGCAGCCATAAAGTGGCCGGGGAAAAGACCACCAAGATCCTGACCCAGCACACTGGCTTGCCACCGCGCGCCAGCGATGGCGGCAACCCGTGGGACAAGCGTGAACAGGCCAAGGCTGCGGCATTCGCCCGCAACCAGCAGGCGGCCAAAGAGCGCAAGGACGCGGCCAAAGGCAAGGGGCCCAAGCCTGCGCGTAAGCCCGTCGTACCACGCTAAGCCTCGCTTGAGCTGAACAAAACGCCAACCTTCGGGTTGGCGTTTTGCGTTTCTGCGCCACGGAAAACCGGGGCGCTGGGTCGGAAGCTGTGTTGGGGCAATCGGCCTCTTCGCGGGCAAGCCCGCTCCCACAGGGATCTGCTGTGAACACAGAACCGGAGACAACCTCGAACACTGTGGGAGCGGGCTTGCCCGCGAAGAGGCCGGTGTTGGTGGCGACTATGCAGCTGAACGCCACAAATCCGTGCAATCGATGCAAACCAAATTCCCGCATCGCCCGATTTTGGTGCTGTACTGCCTCAAGCAACCGGAGAAAGCGCCAGCGCTGCGCGATGGCATAAGTCTTGCGCGCTTTCCAATACGCTTAAGGCTCGCAGGAGGCACGCCGTGTCGATTCATGTCGCATTGCACCACGTCACGCATTACCGCTACGACCGCGCCGTCGAGCTCGGTCCGCAGATCGTTCGCCTGCGCCCGGCCGCCCACAGTCGCACGCGGATACTGTCCTACGCGCTGAAAGTGTCGCCCGAGCAGCACTTCATCAACTGGCAGCAAGACCCTCAGGGCAATTACCTGGCGCGGTTGGTGTTCCCGGAGAAAACCGATGAGCTGCGGATCGAAGTCGATCTGCTGGCGGAGATGGCGGTCTTCAATCCGTTCGACTTCTTCCTTGAGCCCTACGCGGAAAAGATTCCGTTCGCCTACGCCGCGGATGAGCGCAAGGAGCTGGCGCCGTACCTGGAAACCTTGCCCCTGACACCGAAGTTCAAGGCGTACCTGGATGGCATCGACCGCACGCCACTGCCCAGTGTGGATTTCCTCGTCGCGCTCAATCAGCGCCTGAGTGAAGACATTGGCTACCTGATTCGCATGGAGCCGGGCGTGCAAACGCCCGAACATACCCTCGAACATGCCTCCGGTTCCTGCCGCGACTCCGCGTGGTTGCTGGTGCAACTGTTGCGCAACCTCGGTCTGGCGGCGCGTTTCGTCTCCGGCTACCTGATTCAACTGACCGCCGACGTCAAAAGCCTCGACGGCCCGTCGGGCACTGACGTGGACTTCACCGACCTGCACGCCTGGTGTGAGGTTTATTTGCCCGGTGCAGGCTGGATCGGCCTGGACGCGACGTCAGGGCTGTTTGCCGGTGAAGGACACATTCCGTTGGCCTGTAGCCCCGATCCGGGCTCTGCGGCACCGATCAGTGGCTTGGTTGAACCGTGCGAGTGCGAATTCACCCACGAAATGTCCGTGGAGCGGATTTGGGAAGCACCACGGGTAACGAAGCCCTACACCGAAGACCAATGGCTGGCGATCCAGGCGTTGGGTCGGCAGATTGATGCCGACCTGCTGGAGGGTGATGTACGCCTGACCATGGGCGGCGAACCGACGTTTGTTTCCATCGATGACCCGGACGGGGCCGAATGGAACACGGCGGCACTTGGGCCAGACAAGCGGCGTCTGTCCGCCGAACTGTTCCAGCGCATGCGCAAGCACTACGCGCCCCAAGGCCTGGTGCATTTCGGTCAGGGCAAGTGGTACCCCGGCGAGCAATTACCGCGCTGGTCGCTGAACTGCTACTGGCGCCGCGACGATGTACCGATCTGGCACAACAGCGCGTTGATTGCCGATGAGCAGCAAGACTACGGTGCCAATGGCGAGTTGGCCGGACGCTTTCTGGCGAGTGTCGCCGAACGCCTGAAAATCCCCACACGGTTTGTGTTCCCTGCCTACGAAGACAATTTCTATTACCTCTGGCGCGAAGGCACTTTGCCGCAGAACGTCAGCGCCGAAGACTCGCGTCTTGAAGAGCCTCTGGAGCGTGCACGCCTGCGCAAAGTCTTCAGCCAGGGTCTGGACAAAGTCATCGGCCAGGTCCTGCCGCTGGCACGCACCGCCAAGGGGGATCAATGGCAGAGCGGCCGCTGGTATCTGCGCGATGAGCATTGCCGACTGGTGCCGGGGGATTCGCCGCTGGGCTATCGCTTGCCGCTGGGCTCGCAGCCTTGGGTGAAAGCGGCGGAGTACCCGTTCATTCACCCTGTGGACCCGAATCAGGATTTCCCAGCACTGCCCGACACTGCACAACTTCAGAGCCAAGGCGAGCCTGCGGTTGCTGATGAACGCACGCCAAAGATCGACGAATCCGCCGACTGGCTGACCCGCACGGCGTTCTGCGCCGAAGCGCGAGAAGGGCGGTTGTATCTGTTCATGCCGCCGCTGGAACGGGTCGAGGATTATCTGGAACTGGTTAGCGTCATCGAAGCGACCGCCGAGGAACTGCATTGCCCGGTGTTGCTGGAAGGCTATGAACCGCCGAGCGATCCGCGGCTGAGTAACTTCCGCATCACGCCCGACCCGGGTGTGATCGAGGTCAACGTGCAGCCTTCTGCCACGTGGGATGAGTTGGTCGAGCGCACCGAATTTCTATACGAAGAGGCACGCCAGACCCGACTGACCACCGAGAAATTCATGATCGATGGCCGGCACACCGGCACCGGCGGCGGTAACCATTTCGTACTGGGCGGCGCGACGCCGGCTGACTCACCGTTTCTACGCCGCCCCGATCTGCTGCGCAGCCTGATCAGCTACTGGCATAACCATCCGTCTTTGTCCTACCTGTTTTCCGGATTATTCATCGGCCCGACGTCTCAGGCGCCACGGGTTGACGAAGCACGCAACGATGCCTTGTATGAACTGGAAATCGCCTTTGCCCAGATGCCTGAGCTGGGTGAGGAGTGCGCACCGTGGCTGGTGGATCGGCTGCTGCGCAACCTGCTGATCGACGTGACCGGCAACACCCACCGTGCCGAGTTCTGCATCGACAAACTGTATTCACCGGACGGTGCTACCGGTCGCCTTGGATTGCTTGAGCTGCGAGCCTTCGAAATGCCGCCCCATGCGCGCATGAGCCTGGCTCAGCAATTGTTGTTGCGGGCGTTGGTGGCTCGGTTCTGGCGCGAGCCTTATGCGCCGCCGAAACTGGCACGCTGGGGCACTGAGCTGCACGATCGGTTTTTGTTGCCGCACTTTATCGAGCAAGACTTCGCCGACGTCATCGTCGACCTTAATGCCGCCGGTTATCCCGTACGTGCGGAGTGGTTCGCGGCGCATCTGGAATTCCGTTTTCCCAAGGTCGGCGATTACGCGGTGAGCGGGATCGAGCTGGAAGTGCGTCAGGCGCTGGAGCCCTGGCATGTGCTGGGCGAGGAGGGCGCAGTCGGCGGCACGGTGCGTTATGTGGATTCGTCGCTGGAACGCTTGCAGGTCAAACTTACGGGCTTGCCGCCGCAGCGTTATCTTCTGACATGCAACGGCATCCCGGTGCCATTGCAACCCACCGGGCGGGTCGGCGAGTTTGTCGCTGGCGTGCGCTTCCGCGCCTGGCAACCGGCCAACTGCCTGCAACCGACTATCCCGGTCCACGCGCCGTTGGTGTTCGACCTGCTCGACACCTGGATGCAGCGCTCGCTGGGTGGCTGTCAGTACCACGTCGCCCACCCGGGCGGGCGCAACTACGACAGCTTGCCGGTGAACGCCAATGAGGCAGAGAGCCGGCGAATGGCGCGTTTCTTCCGCATCGGACATACGCCGGGGAAACTTCCTATACCCAATATGGAAATTAACGACGAGCTGCCGATGACTCTCGATTTACGACGTTTCTAAACCGTACGCGACGCTCGGATTTTTCGTATATCCGGGCGTCATGAGCCTGCGTTAGTCTGACCGTTCTTTGCTGTCTGCCGAGCTTTCCATGCCTGACCTGCTTGACCGCTACCCGCTGACGGCGGGCACTTATCACGAACTGCTCGACGACAGCGGCGCGGTGCGCCCGCACTGGCGTCGGTTGTTCGACCAACTGCAACGCAGCACACCAACGCAATTGGTGCAGCGTCAGGCGCTGCTGACCCGGCAGATCCAGGAAAACGGCGTGACTTACAACGTCTACGCTGACCCCAAGGGTGCCGATCGGCCGTGGGAACTCGATCTGCTACCGCATGTGATTGCTGCTGATGAATGGCAGCAGTTATCGGCCGGTATCGCCCAACGGGCACGCTTGCTCAATGCTGTGCTCGCAGATTTGTACGGCCCGCAACGCTTGATCGCCGAGGGCTTGCTGCCTGCTGAGCTGGTCTTCGGCCACAACAACTTCCTCTGGCCCTGTCAGGGCATCACCCCGCCCGACGGGGCTTTTCTGCACCTGTACGCCGTGGATCTGGCGCGTACACCCGACGGTCGCTGGTGGGTCACGGCGGACCGGACGCAAGCACCATCCGGTGCCGGTTATGCGCTGGAAAACCGCACCATCGTGTCCCGGGCCTTTCCCGAGTTGTACCGCGATTTGAAAGTGCAGCACCTGGCCGGATTCTTCCGCACGCTTCAGGAAACCCTGGCCCGACAGGCGCCGAGTGATGACGAAGCGCCGCTGATCGTGCTGCTGACACCGGGACGTTTCAACGAAAGCTATTTCGAACATCTGTATCTGGCGCGTCAGCTCGGTTATCCACTGGTAGAGGGCGGCGACCTGACCGTCCGGGATGCCACGGTCTACCTGAAAACCTTGAGCGGACTGCGCCGGGTCCACGCGATCATGCGGCGGCTCGACGATGACTTCTGCGATCCGCTGGAGCTGCGCACCGACTCGGCCCTTGGCGTGCCGGGATTGCTGGAAGCGGTACGCCAAGGGCGAGTGCTGGTGGCCAATGCCCTCGGCAGCGGTGTGCTGGAGTCGCCGGGATTGTTGGGTTTCCTGCCGAAGATCAATCAATTCCTGTTCGGCGAAGAACTGATTCTGCCCTCCATCGCGACCTGGTGGTGCGGTGAAGCACCGGTGCTGGCTCAGGCCCTGGAAAAATTGCCGGAGTTGTTGATCAAACCGGCTTTCCCGTCACAGAGCTTCACGCCAGTATTTGGGCGCGATTTGAGTGAAAAACAGCGCCAGGAGCTGGCTGAGCGCATGCAGGCCAGGCCTTACGCCTATGTGGCGCAAGAATTGGCTCAACTTTCTCAAGCCCCGATCTGGCAGGCTGAAGAGGGTCATCTGCAACCCCGGGCCATCGGCATGCGTGTGTACGCCGTGGCCAGCCGTGAGGGTTATCGGGTTCTGCCCGGCGGCCTTACCCGGGTTGCCGCCGAGGCTGACGCCGAAGTGGTGTCGATGCAGCGCGGTGGCGCGAGCAAAGACACCTGGGTGTTGGGCGATCGCCCGCCGAGTGGTGAGCAATGGAAAACCCAGCGTACGATCGGTGTGCACGACCTGGTGCGACGGGATCCGTATCTGCCGTCGCGGGTGGTGGAAAACCTGTTCTGGTTCGGCCGTTACTGCGAGCGCTGTGATGACAGCGCGCGGCTGCTGCGAATCATGCTGGCTCGGTATGTCGATGGCGATGACCCGCAAGCCCTGGAGGCGGCGGTCGATCTGGGCGAACGATTGATGTTGTTGCCCGATGAAGGCGAGTTGCCGGAGCGTTTGCTGGCGGCATTGCTCGGCGATGACTGGTCGTTCAGTCTGCGCTCCAACCTGCAACGTTTGCAGTGGGCGGCCTCGCAAGTGCGCGGCAAGCTCTCGCGGGAAAACTGGCAAGCGCTGGTGGAGCTGCAGCGCGAAGCCATGGAGCTGGAAGCCGAAGAGCCGGATTTCGGCGAATTGCTGGATTTCCTCAACCGTCTGGTGATGTCCCTGGCGGCGTTATCCGGTTTCGCCCTCGACGACATGACCCGGGACGAAGGCTGGCGCTTCCTGATGATCGGCCGCCGGATCGAACGTCTGCAGTTTCTCAGCGCCAGCCTGGCGGCGTTTCTGCGCGGTGCCGGTGCATTCGATCAGGCCGGACTGGAGTGGCTGCTGGAGCTGGGCAACAGCAGCATCACTTACCGTTCGCGGTATCTGGCGGTGGCGCAACTGATCCCGGTGCTTGACCTGTTGCTGCTCGACGAGCAGAACCCCCACGCCGTGCTGTTTCAGTTGAAACTGGTGACTCGAACCTTGAAACGCTTGAATGACGACTTCGGTGTGCCTCGCGAAGCGGGCTTGCCGCAGTTGGTGGAACGCTTGGCACAGTTCGATCTGGGATGCCTGGAGAACTCGCTGTTCGGCGAAGCCAGCGTTCGGGCAGCCATTGAGGGGCTAGCCGACCTGTTGCAAGAAATCGCCGACGCCAGTGGGCAAGTGTCGGATCGTCTGGCCTTGCGCCATTTCGCCCACGTCGATGACGTCAGCCAGCGCACGGTGTCCGTCTGATGAGCGCCCATTACCAGATTCTCCACGACACCCATTACCACTACGACAGCCCGGTCTCTCTGGCTCAGCAGCTCGCGCACCTATGGCCGCGGGCGTGTGCCTGGCAGCGCTGCACCGAGCAGCAACTGCAGATCAGTCCCGACCCGACTACGCGCCGAGATGAACTGGATGTGTTCGGCAATCCGCTGACCCGGTTGGCGTTCGAGCGGCCGCACGATGAATTGCTGGTCAACGCCCGGCTCACCGTCGAAGTGCTGGCCCGGCCTGCGCTGGATTTCAATCAATCCCCCGCATGGGAAGAAACCCGCAATGCGCTGACCTACAGCAGTCTGCCGCTTTCCCCCGAATTGCTGGAAGCGTGTCGTTACCGGTTCGAATCACCCTACGTGCATTTGAAGCGCAACTTCGTCGAGTTTTCCGAAAGCTGTTTCCCACCGGGTCGGCCGCTGCTGTTGGGTGTTCAGGCGCTGATGGAGAAGATTTTCAGCGAATTCACCTTCGACGCTGCAGCGACCCAAGTGGCGACACCGCTGGTGGAAGTGCTGGAGCGCCGGCGCGGTGTTTGTCAGGACTTCGCGCATCTGATGCTCGCCTGCGTACGCTCCCGTGGATTGGCGGCGCGGTACATCAGTGGCTACCTGCTGACCCAGCCACCACCCGGGCAGCCTCGATTGATCGGCGCGGACGCGTCTCATGCCTGGGTCTCGGTGTTTTGCCCGGTACTCGGTTGGGTGGATTGCGACCCGACCAACAACGTGCAGCCGGCGCTGGAACACATCACCTTGGCCTGGGGCCGGGATTTCTCCGATGTCTCACCGTTGCGTGGGGTGATTCTGGGTGGCGGCAACCATGACCCCGAAGTCCGTGTCACCGTAATGCCGCTGGACTAACGCAGATCCCCTGTGGGAGCGGGCTTGCTCGCGAAAGCGGTGTGTCAGTCGATATTAATGTTGAATGACACACCGCTTTCGCGAGCAAGCCCGCTCCCACAGTGGAGATGTGTAAATAGTTTCTAGATGGGGGTATTTCAGAGGGGACTGTGAGGGTCAGCAAAGTGACTGCTGACCCTGGACACAGATCCGGTGGGCCTGATCAGATCATCGGGCCCTGAGGGTCTCAGGCGTCGGGCGCCTGATCTTTCGGTGCTTCAACATCATCTTCTGCGGCCACTTCACCTTCTGCATCCGGGTTCAGTGCGGCGGCTTCTTCTTCAGCTGTAGCTTTCTTGCGCTGAAGCTTTTCCTCTTTCTTCTGCTCCTTGGCCAAGTCTCTCTGACGTTTGGCGAAGGAATAATTGGGTTTAGCCATGGGCGATCCTCTGGGGTCGAAGGTGAGGTTGAGCGGCGCGTATTCTGCCCTGTATCGATGCCCAGCCGTTAGCTGGGTTTTTGCTCGATCCACTTTGGCACCACTGTCGGCTGCCAGGTGTCCAGCGCATCGATCAGGGTTTGCGGCGATTCGCTCACTTGCAGCATGTCACGGTGCGGTTCGCGAACGAAGCCTTCGCCGACGATATGATCGAGAAAAGACGTCAATTTGCTGTAGAAACCGTTCACTTCCAGCAGCCCCAGCGGTTTGCCGTGGTAGCCGAGCTGGCCCCAGGTCCAGACTTCGAACAGTTCTTCCAGTGTGCCCAGGCCACCGGGGAGGGCGATAAAGGCGTCACTGAGCTCGGCCATCCGTGCCTTGCGCGCATGCATGCCGTCGACCACTTCCAGACGAGTCAGGCCGCTGTGGCCGATTTCCTTGTCTTTGAGGCTTTGCGGGATGATCCCGATCACTTCACCGCCGGCCGCCAGCGCAGCATCGGCGACGATGCCCATCAGCCCGACGGCGCCGCCGCCATAGACCAGAGTCAGCTTACGCTCGGCCAATGCTCGCCCCAAGGCGACAGCCGCTTCACGATAAGCCGGGTTGGTGCCAGTGCTGGCACCGCAAAATACACAAACGGACGCTAAAGACATGCCTTACTCCATGGTCAGGATGACCACAGAGTAAAGGCAGGCACGCGGCGTTCCAAGGTCTACACTTCGCGTTCAGGTGTTTCACAGGTTCCGCTGGCGCCACAGGCGTAGGCGGCGAGCAAACTGCGCAACAGGCTGTTAAGGGACATGACTGACGCTCCAGATGGGTGAGGACGACCTGATGATAGGGCCGCCCCAGACGTCTGGCTGGTAGATTGTTTCGATAGGTGTCATAGCCCGAAAGTTGTATACAATTTTTGATTCAGGTCATAGGAACTTGCGAAGTTTTCAGGCAGTCTTCTGTCCATTCGCACTTTTGTTAACCCTGCCTTGGAGATTCACCATGTTTGCCAAACTTGTTGCGGTATCCCTGCTGACACTGGCCAGCAGCCAATTGATGGCTGCTGAATGCAAGGTCACTGTCGATTCGACTGATCAAATGTCCTTCGATACCAAGGAAATCAGCATCGACAAGAGCTGTAAGACGTTCACCGTGGAGCTGAAACACTCCGGCAACCTGCCGAAAAACGTCATGGGTCATAACTGGGTGCTGAGTAAAGAGGCTGATATGCAGCCGATCGCCACTGCGGGCCTGGCCGCAGGCATCGAAAAGAACTACCTGCCGGAAGGTGACGCGCGCATCATCGCCCACACCAAAATCATCGGCGCCAAGGAAACCGACTCGGTGACCTTCGACGTATCGAAGCTCGATGCTGCCGAGAAGTACGGTTTCTTCTGCTCGTTCCCTGGCCACATCTCGATGATGAAAGGCACTGTTGTCCTGAAGTAATAGAATCGTTCTCATAAAAAAAGCGTCCGCTCGGGACGCTTTTTTTTGCTCATTTTTGGGCCAGCCCGAATCCTTGTAGGAGCTGTCGAGTGAAACGAGGCTGCGATCTTTTGATCTTGCTTTTAAGATCACAATCAAAAGATCGCAGCCTCGTTTCACTCGACAGCTCCTACAAGTTTCTACAGGGGCAGAGTCAAGGCGCGAACGGCATCACTCGCTTGTGATGGGTCTTTTTATACGTGTCACAAATAATCTTGAACGCTTCCTCACGCACCGGTTCGCCATGCAGGAACGCGTCGATCTCGGCGTAGGTCACGCCGTGGGACGCTTCGTCCGGTTTGCCGGGCGACAGGTCTTCAAGGTCGGCCGTCGGGATTTTTTCCACCAGCGACTCCGGCGCGCCGAAGCTGCGGGCGATGTCCCGGACCTGGTTTTTCACCAGGCCGCTCAGTGGCGCCAGGTCGCACGCGCCATCACCGAACTTGGTGAAGAACCCCATCACCGCTTCCGCCGCGTGGTCAGTGCCGATCACCAGGCCTTGGGCCGCGCCGGCGATGGTGTATTGGGCGACCATGCGCATCCGCGCCTTGGTGTTGCCGAGTACGAAATCCACCGAGACTGCATGCTTGCCTTCAAAGGCCGCTACTTCAATGGCCAGGGCTTTGACCGCCGGGCCGATGTTTACGGTGTGGCGCTCGTCCGGGGCGATGAAATCCACCGAGGCCTGGGCGTCGTGTTCGTCGAACTGGGTTTCGTACGGCAGGCGCACAGCGATGAACTTGTAGCTGTTGTCGCCTGTGCGGGTGCGCAGTTCGCGCATGGCACGCTGGGCCAACAGGCCGGCGGTCAGGGAATCGACGCCGCCGCTGATGCCGAGAACCAAGGTCTTGAGCCCGGAATTGACCAGGCAATCCTGGATGAAGGTAATCCGCCGGGCGACTTCAGCCTCGAGGGCGGCCTGGTCGGCGAACGGCGGCTGGACCTTGAGCTGTTCAGCAATCTCACGCTGTTCGGCTTGCATGAATTCACTCCTTGCTTGATGTGCTTGATGTGCTGGAAAGGGCGGCAGGTACTTTGAAAACGTGTCGCAAATAGGCGACGAAATTCGGGTCTTTACAGTGAGTCTTGCCAGGCTCATCGGAAATCTTTGCCACGGGCTGGCCGTTGCAGGCGGCCATTTTAAGCACGATGCTCATCGGTTCAACACCCGGAATATCGCACGTCAGGTTGGTGCCGATGCCAAAGCTGACATTGATCCGACCGCGCAACGCCCGAAAAATCTCCAGGGACTTGGGCAGCGTCAGGCTGTCGGAGAACACCAGCGTCTTGCTCATCGGGTCGATGCCGAGCTTGTGGTAATGGGCAATAGCCTTTTCCGCCCAGAGCACCGGATCACCGGAATCATGGCGCAGGCCGTCAAACAGCTTGGCGAAGTACAGATCGAAATCGCTGAGAAAGGCATCGGTGGTGATGCAGTCGGTGAGGGCGATCCCCAACAGGCCGCGGTACTCGCGGACCCAGCAATCGAGGGCGGCAATCTGACTGTCGATCAGCCGGGGGCCGAGTTGCTGATGGGCCATGATCCATTCGTGGGCCATGGTGCCCAACGGCTTCATGTCCAGCTCCCGTGAAAGGTGCACGTTGCTGGTGCCGACAAAACGACCGGGGAAATCGTGCTTGAGCACGTTCACCACTTCTTCCTGCACGCGGTACGAGAAGCGACGACGAGTGCCGAAATCGGCGACCTGCAATTCGGACAATTCCTCCGCGCTTGCGTTGGCGGTGAGCCAGTCGAACTTGCGGTAGAGCTGCTCGCGCGACTGCTCCAGCACGACCTCACGGTAGCGATAGCGGTTACGCACCTCGCTGACGATGGACAGCAGCGGCACTTCGAACAGGATCACATGCAGCCATGGCCCGCGCAGGCGGATGAACAGCTCGCCGTTTTCGATACCGGTGTGGACGTAGCGCAGATTGAAGCGGAACAACCCGAGAAAGCGCAGGAAATCCGGCTTCATGAAGCTGATGCGCTCCATGAAACTCAACTGGTCGGCGCTCAGGCTCAATTCGGCAAGGCGCTCGATCTGGAAGCGGATTTCCGCCAGATACGGGCGCAAATCTTCACTGTTACGGCAACGAAACTCCCATTCGACTTCCACATTCGGGTAGTTGTGCAGCACCGCCTGCATCATCGTCAGTTTGTAGAAGTCGGTGTCGAGCAGGTTCTGCACGATGCGATCGCCAAACACGCTCTCGCTCATAACGGGGTTCTCCAGGCTGGCCACGGCCCGTGGCGGCGACGTTGCAGCTGTTTCAATGAATGGGGCTAGTGGCGCATATCGGCAGTGGTGATTGCCAGCGATTTTTTTGGCTACACACAATCCCTGTGGGAGCGGGCTTGCTCGCGAATGCAATCGGTCAGTCGCTATTGATGTCGCCTGACCCACCGTTTTCGCGAGCAAGCCCGCTCCCACAGGGATTGTGTGTAGCTTCAAATTTGCGGTATGTCCGGGTTATCGATCTGCTCCAGCATCCACTTCACAAAATCCCGCACTTTCGGCACTTCCGCCGAATGCTCCGGGTACGCCAGGTAATAGGCATCGGTACTGGGCATCGCGTGCTGCCAGGGTATGACCAGTTTGCCGTCGGCCAATTCCTCTTCCACCAGAAACCGCGGCAATAGCGCCACACCGCAGCCGACCTGGGCTGCGCGGATGCACATGTAAAAGGTTTCGAAACGCGGGCCGTGGTAGCTGTGTTCGGTGTGGTAGCCCTGACTGTCGAACCAGTCGTGCCAGGCCTGGGGCCGGGAGGCGTTTTGCAGCAGGACAAGGTCGGTGAGTTGTGTAGGATCGGTGAACGGCGTGTCCGGCAGACTGCCCGGTGCGCAGACCGGCACCAGCTCTTCGCCGAACAGCTTCAGGCATTCAGTGCCGGGGCGTGAACCCTGGCCGAAGTAGAACGCCAGGTCGCTGCGACCTTGCAGCAGATCGTCGGCCTCCTGTTCGCTGCACAGGTCCAGATGGATCGAGGGGTGGCGCAGGCGCCAGCCTTTCAAGCGTGGCACAAGCCAGCGCGCGCCGAAGGTCGGAGGCGTCGAGACGCGCAGGACTTCGGTTTCACCGCCGTAGGAGCGCAGGTAGTGGGTCGACATCTCGACCTGCGTGAGGATTTTTCGTACCTCCACCAGGTACAAATCACCGGCCGGGGTCATTTGCAGGCGACGGCGTACCCGGCGGAACAACAGGTGCTGCAGCAATTCTTCTAGTTGCGCGACCTGTTTGCTGACCGCGCTCTGGGTCAGGTTCAGCTCTTCAGCCGCCCGGGTGAAGCTCAAATGCCGGGTGACGGCCTCAAAACACTGCAGCGCGGTGATCGACGGCAAGTAGCGTTTATTCAGCATGGGTTGTCCTTTTTCTTGTTTCTTTCTTACCAGCAATTCGCAGCATGAATAAACGGAATGATATCTCTCTTAAAGGTCGTTTGTTGGGTAACGTCGAGAGCGCTAAAACTACAGGCCTCACCAGCCGAATCAATCCGGCTGCACGTTTTCTGTTTTTCGCTTGAGGAGTGACCCATGGTTGCCGCATTGCTTGATCGTCTTGGTGTGAACCCGGCCCTGTACCAGAACGGCAAAGTGCCGGTGCATTCGCCGATCGATGGCAGCCAGATCGCCGCCGTGAACTGGGAAGGCGCCGCTGAAGTCGAGCAGCACATCAGTCGTGCAGATCATGCGTTCGAATTGTGGCGCAAGGTCCCGGCCCCGCGCCGTGGCGAACTGGTGCGCCAACTGGGCGATATCTTGCGCGAATACAAGGCCGACCTCGGCGAGCTGGTGTCCTGGGAAGCCGGCAAGATCACTCAGGAAGGTCTGGGTGAAGTTCAGGAAATGATCGACATCTGTGATTTCGCCGTCGGCCTGTCCCGTCAGCTGTACGGTTTGACCATCGCTTCCGAGCGTCCTGGCCACCACATGCGCGAAACCTGGCACCCGCTGGGCGTCGTCGGCGTCATCAGTGCGTTCAACTTCCCGGTTGCGGTCTGGGCCTGGAACACCGCGCTGGCGTTGGTCTGCGGCAACCCGGTGATCTGGAAGCCATCGGAGAAAACCCCGCTGACCGCCCTGGCCTGCCAGGCGCTGTTCGACCGCGTACTGAAGAACTTCAGCGACGCGCCGCCGCACCTGAGCCAAGTCATCATCGGCGGTCGCGATGCCGGCGAAGCCCTGGTCGATGACCCGCGTGTCGCGCTGATCAGCGCCACCGGCAGCACCCGCATGGGCCGCGAAGTGGCACCTAAAATCGCCGCACGTTTCGCTCGCAGCATTCTGGAACTGGGCGGTAACAACGCAATGATCCTCGGCCCAAGCGCCGACCTGGACATGGCCGTACGGGCCATCCTGTTCAGCGCCGTCGGCACTGCCGGTCAGCGTTGCACCACGTTGCGTCGCCTGATTGCCCATGAATCGGTGAAAGAAGAAATCGTCACCCGCCTGAAAGCCGCTTACTCCAAAGTGCGCATCGGCAATCCACTGGAAGGCAACTTGATCGGTCCACTGATCGACAAGCACAGCTTCGAAAACATGCAGGATGCGCTTGAGCAGGCCTTGAGCGAAGGCGGCCGGGTGTTCGGCGGCAAGCGCCAACTGGAAGACAAATTCCCTAACGCTTATTACGTCTCCCCGGCCATCGTCGAAATGCCGGAGCAGAGCGATGTGGTCTGCAGCGAAACCTTCGCGCCGATTCTGTACGTGGTCGGTTACAAGGATTTCGACGAAGCGCTGCGCCTGAACAACGCCGTGCCACAAGGCCTGTCCTCGTGCATCTTCACCACTGACGTGCGTGAAGCCGAGCAGTTCATGTCGGCGGTGGGCAGCGACTGCGGCATCGCCAACGTCAACATCGGCCCGAGCGGCGCGGAAATCGGCGGGGCGTTTGGCGGCGAGAAAGAAACGGGCGGTGGTCGTGAATCCGGTTCCGATGCATGGCGCGGCTACATGCGCCGTCAGACCAACACCGTGAACTATTCGCTGGAATTGCCGTTGGCTCAGGGCATTACCTTCGACTAAACCTCGAGTCGAACAGTGATCCCCCTGTGGGAGCGGGCTTGCTCGCGAATGCGATCTGTCAGTCGACATTGATGTTGTCTGACACACCGCTTTCGCGAGCAAGCCCGCTCCCACACTGGGAACTGTGTGTTGGTTAGGTTTCTGATTGGAGTCTGGCAATGCCGTTACGCGAAGAGTGTCTGTGGGAAAAACTGACGCCGCAAAGGCCTGATAACGCGGCGCTCAAGGGTGAGGTGACGGTGGATGTCTGCGTCATCGGCGCCGGTTTCACCGGTCTGTCGGCGGCGGTGCATCTGCTGGAAAAAGGCAAAAGCGTCTGTGTACTGGAGGCCCATCGCGCCGGTCATGGCGGTTCGGGGCGCAACGTCGGGCTGGTCAATGCCGGGATGTGGATTCCACCGGACGAGATCGAAGCCGGTTTCGGCGAGGCGGTCGGCAGTCAGCTCAATCGCATGCTCGGTGCGGCACCGTCCCTGGTGTTCAGCCTTGTGGATAAGTACAACATCGATTGCCAGTTACGCCGTGAAGGCACGTTGCACATGGCGCACAACGCCCGTGGCGAAGCGGACTTGCGCAGTCGTGAAGAACAATGGAAGCGTCGCGGCGCGCCGGTGGAATTGCTGACCGGTCAAGCTTGCGAACAAGCGACGGGTACCAAAAAGATCGCCGCTGCGCTGCTTGATCGACGTGCCGGCACGATCAATCCAATGGCCTACACGACGGGGCTGGCCAAAGCGGCCATCGGTCTCGGCGGTCAGTTGTTCGATCATTCCCCGGTGACCCGGCTCGAACGTCAGGGCCAACGCTGGTCGGTACAAACCGCTCAGGGTTCGGTGCTTGCCGAGCAAGTCGTGATTGCCTCGAATGCTTACACCGAAGGTGACTGGACGGAATTGCGGCGCAATTTCTTCCCCGGTTATTACTATCAAGTGGCCTCGGTCCCGCTGACCGAAGAGGCTGCGCAGCAAATTCTCCCGGGTGGCCAGGGTTCCTGGGACACCCGCCAGGTCCTCAGCAGTGTTCGTCGCGATAAGGATGGTCGTCTGCTGCTCGGCAGTCTCGGTAATGGCAATCAGAAGCCGACCTGGTTCCTTAAAGCTTGGGCCGACCGGGTTCAGCAGCACTATTTCCCTTATCTCAAACCGGTGGAATGGGAATGCACCTGGACCGGTTGCATCGCCTTCACCCCCGATCATTTGATGCGTTTGTTCGAGCCGGCGCCCGGTTTAGTGGCAGTCACCGGTTACAACGGCCGGGGCGTCACTACTGGCACTGTCGTCGGCAAAGCCTTTGCCGATTACCTGTGTAACGGAAATCCTCAAGCGCTGCCGATTCCCTTTGCGCCCATGCAGCCATTGGCGGGCGTGGGATTGCGCAGCTGTCTGTACGAGGCCGGATTCTCGCTGTATCACGCAGGCCAGTGCCTGCGGATCGTTATTTGATTGTTGAAATTTGTTGCTGAAAGCGGCGCTTTTTCGCGCAGCGACTAGCCTGTAAAAGGTGCGGGTTGTAGCAGTCCCGCACCAGCAGTGTGCACTTCGGTGACGCACGTTGTTACAGGCTGGTTGCACGTCGTTTGGCGCCGCGGTTGCAATGATGGCGCGCTCGGGTTGCGCCTTTAAAAATAAATGGTTTCACCTTCCGCGGTTTAGACGGTTGCACGCCCAATGAAAATGGGATCGAAACAGTCGAAATAACAATAAAGCAGCGACTTTTTTCAGAATAAAAAACCGATGGCACGGCCCTTGCTCTGAGCATTCAGGAAGTCGCAGTGCCAACTAAAAAAAAACCTTGGAGCACCACCTCATGTCCCAGACGTTTTACAAGAAAGGCTTTCTGGCCCTCGCAGTGGCAACTGCGTTGGGTGTTTCTGCGTTTGCACAGGCTGATGTGAAAATCGGTGTGGCGGGACCGATGACAGGCGCCAACGCGGCATTTGGCGAGCAGTACATGAAGGGTGCACAGGCTGCGGCCGATGCGGTCAACGCAGCGGGCGGCGTAAACGGGGAAAAAATCGTACTGGTCAAAGGCGATGACGCCTGCGAACCGAAACAGGCTGTGACGGTCGCCAAGGACCTGACCAACCAGAAAGTCGCTGGCGTAGTCGGTCACTTCTGCTCCTCCTCGACCATCCCGGCTTCCGAGATCTATGACGAAGCGGGCATCATTGCAATCACTCCAGGTTCCACCAACCCAGCCGTTACCGAGCGTGGCCTGGGCGCCATGTTCCGTATGTGCGGGCGTGACGACCAGCAAGGTATCGTGGCCGGCGACTACATCGTCGACGTGCTCAAGGGCAAGAAAGTCGTGGTTCTGCACGACAAAGACACCTACGGCCAAGGCCTGGCGGACGCCACCAAGGCGCAACTGGTCAAGCGTGGCGTAACGCCGGTGTTGTACGAAGGCCTGACCCGCGGTGAGAAAGACTTCAGCGCCGTGGTGACCAAGATCCGTGCGGCCGGTGCCGATGTGGTCTACTTCGGTGGCTTGCACCCGGAAGCCGGTCCACTGGTTCGCCAACTGCGTGAACAGGGCCTCAAAGACGTCAAGTTCATGTCCGATGACGGCATCGTGACCGACGAGCTGGTGACCACCGCCGGTGGCCCGCAGAACGTTGACGGCGTGTACATGACCTTCGGCGCCGACCCACGTCTTCTGCCAGACAGCAAAACCGTAGTGGACGAGTTCCGCAAAAAAGGCACCGAGCCTGAAGGCTACACCCTGTACGCCTACGCCTCGGTCCAGACCTTGGCCGCTGCCTTCAATGGTGCCAAGACCAACAAGGGCGAAGACGCTGCCAAATGGCTGAAAGCCAACAAGGTCCAAACCGTGATGGGCGAGAAGACCTGGGACGCCAAGGGCGACCTGAAAGTCTCCGACTACGTGGTTTACCAGTGGGACAAGGACGGCAAATACCACCAACTGGAAAAACAGAAGTGATATGAACTGCTGATGGCTCGGCGCCTTGTGCGCCGGGCCATCAATCAACATGTCCGTGCAGTACCTGTCTTTTCTCGTAGAGCTGCACACAACCGTGTTGCGCCGGCGGCTGAACCCCGGTCCGTCGTACACGGTTTCTGTGCAGTCTCTCAAATGCGTGAGATTGCGTTATGGATGGTATTTTCCTGCAGCAACTGGTCAACGGCCTGACCCTCGGGTCGGTCTATGGCCTGATCGCCATCGGCTACACAATGGTCTATGGCATCATCGGCATGATCAACTTCGCCCACGGCGAGGTTTACATGATTTCCGCTTACCTCGCGGCAATCAGTCTGGCTCTGCTGGCTTACTTCGGTATTGAATCCTTCCCCCTGCTGATGCTCGGCACACTGGTCTTCACCATCATCGTCACGGCGGTGTATGGCTGGGTCATCGAGCGCGTCGCCTACAAACCGTTGCGCAACTCCACACGACTGGCACCGTTGATCAGCGCCATCGGTATTTCCCTGATCCTGCAAAACTATGCACAGATCGCCCAGGGCGCCCGTCAACAAGGCGTGCCCACACTGCTGACCGGTGCATGGCGAGTTGAAGTCGGGACCGGCTTCGTCCAGCTCACCTACACCAAGATCTTCATTCTGGTCGCAGCGTTCGTCGGTATGGGCCTGCTGACCTATGTCATCAAGTACACCAAGCTCGGCCGTATGTGCCGCGCCACCCAGCAAGACCGCAAGATGGCCTCGATCCTGGGGATCAACACCGACCGGGTGATTTCCTATGTGTTCATCATCGGTGCAGCGATGGCGGCCCTGGCCGGCGTTCTGATCACCATGAACTATGGCACGTTCGACTTCTACGCAGGCTTCGTCATCGGGATCAAAGCGTTCACTGCCGCGGTACTCGGCGGGATCGGTTCGCTGCCTGGCGCCATGCTTGGCGGGATTATTCTGGGGATCTCCGAATCACTGTTCTCAGGTCTGGTGAACTCGGACTACAAAGACGTTTTCAGCTTCTCGCTGCTCGTTCTTGTTCTGGTCTTTCGGCCTCAAGGCCTGCTCGGCCGTCCTCTTGTGTCGAAGGTGTAAGCGATGTCTTCAACCACTAAAAAAACCATTGATATCAAAAGAAGCCTGGTTGACGCGATTCTCGCCGGCCTTGTCGCCCTGATTGTGTTCGGCCCGATTGTCGGCATCGTCCTCGACGGCTATGGCTTCAACCTGCAGCCGACCCGCGTGGCATGGATTGTCGCTATCGTCATGGCTGGCCGCTTTGCCTTGAGCCTGTTCCTGCAAACGCCGAAGGGTCTGAGAATTCTCGAAGGCTTTGAAAGCACCGGCTCCGGCGTTCATGTACTGCCGCCTGATTACAAATCCCGGTTGCGCTGGATCATCCCGCTGTTGATCGTCATTGCCGTGGTGTTCCCGTTTTTCTCCAACTCCTACCTGCTGGGCGTGGTCATCCTCGGGCTGATCTACGTATTGCTGGGCCTGGGGCTGAACATCGTGGTCGGCCTGGCCGGTCTGCTCGACCTGGGTTATGTGGCGTTCTACGCCATCGGTGCCTACGGGCTGGCGCTCGGTTACCAATACCTCGGTCTGGGCTTCTGGACGGTGCTGCCGCTGGCGGCGATCACCGCTGGCCTTGCCGGTTGCATCCTCGGTTTCCCGGTGCTGCGCCTGCACGGTGACTACCTGGCAATCGTGACCCTGGGCTTCGGTGAAATCATCCGGTTGATCCTCAATAACTGGCTTTCCCTGACCGGCGGCCCGAATGGTATGGCCGCTCCGTTGCCCACCTTCTTCGGCATCGAGTTCGGCAAAAGGGCGAAAGAGGGCGGGGTACCGTTCCATGAGTTCTTTGGCATCGCCTACAACCCGGACGTGAAGTATTACTTCATCTACGCGGTGTTGTTCCTGGTGGTATTGGCCGTGTTGCATATCAAGCACCGCTTGACCCGCATGCCGGTCGGTCGCGCCTGGGAAGCCTTGCGTGAAGACGAAATCGCTTGCCGCTCCATGGGGCTGAACCACGTACTGGTCAAACTCTCGGCGTTCACCATCGGTGCATCGACGGCCGGTCTGGCCGGCGTGTTCTTCGCCACCTACCAAGGCTTCGTCAACCCGACCTCATTCACCTTTTTCGAATCGGCATTGATTCTTGCCATCGTGGTACTCGGCGGCATGGGCTCGACCATCGGCGTGGTGATTGCGGCCTTCGTGCTGACCGTCGCCCCGGAACTGCTGCGGGGTTTCGCGGAATATCGCGTGCTGCTGTTCGGCATCCTGATGGTGTTGATGATGATCTGGCGACCGCGCGGCCTGATTCGGATCAGCCGTACCGGTGTGACCCCGCGTAAAGGAGTAGCGCCATGAGCGAAGTCGTACTCTCGGTCGAGAAACTGATGATGCACTTCGGCGGCATCAAGGCGTTGAACGATGTCAGCCTGAAGGTCAAACGCAACTCGATCTTCGCCCTGATCGGCCCCAACGGCGCCGGCAAGACCACCGTGTTCAACTGCCTGACCGGGTTCTACAAGGCCTCGGGCGGCAAGATCGAACTCAATGTGCGCGGTGAGCAAACCAACGTTATCAAGCTGCTGGGCGAATCGTTCAAACCCACCGATTTCGTTTCGCCGAAAGCGTTTGCCAGCCGGATGTTCTACAAAATGTTCGGCGGCACCCACCTGGTGAACCGGGCCGGCCTGGCGCGGACGTTCCAGAACATTCGCCTGTTCAAGGAAATGTCGGTGCTGGAAAACCTGCTGGTGGCCCAACACATGTGGGTCAACCGCAACATGCTGGCCGGCATCCTCAACACCAAGGGTTATCGCAAAGCCGAAAGCGATGCGCTGGACCACGCGTTCTACTGGCTGGAAGTGGTGGACCTGGTGGATTGCGCCAACCGTCTGGCCGGTGAGCTGTCTTACGGTCAGCAGCGCCGTCTGGAAATCGCCCGGGCCATGTGCACCCGGCCGCAGATCATCTGCCTCGACGAACCGGCCGCCGGCCTCAACCCTCAGGAAACCGAAGCGCTGAGCGCGATGATCCGGCTGCTGCGCGACGAGCACGATCTGACCGTGGTGCTGATCGAGCACGACATGGGCATGGTAATGAGCATTTCCGACCACATCGTGGTACTGGACCACGGCATCGTCATCGCCGAGGGCGGCCCCGACGCCATCCGACACGATCCGAAAGTGATTGCGGCCTACCTGGGCGCTGATGAAGAGGAAGTGGTGCTATGAGCCGACCCATCCTCGAACTGAAGGATTTGGATGTGTTCTACGGGCCGATCCAGGCCCTGAAGAAAGTCTCGCTGCACATCAATGAAGGTGAAACCGTCAGCCTGATCGGCTCCAACGGCGCCGGTAAATCGACCCTGCTGATGTCGATTTTCGGTCAGCCGCGGGCGGCGGACGGGGAGATCATCTATCAGGGTGTGGATATCACTCACAAGTCATCTCACTACATCGCGTCCAATGGCATCGCTCAATCGCCGGAAGGGCGGCGGGTGTTCCCCGACATGACCGTCGAGGAAAACCTGCTGATGGGCACCATTCCTATCGGTGACAAGTACGCCAAGGAAGACATGCAACGCATGTTCGAGTTGTTCCCGCGACTCGAAGAGCGGCGCACCCAGCGGGCCATGACCATGTCCGGCGGCGAGCAGCAAATGCTCGCCATCGCACGTGCGCTGATGAGCCGGCCGAAACTGCTGTTGCTTGACGAGCCGAGCTTGGGTCTGGCGCCGATTGTGGTGAAACAGATCTTCGCGACTCTGCGGGAACTGGCCAAAACCGGCATGACGATCTTCCTGGTCGAGCAGAACGCCAACCACGCCCTCAAACTGTCGGACCGGGCGTACGTGATGGTCAACGGCGAGATCCGCCTCACAGGCACCGGCAAGGAGCTGCTGGTTAACGAGGAAGTGCGTAACGCCTATCTCGGCGGACACTGAGTTCTGTTGAAGTACCCGAAGCCTCGACGAGCAATCGCCGGGGCTTTTTTACACCTCCAAAACACCACTAATCCCTGTGGGAGATTCTATGTTGCAGGGCAACCCCGCAACTTCAGGCCGGCTGGTATTTGCTCTGATTTTTCATCAGGGCAAATGCCACCCGGCAGAGTTTCCGGGCAAGGGCCACCAATGCCTGGGTTTTCGAGAAGCCTCTTGCCAAATATGACTCGTAAAACGGTTTCCATTTAGCTGAGCGACAGGCTGCCATTGCGGCGTTGTAAGCCAACCGGCGTACTTCCGGATCCCCTTTTTTGGTCAAGTGCCGGGGGCCGTTCTTCTTCCCGGAGTCATCGACCGTAAGGTCCATCCCTAGAAACGCGATGAACGCATCACTATTGGCAAAATCACCGCGCATAAAGGTCGTCGCCAACCCGGTTGCAGTCAGTTCGCCAACCCCTTCGATGGCTTTGCAGCGGTCGATATTCTCTTCAATACCCGCCTCTTTGCAGACCTTGCGCAGCAGTTTCTGAATGGCCTGATCCGCTTGCTTGAAGGCCTTTTGCTGGGCGGTCTGCACTTTCTTCAACAAGGGTTCATTGGCCCAGCTCAGCATCAGACCGGCATGGTTCTGGATTAGCGTTGCACGCCTGTGGAGCAGGCTTTTCAGCGAGGTGTAGGCCTTGGGTGGCGGGCTCCAGATCCGCAGTCCGTCTTGTTCGTTCGTCAAATAACGCGCCAGCAGACGGGCATCGCAGGGATCGTTCTTGGCTCGCTGGCCGATGCCGCGGCGATAGTTGCTCACCCGATAAGCATCCACGACATAGACCTGGTGACCCATCGCATGGGCCAACTCGACAGTGTCCAGGTGGTAGATGTTGGTGGCTTCAACGGCGATAGCGCTTTGGGCGGGCAATGTTTTAAGCCAGCGTTTAAGGGCTGTTCGATCGTTCTTGATGGCGTCAGTGGTTTGCAGGTCGGAGCGATAGATAACTATTTCAGCCTTGGCGATATCGATGCCAACAACCGTCTGCGAAGTAAGGATTGTCATGACGAATCCTCGGAGCTAGGGTTTAAGAGCTTGTCGGGGTCTACCGTTGCGCTGGCTTGCCTCTATCGTCGGTTTTACCGATGAATTCCTTATCGGCGCTTTGGGTAGAAAGGGCGGGACGAGAAGTCTCCCACGGTCTGTACTGGTCAGAGTCAGAATCGAGCTTTTAGTCCCGCCCACCCCTTCAAGTCTAAACATACAAGCGAGCTTGCTCGCGATGACGTCAGACCAGGCACTGCATCCCTTGGATCAAACCATCCCCACCTGCTTCAACTCACTCTTCAGGTACGCGTAATAAATCGGCCCCGCCACCACCCCCGGCAGGCCGAACGCGGCCTCGAACACCAGCATTGCCAGCAGCAACTCCCACGACTTGGCACTGATCTGCCCGCCAACGATGCGCGCGTTGAGAAAGTATTCGAGCTTGTGGATAAAAATCAGGTACCCCAGCGCCGCCACGGCCACCCAGATCGACAGCGACAGACCGACGATGGTGATCAGGGTGTTCGACATCAGGTTGCCGATCACCGGCAGCAGGCCGAGCAGGAAGGTAAGCACGATCAGAGTTTTGGTCAGCGGCAGCTTGATCCCGAACATCGGCAGGACCACCGCCAGGAAAATCCCGGTGAAGAAGGTGTTGAGCAGGGAAATCTTGATCTGGGCGAACACGATGTTGCGAAACGCCTGGACCAGCAGGTGCAAGCGGTCGAACAGCGCGGCGGCCAAGGGCTTGCGCTTGGTCACGTCCGGCACGCGCTGCAAGGCAATGATCGCCCCCAGCACCATGCCGATCAGCAGCGTCACAAACATGTGCGCCGCGTCCTTGCCCACCAGCTGCAAGTCGCTGAGGTGCTTGCTCACCCACTCGCCAATCGCCACGCGGAACTCGGCAGCGCTGGCGGGCAGATAGGCGTCGATGAACGGCGGCAGTTGCCCGCGCGCCCGATCAACCACACCCATGAATTTGTCGAGAGAAGCGCCGGGGTTTTCCGCCTCATGCAGCAGAAAGCTGAAGGCACCGGCAAAGATCAGCGTCAACACACTGACCACTAGCGTTCCCAACAACGCCACCGCCAGCCAGCGCGCACGCCGACCTTCGATCAGGCGCTGCAATTGCGGGGTGAGCATGTTGACCAGTTCAAACACCAGCAGCCCGGCCAGCAGACTGGGCAGCAACCGCAGCGGTATCACCAGCAACAAACCGCCGAAAATGATGACCCAACTGATGAATAGCAAGACGTGACGTTGAGAAAACGTTGGCATACAGCCTCAAAACGAACGGCGTAAAAGGATTGGCAGTCTGCCAGCGTTCCGATGCCAGCACTAGGGATTGTGTAGGTCGACCTTGCTCGCGAAGGGGACCTCACAGCCCCCACAAATCTCCCGCCCCACCCATGACCCTGTTGTTTATTTCTTCTTCAGGCAATCACTCATGAAGGTTTTGCGCGCATCGCCCTTGAGCGCCTTAGTGGCGGCATCGGCGTTGCAGGTTTTCATTTTTTCTTGCTGAGGCGTCAGGGGTTTGGCGGCATCGGCGGCGGGTGCAGCTTTGAGGCAATTGCTCATGAAAGCTTTGCGTTCGTCTCCCTTCAGGGTTTTCGCGGTAGCGTCAGCGTTGCAGGTGGTCATCTTGTTCTGTTGCTCAGTGGCGGCGAAGCCCTGGGCGCAAAGCAGTAGTCCGATCATCAACAAAGGGACACGCAACATCTTCATGGAGTTTTCTCCTTGTTGCCGCACCGAGGAGCACGGCCTCGCTCTGGAGTGTAGACAACACCTGTTACACCTTCCTGGTCTCAAGGTGACTGCGTCGATACTGTTCCGGCGTGCACTCCGCCTGGCGTTGAAACATCGCGATAAACGCTGACCCGGTGCTGTAGCCCATATCGAAGGCGATTTCCTGAATGCTGCGGTGGCTGTCCAGCGCTTCGATCGCTGCCAGAAACCGCAACCGCTGCCGCCACTCGCCAAAACTCATGCCCAACTCACGCAAGAACTGCCGCGCCAGGGTGCGTTCGCTGACATGGATCTGCGCGGCCCACTCCGCCAAGGACCGGTTATCACCGGGCTCGGCCTGCAAGGCTTCGAGTATCCCGAGCAAGCCGGGGCTGCTGGCGTAGGGCAAATAACACTCGTGGATGGGCGCCTGTTGCAGCTGATCCACCAACACCTGAGCCAGACGTTTGTCAGCGTCGTGCTCGGGAATCTTCACATCGCGTGCGGCGAAGTCTTTGAGGATCGCTTTGAGGATGTCGCTGATGGCCAGGGTGCAGGCCTGTTGCGGCAGATCCTGGCACATCGGCGGAGCCAGGCAGACCGCGCGATAGTTGATCGGCTGATGGCTGTAGAAGCTGTGCTCGGTCTGTGGCGGCACCCACACTGCATATTGCGGCGGTGACATGAAGCGGCTGCCACCGATATCCATGTGCAATACGCCGTGGGCCGAATACTCCAGCGTGCCCCATGGATGACGGTGCGCCGAGGCATAACGATGCGCATCAAAGTCGGCATAACGGAAGTACACCGGAGCAGGCAGTTCGCTGAAGTCGAGCAGATCGATGTGTTTACTGTTCATGCTGTCCGTCATCAGGGGCAGGTTGTCTGGATCGAAGTATAGGCTTGTATCCAGACAGGCGATAATCACCCCTCATTAACGTTCTGGTTTTCTCTGATGCAATACGCTTATCCCCTGCTGGCCATTTTCATTTGGGCCGGTAACACCGTGATCACCAAGATGTCGGCCGGGGCGATCTTCCCCGCCGAGATCGGCTTTTACCGCTGGCTGCTTGCCGGACTGCTGTTCACACCCTTCATGCTCAAACCGGTGATCGCCCATTGGCCAGCGATCCGCCCGAACCTGGGCAAGATCGTTGTGCTCGGCGTGCTCGGCATGGCTGTTTACCAAAGCCTGGCGTACTTCGCCGCGAGCCTGACCTCGGCCACCAACATGGGCATCATCCTGTCGCTGATGCCACTGATGTCGCTGGCCATGGCGATCATTAGCCTGGGCCAGCGCCTGACCATCGGGGCCCTGGCCGGTGCGGTGCTGTCGCTCGCGGGGGTTTTGGTGGTCGTCTCATCCGGCAGCCTTGGTGCGCTGCTTGAACACGGGATGAACCTGGGTGACGCGATGATGCTGATCGCCACCCTGGCCTACGCGATCTACAGCACGCTGCTGAAAAAGTGGCAGCTGCGTTTGCCGCCGCTGGTGTTGCTGTACTTGCAGGTATGGGTGGCGGTGGTGGTGCTGTTTCCGCTGTTCCTCGCCTCACCGAAGATCGGCCCGACGCTGCAGAACATTCCGCTGGTGCTTTACGCCTGCCTGCTGGCCTCGATGCTTGCGCCATTGGCGTGGATGCAGGCAGTGATCCGCCTGGGGCCGAGCCGGACCACGCTGTTTTTCAATCTGCTGCCGTTGATTACTGCGCTGATTGCGGCGGTGGTGCTGCATGAGCAGTTGGCGATGTATCACTTGGTGGGTGGGATGTTGACACTGGGTGGGGTGATTCTTTCCGAGCGCTGGACCACGGTGTTGGGCCGTAAGATAAGCGTCGCCTGATAGAAAAAGATCGCAGCCTTCGGCAGCTCCTACGGGAGAACGCATTCCAACGTAGGAGCTGGCGAAGCCTGCGATCTTTTGATCTTATAGACCCGCGGCCTTCAACCGCGCAGCATGCTCGACAAACAACCGGACCGGCTCTGCGCCCTTCCCCACCAAACCCAACGACTGATTGACGATGTCGAAGTGATCCATCGGATACTCATCGCCGATCACTGTCCCAAGGTGCGAGCTGTAACGCCCGACCATTCCGTCGCAATGCCCGACTTCTCGAACGAAGGTCCTGGCAAACAACCGACAACTGCGGTTGGTCCCATCAAACAGGTTTCGCCCGCGATCGGTCTTGCCCGGCTGCAAGGTCCCGGACCATGAGTAATACCGCACGCCATTGACCTCTTCCGGCCCATGCCCGCCCCAGGTATCAGGCAAGCCCTGTGGATAACGCTGGTTGAACAGCGCTACGCCTTCAGTCGTCAGTGAATGATGGGAGGCATGGATATCCACCGGCAATTTCGGTCCGCGATAACCGGTTTCCAGCAGGCTCATCAGCGCACTGATCCAGCGCAGTAAAACGCTGAGCAAACGCCCCTTGGCGCTGTCTCCCGGATAGTGTTTGTGCAGGTAATCCGCCAATTCTGAACCGTGATTGGGTCCTGCGACCGAGGTAACCGAGGCGACCCGGTCCGGGCGTTTGGCGGCGGCATAACGGGCGGTCAGCGCCCCTTGGCTATGGCCGATCAGGTTGACTTTCTCGGCCCCGGTTTCGCACAGAATTTCCTCGATCCGCGCCAGCAGTTGCTCGCCGCGCACTTCGCAGGAGTTGATCGGCGAGACCTGCACCGCTATCACCGTCGCCCCACCCCGGCGCAACGCCGAGATAATCCCGTACCAATACGGATAGATCAGCAGACGGATAAACCCGAGCATTCCCGGGACCAGCACCAACGGGTAACGCGTGGCGGAACCTTGCGACATGGGCGAACGTCCTTGTGATCGGTGAGGTGACGCAAGGCTGAATGCAAGCCATCAGCCAAGCATCGGCATCGAAGATGACAACTCGACGACAAGTCTATGACACCCCACCCTACTTCAGCCCTACCACCCCTGCCACGATCAACCCGACGGAGACCAGTTTGAGCGCTGTCAGGCTTTCGCCCAGCAGCGCGAACCCGAGAAACACCGTGCCCAGCGAACCGATGGCGGTCCAGATCGGGTAGGCGATGCTCACCGGCAACTCACGCATGGCCAGGGTCAGGAAGTAGATCCCGGCGATAGCCGCTACGATGGTGATCAACGATGGCCAAAGTCGGGTGAAACCTTCGGAGTACTTCATGCTCATGGCGAAGGTGATTTCAAAGCCTGCGGCGATCAGCAAAAATAACCAGGACATTTAGAACTCCCCCGCCAGCGCCAGCAGACGCTGTTCCGCCTCGGCGGCGGAAATCTGGAACGTCCGCTCGGCGGACTCTTCGCCCTCTGCGGCGATCACAGTGATGTCGGTAATGCCAATAAAACCCAACGCCGTGCGCAACAACGGATCAGTGTGGTTCATGGTTTCCAGCGCCCCGCCCGGCCCGAAACCGAATCCGCCGCGACTGGTGACGATCAGCGCTTTTTTGCCCTGCACCAACGGCTCGTACTGCGCCACGCCATTGTCCAGGGTGTGATTGAACGTCAACCCAAGCCGCACGATCTGATCGATCCATGCCTTGAGGCCACTGGGCACGCTGAAGTTGTGCATCGGCGTGGAAATCACCAGCAAATCATGGCCGAGCAATTCGTCCACCAGTTCATCGCTGAACGCCAGATCAGCCTGCATGGACAGTGGCCGGGCTTCGGGTTCCGGGTAAAAAGCCGCCGCGACAAATGCCTCGTTAACCGGTGGAATCAACGCCCTACCGACTTCACGGCGGGTCAGTTGCGACTGCGGATGACGGGCCTGCCAGGCCGACAAAAAAACCTCGGCCAGGCGCCGGGAATGGGAACGCTCGCCACGGGGGCTCGCGTGAATCGCAAGAACTGTGCTCATCTGAATCTCCTGAAAGACTACACTCAACCTTTTGTGGCTTGCAGCCTGAAGCGCGTAGCCACTCCCTTCAAATGAGCAAAAGTCATTCAGGATGAATTGATTTCATCCATGGAGTATCCAATGTTTGCCTCGCTGCCGCTGACCGCCCTGCGCGCATTCGAATCCGCCTCACGCTTGTTGAGCTTCAAGGCCGCCGCCGAAGAACTCTCGGTGACGCCTACCGCGATTTCCCATCAGATTCGCTCGCTGGAAAGCTGGCTCGGTATCGCGCTGTTCGAGCGATTGCCGCGCCAGGTGCGCCTCACTGACGGCGGCGAACGCTTGTTCCAGAGCCTACACGGCGCCTTGCTGGAAGTGGCACAAAGCGTCGATACCCTGCGCCCGCAGCGCAGTGGCGCGAGCTTGACGATCTCTACCATTGCCGCCTTCGCCGCGCTGTGGCTGGTGCCGCGATTGGGGCGCTTCTATGCCCGCCATCCGAATATCAGCCTGCGGCTCGACACCCATTGCGACGTCATCGATTTGCATCAGGACGCCAGCGTCGATCTGGTGGTGCGCTACACCCTCGACGACTATCCGAACCTTTATGGGCTGTGTCTGTTCGACGAATCCTTTGGCGTCTATGGCTCTCCCGAACAGGTGGCCCTGGCGGCCAGGCAAGTGCCGACGCTGATCAGCGTACGTTGGTGTAATTCGAAATTTTGCGCGTACGGCTGGGAGGCTTGGTGCTCGCAGTCAGGCGAACGCTGGCTCAGCGGACAACCGACCGTGCGCGAATACGATGAAGAGCATTACGCCCTGCAAGCGGCGATTGCCGGGCAAGGGCTGGTGCTGGCGAGCAATATTCTGGTGTCCGAGAGCGTGGCCAATGGTTTGCTGGTGGCTTACAAGGGTGAGGTTCAGGTCGATGGTGCCGGTTACGCTGCACTGTGCGTGCCAGGCCGCGAACGGCATCCGCCGGTGCGGGCGTTTTTTGCGTGGTTAAAGGAGGAAGCAGCGTTATCAGGGCTATTGCCGAGATCGCAGCCTTCGGTAGCTCCTATGAGGGGATGACATGGCCGACACTCTGAAAGACCTGTAGCGCCTGCCAGACCGCCATCGTCGGATCGCCGCCCGGAGCAAGCTCGCTCCCACAGGAGATCACTGTACCTGTGGGAGCGAGCTTGCTCCGGGCGGCGATCCGACGATGGCGTCCTTATAGGCACCTGATTACTTGGTGGGTTTAACGGTCACGGGCGCCTTGCCGGCCTTCATCTGCTCCAGCAACGGAGCGCACTGATTCGGTTCGCCACCGCTCGGCGCCACCAGCGCCAGCAACCCCGCCGCCGGCGCCGCAATCACACCCAACGCCACCATCCCCGCCCCACGCAGTATCAGTGGCACAGCCTTCACACCCGCATCAGGCTTGATGAATTTGCCCCGCACATACAGCGGCGAACGCAGCGAAATCAAGCGCCAGCCCTTGGATTCCGGGGTGATGGTCAGGTCCAGTTGCTCAGTCGCCATGTTCGCCGTGCCATCGATGTAGATGATCGCGTTCTCGGTATCGAAGACGAACAGGCGCGTGGTCGCCAGTCCGGTCTTGATGTCGAAGTCGGCGGCAGCGCAGTTGATCTTCACTTCCTTGTCGCCAAAGATCTTGCCCACCACATAGTTGCCGACGTTCAGCCCGGCCAGCTCCATCAACTCGCGGCTGATAGCGCCATCGTTAATCAGCATCTTCAGATTGCCATTGGCGGTGCCCAGCAGTTTGGCCACCGAGTTGCCACGACCGGTGATATCGGCATCGCCATTTAGTTCGCCGAAACTGGTTTTCATCGGTTCAAAGGTCGGGAACAACTGCTTGAGTTTGAACTTGCGTGCGGTGAGTTTGGCCCGGCCTTCCAACGGTTCGGTTCGGCCATTGAGGCGAATCTGAGCATCCAGGTTGCCGCCGGCCACGCCGAAACGCAGGGGCTCAAGGCTCAGCACACCGTCAGTGAGTATCAGGTGGGTATAGAGATCGTTGAACGGCAGTTTTTCGCTATGGACGATGCGCTTGCCAGTGAACTCGACGTCAGCGTCCATATCGCGCCAGCGCTCGGTTTTGAACTCTTCGACCGGCAAGACCTTGTCAGCCGGCTGCTTGCTTTCGCCACCACGGGCCTTTTGTTTGGCGTTGGAATCGGCACCGATCAGCGGGGCTAGGTCGGCAAATAGCAGTTGATTGGAAACCAGCGATCCGCTCAGCTTCGGGCGCGGCTGGCTGGCGACATAGGCCAGGCTGCCACGGATGTCGCTCTGACCGATCTTGCCGTTGAATTCTTCGTAACGGAACACTGCACCGTCCGCTTCATGCAGTTTGGCGATCAAGTGCCCGTCAGTCTCGTATGGCGGTGTGTCCGGCAGGGTCACGCCGGTCAGCGGGTAGAGATTGCCCAGGCTGGTGCCGGCCAGTTTCAGGCGCAAGTCCAGGGCGCCGAGGTTCAGTGGATCAGTGAGGGTGCCGGCCAGTTCGACACTGGTGTCGGCGATTTTCACTTGTGCTTGAAGCGGGAACGGTCTGGCGGCGTCCTGCAACGCCAGCAGACCGCCGATCTTGCCTTCGCCCGCGAGTTTCTGGCCGTGGTATTGGCCTTTGACCTTCAGCGCGAACGCGTAATCCTGCGGCGCGGCACCCTTTTCCGACGCTGTTTTCGCGGCTTTGTCACCGACGATGTCGCTGAATGGAATCGGTTTGCCCAGCGGGTCGATGATCAAGTCGAGCTGAGTTTTCAGGCTCTGGTCGTCGAGGGTGACGTGGCCTTTGTCGAAGCCGATCGCACCGATGTCCACCACCCAGCTTGAAGGCTCGGCGTTCGGGTCTTTGGGGTCGAACTTGAAGGTCCAGTTTGCACGGCCGTCGGCCAGGCGCTGGAGGTCGGCATTCGGTTCGGTCAGGTCAATACGCGGGATCACCACGCGCTGCGCCAGCAAGGCCAGCGGCGAGATGCGCAACTCGACGCGTTTGAGGGTGACCATCTGCGGCTTCTTCGACCAGTCCGGGCTGCCCAGGCTCAAGTCCTGCGCCACGACATGCGGCCACGGCACCCACGCGCGCCAGCCGCTCTCGTCGGGTTCACGTTGCCAGACCACCGCGAGGTTGCCGTTGATGGCGAACGGGCGGTGCAGCTCTTCGGAAACTTTGGCGTTAAGCGGTGGCTTGATCCGGTTCCAATCGAAGAACGCGATGATCAGAACCAGGACCACCAGCAGGACAACAAGGCTGGCGAGGGTCCAGGTAAAAACTTTACGAGTGCGCGTCATTGCACAGGGCTCCTGATACGACTGAGCGCCCTGACTGCGACGCACGTTTGAAACGTTAGGCCAGAACCGGCCTGCCATGGAGTCTACGACTGGGAAATGGCGCGCAGGTTTAACCGAAATGCCGCTTAACGCTCAATTAATCGGTCGGCGACAGGATGCCCCCTCAATCCAGCGTTACCGGACCCGCACTTTTGCAAGGCGCAAGTGAGTCGAAAATACCCATCTCAGCGCAAAAACGTCTGCCGGAAACGCCCGATTTAGAGCTGTTCCACGGAACAATCAATTCCGTTGATTATTACCATTGCGTTTATGAACTTTTATATCGACTTATCGAGAGTAGCATTGCCCTCGTACCCACTTTATCGCCCTCCTACGGAGCACCCAATCATGAAACGCCAATTACTGTTTAGCCTTACCCTCTCGATGCTGGCCAGCACGGCTTTCGCCCTGCCAGCTGCTGACCAGGCGACCCCACAAGTCAAATCCACCCACTCGGTGTTCAGCCAAACCGTCGCCGAAGGTGGCAATGATCGCCTGAAAGAAAAAGGCCTGATCACCCAGGATGGCTCGGACCGTACTCCACAAGGTCAAACCCTGGCTGCTGACGGTTCCGACCGCACTCCACAAGGTCAAACCCTGGCTGCTGACGGTTCCGATCGCACTCCACAAGGTCAGACCCTGGCTGCTGACGGTTCCGACCGCACTCCACAAGGTCAAACCCTGGCTGCTGACGGTTCCGATCGCACTCCACAAGGTCAGACCCTGGCTGCTGATGGTTCCGATCGCACTCCACAAGGTCAAACCCTGGCTGCTGATGGCTCCGACCGCACCCCACAAGGTCAAACCCTGGCCGAAGGTGGTGGTGACCGTGTCATCGAACGCAACAGCGCTTTGAGCTGAGCCCATGGCGGCCCTGAAAAAAAGCCCAATCTCCGGATTGGGCTTTTGACGTTATAGATGCCTCACTTCCCCGCTTGATTCCCCGATAGTCATTCGACGCCGGCAAAGCCGATTTGCTAGAGTGCGCCGCTGTCTTATCCAGAAAACACCCTAGCGATGCTGCCCCGCGCCGAACAGAAACAACAGACCCGCAACGCCCTGATGGACGCTGCCCGCCACTTGATGGAATGCGGCCGAGGATTCGGCAGCCTGAGCCTGCGCGAAGTCGCCAGAACCGCCGGGATTGTGCCCACCGGTTTCTACCGGCATTTCACCGATATGGATGAACTGGGCCTGGTACTGGTGAGTGAAGTCGGTCAGACCTTCCGCGAAACTATTCGCCTGGTACGCCACAACGAGTTCGTCATGGGCGGCATCATCGACGCCTCGGTGCGGATCTTTCTCGACGTGGTCACGGCCAATCGCTCGCAGTTCCTGTTTCTCGCTCGCGAGCAGTACGGCGGTTCGCTGCCAGTGCGCCAGGCCATTGGCCGCTTGCGCGAAGACATCAGCTCGGACCTGGCAGCCGACTTGTCCTTGATGCCGAAACTGCAACACCTGGACATCGCCGGCCTGAGCGTTATGGCCGATCTGATTGTTAAAAGCGTGTTCGCGACCTTGCCGGATATCATTGATCCGCCTGCGCAGGCGCTGCCCGAGCATCTGACGCCGCAGGCGAAAATCACTCAGCAGTTGCGCTTTATCTTTATCGGCCTCAAACACTGGCAAGGCTTGGGCAGCACCGAGTGACTTCTTAAAAGATCGCAGCCTTCGGCAGCTCCTACATGGATCGCATTTCCCTGTAGGAGCTGCCGAAGGCTGCGATCTTTTTTTGTGCGCCGCAATTTGGTGCGAGCAGCTCTGCACCGCACCAAATTCATCCAAATCGCCGCAGCATCCTGGAGAATTTGCTGAGCTCCGACAGGCATTTCCTACGTATCACCCGATTGGCAAGCCCCTTGCTCTAGCCTAAGCATTGTCCATTGCTGGAAGCCTTCCGATGCTGGTGATTCATCGCAGAATCGACCCTCAACCCGTCTGGGCCGCCGAGTTGCACCTGACCTTCGAAGCCCGAAGCAAAAGCCGTTTGCGCTGTTTCAGTGCCGAGGGTGAAGACGTCGGGCTGTTTTTGGAGCGCGGTCAGCCACCGCTGCATGACGGCGAGTGTCTGCAAGCCGAAGACGGGCGCACCGTGCGCGTCTGCGCCCGGGCCGAGCAACTGCTACACGTCACCTGCGCCAATGCTTTCGAACTGACTCGCGCCGCCTATCACCTCGGCAACCGCCACGTTGCCCTGCAAGTCGGTGATGGCTGGTTGCGCCTGCTCGACGACTACGTGCTCAAGGCCATGCTCGAACAGCTTGATGCCAAGGTCGAAAACATCGAAGCGCCGTTCCAACCGGAACACGGCGCCTATGGCGGCGGCCATCATCATTCGCGCCACGGCGATGAAGACTTCAACTACCCGCCGAAACTGCACCAGTTCGGCGTACGGCTATGAACCCAGCCTGGGCGCTGTTGCGCCTGGCCAGTCCGCAGTTGCCGATTGGCGGTTACAGCTATTCCCAAGGCCTGGAAATGGCGGTGGATAACGGCCGCGTCAGCGACTCCAATAGCGCCCGTTGCTGGATCAGTGATCAGTTGCTGCTGAACCTGGCGCGCTTCGAAGCGCCGTTGCTGCTCGCCCATTGTGTGGCCGCCTTTGATGAAAACTGGGGTGAATTACTGCAACGCTGCGAAGAACATCGCGCCAGCCGGGAAACCCGCGAACTGCATCAGGAAAGTCGGCAGATGGGTTATTCGTTGCAGCAACTGCTCAACGGTTTGCCTGAGCTTGATGCACCGGCCCGCGCCTTTCTTGAACAACGTCCCGAGCCGCACCTGGCCCTCGGCTGGGCACTGGCCGCTCGCGCCTGGAATATCAGCCCGCAGGACGCACTGGCAGCATGGCTCTGGAGTTGGCTGGAAAACCAATTAGCGGTGCTGATGAAAACCCTGCCACTGGGCCAGCAAGCCGCGCAACGCCTGACCAGCGAACTGCTGCCGCTGCTGCAACAAGCCCAACAGAACGCCACCCGAATCAACCCCGAGCACTATGGCAGCGCCGCTTTCGGCCTGTCCCTGGCGTGCATGGCCCATGAGCGCCAGTACAGCCGTCTGTTCCGTTCCTAGGGCCTTTAAATTTGGAGAATCACATGAACACACAACCCCTGCGCGTCGGCATCGGCGGCCCGGTCGGTTCCGGCAAAACCGCTCTGACTTTGGCCCTGTGCCTGGCGCTGCGCGACCGCTACAACCTGGCGGTGGTCACCAACGACATCTACACCCGCGAAGACGCCGACTTTCTGGTGCGCAACGAAGCATTGGCGCCGGAGCGAATCATCGGCGTGGAAACCGGCGGCTGCCCGCACACGGCGATTCGCGAGGACGCCTCGATCAACCTTGAAGCCGTGGATCAACTGAACCGCCGTTTTCCGGGACTGGACCTGATTCTTGTGGAGTCCGGTGGCGACAACCTGTCCGCCACCTTCAGCCCGGAACTGTCCGACCTGACCATCTACGTGATCGACGTCTCGGCCGGCGACAAGCTGCCGCGCAAGGGTGGGCCCGGGATCTGCAAATCGGATCTGCTGGTGATCAACAAAATCGACCTCGCGCCATTGGTGGGTGCGTCGCTGGAGTTGATGGACAGCGACACCAAGCGCATGCGCAACGGCAAACCGTTCGTTTTCAGCAACCAGAAAACCGGCCTCGGCCTGGAAGAAATCATCGCCTTTATCGAACGCCAGGGCCTGCTGACAGCGGCGTGAACACGATCAACTTATCAACAAGGAAGCTTATCCATGACACTTAAACGCATTCTGGGCGCCATGGCCCTGCTGCTGACCCCGGCCATCGCCTTCGCCCACCCGGGGCATGGCGACAACGGTTTGATCGCCGGCATCAGCCACCCGATCGGAGGCCTCGATCACTTATTGGCGATGGTTGCGGTCGGTTTGTGGGCAGCGCAGCAGAAAGGCGCTGCACGCTGGGCGCTGCCGTGCACATTCGTCGGCATCATGCTGATCGGCGGGTTATTGGGGTTTAAAGGGCTGAACCTGCCAGCGCTGGAGAGCGGGATTGCGGCGTCGGTGCTGGCGCTGGGTCTGGCGGTGGCGTTGGCCGTGCGTCCGCCGTTGAGCCTGGCGGTTGCGGCAACCGCGTTGTTTGCGCTGTTCCATGGGGTGGCGCATGGCTTGGAATTGCCGGACATGTCTAGCCCTTGGGCGTATGCCACCGGTTTTGTCGCGGCGACAGCTGCGTTGCATGGGTTGGGTTACGCCGTCGTGCGGGTGTTGCCTCAAGCGGCGGCGCCATTGGTTCGACTGGCGGGTGCAGCGTCGGCGGCGACAGGTGTGTGGTTGCTGGCAGGCTGACTTTCTATCGCCTGCGAGGGCCTCATCGCGAGCAAGCTCGGCTCCCACATTGGAATGCGTACTCCTGTGGGAGCCGAGCTTGCTCGCGATAGCGGTCTGACAGACACCGCATCTCTCAGGCCTGATAACATGTCGCGCAATCAACCCTGCCGTGACGACGCCAGCCAATGCCACCTGTTTCCCGCTCCGCCTCCCCGCCTGAATTGACCGCTCTGTTTGCCTCGGTGCAACAGCACTTCCAGGACGTGATCGTGCCGCTCTGGCAAGGCCCCGGCTGGAATGCCGACATGGCGCTGCCCTATGAGGCGCTGGACGCCGGGCATCAACCGCTGCCGCCCCAACGCTACCGGGCCATGGCCTGCGCGCGGCAGCTCTACCTGTTTTCCAGCCTGATCGGCCAGGTACCGGCCGCCGAAGAGCGCGCCGCAGCGCTGTTCCGTTCCTTGCAGCAGCATTTCCACGATGCCGAGCATGGCGGCTGGTTCTATAGCGTCGACCCGCAGGGCGCGCCCCTGGATCAGCGCAAAGACCTCTACACCCACGCCTTCATCCTGTTCGCCTGCGCCCATTACTGGGACAAAGTCCGCGAGCCGCTGGTGGAATCGGTGCTCAACGCCGTACTGGAAGTGGTCGCACAGCGCTTTGCCACAGGCGACGGCCTGTACGAAGCCAGCCTCGACCGTGACTGGTCCTCGCTCGAGTCCGGGCCGCTGCAAAATCCCCTGATGCACTTGGCCGAAGCCTTCCTCGCCACGCTGTCGGTGCGCAAAGACGTCGCCGTGCAAGACGCGCTCGTCGAGTTATGCACAACGATGCAGAAGCGTTTTATCGACCCGCAACACGGTGTGTTGATGGAAAAACCGCTGGGCGCTGTGGATAACTGGTTTGAACCGGGGCACCAGTTCGAGTGGTATTTCCTGCTGGAATCATCTTCGTTGCTGCGCGGTTCGGCACTGCATGCTTCTCTGGAACGTGCTTTTGCGTTCACCGAACAACTGGGCGTCGATCAACACACCGGCGCCGTGCGGGCCATGCTCGACCTGGAATCGAACGGCCCGCCTCGGGACGCTACGCAGCGAATCTGGGCGCAGGCTGAATACCTGCGTGCCCTGACCTTGCGGCCAGACAGCGAGGCAGCGGTGCTGCACCAATTGCAGGCGTTGCAGCTGCGCTTTCTGCATGCGGGGGGCTGGTATGAGTGCCGTGACGAGAACGGTGACGTGACCCGTCGGGACATGCCGTCGACCACGCCTTATCACTTGGCAACCTGCTATCGCGGAATAGCCGACTATCTTCGTTGATTGGGCGATCGCCTTCGCGAGCAAGCCCGCTCCCACACTGGACCTGTGTTCGCAGGACTAATGTGGGAGCGGGCTTGCTCGCGAATGGCCGTTACGCGGTCTTAAGCCTTGGCATTACGCTCAATCGCAAACCCGCTCCACGTCTGGCTCACCGGCATCAACTCCAGGCTGTTGATGTTGATGTGCGCCGGAGCATTGAGCACCCAGAAAATGGTGTCGGCGATGTCTTGCGGCTGGATCGGCTCGGCACCGGCGTAGGTCGCGTTGTAACGCTCCTGGTCACCGGCGAAACGCACCAGTGAGAACTCGCTTTCGCACAGGCCCGGCTCGATATTGCTGACCCGCACGCCTGTACCTTGCAGGTCGCAGCGCAGGTTCAGGGAAAACTGTTTAACGAACGCCTTGCTCGCGCCATACACGTGGCTGCCCGGGTACGGGTAGTTGCCGGCGATGGAACCAAGGTTGACGATGCCGGCACCACGACCGTGAGCGATCAGGCGGGGCAACAACAGCCGAGTGCTGTACATCAGGCCTTTGATGTTGGTGTCGACCATGGTGTCCCAATCGTCGAGATCGCACTTGGGCGCCGGGTCAACACCCAGGGCCAGCCCGGCGTTGTTGATCAGCCCGCGCAGTTTGGCGAAGGACGGCGGCAGGTTGGCGATTGCCTCCTCCATGGCCTTGCGATCACGCACGTCGAGCACCAGGCCATGGACCTCGGTCTGCTTCGACAACTCGGCGCACAGCGCATTGAGGCGCTCTTCACGACGGCCGGTCAGCACCAGTTTCCAGCCGGCTTCGGCAAAACGACGGGCGCAGGCTTCACCAAAACCGGAGGTCGCGCCGGTAATAAACAGGGTGTTGGACATCGTGTTCTCCTTGCTTCGGCTGATCGACAGCCACTGGAATAGAAAATCAGCAGCCAGCATGCCCGGCCTTGCCCACAGCGGCAACTACCGCAGAAGCTGTACAAAAAACGATCAAACGTTGCCGCGCCTTACCTGCCGTGGCTTACAGCCATGTGCGCGCACCTTATCCACAGGCCGGTCCACAGTTTCCGGGGGCAAGTGGAAAAGCTGTAAGCCGCTGTGCACAAGGCTTTGCGGGCAAATTGGAAATTTTTTTGCTTGACCCTGGAACGCCGGCTGTGTAGCCCATGGCATTTTGCACGATTGACCCGCCATACCGACGATGGCGCCAAGCCAGCAACTACGGCCTTCAGCCGAGTCTTTCCAGAGTTTAACCACAGACTTATCCACAGGCAGCTCCAATCCATTTCGGCCTGTTTTCGTCACCAACAAAAAGGTTGACAAAGCCCGCTTGCGGTCCCGCAAAAACGCCTGATCAAAAAACAACCACAACTCTGCAAGCCACGGTTTAAAAGGCTTTC
Source organism: Pseudomonas frigoris (assembly GCF_047758635.1). Lineage (NCBI taxonomy): Bacteria > Pseudomonadati > Pseudomonadota > Gammaproteobacteria > Pseudomonadales > Pseudomonadaceae > Pseudomonas > Pseudomonas frigoris. Next base: position 864,412 of record NZ_CP180479.1, read on the forward strand.
AGCCAGCTACTCCCACGTTATTCACAGCCAGCTCCACAGCAAACGGGGACAAGTCAAAACCGTGACAAAACAACTATTTGCAGCGGCTTTATGTCGCGCTTTGAGAGCTTGGCAAATTTGTTTTCCACAATTTGCCGAAAGCACACCACCGTCCTTGTGGGAGCGGGCTTGCTCGCGAATGCGGTGGCACATTCAGCATCAAAGTGACTGGAACGCCGCCTTCGCGAGCAAGCTCGCTTGTATGTTTAGACTTGAAGGGGTGGGCGGGACTAAAAGCTCGATTCTGACTCTGACCAGTACAGACCGTGGGAGACTTCTCGTCCCGCCCTTTCTACCCAAAGCGCCGATAAGGAATTCATCGGTAAAACCGACGATAGAGGCAAGCCAGCGCAACGGTAGACCCCGACAAGCTCTTAAACCCTAGCTCCGAGGATTCGTCATGACAATCCTTACTTCGCAGACGGTTGTTGGCATCGATATCGCCAAGGCTGAAATAGTTATCTATCGCTCCGACCTGCAAACCACTGACGCCATCAAGAACGATCGAACAGCCCTTAAACGCTGGCTTAAAACATTGCCCGCCCAAAGCGCTATCGCCGTTGAAGCCACCAACATCTACCACCTGGACACTGTCGAGTTGGCCCATGCGATGGGTCACCAGGTCTATGTCGTGGATGCTTATCGGGTGAGCAACTATCGCCGCGGCATCGGCCAGCGAGCCAAGAACGATCCCTGCGATGCCCGTCTGCTGGCGCGTTATTTGACGAACGAACAAGACGGACTGCGGATCTGGAGCCCGCCACCCAAGGCCTACACCTCGCTGAAAAGCCTGCTCCACAGGCGTGCAACGCTAATCCAGAACCATGCCGGTCTGATGCTGAGCTGGGCCAATGAACCCTTGTTGAAGAAAGTGCAGACCGCCCAGCAAAAGGCCTTCAAGCAAGCGGATCAGGCCATTCAGAAACTGCTGCGCAAGGTCTGCAAAGAGGCGGGTATTGAAGAGAATATCGACCGCTGCAAAGCCATCGAAGGGGTTGGCGAACTGACTGCAACCGGGTTGGCGACGACCTTTATGCGCGGTGATTTTGCCAATAGTGATGCGTTCATCGCGTTTCTAGGGATGGACCTTACGGTCGATGACTCCGGGAAGAAGAACGGCCCCCGGCACTTGACCAAAAAAGGGGATCCGGAAGTACGCCGGTTGGCTTACAACGCCGCAATGGCAGCCTGTCGCTCAGCTAAATGGAAACCGTTTTACGAGTCATATTTGGCAAGAGGCTTCTCGAAAACCCAGGCATTGGTGGCCCTTGCCCGGAAACTCTGCCGGGTGGCATTTGCCCTGATGAAAAATCAGAGCAAATACCAGCCGGCCTGAAGTTGCGGGGTTGCCCTGCAACATAGAATCTCCCACATTGGAATGCGTTCCCCTGTGGGAGCGAGCTTGCTCGCGATGGCCTCGCCGCAGTTTCAGGTCAATCCATGTTGCCGTAGCGCTTCATCGCTTCAATCGCCAAGCCACTGCCGATGCTGCCGAAGATGTTCCCTTCCACATGCCGCGCGTTCGGCAACATCGCCGAGACGCTGTTACGCAGTGCCGGAATCCCACTCGAACCGCCCGTGAAAAACACCGTATCCACCTGATCGACCCGCACGTTGGCGTCGTTCAGTAGCTGGGTCACGCTGTTGCGCACGCGCTCGAGCAGGTTGTCGATGGCCGATTCGAACAGTGCCCGGCTCAACTCCACGCTCAAACCCGGTTCGATGCGGTCCAGCGGCACATGGCGGCTGTCGGCGTGGGTCAGCTGGATCTTGGTTTCTTCCACTTCCATGGCCAGCCAGTGGCCGGCACGCTGGTCGATCAGCTTGAACAGGCGATCGATGCCGCCGGTGTCTTCGATGTCGTAGCGCATGCTGCCCAGCGCCAGGGTCGACTTCTGCGAATACACCGAGTTGATGGTGTGCCAGGTCGCCAGGTTCATGTGGTGGCTGGTCGGCATGTAAGCGCCGCTCTTCATCCGGCTACCGTAGCCGAACAGCGGCATCAGGCCTTGCAGGCTCAACTGCTTGTCGAAATCGGTCCCGCCGATGTGCACGCCGCCGGTGGCGAGGATGTCATCGTGACGGTTGTCGTGGGTACGGCGTTCAGGGGACAGACGCACCAGCGAGAAGTCTGACGTACCACCGCCGATGTCGACGATCAGTACCAGCTCTTCTTTTTCGATGGTCGACTCATAGTCGAAAGCCGCCGCAATCGGTTCGTACTGGAACGAAACGTCTTTGAAACCGATGGCGCGGGCCACGTCCACCAGGGTGTTTTCGGCTTCCTGGTCGGCCATTTCATCGTCATCGACGAAGAACACCGGACGACCGAGCACCACTTCATCGAACTCGCGACCGGCGGCGGTTTCGGCGCGCTTCTTCAGCTGGCCGATAAACAGTCCGAGCAGGTCCTTGAACGGCATCGCCGTGCCGAGGACGCTGGTGTCGTGCTTGATGAGCTTGGAGCCCAGCAGGCTCTTGAGCGAGCGCATCAACCGGCCTTCATAGCCTTCCAGGTACTCGTGCAGCGCGAGGCGGCCGTACACCGGGCGGCGTTCTTCCATGTTGAAGAAGACCACCGAAGGCAGGGTGATCTTGTCGTCCTCCAGCGCGATCAGCGTTTCCATGCCGGGGCGCAGCCAGCCGACGGTGGAGTTGGACGTGCCGAAGTCGATACCACAGGCACGGGCTGGAGATGCGTTTTTCATGTCTTTCGAGTTCCGGTTAAAAAACGGCCGCGCAGTGTATGTCAGTGCGGCGCAGATTCGAAGGCCGACTATCCGCTAAATCTCAGCGATTAGCGCCTTGATAAGACGCCCCGATGCCCCAAACTTGTCTGCATTGGGCCTGGCAGCCATCGGACGGTCGCAAGAACCGCCCACCGCTGCCGATATAAACTTCTGATGCGCTGCCCGGTCACAACCTTGAGATCGGTCAACCCGGCGGCTGCCAATAAGCGCATGCTGCCGGTGGTGGCGCGATATCGATAACGGATGGTGATCCTTAGATGGACTTCAAAGACTATTACAAGATTCTCGGTGTGGAACCGACCGCGGACGATAAGACGATCAAGGCCGCCTATCGCAAGCTGGCGCGCAAGTATCACCCGGACGTCAGCAAGGAAAAGGACGCCGAGTCCAAATTCAAAGACGCCTCGGAAGCCTATGAAGCGCTGAAAAGCGCCGACAAGCGCGCCGAATACGACGACTTGCGCAAATACGGCCAGCACGGCCAACCGTTCCAGGGCCCGCCGGGTTGGCAGGGTCGTGGCGCAGGCGGTTTCGGCGGTGGTCAGGACACAGGCGATTTTTCGGACTTCTTCAGTTCGATTTTCGGCAACCGTGGCCCTGGTTTTGGTGGTGGACAGTCGGGCCGTAGCGCCGGACGTCGAGGGCAAGACGTGGAAATGGAACTTGGGATTTTTCTGGAAGAAACCCTCTCGAACGAATCGAAGAAGGTCACCTTCCAGGTGCCGCAGTACAATGCTGCCGGCCAGCATGTCAGCAACACCAGCAAAAGCCTGAACGTGAAGATCCCGGCCGGCGTGACCGACGGCGAGCGCATCCGCCTCAAGGGCCAGGGTGCACCGGGCACTGGTGGCGGGGCCAATGGCGACTTGTTCTTGATCATTCGCTTTGCGCCGCACCCCAAGTTCGACGTCGAAGGCGAGAACCTGATCATTACCTTGCCGTTGGCTCCGTGGGAATTGGCGTTGGGCGCCGAAGTTGCCGTGCCGACCCTGACGGGCAAGATCAACCTCAAGGTTCCGGCCGGCAGTCAGAATGGCCAGCGCATGCGCGCCAAGGGCCACGGCTTGATGAACAAGGCCGGCCATCGCGGTTATCTGTTTGTACAACTCAAGGCCGTCATGCCTAACGCCTCGGACGACGAGGTCAAGGCGTTGTGGCAGGAACTGGCGAAAAAAGCGGCTTTCAACCCCAGAGAACACTTCTGATCCAAGAGACGGAGTAGCCCATCATGAGCAACCCCCTGATCGTTCAACTGGACATGGCAGAATTCTGTGAGGCGACCGACCTGTCGGACGTCTACGTGATCGAAATCGTCGAACACGGCATCCTCGAACCTCAGGGCAACCAGCCCAAGGATTGGCGTTTCAACGATTATGAGTTGGCGCTGGCCAAACGTGCCGCGAAGCTGCGGCACGATCTGGAGCTGGAATGGGAAGGCGTCGCCCTGGCGCTGGACCTGCTTGAAGAGGTCCAGCAACTGCGGGCCGAGAACCGCATGCTCAAGCAGCGGTTGGGGCGGTTGGTGGTTGAGTAATCGTTCTGATGCTTTTGTGTTACCTGGTCGGACGCTTTCGCGAGCAAGCCCGCTCCCACATTGGATCTCTGGCGTTCACAAATAATGTGTTCACAGGAGATCCAATGTGGGAGCGGGCTTGCTCGCGAAGAACGATGACGCGGTCTCCCTGCGTCACAACTTCCTGGGCAACACCACGGTAAACAGCGTGCCATCCGCCTCGCTGGAACTGACCTCGATCGTCCCGGAATGGGCGTTGACCACTTCCTTGACGATAAACAGGCCCAAACCGAGGCTGGTGGATGGCTGGCCCAGTTCTTCGTCGGCGCTGCGCACCAGTGGATCGAAGATCGTGCCGATAGCATCCTCGGGAATCGGCGCTCCGTAGTTATGCACCGTGAGGCGAACCGCGTCGGGTTCGCCGCTGAGGGTGACTGTCACATCGCGCTTGTTCAAACCATGCTGTAACGCATTACCGATCAGGTTTTGCAGGAGTTGACCAAGCCGTCCGGCATCCCAGACGCCTCGGGTATCTCCCTGCACGTTCACCGTCGGATCGCACTCCGGGTTACCGGCGCAGGCTTCGGCAATCGCCGTGTGCGTCGCATCGGCCAAGTCCATGGGCGCCGGTTCGACTGGCAGGCTCTTGCCCAGGCGACTGCGCACAAGCTCCAGCAAATCGCTGACCATCACCGCCATGTGCCGCGCGCCGCGCTTGATATTGATCGCGCAGGTCAGCGCATCGCCTTCTAGCGGTGCTTTGCGCAGCAGCAACTCTGTGGACATGCTGATCGCTTGCAGCGGCGCGCGCAGGTCGTGGCCGAGGATTGCCAGGAAAATATCCCGTGAGCGATTGACCTGCTCGGCATAGGCCGCCGTCGATTCGGCAAGCGCTTCATCGATGGCTTCGTTGAAGCGGATCATGTCCTGGAAATAGGCCAGGTCCGGCGATTCCAGGCTGTCGACCCACAGGCGAATCACACAGGCACGCAGGTGGCGGAATTCGCTGGTCATCTGCACCAGATCGAAACCCACGGTGTGGCGCAATTCACCATGGCTGGCGCCGGCTTCGTCCAGGCTTGGGGTTTTTTTCGGGCCTTCACCCTTGGCTTTGGCGAGCTGTTCGCTGGCGGTCTGGGGCTTGGTCATGTCCCGGGCGGCGGCGAGCAGAATCGCCCTGGCGTGGTCGCGCAAGGCTACTCGGTCCATGTTTTCGGCTGCCGGGGTGATGGTACTGGCGAACTGTTCCCATTCATCGACGATACGGTCTACGTGCTGGGCGATGAAATCACTGAGGCGCATGGGCGTTTACCTTAAGCGCAAAGGGCGGGTGAGGCATCTTAGCCCCATATCTGACGTTAGCGAATACTCCGGATGGCGCTCGAACCGGGGCAAATCCGACCTCAGGGCTGGTGCCGCTTGAAGTCGGGCCTTGCGGATTCAGAACAGGAAATACCGTTGGGCCATCGGCAGGGTTTCTGCCGGCTCACACCACAACAGCACGCCATCGGCCTTGACTTGATAGGTCTGTGGATCGACGTCGATGTTCGGCAGATAGTCGTTGTGGATCAGATCGGTTTTCTGCACCTCGCGGCAACCTTTGACCACTGCGATTTTCTTCTTCAAACCCAGGGCTTCGGGCAATCCGGCGTCCTGCGCGGCCTGACTGATGAAGGTCAGGCTGGTGGCATGCAGCGAGCCCCCGTAACTGGCGAACATCGGGCGGTAGTGCACCGGTTGCGGTGTCGGGATCGACGCGTTGGCATCGCCCATCAGGCTGGCGGCAATAGCGCCGCCCTTGAGGATCAGCGTCGGTTTGACCCCGAAGAACGCCGGGCGCCAGAGCACCAGGTCGGCCCATTTACCCACTTCGACCGAGCCCACTTCATGGCTGATGCCATGGGTGATCGCCGGGTTGATCGTGTACTTGGCGATGTAGCGTTTGGCGCGGAAGTTGTCGTTGCCTTCGCCATCACCGGGCAATGGGCCACGCTGTTTTTTCATCTTGTCGGCGGTCTGCCAGGTACGGGTGATCACTTCGCCAACGCGGCCCATCGCCTGGCTGTCGGAGCTGATCATCGAGAACGCACCGAGGTCGTGGAGGATGTCTTCGGCGGCGATGGTTTCGCGGCGGATGCGGCTTTCGGCGAAGGCTACGTCTTCGGCAATGCTTGGGTCCAGGTGATGGCAGACCATCAGCATGTCGAGGTGTTCGTCGATGGTGTTGCGGGTGAACGGCCGGGTCGGGTTGGTGGAACTCGGCAGCACGTTGGCAAAGCCGCAGGCCTTGATGATGTCCGGGGCATGGCCGCCACCGGCGCCTTCGGTGTGATAGGTGTGGATGGTGCGGCCCTTGAAGGCGGCGAGAGTGGTTTCGACGAATCCCGATTCGTTGAGCGTGTCGGTGTGGATCGCCACCTGCACGTCGTACTGGTCGGCGACGTTCAGGCAGTTGTCGATGCTCGCCGGCGTGGTGCCCCAGTCTTCGTGCAGCTTCAGGCCGATGGCGCCGGCCTTGACCTGCTCGATCAATGGCTCCGGCAGACTGGCGTTGCCCTTGCCGGTGAAGCCAATGTTCATTGGGAACGCATCAGCCGCCTGAAGCATGCGCGCCAGGTGCCACGGCCCGGACGTGCAGGTGGTGGCGTTGGTGCCGGTGGCCGGACCGGTGCCGCCGCCGATCATGGTGGTGACGCCGCTCATCAGCGCCTCTTCGATCTGCTGCGGGCAGATGAAGTGGATGTGCGTGTCGATGCCGCCCGCAGTGAGGATCATGCCTTCACCGGCGATGACTTCGGTGCTGGCGCCGACCGCGATGGTCACGTTCGGCTGGATGTCCGGGTTGCCGGCCTTGCCGATGGCGGCGATGCGGCCGTCCTTGAGGCCGACGTCGGCCTTGACGATGCCCCAGTGGTCGATGATCAACGCGTTGGTGATCAGCGTATCGACGACATCTGCGGCGAGTAATTGGCTTTGACCCTGGCCGTCGCGGATGACTTTACCGCCACCGAATTTCACTTCTTCGCCGTAGGTGGTGAAGTCCTTTTCCACTTCGATCCACAGCTCGGTGTCGGCCAGACGGACCTTGTCACCGACGGTGGGGCCGAACATGTCGGCGTAGGCTTGTCTTGAGATTTTCATGCGCTTGCCTTGAGATTCAATTGGATTTAAGACCGCTCGCATAGCTCGCTATCGCAGCCTCGCTCCGCTCGACAACTCCTACAGGGGACCGCGTTTTCCTGTAGGAGCTGTCGAGCGGAGCGAGGCTGCGATCTTTTGGGAGCGCCGCATCTTTCAGTCGAGGTCACCCATGATCCTGCCGGCAAACCCGAACACCCGGCGATGCCCGGCCAGGTCTACCAACTCGACTTCGCGGCTCTGTCCCGGCTCGAAGCGCACGGCGGTGCCGGCGGGGATGTTCAGGCGCATGCCGCGGCTGGCGGCGCGGTCGAACGTCAGCGCATCGTTGGTTTCGAAGAAGTGGTAATGCGAGCCGACCTGGATCGGGCGGTCGCCGCTGTTGGCCACTTTCAGGCTGAGGGTGCGGCGGCCAACGTTGAGTTCGATGTCGCCGGGCTGGATCTGGTATTCCCCAGGAATCATTAATGGGCTCCCTGGAGAATCTTGTAGTAGAGGGCGGTCGGCTTGTAGCGGCCGCTCGGGTCGCAGGCATAGTCGGGGATTTGGCCCGCTCGGGTGTAACCCAGCGCCTTGTAGAAGTCTTCGGCAGGGGAGCCGGCCTCGGTGTCGAGGTAGAGCATGCCGCGCTTGTGCTGGAGGGCGGCCGTTTCCAGCGCACTCATCAACTGTTGGCCCAGGCCCCGGCGACGCGCATGTTCACGCACCAGCAGTTTTTGCACTTCGGCGCGGTTCAGGCCATTGGCTTTCTGGCACAGGGTCAGTTGCACGCTGGCCTGTACTTGCTCGTCCTTGACCACCACCCACAGCAGCACGTTGCCCTTGTTCAGGTTCTCCTGGACATCATCGAAATAGGCTCGGGCCTGGGTGGCGTCCAGATTGGCCATGAACCCGACGCTGGCGCCATAGCCGACGGCGTCGAGCAGCAGATCAATCAAACCCTGACGATAGTGCGCAAAGCTTTCAACATTGACGCGGCGCAGTTGGGCGGCGTTCATGGGCAATTACTCCTTGTTAGCGGTCGGCGGTTCCGCGCCAGGATTAAGGATCAGTTGCATGAAAGTCAGGTCCAGCCAGCGACCGAACTTGGTGCCCACCTGGGGCATCTGCCCGGTCGTCACGAAGCCGGCTCGCTCATGCAGGCGAATAGAAGCTGCATTCCCGCTTTCGATGGCGGCGACCATTACGTGCTTGTCGCAACCTTTGGCGCGCTCGATCAACGCGGTCATCAATTGCGGGCCGAGACCATTGCCACGCTGGTCGCTGCGCACGTAAACCGAGTGCTCGACGGTATGGCGGAAACCGTCGAACGGTCGCCAGTCACCAAATGAAGCGTAGCCCAGCACCGTGTTGTCGCCGTCGACGATCACCAAAATCGGGTAGCCCTGGGATTGCCGGGCGCTGAACCAGGCCTGGCGGTTACCCAAATCCACGGCCTGTTCGTTCCAGATGGCCGTGGTGTTGAGCACGGCGTCGTTGTAGATGTCGCGGATCGCCGGCAAGTCGGCATGCGCTGCATCGCGGATGTGGTAAGTCATGGCGCGGCCTCAGGCGATCGGTTGGTGAACGGTGACCAGTTTGGTGCCGTCGGGAAAGGTCGCTTCGACCTGGATCTCCGGGATCATTTCCGGGATGCCTTCCATCACTTGTTCGCGGCTGAGCAGGGTGGTGCCGAAGTGCATCAGCTCGGCCACGGTGCGGCCGTCACGGGCGCCTTCGAGCAGCGCGGCGGAAATGTAGGCAATGGCTTCCGGGTAGTTGAGTTTCACGCCGCGCGCCAAACGCCGCTCGGCCACGAGGCCGGCAGTGAAGATCAGCAGCTTGTCTTTTTCGCGTGGGGTCAGGTCCATCGTTTGGAATCCATCTGGGCAGATAAAGTTATTGGATCTGTGAATACAAAACCTGTGGGAGCGGGCTTGCTCGCGAATGCGGTGTGTCAGGCGACATTAATGCTGACTGACACACCGCATTCGCGAGCAAGCCCGCTCCCACATTTGTATCGCATTTCAGGTGCTCCATATTCTGGGTGGGACCGCTTCCCGGCCAAGTAACACCGGCCTGAGCAATCGCCACAAATCAATCAGCCAGCCCCGCGCCAGCAGCGCTTCACTGGCCAGGCACCGTGCAATCAGAAGCCCCGGCAATTGCGTCAGATCTCCGCGCACCTCGTTGGGCAGAGCACGGCACCTCTCCAGCAATTCACTATCAACCTCCCCAGTCACCCACAACGTCGCAAACACCGGTTGCCCATCCAGGCCAATCGGCGAATCAAGCAAACCATCGCCCCCGACAATGCGCTGGCGTTCATGCCAGAGCAACTGACCGTCGCGGCGGATGTCCAGCTGCGCCTGAAAATGGCCGAGGTCGAAACGCTCGCCGCTGGCCGGCCTGCCCAGCGCCACAACGTCCCAGTAAAACAACCGAGCATCGCCTTCCAGATCAATCGAAGTGCTGAGCTCTGCCTGGGCGTCGCTGAAGATAATCGTCTCTTGCGGCAGCCATTCCAGTGTCGCGCCGGCAGCTACTTTCAAATCCAGCTGCTGATAAGCGGGCCCCGCTGCGCGATACCACTTGGCCGCGCCGGGGCTGGTGATTTGCGCCCAGGCATCGCGGCCGACACTGGCCGAGATGTCCAGCCGATCACCCCCGGCAATCCCGCCGGGCGGGTGGACGATGATGTGCTGGCAAACCTCCGGCCCTTCGGCATACAGGTGCTTCTGCACCCGCAGAGGGCCTTTGTGCCGGCGCTGTATCGGGCGCGTACTGTCGCCGAATCGGGCGTAGCCGAGTTCCAGCTCGGCGTGCCAGCTCGGGGTAAACAGGGCAGTGGGAACAGGTAAATTCATGGCTTCTAATTATCGTTGGGACGCTACAGATTAGATCGTAGCCTTATATCGTAACCAGACCGCGTACACCCTCGGCCTCCATATTTTCGCCGCGACCCTGTTGCACGATTTCGCCCCGGGACATCACCAGATACTGATCGGCCAGTTCGGCGGCGAAATCATAGAACTGCTCCACCAGCAAAATCGCCATATCACCACGGGCCGCAAGCTTCTTGATCACCGCGCCGATTTCCTTGATCACCGATGGCTGGATGCCTTCGGTGGGCTCGTCGAGAATCAGCAGGCGTGGACGGCTGGCCAACGCTCGGCCGATCGCCAATTGCTGCTGCTGGCCACCGGACAAGTCACCGCCTCGCCGCTGCTTCATCTGCAGCAGCACCGGAAACAGCTCGTAGATGAACGCCGGGACTTCCTTGGCTTCAGCACCGGGAAATCGCGACAGGCCCATCAACAGGTTTTCTTCCACGGTCAGCCGGCCGAAAATTTCCCGACCCTGAGGCACGTAAGCGATCCCGGCGTGAACCCGCTGGTGTGGCTTGAACGTGGTAATCGGTTTGCCTTCCCAGTTCACCGCGCCTTCTTTGGCCGGCAACAAACCCATCAGGCACTTGAGCAGGGTGGTCTTGCCGACGCCGTTACGGCCGAGCAGGCAGGTGACTTCGCCGACCTTCACGTCAAACGTCAGGCCGCGCAGGATGTGACTACCGCCGTAATACTGGTGCAGCTTGTCGACTTGCAGCATCTTTAAATTCTCCTCAGTCCCCTGTGGGAGCGGGCTTGCTCGCGAAGGCGGACTCACATTCAACATATGAGTTGACTGACACACCGCTTTCGCGAGCAAGCCCGCTCCCACATAGAGCAGTCCTCAACTGGCCTTAGCGGCCGAGGTACACCTCGATCACGCGCTCGTTGTCCTGCACCTGTTCCAGCGACCCTTCGGCCAGCACGCTGCCCTGGTGCAACACGGTGACGTGGTCGGCGATGGAACCGACAAAGCCCATGTCGTGTTCCACCACCATCAGCGAATGCTTGCCCGCCAGGCTCTTGAACAATTCGGCGGTGAACTCGGTCTCGGCGTCGGTCATGCCCGCTACCGGCTCGTCGAGCAGCAACAGCTGCGGGTCCTGCATCAGCAACATGCCGATTTCCAGAAACTGCTTCTGACCGTGGGACAACAAGCCCGCCGGTCGATTGACCGACGTGGTCAGGCGAATGGTCTCCAGCACTTCGCTGATGCGATCTTTCTGTTCGCCACTCAGGCGAGCCCGCAGGCTGGCCCACACCGATTTGTCGGTTTTTTGCGCCAGCTCCAGGTTTTCAAAAACGCTCAAGGCTTCGAACACTGTCGGCTTCTGGAACTTGCGACCGATGCCGGCCTGGGCGATTTGCACTTCGCTCATCTGCGTCAGGTCGAGGGTTTCACCGAACCAGGCCTTGCCGTGACTGGGGCGAGTCTTGCCGGTGATCACGTCCATCAGCGTGGTCTTGCCCGCGCCGTTGGGGCCGATGATGCAGCGCAATTCGCCGACGCCGATGTACAGGTTCAGATCGTTCAGCGCCTTGAAACCATCGAAGCTGACGCTGATGTCTTCAAGCGTCAGGATCGTGCCGTGGCGCGTATTCAGGCCGGGGCCGACGCGTTGACCGAGGCCGATGGCGTCGCGGCTGCTGCCGGCGTCCCGGTTGGGTTCCAGTGGCGGAAAAAACGCCGGTTCGAGCATGAATTCAGCCGTCGCAGTCACTCTCATTGCTCACCCCTTTTTTTCAGCAAACCGATCACGCCTTTGGGCAGGTACAAGGTCACGACGATGAACAGCGCACCGAGGAAGAACAGCCAGTATTCCGGGAAAGCCACGGTGAACCAGCTCTTCATCCCGTTGACCACGCCGGCGCCGAGCAACGGGCCGATCAGCGTGCCGCGACCACCCAGCGCCACCCACACGGCGGCTTCAATGGAATTGGTCGGTGACATTTCGCTCGGGTTGATGATGCCGACTTGCGGCACGTACAGCGCACCGGCCAGGCCGCACAACACCGCGCTCAAGACCCAGACAAACAGCTTGAAACCGCGTGGGTCGTAACCGCAGAACATCAGGCGGTTTTCCGCATCCCGCAGGGCGGTCAACACGCGACCGAACTTGCTCTGCGCCAGGCGCCAACCAATGAACAGGCTCGCCACCAGCAACACCACCGTGGCGAAAAACAGCACCGCACGAGTGCCCGGTTCGGTGATGCCAAAGCCAAGAATGGTGCGGAAGTTGGTAAAGCCGTTGTTGCCGCCAAACCCGGTTTCGTTGCGGAAGAACAGCAGCATCCCGGCAAAGGTCAGGGCTTGGGTCATGATCGAGAAATACACGCCCTTGATCCGTGAGCGGAAGGCGAAGAAGCCGAATACCAGCGCCAGCAACCCCGGCGCCAGCACCACCAGACACATCGACCAGAGGAAACTGCTGGTGCCGGTCCAGTACCACGGTAATTCAGTCCACGAGAGGAACGTCATGAACGCTGGCAAGCCATCGCCCGACGCTTGGCGCATCAGGTACATGCCCATCGCATAACCGCCGAGGGCGAAGAACAAGCCGTGGCCGAGGGACAACAGGCCGGCGTAACCCCAGACCAGATCGAGGGCCAGCGCGACAATCGCGTAGCAGAGAATCTTGCCTACCAACGTCAGCGTGTAAGCCGAGACGTGAAACGTGCTGTCCGGCGACAACAACGACAGCAACGGCAACGCCAGCAGCAGAACGAGGATCACCGCGCCAACGGCGATCGTGACTTTGGGGCCGGCCTTTTGTGTGGCCGTGAGCATCAGAGGCTGATTCATCAGTCGATCACCCGTCCTTTCAGTGCGAAGAGGCCTTGCGGACGTTTCTGGATGAACAGAATGATCAGCGCGAGGATCAGGATCTTGCCGAGCACGGCACCGATCTGCGGTTCGAGAATTTTGTTGGCGATGCCGAGGCCGAACGCGGCGAGCACACTACCGGCCAGCTGACCGACACCACCGAGCACCACTACCAGGAACGAGTCGATGATGTAGCTTTGGCCGAGGTCCGGGCCGACGTTGCCGATCTGGCTGAGGGCTACGCCACCGAGTCCGGCAATGCCTGAGCCGAGGCCGAAGGCGAGCATGTCGACACGCCCGGTTGGTACGCCGCAGCAAGCGGCCATGTTGCGGTTCTGGGTGACGGCGCGCACGTTCAAACCGAGGCGCGTCTTGTTCAGCAGCAACCAGGTGAGCACCACCACAAACAGCGCGAAGGCAATGATGACGATGCGGTTGTACGGCAGCACCAGATTCGGCAGCACTTGAATCCCGCCCGATAGCCACGCCGGGTTGGCCACTTCGACGTTCTGCGCACCGAACACCAATCGCACCAGTTGAATCAGCATCAGGCTGATGCCCCACGTGGCGAGCAGGGTTTCCAATGGACGGCCATAGAGGTGGCGAATCACCGTACGTTCCAGCGCCATGCCGATGGCGGCGGTGACGAAAAACGCCACCGGCAACGCGATCAGCGGGTAGAACTCGATGGCTTGCGGGGCGAAGCGCTGGAACATCAGCTGCACCACGTACGTCGAGTACGCGCCGAGCATCAGCATCTCGCCGTGGGCCATGTTGATCACGCCGAGCAGGCCGAAAGTGATCGCCAGACCGAGTGCGGCAAGCAACAGGATCGAACCGAGGGACATGCCGCTGAAGGCTTGGCCGAGGATCTCGCCGATCAGCAATTTGCGTTTGACCTGAGCGAGGCTGGTTTCGGCAGCGGTGCGTACGCCGGCGTCGGCTTCGACACCAGGTTGCAGCAGGCTTTCGAGGCGGGTGCGAGCCAGTGGGTCACCGGTTTCACCGAGCAGACGCACAGCGGCAAGGCGCACGGCCGGGTCGGTGTCGACCAGTTGCAGGTTGGCCAAGGCAAGGCTCAGGGCGGCGTGAACGGTTTCGTCTTTTTCGCCAGCCAGTTGCTGGTCGAGAAATTTCAACTGTGCCGGTTTGGCGCTTTTCTGCAATTGCTGCGCGGCGGCCAGGCGGGTTTTGGCGTCAGTGGCGAGCAATTGGTGGCTGGCCAGTGTGGTGTCGATCAGACCCCGCAGGCGGTTGTTCAGGCGCAGGGTTTTCGGTTGGCCGTCGACGGTCAGCTCGCCTTGTTGCAGGGCGTTGATCAGCTCGATACGGGCCGGATCGGGCTGCGCGGCCCAGGCTTCCAGAAGCTTGGCTTGCTGCACGGGATTGGCCGCGACGAAGTCTTCGGCGTCGCTGGCAAAAGCAGCCATCGGTAAAAGCAATGCGATGACCAGGAAGAAGCGGTAAAGGGCGGTGGGCATATGTATGGCCTTGCGCGGACTAAATGTGGGAGCGGGCTTGCTCGCGAATGCGGTGTGTCAGTCACATTAATGTTGGATGTGCCGCCGTCTTCGCGAGCAAGCTCGCTCCCACAGGGATTTGTGTCGGGCCCGAGCTCCATACCCGGCCCCGACATCCAGTGGCTTAGTTGCTCTTCACCGCATAATCCGGCTTCTTGTCGTTACCCGAGATGAACGGGCTCCACGGCTCGGCACGGATCGGCCCTTCGGTCTGCCACACCACGTTGAACTGACCGTCCGCCTGAATCTCGCCGATCATCACCGGTTTGTGCAGGTGGTGGTTGGTCTTGTCCATGGTCAGTGTGTAACCCGACGGCGCGGCAAAGGTCTGGCCGGCGAGGGCTTCGCGGACTTTGTCGACGTCAGTGGACTTGGCTTTTTCAGCCGCTTGCGCCCACATGTGGATGCCCACGTACGTGGCTTCCATCGGGTCGTTGGTCACCGCTTTGTCGGCGCCCGGCAAGTTGTGTTTCTTGGCGTAGGCTTTCCAGTCGGCGACGAATTTCTTGTTCGCCGGATTCTCGACCGATTCAAAGTAGTTCCATGCCGCGAGGTTGCCCACCAGCGGTTTGGTGTCGATACCGCGCAGTTCTTCTTCGCCGACCGAGAAAGCCACGACCGGAACGTCGGTGGCTTTCAAACCTTGGTTGGCCAGCTCTTTATAGAACGGCACGTTGGAGTCGCCGTTGACGGTGGAGATGACCGCGGTCTTGCCACCGGCCGAGAATTTTTTGATGTTGGCCACGATGGTTTGGTAATCGCTATGACCGAACGGGGTGTAGACCTCTTCGATGTCCTTGTCCGCCACACCTTTGGAGTGCAGGAACGAGCGCAGGATTTTGTTGGTGGTGCGCGGGTAGACGTAGTCGGTGCCCAGCAGGAAGTAGCGCTTGGCGCTGCCGCCTTCTTCGCTCATCAGGTACTCCACCGCCGGGATCGCTTGCTGGTTCGGCGCGGCGCCGGTGTAGAACACGTTCGGCGACATCTCTTCACCTTCGTACTGCACCGGGTAGAACAGCAGGCCGTTGAGCTCTTCGAACACCGGCAACACCGATTTACGCGACACCGACGTCCAGCAACCGAACACCACCGCCACCTTGTCCTGGGTCAGCAGCTGGCGGCCTTTCTCGGCGAACAGCGGCCAGTTCGACGCCGGGTCCACCACCACCGGTTCCAGCATCTTGCCGTTCACGCCGCCCTTGGCGTTGATCTCGTCGATGGTCATCAACGCCATGTCTTTCAGCGAGGTTTCGGAGATCGCCATGGTCCCGGACAACGAATGCAGAATACCGACCTTGATGGTCTCGGCGGCCTGGAGGCTCCAGGTCATGCCCATCGCGGCAATGCTTGCCGATAGTGTGAAAGCCTTGATCAAGCTGCGACGCTTCATTGTGCGATCTCCATGAACTTATGAATTTTCTTGGTGGCAGATGCGGACTACTGAAGGGTCTTTAGCAAGGGCTGTGCCTGGTCGGCAAAAGGCAGGGAAATGTCGTATTAGAGCGGTTGCGCGGTTTGGGCGACGCACCATGAAGGATCGCGCCTGGCGCGCTGGTGCGAAGAGGTGCGCCACATTGGGGCGTAGACCTGTAGGAGCTGTCGAGTGAAACGAGGCTGCGATCTTTTGATCTTGATTTTTTAAGATCAAAAGATCGCAGCCTCGTTTCACTCGACAGCTCCTACAGGGGGATGTGGGGGTTCAGCGTCGGCGCATTAGGCCGATGAAGAACAAGCCGCCGATGGCGGCGGTGGCAACGCCGATGGGCAAGTCTTCGGGGGCGATCAGGGTGCGGGCGGCGACGTCGACCCAGACGAGAAAGATGCTGCCCAACAACACGCACACCGGCAGCAATCGCCGATGCTCCGCCCCAACCAAACGACGCGCAATGTGCGGCACCATCAGCCCGACAAACCCGATAGACCCGCTGATCGACACCAGCACTCCAGTCATCAGCGAAGCAATCAAAAACACCCGCAACCGCACGGTACGAGCGTTGAGTCCGAGGGTCACGGCCGTCTGCTCGCCCGCCATCAACGCATTCAGTGGCCGAGCCATTCCCAGCAACAACACCAACCCGAGCAACACGCTGGCCGCCGGCACTGCCAGCAATTCCCAGCGCGCCAACCCGAGCCCACCGAGCATCCAGAATATCACCGCCGAACTCGCGCGGTGATCGCCCAGAAACAGCAGCAGATTGGCGATCGCCATCATCACGAAGGACACCGCCACGCCGCACAACAGCAGCCGATCACTGTCCAGCCGCCCGTTGCGGTTGGCGATCATCAGCACGATCAGCATGCTCGCCAACGCGCCGATAAACGCCGCAATGGGCAAGGTCAGCAGGCCGACAATTTCACCGACATGCAGCACCACAATCACCGCACCGAGGGTCGCGCCGGAGGTGACCCCGAGCAAATGCGGGTCGGCCAGCGGATTGCGCGTCACCGCTTGCAGCACCGCACCGATCAGCGCGAGCCCGGCGCCGACCAACGCACCCAACAGCATGCGAGGCACGCGAATCAGCCAGACGATGTGTTCCTGCCCAGCGGCCCAGTCCGGCACGCCGAAACCGAAAATCTTGTGCAACAGAATCCGCCACACCACGTCCACCGGCACCCGCGCCGGACCGAAGCCCAGCGACACCACGCATGACACCAGCAACAACGCGCCGAGGGCAACCAGCAACAAGGCGTAGCGACGATTGATCATTCGCCGTGGAAACCCTTGGCCAGGGTTTCAACCGCCAGCACGTTGTCGATCCCCGGCGTGGCCTGCACATACGGAATCACGATGAAGCGCTGGTTCTTGATCGCGTCCACCGATTGCAGCGCCTTGTTGTTCATCAGAAATTGCTCTTTCTGTTCGGCGGTGACTTCGCCGTAGTCGACGATCACGATCACCTGCGGATTGCGCTCGACCACGTTCTCCCAGTTGACCCGGGTCCAACTCGCGTCGACGTCGTCGAGAATATTGCGCCCGCCAGCGGCGTCGATCAGCGCTTGCGGCATACCGAGGCGGCCGGAGGTCATGGCGCGGTCTTCACCGCTGTCATAGAGGAACACGCGAGGTTTGTCCGCCGGCAGATCCTTGCGCACTTCGGCGACTTGCGCCTGCATCTGGGTGATCAAGACGTTGGCGCGATCCTGCACGTCAAAGATTTTGCCGAGGTTGCGCAGGTCGTTGTAAGTGTCTTCCAGACTGGCCGGCGGACGCTTCATCACGAACGCGCAGGACTCGGTCAGCTCGTAGACGTTGATGCCCAGCGGCTGCAACGTTTGCGGCGTCAGGTCACCACCCACGCGCATGCCGTAATCCCAGCCGGCGAAGAAAAAATCGACGTTGGCGTTGAGCAGGGTTTCCACCGACGGGTACTTGGCCGCCAACTCCGGCAAGCCATCGAGGATGGTCTGCATCTGGGGCGTGACCGACTTCCAACCGGTCACACCGCTGTAGCCGGCCATGCTGGGTTTGAGGCCAAGGGCGAGCATCATCTGGGTCATGTTGATGTCGTGGCTGACCGCGTGTTTCGGCGCTTGCTTGAAGGTCACTTCGCGGTTGCAGCTCTGCACGGTCAACGGGTAGTGAGTGGCCTCGGCAAATGCCTGGGCATTGCCCAGCAACAGAGTGGCGCAAAGCAGGGAACGCAAAGTCATGGTTGGGTTATCCAGGTGATTCGTGGGTAGCCGTGCAAGGGATGTTCATCTATCAGCGCTTCGACGCCGAACACGTCGCGCAGCAGTGGGGCGGTCAGGACTTCTTTGGGCGTGCCGCTGTCGACGATGCGACCGTGATTGATCACGTACAGCCGATCACAGAAAGCGGCCGCCAGGTTCAGGTCATGGATGCTCGCCAGAGTGCCGATCTTCAGGCGTTTGACCCGTTGCAGCATTTCGAGCTGATAGCGCGGATCGAGGTGATTGGTCGGCTCGTCGAGGATCAGCATTTGCGGTTGCTGAGCCAGGGCGCGGGCGAGGATCACGCGCTGTTTTTCACCGCCGGAGAGGGTGGCGAAGGCATGATCCTCGAAGCCTTTCAGACCGACTGAATCGAGGGCCTGGGTTGCGAGTTCTCTGTCCTCCAGGGTGTCGCCGTCGAACAGACCTTTGTGCGGTGTGCGGCCCATGGCGACGACTTCGTCGACGGTGAGGCCGAAGGCGTCGGGGAATTCCTGCAGGACCACGGCGATGCGTTGCGCGCACCAGCGCGAGGATTGCTTCCAGACGTTGTGGTGGTCGAGCTTGACCTCGCCGCTCTCGGGTTTGCTGAAGCGCCAGGCACAGCGCAGCAGGCTGGTTTTGCCGCTGCCGTTGGGGCCGATCAGACCAACGAACTCACCGGGGAGCACGTGCAAGGTTGCATCACGCAGTTGGAACTGGTGATGGCAATGGCCCTGGCCCAAGGGCGTCCAGGCGAGGTTCGTGAGGTTCAGCGAGGTCATGCATTAACTCTGAGATTTTTGGTGCGGCTGATGACGCCTTCGCGAGCAAGCCCGCTCCCACATTAGAACGCGGTCAAATGTGGGAGCGGGCTTGCTCGCGAAGGGGCCTTTGAAGTCGGCCGGGAGATAAGCGCGGGAAGTCTACAGGTCCCTCTAAACCGCGCATCTCGCCTGTTTCATGATGAAGGTGAGGCCGATTCAGTTTGCCGATTGAATCGCGACAGCAGCACCCGATCCAGCAGCCAGACCGCCACCAAGGACGCGCCCACCAATGGAAACGCCACCGCCAATGCGAACATGATGACCATCGCGGTTTTCCATTTCGGCAAGTCGTGGCGCAGCGGCGGAACACCGAACTTTCCTTGTGGACGGCGCTTCCACCAGATCACCACGCCGCTGACGGCGCTGAGCAGAATCATCAGGCAGATCAGCAGCACAATGATCTGATTGAACGCACCGAACATTTTACCTTCGTGCAGCATCACGCCGATTTCCGTCGCGCGGGCGACGGTGCCGTATTGCGCGAAGCGCACGTCGGCGAGGACGTCGCCGGTGTATTGATCCACATGCAGCGTGGCGTCGTTGCGCGGGTCGTCGGCGAACACCGCGATAGTGAACACGCCAGTCGTCGTGGCCGGAAAGGTGATGCTGTAACCCGGTTCGACCTGGCGTTGCGCAGCGATGTTCTGCACGTCCTGCAAGCTGATGGTCGGTGCGGCAGGGCCCGCTTGCGCGCTACCGTGGGCCATGTGTTCGGCGTGGTCGCCGGACATTGGCATCGGTGTGTTTTCCATCGCCCAAGGCACGGTCTGGCGGGTAGCGGTGTTGAGGCCGCGGGCCTCCACATCGGATTTGGGTACGTCATCCCACATCGCTGCCGGAAAGACATTCCACACTTCGGCGTATTGCTTGCCCCAGAACCCGGTCCAGGTCATGCCGCTGAGCAGCATCACCAGCAGCAACGACGCGCCCCAGAACCCTGTCACTGCGTGCAGGTCACGCCAAAGCACTCGACCGCGACTGCTCAAGCGTGGCCACAGGATGCCGGCCGCCTGGCCACGCGGCCACCACAAGAACACGCCGGAGACCACCAACACCACGCCCCAGCCGGCGGCCAGTTCGATCAGTCGATCACCGACGGTGCCGATCATCAATTCGCCGTGAATCGCTCGCGCAACGGCTTGCAGATTCTTTTTGGCGTCTTGCTCTCCGAGGATGTCGCCGTGGTAGGGATCGACGAATACGTTGAGCTCGCTACCGCCATTGATCACGACAAATTGCGCGCTGCGCTCGGCGTTGACCGGTGGCAAATACTGCTTGATCGTGGCTTGTGGGTAAGCCTCTTTCACCCGCTTGAGCAGGTCATCGGCCGGGACGCTGTGATGCCCGGCCGGGACGTTCAGCAGGCTGCCGTACATCAACGGGTCGAGTTGCGGTTTGAACAGGTAAATGACGCCGGTCAAAGCCAGCATCACCATGAAAGGCGCGACGAACAGACCGGCATAGAAATGCCAGCGCCAGGCCAGGTTGTAGAAATTCACTTTGGGCTGTTTCATCGGTTGTGCTCCGCTTTGACGATTCAATTGTCTTGGAAAGATCGCAGCCTCGTTTCACTCGACAGCTCCTACACAGCTCCTACAGGGGGTACGTGTTCCAATGTAGGAGCTGGCGTAGCCTGCGATCTTTTGACTTTTCTTGTTAGAAACTCATATCCACCTTGGTCCAGAGCGTTCGCCCCGGTTCTTTTATGGCTTGCGGGTTATTGGCCGGATAGCCAAAACCGGCGTTGCCGGCCAGGTTCAAGTGCTCGGCGTACGCCTTGCCGAACAGGTTGTCGACGCCGCTGCTGACCTTCCAGTTTTTGTTAATCCGATAGGCACCGTTGAGCGAGAACACGCCAAACCCCGAGGTCTTGTCGAAGTCCTTGCCGACCACGTTGCCCTTGTTCTGGTCGATGCGGTTTTGCGCTGCGACCACCCGCCACAACGCTCCGGCGCTCCAGTTGTCTTCGCTGTAGGTCAGGCCGAAACGTGCGTCCAGCGGTGGCATTTGCGGCAGTGCGTTGCCGTCGCTACTGTTTTTGCCCCAGGCGTAGGCCAGGGTCGCGTCGGCTTTCCAGTAGCTGGTCAGCTTGTAGGCCGCACCCAACTCGCCGCCCATGATTCGCGCGTCGATGTTCTGTGCTTGCGAGGTCATGCCCATCATTGTTGGCGTGTAGTTGAACAGGATGTAGTCGCGCACTTGCCCGACGTAACCCGAGGCCCAGGCTTCGAGGTCTGCGGTTTTGTATTGCAGGCCGAAGTCGAGCTGGGTGGTCTTTTCAGGCTTGATCGAATCGAAGGCATTCACTGAGCCGGCGGGGCCGGACTTGGGTGAAAACAGCTCCCAGTAATCCGGGAAACGCTGGGTGTGACCGAGGCCGGCATACAGCGTGGTCGGACTGTCAGCCAGGTCATGCTCGTAACGGACGAAGCCGCTTGGCAGGGTGTCGGCACGGGTGTCGTCGGCGGTTGGGTTGGGACGCGCCATCATCCCGGAGCCAGTGGTCTGCCGAAAATCCTTGGCCGAAGCGCGGTCCAGGCGCGCGCCGGTAATCAGCCGGTCACGGTCGGCGGCGTACCAGGTCAATTCGCTGAACACGCCGTAGTTGTGGAAGTCGGCGTCCTTGTTGCGCGGCAAGTCCTTGTAGACGTCGATGCCCATGGCGCTGCGCTGGCGATGTTCGCTGGTCTGCGCATCGATGCCGCTGATCAACTGCACATCGGCCCAGCGCCAGGTGGCTTTGATCCGTGCGCCGAGGGTTCGACGGTCGACGTTGGAGGCCATCGGGCCGGCCATCATTCCGGTGCCGGACGGCGTGCGCAGGGTGTAGTTGTCCATCACGTGGTCGGCGTAGTTGTAGTAGATCTGCGCCTCGACCTTATCCAGCACATCACCGATGTTCGACCTCTCGAAACGCAAGCCCAGGCTTTCGCGCTTGAACTGCGAGCCGTCCATGCCGCGTCCCGCGTAACGCGCTTCGCCATCGCCGGTGCCGGCGGTCAGCTCCAGCAGGGTGTCGGCGTCCGGTGTCCAGCCCACCGCAACGTCGCCGTTCCATTTGTCGTAGCGCGACGGCACGGTGTCGTTGTTACCGTCCTGGTAATCGTCGGCATGCGCGGTGTTGCCGATCACTCGCACGTAACCCAATGGCCCGCCGGCAGCAGCATCCACCACTTTGTCGAAACGGCCGTTGGAGCCCGCCAGCACGCTGGCGTTCACCCGCGTGCCGAGTTCGCCGAAGCTTTCCGGCTCACGGTCGAAGAGGATGGTCCCGGCCGACGCGCCCGGTCCCCAGAGCACAGTTTGCGGGCCTTTGATGACGGTGAGTTTGTCGTAGGTTTCCGGCGAGATGTATGAGGTCGGAGCGTCCATTCGGCCGGGGCAGGCGCCGAGCAACTGGCCGCCGTTGGTGAGTATGTTCAACCGCGAACCGAACATGCCGCGCAGCACAGGGTCGCCGTTGGTGCCGCCATTGCGCACCAGGGCGAAGCCAGGGATGGTTTTCAGGTAATCGCCACCGTCGCTGGCCGGCACCGGTTGGCGCGGGTCCTTGGGATTGGTGACGATGGTCAGTGGTGAACTCGGCGCGATGGCGGTGATCACCGTCGGGCTCAGTTCTTCGCTGTGACCGGCGTGTTCATCGGCCAGCACCATGGGTGTCAGCAGTGCGCCGCAAAGGAAGGCGGTGGCGTGCCTGAAACGAATGCTGGATTCGTTCAAGGCAAAAGAAGCTTGGGCAGCGCTCAAGCGTGTGTCAGCAGAAAACCTGGACATGACAATTTCCATCGAACAGTCGTAAACGACACGGCCGGCAGCCTGCGCAATCCTTGTGGGAGCGAGCTTGCTCGCGAAAGCGGTGTGTCAGACGACATGGATGTTGAATGACCCATCGCGATCGCGAGCAAGCTCGCTCCCACAGGTAGCTTTGGCTGTCTTCGGACTGTGTGAGATCGGAGGTGGGTGTTTACGCGTCGATGGGTGGGGCGCGGGTGCGGGCGCCGGGGAAGAAGGTTTGCCGGGCGTGGCCCAGGCGGGGGGAGAGTGTGGTGAAGGTGGTGGCTTTTGGCGTGTCGAATGCGACGAAGGACTGGCCTCCGGTCAGCGCCGGGCAATTGAACAGCAGGCTGCAATAGCCGCATTTTTCCCAGAGCGCGTGATGTGAGGCTTTTGGCGGGCAGTGTTCGGCGGTGGTTTGCGCGCTGTGGTCGGCGTGCTCCATCGCCGACATGTCCATGCTCATGTCCATCGACATGCTCATGGTCATCGAAGAGGCGCGTTGATCCATCGGCATCGACTGAGAAATCAGCGGGCCGATAAAGATCATCAACATGGCGAACAGGCTGATCCAGCTACCGCGCGTCAGGCTTAACGGCTGACGACGGTGTGCGGATGACCTGGCGCTAAGCGGGCGCATGGACGTTTTTGCTCAGTCGATTACTGGGCGTGTGCGTGTGTCTGCATGTCTTCCGGCGGCTTCTTCTGCACCGAGACGTCGACCGTCACTTCGCCGGACTTCTCGAAATGCATCGTCAGCGGGAAGCGTTTGCCGTCGCTCAGCAGGCTGCGATCCTTCAGGTTTACCAGCATCACGTGATAGGCCATCGGCGCAAAGGTGACGTTGCCACCGGCAGGAATGTCGACGCTCGGCACCTGCTGCATTTTCATCAGATCGTTTTGCATGACGTGCTCGTGCAACTGGGCTTCGCCTGCAATGGGCGAGTCGACACTGAGCAGTCGGTCGGCCGTTTTACCGTTGTTGTGAACCACGAAGTAAGCCGCAACAGTTGGCGCGTTGGGCGGCAACTCTTGCGACCACGGATGAGCGATTTCCAGCTCCCCGGCCTTGTATTCGTGAGCATTGGCAAAACAGGCAGGCAGCAGCAATACAGCCAGGACGATGAGTTTGTTCAACATGGCAGTTCTCCAGAGCGATTCAAAACGCAGGTCAATTGCGAGAAGGAATCACACCAGAGGGGAAGCGCGGGGGTTGAGGCTCGGCCATTGCTGGCGCGGTGTCGGTGTATCGAGAGAGGCGTGAGGCAGGCTTCGATTGGCCTCGAAACGCGCGAAATACAGTTGCGGCATGTGCCCGGGCAGCGCCACCAGTGGCGCGGAACCTGAACAGCACCAGCAATGTTGCATGTTGGAGTGATCGTCGTTCTGCGGGGCTTTCTGTTCGATATCGCCCAGGGAAATCGCCACCATCCTGGTGCCGCTGGACGAACAGAAACTGCCCCACAACAACTGCTCGGCGGGTGATTTCGCCGTCTGTGCCATCGCTCCGGACATCGGCATGGCGAGCATGTTGAACAGCACTGCGAAGCAGGCGATCCAGGCAAATGCGAGCCGTTGTCGGGACATGGGAAAAATCCGGTTGGGTGGGGGATCAGGCGCGGCTATTTAGCCTGATCAGGGCCGATAAGTAAAAAAGTGGCGTGCGGTGTGGTGTCGCAGTGCAAGGCTTCCGTAGCCTTCATGATAGTCGCGAATTACGGATTGCCAGTACCGTGCAGATCAGACTTCACACAATTTTGTAGCAGCTGCCGAAGGCTGCGTTCGGCTGCGCAGCAGTCGTAAAATCAAAAGCCTCGGTCTTTCAGGTTAATCGTGGATGCAGGATTTACGACTGCTTCGCAGCCGAACGCAGGCTTCGCCAGCTGCTACAGGTTATGTGGTGGTTTCTGTTATCAGGGCTGCCAATACGTCTGTTACCGACCCAAACTCCCGATCAACCCCCGGCAACACCGGCCGCTGCAAAACTATCACCGGCACCCCACGCTCCCGTGCCACTTCCAGCTTCGGCTCGGTCGCGGTGCTGCCGCTGTTCTTGCTGATCAGCACATCAACCTGCCGACGTTCAAACAGCTCACGTTCATCTTCAATCAGAAACGGCCCACGCGCGCCGATGACTTCGCAGCGTTCGTTACCGGGGTAAACGTCCAGGGCACGCAGGGTCCAGAATTGCTCTGGCGGGATTTCGTGCAGGTGCTGCAACGGTTCGCGGCCGAGGGTGAACAGCGGTCGCCGGAACGGTTTCAGCGCTTCGATCAACTCGGCCCAGTCGCTGACATCTCGCCAGTCATCCCCGGCCTGTGGTTGCCAGGCTGGACGCCTTAACGCCCAGCATGCAATGCCGCTCAACCGTGCAGCGGTGGCGGCGTTTTGGCTGATTTGTGCGGCGTAGGGGTGGGTTGCGTCCAGGAGCAGGTCGATCCCTTCATCCCGAATGAACTTTGCAAGCCCTTCGGCACCGCCGTAACCGCCAACGCGAACCTGGCAGGTCAGATCCGTCGGCACACGCCCGACGCCGGCCAGGCTATAGATGTGTTCTGGCCCGAGGGTCCGGGCGATGGCCAAGGCTTCCGTCACGCCACCCAGCAACAACACGCGCTTCATTGAAAAGCTCCCGCATGGCCCACAATCCCGCCCTGGCGATCGATGGAAAATACTTCAACCTGAACCTGCGCCGGCACCACGCTGCGAGCAAAGTCCAACGCGTGCTGACACACCGCATCTCCGAGCGCGATACCTGCAGCGCTGGCCATCGCCAAGGCTTGCTGGCTGGTGTTGGCCTCGCGAATCCCTTGCTGCAACGCCTCATCGGCGCCAATCGCCGCCGCCCACTCGGCCAGTTGCGGCAGGTCGATGCTCGAATGTCGGCTGTGCAAATCCATGTGCCCGGCCGCCAGTTTACTGATCTTGCCGAAGCCGCCGCAGAGGCTGAGTTTATCCACCGGCACTTTGCGAAGATGTTTGAGCACTGCGCCGACGAAGTCGCCCATTTCGATCAGGGCGATTTCCGGCAAGTCGTAGACCCGGCGCATGGTGTCTTCACTGGCGTTTCCTGTGCATGCGGCGATGTGCAGATAGCCGTTGGTCTTTGCGACGTCGATGCCTTGATGAATCGAGGCAATGTACGCCGCGCAGGAAAACGGCCGGACTATGCCGCTGGTGCCGAGAATCGACAAACCGCCGAGAATCCCCAGGCGCGGGTTCATGGTTTTCAAGGCCAGCGCTTCACCGCCCTCGACGTTCACCGTGACCTCGAAACCGCCGCGGTAATCGAGTTCCTCGGCCAGCAGGGTCAAGTGATCGGTGATCATCTTGCGTGGTACCGGGTTGATCGCGGGTTCGCCGACGCCCAGCACCAACCCCGGCCGGGTGACGGTGCCGACGCCGCGCCCGGCATTGAAGCGAATGCCCGGCGCCGTGTTCAGTCGTACCTGGGAATAAAGCAGCGCGCCATGGGTCACGTCGGGGTCATCGCCCGCGTCCTTGATCGTCCCTGCTTCGGCCCCGTTGTCGATCAGACGACAGAACTCCAGCCGCATCTGCACCTGCTTGCCCTTGGGCAGGACGATGTCCACCGCGTCCGAATGCGTGCCTTCCAGCAACAAACGTGCAGCCGCCAGGCTGGTTGCGGTCGCGCAGCTGCCGGTGGTCAGGCCGCTGCGCAACGGTGCGGGTTGTTCGGCGGTTTCGTCACGCATCGAAAGGCTTCGTCACTTCCAGCAAGGTAATCGGCAACGCCTGACGCCAGGTATCGAAGTCTCCCAGCGGTTGGGCTTGAGCGATATGGATCCGAGTCAGCTCGCCGCCGTGCTGCTCGCGCCAAGCCATCAAAGTCATTTCACTTTGTAGCGTGACG
The DNA here is from genome assembly GCF_047758635.1 of Pseudomonas frigoris. Classification (NCBI taxonomy): domain Bacteria; kingdom Pseudomonadati; phylum Pseudomonadota; class Gammaproteobacteria; order Pseudomonadales; family Pseudomonadaceae; genus Pseudomonas; species Pseudomonas frigoris. The sequence goes on from NZ_CP180479.1 coordinate 891,192, forward strand.
GCGTTGGCGATCAGTCGACCGCCGGGCTTGAGTGCGGCCCAACACGTGTTGAGCACGCCCTCGCGGGTGACACCGCCACCGATGAAAATGGCGTCTGGATCCTCGAGTCCGGCCAAGGCCAGCGGCGCACTGCCGCGAATCAGCTGCAGGCCGGGAACACCGAGGGCATCTCGGTTGTGTTCGATCAACAGCTGCCGCCCTTCATCCGCCTCGATGGCCAGCGCCCGGCAACTGGGGTGGGCGCGCATCCATTCGATGCCGATCGAGCCGCTGCCTGCGCCGACGTCCCACAATAGTTCACCGGGTATCGGAGCGAGGCGGGCGAGGGTGATTGCGCGCACGTCGCGCTTGGTCAATTGGCCATCGTGTTTGAAGGCTGAGTCCGGCAGGCCGGCCAGTCGCGACAGGCGCGGCGTATTGGGCTCGGCGATACACTCGATGGCGATCAGGTTCAGATCGGCGATCAGAGGATTGTTCCAGTCATTGGCGACACTCTCGATGCGTCGTTCGGCTGCTCCGCCCAGATGTTCCAGCACGGTGAGGCGACTTCGCCCGAAACCGCGTTCACGCAACAGTGTCGCGATTGCAGCCGGGCTCCTGCCGTCGTTGCTCAGCACCAGCAAGCGAACACCGCTGAACAACTGCGCATTGAGTGCGGCGATGGGACGGGCAACCACCGAAAGCGTGACGACATCCTGCAACGGCCAGCCCATTCGCGCCGCCGCCAGCGAGCAAGAGGAGGGTGCTGGCAGTATCAGCATTTCATCGTTGGGCAGTTTCCGGGCCAGGCTTGCGCCCACGCCAAAGAACATCGGATCGCCGCTGGCCAGTACGCAGACCGGTTCGCCGCGCAGCGCTAAAACCGGCTCAAGGGAGAAAGGGCTGAGCCACAACTGTCGCTCGCCACGGATGCACACCGGCAGCAAATCCAGTTGCCGCTGACCGCCAATGATCCGCGAAGCGCGCAGCAGAGTGTGCCGGGCGTTTTTGCCCAGGCCCTTGAAGCCGTCTTCGCCGATTCCCACTACTGTCAGCCACGGTGACATCTACAGTCCTCAAATATAGTCCTCAAACGGACTGTTCCGACGGGCAGGCTTTTCATGCCGTCGAACAAAGCAGGCATAATACCGCGCCTTCGCCCGCGAAGCGCCTTTCCCACACAGCCGGTCGCCCCCTTGAACAAACGCCCGATGTCCTTAGCCTTACGTCCCTCGGCCTGTCCGGGGTTGCTGCGTATCGTCCAGGCGCTGGATGGAGGTATCTGCCGGATCAAGTTGAATGGCGGTTCGATCAGTGCGGCTCAGGCCGAAGCGGTGGCCAGTGCTGCTGAGCGGTTCGCCGGCGGCGTGATCGAGGCGACCAACCGTGCCAATCTGCAAATTCGCGGGATCGGCAGTGAACACGGTGCCATGATCGATGGCCTGATGGCTGCCGGGTTGGGCCCAAGCACTGCCGCTGGCGACGATGTGCGCAATTTGATGCTCAGCCCCAGCGCCGGGATTGATCGGCAGATGCTGTTCGACACGCGCCCGCTGGCTGAACAGATCCTTGTCACCTTGCAAAGCCATGAACGCTTCCACGACCTCAGCGCCAAGTTTGCCGTGCAACTGGATGGCGGCGAAGGCTTGGCGATGCTCGAACATCCCCATGACCTGTGGTTGTCCGCCACTGAGCGAGACGGCGAGCTGGTTTTTGCATTCGGCCTGGCAGGGTGTCCTGTGGACTCGCCTGTGGACTCGCCTGTGGGTACGGTGTCACTGGCGCAGGGCCACCCGCTGGTGGTCGCGGTGCTGGAGTTGTTTCTTGAGCTGGCGCGTCCCGATCAGACACGCATGCGGCATTTACTCGCTGAATGCTCGCTCGACGAATTTCTCTCCCGTCTGGCCGAGCGTGTGCCGCTGATGCCCATCACGGGTTGGCAGCGCAAGGTAAGTCCGAGTGTCTTGCACATCGGCGCTCATCCACAGGGTGAGGCCGAGCGTGTGTATATCGGCGCGGTGCCGCCGCTGGGTCGCCTCAATCCCGCGATGCTCAGAGGCGTCGTACAACTGGCACGTGATCAGGGTGACGGCAGCCTGCGTTTCACGCCTTGGCAAAGCCTGTTGTTACCCGGTGTTCATGTCGTCGATGCGCCGCAAGTTATCCACAACCTTGAACAACTCGGTCTGCGTTGCTCGGCCGACGATGCCTTGGCGCATCTGATCGCCTGCACCGGCTCGACGGGGTGCGGCAAAGGGTTGGCCGACACCAAGGGCGATGCCCGACAACTGGCGGCGCTGCTGCAACGTCACGGCCAGACACTGAACGTGCACCTGTCCGGCTGCCAGCGTTCCTGCGCGGCTGCACACATCGCACCCATCACGTTGCTGGCGGTTTCTCCCGGTCACTACGACCTCTATTTTCGCGATGCAGCGCAGCCGGGTTTCGGCGCGCTGCACGCATGCAACCTTACTATTGAAGCGGTCGCAGCCTTGCTCGACGCCCGCTCACGGAGCCCCCTTGATGCTTGATTACATCCGCGACGGTCAGGAGATCTATCGCAACTCCTTCGCGATCATTCGTGCCGAGGCCAACCTCGAGCGTATTCCGGCCGACCTGGAAAAACTCGCGGTCCGTGTGATCCACGCCTGCGGCATGGTCGACGCCATCGACGGCCTGCAATTTTCCGAAGGCGCGGGCAAGGCCGGGCGTGATGCGCTGGCCGCCGGTGCACCGATTCTGTGCGACGCGCGGATGGTCAGCGAAGGCGTGACCCGCACGCGTTTGCCTGCGAACAACGAAGTCATCTGCACCCTGCGTGATGAAAGTGTTCCAGAGCTTGCCCGCGAGCTGGGCAACACCCGCTCCGCCGCCGCGCTGGAGCTATGGCGCCCGCATCTGGAAGGCAGCGTGGTGGTGATCGGCAACGCGCCGACCGCACTGTTTTATCTGTTGGAAATGCTCGACGCCGGCGCGCCGAAACCGGCGCTGATTCTCGGCTTCCCGGTAGGCTTCGTCGGCGCCGCCGAATCCAAGGCAGCGCTCGCGGCAGACAGCCGTGGTGTGCCTTTCGTCATCATGCAAGGCCGGCTGGGCGGTAGCGCCATGGCCGCCGCCGCTGTCAATGCCCTCGCCACGGAGATCGAATGATGCAGCAACCTGGACGTTTGATTGGCCTGGGCGTCGGCCCCGGTGATCCGGAACTGATTACCGTCAAAGCCCTGCGCCTGCTGCGCGAATCGCCGGTGGTGGCGTACTTCGTCGCCAAGGGCAAAAAGGGCAACGCGTTCGGTATCATCGAGGCGCATTTGCAGGACGCGCAAACGCTGCTGCCGCTGGTGTATCCGGTGACCACCGAGGCGCTGCCGGCGCCGCTGTCGTATGAACAAGTGATCAGCGATTTCTACGATGCAGCCGGCGAAGAACTGGCCGCGCACCTGGACGCTGGCCGTGACGTGGCGGTGATCTGCGAAGGCGATCCGTTCTTCTACGGCTCCTACATGTACCTGCACGATCGACTGGCCGAGCGCTATGAAGCCGAAGTCGTGCCGGGCGTTTGCTCGATGCTCGGCGGTGCTTCGGTGCTGGGTGCGCCGCTCGTGTATCGCAATCAGAGTTTGTCGGTGCTGTCGGGTGTGTTGCCCGCCGACGATCTCAAGCGTCGTCTGGCCGATGCCGATGCCGCCGTGATCATGAAGCTGGGACGCAACTTCCCCAAGGTCCGTCAGGTACTCGAAGAGCTCGGGCTGGCGGAACGTGCGTTGTACGTTGAGCGCGCGACCATGGCCAATCAGAAAATCGTCCCGCTGGATCAGGTCGAGCCGATGTCCTCGCCGTACTTCTCGCTGATCATTGTGCCCGGCGAAAGGTGGCAAGGCTGATGTCCCGTCCAGTTCCGGCGATTGTCATTCTGGGCAATGGCAGCCTCGCGACTGCGCGCAAGATTGCGCAGCTATACCCTGGCGCATTGATCCATGGTCTGGCCGAACGGGTGGAAGGCGCGGACCGCGTCTATCACGAATTCGGCGCCACCTTGCGTGAGTTCTATCAGCAGGACACGCCGATTATCGCTCTGTGCGCGGCCGGGATCGTGATCCGCACCCTGGCCCCGCTTCTGCTGGAGAAAGGCGCCGAGCCGCCAGTGCTGGCCGTGGCTGAAGATGGCAGCGCCGTGGTGCCGCTGCTCGGTGGCCTAGGTGGCGTGAACGTCATGGCGCGAGAGATTGCCGCCGGTCTCGAGGTTGCTGCGGCGATCACCACCAGCGGTGAATTGCGCTTCGGCTCCTGCCTGCTCAATCCACCCAGCGGTTACGCCCTCGGCGATCTGGAACTGGGCAAGCGCTTCGTCTCGGATTTGCTCGCCGGCCAAAGCGTACGCGTCGAAGGGGCTGCGCCGTGGCTGGCGCAGGCGCAGTTGCCGCAAGATCCTCAAGCGCAGCTGTCGATCCATGTCGGCCATGCCGAGCGGACACCGGCGGCCAATGAATTGATGATCTACCCGCGCAATGTGTTGGTGGCGGTGAGCGGTGAGGTGACGGGTCTGCCAGGCGCGATTCGCACGGCCCTGCATCAAGCGAAAATCGCCGTGCAATCGGTGGCGTGCCTGTTGGCGAGCGATCTGAACATGGCCAGCACGGCATTGCGCGAAGCGGCACTTGAACTGGGTGTGCCTCTGCGGTTTGCGTCGGTCAGCGGCGGCGTTAGCGAGTTGTCCCGCCACACCGTGCCGAACGCTACCATCGTGTCAGCGGATACCGGCATTGCCATCGCGGTGGCCACTCAGCCGCTGGACGTTGCGCAGATCGGCCGTGCACGCGGTCGTTTGGCGGTAATCGGTCTGGGCCCTGGCGCCGCCGAACTGATGGTGCCAGCGGTCAAGGCCGAACTGGCCAGGGCCACCGACGTACTCGGCTACGAAACCTACGTGCGCATGGCCGGGCCGTTCCGTGAAGATCAGGTGCTGCATTGCACCGACAATCGCGAAGAAATGCAGCGTGCCCGTCACGCCTTCGAGCTGGCGGCGCAAGGCCGTTCGGTGATTGTGGTTTCGTCCGGTGATCCCGGCGTGTTCGCCATGGCGGCGGCGGTGCTTGAAGCGTTGCATGAGTCGAGCGAGCCGAGCTGGCACAGCGTCGATCTGGAAATCCTGCCGGGTGTTTCCGCTTCGCTGGCGACCGCTGCGCAGGCCGGTGCGCCGTTGGGGCATGACTTCTGCGTGATGTCGCTGTCGGACAACCTCAAGCCTTGGGCGATCATCGAGAAGCGCCTGGACCTGGCCGCCGAAGCCGATCTGGCGTTGGCGTTCTACAACCCGATCTCCCGTGCGCGGCCGTGGCAACTGGGCCAAGCGTTGGAAATCGTCGGCCGGCATCGTGCACCGGAAACAGTGGTGGTGCTGGGTCGCGACATTGGCCGCCCTGGCCAGACGTTGCGGGTCACCACGCTCGGCGAACTGACCCCCGATCAGGTCGACATGCGCACCATGGTGCTGATCGGTTCCTCCACCACCTGCGTGTTCCCTCGTGCCGAGGGTGGTGAGTGGGTGTATACGCCGCGTTGGTACGGCGAAAAACCGACCAATTAAGCCATGGCGGTCAGTTTTGCTGGCCGCCACTGCCCCTCGACCGCGTAAGATTTTTCACTGAAAGACACCGGAAACACGCTCGTATTGAAGTCGTAAATCGGCGGCGCGAGTGTTGAACTGTCGTGCCCGCGCATAAGTTTTTTTACTTCCGTTGTTTTCATGTTCTGAAACAGTCGTTAGAGGCCTTGGTCCTTCTTGATATGCGCAGTTTGTAAGTGTGTTTTAGGGCGAAAGATTAATAGTTACATTTGCTCTGTGGGTTAAGTGTGCTTAATTAATTTCTTAAGTGTGTGGTTGAAGTCTTGGTTGTTATCAATTAGTGTTTTTTCGGTCTGGTGAGGGCTGGCCCTGTTGGGTGTTTGTTATTTCCTCAATTGTCTTCGGCTCTTTCTCGAGTGCTTTTCACATTTAATTACGAAGTTGGAATAATGTCCGAATTTATCTGTCGGGCGTACTGCTTCGTGTGTGGATATTTACTTATTAAACTTGTTTGATTGAAAAAAGGTGTGACGCGTTATGAGCTATAGGGATGGCAAGGCGGCGGACTTCAAGGATTTTATTGGGCTTTTTAAACTGGTTGAACTTGAAAAGGCACTGCAGGACTTCAATAAAACACCAGGGTATGAGGCGATCATTCGGTATTACTTTGCGTGTATCAATACGCTCAAGCCTGAACGGCAACTGGAGCCGATTGGGTTACTCAAGGAGGCCCTGGCAGCGTTACCCAGGTCCAAAATACGTCGTCGGCGCGCCTCCGAGTTGGAGTTTCCGGTCGGTCCCGGCGCTAACCACGCACCCGACCTGACGGAAATCTACGACCGGGTCGAAGCGTTTCAAGAGCGTTTGAATAGTTATGTCGCGTTATCCCAATCCACCCCGATCGACGTGCCGAAGAACCTTCACTTCGTTTGGCTAGGCGGGGGACTGGGGAGTATTCAGCGCGACTACATCTACGTATGGAAGCAAGTGCTGAGTCATCAGGGCTATACGCTGAAACTTTGGTATGACAGTGATGCATTGCTCGCCCACGAAACCACTCGGGTCATTGTCGAGGCGGCAAAAGCAGATGCCATGACTCAGGGAGGGCAAGCGGTTAGCGATCCGCAAGAACTTTCAACCCTGTACGAGCAACGCGCAATCGTACTCAAGACGCAGATGTTTTCGCATATCAAAGAGGCGGAAAAAAAAGGAGGAAAAGCCGATGAAGCAAGAATTGATCTTCTGGTGCGCGGCTACGGTCAGGATGAGATCACGCTGAGAGCGTTGAGAGAAAAAAACCTTCAAAGTATTTCCATTGAAGGTTTAGAACTGCGGGATGTGAGGGCTGATAAGTCGTTGTTTCGGTTGAACGATATCTACGAGCGTGAAATCGGATTACGGGGAAACCTTGCGGCTGCCTCTGATGTTGTGCGTGTCGAGGTAGTTTTAGCCGAAGGAGGCTTTTACTCCGATGTCGATAACCTGCCACCCCTGAGTAACACACTGGGTACTGTAGATATCAGCCAATTTAACCCCAATGCTCGCTTGGGCGTTTTGCAATTACTGCTTGATCAGAATCCGGAGTGGATGCCGGGCCGACAGGCAAGCAAATATTCAAACCATTTCCAGAGTATCCCGCAGGAACATCGTGCAGCATTGGAACAATTTGCCAAAAGCAGTCCTTCGCTCAATGACGTTTTTCTTCCCCCTCGCGAACGCCTTGTACGTCCCGATGGTTTGCGGGCAGTACTTGACTCTAGCAGTCTGAACAATGCGTTTCTGATGGCGCACCCAGGTTCGAAAACACTAGAAACTGTGCTCGAGCGTTTCAGAGCCAATTATGACTATCTCGATAGCGTTACACGGCTGGCCATCAAGTACGGTGTCTCTTTTACAGATGTTGAGGCGATGATCGGGGTGGCACGTGAAGTTGCGCTGCAACGTTTTGGCGTGCTGGGACAGTTGGCGGAGCTAGAAGAGATAGCGGTGGAAAACTTAATGAAGGGAGTCGTCGGTTATTTTGGCGATGGCATCCTTCCAGATGGTGATAGCACCATCTATATGACGGGGCCAGCGGCGGTACGTCATGGCATGGCCGAGGCACAGAAAATGCCTTACACCGTCCAAATGGTCGAACGCTGGAACGCAGAGGCCATACTCGCAGATGGCGTCAACCGCTTTACCGAGGAGGAGCAGGACCACTCCTGGAAAGTCGCCGAGGGTAACTCGAATCGATGGCTGATCGATGAAAAAAAGCACTGGCAGGAGGGAAAGTTCAAGGCCCGCTATGCCGGTGATGTCACGCAGCTGCTCAAGTACCAGAGCATTGATTTCGAAGAAGGATGGCCGGTCATCGAAGGTCGTCATGTGTTGATCACCGACCTGTTGCAGCAACTGGCTGATGATCTCGGTGAGCCATTTCGCCAGGCGATGAGTCAGCGCCACAACGGCAGCGTGACGTTTGAAAAGTCATTGTCCCTGAGCTTCGATGACCGGCAAGCGATCATCGCTCAGGATGCCAGCATCCGCCCCCCGGCTTCCCTCCTGGACACGGAGACACAAACTCTGTCGATGGATGAACTGCTGAGCCAGGTCGGCAAAGACCCGCTTCTCACGGTGAACCTAAACCCGCTGCAACGTCTTTTGCTGGGTGGCCTGTTGGGGGTCAATGCACTGGATAACCAGCATTTTGACGCCGCTAGTGCAATGCTTGACAACCTTGCCAATACGATGTCGGAGTTGGGGGTCAGCCACCGTTACGGGATCATTGAACGGGAGCTGTTCAAGCAACGTCACCCGGCTTTCCTTGCTGGTTTGACGCGTGCTTCCAATCCGCCCGTGGCCCTGTCCGAAACCAGTGTCGAACTCAAGAAACAGGCACTCGAACGTCCGCTGACCCTGCAGGAGTGGGGACGGTTGGTCGCCAAAATTCAGCAAGTGTCGAAGCTCGAATACCGCGACCGGATTGGCGAACGAATCGGTGAAGTGCTGGAGAGCTTTGATCACGGCAGTTTCAAATTGGTGCCCCAGGATTTGTTGCTCGAAGGAGCGGGCGACCGGGTTGCCGGACGCTGTTACCCGCTGGCGCTGACCATGGCTGCTGCGCTCCACAAAAACAGCACCGCGGCCAACACTTTGCGGGAACGTTTTTACCTGGCAGTTACCGAACCTGAAGCCGCCGACTCAAGGGCGTTTGTGAGCATGATCGAGGAGCTGCGTGACGCCCCCGTCAATGAAATAGGCAAGCCATTGATGCGCTCCGATCTGACTGAGATCGTAGCGATGCTGGAAGAAAAAACGGCCACTACCACCGTGATGCTCAACTCTGACAACCACTCGATGCTGATTGCAAAAACGCTAGAGGGACCGCATAGCACTTACCTGCTCTACGATCCGAATTTCGGGATCTTCGAGTTTGCGACTGCCTCGGAGTTCGGTGAGGCGCTGACGCATTTTTTTATCCGCAAGGAGATGGCCAGGCATTACGCCGCTTTTGGGGATGTGGCGCGTCCGACCTTTGATCTGATTGAACTCGATGGTGCCGGGCTGAACGCCACGGTGCTTTCGTCCGGTGTTCAGGTCTCAAGCCTGTCGGAGCCAGGCGCGTTGCCGGAGCAAACGGCGCCGCGGGTAAGACAACGGCTGGCCAGTGCCCGGGGGCAGTCGCTGGTCAACAACACGACGCTGGGCAGTTCATTGCTGGAACTGGACGCTCACTGGTGGGGTGGGCAGATCGCGCAGGCGACACGGCAATTGCAGGAGCAACACGGGCTGGCGTCGGATTCTGTTGCGTTGTTCGAGACACTGGAGATAACCCCAACAGGGGAATACAAAATCAGTCTGGTCAACACCGATGCCGGGCAGACCATTGAGCGTGTCACCACCAGCGATCACCGGTTCCTGAGAATTAAAAACTTCCTTTCCGAAACCTTCCATTCATTGGCCGCTCGCCCGCGTGCGCCGGTCAATCCGCTTGATCCGACGGACGCCGGCAGCGTTCATACGCTCAATGCCGGGTTCACCGTACAAGCCTTGATGAACGTACTGCGTCATCACGAGACTGCAGCGAGCGGTGGTGACAAGGCCCTGACCACCGCTATACGCCTGCATGCCTACGTCAACTATGCCCAACTGGCCCATGGCAACGTGGTGGATTTGATTGGCGTTGTGAAACTGGTCCGTCAGGCACTGGACGATGAAAAGCTGATCGCCCGCACCAGCGCACCGTTGGTGCAAAAGGCCTTGGGGCATATCGCCAATGAAGGCGTCGGTACTGTGCTGGGGCTGGTGAATGTCGGGTTTGATATTTATCAGCTAAGCCACGCCACCAATGAGATTGAAAAGGCGCAGTTCGGGACGCAGTTGGCCTTTGACTCCGCGAGTGCGGTGGTAGGCGCAGCCGGTCTGGGTGCGGCACTGGCTGGCGCGGGTACGGTGGCCGCGGTGCTGGGGGGCGCCGGGGTGATTCTGGGCGGGTTGGCAGTAGGCGTTACTGCGCTGGCCGAAGGTTTTGCGACGATTGCGGAGGAAGCCAAGGAAGTCGCGCTGTTTTTTGATGGGCTTGAAAAGGCATATGTACAAGGCGGCTATTACCTGGACAAGGCGTCGAATGCCTGGATTGCGCAGCCCTTGGTTGTGTTTGCCGATTTGGATTTGCGCGCATCCACCGTCCATTTCGACAGCCCGAAATTGTTCCCCCTTCGGGACCATTTCGGGGTCCCGGATTTCGATTTGGATTACAACCGAGCCATCGATATTCGTCAGGGACTTGAGTTGCCGGACTCGGCGAGTTTCTCACCACAGGCAGGACAGACGATCGTTCTGCCCTGCAGACCCAAGACCTGGTACGGCTACGAATACAAGTTGCTGCCGTTTGTCACGTTTCGTCATGCCGGCGGGTACGACACGGCACGTCGACTGGAGAAAAAGAACAAACAGGGGCAATGGCAGTTTCTGTTTTCGTTCTATTCGTTTCCCGGCGAGTACGTGGTCAACCGGCTGAACCCGGTCTACAAGCCAACGGTATTCAATGTTCGTCTCGATAACGTCGAGCGTTCACTGGCGGTACCTGCGCTGCCGAAGGTGTGGCACGGGCTGGTGTCCTACCGGGTAGAAGGCGCAGGAGCTCAATGTTCCGTGCTGCTCAATCCCGGGGTGAGCCTTGAACTCGTCGCACCCGGTCACATTGCTATGCAATGGGTGCTGCTGACTCCATGGCTGGCGGAGACAGACATCCGGATAGAAGCGGGGGGACACCTTGTTTCGGGGACGCTGGATGTGACGTTCCGTGGCGGTGGCGTTCACCATGTGTTGCTCAAGCTGTCGAACAACGAAATCGTGCGTGTAGATCTTGCTGCCCGGCGGCTGGAGGTTGTCGAAGAAGAGGCCGATCCGGCCCTCGGGGAACAAGCGTTGCTGGATCACTTCAAGACACTGACCCATGAACATCGCCTGGCCACGTCTTACACCCCCGTTCGCAACTTCGTGGTGCCGTTCGAAAAGCCGGACGAACCCAGGACGGTAGTCGCGTATTACGACTCGGCACAGGATCGTTTTCTGTACATCCGCGACCCGAATGTCCTGTTGTCCGATGAGGTGATATTGGGCGCGGTGTTGGAGGATTCGGCTTACTTCTATCACCCCGAGAGTTTCGATGTCTGGCAGGTCGATGCGATCACCGGGACGCTGGTTCAGCACTATCGTTTGCTTGTTAGAGCTGACCTGGCGATTGTCCGCTGTGAGGCCGTGACCAATGGCGGCATTCAGATCGTGCAGCAGCTCACTGGAAAGGACGGCCAGCGCGATGAACTGACCTTTGTGATCCATGACCGGGCCGTGTTGCTCAGCTCGATCACCCGCGGTCAGGATCCTGCACTGCAGGCTGTTTTGGAGGCTGACACGCTGACGGACTGGAAGCAGGTACTGGGCTACTATCACTTGCCGGTAGAGTCCTCCAATACAGTGAACTGGCGTCCCGGTGCGCTGGTTTCGATTTGTTGGCAGATCGATGAAAAGTGGCGGGATCTGGTTTGGGTGCGCAGCAGTGATGGGTTGATTATTCGTGCACCTGCCAGGCGTCACCGTGAGCGGGGATGGGCAGACTCGATCAAGGCCTTGAATGATCTTGTGCTCATTGCTCCCGCCCGTGTCGAGGGCGAAGTGTTCGTTACCTACGACAAACTTCACCAACGCCTCATGTGTCAGCAAAGGTCGATGGTGGATGGTCGCGCACAATGGTCGTCCAGCAACATCTCCCCCCCTGGGCTGAAAAATGTTGTCGCCGTTGAGCAGGACTATCTCGTCCTGACCGACTCTGGTCTGTTCTTTAACATTATGCCGGACGGGAATCTGAGACTCGGCGGGCTGACCGAGCACTGGTTCAAGGATCAAACTCAATGGTGGTCGGCGCTGGCAACGGTTGCGTTGCAATACCCGGTGCCGAGTTTTGCCATCCTGGGTTTGGCCGGTTTCAAGGCCGGTTTGTGCGCCTGGTACTTGGGTGGTCGGCTGCTGCTCGCTGAAATGGGGCACGGCAAAGAAGTACGGTTGCTGAGTATTACTCCAGACAATCAGGCCACCTGGCTGTTCGATCTTTCTACCGGCAAGATTGTCCGTCAGGTTTTTATCGATCCAGACCACTTGAACACGGCATTTGCCCAGGGAACGAAACTGTTACTGGCTGAGGCATTGCCAGCCCCGACGCAGGAATGGGCGAGCTGGACCTTTAGCGACGTAACAGTGGAAGGCTCTGGCCTGAGGGCAACGACGCTTGAAGGTGTGGAGGTGGATTTACAGTACAACGAACCGGTACGGATTTCGGGCGTTAACAGCCATTGGGTTGCTGCACTGGAAGGTGAATTGAGTGAGGGCCTGGCGGCGCTGGCGAACGAACATCGATGCGCCGATTTTCTGTCCGTCAAAGATCCTGACTACCAACAATGGTACGTGGTCCGGACCGGACGGTTGATCCGCATTCCGAAGACCGCTATTGCTGCGCAATCCACGCTCGTCGGCACCCAGCATCAAACCAATGTGATGCTGCATGACCGCAGGGATGGTTTTTTGCACACCTATCCGCAAAACAACAGGGTCGGGCCGCTCGACTATGTCCAGCGAAACGCCGAAGTACTGGTGGTCGAGGGGTCGAAAACGCGTACGGACCTGCTCCCGTTGATTGCCGATGATGTCAGCATCCTGGTGCTCAAACTGGGTCAAGGTTCAACGACCTGTCGGCTTACCAGAGCCGCGTGGTTGAAACTTGAATCGGTCATTGTCGATTGCCGCCATTCGCTCGACCACTTGCCATCGGTTCCGGGGAAACTGACCTGGGATATCGTGGTTGCGGATCAGTTGTGGGCGAGCCGGGTCGATGAGCACTTGGTGATTGTGGATGCGGACAGCGGACACAGCTTGATCTTTCGCGACGTGTTCTCGACCGATGTCGTTTTGCAACGGAACGTATTTCTGGCGATGAGCGGCTATCAGTCCTTCGCGGTGTCAACACTGGTGAGTGCCCTGGTTGCCAGGAAAGGCAACACGAGCAGTGTGTTACTCAAAGACATTTTGCCCACCGCAATAGTTGAAAAAATAGAAGATTGAGTTCTGACAGCCATTCACACATTGAGCCTGTTCGATGCGTGAGTGGCTGTCGGCTTTTTTCATATGGATATGAAAATGAAAAGTACACCTACCGGAACACTGAATCAGACTGACACTTTTTCCACGCCGTTTGATCGCCGCGAGTTGGAGTTTGCGTTGAGCGGCTTCAAAGAAATGCCGGAGCACGCAGCGGCCTTGCGTTACTTCGATGGTGCTACCGAAGCGTCGAGTGTGGAGGCCCAACTGACGCCGATAAGTCTGTTGAAGGAAACGCTCGAATCAATAAACCCGAAAGGTTCGTCTGCCACACTGCAAAAAGTCCGGGATAAATTGACGAACTATTTACTGCGTTTGAGTACAACGGTCGAACTATTGAATACTGCCAAACCCGTCCCTAAAAAGTTGCACTTTGTCTGGGTGGGCGGCGGTATTGGCGCTATTCAGGGAGACTACATCAATGTCTGGCGGCAAATGCTTGCCCCGCAGGGTTACAGCCTCAACCTGTGGTATGACAGCGATGCTTTGCTGGCCCATGAGACCAATCGCATCATCGTCGAGTCAGCCAAGGCGCTGGGGGCGATTTCTGCGCCACAAGGCGCCGTCGATACGCCTGCTGCGCTGGCCCGTCGTTACATCGAGCGAACTCGAGTGTTGCGACAGCAGATGTTCGAGCATATCCAGACTGTCACCCCGGCGGGCGGGAGTGCCGATCAGGCGCGGATCGATCTTTTAGTCAGTGCCTATGGCCAGGATGAAGGTGCGCTCAAGGCGCTCAAGGCCCGCAATCTTCAATCTCTGCAACACGTGGAAGTTGCCCATCGAGACATTCACGTAGAGCTTATCGATCAACCGTTGTTCGATATTTATGAACGCGAAATTTCGTTTCGCACCAACCTGGCGGCTGCATCCGATATCACACGTTTACAGGTTCTGAACGTCGAGAGTGGAACCTATCTTGATGCTGATTTGCTGCCGTCTCTGCATAAAGTGCTCGGTGGTGTGGATCTCGCCGCCTTCAGTGCCGAAGAACGTATAGGTGTGATGCAGGTATTGTTCGATCACAACCCGACAATACTTCCGAATCGGGGGCAGGCCTATGCGGATTTTCGCCCCAAGGTGCCTGAACAACACAGAGAGGCGATAACAGCATTTGCCAAAAGCATGCCGTCCCTCAGCGATATTTTTGCCCCGTTCAATGACGTCATGGTTGCGTCGAACGGTCTGCGTGTCGGTAATAAAAACACGCCTGATTCGATGACGAATCAAATCAAGACGCCATTCAACGGATTATCCAATGCCCTGTTGAGTGGTCATGCGGGTTCTGCGCAACTCGCCGCCGTTATGGAAAAAATTCGCAGCAACTATCAGTTCCTGGACCGGGTCGTTGCGCAGGCGTTGAGCAGCAATGTATCGCTTCAGGATCGCCAGGCATTTCCCGATCTGATTATCCGGGAGCTGGAGAAACAACACGGTCCGATTTCAAGCTGGAAGGCAAATCTGCAAAGCCTCAACAGTTTTTTGCAGGCGATCAATGACTATGATGCCGATGGCATCAAATTCGGTGCCCAATCGGCCATTGCGATGAGCGGGCCGACGGCGGTATCCAGCGGTTTGGGTGACTTTGTCGAAGACCATGCGGTGCTTGAAAGCCGCCAACTGATCAGCGACAAGGTTGACCTGTTCGACGGCTTTAACCTCGCCACCGAAGAAGAAACCCATCACAGCTGGAAAGACAACGCCAGGACTGAGGCGGCCTGGTTCGAGCTTGAAACAACAAAAGCGGGCCAGGGCGGCTATAAGGCCCATTTCAAAGGCAACATCACTGAGCTGCTTAAAGGTCAGCTTATGACGTTTGAAAAGGGTTGGCCTGTGATTGAAGGCCGCCCGGTTTTACAGACCGACATCTTGCAGCAATGGGTGGATGACCTGGGAGGCCCCTTCATCAGGGCCATGAACGAAAAACTCAGTGGCGACCTGAGCTTCGATAAGCCTTGGTCCCTGAGCTTCGATGAGCGTCAGCGGATCCTGGCGCAAGCCCGTGTCGAACTTCCGGTCTCGCACGGTTTTGAGCCGATCGGTAACTTGAATGAAATGATTGTCCGTATTGGCCACGGCTCTCTGCCGCTTGATCAACTGAGCCCGGTGCATCGAGTACTACTCGGTGGGCTGTTCGGCGCGCAGACGCTGGATAATGCCGGGTTCGACGATGCCTGGCAACACACCCGAACCCTCGCGCAGAGCACCGCCGACCTGGGTTTCGCCCAGCGTTATATGGCCATCGAGCAGGCCTTGCTCGCACGCAGGCATCCTGCATTCGAAGCCGGGTTTGCAGCTGCCCAGGCAACGGTTGAGCCATCGAAGAACAGCGCTCAGGTGCTCAAGGCCCTTGCGTTCGAGAAGCCGTTGACGTTGCGCCAATGGGGCGAGCACATAGCCCGCATCAGGTTTCAGGCCCAATACGAGCTGCGTCACCACATCTTTCAGCGCAGCGCCACGGTGCTGGAAACCTTCATCGCGCAAGGTGCTTCGACGGGGAGGTTGATGCCTCAAGGATTACTGGTCAGGGGTGAAGGCGATCCCGGAAGGCGCTGTTATCCACTGGTGTTGGCCATGGCGGCAGCCATCGAAAAGGGCCCCGCAGCCGTGGACGCTTTGAGCGGCCGGTTGGCCAATGCCAACCTTGCGCCCGATGCCAATGAAACCCATGCGTTTCTGCGAACCCTCGATGAGCTGCGAACTGTGCCAATGGCGCGGTCGGGCACTTTATCAGGAGCGTCCCGGCTGGATCAGGTCATGCAGACACTGGATACCAGGACTTCCACCAGTACCTTGATGCTCAACACCGAAAGCCATTCCATGCTGGTGGCAAAAATCGTCGACGGCGAGTCGATTGCCTACCGCTTCTACGATCCGAATTTCGGTGTCTTCGGATTTGACCAGGCGCAGGACCTGCACCGTGCTCTTGAGCAGTTTCTGAGCATTCCTGAGCTGGCCAAACTCTATGAGATCAGTCACCTGACGGAAGCGACGTTCAACCTCGTCGACCTCAATGGCCCACGTATCGCCGATCTGGCGCTGCCGTCGCAGATCAATGTGTCGGGTTTGCTGAGCCATGATCCGATCAGCACCGGTGTAACGGTGGCACCATGGGAACATCACGCTGCGTTACGGGCCCGTTCATTGGCGGAAAACGCCCGACTGGGGCGTGGACTGAACGAACTGGACGCCCGTCACTGGGCGCAGCAGATTCAGCACAGCGCTGATCGCCTCCACGCGGAAAGTAACCTTGGGCGAGACTTTGTTCCGGTGTTCGACAGTGTGCGAGAGGTATCGGGTGGACACTATGAAATCAGCCTGGTCAATCTCAAGGACCCCACGCTCACCGTCAGAGTGTCAAGCACCGACGGAGTTCTGTCGCGGATCCGCTCCTACCTGACGGAGACCTTCCAGACGCTGTCGGTCAAGCCGTCCATACCGGGCAAGGTTGACCCGACCGATGTCAGCGCCGTGCATACCTTGAATGCGGCTTTTACGGTTCAGGCGCTGCTGGTGGCGCTCCAGTCCCATGAGCAAATCAGCGACATCAATGAAGACCGGAGCCTGACGACTGCCGTGCGAATGCACGGGTACCTCAGTTACGCGCAACTGGCCCATGGCAATCTGCTCGACATCGTGGATCTGGTCAAACTGTTCAGGGTGGCGTTAAACGATGCACCGCTGGTGGCCCGGACCACCGCCTCGGTAGTGGTCAATGCGCTGGGACATATTGCCCGGGATGGTTTGGCCACGGTGATGCAACTGGCGACTCTGGGTTTCGATATCTATCTGCTGGCCAATGCCAAGGACGATCTGCAACAGGCGCAATACGGCACACAGTTGGCGTTCGATTCGGCGGGGTTGGCACTGTCTGTGGCCGGCATAGGCGCCGGCCTGGCCGGTGCCAGTACGGCGGCTGCGTTTCTTGGCGGGGCCGGTGTGATTCTGGGCGGGTTGGCCATTGGCGTGAGCGCGCTGGTCGAAGGGTTCAACGGCACATTGGAGCGAGGACGGCGGATCGGTCAGTACCTGAACCGCGTCGATAAGGCGTATCGCTCGGGCGGTCACTCGATCAGGGAGGGCGTGTTTTATCCGAACCCTTATGCGCTCATCCGCGAGATTGATTTACGCAACCAGCGACTGACGTTCGGCAGTCAGGAAATTTTATCGGCCAACACCTCTGCGCTGCACCCGCCGAATCACAATCTTGATCGTTCGAAAGCCATCAACATTCGACAACACCTCGAGTTGCCGGAGCATGCGGCTATTGGCGATTTGACGACCTTTCAGGCCATTGTCCTGCCGTGTGTGGCCAACACCTGGTTCGGTTTCGATTACTCGGCCCTGCCGTTTTCGACCACGCGTTCCGAGCATTTTGAAACTGCGCTGAAGCTGGAGTACGACGCAGCAGGCAATCGCCAGTTCTGGTTTACCTTTTACAAGTTCCCCTCCGAATACATCATGCGAGACTTGAATCCGATAGAAGGCGAGACGACGATCAGTGTCTTGCTGGATCAGGAGCCGCGTTCGTTGCTGGTGCCCGAGCTGCCCAAGATGTTGCACGGCAAGCTGTCTTACAGGATTGAAGGGGTGGGTGGTCATTGCGCGCTGACACTCACTCCGGGCGTACGTTCGGTCAATCTGTCACTGGCACAGAAGGCTCGCCCCATGGCCTGGACGCTGCGTGCGCTCTGGTTGAGCGAAGAGGATATCGTTGTCGGCGAAGGCCTTTTGAAGGTAGGGGCTGTCGACGTTCACGTCATGGGTACGCCTGAATTGGTTATCCAGACTTCGCATCACTCGTTTCGAGTTGAGGCGAAACAGCAATTGCTGCTCGAAGAGCTGGAGAGCGACCCGACTGTCGACACGGCGAATATCCAGGCCCGAGTCAGGAAACTGGCCCGCGCCAATCGTTTGGCCAGCCCGTTCACAGCGGTACAGAATTTCCCGGTTCCGTTCGCAGACCCACAAGAACCACAACTCACCACGGCTTTTTATGAGCAGGCCCGTGATCGTTTTATCTACGCTCGCGACCTCCCATCAGCACTGGCGAACCAAGTCAGGCTGGGCGCGGTTATGGGTGGGCAGGCGTATTTCTATTGCTCCCGGGAAGCACTCATCTGGCGCTCTGACGTGGTCACCGGGCGGGTCAATCGATTCTATAGGCTGATGGATCCGGTGCCCGGTTCGAGCATTTCGGTGTTCCAGGTCCTGGGGCAGGGGGTCATTCGGATTGTCCAGCAAGTGACCCAGCGCACTGGGCGTGAAGCCGAGGTGGTTTACCTGTTGGGTGAGGACGAAGTCTTGCTGCTGGCGATTGCAGGTCATCTGACCGACCGTCAGCAAGACCTGCTGCTCAAGGGCGCCATGCCAGGGTGGTCGAACTTCTTGTGGGATTACGAACTGCTGGTCAAGGACTCGAAACTTTGGCCTTTGACCCAAGTGAAAGTCGTGGATTATCAGCCAGCGGCGTTTGTCTCGATAACACCTTTGACACAGGGCAGAAAGGATCCGGTCAGCACGTGGGTCCGTGCTGCCGATGGCCTGGTGATTCGTCCCAATGTGCCGCAGGTTGAGGGGCCGGGCGGCGCGGTCAGCCCGATGTTGCTGACACCCGCGACCAGCACGGACGATACCGTCCTGTTCTTTGACAAGCGCAATCGGACCCTCTATCGCCAGAAGATCGGGATAACCGTCACCGGTGTGGATGCCCAGGCTGAGCCTATCGGGCCCTGGAATGTGATTGAAATCATCGCCAATGAAAAACGCTACGTTGCGTTGACCAGGGACGGGCTGTATTTCGATATCAACGAGCAAGGGCAGTCGCAGCTGGCCGGAGTCAACGAAGACTGGCTGGAGGATGCCAGAGGGCCGTTGGGCCTTGGCTTTGAGTTTTGGACCGACGTTGAGGCGCTTGCGAAGGCGCATCAAGCGTCGAGCTTTTCGATTCTTGGTCTGGGTAACGGCGTACGGGATGAAAAACTGTGTGCCTGGTACGTCGACCATCGATTGCTGATTGCTGATGTGGGCCCTGGCAAGGTAGTGCAGTTGGTGGCAACGACGCCAGATGAGGAGGCGGGCTGGCTGCTGGATGTTTCCGTTGGGCAACTTTACCGCCAAGCGTTCCTTGAGCCTGAAAAACTACCGACACTCTTTGATAATGGTCTGCAGCTTCTGCGGCAGGACCTGTTGCCTGTTCCACAAAAGGTCTGGCCCGAATGGTCTTTTGCGCAGGTATGGACACATGGCCCCGGTCTGCGAGGGCGGACGCTTGAAGGGGTTGAACTCGAGATGATGTTCGGTGAACCGGCACTTATTGTCGGCGTCACGGGAGACTGGGTTCTGGCGCAACAGGGTACGAATGACCCTTACGATGCGGGCGTGAGGCAAGCGTTGAAGGCGCTGCTGAGCAAGCATCCCCACGAAGCATTTGTATCGGTTGGCGGTTACTTGGGCTGCCAATGGTACGTCGAGGGCATCGATCGTGTGGTGGGTGAGGTCAATACGAGCCTGGAAACCCGACTGCTGGGTGTTCGAAACAAAACTGTTGCCTTGCTCCATGAAACGCCCAGCCAACGGACATACAGCGCTTCGAGGGATGTGTGGCTGGAGAACAGCGTTGCACGTCGTGAAGCCGAGGTGTTGATGCTGGAATTTCAGGGTGAGCTCAATGACGTTATGCCGTTGATACCTGACGGCGTTACCCAGTTGATCTTGAGTTATGGGCCCAGAGCGATCAGCTGCAACGTATCGAGTACTGTCTGGCAGCGGCTTGAATGCATTGTGGTTGATTGTCGTCGTTCGTTGAGTGCTGAGTCACTGATGCCTGGCACATTGATTCTGGATACCGGGCCGCAGGATGTGTGGCGGGTCAGCCTGGTTGAAAGGCAGTTGCTGCTCACCGACCCGAATACCGGACACAGCCTGATCTTGCGCAGTCACCCCGACGATTTGACCGCGCGCCGTTCGATGAGTCTGAGTCTGCAGGTTCATGGCACCACAATGACCGTAACCCTTGATGAGTTGGTGCAGGCACTGGCCATCGATGGCGAGGACAGGCAGCTCGCCGCGCTAATGACGAAGGTGGGCGTCACGGAACCAGATAGCCCTTCACTCCGGTAAAGATGATCTGCGCCGCCAATGCGCAGACGAACAACCCCATCAACCGGCTGACGATCTGCAAACCCTGGTCACCGAGAATGCGCTCGATGCGGTTGGACAGATAAAGCACCACGCCGACCGTGAAACTGGCCAGGGCAATACTGAGAATGGCCGTGAGTTTGTCGTCCCAATGCGGCTGACTCACGCCCATCACCAGCAAGGCGCCGATGGTGCCGGGGCCGACCGTCAGGGGAATGGTCAGCGGGACGATGGTCACGTCCTGCTGCACGTTGTCGGTTTGCACCGCCGACTTGCCCTGAGCCATGCCCAGCGCCGAGATGAACAACACACTGCCGGCGCCGATGCGGAACGCGTCCACGGTGATGCCGAAGACACTGAAAATCACTCGCCCGAACAGGTACAGCAACACGCTGGAGACCAGGGTGGCAGTCGCCACTTTCCAGGCCAGTCGACGCTGTTCCTTGCGCGAATAACCGCGGGTCAGACTGATGAAGCAGGACAACACGAAGAACGGGCTGTAGAGCACTAGCATTTTCAGGTAAACGCTGAATAACACATGGAGCATGGTTTCGGCTCGCATCCAGAGACGGGTGAGTCGGAGTCTATCAGTTGGTCAAGTGTCTGTGGGTGTTGAGTTTGAAAAGGTATGGAATTGATTTTATTGACTTATATTTAGTTGGGTTGAGTTTGATTGATTGGTTGGTTGTGTTGGGTTGGTGTTGTATATGGAGTTACATGTTTTGGTTTGTCTGAGTTTGTTTGTTTGTTTATTGTTCTTTTCGACAAGTTCATGAGGAGCTTGCATTAATGTCGATAAGGAAGAAATTGTGAATAATATGTTTAGTGAAAGTCATATTGCTGCCTGTATAGAGAAACTACAGAGTTATGATCTGGGTGAGCCACTGCTTATTAGACCTCGTGGTTTGTTTGTGTCGGGTGAAGAAGTTGAAGTGCCGTCGAAAGGATCGGTCGTAGGCGAAGGCCTCATTAGTTTTAGCGGTAACCTCACCGGTATTAACCGCAGTGACGCGCAGAATGCTTTTCACTATGCGTCGCTTGTGGCAAACAAAAAGTTTCCATTGGAACACCAGGGTAAAGAATGGTACGCGCTGTTCTGTAAAGTCATGGGTGAAACGGGTTGGATGACCATCAGCAAGTACTACAACGATCTGAACGTGTCGGGAACCAGTGTCCGCATGGACAAGCTGGTGCTGGAGATCCTTGCTTCGGTAGTCGCTGGCCTTACCGTACCGGGCCCGGCTACTGCACTGATGCTGAAAACCGCGGGTGATGCGATTGCCGCCCTGCAAAAACGCGATACCGCAATGACGCTTTATGAGCGCAACTTGCTGAAACAAGGTGTGGGTGGAGTAACGACCGGCTCGTGTATCGATGTTAACGGTACGACTGTTTTTGCCATTGGCGCAGTACGTTTTACACGCCGGAATTCATCGACAAAAGTAATGTTCGTCGATACGGATGTTCGTAACGTAGGTCTGTATCGCGGTGAGACAGCTTTCGAAAAGAATGATCTGCTGGCTGCGGCGACTCGAGAATTGATTGCATCGAAACTTGTGAAGTACTCGACTGATAAACTCGACTACGACATTTGATGGATGCCTGGAAGGGCGGTCGAAATAACGACTGTCCTTCTCTGTGTGGAGGTATTTAAATGAGATGTGATTATTCAGTATTGATTGTCGGGGCTGCGGTTTTGATGGTGCCCGAATCAGAGGATCTGACCACTTATGATGATGTGGTCAATACGGTGTTGTATGCACAGTTGGCAGCCAATAAAAAAACAGAACTAGAGCCGGGTGTGAGTTGGTACGACACCTACATAAAAGTTCTGAATGGTATCTGGATGTGGCGCGGTAAAGCGCGCGAAGACTTGAATCTCCCTTCAGAGAGCGTTGAGTCGGCGGTTCAGTGGGCGGCCGCAGCGATGTCCAAGGTGGGGGCAGATGAAGGGCATGTGACTGCCGAAGTGTTGTCAAAAATTGTCAACGAATCGGACATCAACCCGGCAACCAACTTGTTGCGCAGCCATATGCAAAAAGTGTCCGAAAAGCAGTCTATCGAGGTGCCGGCACCTGCGATGGATGTTCGTTTGCTGGTGATCGTGGCGCCAACACCGACTTCGTTCAGCAGTGTTTGTATCGAGCTCAAAACCCATCAATTGCTGAGTTCCAACCCGTTGGCGCATCTCTATTGGGGCGAAGATGTACAAGGCATCATTAGCCGCCGTTACGTCCGGGCGAATCTGTCGGAAACGGTATATGCCCCTGTACGGGCTCAAATTGCTCTGAAGGTCAAGGACCGGATCGAGACCAATGTTGCAACGTTAACCCTGCACGACGATGCCTGCAGCACCACGCAGCCAGAGGAGATTCGGTCATGACGGATCTGATTGCACCACCGGCAGCTGTGGTTGGCGGCAGTATCGTGTCGTTCGCCAGCGATCTGCCTGCGTCGCACCGCGAAGACGTCTACATGAGCACAGCTTTTGCACAAAGAGTCACGCGCGATGCAATTAATGATGGATTATCGGGCGACTGGTTCGACTACTACTGCAGGCAACTCCGTTTTGTGGGATGGGATGTGCCCACACCTCAAACGTTATCGCCCGGGCCTGCCGCTCCGATGGGCAGCAAGGCGATACAACGTATCCGGGAATCCATCGGTGATAGATTTTCCATACCCATCAGCCGCGCCCTGACAAAGTTGGAGCGCAATTCGCTGGCGCTCGAAACGTTTGAGTCCACGATCCTGAAGGGAGATATCGCCTACTTTCAGATGATTCCTTGCGTGAAGAACGGCGCGCACAAGGTGGATATGGCGGTCTATCACCGCAAGTTTTCGATACTGCGAAACATCTCTCGGTTCCTGTTCAGCAAAAATGAATCGCTTGAGCAAAAAAGCACCGAACAGATAACCACGATCACGTTCAACACGCTTCATTACGCCGAGTTTCGGGAGAAGGTAAAGAAGTCTGTGGTGTCCCAGTCCCTGAAATACTTGAGTGCTCTGGACATCTGACCGAGCGTCAGCCCGAGGGCTCTCAGATGGTCGACTCTGTGCGGTTCTGCTGATCCCGCTGCCCAACCCAATGCTCGATCAAATCGCGCAACTGCGACAGCTCGACCGGTTTGGCCATATGCCCGTCCATGCCGGCCTGGCGTGCACGTTCTTTGTGTTCGGCGAGGATGTGCGCAGTCAGCGCCACCACCGGCGTGCGAATCCGCTGATTACCGACTTCCCAGGCACGCAATTGCTGAGTCGCGGAGAAGCCGTCGAGGATCGGCATTTCGCAGTCCATCAGGACCAGGTCATAACGCTGGGCTTTCATCGCCTGCAAGGCTTCTTCGCCATTGCTGGCGGTATCCGGTTGCAGGTTGAGCTTGCCTAGCATGCCGCGAATCACCTTGGTCGAGATGCTGTTGTCTTCGGCCACCAGGATGCGGAAATCACTTGGCACCTTAACCGGTAAGGTAGGGCCGGCGGGCAGGTGCTGCGAGATGGAAAGGCCCTTGTTTCGCTGGTTCAGCTCGTCGGCCAACGTCGTCTTGAGGGTGTACCCGGCCACCGGTTTGGCAAGGATGCGTTTGATCCCGGAGTTGCGTGCGATGATCTTGCTGGGCGCATTGCTGATGCCGGTGAGCATGATCAGCAGGATGTCGTGGTTCAGGCTCGGGTCTTCCTTGATCTTGGCGGCCAGTTGCATGCCGGTCATGCCGGGCATGTTCTGGTCCAGCAGGACCACGTCGAAGTAATCGCGCAAGTGAGCCTTGGTGCGCAGCAGCGCCAGCGCTTCTTTGCCGGACGCTACGGCACTGACATTCAGGCCCCAGGCGCTGCACTGTTGCACCAGCACTTTGCGACACGTGTCGTTATCGTCCACCACCAATACCCGTGCACCCTGCAGTGGGCCATCGAGGTCCGACGTCGGGTGTTCGAGGCGGTCAGGGTCCAGTGGCAGGGTCAGCCACAAGGTGCTGCCCTGATTGGCGCCGCTCTTGACCCCGAACTCCCCTTGCATCAAGCGAATCAGTTGACGGGCGATCACCAGCCCCAGGTTGCCTCCCAAACGGGTGGCCGAGAGGAAGTGCTTGCTGTGCAGTTCGGCGTGCATCAATGCGTCGCGCTCTTCGGCGTCCATCGGCTCACCGCTGTCCTGCACGGCAATGCGCAAGCGCGGTTTGGCACTGCGCTCATCGAGCGCGACGACGATCAGGATTTCGCCTTCGTCGGTTTTCTTCAGGGCGTTTTCCAGCAGGCTCAGCAAGGTCTGGCGCAGGCGAGTAGGGTCACCGCTGATGACGCGTGGCACTTGCGGCTGGATAAAGCTGATCAGCTCGACGTTCTGCTGTTCGGCCTTGGCGCGGAAGATGCTCAGACAATCTTCGATCAGTGCGTTGAGGTCGAACTGCACATCGTCCAGTTCGATCTGCCCGGATTCAAGCTTGGAGATGTCGAGAATCTCGTTGATCAGTGTCAGCAGTTCGTTGCCGGCACTGTGGATGGTCTGTACATAGTCGCGCTGCTTGACCGAGAGCGGTGTGCCCAGCAGCAGCTCGGTCATGCCCAGCACGCCATTCATCGGGGTGCGGATTT
This sequence comes from Pseudomonas frigoris, assembly GCF_047758635.1. Taxonomy (NCBI): domain Bacteria; kingdom Pseudomonadati; phylum Pseudomonadota; class Gammaproteobacteria; order Pseudomonadales; family Pseudomonadaceae; genus Pseudomonas; species Pseudomonas frigoris. The sequence continues at coordinate 916,105 of NZ_CP180479.1, forward strand.
CGTGGCTGATTTTTGCCAGGAATTCGGCCTTGGCGTTGATTTCGGCGTTGCTGGCGGCCAGGTCGCGGCTGACGCTGAAACGGTCTTCGGTGATGCTGCGCTGACGTTCGCTCAGTGCAATGCTCATCAGCACGCCGCTGATGCAGATTAACCCCAGCAGCGTCATGATCAAGCCCTGCGGTGCGACCAGGGTCAATCCCAGGAGTGCCGGCAACATGATCAGAGTGCCAATGTTGAACACCACCATCGCCGCGACGAACAGGCGCGCCGGGCGATAACCTTTTTGCCAGTGATAGGCGCTGACGAACAACATGCTCAGACCTGCCAGAGCGACCAGGGCGTAGGTCATGATGTTCAGCGGCAACGTGTTGACGAACAACAGCAGCAAGCCGCAGACCACGATGAACAGAATGTCCCCCAGCAGCAACTTGTTCAGCGGGTGCGGGCCAAGTGGGGCGAAGAAGCGATAGGCGAACATCAGGCCGCATGGCGCCGTCAGCAGCAAGGCGAGGTAGGCGCCGGGTGTCTGCACCGCGTGCCAGTTCGGCAGCCAAGGCCCTGCCAGATTCAGCAACAGCAACAGGCTGAGCATCAACAATGCTTCGCATCCGGCCAGCCAGAAACTGCTGCGTGAGCGGGTATAGGCGTAGCGGACGAGGCTGTGCAGGATCAGCATCGCGATACAGCCGAACAACAGTCCGTAGATCAGCGTCTGATTCTGATTGGCCGCGGTCATGACCGCCGACTGCAGGGTGATGTAAGGCCTCAACTGATGGTCGGAGACCAGTCGCAGGTAAACGTCGAGAGGTTTTTCGTTTTGCGGCAACGGCAACATGAAGTCGCTGCTGGGCAGTGGCCGTTCAGCCTGGGGCTGGCCGGTGCCGGTGTTCACTTGCTCGATCAGCGTGTCGCCGTCCAGCACATACAGATTGAGATGCGACAGGTCGGGCGCGAATACTCGCAGCAACTGTTCATGCTTGCCGGGCGCGAGTCTGAAACGCAGCCATAACGCACCATCGGGTTCGGCGGCGGTGAGGCGGTCGAGTTCAATGGGGCTGAATTGGTTGGTGTAGCGAGCGGAACGGATGTCGCTGAGCTGCAGGTCACCCTGTTCGTCGAGCAATACCGCCCAGCCACTGCCTTGCGTGGCCTGGGCCGGGAGCATGCAGAGCAAGGTCAGCAGAGTGACGGTGAAACCTATGGCAATCCTGAGCCAGCGCACGGCGAAATCCCTTCGTAGGTTGATGCCAGAATATAACTATGCGCGGCGCCGGAATAGTCCGGCAAGGGCCCGAAGCCCTTGCCTGGCCCAATGGCGCTCTTATTCCTGATTTTCGCCACGCTCGCGGGCAATGGCACGGTAGCCAATGTCCTTGCGATAGAAACAGCCTTCCCAGTCAATTTTGGCCGCCAGCTTGTAAGCCTGCTGCTGAGCGGCATCGACGCTGGCACCCATTGCTGTGGCGCAGAGTACCCGACCACCGGCTGTCACCACTTGACCGTCCTTGAGTGCAGTACCAGCGTGGAAGACTTTGCCTTCCAGTGCTGCAGCTGCATCGAGACCGTTGATGGCAACGCCTTTAGCGTAGTCACCAGGATAGCCGCCAGCCGCCAGCACGATGCCGACGCTCGGACGCGGATCCCATTGTGCTTCGACCTTGTCCAGGGCTTGCGCCAGCGCCGCTTCGACCAGCAACACCAGGCTCGACTGCAAACGCAGCATCACCGGTTGGGTCTCAGGGTCGCCGAAACGGCAGTTGAACTCGATAACTTTTGGGTTACCGGCTTTGTCGATCATCAGACCGGCGTACAGGAAACCGGTGTAGACGTTGCCTTCATCGGCCATGCCGCGCACGGTTGGCCAGATCACCAGGTCCATGACGCGCTTGTGCACTTCAGCGGTCACGACCGGGGCAGGGGAGTAAGCACCCATGCCGCCGGTGTTCGGACCGGTGTCGCCGTCGCCGACGCGTTTGTGGTCCTGGCTGGTGGCCATCGGCAATACGTTCTTGCCGTCGACCATGACGATGAAGCTGGCTTCTTCACCGTCCAGGAACTCTTCGATCACTACGCGCGAGCCTGCGTCGCCGAATGCGTTACCCGCGAGCATGTCGCGTACGGCGTCTTCGGCTTCGGTCAACGTCATGGCAACGATCACACCTTTACCGGCGGCCAGGCCATCGGCCTTGATCACGATCGGTGCGCCTTTTTCACGCAGATAAGCCAGGGCAGGCTCGATCTCGGTGAAGTTCTGGTAATCGGCGGTCGGGATCTTGTGGCGCGCCAGGAAATCCTTGGTGAAGGCTTTCGAACCTTCCAGCTGAGCAGCGCCAGCGGTCGGACCGAAGCAATCCAGGCCACGGGAGCGGAACAGATCGACGACACCAGCGACCAGCGGCACTTCCGGGCCGACGATGGTCAGGGAAACATTCTTCTCGGCGAAGTCTGCCAGCTGTTCAAGGGCCAGCACGTCGATAGCGACGTTCTCGCACTTGGCTTCAATGGCGGTGCCGGCGTTGCCCGGAGCCACGAAAACCTTTTGCACGCGCGGATCCTGAGCCACTTTCCAGGCCAGGGCGTGTTCACGGCCACCGCTGCCAATGATCAAAACATTCATTTCAAAAACCTCGGATGACGCTAATTCTTGATAGCACCGCAGGGTGCTCTTATGTGGGAGCGGGCTTGCTCGCGAAAGCGGTGTGTCAGTCACATCAATGCTGAATGTGCTGCCGTCTTCGCGAGCAAGCCCGCTCCCACAGGGATCGGTGTATCAGTGACGGAAGTGGCGCATGCCAGTAAAGACCATCGCGATGCCGGCCTCGTCTGCTGCAGCAATCACTTCGTTATCACGCATCGAGCCGCCTGGCTGGATCACCGCAGTGATACCGACCTTGGCCGCGTTGTCGATGCCGTCGCGGAACGGGAAGAATGCATCCGATGCCATGACCGCACCTTGTACCTGCAAACCAGCGTGTTCAGCCTTGATCGCAGCAATACGAGCGGAGTTCACGCGGCTCATCTGGCCAGCGCCGACACCGATGGTCTGACGGTTCTTGGCGTAGACGATGGCGTTGGACTTAACGTATTTGGCGACTTTCCAGGCGAAGATCAGGTCGTGGATCTCCTGCTCGGTCGGGGCGCGTTTGGTCACGACTTTCAGGTCGTCGGCGCCAATCATGCCGATGTCGCGGCTCTGCACCAGCAGGCCACCGTTGACGCGTTTGTAGTCCCACGCAGCAGCGCGATCAGCCGACCACTCGCCGCAGGCCAGCAGGCGCACGTTGGCTTTGGCCGCCACGATTGCGCGAGCTTCTTCGCTGACGGACGGGGCGATGATCACTTCGACGAACTGACGCTCGACGATGGCCTTGGCGGTTTCAGCATCCAGTTCGCGGTTGAAGGCGATGATGCCGCCGAACGCCGACTCGGTGTCGGTGGCGTAGGCCAGTTCGTAAGCCTGACGGATGCCACCTTCGGCGTCCGGGCTGACGGCCACGCCGCACGGGTTGGCGTGCTTGACGATCACGCAGGCCGGTTTGACGAAGCTCTTCACGCATTCCAGCGCGGCGTCGGTGTCGGCCACGTTGTTGTACGACAGCTCTTTGCCTTGCAGTTGGGTCGCGGTGGCAATACCAACTTCGGCAGGCTTGGCTTCAACGTAGAACGCCGCGCTCTGGTGCGGGTTCTCGCCGTAGCGCATTTCCTGAGCCTTGACGAACTGGCTGTTGAAAGTGCGCGGGAACTCGCTGCGACCTTCGGTGCTGAGGGTGTCAGCCGCCTGGTTCACGGTGCCCATGTAGTTGGCGATCATGCCGTCATAGGCGGCGGTGTGTTCGAAGGCCTTGAGCATCAGGTCGAAACGCTGAGCGTAGGTCAGGCCGCCGGCCTTGAGGCTTTCGAGGACGCTGGTGTAGTCGCTGGCATTCACCACGATGGCCACGTCTTTGTGGTTTTTTGCAGCCGAACGGACCATGGTCGGGCCGCCGATATCGATGTTCTCGATTGCGGTCGGCAGGTCGCAGCCTGGCTTGTTGATAGTCGCTTCGAACGGGTACAGGTTGACCGCTACCAGGTCGATCGGCTTGATGCCGTGCTCGTTCATGATGGCGTCGTCGATACCGCGACGACCGAGGATCCCACCGTGGATTTTCGGGTGCAGGGTTTTTACCCGACCGTCCATCATTTCTGCGAAACCGGTGTAATCCGCGACTTCCACTGCGGCAACACCGTTGTCGCGCAGCAGCTTGAACGTTCCGCCGGTGGAGAGGATCTCGACGCCCAGGGCTTCAAGCTCTTTGGCGAATTCGAGGATCCCGGTCTTGTCGGAAACGCTGATCAAGGCGCGGCGGATCGGCAGGCGGGTAGTCTGGTCGGTCATTTCAATTTCCATCAAAAGCAAAGGAGTCAGCAAAAAAGGCGACCGTTTTTACGCGGGCGCCTTTCTGGTTTGATTGAATGCTTACAGCAAATCGTACTGCTTGAGTTTCTTGCGCAGCGTGCCTCGGTTCAGCCCGAGCAGCTCGCTGGCCTTGGTCTGGTTGCCCTTGACGTAGTTCATCACGCACTCGAGCAGGGGAGCCTCGACTTCGGAGAGCACCAGGTTGTACACATCCGTGACGGCAGCGCCCTCAAGGTGGGCGAAATAATTGTGCAGCGCCTTCTCGACACTCCCGCGAAGGGTCTGACCTTCTTCGCTCGGCGTATTGAGGTGCTGTTTCAAATTCACGTTGTCGCTCACGGGTGTTGTTCCACTCACTAAAGTCTCGGTCATCATCGTCATGCGGCCACCTCGTCTCCGTCCCCTGTCAGGCTCTTGTAACGTTCGGCGAAGAAGCCCTGAACGTTGGCGCATTGTGCTTCCGTATCTTCCAAACGATTGAAGTGGGCGCGAAACTCCCTGGCGCCCGGCAAGGTTGCGAGATACCAGCCCACATGCTTTCGAGCAATGCGTACGCCCATGACGTCTCCATAGAAGACGTGCAGCGCAGCCAGATGCTCTAGCAGAATGCGTTCCACCTCGATCAGTTCCAGTGCCGGGAGTTTCTCGCCGGTACGCAGAAAGTGATCGATCTCACGAAAAATCCATGGCCGCCCCTGGGCGGCCCGGCCTACCAGCAGGCCATCGGCACCGGTCGCATCGAGCACGTACCGGGCCTTCTCTGGCGAATCGATATCGCCGTTGGCAAAGACCGGAATCGACACGGCCTGCTTGATCGCGGCGATGGTGTCGTACTCGGCTTCGCCGGTGTACAGATCGGCACGGGTGCGGCCATGGACCGCCAACGCCGTAATGCCTGCCTGCTCGGCGATCTTCGCCACGGTCAGGCCGTTCTTGTTGTCCCGGTCCCAGCCGGTGCGGATCTTCAGGGTGACCGGCACATCAACCGCAGCCACTACGGCCTGCAGGATCTCGGTCACCAGTGCTTCATCCTTCAACAGCGCGGACCCGGCGGCCTTGTTGCAGACCTTTTTCGCCGGACAGCCCATGTTGATATCAATAATCTGTGCGCCCAGTTCAACGTTGGCCCGGGCCGCATCCGCCAGCATCTGTGCATCACCACCGGCGATCTGTACCGAGCGGGGCTCGGGATCACCTTCGTGGATCATGCGCATCCGCGATTTGCGGGTGTTCCACAAGCTCATGTCGCTGGTGACCATTTCCGAGACTACAAGTCCTGCGCCCAGACGCTTGCACAGCTGACGAAAGGGTTGGTCTGTGACCCCCGCCATCGGGGCGAGAATCAAGCCGTTGTGCAATGTGTAAGGACCGATGCGTACCGCCGACATAGGACTTCCCTGTTGTGGGGTCGGATCATGAGAGTTCGAAAAAGGGTTGGCATGATACCCGCTCTCGATGACTGGATAAAGGCTGAATTGAACAAAATCTGAACAGTTATTCTGTTATCGCCAGCGGTTTGGTATGAGCGGTCAAAGTCAGAAATATGCCGTCAAAGCCGTAACACTGAACCGTTTCACTCGGGCGAATGGAAGCTCAGGCTGTAATTCACCGCTTTGGAGCCTGGATCGAGGATATCCAGTGCGATGTGGATCGGCGTCTGCGGAGGCATCTCCGCCATCCCTTCGAGATCGCCGTTGAGGTACTCGCCGGGTTTGAAGCGACGGCTGGCGATCAGGTGGCCGTTGAGGTCGGCAAACCGCAACTCCAGCAGCGGGAACGGCTGGGAGAAGGGCGCGCGGTTGTAGATGATCGCGTCGACCACCAGTGCACCGTTGAAGTCCGGGTGGCTGCGGACCACCAGGTTGCTGCTTTTGATTTTGGCGATGTCGACTTTGGATGGCACGGTGCAGCCGATTTGCGGGCACAGTTGCTGGAACCACGGACGGTACTGGTCCTGACGCGCCAGCTCCTCGAAATGGTAGGCGATGTACTGGCCGACGAGCGCGGCGGCGCCGAGCAGGATCAACAGCAGCCAGAAAAATCGGCGGCCCCAGGGTGAACGGCGTTTTTGCCAGTCCAGTTGCAGTGGGTCATCGGTCAGGTCTTGCAGAGCTTCAGCGCGGACAGCCGGCTCACGCTTTTTGCGCACAGGTTCGATCGAGGGCAGATCGTCGTCGATATCATCGGTCGCCGACAGGCGCTCGTGATGCATCGGTGCGTCGAGTGGGTCGTGCAGGCGCAGCTGTGGCGGCAGAGACTCGTCGTCCAGCTCCACCGGTTCCAGGGACAGCGAAGGTTCGGTGCGCGAATATTTGCTCGGATCGAGTTCCAGCTCTGGCAAGTCGGCTTCGGTGGTCTGCGCACGATCGGCAGCCGATTCGCTGAACAGGCTGTCGGGCCACGGCGCTTCTTCGTGCTCGACGGTATCCCGGCTGGCACTCAGGTTGTCTTCGCGCTGTCGGCCGAAATCCGTGGTCGGCTGGATCTCCCGTTGTTCGAGGCGAGCGAGCTCTTCGTCCAGGTCCAGGCTGTCCAGATCCAGCTCGGCGGCGGTCCATTGCTTTTGACTGATGGCTCGCGGCTCCGGCGGTTCGACGATGGCCGGGGCAGCCGGCGTGATCGCGTCCTTGCCGGCCCGTTGCTCAAGTAGCTGCTTGGCGGCGTTGAACACCTGCAAACACGAGCCGCAACGAACCACTCCGCGGGCCACGCTCAATTGAGCATGGCTGACACGGAAGCTGGTTTGGCAATGCGGGCACTGGGTGACGAAGCTGTCGGTCATGCGGCGATCCGGTTTATGCAGGCGCTCATTCTAGCGCCGACGGCCAGTGATGCGCACCCAGCCATCGCGATTGGCGATCGGGTCCAGATCGAAGTCCTGGGCGTAGGCTTTGGCGACGTCTTCACCTTGCTCGGCGAGGATGCCCGACAGCGCCAGACGACCACCGGATTTGACCAGGCTGGACAATTGCGGCGCCAGGGAAACCAGCGGGCCAGCAAGAATGTTGGCCACCAGCACGTCGGCCTGAACCTGCGGCAGATCTTCCGGCAGATACAGTGGGAAGAGTGCTTCGGCAATGTTGTTGCGCCCGGCATTGTCGCGAGAAGCTTCCAGGGCTTGCACGTCGATATCGGTACCGACGGCTTCCTTGGCACCCAGCAACAGGGCGGCAATCGCCAGAATCCCCGAGCCGCAGCCGAAGTCCAGCACGTTGCAGTCTTTCAGGTCCTGACCGTCGAGCCATTCCAGGCACAGCGCGGTGGTCGGGTGAGTGCCGGTGCCGAACGCCAAGCCCGGATCCAGCAGCAAATTCACCGCGTCAGGCTCTGGCGCAGCGTGCCAGCTTGGAACGATCCACAGGCGCTGGCCGAAACGCATCGGCTGGAAACCGTCCATCCAACTGCGTTCCCAATCCTGGTCTTCGATGACTTCGCTGTGATGTTCGGGCAGCGGACTGCCGGTCAGCAACTCAAGGTGGGCCAGCACGGTGGCGGCTTCGGTGCCACCTTCGAACAGGGCCAGCAGGTGCGTGTGCGACCACAGCGGCGTGGTGTTGAGTTCCGGCTCGAAGATCGGCTGATCTTCGGCGTCCATGAACGTCACCGATACGGCGCCCACTTCAAGGAAAGCGTCTTCGAAGGTTTCGGCTTGTTCTGGGCTGATGGCGAGACGGACTTGCAGCCAAGGCATGGCGGGCACCTTTGAAAAATATTGATTGCAGCCTAGCGGGCTGCGAGAAGCGCGCAAGTTTACGCGAGCGCGGAGGGTTTGTGGGAGTGGCTTGGCCTGCATCCACTGCACGGCTCCTGATTCACACCGCTCCCACAGGGGATGTGTGCTGCTTGATGAAATGTCCAGAAACAACAAAGCCGCCCGAAGGCGGCTTTGTTGATTGGGTCGAAGCTTAGTGCTTTTCGCCAGCCAGCTTGTGTTCCAGGTAGTGGATGTTGATTCCACCTTTGCAGAAGCCTTCATCACGGACCAGGTCGCGGTGCAGCGGGATGTTGGTCTTGATCCCGTCGACAACGATTTCGTCCAGCGCATTGCGCATGCGCGCCAACGCTTCGTCACGGGTTGCGCCGTAGGTGATCAGCTTGCCGATCAACGAATCGTAGTTCGGCGGAACGGCATAGCCACTGTACAGGTGCGAATCGACGCGAACGCCGTTGCCGCCTGGTGCGTGGAAATGCTTGACCGTACCTGGGCTCGGCATGAAGGTTTTCGGGTCTTCGGCGTTGATTCGGCATTCCAGTGCATGACCGCGGATAACCACGTCTTCCTGGGTGTACGACAGCTTGTTGCCAGCGGCGATGCTGAGCATCTCCTTGACGATGTCGATGCCGGTGACCATTTCCGATACCGGGTGCTCAACCTGAACGCGGGTGTTCATTTCGATGAAATAGAACGCGCCGTTCTCGTACAGGAACTCGAAAGTGCCCGCGCCACGGTAGTTGATGTCGATGCAAGCCTTGACGCAGCGTGCGAGGACTTCTGCGCGTGCTTTCTCGTCGATGCCCGGTGCCGGCGCTTCTTCGAGCACCTTCTGGTGACGACGTTGCAGCGAGCAATCGCGGTCGCCCAGATGGATGGCGTGGCCCTGGCCGTCGGAAAGTACCTGAACTTCCACGTGGCGTGGGTTGGTCAGGAATTTTTCCAGATAGACCATCGGGTTGCCGAACGCCGCGCCTGCTTCGGTGCGGGTCAGTTTGGCGAAGGAGATCAGGTCTTCTTCTTTATGCACAACGCGCATGCCGCGACCACCGCCGCCGCCAGCGGCTTTGATGATCACTGGGTAACCGACCTCGCGACCGATGCGCAGAGCGGTTTCTTCGTCCTCAGGCAGTGGGCCGTCGGAACCCGGAACGGTTGGAACGCCCGCAGCGATCATGGCGTGCTTGGCCGATACCTTGTCGCCCATCAGGCGAATGGTGTCGGCTTTCGGGCCAATGAACGCGAAGCCGGAGTTCTCGACCTGTTCAGCGAAATCAGCGTTTTCCGCAAGGAAACCGTAGCCTGGGTGAATGGCGGTAGCGCCGGTCACTTCAGCCGCGGCGATGATTGCCGGGATGTGCAGGTAAGAATGCGCGGCCGAGGCCGGGCCGATGCAGACGGATTCGTCTGCCAGACCCAGGTGCATCAGCTCTTTGTCGGCCTTGGAGTAAACGGCGACAGTCTTGATGCCCATCTCTTTGCAGGCACGCAGGATCCGCAGGGCGATCTCACCGCGGTTGGCGATCAGAACTTTTTCCAACTTCGCAGTCATCAAAGTCTCTCCGCGGTTCAAACGATGGTGAACAGCGGTTGGTCGTACTCAACCGGCTGGCCGTCTTCGACGAGGATAGATTCGATCACACCGCTGCTTTCAGCTTCGATGTGGTTCATCATCTTCATGGCTTCGACGATGCACAGGGTGTCGCCTTTCTTCACGGTCTGGCCGACTTCAACGAAGGATGGCGAGGATGGCGAAGATTTGCGATAGAAGGTGCCGACCATAGGCGAACGGGCAACGTTACCGTTCAGAACTGGCGCGGCCGGAGCAGCAGGTGCGGCGGCAGCAACCGGGGCAGCAGCAACAGGCGCAGGCGCCGGAGCATGCATTGGAGCCGGTGCGTAGTACTGCTGAGCCGGGGTCTTGCTGTGACGGCTGATGCGTACGGACTCTTCGCCTTCCTTGATCTCGAGTTCGTCGATGCCGGACTCTTCCAGCAGTTCGATCAGTTTCTTAACTTTACGGATATCCATGAATCATCAACTCCCAAGGGTCGGTCAGGGGCGTTACGCTTGTTGTTCAAGCCGTTGCCTGTCTTTCAAGCAGCTCTAGTGCGGCCTCCAGGGCCAGTCGATAACCGCTGGCGCCAAGGCCGCAGATCACTCCCACCGCTACGTCGGAGAAGTAAGAGTGATGGCGGAAAGGTTCGCGTTTGTGCACGTTAGACAAATGCACTTCGATGAATGGGATGCTCACCGCCAGCAGCGCGTCACGTAATGCGACACTTGTGTGCGTAAAAGCTGCTGGGTTGATCAGAATGAAGTCCACACCTTCGCTGCGGGCAGCGTGGATGCGGTCGATCAATTCGTACTCGGCGTTGCTTTGCAGGTGCAGCAAATGGTGGCCGGCTTCACGGGCACGGCGTTCCAGGTCCTGGTTGATCTGCGCCAGTGTCGTGGCGCCGTAGGTGCCCGGTTCACGGGTGCCGAGCATGTTCAGGTTGGGTCCGTGCAGAACCAGTAGCGTCGCCATCTGCTGTTCCTTGTTATCTGTGTGCAATTGTCAGAACCCGGCGACTATGCCGCAAAGCCTTTGTGACTGTCCAGTTCTATGCAATAGCCAGCACGATGGCCGATGTTTGCGCGAAATATGTGACCGGGTTATTAAATCCGGTCATTTGCTTTCGCAACACGTTCGGCGAAGTCGGTGGCGTTGATCTCGCCGATCACTCGCACATCGGCGTGTTCGACGCCGTCTTTGCCGAAAAACATCAGCGCTGGCGGGCCGAACAGTTTGTAGCGGTCAAGCAAGGCGCGTTGCTCGGCGTTGCTGGCGGTGATGTCGAAGCGGATCAGTCGATAGCCTTTGAGAAGTTCGACGACCCTGGCGTCGTTGAGCACCTTATGTTCGATGACTTTGCAACTGATGCACCAGTCGGCGTACCAGTCGAGCAGCAGCGGGGTGCCCGATGATTTGGCTTCGGCGAGGACGCGGTCCAGGTCTGCCGGGGTGCTGACGGTTTGCCAGGCGCTGGTGTTTTGCGGTTGCTCATTGCCGGCAACCGTGCGCGGCTGGCCAATTGGATTGAGTGGATCGGTCTGGCCGCTGAACGCTCCATACCAACACGCCAGCGCATAAAACAGCAGGAACATTCCCAGCAACTGGCCCAGGCGTTTTCTCGGCGGTTTGTAGACGAACTCCAGCGCACCCATGAACAACCCGACGCCACCGGCCAGCAAGCCGATCAGCAGCAACGTGATCTGGCCCGGCAGTACTCGACTGAGCAGACCGATCGCCAGCCCCAGCAATAAAACGCCAATCGCGTTTTTCACATAGATCAGCCAGGGTCCGCTTCTCGGCAGCCAAGCGGCGCCACCAGTGGCAACCAGCAACAGCGGTGCACCCATGCCAAGGCCGAGCATGAACAATTTCAGACCACCGCCCAATGCATCGCCGCTGGCGCTGATGTACAGCAGCGCGCCGGCCAGCGGCGCCGAGACGCAGGGCGACACCAACAGGCTGGAAACCACGCCCAGCACGGCGGCGCCCCACAACGAACCACCCTCGGTGCGACCGGCGATCCGATCCAGCCGACTGCTGATAGCGTGAGGCAGCTTGAGTTCGAAGACGCCAAACATCGCCAAGGCAAACAGTGCAAAAAACATCGCGAACGGCACCAGCACCCACGCCGATTGCAGCCGCGCCTGAAGATTGAGTTGTGCGCCGAACATCCCCATCAACGCCCCGAGCAGGGCGAAGCAGGCGGCCATTGGCAGCACGTAGGCCAGCGACAAATTGAAGCCGCGCAAACCACCCACCTGACCGCGCAACACCACGCCGGACAGGATCGGCAGCATCGGCAGCACACACGGGGTGAACGTCAGGCCTATGCCTGCGAGGAAGAACAGCGCCAATTCGCGCCAGCTCCAGGCCGGAGTCGTGCCTGCGCTGCCATCAATACTCAGGCGCTCGGTCTCGGGTGGATAGCACAAGCCTTTGTCGGCGCAACCCTGATACGTAACCACCAGGGTGAAGGCGCGTTGATCGGTGCGCGGCAGTTCGACTTCGAGAATGCCGTGGTAGACCTCGACATCGCCGAAATACTCATCGTGCTTCTGTTCGCCCTTGGGCAGTTGCGCGGCGCCCAGGCCTGCATCGGCCGGGTCGGCACGAAACTGAAAGCGATGGCGATAGAGGTAGTAACCCTCGGTAGCGACGAAACGCAGCTTGATCGATTGCGGTGTGCTTTCTACCAGGCTCAGCTGAAAGGCTTCGCGCACCGGCAGGAAGTCGGCGCTGTTGTTGATCGAGCCCAACGTTGAACTGGGCCGACTGTCCAGCAACCCGGCGGCGGTGGCCGGCAGGGCGAGCACTAAAAACAACAGGCAGAGCAAACGGCGCATGACAATCTCGCGTATCGAAAGTGAGGGCATGATAGCGGACAGTCGGCGGGCGTGCAGGGCCGGGAATTCTGTGGTGATTGTTCTGGCGCTATCGCGAGCAAGCTCGCTCCCACAGGGGAACGCATTCCAAATGTGGGAGCGAGCTTGCTCGCGAAGGCGATCTTTCAGACGCGGAAGGCTTGGACGGCTGTATGCAGTCGTCCACCCAGCACCAACAAATGTTCCCCTTGCTCACGCCCCTGACCAATGCGCAGCAAGTTATCCCCACCCAATTGGTGGATCCGCTCACTGTGATCACGGATCTCGCTGACGGCGCCGCTCTGCTGGGCGGTGACATCGGCGATGCGCACGGCGGTGTCGGAAATGGTCTGGATCGCGCCGACGATTTTATCCAGCGCTCCGTCGGCGGCCTGGGCCTGATTGGCAGTGGCTTCGGCGTGTTCGACCTGGGCGCGCATGCCTTCCACCGATTGTCGCGCGGCTGTTTGCAACCCTGCGATCAGGGTCTGGATCTCTGCTGTGGCGCCAGCGGTGCGTTGTGCCAGTGAACGAACTTCTTCGGCCACCACCGCAAACCCTCGACCCATTTCCCCGGCTCGGGCCGCTTCGATGGCGGCGTTCAGGGCCAGCAGATTGGTCTGGTCGGCAATCGAACGGATGACCGTCAGCACGCCGCCAATGGTTGCCGACTCCTCGGCCAGGTGTTCGATCATTTGCGCGTTGCCTTGCACTTCGCCGACCAGCGCGTGCAGCCCGGTGAGGCTCAAACCGATGACTTTCTGGCCGTGCTCCACCGCCAGCCCGGCATGGCGGCTGGCGTCGGCCGCCTGGCTGGCATCGCCGGCAACCTGTTGAATGGTCGCTTCCAGTTCGCCGAGAGAATCGCGGATCAGCGCCGTGTCACCGGCCTGATGTTCGGCGCCGCTGTGCAGGTCATTGCTCAACTCGGCCAGGGTTCGGCTGCTACCGGCGACCTGCTCGGCGTTGAGGCGAATGGTCCCTACCAGGTCGACCAGATAGGCGCGCAAGCGATTGAGCGACGCTTCAATGTCGTGCAGTTCACGATTGGTTTTACCCAGTTGAATGTCCTGGCTGAAGTCGCCTTCAGCCCAGGTCGAAAGGGCCGGGGCGAGGTTGGTCAGCGTCCGGGCCAGTTTCCGTTGCAAGGTGTCGATCAGCAAAGCAATCAGCAGAATCAGGCCAATCATCACCCCTTGCATCAGCCGCACTTCGCCCTGGATCTGTCCGTGCTGGGCGCGAACCACCGGCTCCAGTCCGGCGATGGCCTGTTGCACGGCTGCGATTTTCAGGTGAGTGGCGGCGCTGAGGTCGGTGCGTTTCTGGATCTGGTCACGTGTGCGCGCCAGTTCGGCCGGGTAGCGAGTGAGGAGGCTGTTCAGTTCACGCTTGAGGCCGACGCCCGCATCTTCGGCAACGGCCTTTTCGGTGTTCTCCAGGCCCATCATCGCGGCGAAATCATCGGTGCCGGATTCGCTGCTGCTGGCTACACCGAGCAGCGGCAAGGCGCCCAGCAACTCAGCCTGAGTGCGAATGTTGGCGACTTCACGCTCGACATCGGCGGCCAATTCGCTGCGCCCGCTGCTGACCAGTTTGTCCCGGGCCAGAGACAACTTGCCCAAGTGCTGTGAGGCGGCGAGCAACGGCGTCAGATACGCCGCGTTAGCGCTGGCGTATTGGCTGAGCTGATCGAGGCTGGCGCCGAGTTCGCGTTCGGCCTGAAGCAGCAGCGCTTGTGGATCGCCCGCGAGTTTGCCGGCGGCCAACAAGTCGGTTTTGCTGAATTCTTCGAGGTTCGACAGGCTCGGGCGCAAGGTGTCGGCTAACGCTGGCGGCAACTCGTCGAGGTCCTTTTGCAGGCTGTCGATGGATTGGCTGGCGCTGCTCAGGCGCAGGGCATCGCCGCTGGCGAGGTAGTCCTCGATGTTGCGCGCGACTTCATTTTGAAATTGCTGGGACAAGCCCAGGTAACGCTCCATCAATAAATACGGGCGCTCCAGGGCTTTTTGCGACCACCACAGTGTGGCGCCAAGGGCCACGCACACGGCGACTAAAAGGAGGGTATTGAGATTGGTCAGCAGCTTCAGGCGCATCGCGGGTCTACCAGCGGCAGAATGGTAAGCGCCTGAATTTATTGCGTTTGTGTTACAGGGTTATGACCGAATGGGTCGATTCCGATGAAAAGGTGGCACTTTGCTTTGACGTCCGCGCAGCCTGCACGCGGTTGCGTCCGGCGTCCTTCGCGCGGTACAGCGCTTCGTCTGCCTGGCTGGCCATCATCAGGCTGTCGGAGTTTTCACACAGTTCCACCACCCCGGCGCTAAACGTGCACCAGAGGTCCTGCGGTTGAGCCGGGTAGTGAATCTCGGCAAAGCGTCGACGGATTTCGTCGAGCACTTTGTGGGCCGATTCGAGATCGGTGTCCGGCATGACGATGGCGAATTCTTCACCGCCGTAACGGCCGATGAAATCAGTTTTGCGCAAGCGTTGCTTGAGAAACAGCGCCAGGCTCTTGATCACCCGATCGCCCATGGGGTGGCCGTGGCTGTCGTTGACCCGTTTGAAGTGGTCGATGTCGAGCATCGCAAAGCTCAGCGGCTTGTTCTCGCGACGGGCGCGGAACGAACAGTCTTCGAGCAATTGCAGAATGTGGGTGTGGTTGTACAAGCCGGTCAGGCTGTCGCGCACCATCCGCGCCTTGAGATTGCGCGCCCGCGCCGCGCGGTTGCGCACGGTGGTGATCAGGTGTCGGGGCTTGATCGGTTTGGTCAGGAAGTCGTCGCCGCCTTCGCTCATGGCGTCGAGCTGCTTGTCCAGATCGTCTTCGGCTGACAGGTAAATGATCGGCACGCTGACGTAACGGTCGTTGTGGCGGATCACTTTGGCCAGTTCAGTACCGGTGCAGGCCGGCATGTACATGTCGAGGATGATCAGGTCTGGCTGGAAATCCGCGAGCTCGGCCATGGCCTGGATCGGCTCGATCAAGGTCCGCGTGACGATCCCGGCGCTGTTGAGCAGGCGCTCGGTGTGCAGGGCCTGGGCGCGGGAATCGTCGATGATCAGCACTTTATAAGGTTCGTACTGGGCGACGCAGGTCAGGACTTCGATTTTCTCCAGCAGGTTCGAGGCTTCGAGGGTGCCGGTCAGGAATTCCTGGCCACCGGCACGCACGGCGGCGAGGCGGGTCGGGGTGTCGGTTTCGTGCAGGCTGAAGAACAACAGCGGCAATTGATGATCAAGGCCTTCCTGGGCTTCGGCAGCCAGTTTCAGGCCGATGCCGGCTCCACTGAAGTCCACGTCCATGACGATCGCCGCAGGCAAGCGCTCGACCATCGAAGAGCGGAACGCCGCAACGCTGTCGAGGGCTTGCGCGCTGAGCCCAAAAAATTCCAGCTGCTTGGCCAGACGCTCGGCGCGGTCGTAATCCTGCAGCATCACGTAGACCGGCTTGCGCAGCGGCGGCAGGAAGGTTTGTTCGAGTTGGTCGCCGTGGCGCAGACCGGTGCGCGACAGGCGCTGCATCAAACGATTGAGGTCAGTGATCAGTCCGCTGCTCAGGCGTCCGCGATTGGCGTCGACCGCCTCCAGCGACTGACCGATGTGGCGTGCCAGTTGGGTGTGTTCAGGTTGATCGAAGCGTTCGGCGAAACGCAGCAGGCGCAGGTTGGCCTCGCTCAGTTCCGATAAGTCGGTGGTGGACCACTCGCTGCGTTGCAGGCGCTGCCATATCTCAAGAATTTGACGTGCCTGATGAATTACCCGCTGGGCAAAGTGGTGCTTGAGGCGCTCACGGCTGGGGTCTTCTGGCTCGGTCATATCCTGACTACTAGTTAGGGTGCATGCTGAGATCGACTGGTGGCTCTATGCTAGCACCTCTTTTCCATCGCATGAGTGTCGTACATCAATTAACTGTAAAGCGACCTTATTCAGTTTCTGACCGACTGGTCGCATAGGCTCAGCGCTGTGCTTCACTTATAGTGGCCGTCGATCGTGGCCATTGTGCGGGTAGGTGTTTGCGCAGGATTTAATGCGCGGCAAACGAGGCACGATGAGATAGGGTTGTGGTCGAACCGATGAACTCAAGTGATTGAAAGGATATCGCCATGCTGGACTGGAAGAACCGCGCGGGCAGCACCCCTGAACGTGCCGCTGAACCGAAATCGGCCACCCGCAGTTACTTGGGTGGCCTGTTGTTCAGCCGGGCGCTGGCCACTTTGATTGCCATTTACTTGTTGGTGGCTATTGCGCTGGGCTGGTACTGGAGCCAGGAACCTGCGCTGTTCCCGGTTCAGAAGAATGCCCAGATGGCCGCCGAGAAAGAAGGCAAGCAAATGGTCATCGGCTACACCACGGTCGAAACCCTCAAGACCGTCGCCGGTACTTTGCTGAGCAAACCGGGTGGTTATATTTCCAACGACCGTTTCCCGCCGGGCCTGTGGATGGACAACACGCCGAGCTGGGAATATGGCGTGCTGGTCCAGGTCCGCGACCTGAGTCGTGCCATGCGTAAAGACTTCGCCCGTT
Source organism: Pseudomonas frigoris (assembly GCF_047758635.1). NCBI lineage: Bacteria > Pseudomonadati > Pseudomonadota > Gammaproteobacteria > Pseudomonadales > Pseudomonadaceae > Pseudomonas > Pseudomonas frigoris. The sequence goes on from NZ_CP180479.1 coordinate 933,159, forward strand.
CGCAGTCGCAGTCCACCGAAGATGCTGACCTGGCCAAGGCCGAGCCGCGCTTCAACTTCGACAACAAGAGCTGGGTGCTGCCCTCCAGTGAGTCCGAATACCAGGAAGGCATCAACTCCCTGAGCCGTTATCAGGCGCGGCTGTCCGACCCGAGTCAGAAAAGCGCGCTGTTCTATGCTCGCGCCGACAACCTGAACAACTGGCTGGGCGATGTCGGTACTCGTTTGGGCTCGCTGTCGCAACGGCTGTCGGCCAGCGTAGGCCGGGTCAAGCTCAACACCGCGCTGAAAACCGAAGTCCTGGCTCCGGGTCAGGTGCCGCAGGTCGACGAAGAGATCGTCGAGACCCCGTGGATGCAAATCGATAACGTGTTCTATGAAGCTCGCGGTCAGGCCTGGGCCTTGTCTCACTTGCTGCGCGCCATCGAAGTCGACTTCGCCGATGTTCTGGCCAAGAAGAACGCCACGGTCAGCGTGCGTCAGATCATTCGTGAACTGGAAGCCTCGCAGGAACCGGTCTGGAGTCCTATGATCCTTAATGGCAGCGGCTTCGGGGTGCTGGCCAACCATTCGCTGGTCATGGCCAACTACATCTCCCGGGCCAACGCCGCAGTGATCGATTTGCGTCAATTGCTCAATCAGGGCTAAGTCATGGTCGATAGCGCCAGAGAGGTCGCGCACCGCGCGGCCTCGGATGCCGAACAGATCGCCTGGGTCGACGAGCAGGACAACCTGCTCGGCGCCCTGGTCCGCTCCGACCTGCGTGAACGCGGGCTGATCGGGCGCGGCACTTACATCATGCTGTTCAATTGCGCCGGTGAACTCTGCGTGCATCGACGCACGCTGAGCAAAGCCATTTATCCAGGTTTCTGGGATGTGGCGGCGGGGGGGATGGTGCTCGCTAGCGAAACCTACGCCGAATCGGCTGCCCGCGAGCTGGAGGAAGAGCTGGGCGTGAGCGGTGTGGAACTGACTGCCCATGATCACTTTTTCTTCGAAGACACCGGTAATCGGCTCTGGTGTTCGGCGTTTTCGGCGGTGTGGGACGGTCCATTGATCCTGCAACCCGAAGAAGTCCTTGAAGCGCGCTTCATCCCCGTCGACCAGGTCCTGCTGGAAATCCAGCAAAAGCCTTATTGCCCGGACTCTCTGGCCGCGTTGAAGCGGTATCTTCGGGCCCGTGGGTCGGACATCGCAAAAGAGGCATAAATTGGCGCCGATTGGCTCTTAGCAAGTCGGCTTTTTGCCGTTACACTGCGCGACCTTGTAGGAGCTGTCGAGTGCAACGAGGCTGCGATCTTTTGATTTTACCGTTGAATCAAAATCAAAAGATCGCAGCCTCGTTGCACTCGACAGCTCCTACACGCATACACAGAGTTGTACCGTTTCAGTAGCGCTGCCCCTGCCTGAGTGGGGCTTCGCGGTCGATGGCACTTGCCCAAGTTGCCGCGACCAGTCTTTGTCCTCCCAAGAGGATTGCCGGTGGCCAAAAAAGCCGCATCCTTCGCCGCCCTTGGTGGCCTGGTATTTTCCACCGACGCAGGTCGTCATTGCCCGGATTGCAGTCAACCGGTGGATGCCTGCATCTGCAAACAGACCGTTATCCCGGCCGGCGACGGCATCGCTCGCGTGCGTCGCGAAAGCAAGGGCCGTGGCGGCAAGACGGTGACCACCATCACCGGCGTGCCGTTGGCCGAAGACGCACTCAAGGACCTGGCGACCACGTTGAAGAAACGTTGCGGGACCGGTGGTGCATTGAAAGACGGAATCATTGAAATCCAGGGCGATCATGTCGAGCTACTCTTGGCCGAGCTGATCAAACACGGTTTCAAAGCGAAGAAGTCCGGCGGCTAGCAGCCTCTGTGAAAACCACCCTCGGCTTGATCCAGTCCTGACAGCAGGTCTGGCGTCGTCTACATGGTTTTCACAGAGCCTGTTCTGACCGGTTTCTAAACTCACTGCGGTCAGCGAGGTCTATCCCCTCGTTGACGAACCGTCATTTTCATTCTTTAGACTGCGCCGGCCTGAACCCAGGCGACGCTCTATGACTTCTTTATAGGGGACTTCAATGTCCGTACGACGCACACGCAAAGACGATGGCAGCCAATGGACAGTTGCGGACAGCCGCAGTGTTTACGGGATTCGCCATTGGGGGGCCGGGTACTTCGCGATCAATGACGCCGGTCGCGTCGAAGTTCGTCCGAACGGTCCGACCAGTTCGCCTATCGACCTGTTCGAGCAAGTCGACCAGCTGCGTAAAAGCGGCCTGTCCTTGCCGTTGCTGGTGCGTTTCCCTGACATTCTGCAAGACCGCGTGCGTCAGCTGACCGGCGCCTTCGACGCCAACATCGAGCGCCTGGAATACCAGAGCAAGTACACCGCGCTGTACCCGATCAAGGTGAACCAGCAAGAAGCGGTGATCGAGAACATCATCGCGACCCAAGACGTGTCCATTGGTCTTGAAGCCGGCTCCAAGCCTGAGCTGCTGGCCGTGCTGGCCCTGGCGCCGAAGGGCGGCACCATCGTCTGCAACGGTTACAAGGATCGCGAATTCATTCGTCTGGCGCTGATGGGCCAGAAGCTCGGCCACAACGTGTTCATCGTGATCGAGAAAGAATCCGAAGTCGGGTTGGTGATCGAAGAAGCCGCCTCGCTGAAGGTCAAGCCACAGGTAGGCCTGCGCGTGCGTCTGTCATCCCTGGCGTCGAGCAAATGGGCTGACACCGGTGGCGAGAAATCCAAGTTCGGTCTGTCGGCGGCGCAACTGCTGTCGGTGGTCGAGCGTTTCCGCGCGGCTGGCCTGGATCAGGGCATTCGCCTGCTGCACTTCCACATGGGCTCGCAGATCGCCAACCTGGCGGACTACCAGCACGGCTTCAAGGAAGCGATTCGTTACTACGGCGAACTGCGCAACCTTGGCCTGCCGGTGGATCACATCGATGTCGGCGGCGGTTTGGGCGTGGACTACGACGGTACGCACTCGCGTAACGCCAGCTCGATCAACTACGACATGGACGATTACGCCGGTGTCGTGGTCGGGATGCTCAAGGAATTCTGCGACGCGCAGAACCTGCCGCACCCGAACATCTTCTCCGAAAGCGGCCGTTCCCTGACCGCTCACCACGCGATGCTGGTGGTGCAAGTGACCGACGTCGAGAAACACAACGACGACGTGCCGCAGATCGACAACAAGGAAGAACTGCCGGAAACCGTGCAGTGGCTGGTTGACCTGCTGGGCCCGACCGACATCGAGATGGTCACCGAAACCTACTGGCGCGCCACTCACTACATGAGCGACATCGCCACCCAGTACGCCGATGGCAAGTTGACCCTGGCCGAGAAAGCCCTGGCCGAGCAATGCTATTTCGCGGTATGCCGTCGCCTGCACAACTCGCTGAAGGCTCGTCAGCGTTCGCACCGTCAGGTGCTCGACGAACTCAACGACAAGCTGGCCGACAAGTACATCTGCAACTTCTCGGTATTCCAGAGCCTGCCGGACACCTGGGCCATCGGCCAGGTCCTGCCGATCCTGCCGCTGCACCGTCTCGACGAAGAGCCGCTGCGCCGTGCCGTACTGCAAGATCTGACTTGCGACTCCGACGGCAAGATCAAGCAATACGTCGACGAGCAGAGCATCGAAACCAGCCTGCCGGTTCACGGTTTGAACGACGGTGAAGACTACCTGCTGGGTATCTTCCTGGTCGGCGCCTACCAGGAAATCCTCGGCGACATGCACAACCTGTTCGGTGACACCGACTCGGTGAACATCTACCAGAACGCTGACGGCAGCGTGTACCACGCAGGTATCGAAACCCACGACACCATCGAAGACATGCTGCGCTACGTGCACTTGTCGCCGGAAGAGTTGATGACCCACTACCGCGACAAATGCGCCAGTGCCCGCATCACCGCCGCCGAGCGTACCCAGTTCCTCGACGCGCTGCGTCTTGGTCTGACCCGTTCCTCTTACCTGTCTTCTTGAGGTAAGGCACCGCTCCCATCAAGTTGTCTGAAAATGTTCCGCACGTAGCGGAAATTTCAGATGACTTGGTGGGATGCCTCTCTGATTTCAAGCGAAATGACTTACATTCTTGGCCATCCAAGCGATGTGGTCTTCTTTTCGCGTAGGTCATTTCCTAAGTTGTACTTCGGCACTCTACTCGGCCAACTCTCTCGGAGAGAATCCCCGGCCGCCCCTCCTGTAGAGAATCGCCGATGTTCGATCCAGTCAACGAGCCGTCATTTCGTCTGGATGTAGAGGGTCTGCCCGACCCCTTTGAGGTCTTGGCGTTTACCGGTAGTGAAGCCATCAGCGAGCCTTTTGTGTTCGACATGGATCTGCTGATCGATGACCCGACACTCGACCTTGCAAGCCTGCTGTACCGTCCGGCCTTTCTGCATGTCGGGCCCGCGGGAAACGGCTTTCACGGACAATTGCATGAACTCGTCCAGCGTGATCATGACCCGGCTGTCAGGCTCTGCCGCGTACGTCTGGGGCCGAAGCTGGCGTGCCTTTCCCTGCGCTTTAGCCAGCGAATTTTCAGCGCGCGCTCGGTGCCGCAAATCCTCAGTCAGGTGCTCAAGGAGCACGGTATTGCCGGCAAGAGTCGGCGCTTTGAGCTGAGTGGCGATTACCCGCCCCGTGATTTCTGTACGCAGTACCGAGAATCAGACCTGCAATTTATCCAGCGTCTATGTGCCCAGGAACGGCTTCACTACCATTTCGAACACGGCGAGCGCGGGCATTGCGTGGTTTTCGGTGATGGTCAGGGGCACTTTCGATTCGGTGAGAGCGCGGTCTTCAATGTAAATAGTGAGCAATCGGCCGTGCGTCAGTTCAAGCTTCTGGGGTGCGCTGGGCAACGAACCGCGCCGATTGCCGAAGGTCGGACGGACTTGACGGCGCTGCGCAGCGGTCAGTTGATGTCGGTGTCCGGCCATCCGATTGCCGACTGGAATCATCTCTGGCTGCTGACCCATGTGGAGCATCAGGGCAGCCAGGATTTAACGGCGTCCTACAGCAACCAGATCCGCGCGATTCACGGGGAGGTGCCATTTGTGTCACCTCATTCTGCTGTGAAACCCAGAATGCACAGCCTGCAACGGGCCTGGGTGGTCGACATTGATGAGTCACGCCCCGATCCGTCCAGACCGGTTGCCGTGCAATTTGACTGGCTCTATCAGGGCGAGGGTGCGGCGCCCAGCCACTGTTGGCTGCCGTTGGCCGCTGTACTGGGCGACGCGGCAGTCACGCAGTTGAGTGAGGGGGCTGAGGTGGTGGTGAGCTTTATCGAGGGGGATCCGGATCAGCCGCTGATTACCGGGTTTCTTCACGCCCCTTCGTCCGTTGAAGGCGCTGAGGAGGTCGGCGCACCGCGCACATCCGCGACAGATGACGTCGAGGGCTTGCTGGAGTTTCTGCAATCGAGCGAGCCATTGATGTTGCTATGTCTGCTGCCCGGTGGCGGCAGTTTCAGCCATTGCACGCAGGCCCTCTGCACCTGCCGGGCAGCGATGCAGTTTGGCCAGAGCGGTGCGGCATGATCGCCGCGACCCCGCAATGGCTATTGCTGGATGTACCGGGTGCGCCACAGGCGGGGGCGATGCTGCAACAGAAGTTTGCGCATGCCCAGTGGTTCTGGTTGTTCGAAGGTACTGAGTGGCATGCGTTGCGTGAACACGGCCCGGCCCTGATCTACCTTCGGACATGCCCTGCGCTGGTCGGGTTATGTGACAGCGAAGTGCCCCTCTGGCGAGGCTTGCTGATGGCCAGCGAGGTGTCGTCGCCTCTGTTGCTGGAGCATTTGCGCCGCATGCTCACGGTCACGTTCGGTCTGCATCACCGAGCTTTGTTGAGTTACTACAACCCGCAAACGGCCAGTTACTTGTTCGATGCCTGCGATGCGCAGGAGCTGAGTCGCTGGCTGGGTCCTTTCAGCCAATTGCGCTGGTTCGGCGGGACGTGGGCGGACCGCGCGATCGGCAGTCAGGGCTGGCAGCAGTTGGTCAATCCGGGGCTTGCCGTCAGCCCTTTGGCAGTTGAAGAAAACCTCAGTCCTCGTCAGCAGGAAAAACTGCAAACCTGCCTGCTGGAGCAACATGCCTGGCACTGGAGTCGATCTACAGGGACTGACTACAACACGCTGTGGTCCCTCGTGCAGGAAGGGCTGGCGCTGGATTTTACCGAGCGCCCGGTACTCGATGACTGGTTATGGCTACGCTTGCAGTACCCCGGCGCTTTGCCTGGGCACGCATTGCCGGGACTCACCCAGCAGGAGCGTCTCGATAGCCTGCGCAACCTGTGGCAGAACGATCAACCCTGAACACGAGGTTCAACATCGATGGCGAGCACCACGCGGCGCTTGTTCAGCCTGATAGTCGGCGGCGTATTGCTGGCCGTGATGACGGCGTGCTCGCCGCTGAAGTTGCTCAATGCGCTGACCCCTGACACAACCTACGACAAGACCGAGGGCATTGCCTACGGTCCTGACCCGCGGCAAAAACTCGATGTGTATGCACCGCGCCATCCCATGGAAAACGCCCCGGTGGTGGTGTTTTTCTACGGCGGCAGCTGGAACAGCGGTTCACGCAGCGATTACGCTTTTGTCGGCGAGGCCTTGGCGTCCCGGGGAATTATTGCGGTGCTGGCGGACTATCGGTTGTATCCGCAGGTGCGTTATCCGCTGTTCCTTGAAGATGGCGCCCGGGCCGTGGCCTGGACCCATGAGCACATTCGTCAATATTCCGGGAGCCCACAGCGGTTGTATCTGATGGGCCACAGTTCCGGGGCCTACAACGTCGCGATGCTGGCGCTGGACCCCGGGTTACTGGGGGCGGTGGGCCTGTCGCCGCACAACCTCAGCGGCTGGATCGGCCTGGCCGGGCCTTATGATTTTCTGCCGATCAAGAATCCGCAGGTGCGCCCGGTGTTTTTCTGGCCGGATTCACCACCCCGGTCGCAGCCGATCAACCATGTCAGTCGTGGCGCGCCGCCGGCCTTGTTGATCGCTGCGAGCGATGATGAGCTGGTCAACCCGGCCCGCAACACCGGTGGTCTTGCACGCAAACTGCGCGAGGCGGGCGTGCCGGTGCAGGACCTGTATTTCTCGCGCACCAGCCACGCCACGCTGGTGGCGACGCTGTCCCGGCCGATGCGCGGTTTGGCTCCGGTGCTGGATGTGGTCACGGCCTTCGTCAAAGCCACGCCGACTCAGTGAGCTTTGCCTGCGAACCAGCCGTCGTTTTTGTGCAGATACCAGGCGAACGTGCCGAGGGTCAGGCTGCGCAGCAACATGAACAATAGAAAGGTTATCCACAGTCCATGGTTGCCCAAACCTTGCAGCGCCCAAGCGAACGGCAGCAACAAAACCACCGTCAGCAGCATGCCGTTGCGCATTTCCCGGGCACGGGTGGCGCCGATAAACAACCCGTCGAGCAGGTAACTCCCGACCGCAATCAGCGGCAGCGCGGCGAGGTAGGGCAGGTAGATGAACGCCGTGTCGCGCACGCTCTGAATGTTGGTCTGCATCTCGATAAACAAATGCCCGGCGAACAGGAACAGCACGGCAAAGCCCAGACTCGCCAGCAACGACCAGCCGCAAGCCACCACCAATGAGCGGCGCAGGGCCTCTCGATCGCGAGCACCAATGGCATGCCCACAAAGGGCCTCCACCGCGTGGGCCAGGCCGTCCAGCGCATGGGCGGTCAGCAGCAAACCATTGAGCAGCAGCGCGTTGGCGGCGACGGTGGCATCACCCAGCCGCGCGCCTTGTACGGTGATCAGAAAAAACACCGATTGCAGCGCCAGGCTGCGGATGAAAATGTCGCGGTTGACCGCCAATAGCGGCCGCCAGCTCTGCCACAACGCCAGCGCGGCCCAGGCGATGTGACCGGGATAGGCGCGCAGGGCGTTGCGGGTCATCAGCAGGCCGATCAGCGCGCCGGTCCATTCGGCGATCACCGACGCTCGGGCCGCGCCGACCACACCCCATTCCAGCCCGAGAACGAACCACAGGTTCAGCGCGATGTTCACAAGGTTAGTGCTCAGCAGAATGGCCAGCGGCGCCCGGGCGTTTTGAGTGCCGAGGAACCAGCCGACCAGCGCATAACTGGCCAGTGCTGCCGGCAAACCGAACAGGCGTGTGTGGAAAAACTCGCGGGTCAGCTGATCCAGCTCCGCCGACGGCTGCATGAAATGCAGCGCAACCCCGCTCAACGGTACACCCAGTGCTCCCAGGACAATGGCCAGGCCCATGGCCAGCAACAGACCCTGTAGCAAGATCTGCCGCAATGCCGCGCCGTCCCCACGCCCGGCGGCCTGTGCTGCGAACCCCGTGGTGCCCATGCGCAGAAAACCCATGGCCCACGCGAGAAAGGTATACAGGCTGGCCCCGACCGCGACGGCGCCCAACTGATGGGCGTGGGGCAAGTGGCCGATGACGGTGCTGTCGACCAGCGCCACCAGCGGTACGGAAATGTTCGAGAGAATCATCGGCGCGGCGAGCGCCCAGACTCGACGATGGGTAGGGCGGTCGCGCCAGTCGGCGATCAGGTTGGACATGCAGGCTCCTTGGGGGAGCGGCATTGTAGCGACACATTAGGAAACGCCGCGATCCAATGTGGGAGCGAGCTTGCTCGCGATAGCGGTGTGTCAGTCAAGGTAATGCCGGATGTGCCGACGCCATCGCGAGCAAGCTCGCTCCCACAGGGGATTGTGGATGTTAGTGGATTATCCAGCTCAACAACCACAACCCCAGCAGCAACCAGATAATCCCCATGATGATCGACGCATTCATGAACGCCCGAATTGCCGACCACAACAGCATCAACCCCAAAATCAGCGCAATGATGCTGATGATCGACGTGTCCATGCCCAGCGCACGGGACAGCCCTTCGACAAAGTTGCTGCCGGCGTGGCTCAACAGATTGAACAAGCCACTGAGGCCGTCAACGATGAAACGGATAACCGAACCAAGTGCCTGGCCGAGCCATTCGAAAAAACTTTCTACCTGCATGTCGTGAGCGTCCTTGATGAAAGTGGTGGCGTGGTTGCCGGACTTGAGCCTTGGGCTATCGAGCAGGGTGCCGAGTTCCCGTAGGAGCTGCCGCAGGCTGCGATCTTTTGATTATGGTGCAAAGATCCGCGCCGCACCGAGACGCTTGCCTTCCCCCGTCATCCCCCCGAAGCTATACGCCTTCAGGAGAGCCCGATGAACCTTGTTGAACTGACCGAACGCCTGCACGCCATCCGTGACCGCAATGACTGGCGGCAATTTCACAGCCCGAAAAACCTGGCCATGGCCGCGAGCGTGGAAATGTCCGAGCTGGTGGAGATTTTCCAGTGGCTGACCGAAGACCAGTCGCGCCAGTTGCCGGCGGACACACTGGCCCATGCCGGGCAGGAAATCGGCGACATCGTGCTCTATCTACTGTTGCTGTGCAGCGAGTTGGGGTTGGACATGAATGAAGTGGTGCGCAGCAAACTCGCGGACAGCGAACGGAGGTTCAGCTGATGAGCGACCGTCATTTCGATCAACTGGCGACCCGCTTCGCCGAAAAAATCTACGGTGGTGCCAAAGGCGCGATCCGTCTGGCGGTGCTTCAGGCCGACCTGGCCGAAACCTTGCCGGACCGACCGTTGCGCGTACTGGATATCGGCGCCGGCCTGGGCCACATGTCGTTGTGGCTCGCCCAACGTGGTCATGAGGTCACACTGGCCGAGCCCGCCGAGCCGATGCTCGAAGGCGCCCGTCAGCGTTTCGCCGACGCCGGGCAAACAGCGACGTTCATTCAGGCACCGTGGCAGGATCTGCTCGGCCAACTCACCGAGCCCTACGACCTGGTGCTGTGCCACGCCGTGTTGGAATGGCTGGCCGAACCCCACGCAATCCTGCCGGTGCTGCATCAGTTGACCAAGCAGGATGGATGGTTGTCCCTGGCCTTCTACAACCGCGATGCGTTGATCTATCGCAACCTGCTCAAAGGCCATTTCCGCAAGATGCGCAAGAACGACATGGCCGGCGAAAAGCAAAGCCTCACTCCGCAGCAGCCCCTTGATCCGCGCGAACTGGCGGCGCAACTTGAAGGCCTGTGGCAGGTCGAAACCCAGAGCGGGGTGCGGGTTTTTCACGACTACATGCCAGTGGAATTCCAGGCCCGCGCCGAACTGGTGGACTTGCTGGAAATGGAACTGGCCCACCGTCGTCACCCAAGCTTTGCCGGGCTTGGGCGCTACTTGCACTGGATCTGTCGGCCGGTCTGATCGGAGCGTGAAATGAACAGTCGTTCGGGGTTATTGATGATCTGTCTCGGGTTGGCGGCTTGTCAGGGCAGCAACCCTTATGTGGCGTCATCCAACCCCTTGCCACCCGCGCCGCCTCAGGCGGCCAACACCTTTGACCGCAGCGCCTACCCGGCACCGCCGCGCGACTACGGGCACTACCGCAGTTGGGCCTGGCTCAACGGGCGCCTGCCGCCGGGCAGCGCCTGGGCGGATTCGGCGCAGGTCGCCGAAGCCGTCAGCAATGCCCTCGATCAACGTGGCTTGCGCCCGCTGCACGATAACCGCCCGGCCGACCTGTTTGTCAGCGCCGAACTGCACCTGGAAACCCGCCTGCGTCAGGTTCGGGATGACTATGGTTATTACGGCGGCGGCTATGGCGGTTACAACCGCTACGGCAGCGGTTACGGCATGTACAACACCGTGCCGATCGTTCGGACTTATCAGGAACAGGTCGTGGTGGTGCGGGTTGATTTGTTTGACGCCCAGAGCGGTCAACCGGTGTGGAGTGCCAGCGCCGAAACCAGCAATCGCGGCAGCCAGAGCGAGCGTGCCGATGCGATACGGGAGGCTGTAGAAAAGGCAATGTCGGCGTATCCTCCTAGTTAGCTTCTGTAGTTAAGAAGCATTACGCAGGTTCATGTCTTCAACTGGAGAAATATCATGTTCCGCCGTCTCGCTTTACTGGCTGTGGCCGTGCTGCTCAGTGCCTGCGCCGGCAGCCAGGTCAATCATGACTTCGATGCCAGCCGCGACTTCGCCGCCTATCGCAGCTGGAGCTGGAAAGAACCCGCCCTGCAATATCGCCCCGATGACCCACGGATCAAGAGCGACCTGACTGAACAACGCATCCGCCAATCGGTGACCGATCAGCTGGATCAGCGTGGCCTGCGTCCGGCTGCGGGTGGCCAAAAGGGCGATTTAAGCGTGCAGACCTATCTGATCGTGGAACAACGCCAGCAACAAGTCACCACTAACTACGGCGGCGGCGGTTGGGGTAATCCATGGAACGGCTACTGGGGGGGGCCGATGTACAACGAAACCCGTAACGTCAGCTACAAAGTGGCGATCATCCAGATCGACCTGCTCGACGGCAAGGACGGCAAACTGGTGTGGCGCGGCAGTGACGAGCAGATACTCAGCCGCACAACGAATCCGTCGGATCGCAGCACGGCAATACGTGAAACGGTCGGGCGAATTCTCGCCAACTACCCACCGAAATAAACAGCTGGAAGATCTTTTGCTTGTGATCTGCGAGCAGCCCGGGAAAGCCCAACTACACTGCTGTTCACCCAAGGAGGTAGCCCTCGGCTGTGCACCGGCAAAGGAGTGTGCGATGTCTCCCCGTTTGCAGTTTCGCAGCCCGTCCCGGCAACGGGGGGCGATCGGTTTGATGGCGGCGCTGACATTGGGCATGGCCCTGATGTTCTTGCTGGTCGTGGTCGACAGCGGTCGTTTGTACCTGAAAAAACGTGACCTGCAGCGCGTAGCGGACATGGCCGCACTTGAAGCTTCCACCCGAGGGGGGGATTGCGCCGCTGGCAACACCGCTACCGTCTATGCCACCGCCAGCGCAAACCGTAATGGCTTCACCCTTCCTGACCCCAATCACAATCTGCTGGTCGCTTGCGGCGCCTTGACCCTGGATGCCAATAACCTTCGAGTATTTGGCGCCGACCCGAGCAAGAGCGAAGCCATTCGGGTGATCGCCAGCCATTCGGTCCAGCAGAGCCTCGCCGGCGGTGTCGGCGCCCTGTTCGGTGGCGCTCCACGCGCAGCGACCATCAACCTGACGGCCAGCGCTGTCGCCGCATTACCGCCACCGCAGGCTTCGCTGACCCTGCGCAGCACGACGTTGAGCGTCGACACCAGCAAATCGGCCACGCTCAACGCACTGTTCGGTGGTTTGCTCGGGGGCAACCTGAACATCAACGCGGCGGGCTGGAACGGACTGGTGAACACCAACATCAGCCTGCTCGGCTACCTTGATCGATTGAAGGTCGACCTTAACCTCAGCGCTGCCGGGTATAACCAGGTATTGGGCAATACGATTGCCGTCAGCCAGCTGATCCAGACCGCCGTCAATGTGCTGGACCCCGGCGGCACACTCGGCGCGACCGCAACCATTGCGAGTCTTCAAGCGCTGAAGGTCGCGGCAGGTGCAACCACCGTCGTACTCGGCAACGTGCTGCACGTCGAGGCTGGCAGCACCGTGACCGCGCTGGCGACCAACCTGAAAGTGTTCGACCTGATCGAGGCGGTCGTGCAACTGGCCAACAAGAAAAACGGCCTGGTGGCGACCCTGCCGATCAACCTCGCGGGGCTCGCGCAAATCACCGCTCGGGTACAGATACTGGAGCCGCCACAGCTCTCGGCCATCGGCAATCCGAAAAACGCCGCGCTCGCCCCTTTGGGGCCCAACCGGATCTATGTGAAAACCGCTCAGGTGCGTACATTGCTGTCGATCGACTTGCCCATTCTGAGTGCGATTCAACCCTTGCTCGAGGCGGCGGCTGATCTTGCCGGACCGTTGACCAATACCTTGAACGCCTTGCTGCATCTCAATCTGGTCGGTGTCATTGATTCACTGACCTGCGCGCTGGGGGCGGCCTGTGAAACACCCTCGATCGTGCCGCTTTCCACTACCGTAAGGCTCGATGTCGCACTGGACGTTGCGAGCGCCGACAGTTACGTCACCGCCTACAGCTGCGTCAGCGCCACCAACAAATCACTGACCACCAATACCAACACTTCACTGGTGAAGCTGAAAATCGGCAAGATCGATCCGAACACGGCTTTCGGCAGCAACACCGCGCCGCCCACCGTGGTGGTACAGCCGTTGAAGGTGATCGATATCGGGGTGAAAACCTGCCGCCGGTTCCTGATCTTACCCGTCAGTTGCGACCCGCGAATTCCAGGCGTCGGCGGCGGTATCGATATCATGGCCGACACCACCGTGGCACAGAGCGCCAACATGCTGCACGTCTATTCCGCACCGCCGGCCACCAGCCTGCCGGAGATCAACCAGCCACCGTTCTACTACTCCTATTCCACCAGCAATATCGTCAGCAGCCTTACCGACACGGCGACTAACATCAAGGTCAACATGTACGGCCCGACGGGCAGTCTGGTCGGTGGTCTGGGGGCAATCCTCAGCACTGTCACCACATTGCTGGTCAACGCGATCAACAGCGTGCTCAGCCCGTTACTCGACACCTTGATCAACACACTGCTGCTCAGCCTGGGGATCGATCTGAACAAGGTCGATGTCGGCGCCAACCTCAGTTGTCACTCAGGACGAGCGACGCTGGCAATCTGATCGTCGGCGGCAATCGGCAGTTCGATACAAAACCGTGCGCCCTCGACCGAGTTTCTAACGCTCAGTTTTCCGCCCATGTTCTCGACGATGCCGTAACTCACCGACAACCCGAGCCCGGTGCCGACACCCACGGGTTTGGTGGTGAAGAACGGCTCGAAAATCCGCTCCAGCAACCGCGGATCGATACCGCCGCCGTTGTCCTCGACCCACAGCCGCACCGAATCCACATCACGTTCGGCGTACACCGAGATCCACGGTTTGAACTCGCGGTCGGCCTCGCGTTTGCCGAGCAACGCATCCCGAGCGTTGACCATCAGATTGATCAACACCTGTTCGAGCTGATCGACGTAACCGCGCACTTGCACGTCAAACCCGGTCTCGCTGACCCGCAGATCGACCCCTTTGCCGCGCATCCCTTCGGCCAGCAGCGACAGCGTGCCTTCGATGGCTTGCGCCGGATTAAACGGATGTTGCTCGATCTCCGAGCGACGGCCAAACACCCGCATGTGATCCACCACCCGCGCGGCGCGCTGGACCTGTGCATCGATGCGGTTGAGCTTGTCGGTCAGGTAGTCGATCTGCGCATCGCCGTTGCTCAGACGCTTGAGCACGTTGACGATGGCCATGCGCATCACATTCAACGGCTGATTGATTTCATGGGCCAGCCCTGTGGCCATTTCACCGAGGGTGGCCATTTTTGCACTTTGGGTGAGCTGCTGCTGGGCGCGGCGGACCTCGGTGTTGTCGCGCCCCACGGCCTGAATCTCCAACAAATGGCCGTGCTCATCGAACACCCCGCGATCCGACCACACCCACCAGGCATGTTCCCGTCCCGGCAGTTGCAGGTTGATTTCTGCGGTGCTGATCGGGAATTCCGGGCTGAGTCGGCTGAGCCGCTGGAGAAACGCTTCGCGCTGTTCCTGCGACATCCAGCTGCCCAGATTCACCCCGGGCAGTTGCTCGGGCTGGCACTCCAGGTAAGTCGCCAGCGGGCGGTTGCCGAAGGTCAGGGTCAGGTCCGGGCGGTAGCGGCAGATCATCGCCGGAGAGTCTTCCACCAGGATCCGGTAACGTTCTTCACTTTGCTTCACCTGTTCGGCGGCCAGGGTTGCTTCGGTGACGTCCAGCCACAGGCCGACGGCCTCCACCGGCAAGCCAAGGTCGTCGCGCAGTAGCTTGGCTTCATCGAGTAGCCAGTGGTATTCGCCGCGACTGTCGCGCAGCCGATAGCGGGCGCGCACCGAACCTTCACGCAGCAAATGTCGGGTACGTTCGAAGTACCGATCGCGGTCATCCGGGTGGACCCTTTCAACCAAGGCTCCCGCCGCGCAATCAGCCAGTGTCCAGCCGAGCAGCGGCAGCAGGCTGTCACTGAAAAACGTCGGTTGCAGCGCACCTTCGTCATAGCGCTGCACGTAGATCACCGCCGGTGAGCTGGCGATCAGGTTGTCCAGTCGGGCATGGGCCGCCGCGGCGTTTTGCTCCTGGTTTTTGATGTCGCTGATGTCGAGCATGAAGCCCACCAACCGCCGGTTTTTACCGATGCCCAGGACCTGGCCCTGCAGGCGATACCAGTTCGGCGTTTGTGCCAAACGCACGCACAGCAGCAGCGGGATGCCGTCGTCTTGCAAGGCTTGCAGACGACTGCTCAACTCTTCACGGTCGGCGGGGTGCACCCGATCCAGCCAGTCGTGCAGCGGCAAACGATCGATCGCAAGGTTCAGGTTACTGGCCAACGACGGCGCCAACTGCACCTCGCGACTGTCGCTGAACACCTCCCACCATCCGGTGCCGAGCAAGGCTTGCAGCGATTCCAGCCGTTCCAGTTGCAGATGGTGCCGGTGCTCGCGCAAGCGCTCAAGCAACGGGCCTGCCAGCGCGGCGGTCAGTTGTAACCAGTCGCGATCATTCAGGTCGGGCGCATGTTGCTGCACCGGATAAATGCCGCACAGCAACCAGGCGACCACACCCTGAGCATCGTGATAGGGCACTGCGAACCCTTCGGCATTACCGAAGATGCCTTGCAAACGGGGATGTTCAGCGGGCGTCAGGCATTGCGGCGCAGAGCCGCTCAGACTGTCGAGCCCCGTGCCCAGGCGCTGAGCGTTTTGCCACAGCTGGGGCGCATCGAAGGCCGCGTAATGCTGGTGTATCTGCCAGCCTTCTTCCTGTTCATCGAGCAACGCCACCGCAATGCATGGCATGTGGAAACGCTGGGCCAGGCCTTGCAGCTGTTCCATCAACACCTCGGGCAGGCGCGTCAGGTTGCATCGGCGCAACTGTTCGCCGATCTGCGCTGCGAGTAATTGGCATTGCTCGCGGCTGCGTGATTGCCGGCGATCGAGCAACAAGTCGCCGATGTCCAGCAACTGCAGCAGCCAGGCATCGGCCAACGGCTGGACCCAGCCACGCAGGTGCAGGGGTTGTCCGTTGAGGCTGTAAAAGTCCAGGTCCAGAGACTGTCCCTGCCAGTCGACGGGCGAGCCTTCAACGGCGAGGCAGCTGTGGGGCATGAGGAAATCGAGCAGGTGCGGTGCTTGCGCAACGGGCGTCTGCTGGGCCAGCACATGCCGCAACGGACCGGTCAGATGAATCACTCGACCTTCGGCATCCAGATGCATCTGCAAACCGACACTTTGCACACTCAGGGTGTCTGGCGTGTCCACTGGCTCAGGCGGATGGCGGTGGAGCAGGCGCCCGAAGAGTTTGTCTGCGGAACTCAAAATTGCAGGCTCGAACGGACGGTGAGGCTTGCCGGCAGATTGGGCACTTGGCCAATTCCCGGTACGTTCAGAAACGGGATGACTTGCTGCAGTTTGCTGGTGGGGTAGTTGATGCTGACCGTCAACACCCCGCCCACGTAGGTGGCGCTGGCGTCGGTGTCGACATTGAAATTCAGTGCGGCAGGAATCCAGGCCAGCTGTCGGCTCAGTTCTGTCGTGGCAACGGTTTTTACCGCGGTGTCGTATCCGGGGGTGCTCGGATCCAGCGCCACGCTGCGGCGCACCGCTTCGGCAGTCGACTGGGTGAACGATTGCATCAGCAACAGCGGCAAGCTGTAAGTGACAATTCCATAAAACACGGCGAAAAAGATGAGAAACACCAACGCGAATTCAATCGCTACAGCGCCTTTTTGCTTACGGGGGAGGCCTATTTTCATGACTGCGTCTACCCTGATATTCACCACGTGATATCAGCATAGAATCATTCAGCCAAAACGGACGTTTTTTACCGGATGCAGAGCTTTGTACTACTGATCTGGCTGACGCTATGCGCAGCACAGGATGCTCGAGAACGGCACATCGCCAATGGCCTGACCCTTGGCGCAGCGCTGTTGGCGCTAACGTATCTCTTGTGGACGGGCACTACCTGGCTGGGGGCCGAGGCGGTGCAGGGCGGCTGGGCTTTTTTGCTGGCGCTGGCCTTTACCTTGCCCGGTTATGCGCTGAGACGCTTGGGCGCAGGCGATGTGAAACTGATGACTGGCCTGGGTCTGGCGACGGACGGCATGCACCTGCTCGGCGTGTTCATCGGTGCCGGATTGGCCAGTGTGCTGTGGCTGCTACTGGCGCCAAGAGTCTGGCTTCATATGGGGCAAGGGCTTAGAAGTCATCTTCGATATCTGGGGCCTGGAATGTCAAAGAAACAGCCCTTTGCACCCTTCGTATTGGTGGGCCTGTTGCTCACACTCGTCTGGTTTCACTAGTCGCCCGTTCTATACAGAGTCGGAAAGTACGTCTACTTTCAATTCAGTAGTTGTACAGCCTGTGGCTGTCACTAGGGGGCGTTCTCAATTAGTTTCCCCACCGCGCCGGGTCTGCTGTTGTGCAGGGCAAGGCGCGAGAAGCGTGGTTTGGTCGTTCCAAATAAGCTTCGAGCAACGCAGCCCTGCACAACAGCAGGCCCGGCCCTTCGGGTTGTGCCTTAAAGCGGGCCAGGCTGCGTTGCAGGCCTTGGAAAGGGAACAACCATTCCCGGCGGCCTGCGCCTTGCCTGGCCCGCTTTAAGGCGACAACGCGGCGGGGAAACTAATTGAGAACGCCCCCTAGAGGAACGGTCAACTTTGACCTCGCAGGGAGTCGCGCGTGAACAAGCTTTCTTCGGCTGTAAAAATCCTTGTGGTCGACGACCAACCGTTTATTGCCGCGCAGCTTTGTGAGTTTCTTGAAGGCCGCGGTTACCGTTGCGTTCCTTGCGAGACTGGCAAACAGGCAGTCGAGCGTTTCAATGAAGACGAAGCGATTGGCCTGGTGCTTTGCGATTTGCACATGCCCGGTCTGGACGGGATTCAACTGGTTCAGGAGCTGCAACGGTTATCCGGCAAGCACCGTGTGTTTGAAGCAATCATGCTCACTGGGCGTGCGGACAAGCAGGATGTGATCAAGGCCTTGCGGGCCGGGTTTGCCGATTACTACCAGAAGCCGATTAATCTGGATGAGTTGCTCGAAGGGATTGCGCGTCAGGCAGTGGTTTTGCAGGAACGGCAGAAGAGTGTGCAGCTGGGGCATTTGGATCAGAAGCTGCAGTATCTTGCCGAGTCGATCGATGATCTGTATCAGGATCTCGATAAGGTTCGGCGCGGGCCGCGTTCTGATGAGGATGTCATCGCTGTGGATCGGGTTGAGATTCCGGCGATTTTCAGTCAGCTGTCGCCAAGGCAGTGGGAGGTGGCGCGGTTGGTGGGGAAGGGGCAGACGAATTATCAGATTGCCTGTGAGTTGGGGATTACCGAGAACACGGTGAAGCTTTATGTGTCGCAGGTTTTGCGGTTGACGCATATGCATAATCGGACGCAGTTGGCGCTGGCTTTGTTACCCGGTCATTCTGGATTGCGTCAGGGGGTGACTGCGCATTAGGTTTTTGTTGGTGTGCCTATCCATTCCGGCGGTAACGACCGCGACTCACTTTCTACCATTCAGTTAAGCCGTAACGCGATCTGTAGCAGCTGCCGAGCCCGCGAGGCTGCGTTCGGCTGCGCAGCAGTCGCAAATCAGTCATTGCGGTACGTCAGGCATACCGCGTCAGCCAGACTCACGACTGCTACGCAGCCGAACGCAGCCTCGCGGGCTCGGCAGCTGCTACAAAGAGTTTGCCCGAATCAAACTACCCCCCCGACCCACCGTCCACCTGCCCGCTCTCATACTGATCAAAGTACTCCGGGATCTCATGCTGATAGCTTTTCAACCAACGCTGCATGCTCAGCTCGCGCTCGGTCGCGGTTGAGGTTTGCGGTTTCTGGGAAGCCGCCTTGTTACTGCTTTGCAGTTGCAGCCAGCCTTCGGTTTCCTGTTGTTGGGCCGAAGCGGGGCCGGGGTCGATGGCGTGAGTGGTGAGGGGCAGGGCCAGCAGGCCGAGGCAGCAGAGGATGGTTGGTTTCATCAAAAGCCTCTCCTTATTGAAGCGTCGGTGTGGCGACGGCGACCTGGTTTACGGCGGTCGGGCCGGACTTGCTCGGTGTCTTGAGTCTTTGCGCGCGGGCCTGGGCTTCGGTGACTTGGGCGGGGCTCAGGCCAAGACTGCTGACGAGTTCGGCCGCGCGGCTCCAGTCGTCCTGGTAGATCAGCAGCGTCACCAGATTCAACGCGGCCAGTTGATCGCTTTGCTTGAGTTCCATGGCCGTCAGAAATTCAAAACGCGCATCCTCGACGCGTAATTGATTGAGGTACACCACACCCAGGTCGTTGCGGATTTTCTCGTCGGTCGGTGCTAGCCGTGCGGCCCGTTGCAAGTGGGCTTGTGCCAGGCCGTTGTCGCCCTTGGCGGCGGCGAGTTGGCCCAGGCCGTGTTCGGCTTCGGCGGCCAGGCAACTGCCGAGCAGGCTGCGGTACAACGGCTCGGCTTCGCTGCGGCCCAGCAGTCGATAGACCTTGGCCTTGCGCAGGCGCACGTCGGCCAGGTTGTCGGGCAGGCTTTGCAGGTTGGCGAGGCTGGCGTGCAGTTTGCCGTCATTGGCCATGTCATCGGCGAGGTTCAGCGACAGCTGTTCCTCGGAGGTCAGCTTGCCGCAACTGGCCGTGTTGGTCAGGGCGCTCCAGGGCGTCGCGCCGTTGCTCGCGCAACCGCCTAACAACAGCAGCGTCAAACCGGCAATTATTGCTTTCATCACGATCCCTCTAAGAACCAAAGGCATGGGACAGGGCGGTGAAGCCCGGGCCGGCCAGTACGATCAATAACGCCGGGAAGAGAAACAGCATCATCACGACGGACATTTTGGCGGACAGTTTGGAGATGTATTCCTGCAAGTGCGTCAGGCGCCGGTCATCGAGCAATTGCTTGAGGGTCAGCAGGGATTTCATCGCACCGCCCCCCTGATGGATCAACTGCTCAAGGATGACGCAGGTATCGGTGAACTCGTCGACGGCCAGCAATCGGGTGGCTTTGTTCAGTTCTTCGCCCAGTTCCAGGCCGGAATCGACCCGGGCCAATACCAGCCGCAATTCATGGGTCAGGGCCGGCAATAATTGTTTACCTTCATTGCTCAACACTCGCAGCGACTGCTCCACCGCCATGCCCGATTCGAACAGGATGCGCAGCAGCGGAATGAAGGTGGAAATCTCGGTCGCCAGGTGTTTTTGCCGACGCTGCGCGGCAGCGGCCAGCAATCGTTTGGGCAACAGATAGCCGATGCCGGTGGCGAACAGCGGGGCCATCCAGTGGTTGTCTGTGTGAGGGAAGAACACGCCCTGGATCAGCAAGGTCAGGGCCAGGGCCAGCACCGGGGCGCCTACCTGGAACGCCGCGAACAGTGAGCGTCGCCGGGCGCTGCGCCAGCCGAGACGGTTAAGCAATGCCTGGGTTTCGTTATCCAGGTTGACCGAGCGCTGACCGATCCGGCTGCTGCCCAGCAGCTGTAACCACTGATTTACCCGGTTGTCGCTCGCCAGTTTGCCGTCGAGTCGTTGCGCCACCTGGCGAACCCGCCGGCGGTGTTCCAGCAAACCGCTGAGCAGCAACAAGGTTGCCCCCAGAAACAGCAATGCGCAGATCAGCAAAGGCACTTTCATACGCTGCGCAACATGTGCCAGAGCGCCAGGCTGCCGACCACCTGCAAGCCGAACGCGGACGCGAGCATGATTTGCCCCGAAGGGTCGTGCCACATGGCGAGCAAGTAATGAGGGTTGGTCGCGAGGAAATAGCCGGCCAGGCTAATCGGCAGACAGCCCAGGACCCACGCGGTCACCCGGGTTTCGCCGGTCATGGCCCTGAGCTGGCGCGCAGCCTGCTCGCGCTCGCGGATCATCTTGATCAGGTTTTCCAGTAATTCGCTGGCATTGCCGCCATAGCGGTGATTGACCTTCAAACCGAGCGCGAACAGGCGAAGTTCGTCTTTCTCGTACAGCTCGGCCAGGTCAGCCGCGGCATCCGGCAGGCTGACCCCCAGCTGCACGTTGCGCTGAACCCGGCCCATGGCATTTTTCAGCGGATCTTCGGCGGCATCGATGGCGCCCAGCACCGCATCGGCCAGGGTGCGCCCGGACTTCAGACTGCGCACGGTGTGATCGAGCATTTGTGGCAGTTGTTCGATCATGCGCTGGAGTCGGCGCTGATAACGCCAATTGACATACAGACGCAGAATCAGCGGCGGCAGCAGTAACAGAACCAGCAAGCCGACCCAGCCACCGGTAGCCAATCCGAGCACGCTGCCAAAGGCCCAGAGCAGCAGCCACACCCCCAGATGCTTGGAGGGACGCCCAAGGCCAGCCCGCAGAAAGGCCCGATCCAGACCGACCCAGGAGGTTTTCGTCAGCACCGGCTGCGGCTGCCCCTGGGTCAGGCGTCCCAGCACCCGCTCGGTGCCGGTCTGGCGCAAACCGCGATAAAACAGGCGGATCGACAGTCCGAGCAAGGCCAGGCAAACGAGGATGAGCAGCACGGGTTTGAGCATGCCGTGGCCTTCAGTACGCAGAGGGAGAGAGCGCCAACTCACGGCGCAGTTTGTCGCCGGCGGGGTTGACCGCCTCGCGCATGAATCCGAAACCGCTGCGCCGGTCGAGCCGGAACAACGTGTTGGTGACATACACGTCATCACGCAAGCCGATCACCTCCACCACTTCACTGACGCAGCGGCGGCCGTCGGGCATGCGCGTCAGCTGGATCACTACATCCAGTGCGGCGCAGATCATTTGCCGCAAGGTACGTTCGGCGATGGTGCGGCCCGTCAGGCCCACCAATGTCTCCAGGCGCAACAGCGCATCCTGGGCGTTGTTGGCGTGCACGGTACTCATGGAACCGTCGTGGCCGGTGTTCATTGCGGTGAGTACGTCCACCACTTCGACGCCACGAATCTCGCCGAGGATGATTCTGTCCGGGCGCATCCGCAAGGCGTTGCGAATCAGGTCACTGGCCTTCACTTCGCCGTGGCCTTCGGCATTCGGCGGCCGGGTTTCCAGACGCACTACGTGAGGGTGGCCCAGTTGCAGTTCGGCGACGTCTTCGATGGTGACGATTCGCTCGTGAGGGTTGATCAACTGGCTGAGAATGTTCAGCAGCGTGGTCTTGCCGGTGCCGGTGCCGCCGCTGATCAGGATGTTGCAGCGCTTGCCCACGGCCTCCTGAATGAAGTCGAAGATCGCCTGGTCGATGGTTTGCATCGCCATCAGGTCCGAGCTTTTGAGCATGTCCTTGCGAAATTTACGTATCGACAGGCAGGGGCCATCGAGCGCAATTGGTGGAATGATCGCGTTGACCCGGCTACCGTCGGGCAGTCGTGCGTCGACCATCGGCGACGACTCATCGAGCCGTCGGCCGAGGGGCGCGAGGATCCGTTGCATGACCCGTTCGACGTGATGTGCATCGATGAAGCGCAGGTCGCTTTGATGCAGTACGCCGTCGCGTTCAATGAACACCCGGTGCGGGCCGTTGACCAGAATCTCCGTCACCGCCGGGTCCCGCAGCAGCACTTCCAAGGGGCCGAAACCGGTGAGTTCGTCGACGATTTCTTCGGCCAGACGCTCCATTTCATAGCGGGAAATCGCCAGGTGCAGCCGGGCGACGTACTCGGCAACCTTGTCGATGACGAACTGCGAGAGTACCTGCCGCGAACCCTCCAGCAGGTTTTTGCCGGATTCCTCGATGGCGTCGATGATGTAGCGGTGCAGCACCAGTTTCAGACCTTCGTTATCGGTGTTGCCGCTGGTTGTGCGTACAGGGGCGCCGAAGAGTTTTTCACCGCTCATTGCGCACCCCTCAACCGGTTGAACCAGCCAGACTTGGGCTTGGCCAGGCCCTCGGAGCGCTTGGCCAACCGATCGCCGAGGGCGCGCAGGCTTTGAGTCAGGCCTTCGCGCGGGGCCAGTTCAAACAGAGTCATACCTTGGTTCTTGGCGTTAAGCCGCACTTCCGGGCTGTAGACGAGGGTCGCAATGATCTCCATGCCGAAGCTTTTGCTCAGGGTGTCGGCGTCCGGTGCGACGTTGCGCAGGTAGCGGTCCACCAGCAGTCTGGCGTGATCGAGCTTCATGCCTTTTTCACGCCACAGGTTGAGTACCGCCAGGTTGCGACGGCAATCGAGAACGTTCTGATCGGTGTACCACAGCAACTTGTCGCAATGGGTGACGAAGGTGCGTAGCGCTTCGCTGTCCGGCTGGCCTGTCAGGTTCACCACGATGTGCTGGAAGTGTTGGCGCAGGGCGCTGAGCAGCATGTACAACTCGGCGGTGCTGGTGTGTTCCAGCGGCTCATCGTGGCTGGCGTAGGCGAGGATCCGCAACCCGGCGGCGCAGGTGGTGAACGCGCTGTCGATCAGCGTCGCGTCGAGGCGCCGCAAGTGCCGGAGTGCATCGCCGAAGTGGAACGAACTCTCCAGCCCGAGCAAGGCCAGGCTGTCACCGCGCGGCAGGCCCAGGTCCAGCAACAGCGTTTGCTGTCCGCTCTTGTGCACCACTTGCGCCATGTGCGTGGCGAGCAGCGCGCCGTCGGCGTTGATCTGCACACCGTAGAGCACCGTCAGGCTACCCAGTTGAGTGTTCGGGGCCACGGGCGGCAGGCGTTTGCTCAGCCGTCGCACCAATCCCGAGACTTCACTGGAACGCGAACCATAGGCCACGAAATCCCGTGCTCCGGCGCGCATGGCATTGAGCACGAGTTGGTTGTCCATGCCATCGCCCAGCGCGACGATCGCCAGCATCGGTTTGGCTTCCAGGGCACCTTCGATCAGTGCGCTTTGGGCCACCACGTGTTCGCGGTCCAGGCCGACGAACACCAGACTGGCGAAGGTCACGTCCACCAGCGCCAGCAATTCGTCGAGGCTGCCACCGCCGGCGCTGACCACTTGGCCCAACGGGGCGAGGGCGCCTTGCAGCCACTCAAGGTCGGTGCTGTTGCGCGTGATCGCGAGGAAGGTCTGGCTCAGGTTCTGGCTCTGGCTCATTGCGATAATCCGCTGCGTTTATCGAAGTTGCCGTTTTCGAGGAAGTACAGGCGATACCAGTTCGGGTCATAGTTGCGCAGCTTTTCACCCGGCAACGACGGCAGTTGTGCGTTGGCAGCCAACGGTTGGACCAGGTGCGGCGTGACGATCATCAGCAGCTCACGCTCTTCACGGTTGACCGATGAGTTGCGAAAAAACGCACCGAGAATCGGGATATCGCCCAGGCCTGGAAACTTGCTGACTTGCGAAATGTTATGCGTACTGATCAAACCGCTGATGACGAAACTCTCGCCATCGGCCAGCGAGATGCTGGTGTCGGTGCGGCGAATGGTGAACGCCGGGACGGTGGTGCCCCCGATGGTCACGCCATTGGTGTAGTCGAGTTCGCTGACCTCCGGCGCCACTTTGAGGGCGATGCGGTCGTGGCTGACCACGGTCGGTGTGAGCGTCAGGCGGATGCCGAATTCCTTGTATTCGATGGAGTAGCTGTTGCTGTTGGCGCTGGGCACCGGGATCGGAATTTCACCACCGGCCAGGAAGCTCGCGCTCTGCCCGCTGAGGGCGACCAGGCTTGGCCGTGCCAGGGTGTAGGCGAATCCGCTGCCTTCCAGGGCGTTGACGATGCCGAGGAATTTGCTGCTGCCCCCGCCCCAGACAATGTTGAAACTGTCGTTGAGCAACGGAATGCTGGGCACCGCGATTCGGGGATCTAGGTTGAACAGCGGCACCACGCCCGGCGTCACGGCCGTGTTGGGCACCGTACCGGGTGCGCCGAAGAGGAAGTTGTTCGAGCCCTTGCCGAAAATCGACGTGCCGGCCTCTTTCAGTTTGGTCCGGCTGACTTCGACGAAACGAATGTCGGTCTGTACTTGCGACGGTAGCAGTGGGTCATCAGAGGGTAACCGTGTAGCGGTGGTCATCGCTGCGGTGGCCTTGCCCTGAACGAACACCATGCTCTGGCGCGGAGCACTGGCGCAGGCGGTCCAGACCATCAGGCTGGTCGCGCCGGGGGCCATCCCGGTTAGCAAAAATGCTTGATTAGAGTTGACTCGCACGTCGGCGATTTTCGGGTCGCCCACCGCCACCCGAGTGATCGCCACCGGTGATTGCACCTCCTGTTGCAGCCCTTCACTGACTTCCAGCACCGCAGGCAACGAACCCAGCGCGGCGCAATTGCCGGCGGCTGCGAACGTTACGCCAAGCGGCACACCGCTCAGTAAAGAGACCCAGAGCAGGCCTTGAAACAGCGGCATGGTACGACTGCGCATTCAGATGCGTCCTTGCTCTATTCAGGGGGTTTGTTGGGTAATTTCGTTGCCGCGGATGACTTCCACGCTCAACTTGCGCGGTGCTGTGCCGCCGTGGGTGACGACAGGTTTGGGAGGGGGCGTCATGGCCAGTTGGCTGAACTGGATCAACTCGCGGTTGGCACTGGCAAGGTTGGCCGATGAATCGCTTTCGCCGGCCCAGTAACGAGCCAGACGTCTTTCATCGGCGCTGCGTACGGCCAGGCGCAACACGCCGGCCTGGGTCGCCAACATCAGGCGACTCAATAGTTGTTCGGGGACGGCAAGCAAAACGCTGCGGGCGCTGGCGCGCAATTGTTCCTGCCTGAGTTTTTCTTCGAAGCTGCGGGCCGGGCTTGCGGGTTGACCGTCGTTGGTCAACCCCATCTGTTCGCCCACCGCGAGCACCCGCAAGGCCGGTACCACCAATTGAGCCGACGGCTGCAGGTTGTTGTTGTCCATGCGCAGAAACAGCAGCACATCGACATAGTCCCCCGGTGTCAGTTGCCCACCGGCATTGATCACTTCGTCCACCGCGACGGCGAGGGCGCGCTCATCGGGACGAATCATCCGCGCCAGTCTGCCGCCGGCTTCAAAGCTTTCATCATTGAGCCAGGTGCCGGCACTGAGGGCGCGCCAGGGTGTTCGGCCAATTGCTTGATCGAGGCGGCTCAGGCTGCCGGCCGGGACGGTACGGAGTTTTTCCAGGGTCACGTCGGTGGCGCTGATCGGCATGAACGGTGGCACATCATGCAGCAACACCACCACCGGTTGGCGGGTGGAGTCGTCCACGGGGACAGGCGTCTGGGCAATGGGCGCAGGCGAGACGATCCCGGGTTGCACGACAGGCTCGGGAACGGGTTGGCGGCTCAGCGTGAGGCCCCAGTAACCGGCAATAATGGCGCCCACCAGAAACAAACCGGCCAGGCCCAGAGTGATACGACTGTTCATGACGGCTCTCCCTTTCCTGCTGCTTGAGACCTCGTCGCATCCAACGAGACAACTTCGCAATCAGGCAGCTATGAACATGGAACTATTTCGCTATTTGAAGGTAGCTCAGCTAGAGCAAAAAGCCATTACGGGCCTGAAAATAACTCACGAAAGTAAGTCGCCAGGGCGAAAACGTGGCCTTTTTGACGTCAACGAAGCGACTAATACTTTAGTGATAATTCGTTCTTACAGTTGTGGGTACGGGGAATGCGGACAATGCTGATGCTGGCAAAGGGGAATCATGTTGCGACCGAGCAACACCCGTCGTCTTTCAGGAGAACTGCCATGTCCTTTACCAAGATTGCTCAGAAGATCAAATCCGAAATCGCTTTTTACAAAGGCCTGGCCAAAGATACCGAAGGTGCTTCAGGTATTGAGTACGCGGTCGTTGCCGCGATGGTTGCGCTGGTGATTGCTGGACTGAGCTCGGGCATTGAAACCGCGGTTACAACTCTTTTTACAAGTATCAAGACTGCACTCTCATGACGAGAGCAGAGGCAACTTGCTAATGTTCCAAAGGGCTTCTAACGTCAGCGCTTAGTCCATTGCAGGTGTTGCCCATGAACGCTCCCTCACTTCCACGCCAACAGCTTCTTCTGGTCGATGATGAGGAAGATGCGCTACTGGAATTGGCGGAATTGCTGGAGGGCGAGGGCTTCAATTGCTTTACCGCCACCTCGGTCAAGCTCGCGCTGAATCATCTGACGCGCCATCCTGATATTGCGTTGGTGATTACTGATTTGCGGATGCCGGAGGAGAGTGGCATGTCGTTGATCAAGCGGTTGCGTGAACATACGTCCCGCCAGCATTTGCCGGTGATTGTGACGTCGGGGCATGCGGACATGGAGGATGTCAGTGACATGTTGCGGTTGCAGGTGCTAGACCTGTTTCGCAAGCCGATTTATCACGTGCGGTTGTTGGAGACGTTGAATAATTTGTTTCCGCAGCCTTGCATGGGTTTAGTGAGTCCGTGATTGATCGTTCCCACGCTCTGCGTGGGAATGCAGCCAGGGACGCTCCGCGTCCCAGGAGCCGAACGCAGAGCGCAGGAACGGTCGGGTCAGGCAACCGGTCGCCAATGGCCCACCATATGCTCCAAATCCCCTGCACCTACCAACCTCAAATCCCCACTGGATCCCGCCGCACTGGCCAGCAATGTCACCTCACTGGGCAATCGCACCGGTTTGCGGAATTGCACCGCAATCTCGACATTCGCCGCCGGCAGATGATCGGCAAGCGCCGCGAGGGTACGCGCCTTGTTCCACAACCCATGGGCGATGGCCGTCGGGAATCCGAAAAGTTTGGCGCTGACGGCACTCAGGTGAATCGGGTTGTAGTCGCCGGACACTTTGGCGTACTGCCGCCCAATGTCCGACGGCGCTTTCCAGCGGGCCACTTCCGACATTTCCAGCGTCGATGCCACCACGTCCTCGACGGGCTCGCCTGCGAGTTTGACCCCGCGGCACAGCATCTGGCTTTCAGCTTCCCACAACGTCCCCAACTGATCGTCGAGCGTGGTCACCAGGTCGAACGTCGCGCCCTTTTCATGGGGCTGAAGGTTTTGCACCTGAACGCTGACCCGCACACGATTCACGCCGCCCATTGGGCGAAAGATGCGAATGCGGTTGCTCAGGTGAATCAATCCCAGCAGCGGAAATGGAAACTCCTTGGCCGTCAGCAATTGCATCTGCAAGGCGAACGCGAGGATGTGTGGATAGGTCGGCGGCAGCAGGCCGTTGTCGGCAAAACCGCAGACCTTGCGATAGGCCGCCAAGCGCTCCGTATCGACATTGATCCAACAGCGCAACCCCGAATCGGGCAGGGTGGTGCCGGTGATTTTGCGCCGCGTCGCAGCCCGCACGTACAGTCCCGACAGGCTTGGTTCGCGGTTGAGTATGTGCCAATCGATGATCATGCCTAAGCCCCCAAAACACTTTGTCCGCACACTCGCAACGCTTGGCCGGTGAACGCGCCGGTGCCCGGTTGTGCCAGCCACGCCACCGCTTCGGCGACGTCTTGCGGCAGGCCGCCCTGGCCCAGCGAGCTCATGCGCCGCCCGGCCTCACGCACGCCGAACGGAAGATGCGCGGTCATCTGAGTCTCGATGAAGCCCGGTGCTACCGCATTGATGCTGATACCGCGCTCATTCAACAACGGCGCCCAGGCCTCGGCCAGACCGATCAGCCCGGCCTTGCTCGCTGCGTAATTGGTTTGCCCGCGATTGCCGGCGATGCCGCTGATGGACGCCAGCAGGATCACTCGGCCGTTGTCGTGCAGGGTGCCGCTGTCGAGCAGTGCCTTGGTCAGCACTTGCGGCGCATTGAGGTTGACCGCCAGCACCGCGTCCCAGAATTCCGGGGTCATGTTGGCCAGGGTTTTATCCCGGGTGATGCCGGCGTTGTGCACCACGATGTCGATGCCGTCGGGCAGTTGCTCGATCAACTGCGCGGCGGCATCTTCGGCGCAAATATCCAGGGTGATGCTGCGCCCGCCGAGGCGTGCGGCGAGGGCTTCGAGATCAGTCTTGGCCGGTGCTACGTCGAGCAGGATCACTTCGGCCCCGTCACGGGCCAGGGTTTCGGCGATGGAGGCGCCGATGCCGCGTGCAGCACCCGTGACCAGCGCCTTGCGGCCGGACAATGGACGAGTCCAGTCCGTGACCTGCGTATCGCAGGCATTCAAGCGAATCACTTGCCCGGAAACGAACGCACTTTTGGGCGAGAGGAAAAACCTCAGCGGGCCTTCCAGTTGATCCTCCGCACCTTCGCCGACATAGATCAGCTGCAAGGTGCCGCCGCTGCGCAGCTCCTTGGCCAACGAACGGCTGAAACCTTCCAACGCTCGCTGGGCGCTGGCGGCGAACGGATCGCTCAAGGTCTCCGGCGCGCGCCCCAGAATCACCAGGTGCGCGCTGTGGTCGAGGTTTTTAATCAACGGCTGGAAGAACTCGCGCAGCTGTTTGAGTTGATCGGTTTGCACCAGGTCGCTGGCGTCGAATACCACGGCTTTGAGTTTGGGGCCGTGGCCGGGAATCCACGCGGTGGCCAGGGCAGGGTCGGTGCCGTAGCTGTAAATCGCGTCGGTCAGACGGTTGGCGAAGGTGCCGATTTTTTCCGTCAACGGGCCACCGCCTAACAACAGCGCCCCCTCGACAGGCCGCAGCCGGCCTGCTTGCCAGCGCTCCAGCCGAACCGGCGACGGCAGACCCAGGGCCCCGACCACACGATGGCCGATGGACGAATTGGCGAAGTCGATATAACGGTCAGACATGGAACGCGCTCCAGCAGCTGGGGTTCAAAGTGTGGACCAAAAATGGCGATCAGTCGTTCGATCCACGAGATAAGGCCTACGCTTGATCATTGTAGGAGCTGCCGAAGGCTGCGATCTTTTGATCTTGATCCCAAAAAACAGAGTCAAAAGATCGCAGCCTTCGGCAGCTCCTACAGGGGGCGGTGCTCTCAATTTGGATATTTCATCAGGAGCTTTTCATGACTCAGCTGCGCCGCGTTGCGATTATTGGTGGTAACCGTATCCCCTTCGCCCGTTCCAACGGGCCGTACGACACCGCCAGTAACCAGGCGATGCTCACCGCCGTGCTCGAAGGCCTGATCGAACGCTACAACCTGCACGGTTTGCGCCTGGGCGAAGTGGTGGCGGGGGCAGTGCTCAAGCACTCCCGGGATATGAGCTTGATCCGCGAATGTGTGCTCGGCTCGCGGCTGTCGCCAACCACCCCGGCCTACGACATTCAGCAGGCGTGTGGCACCGGTCTGGAAGCGACGTTGCTGGTGGCGAATAAAATCGCGCTGGGCCAGATCGAATGCGCAATCGCCGGCGGCGTCGACACCACCTCCGACGCGCCGATTGGGGTCAACGAAGGCCTGCGCAAAATCCTCCTGCAAGCCAACCGCGCCAAAACCACCGCCGACAAACTGAAATCCTTCCTGCAACTGCGCCCCCGTCACCTGATCCCGGATCTGCCACGCATCAACGAGCCACGCACTGGCCTGTCGATGGGTGAGCACTGCGAATTGATGGCCCAGGCCTGGAATATTCCGCGCGACGAACAGGACCAACTGGCCTTGGAAAGTCACCAGAAAATGGCCGCGTCCTACACCGAAGGCTGGCACAACGACTTGATGACGCCGTTCCTCGGTCTGACCCGCGACGACAACCTGCGCCCGGAACTGACCCTGGAAAAACTCGCGTCACTCAAACCGGTGTTCGAGAAAAGCGCCAAGGGCACCCTGACGGCGGGCAACTCGACGCCGCTCACCGATGGCGCGTCGCTGGTACTGCTGGGCAGTGAAGAATGGGCCAAGGAGCGCGGCTTGCCGGTCCTTGCCTATTTGCGCGATGGCGAGGTGGCGGCGGTGGATTTCGTCAACGGTGCGGAAGGATTGTTGATGGCGCCGGTGTATGCAGTGCCGCGTTTGCTGGCGCGCAACGGCCTGACCTTGCAGGACTTCGATTACTACGAAATCCACGAAGCCTTCGCCGCGCAGGTGCTCTGCACGCTGAAGGCTTGGGAGGATGCGGAATATTGCAAAACCCGCCTCGGTCTCGATGCGCCACTGGGCTCCATCGACCGCAGCCGCCTCAACGTCAAAGGCAGTTCACTGGCGGCGGGGCATCCGTTTGCCGCGACTGGCGCACGCATCGTCGCGAGCCTGGCGAAGTTGCTGGATGCGGCGGGGCAGGGCCGAGGGTTGATCTCGATCTGCGCCGCCGGAGGCCAGGGGGTGACAGTGATTATTGAGCGCTGAGGACTGCGGCGCTTTGCTGTTGGGCCAGCTGCCGGTTGCGGTTGGCGTAACTCTCGGCCATGACCGAGCAGACGATCAGCTGCAACGGGTGGTAGATCATGATCGGCAGAAGGATCAGCCCAAGCCCTGGGTTGGCGCCGAAGATCAGCGCTGCCATCGGCGCACCGGCGGCCAGGGATTTCTTGCTGGCGCAAAATACCGCAGCGATTTCATCGGCCGGGCTGAATTTCAATGCGCGAGCGGTGCGGGTGGTCATCCACAGGATGATCGCCAGCAGGATCGCACTGCCGATCAGTGCTGTGAGGATTACGCTGTTGCCCTGTTTTTGCCACATCCCCGACACCATCGAATTGCAGAACGCCGCGTAGACCAGCAACAGAATCACCAGCTTGTCGACGATGTTGGTGTAGCGCTTGTGGCGGGCGAAGAACTTGCCGAGGAACGGCCGAACCCATTGGCCGAGTACCAGTGGCAACAGCAACATGGCGCAGAGGTCGAGCAGGGTTGAGCCCAGATCGATACCGCCAGCACCGCTGCCGACCACGAAACTCACCAGCAACGGCGTCAGGAAAATCCCCAGCACGCTGGACAGGCTCGCATTGAGAATCGCCGCCGGTACGTTGCCGCCCGCGCTGCCGGTCAGGGCCACGGACGAGGAAATGGTCGAGGGCAGGGCACAGAGGTACAGGAAACCCAGCATCAGCAGAGACGGAATGTGCGAACCCAACAGCTTGTCGCTCAGCAGCCAGATCAGCGGAAACACCGCGAAGGTGAAACCCTGGACCATCACGTGCAGCTTCCAATTTTTCAGACCGTGAGTGATCTGCTCGCTGGACAGGTTGACCCCGTGCAGGAAGAACACCAGGAACACGCCGATATTGATCACGTATTCAGCGTGCATTCCCCCACCGGAGGCGCCGAAGGTCGGGAAGAAATACGCCAGCAGCGTGGCGATCAACATGCCGCACAAGAACCAGTCGGTGACCACGCGTTTGAGGTGTTTGAAGGCATGCATAACAGGCACCGAATACATTTGTAAGAATTGGTGACTTAGCCTAACGTCGGCTCCATCAGCCGTCTTGCGACATAAGGCCAATCAATGCCGACTAACGGACAACTTTCCCTCGAACGGACGATTCCGACGCTGACAGCGCTGCCGCGTCCGCTGTATGCCCGCGCGGAAAGTCTCAACGCCGGTTCATGGACGCCGCCGCATCGGCACGATTGGGTGCAGTTTTCCTACGCGATCAGCGGCGTTCTCGGCGTGCACACCGCCGAAGGCAGTTTCTTTGCGCCGCCGCAGTGGGGAATCTGGATTCCGGCAGATCTCGAACACCAGGTGGTGACTTCGATGCGCGCCGAGATGCGCAGCCTCTATGTGCGTCGCGAGGATTGTGAATGGGCGGACGGGCGTTGCCGGGTGCTGGAAGTGACGCCGTTGGCCCGGGAGCTGATCAAGAGTTTTTGTTTACTGCCGGTTGAATATCCGCAGGGCGACAACCAGGAGTCACGGCTGGTGAGTGTGCTGCTGGATCAGTTGGCGCATCTACCCGAGGTCGGCTTCTCGCTGCCGTTGCCGCGCCATGAACGGTTGCTGGGGTTGTGCAACGAGCTGATCGAAAGCCCTGAGCGCAATGTGACGTTGCAGGAGTGGGCCGAGCGATTGGGGACGTCGGAGAAGACCTTGATGCGGCTCTTTCAGCGGGAAACCGGGTTGAGCTTTCGAGGGTGGCGCCAGCGGATGCGGTTGCTGTCGTCGTTGAGTTTGCTGGAGGAGGGGGACAGCGTGACGAATGCTGCGCTGTCTTGCGGGTATGACTCGACTTCGGCGTTTATTGCGGCGTTCAAAAGCCTGTTCGGGTTTACCCCCGGCGAGCTGTTCAAGCAGTGACGACGCTAAAAGATCGCAGCCTGCGGCAGCTCCTACAGGATGTACGCCGATCCCCTGTAGGAGCTGCCGAAGGCTGCGATCTTTTGATCTTCTCTCTTGATCTTTAGGTTCTGAACCGCCGAACCAACCCATCCAGCTCATTCGACAACCCCGCCAGACTCTGCGAATCCAGCCGCGCCGAGTTCGCCAGTTCTGCCACCAACTGCGCATCACCATGAATCTGGCTGATGTGCCGATTGATGTCTTCAGCCACCTGATGCTGTTCTTCCGCCGCGGTAGCGATCTGGGTGTTCATGTCGCGGATCACGTCCACCGATTCCCGAATCAGCCCGAAGCTGCTGCGTGCTTCACCGATCCGCGTCACCGATTGCTGGGACACTTCCAGGCTCGCATGCATTTGCTGAGTCACCTGACTGGTGCGTTTGGCGAGGTTGCCCAGCAAACCGTCGATTTCCGCCGTGGAATCCGCCGTGCGTTTGGCTAGCGCCCGAACTTCATCGGCCACCACCGCAAACCCACGACCCTGTTCACCGGCCCGCGCCGCTTCAATGGCCGCGTTCAGCGCCAGCAGGTTGGTCTGTTCGGCAATCGAGCGAATGGTCCCGAGGATTGACTGAATGTCGTTGCTATCGCGCTCAAGCTGTTGCATCGACTGGGCCGACTGTTCGATTTCCTGGCTCAAGCGATCAACGCTGGTCACGGCCGCATCAATCTGTTGCTGACCTTCACGCGCCTGGCGCTGGCCGCTGTCGGCCGATTCCGCCGCCTGGCTGCAAGAGCGCGCGACTTCGTTGGCGGTGGCGACCATTTCGTGGAACGCGGTGGAAACCATGTCCACCGCTTCGCGCTGACGCCCGGCGGCTTCGGCCATGTCGCTGGAAACCTGGGTCGAACTCTTGGAGGTGGCGAGGATCTTGGTCGCGGCGCCGCCGATGCTCTGAATCAGGTTGCGAATTGCCGCCAAAAACTGGTTGAACCAGTTGGCCAGTTGCGCGGTTTCGTCGCTGCCACGGATTTGCAGGTTCTTGGTCAGGTCGCCTTCGCCTTGGGCGATGCCT
The DNA here is from genome assembly GCF_047758635.1 of Pseudomonas frigoris. Lineage (NCBI taxonomy): Bacteria > Pseudomonadati > Pseudomonadota > Gammaproteobacteria > Pseudomonadales > Pseudomonadaceae > Pseudomonas > Pseudomonas frigoris. Next base: position 967,116 of record NZ_CP180479.1, read on the forward strand.
TCCAGACCGCTGGCCACGCTGCGGATCGGCCGCACGATGAGGCTGGCGAAACTGGCGCCGACGATGGCGAAGAACACGGCCAGCACGGCGGCGATGATCGCGATCAGCCAGGTCAACTGGGTTGCCGAACTCATCACGTCGGTCTGCTTGATCAGGCCGATGAAGGTCCAGCCCAACTGCTCCGACGGCCAGACGTTGGCCATGTAGCGTTCGCCGTTCAGCTCGACTTCCACCAGCCCTTTGCCGGCCTTGGCCAGTTGCGCGTAGCCCTCGCCGAGGCTGCTCAGCGCTTTAAAGTTGTGTTCCGGTTGCTTCGGATCCACCAGCACAGTGCCGGTGTTTTCCAGCAGCATCAGGTAGCCGGTTTCACCGAGCTTGATCTGTTTGACGATTTCGGTGAGCTGTTTAAGCGTCACGTCGATGCTGACTACGCCGCCATTGGTGCCCAATTTGTTGTCGATGGTGCGCACGGTACTGACGTACGTCGCGTCGTCCTGGGCCCAGTAATAGGCCTCAGTGCGCAACGGTTTGCCCGGTTTGGCCTGGGCAGCCTTGTACCACGGGCGCTGGCGCGGGTCGTAGTTACTCAGCTTCGCATCGTCCGGCCAGGACACATAACCGCCCGCCGCGGTGCCGAGGATGGCATAGGCGTAGGACGGGTGACTGTTACCCAGGTCCTGAAGGAGGCCGAAGACCTTCTTGTCCATCTCGCCTTGGGGAATGCTCTCGGCGTTGGCGCTCATGTAGGTCTTGAGGCTGTCGTCGGAGTTCTTGATCAGCGGTTGGGTCGCCAGGTAATCCACGTTCTGGCTGATGTCGTCAAAGAACAGTTGCATGGCGTTGCTGACCTGACGAATCTCGCGTCCACTGCCGTCGACGAAACTGTCCTTGGCATCACTGCGCAAGTTCAGCACAACCAGGGTAGCGACCAGCACCACCGGCAAGCAGGCGATGATTGCAAACGCCCAGGTCAACTTCTGTTTGATGTTCATCCGCGCTCCAGATTTTTCTTGTAGGCCCACGCAGTGCAGATGACTCGCGGATTATTGGCAGAACGATTGTCGGACAAATCACTTTGTCTCTGATGACTTCGGCTGGCCGAGGCGGAAATTGAGGCCTATTAAGAAAAATCCTACGAAGGGGATGAATCGAGATGTCAGCTTCTGTCGCAAATACCCGCTTAGCCCTTCAGCAACAAGTGACGCAGGGTCAGCTATGATCTGTGACGGCCGATGACGACCTGCGGTTGTTGACCGATTAAACCGGCACATTGTGTGCTTCTTGACCGTCACTGGAACGTTCATAGGTCGGCAACCCCTCCCCCGAATGAGTGGATTGCCGTATAACGAATGACTTTCGCGTGTTTGGTAATAAAGGACCCCCAATAAAAGCTGATGAAGACTCCAAAACGCATTGAACCCCTGATCGAGGACGGTCTGGTCGACGAGGTGCTGCGCCCACTCATGAGTGGTAAAGAAGCAGCTGTTTATGTGGTGCGCTGCGGCAACGAGTTACGTTGCGCGAAGGTCTACAAGGAGGCGAATAAACGCAGTTTCCGTCAGGCGGCCGAGTATCAGGAAGGCCGCAAGGTGCGCAACAGCCGTCAGGCTCGAGCGATGGCCAAGAGCTCCAAGTTTGGCAAGAAAGAAACCGAAGACGCCTGGCAAAATGCCGAAGTGGCGGCATTGTTCCGTCTGGCCGGTGCTGGCGTGCGGGTTCCTCAGCCTTACGACTTCCTTGAAGGCGTGCTGCTGATGGAACTGGTGGCCGATGAGTACGGTGATGCCGCGCCGCGTCTGAACGACGTGGTGCTGGAACCGGATCAGGCGCGCGAGTATCACGCGTTCCTGATTTCGCAGATCGTGCTGATGTTGTGTACCGGTCTGGTGCACGGTGACCTGTCGGAGTTCAACGTACTGCTGACCCCGACCGGCCCGGTGATCATCGACCTGCCGCAAGCGGTCGACGCGGCGGGCAACAACCACGCGTTCAGCATGCTGGAACGGGATGTGGGCAACATGGCGTCCTACTTCGGGCGGTTTGCGCCGGAGTTGAAAAAGACCAAGTACGCCAAGGAAATGTGGGCCCTGTTCGAAGCCGGCACCTTGCACCCGGCCAGCATTTTGACCGGCGAGTTCGATGAGCCGGAAGAGTTGGCCGATGTTGGCGGGATCATGCGCGAGATCGAGGCGGCACGCCTTGATGAAGAGCGCAAGCAAGCGGTGCGCGCGGCAGATGACGCGCCACCGGGCAAAACCGAAGAGCCGCCTCCGCCCTGGATGCAGTGATTGGTTAACGAAAAACCCGGCTTCGGCCGGGTTTTTTTAGATGCCTGCCCCGAATCCTCCAAACACCGAAGAACCAGTGTGGGAGCGGGCTTGCTCGCGAATGCGGTGTGTCATTCAACATCAATGTCGACTGATCTACCGCATTCGCGAGCAAGCCCGCTCCCACAGTAGATTTTTGGTGTAACAGAATTTTGTGTTCTCCCTGCTGCTCCCCACACTCAAGGATTGAATGTGAACACCGCATCCCCTCGCAACGCCCAACTCATCATCACCGCCCGTCTGGTCTCGGACTTCGGCGCCTTTCTCAACATGGTCGCCCTGGCTACTTACGTCTACCTGCTCAGCAACAGCGCCATGAGCGTCGGCATCTTCCTCGCCAGCCGCGTGGCGGGTGGGATCTTCGCCAGCCTCATCGGCACGACTTTTTATCGCCGCTGGGCCGGGCGCCCGCCGCTGATTGCCTTCGACCTGTTGCGCGCCGGGCTGCTGGGCCTGCTGCTGGTGCTACCTGTCGCACAGCAGATGCTGCTGTTACCGGTGATCGCTTTCGGTCTGGGATTCGGCAACTCGATGTTCGCCATCGGCCTCAACAGTCAGTTGCCGCACTTGATCGAAAGCGAACACCTGCTCAAGACCAACGCCTGGATCACCTCGGCGTCGTCGGCAGCCATGGTCGGCGGAAGTCTGGTGTCAGGGCTATTGGTGGCGGCATTCGGCTTTGAAACAGTGTTTGCATTGAACGTGGTCACTTATCTGCTGGCCGCGTTGTTCATCTTGCCGCTGCGCTTTTCAAAACCTGCGCCCAGTGCCGAGCCAACCGGTGAACGTGGTGAATGGGCGGCCCTGCTCCAGGGCCTGCGCAGTACACCGGTGGTGGCGGCGATGCTCTCGGTGGCCATGGCCGACACCCTGGGCAGTGCCGCGCACAACGTGGGGTTTCCGATCATTTCCAGACTGCTGACGCCCGAGTCGGCCAGCACCACGCTGGGCCTGATGTTGGCGGTCTGGGCCAGCGGAAAACTCATCGGCGCGCGCATCGCGAGCCGACTGAAAGGCTCTGATAACGTGAACCTGGAGCGGCGATTTTTCTTTGGTGTGTTGCTGATGTCCTGCGGCTTCATCCTGATGTTTCAGCAACAGACCCTTTACGGGCTACTGCTGTTCGCGCTGCCGGCGGGTCTCGGCGACGGCTTCTCGGAGGTCGGTCTGATGTCGCGCCTGCAGCGCGAACCGGACAGCCTGCGCCTGCCGATTTTCAGCTTCCTGACGCTGCTGCAAATGACCGGGTTCGGCATCGGCATGCTGATCGCCGCGCCGTTCTATTCATGGTGGGCGCCGGGTGCCGTGGTGCTGTTGTTTCACGGGATTCCCCTCACCACCTTGTTGGTGGTGAAGGGGCTGGCAATCAGGGGCGAGCGGGTTGTGCGCAACAGCCCGACTCCAGGTTCTTGAGGATCGGGCAGTCGGGACGGTGATCACCGTGGCAGTGTTCGACCAGGTCCTGCAGCGTGTCGCGCAACTGACCGAGTTCGCGGATTTTCTGGTTCAGTTCATCAATGTGCTGACGGGCCAGGGCCTTCACGTCGGCGCTGGCTCGTTGGCGGTCCTGCCAGAGGGTCAGCAGTTTGCCGACCTCTTCCAGTGAGAACCCCAGGTCCCGGGAGCGCTTGATGAACGCCAGGGTGTGCAGGTCGTCGTCGCCGTAAACCCGATAGCCGCTGTCGGTACGATGGGCGGCCTTGAGCAAGCCGATGGATTCGTAATAACGGATCATCTTCGCGCTCAGGCCGCTTTGGCGGGCCGCTTGGCCGATGTTCATCGGTTGTCCTCCAGATCCTTGGGTTTCCAGGTTTTCAACAGTAGCGCATTGCTCACCACACTGACGCTCGACAACGCCATGGCCGCACCGGCCAGCACCGGGTTGAGGAAACCGAAGGCTGCCAGCGGAATACCGATCAGGTTGTAGACGAAGGCCCAGAACAGGTTCTGACGAATCTTCGCGTAGGTCTTGCGGCTGATCTCCAGCGCCGCTGGCACCAGCCGTGGGTCGCCGCGCATCAGGGTGATTCCGGCCGCGTGCATCGCAACGTCGGTGCCACCGCCCATGGCGATGCCGATGTCGGCGGCGGCCAGGGCAGGGGCGTCGTTGATGCCGTCGCCGACCATTGCTACCACGCCGGTTTTTTTCAGTTCCGCGACGGTGGCGGCTTTGTCCGCCGGCAGTACTTCGGCGTGGACATCCTTGATGCCCAGCGCCTCGGCAACCACTTTGGCACTGCCGCGATTGTCGCCGGTCAGCAGGTGGCTGCTGATGTTGCGTGCGTTGAGTTGTTGCACGGCTTGCAGCGCGCCGGGTTTGAGGGTGTCACCGAAAGCGAACAGGCCCAGCACTCGAAGTTCGGGACTTTGCTCGATCAGCCAGGACAGGGTCCGGCCTTCGGTTTCCCACGCGGTGGCGGAGTCCGCCCATTCACCGGCGCTCAAGCGGCTCTCTTCCAACAGACGACGATTGCCCAGCGCCAATCGACGACCGTCGAGAGTGCCCGCGATGCCACGGCCGGTCAGGGACTGGCTGTCGGTAACATCGGCCACCGTCAAACCGCGCTCGGCGCAAGCGTCCAGCACCGCCTTGGCCAGCGGATGCTCGCTGCCGCGTTGCAGGGCGCCGGCCATTTGCAGCAGCGCAGCTTCGTCATGGTTGATTGCGCTCAAATGAGCGATGCGCGGAGTACCCGAAGTCAGCGTGCCGGTCTTATCGAATACCACAGCACTGACTTCATGGGCACGCTCCAGCGCTTCGGCGTCCTTGATCAGAATCCCGTAGCGCGCCGCCACGCCGGTGCCGGCCATGATCGCTGTCGGCGTGGCCAACCCCAGGGCGCACGGGCAAGCGATCACCAATACCGCCACAGCATTGATCAGCGCCGTTTCCATCGGCGCGCCGTACAACCACCAACCGATCAAGGTCGCCAACGCGATCAACAGGACCGTGGGCACGAACACCTGGCTGACTTTATCCACCAGTTTCTGGATCGGCGCCTTTGCGGCTTGAGCGTCTTCGACGAGGCGGATGATGCGGGCGAGCACGGTTTCTGCGCCCAAGGCCAGGGTGCGAACGAGCAACCGGCCTTCGCCATTGATCGCGCCGCCGGTGACCTTGTCGCCGGGTTGTTTGGGCACCGGCAGGCTTTCACCGCTGATCAGCGCTTCGTCGGCGTGGCTCTGGCCTTCGACCACTTCACCGTCCACCGGGAAGCGTTCGCCGGGCTTGACCATGACCAAATCATTCAGACGCAAGGCGCTGATGGCGACATCTTGCTCGCGGCCGTCGATCACCTGAATCGCCCGCTCCGGGCGCAAGGCTTCGAGGGCGCGAATGGCACTGGCGGTCTGGCGTTTGGCGCGGCTTTCCAGGTATTTGCCCAACAACACCAAGGCAATCACCACCGCCGAGGCTTCGAAATACAGGTGCGGCATGCGCCCGGCGGCGGTGGCCCATTCATAGAGACTCAAGCCATAACCGGCGCTGGTGCCCAGCGCGACCAGTAAATCCATGTTGCCCGCACCGGCGCGCACGGCTTTCCAGGCAGCGACGTAAAAGCGTGCACCGAAGATGAATTGCACTGGCGTGGCCAACGCGAATTGCACCCAGGCCGGGAGCATCCAGTGCACGCCGAACGGTTGCAGCAGCATTGGCAGCACCAGCGGCGAGGCGAGGACGATCGCCATGATCAAGGCCCAACGCTCGCGGTGCAGGCGTTGTTGCTGATTATCGGCTTGCGGGTGTTCGACTTCCCAGACACTGGCGTTATAGCCTGCCTTAGTCACTGCACCGATCAGGGTTTGCGGATCGATCTGGCCGAGCAGCTCAAGATGGGCGCGTTCGTTGGCCAGGTTGACGCTGACACTTTTGACTCCCGGCACCTTGGCCAGCGCTCGTTCGACTCGGCCAACGCAGGAGGCGCAGGTCATGCCGTCGATGCTCAATTCCAGACTCTGCTGCGGCACGCTGTAACCCGCCTGCTGCACCGCATCCATCAAGGCCGGCAGGCTGTCGCTGGGTGCTTGAACCCGGGCCTGTTCGGTGGCCAGGTTGACGCTGACGGCAGAGGCGCCGATGACTTTGCTCAAGGCACGCTCGACACGCCCGGCGCAACTGGCGCAGGTCATGCCGGCAATCGGCAGATCGAAAGTGGTGGATTCGGACATCGGTCACGCTCCCTGTAGAAGATGACTACAGGATCAACCTTGCCATGCTGGCAAGGTCAAGCGCCATGTCTCAGATCAAAAGATCGCAGCCTCGTTGCACTCGACAGCTCCTACAGGGATACGAAACCTTGTAGGAGCTGTCGAGTGCAACGAGGCTGCGATCTTTTGATCTTTTTTTACCGGCGACTCAATATTCGAGAGCCGCAGGCTTGAGGTACATCCCTTCCTGCGTCATCGCAATCCGGAACTTCAACACGTCACCGGCCTTGAGCGTGATGTTCTGTGAACCCGGTGCGAGCATGCCCGGGTTGCAGCCCGGCGCCTGGCCCGGCAGCAACTTAAGGCGCAAGGACACATTGCCCGGCGGCAGGTTGAACGAGGTGCTTTGTTCCTGGAATAACCGCGCCGACAGCTGATCGTGAATGTACACGCCGATCTCGCAGGAGGTCGCGACTTCCAGGCGCTCGCGGGAAATGATCAGTACGCCATAGTCCTCCCCGGCGGCTTGAACTGAAGGTGTCGCGGCAAATAGGCTGAGAAAGCCAAACAGGCTGAGAGCTGACCAGCGCATGGCTGAATCTCCTGATGTCGAGTCATTGATGGACGCAGCTTGGCCGAGCACGACGCCGATTGCCAGCCCGGCAGCTCACTTCAGAACTTGACCTTGCCATGATGGCAAGCTCGAGACTGCACACAACTTCACGAAAGGAGTCATCCCATGCAAGTGTTCAACGTTCAAGGCATGTCCTGCGGTCACTGCGTCAAAACCATCACCCAGGCGCTGCAAGCCAAGGATCCTGCGGCCAGCGTGCGTATCGATCTGGCCGCGAAAGAAGTCGGCGTCGAGAGCGCTTTGTCGGCGGATCAGGTAATCGCGGTGATCACCGAAGAAGGTTACGAGGCGAAAGTCGCCTGAGTCCAAACACAATTCCATGTGGGAGCGGGCTTGCTCGCGAAGACGGTGTGTCAGTCGCCATCAACGTTGTCTGACACACCGTCTTCGCGAGCAAGTCGAATCGTCGCACCGCCGCTCCCACAGGTTTTGCATTCATTCAGTGGTTTTTAATAGTTAGCGACCTAACGGAATGTTCAAGGCGTCCATGCGCGGCTAGACTGTGGGGCTGCCGACCCTGTCCAACTGGATGCCTGATGAATTTCCGTTCCATTTTGATTCTTGGCGCCTTGAGCGCCTTCGGTCCGCTGGCGATCGATTTCTATCTGCCGGCCTTCCCGGCGATGGCGCTCGCCTTCGGCACCGATGAAAAACACGTTCAGCTGACCCTGGCGGCGTATTTCCTTGGCTTGTCCATCGGTCAACTGGCTTACGGCCCGGTGGCAGATCGTTTTGGGCGCCGCATTCCCTTGCTGACCGGTGTCGGGCTGTTCACTGCGGCCTCTCTGGCCTGTGCCTATGCGCCGAACCTCGAATGGCTGATCGGCGCACGTTTCGTTCAGGCGTTGGGCGGGTGCGCGGGGATGGTGATCGCGCGGGCGATTGTCAGCGATAAATGCGATGCGGTGGGTTCGGCGAAGGTCTTTTCGCAGCTGATGCTGGTGATGGGCCTGGCGCCGATTCTTGCGCCCATGCTGGGTGGGCTGTTGGTCAACACCACGGGCTGGCAGTCGATCTTTCTCGTGTTGACCGGTTTCAGTGCGCTGGCAGGGTTGGCCGTGGCGCTCGGGCTGCCGGAAAGTCTGCCGGCCCATGTGCCGCGTCAACCGTTGTCGGGGGCGTTACGTCAGTACGGTCGACTGTTGTCGGCCCCGGTCTACCTCGGCCACGCCCTGACCGGTGGCATCGCCATCGCCGGGATGTTTGCCTACATCGCCGGTTCACCGTTCGTCTTCATCAAGCTGTATGGCGTGCCGCCCGAGCATTTCGGCTGGCTGTTCGGTACCAACGCGGCGGGTTTCATTCTGGTGGCGCAGCTCAACGCGCGATTGCTGGCCAAGCGTGGTCCGGCTTTTCTGCTGGTGCGCACCGTGTGGATCTACGTCGGCGCCGGTCTGGCGCTGCTGGCCGTCAGTTCGTTGCACACCGCGCAGCTATGGCCGTTGCTGATTCCGCTGTTTGTCTGTATCGCCAGCCTCGGTTGCATCCTGCCTAACGCCTCGGCCTGCGCCATGAACGGGCAGGGCGCGCGGGCCGGCAGTGCATCGGCGATGCTCGGTTGCCTGCAATTCAGCGTCGCCGCCGGGGCAGCAGCATTGGTGGGTGTTTTACACGATGGCAGCGCCATGCCGATGGCCATGGTCATCAGCCTGTGCGGAGTTCTGGTGGTGAGCGTGGCGATGCTCACCCGGCGTTTGCAAAATGCCCGGGCGCTGGCGCAAGCCCAGGTCTGAGGGCGGACTCAGCCAGCGGCACGCTGCTGGCGGTCAACAATTTGATGAGGTGCTTGTAGTCGCGCTTCGAGGGTGCGGGTGAAGGCGCGGGCCTCGGCTTCGCTGCGGAACGTCACGGCGTGTTGGTCAAGACGGACTTGCCACTGGGATTTTGCCAATTCTTTTATCAGGATCTTCATTGCTGATCTCTCCTCTCGTAAAAGATGTCACGTAAACGATTGTGCCGCAGAGCCTCGATTGTAGACCCGAATACGATCGCAATTGTGACAAGGGTCAACTCTCGGACTGACGGCAAAAGATCGCAGGCTGCGCCAGCTCCTACAGGGATCTGCGTACAGTCCGCAAGTTTAGGTCGTACACAAATCCCTGTAGGAGCTGGCGCAGCCTGCGATCTTTTGATCTTTAGAACTCTTCAAGCACAATCTTGCCCTTGGACTTACCACTTTCGAGCAGCTCATGGGCACGGCGCAGGTTCGCCGCGTTGATGGTCCCGAAGTGCTCGCCGACCGTGGTCTTCAGCGTCCCGGCGTCGATCAGCTCAGCCACGCGGTTGAGCAATGTGTGCTGCTCGATCATGTCTGCGGTTTCGAACAGCGAGCGGGTGTACATGAACTCCCAGTGCAGCGACAGGCTCTTGCGCTTGAGCTTGGTCACGTCCAGCGCCTTCGGATCATCGATCAGGGCCAGTTTGCCTTGCGGCGCCAGTGCCTCGACCAATTGATCCAGGTGGTGATCGGTTTGGGTCAGGCTGGCGACGTGGGTCACCTGATCGACACCCGCGCGTTTGAGCTCTTCGCTCAACGGTTGGCTGTGATCGATCACCAGGTCGGCACCCAGCTCACGAACCCAGCTCTGGGTTTGCGGGCGGGAAGCCGTGCCGATGACTTTCAGTCCAGTGAGCTGGCTGGCCAATTGCGTGAGGATCGACCCCACACCGCCAGCGGCACCGACGATCAAAAGGCTCTGGCCCTCATCGGTCTTGCCTTCACGCACTTGCAGACGTTCGAAGAGCAATTCCCAGGCGGTGATAGCGGTCAGCGGCAGCGCGGCGGCTTCGGCGAAGCCGAGGGTTTTCGGCATATGGCCGACGATCCGCTCGTCTACCACGTGCCGCTCGCTGTTGCCGCCCGCGCGGGCGATGGACCCGGCGTAGAACACTTTGTCGCCGGCCTTGAACAGCGTGACTTCACTGCCAACGGCCTTGACCACACCGGCCACGTCCCAGCCCAGCACTTTCGGCGCGCCCGCTTCAGGCTGGACGTTTTGGCGGACCTTGGTGTCCACCGGGTTGACCGAGATGGCTTTGACTTCCACCAACAGGTCGCGCGGGCCGGCAACCGGTTCTGGCAGTTCGATGTCTTGCAGAGATTTTTCGTCGCTGATTGGCAACGAGGCGTAGTAGGCAATGGCTTTCATACGGGCTCCTGAGAAGTAATAAAGAAGGCAGATCAGACGATGGAGCGCAGGCGCTTGAGGTCGAAGTGTTCGAGAAAGTCGCCAGCCTTGGCGCGGAAGTTCTGGATATGCGCGCTGGCGTCATGGGCTTGCAGGGCTTCGTCACTGCTCCATTTTTCGATCATGTAGAAGGCATGAGGATTGGCGAGGTCCTGGTGCAAGTCGTATTGACCGCAACCGGCCTCGGCGCGGGTCGGTTCCAGCAGCGCTCGCAGATGCTGTTCGAGGGCGTCCTGCTGGCCGGCTTTGGCGATGAGGGTGGCGATAGCGGTGAAAGGCTGGGACATGTTCGGCTCCGGGAACGGGATGAATTCGATGGGACGGATGATTGGCTATTTCTCTGCAAGATAAAACCCGCTAAAAGAGCAGTCTCTTTCAATATTTTTTTGATAATCGAGGCTGAACAATGCTGCGTTTCGATGACTTGCAGTTGTTTGTCCGGGCGGCGGACCTGGGCAGTCTGTCAGCAGCGGCGCGCGGGATGGACATGTCGGCCGCGGTAGCCAGTGCGGCGTTGAAGCGTATCGAACAGCAGCTCGGCGCCCGGTTGCTCGCCCGTTCTACCCGTAGCCTGCGGCTGACCGCTGAAGGTGAGGGATTTCTCGAATACGCTCGGGCCGCCTTGAGCAATCTCGATGAGGGCCGCCGTTTATTGGCCAGCGGTCAGGACCAGGTCAGCGGGATTTTGCAGCTCTCGGCGCCTTCGGACTTTGGCCGCAACCTGCTGCTGCCCTGGCTGGACGAGTTTCAGCGTGAACATCCGAAACTCACGGTGCGTTTGCTGCTGGGCGACCGCATCGCCGACCTGTTCCGCCAACCGGTGGACATCGCCCTGCGTTACGGCGAGCCAGAAGACTCAAGCCTGGTGGCGCTGCCCATCGCCCCGCAGAACCGCCGCGTCCTCTGTGCCGCTCCGAGTTACCTGGCCCGGCATGGCGAGCCTCGGCAACTGGAGCAACTGGCTCAGCACAACTGCCTGCTGTTCATGCTCGGCAGCCGGGTCCACGATCATTGGAGTTTCCACGACGGCAAACGCGAGGTCAGCCTGACCGTCAGCGGTGATCGTTTCAGCGATGATGCCGATGTCGTCCGTCTGTGGGCCGTGGCAGGTGCCGGGATCGCCTACAAATCCTGGCTCGATGTCGCGGCCGATGTGCTGGCCGGTCGATTGAAAGTGCTCATGCCGGAACTGCTCTGTGAGCGCGCACCGCTGAATTTGCTGTGCGCCCATCGCGCACAATTGAGTAAGCCGGTGAACCTTTTGCGGGAAATGCTCGCCAGCCGTTGCGCCCGTTTGAGTAGCCAATTTCCGACGTTATCGGGCCCCGATCATTAGTCGCAGGCAAATAGCGAAATTTCACTCAGGAACTATCACCACCAATGGTTTCCCAAGGGCAGGAACCGGCGGTTAACCCGCCTATACTAGCGCTCGCCTCATGTACGCACCGTCGATCTCGCCATGGCGAGTCCACGTCCGAGTCAGCCAGGCCCCATGGTCAATCGCCGCGGCTTTGCGAAACCTGCGAAGCAATGGCCTGTGCGATTGGGCGGCTTTGCCCGGTTTATGGCGGTTTCCACGCCTTGGCCGACGACACATTACTGGTCAAGATGTCTCTGAGCAGTAGACGAAACGATTCAACAGGGAGTGAATACATGGAACATGCACCTTGCATCAGCCAGATCGCCACGTTGCTGGCTGACCCAAAGCGCAGCGCAATGATGTGGGCCTTGATGGACGGCTCGGCACGGCAAACCGAAGAGCTGGCCTTGTTGGCCGGCCTGTCACCGTCTTCGGCCAGTGCGCATCTGGGGCGTTTGTCCGCCGGAGGTCTGTTGAAAGTCGAATTCCGCGGCCGCAAGCGGTTCTTCCGTCTTGCCGCGCCTGAAGTGGGTGCCGCGATAGAGGCACTGGCCAGCGCCACCCTGGCCAGCACGCCTCGGGAAATCCCGGACGTTTTCAAGCGCACGCCCCCCCTCGCCAAACCTCAGGCGGCGCCTTCGTCACTCTTGCGCGCCAGGCTTTGCGACGACCATTTGGGCGGCACCCTTGCCGCCGATCTTTACCAGCGTCTGCTGGATGCAGGCTGGATCGAACAGTTCGATCAGCGGGTCATGATCACCCACAAGGGCGCCACGCAATTGGCGACACGGGGTGTGTTCATCCAGGCGCTGGCTCATCGCAACAGCCGAGTCGCCTGCGCTTGTCCGGACTGGAGCGAAAGACGCCCGCACATGGGCGGATCGCTGGGTGCGGCGTTGCTGCAATTGTTCATGCAGTCAGGTTGGTTGAGCTTGCCCAACGATTCGCGAGCCTTGCAGATCACCGCCGCGGGGCAGCGTGAAATCCATCGATTCGCCAAAGAAACCGAGCTGGAAATGGCGTTGTAGACGCATCGAGATCGACGTCCGAAGCTTCGGGCGTCGCTCAGAGCTGCGAACAGGTCGCATCCGGCAGTAACCCCCAGCAGCTATCGCGCACACTCGTCCGGGGACTTTCGGATTGGGGGGATGTGGCATGGAAACACGAGGCTTCAGCGCGGCAGAACGACTGGAACGGTTGCCCATCAGTGGTTATCACCGGATCATTTTCATCATCATTGCCTTGGCGTTTTTCTTCGACTCCATGGACCTGGCGATGATGACCTTCCTGCTCGGCTCGATCAAAACCGAGTTCGGCCTGAGCACGGCACAGGCCGGGTTGCTGGCCAGTTCGAGCTTTTTCGGCATGGTTGTGGGGGCGTCACTGTCCGGCATGCTGGCCGACCGTTTCGGCCGCAAACCGGTGTTCCAGTGGAGCATCGTGTTGTGGGGGATCGCCAGCTACCTGTGCTCCACGGCGCAGAACGTCGAAACGCTGACGTTGTTTCGAATCCTGTTGGGGATCGGCATGGGCATGGAGTTTCCCATCGCTCAGTCGATGCTCTCGGAGCTGATTCCAGCCAAAGGTCGCGGGCGTTACATTGCGCTGATGGATGGTTTCTGGCCGCTGGGTTTCGTCGCCGCCGGCGTACTGTCGTACTTCCTGCTGCCGGTGATTGGCTGGCGAGACATCTTTCTGGTGTTGGCGGTGCCGGCGGTGTTTGTCCTGGCGATTCGCTTTTTCATTCCCGAATCACCGCGTTGGCTGGAACAGGCCGGGCACCATGACGTGGCAGACAAGGTCTTGCTGCGCATCGAAGATCGAGTCCGGGCATCTCTGGGGCGTTCGGAGTTGCCCGCGCCGATTCGCTTGCCGCGAGTGGCGAGTACGCCGGGCAACTTCTTTTCCGCGTTGCGGCAGATCTGGTCGCCGCTGTATCGCCAGCGCACGATGATGATCTGGAGTGTCTGGTTCTTCGCCTTGCTGGGTTTCTATGGCCTGACGTCCTGGCTCAGTGCCTTGCTGCAGCAGTCGGGTTTTGCTGTGACCCAGTCGGTGTATTACACGGTGCTGATCTCCCTTGGCGGGATTCCCGGTTTCCTGATGGCCGCCTGGCTGGTGGAGCGTTGGGGACGTAAACCGGTGTGCGTGGTGACGTTACTCGGCGGCGGGGTGATGGCGTTTCTGTATGGTCAGAGCGCGGTATTTGGCGGCAACGTCAGCCTGTTGATTGCATCGGGGCTGCTGATGCAGTTTTTCCTGTTCGGCATGTGGGCGGTGCTTTACACCTACACGCCGGAGTTGTACCCGACATCGGCGCGGGCCACGGGCTCGGGTTTCGCTTCGGCGATTGGCCGCGTGGGTTCGTTGCTCGGGCCAATGGTGACCGGGCTGGTGTTCCCGATGACCGGGCAGGGCGGGGTGTTTGCGCTGGGGGCGATGTGTTTTGCGATTGCGGCGGGGGTGGTGTGGGTGTTCGGGATGGAGACCCGGGGCAAGACATTGGAGGAATTGAGCGAAGCCACCGCGGGGTAGATGCAAAAAAGATCGCAGCCTTCGGCAGCTCCTTGTATGTTGACCTTGATTCCAACGAGAGAGGTTACGCTCAAGGATTCATACAACAGCAAGTGCGTTTCTGGGGGAGGCCGATCGCTCCTGAAGGCAGGATTTGCTCCTGACCTTGTCTGTAGAGAGGCCCCCCCGCCTCATTGCCCACCACGAAGAGTATCGAGAAGCCGACAAGTCGGACTTCGCATTACAAGGTTGCAGTGGCATGAAGTTCGAGGTCGGGGGAACCAGGAGCAATCTTACCGAAAGTCAGGGAAGTGAAAAGCATGAATACTCATGTCGGCATAGACATTGGTGCGCGCACGTCTGTCATGGGATGGCGGCAGAGCGGTAGAACATCAGGCCAGTGGGATATTCAGCACACGCCCAAAGGACGTAAGGCTGCCGTGACAAAAATGTTGGGTCTCAAACCGCTGAGCGTGGTCATGGAGGCCACCGGCATTTACTACCTGGATCTTGCATTGGAGTTGCACGCCGCCGGCCTGCCGGTCTCGGTGATCAACCCCAAAAGCTTCCACAATTTTGCAAAATTGATGCTGCAAAACAGCAAAACTGACCAGATAGACGCTCAATTGCTGGCTGAATATGGCGAGCGCATGACTCCCAGGCTTTGGGTTGCGCCTACTGCCGATCAAATGACGCTGCGTGCGATTGGCCGCCATATCAATCGGCTGATTGGTCATCGAACACGAGCCAAAAACGAATTACACGCGCTACAAGCGACAGAAACGAGTGTGGAGCTGCTGATCGAGGATGAGAAAGAGGCGATTGCAGGGCTGGACACACGGATTGATCGCTTGAAGAAAGCCGCACGTGATGCCATCGCCAAATGCCCGGATCTGAGTTTGCAGTTTCGCTGCATGATGGCGGCCCCCGGCGTTGGAGAAGCCTCAGCCATCGCCGCACTGGCTGAGCTGACGACCCTTCCGGTAACGCTTAAATCGGCGCAGGTAAGCCGCTATGCAGGCCTGGATGTCAGGTTGACCCAGTCAGGCACCAGCGTGAACCGACCAGGGCGAATGTCCAAATGCGGTAATGCTTACTTGCGCGCAGCGATGTTCATGCCGGCGATGACGGCAATTCGTTGTGATGAGAATGTGAAGGCCTTCTACGAGGCTCTGGTAGCGCGCGGCAAGAAGAAAATGCAGGCCATCGGTGCGGTCATGCGCAAATACCTAACCGGGTTATGGGCATGCATGCGCTCCGGAGAAGAATTTAATACGGCCAAGCTTTTTAGCGAAAAACATCTCGCGAAAGCTTGACCGTGAACAGAGTATCTACAAGGTTATGTGTACACCCTGTAGGAGCTGCCGAAGGCTGCGATCTTTTGACTTTAAGGTTTGACCAATCTGGCATCCAGGCTGTTCTGCGCCAAACGCTTGGCCTGATCCTGAGTCATACCCAAATGGGTGTACAGCGCGTCGAAGTTCTCGGTGACATAACCGCCGAAGTACGCCGGGTCATCCGAGTTCACGGTCACTTTCACGCCACGCTCGAGCATGTCGAGAATGTTGTGCTGAGACATGTGATCGAACACGCAGAGTTTGGTGTTCGACAACGGGCACACGGTCAGCGGGATTTGCTCGTCGATAATCCGCTGCATCAAACGCTCGTCTTCGATGGCGCGCACGCCATGGTCGATGCGCTGGACTTTCAGCAAGTCGAGGGCTTCCCAGATGTACTCGGGCGGGCCTTCTTCACCGGCGTGGGCGACGGTCAGGAAGCCTTCGTGACGGGCACGATCGAACACGCGCTGGAACTTGCTCGGCGGATGACCCATTTCCGAACTGTCCAGACCGACGGCGACAAACGCATCACGGAACGGCAGCGCCTGGGTAAGGGTTTTCTCAGCTTCTTCTTCGCTCAAGTGGCGCAGGAAGCTCAGGATCAAACCGCTGGTGATGCCCA
This sequence comes from Pseudomonas frigoris, assembly GCF_047758635.1. Classification (NCBI taxonomy): domain Bacteria; kingdom Pseudomonadati; phylum Pseudomonadota; class Gammaproteobacteria; order Pseudomonadales; family Pseudomonadaceae; genus Pseudomonas; species Pseudomonas frigoris. The sequence continues at coordinate 983,250 of NZ_CP180479.1, forward strand.
GTTGCTGCTCGCCATCCTTCAACGCGGCGGCGATGCCGTTGAGCGCCACTTCGAACGGCACGCCACGGTCGGTGTGGGTCTGCGGGTCGAAGAACGGTTCGGTGTGAATCACGTTCTGCGCCTTGCAGCGCAACAGGTAGGCCCAGGTCAGGTCGTAGAAATCCTGAGAGGTGCGCAACACGTCGGCGCCCTGGTAATACAGGTCGAGAAATTCTTGCAGGTTGTTGAAGGCGTAGGCCTTGCGCAGGGTCTCGACGTCGCTCCACGGCAGGGCGATCTTGTTGCGTTCGGCCAGGGCGAACAGCAACTCGGGCTCCAGCGAACCCTCAAGGTGCAGGTGCAGTTCTGCCTTGGGCAGGGCGTTCAGCCAGTCGTACATAGTCTTTTCTCATCAGGTGCAGATGGCGAGCATTCTACAGATGCCCGTAGAAACAATTAGCAAAACCTGACCAGCCGGTTCATCACACCGCTTCCTGTTCCCGTCGATAGGCGTAGGTCTCGGCGAAGCGCGAGAGCAGGAATTCGGCGCAGGTGGTGGCCGGATACTTTGCCAGGTGCCGCTCATCCTGACAGCCGGGCAGGCATTCGATGGCCGTGTCGGGGTGCGGCTCGGCGAAGAATGGCATCGAGTAACGGTCCACGCCCAGCGGGCTGATCACCCGGTGAGGCGTCGACAGGTAACGGTCGTTGCTCCAGCGCGCCATCATGTCGCCGAGGTTGACCACGAACGTGCCGTCGATCGGCGGTGCATCGATCCACTCGCCTTTAACGTTTCGCACTTGCAGGCCGCCGATGGCATCTTGATACAGCAGGGTGATGCAACCGTAATCGGTGTGGGCGCCGGCGCCTTGCTGCTCTTCGGAACTGGCGGTGTGGCGCGGTGGGTAATGAATCATCCGCAGCACGCTGACCGGCTCAACGAAGCGGGTGTCGAAAAAGTCGCGCTCGATGCCCAGCGCCACGGTTATGGCCCGTAACAGGGTTAAGGCCAAGGCCTGCATGTCGACGTAGTGCTGCTCCATCAGCGACTCCCAGCCGGGCATCGACGGATGACGGTTGGGGCCGCGCAGCGGTTTTTCCGTCAGCACCTCAGGGTGATCGGCCGGCAGGTGCAGGCCCATGTCGAAGGTTTCTTTCAGGTCGCTGGGTTTGCTCGGGTCGAGTTGTTCGGTGGCGATTGCGCCGTAACCGCGGTGGTGGCGGGTTTGAGTGATGTCGATCTTGAGTTTTTCGGCGGCGGGCAGGGCGAAGAAACGTTGGGCGCTGTCGAGCACGGCGTTAATACGCACGGCGCTGATCGGGTGCCCCTTGATATAGAAAAAGCCCCACTTGCGGCAGGCATGGTCGATTTGCGTGGCGATTGATTGCCAGGCGGATGGGTTATTGCTGTAGAGCGGGGCGATGTCGATGATCGGGAGTTGGTTCATGCGCAGTCCTCAAGAACGCTGAAAGTCCACTGTGGGAGCGGCGGTGCGACGATTCGACTTGCTCGCGAAGGCGGAGTGTCAGATACATAAATGTTGACTGACACTCCCTCTTCGCGAGCAAGTCGAATCGTCGCACCGCCGCTCACAGTGGATTGTGTGTGGCGCAGCAGTTACTTCGGAATGTCGGCCTTCATGCCTTCAACGTAGTAGTTCATCGATGCCAGTTCCGCATTGCTGGCCGTCGCACCCGCCGCGATTTTCTCAACGCCTGCCTGATCCTTGATCGGTCCGGTGAACGGGTGGAAAGCACCGCTTTTGATGTCGGCAATGATCTGCTCTGCCTCGGCTTTCACCGGCGCTGGCACCAGATCGCTGATCGGCAACTCAACCGTACCTTCCTTCAAACCACCCCAGTAATCCTGCGACTTCCACGTGTGGTCGAGCACGCTTTGGGTCGCCTGAATGTAGTGCGGGCCCCAGTCGTTGACGATGGACGTCAGCACCGCTTTCGGCCCGAAGTGCGCCATGTCCGAAGCGTAGCCCACGGCATACACGCCGCGACGTTCAGCCGCCTGGATCGGCGCCGGGCTGTCGGTGTGCTGGAACACCACGTCCACGCCCTGATCGATCAACGCGTTGGCGGCATCGGCCTCTTTGCCCGGATCGAACCAGGAATTGACCCACACCACTTTGATCTCGGTGCCGGGGTTGTACTTGTTCAGGGCCAGTTGAATGGCGTTGATGTCGCGGATCACTTCCGGGATCGGGAAGGACGCGACGTAACCGATCTTCTTGGTCTTGGTCATCTTCGCCGCGAGAAAACCGCCGACATAGCGACCTTCATACGTGCGTGCCAGGTAGGTGCCGAGGTTCTTGTCCTGCTTGTAGCCGGTGGCGTGTTCGAAGGTCACCTTGGGAAATTGTTTGGCGACTTTCAGCGTCGGGTTCATGTAGCCGAAGGACGTGGTGAAGATCAGGTCGTACTTGTCCTTGGCCATGTTGCGAATCACCCGCTCCGCGTCGGCGCCTTCAGCGACGTTTTCCACATAGTTGGTGGTGATCTGGTTGCCGAATTTCTCGGCCAGCACCTTGCGCCCTTGTTCATGCTGATACGTCCAGCCGTGGTCGCCAATCGGACCGATGTAGACGAAGCCGACTTTCAGCGGGTCGGCGGCACTGGCGGTCAGGGTGGTGCTCAGACTGATGGCTGCGGCGACGGCGCAAAGCAGCTTCTTCAACGGACGTTTGTGCATGAATTCGAACTCCATGGTGTTGTGAGGTTGGCAAGGCCAATGCAAATTACTGACCAACAGGACAACAAATGGCTCGAGATCGCGTAACAGCCATCGCGAGCAAGCTCGCTCCCACAGGATTTGTGCAGGTCATGTGGGAGCGAGCTTGCTCGCGATGAGGCCCTTGAGGCCGATAAAAGTGCATGGCCTGACACGGCTGCCATCCACTGGTGCGCTAAGGTGTAACGAAACGTTAGCGCCGCCCCGCAGTCATTAGCTCATCACCCTGGTTTCGCTTCACACGGCAAAAAGGCCCGCAATGCTCACACTCCTCAAGCAAGAAAAGTTTCTGCTGCTGGCCGTGATCGCCGCTGTCGTCGCTTATCCGCTGGAACACTGGATGCTGCACAGCGGCCAACCCATTGCGCTGACCGCCGGCCTCGTACTGATCGCCTTCATCGTCGCCGCCTCCATGCGCGTCGCCCATCACGCCGAGTTGCTCGCGGAAAAAGTCGGTGACCCCTACGGCACGATGATCCTGACCCTGGCCGCCGTGCTGGTGGAAGTGGTGATCCTGGCGATCATGATGAGCAACGAAGCCTCGCCGACCCTGGTGCGCGACACGATTTATTCGGCGGTGATGCTCGACATCAACGGCATCCTCGGCCTGGCCGCGTTGATGGGCGGGCTCAAGCATGGCGAACAGTCCTACAACGATGACTCGGCGCGCAGTTACAGCGCGATGATCCTCACCGCCATGGGCGTTTCCATGGTGGTGCCGGAGTTCATTCCCGAGGCCAGCTGGAAACTCTATTCGGCGTTCACCATTGGTGCGATGGTCGTGCTCTACACCCTGTTCCTGCGCATGCAGGTCGGGCCGCACAGTTATTTCTTCAGCTACAGCTACCCGGAAAAACGCCGCAAGAAAGTCCCGGAGGAAGAACCTGAACCCATCAATCTGGGGTTGAGTATTGGGACATTGGTGTTCGGCGTGGTGGTGATCGGCGCATTGGCCGAAGTGATGTCCAAAACCCTCGACCTGGGCCTGGAAGGGACGGGCGCACCGCCGGTGATCACGGCGATCCTGGTGGCGGCGATCTCGGCGGCCCCGGAGATTCTGACGGCGTTGCGGGCGGCACTGGCCAACCGTATGCAGTCGGTGGTCAACATCGCCATGGGCGCGTCACTGTCGACGGTCATCCTGACGGTGCCGGTGATGGAAGCAATGGCGCTTTACACCGGCCAGCCATTCCAGATGGCGATGACCCCGGTGCAGACCGTGATGGTCTTCCTCACCCTGATAGTCAGCGCGATCAATCTCAACGATGGCGAAACCAATGCCATCGAAGGCATGACCCACTTTGTGCTGTTTGCGACATTTATCATGTTGTCGCTGCTTGGGCTTTGAACGCACCACAGAATCAATGTGGGAGCGGCGGTGCGACGATTCGACTTGCTCGCGAATGCGGTTTGTCATTCAACAGTAATGTCGACTGACACTCCCTCTTCGCGAGCAAGCTCGCTCCCAGTTTTGATTTGTGTTGTGTCAGGTACCGGCGATTAGCTGCCGAGCCGCCTGGCTGTGATCGGCAATCAACCCCTTCAAATCCAGCCCTTCAACCTGCCCATCGATCACTCGCCACTTGCCCCCGACCATCACCCGATCCGCCCGATCAGCGCCGCACAGCAGCAACGCCGACACCGGATCATGACTGCCGGAGAACCGCAGCTCATCGAGCTTGAACAGCGCCAGATCCGCCTGCTTGCCCACTGCCAGTTCGCCGATATCGGTACGGCCCAGCAACTGCGCCGAACCCTTGGTCGCCCACCCCAGCACCAACTCCGGCGTGATCTTCTCGGCGCCATAACGCAGCCGTTGAATGTACAGCGCCTGACGGGTTTCCAGCATCATGTTCGACGCATCGTTGGACGCCGAACCGTCCACGCCCAAGCCCAGTAATGCACCCGCAGCCGTCAGGTCCAGCGTCGGGCAGATGCCGGAAGCCAGGCGCATGTTCGAACTCGGGCAATGGCAAATACCGGTGCCGGCGGCACCGAGGCGAGCGATTTCATCCGGGTTGAAGTGAATGCCATGAGCGAGCCAGGTGCGCGGGCCGAGCCAACCGACGCTGTCCAGGTAATCCACGGTGCGCAAGCCGAAACGTTGCAGGCAGAAGTCTTCTTCGTCGAGGGTTTCGGCCAGATGGGTGTGCAGGCGCACGTCGAGTTTGTTCGCCAGTTCGGCGCTGGCCGACATGATTTCCGGAGTCACCGAGAACGGTGAGCAGGGCGCCAGGGCGATCTGGATTTGCGCGCCGTCGCCACGCTCGTGGTACTCGGCGATCAAGCGTTGGCTGTCGGCGAGAATCACTTCGCCTTCCTGCACGGTCTGCTGCGGCGGCAGGCCGCCGTCCTTTTCGCCGAGGCTCATGGATCCGCGCGTCAGCATGGCGCGCATACCCAGTTCGCGAACGCTTTCGACTTGTACGTCGATCGCATTTTCCAGGCCTTGCGGAAACAGGTAGTGGTGATCGGCCGCGGTGGTGCAGCCAGACAGCAGCAATTCGGCCAACGCGACTTTGCTGGCGAGGGCGAGCTTTTCAGGGGTGAGGCGGGCCCAGACCGGGTAGAGGGTTTTCAGCCACGGGAACAACGGCTGATTGACCACCGGCGCCCAGGCGCGGGTCAGGGTTTGATAGAAGTGGTGATGGGTGTTGATCAGTCCCGGCAGGATCACATGCTCGCGGGCATCGAACACTTGTCCACAGGGCGCAGACGGTTGCTGACCAGCGGCGAGCATTTCGACGATCAAACCGTCTTGCAGCACCAGGCCGCCACGGGCATCGAGACCATTGGCAGTGAAGATTGCGAGGGGATTTTTTAACCAGGTACGGGTCGCAGGCATGTTGGCCGGCTCCTCTGAAAGTTGGGTTCAGGTTAGCCAGCTCAGTGATTACCCTGTCTGCTGATCCAGGGTCGTCGCGGGGACGAGGTGCGGAGTTTCAAACAAAAGTAAGCTGGGAGCAAGCCCGGCCCGACAGGACGATAAATAACCTTGTGGGAGCGGGCTTGCTCGCGAAGGCGGTGTGTCAGGCAACATTGATGTCAACTGACACTCCGCCTTCGCGAGCAAGCCCACACACATTGGGACGGCGGTGCTTACCAGGGAATGGTTTCGCCTCTGTAGTTCACGAAGTGATGCCCGCCCTTGCCGGTGTACGCATTCACCTGATCGACCAAGCCGCGCGTACTGGTGCCCACATCGATGTCAGCGCCTTCACCGCCCATGTCGGTCTTCACCCAACCCGGATGCAGCGACAGCACGGTGAGTTTCTGCTCGCCCAACTGAGTGACGAAGCTGTTGGTCATCGAGTTCAGCGCGGCTTTGCTGGCCTTGTACAGCGCCAGCTCCGGCGCATCCGGCATGGTCACGCTGCCCAGCACCGAACTCATGAACGCCAGCACGCCGGTAGCCGGACGAATCTGCCCGACAAAACGCTGGGCCAGATTGATCGGCGCCACGGCGTTGGTGAAGAACAATTGACCGACCTCGGCCAACGTCGCGCCGCCCGGTGTCTGAACCTCCGGCCCCTTGACCCCGGCATTCACGAACAATAGGTCGAACACTTCGCCCTTGAGTTGTTGGCTCAGGGCGATGACCGCCTGCTGGTCGTCCATGTCGAGTTTTTCGATCCGCACCGTGCCCAAGGCCTGCAAGGCTTCGGCGTTCTGCGGGTTGCGCACGGTGGCGGTGACCTGCCAGCCGTCGGCCAGCAGGGTTTTCACCAGACCGAGGCCCACGCCCCGGGAGGCGCCGATGATGAGTGCGGTTTTTGCCGTAGACATGAGTGGCTTCCTTGATAAATGAGGATCACGGATTCAATGGACAACGTTGACCGAGCCGTTGCTGCAACTCCTGACGCAGCGCGCCGAGTTCGTCCATTCGGGTTTCGATCAGTTTGAGTTTGTCTTGCAGCAATTGCGTGACGGCGCTGTCCGGATCGGGCGACTGCCATAACGCGGCGACGCTGTTACCGATCTCGCCGAGGGTAAAGCCCAGCCGCTGAGCGGTCTTGATGTACAGCACCAGTTGCACCATGTCCGCCGGATAGTCGCGATAACCGTTGGCGCTGCGTTGCGCCGCAATCAACCCGCGCTGCTCGTAGAAGCGCAGCGTGTCGCGGCTGACGGCGCTGGCCTGGGCTAATTCACCGATGCGCATCATGACGTCTCGAGAGGGCTTGACCCTGGAGCATACTCCAGGCTTTAGCCTTGTTGCTCCCTGAATTTATGGAGCAAGACGGATGTGGACTTCAACGCAATATCGCCAGTTGGTGAAGGGTAGCGCCTGGTATGACTTGATCGTCATGGTGGCGTTTGTCACGCCGTGGAGTTTTTCGGCGTTACATGGAGTTTTGTTGAGTGTGAGTCAGGCGTTCAATTTGCCTGGCGAGCTGCCGCCGTTTGAGCCGATGCACATGCTGATGGCCAATCTGTTGGGGTCGATTGTCTGCGTGTGGGCGGTGCTGCGGATTCGTGATCCGCAGCAGGTGTATGGGCGGTATGACGCAGTCGGCAGATTTCTGTTTTCGGCTTGGCAGCTCTATGCCTTGGCCCACGGTGCCAGTTCGATATTGGTGATCTTCTTGATCTTTGAATTGGCGTGGGGCGTTGTTCAGGTGTTGCCCGTGAGGGCGCCTTCGCGAGCAAGCCCGCTCCCACGGTAGATGTGGGTTGATCACAAAATCCAGGCTCGACTCGGTCCAAATGTGGGAGCGGGCTTGCTCGCGAATAGGCCCGCCCGGCCAGCCACTAATGCCCGGCCTGCCACGGTTTCCCCAACGACACCGGCGCATACAACCGCGTGCGCAGCGCATCCCGGGACAACAACACCAACACCACAATGGTCGCGACATACGGCAGCATCGCCAGCAGACTCGACGGAATCGCCAGCCCCAACCCCTGCGCCACCAAATGCAGGATGCTGGCGAGTCCGAACAGATACGCCCCCAGCAGCAACCGCCACACCCGCCAACTGGCAAACACCACCAGCGCCAAGGCAATCCAGCCGCGCCCGGCGCTCATGTTTTCCGCCCACATCGGCGTGTAGGCCAGCGACAAATAAGCCCCGGCCAATCCAGCCATCGCCCCGCCAAACAGCACCGCCAGCGTGCGCACGCCCAACACCGGCAAGCCCATGGCACTGGCTGCATCCGGGTTTTCCCCGACCGCCTGAATGATCAGCCCCACGCGACTTTTCACAATCACCCAGGCCACCAGCGCAAACAGCGCGAACGACAGGTACACCAGCAAATCCTGCGCAAACAACATCCGCCCGATCAGCGGGATTTCACTCAAATAAGGAATCGCCACCGGCTCAAAACCTGCCAGCGGTTTACCGACCCACGCCGCGCCGACAAAGGTCGACAGGCCCACACCGAAGATCGTCAGCGCCAACCCGGTGGCCACCTGATTGGCGTTGAACACCAGCGCCACCAGCGCAAACAACGACGACAACAGCATCCCGGCCAGCATCGCCAGCAACACACCGAGCCACAGGTTGCCGCTGTTCAGCGCGACGATAAAACCGATCACCGCGCCAAACAGCATCATCCCCTCCTGACCGAGATTGAGGACTCCGCTCTTTTCACAGATCAATTCACCCAAAGCCACCAACAGCAACGGCGTGCCGCAGCGGACCATGGCGTAGAAAATGTTGCTCAGCAGATCGATATCCATCACAGCGCTCCTGCTTGTACGGCGGTGGCTTGTGCACGACGGGACCCGCGCAGGTTCAAGCGCGGTCGGTAGAGAATCAGCACGTCACTGGCCAGCAGGAAAAACAGCATCATTCCCTGGAACAATTGGGTGATTGCTTGCGGCAGATTCATGCTCATCTGCGCGCTCTCGCCGCCGATGTACAGCAGCGCCATCAGCAGACTGGAAAACAGAATACCGATGGGATTGAGTCGCCCGAGAAACGCCACGGTGATCGCCGCATAGCCGTAACCCGGCGACACCTGCGGCACCAATTGGCCGATCGGCCCGGTGACTTCACACACACCGGCGAGCCCCGCCAACCCTCCGCTGATCAACAGCGCCAGCCAGATCAGCCGCTTCTCGCGAAAGCCGACGAACCCCGCTGCGCGCTTGTCCAGCCCGAGCACTTTGATCTGGAACCCGATAAAACTTTTCTGCAGCAACACCCACACCGCCACCAACGCGAGCAAGGCGAAATACACGCCCATGTGGACTCGACCATCCTCCATCAGCAACGGCAAACGACTGGCATCACCGAACATCGCTGATTCGGGAAAGTTGAACCCGGCCGGATCCTTCAGCGGCCCATGCACGCAGAACAGCAACAGGTTCAGGGCGATGTAATTGAGCATGATGCTGGTGAGGATTTCATTGGCATTGAAACGCGTGCGCAACCACGCTGTCAGCCCGGCCCACGCGGCACCGGCCAGGGTGCCGACGAGCAGGATCAACACCAGCGCCCAGCGAGTTTGCATGCCGATGATGTTCACCGCCAGCGCACTGCCGGCCAGCGCGCCAAGCAGCAACTGACCTTCGGCGCCGATGTTCCAGATTCGTGCTTGGTACGCCACCGCCAAACCCAATGCACAAAGCAGAATCGGCAGCGCTTTGACCAGCAGTTCGGAGACGCCATACAGGTCGCTGATCGGTGCGATCAGCAACGTGTGCAAGGTCAGCAACGGGTCATGACCCAGCGCGATAAACAGCAGCGAGCCACAGCCCAACGTCAGGACAGCCGCCAGCAATGGCGAGCACCACAGCATCAGGCGCGATTGCTGGCCACGGGGTTCGAGAGAAAGCAGCATGTGAAACTCCGTTAAACCGTTGCACGTGATTGAGGGCCGTCGAACTGGCCGGCCATCCAGCCGCCGACATCGATCAGGCGCGTGTCGAGCGTGGCCTTGAGCGGCGACAATCGACCACTGCACAAAGCGCCGAGGCGGTCGCTGATCTGGAACAGTTCGTCGAGGTCTTCGGAGATCACCAGGATCGCTGCACCGGCGTCGCGCAAGGCAATCAGCGCTCGGTGAATGGTCGCGGCGGCGCCGACGTCCACCCCCCAGGTCGGGTGTGCGGCCACCAGCAGTTTCGGTTGCTGCAGGATTTCCCGGCCGAGGATGAATTTCTGCAAGTTGCCGCCGGACAGGCTGCGGGCTGGTGTCTGGGTATCGGGCGTCTTCACCCCGAAGCGATGGATGATTTCTTTGGCCAGGGTTTCGACCTTGCCACGCTGGATCAGGCCGTTGCTGACCAGCCCTTGTTGAAAGGCAGTGAGCAGGGCGTTGTCCGCCAGGCTCAAATCCGGCACCGCGCCATGGCCCAGACGTTCGGCGGGGACGAAGGCCAGGCCCAGTTTGCGCCGTGCATCCGGCCGCAAGTGCGCCACCGGTTGCCCGGCGAAACTGATCGTTGCGCCGTCGTTGCGGCTTAGCGGTTCTTCGCCACTGAGCAGGGCCAGCAACTCCTCCTGACCATTGCCCGCGACCCCGGCGATGCCGACGATTTCGCCGCTGCGCACTTGCAGGTCAATGTCATTCAGCGAGCAGCCGAACGGGTCCGGGTTGTGCCAGGACAATCCCGTCACGTTCAGGAATGCATTAGCGCCAGTGACTTTCGGATAATCCGTAATCAGCGCAGCGGCTTCGCCAACCATCAACTGCGCCAGTTGCCGATCCGAACACTCGGCCGGCACGCAATGCCCGGCCACCTGACCGCTGCGCAACACCGTGGCGCTATGGCACAACGCGCGAACTTCACCGAGTTTGTGGCTGATAAACAGAATGCTGCAGCCCTCGGCAGCCAGTCGGCGCAAGGTGACGAACAATTCGTCGGCTTCCTGCGGGGTCAGTACCGAGGTTGGCTCATCGAGAATCAGCAGACGGATGTCCTGCATCAGGCAACGAATGATTTCCACCCGCTGGCGTTCGCCGATCGACAGGCTGTGGATAAGTCGCTCCGGCTCCAGCGCCATGCCATAGCGCCGGGAGACTTCACGAATCTTTGGCTCAAGCTGTTTCGGTGTGCCAGCCTCCGCGCCCATCGCCAAGGCTATGTTTTGCGCCACGCTCAGGGTCTCGAACAGCGAGAAATGCTGGAACACCATGCCGATTCCAAGACCCCGAGCCTGAGCCGGGTTGCGCATCGTCACGGGTTGCCCTTGCCAGATCATCTCTCCCGAGTCCGCATGGGTGACGCCGTAGATGATCTTCATCAGCGTACTTTTGCCCGCGCCGTTTTCGCCAAGCAGGGCATGGATTTCGCCAGGGGCTATGCTCAAGTCGATGGCATCGTTGGCCAGGCAATCGGGGTAGCGCTTGCTGATTCTGCGCAGTTGCAGACGAGGTGTTGGATCGGAGATCGGCACGGGGTTGGGCATGACAGGCTCGGGTCGAGTGAAGTGATGCCGGTGGATAAAGCAATTTCCTGGCCATTGAGTCAGGAAAAATCAAAAGCGTTACAGATAAAGGCTTTGAGGACGGCGCCTCGCCCTATATCGATCCCGACCCCGGCACCACTTGAGGGCAAAGCCGTTGATCAGGCTCCGGTTTTGCTCAGGGTGTTTGGTCAAAAAACGAGCAACTGACGGCAAGCCATACCGGACAGGGGACGGCGACAGCCATGAACGGGTTATCCACAGATTGCTCCACAGTATTTGTGCGCAAGCCCGAAGCTCGGGCATAAGCACTGCGTAGCTTTCTTCTAAAGGTGATAAACCGCTCTAACTGATTGTTTTTACGTGGATTTAGCTTTTTTGATGGCGGATTGGACGAAAAGTGAGCAAAGACCGCAAAGCCGCATTACAGAAGGGTTACAGCCGGGTGTGCTCAGGTTATCCACAGCCGGGTGCACAGTAGATGTGGGCAAATGCACTGGTTCGACGAAAGGGCTGCGAACGTTATTGGTGCGATTAGTGCTGCAACAAAATGCGTCCGCGGCTCAAATCCGCCAGCTGCGTTTGCAGGGTATCGATCTGGCTTTCGCCGATCGCCAATTGCAGTTCCACGCCGTTGGCCGTGAAGGTTTCTTCCACAACCAATCCACCCAGTTCCGCCACCCGAAGCTTCACCAGCGGCAACTCTGCAAAAGCACAGGCACAACTCACTGGCACCCGACTGATCAACTCAACCTTTGCCGCCGCTTGCAGGCACTTATTGGCGCCGCCGCCATACGCCCGGGCGAGGCCGCCGGTGCCGAGTTGAATGCCGCCATACCAACGAATCACCAGCACGGCGACCTGATCGCAATCCTGCGCGTCGATTGCCGCCAGAATCGGTCGGCCAGCGGTGCCACCAGGCTCGCCATCGTCAGTGCTGCGGTATTGGTCGCCAAGTTTCCAGGCCCAGCAATTGTGCGAGGCATTCAAATCGCTGTGCTGTTCGATGAACGCCTGGGCTTCAGCAGGGCTACTGATCGGCGCGGCGAAGGTGATGAAGCGGCTTTTGCGAATCTCTTCGCGGTACTCGCAAAAACCGCTGAGGGTAAAAGGCATAAGAGTCTTAGATTGTTGGCGTCAGGCCGCAGCCCTTGAGAATGATGCGGATCAGGTTGTTGCCGGCGTCTTCCATGTCCTGCTTGGTCAACTTGGTGCGACCGCTGACACGGCAGATCTGCGTGGCGAAATCGGCGTAATGCTGGGTACTGCCCCACAACAGGAAGATCAGGTTTACCGGGTCGACCGGGTCCATTTTTCCGGCGTCGATCCACGCTTGGAACACGCCCGCCCGACCCTGGAACCAGGCGCGATAGTCCTGGTTGAAATACTCGGTCAGGCATTCGCCGCCGCTGATGACTTCCATCGCGAAGATCCGCGAGGCTTGCGGCTGACGACGGGAGAATTCCATCTTGGCGCGGATGTAACGTGTCAGCGCTTCGGCCGGATCATCATCAAAGGTCAGGGTGTTGAAGGTGCTGTCCCATAATTGGAGGATGTTGCTCAACACCGCCACGTACAAACCGAGCTTGTTGGTGAAGTAGTAATGCAGATTCGCCTTGGGCAATCCGGCATTCAGGGCAATGGTGTTCATGCTGGTGCCTTTGAACCCGTGACGGGCGAACTCGTCTTCGGCGGCTTTGATGATGGTCTCTTCGTTCTTCTGACGAATGCGGCTGGCAGGTTTGCCGCCGTGAGCGGGGACTTCAAAGGTCATAGGCACTTCCGGACAAGTGGGTGGGTGCAACCAGTGCGTTGATAGCGCACCCACAGGCATCAGACAAGTCCTGACGCGATAAAACCTAGCGTGTCGCAGCCAGACTCTCCAGGAAACTTTCCAGCACCAAATGCGGGCGACGGCCCTTGCGGGTGACTGATGCGAGGCTCAGGTCATAAAAACGCACCACTGGTTTCAGCGCGCGCAATCGGCCTTGCTGCACCCAGAGGCTGGCGTAGTGGTCCGGCAGATAGCCGATGTAGCGTCCGGTGAGGATCAGGAACGCCATGCCTTCCCGGTCCGAGGCACTGGCGGTGCAATTGAGCGCCTGGTAATGGGCCTGGATTTCCGCGGGCAAACGGAAAGTCGGCGCGATCGCGTCCTGGCTATTGAGGCGCTCGTCATCCAGTTGTTTATCGTCGACATAAAACAACGGATGACCGACCGCGCAATACAGCAGCGAGCGTTCGCTATAGAGCGGTTGATATTCCAGCCCGGACAGCGCGCTGGCTTGCGGTACCACGCCGACATGCAATCGACCGTCGAGCACGCCTTGTTCGACTTCATTGGGCGCGATCATGCGGATCTGAATCTGCACGTCCGGCCCGCGTTCCTTCAATTGCGCCAAGGCGTGGGTGATGCGCATGTGGGGCAGGGTGACCAGATTGTCGGTCAGGCCGATGGTCAATTCGCCGCGCAGATGTTGGTGCAGGCCGTTGACCTCGGTGCGAAAACTTTCCAGCGCGCTTAATAGCTGCAACGCAGATTGATAGACCTCGCGGCCTTCCTCGGTCAGGGAAAATCCGGCGCGACCCCTTTGGCATAAACGCAGACCCAGGCGCTGTTCCAGATCGCTCATTTGCTGGCTGATGGCCGAGCGACCGATTCCCAGCACCGACTCCGCTGCCGAGAAGCCGCCGCACTCCACCACACTGCGAAAAATCCGAAGCAGGCGGATATCAAAGTCACTGACTTGCGCCAGCGGATCGGGGCGACGGCTGCTCATAGTTTAGTGGTTACCTGACTGAACGTTAGAAGAGTTGGATTTCACCGACTTTATCCCCATGGCAATTTAGCTGCAAGAACGCTTTTGATCTCTATGCCGCTTATTGCCCTGCGAGGTTTTGCCCATGAACTTGCCTGAAAACAACCCGACTTCCCTGGCCAGCCAGCTCAAGCTCGATGCTCACTGGATGCCCTACACCGCCAACCGTAATTTCCAGCGCGATCCGCGACTGATCGTGGCGGCTGAAGGCAGTTGGCTGATAGATGACAAGGGCCGCAAGGTTTACGACTCGCTCTCTGGTTTGTGGACCTGCGGCGCTGGGCATACCCGCAAGGAAATTCAGGAAGCGGTCTCCAAGCAGTTGGGCACCCTCGATTACTCGCCAGGTTTCCAGTATGGCCATCCGCTGTCGTTCCAGCTGGCTGAGAAAATCACCGACCTGACCCCGGGCAATCTCAATCACGTGTTCTTCACTGACTCGGGCTCCGAGTGCGCTGACACGGCGGTGAAGATGGTTCGTGCTTACTGGCGTCTGAAAGGCCAGGCCACCAAGACCAAGATGATCGGCCGTGCCCGTGGTTATCACGGCGTGAACATCGCCGGCACCAGCCTCGGTGGCGTGAACGGCAACCGCAAAATGTTCGGTCAGGCGATGATGGACGTCGATCACCTGCCGCACACCTTGCTGGCGAGCAATGCCTATTCCCGTGGCATGCCGACAGAGGGCGGTATCGCCCTGGCGGATGAACTGCTCAAGCTGATCGAGTTGCATGATGCTTCGAACATCGCGGCGGTATTCGTCGAGCCAATGGCTGGTTCCGCTGGCGTGCTGGTTCCACCACAGGGTTACCTGAAGCGTCTGCGCGAGATCTGCGATCAGCACAACATCCTGCTGGTGTTCGACGAAGTGATCACCGGTTTCGGCCGTACCGGTTCGATGTTCGGCGCCGACAGCTTCGGCGTGACCCCGGATCTGATGTGCATCGCCAAGCAAGTCACTAACGGCGCGATTCCGATGGGCGCGGTGATTGCCAGCTCCGAGATCTACCAGACCTTCATGAACCAGGCGACGCCGGGGTACGCGGTGGAATTCCCGCACGGCTACACCTATTCCGCGCACCCGGTGGCTTGCGCCGCTGGCCTGGCAGCACTCGACCTGCTGCAAAAGGAAAACCTGGTGCAGAGCGTGGCCGAAGTCGCGCCGCATTTTGAAAATGCGCTGCACGGTTTGAAGGGTTCGAAAAACATCATCGATATCCGTAACTACGGCCTGGCCGGTGCGATCCAGATCGCGCCTCGTGACGGCGACGCCATTGTGCGTCCGTTCGAAGCCGGCATGGCCCTGTGGAAAGCCGGGTTCTACGTGCGCTTCGGCGGCGACACCCTGCAGTTCGGCCCAACCTTCAACAGCAAGCCGCAAGACCTTGATCGTCTGTTCGACGCGGTCGGCGAAGTGCTGAACAAAATCGACTGATTTTTCCCTTCTATATAGAGGCGCCCCTTGAAGGGCGCCTGTGGACAACTTTTCAGGAGCCCCGCATGAGCCTTATCCCGCATTTGATCAATGGCGAACTGGTGACCGAAGACGGTCGCACAGCTGACGTGTTCAACCCGTCTACTGGCCAGGCGATCCACAAGCTGCCATTGGCCAGCCGCGAAACCATTCAAAAAGCCATCGACTCGGCCAAGGCTGCGTTCCCGGCCTGGCGTAACACTCCGCCGGCCAAGCGTGCGCAGGTGATGTTCCGCTTCAAGCAATTGCTGGAGCAGAACGAAGCACGTATCGCTCAACTGATCAGCGAAGAACACGGCAAGACGCTGGAAGATGCTGCTGGTGAACTGAAGCGCGGAATCGAGAACGTCGAGTTCGCTTGCGCCGCACCGGAAATCCTCAAGGGCGAATACAGCCGTAACGTTGGCCCGAACATTGATGCATGGTCGGACTTCCAGCCGTTGGGCGTGGTGGCCGGTATTACGCCGTTCAACTTCCCGGCCATGGTGCCGCTGTGGATGTATCCGCTGGCAATCGTCTGCGGCAACTGCTTCATCCTCAAGCCCTCCGAGCGTGATCCAAGCTCAACGCTGTTGATCGCTCAATTGTTGCTGGAAGCCGGCCTCCCTAAAGGTGTGCTGAGTGTGGTGCACGGCGACAAGGCTGCGGTGGATGCGCTGATCGAAGCGCCGGAAGTCAAAGCGTTGAGCTTCGTTGGTTCGACGCCGATTGCCGAATACATCTACGCCGAAGGCACCAAGCGCGGCAAACGCGTTCAGGCACTGGGTGGCGCGAAGAACCATGCGGTGCTGATGCCGGATGCGGATCTGGATAACGCGGTCAGCGCACTGATGGGGGCGGCTTATGGTTCCTGCGGTGAGCGTTGCATGGCGATCTCGGTGGCTGTGTGCGTCGGTGACCAGGTGGCGGATGCGCTGGTGGCCAAACTGGTACCGCAGATCAAGGCGCTGAAAATCGGTGCCGGGACTTCATGCGGTCTGGACATGGGGCCGCTGGTTTCCGGTCAGGCTCGCGACAAAGTCAGTGGCTATATAGAAGACGGTGTTTCGGCGGGTGCTTCTTTGGTGGTCGATGGTCGTGGTCTGAGCGTGGCGGGTCATGAGGAAGGTTTCTTCCTGGGTGGCTGCCTGTTTGATAACGTCACGCCAGAAATGCGCATCTATAAAGAAGAGATCTTCGGGCCGGTGCTGTGTGTTGTCCGGGTTAACAGCCTGGAAGAGGCGATGCAGCTGATCAACGATCACGAGTATGGCAACGGCACCTGCATCTTTACCCGTGATGGGGAAGCGGCACGGCTGTTCTGCGACGAAATCGAAGTCGGTATGGTCGGCGTCAACGTACCGCTGCCGGTACCGGTGGCTTATCACAGCTTTGGCGGCTGGAAGCGCTCGCTGTTCGGCGACTTGCATGCGTATGGTCCGGATGGCGTGCGTTTCTACACCCGTCGCAAGGCCATTACCCAGCGCTGGCCACAACGGGCGAGCCATGAAGCTTCGCAGTTCGCATTCCCTAGCTTGTAAGTAGAAGGGAAGAAGGCCGGCCCCTTGGGGCCGGCCTTTGTGTTTCAGGGGCTTTTTTACCTATATGACAGAATTGTGAAAATAGGTGTTGACGGCAGATTCTGGAAGTCTATAATTCGCCCACTTCCGGCGCAGTCGAAACGGAAAACTCCTTGCTAAACAATGAGTTACGCGGTTTTCGACAGCGAGTTGCTTCAGGTCATCGAAGCCCAGAAGGAGTTGAAAGAGCGGGGTTGTTTGGCTCTTTTGACGATTCGATCTTCTCGGTCGACAGCGGTGTAAAAGAGGTGTTGACAGCAGCGAGTAACGCTGTAGAATTCGCCTCCCGCTAACGAGAGATCGCAAGCGCAAGTGGTTGAAGTTGCAAAGGAAACTTTGAAAACTTCGAAAAATAACCGCTTGACAGCAACAGAGGCTGCTGTAGAATGCGCGCCTCGGTTGAGACGAAAGATCTTAACCAACCGCTCTTTAACAACTGAATCAAGCAATTCGTGTGGGTGCTTGTGGAGTCAGACTGATAGTCAACAAGATTATCAGCATCACAAGTTACTCCGCGAGAAATCAAAGATGTAACCAACGATTGCTGAGCCAAGTTTAGGGTTTCTTAAAAACCCAAAGATGTTTGAACTGAAGAGTTTGATCATGGCTCAGATTGAACGCTGGCGGCAGGCCTAACACATGCAAGTCGAGCGGCAGCACGGGTACTTGTACCTGGTGGCGAGCGGCGGACGGGTGAGTAATGCCTAGGAATCTGCCTGGTAGTGGGGGATAACGCTCGGAAACGGACGCTAATACCGCATACGTCCTACGGGAGAAAGCAGGGGACCTTCGGGCCTTGCGCTATCAGATGAGCCTAGGTCGGATTAGCTAGTTGGTGAGGTAATGGCTCACCAAGGCGACGATCCGTAACTGGTCTGAGAGGATGATCAGTCACACTGGAACTGAGACACGGTCCAGACTCCTACGGGAGGCAGCAGTGGGGAATATTGGACAATGGGCGAAAGCCTGATCCAGCCATGCCGCGTGTGTGAAGAAGGTCTTCGGATTGTAAAGCACTTTAAGTTGGGAGGAAGGGCATTTACCTAATACGTAAGTGTTTTGACGTTACCGACAGAATAAGCACCGGCTAACTCTGTGCCAGCAGCCGCGGTAATACAGAGGGTGCAAGCGTTAATCGGAATTACTGGGCGTAAAGCGCGCGTAGGTGGTTTGTTAAGTTGGATGTGAAATCCCCGGGCTCAACCTGGGAACTGCATTCAAAACTGACAAGCTAGAGTATGGTAGAGGGTGGTGGAATTTCCTGTGTAGCGGTGAAATGCGTAGATATAGGAAGGAACACCAGTGGCGAAGGCGACCACCTGGACTGATACTGACACTGAGGTGCGAAAGCGTGGGGAGCAAACAGGATTAGATACCCTGGTAGTCCACGCCGTAAACGATGTCAACTAGCCGTTGGGAGCCTTGAGCTCTTAGTGGCGCAGCTAACGCATTAAGTTGACCGCCTGGGGAGTACGGCCGCAAGGTTAAAACTCAAATGAATTGACGGGGGCCCGCACAAGCGGTGGAGCATGTGGTTTAATTCGAAGCAACGCGAAGAACCTTACCAGGCCTTGACATCCAATGAACTTTCCAGAGATGGATTGGTGCCTTCGGGAACATTGAGACAGGTGCTGCATGGCTGTCGTCAGCTCGTGTCGTGAGATGTTGGGTTAAGTCCCGTAACGAGCGCAACCCTTGTCCTTAGTTACCAGCACGTAATGGTGGGCACTCTAAGGAGACTGCCGGTGACAAACCGGAGGAAGGTGGGGATGACGTCAAGTCATCATGGCCCTTACGGCCTGGGCTACACACGTGCTACAATGGTCGGTACAGAGGGTTGCCAAGCCGCGAGGTGGAGCTAATCCCAGAAAACCGATCGTAGTCCGGATCGCAGTCTGCAACTCGACTGCGTGAAGTCGGAATCGCTAGTAATCGCGAATCAGAATGTCGCGGTGAATACGTTCCCGGGCCTTGTACACACCGCCCGTCACACCATGGGAGTGGGTTGCACCAGAAGTAGCTAGTCTAACCTTCGGGAGGACGGTTACCACGGTGTGATTCATGACTGGGGTGAAGTCGTAACAAGGTAGCCGTAGGGGAACCTGCGGCTGGATCACCTCCTTAATCGACGACATCAGCTGCTCCATAAGTTCCCACACGAATTGCTTGATTCATTGAAGAAGACGATAAGAAGCAGCCCTAACAGGTTGTAGCTTAGTTGGTTGGAGCGCACCCCATGCTCTGTGGTAAGGAGCAGGGTGAGGTCGGCCTTAAAGCTCGAAATTGGGTCTGTAGCTCAGTTGGTTAGAGCGCACCCCTGATAAGGGTGAGGTCGGCAGTTCGAATCTGCCCAGACCCACCAATTTTGTGTGGGAACCTGTAGAAATACGGGGCCATAGCTCAGCTGGGAGAGCGCCTGCCTTGCACGCAGGAGGTCAACGGTTCGATCCCGTTTGGCTCCACCACTACTGCTTCTGTTTGTTGAAAGCTTAGAAATGAGCATTCCATCGTGACGATGGTGAATGTTGATTTCTAGTCTTTGGATTAGATCGTTCTTTAAAAATTTGGGTATGTGATAGAAAGATAGACTGGACGTTACTTTCACTGGTAGCGGATCAGGCTAAGGTAAAATTTGTGAGTTGCTCTTTATGAGCAAGAATCGAATTTTCGGCGAATGTCGTCTTCACAGTATAACCAGATTGCTTGGGGTTATATGGTCAAGTGAAGAAGCGCATACGGTGGATGCCTTGGCAGTCAGAGGCGATGAAAGACGTGGTAGCCTGCGAAAAGCTTCGGGGAGTCGGCAAACAGACTTTGATCCGGAGATGTCTGAATGGGGGAACCCAGCCATCATAAGATGGTTATCTTAAGCTGAATACATAGGCTTAAGAGGCGAACCAGGGGAACTGAAACATCTAAGTACCCTGAGGAAAAGAAATCAACCGAGATTCCCTTAGTAGTGGCGAGCGAACGGGGACTAGCCCTTAAGTGGCTTTGAGATTAGCGGAACGCTCTGGAAAGTGCGGCCATAGTGGGTGATAGCCCTGTACGCGAAAATCTCTTGGTCATGAAATCGAGTAGGACGGAGCACGAGAAACTTTGTCTGAATATGGGGGGACCATCCTCCAAGGCTAAATACTACTGACTGACCGATAGTGAACTAGTACCGTGAGGGAAAGGCGAAAAGAACCCCGGAGAGGGGAGTGAAATAGATCCTGAAACCGTATGCGTACAAGCAGTGGGAGCCCACTTTGTTGGGTGACTGCGTACCTTTTGTATAATGGGTCAGCGACTTATTTTCAGTGGCGAGCTTAACCGAATAGGGGAGGCGTAGCGAAAGCGAGTCTTAATAGGGCGTCTAGTCGCTGGGAATAGACCCGAAACCGGGCGATCTATCCATGGGCAGGTTGAAGGTTGGGTAACACTAACTGGAGGACCGAACCGACTACCGTTGAAAAGTTAGCGGATGACCTGTGGATCGGAGTGAAAGGCTAATCAAGCTCGGAGATAGCTGGTTCTCCTCGAAAGCTATTTAGGTAGCGCCTCATGTATCACTGTAGGGGGTAGAGCACTGTTTCGGCTAGGGGGTCATCCCGACTTACCAAACCGATGCAAACTCCGAATACCTACAAGTGCCGAGCATGGGAGACACACGGCGGGTGCTAACGTCCGTCGTGAAAAGGGAAACAACCCAGACCGTCAGCTAAGGTCCCAAAGTTATGGTTAAGTGGGAAACGATGTGGGAAGGCTTAGACAGCTAGGAGGTTGGCTTAGAAGCAGCCACCCTTTAAAGAAAGCGTAATAGCTCACTAGTCGAGTCGGCCTGCGCGGAAGATGTAACGGGGCTCAAACCATACACCGAAGCTACGGGTATCACTTAGGTGATGCGGTAGAGGAGCGTTCTGTAAGCCTGTGAAGGTGAGTTGAGAAGCTTGCTGGAGGTATCAGAAGTGCGAATGCTGACATGAGTAACGACAATGGGTGTGAAAAACACCCACGCCGAAAGACCAAGGTTTCCTGCGCAACGTTAATCGACGCAGGGTTAGTCGGTCCCTAAGGCGAGGCTGAAAAGCGTAGTCGATGGAAAACAGGTTAATATTCCTGTACTTCTGGTTATTGCGATGGAGGGACGGAGAAGGCTAGGCCAGCTTGGCGTTGGTTGTCCAAGTTTAAGGTGGTAGGCTGGAATCTTAGGTAAATCCGGGATTCTAAGGCCGAGAGCTGATGACGAGTTACCCTTTGGGTGACGAAGTGGTTGATGCCATGCTTCCAAGAAAAGCTTCTAAGCTTCAGGTAACCAGGAACCGTACCCCAAACCGACACAGGTGGTTGGGTAGAGAATACCAAGGCGCTTGAGAGAACTCGGGTGAAGGAACTAGGCAAAATGGCACCGTAACTTCGGGAGAAGGTGCGCCGGTGAGGGTGAAGCATTTACTGCGTAAGCCCATGCCGGTCGAAGATACCAGGCCGCTGCGACTGTTTATTAAAAACACAGCACTCTGCAAACACGAAAGTGGACGTATAGGGTGTGACGCCTGCCCGGTGCCGGAAGGTTAATTGATGGGGTTAGCTAACGCGAAGCTCTTGATCGAAGCCCCGGTAAACGGCGGCCGTAACTATAACGGTCCTAAGGTAGCGAAATTCCTTGTCGGGTAAGTTCCGACCTGCACGAATGGCGTAACGATGGCGGCGCTGTCTCCACCCGAGACTCAGTGAAATTGAAATCGCTGTGAAGATGCAGTGTATCCGCGGCTAGACGGAAAGACCCCGTGAACCTTTACTATAGCTTTGCACTGGACTTTGAATTTGCTTGTGTAGGATAGGTGGGAGGCTTTGAAGCGTGGACGCCAGTTCGCGTGGAGCCAACCTTGAAATACCACCCTGGCAACTTTGAGGTTCTAACTCAGGTCCGTTATCCGGATCGAGGACAGTGTATGGTGGGTAGTTTGACTGGGGCGGTCTCCTCCTAAAGAGTAACGGAGGAGTACGAAGGTGCGCTCAGACCGGTCGGAAATCGGTCGTAGAGTATAAAGGCAAAAGCGCGCTTGACTGCGAGACAGACACGTCGAGCAGGTACGAAAGTAGGTCTTAGTGATCCGGTGGTTCTGTATGGAAGGGCCATCGCTCAACGGATAAAAGGTACTCCGGGGATAACAGGCTGATACCGCCCAAGAGTTCATATCGACGGCGGTGTTTGGCACCTCGATGTCGGCTCATCACATCCTGGGGCTGAAGCCGGTCCCAAGGGTATGGCTGTTCGCCATTTAAAGTGGTACGCGAGCTGGGTTTAGAACGTCGTGAGACAGTTCGGTCCCTATCTGCCGTGGACGTTTGAGATTTGAGAGGGGCTGCTCCTAGTACGAGAGGACCGGAGTGGACGAACCTCTGGTGTTCCGGTTGTCACGCCAGTGGCATTGCCGGGTAGCTATGTTCGGAATAGATAACCGCTGAAAGCATCTAAGCGGGAAACTAGCCTCAAGATGAGATCTCACTGGGACCTTGAGTCCCCTGAAGGGCCGTCGAAGACTACGACGTTGATAGGTTGGGTGTGTAAGCGCTGTGAGGCGTTGAGCTAACCAATACTAATTGCCCGTGAGGCTTGACCATATAACACCCAAGCAATTTGCATGCTTCGAGCTAAAAAGCGAAAGAGCACCAGATTGCGGTGTGTGAAGACGAAACGAACCGAAAGTTCGAGATACTCACAAAACACCCAACTATCGCATACCCATTCGCTGGAGCGTGAACCTGCAAAGGCCCACGACCTGGCTACCGAATTTCTTGACGACCATAGAGCATTGGAACCACCTGATCCCATCCCGAACTCAGCAGTGAAACGATGCATCGCCGATGGTAGTGTGGGGTTTCCCCATGTGAGAGTAGGTCATCGTCAAGATTAAATTCCGAAACCCCTATCTGCGTATGCAGGTAGGGGTTTTGTTTTGTCCGCAGGAAAGTTCGCACAGCATTACCGGACGGCTCCCGGCTGTCACAGTCTCCCGACAATGCTAAGGTTCGGCCCTAGCTTTTGTATTTTCCCAAGGAAGCCTTTATGCCGGACGCGACGTCCCTCAGTGCTGGTTTTATGGTGGTTCACGGCAACCGCCTGGACGAGTTGCGCAGCCTGGTGGTCAGCTGGATGCGGCGTTACCCGTTGGCTCCCTTGGAAAATGAAATTGCCCTGGTACAGAGCAACGGCATCGCCCAATGGCTGAAGCTGGCACTGGCGGAAGACCCTGAAGACGATGACATGGGCGGTTGCGGAATCGCAGCAGCCATCGACGTGCAGTTACCAGGTAGCTTCATGTGGCAGCTCTATCGCATGGTGCTTGGGCGTGACGAAATCCCGGTCAAATCCCTGCTTGATAAAGCTCCCTTGACCTGGCGTCTGATGCGTCTGCTTCCGCAGTTGATCAACCAACCGCACTTCGAACCCCTGCAGCGCTTCCTTACGAATGACACAGACTTACGTAAACGCTATCAATTGGCGGAGCGACTGGCGGACCTGTTCGACCAATATCAGGTGTACAGGGCCGATTGGCTCGAAGACTGGGCAGAAGGTCGTCATCAACTACGAAATGGCAGAGGTGAAACCAAACCTCTGACCCCGGCTAACTGCTGGCAGGCAGAGTTGTGGCGTGCGCTGTTGCTGGATGTGGGTGAACAAGGCATGGCGCAAAGCCGAGCCGGCGTCCATCAACGGTTTATCGAGCGCATCAACAGCCTCGACGTAGCCCCCAGCGGATTACCTTCACGGGTAATCGTTTTCGGGATTTCTTCACTGCCTGCTCAAGCCCTGGAAGCACTGGCGGGGCTGGCCCGGTTCAGCCAGGTTCTGCTTTGCGTGCACAACCCGTGTCGTCACCATTGGGCAGACATCGTCGCCGATAAAGATCTGTTGCGGCATCAGTACAAGCGTCAGGCTCGCAAGAGCGGAATGCCGGTTGTGCTCGACCCGCAAACCCTTCACCAGCATGCCCATCCACTACTGGCCGCGTGGGGCAAGCAGGGGCGGGACTACATCAATCTGCTCGACAGCTACGACGATCCCAACAGCTACCGCTCGGCATTCCGCGATGGCCGTATCGATCTTTTTAGCGATAGCCAGCCACAGAACATGCTCAATCAATTGCAGGACGACATTCTTGAATTACGTCCCTTGAACGAGACTCGCGAGCGCTGGCCAGCTGTCGATCCGGCGAAGGACGAGTCGATCCGTTTTCACATTGCCCATAGCGCCCAGCGTGAAGTGGAGGTCCTCCACGACCAGTTGCTTGCACGCTTCAGTGCTGATCCGGAATTAAGGCCTCGTGATGTGATCGTGATGGTCCCGGACATCGACAGCTACGCACCGCATATTCGTGCGGTATTTGCTCAGCTTGAACGCCACGATCCGCGTTTCATTCCCTTCACGCTCGCCGATCAAGGCCAACGTGGCCGTGATCCGCTACTGATTGCGATCGAGCATCTGCTCAAACTGCCCGACAGCCGTTTCCCCGTGAGCGAGATCCTCGATCTGCTGGACGTTCCTGCACTACGCGCTCGCTTCGGTGTAGAGGAACGTGATCTGCCGACCCTGCACCGTTGGATCGAAGGCGCAGGCATCCGCTGGGGCATGAATGCCGAGCAGCGCGCGGGTCTCGGTCTACCGCAGGAGCTGGAACAAAACAGTTGGCGTTTCGGTCTGCGACGGATGCTGCTCGGTTATGCCGTGGGCAGTGCCAGTGCTTGCGAGGGGATCGAACCCTACGACGAGATCGGTGGTCTGGATGCCGCGCTCATTGGGCCTTTGGTCGCGCTGCTGGACGCATTGGAGATTGCTCACCAGGAGCTCTCTCAACCCGCAGCTCCCAAACAATGGGGCTTTCGATTGCACGTACTGGTTCAGTTGTTTTTCCTGGCCAGTAACGAGCATGACGACTATGTGTTGGCCCAGCTCGAAGAGCTGCGTGAAACCTGGCTTGAGACCTGCGAGTCAGTTGGCTTGCATGATGATCTGCCGTTGACCGTGGTCCGTGAAGCCTGGCTCGCCGGTCTCGACCAAGGCCGCCTGTCCCAGCGTTTTCTGGCCGGTGCGGTTAACTTCTGCACCTTGATGCCCATGCGAGCGATCCCGTTCAAACTGGTCTGTCTGCTGGGCATGAATGACGGGGACTACCCGCGTGCACAACCGCCACTGGACTTCGACCTCATGGGCAGTGATTACCGCCCTGGCGATCGCTCCCGACGTGAAGATGACCGTTATCTGCTGTTGGAAGCCCTGTTGTCGGCACGTGACCAACTCTATATCAGCTGGGTCGGTCGCAGCATTCGCGATAACAGTGAACGCCCTGCGTCGGTACTGATTGGCCAATTGCGAGATCATCTGGCCAGCGGTTGGCGACTGCATGATGTCGACGAAGATCTGCTTGAGGCCATCACTCAGGAACATCCACTGCAACCGTTCAGCGCCCGCTACTTCCATGAGGGCGATGATTTGTTCAGCTACGCGAATGAATGGCAGGTGCTGCATCAAACCAGTGAGCCGTCGACTGATATCGAAGTCCTTGATCCCTACGTTCAGGAGGAGCCCCTGAGTCTCGGCCAACTGCAGGACTTCCTGCGTAATCCTGTGCGACATTTCTTCAGTCAACGACTGAAGGTGTACTTCGAAGCGGCTGAAGTGCCCTTGGCTGATGAAGAGCCATTTGTACTCGACGCGTTGCAACGTTACAGCCTCAGCGACAGCTTGCTCGAAGCGGCGCTGGGACATCTGGATAGCACCGATCAGATACTGGAAGCGCAGGCAAAACGTCTGCAAAACAGTGGGCTTCTGCCTATGGCCGGATTCGGCGAATGCCTTCAGCGAGAGTTGATCGAACCGTTGCCGGATCTGTTGCAGCGTTACCAACAGCTTTTGGCGTTATGGCCAACGTCGCTCACCAACGCTCTGCCAGTGAATCTGGAGTTGCAGGGGCTGCGCCTGGAAGGTTGGCTCAGCGGCCTGCATCAACGTGCGGACGGTGGTTTGTTATCAGTCACTACAATCCCCAACAGCATCGGCTCAATCAAGTCTCGCAAATGGCATCGCCTGACACGGCCATGGGTCAATCATCTGGTTGCTTGCGCCAGTGGTATGGCGATGACCACCGCGTTGGTGGCCAGCGACGACAGTCTGCTGCTCGGTCCGATGGCGGAGGATGCAGCGTTGCGGATACTGGGTGACTTGTTAATGGCTTGGCAAACCGGCATGCGTCAACCACTGCCGATTGCGGTGAAGACCGGCTTCGCATGGCTTGGTCAAACTGATCCGGTCAAAGCCCAGGCCTCAGCCCGCAAGGCCTATGAAGGTGATGGGTTGACCACCGACGGCGAGCGTCGCGAAAGCCCGGCACTCGCCCGGCAGTTCGCTGACTACGACACGCTTACCGCAGACGAAACGTTCCCGGATTGGTGCAACGCATTGTACCGGCCGCTGCTTGAAGCGCCTTGGCGTTCGTTGAACAGCGAGGAGGCGCGCTGATGACCACAAAACCTCTGGCCTTGGCGTTTCCCCTGCGCGGCAGCCAACTGATCGAAGCGAGCGCAGGGACCGGCAAGACCTTCACCATTTCTGCGCTTTATCTGCGCCTGGTCCTTGGCCACGGCGCAGAGTCGCGCGGCTTCGGACGTGAACTGTTGCCGCCGCAAATCCTTGTTGTAACGTTCACCGATGCCGCGACCAAAGAATTGCGCGAACGTATCCGCACACGTCTTGCTGAAGCTGCACGGTTTTTCCGTGATGAAACATCGGCGCCCGATAGCCTTATCGCAGAGCTTCGTGAGGAGTACCTTCCCGAGCAGTGGTCCGGGTGCGCAAACCGCCTGGACATCGCCGCGCAGTGGATGGACGAGGCCGCAGTTTCCACCATCCACAGTTGGTGCCAGCGCATGTTGCGCGAGCACGCGTTCGACAGTGGCAGTCTGTTTACACAGACCCTGGAAACCGATCACAGCGATTTGCTGGGCGAAGTCCTGCGCGATTACTGGCGCCTGTTTTGCTACCCGATGCAAGGTGATGCGCTGAACTGGGTGCGCGGTAATTGGGGCGGTCCGGCAGCATTGCTGCCGCGAGTACGTGGTTTGTTCGCCAGTGAGCGAGACAGCGTTGAAGGTAAAGAGCCTGCCGAGCTGATCACTGAGTGTCTGCAAGAGCGACGGGCAGCCTTGCTCGAACTCAAGATGCCCTGGCGCCTGTGGGCGGACGAACTGCTTGCCATTTGTCACCAGGGTGTTGCGAGCAAGAGCGTCGACGGTCGCAAGATGCAGGCGCGCTATTTCGAACCCTGGTTCGAAAAGATCAGGGCCTGGGCTGAAGACGAATCCCTTGAGCAACTGGATATCGGCACCGGCTTCACGCGCCTGACTCCCGAGGGTATGACCGAAGCCTGGAAGGGTGAAGTACCCAGTCATCCCGGGCTGGACGCCATGCCCGGCCTCAAGGCCAATCTCGATGGATTGCCGACACCTGATGCCGCCGTGCTGCAACACGCCGCCCAGTGGGTCGGTACACGGTTCGAGGAAGAGAAGCGTCGCCGTGCGGAGATGGGCTTCGATGACATGCTGCTGCGCCTCGATGCAGCGTTGCAGTCCGACGGCGGTGAGCGGCTGGCGACCCTGATTCGCGAGCAGTTTCCGGTGGCGTTGATCGACGAGTTCCAGGACACCGACCCAGTGCAGTACCGGATCTTCGAGAGCATCTATCGCATCGAAGACAACAATCCCGAATGCGGTCTGTTTCTAATCGGCGACCCCAAGCAAGCGATCTACGCGTTCCGCGGTGCTGACATCTACACCTATCTGCGCGCCCGCCAGGCCACCGCTGGCCGATTGCATACCCTGGGTACGAATTTCCGTTCCAGCCATGGCATGGTCAGTGCGGTCAACCATGTGTTCGAACGTGCCGAGTCTCGTGAGACCGGGCGGGGCGCTTTCCTGTTTCGTGAAAAGAGCGGCGAGAACCCGGTACCGTTCCTGCCCGTCGAATCCCAAGGGCGTAAAGAAGTTCTGCACATTGATGGCCAGGTCGTGCCCGCCCTGAACATCTGGCACCTGTCCGCCGATCAGCCGCTGTCCGGCGCGGTGTACCGACAACAACTCGCCGCCGCCTGCGCCAGTGAAATCACCGCTTTGCTCAACGGCGGGCAACAAGGTCGCGCGGGTTTCATACAGGACGGCAAGGACTTCAGAGGGCTGCTGCCAGCGGATATCGCGATCCTGGTCCGCGACGGTAAAGAGGCCCAGGCTGTGCGCGGCGAACTCTCCGCACGTGGCGTTCGCAGCGTCTATCTATCGGACAAGGACTCGGTGTTTGCCGCCCAGGAGGCCCACGACCTGCTGACCTGGCTCAAGGCTTGCGCCGAGCCGGATGTCGAGCGCCCGCTGCGAGCCGCGTTGGCCTGCATCACGCTGAACCTGTCACTGGCCGAACTGGAACGGCTCAATCAGGACGAACTGGCCTGGGAAGCGCGGGTCATGCAGTTCCGCCATTATCGCGAGCTCTGGCGCAAGCAGGGCGTGTTGCCAATGCTGCGGCGATTGCTGCATGACTTCCAGCTGCCACAGACATTGATCACGCGCAGTGACGGCGAGCGGGTGCTGACCAATTTGCTGCACCTGTCCGAGTTGCTGCAACAGGCGGCCGCCGAACTCGATGGTGAGCAAGCGCTGATCCGTCATTTGTCCGAGCATCTGGCGTTGTCCGGTCAGGCCGGCGAAGAGCAGATACTGCGTCTGGAGAGCGACGAACAACTGGTCAAAGTCGTGACCATTCACAAGTCCAAGGGGCTTGAGTATCCCTTGGTGTTCCTGCCGTTCATTTGCTCGGCGAAGCCGGTGGATGGCAGTCGTCTGCCGCTGCATTACCACGACGAAAGCGGCAAGGCTCAAGTGACCTTGAGGCCGACAGCCGAGTTGATTGTTCAGGCGGATGATGAGCGTCTTGCCGAGGATCTGCGCTTGCTTTACGTGGCCCTGACCCGGGCACAACACGCCTGCTGGCTCGGAGTGACTGATCTCAAACGTGGCAATAACAACAGCTCGGTGCTGCACCTGTCAGCATTGGGTTATCTGCTGGGCGGCGGAGCACCATTGGCCGAGTCGGCAGGTTTGAAGCGTTGGCTGGAAGACCTGCAGCAGGATTGTGCAGCGCTGAACTACGGTGAAATGCCTGAAGCGACCGCCGAGCACTACCATCCGCCGCACAACGATGCGACGTTGCTTGCTCCTCTGATACCCAAACGCAAGGCCAGCGAAAACTGGTGGATTGCTTCCTACAGTGCCCTGCGCATTGGCGACAGCATGAGCGTGGGCACTGATGAAGCGCCGGAGAGCCCACAGGCGCAAAAGCTCTTCGACGACGAACGCCTCGATCCGCAAGCACCACGAGAAGTGGTGGCCGGTGGTGCTGATATCCATCGATTCCCTCGTGGCCCGAACCCCGGCACCTTTCTCCATGGTTTGCTCGAATGGGCCGGTGACGAAGGTTTTGCCGCCACGCCGCAAGCGGTGGAAGACGCCATTGCCCGTCGTTGCAATCGACGTGGCTGGGAGGGCTGGATAACTGCCCTGAGCGACTGGCTGCAGCATCTGCTTACGTCCCCGCTGCATATCGACGGCGGGCAGGCCCCCGTGGTATTCGAGCAGCTCACCCAATATCGCGTCGAGATGGAGTTCTGGTTCGCCAGTCATAAGGTCGATGTGCTCAAGCTCGATGAACTGGTGCGCCAATACACCCACAACGGCGTGGCCCGGGTGGCTGCCGAGCCGGTGTTGCTCAATGGCATGTTCAAGGGCTTCATCGACCTGACATTCGAGCACGACGGCCGCTACTACGTCGCCGACTACAAATCCAACTGGCTGGGCGTCGATGACGCGGCCTATACCGAGCAGGCCATGGAGCAGTCGATTCTCGACAACCGTTACGACCTGCAATACGTGCTGTACCTGTTGGCCCTGCATCGCCAGCTCAAGGCGCGACTTGCCGATTACGATTACGACCGGCATGTCGGTGGTGCGCTGTACCTGTTCCTGCGCGGTACGCGCGCGTCCAGCCAGGGCGTGTATTTCGCCCGTCCTCCAAGAGCGTTGATCGAGCGTCTGGACCGACTGTTCCAGGGCAAGCCAGAACCCAAGGCCGAACCCGCCTGGGAACAGGGAGTTTTGCTATGAGTCGCACCTTCGCTGATTTGCTGCCCACTTCGTTGACAGCCGAAAGCCTGGCGGATCTGGCGCCATTGAGTCGCGCCGATGACTTGCTGCTGTTGCTGACGCGCTGGGTTGAGCGCGGCTGGCTGCGAGCGCTGGACAAGGCCTTCGTCGCCTTTCTTCATGAGCTCGCTCCCGGCGATGATCCACTGGTGCTGCTGGCTGCCGCGTTGGCCAGCCATCAACTGGGCCACGGTCATGTGTGCCTGGATGTGTTCGAGACGCTTAAGGAACCGGACTTCGCCCTGTCGCTGCCACCGGAAGGTGATCTGCAAAGTGGCGCGATGTTGTTGCCGTCGCAATTGCTTGAGGCGCTGGACGGTGCCCATTGGTGCAAGGTCCTGGCCTCCAGCACTCTGGTCGCATTGGCGGTCGACGGTCGCGAGGCGGCGCAGCATCGACCATTGGTGTTGTCGGGCAAACGCCTGTACTTGCGTCGTTACTGGGCTTACGAACGGCGTATCGACAACTCGCTGCGTCAACGCCTGGTGGAACACGAAACCACACCGGATGATTTGTCCCAACGCCTCACCAGCTTGTTCGGCCCAGCCAAGCCCGGCGAAGTGATTGACTGGCAGAAACTCGCCTGTGCCCTCGCAACCCGCAGCGCATTCAGCATCGTTACCGGTGGCCCGGGGACCGGCAAGACGACGACGGTCGTGCGTTTGCTGGCGTTGCTCCAGGCGCCGGCAGTGGAGGCGGGCAAGCCGTTGCGTATTCGTCTCGCGGCACCCACCGGCAAGGCTGCAGCCCGACTGACGGAGTCCATCAGTCAGCAGGTGAGAACCCTGGAAGTCGATGAAACCGTACGAGTGAAGATCCCGTCAGACGTCACCACCGTGCACCGTCTGCTCGGCAGTCGTCCCGGTACTCGACACTTCCGTCACCACGCCGGTAATCGTTTACCGCTGGATGTGTTGGTGGTGGACGAAGCCTCGATGATCGATCTGGAAATGATGGCCAACCTGCTCGATGCGTTGCCGGCCCATGCCCGTCTGGTGCTGCTCGGTGACAAGGATCAACTGGCATCGGTGGAAGCCGGCGCCGTGCTGGGCGACCTGTGCCGCGACGCCGAGGCCGGTTGGTACAGTCCACAGACTCGCCTGTGGCTGCAAGCGGTCAGTGGTGAAAGCCTGGATGCCAGCGGTTTGCAGGAAGACACCCAAGGGACTCATCCCCTGGCTCAGCAAGTTGTGATGCTGCGTCATTCACGTCGGTTCGGCGAGGGCAGCGGCATCGGCCAACTGGCTCGTTGGGTCAACCAGCAGCAACCCGAGGAAGCCCGCAAGTTGTTGGCAGCCCGAAGCCATGACGACGTGTTTTCCCTGCCTCTCAAGGGGGAGCAGGACCGGACGCTGGAACGCTTGCTGCTTGAGGGGCATGGCGATGGACCGCAGGGTTATCGCCATTACCTGAGTCTCTTGCGCAGCCTGCGGCCACCGCTCGACAGCACGCTTGATAATCCCTGCTGGACCGATTGGGCTCGCCAGGTACTGCAAGCTTTCGACGCCTTCCAGTTGTTGTGCGCCGTACGCAAAGGGCCGTGGGGCGTGGAAGGTTTGAATTTGCGAGTGACTGCCGCGCTGCTCAAGGCTCGGCTGATCGACAGCGACCAGCAGTGGTACGAAGGTCGGCCGGTGTTGATGACCCGCAACGACTATGGTCTGGGTTTGATGAACGGCGACATCGGCATTGCCCTCAAGCTGCCGGAACGTGAGGGGCCAGAGGTTGGGAAGCAGGTGTTGCGTGTGGCGTTCCCACGTAATGATGGTCAGGGCGGCGTACGGTTTGTTCTGCCAAGCCGTCTCAATGATGTCGAAACCGTATACGCGATGACGGTGCACAAATCCCAGGGCTCAGAATTTGCCCATACAGCGTTGATTTTGCCGGATGCCCTGAACCCAGTGCTCACCAAGGAGTTGATCTATACCGGGATTACCCGGGCCAAAAACTGGTTCACCCTGATCGAACCTCGTTCCGGCGTATTCGAAGAGGCAGTGCGACGTAAGGTCAAGCGCTTGAGCGGGTTGATGCTGGAACTGGATGAGTGAGCACCGACTAATCCGCGAACAGCATCTCGCGACTTTCACCCATCAACAGCCCCTGATTCTGCTCAGTGACCGCGCGGATGTAATCCCACAACAGAGTGATTCGCTTGAGCTTGCGCAGGTCTTCGCGGCAGTACATCCAGAACTGTCGAGTGATGTTGATCTCTTGCGGCAACACCGGCAGCAATCGCGGATCCTGGGCTGCCAGGAAGCACGGCAGAATCGCCAGCGACCGCCCTTGCTGTGCGGCCACGAATTGCGCAATCACACTGGTGCTGCGCAGGTTGGCACTGGCGCCGGGCAACACATTCGCCAGGTACAACAGCTCCGAGCTGAACGCCAGATCGTCGACGTAACTAATGAATGAATGTTTGCCCAAGTCAGCCGGGCGGCGGATCGGTGGGTGCTTATCCAGATAATCCTGGGTCGCGTAGAGCTGTAATCGGTAATCGCAGAGTTTGCAGCAGACGTACGGACCATGCTCCGGGCGCTCCAACGCGATGACGATGTCCGCCTCGCGTTTGGACAGGCTGATGAAGTGCGGCAGCGGCAGGATGTCCACCGAGATCGCCGGGTAGGCGTCGACGAAATGGCTCAGCTGCGGGGTGATGAAAAAGCTGCCGAAGCCTTCGGTACAGCCCATGCGCACATGCCCGGATAACGCGACCCCGGACCCCGAAACCTGCTCGCAGGCCATGTGCAGCGTGCTTTCGATCGACTCGGCGTAACCCAGCAACCGCTGGCCTTCGGCGGTCAGGACAAAACCGCTGGTCCGGGATTTCTCGAACAGCAAAGTGCCCAACGCCGCTTCCAGCGAGCTGATGCGCCGCGACACAGTGGTGTAGTCGACCGCCAGGCGCTTCGCCGCGGTGCTGGCCTTGCGGGTGCGGGCGACTTCAAGGAAAAACTTGAGGTCATCCCAGTTCAACGAGCCTAGAGACGTGATGTTTTTTTGCATGATGGACCGGCTTTTATGTGCGTTCTTATTAGAAGTTTGCACATCTATACTCCAAAAACAGTCCGACAACCAATTCGCGACACACGTCTCATCTCAAGGCGACATTCTCGCCTTGGCTCCCCAGATAGCTCTCTAAATAAGAACAACGTCCCGGAGACCCAACATGAACGCATCGCTCACGCCAAACGAAACCACTGTCCAAACGGTAAAGCTGTTGATCGACGGCGAGTGGGTCGAGTCCCAAACCACCGAGTGGCACGACATCGTCAACCCGGCGACCCAGCAAGTGCTGGCGAAAGTGCCGTTCGCAACCGCACAGGAAGTGGACGCCGCGATCAGCGCCGCCCATCGCGCCTTCCAGACCTGGAAGCTGACGCCAATCGGCGCGCGGATGCGCATCATGCTCAAGCTCCAGGCGTTGATTCGCGAACACTCCAAGCGCATCGCCGTGGTGCTCAGCAACGAACAAGGCAAAACCATCGCCGACGCTGAAGGCGATATCTTCCGCGGCCTGGAAGTGGTCGAGCACGCTTGCTCCATCGGCAGCCTGCAAATGGGCGAGTTCGCCGAGAACGTTGCTGGCGGCGTCGATACCTACACCCTGCGTCAACCAATCGGCGTTTGCGCCGGCATCACCCCGTTCAACTTCCCGGCCATGATTCCCCTGTGGATGTTCCCGATGGCCATCGCCTGCGGCAACACCTTCGTGCTCAAGCCGTCCGAACAGGACCCGATGTCGACCATGCTGCTGGTGGAACTGGCGATCGAGGCCGGTGTTCCGGCGGGCGTGCTCAACGTCGTTCATGGCGGTAAAGACGTGGTGGATGCGCTCTGCACCCACAAGAACATCAAGGCTGTTTCCTTCGTCGGTTCGACCGCCGTCGGCACTCACGTCTACGACCTGGCCGGTAAACACGGCAAGCGCGTGCAATCGATGATGGGTGCGAAGAACCACGCTGTTGTGCTGCCGGACGCGAACCGCGAACAAGCGCTCAATGCGCTGGTGGGTGCCGGTTTCGGTGCGGCCGGGCAACGCTGCATGGCCACATCCGTCGTGGTGCTGGTGGGCGCGGCCAAGCAATGGCTGCCTGACCTGAAGGCGCTGGCGCAGAAACTCAAAGTGAATGCCGGCAGTGAGCCGGGCACTGACGTCGGTCCGGTGATTTCCAAAAAGGCCAAGGCGCGGATTCTGGATCTGATCGAAAGCGGCATCAAGGAAGGCGCCAAGCTGGAGCTGGACGGTCGCGATATCACGGTTCCAGGCTTCGAGAAGGGCAACTTTGTCGGCCCGACCCTGTTCTCCGGCGTAACCCCCGAGATGCAGATCTACACCCAGGAAATCTTCGGTCCGGTGCTGGTGGTGCTTGAAGTCGATACGCTCGATGAGGCCATCGCACTGGTCAACGCCAACCCGTTCGGTAACGGCACTGGCCTGTTCACTCAGAGCGGGGCGGCGGCGCGTAAATTCCAGACGGAAATCGACGTTGGCCAGGTCGGCATCAACATCCCGATTCCGGTGCCGGTTCCGTTTTTCAGCTTCACCGGTTCGCGCGGGTCCAAACTCGGCGACCTCGGTCCGTATGGCAAGCAAGTGGTGCAGTTCTACACTCAGACCAAGACTGTCACCAGTCGCTGGTTCGATGACAACAGCGTCAACGACGGTGTGAACACCACCATCAACTTGCGTTAAGGAGCCGGACATGAAAATCGCTTTTATCGGTCTCGGCAACATGGGCGCGCCGATGGCGCGTAACCTGATCAAGGCCGGCCACGCACTGAACCTGGTCGACCTGAACAAAACCGTTCTGGCCGAGCTGGAACAACTGGGCGGCAGCATCAGCGCTTCGGCACGTGAAGCGGCTCAAGGCGCAGAACTGGTGATCACCATGCTGCCAGCTGCTGTGCATGTGCGCAGCGTGTGGCTGGGTGAAGACGGCGTGCTGGCGGGTATCGCCAAGGGCGTGCCGGCAGTCGATTGCAGCACCATCGATCCGCAGACGGCGCGTGATGTCGCCGCTGCGGCGGCCAAGCAAGGCGTGGCCATGGCGGATGCGCCTGTGTCGGGCGGTACTGGCGGTGCGGCAGCCGGGACCCTGACGTTTATGGTGGGCGCTACCCCAGAGCTGTTCGCCACCCTGCAACCAGTGCTGGCGCAGATGGGCCGCAACATCGTCCATTGCGGTGAAGTCGGCACCGGGCAAATCGCCAAGATTTGCAACAACCTGCTGCTGGCGATCTCCATGGTCGGTGTCAGCGAAGCCATGGCACTGGGTGATGCGCTCGGGATCGACACAACAGTGTTGGCCGGAATCATCAACAGTTCCACCGGCCGTTGCTGGAGTTCGGAAATGTACAACCCGTGGCCGGGTATCGTCGAAACGTCGCCGGCCTCGCGTGGCTACACTGGCGGTTTCGGTGCCGAACTGATGCTCAAGGATCTGGGACTGGCCACTGAGGCGGCACGTCAGGCGCACCAACCGGTGGTGCTCGGCGCGGTGGCCCAGCAGTTGTATCAGGCGATGAGCCAGCGTGGGGATGGTGGCAAAGACTTCTCGGCAATCATCAACAGCTATCGCAAACCGCAATAAAACCTGTGGGAGCGAGCTTGCTCGCGATGGGGGCGGCACAGTCAACACTGGTTGTGGATGTTCCACCGCCATCGCGAGCAAGCTCGCTCCCACAAGTACGGCATGTTCCTATCGACATTTACCGGGAAATCACGTCGGGTGATCTCCCGGTTTTTTTGCATCAGGCAAACACGAAATACTTGCGCACGGTTTCAACCACTTCCCACGTGCCTTTCATGCCCGGCTCAATGACGAAAATATCACCGGCGCGCAGATGGATCGGTTCCTTTCCCTCTGGGGTGATGATGCAGTACCCCTCGCGGAAATCGCAGTATTCCCACTTCACGTATTCCACATACCACTTGCCCGGTGTGCAGATCCAGGTGCCCATGATTTTGCTGCCGTCTTCGCTGGTGTAGGCGTTGAGGTTGACGGTGTGCGGGTCGCCTTCGAGTTTTTCCCATTTGCAGGCGTCGAGTACCGGCAGTGGGTGGGTATCGCGAAGAACGGTAATAGGTGCGGTCATGTGGACTCCGGGGCAGTGGACTAGAGAACTGAAGTCGCACCCTATAGCGCCCGTCCACCGGTCAGTTGTCTGTGCTCGACATTGAGCTGTCCAGAAACGCGCATTGCCCTCAAAGACTGTTCAGCGGGCAATCGAACCGGCTCCGTTCGAGGCTGGCTTCGAACTCGACCAATTGCGAATGCTGCTGCGACAGCCCAGCGATCCGTTCGCTGATTTCCTGCTTCTTGGCGGCGATGACCTGATGGGCCAGTTCCCACGGCATTTGCGGCCCTTGATGTCCGGCGAGGATCGACTGCAATTCCTTGAGCCTGAAACCCAGCTGCTGCGCGCACTTGATGAAGATCAGCAGGTCAACGCTTTGCTGGTCGTAGACGCGGTATTTTCCCAACCGCTGAGCGGCAGGCAGCAGGCCGATCGACTCGTAATGGCGGATGCTCTTGATCGTGGTTCCGGAGCGTTGCGCGGCTTGGCCGATGTACATGGAAAGTCCCTTTTCGCCGTGGTAGCCCGGTGCATTATCGGCAGTCTCAGCGGCTGGCGATAGCCTGGGCCTGCAGCAACCAGGTTTCACGCTGATCAGCGCTGGAGCCGAGAATCGGGCCAAACGTGAGCGTTCGTTGAGGTTCGATACCGCAAAAAGCCAAGGTGGTTTTGCGGATCTGATGCAGTCCAGGCATGCGATAGATCCAGCGGTAATACCAGGGGGGCGTGTCCATGGTCACCAGCAAATGGGCGCTGCGACCGTGCAGGAGTTTCTCGGGAAAGGCTTTGCCTTCGCGGTATTTGAACGCGAAACCCGGCAGGAACACCCGATCGAAAAAGCCCTTTAGCAATGCCGGAATTCCACCCCACCAGATCGGATAAACCAGCGTCAGGTGCTCGGCCCACACAATGTCCGCCTGGGCGCGGCGCAAGTCGGCTTCCAGTGGTTGGACCTGTTGATAACCTTCACGCAGCACCGGGTCAAAGTCCATTGCGCCCAGAAACAACTGGCGCACCTCATGCCCGGCACGCACCGCCGACTGTGCGTAACGCTCGGCGAGTGCGCCGCAGAAACTGTTGCTCGCCGGATGACCCAGAATCACCAGAATTCGTTTGCCCATCGTCTCTGTCCTTGAAGATGAAAGCTCAAGGGTAAAGTCTGCCCCTCAGGGGAGAGTCAAGGCGTGCAGCAAGGCCTTGGCGTAACCGGGCAAGGCGGCGAAATCCCGAGCACAGAGCAACAGTTTGCGCATGGCCCAAGGTTCTCGCAGGGCGAGGCTCTTGAAGGATTGTTCTCCACGCCAGCGCTCAACCGCCGCGAGGGGCACGATCGCCAGCCCGGCCCCCCGAGCGACCATGCGCATCACACCCTCGAAACCGTCGGCACGGATGCGGATTTGCATGCGTGACCCGGTGTGCAGCGCCTGTTCTTCCAGGTACACCGCCAACGCGCTGTTGGCGTTCAGACCGACATAGTCGTGGTGCAAGGTATCGTTGAAGCTCACGACACCTGCGTGTGCCAAGGGGTGATCGCCGGGCATTATCAGCACCAGCGGATCGTCGCGAAACGGGCGGGTCTGCAGGTCATCGGTGTCGACGGCGTCAGAGACGATGCCCAGGTCTGCCGCACCTTGGCGCAAGGCGTGGGTGATGCGTGCACTGGGCAGTTCTTGTAGATCGATGTCGAGGTTGGGGTGGCTGCGCAGGAAGTCTGCAAGCAACTCAGGCAGGTACTCGGTGATCGCCGTGGTATTGCATAACAGTCGGACCTGGCCTTTGACGCCCTTGGCGTATTCGGCCAGGTCCTGTTGCATGCGTTCGGCCTGTTGCAGCAGGACGCGGGCGTGTTGCGCCAGAGCTTTGCCGGCCGGGGTCGGGCTGACACCGCGGCGACCTCGCTCCAGGAATTCGATCCCCAACGAAGCCTCCATGGCGCGGATGCGTGCACTCGCCGCCGCCAGGGACAGATGACTGCGAGCCGCGCCGGCGGTGATGTTGCCGCTGTCGAGGATGTTCAGGTAGAGGCGCAGGTCGGTCAGGTCGAAGTGCATCGGCAACCTCTTGATCTGTGTTGTCTGGAAGGCCGCTATCGCGAGCAAGCTCGCTCCCACAGGTGACCGCGTCATCCGCACCGACTCGGTCCACTGTGGGAGCGAGCTTGCTCGCGATAGCGGCCTTCAAAACGACGAAGTTTTCAGCCTATTGCTTGACGAGAGGCTGCCTCAGTATATGGCAGATTTTCAAGCAGCCAATCCAGGCCCACGATAGCGCCATGAATACTCTCGCCGCGTTCTATCAAAACCTCGGTCTGGCCCTTTCCTTGATGGTCATTACGACCTTTCTGCTGGCCGGCATGATCAAGGGCATGATCGGCCTCGGTCTGCCAACCATCGCCATGGGTCTACTCGGTCTGGCTATGGCTCCGTCGCAGGCTGCCGCACTGCTGATCATCCCCGCGACGCTCACCAATGTCTGGCAACTAGCATTCGGTGGGCATCTGCGGGGGTTGATCAAACGCCTGTGGCCGATGTTGCTGGCGATCTTCATCGGCACCGGAGCCGGCACGTTGTGGATCGGCATGGCGGGTGGTCATTGGGTCGTACGGGAATTGGGCGCGGCGCTGTTGCTCTATGCGTTGAGCGGGTTGTTTCTGCCGACCTTGCGTGTCGGCCGTCACACCGAGCGCTGGCTCGGTCCGCTTTGCGGCCTGTTGACGGGCGTCATCACCTCGGCCACCGGCGTCTTCGTGATTCCGGCCGTGCCTTATCTGCAAGCGTTGGGCTTGACCAAGGATGAACTGGTGCAGGCGCTGGGTCTATCGTTCACCGTCTCGACCCTGGCCTTGGCCGCCGGCCTGTTGTGGCGTGGCGCACTGGGCGGTGGCGAGTTAAGTGCGTCGTTGCTGGCGCTGATCCCGGCGGTGCTCGGCATGTTGCTGGGGCAATGGCTGCGCCAGCGGATCAGCGCCGTGCTGTTCAAGCGCGTGTTCTTCATTGGCCTGGGCGTGCTCGGCGGCCACTTGCTGATCAGCGGGTAGCGGACGACGGGCTGAGCATGTCGATGGCGCGGATATCGAAATCCCGTTCCAGGTACTCATCGCGTTGCTCCAGGAACTGCTTCATGTGCGGCAGGTTCGAGTGCACGTCGAGGTGAGCCTTGGACAGCCAACTCTCGAAGAAGATAAACAGCGTCGGGTCCTGGTTGTCGCGCAACATGTGGTACTCGATGCAACCGGGTTCGGCGCGGCTCGCTTGCACATAAGCGCTGAAAAACGCTTCAAAGGCGTCGGACTTTTCCGGTCGGGTCTTGGCGTGCAGGATGAAGCCTTGCATTTCACTCATCAGAAATGTCCTCAAGTTCAGAATCGGCGCAAGTGTATGGCAACAATCGGCTGTCGATTCGTGCGTATTGGTCAAATGAATGTTGCGGATTCAGCGCTTATTCCGGGCGAGGCAGATCGCTACTCTGCCGCCATCGAATTCCAACCTTCCGAGACTTCCCATGAAAAAAGTCCTGTTGCTCAATGGCGGCAAAAAATTTGCCCACTCCGATGGCCGTTACAACGCCACCCTGCATGAAGCCGCGCTGAGCGTGCTGGATCGCGGCGGTGTCGACGTGAAAGCCACCTTCATCGATGAGGGTTACGACG
Organism: Pseudomonas frigoris; assembly: GCF_047758635.1. NCBI lineage: Bacteria > Pseudomonadati > Pseudomonadota > Gammaproteobacteria > Pseudomonadales > Pseudomonadaceae > Pseudomonas > Pseudomonas frigoris. The sequence continues at coordinate 1,023,128 of NZ_CP180479.1, forward strand.
TCGCCGAAGAAGTCGCCAAATTCCTTTGGGCCGACGTGATCATTTATCAGATGCCCGGCTGGTGGATGGGCGCGCCCTGGACCGTGAAAAAGTACATCGACGAAGTGTTCACCGAAGGCCATGGCAGCCTGTACGCCAGTGACGGCCGTACGCGCTCCGACTCGTCGCAAAAGTACGGCAGCGGTGGCCTGTTGCAAGGCAAGCAATACATGTTGTCCCTGACCTGGAACGCGCCGCAGCAAGCCTTCAACGATCCGACTGACTTCTTCGAAGCCAAGGGCGTGGACGCGGTGTACTTTCCGTTCCACAAGGCCAACACCTTCCTCGGCATGACCGGCCTGCCGACGTTCCTGTGCGTTGACGTGATGAAACGCCCGAATGTCGAAGCCGATGTGGCGCGCTATGAGCAGCATTTGACCGAGGTGTTCGGCCTGCCGGCGTAAGCGTTTCGGGCTACTATCCGGCGCAACGGCCGGAAAGATCGCAGCCTGCGGCAGCTCCGAAAGGTATACGCATCATCATGTAGGAGCTGCCGAAGGCTGCGATCTTGGCGATTCATGTCACGCCCATTCGCGAAAGAGGACACACGTGAAAGCCAGATTCGATGAATTGCAGATTTTCGTCTGCGTGATTGAATGCGGGTCGATTTCCGCTGCGGCCGAACAGGTCGGGCAAACGCCTTCGGCAGTCAGCCGCACGCTGTCGCGGCTGGAGGCGAAACTCGATACCACGCTGATCAACCGCACCACGCGGCGCATGGACTTGACCGAAGAGGGCAAGTACTTCTTCGAGCACGCCAAGCTGATTCTCGATCAAATGGACGAGCTCGAAGAACGGCTGACCTCACGCCAACAAACCCCATCCGGGCGTCTGCGGATCAACGCCGCATCGCCGTTCATGCTGCACGCCATCGTGCCCTACATCGATGAGTTCCGCCGGCTCTATCCGGACATCCAGCTGGAACTCAACAGCAACGATCTGATCATCGATTTGCTGGAGCAAAGCACCGACATCGCCATCCGCATTGGCACGCTCGCCGACTCGACCTTGCACGCTCGATCGCTGGGATGCAGTCCGCTGCACATCGTCGCCAGCCCGGCCTATCTTGAAAAACACGGTGTGCCGGCCGAAGTGGCGGATTTGTCCGGGCATACGCTGCTGGGCTTTACCCAGAACGAAGGCCTCAACCAATGGCCGTTGCGCTACGTGCATGGTGATCGCTGGCCGATTCAGGCTTCAATCAGCGCGTCCAGCGGTGAGACGATCAGGCACTTGGCGCTGGAAGGTCAGGGCATTGCCTGCCTGTCGCATTTCATGACGATTGATGACATCCGCGCCGGTCGTTTGCAGGTGCTGCTGGCGGATTTCAACAGCGGCTATCGCCAGCCGATCAATGCGGTGTACTACCGTAACTCGCAACTTGCGCTAAGGATTCAATGCTTCCTGGACTTCATCCAGGGCAAATTGGCGGCTTATGCGAACGCGGATTTCAAGGGCTGATTCGTGATCCCTGCGCAAGAGTGAATTGGGCAACGCTGTCTGTTTCCACAAGCATCGGTCCTCGATACTGGCTGCATCACTTATTAACGCAGGGAGTTTCTCCATGAACGTATTCATTACCGGCGCCGCGGGTTTCATCGGCGGCTCCATCGCCACGGGTCTGGTCCGCGCCGGCCACAACGTCACCGGTCTGGTGCGCAGCACCGAACAAGCTAATGAATTGCGCGAACTGGGCATCACCCCGGTAATCGGCACGCTTGACGACAGCGCATTGCTGGCCGAACAGGCCCGTGCTGCCGATGCGGTGATCAACGCCGCGAGCAGCGACCACCGCGGTGCGGTTGATGCTTTGCTCGATGCACTTCGCGGTTCCAACAAAGTGTTCCTGCACACCAGCGGCTCGAGCATTGTTGGCGATGCGTCGGGCGGCAAATCCAGCGACGTTATCTATTACGAAGACAACCTGCCGGAGCCGACTGTCGACAAGGCTGCTCGCGTGGCCATCGACAACCTGATCCTTGCGGCTGCGAAAGACGGAGTGAACTCGGCAGTCATCTGCAACACTTTGATCTACGGCCACAGCCTGGGCGTCAAACGTGACAGCGTGCAATTGCCGCGCTTGCTGAAACAGGCGCGTAAAAGTGGTGTGGTCCGGCATGTCGGTACCGGCCAGAACATCTGGTCCAACGTACACATCGAAGACGTGGTTTCCCTGTACCTGCTGGCGCTGACCAAAAACGTACCGGGCACCTTCTACTTCGTCGAAAGCGGTGAAGCGTCGTTCATCGACATGACCACTGCGATTGCCCAAGCGCTGAATCTGGGTGAGCCACAAGACTGGCCGCTGAAAGAGGCCGAAGCCGAGTGGGGTTATGAAATGGCCAACTATGGCCTGGGCTCCAACAGCCGGGTTCGCGGTAAAAAGGCGCGGGAGTTGCTGGGCTGGGCGCCGAAGCGGACATCGGTGATTGAATGGATTCGTGACGAGATGGTTTGAGTTCACTCTAGACCGCGTCGCTGCCTTCGCGAGCAAGCCCGCTCCCACATTTGATCTCTAGCCGACACAGATTTTGTGTACGACGAAGATCCACTGTGGGAGCGAGCTTGCTCGCGATTGCGTTTCTGGCGACCCAATAACTGGCCGGGTCGCCCTCAATTCCGTAACATCCGCCCCCTCTTTTCCCGCCTGTATTCTAGGTCAGCCATGAAATCCAAACGTCTGCGCGCCGAGACCCTGGCCGGACTCACCACGTCTTTCGCCCTGCTACCCGAATGCATCGCCTTCGCGCTGGTTGCTCACCTCAATCCATTGATGGGGCTTTACGGCGCCTTCATCATTTGCACCCTGACCGCGCTTTTTGGTGGGCGGCCGGGCATGGTGTCCGGCGCCGCTGGATCGATGGCCGTGGTGATCGTCGCTTTGGTGGTGCAGCACGGTGTGCAGTATTTGCTGGCGACCGTGCTGCTGGGTGGGCTGATCATGCTCGCGTTCGGGTTGCTGAAGCTTGGCAAGCTGGTGCGCATGGTGCCGCACCCGGTGATGCTCGGCTTCGTCAACGGCCTGGCGATCATCATTGCTCTGGCGCAGCTGGAACACTTCAAGAGCGGTGACGTCTGGCTCAGCGGCACGCCGCTGTACTTGATGGCAGGGCTGGTTGCCGTGACGATGGCCATCGTTTACTTGCTGCCGCGTCTGACGCGCGCCGTGCCGCCGGCGCTGGTGGCGATTCTGGGCGTTGGTCTGGCGGTTTATCTGCTCGGTCTGCCGACCCGTACCTTGGGCGACATGGCGCACATCGCCGGCGGCTTGCCGACCTTTGCGCTGCCAGACATCCCCTGGAGCCTGGAAACCCTGCGCATCATCGCCCCTTACGCGATATTGATGGCGTTGGTCGGTCTGCTGGAGACCCTGCTGACCCTGAACCTCACCGACGAGATCACCGAGAGCCGTGGCTACCCGGATCGCGAATGCGTGGCGCTAGGCGCGGCCAACATGGTCTCTGGTGTATTCGGCGGTATGGGTGGCTGCGCGATGATCGGCCAGACGGTGATCAACCTCAGTTCCGGCGGTCGCGGTCGGCTGTCTGGTGTGGTGGCCGGGGTGATGATCTTGTTGTTCATCCTCTTCCTCTCGCCGCTGATCGAGCGCATCCCGCTGGCTGCATTGGTCGGGGTGATGTTCGTGGTGTCGCAGCAGACCTTCGCCTGGGCCTCGCTTCGGGTGTTGAACAAAGTGCCGCTGAACGATGTGTTGGTGATCATCGCGGTAACGGTCATTACGGTGTTCACCGATCTGGCCACTGCGGTGCTCTGCGGGATTATCATTGCGGCGCTCAACTTTGCCTGGCAGCAGGCCCGCGAGCTCTATGCTGACGCTCATATCGAAGCCGACGGCAGTAAGCTCTATCACCTGCATGGCACGCTGTTCTTCGCATCGACCACACCTTTCCTCAATCAATTCGATCCCGCCAACGATCCGCCCGTCGTGACGATCGATTGTCGCCACCTGAGCTTTGTCGACTATTCGGCCATCGCCGCGCTAAAGACGCTGCGTGAACGCTACGGCAAGGCAGGCAAACATCTGCGCGTGCTGCACTTGTCCGAACGCTGCAAGAAACTGCTCAAGCGCGCCCGCGTCAATCACGACTGAGACTGGCAACTGATCGTTCCCACGCGTGGGAACGATCATGTAAATAACTCCCCGTGATTTTCATAACCTACGACCGCCCATACCTCTGCGCGACAACCCTTATCCCTCCACGAAAATTACTTTCACCTAGTTTGAAAATAACACCTCGAAATGTTTTATGAGTTTCACAACCCATTCGACGTGACCCTTTCGAGGAGTACCGCATGACACCGTCCTTCGGCTATTGGCTGCTGGTTTACGCCGCCATCGCCATCATCGCGCTGATCGTTCTGATCGCCCGCTATCGGCTCAATCCGTTCATCGTAATCACCCTGGTCTCCATCGGCCTGGCGTTGCTGGCCGGGATGCCACCGTCGGGCGTAGTGGGGGCGTACGAAGCGGGCGTCGGCAAAACGCTGGGCCATATCGCGCTGGTGGTCGCGCTGGGCACGATGCTCGGGAAGATGATGGCCGAGTCCGGTGGTGCCGAGCAGATGGCGCGTACGTTGATCGACCGCTTCGGTGAGAAAAATGCGCACTGGGCGATGGTTTGCATCGCTTTCCTTGTAGGACTGCCGCTGTTCTTCGAGGTCGGTTTTGTACTGCTGGTGCCGATCGCTTTCACCGTAGCGCGGCGCGTGGGCGTGTCGATTCTGATGGTCGGTTTGCCAATGGTCGCCGGGCTCTCGGTGGTCCACGCCCTGGTGCCGCCACACCCGGCGGCGATGCTGGCGGTGCAGGCCTATCAGGCCTCGGTGGGGCAGACCTTGCTTTACGCGATCCTGATCGGGATTCCGACCGCGATCATCGCCGGCCCCCTCTACGCCAAGTTCATCGTGCCGCGCATTCAACTGCCGGAAGATAACCCGCTGGAGCGTCAGTTTCTCGAGCGTGAACCGCGCGACAGCCTGCCGGGTTTCGGCATCACCATGGCGACCATTCTGTTGCCAGTGGTGCTGATGCTGATCGGCGGCTGGGCCAATCTGATTTCCACGCCGGGCAGCGGTTTCAATCAGTTTCTGTTGTTCATCGGCAATTCGGTGATCGCCTTGCTGCTGGCGACCTTGCTGAGCTTCTGGACGCTTGGTCTGGCCCAAGGCTTCAACCGCGAATCGATCCTCAAATTCACCAACGAATGCCTGGCACCGACTGCCAGCATCACCTTGCTGGTTGGCGCCGGCGGTGGTTTGAACCGGATTCTGGTGGACGCCGGTGTCACCGACCAAATCGTCAGCCTGGCCCAGGTATTCCACCTGTCGCCTCTGTTGATGGGCTGGCTGTTCGCCGCGCTGATGCGCATCGCCACCGGGTCCGCCACCGTGGCCATGACCACCGCGTCGGGGATCGTCGCGCCGGTGGCCATTGGTCTGGGGTATCCCCATCCGGAGCTGTTGGTGCTGGCGACGGGCGCGGGGTCGGTTATCTTTTCCCACGTCAATGACGGCGGTTTCTGGTTGATCAAGGAATACTTCAACATGACCGTCGCCCAGACCTTCAAGACCTGGACGGTGCTCGAGACCATTATCTCGGTCGTCGCCTTCGGTCTGACCGTTGGCCTTTCTTACCTGCTTTAGCCGGAGCCGCCCGCCATGGACATCCTCTACCAGATCCGCGCCCGTCAGGATTCCTTCAGCGCGGGCGAAGGACGCATCGCTCGGCTGATGCTCGACGACGTAGGATTTGCCTCCGCCGCCAGTCTCGATGAACTGGCGCTGAGAGCGGAAGTCAGCACCGCCACGCTCTCGCGTTTTGCTCGTACGGTCGGCTGCCGCGACTTGCGCGATCTGCGTCTGCAACTGGCCCAGGCCAGCGGTGTTGGCAGCCGTTTTCTCGACCCCGCGAGTGCGCCCGAGCAGTCGGCGTTTTATGGGCAGATCGTTGGCGATATCGAATCGACCCTACGCCAGCATCTGTCGGCCTTCGACGAATCACGTTTCGCCGACGCGGTGAAATTGCTGGGCAAGGCGCGGATGATTCACGCCTTCGGCATGGGCGGTTGCTCGACTTTGTGCAGTGATGAATTGCAAGTACGGCTGGTGCGTTTCGGCTACCCGATTGCGGTGTGCCACGACCCGGTGATGATGCGCGTGACTGCCGCCAGCCTCGATGCCGAACGCGCAGTCATTGCCTGTTCGCTGACCGGCATCACGCCCGAACTGCTCGAGGCCGTCGAGCTGGCGCGCAGTTACGGCGCACGAATTCTCGCCATCACCCGGGCCGACTCGCCCCTGGCGCAATTGGCTGATGTGCTGCTGCCGCTGCAAGGCGTCGAAACCTCATTCATCTACAAACCCACGGCGGCGCGCTACGGCATGTTGCTGGCCATCGACGTGCTCGCCACCGAGCTGGCGCTGGCCAATCCTGAAGACAATCAAGAGCGTCTGCGGCGGATCAAACTCGCCCTGGACGATTACCGCGGCGGCGACGATCACTTGCCGCTGGGAGACTGACGTGATGTACGACACGCTTATCCGCAACGCCCTGATCATCGACGGCAGCGACGCGCCCGGTTACCCCGCCGACGTGGCGATTCTGAACGGCCGCATCGAGCGTATCGGCGACTTGCACGATGCCAACGCCACCGAAGAAATCGACGCCGCCGGCCGCGTGTTGGCGCCAGGTTTCATCGACGTGCACACTCACGACGACACCGTGGTGATCCGCCAGCCGCAGATGCTGCCCAAGCTCAGCCAGGGCGTGACCACAGTGATTGTCGGCAACTGCGGGATCAGCGCATCGCCGGTGAGTTTGCGCGGTGATCCTCCCGACCCGATGAACCTGCTCGGCACCGCTGCTGCGTTCGTTTATCCGAGGTTCAGCGACTACCGCGCCGCCGTCGAAGCGGCGAAAACTACGCTGAACGTGGCCGCACTGGTCGGCCACACGGCGCTGCGCAGCAACCACCTCGACGATCTGTTTCGTACTGCCACGCAGGACGAAATCAGCGCGATGCGCGAGCAACTGCGCGACAGTCTTGAGGCCGGTGCGTTGGGCCTGTCTACGGGGCTTGCCTATGCCAACGCCTTCTCGGCTTCCACCGATGAAGTGATGCAGCTGACCGAAGAGTTGACCGCCTTCGGCGCGGTCTACACCACCCATTTGCGTAGCGAATTCGAGCCGGTGCTGGAGGCCATGGACGAAGCATTCCGGATCGGCCGTCATGCGAAAACACCGGTGATCATTTCCCACCTCAAATGTGCGGGCGCCGGTAACTGGGGGCGCAGTCCGCAACTGTTGGCGTCCCTTGAGCAGGCGGCGAAAACCCACCCGGTAGGCTGCGACTGTTACCCCTACGCGGCGAGTTCATCGACGCTGGACCTCAAGCAAGTCACCGACGCTCATCGCATCACCATCACCTGGTCAGCGCCGCACCCTGAAGTGGGTGGCCGTGACCTGATGGACATCGCTGCTGAGTGGGGCGTGCCGCTACTTGATGCCGCCCGACGCCTGCAACCGGCCGGTGCGGTGTACTACGGAATGGACGAGGCGGATGTACGAAGAATCCTCGCGCATCCGCTGTCGATGGTGGGATCTGACGGATTGCCGGAAGACCCGTTCCCGCATCCACGCTTGTGGGGTGCATTCCCACGCGTGCTCGGACATTTCAGTCGAGACGTAGGGCTGTTTCCGCTGCACACCGCCGTGCACAAGATGACGGGGTTGTCGGCGGCGCGATTTGGCTTGAAGGAACGTGGCGAAATCCGTGAAGGACATTGGGCGGATCTGGTGTTGTTCAATGCTGTGACCATTCGCGATGTGGCGGATTTCAATGATCCGCAACGGGCGGCGGAAGGTATCGATGGGGTTTGGGTCAACGGTGTGTTGAGTTACAGCGAAGGTCAGGCAAACGGAAGAAGGGAAGGGCGGTTTCTGGCGCGGCAAGGGGACTTGCGTGATGGGTTTCAGTAAACATTCCGAGTGCTGCGTCACAGTGATGGCACATTGAGACTAAAGAAAGCCATCGCCAAGCCGAAGCGCTGACATCTCGCCCAGCTACACTCTGGGCCTTATCAGTCTGGGAGCAACTCCATGAGCTTCGGCAAAACCACCCCGATCCTGCGGATTTTCGATGAAATCAAGGCCGTGGAGTTCTACGTCGACTTCCTGGGTTTCAAGATCGACTGGCAGCATCGCTTCGAACCCGGTTTTCCGCTGTACCTGCAAGTCTCTCGCGGCGAATGTGTGCTGCACCTCTCCGAGCACCACGGTGACAGCACGCCGGGCTCGGCGCTGCGGATTGAGACTGATGAGTTGGAAGTGTTCCAGCAGCAGTTGCTGGCCAAGGAGTATCCCTTTGCTCACCCGCAGATTCAGGCCATGCCCTGGGGAAGCCAGGACATGACGATCAGTGATCCGTTCGGGAATCGGTTGGTGTTTACCAATGCGATTAGTGTTTGAGAATGGGGTTAACAGCGAATCTCTCGTTTGTTTGTTAGATAGCCATCGCGAGCAAGCTCGCTCCCACAATGGTTTGCGTCGTTCCACGGTTAAGTGGTCGGCATCGATCAAGTGTGGAAGCGGCGGTGCGGCGATCCGACTTGCTCGCGAATGGTTCTTTCATTCACCGCAAAGTGAATGTCAGACCCGGAAGTGACTCACCATCATCTGCAACTGATTGCCCAACCGCGCCAGTTCAACACTGGACGCAGCGGTTTCATCGCTGGCGGCGGCGGTCTGTTCGGACACGTCGCGCACGTTGATGATGCTGCGGCTGATCTCTTCGGCCACGGCACTTTGCTGCTCGGCAGCGGCGGCGATCTGTTGGTTCATCGACTGGATGTTGGACACCGTGCGGGTGATGTTTTCCAGTGATACGCCAGCCTTGCGGGTCAGCGCGACGCTGCTGTCGGTCAGGGCGCGGCTGTTGTTCATCACCGCCGACACTTGTTGCGTGCCGTTCTGCAGACCGGCCACCAGGCCTTCGATTTCTTCGGTGGATTTCTGCGTGCGCTGAGCCAGGCCACGGACTTCGTCGGCCACCACGGCAAAACCACGACCGGCTTCACCGGCACGGGCCGCTTCGATGGCGGCGTTGAGCGCCAGCAGGTTGGTCTGTTCGGCTACCGCCTTGATCACGTCCATGACGCTGCCGATCTTGTCGCTTTCCTGTTGCAGCACGCTCATGGCTTCGGTGGAGCGCGCCACTTCGGTGGCCAGACGTTCGATCTGGGCGATGGCTTCGTTCACCACCTTGTCACCTTCACGGGCTTCGCCGTCAGCAGCGGCCGCCGCCTGGGAGGCTTCTTCGGCGTTGCGCGCGACTTCCTGCACGGTGGCCGTCATCTCGTGCATGGCGGTGGCTACCTGATCGGTTTCGATCTTTTGGCTGTTTACGCCGGCGCTGGTTTGCTCGGTCACGGCAGACAGTTCTTCGGCAGCACTGGCGATCTGGGTGACGCCGTCGCGGATGCCGCTGATCAAGTCGCGCAGGGTCACACCCATGCGAGCGATGCCTTGTTGCAACACGCCGAGTTCGTCGCGGCGAGTCACTTTGACGTCCTGGGACAGATCGCCGCTGGCAATGCGTTCAACCACGGCCAAGGTGTCGCGCAGCGGGCCGGTAATCTGACGGGTGATGATCACGGCAGCAATGATGCCCACCAGCAACGCCAGCAAGGTGCTGATCAGCTGTAGTGTGCGAGCCTGGGCGCTTTCGACGTCACGGCGGTCGAGTTGGATCTGATACAGCTCATCACTCAGGGTCACGATGGCGGCGCCCTGGTCGGTCATTTCCTTGCGTGCCTGCACCGCATCGCTATTCGCCGCTTTATAAGCCTGCAAGGCGCTGCGGTAGTTGGTCAGTGCGGTTTCCAGCTGACGCAGGGCATCTTGCTGGGTGTCGGCGAAATGCACGTTGAGGGGTTTCAGGCTGGCGATTGCCACGTCCAGTTGGCCGACGGCTTTTTGCTCGGTCTCGGCGTTGGTGGTCGCGGTGTAGCCGCGCACTTCGTAGCGGGCCAGCAAGAAGGCTTCCTTGGCCGCCGTGATGGCCTGGAATTGTTCGAAGCGCTGGTCGCTCAGAGGCATTTGTTGCACGCGGGTGTTGATGGCGTTGATCAGCGTGTTCGCGGTGTCGGCATTGACGCCCATGGCGTCGCGCGCGCTATTACCGGTGCGGTAGGCGCTGCGCATTTTGTTCAGGGACGTCTTGTAGGCGTCGATGACGGCGCCTTGCTCTTTGAGCAGCTTGAGGTTTTCCGGGCTCTTGAACTTCACCAGCAGCGCTTGTTGCTGAGCGGAGAACGCCTCGAGCGTGGTCTGGACGTTCTGTGCGGCGGTTTCGTCGCCGTTGGTCAGCATGTATTGCAGGCGAACCACACGCAGCTTGGTCAGGCCGGCATTGAGCTGGGTGATGTCGCTCATCCAGTTGCTGCGGTCAATCAATCCGCCCAGGCTCGTCCAGCCGGTCAGGGCGAGGACGCAGGTCAGGGCCAGGACCAGGCCGAATCCCAGGCCCAGCTTCATGTTCACGCTGATATTGCCGAACCAGCTATTCATCAAAAGTCCTCCAGGAACGTTGTGCTTCAAGATCGTCGATTGGCTGGAAGATTGTTGTTTTTGGTAGCCAGCAAGGTGTGTAGCAGGACTGTATCGGCAGCTATTGCTAGAGCTGAATGGTTTTTGTAGGACCGATGTGTAACAAGGCTTTTGTGCAGGTCTTAAGCTTTTTTTCACATACGTTTCACCGACTGCCGACGCCAGCCTCTTTACTCTCGCCGCACCGAATGAAAGTGATGCGTGCCGGCGAGGCGGTTTGATGTGGTATTGAGACTGAGTCTGTTCGGGGTAAAACGCTCGATTGATCTGAGCCGTTTGGCCCGCTATCGCAATGCGGCTGTCGTGCTCACCTCGTCGCTGTTGGTGATTGCGCTGACGGTCTGGCTGTTGCATCCTGCCGCTGTACCGGACCTGGCCCACGGCAATGTGGCCGGCGCCCGGGCGTTGAAGGCCGATTGGGCCAAGGGCAATGTGATCGTGCTGGTGCGTCACGTTGAACGCTGCGATCACTCCAGCGCCGCCTGTCTGAACGGTAACGATGGCATTACCGAACGCTCTCGCAGTGTCGCGGTGGGTGTCGGTGCGCAGTTCGGACAACTGGGGCTGAACAAGGCCGACATCTACAACAGCCCCGTCCTCCGTACAGCGCAGACCGCTGGCTACATGTTCAACAAGGTCAGTGTCGGTGAAGAATGGTTGATCAATTGCAAGGGCACCATGCTGCGCGACGCTCTGGCGCACAAGGTGGCCGGGCGAAACCTGATTCTGGTGACCCACAGCGAATGCATGTCACAACTTGAGAAAGACCTCAAATTGCCGAGCGCTACCCTTGGCTACGGTGCTTCTTTGTTTATCTCGGCCGAAACGCCTCAGGCGCCCCGGATGCTCGGTGTCATCGAAGCCTCGGATTGGCACTCGGTGACCGCCGAATGAATTCACTTTCTGGATCAGGAAACACGATGTTGACTTCTTCCCGCTACCGCTTTTACTGGGTGAACTTCGGCATTCCGCTGGCCTGTGCGGTCGTGGTTTTCCTGCTGTTCGACCTGACCAAAATCGATATTGCTTTCAATGATCTTTTTTATGACCCGGTCACGCAGACGTTTCCGCTGGATCATATCCAACTGTTCGAAAAGATCACCCATAAATGGGCGCGGATCATCCCGAACTGGACCGGAGAGTTAGCGATCGTCGGCGCCTTGCTGTCGTTTCTCTGGCCGCGTTTGAAGGCCGAAAAGCATTCGAAAATCATCGCATTCCTGGAAAAAATCAAAGTCGCGCCGGTGCTTCGGTTCGCCAGCAAGCACCGTCGGGACTTCCTCTACGTGGTGTTCGCGTTCTCCATCTGCACCGGTGTGATCCACTACCTCAAGGGCCACACCAGCGTGTACTGCCCGATCGAAACGACCCAGTACGCGGGGAAAATCGAGCATAAGGAGTGGTATCAGAATTTCGATCTGCTGAAAGTTGCCGGCAAGGGTCGCTGCTGGCCGGGCGGGCACGCCTCGGGTGGTTTCACCATGCTCGCGCTGTACTTCGTGGCGCGTCGTTACCGCTGGCGCTATTCCAAAGCGGTGATGTATGGCTCGCTGCTGCTCGGTTTCGTCTACGGCACGACGCGGGTTGTGCAAGGCTGGCACTACATGTCCCACACCTTCTGGGCCGGGATCTTCGTATGGCTGGCGTGTTTGCTGACAGCGCTGGCGTTCTATGGGCGAGCCCGGCTGGAGCAACCGGTGCTGCAAGCGCATGAGCGGCCTGAAAGCGTTGCACAACCTCAGACGGCTAGCTGATTCAAAAGACTTGAACGACAAAACCCGCCAACCCTGAAGAGAGTGGCGGGTTTTTTGTTGTCCGTCTTGTGGGGGGAAGTCAGGAGATTGCCTTCGCGAGCAGGCTCACTCCTACTGAAAAACAACGGGCTAAAAAAAGTACACGGGGCGAATTCTTAACAAAGTGTGAACAAGTGGTGTGATCTATTAATGGCAAATGTCGACCCTTGCTTTCCCTTAATGTCTGGTTGGCCATGCCAAGTGAGCCCTTGATTGAAACGACCCCAAACTCCATCACCCGCGGCAAAACGTTTTGTCCCCGGAAAGGCTGTTCGCAGGCTAAGCATCGTCGCGATCTTCTTGCTGATTGGCGCAGCGATAGTCGGGTACTGGATATTTACACCGCCAGCGCCGTTTGTTCCGTTGAGTGGTCTGGATCCTTCCACCGTGTCGATGATCGCCTTGGGCGATCAGGGCAGCGGCGATTTGCAACAGTGGCGAGTGGGGCAGGCCATGGAGCGAGTCGCGGCCAGAGACGGGCGGCTGGACATGGTCGTGTTGTTGGGCGACAACTTCTATGGCAAACCGCTGACCAGTACCCACGACCTTAGTTGGCAAATGAAATTCGAGCGCGTCTATTGGGGCCAGTGGCTGAGTCATGTGCCGTTCTACGCCGTGCTGGGCAATCACGATTACCCCACGTCGCAAAAGGTCGAACTCGAATATGGCCGGCAGCGCAAGGGCTCGGGTCGCTGGCAGATGTCGAGCAACTTCTACGTCAAGGATTTCGGCAGCGTCGATGGTCGACCGTTGGTGCGAATGGTGTTCCTCGACACCTCGGCGCCACGGGAATCCTTTCAGCGTCAGATCGACATGCTTGACCAGGCCTTCCAGCAACCGGGACCGGCACCTGTATGGCGCATCGCGGCGGCCCATCACCCGGTCCGCAATCATGGCCAGCATGGTGAAGACGGTGAACTGGTCAACCTGTTGTTGCCCGCACTGGAACGCAACAAGGTCGACATGTTCCTGGCCGGGCACGACCACAATCAGCAACTGCTGCTACGCGCGGCCGAGCCAGCCTGGGTGGTTTCCGGGGCCGGGGGCCAGAAACTCTACGCCGTTGGCGCCGGATCGCAGGACACCTCGTTTGCCACCGCACATGCCGGTTTTGCCAAACTTGATTTGAATCCCAGCCAATTGCGGCTGACCTACTATGACGATCGAGGCAACCTGGAAACCGGTTATCGTTGGGACCGGGATTGTCAGTGGATGGCCAAAGGCTGCCTGTTGCCCGACGTTGCGCAAAAGGTGGTCGTGCAATAACACGATGAGCGCTTAGCGGTACCCGGCATTCGGCGCCGGGTTGATCAACGCTGTCAGCACATGATCCTGCCAGCGCCCGGCGATACTCAGGTAGGCCTTGGCATAGCCCTCACGTTCAAATCCCAGGCGCTGCAGCAGCCGCGCACTGCGTTCATTGCCAGGGATGTAATTGGCCATGATCCGGTGCAGCTTCTGCTCATCGAACATGTAGCCGATTCCCGCTTCCAGTGCTTCCTGCATCAAGCCGCGGCCCTGATGAGATTCGTCGATGTGGTAACCGAGATAGCAGGCCTGAAACGCCCCGCGAGTGATGCCGCTGAAGTTGCAGGCGCCGATCATCTGGCCGTTGTCCGGATCCAGGAGCGCGAAATGCACCGCCAGACCGGCCTGGAAAGCACTGGCTTGCACCTCAAGGCGCGGGCGGATGCGTTCAGGGCTGTGGTAATCGACGGGGCGAATCGGCGACCACCGGGCGAGATGCCTCAGGTTGCGCCGGTAGAAGTCGCTTTCCAGCGCCGCCTGTTCAGGGTCGAGCACCACTAGCGTCAAGCGTTTACAGGGCAGGGACAACAGCGGCATAGGGCGCTCCGGTTCACGGGGATCGTCGCGCAAGCATTGCGTGGCCAGCGGGAAAACTCAAATCGCCAGCGGCAATGTCACGATGAAGGTGCTGCCTTTGCTGTCACCGTCACTCATGCCGATCACGGTGCCGCCATGGGCTTCTACCAGCTCGCGCACCACCGTCAGGCCAATGCCGAGGCCCGCGCCATTGAAACCGACCGCATGAACGTCCTGGACAAAGGGCTCGAAGATAAAGGGCAGCGCTTTGGCGGAAATACCGATGCCGTCATCGCAAATGCTCATCTGCAGCACGTCGGCTTCAGCGGTCACCGACAGCGTGACATTGCCGTGTGCCGGTGTGTATTTGGCTGCGTTGCCCAGCAGGTTGCCGAGGATCTGCGTAAGGCGCACCGGGTCACCATTCACCGCCAACGCGCACTCGGGCAGTTCAACGGTGAAGTGCAAATGGTGAGCCGTCATCACCGGGCTACAAACGTCGATGGTCTGATGGATGATCTGCACCATGTCCACGATGCGGCAATCGAGGCGCAGCTTGCCGGTGCTGGCGCGGGAGACGTCGAGCAAATCGTCCACCAGCCGCGACATGTGCTGCACCTGGCTTTCGATCAACGCCTGCATGCGCGGCAGTTCCTCACTGGGCACGCGCACCAGACGCCCGGCGATCATGCTGATGGGCGTCAGCGGGTTGCGCAGTTCGTGGGCCACCAGGGTGAGGATGTTGCGTTGTTGTTCCAGGGTTTGTTCGGCTGAGGCTTGCAGGTCTTGCGCGCTGAGGGCCGCGATCACCAATTGCGCGTTGGCTTCACGCATCTCCAGGAACAGGCGTTGTTCTTCCTGCGTGCGTTTTGGTTTTTCTGCATCGGACTGCGCCAGCAAAATGGCCAGCACCAATTGCTGATTGGCCTCGATCAGTTGCTCGACCTGCTGGCTATCGACCAGCCGGGTGTTGGCGTCGCTCAGCTCTTTTTGCAGCGCCGCCAGCACTGCCCGTGCCTCAACAGTTTTCTGGCCGAGCAGGAACAGTTCGCGAGCGGCGGTGGCCATCGCTTGCTCGTTCTTGCCATTGGCCTCACTCATGATTTTTGCTCATCCGTCGTCTTTGCTCGAACGCTGCCGGGTAGGCCGGCCACCGAGTAAGCCTTCCTGGTCTGGCAACATCTCGCCGATTTGCAGGCCGTTCTCGTCGATGTGGTACTGGCGCAGTTCATCGGAATGGGCGCTGGCCCGCACCTTGACCACGGCCATGATGCGCAGCAAACGGCTCTGCACTTCAATGTAGCGCTGAACGATGATGGCGTCGGTGAGAAATGCCGTGCCGTAAGGGCTGAAACGCAGGTCGGTGTAGCGGTCTTCCAGCTCTGAGGTCATCAACACGCTGACCCCGGCGCTCGTCAACGCAGTGACCATGCGCGACAGCGACTCGCGAAAGTCTTCGCGGAAGGTCGGCGCCAGCGCCAGTTCGAAACCCGACAATGAATCGATCACCACACGGGTGGCTTTCAGCCGGCTGATCTCGCTGAGCAGCAATTGCACGATCTCGTCGATGGACAGGTCCGGGGCCCGGCTGTCCACCAGACCGACCTGTCCGCTCTGGATCAGGCCCGTTAGGGTGGCGTTCTGGGAGTGATTAGGCCGTTGTTCAAACACCGCGATCACACCGGTTTCGCCATTACGCGCGCCTTCGGCCAGGAAGGTGGACGCCAGAATGCTTTTGCCCGAGCCTGATGGCCCGGCCACCAGCAAGGAATAACCACGGGGCAGGCCACCACCCAGCATCTCGTCGAGCTGTGGCACGCCCATTTTCAGGCGCTTGATGGGGAACTCCAGCGGCGCTTCAACCGGATTGAGTGGCGCAGGCGCAAAGACCTTGATCCCCGACGTCGCGATACGGAAGGTGTGCAGCCCTGGCAGCGTCGGCTGGCCGCGCATCTTCATGATTTCCATCTTGCGCACCATGGAATTGCGCTGAACGCTCTGGCGCAGCCAGATCAGGCCATCGGCCACGGTGAAAATCGGGTTGGTGTCGGTTTCGGTGAAGTATTCGCCAATCAGGAAGGTCGTGGCCTGCCAGGTGGTCATCAACATGCCCAGTTGCTGAACGAACTGCGGCAGGTTGTTGTTGGGGTTGTCCTGGGTCTGGCTCGCCAGGACCACCGAACGGAACGAGTCGACGAATACCAGTGACGGGGAGTGAGCCTCCACCTCGCTGACGATACGTCGCAGCACTTCGTCCAGATTCCCGGCCAGGGTGTCGTCAGCCAGGTTGACGTAGCGGATTGACTGGTTGATCGCTTCGCTGTCGAAAAAGTCGAATTGCTGCTGGTAACGCAGCATCTTCAGCGGCGGCTCGCCCAGCACCGTAAAAAACAGCGCCGGGCGCTCGGGCGTCGCCAGGGCGAACATCATCTGATGCGCCAGGGTGGTTTTGCCACAGCCAGGCGGACCTGCGATCAGGTTGAACGAAAACTCCGGCAATCCTCCGCCCAGCACCTCGTCCAGTCCTGGCACGCCGGTGGCCAGGCGGTTGATAGTCACTTTGGTGCTCATGGCGAAATTTCCTGCGAAGGGGTGTCGCTCAAAGAAGGTTCCCACACGCCACGAAGCAAACGTGCGGTGAGCGAGGGCCCGATCAGCGTGGTCAGCAGCTCGTAAAACGTGGTCAGCAACACTTCACCGAAAAACAGCGCATCGGCATCGCTTTGCTCAACGAGTACGGACTTGAGGGCAGTCAGATCCAGGGAGGCCGCCTGCACACTGTCATAGGTGCCGGCCAAACGCGGATGGCTGGAGGCGCACAGATGAAGGCTGCGGCGATAAAGCGCGACAACCCCTTGCTGGCCAATGATGGGCGTGAGGGCTGCGTCCATATCCTGCAATATTGATGCGATCGCTTGCGCGACTGTTGCAATGTCAGCGTTGGGGCCAACGCGGTGCGCCAGAGAAGCTACGATCTGGCGGCTCTCATCGCTTAGCGTGGACATGGCTAACTGATATCTGATGGACAGTGCTTGATGGTGCACCCTATGGCGGTGTCGGGAGTGGTTTGCGTCAGGGGATTGCAGCAGGGCCCGAAAAACCGACTCTTTAGTGCATGGGCAAACAAAACAGCAGGCAAAAAAAAGCCCGCGGGAGGGCGGGCAAACCGTAGTTTCTTGAATGAGCGAGCGCAATGTACCCGTTGGTGAAAGGTCGTGGGGTGAAGAAAAATTCATGTCGATGAGTGCCCGCCGTTTCACGCCCTGAGACACGCCTACGGCAAATGATCCGCCGCAAAGTCCACCTCCGAGCGCGCCCGCAAACGGCCCTTGCGGCAGGCCTGCTGGAATCGTTCGAAGTCGCGCTCATTCTGCGCGGTGTAGCTTTGCGCATACTTGAATAGCGCGTCGGCCAGCGCATCGCTCTTGCCGATGTAGCCACTGATGTGTGCAGCGTTCCCGGATGATTTGGCATGGGCACGGGCCAAGGCGCGGCCACAAATGCGTCCGTAGGCGGCGAAGGTGTCCGCATCGAAAGTCTCGAGTTCAGCCGAGACTTTCATGTCGCGCAACTGGCGCACGTAGAAGTGTCGACCACTGGGGCCGGTGGTCCAGCCGAGGAACAGGTCACTGGCCGATTGCATCAACCGTTGGCCATCGACCACGCGCTGACCGTTATGCCGCACCCGCAATTTAGTCTTCACATAATCGGCAAGCACCGAACGACGTGCCTCCTTGAACTGCAGGAACAGCGGGAACTCCTGATCGTCGGTCAGCAGGGCCACCAGGCAACGAGTCCCGACGCTGCCCACACCGACCACTTTGAACGCCATGTCGTGGGCATGAAAACGCGACAACAGCTCGCGACGGTCGGCTTGCAGGGTGTCGGGATAGTCGCGCATGAACGTGTCGTAAAGCGGCCGCCAGTCCGACAGGCGCAGCCAGTCGTCATCGGCATCCAGCAGCGTGGTGTTGTTGTGTAAGTGGAAAATTTCCGGCAGGTCATCGCGAATGATCAGTCGGCCATGTGCGTCACGTTCACTGATCTTCGGCAGCAGTTCAGCATGGGTGCGACGTTCGGCTTTTTCGATGGCGCGCTCCACGTGCTCCAGGGTCGCTTTGCTTGCCTGTTGCCGCAGATCGTTATAAGTGATGGACTCGTACCAGGTTTCCATGGCGCTTTGTTCGGCGCACTCGAGCATGGTCTGTTGGTAGGCGCCGACCACCTGGCGGCAGACTGTTTCCTGGACCGTGTCGCCATGGCGCAGGTCGCGGGCGGCCACTACGAAACTCGCCACCAGACGTTTCAAGTCCCATTCCCAAGGCCCGGGATGGGCTTCGTCGAAATCGTTGACGCTGAACAGCAGATTGCGTTCCGGCGTTGCAAAACCGCCGAAGTTCATCAGGTGACTGTCGCCGCAGATGGGCGATACCAGGCCCATGTTGGCTATTTCGGCCAAGTCGTGGGCTTGCAGCAGCGCGTTGCCGCGATAGAAGGTGAACGGCGAGACCAGCATGCGGCCGTAGCGCAACTCGACCAGCGACGTGATCCGGCCTTCACTGGACGTTTTGATCAGCGGCAGCGGGTCGCGATTTACTTTCCCCATGGCCGCCTGCGAACTGCGGGAGCAGTTCTTGCGAGCATCCTTGCCTTGCTTCAAGCGGTCTTTGAGGGAGGTCATGTGGGCTCGTATGGTGAGTGTTTTAGACGTGTGAGAGGTGAGTGTAGAAGGGCTTCGGGTCTTCATCCGAAGTGTTTTGGCTTTGACCGTGGGGGCGAACGGGAGCAACTCACCAACGAGCATCCTTCAATACTCAGTCGTCCCCAAAGCCCTCAAAACCCACCCGGCCTCACCAGGCATCAACGTGTACTGAACCTGCCGAATTTTCCCTGTCCTGCCCGCGTCGGCATCCGTGCTGTCATAAACCGGGAACCGCTGCACCAACGCATTTTCCACCACGGCAAACTCGTCCTCGCCCTGGTAGCCCACCGCTATTTTTGGGTTCTCGCTGACAGGTGGTAGATAAATCTCGCTAAGTGACTTCTTGCGATTGGCAGCGTAAGCAATGAGTTCGCCCGGCATCCCGCGTCCCGGCGACCTGATGAAGACGTAAATCTCTGGAGAGCCATTGCGATCAAGGTCGGCGACCTCCGCTCGGACGATGGTGCCGGTGAGCGGGCGTACGATCTCTGTGTTATCGATTTCCAGACCTTGGGGTGCAATGCGTAGAGCACGACTTCCATCGACCGACACGCTCGTCACGTGAAAGCCAATGCCCTGCAATTCAAGTGTCTGGTCGAACGGCTGGTTGCTATCCGTTGCATCACCCGAGCTCAGGCTTAACGAAAGGTTGTAGTTGGCCACTTCATTGCGCCGAGAAGCGCTGCGCATCAGGTATACCTGAACCGTATATTCGCCATCGGCGGGCAATGGTCCCAGAAAGTGATTGCCCATGATCGATCCGTTAAACAACGCATAGTCCGCACCTTTCGCGGTGATGTTGAAGTAGGCAGAGGCGTTGGAAGACTTGAAGTCCACGGTCATCATTTGGCCGGCCTTCGCGTTTAGGCGGTACTGCGCGGTGAGCGGGCCTTTGATGGATCGGGCGAACCTGGCGGTGTCGGAGCCCTTTTTGAAGGTGACCTGCTCGACACGAGGAGCGATCTCGGTGGCGGCGTGTACAGACACAGAAACCATGGCGGCCAGGACGGCTGCGATCCATACGTTCATGTTGATCTTCCTGAGTGAGTGGTTGCTCAAGCGGTTGCAGGCAAACCCGCAGCATAGGTCCTGTTGTGTTGAATCGCCGACTAATACGTTGATTACAGCTCACTCGATTTGAGCGTGTGCTTGAAATGATGCTTCCAAAGCCTGACACCCAACTCTCCCGTCCGATCCAGCGATGACCCCATCGTCAAGTCCGTAATCAACGTCGGCTGCAACCCCGCATCAAACAATGCAAACCCCGCCGCCAGGCAGCAGGTCTCGGTCTGAAGAACGCAGACGAGCACGCGATCCACCTTCAGGCTTTTCAAATACTCGATGGTTTCCAGTGAAGGCGCGTAGCCGTGCTTGATGAAGAGGCGGTCGGCCTGAATCAGGCTGTCATCGTCGGGTGCGGTATGCCAGCCGAGTTGTTTCTGGAACGGAGTTTTGGATTCGTCGTGGCGCTCGACCGTGGCGACGCTGGGCAGCGTGCCGATGAGTGTCTGGAAACCTTCGATGAGCCATTGAGGTGGGGCGAAACTGGGCTGGACGTCGATGATAAGGAGGGCTTGGCGCATGGGCGTCTCCGAGGGAGGTCGCGGCGGCGGCTTCGGCGGCCGCTGGGTATTTTGTATTGGTAGGGCTGGCCTCTTCGCGGGCAAGCCCGCTCCCACAGGGGGCCGCGGTGGGGCATGGATTGTCGAATCCCAGATGCAACAAAACCCGCACTTGGCGGGTTTTGTTTTGCTTCGTATTTGGTGGGCCGGGGTAATCTGAACCTGTTTTTTATGTTGTTGATTTTTATGATTAATATCCGTTGTCATTTTTAGTTGGAATACCAGCTGGAATACCTCGCGAAATTGCACTCTAATTTATCTTCCTTCCCCGCTTTTACTCGATCTGACAACTGAGCGCATCAAGGCTGACTAGGTTACTTCGTAGCCGTGATCAGCCGTGAACTGTGCATCGCTCGGTGGCGGCAGGCAGCAAGCGGCCGATTCTGTTGAAAAGTATCAACCGATCGTCTCAACGTAAGCGTTCGAACTACACCACCTTGAAACTCAGACCTTAATCTCCTTTAACCACTGATTGACGCGCTCCCATTCAAAAACCGTTGGATCGAAGGTGCCGCCATGCCACTCCAGCATGTCTTCATACTCTGGGTGGTTGGGGTCAGCCATCACTTCAAGGAAGTCGGCATAACCCGGCCCACCGCCAATATCTTCCGGCGGGCAAGCATTGGCGCCGTCGATGCAATACGGCACCTGAGGACAGGCCCCTGCGGGCAGTTTCTTTTCGACTTTGATCCGGTGATCCCAGCCGTCGCCAAAGTCATAGAGGTAGCGAAACGTCTTTTTCCCGGACAACGCTTTGACCAAGGTCTTTCGGGTTTCCGAGTTGACTGGTGGCCCCCACCCGTCGGGGTCGGGAATGCCGTAGTTCTCACTGGCAATTTCAAACTCATGCATATGCCCTCCCTCCCAGCCCATCGCGAACTGGATCACCGTGTGTAATTTGCCCAAGGTGATGTTTTCGGGCACCGCCACACGGCGCCAGATGGCAGGTTCAATCCACTTCAATTCAATGTGCAGTAGTAACAAATCAGGCTCGGGCTTTAGCAAACGAACATTTTTAGCCATGGATCAGGCAGCCTCGCAGAGTTCTGTAAGTGTGAGAGAAACGTTCCAGGGCAGCAGTTCGTCGACCCGATTGATCGGGTGGTCGGCGATGCGCTCCAGCACGTGTGTCAAATAGGCTTGCGGGTTCAGGTCGTTGAGTTTGGCCGAACCCACCAGGCTGTAAATCGCAGCCGCTCGTTCTCCGCCGGCATCGGAACCGACAAACAGGTAATTCTTGCGACCCAACGCTACGGCGCGCAGCGCGCGTTCGGCGCAATTGTTGTCGATTTCGATCCGGCCGTCATCGCAGTAGCGCGTCAGCGCCTGCCAACGGTTGAGGGCATAGAGGATCGCACCGCCCAATGCCGATTTCTTCGACAGTTGAGTCAGCGTCTGGTTGAGCCAAGCGTTTAATTGTTCAAGCAGCGGGCTTGCCCGGCTTTGTCGAACGGCTCTTCGTTGATCGGGTGGTTGCCCGCGAATCTCGCTTTCAATGGCATACAGGGCCGCAATCCGTTGCAGCGCCTCGGCTGCAAGCGGCGAGGCCTGGTCTTTGTAGACATCGTAAAACTTGCGCCGGGCGTGAGCCCAGCATGCGGCTTCCTGAATGGTGCCCGAGGCATACAGCTGAGCAAAACCGGCGTAGCCGTCAGCCTGCAAGATCCCACTGAAGCTCTTGAGGTGAGCACGCGGATGTTGCCCCTTGCGATCCGGCGAGTAAGCAAACCATACAGCCGCCGGCGTCGTATAACCGGCAGGTCGGTCGTCCCGCACGTACGTCCACAAGCGAGCGGTTTTGGTTTTGCCGTGGCCTGGCGCGAGCACGCCAATCGGCGTGTCGTCGGCATGAACTTTATGGCCACTCATGACATGGCGCTCAAGGGCGTTGATCAGTGGTCTGAGCAATTGGCTGCTCTGGCCGACCCAGTCGGCCAGGGTCGAGCGCTCCAAGTCCACGCCTTCACGGGCGTAAATCTCGGACTGCCGATATAACGGCAGATGATCGACAAATTTGGAGACCAGCACATGGGCCAACAGCCCCGGGCCGGCAAGGCCTCGTGCTATCGGGCGACTCGGGGCCGGCACTTGGGCGATGTGCTCGCAGCAGCGGCAGACCAGCTTGGGGCGCACATGGCGAATCACCTTGAAACGCGCCGGGACGTACTCCAGCACTTCGGCCACGTCCTCACCCAAATGGCGAAGCTTCCCACCGCAACCAGGGCATTGCGACTCGGGCTGATGGGCGTGAATTTCGCGTGGCAGGTGTTCGGGCAATGGCTTGCGCCGAGAGACGGTGCGAGGTGGCGATTCGGTTGGTGGTGTCAGTTCAGTCTGGCTGACTTCCAGTTCTTCGAGACTCAACTGGAGCTGGTCGATCATCGCTTCCAGTTGCTCGGAGCTGCGACCGAACTGCGTGCGACGCAGCTTGGCGATCATCATTTTCAAGCGCTCAATCTCTGCACGCTGGGCAGCGACCAGAGCCTTCAAGGTCTGAAGATCGTTCGGCAGGGAGTCGGTCATGGAAGTCATGCCCGAATGTTACCGGGGTTATTCAGCGCCGCAAGTCAGACCGCGAGGACAGGCGCGGTACGAATTGGCCTACGCCAATCAATGCCTTCCAACAGCATCGACAACTGCGCGGCCGTCAGCGACACGCTGCCATTGGTCGCTTGCGGCCAGACAAAGCGTCCTTGTTCCAGCCGTTTGCAAAACAGGCACAAACCGTCGCCATCCCACCACAGCAATTTGATCCGGTCACCGCGCCGTCCGCGAAAGGCAAAGATCTGCCCCGAAAAGGGGTCGGCTTCCAGTTGAGTCTGCACCAGTGCCGCTAAACCGTCGAAGCCACGACGCATGTCGGTGACGCCGGCGGCGATCCAGATACGGGTTCCAGCGGGCGGGGCAATCATCGCAGTAACTGCTGCAAGACGAGTTGCACCGTCTGCGGGTCAGGCGTGCCAGTGATGCGTAGCGTGGCTTTACCCACTTCAACAACCAGCTCGGAATGAAGCTCGAGTTGAGGCCGGGCGGCTTGCGAGACATCCGTTGACGCCTCGATCACCTGGACAGGCAAAAACGTTGCACTCTGGTTAACCGGGCCGAAGGCCCCTTCCAGATATTGATGCCGCCAGCGAAAGACCAGGTTGGCATTGACGTCATGCTCACGAGCGATCAACGACAAGGAGGCGCCAGGCTGAAGCGTGGCCTCGACGACTTGGCGTTTGAAGTCCAACGGGAAGTTGGGACGGCGACCGGTTCGACGGGCGGGAACAGTAGTATCCAAGATAGTGTCCACTAAAAAATGGTGGACACTATCTTGGCTAATTTTGGTAGCGGTCAGGAGTGGGTGCTGAGCGGACGGTTACGTCTCAACCGCGATTCCCGAGCCTGAACGCAGGTTTTGTTATTGGAGCGGTTAAGAAGTCCTAGCTACTGTTCGTCGGGCTGGGATTTTTTTATAACTAGCTTTTAGGAAGTTTCAGTGAACGTTTACCAAGCTAGGATGGTTCGGGAAGTCCTCGAGAACTTCTCTTAAGAGAGAGTTGATGCTTATTTGTGCGCCACCCCCACCATGTTTAAGCACCTTAAGGGCTGCAAACCATGCACCACGACCAGATCCCTGTAATCGGAGTCGTGATACATCGCCTCCAGCCCTTTCCCAAATTTCTTGATCGCTCGGACCAGTTGGGTAGAGTTCGGGAAGGACAGTACCCAATACCTGCCAAGCATCTCCTTGGCTCGCTTTATGATCTTTGGGGGATATTAGGGCCTCAACCGTCCTCTGACTGAGGGCGATAGGAAAGTTCTGTTCAAGTTGACCTGCCTTGAAAATTGGATGCTGACAGTCCCCTGTGGTCTTTGGCACCTGACGCGCGACATAATCAAACAGGTCGAAAACGCGGATGACTCCTTCGCTGTTACGATCAGCAGCGCCTTTTAAGCCCTCTATCAGAGCTTCGGTGAATGCGCTGTTTTGAGCCCCTCGCATAATTAACGATGTTTCGCTCGGCCTAGACGAAGCCATCAGCGCCCTGCCGGACCCCTCCGCTAGACGAGAGAGCATCTTCTCACTGAAACCGGATGGGAGTTTATCGGCGAACGCGGCACTCTTTAGCGTCCCAGCTCCCGCAGCATGGCAGGCGTCTAAAAAAACAATCAGTCGTTTCGCTTTTATCTGATGCAGAGCATCGGAGAACTCAGTTGCACTGATCGACGTACCCGCGAGATCACTTTCGATGCAATCCACGGTGAGCAGACTGCTTTCGTCCACCCCTCCTGTAAGAGCACCATGTCCTGAAAAGTAGACACAGGCCATGTCCTCGGGCCCCGTACGCGCAGCCAAATCCTCAAGCCCAGCTAATACGGCCGTGCGCGTAGCAAAGCCATCCAAGAGTTGTGTGATATTTGCCGGGTCGTAACCACAATGCTGCGGCGAACTCAGAACATCAGCTATCACTCTCGCATCGTTAAGCACGACCTGGGGAAGCGGGTTGATGTGGCTATAACTTGCAACAGCCACAATTAGAGCGTGCCCCTGCGGATATCCTGAAGTGCTCATTAAATGATCGATGCTCCCTTGAAGATCAAAATTTACGGAGACCTTTCTGTCACCGAATTCCGGATATATCTGAGTCGTCAGCTATGAAGAGCAGCTGTGCATTGGTGGGGTAGTCCTGCTTCATCTGGAGCAGTAGCCGGGCTGGTAACGGACCTCGTCCATTACGCATCTGACCGATAACTGAGAGCCAGATAGATCGCCCGGTGCCGCTCTTCGGTAGGTCCGAATTTGTACCGCCAGCACGTGACCAGAGCTCGTCGTGATCGGGACCACTCGGATAAAGCTCGGCCGCCAATTGAACGAATGACTCCCATTTTTCGGCGGGAGTCGGTGCCGAGAGATTAAGCATCCAGCGTGTAAAAACTCCAAGCATAGACAAGCAAATCCTCAGCGCCGGCTTCAAATCTGTGCGGTGACCAAGATAACGAGCGAGCATTTCATCGACAACCCGCTGCCAACCTCGCCTTTGCACCAACTGCCCGAGCCTTTCCACATCACTGCTTGGCAATGCTGTGTTTTGGGAAAGGATTGCCTCAAACCACAAGAGAAAGCGCTGCTCGCCGAAGTCTTCGAGCGCCTCGACGATCTGAACCCTTGAGGCAATACTCGACGCCGCATCCAACAACGTCACATCGAGTTCTGCATGTCTAAGTATGGCCAACTTCAGGACTGCGTCGGGTGCAAACGGAGCGCCCATCTCAGTCACACGCCTGAGCCAACCCACCGAAGTAGCATTGAGGTATTCACGCTGAAGGCTTGCCTCTAGCTTCATCCAGACTTTTTCCCTGCGTGCAAAATCAGAAAGGTCGGCCAGCGGTGTCCGCGCCAGAGACTGGAGGAGAGGTATATGGATCTTACCTCCACCGATAAGCCCTTCTAGCACCTTGTCACGGACGGAGAATGGGGAGCTCGGAGCCCTCCAGAGATTTCCGTTTCTACGTATAGCGGCATCCCAGATCTTTTGCTCGGCGACTTCACTGCATTGCGAGCCCGCGAATATCTCTGGTTTCGATATGACGGAGTCAGCGGCAAGATCAATTAAACGCGAGTCTTCAAGTTGAACTGCACATTCAAGGACTTGAGCCGGTGACGCGAATCTGAGTGCGAACTCAAT
This sequence comes from Pseudomonas frigoris, assembly GCF_047758635.1. Lineage (NCBI taxonomy): Bacteria > Pseudomonadati > Pseudomonadota > Gammaproteobacteria > Pseudomonadales > Pseudomonadaceae > Pseudomonas > Pseudomonas frigoris. Next base: position 1,049,410 of record NZ_CP180479.1, read on the forward strand.
CCCGGTTTTGTCAGCTACGCTGACATCGATTTTGATCTGTCGACGCACAGCCTCAGTAGGACAATCCAACGCGGAAAGTACCGCTCCATGCACAGCCAGCCAGCTGCGTGCCAGAAGTTGTTGAAGTAAGGCTGTGCCCAACGACGAAGACAGTTTTTCGGGTGTCGACGATGCAACCAGGAGCTCGACTGAGCGTTCGGTTGGAAGTAGAACAAAGATCGCATCCAGAAGCTCAGGTCGAACGCGGATCCACCGCCAGAGCGCTCTTGGAAAGTACTGCGCGTCAACCCGCGCCGCAGCTGCTATGCCTTGTCCAACCGCAACGCGCCAAGATTCTACGGCAGCGTCTCGATTAGTGGCGGATGCGATCATTTGTCCCATTAACTCATCATCGCCCTGATCGAAGTGCCGCGCGGTAAGCCAGCTCTCAACTTCCTGCCAGAGCTCTGGTATTACAGGGAATCCCGAGAGTCGTAGGTTGCGCATTGACAGGATCTGACCGGGCCTGGCCGATGAAACATGGGCTGTTAAACCGACTGCAATAACCTTCTTTTTTTCGCAACCCTTCATCGAATCGGGTGAAAGTTTTTCAACCAAACGGATCGCAGTAAGAAAATCGTCGAGCCCGACCGTTCTTGAAAGGGTCTTATGAGCTTGCTCAAGAAATGGTAGCTGCGACAGATGCTGTATGTCGGCTCCGATCTCCTGCCCAAATTCCAAGATAGGCTTGGGATCTGCTATGCCCGCGAGAAACTCCGCCGAAGTCGAAGCTGGAACCTGGTCTTCGCCATTCAAGACCCGAAATCGCGACCAGCGTGCCGCTAGGCTCACGGGGGTACATACAAGGGTGGGAACAGCGTTTTCGACGATGTCTGCAGGACCAAAGCTAAGCCGAAACCCGAAATTTGCTCGCGCCTCTGGCCAAAGAGACGCCCAAATTGAGGCTGCGAGCAGCTCGAAACCTTCCGTGCCAAGCCTTACTACGGGGCCACTTCCGCGACCAGTCAACGCGTTAGCTGCACCGATGAGATCTATCGAGCTTTCGGGTAGGAGTTCGTCCTTCTCCAAGCTGAAACCTACAGGAGTTATCACTTGGTCAATCGACGTGACGAGCCTGCCGAATAAGGAGTTAAGGTTCTGGAACTCAATCAACTCTGTGAGCGGCATGATCAGGGCATGGGAAAGAACCATACCCGAACGGGGGGCCGAGGTATCAATGAAGGTTCGGGCTATCACATAGCGATCCCCAAGCGAAAACCCGCTTACATAAGGCGACCATGAAACGCCGGGCGGGGCGGTGTCCGGAAGGTCGAGCCTAGACGCGATGTCTAACGCGAACTGCCTATTCCCGCTTGCTGCCCTCAGGTCATGGCCACCCTTCACTTCTCCATAAATGGCTTCTTCTACCCACATGGCTAGTTAGACCACATCTTCGTCTGCGAGCAGACGCTGAATAGGTACGGTGATGTCCTCGATGCGAGTGCCGTCGGCAAGGATAACGAAGCCGAATTGCTCAGGACCGCGGATTGCATACTCCTGATCGGGATCGTTCTGACTAAGTGGCTTCTCCAGAGCGGAAAGACCAAATACCGCTGGTTCTCGCCAAGTACTGTCGATGAAAGAGAACAGCATTGGGAGTTGTTCGCGCATGACCTCCTGCGGATTACCCTTTACTCCAAGCTCATCCCAGCAGGTGAGCAGTACAGTCAGACTGGGAGTATTGCGGCGCGCGTCTCGATCCAGCCCGGCGACGTATAAAAGCATCTGAAGTAGTTCGATTAATTTGCTCTGATCCGAGACCTGATGATGGACTTCTTCCGCATTCGCCTTACCGAGAGTCGCAATCGGTCGGGAGAACATATCGTCAGTCGAACGAATTGTGTGCAGCCGAATAAGAAGTACCCAGTCAGTAGCCGACAGCACACGATCTCGCCACTGACCAGGCACTTTGCGCTGGGCAATCAAGTTGCGAACTTGCTCACCGCCATAGTCCGGCCAGATCAGACTCCCAGACCGTCCCGAGGCGTCGGCGATCGGCCAGACACTCTCAACATAAGTGGTGGCTGGAGTGTGCTCCGTGGCCATGCCTTCGGCCAGACTGTCCATCGCCTTCTCAAAGGGTTTCAGATTAGAAGCGGCACCTGCCATGCGAAGCGCACAGTCACCGACAATTAGGCGCTTGAGGAGCTGTGCACCGTAATGAGTTTTTCCGACATTGGACTCCCCAATCACAAGAATTGATTGCTGCTTGACGGACACCGTTACCTCCTTCCGAAGACAAAGAGCGGGTCATTGCCCGAAGGGGCGACGGAGGGTAGTCGGACGCTGGGGCGTCGTGTACCTAATATCCATCGAAACAATTCCTGGAAACCAACACCTGTGTTGCCCGTGCCCTCAGGAAAGATACTTACTGAGAACTCTGCTGCATCTGGCATAACACTCGTGACGGCCTGGCGAATTCTTTCCTCCATTTCGGGGGCAATACTTACATCCGCCTTGGTCCAGACCAGCGCAACGGGACGGCCGCGCCTTTCCGCAGCCACCCGTGTTGCGAGTAATTGGAACGCGTTTCGTGCGGCGCCTAGACGTGATCCAGAGAGCGCTTGGCGATCGGCGGCAAGCAATAGCACATCTGCGTGCTGTGCGAGCCAACGGGCTCCCTCTGCGTCCTCTGCGTGGGCATCAATAGCCCATCGCTGAAACCATTCGCCAGGGGCGTCAGCGAACAAGAAATCGCGAAGTTGCTCGTTCTCTTGACGGAAGGCCACGTGAAGAAGCCCCGGGGCACGAGCACCGCGACTCGATGTATGGGGTGGAAAACTTGGTGGCTGTCCGGGAGCCCAGCGCAGTGCGGACGCCACTGCCTCCCAGCCTTCGAGAGAAAAAGAACCACCAAACTGCCAAGCTTTATCGGTCAGAAGCGAGCGAGCTAGGAGCAAATACCAAGAGGCGAGTAGCGTCGTCTTTCCTGAGCTCTCTGGCCCGGCGATGCCCACGATGATTGGCTTTGCGCGCCCGGTGACGAAACTTAGATCAGTCAGCCCTAGAGCACTGCCGGTCCAGGGAAGTAGGATATCGTCCTTTTCGCTGTCGAGCGTTGTCACCTCAGGGACTGCGCCCTTCCACTCAGGACATTGTGAGAGCTCCATATTGCCAAGAGCGCAAGTAGTGTCTGGAGCAAAGCAGTTGCAATGTGGGCAGCTGTCCATATTGTTCAGCCTTTGTTGCGTCGCGAATGCTTAGTATTTGATTCGCCAGTGGCTCTGGCCGCTTGAAGCTCTCGATACAACCACGCCCCCCAAGCCGGCGGTGAGAAAACGACCTCAGCGCCTACTCCGCACAGCCGACGAAGTGTCGCTGCGTCTAGCGAAGCGGCTTCGTTAGTGTGACCGATCACCGAGAGCAGGGGGCCACGCCCCTCAGCAGCAGGTACAAGTTGAGCCGCTGCATCACGAAGCGGCGCCAGGGCGGTGGAATTTAGCGCGTCCGCAACAAGAACGAGCACTGTTTCATTCTCAATTTTGGCAACTGCCGGCAGCTGCAAAATTGCCTCGCTTAGGAAGGCGGCTACGCTTGCTGGTGAGTAGGTCGGCACCTGTTTAATTAGATCGAGCGCCATCAACGCAGCTGCACTGAAAATCGGAAGATCGCGGTAACTAACTCGAGCACTGGTGGAATAGAGCGCCTCCTTCCACCACAGCAAATTCGTCCGACGCTGTAGGCCCGCGGTGGCCCCACTAAACCCCGCGAGAGCATTCTCGACATGGGTCGAAACAGCTTTCGCAAGGGTAGTGAGCGGTGTGCCTAAGTCTATCGGTCCGATTCTGGCCTCAGTCACGGCCTCTTCGATAGTATCGCCGAGAATTGTGCTTAGACGACTGGCAAATTCGGCAGCCCATTGCTCTGGATAGTTATGTGGAAAGTACTGATTAGGCCAGCTTCCTACCGTTGGGCTTGTTGCGCCTTTGATCGCTGTTGTTAGTGTTTCGCGGTCAGCGCTCCATTTCTTTGCGGTGACTGCAATTTCACTCGGCGACTTATAGGAAAGCGGGTTAATGCTGATCATTTCAGGCGTAGCCCACTCGGATTCAGCTCGCGCGTCGACCTTTACTTCGATCTCGGCAACCGCATCTTCCCAGATTGGCTGTTCGTTACCGGACTCCAAGTGGGGAAGGGTGTTGCGAGCGGAATTGACGAAGGCAACTGCGATCGAATCATCTTGGCGGGAACACTGCACTACTGCGTCCAGGAGCATTGCCCGGATGACTGTAATGGGGGTAGCGGAGAAGGTATTGGCGACCGTAGTCCAATTTTTCTTCAGCGCGCTCATTGCTTCTTGGATCGTAGGGTCAGTGGCGTCCACCGCAGGATCAGCAGCAACCATTGTAAAGCTGGAAGCCTTAGATGGCGCCGCCTTAAGAGCACCGCTTAAATCCGCCACCGTCGCACGCAATTTCTCAAGCTTAGTGTCGTCCCCACCGACGTCGATAACGCCAATTGCTAAAAAGCGCAGAAGAATTTCATCATCCATAACTGACCTATAGCTCCTGCATGCAATGCTTTTGAGAATGGCAAGACGATATCAGAACCCAAAACATTTGGCATTGCTGAACTGGTCAAGATCAAAAGCATCTGCTGTGGTCCTCACCCCCCTCCCTAGGATGCTTGCCTCGCAAGCATGCTCTATACCAATCGTCGCTCTGCGACACAATTCCCGCATTTCCACTTGCAACTCTAAATGCGCAAAGCCCCCATAGGGCGCCCGTGCAGCAGCAAAATTAGGAGTGCTACCTGAGGCGTAGCTTGCCCCGCCGTTCGTCGGGCACAACGCGTGAGCGGCTCGGCAAGTGCGGATAGCCAGAGGACGAATGCCTAGAGAATGTGCTACAATTTAGTCCACTTCCTAATGCAAAAAAACCCCTGTGAAATCAGCCTATTACCATGACAACGGAAGAACTTACTAAGGTTAAATCAGATTTAGCCCAGGTTGCACGCTTGGCTTTGAGTGAAAAAACTGATGACGTGAGGCTCTTTATTGCCCGGCTCGTCAGGCAATATCGAAGCAGCGAGCCAACTTTGGCGGATCAGCTCGACAACTACCTGCGCACCATTGCACCTAGCGGGTCAACGGCGTTCATGCGTAGAGAAAAGCCCTCTACAAATGGTGATAGCGCTCCTCCCGCGCCAGTGGACAACGAGTCCCGCTTGTCGTTGCTCAAGGTTTTCAGCGATGAAGCAAGTTATCCCGCGCCGCTGCTGACAGTTACGATTGAGGAATCTCTCGCTCAGCTGATCAAAGAACGAAAGCAGATCAAGAAGCTAGCATCTCTGGGGCTGCACCCCACCAAATCTTCAGTTTTTGTAGGGCCTCCCGGCGTGGGCAAGACGATCACTGCACGATGGATTGCAGCGCAACTGGGTGTGCCACTGTTTGTCCTCGACTTGACGACTGTCATGAGCAGCCTACTAGGCAAGAGTGGTGCAAATATTCGAGCGGCACTCGATTACGCGAAACGAACCCCCTCCGTGCTGTTCCTTGACGAAATTGATGCGATTGCTAAACGGCGCAGCGATGAGAGTGACATTGGCGAGCTAAAACGTCTTGTGACGGTGATTTTGCAAGAAGTTGATGAGTGGCCTTCTACCGGGCTTCTTTTGGCGGCTACGAATCATCCGGAGCTCATAGATCCAGCGCTCTGGCGCCGCTTTGATCTAGTCATCGAATTCCAGTCGCCCGATGCACAGGCAGTTGAGATTGCGATAAAGCGCTTTCTCGGACCCGACCTCCATAAATTTGAAAAATGGATAGGGATACTTTCGTATGCCTTACAAAATCAGTCCTTTAGTGATATTGAGCGTGAGATACAGCGCTTTCGCCGAACGTTGGCCTTGGGTGGCAGCAGCATACAAAAGCTGATTGAAGACCTGGTCAAACACAAAGCGGCCGCTTTGGGTCGTACAGAGCAGATCGAGTTTGCGCTGCAATTGGACAGCCAAACCTCTCTTTCCCAACGAGCGATCCACGAAATTACTGGGGTCAGTAGAGACACCATACGCAAGCATCGAAAAAACGAGACAACGCCTACTAATCGCACATCAAGGACGAGAACTACTGCATGAGCCAAACGAATTTTCTCATTGGTCGTGGCGAACTTCTGACGCGGGATATCAAAGGCCCGAAGAGAAACATGGATAAAGCTCACGCCTATACATTGGAGCGTGCGCGCGAGCGACTAACTGGGCAGGCGCACAGCGTCTCTGTAGCGCTGAATCTGCTTCCTTCGGTTGCCTGTCCGCTCGATTTTGGCGTCGCTCGGCTCATTCTCAATCCAAGCTACATTGCCCGCTCCTTTTTTCCGTCTGATTTGCTACGAGCAACTGGACTGGAATCCATTGGGAGCAGACGAGTAAGGGTCACCCCTGAAAGCTGGACTCGCAAGATAGAGCCCCACGAATGCTCAACCACTGAGATTTTCGTAGCCGGCAAGCGAAATGCCTTCCGCGCATTGAGTAACTGGATGAACGAGGTTGAAGAAAAATCTGACGAAGCTGCGGATCTCACTCATATCGAGAACATTTTCGCCTTTGAGCCCGGCGACCGCATCGTCAATCCGGGGACGGAGAACGACAAGTACTACGAGTTTGGGATCCATCTGTTGCCGGACAAGGACAGCACTTTCATCCAAGAATCATTTGTAGAATACGCCTCAAGCTTGGACTTGATTGTCCACAGCGAACTGAGCTTTGAGGTTGGCAACTTGTGGTTCGTGCCTATCGAAGGTGCACAGAATAAAGCCCTTAAACTGGCACAATTCGTCTTCGTCCGAGTCATTCGCCCGGTCCCCAAAATGCGTGGACTGCTACCCGCCACTAAGCGAGGGGGACCCTCGGTCAGTTGCACACTTCCCACTCAGGACCCACTCTCGTCCGATCCCAGGGTTGCGATCCTCGATGCAGGGTTACCTCAAGACCACACCATAGGGAAATGGCTGCGTAACTATCGGGTGTTGGACGAGAATGCAAGTGATGACCCCGAAGGGCCGGAACATGGCCTCGCAGCGACCTCTGCATTCCTTTTCGGGCCGATTGAGCCTGAAGGTACCGCATCCCGACCTTACTCCTACGTAGATCACTTGCGTGTCCTCGATGAAGGCGCCAGCCTCGAAAACCCTTTGGAGCTCTATCGCACCCTTGGGCATATCGAAGAGGTTTTGCTTTCGCGCCAATATGAATTCATTAATCTCAGTGTGGGCCCCGATGTAGCCATTGAAGACAACGATGTGCACGCCTGGACATCTGTCATCGACGACCTGCTCAGCGATGGCAACACGTTCATGACTATCGCCGCCGGCAACAATGGAACGAGAGATTCGATCGTTCAACTTGATCGCGTGCAAGTGCCTTCGGATTGCGTAAACGCGATCACGGTAGGCGCAGCGAACTGCACAAGTGATACCTGGACTCGGGCTTCCTACAGTGCTAGAGGCCCTGGACGAAGTCCTGGCGTTATAAAACCGGATCTCATGGCTTTCGGTGGCGGCAAGCAGTACTTTCATGCATTGATTCCAGGTAAAAAACCGTCTCTGGTTCCTTTGCTGGGTACCAGCTTTGCTGCCCCCTATATTCTTCGTAGCGCCGTAGGGGTTCGAGCCGTCTTGGGTCAAGAGCTTTCCGCCTTAGCGATCAAAGCGCTCCTGGTTCATGCTGCGCAAAAGAATGGGCACGAACCTATTGATGTTGGCTGGGGAAAAGTCCCAGAAGACCTAATGGAAATCATTACCTGCCCTTCAGGAGTGGCAAGGATTGTCTACCAAGGCGAGCTTAAACCCGGCAAATACATTCGCGCACCGATTCCGCTCCCCGGCGGCTCCCTGAGTGGTATGGTCACCTTGAAAGCGACATTCTGCTTTGCAAGCGCCACTGACCCGCAAGACTCTGCGTCCTACACCCGCGCCGGCCTGGAGGTAACCTTCAGACCCAACAAAGACAAGGTCGAAGAGGGCAAGACAAACGCCACTTCAAAATCTTTTTTTGAGAAAAAGAAATTTGCCACGGAGGAAGAGCGGCGCTCGGATTCAGGGAAGTGGGAAACCGTGCTCCATGACTCCAAAAGGATGTACGGCAGCAGCTTGAACAATGCAACATTCGACATTCATTACAACGCGCGGGAAAAAGGCGGTACCGCTGACAAACCCGAGAAGATCAAGTACGCGCTGATCATCACAGTAGAGGCTCCAAAACATCCAGATCTGTATGCAGACATTCTGAAAGCCTATGCCGATACGCTGGTACCGATCCAGCCACAGATTTCGCTGCCGGTAAGACTGTAAGTGATCGGTTAAGGATCTGCGAAATGAACACTATCAACATAAACCCAAGTGGCACTGCAGGGATCGCGGATGGAAAAGTACATAGTTCTTAGAAAGCCGAGCAGCACGGTGAAATCGATCACACGTTCCAGTTCTGCTGGATCGTCGGGACTTGCCACACTCGCTGTTGAGCGTATCCCGCAACATGCCTTGTCGGATCTAATCAGAGACCCGGACGTTCTAGCTATCACACCACCGATGGCCACGAGGTTGATCCGTCCAACGCAGGGTACTAGCACCGCGCCCGCCAATGGCGATGCATGGGGAATAGCGTCCGTTAGAGCTGATCGGTCTCCATATTCCGGTCGAGGAGTGACAGTCGCTGTACTCGATACAGGCATTGATACATCCCATCCTGCCTTCGCTGGTGTGGATATCCTGGAGCAGGATTTCACTGGCGAAGGAAATGGTGACGTCGATGGTCATGGTACCCACTGTGCAGGCACAATTTTTGGCCGAGATGTGAGCGGACAAAGGATCGGGGTCGCGAGAGGAATCAGCCGAGCACTTATCGGCAAGGTGCTTGGCCAGAATGGCGGCGATTCGCAAATGATCTTCGAAGGGCTTCAATGGGCACTTAAAGAGCGGGCGAACATTATCTCAATGTCGCTCGGTTTTAATTTCCCTGGCGAAGTTGAGAACAAGGTCAGCAACGGATGGCCGGTAGACTTGGCCACCTCCCAGGCGCTTGAAACCTATCGCGGAAATCTGCGTTTGTTAGATGCCCTCATGGGCTTTTTCAAAGCGCAGTCTGCCTTCAATTCTGCGCCGTTGGTGATTGCCGCCGCAGGCAATGACAGTCGAAGGTCGGTGAACAGACAATACAAGATTGCTGCCTCCTTACCTGCGGCCGCAGAAGGCGTGATTTCTGTGGCAGCCGCTTCTGCCTCCGGCCAGCAATACGAGATAGCTGATTTTTCCAACAGCTTCGCTCACTTGAGCGCACCGGGAGTAGATGTTGTCTCTGCCTGGCCAGGAGGTACATTGAACGCTCTGAATGGCACAAGCATGGCCTGTCCGCACGTTGCCGGCGTGGCCGCGCTTTGGTGGCAGCACATGCAAGAAAAAAACGCACCTAATCGTTCCCAAGCTGTTGCTTCGCACCTAACAGCTCACGCGCGTTCCGATTGTTTCGCGGCAGAATTTGATTCGAGCGATTTCGGTCATGGCCTGGTCACGTCCCCGCTCTAACACCAGACGGTTTCCAAGGATGCTCAGGCGTTGTCTTGCTATGGGCATCTACCCTGACCTTCAACAAGCCACCAGAAGACAGTCGACGACAATCAATGCGCTTCCGAACAAAACATCACATGCAATTGGAATTCTTAGAGATGGAAGACAACGAGCCAATGTTTGTCTGCCTGGAATGCGTTGGGGATCCCATGCTGAGAATGTCCAAAGCTGCACTGATGTCGGAGAGGATCTGCGCCGCATGCAGTCAACCAACACGCAAAGCGCTCACGCCCAAGCGTATAGCGCGCTTCATAGGCAAGTATTTACCGACGCATTTCATGGTGGATTATGGCCTTCACCCAGGCTATGAAATGACCTTGGCAGACGTGGTGAATATCGCCATTCGATGCGATAACGCACTCATAGGCGAGGCGATCGCGCAGCATCTGATTGAAGCCGATGCCGACGAGGAGGGTTTCTATTGGCCAGGGCAAGAGTATTGCTGGGCGCCCAGTCCTTTTGAATCGGAGGAACATGAGCGCTGGTGGGTCGTGGGTGAATGGAACAGTATTGCCGAAGAGCTGAGTCATGGTCGTCGTTTTTTCAACGACAAAGCGCGGAAGTTTTTTGATTCACTGATCTTCGAGGCGCTTAATGCAGAAAGTGCTGAGTGCCCAGGAACATTGGCCGTTATCAAAACGCTACCGTCGGGAACGAACTTTTACCGTGCCCGAACCGCCAAAAACCAAATTGAGGTTCAAGTCTTTAAAGAAAATCCGGCCAAAGAATTAGGCGCGCCCCCCAAAGAGCATGCAGGCAACAACCGGATGAGTGCCGCAGGAGTTTCGTTGTTGTATGTGTCGCAGGACACCGCCACTTGCATTGCCGAAGTCCAGCCATCCGCGGGCGCGACCGTCGTAGTAGGCGAATTCTCGTCCACGTCGCCACTGACAATCTTTGATTTCACCACACTCAGCAACCAACTGAAGCACACCCCACTTAGCTTGTTCAGTCCTGACTATCAGAGGCGCGGCGACCACCAAAGATTGCTGCATTATCTCCATGACGAGATTGCTCGACCTGTCCGAGTCCGCGACACGCATTACGTGATGACACAAGCTCTGGCAGAGTTCATTCGCTACCACGAGCAGCAACCCTTCGACGGCATCTCCTTTCGTTCTGTACAGCATGACGGCGGTGTTAACTTTGTCCTCTTCGACAAAAGCAATTCTGAGACTATGTATAGTCATGGTGGCCGATCTAGGTTCGACCTGGAGATATCCAACACTGCCGTTACAACGCACCACTTCACCGAGTAATCAGCCTAAGATATGCCGTTCTGGTGCCCATATTTCGTTCAAAAAAACACCTCAACCGAAACAGGAAGCCTCCCCTAAAGGCTGGTGCCGGATGGGGCCGGCGGCGTGCCCATCACTGACTCTCCCGGAGCGCCTCATGCGTATAAAGGACGTTTTGTTTAACCTTACCGATTCTGTCAGCGTGCCGGAATCTGTCGGAAAGAGTCGCTGGCGCAGAACCGAAAGCGTCATCGCCCAGGTGATCCCCAAGAAGCGTTCGAAGCCGGTTTTCTGCTGCGGTTGCAGCAGACGCTGATCATGCGGCGTGAAACCGTCAATTCCCAATCAACCAGCGTTGATGCTTGAGGCTGTATTACGTTTGAGATTTGCTTTTCCGGCCAAACCCTCCGATCCAGCGATCTTTGATCGCGCCGATCGGAGGGTTCACTCGCTTTTTCTCGAAGTCACCTCGTTCCCCCTCCCATTTCAAATTTGATTAGCGTCACGCCATCTTTTACCCGTCAGAAATGACTCACGATGGTTATCGAGTACAGCTCCAGTGTGAGAGCGGATCTTGTCGTGGGGCCATGGCTAGAGATGTGGCGACACCGGCGACAGCGGCGACAACCCATGCAGAACAGGGCCTGGAGCGTGGCGACAAAAGTGGCGACAGTCGCCACTTTTTGCACGCTTTGGCCGTGATGCTTGACCACCTATTCGAGTGGGTATAACAATTGGCGCACGGACCGCTGTCGTTGACAGCACCTGCCCAGGTAGCCAGAACCTTCAAGGCTATACCACTTACGTGGTGGTTCTCCCGAAGTGCGATTAGCGTCCGGCGGCTCGCACGGTCACTCCCCAAGAGTGATGGATGCCTACTCTTCTAATCTGTCCGCTGCGGCAGACGATGGACCTCCCTCGCTGCGCTGCAGCAACCTCACCTTTCGGCACACTTCGTTGCGCCAGACTGCGCCCGTCTCTTTCTCCTGGAAAGAGACGGGCGCTCGTACCGCTGCTGCAAGCCTCGCCGTACAAGGCATTGCCGCAACTCTCCTCGTGACAATCGGCCTGACAAATCCGATTCGTCGCCATCCGCAACGACACAGACACCGGTGCCGCAGCCCATGGAAGGGCTGCACCTGACTGACAGTCAGGCATGCCCCAGGTGTCCAAGTCTTTGCCTTCTTCCCCCCCCGGATCTCCAGGTGCCGAACTCGTCAGTCGGCACAGCCTCCGCCCGCCCGCATCTTCGGATGCGCCAAGGAGGTCAGGTTCATGGGTTCATGCCCTCGCTCCCGGTCGTAAGGAGCCGTTCGTTCCGCGTAAGTGAACACCTCACAGGCCGCAGGGGCCTTGATCCCTGATAACACTCAACAGCCGTGGCGGGAGTACGTGAGGACAGCCAGCCATCATCGAGGAGAAGGCCCATGCAGCAGTTAGATCCGAAGCTTGAACTCCCACAATGCCCTCGACCATTAATCGAGTCGAATCCGACGGCCGAGCCTTATCCGGTTCAGGCACTGGGCGGAATTCTTGGGCCCGCGGTCGAGCGCATGGCCGAGGTCATCGGGGTGCCCCAGGCATTGGCGGCACAATCGGTCTTGGCGGCCTCGGCGCTGGCCACTCAAGGTCATGCGGGCTTACAGCTCGACGGGAGAAATTATCCCCTGTCGCTGTACCTGATCACGGTGGCCGCGTCCGGTGATCGCAAGACGGCCGCAGACCGATCTGCATTGCTGCCAGCACGACAATGGGAGCGTGAACAGTGGCAGCGCTACCGCGAACAACTTGCTCGGTACCGTGCCGCACTGCGACAGGCGCAGCGTATCAATCCTGCCGACCCCGACTCCGCAAATGGCGTGCTGCTCGAAGCGGAGCCCTCTGCACCCCGGCTGATCACCACAGACCCGACTATCGAGGCCTTGATTAAGGGGCTCTGTCATGACTTGCCCAGCATGGGCCTGTTCTGTGACGAAGGCGGACAGTTCCTTGGCAGCAGCACCATGAGCCGGGATAACCGTTTGAAAGCGGTCACGACCTTGTCGTCACTCTGGGATGGCAGTCCGATAGATCGTGCGCGCTCCATGGTTGGTGAAAGCTTGCGAGCCTACGATCGACGCTTGAGCCTGCACCTAATGCTGCAACCGTACTTGGCTATGCAGTTACTCAGTGACCCGTTGCTGCAGGGGCAGGGCATTCTAGGGCGCTGCTTGATGACCTGGCCCACTAGCCTGGCCGGACAGCGCAGCTACCAGGCTGTCGACTTGTCCAAAGACGCCGCCCTAAAGCGCTATCACCACCGCCTTTCGGCCCTGTTTCATCAGCCTTGGTCACTTTCCGCTGACGGTGCTCTGCAGCTATCACCGCTGGCCCTAAGTTCGTTAGCCCACCGTCGCTGGATTGATCTGCATGATGCTATCGAGGCCCAGTTGGGTGAGTTTGGGGAACTGGCAAGCATACGTCCCAGCGGATCGAAGGCCGCCGATAACCTACTGCGCGTCGCCGGCATCCTGGCAGTGGTGGAGGAGAGCCGCGTCGTGGAGGTCGACCATATCCAGCGGGCATCGGCCTTAGTCGGCTACTACCTCACCGAGATCCAGCGCCTGACCGAACAGGAACCGGTGTGCCGTGTAAAGGAGGAGGCGGACCGCCTGCTGCGCTGGCTGCAGATCAAGGATTGGAAGCGCTTCAGTATTCGAGAGCTGAATCGCAACGGTCCCCGCTTTGCCCGTAAAAGCAGCCGTCATGCCGCCAAGTTGCTGGTCGAGTTGATTGCTCATCAGTGGCTGATCACCGACGGTCATACCTTCGAGGTGCGCCATGTTCAATCTTGATGAAGCGCTGCGCAACCATCTGGCTCAGCGTCAAAAGGAGCCCAAGGCGCGATTTGTCGCCGCTACTGTCGCCACTTTGTCGCCACGCTCAAAGCCAGGCAGGGCAAGGGTTGTCGCCGGTGTCGCCGATGTCGCCACCCTCCGTAAAGCTATCGCCTCGACGACCGCCATTATCCAATGGTTGGAAGAGGAGGGCGCGCATCTCTACGTCGCTGACAACACGCTGTGTTTTCGCCCGACTGATTGGACTCAATTCGCTATCGTGAGTGCGAACTGGCGAGCCCTTTTGCATGACCTCACTGCAGTCGATCAGGAACAGAAAAGTGGCTCGGGTCGGTAAGCGAGCGGGACGCAATTTTGGCTTCGGTCGCCAGCTCAGCTATGCCGGACCGCAAGCCTTGAAAGATCTGTTTGGCGACGGCCATTTTGCTACCGTCAAAGCCCATGACGATCGCTGGCAGGCATTCGTGCAATGGTGTCGATCCGATGAAGGACCGGGACTCAATGACGCGCGACAGATCGACCGCGAGATCCTCATGCGGTACGCCACCCACCTGCGGGAGCTGGTTGATCAGGGCAACGTCGGCATCGCTACCGCCCAGAATCGCCTGTCCAGCGTGAACCGAACGATGGCCGCGCTGCGCGGTGATCAGTACGTCAAAATCCCCAGTCCGAGCAAGGCGCTAGGCCTGCAGCGCTCAGGTGTTCGTAGTAAGGCACCGCAAGGCCAAGATCGTGTGCGGGTCGAGCTGATTGCACAGGCACTCTCAGAGCGTCAGCAATCGAGGGTGAGTGCCATTGTGCTTCTCGCTCGGGAGACCGGCATGCGCCTGCGTGAAGCGATCTTGGCAGACTTGCCACGGCTGCAACGAGAGGCCCAACAGCTGGGGAAAATCAACATCCAGGACGGTACTAAAGGCGGTCGGTCAGGGGCATCGGCACCGCGCTGGGTCGCGGTCACGGATCAAGTCCTCGATGCCCTCAATACCGCCACCGAGGCCTCACCCACTGGCAGTCGGAATTTGTTGGCGCCCAACGAAAGCTACAAAGACTTCATACAGACAGTCGTGCGGCCGGCACGGGACCTCCTGCATGAGCATGGATTGAAAGGCTTTCATGAACTGCGTGCCGCTTACGCCTGCGAGCGCTATGAGCAACTCACAGGCTTCGATGCACCCGTCAACGGCGGTCATGTTCATCGAGAAGATCGAGAGCTTGATCAGCACGCCCGTCAGCAAATCAGCCATGAGTTGGGACATAACCGCATGGATGTGGTGAGTGCCTACATCGGAGGTCGGCGATGAAGCCCGAGTTCGACATGGCGTTGTTTCTGAGTCCGGTGCTCAAAGGTGCGTACGCAACGCGCCAGCGGCACATCAGGCAAGCAGAAAGGATGCAAGAGGTAATTCGTGAGCGCTGGAGTTGTAAGACCCCCTGGTCCTGGAAGGAAAAGCACGCCAGATGGTTTTTAGAGCACTATCTGCGTTGCTCAGCACCAGCGACCGTCTATTACTATGAATTAACGGCAGGATTGATCCGCCGCAGAAAGGCGCAACTCGTGGTTGTCTGATAGACGCTTTTAAGCGTGAGCCCCTGAGTATGGGAATGCGGAGCCTTCCCATACTCAGGGGCTTGGCTGAAGAGGCGCAGGCATGCCAGAGATTTAGTGACAGTCGTCACTCCTGTCGCCCTGCTGCACGACACGGATTGTAGCCGGCGTCGCGTACCTTTGGATGCTCAGCGAATCGGTACGACGTTGCGGTCCCTGGTTTGATTGATGGCCGATGCCGACAGGCTGCCGGTGGCCGCCTTCTGGATATGTTCACTCCACCAGGCCATCATCGGACGCCGGCGTTCGATGTAATCCGTCCGGTTGTAGGCGCTACGAACTTCGTCCTTGTCGACATGCGCCAGCGCGACCTCGATCAGCTCCGGATCCCAGCCATGCTCATTCAGGATGGTGCTCGCCATCGAGCGCAAGCCGTGGCTGACTAGGCGGTCCTGAAAGCCCATGCGCTTCAACGCCATGTTGGCGGTCTGGCTATTGGCATGGGTGCGGGGGTTTCTATCTGAGGGGAACACGTACTCTCTGTTACCGCTGAGTTGCTTGAGCGTCTCCAGTAACGAAAGTGCCTGATCGGTAAGAGGGATTGTGTGCGGCCGACGCTTTTTCATTCGCTCTGGCGGAATGGTCCAAATGCGCTTGTCGAAGTCGATATCTGCCCATCGTGTGGTAGCTGCTTCGGCAGGGCGGGTCATCGTGTGCAACTGCCATTCGATCAGGCATCGGGTCGTGCGCTTGATGCTGGCGTTAGCGATTTCCATCATGAGCTCGGGAAGCTCCTCAGGTGGTAGCGCAGCCATGTTCTCTTTCTTGGGTTTCTTGAACACCGCCCGAATTCCATTTAGGGGGTTCGCAAATATCAGCCCGGAGTTGACCCCGTAGGTCATGATCTCGTTGAGTCGTTGGCTCAATCTTTTCACGGTTTCGAGGCTCCCTTTGGCCTCGATTGGGCGAAGGATTTTGATAACCATCGGAGCAGTGATTTGAGAGAGCGGCGTTGTTTTCATGCTTGGGAAAACATGAAGCGTCAGCGATCTCCAAATGTCTTCGGCGTAAGCTTTGGTTACGGAGTCTTTCTTCAGCTCGAACCAGGCAGTGGCCACCTTCTCGAAAGTGTGTTCAGTCTCAGCAAGTTTGGCTTGCCTTACCTCATCACGCTGGGTTTTGGGATCAGTGCCCAAAGCGAGCAACTCACGCGCCTCTGCGGCTTTCTTCCGGGCGTTGGCTAGCGAGAGGTCGGGGTATGGACCAAGCGCCATGTTGATACGGCTTCTGGTCAACGGCTCGCGGTAATTGAAATTCCACATCATCGAGCCGCTCGCGCGTACTCGAAGCTGCAAGCCATCGCCGTCGCTGAGGACGAAGTCTTTACCAGTTGCCTTGACTGCCTTGAGCTGGCGATCGGAGAGACGGGTTGCGTTAGTAGGCATGGGGGCTACCTCCAGCACCGTTTTGGTATCCTGAAAATAGCATTTGGTAGTCCGGGATACCACCTGGGATACCAAAGCGCCTGGAACTCAGAAATCCTCCAAAGCCTCCAAAAGAGCTGAAGCCCCTGTATTTACTGGATTTCAGGCACAAAAAAAGACGTCCGTGGACGTCTTTAGATGATGAAGTGGTGGAGCCGGGGGGATTTGAACCCCCGTCCGCCAGTACTCCGCTGTCGGTACTACATGCGTAGCCGTGTCTATTAAGTTAACCCTCAGCGACCCGACGGGCAGGGTGCTTTGGGCGAGTTGTGTAAGTTTTAGCCGCTTCGTCCACAACGTACTGCACGGCGATTCTGTTCTATATGACAATCACTTTGGGTTTACAGACATCCCCTGATGATTGCTGGACCCGAAGGTACCAGGAGGGAAGGGCTAAGGCTGCTTACGCAGCGAGAGCGTATTCCCCGTAGGTTTCGTCATTGGCAACTATAGAAAGTTGCAACAGTGGATTTACGAGTTCTGTTACCAACTCGGCATGCACCTAAAGTTTCGCAACCGGCGTCGAATCCTAAACGGCCCCAAGCCTGTTGCTCTGTGAATCAAAGTGAGCAACAAGCCTGCGCAGTGTACGCCAACACGCGTGAGAAGGCCAACCCGAAGGTTGGCCACCACAGATTATGGGGTGGGTTGGTTGCGTTGTTGGTCAGCGAGTGACATTGCCTGGGTGGCCTCGGTGACGCATTTTTTGTCGTCCCCGGAGGCTTGGGAAGCTTCGGCGCTGGACATCAGTCTTTTGATCTCCATTGTGGCGTTGCCGGAGCTCGCCGGCAGTGAATTCACTTTGCTTTTGAGCTCTTGCAGCTTGCTCGTACAAAGGTTGTTGTCCGCAGCAAATACGGGAGAGGCCAACATGGCAGCAGAAATGAACAGACCAGCGAGTGCGGTACGTTTCATGGATATCTCCTTGTACTGATGGTCTCGGTGCTGCCGTATGAGCGGGCGGCTCGGCCGAGGTCGGAACATAAGCCACGATTGATGGGGCCTACTTAAAAGACTACGGCGCTGCGCAGGAATTCGGTTTTTGCAAAAAAGGCTATGAAAAAACTGTTTGATAGAAACAATCGCAGTAAAAAGGGAGCGATTGCCTCTTTTCGCTGGTGGGCCTCGCTCCTTCTGCGGAGTTGGTACGAACCCCAGATGCAACAAAACCCGCAATTGACGGGTTTTGGCTTGCTCGTATTGGGTGGTACCAGAGGGGGCAGAAGGCCAACCCGAAGGTTGGCATTGTGCTGGGACTATTGTTTGCCGCCGTCACTTGACTTCTGAATGGCCTGAATAGTTTGGGTGGTCTCGGCGATGCAATCTTCAGTCCCTTGCTTGGTGCCTTTTGCCTGATCGGCTTTGGCTTTCGTGACGCTTTCCATTACCTGATCAGACATTTCCGGAGGAGTCTGTGCCTTGGCATTTTCGATGGTTTTCAAGTTGACCGAACAGAGGTCTTCGGCGGCAAACGAGGTGGACGCCATCAGTGAGACAGTAACGAACAGACCTAACAGTACAGAACGTTTCATGTGTATCTCCTTGAACTGAGGGTCCAGGCTGCGCTGGCCGTCAGGACGGGCTGCCGAGTTTGGGTAAAGCCCGGTAACGTCCGGGCTTATTCTGTGGACTATGGCGGCGCATCAGGGTTCTATTTTTCTTGCATGACCCTCGCCTGCGTTACCCGATCCACCAGATAGACTAGCCCGTGGTAATCAATTCCGCCGTGCTGCGTCAGACCGATCTCACAAGTGCGGCTGGTCGAAATCCCCTCGCTGCACTGCTGCACCGCATCCTTGAGCGTGCGCAACGAATGTGCATTCAGTTCCGGCGTAGTAAAACCCTTATCCCCCGCAAACCCGCAGCAGTGAATGCCTTCGGGAATGACCACGTTTTTGCTGCATTTACGCGCCAGATCAATCAGCGTCTGACTTTCGCCAAGGTGCTGGGTGCTGCAAGTGACGTGCACCGCAATCGGCGCTTCCTGCGGCGTGAAATGCAGTCGATCCATCAAATGCGTACGAATGAAACGCACCGGGTCGTACAGGTCCAAGCGAACATCGCCCAGGTCCTGGGCCAGGCGCAAGGTGCAGGGGCTGGTGTCGCAGTAGATCGGGTCGAGCCCGCCGCGACTGGCGTGCAGCAAGGCGCCGATCAGTTCCTGGCGTTTGTGCTCGGCCTGTTCGGCGTAGCCCTTGGAGGCGAACGGTTGCCCGCAGCAGAGGTTGTCCAGGTTGTCCGGGAAGACCACTTGGTAACCGGCCTTTTCCAGCAACCCACGGGTTTTGTCGTACAGCGACATTTGCTCTTTATCACCCGCCGCCGGGCCCATTGCCCGCGACACGCAGGCCGCGAAGTACACCACTCGAGGGCGTTCGTCCGACACGGTCGGGCTGAAACGAATGGCTTTTTCCGGTTGCGGCATGGCGTTGGTCCATTGCGGGACCTGACCTTTGGATAGGCGCGTCAACGTTGCCGAAAGCTTTGCCAATCGTGGCGCCCCCAGCAGCATCCGTGCGCCGTTGGCCACGTGCAGGGTGAAACGTGCACCTTGCAGCGCGGTGGCGAAATTGCCTTCCAGCCAATTGGCGGTTTTTGTATGAGTTGCCTTCCGGCTGCGGAGCTTTTTCACCAGCTCGCCGGTGTTGATTCCTACAGGGCAACGCTGCGCACAGAGTCCCGTGGCGGCGCAGGTGTCGATGCCTTGGTATTCGTAAGCGGCTTCGAGTTCGGTGGTGTCCACGCCAGCGCGTTTCTTCGCCTGAATGTCACGCCAGATCACGATGCGCTGGCGCGGGCTCAAGGTAAGGCCTTTAGATGGGCAGACCGGTTCGCAGAAGCCGCACTCGATGCACTTATCCACAATCTCATCGGCGGCCGGCAACGGCTTCAGGTGCTTGAGGTGGATCTGCGGATCCTCGCTGAGCACCACGTCCGGGTTGAGAATGCCGTTGGGGTCGAGCAGACGTTTAAGCTGCCACATCAACTGGTAGGCATCGCTGCCCCACTCCAGTTCGACAAAGGGCGCCATGTTGCGGCCGGTGCCGTGTTCGGCCTTCAGCGAACCACCGAACTCCACCGCCACCAACTGCGCCACGTCGTCCATGAACGCTTGGTAGCGTGCGACTTCTTCCGGGTTGTTGAAGCCTTGGGTGAAGACGAAATGCAGATTCCCTTCCAGCGCGTGTCCGAAAAGGATCGCTTCGTCGTAGTGATGTTTGTCGAACAGCTCGATCAAGCGGTTTACGCCGATGGCCAGTTGTTCCACCGGGAAGGTCACGTCTTCGATGATCACCGTGGTGCCGGTTTTGCGCACGGCGCCGACGGCGGGGAAGGTGTCCTTGCGGATTGCCCAGAGCCGGGCGTTTTCCACTGGGTCTTCGGTGAAGTCGACTTGTTTTTCCACCGGGAAAGAAGTCAACGACGCCATGATGTGCGCCAGTTGTTCCTGTAGCAAAGTGGACGATGCGGCGCGGGATTCGATCAGCAGCGCGCAGGCATTGTTCGACAGCTGTTGTACGAAAGCGGGCATGCCGGGTTTGTCCTGCACCGAGCGCAGACTGCGCCGGTCTAGCAGTTCGACGGCCGACACCGGTTGGCTTTTCAGCACCGTCACAGCGTTACAGCAGGTTTCCACATCCGGGAACACGATCAGCGCCGAGGCCTTGTTCGGATGATCGATCACCGTGTCATAAGTGACCGCGCTGATGAAGCCGAGGGTGCCTTCGGAGCCCACCAGCAAGTGGCTCAAGATATCCACAGGCTCGTCGAAATCCACCAGCGCATTGAGTGACAGCCCGGTGGTATTTTTCAGACGGTATTTGTGGCGAATTCTCGCCGCCAGCTCGGCATTGGCGCGGGTTTCGCGGCCCAACGTTGCCAGGCGTTCAAGCAGCGAAGCGTGGCTCTCACGAAACGCAGCAACACTCGCCGCATCTTCGGTATCGAGACGGCTGCCGTCGGCCAGCACCAGACGAATGCCAGCCAACGTGTGATAGGTGTTTTGCGCCGTGCCGCAGCACATGCCGCTGGCATTGTTGGCGACGATGCCGCCGATTTTACAGGCATTGATTGAGGCCGGGTCCGGGCCTATCTTGCGCCCGAACGGTGCCAGCCATGCGTTGGCCTGTGCGCCGATCACACCCGGTTGCAGACGGATTTGCGTACCTTGCCCGCGAATCTCGCGACCGTTCCAGTTATCCCCCAGGACGATCAACACCGAGTCACTGATGGCCTGG
Source organism: Pseudomonas frigoris (assembly GCF_047758635.1). NCBI lineage: Bacteria > Pseudomonadati > Pseudomonadota > Gammaproteobacteria > Pseudomonadales > Pseudomonadaceae > Pseudomonas > Pseudomonas frigoris. Next base: position 1,070,355 of record NZ_CP180479.1, read on the forward strand.
CCGGACAGGCTGGTGCCGGCGGCGCGGAAGGTTACCGGGACTAGATCCCGTTGCGCCAGTTTCAGCAGCGCGACTACTTCATCTTCCGACTCGACACGAATCACCAGTTTCGGAATCAACCGGTAGAAACTGGCGTCGGTGCCGAAGGCCAAGGTCGACAGCGGGTCGTCGAAACGTCGCTCCTGGGGAATCAGTTGCTGCGCATCTCGCAGGAAAGCCGCGGGTAGATTCATTGGTCCTCCAGGATTATGACCACGAGGTCTTTCGGACCGTGAGCGCCGTAGGCCAGGACCTGCTCGATGTCAGCGGTTTTCGACGGGCCGGACACCAGCAGGGCGTTGGTCGGCATGCCTTGGGCCCACTCGAATTCCTGCTGCACTTGATAGAAGTTGTCGCGGATTTCACTGGCCTTGAGCAGGGCGAAATGCACTGGCGGCACCAGGCTCATCAGTCGCGGTTCTTCCCGCGTCGGCCAGAGAATCAGACTACCTGTGGCAGCGATTGCGCCAAGGGTGCCGGTCAGGCTGGCCGGCGTGTCGTTGAACAATTCGGTCCTCCATTCTTCAACCGGACGGTCGTAGGACTTGAGCGTTGGCAGATCAGGATTTTTCGCCCAGTGCTGAGTGACGCGTTGCCCGTGAGGTGTAGTCGGTGCGATCAACAGACTCGGCAACTGACGGTCCCGCAACAACTGAGCAAGCAACGAAGGCCAACCTTCGCCGGACGTCAGATGGATTTCGGTGTGCACCGCTTCCATCAGTTTGCGCAGCTGCGGGATGCGTTGTTCGGCGGTGTACGTGTAGGGCGCTGTCACCAGTTCGACGTCAAATTCGTCAGGCACCGGCGTGGTGCCCGTCAGACTTTTACGCAATTTGGCGAGGATATTTTGCTTGGCGCTCATCAGCGATCTCCCTGTTTGGCCAGATGTTCGCGGGCCATGTCATGCAGTGAGCGGGCAGCGGGTTTCGGTGCGCTGTGGTTTTGCGTCCAGGGGCCGACATTGCTCGGTGCCAGCGTGCGCAAGCGAGTGGCGAAGAAGCCGAACAGTCGATAAAGCGTGGGTGAACTGTTGAGCTTCGCCCAGGCATTCCAGATAACCCGTTCTTTACGCGAGTACTTGCTGCCCTGGCCGCGCATCACTTGATGAGGGCTGTCCGGGGCTTTGACGTTCTCTTCCCGTAGGCGACGCAGCAGCGCCGGGATAGGAATTTTTACCGGGCAAACTTCGCCGCAAGCGCCGCACAATGACGATGCGCTCGGATGGTCCGGGACTTTCGCCAGGCCGACCATGTGCGGGGTGATGATTTTTCCGATAGGCCCAGGGTAAACCTCCCCATAGGCGTGGCCGCCGATTCGGGTGTAGACCGGGCAATGATTCATACAGGCGCCGCAGCGGATGCAGTTCAGGGTCTGGCGCAATTCGCTGTCGGCGAAGGCCTGGCTGCGACCGTTGTCGAGCAATACCAGGTGCACTTCCTGAGGGCCGTCGAGTTCATGTTCCTTGCGCGGGCCGGAGATCATGTTGACGTAGGTGGTGATCGGCTGGCCGAGGGCTGAACGGGTCAGCAGTGACAGCAACGGCACCACATCGCGCAGGTTTTCCACGACTTTTTCGATGCCTGTGACGGCGATGTGCACCGGCGGCACGGTAGTGGTCATGCGCCCGTTGCCTTCGTTTTCCACCAGCAGCAAGGTGCCGGTTTCGGCCACTGCGAAGTTGACGCCGGAGACGCCGATGTCCGCTTCGAAGAATTTCTGCCGCAAGACCTTGCGACCGATCTGAATGAGTTGGTCAACGTCCTTGGTGTATTCCACGCCAAGTTTGTCGTGGAACAAGGACGCGACCTGACCGGCATTCTTGTGGATCGCCGGCATAATAATGTGTGAAGGCTTCTCGTGGTCGAGCTGGACGATGTACTCGCCCATGTCCGATTCCAGGCATTCAATGCCCTGTTCAGCGAGGAAGTGATTCATCTCCATCTCTTCGCTGACCATCGATTTGCCCTTGATCACTTGCCGCCCCTCGTGAGCGCGGATGATCGAGAGGACGATGCCATTGGCCTCATCCACCGTTTCCGCCCAGTGCACTGTCACACCGTTGCGGGTCAGGTTCTGTTCAAGCTGTTCGAGCAGGTCGGGCAACTTGGATAAAGCACGGGCGCGGACAGCATTGCCCAGCACTCGCAAATGTTCTCTTTCGTGGGCATCGCTGAAAGACGCTGCCCGTTTTGTCATTAGCGAATCCATCGCCGTGCGAAAGTTATTTCGCAGTTGCTTGTCACCCAACGCCTTGTGAGCACGGGTGCGGAAATCTTCTTCTACGGCAACCGTAGGAATAATCGCGGAAGCGTTCATAGAACACCTCCGGTTCGCTGCCAAAGGAAGCTGGCCAGATGTTGGCCGCGCAATGCTTCCTTCTGTTTCTCCAGCGAGCCGTTGATGTTCATCAGGCAACCGCAGTCGGCACTCAGTACCTTGTGCGCGCCAGATTCCTTCAACGAGCGGGTCTTGTCAGCCACCATCGCGCCGGAAATGTCTGGCATACGGACGCTGAAAGTCCCACCGAAGCCACAGCATTCACTTTCATGACTGTGGTCGACTCGCTCCACGTTACGGAGCTGCGCCAACAACTCGCGGCCATGCAAGTGGGTGTTCATCTCACGGCGTGCCGAGCACGACGTGTGCAGCGCTACTTTGACTGGCTCGCCACCGTCCTTGAGCTGCACCTTGCAGACAAACAACAGAAACTCGGCCAGTTCATAAGTCCGGGCCGCCAGCGCCTGAACCTGTTTCAGCGTGTCCGGCTCGTCCTTGAACAAGTCGGCGTAGTGTTCGCGCAACATCCCGGCACACGATCCCGAAGGCACCACCACCGGATAGTCCCCGGCAAACAGCGCCAGTTGCGAGCGTGCCACGGTCCTCGCCTGCTCGGTGTAACCCGAGGTGTAGGCCGGTTGCCCGCAGCAGCTTTGCCCCTGCGGATACTCGACACGAATGCCTTCGCGTTCCAGCAAGTGAATCGCGTCCATCCCGGCTTCAGGGTAGAACAAATCCACCACGCAGGTTCCGAACAGATAGACCCGAGACGGTTTCTCGCTGGGGTATTGCCGAGGCTCGGGCAGTGGCGGGGCGACGCGGGTCGCATTTGGAACAGCGTTGTAAAAAAGCTCGCTCATCAGGCGTGTCTCCGGGTGGTCCCGGTTATCCGTCTGTTGTGGCTGCTGAATATAGAGAGGCAAGCTTTCAGCAGCCTTACAGACCGGGTTGTGAATAGCTGACGCCGGAATCGTGGTCCGGCGTCGGTTTTTGCTTTTTATCGTGTAGTACTTAGTGCACAAGCATGCCGGTGAACCAGTAGGCCTGAGCCAGCGTGATCAGGCCGACGATCGTTGCAAAGAACAGGCTGTGCTTGAGGGTGAAACGGAACAGATCCGATTCCTTGCCCACCAGACCGGTCGCGGCGCAGGCGACGGCGATCGATTGTGGCGAGATCATCTTGCCGGTCACGCCGCCGCTGGTGTTCGCCGCAACCAGCAACACGTCGTTCACACCGATCTGGTGCGCAGTGGTCGCTTGCAGCGAACTGAACAGTGCGTTGGACGAGGTATCGGAACCGGTCAGGAACACACCCAGCCAGCCGAGGAACGGCGAGAAGAACGGGAATGCTGCACCGGTGCCTGCCAGAACCAGCGCCATGGTCGAGGACATGCCCGAGTAGTTAGTGACGAAGGCAAAGGCGAGCACCATGCCGATGGACAGAATCGGCCAGCGCAGCTCGTAGAAGGTCTCTTTCAAAGTGGTCAGACCAATTTTGACATTGATCCTCAGTACCAGCATCGAGATCAGCGCGGAGAAGAATATCGCCGTGCCGGTCGCGGAAATCGGGTCAAGTTTGAACACCGCTGGAATGGCGGTCGGGGCGGCCACGATCGGTGCGACCTTGATCACCATTTGGTCCAGGTGCGGGATCGCGAAGTTGAACACCCAGCTGTACATCGAACCGCCAGCGGCAAACATTGCCTTGAACGGTTTCAGGGTCCAGATGGTGACCAGCACGGTGAGGATCAGGAACGGTGACCAGGCTTTGAGAATTTCACTGAGGCTGTAGGGCGAAGCCACGGTGCTGCGCGGCTGACCGAAACCGCCGGCGCTGGCGCTCACCACGGAAGCCGAGACGGCACCGACGATGTGTTGGCCTGCGGCACGCTTTGGCTGCCAGACTTTCAGGAACAGCGTCAGGGAAATCAGGCTGGCCAGGGCCGAGGTGATGTCCGGCAGTTCCGGGCCGATGAAGTTCGACGTGAAGTATTGGGTGACGGCAAAGCTTAAACCGGCCACCAGTGCTGCCGGCCAGGTTTCGCGAACGCCGCGCAGGCCATCCATCATGAACACCAGCCAGAACGGCACGAACAGCGACAGCAGCGGCAGTTGGCGACCCGTCATGGCGCCGATCTTGAACGCGTCGATACCGGTCACTTGCCCGGCGACGATGATCGGAATCCCCAAGGCGCCGAAGGCAACGGGCGCGGTGTTGGCGATCAGGCACAGGCCAGCGGCGTACAGCGGGTTAAAGCCCAGTCCTACAAGCAGGGCGGCAGTAATCGCGACCGGCGCACCGAAACCGGCGGCACCTTCCAGGAAGGCACCGAAGCAGAAGCCGATCAGCAGCACCTGCAGGCGCTGGTCATCGGTAATCGACAGAACCGAGCTGCGGATCACTTCGAACTGACCACTCTTTACCGTCAGTTTGTAGAGGAATACCGCCGCCACGATGATCCAGGCAATCGGCCACAAACCGTAGGCGAAACCATAGCCGGCGGCGGCGAAGGCCATGTCGACGGGCATCTGGAAGGCGAAGATCGCCACGGCAATGGACAAGGCCAGCGTGATGCTGCCGGCCACGTGTCCTTTGAGTCGGAGCACGGCCAATGCCAGGAAGAAAAACACAATGGGGATAACGGCCGCGAGCGCGGATACGCCGAGACTGCCGAGCGGTGAATAGAGCTGTTGCCAGGTTTGCATATGGGGTGGCCCCTAATTGTTGTTGGTCAGGCACTGGTCAGCGTTCTTGGATAATTGGTAATACCAATTTACAATCGCTGTTGGCTAGGGTAAAAGCCTTGTAGGCGGCGTGTCAATTTGCCGCCCTAAAACTTTTGTCGAATGCGCGCTGCAGAAGTCATCTGGTCCGCTCGACCAAATGCCGTCTGGCAGGTGCTGACACAGCCCTGATAGGCCAGAATAGAGACCCCGGCGAGCCGTCGGGATCGTGGAGAAATGAGTTATGGGGTTTGATCAGATTCGTCAGCGCCGTTTGTCTGACGATATTGTCGAGCAGCTCGAGGGGATGATTCTCGAGGGCACGCTGAAGGCGGGTGAGCGCTTGCCGGCCGAACGTGCGTTGGCCGAGCAGTTCGGCGTGTCACGCCCTTCGTTGCGCGAAGCGATTCAGAAACTGGCGGCCAAGGGCTTGCTGGTCAGTCGCCAGGGTGGTGGCAATTATGTGGTGGAGTCGCTGGGGTCAACCTTCAGCGATCCGCTGCTGCATCTGCTGGAAAGCAACCCTGAAGCGCAGCGCGATCTGCTGGAATTTCGTCACACCCTGGAAGCCTCCTGCGCCTATTACGCAGCCATGCGTGCTACGGATGTTGATCGCGAGCGATTGACCGCGGCCTTCAATGAATTGCAGGACTGCTATACGCGTCACGACGAGGTAAGTCGGGCGGAAGAGGGGGCGGCGGATGCGAAATTCCACCTGGCAATTGCTGAAGCCAGTCATAACGCGGTGTTGCTGCACACCATTCGTGGGTTGTTCGATCTGCTCAAGCGTAACGTGGTGACCAACATCGGCGGTATGTACAAGCAGCGTACGGAAACCCGCGACATGCTGATCACACAGCACCGGGAGTTGTACCTGGCGATTATTGAAGGAAGGGCAGAGCAGGCGCGGGAAGTCTCCAGCCGACATATCTTGTATGTGCAGGAAGTGCTGGAAGAAGTGCGTCAGGAAGTGCAGCGCATGGCTCGGGCGGAGCGGCGCAAGGGGATGTAGTCAGTCGGTTTTGTGGTGATTTGTGCAATCGCCATCGTCGGATCGCCGCCCGGAGCAAGCTCGCTCCCACAGTGGATTTGTGAACGGCACAAAACAAATGTGGGAGCGAGCTTGCTCCGGGCGGCGATCCGACGATGGCTGTCTCAGGCAAAAAGAGAATTAATCTTCCTTGCCCTTGTTGCGCACCGCACGCTGCAACTCGCGGCCGGCGTCGCGTTCGCGTTCGGTATCACGCTTGTCGTATTCCTTCTTGCCCTTGCCCAGAGCGATCTCGCACTTGACCATGTGCTTGCTCCAGTACCAGGACAGGCACACGCAGGCGTAACCTTTTTGCTGTACGGCAGTGGCCAGCTTTTCCAACTCGCGTCGGTTGAGCAGCAATTTTCGGGTGCGGGTCGGATCAGCGATGACGTGGGTGCTGGCGGTCATCAGCGGCGTAATGTGGCTGCCGAGCAGCCAGGCTTCGCCATCCTTGAGCAGCACGTAACTGTCGACCAGTTGCAGCTTGCTTGCCCGCAGACTTTTTACTTCCCAGCCGGCCAGGACCAGACCAGCCTCGAACTTGTGCTCGATGAAGTAATCGTGTCGCGCCTTTTTGTTTTGCGCGATGGTCCCTGTTGGGTGTTTCTTCTGTTTAGCCATAGGGGCGGCATTATAGGGAGTTGCACGCGAGTCGGCTACGGTATCGCTACGTGCTTGAGCAGGTTGATTGAATCCCGGACAATGCGGCCTCTTTTTTGAACGCTTGGGCGTGATAACGATGTCGACAGACAAGGTTTCTGTCCACGGCAGTTGGGCTAGCCGCTGGGTCTTCATACTCGCCGCGACCGGTTCGGCCGTGGGCCTGGGTAGTATCTGGAAATTCCCGTACATGGTCGGCGTCTACGGCGGCGGCGCCTTCGTGCTGATGTTCCTGGCCTGTATCGCGCTGATCGGTGTGCCGGTCATGCTGGCCGAAACCCTGATCGGTCGCCGTGCACGGCAGAGCCCGGCCAACGCCCTGAAGGTATTGGCGCTGGAAGCCGGGCATTCGACGAAGTGGTCCTGGGGCGCATTTGCCGGGATGATCACGGCGTTGCTGATCCTGTCTTTCTATAGTGTGGTCGGCGGCTGGTCGCTGGATTACATCATCGACATGGGCCGTGGCGACTTCCAGGGGGTGACGGCTGACCAGGTCGGCGCCTACTTTGGCAATGTGATCGCCGATCCATGGCGCCTGACACTTTGGCACACAATATTTATGCTGCTGTCGGCGGTGGTGATTGCCAAAGGGGTGGTCGCCGGCCTGGAACGCAGCCTGCGGATCATGATGCCGCTACTGTTCGTGATGGTGATTGTTCTGCTGGGCTACAGCATGACCACCGGCCATTTCATGGAAGGCGTGCATTTCATGTTCGACTTCCACCCGGAAAAAGTACTCGACGGTTTGCTACCTGCCATGGGGCACGCGTTTTTTTCCCTGAGCGTGGGCGTCGGCTCGATCATGATTTACGGCGCCTACATGCCGAAGAACTCATCGATTTCCGGCACCATCGTCGGCGTGGCACTGCTCGATACCTTCGTTTCCCTAGTGGCTGGTCTGGCATTGTTTCCGATCGTGTTTGCCGCGGGCCTGAACCCAAGCGAAGGCCCTGGCCTGATGTTCGTCAGCTTGCCCTTTGCCTTTGGTAACGTAGCGTTCGGCCAGTTGATGGGCGTAGTGTTCTTCGTGCTGGTAGCGATTGCAGCCTGGAGTTCCGCAATTTCCCTGCTTGAGCCGATGGTGGCTTACCTGGTTGAGCGCACGAAAGTCAGCCGCGCCTGGGTCACCTTCTGGCTGGCATTCATCTGCTGGTTCGTCGGTCTGGGCACGGTGTTTTCCTTCAATATCTGGAAGGAAGCCAAATTTTTCGTGAACGAAGGCGGGATGTTCCACCTCTATCAATGGGGTGCGGCCGGTGGCCTGGACTTCTTTGGTGTGATCGATTTCTTCACCTCGCGGATCATGTTGCCACTCGGTGGTTTGTGTTTCGTGGTGTTTGCAGGATGGGTGATGGGGCGTGAAGCGGTACGCGACGAGTTGTCGATCCGCAACCCTGCGATGTTCGCCCTGTCCTTGTTCTTGATGCGCTATGTGGCGCCCATCGGCATTCTCGTAGTGTTTGCCGCCCAGCTGTGGAAGTGACGCTGACATGACGACACACATTCAACGTTCGGCCCTGCTGCCGTATCCGGCACAAGCGCTGTATGACCTTGTCAACGACGTGGCGCGTTACCCGGAATTTCTGCCGTGGTGCTCATCGGCCGAAGTCCTGGAGAGTTCTCCTGAGCATATGCGCGCTAGCGTCGGCGTGGCCAAGGGCGGTCTCAGCCAGCATTTCGTAACGCGCAACACGCTGGTGCCTGGGCATTCGATCGAGATGAACCTCGAGGAAGGCCCGTTCAATCAATTGCATGGCGTCTGGGTGTTCAAGCCGTTGGGCGAGAAAGCCTGCAAGATCAGCCTGGACCTGTCGTTCGATTACGCCGGTTCGATTGTCCGCGCGACCTTGGGGCCGTTGTTCAATCAGGCGGCCAATACGCTGGTGGATGCCTTCTGCCAGCGCGCGAAGCAGATGCATGGTTGAGGTCGTGATCGACGTTGAGGTGGTGTATGCCGCCATTGATCGTCAGGTGCTTCTCTCGGTGACGGTTCCAGCAGGAACGACAGTGCGGGCGGCTTTGCTGAAGTCAGGCATCGGCGAGGCGTTTTCGGAGCTGGCTCTGGCCAGTTGCCCGGTGGGGATCTTCGGTAAAGTGATCGCTGATCCGGACAAGCATCCAGTCCAGGCTGGAGATCGCATCGAGATATACCGACCATTGCTGGCTGATCCGAAAGAAGTTCGTCGGTTACGCGCAGCCAAGGCTGCTGAGGCCAAAAACCGGAATCAGTGAATCACTAAACGCCAGACAATAAAAAACCCGGACATGCCGGGTTTTTTATTGCGTCGCAAATTATTGCGGCGAGGTTTCCAGAGGTTCTGGAGTCGGGACTGGAACGGTTTCTACACCGTCGACATCCTTCTGGATCTGGTCCAGCAGCGAACCTGGCTTGACCGGTTTTTCTGGTTTCGGCTTCTCGGCGTTTTCTGTTGGCGCAGCAACTGTAGTGCCGCTGTCCTTGCCGAGAATGGCTTCGTCGCGGCTCACGCCTGGCATGAAATCACCAGAGAGGCTGACAAGCTGGTCATTTGGGTTGAAGATAACGCTAATGCGTTCCTGTTGGCGTTCACCGCCACCCGGTTGCAGGCTGTACAGATAATCCCAGCGATCGGCATGGAACGTGTCGGTCAACAGAGGGTTGCCCATGATAAACCGTACTTGCTTGCGGGTCATTCCCGGGCGTAACTGGTCTATCATGTCCTGCGTGACGACATTGCCCTGCTGGATGTCGATTTTGTAAACCCCGGGGAATGAACAACCGGCGAGTGCGAGCAGTCCCACAAAGGTGAAACTGGTTAGCAAGAGCTTGGTGTTTTGCATCGGTGGGCGACTTCCACTATCTTGGCTGGGACAACGTAAACGCCGATCATACCCGCATTAAGAGAAGCTGCGAAGCAGCATCGCGAGAAAGCTGACCATGGTTGAAAATAGCGAACTACGCAAAGCCGGCCTCAAAGTGACCCTTCCACGGGTCAAAATTCTGCAAATGCTCGATTCCGCCGAGCAACGCCACATGAGTGCCGAGGACGTCTACAAGGCGCTGATGGAGGCTGGTGAGGACGTCGGTCTGGCCACGGTTTACCGTGTCCTGACCCAGTTCGAGGCAGCTGGCCTTGTGGTGCGGCACAACTTCGACGGGGGCCATGCGGTCTTCGAGCTGGACGACGGCAAGCATCACGACCATATGGTCAACGTCGAGACCAGTGAAGTGATCGAATTCTTCGACGAAGAAATCGAGCGACTGCAGAAGGCAATCGTCGACAAGTATGGCTTCGAGATGGTTGATCACAACCTTGTACTGTACGTACGCAAGAAAAAGTAAGCATGTCGCGCGAACTTAAGGTTCGCGAAACGAGCGAAGGCGACCCCAGGGTCGCCTTCGTGCTTTCTGCCGGTCTTAAATTTTCGCGGTGACGACCATTTTCCTGGCATGAGCCAGGGATTCCTTTGTAAGGTCGATGCCTCCCAGCATCCGCGCCACTTCTTCGACACGATCGTTCTTGCTCAGCTTGGAGACGGCTGTGTGAGTGGCATCTTCGCCGCGCACTTTGTGTACGAATAGATGTTGATGTCCCTGCGCTGCTACTTGCGGCAAGTGAGTTACCGTCAATACCTGCCCGCGCTCCCCAAGTCGACGCAGCAATTGGCCCACGATTTCGGCGGTCGGACCACCGATGCCCACGTCCACTTCGTCGAACACCAGGGTCGGTACGCGGGAGGTCTGCGCGGTGATCACTTGAATCGCCAGGCTGATCCGTGACAATTCGCCGCCGGATGCTACTTTTGCCAGCGCTTTCAAAGGTTGGCCCGGGTTAGCACTTACCAGCAGCTCTACCTGCTCAAGGCCATTGGGTAGCAGTTCATCGCTACTGTTGGGGCGCAGCTCGATGGTGAAACGACCGCCGGGCATGCCCAGTCGCTGGATTTCCTGCTCCACGGCGCTGGCCAGGCTGTTCGAGGCCTGATGGCGCAAATCGCTGAGCTCGCGAGCCTTTTCCTGATAATGACGGGCATAGGAGGCCAGTTCATCGCTCAGTCGCTCGATGGATTCGTCGTTGGCATTCAGGGTTTCGATTTCATCCAGCAAGCGCTGCTGCATCTCGGCCACTTCGGTCGGCTGGATGCGGTGTTTGCGCGCCATGGTATAGATCGCATCAAGGCGTTCCTCCAGGTACTGAAGGCGCGCTGGATCGGCATCGAAGTTATCGAGGAAGCGGTTCAGTTCTCCCACGGCTTCTTCGACCTGGATCTGCGCGCTGGTCAGCAGGCTACTGGCTTCACCCAGGGCCCCAATCGAATTGTTGACGCTCGAAAGGCGATTGAGGCTGGCGGTGAGGGCGTTCAGCACATTCCCGGAATCACTTTCGCTGCATTGCTCGACCACCTGCCGGCAAATGCCCAGCAGGGTTTCGGCGTTGGTCAGGTTCTTGTGTTCCTGTTCCAGCTGCTCCAGCTCGTTTTCGCCGAGGCCGAGGTTTTCCAGCTCTTCGAGCTGATAGCTGAGCAATTGATGGCGAGCACGCTGCTCGTCGCCGGAGTTGGAAAGGCGTTCCAGTTCCTGGCGGGTCTGGCGCCAGCGCTGGGCGGCCAGATGTACCTGACGGGCAAGGTCCGTTGCACCGGCGTACTCGTCGAGCAGGCGGCGGTGCGTGTCGGTCTTGAGCAGGGATTGATGTTCATGCTGGCTGTGGATATCGATCAGCAGTTCACCCAGGGCTTTGAGGTCGCCGAGGGGGCAGGGCGTGCCGTTGATATAGCCACGCGAGCGCCCTTCGGCGGTGATCACCCGGCGCAGGATGCACGGGCCATCGCTCTCCAGGTCGCGCTCGGCCAGCCAAGCGCTGGCTTCTGGAATATCGACCAGGTCGAAGGTTGCCAGGATATCGGCCTTGTCGGCACCGGGACGGACCACGCCGCTGTCGGCGCGATCGCCCAGGGTCAGGCCGAGGGCGTCGAGCATGATCGACTTGCCGGCGCCGGTTTCCCCAGTGATCACGCTCATCCCGCGATCGAGTTCGAGATCGAGATGTTCAACGATGGCGTAGTTATGTACGGACAGGTGCACCAGCATAAAGGCCGCTCCCAGGCTTTAGGTCTGGTTATTTATACAGTGTTTTGTTTCTGGCTGACAATGCCCTCCCTTAGCTCGATTTGCTTGATCCGACGAAATCCTTGGTGCGCCCGGGAAATGACAATGCAGCTGTTTTTTGTAGGGTTAATAAATAAGCACCCCTTGAAGCTGAATTTTGCGGCCCCATATAGCTGGGCAGAAGCGCGAGTTGAGCTCGCGGACGATATTGAAAGGAGAAATCTATGGCTGACGAACAGACAGTGGATACGCAAAATCTAGACGCCGATCAGGCTGCCCAGGACTCGGGTGATGAACTGGCGGCTCGTGTTCAAGTGCTCGAAGAGCAATTGGCTGGCGCTCATGATCAGGCTTTGCGTGTAGCAGCTGATCTGCAGAACGTCCGCCGTCGCGCCGAGCAGGATGTAGAAAAGGCTCACAAGTTCGCACTGGAAAAATTCGCCGGTGACTTGTTGCCGATCATCGACAGCCTGGAGCGTGGTCTGGAGTTGTCCAGCCCGGACGACGAAAGCATTCGTCCAATGCGCGAAGGCATCGAGCTGACCCTGAAAATGTTCCAAGACACCCTGAAACGTTATCAGCTGGAAGCGATCGATCCGCATGGCGAACCGTTCAACGCCGTTCAGCATCAGGCAATGGCCATGCAGGAAGCCGCCGACGTCGAGCCGAACAGCGTGCTCAAGGTGTTCCAGAAGGGCTATCAGCTCAACGGTCGCCTGCTGCGCCCGGCCATGGTCGTGGTCAGCAAGGCCCCGGCACCGGTTTCGCCTTCGATTGACGAGCAGGCTTGAAATTAGCCGCAAGGCCCCCATTTAGAAGTCAAGCGTTTAAGTGCTACCGCAGTTAGCCACCACTGCTGCGGCAACCAAATCCAAAGTTTCGGGAGAGTGAACATGGGCAAAATTATCGGTATCGACCTGGGGACTACCAACTCCTGCGTCTCCGTGCTTGAAAATGGCGTAGCCAAAGTTATTGAAAACGCTGAAGGCACGCGTACCACGCCGTCGATCATCGCTTACGCCAACGATGGTGAAATCCTCGTTGGTCAATCGGCCAAGCGTCAGGCTGTGACCAATCCGCACAACACCCTGTATGCGGTGAAGCGTCTGATCGGTCGTAAGTTCGACGAAGAAGTCGTACAGAAAGACATCAAGATGGTTCCGTACAAAATCGCCAAGGCTGATAACGGCGATGCGTGGGTTGAAGTGAACGGCCAGAAAATGTCGCCGCCACAAATCTCGGCTGAAATTCTGAAGAAAATGAAGAAGACCGCCGAAGACTATCTCGGCGAGCCTGTGACCGAAGCAGTGATCACCGTTCCGGCCTACTTCAACGACAGCCAGCGTCAAGCCACCAAAGACGCCGGCCGTATTGCGGGTCTGGACGTAAAACGTATCATCAACGAACCAACCGCAGCCGCTCTGGCTTACGGTATGGACAAGGCGAAGGGCGATCACACCGTGATCGTTTACGACTTGGGCGGCGGTACTTTCGACGTTTCCGTAATCGAAATCGCTGAAGTCGATGGCGAGCACCAGTTCGAAGTATTGGCCACCAACGGTGACACGTTCCTGGGCGGTGAAGACTTTGACATTCGTCTGATCGACTACCTCGTTGACGAATTCAAGAAAGAAAGCGGCATGAACCTTAAGGGCGACCCGCTGGCCATGCAGCGCCTGAAAGAAGCCGCTGAAAAAGCCAAGATCGAACTGTCTTCGAGCAATTCTACCGACGTGAACCTGCCGTACATCACTGCAGACGCCACCGGTCCTAAGCACTTGAACGTGAAAATCTCCCGCGCCAAGCTCGAAGCGCTGGTAGAAGACCTGGTTCAACGCACCATCGAACCTTGCCGCATCGCTCTGAAAGACTCCGGTATCGACATTGGCGCTATCAATGACGTGATCCTGGTCGGCGGTCAGACCCGTATGCCACTGGTTCAGAAGCTGGTGACCGAATTCTTCGGTAAAGAAGCACGTAAAGACGTGAACCCGGACGAAGCCGTTGCCATGGGTGCTGCTATCCAGGGCGCAGTATTGGCCGGTGACGTGAAAGACGTTCTGCTGCTGGACGTTAGCCCGCTGACCCTGGGTATCGAAACCATGGGTGGCGTGATGACCGCGCTGATCGAGAAAAACACCACGATTCCTACCAAGAAATCGCAAGTGTTCTCGACTGCCGACGACAACCAGGGCGCAGTGACCATTCACGTGCTGCAAGGTGAGCGTAAGCAAGCCGCTCAGAACAAGTCTTTGGGCAAGTTCGACCTGGCCGAAATTCCACCAGCACCACGTGGCGTGCCACAAATTGAAGTGACCTTCGACATCGACGCCAACGGCATTCTGCACGTAGGCGCCAAAGACAAGGCTACCGGCAAGACTCAGTCGATCGTGATCAAGGCCAACTCCGGTCTGTCCGAGGAAGAGATTCAGCAGATGATTCGCGATGCTGAAGCCAACGTCGACGCAGATCGCCAGTTCGAAGAGCTGGCAGCCGCTCGCAACCAGGGCGATGCGCTGGTTCACTCGACTCGCAAAATGGTCGCAGACGCTGGCGATAAAGTGACTGCTGAAGAGAAGACTGCAATCGAAGCTGCTGTTGTTGCCCTGGAAGCCGCTGTCAAAGGCGACGACAAGGCCGCGATCGAAGCCAAGGTTGAAGAGCTGTCGAAAGTCTCCGCGCCAGTGGCTCAGAAAATGTACGCCGAGCAGGCTCAGCCAGCTGAAGGCGCTGCACCGCACGACGAAAAGGCTGAAAAGGCTGACGACGTTGTCGACGCTGAGTTCGAAGAAGTCAAAGACCACAAGTAAGTTGTTGGTCGGCCGGTTGACTGCCTTTAGGCAGTGACTGGTAGGATGTCGCCGCGCGGGGGCTTGCTCCCGCGTTGGCGTGTCTGGAGTTAGCGAATTTTTACAGCATGCGACAAAGGCGGAGTGAGTGGCTTGTTCGTTAGAGCAAGTTCGGATTCCTGAACGCCATAGCCAAGGCGCTGCGACGACTCATAGCTCGCTATGGGGAGGAGCGGCAACGCAGGATATGGTGTCCAGGCGCCGGAATTGCCTAACGAACAAGCCATTCAGTCCGCCCCAGTGTTGGCGGTATGGCCGGGAATGCTCCTGCTTTTCGAGCCGAAAGTACCGCATCGAATCAAAGACCAGGATCGTTGAATTGACGTGAGTTGGGTCCGGGCCTGTATTGGGGCTCAACGAGTTTGGCAAGGCTCAGGAGAGGTTTGCCGAACGTCCTTAAGAGTGCAAAGACTTATGGCAAAGCGTGACTATTACGAAGTATTAGGTGTTGAGCGCGGCTCAAGCGAAGCAGACCTGAAAAAGGCCTACCGTCGCCTGGCGATGAAGCACCACCCGGACCGTAATCCCGATGACAAAGCGTCGGAAGATATGTTCAAGGAGGCCAACGAGGCCTACGAAGTACTGTCCGATTCCAGCAAGCGCGCGGCCTACGATCAGTACGGTCATGCCGGTGTCGACCCGAGCATGGGTGGCGGCGGTGCCGGGTTTGGCGGTCAGAACTTCTCCGATATCTTTGGTGATGTCTTCAGTGACTTCTTCGGCGGCGGTCGCGGCGGTTCTCGTGGCGGCGCTCAGCGCGGCAGCGACCTGCGTTACACTCTGGAACTGAATCTGGAAGAAGCGGTTCGCGGTACGACTGTGAATATCCGCGTCCCGACGCTGGTCAACTGCAAGCCGTGCGACGGTTCGGGTGCCAAGAAAGGCTCCTCGCCGATCACATGCCCGACGTGTGGCGGTATCGGTCAAGTACGTATGCAGCAGGGCTTTTTCTCGGTGCAGCAGACGTGCCCGCGCTGCCATGGCCAGGGCAAGATCATTTCCGATCCGTGCGACTCGTGCGACGGTCAAGGTCGTGTCGAAGAGTACAAAACCCTCTCGGTGAAAGTGCCGGCCGGTGTTGATACCGGTGACCGCATTCGTCTGTCCGGCGAAGGCGAGGCGGGGGCTCAGGGTGGTCCGACTGGCGACCTGTACGTGGTGATCAACGTGCGTGAGCACGCGATCTTCCAGCGCGACGGCAAGCACCTGTTCTGCGAAGTGCCAATCAGTTTTGTTGATGCTGCGCTGGGTGGCGAGCTGGAGATTCCGACCCTTGATGGTCGAGTCAAACTGAAAATCCCTGAAGGGACTCAGACCGGCAAGCAGTTCCGTGTTCGCGGCAAGGGCGTTGCGCCAGTGCGCGGCGGCGGTGCTGGTGACTTGATGTGCAGAGTGGCGGTCGAAACCCCTGTCAATCTGGGGCGTCGTCAGCGCGAACTGCTGGAAGAGTTCCGTAGCTCGCTGGCGGATGACAACAGCCATTCACCTAAAACCACTGGTTGGTTTGAAGGCGTGAAGCGCTTCTTCGGCGATTTGTAAGGAGTCGGCATGCGACGTATAGCTGTGATGGGCGCTGCCGGGCGCATGGGCAAGATTCTGGTCGAGGCGGTGCAGCAGCGCGCGCCGCTGACCGGGCTGACGGCAGCCATCGTACGCCCCGGCAGCACGCTGATTGGCGTGGATGCTGGTGAGCTGGCCTCGCTGGGGCGTATCGGCGTTCCACTGTCCGGCAATCTGGACGCGGTGGCTGATGAGTTCGACGTGCTGATCGACTTCACGCTCCCGGAAGTCATGCTGAAAAACCTGGCGTTCTGCCGTAAGGCGGGCAAGGCCATGGTGATCGGCACGACAGGGCTGGACGCCGCGCAGAAGCAGCTGCTGGCCGAGGCCGGCAAAGATATTCCGATCGTGTTCGCAGCCAATTTCAGTGTCGGTGTAAACCTGTCCCTGAAGCTGCTCGACATGGCTGCTCGTGTGCTGGGTGATGACGCGGATATCGAGATCATCGAGGCTCATCATCGGCACAAGATCGATGCGCCTTCAGGTACGGCTCTGCGCATGGGCGAAGTCATCGCAAGCGCCCTGGATCGTGATCTGCAGAAGGTTGCGGTTTATGGTCGTGAAGGCCATACCGGTGCTCGCGAACGTGAAACGATCGGCTTTGCCACTGTTCGCGGTGGTGATGTAGTCGGCGATCATACGGTGCTGTTCGCCTGTGAGGGTGAGCGACTGGAGATCACGCATAAAGCGTCCAGTCGCATGACCTTCGCCAAGGGCGCGGTACGTGCTGCGTTGTGGCTGGACGGTCGTGAGCCGGGTCTTTACGACATGCAAGACGTACTCGATCTGCGTTAAGATGCGCCCGAAATCGGGTTCAAATAGTGTGTTTGAGCCCGGTTTTACTCCGCCAAGCGACGTCCTGTCGCATTCTCCGGCCTTTAAGGCTCATTGGCGGTAGACCAAAAATGCCTTTTTCTGTAAGCTACAGCTTTAGTGTGTCCACTAAAAGCGCGCAGAATTATTCGGTGAAGAAGCGGGGTGACGTGTCCATACGTCACTCCGCTTTTTTACAACCTGCGATCGCCCTTTCAGGCTTTATTTACGGGAGGTCTTCTTGACTAAGCCAGCCATACTCGCCCTTGCTGATGGCAGCATTTTTCGCGGCGAAGCCATTGGAGCCGACGGTCAAACCGTTGGTGAGGTGGTGTTCAACACCGCAATGACCGGCTATCAGGAAATCCTTACCGATCCTTCCTACGCCCAACAGATTGTTACCCTGACTTACCCGCACATCGGCAACACCGGCACCACGCCGGAAGACGCCGAGTCCGACCGCGTCTGGTCCGCTGGCCTGGTTATCCGTGACCTGCCACTGGTTGCGAGCAACTGGCGTAACACGATGTCTCTGTCCGACTACCTGAAAGCCAACAACGTTGTGGCAATCGCCGGTATCGACACTCGCCGCCTGACGCGCATCCTGCGTGAAAAAGGCGCGCAGAACGGCTGCATCATGGCCGGTGACAACATTTCCGAAGAAGCCGCCATCGCCGCCGCTCAGGGTTTCCCTGGCCTCAAAGGCATGGACCTGGCGAAGGTCGTCAGCACCAAAGAGAAATACGAGTGGCGCTCGACTGTCTGGGATTTGAAAACCGACAGCCATGCGACCATCGAAGCCGCTGAGCTGCCGTACCACGTGGTTGCCTACGACTACGGCGTCAAGCTGAACATCCTGCGCATGCTGGTCGAGCGCGGTTGCCGCGTGACCGTGGTGCCGGCACAGACGCCAGCTGCTGAAGCGCTGGCATTAAAGCCGGACGGCGTGTTCCTGTCCAACGGCCCAGGTGATCCGGAGCCTTGCGATTACGCGATCCAGGCGATCAAAGATGTGCTGGAAACCGAAATTCCGGTCTTCGGTATCTGCCTTGGTCACCAGCTGCTGGCTCTGGCTTCCGGTGCCAAGACCCTGAAAATGGGTCACGGCCACCATGGTGCCAACCACCCGGTCCAGGATCTGGATACCGGTGTGGTGATGATCACCAGCCAGAACCACGGTTTTGCGGTAGACGAAACGACCCTGCCAGCCAACGTCCGCGCGATCCACAAATCGCTGTTCGACGGCACCCTGCAAGGTATCGAGCGTACCGACAAGAGCGCCTTCAGCTTCCAGGGTCACCCGGAAGCCAGTCCTGGCCCGAACGACGTAGCACCACTGTTTGATCGCTTCATCAACGAAATGGCCAAGCGACGCTAATCGCTCGCCGTGATGTAGCAAAGCTTGAGGGCGGTCCCGACACACGGTGGCCCCCTCAAGTCTTCAAAGATTGAACAAGACGGCTTGCCGACTGACCTGCGGATTTGAGTGACAAACCCATGCCAAAACGTACAGATATTAAAAGCATCCTGATTCTCGGCGCTGGCCCGATCGTGATCGGCCAGGCCTGCGAATTCGACTACTCCGGCGCCCAGGCCTGTAAAGCCCTGCGCGAGGAGGGTTACCGCGTCATTCTGGTGAACTCCAACCCAGCGACCATCATGACCGACCCGGACATGGCCGACGCCACCTACATCGAACCGATCAAGTGGCAGACCGTTGCCAAGATCATCGAGAAAGAGCGTCCGGACGCGCTGCTGCCGACCATGGGTGGCCAGACCGCTCTGAACTGCGCACTGGATCTGGAGCGCGAAGGCGTTCTGGAGAAGTTCGGCGTAGAGATGATCGGCGCCAACGCTGACACCATCGACAAGGCTGAAGACCGTTCGCGCTTCGACAAGGCGATGAAATCCATCGGCCTGGACTGCCCGCGTTCAGGTATCGCCCACAGCATGGAAGAGGCCAACGTGGTCCTCGAGAAGCTTGGCTTCCCGTGCATCATCCGTCCGTCCTTCACCATGGGCGGCACCGGTGGCGGTATCGCTTACAACCGTGAAGAGTTCGAAGAAATCTGCGCCCGAGGCCTCGACCTGTCGCCGACCAAAGAGCTGCTGATCGACGAATCCCTGATCGGCTGGAAAGAGTACGAAATGGAGGTTGTCCGCGATAAGAAGGACAACTGCATCATCGTCTGCTCCATCGAAAACTTTGACCCGATGGGCGTGCACACCGGTGACTCGATCACTGTTGCTCCGGCACAAACCCTGACGGACAAGGAATACCAGATCATGCGTAACGCCTCGTTGGCGGTACTGCGTGAGATCGGCGTGGAAACCGGCGGCTCCAACGTTCAGTTTGGCATCTGCCCTGACACTGGCCGTATGGTCGTGATCGAGATGAACCCGCGTGTATCCCGCTCTTCGGCACTGGCCTCGAAAGCCACTGGTTTCCCGATTGCGCGTATCGCTGCCAAGCTGGCGATCGGCTACACCCTGGACGAGCTACAGAACGAAATCACCGGCGGCGCTACTCCTGCATCCTTCGAGCCGTCGATCGACTACGTCGTCACCAAGCTGCCACGTTTCGCCTTCGAAAAATTCCCGAAAGCCGACGCACGCCTGACCACTCAAATGAAGTCGGTCGGTGAAGTCATGGCCATCGGCCGGACTTTCCAGGAATCCCTGCAGAAAGCCCTGCGCGGTCTGGAAGTGGGCGTTTGCGGCCTGGACGAGAAGCTCGACCTGAGCAACCCGGAAAGCATGAGCGTGCTCAAGCGCGAACTGACCGTGCCGGGTGCCGAGCGTATCTGGTACGTGGCTGACGCCTTCCGCGCCGGCCTGTCGGTCGAAGACATCTTCGGCATGAACATGATCGACCCGTGGTTCCTAGTGCAGATCGAAGATCTGATCAAGGAAGAAGAGAAGGTCAAGACCCTGGGGCTGGCCAGCATCGACCGCGACTTGATGTTCCGCCTCAAGCGCAAAGGCTTCTCCGACATGCGTCTGGCCAAGCTGCTGGGCGTAACCGAGAAGGCTCTGCGTCGCCACCGTCACAAGCTGGAGATTTTTCCGGTCTACAAGCGCGTTGACACCTGCGCGGCCGAGTTCGCCACCGACACCGCTTACCTCTACTCGACGTATGAGGAGGAGTGTGAAGCCGCGCCGTCGGGCCGCGACAAGATCATGATCCTCGGCGGCGGTCCTAACCGTATCGGCCAAGGCATCGAGTTCGACTACTGCTGTGTGCACGCGGCATTGGCCCTGCGCGAAGACGGTTACGAGACCATCATGGTCAACTGCAACCCGGAAACCGTTTCCACCGACTACGACACCTCCGATCGCCTGTACTTCGAACCAGTGACCCTGGAAGACGTACTGGAAATCGTCCGCGTCGAGAAGCCGAAAGGCGTGATCGTCCAGTACGGCGGCCAAACCCCGCTGAAACTGGCTCGCGCCCTGGAAGAAGCTGGCGTGCCGATTATCGGCACCAGCCCTGACGCCATCGACCGTGCCGAAGACCGTGAGCGCTTCCAGCAAATGGTCGAACGCCTGAACCTGCGTCAGCCGCCAAACGCCACCGTGCGCAGCGAAGACGAAGCGATTCGTGCCGCTGCCAAGATCGGTTACCCGTTGGTGGTTCGTCCGTCCTACGTACTGGGCGGCCGCGCGATGGAAATCGTTTACGAAGAAGAAGAGCTCAAGCGCTACCTGCGCGATGCGGTGAAAGTGTCCAACGACAGCCCGGTGCTGCTCGACCACTTCCTCAACTGCGCAATCGAAATGGACGTGGATGCGGTCTGCGACGGCACCGACGTGGTGATCGGCGCGATCATGCAGCACATCGAGCAGGCCGGCGTTCACTCCGGTGACTCCGCGTGCTCCTTGCCGCCGTACTCGCTGCCTGCTCACATCCAGGACGAGATGCGCGAACAGGTCAAGAAAATGGCCCTGGAACTGGGCGTTGTCGGGCTGATGAACGTTCAGCTGGCGCTGCAAGGCGAAGACATCTACGTCATCGAAGTCAACCCGCGCGCTTCCCGTACCGTACCGTTCGTGTCGAAGTGCATCGGTGTTTCCCTGGCGATGATCGCGGCTCGCGTGATGGCCGGTAAAACCCTGAAGGAAATCGGTTTCACCAAAGAAATCATTCCGAACTTCTACAGTGTGAAAGAGGCGGTGTTCCCATTCGCCAAATTCCCTGGTGTGGACCCGATCCTGGGCCCAGAGATGAAGTCCACGGGTGAAGTGATGGGCGTGGGCGACACCTTTGGTGAAGCGTTTGCCAAGGCCCAAATGGGCGCCAGCGAAGTGCTGCCGACCGGCGGTACCGCGTTCATCAGTGTGCGTGATGACGACAAGCCACTGGTTGCAGGCGTGGCCCGTGATCTGATCAACTTGGGCTTCGAAGTGGTCGCCACTGCCGGTACTGCCAAGCTGATCGAAGCCGCAGGCCTGAAAGTGCGTCGTGTGAACAAGGTGACCGAAGGTCGTCCGCACGTGGTCGACATGATCAAGAATGACGAAGTCACCCTGATCATCAACACCACCGAAGGTCGTCAATCGATCGCTGATTCGTACTCCATTCGTCGTAATGCCTTGCAGCACAAAATCTACTGCACCACTACCATTGCTGCTGGCGAAGCTATCTGCGAAGCGCTGAAGTTCGGTCCCGAGAAGACCGTGCGCCGCTTGCAGGATCTACACGCAGGATTGAAGGCATGATCAAATACCCAATGACCGTCAAGGGCGCAAAAGCCCTGGAAGAAGAACACGCTCACCTGACCAAGGTCGTCCGTCCGAAGCTCAGCCAGGACATCGGTACGGCCCGCGAGTTGGGTGATTTGAAAGAAAACGCCGAATACCACGCTGCTCGCGAGCAGCAAGGTATGGTCGAGGCGCGGATCCGCGACATCGAAGGCCGCATGCAAAACGCGGTGATCATCGATGTCACGACCATTCCTCACACCGGCAAAGTGATCTTCGGCACCACCGTTGAAATCGCCAACGTCGAGACGGATGAAAGCGTCACTTACCACATCGTTGGTGAGGATGAGGCTGACTTCAAGCTCGGCAAGATTTCGGTCGGCTCGCCATTGGCCCGCGCCTTGATTGCCAAGGAAGAGGGTGATGTGGTTGCCGTGAAAACGCCTGGCGGCGTTATCGAGTACGAGATTGTCGAAGTTCGCCACATCTAAGCGCAGGCGCCCGCTACGTGCGGGCGCCATGCTTTGGCAGCTGACTCAGATGTTGTGGGTTGGTGGTCTGTGGCTGTTGCACATCGGTCTGCTGCCGGTGCTGGGCAAAATCGGCCTGGCACCGCTGCTGATCGACGAAATCGCAGGCATGCTTGATGCGCTGATGGTGGGGTTCGCCGCAGCGTGTGTGATTTTTCAGGCTTTGGTGCTGGTTCAGGCCGAGGGCCTTGCCAGTCTATGGCGCGATATTCGCGGGCAGCTGCTGCTGATGGCGCTGTATGCGTGTGCGATGTATGCCGCGGTGCGTATCAGTTGGCCGGATGCCGTGCGTTGGCAGGTGTTCAGCTATCTTGTTCTGGGCTTTTCCGGGCTGGCGCTGGTGTTGCAGTCGGTGCCTGGATGGAGTGGCAGGGTGCGCGAAGCACACCCTTGACCCTTGTCATCACTTGAAGCGATGGACGTTCGACAGCTGCTTGTTGACGCTGAAGTTCTTGCGGTAAATCAGTGCCATCTTGCCGATGACCTGAACCAGGTCCGCTTTGCCGACCTTGCACAGTTCTGCAATGTTCGCCAGGCGCGACTCGCGATCGAGGATGTTGAGCTTGATTTTAATCAGCTCGTGATCCGCCAAAGCGCGTTCAAGTTCGGCTAACACACCTTCAGTCAAACCGTTGTCAGCCACAGTCAAAACTGGTTTCAGATGGTGGCCAATGGATTTGTACTGTTTCTTCTGCTCTTGAGTGAGCGGCATAATCTGACCCTTTAGTCTGGATTCTGTAAAATGGCGGCCATTTTACCCGAGGGTTCGTGGATCCGCCCAATTAATCACGACCCTTATCATCGAGGTGCCCAATGGCGCGTTCCAAGACAAGCCTTGGTTGGCTGAAAAGACATGTCAATGATCCCTATGTGAAGCAGGCGCAGAAGGATGGTTACCGCTCGCGTGCGAGTTACAAGCTTCTGGAGGTCCAGGAGAAATACAAGCTGATCCGTCCGGGTATGAGCGTTGTCGACCTGGGTGCGGCGCCCGGCGGCTGGTCGCAGGTCACTAGTCGGTTGATCGGTGGTCAGGGGCGTCTGATCGCCTCGGACATCCTGGAAATGGACAGCATTCCGGACGTGACTTTCATCCAGGGTGACTTCACCCAGGACGAAGTGCTCGCTCAGATCCTTGAAGCCGTGGGTAATTCGCAGGTGGACCTTGTGATTTCCGATATGGCCCCCAATATGAGTGGTACGCCTGAGGTGGACATGCCAAAAGCCATGTTTCTATGTGAGCTGGCTCTTGATCTGGCGGCTCGGATACTCAAGCCGGGTGGTAATTTCGTGATCAAGGTGTTTCAGGGCGAAGGGTTTGATGCTTACGTGAAGGACGCTCGTCAGAAATTCGACAAGGTCCAGATGATCAAGCCGGACTCTTCCCGTGGCAGTTCCCGCGAGCAATACATGCTGGCTTGGGGCTACCGCGGCCGTAGTGAGTAAATCGAGGTTTTTTTGCGGGTCGATAGGATTTTCGTATTTCGCCCCGTGAGCATTTGCGAATATTGTGTAGAAAGTGTTTCACAAAGGGTTACAGACGGCGCCTGCCAGAGCCGTAGGTAATGTAGTAAGTTAGGCCGGTGAATATCATGCGAAGCGCGCGCCATTAGCGGAGCTTGCTTCAGAGGGTAGTTAATTGAACGATATGGCAAAGAATCTGATCCTGTGGTTGATCATCGCGGCTGTCCTGGTGACAGTGATGAACAACTTCTCCAGCCCTAACGAGCCGCAGACCCTCAACTATTCCGACTTCATCCAGCAGGTCAAGGATGGAAAGGTCGAGCGCGTAGCGGTTGACGGCTACGTGATTACCGGTAAACGCAACGATGGCGACAGCTTCAAGACCATTCGTCCGGCAATCCAGGACAACGGTCTGATCGGCGACCTCGTGGACAACCATGTCGTCGTCGAAGGCAAGCAGCCTGAACAGCAAAGCATCTGGACTCAGCTCCTGGTCGCAAGCTTCCCGATCCTGGTGATCATCGCCGTGTTCATGTTCTTCATGCGGCAGATGCAGGGCGGCGCCGGAGGAAAGGGCGGGCCAATGAGCTTCGGCAAGAGCAAGGCGCGCCTGCTCTCCGAGGATCAAGTGAAAACCACCTTGGGTGACGTTGCCGGTTGTGACGAAGCCAAGGAAGAAGTCGGTGAGTTGGTCGAGTTCTTGCGTGATCCGGGCAAGTTTCAGCGTCTGGGTGGTCGCATTCCTCGCGGCGTGCTGATGGTGGGTCCTCCGGGGACCGGTAAAACCTTGATCGCCAAAGCGATTGCAGGCGAAGCAAAAGTACCTTTCTTCACTATTTCTGGTTCCGATTTTGTCGAAATGTTTGTGGGTGTCGGTGCCAGCCGTGTTCGTGACATGTTCGAGCAGGCCAAGAAGCACGCGCCATGCATCATCTTCATCGATGAAATCGACGCCGTCGGTCGTCATCGTGGCGCCGGGATGGGTGGTGGTCACGATGAGCGGGAGCAGACTCTCAACCAGTTGCTGGTAGAGATGGACGGCTTCGAAATGAACGACGGCATTATCGTTATCGCTGCAACCAACCGTCCGGACGTACTGGACCCTGCGTTGCTGCGTCCTGGCCGTTTCGACCGTCAGGTTGTCGTCGGTCTGCCGGATATCCGTGGTCGCGAGCAGATTCTCAAGGTTCACATGCGAAAAGTGCCAATGGGTGACGATGTCGCTCCGGCCGTGATCGCTCGTGGTACCCCTGGTTTCTCTGGTGCCGACCTGGCTAACCTGGTGAACGAAGCGTCGTTGTTCGCGGCCCGTGCCGGCAAGCGCATCGTCGAAATGAAAGAGTTCGAATTGGCCAAAGACAAGATCATGATGGGCGCCGAGCGCAAATCCATGGTCATGTCCGAAAAAGAGAAGCAGAACACCGCTTACCACGAGGCAGGTCACGCTATTGTTGGGCGCGTCGTGCCTGAGCATGACCCGGTCTACAAGGTGTCGATCATCCCGCGCGGTCGTGCGCTGGGTGTGACCATGTTTCTGCCGGAAGAAGATCGCTACAGCCTGTCCAAGCGTGCGTTGATCAGTCAGATCTGCTCGTTGTACGGCGGCCGTATTGCTGAAGAAATGACCTTGGGCTTCGATGGCGTCACCACCGGTGCATCAAACGACATCATGCGTGCCAGCCAGATTGCACGGAACATGGTGACCAAGTGGGGTTTGTCGGAAAAACTCGGCCCGTTGATGTACGCAGAAGAAGAGGGCGAAGTGTTCCTCGGTCGCGGCGGTGGCGGTCAGGGTGCAAGCTTCTCCGGTGAGACGGCCAAGTTGATCGACTCCGAAGTCCGCAGCATCATTGATCAGTGCTACGGCACGGCCAAGCAGATCCTCACCGATAACCGTGACAAGCTCGACGCCATGGCTGATGCCTTGATGAAGTACGAAACGATCGACGCTGATCAGATCGACGACATCATGGCGGGTCGTACGCCTCGTGAACCTCGCGACTGGTCAGGCGGCACCGGTACCTCCGGAACTCCTCCGGTGGCACAGGATCCGCGTCCGGAAACACCGATCGGCGGTCCGGCTGCTGACGTTTAAGGTTTGAAATGACTTCTGTTCAGTCCTCGACCCGGTTGCCTTGCGGCAATCGGGTTCTCGATTTAGCCCTGACGCACGTCATGGGTATTCTCAATGTCACTCCCGATTCCTTCTCTGATGGCGGCCAATATAGCCAGCTCGATGCAGCCTTGCGCCATGCTGAGGCTATGGTAGCGGCCGGCGCGACGTTGATTGATGTCGGTGGCGAATCGACCCGGCCGGGTGCCAGGGTGGTTTCACCGCTGGAAGAGCTTGAGCGCGTAGCTCCGGTCGTCGAGCGAATACACCGCGAGCTGGATGTAATTATCTCGGTCGACACTTCCACCCCGGCTGTCATGTGCGAAGCCGCACGACTTGGCGCGGGGTTGATCAATGACGTGCGCTCTCTGCGGCGCGATGGCGCTCTGGATGCGGCTGCGGCCACTGGTCTGCCGGTCTGTCTGATGCATATGCTCGGTGAGCCGGGCGACATGCAGGACAATCCGCAGTATCAGGACGTCACGAAAGAGGTGGGCGAGTTTCTCGCCGAGCGCATGGCTCAGTGTGCGTCGGTAGGAATTACAGCGGACCGGATCATCCTTGATCCGGGCTTTGGCTTCGCAAAAACCTTGCAGCACAATCTAAGCTTGTTCAAGCATATGGAGGCCCTGCATGCCTTGGGGCGGCCCCTGTTGGTCGGGGTCTCGCGAAAGAGCATGATAGGTCAGGCATTGAATCGTCCAGTTGGCGAGCGTCTGCATGGTGGTCTGGCGCTTGCAGCGCTGGCTTCGGTCAAGGGGGCGCGTATATTGCGCGTCCATGATGTGGCCGAAACCGTCGATGTGGTGCGGATGATCGCCGCAGTGGAATCAGCCGAATAAGAATGATGGAGCACTTATGACTAAAAAATACTTTGGCACCGACGGCATTCGTGGTCGGGTCGGCGAATATCCGATTACTCCTGACTTCATGCTCAAGCTCGGCTGGGCTGCTGGTATGGCGTTCCGCAAAATGGGCGCCTGCAAGGTGTTGGTGGGCAAGGACACTCGGATCTCTGGCTATATGTTCGAATCTGCGCTCGAGGCCGGACTTACTTCGGCAGGTGCCGATGTCATGCTCCTGGGCCCGATGCCGACACCGGCCATCGCCTACCTGACGCGTACCTTCCAAGCTGAAGCGGGCATCGTGATCAGTGCCTCGCACAACCCTCACGATGACAATGGCATCAAGTTTTTCTCCGGGAAGGGCACCAAGCTTCCTGATGAAGTCGAGCATATGATCGAAGAGTTGCTCGACACCCCGATGACTGTGGTTGAATCGAGCAAGATCGGCAAGGTATCGCGCATCAACGATGCTTCGGGCCGCTATATCGAATTCTGCAAAAGCAGCGTCCCGACCGGCACCAGCTTCGCGGGCCTGAAGATCGTGATCGACTGCGCTCATGGTGCGACCTACAAGGTGGCGCCTAGTGTATTCCGTGAGCTGGGAGCCGATGTCGTTGTGCTTTCTGCTCATCCTAACGGCCTGAACATCAATGAAAATTGCGGTTCGACCCATATGGGGCCGCTGCAAGCTGCTGTATTGGCCGAGCATGCTGATTTGGGTATCGCCTTTGACGGTGATGGTGACCGCGTTCAGATGGTTGATCATACCGGTACTGTCGTCGACGGTGATGAGTTGCTGTTCATCATTGCTCGTGACCTGCATGAGCAGGGCAAGTTGCAGGGTGGTGTGGTCGGTACGTTGATGAGTAATCTGGGGTTGGAGTTGGCCCTGGCGGATCTGGCAATTCCTTTTGTGCGGGCCAATGTTGGCGACCGTTACGTAATCTCCGAGTTGCTGGAGCGTGATTGGCTGGTGGGTGGTGAAAATTCGGGGCACATTGTCTGCTTCAACCACACCACCACCGGTGACGCGATCATTGCCGCATTGCAGGTATTGATGGCGCTGAAGACCCGCTCCGAGGGGCTGGCGCAATCGCGTCAGGCGCTGCGCAAGTGCCCTCAGGTGCTGATCAATGTACGATTCGGCGGCGGTGCGAGCCCTCTTGATCATCCATCCGTCAAGGAGGCAAGTGAGCGCGTTACCAAGGCTATGGCTGGTCGTGGGCGCGTGCTGTTGCGCAAGTCCGGGACGGAGCCGCTGGTGCGGGTCATGGTCGAAGGCGAGGACGAAACACAGGTTCGCGGCTACGCCGAAGAGCTGGCAAAACTGGTTACTGAAGTTTCTGCCTGATTTCGGCTTGCCAGCCATGATTGTGTTGGGTAACATCTGCGCCCACTTTGACCGACGAGGTACAGCATGCGTCGCCCTATGGTAGCTGGTAACTGGAAGATGCACGGTACCCGCGCCAGCGTCGCTGAGCTGATCAATGGCCTTCGTCATCTGGCCTTGCCGAGCGATGTTGATGTAGCGGTATTCCCGCCTTGCTTGCATATCAATCAAGTGATTGATGGCTTGAAGGAAAAGTCGATTTCGGTCGGCGCGCAGAACTCTGCGGTGGAATCCATGCAAGGTGCGTTGACCGGTGAAATTGCGCCGAGTCAGTTGGTGGATGCGGGCTGTTCTTTTGTGCTTGTCGGGCACTCCGAGCGCCGCCAGATAATGGGCGAGCAGGACGGAATGCTGATTCGCAAGTTCGCAGCGGCACAGGCAAGTGGCTTGATTCCGGTGTTGTGCGTAGGGGAGACCCTTGAAGAGCGCGAGGCTGGAAAAACTCTTGAGGTTGTCGGGCGTCAGCTAGGCAGTATCATAGAGGAGCTGGGTGTTGGTGCCTTTGCAAAGGCAGTAATCGCTTACGAGCCGGTCTGGGCCATTGGTACCGGGCTGACTGCTTCGCCGCAACAGGCGCAGGATGTGCATGCAGCCATTCGCGCTCAGTTGGCGGCAGAGAATTCTGAGGTCGCACAAGGTGTGCGGCTTCTATACGGCGGCAGCGTGAAGGCGGCCAATGCGGTCGAACTGTTCGGCATGCCGGATATCGATGGGGGGCTCATTGGTGGAGCTTCCCTGAATGCAGATGAGTTCGGTGCGATTTGTCGCGCCGCGGGAAACTGAAAAAATGCTGGAAACAGTCGTAGTCGTTTTTCATCTGCTGGGTGCATTGGGCGTAGTTGCTCTGGTATTGCTGCAGCAGGGTAAAGGTGCGGATGCTGGCGCGTCGTTCGGAGCAGGTGCTTCAAATACTGTGTTCGGAAGCCAAGGTTCCTCTACCTTTCTTAGTAAGTTTACTGCTATACTTGCCGCCGGTTTCTTCATAACCAGCTTAGGGTTAGGTTACTTTGCTAAAGAGAAGGCTCACCAGCTGACTCAAGTAGGTTTGCCAAATCCAGCAGTGTTGGAAGTTCCAAAGCAACAACCGGCTTCTGATGATGTACCGGTGCTTCAAGAGCAAAAGTCGGCTACTCCAGCGACTGACGTGCCTCCAGCTCAAGAGCAAAAGTAAGAAGGGTTTCAAACGTAGTATTGCCGAGGTGGTGGAATTGGTAGACACGCAACCTTGAGGTGGTTGTGCCCATAGGGTGTAGGGGTTCGAGTCCCCTTCTCGGTACCAATTATCAGGAGAGCCCGCTGTTGCGGGCTTTCTTGTAGGTGGAAGGTTACATTGACCCTGTCAGGGATCGGTCGTATACTTCCGCCCCAGCTTTGTCGCGGGGTGGAGCAGTCTGGTAGCTCGTCGGGCTCATAACCCGAAGGTCGTCGGTTCAAATCCGGCCCCCGCAACCAGTTTAAGGAGCCCCTTTTAAGGGGCTTTTTGTTAGCTGGACACTTTCAACGCCGCTGTTCGACGGCGTTTCAAGGATGGGCGTTTCGCCCATTTTTTTATTTTGCACAGCATGCACATACATGCACGAGGGGGTTCAGGTGTCGAGCAAGCTAGAAGAGTTGCAGGCCTTGCTGGCCCCGGTGGTCGTGGCCCTAGGCTATGAATGCTGGGGTATTGAGTTTTCGGCTCAAGGTCGCCACTCAATGTTGCGCGTTTATATCGATAAAGAGGGCGGAGTGCTGGTGGACGATTGTGCCATTGTCAGCCGTCAGATCAGCGGTGTTCTGGATGTTGAAGATCCAATCGCCGTTGAATACACCCTTGAAGTTTCCTCGCCTGGCATGGAACGCCCGCTGTTCACTATTGAGCAGTTTGCAAAATTTGCCGGTGAACAAGTGAAGATCAAGCTGCGCTCGCCTTTTGAAGGCCGACGCAACTTTCAGGGCCTTCTGCGCGGTGTAGAAGAGCAGGACGTCGTGGTGCAGGTAGAAGACCATGAGTTCCTGTTGCCGATCGATATGATCGACAAGGCCAACATTATTCCCAGTTTTGACTGAGACGCGGATCCCGCGGATCCAATGGCTTGCGAAAGGCGAGGCGTACGATGAGCAAAGAAGTACTGCTGGTTGTTGAGTCGGTATCCAATGAAAAGGGCGTACCGGCAAACGTAATTTTTGAAGCGCTGGAGCTGGCTCTGGCCACTGCTACCAAAAAACGTTTCGAGGACGAAGTTGATCTGCGTGTGGAAATCAATCGCCACACCGGTGCTTACGAGACATTCCGTCGCTGGACGGTCGTCGAAGAAGCAGACCTGGACGATCCGGCCATCGAAACCTGGCCGAGCAAGGTTGCAGAAACGCATCCTGGTGCTCAGGTTGGTGATGTAGTCGAAGAAAAGATCGAATCCATCGAGTTCGGCCGTATCGCTGCACAGACTGCCAAGCAAGTCATCGTGCAGAAAGTTCGCGAAGCCGAGCGCGCTCAAGTCGTTGATGCCTATCGCGAGCGCCTGGGAGAAATTATCTCCGGCACCGTGAAGAAAGTGACCCGCGACAACGTGATCGTCGACCTGGGCAACAACGCCGAAGCGTTGCTGGCTCGTGAAGACATCATCTCTCGCGAAACCTTCCGGGTTGGCGTGCGTCTGCGTGCGCTGCTCAAGGAAATCCGCACCGAGAACCGCGGCCCGCAGCTGATCCTGTCGCGTACCGCGCCGGAAATGCTGATCGAGTTGTTCCGCATCGAAGTGCCGGAAATCGCTGAAGGCCTGATCGAAGTAATGGCAGCATCCCGTGACCCGGGTTCGCGCGCCAAGATCGCGGTCCGCTCCAAGGACAAACGCATCGACCCGCAAGGCGCTTGCATCGGTATGCGCGGTTCGCGCGTCCAGGCAGTGTCGGGTGAGTTGGGCGGTGAGCGTGTGGACATCGTCCTGTGGGACGACAACCCGGCTCAGTTCGTGATCAATGCAATGTCGCCGGCTGAAGTGGCGGCAATTATCGTTGACGAAGATGCCCATGCAATGGACATCGCCGTTGGCGCAGACAATCTCGCTCAGGCCATCGGTCGCGGTGGTCAGAACGTGCGTCTGGCTAGCCAGTTGACTGGCTGGACCCTGAACGTGATGACCGAATCGGACATCCAGGCTAAGCAGCAAGCAGAAACCGGCGACATCCTGCGCAACTTCATCGACGAGCTGGAAGTCGACGAAGACCTGGCACAGGTGCTGGTAGATGAAGGCTTTACCAGCCTGGAAGAGATTGCCTACGTACCGTTGGAAGAAATGCTCAACATCGACGGCTTTGACGAAGAAACCGTCAACGAGCTTCGCGCTCGCGCCAAGGATCGTTTGTTGACCAAAGCCATCGCTACTGAGGAAAAGCTGGCAGACGCCCATCCGGCCGAAGACCTGCTCTCGCTTGAGGGTATGGACAAGGATTTGGCGATGGAACTGGCGGTGCGCGGCGTAATTACCCGCGAAGACCTGGCCGAGCAGTCTATTGACGATCTGCTCGACATCGACGGCATTGACGATGATCGTGCCGGCAAGTTGATCATGGCCGCCCGAGCCCACTGGTTCGAGTAATTAGGCGCGGCCTGAGGAGAGAAGTGCATGACGCAAGTCACGGTGAAACAACTGGCCGATGAGGTCAAAACACCGGTAGAGCGCCTGTTGCAGCAGATGCGTGAGGCAGGTCTGCCGCACACCGCCGCCGATGAAGGTGTGAGCGATAGTGAGAAGCAGTCTTTGCTGACTCACTTGAAGAGCAGCCACAAGGCGAAAGTGGAAGAACCGCGCAAGATTACATTGCAGCGCAAAACCACCAGTACACTGCGTGTTGCTGGCAGCAAAAGCATCAGCGTTGAAGTACGCAAGAAGAAAGTCTTCGTACAGCGCAGCCCGGAAGAAATCGAAGCCGAGCGCAAACGCGAACTGGAAGAACGTCGCGCAGTAGACAATGCTGCACGTCAGAAGGCTGAAGAAGAAGCCAAGCGTCGCGCCGAAGAAGAAGCGCGTCGCCAGCCTGCTGCTGCGCAAACCGCTACTAACGACGCCGTTGCAGCGCCTGCTGCAGTTGCCGAGCCAGTACGCGAAAGCGCACCGGTTGTAGCCGCTGCTCCAGCACCGTCTGCTGACGTTCGCAACAAGCAGAACGAACAGCGCCGTCCGGATAAACCACGTGCCGACGATAACAATCGTCGCAGCGGTGGTGGCGACGGCGAGCGTAAAAACGCTCCGCATCGTGCTTCGGTCAAAGAGAAAGCGCCTGCACCACGCGTTGCCCCACGTACTACCGACGAAGAAAGCGATGGCTTCCGTCGTGGTGGTCGCGGCAAGGCCAAGCTGAAAAAACGCAACGCACACGGTTTCCAGAGCCCAACAGGCCCTGTCGTGCGTGATGTGCAGATCGGCGAGACCATCACTGTTGGCGATCTCGCCAATCAGATGTCGGTCAAGGCTGCTGAAATCATCAAGTTCATGTTCAAACTGGGTACTCCAGCGACCATCAACCAGGTGCTTGATCAGGAAACTGCTCAACTGGTAGCCGAAGAACTGGGCCACAAAGTGACCCTGGTCAGCGACACCGCCCTGGAAGATTCCCTGGCCGAGTCCCTGAAGTTTGAAGGTGAGACGTTCTCCCGTGCGCCAGTCGTGACCGTAATGGGCCACGTTGACCACGGTAAGACGTCGCTGCTCGACTATATCCGTCGTGCCAAGGTAGCTGCTGGCGAAGCCGGCGGTATCACCCAGCACATCGGTGCGTACCACGTTGAAACTGATCGCGGCATGGTCACGTTCCTCGACACCCCGGGTCACGCTGCGTTTACCGCAATGCGTGCTCGTGGTGCCAAGGCGACTGACATCGTGATCCTGGTCGTTGCAGCGGACGACGGCGTTATGCCGCAGACCATTGAAGCGGTCCAGCACGCCAAGGCTGCCGGTGTTCCACTGGTGGTTGCTGTGAACAAAATCGACAAGCCGGGCGCTGATCTCGATCGCATCCGTAGCGAACTGTCGGTTCACGGCGTGACTTCGGAAGAGTGGGGCGGCGACACCCCGTTCGTATCGGTTTCGGCGAAAGTCGGTACTGGCGTGGACGAGTTGCTCGAAGCTGTTCTGCTGCAAGCTGAAGTTCTGGAACTGAAAGCGACTCCTTCGGCTCCTGGCCGTGGGGTCGTGGTTGAATCGCGTCTCGACAAAGGTCGTGGCCCGGTTGCAACCGTTCTGGTTCAAGACGGTACCCTGCGCCAAGGCGACATGGTGCTGGTCGGTTCGAACTATGGCCGTGTACGTGCCATGCTCGACGAGAACGGCAAGCCAATCAAGGAAGCCGGTCCTTCCATCCCTGTCGAGATCCTCGGCCTGGACGGTACCCCGGACGCTGGCGACGAGATGAGCGTGCTGTCGGACGAGAAGAAAGCCCGTGAAGTGGCTCTGTTCCGTCAAGGCAAGTTCCGCGAAGTCAAACTGGCTCGCGCTCACGCCGGCAAGCTGGAAAACATCTTCGAAAACATGGGTCAGGCAGAGAAGAAGACGCTCAACATCGTCCTCAAATCCGACGTCCGTGGTTCGCTGGAAGCGTTGAACGGTGCCTTGAACGGCCTGGGTAACGACGAAGTGCAAGTGCGTGTTGTCGGTGGCGGTGTCGGTGGTATCACCGAATCCGACGCCAACCTGGCACTGGCCTCCAACGCTGTACTGTTTGGCTTCAACGTGCGTGCCGATGCTGGCGCTCGCAAGATCGTCGAGCAGGAAGGTCTGGATATGCGTTACTACAACGTGATCTACGACATCATCGAAGACGTCAAGAAAGCCCTCACCGGTATGCTGGGCAGCGATGTTCGCGAGAACATCCTGGGTACCGCTGAAGTGCGTGACGTGTTCCGTTCGCCGAAGTTTGGCGCGATCGCCGGTTGCATGGTTATCGAAGGTGTTGTTCACCGTAACCGTCCAATCCGTGTACTGCGTGAAGACATCGTTATCTTCGAAGGCGAGCTGGAATCCCTGCGCCGCTTCAAGGATGACGCTTCCGAAGTACGTGCCGGCATGGAATGCGGTATTGGCGTCAAGAGCTACAACGACGTCAAAGCAGGCGACAAGATCGAAGTCTACGAGAAGGTTCAGGTTGCTCGCAGCCTCTAACTCGCGCACTTCAAGGGCCACGATGAGCCGTCGCATGCAGATGCGCGGCGCAGCGTCAGGACTCTAAATGCAACGCCCGGTCTGGCTTTTGTCAGGCCGGGCGTTTGCCGCTTTCAGACCCTTCGGGTTTCACCGTGGGGCAGTAACAGGTAACAAGACATGGCAAAAGAATACAGCCGTACCCAACGTATCGGCGATCAGATGCAGCGTGAGCTGGCACAGCTGATCCGTCGTGAAGTCAAAGACCCGCGCGTCGGCCTGGTCACCATTACCGCTGTTGAAGTCAGCCGTGACGTCGGTCACGCCAAGATCTTCATCACCGTGATGGGTCAGGACAACGCTGAAGACATCGCGCAAAGCATCAAGGTGCTCAACTCCGCCGCCGGTTTCCTGCGCATGCAGTTGGCTCGCGAAATGAAGTTGCGCAGCGTTCCGCAGTTGCACTTCCACTACGACGAAAGCGTCGTGCGTGGTGCTCATCTGTCGGCATTGATCGAACGTGCAGTAGCTGAAGACAATCAGCATCCGGTTGCGGCAGAAGCCGAAGACACCAAGGAGTAATCGGTGGCTCAGGTCAAACGTATCCGTCGTAACGTCAGCGGTATCATCCTGCTCGACAAGCCACTGGGGTTCACCTCCAATGCGGCGTTGCAGAAGGTCCGCTGGCTGCTGAACGCCGAGAAGGCCGGGCACACCGGCAGTCTCGATCCGCTGGCCACCGGCGTGTTGCCGTTGTGCTTCGGTGAGGCCACCAAGTTTTCGCAATACCTGCTCGATTCCGACAAGGCTTATGAAACCCTGGCGCAACTGGGCAAGACCACCACCACGGCGGATGCCGAGGGTGACGTTTTGCTGGAGCGCCCGGTGACCGTTGGTCGCGCCGATGTTGAAGCGGTGCTGCCGAAATTTCGTGGGCAAATCAGTCAGATACCGCCCATGTACTCGGCGCTCAAACGTGATGGCCAGCCGTTGTACAAGCTGGCCCGGGCAGGTGAAGTAGTGGAGCGCGAACCGCGTTCTGTTACTATTGCGCGCTTGGAATTACTGGCCTTTGAAGGTGATACTGCGCGGCTTGCAGTGGATTGCACCAAAGGTACCTATATCCGCACCCTGGTGGAGGATATCGGTGAGCAACTCGGTTGTGGCGCTTACGTTGCTGAACTGCGACGTACCCAGGCCGGGCCTTTCACGCTGGCCCAGACGGTCACGCTTGAAGAGTTGGAAGCGGTACATGCCGAAGGCGGCAACGAAGCGGTCGACCGCTTCCTGATGCCATCGGACAGCGGCCTGCTGGATTGGCCACTGTTGCAGTTCTCGGAGCACAGCTCGTTCTACTGGCTTAACGGCCAACCGGTACGAGCCCCGGATGCACCGAAGTTCGGCATGGTACGGGTACAGGATCACAATGGTCGCTTCATCGGTATAGGTGAAGTGAGCGAAGACGGGCGCATCGCGCCACGTCGACTGATTCGGTCAGAATGACCGGAACCAGTTTGGTGTAAAAGCGTAACGAGCGAAGGGAAGACAAGGAAAAAACAGGCGAGGAAGCGGAGTTGACTGCTGTCAATGAGCATTCCGAGCCTGTTTTTGACGCAGGATTACCGAGCGCAGTAGCTTTTGCACAAACTGGGACGAGGGTGGCTGTTAACAGGCACGGTCACTACTCATTTTTAGATACAGGGATTTGTCCCTGGCCTGTTGAAGCTGTTTCTTTGAAACAGTTTCCTGATAAAAGGATTGCCTCATGGCTCTCGACGTTCAAGAAAAAGCTCAAATCGTAGCTGACTACCAGCAAGCTGTTGGTGACACTGGTTCGCCAGAAGTGCAAGTTGCACTGCTGACCCACAACATCAACAAGCTGCAAGGTCACTTCAAGGCCAACGGTAAAGATCACCACTCCCGTCGTGGTCTGATCCGCATGGTAAACCAGCGTCGTAAGCTGCTGGACTACCTGAAAGGCAAGGATCTGGGTCGTTACCAGGCTCTGATCGGTCGCCTGGGTCTGCGTCGCTAATAAGCGATTGCGCTAGAGGTTGGTTGTCTGTCGTACGTCAGTGGGTTTCCCGCTGGCGCATGGCAGGCTCCCAGCCTCAAGTTTTATCTGGATACCTGCTTTACCTGGACAATGACAGTCGGGCCGATTCCCGGCGTTGCCCAAGAATTTCGCAAGAAGACAAGTTCCCCAAGAGCCACAAAAGAAGGTAGGACACCGTGAACCCGGTAATCAAAAAATTCCAGTTCGGTCAGTCGACCGTTACCCTCGAGACTGGCCGTATCGCCCGTCAGGCCTCCGGCGCAGTATTGGTCACCGTTGACGACGACGTCAGCGTATTGGTGACCGTAGTCGGTGCCAAACAAGCCGATCCAGGCAAGGGCTTCTTCCCTCTGTCCGTTCACTACCAGGAAAAGACTTACGCTGCCGGTAAGATCCCTGGCGGTTTCTTCAAGCGCGAAGGCCGTCCTTCCGAGAAAGAAACCCTGACTTCCCGACTGATCGACCGTCCGATCCGTCCGCTGTTCCCAGAAGGCTTCATGAACGAAGTGCAGGTTGTCTGCACCGTCGTTTCCACCAGCAAGAAAACCGATCCGGACATCGCTGCGATGATCGGTACCTCGGCTGCCCTGGCTATCTCCGGCATTCCTTTCGATGGCCCGATCGGCGCTGCCCGCGTTGCGTTCCACGAAAGCACCGGCTACCTGCTGAACCCGACTTACGAACAACAGAAAGCTTCGAGCCTGGACATGGTCGTTGCCGGTACTTCGGAAGCCGTGTTGATGGTTGAGTCGGAAGCCAAAGAGCTGACCGAAGACCAGATGCTGGGCGCGGTACTGTTTGCTCACGACGAGTTCCAGGTTGTGATCAACGCTGTTAAAGAACTGGCTGCCGAAGCGGCCAAGCCAACCTGGGCCTGGGCTCCACAACCAGAAGCGACCGCTCTGCTGGGCGCTATCCGTGCCGAGTTCGGCGACGCGATCTCCCAGGCTTACACCATCACCATCAAGGCCGACCGTTACGCTCGCCTGGGTGAGTTGAAGGACCAGGTTGTTGCCAAACTGTCCGGTGAAGAAGGCCAGCCTTCTTCCAGCGAAGTCAAAGCTGCTTTCGGCGAAATCGAATACCGCACCGTTCGCGAAAACATCGTTAACGGCAAGCCACGTATCGACGGCCGCGACACCAAGACCGTACGTCCTTTGAACATCGAAGTCGGTGTTCTGCCTAAGACCCACGGTTCGGCACTGTTCACCCGTGGCGAAACCCAGGCTCTGGTCGTTGCAACACTGGGCACCGCCCGTGACGCACAACTGCTGGACACCCTGGAAGGCGAGAAAAAAGACCCGTTCATGCTGCACTACAACTTCCCTCCGTTCTCGGTAGGTGAGTGTGGCCGCATGGGTGGCGCTGGTCGTCGCGAAATAGGTCACGGCCGTCTGGCCCGTCGTTCGATTGCAGCCATGCTGCCTGCTGCCGACGTGTTCCCGTACACCATCCGTGTGGTGTCGGAAATCACCGAGTCCAACGGTTCGAGCTCCATGGCTTCGGTCTGCGGCGCGTCCCTGGCTCTGATGGATGCTGGCGTTCCGATGAAGGCACCAGTTGCCGGTATCGCCATGGGTCTGGTTAAAGAAGGCGAGAAGTTCGCCATCCTGACCGACATCCTGGGTGACGAAGACCACTTGGGCGACATGGACTTCAAAGTAGCCGGTACCGCCAAAGGTGTGACCGCGCTGCAGATGGACATCAAGATCAAAGGCATCACCGAAGAAATCATGGAGATCGCTCTGGGCCAAGCCCTGGAAGCGCGCCTGAACATCCTCGGTCAGATGAACCAGATCATTGGCCAGTCGCGTACCGAATTGTCGGAAAACGCTCCGACCATGATCGCGATGAAAATCGACACCGACAAAATCCGTGATGTCATCGGTAAAGGCGGCGCGACCATTCGTGCGATCTGTGAAGAGACCAAGGCTTCGATCGACATCGAAGACGACGGCTCGATCAAGATCTTCGGCGAAACCAAGGAAGCGGCTGAAGCAGCACGTCAGCGCGTTCTGGGTATCACCGCTGAAGCCGAAATCGGCAAGATCTACGTTGGTAAGGTTGAGCGCATCGTCGACTTCGGCGCATTCGTCAACATCCTGCCGGGCAAGGACGGTCTGGTCCACATCTCGATGTTGAGCGACGCTCGCGTAGAGAAAGTGACCGACATCCTGAAAGAAGGCCAGGAAGTGGAAGTACTGGTACTGGACGTGGACAACCGCGGCCGTATCAAGCTGTCCATCAAAGACGTAGCAGCAGCCAAGGCTTCGGGCGTTTAATCACTCCCCACGCCTGACCGCTTCAACGTTATAAAAAATGCCCCGCAGTGAAAGCTGCGGGGCATTTTTTTGTCTGCAAAAAAATGAGACGAGTCATGAAGTTGCCTGACCCCAAAGTCAGTGCTAGGTTTAGCCCACTGCCCGTGTAGCTCAGTTGGTAGAGCAGCGCACTCGTAACGCGAAGGTCGCAGGTTCGATTCCTGTCTCGGGCACGAGCGACACGTTGTTTTCAGATGATCCCGAATGGTTCTGAAGGCCAGATAAACCGGGCTTCAAACGGTTTTTTGCGTCAGAGAGATCCTTGATGATCCAGATCCATCTTCCATTCCCCAGATCAAAGAGAACGCCATGACCGTTAAAGAATTGACCCAAGAAGCCAGACACGCAGAAGCGCTGAAGAAGTACTTGCTGGAATCGCCCCAGCTAGCCGAAGAGATCAAGGACTTGCCCGCCGACGATCAGAAAGACCAGATCCAGTGGGCATTCGAGGATGAGGCAGAGTCTCAGGGCTTGCAGCCGTGGGAACTGACGCTCAAGTACACCTCAACCCCTGAAGAGTTCGAGGTTGCGCGCCTTGTTCTGCACAAGGAGGCTGCCGAGGTGTTGGGCGTCGAGTGGGAAGAGTACTGCGAGATGAATAATCTGGTGGTCTGAACTGTGGGAGCGAGCTTGCTCGCGAGGAGGGCGTGTCAGTCGACGTAATTGGCGCCTGACTCACCCCTTTCGCGAGCAGGCTCGCTCCCACATTTGGTACGGACGTTTTCTCGATCAGAGGCTCAGTCGCATCGACAGATCGACAGCCTTCACATCCTTGGTCATTGCACCAATCGAGATGTAATCCACCCCGGTCTCGGCGATCGGTAGCAGCGTGCTTTCGTTGATACCGCCGCTGGCCTCCAGTTTCGCCTTGCCGCCGTTCAGGCGCACGGCTTCGCGCATGTCATCCAGGCTCAACTCATCGAGCATAATGATGTCGGCACCGGCCGCCAGGGCTTCCTTCAGCTCCTCCAGGCTTTCCACTTCGATCTCCACCGGTTTGCCCGGGGCAATCTTGTGCGCGGCTTTGATGGCCTCCGGGATGCCACCGCAGGCGGCAATATGGTTTTCCTTGATCAGGAAGGCGTCGTACAGGCCGATGCGGTGGTTGTGGCAACCACC
This sequence comes from Pseudomonas frigoris, assembly GCF_047758635.1. Taxonomy (NCBI): domain Bacteria; kingdom Pseudomonadati; phylum Pseudomonadota; class Gammaproteobacteria; order Pseudomonadales; family Pseudomonadaceae; genus Pseudomonas; species Pseudomonas frigoris. The sequence continues at coordinate 1,110,051 of NZ_CP180479.1, forward strand.
GCAGGTCACGGCGTACTTCTGCGCCAGACGCAGCCCCGGCAAGGTTTTACGGGTGTCGAGCAACTTCACCTGAGTCTCGGCAACGTAATCCGCCAGGTACTGCGCGCGCGTGGCCACGCCAGAAAGCAACTGCAGGAAGTTCAGTGCACTGCGTTCGCCCGTCAGTAGTGAGCGCGCCGGGCCTTCGAGGTGGAACAGCACCTGATTGGGTTTCACCCGCTCGCCATCGCGCACCTGCCAGTGCACCGCAACACGTGGGTCCAGCTGCCGAAACACTGCATCAACCCAGGCTGTGCCGCAGATGACGGCAGCGTCGCGGGTAATGATGGTGGCTTTGGCCAGGCGTTCGGCGGGGATCAACTGTGCGGTGATGTCGCCGCTGCCGATGTCTTCGAGCAACGCACGGCGCACGTTGGCTTCGATTTCGGCGGTCAAATCGGCGAGACGTAGATTCGGCATAACGGACTCCACAAACAAAGTGGTCCGATTATAGGGCCATGGCGCTGGGCAACCCAAGGCGTCAGAGGCGTTCCCATCGCTCTGAAACCTGCATTTGGTCGATTCGCCTGAGTAATCGGCACTAAGTCAGCGTCTGCCATAAGCGTCTATTTCAATGGGAAACGCAGAGTCTGCTGGTAGAGGGGGCATCTTTTGCAAGATAATCCGCCTTGCTTTTGACGTCATGGCTTTGACGTGGATTTGGATTGACGACTTCGAAGACTCACCGTTTCAGGAGGCCTGAATGCACAACGACGGGAATGTAGTGCCTTTGCACAAGGTTGCTACCGACCAGGCGACTCACTCGCCGCTCGCCCGCCTGCCTGTGATTCTGCTTCAGGTTCGCGACAAGGCCGCTCAACAGCTCAGGCATGGTTTGCAGGAACTGTTCGATAACGCCGACGACACGCTGTTCGAAATGGCCGACCGGGCCCGCATTGACGTCGAACAGAACCTCTTCTTCGAAGCCATGCGCGACTTGCGCCTCAAGCGCAAAAACATCGAACGCGGCTTTCTCGAACAATTCTTCGCGGCTTTTGTCAGCCTCACCCAGTACGACATCACTCAGTCTGCCTTGCCCATGGCGTTGGTCTTCGACGATTCGGTGGCGCTGCCCGATGACGACATGGAACGTAGCGTGGCGGTGGAGGCGATGGTCAGAAAAGTGCTGAACCGCGACGGATTCGCCCTGGACCAACTGACCGCCCGACTCAGCGCACTGCTGGGCAGGGAACTGCTCGATCAGCACAATCCCATGGGGCCGGCGATGCTCTGCGAGTACTTTTTGCAGGCCGGGCGCAACCTGGGGGTGGAGATCAAGGTCAAGCTGATCATCCTCAAACTGTTCGAGCGCTATGTGCTCAGGGATGCCAATCAGCTCTACGCCGAAGCCAATCAGTTGCTGATCGCCACCGGTGTTCTGCCTGACCTTAAGCCCGCCCCTGCGCGTCGGGTCACGGATCGTGCGACTGCCAGCGTTGGTACTGAACCCGCACAGGCCAACACTCGCGTCGGTGGCCCGCCGATCGACGACAGCGTGCAGGAAGTCTTCGCGGCGTTGCAGGAGTTGCTGTTTCACGTGCGTGGCAGTGTAGCGCCAACCCTGGAAGCCAGTGCCCAGACACAGCCGATTTCCACCCGTGACCTAATGCGGCTGCTCTCGCACTTGCAGCAATACGTGCCGGCGCCGGCAGCCCAGGACGACTTCGATCTGCGAAACCAGCTCGAACAACTGCTGACCCGGGTCAGCGTCAAAAGTGGCAAGTCACGCGTGGTCGGGGTGGCTGACGAAGACGTGATCAACCTGAACGCCATGCTCTTCGAATGCATCCTCGATGACCGCAACCTGCCGGACTCGCTCAAGGCGTTGATCGGCCGCCTGCAGATCCCGATGCTGAAAGTGGCGGTGCTCGACAAGAGCTTCTTCAGCCGCAGCAGTCACCCGGCCCGACGCCTGCTCAATGAAATCGCCACCGCAGCCATGGGCTGGGGTGAGTTCGATGACCATGAGCGCGACAGTCTGTATCTGCGCATCGAGCAAGTGGTGCAACGGTTGCTGAACGATTTTGTCGATGATCCGGCGGTCTTTTCCGAATTGTTGGCGGATTTTCTCGCCTTCACCAACGATGAGCGCCGTCGCAGTGAGCTGCTGGAGCAACGTACCCGTGACGCCGAAGAAGGCCGCGCCAGGACTGAACTGGCCCGCCAGCGCGTCGAGCAGGTGCTGAATCAGGCCTTGTTAGGCAAAGTATTGCCGCAACGGGTGGTGGTGTTTGTCCAGGAAGCCTGGAGCCAGGTGCTGCTGCTGACCTGTCTCAAGCACGGCGATCAGTCGGCCGAGTGGCACGCCAATGTGCAGTCCATGGAGCAACTGATCTGGAGCGTGCAGCGTCATGATGAGGCTGATGCGAGTCTGCGCTTGTTGGCGCTGGTGCCTGGATTGCTCAAGTCGTTGCGCGACGGGCTGAACAGTTCGGCCTTCGATCCGTTCGCCACCAGCGAATTTTTCAGTGAGCTGGAAGCCTTGCACGTTCAACTGTTCGAGCGTCCAGGGCAAAAGCTTGAACAGTCTCTCGATACTCCGGTAATGGTCCAAGTGCTGCAGGAAATCGTCCTGCGAACCGCGGACGAAGGGCCGGCCGAAACGGCGTCAGTTCGTTTACCGGAGGACGATGCCGGTTTGCTTCAGGTCGATCAACTGCGGTTGGGGTGCTGGGTCGAGTTTCAGGAAGACGAGGACAACACCCTTCGCTGCAAGCTGGCGGCGATCATTGAAGCCACCGGCAAGTACATTTTCGTCAATCGCACTGGGATGAAAGTGCTGGAGCGCAGCCGCACCAGTCTGGCGCTGGAATTGCGTCGTGGCGCGGTGCGCGCGCTGGACGACACCTTGCTGTTCGACCGGGCGCTGGAGTCGGTGATCGGCAATCTGCGTCGCCTCAATCGCGGCAAGTGATCGCGCCCCGAGGGTCTATCGCGGCATACTGGGCGCCTACACAGTCGTCGTTGAAGGAACCTGTATGCAGTTGGACCCCGCGAGCGGTTGGTGTCAGGGCGTAGATATTTGCCCCTCGCCCAACTTCAATGCGCGCCCCTCGGGCGAAATTTCCCTGCTGGTGATCCACAACATCAGTCTGCCGCCAGCGCAGTTCGCTACCGGCAAGGTGCAGGAATTTTTCCAGAATCGTCTGGATGTCACGGAGCACCCTTACTTTGAAGGGATCGCCGACCTGCGAGTGTCTGCGCACTTTCTGATCGAACGTGACGGCACCGTCACTCAGTTTGTCTCTTGTCTTGAGCGTGCCTGGCATGCCGGCGTCTCGAGTTTCGAAGGGCGGGAAACCTGTAACGATTTTTCCTTGGGCATCGAACTTGAAGGCACGGATGATCTGCCGTTCACCGACGCTCAGTATCAAGCGTTGACGACCCTGACCCGGCAGCTGCAAAGCGCGTTCACGGCCATCACCGCACAGCGCATTTGCGGGCATAGCGACATTGCACCCGGGCGTAAAACCGATCCGGGGGCTGCGTTCGACTGGGCACGCTATCGGGCGGCCCTGGCAAAAGAGGAACAACAATGAGTTTTCTGGTGTTGCTGTTGGCGGTCTGGATCGAGAAGTTCTCGGCCCTGCGCCATCGGGTTCAGCGTGATGGTGGATGGGTTCGCGAGCTGAACAAGCTTGAGGTCAGTCCGCGTCTGGCGAAAAGTCCGTGGTTGATTTTGCTGATACTGGTGTTGTTGCCAGCGGCACTGCTGGGTTTGCTGCTACTGGTATTGGACCCAGTGGCTTACGGTCTGCTGGCGTTGCCGGTGCATCTGCTGGTGGTGATTTACAGTCTCGGCCGCGGTGATCTGCTGGCCGGTCTCGGGCCGTTTCGCGATGCCTGGCGCCGGGAAGACCTGCAAGCGGCCGCTCATGTAGCGGACCGCGATGTGGGTATCTGCGCCGATAGCGGTGAACAACTGCTGGAACGGGTCGAAGGGCATCTGCTGTGGGAGGCTTATCAGAGCTTTTTCGCGGTGATTTTCTGGTACTTCCTGCTGGGGCCGGTCGCGGCCCTGAGCTATCGACTGCTGGCCCTGGCCGAAGAACACGGGCAGAACCCGGCCGTGGTCGAGCGCGCGGCAAAACTGCGTCATGCGTTCGACTGGGTGCCGGTGCGTCTGCTGGCGGCGAGCTTTGCGTTGGTCGGCAACTTTGTCGCGGTCAGCCGGGTGATGCTGCACGAGCTGCTGAACTGGAACATCAGCGCCGCTCAGCTGATCGAAAAGGTCGGGCTGGTGGCCGGTGAGATCCCGGCCCCGGTGGTCGGGCCTGACGGCATCAACAGCCTCGACCGGATCTGGGAACTGCTGCTGCGCGCGGCGGTGCTCTGGTACGCCGGTTTCGCGCTGTGGACCGTCCTTCCGTAAGCACACTGACCCCCTGTAGCAGCTGGCGCAGCCTGCGTCCGACTGCGCAGCAGTCGCCAACTCAGTCACCGCGGTTTGTCAGGCTCACCGCGTAATCAGGATTTACGACTGCTGCGCAGCCGGACGCAGCCTTCGGCAGCTGCTACCAGACCGGGAGCGTCCTCCCGTTAACCTTAAGTTACAAAACCTCCCGCCGATTTGAGCTATACAGAGACAGCGCCGAATAGTGGCTATCTGCTCTCGACCCGCGCCTGCCAATAAAAATAAGAAATCAAAGGGAGACTTCCAGTGAAGAGCTTGCTCTATCCCGCCGTCGCGCTGATGAACCGCCTGAGCTTTGGCATGAAGTTCAGCCTGATCAGCGTGCTGTTCCTTGTGCCGATGCTGGTGACCAACTTCTATCTGGTGCGTGATTCTTATCGAGAATTCCAGGGCACCCGGGTCGAACTGCAAAGCCTCGACCTGCTGGGCAGTAGCCTGACGTTACGGCGCGATCTGGAAACCCTGAACAACCTTGTGCAGATCAACGTCACCCTTGGTCAGTCCGGCAAGGCCGGCAATGTCGAGTCACAGATCAGTACCCTGGGGCAAAGTGTGCTGACCCGTTTGCAAGGGCTGACGGCGATGACCGCGGACGCTGAGCAAATCATGGTTTTCGATGGCAAACGCGATGAAATGATCGCCGCGTTCAAGGCCCAGCAAACGGAAAACTCCCTGCAAAGCAAAAGCGCGATGATCGGCAAGTTGCTCGGCAACGCACAAATTTTCAGCCAGATCATCGCCAGTCAGGCCGGCCTGAGCCGCGACACCCAGAGCGACATGCGCCAGCTGAGCGAACTCATTACCAATGTCACCCCGCCCGTGACCCAGCTTCTGGGCGAAGGCCGGGCGATGGGTTCTTTTTCGCTGGGGCAGGGCTTTCTCAACTCGGCATCGAGTACCCGTTTTGATGAGTTGCTGGCGCAGATCGAAAAACTGCAGGCCGAATATGCCTTGAAGTTGCAGGACGCGCTGGGCTCCAGCAAAGCGGCACGGGAAACCCTGGCCGCCCAGGCTGATAGCAGCAAGGCATCGTTGAAAAAGGCCAGTGAACTGTTCGAAGAGCAGGTGGTGATGGCCGACACGCTGGATGCGCCGTGGCAGGGCTTTTACGATCAGGTCACGGGCCTGATGGACCAGACCTACCAACTCAACGAAGCCACCCTGAAGTTTCTCGGCACCCAGTTGCAACAGCGACTGGAGCAGAACCGCACCCACATGGTCTTGCAGGCCGTGGCGCTGTCGGTGGTGTTTGTGTTGATTTTTTACCTCTACGGCGGCTTCTACGCCTCGACCCGCACCACCCTCAAGCGTCTTGGCGCGGTGATGGACAAGGTCGCGGCCGGCGACATGACGGTAACCTTCAGCGCCAACAGCCGCGATGAACTGGGCGAGTTGGGCGAGGTGTTCAACGGCACCGTGAAGAAAATCCATGACCTGATCGAGCGGGTCGGCCAGACCGTCACTGAGGTCGAGCGCCAGGCCGGGCAGGTGGAGAACGTTTCCGCCCAGAGCAACCAGGCGGTGGCGGGGCAGCGCACGCAGATCGAGCAGGTCGCCACGGCCATGAACCAGATGTCCGCCACGTCCCTTGAGGTTGCACGCAGTGCCGCGGCAGCGGTCAGCAGCGCTCATAGCGTCAATGACGAGACCATCAGCGGTCGCGGGCTGGTGGAATCCCAGCAGGGCAGCATCGCTGCACTGGCCAGTGAGATCGATCAGTCGGTGCTGGTGATCAATCAGCTGGCCAGCGACAGCCAGTCCATCAGCCGTGTGCTGGAGGTGATCAAGAGCATCGCCGAACAGACCAACCTCTTGGCCCTCAACGCGGCCATCGAAGCCGCTCGGGCCGGTGAGCAGGGCCGTGGTTTTGCGGTGGTGGCGGACGAGGTTCGGACACTAGCCAAGCGCACCCAGCAATCGACCGAGGAAATCGAGCAGATGATCGCCAAGCTGCACAGTGGTGTCGGCGCTGCGGTGAAGGCGATGGGTACCAGTCATCAGATGGCCAACGGCACGGTGGGGCAGTCGGAAAAGGTTCAGCAAGCGCTGGAAAACATCCTCGGTGCCGTCGGCATGATCGTCGATCAGAATCAGCAAATTGCCGCAGCGGTAGAGCAGCAGACCGCCGTGGCCCATGACATCGACCAGAATATTGTCGAGATCAACCGCGCCGGTGAGCGTACCGCCGAAGGTGCACACCAGACCGAAGACGCCAGTCGTGCGTTGTCGGCCCAGGTGGTGGAGTTGAAGCAGCTGATCAGCGCGTTCCGGGTTTAAAGAACTCTGCGGCGCAAAAAAAATGTGGGAGCGGGCTTGCTCGCGAAAGCGGCCTGACAGGCGACATCTATGTTGAATGTTGATCAGCCTTCGCGAGCAAGCCCGCTCCCACAGGTATGTGTGCTCTGTCTGTAGTATTTGTTCCCTCCTCAGGTAGGCAATGTCCGGTTTTCCTCCGCCGTCTGGCTTTTCGTCTTTAATGAAGGAAGATCAATCACTTGGACCCGCCCTGAGGAGGCTCGGTTATGTCTGCTGCAACGATTGGAATCCAGGGTCATTGCGCTCATTGCGCGAGCACACTCCTGCTCAAACCCTGGCAACTCAACGCCATTGCGATCAACGAAGCGTTCGCGTGTTCTCACTGCCAGAAAGCCTTGCAACTGAACGATCCGAAACAGATCAAGCGCTTCAAGTCCCTCGACTCCCTGGCATTACTGCGGGCGAGCACGTTGGTCATGATTTGCACCGCGTTGCTGGTGGCGTTGGTGTTGGAGTGGATCGGGATGTTCAGCGTCGTGGAGCAGCTGAATTTTTCGCTGTTGGCGATTCTCGTCTATTTCGCCGTCATGCGGTTTGCCCGGCACCGGCTACACATGACGCTGACGCTGGAAGCCGCCAAGGCCTACGCCGACTGATTACCAATTGAACAGCTCACAGGCATTGGCAGTGCTGGCGGTGGCCAATTGCTCGGGGCTGATCGCCATGATCCCGGCCAGTGCCGAGCAGATCGCCGGCAGATGCGCCGGGCTGTTGCGTTGGCCGGGGAACATGGCGGGCGCCATGTCCGGCGAATCGGTTTCCAGTACCACCGATTCAAGCGGTAATTCGACAAGCACACGGTGCATGCGCAGGGCCTGAGGCCAGGTCGCGGCACCGCCCAGACCCAGTTTGAAACCGAGCTTGATGTATTCGCGGGCTTCTTCTTTGCTGCCGGCAAAGGCATGAATGATTCCCGCACGTTTCAAGCGAAACCGTTTAAGCGTGGCAATCACCGTCGCATGGCTGCGTCGCACATGAATCAGCGCGGGAAGATTGAAGTCCGCCGCCAGTTGCAGTTGCGCATCGAACAGTGCCTGTTGGCGTTCACGGTCCAGGGTTTCGATAAAGTAATCCAGACCGATCTCGCCCACCGCGCAGAGCTGTCGATGGCCGGTTAACCGAGTCAGACAGTCACCGAGTTCCGTCAGGTCTTCGGGACGGTGATCATCCAGATACACCGGATGCAAACCGAACGCCGCATACAGATCGGGATCGCTTTGCACCAGATCCCAGACCCGCTGCCAATTGCCCTGATAAACCCCCAGCACCACCATCCGCCGCACTCCGAGGGCGCGGCTCTCGGCCAACAACGCCGTGCGATCCTCGTCGAAGTCCGGAAAGTCCAGATGAGTGTGGCTGTCGATCAGCTCCACGGTTCAGTCCTGGCGAATACGCTGCTTGAAGGTCCGCGCGATGGCCTGCACGCCGGGTCGGTAATCCGATTGCTCGATGGCGGCCAAGGCCAGTTCCAGAGCCTTGTCGGCGATGAGCTGATGCTGCTGGGCCATGGCGTTGACCGGCAGCGGCAGGAAATCCAGCAGCTGCGTGTCGCCGAAGGTGCCGAGGCGCAACGGGCGGGTTTTGAGCGGGAAGCCGTGCAAGGCATCGAATACGCCCTGAAGCAGTACGTAGGAAGTCGTCACCAGCGCATCCGGCAAATGGCCCAGACGCTGTAGCAGTTCTTCCATCAACTGTTTGCCGCACTCACGGCTGAACGACTCGCCGTGCTCGATCAGCACCTCGCCTTTGAATTCGGCCAGAGCCTCTTTGAATCCTGCGGCCCGCTCCTGGCTGATGCTCAGTTCGGGGCGTGCGCCGATCAGTGCGATCTGTTTGGGCAGCGGGTCCAGTAGACTGCCGGTCAGTTGTAGGCTGGCCTCGCGGTCATCGCTGATCACCGAGCAGAAATGCTCAGGCTCCATGACCCGGTCGATCGCGATGATCGGAATGCCCTTGGCCTGCAATTGGCGATAGCTGTCATCGCCGGCCGGCAGGCAACTGGCAACGATCAACGCATCGCAACGACGGGCCCGGAACAGTTTGAGCAATTGCCGTTCGCTGTCCGGCGCATCGTCGGAACTGGCGATCAGCAGCTGATAGCCGCGAGCCCGGGCGCCTTGTTCCAGTAGTTTGGCGATTCGCGCGTAACTGGGGTTTTCCAGGTCCGGCAGAATGAAACCCAGGGTTCGGGTGTGCCGACTGCGCAGCCCGGCAGCCTGGGGGTTGGGCGTAAAGCCATGTTGTTCGACGACCGCGCGCACGCGCTCGACGGTGGCACTGCTGATACGTTGTTGTTCTGCCTTGCCATTAATGACATAGCTGGCGGTGGTAACGGACACACCGGCCAACTGGGCGATATCACTGAGTTTCAACCCGGGATTTCCTTGTTTTTTTTCGAGCTTGCCCGACATTTTCGCCAATCCTACCCGATTCAGGCAGACGACCATTGTCGCAGCCCATCCGACAATTGGACTTCAAGGATGAGACATTATCGAGTAACGTGCCAATCATTCTAGATTAAACGTTTCAGCAAGCGTATTTTCTACGTTATAGGCTCCTTTGCCGGTTCTGCCGCGAAACCGCCAAAACTGCCCCTGAAAAGGTGTGCCTAAGAGCCTAAGCTGAATCATTCAAAACAATACCTGGCGTCACAAGGCGCCAAAAAGGAGAAAGCATGCTCGAGCTCACCATAGAGCAGATATCCATGGGCCAATCGGCTGTGGATAAGTCCGCAGCGTTGCACCTGTTGGCCCAGCATCTGGTCGCCGATGGCCTGGTGGCCGAGGGTTATCTCGCTGGGTTGCAGGCGCGCGAAGCCCAGGGCTCGACCTTTCTCGGGCAAGGTATTGCCATCCCCCACGGTACGCCGGAAACCCGCGATCTGGTGTTTTCCACCGGCGTGCGGCTGATGCAATTTCCTGAAGGCGTGGACTGGGGCGACGGTCAGATCGTCTACCTGGCGATCGGTATTGCAGCCAAATCCGACGAACACCTGCGCCTGTTACAACTGCTGACCCGTGCCCTCGGCGAAACCGACCTGGGCCAAGCCCTGCGCCGCGCCAGTTCCGCCGAAGCCTTGTTGAAACTGCTGCAAGGCGCGCCGCAAGAACTGGCGCTGGATGCACAGATGATCGGCCTCGGTGTGTCCGCCGATGACTTCGAAGAGCTGGTCTGGCGCGGTGCACGCTTGCTGCGTCAAGCCGACTGCGTGAGCAATGGTTTCTCCGCCGTGTTGCAACAAGTCGATGCGCTGCCCCTGGGCGATGGCCTGTGGTGGTTGCACAGCGAGCAAACGGTCAAGCGTCCGGGCCTCGCCTTCGTCACGCCGGACAAACCCATGCGCTACCTCGGCCAGCCACTCAGCGGTCTGTTCTGCCTGGCCAGCCTCGGTGAAGCCCATCAGGCCTTGCTCGAACGTCTTTGTGCGTTGCTGATCGAAGGTCGCGGCCACGAATTGGGCCGCGCCACCAGCAGCCGTAAAGTCCTCGAAGTCCTCGGCGGTGAGCTGCCGGCCGATTGGCCCAGCGCTCGCATCGCGTTAGCCAACGCCCACGGTTTGCACGCGCGTCCGGCGAAGATCCTCGCGCAACTGGCGAAGAGTTTTGAAGGTGAAATCCGCGTACGCATCGTCGATGGCCAGGACAGCGCGGTGTCGGTGAAGAGCTTGAGCAAACTGCTCAGCCTCGGGGCCCGTCGCGGTCAGGTGCTGGAATTTGTCGCCGAACCGAGCATCGCCGCCGATGCCTTGCCAGCCTTGCTGGCCGCCATCGAAGAAGGTCTCGGTGAAGAAGTCGAGCCGTTGCCAGCCGTGAGCCAGCAGCGCGAAGTGATCGCCGATGTGGCCGAAGTGGTCCTTGCGCCAGCCTCCGGCAGTCTGGTTCAGGCTATCGCCGCTGCACCGGGCATCGCCATCGGCCCGGCGCACATTCAAGTGCTGCAAACCATTGAGTACCCGCTGCGCGGTGAGTCTGCCGCCATCGAGCGCGCGCGTCTCCAACAGGCGTTGGCGGACGTGCGTCGCGACATCGAAGGTCTGATCGAGCGCAGCAAGTCCAAGGCCATTCGCGAGATCTTCATCACCCACCAGGAAATGCTCGACGACCCGGAATTGACCGATGACGTCGACACCCGTCTCAAGCAGGGCGAAAGCGCCGAAGCGGCGTGGATGGCGGTGATTGAAGCGGCGGCCAAACAACAGGAATCGCTGCAGGACGCCTTGCTCGCCGAGCGCGCCGCCGACTTACGCGACATCGGCCGTCGAGTGCTGGCGCAACTGAGTGGCGTCGAAACCCCGAGCGAGCCTGAGCAACCGTACATTCTGGTGATGGATGAAGTCGGTCCATCCGATGTCGCCCGTCTTGACCCCGCCCGCGTCGCCGGCATCCTCACCGCCCGTGGCGGTGCTACCGCGCACAGTGCGATTGTCGCCCGAGCGCTTGGTATTCCAGCGCTGGTCGGCGCCGGCCCGGCCGTGTTGCTGCTGGCGCCGGGCACGCCATTGCTGATTGATGGCCAACGCGGCCGCCTGCACGTGGACGCCGACGCGGCGACCTTGCAGCGCGCCACCGAAGAGCGCGACACCCGCGAGCTGCGTCTGAAAGCGGCTGCCGAACAACGTCATCAGCCGGCACTGACCACCGACGGCCATGCAGTCGAAGTGTTCGCCAACATCGGCGAAAGCGCCGGCGTGACCAGCGCGGTGGAGCAGGGCGCCGAAGGCATTGGCCTGCTGCGCACCGAACTGATTTTCATGGCCCACTCGCAAGCGCCGGACGAAGCGACCCAAGAGGTTGAATACCGTCGTGTACTCGATGGCCTGGCCGGTCGGCCGCTGGTGGTGCGTACTCTCGATGTCGGCGGCGACAAGCCGCTGCCGTATTGGCCGATTGCCAAAGAAGAAAACCCGTTCCTCGGCGTGCGTGGTATTCGCCTGACTCTGCAACGTCCGCACATCATGGAAGCGCAATTGCGCGCGTTGCTGCGTGCGGCGGACAACCGTCCGCTGCGGATTATGTTTCCCATGGTCGGCAGCGTTGATGAGTGGCGCCAGGCGCGGGACATGACCGAACGGCTGCGTCTGGAAATTCCGGTTGCCGACCTGCAATTGGGGATCATGATTGAAGTGCCGTCGGCTGCACTGCTCGCTCCGGTACTGGCCAAAGAGGTCGACTTCTTCAGCGTCGGCACCAATGACCTGACCCAATACACCCTGGCCATCGACCGTGGTCATCCGACCTTGTCGGCCCAGGCTGACGGCTTGCACCCGGCGGTGCTGCAACTGATCGACATCACCGTGCGCGCGGCGCATGCCAACGGCAAGTGGGTCGGCGTGTGCGGCGAGTTGGCGGCCGATCCGCTGGCGGTGCCGGTGCTGGTCGGTCTCGGTGTGGATGAGTTGAGTGTGTCGGGTCGCAGCATTGCCGAGGTCAAGGCGCGGATACGCGAACTCAACCTGGCCCAGACCCAAATCCTTGCCCAACAGGCCCTGGCCGTGGGCAGCGCCAATGAAGTGCGCGCATTAGTGGAGGCTCTGTAATGGCCAAGATCCTGACCCTGACCCTCAACCCGGCGCTGGACCTCACCGTCCAGTTGCCGCTACTTGCCCCCGGCCAAGTCAACCGTAGCGACGAGATGCACACGCATGCCGCCGGTAAGGGCGTGAACGTGGCACAAGTGCTGGCGGACCTCGGGCATCAGCTCACGGTCAGCGGTTTCCTCGGGGAGGACAACCTCCAGGCGTTCGAAACCCTGTTCGCCAAACGCGGGTTTGTCGACGCGTTCATCCGTGTTCCGGGTGAGACGCGCAGCAACATCAAACTGGCGGAAAGCGATGGGCGCATCACCGACATCAACGGTCCCGGACCCTTGGTGAGTGAAGCCGCGCAACAGGCGTTGCTTGATCGACTTGATCAGATTGCACCCGATCATGACGCGGTCGTCGTTGCCGGCAGCTTGCCCCAAGGCATCAGTCCTCAGTGGTTGCAGGCGTTGATTGTGCGTTTGAAAAATCTCGGTTTGAACGTGGCGCTGGACACCAGTGGTGAAGCCTTGCGGGCGGCGCTCAAGGCTGGTCCGTGGCTGATCAAACCCAATACCGAAGAGCTGGCCGACGCGCTCGGCTGCGAGGTGGTTTCGGTGGCTGCGCAAGCGCACGCCGCGAGCCGCTTGCACGCTCAAGGCATCGAGCACGTGGTGATCTCCGACGGCGCCGATGGCGTGAACTGGTTCAGTGTCGGCTCGGCGATGCATGCCACGCCGCCCAAGGTCAGTGTCGTCAGCACAGTGGGCGCAGGCGATTCGTTGCTGGCCGGCATGCTCCACGGTTTGCTCAGCGCCGACACGCCGGAACAGACCTTGCGCACCGCCACGGCGATTGCCGCGATGGCGGTCACCCAGATCGGTTTCGGTATTGGCGACGCCACGCAGTTGGCGCGGCTCGAACAGGGCGTGCGCATACGCACCCTGACAGAACAATAAGAGGGTTTGTCATGAAGTTAGCCATTGTTACGGCCTGCCCGAACGGTATGGTCACCAGTGTGCTGTGTGCCCGTTTGCTTGATGCGGCGGCCCAGCGTCAGGGCTGGAGCACCAGTGTCGAAGTCAACGATGCCGCGCACCCTGAACGCCAATTGTCGGCGGCCACGATCGAGGCGGCCGAGTGGGTATTGCTGGTGACCAGTGCGCCGGTGGATATGTCGCGATTCGTCGGCAAGCGGGTGTTCCAAAGTACCCCGGCGCAAGCCCTGCAAGAGGTTGAAGCGGTGCTGCGTCGCGGTGCTGAAGAGGCTCAGGTTTACGTTGCCCCCGAAGCTGTGGTCGAGCCTGCCGCCCCCGTAAAAAACGCCCCGCGTTTGGTCGCGATTACTGCGTGTCCGACCGGCGTCGCTCACACGTTCATGGCCGCTGAAGCCTTGCAGCAAGCGGCCAAGCGTCTGGGCTACGACCTGCAAGTGGAAACCCAGGGCTCGGTCGGTGCGCGCAATCCGCTGAGTGCAGCGGTAATTGCCGATGCGGACGTGGTGCTGCTGGCCTGCGATATCGAAGTCGCCACCGAGCGTTTCGCCGGCAAGAAGATTTACCGTTGCGGCACTGGAATCGCCCTCAAACAAGCCGAGGCGACGCTGAACAAAGCGTTGGCCGAAGGCTCGCAGGAAACCGCTTCGAGCGGTGCCAAAGGCCCGGCCAAGCAAGAGAAAACCGGTGTCTACAAACACCTGCTGACGGGCGTGTCGTTCATGCTGCCGATGGTGGTGGCGGGCGGTCTGATGATCGCCTTGTCGTTCGTGTTCGGCATTACGGCGTTCAAGGAGCCGGGCACGCTCGCGGCGGCATTGATGCAGATCGGCGGCGAGACCGCGTTCAAGCTGATGGTGCCGCTGCTGGCGGGTTACATCGCCTACTCGATCGCCGACCGTCCGGGCCTGGCGCCGGGGATGATTGGCGGTCTGCTGGCAAGCACCTTGGGCGCCGGTTTTATCGGCGGGATCATTGCCGGTTTCATCGCCGGTTACGCGGCGCAGGCGATCAATCGTTATGCGCGCTTGCCGCAAAGTCTTGAGGCGCTGAAACCGATTCTGATCATCCCGTTGCTGGCGAGTCTGTTCACCGGTCTGGTGATGATCTACGTGGTGGGTAAACCGGTGGCGGGGATGCTCGCAGGGCTCACGCACTTCCTCGACAGCATGGGCACCACCAACGCGATTCTGCTCGGTGTATTGCTGGGCGGGATGATGTGCGTCGACCTTGGCGGGCCGATCAACAAAGCCGCGTATGCATTCTCGGTGGGGCTGCTGGCGTCGCAAAGTTATGCACCGATGGCCGCGACCATGGCAGCCGGCATGGTGCCGCCGATTGGCTTGGGCATCGCTACGTTTATTGCCCGACGCAAGTTTGCTCAGACCGAACGCGAGGCCGGTAAAGCGGCGTTGGTACTGGGGTTGTGCTTCATCTCCGAAGGCGCGATTCCGTTTGCCGCGAAAGACCCACTGCGGGTGATCCCGGCGAGCATTGCCGGTGGTGCGCTGACCGGTGCGTTGTCGATGTATTTCGGCTGCAAACTGATGGCGCCGCACGGCGGATTGTTCGTGCTGGCGATCCCGAATGCGATCAACCATGCGCTGTTGTACTTGCTGGCGATTGTGGCGGGGAGTTTGCTGACGGCGGTGGCGTATGCGGTGCTCAAGCGGCCGGAAGTCGTTGAGCTGGCGCTGGAGCCAGCCAAGGCCTGACACCCAACCCTGTGGGAGCGGGCTTGCTCGCGAAGACGGACTGACATTCAGCAATTATGTTGGCTGTTAGACCGCTTTCGCGAGCAAGTCGGATCGCCGCACCGCCGCTCCCACAAGGGTCTGCTGTGTTGGCAGATTTCTGTGTCATGTCCCGGTAACGTCGCCATGCTGCATTTTTCTTTAAATCCAGGCCCTGAGTTGCGCGCCATTCAAGGCTCACTCGTAGCTGCTGAGATACAGCATTAGTTCCTTGGGGAGTTCAATCATTGCGAGATTCTCAATGGCTGTAACCTGCTTGGCGGATAGTCGATGGCTTGCCATGGCATCCTCTTCTTCATGCCAAGCCATTATTGGCTTCAGGGCATCCGTTGTAATGGACCGGGACAAATCCATCTCGAATACAGCCAAGTCATCGTTTTCAGGTATTCCGTAAATCTGAAACTTCAGTTCGTATTTCATGGCGGTGGAGTAAATCAATCAACGCACACCAACTGCACGATGTGGTTTGCGTCTCCCAGGATCTTGCCAGTCCAGGTTTCAAGTGTTTGCACTTGTTCTGGAGAAAGGTCGTAGCCATCAAACTCATCCTCTGGTGTTTGCCAATCCATTAGTTTTGCTAGCTCTTCGTGACGGCTTTTGGGTATTTCCACACTCAGGAGAAGTTCCTCACTGTGTCTGTCGAAGACCTCTATTACGTGTGTCATTTTTCTACTTTCCTAGACGGGTCAGCTGGCTTGGTTTGCTCCCCTGTTTGCGGGTCGTACTCCCCAAGGTGTTTTCCTTGCTTGGTGTACATCTCAACGGTGCCATGTTGCGAGTCCCACTCATAAATCCTTCCTGAGGGATCTTTCCATCGCCGACGTTTTTTACCACCACCACGCACTGAAGTTTTTAACGGAGCAGGTTTTATATCTGGAAAAGCCGGGAGTGTCGTAGGAGCAGGGCGGTATTTGTAGTCTCCAGGCACACTCAGAACAATATAGATCGGCTCAAGTCCAGCATCTGCAGGAAACCAGATGATCGCATCCTGATACTCGGGCGGATGCTCGGGGTTCACTAGTGCTTTATTGGCTTGCTCGGTGGGCGGGTACACCCATACAGACGGTAGTTGCGGGGCGCCTTCCAATGCAGGAATTCCTAGTACAACGTCGTCGTAAGACTTTTGTCTGGCATTGCGCTCGGCTAACTCAGTCGGGGTCATGTCTCGCAGGTAACGGTATCCGATGCCCGATCCGCCGCCACCACCGCCATGCTCCCAGACTTGGGGGATGTCCTTGTTGCGAGCCATAGGCGTCCTGTTCTGAGTGTGGCTGGGGAGCCTCGAACCTACTTGGCTCGCTCAGGGCTGGCGTTAGGACGTTTCCTAAATGTGGCGCTGAAATTTCCTATTCCTTGATAGGGGCGGGAGCTGCGATGTTTTGCATCAAAGTGCCGTCGTCCTGGGGCTACAGAACGTTGCGTCGTTGCCTACAACTGCGCCAGAATCCGCCGGCTTGTGCGCTTTGGAGGTCGTCGGTAACTTGGTTCGTGTCACTGATCCTCAGTGATCGGGTTTAGTAGCCCATGGTTGTCAGTAATGTGCATGAGCTCCATTCAGTCAGGTATTCATATCCCTGCACTTGATGGTGGTTGTGCGTAGGGCGCCTTTGGGCGCGCCGGTATTGCTGACTCCCCCGGTCTACTAACCTGCGCACAGCCGCCACCCTTCTTTTAGTAGAGAAGCGAAACGGCTCCAGTCTGGAGCAGCAAATTATGTTCAAGGTAACGCCTAATCCGCCGGACACTGACCCGGCATCCCCAAACGAAAACCTCGATTCTGAAAAGCTCTACGATACCGTTGACCGAGTCCTCGATCCCCCGCGCCAACCCAGTAACATCTTCCTCATCGCCCCCGATATCGATAACCAAACTCTGCTGGAATACGCCTGTGAATCACTGGCATCAGCGAACGTCATGGCAAGTGACTTCGCGAGGTATCTGCAAGGATCGCAATGCAACACGATGTTGGGGATTCAGCAGTCGATCATGTTGGGAGAACTGGCGGTGAATCGGGTGCTGGATAATCTGGATCCGCCCGCCTAGCCGCCGGATACTGTGGGAGCGAGCTTGCTCGCGATGACGGACCGACATTCAACAAATATGTTGGCTGTTAGACCGCTTTCGCGAGCAGGCTCGCTCCCACAAGGGATCTGCTGCATTGGCAGATTTCTGTGTCATGTCTGAGTCATCCAGCCGTGTTTTAGTTTTCCTTTTTCAGGGAGAGCACCATGAGTGAATTCGACCTCGGTCGCCGTCGTGTCATACAAGCCGTCGGTGCCGGGCTGTTGTTGCCAGGCCTGGCGCCGGCGGTGATTGCCTCGGTCAAGGATCGTCCGCAACTCACCGATGGCGTGCAGTCTGGCGACGTGCTGGGCGATCGGGCGATGATCTGGAGCCGATGTGATCGTCCGGCGCGAATGGTGGTGGAATGGGACACCCGCAGCCTGTTCAGTAACCCTCGTCGTTTTGTCTCGCCATTGGCCGTCTCCAATACCGATTTCACGGCCCGCGTCGAACTCACTGGCCTGCCCGCGGACCAGGCGATTTTCTACCGCGTGCACTTCGAAGACGCCCAGAGCGGCGTCGCCAGCGAACCCTGGTTCGGCCATCTGCGCAGCGTGCCGAAAACCCGTCGCGACATCCGTTTCGTCTGGAGCGGCGACACCGCTGGCCAGGGCTTCGGCATCAACCCGGACATCGGCGGCATGCGCATCTACGAAGCCATGCGTTTACGCCTGCCAGACTTCTTTATCCACAGCGGCGACACCATCTACGCCGACGGCCCCGTACCTGCGCAGCTCACTACAGAGAGCGGCCGCGTGTGGCGCAACATCACCACTGAAGCCAAGAGCAAAGTCGCCGAAACCCTCGACGACTATCGCGGCAATTACCGCTACAACCTGATGGACGAAAACATCCGCCGCTTCAACGCCGAGGTCCCGCAGATCTGGCAATGGGACGACCATGAAGTGGTGAACAACTGGTCGCCGGGCAAGCAGTTGGATGATCGCTACAAGAGCAAAGATATCCACAGCCTGGTCGATCGCGCGCGTCAGGCCTGGCTCGAATACGCACCGATGCGGTTGCAGAGCGCCGATGGCGGCGGGCGGATTTATCGCAAGCTCGGTTACGGTCCGTTGCTCGATGTGTTCGTGCTCGATATGCGCAGCTATCGCGGGGCGAATGACGCCAACCTGGGGGCCGCTAAAGCGTTCCTCGGACGTGAACAGCTGGACTGGCTCAAGCGTGAATTGAAGGCCTCCAATGCCCAGTGGAAAGTCATCGCTGCTGATATGCCGATTGGCCTCGGCGTACCGGATGGTGAGGTCAGCCCCGGTGTGGCGCGCTGGGAAGCCGTGGCCAATGGCGATCCGGGTCCGGCCCAGGGGCGTGAACTGGAAATCGCCGAATTGTTGGGTTTTCTGCGGGCGCAGCAGGTGCGCAATTATGTCTGGCTGACGGCGGACGTGCATTACTGCGCCGCGCACCATTACCACCCGGACCGTGCGGCGTTTCAGGATTTCGAACCGTTCTGGGAGTTTGTCGCCGGGCCTTTGAGTGCTGGGAGTTTCGGGCCTGATTTGCTGGATAAGACCTTTGGCCCGGAAGTGGTGTTCGAGAAAGCACCACCGGCACAGAACACCTCACCGTTTGCCGGGTTTCAGTTTTTTGGTGAGGTGAATATTGATGGGCAGACGGGGGAGATGAGTGTGGTGTTGCGGGATTCGGATGGGGTTGGGGTGTTTGAGCAGAAGCTGCAGCCGGAGTGAAAAGAAGTCGAGAGTTGTACACCTGACCCCTGTGGGAGCGAGCTTGCTCGCGATGGCGGCGTCTCAGTCAACAACTGCAGTGACTGTTAAATCGCTATCGTCGGAACGCCGCCCGGAGCAAGCTCGCTCCCATATGGGATGTGGGGGGTCAGTAGACGTCGCGGCGGTAGCGGCCTTGCTCGATCAGGCGGTCGACCTCTGCAATTCCGAGTATTTCGTTGAGCACGTGATCCACGCCTGAAGCCATCCCTTGCAAGCTGCCGCAGATGTAAATAACCGCACCCTCGGCCAGCCATTTTTTCAACTCGCCCGCCGACTCGCGCAGTAGATCCTGCACATAAATCTTCTCGGCCTGGTCTCGGGAAAACGCCAGGCCCAACCGCTCCAGATCCCCCGAAATCAGCCACTCTTCAAGCTCGGCACGGCACAGATAGTCATGTTCCCGATTGCGTTCGCCAAACAGCAGCCAATGACGCTGCTGCCCATCGGCAATCCGCGCCTTGAGCAAACTGCGCAGCCCGGCCAGGCCGGTGCCATTGCCCAGCAGGATCATCGGCACCGGTTCGACCGGCAGGTGGAAACCGCTGTTGCGTCGTACGCGCAGGCTGATGGTGCCGCCCACCGGGGCGTGTTCGGTCAGCCAGCCGGAGCCGACGCCCAGGCTGCCGTCGGGATGCAGTTCCTGGCGCACGATCAGTTCGAGGATGCCATCGGCGGCGATCGAGGCGATGGAGTATTCGCGCATGGCCAGGGGCACCAGCGCATCCACCAGCGCCTGGGCATGCAGGCCGACCAGGTGAGCTCTGTTTTCCGGCAGTTGTCTACTGGCGAGGGCTTGCTCCAGCGGTTGCGACAAGCCACCGAGCGCAACCGTAGCGCGACCGTCAATGCCCAGGCCATCGAGGAAATGTTCGATCGCCCACGGACAATTGCGCGGTAACACTTCCACCAGATCGCCGGCCAGCCAACTGCTGGTGGTAGGGGCGGTGAGGCCCAGCAAGTACACACCAGAACCCGTGCTGTCAGGGTTGAGCAGTTCGCGGCGGGTCAGGTTCCAGTTGTCGTAGCTTGGCGCTTGCCAGGTGTCCACGGGCGCCTGTCCGGTCAGCAGACCCAGTTGCTGCTGCCAGTGACGCAAGGCGTAAGGGTCGCCGCTGTCGACCTCCACCGGCGCGAACAGAGTCTTGCCGCCGTGCTCGCCCAGCCATGTGTGCAAGCGTCGAGCGAAACCGCAGAAATGTTGATACTGCCGATCACCGAGGCCCAGCACGGCGTAGTTCAGGCTTTCCAGGCTCAACGTCCGTGCCAGCACTTTGCGCTCAAACCCCCGGGCGCTGTCCGGCGCTTCACCGTCGCCGAAGGTGCTGACCACGAACAGCGCATTGCCGGAATCACGCAGATCCTGCTCGCTGACATCCGCCAGCGGCTGAACCTTCACCGGCAGGCCCGCAGCCTGCAATTGCCCGGCGGTCTGCCACGCCAGTTGCTCGGCAAAGCCGCTCTGGCTGGCGAAGCCGATCAGCCACGCCGGTGCGTCATTGTCCGGTTGTGCGAGGTCTTTGCGGGCCTCCTTGATCTGTTTTTTCTTGCGTCGACGATCGAGGTACAACAACCAGCCAGTAACAAAAAACAGTGGCATCGTCAGTGCGCTAATCGTCAGGATGATCCGCCCGATGATTCCGAAATAGCTGCCGACGTGCAGCGCGTAAATGCTGGTCAGCAGTTGCGCCTTGAGGCTCTTGTCGCTGTAGCGATCATGCCGCGCGACGATGCCGGTCGCCGGGTCCAGCGTGATCTGGTTCAGCGCACGGTCGTGGGGTGAGGTGTTCAACAGGTAGAACACGGTGGCCGATTGTCCGGCCACGGGTGGCATGCGGATGTTGTAGGCACTCAGTGCCGGACCGGCGGCGCTGTAGATGCTGCTCCACATCGCGGCGTAGTCGGCGGTGGGGGCCGGGCCGCTTGGCGCCGGGCCGCGACCGCCGCGAGCGCGCTCGTTCTGCGGTGAGTCGGAAAGCAATCGGGTCAGGCCCTTGTTGTACCACTCATAGGACCAGGACAACCCGGTGAGCGCTGCCAGGAGGTAAAACACCAGGCACCAGGTGCCGGCGACGGAGTGCAAATCCCAGTTGAAGCTGCGGCCCTTTTTCTTCCAGTCGAGGGTCAGCCAGGCGCGCCAGCTTTTCCACTGGCGCGGCCAGCGCAGGTAAAGGCCGGACAGGCAGAAGAACACCAGTATCAGCGTACAGGCACCGGTGATCTGCCGACCGCTATCGCCCATGGCGAGGAAGCGGTGCAGTTGCAGCATCAGGCCGAAGAAGTCCTGGCCAGTGGCGTCGCCCATGAACTCGGCGGTGTATGGGTCGAAGTAGCGCATCTGCCCACGGCGCTCGCCCGGTGGCGGGGTAAAGGACACCCGCGCGGCGTTTCCGCTGTCGGTCTCGACCCAGAGCATCGCGACTTTTTTGCCGGATGCACCCTCGATTTTTTCCACCAGTTCGGCGGGCGGCAGGACGCCGGCGACCTGCTTCTCGACCTGCAGCACAGAAGGGTTCAGCGCGCGCAGGATTTCATCCTGAAACGACACCGTCGCCCCGGTGATGCCCATCAGGGCCAGGACCAGTCCGGCGCTGATGCCGAAAAACCAGTGCAACTGGAACAGGGTTTTCTTCAACACGTCGCTCGCCTTGTTCGTTCGAAAATAATGATCACGGCGCGCATTATGCCGTGGGTTGTCGAGAAACATTCTTTATTACGCACAAAAGCCCCGTTCACCTGGATGAACGGGGCCCTGGTCTTCACGCTTCTATCAGAAGTGAAAGTTGGTGCTCAGCAATGCCGTACGGCCCGCCGCCTGGTTGGCGAAGTGGGTCGCGAAAGCTTTGTCGTAGTAGGTTTCATCGGTCAGGTTCTGTACGTTCAGTTGCAGGTCGACGTTTTTGCTCAGCTTGTACGCGGCCATTGCGTCGTAACGAACGTAGGAATCAACCATGGTGGTGTTGGCCACGCTGCCGAACACATCATCGACATAAAACGCACCGCCACCGATGGTCAGCTTCGGCGTGACCTGATAAGTCGTCCACAAGCTGGCACTGTTTTTCGGTGTGTTAGGCAGCTCGTTGCCTTCGGTGGCGCGGTTCAGCGGGCCGCCATCGACCTGCTCGCTGTCCATGTATGCGTAACCGGCGAACACTTGCCATTTGTCGGTGATCTTGCCGCTGGCCGACAGTTCGATACCTTGAACGCGGGTTTTTCCGGCGTTTTCATAGGCGGTTGTGTCGACTTGAACGCGAGCGTTTTCTTTCTCGGTACGGAAGATGTCGGCGGTCAACGACAGGCGATCGTTCAGCAGGTCCCACTTGGTACCGATTTCGTAGTTCTTGGTGGTTTCCGGCTCCATGTCGCTTTTGAGCACATCTTTGTTGCGATCAACCGTGCCACCCAGCGGGTTGCCGTCCATGCCTTCGCCGAGGGTGGCGCCAGGTGGAGTGGCAGAAGTCGCGTAGGACGCATAAATGCTGCCGTTTTCGGCCGGCTTGTAGACCACACCGAATTGACCGGTGACGAATTCGCTGGTGTCTTTGCCTTTTGCAGGTACGCCTTTGTTTAGGACAGTCGCCCCTGCGCTGTCAAAGGTGCGGTACTGGGTGTCGAAATGGTCATAACGCAGACCCATGTTCACCAGCCATTGCTCGGACAACTCCAGCGTGTCGAACACATACAGCGCATAGGTGTTGGCTTTGGTGTCGGTGCCAGCGTAGTTACGCGAGATTGCACCGTTCCATGGGTCGTTCGGGTTCGGGTTGGACAGCGAGGTGCAGTTGTAGCCGCTCGGCGCACCAATCAACGCCGGCGAGCAGTTGGTGGTCGCGGCAGCTGTTCCCGGGGTGGTGTCGGTGTTGACGTTATACGAGGACTTTTCGCTTTCCTCGCGGCTCAACTCGATACCGGTAGAGAAGCTGTTTTTGAATCCGGCGATGTAGACGTCGCCAAACAGATCGGTCTGGTTGGTGGTGGTTTCGGTGTTGCTGACCCGGGTGTTGGCCCGACGCCAGACGCTGCCGTTGTTGACGTTGCCCTTGCTGTCGTCCGGCTGGGTCAGGATGTAGTCCTGCATGCTGGTGCCGTGGCGCAGGGTGTTCTTGACGGTCAGCGCGTCGCTCAGATCGTGCTCGATGGCGATGGTTGCGGTGTCGGTGCGACCCTTGCGGAAGTCGCGGCCGTCGAGGCCGTAGAAGTTGCTGCTGTCGCCGCCATCGTCAGGCTTGTCCGGGTTGGACTTGGTGCGAGCCGTCGAGCCCGCGACCGGAATGCTGTATGGAATGCCGGAATCTGGCGTGTCGTTGCTTTCCAGGTGGTAGTAGTCGAGGTTGACGCGAGTGTCGGTGCCCAGGCCGAAGGCCAGCGACGGTGCGATACCCCAACGGTCGTAGTCGACGCTGTCACGGCCAGCAACGTTGCTTTCGTGGCTCATCAGGTTCAGACGGCCAGCGGCGGTGTCGGTGAACTGATAGTTGCCATCCATGGTGTAACGCTGGGTCTGGTCGGAACCCCAGGTGAAACCGCCATCGAGCGAATTGCCAAGGTGCGCCTTTTTGCTCACCAGGTTGATGCTGCCACCGGCAGCGCCACGGCCGCCCATGGCCGAGTTCGGGCCTTTGCTGACTTCGATCGACTCAACGGCGAAGATCTCACGACTCTGGGAGCCGGTATCGCGCACGCCGTCCAGATACGTATCGCCCTGGGCATCGAAGCCGCGGATGAATGGGCGGTCGCCTTGCGGGTTGCCGCCTTCACCGGCACCGAAGGTGATGCCTGGAACAGTGCGCAGGGCGTCCTGCATGTTGAGGGCGCCAGTGTCCTTGAGCACTTGTTGCGGGATGACGGTGATCGAACGCGGCGTGTCCACAAGCGGTGCGGTGTACTTGGGCGAGGAGGCTTTTTCGACGTTGTAGGAAGTCTCGTCCTGGGTCTCGCCGGTGATAGCGGTAGCGCCCAGGGAAATCACGTTGCTCGGTGCTTTTTCGTCGGTCTTTTCAGCCGCGAAAGCCATGTGGCCCGCAGAGCTGGCAGTGATCGCCACGCCAATTGCAGACGCGAGCAAACGCGGTGAACTGACCGGTAATTGTGGTTGTTGGCGTGACATGAGAATTCCCCTCCCCAAGGATTTGAGGCCGCGGAATATAGGGTAAACAGGTATTTGTATCAATTGCGAAACGTTACTATTCGCGAGGAATTTACATTCTTTACAATTTACCCTTACGGTTTTTGCTGTCTCGTTCGTCACAGGGGTTTTACAGAGTCAATAAGAATCAATACCATTGCCGCCTCTTTGTCTTCAGGTGTCATCCCATGCTGCTGCACATTCCCGGCGTGTTCGCGAAAGAAGAAGTGCAGCGCATCCGTGAGGCTCTGGAGCAGGCAGATTGGGCCGACGGCAAAATCACCGCCGGTTATCAGTCGGCCAAGGCCAAGCACAATCTGCAGCTGCCTGAAGGTCATCCGCTGGCCAAGGAAGTCGGCGCGGCGATGCTGGAACGGCTGTGGAAAAATCCGCTGTTCATGTCGGCCGCGTTGCCGCACAAGGTCTTTCCTCCGTTACTGAACTGTTACACGGCCGGCGGCAGTTTCGACTTTCACATCGACAACGCCGTGCGCCAGCCCAAAGGCAGTCTCGAGCGAGTGCGCACCGATTTGTCGGCCACTCTGTTTTTCAGCGAGCCGGACGACTACGACGGCGGCGAACTGGAAATCCAGGACACTTTCGGCACCCAACGGGTGAAGTTGCCGGCCGGCGACATGGTTCTGTACCCCGGCACCAGCCTGCACAAGGTCAACGCCGTGACGCGCGGCACTCGCTACGCCTCGTTCTTCTGGACCCAAAGCCTGGTCCGCGAAGACAGTCAGCGCGCCTTGCTGTTCGAGATGGACGGGGCGATCCAGCAGCTGACCCAGGACATGCCCGATCACCCTTCGCTGATTCGCCTCACCGGTACTTATCACAACCTGTTGCGTCGCTGGGTCGAGGTATGAGTTATCGACTGCGCCGCGAGGAAGTCCTCGACGGTGATCGTCTCAAATCCATGCTCGACGAAAGCCCGGCGCGCGCGGCACAGGCGATTCTGATCGCTGCCCGCGAAGGCGTGCTCGATGCTCAGGCCTTGCTCGGGCAGATTCTGCTGGACGGGCAGGGTATCGAGCAGGATCAGCGGCTGGCCGTGCGCTGGTTCGAGATCGCCGCCCAGGGCGGGCACTTGATGGCGCGGAACATGCTCGGTCGTTGCCATGAGCAGGGTTGGGGTTGTACTGCCGATGCGTCAGTTGCCGCCGCGCATTATCGCGTTGCAGCTGAAAGTGGTCTGGATTGGGCGATGTACAACTACGCCAACCTGCTGGCGACCGGGCGCGGCGTTATTGAAGATCACGCGCAAGCGTTGAATCTTTATCGCCGGGCAGCGGAACTGGGCCATGCAAAATCGATGAACTTGCTGGGACGATATCTGGAGCAAGGCCATTTTTGTCCTGCTGATCCTGTGACGGCGTTTGATTGGTATCGACGTTCGGCGCTGGGCGGTGATTTTCGTGGGCAGTTCAGTTATGCCAGTGTTCTGGTGGAACTCTCGCACATCGAAGAAGCGCTGGTCTGGTATCGCCGGGCAATGCACGCGGGGCATTCGGCTTTTTTAAGTATCGCGGCGCAGACACTGTCGAACGTGCCCCACGCGCAAGTGCAAGCAATGGCCGTGGAATATCGCGCACGGGCAGCCAACCAAGTAAACATTTGAAGTTCGCCGTCGGCTTGTCACGCGAGTGGATTAGTTGCTTGCTCGCCAGGCGTTGGTATTTTTTATAAACATATCCTCGTAAGTTTGCACTTTGCAGCGGCGCTGCATTGTGTTTTATTTCCAGTGCGCAGTTTGAATGGTTGTAATGTTCCGGCTCTGCAAATCACGTTATTAAATATTCAATTGTGTGTTGACTAATTAAAGGAATAATTATGTCTGGTAATAAGTTGTGGGATGACGCTCTGAAAAACGCTTCTCCCGAGCAAATATTGCAGTACGCCGCTGAAGCTCCGGCGCGGTTAATCAGTGCATCCGCTTCGGACTTCAATAGCGATGTACGTGCCACGGGATTGTTGCTGACTAAAAAACAAATCATCGATCTGCACAAGTATCAGGCTGCCGCTTTCAGGCTTCCTCGCACTTTGAAAGACGTTACTGACTATCTGCGTTTCGGTGTCGGTCAGAATGGTGGCCCGGGCCTTTACCCCGAAGACTTCCTGACCACTTTTCTCAATACTCACAACCATGCCTCGCGTTGGACGGACTTGCGCGAACGCATCATGATGACGGGCCGCGGCCTCAGTAACTTCGCAACGAGCATGCTGACGTATGGTGCATCGATGGAAGAAGTCTACTCCGACGTAAGGGCTGGCAATCTGCTGGACCTGCACGACATTAAAACGGTTGAACAACTAAGAGCGCTGGAGGCCGCGTTGGGCGACAAGTTTCCAGGTCTGCAACTGGAAAGCGATACGCTGAGTGATTTGGGTTATTTTCTCGACAGGATATTTGAAGAAGTTGATAAGAACTTAAATATTACTCGCGGCATCAAGAAAGATCTCGATGCGTTTGGTATGGATCTTCAGGAATACATTCTGCCTGGCATCCAATACAAGGTTGATTTGATAAAAAATAATACCTTGTCGGCAGAAATAAAAAATCTCCAAGTGAAAATTGATGATCGTTCCGCCGAGATTGAACTAAAGAATACTGAGTACAAAGCGGCCGTTCAGGAGGCATTGAAAGCCGCGGCTGGTATGAACATTGTCGGGTTGGCGATGGCTATCTATATGGGCGTCGAAGCTGAAAACATTCGTGCAGCGCGTAACGAACTGTATGCCCAACAGGATCGCGACATTCTGAAGCTGGACAGCATGAATCAGACCTTGGGTTCTCTGGCGCGTGTAAAGCACGACTTGCAGAGTCTTGAAATCGTGGCAATCGATGCCGAAATCGCAACAAAAAACCTTATCTATACCTGGAACGTCTTGCACGATGCTGTCGCAAACTCTTCCAAAGCTATCGCTACCATCAACGATGCGTTGTCGCTGCGACAGTTCATCGCGCAATTCAGGCTGGTCGTTAATCCATGGAGAAAAATCGAGACCGATGCCGACGCTCTTATTCTGGTGTTCAAGGAGGCGCAGGAGGAATTTTCACGCAATAACTCGTTGGGAGCACGTTCAATGAATGTTGTAAGCCTGTTCAATTCGGCCTATCCGCCGCTGGATTTGGCGGCATTAAGTACCCATCACGAACACATGCGTAATGCGCGCATTCAGGCCAATACCTGGCAGGTCAAGCTTGGTTATTTGCCGGACTTGTTCAGCCGCTTCGACAGCGTTGTCAGAGAGGTCGGTCGGGGAAGCAACGAGTTACAAGGCGCCGCTCAGACCAGCAAGTACGAACTCGAAATCATTCAGCGCGGTCTTGAAGACCTCGAAAAAGAACGACTGAGCGAGGCTGACCCGCTAGTTATCGAAGAAATCGATGGCGATCGTAAGGGACTCTTGAAGCAGGCAGCCGATGTAATCAAGGAGAAGTCGTCCAAAATTGACCAATGCCTGGCGAATATCAGCGATTCGTTCGATCGACGCCTGGTCCAGACTTACCTGGTTGATTTTGCGCACGAAGAGCAAATGGCCAAAGATGAAATCAGTGATCTGCAATTGAAGTTGCAGGCGTTCATGGATGAGCGCAAAACCATCTCTGAAGCCGTCGCTACCCTGAAAAAGGCAGGCATTGAAGCACTTGGCAAAGACATTGAACTGACCCTTGCCAAGGTCACTCAGTTGGGCCTGGCTCCTACAGAAATTCAACTGGTGATGATGGCGATCGACCAACTTAAAAAAACATTAATCGACGCCGGCAAGACAATTGCTTTTATCGACATGCTTCGCGAGAGTGACAAGTTGAAGCTGAAGATTGATGCCCTGGTCGAGAAGATTGATGTCGAGAATTCAATTATTCAGGCATCACTCGGCAGGACTAAATACTTGCAGGCGATTCTTTCGATAGAGGACTCGCGACATGAATACGCCACTGTCTATAGCGGTGCTGCGACAGCTTATCGGCAGTTCCTGACGGCCACCGCCGCAGCGCAATTTGCCGATGTCGAAGCGCTGGACAATGCATTCAAGGTGCAGGCACCGCTGTTTATCAAGTTCCTCGCGCCCGTGTCGGTGCCAAGGCGCTGACAAACGGATGACCACGGACTGCCAGCGGCAACGTTGACGCTGGCAGTCGAGGTTTTGTCAGGCCAAGGAGAGACTGATGCTGGATTATTTATTGGCAGAAAAGAATTTTGCCTCGTTGAAGCAATACATTGTTTTTTTGAACGACTTGCCTGGCGCACTTGGGGAAATCAACCGGTTCTCAGATTCTATCGCCCGATCCGGATATACCTTATTGCCTCGGCCCGATTCTCAGGCATTGATTCAAGTTGCGCGTGGCAACGCGGTCTGCTGGCGAGCGATCGGTATTACCGTACCTTGCCTTGGTAACGTGTCGACTCGGGTACTGCAGGATGTGAGCGGTTTTATCCGCGAGTTTCAGGCGATTGTCAGCGTTACCGAGAATCGGCGTTTGGCGATTTCGGTAATTGATCCGCAGCAGTTCGCCGTTGTCAGATCTGCCGGTTGGGGCAATGCGCCCTGTGCCAATGTGATTGATGTGATGCGCGAACTCTATGCGCGGCTCGAACGTTGCCAATATGCAGTGACGGACTTCAAGTTGCAGGTAACTAAACTTGCGGTGTCGATCCACAGCATTTTTATTCGCTTCATCGAATCGCTGACATTGCCGTTAAGTACCGAAGGCCCGATGTCCAAGATTGAAGCCTATTACACCTTGGGTCGAATTGGGTTGCCGGGCATGGATTACGATCCTGGCCAGCCGTACTCGCAAACGCAACGGCAAGAGATGTCCCGAGCGCACATGGGACGCCTTGGCGATCTTTACCGGCAAGCCAGCATCGCCGCATGCAACCTCGGTGATTTCTGCTACCGCTGGACCTACATGCTCGATGAAACCAAACGGTCGCTGGCAACTCATTATCCTCAGCAAACGATGCTGCGTGCCAAGACCTCTTTGCCGATGATTACCGGCTCACTGGAGGATGTTAAATCCATGTCTGACCAACTGCTGAAAATGGCCAGAGTCTTCTAATAAAAAAACCCATGACACTGTCATGGGTTTTTCATTGGACGCTTGAAACTCGAAGCGTCAGTTACACGTAAAACGACTTCAACGGCGGAAAGCCATTGAACTCAACGGCGCTGTAGCTGGTGGTGTACGCACCGGTCGACAACCAGTACAAACGGTCACCAATCGCCAGGTTCAGCGGCAAACCGTACTTGTAGTTTTCGTACATGATGTCAGCGCTGTCGCAGGTTGGACCGGCGATGACCACTTCTTCCATCTCGCCTTTCTTCTCGGTCCAGATCGGGAACTTGATGGCTTCGTCCATGGTTTCGATCAGGCCGGAGAACTTGCCCACATCCGTGTACACCCATCGCTCTACCGCGGTACGGGATTTACGCGCTACCAGCACTACTTCACTGACCAGGATGCCAGCGTTGGCGATCAGCGAACGGCCCGGTTCCAGGATGATTTCCGGCAGCTCGTCGCCGAAGTCTTCCTTGAGGAAGCGGATGATTTCTTCAGCGTAGGTTTCCAGGCTGTTGGTGCGGGTGATGTAGTTGGCCGGGAAGCCGCCGCCCATGTTGATCAGCTTCAGGTGAATGCCGTCTTCTTCTTTCAGGCGTTCGAAGATCACTTTGACCTTGGCGATCGCCGCGTCCCAGACGCTGATGTCGCGCTGTTGCGAGCCGACGTGGAACGAGATGCCGTACGGCACCAGGCCCAGGTCGCGAGCGAGGATCAGCAGGTCCATGGCCATGTCGGTCTGGCAGCCGAATTTGCGCGACAAAGGCCAGTCAGCGGTGGTCGAGCCTTCGGTGAGGATGCGCACGTAGACTTTCGAACCCGGTGCAGCCTTGGCGATGTTGCGCAGGTCGGCTTCGGAGTCGGTGGCATACAGACGCACGCCCTTCTCGTAGAAGTAGCGAATGTCTTTGGATTTCTTGATGGTGTTGCCGTAGCTGATGCGATCCGGGCCAACGCCCTGGTTCATCACTTTATCGAGCTCGTAGATCGAGGCGATGTCGAAGTTCGAGCCTTTCTCTTTGAGCAGGTCGATGATTTCGACGGCCGGGTTGGCCTTGACCGCGTAGTAGACCTTGGCGAATTCGAAACCGGCGCGCAGGTCGTCATAGGCCTGGCTGATCATCGCGGTGTCGATCACCACGAACGGGGTTTCTTGTTTGTCGGCGAAGGCCTTCATTTTGTTGAAGGTATCGCGCGCGAAATAGTCTTCGACGTTGATCGACATGCTGGGAACTCCTACTGGCAAACTAGATTAATCAATGGGTGCGAGGGTGTGTCATCAATGAAATCGCGAGTGCGTTGCGCCTGAGCGCGTGCCAGGCAAGGCGCAGGCCGCCGCTCATGGTCATTCCCTTCGCAAGGCCTGCAACGCAGCATGGCGCGCGCTCAGGCACAACCCGAAGGGCCGGGCCTGCTTTTGCGCAGGGCTGCGTTGCTCGTCCCTTATTTGGAACAACCAAACCGCGGGCCTCACGCCTTGCCCTGCGCAAAAGCAGGCTCCGGCGCACTCGTGATTTCATTGATGACACACCCTCCTGAACGTCCTCCGTATCCCCACTTTGGTTCGCCTACTTCCCAAGGCATGTCGCCGAAAGCAAAAAGGCCATGGGAAGCGGTGCTTTCCCTTGGCCTTGCTGTCTCGTCGTCAGTACTTGAGCCGGATGGATCGTTTCCAGCACGGACGTTCGGCGCGAACTTTAGGGCGTGAGGGGCTTGAGATCAACAAAAAATGTCGCGTTTTTACACGCATCCGTCGTGCGGTCCCGGACAGCTACTGATGTAACCGACCTGCATGACAGTGTGATGTTCCCGTAGAGGGGATATTTGAGGTGTTTCAGGCGGGATATGTGGTGCTGCCATTCGCGAGCAAGCCCGCTCCCACAGGGGATTTGTGTTGATGCATGGATTGCATGCACATCACAGGTCCAATGTGGGATCGGGCTTGCTCGCGAAGGCGTCGGTCAGGCCACCGCAGTCTCAGCCGGCGACACAATGCTGGTCTTGCCACCACGGGACTTGCCGGAGCTCAAGTACTCGGCAATCGATTCCTGGGTCACTTCCCCGAGGAACACCCGCTCGGCATCCATCACCGGCAGCCAAGAGCGATTGAATTCGTACATGCGCGACAGCAGGATGCGCAAATGCTCGTCAAACGCCGCCGTGGCGTTGAACTCGCGCAGGTATTGCGCGCAGGTGCCGGTCTGACGGTGCAGGTCGCGACGTCGTACGTAACCCAGCGCCTTGTTGTCGGCGCAAGTCACCACGACATAACGACGGTCCAGTTCGTCCATCAACTCCAGGGCCTCGGCCACCGGGGTTTCCGGGCTCACCGACGGTGCGTTGTCCGCCGCGTCCTCGGCTTTCACCAGCAACAAACGCTTGAGCGTGCTGTCCTGACCCACGAAGTTGCTGACGAAATCATCCGCCGGGTGTGCCAGCAACGTGTCCGGATGATCGATCTGCAGCAGCTTGCCGGCGCGGAAGATCGCAATTTTGTCGCCCAGCTTGATCGCTTCATCGATGTCGTGGCTGACCATGATCACGGTCTTGTTCAGTGCGCGTTGCATCTCGAAGAATTCGTTCTGGATCATTTCGCGGTTGATCGGGTCGACCGCGCCAAACGGTTCATCCATCAACAACAACGGCGCATCCGCCGCCAGCGCGCGAATCACGCCGATCCGCTGCTGCTGACCGCCCGACAATTCACGCGGGTAGCGATTCAGGTACTGCTTGGGTTCCAGCTTGATCATGCTCATCAACTCGCGGGCGCGGTCGTGGCATTTCTGTTTGTCCCAGCCCAGCAGACGCGGAACGATGGTGATGTTTTCCTCGATGGTCATGTTCGGGAACAGACCGATCTGCTGGATCACATAACCGATGTTGCGACGCAGGGTCACCGCGTCGAGATCAGTGGTGTCTTCGCCGTTGATCAGGATCTTGCCGGAGGTCGGCTTGATCAGGCGATTGATCATTTTCAGCGTGGTGCTTTTGCCGCAACCCGATGGCCCGAGGAACACACAGATCTCGCCTTCATTGACGGTCAGGCTTACCGAGTCCACGGCTTTCACATCTTTGCCGTTGCTTTGGAAGGTCTTGCTGAGGTTTTGAAGTTCGATCATTTCAGGAGTCCTTTTGGAGTCAGCGTGCGTTGCAGCCATTGCAGAAGCAGGTCGGCGAAGATGGCCAGGAGACTGACCAGCACGGCGCCGACGATCAGCATCGACATGTCGCTGCGGCTGATGGAAGCGAGAATGAGTACACCGAGGCCACCGGCACCGATGGTCGCGGCGATGGTCATGACACCAATGTTCATGACCACGGCGGTGCGCACACCGGCGAGGATCACCGGCACCGCGATCGGCAGCTCGACCATGCGCAGGCGCTGGCCGAAGGTCATGCCGATGCCACGGGCGGCTTCGCGAATGCCGGGATCGACGCCGGTCAGAGCGAGGTAGGTGTTACGCATGATCGGCAGCAGCGAGTACAAAAACACCGCAGTGATCGCCGGCATCGGGCCCAGGCCCTGGCCGAATTTGGAGTAGAACGGCAGCAGCAGGCCGAACAGGGCAATCGACGGCACCGTCAGCAGCACCGTGGCGCTGGCCTGCAAGGGGCCGGCGAGGGTCGGGAAGCGCGTCATCAGGATGCCCAGCGGCACGCCGACCAGAATCGCCAGGGTCACGGCAATACCGACGAGGGTGATGTGCTGCCCGGTCAGTTGCAGGACCAGCGGCCAGTCGAGATGGGAAAAGGCGTTCAGAAATTCCATGTCTTTTCCTCCTTATTTGATGGGATGCTGGCGCAGGAAATCGGCGGCAACGGATGAAGGGCTTTCGTGATCGACATCGACCCGCGCGTTGAGCTGGCGCATGGTGACGTCGTCGAACAGCTCGGCCAGCGGCTTGAGTTCTTCGGCGAGTTTCGGGTGAGCGTCGAGGTAGACCTGACGCACCACCGGCGCAGCGGTGTAGTCCGGGAAGTAATGCTTGTCGTCTTCCAGCAGTTTCAGCTTGAAGGCGTTCAAACGACCGTCCGTGGTGTAGACCAGACCGGCAAACACCTGACCATTGCGCAGGGCGGTATAGACCAGCCCGGCGTCCATCTGGCGGATGTTTTTGCGGGTCAGGTTCATGCCGTAGAGGTCGACCATGCCGTCCAGACCGTCGGAGCGGTTGGCGAACTCGGTGTCCAGGGCGACGAGGTGATTGGTCTTCGCCTCAGCCTGCATCACCGTGTTCAGCTCGCTGATGGTGTTGATCTGCGGATACGCCTTCGCGGTGTTTTCTGGCAGGGCCAGGGCGTAGGTGTTGCTGAATTTCGACGGGGTGAGCCAGATCAGGCCTTTTTTCGCGTCGAGTTCTTTCACCTTGGCGTAGGACTGAGCGCTGTCGAGCTTGTCAGTGATGTGGTTGTAAGCCACCAGCGACACGCCGGTGTATTCCCACATCAAATCAAGCTGACCACTTTCGTGGGCGCTGCGAGCCAGGTTGCTGCCCAGACCGCCGGTCACCTGAGTGTCGTAACCCTTGGTGCGCAGGTATTGGGAGGTGATTTCCGCCAGCAGGGTTTGTTCGGTGAACACCCGGGCGCCGATGCGGATCACGGGTTTTTCAGCGGCTTGGGCAAATCCTGCGAACAGCAGGGCGCAGCCTAAAATTAAGCTACTGCCTTTTAAAAAAAGAGCTTTCATAGAGATTCCTTTGCCGAGGCTTAAGACGGGCGCAAGCCGCGTTCGAGCCAGAGGCGGCTGGCGAGTGTCACCAGGCCGTCGAGCAGCAAGGCCAGCAGGGCGGTGCAGGCCGCGCCGAGCAGCAGTTGCGGCTGATTATTCAGGGCGATGCCAGGGAAAATCAGGCTGCCCAGACTGTTGGCGCCAATCAGGAATGCCAGCGGTGCGGTACCGACGTTGATCGCCAGCGCCACGCGCACGCCACCGATGATGATCGGCACGGCGTTTGGCAGTTCGACCCGCCACAGCACCTGAGTCGGTGTCATGCCGATGCCGACGGCCGCTTCCTTGAGCGAACCCTGAACGTTTTTCAGGCCTTCGTAGGTGTTGCGCACGATCGGCAACAGCGAGGCGAGGAACAGGGCGAAGATCGCGGGGCCGCTGCCGATGCCGAGGATACCCAGG
Source organism: Pseudomonas frigoris (assembly GCF_047758635.1). Lineage (NCBI taxonomy): Bacteria > Pseudomonadati > Pseudomonadota > Gammaproteobacteria > Pseudomonadales > Pseudomonadaceae > Pseudomonas > Pseudomonas frigoris. Next base: position 1,144,223 of record NZ_CP180479.1, read on the forward strand.
GCGATGGCCAGTACGGCGAGAGGCGGCACGGTGTTGCCGATGTTGAAGATCTGCATGAAGCGTTCAGCGCGGCCCACCATGGTCGGGCGGCTGAGGAAGATGCCGGCGGGAATGCCCACAATGAGGGCGGCCAGCATGGAAACAAGGACAAGAATCAAATGGGCTTGCAGGTAAAACAACAAATCGTCGCGGTAATGTTCGATCGTGTTGATGCCAATCCAGTGGACCAGCAGGGCCAGAAGGGCGACGACAACCGCACCTCCTATCAGCCCTTTGCCATAGCGAATAGCCACAGGCAGACTCCTTTTTCTTTGTCGGCGAACGCAGTCCCGTGTGGCATGCCATTCCTGGCTGCCGGGAAAAAAACGTTCGCGAGAAGCAGCTCTTCATGCTGATGAAACCGCATGAGATCGAGCCATAAGCGCAGCCTCGTCAGGCCAACTTGCTGATTTTTCAGCCCCTGGTACGAGTGCCGTAACAGGGGAGTGGACGTCTGCACCTTTTAAAAGGTTCCATAATTAACAGCAAATAGCCACCGTAGGAGCTGCCGAAGGCTGCGATCTTTTGATCTTGAACTTCGGTGGTCTTAAAAAAAACAAGATCAAAAGATCGCAACCTTCGGCAGCTCCTACAGGGCATGCGGTGTTCGGGAAGCCCTACGGACGGTGGTCCGTAGGTCACTTTTTAAGCTATACTCGCCGCCCTTTTTTGAATCACCTGCCAGGCGATTTCCCATGACCAAACAGGCCGCCGAAGTCGCGAAACGCCGCACTTTCGCCATTATTTCCCACCCCGATGCCGGTAAAACCACCATCACCGAGAAGCTCTTGCTGATGGGCAAGGCGATTGCGATTGCTGGCACGGTGAAATCTCGCAAGTCTGACCGCCATGCCACCTCCGACTGGATGGAAATGGAAAAACAACGGGGTATTTCCATTACCACGTCGGTCATGCAGTTCCCGTATCGCGACCACATGATCAACCTGCTCGATACCCCGGGCCACGAAGACTTCTCCGAAGATACCTACCGCACCCTGACGGCGGTGGACTCGGCCTTGATGGTCCTCGACGGCGGTAAGGGTGTAGAGCCACGCACTATCGCGCTGATGGACGTCTGCCGTCTGCGTGACACGCCGATCGTCAGCTTCATCAACAAACTCGACCGTGACATCCGCGACCCGATCGAACTGCTCGACGAAATCGAAGCGGTCCTGAAGATCAAGGCAGCGCCGATCACCTGGCCGATCGGTTGCTACCGCGACTTCAAGGGCGTTTATCACCTCGCCGACGACTACATCATCGTGTACACCGCGGGCCACGGCCACGAGCGCACCGATGTGAAAATCATCGAGAAGCTCGACTCCGATGAAGCTCGCGCACACTTGGGCGACGAGTACGATCGCTTCGTCGATCAGCTGGAACTGGTGCAGGGCGCCTGTCACGAATTCAATCAACAGGAATTCCTCGACGGCCAACTGACCCCGGTGTTCTTCGGTACTGCACTGGGCAACTTCGGTGTCGATCACGTGCTCGACGCCGTGGTCAACTGGGCGCCGAAACCGTTGGCCCGTGTCGCCAACGAGCGCACCGTGGAGCCGGTTGAAGAGAAGTTCGCCGGCTTTGTGTTCAAGATCCAGGCGAACATGGACCCGAAACACCGCGACCGTATCGCCTTCATGCGTATCTGCTCCGGCAAGTACGAAAAAGGCATGAAGATGCGCCACGTGCGCACCGGCAAAGACGTGCGGATCGGCGATGCGCTGACCTTCTTCTCCTCCGAGCGCGAGCAACTGGAAGAAGCGTTTGCCGGCGACATCATCGGTTTGCATAACCACGGCACCATCCAGATCGGCGACACCTTCACCGAAGGCGAAGTCCTGGGCTTCACCGGTATCCCGCACTTCGCCCCGGAACTGTTCCGTCGCGTGCGCCTGCGCGATCCGCTGAAATCCAAGCAACTGCGCCAGGGTCTGCAGCAATTGGCGGAAGAGGGCGCGACCCAAGTGTTCTTCCCGACGCGCAGCAACGACATCATCCTCGGCGCCGTCGGTGTGCTGCAGTTCGATGTGGTCGCCAGCCGTTTGAAAGAGGAATACAAGGTCGAGTGCTCTTATGAGCCGATTACGGTCTATTCCGCGCGCTGGATCGATTGCAGCGATAAGAAGAAGCTCGAAGAATTCCAGATCAAGGCTGTGGAAAACCTCGCCATCGACGGCGGTGGTCACCTGACCTACCTGGCCCCGACGCGGGTCAACCTGGCGTTAATGGAAGAGCGCTGGCCGGACGTGAAATTCCGTGCGACGCGTGAGCATCACTAAGCTCTGAGCTGAGAAACCGGAAACCCCGATGCGTGAGCCCCGGGGTTTTTTATTGCCAACGCGGTCTCATGTGGGAGCGGGCTTGCTCGCGAAGGCGGAGTGTCAGTCGACATCAATGTTGGCTGATAGACCGCCTTCGCGAGCAAGCCCGCTCCCACAGGGATCATCGCTGTTAGTTGGTTTGGAGATAACCCTTATTCAAAACCAATCTCCCTGCCAATGGCATTCCGTCCATTCGTTAGCGTCCTATCTGGAGAACCGCGCTGATCGGAACTAAATTTCATTCAGTGCCACACAGACACCCACGCTTCACTTATGCAGGATGGATTCGGCTATGAGCATTTTTCAACGCATTGTGCTGTTGCTTAAGGTTTTGGTGATGCTGTCGGTTGGCATGTCGGTTGGCATGTCGGCAGCGTGGGCGGAGTGCCCGGACCACGGTGAGCAGGCCTCGAGCGGGCAGGTGACGCACACTGCCCTGATGATCGCCAAATCCAAATCGGAGCCGGGCGATCAAGATCAGGGTGGCAGCGCGGGCGATGACGACTCGACCACCGACGAACCGGACCCCGACGAGGATGAAGGGGCTTAAATAACAGCCAAAAGAAAACCCCTTCTGACCGATTGATGCGCAATCGAAGCAGAAGGGGCTATTGAACAGGTCATGTATCCCTGTGGGAGCGGGCTTGCTCGCGAAAGCGGTATGTCTGGCACATTAATGGTGACTGACACTCCCTCTTCGCGAGCAAGTCGGATCGCCGCACCGCCGCTCCCACATTTTTATGCCGCGCTGTCGAGAAACTGCTCGGCGTAGTGGCAAGCCACCTGGCGGGTGTCGAGCAGACGCAGGGCCGGCTCTTCAGTGCTGCAACGCTCAGTGGCATACGGGCAGCGCTTGTGGAATGCGCAACCCGACGGCGGGTTCAGCGGGTTGGGCAATTCGCCGACGATCTTGATTTTTGGCTTGTTCGGGTCCGGGTGAATGGTCGGGGTGGCCGACAGCAACGCCTGGGTGTACGGGTGCAGAGGACGCTCGTAGATGTCGTTCTTCGGGCCCATTTCCACCGGGCGACCGAGGTACATCACCATCACGTCATCGGCGACGTGTTGCACCACCGCCAGGTTGTGGGAGATGAACACGTAGGCGGTGTTGAACTCTTGCTGCAAGTCCATGAACAGGTTCAGCACCTGCGCCTGAATGGACACGTCCAGCGCCGAGGTCGGTTCATCCGCTACCAGCACTTTAGGCTGCAACATCATCGCGCGGGCCAGGGCGATCCGCTGGCGCTGACCACCGGAGAACATGTGCGGATAACGCTGGTAGTGCTCAGGGCGCAAGCCCACCTGCTTCATCATCGCCTGGACTTTCTCGCGACGTTCAGCAGCCGACAGGTTGGTGTTGATCAGCAGCGGCTCGGCCAGTTGATCACCGACTTTTTGCCGTGGGTTCAACGATGCGTACGGGCTCTGGAACACCATCTGCACGTCTTTGCGCAGTTGCTTGCGCTGGGCCTTGTCAGCGCCGGTGACTTCCTGCCCGGCGATTTTCAAGGAACCGGAGGACGGTTCTTCGATCAGCGTCAGGGCGCGGGCCAGGGTGGATTTGCCGCAGCCCGATTCGCCGACGACAGCGAGGGTCTTGCCGGCTTCCAGTTCGAACGACACACCGTTAAGCGCGCGTACGGTCGCATGGCCCTTGAACAGGCCACGGGACACTTCGTAGTGACGGGTCAGGTCGCGGGCGGTAAGTACGACGGCCATTACGCCACCTCCTGATTCAGCGGGTAGAAGCAGCGGGCGAGGCTGTTGCTTTTCGGGTCAAGGGTTGGACGTTGCTGACGGCAGGTATCCTGCACGTACGGGCAACGCGGCGACAGCAGGCAACCCTGCGGACGGTCATAACGACCGGGAACGATGCCCGGCAGCGTCGCCAGGCGCGTGGCGCCCAGGCTGTGTTCCGGAATCGCCTTGAGCAGCGCTTCGCTGTACGGGTGCGCCGGAATGTCGAACAGCTGAGGCACCTGACCCACTTCGACCGCTTGGCCGGCGTACATCACGCACACGCGCTGAGCGGTTTCAGCCACGACCGCGAGGTCGTGAGTAATCAGCACCAGGCCCATGTTCTGCTCTTTCTGCAGGGCCAACAGCAGGTCCATGATCTGTGCCTGAATCGTTACGTCCAGTGCGGTGGTCGGTTCGTCGGCGATCAGCAGTTTCGGCTCACCGGCAATCGCCATGGCAATCGCAACACGCTGGCTCATACCACCGGACAGTTGATGCGGGTAAGCATCCATACGGCTGGCGGCACCCGGGATTTCAACTTTTTCCAGCAGTTCGATGGCGCGTGCGCGGGCTTGCTTGCCGGACATTTTCAGGTGCAGGCGCAGCACTTCTTCGATCTGGAAACCGACGGTGTAGCTCGGGTTCAGCGCGGTCATCGGGTCCTGGAAAACCATCGCCAGGTCTTTGCCGACAATCTGCCGACGCTGACGGTTGCTCAGTTTGAGCATGTTCTTGCCGTCGAAATTCAGGGCGTCGGCGGTGACGATCCCCGGATGTTCGATCAGGCCCATCAGCGCCATCATGGTCACGGACTTGCCGGAACCCGATTCGCCAACGATGGCCAGAACTTCGCCCTTGTCCACGGTAATGTCGAGACCGTCGACCACCGGAACGGCGTTCTTGTCGCCGAAGCGAACGTTGAGATTCTTGATTTCTAACAGTGACATTTGAATCTCCTCAGGCGGCGTTCTTGAGTTTCGGGTCCAGCGCATCGCGCAGGCCGTCGCCCATCAAGTTGATTGCCAGCACGCTGAGCAAAATGGTCAAACCAGGCAGACTTACCACCCACCAGGCGCGTTCGATGTAGTCGCGAGCCGAAGCCAGCATGGTGCCCCACTCAGGGGTTGGCGGTTGAACGCCAAGGCCGAGGAAGCCCAGTGCGGCGGCATCGAGAATCGCCGAGGAGAAACTCAGGGTGGCCTGAACGATCAGCGGCGCCATGCAGTTGGGCAGCACGGTGACGAACATCAGGCGTGGCAGATTGGCACCGGCCAGGCGCGCGGCGGTCACGTAGTCGCGGTTCAGTTCGCCCATCACCGCGGCGCGGGTCAGACGAACATAGGACGGCAACGAAACCACGGCGATGGCAATAATGGTGTTGATCAGGCCAGGGCCGAGGATGGCGACAATCGCCACCGCCAGCAGCAGGGACGGCAGGGCCAGCATGATGTCCATCAGACGCATGATGGTCGGACCGAGCAAGCGCGGGAAGAACCCGGCGAACAGACCCAAAAGGATGCCCGGAATCAGCGACATCACCACCGACGACAAGCCGATCAGCAGGGACAGGCGCGAACCGTGGATCAGTCGTGACAGCAGGTCGCGACCCAGCTCATCGGTGCCGAGCAGGAACTGGATTTGCCCACCTTCCAGCCAGGACGGCGGGGTCAGCAGGAAGTCGCGGTATTGCTCGCTCGGGTTGTGCGGTGCTACCCAAGGGGCGAATAGCGCGCAGAAAATCACTAGCAGCATGAACAGCAGGCCGGCGACGGCGCCTTTGTTCTTGGAGAACGCTTGCCAGAATTCTTTGTATGGAGACGGATACAGCAGGCTTTGATCGACTGCTACCGCTGGAATTGAAGTGGTCATGGTCATAATGATCTCAGCGCTGGTGACGAATGCGTGGGTTGGCAAAGCCGTAGAGGATGTCCACCACGAAGTTGACCAGAATCACCAGGCAGGCGATTAACAGGATGCCGTTCTGCACCACGGGATAATCCCGTGCGCCAATGGCTTCGATCAGCCATTTGCCGATGCCGGGCCAGGAGAAGATGGTTTCGGTCAGGACCGCACCGGCCAGCAATGTGCCGACTTGCAGGCCGACCACGGTCAGTACCGGAATCAGCGCGTTACGCAGGCCGTGAACGAACACCACGCGCGACGGCGACAGGCCTTTGGCGCGGGCGGTACGGATGTAGTCTTCACGCAGCACTTCGAGCATCGAAGAACGGGTCATCCGCGCGATCACTGCCAGCGGGATGGTGCCGAGCACAATGGCCGGCAGGATCAGGTGATGCAGGGCATCGAAGAACGCACCGACGTCATCGGCCAGCAGCGTGTCGATAAGCATGAAGCCAGTCCGCGGCTCGATGTCGTAGAGCAGGTCGATCCGCCCGGACACCGGGGTCCAGCCCAGGGACACCGAGAAGAACATGATCAGGATCAGGCCCCACCAGAAGATCGGCATCGAGTATCCCGCCAGGGAGATGCCCATCACCCCATGGTCGAACAGGGATCCTCGCTTGAGTGCCGCGATCACCCCGGCCAGAAGGCCCAGGACGCCGGCGAACAACAGGGCGGCCGTGGACAGTTCCAGGGTCGCGGGGAATAGAGACGTGAATTCGGTCCAGACGCTTTCACGGGTACGCAGGGATTGGCCAAGGTCGCCGTGGGCCAACTTGCCGATGTAATCCAGGTATTGGGCATACAGGGGTTTGTTCAGACCTAGGCGTTCCATTGCCTGAGCATGCATTTCGGGGTCGACTCGACGTTCGCCCATCATTACTTCCACGGGGTCGCCAGGAATCATGCGAATCAACGCGAAAGTCAGCAAGGTGATGCCGAAGAACGTGGGGATCAATAACCCCAATCGGCGGGCAATAAAACTAAACATCTTGTGGTGTACCTCATCAGCCGGTTAGGCGTGCCCGGCATTCCTGGGTCAGGAATGCCGGTAGTTTCTTATCTACTTCACCTGGGTGGTGGCGAAGTTATTAGTGGTGAGCGGGCTAATGTGATAGCCCTCTACGTTGTTGCGCATTGCGGTGAACATACGGGTGTGGGCCATGCTGATCCAAGGTTGGTCCTGGTTAAAGACTTCTTGGGCTTGCTCATAGAGCGCTGCACGTTCCGCCGGGTTTACTTTAGCCCTTGCTTCGTCGATCAGCGCCTGGAACTTTTCATTGCACCAGCGTGCGTAGTTTTCGCCGTTTTTGGCGGCCTCGCAACTGAGCATAGGCGTCAGGAAGTTATCCGGGTCGCCGTTATCGCCGGCCCATCCGGCAGACACCATGTCGTGCTCGCCGTTTTTCGCGCGTTTGAGCATTTCGCCCCATTCCATGACGCGAATATCGACCTTGATCCCGACCTTGGCCAGGTCCGCCTGCATCATCTGCGCGCCGAGCATCGGGTTCGGGTTGGTTGGACCGCCGCCGTTACGGGTGAACAGGGTGAACGTGGTGCCATCCGGCACGCCGGCTTCCTTGAGCAGGGCGCGAGCCTTGTCCAGATCACGTGGCGGATTCTTCAGGTCGTGGTTGTAGCCCAGCAAGGTGTCCGGGTACGGATTGACCGCCACGGTCGCATTGCCTTTGCCAAACAGCGCGTTGACGTATGCGGCCTTGTCGAAGGCGATATCGATAGCTTTACGTACGCGAACATCGCTCATGTACTTGTGCGAGGTGTTCATGGCGATGTACGAGACGGTCATCGCGTTCAGTTCATCGACACTCAGTTTGGCGTCTTTCTTGATGCTCGGAATGTCATCTGGCTTGGGATACAGCGCAATCTGGCATTCGTTGGCTTTCAGTTTTTGCAGGCGTACGTTGTTGTCGGTGGCGATGGCCAGAATCAACGAATCAGCCGGTGGCTTGCCACGGAAGTAATCCGGGTTGGCCTTGAAGCGGACCTGAGCATCCTTGGCATAACGCTGGAAGATGAACGGGCCGGTACCGACCGGTTTGTTATTCAGGTCGCCGGTCTTGTCGGCCTTGAGCAGTTGGTCGGCATACTCGGCGGAGTAGATCGAGGAGAAGGCCATGGCGATGTCGGCCAGGAACGGCGCTTCGCGGCGGGTCAGGGTGAAGGTGACCGTGTTGTCGTCGATCTTCTCGACACTTTTGAGCAGTTCCTTGAAGCCCATGCTTTCAAAGTACGGGAAGCCTACGCTCGACAGTTTGTGCCACGGGTGATTCGGGTCCAGCTGACGCTGGAAGCTCCAGACCACGTCGTCGGCGTTCATGTCGCGGGTCGGCTTGAAGTATTCGGTGGTGTGAAACTTGACACCTTTGCGCAGGTGGAACGTGTAGGTCAGACCGTCCTCACTGATGTCCCAGGAATCGGCCAGTGCCGGAATCACTTCAGTGGTGCCGGGCTTGAAGTCCGCCAGACGATTGAAGATGGTTTCGGCCACCGCATCGGCTGTGACTGCAGTCGTGTACTGGACCATATCGAAGCCTTCCGGACTGGCTTCGGTGCAGACCACCAGGGGTTTGGCCGAGACGCCAACAGCGACACTCAGCAACGCGGCCGCGATGGCCGCACGTAGGGGAAGCATTTTCATCAAAGAACCCTCTGCAATCGGTTAAGCGAAAAAACCGAAACGGCCGACTCGTCATGAGTCAGCCGCCGGTTGGCGTTTTTACAAAACCTTGAACGGAATGGTGGTCACGAGACGGAACTCGTTGATGTTGCCATCAGCTTGTTCTTCGCTGGCACGGTGTGTGGTGTAAGTCGCGCGAACAGTGGTGGCTTTGAATGGGCCGCTCTGCACTGCGTACGAAGTACCGATGCCGTACTCGTAATGGTGCTCGCCGTCCATCGCCTGCACGCTGGCGTAGGCGCCGCCTTTGTTGTGAGTACCGTCGATGCCCCAGCCGCGAGCCTGATAGATGTTGAACTTCAGGCCTGGCACGCCGTATTCGGCCATGTTCAAGCCGTAGGCGATCTGGAAGGACTTCTCGTTCGGTCCGTTGAAGTCCGACAGCAGGGAGTTGGCCAGGTAGATGCCGTTGGTTTCGTGCAGGTAGTCGAAGTACTCGTTACCGTTCACTTCCTGGTACGAGAAGGTCAGGCTGTGGGCCTGGTGGGTCAGGCCGAGCGACAGGGAGTACGTGTCGTTGTCGATTTCGCCCAGCAGCTTTTTGCCTTCGTCGACGGTTTTGTAGTAGTTCAGGCCGGTGGTCAGGCTCAGTACCGAACTGTCACCCAATACGTGGCTGGCGCCGAAATAGTATTGGTTCCACAAGTCTTCGGCCTGGGTGCCCCACAGGCTGGTGGTCAGGCTCGCGAACGGCTGGTAAGTGATACCAGCGGTGTTCACGTGATCGGCTTCTATGACGGTGTCGGCGTATTCGGAGCGGAATTTACGCTGGCTTTCTTCAGTCCGCGGTGAGTTGCGATCGAAGGTGCCGAGGTCGAACGACAGGTTCTCCAATTCTTCGCTGTGCAGGGTGACACCCTGGAAGCTAGAAGGCAGAGGACGGTTACCGATGACGTCTACCTGTGGGCTGCTGAAGTTTTGACGACCCGCGGTCAGGGTGGTGTTGGAGAAACGCGCCTTGACGTTGGCCAGGCCCAGTTTGCTCCACTGACCCTGGGCGTCACCGCCGTCTTTGGTCAGGGTTCGGTTGTTGCCAAGACCACGAACGCCGTTCAGTGGTGCGCCACCATTGGCGGAAGCAAGGTCTTTGCGGTCACGGTCCAGGGCGATGGCGTTGTAAGCCGCGACTTCAGTACTGAAGCCGACAGTACCCTCGGTGAAGCCCGAGTTGTACTTGATGATGGTGCCCTGGACCCAGTTGATACGACGATCCGTGTCGGTCGGTACACCATTCTTGTTGTACTTGAAATGGGCGCCACGCTTCAGTTGCTCGTTTGCATACCAGTTACGCGTGCTCCCGGTGATCGATTGGCCTTCGACAAAGCCAGTGGCTTCACTCTGAGCGCTTTTCTCTTTCACGGTAACCGGGGTGTACGCCTGGCTCTGGGTTTCTGCGTACGCCGAGGCGGTTACGCTGCTGATGGCCAAGGCCAGTAACGCGGTGCTACTCAGTTTCATGGGGTGAAGCTCCTTTCTTTCTTTTTTTAATGCCGGTCTTTTTTTGGTGATCCGGCTATTTGGTTTAGAACTCATTCAAGGCATCGCAAACGTTTGCTGTAGGTCGGATTGACGAATTACGGCAATACGCTTGCGTGAGGGCGAAATCCGCCCCCAGCGTTTCTGGCTAATCGGTTATTTTTCTATGCTGACGCCCGAGAACACGTTACGACCGAAAGGACTCACCTTGAATCCTTCGATTTTGGCGCTCAACGGCTGGTTAACCGTCGAGTGGGCGACTGGCGTAATCGGCACCTGCTGCTTGAGGTACTGTTGCGCCTGTTTGTAAAGCACGGTGCGCTGGTCGCGGTCGGTGACGACCTTGGCCTGTTTGATCAGCTTGTCGTAAGCCGGATCACACCACATGGAGTAGTTGTTGCCGCCAATGGCGTCGCAGCTATAAAGCGTGCCGAGCCAGTTGTCCGGGTCCCCGTTGTCACCGGTCCAGCCAATCAGGCTGATGTCGTGTTCGCCATTCTTGGTGCGCTTGATGTACTCGCCCCATTCGTAGCTGACGATCTTCACTTTGAGGCCGATTTTCGCCCAGTCAGCCTGGAGCATTTCGGCCATCAACTTGGCGTTGGGGTTATACGGGCGCTGGACCGGCATGGCCCAGAGGGTAATTTCTGTGCCTTCCTTCACGCCGGCAGCCTTGAGCAATTCCTTGGCTTTCTCCGGGTTGTAGGCGGCGTCTTTGATGGTCTCGTCGTAGGACCATTGGGTCGGCGGCATGGCATTGACCGCCAGTTGACCGGCCCCTTGATAGACCGCGTTGAGAATCCCTTGCTTGTTCACCGCCATGTCCAGCGCCTGGCGCACTTCGAGCTGGTCGAAAGGCTTGTGGCGCACGTTGTAGGCGATGTAACCGAGGTTGAAACCGGGCTTCTCGATGAGCTTGAGCGTCGGGTCGTTCTTCAGTGCGGTCACGTCGGCAGGCCGCGGGTGCAAGGTGATCTGGCACTCGTTGGCCTTGAGCTTCTGCACGCGCACCGAGGCATCGGTGTTGATGGCGAAAATCAGGTTCTCAAGCTTGACCCGGCTCGGGTCCCAGTACTGCTTGTTGCCGGTGTAACGGATGTTGGAATCTTTCTGGTAGCTCTTGAACACGAACGGCCCGGTGCCGATCGGCTTCTGATTAATATCGCTTGGTTTGCCGACCGCCAGCAGTTTGTCGGCGTATTCGGCGGACAGGATGGCGGCGAAGCTCATGGCGATGTTCTGGATGAACGCGGCGTCCACGCTGTTGAGCGTCATGACCACGGTCAAAGGCCCGGTCTTCTCGACCTTGGCGATGTTCTTGTTCAGGCTCATCCCGTTGAAATACGGGAACTCGGTCGGATAAGCCTTACGGAAAGGTTGCTGCGGATCGAGCATGCGATTGAACGTGAACAACACGTCATCGGCGTTGAAATCACGGGTGGGCGTGAAGTATTTGGTTGTGTGAAATTTCACCCCTTCGCGCAGGTGAAAAGTGTACTTGAGGCCGTCCTCGGAAATATCCCAGCGAGTGGCCAGGCCTGGTACGACGTTGGTGGCGCCTTTTTCGAACTCTGCCAGTCGGTTGTACAACGGCTCGGCGGCGTCATTGTCGGTCGCGGTCGTGTACTGCGCGGTGTCGAAGCCAGCAGGGCTGCCTTCGGAGCAGAACACCAGGCTGTTATTGGCGGCCTGGCTGATGGAAGTGGCGGCCAACAGGCCGGTGCCCAGCAATGCGGATAAAACCAAGGTATGGCGCATGACGCTCCCTTTTCTCTTTCTCTAAGTGTTTTCAATGAACTGCCGTCCCGTCCGGGGACGTGGAGGCATCACTGATCACAAGCCATGACAGGCAGCAATAACCGAGAGCCCACGCAGGAACTGGTCAGATCCCGACGGTATGAGCCGCGGACCTGGCAGTAAATGCGTAGAGTCCTAAAGACTCGTAGGAAATGGCAACGCGTCCGACGCCGCTGCTGTAATACTCAGCGGAATTGGATGTAGGTGGTTTCCTACTTTCTCGGCAGATAAAACAACGGCGACGTCAAAAACGTCGCCGCTGCAAAACCTTATTTGCTGACGCTGACGCCGTAGAAGGAGTTCAAGCCAAACGGGCTGATCTTGAAGTCCTGCACGTTGTCGCGCATGGGTTGGAACACCGTCGAGTGAGCGATAGGTGTCATTGGAACGGCATCTTTGAGGACGTGTTGCGCCTGTTTGTACAGTTCGGTGCGCTTGGACTGATCGGTCGTGTGCTTGGCTTCTTTCACGATGCCGTCAAACTTCTTGTCGCACCACTTGGAGAAGTTGTTGCCTTCCAGAGAATCGCAGCCGAACAGCACGTTCAGCCAGTTGTCCGGGTCACCGTTGTCGCCGCTCCAGCCAATCAGCATCGCGCCGTTTTCACCGCCTTTGGAGCGCTTGATGTACTCGCCCCACTCGTAGGTCACGATCTTGGCCTTGATACCAACCTTGGCCCAGTCGGACTGCAGCATTTCAGCCATCAGCTTGGCGTTCGGGTTGTACGGACGCTGCACCGGCATCGCCCACAGGTTGATCTCGGTGCCTTCCTTAACGCCGGCTTCCTTGAGCAGCTCCTTGGCTTTCTCAGGGTTGTACGGCGCATCTTTGATGGTGGTGTCGTAAGACCACTGGGTTGGCGGCATGGCGTTGACCGCCAGTTGACCTGCACCCTGGTAAACCGAGTCGATGATCTGCTGCTTGTTGACGGCCATGTCCAGTGCCTGACGCACTTTCAGTTGAGCCATCGGGTTCGGCTGATCGCTGCCCTTGATCTTGTCCATCACGTTGTAGGCGATGTAACCCAAGTTGAAACCAGCCTGGTTAGGCACTTTCAGAGTCTTGTCTTCTTGCAGCGCCTTCAGGTCGGCTGGACGTGGGAACAGAGTGATCTGGCACTCGTTCTTCTTCAGCTTCTGGATGCGTACCGACGGGTCGGTGGTGATGGCGAAGATCAGGTTGTCGATCTTGACGTCGTCAGGCTTCCAGTAGTCCTTGTTCCCGGTGTAACGGATGTTGGAGTCTTTCTGGTAGCTCTTGAACACGAACGGGCCAGTGCCGACCGGCTTCTGGTTGATGTCGGCGGCTTTGCCTTCTTTCAGCAGCTGGGCGGCGTACTCGGCGGACTGGACGGAAGCGAAACTCATGGCCATGTTCTGGATGAACGCGGCGTCGACGTCTTTCAGGGTGAACTTGACAGTTTTGTCGTCGACTTTATCGATCTTGGTGATGTTGGTATCCATCCCCATGTCGGTGAAGTACGGGAATTCGGTTGGGTACGCCTTACGGAACGGATCATCCTTGTTAATCATGCGATTAAAGGTGAACAGCACGTCGTCGGCGTTGAACTCACGAGTCGGCTTGAAGTACGGGGTGGTGTGGAACTTGACGCCTTCACGCAGGTGGAAGGTGTACGTCAGGCCGTCCGGGGAAATGTCCCACTTGGTCGTCAGACCAGGAATGACAGCGGTGCCGCCACGTTCGAACTGAGTCAAACGGTTGAACATGGTTTCTGCAGAGGCGTCGAAGTCGGTTCCGGTGGTGTACTGACCAGGATCAAAACCGGCCGGGCTCCCTTCGGAGCAAAACACCAGGTTAGTCGCCGCTTGGGCGAAAGGTGCGCTAGCTAACAAACTTGCGCCGACTAAAAACGGAATGACCGCGTGTTTAAGCATGGTGGCCTCATGATTTGTTGTCATTTTTGGAATTAGAGGACGACCTCGTGAGTCGTGCCTACGGATACTTATGCAGGGGCCATACCCATTGCAAGATCCGGAGCGGCCACAAGTCTTAAACAGTGGCACGAACGTACCTTAATGTCGCATATGTATAAATTCAGGAGCATTTGACCGTTTGCGCAGGTTTTTTCCAGTGCAAATCGCGCACCTACAGAGGGCGGCCGGGGCGCCTGGCGCACCCGGTTGGAGCGAGGTGTTACTTATTTATACCCACACCATAGAAGGGTGTGAGGCCGAACGGGCTGATCTTGAAGTCGGTCACTTCCTTGCGCAGCGGCTGGAACACCGTCGAGTTCGCAATCGGTGTGATAGGTACTTGTTGTTTAAGGATTTGTTGTGCCTGTTGGTACAAATTGACCCGATGCTGTTTGTCAGTGGACACTTTGGCTTGCTGAATCAATTTGTCGTACGCCGGGTCGCACCACTTGGCGTAGTTGCTACCTTTCACCGCGGCGCAGCTGTAAAGCACGCCGAGCCAGTTGTCCGGGTCGCCGTTGTCGCCCGTCCAGCCATCTATGGTCGTCGATTTTGTCTACGCTCTTGATCGTTTTGTTCAGGTCCATGTCGGCGGCAGGTAAGTGAGCACAAATCCCTCGTTAGATATAGGCGAGGGATGCATGCTCGTAAGGCAGGAGCTTGAAATCCCACATGGAAGATTTGGAATGACTCGAGTTGTTGAAATCCTGATGTACACCTTGAAACCGGGATCAGGACTGGATTTCCATCGAATAATGCAGGAAGTAAGCGTTCCGCTTCATTTAAAGGCGGGTGTGGATGTCGTTTCTTATGGCGGCTCTTTGCATGACGATGATAGCTATCATTTGATTCGCTCCTATGAGAGCGAGAGCCATCGCCAAGCTTCTCAAGATCTTTTTTACTCAAGTACTGAGTGGAAGCAAGGTCCGAGAGCAGGCATCATCAGCCGAATTGAAGTCAGTACAAAGACAGTTATGGCGCTCACTCAAGATGCGATTGATACCATCAGAGCTTCCCGTAAATCTAACCAGGGCTGATGCTCAATCAGCGTAGCCATTCACTAACAATCACGGGGTAGTCGGTGAACCGTGTGCTGGACACCATCGATCCGGTATAGACCGCGTTAGCGTTCATCGTCGCAACGCCGCCCGAAGCAGGCTCGCCCCCACAGGGATCGAGTGTGTACATGGATTGTGTGCACGATACAGATCAAATGTGGGAGCGAGCCTGCTCGCGATGACGGCGGATCAATCACCACAAAGTCATCAGACCCACCCCAGCTTCCGCCAGGCAATAAAAAACGGCGATCACTTCGGTGATCGCCGTTTCTGTGTCCGTGTTATCGAATCACTGCATCAACACTTCAATCGCTCCTTCCGCCGTCATGCTGACCTGGCTGGTGCCGGCTTCAACTTCCGGGGTCACTGGTGCGGAGTCCATGGCGGCGGCTTTCATCATCATCGGCCCACGCATGTACGGCTGTGGATAACCGTTGCTGTTCAAGTTCAGGTTAACGATCTTATAACCCTTGCCACCCAACGCGTCGGTCGCCAATTGAGCACGGGCCTTGAAGGCTGTCACGGCTTCTTTAAGCAGCGCATCTTCGCTGGCCTTGCGGGTTGGTGTGGCGATGGCGAAGTCCATGCCGCCCATTTTCAGGTCGGTGAGCAGTTCGCCGGTCAACTTCGACAGTGCCGCGAAGTCGGAGCTTTCCAGGCGCAGTTCGGCGCGTTCGCGCCAGCCGGTGATTTTCTGGCCCTTGGTGTCGTAGATCGGGTAGCTGTTGCGGCTGCCCTGGCGCAGGGTGATGTCTTTGACCTGTTTGGCCTGGGCCAGCGCTTTGTTCATGGTGGTGCTGACGTCGGCGGCGAGTTTGGCCGGGTCGCTGTTTTGTTCTTCGGTGTAGAGGGTCACGATCATCAGGTCGCGGGCCACTTCCTGACAGACTTCGGCGCGCAGGGCGATCTGGTTGTAATGAAGTTCGTCGGCGGCCAGGGCCGGGAGGCTGGCGACGGTACCAACGCTAAGGGCAAGAAGGGCGGCGCTGCGGCGGAAACTGTGCATGAAAACTCCTTGGACGATGCGCAGGGGTTAGGGTCCGAGCCTGCGTGAAACCATCAGACTCTAGCTTTTATGATCCGGTTCGCACAGTTACAACTTCTATACAGATCGACGCGATCCTGTGTAGCAGCTGCCGAAGGCTGCGTCCGGCTGCGTAGCAGTCGTAAAATCCGACGCTTCGTTCCTTCAGGAAAACCACGGATACCGGATCTGCGACTGCTTCGCAGCCGAACGCAGCCTTCGGCAGCTGCTACAAGGGATGTGTGTCGGCCAATAGGCTGTGGCCGTTTGCCGCACTTTTGCCTGCCAGCCCCCGTGCTTGGTTATACTCCGTGCGATCCGCCTGGAGCGCTCATCAGGAGAGCTCATGCTCGCCCCCGTTCAAATCACTTCCGCAACTCGCCAGAATCTCTGGCGGCTGACGTTCATCCGTACATTGGTGTTGGCCGCTCAGGCCGGTTCCGTGGGCCTGGCCTACTGGCTCAACTTGCTGCCGCTGCCTTGGTTCCAACTGGCCGCGACCCTGGGTTGCTCGATGTTGCTGTGCGCGTTCACGGCGATTCGCTTGCGCACCTCATGGCCGGTTACCGAACTCGAATACGCCGTGCAACTGGCTTGCGACCTGTTTATCCACAGTGCCTTGCTGTATTTCTCCGGCGGCTCGACCAACCCTTTCGTCTCTTATTACCTGGTGCCGCTGACCATCGCCGCCGTGACCTTGCCGTGGCGTTATTCGGTGATTCTGTCCGGTATCGCGTTGACGATGTACACCCTGCTGCTGGCCCGCTTCTATCCGCTGCAAACCTTCCCGATCGCTCGGGAAAACCTGCAGGTTTACGGGATGTGGCTGAGTTTCGCCCTGGCCGCGGCGGTCATCACCTTCTTCGCCGCACGCATGGCCGAAGAGCTGCGCCGTCAGGAAGAACTGCGCGCCATCCGTCGCGAAGAGGGCCTGCGTGATCAGCAACTGCTGGCCGTCGCCACCCAGGCCGCCGGTGCGGCCCATGAACTGGGCACGCCACTGGCGACCATGAGCGTGTTGCTCAAGGAAATGCGTCAGGACCATCACGACCCGATGTTGCAGGACGACCTGAGCGTGCTGCAGGATCAGGTCAAACTCTGCAAGGAAACCTTGCAGCAACTGGTGCGCGCCGCCGAGGCCAATCGCCGCTTGGCCGTGGAGATGCAGGACGTCACTGATTGGCTCGACGAAGCGCTGAACCGCTGGCACCTGATGCGCCCGGAAGCCAGTTATCGCTTCCAGCGACTGGGCCAAGGCACCGTGCCGCGCATGGCGCCGCCACCGGACCTGACCCAGGCGCTGCTGAATTTGCTCAACAACGCCGCCGACGCTTGCCCCGAAGGGCTGCAAGTGACGCTGGACTGGAATGCCGAGGATTTGACCATCAGCATTCGCGACCACGGCGCCGGTGTGCCGCTGGCCATCGCCGAGCAGATCGGCAAGCCGTTTTTTACCACCAAGGGCAAAGGTTTCGGCCTGGGCCTGTTTTTGAGCAAGGCCAGCGTGACACGCGCCGGCGGCTCAGTGAAACTCTACAGTCATGAGGAAGGCGGCACGCTCACCGAGCTGCGCCTGCCCCGTGTCGCCCGAGGAGACGAACATGAGTGACGAGATCCAAGTCGAAGGCGAAGGCGAAGAACTGCCGCATTTGCTGCTGGTCGACGACGACGCAACGTTTACCCGGGTGATGGCCCGTGCCATGGCCCGCCGCGGCTTTCGCGTCAGCACCGCCGGTTCCGCCGAAGAAGGCCTGACCATCGCTCAGGCTGACCTGCCAGACTACGCCGCGCTGGACCTGAAAATGGACGGCGATTCCGGCCTGGTGCTGTTGCCCAAGCTGCTTGAGCTGGATCCGGAAATGCGCGTGGTAATCCTCACCGGTTATTCGAGCATCGCCACCGCCGTCGAGGCGATCAAGCGCGGCGCCTGCAATTACCTGTGCAAACCGGCGGACGCCGATGACGTGTTGGCCGCGCTGCTCTCCGAGCACGCCGACCTCGACACGCTGGTGCCGGAAAACCCGATGTCGGTGGATCGCCTGCAGTGGGAGCACATCCAGCGCGTGCTGACCGAACACGAAGGCAACATCTCCGCCACTGCCCGCGCCCTGGGCATGCACCGCCGCACGCTGCAGCGCAAACTGCAGAAGCGTCCCGTTCGTCGCTGAACCTGCGCTGAACGAATGCGGGCCGCTCCTCGCGACAAACCGAACCGATCATCTATGATCGGTTCGTGTGTGTTCTTTTCTTTATCGAGCCTTATCCATGAATCAGAACGCTGAATATTCCGCGGTCAACGATGCTGTGCGCGGGCAGTTTTTTCGCAAAGTCTGGGCGATGATCACGCCTTACTGGCGCAGTGAAGAGAAGGGCAAGGCCTGGACGTTGCTGATCGCTGTGATCGCGCTGTCGCTGGTCAGCGTGGGGATCTCGGTGTGGTTCAACACCTGGTACAAGGATTTTTACAACGCCCTGCAACAAAAGGACGAGGCGGCCTTCTGGCGGCTGATCCTGTATTTCTGCGGGATTGCGGCGGTGGCAATCATCGGTGCCGTCTACCGGCTCTATCTGACCCAGATGCTGACCATCCGCTGGCGAGCCTGGCTCACCGAAAAGCATTTTGCCCGCTGGCTCGGCAACAAGAATTACTACCAGCTGGAACAGGGCGGTTACACCGATAACCCGGACCAGCGGATTTCCGAAGACCTCAACAACTTCACCTCGAACACCCTGGAACTGGGCATTGGTTTGCTTCGCAACATTGTCAGCCTGGTGTCGTTCTCGATCATTCTGTGGGGCGTGTCGGGCAGTATCGAAGTGTTCGGTTTCACCGTTCCCGGCTACATGTTCTGGTGTGTGCTGGTCTATGCCGTGATCGGCAGCTGGCTGACGCATTTGATTGGTCGTCGCTTGATCGGTTTGAACAACCAACAACAACGTTTCGAAGCCGACCTGCGTTTTTCCATGGTGCGGATTCGCGAAAACGCCGAAAGCATTGCGCTGTACAACGGCGAGCCCAATGAAAACCGTCGCTTGAGCTACCGTTTCGGGATGGTCTGGCACAACTTCTGGGACATCATGAAGGTGTCCAAGCGTCTGACGTTCTTCACCGCCGGTTATAGCCAGGCCGCTATCATCTTTCCGTTCATGGTCGCGGCACCGCGTTACTTCGCTGGCAAGATCGAACTCGGCGATCTGATGCAAATCAGTTCGGCGTTCGGCAACGTGCAGGAGAGTTTCAGCTGGTTTATCAGTGCGTATCAGAATCTCGCCGCGTGGCGCGCCACCTGTGATCGACTGCTGAGTTTCCGCCAGGCCATGACCGACAACGAAGAGCGGGCGCCGGCCATCGACGTGCAGAATTCAGGTTCAGCGTTGAAGATGCACAACCTCGGCCTCGACCTGGCGGATGGTCGTCATCTGCTGACCAGCGCCGACATGACTGTGGAAGAGGGCGAGCGCGTCATGCTCAGCGGCCGTTCCGGCAGCGGCAAGTCGACCTTGCTGCGGGCGATGGGGCATCTGTGGCCGGCTGGCCACGGCAGCATTCGTCTGCCGGCGGCGCGTTATTTGTTCCTGCCGCAAAAACCCTATCTGCCGATTGGCACGTTGCGTGAAGCGCTGAGTTATCCACAGTCTGGCGATACATATCCGCACGAACGCTACGTTCATGTGCTGGAAGCCTGCCGTTTACCGCATCTCGTTGCCCGTCTGGACGAAGCCAATCACTGGCAGCGCATGTTGTCGCCGGGTGAGCAGCAACGCCTGGCCTTCGCTCGTGCGCTGCTGTATGCACCGCAATGGCTGTACATGGACGAAGCGACCTCGGCGATGGACGAGGAGGACGAAGCGTCGCTGTATCAGGCCTTGATCGATGAGATTCCGGGGTTGAGCATTGTCAGCGTCGGGCATCGCAGCAGCCTGAAGCGCTTCCATCCACGGCATGTTCGTATCGAGAATGGGCATCTGGTGGACCAGACCGTGACCGCATAAACACCACAACCCTTGTGGGAGCGAGCTTGCTCGCGATGGCGGTCTGACATTCAGAATGAAGGTGTCTGACACTCCGCCATCGCGAGCAAGCTCGCTCCCACAGGGGCCGGCGTTCGCCGACGGTGATCGTACAACCGCGTTGAGCTATGATGCGGTTTCAGCCGCAACTTTCGAGAAAGACGTTCACCATGGAAAACCCGATCGACGCACCACGCCTCCCTCGCAAGCGCCGCAGCCTCGCTCAGGAACTGGTGACGGTGCTGTCCGAGCAGATCCGCGACGGTCACCTCAAGCGTGGCGACAAGTTGCCCACCGAGTCGGCGATCATGGATGCCCATGGCGTCAGCCGCACCGTGGTGCGCGAAGCGATTTCCCGTTTGCAGGCGGCCGGGCAGGTTGAAACCCGCCACGGCATCGGTACTTTTGTGCTCGACACCCCAAGCCCGAGCGGTTTCCGTATCGACCCGGCGACCGTGGTCACGCTGCGTGACGTGCTGGCGATTCTGGAACTGCGCATCAGCCTCGAAGTGGAATCCGCCGGCCTTGCTGCGCAACGCCGCAGCCCCGAGCAGCTGGCATTGATGCGAGCTGCGCTGGATGCGTTGAATGAAAGTGTCTCCCATGCCAGCGATGCCGTGGCGTCCGACTTCCAGTTCCACCTGCAAATCGCCCTGGCGACGGGCAACCGCTATTTCACCGACATCATGACCCACCTGGGCACTAGCATCATTCCGCGTACGCGCCTCAACTCCGCGCGTCTGGCCCATGACGACCAACAGCACTACATGAATCGTCTGAGCCGAGAGCACGAAGAAATTTACGATGCGATTGCCCGTCAGGATTCGGATGCGGCGCGGGCGGCGATGCGGTTGCATTTGACGAATAGCCGTGAGCGGTTGCGCCATGCCCATGAAGAGGCAGAAGCTCAGCGGGGGTAGTTTCTGCTGTCGAGTAATGCATTGCCTGACAGGACGCTATCGTCGGAACGCCGCCCGGACCAAGCTCGCTCCCACAGTGTTTTGCGTCGCACACAGATTCCTGTGGGAGCGAGCTTGGTCCGGGCGGCGTTCCGACGATGGGGCCGGCAGCCTTCTCGCTATAACATCAGCGAGTCTTCAGTATCGTCCGATCCACCCGCACCGCCAGTTGTGCGGTTTCGGGCCTGGCATCGAACATCACCTCGCCTTGTTCACCCAGCACCGCCCGAGCAATCGGCACTCCCTTGGCCAACAACTCCAACGGCGCACCCTTCAGCGATTGCCCCGAAGCCAATTCCAGTTTCAATTTGATAGTCATCATCGATCTCCTTATCAGGCAACGTTGCCAGTGGGTTTGTAATCCTTGAGCAGCAAATAAGTGCTCCAGCCCCACCAGTCATCGACGGTGGCGGTGTCGTTCAGGTTGTTGACGTCCTTGCGTCGCAGCACCTTGTTGCCCTCGACCCTGAACAGCGGCGAGAAGTTGGTCGCCAGGTTCAGTACGGCTTGCAGATCAGGCATCTTTTTCAAGGCGCCGAATTGGCCGGCCGATGGGGCGATTCCGCTGAGATAAGCCGCGAACACTTCATCCGCAGACACCTGAACCGCCTGATTCACCTGGATGCGATTGGCGCTGGAGAGGTCGTCGAAGTAGCGCTTGTCCCCATACGCGTGCCATTGATCGCCGTTGCCATTGCGCACATTGAGGCCGAACTTGCTGTCTTCGTCGTGCATGAAACGCGTGATTAACGAACCCAGATCACTGGGCGTGACCACCGCTGCCAATTGTTTGCGCGGCACTCGCAGGTGGCCGGTGGAAAACAGGTCGGTCAGGTAGTGATCGGCAAAAGCGTTCATCGCATAGGCCAGCTCCAGCTGCTTTTCATCGCCGCTGGTGTGGGCCAGCACCGCTTGTTGCACCGCTGCGGTGTGCCCGGCGATATAGGCCAGCAGCGCCCATTTGGCGAAGTGATCGGCATTGTTGGCGGCCAGTTTCAGGTAGCGGCCAAATGGGAACAGCGCCGAAACGACACTGCCGCCGCCGGTGATCTTGTTCCACTCTTCCGACAACGTATCACCGAGGGCGTCATAGGCTTCGTGAGGTTGTTTACCGTCCTTGATCGCCTGCTTGATCGCGGCGATTTCCTTTTGCATCACGCCGAGGATCAGCTTGGCTTCAGCGTTAGCAGCAGGCAGCACGGCCAGCGAGTTGAAGGCGTTGGTAAAACGCTGGATTCGGTCAGCGCCTGTCGCGCCTTCGCTGATCGGTTGATCGGGAATTCCATAGAAATCACCCCCCAGCGCAATGACCTGGCCATAGGTTAGCGCCAGCCCATTGGGTAGATGCAGTTCCACCTGCGAAGCGGGGATAGCCGGTGCGTCCTTGATGAAGCGCAGCAGTGTGCTGTCGCCGATGGCGGTGTGTTCGCCACCCTCGAACCTCAGCTGTGGCTTGCCTTTCAGGGCATTGCCGGAGGCTGTGGGCAGAGGCGCGGGAAGGGTAGGCGTAGAGCTGTGATGATCAGCAATCTGCAAGATCACATGTGGGTTATTCCCGATGAGAGGGATGCCATGCTCGGTAAAAAGATCATCCAGTTCGGAAATGACCTGTTTCGGTTTTTCCTTCGATTGTGCGTGTAGACCTGACATTTCTATCTCCTTGATATGTCGTCGGGACGATCAAAAAATAACTGTATGCATATACAGTTATCTGGATCATAGATGAGAAATTTCCTACGTCAAGAAAATACCTTTCCGACTCAAATTCTGCGGTTGGCGATGAAATGCAGTTGACGGTTATTATTTAAGTTGTACGATGACCTACAACTTCGGCGAAGGCTGAGCGGTTTTCTCACACACATACGTCGCTATCCAGGGTGTTCGAATAATGAATCCACAAGAACTGAAGTCCATCCTCTCTTCCGGTCTGCTGTCTTTCCCGGTTACCGATTTCAATGCTCAGGGCGACTTCCATCGCGCGGGCTACATCAAACGTCTCGAATGGCTGGCCCCATACGGCGCCTCGGCATTGTTCGCCGCGGGCGGCACCGGTGAGTTCTTCTCTCTGGCGGCCAGCGAATATTCGGAAATCATCAAGACTGCTGTCGACACCTGCGAAACCAGCGTGCCGATTCTGGCCGGCGTTGGCGGTTCGACTCGTCAAGCCATCGAATACGCACAAGAAGCCGAGCGTCTGGGCGCCAAAGGCCTGTTGCTGCTGCCGCACTACCTGACCGAAGCCAGCCAGGACGGCGTTGCCGCCCACGTTGAAGCTGTGTGCAAATCGGTAAAAATCGGTGTGGTGGTTTACAACCGCAACGTCTGCCGCCTGACCGCGCCGCTGCTGGAACGTCTGGCTGAGCGCTGCCCGAACCTGATCGGCTACAAGGATGGCCTGGGCGATATCGAGTTGATGGTGTCGATCCGTCGCCGCCTCGGTGATCGCTTCAGCTACCTGGGCGGTTTGCCGACCGCCGAAGTCTACGCCGCAGCCTACAAGGCATTGGGCGTACCGGTTTACTCCTCGGCGGTGTTCAACTTCATCCCGAAAACCGCGATGGATTTCTACCACGCGATTGCCCGCGAAGATCACGCCACTGTCGGCAAGATCATCGACGACTTCTTCCTGCCGTACCTGGACATCCGTAACCGCAAAGCCGGTTACGCGGTGAGCATCGTCAAGGCCGGGGCAAAAATTGTCGGCTATGACGCAGGTCCTGTGCGTGCGCCGCTGACCGATCTGCTGTCAGAAGAGTACGAAGCTCTGGCCGCGCTGATCGACAAGCAAGGTGCGCAGTAACACATCCGATTAAACAAGGCCGCTGAGTATTCAGCGGCCTTTTGCGTGAGGAGAACATCCCGTGGCAGATGCAAAGCGTTTTGATAACTACATCAACGGTGAATGGGTTGCGGGTAGCGATTACTCCACCAATATCAACCCGTCCGAATTGACCGACACCATTGGCGAATACGCCAAAGCCGATCTGGCGCAGGTCCACGCCGCCATCGACGCCGCTCGCGCCGCGTTCCCAGCCTGGTCCACGTCGGGCATTCAGGCTCGCCACGATTCGCTGGATAAAGTCGGCACTGAAATCCTCGCTCGCCGCGAAGAGCTCGGCACCTTGCTGGCTCGGGAAGAGGGCAAGACCCTGCCCGAAGCCATCGGCGAAGTGACTCGCGCCGGTAACATCTTTAAGTTCTTCGCCGGTGAATGCCTGCGTCTGTCCGGCGACTATCTGCCGTCGGTGCGTCCGGGTGTGAACGTCGAAGTGACTCGCGAAGCGCTGGGCGTGGTCGGTCTGATCACGCCATGGAACTTCCCGATCGCGATCCCAGCGTGGAAAATCGCCCCGGCCCTGGCCTACGGCAACTGCGTCGTCCTGAAACCGGCCGATCTGGTGCCGGGTTGCGCCTGGGCGCTGTCCGAAATCATCTCCCGCGCAGGCTTCCCGGCCGGCGTGTTCAACCTGGTGATGGGCAGCGGTCGTGTGGTTGGCGATGCGCTGGTTCAGAGCCCGAAAGTCGACGGCGTCAGCTTCACCGGTTCCGTGGGCGTTGGTCGTCAGATCGCGGTCAGCTGCGTGTCGCGCCAGGCCAAGGTTCAGTTGGAAATGGGTGGCAAGAACCCGCAGATCATTCTCGACGACGCCGACCTCAAGCAAGCGGTCGAGCTGTCGGTGCAGAGCGCGTTCTACTCCACCGGCCAGCGTTGCACTGCCTCGAGCCGCTTCATCGTCACCGCCGGGATTCACGACAAGTTCGTCGAAGCCGTGGCTGAGCGCATGAAGTCGATCAAGGTCGGTCACGCGCTGAAAGCTGGCACCGACATCGGTCCGGTCGTCTCGCAAGCACAGCTTGAACAGGACATGAAGTACATCGACATCGGTCAGTCCGAAGGTGCACGTCTGGTCAGCGGCGGCGGTCTGGTGACCTGCGATACCGAAGGCTATTACCTCGAGCCAACCCTGTTTGCCGACAGCGAAGCCGCGATGCGTATCAGCCGCGAAGAGATCTTCGGCCCGGTGGCCAACGTGGTTCGCGTCGCGGATTACGAGGCTGCGCTGGCCATGGCCAACGACACCGAATTCGGTCTGTCGGCGGGCATTGCCACCACGTCGTTGAAGTACGCCAACCACTTCAAGCGCCACTCCCAGGCCGGGATGGTGATGGTCAACCTGCCGACGGCGGGCGTGGATTACCACGTTCCATTCGGTGGGCGTAAAGGTTCATCCTATGGCTCCCGCGAGCAAGGTCGCTATGCGCAAGAGTTCTACACGGTCGTAAAAACTGCCTACGTCGGTTCCTGACACACCGTAATACCCCTGTAGGAGTTGTCGCAGGCTGCGATCTTTGCTTTAAAAAATCAAAAGATCGCAGCCTCGTTTCACTCGGCAGCTCCTACAGGGAACAACCAAAGATTCACCCGCGCATAAAAATAATCAGTGGGAGTACATCTACATGCAAGCGACCAAGCCGACCCACGTCCGCTATTTGATTTTGCTCATGCTTTTTCTGGTGACCACGATCAACTATGCCGACCGGGCTACCATCGCCATCGCGGGCTCCAGCCTGCAAAAAGACCTCGGCATCGACGCGGTCACTCTCGGTTATATCTTCTCCGCATTCGGTTGGGCCTACGTGGCCGGGCAAATTCCCGGTGGCTGGCTGCTGGACCGTTTCGGCTCGAAAAAAATCTACGCGCTCAGCATCTTCACCTGGTCGCTGTTCACCGTGTTGCAGGGCTATGTCGGTGAGTTCGGCATGTCCACGGCAGTGGTTGCGCTGTTCATGCTGCGCTTCCTGGTGGGCCTGGCCGAAGCGCCATCCTTCCCCGGTAACGCGCGCATCGTTGCGGCCTGGTTTCCGACCGCCGAACGCGGTACGGCGTCTGCGATTTTCAACTCGGCGCAATACTTCGCCACGGTGCTGTTTGCGCCGCTGATGGGTTGGATCGTTTACAGCTTCGGCTGGCAGCACGTGTTCATCGTCATGGGCGTGATCGGCATCATCTTCTCGGGGATCTGGCTGAAGGTTATCCACAGCCCGCGTCAGCATCCGATGATCAATGACGCCGAGTTCAAACACATCGCCGACAACGGCGGCATGGTCGACATGGACCAGGACAAAGGCAAAGGCAAAAAGGTCGACGGTCCGAAGTGGGACTACATCCGCCAGTTGCTGACCAACCGCATGATGCTCGGCGTGTATCTGGGGCAGTACTGCATCAACGGCATCACCTACTTCTTCCTGACCTGGTTCCCGGTGTACTTGGTGCAAGAACGCGGCATGACCATCCTCAAGGCCGGTTTCATTGCCTCGTTGCCGGCGATCTGCGGCTTCATTGGTGGCGTGCTCGGCGGCGTGATTTCCGACTACCTGCTGCGCAAGGGCCATTCCCTGACCTTCGCCCGCAAGGCGCCGATAATTGCTGGCTTGCTGGTGTCCAGCAGCATCGTGGCCTGCAACTACGTGGACGTTGAATGGATGGTTGTCGGCTTCATGGCCCTGGCATTCTTTGGCAAAGGCGTGGGTGCGCTGGGTTGGGCCGTGGTGTCTGACACCTCGCCAAAACAGATCGCCGGTCTCAGCGGTGGCTTGTTCAACACCTTCGGCAACATCGCTTCGATCACCACCCCGATTGTCATCGGCTACATCATCAGCTCCACCGGTTCGTTCAAATGGGCACTGGTGTTTGTTGGTTGCAACGCACTGGTCGCAGTGTTCAGTTACCTGGTGATCGTCGGTCCGATCAAACGTGTGGTACTCAAGGAACCGCCAGTCAGCGGTCCTGAAACCAATAACAAATTGTCTCAAGCGCATTCCTGAGGAGCGGCGTCATGCAGTTGATTGAACATTCCGACTCGCCGCGCTACATCCGCCTGCACGAGCGGGACAACGTCGTGATCGTGGTCAATGACCAAGGCGTGCCGGCCGGTACCGAGTTTCCGGACGGCCTGGTCACCGTGGATTTCGTGCCACAGAGCCACAAGGTCACCCTTGAGGATATTCCCGAGGGTGGCCAGGTGATTCGTTACGGCCAGACCATCGGCTACGCGTTGCAGCCGATTCCGCGCGGCAGCTGGGTCAAGGAAGATCAACTGCGCATGCCCACCGCGCCACCGCTGGACAGCTTGCCGCTGTCCACCGAAGTGCCGGCGGCGCAGGCACCGCTGGAAGGCTTCACGTTCGAAGGTTATCGCAACGCCGACGGCACCGTCGGCACGCGCAACATTCTCGGGATTACCACGACTGTTCAGTGCGTCACCGGCGTGCTGGACCATGCGGTCAAGCGCATCAAGGACGAGTTGCTGCCCAAGTATCCGCACGTTGATGACGTGGTCGCGCTGACCCACAGCTACGGCTGTGGCGTGGCGATTACCGCGACTGACGCGTACATCCCGATTCGTACCGTGCGCAACCTGGCGCGCAACCCGAACCTGGGTGGCGAAGCGCTGGTGATCAGCCTGGGCTGCGAGAAATTGCAGGCCGGGCAGGTGATGCACGAGAACGACAGCTCGGTGGATTTGAGCGATCCGTGGCTGTATCGCTTGCAGGATTCCAGTCACGGTTTCACCGAGATGATCGAGCAGATCATGGCGTTGGCCGAAACACGTTTGAAGAGGCTCGATCAGCGTCGCCGGGAAACCGTACCGGCGTCCGAGCTGATTCTCGGCATGCAGTGCGGCGGCAGCGATGCGTTTTCCGGCATTACCGCCAACCCGGCGTTGGGTTATGCCTCGGACCTGTTATTGCGGGCCGGTGCAACGGTGATGTTTTCCGAAGTGACCGAAGTGCGCGATGCGATTTACCTGCTGACTTCTCGCGCGGAGACCGAGGAGGTTGCCCTGGAACTGGTGCGGGAAATGGACTGGTACGACCGCTATTTGGCCAAGGGTGAGGCGGATCGCAGTGCCAACACCACACCGGGCAACAAGAAGGGCGGGTTGTCGAACATTGTCGAGAAGTCCCTGGGCTCGATCGTCAAATCCGGCAGCAGCGCGATCAACGGGGTGCTGGGTCCTGGTGAGCGGTTCAAGCGCAAAGGGCTGATCTTCTGTGCGACCCCGGCCAGTGATTTTGTCTGCGGGACGTTGCAACTGGCGGCGGGGATGAACCTGCACGTGTTCACCACCGGACGTGGCACGCCGTATGGGTTGGCGATGGCGCCGGTGGTGAAGGTGTCGACCCGGACCGAGCTGGCTCAGCGTTGGCCGGACTTGATCGACATCGATGCCGGGCGGATTGCGACCGGGCGGGCGTCGATCGAAGACCTCGGCTGGGAGTTGTTCCACTACTACCTGGATGTGGCCAGCGGCAAGAAGCAAACCTGGGCGGAGAAGCACAAGCTGCATAACGACATCACCCTGTTTAACCCGGCGCCAATCACCTGAAACCGCGTTATCGTTCTTCGCGAGCAAGCCCGCTCCCACATTTGAAATGCATTCCCCTGTGGGAGCGGGCTTGCTCGCGAAAGCGGTCTATCAGACGGCGGAGTCCCTAGTGGCTTATCATTAGCCTCCTAACGACGCTCACCCAAGGTTATCCCCGGCATGCTGGCTATCTTCCTCGAAACCCTGAACATCACCGCGCCGGTGTTTGCCATGCTGTTTCTGGGGGCGCTGCTCAAGCGCATCGACTGGATCAACGACAACTTCATCCACACCGCGTCGGCCCTGGTGTTTAACGTCACCATGCCGGCGTTGCTGTTTCTGGGCATCCTGCATGCCGACCTGCACGCCGCGTTGCAACCGGCGCTGCTGATCTATTTCTCGCTGGCGACGCTGGTGTGTTTTGCCATCGCCTGGGGCTGGGCGATCTGGAAGTGCCCGCGGGAAGATCGGGGGATTTATACCCAAGGCGCCTTTCGCGGCAATAACGGGGTCATCGGGCTGGCACTGGCGGCGAGCATGTACGGCGACTACGGGATTTCCCTCGGTGCGATTCTCGCGGCGTTGGTCATCCTGTTTTACAACACGCTCTCGACCATTGTGCTGGCGGTGTACAGCCCGGTGATCAAGTCCGACCCCTGGAGTATCTGCAAAAGTGTGATGGTCAATCCGCTGATCATCAGCGTGTTTGCGGCGGCGCCGTTTGCCTACTTCAAGATCAGCTTGCCGGGATGGCTGGAGACGTCCGGTCAATACCTGGCGCAAACCACCCTGCCATTGGCGCTGATCTGCATTGGCGGCACGCTGTCGCTGGCGGCCCTGCGCAAAAGCGGCAACATGGCGCTCAGCTCAAGCCTGGTGAAGATGATCGGCCTGCCGATTCTGGCGACACTGGGGGCGTGGCTCTGGGGCTTTCGTGGTGCGGAGTTGGGGATTCTGTTTCTGTACTTCGGCAGCCCGACCGCCGCGGCCAGTTTTGTCATGGCCCGTCAGGCCAATGGCAATCATGAACTGGCGGCAGCGATCATCGTGATCACCACGTTGATGGCGGCGGTTACCACCAACCTCGGGATCTTCGTATTGCAATTGGGCGGATGGATGTAGGAGCTGCCGAAGGCTGCGATCTTTTGATCTTATTTTTCGGGGTGTTCGAAAGTGTTGAAGATCAAAAGATCGCAGCCTTCGGCAGCTCCTACAAATTATTCAGGTTTTTGGTAGGTATCAATCACTTCCTGCGCCGCCCGAAACGCATCGATGGCCGCCGGTACACCGGCATACACCGCGCAATGCAGCAGTGCTTCACGAATCTCTTCCACGGTGCAGCCATTGTTCAGCGCGCCGCGCACGTGGCCTTTCAATTCCTGCGGGCACTTCAAGGCGGTTAGCGCGGCGAGGGTGATCAGGCTGCGGGTTTTCAATGGCAAACCTTCGCGGTTCCAGACGCTGCCCCAGGCGTGCTCGTTGACGAAATCCTGCAGCGGTTGAGTAAACTCGGTGGCATTGCCCAGCGCGCGGTCGACGAAGGCGTCGCCCATCACTTGGCGGCGGACTTCAACCCCAGGCTTTTTATCATCGGTCATGGCAATTCCTTATTGTGGTGTTGGCGACGCCAGGCGCGCAGCGACGTGAACAGTAAGAACGCCACCAGCGCCGGCAGTGCAAAAAACAGCATCAGGTGTTCAAGCTTGCCGGCCAGCGGCATGCCGGTGGTGAACGACACCACGTGCAGACCGTAAGCCAGATACAAACCCAAAAACATCAGACCTTCGGCGCGGGTCACCCGGTAACCGGAATAGAACACCGGCAGGCACACCACCGCGACGCCGAGCATCACCGGCAAGTCAAAATCCAGGGCGTTGGGCGACACCGACAGCGGCGATGGCGCGATCAACGCGGTGAAGCCCAGCACGCCCAAGAGGTTGAACAGGTTGCTGCCGATCACGTTGCCCACGGCGATGTCGCGCTGACCGCGCAACGCGGCGATCAACGAGGTGGCCAGTTCCGGCAGGGAGGTGCTGACGGCGACGATGGTCAGGCCGATGATCCGCTCCGACAATCCCAGATCGGTCGCGACCGAAACCGCCGCGCCCAACAGCAAGTGCCCGGCGTAGACCAGCATCGCCAAACCCACGACGATCATCAGCAGACTGCTGAGCCATGGCGCTTGCGGGACTTCGTGGGTCGTCGATTGCGGACGGGTCGAGTGTCGCGACTGGCGCAGCAGCAGGCCCAGATACAGCACCAGTGCCGAGAGCAGCATCACGCCATCGACGCGGGTCAGTTCTTCGTTCCACGCCAATACGAACACCAGCAGGCTGGCGCCGATCATCAGCGGAATATCCAGGCGCACCAGTTGCCGTGAAACCCGCAGCGGGATGATCAGCGCCGAGAGTCCGAGGGTGACGAGAATGTTAAAGATGCTACTGCCGATCACGCTGCCGACGGCGATATCGGCGTTCTGCGCCAGGGTGGCTTGCAGGCTGACTGCCATCTGCGGTGCGCTGCTGCCGAGGGCGACGATGGTCAGGCCGATAATCAGCGGCCGTACATGCAGGCGCGCGGCGAGGCGCACGGCGGCGCGCACCATCAGCTCGGCGCCGGCGATCAGCAACAGCAAGCCGCTGAGCAATTCAATCACGCTGATCAGGGGTAAATCGGCAAGTCCGAAAATGGTCAGCGCTCCGTCTATCAGTCGTCGAGGGCTTGCACGCGAACCTTCGCGGTGCCGCTACTGAGCATACCCAGTTGTTCGGCCGCTTCATGTGAAACATCGATCAGACGCCCACGGGTGTGCGGCCCGCGATCGTTGATGCGAACCACGCAGGACTTGTCGTTGTTCAGATTGGTGACCTTCACTCGCGTGCCAAAGGGCAACTGGCGATGGGCGGCGGTCAGGGAATTCTTGTTGAAACGCTCGCCACTGGCGGTGCGTTTACCTTGGTGTTTGGCGCCGTAATACGAGGCAACACCGGTCTTGTCATAGCCGTGTGGATCGATGGTGTCGGTGCTGGCGCAACCGGCCAGCAGAGAGAGCAGGGCACAGGTACTGAGGAAGCGTTTCATTCGAAGGTTTCCACATACAAATGTGGGAGCGGGCTTGCTCGCGAAGGGGGCATCACATCCAACATCAATGTTGACTGATACACCGCTTTCGCGAGCAAGCCCGCTCCCACAGGGATTTGAGCCAGGCGTTAAATCTGGCTCCATTCTCATCAGCCTTCGAGCTTGCTTTTCAGCAGTTCGTTAACCTGTTGCGGGTTGGCCTTGCCTTTGGAGGCTTTCATGGCCTGGCCGACGAAGAAGCCGAACATCTTGCCGCGTTTGGCTTCGTCTGCCGCGCGATACTGTTCAACTTGTTCGGCATTGGCCGCGAGCATTTCGTCCAACACTGCCGAGATCGCGCCCGTGTCGGTCACTTGCTTCAGGCCGCGCTTGTCGATGATCTCGTCCGCGCTGCCTTCGCCGTTGGCCATGGCTTCAAACACCACTTTGGCGATCTTGCCGGAGATGGTGTTGTCGGTGATGCGCAGGAGCATGCCGCCCAGTTGCTCGGCCGAGACCGGTGACTGGTCGATGTCCAGGCCCTGTTTGTTCAACAGGCTACCCAGTTCAACCATCACCCAGTTGGCCGCCAGCTTGGCGTCGCCGCCGATGCTCACGACTTTCTCGAAGTAATCGGCTTGCTCGCGGCTGGTGGCCAGGACGCTGGCGTCGTAGACCGACAGACCGAACTGCGCCTGGAAGCGCTCGCGTTTCTGCGGTGGCAATTCTGGCAGGGTGGCGCGCACGTCGTCGAGGAACGAGTCTTCGATGACCACCGGCAGCAGGTCCGGATCGGGGAAGTAACGGTAGTCGTTGGCTTCCTCTTTGCTGCGCATCGGACGGGTTTCGTCCTTGTTCGGATCGTACAGGCGGGTCTGCTGGATCACCCTGCCGCCGTCTTCGATCAGTTCGATCTGACGCTGCACTTCGGTGTTGATCGCCTTCTCGATGAAACGGAACGAGTTGACGTTCTTGATCTCGCAGCGAGTGCCGAATTCAACCTGGCCTTTTGGACGGATCGACACGTTGCAGTCGCAACGCAGCGAGCCTTCGGCCATGTTGCCGTCGCAAATGCCCAGGTAACGGACCATCGCGTGGACAGCCTTGACGTAAGCCACGGCTTCCTTGGCGCTGCGCATGTCCGGCTCGGAAACGATTTCCAGCAGCGGCGTGCCGGCACGGTTCAGGTCGATACCGGTGGCACCGCTGAATTCTTCGTGCAGGCTTTTACCGGCGTCTTCTTCCAGGTGCGCGCGGGTGATGCCGACGCGCTTGACCGTGCCGTCTTCCAGCGCGATGTCCAGGTGGCCTTTGCCAACGATCGGCAATTCCATCTGGCTGATCTGGTAGCCCTTGGGCAGGTCCGGGTAGAAATAGTTTTTACGGGCGAACACGTTGTGCTGGCCGATCTCGGCATCGATGGCCAGACCGAACATCACCGCCATGCGCACTGCTTCCTGGTTCAG
This sequence comes from Pseudomonas frigoris, assembly GCF_047758635.1. NCBI lineage: Bacteria > Pseudomonadati > Pseudomonadota > Gammaproteobacteria > Pseudomonadales > Pseudomonadaceae > Pseudomonas > Pseudomonas frigoris. Next base: position 1,177,078 of record NZ_CP180479.1, read on the forward strand.
CACCGGCAATACGCCAGGCATGCCGAGGTCAACCAGGCTGGCCTGGGTGTTCGGCTCGGAACCGAAAGTGGTGGAGCTACCGGAAAAGATTTTCGACCGGGTGGTGAGCTGGGTATGAATCTCCAGCCCGATCACGACTTCCCATTGCATGTGTTTCTCCTCAGAAGCCTTTACAGGGGATTTTGAAACGTCGCGAGCGAGGGTAAGGCAAGGCGAAAACTGGAGAATAAGCGGAGTTGACTTTAGTCAATGAGCATTATGAGCCAGTTTTCAACGCAGCATTACCGAGCGCAGCAGTTTCAAAACCCCTGTGGGGTGCGGGTGTGCCAGTCAGTGTTGAGCTGATACTGGTGGGCAACGTTCAACAGGCGACCTTCCTGGAAATACGGGGCGAGCAATTGCACGCCGACCGGCAGGCCGTCGACAAAACCGGCTGGCATGGACAAGCCCGGCAGACCGGCGAGGTTGGCGGTGATGGTGTAGACGTCTTCCAGGTACGCAGCAACCGGGTCGCTGCTCTTGGCGCCAAGCTTCCAGGCCGGGTTTGGCGTGGTTGGGCCGAGGATGATGTCGACCTCATTGAAGGCAGCCATGAAGTCGTTCTTCACCAGGCGGCGAATCTTCTGCGCCTTCAGGTAGTAGGCGTCGTAGTAACCCGCCGACAGCGCGTAGGCACCGACCATGATCCGGCGCTGCACTTCCGCGCCGAAACCTTCGCCACGGGAACGCTTGTACAGGTCTTCCAGGTTTTTCGGGTCTTCGCAGCGATAGCCGAAACGTACGCCGTCGAAACGCGACAGGTTGGAAGAGGCTTCTGCCGGGGCGATCACGTAATACGCAGGGATCGCGTGTTGCATGTTCGGTAGGCTGATTTCCTTGACCACGGCACCGAGCTTTTCCAGCTCCTTGACGCTGTTGTGGATCAGCTCGGCAATGCGCGGGTCGAGACCGGCGCTGAAATACTCTTTAGGAACGCCGATGCGCAGGCCTTGCAGCGAACCGTTGAGGCCGGCGCTGTAATCCGGCACGGGCTCGTCGATGCTGGTGGAGTCTTGCGGGTCGAAACCGGCCATGCCTTGCAGCAGGATTGCGCAGTCTTCGGCAGTGCGCGCCAATGGGCCGCCCTGATCGAGACTGGAGGCGTAAGCGATCATGCCCCAGCGCGAAACGCGACCGTACGTCGGTTTCAGGCCGGTCAGGTTGGTAAACGCGGCCGGCTGGCGGATCGAACCGCCGGTGTCGGTGGCAGTGGCGGCCGGTAACAGACGAGCGGCAACGGCTGCGGCCGAGCCACCGGACGAACCGCCGGGCACGTGTTCCAGGTTCCACGGGTTTTTCACTGCGCCGTAGTAGCTCGACTCGTTGGCCGAACCCATGGCGAATTCGTCCATGTTGGTCTTGCCCAGGGTCACGGCACCCGCGGCGGCCAGCTTGGCGACCACGGTGGCGTCGTATGGGGCTTTAAAGTTGTCGAGCATCTTCGATCCGCAGCTGGTGCGGATGCCCTGGGTGCAGAACAGGTCTTTATGGGCGATCGGCGCACCGAGCAGGGCGCCGCTCTCACCATTGGCCCGGCGTGCGTCAGCGGCTTTCGCCTGCTGGAGCGCCAGGTCTTCGGTGAGGCTGATGAAACTGTTGAGCTGAGGGTCGAGCTGGGCGATACGCGCCAGCAGGGTTTTGGTCAGCTCTTCGGAAGAAAACTTTTTATCGGCGAGTCCGCGGGCGATCTCGGCCAGAGTCAATTGATGCATTGCAGGCTCTTTCCCTTTAGTCGATGACTTTCGGAACCAGGTACAGGCCGTTTTCGACCGCTGGTGCGATGGACTGATAGGCCTCGCGATGATTGGTCTCGGTCACGACGTCTGCACGCAGGCGCTGGCTGGCTTCCAGTGGGTGGGCGAGCGGCTCGATACCGTCGGTATTGACCGCCTGCATTTCGTCGACCAGTCCCAGAATGCTGTTCAGGGCCGAAGTGATGTGTGGAAGATCGGCATCATTAAGGCCAAGACAGGCCAGATGAGCGATTTTTTCCACGTCGGAGCGTTCAAGCGTCATGGGATTCTCCAGTGGAAGGAAAACAGAACGGATGCTATCCGTGTGTTAGATTGTCGGAACACTACCGCATTTCTACGGTCATAAGGCCGCGATTGTGGGGGTTGGTGCACAGAAAAGCGGCCAATTTAACATATTGGCGCCTTGCCCAAAATCCCTGTCGTTGTTAGAGTTTGCCGCACTTTTTTACCCACGCGTTGCCTAGGGTCCCTTTCCCATGTTCAAGAAACTGCGTGGCATGTTTTCCAGCGATCTTTCCATTGACCTGGGCACTGCCAACACCCTTATTTACGTGCGCGAGCGCGGTATCGTCCTGAATGAGCCCTCGGTTGTGGCTATTCGGACACACGGTAACCAGAAAAGTGTCGTTGCTGTCGGCACCGAGGCCAAGCGCATGCTCGGCCGTACGCCGGGCAACATTGCTGCCATTCGTCCGATGAAGGACGGCGTGATTGCCGACTTCAGCGTCTGCGAAAAGATGCTGCAATACTTTATCAACAAGGTTCACGAAAACAGCTTCCTGCAGCCTAGCCCTCGTGTGTTGATCTGCGTTCCGTGCAAATCCACCCAGGTTGAGCGTCGTGCCATCCGTGAATCGGCCCTCGGTGCCGGTGCCCGTGAAGTGTTCCTGATCGAAGAGCCAATGGCTGCTGCGATCGGTGCCGGCCTGCCGGTTGAAGAAGCTCGCGGCTCGATGGTTGTCGATATCGGTGGCGGTACCACTGAAATCGCGCTGATCTCCCTGAACGGTGTGGTTTACGCCGAGTCCGTACGGGTTGGCGGCGACCGCTTCGACGAAGCGATCATCACTTACGTGCGTCGCAACTACGGTAGCCTGATCGGCGAATCCACTGCCGAGCGCATCAAGCAGGAAATCGGTACTGCCTACCCGGGCGGCGAAGTTCGCGAAGTCGACGTTCGTGGCCGTAACCTGGCCGAAGGCGTTCCACGCGCATTCACCCTGAACTCCAATGAAGTGCTGGAAGCTCTGCAAGAGTCCCTGGCCACCATCGTTCAGGCTGTGAAAAGTGCACTGGAGCAATCGCCTCCGGAACTGGCTTCCGATATCGCCGAGCGTGGTCTGGTACTGACCGGTGGTGGCGCCTTGCTGCGTGACCTCGACAAGTTGCTGGCCCAGGAAACCGGTCTGCCGGTAATCGTCGCGGAAGATCCGCTGACCTGCGTTGCTCGCGGCGGTGGCCGTGCATTGGAAATGATGGATAAACACACCATGGACCTGCTGTCGAGCGAGTGATCTCGCCCGACGCATCTATGCTGTTGGCGCGCAGGCAGCACTTTGCAGTGCTGCCTGTTGGCGTTTATCTTCTGTCAGTCTGCATCCAGGCCGGTTTGATGCCGTATGAATAAAGAGAACATTTGCCTGGGAGGAGCGGCTTATTAAACCGCTTTTCACCAAAGGGCCTTCACTGGGCGTGCGCTTGTTGGTGCTGGTCGTGCTATCGGTCGCGCTGATGGTGGTCGATGCCCGCTTCACACTGCTCAAGCCAGTGCGTAGCCAAATGTCGCTGGTGCTGATGCAGTCTTACTGGATCACCGACCTGCCACAGCGGTTATGGCAGGGTGTGGCCAGCCAGTTTGGCAGCCGTACCGAACTCGTCGCCGAAAACGAAAAACTCAAAACCGAAAACCTGCTGTTGCAAGGCCGCATGCAAAAGCTTGCCGCCCTCACCGAGCAGAACGTTCGGCTGCGCGAGTTGCTCAACTCCTCCGCGCTGGTCAACGAGAAGGTCGAAGTGGCCGAGCTGATCGGCATGGACCCCAATCCCTTCACCCATCGCATCATCATCAATAAAGGTGAGCGTGACGGTGTGGTCCTCGGTCAGCCGGTGCTCGATGCCCGTGGCTTGATGGGCCAGGTGGTCGAGTTGATGCCATACACCTCTCGTGTGCTGTTGCTGACCGACACCACTCACAGCATTCCGGTGCAGGTGAACCGCAACGGTCTGCGGGCGATTGCCAGCGGCACCGGTAACCCGGAACGCCTGGAGCTGCGTCACGTGGCCGATACCGCCGACATTAAAGAAGGCGATCTGCTGGTCAGCTCTGGTCTGGGTCAGCGGTTCCCGGCGGGTTATCCGGTAGCGACGGTCAAGGAAGTGATTCACGATTCCGGTCAGCCGTTCGCTATTGTGCGTGCCGTGCCGACCGCCGCCTTGAACCGCAGCCGTTACCTGTTGCTGGTGTTCACCGACGGCCGCACGGCCGAAGAGCGCGCCAACGAAGCTGCCCAGGCTCAAGAAGCCTTGGACCAGCACGGTGGTGGACCAATCATTCCAGCGACAGTGCCGAAACCTGCCATCGTCCCGGCTGCTGTCGCTGCACCCGTGACTCCGGTTGCGCCGACGGCTACCCCAGCGGCTACAACCCTGCCCAAACCTGCGGCAACTCATCCTGCTCCTGCGAAACCTGCCGCCAGCAAGCCTCCCGCGACGCAGCCTGCGGCTGCTAAACCGCCGGCCACGCCACCCGCTGCCGTGAAGCCTGCAGCCAAACCGCCTGTCTCTGCGCCGGCTACCACTGGGGGACGAGAATAATGGTTGGTGCTACTGCCTCCCGAAACGACTGGATGGTCTGGCTGACATTCGCCATAGGTATGCTGCTCAGCGTTTCGCCGCTGCCACAATTCATGGAAATCCTCCGTCCACTGTGGCTGGCCTTGCTGCTGGCATTCTGGGCGTTAGCCATGCCGCAGAAAGTCGGGATGGTCACCGCGTGGTGCCTGGGCCTGGCCGAAGACGTGCTTTATGGCACGCTGCTGGGCCAGAACGCATTGATCCTGACGCTGATCACGTACCTGGTGCTGGCGCTGCAACAGCGTCTGCGCATGTTCCCGATGTGGCAACAGAGCCTGGTGATCCTGGTGATCTTCGGCCTCGCGCAGCTTGTTCAACTATGGCTCAGCGCCCTGACCGGCAATCGTCAGCCGACGCTGGCGCTGGTCTTGCCGGCACTGGTCAGCGCATTGCTCTGGCCGTGGATCAGCTACGGTTTGCGCGGTTTGCGTCGACGCTACAAAATCAATTAATTCGGTCAGGCATTTGCCCGCACCTCGACAAGGGAGATGTCTTGATGAAGTTGTTGTACCTCGCCTCAGGCTCGCCGCGTCGGCGTGAACTGCTCACGCAGATCGGCGTGCCGTTCTCCGCCATCAGCGCGGACATCGATGAAACCCCTTTAGAAAATGAATCCCCTTCGGCCTATGTCGAGCGCCTGGCGTGCGGCAAAGCCGAGGCCGGGCGCGGGACTGTCGTGTCCGCCGCAGATTTTTGCGTGCTGGGCGCCGACACCGCCGTGGTGCTGGACGGAAAAATTCTCGGCAAGCCGGTTGATGAAGCCGAGGCGTGCGCCATGCTTATGATGTTGTCCGGGTGTGAGCATGAAGTCCTGACGGCGATTGCGGTGCTCGATGGTGAGCGTTGCGAGTCTCGGGTGGTGAGCAGTCTGGTGCGTTTTCGCAACATCAGTCGTGATGAAGCGGTGACCTACTGGGCCAGCGGCGAGCCGCAGGACAAGGCCGGCGGCTACGGCATTCAAGGGCTCGGCGCGGTGTTTGTCGCCGGGCTCAATGGCAGTTACTCGGCGGTGGTCGGACTACCTCTGTGCGAAACCGCTGAGCTGCTTGGCCATTTCGGCATACCCTGTTGGCAAACCCTTAACGCGCGTTGAGCGTCGTACTGACAAGATGCGGCCATTATCGTGAACATGCCTGAACGAGACCCTGCCATGAGTGAAGAGATCCTGATCAACATCACGCCGATGGAATCGCGCGTGGCGGTGGTTGAAAACGGTGTTCTGCAAGAGGTCCACGTCGAGCGCACGCAAAAGCGCGGGATCGTCGGCAACATCTATAAAGGCAAGGTCGTGCGGGTATTACCCGGCATGCAGGCGGCTTTCGTCGACATCGGACTGGACCGCGCCGCGTTCATTCACGCCTCGGAAATCTCCCTGCGCGAAGGCCCTGCGGTCGAGAGCATCAGCGCTCTGGTTCATGAGGGTCAGAGCCTGGTGGTGCAAGTGACCAAGGACCCGATCGGCTCCAAAGGCGCACGCCTGACGACTCAGTTGTCGATTCCATCGCGTTATCTGGTGTACATGCCGCGCACTGCACACGTTGGCATTTCGTTGAAGATTGAAGACGAAGCCGAGCGTGAACGTCTCAAACAAGTGGTCACTGATTGCGTGGCCAAAGAAGGCATCCAAGAGGCCGGTGGCTTCATCCTGCGTACCGCTGCCGAAGGTGCCGGTGCCGATGAAATCCTCATGGACATCCGCTACCTGCGTCGGCTCTGGGATCAGATCAACGAGCAGATCAAAACCATCAGCGCACCGAGTGTGATCTACGAAGACCTCGGCCTGGCGCTGCGCACCTTGCGTGATCTGGTGAGCCCGAAGATCGAGAAGATCCGGATCGACTCCCGGGAAACCTTCCAGAAAACCACACAGTTCGTCGCCGAGCTGATGCCGGAAATCGCCGATCGTCTTGAACATTACCCGGGTGAGCGGCCGATCTTCGACCTGTACGGCGTCGAAGACGAAATCCAGAAGGCCCTGGAGCGCAAAGTCCCGCTGAAGTCCGGCGGTTACCTGGTGGTCGATCCGGCGGAAGCCATGAGCACCATCGACGTCAACACCGGGGCGTTCGTCGGTCATCGCAACCTCGAAGAAACCATTTTCAAGACCAACCTCGAAGCCGCGACCGCCATTGCTCGCCAGCTGCGCCTGCGCAACCTGGGCGGGATCATCATCATCGACTTCATCGACATGGAAGATGAAGAGCACCAGCGTCAGGTGCTGCGCACCCTCGAGAAGCAACTGGAGCGCGATCACGCCAAGACCAACATCATCGGCATCACCGAGTTGGGCCTGGTGCAGATGACCCGCAAGCGTACCCGTGAAAGTCTTGAACAAGTGCTGTGCGAGCCGTGCAGCAGCTGTCAGGGTCGCGGCAAGCTCAAGACGCCGGAAACCGTTTGCTACGAGATTTTCCGCGAAATCCTCCGAGAGGCTCGCGCCTATCAGGCGGAAGGCTATCGTGTATTGGCAAACCAGAAAGTGGTCGACCGTTTGCTCGATGAAGAATCGGGCAATGTCGCCGAGCTCGAAGGTTTTATCGGGCGCACCATCAGGTTCCAGGTGGAAACCATGTATTCCCAGGAACAATACGACGTGGTGCTGCTCTGAATCGCTGTAATTCAACCCTGTTAGAACGGCTGGCCTCAGCTTTTTGCAGTATTTTTGCCATGGGAGCCAACTGACATGGAACGTCTGACACGCATTTTGGCCGCACTGACCCGCTGGGGGCTGGGGCTGTGTGCGTTGGCATTGGTGTTGATGGCGTTATACGTCAGCCTCGGCCGAGAGCTGACGCCGCTGGTGGCCGAGTACCGTGCCGAAGTCGAAGCCAAAGCCAGCGCTGCCTTGGGCATGCCGCTGACTATCGGCGAATTGGAAGGCAACTGGAGCGGCTTTGCGCCGATCATGCTGGCTCACGATGTGATGGTCGGCGAGGGCGCCAATGCCCTGCGGCTGGATCAGGTGCGCGCGGTGCCGGATCTGTGGGCCAGTCTGCTGGCTCGTGAAGTGCGCATCGCTCACCTGGAACTCAGCGGCCTGAAGATCAGCTTCAAGGAAAGCGAGGACGGGACTTGGGCGCTGGAAGGTTTGCCGGTGCAGCAGGATCAGCCGCTGGATCCTGAACAAATGCTCAATCGCATGCAGAGGGTTCAGCAACTGTCGGTACTCGATAGCCAGGTCACTTTGCAGCCACTGCAAGAGCAGCCGCTGACCCTGACTTACGTCGGGTTGAATCTGAAAACTGGCGTCTCCCGCCAGCGACTCGACGCCCGTTTGACCCTGCCCGACGGACAACCGGTGGCCATCAATCTGCGTACCCGTCTGCGCGCCAGCGAATGGAAAGACGGCGAGGCCGAAGCTTATTTGAGCCTGCCGCAAAGCGACTGGTCGAAATGGTTGCCTGAGCGCCTGACCCAACAATGGAATTTTTCCGAGTTCAAGGCCGGCGGCGAGCTTTGGGTGAACTGGAACAGGGGCGCCCTGCAAAGTGCTGCGATTCGCTTGAACGCGCCGCAACTCAAGGGCGCGTACGGCGAGCGCAAGCCGATCCAGATCAACAATCTAGCGCTCAATGGCTATTTTCAGCGCAGCTCCGAAGGCGTGCTGGTTACCCTGGATTCGCTAGCTATGAACCTTGGCGAGACCCGTTGGGAATCGCATCTGCAACTCAAACAAAATGCGGCGACCGACAAGACTGAAGAGCTTTGGCATCTGCAAGCCGACCGTCTCGATCTCACCCCGATCACCCCGATACTGAATGCCTTGGGGCCGCTGCCCGAAGGCATCGCCACCGCCGTCGAGCGACTCAAAGTGACCGGCGGCCTGCGCAACGTGCTGATCGACTTCCGGCCCAATGCCACCGACGACAGCAAATTCAGCTTTGCCGCCAACCTGGATCGGGTCGGCTTCGATGCCTATCACGGCGCTCCGGCGGCGCGAAATGTCAGTGGCAGCATCAGCGGTGATCTGGGTGGTGGCGAGCTGCGCATGGACAGCAAGGATTTTTCCCTGCACCTGGACCCGATCTTCGCCAAGCCATGGCAGTACATTCAGGCCAATGCCCGACTGACCTGGAAGCTCGACAAAGAAGCCTTCACCTTGATCGCGCCATACCTGAAGGTGCTGGGCGAGGAGGGCAAGATTGCTGGCGACTTCCTGATCCGCCTGCATTTCGACCACACCCAGGAAGACTACATGGACCTGCGGGTCGGTCTGGTGGACGGCGACGGTCGTTACACCGCCAAGTACTTGCCGACAATGCTCAGCCCGGGGCTGGACGAATGGCTGCGTACGGCGATTCTCAAAGGTGCGGTGGACGAAGGCTTCTTCCAGTACCAGGGTTCGCTGAACCACGGGGCCGCCGAGACTGCCCGCAGCATCAGTCTGTTCTTCAAGGTTCACGATGCGGAACTGGCCTTCCAGCCAGGCTGGCCACATGTCAGCAAGGTCACGGGTGACGTGTTTGTTGAAGACAGCGGTGTGCGGATACTGGCCAGCAAGGGTCAATTGCTCAATACCGAGGTCAGCGACATTTACGTCAATATTCCCCATGTGCCAGCAGGGCAAAACGTCCATCTGTTCCTCGACGGCGGATTCGCGGGCGGGTTGGGCGATGGCCTGAAGATTCTCCAGGAAGCGCCGATCGGCACCGCAGCCACCTTTGCCGGTTGGGAAGGTGAAGGCGATCTGCAAGGCAAACTGAAACTGGATATTCCGCTGGTCAAAGGCGAGCAGCCGAAGATCCTCGTCGACTTCAAGACCGCCAAGGCCCGTCTGAAACTGGCCGAGCCAACCCTGGAGCTGACTCAGCTCAAGGGCGATTTCCGTTTCGACAGCACCAAGGGTTTGAGTGGGCAAAACATCACCGCGCGCGCTTTTGATAAACCTGTCACCGCACAGATTTTCGCCGATGGCGGCCCCGGCAACCTCAAGACTCGCGTCGCTGCCTCGGGCCAGGTCGAGGTCAAGAGACTGACGGACTGGCTGAGTGTTACTCAGCCGTTGCCAGTGTCCGGTGTGATCCCTTATCAGCTGCAACTGAACCTTGATGGGGCCGACAGTCAATTGATGGTCAGCTCCAACCTCAAGGGCGTAGCAATCGATTTGCCGGCGCCGTTCGGCATGGCAGCCGACGTCGGTCGCGACACCACGTTCCGCATGACGCTGCAGGGGCCGGAGCGACGCTACTGGGTCAACTACGGTGAGCTGGCGAACTTCACGTTTGCGGCGCCGGCCGGCAACTTTGCCGACGGTCGCGGTGAGTTGTTCCTGGGGGGCGGCAATGCCGTGTTACCCGGCGCCAAAGGCCTGCGGGTGCGCGGTGTGCTGTCGGAACTGGACGTCGGCCCCTGGAAGGACCTGGTAGACAAGTACGCCGGCCAGGATCCGGGCGGCAACGCCAAACAGTTGCTCAGCAGCGCGGATTTCAAGATTGGCAAGCTCAGCGGTGTCGGCACTACGCTCGATCAGGCGTCGGTGCAGTTGAACCGCAAACCTGCCACATGGGCCTTGCAACTCGACAGTCAGCAGGTCAAGGGCAGCGCCAGCATCCCCGATGCGAAAGCCACGCCGATTGCGATCAATCTGCAATACGTGCGTTTGCCGGCGCCAGACCCGACGGTCCTGGCCGACGAAAACTCGCCAGATCCGCTGGCCTCGGTGGATCCGACGAAGATCCCGGCACTGGATATCACCATCAATCAGCTGTTCCAGGGCAACGACCTCGTCGGGGCCTGGTATCTGAAAGTTCGTCCGACCGCCAAGGGCATTGCGTTTACCACGCTGGATCTGGGCCTCAAGGGCATTCTCCTGCAGGGCAGCGGCGGTTGGGAAGGTATGCCCGGTTCCAGCAGCAGCTGGTACAAAGGCCGGATCAGCGGCAAGAATCTCGCCGATGTGCTGAAGGGCTGGGGATTTGCGCCGAGTGTCACCAGTGAAGATTTTCATATGAATGTCGATGGTCGCTGGCCCGGTTCGCCGGCCTGGCTGGCCACCAAGCGCTTCTCTGGAACCCTCGATGCTTCGCTGAATAAAGGCCAGTTCGTTGAAGTTGAGGGCAGCGCCCAGGCATTGCGCGTGTTTGGCTTGCTGAACTTCAACTCCATCGGCCGCCGGCTGCGCCTGGACTTCTCCGACCTGTTCGGCAAAGGCTTGAGTTACGACCGGGTCAAAGGCCTGCTGGTCGCGAACAACGGCGTATACGTGACGCGTGAGCCGATCCTGTTGACCGGTCCGTCGAGCAACATCGAACTCAACGGGACGCTGGACCTGGTGGGCGATAAGGTCGATGCCAAGTTGCTGGTGACGTTACCTGTGACCAACAACCTGCCGATTGCCGCGCTGATCGTCGGTGCACCGGCTATCGGCGGCGCGCTGTTCCTGATCGATAAGCTGATCGGTGACCGTGTGGCGCGTTTCGCCAGCGTCCAATACACCGTCAAGGGGCCGTGGAAAGAGCCGAAAATCACCTTCGACAAGCCTTTTTGACAACGCCACGCCTAAGGCCGATGGAGTAGCATGGCCGTAAGTCCCTGTAGGAGCTGACGAGTGAAACGAGGCTGCGATCTTTTGATTTTTCCTTTTAAGATCAAGATCAAAAAATCGCAGCCTCGTTTCACTCGTCAGCTCCTACAGGTATGTGTTGATTCCAGATCAGGAAAAGGCCATGTCTGTAGCGGTGATTCAAATGGTCAGCCAGAGCGATGTGCTGGCCAATCTGGCCCAGGCCCGTCGGCTGCTCGAGCAAGCGGCGACCAGTGGTGCGCAGCTTGCCGTACTGCCGGAAAACTTCGCCGCCATGGGCCGTCGCGACATCGCCGACATTGGCCGCGCCGAGGCATTGGGCGAAGGCCCGATCCTGCCATGGTTGAAACAGACCGCCCGCGACCTCAAGTTATGGATAGTGGCCGGCACATTGCCGTTGCCGCCGGTGGATCAACCGACGGCCAAAGTGCATGCCTGCTCGTTGCTGGTGGATGACCACGGCGAAACCGTTGCACGGTATGACAAGTTGCACCTTTTCGACGTCGATGTGGCGGACAATCGCGGGCGTTATCGCGAATCCGATGACTATGCTTATGGCAGTGGGGTTGTCGTGGCGGACACGCCTGTCGGTCGAGTCGGGCTGACAGTGTGTTACGACCTGCGCTTCCCGGAGCTGTACAGTGAGTTACGCGCGGCCGGTGCGGAGTTGATTACCGCGCCGTCGGCCTTTACCGCGGTGACCGGCGCGGCGCATTGGGAGGTGTTGATTCGCGCGCGGGCCATCGAAACTCAATGTTATGTGCTCGCGGCTGCCCAGGGTGGGACGCATCCGGGGCCGCGAGAAACCTTTGGCCATGCCGCGATTGTCGACCCGTGGGGACGTGTGCTGGCGCAACAGGATCAAGGCGAGGCCGTGCTGCTGGCCGAACGCGATAGCAGCGAACAGGCGTCCATCAGGGCGCGGATGCCGGTGTCCAGTCACCGGCGATTTTTCTCGCAGGGCGCCCGGCGACCTGCCTCAGAACGATGAATTTAAGGCGTAAAGCATATGAGCGAGTTGTTGTCCTCAGTCAGTGAACACCTCCTGGCGCCCGGCGGCGTAACAATCGAGAGCCTGCAAGGGGTGCTCGGCGATCTGGCCGGCCCGGGCATCGATGCTGCCGACCTGTATTTCCAGGGGCAGATTTCCGAGTCCTGGGCGCTGGAAGACGGGATCGTCAAAGAAGGCAGCTTCAATCTCGACCAAGGTGTCGGCGTGCGCGCGCAATCGGGTGAGAAAACCGGTTTTGCCTACAGCAATGCCATTACTCTCGAAGCCCTCGGCGCCGCGGCCCGTGCGGCGCGTTCGATCTCCCGCGCCGGTCAGAACGGCACGGTGCAAGCGTTCACGACCCAGGATGTCGCCCAGTTGTACGGGCCGGACAACCCGTTGGAAGTGATGACCCGTGCCGAGAAGGTCGAACTGCTCAAGCGTATCGACGTCGCGACTCGCGCCCTCGACCCGCGTATCCAGCAAGTCACCGTGAGCATGGCCGGTGTCTGGGAACGAATCCTCGTGGCTTCCACCGATGGCGGCCTGGCTGCCGATGTACGGCCGTTGGTGCGCTTTAACGTCAGCGTGATCGTCGAGCAGAACGGTCGCCGTGAGCGCGGCGGTCATGGCGGTGGCGGTCGTACCGATTACCGTTATTTCCTCAGCGATGACCGCGCCATGAGCTACGCCCGTGAAGCGTTGCGTCAGGCGTTGGTGAATCTGGAAGCCATCCCTGCGCCGGCCGGTACGTTACCGGTGGTGCTGGGTTCGGGTTGGTCCGGCGTGTTGCTGCACGAAGCAGTCGGCCACGGTCTGGAAGGCGACTTCAACCGCAAGGGCAGTTCCGCCTACAGCGGGCGCATGGGCGAGATGGTTGCGTCCAAGCTTTGCACCATCGTCGATGACGGCACGCTGGCCGGGCGTCGCGGTTCCCTGAGCGTCGATGATGAAGGCACCCCGACCGAGTGCACGACACTGATCGAAAACGGCGTACTCAAAGGCTATATGCAGGACAAGCTCAACGCCCGTCTGATGGGTGTGGCCCGTACCGGTAACGGTCGTCGCGAATCCTACGCGCACCTGCCGATGCCGCGCATGACCAACACCTACATGCTGGCTGGCGAAAGCGACCCTGCAGAAATCATCGCCTCGGTGAAGCGCGGCATCTACTGCGCCAACCTCGGCGGCGGTCAGGTGGACATCACCAGCGGCAAGTTCGTGTTCTCCACCAGCGAGGCTTACCTGATCGAAGACGGCAAGATTACTGCCCCGGTCAAAGGCGCGACGTTGATCGGCAATGGCCCTGAAGCGATGAGCAAGGTGTCGATGGTCGGTAACGATCTGGCGCTGGACAGCGGCGTCGGGACGTGTGGCAAGGATGGGCAGTCGGTGCCGGTGGGTGTCGGCCAGCCAACGCTGAAAATCGATGCGATCACTGTGGGTGGCACAGGATCTTGAGGGATGGAGCTTCGGGTGAACCGCGTAGCGACTCACCCGATTCGGGACTTAACGCAGACCGCGTTGAGTCTCGTCCAGCTCACGGATGTACTTGAAGATTTTACGGCTCGATGCCGGTGGCTTGTTGGTCGCCAGTTCGTGCTGGGCCTGACGGATCAGGGAGCGCAATTGCTGACGATCAGCCTCCGGGTAGTCGACCACGAACTTCTCCAGGACCGCATCGTCGCCAGCGATCAAGCGATCACGCCAGCGTTCCAGGCCATGGAAACGTTCGTTGTACTGCCGAGTGGAGGCATCGAGTTGATCGAGCAGAGTCAGAATGGCGTCAGTGTCCTGATCGCGCATCAGTTTACCGATGAACATAAGGTGCCGTTTACGCGCGATATTCGCGGTGTGCTTGGGCGCATCGGCCAGTGCCCGGCGCATAGCGTCGGTCAACGGCAGTTTTGCCAGCAAGTCAGGCTTGAGCGTTGTAAGGCGCTCGCCGAGGTCAACCAGAGCATGAAGCTCGCGTTTAACCTGGGATTTGCTTTTTTCTCCCGTATCGAGGGAGTCGTCGTAAGAATCAACCATGGTGGCCGTCCGCAAAGAAACGCCGCCATGATAACCAGTCGGGGGCCGCTTGTCCGGCCCGGTCGCTCGAAGGCCCCAGCCGAAAGCAGAATTTGAGTGGAGAACAGCATGAGTGCAGTTGAAAGCGTCGGCCCACAAGCGTTGCCGGCACTGCAAGAACAAGTCGAGCAGATCATCGCTGAAGCCAAGCGCCAGGGTGCCAGTGCCTGTGAAGTGGCGGTGTCCCTGGAGCAGGGCCTGTCGACCTCGGTGCGTCAGCGTGAAGTCGAAACCGTCGAATTCAACCGCGATCAGGGTTTCGGCATCACCTTGTACGTTGGCCAGCGCAAGGGCTCGGCCAGCACATCCGCCAGCGGCCCGGAGGCGATTCGCGAAACCGTCGCCGCCGCGCTGGCCATCGCCAAGCACACGTCGGAAGACGAAGCTTCGGGCCTGGCAGACGCCGCGCTGATGGCCAAGGATCTGCAGGATTTCGATCTGTTCCACGAATGGGACATCACCCCGGAGCAAGCCATCGAGCAGGCCCTGGCCTGTGAAGCGGCGGCGTTTGCCACCGACAGCCGGATCAAGAACGCCGATGGCACCACCCTCAGCACCCATCAGGGCTGCCGTGTTTATGGCAACAGCCATGGTTTTATCGGCGGTTACGCGTCGACCCGGCACAGCCTGAGCTGCGTGATGATCGCCGAGGCCGACGGCCAGATGCAGCGCGATTACTGGTACGACGTGAACCGTCAGGGCAACTTGCTGGCCGACCCGGTGAGCATCGGCCAGCGTGCCGCGCAACGAGCGGCGAGCCGTCTGGGCGCGCGCCCGGTGCCGACCTGCGAAGTGCCGGTGCTGTTTTCCGCGGAGCTGGCCGGTGGTTTGTTCGGCAGTTTCCTCTCGGCGATCTCCGGCGGCAGCCTGTATCGCAAATCCTCGTTCCTTGAAGGTACGCTGGGGCAGAAACTGTTCCCGGAATGGCTGACCATCGATGAGCGTCCGCACTTGATGCGGGCCATGGGCAGTTCGGCGTTCGATGGTGATGGTCTGGCAACTTACGCCAAACCGTTCGTCGAAAAAGGCGAGTTGGTGTCGTACATCCTTGGCACGTACTCCGGCCGCAAACTCGGCATGCCGAGCACCGCCAACGCCGGCGGCGTGCACAACCTGTTCGTCACCCATGGCGACGAAGACCAGGCAGCCTTGCTGCGCCGTATGGGTCGCGGCCTGCTGGTGACTGAATTGATGGGTCAGGGTCTGAACATGGTCACTGGCGATTACTCCCGTGGCGCGGCGGGTTACTGGGTCGAGAACGGCGAAATCCAGTTTGCGGTCCAGGAAGTGACCATCGCCGGCAACATGCGTGACATGTTCAAACAGATCGTTGCGGTGGGTAATGACCTGGAACTGCGCAGCAACATCCGTACAGGTTCTGTGCTGATAGAACGCATGACGGTGGCGGGTAGCTAAACCCACCGATACAAAAGAGGCGCGCCACCCATTGGGTGGCGCGCCTTTTTTTATGCGCCTTGCGCAGTCCCCTGTGGGAGCAAGCTCGCTCCCACATTGAACAGCATGTATTTCGCCGGGGTTGTTTTGGTTCTCATTATCATCTAATAATAAATCTCATTACCGAATGGGCCCGGATCATGAGTTCTGCCTTGCACGAGCAGCCTTACCTCGAAAGCTGGCGCTGGATGAGTCGCCAGATCCGTTGCGCGATGGACCCTGACGAGCCCCGCCTGATCGAACATTACCTGGCCGAAGGTCGTTATCTCGCCTGTTGCACGGCAACCTCTCCCTGGACCATCGCCGAAACTTCTTTGCGCCTGTTACTCGACACCGCCGCCGATGTCGCGCTGCCCTGGCACTGGCGCACCTTTTGTCTGGACCAGGCCTGGCGGCCGTTGCGCGACCTGGAACGCCTCTCATTGTGCAAATGCCGCCTCAAGCGCTGGCAGAGCTACACCTGGCAACTGGCGACCTGCGAGTTGCAGCCCTCGATTCCTCTCATAGAACAGGTGCAAGGATTTTCTGATGAGTAGGGTCTGTCATCAGTTATTTCCTATGCCGCGCCGGGCCTGCTGTGGTGCAGGGCAAGGCGCGAGGAGCGTGGTTTGGTCATTCCAAATAAGCTCCGAGCAACGCAGCCCTGCGCCACAGCAGGCCCGGCCCTCCGGGTTGTGTCTGAAAGCGGGCCAGACTGCGTTGCAGTCCTTGGCAAGGGAAAAACATTACCAGCGGACTGCGCCTTGCCTGGCCCGCTTTCATACACAACGCGGCATAGGAAATAACTGATGACAGACCCTCAGACACGCATTGAACGCGACAGCATGGGCGAACTTCAGGTCCCAGTGGATGCGCTCTATGGCGCGCAGACCCAGCGCGCGGTGGATAACTTTCCCATCAGCGGCAAACCAATGCCCGTGCAGTTCATTCGCGCGCTGATCCTGGCCAAGGCCGCCGCTGCCCGAGCCAACGTCGAGCTCGAACAAATCAGCGAATCCCAGGGCACAGCCATCGTCGATGCGGCGCTGGGTCTGCTCCAAAGCGACTTCATGCAGCATTTTCCGGTGGATATCTTCCAGACCGGTTCCGGCACCAGTTCGAACATGAACGCCAACGAAGTGATCGCCACCCTGGCCAGCCGCCTGCTCGGCGAGCCGGTGAACCCCAACGATCACGTCAATTGCGGCCAAAGCAGCAACGACATCATCCCGACCACCATCCACGTCAGTGCTGCGTTGGCGTTGCACGAGCAATTGTTGCCGGCGCTGGTGCGTTTGGTTCAGGTGATCGAGCGCAAGGCCGATGAGGTTCATCACCACGTCAAAACCGGCCGCACTCACTTGATGGACGCGATGCCGGTGCGCATGAGCCAGGTGCTCAACGGTTGGGCGCAGCAGCTCAAGGCCAACATCGGTCATCTGCAGGATCTGCTGCCGAGTCTGCAATCCCTGGCTCAGGGCGGCACGGCAGTGGGCACCGGAATCAACGCTCATCCGCAATTCGCGGCGCGTTTCAGTGAGCAACTGAGCAAGCTGACCCGAGTGCAATTCAAACCGGGCGAGGATCTGTTTGCGCTGATCGGCTCCAAGGACACGGCGGTCAGTGTTTCCGGTCAGCTCAAGGCCACGGCCGTTTCGCTGATGAAAATCGCCAACGACCTGCGCTGGATGAACTCCGGCCCGCTGGCCGGTCTTGGTGAAATCGAGCTCGAAGCCTTGCAGCCGGGTTCTTCGATCATGCCTGGCAAGGTCAACCCGGTGATCCCGGAAGCGACCGCCATGGTCGCCGCTCAGGTCATCGGCAATGACACGGTCATCACCATTGCCGGTCAGTCGGGCAATTTCGAGCTGAACGTGATGCTGCCGATCATCGCCCAGAACCTGCTGAGCAGCATCGAGTTGCTGACCAACTCCAGCCATCTGCTGGGTGAAAAGGCCATCGCCAGCTTCAAGGTCAACGAAGCCAGGCTGAAGGAAGCGCTGTCGCGTAACCCGATCCTGGTCACCGCACTCAACCCGATCATTGGTTACCAAAAAGCCGCGGAGATCGCCAAGAAGGCCTATCAACAGGGCCGGCCGGTGATCGATGTCGCTCTGGAACACACCGATCTGACGCGCAGCCAGCTTGAGGTCTTGCTGGACCCGGAAAAGCTCACCGCAGGCGGCGTGTAACCACCGCAACCGCTTTGGAGGTTCACCATGGAACACTGGAAACGCACGATCGAACGGGCAAATCGTTGTTTCATGCTGGGCGAATACGTCGATGCCCGCGAGGCTTACTTGCAGGCATTGGCCCTGGCCTAGGTGTTGTTCGAGCGCTGGGCAGATGCCGACGAGGCGGTCGCGGCCTGCGTGATTTCCCACCACAACCTGGCGGATCTGCATTTGCGTCTGAACCAGCCGGAGGAGAGCGCCGAGTACTTGTGCGCCATCCATCAACGGTTGTTGCAGACCATGCAGGATCCGCGACTGTCGCCAGCCCTGCGTGAAGCAGCATTGCGCCAGAGCAGTAAAACCTACGTCGAGCTGCTGAACTTCATCAGCGAACACGGCGAATACCCGCGTACGCATCGATTGCTGCACATCGATGCCGCCTCGCCTGCGCCCCTACATCATGGAGTTCATTGAAATGGCTTTTACCTTGCCTGCCTTGCCCTACGCCTACGACGCCCTGGAACCGCACATCGATGCGCAGACCATGGAAATCCACTACACCAAGCATCACCAGACCTACATCAACAACCTCAACGCTGCGGTGGAAGGCACCGAGTTTGCCGAGTGGCCGGTGGAGAAACTGGTGTCTGCTGTCCAGCAACTACCGGAGAAGCTGCGCGCGGCGGTGATTAATCAGGGCGGCGGGCATGCCAACCATTCGCTGTTCTGGGAAGTGATGGCGCCCAACGGCGGCGGCAATCCTGAAGGCTCGTTGGCTGAGGCGATCGATGAGCAACTGGGCGGCCTGAGCAGTTTCAAGGAAGCCTTCACCAAAGCCGCGCTGACTCGTTTCGGCAGTGGCTGGGCGTGGCTCAGTGTGACGCCGCAAAAGACACTGGTCGTTGAAAGCAGCGGCAATCAGGACAGTCCATTGATGAACGGCAATACGCCAATCCTCGGCCTGGATGTCTGGGAGCACGCTTATTACCTGCAGTACCAGAACCGTCGCCCGGAATACATCAACGCGTTCTACAACGTGATCAATTGGCCTGAAGTCGCTGCGCGCTATCAGGCTGCACTGGTTTAAGACTTCTGCAAAAACAATCCAAGGCTGGCTATGGGCACTGAAACACTGGCGATCGGAAGTGGACGAATGTTTCGTTACGCATTCGGATCGCTGTTACTGCTGGCAGGCATGACGTTATTGGTTGCCCAAGGCTTGGCGTGGCTGGACCTCGAGCCGAAACTGCTGCGCGCGCTGCAAGGTGGGGCGATCTGCGCTTTGGGCACTGCCTTGGGCGCGGTGCCCGTGCTGGTGATTCGACGGATGCCCCAGGCGGTCAGCGATTCACTGCTTGGCTTCGGGGCCGGGGTAATGCTCGCGGCGACAGCGTTTTCGTTGATCGTTCCTGGGATTTCTGCCGCTGAAAACCTGGGGCTGACGCCTTGGGCGGCCAGCGGACTGATCAGTTTCGGCATCATGTTGGGGGCGTTCGGGCTGTTTCTGGTGGATCGAAAGGTCTCCGGAGCCAGCCCGGAAATGTTGGTTGGCACTCTTGAACGGCCGGTGATTCCACCGCGAATCTGGCTATTTGTGTTTGCGATCATTGCCCACAACATCCCCGAGGGCATGGCGGTCGGTGTGTCGGCGGGGGGTGGCATGCCCGACGCCGATAGCCTGGCCATGGGCATCGCCTTGCAGGATGTGCCGGAAGGTCTGGTGATCGCGCTGGTATTGGCCGGGGCAGGGATGTCGCGGGTCAAGGCGTTCCTGATTGGTGCTGCGTCAGGGGTGGTCGAGCCGGTCTTCGCGTTGCTGTGTGCCTGGCTGGTGAGCCTGGCCGAATTGTTGTTGCCCTTGGGGTTGGCACTGGCGGCCGGGGCAATGTTGCTGGTGGTCACCCATGAAGTCATCCCTGAGTCGCGCCGCAATGGTCACGACAAGCTTGCAAGTCTTGGGTTGCTGATCGGGTTTTGCTTGATGATGGTGATGGATACGGCGTTGGCTTAGCTGCAGAGCACGAACTTTGTAGCAGCTGGCGAAGCCTGCGTTCGGTTCGGTTCGGGCCGCGTTCGGACGAAGCAGTCGCCAGTTCGAAATTTGTGGTGCGTCAGTTCAACCGCGCGTGTATTTACGACTGCTGCGTCCGAACGCGGCCCGAACCGAACGCAGCCTTCGGCAGCTGCTACAGGGCGAGTGTTATTCGCCTTCGCCGAAGTAGTCATTGATCAAATTAACCAATGCCTGCAGCGCCTCATCAGCCTGTTCACCTTCGGTGCTCAGGTGGATTTTGGTGCCCTTGCCTGCAGCGAGCATCATCATTGCCATGATGCTTTTTCCGTCGACCGTGGATTCCGGCGTGCGTCCTACTCTGATCGTGCAATCCTTGAACTCACCGGCGACGCCAACGAATTTTGCAGAAGCGCGGGCATGCAGGCCCAGCTTGTTGATGATTTCAATTTCCAGAGCAGGCATCGCGGTGTGAATCCTTTAGCTGAGGTCGCGGTGGCGAACCTGGACGTTCTTCAGGGATTTTTGCAGGGCCTGGCCCAGACGTTCGGTCAGGTAGACGGAGCGGTGATGGCCGCCGGTGCAACCAATGGCAATGGTGACATAAGCGCGGTTGCTGGCGGCGAAGCGTGGTAGCCACTTGAACAAGTAGGTGGAGATGTCCTGGAACATCTCTTCGACGTCCGGCTGTGCCGCCAGGTACTCGGCAACCGGTTGGTCGAGCCCGGATTGATCGCGCAACTCTGGCTTCCAGTAAGGGTTCGGCAGGCAGCGCACGTCGAACACCAGATCAGCGTCCACCGGCATGCCACGCTTGAAGCCGAAAGACTCCACCAAGAACGCCGTACCGGGTTCCGGCTGGTTCAGCAGGCGCAGCTTGATGGTATCTCGCAGCTGATACAGGTTCAGGTTGGTGGTGTTTACTTTGAGATCGGCGAGGTCGGCAATCGGCCCGAGCAGGGCGGTCTCATCGTTGATGGCCTCGGCCAGCGAGCGATTGGCATTGCTCAGCGGGTGGCGACGGCGGGTTTCCGAGAAACGTTTGAGCAAGGTTTCTTCGTCGGCGTCCAGATAAAGCACATCACACTGGATATGCCGGCTGCGCACTTCTTCCAGCAATTCGGGAAACCGCGACAAGTGACTCGGCAAGTTACGCGCATCGATGGATACGGCAACCAGCGGTTGTGCCAGCTCGGTGTGAATCAACGCGCGTTCGGCCAGTTCCGGCAACAGACCGGCGGGCAGGTTGTCGATGCAGTAGTAGCCGTTGTCCTCGAGAACATCGAGTGCGGTACTTTTACCTGAGCCGGAGCGGCCACTGACGATGATCAAGCGCATGATTAGTGACCGTTTTGCTCGTCCAGGACAACCTGATACAAGGCTTCATTGCTCGGGGCACTGCGCAGTTTCTCGCGCACTTCCTTGCGGTCGAGCATGCTGGCGATCTGGCGCAGTAACTCCAGGTGCGCATCGGTAGCGGCTTGCGGGACCAGCAGAACGAACAGCAGGTCAACCGGGGCACCGTCGATGGCGTCGAAATCAATGGGTGCATCAAGGTGCATCAGGGCGCTGATGGGCGAGGTGCAGCCCTTCAGGCGGCAGTGGGGAATGGCGATGCCATTGCCAAAACCGGTTGAGCCGAGTTTTTCACGGGCAATCAGAGCCTCGAAGACATCTTGCATCTCCAGATCCGGCACTTCTTTGTGGATAAGGTTGGCAATTTGCTCGAGGGCTTTCTTTTTACTGCCACCCGGCACGTTCACGAGGGAACGGCCGGGGGTCAGGATGCTTTCAAGTCGGATCATGGGTTGGGAGTGTTAACGACCGGTCGCGCCCTGGAGGAGGCTTTGGGTCTTTTCCTTATGCTTTTTGAGTTGTTTATCCAGCTTGTCGGTCAGTGCGTCGATCGCCGCGTACATATCGGTATGCTCCGCGTTTGCGACTACTTCATTGCCGGGAATATGCAGCGTGGCTTCGATTTTCTGCTTGAGCTTTTCGACCGTCATCGTGACCTGCACGTTGGTGATCTTGTCGAAATGCCTCTCTAATCGTTCGAGTTTTTCGCCGATGTAGGTGCGAAGAGGTTCGGTCACTTCCAGTTGGTGTCCACTGATGTTGACTTGCATACAGCTTCTCCTTCGTTGCCAGTGCATAAAGCGGCAGGCAGAAATGCCTGCCACTGGAACGCTGTGGCGTGGCTCTACATCAACCGCTTGCGTTCGCTCGAAGGCGCGATCCCGAGGGATTCGCGGTACTTGGCGACGGTGCGGCGAGCCACCTGAATGCCTTGTGCCTCCAGTAAACCAGCGATCTTGCTGTCACTCAACGGCTTTTTCTGATTTTCCGCGGCAACCAGTTTTTTGATGATCGCGCGGATCGCCGTGGACGAGCATTCACCGCCCTCGGAGGTGCTGACGTGGCTGGAGAAAAAGTATTTCAGTTCATATATGCCCCGTGGGGTATGCATGAATTTCTGCGTTGTCACCCGTGAAATCGTCGACTCGTGCATGCCCACCGCTTCGGCGATGTCATGCAGGACCAGCGGTTTCATGGCTTCGTCGCCGTATTCAAGAAAGCCGCGCTGATGCTCGACGATCTGAGTGGCTACTTTCATCAGGGTTTCGTTGCGGCTTTGCAGGCTCTTGATGAACCAGCGGGCCTCTTGCAACTGATTGCGCATGAAGGTGTTGTCGGCGCTGGTGTCGGCGCGGCGCACGAAACCGGCGTATTGAGCATTGACCCGCAGTCGTGGCACGGATTCCTGGTTCAGTTCCACCAGCCAGCGTTCGTTGTCCTTGCGTACGATCACGTCGGGAACGACGTATTCGGCTTCGCTGGACTCGATTTGCGAGCCTGGGCGCGGGTTGAGGCTCTGCACCAGTTCAATCACTTGGCGCAGTTCGTCTTCCTTGAGCTTCATGCGACGCATCAGCTGGCTGTAATCGCGGCTGCCGAGCAGGTCGATATAGTCGGTGACCAGGCGTTTGGCCTCGACCAGCCAAGGCGTCTTGGCGGGCAACTGACGCAATTGCAGCAGCAGGCATTCGCCCAGATTGCGGGCACCGATGCCAGCAGGTTCGAATTGCTGGATGCGGTGCAGGACGGCTTCGATTTCGTCCAGTTCGATGTCCAGTTCCGGGTCGAAGGCTTCGAGAATCTCCTCGAGGGTTTCGTCCAGGTAGCCCTGATTGTTGATGCAGTCGATCAGGGTCACGGCGATCAGGCGATCGGTGTCGGACATCGGGGCCAGGTTCAGTTGCCACAGCAGGTGGCTTTGCAGGCTTTCGCCGGCCGATGTCCGGGTGGTGAAGTCCCACTCGTCGTCATCGTTGCTCGGCAGGCTGCTGGCGCTGGTCTGATAGACGTCTTCCCACGCGGTATCGACGGGCAGTTCATTGGGGATGCGCTCGTTCCAGTCGCCTTCCTCGAGGTTATCCACCGTCGGGGCGGTTTCCTGGTAGGAGGGTTCCTGAATGTCGACGTTGGGTTGCTGTTCGGCTTTATCGGCCAAGGGGTCGGCGTTATCGAAGTCGTCGCCTTCTTCCTGGCGTTCGAGCATCGGATTGGACTCCAGGGCCTCCTGGATTTCCTGTTGCAGGTCCAGGGTCGACAATTGGAGCAGGCGGATGGCCTGTTGCAGCTGCGGTGTCATCGTCAGCTGCTGGCCCATTCTCAAGACTAGCGATGGTTTCATGGCAGGGGCTTAACACCTTATTCGCCGGCGCACATGCGCCATCCACTACAGGGCGCCGGAGCGCCAAACATAAGCAAATTATATGCCCGAAACTGCAGCGTTTGCCTAGAGCGCTGTAACAATAAAAAAATGTTGATTTTTTATCGAGGCAAGCGCCCGAGCAACCAGCCAGACACCTCAGTGCTTACAGGCGGAATTCATGGCCCAGATACACTTCCTTGACCAGGTCGTTGGCCAGGATGGTGGCAGAGTCACCTTCGGCGATCAGCTGGCCATCGTTGACGATGTAGGCGGTTTCGCAGATATCCAGGGTTTCACGGACGTTGTGGTCAGTGATCAGCACGCCAATGCCCTTGGCCTTGAGGTGATAGATGATCTGTTTGATGTCGCCCACCGAAATCGGGTCCACGCCGGCGAATGGTTCGTCGAGCAGGATGAATTTCGGGTTGGTGGCCAGTGCCCGGGCGATTTCCACACGGCGGCGTTCACCACCGGACAGGCTCATGCCGAGGTTGTCGCGAATGTGGCTGATGTGGAATTCCTGCAGCAGGCTTTCCAGCTCTTTGCGACGACCGGCCTTGTCGAGTTCCTTGCGGGTCTCGAGAATCGCCATGATGTTGTCGGCTACCGAGAGTTTGCGGAAGATCGATGCTTCTTGCGGAAGATAGCCGATACCGGCCTTCGCACGACCGTGCATAGGCTGGTGGCTGACATCCATGTCGTCAATCAATACGCGACCCTGATCGGCCTGTACCAGACCGACAATCATGTAAAAGCAGGTGGTCTTGCCGGCGCCGTTGGGACCCAGCAGGCCGACGATCTGACCGCTGTCGATCGACAGGCTGACATCGCGCACGACCTGGCGGCTCTTGTAGCTCTTGGCCAGATGCTGAGCTTTCAGAGTTGCCATTACTGGGCCTTTTGCTCGTCGGTTTTCTTCTTCGGCTGGATCACCATGTCAATGCGCGGACGCGACTCGGTGACCTTGTTGCCCGTCGCGCGACCGGCGCTCGCAAGCTTTTTGACCGTGTCGTAGACGATTTTCTCGCCTTGGGTGACGTTGTTGTCCTTGTCGATGACTTTGGCACGATCGATCAGTACGACCCGGTTTTGCGAGGCGTGGTACTGAATAGTCACTCCCCAGCCCTGAACAGGCTTGGTGTCGCCCTGGGTTTGCATTTGCTCGAAATAGGCGAGGTTGCCCACCGAAGTCACCACGTCGATGTCGCCGGTCGGGGTGCGGGTGATGGTCACAGTATTGCCTTTAACGATCATCGAGCCCTGAGTGATGATCACGTCACCTTTATAGGTGGCAATGCCATTCTTGTCGTCCAGCTGGGCGTCGTCGGCCTGGATGCGGATAGGCTGCGCTTGATCGGTCTGCAGAGCCCAGGCGCTCACGCTTCCCAGTGCTGCGCTCAGACCGAGCAAAATAGGGAGGGTTTTAACGAGCCTCATACTGTCCTCTTACGTTCGATAGCAGGTGTATCCTGCTTTCTTTCAAATACGCTTTCATTCCCTTGCCAGTCGACACACCACCAGCGCCGTCGATTCTAACGGGTTGCTCGGTCTGCGCATATTGCTGCTGCGGGAACACTGTCATGCGGGTGCTGGTAATCAGGGTCTTGCGGTTTTTCTCGTCGAAGCGCGTGATGCGCACCGAGTCAATCAGTTCGACCTGAGTGCCGTCGGGATTCACTTCGCCGTGCTCGCTCTGGATATGCCACGGAAACTCGGTGCCGCGGAACATGTTCAGGTCGGGATTGGTCAACAGCGTCACTTCGGTGGCTTTCAGGTGTTCAACCTTGTCGGACGTCATTTCGTATTGCAGTTTGCCGTCCGGCAGGTATTGCACGCTGTGGGCGTTGATCGCGTAATAGTCGATCGCAGTTTCATCGATCTTTGCCACCGGCTGATCGAGGAAGCGTTCCGGGCTGATGTTCCAGTAGCCGACCGCCGCGAATATCGCTGCGATGCAACCGAACACCAGGAATTTGCGAAACTTTTTGCTCAGCATAGTTGGCTCACAGGTACGCGGCGTTTGCCGCATCAAGGCGGCCCTGCGCGCGCAGGATCAATTCGCAGAATTCGCGAGCGGCACCCTCGCCACCGCGGGCCTGGGTGATGCCGTGGGCGTGTTCACGGACGAAACTGGCAGCGTTTGCCACCGCCATGCCCAGGCCGACGCGGCGAATCACCGGCAGGTCTGGCAGGTCGTCGCCGAGATAGGCAACTTGCTCATGGCTTAGGTTGAGTTGGGCGAGAAGCTCGTCGAGCACCACCAGTTTGTCTTCGCGCCCCTGGTACACGTGTGGAATACCGAGGTTCTTCGCTCGTCGCTCGACCACCGGGGTCTTGCGGCCGCTGATGATAGCGGTCTGCACACCGGCTGCCATCAACATCTTGATGCCTTGGCCGTCGAGGGTGTTGAACGTCTTGAATTCGCTGCCGTCTTCGAGGAAGTACAGGCGTCCATCGGTCAGTACGCCATCGACGTCAAAAACCGCCAGCTTGATATTCTTGCCGCGTTGCAGCAGGTCGGTGCTCATCACATTACTCCTGCACGCAGCAGATCGGACAGGTTGAAGGCGCCGATCGGACGGTCCTCCTTGTCCACCACTACCAGCGCATTGATTCGATGGTCTTCCATGATTTTCAGGGCCTCGGCTGCCAGCATATCGGGACGGGCGGTCTTGCCGTGAACGGTCATGACCTCGTCAATGGTCGTATGGTGGATGTCGATGGTCCGGTCAAGGGTTCGGCGCAAGTCGCCGTCGGTGAAGATCCCGGCCAGTTTGCCGTCGGCCTCCACAATCGCGGTCATGCCCAGGCCCTTGCGGGTCATTTCCATCAAGGCGTCCTTGAGTAGCGTGCCACGTTGTACCTGGGGCAGTTCTGCTCCGGCGTGCATGACGGTTTCCACTTTCAGCAGCAGGCGTCGGCCAAGCGCGCCGCCGGGGTGGGAAAAGGCGAAATCTTCAGCGGTAAAACCGCGGGCTTCCAGCAGCGCAACGGCCAGGGCGTCGCCCATGACCAGCGCGGCAGTGGTCGACGAGGTCGGTGCCAGGTTGAGCGGACAGGCTTCGTGCTCGACGTGCACGTTGAGGTTGACCTCGGCAGCCTTCGCCAGCGGTGAGTCAGGGTTGCCGGTCATGCTGATCAATTGAATGCCCAGGCGTTTGATCAGCGGCAGCAGGGTGACGATTTCATTGGTGGAGCCGGAGTTTGACAGCGCCAGGATGATGTCGTCGCGGGTGATCATGCCCATATCACCGTGGCTGGCTTCGGCCGGGTGCACGAAAAAGGCCGTGGTGCCGGTACTGGCCAGGGTGGCGGCGATCTTGTTGCCGATGTGCCCCGATTTGCCCATGCCGACCACGACCACGCGCCCTTTGCTGGCCAGAATCATCTCGCAAGCGCGTACGAAATCTGCGTCGATACGGGGCAACAAGCCTTGTACGGCTTCCAGTTCGAGGCGGATGGTGCGTTGGGCAGATTGAATCAGGTCGCTGGATTGGCTCATGTCAGAAATCGTATAGCCTGATGAAAAGGCGGCGATTATAACGGTAATGATCGAAACCCTCACGCAAGTTCGTCACGCTTTGTCATTCCCGGTTACCCAATACCCTTAAATGTAAGCTTTTACCCCGTCATGTTGCTGAACATGGCCCGGCTTGGGCCTTGGGCGCTTGGCCTTTGCAGTGATATAGTTCGCCGCCAGTTCGGCCTGCCCGGGAGGGATGTGCTTTCGTCAGAGAGTCAGGCGTCCGAGTGAGAGGCTGCATCGCAAGGAGTTTAGATGAGTGCCGATAAAGCCTACGCGGTCGAGCTGAAGGGACTGTCCTTCAAGCGCGGAACGCGCAGCATTTTCAATAACGTCGATATACGTATCCCGCGCGGCAAGGTCACCGGCATCATGGGGCCTTCCGGGTGCGGCAAGACTACGCTGTTGCGGCTGATGGGCGCACAGTTGCGGCCCACCAAAGGCGAAGTCTGGGTCAATGGACAGAACCTGCCGAAACTGTCGCGCAGTGATCTGTTCGATGCGCGAAAGCACATGGGCGTGCTGTTTCAGAGTGGTGCACTGTTCACCGATCTCGATGTGTTCGAGAACGTCGCCTTTCCGCTACGCGTCCATACCGAACTGCCGGAAGAAATGATCCGGGACATTGTCCTGCTCAAATTGCAGGCCGTGGGCTTGCGTGGCGCCATCGACCTGATGCCTGACGAGTTGTCCGGCGGCATGAAGCGTCGCGTCGCGCTGGCCCGGGCGATTGCCCTCGATCCGCAGATCCTCATGTATGACGAGCCCTTTGTCGGCCAGGACCCCATCGCCATGGGCGTACTGGTGCGCCTGATCCGCCTGCTCAACGATGCGCTGGGCATCACCAGTATCGTGGTCTCCCACGACCTGGCCGAGACCGCGAGCATCGCCGATTACATCTATGTCGTCGGCGAAGGCCAGGTGTTGGGGCAGGGCACTCCCGAGGAGCTGATGAACTCGCAGGAGCCACGCATCCGTCAATTCATGACAGGCGAGCCCGACGGTCCGGTCGCCTATCACTTTCCAGCGACGGATTACCGCGCAGATCTTCTGGGGAAGCGTTGATGCGCAAGATTTCACTAATAGAACGGGTTCGCCGGTTCGGCCACTCTGGCATTGACGTGCTGGGGGTGTTCGGCCGTTCCGCGATATTCCTGTTCCATGCCTTGCTTGGCCGGGGCGGCATTGGCGGCGGTTTTGGCTTGCTGATCAAGCAACTGCATTCGGTGGGCGTGATGTCCCTGGTGATCATCGTGGTCTCCGGGGTATTCATCGGCATGGTGCTGGCGCTGCAAGGCTTCAATATTCTATCCAGCTATGGTTCGGAGCAGGCGGTCGGCCAGATGGTTGCGCTGACGCTGTTGCGCGAACTGGGGCCCGTGGTCACGGCATTGTTGTTCGCCGGGCGCGCTGGTTCGGCATTGACTGCCGAAATCGGCAACATGAAGTCCACCGAGCAGTTGTCCAGTCTGGAAATGATTGGTGTCGACCCGCTCAAGTACATCATTGCCCCGCGCCTGTGGGCCGGCTTCATTTCCCTGCCTGTGCTGGCGATGATCTTCAGCGTGGTGGGAATCTGGGGTGGTTCGTGGGTGGCCGTCGACTGGCTGGGTGTCTATGAAGGTTCCTACTGGTCCAACATGCAGAACAGCGTGACCTTTGCAGACGATGTGCTCAACGGCATCATCAAAAGCATCGTTTTCGCCTTTGTCGTGACCTGGATCGCCGTATTCCAAGGCTATGACTGCGAGCCCACTTCCGAGGGGATCAGTCGTGCCACTACCAAGACCGTGGTGTATGCCTCTTTGGCTGTACTCGGCCTGGACTTTATTCTGACCGCCTTGATGTTTGGAGATTTCTGATGCAAAACCGCACCCTGGAAATCGGTGTCGGCCTTTTCTTGCTGGCTGGCATCCTGGCTTTGCTGTTGCTGGCGTTGCGGGTGAGTGGCCTGTCCCCGAGCGCAACCACCGACACTTATAAACTTTATGCGTATTTCGACAATATCGCCGGTTTGACTGTCAGAGCTAAAGTGACCATGGCCGGTGTGACCATCGGCAAGGTCACTGCGATCGATCTGGACCGCGACAGTTTCACCGGTCGAGTGACCATGCAGCTGGAAAAACGCGTAGATAACCTGCCGACTGACTCCACTGCATCTATCCTGACCGCTGGACTGTTGGGCGAGAAGTACATCGGTCTCAGCGTGGGCGGCGAAGAAGGCTTGCTCAAGGATGGTGGAACCATCCACGACACCCAGTCGTCGCTGGTACTCGAAGACCTGATCGGTAAGTTTCTGCTCAATACCGTTAGTAAAGACGCCAAATGAGGAGCTTTTGAATGATCTCTACCTTGCGACGTGGCCTGTTGGTATTACTCGCGGCCCTGCCGTTGATGGCTAACGCCGTGGCGGCGCCTTCCGCGCACGAACTGGTACAGGACACCACCAATCGGTTACTTGCCGATCTGGCGACCAATAAAGAGAAGTACAAGCAGGATCCGAAAGACTTTTATGCCGCGCTGGACACCATCGTCGGACCTGTTGTGGATGCCGAGGGCATTTCCAAGAGCATCATGACGGTCAAATACTCGCGCAAAGCCACGCCTGCGCAAATGAAGACCTTTGAAGAAAACTTCAAAAAGGGTCTGTTCCAGTTCTATGGCAACGCTTTGCTCGAATACAACAATCAGGGGATCGTCGTCGACCCTGCCAAGGATGAGTCGGGAGATCGTACAAGCGTTGCCATGACGGTCAAAGGCAGCAACGGCGCGATCTATCCTGTGTCTTACACACTCGAAAAGATCAGTGGCGAGTGGAAACTGCGCAACGTGATCATCAACGGCATTAACATTGGCAAGCTGTTCCGTGATCAGTTCGCTGATGCGATGCAGCGCAATGGCAATGACCTGGACAAGACCATCAATGGTTGGGCCGGGGAAGTCGCCAAAGCCAAGGAAGCCAGTCAGAAGCAAACAACCGAGACGCAAGCTCAATGAGTGTGTCGGCCATTCGCATGAGCGAATCCGGCGAGCTGACGCTTAGCGGCATGCTGGATTACCGCACCGGCCCCGGCTTGCGCAAGCAGGGGCAGGCGCTGATTAAATCCAGCAAGGCCGCTGCACTGGTGGTCGATTGCTCGGCTGTGTTGAAGTCCAGCAGTGTCGGCTTGTCGTTGCTGCTGTGTTTCATGCGTGATGCCGAGGCGGCCGGGAAGGCGCTGAGCATCCGCAAGATGCCAGAAGACATGCGCGAAATCGCTCAGGTCAGCGAATTGACCGAGTTGTTGGCGCATCCCTAACCGCATCTATAAAGAAGCCCCCCGTCAGAGTCCTGCTTCGCGGGGTTCGCAGGCGCGGGGCTTTTTTGTATGATGTCCGACCCGCGCGCACAGGGCGCCGATTGAGGTTGAGCATGCAGGCCGTAGAAGTGAAGAGCTTCCTTGAAGGAAAGCTGCCAGGAACCCTAGTAGAAGTCGAGGGCGAAGGCTGCAACTTTCAGCTGAACGTGATTAGCGATGAACTGGCGGCGTTGAGCCCGGTGAAGCGTCAGCAGCAGATCTATGCCCATTTGAACCCATGGATCACCGATGGCAGCATCCATGCGGTCACTATGAAATTTTTCAGCAGCGCGGCCTGGGCCGAGCGCACCTGAGCCCAAGGGCGTCGAGATTCTTATGGATAAATTGATAATTACCGGTGGCGTTCGTCTTGATGGCGAAATCCGCATCTCCGGGGCAAAGAACTCTGCCCTGCCGATCCTGGCTGCAACCTTGCTGTGCGATGGCCCGGTGACCGTGGCCAACCTGCCGCACCTGCACGACATCACCACCATGATCGAGCTGTTCGGTCGTATGGGCATCGAGCCGGTGATCGACGAGAAACTCAGCGTCGAAATCGACCCGCGCACCATCAAGACCCTGATCGCTCCGTACGAACTGGTTAAAACCATGCGTGCGTCGATCCTGGTGCTGGGCCCGATGGTTGCCCGTTTCGGTGAAGCCGAAGTCGCACTGCCTGGCGGTTGCGCCATTGGTTCGCGTCCGGTTGACCTGCACATCCGTGGCCTCGAAGCCATGGGCGCGGTCATCGACGTCGAAGGCGGCTACATCAAGGCCAAGGCGCCTGAAGGTGGCCTGCGCGGTGCGCACTTCTTCTTCGACACCGTCAGTGTGACCGGTACCGAAAACATCATGATGGCGGCCGCTCTGGCCAAGGGCCGCAGCGTACTGGCAAACGCCGCTCGCGAGCCTGAAGTCATCGACCTGGCGAATTTCCTGATCGCCATGGGCGCCAAGATCACTGGCGCCGGCACTGACACCATCACCATCGATGGCGTCGAGCGTCTGCACCCGACCACTTACAAAGTGATGCCTGACCGTATCGAAACCGGCACTTACCTGGTCGCAGCTGCTGTGACCGGCGGTCGTGTGAAGGTCAAGGACACCGATCCGACCATCCTCGAAGCCGTTCTTGAGAAACTCAAGGAATCGGGTGCCGAAATCACCTGCGGCGAAGACTGGATCGAGCTGAACATGCACGGCAAGCGGCCAAAAGCCGTTAACGTGCGCACCGCTCCGTACCCGGCATTCCCGACCGACATGCAAGCGCAGTTCATCTCCCTCAACGCCATTGCCGAAGGCACCGGTGCCGTGATCGAGACGATCTTCGAAAACCGCTTCATGCACGTTTACGAACTGCACCGCATGGGCGCCAAGATCCAGGTCGAAGGCAACACTGCCATCGTCACGGGTACCGAAAAGCTCAAGGGCGCGCCAGTCATGGCCACCGACCTGCGTGCTTCGGCCAGCCTGGTGATCTCGGCGTTGATCGCTGAAGGTGACACCCTGATCGACCGCATCTACCACATCGACCGTGGTTACGAGTGCATCGAAGAGAAACTGCAGATGCTCGGCGCCAAGATCCGCCGCGTACCGGGCTAGTTTCTGCTGCATGGGCGCAGGGACGTGCCCGTTGGTTTCGTTTCAAGTCGAGGGTGTCTTTTCATTATTGAGAAAGCCCTCGAAGTGTGTCCGGCGCCATTTGCGACCGGGCATCAGTAGCCTGATAAGGACTGACGTTTCCCATGTTGACCATCGCACTGTCCAAGGGCCGCATCCTTGACGACACCCTGCCGCTTCTGGCCGAAGCGGGCATCGTGCCGACCGAGAATCCGGACAAGAGCCGCAAGCTGATCATCCCCACGACTCAGGCCGATGTGCGTCTGCTGATCGTGCGCGCCACCGATGTGCCGACTTACGTCGAACATGGTGCCGCTGACCTGGGCGTCGCCGGTAAAGATGTGCTGATGGAATACGGCGGCCAGGGTTTGTACGAGCCATTGGACCTGAGAATTGCCCTCTGCAAGCTGATGACCGCCGGCCGTGTCGGCGATGTCGAGCCCAAGGGCCGCCTGCGTGTGGCGACCAAATTCGTCAACGTTGCCAAGCGCTACTACGCCGAACAGGGCCGTCAGGTCGACATCATCAAGCTCTATGGCTCAATGGAACTGGCGCCGCTGATCGGTCTGGCAGACAAGATCATCGACGTGGTCGACACCGGCAACACCCTGCGCGCCAATGGTCTGGAACCCCAGGATTTCATTGCCGACATCAGCTCCCGGCTGATCGTGAACAAAGCGTCGATGAAAATGCAGCACGCCCGTATCCAGGCGTTGATCGACACCCTGCGCAAGGCAGTGGAGTCTCGACACCGCGGCTGATTCACCTGCGCGACGTTAAGTCGCGCCCGTCTATCCGCCTCATAGCCAGAATTCTCAGGTGCCCAAGCGGAAACGACTGCTAAGTTAGGGCACCTGAGTTTTTGCCATTCCTATGAGGCTCTCGCTATGACCGCACCGACTGCAATTCGCCGACTCAACGCTGCTGACCCGGATTTCGCACATCATCTGGATCATCTGCTGAGCTGGGAAAGTGTGTCTGACGACTCGGTCAATCAGCGGGTGCTGGACATCATCAAGGCTGTACGTGAGCGTGGCGATGCGGCGCTGGTGGAATTCACCCAGAAGTTCGACGGCCTGCAGGTCGCGTCCATGGCGGACCTGATCCTGCCTCGCGAACGCCTGGAACTGGCCCTGACCCGAATCACCGTGCCGCAGCGTGAAGCGCTGGAAAAAGCCGCGTCCCGAGTACGCAGCTACCACGAGAAACAGAAACAGGATTCCTGGAGCTACACCGAAGCCGACGGCACCGTGCTGGGCCAGAAGGTCACGCCGCTGGATCGCGCCGGCCTGTATGTACCGGGCGGCAAGGCGTCTTATCCGTCCTCGGTACTGATGAACGCGATTCCGGCCAAGGTGGCTGGCGTGACCGAAGTGGTCATGGTGGTGCCGACGCCTCGTGGCGAAATCAACGAGCTGGTGCTGGCCGCAGCCTGCATCGCTGGCGTCGACCGCGTGTTCACCATCGGCGGCGCTCAAGCGGTCGCCGCGCTGGCTTACGGCACCGAAAGCGTGCCGAAGGTCGACAAAGTGGTCGGCCCGGGCAACATCTACGTCGCCACCGCCAAGCGCCACGTATTCGGCCAGGTCGGCATCGACATGATCGCCGGCCCATCCGAAATCCTCGTGGTATGCGACGGCCAGACTGATCCGGACTGGATCGCCATGGACCTGTTCTCCCAAGCCGAGCACGACGAAGACGCCCAGGCGATTCTGGTCAGCCCGGACGCCGAGTTCCTCGACAAGGTCGCCGCCAGCATCGCCAAACTGCTGCCGACCATGGAGCGCGCCGAGATCATCGAAACGTCGATCAATGGCCGTGGCGCGCTGATCAAGGTCCGCGACATGGACCAAGCCATCGAAGTGGCCAACCGCATTGCACCGGAACACCTTGAGTTGTCCGTTGCTGATCCGCAGGCCTGGCTGCCGAAGATTCGCCACGCTGGCGCGATCTTCATGGGCCGTCACACCTCCGAAGCCTTGGGCGACTACTGCGCCGGTCCGAACCACGTGTTGCCAACCTCCGGCACCGCGCGTTTCTCCTCGCCGCTGGGTGTGTACGACTTCCAGAAGCGTTCGTCGATCATCTTCTGCTCCGAGCAGGGTGCGTCGGAACTGGGCAAAACCGCTTCCGTGCTGGCCCGTGGCGAGTCGCTGACCGCCCACGCGCGGAGCGCCGAATACCGCATCCTTGACGAAGACTCTTCACAAGGGCAGGGGAACTGAACATGAGTAAATTCTGGAGCCCGTTCGTCAAGAATCTGGTGCCTTATGTGCCGGGCGAGCAGCCGAAACTGGCGAAGCTGGTGAAGCTCAACACCAACGAAAATCCGTACGGTCCATCGCCAAAAGCCTTGGCGGCGATGCAGGCCGAACTGAATGACAACCTGCGTCTGTACCCGGACCCGAACAGCGACCTGCTCAAGCAAGCGGTCGCCAAGTACTACGGCGTGCAGAGCAATCAGGTGTTTCTCGGCAATGGTTCCGATGAAGTCCTGGCGCACATCTTTCACGGTTTGCTGCAACACGATCAGCCGCTGCTGTTCCCGGACATCAGCTATAGCTTCTATCCGGTTTACTGCGGGTTGTACGGCATCGCCTTCGACGCGGTGCCGCTGGACGAGCAGTTCCAGATCAACCCGGCGGACTACGCCAAGCCGAACGGCGGGATCATCTTCCCTAACCCGAACGCACCGACTGGCTGTCTGTTGGCGCTGGATGCTGTAGAGCAAATTCTCAAGGCCAGCCCGGATTCAGTGGTCGTGGTGGATGAGGCTTACATCGATTTCGGCGGTGAGACGGCGATCAGCCTGGTGGATCGTTATCCGAACCTGCTGGTGACCCAGACCCTGTCCAAGTCCCGTTCGCTGGCCGGCCTGCGAGTGGGGCTGGCGGTGGGGCATCCGGACCTGATCGAGGCGCTGGAGCGGATCAAGAACAGCTTCAACTCCTATCCGCTGGATCGTCTGGCGATTGTGGGAGCTGCGGCGGCGTTCGAGGATCGTGAGCACTTCGACAAGACGTGCCGGTTGGTGATTGAGAGTCGCGATAAGGTGGTTGCGCAGCTGGAGTCGAAGGGCTTTGAAGTGCTGCCGTCGGCGGCGAACTTCATTTTCGCCCGTCATCCGAAACACGATGCGGCGGGGCTGGCGGCGAAGTTGCGTGAGCAAGGCGTGATCGTTCGGCACTTCAAACAGGAGCGGATTGCCCAGTTCCTGCGGATCTCGATTGGCACGCCGGAGCAGAATCAGGCGTTGATCGACGGCTTGGGCACTCTCTAAAGCATCCCCCGATCCTGTGGGAGCGAGCTTGCTCGCGATGGCGATCTTACATTCAACATAGATACTGAATGTTATGGCCTCATCGCGAGCAAGCTCGCTCCCACAGGGTTTTGTGTTGGCTGCTTACTCTTCTTCTTTCTCTTTGACCGGCGCAGGCGGCGGGCGCAAACCGATCTCGGCGGTGAGCTTGAGCTCTTTGCCGTTGCGCATCACCTGGATCGTGACCTTGTCGGTCGGTTTGATCCGCGCGACCTGGTTCATCGAACGACGACCATCGCCGGCCGGTTCGCCATCGATGCTGAGAATCACGTCACCCAGTTGCAGGCCGGCCTTCTGCGCCGGACCGTCACGGAAAATCCCCGCGACCACAATGCCCGGGCGCCCCGACAGGCCAAACGATTCCGCCAGTTCCTGGCTCAACGGCTGCACTTCGATACCGAGCCAGCCGCGAATCACCTGGCCGTGCTCGATAATCGACTTCATCACTTCCATGGCCAGTTTCACCGGGATTGCGAAACCGATGCCCTGCGAACCGCCGGACTTGGAGAAGATCGCCGTGTTGATGCCGGTCAGGTTGCCGTTGGCATCCACCAGCGCACCGCCGGAGTTGCCGGGGTTGATCGCAGCATCGGTCTGAATGAAGTCTTCGTAGTTGTTCAGGCCCAGCTGATTGCGCCCGGTGGCACTGATGATGCCCATGGTCACGGTCTGGCCGACACCGAACGGGTTGCCGATAGCGAGGGCTACGTCGCCGATTCGGATGTTGTCGGAACGCCCGACAGTGATCGATGGAAGATTCTTCAAGTCGATCTTCAGGACCGCGAGGTCGGTTTCCGGGTCGCTGCCGATCACTCGGGCCAGGGTTTCACGACCGTCCTTGAGCGCCACCACGATCTGGTCGGCACCGGTGGTCACGTGGTTGTTAGTCAGCAGGTAACCTTCCGGGCTCATGATCACGCCGGAGCCGAGGCTCGACTCCATGCGCTTCTGTTTGGGCGAGTTGTCGCCGAAGAAGCGGCGGAACTGCGGATCCTCGAACAGCGGATGGTTCGGTTTGTTGATGACTTTGGTGGTGTACAGGTTGACCACCGACGGCGCGGCCGTGGTTACCGCGTCGGCATAGGACACCGGACCCTGTTGCATGGTGGTGGTTTGCGGGGCTTGCTGCATGTTGACGTCGAGGCTCGGGAGCCCGACCCACTGCGGGTAACGCTGGATGATTAACAGAGCGATAAGCACGCCGGCCAACAGCGGCCAGCCGGAAAAACGCAGCGCCTTGAGCATTAAGCACGTCCTGAGAGGTTGCAGGCGGTATGAGACCGCCCATAATGTCGCGCATTATACGAGGCGAAGCGTGCCTCTGAACGGGATATTTAGGAGTCTTTTATGGCCGTCGCCCTGAGCACCCTGGTCGAAGAAGCCGACCGTTACCTTAACAGTGCAAAGATTGCCGATTACTGCCCCAACGGGTTGCAGGTCGAAGGCCGGCCGCAGGTCATGCGCATCGTCAGTGGCGTCACCGCCAGCCAGGCGTTGCTCGACGCCGCAGTGGAAGCCAGCGCCGACCTGGTGCTGGTGCATCACGGCTACTTCTGGAAGGGCGAGAATCCGTGCATCACCGGCATGAAGCAGCGTCGGTTGAAAACCCTGCTCAAGCACGATATCAGTCTATTGTCCTACCATCTGCCGCTGGATCTGCACCCGGAAGTCGGCAATAACGTTCAACTGGCACGTCAGCTCGATATCACTGTGGAAGGCCCATTGGATCCGGACAATCTCAAAGTTGTCGGCCTGGTCGGTTCATTGAGCGAGCCGGTGACGGCCCGCGATTTTGCCCGTCGCGTACAAGAAGTCATGGGTCGCGAGCCGTTGCTGATCGAAGGCAGCGAGATGATTCGCCGCGTTGGCTGGTGCACCGGTGGCGGTCAGGGTTACATCGATCAGGCCGTGCTGGCTGGCGTCGACTTGTACCTCAGCGGTGAGGCGTCCGAGCAGACCTTTCACAGCGCCCGGGAAAACGACATCAGCTTCATCGCCGCCGGCCACCATGCCACCGAGCGCTATGGCGTGCAGGCCCTGGGCGATTATCTGGCGCGGCGTTTTGCCCTTGAGCACATCTTCATCGATTGCCCGAACCCCATCTGATTTCCTGAACTAATGCATTCCCCTGTGTAGGAGCTGCCGAAGGCTGCGATCTTTTGATCTTGAAAATCAAAGTCAAAAGATCGCAGCCTTCGGCAGCTCCTACAGAGACCGTAGCCCAAACGAGGGGGTATATTCATATACCCTTTCGATCTAGCTCACGTCCTGATTAGAAGAGGTCGCTGTGCTAGGATTCCCCGCTCGAACACGGCCCGCTGGCCGTCCATAAGATCGTTTTCGTGAGTAGCCATGGTCGACAAACTGACGCATCTGAAACAGCTGGAGGCCGAAAGCATCCACATCATCCGCGAGGTCGCCGCCGAGTTCGATAACCCGGTGATGCTGTACTCCGTCGGTAAAGACTCCGCCGTGATGCTGCACCTTGCGCGCAAGGCATTCTTCCCCGGCAAACTGCCGTTCCCGGTGATGCACGTCGACACCCGGTGGAAGTTCAAGGAAATGTACGCGTTCCGCGATCGCATGGTCGAAGAACTCGGCCTGGACCTGATCGTGCACGTGAACCCCGATGGCGTCGCGCAGGGCATCAACCCGCTGACCCACGGTAGCGCCAAGCACACTGACATCATGAAAACCGAAGGCCTCAAGCAGGCCCTCGACAAGTACGGTTTCGATGCCGCTTTCGGTGGTGCCCGTCGTGACGAAGAGAAATCCCGTGCCAAAGAGCGCGTGTATTCCTTCCGCGATACCAAACACCGCTGGGACCCGAAGAACCAGCGTCCCGAGTTGTGGAACGTCTACAACGGCAAGGTCAACAAGGGCGAATCGATCCGTGTTTTCCCGTTGTCGAACTGGACCGAACTGGACATCTGGCAGTACATCTACCTCGAAGGCATCCCGATTGTGCCGCTGTATTTCGCTGCCGAGCGCGACGTTATCGAGATGAATGGCACCTGGATCATGATCGACGACGAACGCCTGCTCAATCACCTGAGTGATGAAGACAAGGCACGCATCGTCAAGAAGAAGGTCCGTTTCCGTACGCTTGGCGACTACCCGCTGACCGGTGCGGTCGAGTCCGAGGCCACCAGCCTGACCGACATCATTCAGGAAATGCTCCTGACGCGAACTTCCGAACGCCAGGGCCGGGTCATCGATCACGATGGCGCAGGCTCGATGGAAGAAAAGAAACGTCAGGGTTATTTCTAAGGGGTTGTCATGTCGCACGCATCTGATTTGATCAGCGAGGACATCCTCGCCTACCTGGGCCAGCACGAACGCAAGGAAATGCTGCGCTTTCTGACCTGTGGCAATGTCGACGATGGCAAGAGCACCCTGATCGGGCGCCTGCTGCACGACTCCAAAATGATCTACGAAGATCACCTGGAAGCCATTACCCGCGACTCGAAAAAAGTCGGCACCACCGGCGATGACATCGACCTGGCATTGCTGGTCGACGGCCTGCAGGCCGAGCGTGAGCAGGGCATCACCATCGATGTCGCTTACCGTTATTTCTCCACCGCCAAACGCAAATTCATCATTGCCGATACCCCCGGCCATGAGCAGTACACCCGCAACATGGCCACCGGTGCGTCCACCTGTGACCTGGCGATCATCCTGATCGACGCCCGTTACGGCGTGCAGACCCAGACCCGTCGCCACAGCTTCATCGCCTCGTTGCTGGGCATCAAACACATCGTGGTGGCCGTCAACAAGATGGACATCAATGGTTTTGACCAAAGCGTGTTCGAGTCGATCAAGGCCGATTACCTGAAGTTCGCCGAAGGCATCGCGTTCAAGCCGACCACCATGGCCTTCGTGCCGATGTCGGCGTTGAAAGGCGACAACGTGGTGAACAAGTCCGAGCGCTCGCCGTGGTACACCGGCCAGTCGCTGATGGAAATTCTCGAGACCGTCGAGATCGCCAATGATCGCAACTACACCGACCTGCGTTTCCCAGTGCAGTACGTCAACCGTCCGAACCTGAACTTCCGTGGTTTCGCCGGCACCCTGGCCAGCGGCGTCGTGCACAAGGGCGACGAAGTCGTTGTGCTGCCGTCGGGCAAGAGCAGCCGCGTGAAATCCATTGTCACCTTCGAAGGTGAACTGGAGCACGCCGGTCCGGGTCAGGCGGTGACGCTGACCATGGAAGACGAGATCGACATCTCCCGCGGCGACTTGCTGGTGCACGCCGACAACCTGCCGCAAGTGACTGACGCCTTCGACGCCATGCTGGTGTGGATGGCCGAAGAACCGATGCTGCCGGGCAAGAAATACGACATCAAACGCGCCACGTCTTATGTGCCGGGTTCGATTACCAGCATCGTCAACCGCGTTGATGTGAACACTCTGGAAGAAGGGCCGGCCAGCTCGTTGCAGCTGAACGAGATCGGTCGGGTCAAGGTCAGCCTCGACGCCGCCATCGCACTGGACGGTTACGCGAGCAACCGCACCACCGGTTCGTTCATCGTCATCGATCGTTTGACCAACGGCACCGTTGCCGCCGGCATGATCATCGCTCAGCCGTTGAGCCATGGCAGCAGCACTCACCACGGCAAGCTTGCCCATGTAGCCACCGAAGAACGCGTGCAGCGCTTCGGCCAGCAACCGGCCACCGTGTTGTTCAGCGGCTTGTCGGGCGCCGGCAAAAGCACCCTGGCCTACGCGGTTGAACGCAAGCTGTTCGACATGGGCCGTGCGGTGTTTGTACTCGATGGTCAGAACCTGCGTCACGACCTGAACAAAGGTCTGCCACAGGATCGCGCCGGGCGTACCGAGAACTGGCGTCGTGCGGCGCACGTTGCGCGTCAGTTCAACGAAGCCGGTCTGCTGACGCTGGCTGCATTCGTTGCGCCAAGTGCTGAAGGTCGTGAGCAGGCCAGGGAACTGATCGGCAAGGAACGTCTGCTGACGGTCTACGTCCAGGCCTCGCCGACGGTCTGTGCCGAGCGTGACCCACAAGGCCTGTACGCGGCGGCCGGGGATAACATCCCGGGCGATTCCTTCCCGTATGACGTGCCGCTGGACGCCGACCTTGTGGTCGACACCCAGTCGCTGTCGCTGGAAGAAAGCGTCAAGCAAGTGCTGGATCTGCTGCGCAAGCGTGGCGCGATCTAAGCGTTAGCCATTAATAAAAAACCCGCCGATGAGTGATCATCGGCGGGTTTTTTTGTGTCCCTGAAATCGTCTTCGCGAGCAAGCCCGCTCCCACAGTGGATCTTCATGAGACACAAATTTTTTGTACGACAAAAATCCACTGTGGGAGCGGGCTTGCTCGCGAAGAGGCCGGTATAGACGCCGGACTACTTCGCTGGATACTCGCGGTGCATCTGGTCCAGCAACGCATCCTTGTCATCCCACAACTGGTTGATCCAGCCCTGAAACTGCAATCGATACTCGCCGTCCTGGTCATAGTTCTTGCCGATGAACTGCGGCGGAATCTTCAGCTCCTGAAAGTGCACCACCACATCCTTCACATTCCCACAGAGCAGATCCCAGTAACCGGGACGGCCGGCCGGATAGTGAATGGTCACGTTGACGATGGCTTCCAATTGCTCACCCATGGCATCCAGCACAAACGCGATGCCGCCCGCCTTCGGTTTGAGCAAGTGGCGGAACGGCGATTTCTGCTGGGCATGCTTGCCTTCGGTGAAACGCGTGCCTTCGACGAAGTTGAAAATTCCCACCGGGTTATGGCGGAACTTGTCGCAGGTCTTGCGGGTGGTTTCCAGGTCTTTGCCTTTCTTCTCCGGGTGCTTCTCCAGGTAGGCCTTGGAGTAGCGCTTCATGAACGGAAAGCCGAGCGCCCACCACGCCAGACCAATCACCGGCACCCAGATCAGTTCCTGTTTGAGGAAGAACTTCAGCGGGCGAATCTTCCGGTTCAGCACGTACTGCAACACCATGATGTCGACCCAGCTCTGGTGGTTGCTGGTGATCAAATACGAGTGCTGATAGTCCAGGCCTTCCAGGCCGCTGAGTTTCCAGCGTGTGTGTCCGAGCAAGTCCATCCACGCTTTGTTGTTGCTGATCCAGGCTTCGTGGATGTGGCTCATCAGCCAATCGGTAAAACGCTGGGCGGCGGGGAAGGGCAGCAGCAGTTTGAAAATCGCCACGATGAACAGCGGTGTGCAGCAGGCAATCGTGTTCAGTGCCAACAGCAGCGAGGCAATGACGCCTCGCAGCGGTGCAGGTAGGGAATCCAGCATTTAAAGATCCAAAGGTCGGTTGGCAGCTTGAATCGCGGTCAACGCGATGGTGTAGACGATGTCGTCGACTTGCGCGCCGCGCGGCAGGTCGTTCACCGGTTTGCGCAGGCCTTGCAGCATCGGCCCGAGGCTGACGCAGTCGGCGCTGCGCTGCACGGCTTTGTGGGTGGTGTTGCCGGTGTTCAGGTCGGGGAACACGAACACTGTGGCGCGACCGGCCACTTGGCTGTTCGGCGCCAGTTGCCGGGCAACGGTTTCGTTGGCGGCGGCGTCGTATTGCAATGGGCCGTCGATCAGTAGCGAGTTTTGTTGCTCGTGGGCGAGCAATGTCGCTTCGCGAACCTTTTCGACTTCTTCGCCGCTGGCCGATTCACCGCTGGAGTAGCTGATCATCGCCACGCGCGGGGTGATGCCGAAGGCGGCTGCCGAGTCGGCGCTTTGCAGCGCGATCTCGGCCAGTTCGCTGGCGCTCGGGTGCGGGTTCATCACACAGTCGCCGTAAACCAGCACTTCCTCGGGGAAGAGCATGAAGAACACTGACGACACCAGCGTGCAGCCCGGCGCGGTCTTGATCAGTTGCAGGGCCGGGCGGATGGTGTTGGCGGTGGAGTGAATGACCCCCGACACGAGGCCGTCGACTTCATCCAGCGCCAGCATCATGGTGCCGATCACCACGGTGTCTTCCAGTTGCTGCTCGGCCATCGGTGCGTTGAGGCTTTTGGTTTTGCGCAGGGCGACCATCGGCTCGACGTAGCGCTCGCGAATCAGGTCCGGGTCGAGGATTTCCAAGCCCGGCGGCAGCTCGATGCCTTGGGCGCGAGCGACGGCTTCGACGTCCGCCGGTTTCGCCAGTAGCAAGCAACGGGCAATGCCGCGCGCCTGACAGATCGCTGCGGCTTGCACCGTCAGCGGCTCGCTGCCTTCGGGCAGGACGATGCGTTTGTTGGCAGCCTGGGCGCGCTGGATCAATTGATAACGGAACACGGCGGGCGACAGACGCATTTCCCGTGGAGTGCCGCAGCGTTGGTGCAGCCACTTGGCGTCGAGGTGGCTGGCGACGAAGTCGGTGATGATCTCCGCGCGCTCGCGGTCGTCGATCGGGATTTCCTTGTTCAAACCGTTCAACTGGTTGGCGGTGTCGTAGGAACCGGTGCTCACCGACAACACCGGCAGGCCAGCCTGCAAGGCGCCACGACAGAGGTCCATGATGCGCGGGTCGGGCAAAGTGTCGCTGGTCAGCAACAGGCCGGCCAGCGGCACGCCATTCATGGCAGCGAGGCTGACGGCGAGGATGATGTCGTCGCGATCGCCGGGCGTCACCACCAACACGCCGGGCTTGAGCAGCTCCACGGTGTTGCGCATGGTACGGGCGCAGATGATGATTTTGGTCATGCGCCGGGTCTCGTAATCACCGGCATTGAGAATTTGCGCGCCCATCAGATCGGCGACGTCGCGAGTGCGCGGGGCGTTCAATTCCGGCTGGAACGGGATGCAACCCAGCAGACGGAAGTCGCCACTGCGCAGCAACGGTGAGTGTTCCTTCAAACGCGAAGCGAAAGCCTCCATGCTCTCCTCGGTTTTGACCTTGTTGAGGATCACGCCGAGGACTTTCGGGTCTTTCGGGCCGCCGAACAATTGGGCCTGCAATTCCACTCGGCCGGACAGTTCGGTCAGCACTTCGTTTTCCGGCGCCGAGACCAGGATCACTTCGGCGTCGAGGCTTTTCGCCAAGTGCAAATTGACCCGCGCGGCGTAGCTGGCGCTGCGGGTCGGAACCATGCCTTCTACGATCAGCACATCTTTGCCGACAGCCGCCTGCTGATAGAGGGTGATGATTTCTTCGAGCAACTCGTCCAGTTGACCGTCGCCGAGCATGCGCTCGACGTGCGCCAGACCGAGCGGCTGAGGCGGTTTCAAACCGTGAGTGCGCGCCACCAGTTCAGTGGACCGTTCAGGCCCGGTGTCACCCGGATGCGGCTGGGCAATCGGTTTGAAAAAGCCGACCTTGAGGCCGGCCCGCTCAAGAGTACGCACCAGCC
Organism: Pseudomonas frigoris; assembly: GCF_047758635.1. NCBI lineage: Bacteria > Pseudomonadati > Pseudomonadota > Gammaproteobacteria > Pseudomonadales > Pseudomonadaceae > Pseudomonas > Pseudomonas frigoris. Next base: position 1,220,753 of record NZ_CP180479.1, read on the forward strand.
CGAGGCTGATGGAGGTCAGACCCACACCAAAATCGGTGGGCGCGATAAAAAAAGTTTGCATGCGTATTCTCTGGAGGTGCATGGCAATGGTGACGACCTATGTCTGGCCGTTTACCGAAATTCAGTCGCCAAGGTTATCGCTAACCGAGCCTTGTGCGCACCAACCGCAATCAAAGGGCTGGCCTATTTTTTCAATACGTTGCGCGGGGTCCAGGACCCAGGCGCGCGATTGCCACGGTGGCTGGTGGCGAAGGTGCTGGGTGTGACCGCAGGAAAGCTCGGCCACCCAGTGCCCGTCCTCATCCTGATGGAAGCCTGTGACCGTTGAGCCTTTCGCCGCCACCCGTCTGTCCGGGTTGTGTTCGCTTTCGGGCGATTGCTTCGCTAAACTTGGCCATTCTTCATTCTTATGCAAAAGGTCTCGCCCCATGCTGATCGCCGCCAATAAGGCTGTCTCCATCGACTATACCCTGACCAACGACGCTGGTGAGGTCATCGACAGCTCCGCCGGCGGCGCGCCGCTGGTCTACCTGCAAGGCGCAGGTAACATCATTCCGGGCCTGGAAAAGGCTTTGGAAGGCAAAACAGTCGGTGACGAACTGACTGTCGCCGTAGAACCTGAAGATGCCTACGGCGAATACGCTGCCGAACTGGTCAGCACCTTGAGCCGCAGCATGTTCGAAGGCGTCGACGAGCTGGAAGTGGGTATGCAGTTCCACGCATCCGCTCCGGACGGCCAGATGCAGATCGTCACCATTCGCGATCTGGACGGCGACGATGTCACCGTCGACGGCAACCACCCGTTGGCTGGTCAGCGCCTGAATTTCCAGGTCAAGATCATCGACATCCGTGATGCCAGCCAGGAAGAAATCGCTCATGGTCACGTCCATGGCGAAGGTGGCCATCACCACTGATTTTCTGCGCTAAGCTTTCGAGAACTGGAGAGGCGCCCGAGGGGCGCCTTTTTAGTCCGCGGCTGTCCCTGGTGACACCGCCAAGTGGCTGTTTCGAGAAGAACACGGGAATTTGGAGTTCGTCATGAGTGCTTTTCACGACCTTAAATTGACAGCCCTGGATGGTCAGGAGCTACCGCTGGCGCCTTTCAAGGGGCGTGTCGTGCTGGTGGTCAACGTTGCCTCCAAATGCGGCTTGACCCCACAGTACGCGGCGCTGGAAAACCTTTACCAGCAATACAAGGACAAAGGTTTCAGCGTACTCGGCCTGCCGTGCAACCAGTTTGCCGGGCAGGAACCGGGTACCGAGCAAGAGATTCAGGAGTTTTGCAGCCTCAACTACGGCGTGAGTTTTCCGTTGTCCAGCAAGCTGGAAGTCAACGGTCATGATCGTCATCAGCTGTACCGTCTGCTGGCGGGCGAGGGTGCTGAATTCCCGGGTGACATTACCTGGAACTTCGAAAAATTCCTGCTGGGCAAGGATGGTCGCGTGCTGGCGCGGTTCTCGCCGCGCACGGCGCCGGATGATCCGTCTGTCGTTCATGCGATCGAAAAAGCCCTGAGCTAAAGAGAAAGATCAAAAGATCGCAGCCTTCGGCATCTCCTACAGGGGAATGAGTACACCCGTAGGAGCTGCCGAAGGCTGCGATCTTTTCGTTTCTAACCCTTAATCACTTAAATCAATAGTGCTGTTCAATGCTTGGCACTCTCCATATTATCGCCGTCATAAAGTCTATGTCCCGTGGAGCGTCCCATGCCCGTCAAAGCCCTGTTCAAACCGTTCCACCTCGGCACTCTCGAACTGCCGACCCGCGTCGTCATGGCGCCGATGACCCGCTCGTTTTCGCCGGGTGGCGTTCCCAATTCCAAAGTGATCGAGTACTACCGTCGTCGCGCCGCTGCAGGCGTTGGCTTGATCATCACCGAAGGCACCACCGTCGGCCACAAGGCTTCCAACGGTTACCCGAATGTGCCGCATTTCTACGGCGAAGCGGCGCTGGCCGGCTGGAAGAAAGTGGTCGACGCGGTTCACGCTGAAGGCGGCAAGATCGTTCCTCAGCTGTGGCATGTCGGCAGCGTGCGCCGCATCGGCACCGAGCCGGACGCCAGCGTGCCGGGTTACGGTCCGTCGGAGAAATTGAAGGACGGTCAGGTCGTGGTTCACGGCATGACCCAGCAAGATATCCAGGACGTGATCGCCGCATTTGCCCAGGCCGCCCAAGATGCCCAGAGCATCGGCATGGACGGCGTGGAAATTCATGGTGCCCACGGCTACCTCGTGGACCAGTTCTTCTGGGAAGGCAGCAACCAGCGCACTGACGAATACGGCGGCAACCTGGCCAACCGTTCGCGTTTCGCCATTGAACTGATCCAGGCGGTGCGTGCAGCGGTCGGCGAAGGCTTCCCGATTATTTTCCGTTTCTCTCAATGGAAGCAGCAGGATTACACCGCGCGTCTGGTACAAACCCCGGAAGCACTGGGCGAGTTCCTCAAGCCGTTGTCCGACGCCGGCGTGGATATTTTCCACTGCTCGACGCGCCGTTTCTGGGAACCGGAGTTCGACGGTTCCGAGCTGAACCTGGCCGGCTGGACTCGCAAACTCACCGGTAAACCGACCATCACCGTGGGCAGCGTCGGCCTGGATGGCGAGTTCCTGCAGTTCATGGTCAACACCGACAAGATTGCGCAGCCGGCCAGCCTGGAAAAACTGCTGGAGCGTTTGAACAATGATGAGTTCGACCTGGTGGCGGTAGGTCGTGCGTTGCTGGTGGACCCGGACTGGGCGCAGAAAGTGCGTGACGGCCGTGAAGAAGACATCCTGCCGTTCAGTCGTGAGGCGTTGATGACCCTGGTTTAAGCGGCGCCTTGACTGACGCCTTCGCGAGCAAGCCCGCTCCCACAATTAACCGTATTCTGCATGTAGAAACTCGGTCGAATGTGGGAGCGGGCTTGCTCGCGAAGACTGACTCAATGTCACCGAGGATTCAGGGTAAGGTCGCTGCGCCAGGAACCACCTGCTCCACAACACAAGCCCCGCGCAACTGCCCTTCAAACTGTTCGATAATCGCTGCCCACCCTTGGCGACTCGCATGCTGACGCGCATTAAGCCGCACGCAGCGCAAGGTTTCGCGCTCTTCCAACAGCCAACACGCCGCATCGCAGAACGCCTCTTCGTCCCCCGGCATCGCGAGTACGCCGTTGTAGCTATGGCGGATGTGCTGAGCCGCTGCTGCCTGATCGTAGGCCACCACACCCAGTCCCGAGGCCAGCGCCTCAAGCACGACATTGCCGAAGGTTTCGGTCAGGCTTGGAAACAGAAACACATCTCCCGACGCATAGTGACTGGCCAAGGCTTCGCCGCGTTGTGAGCCACAGAAAATCGCCTCGGGCAGTTCTTTCTCAAATGCCGCTCGTTGCGGACCGTCGCCGATCACAATCAACTGAATGTTGCGCTGTGGATAAGTGGCTTTCAGTGCGTCGAAGCAGCGCTTGAGCAGGCCCAGATTTTTCTCCGGTGCCAGACGTCCTACGTGGATGACAGCGATGTCGTCGCTACCCAACCCCCAGCTCTCACGCAAGGCGTTAATCCGCTTGGTCGGGTGAAACAACTGGCTGTCGACCCCACGCGACAGCAACGCCAGGCGCTCGAAATGCCGGCGCTCCAGTTCCATTCTTTGGCTCACGCTCGGCACAAGGGTCAGCGTCGAACGATTATGAAACCAGCGCAGGTAGTGGGTCAGCAATCGCGTCAGCAGTCCAAGCCCATACTGACTGGAGTACTGCTGGAAATTAGTGTGAAAGCCGCTGACCACGGAAATCCCCAAGCGCCGTGCCGCGCGCAACGCGGACAATCCCAGCGGTCCTTCAGTGGCGATGTACAGCACGTCCGGGCGATGACGCTTCCAGCGCCGCAGCAACTTGTGCATCGACGACTGACCCCATTGCAAGCCGGGATAACCCGGCAGCGGCCAGCCCCGACATAGCAACAACGCATCGTCGCTGCCCAACTGCTGATCGCAACCCTGCCGCGGTCGCACCAATTCCACCTGATGCCCGCGCGCGCGCAAGCCGTCGCACAAGCGGCCGAGGGTATTGGCTACTCCGTTGATTTCGGGAGGGAAGGTTTCGGTGATCAGAGTGATATGCAGAGCTGTCGTCATGACCTCAGTGTCGGCTGAGGTCATGTCGCCGTTGTGACGGGGGGATGATGGATTTGTGACGATGTTTTTTTCGCCGCTCTCTCAATTTTCCGGGGGGCAGGTCGTTAACCTTGGCTGAACACACTCAACAAGGAAGCGATCGTGTCCGAAAATGTTTATGCGCCGCCACTGGCAGAGCTGGAGCCGGTTGTTGAGCGGCCCTACGAGTTTTATGTCGTTTCGCCACGTAAGCTCATGATCCTGGCCACCCTCACATTCGGCCTGTATTTCTATTACTGGTCGTTTAAGAACTGGAGCCTGTACAAACAATCGACTCAGGCGGACATCTGGCCATGGGCACGTGGCCTGTTGTGCATTTTTTTCATTCATCAGTTGTATCGTCGAGCGAATGAAAAAATTCAGGGCAGCGGTCGCACCTTTGAGTGGGACTTTGAGCAGTGGGCGACCGTTTTCGTGGTGCTGACGGTGGGTGCCAACCTGCTTGATGCCGTGGTGCGGCGCGTGGATGGCTTTGCATTCCTGGGCGGCTGGCTGCTGTTGATGATCCCGTTGAGGGCCTTTGTGGTGAGCAAAAGCCAGCCGATGATCAACTTCGCTGCCAATGATCCGCAGGCACTGACCAATTCGCGTTTCACCGCGTTGAACTGCCTGTTCATGATTCCAGGGGTGCTGCTTTGGGCGATGACTCTTTTCGGGGTGTGGATTATCCACCATTGAAATAACCCACGGTGGTGGAGGTCGCCTTTCAGCGTCTCTCCACCACAATGGCTTCTGCGCCGCGTTCACGCACCCAGAACAACGTCGCCCCCGCCACAGCCGCCGGCATCATCAGAATGTTGACCACCGGAATCAGCAGCACCAGATAAACACTGCCGCCAAAACTCATGCTCTGCCAGCGCTTCGCGCGCAGCCAGGCGAGCATCTCGTTCCAGCCCAGTTTGTGGTTATCCGCCGGGTAGTCGATGTACTGGATCGCCATCATCCACACCCCGAACAGCAGCCACAATGGTGCGGCAATGATGTTAACCACCGGGATGAACGAGAGGATGAACAACCCGATGGCGCGGGGCAGGAAGTAGCCGAGCTTGCGCATTTCCCGGGCCAGGGTGCGGGGGATCATGGCGATCAGTTCGCCCCAGCTGAAGGTCGGGAAGTCGTCAGTGCCGCGCACCACGACTTCGACTTTTTCCGCGAGGAAACCGTTGAATGGCGCGGCGATGACGTTGGCCAGCATGGTGAAGGTGAAGAACACCATTAACACCACCAGCACCACGAACAACGGCCAGAGGACATAACTGAGAAAACTCAGCCATTCGGGCAGGGACGGCATCAACGTATCGACCCACAGGCTGAATTGATGGCTGGCCAGGTAGATCAATCCGACGAACAGCACCAGGTTGATCACCAGCGGCAACAGCACAAACAAACGCAGGCTTGGGCTCAGGACCAGCTTGAGGCCTTCGCGCAGGTATTGCGGGCCGGACAGAACGGGGGCGGGCATAACGTGCTCCGAGCAAAGGGGAAACGCGCCGACCTTACCGGCTTTGCCTGACAGGCGAAAGCGCGGTAGCAGCATCGACATTAACTGTAACAAAGGCGCCTATGTATCCATCGTGATGGGATAGAGACCGCCTATGAGCTGGATTGTTAAACCGTATTTCCTTAATCTTCGCCCCCTCGATACGCTGCACCCCATACTTTTTACAGGACTGTCGAGCTCAAGCCTTCCCCAAGTGCTTTCAACGGTCCTTTTTTATTCCCGCCGACAACCCGGCGTTCCGCGCCAGAAGTTTCGGGCCGGTCAACAGGAGCAGGTCATGTCTGAAGTCCGTCATTCGCGAGTGATTATTCTCGGTTCCGGCCCTGCCGGTTACAGCGCCGCGGTCTATGCCGCCCGTGCCAACCTCAAGCCACTGCTGATCACCGGCATGCAAGCCGGCGGTCAACTGACCACCACCACCGAAGTCGATAACTGGCCTGGCGACGTCCACGGCCTGACCGGCCCGGCGCTGATGGACCGCATGAAAGAGCACGCCGAGCGCTTTGAAACCGAAATCGTCTTCGATCACATCAATGCCGTGGACTTCGCTGCCAAGCCGTACACCCTGACCGGCGACAGCGCGACCTACACCTGCGACGCCCTGATCATTGCCACCGGCGCCAGCGCTCGTTACCTGGGTCTGCCGTCGGAAGAAGCGTTCATGGGCAAAGGCGTTTCGGCCTGCGCGACCTGCGATGGTTTCTTCTATCGCAACAAGCCAGTGGCTGTGGTGGGTGGCGGTAACACTGCTGTGGAAGAAGCGCTGTACCTGGCCAACATCGCCAGCAAAGTGACCTTGATTCACCGTCGCGAAACCTTCCGCGCCGAGAAGATCCTGATCGACAAGCTGAATGCCCGGGTTGCCGAAGGCAAAATCGAGCTGAAGCTGAACTCGACCCTGGACGAAGTGTTGGGCGACAACATGGGCGTAACCGGTGCCCGCCTGAAGAACAATGACGGCAGCTTCGACGAGCTGACAGTTGACGGCGTGTTCATCGCCATCGGCCACACCCCGAACACGTCGTTGTTCGAAGGTCAGCTGACCTTGAAAGACGGCTACCTGGTTGTGCAGGGCGGCCGTGACGGCAACGCTACTGCCACCAGCCTCGAAGGCATCTTTGCTGCCGGTGACGTGGCTGACCACGTTTACCGTCAGGCCATCACCTCGGCCGGCGCTGGCTGCATGGCGGCACTGGACGCCGAGCGTTACCTTGACGACCTGCAGAACGCTTCGTTCTGATTGTGTTGAAATGAAAAAACCGGCTTCGGCCGGTTTTTTTGTGCCCATATATAAAAGATGCATTGCCGACCCCGGCCCTTGTGGGAGCGAGCTTGCTCGCGATAGCCATTTATCATTCAGCAGTGATATCGACTGACATACCGCTATCGCGAGCAAGCTCGCTCCCACAGGTTTTTGCATTGGCCGAAGTCGATTGCGATCAGCCGCGAAATCGCTCCTGGACGAAGTCCATGACTTTCAACGATTGATAGATGGCATTGGCGGCAATCCGCCCGAACGGCCCGCCGTTCCAGTCCAGCAAGTACGGTTTGAACAACTGATAACGCGCACTTTCCCCGCACACCGCTTCGGCGATGACCCTGCCGCCAATCGAGCCGGTATTCAAGCCATGGCCACCAAACGAGGTGCAGGCCCAGACGCCCGATTCGAGCAATCCCAGGTTGGGCATCTTGTTGGTGGAGTAACCCATCAGGCCGGACCAGGCCAATTCGATTTTGACCGGGGCCAGTTGTGGATAGACCGACACCATGTCGGCCTTGAGCATGGCGGCGAGGGCCTTTTCGTTCTGTTCGTTGCGGGTGGTGATGCGTCCGCCCCAGAGCAGGCGGTCGCCTTCGACCACGCGGTAATAGTCCGAGGCGCGGCGGTCGTCGGAGAACGCGGCGCCGGAGTCGAGGACGTTTTTGATCGAGTCGCCAAGGTGCTCGGTCAGCACCACATAGGTAGCGATGGGCAGGTAGGCGCGGCTGAGTTTTTGCAACTCCGGGCCGCCGTAACCGCCGGCGCAGAACACCAGGTCCTGGCAGCACACGGTGCCGTGAGCGGTCTGGACAATTTTGTCGGCGCCTTCGCGATGCCAGGCCAGCATTTTTGATTGTTCGAAGATCCGGCCTCCTGCTGCTTCGATGGCTAGGGCCAGTCCCAGGCAATAATTCAGCGGGTGAAAGTGCAGCGCTTTCGGATCCTCGATGCCCTGGAAATAACGCAGGGTGTGGGCCCGCTCGCGGACCTGAGGGGTGTCGAGGTAGTTGAGTTCATAGCCGAAGTCCCGGCGCATGCTCTCGATGTGGTTTTTCACACCAGCACTGTCGTCGTAACGCTTGATCCGAATCGTACCGGCGGATGGATCGCAACCGGACAATGCCAGTTCGGCGATGTTGCGGCGGACAATCTCCACACCCTCGACCGACATTTGAAAGAGCGCCTTGGCCTGTTCCAGTCCAAGTTTCTTGCGGATCGCTCCCGACCCTTCAGCCCAGCCCGGCGAGACCACGCCGCCATTTCGACCGGAGGCGCCCCAGGCGACTTGCCGGGCTTCGAGGATGATCACGCGTTTGCCGCGCCGGGTCAGCTCCAGGGCCGCGGTAAGGCCCGCGATCCCGGCGCCGATGATGCAGACGTCGCAAGTCTCGTCAGTGCGAAGTTCGGGCCTGGCTGCGCGGGGCAGCGAGGTTTGGGAATACCAAGTGGTGGGGAAGGACATGGTCAATCCTTGAAAAATTGCTTTTTGTGGGAGCGAGCTTGCTCGCGATGACGGTCGAACACACAACATCGATGTTGAATGTTATGGCCTCATCGCGAGCAAGCTCGCTCCCACAGGGTGTGGGGTTACTTGACGGTCGAATAGTCCACGCCGTACCACTTGGTCGACAGCTTGGTCAGCGTGCCGTCCTTGTGCATCTCGCCGATGATTTGACCGAGTTTGGCCTTCAACTCTGCGTCACCCTTGTCGGTGGCAATGGCCAGGGGTTCGTAAAACACCACGCCGTTGTCGACCGCACGCAGCGGGTAATTTTTCTTGATGGCCGCTTCCAGCGTGCTGCGCTGAGTGAGGATGCCGTCTAGACGAACACCGTCGCCCAGTCGCAAGTCATCCAACGGTCCAAGGGAGCCGGCATAGGTTTTCATCTTTTTGGTCTGTACGTCGTAGGTGACGGGGGGCAGGTCCGTCGCTTCGATGGCCAGCGCCTGGTTCAGGTAATCCTCGGACGTGGTGCCGCCTTCGACACCGATAGTTTTGCCATTGAGCGCTTTGTGGTCGGTGAGTGTGGATTTGTTGTGAACCGCAAACACGTAGGGCACGTAGTAGTAGGTCGCGGGGAAGTCGAGAATTCGCGCGCGACTTTTAGTGGCGGTCATCGAGCCCACGGACATGTCCCAGCGCCCGTTCCACTTGCCGGCGGTGATCACGTCCCAATCGGGGGTAATGAACTTGACCTCGACGCCGAGACGCTTGGCGATCTCCTTGGAAACATCGATATCAAACCCGTCGATTTCATTCTTGTCGTTGATAAACCCTTGGGGTGGCCAGGTCGCCGACGTGGCGACGGTCATTGTTTTACTGCTCTGGATTTTGTCCAGTACGGCTCCGGCGTTGGCGGCGCCGACGAACACCAGCGACATTGCGGCTGCGATTACGTGTTTTTTTCTGACCATGTCCATCTCCACTTATCGTTATTGTTATGAAGGGGCAAAGCGGTGCTCAGTGACCAATGATCTGTGACAGGAATTTCTGTGCGCGTTCGGTTTGCGGGTTGTTGAAAAACTCGGAAGGGGTGGCTTGTTCGATGACCTGGCCCTGGTCCATGAACAGCACGCGGTCGGCGACCTTGCTGGCAAAACCCATTTCGTGGGTTACGCAAATCATGGTCATGCCGTCGGTGGCCAACTCGCTCATCACGTCCAGCACTTCGTGGACCATTTCCGGATCGAGGGCCGAGGTGGGTTCGTCGAACAGCATCACTTTGGGGTTCATGCACAGCGCCCGGGCAATCGCCACGCGTTGCTGCTGACCGCCGGACAGTTGCGACGGGTACTTGTGCGCATGCTCGGCAATTCGCACCCGCTCCAGGTAGACCTGAGCGCGTTTTTTCGCCTCGGCGCTCGACACGCCTTGCACCAGTTGCGGGGCCAGGGTCAGGTTGTCCATCACGCTTAAGTGTGGGAACAGGTTGAAGCTCTGAAACACCATGCCGATTTCCCGGCGTACCGCGCTGACACTTTCTGCTTCGCTGGTGAGTGTGATGCCGTTGACCTGAATGTGGCCTTTCTGGAAATTCTCCAGATGGTTGATGCAGCGAATCATCGTCGATTTTCCTGAGCCCGACGGTCCGCACACCACCAGGATTTCGCCGGCGGCGACGTTCAGGTCGACATCGCGCAACGCGTGAAAGTCGCCGTACCACTTGTTCAAACCGATGATGGAAATCATCGAAGGACTGGTCTGCGCAACAGGTGCCAGTTCGATTCGTTCTGCCGTAGTCATCACGCATCAGCCCCTTGCGATGGATCGGTTGACCCGTTTTTCGATCCGCGCCTGCACCCGTTCGAGGATGAACGACAGGGCCCAGTAAATCATCGCGGCGGTGATCAGCATTTCCAGGTGGCGAAAATCCGCTCGGCCCTGGGTCTTGGCCAGGTACATCAATTCCCAGACGCCGATCACCGACACCAGCGAACTGTCCTTGAGCATGGCGATGAACTGGTTGCCGGTGGGCGGGATGATCACCCGCAAGGCTTGCGGCATGATCACCCGGCTCAGGGTCTTGAACGGGCTAATGCCCAGGGCTCGTGAGGCTTCCCACTGACCCACCGGAATGCTCTGGATGCCCGCACGAAAAATCTCGGTCATGTAGGCGCCGTAGCACAGCGACAACGCGAGGATGCCGGCCGGCACTGCGTCCACCACATAACCCAGTTGCGGCAGTCCGAGGTAAATCAGGTAGATCTGGATCAGCAGCGGAACACCGCGAAAGAACGAGGTGTAGAACGAGGCGATGGCGTTGGCCAAGCCGTTGTTCGACAGCTTGGCCACGGCACCGATCAACGCAAGCACGAAGGCAATCACGATCGCCACGGCGGAGATGTACAGCGTGGTCGCGGCGCCCTGGATGATCAGGAAACCGATCTTGTCGAGGATGAAGCTGTAGGAAAGGTCGAATGTGTCGAAGAACGCCAGAAACAGGATCAGCAGTTCGATCCATACCACGGTGGTCTGCACTTTGAATTTCAAGCGTCCGAGGACGTGAAAGTTCAGCGTGCCCAGTGCGGCAATCGCCAGGCCGATGGCGATATTGCGAGCAGTCAGGCTGTCCGGGGCATTGCCCAGCAGCGGATGCAGGAAATGACTGAGGGCGCTGTTACCCAGGTTCATCAGGTAGGAGCCGAGAAACAGCACCACGGCTACGCCAAGCAGGAATTGAGGATCATTGGACTTTTTTTTATAAATTATATTGTCGTGATACATGAATGCCTCAGGCTTGTAGGTGGTAGTGATCTCGCTTGGTAAAAGGGGTATTTGGCCAGTATTGCGACGCAAAATCGGGGACTACAAGCGAACATAATTCGCTATGTCAGTCCCTGATCGTAGTTTGCTTTTCAGGAAAGCTTCGCCAGGCAAGCCTCGAGGATATCCAGCCCTTCCTCCAGCACCGCTGCCTCAGTAGTCAGTGGTGCCAGCAGCCGAATGATGTGGCGCGACTTGCCGCTGGGCATCAGCAGTAAACCGGCGTCGCGGGCCAGGGCCAGCAATTGGGTCAACTGCGCTGAGGCGGGTGTGCCGTCGGGATTGATCAGTTCGATACCGCGCATCGCGCCAACGCCGGTCAAGCGGCCCAGAAACGGGGAAAGCTTGTTGGCGCGCCAGGCCTCATAGCGGCTGACGATGGCTTCTTCCTGTTGCGAGCCCCAGGCGTGCAGGTTCGCATCGGTCATCTCGTCCAGGGTTGCCAGTGCTGCGGCGCAGGCAATCGGGTTGCCTGAATAGGTGCCGCCCAGTCCGCCCTTGGGCAAGGTGTCGAGCAGCGACTTGCGCCCGACCACCGCACCCAGCGGCACACCGCCGGCGATGCTTTTGCCCAGCAGAATCAGGTCCGGCTCAATGCCCAGTCGCGAAAATGCAAAGCGCTGGCCGGTGCGACCGAAGCCGGACTGGATTTCATCAGCGATCAGCAGGATGTTTTTTTTATCACAGAAGCGACGTAGCGCTTGGGCGAACTCCACGTCCAGCGTCAGGAAACCCGATTCGCCCTGCACCGGTTCGACGATAAAACAGGCGACGTCATCGACGTCGATCTCGACGCTGAAGAGGCGGTCCATGGCTTTCAGGGCCTCGGCGCAGGTCACGCCGTTGTCCTTGCTCGGGAAGGGCAGGTGATAAACCGGACCCGGCAGCACGCCGACTTTCTGTTTGTAGGGCGCGACTTTGCCGTTGAGGTTGAGCGTGGCGAGGGTGCGGCCGTGGAAGGCGCCGTCGAAGGCAATGACGGCCGTGCGACCGGTGGCACCACGCACGATCTTCAGGGCGTTTTCCGCCGCTTCCGCACCGCTGTTGGTGAGCATGCCGCTGACCGGGTAGTCCACTGGAATAAACGCGGTAAGACGATCCATCAGTTCGATGTAGGGCATATGCGGGGCGGCGTTGAACGCGTAGTGGGTCAGCCGGGTGGCTTGTTCGCGAATGGCCTCGACGATGCGCGGATGGCAATGGCCGAGGTTCAATACACCGATGCCGCCGACGAAGTCGATGTAGCGTTTGCCATCGGTGTCCCAGACCTCGGCATTTTTGCCGTGGCTGAGCGTGACGGGATGAACGATGTTGATCGACTGGCTGATGGTTACGCTGCTCATGGATGACCGACTCTGAAGAAGGGATGCTTCTTTTTATCTAAGCCGTGAGCAGCGGTGCCCGGCAAACGAAATAAAGTTGCCGGGTCAATCTTAAAAGTCGGGATGTGCGGTGAAGGTCAAAAGATCGCAGCCTCGTTTCACTCGACAGCTCCTACAGGGATTGTATTTCGCTGTAGGAGCTGTCGAGTGAAACGAGGCTGCGATCTTTTGATTTTGAGTCAGCGGCGAGTCAGCGGTTGCTGCGAGAACTTCACACCGGCTAATCCATGAGCAATCAACGCGCGGATATTGCCGTGATCGCTGCCTTCAGGCGTCGCCACCACCGAACGGTAATGCTCGCCGAACGCCAACAGCGCTTCTTCATCGCTCAAGCCTTCCAGCAGCGCCAGACCCAGGGTCTTGCACGAGCCTTCATTCTGCCCGGCTGCGTTTTCCACGCCGCCGTTGTTGAAAGCCTGAGGCTGATAGTCGTAGCCGGCGGCGATGAACGCCAGGGTGTCGGCAAAAACGTGTTCGCCGCTCTTGAGGCTGGCGCGCAGGGTGTTCAAATCACTCATTGGGTTTTCCTTTGGCGAACGCCGCTTGTTGTTCGGCGTTGGCTTCTTGCTGGTATTGGGCTTTCCACTCGGCGTACGGCATGCCGTAAACCACTTCGCGGGCGTCATCGAGGCTGACCTCGATCTGGCGTTCGTCGGCAGCGGCCTTGTACCACTTGGACAGGCAGTTGCGGCAGAAACCGGAGAGGTTCATCAGGTCGATGTTCTGCACATCCTTGCGGCTGTCCAGGTGGGCGACCAGCCGGCGAAAGGCGGCGGCTTCGAGTTCCAGGCGTTGTTGGTCGTTCATGGCGGGGCTCTGTGCAATCAAATCGTGGCGCGGATGATAAAAGCCTGGCGAACAATGCGCCAGACGCGGTCAGCGGCTCGCGGCCAGGGTAATCGACACCGACTCGGCGAATCGCAGGGCGTGGGGCTTGTCGACTTCGACCTCGGCGTACAACACCGACTCGTTGGCCATGACCAGATCGAGAATTTCCTGAGTCAGGCGCTCGAGCAGGGCGAAGCGATTGCCTTCCACATGGGCGATGATTGCCTTGGTGATGGTGCGGTAATTCAGCGCGTGATCGATGTCGTTGTCACGCACCGCTTCTTGAGCGGCATACAGGATGGTCAGGTTGATCAGTACATCCTGCTTGTTGAGGATTTCATCCTCGTTGATCCCGATGAAGGTCCGCAGGCACAGGTCCTTGACCCGGATGCGTGCCGTTCCTGGTTGAAGTTGTGGCATTGCTACTTGCTCCGTCCAATCAATTGCAGGAACTCCTGTCGGGTGTTGCTCGACTCGCGGAAGGCGCCGAGCATCACCGAGGTGTTCATGGTCGAATTCTGTTTCTCGACGCCGCGCATCATCATGCACATGTGCTTGGCTTCGATGACCACCGCGACGCCCGCCGCACCGGTCACTTGCTGCACCGCGTCGGCGATTTGCCGGGTGAGGTTTTCCTGGATTTGCAGGCGACGGGCGAACATGTCCACCAGTCGTGCAATCTTCGACAGGCCCAGCACCTTGCCCGTTGGAATATAAGCCACATGCGCCTTGCCGATGAAGGGCAGCATGTGATGTTCGCAGAGCGAGTACAGCTCGATGTTGTCGACGATGATCATTTCATCGGCATCGGAAGCGAACAGCGCGCCGTTGACGATCTCTTCGACACTTTGCTCGTAACCATGGCAGAGGTACTGCATGGCTTTTGCCGCGCGAACCGGGGTGTCTTGCAGGCCCTCGCGGTCGGGGTTTTCACCAAGGCCGATGAGGATCTCGCGGTAGCTCTGGGACAGGGATAACGTCATGGAACATCCTCGCGGGGGCCGCTTATTTGATGTGCCGTCCGCCGTTGACGGTCAGGGTCGTGCCGGTGACATAAGGGTTGTCGAGCAAATAACGCAGGCTCTGGTAGATCACTTCGCATCCGGGTTCGATACCCAGCGCGGACTTGGCCAGTGCCTTGGCGCGGTACGCCGCGTCGTCGTCGGGGTTGAACATTAGCAGGGCTGGGGCGATACCGTTGACCTTGATTGTCGGCGCGTATTTCGCGGCGAAGGACAGGGTGAGGCTGTCGAGCCCGGCTTTGCTGGCGCAGTAGCCAATGTGCTTGCTGCTGCCCTTGCGGGTTACGTCATCGCTGATGTGCACGATGTCCGCCGGGCTTGAGCGTTGCAGCAAGTCGGCACAATGCAGATTGATCAGGTAGGGCGCCAGCATGTGTACGTTGAACATGCGGGTGAAGGCGGTGGCGTCGGTGTCCGGGGTTTCGGCCAACCATTCGGAGGCATTATGGACAATCGCCCGCAGACTGTCGGTGTGGTTTTTCAGTTCGCTGATGAACGCGAAGATTCCGGCTTCAGTGGAGAAGTCGGCACACACCGCGGTCGCCCCCAGGTCGCGCAGAACTTGCACGCCGGGGCGTTCACTGCGGTAGCTGAAGATCACCGGCTGGCCATCCTCGAGCAAACGCTGCGCACAGTGCAGGCCGACACGTTGGCCGGCACCGGTGATGAGGATTGGGGCTACGAAAAAGGTCATGAACGGCTCGCGTCGCGGTAAGAGCAAAACTATACCAGCGCGCGGCGGCATTCACCTACCGTGGGGCTTCCTCTGTGGGAGCGAGCTTGCTCGCGATGGCGGTATCACAGCCAACAAAGATGTTGAATGTTATGGCCTCATCGTCGGATCTCCGCCCGGAGCAAGCTCGCTCCCACATGGGGATCAGTGGTTTTGGGTGGAGGGCTCGGCGGGCAAACGTCGGGTCGCAGCGGTGTTCAGCCAGTTGGCCAGCAGGCGGGTCGACAGCGGAATGAAGAAGTAGACCATCAGCGGGGTCAGGCACAAGGTGCTGATGAACACCCGGCTCAGCAGACCCATGTCGCTCAGCAACGGCCCGAGGATAAAGTTGAACAGCAGGGAAACCGGAAAGAATGCCAACCAGATTGCCACGGCCTGTTTCCAGCGTGGTGGTCGCTGGCCGGCCGCGCCGAACCAGCCTTCGATGCCGCTGACACGATGTTCCGTTGGATGGGCAAACAAGTCGCTGCCGCGTGCCAGCCATGCGGTGCGCGATACAGAGTGCTCCCAGGCGTGCAGCGTCTGCTCGTCGGCAAAGCGGAAAATAATCTGGAATTCGTCATCGTCGGGCGGCGGAGCGAGCACGCCAGAACCGAGGTAGCCGGGAAAATCGGTGGCCAGTTGTTCGCCTTCGCGCAACCAGGCGATCAGGTCTTGATAACGCCCATCGGCGACGCGGCGCGCAACCATCAGCGTGACGGGTGAAGTAGACATTTTGTATCTCCGTATGACAATCGCGTCGCTCCGGATAGGAGTTTCGCCAGGCGCAGCGCCGGGGTGGTGGGCTGCGTCTTGGAACAAGCAAGGATTATTCCTGATTCTGCCTGGAACGTCAGTGACATTCGTCGCCATCAACGTCTTGAATGGTATGGGGGCAGCGGAGGTAGAATGGGATCCAATTTATACATGGACGTAGAATTATAAAATGCCTGTGCCAACTGACGTTGTCCGTGTAATGCAGCCCGAAACTCCTCTCGAACAGGAAGAGCTGTTTCCGATTCGCGAAGTGGCGCGCCTGACCAAGGTCAACCCGGTCACGCTACGCGCATGGGAGCGCCGCTATGGACTGATACAGCCCACGCGCACCGAAGGTGGGCACCGACTGTATTCGATGACCGATATCGATCGGGTCCGCAGCATCATCCGCTGGATCGAACGCGGCGTTGCTGTCAGTAAAGTCGGCAAGATACTGGCCAGGACTGCCCCGCTTCAGGCCCTGTCGCACATCATCCCGAATGAACTCGTACACGCTGACTACACGCAATGGAAGCAACAGGTTCAGGTGGCGGTGAATGCCTTTGACGAGGTTCAACTGGAGCAGGTCTATGGACAGATCTTTTCCAGTTATCCCCTGACTGTCGTGTTTCAGGACATTCTGCTTCCACTCTGGAAGCAATTGCTGCAGCGCCATGAAGCGTTCGGTCAGGCCAGCGAGTGGTTTTTCCTGGATGGTTTTCTGCGTTCTCGAGTGTTGCAACGCCTGCTGCTGGTGCGTGTCATGCAGCCGCGACGGGTGATTGTCTGCGCCTTGAACGATCAGTGTCGTGAACTCGAAGTGCTGGTAGCGGCGCTGTTTCTGAGCAGTGTCGATTCGGCTATTCAAGTGCTGGCTATCGGTCAGCCATTCGACGAATTGGCCCTGGTCTGCGAACGGGTCAAGCCCCAGGCGCTGGTGCTGTTTTCCAATCACGCGCCTGCGCCCGAGTTGCCACGGCGATTGAAGCGCCTGGCCTTGAGCCTGGATTGTCAGTTGATGCTGGCGGGGGATGCGTCCGATCTGGTGCAGGAAAGCCTGGCTGGATCGTCGATTGGATGTCTGGGTAACGAAGGATTGGTCATGCGTCAGCGTTTGAAACAGTTCCTGACAGGCAACCTGGACACTTGAATCAGAGATGCATGGCCGGATGCGTCAGCCGATGCTGTTGAAGGATGTACTGGCGCAGACGCTCGGTTTCGTCCTTGTCACCCTGATTCAACTGATAGGCAAAGAAGCCGCTCTCGGTTTCTTTCTCGAAGGTGCCGCGCAACGCGATGCGCTCGTAGCCAGACGGGCTGAACCACAAGGCGAAATGCTTTGGCGGCTTGGTCTTGTTGCGAACTTCCAGCAAGACCCCTTTGAACGACACTTCGTGCACCCACATCGTACCGGGCTGGCCATTGGCATTCTCCAGCGCTACCGGTTCTTCGAGTACCAGGCGCCATGGCCGGACCATCGGTCCGTCTTCATAGATGCTGGGGACGCCGAGGCGTAAATGCAGCGCATGAAACTCGTCTTCCACCAGGTGCAGCGGGAAGGTCATTTGCTGATTTTCGAAGTTGGCCTGGATGGTGACTTGCTCATGAGCGGCAAGGCGCGTGAGCAGGTCACGGATCTGCGAACCACCGTTGACGAGCAGGCTCGACGTCGCATCCCGCACATTGAGTTGCGGGTTGTGTTGCATGGTCTGGATAAAATCCAGCTCATCCTGAGTCAGGAGTGCGTCGCGTTGCATAATCTGCTCGACAGAAATAGTTACAAAGTCACTGGTGATTGTAGTTAATGACAATCAATTCTTTGATTTGTTTTCGCCGTTCGTCGCTTTTAGTGCGGCTAGTTCGGCCTGGACCTCGGCCAACTGCGCCTCCAATTGCACGACTCGCTGCTGCGCCTTGACCTGATGGGTGACATCTTTCTGCACACCGACGAAATAAGTCTGTCCGTCATCAGGGTTCTTCACAGTCGAAAGGGACAGCTCGTTCCAGAATGGCGTGCCGTCCTTGCGGTAATTTCTGAGGATTTCCCGGCAGGAACCGCCACTGCTCAATGCCTCGCGAATCAACGGGAGAGCTTCCTGATCTCCGTCACCGGACTGAAGAAAACGGCAATCCTGGTAGAGAATTTCTTCGCTGGTGTAACCCGTCAGGCGTTCGAATGCCGGGTTGACGTAAATCAGGATGTAGTCCTGCTCGCCTTCCTTTTCGGCAATCACGATGCCGTCGTTGGAAGCGTTGATCACCATTTGCAGCAGTTGGGCGTTAATCATCGGAGAGTCCTTTCCAATTTGATTGTGGGATGCATTCTAAAAGAACACTGAGAACTTTCTACTGGTCACCAGCGTTAATTGAGAGTCAATCGCAGCTTTTTTGCCACGGCTGTTAATATCCCCCGTCTTTTTACTCAGCTTCAGGATCAGATTGATGAAAGTCGCCATCCTTTCCGGCTCGGTGTACGGCACGGCTGAAGAAGTCGCCCGCCACGCCGCCAATATTTTAAAAGCTGCGGGTTTCGAAACCTGGCACAACCCGCGTGCGAGCCTCGCCGATGTTCAGGCCTTTGGCCCCGAAGCCTTCCTGGCGGTGACCTCGACCACCGGCATGGGCGAGTTGCCGGACAACCTGCAACCATTGTATTTCGCAATCCGTGATCAGTTGCCGGCTGCCTGGCGTGGCTTGCCGGGCGCCGTGATTGGGCTGGGCGATGCGAGCTACGGCGATACGTTCTGCGGTGGCGGCGAGCAAATGCGTGAATTGTTCGGCGAACTGGGCCTACGCGAAGTCCTGCCCATGCTGCGCCTGGACGCCAGCGAAAGCGTGACGCCGGAAACCGACGCCGAGCCTTGGCTGGCGGAGTTGGTCAGCGCTCTGCGGGGCTGACCGGTCGCTCGCGCAGCAAGGCGAGCCAGGCTTGCGCGGCTTTTGACAAGTACGCGCCCTGACGCCAGATGAAGGCGATATCCCAACGCAGATAGCTCGGCGCGTTCAAGGTCAGGCGCACCACGCCTGGCCGCACCAGCCCGCGAGCCACCACGCGCGGCAACAACACCACGCCTTGACCGGCCGCCACCAGCGCTGCAAGAAAATCTGCCTGGCCGCTACGACCGCCTTCCTTCGGCGTAAACCCCAGCTGCTGGCAGGCTTGCAGCAAACGGTCGTTGAGCACGAAGCTGCGCTGATACAGCAGGAAGGGCGTGTCGGCCAATTCCTCCAGGCCAATCACCGTCTTCGACGCCAGCGGATGATCGGCGGGCAGCAGGGCGTCGAGCGGTTCGTCGCAGAAAGGCTGGAAGGCGAATTGCGGGTCTTTCGTCAACAGGCTGCCACCCAGTTCCAACTCTCCACTCAAAACGGCCTGTTCGATGTTCAGGCTGCCACCCTCCAGCAATTGAATGCTGATGTTCGGGTAGCGTCGCCGGTACTCAGCGAACAGTCCGGCGAACAGCGCGTCACTGCCCAGTAGCGGCAAACCCAGACGCAATTCCCCGCGGGCCAGTTGGCTCAAGTCATCCAGCTCACTGAGCAGTTCGTTGCGCTGCCGCAACATGCCTTCGGCCCGTAGAAGGACCACGCTGCCGGCAGCGGTCAGGCGCAGCTGCGAACCCTGCCGTTCGAGCAGCGCAGTGCCGAGGCTCTGTTCCAGTTGAGCGACCTGTTTGCTCACCGCCGATTGACTGATGTGCAGGGTCTTGGCGGCTTGAGTAAAACCACCCTGATGCATGACCTCGACGAAGCTGCGTAGCTGTTTGAATTCCATCTGCCTGATTCCATTTTGGAATGTTTTCGAGTCTAACAATTCGCTTCGGGTATAGCAGCCCGCTCCGTAAAATGAGCACCTGTGAGGACCGAAGACATGAACGCATCAACCTTAAAAAGCTTGGCTCGACTGACGACCGAATTGGCCGTGCTGCTGGCCATCTATCTGCTCGGCTGCCAGATGGCCGTTTGGTTTTCCTGGCCGATTCCCGGTGGTGTCATCGGCATGGTGCTGTTGCTGCTGGCGTTCGCTTTGGGTGTGGTCAAACCGGCAGCGCTGCAAATGGGCGCCGGCCTGTTGATGGCCGAGATGCTGTTGTTCTTCATTCCGGCGCTGATGAGCCTGCTCGATTACGGCGGTCTGCTGCGCAGCGACGGTTGGCGGATTTTGCTGGTGATCGGCGTCAGCACGCTGATGGTGATGCTGGTGACCGCCTTTACCGTGGAACTGGTGGTGCGGTTGAGGAGATCTCGTGAAGCTTGAGCTGATGCCGATGTTCTGGCTGGCCTTCACGCTGCTGGCTTATTTATTCAGCCGCTGGATCTACCGTCGCACTGGTCGCTATGTACTGTCGCCACTGATTCTGGTCCCGGCCCTTTTGTTGGCACTCGCCGTGCCGCTGCACACCGCGTATGCCGAATATTCGAGCAACACCCATTGGCTGATGCTGGTATTGGGACCGGTCACCGTCGCTTTTGCGGTACCGATCTGGCAGCAACGGCAGATGCTGATGCGGCATTGGTCGGCGTTGTTGCTTGGGATGATGGCGGGCAGCGCGGCGTCCATCGGCAGTTCCTTCGGGTTGGCCAAGGCGCTGGCACTGGACAGTTCGGTGACGATGTCGCTGGTGCCGCGTTCGATCACCACGCCTTTTGCCATGCCGCTGGCCCAGGAGCTGGGTGGCGTACCGGAACTGACGGCGGTGTTTGTGATGTTCACCGGGGTGTTCGGGGCGATGCTCGGCGGCATTCTGCTCAAGTGGTTGCCCCTGCGCAGTGCCTTGGCTCGAGGGGCATTGTTTGGCGTCGGCGCGCACGGTGCCGGGGTTAGTCGAGCACATGAAGTGGGGGGTGAAGAGGGCTCGGTGGCGGGGTTAGTCATGGTTCTGACGGGGCTGCTGAATCTGTTCGCCGCACCATTGTTGGCGGCAGTACTTTGACATGGATCCAGGACCATCGGCGTACTGACTCGCTAGGCCATCAAGCTGGCTGCCAATGCAACTACACGATTCCCGGGGCGTGACTAGACTGCTGTAACGTCGGTAAACAATAGAAACCCCAAGAATAAAAATTAGAGGTTCCTTGCCGTGAACGTAGCCCCCGTCCCATCGCCACACAGTGTCAAAGACCAGGTCAGCGCCGCCGAGTGGCAGACCCGCGTCGATCTTGCCGCCTGCTATCGTCTGGTCGCCCTGCATGGCTGGGATGACCTGATTTTTACCCACATCTCGGCCAAGGTCCCCGGTACCGAAGACTTTCTGATCAACCCGTTCGGGCTGATGTTCCACGAAATTACCGCCTCGAGCCTGGTCAAGGTCGATCAGGCCGGCAACAAGCTGATGGACAGCCCTTACGAGATCAACCCGGCCGGGTACACCATCCACAGCGCGGTGCACGAGGTTCGTCACGATGTCGTCTGCGTGCTGCACACCCACACCGCTGCCGGTGTCGCCGTGTCGGCGCAGAAACAAGGCATTTTGCCGATCAGCCAACAATCGTTGTTTGTGCTGTCGAGCCTGGCTTATCACGCCTACGAAGGTGTTGCGCTTAACCATGAAGAGAAGGCGCGACTGCAAGCCGACCTCGGCGAAAACAATTTCCTGATGCTGCACAACCACGGTCTGCTGACCTGCGGCGGCACCATCGCCGACACATTCCTGATGATGTTTACCTTCCAGCGCGCCTGCGATATCCAGGTGCTGGCGCAGAACGGTGGCGCCGAGTTGATCGCCATCGAACCGCAGATTCTGGCAGGCGCCAAGGCAATGATCGCCGGCGTCACCAAAAGTGCTCAAGGGATGGGCGGCGCACTCGCATGGCCAGCGCTGCTGCGCAAACTCGATAAACAAGACCCGGGTTATAAACTCTAATGGCACTCGCCGAGATCCCCCTGTGTGTCTGGCGCAAACGCAGCCAGACGTTCGTATTCCGTGGCCAGACCATCCGTTACTGGACGGCCGGGCAGGGTGAGCCACTGTTGCTCATTCATGGCTTCCCGACCGCCAGTTGGGACTGGCATTTCCTCTGGCAGCCGCTGACCCAGCGCTATCGGGTGATTGCCTGCGACATGCTCGGCTTTGGCGACTCCGCAAAACCGGTGGACCACGAATACAGCCTGCTGGAGCAGGCTGATCTGCAACAGGCCTTGCTGGAGCATGTGAAGGTCGAGCAGCCGGTGCACCTGTTGGCCCACGATTATGGCGACAGCGTGGCTCAGGAACTGTTGGCCCGGCATTACGAAGCGCGCATCCATATCGCCAGCTGTGTGTTCCTCAATGGCGGCCTCTTTCCCGAAACCCATCGTCCGGTACTGATGCAAAAGCTCCTGCTCAGCCCCTTGGGCTGGATGATCGGGCGAGCCTTTTCCCGTGACGGTCTGGTGAAGAGTTTCCGGCAGATCTTCGGTCCGCAGAGCCGTCCCACCGAGAGCGAAATGGATGATTTCTGGAGCCTGATCGAGAGCAATCACGGGCCACGGATCATGCACAAATTGATCGCCTACATCCCTGAGCGGCGTGCCCAGCGCGAGCGTTGGGTCGCGGCGATGCAGCGTGGTGAAGTGCAGTTGCGGGTGATCGATGGTGAGGTCGATCCGATTTCCGGTGCGCACATGGTCGAGCGTTATCGGGAACTGATCCCGAACCCGGACACGGTCTTGTTGCCCGGTATTGGCCACTACCCGCAAACCGAGGCGCCGGGGCAGGTACTCAAGCACTATCTGGAGTTTCGCGATCAGCTGGTTTCACCGCCGCGCAAGGCCGCCTGCTCCTGATTATCCCTCTGCCTTATCGCGCACCATTCAGCCTCACCCCAGTTCATTGTGACCCGCGTCGCCGTGCCTGACACTCGGACTCATTGTCCCCTGGCCTGCTGGAGTCCCCCAATGAATGAGTCTGTGCGCTTCGAAGATAAAGTCGTGATCATCACGGGTGCTGGCGGCGGCCTGGGCCGGGCCCACGCGCTGCTGTTCGCCAAACAGGGCGCCAAAGTGCTGGTCAACGATCTCGGCGGCTCGGCTCAGGGCGAAGGCGCAAACGCTTCGGCGGCCGACCGGGTGGTGGCCGAAATTCGCGAGGCCGGTGGTATCGCCGAGGCCAACCATGACTCCGTCACCGACGGCGACAAAATCGTTCAGAACGCCTTGGACACCTTCGGCCGTGTCGATGTAGTGGTCAACAACGCCGGGATCCTGCGGGACAAAACCTTCCACAAAATGGAAGACGGCGACTGGGACCTGGTTTACCGCGTCCACGTCGAAGGCGCCTACAAAGTTACCCGTGCCGCCTGGCCGCACCTGCGCGAGCAAAACTACGGCCGCGTCATCTTCACCGCTTCGACCTCGGGCATTTACGGCAACTTCGGCCAGTCCAACTACGGAATGGCCAAACTCGGCCTCTACGGCCTGACCCGCACCCTGGCCATCGAAGGCCGCAAGAACAACATCCTGGTCAACGCCATCGCCCCCACCGGCGGCACCCGCATGACCGAAGGCCTGATCCCGCCGCAAGTCTTTGAACAACTCAAACCGGAACTGGTCAGCCCGCTGGTGGTGTACCTCGCCAGCGAGAACTGCCAGGAAACCTCCGGGCTGTTTGAAGTCGGTGGCGGCTGGATGGGCAAGGTGCGCTGGGAACGAAGCCTCGGCGCGGGGTTTGATCCTCGGGTTGGTTTCTCCCCCGAAGATGTGGCGGCGCATTGGCAGCAGATTTGTGATTTCGAAGGCGCGGCGCACCCGCAGGACAACCTTGAAGCGCTGAAGGAAATGATGGCGAATTTGCAGAAGTATTCGATTTAATGGAAACCAGCAAGGTCACCGCTCTTGACCTTGCTGGTTCTTAATAATCGGTCCCGACATCTGGTTTGCAGCGGTGATCAAGAAAAATACTTGTGAACCAATGCCGCCAGATTCGCGGCCGTTTGCGCATCCATGATCCCGTCGTACGTTTCCGGGCGAAAGTGCAGCTGAAAGGCCCGAACCAGGTGTGTGAAGCCTTGTTCGGTTGACGCACCGGAAACGTCGTACCCGTAAGTCTTGAACAGTTTGAGCAAGTCGCTTCGGGCTGGAATGCCGGTCTCGCAATATTGCTGCAGATAGGTATTTCGGGTGGCATCGTCGAACCAGGCACCGACGCCTTTCAAGTAAAGGGCATGCCAGGGGAATTTCGGCCCTGGGTCACTCTTGCGGCCGACCGCAATATCCGAGTGCCCCAGAACAAGAGTCGGACTGATATCCGGATAGCGTTCAAGGATGTTCAACGCCAGCTCTTCAATGGCGGCAATTTGTTCTGGCTGATACGGCGGAAAATTGAAAACCCCTTGGCTAAACGTTGCAAGGTTGACGATTTCAACGCCGATAGACGTGTCGTTCAGATTGCTTCGATTGCCCCAGGTACTGACGCCCGCATGCCACGCACGCTTGGTTTCGTCGACGAGATTGAAAACTTCCTGCCCGGTATAACCTGCTTTCAAGTAGCTCGGATCGGTGATGTCGGGAACCAGATAGTGGGCGCTGACATTCGGGCCGGTGAGTGCATTCACCGAACTGGAGAAGTTGCCGGCTGTGTAGTGAAAGATCAGAAAACGTACTCGGGTGTTGAAACTTTTGGTGGAGCGGTATTTGTTGTAGTCAATAGGCTTCATGAAAAGAGTGCTCGCAGTGAATTAGGTTGAAGTCAGCAAGGTTTTAAACGAGTGGCTGACTTGTGATTAACCTTAATCGCTGGGACGCTTCGCGTTATTACAGAACTATGTAGTCGCTTTCCGAGAAATGTGTAGGTGGTAGGAAGTCTCGCGAGTTTGCATAAGGACTGGCGGTGAAGGTGCAGTATAAGAAGCAAGCACGAATGCTTGCTTCTTTGTTTGGATTACTGTGCTTCGGATTTGAAACCTGGTTTGCCGTTGGCTGCTCGCCATTGTTTTATGGCCTTTAGTACACCGGCAGGACCGTCTTTAACACCCTTCTCTGGATAATATAAGATATCGGTGCCGTTTGGATGTTCTGAAGTGCTTACAATATTATCCACAAAAGCATCGTGCTCTTTCTCTGATGAGAATCTCCCCTGGAACAAACGTTTTATAATATTCAGGTATTCGGACTCTGTGTAATCTTCATATCTATCTTTAAGTGTCATTTTCACATTTCTCCTTTTTTGGAGTGGGCTTCGATGTGCTGCTTTGGTGTCAGTATACGAAGATTGTCTATATCGTAGACTGCGCCACCTTCGCTGATAGGTTTAACGTGGTGTATTTCAAATTTTTTCCGTCTGCCCACTTGTTCCGAAGACTTGGCACTTGGTGATAATCCATCTCTCAAATCAATTTTATTGAGTGGAGTGAACTGTCTATTCAAAAATCTCTCACTTGCTACTGTCTTCCAAAAGACTCTGCGAAACGCTTTGAAGCTCGAAAACTCCCGCCCCCGAAGTTTATCCGCAATCTGCTTGGGGATCGGCGCCCCTTCCAGCGTCGAGGCTGCACCCAACCAATTTCCTGAAACCGAATGTCCGCTCCCGCTGGCAATACCGGGATCCTGCCGCCGATCCCTGAACATCGTGAACGTCGGAGGGATGCCGGAATCGATCGGAAAGACGGTGATGAAGCCGCCAAACCCGTAGCGGTCAAGCTCCGGAAACGGATCGATTCGTCCCGCGGCGGGGGTGACGGTAGCGCCTTCATAGATCGGCAGGTCAGTGTCGATCAGAGGAAATTCCGTTGAAGGATCCTGCGGTTCAACCAACGGTGTCCAGGTGATAACGGGACCGTTGGAGACGGTGCTGCCGGAAACGTAAACATTCTTGCGCGCGTCAAAGTGAGCAAGCCTTACCGGCACGCTGGCGGGTACTGTCACTCCGTCAGTGGCAACAACGACAATCTCTACGCTATTGCCTATCGTCCTCGAGCCGAGTCTCACCGGCAGGTCGATTTCCCCTCCGACGGCTGCCAGTTCATACAGGTCGGCCGTTGAATCAGGAGCGAGTTCTGACAGCGGAACACTTACGGAGAAAAGATCACCGCTACCCAGCCTGGAGGGAACCAATAGGGCAGCGAACCCGACCAGTACCGGCGCTGCTACTGACGCGAGTGCTGCGATAGCCGCGGATACCGCTGCACGTAACGCGGTCCTGAGTGCCAAGGAGGTCGCTGGACTAACGCCTACAGTTCCGAGTGTGCCGGTAAACGTTGGGCCGAATGCCGCCATCGAACCGACATTGGCAAACGTGGGGCTCTGCCAACGAGCCTCTGTTTCCTCTCGCCATTGCGCGAGTAGGCGTGCCTGCTCGGCTTGTCGTTGGGCCTCAGCCTGGGCATTCAGAAGAGCTTGTTGCTGTTTCTGTTCTTGTGCCTTTCTCTCCACTCGCAGCTGTTTTTCAATGCGTTCCTGCTGGTTTTGCCTTTGAAATTCGGCGAACACCTCCATAAGCGCTTTTCTGTTTACTTCCCGTTGCGCTTGGAAGCGTAGTAGTTCGGCTTGAACTTCGGCCTCGGCTTTGAGGCGAGCCTGTTCAGCAGCGATGTATCGAGCAGTAGCCTCAGCGGCAATCCGGGCTTGCTCGGCGGCCAATCGCTCGGCTTCTGCCAGTGCTGCTAACCGGGCCTGCTCTTGGGCATGGGCCAGTGCTTCAGCTTCCGCCCTGATGCGTGCCTGTTCAGCAGCGACACGTTGAGCTTCCTGTTCCGCTGCCAATCGCGTCTGTTCAGTGGCCTGCATGGCACTGAGGGTGTGTTGAAGATTGACTGTTCGCTGGTGGAGCGACTGCAAGGTTTGAGACAGTAATCTGGCTTCGATCGCGGCTTTGAGTGATTGATTCAAGGCTTGCATGGCAATGCCGGTCGGCCCCGGCCGCTTTTCCATCGTCGTGGCTTTCTTCATGAACTCATTGATATGCCGGTTAGATGGGTCGCCCCCATAAAACGCATTGGCAATCACTGTTTTACTGTGAAACTCAGCGGTTTTCTGTTGTGTAAGTTTATTCAGAACTCCCAGTTCCCTGACTATTGATTGCAAGGGTGGAAGTGGATCAGTTGGGCCTTGAAGTCGGGTCGCTGCCAGTTCGGCTTCGATGGACTGCGGTAGTTGACTGGCCTTCGCCTGATATTCCTGTTCCAGCCCTTTAGTTGTGGCTTTTACCGCGTTTTGATTTTGATAATAGGTCGGCACGCTGCGGCCGAATGCACCTGACATCAAAGTGCTTGATGTTCGAGGTACGGTAATCATGTGATCGGGTGCATCAGCTGTTATATCGACAGCTTCATCGAGATAATAAACTGGCCTTGATTGATTGGGCGGCCTTGGAGGCTTTTGCATATTCATATCCTTTTGAATGTGCTTGGTGCTTTAAAAATAACGACTTGCTGGTCAGTCATTACGAAAACGGATGCCATCTATTGCTTCGTGCCATTTAAAGCTACAGCAGAAGTGGGAATCATGGGTCTGAGAGGTGTGTGGGGCGTTACATATAAGATCGAGGGAAGTTTCTATTGGATAGGAATAACTGCATGATTATCTTTTGCGTAAAAAGATGTTTCTTATAGCGTTATCGGAAACATCCTGTAGGAATGTATTAAACAAAAGTTGCTCTTCACCACCGTCACAAAACCACCACCCATAAAAAAGGCCGCTGCAAACGCAGCGGCCAAAGTAAGACGATTGATCAAGGAGCAATAAATCAACGTCAGTGAACACGGGGCGATGAGTCGAAAATCTTCAACTCTTCTGAAATCTGTCACCAATGGCGTGGACGGGACACTGGCCATTGCTTCGTGCTTTCCGGCCGTTTGCCGTGAAAGCCCGGCAAGAATAAGGCCTTGAGCCAAAAGGAAAAATAGCGATTCATGACATGAACTGTTGCAGCATGAGTAACAGTCGCAACAAGCCCCGCCCACACGCCATGCGCTGCGTTGATAACCCCCCATCCAGCCCATCCATAACCCGCGCAAATCCCCGTCCCATGCGGGCATTCATCCTTTGGAGGTACACCGCGAATACCTCCTTGGTGCGCTTATCGCTCCCAACGTGCGGCAGTAGGGTGGGGCCTTCTGTCACTCACCGGGGAAGACGCATGACAAAAACAACAATGCGCGCCATCTTCACGCCGCAAGCGCTCGCCGCTGCGGTTGCCTTGGGTTGCTGCGCCCAGGCGCAGGCTGTTTCATTCAACATCGGGGAAATCGAGGGGACCTTTGACTCTTCGCTGTCCGTCGGCGCGAGCTGGGGCATGCGCGATGCCGACAAATCCCTGGTGGGCATCGTCAATGGCGGGACCGGCCAGTCTTCGACCGGGGATGACGGGCGGCTGAACTTCAAGAAGGGCGAAACCTTCTCCAAGATCTTCAAGGGTATTCATGACCTTGAATTGAAGTACGGCGACACCGGGGTGTTCGTGCGTGGCAAGTACTGGTACGACTTCGAACTCAAGGACGAAGATCGCGAATTCAAGCAGATCAGTGACAGCGGTCGTAAAGAAGGCGCCAAGTCCTCCGGTGCGCAGCTGCTCGACGCCTTCGTCTATCACAACTATTCCATCGCCGACCTGCCGGGCACTGTGCGCGCCGGCAAACAAGTGGTCAGTTGGGGTGAAAGTACCTTCATCGGTAACTCGATCAACAGCATCAACCCGATCGACGTTTCAGCGTTCCGTCGTCCTGGCGCCGAAATCAAGGAAGGCCTGATTCCGGTGAACATGCTGTTCGCCTCCCAAAGCCTGACCGACCAACTCTCGGTGGAAGGTTTCTATCAATTGGAGTGGGACCAGACCGTCGTCGACAACTGCGGCACCTTCTTCGGCAACGACGTGGTGGCAGACGGCTGCAACAAGAATTACACGGTTGCCAGCCCGGCGATTGCACCGTTGCAACCGATCGCTGCAGCGTTTGGCCAAGGCTTCGAAGTCAGCAAGGAAGGTGTGATCGTCCCGCGCGGTGGGGACCGCGATGCCCGCGATTCCGGGCAGTGGGGGACGGCGCTGCGCTGGCTCGGCGACGACACCGAGTACGGCCTGTACTTCATGAACTATCACAGCCGTACTCCGACGGTCGGCACCACCACTGCCGGCCTGACAACGCTGGCACGGATCCCGGCCATCGTCGGTGCCGCCAACAGAATCGCACCCGGTACCGGGTCTGCACTGGCTCAGAGTGTGATGCTCGGACGCGGCCAGTATTACCTTGAGTACCCGGAAGACATTCGTCTCTACGGTGCGAGCTTTTCCACCACCTTGCCTACCGGTACGGCGTGGACCGGCGAGATCAGCTATCGCCCCAACGCTCCGGTGCAAGTCAACACCAACGACCTGACCCTGGCGTTGCTCAACCCGATCGCAGGCGGCGCGGCATCGCCTATCGCGACCACGCCAGGTGCCGACAACAAAGGCTACCGCCGCAAAGAAGTGACGCAGGTCCAGAGCACCCTGACGCACTTCTTCGACCAAGTGCTGGGTGCCCAACGGCTGACCCTGGTTGGCGAAGCGGCGGTGGTGCACGTGGGTGGTCTGGAGTCTCGAACCAAGCTGCGTTACGGCCGTGACTCGGTCTATGGCCAGTACGGTTTTGGCGGCGATACCGACGGCTTCGTCACCTCGACCTCCTGGGGCTACCGCGCCCGGGCGATCCTCGATTACGCCAACGTGATTGGCGGGATCAACCTCAAGCCCAACCTGTCCTGGTCCCACGACGTCGCCGGCTACGGCCCCAACGGGCTGTTCAACGAAGGCGCCAAGGCCGTCAGCGTCGGCGTCGATGCCGACTACCGCAACACCTATACCGCGAGCCTCAGTTACACCGATTTCTTCGGCGGTGACTACAACACCCTGGAGGACCGCGACTTCCTGGCGCTGAGCTTCGGCGTGAACTTCTGATCTGGCTGAGAAGGATGATTTTAATGCGCAAGATGATTCTGCAATGCGGCGCCCTGGCCTTGAGTCTACTGGCTGCCAACGTGATGGCGGCGGTCTCGCCTGAAGAAGCCAACAAGCTTGGCGCCAGCCTCACTCCGCTGGGCGCCGAGAAGGCCGGCAACGCCGACGGCTCGATCCCGGCCTGGACCGGTGGTATCCCGAAAAATGCCGGCGCGGTGGACAGTAAAGGCTTCTTGGCCGACCCGTTCGCCAGCGAAAAACCGCTGTTCGTCATCACGCCTGCCAACGTCGACAAGTACAAAGACAAGTTGTCGGAAGGTCAGGTCGCGATGTTCAAGCGCTACCCGGAAACCTACAAGATCCCGGTCTATCCGACCCACCGCACCGTGGCCGTACCCCCGGAGATTTACGAGTCGGCCAAGCGCAGCGCGCTGAACGTGAACAGCATCAACGACGGTAACGGCCTGGCCAACTTCACCGGCAACCGCTACTACGCCTTCCCGATTCCGAAGGTCGGCGTCGAGGTGCTGTGGAACCACATCACCCGCTATCACGGCGGCAACCTGCGACGCATCATCACTCAGGTGACCCCGCAAACGAACGGCAGCTACACGCCGATCCGCTTCGAGGAAGAGATCGCCGTACCGCAACTGATGAAGGAACTGGACCCGGAAAAAGCTGCCAACGTGCTGACCTTCTTCAAACAGTCGGTGACGGCACCTGCACGACTGGCGGGTAACGTGCTGCTGGTGCACGAAACCCTCGATCAGGTGAAAGAGCCGCGTCTGGCCTGGATCTACAACGCCGGCCAGCGTCGTGTGCGTCGCGCACCGCAAGTGGCTTATGACGGGCCGGGTACTGCCGCTGACGGCCTGCGCACGTCCGACAACTTCGACATGTTCTCCGGTGCACCGGATCGCTACGACTGGAAACTGGTCGGCAAGAAGGAAATGTACATCCCTTACAACAGCTACAAACTCGATTCGCCGAGCCTCAAGTACGATGACATTGTGAAAGCCGGCCACATCAATCAGGACCTGACCCGTTATGAGTTGCACCGGGTCTGGGAAGTGATCGGTACGGTCAAGCCGAGCGAACGGCACATCTACGCCAAACGCCACATGTACCTCGACGAAGACAGCTGGCAAGTGGCGCTGGCGGACCACTACGACGGTCGCGGTCAGCTGTGGCGGGTGGCCGAGGGTCACGCTCAGTACTATTACGATCACCAGACCCCGGCCTACACCCTCGAAGCGCTCTACGACATCATTGCCGGCCGATACATTGCCCTGGGAATGAAGAACGAAGAGAAGCACAGTTTCGAATTCGGCTTCGAAGCCAAGGCTGCCGACTACACGCCATCGGCCTTGCGCGCCGAGGGCGTTCGGTAAGGGTTTTGATACATCGACAGTACAAAAGGCGACCGGTTGGTTAATGCCGGTCAGTTAAGGGTGTGAACACCGCAACCTCTGTGGGAGCGAGCTTGCTCGCGATAGCGGCAGGTCAGTCAGCATTGATGTTGAATGTTGCGCCGCCATCGCGAGCAAGCTCGCTCCCACAGGTTTTGCACCTTAACTGACCGGCATTAACCGGGTGGTCGCCTTTTTTATGGCTGCCAATCAGCGTGCTGAATACTTCTCAACAAGCGGGTTAGAGAGGGCTAGGGTTGCCGGACAATTATAAAAAGGCACGCCGCAATGACCGCCATGATCCCGTGTCTGGACCGTTCTGGATTTCTGCCCCGTCTGTCCACTCATCACCAGTTGCGGGTTCGCTTGACCGAGCCGTTACTGGCCTCCACGGCCCGGGTGAAATTACTTTGCGCGCCGGCCGGCAGTGGCAAGACAGCGCTGCTCGCCGAATGCCTGTTGCAGGCACCGCCGCAGTGCCGCGTGTTCTGGTTGCCATTGTCTGGCACGGTGTTGAGCGCGGTGGATTTTCGTCATCGTCTGACAGAAACGCTGGGGTTGGCTTCGTCGGGCGAATCCGATTTGCTGGGGTATCTGTCACGATTGCAGACGCCAACCTGGCTGTTTCTCGATGACTATTGCCGCCTGCCAAACCCGGAGCTGGACCTGCTACTGGATCGCATGCTGGCGATCAGCAGCCCGATGCTGACCTGGTGGCTGGGTGCTCGCCGCCGGCCGCCCTGCAACTGGCCACGGCTGTTGCTCGACGATGAGTTGTACGAGTGCGAAAGCACTTCGCTGGCTTTCAAGCCAGGTGAAGTCGAGCAGATACTGCAGCCCTGGGTGCCGGAGCAGGCCAGCAAGGTGGCCAGTCGGATCATCCAGCGCACCGGCGGCTGGTGTGCCGGTGTGCGGATTGCATTGCTGCACAAGTGCGACTGGTCGCGTCAGGACAAACCCCTGGGACGGGCGGACACCTTGCTCGATTACCTGGAGCATGAGTTGTTTAGCTCGCTGACGCCTGAGTTGAGCGAGGCCTGGCGCGTGCTGGCCCACTTGCCCCGCTTCAATGCCCGGCTGTGCGATCACCTGTTCGGGGCCGGAGAGGGCGCTCAGTACTTGCGGACCTTGCAAGCGCTGGGCTGTTTTATCGAACCTTGGGGGGACTCCACCGATTGGCTGCAGATATTCACCCCGTTCACGCAGTTGTTGCGCGATGAGCAATGGCCGGCGGGACGCTCCTGGCATCGGCGTGCCTGCCAATGGTTCTGTACCGAACAGGACTGGAAATCGGCCTTCGAACAGGCATTGCTCGCCGAGGAATACGAAGTGGCGGTCAGCCTGTTGCAGCACTTCAGTTTCGAGCATTTGTTCGAGGAGCAAACGGTGGTGCTGTTGTTGCGTTTGCATGAGCAGCAAGGCGAAGAACTGACGCTGGGCAGCCCGCAATTGGTCGGATTGATTTCAGCTGCGCTGTTATTCGCCGGACGTTTCGAACAGGCGACTGCCTGTATCGCTCATTTGGCGCATTTCACGCCTCAACCCTCGGCGGTGCTTCAGCGTCAACTGATTGCACGTTGGCAGGCCCTGCAGGGTTGGTTGCTGCATTTACAGGGACGAATGGAGGCTTCGCGCGCGCACATTCTTGACGCGTTGAGCGCGCTCGATCCCGAATGTTGGACGGCACGCCTGATGTGTTTGTCCGGTTTGACGCAACAGGCATTGCTAAGGGGCGAACTCGACGTGGCGCAAGCCCACAACCGCGAGGCGCTGTGTCTGGCGCGGGCGCAAGGTTCGCTGGTGTTCGAGGGCCTGATGGAGCTCGATCATGCGCAATGGCTGGAGCAGCGTGGCGCCCCGGCTCGCGCCGAGAGTTTGTTGTTCAACATACATGAACTGCTCTGCCAGCAGGCCGACCGGCCCGCACCGTTGCTTGGGCGTATCGCTTTGCGACGTGGGCGACTGGCGTTAACCATGGGCCAGGATGAACACGCGCGCGAGTGCTTTCAGCGCGGTCTCGAGTTGTGTCTGCGCAGTCACGACAAGCGTGTGTTATATGGATTTCTTGGTCTCGCGCAACTGGCGGCCAATCAGGGGGATTACACCCAGGCGTTTGTCCAATTGCGCGATGCTGAACGGCTGATGCAGCAGCGGCAAATTCCGGATACCGTCTATCGTGGCGTCCTGTTGCAAGTCAGTAGTCAGTTCTGGTTGCAGCAGGGGCGACCGCAACTGGCCCATGAGGCCCTGACGCGGGTACTGCGTCATTATTGTGGACCGCAGGCTCGCCAGGCTCCCCCGGCAACACTGGAGCTTGTTCCGCGGATTGAGTATCTGTTGATTCTGGCCGAGGTTTATCTGCAACAACGCAGCAACGCCGCAGCGCTGCTTCAAACTCTGATCGACAATGCGCACGCCAACGGTATGTACGCTCTCGAAGCGGAATTGCATCTGGCGCGGACCGAAGTGATCTGGCTTCAGGGGGAATCGCATCTGGCCACTGCAGCTTTGCAAGAAGGGGAGCAAATGATCAGCCGCTGCCAAGGGCGGCAAGCGTGGCGCGAGTTGCAATTACGACAACCGCAGTGGCTGCGTATATCTGCAACGGAGGTGTCGATCACTGAACTGTCTGTTGAGGCTCACAGTTCCAGTCCCCTCAGTAAACGGGAACTTGAAGTTTTGCAGTTGATCGCACAGGGCAACTCCAATCAACAGATTGCCGATGTATTGTTCATCTCGTTACATACAGTAAAAACTCATGCCCGTAGAATTAATGGAAAGTTGGGGGTTGAACGAAGAACGCAAGCTGTGGCCAAAGCTAAGTTGTTAGGTGTGTGTTCGTAAAAGTTGTCTGTGTTTGATTTTTTTTATATGTGTTTGCTCTAGTGTGTTTCTGTTTTCGGTAATAAGTTGTTCGCTTCTATAATATTTTGTGCTTTTTGATTCGTGTTGCTTTGCATTGTTCTGGAGTAAGTTTCGCTAAGTGCTTTGACGCCAAGTCAGGCATAAACGTGTTAACAAAGGACGATGAATATGAGCAGTTTATTTGATGCAAAGACGTTGATTGCCAATGCAAGACCTTCGTGGCTGGACGGAATAACTCAGGATGATCGCGAGCACTATTTAAGTCAGGAAGAACGGCTGGTTGCGAGTGAGAGTGAGTTGAAAATACAGTTGGGGCACTTCAGCTCGCTCAAAGACTTTGCCCGTAGTATTGTCAATCAGAACATTAAACTGGAATTTGACCAGGACCGCGATGCCGATGAAATTGTGTGCAATGCCCGTTATACATTCCAGGTGGGAGGGCGGAAGATCGAGCAGGAAGATACTCGTACCCTGACCGAGCAGTTTATCTACGGCCTTTACGAGGAGGGACAAAGGGCCAAACTCGTATTCAAGGGTGATGGACTTCCCGCCGAGCTGAATCAGCAATGGTTTGAAGAGATGATGAGCGCCGATGCCCGGGCTGCCTACGGTGCCCAATTTCGTTCTCAATATCAGCGCCAAGAAGTCATGCAAGCCTTGAAGAACGTCATGATCGAGCGCCTGTTTCTAAGTGCGATGGCTGCTCGCCATCAAGGGCACATCAACGACAAGAGCTTCGCACGGATTGTCTCCGCCGTGCGCGGCGACCAGGCATTCACCATTGATGGCGTGCGCCTCATCGACAACACGCGTGCGCTTCAGCAGTTGATTCTGGTCGCAAGACGCGATGGTCAGGACGGTTTCTTGCTGTATGCGCCAGGCTCGCCAAGCGGACAGGACTGGTACGAATGCCAGGATTTGCGAGGAGTAGGCATACGGGTTGGCGAATGGACAATAGACGGCAAAGGTCGGGACTACCTGACCTGGCAGTCCCACAGTGTGGATCGAGAAGCCATTGCCACCTATCTGAAACAGGTCGAACGTCTGCCGAATAACTGGAAGGGAGTGAGCCTGGTTGCATCGCCTTTCAAAGGCGCTGAAGTACTGACCGCCATCATTGAAAACATTCGCGCCTGGCGAGTGTCCGAGGAAGAGTCCCGGACACCTTACGGTTATCGCACGGCTTCTGACGCTCAACGCGAGAACTTTGCCCGCACTCGGTGTGAACTCAAGGCCTTGCAGGTCATTGCCACACGTGAGGGCGGTTTCATTCCCTACGGCAAGTTCTGCTTCGATCTGATTAAACAGCGTATCGAGCAAGTGCTGGCTGACAGGGGGGAGCGGGCAACGGTCAATCCTGATCGCATCTTTGTATCCGTCAGTTCGCAATTGGGCATGACGCTGACCGAACTGATCAGCACCGAAACGCATTTTTACGCCGATGAAAGACAAACGCCTTGGAGCTATCCGCGATTTACCCTGGAACATGATCATCCGCCGATCAGCAAACTTGATATCCGGGATATTGCCGGCTGGTCGCGTACGCTGCGCCCGGGCGAAAAGTACATCGAAATGCTGCGTTCGAAGCATTTGAATAGAAGCCATCCCGAGGGTGCGCTTAAACGAATGGTTCACCTGGAAGTCCAGCGCCGCCAAATGAAAGTGGGGGTGATGCAGGAACGTTTTAACGGTCGTTTGACTGCCGAGCAGTATCGGCAACTGATGAATGTGATTGAAGCCCTGGAAAAAATTGACACACGACCGTCGCATCCCATGGGTGAATATCCGAGTGATGTTCGCTTCAGCGCAATGTTCAAGTTGCATTTGCGAGAAAAACTGGTGGTCGGCGTATTCGTTTTCCGATTGGTCATTGGTGATCGGATTGAGGAGTTCCTGTATGCGCCTGACGCACCTGACGGCCGACTGATTCGTCCGCATTCGGAGTTTGTATCCGCCGTCAAAAAACTAAAATTCGGCAACTATTTCTATGACCGGGTTCGTTATAAGGATCAGCGGGTGGTGGGTACGTACATCACCGATCTGGAACAGCTTGGCAACTTTAATGAGGCCCCGGTTCTGCGACGCGACAGTCGCGTCAAAGACCTGGGCAGCAGTTATGACGATCTGATTTATTGCACGATTTCCGATGTCGATGAAAAGACCGAAAGCCTTGACGAAGTCATCTTCAAGTTGGTGTTCGGCGCGGTGCAGGCTGCGGCCACCGTTGTCAGCGTGGTTATTCCGCCGGTGGGCATTGCAATGGGTGTGGTGTTGTTCACCAAAAGTGTGCTGGAAGGTGCCGAAGCCTATAACGACGGGGATCGCGCCACTGCGGCAACGCATTTTCTGGATGCACTGATCGAACTGGCGTCGCTGGGCAAGGCGGGGTACAGCGGGTCGCAACCCAGCAAGTTGCAGAAAGACTTTATCGGGTTGCTGGGCGATGTGTACGCAGTAGAGAAGTTGTTTTCCCAGGCAACCGGACAAAAGCGATTGCCTTTACAGGCGCTGGAAGTGATTCAAGGCATTCTTGATGATCCCGAATCCATCACCAGCAAAACAACTATTGTGTAGCTATTAAGGAAGGGTATCTTCGCTCTGATACCCCATCCGCCAACTAACGGCCCGCGTCGCCGCCAGCAATCGCTGCGCCGCCGGGCCGTTTTCGTCGGCGTGGAACAACGATGCCGGGCCAACAATAGTCATCACCGCCGCAACATTCCCGATGGCGTTGAACACCGGCGCCGACAAAGCATCGACCCCCGGCATCAGCAAGCCATGCACATGATGCAGACCGCGTTCGCGGATCTGTTCGCACAAGATGGCGTAGGCCTTTTCATCCGCCAGCAGGTGGTCGGCGACGGCGATCTCCCGTTCGCGCAATTCATCGGTTTCCCGATGTGGCAGAAAGGCGCTGAACACCAGGCCAGTGGACGAACTGAGCAACGGCAACACCGAACCCAACTGAGTCACCACCGTCACCGCGCGCACCGCCGGTTCGATATGCACCACGGTCGCGCCCTGGTTGCCCCACACCGCCAGGAAGCAGGTCTCGTTCAACTCATCGCGCAATTCGGCCAGGGGCAAGGCGCCGACTTTCAGCACATCCATACTGTTGAGTGCGGCGAGACCTACGCGCAAGGCTTCGCGGCCCAGGCCGTAATGGTTGGTGGCAGCATTCTGTTCAGCAAAACCGCTGGCAATCAGCGCCTGCAAATAGCGGTGAACCTTGCTTGCCGGCATCTGCACGTGTTCGGCCAGGCGTGACAACGAGGTGGATGGCGACAACTCGGCCAGGGCCTTGAGGATGTCGGTGCCGACCTCGGCCGAGCGGACTTTCTGTTTATCGTTGCTGCGCGGCGTTTCCATGGAGGCGGTCTGATCCCGGGACGAATGGGCGTCTTTATAGCTTGACGGTCAATACCAATCAAATTACGTTAAGCGTAATCGAATTACGATAAAAACAACCCGGGCGTGCCGAGACCTCTCAAACGGAGCGACAGGCCATTGCCTACTCCCTGTTCAGGAGGCTCCATGAACCTCGATTCAACGGCGCCCGCGCTGGCTTATCAGTCCGGCTTCGGCAACGAATTCAGCAGCGAAGCGTTGCCCGACGCACTGCCCGTCGGCCAGAACTCCCCGCAAAAAGCCCCGTACGGTCTCTACACCGAACTGTTCTCTGGTACCGCGTTCACCATGGCCCGCAGCGAAGCGCGGCGCACTTGGATGTACCGGATTCAGCCGTCGGCCAATCACCCGGCATTCGTCAAACTGGATCGGCAACTGGCTGGCGGCCCGTTGGGTGAAGTGACCCCCAACCGTCTGCGCTGGAACCCGCTGGATGTTCCGACCGAGCCAACCGATTTCATCGACGGGCTGGTGAGCATGGCCGCCAACTCGGGCGCGGAAAAACCAGCCGGGATCAGCATTTATAGCTACCGCGCCAACCGCTCCATGGAGCGCGTGTTTTTCAACGCCGACGGCGAACTGCTGTTGGTGCCTGAGCTGGGACGCTTGCGTATTGCGACCGAATTGGGCGTGCTGGAACTGGAACCGCTGGAAATCGCCGTGCTGCCGCGCGGTCTGAAATTTCGCGTCGAACTGCTCGACCCGCAAGCTCGCGGCTACATTGCCGAGAACCACGGCGCGCCGCTGCGCCTGCCCGACCTGGGGCCTATTGGCAGCAACGGTTTGGCCAACGCGCGGGACTTCCTGACCCCGGTCGCGCATTACGAAAACCTCAAGCAACCGACCACGCTGGTGCAGAAATTCCTTGGCCAATTGTGGGGCTGCGAACTCGATCATTCGCCGCTGAACGTGGTCGCCTGGCACGGCAATAACGTGCCGTACAAATATGACCTGCGCCGTTTCAATACCATCGGCACGGTCAGCTTCGATCACCCGGATCCATCGATCTTCACTGTCCTGACGTCGCCGACCTGCGTCCACGGTCTGGCCAATCTCGACTTCGTGATCTTCCCGCCACGCTGGATGGTCGCCGAGAAAACCTTCCGTCCACCATGGTTCCACCGCAACCTGATGAACGAATTCATGGGCCTGATCAAGGGCGAGTACGACGCCAAGGCCGAAGGTTTCGTGCCCGGCGGCGCGTCCTTGCACAGTTGCATGAGCGCCCACGGCCCGGACGGCGAAACCTGCACCAAGGCGATCAACGCCGAACTCGCGCCAGCGAAAATCGACAACACCATGGCCTTCATGTTCGAGACCAGCCAGGTGCTGCGCCCGAGCCGTTTCGCGCTGGATTGCCCGCAACTGCAAAACAACTACGATGCCTGCTGGGCCACGCTGCCCGCCACTTTCGACCCGCCCCGGAGATAACCCATGACTCAGACTTCCATCACTCGTAGCTGGGTTGCCTCCGCCAACGGCCATGCTGATTTCCCTCTGCAGAACCTGCCGCTGGGCGTGTTCAGCGTGAAGGGTTCGGCACCGCGCAGTGGCGTGGCCATTGGCGAACATATCTTTGATCTGGAAGCTGCACTGGACGCCGGCCTGTTCGATGGCGTCGCAAAAACTGCAGTCGAAGCCACCCGTGGCGGTCAGCTGAACGCGTTCTTCGAACTGGGTCGTGAAGCTCGCGTTGCCCTGCGCGAACGCCTGCTGGAACTGTTCAAAGAAGGCAGCACCCTGCACGGCAAGATCGAAGCCCAAGGTGCAAAATTGCTGCCACTGGCGGCGAATTGCGAGATGCACCTGCCAGCGAAAATCAACGACTACACCGACTTCTACGTCGGCATCGAGCACGCGCAGAACGTCGGCAAACTGTTCCGTCCGGACAACCCATTGCTGCCGAACTACAAGTACGTGCCGATCGGCTACCACGGCCGCGCCTCGACCATTCGCCCGTCCGGCACCGACGTTCGCCGTCCGAAAGGCCAGACGCTGCCAGCCGGCCAGACCGAGCCGACGTTTGGTCCATGTGCACGTCTGGATTATGAGCTGGAGCTGGGCATCTGGATCGGTCAGGGCAACGAGATGGGCGACTCGATCGCCATCGGTGACGCCGCCGATCACATCGCCGGTTTCTGCCTGCTCAACGACTGGTCGGCGCGAGACATTCAGGCTTGGGAATACCAGCCGCTGGGGCCGTTCCTGTCGAAGAGTTTCATCACCAGCATCTCGCCGTGGGTGGTGACTGCCGAAGCGTTGGAGCCGTTCCGTCGTGCTCAACCGGCACGTCCGGAAGGCGATCCGCAGCCGCTGCCGTACCTGTTCGACAAGCGCGATCAAGCCGCGGGCGCGTTCGATATCGAGCTGGAAGTGCTGCTGCTCACCGAAGGTCTGCGCGAGCAAAAACTGCCGGCCCATCGCCTGACCCTGAGCAATACCCAACACATGTACTGGACCGTGGCGCAAATGGTCGCGCACCACAGCGTCAACGGCTGCCAGTTGCAGGCCGGTGACCTGTTCGGTTCGGGCACCTTGTCGGGGCCGGAAAACGGTCAGTTCGGTAGCCTGCTGGAAATCACCGAGGGCGGTAAAAAGCCGATCGAACTCGCGTCCGGCGAGGTGCGTAAGTTCCTTGAAGATGGCGACGAAATCATCCTGCGCGCCCGTTGCAACCGCGAGGGTTTTGCCTCCATCGGTTTCGGCGAATGCCGCGGCAAAGTGCTGCCGGCGCGCTAAGAGGATCGGGTCATGGAACTCTATACCTACTATCGTTCGACTTCGTCCTTTCGGGTGCGCATTGCGTTGGCGCTCAAGGGGCTGGATTACCAGGCGCTGCCGATCAATCTGATCGCACCGCCAGGTGGCGAACATCGACAGCCGCCGTATCTGAGCATTAATCCGCAAGGCCGAGTGCCGGCCTTGCGCACTGACGAAGGTGAGCTGTTGATCCAGTCGCCGGCGATCATTGAATACCTGGAAGAACGTTATCCACAGGTGCCGCTGCTCTCCAAAGACCTCGCCGCTCGCGCCCATGAGCGTGGTGTGGCGGCAGTGATTGGTTGCGACGTGCATCCGCTGCACAACGTCAGCGTGCTCAATAAACTTCGGCAGTTGGGGCACGATGAACCGCAAGTGGTGGAGTGGATCGGGCACTGGATCAGCCAAGGATTGGCGACGGTGGAGCAGTTGATCGGCGATGAGGGTTATTGCTTTGGTCCGACGCCTGGGCTGGCGGATGTTTACCTGATCCCGCAGCTGTACGCGGCCGAGCGCTTCAACATTTCACTTGAGGCGTATCCGCGGATTCGTCGAGTGGCGGCGTTGGCGACCATGCACCCGGCGTTCATCAAGGCGCATCCGGCGAACCAGCCAGACACCCCTTAAAAACATCAGATCAAAAGATCGCAGCCTCGTTTCACTCGACAACTCCTACAGGAAATCGCGACCCCCTGTAGGAGCTGTCGAGTGAAACGAGGCTGCGATCTTTTGCTTTTAATGGACGATGGAGTTTGGCGGCAGGTGCCCTAATCGCTCAGTCAGGCGAATCCGCTGGATCGGGTCGTCACTGAGCAGCAGGGCATGCTCCAGGTCAAAGCGTTCGGCGTTCGGGCAATCCAGCCGTTGATAGAGGCTGGCCCGGGCCAGGTAGTCGGAGGCACTGGCATTGCCCAGTTCCAGCACACGTTCGGCGTCGATCAGGGCGCCGATGTAGTCATCGTTAGAAAGGTGTAACTGACGCAGGTTGCGCGACAGCCGCTGCAGCATTTGCACCGGCTCGGCGGTGAGCAAATGCTCGGCGCCAAGCTGCATGTTCGGGCCGTACTGGCGTTGCAGCAACTCCCGGCAATCGTTGGGGTACAACCGACGCCCGCCGCAAGGGTCGAGCAAGTGATCGGCGCCCGGTACCCGCAGCAGGAAATGCCCAGGGAAGTTGACTCCAACCATGGGGATTTCCAGACCTTTGGCCAGTTCCAGGGCAATCAATCCCAGACTCAGCGGCTGCCCACGTCTGCGTTCCAGCACTTTATTGACCAGCGCGACTTGCGGACGCAATGGCGTGGAGTCGTCCTGAGCGAATCCTAGGTCATTCATACGCCGTAACAACGGCTGGGCCAACTCGCTGACCGGCAACATCGGCAAGCCATAACTGACCCGTTGTTGCAGGTCCTTGAAATCGTTCAGCACCGCCTCGGGGTTTACCTCAGTGTCGTGTTCGGCGGCAATCCACAGCGCCGCCTCGAACAGCGCAGGCGGTGAACGTTGCAGGCAGTCGAAGAAACGTTGGCGGGGGGTCATCAAAATCTCCGGGTAATGCCTCGTTTTAGCCCCGTCTCCGCCATTCGTCCAGTGCCGCACAGAGGCGGTTGCAGGTTATGTCCGAAAGTCTGCATGGCGGCGTCGCTTATTCCGGTGCGCTTCTGCAATTTTCGGGCGCAAGCCTATACTGGCGACTACAAGAAGTGATTCGGGAGCCCTACGATGTTCGCTCTCATGCAAAGCACTCGCCTTGAATCCCTGCATCTGAGCGTCGACTCGGTCACCGGGTTGAAGGCGGTCATTGCCATTCATAACAGCCGTCTGGGGCCTGCCCTCGGCGGGTGTCGTTACCTTGCCTATCCCAGCGACGAGTCCGCCGTCGAGGATGCTGTGCGCCTCGCCCAAGGCATGAGTTACAAGGCGGCGCTGGCTGGCCTGGCTCAGGGTGGCGGCGTTGCAGTGATTGTTCGCCCGGTCCATGTGGAAAACCGCGCCGCGCTATTCGAAGCCTTCGGGCGTTGCATCAATCAGCTCGACGGCCGTTACATCACCGCCATCGACAGTGGCACCTCCGTGGCGGACATGGATTGCATCGCCCAACAGACCCAGCACGTCACCAGCACCACCTCGGCGGGCGACCCAGCACCGCACGCGGCGATGGGCGTGTTCACCGGTATTCGTGCCACCGCCATGGCCCGGCTGGGCAGCGATAACCTCGAAGGCCTGCGAGTGGCGATTCAAGGGCTCGGCAACGTTGGTTTTGCCCTCGCCGAACAACTGCACGCCGCCGGTGCCGAGCTGCTGGTCAGTGACATCGATCACGGCAAAGTGCAATTGGCGATGGAACAACTCGGCGCTCACCCGATCGCCAACGAGGCGCTGCTCAGCACCCCTTGCGACATTCTCGCGCCCTGCGGCCTCGGTGGCGTGCTCAACAGCCACAGCGTGACGCAATTGCGCTGCGCGGCGGTGGCCGGTTCGGCGAACAACCAACTGACCCATCTGGAAGTCGCTGATCAACTGGAGCGGCGGGGCATTCTGTATGCGCCGGATTACGTGATCAATTCCGGCGGGCTGATCTACGTTTCGCTCAAACACCGCGGCGAAGAGCTATCGACCATCACCGCACACCTGTCGAAAATCAGCTCCCGGCTGACCGAAGTCTTCGCCCATGCCCAGGCGGAAAAACGCTCGCCGGCCCGAGTGGCTGACGAATTGGCGGAGAAAGTGCTGTATCGATGAGCTTGGACCGATGAAGGAGTGAGGGCCTATCCGGCAGACTTGCCCCCAAGGCCTGGCGCCACAAGCGTCAGGCTTGACTGACGCACGCTGACGCGGCGTGCCAGGAGCCCCTGTGATGCCTCACAAGGTTGAGCTGCCTTACACCCGATTTTTATCCCCTGACGGCCAATTGCTCGGCGAACTTCCTGCCTGGGCCGACGATTTCAATTTGCTGACGCGCCTTTATCGGCAGATGGTCCTGACCCGCCTTTTCGATCAGAAAGCCGTCGCCCTGCAACGCACCGGGCGCATCGGCACTTATGCGCCGACGTTGGGCCAGGAAGCTATTGGCGTCGCCGTCGGCAGCGTGATGCACGCCGAAGACGTGCTGATTCCGTATTACCGTGACACCGCCGTGCAGTTGATGCGTGGGGTGCGAATGGAAGAAATCCTCCTGTACTGGGGCGGTGACGAGCGCGGCAGCGACTTTGCCGAACCGGCGGCGGCCCAGGACTTTCCGATCTGTGTGCCGATTGCCACCCAGGCCCTGCATGCCTGCGGCGTTGCCAGTGCATTCAAAATCCGCGGTGAACATCGAGTCGCCGTCACCACCTGCGGCGACGGCGCCACCAGCAAGGGCGATTTCCTCGAAGCCCTC
The DNA here is from genome assembly GCF_047758635.1 of Pseudomonas frigoris. Classification (NCBI taxonomy): domain Bacteria; kingdom Pseudomonadati; phylum Pseudomonadota; class Gammaproteobacteria; order Pseudomonadales; family Pseudomonadaceae; genus Pseudomonas; species Pseudomonas frigoris. Next base: position 1,264,300 of record NZ_CP180479.1, read on the forward strand.
AACGTCGCCGGTGCCTGGCAGTTGCCGGTGGTGTTCGTGGTCAATAACAACCAATGGGCGATCTCGGTGCCACGGCGAATTCAGTGCGGCGCCCCGACGCTGGCACAGAAAGCCATCGGTGCCGGGTTCCACGGTGAGCAGGTCGACGGCAATGACATGCTCGCGGTTTACGACCGAGTGCAAGTGGCCCTCGAAAGGGCGCGTCACGGTAAAGGCCCGGTGTTGCTGGAATGCCTGAGCTATCGCCTCGGCGACCACACCACCGCCGACGATGCCACACGCTACCGGCCGGCGGACGAGGTCAAGCAGGCCTGGCTCGAAGAACCGGTCAAACGCCTGCAACGCTTCATGGTCGGCCAGGGCGTGTGGGACGAAGGCCGCGAACAGGCGCTGATCAGCGAATGCCAGGGGCTGGTGCAGCGCGCTGTGGATAACTTCGAGGCGGCGGGTATTCAGGCGCCCGAATCGGTCATGGATTACGTCTACGCCCAATGGCCGACGTCCCTCGCCGGGCAGCGTGAAGAGTTACTCGAACGGGCGGCGCGCCGCGCGGGAGATTCGAGCCATGAGTAACGGCAAATTCACGTTGCTGGACGCGGTGAATCTCGCGTTGCATCGGGCCATGAGCGAAGACGAGAACGTCATCGTCCTCGGTGAAGACGTCGGGGTGAATGGCGGCGTGTTCCGCGCCACCCAAGGGCTGCGCGACAGCTTTGGCTTCAAGCGAGTCATCGACTCGCCGCTGGCCGAAACCATGCTCGGCGGACTGGTGGTCGGCATGGCCGCGCAGGGCCTGAAACCGGTGGTGGAAATCCAGTTCATGGGTTTCATCTACGCGGCCATGGAACACCTGGTGTCCCACGCCAGCCGCATGCGCAATCGCACGCGCGGGCGGATCACGTGCCCGATGGTCATGCGCACGCCGATGGGCGCAGGGATTCGCGCGCCGGAACATCACAGTGAAAGCACTGAAGCATTGTTCGCGCACATTCCAGGGCTGCGGGTGGTAATTCCGTCATCGCCGGCCCGGGCCTATGGCTTGTTGCTGGCGGCCATCGATGACCCTGATCCGGTGGTGTTTCTCGAACCGACCCGGCTCTATCGCATGAACCCCCAACCTTTGCTGGACGATGGAAAACGCCTGCCGCTGGACAGCTGTTTCACCCTGCGCGAAGGCAGCGACATCACGCTGATCAGTTGGGGTGCCAGTGTGATGGAAACCCTGCAAGCCGCCACCGCATTGGCCGAACGGGGCGTCTCGGCGGAAGTGATCGATGTCGCGAGTATCAAGCCGCTGGACCTCGACACCCTGGAAGCCTCTGTACGCAAGACCGGTCGTTGCGTGATCGTTCATGAAGCGCCGCGCTCCTGTGGTGCCGGTGCGGAAATCGCCGCGAGCCTCTACGAAAGGGTGTTGCTGGAATTGCAGGCACCGATTCAGCGGGTTACCGCGCCGGATATCCCGCCGCCGCTGTATCGACTGGAGTCGCTGTACATGCCCAACGTCGAAGACATTCTTCAGGCCTGCGACAACGTACTTCACTTTTCCTGAACCCAAGGAGGCCGCGATGAAATATTTCAAACTGCCGGATCTGGGCGAGGGTTTGCAGGAGGCGGAAATCGTCCGTTGGCACGTCGCAGTCGGCGATACCGTCAAGGCCGATCAACTGCTGGTGTCGGTGGAAACCGCCAAAGCCTTGGTGGAAATTCCCGCGCCGTACGACGGCGTGGTGGCAAAACTCTACGGCGGCGAGGGCGACATTATTCACGTCGGTGAACCCTTGCTCGGTTACGAAGGCGAAGCCGATGCGGGCACCGTAGTGGGGCGACTCGAAGGTGGCGGCAGCAGTCAGGAGGACTCGTTTTTCATCGGGGCGGCCCCTTCGACCCGAGAGCACCTGGCGACTCGCGCCACGCCGGCCGTGCGGCAACTGGCTCGGCAACTCGGCGTGGAGTTGAGCGGGTTGACCGGCTCCGGCCACGGGGGGCTGATCACCCGCACGGATGTGGAAAACGCGGCTCAAACTGAACTGGATCGCTTCGGCGGCGAACGGTTGCGCGGTGTGCGGCGCAGCATGGCGCTGAACATGGCCCGGTCCCACGCCGAAGTCGTGCCGGTGACGATTTTCGGTGACGCCGACCTGCATCGCTGGGGTCAGGCCCGCGAACCGCTGATTCGCCTGGCCAAGGCGATGGCGGCCGCGTGCGCCGTGGAACCGGTGCTCAACAGCGCCTTCGACGGCAAAAGCCTGTCGCTCAAACAACACGAACGGCTCGATCTGGGCATCGCCGTGGACACCCCGGACGGCTTGTTCGTGCCAGTGCTGCGCGATGTCGGTCACCGCACCCCGGCTGAGTTGAAGGAAGGCGTCATGCGATTAAGGGCCGACGTGCAGGCGCGATCGATTCCGCCCAAGGAAATGATGGGGGCGACCCTGACGTTGTCGAATTTCGGTACCTTGTTCGGCCGCTACGCCAACCCGGTGGTGGTACCGCCGCAAGTGGCAATCCTCGCCGCTGGTGCGATCCGCGACGAACCGGTGGCGGTTGACGGCGCGGTGGTGGTGCATCCGGTCCTGCCGCTGTCCCTGACGTTCGATCATCGCGTGGTGACGGGCGGCGAGGCGGCGCGTTTCTTCAAGGCGCTGGTCGAGGCGCTGGAGCAACCCGACGCTTAGGTTTTTCGCAGGCATGAAAAAGGCCCTGAGTCATTTGACTCAGGGCCTATTCAATTCGGGCGTTGCTTACTTGGCGGCCTTGGGGGCTTTAGCCGGCTTGGTCGGCTCAGCGACTTCAACAGGTGCAGGCGCCTCAACGGGGGCAGCCTTTTCAACGACTTCAGCAGGCGCATTGAGCAATTCGGACAACGCGTCCGGCTGGCTCTTGAACGCCTTGGCGAACACATCGCGGTTCTTCGCCATGTAGATCCCGGCTTCTTCCACTTGCTGTTCGGTCAGGGACGGAACGGCTTTGTGCAACACTTCAGCCAGCAACTCGGCCAGTTCGAGCATTTTGTCATGACGGTCAGCTTCGGCTTTATCCATGAACAAGCGCTCCAGATCTCGGCTGCTGCGGTATACCACTTCGACGGCCATTCACCACCTCACATGCCTTCACATTAAGTTGTCTTATTCGACCACTGTATTTATATACAGCGAAAAGGATAAGCGAATCCCTGCGCTTTGGGTAGTGGCTTTTTAATGTAGACCGAAATCAGGTGGTCTGCGCAAGACCTGTGGGAGCCGAGCTTGCTCGCGATGAGGCCCTCGAACTCTCCACAAAAGTGTCCAATGGCAGCCTATCACCATCTCACCCAACAGCCTCTGGCCTTTTTTCTGCATGCAGAACAACCGTCACGTCAAACCCGCATCATCCGCTCGAACCGAGCTAAGGAAGAATCATCGTGAAAATCAACTGGGCCGAGAACCTGCGGCAGAACGTGCATCAACTGGCCGAGTCGCTGGGCAACCTGTTCGTCGAGACCTTCCACTACCTGGCGCTATTCGCCATCGGTGCTGTGACCGCGTGGGCGGCGGTGATGGAATTCTTGCAGATGATCGAGGCGGGGCACATCAAGATCGATGACATCTTGCTGCTGTTCATCTACCTGGAACTGGGGGCGATGGTCGGGATTTATTTCAAGACCAACCACATGCCGGTGCGCTTCCTGATCTACGTGGCGATCACTGCGCTGACGCGGCTGCTGATCTCCAACGTCTCGCACCACAACCCGCCGGATATCGGCATCATCTACCTGTGCGGCGGGATTCTGCTGCTGGCGTTCTCGATTCTGGTGGTGCGTTACGCCTCGTCGCAATTCCCTTCGGTGAAGATCGAACACCCGCAGCGCAAGATCGGTGCGGGTTCCGGTGAGCATCCCGAAGTCGAGAAGGGCGAGCTTTAAAGCCTCATGGCTGGCCGGCTGTGGCCCTTGACGCGTGGCGGCGGCAGGTTGTGATTGTCGCCGTCGGTCATGGCTTCGAGGATGGCCACGGCGCTGTGGCCCTGTTCGATGGCAATGCCGAATTGAATGCTTTGCACCAGGCGTTTGAGGCGCTGGGGGTCATTGCGTTGTTCGGCGCTGATCATCCGTTTGGCGACCACGTGACCGCTGTTGGACAGGGTCAGCATGATGCTGCCATCCAGAGCCTGAATGCTCAGGTTGATCTGATAATCCGGTGCAAAAGCATCGGTAATGAGCTGAAAAGGGTTGTCCATGGTGCGTTACCGCCTGATTGAACGTGCAGTTGTTGACCAGCCATGATCGGGTTGGTTCGCGATACCGGACCATCGGCCATTCCATAGCCATATCGCCATCATCTGTTTTGGTAGGAGCTGCCGAAGGCTGCGATTTTTTGATTTTTGACGTAAATGAAGGCGCTAAAGATCAAAAGATCGCAGCCTTCGGCAGTTCCTACATAGAACTTAGCAAGGGGCATGCCGGAAAAATTGTCGAACAATGATCACGGCAAAAAAAAGAGGCGGGCGTCGTGGCGATTGCTGAGCATTCACGCTGCAACGCAATCCATGTAATTGGATGGACTCGCCCAAGCCGAGGCGTCTGCGAAGCAGTCGTAAAACCTGAGTTTGCGGTTTTTCTGAAACACCGCATCGCCTGATTTCACGACTGCTGCGCAGCCGAACGCAGGCTTCGCCAGCTGCTACAGCCCGCCTTCTTTTTGCCTGCCCGTTTCAGGGCATGAATGAGTAGATGATCGCAGACAGTGCAATCAAACCGATCAACACCACGAACACGTTCGAGGCCTGACCCGAATACTGGCGCAAGGCCGGCACGCGGCGGATGGCGTACATCGGCATCAGGAACAACAGGCACGCGATGATCGGCCCACCGAGGGTTTCGATCATGCCGAGGATGCTCGGGTTGAACGTCGCCACGGCCCAGCAGCTGAGGATCATGAACAGCGCGGTCACGCGGTTCAGCCAACTGGCAGACATCACCCGGCCACGGCCGCGCAGGCTTTTCACGATCAGGCCCTGAAAGCCTTCGCTGGCGCCGATGTAATGGCCGAGGAAGGACTTGGTGATCGCCACCAGTGCAATCAACGGTGCGGCGTAAGCGATGACCGGCGTCTGGAAGTGGTTGGCCAGGTACGACAGGATCGAGATGTTCTGCGCCTTCGCCGCCGCCAAATCAGCCGGGGACAGGGCCAGCACGCAGCTGAAGCAGAAGAACATCACCGTCACCACCATCATCGCGTGGGCGATGGCGAGGATGCCGCTGCTTTTGCGTTCGGCCTGTTCGCCGTAACGTTGTTTCTGATCGACGGAGAAGGCGGAGATGATCGGCGAATGGTTGAACGAAAACACCATCACCGGGATCGCCAGCCACAACGTCTTGAAGAACAGCGGCATCGGCATGCCTTCACTGGCGGTGGCGAAGAACGCTCCGTTCCAGTTCGGGATCAGGCTCAAACCGAGCAGCAGCAATGCCGTGACAAACGGGTACACCAGCACGCTCATGCATTTGACGATGACACCCTGACCGCAACGAACGATGGCCATCAGACCGAGGATCAGTACCAGCGACAGAATCGCCCGCGGTGGCGGGGCGATGTGCAACTGATGCTCCATGAAGCTGCTCAAGGTATTGGTCAGCGCCACGCTGTACACCAGCAGAATCGGGAAGATCGCAAAGAAATACAGCAGCGTGATCAGCTTACCGGCACCGATGCCGAAATGCTCTTCCACGACTTCGGTGATGTCCCCGGAACGCCCGGACAGCACGAAGCGGGTCAGGCCGCGGTGGGCGAAAAAGGTCATCGGAAACGCCAGCACTGCCAGGATCAGAAGCGGCCAGAAACCGCCCACGCCGGCGTTGATCGGCAGGAACAGCGTGCCGGCACCGATGGCGGTGCCGTAAAGACCGAGCATCCAGGTGGTGTCGTGTTTACTCCAGCCTTTGGTGGCTGTTGCTGTGTCGCGTTTGAGTTCTACAGCTGGGTTATCGGCAGCAGGTGTACGTACATCGGTCATCGTTTGGCCTCGTTATTGTTCTTGCTAGGGCTCACGTGTTCCGGACGGTCAGGCAGGCAGTTTGAAAACTACTGCGCGCTGGGCGACTTCGTCGCTACGCAGGCAATACTGCGTTAAAAACAGGCGCGGACTGCTCATTTACAACCCGTAAACTCCGCGTCCTTGCCTGTTTTTGCCTTGTCTTGCCTTCGCTCGCTACGTTTTCAAACTACCTGCTTCGGAATGCTCCTCAGCACTCCACCCAGCTAACAGCCAGGCCGCCCCGTGAAGTCTCTTTGTATTTGTCATGCATGTCGGCGCCGGTGTCGCGCATGGTGCGGATGACCCGGTCGAGGGAAATGAAGTGTTTGCCGTCGCCGCGAAGGGCCATTTGCGTGGCGTTGATTGCCTTCACGGCAGCAATCGCATTGCGCTCGATACACGGCACTTGCACCAGGCCGCCGACCGGGTCGCAGGTCAGGCCGAGGTTGTGTTCCAGGCCGATTTCGGCGGCGTTTTCCAGTTGCTCGGGCGTGGCGCCGAGGACATCGGCCAGACCGGCGGCTGCCATGGCGCAGGCCGAGCCGACTTCGCCCTGGCAACCGACTTCAGCACCGGAGATAGAGGCGTTTTTCTTGCAGAGAATGCCTACGGCCGCAGCGCCCAAAAAGAACGCGACGACGTCATCGTCCGACGCGTCCGGGTTGAATTTCATGTAGTAATGCAGCACCGCCGGAATGATCCCCGCCGCGCCGTTGGTCGGCGCCGTGACCATGCGCCCGCCCGCTGCGTTTTCTTCGTTCACGGCGAGGGCGAACAGGTTCACCCACTCCATGGCCGACAGCGTGGAGGTGATGACATTCGGCTTGCCGATTTCCAGCAGGCTGCGGTGCAATTTCGCTGCGCGACGGGGAACATTCAGACCGCCGGGCAGGATGCCTTCATGGCGCAACCCTTGCTCGACGCACTCGCGCATCACCGACCAGATGTGCAGCAGGCCCTTGCGGATTTCGGCTTCGCTGCGCCAGGCCAATTCATTGGCCATCATCAATTCTGAAACGCGCAGACCGTGCAGGTTGCAGAGCTTGAGTAGTTCGGCGGCGCTGGAAAAATCGTACGGCAGCACCACATCGCTGGTTGGCGCGATGCCGGACTCGGCTTCGGCCGCTTCGATGATGAATCCGCCACCGATCGAGTAGTACGTTTGCTCCCACAACTCACCGGTTTCGCCAAAGGCTGTCAGGGACATGGCGTTGGGGTGGTAGGGCAGGCTCTCCTCGAGCAGCAGGAGATCGCGTTGCCAGTTGAAGGCGATGGTGGTTTTGCCTGCCAGAGACAGTTCGCCAGTTTCGCGCAGAGACTGGATTCGACTGTCGATGGACGTGGGATCAATGCTGTCCGGCCGTTCGCCCATCAGGCCCATGATGCAGGCGCGGTCGGTGGCGTGACCGACGCCGGTCGCCGACAGCGAGCCATAAAGTCGGATTTCTACTCGCCGTACGTCGGCCAGCAATTGTTGGTCAATCAGGGCTTGGGCGAAGGTCGCGGCGGCGCGCATCGGGCCGACGGTATGGGAACTGGACGGACCGATGCCGACTTTGAAGAGATCGAAAACACTGATAGCCATGCTAAAGCCTATACAAGCAATGGAAGAGAAATCGCTGCCATTTTTGTAGGACAAGCGCAATGTCGGCGATACTGCCTACCTCGGTCCTACGTGACCAACGAAACTTCCTAAGACAGCCTTTAGCAGGACTAAACAATGAGTCGCCAATTGCACGCCCAGACTTACGTCTGGCTGCACGTGTTTTCCTGTGCCGCGCGGCACTTGTCGTTCACTCGATGCGCCGAAGAACTGCACATCACGCCGGGTGCGGTCAGTCAGCAAATCCGACAGCTGGAAGAGCGGCTGGGGTTTCGACTTTTCCACCGTCGCGCTAGAGGGGTGGAACTGAGCGCCGAAGGCCAGCGACTGGCCATCACGGTCAATGAGGCTTACGGCAGCATCGATGCGGAATTGCGACGACTGGACGCCGGAATGATCAGCGGAATTTTGCGAGTGCGCTCGATCCCATCGTTCCTGAGCAAGTGGTTGACCCCAAGGTTGCCGCGTTTGCAGCAGCGATTCCCGGACATTCAATTACGGCTGGTGGCCGAGGACAGCAGCGTGCCATTGCACGAAGGCGACTTCGATTTGGCCATCGACCTGAATGACGGCAGCTATCCCGGTTTGTTATCCACAACCTTGCTCGACGAGCAGATTTTTCCCGTCTGTGCTCCAAGCCTGCTGCGCGGCCGGCCGCCGCTGCATGGCCCGGCGGACCTGATGCACTTTCCGCTGCTGCACGACATCACCGCCTGGCGCGGCAGTTACGAGTATGCAGAGTGGGAGTTCTACCTCAACGCTATCGGCTTCGAAGGTGCGGACGTGCGGCGCGGGCACACCTTCAATCGCAATCACCTGACCATCGAAGCGGCGATTGCCGGTATGGGCGTGGCGATTGCGCGACGAACGTTGCTCAATGACGAGCTGGATCGGGGGACGTTGATCGTGCCGTTTGGCCTGGCGGTGCCCAATCACAAGCGTTATGTGCTGCTCTATGCGCCGGGGGCGCTGAGCCATCCGGGCGTGCGTGCGGTGCATGATTGGCTGGTGGAAGAGGCGGGGATATTTCGAAGCCTGCACCCGCTGGCGGAGCGGCAGATGTGAGCAATTGTGACAAAAGAGTCAGGCGACCCAACTCCCGACCTTAACAGCGCTTTTGCTCCTTGTCTGGCTTTTTTTGCGTATGAAAATTTATCTTTTTTTAGGGGTTGAATTGTTCTGCGAGCAGACCGATTGTGTAAGTAAGAGGTCACGGTGATGACGCCCAAGGGCCAGCCGATGTGCCTCTCGCGAGCTAGCTGAAATAAGGGATGAACTATGCAAATCCAAGTCAACAGCGATAACCATATTCAAAGCAGCATCCGACTGGAGGAGTGGGTACGTACTACCATTGAGAGCACGCTCGAACGTTATGAAGAGGACCTGACACGCGTCGAGGTTCATCTGCGGGACGAGAACGGCGACAAGCCCGGTCCCCATGACATGCGCTGTCAGCTGGAAGCGCGGCCAAAAGGCCACCAACCGATTTCTGTCACCCATAAAGCCGCAAACCTGGAACTGGCGATCGACGGTGCGGCCGAAAAACTTGAACATGCGCTGGAACACCTGTTCGGCAAACTGCGGGGCAAACCACGTGCCGCTGTGGTGCCGTTCGAGAGAGTCGCAGCCGATGCGCTGCTGGAAGACGAATTTCTCGAGAACGAACAGGCTGCGCAAAACGGTTGAAGCCTGATTAGTTTTTTACCTTTCCACTGACAAACGGGTCTGCTTATGCAGGCCCGTTCTCGTTTCAGCGCTCAGGAATCCCCTCGCCACAAAAGAGTCCATTGGCAGCGATCAGAACGCTACCGACGTCTGCACATAAACCGTCCGCGGTTCTCCCACATACTTACCCTTGTTGTTGTCATCAAATGACCGGGTAAAGTACTGATGGTTGAAGATGTTCTTCACCCCCACCGCCACATTCAAGTCCGATAACTTCGGCCCGAAGTCATACGCCGCGCGGCTGCTGAACAGCATGTACCCAGGAATCTTGCCGGTGCTGCCATCAGCACTTTCAGCCGAGGTATTGGCGTTGTCGGCAAACTGATCGCTCTGATAGCTGCTGTCCAGGTTCAGCTTCCATGCGCCTTCGGTATAACCCACGCCAATCGTGCCTTTTTGTTTCGAGGAGAAGGGCACACGATTGCCCTTGTTCGGCCCGTCTTCACGGATGGTCGCGTCCACATAGGCGTAAGTGGCGTAGACATCGAAACCAGCCAGCGAAGGGCTCAAATCATCGAGGGCATAGTTGACGCTGGTTTCGATACCTTGATGGCGAGTCTCGCCACGGGCGATCACCGAATCGTTGGTCTGGTTGCTTTCGTACTGGTTGTCGAAGTTGATCAGGAACGCGCCGATCTCTGCCCGCAGTGCACCGTTGTCATAACGGGTGCCCAGTTCCCAGGTACGCGCCTTCTCCGGTTTCACTTCACCACTGGTCACCCGATTAGGCATCTGGCTGTATTGCACGCTGCCGAACGAGCCTTCGGTATTGGCGTAGAGGTTCCAGGTGTCGGTCACGTGATAGAGCACGTTCAACGCCGGCAGCGCCGTGTTGTAGTCGCCCTTGTACTTCACGTTTGTCAGGTTGTTGGTTTGTTGCGATTCGATCATCTCGTAGCGGATGCCCGGGGTGAAGGTCCACTTGCCGATGTCGATCCGGTCGTCGACGAAGAATGCATTGGCCTCGGTGCCGCCACGGGTGTCGCGGTCGTTCCGGCTGTCGGTGGTCGGGTACTCGTTGCTGGCGATCGGCGTGCGATAGCGCAATTCGTGGCCGGCTTCGTTGATGTAGCGATAGCCGACGCCGACTTCATGGCTGGTCGGGCCGACATCGAAGCCTTGGGCAAAACGGGTTTCCAGACCGCGCACCCAATACTCGCGAGGCGACAGCGAGAGGAACGTGCCCTGATCCAGATAGCCGCTGCGCAATGTCTTGGTGAAGAAGGTGTTGGCGGTGAATTCCCGGCGATATTCCTGATAGCGATAGCCGACGTTGAACATCGTCCGACGGCCCCAGAACTGATCTTTCGGACGCGTCGACTGGTAAGGATCAGCGTCGTAGTCGGCGACGTTCAGGCCGCCGGGCATGTCGGCCTTGCCTTCGTAATACTGGGCCATCGCGTTGAAGCTGTTGGCGTCGTCGAGCTGGTATTTACCCTTGAGGATCAGGTCGTCGATTTCGGTATCGCTGTGTTCTCGCCAGTCGCCACCGCGCGTGCCGGAATACAACAGCGCACCGCCCAGACCGTTCTCGGCAGCGCCGCCGGCCAGCAGGTTGCCAGTGGTCTTGAACCCGTCGTGGCTGGAGGAAGGGCTGGTTTCGGTCTGAAAACCACCCTTGACCGTCGGCTCATCGGGAATCGCCCGGGTCACGAAGTTGACCACGCCGCCGACGTTCTGCGGCCCGTAACGTACGGCACCGCCGCCACGGACCACGTCCACCGCGTCCATGTTGCCCATGCTGATCGGTGCAAACGACAACTGCGGCTGACCATAAGGTGCGAACGGCACCGGAATGCCATCCATCAAAACCGTCGAGCGTGAGGCCAGCCGCGGATTGAGCCCACGAATGCCGAAGTTCAGCGCCATGTCATGGCTGCCGGTGCCGTTGTTGTCCGGCGCATTCACGCCGGGGATGCGGTTGAGCACGTCCTTGGCTTGGGTCGCGCCCTGGCGTTCGAACTCTTCGCGGCGGATCACGTCACGCGCGCCGGGATGCTCGAAGACGTTGATTGGCGCCGCATCGCCGAGCCAGTCGCCGACGACTTTGGAGGTGTCCAGTTCCAACGCGGTATCGCCCTCCGGTTGCAGGCTGAAGGCATTGTCACCTTCGGCGCGGGCTTGCAGGCCGGTGCCTTCGAGCAACGCGTTCAAACCTTGCTCAGGGGTGTAGTTGCCTTCCAGACCGCGACTCTGTACGCCGCTGGTAACTTGCGAGCCAAAGGAAATCAGCACACCGGCTTCACGGCCGAACTGGTTGAGGGCGTTTTCCAGCGAGGACGGTGCGATGTGATACGGCTTGGCGTCAGCGGTGTGTGCCAACGCTACAGCGCCGAAACTCAGGCTGGCGCCCAGCAAGAGTTGGCGCAAGGTGCGGGCCAGCGGGGTGAGGCGGGTGGGTTGCATGGACGACGATCCTGAGAAGGTGGAATCAAGGTGGCTTTCCTTCTCTGTCACGCCAGATCTGAAAAACGGCTCATTTATTTTTAAGATCAAAAGATCGCAGCCTTCGGCAGCTCCTTGTATGTTGACCTTGATTCCAACGAGAGAGGTTACGCTCAAGGATTCATACAACAGCAAGTGCGTTTCTGGGGGAGGCCGATCGCTCCTGAAGGCAGGATTTGCTCCTGACCTTGTCTGTAGAGAGGCCCCCCCGCCTCATTGCCCACCACGAAGAGTATCGAGAAGCCGACAAGTCGGACTTCGCATTACAAGGTTGCAGTGGCATGAAGTTCGAGGTCGGGGGAACCAGGAGCAATCTTACCGAAAGTCAGGGAAGTGAAAAGCATGAATACTCATGTCGGCATAGACATTGGTGCGCGCACGTCTGTCATGGGATGGCGGCAGAGCGGTAGAACATCAGGCCAGTGGGATATTCAGCACACGCCCAAAGGACGTAAGGCTGCCGTGACAAAAATGTTGGGTCTCAAACCGCTGAGCGTGGTCATGGAGGCCACCGGCATTTACTACCTGGATCTTGCATTGGAGTTGCACGCCGCCGGCCTGCCGGTCTCGGTGATCAACCCCAAAAGCTTCCACAATTTTGCAAAATTGATGCTGCAAAACAGCAAAACTGACCAGATAGACGCTCAATTGCTGGCTGAATATGGCGAGCGCATGACTCCCAGGCTTTGGGTTGCGCCTACTGCCGATCAAATGACGCTGCGTGCGATTGGCCGCCATATCAATCGGCTGATTGGTCATCGAACACGAGCCAAAAACGAATTACACGCGCTACAAGCGACAGAAACGAGTGTGGAGCTGCTGATCGAGGATGAGAAAGAGGCGATTGCAGGGCTGGACACACGGATTGATCGCTTGAAGAAAGCCGCACGTGATGCCATCGCCAAATGCCCGGATCTGAGTTTGCAGTTTCGCTGCATGATGGCGGCCCCCGGCGTTGGAGAAGCCTCAGCCATCGCCGCACTGGCTGAGCTGACGACCCTTCCGGTAACGCTTAAATCGGCGCAGGTAAGCCGCTATGCAGGCCTGGATGTCAGGTTGACCCAGTCAGGCACCAGCGTGAACCGACCAGGGCGAATGTCCAAATGCGGTAATGCTTACTTGCGCGCAGCGATGTTCATGCCGGCGATGACGGCAATTCGTTGTGATGAGAATGTGAAGGCCTTCTACGAGGCTCTGGTAGCGCGCGGCAAGAAGAAAATGCAGGCCATCGGTGCGGTCATGCGCAAATACCTAACCGGGTTATGGGCATGCATGCGCTCCGGAGAAGAATTTAATACGGCCAAGCTTTTTAGCGAAAAACATCTCGCGAAAGCTTGACCGTGAACAGAGTATCTACAGGTGAACGCCGATCCATGTAGGAGTTGCCGAAGGCTGCGATCTTTTGATCCGGCTTTTAAACCTTTGCCTCAACCGTCACCCAATACCGGGTAAAGCGCTTCACTTTCACCGGCAAGCTGATTTCCAGCAGGTCAAGAATCCGTTCGCTGTCATCCAGTGGATACGTCCCGGAGATCAGCAAATCCGCGACCTTCGCATCGCAATTGAGTTGCCCGCGGCGATAGCGACCGAGTTCGTCGAGGAAATCGCCGAGGCGCATGTGCGCGGCCACCAGCATGCCGTCGACCCAGGCGCCGCTGTTGACGTCCAAGGGCAGAGCATTTCCCATGCCTTTTGCGCCAAAGCTCAACTGTCGAGCGCTTTGTAGTATCAGCGGTGAATGACCGTCGGGCGTCAGTTCAACGCTGCCTTCGAACACCGCAACCTGGGTGTGATCGGCAAACTGCCGCACGTTCATATGCGCGCCTTGAGTCTTCAACAGGCCTTGGGCGGTACGAACCTCAAACGCTTGGGCAGCAGTGAGCAGCATCTCGCCTTCGAGCAACTGGATCAGGCGTTGTTGACCTTCAACGCGCACATCCACGGAGCTGGCGGTATTGAGCTGTAACTGATTGCCATCACCGAGCGGCACCTTGCGTCGCTGGCCGATCGGGCTGCGGTAATCGGCCAGTAACGGGATCAGTGGGTTGTGCTCGCGCATCCCCCACGTGACTGCGCAACCGGCACCGAGAATCAGCAGCAGCTTCAGCGCCTGACGACGGCTGGCGGATTTCGGCGCGTTGAGGGCGGCGTGAGCCAGTGGCGAGGTCAAACCACGCAAGCGTTGATTGACCCGCTGAATATGTTCCCAGGCCCGTTGATGTTCACTGTGCGCATCGTGCCATCGCTGCCAGGCGAGTTGCTGGCGCGGGGTCAACGGCCCTTGCTGCATTTCCATCAACCAATGCACCGCCTGTTCGGCGACTTGGGATGAAAAGTCCGGTGGAGAGTTTATTGAGTTGTTCATAGGGCGAAGTAGCAGCGCATGGCCGCTTTGTTCAGATGACGTTTGACCGTGGCGATGGAAATCCCCAACTCGGCGGCAATCTGTGGATAAGTCAGGCCATCGACCTGCGCCAGCAGAAACGCGCGCTTGACCAGGCGCGGCAGGCCATCGAGCAACCGGTCCAACTCCATCAGGGTTTGCAGGATGATTGCCCGTTCTTCCTCTGACGGCGCCACGACTTCCGGCATCTGCGCCAACGCGTCGAGGTAGGCGCGCTCCAGATCCTGACGGCGGTAATGATTGAACAGCACGCGCTTGGCGATCGTCGTGAGGAAGGCGCGCGGCTCGATGATCTGCTGCGTTTCCCGTGCAGTCAGCACTTTAATGAAGGTGTCTTGGGCCAGGTCCGCCGCACTGTCCGGGCAGCCAAGCTTGCGCCGCAACCAACCGGTGAGCCAGTTGTGATGGGCGTGATAGAGGACTTCGACGGTATTGGCTGGCTGCAACGGGACCACTCCGAGCGCATTCGGATACGTTAGAGAACAAGAATTGTTCGCATTGTAGTGGTGGGTGCCCGTATCCGGCAATCGACTGTATCGACGATCTCATCGGACTCTTTTGCATATGAGAATATTTATCATTAATATTACGGCCTTGTTGGCTCCGTGACCTTCACGAGGCTTCACCCGTTTCAAGGTCGAAACATGAAAGGCAAAATCACCGCGCTCCCCGTTTCCTACCGACTGGCCGTCACTTCCCGAGTGCTGGCCGCCGTGTTGGGGGGATACCTCGTTGCGGCATTGGCCAGTGTCAGCCTGACGATGTGGCTGCCCATGGCTCGCGGCGAAGCGGTGGTCACCGGGATGATGACCTCGTTTCTGGTGTATCTGGTCGCCGTACTCTGGTGCTTTGCCTGTCGCAGTGCGTGGCAAGCCTGGTTGGGATTGATCGTGCCGAGCGTGGTTTTGGCGGCGGTGTCGGGGCTGGCGTACTGGATGGGCCTCTCATGAAAGAGGGCTTTCGACAGGCCATGGCCTGGCTGCACACCTGGGCTGGGTTGATCTTCGGCTGGCTGCTGTTCGCGATTTTCCTGACCGGCACGCTCGCGTATTTCAAGGATGAGATCAGCCACTGGATGCAGCCGGAAACTCCCGCCCGTGCAGTGTCCTCCGAAGCCAGTTTGACCCTGGCCCAGCACTACCTTGAGCAGCACGCCGCGGGTGCCTCGCGATGGCTTATCGATTTGCCGGATGCTCGCGAACCCGGGCTGTCGGTGAGGTGGCAGCAAGCACCGGCCAGGCCCGGCACGCGCGGTCAATTCACCGAAAAACGCCTCGATCCGCAAACAGGCGCAGAAGTGCAGGGCCGGGACACACGCGGTGGCGAGTTCTTTTACCGCTTCCACTTTCAGTTGAAAATGCCCTATCCGTGGGGTCGCTGGCTGTCGACCCTCGCAGCGATGGTGATGTTCGTCGCGCTGATCAGCGGGATCATCACCCACAAGAAAATCTTCAAGGACTTCTTCACCTTCCGCCCGCGCAAGGGCCAGCGCTCTTGGCTCGACGGGCACAACGTGGTGGGCGTTTTGGTGTTGCCGTTTCATTTGATGATCACTTACAGCAGCCTGGTGATTTTCATGTCGATGGTGATGCCGGCGAGCATCGTCGCCTCTTATGGCAGTGACTTCGATACGTTTTACGATGAGGTGTTTCCTGCTTCTAGTATCCCCGAACTTGCCGGTACACCGGGTCAGTTGGCACCGTTGGCACCGCTGCTGGAACGGGCCAGCGAGCAATGGTCGGGCGGGCGGGCCGGACGGCTGACGGTGAACAATCCGGGCGATGCGAATGCCTCGGTCGTTCTTGCGCGTGACGGTGCCGATCGAGTGGTCCACGACTTCGGCAGCGCGTTGACATTCAACGGCGTGACCGGGCAGCTACTCAGCACGACGCCGAAGCAAGCACTACCCATGGCGATTGCCGGCAGTTTCTATGGCTTGCACATGGGCCATTTCGCCGGTCCGGTGTTGCGCTGGCTGTACTTCATGTGTGGTTTGGCGGGCACTGTGATGATCGGTACCGGGCTGGTGATCTGGCTCGGCAAACGTCAGCTCAAACATGCAAAGAGCGGTGTGATGCCGTTTGAGTTGCGACTGGTGGAAGTCCTGAACATCGCCAGCATGTCGGGGTTGATGGTCGCGGTGGCGGCGTTCTTCTGGGCCAATCGATTGTTGCCGGTCGCAATGGCGGAGCGGGCGGATTGGGAAGTGAACGGTTTCTTCATCGTCTGGGGCTTGAGTGTGTTGCACGCCATGGTCCGCCGTGGTCGTGCAGCGTGGGTCGAACAGTTGGCGCTGGCGGCGTTGCTGTTCTGTGCGCTGCCGCTGCTGAACGCGCTGACTACGCCTTATCACTTGGGCGTCACCCTGATTCAGGGCGATTGGGCCATGGCCGGTTTCGATCTGACGTGCCTGGGCAGTGGTCTGTTTTTCGCGTGGGCTGCGTGGAAAATGCAGCGCGCGGGGCAGCCTGGAATCGTCACCCGACCGCGGGCGAAATCGATAATGCTTGAGCAAGAGGCGCACTAAATGTTCCTGGCCTGGTTGCTGTGCTACGGCGGTTTCACCGCGCTCTGTTTATCGATGGATCGGCATCACGCCGAACTGTTGGGGCGCAAGCCCTCGGCCCGTCGCCGCCAAGGGATGAAGCTCAGTGGCTGGCTGTTGCTAGCGTTATCGCTGTGGGCCGCAGTGTCGTCGACGGGCTGGGGACTTGGATTGGTGGAGTGGTTTGCGGTGTTGATGCTCAGCGCTTTGCTGCTGGTGTTGTTGATGCCGTATCGCCCGCGCCTGGCCTTGGTGTTGGCCGGTTTGAGTCTGCTCGCCAGCCCCGTCGCCGTGTTTGCAAAGGGCTGACCTGATGATCACCCGTCCACCGGAATCCCATGACGATGAACATCACGGTGCGCGTGCGCATTTCCTGCAGGTGTTCCTTTCCCAGCGTTTGAAAATGGAAGCGCTGGTGAGCCGCCGAGTCGGGTGTCGGGCGACGGCCGCGGACCTGGTGCAGGACTTGTTCCTGCGTTTCTGGCGTCGGCCGTTGGTGCAGGTCGAAGAGCTCAGCACTTACCTGTTGCGCTGCGCCGGCAACATCGCCATCGACCATTTGCGCAGCGAAGGCACGCGGGTGCGGGTCAACGAGGGTTGGATGCCGGACCAACCGGACAGCCACGGCAGCGAACCGCAAGCGGCATTGGAGGCGGGCAACGACTTGCGTCACGTCGAAGCGGCGTTGCGCGCGCTGCCTGAGCGCACGCGGCAGATTTTTTTGCTCAACCGTATTCACGGGCGCAAATACGCCGAGATCGCGAAGGCCATGGGTTTGTCCCAAAGCGCCGTGGAAAAACATATGATGCGCGCCCTCGAGGCTTGCAAGGCCAGCCTGCGGGAACCCGAACTGCGCACGCCAGGGAAAGCACTGTGAACAACACCGAACGCGTCACCCCGACGCCTGCTCAGGAACAGGCGGCCTTCGCCTGGCTGAGTCTGTTGCATGATCAGCCCAGCAGCGGCGATCAGGCCACCTTCAGCCATTGGCTACAGGCCGACCCTGCCCATGCCGAGGCTTACGCCCAGGCGCAAGTGGTGTGGGAGTTGACCGAAACACCGGCCCGAACGTTGGCCGATGAAGACGCGTTTGCCTTGCAGGGTTACCTCAACGCCATGAATTGCTCGCGCCGTACCAGCGTTCGGCGTTGGTCCGGGGCGTTGGCGATGGCGGCGTGCCTGGTGCTGATGATCGGCTTCGGTGCTGGCTGGCAACCGTCGCGCTGGGTCGATGATCTGGGCGCGGACTATGTGTCGGCGCCGGGGGAAACTCGCACCGTCACGCTGGCGGATCAGTCGCAAGTCACGCTTGATGCTGACAGCGCGATTGCGGTGGATTTCAGTCGTGGTGAGCGGCACGTTCAGCTGCGGCGCGGCGCCGGATTTTTCAGCGTGACCCACACCGGCGAGCCGTTTGTGGTGGACGCTGAAAAGGGTCAGGCGCGGGTGCTGGGGACTCAATTCGAAGTACGCCTGCAACCCCATGGCGCGCAGGTCACGGTGTTGTCCGGGCGGGTTGGTGTGACGGCGGACAAGCACGCCGCGCAACAAATCCTCACCGCTGGCCAGCAAGTGGCCTATGGCGAGGGTTCGGCGGAAACACTCCACGCGGTAGACAGCGAAGCGCAATTGGCGTGGCGTCAGGGATGGCTCAATTACTACAAGGCGACGCTCGCTGATGTGGTGGAGGACCTGGGGCGTTATTACCCGGGACGGATTGTGCTGCTCAACGATGAACTCGCGGCGCGGCGGATCAGCGGCAGCTTTCCGAGCAAGGATCCGCAGGCGGTGCTGAGTTCGTTGCAAGGGGTGTTGGGGTTTGAGCAACACAAGGTTCTGGGGCATCTGATTATTTTGCGGTAAGGCTACCGGCCCTTTCGCGAGCAAGCCCGCTCCCACATTCGACCGAGTTCCTTCAGAGGGAATGCAATTAAATGTGGGAGCGGGCTTGCTCGCGAAGGCGTCCAGTCAAGCAATACATAATCCCGATAAAATTATTTTCAAAATTTTGGTGAGGTAAACCCAAGCCCCATTCGTGTAGTGACTGAAACTGCGAGTCATTCGCATTCCGTTGTGGTTCTACACAGGTCATGAGCAATGAAGTCCAGGGCAAAATCGGGTTCGGTCAAACAATGGTTGGGTACGTGTGCCTTGAGCTTTTCGGCGTTGGCATTGCTGCCGTTGAGTATGGCGGTGGCGGCTGAGGCCGGCAGTGCCCGACAGAATGCGCAGTTCAGCTTCGCGATGGCCGCCAAACCGCTGCCCCAGGCCTTGAGCGACTTCAGCCGGATCACCGGCATCAGCGTCATCTACACCGATGAGGCGCCGTACGGTCTAACCGCCCCAGCGATCAATGGTCAGTTGAGCGCCGAACAGGCAATGCAGCGTTTGCTCAGCGGTTCGGGGTTCACCTTCCGTCGCACCGACGCCCACACATGGGGGCTGGAGCCGTTGCTTACCGAGGGTGCCTTGAACCTGGGCGCGACCACCATCACCTCGGTGGCCGATCAATCCATGAGCTATCAGCCACCACCCACCAGTTCGGTGATGCGCTCATCGGCCTTGCTTCAGGAAATCCCCCAGACCGTTAACGTGATTCCGGCTCAGGTCATGCGCGATCAGGCACCGCGCAATCTGGATGACGCCTTGGCCAACGTCAGCGGCATTACTCAAGGCAACACACTGGCGAGCACTCAGGACTCGGTGATGACTCGCGGCTTCGGCGACAACCGCAACGGCTCGATCATGCGCGACGGTATGCCGCTCGTGCAGGGCCGAGGCATGAATGCGACCGTGGACCGGGTCGAAGTGCTCAAGGGCCCGGCCTCGCTTCTTTATGGCATTCAAGACCCGGGCGGTGTGGTGAACATGGTCAGCAAAAAGCCCGAGCTTGAGCAGTACAACGCATTGACCGTGCGCGGCTCGACTTACGGCGACGGCAAAAACGGCAGCGGTGGCGGTCTCGACAGCATGGGTGCGCTCGGCGAATCCGGGTTGGCCTATCGCATGGTCCTGGACCACGAAGACGAAGATTACTGGCGCAACTTCGGTACTCACCGCGAGACATTGGTAGCACCGTCACTGGCCTGGTTCGGCGAAAGCACCAAGCTGCTGTTCGCCTACGAACACCGCGAGTTTCTGACCCCGTTCGACCGTGGCACGATCATCGACCCGCGTGACAATCATCCGCTGGACATCTCTCGCGAGCGTCGTCTCGACGAGCCGTTCAACAACATGGAAGGCCGCTCGGACCTCTATCACTTCGAGGCCGATCACGAGCTCAGCGACAACTGGAAAGCCCACTTCGGCTACAGCTGGAACCGCGAAACCTACGACGCCAGCCAGGTGCGCATCACCGCCATCGACACCAAGAAAGGCACCCTGACTCGCAGCATGGACGGCACTCAGAACGCGATCAGCACCGACCGCTTCACCACCGCCAGTCTTGAAGGCAATGTCCAGCTCGCGGGAATGAAGCACGACCTGGTGTTCGGCGTCGATGACGAGTACCGCAAGATCTACCGCGAAGACCTGATCCGTCAGAAAAGCTTGAGCACCTTCAGCTACGTCAACCCGGTATACGGCCGCGAAGTCGCCGGCACCACGGTCAGCCCGGCCGACAGTGCGCAGACCGATGAACTGCGCAGCGATTCGTTGTTTTTGCAGGACTCGATTCACCTGACCGATCAATGGATTTTCGTCGCTGGTGCACGCTTCCAGGAATACGACCAGTACGCCGGCAAAGGTGTACCGTTCCAGGCCAACACCGACAGCAACGGCCAGAAATGGGTGCCTCGCGCCGGCCTGGTGTATCGCTACACCGATGAACTGTCGTTCTACGGCAGCTACACCGAGTCATTCAAACCCAACTCGACCATCGCGCCGTTGAGCGGCAGCAGCACCGTGCTTGACGGCAGCGTCGCGCCGGAAGAAGCCAAGTCCTGGGAAATCGGCGCCAAGCTCGACATGCCGGGCCGCGTCACCGGTAACGTCGCGCTGTTCGACATCAAGAAACGCAACGTGCTGGTGGCCAACTCCGAAGGACCCGTGACGATCTACAGCGCCGCCGGTGAAGTGCGTTCCCGTGGTCTGGAAGTGGACCTGAGCGGTCAGCTGAGTGATCGCTGGAGCATGATCGGCAGCTATGCCTACACCGATGCCGAAGTCACCGAAGACCCGATCTACAAAGGCAAAAAACTGCAAAACGTAGCGAAGAATAGCGGCTCGCTGTCGGCGGTTTATGACTTTGGCACCATCGTCGGTGGTGATCAGTTGCGGGTTGGCGCGGGTGCGCGTTATGTCGGCGAGCGAGCGGGTAACGCCGTGAACGATTTCGACTTGCCGAGCTACACCGTGGCTGATGCATTCGCCACTTACGACACCAAAGTCGAGGGGCAGAAGGTCAAATTCCAGCTCAACGTGAAGAACCTGTTTGACCGCACCTACTACACCTCGGCGGCGAGCCGGTTCTTTGTGTCGATGGGGGATTCGCGGCAGATTTCGTTGTCCAGCACGTTGGAGTTCTGATCGCAGACCGCGTCATCGTTCTTCGCGAGCAAGCCCGCTCCCACATTTGACCGAGTTCTATCATGGGAATGCGATCAAATGTGGGAGCGGGCTTGCTCGCGAAGGCTGCATCCCAGACACCGAAAATCTCAGGCCTACCGCAAAAACGCCTGCCGATACTCTCCAGGCGTTCCGCCCAATGCCTGCCGAAACCGATTGGTGAAATGACTCGCACTGGCAAACCCACACGCCAGTGCAATATCCCCCAACGGCTGCGACGTCGAACGCAACAACTCCCGTGCCCGGCTCAGTCGTCGCGACAGCACGTACTGATGCGGCGGCAACCCAAAGCTCTCTCGAAACATCCGCGCAAAGTGATACTCCGACAGCGCGCACAACGCCGCCAATTGTCCCAGGCTGATGGCCTCGGCCAATTGGTTGTCGATGAACTCCACCAACTGCCGTCGCTGATGCGCAGCCAATCCGCCTTTCAGCCGCAAGCCCTCACGCATCCCGACCTGGCCGAGCAATACGTGGCTGAGCATTTCATGGGCCAGGCTGCTGGTGAGCACGCGTTCGCCGGGCTCGTCCCAGTTGAGTGTGAGCATTTGCCGAAAGCGCCGGGCTTGCGCCGGGTCGTCCAGAAAAGTGGCTTCGCGCAACTGCAGCTCGCGAGGTTCGCGGTCCAGCAACGTAACGCAGCCGAGGGCAAATTGTTCGGGGCTGAAATACACATGGGCCAGGCGAATATCGCCGTTGATCACCCAGCCCGATTGATGCTCGGCCGGCAGGATGCACAGCTTGTCGGGGCCGCCCTTGGTGCCGGGCTGGTCGCGGCGAAAGGTCCCGGTGCCGCCGGCGATGTAGCAGGACAAGGTGTGATGGCTCGGCGCTTCGTAATCCTGGGCGTCGTGATGGTTGCTCCACAAGGCTGCAGCCATGCCGTCACCGAGCTCGGCGCTGTGCTCCAGGCGAGCATTGGGCGAGCGGTTAAGGGCTTGAAAGACTTGCAGGGTTTCCAGTGCGGGCATGATCGGTTCTCTCCAACGCCTTGCATTCTACTCCGTAGCCGTTCGGCTGCCAGCCTGTGGCCCGACAAAAGCGCAGGTTTATGCAAGTGCGAAAGGCCTTGGCGCAGGACACTGAAGGCCTATTCAGGAGTCTTTGCCATGAACCTTTCGTTGTATCTGCTGACCGTGCTGATCTGGGGCACCACCTGGATTGCCTTGAAATGGCAATTGGGCGTGGTGGCGATTCCGGTGTCGATCGTCTATCGCTTCGGCCTCGCAGCGTTGGTGCTGTTCGTGATGCTGCTGCTGAGTCGCCGCCTGCAAGTGATGAACCGTCGCGGGCACCTGATCTGTCTGGCGCAGGGGTTGTGCCTGTTCTGCATCAATTTCATGTGTTTTCTGACTGCCAGCCAGTGGATACCCAGTGGTCTGGTCGCGGTGGTGTTTTCTACCGCCACGTTGTGGAACGCACTCAATGCACGCGTGTTCTTCGGTCAGAAAGTCGCTCGCAATGTGCTGATGGGCGGTGCGCTGGGCTTGTTCGGGCTTGGCCTGTTGTTCTGGCCTGAGGTGGCGGGCCACACCGCGAGCCCGCAAACCTTGCTCGGGCTGGGCCTGGCATTGCTTGGCACCCTGTGTTTCTCGGCCGGCAACATGCTGTCGAGTTTGCAGCAGAAGGCCGGCCTGAAACCACTGACCACCAACGCCTGGGGCATGGCCTATGGCGCGGCGATGTTGTCGGTGTGGTGCCTGATCAAAGGCATCCCGTTCGACATGGAATGGAACGCGCGCTACATCGGTTCGCTGCTGTATCTGGTGATTCCCGGCTCGGTGATCGGCTTCACTGCTTACCTGACGCTGGTCGGGCGGATGGGACCGGAGCGGGCGGCTTATTGCACTGTACTGTTCCCGGTGGTGGCACTGAATGTCTCGGTATTTGCCGAAGGCTATCAATGGACCGAGCCGGCATTGGTGGGACTGGTGTTGGTGATGCTGGGAAATGTGCTGGTGTTTCGTAAACCCAAAGCGCCGATGGTGCAGGGGAACGGCAAACTCGCTTGAAGATTTGGGTCGAGCGCTGAGGTCTCTCAACGCTCGGTCCTGAGGGCGACGAATATCAGCAATGGGAATATAAAGTCAACAATATGCCGGGCCCAGTCCTTGGCGTTCCATACTTGTGATGTATCCATGTTGAACCATTCGACGCCAATAACTTGCAGGCAGACGTAATAGACAAAAATTCCGATAATCAAGCCAATGAGTGAATACTTTTTAGCTTCATGGAAATCATCGGCGGAAGCATTTATGTGTCGATAAAGATGATAGGCACCTACCAGGCAATAGGCCGTATAGGTGACTTCCAGAGTAATAATTAACCAGTAAATTCGGTGGTGAAGCATGGGCGAGGTGATTGCCCTGTAGCTCAGGCTCAGGTTTTCCCGGGTGGTGTCCATGCTCAGGACATGGCCGACGTATACATAGTTTGAGGCGTAGTCGGTAAAGTTGCTGTACATCACCAGTAGGCCAAAAAATCCTATATAGGTCATTAGCAGGATTTTGATGTATCTGATAAGTTTGTCAGTTGTAAGGTTGTTCAAGGTTGGTGTTCTCCGTCACTGCTTTCCGTTGGTCGGATAAGTAGTGGGGGAGTTTATAGTGCTTAACTATTTTAAGTGGATGGACTGAATTGCAAGTTGTGTAACCCAACGGGCAGACGTTTAAAAACGTCTGCCCGTTTTAATCAGCCTTTCCACACTTGCGGGTTCACCAGGTCTTGCGGCCGCTCACCCAACAAAGCGCTGCGCAGGTTGGCCAGGGCTCGGTTGGCCATGGCCTCGCGGGTTTCATGGGTGGCGGAGCCGATGTGCGGTAACGTCACAGCGTTTTTCAGCTGGAACAACGGCGACTCGGCCAGCGGTTCTTTCTCGTAGACATCCAGCCCCGCGCCACGAATCTGGTTGTTTTGCAGCGCCTCGATCAATGCGGGTTCATCCACGACCGGACCGCGGGCGATGTTGATCAGGATGGCGCTTGGTTTCATCAGTGCCAGTTCGCGGTGGCTGATCAGGTGCTTGGTTTTTTCGCTGAGTGGCACGACCAGGCAGACAAAATCGGCTTCGGCCAGCAGTTGATCAAGGCTGCGGAACTGCGCGCCGAGTTCTTGCTCCAGCTCGGTCTTGCGGCTGTTGCCGCTGTAGAGGATCGGCATGTTGAAGCCCAGACGCCCGCGACGGGCGATGGCCGCACCGATGTTGCCCATGCCGACGATGCCCAGGGTTTTGCCGTGCACATCGCAGCCGAACAATGGCGCCCCGACGGTGGCTTGCCATTGGCCGGCCTTGGTCCAGGCGTCCAGTTCGGCGACGCGGCGGGCGCTGCTCATGAGCAGGGCGAAGGCCAGGTCGGCGGTGCTTTCGGTGAGGACGTCGGGGGTGTTGGTGAGCATGATCCCGCGTTCGTTGAAGTAGGCGACGTCGTAGTTGTCGTAGCCGACCGAGACGCTGGAGACGACTTCCAGTTTGGCGGCGTTTTCCAACTGTGCGCGACCGAGTTTGCGACCGACGCCAATCAGGCCATGCGCGTGGGGCAGGGCTTCGTTGAATTGGGCGTTGATGTCGCCGTTTTTCGGGTTTGGCACGATAACGTCGAAGTCTTGCTTGAGGCGTTCGACCATTTCGGGAGTGACGCGGCTGAAGGCGAGGACGGTCTTTTTCATGGGAGGAGGGCTCTCGGCGCAGGTGAATGCCAAGCACGCTAACATTCTTCTTTGGATTTGGGCGAGGCCGTTGGGCTCTTTTGTCCTTGGCGGCCTTTGGGCCGACTATGTTCCTGTTGGTGGTGTACATATCCATTTCTGCGGTAACGGCGGCTGGCGGTTTCGCCCTTACGGCGAGGCACTTTTTTCAACGCCAAAAAAGTACCCAAAAAGGCTCGCCCCGAGCGTCCGGCCCCTCGCCTAGGCTCGGCGTTCCGGTATCCATCCGGGGACACTGCCCTCCGGTCTGCTGCGCGACGACCTACATGCAGCGTGTTCGACTGCGTCGAACGGCGCTGCGCGCCACTCCCCGGATGAACACCTCCACTCAGCCTCCCGATATAGGGCGGGTGGATCAAGATCAAGAGCTGCAGGCGAGCTAACGCTCGGCCTGTTGAGTGGTGAGGAGCGAAAGGCGTATCCGAACCATAGATGTGGGAGCTGGCCTGCCTGCGATGGCGGCCTGACAGCCGACCAATATATTGCTGATGTACCAAATTCAATTGTGGGAGCGGGCTTGCTCGCGAATGCGGTGTGTCATTCAGCATTAATATCGACTGAAGCACCGCTTTCGCGAGCAAGCCCGCTCCCACAAGGGATTAGCTGTGCGGCGAAGGTTTTGGTGTGTCGATGTTACCCAGCACTCGGTTCGCCGTGATCTCCGCCAGCATGATGATGTTTGAAATGCCCAGCAGGGTATTGCGCGACCCACCGTCAAGATGGTCCACCAGGTGATGGACCATCACATCGACCGAGGCTAGCGTCTCGACCAGAAAAACCACTAGGGTTTCGGTCTTGGCCTCTGAGTCCACTGTGAACAGTGTTGGGCGTGCGCGGGGTGGCTTTGATGTCGGCAATCGACGGGAAGTGGAGGTGGCAGCTGTACGCGGACAAAATCAGTTCGCCACCCGAACCCCACCCATGCTCCCACTCAACTCATAAGCCACCAATTCCGCCTGATGCGCCGCCAAAATCTCCGGCAACGACCCGCGCAAATACTCGACCCACGTCTTGATCTTCGCATCCAGATACTGCCGCGACGGATAGATCGCATACAAATTCAATTCTTGCGACCGGTAGTTCGGCATCACACGCACCAGCGTCCCGTTGCGCAACCCTTCAATCGCTGCATATACCGGCAAAACCCCAACCCCCATGCCGCTGGTGATTGCCGTCTTCATCGCATCGGCGGAGTTCACCAGAAACGGTGAGCTATTGATCGTCACCATTTCCTGGCCTTCCGGGCCGTCGAAGGTCCATTTCTCCAGCGGAATCACCGGGCTCACCAAACGCAGGCACGCGTGGTTCAGCAAATCGCTGGGCTTCTGTGCGCAGCCGTTGGCTTTCACATAGGCCGGCGAGGCGCAAACGATGCTGTAGGTGATGCCCAAGCGCTGGGAGACGAAGCCCGAGTCCGGCAGCTCGCTGGCGAGCACGATGGACACGTCGTAGCCCTCGTCGAGCAAGTCCGGCACGCGGTTGGCCATGGTCAGGTCGAAAGTGACGTCGGGGTGGGTCTTGCGGTAGCGGGCGATGGCGTCGATCACGAAGTGCTGACCGATGCCGGTCATGGTGTGCACTTTGAGCTGCCCGGCCGGACGGGCATGGGCGTCGCTGGCTTCGGCTTCGGCTTCTTCGACGTAGGCCAGGATCTGCTCGCAGCGCAATAGATAGCGCTTGCCGGCTTCGGTCAGGGCGATGCGTCGGGTGGTGCGGTTGAGCAGGCGGGTTTGCAGGTGGGCTTCCAGGTTGGAGACCGCGCGCGAAACGTTGGCCGTCGTGGTATCGAGTTGCACGGCGGCGGCGGTGAAGCTGCCGGCCTCGGCCACGTAACTGAAGGCGCGCATGTTTTGCAAAGTGTCCATGGGGTGCTCTCTAGGCGAATGGCAAATTGTGACACGAAGTTGCTGACTTTCTACAGGCGACTAAAGATGGACTGACGGATTATCGCGTTAACGGTAACAAAGATTCACAGGATTCCCAGCTTATCGCCAACAAAGCCGACCCCTAGAATTGCGCCCACCTCTGTAGGAGCTGTCGAGTGAAACGAGGCTGCGATCTTTTGATGTTGCCTTTAAAAGCGAAGATCAAAAGATCGCAGCCTCGTTTCACTCGACAGCTCCTACGGGGGATCTATCTCAACTCAGGAATTTGCAGCAGTGCCGCGTCGCATCAACAGAGCGCTTCAGACGCTCAGTGTTTTGGCTTTAACCCTGGCAATCAGCGGCTGCATCGGTACCGGAGGCATTGCCCCAGAGGGCAAGGCATTCGAGGCCAATTCATTGGCCACCGACGAAGCCATCCAGAACGCTGCACAGGACGCTCACTGGCCCACCGCCCAATGGTGGCAGGCCTATGGCGACCCGCAATTGAACCGCTGGATCGACCTCGCCCTGCAAGGCAGCCCGACCATGGCCATGGCGGCGGCGCGAGTGCGTCAGGCCAAGTCCATGGCTGGCATCGCCGAGTCCGCCGAGTCGCTGCAGATCAATGGCGAATCCACTCTCAAACGCCACAACTGGCCCACCGATCAGTTCTACGGGCCGGGCGAGTTGGCCAACACCACCACCTGGGACAACAACGCCGCGCTGGGCTTCAGCTACGCCCTCTACCTTTGGGGGCGCGAAAGCAACGCCACCGAGCGCGCCGTGGACATGGCCCACATGACGGCCGCCGAAGCGCGTCTGGCCCAGCTCGAATTGCAGAACAACATCGTGCGCGCCTACATCGAGCTGTCGTTGCATTACGCGCAACGGGACATCGTCGCCGCGACCCTGAAACAGCAGCAGCAAATTCTCGATCTCGCGCAGAAGCGCCTGAACGGTGGCATCGGCACCCATTTTGAAGTCAGTCAGGCTGAAACGCCGCTGCCGGAAACCCACCGCCAGATCGATGCACTGGACGAAGAAATCGCCCTTAGCCGCAACCAGCTCGCGGCACTTGCGGGCAAAGGTCCGGGGGAGGGCGCGCAGTTGCAACGGCCGACGTTGTCGTTGGGCGCGGCGCTGAAGTTGCCATCGACCTTGCCCGCGCAACTGCTTGGCCAACGCCCGGACGTGGTCGCCAGTCGCTGGCAAGTAGCGGCCCAGGCGCGGGGCATTGACGTCGCCCATGCCGGGTTCTACCCCAACGTCGATCTGGTCGGCAGCCTCGGTTACATGGCCACGGGCGGTGGAGCGTTGGAGTTCCTGACCGGCAAGAAGCTCAACTACAGTGTCGGCCCGGCCATCTCGTTGCCGATCTTCGACGGCGGCCGTTTGCGCTCGGAGCTGGGCGAAGCCTCGGCCGGTTACGACATCGCCGTGGCCAAGTACAACCAGACGCTGGTCAACGCGTTGAAAAACATCTCCGACCAGTTGATCCGCCGCGAATCCATGGACAAGCAGCAAACCTTCGCCGCCGAGTCGGTGGCCGCTGCGCAGAAGACCTACGACATTGCGATGATCGCCTACCAGCGCGGGCTCACCGACTACCTCAACGTGCTTAACGCCCAGACTTTGCTGTTCAAACAGCAACAAGTTCAGCAGCAAGTGCAGGCCGCGCGACTGAGTGCTCATGCCGAACTGGTGACGGCGCTCGGCGGCGGATTGGGCGCGGGTAGCGACGTGCCGAAAGACAGCCAGATCGCCGTACCGAAAACCCCGACTCTTCTTAAGAGCATCTCCAAGTGAGCACGGACCCTGTGGGAGCGAGCTTGCTCGCGATGACTGAGTGCCAGTCGACATCAATGTTGAATGTCAGACCGCAATCGCGAGCAAGCTCGCTCCCACAGGTTCCCAGCCTGACTGAATATCAATGAGCAGGATTTCATGACTCCCTTGCCCGCACCTTTGCGCTGGCTGTATTCCCTTGAATGGCGCCGGGGTTTCTTCGATTGGGCGCGCAGCGATGGCGTGACCTGGGTCTACATTTTCAAGGTGCTGTTCGCCGCGTTCCTGACCCTGTGGCTGGCCATGCGCCTGGAGTTGCCGCAGCCGCGCACGGCGATGATCACCGTGTTCATCGTCATGCAACCGCAAAGCGGCCACGTGCTGGCCAAGAGTTTCTATCGCTTCCTTGGGACATTGGCCGGCTCGGCGGTGATGGTCGCGTTGATCGCTTTGTTTGCGCAAAACACCGAGTTGTTCCTCGGTTCGCTGGCGATCTGGGTGGGCATCTGTTCGGCGGGCGCGGCGCGCTATCGCAACTTCCGCGCCTATGGTTTCGTGCTCGCCGGGTACACCGCCGCGATGGTCGGTTTGCCCGCACTGGCGCACCCGGACGGCGCGTTCATGGCCGCCGTGTGGCGGGTGCTGGAAATCTCCCTGGGGATTATTTGCTCCACGCTGGTCAGCGCCGCAATCCTGCCGCAATCCGCCAGCGCCGCCATGCGCAACGCCTTGTATCAGCGCTTCGGCGTGTTCGCGCTATTCGTCACCGATGGCTTGCGCGGTCGCAGCAAACGGGAGGCTTTCGAGGCGAGCAACGTGCGCTTCATCGCTGAGGCCGTGGGGCTGGAAGGGTTGCGCAGCGTCACTGTGTTTGAAGACCCACACATGCGTCGGCGCAATGGTCGGCTCAGTCGACTGAACAGCGAATTCATGGGTGTCACTACGCGCTTCAACGCCCTGCACCAATTGCTTGAACGCTTGCGCAGCAGCGGCACCGATCACGTGGTCGCGGCTATCAAGCCGGGTTTGCAGGACCTGGCCGAACTGCTCGACGGCTTCAGCGGCCGCGCCCTGACCAATGCCGATGCGGGGCGTCTGGTCATCGCACTGACCGCCTATAAAGAAGGTCTGCCGGCGCGGGTTCGCAGCCTGCGGGCGATCTTCCAGGAGGGCGATCCGAGCGACGCCGAGCAGCTGGATTTTCATACCGCGTACGAACTGCTCTATCGCTTCGTCGACGACTTGCACAGTTATGCACAGACCCACGCGTCGCTGGCTGATCACAGCCATGCGCGCGAGCAATGGGATGAGCCGTTCACCCCGCAAACCAACTGGATGGCGTCGGCCGCCTCGGGGATTCGCGCGGCGTTCATTCTGGTGGTTCTGGGCAGCTATTGGGTCGCAACGGCATGGCCGAGCGGTGCGACGATGACCCTGATTGCCGCCGCTACCGTGGGCCTCTCGGCGGCGACACCGAATCCAAAACGCATGGCCTTTCAGATGGCCTGCGGGACGCTCCTCGGGGCTCTGATCGGCTTCGTCGAGATGTTTTTCATTTTCCCCTGGATCGACGGTTTTCCGTTGCTCTGCGTGATGCTCGCACCGGTGATCGTACTCGGTTCGTTCCTGACTTCACGACCGCAATATGCGGGCATAGGCCTCGGCTTGCTGATCTTCTTCAGCACCGGTTCGGTGCCGGACAACCTCACCGTTTACAACCCTTACGCCTTTATCAACGACTACATCGCCATGGTGCTCGGCATGCTGGTATGCGCGGCGGCCGGGGCGATCATTCTGCCGCCCAACAGCCGCTGGTTGTGGCGTCGGCTGGAACAGGATTTGCGCGGGCAAGTGGTGTACGCCATCAGCGGCAAACTCAAGGGTTTGGCGTCGAGTTTCGAAAGCAGCACGCGGGACTTGCTGCACCAGGCCTACGGTCTCGCGGCAGGGCAGCCGCAGGTACAACGGGACTTGCTGCGCTGGATGTTCGTGGTGCTGGAAGTCGGCCACGCGATCATCGAGTTGCGCAAGGAGCAGGCGATCCTGCCGGTGCATCCGGCGTATGCCGAATCGCAGCCGTGGCGTCAGGCGATCCGGGTGATGGGGCGCTCGCTGGTGAGGCTGTTTCTGCAACCGAGCCAGAGCAATCTGGAGCGCGGCCTGATCGCCGTCGATCACGCGATCAGCCGCGTGCAAGCCACCGACGAACCTTTCGCGCCGCACTTCGACACCTCGGCCCTGCGCCGGGTGAAGAGCTACCTGCACTTTATCCGCACTTCGTTACTGGACCCGCAATCGCCGCTCGCCGGCTACATAAAGGCCAACGCCACCGCCAAGCCCCAAGGACTTGAACATGCCTCGTGAAATCGCCTTCCACGGCGTGTACATGCCGACCATGACCCTGATGTTTTTCATCGCGGCGGCGCTGGCCTGGGCACTCGATCGGTTCCTGTCCGGGTTCGATCTGTACCGCTTCTTCTGGCACCCGGCGCTGCTGCGCCTGAGTCTGTTTACCTGTCTGTTCGGCGCCCTGGCGCTGACTGTTTACCGTTGACTCTCTACCACTGACTCTCTATCACTGAAGAAGGCCCTGATGAAAAAGCTTTTCAGCCTGCTCGCCACTCTGCTGGTGCTGGCTCTTGCGATGTGGATCGGCCGGACCCTGTGGGTGCATTACATGGACACCCCGTGGACCCGCGACGGCCGGGTGCGCGCCGACATCATCAACGTCGCCGCCGACGTCACCGGGGAAGTGGTGGACGTGCCGGTGCGCGACAACCAACTGGTAAAGAAGGGTGATCTGTTGATGCAGATTGACCCCGAGCACTACCGCATCGCGGTCAAACAGGCGCAGGCGCTGGTGGCCTCACGCAAGTCGACGTGGGAGATGCGCAAGGTCAACGCCCACCGCCGCGCTGACATGGACAACCTGGTGATCTCCAGGGAAAACCGCGACGACGCCAGCAACATCGCCGACTCGGCCCTGGCCGATTACCAGCATGCTCAGGCACAGCTCGAAACCGCCGAACTGAACCTCAAACGCACCGAGGTCCGCGCAGCGGTGGACGGTTATGTGACCAACCTCAATGTGCACCGCGGCGACTACGCGCGCATCGGCGAAGCGAAAATGGCCGTGGTCGACATGAACTCGTTCTGGGTCTACGGCTTCTTCGAAGAAACCAAATTGCCCCACGTGCGGGTCGGCGATAAAGCCGACATGCAGTTGATGAGCGGGGAAGTGTTGAAGGGGCATGTGGAAAGCATTTCTCGCGGCATCTACGACCGTGATAACCCGCAGAGTCGCGAGCTGATTGCGGATGTGAACCCGACCTTTAACTGGGTGCGTTTGGCGCAGCGGGTGCCGGTGCGGATTCACATTGATGAAGTGCCGGAGGGTGTGCTGTTGGCGGCGGGGATTACGTGCACGGTGGTTGTTAAGTAAACCGTTAGACCGAGTCGCCTTCATCGCGAGCAAGCTCGCTCCCACATTAGATCTGCAATGAACACAAAGTATGTGTACGACGCAGATCAAGTGTGGGAGCGAGCTTGCTCGCGATGAAGGCGACTCGGTCCCACTGACAAATAGCGGCAGTTCACTCCTTGCAAAACGTCTCATGCAAATGCCGCCAAACCACTTTGCCATCCGCCCGCTTCTCAAACACCACCGCCGACCGCCGATCAGAGTGCAGCCCCGTCGCATCGGTCTGTTGCTCGCGATAACTCACCACTGCGCCACCGTCGTACAAAGCAATGCCACGCAACTCGCTGAGCTCAATTCTGAACCCGAGCTTCTTCCCGCCCGCCATCAAAAACAACTCACTCAACGCATCGAAATCCAGCGCCCGGCCCAACGGCGAGACCATGGAAAACTGCGGTGAAAAACGCGTCAGCAACCGTTCAAGCGCCGGCTCGTCTTGATCCTCGGCCAACCATTGCTCGATGGCGACGTGGGCCTGGATCACTTCATCAAAGTATTCGGTGTAGTCGGTCATGGAAGTTGCCCCTTCAGCCCGAACCGCTTCATCAACCCCGCCTCCAGCAGCCCTTTAGGCAACAACCCCGCCAGCAACGGTAACGCCCGACTGCCATTGCCCAAACGAATCAGGCGCGGTGGTTTGCTCTGCTGCACGGCCTTGAGCAAACCGGCGGCAAATTCATTGGCCGGGGTCGGGTTGTCCTGGGAGGCCTTGGCCCGTGCGCGAATGCCTTCACGCAGCGGCCACCAAGGCGATTGTTCGGTAATCAACTGCTCTGCCTCATGGCCGGCATTCTTGGCAAAACTGGAGGCGATGGCGCCCGGCTGGACTTCCATGACGCGCACACCGAACGGCGCCAGTTCCATACGCAGCGCATCGGTCAAGGCATGTACCGCCGCTTTCGAGGCGCAATAGGCGCCGGCAAACGGCGTGACCAAAACCCCGGACACGCTGCCGATGTTCACCACCAGACCCTTGGCGCGACGCAGCACCGGGAACAGGGCGCGGGTGACGCCGACGATGGCGAACACGTTGGTTTCGAATTGCCGCTGCATGGCCGGTACACCGCCGTCGAGCAACGGCCCCATGGCGCCATAACCGGCATTGTTGATCAGCACATCGAGGCCGCCATGTTGCTGGTTGATGCGCTCGCTCAAGTGTTCGAGCGCGGCGCCATCGTTGACGTCCAGTTGCACGGCGGTGAAACCGGCAGCGGCCAGCGCCGCCACGTCTTCTGTCTTGCGGGCGCTGGCCCAGACTTCGTATCCGGCACTTTTGAACACCTCGGCGAGGGCGCGGCCAATGCCGCTGGAGCAACCGGTAATCAACGCAACAGGCATGGCGCGGTCCTTGTGCAAAAAGAGGAAGGGAAGATCAATCGGAGAAACTACCTTGCAAACGCTCTGCGCGAAACTCCAGCGTTTGCGGGCGATAGCCAGGGCGCAGCGGCGGCAGGGGCAAACAGTCTTCCCAGTTCGCGCCGGCCTGCAGTTCGCCGGGGCCGCGATAGCGCGGTGCGGCGTATTGATTGTCGGCCAGATTGACCGTGTCGCCCGGCGCATAGGCTGCGATGCGCCAGCGCAGTTCGGTCAGCGGCACGTCGTTGCCGTTTTTCATCTTCAGTTGCAGTGGGCGGTCGGCCGGGCACTGTTCTGGCGCGTAAGTGATGCGCAACTCCAGGCGCGCCAGTTGCTTGACCTCGCGGTTGTCCATCCAGATCACCCACGTCGCCACCAGCCCCAGGCCGATGGCCGCCGCCACGGAGACGGGCAGTGCTTTGGCCGGGTAGCGCAGCAACAAAATCAGCCAGGTGATGACCAGCAAGACGCCGATGAACATGACGCAAACCTCGGGAAGGGAGAAGGTCATCCTACCTAAGCGTGGGTGCGGTTGGCGATGGGCTTGATTGTTGTTGGTGGAAGTGATGGCCTCATCGCGAGCAAGCTCGCTCCCACATTTAATCGCATTCCCATAAGACAACTCGGTCGAATGTGGGAGATTCTATGTTGCAGGGCAACCCCGCAACTTCAGGCCGGCTGGTATTTGCTCTGATTTTTCATCAGGGCAAATGCCACCCGGCAGAGTTTCCGGGCAAGGGCCACCAATGCCTGGGTTTTCGAGAAGCCTCTTGCCAAATATGACTCGTAAAACGGTTTCCATTTAGCTGAGCGACAGGCTGCCATTGCGGCGTTGTAAGCCAACCGGCGTACTTCCGGATCCCCTTTTTTGGTCAAGTGCCGGGGGCCGTTCTTCTTCCCGGAGTCATCGACCGTAAGGTCCATCCCTAGAAACGCGATGAACGCATCACTATTGGCAAAATCACCGCGCATAAAGGTCGTCGCCAACCCGGTTGCAGTCAGTTCGCCAACCCCTTCGATGGCTTTGCAGCGGTCGATATTCTCTTCAATACCCGCCTCTTTGCAGACCTTGCGCAGCAGTTTCTGAATGGCCTGATCCGCTTGCTTGAAGGCCTTTTGCTGGGCGGTCTGCACTTTCTTCAACAAGGGTTCATTGGCCCAGCTCAGCATCAGACCGGCATGGTTCTGGATTAGCGTTGCACGCCTGTGGAGCAGGCTTTTCAGCGAGGTGTAGGCCTTGGGTGGCGGGCTCCAGATCCGCAGTCCGTCTTGTTCGTTCGTCAAATAACGCGCCAGCAGACGGGCATCGCAGGGATCGTTCTTGGCTCGCTGGCCGATGCCGCGGCGATAGTTGCTCACCCGATAAGCATCCACGACATAGACCTGGTGACCCATCGCATGGGCCAACTCGACAGTGTCCAGGTGGTAGATGTTGGTGGCTTCAACGGCGATAGCGCTTTGGGCGGGCAATGTTTTAAGCCAGCGTTTAAGGGCTGTTCGATCGTTCTTGATGGCGTCAGTGGTTTGCAGGTCGGAGCGATAGATAACTATTTCAGCCTTGGCGATATCGATGCCAACAACCGTCTGCGAAGTAAGGATTGTCATGACGAATCCTCGGAGCTAGGGTTTAAGAGCTTGTCGGGGTCTACCGTTGCGCTGGCTTGCCTCTATCGTCGGTTTTACCGATGAATTCCTTATCGGCGCTTTGGGTAGAAAGGGCGGGACGAGAAGTCTCCCACGGTCTGTACTGGTCAGAGTCAGAATCGAGCTTTTAGTCCCGCCCACCCCTTCAAGTCTAAACATACAAGCGAGCTTGCTCGCGATGAGGCCCGTGGAGGCAACAAAAACGCCAGACAAAAAAAGCCCCCACCCAACCCGCTGCGGATAGGGAAACGCAGCGGGTCGGGCGGGGGCTTCTTGTGTTACAGATCAATCACCGCGCGATGGTTTTCACCGACACGCCGCGTTCGATCGGGGTAGAGCGACCGTAGATATCTTCAAACCGCTCGATATCGTCTTCGCCCAGGTAGCTGCCCGATTGCACTTCGATGATTTCCAACGAGATCTTGCCCGGATTGCGCAAGCGGTGGACCGAGGCGATCGGGATGTAGGTCGACTGGTTTTCAGTGAGCAGGAACACGTTTTCGTCGCAGGTGACTTCAGCAGTGCCGCTGACCACGATCCAGTGTTCGGCGCGGTGGTGGTGCATCTGCAGCGACAGGCACGCGCCCGGTTTGACCGAGATGCGCTTGACCTGGAAGCGGCCGCCCATGTCCACCGAGTCGTAGGAGCCCCACGGACGATAGACTTCGCAGTGGTTCTGGGTTTCGCTGCGGCCTAGTTCGTTGAGGGTGTTGACCATCTGTTTCACGCCTTGGACCTTGTCCTTGTGGGCGATCATCATGGCGTCCTTGGTTTCGACGACCACGATGTTTTCCAGGCCGATCACCGACACCAGTTTGCCGTTGCCGTGGATCATGCAGTTTTTGCTGTCCTGAATGACCACATCGCCTTTGGTGACGTTACCGTTGGCGTCTTTTTCGTTCACTTCCCACAGCGACGCCCAGCAACCGACATCGCTCCAGCCAGCGGTCAGCGGTACGACGCAGGCGCGTTGGGTTTTTTCCATCACCGAGTAGTCGATG
The DNA here is from genome assembly GCF_047758635.1 of Pseudomonas frigoris. Classification (NCBI taxonomy): domain Bacteria; kingdom Pseudomonadati; phylum Pseudomonadota; class Gammaproteobacteria; order Pseudomonadales; family Pseudomonadaceae; genus Pseudomonas; species Pseudomonas frigoris. The sequence goes on from NZ_CP180479.1 coordinate 1,300,437, forward strand.
GAATTGTCCGGGCAGCAAGCGAAGGTGGCGGCGTCGATGTCGACCGTGTCGGCATCCTGCTCGCTGCGTTCCAGGGTCAGCACGCAGGTGTCGTAGATGTCCGGATCGTGTTTTTTCAGCTCTTCGAGGAAACGGCTGGCGCGGAACAGGAACATGCCGCTGTTCCAGAAATAACCGCCGGACTCGACGAACTCGGTGGCGCGTTTCACGTCCGGTTTTTCGACGAAGTGCGAGACGCGGCTGACGCCTTCCGGCAGCAGCGAATCATTGGTCGACTTGATGTAGCCATAGCCGGTTTCCGGTTTGGTGGCCGGTACGCCGAACAGCACCATTTCGCCGTTTTCTGCAGCGACGGTGGCCAGGGCCAGCGCGCGTTGCAGGGCTTTCTGATCTTCCAGCACGTGGTCGGCTGGCAGCACCAACATCAATTCGTCGCGACCTTCGTTGACCAGCATCAGTGCGGTCAAGGCCACGGCTGGCGCGGTGTTGCGGCCGAACGGTTCCATCAGGATGCGCTGCACGTCCAGTTTACGGGCGGCCAGCTGCTCGTTGACGATGAAACGGTGTTCCTTGTTGCAGACTACGATCGGGGTGTCCATGCCTTCGAACACCAGGCGTTCCAGGGTTTGCTGGAACAATGTTTGTTCGCCGGTCAGGGCGAGGAATTGCTTAGGGAACTGTTTGCGCGAAAGCGGCCAAAGACGTGAGCCACTACCACCTGACAAGATCACCGGAATCATGTTGTTACTCCTTGAAAATCGTATGGGTCAGAGCTACTGCGTTCTGTCGTTTCACTCTTGTTCTTATTCCGTGTCCGGGTAGCCCGTGGGCTACCCGAAAATATGATTAGCGCGTCGAAACCGGGCGTTTTACCCAGACTGGCGCCAGGCTGCTGCCGGTGCCGGTCACGTACAACACGGCGGCTTCACCGCGTTCCAGGGCAACCGGTTTCACGTCGCCGACTTTCTTGTCGCCATCGTATAGAGCCAGGCTGACTTTAACCGGGTTGATTTCACGCTCGCCACGGCCCTTGGCGGCCACGGTCGGGACCACTTCGGTCTTGCCGTCAGCGGTTTTCAGGGTCAGGGCCTTGTCGCTGAGGTTCTGCACGCGAACCAGGGATTTTTGCTTGTTCTTGAACGGCGGCTCTTCGATCAGTTGCGGTGCGCCGCTGGCGTTGTTGACCAGGGTGTAATAGTGATCACCGGCCAGTTTCACCGGCAGGGACTGGCTACCGACCTTGGCGCTGTAGTCGCCGCCCGGCATGAAGCTGAAGTCAGTGCTGGACAGCGGCGCGACTTCGGCCAGGTTGGTGGTGCCGACGGTGGCGCTGACTTCAGCGTTGCCGGCGTTGTAGACACGCACGAAGCTTGAGCCTTTCGGGGCGGTCGGGCCGTAGAGCGCGGCATCGCCTGCGAAGGCGGACATCGACAGAACGCTCATGCCTGCAACGAGTGCGAAGGTCTTGGCGAGACGGCGAGGAGTAGTAGTGAAAGTCATGGTGTACCTCTCTTTCAGTTTTGCGCCCGGTCGGGCGTCTCGGATTTAGTGTTTGCGGCTACGTTTTGTTGGCGAGCGCCGGCTTCTTTGAGCTCTGCGACCCACTGCGGGTCGGCGTCACCGATTTCGTTGTTCACAGGCAGATAACGTTCAGGAAACTCCCAGATCAGCACCTGTGGCGGGCTGTTCTTGAAAGCATCACTTTTCAGATAGCTGAGCATCGGCAGAATCGGGCCGTGGCCGTCTTCGGCGTAATTGACCACGTCGCTGTTCAGCGCTTGTTTCAGCGCACCGACGAAGTTCCAGTTGGGATTGGCGCTGTAGCTGGTGCCGATCAGGGCCACCGGCACTTCAGTGTTGGCGAACAGGGCGTCATCACCGGCAGGCTGGTCCTGGGCCGCAACGGTGTTGCGTTTCTGCAACGGCTCAGGCTTGGGCATCAGGTTTTCGAACAGCGGGTCCAGCGGCAGGAACAACCGCAGGTCGCCCTTGTGAGTCACCTTCTCCGCAGGTTCAGTGATGAAGTGATGCGGCTCGCCGCTCAGCGGGTATTTGTCGGTAATGGATTTCGCCAGGGTCTCGGCGGCGATTTGTGCGCCTTCCGGGGTCCAGTGGGTGTCGGTGCGCAGGAACACTTGCTGACCGTCCAGCTTGGCTTTCAGCATCGGGCCGTACAGGTCGGGCGCGAGGACCTTGTTGGCCGCCACATGAGCGTGGAAGTCCTCATAGAGGTTGGCGTGGATGCTCGAAGGCTTCACTTCACCCAGGTGTTCCGGGTACAGGCGAGTCTTGGCCGGCACGATCGCCATGACCAGTTTCACGCCTTTCGCTTTCAGTTCCTGGCGCACGCCTTCAACCAGCGCATAGTTGCCTTGCAGGTTCAGTTCTTCGTTGACGATCGGGTTGAATTCCTCATCGCTGTACAACCACTGATCGCGGCCGAGCACGACGCCCGGACGACCTTCGTTGAACAGTTTGAAATCCAGCGCAGCCCAAAGGTTGGTGCCCAGACGCTTGATTGGGAACTCGTCGTCGTAATGCGTCTCCACAGCTTTGCTCCAGCGGCCGTTGAGCACCGTCGTTTCGGCGCTGGTGCTAAAGCCGAAGAAACTGCGCGTGGACCACACGCCCAGCACCAGCAGGGTCAGCAGGAACAAGGCGATGTAGAGGATGCGTAATGAGCGGGTCATAGTCAGATCCCTCAGAACTGGAAGTAAAGGAACGGCGAGAAGCTTTGCGCCGAGAGTTTGAAAATCGAGGCGATGAACAACACCAGTACCAGCGTGCGCATCACGTAACGGGACCAGTCAGCGGTCCAGTAGGCCGGTTGCACGGTCGCTTCAACGCCAACGGTGTAGCCAGGTTCGTGGATGCTGCCCGGGTTGTCGCCCGGTACGGCTTTGATCATTCCAGGGGTCGCGGCAGCCGGGCCATCGGCCTCGACGTTCACAACAGGCTTGGTCTTCTCAGGCGGCAGGTTGGTGTAGAAGTCACGAATGCCGAAGAACGCCAGGGTCATGTAAGCCACCACCAGGGTCGCCACTTGCAGGCCGGTGAGGCTGGCCGCGTTGAGTTCCGACAGTGACCATTCGCCGAAGCTGAACATCGCGCCGTACATACGACCGGCGACGTGCAGGTTTTCCGAGCGGAAGATTACCCAGCCCATGACCACGAGCAGGAAGGTCAGCGCCCAGCGGATCGGGTTGATGCTGCGCGGCGACGTGTTCAGGCCGAGGGCTTTTTCGATCGCCAGCCACATGCCGTGCCAGGCGCCCCAGACGATGTACGTGATGTTCGCGCCGTGCCACAGACCACCGAGCAGCATGGTCAGGAACAGGTTGCGATAGGTCATCAGCGTACCTTTACGGTTACCGCCCAGCGTGATGTACAGGTAGTCACGCAACCAGGTGGACAGGCTGATGTGCCAGCGACGCCAGAACTCGGTGATCGACTGGCTGATGTACGGCTGTTTGAAGTTTTCCATGAAGCGGAAACCCATCATCAAGCCCAGACCGATTGCCATGTCGCTGTAACCGGAGAAGTCGAAATACAGCTGCGCGGTGTAGGCCAGCGCGCCGAGCCAGGCGTCGCCCGTGGTCGGGTTCTGCAAGGCGAAGCAATGGTCGGCCACGACCGCGAGGGTGTCGGCGATGAAGACCTTCTTGATGAAGCCCTGCATGAATCGCGTCGCACCTTCGGAGAACTTGTCGAGGGTGTGGGTACGGTTGTTGAACTGGTCGGCGAGATCGCGGAAGCGCAACACCGGACCGGCGATCAGGTGCGGGAAGATCGCCACGAAAGCGGCAAAGTCGATCAGGTTGCGGGTCGCCGGCGTGTCACCACGGTAGACGTCGATGATGTAGCTGATGGACTCGAAGATGTAGAACGAGATCCCGATCGGCAACAGCACGTGGGTCAGGATGAACGGCGACAGACCGACGGAGGTCATCATCGCGTTGATGCTGTCGACGCCGAAGTTGGCGTACTTGAAGTAGCCGAGAATGCACAGGTCGACGGCCACGCCCAGGAGCAACCAGCGTTGTGCCGGTTTGGTCCGAACGCCTGCGGCACCGACTTTGAGGCCGATCCAGTAGTTCCACAGCGTGACGGCTGCGAACAGCGCAAGGAAGTCCACGCGCCACCAGGCATAGAACACGTAGCTGGCGATCAGCAGCAGCAGGTTGCGATAGCGTATTCCGCTTAAGTAGTACATGCCGAGAAAGATCGGCAAGAACAAAAACAGGAACACGTTGGATGAAAATACCATCCCGGTCTCTCCATGTTTAACCAACAGTCAAGGGCCAATGGCCCCCCCTAACCCCCCACCGAAAACCGGAGGGCGTAACACACAAAACTCAAACTCGACACTGACCCCTGTGGGAGCGAGCTTGCTCGCGATAGCGGTCTGACATTCACATCGATGTCGACTGACACTCAGTCATCGCGAGCAAGCTCGCTCCCACAGGTTTTATATGTGCCTTCAGGAGCCTTTTTTGCCCTTCTCGTTCGCCGGGTCGTAGACCTTGGTCAGGTCACCACCGAGGCGGAAGGTTTTGAACGGCTGCATCTCGTGCTTTTTCTCAAGCACATCCGGCGAGCAGGTGTAGAGCGTGCAGAACGGTTCGAGCCAGGCGAATTTCGAGTCGACTTTCAGGTCGGTCATGTCCTGATCCTTACCGTTCTTGTTCTCGAATTCTTCCGGGTCTTCGACACCCGCGAGCACTCGATCACCCAGGCGTTTCAATGCGCCGTTGTTTTCCTGACGCAAGTCCACACCGTTGACCTGAGCGAAACTGGCGATCATCGCGAGCGGCGGCAGGGCGTAGTTGTGATAGGCGAGGGCGCGTTGCTGGCGCTTGAGTTCGTTGGGCAGGAAACCCTGGGCGTCGATTTGATTGGCGCCGACCTTGAATTCCTTCACCGACCAGTCGAACAGGTCGCGGCGGTTGGTGGCGATGGACGTTGCCATCACCGACCAGGCAGCCCAGTAGGAGTGGTTGTTGGTTTTTTCCAGCGGCAGGTTGTCCCAATCGCTGACCACCTGATCTGCCATTTTGCTGAACCAGGCTTCAATCAACTGCGACTCTTGCTGATGGTTCGCCAACGGATGCGAGTCGGAGAACTTCAGGCGAATGTAGGAGGACGCCATGCTGCCCAACGCCCATTTGCGCATGGACTTGCCGGTGTGGTTGAAGTCTTTGGACATCAACGCATCAGCCTTGGCCCAGGCGGTCAACCAATTGAGGGTGCATTCGAGCTGTTCCGGACGACCGTCACGCATGTACTGCATCACGCGCTTGCTGGTGCCGCGCTCAATCTTGGTGATGTCGGCCGTGGTGTCACGGAAGGCTTTCTCCGATGCCTCGTTCAGTGTCGAACGGGCCTTGTCGGAGCCTTCGTACTTGCTGCGAAATTGCAGCGAGCCGGTGTACGGCGTCGGCATCGCATCACAGCCTTCGCTCTTGTCGCCGGTTTTGACTTTTTCAATCGGCGCGAAGTATCCCTGTGGCGGACGCAGGGGCGCGGCTGCCTGGGTGGCGCCAGCGAACATCGCCAGAGTCAGCAGGGAGGGCGCGAGTAACTTTTTCAAAGTTCGGGTTTGCATGCATGTCATAAGAGTTGCCTCATTGCCCGGCTTGAGCGGTACGCTGCCCAACGCCAGGGAACACGTTGCGTTTGCAGATTTTCGCTTCGACTTTCTGTGGCGCGGCACCTGCTTCAGGGCCCTGGACTTCGACGGCCAGCAGATTCTGCGAGGCCCAGTCATCGTCCGTGCGCAACTCAAAGGCGAAACGCCCGTCGGTATCGGAGGTTTCCGGTTTCTCGATCTTGATGTCCTCGTGGCGACCGTTCATGTACCAGAGGGTGGCTTGCAGGGTTTTCACCGACGGATCGGCGAAGCGGATATCAACCTGGTGGCTGCTGTTTTGCAGGTTCAGGTTCTTGCTGTTGACCATCAATTCGTTCTTGCCCGGTTTCAACGTGGTGCTGCCGGTCATCTGTGCATCCTTTCCTTCGCAACCGTTGTCCAGCAGCGCCATCATCTGGCGGTAGATGGTTTCCTGGTCGAGGCGATAGAGCGGCGAGAATTCCCAGATCAGAATCTTCGGCGGCTTGGTCTGGAACTCTTCGCTGCCCAGGTACTGCAGCATCGAACCTTCCAGGCCACCGCCGGGGAACGCCACGTTGAGGATGTCGGCGCCGATGGCCTCTTCGAGGAAACCGGCGAAGTTGTAGTTCTTGCCACTGTGGCTGGTACCGACCAGGGTGACTTCCGGATTGCCGGAATCACTGAACAGATCGCCATCAGCTGCTTCGCCTTTCGGCTCGGTGGTGAACTGATCCATGTACTGGATCGCGTAGCTGGTGCCACAGAGTTGACCAGCCATGTTGTGTAACGTTCCGGTCTTGCCCATACGACCCGACTTATGGCTCTCGAATTCGCGCTTGGGCACGTCGGCAAAGGCCGGCATTTTCTTGATTTGCTCACCGACGATTTTCGCCGTGCGCTGGGCGCCATACGGCGTCCAGTGTTGGTCGCCCTGGAAGTAGAAATCGTGGGCCGGCAGAGTGTCAGGCAACGACTCGTTGGTCAGCGGCGACAGGTCCGGCACGGTGTAGCCCATGGCGGCGAAACGCCCGAGCATGGTCTTGTAGTTCTTCAGGGCCTTGTCGAAATCGTACTTGGCCTTGTCTTCCGGGTTGAGCTTGTTGCGGTTCACCAGGCCACGGGTCGGCTGGTAAACGATGACCAGTTCAATGCCTTTGCTCTTGAACGCATCGTGCAGTTCTTTCATGCGTTTGTAGCCGCCGGGTGTGGTGTCGAACTCGGTGCGCAAGTCTTCTTGCGTACGGAACAACCAGTCGCCCTGAGCCTGCACCAGCGTGGTGAAGTTCTGCTGGTAACGCGTGGTGTAGTTCTTCGGGTCGTTGGCTGCCGGACACAGGCTGCAGCACGGCTCGGCGCTGAAGGCAGGTGCTTTGGCTTCATCGGCACGAGCGCCGGCGCTGGCCGCGAAAATGCCGACGGTCAGAGCCGACAGGCTGAGTAATTTGATCAAGTGTGGGTGCATAAAATTATCCTCAGTCCCGCATTTCGGTCTGGCGTTCGACAGGGTCGATCAGCACGGCTTTCTGCTGGCGTACCAGCAGGTCGAGAATTTCATCCTGGCGCTCACCGAGAATTCCCGAGAAGCTGATGCCGCTGGATTTGGTCGGTGCGAGCATGGACACGCGATACAACTCGACGCTCAGCGGCGAGTCGATGGACAGTGGTCCGCTGCCGTTGCCGGCCAGTTCGCCGCCGACCACGATCAGGGACACCTGGGCGTCGAACGGGTCGAGCTTAATGTCACGGTCCGTGTCGCTCAGGTCCTTGATGTGTCCGTAGACACCGGTCAGGCCGTTGGCCATGGACAGGTTTTCGTAGAGGCGGATGTTCACGCTGTTACGAATCCGGATGCCGTGACGCTTGTTGCTGATCACCTTGTTGCCCCACAGCAGGTTGTCGCCACTCTCGTAGAGGGTGATGCCGTCGGTGTGGTTCTTGTAGATCTCGTTGTAGGCGATCAGGTTGTTCACGCTGTTACGGTCGATCACCAGGCCCGACAACTTGTTGTCGTAGCTGCGGTTGTTGAAGATGAAACTGTCGTTCACTTCTCGGGAAATAATGATCCCGTGCTTCTTCTTGGTACCGAATACCGTGTTGTCGGCAATGATCAGACCGTGGGAACGGTCATGCGGGTCAATGCCATAGACGATGTTGTCTTTGTAGGTGTTGCCCTTGACCACAAAGTCGCGGGCTTCGTAGCAGTAGAAGCCGTACCACATGTCCGAGAACTCGGAGCCGACGATCCAGCCGGTCGGTTCAGGGCGCTTGAGCACCTTGGCCATGTTCGGCGTGTATTGGGAAATACTCACGCCATAGGACTTACTGTTGGCGTAGCCGAAACTGGCGATTTTGCTGTTGGCGATGTAGGTCTCGGTGCCGCCCCAGGACAGCAGGAACGGACGGAATTCCTTCGGCGACTTGAAGGCCGCCGGGCCGTTTGCCTTCTCGCTCCAGCCAGTGATTTTGGTATCACGCACAAACAGCTGACCGTCGTTGACCAGGAACGAACCGGCCTCTTGGGACAGGCGCAATTCCTGGGTCTGCTTGTCGATTTCCAGAATGCCGTGTCTACCGACCACGATCGGCAACTTCGCCAGGAACACACCCGGCGAGGTTTCACTGAAGTACTGCTTGGGCACCTTCTTGGCCAGATCCTTGAGGTTCATGTAGCCGTCGTCGACGAAGATGGCCTGCGGGATGCCGTGCTGACGCACCACCCATTCAGACATCTTGTTGTCGCCGCCGATGAAGTCCTTCAGCGCGTCTTCCTGCATCATCCGGCGCACGCTGATTTTGCCGGCCGTGGCGCGCACGATTTTCGCGGCGATGGCTTCGGCGGTGTAGCCGGACGTGTCCGGCAGTTTCGGTTTGGCCAGCTCCAGCGGCGCAGTCGGTGCGCTGCTGACGGTGTAGGTCCTGGCCTGTTGCAACCCCTTGGCAATGGTCGCCGGCTGGCCTTTGTGAACGGGCGAGGCCGGCTCCACAGTGGCGAAGACTGCCGTGCTGGCCAGCAACATCGCGCTGGCCAGCAAGGTTATCGAGCCTCTCTTCGGACTGTTCATGTCAGGAACTCCCTTAGCGGTTCGCATCAGAAGCGCCAGATCACGTCGACAAACGCGCGGTGCATGTACGAGTCGACGCCTTTGCCGTACGCATCACCGGGCTTGAACACGCCGCCACGCAAACGCACCAGGGCCGAAGGCTCATCGATCGATTGGCTCAAGGCTGCGGGCAGCAGGCCTTGCTTGAAGTACTTGGTGACGACCACGTCCATTTCCTGACCGAGGTCGTTGTTGCCATCTTGCAGCGGCAGGGAAGTGCTGGAAAGAATCGCGCCGGTCGCGTCGTCGGTGTTGTTCTCGACGGCGTTGATGCCGTTGCTGCCGACCGGCTTGCTGCCGTCGACGCGCCAGAATTTGTGGTAGATCACACTGGCGTCGTATTCGTCGTTGAGCATCCACGAACCGAACAAGGTAGCGGACTGCATATTGTTCGTTTCACCACGGAACGCTTCGCCGAAACGGTGAACCCGCGAGCGAGTACCGGTGTAGTTCGAACGGTTGCTTTGCAGGCCGTTCTGTTCGTAATCAGCGCTGGCACGGGCATAAGCTGCACCCACTTGCCATTGCGGATCGAGGCGCAGACGCACACCCAAATCGGTGGCCCAACCATCAACATTGCCATTGGTTTTGGCTTGTGCCGGAGCGGTGCCATCGGCGTTCAACGGGTTGACCTTGTCGCGGTCGCCGCTCATGCCGGTGACGCTGCCCCAGTAGTTGACGGTGTTTGTGTTGCGCCAGTTGTAGGCATCGCTGTCGGCGGTGAGGCCGATCCAGCTGATGTCGCCGTTCTGTTTCTTGTCCAGCGAGTCGCCGGCCACACCCGGTTGCGGGTAGTCGAGCTTGCCGTCATCGTGGGTGTGATGACCACGAATGCCGACCCAGTTGCCTGGGGTCCACTGGTACGCCGCATCGGCGTAAGCGTGCAGGCGATCCTTGTCCTTGGGCGCGAGTTCTGTGAGGTCGGTGCGGTACTCGCTGAAGCGTTCGGCAACACCGGCGTTGGCGCGCAACAGGGTAGTGTCGAAGGTCCAGTTCAGGGCTTCGATGTTGGTGTCGCGCCATTGGCCGTCGTCATTGCGCAGGCGCTGGCGACCGAGTTTGAGCATCTCGCCGGGGTAGGGCGTGAGGCCGCTGTAGCCGACCCAGAATTCACGCATCGCCAGGTAATTTTTCTTGGACGTGCGATCACCGCTGTTGGTGGTCTGGTTGGCGTCGTCGGCCTGTTGCAGGGTGTCGGTTTCGATGATGTCGGTGGACGTCACCGCCTGGCCCATGGCGTAGGCGCTCCACGCGCCGCTCTCGCCATAGATCCACGGACGCAAGTCGAGGCCGACGCCATTGACGTCACCGCCCTTGGCAGTGCCGAGGTCGGCGTCGTCTTCGGACTGGGCGGTGACTTTCACGTCAAGGCCGTAGTTCTTGCTTTCAGTCAGGGCCGCCAGGGTCGGGCACGACCACAAGAGGGCGAATGACAGGCCTATACCGGCCTTAACGAATGGATTCAACTTCATAGGGATTCCTCGCCGTCTTCTTCTTCCAGGGCATGCAGTTCCAGCGGGTTCTGGCTCAAGGCACCACGAACGGCCTGTTCTTGTTTCAACAGGCGTTGGGCCTCGGCGAGCTGGGCAGGCGGCAGTTGGGCTTCGAGTGTTTGTGCAAGCTCGGTGGCTTGCGGGGTGTTCTGAGCCTTGGCCAATTGGCTGAAGACATAAGCGTTAAGCGGGTCGGGCCGGGTGCCCTTGCCTTGGGAGAACAGTTGGGCAATGGCGAAGTCGGCGCTGTTCTGACCGTTACGCGCAGCCTTGAGCAGGTGATTCAGCGCTTTCTGCGAATAGACCTTGCCCAGGTAACCGCGACGGTAGATCTGGCCGAGGTAGTAATCGGCGGCCACTTCTCTGTCGACGGCTTTCTTGAAGTGTTCTTCGGCGACCTTCGCGTCGGCCGGCACCATTTTGCCTTCGTAGTAGAGCTTGCCCAGCAACAGTTCGGCACGCGGCTGGTCGGCGGCGCGGCCGTTGTCCAGGTACTTCATCATCTTGTCGACGTCACCCAGTTCCGGGAAGTCGTAGAGCAGTTGCGCCAGGCTGACCCAGGAAGCGGGGTAGCCGGGTGCGATGCCTTCGAGCAGCGACTGGGCGGTTTTCTCGTCGGTCGTGCCCAGGGATGCATCGCCCAGTACGCGGGCCACGCTGTCCACCCGCTGGGCGGAAACCGCGCCGCGAGCCTGAGCGGCTTGCATTTGCTTGATCAGCTCGGCCTGTTTCTCTGGCTGGGCTTTTTTCTGATAGACCGTGGCCAGTTCGACGTAGCAGATGTCGGTGGTGTTCAACGCGGCTTTGCAGATCGTTTCCACTTCGTCCAGATGCTGGTCGTAAGTGCCCTGGGTGCGATAGAGCAGCACTTGGGCCAGGCCCGCTTCCGGCTTGCCTTCGGCGCGCCATTGGCTGATCTGCTGTTGTGCGTTGACGTTCGGGAAACTGTGCGGGTATTGCAGGTACAACATGGCCAACGGGATCAGGGTGTTGCCTTCGCCTGCGGCAGTGGCTTTCTTCAACAGGCCTTCGGCTTCGTGCTGTTCGGCTTCGGTGGAGCCGGGTTTGGCCACCAGCAGACGACCCAGGCGAGCCTGAGCCCGCGGCGAAACGCTGGCCGCAGCGCGATAAGTCGCCTCGGCTTTCTTGATCTGCGTCGGGTCACGGCTGTCGACCTGGATATCGGCGAGGCCAACCTGTGCTTCGCTGTAGCCCAGGTCTGCCAATTGCTGGTAATTCTGCGCCGCCAGCGTGGTATCACCGCGCTTGAGGGCTTCGTTGGCCAGACGCTGGTCGGGCAGGCCGGCGCATCCGGCCAGGGCGATTGCCATGGCCAGAGTCAGCGGGACTGGCAGGATTCTGAGTGGGCTAGTCACGGGCATGTCCTCTTGTTTTTATCGACCGGCGGCCATGGCTTTGTCGATCAGCCAGTTCAGGTTCGGACCACGGGTGGCGTTGACTTCAACCGGGCGACCGGCGAATTTGCTGTCCAGCGGCTCGTCAGGCTTGATCAGCACGCGGATGTCGGACGACAGGTCGGCGCTTTTCAGGCTGGTGCTGCTGATGATCGTGCCGGAGCGGGTTTTGTCTTCGCCGGCGATCTGGAAGCTGACCGAGCTGCCTGGCAGCACGTCGCCGAACTGGCGATAGGAGAAGCGCGCTTCAACGTTGGCTTCGCTGTTACGCGGCACCAGTTGGAAGATCACATCGCCCTTGCTGGCGTACTGACCGTTGGCGACCATTTGCTGCGCTACGGTGCAATCACACGGCGACGTCAGGGTGCCGGTCATTTGCTTGCCGAATAGTTCTTCAACCTTGGCCGGTTGTAATTGATTGTCGTCAAGATGGCCCTTGAGTACGTCGAGCATGCTGGTGCTGAACGTCGCCAGTGGCGCGCCTTTGGCCGCAACGCCGTCGGTTTTGATCAGGCTCTGCACCGTGCCGTCGCGCGGCATGGTGATGTTCATACCTGCCACGCTGACCAGACCGGCCTGGGCGTGGCTGACGAAGTACATGCCGTACACCGACTTGAAGATGAAGCCGAATGCCGTCAGACCGACGAGGAAGATCGCGAAGCTGAAGGTCACTGCACGCAGACGACCGAACGGGGTCATGCCGTGGCCGCCATCCTTGTTCTTGCGCGCCTTGGTGAAGTTGTCGCGTTGCAGGGTGGCCAGCACTTCACCCATGGTGACGATGTCGCCGGCCAGGTGCGAAGTGATCAGGTGGCGCAGGGTGGAAATATCCTGGGATTCGAGGTTCTGGAACTGGCAACCGGTACGACCGGTTTCGCGGTCGTGGGAGCGCACCAGTAACTCGACGTCCATGGCCAGGCCGAGGTTATCGATGACGAACTGCAGGCGAGCCTTGTACACATCGCCGATCTTCAATGGCAGCTGACCGGCGTTGAAAGCCAGGCCGCCAGCGGAGAGGTCGATGACCCGAGCTTCTACCGGGGTCCGGTCAGGACCGTAGAAGCGCAGCTTGGCCGGGATTTTTACCCGGGCGTGCTGGCGCTGGGCTTCTGATTCATGCACTACGTTGGCGTTGACGGCGGTATTCATATGGACGATTTCCTAGTTAATTCAGGCGAGTTCGGTCAGACCATCATCAGCAGCACAGCAACAAAAATGCTGCCGGCGGAGAAGGTCATGGTCCGAGACGACCAAGTGTTGAACCAACCTTGAAAGCTGGCGAGATCACGGGTCAGGGAAGTGGGCTGGCGAGTCCAGGACTGTCGGTCGAGGCGGAAGAACACGTAGATCTTCACCAGCGCGCCGACGATCTGGTTGTAATAGAGAATCGCCGGGTAGGCCGGGCCGATCGTGTGACCGGACAAAGACAGCAGCACGGTCAGGATCAGACGGGTAATGCCGATCCACAGCAGGTAAACCAGGATGAACGCGATGCCGTACTTGAAGCTGGCGATGATCGCGACGGTCAGGCCCAACAGCGATGTCCACATCGATACACGCTGGTCGAACAGCACCACCGAAGTGAACAGGCCGAGACGTTTCATACCCAGGCCCAAGGCGCGGGAGTTCTGCCGCAGGTTGTTGCCGTACCAGCGGAACATCAGTTTGCGACTGGCCTTGATGAAGCTTTTTTCCGGCGGGTGTTCCACGGTGTGAATGGCGGCGTCCGGTACGTAGAACGTGTCGTAGCCCAGGCGCATCAAGCTGAACCAGCTCGACTTGTCATCACCGGTGAGGAACTTGAAGCGACCCAGGCGCCAGTGTTGCAGCGAGTCGCTTTCCACGTCGGCGATGAAGTCCGGGTTGGTCACCACGGTGGCGCGGAATACCGACATCCGCCCGGTCATGGTCAGCACGCGCTTGGACAGGGCCATCGAGCACATATTGATGTGGCGCTGGGCGAATCGCAGTTTGTGCCACTCGCTCATGATGTAGCCGCCGCGCACTTCGCAGAACTCGTTGGTGGTCAGGCCGCCGACATTGCCGAACAGCTGGAACCACGGCACGGTCTTGAGCACGACGCCTTCGGCGAGCACCGTGTCGCCATCGATCACTGCAACCACTGCGCGGTCGTCCGGCAGGTGGCGGGAGATGGCGCGGAAACCGTAAGCCAGGCCATCGCGCTTGCCGGTGCCGGGAATGCGCACGAAGTCGAGCTTGACGCGAGCCGGTGGATTCATTTTGGCCCAAAGGCTTTTCACCAGCTTCTCATCGGACATTTCCACGATGGAGCAGACCATGGTGGTCGGCAGGCCGCAGTCGATCGCTTCGCGAATCACCGAGGCGTAGACCTGGGCGGTGGTCAGCGCGTCGATACGAAAACTGGTGACCATCAGAAACACATGGGACGGGTCTGCCGCTTTACCCAGCTTGCGCACTTTGCGCCGCAGGTGCGGGTAGACCACGTACAGAAACAGCATGCCGCGCAAAAAGTGCGTGGCACCCATCGAGTAGCGCCAGATACCGACGATACCGATCAGGAAGATGAAGTCCTTCGACTCGGAGTCGAACGTGGACGCAGGCAACGCCATGGCGATGCCCATCAAAATACTTAAGTAAAACAGCCAACCGGCGGCCTGAAGTAGGCCGTGCTTTAGCCTGTGCATAATCTGCATCCGTCTCTATCTCGGGCGAGCCTGTGGGGTGGCCCGATGGGGTTAAGGCAGGCTTACGAAAACTGGCGACATCCGGTCTGGATGACGCCAGAAATCCTGTAGGAGCTGGCGAAGCCTGCGATCTTTTGATCTTTCGCTTGAAACTCAAGTGGACCTGGAAAGATCGCAGCCTCGTTTCACTCGACAGCTCCTACGACCGCATTACCAGCAGATGCCTTCAGTCCGGCCACTCACGCTGGTGGCTTGGGACATGAAACCGACCAGGTCGATCACTTGCTTGCCGTGTGGAGCGTTCTGCGCCAGAGCGCGGAACTTCTCGTCACGGTTGCCGAGGATGATCACGTCGGAGCTGTTGATCACGTCGTCGAAATTGGAGTTGAGCAAGGACGAGACGTGAGGGATCTTCGACTCGATGTAATCCTTGTTCGCACCGTGGACACGGGCGTATTCGACGTTGGTGTCGTAGATGCTCAGGTCGTAGCCCTTGCCGATCAGCATTTCCGCCAGATCAACCAGTGGGCTTTCGCGCAGGTCGTCAGTACCGGCCTTGAAACTCAGACCCAGCAGGGCGACTTTGCGTTTGCCGTGGCTGGTGACGATGTCGAAGGCGTTCTGCACCTGGGACTCGTTACTGCGCATCAGCGAGTTGAGCAGCGGTGCTTCCACATCCAGGGAACCGGCGCGGTAGGTCAGGGCGCGAACGTCCTTCGGCAGGCAGGAACCGCCGAACGCGAAACCAGGGCGCATGTAGTACTGGGACAGGTTCAGCGTCTTGTCCTGGCAGACCACTTCCATCACTTCGCGACCATCGACGCCGACAGCCTTGGCGATGTTGCCGATCTCGTTGGCGAAGGTCACCTTGGTGGCGTGCCACACGTTGCAGGTGTACTTGATCATCTCGGCCACGGCGATGTCCTTGCGGATGATCGGAGCGTCGAGTTCTTCGTACAGCGATTGCAGAACGTCGCCGCTCGCCTTGTCGAACTCGCCGATGACGGTCATTGGCGGCAGGTCGTAATCGGCGATCGCGGTGCTTTCACGCAGGAACTCAGGGTTCACTGCAACGCCGAAGTCGACGCCGGCTTTCTTGCCGGAGCAGTCTTCGAGGATCGGGATCACTACGTTTGCCACAGTGCCTGGCAGTACGGTGCTGCGAACCACGATGGTGTGACGGGTGGTCTTGTCACGCAGGACAAAACCGATCTCGCGGCACACGGCTTCGATGTAGTTCAGTTCCAGGTCGCCGTTCTTCTTGCTCGGCGTGCCGACGCAGATCATCGACAGGTCGGTGTCACGAATCGCCTCGGCGAAGTTGGTCGTGCCGCGCAATTTGCCCGTCTCGATACCCTTCTGCAGAAGCTCGCCCAGACCCGGTTCAACGATCGGCGATTTACCGGCGTTGATCATATCGATTTTGTCTTTGGCAACATCGACGCCAACGACGTCATGGCCCCGTGCAGACAGGCAACCGGCACATACTGCGCCGACGTAACCCAAACCAAATATGCTGATGCGCATCGCAATTACCTCTGTGTTTATCAAGCCATTACATGGCCGGAGTTAATGGTGTTCAGCGGTGGTAGTGCACTCGGAAGTGCGCCTTAAAGGCGCCACAATGCCGCGTGCAGGCATATAAGTTCCGAGTGTCTAAATAAGTTCACTCAAAAGGTGCGCAACTAGGCTTTTATTGTTATGGCGTGCCCTGTTATGCAGCAGATCTTCTAATCAGAAGACATTCGTGCAAAGGTCTTGCGCGCTCAATGCCAGGCGGAAGCCCGTAAATCAAGCGGTTGGGTGCTCAGGTGAGCACGTTTATAGGGGCGCAGCCTTGGCCTCGTAGGGGATACTCAAGATGTTTATCTCCTATCCTTCATGTGTTGCCCAAATCAGGGACCCGTTCGCGGAAGTTAATGTGACAACTTTGCTACGTGAATCTCTTCTCTGCGTAAGTTATCTCGTACAAGCTCAGAGAGAATGGTTACCGGTGGTATGAGCGACGCATTTGGACATAGTTCCTGTCCACCCATCGCGAATTCTGAAATTTCTTGAAATATTGAAAAAGATGGCACTGCTCTCATATTGATAGCAACACCTGTTTCGCCCTTGATATATAGGGTTATTGTCGGATTAGATAGTTATGTGCCACTACCGATAAAAAATTTCAGTGCCACTACTGAAAAAATTCAACAAAGTCGAGTGAAACTAAAGTTAGGAAATCGAGTGATTGATTTCTGGCGTCAGTAATATGACGAATGAGGCGGGGAATTGTTGGACGATTGGACGTGGCGCACGACCCTTAATGAGGCGTGCGCCAACCAGGTGTTTACTCGGGTGCGTGATCGCGCAGGAACACCAGATTGTCCGGTTTAGACTGCTCGGCGCTGTAGCGATAACCTTGTACGTCGAACTGCTTGAGGGCTTGCGGGTCGTTGATACGCTCTTCAATGACGAAGCGACTCATCATGCCGCGGGCCTTTTTCGCGTAGAAGCTGATGATCTTGTACTGGCCGTTCTTCAGATCCTTGAATTCGGTATTGATGATGCGCGCGTTCAGGGCGTTGCGTTTGACCGCCGAGAAGTACTCGTTGGAGGCCAGGTTCAGCAGCACGTCATCGCCTTGATCGGCCAGGGCTTCGTTCAGCCATTCGCTGATCCGTGTGCCCCAGAAGGCATACAAGTCCTTGCCACGGGCATTCGCCAGTTTGGTGCCCATCTCCAGTCGATACGGCTGCATCAGGTCCAGTGGGCGCAGCAGGCCGTACAGGCCGGACAACATGCGCAAGTGCTGCTGGGCGTAATCGAAATCGGCCTCGCTGAAGGTTTGAGCATTCAACCCGGTGTAGACGTCGCCCTTGAAGGCGAGCAGTGCCTGTTTGGCGTTTTTCGGAGTGAACGCGGGCGTCCAGCTGCCGAAACGCGCGGCGTTGAGCCCGCCGATCTTGTCGGAGACGTGCATCAACTCGCTGATCTGCGCAGGGGCCAGCTCGCGCAATTGCAGGATCAGCTCCTGGGAATGGTCGAGATATTGTGGCTGGGTGAAGCGCTGGGTCGCCGGCGGTGTTTCGTAATCGAGGGTCTTGGCGGGGGAAATCACCATCAGCATGAAGTCGTCTCCTTTAATCGTGGGGGCGATTCTAGGGGGTTGTCCGTGTTCACTCCAGCGATGAGCGTCATAGGTGATCGGTGGTGTCATGGAACAAGATCGCAGCCTCGCTTCGCTCGACAGCTCCTACGGTGCGCGTACATCTGTAGGAGCTGTCGAGCGAAGCGAGGCTGCGATCTTTTGATCTTCCCGCGATATAGTGCCGCGCGGGTTTTGTTATGGAGACATCCCATTGCGTATCGTTTTTCTATTCTCGGCCTGGCTGTTGAGCTTCGGTGCCATGGCGGCGTCGGGCGATGTGGCGACGCTTGATCGCAGCACCTGGCCTGAACAGCTCAACAGCCCGACCCTGTTTGATGTGGCGTCACGGGCCGAGATCCTCATGTTTTCTCGCGTCCTGTTGGCCAGCGAATCCCTGGATGAAGTGAGCCTGGCCCAGCGCCTGGGGTTGCGCACGGTCAATCTGGAGTCGATCAACAACCTGCGCCAGCGCATGTGGCAGCGGCTGCTGACCAACTACAACTACGCCCAGCAGAGCTGCGATCAGGATGCCTCCTTCTGTTTCCTGGTCGAGGACATGGACACCCTGCGCCAGCAAGCCGCCAAGTTTCAGGTCAGCGATGAGAGCTACTACATAAAGTGGGCCGAGCCGAGCCGGCTGTTCCACGCCCAGTACCTGGACGAGCAATTGCGCAAGGCAGCGCTGTTTCCGCAAACCAGCAGCGAAGTCGATCGTTTTGGCGACTATGAGCGCAACGGCGATCAGATGCATGACCGGCTGTTTTTGCTGACCTTCGACAGCGCCGCCAATACCGCGCCGGATAACACCGCCTGGGCCACGGAATACCTGCGCAAGTCGAACATGAACGGCACGTTCTTCGTCCTCGGCAAGGACATCCAGGCCCGTCTGGCCGATCGTTCGGTAGCCAGCCTGCAAGCGACGTACTCGAAGCAGTGCATTGGCGCACAAGGCTGGGAATTTCGCTCCCACAGCCACTGGCAGGACTGGCAGGACTCGGTGCGACGCAGCGTCGAACTGGTCAAAAGCAAACTGCCCGAAAACTACGTGCCATTGTTTCGGCCGCCCGATGGTCAACGTCGGTCTGACGCTGAAGGATTCTTCAAATCCCAGGGCTTGCAGGTGGCGCTGTGGGATATCGATGCCCAGGACGGTGCCGGCAAGCTAAAAGCCAATCAGAGCGCGCAACGGGTGTTGAGTCTGATGCTGTTGTGGCGCCACGGGGTGATCAACTTCAACGTGAAGCAGGATGCGCTGAAAACGGCGATGCCTTGGCTCATCACGCAAACGGCGCAAAGCGGAATCGGCTGGGAAGACTGTCAGGACGCGTTTCGCTGAAAACGGCGAAAGGCCGTAAACATTGGGGGAGGGATGATTTTGGGCGAGAATTCGATGCAGGCGGACTTCCGACTTTAACGGGGTGATGGCAATCCGCCTAGTGCTATTGGTCACTCTGAAAAATAAACTTCAAAAAAACGTCAAAGTACTTTTTTCTGTCACAGGTTTTGGAGTATTACGAAGACAGACCGCCGAAACCTGCAACACAGGTGGCGTCTTCCAAGACCCAGCTATGGATGCAGTTCACTTGAATCCTCGCAGGTGAATTCGGTGGCCACTTCGAGGCGCAGCACTGTCACGGTATTGCGTCGACTGGCTCCCACAAAGGTGACCGAGTATGGATGATCACGGACGTAGTTCTTCCTCCAACCAGCCAATCCTTTATGTACTCGATACCAACGTATTGATTCACGATCCAAACGCCCTGCTTAACTTCGAAGAACACCACGTCGCCATCCCGATGACCGTGCTTGAGGAGCTCGACAAGCTCAAGAGCGGGCATCACAGCGTGGCTGCAGAATGCCGTCAGGCGATTCGCCTGATCGACAAGACCTTAGGCGATGCCAGCCCCGAAGATGTCGAACTCGGTGTGCCGATCCAGCGCGGCAAGAGTGGGCCCAAGGGTTTGCTGTCGATTTTGATGAGCAAACGTGCCGAACCGAACATCATTCTGCCCGAGCACCTGAACGACAACATCATCATCAACCAGTTGATCGACCTGCACGCGCGCGAACCAAAGCTGCCTGTGGTGCTGGTCACCAAAGACATCAACATGCGCCTCAAGGCCCGGGCTTGCGGGATCGCGGCCGAGGACTACAGCACCGACCAACTGGTCGACGACGTGTCACTGCTGCCCAACGGTTATCACAACATGACCGGCTCCTTCTGGGACCGTGTGAGGAATGTCGACACTCGTCAGGATCACGGCCGCACCTGGCACCAAGTGCAGTTGATCGACAACCTGCCGGCGGTGCACATCAACGAGTTCATCATCGACGAACAGGGTTTTGTCGGCTGGATCAAGGAGATCGAGGAAGACAAGCTGCTGATTCTCGACCTGCATCAGGAACCCCTGTTGCACCAGGAAGCCTGGGGCCTGAAACCGCGTGACATCTATCAAAGCCTGGCGCTGTACGCCTTGCTCGACCCGGATATCCACCTGGTCAACCTGACCGGGGCAGCAGGTTCCGGTAAAACCATCCTCGCACTGGCGGCGGCGATCGAGCAGACCATGGTCAGCAAACGCTATCGCCGGATCATCGCGACCCGTAGCGTGCAGGGTCTGGACCAGGAGATCGGTTTCCTGCCCGGCACCGAAGCGGAAAAAATGGAGCCTTGGCTGGGCGCCATCACCGACAACCTCGAAGCCTTGCACATGGATGACGAAAACACCCATGGCAGTGTCGATTACATCCTCAGCAAAGTGCCGTTGCAGTTCAAATCCCTCAACTACATTCGAGGCCGCAGCTTCCAGCAGAGTCTGATCCTGATCGATGAATGCCAGAACCTCACGCCGCACCAGATGAAAACCATCATCACCCGTGCCGGCGCCGGCTCCAAAGTAGTGTGCCTGGGCAACCTGGCGCAGATCGACACCCCTTACCTGTCCGCGACCAGTTCCGGGCTGACGTACCTGACAGAGCGCTTCAAGGATTTCCCTAACGGTGTGCACATCACCCTGCAAGGGGTGCCACGTTCGATTCTGGCCGAATACGCCGAATCGCATTTGTAAACCCTCACCAAAACCGGGCGGCCTCCAAGGTCGCCCGGTTTTTTATGCCCGACACAAATTAAATGTGGGAGCGGGCTTGCTCGCGAATGCGGTGTGACAGTCAGTATCTATGTCGACTGACACACCGCATTCGCGAGCAAGCCCGCACATTGGATCGTGGCAATCATGCAATCAAACGTGCGGAATTTTGACCCACAGGTTTACAATCGGTGCTCCTGATCAGGAGTATCCCTGTGCTGACTCATCTCGATTCCCAAGGTCGCGCCAATATGGTCGACGTCACTGAAAAAGCCGTGACGTTCCGTGAAGCAACGGCCCAAGCGCTGGTGCGCATGCTGCCCGAAACCCTGCAGATGATCGTCAGCGGCGGTCACCCCAAGGGTGATGTGTTCGCCGTGGCGCGTATCGCCGGCATTCAGGCCGCGAAGAAAACCAGCGATCTGATCCCTCTGTGCCATCCGCTGCTGCTCACCGGCGTCAAGGTCGAACTCAATGCCGAAGGTGACGACACCGTGCGCATCGTCGCGCGCTGCAAATTGTCCGGGCAGACCGGCGTAGAAATGGAAGCCCTGACCGCCGCCAGCGTCGCGGCGCTGACTATCTACGACATGTGCAAAGCCGTGGATCGCGGCATGACTATTGAAAGCGTGCGCCTGCTGGAGAAACTCGGCGGCAAGAGCGGCCATTTCCAGGCGGACCAGCCATGAACCTCACCGTGAAGTTTTTTGCCCGTTACCGTGAAGCGATAGGCGTGGACTCGGTGAAGGTTGAAGGTGACTTCGCCACAGTCGACGATGTGCGCGCGCTGCTGGCCCAGCGTGACGGTGCCGATGTGCTGAGCGAACAGAACCTGATGTGCGCCCGCAACGAAGACCTGTGCCAGCTCGATGAGCCGGTGAGCGATGGCGATGAAGTGGCCTTTTTCCCGACCGTGACCGGAGGCTGAGCCATGGCGATTCGCGTGCAGTCCACGGCGTTCGATCCGGGTGCTGAAGTCAACGCCATGCACGCCGCCAATGTGGGCGTCGGTGCGGTGGTGAGTTTTGTCGGCTATGTTCGCGACTTCAATGACGGACTCGACGTCGCCGGGATGTTCCTTGAGCACTACCCGGGCATGACCGAAAAAGCCCTCGCCAAGATCGCCACAGAGGCCGAGCAACGCTGGCCGCTGCTCAAACTTGAAGTGCTGCATCGCATCGGTACCCTGGAACCGGGTGAACCGATCGTCTTCGTCGGCGCCGCCAGCGCCCATCGCCAGGCCGCGTTCGATGCCTGCGCCTTTGTCATGGACTACCTGAAAACCCGCGCACCGTTCTGGAAGAAAGAAAACACCCCTGACGGGTCGCGTTGGGTTGAAGGGCGCGACAGTGATCATGCGGCGGCGGATCGCTGGAAGCAGTAGACAGCCAGTTAGTTCTTCATTGACTGTCAGTCCGCCTTCGCGAGCAAGCCCGCTCCCACATTAGATCTCCATCAAACACTAGTTTTGTGTTCGACTCAGAACCAATGTGGGAGCGGGCTTGCTCGCGAAGAGGCCATCCGCATCACCCAATTTCCCACTGATTCACCTCCCGACCATCGGCGGCCACATCTTTAAGGGCCCCGATTGACGAATAATACATAAAAGTCCAGTATGGAATTATAAGTACAAAAAAGCGCTTCTCCGTTTCTGCTCTTTCTTCTGTCTTGCCAAACCAACAACAACCCGCGAGAGAACGAACATGAAGAAATTCCCCCTCATCACCGGTCTGGCTCTGAGCCTGTTGGCGTGCAGCAGCCTGTTCGCCGCCGATAAAACCCTGCGCATCGGCATCGAAGCGGCTTATCCGCCGTTCGCGTCCAAAACCGATAAAGGCGAGATTGTCGGTTTCGACTACGACATCGGCAATGCCCTGTGCGCGCAGATGAAGGTCAAGTGCGTCTGGGTCGAAGGTGAGTTCGACGGTCTGATTCCTTCGCTTAAAGTGAAGAAAATCGACATGGCGCTGTCGTCCATGACCATCAACGAAGACCGCAAGAAGTCGGTGGATTTCACCCACAAGTACTACTTCACCTCATCGCGTCTGGTGATGAAGGACGGAGCGGTCGTGGATGACCAGTACGCCAGCCTCAAGGGCAAGACGGTCGGCGTGCAACGCGCAACCACCACTGACCGTTACGCCTCTGAGGTTTTCGAACCGAAGGGTATCAACGTCAAGCGTTACGGCAACAACGAAGAGATCTACATGGATCTGGCTGCCGGTCGCCTCGATGCCATTTTTGCTGACACCATCCCGCTGAATGACTTCCTGACGATGCCTCGTGGCAAGGGTTATGCCTTTGTCGGACCGGAGCTCAAGGATCCGAAATACGTGGGCGAGGGCGCCGGGATTGCGGTGCGCAAGGGCAACATTGAGTTGGTCTCCGAGCTGAACACGGCCATCGATGGCATTCGCTCCAGTGGCGAATACCAGAAGATTTCAGAGAAGTACTTCAAATCCGATATTTACGGCGACTGATCAATCGCTTGCAGGGGCTTTCTCGTGAAAGCCTCTGCGCGGTTCCGATTCCTGAGAAACGCTTGAAAGTTAATCCCTTCTTAACCGGCTTGTCGTCTATTCCCCGATACCCCGCTGTGCGCGCCGGACTCTCAAAGGTCAGGGCCAGCGTGTAGACTTCTGGGCAATCGATATTTAGAAGGGAAACGCAATGAGCGAGGAAACGATGCGATTGGGCCGTGAACGGCGCTATCTGGTGTTGCTGGGCATCATCTGCCTAGCGCTGATCGGTGGCGCGCTGTACATGCAAATTGTTCTGGGCGAGGCGCCATGCCCGCTGTGCATACTGCAACGTTATGCGTTGCTGCTGATCGCGCTCTTCGCGTTCATCGGCGCGGCCATGCGCACCCGCCGCAGCATCACGGTATTTGAAACCCTGGTGGTGATCTGCGCCCTGGCAGGCGTCGGGGTGGCCGGGCATCACGTCTACACCCAGTTCTATCCGGCGGTCAGTTGCGGCATCGATGTACTGCAACCGATAGTCGACGGTTTGCCACTGGCGAAGATCTTCCCGCTGGGCTTCCAGGTCGACGGTTTCTGCTCCACGCCGTACCCGCCGATCCTCGGACTGTCGCTCGCACAATGGGCGTTGTTAGCCTTTGTGCTGGTCGTGGTGCTGGTGCCGCTGCTCACTTCACGTAACCGCAAAGCGCTGCGCTGAAGTCATCCGCCGTATCGCTACGTCCTACAAAAAAACGCCCCGGCCCTCGTTGAGGGGGCCGGGGCGTTTTGCATTTCAGGGCGCAGGTAAAATGACCTTGATGCGTGACAAGTATGGGTGCGGCACGTGTGCGACATGTTGTCACAGCAGGAGTGTCGCAAGGCATTTCAAGGCGCCGAATTGGTACATGAACACGCAACAAAACTGGCCTGTTTTAGCGTCTGGCGATTTCAGCCCCAACAATCCGGAACAGGCAGTTTTAACAGGCCTTGGTGAATTGCCAGAGCCCTTGTCACGTGGGGGCTTTGGCAGGGTCGAAGGAGGGCGCAGAGCCTTCGATACTGTCTGAACTACCTGAGGTAGACCTACAATTTTTGGTGTTTTTGTTGAGAATGAATTTCGATACCATGGCGCACTTTTGCAAATACCGTTAATGATTGTTGCTGGAATGGATAAAAATTATTTCGGGATGAGACATGGTTTATAAAACGTTACATATCTACAATCGCCCGCACTGAAATCCCGGCACTGCTCATCCCTGAGCAGGAATAGGGCGTCGAGAGGCCGAATGGCTTCATGCGACTCCCAGGTGTCGGTGCCTTCCAATTATCCGCACCAAATGGAATTGGTCTGTAACAAGGCCTTTGACCACGAATTCGAATAAGAACGCAACGCTAGCCCAGGATTTGTCGAACAGCGTCTGACGCGCGACGGGCAGCCACTTATTCAATCCAAGAAAAATGCCAACCCTTGGCAGGGTGAAGTGTTGGCGATCAAAACCCAACTGCATTGCGCAAGCTGCTTTAGAGGTCGTGAGATGAGTAAAAACAGGTACCCCAGACTACTAGGCTTATTGCCGCTGATCGGCACGTTGTTGCTGTCAGGCTGCAACATGACCTTGCTCGATCCCAAGGGCCAGGTCGGCCTGGACGAGCGAAACCTGATCATCACCGCAACGCTGCTGATGCTGTTGGTCGTGGTTCCGGTCATCGTCATGACCTTCCTGTTCGCCTGGAAATACCGCGCGTCCAACACCGACGCTGTCTACACGCCGAAATGGTCGCACTCCACCAAGATCGAAATCGCGGTGTGGGCTGTTCCAGTGCTGATCATCATTGCCCTGGGTTATGTCACCTACAAGTCGACCCACGCGCTGGATCCTTACAAGCCGCTGGAATCCGACGTCAAGCCGATCACCATTGAAGTAGTCGCCCTGGACTGGAAGTGGATGTTCATCTACCCGGAACAAGGCATCGCCACCGTCAACAAGATCGTGTTCCCGGCGCACACGCCGATCAACTTCAAGGTGACTTCGGACTCCGTGATGAACTCGTTCTTCATCCCGGCCCTGGGCGGCCAGATCTACGCGATGGCCGGCATGCAGACCAAACTGCACCTGATCGCCAACCAGAACGCTGAAATGGACGGTATCTCCGCCAACTACAGCGGCGCTGGTTTCACCGGCATGAAATTCAAAGCTATCGCCACCTCTCAGGAAGATTTCGACGCCTGGGTCAGCGAAGTCAAAAAGGCACCTAAACAGCTTGAAAAAGCTGAATACGAAGCCCTTTCCAAGCCAAGCCAGAACAACCCAGTCGAGCTCTACTCCTCGGTTACGCCAAACCTGTTCCAGATCATCGTCGACAAGTACGAAGGCATGAATCCGGGCAAGCCGATGCACCACGAGAAAAAAGAGCACGAAATGGCCGCCATGGAAGGGATGGACATGAGTTCGCATTCAGCTGCCGGGGCAGAGGAGTAAACGATGTTTGGTAAATTAAGTTGGGAAGCGGTCCCGTTCCACGAACCGATCGTGATGATAACCATCGCCATGATCGCGCTCGGTGGTCTGGCGCTGTTCGCTGCAATCACCTATTTCAAGAAGTGGACCTATCTGTGGTCCGAGTGGCTGACCTCGGTCGACCACAAGAAAATCGGCGTGATGTACATCATCGTTGCCATGGTCATGCTGCTGCGCGGTTTTGCCGACGCCATGATGATGCGTACCCAGTTGGCCATGGCCACCGAGGGTTCGCCTGGCTACCTGCCGCCTGAACACTATGACCAGATCTTCACCGCTCACGGTGTGATCATGATCATCTTCATGGCGATGCCATTCTTCACCGGCCTGATGAACCTTGCAGTGCCGCTGCAGATCGGCGCGCGTGACGTGGCCTTCCCGTTCCTGAACTCCCTGAGCTTCTGGCTGCTGGTGTCTGGCGTGGTGCTGATCAACCTGTCCCTGGGCGTCGGCGAATTCGCCAAGACCGGCTGGGTTGCCTATCCGCCGCTGTCGGGCCTGCAATACAGCCCTGGCGTGGGGATGGATTACTACATCTGGGCGCTACAGCTATCCGGGTTGGGTACGACGCTGACGGGGGTCAACTTCCTGGCCACCGTGCTGAAAATGCGTACCCCGGGCATGAAGCTGATGGACATGCCGATCTTCACCTGGACCTGCACCTGGGCCAACGTCCTGATCGTGGCCTCGTTCCCGATCCTGACCGCTACCCTGGCACTGCTGACGCTTGACCGTTACATGGATTTCCACATTTTCACCAATGAACTTGGTGGCAATCCGATGATGTACGTCAACCTGTTCTGGGCCTGGGGTCACCCCGAGGTTTACATCCTGATTCTGCCGGCGTTCGGGATCTTCTCCGAAGTCATCTCGACCTTCACCGGCAAGCGTCTGTTCGGCCACCACTCGATGGTCTACGCATCGGGCGCGATCTCGATCCTGGGCTTCATGGTCTGGCTGCACCACTTCTTCACCATGGGTTCGGGTGCCAGCGTCAACGCCTTCTTCGGTCTGGCGACGATGCTGATTTCGATCCCGACGGGGGTGAAGCTATTCAACTGGCTGTTCACCATTTACCAAGGGCGTCTGCGTTTCACCAGCCAGGTTCTGTGGACCCTGGGCTTCATGGTGACCTTCGCCATCGGCGGCATGACCGGCGTACTGCTGGCCATTCCGGGTGCGGACTTCGTCCTGCACAACAGCCTGTTCGTGATCGCTCACTTCCACAACGTGATCATCGGCGGCGCGGTATTCGGCTACATCGCAGGCTTCGGCTTCTACTTCCCTAAAGCGTTCGGCTTCAAGCTGCACGAAGGTTGGGGCAAGGCAGCGTTCTGGTTCTGGATTTCTGGCTTCTTCGTCGCGTTCATGCCGCTCTATGCACTGGGCTTCATGGGCATGACCCGTCGTCTGAACGCCACCACCAACCCTGAGTGGGTGCCGTACCTGTACGTCGCCATGTTCGGTGCGGTGATGATCGCGGCCGGTATCGCCTGCCAGCTGATTCAGCTGTACGTCAGCGTGCGTGATCGCAACAAGCCGGAAAACATGTGCGATCACGGTGACCCGTGGAATGCGCACACGCTGGAATGGTCGACCTCGTCGCCACCACCGTTCTACAACTTTGCCGTGCTGCCAAAAGCGGACACCATCGATCCGTTCACCGAAGCCAAGGAAAACGGTACCGCGTACAAGGCTCCGGCCCGTTACGAACCGATCCATATGCCAAACAACACCGCGACCGGTGTGGTCATGGGTGCTCTGTTGACCGTGTTCGGTTTCGCGATGATCTGGCACATCTGGTGGTTGGCCATCGTTGGCCTGGTTGGCACCGTGGGCTACTTCGTGATCCACGCTGCCCGCGATGATCAGGGCTATATGGTGCCGGTCGACGTGATCGAGCGCATCGAAGCCGAGCAGCACAAGCGTCTGGTAGCGGCCGGGAAAGTTCCAGCCACTGCCACCCGTGTTGAAACCTCGTTGGAACAGGCTTAAACCATGTCGAACTTAGTGACCACTGCTGGACACGCCCATGGCACGGACCATGGGCACGACGACCATCACCACGACTCGGGCGAGATGACCGTATTCGGTTTCTGGCTCTACCTGATGACCGACTGCATTCTGTTTGCGTCGATCTTCGCGGCGTACGCGGTACTGGTTAACAACGTAGCGGGTGGCCCGTCGGGCCACGACATCTTCGAACTGCCGTACGTACTGGGCGAAACCGCTCTGCTGCTGTTCAGTTCGATCACCTACGGCTTCGCCATGCTGGCGTTGTTCAAGGGCAAGAAGAACCAGGTCCTGGGCTGGCTGGGCATGACCTTCCTGTTCGGTGCCGGCTTCATCGGCATGGAGATCAACGAGTTCCACATGCTGATCTCCGAGGGCTTCGGTCCTAGCCGCAGCGGCTTCCTGTCCGGGTTCTTCACCCTGGTCGGCACCCACGGTCTGCACGTGACCAGCGGTCTGATCTGGATGGCGATCATGATGTATCAGGTGCAGAAAAACGGCCTGACGGCGACCAACAAGACCCGTCTGAGCTGTCTGAGCCTGTTCTGGCACTTCCTGGACGTGGTGTGGATCTGCGTATTCACCGTTGTTTATCTGATGGGGACTATGTAAATGGCTAACGCTCATTCCCACGATAGCCACGACGCCAGCCACGGCAGCGTCAAGTCTTACGCTATCGGTTTCATTCTGTCGGTGATCCTGACGGTCATTCCTTTCGGCCTGGTGATGTACCCATCGCTGCCGAAAGCCCTGACCCTGTGGATCGTACTGGCCTTCGCAGTGATCCAGGTGCTCGTGCACCTGGTGTACTTCCTCCACCTGGACCGCTCCGCTGCCCAGCGTAACAACGTGATCGCGTTTGTCTTCGCTGCACTGGTAATCGTTCTGTTGGTAGGCCTGTCGCTGTGGATCATGTACAGCATCCACACCAACATGATGGCGCACTGAGGAAAGTCCGGATGTCCTTTAAGCACTTTATCCAAATCACCAAACCGGGGATCATTTTCGGTAACGTGCTTTCTGTGGCGGGCGGATTTTTCCTGGCCTCGAAAGGGCATGTCGATCTGGCCATTTTCCTGGCCGCCATGATCGGCACGTCGCTGGTGGTGGCTTCCGGTTGCGTGTTCAACAACTGCATCGACCGCGACATCGACCTGAAGATGGAACGCACCAAAAACCGGGCGCTGGTCCAGGGCTTGATCTCCCTGAAACTGGCCCTGGCGTTTGCGACCGTCCTGGGTGTTTTCGGCGTTGCACTGTTGTACAAAGTGGCCAACCCATTGGCCGCTTTGTTCGCGGTGATTGGCTTTGTCATCTACGTCGGTTTCTACAGCCTGTACCTCAAGCGCAAGTCGGTTCACGGCACGCTGGTGGGCAGTCTGTCGGGCGCCATGCCGCCGGTGATTGGCTACGTCGCTGTGACGAACAGCTTCGACATGGCCGCACTGACGTTGCTGGTGATGTTCAGCCTGTGGCAGATGCCGCATTCCTACGCCATCGCAATCTTCCGCTTCAACGATTACCTGGCTGCATCGATTCCGGTGTTGCCGGTGAAGCGCGGGATTGAAGTGGCGAAGAAGCACATCCTGCTCTACATCCTGGCGTTCCTCGTGGCGACCTTGATGCTGACCTTCAGCGGCTACGCCGGCATGAGCTACCTCGCCGTCGCCGCGGCCATGGGCATGTACTGGTTGTACATGGCCTGGACCGGTTACAAGGCAGTGGATGACACGGTCTGGGCACGCAAGCTGTTCGTGTTCTCGATCTTCACCATTACCGCGTTGAGCGTGATGATGTCGCTGGACTTTAAAGTGCCGAGTGAGCTGTTGCTGACGTACGCGCCTTAAGGTTTAGAGGCTGCAAAGAAAAGCCCCGCCTTCGAGAGAAGTGCGGGGCTTTTTGTTGGGGATTGTCTGGTGGACCGTGTCGCCGCTTTCGCGAGCAAGCCCGCTCCCACATTAGTTTGGCGCCGGTCACAAAAGTGCTGGCAACGCCGATCAAATGTGGGAGCGGGCTTGCTCGCGAAGGCCTCACCGCGGTGTATCAAGAATGCTCAGCTATCAAGCAACCGAAAAAACCGTTCCCGCACCTGGGTGTTATCGCTATGCGCCACGTTGAAACGCAGGAAGTGGCTAGCGCTCGGCGCTTTGCTGAGCAGGGTGCCGGGCGCCAGTACAAGGTCGATTTCCAGGCCTTTCCTTGCCAGTGTTTCGGCATGCAGCCCTTCGGGCAGACGCGTCCAGATAAACAACCCTTCTCCCGGCAGCGAAGACACCGAGCAACCTGCCTCCTCCAGCCAACTCGTCACCCGACTGCTCGACTCGTAAAGCCGATCCACCGTGCGCCGGGTATGTTTGGCATAGCTGCCATCACTGAGCATCGTGCAGATAATCTGCTCCGCCAGTTCCGACGTCATGCCACCGCAGGCCATTTTGAGCGCAACCAGCCGCGCAGCCAGTTGCGGTGACAGTACCGCGTAGCTGACGCGGCTGTTAGCCGTCAGGGTTTTGGAGAAACCGGATACGTAACTGACATTGTCCAGCCCGCCCGCTGCCAGACGCGGCGTGCTTCGTTGCTGCAAGTCGCAATACAAATCGTCTTCGACGATGTGGAAACCATAGCGGTGGCTCAACTCCAGCAAGCGATAAACCTGCGCCGGGGAGAACGAATGCCCGGTCGGGTTGTGCAAGGTATTGTTGGTCATGTAGAGCACGGGACGATGGGCAATCAGCAGTCGCTCGAAGGCCTCAAGGTCCATGCCGTCACTCCCGCGGGGGATGGTGATGACCTTGGCACCATGCAACGCCAGGTTGGTGTGCATGGTGAAGTAACACGGATCGTCGAGCAGCACGGTGTCGCCGGGTTTGACCAGCAGGCGCATCAGCATGTCGATGGCCTGCACGGTGTTGGCCGTGGTGATGATCTGGTCCACCGGCACTTCGATACCCAAGGCCGACAACTTGACCCGCAACGCCTCGCGTAGCGGCAGGTAACCGCCGGCGACGCCGTATTCGCCCATGCGCAGGGAGGTTGCGCGCAACGTGCCGCGCACGGCTTTAAGCAACTCTTCAGCCGGCAGCCACGAGGACGGCAGGAAACCGCCCCCAGGGCGCAGCGCGCCATTGTCCAGCAGCACCGCGCGGCGGACCACGCTGAGCGTGTCTTGAGGTTGCAGGTCCGGGCCGGCATCGGTCTTGATCGGGGTGCTGAAACGGTGCACGTAATGCCCCGAGCCCTGGCGTGAAACCACCAAACCCTTGGCCCGCAAGCGGTCCAGAGCATCCACCACCGTGGATTTGCCCACGTTCATCAACTCGGAAAGTTCGCGGATTGACGGTAGTTTGGTCCCGTGAGACAGCCCGCCCTGGCTGATCGCCACCGACAACTGATCGACGATCTGCTGGACCAGCGGCACGCCAGGCTGGAACTCGATGGTGGCGATGACTGCGCGTTGAATCTGAATTTTACTGGTCTCTCCGGCAATAAAGTTCGTTCGATTCTATACAAACTTGCTCTGATCAAGACGGACGTTTCTCACTGCCATCGGCTTACAGGTATTGCGGAATGTTAGTGCTTTAAGCCCTTAAAACCGTTGCTTTCCGCTCTGTGACCGGGTTAGTGAATCCGGTCGCAAAATCGCTACTAAAAGGAGTTCCCAAAATGTACGCAATCGATACGTTCGAAACTTGCACCTCAGATCCAAAGGTAATAACCCACCTCCGTCCAATCACAGGAGGTGCCCAATGACCAATCCCCAAGACCTAACAACCATTGGCCTCACCCCCTTTTCCTATCACGCTAACAAACCACTATTCCGCATAAACGCCGGCGTCCCGGTGATTCAAGCCCTCTCCCACGCCTCTGATCTGCTCCACGTCGCCAAACACCTTGCATCAGACGCCGCCATGGTTCGCGATACAGACCGCCATGCCTGGGCGTCGCATTTTTTGCAGGATATGAGCAAAGCGATCATCGATGACGTGCTAAAGGTGCTCGACGCACCGGGTAGCAACCGCGCGTGAACAAAAAAAGCCCCGCACTTCTTTCGAGGGCGGGGCATTCAGGTGTTCGCTCGTCAGTTCAATCGTTTTGGAATCTAAGGGACATCAATTTGATCCAAGCTGATTTTCATAGGCCGGCCCCCGAATCGAGATCTTTGGGCTAATCTGTCAAAAAAATGGATCCAATTTTTGATCGAGGGGGAGAGATGACTGAACACATGACCTGTGATGAACGATTCATCGCGCTGGCAAAAGAGCTCGGTTACGACATCTACGGTGAGAATACGGCCGGCGGGCATTACGCGCTGTTGGTGCGGCATCACGATCAGCTTTATATCAGCGGTCTGGTGCCGCGGATGAATGGTGAAATTCAGTATCCGGGCAGGGTAGGCCTGGATCTGACGCTGGCAGATGCACAGAGCGCTGCCAGCATCAGTGCGTTGCGCGGTCTGGCATTGATTGTTGATTCCATCGGTTCGCTGGACAAAATCAAGTCGCTATTGCGCGTCACGGTATACATAAAGTCCACCGCGGATTTTGTCGATTTGAGCGAAGTGGCCAACGGTGCGTCGGACGTTTTCAGTCATGTACTGGGCGATGCCGGTAAACATACACGAACCACGATCGGCGTTTATCAACTGCCGAAAGACGCAGCCATTGAAGTTGACATGATCGTGGCGATACGGCCATCAACGCTCTAACGATGAACCTGCTGGCAATAGAAAGGCCCGCGTTGAATCTCAGTGCGGGCCTTTTCAGTCATCGACGGCGTATGTTACTGCGCGGCGATGCTGTAGCCATCGAACGCGGTTTGCTGCTGAAGCGCGGTGATGATGTTCTTGCGGTTAACCGCTTGTTCGGCCCCGGCATTGTCCAGGAACGTCTCGCTTTCCAGTTCCGCTTCTTCGCCTTCACCGACGAAGGTGAAACCCAGGAACTCCAGCGCTTCACGGTCAACGTTCAGTCGCGAACGCGGGGTGCGCAGCGGCAGCGTCACGCTGATCCCGTCTTTGCTGATGGTGAACACTTCGACATCTTTCTTGGCGCGAGCAGCCTTGCTTTTGCCACTGCTCGGGTTGCTGATGGCCTGGTGGGTCTGGTTCAGCACTTTCAGTGCGAGGCCATAGACCAATTCCTGAAATGCCGGGTCGTCCTTGAAACTGGAGAGAATCCGGCTGATCGGGAATTTGCTGCTCAAGTCTTCCAGGGCTGCGATGTCGGCAGCCTCGGCGTCCTTGAGCTGCTTGAGTTCGCCCATCAAGTCGTAGGCTTTATCGTCGTCGAAGCTGTCGTGAGCCTGGCGAATCGCGGCGCGCAGCTCACGGATCTGGTCGCTTTCCCGGGTGGACTGGAAAGCGTCCAGGACCATCTCGCTGATGGTCTTGGCCTGGGGCACGTGCTGTGAAAGATTGATGGAGTTTTCGTATTCCGCTTTGGACGACAAGGTGACTACGGATTCAGCGGTATTGGAATCGGACATTGAAATTTCACTACTTCTTTTAACTTGGGTTGAGGCGAGAAAGCACAGGGCCTTTTCAGGCCGCCTAATCTATTGGACCGAGGCGGCGTTGTCACGGATGAACAGGCGGCTGGTCATCATTTTTGGCACAGCGGCTTTTAACCGGCGGCTATCGGGGGACGTTTTGCCTGAAGTGTCAGCAGCAGCCGGTAAAACGTCAACGCCCGACCGCTGATCAGTCCACAGACAAAACCGGAAGCTGACGCCTTGAGCAACAACATCTCAAGGGTGGTGGCCATTTCCGGGTGAACGTCATCCTGGTAGCCGAAGTAATAGTTCACCGCAAAAAACAGCAGATAGAGCACCAAGGTTTTTAGCGTGCCCGGTACGACCAGGCCGGTTTGCGGATCATCCAGCTCAATGCCCTTGCGTGGGAAAATCAGCAGCGCCGCGAGGCTGCCCAGGATGACGGCGGCCAACCAGCAACTGACCGATAGCTGCGGATTCAGCGTCAGGTTCAGCGAATAGAGTGACCAGCCCAGCAATATCGGCGCTGTGACGAGCAATGAAGTTTTGCTTTCACGGGTCGGGGACAGGGCTTTGACACCGTAGTAGCACAGCAGCAGAAAAATCGCGTAAACCCACAATGGGGTATTTTGCAGGGTGTTGAGCATCGTGCAGCGTCCTTGCCGAAATGGGTGCGAGGATATTAGCCGTTGCTGTAGCCCAGGCAGTCGACTATTTCCCCAGGGTATTCAGATTCATCGACCGAACCGCCAATTGCTCAGCCGTTTGCTGGTCCACCGGCAACGAAAAGCGGAAGGTCGCGCCGCGGCCGGGAACGTCAATCAGCTGGATCTCGCGGCCGTGCAATTGCAGGATCCGGTGCACGATCCGCAACCCCAGTCCACCGTCACGCCGTGCGCCACCAATGTTGAACGGGCGCAGGAACAGACCTTCGCGCAGTTCGGCAGTGATGCCGGGGCCGGTGTCGCTGACGGTGACTTCAATAAAAGGTCCTTGACGGCGCAGGCTGAGCTCGATTTCTCCCCCTTGCGGGGTGTGGCGCAGGGCGTTGTCGAACAGGTTGGTGAGCACCCGCTCGATCAACCCAAGGTCGGCGCAGG
Source organism: Pseudomonas frigoris (assembly GCF_047758635.1). Lineage (NCBI taxonomy): Bacteria > Pseudomonadati > Pseudomonadota > Gammaproteobacteria > Pseudomonadales > Pseudomonadaceae > Pseudomonas > Pseudomonas frigoris. Next base: position 1,334,523 of record NZ_CP180479.1, read on the forward strand.
CCGCTGAAACATTGGGTGCAAAGGTGGCCTTGAGTTCGACGTGACGCGCCTCGGCCGTCAGTTCGAATTTCTGGAAAATGTCCTGCACCAGATCGGTCAGCGAAAAACGTTCCAGCACCGGTTGCACGAAACCATGTTCCAGGCGCACAAGTTCCAGTAGCGATTGCGCCAGTCCACCCACCTTGCGGCTTTGATCCAGTGCGATGCCCAGGTAACGGCGGCGATCGGTGGGGGACAACGTGGCGTCTTTGAGCGACAAGGTTTCCAGGTAACCGTGCAGCGAGGCCAGAGGCGTGCGCAGGTCGTGGGAGATGTTAGCCACCAGTTCGCGGCGTTCCTGATCCTGGCGGGTCAATGAACGCCATTGCTCACCGAGGCGAGCTTGCATCTGCCGGAAGGCGGCATCGAGTATGGCAATTTCATCGTGGCTGGCGGCTTGTTCCACCGGGACGGATGCCGGCGGCGTTACCGGAGTGCCATCAATGTCGAAGCGGCTGACAGTTTCGGTCAAACGGCGCAAAGGTCGGGTGATGAGGGCGAATGCCGTGAGACCGGCAATCAGGCACAGCAACGCCACCAGCCCGATGGACAACAGCGCGGTATTCAGGGCGGCGCTGGTGGCGCCGCGTTCGGCGAAGCGGTCGTGCTCTTCGCTGAGCAGCACCACATAGAGATAGCCCACCGATTTGCCGTTGACCTGTAATGGCGCGGCGCTGAACACTTTGCGGCCATCAATGCTGCGCGGATCGTCGCCGAGAATCGGCAGGGCATCGCCCTTGAGCAGGCGCTGGATCGGCGCCAGATCGACCCGCTCCCGGTGTATCCGACCCTCGGGCGCAGCACTGCCGACAATCCGGCCCTCGGTGTCGAGCAGATAGACCTCAACACTGGGATTTACCAGCATCAGTTGACTGAACAGGTCGCGCACGGCGTCGGGCATCAGGCCTTTGGTGTCCATCAGCACGGTGTCATGGGCGATGTGCCGGGCCAGATCCCGCGACAACCCTTGCACCACTTCCAGCTCATGCATCTGGTTGGACCGCACCTGCAACCAGGCCGACGTGCCGCAGCACACGAGCAGCAACACGGCGAACACCAGAGACAGGCGTTGAGTCAGGGTCAGTCTCACGGCTGCTCCTCCCTGGCCGCGAATTTGTAGCCGCGTCCCCACACGGTGAGGATGCGCGCCGGTTGCGCCGGATCGGCCTCGATCTTTGCCCGCAGGCGGTTGATGTGAGTGTTGACGGTGTGCTCGTAGCCTTCATGGCTGTAACCCCAGACGGCGTTGAGCAGGTCCATGCGCGAGAACACTTTGCCGGGCTGACGGGCGAAGAAATACAACAGGTCGAACTCCCGTGGCGTGAGGTCGAGGCGGCGACCGTCAAGGGACACATCGCGCGTGATCGGGTCGATGGAGAGGCCGTCCGTGATCAGGCTGCCGGCGTCCATTTTCAGGTTGCGGGCCATGGCGTCGACCCGTCGCAACAGCGCTTTGACCCGGGCCACCAGCTCGAGCATCGAGAAGGGTTTGGCCAGGTAATCGTCGGCGCCGAGTTCGAGCCCGAGAATCCGGTGCACTTCGCTGGAGCGCGCGCTGGTAATGATGATCGGTGTGTAGCGGGCCATGGCGCGGGCCCGGCGGCAGATTTCCAGGCCGTCGACGCCGGGCAGCATCAGGTCGAGGATCAGTGCGTCCCAGCTTCCTTGCTGCAGCAGTCGCATGCCTTCATCGCCATCGGCGCAGTGCACCACCTCGAACTGCTCATCGCGTAGATGCAGGCAGATAAGGTCGGCGATATGCAGGTCGTCCTCGACCACGAGGACGCGTTTGGTCTGTTCCATCAAGCTCAATCCTTCGGCGCAATGAGCGCATTGTGCGGGTTTTCCGGGGCCGGAGTTATCACGAATTATTTAACTCTCCGTGAGGATTTGGCGATCAACCCAAGCCTAGGCTGTGTTCCATGACAGGCACCTGGAATTTTCGGAGACGACCATGATTTCACGGCGACAGTTTCTCGTAGCAAGCGGCGGGCTAGGCGCTGCAGCCCTGGTCATCGGTGTATTGCCAAAATTTGCCGCGAGCTCTGCACTGGTCAGTGATGCCAGCGCGGCAGAGGTGTTCGAGGTGACTCACAGCGACAACGAATGGCGCGCCATGCTCAGCGCCGAGCAGTACGAAATCCTGCGCGAAGAGGGCACCGAACGGGCCTACAGCAGCCCGCTGAACAACGAGCACCGTGAAGGTACGTTTGCCTGTGCCGGTTGCGACCTGCCGCTGTTTTCTTCCGCGACCAAGTTCGACAGCCGCACCGGTTGGCCGAGTTTCTGGACACCGCTGGACAAGGCTGTGGCCACTCGTCAGGACCGTTCCTTCGGGGTGCTGCGCGAAGAAGTCCACTGCCGGCGTTGTGGCGGTCATCTGGGCCATGTCTTCGACGATGGGCCCAAACCCACCGGCCTGCGTTACTGCATGAACGGCCTGGCGATGACTTTTGTGCCGAAGACAGCTTGATCCGCGGGTACTCCCTTTCACTCATTTTTGCAGGTCGACGTTATGTGGCTTCTAGTCCTCGCTTATCTCGGTGGTGTGTTGACGATTGTCAGCCCGTGCATCCTGCCGGTACTGCCCTTTGTCTTCGCTCGCACCGGGCAGCCGTTCATGAAGAGCGGGTTGCCGCTATTGGCGGGAATGGCGCTGACCTTTGCGCTCGTCGCCTCGTTGGCGGCGGTGGGTGGCGGTTGGGTGGTGCAAGTCAATCAGTACGGTCGCTGGCTCGCGTTGCTGTTCGTTGCACTGTTCGGGCTGACGCTGTTGCTGCCGCGACTGGCCGAGCGCCTGACGCGGCCACTGGTGGCAGCGGGCAGCCGGTTGTCGGAAGCCGCGGGCGCCGATGCCCGGCCGCGTCCCGGCGCTTCGTTCCTGATCGGCGTCGCCACGGGCCTGCTCTGGGCACCGTGTGCCGGGCCGATTCTGGGTCTGTTGCTGACCGGAGCCGCGCTGCAAGGGGCAAGCATCGCAACCACCTTGTTGTTGCTGGCCTACGCCGCGGGTGCCGCAACTTCCCTCGCGGTGGCGCTGCTACTGGGCGGGAAAGTCTTCGCGGCGATGAAGCGTTCCATCGGCGCTGGCGAGTGGCTGCGTCGAGGCCTGGGCGCCGCGATGCTGGCCGGTGTCGCGGCGATTGCTCTGGGGCTCGATACCGGGATCCTGGCGCGGGTTTCGACGGCGTCCACCGGCGGTATCGAGCAGGCTTTGGTTGGACGGCTGGCCGGAAAATCACCGAACGGTAGCGGGGCGATGATGGCGCAGGTTCCGGCCTCGGGAAGTGCAATGAAAGTGGCTGACAAAGCGCCGGGCGCACTGACGATTGAAGGCAACCTTCCATCGCTGGACGGCGCGGTGCAATGGCTCAACTCGCCACCGCTCACAGTGCAGGCCTTGAAGGGCAAAGTCGTGCTGGTGGATTTCTGGACTTACTCCTGCATCAACTGTCTGCGCACACTGCCGTATGTGAAGGCTTGGGCCGAGAAGTACCGCGATCAGGGATTGGTGGTGATTGGCGTCCATGCGCCCGAGTTTGCTTTCGAACGAGACGTAGGCAATGTCACCAAAGCGATGAAGGACCTGGGCATCAACTACCCAGTGGCCATCGATAATGACTTCAAGATCTGGCGAGCTTTCAACAACGAATACTGGCCGGCTCACTATTTTGCCGACGCTCAGGGTCGCATTCGTTATCACCACTTTGGCGAAGGCGAGTACGCCGAATCGGAGCGGGTGATCCAGCAACTGCTGCGCGAAGCAGGTGCCGTGAAGGTCGCGGACGGTCTGATCAATGCCAGCGCCGAGGGTGTTCAACTGGCCCCGGACATGAACGAAGTGCAATCACCGGAAACCTATGTCGGCTACCAGCGTGCCGAGCATTTCGTGCCTGAAACCAGCCTGATGCCGGACAAGGTGTCGGCCTATAGCGCTCCATCGCAATTAGCACTCAACGACTGGAGCCTGGACGGTCAATGGAATGTCGGCTCGGAGCGGGCGACTTCAAGCGGCCCGGCCAGTCGCATCGTCTACCGCTTCCATGCCCGCGATCTGCACCTGGTGCTGGGGCCTGGCACTCACGGTAAACCGGTGCGTTTCAAAGTGTTGATTGACGGAAAAGCCCCCGGCGTAGACCACGGTACCGACGTGGCGCCCGACGGCAGCGGCAGCGTGACTGAACAACGCTTGTACCAGTTGGTGCGCCAATCCGGTGGCGTGACGGATCGGATTTTCAGCATCGAGTTTCTCGATCCCGAAGTGTCGGCGTATGCGTTTACGTTCGGTTGATCGTCATTCCATTCATTCAGGAATCAGTCTCATGAAAACCCTATTCACCTGGCGCCGCACCCTGTTGGGCCTGGCCGCTGCCGGCGTCATCGGCCAATGCCTGGCGTTCTCTTTCGGTGCGGCGGAAGACGCGGTCATCATTCCTCCACCCACCCTCGACGAAACCACCCAGGCCGACAGCGAAAAGGCGGTCTTCGCCGGCGGTTGCTTCTGGGGCGTCCAAGGTGTGTTCCAGCATGTCAAAGGAGTGAAGAAAGCGGTCTCCGGTTACGCCGGCGGTGCAGTCAACACCGCTCAGTACGAACGGGTCAGCAATGGCGATACCGGTCATGCGGAATCCGTCGAAGTCACCTTCGACCCCCGTCAGGTCAGCTACGGCACCTTGCTGCAAATCTACTTTTCGGTGGCTCACAATCCTACCGAACTCAACCGTCAGGGACCTGACCGCGGCACTCAGTATCGCTCGGCGCTTTTCCCGGAAAACAGCGAACAGCAGCGTATCGCTCAGGCCTACATCGCCCAGCTCGACGCCGCCCATTCGTTCAACAAACCCATTGTCACCAAGTTGGAGACCTACAACGGTTTTTACCCGGCCGAGGAGGAACATCAGGACTTTCTGACCGAGCACCCGACCTATCCCTACATCGTGATCAACGATCTACCGAAGGTCGCGCAGTTGAAAAAGCTGTATGCGGATCGGTATCAGGAGAAACCGGTGTTGGTGAAGGCGGGGATGTGAGAAGTGAAGGGCATAGCCCTTACCCCGAAATCACATTCTTGCCCGCGATCTTCGACCGATACAGCGCTTGATCAGCCCTGGCCAGCAGTCCGGTCTGTTGTTCTTCGTCAAAGCGCTGAACCACGCCAAAACTCATGGTCACTTGAAAGTCCCCCACGGGTAGCAGGCTTGCGAGGCCATGGCGGATACGTTCAGCGAGGGCCCGGGCATCGACGAATGGTGTATTGGGCAGGATCAGGATGAACTCGTCGCCGCCCCAACGCGCGAGCAGATCGCCTTCACGCACGCAGTGCTTCACGCTCTCGACTACCTGCACCAACGCCGCATCACCCAGCGCATGGCCATAGTGATCGTTGATGTTCTTGAAGTCGTCGATGTCCATGGCTATCAACGACAACGGTTGTCGAAAGCGCTGGGCGCGTTCGCATTCCTGGGGCAGGGCTTTTTCCAGAAGATAGCGATTGGCGATTGAGGTCAGTGTGTCGGTTTCCGCCAGTTTGCGGTTTTCTTCGAGTTGGATTTGCAGTTGCTGATTGACGCGAGACAACTCTCGGGTGCGTTCTTCAACGATCGCTTCAAGGGATTGGTTGCGTTGTTCAAGCGCTTCGAACAGGCGCTTTTTGTCGTCGATGCTGCGGTGCGCGCCGACCATCCGCGCCACCGAACCGTCGGCATTGCGTGCCAGTACGTAGCCACGGTCTTCGATCCAGGTATAGCTGCCATCCTGCATGCGGCATCGATACTCGGCCTGATAGCCGGGGGCGCGCTGATTCAGGTAGTCATCGAACAGTGCCATGACCTGCTGGTAATCGTCGGGATGGATCACGTTTTCCCAGGTCAACACGTTGTTATCCAGGGAATGAGGCGGGTAGCCGAGCATCTCGTACCACCCGGGGTTGCGATAGACGAACCCGGTGTTGGCATTCCAGTCCCAGATGCCATCGCTCACCAGTTCCAGAATGGTGTGCAGCATGTCTTCGTTCAAATCCGACAGATTGAACTTCAACGGCTCGATATTCGACGCTTCACCCATCTCCGCACTCCCTGCCGCCCTGATATCTAAGTGACCCGCCTGTCGAGGAGATTAGTGCATGGGGTATTCGGTCGGCTAGTGCTTGCCCCATCTCTGCAAGGCAAAGTCGACGAAACTACGCAGTTTTGGCAAACGGTAGCGATCCTGGGCATACATCAGGTTCATCGGTCGGCTCGGCGGCAGGTAATTCTGCATCAATGCCACCAGTTTTCCGTCCTTGAGATCTTGCTCCATCAACGCATCAGGCAACACCACGATGCCCATACCTGTTCGCGCCGCTTGATGCAGTCCTGCCGAACTGTTGATCAACATCGGTCCATTGACCGCGACCGCCACTTCTCCCTCGGGACCGGTCAGGCGCCAATGTTTTTCCACCGACTGCCAGTCATCCCCGGCCGGATAGGCAAAGGATAGACAGTCGTGGTGTTGCAGATCATCAGGTTTCTGCGGTGTGCCTTTGCGCGCCAGATACTCCGGTGATGCACACATGGTCAGGCTGTAGTCGAGGAGTGGACGGGCGATCAGTTGGGCCTCCTCGGTATTGCCCAGGCGAAATGCCACGTCGAAACCGTTTTCGAGCAGGTCCGGACGGCGATTGGTGAGGACCACATCCAATTTGACGCGTGGACACAGCAGGGCGAATTCACTCAGGGCGGGTGCCAGTTTTTCGGTGCCGAACGTCAGCGGTGCGGTGATGCGCAAGGTGCCGCTCGGTTCATCGAGAGCCTGCTCGGCCAACCGTTCGGAATCGGCCACCAGCCCCAGCACTTCGAGGCAACGCTGGTAATAAGCGGTGCCGAATTCCGTTAACCGCTGGCGTCGCGTCGTACGGTTGAGCAGGCGAACACCCAGGCGTTGCTCCAGCGCCCGCAGGTGATTGCCGACCATGGTGGTGGACATTTCGCACTGCAACGCGGCGGCGGTCATGCTGCCGGTTTCCACCACCTGGACGTAAACAGTCATTGCCTGGAATAAATCCATTATCAAGCTCAGCTTTAAAATGATTGAAGTGTTGCAGCGTTTATCTAGCTCAGGTGGCTAACCATACTGCAAAACACCGACCGTTGATGGAGCTTGATGTCATGACCGCCGCCTGCCTGATGACCACTTACCAACCCTTGGCCTTGAGTTTCAGCAAGGGTCTGGGCACGCGCCTGTGGGATCAGGCCGGTCGTGAATACCTGGACGCGGTGGCGGGCGTGGCGGTGACCAATGTCGGCCACTCCCACCCCAGAATCGTCTCCGCCATCAGTGAACAGGCTGGCCTGTTGCTGCACACCTCCAATCTTTACAGCATCGACTGGCAACAGCGGCTGGCGCAGAAACTGACGCAATTGGCGGGCATGGGGCGAGCCTTCTTCAACAACTCCGGTGCTGAAGCCAACGAGACCGCGCTGAAACTGGCGCGGCTGTATGGCTGGCACAAAGGCATCGAACAACCGCTGGTGGTGGTCATGGAGAACGCCTTTCACGGGCGGACCTTGGGCACTTTGTCCGCCAGCGATGGCCCGGCCGTGCGCCTGGGCTTCAACGAGTTGCCGGGGGATTTCGTCAAAGTGCCATTCGGCGACCTCAAGGCACTCGACAAGGTGCAGCAAGCCCACGGCCCGCGCATCGTGGCGATCCTGATGGAGCCGATTCAGGGTGAAAGCGGTGTCCAAATGGCCCCGCCCGGTTACCTGAAAGCTATTCGCGAACTCTGCACTCGGCGCTCGTGGTTGCTGATGCTCGACGAAATCCAGACCGGCATTGGCCGCACTGGCCAGTGGTTTGCCTTTCAGCACGAAGGCATCGTTCCCGACGTCATGACCCTGGCCAAAGGCCTGGGCAACGGCATTCCCATCGGCGCCTGCCTGGCCCGAGGCAAAGCGGCCGATCTCTTCACCCCTGGCAGTCACGGCAGCACCTTCGGCGGCAATCCACTGGCCTGCCGCGTGGGTTGCACCGTGCTGGAGATCATCGAAGAACAAGGACTGCTGGACAACGCCAAACTTCAGGGCGAGCGTTTGCTGGCCAGATTGCGCATCGAATTGGCGGACGACCCGAACATCCTGGAGATCCGCGGCCAGGGTTTAATGATCGGCATCGAACTCAAACAGCCGATTCGCGACCTGACCCGGATCGCGGCGCGGGATCACGGCTTGCTGATCAACGTGACACGGGGCAAAACCATTCGCTTGCTGCCGCCGCTGACGATTGATGAGCGGGAAGTGGAGATGATTGTCAGAGGGGTTTGCCGAGCGGTGAAAGTGGCCTGATACACAATTGATCGTTCCCACTCCGCGTGGGGACGATCGAACAGTGTGAGTCATTCGGCTTGTAACACGGTGTTCGCGAATGTTGTGATTTCGGCTCGATCCCTGAGTTTGAGTTTCGAACCGCTAAATCCTTCGAACAGTTGCTGATGCGCGGAAAATCCACTGGAATCTTCGCGCATACGATAGCTGCCGGCCCAGTCGAGCAACGCAATCAACAACTCGTCATTCTTGTCCCGCTGCGCCTCTCGCTGACGAATATTGGCAACACATTCCTCATCTTCAACACACAGCCAGATCAGTGCTGTCGCCCGGGGCAAGAGTTCGCTGATGATCCCGCCGTAAACGCCTTCGATCACCCAGCGCTCTTCATCTGCCGCGAGCCGTGCCATTCCCAGCGCTTCGGCGCTTGGACGGGCGATGCTGGCTTCGTCTGATTCCCAGTGAATCAAGTCGAGATCAGTCCACGGCGCGTGAAGTTGTTCAGCCAAGCGTTTAGCCAACCAACTTTTGCCTGAGCCAGAGTTGCCGATGATCAGGGTTCGGGTGAGGTTCATGGTCACTCGCCATTTCAGTCTTCGTTTGCAGGCGCAACCATCCGCGTCTTCGGCGAACCGTTCGAGTTGTGCTGATAGATTTCCTGCGGCTGTCCTTTTTCATTAAAGAACACTTGCCCGATCCCCGCCGAATTCCACAGCCGTTCACCCGCTTCAGCATGTTCCGGGACATGCGGAACAATGCGCATGCGTCGGCGTTTGGTCAGCCAGTTCAGTGGCGAGCGGGGCGAGTAGAGCCAGCGGTTGAGGCGGTCGAACCACTCGAGCAGGGCGGGCGGGAATTCGTTTTTGATGCCACTGCTGGTGATCTGCCAGATGCGCGGGCCGGCCTTGCGGTGTCGGATCAATACTTCGTAGACGAAGGAATAATGCACATCGCCTGATAGCACCACGTAATTACCGGGTGTACGCGAGTGTCGGAAAATGTTCAGGATCACCTGGGCCGCGCCGCGATGGGCCATCCAGTTTTCGGCGTCCACCAGCAGGGGATAACCGCACCAGCTGAAAACGCGCTGCACGGTTTCGATCAGTTTGACGCCGAAGATCGGCGCCGGCGAAACGATGATGGCCGAAGGGTGATCGAGCAGTTCCTGTTGCAGTTCGCTGAGGGCTTCCCAGTCCAGTAGACCCGAGGGCTGCTTGAGGTTCATCTCGCTGCGCCAGCGTCGGGTGCGGGTGTCGAGGACCACGATGGCCGGGCTGGTGGGCAGCACGTAATGCCAGTTCTGAAATCTCAGCAGTTCGTCAATCAACTCGTCCTGAATGTCACTGTCGAGGTAGCGGTCATGCCCGGTCGCGCTCAATCCGTCGGCCTTCTTCAGCACAGCGCCGAACGCATCCGGGTTGTTGCCCCAGCCTTGGCACAGCATATAAGCAATCAGCGCGTTGCCGATGATGCGTCTGGAGAACGGATGGCCGTAGGCCGTTTCCTCCCATTGCGCGGAAAGATTCCAGTCATCGGTAATATCGTGATCGTCAAAAATCATCAGGCACGGCAGGTGAGCGAATGCTCGGGCGACACCTTCCAGACCGGCCTTGAAGCCATCGATGCGTGTCTGCTCAAGCGCATAACGCTCGCGTCTTTCAGGCGTCAGTGCCGGTGGTTGCGGGGCGATCAATGTCCAGGGGGTCGGCGACCAGACCAGCAGGTACATGGCCATGACTTCGGCGAACGTCACCAGATGGTTGTCGGCACTGCTGCTGGTGAAAATCGGCTTACGCGCTCCACCGAAAAATCGTTCGCGCAGGGTTTCGTTGCTTTCCAGCGCCGGTAACAAATCCGCACGATGGTAGTAGCTGGCGGGGTGCTCGTAGAGTTTGGCGCTGTCACTGACCACCGCGCCTTCGAGGTGCTCTTCGAACAGCCCCAAGCGCTTGATCAAGGCATGGATGGCTCGCAGCATTGGGCCCGCGACATCGTCGGCATAAACCTGATCACCACTCATCATCAACAGCGCCGGACGTTTGTGTGCATCCGGCTCCGCCTCCAGCAAACGATCGACGCACAGCAAACCGTCCGGGGCCGGATGGTGAGGTTTGCGGCAAGAACCGTGCAACAGATGATCGGCCCGTTTACGCAGGACGAAGTTTGGGCAACGGGCGTCGCCGTACAGCAAGTGCGGAGCCCAATCGGCGATGCCTGCGCCAGCGTCGTCAATCAACAGGTCGTATTCGATTAACGTGTCGCAGGGCAGGGCGGTGTCCAGCGACACATCGATCAAATGAACAAAGGCCTGGGTGCCCACCGCAATGACCGTGCACTGACTCGCGTCGAGGTGGATAGCGTCGCGATCTTGCAGGCGCAACCTCAGCGACAATGCCCGCGACCCCACCAGCCACATCACCAGCCGCGTGGGTTCCAGACGCCGCAACAGCGGCCCGACCAGGACCGGTGGCAGTGAGTGTTGATCATCAGGTAATGGTGAAGAAATAGACATGCAGGTTCAAGACACCGGGCGCAGAGGAGCGGGCGATGATAGCGCAGCTGGCGTAAAGGCATGGTTGTGGGAGCGAGCTTGCTCGCGATGGCGGCGCTACATTCAACATCAATGCAGACTGAACTGCCGCTATCGTCGGAACGCCGCCCGGAGCAAGCTCGCTCCTCCCACAGGTTGCGGTGTTTACCCCCTTAACTGACCGGTATTAGCCCCTTCGCCCAAGGGGCAATTCCAAGGGATCGTGTGAACCTAAGCCTCCCAGCCCGCCCCACTGACCGCAGCCTGCGCCAGTGGGTGCAAGTCTGCCCCCTGATGCTCGGTCTGCCAGGCCAGCAATTCCTTGCGCATGCCGGGCGTCCAGTACATCTGCAGGTGATTACGCACGCCGAGCACGGCCTGTTGCTGGTCCGGTTGGCTGGCGAAGTACTGGGCGATCTGGTTGGCCATTTTGATCAGATTTTCAGTGCTCATCGGCGTACCTCGGCTTTAGTGCCACGCGCCTGACGGCGTTCGTTGAGCAGACGGTGCTGGTTGTCGCTGAACTCCTGATAGCGTTTTTGCCACTCGGAAGGGTGGTAGACGCGGCTGACTTCCACGGCGGTGACCTTGTACTCCGGACAGTTGGTCGCCCAGTCGGAGTTGTCGGTGGTGATGACGTTGGCCCCCGATTCCGGGAAGTGGAACGTGGTGTACACCACGCCCGGGGCGACCCGTTCGGTGACCCGCGCACGCAGTACGGTCTGTCCGGCGCGGCTGCCGATGCCGACCCAGTCACCTTCGTTGATGCCACGGCTTTCGGCGTCGGTGGGGTGGATTTCCAGGCGGTCTTCATCGTGCCAGGCGACGTTGTCGGTACGCCGTGTCTGGGCGCCGACGTTGTACTGGCTGAGGATGCGCCCGGTAGTCAGCAGAAGCGGATAGCGATTGTTGACCTTCTCCTCGGTAGGCACGTAGCCGGTGAGCATGAAACGCCCCTTGCCGCGCACGAATTCCTCGATGTGCATGGTCGGCGTGCCGTCCGGTGCCGCGGCGTTGCACGGCCATTGCAGGCTGCCGTGGCGGTCCAGTTCGGTGTAGCTGACGTTGGTGAAGGTCGGCGTCAGGCTGGCGATTTCATCCATGATTTCCGACGGGTGCTTGTAGTTCATCGGGTAGCCCAGAGCGTTGGCCAGGGCCACGGTGCCTTCCCAGTCGGCCTTGCCGCCCAGAGGCTCCATGACTTTGCGCACCCGGGAGATGCGTCGCTCGGCGTTGGTGAAGGTGCCGTCTTTTTCCAGGAACGAGCAGCCCGGCAGGAACACGTGGGCGAACTTGGCGGTTTCGTTGAGGAAAATGTCCTGCACCACGATGCACTCCATGGCGGACAGGGCTGCGGTGACGTGTTGGGTATTCGGGTCGCTCTGGGCGATGTCCTCGCCCTGGCAATACAGGCCCTTGAAGCTGCCGCTGAGGGCGGCTTCGAACATGTTGGGGATGCGCAGGCCCGGGTCGGGTTGCAGGGTGACATTCCAGGCCTGTTCGAACTGCGTCCGTACCACCTCGTTGGAGATGTGTCGGTAGCCGGGCAGCTCGTGGGGGAAAGAACCCATGTCGCAGGAGCCCTGAACGTTGTTCTGACCACGCAGCGGGTTCACGCCCACGCCTTCGCGGCCGATGTTGCCGGTGGCCATGGCCAGGTTGGCGATGCCCATGACCGCGGTGCTGCCCTGGCTGTGTTCGGTGACGCCCAGGCCGTAGTAGATCGCCGCGTTGCCTCCCGTGGCATACAAACGGGCGGCGGCGCGGATGTCGGCGGGTTCTACGCCGCAGATGGCGCCAAGGACTTCCGGCGAGTTTTCCGCGCGGCTGACGAACTCGCGCCAGTGGGCGAATTCGTTATCCTCGCAACGGGCGTCGATAAAGGCTTGGTTCAACAGGCCTTCGGTGACGATGACGTGGGCCAGGGCGTTGAGCATGGCGACGTTGGTGCCCGGGCGCAGGGCCAGGTGCAGTTCGGCGCGGGCATGCACCGAGTCCACCAGATCAATGCGTCGCGGATCGATGACAATCAGTCGCGCGCCTTCACGCAGGCGGCGTTTGAGCTGGGAGGCGAACACCGGGTGGGCGTCACTGGGGTTGGCGCCCATCACCAGGATCACGTCGGCCTGCATCACCGAATCGAAACTCTGGGTGCCGGCGGACTCGCCAAGGGTTTGTTTCAGGCCATAGCCGGTCGGCGAGTGGCAAACCCGCGCACAGGTGTCGACGTTGTTGTTGCCGAACGCGGCGCGCACCAGTTTTTGCACCAGGTAGGTTTCTTCGTTGGTGCAACGGCTGGAGGTGATGCCACCAATGGAGTCGCGGCCATATTTTTGCTGCAACCGGCGGAATTCGCTGGCGGCGTAGGTCACCGCTTCATCCCAGCTGACTTCCTGCCAGGGATCGTTGATGTGTTTGCGGATCATCGGCTTGGTGATGCGATCCGGGTGGGTGGCGTAGCCCCAGGCAAAGCGTCCTTTGACGCAGGAGTGGCCGTGGTTGGCCTGGCCATTCTTGTCGGGAACCATGCGCACCAGCTTGTCGCCTTTCATCTCGGCGCGGAACGAGCAGCCCACGCCGCAATAGGCACAGGTGGTGATCACGCTGCGTTCGGGCTGACCCAGTTCGACCACGCTTTTTTCCATCAGGGTTGCGGTCGGACAGGCCTGTACACAGGCGCCGCAGGACACACATTCCGAATCGAGGAAGTTCTCGCCACCGGCGGCCGCAACCCGGGATTCAAACCCGCGCCCGGTAATGGTCAGGGCGAAGGTGCCTTGGGTTTCCTCGCAGGCGCGCACGCAACGGTTGCAGACGATGCACTTGCTCGGGTCGAAGTCGAAGTAGGGGTTGGAGGTGTCCTTCGTGTCGGCCAGATGGTTGTCGCCTTCATAGCCGTAACGCACCTCCCGCAGGCCAACCTGACCGGCGACGGTTTGCAGCTCGCAGTTGCCGTTGGCCGAGCAGGTCAGGCAGTCCAGCGGGTGATCGGAGATGTACAGCTCCATGACGTTGCGGCGCAGGGTCGCGAGTTTTGGCGTCTGGGTGTGCACGCTCATGCCTTCGCTGACCGGCGTGGTGCAGGACGCCGGGTAGCCGCGCATGCCATCGATCTCCACCAAGCACATGCGGCAGGAGCCGAAGGCTTCCAGGCTGTCGGTGGCGCACAGTTTAGGAATGGTGGTGCCCAGCAGCGCGGCGGCGCGCATCACCGAAGTGCCTTCGGGCACGCTGATGCTGCGGCCATCGATGTTCAGGGTGACCTGCACCTGGCTGTCGCGGGCCGGAGTGCCAAGATCGATATCGGTGTTCGGGTCGAAGAGGGTGATCATTGGTCGGCCTCCGAGGCTTGCAGACCGAAGTCGGCGGGGAAGTGCTTGAGGGCGCTGGCTACCGGAAAGGAGACCATGCCGCCCAACGCGCACAGCGAACCGTATTGCAGGGTGTCGCACAGGTCCTTGAGGATGATCACCTGCTCATCACGACCGCTCTGGTCAGGCGCAGCCAGCAGGCGGTCGATCACCTCCACGCCCCGGGTCGAGCCGATGCGGCACGGGGTGCATTTGCCACAGGATTCCTCGGCGCAGAACTGCATGGCGAAGCGCGCCATGTGGGCCATGTCCAGGCTGTCGTCAGCCACCACCACACCGCCGTGACCGAGCATCGCGCCGATGCCCGCGAAGGCTTCGTAATCCAGCGGCGTGTCGAATTGCGACGGTGGCACCCAGGCACCGAGCGGGCCGCCAACCTGAGCGGCTTTCAGCGGCCGGCCACTGGCGGTACCACCGCCGTAGTCTTCCACCAGTTCCCGCAGGGTCAGGCCAAAAGCCCGTTCCACCAGGCCACCGCGACGAATATTGCCCGCCAGCTGGAAAGGCATGGTGCCCAGGGAGCGGCCCATGCCGTAATCGCGATAGAACTGCGCACCTTTGGCCAGAATCAGCGGCACCGAGGCCAGGGTCAGCACGTTGTGCACCAGCGTCGGCAGGCCAAACAAACCCTTCAAAGCGGGGATCGGTGGTTTGGCGCGGACGATTCCGCGCTTGCCTTCGAGCGAGTCCAGCAGCGCGGTTTCCTCACCGCAGATGTAAGCGCCGGCACCGACCCGCACTTCCATATCGAAGGCCTGGCCGCTGCCGCCGATATTGGCGCCGAGGTAACCGGCGGTCCGGGCGATGTCCAGTGCCGCACGCAGTGTCGCCACGGCATCCGGGTATTCCGAGCGCACATAGATGTAGCCGTAACTGGCGCCGACGGTGATGCCGGCAATGGCCATGCCTTCGATCAGCAGGAAGGGGTCGCCTTCCATCAACATGCGATCGGCGAAGGTGCCTGAGTCGCCTTCGTCGGCGTTGCACACAATGTACTTCTGAGCAGCCTGGGTGGCGCGCACCGTGCGCCATTTGATCCCGGCGGGGAAGGCTGCGCCGCCACGGCCACGCAGGCCTGAATCGAACACCGCGGTCGCGGTCTGTTCGCCACCGATGGCGACGGCCCTTTTCAACCCCTCGAAACCGCCGTGATCCCGGTAATCGTCGAGGTAAAGCGGCCGGGTGATGCCGGCGCGGGCAAACAGCAGGCGTTGTTGCGTCTTCAGATAAGGCAATTCCTCCACCAACCCCAAGGCCAGCGGATGAGCAGACGGCTCGCCCTGCAGCGCTTCGAGCACGGATGGCACATCGGCCGCAGTCAGCGGGCCAAAGCCGATCCGGCCTTGCGGGGTGTCCATTTCCAGCAGCGGTTCAAGCCAATACAGGCCGCGCGAGCTGGTGCGTTGCAGGTCCAGCGGCAGATTGTGTTCCTGGGCCTTCGCGGCAAGGGCGACCGCCACTTCGTCGGCACCCACGGCGCGGGCCAGAGAATCACTGGGCAGATAGAGGCGCGACATCATGCGTCCTCCCGGCAAGCATCAAGCAGGGCATCCAGACGCTCGGCACTGAGCCGCGCATGCACCTGACCATCCAGCTCCAGCGCGGGCGAACAGGCGCAGGCGCCGAGGCAATACACCGGGCGCAAACTGATGCTGCCGTCGGCGCTGCTGCCATGGTCGTCCAGCTGCAGACGTTCGCGTAACTGCGCGGCCAACTGCTCGGCGCCGCGACTCTTGCAGGACTCAGCCCGGCACAGACGCAGGATATGCCGGGCCGGAGGCGCGGTACGGAAGTCATGGTAAAAGCTGATCACCCCGCGAACCTCGGCCTGACTCAGGTTCAGCGCGTGGGCAATCTCGGGGATGGCGGCATCGGGGATATAACCGATGCCCGCCTGAATCTCATGAAGAATCGGCAACAGTGCACCCGCAGAGCCCTTGTGGCGCTCCAGCACGCTGTTGACCATAGGCAATTGCAACATCTCATCAGGCATTCAGCATTCCTCACGGTCACGGACAAACCAGAGGGTTGTCGGTCGTCCGAAAGTGTCGGCTGCGGCACTCACACCACGTCACGGTATCGTGGCAATTTCAGGCCGTTGGCCAGGGCACCCTGAGCGGGCATCTTGTTGTGCCCGGCGCGGTCTTTGCCGCACCTCTATAAGGGCATTAAGGCAGCTTGCCACGCTGCTATTGATCGAACTGCACCAAAGCGACGTGTTCGGTTCTGCCTACGACTATCCATTAAGTCTAGATGAGTGGGGTGCGGGCGTTCACTCACCGGCCTAATGCCCTGAGGGCCTGTCGATGCCTGATGTATAGCAAGCATTACAGGCAAGAAACAGCATCAGATCCGTGAGCATTCCAGGGTGCAGATGCGTTGATCTATCCCGCTGTAAACCGAAAGCCATTCACCCCGAGCCAAATAATAAAAAAACCCGAAAAACCTCGAGGCCAAATCCAAAATCCCAATCACCCCACAACCCCCCCCTGTGGGAGCGAGCTTGCTCGCGAAAGCGCCGGATCAGCCACCATCAATGCTGAAGATGCCCCGCAATGACAACCCAGCCACCTAGTCGGGCCAAATAATGCCTGTAGCTCACTGCAATCCCTGTGGGAGCGAGCCTGCTCGCGATAGCGCCAGCCCAACCAACACAAATGCTGAATCAGCTGCCACTATCGCAAGCCACCCACACCCCACAGGCCTCAAACACTAAGCTTCAGCCTTCGCCCCCGCCCGCTTAGACGCCATCTCATTGTCCCGATCCCGATTCAGCACCTTCACCGCATCATCCACCACCGCCTTACTCATCGCCGTCAAATAATGCGCGGCCCAGGAGTGACGGTCGGTGTCTGTGGTGTAGGCGGCATCTTCGTTCAGCTTCTTGGCTAGGAACAGGAAGTCAGAAGCCATCGATAACGCATCGCCGAGGGGGACGCCGCGAGTGACATGGAATAGTGGTTGATCGGAGCAGTAGATGGCGGGGGTTAAGCCGATGGTTTTGAGTTCGGGTTGATCGGTCATTGGCCACCTCCGAGGACGGAGAGGCGGTGGGAGAGGGTGGATGGTGGGGCGTTACGCGATTGGGAATTGCGTAGAGGGAACAGCCAAATTTTGTACGGATTGATGCTGCGCATTATCAGACTCCTTGATATGTGAAGCTGCCGCATTCGTTTCCACACGAATGGGTGACAGCTGTGCGCAGGGTGGAAAACCGGGAATCAAGGAAACCGGCACGCCCGAAGACGTCCCACGCACAGCCGCCATAACTCACGCCGCAGGCATAAAAAAAGCGCCGGCAGACGTGATGGGGGCGCTGTTGCGCCTTGAATTACACGGGTTTCCACACCCGGTCGCTGAATTGGCAGCGACGGTGGGAGGGTATCGTGCAGATTCTGTTCCTGCAACCTCGACGACGTCATTCCTAACCACCCGAGCTGAAAAATGAGATTCCTCCTCATTTCCGGCTTGAGGACGCTATTACGGTTCTCAACGACGTTGCAGTCTCCTTCAATAACAACTGGGTTGAAGCCAAAACCGGCTATGGTCTAACCGGCAAGTAGCTACCGCATAAGTAGGTGCTGTTATGCAATCTTGATGATCGTTCGCTTATCAAAATCGCCAGTACGACCATCCCGGTAGCGTCACTGATAGACTATTTTTTCTGCGGCCCTTAGGGCTGCCCATCAGCTCGGTCATAAGATGGATATCAAAGAGTTTTGCCTCGCTCATGAATTCGATATGAGCAAGTGTGCAGTAGCGTCAGGTGGTGGCAGTTTCACGATGACGGAGTTCAAAACTTCGCCTGTCGACTTCTTGAGCTTGGCAGAAGACGATTTTGAGCGGGGCGGTCTATCTGCGCTTTTTAACGCAACGACCAATGCGAAACGAGCGATTGTCTGTCAGCTTGATCAATTGCTGATTTCTTTTGGTTATCCGTCACTCAGATGGAATGTTCCGAAGAAAATAGAGCGATTGCGGGCGCTCGGTCTTTTGGCACCAAGCCTTTTGCGCAAAGTAGTCGACATTCGAAATATTCTTGAGCACGAATACAAAGCCCCTGACCTTAAGTCCGTAGAAGAGTCGCTAGATGTTGCGAGTCTTTTTGTAATGTCTGCTTCTGCTTTGTTAATTCCGTTTGAAGATGTATTGGAGTTTTCACTGCCTGAGTCCAGCGTTAGGGATAGCTCGGTTACGCATATCATCGTCGGATTAAATCGAGAGCCTCGCGGTGTTTTCTACACGGTCTATGCGTATGAGCCCGGCGATTTTTCCGGTCGTTGCGTTGGTCAGTGTGAGGTTCCATCAGGGCACATGCTATTCGAGGCGATGGTGAAACTTTCTGCGTCTTTAATGCTTCGATACAAGGTCGAGCAAGCTTTTGAGAATTTCGATAAGGCCTATGCACAACTATGAAAGGAGTTTTACTTTTATTATCTGGAAAGGGTTCAGATTTATTATTTAAGGGCGCTCCACTTGAACCAAAATGAAAAAACTGAACGCAGGAGGAGATAATACATGACATCAGAGCAGCTAGTTGAAAAGGCACGACTGCTCATAGAGTTGGTCGACGAGATCCCCGCTCAGTCGCAAATGCATTTCTTGGGTGTACTTTCCGCGATACGCGAGTTTTTTCGGGCTTACGCTGGACAGGACAGCGAGTTTTACAAACAAGCATGTGCTCTTGCTGGATTCAGCCCGGATTCCGGAATTCGTGGAGCAAGGGCCGTTCTCAATGCTTTCATTTCGTACATAGAAGCGGGGCTTCATGACGAGCTATCGCCCAAGAGGCAGGCTGAAATAGATGTTGTGTCCGACTTTCTGCAACAGGCACATGCTCTACTGGAAAGAGCTGATTGCCATCCTGCAGCCGCAGCCGTGTTGATTGGCGCGACGCTCGAAGAGTTTCTTCGCACCTGGGTCGAAGATAAGGGTATAGACCTAAATGGAAAAAAACCGAGCATCAGCACATACGCACAGGCACTTCGTACAGCTGAAGAGGTATCGAAACAAGATGTGAAAGATATTGAGTCTTGGGGTGGCGTTCGTAATGCCGCGGCTCATGGGACTTGGGATGAGGTAAGTGATCGGAAGAGAATTTCATTGATGCTTGAGGGAGTAAATCTGTTTGTCAGGCGGTACAGCTAGCGAGGAAAAGGCGTGGAAAAGGGGACAGATTTATTATTCACGCACTCGGGTCAAGCAATGCCTGTCAGCTCACCACAATCCGTGTGGGAGCGAGCCAGCTCGCCAAAGCCGTCAGGCCGGTTCCCCGATGCACCACCACTGTACTGCGACTTCATCGTCAGGTTGAGTTACGTCATGCCCGTGCTCGATGAAATTCACTGGCTTGTGCAGCGCAAGAGCATGACTGATCCGCTCTGGCATGAGAGCGTTAGTTTCACCGAGAAAACCCAGATAATAGTCCCGGTCATAGAAGAGGGTGATCTCGCTCTGATGAACCCATGGCCACACCAGCAAACAAGCGACGCGGTAGTAGCCTTGTGAGTGGTCTGCAGCGTTGGACAGGTGGCCAGCGGCTTCGAGCAGTTGCTGAATGCAGAAGGCCTGAACTTCGATCCTGGCTTGAGGGCCTTCAACCAATGCCGCGTGCACCGGGATCTTCCAATGTGTGTAGCACTCCTTGTGCCCAGATCGCGGGTGAAACTCGTCGCGAAAACTGGAGGCCCAGCGTTCCAGAGCGCGAAGGCGGCGGGGAATGCCTCTGAGTGGCTTGTTGCTAAGGGCGATTTGCCGCATTGATACGTCCTTGTGATGCCGAAAAAGTCTTTCGTTGCTGTCTTCTGACGCAATTGAAAAGTGGGCAGATATATTTCCATATCAGCCAAGACCCCAGCCACTACTAGTCGGTGTAAAGGGTTACCAAATTTGCCCTGACCCGCTCACTCATTGAATGTCTTTTAGGTAATCCTTAAGCGCAATGAGCGGCGCATTAAGCTGCTTCATTGTCCGCGCACTGCTGAAATCAGCTGACAACCGTTGCAGCTCTCGCCCTAGCGGCGTCTCAGCCCCGCCTATAGCGTCCAGCGCCAAACCTACACAGTGCGCCACCCTAAACTGAATCCCCTCAACATCCCCCCGCCGCACCAACAACCCAAACACCTCCCGCTCATAATCACTCATGATCGGATCATCCCGCAGAATCGGACTTTCTCCTTCCCGCTCATAAGCCAGCTTGAGGGCGAAAAGGGCAACGGTTTCCAGTGGCAATTCCATTGTGTGAATCCTTGATTCGTTAGCCGAGCGGTTTCGGGTTGTGGCGTTGAAGAGCAAGATCAAAAGATCGCAGCCTTCGGCAGCTCCTACGGGGGCGGGGTGGCTTTTCTGTAGGCGAAAAAAAAGGCCTTGCTAAGCAAGACCTTTCTTAATTTTGGTGCCCCGAGGGAGACTCGAACTCCCACTTCTTGCGAAAACGGATTTTGAATCCGCCGCGTCTACCAATTCCGCCATCAGGGCTCAATGGCGGCGAAGTATAGAGATGAGATTACCGTCGGTCAATCAGGTACATAGAGAATTTTCACTATTTCGGCTAGACTTCCGGCCCCTGCTAGACGAACCCCATCATGCGCGTTGCTGACTTTACTTTCGAACTCCCTGATTCGCTGATCGCTCGCCACCCTTTGGCCGAGCGTCGCAACAGTCGCCTGTTGACCCTTGATGGGGTCAGCGGCGCCCTGGCACACCGTCAATTCACTGATTTGCTCGAGCATTTGCGCCCGGGCGATTTGATGGTGTTCAACAATACCCGGGTGATTCCGGCGCGGCTGTTTGGCCAGAAGGCTTCCGGCGGAAAGCTGGAAATCCTGGTGGAGCGGGTGCTGGACAGTCATCGCGTGCTGGCCCATGTGCGTTCCAGCAAGTCGCCGAAGCCGGGGTCGAAGATCCTGATTGATGGCGGTGGCGAAGCCGAGATGCTGGCGCGTCATGATGCGTTGTTCGAGTTGGGGTTCGCCGAAGAGGTGTTGCCGCTGCTCGATCGCGTCGGGCACATGCCGTTGCCTCCTTATATAGACCGCCCGGATGAAGGCTCGGACCGCGAGCGTTATCAGACGGTCTACGCCGAGCGTTTGGGCGCGGTAGCGGCGCCGACGGCGGGGCTGCATTTCGATCAGCCGCTGATGGAGGCGATTGCCGCCAAGGGCGTCGAGACGGCGTTCGTGACCTTGCACGTCGGCGCTGGCACCTTCCAGCCGGTGCGCGTCGAGAAGATCGAAGATCACCACATGCACAGCGAATGGCTGGAAGTCGGCCAGGACGTGGTCGATGCAGTTGCGGCTTGCCGTGCTCGCGGTGGTCGTGTGGTGGCTGTGGGGACCACCAGCGTGCGTTCCCTGGAAAGTGCCGCACGCGATGGCGTGCTCAAGCCGTTCAGTGGCGACACCGACATCTTTATCTACCCAGGCCGGCCGTTTCATGTGGTCGATGCCCTGGTCACCAACTTCCATTTGCCCGAATCCACGCTGTTGATGCTGGTTTCGGCGTTCGCCGGTTATCCCGAAGCCATGGCTGCCTATAAAGCAGCGGTGGAGCATGGTTACCGCTTTTTCAGCTACGGTGATGCGATGTTTATCACCCGTAATCCGGCGCCACGCGGCCCTGAGGAAACAGTATGAGTCGTATGTCGTTTGAACTGCTGGCCACTGACGGCAAGGCTCGTCGCGGTCGTTTGACCTTCCCGCGCGGTACCGTCGAGACCCCGGCGTTCATGCCAGTAGGCACGTATGGCACCGTCAAGGGCATGCTGCCGCGGGATATCACCGCGACCGGCGCGGAAATCATTCTGGGTAACACCTTCCACTTGTGGCTGCGTCCTGGCACCGAAGTGATCAAGAAACACGGCGACCTGCACGATTTCATGCAGTGGAAAGGCCCGATTCTGACCGACTCCGGCGGTTTCCAGGTGTTCAGCCTGGGCGCGATGCGCAAGATCAAGGAGGAGGGCGTGACCTTCGCTTCTCCTGTCGACGGCGCCAAAGTGTTCATGGGCCCGGAAGAGTCGATGCAGGTCCAGCGTGATCTGGGCTCGGACATCGTGATGATCTTTGACGAATGCACCCCGTACCCGGCTGACGAAGACGTCGCGCGGGTATCGATGGAGCTGTCGTTGCGTTGGGCCAAGCGTTCGAAAGAAGCCCATGGCGACAATACGGCGGCGCTGTTCGGCATCGTTCAGGGCGGTATGCACCAGGATTTGCGCATGCGCTCCCTGGAAGGTCTCGACAATATCGGTTTCGATGGTCTGGCCATTGGCGGTCTGTCGGTGGGCGAGCCGAAACACGAGATGATCAAGGTCCTGGATTACCTGCCGGGTCAGATGCCGGCTGACAAACCTCGTTACCTTATGGGCGTTGGCAAACCGGAAGATCTGGTTGAGGGTGTGCGCCGCGGTGTGGACATGTTCGATTGCGTGATGCCAACCCGTAATGCCCGCAATGGGCATCTGTTCATTGATACAGGCGTGCTGAAGATCCGTAACGCGTTCCATCGCCATGATGATTCGCCGCTGGATCCGACCTGCGATTGCTACACTTGCCAGAACTTCTCCCGTGCTTATCTGCACCATCTGGACAAGTGCGGCGAAATGCTGGGTAGCATGTTGAATACCATCCACAATTTGCGCCATTACCAGGTGCTTATGGCTGGTTTGCGCGAGGCTATTCAACAGGGTACATTGGCCGCCTTTGTCGATGCCTTCTACGCCAAACGCGGGTTACCTGTTCCGCCTTTGGACTGAGTTTTCTGACCCCAAGATTCAACATTTGCAACTGGAGTGCTAAATGAGCTTTTTTATCTCTAATGCCATGGCTGACGCTGCTGCACCGGCTGCTGCCGGCCCTATGGGTGGTGGTTTTGAGTGGATTTTCCTGGTCGGTTTCCTGGTCATCTTCTACCTGATGATCTGGCGTCCACAGGCCAAGCGCGCCAAAGAGCAGAAAAACCTGCTGAGCAGCCTGCAGAAAGGCGACGAAGTTGTGACCACCGGTGGTATCGCCGGCAAGATCACTAAAGTGGCAGACGACTTCGTTGTTCTGGAAGTTTCCGACACCATCGAAATGAAGTTCCAGAAAGGCGCCATTGCCGCCACGCTGCCAAAAGGCACGCTGAAAGCGATCTAAGTTTCAACTTCTACTCAATCGACGGGGCGCGCAAGGCGCCCCGCGTCATAAGCGGGCGGCGTGATGCTGAACAAATACCCTCTGTGGAAATACATTCTGATCCTGGCGGTGCTGGCGGTCGGTCTGATTTATTCCGCTCCCAATCTATATCCTGATGACCCGGCTATTCAGGTCAGCGGTGCAAGTACCGCACTGTTGGTCAATCAGGCTGATCTGGACCGTGTGAGCGCTGCGCTCAAGGAGTCCGGGATCAACGTCAAGGCTGCCACTTTGGCCGCCAACGGCAAGGGCGGTTTGATTCGTCTGACCAAGGCTGAAGATCAGCTACCTGCCAAGGACGTCGTGCGCAAGGCATTGGGTGATGACTACGTCGTTGCACTGAACCTGGCACAAACCACCCCGCAATGGCTGCGCAGCCTGGCCGCGCACCCGATGAAGCTGGGTCTGGACTTGTCCGGTGGTGTGCACTTCCTGCTGGAAGTGGACATGGACAAAGCCCTCGACGCGCGCTTGAAAGTGTACGAAGGCGACGTCAAGAGCCTGTTGCGTAAAGAGAAACTGCGCTATCGCAGCCTGCCGCAACTCAACGGTGCCATTCAGCTGGGCTTCACTGATGAAGCAACCCGCGAACAAGCCCGTACGCTGATCCGCAAGAGCTTCAACGATTTCGACATTGTTCCGGCCGACCTCAATGGCCAACCGGTGCTGCGTCTGGCGATGACCCCGGCCAAGCTGGCGGAAATCCGCGAATACTCCATCAAGCAGAACTTGACCACGGTACGTAACCGCGTCAACGAGCTGGGTGTTGCCGAACCGATTGTTCAGCGTCAGGGCGCCAACCGCATCGTGGTTGAGCTGCCGGGCGTGCAGGACACCGCCGAAGCCAAGCGTATCCTCGGCAAGACGGCCAACCTTGAGTTTCGTCTGGCTGCTGAGCCGGGTGCTTCGAAAGCCTCTTCCGAGACCTTCGAGTTCCGTGAAGGCAAGCGTCCGCCTGCTCAGATTGAGCGTGGCCTGATCATCACTGGCGACCAGGTGACTGACGCCAAGGCTGGCTTCGGCGAGCACGGCACGCCAGAAGTGAACATCCGTCTGGATGGCCATGGTGGTGAGCTGATGAGTCGTGCGACTCGCAGCAACGTTGGTCGCAGCATGGCAGTGATCTTTATCGAGCAACGTCCGGTTACCACTTACGTCAAGCAAGTGGTCAATGGCGTCGAGAAAGACGTGCCGGTCCAGACGTTCAAGGAAGAGAAAAAGATCATCAGCCTGGCGACCATCCAGTCGCCGCTGGGTGCTCAGTTCCGTATTACCGGCCTGAACGGCCAGGGCGAGTCGTCCGAACTGGCGCTGCTGCTGCGTGCCGGTGGTCTGGCTGCCCCGATGTACTTCGCTGAAGAACGTACCATTGGCCCGAGCCTGGGTGCCGACAACATCGTCAAAGGTATCGATGCATCGCTGTGGGGCATGCTGTTTGTCTCGCTGTTTATCATGGCCATCTACCGCTTCTTCGGCATCATCGCCACCGTCGCGCTGGCGGTGAACATGGTGCTGCTGCTGGCCCTGATGTCGCTGCTGGGTGCAACGCTGACCCTGCCGGGTATCGCCGGTATCGTGTTGACCATGGGTATGGCCGTCGACGCCAACGTTCTGATCTTCTCGCGGATACGTGAAGAGATTGCGGCTGGCATGACCGTACAACGGGCAATCAACGAAGGCTTCGGCCGGGCATTCACCGCGATTCTCGACGCCAACCTGACAACCTTGTTGGTCGGCGGGATTCTCTTTGCGATGGGCACCGGCCCGGTCAAAGGTTTCGCAGTGACCATGTCCCTCGGGATCTTTACCTCGATGTTCACGGCCATCATGGTGACCCGCGCGATGGTCAACCTGATCTTCGGCGGTCGTGACTTCAAGAAGTTGTGGATTTAAGGGGCTGCCATGTTACGTACAATCAACTTCATGGGCGTTCGCAACTTTGCGTTCGGCGTCACATTGTTCCTTACCGCGCTGGCTTTGTTCAGCGTCGCCACCAAGGGCATGAACTGGGGTCTGGACTTCACCGGCGGTACGCTCATCGAGCTGACCTACGAGCGTCCGGCCGATGTCACCAAGGTGCGTGAGCAGCTGGTTGCATCGGGTTATCACGAGGCGATCGTACAGAGCTTCGGTGCGACTACCGATTTGCTGGTACGTATGCCAGGTGAAGACCCGCAGTTGGGTCACCAGGTGGCCGAGGCCTTGCAAAAGGTCGGTGGCGACAACCCTGCGGTGGTCAAGCGCGTCGAATTCGTCGGCCCTCAGGTCGGTGAAGAGCTGCGCGATCAAGGCGGCCTCGGCATGCTGATGGCGTTGGGCGGCATCCTGATCTACCTGGCTTTCCGCTTTCAGTGGAAGTTCGCGGTCGGTGCCATCGTTTCGTTGATTCACGACGTGATCGTGACCGTCGGTATCCTGTCATTCTTCCAGATCACCTTCGACCTGACGGTGCTGGCGGCGGTACTGGCGATCATTGGTTACTCGCTCAACGACACCATCGTGGTATTCGACCGGGTTCGTGAGAACTTCCGCGTACTGCGCAAGGCGACCCTGATCGAGAACATCAACATCTCGACCACCCAGACCCTGCTGCGGACCATGGCGACGTCGATCTCCACCTTGCTGGCGATCGCGGCCCTGTTGTTCTTTGGTGGCGACAACCTGTTCGGCTTCTCCATCGCGCTGTTTATCGGTGTGTTGGCGGGTACGTACTCGTCGATCTACATCGCCAACGTCGTGCTGATCTGGCTGAACCTGAGCACTGAGGATCTGATTCCTACAGTGGCTACCGATAAGGAAGTCGACGACCGCCCATAACGGCTATCGTTTTCCAGCTGTCGGCCGAAAAGGCGCGAGTATTGAACTCGCGCCTTTTTTTATGCTCCAAGGCTGGGAGAAGCGCGGGCTTGTCCCGCATGTGATGGTCAGGAGGTTCATGTGAACAAGTCGATGCTGGTTGGTGCAGTATTGGGTGCTGTTGGTGTGACGGCCGGGGGTGCTGTTGCCACCTACAGCCTGGTTAAAAAAAGCGGCCCTGAGTATGCGCAAGTTCTGGCCGTTGAACCGGTCAAGACACAAATCAAGACGCCACGTGAAGTATGCAAGGACGTTGCAGTAACCCGGCAAGCGCCGGTGAAAGATCAACACCAGATCGCCGGTACGGTGGTCGGTGCGCTGGCTGGTGGTCTGTTGGGTAATCAGATCGGCGGCGGTACTGGCAAGAAGATCGCCACAGTGGCCGGTGCGGTCGGCGGCGGTTATGCGGGTAACAAGGTTCAGGAAGGCATGCAGGAGCGCGACACCTACACCACGACTCAGACGCGGTGTAATACCGTGAATGACATCAGTGACAAGGTCGTAGGGTATGACGTCCGTTATTCACTGGATGGCAAGGAAGGCAAAGTGCGGATGGATCGCGATCCGGGCAACCAGATTCCGGTCGACAAGGAAGGCAAGCTGATCCTGGGGCAGAACGAGCCGGCTCAGTAAATAGCTGAAATTCAGATTCAAAAAGAAGCACCCTGCGGGGTGCTTTTTTTGTAACTGATCCATAAACCCCACCTATCCAAACAGGCGGCGTCTGAGGTGGGGGAGGAATCAAATCATGCTGGCGCGGAGGCCATTCGCGGCGCAGCTACTTCATTTTTTGTGGCTTGATATCCACCACCGTGCCCGCTTGTACGTTTTTGATCGGTGAAAGCAAGTGCGGCGAAATATTCCAGCGTTGGCTGGTGTCGGTTACCACTGTGACGGTCTTGCGGTTGAACTTCATGACGGTACCGGACAGGCGCTCACCACTGGGTGAGTCGAAGCTTACCCGTGCTCCTGGATGGAACTGCATCATCGATTTATGAGCTTCCAACGACTCCAGCATCTTCAGCCGTTCGATAATGTGATGATTCAATGTCACTAACTCATCGACACTCAGATGATCAATATTGATACTCATGATGCCCTCCAATTCCAGGGTAGTAGCGCTTCAACGTCTTCACCCGACTCAGCCTGCGGTAATCGCTCCAGTACATGGCGCAGCCACGTATAGGGCTCCTGGCCGTTTGCCTTGGCGGTCTCGACCAGACTGTAGATCTGCGCACTGGCTGCGGCGCCCTTGGGCGTATCGCTGAATAGCCATGCTTTGCGACCGATCACAAACGGTTTGATTGCTCTTTCGGCGGCATTGTTGTCGATTGGTAAAAAGCCAGCCTCTATATAACGCTCCAGCCGGCTCCAGTTACTGGCCAAATAACCCACGGCCTTGCCCAAGGCACTTTGTGATGTGACCTGGGGATGAGTTTTCTCCAGCCAGTTTTTTAACTGGCTGAGCACCGGCAAGCTCTGTTCCTGGCGACCGGCAAAACGCTGTTCATCGGTCATCTCTTTCAACCCACGCTCGATGCCGTACAACTTGTTGATCATCGTCAGCGCCACATCGGCTCGACCGGCTTTGCCCTTGGGCTGCACTTTTTGCGCATCGACTAACTTGCGCCGTACATGGGCCATGCAGGCCAAACGCTGTACGAAAAGCTGCACTTGAGCGTCAACGAGAACAAGAGTGCGGTGGCGAGTGCGTTCGGCCGCAAGTTTCTGGGCTACGAGTTGTGGTCGGCCCGCGGTGAGGTCAAACGTGATGCGTCCTATAAAGCGCAGAAGCAGTTCAAGCAACGAATACGCTGGTACACCCGACGCTCATGTGGCCGTAGCTTGCAGCTGATTGTCGACGACCTGCGACCTTACATTTTGGGTTGGAAAGCTTACTTCGGGTTGTCGCAAACTCCAGCCGTCTGGCGTGAGCTGGACGAATGGATACGACACCGGTTGCGAGCGATCCAGCTTAAACAATGGAAGCGCGGAACGACGACGTATCGTGAGCTGCGAGCACTTGGCGCGAGTAATCAGGTGGCACAGAAGGTGGCAGGAAACACCTGCCGCTGGTGGCATAACAGTCGTCTGGAGCTGAACCGCGTGCTTACTATTGCGTGGTTCGACAGGCTGGGATTAGTACGTCTCTCATAACCTCCATCTCTCGAACCGCCCGGTGCGGACCCGCATGCCGGGTGGTGTGGCAGGGGAGCGGCCTGTGAAGGTCGTCCCCTATGCCGATGCCTGAGATTTATGTACCGCCGCTAATCCCTTGTGGGAGCGGGCTTGCTCGCGAAGGCGATGTAACATTCAGCATTTATGTTGGATGACGCACCGCTTTCGCGAGCAAGCCCGCACACATTGGATCTGTGGTGTTTTCGGCGATTGGATTTCAGGCATAAAAAAAGCACCCCGAGGGGTGCCTTTTCTGGCTGCTCGCTTAGCGTTTCAGCGAGGCCGGCAGGTGCGGCTGGATGGCCGTCAGTACTGCTTTGAAGCATTTGGTGTTACCGGCAACGACGTGGCCTTTCTCAAGGAAGTCGTGACCGCCGGTGAAGTCGCTCACCAGGCCGCCTGCTTCCTGAATCAGCAGTGCGCCTGCAGCCATGTCCCACTCGGACAGGCCCGACTCCCAGAATGCGTCGAAACGGCCGGCCGCTACGTAAGCCAGGTCCAGGCTCGCCGAGCCAGCGCGGCGGATGCCGGCAGTCTGGCCAACCAAGGCGCGGAACATGCCCAGGTAGTTGTCGAGGTTGTCCATCTGGTCATCGCGGAACGGGAAGCCGGTACCCAGCAGGGCGCCGTCCAGGCTGGTACGGCCGCTGACGCGCAGACGACGACCGTTCAGTTGAGCGCCGCGACCACGGCTGGCGGTGAATTCTTCCTGGCGAACCGGGTCCAGAACAACTGCGTGTTCCAGGCGACCGCGGTATTTGCAGGCGATGCTGACGGCGAAGTGAGGAATGCCGCGCAGGAAGTTGGTGGTGCCGTCCAGTGGATCGATGATCCACAGGTATTCTTCGCCTTCGCCGCTACCAGGGTGCATGCCGGTTTCTTCACCGAGAATGCCGTGGGTAGGGTAGGCCTTGCGCAGCGCGTCGATGATTTTCTGTTCGGCGGCGCGATCCACCTCGGATACGTAATCCTTGGCGTCTTTTTCGTCGACCTTGATGGTATCCAGGCGCTCGATGGAGCGGAAGATCAATTCACTGGCGCTGCGGGCGGCGCGCAGCGCGATATTCAGCATGGGCTGCATGGATGTGTCACCTAAGGTTGTTAAAGAAAGCCGGGCATTCTATCAGAACTTTTCTACAGGTGAAGGTCGGTGTTCGGTTTCGTAGCTTAACGGTAGGATGAACTGTAAGATTCTGCTCCCCATTTCTGTGTTCGAGAGCGCCTCCCTTGCTGCATAACATTCGTGTCGTCCTGGTCAATACCAGCCATCCCGGGAATATCGGCGGGGCTGCGCGTGCCATGAAGAACATGGGCCTGTCGCGGCTGGTGCTGGTCGAACCGCGGTTGTTCCCGCATCACGAAGCCGATGCTCGTGCTTCCGGTGCCGGTGACATCCTTGAAAACGCGCAAGTCGTCGCCACCTTGGAAGATGCCTTGGTTGGCTGCAATCTGGTGCTCGGCACCAGCGCCCGTGACCGTCGCATTCCCTGGCCGTTGCTCGATCCCCGCGAATGCGGAGTGAAGGTTGTGGAGGAAGCCTCGCAGGGTGCCGAGATTGCCTTGGTCTTTGGTCGTGAAGATTCCGGTCTGACCAATGAAGAGCTGCAGCGATGTCATTATCACGTGCACATCCCATCAGACCCTGAGTTCAGTTCGCTGAACCTTGGGGCGGCGGTGCAGGTGTTGAGTTATGAAGTGCGCATGTCCTGGCTCGCGGCCCAAGGCCAGCCGAGCAAGGTCGAGAAGGATGAAGTGGCGTCCACCAAAAGTGGTGAGCTGGCGACCATGGATGAGCTGGAGCGATTCTATGAGCACCTGGAGCAAACCCTGGTGGCCATTGAATTCCTCGATCCGGAAAAGCCACGGCACTTGATGGCGCGCCTGCGCCGGTTGTACGGACGCAGCTCGGTCAGCCGGGCGGAAATGAATATATTGCGTGGCATCCTCACGGAAACCCAGAAAGCGGCCCGTGGTGAGCTTCTTAAGCGGAAGGATTAAAAATGTTCGAGCGTTTGCGTGAAGATATCCAGAGTGTTTTCCATCGTGATCCGGCAGCGCGCAACGCCTTTGAAGTTCTGACGTGCTACCCGGGCATGCACGCCATCTGGATCCATCGCCTGTCGTCGGCTCTGTGGGGTATGGGCTGGAAGTGGCTGGCGCGACTGGTGTCGAACTTCGGTCGGTGGTTGACCGGGATCGAGATTCATCCGGGTGCCAAGGTCGGTCGTCGCTTCTTTATCGACCATGGCATGGGCATCGTCATCGGTGAAACCGCTGAGATCGGCAACGACGTCACCCTTTATCAGGGCGTGACCCTGGGCGGCACCAGTTGGAACAAGGGCAAGCGTCACCCGACTCTGGAAGATGGTGTAGTGGTAGGGGCGGGCGCCAAGGTGCTTGGCCCGTTCACGGTCGGCGCCGGGGCCAAGGTCGGTTCCAATGCTGTGGTGACCAAGGCTGTGCCGGCCGGGGCGACAGTGGTCGGTATTCCGGGGCGGATCATCGTCAAATCCGATGAAGAGCAGGACGCCAAGCGCAAGGCCATGGCCGAGAAGATCGGTTTCGATGCCTACGGTGTTGGCGAAGACATGCCAGACCCGGTGGCGCGTGCCATCAATCAGTTGCTCGATCATTTGCAGGCGGTTGATGGTCGTCTGGAGGGTATGTGCGGTGCGTTGAAGGATCTGGGCAGTAACTACTGCGCCAAGGATCTTCCTGAGCTGCGTGAAGAAGACTTTGCCTGTGTGAAGGACAAGGATCAGAGTCAGGCCAGTTAAACCGAGTTGGCCCCTTCGCGAGCAAGCCCGCTCCCACAGGATGCTCATCGTCCTTGTGGGAGCGGGCTTGCTCGCGAAGAACGATAACGCGGTACTGCTGGCTGTAAGCGGCCCGCCTTTGCTATGATGCGGCCGCTCTTTTGCGGGTAATCCTGACTAAAGTACTAGGTCTTATAGTTGACTTAAATACTCGGGAATTGCATACTCGCCCCATTCTGAACTCCGTGGTAATTGTCCATGCGACTGACTACAAAAGGCCGATACGCCGTAACCGCCATGCTTGACCTGGCGTTGCACGCGCAGCACGGGCCGGTGTCCCTGGCCGATATCTCCGAGCGCCAAGGCATCTCCCTGTCCTACCTCGAACAGCTCTTCGCCAAATTGCGCCGCAGCAATCTGGTGTCCAGCGTCCGTGGTCCAGGCGGCGGCTATCAGCTGTCGCGCGACATGCAGGGTATCCAGGTCGCCCAGGTGATCGATGCGGTTAACGAATCGGTCGATGCCACCAAATGCCAGGGCCAGGGCGATTGCCATCAAGGCGACACCTGTCTGACCCACCACTTGTGGTGCGATCTGAGCCTGCAGATTCACGAGTTTCTGAGCGGTATCAGCTTGGCTGACCTTGTCACTCGCCGTGAGGTACAAGAAGTAGCCCAGCGTCAGGATCAGCGCCGTTGCAACAGCAAAGCGCCGCGCCTGGACAAGATTGAAGCGTCCGCCGTCGAATGACAGCCAAAGAGCTAGCGGCACGCCAGCCAGCCTGATTTAGGAGATAGTCCATGAAATTGCCGATTTACCTTGATTACTCTGCGACCACCCCGGTTGATCCGCGTGTAGCGCAAAAGATGAGTGAATGCCTGCTGGTCGACGGAAACTTCGGTAACCCGGCGTCCCGTTCCCACGTGTTCGGCTGGAAAGCTGAAGAGTCCGTCGAAAACGCTCGTCGTCAGGTCGCTGACCTGGTCAATGCCGACCCGCGTGAAATCGTCTGGACCTCCGGTGCCACCGAGTCCGACAACCTGGCAATCAAGGGTGCGGCGCATTTCTATGCCACTAAAGGCAAACACCTGATCACCACCAAGATTGAGCACAAGGCTGTCCTCGACACCATGCGCCAACTGGAGCGTGAAGGCTTCGAAGTCACTTACATCGAGCCTCGCACTGATGGTCTGGTCACCCCGGAGATGATCGAAGCTGCCCTGCGCGACGACACCATCCTGGTTTCGGTCATGCACGTGAACAACGAAATCGGCACCATCAACGACATCGCAGCCATCGGCGAACTGACCCGTTCCAAGGGCATCCTGTTCCACGTCGACGCTGCTCAGTCCACCGGCAAGGTCGATATCGACCTGTCGAAGCTGAAAGTCGACATGATGTCGTTCTCTGCCCACAAAACCTACGGCCCTAAAGGCATCGGCGCACTGTACGTGAGCCGCAAGCCGCGTGTTCGCATCGAAGCGACCATGCACGGCGGCGGTCACGAACGCGGTATGCGTTCGGGCACCCTGGCGACCCACCAGATCGTCGGCATGGGCGAAGCCTTTCGCGTAGCCAAGGAAGACATGGTTGCCGAGAACATCCGCATCAAGGCCCTGAGTGACCGTTTCTTCAAACAGGTCGAAGGCCTGGAAGAGCTGTACATCAACGGCAGCATGACCGCCCGCGTACCGCACAACCTGAACCTGAGCTTCAACTACGTTGAAGGCGAGTCGCTGATCATGGCGCTCAAGGATCTGGCGGTTTCGTCCGGTTCGGCCTGCACCTCGGCTTCCCTTGAGCCTTCGTACGTACTGCGCGCCCTGGGCCGCAACGACGAACTGGCACACAGCTCGATTCGCTTCACCTTCGGCCGTTTCACCACCGAAGAAGAAATCGACTACGCCGCGCAGAAAGTCTGCGAGGCCGTTACCAAGCTGCGCACTCTGTCGCCGCTGTGGGACATGTACAAAGACGGTGTCGACATTTCGAAAATCGAGTGGGCGGCACACTGATTTCAAGTCGCCGCAAACCGGCCCTGTAAGACGCAGGTTTTCAGGGCTTAAGAGCGACTCTCTGATGAGTGAGGATTAAGAATCATGGCTTACAGCGAAAAGGTCATCGACCACTACGAGAACCCGCGCAACGTCGGCAAGATGGACGCGGAAGACCCTGATGTCGGCACCGGCATGGTCGGCGCTCCGGCGTGCGGCGACGTGATGCGTCTGCAGATCAAGGTCAACGAGCAAGGCATCATCGAAGACGCCAAGTTCAAGACCTACGGTTGCGGTTCGGCTATCGCCTCCAGCTCCCTGGCGACCGAGTGGATGAAAGGCAAGACTCTGGATGAAGCAGAGACCATCAAAAACACTCAGCTGGCTGAAGAGCTGGCTCTGCCGCCAGTAAAAATTCACTGCTCCGTACTTGCTGAAGACGCTATCAAAGCGGCCGTTCGCGACTACAAGCAGAAGAAAGGCTTGATCTGACTTTCAAGTTTTGGCGACGAGTAAGGAGTCACCGATGGCTATCAGCATGACAGAAGCGGCTGCTCAACACGTGCGACGCTCCCTCAACGGGCGCGGCAAAGGTGAAGGAATTCGTCTGGGTGTTCGCACCACAGGCTGTTCCGGCCTTGCCTACGTGCTGGAGTTTGTCGACGAGGTGGTTGCAGAGGATCAGGTGTTCGAAAGTCACGGCGAGAAAGTGATCATCGACCCGAAAAGCCTGGCCTACCTGGACGGCACCGAACTCGATTTCGTCAAGGAAGGGTTGAACGAAGGCTTCAAGTTCAACAACCCCAACGTGCGCGGTGAATGTGGCTGCGGCGAAAGCTTCAACATCTGAGGCTGCTTGTGGGTACTCCTTGTCATTTCGCTTTATTTGAGCTGAAACCGAGCTTCCGTCTGGATCTCGATCAGTTGGCCACGCGCTACCGTGAGTTGGCGCGCGGTGTTCATCCGGACCGCTTTGCAGACGCTTCCGAGCGCGAGCAGCGGCTGGCGCTAGAGCAATCCGCGAGCCTCAACGAGGCCTACCAGACGCTCAAAAGTCCCCCAAAGCGCGCGCGTTACTTGCTCGCCATGGGCGGTCGCGAGCTGCCGCTGGAGGTCACGGTGCATGATCCGGAGTTTCTTCTGCAGCAGATGGAGCTGCGTGAAGAGCTCGAAGACCTGCAAGACAGCGCCGACCTGGCGGGTGTTGCAGTGTTCAAGCGTCGCCTGAAAACTGCGCAGGATGAACTGAACGAAAGCTTCGCTGCCTGTTGGGATGATGCAGCGCAACGTGAACAGGCCGAACGCCTGATGCGGCGCATGCAGTTCCTCGACAAGCTCACCTACGAAGTGCGCCAGTTAGAAGAGCGCCTCGACGATTAACCCAGTGCCGCTCCGGTCGCACGCCTGATATACAGATAAGTCCTGATAACGATGGCCCTACTGCAGATCGCCGAACCCGGCCAAAGTCCTCAACCGCACCAGCGTCGTCTGGCTGTGGGGATCGACTTGGGCACTACCAATTCGCTGGTCGCTGCGTTGCGCAGTGGTCTTTCCGAACCTCTGGCTGACGCTGACGGGCAGGTCATCCTGCCGTCTGCCGTGCGCTATCACGCTGATCGCGTCGAAGTCGGCGAGTCGGCCAAGCTGGCTGCCGCCACCGATCCTTTGAACACCGTGCTGTCGGTCAAGCGCTTGATGGGTCGTGGTCTGTCCGACGTCAAGCAATTGGGCGATCAACTGCCGTACCGCTTTGTCGGCGGCGAATCGCACATGCCGTTCATCGACACGATTCAGGGCCCGAAAAGCCCGGTCGAAGTTTCCGCCGATATCCTGAAAGTGCTGCGTCAGCGCGCCGAAGCGACGTTGGGTGGCGAACTGGTAGGCGCGGTGATCACCGTTCCGGCCTATTTCGACGATGCTCAGCGTCAAGCCACCAAGGATGCCGCCAAACTGGCCGGTCTTAATGTGCTGCGTCTGCTCAATGAGCCGACCGCCGCTGCTGTGGCTTACGGTCTGGATCAACAAGCTGAAGGCCTGGTCGCGATTTATGACCTGGGTGGTGGCACCTTCGATATTTCGATTCTGCGTCTGACCGGCGGCGTGTTTGAGGTTTTGGCTACCGGCGGCGACAGCGCGCTGGGCGGCGATGACTTCGACCACGCAATCGCTGGCTGGATCATCGATTGCGCCGGTCTGTCCGCCGACCTCGATCCGGGTGCGCAACGCCATCTGCTGCAAACCGCTTGTGCGGCCAAAGAAGCCCTGACCAATGCCTCGTCCGTTGAAGTTGCTTATGGCGACTGGAAAGCCGAGCTGACCCGTGAAGCCTTCAATGCGCTGATCGAGCCGATGGTTGCTCGCAGCCTGAAAGCCTGTCGCCGCGCTGTGCGTGATTCCGGCATCGAGCTGGACGAAGTGCACGCGGTGGTCATGGTGGGCGGTTCGACACGCGTGCCTCGCGTCCGCGAAGCCGTCGCTGAAGCCTTCGGTCGCGAACCGTTGACCGAAATCGATCCGGATCAAGTGGTGGCCCTCGGTGCCGCGATCCAGGCCGATACCCTGGCTGGCAACAAGCGTGATGGCGATGAGTTGCTGTTGCTTGACGTGATTCCGTTGTCCCTGGGGCTGGAAACCATGGGCGGACTGATGGAGAAGGTGATTCCACGCAACACCACCATCCCTGTCGCCCGAGCTCAGGACTTCACGACTTATAAAGATGGCCAGTCGGCCATGGCGATCCACGTATTGCAGGGTGAGCGCGAGCTGATCAGCGACTGCCGCTCCCTGGCACGCTTCGAATTGCGCGGCATTCCGGTGATGGTGGCCGGTGCGGCGAAGATTCGCGTGACCTTCCAGGTCGATGCCGACGGTCTGCTCAGTGTATCTGCCCGCGAACTGGGCTCGGGCATTGAGGCCAGCATCCAGGTCAAGCCGTCCTACGGTCTGACGGATGGCGAAATCGCCAAAATGCTCAAGGACTCGTTCCAGCACGCCAACGACGACAAGGTCGCTCGGGTGTTGCGTGAACAGCAGGTCGATGCCCAGCGCCTGATCGAAGCGGTGCAGGGCGCCCTCGATGTCGATGGCGAGCGTTTGCTCGACGCCGAAGAGCGCATGGTCATCGAATTGCAGATGCAGGAACTGACCGAATTGATGAAAGGTACTGATGGTTACGCCATCGAGCAGCAGACCAAGCGTCTGTCGCAAGTGACCGATGCCTTTGCTGCCCGCCGCCTGGACTCGACGGTGAAAGCCGCGCTGGCGGGGCGCAACCTGAATGAGATTGAGGAATAACGATGCCGCAGGTCATTTTTCTGCCACACGAGAAGTTCTGCCCGGAAGGTATGGTTGTGGAGGCTGAGCCTGGCACATCCATTCTCGAGCTGGCCCACGAGCACCATATCGAGATGGAAAGCGCCTGTGGCGGCGTCTGCGCCTGCACCACCTGTCATTGCATCATTCGTGAAGGCTTTGACTCGCTGGAAGAAGCGGATGAGCTGGAAGAAGATTTTCTGGATCGTGCCTGGGGTCTGGAGGCGCAATCGCGTCTAGGCTGTCAGGCGATCGTCGGGAATGAAGATCTGACTGTCGAAATTCCGAAATACTCGGTCAACCATGCGGCTGAAGCGCCGCACTGATTCAAGGAATTGAAATGAGTCTGAAATGGGTTGATGTGCTGGAAATCGCGATCCAGCTGGCTGAATCCAAGCCGGATGTGGACCCGCGTTACGTGAACTTCGTCGATCTGCACAAATGGGTGCTGGCATTGCCGGAGTTCAGTGATGATCCGACCCGCGGTGGCGAGAAGGTGCTTGAAGCCATTCAGGCCGCCTGGATCGAAGAAGCAGAGTAGGAGCTGACGAGCGAAGCGAGGCTGCGATCTTTTCCGATGCCACTTGAATCTCAAGTGCAAGACCAGGATCAAAGGATCGCAGCCTTCGGCAGCTCCTACAGAAGGCGGAGGGTCGCGACCTGTAAGCCGTTAGGCAATACCAAAGAACCCGCGTATAATTCGCGGGTTTAATTTTTCGCAAATTACCGTTTCTGGAGTTACACCATGGCTGTTCAACGTACTTTCTCCATCATCAAGCCTGACGCTGTTGCAAAAAACGTTATCGGCGAGATCACCACTCGTTTTGAAAAAGCTGGCCTGCGCGTTGTAGCTTCGAAACTGAAGCAATTGTCCAAAGCTGAAGCTGAAGGCTTCTACGCTGAGCACAGCGCTCGTGGTTTCTTCGGCGACCTGGTTGCTTTCATGATCTCCGGTCCGGTTGTCGTTCAGGTTCTGGAAGGCGAAAACGCTATCGCTCTGAACCGTGAGCTGATGGGCGCTACCAACCCTAAAGAAGCTGCTGCCGGTACCATCCGCGCTGACTTCGCTGATTCCATCGACGCCAACGCTGTACACGGTTCGGACTCCGAAGCCGCTGCTGCTCGCGAAATCTCGTACTTCTTCGCAGCTACTGAAGTAACCACTCGCTAAGCATTGGCTTAAGAGTGAAGGTGAATCCATGACTACATCGACTGTAAAAACCAACCTGCTGGGTCTGACTCAGCTGGAAATGGAAAAATTCTTCGACTCAATCGGGGAGAAGCGTTTCCGTGCCGGTCAGGTAATGAAATGGATTCACCACCTTGGCGTCGATGATTTCGACGCCATGACGAACGTCAGCAAGGCCTTGCGCGACAAGCTCAAGGTTATTGCCGAGGTTCGCGGTCCTGAAGTTGTCAGCGAGGACATCTCCACCGACGGCACCCGCAAGTGGGTGGTGCGCGTGGCGTCCGGCAGCTGCGTCGAGACCGTGTACATTCCCCAGGGCAAACGCGGCACTTTGTGCGTTTCGTCCCAGGCAGGCTGTGCCCTGGATTGCAGTTTCTGCTCCACCGGCAAGCAAGGATTCAACAGCAACCTCACTGCCGCCGAAGTCATCGGCCAGGTGTGGATTGCCAATAAATCGTTCGGCAGCATCCCGGCGACCGCCGACCGTGCCATCACCAACGTGGTGATGATGGGCATGGGTGAGCCGCTGCTGAACTTCGACAACGTCGTGGCTGCCATGCATCTGATGATGGATGACCTGGGCTACGGGATCTCCAAGCGCCGCGTAACCCTGTCTACCTCGGGTGTGGTGCCGATGATCGATGAGCTGTCCAAGCACATCGACGTCTCCCTGGCGTTGTCCCTGCATGCACCAAACGACGCATTGCGTAACCAATTGGTGCCGATCAACAAGAAGTATCCGCTTAAGATGCTGCTCGAGTCGTGCCAGCGCTACATGTCGTCCCTGGGCGAGAAGCGCGTACTGACCATTGAGTACACCTTGCTCAAAGACATCAACGACAAGGTCGAACACGCGGTCGAGATGATCGAGTTGCTCAAGAACATCCCGTGCAAGATCAACCTGATTCCGTTCAACCCGTTCCCGCATTCCGGTTACGAGCGCCCGAGCAACAACGCGATTCGTCGTTTTCAGGATCAGCTTCACCATGCCGGCTTCAATGTCACCGTACGCACCACCCGCGGTGAAGACATCGATGCCGCGTGTGGCCAATTGGTAGGGCAGGTGCTGGATCGCACCCGTCGCAGCGAGCGTTATATCGCCGTGCGTGAGTTAAGCGCCGAAAACGATATCGCACAGAACGCTGCGAACAATAATTAAGAGAGGATCTCTATGTCCCTGCGCTTAGCGCTGCTTTTGCTGTTGGCCAGCCTGTGTGCTGGTTGTGTCCTGTCGGGCGATTTCAACCCGATGAAGACCAGCAAGGGCCGCGATGAGGCGCGCGTTGCCTATGTGCAGCTGGGCTTGGGGTACTTGCAGCAGGGTATGACCGAACGGGCGAAAGTACCGTTGAAGAAAGCGCTGGACCTGGATGACTCGGATCCGGATGCCAACGCTGCGCTGGGCCTGGTATTCCAGGCCGAGATGGAGCCGGAGCTGGCGGATCAGCATTTTCGCAAGGCGCTGTCTTCTCGCCCCAACGATGCGCGAATCCTGAACAACTACGGCAGTTTTCTTTTCGAAGAGAAACGGTACAAAGAAGCTTACGAGCGCTTTGAACAGGCCGCCGCCGATACCTTGTATCCTGAGCGCTCACGGGTGTTCGAGAACCTCGGCATGACCGCTTCGAAGCTGGGGCAGC
Organism: Pseudomonas frigoris; assembly: GCF_047758635.1. Classification (NCBI taxonomy): domain Bacteria; kingdom Pseudomonadati; phylum Pseudomonadota; class Gammaproteobacteria; order Pseudomonadales; family Pseudomonadaceae; genus Pseudomonas; species Pseudomonas frigoris. Next base: position 1,373,864 of record NZ_CP180479.1, read on the forward strand.
GCGATCTGGCGCAGCAGCAGCTGGAAAAATCCCTGCGTTTGAATCGCCAACAGCCACGTGCATTGCTGGAAATGGCTGAGTTGTCCTTCGAAGACAGGCATTATGTGCCCGCGCGTGACTATTACGATCGTTTTAGCCTGCTCACCGAGCAAAATGCACGTAGTCTATTGCTCGGCGTTCGGCTGGCAAAAGTGTTTGATGATCGCGACAAGGCCGCCAGTTTTGGCCTGCAACTAAAACGACTCTATCCCGGTACGCCGGAATATCAGCAATACCTGTCGGAGCAATGATGAAAGCGGCGCATCCCGAAGTTGTAGCAGCGAATCGCGTTAATCCCGGTGAGACCTTGCGCCAGGCCCGCGAAAGCAATGGCTGGTCGCTGGCCGAAGTGGCCCTCAAGCTCAACCTCACCGTCAATTCCCTGAGCAATCTGGAAGCCGGCGCTTTCGACAAGCTGCCTGGGCATACCTTTGCTCGCGGTTATATTCGCGCCTACGCGAAATTGCTCGGTATGGATCAAACCGTACTGGTCCAACAGTTCGACCAATCCACCGGCACCGACTCCCAGGGCAGCAACGTTCATAGCCTGGGACGTATCGAAGAGCCGGTTCGGGTTTCCCACACCATTTTGCGAGTTGTCAGCCTGCTGTTGCTGTTGGCAGTGATTGGTGGTGGTTTTGTCTGGTGGCAGGATCAAACCTCATTGCGCACCAAAGACCTGACTAGCCTGAGCCCGGAACACGTTGAAGTCGAAGGCGCTGACGGCACCACCCAGATCCATCCGCTGGACGAGCCGGAAGACCAGGCCGTCGCGGAAGGTCAGGCTGAAGGCTCGACGTCGCTGGCGTTGCCACAAGCCGAAAATTCCTCTGAAGCACCGGCCGAAGCTGAAGCGACCGCGCCTCCGACTGCACCTGCTGCGCCAGCGCCCGTTGCACCGACGCACAGCATCGCTCCGGTTGTCGCGACTCTGACCACGCCATCCCCGACTGCTCCTGTTGTATCAGCCCCGCCTGCGAGCGCCTCGGTTACTCCGACCATTCCCGCTCCAGCAGCGGCTGCTCCGGTTGCCGGCCAGGGTCAGGTTCAACTGCAATTCACTGCTGATTGCTGGACGCAAGTGACCGATGGCACCGGCAAGGTGCTGTTGAGCGGTCTCAAGCGTAAAGGCGAAAACATTTCCGTGAGCGGCAAGCCACCTTTCTCCGTGCGTCTGGGCTTCGCCCGTGGTGCGCAGGTCAGCTACAACGGGCAGGTGGTTGATGTCGCTCCGTTCACCAGTGGCGAGACTGCTCGCCTGAAGTTGGGTCAATAAGTCATGCACGGCGAATCTCCAATCAAACGTCGCGAATCCCGCAAGATCTGGGTCGGTAATGTGCCCGTTGGCGGCGATGCGCCTATCGCTGTGCAGAGCATGACCAACAGCGACACCAATGACGTAGCCGCTACCGTGGCCCAGATCAATCGTCTGGAAGCGGCTGGCGTCGATATCGTGCGAATTTCCGTGCCCGACATGGATGCCGCTGAAGCCTTCGGCAAGATCAAGAAACTGGTCAAAGTGCCTTTGGTTGCCGACATCCACTTCGACTACAAGATTGCTCTGCGCGTAGCCGAACTGGGCGTTGACTGCCTGCGAATCAACCCGGGCAACATCGGTCGCGAAGACCGCGTGCGTGCGGTAGTCGATGCCGCCCGTGATCGCGGGATTCCGATCCGCATCGGCGTGAACGCCGGTTCCCTGGAAAAAGACCTGCAAAAGAAATACGGCGAGCCGACCCCGGCTGCGCTGGTTGAGTCGGCCCTGCGTCACGTCGAGCACCTTGAACGCCTGAATTTCCAGGACTTCAAGGTCAGCGTGAAAGCTTCTGACGTATTCATGGCCGTCGCCGCTTACCGCTTGCTGGCCAAGGAAATCGTCCAGCCGCTACACCTGGGCATCACCGAAGCCGGTGGTTTGCGTTCAGGCACGGTGAAATCCGCCGTGGGCCTCGGTATGCTGCTCGCCGAAGGGATTGGCGATACTATTCGCATCTCGTTGGCGGCCGACCCGGTCGAGGAAGTGAAAGTCGGCTACGACATTCTCAAATCCCTGCATCTGCGTTCCCGTGGCATCAACTTCATCGCCTGCCCGAGCTGCTCGCGGCAGAACTTCGATGTGGTCAAAACCATGAACGAGCTGGAAGGGCGCCTCGAAGACCTGCTGGTGCCGCTGGATGTCGCGGTCATCGGTTGCGTGGTCAACGGGCCGGGCGAAGCCAAGGAAGCCCATATCGGCTTGACCGGCGGCACGCCAAACCTGATTTACATCGACGGCAAGCCGTCGCAGAAACTGACGAATGACAATCTGGTGGATGAGCTTGAACGCTTGATCCGCCAGAAAGCGGCCGAAAAGGTCGAAGCCGACGCGGCAGTAATCGCCCGCGGCTAAGTCGAACGAATTTAAGGATTTATAGTGAGCAAGTCTCTGCAAGCCATACGTGGCATGAACGACATCCTGCCCGAGCAGACTCCCCTGTGGCGTCATTTCGAGGGCACCGTCTCGCGTTTGCTGGATAACTACGGTTACAAGCAGATCCGCATGCCGATCGTCGAGTTCACCGAGCTGTTCAAGCGCTCGATCGGTGAAGTGACCGACATCGTCGAGAAAGAGATGTACACCTTCGACGACCGCAACGGCGACTCCCTGACCCTGCGCCCCGAAGGCACAGCGGCCTGCGTGCGTGCGGTGCTCGAGCACGGCATCACCGGCGGTGGCCAGGTGCAGAAACTCTGGTACATCGGCCCGATGTTCCGCCACGAACGTCCGCAGAAAGGCCGTTATCGCCAGTTCCACCAGATTGGTTGCGAAGTCTTCAACCTCGACGGTCCGGACATCGATGCCGAGCTGATCGTGCTGACCTGGCGCCTGTGGGGCGAGCTGGGCATCCGTGATGCGGTCAAGCTCGAACTCAACAGTCTGGGCACTGCCGAGTCCCGCGGTCGTTATCGCGAAGCGCTGGTCGAGTTCCTTTCGGCCCGCCTGGACAAGCTGGACGAAGACAGCCAGCGTCGCCTGAAGACCAACCCTTTGCGGGTTCTGGATACCAAGAACGCTGACACTCAAGCCGTACTGGTCGACGCGCCGAAAATGGCCGACTACCTCGACGAAGAGTCTCGTGTGCACTTCGAGGGTCTCAAGGCTCGTCTGGACACCGCCGGCATTCCTTACGTGATCAACCCGAAGCTGGTTCGCGGGCTGGATTACTACAGCAAGACCGTTTTCGAATGGGTCACCGACCAGTTGGGCGCCCAAGGCACCGTGTGTGCCGGTGGTCGTTACGATGGTCTGGTGGAACAGATGGGCGGCAAGCCGACTCCTGGCGTTGGTTTCGCCATGGGCATCGAGCGCCTGGTGCTGTTGCTTGAAACCCTGGAGCAGATCCCGGAAGAGATTTCCCGTCAGGTCGACGTTTACCTCTGCGCCTTCGGTGAAGCCGCCGAGCTGGCCGGTCTGGCCCTGAGTGAACGTGTTCGTGATCAGTTGCCCAACCTGCGCCTGCAAGTGAATGCCGGCGCCGGCAGCTTCAAAAGCCAGTTCAAGAAAGCCGACAAGAGCGGTGCGTTGTACGCGCTGATCCTCGGTGACGACGAAATGGCCCAGCAAGTGGTAGGTTTCAAACCCCTGCGTGGCCAGGGCGAGCAACAAAGCATTGCCTGGGATGCGCTTGCTGCACACCTGGCCACCTGCGTCGTGCAGGGTTGAAGCTGTCAAACAGCCGATTTAGCGATTAAGGAGTATTGGGGTGTCGAGTACCGAAGACGAACATCTGGCGGATTTGAAGGACTGGTGGACACGCAACGGCAAGCCCCTGGTCACTGGCGGCCTGTTGGCGCTGGTCATCGTGTTCGGCTGGCAGGCTTTTCACAAGTATCAGAGCAATCAGTCGCAAGGCGCCTCGATGCTTTATCAGCAACTGCTGGAAACCACGCTGACGCCAGACGGCAAGCCTGATGCCGCCCGTGTTGCGGACCTGGCCGGCAAGCTCAACAGCGAGTTCGGCGGTAGCGCTTACGCGCAGTACGGCAGCCTGTTCGTGGCAAAAGTTGCGGTCGACAGCGGCAAGCTGGATGACGCAGCCAGCGAGCTGAAAGCCATCGTCGCCAAACCGGCCAACCCGGCGCTGGGCGAAATTGCTCGTCAGCGCCTGGCGCAGGTGCTGGCCGCGCAGAACAAGGCCGATGAAGCCCTGAAATTGCTCGAAGGCGATGCCGATAAAGCATTCCTGGCCACTCGCGAAGAACTCAAAGGCGACCTGCTGGTGCAGTTGGGTCGTACCGACGAAGCGAACACGGCGTATCAAAAAGCCAAGGCGGCACTGTCGGATGAAGCGGCAGTGGGTGGCCTACAAATCAAGCTGGACGACCTGGCCAAAGGGGATGCGTGACGTGATTCGTTGGAAACATGCAGCATTGCTGGCTCTGGCCATATTGGCCGCGGGTTGCAGCAGCAACAGCAAAAAAGAACTGCCACCGGCCGAGTTGACCGACTTCAAAGAAGAAGTGGTTCTGCACAAGCAGTGGAGTCGTTCGATCGGTGACGGTCAGGGCGAATCGTACAACATGCTGGTTCCGGCGATCGATGGCGATACCATCTATGCCGCCGACGTCACCGGTGTGGTGATGGCGATGGATCGCAACAATGGCGACGTCAAATGGAAGAAAGATCTCGAACTGCCTGTTTCCGGCGCTGTCGGCGTCAGTTACGGTCTGCTCCTGATCGGTACGATCAAGGGTGAAATCGTTGCCCTGGACGCCATCAACGGTGAAGAGAAATGGCGCGCTCGCGTGTCCAGTGAAGTCCTCGCACCGCCGGCCAACAACGGTGATGTCGTTGTCGTTCAGACTCAGGATGACCGTCTGATCGGTCTGGATGCCGCTACCGGCACCCAGCGCTGGTTGTATGACAGCACTCCGGCGGTATTGACCCTGCGCGGCACCAGTGCGCCGATCGTCACCAACCGCCTCGCGGTGGCTGGCCTGTCGACCGGTAAAGTGGTCGCTCTCGATATTTCCAACGGCGTGCCGGTGTGGGAACAACGTGTAGCGATTCCACAAGGTCGTTCGGAATTGGAGCGCGTTGTCGATATCGACGGTGGCCTGCTGCTGTCCGGCGGTACGCTGTATGTCGCCAGCTATCAGGGTCGCGTTGCGGCACTGGATCTGGAAAGCGGTCGTCAGCTCTGGCAGCGTGATGCTTCCAGCTATGCCGGTGTCGCCCAGGGTTTTGGCAGCGTCTATGTGAGCCTGTCTTCGGGCACCGTTGAAGGCGTCGACGAACGTTCCACCACAGCCTTGTGGAGCAACGATTCGCTGGCCCGTCGTCAACTGTCGGCTCCGGAGGTGTTCTCCAGCTACGTTGCCGTCGGTGATATGGAAGGTTACCTGCATCTGCTGAGCCAGGTGGACGGTCGTTTCGTCGGCCGCGAGCGCATCGACAGCGACGGCCTGCGTGCCCGTCCGCTGGTGGTGGGTGACACGATTTATGTGTATGGCAACAGTGGCAAACTGGAAGCCCTGACCATTAAGTAAAGGTTTGACTATGCTTGGGGTTAGTTCCCCAAGCGGCCCCGTTTTGCGGGGCTCGCAGCGCTTACAGGCGCTGCCCCGAGCACCAGCCGCTGCCTCGCAGCGGCTTTTGTATTTTCTGAAATAACGAAGTGGAGAGCCGCATGGTTCCCGTAATCGCCCTGGTGGGCCGACCGAACGTCGGCAAGTCCACCTTGTTCAACCGCCTGACCAGGACTCGCGACGCCATCGTCGGCGACTTGTCCGGTCTGACCCGTGATCGCCAATACGGTGAGGCCAAGTGGCAAGGGCGTTCCTACATTCTGGTCGACACCGGCGGTATCTCCGGTGACGAGCACGGTATGGACGAAAAAATGGCCGAGCAGTCGCTGCTGGCCATTGAAGAAGCGGATGTCGTTCTGTTCCTGGTAGATGCCAAGGCCGGTTTCACCGCCGCCGACCAGATGATCGCCGAGCATTTGCGCAAACGTAACAAGCGTTCTTACGTGGTTGCCAACAAGGTCGACAACATCGACCCTGAAATGGCCCGCGCTGAATTCGCCCCGTTGGGCATGGGCCACGCGATCCCGATCGCCGGTGCGCATGGTCGTGGCATCACCCAGATGCTTGAAATCGCTCTGAGCTCCTTCCCGAAAGACGAAGAAGAGCCGGAAGATGGCGAAGAGGAGATCGTTGCCGAAGGCGAGGAAGCCAAGCGCATTCCTGGCCCAAGCGAAAAAGACGGGATCAAGATCGCGATCATCGGCCGCCCGAACGTCGGCAAGTCGACCCTGGTCAATCGCATGCTCGGTGAAGACCGGGTAATCGTTTATGACGAGCCCGGCACCACCCGCGACAGTATCTACATCCCGTTCGAGCGTAACGACGAGAAGTACACGCTGATCGACACCGCCGGTGTGCGCAAGCGCGGCAAGATCCACGAAGAAGTTGAAAAATTCTCCGTGGTCAAAACCCTGCAAGCGATCAAAGACGCCAACGTGGTGATCTTCGTGATGGACGCCCGCGAAGGCGTGGTCGATCACGATCTCAACCTGCTGGGCTTCGCCATTGAGTCGGGTCGTGCGCTGGTGATCGCGATCAACAAGTGGGACGGCATGACGCCGAGCGAGCGCGACTTCGTGAAGGTCGAGCTGCAACGTCGACTGTTCTTCGTTGACTACGCCGACATTCACTTCATCTCGGCCCTGCACGGCACCGGCGTGGGCAACCTCTACGCCTCCGTACAGAACTCGTTCAAGTCTGCGGTCACCCGCTGGCCAACCAACCGCCTGACCACGATTCTGGAAGATGCAGTTGGTGAGCACGCGCCACCGATGGTCAACAACCGTCGGATCAAGCTGCGTTATGCCCACTTGGGTGGTGCTAACCCGCCGATCATCGTGATTCACGGTAACCAGATCGAGAAAGTACCGAAGTCTTACGTGCGCTATCTGGAAAACACTTATCGTCGTGTCTTGAAGCTGGTCGGTACGCCTATCCGCATCGAGTTCAAGGGCGGCGAGAACCCGTACGAAGGCAACAAGAACTCGCTCACCGACCGTCAGGTCAACAAGAAGCGTCGGATGATGTCGCACCACAAGAAAGCCGACAAAAAGCGCCGCGACAAGCGCTGATTCAGGCAAGCGGAAGAGGGCGCCCATGGCGCCCTTTTTCATGCCTGCCGTTTGGGCTATCCTCGGGCTCTCCCGCGCCGCCGTAGAGCCGGGTGTAGAGCAGGGAATCACCGATGATCACCAGTAAGCTGCCGAATGTCGGCATCACTATCTTCACTCAGATGTCTCAGCTCGCGGCGCAAACCGGGGCGCTGAATCTGTCCCAGGGTTTTCCCGATTTCGATGCGCCGCAGGCCCTGTGCGATGCGGTCGGTCGGCATATCGCCAATGGCCACAACCAGTATTCGCCGATGACCGGCCTTCCTGCATTGCGTCAGCAGATTGCGGCGAAGATCGCCCGCAGCTACGGCGTCAATGTTGATGCTGACCATGAAGTGACAGTCACGCCCGGTGCAACCCAGGCGATCTTTTGCGCCATTCAAGCGGTTATCCACAGCGGCGACGAAGTGATCGTGTTCGATCCGGCCTACGACAGTTATGAACCTTCGGTTGAGCTGGCCGGTGGTCGCTGCGTTCATGTGCAGTTGGGCCTGAATGACTTCGCCATCGACTTCCAGAAGCTGGGTGAAGCCATTACGCCGCGCACGAGGATGATCATCCTCAACACCCCACATAACCCAAGCGGCGCGCTGATCAGTCGTGCCGAGCTGGATCAGTTGGCGGCGTTGATTCGCGACCGCGACATCTATGTCATCAGCGATGAGGTCTACGAACACCTGGTGTTCGATGGTGTACCCCACGTCAGCGTGCTGAATCACGAAGAGCTGTATCAGCGTGCATTCGTGGTCAGCTCCTTCGGCAAGACTTATCACGTCACTGGCTGGAAAACCGGCTACGTGGTCGCACCGCCGGCCCTCACCGCCGAGCTGCGCAAGGTTCACCAATACGTCAGTTTCTGCGGCGTAACACCGCTGCAATATGCCTTGGCCGACTACATGGCCGAACACCCGGAACACATCGAAGAGCTGCCGGCGTTCTATCAGGCCAAGCGCGATCTGTTCTGCGATCTGCTGACGCCGTCGCGCTTCAGCTTCACCCGAGTGGCCGGCACGTATTTCCAATTGGTCGATTACTCGCAGATTCGCCCGGACCTCAATGATGTCGAGATGGCGTTGTGGATGACCCGCGAACATGGCGTGGCGAGCATCCCGATCTCGGTGTTCTACCAGACTCCGCCCGAAGGCCAGCGCCTGGTGCGCCTGTGCTTCGCCAAACGCGAGGAGACCCTGCGTGAAGCAGCGGCAAAACTATGCGTGATCTGAGTGCACTGCCCAATCTGAACATCGCGCTGATCCAGACCACCCTGGCCTGGCACGATCGTCAGGCCAATCTGGAGCATTTTGAGCCGTTGCTGGAACAGGCTCGCGGGGCTGACCTGATCATCCTGCCGGAGATGTTCACTACCGGTTTCTCGATGGAGTCCGAGACCCTCGCCGAGTCGGAAAACGGTCCGACCAGCAAATGGCTGCGGGTTCAGGCCGCGAAACTGGATGCAGTGATCACCGGCAGCGTGATCGTCCAGGCAGCTGACGGCAGCCATCGCAATCGCCTGTTGTGGGCGCGGCCGGACGGGGAGGTGTGGCACTACGACAAGCGCCATCTGTTCCGCATGGCCGGCGAGCACAACCACTTCACCCCCGGCGAGCGACAGGTGCAGTTCGAACTCAAGGGCTGGCGAGTGCGTCCGTTGATTTGCTATGACCTGCGCTTCCCGGTCTGGAGTCGCGATGCTCAGGACACCGATTTGCTGCTGTACACCGCCAACTGGCCGGGTGCACGGCGTCAGCACTGGAACCGTTTGCTGCCAGCGCGGGCGATCGAAAACCTTTGCTACGTGGCGGCGGTGAATCGCATTGGTACTGACGGCAAAGGTTTTGCTTACACCGGTGACAGCCAGGTGCTGGACTTCCAGGGTGAGACGTTACTCAGTGCGGGCGAAGCCGATGGCGTGTTCCAGGTTGTTCTGAACGCTGCAGATCTTCAGGCTTATCGAACACGCTTTCCAGCGAACCTGGATGCGGATACCTTCGAGTTCACCTGAGATCTCGGCGGCCTGAACCGGCCTTTTCGCGAGCAAGCCCGCTCCCACAGTTGATCAATGTGAGCACAGATTATGTGTACACCCAAATCCACTGTGGGAGCGGGCTTGCTCGCGAAGAGGCCGGGACAGGCAGCGCAAAAACAGGCAGGCAAACAAAAAGGCCCCGAGGTCCGCACCTCGGGGCCTTTTGCGTTTCAGCGATGACTTACGCCGCTTTCGCTTCCGGCTGGCTCAGCGAGCGGTTCAGCGCGCTGAACAGGGCCTTGAAGCTGGCGGTGGTGATGTTTTCATCGATACCAACGCCGTGCACCGCACGTTCACCATTCACACGCAGCTCGATGTAGGCCGCAGCCTTGGCATTGGTGCCCGAACCGATGGCGTGTTCGTTGTAGTCCATGATCTCAACCGGAATCGGCAGACCGGCCACCAGCGCTTCCAGGGCGCCGTTGCCCTTGCCACGCCAGTGCAGGTTGGTTTCGCCCTGACCTTTACCAGAGACTTCCACTTCGACGGCGCTGTGACCGTTTTCTTCCTGCAGGCGATGGCTGACCAGCGCGTACGGGGTGTTGGCCTGCAAGTACTCGCTGTGCAGCAGCGCGTGGATCTGCTGAGCCGTCATCTCGAGGCCCAGGCGATCGGTTTCACGCTGCACAACCTGGCTGAACTCGATCTGCATGCGACGCGGCAAGCTGATGCCGTATTCCTGTTCCAGCAGGTAAGCGATACCGCCCTTGCCCGACTGGCTGTTGACGCGGATCACCGCCTCGTAGCTGCGGCCGATGTCGGCCGGGTCGATCGGCAAGTACGGCACTTCCCACAGGGCGTCCGGTTTCTGCTGGGCGAAGCCCTTGCGGATGGCGTCCTGGTGGGAGCCGGAGAACGCGGTGTGAACCAGGTCACCGACGTACGGGTGGCGTGGGTGCACCTGGATCTGGTTGCATTCTTCGACGACTTTGCGCACGCCGTCGATGTCGGAGAAGTCCAGCTCAGGGTGAATGCCCTGGGTGTAGAGGTTCAGCGCCACGGTCACGAGGTCGACGTTACCGGTACGTTCGCCGTTGCCGAACAGGCAACCTTCGACACGGTCGGCACCGGCCATCAGGCCCAGTTCGGTAGCCGCAACGCCAGTGCCACGGTCGTTGTGGGTGTGCAGGCTGATGATCACGCTGTCACGACGGTTGATGTGACGGCCGAACCATTCGATCTGGTCGGCATAGATGTTCGGGGTCGCGCATTCGACGGTGGCTGGCAGGTTGAGAATCACCTTGTGCTCAGGCGTCGGGTTCCAGACTTCGATGACTGCGTCGCAGACTTCTTTGGCGAACTCGAGCTCAGTGGCGCTGAAGGTTTCTGGCGAGTATTCGAAGGTCCACTCGGTGTTTGGCTGCTGGGCGGCATATTTGACGAACAGCTTGGCCGCGTTCACGGCGATGGCCTTGACCCCTTCCTTGTCCTGATTGAAGACAATGCGACGGAAGGAAGGGGAGGTGGCGTTGTACAGGTGAACGATGGCTTTCTTCGCCCCGCGCAGGGATTCGAAGGTGCGCTCGATCAAATCTTCACGGCCCTGGGTCAGCACCTGAATGGTGGTGTCGTCCGGGATGTGGTTGCCTTCGATCAGGGTGCGCACGAAGTCGAAGTCGGTTTGCGAAGCCGCCGGGAACGACGCTTCGATTTCTTTAACGCCGACCGACACCAGGGTTTTCCAGAAACGCAGCTTCTTGACCGCGTCCATTGGCTCGATCAGCGACTGGTTACCATCACGAAGGTCGGAGCTGCACCAGATCGGCGCGGCAGTAATGGTCTTCGACGGCCAGGTGCGGTCCGGGATGTCGATGGTCGGGAACGCGCGGTATTTCGAAGACGGGTCTTTGAGCATGCTCATCGGGGAATCCTTATTGTGTGGGCCGAAAAAAGGCGGCCTGCCGGTGGATCAAATGTTCTGGGGATAAAGCGTAAGAGGAGGCACCGCGATTCAGCCTGGCAGTCGTGCACTGACAAGGCACAGGCTGCGGTGCTGGCGAAGCTGAATGAGGGTGTGAGAGGTTTTCATGCCTTCAACCCTAACCGCGAGGGTGAAGGATGGCAAGCGGTCGAAAAAAATTGAGAGAAATCCTCGAAAAGTCGTGGTTATCGAGATTTTATTGCGGTGAAGAGTGGTGATTGTTTTTATGTTTGCGCGAGGTTTGAGCGATGCGCAATTGAAGGCTTTCGGTGATGGGGCGTGTCAGCGCGGCTATTCTTAAAGCCTCACCAAGGACTACTGGCAGGCAGGAGTCGGCAATGAACGAGTCGGATTGGAAGCTTTATAGTGCGCTGCGTCCGTTGGCCCATGAGCGGCTATGCATCCGGATCATGGAGGAGGTCGAGCGCATAGTGCTGGATAAAAGCCTGGTGGCTTATGAGCGGATTGAAGCCAGTGAAGAAAGGCTGAAGGCCGGTCAACAGGAACTGTATTGGGCGTTCGGCGTGTTCAGGCACTCACGCAATGAGGCGCCTGCTCACTTACTGGGGCTGTGTACTCATGAGTTGGTCAGCGCTGAAGAGTTGGCGGGCTTCTCGGCGGAAACTCAGACCTGGATCAAAGAGTGCCTGGCGCACAGGGAAATCCATGGGATTGAGGACCTTGAGGCGGAATAAGCGGCGCCAATGAGACCGCCTTCGCGAGCAAGCCCGCTCCCACATTTGATCGGCGTGAACACATATTCTGTGCACGCTGAAAATCTAATGTGGGAGCGGGCTTGCTCGCGAAGGGGCCATCAGCCTCAACAACTATTTATGGCTGAAACGCCCCAATGAAAATCGCTGGATCCACCCGCGCATCATTCAGGCTGATGTTCCAATGCATATGCGGCCCGGTCGCCCGCCCGGTGGAACCGACTTTCCCGACCACTCCGCCACGGGCCAATTGCTGGCCAACCTTCACGTCAATTTTCGACATGTGGCAGAACATGCTGATAAACCCCTGCCCATGGTCGACAAACACCGTGTTGCCGTTAAAAAAGTAGTTACCGATCAGGATCACCTTGCCGGCAGCCGGGGTCTTGATCGGCGTACCGGCAGGCACGGCGAAATCCAGTCCCGCATGCGGATTACGCTCTTCACCATTGAAGAAGCGGCGCACGCCGAACTTGCTCGATAGCGGGCCGTTGACCGGTTTGTCCAGCAGCAGGTTGCTCGGGGTGTTCGGGCTGAAGCTGCGGTAAGCCTGGATCTGTTCGGCCAACTCACCCTCGATGCGCTTGAGATTCTCCGGGTTCGGATTGACCTGCTGCGTGTTCTTCAACGTGATGTGCTGTTCCGGGTATTTCTTGTTACCAACGTTGAAATTCAGATGACGACCGTCACTACTGACCTGCTGCGTGCCCGGTTTTACCGTCAACGGCACGCCGACAATCGCCAGCCAATTGTTCTGTTCCTTGACCACCAATACGGGTTTGCCTTGATAACTGGCCTTCGGCGCCTGCGCAGAGACACCCAGATCCACCACGGCCACGCCGCCCGGCACCGGTTTGTTCAACAGGCGGGTGATGTAACTGTCGGCGTGGGCGTTGAAGGTCAGGCACAGCAACAGCAGCGGAGCTAAAAAACGCGGCATGGATCAATCCAGTAAAGAAAGGGTGACAGGCGTCAGGTGATTGTCTTCGACCCGCACTTGCAGTTCGCCTTCGCCAAGTCTGGCTTTCAGGCGCTGACCATTGTGGGTTTGCGCGGCGTTGCGGATCGCGTTGCCGCGTTCGTCCAGCAAAATGCTGTAGCCACGGCCAAGGGTCGCCAAAGGGCTGACCACATGCAGCGTCTGCATCTGGCTTTGCAGTTGCAGGCGACGGGATTTGAGCCCTTCGCGCATGGCACGGGGCAGGCGTTCGGCAAGGCTGTCGAGGCGCTGACGGAGCATCGCCAGTTGCCGTCCCGGATGTTGCCCGGCGAGGCGGGTTTCCAGACGGATCAACCGTTCGCGACGGGTATTGAGGCTGCGCTCGAACGCGCGGCGCATGCGCATGTCCAGATCATCCAGGCGTTGCGCTTGCTGGCGCAGACGTTCGCCGGGATGGCGCAGGCGGCGGGACATGCCTTCCAGGCGCAGACGGTCACGCATCAAGCGGTCGCGGATACGCATCACCAGACGTCGATGCAGGCTTTCGACCCGACGGACCAGGTCACTGGAATCCGGCGCGAGCAGTTCGGCGGCGGCGGACGGCGTCGGGGCGCGGACGTCGGCCACGAAGTCACTGATCGACACGTCGGTTTCATGGCCGACGGCACTGACAATTGGCGTCACGCAGGCATCCACGGCGCGGGCTACGGCTTCTTCGTTGAAGCACCAGAGGTCTTCCAGTGAACCGCCGCCACGGGCCAGGATCAACGCGTCGAAACCACGGGCGTCCGCCAGTTTCAATGCGCGGACAATCTGCGCAGTGGCTTCGCGGCCCTGCACGGCAGTGGGGATCAGCGTCAGTTGGATCTGCGGTGCACGGCGGCGGAATACGCTGATGATGTCGCGAATCACCGCGCCGGTGGGTGAACTGATGATGCCGATGCGTTGTGGATGCGCCGGCAGCGGCACTTTGCGTTCGGCGCTGAACAGGCCTTCGGCGCTGAGTTTTTCCTTCAACGCATCGAACGCCAGACGCAGCGCACCGTCACCGGCCGGCTCCACGGTATCGAGGATCAACTGATAGTCGCCGCGGCCCTCGAACAGCGAAACCTTGCCGCGGACCTTCACCGCCAAGCCATCCTTCAATGCCTGACGAACCCGCGCCGCGTTCTGCCGGAACAGTGCGCAACGCACCTGGGCACCGCTGTCCTTGAGGGTGAAATACACGTGGCCGGACGCCGGGCGGGCGAGGTTGGAGATTTCGCCTTCGACCCAGATGTTGCTGAACACGTCTTCAAGCAACACCCGCGCGCGGCCGTTGAGCTGGCTGACAGTCAGTACTTCACGGTCCAGGCCGAGTCTTGCAAAGGGATCTTTAATCATGGGGCGCATGATAAAGGCAATGCGTTCCACCTGACACCCCGCACACTTGTAGGAGCTGCCGAAGGCTGCGATCTTTTGACCTTGATTTTTAAGATCAAAAGATCGCAGCCTGCGGCAGCTCCTACGGTGATCAACGGTAATCAGGGAAGACGTGCAGATGAACGTGCTTGAGTTGTTGAGCCAATGGCCCTTCGGCGCTACGGATTGGCTGGTAATCGCGTTGGGCATTGCCCTGGCCTACATCGTGTTCGGTATTGCCGGTTTCGGCACTGCGTTGGTGGCGGGGCCGATATTGATCCTGTTCATGCCGCTGTCGAAAATCGTGCCGCTATTGGTGCTGCTGGATTTCGTCGCGGCGTTCGGCAATCTGCTGCCTTCGCGACGGGATGTGGCGAAGCCTGAGTTGTTGCGGCTGCTGCCGTGCATGGCGGTGGGCTGCACGCTGGGGGTTATTTTTCTACTGAATCTGAAATCCGATGTGTTGTTGCTGTTGATGGGCCTGTTTATCAGCGCCTATGCGATTTACAGCTTGTGGGTCAAAACCCGTCCGACGCAATTGCCCGCCGCTTGGGCCGTGCCGATGGGCACCGTGGGCGGGATGTTCGGGGCATTGTTTGGCAGTGGCGGCTTTTTATATGCGATCTATTTGAACAGTCGCCTGCCCAAAGAGGCAGCCCGGGCGACCCAGAGTGCGCTGATCAGTTGCAGCACGGTGGTGCGCTTGAGCCTGTTTGCTGTCGCGGGTGTGTATGCCGAGCTACCCTTGTTGGTATTGGCGCTGTGTTTATTGCCGGCCATGGCATTGGGGCTGTGGATCGGCCGGCGGTTGACCATGAGATTATCCCGCGAGGCGTTTGTGCGGCTGGTGACCTGGTTGGTGCTGGCCAGCGGAATTGCCTTGATCGGACGTTATTTGAGTGCTTGACCTGAGTGTGTCAGGGATTAAGCTGCCGGCCGCAAACCCTGTGGGAGCGAGCTTGCTCGCGATAGCGAACTGGCAGTCGATATCATCGTTGACTGAAAGATTGCCATCGCGAGCAAGCTCGCTCCCACAAGGGTGATCACTCAGGATTTGCAGGGCTGTGCCATGAACTCCCAAAGCATCATCGTCCCGAAAATCTCCACACTGCCGGTGCACGAACCCCGGGCCCGGGCGGTCGTGCGTTGGCTGGTGCGCAAGAACATCGTCAAAGAAGAACTGACCACCTGTGGCCGCACTGGCAACCGCATGGCTCATGCCATCGGCGACGGTGCCCGCGCTGTCGTGCTGCATCCTGAAGCGCTGCCGTTCGGCGAACCGATCAATGGCCTGGAAATCATCACCAAGCGCTGCATCTATACGCCGGCCAAGGGTTTCCTTGAAGAGGCGGGTTGCGCCGAGTGCCGCAAGGAAGTCGGCGAAGCGCTGTTCGACAGCCTGGAAGACTGGATGCCGGGGCGCACCGATAACTTCACTTGTCCGGAGTGCGGGCATGAAGATGACATCAACGGCTTTCTTTTCCTGCAGGATTGCGGCTTTTCCAACCTGGGCTTTATCTTCAACAACTGGGCCGAGGCCGGGTTCAAACAGAGCTTTATCGACGAATTTGCCGATTGGCTCGATCAGCCTGTCAGTTGGGTCAAGGTCGAACTGTGAATGCGATACCCGTGTAGGAGCTGCCGAAGGCTGCGATCTTTTGATCTTGAAATTTTTAGCCGCGCCGAAAATCAAGATCAAAAGATCGCAGCCTTCGGCAGCTCCTACGCGGCAATAACCCCCGTATATCAGTAATGCTAATAATAGACAGAGTTTTACATTGAACCCGAGGGGGTGTCTGACTATAATGGCGCGCTTCCATTTTCCCGCTCGGGAGCCCCCGCGATGCTGCGTATCAGCCAAGAAGCTCTGACATTCGACGACATTCTCCTAGTGCCCGGTTATTCCGAGGTGCTTCCTAACGAAGTCAGTCTCAAGACCCGCCTAACCCGTGGCATCGAGCTGAATATTCCTCTGGTTTCTGCCGCCATGGACACCGTTACTGAAGCCCGTCTGGCAATTGCCATGGCTCAGGAAGGTGGCATCGGCATTATCCACAAGAACATGACCATCGAGCAGCAAGCTGCCGAAGTGCGCAAGGTCAAGCGTTATGAGGCCGGCGTGGTCAAGGACCCGATCACCATCGAGGCTGACGCCACGGTTCGTGAACTGTTCGAACTGACCCGCATGCACAACATCTCCGGCGTTCCGGTTTTGCACGATGGCGACCTGGTCGGCATCGTCACTTCCCGTGACGTGCGTTTCGAAAACCGTCTGGACGCCACCGTCCGTGAAGTGATGACGCCTAAAGAGCGTCTGGTCACGGTCAAGGAAGGCGCCGACAAGAACGACGTCCGCGAGTTGTTGCACAAAAACCGCATCGAACGCGTGCTGATCGTCGACGACAAATTCGCCCTCAAAGGCATGATGACCGTCAACGACATCGAAAAAGCCAAGGCTTACCCGCTGGCCAGCAAGGACGACCAAGGTCGTCTGCGTGTTGGCGCTGCTGTCGGTACCGGTAAAGACACCGGTGATCGCGTAGCCGCCCTGGTCAATGCCGGCGTTGACGTGGTGGTGGTCGACACCGCTCACGGTCACTCCAAAGGTGTGATCGACCGCGTTCGCTGGGTCAAACAGAATTTCCCTGAAGTGCAGGTCATCGGCGGCAACATCGCCACCGGCGCTGCCGCCAAGGCTTTGGCCGAAGCAGGCGCCGATGCAGTCAAGGTCGGTATCGGCCCAGGCTCTATCTGCACCACCCGTATCGTCGCCGGTGTCGGCGTCCCGCAAATCAGCGCCATCGCCAACGTCGCCGCTGCCCTTGAAGGCACTGGCGTTCCGTTGATCGCCGACGGCGGCATCCGTTTCTCCGGTGACCTGTCCAAGGCCATCGTTGCCGGTGCTTCCTGCGTGATGATGGGCTCGATGTTCGCCGGTACTGAAGAAGCACCGGGCGAGATCGAACTGTTCCAGGGTCGTTCGTACAAGGCTTACCGTGGCATGGGTTCGCTGGGCGCCATGTCCCAGGCTCAAGGCTCCTCCGACCGTTACTTCCAGGACTCTTCGGCAGGCGCCGAGAAACTGGTTCCGGAAGGTATCGAAGGGCGTGTTCCTTACAAGGGCACCCTGAGCGCCATCATCCATCAACTGATGGGCGGCCTGCGTTCCTCGATGGGTTACACCGGCAGTGCCGACATCGAAGAAATGCGCACCAAGCCTGAGTTCGTGCGGATCACAGGCGCCGGTATGGCCGAGTCCCACGTTCACGACGTACAGATCACCAAAGAAGCGCCAAACTACCGCGTAGGTTGAGCCTTCCAGCAATAAGTTAAGTAACCGGGGCTGTTTTCAGCCCCGAGTTGTTTCTGATTCTCTTCACCGAACTGCATAGACGAGACTGACCACATGGCCCTCGACATTCACGCTCACCGCATCCTGATCCTCGACTTCGGTTCCCAGTACACCCAGCTGATCGCCCGCCGCGTGCGTGAAATCGGCGTGTACTGCGAACTGCATCCGTTCGATATGGATGAAGACGCGATTCGCGAATTCGCTCCAAAAGGCGTCATTCTCGCCGGCGGCCCCGAGTCCGTGCACGAAGCCAACAGCCCTCGCTGCCCGCAAGCGGTGTTCGACCTGGGCGTACCGGTCTTCGGTATCTGCTACGGCATGCAGACCATGGCTGAACAGCTGGGTGGCAAGGTTGAAGGTTCCGAACTGCGTGAGTTCGGTTACGCCCGTGTTGACGTGGTCGGCAAAAGCCGCCTGCTCGACGGCATCGAAGACCACATAGACGCCGACGGCCTGTTCGGCCTCGACGTCTGGATGAGTCACGGTGACAAGGTCACCAAGATGCCTCAGGAATTCCACATCCTGGCCAGCACCCCAAGCTGCCCGATCGCTGGCATGTTCGACGATGCTCGTGGCTACTACGGCGTGCAGTTCCACCCGGAAGTGACCCACACCAAGCAGGGCGGTCGCATCCTGTCGCGCTTTATCCTCGACATCTGCGGCTGCGAAGCCTTGTGGACGCCTTCGAAGATTGCTGAAGACGCCATCGCCAACATTCGCGCCCAGGTCGGCACCGACAACGTACTGCTCGGCCTGTCCGGCGGTGTGGACTCCTCGGTGGTTGCCGCGCTGCTGCACAAAGCCATTGGCGACCAGCTGACCTGCGTCTTCGTCGACAACGGCCTGCTGCGTCTGCACGAAGGCGAGCAAGTGATGGCCATGTTCGCCGAGAACATGGGCGTCAAGGTGATCCGCGCCAACGCTGAAGACCAGTTCCTGAACAACCTGGCTGGCGAAAGCGACCCAGAGAAGAAGCGCAAGATCATCGGCCGTACCTTCATCGACGTATTCGATGCCCAGTCCAACAAACTGGACAACATCAAGTACCTCGCCCAAGGCACCATCTACCCGGACGTGATCGAGTCGGCTGGCGCCAAAAGCGGCAAGGCTCACGTGATCAAGTCGCACCACAACGTGGGTGGCCTGCCGGAAGAAATGAACCTCAAGCTGGTTGAACCCCTGCGCGAGCTGTTCAAGGACGAAGTCCGTCGTCTGGGCCTGGAACTCGGCCTGCCGTACGACATGGTCTACCGTCACCCGTTCCCGGGCCCGGGTCTGGGCGTGCGGATCCTCGGTGAAGTGAAGAAGGAATACGCCGACCTGCTGCGTCGCGCTGACCACATCTTCATCGAAGAACTGCGTAAAGCGGACTGGTACCACAAAGTCAGCCAGGCATTCGTGGTGTTCCAGCCGGTGAAATCGGTTGGAGTGGTCGGCGATGGCCGTCGTTACGCCTGGGTAGTTGCCCTGCGTGCCGTGGAAACCATCGACTTCATGACCGCTCGTTGGGCGCACCTGCCTTACGAACTGCTGGAAACCGTCAGCGGCCGCATCATCAACGAAATCGAAGGCATCTCCCGCGTCACTTACGACGTGTCGAGCAAGCCGCCAGCGACGATTGAGTGGGAGTGATCCCGCGCTAGCCTTGATGGCTTGATCGCAGGTAACTGAAAAGGCCGTGTGAACACTGTTCACACGGCCTTTTTGCGTTTTAGACGCCGGGTAGTCGGACGGGGGTCATGCCCATTCTGTGCAGCGCTGAACTCAAGCTCGCTGTGGTTGGAAAGCGTCGACCGCTGATCTGCCAGGCATCCCGTTCGACGTAGTACCCACCTGCATCATGCTTGATGGGCGTTCGAACGAGTTTGCCACGGGTGATGATGCCGTTACTGGTGATGACTCTGTTGGTGAGGGTTCTGCTGCGGTGCACCAGCAATGGTTCGCCGGTACTGGTGCTGAGGGTGTACATGCCAGAACTGGGTAGCCCATCCTCCAGCCTTTGCGCCAGGATCACGCTTTTCGGCGTCGGGATTTGCAGCAACAAGTCATTTTTGGCAAAACCGGCCGCTTGCCCCGGGCGCGCCTCGTCGGCCACCCCCGGGTCGACCTTGATACTGCCGAGCTCATCCGGGCTCACGCTTTCAATACGCAGCCCGATGCTGCCTTCAAGTTCGCTGACACCCTCCACGCCGGCATAGGTATTGGCGTGGCTGTTCCCGACCAACGCCACCCAGCGATGCGCGCCTCTGGCTGTCTGGTCGGCGCCGATGACTTGTCGGGCGAAAAAATTCATCATTTTTTGTCGAAAATTATTAGCTGCCCCTGAATGCCGGCGCTGCGGTAACTGGCCAGACAGTCGATGGCCTGAACGCGAATATGGTTTTTTTGCGCCGTCCTGACCACTTGCTCAAAGGTGAATTGTTCGCTGGGGTCAGTCGAAAAACCTGCGTCAAGGTCCTTGAGATAGCTTTCCAGATCCTCGGACATCACTCCGGTCCTGTTGAATACATCCAGGTCAGCCTGATGGAAATCGGTCAACAGATGCTCCATGTACAGGGTTTTGACTTTTTGTTTGCGCAGCACGCTCATGTTCTCGACCAGAAACTGTTTGCTGCCCACGCTATCGTGACTTTCACCGATGACCAGGCTCTGTGACCGCTTGAAAAGGGTCTTGATGATGTCCTTGAGCTTTGCATTCGGGAGGAAGGATGGAATGTTTGGCCTGGGTGGCAGCTGTGGTTGCGGTAGCGAATAGAAGCTCACGGCGTCGTCGTGCAGCGTTCGGCGCAGTTTTTTGAAGGCTTCCAGTTCATCGTCCGTACTGTTTGGATTGACAAAGCCGTCCTTCAAGTCCCCTTTCATGGCCGTCCCGTTGGCCGCACGTTTGAGGGCGGGCCTGATGTCCGGTGGAACATCGTATGCAGTCGCCGGTGCATCGAAGTCCGGGAGTGGCGGCTCGGCTCTGGAAAACAATTCGGTAAACAAGCCACCACCGGCCAGACCGGGGCGTGTAACGGGGATCCATTCACCGGCTTCGTTCAGACGCACGGGTATGTTGCGGTAGAAAGAGTAAGGGTTGCCCGGGTCAATGATTACCCAAGTCTTCAGTTCGTTGATGTAGCGCACCAGGTAGAAACTGTCACCCATGGCAATGTAGTTACCGCCGGTTGCGGGTTGATAAATGCCCTGAAATTTACCTTCATCACTCACCGGGAAGTCGCCGTCGAGAACCTCATTGGTTTCAAAGGGCGCCAGTATGTCCATATCGGAGGGGCCGGTAGCATCGGCGTCGACGGAGAGGGAGGGCATCGCGGGTGTTTCTACTTCTGTCTTGGACGCTTCCCCGGAGGCAAGCGCCTCTTCTGTCTCGGCGGCCTCTGCAATCTCGGCGGCCTCTGCCAGTTCAGCTGCGCCACGCAGAAATGGCAAATTAAACAGCACATCCACACTGCCAAAAATGGCAGCTTTGACAGCCGCCTTGCGTTCCATTGGAGTAGTGCCGTTGATGGCCTGGTCGATGTGAAGCCCTACATTGGCGATGCCAGCGCCGATGACGACAAGCGCTGCCGGCCATGCAAGGGCGGCCATCGGCCCGAAGGTGTGGTTGAAGGCATTGAGATAGCCTATCCACAGCTTTTTCCTGATCTCGCCATTGGTGTGCAGCAGGAAGTCGGCGTCGCTGCCCATGCGCTCATGGGTCGATTGGTTCAGGTGGGTGAACGCATCACCGGAAATCTTTTCGCCTCGGTAGTGCAACAGATGATAGTCGGCGACGTTATGTTCGCTGGGCAAAACGTCATACGCATGGGTGAGTCCGACATTATCAATTGGCGTTTCTTCAAACGCGTGGATGATCAGGCCGATGCCGCTAAAGTTGGCGAGCTTATGTCCCAGTGAGGTTGGCCTTTCCTGAAGAATGTCGCGCTCCTCCTGTTTGAAGTGCATCAGCATGCGTTCGCGGCCTTCAGCGTCCTTGACCTCATCGACCAGCCATTGGTGCAACTCCTCGACATTGTTAAAGCAGTAAAATCCTCTGGGTTGGCCCGGAATGTAAAGAATGTTCAGGTCACTGTCGTCGGTGATGCTCAGGATGTCTGTCGACTCGAAGTGGTCAATGCAAAACTTGCGAGTGGATAAACCGTGCCCCGTGGGAACTTCGTCCATCAGCATTTGGCGGGTGAACGGTCGGTTCACATTTCCGACGACAGCCCTGAGCACGATAGTGAAGTGTTCGCGTGTCAGGTGTCCCTTCTCGTAGTCGTCGATGGCCTTGGCGATGAAGGTGCACTTGGCCAGTGCGCGGAAGTTGGCGCTGTGTTTTTCCCAGAACGCCGTGACAGCCGTCTTGTAACGGTCGCTGAAGTTGATGTCCCAGAAGGCTTTCAGCGCATCCCTGGCGTGCAGGCGAACTTCGTTGGTTTCGTCGTAGTTTTCGGCATTGCCATCGGCGCAATAGAAGCCGCTGTCGGCGTCCAGAAGGTCGGCGTTGTCCTGGTCGTGCACACTGAAACGCTGCATGACCAGTTGCGGGAAGGTCATCGACTCCCTGGGTTTTTCAAACACGTGTTGCCAACCGGTAAAGGTCTTCGAACTGCTTTGCGCGGCACGGAATCGGTGCCAGTAGACCTTGTCGGGCTCGATGTCGGTGATGTTGTGCTGGAGCAGAATATCTTTGGCGACCTGATACGCCATGGCGTACATATCGGGACAATCGGTAATCAGATCGGGGATCAGGGCCGCGAGCGCCAAGGCATCGGCGGCGTCGGGCAGGAGCGTGTCTTGAGTATCGTCCATGATGTCTTCCTTGAATTAAGTGAGTGCAATTGCTGCTACAAAACGGGTCAAGTGGGAATACGCGTTGCCAGCCTCAGTCCTGAGTTGTTGAGTGAGCGCGACAGCGCGTCAATGCTGGGGAAAGGCACACCGTTTTGCGGCCAGGTTGACCGGTGTACTACATAGTCGCCATTGGCAAGTCGCTGGACGGGCGTACGGGTGATCAGTTTTTGTCTGTTTTGGTGGAGCAGGGTGTAGTCGCCTGCGTTCTTCTCGAACAGATACTTGCCGGGTACATTGAGAAGCTTTTCCGTTTGCCGCTCAGTTCTGATTACCGGTGGTGCTTCAATTTGTAGGCGAAGGTCTGCATAAAACATCTCGGAAGTACCGCGCATTGTTTCGTGCTGGAGGATGGGGCCACGATCGATCTCGATGCCGGGATCCAGGGTAATGCCCAGGCTTTGGCCAGGATCGACCTCTTCTATTCGCAAGCCGATCCCCCCGCGCAGCTCACTGATGCCTGCCATCCCCCGGAAGGTATTGGTATTTTCCACTCCCGTTAAAACCACCCATTTCCCAGGATGGTTCAACGTGGTGTCAGCCTGCATGATCTGGTTCGTCAGGCTGTTGCTCATCATTTGCTCTTCAATCAGCCGGTCGGGGATTGGTTTTTTAAGGGTTACCGAGTTATCGATTGCCTGGACCCGGATATTGTTCTGTTTTGCGCTCTTGATCAGTTCCAGTTCGTTGAAACGTCCGGCAGGGTCCTGACCGATACTGATCAGGTAGTTTTTCAGATCTTCGGACATGTCCCCCGATTCGAAAAAGCTGTTCAGATCCTGCTGGGCAAAATCGTTGAGCAAGCCTCGCATGTAAATCGTGTTCACCCCTCGTTGAGCGAACTCGTGCATGTTTTCAATCATGAAACGCAGGCTGGTAATGCGGTCCAGGGTTTCACCCACGACCAACCCAGGGCTCACCTCGAACACGCGTCTAATCAGTTCGGCAATGCTAGTGGGCTCGTCGACGGTAAATAACATTGGCCGAGGTGGCAGTTCGCTCCACTTCAACTCATTGAAGAACCGACCGGAGTTGTATCGCAGATTTCCGAGTTTGCGGCTGAAGTAACGGGTGTAGGAATCTTCTATTGTCACTATGTTGTTAATGCGCACCATGCGCACATGAGTGTTTTGCAGATTCAGCGCCCAGGCTCTCAGCGCGCGATTGGAGTGAGGATCCGCATCGTAAAGCGTTACCACGGGGCGCAGGCGCGCCGGTACGCGGGCTCCTGTCGAGGTGCCTGCCTGTGGCGTAGCTCCCCCGGAGGTGTTTCCTGTTTGCGCGGAATCGCCGCTGCTCGGTCCGGGTTTCGGTGTCGCCGGTTTGGAGAGGTTTTTACCCCCGCCCCTCAAACCGCCGCGCAGGATCATTTCCCACTCGTTCTGTTCATTCAGGCGAACGGGGATGTTGCGGTAAAACGAATAGGGATTGGAGGGGTCGATGATTGCCCAGCACTTCAGTGGATTGTTGTAGCTCACCTGGAAAAAACGGTCCTCCATGAGGATGTAATTACCTCCGCTACTGGGTTGATAGATGCCCTTGTACTTACCGTCGTTACTGATCGGGAAATAACCGTCAAGTACCTCATTGGTGTCAAACGGGGCGAGGATCTGGGTGTCGGTCGGCCGTGCTTTGGCAATCGGCACAGGCAGCCTGGGCGGTGGCGTCAGTGCGGTGTCTGTCTTGGCAGCAAGCGCCTCTTCGGTCTCGGCGGACTCGCCCAGTTCGGCCGCGTCTGCCAGTTCAGCGGCACCCCACAGGAACGGCAAATTGAACAGGACATCCACACTGCCAAATATTGCAGCGGTGACGGCGGCCTTGCGCTCCATCGGAGTGGGGGCGTTGATGGCCTGGTCGATCTGCAATCCGACATTGGCGATGCCGGCACCGATAACCACCAGCGCCGCCGGCCATGCGAGCGCGGCCATTGGCCCGAAGGTGTGGTTGAAGGCGTTGAGATAGCCAATCCATAGTTTTTTCCTGATCTCGCCGTTGGAGCGCAGGAGGAAATTGGCGTCGCTGAGCATGCGCTCGTGGGTGGACTGACTGAGATGGCTGAAGGCATCACCGACGATTTTTTCGCCACGGTAGTGCAGCAAATGATAATCCGCGACGTCATGTTCGCCGGGCAAAACGTCATAGGCATGGGTGAGGCCGACGTTATCAATCGGCGTTTCCTCGAACGCGTGGATGATCAGGCCAATGCCGGTGAAGTTGGCGAGCTTGTGCCCCAGCGAGGTCGGCCGTTCCTGCAAAATGTCGCGCTCTTGCTGTTTGAAGTGCATGAACATGCGTTCACGGCCTTCGGCGTCCTTGACCTCATCGACCAGCCATTGGTGCAACTCCTCGACCTTGTTGAAGCAGTAAAACCCCCTGGGTTCTCCCGGAAGGTAGAGGATGTTCAGGTCGTGCTCGTCGGTAAAGCTGAGGATGTCGGTCGACTCGAATTGATCGATGCAGAATTTGCGGATGGTCAGACCGCTTCCCGGTTGCGCCTCGTCCGTCAGCATTGTTCGAGTCAGTGGCCGGCTAGCGTTGCTGGCGGCGGCTCGCATGACCAAGGTGAGTTGATCACCGGACAAATAGCCGCTCTCATAGCTTTCAATGGCTTTGGCGATGAAAGTGCATTTGGCCATGGCTCGAAAATCGGCACTGTGCTGTTCCCAGAACGTGGCGATGGCAGTCTTGTAGCGGTCGCTGAAGTTTATGTCCCAGAAGGCTTTCAGCGCATCCCTGGCGTGCAGACGGACTTCATTGGTTTCATCGTAGTTTCCGGCATTGCCATCGGCGCAATAGAAGCCGCTGTCAGCATCCAGAAGGTCAGCGTTGTCCTGGTCGTGCACACTGAAACGCTGTATGACCAGTTGCGGGAAGGTCATCGACTCCCTGGGTTTTTCAAATACGTGCTGCCAGCCGGTGAAGGTCTTCGAGCTGCTTTGCGCGGCACGGAATCGGTGCCAGTAGATCTTGTCGGGTTCGATGTCGGTGATGTTGTGCTGGAGCAGAATGTCTTTGGCAACCTGATACGCCATGGCGTACATATCGGGGCAGTCGGCGACCAGGCCGGGGATCAGGGCGTGGAGCGCCAATACGTCGGTGGCGTCGGGCACGAATGTGTCGTTGGGATCGTCCATGATTCACTCTTTGAAAGCGGGTGGAAGGTCGCTCACTATCTCAAGAAAGGTCAGCTCGATCTGTAGGCCGTCGGGACGATAGCCGTGGCTGTTTGCGCAGGCGTTGAGTAGGACATCGAGCCTTGTCAGGTAGCCCCCGCCCTGCGGCCCATGGTCGCGTTGCTCTTACTGTTTCGCAGTTGCAGGTGTATCGTATTCGCCTTTTGCGGGCTCAGGCCTGCCGCTTTCAAGTGAGGTAGTCGCGTTCATGTCCTTTACCCGTCGCCAAATCCTCGGTGGCCTGGCCGGTCTTGTTGTCGTTGGCGTCGGAGCGGGGGGCGCGTCGCGGTATTGGTTGGGCAAGATGGCCGACGCCGATGCGGGCCACGACTACGAGCTGATCGCCGCACCGCTGGACGTCGAGCTGGTAGCCGGGCACAAGACCGAAGCCTGGGCGTTCGGCCCGTCGGCGCCGGGCACCGAGTTGCGGGTGCGTCAGGGCGAATGGCTGCGGGTACGTTTCATCAACCACCTGCCGGTGGCGACCACCATTCACTGGCACGGCATTCGCCTGCCGCTGGAAATGGACGGCGTGCCCTACGTCTCGCAGCTTCCAGTGCTGCCGGGCGAATACTTCGACTACAAATTCCGCGTGCCCGACGCCGGCAGCTACTGGTATCACCCGCATGTGAACAGCAGCGAAGAACTCGGTCGCGGGCTGGTCGGCCCGTTGATCATCGAAGAGCGCGAGCCTACCGGCTTCAAGTACGAAAAGACTGTGAGCCTCAAGAGCTGGCACGTCGATGAAGAGGGCGCTTTTGTCGCGTTCAGTATTCCTCGCGAAGCGGCCCGTGGTGGCACGGCGGGGCGCCTGTCGACCATCAATGGCGTCTCGCAAGCGGTGATCGAATTGCCCGCCGGGCAGATCACCCGGGTGCGCCTGCTCAACCTCGATAACACCCTGACCTACCGACTCAACATCCCTGGCGTCGAAGCGCAGATCTACGCGCTGGACGGTAACCCCATCGAGCCGCGGCCACTCGGCAAGGAGTACTGGCTCGGCCCGGGCATGCGCATTTGTCTCGCGATCAAGGCCCCGCCGGCCGGTGAAGAGCTGTCCCTGCGCAACGGACCGGTTCGCCTTGGCACGTTCCGTTCGGTGGCGAACACCGATGCACCGACCGAATGGCCGCCCGCGCTGCCCGCCAACCCGGTGGCCGAACCGGACCTGGCCAATGCCGAGAAACTCAACTTCAATTTCGAATGGGTAGGCTCGGTGTCGGTGAATGTCGACAATGGCAAGCCGCCGAGCCTGTGGCAGATCAACGGCAAGGCCTGGGACATCACCGATAAAACCTGCGCCGACCGCCCGATTGCCAAGCTCGAGAAGGGCAAGAGCTACATTTTCGAATTGAAAAACATGACTCAGTATCAACACCCGATTCATCTGCACGGGATGAGCTTCAAGGTCATCGCCTCGAACCGGCACAAGGTCATACCGTACTTCACTGACACCTACTTGCTGGGCAAGAACGAACGCGCGCAAGTGGCGCTGGTGGCGGATAACCCTGGGATCTGGATGTTCCACTGCCATGTGATCGATCACATGGAAACCGGCCTGATGGCCGCCATCGAGGTGGCCTGATGCGTCAGATACGTCCCGCAGTGATCATCGACCGCAGCCGAGATCGTGACTTCATGCGCGAAGCCCTGACCCTGGCCGCCCAAGGCGCGGCGCTGGGTGAAGTGCCGGTGGGCGCGGTGCTGGTACAGGACGGTGAAATCATCGGTAGGGGTTTTAACTGCCCGATCAGCGGCAATGACCCGAGTGCTCACGCCGAGATGGTCGCGATCCGCGCGGCGGCGTTGGCCGCCAGCAACTATCGTCTGCCCGGCAGCACGCTGTACGTGACGCTTGAGCCGTGCAGCATGTGCGCCGGGCTGATCGTGCATTCGCGGATTGCGCGGGTGGTGTATGGGGCGCTGGAGCCGAAGGCCGGGATTGTGCAGAGTCAGGGGCAGTTTTTTACCCAGGGATTTTTGAATCACCGGGTGCTGTACGAAGGCGGAGTGTTGGCCGAGGAGTGCGGGGCGGTCTTGAGCGAGTTCTTCAAGGCCCGAAGAGCCAAACCAACAGACTAAACACCGTCCCCTGTGGGAGTGAGCTTGCTCGCGATGGCGGCGTGTCAGTCAACGATGATGTTGAATGTTGGTCCGCTATCGTCGGATCGCCGCCCGGACCAAGCTCGCTCCCACAGGTTTTTCTGGTGTCTGGAAGATCGGGTTTTACTTGCGGGCCACGATGACGGCACGCATCGGCGCCGGCAGCCCTTCAACCGTCTTGCTGTGATCTTCCGGGTCAAGGAAATCGCTCAACGACTGATACTTCATCCACTCCGTCCCGCGCTGTTCCTCGACCGTCGTCACGCTCACGTCCACACAGCGAACATCCGTGAACCCGGCGCGACGCAGCCACAGCTCCAGCGCCGGTACCGACGGCAGGAACCACACGTTGCGCATCTGCGCATAACGGTCTTCCGGTACCAGCACCTGCTGCTGATCGCCCTCGATCACCAGCGTCTCCAGCACCAATTCACCGCCCTTGACCAGGCAATCCTTCAGCGCCAGCAAATGCTCGATCGGTGAACGACGGTGATAAAACACGCCCATGGAAAATACGGTGTCGAAGCCTTCCATGTTCGACGGCAGGTCTTCGAAGGGAAACGGCAGGTGCCAGGCATTGGGTTCGGACAGGTAACGCTGCACCGCCTGGAACTGACAGAAGAACAGCCAGTTCGGGTCAACACCAATCACACTGTCGGCACCCGCACCGAGCATGCGCCACATGTAATAGCCATTGCCGCAGCCGACATCGAGGATGCGTTTACCCTTCAGATCCAGATGCGGTGCAACCCGCGACCATTTCCAGTCGGAACGCCATTCGGTGTCGACGTGCACGCCAAACAGGTCGAACGGCCCTTTGCGCCAGGGTGACAAACCCATCAGCGCGGTGCGCATCTGAGCACGGGTTTCGTCGTCGCAATCGGTGTCCAGCGTCAGACCGTTGAGCAAATCAACTTCGCTCGGCTGAATCTTCGGCAAAGCGTCCAGCGCACTCTGCCAACGCTCCAGATCGCCGTGACCCTTTTCCATTTTCTTGTCGAGTT
The DNA here is from genome assembly GCF_047758635.1 of Pseudomonas frigoris. Lineage (NCBI taxonomy): Bacteria > Pseudomonadati > Pseudomonadota > Gammaproteobacteria > Pseudomonadales > Pseudomonadaceae > Pseudomonas > Pseudomonas frigoris. The sequence goes on from NZ_CP180479.1 coordinate 1,402,547, forward strand.
GACGCTGCAGAGTGTTGGCCCAATCGGCCAGCGGTGTGCCAGCCAAGCGGCGGGCGAGGGGGGACAGATCAATCATGGCAAGGCAATCAACGAGGCAAAGTTAAGACACTGGAACCACGGCACGACTTTCGAGAACCCGGCGGCCAGCAGGCGCTCGCGGTGTTCTTCGAGGCTGTCGGGCTTCATGACGTTTTCGATGGCGCTGCGCTTCTGGGCGATTTCCAGTTCGCTGTAGCCGTTGGCGCGTTTGAACGCGACATGCAGGTCAGTGAGCAGCGCATGTTCTTCGAGGTCGTTGAAGCGCAGCTTCTCCGACAGAATCAGCGCGCCACCGGGCAACAGCGACTGGCGGATACGCGAGAGCAATGCGGTGCGCTGCTCCGGGGCGATGAATTGCAGGGTGAAGTTCAGCGCCACCACCGAGGCGGGCTGGAAGTCGAGAGCGAGGATGTCGCCTTCGATCACTTCAACGGGCAGCAACTCCTGGAACATCGAGTCCTGACCGTTGAGGTACTCGCGGCAGCGTTCGACCATCGCCGCCGAGTTATCCACAGCGATGACGCGGCAGCCGTCGGTGCGTACGTGTCGGCGCAAGGCCTGGGTCACGGCGCCGAGGGACGAACCCAGGTCGTAAAGCACGCTGTTTGGCTGGGCGAACTGCGCGGCGAGCACGCCAAGGTTTTCAACGATGGTCGGATAGCCCGGCACCGAGCGCTTGATCATGTCCGGGAACACCCGCACCACGTCCTCGTTGAAGGCGAAGTCAGGCACCTGGGCCAAAGGCTGGGCGAAAAGGCGATCGGGTTCTTTGCTCACGGCGGTTCCAGCGGCTTAGGTGGAAAAGGCTGGCATTTTAGCCAAATTGACGGGGGGATGCGCGGGTTGTCTGATAAACCACCTGACAGGATCCAAGGTCTGCTTCTTCAGTGACACCGCTATCGCGAGCAAGCTCGCTCCCACAAGTACAGCGCTATCCCTGTGGGAGCGAGCTTGCTCGCGATGAATTCAGCGCGGTTTTTGGCCGAACGCCGACGCCGTGATGCCCCATTGCCCCAACCAATAGCTGAGGATTATCACGTAAGGCGCGGCATGAAACGGCGCGACGAATCGATTGATGCCAATCACGCTGTCAGAGAACACAAACGCCACCGCACCTGCCGCCGCCAGCAGCGTCGAACGTTTGGGCACTTCGGTCCCGAGCCGAGCCAGCGCCCGCCAGAGCATCGCGCTAATGGCCAACCCGTAAACAATCACCGGAATCAGTAACGGGCCCAGTCCGTGGGAAATCAAAATCCCCAACAGTACCGCGCCAACACCCAAGGCAATCACCAATGGCAACAGCGCCAACCGCCGGCAATCGCTCAAATAGGCCTTCAGATACGCCAAGTGGGCAACCAAAAACGCCCCAAGCCCGAACACAAACAAATCCACCGGCCACGCCAGCAACACATCGCCGAGCAGGGAGAAAATCAATCCAAGGCTGATCCAGCGCCGATATTCGCTGGGCGGTGCGTCGTGCAACCAGCCGAGCAATGCCAGAACCGGCAATGGCTTGACCAGCAGGCAGAGCAACGCAGCATGCACGCTGACGCCGTAGAGGAACGTCACCGCGCCCATCAGCGCCAGAATCAGCCAGCCCACGATCAGTTAACCGAGATTGCGCAGTCGAAGGTTTCCACTGCCGGTACTTCCGGTGCCCAGGGTTGTGAGTAGGTCAGGCGCAAACGGCCCGTGCCAGCGGCGAAGGACTGGAAGCGCCAGGTCGAGAGGCCGGCGCTGCCAACGATCCCCGCGTCTTGCGGGTTGCTGTAGACCTCGGGGCTGAGCGCGCGCAATACGCCACCGGCCGAATCCTGGATAGCCCAGCGATAACCCGTGGTCGGGTTGCTCGGCAGGGTCAGAATCAGGTTTTGCCCGCTGTTCAGTTTTATCGGGCATTCGCTTTGTTTTTCCACGGTCACGTTCTGTTTCGGTTGCGTGGCGCACGCGGCCAGCAAGGAGAGGGCGAGGGGGACAAACAGGCGGGTGGGGGACATAAGGTCAGTGGCTCCGGCATTCACGACGAACGGCGAGCATAACTGAAGATGAGACAAAGTGTGACGGCAACGCCTGAGGTGGCCGAGAGTTGAGCGTCGTCAGTGCCGACGTCTTCGCGAGCAAGCTCGCTCCCACAGGGGACAGTGATAAACCTGTGGGGGCGAGCTTGCTCGCGATGGCGGTCGTATTGTCGCTACATCACCGTCAGAACAATATCTTCGCCACATCCGCAAAGCGCTTGGCGAAATGCACGGTAATCCCTTCCTTCAGATAATCCGGCAATTCTTCAAAGCTACCGCGGTTTGGCTCCGGCAGAATCAATTCGAAGATCTTCTGCCGCCGCGCCGCAATTACCTTTTCGCGCACGCCGCCAATCGGCAGTACATGCCCGGTCAGCGTCAGTTCGCCGGTCATGGCGATGCCTTTTTTAGGCGCCTGGTTTCGGGCGAGCGAGAGCAGGGCGCTGGCCATGGTCACGCCGGCACTCGGGCCGTCTTTTGGGGTGGCGCCTTCCGGGACGTGCAAGTGAACGAAAGCTTCGTCGAAGAACTTCGGATCACCGCCAAACGACTTCAGGTTGGAGCTGACGTAGCTGTAGGCGATTTCTGCCGACTCTTTCATCACGTCACCCAATTGCCCGGTGAGTTTGAAACCACGGTTCAAGGTGTGAATGCGCGTGGCTTCGATCGGCAAGGTCGCGCCGCCCATGCTGGTCCAGGCGAGCCCGGTGATGACCCCGGTACCTGACAGCACTTGCTCGTTACGGAACACCGGATGGCCGAGTGAGGACTCGAGGTCTTTCGGGCCGAGCTTGATCACCGCTTTCGGCTCGTCGATCAGTTTCACAACGGCTTTGCGCACCAGTTTGCCCAGTTGTTTTTCCAACTGCCGCACCCCCGCTTCACGGGCGTAACCGTCGATCAACGCTTTGAGGGCGCTGTCGCTGATGCTCAGGCTGCCTTTGGACACGCCGGCCTTTTCCAGTTGCTTGGGCCACAAGTGACGTTTGGCGATGGCGATTTTTTCTTCGGTGATGTAACCCGACAGGCGAATAATTTCCATCCGGTCCAGCAACGGGCCGGGGATCGAGTCCAGGGTGTTGGCGGTGCAGATGAACAGCACTTTCGACAGGTCCAGACGCAAGTCCAGGTAGTGGTCGAGGAATTCGACGTTCTGTTCCGGGTCGAGGGTTTCCAGCAGCGCCGAGGCCGGGTCGCCCTGGTAGCTTTGGCCCATCTTGTCGATCTCGTCGAGCATGATCACCGGGTTCATCACTTCGACATCTTTCAACGCATGGACGAGTTTGCCCGGTTGCGCGCCGATGTAGGTGCGGCGGTGGCCCTTGATCTCGGCTTCGTCGCGCATGCCACCGAGGCTGAAGCGGTAGAATGGCCGACCGAGGGATTCGGCGATGGATTTGCCGACACTGGTTTTACCTACGCCCGGCGGGCCGACCAGCAGCACGATGGAGCCGCTGATCTCGCCTTTGTAGGCCCCGACGGCGAGGAACTCGAGGATGCGGTCCTTGATGTCGTCGAGGCCGGCATGGTGTTTGTCCAACACCTTGCGTGCGTGCTTGAGGTCTAGTTTGTCCTCGCCGTACACGCCCCACGGCACCGAGGTTGCCCAGTCGAGGTAGTTGCGGGTGACCGCGTACTCCGGCGAACCGGTCTCGAGGATCGACAGCTTGTTCATTTCCTCTTCGACGCGTTTTTGCGCCTGGGGCGGCAGAACCTTGCCTTCCAGGCGCTGTTCGAACTGCTCGATGTCAGCGCTGCGGTCGTCCTTGGTCAAGCCCAGCTCTTGCTGGATGACCTTGAGTTGTTCCTTGAGGAAGAACTCGCGCTGATGCTCGCCGATCTTGCGGTTAACTTCGGCGGAAATCTCTTTTTGCAAACGCGCGACTTCGACTTCCTTGCGCAACATCGGCAGGACTTTTTCCATGCGCTTGAGCATTGGCACGCAGTCGAGCACTTCTTGCAGGTCGCTGCCGGTGGCCGAAGTCAGTGCGGCGGCGAAGTCGGTCAGCGGCGACGGATCGTTGGGGCTGAAGCGGTTGAGGTAGTTCTTCAGCTCTTCGCTGTACAGCGGGTTGAGCGGCAGCAGTTCCTTGATCGCATTGATCAGCGCCATGCCGTAAGCCTTGACCTCGTCGGTCGGCTCGGTGGGCTGGTGCGGGTATTCGACTTCTACCAGGTACGGCGGGCGATGGTGTTTGAGCCAGGTGCGGATGCGCACGCGAGTCAGGCCTTGGGCGACGAATTGCAGTTTGCCGTTTTCGCGACTGGCGTGATGCACCTTGACCAGCGTGCCGTAGAGCGGCAGGGCGGAGGTATCGAAATGGCGCGGATCTTCCTGGGGCGTGTCCATGTAGAACAGGGCCAGGGAGTGGTGATCGGATTTGCTCACAAGATCCAGCGTTTCAGCCCACGGTTCTTCATTGACGATGACCGGCAGCACTTGGGCCGGGAAGAACGGGCGGTTGTGGATCGGGATGATGTAGACCTTGTCCGGCAGGTTCTGGCCTGGCAGGGCGAGGCCTTTGCCGGTGGAGGGGTGTTCGGCGTTCTCTGGGTCGGCGTATTCGCTCGGGTCTTCGGGGAATTCTTGCTGGTCGCTCATGGGGCACCTGCGCAATTGGGTATGGGTGTTAGATGGGGCAGGTGGGGGGTGGTTTCAATGGCTTGGGATATTTCTGGGTGTGTGTTCAGGGTTTGGACAGGTGTGTTTGACTTGGCGGCCTGTGGGAGCGAGCTTGCTCGCGATGACGGAGTGTCAGCCGACATTGATGTTGAGTGTTAAACAGCCATCGCGAGCAAGCTCGCTCCCACAGGGGATGTGCGGTGTGACGGGACAGCGGCCATAAAAAAGGCGACCCCCTCACAGGAGTCGCCTTTCCTTTAACCGCCGCTACAACTTACTCGGACAGTTTGTACGCAATCACGTAGTCACCCTGCTTGGTGCCCAACGAACCGTGACCGCCGGCAACAACGAGCACGTATTGCTTGCCGTCCTTGCCGGTGTAGGTCATCGGCGTGGTTTGCGCGCCTGCTGGCAGGCGGCCTTCCCACAACTGCTTGCCGTTTTTCACGTCGTAGGCGCGCAGGTATTGGTCGAGGGTGCCGCTCAGGAAACCAACGCCGCCAGCAGTGACGAAGGTGCCGCCCAGGCTAGGCACGCCCATGCTCAACGGGATCGGAACCGGCGAGCTGTCGCGCACGGTGCCGTTTTTGTGTTTCCAGATGATTTTGCTGGTGGTCAGGTCGACCGCCGCCACATAACCCCAGGCTGGCGCCTGGCACGGCAGGCCCAATGGCGAGAGCAGGGGTTCGAGGATGACGCCGTATGGCGCGCCTTTGTTTGGCTGCACGCCTTCGGTTTCGCTTTTACGCGGGCCTTGGGCAGCGATTTCGGCGGCCGGGATCATTTTCGATTTGAACGCCATGTAGTCCGGGTTCATGAAAGCAATCTGACGCACCGGGTCAACCGAGATGCCGCCCCAGTCGAACACGCCGAAGTTGCCTGGATACACGATCGAACCTTGCAGCGATGGCGGCGTGAACGGGCCGTCGTAGCGCATGGATTTGAAGTCGATCCGGCAGATCAGTTGGTCGAACGGGGTGACGCCCCACATGTCGCGCTCTTGCAGCGGCGGCGGCATCAGGTTCAGGTCGGATTTCGGTTGGGTTGGCGAGGTGTGATCACCTTCCACCGAGCCCTGCGGTACAGGCACTTCGTTGATCGGCACGATCGGCTTGCCGGTGCTGCGGTCCAGCACGTAGATGCTGCCTTGCTTGGTGGACGCGAGTACCGCTGGTTTCACACCGTCTGCGGTTTTCAGGTCCATCAGGGTTGGCTGGCCACCGACGTCCATGTCCCACAGGTCATGGTGGGTGAACTGCATGTGCCAGCGCACTTGGCCGGTGGCGATGTCGAGGGCGGTCAGGCCGGCGGCATGCAGTTCCGATTCTGGCGTGCGATCGCCACCGAACTGGTCCGGGGTCTGGTTGCCCATCGGCAGGTAAAGCATGCCGAGTTTTTCATCGACGGCGAACATGGACCACATGTTCGGCGAGTTGCGGGTGTAGACCTTGCCTTCGGCAATCGGCGTGGTGTCGTCCGGGTTGCCGCTGTCCCAGTTCCACACCAGTTTGCCGGTGTGCACGTCGAACGCGCGGATCACGCCGCTTGGCTCGTCGGTGGAGACGTTATCGGTGACGTGGCCGCCAATCACCACCAGGTCTTTTGTGACCGCTGGAGGTGAGGTGGAGTAGTAACCGCCCGCAGTGAAGCCGCCGATGTTGGCGCGCAGATCAACCTGGCCCTTGTCGCCAAAGTCTTCGCACATTTTGCCGGTGTCGGCGTCGAGGGCGATCAGACGGGTGTCGGCCGTCGGCAGGAAGATCCGGCGTGGGCAGACGCTGCTGACCGGCGCAGGGTTGGCGGTGCCGGTCGGGCTTTGCTCGGAGGCGTAAGCGGCGTCATCGTGATACGTCACGCCACGGCAGGTCATGTGCGCCCAACCCTTGAAGTTCGCCGCGTTTTGCGTGGAGAGCTTCGGATCGAAACGCCAGATTTCCTTGCCAGTGTCCGGGTCCAGCGCGATCACCTGGCTGTGCGGCGTGCAGACGTAGAGCATGCCGTTGACTTTCAGCGGGGTGTTTTCGGCAGTGGTTTCACCCGGGTCGTTCGGCCCTGGCAGGTCGCCAGTGCGGTAGGTCCAGGCTGGAACGAGCTTGTTCGCGTTCTGCGGGGTGATCTGTGCCAGTGGCGAGTAACGGTCGCCATGGGCGCTACGGCCGTAGGAATTCCAGTCACCGTCGGGCATGGCCGGGGCGGTGTTGGTCATGCCCGGCACGCTGTCGCGGTCCAGTTGACCTTTGATTTCACCCGGATTGGTGAATTGGCTGGCCAGCGCAGCAACGCCCGCCAGCACCACGGCCACGCTCAGCGCGCCGGTGCCCATCGGCGCAGCGCCTTCACGCAACAGCGGACGGCGGCACCACGGCAGCAACATGACGATGCCCAGCGCAAACAGCATGGCCAGACGCGGCACCAGTTGCCACCAATCGAGGCCGACTTCCCACAAAGCCCAAACGGTGCTGGCGAACAGCACCAGCGCGTAGAGGCCCAGCGCAGAGCGGCGGGCAGCAATCAGCAGCCCCCCGGTCAGCGCCAGGCCGATACCGGCCAGCAGGTAATACAGCGAGCCGCCGAGCATGCTCAGCTTGATCCCCCCGGCCAGCATGGCCAGGCCTATTAGCAGAAGCAGGATACCGAGCAGGCTCGGCAGCAGACGGCTTCGACTCAAAGCACCATCAGTGCTCATAGTGTGGTTCTCCGTGACGTTTTAAGTAGTTCCGCGCAAGTTCACTGTAGATGACGATCCTGTGCGGGCAGGGTTCATGTAAAAAGTGTTTGGACGCCGCATTCCCTGTGGGAGCGAGCTTGCTCGCGATGGCGGCCTCGCATTCAGCATTGATGTCGACTGACACTCCGCCATCGCGAGCAAGCTCGCTCCCACAGGTTTTGCGTGATTCTTAGAACGACGACTGGACCTTGATCCCGCCAATCAGCGCGTCATCGACCTGGTCCACGCCACCGGGGTGGCGGATGTATTGCAGGTTCGGGCGCACGGTCAGCCAGTTCGTGAGGTGCACGCCGTAATAGAGTTCGGCGCTGTATTCGGTGTCCTGCGGTGGCAGGAAGGACGGGTCGTTGTAGTCGAAGACCGCGCGGGCCTGATTGGTCGCCTCGGCGTTCTTGCGGTAAGCCGGGTTGACGTGGACGCGGGCCAGGGCGAAACCGATGTCGTCCTTGGCGCGTGCATCGAACAAGCCTTTGTAGACGACGCCCGCCTGGACATAGTTGTCGATGGCGTTGGTCTTCTTGTCGTGCATCGTGCCGTTGGCGAACACGCTCAGGCCGCGGGAGTTGTCGCTGGCGCGGCTGGTCAATTGCTGCTGCACACCGAGCCACACACCGTGTTTGCTCGACGCGCTGCGGTAAGCCTCGCCACTCAAGGCGGCCGGCTGACCATTGCTGTCCTTGTAAGCGTCGGTGGCGTTGGCACTGCTGTAGTAATAGCCAGCGCGGTATTCCCCCGGTAGACCATTGAGCTTCGGCGACCACACCAGTTCCACCGGCAGGATCGCGCCCTGGGTACCGCTGCCGCTGAGCTTGAAGCCGTTGCCGCGATCGAGGTTCGACGGGTTCTGCTCATACGCGCCGACTTGCGCGTACAACTCCGGCGTCAGGTGATATTTGACGCGCATCGCCCACTGGCTGACCGGCCAGTTGTACCAGATGCCGCCGACCCAGTTGCCCACCTGCGAGCCGCAGAACGCGAGGTTCTGGAAGTCGCAGGGGAAGCTGTTGAAGTCTTCGCCTTCGCCGAAACGGCCGACCTTGATGTCGAGCTTTTGATCGAAGAATTTCTGCTGATACCACATCTGCGTCAGGCGCCATGTCTGCCCGCGGCCCCAGACTTCCTGAGCCGAGGTGAACCCGCCCACGCGCGGATCATTGATGCGGTCGTTGCTGATGTTATTGCCGTTGCGCTCGGTGATGGTCAGCTGAAATTCGGCGTCGTCCCAGCCCAGAATCTTCTGCAAGTCCATGTGGGTGCCGAGGCCAAACTGGTCGCTGTAGCGAGCGGTGCGGTCATGGTCGTAACCGCCGTGCAGATTGCTGCCCATTTCGCCGGTGTAATCGACTTTGAAGTCGTAGCCTTTTTCCGAAAGTTCGGTGCGCGTGCCGTTCCAGTCGCCGAGCATCCACGGCGACTCGCTATCGAAGGCCGGAGCCGCCTGGGTGCAAGTGGCGAGGCCCAACGCGGTGAATCCGCCAATCAGGTTCAGGGCTTTTCGACCAGCAATAGTGGTGCGGACAGCGCTGTCTCGCGGAGTTTGAAGATAAGGCATAGGGGAAGTAATTCTTGGTCTTTTCTGGGGGGTGAACTGAAGCGGCAGTATGTCGCGGGCAGCGGAAGCGTTTCAGCTTGACGAGCGCAAGGATAATGTCCTGTTACAAATAGAGAAAGCGCTTTTAACGACATGGAGCGTTTCGGATTTGGTAACAGTCAGTGGAAAAGATCGCAGCCTCGTTTCACTCGACAGCTCCTACAGGTGAAGGCATTCCAATGTAGGAGCATCGAGTGAAACGAGGCTGCGATCTTTTGTGTTTCACCTACATTTAACTGACCGCACACAGATCGCTTCCCCCCAACGAAGCCCTCGGCTAAGGTGCGCGGCTTCCCATTCTTTCACCGCTCGAAGGCCCGGCATGACCGAACAGAACAACAACCCGCTGCACGGCGTGACGCTGGAGCAAATCCTCAACGCGCTGGTTGAACACTACGAATGGTCGGGGCTGGCCGAGCGCATCGATATCCGCTGTTTCAAGAGTGATCCGAGCATCAAGTCGAGCCTGACGTTTCTGCGCAAAACCCCGTGGGCGCGGGAGAAGGTCGAGCGCTTGTACGTGAAGTTGATGCGCACCAAGCGCCCGGTCTGAACATGGTCAACCCACCGACGCCAGGTTCTGCCGCGCGGCGTCATGTTGTCGCCGTGGCTGCAGTGCTTGGCTGGGCGGGACTGAGCATTCAGTTGTACCTGATTTTCTACTCACGCTGGACGCTGGCGGCCAGTCTGCTCGGCGGGCTGATCAGCTTCTTCAGCTATTTCACCGTGCTGAGCAATACGCTGGTGGCGACCGTGCTGACGTGTGAGCTGACGTCCCGCGAGTCGGCGGCGAGACGCTGGTTTTTGCAGCCGTGGGTAAGCAGCGGCATTGCTGTGAGCATCGCCGTGGTCGGCCTGGCGTACAACGTCTTGTTGCGCCATCTATGGCATCCGCAAGGCTGGCAATGGCTGGCCGATGAGCTGATGCATGACGTCATGCCCCTGCTGTTTCTGACTTATTGGTGGTGCTGTGTGCCGAAAGGCACGTTGCGACTGCGGCATATCGCTGCGTGGGTGATCTATCCAGTGGTGTATTTCGCGTACTCGTTGTGGCGCGGGCATCTGCTGGCGGTTTATCCCTATCCGTTCATTGATGTCGGCAAACTGGGTTATTCACAGGTGTTCGTGAATGCCGGAGGGCTGCTATTGGGTTTTGTGGCGATAGCGTTGTTGGTGGTTGGGCTGGATAGACGTCGTCGCCAATAAAATCGCCAGGATCGCAGCCTGCGGCAGCTCCTACAATGGATCGTCGTACACCCTGTAGGAGATGCCGCAGGCTGCGATCTTTTAAGGTTTCACTCGTCGTCGCTGTCATCCGCCCGCCAGTAGCCGACGGCTTTGACGGACTGCTCGTTAAGCCCGTGCTCATCCAGCAATACCTGACGTATCTGCCGCGACACTTTGCTCTCGGTCGCCACCCAGGCGTATAGGTTGCCGCTGGGCACCTGCAGCTGCTTCACGGTGTTCAGCAGGTTATTGCTGCCGCCTTCGCGCAGTACCCAGATCACATTGACCTGCGCCACGCTGTCGAGTTTTTGCTGCTCGGCACCGTTCTCCACTTCGATGATCACCAGTGCCCGGCGATTGGCCGCCAGGCCTTCCAGTCGACGAGCAATCGCGGGGATGGCCGTCTCATCGCCGATCAGCAGGTAGCTGTCGAAAATGTCCGGCACGATCATCGAACCCCGTGGCCCGCCGATGTGCAGGAACTGGCCGGGTTTGGCCTGTTCGGCCCAGGTCGAGGCGGGGCCGTCACCGTGCAGTACGAAGTCGATGTCCAGTTCCAGTGCGTCGAGGTCAATGCGCCGAGGGGTGTAATCACGCATGGCGGGCATCGGGCCGTTGTCTTTGCCGGCACCGAGTACCAGGGTTTCCAGCGCCGCCTGCTGCGCTTCATTCTGTGGGAACAGCAGTTTGACGTGGTCGTCCGTGCCGAGGCTGACGAAGCCTGCCAGCTCCGGGCCGCCCAGCGTTATGCGGCGCATGCGCGGCGTCAGGTCGACCACCCGCAACACTTCCAGACGACGGCGTTTGATCTCGTGGCTGACACGGTGAATGGTTTGCACGATCACTTCAGTCATTCGGCTTGCTCCTGAGCGGGTTGAACGACAGGGCCATCGACGATGGCTTTGGCGGTGTTGTTAAGCAGGTCGCGCACTCGCAGGATTTCTTCCGGGCTCCAGCGGCCGTGATGCATCTGCAGGGCATGACGCAAGTTGTGCACTGCTTCGTGAATCTCGGCGGGGCGGTCATGGCCGCGCAATGAGCGCTTGCTGACTTCGATGCGCATCCGCACACCATCCAGTGCAATCGACTGATCGCTTAACGACAGACGTCCGGCATCGGTGATGGTGTAGCGTTTTTTCCCGCCCTCGGCGTCGCCCAGGATCATTTCGCTTTCTTCAAGGAAGGTCAGGGTCGGGTAGATCACACCGGGGCTGGGGCTGTAGGCGCCGTCGAACATGCTTTCGATCTGGCGGATCAGGTCATAGCCGTGGCACGGCTGCTCGGCGATCAGCGCCAGCAGCAGCAGTTTCAGATCGCCTGGGGCGAAAACCCGTGGGCCACGGCCACCGCGTTCGCGGCCGGGGCCTGGGCGTTTTTCGAAGCCGTCGCGGCCGTCGTTATGGTCGCGGTGTTGGGAATGATGGTCTCTCATTTTTCTCTGCTCTCGTCGTATTTAGATACAACTTAAGATATATCTTAAGCGCAGGGCAAGACGTTTTTTGCAAGGGGCTGATCGGTGCCGACGGGCGGTCGGCGCGGTCAATGATGCAAATCACCAGGAAATATCACCGTACATAAGCTGATTTTGTCGCCGATACAGGAATTGTTAATAGTTAAAGCTATTGCTCTAATAATAGTTGAGCTTATGTTCTAAAAATCCTGCAAGTCCATTGTTGTCTAGGCGAAGCCGCTGTATGGTTTTTTTAGTAAAACTGTATGTAGGCTGTAACTTACAGTCGCTGTTTGGTATTTGAGTTTTTTGTTTCTTTTTCCTTCTGGTCATGAGGTTATTTAACTACGCGCTCATGGGAAGTTGCCTGCTTACTTTCTGGAACAAGAAGCCGAAGATGTTTTGGCGTTGGAAGTTCAAATAAAGCGACCTGTTACGGGTAAGCAGTTTTTAACTTTCAATGAACCGATTCCATAAAGAAAACAGGTACTTAACAATGTTCAAGAAAATCGCAATCGCTGCCCCATTGGCTATTTTGGCGCTGGGTTCCTCTGGGGCATTTGCCGCAGGTGAAGCTGCTCACTCCATCAGCATCGTCGCCCACGTGCCGACTAACGGTTTCTACGTGGTGCCTACCAATCCTGACCTCGTCAACAAGGATCAGGATATGAGCTTCCAGCCTACCACCGGTAAAATGGGAGAAGTGAACGGGTTCTTCGATGTGCGTAACAACGCCGGTTCGGTTCACGCCAGCCTAGACAGCGCGCCAAAACTGATCTCTGGTGCCAATACCATTGCTTTGAAAGTGGAACTCAGTAACAAGGAACTCAACTTGACCCCGCAACTAATAGCAGGTGAAGCCGAGTCTGACGTGAACTTCCGCGCACCGCTGAAAATCAGTGCGGTAGGTACGACCTTCCAGTCGGGCGACTACACCGGTGTCGTGGCAATGACCTTCGACGCTGTCCCTCCCGTGGGCGGCTCGCGCTAACTTTCAAAGTCGCGCAAACCGACAGGGCAAACAGCATTGTTTGTCCCGTCGGACTTCAACTTGATTGTAATCAGAGTAAGAGTTCATGTTCCCGATGACCCCCATCGCGGCTGCGCTTGCGCTGTTGTTTTGCGCCAGCGCAGCGGCGGCTCCCGTTTCTTCCGCCGGTACGACACCGCGAAGTCTCCTGGCGCAGGCCAAAGGTCTTCCGGCGGATTTCGAGGAGCATTTCTTTGATGTGCCTCTGGCTGTCCGGGTAGAACTCGATCAACAGCCTCTGGGAGAGGCCATGGTGGTGTTGTCTCGCGATGATCGCGTCACCCTGCTCGAATTTACCGACACCAGCGAAAACCGTTTCGGCCCCGCTGAACGGGAAAAATGGGCAAGTTATCTCAAGCCGGGTGTGCCGCTGGGCAATTGCACGGGGTCATGTCCGGATCAGGTGCTGGCCGTGCACTACAACCTGGAAAACTCGTTGGTTTCGATCCTCACCGAAAACGCCGAGCGCGATCTGGAGACCAAGCGTTATTACGAGCAGCCGGATGGCGGCAGTAGCGGCCTGATGGTGCGCAACCAGCTCAACCTCAATGGCGGCCAGGATCAGGATCTGGGTGGGCGCTATGGCCTTGAAGCCAGCGCGAGCCTGGGCAACTGGAGCCAGACATTCAACATGCAATTGGCCCGCCTCGGCGGTCCCGACGATAAGCTTTATCACGCGGTTCATGAGCTCTACACCCAGCGCGAACTGCAGGGCAGCTTCCTGCGCCTGGGGTATTTCACCCCCAGTTCTGAAGGGCTGACCCGCCAACCTCGTACGTTTGGCACCAGCCCCGATACCGCTGTCGGCGTCATGTTCGGCAGCTCTGACAGCCTGGCGATCAACAGTCCGATGCCCAGCGTCTACCCGATTTATGTCACGGCCAATCGCCAAGGGTCGGTGGAGATCTATCGCGACGGTCTGTTGATCAACACACAGTCAGTGCCCGCGGGATTGCAAACCCTCGATACCCGGCCGCTGCCAGGCGGGATCTACGAAGTGGAAGTGCGCCTGATCGAAGATGGCCAGATCACCTCCACTACCCAGGAGCTGGTGTACAAGCCCAGCAACTGGCGCAACCTCGATGAGCGCTGGCGCTACAACCTGTTTGCCGGTGAAGAAAGCAAACTGCTCAGTAACTGGAACCAGCAGTCCAGTGGCAGTCCGACGGCAGGGGCCTCGGTCAATTACCTGATGCACCCACGGGTAATTCTCGGGCTATCGGCGCGGCAGATTCGCGAAAAACTGCAATACGGCAGTTCCATCGACTGGACCCTGGCCAATCACATCAGCCTGTATGCCAACGTGTATCAGACCCAGGATCATGGCACCGGTCTCGATCTGCAAAGTCTTTACAACTATGGCTCCGGTAGCCTGGTGATCAGCCACAACCGCAGCTGGCTGGACACCACCAACCTGTACGAAACCCTGCCAGACGGTACACGGGTGCGCCAACGCAATGTGTTCATTGGCGAAACCAGCAATTCATCCCTGGCGATCAACCATCGGGTCAGCAGTAAAAGTTCGATCAGCGGACGGGTGTCCCACAGCGAGGGCAACATCGATGGCATCGGTATGGATCTGGGTTGGACCCAGCGCGCTACGCTGTTCGGCAGCGATGCGAGTTGGCGTCTGTCGTTATTTGATCGCCCGGGCAGTTTCAGCAGTGGCGACGCACGCAACCGCGGGATCGACCTGAGCCTTAACCTGGCCTTGGGCACGCCGGGCCAGCAGATCACTGGCAGCATCGGTTCGCGCACGGCCCGTGACGGCAGTCGCGACAACAATAGTTCCCTCGGCTGGCGCCGGGATCTCAAAGATCACGTGCTGCAAAACGTCTCGGTGACTGCACTCACTGACACCTACGGCGTGGGTGTGTCGAGCCTTGCCAACTTTCGTACCGACGCAGTCAATGGCGACGGTTTCGTCCAGCGTTCGTCCTACAACGGCAACTTCACCGGCGGTCTTAACCTGGACAGCACCCTGGTTGTCGGCGGCGAGCAAATGCTCATGACCAGCCATTACGAAATGCGTGGTGCGGGAATGATTGTCGACGTGGAATCAGACATCGACGACATCACCCTGCGCGCCGACGATTACAGCGGCGGCGGTGCGGCGTTGAAGCCGGGGCGCCATTTCATCCCGATTACCGCGTACCAGAACAGTTCGGTGAGCTTCGATTTTGAAGGCAATCACGTGCCGGCAGCGACCATCGAACCGCCGCGCACGCGCTATCACCTGAACAAGGGCGGGGTGGAATACCGCAAGGTGCGGGTGATGAAAACACTGACCGTACTCGGGCGACTGGTCGATGAACAGGGTCGGCCGCTCAAGGGCCATCACGTGATCAACCACGCCAGTCGCGGGGTGACGGAAGTCGACGGGTTCTTCTCGATGGAAATGAACGCCGGCTCGCCGACGCTTGAAGTGCGCCAGGGCAATCAGCTGCTGTGCCAGTTCCGGCTTGACGCCAGCCGTCATCGCAGTGAAAACAATGTGTTGATGATCGGTGATCTGCGCTGCACGCCGGACACTTTGGCTGACGTTACGTCCACCGAACAGAAGGCGGGATGATCCTATGAAAAAGTCTATGTGGTGCCTGGGACTGTTGACGGCACTGAGCATGCCTTCGGCGGAGGCGGCGAGTCGGGAAATCCGGGCCTTGTTTCAGCCCGATTCTTCTCAGCCGAACAAAAATGTATTCCTCAACAAAACCCCGAACAGTGGCTATTGCGCTCAGTACCCTAGTGAGTGTGTTGACAACAATATGTTCAGTATCGAGTTGCCGGTTCGTTTCGATTCCACTCGAGCCATCGTTCCGGGCCAAGGTATTGCGTTGAAGGTGCCGGCCAACTGGCGACAGCTGACGGTGACCAATGCCGAGACCCGTGAAACGGAGACTGTTGAAGTGCGCATCACCGGTGTTGGCTCCAAATTCATTTTGAGCGATTCAGCGGCCAAGCTGGTGGGGGTGACCGCCTCACTTGAAGGTCATCAAAAGCTATGGACCAGCAGCAGTTGGGTCTATGCACCAGAGCCCTGTCAGTACAGCGGTAAGGGGACTTACTCACCCACAACCTACCGTTTTTTCTGGAAAGCGCCAGTGGAGGCTGCCTGCGTCAAGGTAGCCGCTTTCAGCATTCCGTCCATGTCCTTTGACACTCTCGTTTTTGCCTATGAACTACGAACCCCCAAACCCTTGAACATGTCGAGTGGGCTCTACACCGGTGCCATTTCCTACACCATGGGCCCCGGTGCCGATTTCGATCTGGGACCGTTGATGGTTCCGGACGACGCCAACCTGACCCTGGATTTCGTCCTCGACGTACAGCACACCTTGAAGGTGGATATTCCGCCCGTTGGCAATCGGGTTTTATTGGAACCCCAAGGCGGTTGGCAACCCTGGCTGGAGCACGGACGCAAACCTGTGCGTCTTTATCGCGATCAGATTTTCAATATTTCCGCTTCGTCGAAGTTCACGATGAGACTCGTATGTGAGCTGGATCTGGACACTGGTTGCGGGATTGTTGACCGCGGGACGGGTTACGCGGGGCGTGTGAATGTCAGTGTCAGTTTGCCTAACGGGCTGACCGACAGTGCCGGGCGACCGGTCAGACGGCTGCCTTTGAATCGCACTGCTACAAGCCCGTTTCAGCTCGGCATCTATGTCGATCGAAAGCCGGGAACGCTGCATTTCGAAATGGGTGAGTGGGACACCAATTGGATGATCGTCAACTCTAAAGGCAGGCCCTTTAAGGGCAACATCACCGTGATCTGGGATTCCGAAGTCTGACCTTTCGGGTTGGTCATCTTTTATTTTTCATGAGGTTGAGGGGATGAAGCGTCTGTTATGGCTGTGTGTGCTCTGTGTGTATCCCTTGGCGGTTCAAGCCGGACCACAGATTAACGTTGGCACCGTGTATGACTATCTGGATGCCGATAAAAGTACCTACTTGAAACGGGTGTTCAACAGCGGTGACAGCACCGCTTTCGTCAAGGTCAACGTACTGGAAATCGTCTATGAGGCCGACGGCACGCCGAAGGAAATCCCGGTCGAAACGTCTGCTGACGGCGCTTCGCGCAATGGCGTCATGGCCAGCCCGGCTCGGCTGATCGTTCCGGCCCAGGGCATGCAGGGTACACGCCTGTTGTACATGGGCGAGCGGGATCGAGAGCGCTACTTCCGCGTGCGTTTTACCCCGGTGGTGCCGGAAAAGGAAGATGAGTTTCTGGTCAGCAGCGAAGAGCGCGAGGATTACAAAAAAAATCTGTCGGCGGGGGTCAACGTGATGACCGGGTTCGGCACAGTCTTCTTCGTTCGTCCAAAAAATGCCCGTTTCGAGAGCACCATCAGCGACACCGACCATCGCTACGAGTTGCGCAATAACGGCAACACCGTGGTCATCGTCGACGAGTTCAAAAGCTGCAAAGTAAGTAATGAAAACGAATGTGGAGCGACCACCAAACACCACGTCATGGCCGGCAAGGCATTTGGCTTCGACAAGGAAAAGGGGCGTGAATACCGTTTCATCCTGATCGAAGGCGACAGTAAAAAAGTCCTGAAGATTGCCAGCCGATAGGCCGGCTTTCCATTGACGCAACGGGTATCGAACATGATCAAGCAATGCGCCGCCGTCGCGCTGACGGCAATGACCGCACTGATGGGCTCTTTGACATGGGCTGCCCGGGAAGAGCACACCTTCGAGGTGTCCGTGACCATCCCGACGCGCTCGTTCTACGTGATCCCGGCCGAACCGGACTGGATTCACCGGCCCCAGCGGTTGATCTGGAACCCCTCGACATCGACCCTGAGCAGCGTGCGCAAGCACTTCGATGTGCGGCATGACACCAGCGCCATTGAAGCGCGCCTGGAGGCCGCCCCCTACCTGTCGAACGGCAGGCCGGTTGACAACATTGCGTTGCGGGTCAGTTTCAACGGGGTGGAGTTGAGCCGGGACCTTTCTCCATGGCTGGTGGTGTCGGCGGCTGACGCGGCGGCAGGCAAGCGGGTGTTGCTGGAAATCGCTCCGGTGATGCCGCCCGGGGGATACCGCCCGGGGGATTACAGCGGCAACGTCCTGTTGTTGTTCAACGCCAGGGCGCCGGGGGAGTGAGTTGAAACAGGCGCCTCGATATCCGGGATTCGGAAGTGGGCTGAGCAATGTGTCGATCGAGAAGCAGCGCCGAGTGATAAGACTCGGCGCTGGCGTAGGGTCAATCAAAAGATCCCCAGGCGCATTACATTTTCAAAGTCCGGCTCGTGCCATCGCTGCCCGGGTCAGGTTTCTGGCCAACTCGTTCCGTGCATAGCCCATGTCTTGCACCAGCCTGTTATAAAACGATGTGCTCATTTTTTCACCACTGAACACGTCTTTCTCTGGAACGTTCAGCGCTCGGGTCAACGCTTCCAGTTTTTTCTGAAGCGGTGTTGTCTGAGCCCTATCCTGATTATTTGCCCACTTGTTTTGAACCTCGCGCAGCTCTTCGAGCTGCCGTTGTTTTTCCTTGAAAAGTTGATCGTTCGACTCGAACTGTTCAGGGTAGGTTTTACGCAAATGTTGCTCCCAGAACGGGTTCTCGAATGAATCGACCATCCCATTGACCAGCCCGTCGCCTTTCTCCCGTTCGATGATCGTGTCATAGGCTGTGTCGATTTTCGCCCGATCTACACCGGATCTCGGTTCAAACAGCATGCCCTCGGACTGCCACGGCAACTCCAGGCGTTTCGCCAGTCCCGTTTCAAACGCCAGGTGCACTTCCACATCATCCGGAGCGGTGTTGTTTGCCGGATTGATCAGAAACTTTTGCTGCTGGCTGCTGATTTCGGCTCTGGCGACATCACCGACCTTTTCCAGGCGAGCGGCGCTACGGGCCAGCCTGACCAGTTTGTCGTCGAGCACCGTGGTGGACGCCGATTCTGTGTACGCTTGCGACACCAGTACTTTGAGCCCCATGTTGTTGAACAGCTGCGACCCGGCATCCGCGCAGCTCTCGGGTTGACTGGCCTGTTTAAACAGTTCTTCGCGCAAATCGGAGTCCAGCGCCATGGCATCGATCATTTGCCAGACGCGCTTGGTCAACTGCTGGCGAGCTCCGACGTCCCGGTAATCCCGGCTCTCTCTCTGTTTACTGATGACCCTGAAAAAATCGGTGGAGCCGGGTTCGGCCATCACATCGTGCCAGGACTCTTCCCTGTGTACTTTGTAACCCTCGGACAAATCGAAAACCGATGGTGCGTTCGAGGACGGCTTCCAATGGCTCAGTTCATTCTCTACAGCTCCTGAATAGGCCTGCTGACGGGCAAAGCCCATGGATTCGCGGTAGTCGCCAAAACGGATCCGGTCGGCATCGGAAAGCCGCAGGGTGCCGAATCGCGCACGTGCCAGGATGAACGCTTGATCCGACCCTGGTGCGACCTCCGGTACGGTCTTGATCGGGCATTGGCGCATGTCGAGAGCAAAGCCACGCGGGCGGTTTCTCTCGCCGGCCGCGTCGCTGAAAAGACCTTGCGGCCAGTCTTCGATACCGGTATTTGCCAGACCTAATACTTTCAAGTCGCCCATGCCACCGACATTCGGGGGCTGGCGCAGCGGATTGCCGTCCAGCCTCAGCGTTTCCAGGTTGGAGAGGTTGCTCAACTGCTCGAGCGAATTGGCACTCAGACTGATTCGGTTGTCAGCCAAATCCAGGGTTGTCAGTTGACCCAGCTTGCCGATATCGGATGGCACCGTGGTCAATCCTGTGTTGCGGGCGCTCAGCTGACGAAGGTTCGGGAAGTCGTTCAAGAGACCGTTGCTGTCGACCGAAAAACGCGCTTTGTCCAGGTTCAGCACGGTGATCTGGTCAAGGAACTTTCCGATGTCGGCCAGCTTGCGTATTTGCTTCCACCAGCGCTCGAGATCCGGGCCCATGATTTCGGCGGAAAGATCCAGCGTATAGCCACCGTCCGGATGGATATTGCGCTCGCCGAACGCTTCGCTCTTGCGTTCGAAGCACTCAAGCAGCCGTTCCTCGATATGCCTTCCGCCGTTTTGCAGGAAGTCCCTGTTAATCCCGGCGATGGGATCCCCGACACTGTCGAATTGAGTAGGCTGGTTTTCCCGCCACGCCTGTAAGGTGTTGCGCAATTGCTTGAAGTCATCCCTGATGCGGTCGATGGCCTGGTTGGGATCGCCCTTGGCACGCAATGCCTGAAGAAACCTGGTGACTTGCTGATCGCTCAATTGCGGATGCAGCTCCTTGATCCTCTGCTCCGGGGTTTTTTCGCCAAAGAACCAGAACGGACCACGCACCAGATTGACGGTTTCAGTCGTGGCAACGGCGCGAATGGGCGGTTCCGCCAGCAATGTTCGGCGTTCGCCCGACGGCGCGGAGGTTTCCATGATCCATAGTTTGAGCAGGTGACCGTGACCGCGCGAGTAACCCAATGCCGTGCGCTTGTCGTCGGGCAGGGCATTGAGTATCGCTTCGTAGAAGTCGCCGGGTTTGTGCAGCTGCCGGTTGTCCCCGTCGAGCACCTCGTAGCGGCCCAGCCCATCGCGGATCAGTAGCCGTACCGTCGAGGCATCATCGGGGCCGACACTACAGCGTAGCGGGCCGTCAAATGCGCCATCTCGCACCTCAATGCGCAAATCGCTCAGGCTCTCGTTATGAAGTGTCAGGGTTCTCAGCGCTAGCATCTCGGTGTTCGGCACCATCATTTCGTCGCGATAAAAACCGTCGTAGGCGCGGGCGGTGGACGCTTCGAAATTCACTTCGCGCGCCAGGGTTTTGATCCTCAGGGGCAGGCGACTTTCATCGGCTATTCGTTGCAGTTCGGCTGGCTTTGCTTCAGTCAGGACTTTTTCCGTGAGCGTGAGCGGCATGTCCGGGAACGTCTGTTTCAGCACGCGGGTTTGCGCCCTGTTCGACCGTTCACCTGCCTGGTACGCACGTTTGGACATTTCGCCCTGTTGCTGATCGACGGCATCCGCCAATCGGTCACGCACGGCTTGGGTGCGTTCGGCGCGTGGTACGTCGCGCCCCAGCAGGGTGTTGATTTCGGTGTCGTTCAAAAAGACAGAAACCCGTTCGGGCAGTCGGCCGGACAGGAGTTCTGGCAGGCCGATGCTCAGGGTATTGGCGTCATTTGCGTGGGCGTTGCCGTAGGTGCGTGACTGACCACTCAAGTCAGACCGTTCATAAACCTTCAGCGCCCGTTCGGCGGGCCAGCCCTGGAGCCTTGTCAGCAGTGGTTCGAACCACACGGACGATGGGTCGAGCGGTCGTCCGGCACGGATGTTCGCACTGGCGATCTGTACATCGTCAAACGCGCCGAAGCGCTTGATCGCGTCGACCAGCAGTGGCGGCGGTGGCGCATGCTCGGCATGCATGCGCCGCAGTTCCCCTTCGTCGGTTCCGCTGCTGATCCGGATCCGTTCGCGCTCCGCTGGTGTAAAGCGCTCGACGCTTTGGCCGAGGCGGCGCATCAGGATTTCACCTTTCCAGTCGAGCGGATTTTCGCCCTCGAACACCCAGGCGCCGCTGCCGTTGTGTTTGAGCTTCGGCGAGTAGGCATTCGGTCGGGTGGGGTGTTTGAGGCGGTGTGTGGTGCTCGGATCGCGCGAAGTGGTTTCAACGGCGTAGAGTTTGCCTTCAAGTGGCAGGATGTTCTGATTGAGGTGTCGGTGCAGGCCGAGGGCGTCGGGTTTCGAATCAGTGGGCAGGTTCAGGCTGGCTTGTTCATAAGGCTTGAGATCGGAATGCCACAGCGACTGTTTGCCGTTGGGCAACGTGACCGGGTTCATGCCCTCGACCAGCGCCGACAATTTGAATCTAAGCGTGCTGCCAATCGCTGCACCCGCCCCAAACGCCACCAGTTGAATGACGTCCGTCACCACGCTGATCACATGTTCGGTTGCTTCAACTGCCAGACCTTCGGCCAGATCGACAATGCCTTCAATGACGTCATTCGTCAGTTGATAAGCGGTGTAGGCCATCATCAGTTCGCCCAGACCCGGCACGAATGGCGTGGCGATCAACAGGGCGACGTTGAAAAGGTCCGATACGATTTTCTTGAAGTTGTCCCACCAGGCCCAGCGCGCCTTGGTATCTGTGTCGGCGGTGGACACGGCGATTTCACGCGCGTCGTTGAGGACCTTGTTGAATTTCTGCTGGTAGGCATATGTCCAGTAATCCCGATGAACTGGCAGGGACAGGAACTGCAAGCGAAGGTGAGGCACAGGTTCTTCGCGCCACGTTGGACGTTGATCCGTCCGATCTTCTTTGTCATGCCATTCGATGGTGCTGAGGCCTCGATCCAGATTGGCAAAAAAATGCCCGCGCTGCTGTTGATCGACAAACTGGCTGAAGAATTGTCGGTAATTTTGCCTTGATGATGGGCCGACGTTGTTTTCACGCAATTGGCGCGCCAGTTCCGTCATGAAGGCATCTGTTGATTCGTATTCCTTGAGCGGGTGATCCGGGTCATGGGGAACATAGGCAATGAGCCGTCGAATACCTCCGCTGTCTTGCATGACAGGAAGCAAAAGAACAATGCCGGTCATACGCGTCCCCATCATGGAGAAATCGCAACACAGCATTTGTTTCCCATTGAGGAGCGGTAGAGATTCGCCCTTTGCCAGCGCCAGTATCAGTTTGTAGGCGTCGTATTGGATATCCTCGGTCATCAGCGCCAGTTGCGCGGCGACGGCGAGTGCGTCTTTCTGGCTTTCAGTCACAGTCTTTCGAAGGAAGGCTTTGGCCACGGGGTCGCCGGGGAGCAGGTAGCCTTCGAGATAGGCTCTATATCGGGCGCCAATGTCCAGTTCCCGGCACAGCGCCTGGAACTGGCTGATGGTCATTTTCCGCTTGATCGACAGGACATCGAAGTGCCCGCGATGGTCGGGTTCGGTGATGAAGTCCGAGCCGGTATCAACCTGTTCACTCTTTGCAAAGTTGTGCAGCGCCGCATCCAGCATGGACACGGTTCGGGCTGTGACACCATCCCGCAGGTCGATCACATACCAGGGCAAATCCTTGGGAAGGTACAGGCGCAAGTAGGTGTGCTTGACGTCATGCTCGACTCCGTAACGCTTTTTGAGCTCTGCCTGGAGCAGGGGCGCGGCGAACGAATGGAGGTCCAGTTTTTCGAACAGTTTGTCGACCGTATTCTGCGAGCGCCATGCCTTGAGGTTGGCCGCTTTCAGCTTGTCATGATGGGTGGCGGGCGATGTGGTGTACCACGGCTCAATCTTCAATCCAGCAGCCGCCAGTGCCCGGCCTCTGCCGACAGTGGCGTCTTTGAAGTTGTCGCTGATGGTGTTTTTGATGAACTCGTAGTGCCGGCCCTTGTTGATGTTTTGGCCGAGCGTGGGAGCGTCAGACATGGCAATCATCCTTGATCGTTTTAAGAATGATCAGCCTATCTGTCGGGGCTAAAAACAACAGTCTAAAGATCTGTGCTTAACCGGCGCTTCCAGCCGGTAAACAGGTAAGTATTCAAATCTGAAAAATAATTAAATACCACCTGCTGCGCAAAAGCTCACAGTCGCGATGTCGGAACCGGCTGACACGCGACACTGCTACCCGGTTGCAGGTACGGCGTCAGAATTGGCGCCATCCCCTTGAGCACCTGCACCGGCAACGCCGAGGTGAATTTGAACGTTTCGGCCGATTGCCCGGGCACGAACGCAGTCATCGTGCCGAAGTGACGATCGCCGATGTAGAACACGAAGGTCGCGGTGCGGTTAATGGATTTCGAACTCAGAATTCGCCCACCCGAACCGAAGGCTTCGATGCGGTTATCGCCCGTACCGGTTTTGCCGCCCATGGCCAACGGTTTGCCATCCGGCGTGATGAAACTGCCAGAAACACGTTTGGCCGTACCGGCATCGACCACTTGCGACAAGGCTTCGCGCATGGCCGTGGCGACCTCGGAGGGCATGACTCGCTTGCCGACATCCGGGTCATTGATCAGTTTGGTTTCATACGGCGTATTCGCCGCGAAGTGCAGGCTGTCGATGCGCAGTGTGGGCATGCGCACGCCGTCGTTGAGGATGGTACCGATCAGCTCCGCCAATGCTGCCGGACGGTCGCCGGAACTGCCGATGGCGGTAGCCAGCGACGGCACCAGGTGATCGAACGGATAGCCGACTTTCTGCCAGCGCTGGTGAATGTCGAGGAACGCTTCGATCTCCAGCATGGTGCGGATGCGACTGTCGCGGGCGCCCTTGTGACGGCTTTTGAATAACCAGCTGTAGACTTCCTGGCGTTCGAACTGGCTGGCTTTGACGATCTGGCTGAACTTGGCGTCGGGGTTGTTCAACAAGTAGCCCATCAGCCAAAGATCCAGCGGGTGAACCTTGGCGATGAAGCCCTGGTCCGGTAGGTCGTAGGCGCCAGGGCCGTAGCTTTCGTAGAGCCGTTGGAGGCGTTCGTCGGTCAGTTTTTCGGTGAGCTTGGCGCCTTTGAGGTGCGCGCGCACAAACATGTTGAAGCTTTCCTGACTGGCCTGTGGCAACAGATAACGATGCACCGCGGCCATGCGGATCGGTGTCGGGCGCATGCTGTCGAGGAAGGTCTCGAGCCGCGCCTGGGTGTCCTTGTTCTTGTATTTCTTCCAGAACTTGAGCAGGAACGACGTGCCTTCGCGGTCGGCAAACGAGGCGAGGTATTCCTGGCGGCGAGGGTCGCGGTCGTCCTTGAGCAATTCGGCGCTGCTGTTGGGGCCGGAATACGTGGTGTAACGCACCAGGTCACGCATCAGCCGAATGAACGGCAGGTTGATCGACTCACGCAGGGCATCACGCAGGGTAGGGAGGCGGCCGTTGTCTTCTTTGCGAAAGTTAACGAATGTGTGCAGCCCGCCACCGGTGAAAAAAGCTTCGCCGGGGCTGGCCGAGTATTTGCGATCCAGCGCAGCGCCGAGCATGCCTGGCAAGTTGCGGTCTTTGTTCTGGATCAGGTAATCGACGGCCCAGCGACTCAGGCGGTCCTGTTCAGGGACGTCGACCTTCTTCAGTTCCGGGACGGTCATCGTTGCGTACTTATCGTGCAGCTCGGCGATGATCTGCAAATAGGTGGTCAGCACACGCATCTTGGCGGTGGAGCCCAGTTCCAGCTTGCTGCCTTCATTGATATCGAAGGGCTGGTCGGTGCTGTCGGTCTGCACCCGCACCCGCGAGCCGTCCGGGGTCAGTTCGAACAGCGTGAAGCTGTAGCGTACTTGGGCGGTACTGGTGGGGGTCAGCAGGCGTTCGCCCATCAAGCCGATCTGCGCCGCAAACACAGGATCGGCCAGATGCTTGAGGTACTCGGTAGCCTGGGCTTGCAACTCGCCTTGCAGGGTGCTGGTGGCGGAAAGGTCAAGGCGATCGAGGTCGTACAGCGGACGGTTGAGCAACCCGCCCAGACGACTGCGCGCCACGCTGATGCCCTTGTTGGTTTCGATCGGCTGAATGGTTGGCTGTGTCTGCCAGTCGCGATAGGTCACTTTGCTGGCCAATGCCGCTGCCGCGAGTGGCGCATCGATCACGCTATTGAGTGCCAGCAGACGAATGTGGCTGTCGGTGAGTTCGGAAAGTTCATCGTGGCCCTTGGTCAGGTAGTGGGAAGGACGGCGCTGGGCAATCATCAAAGACAGCATCTCACGCAGGGCCAGACCTTTTTCCGACATGCTTTTCGGATCTGTCTCCTTGCTGGCCAGCCGCTCGTTGGCCTGGTTGAAATCGGCGCCGTACCAGACGCGCAAACCTTCGGCCATGCCATGCACTTCACCGTGGCCCGGTACTGCCGACAGGGGCACGCTGTTGAGGTAATCGCGAATCACGTTCTGCCGGGCTTCGAGGGTCTCCGGCCCGGCCTGATAGGCGCGCACGCTGGCAGAAATCATCTGACGGATTTTTTCCGCGCCCGACACAGTCAGGCCATCGGGCGAATGCCGGTACTTCTCAAGTTGCGTTGCCAGGGTACTGCCGCCCGCCGACTGGCCCGGCAGGTGCAACAACTTGGCGACCTGGGACCACGCCGCCATGCCGAACCGAGGCCAATCCACGGCAGGGTTGGCCCGTGGCTGAAGGGGATCGAGCAGAAAGCGGTTTTCGATGAACAGCAAACTGTTGACCACCACAGGGGGGATCGCCGCAAAGCTTGAATACAGTTGTTGTGGGTATTTGTACTGGTAAAGCGGTGCACCACGGCAATCGGTGATCGACAATCCAGCCTGGATCTTCTCCGCGTAGGGCACGAAAAAGCCCTTGTCGGTATAGTCCATCAATTTTTGGGAAAACCGGGTCTGTGCCGCCACAACGTAGTCACGCTTGATCAGACGCGGCAGGAATTCATCCAGAGAGCTGTAGCCCAGACGCAGGTCGAAAGGACCGGCGCCGGGATAGTGAATGGCATCGCTGGGACCGGGTTTCAGCTCGTAGCTCAGGGTGGCGGCGAATTGGCTGAGCTCCCGGGATTGAAACTTCGACGTGCGCATTTCCTTGGCCGCGGCCAGCCCCAGGACAATCAGAATTATCAGCAACAACAACCAGAACGCCCCCCAACCGTGCTTCGTACGACTGCGAGGGGGTTTTTCAGGTAAAGGCGTTTCATCCACACGTTCAGTCGGAACCACATTTTTTCTCGAATCGGTTTGCCACAAAACGCCCATAGTCGACTGATCCATTCACGCAGATTGAGAGGACTTGTCTGAAGCTTAGACGGTGGTTGGCCTTGGTGAAAAAATTGTGAACAGGGTTCTCCCGGTTTTTTTCCGGATCCAAGTGGGTCCCTGTAGCAGCTGCCGAAGGCTGCGTTCGACTGCGCAGCAGTCGCTAATTCTGTGACCTTGACCTGTCTGGCATACCGCAGTGTCTGATTTACGTCTGCTGCGCAGCCGAACGCAGCCTTCGGCAGCTGCTACAGGGGGCGGCAGTGTGTATGCCCGAGATACTTGGATTAGAGCCATCGGAGCGTAAATGCCGCCTAAGTTGGGGACATGACGATGCACCACTACCGTGCAATACTCCGCGCCGTTTCATTAGCGAATAATCCTACGTAAGGCAGGTAATGCCCCTCCGTAAACCTAACTTTTCCCGAGAGTTCTCGCTAAATGTTGTGGTTTATAGAGTGAAAAACCCTGTAGGAAGCTTTTTATACTGCACGCCCCGCTGATCTTGCAGGTGTTGTCCTACAAGACGGGTTTGCCCACGAAGCAGGCCCGGTTTCAGAAAAGCATTGGCTTACCGGTCAGCGCTTCGACACTCGGTGGTCATATCCAATAACAAGACGAGGTTGTACCCCTATGCCAGGCAATCACCTGCCCAATGGCGAGACCGCTCAAGGCGGCCCGCTCAAACGCGAACTCGGCGAACGGCATATTCGCTTGATGGCGCTCGGCGCCTGTATCGGCGTCGGTTTGTTCCTCGGTTCGGCCAAGGCCATCGAGATGGCTGGCCCGGCAATCATGCTTTCCTACATCATCGGCGGTCTGGCGATCCTGGTGATCATGCGCGCCCTCGGCGAAATGGCGGTGCACAACCCGGTCGCCGGCTCCTTCAGTCGGTATGCTCAAGACTACCTCGGCCCATTGGCGGGCTTCCTGACCGGTTGGAACTACTGGTTCCTGTGGCTGGTGACCTGCGTTGCGGAAATCACCGCGGTGGCGGTGTACATGGGCGTCTGGTTCCCCGATGTGCCGCGCTGGATCTGGGCACTCGCTGCGTTGATCAGCATGGGCTCGATCAACCTGATCGCGGTGAAAGCCTTCGGTGAGTTCGAGTTCTGGTTCGCCCTGATCAAGATCGTGACCATCGTTGCGATGGTCGTCGGCGGCATCGGCGTGATCGCGTTCGGCTTCGGTAACGACGGCGTGGCGCTGGGGATTTCCAATCTCTGGGCGCATGGCGGCTTCATGCCCAACGGCGTGCAAGGCGTGTTGATGTCCCTGCAAATGGTGATGTTCGCCTACCTCGGTGTCGAGATGATCGGCCTGACCGCCGGTGAAGCGAAGAACCCGCAGAAGACCATTCCCAATGCGATCGGCTCGGTGTTCTGGCGGATTCTGCTGTTCTACGTCGGCGCGCTGTTCGTGATCCTGTCGATCTACCCGTGGAACGAAATCGGCACTCAGGGCAGCCCGTTCGTGATGACCTTCGAGCGCCTGGGCATCAAGACCGCCGCCGGCATCATCAACTTCGTGGTGATCACCGCGGCACTGTCGTCCTGCAACGGCGGCATCTTCAGCACCGGGCGCATGTTGTACAGCCTGGCGCAGAATGGCCAGGCCCCGGCCGGCTTCGCCAAGACCTCGAACAACGGTGTGCCGCGTCGCGCCTTGCTGCTGTCGATTGGTGCCTTGTTGCTGGGCGTGCTGCTCAACTACCTGGTGCCTGAGAAAGTGTTCGTCTGGGTGACGGCGATTGCCACCTTCGGCGCGATCTGGACCTGGGTGATGATCCTGCTGGCCCAGCTCAAGTTCCGCAAAGGCCTGAGCGCCAGCGAACGTGCCGGCCTGAAATACAAGATGTGGTTGTACCCGGTCAGCTCGTACCTGGCGCTGGCGTTTTTGGTGCTGGTGGTCGGCCTGATGGCGTACTTCCCGGACACTCGCGTGGCGCTCTATGTGGGCCCGGCGTTCCTGGTCCTGCTGACGGTGTTGTTCTACGTGTTCAAGCTGCAACCGACCAATGTGTCGCAGGGTGCGGTGCGTTCGGCTTCGTAAGACGTAACGCCTGAAATGAAAAAGCCCCGGTCGTGATGATCGGGGCTTTTGGGTTTGGAGGATCAAAAGATCGCAGCCTCGTTTCACTCGACAGCTCCTACACGGAAATGTGTTTGCCGATCGTCCGTGTACGTTCGTCAATTGCAATTCCTGTAGGAGCTGTCGAGTGAAACGAGGCTGCGATCTTTTGATCTTAAGCGGCCGCCACCGACATTTGCCGATTCAACCGCTTGTTGAAATCCAGCCACGCCCCCAGCAACGCCATCACCCCGGCACCCACCAATGCGGTGAAAACCTGCATGGCAAACGCATCATCGGTCAGGGCGTTGAGCATGTCCGCCAAGGGCGCCAACAGCACGCCGAGGCAGAAAACTTCCAGTGAGTAGCGCCCCATGCGACAGCATTGCTGCGCCAGCCAGTTTTGCGTCCAGCCGTTGCCGGGCAAGAGCCTGGCGGTGACATAGGCCAGCGCCAGGAAGTGCAGCAGACGGACCGGCGACAGATCGGTCTTGCTGATCGGGTACAGCAGATTGCTCAGGATGGCCGGCATCACGGCATCGTGTATTTCCGGCCAGCGCCAGGAGACAGTAATCACGCCGGTCACCACCACGTACACCGCCGCGCTGACAAACAAGGGCTGGCGCAACAGCGGGCGAGCGTCGGGCAACCGTGGCCGCTGCCCGTGAATTGCCGCAAAGCCGCCGAGGATAAACAGCAGTTGCCAGGTGACGGGGTTGAAGTACCACACACCGTCCTTGATGGCCGCAAGGTTCCAGCCAAACCGCGGTGCCAGCAGGTACACCGCCAATGACACCGCTACGACCGCCCACGGCTTGCGCACCAGCAACGGCAGGACCAGTGGCAATCCCGCCAGCAGCACGATGTACAGCGGCAGCGGGTCCATCAGGTTCGGCTTGAAGCGCAGCAGTAATTCATCCGTCAACGCTTGCTGGGGGTTGGTGATGAAGTGATGCAGGCCCATTTCCTCCACCAGATCGCGGGTTTCCACATGACTGTTGGCGAAGAACACGATGCCCATCAGCATGGCCAGCAGGAAAATATGCACCACGTAGAGCACCCAGGCGCGCCGCAGAATCTTCACGCAGGCGATCAGGTAACCATCGCGTGCAAGGATTTTGCCGTAGGCCAGAACGGCCGCGTAGCCGGCGAGAAATACGAATATTTCTGCGGCATCGCTGAAACCGACATTGCGCAGGGTGATTTGGCCAAGGGGGTTGTGAGGCACGTGATCCCAAAAAATGAAGATCAGTGCCAGGCCGCGAAAAAAGTCGATTCGGTGATCGCGCTCAAACGTCATGACGGCGGGCTCGTGAACGGGTGTTGAGATAAGGAGTAGCCGAAGGCGCCAAAGGTTGCGCGCCGCACATCGGCGGCGCGCAGGGTGGCGTGATTCGCAGGCAATTGCAAAACCGGGGTATTACGGAATGTCTCCTGGCGTTGAGGCAAGCCCTGACCGCTGGTCTGAAAGGCCGTCAGACCTGTGATTTCTGACAGTAGACAGGTTCAAAGTTTTATGACGTGAAACAGGAGAGTCACCATGAGGCTCTTGTGGAAAGGATTTTCCAGCTACACGGTGGTCGGGGTCGCCAACACGCTGATCCACTGGCAAATTTTTTTCCTGCTAAGCGTGGGGGCTGGCTTCAGTCAGGCTGTCAGTAACCTGGCTGCCTTCTGCGTTGCCGCCTCGTTTTCCTTCTACATGAACGCCCTGTATACCTTCGATACCAAGGCGTCGGTCGGCGGCTATCTTCTATTCTTGGGAACCATGGGGGCGCTGAGTCTGGGCGTCGGCCATGCAGGCGACGTGTGGAGACTTCACGGCCTGCTGACGGTGGCCCTGTTTTCGGCATTGAGCCTGGTGCTTGGCTTTCTGTTTTCAAAGTACGTGGTCTTTCGCGAGCGTAACGCATGAAAGTCTCGTTGATCGTTCCGGTATTCAATGAAGAACAGGCGATCAGCCTGTTTTATCAGGCAGTGCGTCGCGAGTTGAGGCTTGACCAGGCTGAGGTCGAAATCGTGTTCATCAACGATGGCAGTTCCGACCGGACGGCTGAAGAGGTCAAGGCCCTGGCGCAGGCCGATGAACAGGTATTGCTGATCAACTTCTCGCGCAATTTCGGCAAGGAGCCGGCATTGTTCGCCGGCCTGGAGTATGCCTCCGGCGATGCGGTGATTCCCATGGATGTCGATTTGCAGGACCCGATCAGCGTCATCCCGCGGCTGATTGGCGAATGGCAAAAAGGCGCGGATGTGGTGCTCGCCAAACGCCGGGATCGCACCGCCGACAGTTACCTGAAACGCCACAGCGCGTCGCTGTTCTACCGTGTGCTGAACCGTATCGCTTACACCCGCATCGAAGAAAACGTCGGGGACTTCCGGCTGATGGACCGTAAGGTGGTCAACGTGATTCGCGCGCTTCCCGAGCATCAGTTGTTCATGAAGGGCGTGCTGTCATGGGCCGGGTTCACCACCGTGGTAGTGGAATACGAGCGAGCCGAGCGAGTGGCGGGCACCAGCAAGTTCAATGGCTGGAAGCTCTGGAACCTGGCGCTGGAAGGCGTGACCTCGTTCAGTACGGTGCCGTTGCGCTTGTGGACTTACGTCGGCGGCGGCATTTCGATTTTCGCAGTGCTCTACGCCGTTTACATGGTGCTGGACAAGATTTTCTTCGGCAACAGCGTCCCCGGTTACCCGTCGTTGATGACTGCGATCCTGTTTCTCGGCGGCGTACAGCTGATCGGCATCGGCATCCTCGGTGAGTACGTCGGCCGCATCTACATCGAAGCCAAACACCGGCCGCGCTATATCGTCAAAGACGTCGTCGGCGGCAAAGACCGGCTCGGGTTTTAGCATGGGCAGGTTCAGCGACTTTTTCAGCAAGGAACTCGGGCGTCGGCAGGTCTGGCTGTTTTTTCTGTTGGCAACCTTTGTGTATGTCGTGCCGCTCATCCTCGCGGACTACCCGTATATCGATGACAACTGGCGATCCCTATCGGCCGGTACGGCCTGGGCGGGGCAGGGGCGGTTATTCACCGAGCTGTTCTACAACCTGCTCACCTTCAGCAATGCCGCGCCAAACATCTTTCCGTTGCCGCTGTTGATCGCCACGCTGGCCATGGCCGCGGCGTTGACGAGCTTGACGTTTCATTACTACCCGCAACCGACGATTGCTTGCTGCCTGGTGCTGTTGCCGCTCTGGTACAACCCGTTCTTTCTGCAAAACCTGTCCTATCAATACGACGGCCCCGCCATGGCGTTGAGCCTGGTGGCGGTCATCTACGCCATCACGTTTCATCACCCTTCGCGCATTCTGCAGTGGCTGGTGCCTTCCTTCCTGGTTGCCTTGGCGATAGGGCTGTATCAAGTGACCTTCAATGTGTTTATCGGGTTGTGTTGCCTGGAAGTGCTCAGGGGCGCCAATGACAAACTGGCCTGGCCGAAGTGGTGCGAGTTGATCGGCTGGAAAATCGCTCAGGCCTTTCTGGGCTGCCTGATTTACGCCGTCAGTGCTTATCCGTTCACGCAACAGAATCGCACCCTGCTGCTGAACTGGACCGCGGAGCCGTTGCTGCAATTGCACGTCAACATCGCCAGGGTGCTGGAAAAAGTCGTGCTGCTGTTTCACGGCGGATTTGCCTGGGTGTTCGCCGCACTGTTGCTGTGTGCCTTTGCCGGCGTGGTTCGCCTGGGGCTCAACGTCGTGGCGCGTCAGGACAGCACAGCGAACAAAATGCTGATCGGCCTGATCTGTGTGCTGGCACTACCGGTGGTGACCTTACTGGTGTCGGGTATGGCGCTGTTTTTCCGGGACTTCAATGAAGGGGCCAGGACACTGATGGGCTTCGCGGTCCTGTTGGTGCTGTTGTTCTATTTGAGCCATCTGGCGCTGGCACGAATCCACGAGCGGCTGCCGCTGTTGTTGATGGTTCCATTGCTGGCCATGCTGTCGCTGTCGTACGCCTATGGGCGCGTGCTGACCGTGCAGAAAACCTTCGCGTCCAGTGCGCTATTGAGTCTTGAGCACGACATCGCGTCGAATCGACAGCTGCGCGAGGCCAAGCGCATTTACATGTCAGTGACCTATTCCGATCACTGGCTGCTGGGGGCGGCAGGCTCGTTCAAGCAGATGCCGGTGTTGCACTATTTGCTGAACATCGACTTTTTCATGCTGGCCGAGAACCTGCCAAAAGTGGGCATCACCAACGTGGTGGCAGAGCAGGAGCGACTTAACGCGACCCGGGTGGGTTATCAGGGTTATCCACCGGTGCTGGAGACCCTGTACTACCGGATTTATCTGCTGGGCGATTACGGTTTTATTGTCATGAAAGAGCCAGCCCCGATTAAGGCGCTTCACTGGTGAAGCGCGATGACAGGGGCCGTCGGGTTCAGGCCGCTACGACTTCATTTGGCTCAAAACTGTCCGCCCGCGCCATCTTCCACATCCGCGAGTAAAACTCGCCGCTCACTTCTCCGGTCAGTAACTCCCCCGGTTTCAAGAACACATGCAACTGCGAGAACAACTTGATCTCGGTCGCCGACATGCGCCGTACCAAATGCTTGGCCGACAATTGCGAAGGATGTTCCAACCCGGCAGCGGCGAGCATTTCGGCCAGGGCCTTGAGCGTGTTGCGGTGGAAGTTGAAGACGCGCTGGGCCTTGTCCGGAACCACCAGTGCGCGTTGGCGCAGGGTGTCCTGGGTGGCGACACCGGTCGGGCATTTGTTGGTGTGGCAGCTTTGCGACTGGATGCAACCGATAGCGAACATGAAGCCGCGTGCCGAGTTGGCCCAGTCGGCGCCGATGGCCAGGACGCTGGCAATGTCGAAGGCGCTGACGATCTTGCCGCTGGCGCCGAGTTTGATTTTGTCCCGCAGGTTCAGGCCCACCAGTGTGTTGTGGACGAACAGCAAACCTTCGCGCATTGGCACGCCGATGTGATCGGTGAATTCCACGGGCGCGGCGCCGGTGCCGCCTTCCTTGCCATCCACCACGATGAAGTCGGGGAGGATGCCGGTTTCCAGCATGGCCTTGGCGATGCCCATGAATTCCCATGGGTGGCCCAGGCAAAACTTGAAGCCCACCGGTTTGCCACCGGACAGTTCACGCAGTTGAGCGATGAAGTGCATCAGTTCGATCGGCGTGGAAAACGCACTGTGCCGCGACGGCGAAATGCAATCTTCGCCCATCAGAATGCCGCGGGTTTCGGCGATTTCCTTGGTGACTTTGTGCTTGGGCAGGATCCCGCCATGACCGGGCTTGGCGCCTTGGCTCATCTTGATTTCGATCATTCGCACTTGGGGTGTCTGCGCTTGGGCGGCGAAGCGTTCCGGGTCGAAGCGCCCGTCAGCGGTGCGGCAGCCGAAGTAACCGCTGCCGAGTTCCCAGGTCAGGTCGCCGCCGTTTTCCCGGTGATAGGCGCTGATGCTGCCTTCACCTGTGTCATGGGCGAAGTTGCCGAGTTTCGCCCCCTGGTTCAACGCGCGAATGGCGTTGGCGCTGAGGGAGCCGAAACTCATGGCCGAGATATTGAACACCGACGCCGAGTACGGCTGCGTGCATTGCGGGCCGCCGACGATGACCCGGAAACTGCTCGGGTCGCTCAACGGCGCCGGGCGCATGGAGTGGCCGATGAATTCGAAACCTGACTGATACACATCGATCAACGTGCCGAAGGGTTTGTCGGCGCTTTCGTTTTTGGCGCGCGAATAGACCAGCGAACGCTGCGCCCGGGAGAAGGGCAGGGCATCACTGTCGGATTCGAGCAGGTACTGGCGGATTTCCGGGCGAATACCCTCCACCAGATAACGGATGTTGCCGAGGATCGGGTAATTACGGCGCACTGCGTGAGGGCTTTGCAGCAGATCGAACAGGCCCACGAGGCTGAGAATGCCGGTGACGACGGTGATCGGCCAGAGCCAGTCGTGCTCCAGGAAGGGCAGGCTGGCGAGGGTAAACATCACACAGACGGCAAAGAAGGCGTAGCGGCTCAGGAGTGACAGGCTCATACGGTTTCCTTGGGTTCGGACTCGGTTTTAAAAGATCGCAGCCTGCGGCAGCTCCTACAGAATTGTGCACGGTCGGGCTTTTGTAGGAGCTGCCGAAGGTTCGGGCCGCGTTCGGACGATCTTTTCATGCAGTCAGGCATTTTGTGCCTGGAGAAAAATCGAAAACAGCTCGGACTGGGATTTGATCCCCAGTTTGCTGTACATGTGTTTCTTATGGACTTTCACGGTTTCGACAGAGATTTCCAGCTTACGGGCGATTTCTTTACTGGAGCAACCGCTGAGCATCAAGCGCCCGACATCCAGCTCCCGGGCGGTCAATTGCGCGCCTTTGAGTTGCTGCACCGACGCTTCCAGCTGCACGCGCCAGTCGACTTGCGGCGGTGCGGGTGCGAGGGCCACGACTTCGTTGATTTCGTAGGGCAGGCGCTGGCGCAACAGGCCGAGCACCCAGGGCTGGATCAGCGACAGCAAGGCGATCTGCTGGCCGCTGAAACGCTGCTTGCTGCCCAGTGACAGGCACAGCGTGCGGTCGCCTTCGAGTTGGCAATTGAACTGGATTTCATCGGCCACCACATTCAGACGAAAGTAGCGCTGGTAATACTCGGTCAGCTCGAAATGCTCCGGCGCCACTTCCGACAGGCGATAGAGCCCGGTGCGCGACTGCTCGCGACAGGCGATGTAGAACGGATCGAGCAGGTACAAGCCGCGCAGATAGTCCTGGAACAACTGATCAGGACTGCCGTCCGCGCCCGGGCATTCGGCGAACACTTGCGGGTGCTGATCGGCGCTGAAAAGCAGCGCCACCCAGCTGTCGAAGGTCACGTACTGGTCGAGCAGGCGCACCAGCTGCGTCCAGAAGTTGGGCTTGTCCAGGGCGTCGATCAGTTGCCCGACCGAGCGGTGCCACGCGATGTCGTCTAACGAGAGTGTCATGCCTCTACCCCTATCGGGTTACCCCAGCGGCGTGATTTCCCGGCCGGTGGCTTGCTGCGCATACTGGCGCACAGACACCGACCGGGCAATCTTTCTGCCAGCCTGATCAAGAACAAGGAATACCCATGAAAGTCGAACTCGCCCAGTTGGCGGGCCGTGACAACGACACGGCTTACAACCTCGAACGCGCTCTGGAAGCGATGGCTGCCTGTGCTGCCGATACGCAGCTGATCGTGTTTCCCGAAACCCACTTGATGGGCTTTCCATCCCTTGAAGCGCTGGCCGAAACCGCCGAACCGCTGGACGGCCCTACCGTCAGCGCCATTCAAGCGGCCGCCCGTGAACACAATATCGCCGTGGTGATCGGCATGGCCGAGAACGACAACGGCCGCTTCTACAACACCACGTTGCTGATCACCCCCGAAGGTATCGCGCTGAAATATCGCAAGACGCACCTCTGGGCATCGGATCGCGGGGTGTTCGAGGCCGGAGACCGTTACGCCACGTGTGAGTGGAACGGTGTACGCGTTGGCCTGTTGATTTGCTACGACATCGAATTCCCGGAAACCGCCCGGGCACTGGCGCAATTGGGGGCCGAACTGTTGATCGTCACCAACGGCAACATGGACCCGTACGGCCCGACTCACCGCACCGCGATCATGGCCCGCGCCCAGGAAAACCAGGCGTTTGCGCTGATGGTCAACCGGGTGGAAGAGGGCGATGGCGGGTTGGTGTTTGCGGGCGGCAGTGCGCTGGTGGATCCGCTGGGGACTTTGTTATTCGAGGCCGGGCGCGAGGAAGGACAGTTTGCGGTTGAGCTGGACCTGAATCAGCTGATGGCGGCGCGGCAGGATTATCGGTATCTGGATGATCAGCGGCTGCGATTGCCGGGGGAGATTGTTGAGCATGGTTGTGGATTGCGGGAGCTGATGATTCCTCAGAGCTGATCCGGATCCTGTGTTGTCAGGGCGGGCCCCTTCGCGAGCAAGCCAGCTCTCACAGGGGATCTTCAGCGGACACAGCATTTGTAAACGACACATAACACCTGTGGGAGCGGGCTTGCTCGCGAAGAGGCCCGTCCGGTCGACACACCTGTTTAATAGTTCACCCAATTACAACAACGAAACACCCGAAATTTAGCGCCGAACTCGGCTCTGCCATAAATCTAATAAATTCGGAGTAGTCGCTCATGGCTCGTTTGCAACGCACCCTGTCATTGGGTTCGGTGGTGCTGTTCGGCATTGCCTACATGACGCCGATCATCGTGCTCGGCACCTTTGGCATCCTCGCTCAATCAACCGCCGGCATGGTCCCGGCTGCTTATCTGGCGGCGCTGGTGGCGATGTTTTTCACCGCCATGAGTTACGGCCGAATGGCCTCGGCGTTTCCCGTCGCTGGCTCGGCCTATAGCTATGTCCGCAAGGCGATCAGCCCGAAACTCGGTTTCATCGCCGGTTGGGCCGTGCTGCTCGATTACCTGTTCCTGCCGATGGCGATCTGGCTGATCGGCGCGGCCTACCTCAATTCCGCCTTCCCGGCCGTGCCGCAGTGGATCTGGGTGCTGGCGTTCATCGGCATCACCAGTGCGATCAACATTGTCGGTCTGAAACTGGCCAACGGCATCAACGCGTTACTGATGCTGGTGCAGTTCCTGGTGCTGATCGCCTTCGTTGCGCTGTGCGTCCATTACGTCGGTGGTGATGCGAGCACGCCGTTGTGGTCGGTCAAACCGTTCTTCAACGGTGACATGCAGATGCCGCTGATCATGAGCGGTGCAGCCATCGCCTGCTACTCATTCCTGGGGTTCGACGCGGTCAGCACCCTGACCGAAGAAACCCGCGACCCGCGCCGCACCATCCCGCGAGCGATCATGCTGATCACCCTGATCGGCGGGCTGATCTTTGTCGGTGTGTCGTACTTCGTGCAGATCGCGCACCCGTCGTTCCAGTTCGACAGCGTCGACTCGGCGGCCTATGAAATTGCCCGCAACATCGGTGGTGACCTGTTCGTGTCGATCTTCCTGATCGGCCTGATCGTCGGCCAGTTCGCGTCGGGTCTGTCGGCGCAGGCCAGCGGTTCGCGGCTGTTGTTCGCCATGGGCCGTGACGGCGTGCTGCCAAAATCGTTCTTCGGCACCTTGCATGAACGCTTTGGCACGCCGGTCAACAGCATCCTGCTGTGCGCCGTGGTCGCGTTGCTGGCACTGAAACTGGACGTCACTACCTCGACCTCGTTCATCAACTTCGGCGCGTTCCTTGCGTTCAGTCTGGTGAACCTGTCGGTGATCTTTCACTACTGGATTGGCGGTGAGAACAAAGGGCTGCGTGAATTCGTGTTGTTCTTGTTGTGCCCGTTCATCGGCCTGGCGGCGGATTTGTGGTTGATGGTCAGCCTCGATCACTTGGCGATCTATCTGGGCTTGAGCTGGCTGGCGATTGGCGTGGTGTACCTGGCGGTGTTGACCGGCGGCTTCCGTCGCCAGCCACCGGAGATGGATTTCCAGGAAGCCACATAATTGCCTGGCTGCTAAAGAACCTGTGGGAGCGAGCTTGCTCCGGGCGGCGTTCCGACGATAGGGGCGTGTCAGTCGCTATGCATGTTGACTGACACACCGCCATCGCGAGCAAGCTCGCTCCCACATTTGATTGGCGTTCAGCTTGCCAGCTTTGATTGGTGAATTGGCAACTGGACCCGAAATGTGCTTCCCACGCCAACTTCACTGCGCACCGTAATATCCCCCCGATGTTTTTTCACGATGCCATAGGACAGGGACAACCCCAGCCCTGTCCCCTGGCCCACCGGTTTGGTGGTGAAGAACGGGTCGAAGATTTTTTGCAGGCAGTCCGGCGCAATGCCGGCGCCGGTGTCTGCGACCTCGATCCACACCGTTTCCGCTTCAAGCCCGGTGCGCAAGGTGATGGTGCCGCGCTCCGGGCCGATGGCCTGAGAGGCGTTGACGATCAGGTTCATGATCACCTGATTGATTTGCGAAGGCAGGCATTCGATGTCGGGCAGGACCTGATACTCCTTGAGCACATCGGCCTTGTACTTGAGTTCGTTGGCGACGATGTTCAAGGTCGATTCGATGCCCTGTTGCAGATTGGCCCACTGCCATTCCTGATTGGAGTCCACCCGGGAGAAGTCCTTCAGGTCCTTGACGATCTGCCCGACCCGGTTGATGCCGTCCTTGGATTCCTTGATCAGCAGCGGAATGTCCTCGCGCAGGAACTCCAGCTCGACCCGTTCGCGCAGTTGGTGCAAACGCTCGACGAGCTCGCTGGAGCCGATCGCCTCTTCCGCATCCCGATAGGCGTCGAGCATTTCCTGCAGTTGTTTGAAGTAGCCATCCAGGGTGCCGAGGTTGGAGGAAATGAAGCCGATGGGGTTGTTGATTTCATGAGCGACGCCGGCCGCCAATTGGCCCAGAGAGGCGAGTTTTTCCGATTGCACCAATTGGGTTTCAAGCTGTTTGCGCTCGTCGATTTCCCGCTGCAACTCAACGCTGGCCTCTGTGAACTGTCGGGTTCGGCGTTCGACCATTTGCCCTAAATGGTCCATCTGCACGCTGGCCCGTTCGGTCATGTCCCATTTAGTCAACAGGGTGTTGGCCATCTGCTGGACTTCAATATTGTCGAACGGTTTTTTCAGAATCAGCAGCCGATCATGTGCCTGCAATCGATCGAGCAGTTCATCCCAGGAATAGTCGGAATAGGCGGTGCACACCACCACTTGCAGGCGCGGGTCGGCTTGCCACAAATGTTCGATGGTCTGCGCGCCGTCCCAGCCCTCGGGCATGCGCATGTCGACGAAGGCCAGGGCGTAGGGGCGGTTTTCCTGCAAGGCTTCGTTCAGTTTGCCCAGGCCTTCCTGGCCGCCATAGGCCGAGTCCAGCTCGAACAGCGCACTGGTTGATTTCACTTCGTTGCCAAACAGCGCGGCCTCCATCTCGTCCAGTTCGACGGTCTGTTCGGGCATGGGCGTGAGAATCTTGCGGAAATCCACGTGAATGGACGGCGTGTCATCGATCAGCAGAATGCGTCGGTTCGAAAGCTCGCTCATGCTTCCTCCTTGACGGTTTTCAGCGGGATCTGCAACGTGAACAGCGCGCCCTTGCCCGGTCCGTCGCTCTGGGCGGTGAGATGGCCATTCATTTCGATGGCGGCCAGGGCGCAGCTGTGCAGGCCGAAGCCATGCCCTTCCTTGCGGGTGGTAAACCCGTGGGCAAAGATGCGCGTCATGTTTTCCTCGGCGATGCCTTCGCCGTCGTCCTTGACGCTGACTTGCAGGATCTTGTCTTCGACGATTTTGACCCCCAGGGTCATTTGCCGCTGGCGGTTGCTGAGGTCGGACATAGCGTATTTGGCATTGCTGATCAGGTTGATCAGGATCAGCAACAACCGGTGTTTATCACCCATGACCTGCGGCACGTCGCTGTACTCCTTGACCACCGTGACGTGGTGTCGGGTCAGGGCGCCGGAGTTCATGCGCAGGGCGTCTTCCAGCAATTCGCTGATGTGCAGCGGTTCCATCAGGCTGTTGGCGCCCGCGTAGGACTGCTGGGTGGCGACGATGTCCTTGATGTGGTCCACGCTTTTGGTCAGTTGGGCCAGCTCTTCGGTCATGCTTTGTTGTTCCAGGGCTATCGCGTCCACCAGTTGATTCAGGTAACCCGGTAGCAACTTGCCTTTCG
The DNA here is from genome assembly GCF_047758635.1 of Pseudomonas frigoris. NCBI lineage: Bacteria > Pseudomonadati > Pseudomonadota > Gammaproteobacteria > Pseudomonadales > Pseudomonadaceae > Pseudomonas > Pseudomonas frigoris. The sequence continues at coordinate 1,442,591 of NZ_CP180479.1, forward strand.
CGTCCTCGGTCAGAAAGGTGCCGAGGTCACCTTGATGGTCGTTGATCAGCTGCATGGCCTTACCCAGGCCCTGCGCTTTGCTGCCGCGCAGTTTGCGGCTCACCAGGTCGGCCGAAATGTTCACGCTGTTGAGCACGTTGCCGACGTTGTGCAGCACATTGGTGGCGATCTCGGCCATGCCGGCCTGACGCGCGGTGTCGAGCAGTTCGCTCTGGGTATCCTTGAGTTCGCGGGTGCGCTCTTCAACCCGCAGCTCCAGGTCCTCATTGGCGGTTTGCAGGGCTTTGTTGACGCGATTGATCACGGTGAAACTGCGCATCAGGTGAATCGCCAGGTACACCAGCAACAACACCAGCAGCACCGAAAATAACAGCATGTAGAAGTGATAACGCTGGTCGACCGCGTCGGTCCGCTGCTGGTCGGTGTTCAGCAGGTTGGTCATGTCGTCCAGGCGTTCGGCCACGGGAACGGCTTCGATGTTTTCCAGTAACCGATTGACCACCGGCTGCTCACGCAGGATCAGTGAAATGTGGTTGCTCAGAATATCGATCGGACTGTAGAACTGTTCAGGTAGACGCTGTTTGTTCACCCCCAGTTTGTTCAGCCCGAGCAGGATGTCGGCGGCCTTGTCATCGGAGGTGACCTGAGCGAACTCCAGGCTACTGAGCAGTAAGTCATACGTGTCGGTGGCAATGTTCTGAAGTTGCAGTTGGTCCTCATCCACCAACCGGGACAGCTGTTCCTGAATGTCGTCCTCGGCGGTGGGCAGGAACGCCAGCGAGTTGCGAAGCACGGCGTTGTGAGACTTGAACTGCTCCACCAAGCGGGTCTTTTCCTGCATGGCGGTCAGGTACGCATCATGGCTGGCGCGCCAGACGGGCGAGTCGTTGCGGCCATGGCTCGACTCCATCGTGTCGAACCGCTCCCACAGGTTCGTTATCTCGGTCAGCGGTGTGACCAACGGATCGTAGTTGTGACTGATGGCGACCCTGGCCTTGAGGATCTCGGTTTCCCATTGTGCGTTCAGCTGCTTGATCCGGCCGATCAAGTCCCGGGATTCGGTGTAGGTCGTCGTCTGGTTCGAGCTGGATTTGAGGTACAGGAACAGCAGCACCGAAGCCAGCATCAGGGCCACGACACTAAGCAACGCCAGGTTGCGGCGGTTAGTGGTTTTCATAAGGGCTTGCCTCCCCATTCACCGGTCAGGGTCTTGAGGAATTTGATGATCAGCGTCTTGTCGTCGGCAGAGGGAATACGACCGAGCTGGAACTTGAACATCACATCCACCGCCTCTTCAAGAGTCTTGGCCGAGCCGTCGTGAAAGTACGGAGCGGTCACGGCGACGTTGCGCAGGCTCGGGACCTTGAACACGTTGCGGTCCTCTTCGTCCTTGGTGACCAGATAGCGGCCCAGGTCGGCTTCGGTGGGGTTGCCCCGAGTCTTGAAGTAGTCGCCCATGACCCCGAACTTCTGGAACATGTTGCCGCCGATGTTGACGCCCTGATGGCAGGCGATGCAGCCGTAGTCCTTGAAGCGTTGGTAACCGTATTTCTCGTCGAGGGTGAGAATGTCGGTATCGCCTTGCAGGTATTGGTCGAAACGCGAGTTGGCGCTGATCAGCGTGCGCTCATAGGTGGCCAGGGCATTCTGCACATTGTTCATGGTCACGCCGTCCGGGTAGGCGTTGGCGAATGAGGCCTGATATGCCGCATCGGCGGTCAGCGTCTGCACCACATGCTCCCAGTTACTGCCCATTTCACTGGGGCTTTGCACCACGCCGTGGATCTGGGTTTCCAGGGTGTCGGCGCGGCCGTTCCAGAATTGCCGGAAGTTCAGGCTGGCGTTGAACACGCTGGGGGTGTTGATCGTCAACGGAAGGCCGGCGAAACCGATGGAAAACGCCTTGTTGTCGGCGCCGCCGTTTTCCAGTCGATGGCAACTGGCGCAGGACAGTGAGCTGTCGACCGACAAGCGCGGTTCATTGAACAACTGACGACCGAGTTCGACCCGCAGGGGATTCTGTTGGGGCACCGGCGGCAGTGGTTTGAGCGCTTCATCCAGTGGCGCGGCACTGGCGCTCAGGCAGAGCCCGAACAACGGCGCCAATAGCAGACGGTGAAAGGAAGGCGGCATCTGATAATTCCTTGGCGTAGGGCCTGTGTGTCGTTGCGCATCGTTCACGTGGCTGCGGATGAAAAGGGCTTCACTGACCCCAGATACCGGACGAAGGCGTCCGGCTCCACGGCTTTGCTGAAGTAGTAACCCTGGCCTTCCTCACATTGATGGGCCTTGAGGAAATCCAGTTGTTCGAGGGTTTCCACCCCTTCGGCAATGATGGTCAGCTTGAGGCTCCGGCCCAGGCTGATGATGGCGCTGACGAGGGCGGCGTCGTTGCTGTCGCTGCTTAAGCCGCGAATGAACGACTGGTCGATTTTCAGCACGTCGATGGGAAAACGCCGCAAGTAGCTCAGGCTGGAATAACCGGTACCGAAGTCATCGATGGCCAGTCGCACGCCCATGACTTTAAGCCGGGTCAGGGCGGTCACCGTGGTTTCGACGTTCTGCATCAACACGCCCTCGGTGATTTCCAGCTCCAGCAAGGCCGGTTCCAGGCCTGTTTTTTTGAGTGTCTGTTCGATGCCGTCGACAAAGTCCCGCTGACGGAAATCGATGGCCGACATATTCACCGACATATAGATCTTCGGCAGCCCCGCGGCCTGCCAGGCGCAGGCTTGTCGGCACGCCTCGGCCAGCACCCATTTGCTCAACGGTACGATCAAACCGCTGTCTTCGGCCACACTGATGAAGTCCGAGGGGTAGACCAGGCCGTGCCCCGGTTTTTGCCAGCGGATCAGCGCCTCGGCACCGACCACTTGGCCGCTGCCCAGGTCCAGTTTGGGTTGGTAATGCAGGACAAATTCGTTGCGCTCCAGCGCCAGGCGAATGCCGCTCTCGATGCTTTGCTGATCCCGGGCGCGCTGATTCATGTCGTCAATAAAAAAGCTGTAATCGTTCGGGCCGCTTTCCTTGACGTTGCGCATCGCGGTTTCGGCTTTCTTGATTAGCGAGATGGCATCGAAGCCGTCGTCCGGGTAAATGCTGATGCCCAGGCTGGCGGTCACGCTCAGGTCGTGGCCGGCAATGTGCTGGGGCGCGCGGATGGCGTTCAAGAGTTTTTCGGCGATGCCCTTGGTCTGCTGGGGATGGCGGACGTCGGCGAGGATCACCACGAATTCATCGGAACCGTAGCGGAACACCGAGTCGGACTCGCGCACCGTCGCCACCAGATTGTGCCCGACCTGTTTAAGCATTTCGTCACCGGCCGGATGACCCAGGGCATTGTTGATGCGCTTGAAGCGATCGAGGCCCAGAAACATCACGGCCAGTTGTTTGTCATGGCGCCGGGACAGGGCCAGTGACTGGTTCAACCGGTCACCGAGCAACGTGCTGTTGGGCAGCTCGGTCAGTACGTCGTACTGCAACAAGTGCGACACCTTGAGCAATTCGTGGACCCGCGCCTCGATGGTTTGCTCCAGGCTCAGGACCTTCATCGCCGCGTCCTGCGCCATCTGCCATTTCCAGGTCAGGGCACTGGCCATCTGGCGGATTTCCAGGCTGTCGAAGGGCTTTTTCAGCACAAGCAACTGGTCGCCGAACTCCAGCCGTTCGGCCATGTCTTCCCAGGTGTAGTCGGAATAGGCCGTGCACAACGCGATTTGCAGGTGAGGGTCGGCCTTCCACAATTGCTCGATGGTTTCCAGGCCGTTCCAGCCCGGTGGCATACGCATGTCGGTGAACGCCATGGCATAGGGGCGACCTTCGGCCTGTGCGCGCGAGACCAGTTCGAGGGCTTCCTGGCCCTGGTAGGCCGAGTCGAGCTGGAACGTCAGCCGATCAAGCTGCACGGTGCCGAACAGGGCTTCTTCTGCACCGGCGAGGGTCTGTTCACCTCCGGGCTCTTCACCTTCGATCTCCGGGCCAAGGATCTTGCGAAAATCCTCATGAATCGAGGGCGTGTCGTCGATGATCAGGATGCGCCGGTTGGTCCGCACGAAAGGCGATTTCATCCTTTGTCCTCCGTGAAGCGTGGCGGGTTGTCCAGGATCGGCGTGATGTCGTGGTTCGGGGGCACGATGCTGCCGGCTTTCAGCAGCTCGGCGGCCTGCTGGCTGCTGACCGCTTTACTGAAGAAATAACCTTGGGCGTTCATCGGTGAGCCGGTGGCCATCAGCGAGCTGCGCTGCTCCTGGGTTTCGACGCCCTCGGCAATGATGCCGATCCCGACTTCACGGGCGAAGTTGATGATGGCGCGCAAGGTGTTGGCGCTGGCCGGATCGCGGGCGGCGGTGTCGATGAAGGCCTGAGCGAGTTTCAGGTGATTGACCTGGTAGGTCTTGAGGTAGTCGAACGAGGAGTACTCGGTGCCGAAGTCGTCGATGGCGATCTTCACGCCCAGTTCACGCAGGCGCGGCAGCACATCGTTGTGGGTCCATTTGGTCTGGGCCAGCGTCGCTTCCGTGACGTCGAAGCGCAGGTCCCAGGGGCAGAGTTCCCAGCGTGCGGTGGTGCGCAGCACGTCATAGATCAGTTCGGGACCACTTTTGAGTTGGGCCAGGGACAGCTTGATCGCAATCACCGGCGGCGCCATGCCTTCATCGCGCCATTGGCGCATTTGCTGGCAGGCGCGATCCAGCACCCAGTGACCGAGCGCGACGATGGTGCCGGTCTTTTCCGCCGCGGGCAGGAACGCCGGGGCTTCCAGTAAACCGCGCTCAGGGTGGTTCCAGCTGACCTGAGCTTCCATGCCGAGGATTTTGCCGCTGCTCAGGTCTACTTCCGGCCAGTAATGCAGTTCGAGTTCCTGGTGTTCGATGGCCGCTCTCAGGTCGCTGGCGATGGTCATGCGTTCGACCACCTCCTGGTTGATCTCCTCGGAGTGGAAGTGGTACTGGTTGCGGCCCTTTTCCTTGGAGCGATACAGCGCCATGTCGGCCTGGGTCAGCAGGCCGTCGGCGCTGGTGCTTTCCGGGGTACAGCTACTGATGCCGATACTCACCGAGACCCGCACATCATTGCCGGCCAGGGAGTAGGGCAGTACCAGCGTGTCGCGGATCTTGGCGGCCAGGGCCGCGGATTGGGTCGGGTCGCCGACATCCAGCTGCAAGATCGCGAACTCATCACCGCCGAGTCGGGCGACCACATCGTTTTCGCGCACGCAGGCCTTGATCCGGCGGGAAACCTCTTGCAGCAACAGGTCGCCTACCGGATGGCCGAGGGTGTCGTTGATGCGTTTGAAGTGATCCAGGTCCAGGTAAAACATGGCGAACGGTGCCGCCCCCCGACGCGCAGAGGCGAATGCCTGGTGCAACCGCTCGATCAGCGTCGCACGGTTGGCCAGCCCGGTCAGCCCGTCGGTGCGGGCCAGCAGGGCGATTTTCTCTTCGGCCAGTTTGCGTTCAGTGATGTCGATGATGATGCCTTCGACTTCCAGCAAACGGCCTTCATCGTCGCGCACCGGGATGTAGCGGTTTTCGACCCAGCGCCAGGCTCCTTCGCCAGTGCGCATCCGGAATTCGATGGAAGCGCCCGCCGCATGACGGTCCAGCACCCGGGCCATGGCGGTGTCGACCTTCGTTTGATCATCGGGATGGATCAGTTCCTGGGACCAGTTGGCCGAGGCGACCAGTTTCGCCGCGACATGACCGTATTTGGTGATGTTGTGCGAGATATACATCAACGGAAACGACGGCTCGCCGCGCAACCGATACAGAATGGTGGGGCTGTTCTGCACGATGATGTTGGCGTCGGACAGCTCTCGGGTGCGTTCTTCGACCGCCTGTTCGAGCAGCGACATCTTCAGCTCTGCGTCTTCGGTCATTTGCCACTTGGCCGTCAATGCGCTGGCCATCTGGCGGATTTCGATGGCATCGAAGGGTTTTTTCAGAATCAGCAGGCGATCGCCCAGTTCCAGGCGTTCGTCGATGTCTTCCCAGGAATAGTCGGAATAAGCGGTGCAAAGCGCCACTTGCAGCTTGGGATCGGCCTGCCACAGCCGTTCGATGGTTTCCAGCCCGTCCCAGCCCGGCGGCATGCGCATGTCGATGAAGGCCATCGCGTAGGGCATGTCATTGGCCAGCGCCGTTTCGACCTTGTCCAGGGCTTCGAGGCCCTGAAACGCCGAGTCGAGCACGAAACTTTGCAGCGATAGCGCCGCGGGGGTGCCGAACAGGGCATTTTCGGCGCTGATCAGGCTGTCGTCATCGATCGATGGCGGACTGAGGATCTTGGCGAAGTCCGCATGAATCGAGGCTGTGTCGTCGACGATAAGAATCCGCCGGTTGGTCCGCGCCAGCAGCGTATTTATCGACATACGCCAGTACCGGCAGCAGTTTGATGCGGTGTTCTCATAGAGGGGCTTCCTTTCCCTGATCACCTGGCCGAACGTACAGATTATGGATCCGAGTCAGCTGAGCATAGTCGTCTGTCCAGCACTTCGCGCAATTCAATGAGCTGAATCATTTCCGTTGGCGGGCTGAAAATCATCTAGCCTGTAGGTCAGGCTCCGGCAATAGGGGATGTTTGCCTCGGGGCCTGCCACAACGATGTGCCCGTTTCACTTGAGGTGACGCCATGGAAGAGCAACTCCCCACGACTTTGAACGATAAACCCAAGGTGCTGCTGGTCGATGACGAGGAGTCAATCCTCAACAGCCTGCGTCGCCTGTTACGCGGCCAGCCCTACGAGTTGCTGCTGGCCACCAGCGGTGCCCAGGCGCTGGAGATCATGGAGCAACACTCCATTGACCTGGTGATGACCGACGCACGCATGCCCAACATGGACGGCGCCACGCTGCTGGCCCGCATCCATCAGCTTTACCCGACGACCACCCGGATTCTGCTCACCGGCTACGCGGACATGCCGACGATTATCAAAGCGATCAACGAAGGGAAGATTCACCGCTACATCAGTAAACCCTGGAACGACGAGGAAATGCTCCTGACCTTGCGCCAGGCCCTGGCTCATCAATACTCCGAGCGCGAACGCCAGCGCCTGGAGCAGTTGACCCGGCTGCAGAACGACCAGTTGAAGTCGCTCAACATCACCCTGGAAAAACACGTCGCCGCCCGCACCGCCGAACTCCAGCAGACCGCCGACATGCTCGACCTGGCCTACGAAGAGCTCAAGCACAGCTATGTCACCGGCACCGAGGTGTTCTCGCTGCTGACCAACCTGCGCTTGCCCCCGGCCAAACAGACCAACCGCCAGATCATCGAACTGGTGCGGGTCTACTGCAAACTTCATGGCCTGGACGAGGGCACCAGTCGCGACCTGACCATGGCCGCGGCGCTCTACAACATCGGCAAGCTGAGCTGGACCGACAGCATGATGACCGCGCCCGCGGACCTGCTGCATCACAGCGATCGGGAGCGCTATCGCGATTATCCAAAGCAGAGCGAATCGCTGTTGATGACGCTCGATCCGATGAAGGACGCCGCCCGTCTGATTCTTCATCATCAGGAGCGCTGGGACGGCAGCGGCTTCCCCGACCGGCTCAAGGGCGAGGCGATTCCGTTCGGTTCGCGGCTGTTGAAACTGGCGGTGGATTTCATCGAGTTGCAGCGCGGGCTGATCCTTGAGCGGCAGATGAACAGCGATGAAGCGCTGGTCTACATCCGCAGCTATGCCGGGCGACTCTACGATCCCGACCTGGTGGAGGATTTCATCCAGGTCTGTGCCGCGTACCTGAGCGATGTCTCGTTGGCCGACCCGTCAGTGAAGGTGCTGAGCACGCGGGAAGTGACAGCGGGCATGATCCTGGCGCGCAACCTCAATGCCGACAACGGCATGCTGCTGCTCAATGCCGGCAAGGTGTTGAATGGGCCGCTGGTGGAGAAGTTGATCGCCTTCGAAGCCATGGAAGGCGCGAAATACAGCATTTTTGTAAAGGTGCCGGAAGACGTTGCGGTTCTCGAGGCCAGTTAGTTTTCCAGACTCTACACACCCCCCTGTGGGAGCGGCGGTGCGGCGATCCGACTTGCTCGCGAAGGCGGCGGGTCAGTCAACATCAATGTTGAATGAAAAACCGCTTTCGCGAGCAAGCCCGCTCCCACAGGGGATCTGCGGATGTCTGCAGAGATTTTTTCGGCGTGACGAGGCGCCGATTCTCATGTGATCCTTGCGCCTTTTCCCAAGGCCGATCCCGATCCATGACCCTTTCATCCGCTGCTTCGCCCCGTCTCATCCGCATCGCCGCCGCCCTCTTGATCGGCCCGGACGGTCGCACGTTGTTGGTCCGCAAGCGCGGCACCGAGGCGTTCATGCAGCCGGGGGGCAAGATCGAAGCCCATGAGCAACCGGTCCACGCGCTGGCCCGTGAACTGGAAGAAGAATTGGGCCTGGTCATCGATCCGGCACACGCCACTTATCTGGGGCAATTCTCGGCACCGGCCGCCAACGAGCCGGGTTTTACCGTCCAGGCCGAACTCTTTCAGCTGACCTTCGATTCAGACGTATCGCCTGCGGCGGAGATCGAAGAGGTGCGCTGGATCGACCCGGCCACCGACGGTAATGTCACGCTGGCGCCATTGACACGGGACCTGATCCTGCCGTTTTATCGTGCCTTGTTAACCGAAACTGCCTGATTATTCCCGGACAAAGGACTGCCCATGATCCCGCTTCAAGACTTGCTGATCTTTGCCGCTGCCGCATTGCTGATGGTGCTGACGCCGGGGCCGAACATGATTTACCTGATCTCCCGTTCGATCTGCCAGGGGCGCAAGGCCGGTGTGACCTCGTTGCTCGGTGTGGTCGCGGGGTTTTTCGTGCACCTGTTCGCGGCGGCTGCTGGTTTGACCGCGGTGTTTCTGGCGGTGCCGATGGCCTACGAAGTGCTGAAGTGGGCTGGCGCGCTGTACCTGATGTGGTTGGCCTGGCAAGCCGTCAAACCGGGTGCGCGTTCACCGTTCGAAGCGCAGCAGTTGCCGCCGGACTCGTCGCGCAAACTGATCACCATGGGTTTTCTCACGAGCGCGCTGAACCCGAAGATCGCCGTGTTTTATTTGTCGGTGTTTCCTCAGTTCATCACGCCTGAGCATGGCTCGGTGTTCACTCAAAGCATCACGCTGGGTCTGACTCAGATCAGCGTCAGTTTCAGCGTCAATCTGCTGATCGCGCTGTTCGCTGCGGGCATCGCCTCCTGGTTCGTCAACAACCCGTCCTGGCTGGCGGTGCAGCGCTATTTCATGGGGTTCGTGCTGTCGGCGCTGGCGGTGCGACTGATGCTGGAACAACGACGGATGGCTTGAACATGTGGATTGAACGGCTTGATGCCAGTCATGCCCTGGACTATCGGGCGCTGATGCTCGAAGCCTATGACCTGCATCCCCAGGCGTTTACCTCCAGCGTGCGCGAACGCGCCGTGATGCCATTGAGTTGGTGGGAATCACGCCTGACCAGCAAGCTGGACGTGGTGTTCGGCGCGTTCGAAAACGGTGAGTTGGCGGGCATCGTCGGCCTGGCCTTCGAACCCCGGGAAAAGGCCCGGCACAAGGCGACATTGTTTGGCATGTACGTGTCGGGCAAAGTCCGGCAACGCGGGGTCGGTTATCACCTGGTGCAGGCCGCCCTGGCTGAAGCGCAGGACCATAAAGGTCTGAAGCTGATCCAGCTGACCGTCACCGCCGGCAATGACGCCGCGTTCAACCTGTACCAGCGTTGCGGCTTCATCCAGTTCGGTCTCGAACCTTTGGCTGTACGGGTGGGCGAGGTCTACTTCGACAAAATCCATATGTGGCGAGAGCTCTAAAGATCGCAGCCTCGTTTCACTCGACAGCTCCTACAGGGTTTGGCGAACTCCTGTAGGAGCTGTCGAGTGAAACGAGGCTGCGATCTTTTAATTACCACTATTTTAGTCAGCGAACGGCGCTGACGCCGTCGAGTGTCGAAAACGATGTGTCCTTCGCGGTCAGCAGGAAGTCGCGCATGTACGGCGCATCCAGCATGTCGGCGCGAATCCCGGCGTACAGCGTCGCAAACAAACCTTTCTCACCCAGCCGCTTGGCCTTCACATAACCCCGTGAGCTGTATTCATGCAGCGCCCAATGGGGCATGCCGCACACACCGCGGCCACTGGCCACCAATTGCATCATCATCACCGTCAGTTCCGACGTGCGGACCTGCGCCGGTTCGATATCAGCCGGCTCCAGAAAACGGGTGAAGATGTCCAGCCGATCACGCTCCACCGGGTAGGTGATCAGCGTTTCCGTGAGCAAATCTTCCGGGACGATGTAGGCCTTGCTCGCCAAACGGTGCTGGTTGGCCACCGCGAGCATCGCTTCATAGGTGAACAACGGCACGTAAGTGATCCCGGCCAGTTCCAGCGGGTCAGACGTCACCACCAAATCCAGATCGCCACGGGCCAATGCCGGCAGTGGGGCGAAAGAAAATCCTGAGGCCAGGTCCAGTTCGACTTCCGGCCAGGCATCGCGGAACTGGTCGATGGTCGGCATCAGCCACTGAAAGCAACTGTGACACTCGATCGCCATGTGCAAACGCCCGGCAGTGCCACCGGCCAGGCGCGCGATATCGCGCTCGGCGCCACGCAGCAATGGCAAGGTCGCGTCAGCCAGTTGCAGCAGACGCAAACCGGCGCTGGTGAAGCGAACCGGTTTGGTCTTGCGCACGAACAGCGGCATGCCCATGCGCTCCTCCAGTTCCTTGAACTGGTGGGACAGGGCTGACTGCGTCAGGTGCAAGCGGTCGGCCGCATCGACCAGGCTATCGGCTTCGCGCAAGGCGTGCAGGGTCTTCAGGTGACGGATTTCAAGCACCGGGGGCTCCATGAGGAAAACTTGTGATCAACACGAAAAGGTTGAGTTTGTCTCATGTTGGGTTGGCTGTCGACAATAGCGCCATGTTTTACAGCATCTTTTATAGGGAGCAATTTCACATGGCCTTGGCACACACACTTGGTTTTCCGCGCATCGGCGCTGACCGCGAACTGAAAAAAGCCCTCGAATCCTACTGGAAGGGCGATCTGGATCAGGACGCGCTGAAAAGCGTCGGCCGCCAATTGCGCGCCACCCATTGGCAATTGCAGAAAGACGCGGGCATCGACCTGCTGCCCGTGGGCGACTTCGCCTGGTACGACCAGGTCCTGACCCATTCCTTGACCTTCGGTGTGATTCCCGAGCGTTTCGACAGCGCCAAGAACTCACGCGGCCTGCCGACCCTCGACACCCTGTTCGCCATGGCCCGTGGCGCCACGGCTGCCTGCTGCGGCGGCGAACACAGCAAAGCGCAATACGCCCAGGAACTGACCAAGTGGTTCGACACCAACTACCACTACCTGGTCCCGGAATTCACCGCTGATCAGCAGTTCAAACTGAGCTGGGAACAGCTGTTCGACGAAGTCGACGAAGCCAAGGCGCTGGGCCACAACGTTAAACCGGTAATCATCGGTCCACTGACTTACCTGTGGCTGGGCAAGGCCAAAGGCAACGACTTCGACAAGCTCGACCTGCTGGAACGCCTGCTGCCGATCTACGGCGAAATCCTCGGTCGCCTCGCTGCTCAAGGCGTGGAGTGGGTGCAGATCGACGAGCCGATCCTGACCCTTGACCTGCCACAGGCCTGGAAAAACGCTTTCGAGCGCGCTTACCACATCCTTCAATACTCGCCGCTGAAAAAACTGGTGGCGACCTACTTCAGTGGCCTGGAAGACAACCTCGGCCTGGCGGTCAGCCTGCCGGTACAAGGCCTGCACATCGACGCCGTGCGTGCGCCGGATCAACTCGGCCAAGTGCTGGATCGTCTGCCGACCTACAAGATTCTCTCGGTAGGCCTGGTGAATGGTCGCAACGTCTGGCGCTGCGAACTGGAGCAAGTGCTCGCTCAACTGCAACCGGCCCAGGAACGCTTTGGCGACAACCTGTGGGTCAGCAGTTCCTGCTCACTGCTGCACAGCCCGGTGGATCTGGATCGCGAAGACAAACTCGACTCGGAACTGAAAAGCTGGCTGGCGTTTGCCGTGCAGAAGTGTGGCGAAATCGCCGTGCTGCGTGATGCCTTGAACGATCCGCAATCGCCCAAAGTGCAAGCCGCCCTGGCCGAAAGCCGTGCCATTCAAGCCAGCCGTGCCGAGTCGCCGCGTATCCATAAAGCCGAGGTGCAGGCGCGCATCAACGCCATCGGTTCGGCGGACAGCCAACGTCACTCGCCGTTCGCCAAACGCATCGAGCAACAACGTGCGCGGTTGAAACTGCCGGCATTCCCGACCACCACCATCGGCTCGTTCCCGCAGACCGGTTCGATCCGTCTGGCACGCCAGGCCTTCAAGCAAGGCAAGCTGTCGGCCAACGATTACACCGACGCCATGCACAGCGAAATCCGCCATGCCGTGCAAGTTCAGGAACGCTTGGGTCTGGACGTGCTGGTACACGGTGAAGCCGAACGCAACGACATGGTCGAGTACTTCGCCGAGCAACTGGACGGCTACCTGTTCACCCGTTTCGGCTGGGTGCAGAGCTACGGTTCGCGCTGCGTGAAACCGGCGATCATCTACGGCGACCTGAGCCGTCCGACCGCCATGACCGTCGACTGGATCACCTATGCCCAGAGCCTGACCGACAAGGTCATGAAAGGCATGCTCACCGGTCCCGTGACCATGCTGATGTGGTCGTTCCCGCGCGAAGACATTTCGCGCAAAATCCAGGCTCAGCAGTTGGCCCTGGCCCTGCGTGACGAAGTGGTGGACCTGGAAGCCGCCGGCATCAAGATCGTGCAGATCGACGAAGCCGCCTTCCGCGAAGGCTTGCCACTGCGCCGGGCGCAATGGCAGGAATACCTCGATTGGGCGGTGGAAGCCTTCCGCTTGAGCGCATCCGGTGTGCGCGACGAAACCCAGATCCACACCCACATGTGCTACAGCGAATTCAACGATGTGATCGAGTCCATCGCAGCGATGGACGCCGATGTGATCACCATCGAGACCTCGCGCTCGGACATGGAATTGCTGGAGGCTTTTGAAGCGTTCGACTACCCGAACGACATCGGTCCGGGCGTCTACGACATCCACTCGCCACGGGTGCCGGACACGGCCGAGATGGTGAAGTTGATGAGCAAAGCCGTGAAGCGCATTCCGGCGGAGCGGTTGTGGGTGAACCCGGATTGTGGGTTGAAGACTCGGGCGTGGCCGGAAACCGAGGCAGCGCTGGTCAACATGGTGGCAGCGGCGCGACAGTTGCGCAGTCAGTTGACCTAAGCCCTCGTCATACAAAGATACTCCCGGCAAAACAAAACCCGCTGACCGGTTAACGGTCAGCGGGTTTTTACTGCTTAATTCAACTTGTTCAGATCGACCCAGGCCATGTCGTAATCGTTGCCGACGCCGCTGGGCTGGCCGTTTTCGAGATAAAGCGTTACCTCAGGAGTGCTCGGAATGAAAGATAAATCAAGAACAATGAAGTTAAAGTCGCTAATCGTCCAATAACCCGTTGCTGCACCTGTGCTGGTTCGCAAGCGAAGCACCGGATAAACATAACGGCCATCCATTCGGGCTACGGCAAATCGGTACCGGTAAGTGGCCCCCGGTTGCAGGTTAGAGAAGGACTTTTGCAGCACCACACCATTTGAATGCATCGTATTGGTGTAGTTGTTCAGCGTGTAATAGTTCCTCCCGGAGCCCACGTAAAATGAAAAGTCACTAGCAGCACCTGCACCGCCCCAGACCCAGCCTTGCCAGGCCCTGTAATTGAAGTTCGCAGTGTCGCTCAGCAATCCTTGCTGGACGGTGAAAGCTCGTGGCAGCGATTGTTTGGAACCATCGATCGTTCGTGCCGTGATGACATGCCTGGTCACTGCGAACCCCCGCGCAGGGACTGTCCACACGCCGGCATCTGTAACCGGGAACCGCCCGAGACTGGCAGCGCCATCATAGACATCGACCTGCTGTCCCGGGCTTGCCGTGCCTTGAATGATGGTGTCGCTCTGGTAGTAAGTGGCGCCGTTATCGGGTAGCAGGCGGCCACCGGCCGTGACGGAGGTAATGGTCGGTGTCTCCGCTTCCTGCACGGTAAAGGCCCAGATAGCGGAGGGTCGATTGGTACCGGGGGTCTGCACGGTGAAGCTGTACGAGCCCGGCGCCAGGGTGGTGAGGGTGTGTGACCAGGTTTTCCCGGCGGTGGAGGTTGGTGTGGCGACAATCACGCCGTGGTTGCGCAGTTCTACGGGGACACTCACCCCGGCAGTGCCCGTCAGTGTTGCACGGGTGGCGAATGTCTGGCTGTTGCGCGCAATGTCGTTGCCGTTGCCGTCTTTGACTTCAGTGATGTCCGGGTTCGGAATCGGCGAGCCGATGTTCAATCGCAGCCGTTCCGAGACCCGTTGGGTTTTGGTAAAGGGGTTGGTGACGGTATAGACCAGCTCGACGGTGTTGTTCCGATTGGCTAGCAGTTTCTCGAAGGGCACGGTTTGCGTAAAATCTATGCCCACCATTGCAGGCTGCACCTCTATGGGCGGTGACGACCAGGAGTCCTGCTGGTTGGCCCCGATGAAGTCGAGCCTGATGATGTGCAGGGCGCGCATGCCGGGATAGGGTTTGATGGTGACCACGGCACCGTTGGGTACATCTTCGGGGATCAACACACCGTCTTTCGCGTCGTTGACTTCCGGTGGCGGCAATTGGGCCGTGATGTCGCCGATTTCCAGCACCAGGGTTTCGGAACCCACGTCTTCAGTGTCTGTGCGGCGGACGGTGTACTCGACCAGTACCTTGGCCCCTTCCCATTTTTCAATATGGTCTTTGGGTACGGTGAACTCGATGTCCTTGTTCACCATGTCCTCGCCAACGATGCTGGACGTTACGTAGAGATCTTCAATGCCTGAAGCCGTTATGACGTACCAGTAAACGAGAATGAGATCGTTGAGGATGATGGCGCCAGGCTGGCTTTTCACGATCACGTGGGCCGGGTCGGTGTCTACCGCGACAGCCCCCCCTTTGGCTTCAGGCACCTCAGGTGCAGCCAGCTTCAGGGGCATGCCGATCATTTTGGCGTAGGTCGTGCGTGAATAGCGCGGGGTGGCGGGCGTGGCGGCTTGGGTCAGGCGGTAGTCGACTTTGGCGAAACCTCGAGCAATCAGGTGGACCGGGTAATAGTCAATCATGAACGAGTGAGAGCGGCTCGACGCTTCGGGTTTCCATTGCATATCCACGGGGACCTGGCGGCCACCAGCGCTGACGCCCCGCCAGCTCAGATCCACCACGTCTCCTCGGACAAAACTGACCTTCGACGAGGATATAAATGTTTCGACGTCTTCACCCAGCAGTGCATCAAGGTCGAGCTGTTGTTCGCCATCCGCCTTGTCGATAATCGGGGGTTCGAGCAGCACGAGAGAAGGGTCGAACAGGAAGAAGATAGGAGGCGCATTGGCAGCGCTGTGATTCTCCACCACGTCCTGAAGGCGATAAGTGAGCAGCAAAGGATTTACGGGAGGCAGATTCGTCAGGCGGTTTTTAGGGATCGTGAACTTTATGGGCTTGCCAACCTGGCCGGCGGTGATCAGGGGCAGCTTGATCTCTATATCTCCCCACAGGACAAAAATGGTGGAGTTCTTGCGCATGTTCTCGTAGGGCGCGATGGTGATGGGCACCCCGTTGTTGTCGTCCAGATAGTCCTTGGTGACGCCGTTATCGAGGATGTCCCGCTCCACCTCGATAGGCGCCAGTCCCTGATGGTAAGGCTCCTTCTCATCCGGGTCGGGTCCACCGGGCAGGGTGGTTTTGATCAGTACCGTCAGTGGATCTGAGCGTTCGTAGTCACCCCCGGCATTGCTGATTCTGCGTACGCCGACAACCAGATCGCACACGCCGTCGGGCAACTGATCCTTTTTGATGGTCGGGAACAGCCGATTATCCACTTGAGTGACGTTGACAGCGTCACTCGCAAGTGTGATCGGGCTCCCCGGCGAATAGATCGCTTCAATAATCCATTCATCGCCTTCCGACATGCTGAGCCACGGGTCGATAACTACATTCAGCTCTGTTGGCTGGCCTTTTCCGTCCAGGAACGCGAGTCGATTGATACCACCGTGGACGCCCTCATCCGCTGGCAGGTTGGGGATAAACCCGGATATCAAGAGCGGATCAATGCTATTGGCTCTGATATCGCCGGGTTTTGGCAGAGGGGGAAGCAGGTCAATTTGCCGTGCTTTGACGGGGGCGTCGGGTGTTTTGAAAACGCTCATGGCGGATTACCTCTGAATAGGTGGGTAATGGGAGTCAATCGATTCTGCGGGTGTTGCCGACAATGAAGACCTGAACGTACTTCGAGCGTCGGCGTTCGCCGCTGGCGGTGACTTGCGTATACGCCACGTTGGCAAAACCACCGGCCAGGCGCTGGACCACGGCGTTGGACAGCTCGAAGGTCAGCGCTGTCTGGGAGGCAACAGTCTGAGAGTCGGTGAACGGCTGGGGCAGGCCTGCACGGGGCTCGCCTCGCCAGTCGAGTTCCACCACATCCGTTGGGGCAAAGACCGAGGCTGGGGTTGCGACCGTCACGCTGACGGAGTTGGCCCCTAGTGCAGTCATGTAGATAGCGTTGTCCTGATCGGTTTCGGACACCACCGGGGCGGGCAGGCGTTGTGCGTGGTTGGCGTCCTGGATGTCGACCATCAACCCGATGGAGTGGTCAGAGGCCATGTTGCCCACCTCGTCTGTTACCCAGTACTGAAGCAAGGCCTGGCCACTACCGTCGGCCGCGATCATTTCTTGGGAAATCGTGAGCTCGACCGATTGACCGATCTCGGACTTTAGAACCTGGTGTGCGATGCGCCAGTCGACATACTGAAACGCTACGGTGTCGTTGTGGCGCATGCCTTGCCAGGGCGCCACGGTGACAACGACGTCCTGTGTGCCGTCGATGACCGACGGAGTAATGACGGGGGCCCGCAATAACCTGTGGCCCGGGTATTCCGGTTGTGGGTCGATGCCCCCGGGCAGTTCGGTTTTGACGAACACCTCAAGATGCCCCGACTCCACGCTATTGACTCGGTAGAACCAGGTACTGAAACCCTCGGGAATGTCATTGACCTGGATTCTTCTCAAGAGCGGATCGCCGTTATAGTCACTTGGCACTGTGAACCAGATGATCGGCAGGGCGGGCGAGGTTGGGTGGCGAATGAACACTTCCACCCGGTCACCGACGAAGACTTGTGTGGGGGGAATAACGATCGCCATGCCGTTGATGTTGCCTCGGGCCAGCGTTCGGTTGATGCCGACATCCGCGCCTTCGATCACCGTGAGGGCGCCGGGTATATCAATCCTGCTTTCGCTCACGGTCGAGGTGGCAATCCGGGCCGGGCTATTTTCCACCAGTTGTTCGTCGGTACTCATGATGTGCTCTCGCGGCGGAGTGGGTAGCAATCCCGTGATTCGGGACCTATGAGTGATCGATTGAGAGCTGGGACGGAGAGTTTGGCTACTGTCAGAGTTGACAGGTAAGTGCTGTTTTCAGATGAACGGTACGTGCCTGCCCGATAAAGAGTCGAACCATCGTGAAGCGCATTCCGGCGGAGCGGTTGTGGGTGAACCCGGATTGCGGGCTGAAGACCCGGGCGTGGCCGGAGACTGAGGCGGCGTTGGTGAACATGGTGGCGGCGGCGCGGCAACTGCGAAGTCAGTTGGCATAAAGTAACCAAAACGGGAGCGGACAAACCGCTCCCGTTTTACGTTCTAAACCTGATCGAAATGTTTGAGTGCTGCTGATTGTTTGCCGATATCGGCATAGGGAAGCGCGGCGTTGTCGGCGTGGGTCAGAAATCGGTGTTCCGGCAGTTTTAGATGAGCCTTCTCGAATGCACCGAATGCAGGTGCTGCCTTGGCATAGTGGAAATGGGCATACCACAGCACCTTGGGAGGTGTTGCAGTCAGATCCCATACTTCGTACTCCTGCAGGTAATCGATTCGACCGTCAGGGCGTTTACCCAGGTTTTTCATTGGGCTCGTTTTGCGTATCTCCAAGACGTGTTGGCCGACCAGGTCGTCGAGCATTCCATCGGTAGGTTTTTTGGTACTCAACGACTGCCGAGTACGCATTTCACGTCCGCGGGTGGTGAGTTCGGCGGCCTTGTCGCGCAGTTGCTGGATGATGGTGTGCTGTGGAGCAATTTCCTCGATGGGAAGGGCGCGCCGGGTCAACTCGCTGGCCTCACTGACCATCATGTGTTCCAGATCGACCGGGAGCATGCCTTGACCCGCATAGGCTTGAACCTTGGCCTCGTACGTCTGCTGCGATTGCAGTCGGCTGCGGGCATCTTCGACCAGGGAGCCAAGGTCCCTTTGAACAGGGCGAGTTGCCTTTTGCGGCGGGTTCAGCAGGCGAAATTTGCCGTTTGAACCTTGTTCCCAAACCTCCTCGAATCCGCCCTGTCCTGTCAGGGAGTATTGCCGCTTTTGGGTCGTCGGTTCCCAGCGTTCCACCCCAATCAGCAATTGATCGTCTTCGGTGGTGAACACCTTTTTGCTGCGTTGCCCGGCAGGGGAAGCGGGAGCCGGCTGATCGATGGCCTTGCGCGCCCGTTCGGCCATTTTTTCGATACCCTCCAGAAGGGGCGGCACGGTGTCCAGATGGAAGTGCTGTGGGTAGCTGGTGGTCCAGACATTCATATTGCGGCGAAACTGCCCGTAAAGATCGAGGCACTCCTGCAATATCTGATTGCGCTGGGCTCTGGTGGCGGTGACTTCCGGCAAGCTGTATTGAGTGAACAAGGCGCGATCGACTTTGGCCCGCAGATTCTCTGCCTGTCCTTGCAGATAGAACCAGGAGATATCTTGGGTTGTGTCAAAGCGTTTGACGATTTCCAGCCGGTGGCCGGTTCTCAAGTAGAGCAGATTGGTCTCGCTGAGCCGCCCGTTCAACATCATGACTTCGGAGCTCAGTTGTGCCTTTTGGGTGCTGACTGTTATGCGCTCGTACCACAGGTTGAGATCGCGCATCGCGGCCTCGATTTGATCCAGCTCGTGCATGAAATCCACACGCACCTTTCTGACGTCTTGCAGAATACGGAAGCGCTCGCTGAGCGCAGTGTCCGGCAGTGCGTCCAGACGGTCGATGAAATCGTCGATCCTGTCGAGCATCCGATCGGCCCGATGATTGGCCAAGAACACCCGTTGCTTGTACCGATCAGTGATCAGCAGGGCGTCATGGCTCTGCATTTCCCTGAGCACGCGCCTTTTGTTGCCATGGGTCAGGGGTAACAGATCAACCAGTGTCTGGTAGTGTCTGCTGGCCAGTTCAATGTCGCCGATACACGCAGCTTCGGTAGCCGGTATCAGTGTCGGACGGTGCTCTACGGCGCTGGCATTGTACTGTTCAATGGCGGCGTTGGTACGCGCAATCCGGGTATCGAGTTGCGGGGCAAAGTCGTCGGCCGCTTCGGTCAGTGCGTGATTTCGGCGAAAAGCCTGATCGGCCCACCATCGCGGCAGGCGTTGGCGAATGGCGGCAGGCCAGAGCGGATCAAGGGTATCCGCCAGATGCCCGAGCGCACCGCCGCCGCCGAGCCCGCCGCCCTCGAAGGTCACCCCGTAGACACCGAAGTAAGTGTCCCAACGCCCTGCTTCATCAAGGCCGATGGGTTGTTTATAGGTTTTTTGACGAGTGCCGCTCAGTCGCCAGTTTCGTGAATCCGTGCTGCGTTCAACCTGAAAGATGCGTCCCTGGCGAACGATAAAGTCGCCGTCGGCGTGACGGTAGATATTGCGGTAAATGCCATGGGTGGCTGGTTGCAGGCCTGTCAGGGAGATCGGCTTTTCGTAATCGTAACCGGCGAAGCGCTGGAAACCGTGCTGCGCTTGACGTCTTGTGCGCCCTTGCAACGCTCCCGTGCTTTTGCCCATTGCTGCCGTTTGACGAAGCCGTGTCAGTGAGCGAGCACCCTTGGCTGAACCGGAGCCTGCGGCAACGCCTGGAAGAATGTCCATGGCGGCATCGATCAATGACAGCAGTACCGATTCAATCTCCGCCAACCCATCGCCCACTTCACCGCGCAATAGTGCCGCGACTGCCCGGTTGGCACTGGTCCAGGCATCGTATAAAGCGATGGCCGTGCCGACAAAGGGCACCACGCCCAACGCCATCTTCATGTAATTGAACGCCCTCGGACCACTGAGCGCGTAGCGCTCCAGGTACAAGGCATCGTTGGAACGGGAGGTTCCGCGATGCGCTTCGATCAGGCGTCCCATATGGGCATTGAGCAGGTGCTCCGCCAGTGACGTTGTTTTCGGCCAGGGTAGCCCCACCCCGATCATGGCGTCGAAATGTTTGAGCATGGCCTGATCGATGCGACTGATATGGGCCTGCACATTACCCTGCAAGGCCCGGCCCGCCAGGTAACTGACCATTTCGCTACGCAGACACAGGTTGAACAACGCCTTGCGCGCCGATTCCAGGGTGGTGTAGCTCCGCAGGAACTGGCCGTCGGGACTGTCGGGCAGATAGAGCAACGTCATCCCGCTGATTTGCTCTTCAATGAAGGTCACCCCGGACAACGTGGTGGGGCCTTGATTGTGGGTGTCTTTTCCGCCGGCACTCAGGTAGGCCGGCAGAATCGCGATGCGCTTGCGATCAGCGCGCCAGGCTTCCTGGGTGTTGGCGTCGATGGCGATGATCAACACCTGCAATTCGTCGTGGCTGATTTGTTTCTGCAGTCGCGCGGATTCCCCCTGCAACTTGAGCATCAAGCGCCAGGGCTCGATCAGGCATTCGCGCAGGTGTTCCCTCGCGAAGGCAGATTCGGTTGCCGAGCCGGTGAATGCGTCGCGGATCAACTGTTCATAGGCTTTGGGCAGGTCAAGCTCGGGCAGGGTCTTGCGCAGGTAGCGCAGTGTGATGCCGTTGGCAAGCGCCTGACGCTCGGCAGTGTCTGCTGCGGTGACTTCGACGCGCATGGCGCCCAGTCGCAGTGACAGGGGCTCGAGCTGCATCGACGGGGTGTTGTCGATATTGGTTTGGGCCAGTTCTTCGAGTGACATCTTGCTGCGTGCCTTGCTGGGTAGCGCGACGAGTTTCTGCGGGGTTCCCGGGGCGGCACCGTCGGTCAGTTGCTTTTGCAGAGTGACGGAATCCGGCAGGTCAAGTTGCACGTCAAAATGACCCTGGATCGAAAAGTCCTTTCGCAGGCGGGCCTGTAAGTGTTGCCGGGTGAAGTCATCGCGAGGCGTCAGGGCGAGTTCCAGCTGTGTGTGGCTGCGACGCATCGCCACAATGTACGACTCGATCAGGGCCTTGAGTTCAACGCGGTCGGCCACAGACAATTGGGTGAGCCAATCGGGCTTGCGGGTGTACAGCGTGGCACTGCGGTTTTGCTCCAACAGGTGCGAGAACGCCAGGCTTCTGGCTGCATGCCCCGGGACCTGTAAACCGGCGAGGGCGTGCTTGCGCAGTGCTTCCAGTTGATTGGTCGTATCGGTCTGGCGCTGACGTATTTCCCCTGCCTTCTCTTCAAAGTCGGTGGTCTGTTTGTTGAGACTATAGAGCAGGGGGTCGGTACTTATTTTTTTTAGCTGCAAGGCCAGAACGTTGTCCCGGTCCTGGATTTTGAACATCTGTCGCTCCAGCTCTGTGCGGTTGGCGAACCGTTGCAAGCCGCCGCCAGCGCCGGGCCAGTACAGCAAAAGGCTGTGTGGCGATGCGGCGTCGAGCAGCGCCCGGGTGATGACGAAAGGGCCGTTGAGCGCCTGGGTCGTGACTTTGCCGGTATGCTCGGTCATTGACAGTGTCAGGCTGGCAGCGGTGATAGTGGCATCACGATCGGCCGCACGCGGTGTGTCCAATACTGCTTTAAGCAAGCTGAATTCGTCGCTGCTGATCTGTTTCAGGGCCAATTGGAGCTGGGCCTCGGCGCGCAGACCATCCATGTGCGCCAGATACAGCGCGCTGAACTCACGGTTGATAGTCGTAAAGTCGAAGATACGCGACCTGTAAAGCAGGGCGGTTGCGGCCTTGTCGGCGACTTGCTCTGCCGTCTCCAGCGCCTTCAGTGCCGCTTTGAATGGCTGTTGACGGTCGCTTTCGAATTCATCCCCCAATAGCGTTTCGAGTGCATCGCGCTGCCTGTTCAGCGAGACCTGCCGCTGCGACCACGGAATATCGGCATACAGGCTGCCGAACGGCGGTGGTTCGTCTTCATCGACAATGCTTTCGATTGATATCGGGTTATCAAGACCGGGTGGCACGGCGAAAAAGGTTGCGCTCGAGTGCGGTGGGTTTAAAAGCAGAGCGCTGATGCCCGCCTTCAGCGGTTGAGTGTTGGCCGTGTATTCAAAGCGGATTTTATCGTCGGGCAGGCCTTGGGGGATCAGAGATTGTCGCGACAGCCAGTCTTCCATGTCGCTGCGCTGAGTGAAGACCTGAATGGGAACAGGCCGGCAAGGTAGATACAGCAACTGCATGGTGGGTTGCCGATCACCCACGCTGATGACCCAGGCGGCGGGGAGTTTCAGGGTACCGCTGTCGCTCAACACCAGGGTCAACTGCTCTGTCTGGATAGGCTGATTGTCCAGGATCAGGCCCGAGGCGGGAGGGTCCATGATCAACAACAGCGGCTTCAACTGCTCGGCGCTGAGGGTTCTGCGAGCGAACGCCACTTGTGCGGCGGCCTCAAAATGACTGCGGTACAACTGACCCGCCCGCTCGCGCCGCGCCACCGGCGTACCGGGTGCTCGGGCGTCCCAATAGGCATTCCAGCGTTCGTTGAGCGATGGTTCAGTGCGGTGGCTTCTCAACGGTGCGGCGGCGAACAACGCTTGCAAACCCTGGCTGCTGTCGCGCCAGCGCGCCGAGGCACTCAGCAACAGGCTTTCATCGGAGTTATCTTTCAGGGGCGGATGGGCCGGTATCACGACCGGCGGGGAGACGGGCAGGGTGCTGAACGCACTTTCATTCATGGCAATGTGTCTCTGTGCAGTGGAGCGGTGTATCCGCTCTTGAAGAGCGCCATTAAAAGAAATCCGCGACCGTCCATGGCACTACATAGTTATCGCGTCGACCATTGGGCGATATTCATGAAACTGTCACGCAACTGTGGCAGCGCGCTTGAACAAACTTCATCAGACTCGCGCTCTACTGGAGTTCTGCGTTTCGGTGTTTTTCATGCGTGTTTTCTTTTTCCTGGCCGCGCTGTTGTTCGGCCTGCCGTCCTTGGCGGCGTCTCGTTGCGATATCAATGTTCCGACCGAGCGGGTCGATCTGGCACAGGTGAGCCTGGCGTACCAGAGTATCGGCCGTGCGTCGGACCCTGCGTTGTTGCTGGTGATGGGCCTTGGCGGGCAGTTGATTCACTGGCCGGACGAGGTGGTGGTCGCGCTGTGTCAGCAAGGGTTTCGGGTGATTCGTTATGACAATCGCGATGTCGGTCTCTCGACCTGGCGGCAAACGCCCGTCGACGCGAACCTGACCTTCGAAGTGCTGCGCTACAAACTGGGTTTGCCGGTGTCGGCGCCATACAACCTGACCGATATGGCTGACGATGCTTTTGGCTTGATGGATGCGTTGCACGTCGAGCAATTCCACGTGTTGGGCGCGAGCATGGGCGGGATGATTGCCCAGCACATGGCAGCGATGGCGCCGCAACGGGTCGAGAGCCTGACCCTGATCATGACCAGTTCCGGGGCCGAAGGCTTGCCGGCGCCGAGTGCGGCGTTGGTGCAACTGTTGTCGCGTCGTGGGGCGCCCAATCGCGAAGTGGCGCTGGAGCAGCAAGCCGATTTGCTGGCGGCGCTAGGCAGCCCGACGGTGAGCGATGATCGGCAAGCGCTACTGCATCAGGCGGCGCAGTCCTATGACCGGGCGTTCAACCCCGAAGGCGTGAAGCGCCAGATCATGGCGATCCTCGCCGAGCGCAGTCGTGTCGCGCTGCTCAATCAACTGCGCGTTCCGACGCTGGTGGTTCACGGCACTGCTGATCCGTTGCTGCCGGTCATGCACGGTGTGCACCTGGCAGCGCATATCCGCGGCAGTCAGCTGAAGTTGATTCCTGGTTTGGCGCATCGTTTCCAGGAGGCGTTCAAGGCGCCGTTGCTGGCGGCGGTGTTGCCGTACTTGCAGGCCCACCGCGAAGACACCTCGCATTGGGCGCAGATTGATCCGGTGGCAACCCCGAATCTCCTGTAATCCCCAATCCAGATGTGGGAGCGGGCTTGCTCGCGAAAGCGGTGTATCAGTCAAGCAGATGGCGACTGACACGATGCCTTCGCGAGCAAGCCCGCTCCCACAAGGGATTAGTGGAACGGCTGCCACCTCGGTCTCGTCGGGTGTATCGTTCGAACTTTCCGGCGCGTTCCAGTCTGCGAGGTGTGTGATGAGTGCCCCCCTGAAAATCGATTTCGTCAGCGACGTGTCCTGTCCCTGGTGCGTTGTCGGCCTCTACGGCCTGACCCGGGCCCTGGATTTGCTGGGCGACGAGGTGCAGGCCGAGATCCGTTTCCAGCCGTTCGAACTGAACCCGAAGATGGGCCCGGAAGGGCAGAACATCACCGAACACATCACCGAGAAGTACGGCTCGACGCCCGAGCAATCCCAGAAGAATCGCGAGATGATCCGCGCGCGTGGCGCCGAGGTCGGGTTTGCGTTTCGCACGGACGGCAACAGTCGCATCTACAACACCTTCGACGCCCACCGCTTGCTGTTCTGGGCGGGACTGGAGGGGTTGCAGTTCAATCTGAAAGAGGCGCTGTTCAAGTTGTATTTCACCGAGGGCGGCAATCCGTCCGACCATGGGCAATTGGCGCAGATCGCTCAAAGCGTTGGCCTGGATCGGCAGCGGGCCGAGGCGATACTGGCGTCGGATGAATTCGCCAAAGAAGTTCGCGAGGAAGAGCAGCTGTGGCTATCGCGCGGGGTGAGTTCGGTGCCGACCGTTGTTTTCAACGGGCAGTACGCCGTCACTGGCGGTCAGCCAGTGGAGACGTTTGTCGGGGCGATTCGGCAGATCATGAGTGAAGCGAAGGGCGGGACGGTCAGCTGATTCCCACAAAACTTGTAGCAGTTGCCGAGCCTGCGAGGCTGCGTTCGGCTGCGAAGCAGTCGCAAAACTTGCCACCGTGTTCTTTCAGGAAAACGGCATTGATCGGATTACGACTGCTACGCAGCCGAACGCAGCCGAACGCAGCCTCGCAGGCTCGGCAGCTGCTACAGGCGGGTTTCGGGCAGGATCAAAAATCTCAGCCGTGAAGGCGCACCCAAACGCTGACCAGCACCGTCGCCGCCATCAACCAAGCCACCGCCGCTACAGCGAGCGAAGCCTCCAGCCGCATCCGGTCCACCATCACATACAACGTCGCCAGGTAGATGAAGTAAGGAATGATCGACCACATCCCAAACACGATGGTGGTCTTCAAATCCTCCAGCGAACGGCCCTTGCCGACGATGTAATGAGCAATCAACGCAAAGGTCGGAAACAGCGGCACCAATCCGGCGATGTAATAGTTTTTGGTCTTGGCCAGCGCGGCGAGGATCACCACCACGGCCGCGCCCAGCGTTGCTTTGAGAATCAGGTCCATCAGTGGCTCAGCCCGTACTTCTTCACTTTGTCGAACAGCGTGGTCTTGGCCATGCCCAGTTCCAGGCTGGCCTGGGTCAGGTTGCCACCGCTGCGCTGCAGGGCGTCGCTCAGCAGGTTGCGTTCAAACGCTTCTACCGCTTCGGCGAAGGCCAGGCCCTGATTGCTGCCGCTGGCGCCGGATTTCTTGAAGGCCGGCAGGCCGAGGGCAAAACGCTCGGCGACGTTGCGCAGTTCGCGCACGTTGCCCGGCCAGTCGTGGCTCATCAGGTTCGACAGGGTCTGATTGTCCAGGTCCGGCACAGCACGGTCGAAGCGCAGGGACGACTGCTGCAGAAAATGTTCGAACAATTGCAGGATGTCTTCGCGTCGTTCGCGCAGCGGTGGCAATTCGAGGGTCACCACGTTCAAGCGGTAATACAGGTCGCTGCGAAACTCGCCAGCCTTGCTCGACTCATCCAGATCGGACTTGGTCGCCGCGATCACCCGGCAATCCACCGCCACGCTCTGGTTCGAGCCGAGGCGTTCCAGGGTGCGTTCCTGCAATACCCGCAGCAGTTTGATTTGCAGCGGCAGCGGCATGCTTTCCACTTCGTCGAGAAACAGCGTGCCGCCGTCGGCGTGTTCGATCTTGCCGATTCGTCGTTTCCCGGCACCAGTGAAGGCGTTGGCTTCATGGCCGAAGATTTCGCTTTCGAACAGGTTCTCCGGCAATCCACCGCAGTTCAGCGCGACGAACTGCTTGGTGTGCCGCCGACTGAAGTCGTGCAGGCAACGCGCAACCAGCTCTTTACCGGTGCCGGTCTCGCCTTCGATCAGCACGTTGGCCGACGTATCGGCGACGTTGGCGATCAATTCCCGCAGGTTCTGCATGGCTGGCGAGCGGCCGATGATTCGGCCTTCGAGGGAATCCCGCTCCGCCAGTTGCCGACGCAACGAAAAGACTTCCCGCGCGAGGCTGCGTTGCTCCAGCGCACGGCGCGCCACATCGACCAGACGTTCGGGGGAGAAAGGTTTCTCCATGAAGTCATAGGCGCCTTTTTGCATTGCGCCGACGGCCATGGAGATGTCGCCGTGACCGGTAATCAGCACCACCGGCAGGCTGCGATCGCGGGCCTTGAGTCGGGTCAGCAATTCCAGACCGTCGATGCCCGGCAGGCGGATGTCGCTGATGACGATCCCGGCAAAGTTGTCGCCGACCCGCTCCAGCGCTTCTTCGGCGCTGCCCACGCCCACGCAAGGAATGTCTTCCAGGGTCAGCGCCTGTTGGCAGCCGAGCAGCACATGGGGGTCGTCTTCGACGATCAGCACACTAAGGTCGTTGTTCATATTGGCTCGGCGTGAGTGGGGCTTACCAACGGTAAACTGAGGACGAAGGTGGTACCACCGCTGGCCGGGTGCTCGACACCCAGATGACCGCCGGTGGCGGCGGCCAGGCTGGCAGAAAGGGTCAGGCCGAGGCCGAGGCCCTGTTCGCCGGGTTTGGTGGTGAAGAACGGTTCGAACAAATGCTTGCGCGCTTCGGCGTCGATGCCGTGGCCGTTGTCGCGTACACGAAGGCGATATTTGCCATCGAACTCTTCGCCTTCGAGCCACAGTTCTGGCAGCGGCTGTGCCTGCATGGCGTCTAGGGCGTTGCCAATCAGGTTGACCAGAATCTGCTCCAGACGGGTCTGGTCGATCTGTACCTGCAGATCGGCGAAGTCTCGGTGCAGTTGCAAATGAGCGCTTTCCACGCGACCACCCAGCAGTTGCAAGGCTGCATCCACCGCTTTGCCGAGGCTGGCCTGACCTTTGTCGTCACCGCGGCGAGCGAACGAACGCAGGCTGGCGGTGATCCGGCCCATGCGGTCGATCAATTCGTTGATGGTCTTGAGGTTGGTGCAGGCAACGTCCAGTTGACCGCGTTCCAGAAAACGCACGGTGTTGCCGGACAAGGTCCGCAGCGCCGCCAGTGGCTGGTTCAATTCGTGGGCGATGCTGGTGGACATCTGGCCGATGGCCGCGAGTTTACCGGCCTGCACCAGTTCATCCTGGGCGCGGCGTAGCGTCTCTTCGGCCAGACGCCGTTCGCGGATCTGGCCCTTGAGCCGTTCGTTGCTGGCGCGCAGATCAGTGGTGCGTTCGGTAATCCGACGCTCCAGTTGATTGTTGGCTTCCTGCAAGGCTTCCCGGGCGGCGAGGCGCGTGGCAATGACCTTGCGCCGCTCGTTCCAGGCGATCAGCAGGAACGCCACCAGGGCAAACGCCACCGCCACCAGAATCCCCTGATTGATCGCTTCGCGACGCAAATCCTGCAGGGGGGTGAGCAGGGTGAAATTCCACGGGGTATCGCTCAATGGCCGGGTTTGCGAGAGGTAGCTGATGTCCTCTTCATTGGATTCCACTTCACTGTTGGCGGGGAAGGTGAGTTTTTCCTCGCCTTCGGCCAGTTTTTCCCGGGCCAGCGGTTGCAGTTCGTTCAGCGGGAACCAGTAGTACTGAAGGCTGCGAGCGAGTTTTTCTTTTGTTTCGTCGCTCAGCGGCACAACCGATTTCAGGCGCCGTGCCGGATCGCTGGAAAGAATGATGATGCCGTTCTCGTCGCTGACGAAAGCTTCCAGCCGTGCGCGCTGCCAGCGTTCTTCCATGGCTTCGAGGCGGACCTTGACCACTGCGACGCCGATGATCTTGCCGTGTTCTTCCAGGCCATGCGCCAGGTAATAACCGGGCTCGCCGTTGGTGCTGCCGATGCCATAGAAGCGCCCCGGCTGACCGCGCACGGCATTCTGGAAATAGGCGCGGAAGGACAGGTCTTCGCCCAGGTAACTGTCGACATCGCGCCAGTTACTGGTGGCCATGACACGGCCGGTGGTATCCATCACATAGATAGCCCGACTGCGGCTGCGCCGGTTCAGGCCTTCGAGGTATTCATTGACCGTCTGCCGGTGTTCCGGTGACGGGTCGGCCAACAGCTTCGAAACGCTGGATTCGAGTTCCAGCAGGCTGGGCAGGTAGGTGTACTTGCTGATCTCGCTCTCGACGGCGCGGGCGTGCAGTTCCAGCTGACGCTGGCCGTTCTCGCTGAGGCTGCGGATCCCGTAGTGTTCACTGACCCAGAAGCCGAGGTAACCCAATCCGATCATCAGGGCGATGACCAGCGGCGGCAGGAACAGATGGCGAATCAGACGGGGTTTCACGGCGAGTGATGGCGGCGCGGCGCGATAGAGAGTGGGGTCGCATTTCATCACAGATGCCTTGGGTCAACCACAACTACAAGCCCCGAAGATCCCGTGTAGGAGCTGCCGCAGGCTGCGATCTTTTGATCTGCTCAGCAGGCAACTTGTTGCCTGAGCTGGCGCCAACATCAAAAGATCGCAGCCTGCGGCAGCTCCTACAGGGGCGGCCGTGTAGGTTTTAGTGCTGCAGAATCTTGGCGAGGAAATGCTGCGTTCGCTCGGCGCGAGCGTTGATGTCGCCGAAGAACTCCTCTTTCTTGCAGTCTTCGATGATCTTGCCCTGGTCCATGAAGATCACCCGGTCCGCCACTTTGCGGGCGAAGCCCATTTCGTGGGTCACGCACATCATGGTCATGCCTTCGTGGGCCAGTTGCACCATCACGTCGAGTACTTCGTTGACCATTTCAGGGTCCAGCGCCGAAGTCGGTTCGTCGAACAGCATGACGATCGGGTCCATCGCCAGCGCTCGGGCAATCGCCACACGCTGTTGCTGACCACCGGAGAGCTGGCCCGGATGCTTATGCGCATGGGCAGACAGCCCGACGCGCTCAAGCAGTTGCAGGCCTTTCTTGGTGGCTTCTTCCTTGCTGCGGCCCAACACCTTGATCTGCGCGATGGTCAGGTTTTCGGTGATGGTCAGGTGTGGGAACAGTTCGAAATGCTGGAACACCATGCCAACGCGCGAACGCAGTTTCGGCAGGTTGGTCTTCGGGTCGGCGATGGACGTGCCATCGACCACCACGTCGCCTTTCTGGAACGGTTCCAGGGCATTGACGCATTTGATCAGGGTGGATTTGCCGGAGCCGGATGGCCCGCACACCACAATCACTTCGCCTTTTTTGACCTCGGTGCTGCAGTCAGTCAGTACCTGGAAGTCGCCATACCACTTGTTGACATTCTTGATAGAGATCATACGGCAAACCTTTTTTGCAGACGCTTGACCAGCAGCGAGGCGGCAAAGCTGATTGTGAAGTACGTGAGACCTGCAAAGATCAGGAACTCGTTGGAGCGACCGATGATGTCGCCACTGGCACGCGAGGCATTGAGGAAGTCCACCAGGCCGACCGCGTAGACCAGCGAGGTGTCCTGAAACAGGATGATGCTCTGTTGCAGCAGCAGCGGGGTCATCTTGCGGAATGCTTGCGGCAGGATGATCAACCGCATCATCTGACCATACGTCATGCCCAGGGCTTGGGCTGCACCCATCTGACCCTTGGAAATCGACTGGACGCCGGCCCGGACGATTTCGCAGAAGTACGCCGCTTCGAACATCATGAACGCCACGATGCACGAGGCAAACGCGCCGATCGGGGTGTCTTCGCCGGTGATCCAGCGCAGTACGAACGGCACCGCCAGGTAGAACCAGGTGATGACCAGCAGCAGGGGAATCGAGCGGAAGTAGTTAACGTAGGCGCCGGCAATGTTCGACAGCAGTTTGCTGTGGGACAGGCGCATCAGCGCCAGGATCGTGCCGAGGATGATCCCGCCGGACACGCCCAGCGCCATCAGTTGCAGGGTCATGACCATGCCGTTCCACAGGCCCGGCAGGGACGGGATGATGCCCGAGAAGTCGAATTCCATCATTTACCCCCTACGGAGATCAGGCCCGGTACGGCCACTTTCTTCTCGACCATGCGCATCAGCAGCATCAGGCCCATGTTCAGCGTGAAGTAGATCAGCGTTGCCAGGGTGAAGGCTTCGAACAGGTTGGCGGAAAACTCGGCGGTCTGTTTGGTCTGCGCGAGCAACTCCATCAGGCCGATCAGCGACGCGACGGAAGAGTTCTTGAACACGTTCAGGAATTCCGAGGTGAGCGGCGGAATGATGATCCGGTAAGCCTGGGGCAGCAGCACGTTCCAGTAGATTTGTGGCAGCTTGAAGCCCATGGCGCGAGCGGCGGATTCCTGACCACGCGGTAGCGCCTGGATGCCGGTACGCACTTGTTCGCAAACGCGAGCGGCGGTAAACAGGCCCAGGCACACGACAACGCTCAGGTACGCCGAGGTGGTCGGATTGAGATCCTGCTTGTACCAATCTTGCAGGTTCTGAGGCAGCAGGTCGGGCACCAGGAAGTACCAGATGAACAGTTGAACCAGCAGCGGCACGTTACGGAAGAGTTCGACGTAACAGGTCGCGATGCCCGATACGATGCGGTTCGGCACGGTGCGCATGACGCCCAGAATCGAGCCCAGCAGCAGGGCAATGATCCAGGCCACGACGGCGATGGCGATGGTCCAGCCCAAACCGGCGACGTACCAGTCGAGATATGTCTCGCTGCCCACGCCGGTGGACTTGAAGAACACGCCCCAGTCCCAGTTGTAATTCATTAGGGTCTCCCCTCAGATCGATCGATGTACAAGTGCCCGCCTGGGGAAGCTCCGTTCCCGCCCGACCTAGGTGGCCTGTGTGGTCAGTTCTGTCAGCTCAACTCCGGCCCCGGAAGTCCATCTCCTGCGTTGCTGTTCCTCGCCATAGCGGGCTATGACTCGTCACAGCGCCTTGGATATGAACTTCCGGCACCGAATTTGAGCTAACGAACTGACCGTACAGGCCACTACGGTCAGGCACACACGAGCGGCTCGACAGCCACCGGTTCGAGTGTTTCCAGAAATGCCAGCAGGGAGTGACTATCCCCTGAAAGGGCAGAGCCCTGTCAGGAGATAAGGTTAGTTAGAATTCAGGACTTTTTTTCTACAGGCTTGTCGTCAGCCGCTTTATCGGTCGGATTGGCGATCAGGGCCTTGAGCTCGTTGCTCATCGGGAAGCTCAGGTTCAGGCCTTTTGGCGGAATTGGCTGCATGAACCATTTTTCGTAGATCTTGTTGATCTCGCCGGACTTGTAAGTCGCGACGATCGCGTCGTCGACAACCTTCTTGAACGGCTCGTCGCCCTTGCGGACCATGCAACCGTAGATTTCGTAGGACTGTGGAGTGCCGGTCACGGCCCAGTCATCCGCCTTCTTGGCTTTGGCGGCTTCACCGGCCAGCAAGGCGTCGTCCATCATGAACGCAACGGCACGGCCCGATTCCAGCATCTGGAAGGACTCGCCGTGGTCTTTGGCGGAGATGACGTTCATGCCCATTTGCTTGTCGGCGTTCATCGACTTGAGGATGCGCTCGGACGTGGTGCCGGCGGTGGTCACGACGTTCTTGCCTTTGAGGTCGTCGAAATCCTTGTACGCGGAATCTTTCTTGGACAGCAGGCGGGTACCGATTTCGAAGATGCCGACGGAGAAGTCAACTTGCTGCTGACGCTCGACATTGTTGGTGGTGGAGCCGCACTCGACGTCCACGGTGCCGTTCTGCACCAGCGGGATACGGGTTTGCGAGGTGACCAGGTTGTATTTGACCTGAAGGTTCGGCAGGTCGAGGTCTTTCTTGATGGCTTCGACGATTTTCAGCTGGATATCGTGGGAGTAGCCCATCGGTTTGCCGGAAGCGTCCGCGATGTAGGAAAACGGAATGGAAGCGTCACGATGCCCGAGGGTGATGACGCCGGACTCTTTGATCTTCTTCAAGGTGCCGGTGAGTTCGGCGGCAAAAACTGGAGTGCTGATCAGAGCGGCAGCAATGGCTGCGCCCAGGAGATGGGGAACGATGCGCATCAAATTTTCCTCGACATTGTTTTTATATGGAGCCAGTTCATCGGCCCTTTTTGTGCTTTGAATGCTTGCCGGCTCCTGAAGGGTTGGCTCAGCGGACATTCGTCCAAGAGTGTAGAGCATGACTCGTGCCAGGCTAGGCTGAATAGATCAACTTATTGATTTATAAGGTTATTAAATATTTATGGCGAGAGTTTTGATGCAGGGGGATCCGGTTAACCGAATCGACTGACAGGTCGCGTTCGGAAAACCGAATGGTGTTCGGGGCCGCTAACGTCCTTTCGGCCAGATAATAGAAGAGCCAGTGATCATGCCGTTCATATGACAATCAGCCTCCCTGGCTTAGCGGCGTTTCATGCAGGTAAATCCACTGGGCGTTGTGGTGATGCATGCCAATGATCGCCACCGAAACCCGTGAGCTTTCACGCTGGTTGAGGCGATGGGTTTCCTTGTAGCGAATCGCCACGCTGTTGCCTTCCTGCCAGACCGTCTGCAGGTCGCTGATGACGATATCGAGGCCCGGTTTGGCGCCGACCGCACCCTTGAACATCTGTTCGACCATCGCCCGGCTGACGATGGCAGCCGAAGTGGTGACCATCGTGAAGTGCTCGGCGAATGCCGACATCAGCGGCTCGAAAGCGGTCTGCCCCTTACCGTTTGCGTCGGTGAACAGGGTGTGGATCAACTCGTGCACGTGATGAATGCTGTGTTGCGCCTGTTCAACTATTTTGTTGTGCATGACAGTCCTTTTGAGTGTTCAACTGACTCAGTTGAAAGAGTGGAAACAAGCCTGCCAGTGCGGCGATGGCGAAGGTCACGTGGTAGGCCTGGGTGGTATCGAAATGCTTCAAGAGCAGGTTGAAAACCATCAGGAAGAGGGCAGCGCCGATGCTGAATGACATCTGTCGGTTGATGTTCCAGATGACACTGGCCTTGTGAGTGTCATTGCCCTCGAAGTCCATCAGCGACGTGGTTTGTGCTGTGTTGGCGCCGATGCCGCCGCCGATCCCCATCAAGCTGTAGGCGATGACAATCACCAGAAAATCTGAGGGATCGTTCACCAGTAACAGGGTGGCGATGCCGGCGCTGTGCGAGAGCATGCCGAGGGCAAAAAGCCGCTTCGCGCCCATCCGGTTATAGACTCGGCCACAGATCAGCATCGCGATGAACGCGCCGATGGCGTAGAGGATCATGAACATCCCTGTCAGTCGGGCACTGAAGTGCAGGGTGTTTTGCAGGAAGAAGATGCTCATCAAGTTGACCCCCGTGAACACACCGGGAATCGCGTAATAGATAAAGATGGAGGTGCTGAGTTTTTTGCTTTTGAGCAGGCTCAGTTCAATGATCGGGTTTTTGCATGTTCGGAAGTGCAGCCCGTACAGCACGACGAAAGTAACGCCGGCCATGACGAAGAGGGCGGCCACCCATGCCGGAGCGTCGCCGCCATACAACGACATGCCCATCAGCAGGCTGCCGAGTGCCGCGCTGACCAGCAGCAAGCCCTTGATGTCGGGTCGGGGCAAACTCGTCGGCCGCGCTTCGTTGATCCAGAACCAGGACAGCAGCGCCGCGATCAGCGAGAACGGGATGTTGCTATAGAACACCCAGCGCCAGGAACTGCTGTCGACGATGACACCGCCGATGGTCGGTGAAATGGCGGGCGCTATCAGGGCAACGGCCATGACCAATGTGGATATTTTCGCCCGCTGCTCGCCCTTGAACAGGTTGAACGTCAGCGCCTGGCCGACAGGAATCAACAGGCCGCCACCAATTCCCTGGACGAAGCGCCAGATCACCAGTTCGTTGAAGCTATTGGCCAGCCCACACATCCACACGGAAGCGGTGAATACGAACATCGAGGCGGTGAGGATTTCCCGGCTGCCAAAACGACCGGCCAACCAGGTGCTGACCGGGATGATCAGAGTCAGCCCCAGAATATAAGCGTTAGCCACCCAGGCAACGTCTGAAGTACTAACGTGCAGCGCCGCCGATATACTCGGTAATGCGACCGCCGACATAAAGATGTTAATGCAGTCTATAAAAAAGCCGATCAGAAATATCAGTGCAACTTTGTAGCGATAGGTCATGTTGTTTCCCCTTTGCCGCAAAGCATAGGGGCGGTGGACTTGAACTGTCGATACGACTATCCTTGAAACAATGTTTGACGGGATTTAACAGTGAGCCATATTGCTATGCACACTCATCTTAATCGGGTCCAGACATTCCTGGCCGTGGTCGATTTTGGTTCTTTCACCAAGGCTGCCAATTACCTGAGCATCAGCAAAGCCATGGCCAGTCTGCATGTCAAGGCGCTGGAGGACGTGCTGTCAGCGACGTTGTTGATTCGAAATACCCGAAATATATCCCTCACCGAAATCGGTCAGGACTTTTATGAAGAGTTCAAAGGTATTGTCGCGGACATCGATAACGCCTTCGATAATGTATTAAAAGGGCATAATCGGGTGTCCGGCAAGTTGCGCTTCAGTTCCACCAGTGAATACGGCGAGGCCTTTATTCTTCCGTTGATACCGCAATTTATAGAGCGTTATCCGGAAATAAAACTCTGTTATAACTTCAACTCGTCACTCAATGATCTGGTGGCGGAAAAGTTAGACATGGTTATCCGTTTAGGTAACTTGGCGGACTCTGCTTTCAAGAGCCGTAAACTGGCGGATTATGAAATTGTCCTGGTGGCTACCGAGACGTTTCTTGCACGTCACCCGGTGCAGAATCCTCAGGACCTGAATTCGGTGCCGTGGATCGCCAACAGTAACCTGCAGGCACCGACCCAGTGGTCGTTGCGCCATCCGCAATTGGGGGCTGTCGAGATCAACGGGATCAATCAGTTTGAATCCAATTCTTCCACGGCCATCCGCTCCATGACGTTGTCGTCGCTAGGCGTCTCGGTGCTGCCCGCCTGGGTGGTCAAGGACGACATCGCCAGCGAGCGGCTGATCCGGCTGTTGCCCGACTATTCGCTGCCCTCGCAGTCCGTCAACGTGGTGTTTCCCAACAGCCCGCATTTGCCCCACAAATCGAGGGCCTTCATCGATTTCCTGTTGCTGCATCTGGCGCAGTAAGCACCTACAAAAAAGCCCCTGAATCTTGAGATTCAGGGGCTTTGCTTTAACCGGATTGCCGATCAGGCCGCTTCGATCTTGCTGCGGTTCTGCTCGACCTTGCTCAGATAATCCTTGAGCTTTTCCTGTTCCGCCGGGGTGGTGAACAAGCCCAGCTTGCTGCGGCGCCACAGAATGTCATGCGCGGTGGTTGCCCATTCTTCGCTGCACAGGTAATCGACTTCACGGGTGTAGAGCCCGCCGCCGATGTGTTCGCCCATATCGCCGAGATTCTGCACGCCTTCCAGCATGCGCCAGGTGCGGCTGCCGTAGGTGGTGGCCCAGCGGCGGGCGATTTCGGTCGGCACCCAGTCGAACTTGTCACGGATCAAGGCGCACAAGGCTTGCGGGGTGGTCATGTCTTCACCGCCCGGCAGGGTAGCGCTGGCGGTCCAGCTCGGCTTGATGTCCTTGAAGTACGGAGCCAGTTGCGCCAGCGCCGACTCGGCCAGCTTGCGGTAGGTGGTCAGCTTGCCGCCGAACACCGACAACAGCGGCGCTTCTTCGCCGGTGCCCGACAGCGCCAAGGTGTAGTCGCGGGTAACGGCCGACGGGTTGTCGGATTCGTCGTTGCACAGTGGGCGAACACCGGAATAGCTGTGCAGGATATCGTCGCGGCTGATGCGTTTCTTGAAATGGGAGTTGACCACTTTCAACAGGTAATCGGTTTCGCCTTCGGTGATCGCAACTGCAGCCGGATCGCCGGTGTACTCGCGGTCGGTGGTGCCGATCAGGGTGAAGTGGTTCAGGTACGGAATGGTGAACACGATGCGCTGATCTTCGTTTTGCAGAATGTGCGCGTGTTCGCCTTCGTACAGTTTCGGCACGATCAGGTGACTGCCCTGAATCAGGCGGATGCCGTACGGCGATTCCATCTTCAGGTCGTCACGAATGAACTTGGCGACCCACGGGCCGGCGGCGTTTACCAGTGCCTTGGCGCGGATCGAAAACAGACTGCCATCGGCGCGTTCCAGATGCAGGTGCCACATTCCCTTGGTGCGACGGGCGCTGACGCAGCGAGTCTGGGTGTGAACGTGGGCGCCTTTTTCGCGGGCGGCCATGGCGTTCAGTACCACCAGACGAGCATCGTCGACCCAGCAATCGGAGTATTCGAAGCCTTTGGTGATTTCGCTTTTCAGCGGGCTGTCCGGGCCGAACTTCAGGCTTTTCGAGCCTTCGAGTTTTTCCCGCTTGCCGAGGTGGTCATAAAGGAACAGGCCGGCGCGGATCATCCAGGCCGGACGCAGGTGTGGGCGGTGCGGCAGCACGAAGCGCATCTGCTTGACGATGTGCGGGGCCTTGGCCAGCAGCACTTCGCGTTCGGCCAGGGCTTCGCGCACCAGACGGAATTCGTAATGTTCAAGGTAGCGCAGGCCACCGTGGATCAGCTTGCTGCTCGCTGAAGAGGTGTGGCTGGCCAGGTCGTCCTTTTCGCAAAGAAACACCGAAAGACCGCGACCGGCGGCATCCGCTGCGATCCCCACGCCATTGATCCCGCCACCGATGACGGCGATATCGTAGATCTCAGCAAGAGGGGGCGTAGGCAAGGTAGAAGTGGGCATCGGCTAGCCTCGGGCTTTTATGATTTTCGGTATTGGAATTCGAACATTAATGTTCATTTGCGAAAATGGTAGCCCATAAAGTCGCCCACAGCCAGTTAACTTCGATTGAAAATACTGATCGAAGAGCCGTTAAAGGAAAATTTTCGAACATTTAAAGCAAAAAATCGCAGCCTTTGGCAGCTCCTACAGGGGCGAGTGAACCTGTAGGAGCTGCCGAAGGTTCGGGCCGCGTTCGGACGATCTTTAGAGGCTGAAAGCCTTAAACGACTTCGAGCCGAATCTTGTGCTGACTCAACAACTGCGCCAACGCCGGCACAGGTTGCTGATCGGTGACCAGGCAATCAATCAAGCTGATCGGCCCCAGACGAATCATGGCGTTGCGCCCGAATTTGCTGGAGTCAGCCGCGAGGATGACCTGTCGGGCATTGGCGATGATCGCCTGGGACACCCGAACTTCCTGATAGTCGAAGTCCAACAGACTGCCGTCTTCATCGATACCGCTGATGCCGACCAGGGCGAAATCAACCTTGAACTGGTTAATGAAGTCGACACTGGCCTGACCGACCACGCCACCGTCACGCCGCACATTGCCGCCAGTCAGCAGGACATCGAAGTCGTCCTTGGCGCTGAGCATCGAGGCTACATGCAGGTTATTGGTGATGATCTTCAGGTGATTGTGATTGAGCAACGCCCGGGCGATGGATTCGGTGGTGGTACCGATATTGATGAACAGCGAGGCGTGATCCGGGATTTGAGCCGCAATGGCTTCACCGATACGCTGCTTTTCATCGCGCATCTGATCGGCACGCATGGCATAGGCGGTGTTTTCGACGCTGGAATCGTAGGCTGCGCCGCCGTGGTAGCGACGCAACAAATTAGCTTCCGCGAGCTGATTGATATCGCGGCGGATGGTTTGCGGTGTAACTACGAACAGCGTAGCCATTTCCTCGATGCTGACATAGCCGCGTTCGCGGACCAGTTCGAGGATTTGCTGCTGACGGGGAGGCAGATTCATGGGGCTTCCTTTGGGCTGCCGTGCAAAATTTGCCCATGATGACGCAGGAATCTGCTCCCTACCAGTTTCCAAATAACGTGAAAGCTACTGCGCTCGGCAATCCTGC
Organism: Pseudomonas frigoris; assembly: GCF_047758635.1. Lineage (NCBI taxonomy): Bacteria > Pseudomonadati > Pseudomonadota > Gammaproteobacteria > Pseudomonadales > Pseudomonadaceae > Pseudomonas > Pseudomonas frigoris. The sequence continues at coordinate 1,480,766 of NZ_CP180479.1, forward strand.
GTTAAAAACAGGCTCGGACTGCTCATTTACAACCTCGTAAACTCCGCGTCCTCGCCTGTTTTTGCCTTGTATTACCTTCGCTCGCTACGCTTTCACGCTATTTGGACATACAGATACGAGTACTCAGCTTGGCTTATTCAGCGCCTTCATGCGGTTCCCAGTCGCGGGTGCGGCTGACGGCTTTTTTCCAGCCAGCGTAGAGTTTTTCCTTCGCGGTTTCGTCCAGGGTCGGTTCGAATTCGCGTTCGATCACAGCCTTGCCGCGCAACTCATCCAGGCTGCCCCAGAAGCCACACGCCAGACCAGCCAGGTAAGCCGCACCGAGTGCGGTGGTTTCGCGCATTTGCGGACGTTCGACCTGAGTGCCGAGGATGTCGGCCTGGAACTGCATCAGGAAGTTGTTCGCGACGGCACCGCCGTCCACACGCAGGGATTTCAAGCGTTCGCCGGAGTCCTGTTGCATGGCGTCGAGAACGTCGCGGGTCTGGTAGGCAATCGACTCCAGGGCTGCACGAATGATGTGATCCACGCGTACGCCGCGAGTCAGGCCGAACAATGCCCCACGGGCATACGGGTCCCAGTAAGGAGCGCCCAGGCCGGTGAAGGCGGGTACCAGGTACACGCCGTTGCTGTCCTTGACCTTGTTGGCGAAGTATTCGGTGTCGTGGGCGTCATTGATGATCTTCAGTTCGTCACGCAGCCACTGAACAGTAGAACCGCCGTTGAACACAGCACCTTCCAGCGCGTAAGCCACTTCGCCGCGCGGGCCGCAAGCGATGGTGGTCAACATGCCGTGCTTGGATTTCACAGCTTTGTCGCCGGTGTTCATCAGCAGGAAGCAGCCGGTGCCGTAGGTGTTTTTCGCCTGGCCGGGCTCGACGCACATCTGGCCGAACAGGGCCGCTTGCTGGTCACCCGCGATACCGCCGATGGCGATGCCGCTTTTGGTGTGGCCGTAGATTTCGGACGAGGATTTAACTTCCGGCAGCATCTCGCGCGGAATATCCAGCACCTCCAGCATCTTCGCGTCCCACTCCAGTGTGTGGATGTTGAAGAGCATGGTGCGCGAGGCGTTGGTGTAATCGGTGACGTGCACTTTGCCGCCGGTAAATTTCCAGATCAGCCAGCTGTCGATGGTGCCGAACAACAGCTCGCCTTTGCGCGCACGTTCGCGGCTGCCTTCGACGTTGTCGAGGATCCACTTGAGCTTGGTGCCGGAGAAGTACGGGTCGGTAACCAGGCCGGTGGTTTCGCTGATGTATTGCTCGTGACCGTCGCGCTTGAGCTGCTGGCAGATCTCGGTGCTGCGGCGGCACTGCCAGACGATCGCGTTGTAGATCGGGCGGCCGGTGGTCTTGTCCCAGACCACGGTGGTTTCGCGCTGGTTGGTGATACCGATGGCGGCGACCTGATCGTGATGCAGGCCGGCTTGAGCCAAGGCCTCGACCATCACGGCGCTTTGGGTAGCGAAGATTTCCATCGGGTCGTGTTCGACCCAACCGGCTTGCGGGTAATGCTGTGCGAATTCGCGCTGGGCGGTGCAGACCACGTTCGCGTCGCGGTCGAAAATGATCGCGCGGGAGCTGGTCGTACCCTGATCGAGGGCAATGATGTAGTTTTTATTCTGAGTGTCGGTCATGTCGATTGCCTTGGACGAAAAAAGGGAGTGAGGTCCGGCGCGTGATCTGATGGGCAGGATCACACGCCAACGGTATCAAGAAGTTCTTGGTTTGCCGTCAATGGCCGGTGCTGCGTCCTTTGTAGCAGGTAGGGCGCTGGGCAGATGACGGGCAATCAGCCCGCGATAAGCTGCAGCACCGAGGCAGGCACCGACAATCGGTGCAAAAATCGGAATCAGGAAATACGGAATGTCGCGCCCGCCGGTGAAGGAAATTTCACCCCAGCCAGCGAAGAAAGTCATCAGTTTAGGACCGAAATCGCGCGCCGGGTTCATCGCAAAACCGGTCAGCGGCCCCATCGAACTACCAATCACGGCAATCAGCAGGCCGATCAGCAGCGGAGCGAGCGGACCCTTTGGCAAGCCATTGTTGTCGTCGGTCAGGGACATGATCACGCCCATCAGGATGGCAGTAATGATCACTTCAACCAGGAAGGCTTGTGCCGTGGTCAGCACCGGGTTGGGGAAGGTGGAGAACACCGACGCCAATTCGAGGCTGGCCTGAGTACCACGAACCATATGGTGAGTTTGTTCGTAATCGAAGAATAGATTGCTGTACAGCGTGTAAACCAACAACGCTCCACAGAAGGCGCCAGCAATCTGGGCGAGAATATAGAACGGCAGTTTACGCTTTTCGAAGTCAGCGAAAATGCTCAGGGCAATGCTGACGGCGGGATTGAGATGAGCCCCGGAAACGCCGGCGGTCAGATAGATCGCCATGCTCACGCCGATCCCCCAGATGATGCTGATTTCCCAAAGGCCGAAGCTGGCACCCGCGACCTTGAGCGCGGCAACACAACCTGTACCAAAAAAGATCAGCAGTGCAGTACCCAAAAATTCGGCCATGCATTGGCTCGAGAGCGACGGTTGTTGTAAAGCAGTTGTCATTGAAAACCTCGTTTTTGTTGTTGTCTGGCGCTTTTTCATCATGCTCAAAGCGCGATTTTCACCGAGACAGGATCCCCATCCTGTTCTCGGCCTACTGCTGGGTGCTGCGATAGGAACATTCGTACAGTATTCAGATTCGAAAAAATATAGACAAGAAACGCTGCTGTCAAAGGTCGAAAGTGAACCGTCAGTCACAATCGAACTATTAGTCACATGAATGACCGCATCGTTCACGCGGCAGGCTGAAGGTGGACGAACGGCATAAGGCGCCGCCAAGCCTTTGAAATAGCGCCGCAATAGAGCCATTTGTCGATCAATGCCCTAGAATCCAGCGCAGTATTTTTCTTCTGCCACCCAGTCTGGAGCTGTCATGACCCCCGCATTGGATTTGTTGAAAAAAGTTCGTGCCGAACATCGCGTGCACAGTTACGAACATGATCCGAAGGCAGCGTCCTACGGGCTGGAGGCCGCGGAGAAGCTGGGGCTGGATCCGGCGCAGGTGTTCAAGACCTTGCTGGCGGCGAGCGAGAAAGGTGAATTGTTGGTGGCCGTGGTGCCGGTCGTCGGAAGTCTGGACTTAAAGGGCCTGGCGCATGCTGCGGGCGTGAAAAAAGTCGAAATGGCCGATCCTGCCGCTGCGCAACGATCCACCGGTTACCTGTTGGGTGGGATCAGCCCGCTGGGACAGAAAAAGCGCTTGCGTACCTTTATCGATAATTCGGCTCAGCCCTTCGCCAGCATTTTTGTCAGTGCGGGGCGACGTGGGCTGGAAGTCGAATTGGCACCCGCGGTGCTGGCCGAACATACCCAGGCGAAGTTCGCCGATATCGGCCGCGCCTGACGAGGGCTTCCGGCCCGGCGCTGTATGGTGCAAATTTACTGGCTCTGTCACTGGTGCCGGGTTGTCGGCAGCTTCATGCTCCGTGGCCTGACAAAGGGAGAAGGTTATGCAGCTTGAGTTTCATCAGGTCGATGCGTTCAGTGATCGGCCGTTCAGTGGCAACCCGGCGATGGTCTATCGCCTCGATGCCTGGCTTGCCGATGAGTTGATGCAGAAGATCGCCGCCGAGCACAACCTCGCCGAAACCGCTTTCGTGGTACGCGAAGGGCAGGGCTGGCACATCCGCTGGTTTACCCCGACTACCGAAGTGCCGTTGTGCGGTCATGCAACCCTGGCCAGCGCTTACGTTCTGTTTGAAATCTATAAAGAGCCGGTCGAGCGCCTGGACTTCGTCTGCAAGTCTGGCCCGCTGAGTGTGAGCCGTGAGGGTGAGCGCTTGTGGCTGGATTTCCCGGCGATCATGCCATCGGAAGTGGGCGTGACCCTGGATGTCGAGCGCGCGCTGGGTGTGGAAGCGGTTGATGTGCTGGGGGCGAACGAGTTGTTCGTGGTGCTGGAATCCGAACAGGCGGTGCTCGAATGTCAGCCGGACATGGCGGCACTGGCGAAACTGCCGTGGCCAGGAGCAATTGTCACGGCCAGGGGCAGCCAGCATGATTTTGTTTCCCGCTACTTCGCGCCGGCGATCGGCATCAACGAAGACCCGGTGACGGGTTCCACCCATTGCAGCCTGATTCCGTACTGGTCGAAACGTTTGGGCAAGTCGAGCCTGACGGCTTGTCAGCGCTCGGCTCGAGGCGGGGAGTTGTTCTGTCGGCTGGAAGGGGATCGGGTGAAAATCGGCGGGAATGCGACGCTCGTTGCAAGCGGAACGCTAATGCTCGGTTGACCGAAACCTACTGTGGGAGCGAGCTTGCTCGCGATTGCGGACTGTCAGTCGACATCATCATTGACTGACAGTCCGCTATCGCGAGCAAGCTCGCTCCCACAGGAGTTGTGTTTGTCAGTGGGCGCTGCTGTAGCGGCGGACACCGGACTCGACGACCGGAATCTGCGCCGCCGTACTGCCCGACGCCTGAAACAGCACCAGGTGTTCAGCCGCGACACGAATGCCGACCTCTGAACCCACCAGATGATCGGCATGACTCGGGAAAATCGATTCCAGCTGCGCGCCGGTCGGCAACTGCAAGCGATACAAGGTGGACGCACCCTGGAAAGACTTGCCGACAATCCGCGCCTTCAGCGTGCTGTCCGGTGCATAAACGATATCGTCCGGACGCAGCAACACATCCACCGCACCGCCAACCGGCCAGGTGTAGGCACGATTACCGCGTAACTCACCCAGTTCGGTCTGCACCGACTCGGGGCTGCTCAGCTGACCGCGAATGAAATAACCCTGACCGATGAAACTGGCGACAAACGGCGTCAGCGGTTCGTGATAAAGGTTGTAAGGCGTGTCCCACTGTTCCAGGCGACCTTCCTTGAAAACCCCCACATGGTCGCTCACAGCGAAGGCTTCTTCCTGGTCGTGGGTCACCAGAATCGCGCTGGTACCACGGGCCTTGAGGATATCGCGCACCTCATGGCTGAGCTTGCGTCGCAGCTCGCCATCAAGGTTGGAGAAGGGTTCGTCGAGCAGCAGCAGTTGCGGTTCCGGCGCCAAGGCACGGGCCAGTGCGACGCGCTGCTGTTGACCACCGGACAGCTCATGCGGGAAGCGCTTGCCGAGGTTTTTCAGGTTGACCAGTTCCAGCAACTCTTCGGTGACGCGATCCTTTTGCGGATGCTTGCGGATCCCGAAGGCGATGTTCTCGGCCACGCTCAAATGCGGAAACAGTGCGTAATCCTGGAATACCATGCCGATCCGGCGTTTCTCCGGGGCAAGGGTGAAACCGGCGCGGGAGATTGTCTCGCCCGCCAACTGGATTTCACCTTCGTGTACCGGTTCGAAACCGGCAATCGCCCGCAGCGTGGTGGTTTTGCCGCAGCCCGATGAGCCCAGCAGGCAACCGATGTCGCCGGCATTCAAATGCAGGTTGAGGTTCTGCACGACGCGCTGGTCCTGGTAGCCGCAGGCGAGGTTGCGCAGGTTCAGCAGTAATGGATGGCTCATGCGTGGTGATACGCCGGCTCGACGAGAAACTCGAGCAGGGCCTTTTGTGCGTGAAGACGGTTTTCGGCTTGATCCCACGCGACGGAACGCTTGTCATCGAGCAGGTCGACGCTGATTTCCTCGCCACGGTGGGCCGGCAGGCAGTGCATGAACAGCACGTCCGGGGCGGCCAGGTCGAGCAGGGCGCGGTTGACCTGAAACGGCGCGAACAGCTTAAGGCGTTTGGCGGTTTCCTCTTCCTGGCCCATGGAGGTCCAGACGTCGGTGCTGACCAGGTGGGCGCCGCGTACGGCATCCTTCGGATCGCGGACGATGGTGACCCGATCACCGGCCTTCGCCACGAATTCAGGGTTGGGTTCAAAGCCTTCCGGGCACGCGATGCGCAACTGGAAGTCGAACTGGATCGCCGCTTCTATATAGCTGTTGCACATGTTGTTGCCGTCGCCGATCCAGGCCACGGTTTTGCCCTGGATCGAACCGCGGTGTTCGAGGAACGTCTGCATGTCGGCTAGCAACTGGCACGGGTGCAGGTCATCGGACAGGCCGTTGATCAGCGGGACGCGCGAATTGGCGGCGAATTCGGTCAGTGTGCTGTGGGAAAACGTGCGGATCATCACCGCATCGAGCATGCTCGACATGACAATGGCGGCATCGCCGATCGGCTCGCCACGGCCCAGTTGGGTGTCGCGCGGCGACAGGAAGATCGCCTGGCCACCGAGCTGGATCATGCCGGCTTCGAACGAAATACGGGTGCGGGTCGAGGACTTCTCGAAAATCATCCCGAGCACGCGGTTTTTCAGAGGCTCGAACAGTACGCCGCGGTTACGCAGGTCTTTGAGCTCAACGCCTCGACGGATCACGCTGACCAGCTCTTCGGGCGTGCAATCCATCAGGGAGAGAAAGTGCCTTGCGCTCATCATTGACTACCTTTTTGCAACAGACCGCAGATACTCAAAGCCTTGTTTAACAAAAAAACGGGCGAGACCTGCGGCGTAAGCCGCACGGGGCGACGAAATAGGGGAAGGCGCGATCTTATAATTAAATGTCGCGTCTTACCAATAGGGCTACGGTTTTTTGGGGATTTCAGAGGGGCTACGGGATGACCGCAGTAGCGCTTTTGAAGCCTGTTTCCTGACAGCAGCCCGTCATTTGTACACCGGGGTCGCGGGGCTTTGCAATCAAACGGGGCGGGAAAGGCGTAGCAACGGTCGGTTTCTGACCTGTCATTCGAAACATTTATACTCAGGATTGGAGGATGTGTCTGGTCTGAAACATTTGCTAAAGCAAAGTGGCGGGTTATAACTAACGCACGAACGACGCAGGAAGCCTTCGGAATGGAATCGAAAGAACGACAGTTAATGGAATTACTTGGCCTCACCGCCCGCTCGCTCACCCACCTCACCGCGTCCATGACCTCGATGTCCTTCGAGTTGATGCGCAGTGAAGACGAAGTGACCAAGGCCGCCGGCCGGCGGATGATCGACCGCATGGCAACCATCAGCACCGGGCTGGACGAGCACTGGCGGCTGATCGGCGAACTCACCGGTGTTCATGTCGCTCAAGAGCAGATCGAAACCATCCAGGAGATCCAGTTGCAGGGGCCGCCGAGGCTGCCGCCGAACTGATCCCCGATGGTCATCGGCTGGCCTGATAGTTGCCAATTCACAAGACGAACGTCGCTGGCGCAGCAGTGGCTCTGGCGCCATAGTTTTGTTCCCGCGGCCGATATTGCCCGCCCAGAACAAGACAGAGACTGGCCATGACCAAGACTCTCCATCACCGTGCGTGCCACTTGTGTGAAGCCATCTGCGGCCTGACCATCGAAACCACCGAGGTCGAAGGCGCGGTGCAGATCACTTCGATCAAGGGTGATGCTCAGGATACCTTCAGCCGCGGGCACATCTGCCCCAAGGCCGTCGCCCTGCAAGATATTCAGAACGATCCGGATCGTTTGCGTCAGCCGATGCTGCGGGTCGGCAGCGAATGGCAACCCATCGAGTGGGAGGATGCCTTCAGCCTTGTAGCCGAACGGCTGGCGGCGATTCAGGAGCGTCATGGGCAAAACGCGGTGGCGGTCTATCAAGGCAACCCCAGCGTGCACAACTATGGGCTGATGACCCACAGCAATTACTTTCTCGGCCTGTTGAAAACCCGCAACCGGTTTTCCGCGACCTCGGTCGATCAGTTGCCCCATCACCTGACCAGCCATTTGATGTACGGCCACGGTTTGCTGTTGCCGATCCCGGACATCGATCACACCGATTTCATGCTGATCCTCGGCGGCAATCCGCTGGCCTCCAACGGCAGCATCATGACCGTGCCGGATGTGGAGAAGCGCTTGAAGGCCATTCAGGCCCGCGGCGGCAAAGTGGTGGTGGTCGATCCGCGCCGCAGCGAAACCGCGGCGATTGCCGACCAGCATCTGTTCGTGCGCCCCGGGGGCGATGCGGCGTTGTTGTTCGGACTGCTCAACACCTTGTTCGCTGAAGGTCTGACCCGCAACAGTCATTTGCCGGTGGACGGTCTAAAAGAGGTGCGGGAGGCGGTCGCGAATTTCACCGCCGAGGCCATGAGCCCACTATGCGCGGTGCCCGCCGAACAGATCCGCCAACTGGCGCGGGACTTTGCGGCGGCGCCGACAGCGGTCTGTTACGGCCGCATGGGTGTCTCGACCCAGGCGTTCGGCACCTTGTGTCATTGGGTTGTGCAACTGATCAATCTGGTCACCGGTAATCTTGATCGTGTGGGAGGTGCGTTGTGCACCGAACCGGCGGTGGATTTGGTGGCGTCCACCTCGGGTGGGCATTTCAATCTGTGGCAGAGCCGGGTCTCCGGGCGTCCGGAATATGGTGGAGAACTGCCGGTCTCGGCGCTGGCCGAAGAGATGCTTACCGAAGGGGAAGGGCAGGTCCGCGCGCTGATTACCGTGGCGGGTAATCCGGTGCTGTCGACGCCCAATGGCCGACAACTGGAACAGGCTCTGGACGGTTTGGAGTTCATGGTCAGTATCGACCTGTACATCAATGAAACCACGCGTTATGCCGACCTGATCCTGCCGTCCACATCGGCCCTGGAAAACGATCATTACGACACGACTTTCAATATGTTTGCGGTGCGCAACGTCAGTCGGTTCAATCGCGCGATCCTGGCCAAACCTGAAGGTGCGTTGCATGACTGGGAGATTTTCGTGGGGCTGGCCAAGGCCTTTGCTGCGAAGACTGGCAAAGCATTGAAACCCACTGTCGCTCCGGCGCAGATGATCGATCATGGCTTGCGGATGGGGCTGTATGGCGACGCTTCGGAGCACAAGCTATCGCTGGCGACGTTGTTTGATCACCCTCACGGTGTCGATCTTGGGGCATTGAAATCCAACCTGGCTCCACGTCTGAAAACGGCTAGTCAGCGAGTCCAGGCAGCGCCTGCCGTGATCCTGGCTGACCTCGCCCGCTTTGCGGCGTTGCAAGCACCGGCCGTTGATGAGTTGCTGATGATTGGCCGCCGTCATGTGCGCAGCAACAACTCGTGGATGCACAACTATCATCGCCTGGTGAAGGGCAAGCCGCGCCATCAATTGCTGATGCACCCGGATGACCTGGCCAGCCGTGGGCTCAACGACGGGCAGCGAGTGCGGGTCAGTTCGCGGGTCGGTGAGATCGAAGTTGAAGTGCTCGGCAGTCTGGATATGATGAAAGGCGTGGTCAGTCTTCCTCACGGTTGGGGCCATGCGCGGCCAGGCGTGCAGATGACCATTGCCAGTGGTCAGCCGGGTTCCAGCGCCAATGACTTGACCGACGAGTGTCAGCTCGATGAGTTGTCGGGCAATGCGGCGTTGAACGGTGTGCCAGTGACCGTGGCGGCGGCTTGATCAAGTCTGTCGGGGAGACCGAGCAGGGTGCTCGGGTTTCCGTTACAATGCGCCACCGTGCCGACCCCTGAGTCGGAAAGTTCAGCCGAGGTGCTCCATGGATATCATCGAAACGATTAAAGAGCAGATTGCTAACAACACCATTCTGCTTTACATGAAAGGTTCGCCGAATGCCCCGCAGTGTGGCTTCTCCGCGAAAGCCGCGCAGGCCGTGATGGCGTGTGGTGAAAAGTTTGCGTACGTGGACATCCTGCAGAACCCGGAAATCCGCGCCAACCTGCCAAAATACGCCAACTGGCCAACCTTCCCGCAACTGTGGGTTGGCGGTGAGCTGGTCGGCGGTAGCGACATCATGACTGAAATGGCTGCAGACGGTTCGCTGCAAACCACCATCAAGGCTGCTGTCGAAGCTGCTGCTGCCAACAAGACCGAAGCCTAAGACGATTGGCTCCCCTGTAGGAGCTGTCGAGTGAAACGAGGCTGCGATCTCTTGATCTCAGCAACTAAAAAGCCCCGCCTTCGAAAGAGGAGCGGGGCTTTTTATTGCGCTTGATAAGTTATATCGATGTCGCCACTGCCATCGCCAAGATCGCAGCCTCGTTGCACTCGACAGCTCCTACACAGCTCCTACTCTTCGCCCATCTGCGATTGCAGATAGTTCTCAAGACCGACTTTATCGATCAGACCCAGTTGGGTTTCCAGCCAGTCGATATGTTCTTCTTCGGATTCAAGAATATCTTCAAGCAGTTCACGGCTACCAAAGTCGCCAACGGTTTCGCAATGAGCGATAGCCACTTTGAGATCCGCATGACCGGTGCGTTCGATACGCAGGTCGCATTCAAGCATTTCCTTGGTGTGTTCGCCTATCTGCAGCTTGCCCAGGTCCTGGACGTTCGGCAGGCCTTCAAGGAACAGGATGCGCTTGATCAGCTTGTCCGCGTGCTTCATCTCGTCGATGGATTCGTGGTACTCGTGCTTGCCGAGCTTGTTCAGGCCCCAATCTTCGTACATGCGTGCATGCAGGAAGTATTGATTGATCGCGACCAGCTCATTGGCAAGGATCTTGTTGAGATGCTGGATGACTGTAATGTCGCCTTTCATGATGGGGTCCTGCCCTTTATTAGCTGTCAATGAAGCAGAGTTTGAGCCGCGTAATTAAGAGTGTCAAACCTAAGTTATTGAAACTTAAATGAAAATTAATCGGAATAAGAATGTTTGTGTTCCGCGTCTAGAGCGTAAGCGATTGATTTTCAGGTATAAAAAAACCGGACATCAAGTCCGGTTCTTTGAAATACGGTAGTTACGCGGCAGTAAATTCTACAGGATAGGGAATTGCAGCCTGGGCCGATTGCAATTTGGTCAGGGTTTCGCGGACCACTTCCTTGGCAAGGCAGGCACATTTGCCGCATTGGCTGGCTACGCCGGTGGCCTGACGGACTTCCTTATAGCTGCAGCAACCTTCATAGATTGCTTCGCGGATTTGACCGTCGGTGACGCCAGTGCAGAGGCAAACATACATAAGTGAAAACCGTCGCTGGTTGTGACTCAATTGCGATGGATCTTAATGTTAACGAGAATGATTGTCAAAGTGGTTTATGAAAGCTTTGATCGGGGCTGACGAACGGTTTCCTCTCGGCATCGATCACGAAGAAAACCCGTCGACTGCATTTCCCCTGAAAAAAAAACCGTTAAGGACAGGTCAAAAACGCAGTGTATGATGGCCGGTCCTTATGAAGCGGGTTCGTGTCACAGGGCTGTCGCCTGAAGGTGGCAGGCTGATGCGAGCCCAGTTCTTCACGTTTTTAGACCAGGAGATATCCAATGAGCGTACTCGTAGGCAAACAAGCCCCTGACTTCACCGTACCGGCCGTACTCGGCAATGGCGAAATCGTAGACAGCTTCACCCTGTCGTCGGCCATCAAAGGCAAATACGGCCTGGTGTTCTTCTACCCACTGGACTTCACCTTCGTTTGCCCGTCCGAGCTGATCGCTCTGGACAACCGCATGTCTGACTTCAAGGCACGTAACGTTGAAGTGATCGCCGTTTCGATCGACTCGCACTTCACCCACAACGCCTGGCGCAACACCCCGGTCAACAATGGTGGTATCGGCGAAGTTCGCTACACCATGGCTGCCGACCTGAAGCACGAAATCGCCAAGGCCTACGACGTTGAGTCCGAAGGCGGCGTGGCTTTCCGTGGCGCGTTCCTGATCGACGACAAAGGCGTTGTCCGTTCGCAGATCATCAACGACCTGCCGCTGGGCCGTAACATTGAAGAGCTGATCCGTCTGGTCGACGCTCTGCAATTCCACGAAGAGCACGGCGAAGTTTGCCCTGCCAACTGGAAAAAAGGCGACAAAGGCATGACCGCTTCGACCGAAGGCGTCGCGGCTTACCTGACCGAGAACGCTGCCGCGCTGTAAGGCACGTTTGAGGCATAAAAAAACCGGCCGTTGAGGCCGGTTTTTTGTGGGCGGGATAAACCCGGTGACCGGGATCAGTCGTTGAAGTCTTCCCAACCGCCCATTTGTTTCCAGCGATTGACGATGCCGCAGAACAGCTCTGCCGTCTTCTCGGTGTCGTAGCGAGCCGAGTGGGCCTCACGACCGTCGAAGTCGATGTCGGCTGCTGAACAGGCCTTGGCCAGTACCGTTTGGCCGTAAGCCAGACCGGCCAGGGTTGCAGTATCGAAGCTCGAGAACGGATGAAACGGGTTACGCTTCATGTCCAGGCGAGCGACAGCGGCGTTGAGGAAACCCAGATCGAAGCTGCTGTTGTGCCCGACCAGAATCGCCCGTTTGCAGCCATTGGCTTTCAGTGCCTTGCGGATGCCGCGGAAGATGTCGGTCAGCGCTGCTTCTTCACTCACTGCCATGCGCAGCGGGTGATCGAGTTTGATCCCGGTAAATTCCAGAGCGGCCGCTTCGATGTTCGCGCCTTCAAAAGGCTCTACGCGAAAGAAGTAGGTGTGGTCGGGGTACACAAACCCTTTTTCGTCCATGCCAATGGTGGTTGCGGCAATTTCCAGCAAAGCGTCAGTGGCAGAGTTGAAACCACCGGTTTCAACGTCGACAACGACTGGCAGGTATCCACGGAAGCGCTCAGCCATCGGGTGGCGCGAACCACCTCCGCCGCCTTGACCGTCCTGTTCGTCATCGAAATGGTCTTCACTCACGCGTGTTCCTCCAGCAGGCGCCAGCGCAGTTTTTCACCGGCGCGCAGCGGGATTACGGTCAGCTCGCCAAATGGCAGGCTGGTTGGGGCGGTCCACTCATCGCGGACCAGGGTGATGCGATCGGTGTTCACCGGCAGGCCGTAGAAACGCGGGCCGTTCAGGCTGGCAAAGGCTTCGAGCTTGTCCAGCGCGTTGCGCTGTTCGAAGGCTTCGGCATACATCTCGATCGCGGCATAAGCGGTGTAGCAACCGGCACAGCCGCAAGCGGCTTCTTTGGCGTGCTGGGCATGGGGCGCCGAGTCGGTGCCGAGGAAGAACTTGTCGCTGCCGCTGGTGGCGGCGTCGAGCAGGGCTTCCTGATGGGTGTTGCGCTTGAGGATCGGCAGGCAATAGAAGTGCGGCCGAATCCCGCCCACCAGCATGTGGTTGCGGTTGTACAGCAGGTGATGCGCGGTGATGGTCGCGCCAACATTGGCCGAAGCCTCGTTGACGAACTGCACGGCGTCGGCGGTAGTGATGTGTTCGAACACCACTTTGAGGCTCGGGAAGCGCTCGACCACACGACGCATGTGCTCATCGATAAAGAATTTTTCGCGATCGAAAACGTCGACATCGCCACGGGTGACTTCACCGTGAACCAACAAGGGCATCCCGACTTCGGCCATGGCCTCAAGTGCAGGGAAAATCTTGTCGATGCTGGTGACACCGGAGTCCGAGTTGGTGGTCGCGCCGGCCGGATACAGCTTGGCGGCGTGAATGAAGCCGCTGGCCTTGGCCTCGCGAATTTCTTCGGGCTGGGTGCGGTCGGTCAGGTACAGCACCATCAACGGTTCGAAGCGGCTGCCAGCCGGGCGTGCAGCGAGAATCCGCTGGCGATAGCCGTCGGCTTCAGCGGTGTTACGCACCGGAGGTACCAGGTTGGGCATGATGATGGCGCGACCAAAGGTGCGCGCGACATCCGCGACTGTATTGGGCAACACAGCACCATCGCGAAGATGAATATGCCAGTCGTCGGGACGCAGCAGGGTCAGGCGGTCGGACATGAGGGGATTCCAGGCGGGTCAAACTGAGGGGAATGCTACCGGAAAAGACTCTTCCAGGCACTCGCTATCAAGTTTTGCTGGAAGCTTCCGATATCCAACAGGTATGCCGTAAACATCTGTGTGTCGGTCTTTTTGTTGTAGAAGCCAGTGGAGCCTCCCGTGCGCCAGCGTTATTTAGCCTTGCTCAGCGTGTTTGCCAGCCTTCCAGCGATGGCGCTCACTTTCCAGACCCGTCTGGAGAGCATCGAGTGGACGGTCGAAGGAGACAAGTTCGAGTGCCGCCTGAGTCAACCGATCACCGATTTTGGTTCGGGTGAGTTCGTGCACCGCGCTGGCGAGCAAGCGACGTTTCGTCTGAAGTCCTACAACGCGATGATCGGCGGCGGTTCGGCTACCTTGCTGGCGGCGGCTGCACCCTGGCAGCCGGGGCGTGGCGACATCAACCTCGGTTCTGTGCGGATCGGCAGCGGCAACGTGCTGTTCAACAGTTCGCAAGTTCAGGCCGGCCGCTTGATCAGTGGCCTGATGGATGGCCGCAGTCCGGTCGTTCGACATTACTCGGGCGATGGCCGGGTGTCGGAAGTGCGCCTGCTGCCGGTCAAGTTCAGCAACGCCTTCAACGACTACCAGAGCTGTGTGGCAAAACTGCTGCCGAAGAATTTCGAGCAGGTTAAACAATCGCAGATCGGCTTCCCCGGCGAAGGCATCGATCTCGACGCGCAAGCCAAGGCTCAATTGCAAGTGATGCTGGCGTTCATGAAGGCCGACCCGACGGTCAACCACATCGAACTCGATGGCCACTCCGACAACAGCGGCAACCGCCTGACCAACCGTGACCTGTCGCGGCGTCGGGCCCTGGCAGTCATGGAGTTCTTCAAGGCCAACGGCATTCAGGAATCGCAGATCACCGTGCGCTTTCACGGCGAGCGTTATCCATTGGCGCCCAATACCAATTCCGCCAACCGGGCGAAGAACCGTCGGGTCAATGTGCACCTCGCGCGCGTTGCGCCCACTGAAACGCCGGCCCCTCAGGCCACTGCATCGGCGAGCGCCGCGTCGACCTCCTGAACCCGCTGCAATCGTCGCTCACTCGACATAATCTGTCGCTTCGTCGTCATAAGCTGTCGCGCCTCTGTAAATTATCCTGCATGACCGGTAGACTTGACGGCTTTCCGTAGAACCCCGTGGAGTGATGGCATGGCGGACGTAAACAAGGTCGTTCTGGCGTATTCCGGCGGCCTGGACACTTCGGTGATCCTCAAGTGGCTGCAGGATACTTATAACTGTGAAGTCGTGACCTTCACCGCTGACCTGGGTCAGGGCGAAGAGGTCGAACCTGCACGCGCCAAGGCACAGGCCATGGGCGTGAAAGAGATCTACATCGACGACTTGCGCGAAGAATTCGTGCGCGATTTCGTTTTCCCGATGTTCCGCGCCAACACCGTTTACGAAGGCGAGTACCTGTTGGGTACTTCCATCGCTCGTCCGTTGATCGCCAAACGCCTGATCGAAATCGCCAACGAAACCGGTGCTGACGCCATTTCCCACGGCGCTACCGGCAAGGGCAACGACCAGGTTCGTTTCGAACTGGGCGCCTACGCCTTGAAGCCAGGCGTGAAAGTGATTGCTCCGTGGCGCGAATGGGACCTGCTCTCCCGTGAAAAGCTGATGGATTATGCTGAAAAGCACAACATCCCGATCGAGCGTCACGGCAAGAAAAAATCCCCGTACTCGATGGATGCCAACCTGCTGCACATCTCCTATGAAGGCGGCGTGCTGGAAGACACCTGGACCGAGCACGAAGAAGACATGTGGAAATGGACCGTCTCCCCGGAGAAGGCTCCTGACAAAGCGCAATACCTGGAACTGACCTACCGCAACGGCGATATCGTCGCGCTGGACGGCGTCGAAATGACCCCTGCCACCGTGCTGGCGACCCTGAACCGTATCGGCGGCGAACACGGTATTGGCCGTCTCGACATCGTCGAGAACCGTTACGTAGGCATGAAGTCCCGTGGCTGCTACGAAACCCCAGGCGGCACCATCATGCTGCGCGCCCACCGTGCGATCGAATCGATCACCCTGGACCGCGAAGTGGCTCACCTCAAAGACGAGCTGATGCCTAAATACGCCAGCCTGATCTACACCGGTTACTGGTGGAGCCCTGAGCGTCTGATGTTGCAACAGATGATCGATGCATCCCAGGCCCACGTGAACGGCGTTGTGCGCCTGAAGCTGTACAAGGGCAACGTGATCGTCACCGGTCGCAAGTCCGACGAATCGTTGTTCGATGCCAACATCGCGACCTTCGAAGAAGATGGCGGCGCCTACAACCAGGCCGACGCGGCGGGCTTCATCAAGCTCAACGCCTTGCGCATGCGTATTGCGGCGAACAAAGGCCGGAAGCTTTTCTGAGACCTTGAGACTGTAGTGCAGCGACCGTAATGGAAGGATGGCCTTGTCATAGACAAGGCCATCGTTCTGAAAAGGGGATGATCTACCTGACTTTGCATCGCGGCATCCTTCCTGTGCTTTTAACACCCTCCTTCCTGCTTTTTTTTAGACCGGGCTTCAAACGCCACTGGTGGCCAGTGGGTAC
Organism: Pseudomonas frigoris; assembly: GCF_047758635.1. Taxonomy (NCBI): domain Bacteria; kingdom Pseudomonadati; phylum Pseudomonadota; class Gammaproteobacteria; order Pseudomonadales; family Pseudomonadaceae; genus Pseudomonas; species Pseudomonas frigoris. The sequence goes on from NZ_CP180479.1 coordinate 1,496,969, forward strand.
GTTTGATCAATGACCGTAACGCCATTTGAATTCAAATTGTAAGCAACACAGAACGGTACACCGCTGTGTTTCTTTGCGTTTTTTGAGTGTTTGAGTGCGCTTTCCTTCAGCAATCTCTCCGATTCGGCACAGGTGATGAAGACGATCACATGCGCAGGTTTTCCCTGTTCTTTCTGAATTTTCTCCAGCGAGGCACCCAGTTCGATCTTTTGGCTCATACCGCGTGCATCAACGATGTACAGGTCCTTGAGGCGCTCGGGCAGTCGGATGTAGTGCTCAGCGGGGAGGATTGTCTGCAAATCGGTTTCGGGTGGATCCTGCGCATTACAAGGCGGATGAGTGGATCTGCGATCCATCGGCGACGTACTCGGTGCAGAACTTTCGGGCGTCAACCGGGTGTCGTTCTTTTCCGAAGGCTCGGTGTTGTCCATGGCTTTTATGAAATGCTTGCTCTTTTCAAAATCGGAGGGTGCATAAAGCGACCGATAGTTGAAGTTTAAAGTGGCAAAGAAAAGAAAGAGCAAATAAAAAGGAAAGCTGATCAGGAACCAAACGTATATCTCTTTTTCATCCTCTCCGAGAAAGGGCAGAGAGACGGCTGCTGATGTTTCAGACAGAGTTGCGAATATCGCAATAAGTGTCATGGGGTTGGAGATTCTTTGTTTGAGTTTGTTCATGTTTTTTACTCATTTAAGTTTATATTTTCTCGGTGGGTTGTGGGCTATGGTTAGTGATTCTTTGTCATGTTAACTGCATTGTTAGTGCTTCGGGTATATCTGTCTTTCTTGCAATAAAACGTTTGCTGGTTTTTCTGTAAGAATAAATTGATGTTGGGCGCGCGTTGTTTTTTGTAAGAATTCCGGGTCCGAAAATATCAGTTACTTTTCAGGATAGCTCATTAGGCATCGACTGTGAGATTGCCGGTGCTCAGTATTGTTGTTCTGTTCTTTGGGTTGTAAATTGATACAAAAAAATTTTAATAAATAGAATGTCGTAAGACTGATAAATTTTCTGAAGCATTGTATTTGCAGAATTTTTGTAAGAATAATCCGTGTTGTTTGTAGGGAATGTCTCTAGGTGTGGGTGGCCGAGGGGGGCGGCATGCCATGGGTGAAACGACTAGGCTATCGTGCGGGCTCTAAAAATTCGAACAGCGAAAATTGGACTTGCCCATGAATAAAGTGCTGATCGTGGATGATCACCCCGTCATTCGTCTTGCGGTACGTATGCTAATGGAGCGTCACGGCTACGAAGTTATTGCAGAGACAGATAATGGCGTGGATGCGTTGCAACTTGCCCGTGAGCATATGCCGGATATTGTCATCCTTGATATTGGAATACCAAAACTTGATGGGCTGGAAGTCATTGCGCGTCTGACATCGACAGCAATGCCCATGAAAGTACTGATACTAACTTCCCAGGCACCCGGGCATTTCTCTATGCGTTGCATGCAATCGGGTGCTGCAGGGTATGTCTGTAAACAACAGGATCTCACTGAATTGCTCAGTGCAATAAAGGCAGTATTGTCAGGCTACAGTTACTTTCCGAATCAAGCCTTGCATACCGTACGTTCCAGTTTGGGGAACGCCAGTGAAGCCGATATGGTGGATCGTCTGTCGGGACGGGAAATGATGGTCTTGCAACAATTGGCCCGAGGCAAGACCAACAAGGAGATTGCCGATGGAATGTTCCTCAGCAATAAGACTGTCAGTACTTATAAGACTCGTCTGTTATTGAAACTCAATGCACGTTCCCTGGTCGATCTGATCGAATTGGCTCAACGCAATGGTCTGGTGTGACTGCCCCAGCGTTTGACGAGGCGCGATGAGCGGGGGGCATCAGGCGGTACTTAGTAAAAAGCCTCCGTTTCGGGAGGCTTTTAGGTGTCATAGATCAAAATCGTAATCGGCCAATTGCTTTTGCAGTCGGCGCTCCTCCAACAGATTGTCGATGGTACGGCGTTTGCTCAGGTTGGTCTTCGCCACTTCAACCACCGGTTCAGCATCATCAGCTTCAACAGGGGTGAAGTCGTCTTCTACGTCCAATTGCTCTTTGCCAGTGCTCATAGTGCTACTCCAGGCTAAGGCTGCCTTTGGCGCTCCTTATATCGATAATCTCCCGGCGGGTAAAAAAGATTTTTTCAATCGATAAATCGAAAAACCTAATAGCGCCTCAATCGTCCGACGTCTTTTGCTTGTATTCGCACAAGTCTTCGATCCGACAACTGCCGCAACGAGGCTTGCGGGCCAGGCAAACGTAGCGTCCGTGGAGGATCAGCCAGTGATGGGAGTCGAGCAGATATTCCTTCGGCACGAACTTCATCAGTTTTTGCTCAACCTCGACCACATTTTTGCCTGGAGCAATGCCGGTACGGTTGCTGACCCGGAAAATATGCGTGTCCACGGCCATGGTCAGCTGACGGAACGCGGTGTTGAGCACTACGTTGGCGGTCTTGCGGCCGACGCCGGGTAACGCTTCCAGCTCTTCACGGGTTTGCGGCACTTCACCTCCATGACGTTCCACCAGTAATCGACAGGTCTCGATCACGTTTTTCGCTTTGCTGTTGAACAGGCCGATGGTCTTGATGTATTCCGACAAGCCTTCGACACCCAGGGCATAAATCGCCGCCGGCGTATTGGCCACCGGGTAGAGTTTGGCGGTGGCCTTGTTAACGCCGACATCGGTCGACTGCGCCGAGAGAATCACGGATATCAGCAATTCGAACGGCGAGGAGTAGGCCAGTTCGGTCTTCGGTTCCGGGTTGTCTTCGTGAAATCGGCGAAAAATTTCCAGACGTTTTGCGGCATTCATGGGCAGTGCGTTTCCTCGAAGGCGGTCAGTGTGGGGGCGTCGAGCGGGTCCAGGCCTGACGTGCGGCGAACAGCAGTCCCAGCAGAATGAATCCGCCAGGGGCCAGGGTGGCCAGGCGCAAGCCACCGTCGGCAGTCAGCACCCAGCCTTGCCAGTCCGCTTGCGCAGTGCCCGCCAGCCATGGCAGATGGCTGCCGAGTGTCCCGCTGCCGATGAGTTCGCGCAGCAAGCCAAGGCCTGCCATCAACGCGCCGAACAGGCCACACAGGCGCAGGCGATCACGCCAGGCGCTCTGGAAAAAACCGGTGTGTTCCAGCACAACGCATTGCAAGGCAATCAATCCTGCATAGAACCCTACATGTTGGTGCCATTGCAGCGACCAGACTTGCACGGCGAGCTCCGCGCAACTGGTCAGCGTGGCCGCCAACAGGACGCTGGCAAGCAAACGTGTCGCCGGGACAAGTCGGGATCGCAACGCGCCCATGCTCACTCCAAAGGCGCTGATCACCACGATGAACATCAGCCACAAGCCCAGAGCGGACACCAATGAATCCGTGGCACCGATCAGCGGTGCAAGCATCAGTGAATTCTGCAGCGTCGATGACTTATTCATGAGCGCTGCTCCCGATCAACTGTTGCTGATGTTCGTCGAAGTAGCGCAACGCGTCATGGATGGCGTTGATGACCGCTCTCGAAGTAATGGTCGCGCCCGCCATTTGATCGAATTGCCCCTGATCCTTTTTCAAGGCCCAGCCATTGTCGGCAGGTTCTGTTCGGGACTTTCCGGAAAAAGCCTGAAGCCAGGCATTGGGCCAGTCAGCGAGTCGACCGCCCAGCCCCGGCGTTTCCGATTGCTTGAGCGTTTTGACGCCCAGCACCTTGCCGTTTGCGCCGATGGCGATCAGCAATTCGATGGAACCCTCGTAACCCGGGGTCTGGCTGCGCAGCAACACGGCGCTGGGTTGGCCAGTCTTGGTCGCCAGGTAGCCACCTAGCAGCGTGCTGTTGGCCAATCCAGTGCTTTCGAGGGCGAGCGGCTGTTCCAGCGGCTGATTGTCGTAGCTTTCAGCCGGGAGCAGGTCCAGCAGGTTACGACTGTCGATCAGGCGCTGTTCGGCCGCAATGCGCGGCGCGCTGGTGTGTTGCACGAGGTAAGTCGCGCCAATCCCCAGGCCTGCCAGCAACACCAGGATCACAACGCTCGACGATCGGCTCATGGCGCCCCTCGTTCCAGTCTAGAGGTGGCAAACCGCTCCAGCGCCGGCACACAGAGGTTCATCAACAGCACGGCAAAGGCTACGCCGTCCGGATAACCACCCCAGGTACGAATCAGGTACGTCAGCAGCCCGACGCCCGCGCCGAACAGCAGTCGTGCGCCGGGGCTTTTTGCGCCGGACACCGGTTCCGTGACGATGAAGAATGCACCCAGCATGCTCGCGCCAGTGAGCAGATGAAACAGCGGCGAGCCATGGGAGTCGGAGCCCGAGCCGTTCCAGCACAGCAGGCTGACGATGAACAGGCTGGCGAGCATGCCGACCGGCGCATGCCAGCTGAACACCCGTCGTTGCAGCAGAAACGCGCCACCTGCCAGAAAGGCCAGGTTGACCCATTCCATGCCTCGGCCGCCGAAATGACCGAACGCCGGGTTGGCTGCAAACAGTTCGTCCATGGTCAGGCTTTTGTTGATCCGCAGGCTGTCCAGCGCCGTGGCCTGGACCCAGGCGTCTGGCGTCTGCCCGAGGCTGAACCCGAACACCTGCTGCAAGCCGCCGATCAGGTCCAGCCCATGGGATGACGGCCAGTGGGTCATCTGTTGGGGAAAGGTCACCAGCACCAGGGCGAAGCCCAGCATTGCCGGGTTGAACGGGTTCTTGCCAACGCCGCCATACAGGTGTTTGCCGAACACCATCGCGAACGCCGCGGCACAGACCGTCAGCCACCACGGGCAATAAGGCGGCAAGGCCAGAGCCAACAGCGTCGCGCTGACCAGCGCACTGCCGTCGCTCAAGCTCGGCTTGAGCGCAAGCTTGCGCAAGCGCAACACGGTCGCTTCAACGGCCAGTGCGGTAATACCCGTCAGAGTCAGGTTGATCAACACGCCCCAGCCATACAGCCAGAAAAACACCAGCATCCCCGGCACGGTGGCCAGCAATACCAGTTTCATGGCTTGCTGGAGGCGTTCGTCGACCGATTCAAGGGGCGGCATAGGCATCCACCTGACGCTCGGCTTCATTCACCGCGAGTTCCAGGGCTTCGATCTGCTCTGCCGGCGCTTCGCTGGATTGGGCTTTCTTGAGTTCGGCACGGCGCATGGCCAACTGGATCTTTGCCCGATTCAGCTGCGTATTTTTCGCCGGAACTACGGGGGCCGCGGCTGGCGGTGCAGAGCTTTCCAGTTTTGCCAACGCCTGTTCGGCAACCTCGAATTGCTGTTGCAGGACGATCAGCTGCGACTGCTGTTCGAAGGTCGGCGGATGCCCGAACGCCTTGAGTGACTTGTTCAATTGCGCCCGACTCATCGCCAGATCGATCTTGGCCTTTTTCAGCGCCACATCCGCATTCGCTGCCTTCTGTGCACGGACTCGCTCAAGAGCGGCCTGAACCGGGTCGAGTGTCGCCACCTCACTGGGCTGGACGGCGCGCTGGGCTCGGGCCCGACGTTCGGCGATTTTCTGTTCTTCTTCGCGATGCAGGCGAGCGTTGCGCTGTTCAAATCGGCGTCGCGCGTGATTGCGCTTGGCCGCTCGGGCGCGTTGTTCCTCAAGGCTCAACGCCAGGCCGCCGACAATCGGCAGCACCGTGTCCAGCGGCAACGGCCGCATCTCGATGCAATCCACCGGGCAGGGCGCTACGCACAGGTCGCAACCGGTGCATTCATCGACGATCACCGTGTGCATCAATTTCGCCGCGCCGACAATGGCATCCACCGGGCAGGCCTGGATGCACTTGGTGCAACCAATACACTCCGCTTCACGAATAAAGGCGATCTGCGCCGGGGCCGAACCGCGACTGACGTCCAGTTCCAGCACCGGCACTTTCAACAGCTCGGCCAGGGCCGCGATGGTTTCGCTGCCGCCCGGCGGACATTTGTTGATCGGTTCGCCGCTGGCAATGCCTTCGGCGTACGGTTTGCATCCGGGGTGGCCGCACTTGCCACATTGGGTCTGCGGCAAGAGGGCGTCGATGCGTTGAATCAGACTCATGTTTTGATCAGTCCGCTGAATCCGAGAAAGGCCACTGCAATCAATCCGGCGCCGATCAGGTCGATGGGCAGGCCGCGAAAGGGCAGGGGGATATCATTTTCGATTGTGCGTTGGCGCAAGTCGCTGAACAGGCTCAGTACCAGCCAGAAGCCCAGGCCGGCACCCAGGCTCAGGGCCATGGCGTGGAAGAAGCCTTTGTCGTCCTGAGCATTGAGCAGCGTCAGGCCGAGTACGCCAGCATTGCCCAGCAGCAGGGGCCAGAGGCCATCGAACGCAAGCTTTGGAAGTAACCGGGAAAGCACTTTCAGCAGCGGGCCAATCAGCAGAACGCTTAATGGAAGGAAGACGAAAAGGCGCAGCGACGTCAGCTCCAGCGGGACCAGCAACCAACGGTAGGCCGAGTAACCCAGCGTGCCGACGATCAGCATCAAACACGTCGTCGCAAGGCCCAACGCATGGACCTGTCGATGCTCGTTGCCCAGCAGCGGATCGACGCCCAGCGGCCAGTGCAACACGAGGTTGTTGATCAGGGCAGTGCTGATAAGCGTAAGAACAATTTCGGTCATGATCGTGCCGGCAAGAACGGGGCTTTTTAACGGAGCGGTCTAAAAAAGCTTAGGCATTATCCGGCAAGGACGGAGGGTGGGCCAGACATGAAAATCCCACAGTCGCGCCTGGCACGACTGTGGGATCGGTTTACAGCAGAGCCTTACTTGATGCGCTGACCTGGCTTGGCGCCGCTGTCAGGGCTGAGCAGGTAGATTTCTTCACCGCCAGGGCCGGCCGCCATCACCATGCCTTCGGAGATACCGAACTTCATTTTCCGTGGCTTGAGGTTGGCGATCATCATGGTCAGACGACCATTGAGCTTGGACGGGTCCGGATAAGCGCTCTTGATCCCGGAGAACACGTTGCGTTGCTCGTCACCGATGTCCAGGGTCAGGCGCAGCAGTTTGTCGGCACCTTCCACGTGTTCGGCCTTGAGAATCAGGGCGACGCGCAGGTCGACAGCGGCAAAGGCATCGAACTCGATTTCCGGTGACAGCGGATCCTTGGCCAGTTCGCCATTGCCGGCAGGTGCAGCGTCGCCGGTGTCGGTAGCGCTGGCGGTCAGGTCTTCTTTCGAGGCGTCGCTCATGGCTTGCACTTTTACCGGGTCGATACGGGTCATCAAGGGTTTGAACTCGTTCAGCTGATGGTTGCTGAGCAAAGTAGCGTGGTCGTTCCAGGTCAGCGGCGCGACGTTCAGGAACGCCTCGGCGTCGGCGGCCAGCAGCGGCAGCACCGGTTTGAGGAAGATCACCAACTGGCGGAACAGGTTGACGCCCAGGGCGCAGATGGCCTGGACTTCGTCTTGCTTGCCTTCCTGTTTGTTCAGCGACCACGGTGCCTTGTCGGCGATCCAGGCATTGGCACGGTCGGCCAGGCCCATGATCTCGCGCATGGCACGGGCGAAGTCGCGAGCCTCGTAGGCTTCGGCGATGCTCGGCGCTGCGGCGAGGAACGCTTCGGTCAGTTCCGGCGCGGCATTGCCCGCCACCAGTACACCGGCGTTGCCTTTGTGGATGAAACCGGCGCAACGGCTGGCGATGTTGACGACTTTGCCGACCAGGTCGGAGTTGACCTTCTGCACGAAGTCTTCGAGGTTCAGGTCGAGGTCGTCGACGCCACGGCTCAGCTTCGCCGCGTAGTAGTAGCGCAGGTATTCCGGCGACAGATGGTCCAGATAGGTCCGGGCCTTGATGAAGGTGCCGCGGGATTTGGACATTTTCTGACCGTTGACGGTCAGGTAGCCGTGTACGTTGATGCCGGTCGGTTTACGGAAACCGGCGCCTTCGAGCATGGCTGGCCAGAACAGGGCGTGGAAGTTGACGATGTCCTTGCCGATGAAATGGTACAGCTCAGCGGTGGAGTCCTTGCCCCAGAACGCGTCGAAATCAAGTGTAGGCGTGCGGTCGCAGAGGTTCTTGAAGCTGGCCATGTAGCCGATCGGCGCGTCCAGCCATACATAGAAGTATTTGCCTGGCTCGTCCGGGATTTCGAAACCGAAGTACGGCGCATCGCGGGAGATGTCCCACTGTTGCAGGCCGGCGTCCAGCCATTCGGCGATTTTGTTCGCCACGGCTTCTTGCAGGGTGCCGCTGCGGGTCCAGGCTTGCAGCATTTCCTGGAAGTCCGGCAGCTTGAAGAAGAAGTGCTGGGAATCCTTGAGCACCGGAGTGGCGCCAGAGATCGCCGACTTCGGATCCTTCAGGTCGGTCGGCGCGTAGGTCGCACCGCATTTTTCGCAGTTGTCGCCGTACTGGTCTTCGGTGCCGCATTTCGGGCAGGTGCCCTTGATGAAGCGGTCGGCCAGGAACATTTTCTTTTCCGGGTCGAAGTACTGAGTGATCGAACGCTGGGCGATGTGCCCGGCGTCGCGCAGCTTCAGGTAGATCTGGCTCGACAGCTCACGGTTTTCTTCGGCGTGAGTGGAGTGGAAGTTGTCGAAGTCCACCAGGAACTCGGCAAAGTCGGCGCTGTGTTCAGCCTGGACGTTGGCGATCAGTTGTTCCGGGGTGATGCCTTCCTTTTCCGCGCGCAGCATGATGGCCGAACCGTGGGCGTCGTCGGCGCAGACATAAATGCATTGATTGCCGCGGTGCTTCTGGAAGCGCACCCACATATCGGTCTGGATGTATTCCAGCATGTGGCCAAGATGGATCGAACCATTGGCATAGGGCAGGGCGCTGGTGACGAGGATCTTGCGTGGCTCGGACATGGGGCTCGGCTACTTGATGAAACGGAGGTCGGCCACTATAAAGCGCCGGCGCATATTTTTCACCCCCGCGACCCGTATCCACGGTCCATGCAGCTGGCGAAGCCTGCGTTCGGCTCGGGCCGCGTTCGGACGCAGCAGTCGTGAATCCGGGCAACTCGGACTACCTGAAACACCGCGGTGTCTGGTTTTACGACTGCTGCGCAGCCGAACGCAGGCTTCGCCAGCTGCTACAGGCAGCATTCGACCATGGGTTATTTGTCACATTCTGAAAGCATGCCGTCCGGACTATAGAACAGGTACGATACCCGCCTGATTTTCCAGTCTTGCTATCGGAGTTGCCCATGAGCGCCGTCAATCGCGCAGCGGTGGAAGCCGTCCTTCGCCAATACACCGACCCTTATCTGAACCAGGACCCGGTCAGCGCCGGGTGCGTACGCGGCATCGACATTCAGGGTGATCGCGTCAGCGTCCAGCTGGAGCTGGGTTACGCCGCCGGCCTGTTCAAGAGTGGCTGGGCGCAGTTGCTGCAAATGGCCATTGAAGGGCTGGACGGCGTGACCATCGCGCGCGTCGAGATCACCAGTGTCATTGCCGCGCACAAGGCTCAAGCGCAGATCCCGGGTCTGGCCAACGTCAAGAACGTGGTGGCCGTGGCATCCGGCAAGGGCGGTGTGGGTAAATCCACCACTGCCGCCAACCTGGCCCTGGCCCTGGCCCGCGAAGGCGCCAAGGTCGGGATCCTCGACGCGGACATTTACGGACCGAGCCAAGGCATCATGTTCGGCATCCCTGAAGGCACCCGACCCAAGGTCAAGGATCAGAAGTGGTTTATTCCGATCGAGTCCCACGGTGTCGAAGTCATGTCCATGGCGTTCCTGACCGACGACAACACGCCGATGGTCTGGCGCGGGCCGATGGTTTCCGGCGCCTTGTTGCAACTCGTCACTCAGACAGCCTGGGGCGATCTGGATTACCTGGTCATCGACATGCCACCAGGCACCGGCGACATCCAGCTGACTCTGGCGCAGAAAGTCCCGGTGGCCGGCGCGGTGATCGTTACAACGCCGCAAGATCTGGCATTGCTGGACGCACGCAAGGGCGTGGAGATGTTCCGCAAGGTCAACATTCCGGTGCTGGGCGTGGTGGAAAACATGGCCGTGCACATCTGCTCCAACTGCGGGCATGCCGAGCATCTGTTCGGTGAGGGCGGTGGTGTGAAGCTGGCCAACCAGTACGGCGTCGAGCTGCTGGCGTCGTTGCCGCTGGCGATGGCCATCCGCGAACAGGCCGACGGCGGCAAGCCAACGGTGATCGCCGAGCCTGACAGCCCGATTGCGATGGTTTACCAGGAACTGGCCCGCCATGTCGGCGCGCGAATCGTGTTGCAGGAAGCGGTATCGCCTGCGATGCCGAACATCACCATCAGCGACGATTGATCTGCGTCGACTGTTAAAAGAGCGCAGCCTCGTTTCACTCGACAGCTCCTACACATGGGTTTTGCATTCACCTGTAGGAGCTGTCGAGCGAAGCGAGGCTGCGATCTTTTGATCTTGCTTTAGATCCGCAACCCGCCATCCAACTCCATAATCCGACCGGTGTAGTAGTCGTTCTCGAAAATGTACGCCGCCGAATGGGCGATCTCTTCAGGCTTGCCCATGCGCTTGAGCGGAATCGCGGACGTTATCTTCTCCAGCGCCTCAGGTTTCATGCTCAGCGTCATTTCGGTTTCGATAAAGCCCGGTGCAATGGCTGCCACACGAATACCGTAGCGTGCCAATTCCTTCGCCCAGGTCACGGTCGCCGCGGCGACACCGGCCTTGGCGGCGGAGTAGTTGGTCTGGCCGGCGTTGCCAGCACGGGAGATCGACGAGATATTAATGATCGCGCCGCTGTTGTTCAGCTCGATCATTTTGGCCGCGACTTCACGGGTGCACAGAAATACGCCGGTCAGGTTGACGTCGATGACCGACTGCCACTGGGCCAGGCTCATCTTGGTCATCTCGCCGTCCTTGACCTTGATCAGCAGGCCATCGCGCAGGATCCCGGCGTTGTTGATCAGGCCATGGATCGCGCCGAAGTCCTCGGCAACCTGGGCGACCATATGGGTCACTTGCTCTTCATTGGCGACATTGCACAGATAAGCGCGAGCCTCGACGCCTTTATCTTTGCAAGCGGCGACGGTGTCGTCGAGCTTTTCCTGGTTCAAGTCCACCAGCGCCAGCTTTGCGCCTTTACCGGCGAAATACTCGGCCATGGAACGGCCTAAACCCTGGCAACCGCCCGTGATAATGATTACTTTGTCAGTGAGTTGCATTCGCATGCCCCAATAGCAGATCAGAGGAGTGGTTTCCTTTTAGAGAGTAGCCTCTCAATCTGCACCTGATACGGCTTGGCTGCACATGAGAACTGCCCCCGATGGCGTGCTGGAACTTATCCCCAGGCGCCTGTCCGTTTTTTTGACGGATTCTATATAAGGAGTCATAAATTGAGCGTTGAAGCGGCCAAGAATGCCCGAGAATTGCTTCTCAAGGAATACCGTGGAGTGCTCTCGACGCACTCCAAGGCGATGCCCGGTTTCCCGTTTGGCTCCGTGGTTCCGTACTGTCTGGACGAACAGGGCTGGCCGCTGATCCTTATCAGCCGTATCGCCCAGCACACCCACAACCTGCAGAAAGATCCAAAATGCTCACTGTTTGTGGGCGAGCGCGGGGCTGAAGATGTGCAAGCCGTTGGTCGCCTGACCTACCTCGCCGAAGCAGAAAAGCTCGAGGCCGAGGCCGCCATCGAAGCGGCGGCTGAGCGTTACTACCGCTATTTCCCGGATTCGCAGAGCTACCACAAGGCCCACGATTTCGATTTCTGGGTGCTCAAACCGGTACGTCACCGTTACATCGGCGGCTTCGGTGCGATTCACTGGGTCGATCAGTTAACGCTGGCCAACCCGTTCGCCGGAAAAGCCGAAGCGAGCATGGTCGAGCACATGAATGCCGATCACGCCAAAGCCATCGCCCACTACGTCGAACTGGCGGGCCTGCCGAAAACCGAGCCGGCGCAACTGGCGGGTATCGACACCGAAGGCATGCACCTGCGCATTGGTCAGGGGCTCTATTGGTTGCCGTTTCAAGCGCCGTGTAATACGCCGACACAAGTGCGCGAAGCCTTGGTTTTCCTGGCTCACGCCGAACATTGGCCGAAAAATGAAGTGGCCGACGCTTGAATTCACGAATCGGCGACGTCATCTAGGGAAGACTGGCAAGGCATTCTTGCGTTGAGGAACCATTTGATGCGCCCTTTTTTATTGCTCTTTGTACTGTTTCCGGTGTTGGAGCTGTTCGTATTCGTCAAGGTCAGCGGGGCGATCGGGTTTTTCCCGGCCCTGCTGCTGGTCATTCTCGGCTCGATGCTCGGCGTGTTCGTGCTGCGTATCGCTGGTCTGGCAACCGCATTGCGTGCTCGTGAAAGCCTGAACCGCGGCGAGTTGCCGGCCCAGACCATGCTCGAAGGTTTGATGCTGGCGCTGGCGGGTGGTCTGTTGATCCTGCCGGGCTTCGTCACTGATGTGCTGGGTCTGATCATGTTGCTGCCGATCTCTCGTCGACTGTTGGCCAATAAAATGCGCCAGCGTGCCGAAGAGGCGGCAATCCGTCAGCGTGCATTCGCCGACGACCTTCAGCCACGTGGCGGCGGCCCTGCGACCCGCGAGCCGCTGGGCCGAGAGCCCAACGTGATCGAAGGCGAATTCGAACACCGCGATACCAAGTAATCCGCAATACCGGCACGGCACCTTCGGGTGCCGTGTTCGTTTGTGGGGTAGCAACCTGAAAAAATTTGCTTCCTCGCCCTTGTAATAAGCTTATGCGCCCTTATGTAACGGTCACCGCAAGGTTTCTGGCGATTACGCCAGACAGACTTCCGCGGTTCGCTTGACGAACCGCACCCGGCACTGCCGGATTTGTTAAACCCGCCGGGAATACACCGGCCGATGAAAACCACAATTAGGAGAGATCGACAATGAAGCTTCGTCCTCTGCATGACCGCGTCGTCATCCGTCGCAGCGAAGAAGAAAAGAAAACCGCTGGCGGTATCGTCCTGCCAGGTTCGGCTGCTGAAAAAGCCAACAGCGGCGAGATCCTCGCTGTCGGTACCGGCCGCGTGCTGGACAACGGTGAAGTGCGTGCACTGGCCGTTAAAGTGGGTGACAAGGTTGTGTTCGGCCCGTACTCCGGCAGCAACACCGTGAAAGTCGACGGCGAAGACCTGCTGGTAATGAGCGAGAACGAAATCCTCGCTGTTATCGAAGGCTGATTCCCCGCTCATTTTCCCGCTACTACAAAGTATTTAAGGAATATCGATCATGGCTGCTAAAGAAGTTAAATTCGGCGATTCCGCCCGCAAGAAAATGCTCGCCGGTGTCAACGTCCTGGCTGACGCAGTAAAAGCGACCCTGGGCCCTAAAGGCCGTAACGTGATCATCGAGAAGAGCTTCGGCGCTCCGACCATCACCAAGGACGGCGTGTCCGTTGCCAAAGAAATCGAGCTGAAAGATCGCTTCGAAAACATGGGCGCGCAGCTGGTCAAAGACGTTGCCTCCCGTGCCAACGATGACGCAGGCGACGGCACCACCACCGCTACCGTTCTGGCTCAATCGATCGTCAACGAAGGCCTGAAAGCCGTCGCTGCCGGCATGAACCCGATGGACCTGAAGCGCGGTATCGACAAAGCGACCATCGCTATCGTCAAAGAGCTGAAAGCCCTGTCCAAGCCTTGCGCTGACACCAAGGCAATCGCTCAGGTCGGCACCATCTCGGCCAACTCCGACAACTCCATCGGCGACATCATTGCCGAAGCCATGGAAAAAGTCGGTAAAGAAGGCGTGATCACCGTTGAAGAAGGCTCGGGCCTGGAAAACGAACTGTCGGTTGTTGAAGGCATGCAGTTCGACCGTGGCTACCTGTCCCCGTACTTCGTCAACAAGCCAGAGACCATGACTGCCGAGCTCGACGGTCCGCTGATCCTGCTGGTCGACAAGAAAATCTCGAACATCCGTGAACTGCTGCCAGTACTGGAAGCCGTTGCCAAAGCAGGTCGTCCGCTGCTGATCGTGAGCGAAGACGTTGAAGGCGAAGCCCTGGCGACTCTGGTTGTGAACAACATGCGCGGTATCGTCAAAGTGGTTGCCGTCAAGGCTCCTGGCTTTGGTGACCGTCGCAAGGCCATGCTGCAGGACATCGCTGTCCTGACCGGCGGTACCGTTATCTCCGAAGAGATCGGTCTGAGCCTGGAAAGCGCTACCCTGGAACACCTGGGTAATGCCAAGCGCGTAGCCGTAACCAAGGAAAACACCACCGTCATCGACGGCGCCGGCGTTGAAGCTGATATCCAGGCTCGCGTTCTGCAAATCCGTCAGCAAGTGGCCGACACTTCGTCCGACTACGACCGTGAAAAACTGCAAGAGCGTCTGGCCAAGCTGTCCGGCGGCGTTGCAGTGATCAAGGTTGGCGCTGGTTCCGAAGTTGAAATGAAAGAGAAGAAAGCCCGCGTTGAAGACGCCCTGCACGCTACCCGTGCAGCCGTTGAAGAAGGCGTGGTACCTGGCGGTGGCGTAGCGCTGATTCGCGCTCTGCAAGCCATCAGCGAACTGAAAGGCGACAACGCTGATCAGAACGTCGGTATTGCTGTACTGCGTCGCGCTATCGAATCGCCACTGCGTCAGATCGTTGCCAACTCCGGCGACGAGCCAAGCGTAGTAGTCGACAAGGTCAAGCAAGGTTCGGGTAACTTCGGTTACAACGCTGCTACCGGCGAATACGGCGACATGATTGAAATGGGCATCCTCGACCCTACCAAAGTGACTCGTTCTGCTCTGCAGGCTGCGGCGTCCATTGGTGGCTTGATGCTGACCACCGAAGCCATGATCGCTGATGCTCCGGACGACAAACCAGCTGGCGGCGGCATGCCAGACATGGGCGGTATGGGCGGCATGGGCGGCATGATGTAAGCCAGCCTGACCCCTATAAAAAGCCCCGCCTGCGATCAGCAGGCGGGGCTTTTTATTGCCTTCGATTTACCTGGATCTTGAAATTGCACCGGACCACTGTGGGAGCGAGCTTGCTCGCGATAGCGGCATAACAGTCACCATCAATAGTGAAGGTTATGGCCTCATCGCGAGCAAGCTCGCTCCCACATTGGTTTTGTATTTCAGGCGTTGACTGGTGATGCTTTAGCCACTCGATCAGCCTTGGAAGCCGGGCGATACAGGATGTAGTAATACGACCCCAGACAAATCAGCCAGCAGAAAATCGCCGTCCACACATTGTGCGAAAAGAAGTGCGCGCCCTGCATCATCCGGCCGATCGAAAACACCGTGCCCAACGCGAAAGCGAACACAAGCGCCTGGCGCGCCAGACGCGGACGACGGTCCCGCAGGACGAAGAACAGCGCAAACAGTGTGAAACCGGTCGCCGCATGACCGCCGGGCCAGCAACGACCCGGTTTATCGGTGTGCGGGCGAGGGCTGAGCAGTTCGCTGTAGATTTCGTGGCCGCCGAATTGCTCAAGGCTCCACGGGCATTGCACGGCCGTCACCGCTTTGACTGGCGTGACAAAGGAGGTTGCCAGCGCCAGAGACAGTACCAGGCAACCCAATTCCCGTTTGATCGGTTTGAGCCGGTCCATGAAAAAGGAGGCGATGAAGCCGAAGATGGCCAACACCGAGAAGGCGATGACCACCTGCTTGGCGCGGTCATGCAGGATGTCTTCCAGGAAGGAACTGTGCCGTCCGATAAAATCACCCGCAACCGGGTCATAGAACAGCTTGGCAAGATCCATGTCCAGGGACGTCAGTTCGAGCAGCATCAGAATGATCGCCGCGATGGCGGGAACGCCCAGGCACACCCAGAAATTCAGCGGGCGGGAGGCGGGACGGACAGCAGTTGATGGCATGGTGGATCCTGAACAAAGGAAAAAGCCCCGGGGCATCAGCCCGGGGCGATTCGATTAATGTGCGCTGACTTGGTCGGTGCCCTCCATGGGCGCCCTCCAGCCAAGCAGCTGTTGCTTGAAGCCATAACTGGCGGTTTGGTAATAGGTGATAGCACGGGCAATCAACGGGTCGCTGGCGGTGGCTCGGGACTCGCGGCTCTCAGTCAGTGCTGCATCATGGCGGCGCAGCCCTTGGCGAGGGCTCAGGATCGCCAAATCCTTGCCGTCGAACAAGCCCAAATGCTGGTAATTGCCAACGACCACGCGGGGCGGCAGTGGATTGTCCTGCAGCAGGTTGCGGCCGAAGAAGGTCGATTGATAATCCAGGTTCAGCAAACCCAGCAAGGTCGGCGCCAGGTCGATCTGGCTGGCCAGCTGCGCGGTTTCCCGTGCATCGATCAGCTTCGGTGCATAGATGAACAACGGAATCTGATAGTTTTTGATCGGCAAGTCTTCCATGCCGGCGCTGCCGGCCGTGTGGTCGGCGACGAAGACGAAGATTGTATTGTCAAACCACGGCTTTTGGCGCGCCTGATCGAGGAACTGACCAATGGCATAGTCGGTGTACTTCACCGCACCGTCGCGACCGTTGCCGGATTTGATGTCGATCCGGTTGTCCGGGTAGGTGTAAGGGCGATGGTTGGAGGTGGTCATCAGTTGCAGCAGAAACGGCTGCTGTTTCGCGTAGTCAGCGTCGGCCAGTTTGAGGGTCTGGTTGTAGAGATCTTCGTCAGCCATGCCCCAGGCATTTTTAAAGTGGATCTCTGATTCATCGACGCTGCTCTGGTCCACCACACGGTAACCGTTGCCACTGAAGAACGCGTTCATATTGTCGAAGTAACCGCGTCCGCCATAGACGAACACGCTGTCGTAACCCACGGCGCTGAGTTGCTGGCCGAGGCTGGCGAAACCGCTTTCACGCCCCACACGCTTGACGATCGAACGCCCCGGGGTTGGCGGGATCGCCAGGGTAATGGCCTCAAGGCCGCGATCGGTGCGGGTGCCGGTGGCATAGAAGTTGTTGAAGTACAGGCTCTGCTTGCGCAAGGCATCGAGGTTGGGTGTCAGGTTGCGCTCGTCGCCGTTACTGCCCATGTACTTGGCGCTGAAGCTTTCAATCGTCACCAGCACAATGTTGGGTTTGCGCACAGTGCCCGGGTTGTCGATCATCCGGCGAATGTCCTGCGGATCCTCGCCGATGAAACGCGCATTGGGTTCGCTCAGTTCGGCACGAATCTGTTGCGCAACCACTTCCGGCGGCAGGCTGCTGTAGAACTGCGGGTAATCCAGTTCATTGTTACGGAAGGCGGCGAAGAACTGATACGGGCCATTGCTCGTCAGTTCATTCTGATAGGCATTGCCGCCCTGTGCGCGCGGTGAATCCTGGCTGAGCAATTGCAGGCTCAGACCGGCGACGATCAACAGGCCCAGCGCATTCAGCAGGCGCCCGCGCAGCGGGGGCAAGGGTGAGTCCAGTGCGGCATTGAAGGGTTTGCGCAGCGCGAAACTCAGGGCCACGGCCAGCACGGCGAGGATGCTCAGCAGCGTGCCGATCGGGTAGGACTCAAGAAGGTTGTTCAGCACTTCGTCGGAGTACACCAGATAATCGACGGCGATAAAGTTGAAGCGAACACCGAACTCATCCCAGAACAGCCACTCGGCTACCGCGGTGAACAACATGGCGAACAGGCTGACGGTCAGCAGTCCCTGAAGGAACCAGCGATGGCCGCGGCGGCGCCATAAGGCCGGTGGGCAGAGCAGCAAGTAGAGACCCATCGGCAGCGCTGCATAGGCAATGAAGCCCAGGTCGTAGAGCAGGCCAATGCCAAACACCGACAGAAATCCGCTACCGGCCTCATCCAGATGGGTTAGCAGCAAAACCGTGCGGGTCAGCAAGAAAATGACCAGCCATGTGCCGGTGACGAGCAGGAGAAAGCGCATTGGCGCGGTCTTGAAGAGGTCCATTGTGTGTGCATTCCTTAACAACAATTGCGTGGGATTCTCGCGCCTCCACTGTAGTCGGCTTGTGAATCGATAGTGAAAAACGTGTTAACTCTATCATTTGGTTGAGCGGATTGATTCCAGCCACCGTAACCCTAGCCCTGAG
The DNA here is from genome assembly GCF_047758635.1 of Pseudomonas frigoris. Classification (NCBI taxonomy): domain Bacteria; kingdom Pseudomonadati; phylum Pseudomonadota; class Gammaproteobacteria; order Pseudomonadales; family Pseudomonadaceae; genus Pseudomonas; species Pseudomonas frigoris. Next base: position 1,514,832 of record NZ_CP180479.1, read on the forward strand.
CCACGCTTGGCCTTAAGCTGCGCGGGCCACGACGGCCGTTACTGTGTACGCAGGAGATACCCATGCGAATTCTATTGGTTGAAGACAACCGCGATATCCTGGCCAATCTGGCCGATTACCTGGGGCTCAAGGGTTACACCGTGGATTGCGCGCAGGACGGTTTGTCAGGCTTGCACCTGGCGGCCACCGAGCATTACGACTTGATCGTGCTCGACATCATGTTGCCAGGCATCGACGGTTACACCCTGTGCAAACGCCTGCGCGAAGACGCGCGCCGCGACACGCCGGTGATCATGCTCACCGCCCGCGATCAATTGGACGACCGGCTGCAAGGTTTCAAATCCGGCGCCGATGATTACCTGATCAAACCCTTTGCCCTGTCTGAATTGGCGGCGCGCATCGAGGCGGTCATGCGTCGCACCCAGGGTGGCGGTCGCCGTACTTTGCAGGTCGGCGATCTGAACTACGACCTCGACACCCTGGAAGTGACCCGCGAAGGTCGTCTGCTCAAACTCAACCCGGTGGGCCTGAAGTTGCTGGCGGTGCTGATGCAGAAAAGCCCTCATGTGCTGCGCCGGGAAATTCTCGAAGAGGCGCTGTGGGGTGACGACTGCCCGGACAGCGACAGCCTGCGCAGCCACGTCCATCAATTGCGCCAAGTGATCGACAAGCCGTTCGCCAAACCGTTGCTGCAAACCGTGCACGGTGTGGGTTATCGCTTGGCCGAGGGCCGTGATGGAGTTTAAGCAGAGCCTTGCTCAACGGATCATCATCGCCTTTGCGCTGATGAGCGCATTGGTGGCAGGGGCCTTCGCCATGGGCATTGTGGCGACCGTGCACCTGGTGGAAGAAAAACTGATTTCGGCAGGTCTGGGGGGCGATTTACAACGGCTGTTGTTGATGGACAGTGTCACGGACTGGAGCCACCGTCCCGAGCCGGACCAGCTGTTCTATTTCAGTGGCGGGCCGGGCGATTTTCAGTTGCCCAAGGATTTACGCCATCTGGAGCCGGGTTTTCACGAAGTGTTTCGTGAGCAACTGTCGTATCACGCGATGGTTGAAGTCGTCGACGGCCGGCGTTATGTGCTGTTACAGGATCAGAGCGATTTCGAAGAGCGTGAACGGGTGCTGTTTGCCGTGGTGCTGGTGGGCTTCGTTCTGAGTCTGGCATTGGCGGTGTTTCTCGGCTGGATACTGGCGCGCAAAGTGATGGCGCCCGTGGTGCGACTGGCCCGCCAGGTCCGACACCGTGACCAATTGTTAGGTCTGGCGCCACCGCTGGCGCCGGATTACGCCGCTGATGAGGTGGGCGAGTTGGCCGTGGCCTTCGACGCTACCCTCGGGCGCTTGCGCCAGGCGTTGACCCGCGAACGGTTGTTCACCAGTGACGTCAGCCACGAACTGCGCACGCCATTGATGGTGCTGGCCAGTTCCTGCGAGCTGCTGCTGGAAAACCCCGGCATCGATCAGCGTGGACGTGCTCAGGTCGAGCGAATCGCCCGCGCCTGTGAAGAGATGCGCGAGCTGGTGCAAACCTTTCTGATGTTGGCCCGCAAACAACGTGAAGACGCCAGCATGTCGCCCCAGCAGAACCTGAACCAGGTCGCCGATGGACTGCTCAATCTGTGGCGCGAGCCGATCGAGTCCAAGGGGCTGGCGCTGATCTTTGAACCGGGCAACCCGGCAAACACCAGCTACAACGCAACCCTTCTGCACGCGGTCATGGGCAACCTGCTGCGTAATGCGCTGCATTACACCGAGCGCGGGTTTATTCGCCTGACGCTGACGGCCACCGGTTTCATCGTCGAAGACAGTGGCGTGGGCATTCCCGAGGAAAAACGCGAGGCGATGTTCGAGCCCTTCGTGCGGGGCAGCGAGAAACGCGGCGAAGGCCTGGGGCTGGGGCTGTCGCTGGTGCAACGGATCTGTGAAAACCAGGGTTGGAGCGTCAGTCTGACGAACATGGAACCCAACGGCTGTCGTTTTCAGGTGGAGTTGTCAACGAGTAACTGATCGCCTTATTGAAACGCATTAACCCGATACAATCGTTTTCGTCCTGTGAATCCTCGAAATAATTCGGGTTTTGCATGACATTTTTTTCACAGCGGCATGACCTGACGCTGACACGGCGCGACCTATCGTGGGAGCCATCAGCAGCTCAGGAAACCTTGATGATGGACGGCCCGATCAAACTGGATTTTTCCGAAAAATACGACGATCAACACGCTCAACGATACTTGCGCAAACACCAGGATGGCTTTGGCCGCCGCCTGTCCCACTGGCGTGACGAGCAACTGGCGCGCAAGGCATTGGCACTGGCCGGTGAGCCGGGGCTGATCCTCGATTTGCCCTGCGGTGCGGGGCGCTTTTGGCCTTTGCTGGCGGAAAAAACCAATCGCGCCATCATCGGGGCCGACAACTCTGAATCCATGCTGAAGATCGCCATGCAGGCGCAACCTGCCGATGTGGTGAAACGGGTACAACCCTTGCACACTTCTGCATTCGACATTGCCTTGCCTGATAACGCCGTCGACAGCATTTTCTGCATGCGTTTGCTCCATCACATCGGTGAAGCCGAGCATCGACTGGCTATTTTGCGCGAGTTCGAGCGAGTCACTCGCGACAGCGTGATCCTTTCTTTGTGGGTGGACGGCAATTTCAAAGCGTGGAAACGCAAGCGGCTTGAGAGAACACGTGGGCATGTAGGTTACCAAAATCGATTTGTGTTACCGGCTGCTACGGTTGAAAAGGAATTCGAGCAGGCGGGTTTTCTTATTCAGGAACAACTGGACTTTTTACCGCTCTATGCCATGTGGCGGGTCTACGTATTACGCAAGAGGTAACAGAATGGCAGTGCAATGTGCAGCAGAAACGGAAGTCGCTCCCCAGGACCGCTTCGATTATTTTTGGAATCAGCGCGGTGAATGGGTAGAAGAACCCAACGCCCGTCGCGGTGGAGAAAGCGGTGTGCAGCGCGTCGTGAGCGGCAATGGACAGCTGCTGTACGTTAAACGTCAGTCCGGGCATATCCATCGCAGCTTGCTGCACCCGTTCGGTCGGCCGACGGTGTTGCGCGAGCGTGATGCGCTCATCGCCCTGAACCTGCTCGACGTTCGCGTTCCGGAAATCGTTTTCTGCGGTGCACAGCGCGATCCGGTGCATAAATGGCGCGCATTGCTGATCACCAAGGCGCTGGACGGCTACGAGGAAATCGAACACTGGTACGCTGGCGGCGGTCGCGAGCATCACGGTGAGGCTGTGCATGATCGAGTGTTGAAGGAACTGGCCGAGAACCTGGCCCGGATGCACAAGGGCCGCTGGCAGCACAGCTGCCTTTATGCCAAGCACGTGTTCGTGCGCGTCACCGGTGAAGGCGAGGCTGCCAAAGTTGAAGTGGCCTTGATCGATCTGGAAAAATGTCGGCAGCGTTTCACCGCCCGGCAAGCGGCTACTCATGACATGAAGCAACTGCGTCGCCACTCGTCGTTCAGCACGACGGACTGGCAAAAACTCGTCTACTTTTATAAGACGGCGTTTGGCAGCGCTATCAAGGGTTTATAGCAATGAAACTCGAAATTGCACGAGGTATATTTTTAATAGGAGCCTTGGCAGTTGCTTCACTGGCGGTGGCGGCTTGGGAGCAGCCCCGCACGCAAGTCCTCAGTTCAGTGAACGGCGACGCACACTGTCCATTGCCACGCGTTGCGAAGGCATCCGTGGCATCCCAACCCGATCATGATTTATTGCTGTTCATGTTCGGACTTTCTCAAGGATTGAGGCCACAAAGTTGAACAGATTGAAGCCAAAATAAAAGGCCTCGCTAATGCGAGGCCTTTTTTTATTCCCGACTTTCGAGCCTTGCACCGTCCATGTGGGAGCGAGCTTGCTCGCGATGACGGTGGCACATTCAGCGATGAGGTGACTGTTACACCGCTATCGTCGGAACGCCGCCCGGACCAAGCTCGCTCCCACAGGTTATGTGTGTTCCCTAGGGTTTATCGGGTTTAGCCAACAGGGTGTACACGCACGGCAGCACAAACAACGTAAACAACGTCCCGATCGACATCCCCGTGGCGATCACCGTGCCGATGTCGAACCGGCTGACGGCTCCCGCCCCCGTGGCGATGATCAACGGCACCATGCCGAACACCATCGCGGCAGTGGTCATCAACACCGGACGCAGACGAATGGCCGCCGCTTCCTCCACGGCCTCGCGCGGCGTCAGGCCTTTGTCCTTGCGTAACTGGTTGGCGAATTCGACGATCAGGATTCCGTGCTTGCTGATCAGCCCGATCAACGTCACCAGGCCGACCTGGGTGTAGATGTTCATGCTCGACCAGCCCAGGAACAGCGGGATCAGCGCACCACAGATCGACAAGGGTACGGTCACCAGAATCACCAGCGGATCGCGGAAGCTTTCGAACTGGGCCGCCAGTACCAGGAAAATGATTGCCAGCGCCAGGGCGAAGGTGACCCACAGCGCACTGCCTTCCTGGACGTATTGCCGGGATGCGCCAGCATAGTCGAAGGCATAACCCACCGGCGCCTCTTCCCGCGCGATCTGGCGCACGGTGTCGATGGCTTCACCCATGCTGACCAGCGGCACCCCGGACAGGATGCCAGAGTTGAGTTGCTGGAACTGGTTCAACTGCCGTGGACGCGCCCGGTCGGTCACGGTAATCAGGGTCGACAAGGCCAGCAGTTGGCCTTGGGTGTTCTTGACGTAGTAATTGTTCAGCCAGTCAGGGTTGTCTCGGAAAGGTCGTTCGACCTGCGCGATGACTTTGTAGCTGCGACCTTCAATGGTGAAACGGTTGATCTCCGCCTCACCCAGCAACGTCGCGAGCGTCCCGCCCAGGTCCTGCATGGAAACCCCCATTTGTGCGGCCTTCGCGCGATCGATATCCACCACCACTTCAGGTTTGTCGAAGGCCAGGTCGACGTCGACGAAGGCGAACTTGCCGGACTCCATCGCGCGTTTTTTCACTCGGTCCATCACCTGCAGCAGCGACTCGTAATCGTTGGCTGAGTTGATGACAAACTGAAACGGCAACCCTTCGCCCGTGCCGGGCAAGGAGGGCAGGTTGAAACCGAAGATCTGCAACCCGGAGATGCTCTCCAGTTTGCGCTGGACCTCGGGCAGGATCGCCATTTGCGTACGGCTGCGTTCGTTCCACGGTTTGAGCAGGAAACCGCCGATCCCCGACTGTACACCGTTAAATCCATTGATCTGGAACGAGGAGTAATACTCGGGAAACTCCTTGAAGATCGTGATGAATTCGTCGGTGTAGGTGTTGAGGTAGTCGAGGTTGGCCGGTTGCGGGGCGTTGGCCAGCATGAAAATGATGCCCTGGTCCTCATCGGGCGCCAGTTCCGACTTGGTGAACTTGAGCAGCACCGGGATCAGGCACAGCACGATTACCGCAAACACCAGCACCACCGGCCGGGTGTTCAGGGTGCCGTGCAGCATGCTTTGGTAACGGCGCTTGAGGCCTTCGAAAATCAGGTCCAGGCGATGGGCGAGACCGCTGGGGTTTTCGTCGTGACGCAGTAAAAAGGCGCACATCATCGGCGACAGGGTCAGGGCGACGATGCCGGAGATCACCACCGCCCCGGCCAGGGTCAGGGCGAACTCCTTGAACAGCGCCCCCGTGAGCCCTGTCAGGAAGCCGATCGGCGCATAGACCGCCGCCAGGGTGATGGTCATCGAGACCACCGGCATGGCGATTTCCCGAGCGCCTTCGATGGCCGCATCCAGCGGCGTCTTGCCTTCTTCGATGTGCCGGTGGATGTTTTCCACCACGACGATGGCGTCGTCCACCACCAGGCCGATGGCCAATACCATCGCCAGCAACGTCAGCAGGTTGATCGAGTAGCCCATCATCTGCATGAAGAACATCACGCCGATCATCGACAACGGGATGGTGACCACCGGGATCACCACCGAACGCAGCGCGCCGAGAAACAGGAACACCACCACGATGACGATCAGCACCGCTTCGAACAATGTTTTGATCACCTCGTTGATCGAGGCCTGGATAAACAGCGTGGCGTCGTAGGCGATTTCACCTTTGAGGTTCGGCGGCAGTTGGGCTTCCAGGTCCGGCATGATCTTGCGCACTTCCTTGATCACGTCCAGCGGGTTGGCGCCGGGCGTGGCCTTGATGCCGATGTACACCGAAGGGGTCCCGCCGAAGGAGCTGATCGAATTGTAGTTTTCCGCACCCATTTCAACCCGCGCCACATCGCTGAGCAGCACGCGACTGTCACCCTCGACCTTGAGCGGAATCGCGGCAAAGGCTTCGGCGGACTTGAGCTCGGTATTGGCGTTGATGCTGGTGACGACGTACTCGCCTTTCACTTCGCCGGCGGCGGAGAGGAAGTTGTATTTGCGCACTGCATCGGTCACGTCGCTGGCACTCAGGCCGAAACCGGCCAGCTTGACCGGATCCAGCCACAGACGCATGGCAAATACCTGGTTGCCGAGAATCTCGGCTTCGGCCATGCCCGGCAGGGTCGCCAGTTTTGGCTGGATGACCCGCGACAGGTAGTCGGTAATCTGCGGGTTGCTCAGCTCCTTGCTGAAGAAGCTGATGTACATCAGTGCCGAGGCGTCGGCGGCTTCCTTGCTCAGCACCGGGTCTTCGGCGTCCTGAGGCAGTTGGTTCTTCACCTCGTTGGCTTTGGCCAGCAGTTCGGTGAACAAGCGGTCGCTGTTGGAGCCGATGCGCGCGTAGATCGAGATCACCGAGAAGTTCTGGCGACTGACCGACGTCATGTAGTCGATACCTTCGGCACTGGCCAGACTTTGCTGCATCGGTTGGGTGATGTAGCCCTGAATGGTTTCGGCGTTGGCCCCGGGATAAGCGGTGGTCACCGTGATCAGGGCGTTTTCCATTTGTGGATATTGGCGCAGCGGCAGCTTGCTCCAGGCCTGGAAGCCCAGCAGCACAATCAACAGGCTGACCACGGTGGCGAGCACCGGGCGGCGGATGAACGGGTCGGTAAAAGCCATGGGGGTTCCTTGATCAGTCCGCGCGCGGCGGGCTGTTCTTCTCGGCTAAGGTCTTGTCGTCGCTGATCGCAATGTGTGCGCCGTTGTCCAGTTTGATCTGGCCGGCCGTGACCACTTTTTCGCCGTTCTGCACACCTTTGGTGATCATCACTTGCCCATCGCGGCGCTCACCGGTTTCGATGAAACGCCGTTCGGCGATCAGGATCGGTTGGCCCTTGTCGTCTTTTTCCAGGCTGCCGTCTTCGGCTTTTTTCTGCGCGACGACATAGAGCGAGTTGCCGTACAGCGTGTAAGTGATCGCGCTTTCCGGCACGACGATGCGCGGCTGCGGGTCGGGCAACAACACTTGCAGGCTGGCGAACATCCCCGGCAACAGTTTGCTGTCGGGATTGGCCAGGGTCGCGCGGACCTGGACATTGCGCGTGCTGTTTTCGACTTTCGGGTTGATCGCGCTGATGGTGCCGGGGAAGGTTTGTGTCGGGTAGGCCGCGACAACGATCTGTACCGGTTGGCCGAGGGCGATCTTCGGTACCGACTGCTCGGGCACGAAGAAGTCTACATAGAGGCTGCTGAGGTCTTGCAGGGTGGCGATCATGGTGCCGCTGGCCACGTAGTCACCGACGTCCACCTGACGAATGCCGATGGTTCCACTGAACGGCGCTACGATGCGTTTTTTCTCAAGCGAAGCCTTGAGCTGATTGACCGTGGCCTTGTTCTTTTTGAATACCGCCGATAGTCGGTCGAACTCGCCTTTGGAAATCGCCTGGCTGCCCACCAGCTGGCTGCCACGGTTGTAATCCACTTGGGCCAGTCCGAGGTCGGCGAGGGCGGTTTCCAGCAGGGCGGTTTCCACGGCGCTATCGAGTTGGACGATCGGCTGACCGGCCTTAACCTTCTGCCCCGACTCGAACTGCACATCCGTGACGGTGCCGGCGATTTCCAGGCTCAGGTCGACGCCTTGCAGTGCCTTGAGGGTGCCGACGGTCGGCAGGCGGGCTTGCCACGGCCGTTCGGTAGCAGTGGCCACAGCAACACTGATCGCCGGTTTCGGCACAGCAAAGCCCTGAATCATCGTGTAGATGGAGAAGGCTTTGTAACCGGCCAGGACCAGCACGATCAGCAAAACAACACCCAACATGATCAGCATGCGGCGACGCAGCATATTTCCACTTCCTTGGAGAAAATCAGGTGAGACAGTCGGGCACATTACTCCGAGTGGGAGGTTGATTCCAACTGGCAGAACTAATAGGGTGTAAGGCTATCGATTGGCGTTGGCCTGAAAAGATCGCAGCCTTCGGCAGCTCCTACAAAGTGTACGCATTCCAATGTAGGAGCTGCCGAAGGCTGCGATCTTTTCGGTGTTATTCACGCCATCAGGTGAAGGTGGTTATCCCAGAGCCCCGCAGGCAGCTCAAGGGGTTTTGCTACAAGATCTGTCTGGCGGCAGTCGTAGAACCGGCAGCGCCCCTGGCCCGAAGTCACGACAAAGCCATCGGCTACCGCGCCGACTCCGGCGCAATCGGGAAGCGGTGCGTCCAGGCGCACTTCACCGCTGTCCAGGTCCCAGATGAAAAAGCGGTTGCCCCGTGGCGCGGTCAACGCGACCAGGCGAAGTTCGCTGTGCACCGCGACACTGGCGGTGTAATGCCCCATGGCCTGCAACTGATGCTCAGGCACCGGGAAGGCCACGAATGGCTGGCCGGGACGCTTGATCGCCAGCAGTTCCGACGACTCGTGAGACGGCCCCATGAACTGCTGGCCGGCGACGATGGTGCCGTCGCTGGCGATTCCCAAATGCCGCACGCTGTTCATCGGCTGGGCGAGGGTTTCCTTGCTCAGCAGGGTGCCATCGCGATGCATCAGGACCAGGCTTGGCTCCATGGCATTGAGGTTCATCTCGACGCGGCTTTCGGCCTCGGTGCGAATGCCTCCATTGGCCACCACCAGGGTTTCGCCATCGGGCATCCACGACACCTGATGCGGGCCGACGCCGTGGGTCGAAATCTCGCCGCTGTGTACCAGCCGCTCGCCTTCGAACTTATACACACCGAGCAAGCCTCGACCCGGATCGGAGGTATCGTTCTCGGTGGCGTACAGCCAGTCGCCGCTTTTGTGAATCACCGCGTGACCGTAGAAGTGCCGGTTCGGCAGCGAGGTCACGGTTTGCAGCAGCGTGCCGTCGCTCAGGTCGATCAGGTAACTCTCGGTGCCAGGGCGACGGGCGACGAACAGCGCAATCGGCAGCGTCGGGTGGTTGATGATGTCGTGGCAACGCTGGCCGACCTGGGTGGCAAACACCCGGGTGCCGTCCAGCCGATAGCCGACGGCGTAGTGTTTGCCGTCGGTGTCGTCCCGCGCCGAGAGCAGCAGCGGGCTTTTGTCCTTTTGCTTGAACAGCGTCCAGCCGCCCAGTGTCATCGCACCCAGCAGCAAACTACCTAACGTCAGAGCCTGGCGTCGCAGCATGGAACTTGCCCTCATCAGTCACCGTCGTTGGCGTTGAAGCCCAGTTGAATGCCTAGCGCCTTGGCCAGTTCGCCTTCGTGCAGGCGGTGGACGACGTTGAGGCTGTCGTAGAGGTCGTTGAGTTGCTGGCGACCGGCATCGTCGTTGAGCATCTCGGTCAGCGAGCGCTGGTTGCTGGCGAACAGTTTCAGGGACGCGGCGTAAGCGGCGTCGATCTTGTCGGCTAAAGGTTTTTGCTCGCTCGGCAACAGGCCGCGCAGGCCTTTGTTGTCGACGCCTTCCCATACCGTTTTGGCGGCGGCGAGGCTGGCTTCGAGGCCGGTCAGGGACGACTGGCTGCGCCATGCATCGGCCTGGAACGGTTGTGGCACACCCTTTGTCTGACGGCCCATCGGCGTGCCGAGTTTTTTCTTCAGGCTGTCGAGGGCGGTGACTTGCACGCGCAACAGATCGGCGATGGCTTCGTGGGAATCGGCGTAGCGCTGGTTCGGGAATTTGCTCAATTGCGCGAGCATGCCGTCGGTGTTGTTCCAGGTTTTCAGGATCTCTTCGGCCAGCTGTTTCTGACGCTCGCCAATCGCTTTCAGCAGCGGGCAGTATTTGGCTTTCTGCGCGTCGTTGGCCACGTCTGGCTTGCTGTCGAACAGGATGTATTCGTAGGCGGAAAGGCCTTGAACCACAACGCTGGACTTGGCCAGGGCAGCGGCATCGATCTGCGGCTGTGCGGTGACCAGTTGCTCGACCTGACGGCCGACGAGGTTTTTCTTGTCCGGCCAGAACTGCACCTGCCAGGCGCGATTGCCCTCGGCCAGCGGCCCGATCAGCAGCGGTTGCAGCTCGGCCCAGGCTTTCTGCGCGTGCAGGAAGTCGGCGCGGGCGGTGTCGAGGTTTTCCTTGCCTTCGCAGTAGGCGAGGGCGCTGACGGCCAATTGGCGGTCGGCTTCAACCCAACGCGTGTAGGTCGGCAGGATCACCGACTTGGCGATGGCCGCCGACGTGACGGCCTGCGGATCCTGAGGCGAACAGGCGCCCAAGGCTAGCGCGGCAAGGCTGGTGAACAACAATTTGGGACGGAACATGTCGGGCTCCCGCTATGGAATACGTATTAAAGGGAATTCAAGAACGCCAGCAACGCAGCGCGCTGCTCGGCATTGAAAGACAAAACCTGTTGTTGCGCCGCTGTTGCTTCGCCGCCATGCCAGAGCACGGCTTCGAGCAGATTGCGGGCGCGGCCATCGTGCAAGAACTGGGTGTGGCCACTGACCGCCTGTGTCAGGCCGATGCCCCACAACGGCGGGGTGCGCCAGTCGCGGCCACTGGCCTGGAATTCGCTACGGTTGTCGGCCAGACCGTCGCCCATGTCGTGCAGCAGCAGATCGCTGTAAGGGCGAATCACTTGATTGGCCAGTTCAGGTTCTGCGGCGTTGGCGGCGGTGGTGTATTTCGGGGTGTGGCAGGACTGGCATCCGGCCTGGAAAAACAGAGTCTTGCCGGCCAGCACCTCGGGGGCGCTGACATCGCGGCGGGCCGGTACGGCGAGGTTACGGCTGTAGAACAGCACCAGGCGCAGGATGTTGTCGCTGACTTCCGGCTCGCCATCCGGGCCATTGCCATTCGGTGCCTGTTTGCAGGCGGTTTGCGCGTCGGTGCAGTCATCAACGGGTCTCAGGCTGGTGGTGAGGCCCATGTCGCCGGAGAACGCGTGAACATTCTGTTGATTGAGGTTTGGTTGGCCGGCCTTCCAGCCAAATCGCCCGAGAACGGTTTTTTGCTGCGCGTCATCCCAGACCCGGTTCGGGCGTCCGGCGATGCCGTTTTTGTCTTTTGCCTGAGCCTCGGCATTGGCCAGGATCGCTTCGTCGGGAATCGCTTCGAGCAGGCCGAGGCCAATCATTGGCGGTGCAACCCTGGCCGAGAAACGGGTGTCAGGGTGCATCGGGCCGTAGCCGAGTTGGGTGATTTGCAACGTCGGCTTGCGCAACTCGACTTCGGTGCCGTCCTTGAAACGAATCGGAACGGGCGTGTAATCGACGCGCACTTTGCCTTCCGGCACGACACCCGGCACGGACATATCCTGGAATTGTCCGCCGTAGACCGGCTCCGGGACGACACCGAGTTGCTTGATGACGTTGGCATACGCCGGCGTATCGGGAATCGACAGGCGCACCAGCATCGACACGGCGTTCTGCGCATCAGGCGTGGGCGGATGACCGCGGCCGTCCTTGATGTGGCAGCCCTGGCACGCGTTGGTGTTGAACAACGGCCCGAGGCCATCCCGGGCGGTGGTGGTCGACGGCGCGATCACCCAGGGATTACGGAAAAAACTGTTGCCGACACTGAAGTCCACGCGCCGTGACGGCGGCAGATTGGCGGACGGCAGGGAAAATGAGTTCTGATCGGTCTTGCGCACGGTTGCGCTGCCACCGGACCGGGCTTCACCGGGTTCGGCTTGGGTAAAGCGCGGGGCGTCATCGCAGGCACTCAGGCCCAGGGCCAGAAACAGTGCGGACAAGCGAAGAGGCAGCGAGGGCATCGGACATCCTGCAAGACGAGCAAAACAAGGGGCGCAAAGTCTAACAGGGCAGGGGAGATTGAATAAGAGGAATTATCGTTTGGTTGATGTGGAGCAGGGTTTTTCTGGAAAACCGCAATCCCCTGTGGGAGCGGGCTTGCTCGCGAAAGCGGTGTTTGCCGCACTGGAGATGTTGTCTGTGATGGCCCCTTCGCGAGCAAGCCCGCTCCCACATTTTGACCGGTGTGAAACCCGATTTTGGGCAGGGATAAAAAAGGCGACCTGCGAAGGTCGCCTTTTTATTCAGCCAGCGTTGATCAGAACTCGTGATCAGCGTTGTCCGGGTTCAGGTCACTGATGCCCAGTTTGCCAGCGGCGGCTTCGATCGAACCGGTCTGCTTGACCAGGGAAGCGATAGCGTCGCGGACGATCTGATTGCCAGCGGTGTTGCCGGCGGCGATCAGTTGGTCGTAGTGCTCACCCTTGTTGGCGTGATCGACCATGATCTGGATTTTGGCTTCGGTGGCGGCCAGGTCGGCTTTGAGCGCGGTGTCGGCAGTCGGGTCGGCTTTGGCCACCAGGGACGACAGGCTGGCGCCGGTCATTTTGGTGCCGTCGACGCGGGTGTATTCGCCCAGGTACACGTTACGAATGCCTTTGGCATCGTAGAAGTGCGAGTTGTGGGTGTTGTCGCTGAAGCAATCCTGTTCGTCTTCCGGGGAGTTGGCTTCCAGGGAAACCTTCATGCGCTCGCCCGCCAGTTCGCCCAGGGACAGGCTGCCCATGCCGAACAGCATTTTGCGCAGGCCGGATTCAGCTGGCTCGGCTTCCAGGGTGGCGCGGTAGTTGTCGGCCACGTTCGGCTTCCAGTTACCGACCATTTCTTCCAGGTCACTGACCAGCAGTTGGGTCACGGACTTCAGATAAGCGCGACGACGATCGTTATGACCGCCGGTTGCGCCTTTGCCTTCCAGGTAGTCGGAAGCTGGACGGTTGCCGGCGCCAGGGCCGGTGCCGTTCAAATCCTGGCCCCAGAGCAGGAATTCGATCGCGTGGTAGCCGGTGGCGACGTTGGCCTCGGAACCACCCAGCTCGTTCAGGCTGGCAAGTTTTGCCGGGGTGATGTCTTTCACATCGACCTTGTCTTCGCCGACCTGAACCTGGGTGTTGGCGATGATGTTGGCCGTGGCGCCCGGGTTACCCAGTGCGTGCTCGTAGGATTTGTCGACGTAGTCGATCAGGCCTTCGTCCAGTGGCCAAGAGTTCACCTGACCTTCCCAGTCGTCGATGATGGTGTTGCCGAAGCGGAACACTTCGCTCTGCAGGTAAGGAACGCGGGCAGCGATCCAGGCAGCCTTGGCGGCTTTCAGGGTGTCGGCGTTCGGCTTGGCGAGGAAGGCGTCGACGGCGGTTTGCAGGGTCTTCGCGGTGGATTCGGCATCGCTGTAAACGGCGAAGACGATGTCGGCGTAATGCGCGACAACGGCTTTGGCCGCGGCTTCATCGACTTTACTGGCAGCGGCAGGTGCAGCCGCCGGGGCCGTGGTGCTGGCGGCCGGAGTCGGTGCTTGCGCAGCGGCAGCTTTGTCTTTGCCTTCGCCACAACCGGCGAGGGAAATAGCGATGGCCAACAGACTGGCGGTAGCCAGAGGCATACGAATCATGGCGAACATCCTGCTTCGAGAAGGGTGGAATGGCGCAGCAAGCGCGCAAAACTGCGACATAATGCAAATCTTTCGCATTATCTGTAAAGGGCTGTACCTGGAAATATTTCTTATTCAGGCGGGAGTTGTGTCGTAGATCAAGAGATCGCAGCCTCGTTTCACTCGACAGCTCCTACAGAGTGAAACGAGGCTGCGATCTTTTGATGTTTTACAAAATAGCCGCATTGCTGCGCTGGGCCTGTTTCAGATACGCGCTCAATTCCCGCGCCGGCAGCGGCTTGCTGTAGAGATAGCCCTGACCTTCGTGACAGCCCTCGGAGATGATGTAGGCCTCTTGCTCGGCGGTTTCCACGCCTTCGGCAATCACCTGCATGCCCAGGCTCTTGCCCAGCTGGATGATGGCCCGAACGATGGTCGCATCATCGTCGTCATCGAGCAGGTCCTGAACGAAGCTCTTGTCGATCTTGATCTTGTCCAGCGGCAGGCTTTTCAGATAGCTCAATGACGAGTAACCGGTGCCGAAGTCGTCGATCGCGATCAGCGCACCGGAGCGGCGCAGGCTCAGCAGGTGCTGTGCGGCCGTGCTGATGTCTTCCATCAGGCCGGTTTCGGTGACTTCCAGCTCCAGGCTGCGCGGTGGCAGGCGGTACATCTGCAGGAGGTTGTTGACCACCCGTGGCAACTCGGCGTGGTGCAGCTGCACTGTGGACAGATTCACCGCCATGCGCAGGTCGACGAAACCCTGGTCATGCCAGTCGCGCAATTGCTTGCACGCCTGATCCAGCACCCATTCGCCGATGGCGATGATAGTGCCGTTCTGCTCGGCCAGGGGGATGAACAAGTCCGGCGGGACCAGCCCGTGCTCGGGATGCTGCCAGCGAATCAGCGCCTCGACACCCACCACCCGGTGATCGCGATAGCTGACCTGCGGCTGGTAGACGAGGTAGAACTGGCCACGGGCCAAGGCGTCGCGCAGGTCTTTTTCCAGCTCGCGACGGCGGCGCATTTCGGTGTCGACGCTGGCGATATAGAACTGATAACGGTTGCGCGAGCGAGTCTTGGCCAGGGTCATGGTCTGCTCGGCTTTTTGCAGCAGCTTCTCGGTGCTGTCACCGTCCTCGGGGAACAGGGTGATGCCGATGGTGGCGCGCAGGCGAATCTCCTGATGATCGAGGGCAAATGCCGCTTCCAGGTCATCGAGAATGCTTTGGGCCAGTTCGGCCGCTTCGTAGGGTTGTTCGATGTCGGCCTGAACCAGGGCGAACTGGTCGCCGCCGAGGCGGGCGAGGGCGCCAAGGCGTCCACTGTGAGCTCGCAGGCGATCGGCCAGGGCCAGCAGCAGTTGGTCGCCGGTCTGGTAGCTGAATTGTTCGTTGATGCCCTTGAAGTCGTCGAGGCCGACCACCAATACCGCGACCCGACGTTGCAACCTGCCGGCGTCTACCAGGATTTTGTCCAGTTGTTGCTGCAATTGCTGGCGGTTCGGCAGGCCGGTGAGGAAGTCGTACTGGGCCATGCGTAGCAGACTGTTTTCCGCTTCGTGGCGCAAATGGGTGTTGCGCTCGATTGACTCGAGCAACTGGTTGGCGGTGTTGATCCAGATCCCCAGTTCGTTCTTTTCATGCCCCTTGAGTAGCGGGATTTTGTGTGCGCTGGGGCGATCCGGATTGATTTCCGTGAGGTGTTCGATGATCCGCGACAGCGGCTTGGTCAGCAGCCAGTGATAGACCAGGTACAGCACCAGCCCCATGGCCATCGCACGCAACACGCCGGAGATGAAGATGATCACCGAACTGACGATGAAACCCTGGCCGTAGGTGGCGGTGTCGAGGGTGATGCTCAAGTCGCCGTAATACTCGCTGTAAGGGCCGCGACCGACCAGTTGGGTGGTGAAGGTGCGTTCCTTGCCGAGGATCAGGTCGGTCAGCCAGCGACTGTCGGAATGCTGCAGCTCGCGAGACTTTTGCGCGAGCATGGCTTCGTTGGGATGGCCAATGGAGGCCTTGCGCACAGCGTCGTCCTGAAACAGGCCTTCGATCACCTGCATGCCCATTTCCCGGTCCAGGCTGTAGACGGCCTGGGTCGAGGGGTCGCGGAACATGTCGAGGATGCGTTGGGCATCGCTGGCCACGGCCTGGCGTGTTTTATAGGCATCGAAAACGATCTGCGCGCAGCTCAAGACCACGCCGACGATCAATGCCGACAGGAGCACGACCCGAAGCAACTTCACCGACAAGCTGTTCTTGAGTTCCAGCTTCAAAGAGTCATTCCTTGTTCCGTGCGGGTAGCGTCAAGTTGCCGTGAGTATTGGCAATCCGGTGATGGCAGTCAAAGGGACAATCAATCACATGGGGTTTTGCCTGTAGCTTGGCCGAAATGCTGTCGTTGGGAGTATTTGCGCTATTTGTACTGTGTCGGTTGTTGAGTCCTTCAACTTGAGGGGGATTTGGACATATTTTCCGTTTGGTTGATGTTAGACGGCTGTGGCGTTGGGGCAAGGGGCTGAAGGCTGGTTTCATCGTGGGAAATCGCCCTGGTTTCTGCGGATGTACACGTTTTGAATGTGGGAGCGAGCTTGCTCGCGATGGCGGCCTGTCAGCCGACCAAGCTGTTGGTTGACCGAGTACATATCCATTTCTGCGGTAACGGCCACCTATGGTTCCGCCCTTACGGCGTGTCACTTTGGCAAACGCCCCAAAGTAACCAAAGGTCTCGCCCCAAGCGTCCGGCCCCTCGCCTAGGCTCGGCGTTCCTTCGCTCCGGCATTCATCTGGGGGCATCGCCTCCGGTCGGCTTCGCTTCGACCTCCTCTCGATGTGTTCGACTTCGTCGAACGGCGCTGCGCGCCTACCCCCCAGATGAACACCTCCACTCAGCCTCCCGAAGGGGCGGGTGGATCAAGATCAAGAGCTGCAGGCGAGCTAACGCTCGGCCTGTTGAGTGGTGAGGGGCGGAGCGGTGCACGCCGAGCTGCTTCTGCTTTTGATTTTGTAGGAGCATGGCTTGCCCGCGAAGGCGGCCTGACAGCCGACCTGTTTCTTCCTGTCACACATCAATTCACTGTGGGAGCGAGCCTGCTCGCGAAGATGGCGGCGCATCCAATACCAACATGGCTGACTTGCCGCCATCGCGAGCAGGCTCGCTCCCACAGGGGTTTTTGTTGTGTAGGAAGTCGGTAGAACTTTCCCACGAGATTTTCAGGTTGCATGTCGGAAGCGGGGTCAATAATCTTTGGCTGTCGCTGAAAACTCAGCGATCGGGTGTGAGAACCCGGCAAGTCATAGTCATCCAGCGCCACTATCCGCATAATTGCCGCCTGCTTATCTGCTGCAAATGCGTTATGGCGGCTGTGTGCGGGCAGACTTCGGTCTGGCCGGGTGTCTATGACCGGTTTCTCACCTCGCACATAGCTGCCACCTCTTCGTCGCGTGAGAAACGGCAAGGGATTGGCACCCAACGCATAGGCATTCCCTTGGATAAATTAATCCCCGATCCCCCCTTCAACACCACCAAACCCTACAGTCCCAACACTATGTTCATGATCGCCCCCGACATGGATACCGAATCCCTCCTGGCTCACGCCTGTGAGTCATTGGCTTCAGCCAACGTCTTGGCCAGTGATTTCGCCACCTACCTGACCGGCTCCCAGCGCAGTACGGCGTTGGCCATTGCCCAGATCGTCATGCTGGCGGACCTTGCTGTGAATAGGGCTTTGGATATCGTCGACCCACAGGGCTAGGCATTCCGTCAGGTTGACCGTGTTATCGTTCTTCGCGAGCAAGCCCGCTCCCACCTTTGAAATGTATTCCCCCTGTGGGAGCGAGCCTGCTCGCGAAGGCGGCCGCCCAGGCACCACATTTCCACCGCCCATAAAAAAACCCGACCTAAGCCGGGTTTTTTATGGGTATCGATCTTAAGCGGTGAAGGTTTTGCCTTCGAAC
This sequence comes from Pseudomonas frigoris, assembly GCF_047758635.1. Classification (NCBI taxonomy): domain Bacteria; kingdom Pseudomonadati; phylum Pseudomonadota; class Gammaproteobacteria; order Pseudomonadales; family Pseudomonadaceae; genus Pseudomonas; species Pseudomonas frigoris. The sequence goes on from NZ_CP180479.1 coordinate 1,532,430, forward strand.
TGCTCAGCCACGAATTTCCAGTTGACCAGGTTCCAGAACGCTTCGACGTATTTTGGACGAAGGTTGCGGTAGTCGATGTAGTAAGCGTGCTCCCAGACGTCGCAGGTCAGCAGCGGGGTGTCGCCGTTGGTCAGCGGGTTGCCGGCGCCGATGGTGCTGGCCAGGGCCAGGGAACCGTCAGCCTTTTTCACCAGCCAGCCCCAACCGGAACCGAAGGTGCCGATGGAAGTCTTGCTGAACTCTTCCTTGAACTTGTCGAACGAACCGAAGGCTGCGTTGATCGCGTCGCCAAGTGCGCCGGTTGGTTGACCGCCGGCGTTTGGCGCCAGGCAGTTCCAGTAGAAGGTGTGGTTCCAGACCTGAGCGGCGTTGTTGAAGATACCGCCCGAGGAAGATTTGACGATTTCTTCCAGAGTCTTGCCTTCGAACTCGGTGCCTGGCACCAGGTTGTTCAGGTTCACGACATAGGTGTTGTGGTGCTTGTCGTGGTGGTATTCCAGAGTTTCCTTGGAAATGTGCGGCTGCAGGGCATCGTGTGCGTAAGGCAGCGGCGGCAATTCGAAAGCCATGATGATTCTCCTAATCAGGTCAGTTGCGGTGAGCGCAAGGCCGATCACGGGCGGCCAGACAAGCGCCGGGGAGTTTGTACTCTTTTCGGCGCATCGGATCGGATCATAGCACCGGGGGTGCGGCATAACCACGCAACAACTGTGTGGAATAGAGGTTCCAGAGCCTTTTGGAATAATCAGCTGGCGACGATTAATTGAAAGGCCACTGTGAACATCATGACCGCCACCAGCATATCGAGAATTCGCCAGGTACTTGGCCGAGCCAACCATGGCGCCAACCACGCCGCGCCGAGCGCCAGGGTGAAAAACCACAGCAATGACGCACTGGCCGCCCCCATGACATAAGCGCCGGGCTCGGTTTGTTGGGCGCCGAGGGAGCCGATCAGCAACACGGTATCCAGATAAACGTGCGGGTTAAGCAGCGTTACGGCCAAAGCACTGAGCATCACCGCGCGCAGCGAGCGCACGGTCTGGCTTTCGCCCTGTTGCAGGCTCTGTTTCGAGCAGGCCCGACGCAGCGCCTGACTGCCATACCAAATCAGAAATACCGCGCCACCCCAACGGGCGACTGCCAATAGAGTCGGGTTTTGCGCCAGCACGGTCGCCAGGCCGAACACGCCAGCGGCGACTAACAGTGCATCGCACGTTACGCACAACGCCGCCACCGGAAGGTGATGTTCACGCCTCAGGCTCTGAGCCAACACAAACGCATTCTGACTGCCGATCGCCATGATCAGCCCCGCGGCCACTAACAGGCCGTTCACATAGCTTTGCCACATAAGATGTTTACTCCGCGTTGGCCGCCAGATCCCGCAGCACGTGCAGGGCGCGTTCGGCATCGGCCTGGCCGACGAATAAATGGTCGTGGTAATAGCCGGCAATCACGTTGCAGCTGATGCCCGCCTGGCCTAATGCCGTGGCGAACGCGGCGGTCAGGCCGACGGCTTCGAGGGCCGAGTGCACGTTCAAGGTGATCCAGGCCGTGACGTAATCGAAACTGAATCCGGCCTTCTCGGCGTGGGAACGTTCCAGAATCACTGTCAGACCTTCCTGCTCGCGAAAGCTGCCGACAATCTCAAGGCCTGCCGGCAACTGGCCGTCGCGCAGGGTGCAGAACACGTATTCGCCGACGTTGAGCTGCGGGCTCATGCTGCGCAGCAAGGTTGCCAATGAAGTTTCGCCAGCCATGTCGATGATCCTTGTTCAAGAGTTCTTGCTGGCTATTCTCCGGTGTCAGGCTGTATAAGAAAAACCAATCATGCTGATCGCTCATTAGGAAAACTGATGTTCGACTATAAATTGCTTTCTGCCTTGGCCGCGGTGGTCGAGCAGGCCGGGTTCGAACGTGCGGCCCAGGTGCTCGGCTTGTCGCAATCGGCGATCTCCCAGCGCATCAAATTACTCGAGGCGCGAGTCGGCCAACCAGTGCTGGTGCGGGTGACACCGCCGGCCCCGACCGAAATCGGCCGACGGCTGCTCAACCATGTGCAGCAAGTGCGTTTGCTTGAACGGGACTTGCAAACCCTGGTGCCGGCACTCGATGAAGAAGGTCTGCCGGAACGTCTGCGCATCGCCTTGAATGCCGACAGCCTCGCCACGTGGTGGGCCGTGGCGGTCGGGGATTTTTGCGCGGAACAGCATCTGCTGCTGGATCTAGTGGTCGAAGACCAGACTGTCGGCCTCAAACGCATGCGCGCCGGTGAAGTCGCGGCGTGCGTCTGCGCCAGCGAGCGCCCGGTGGCCGGCGCGCGCAGCGTTTTGCTGGGGGCCATGCGCTACCGTGCGCTGGCCAGCCCAGCATTTATCGCCCGGCATTTTCCTGAAGGTGTACGCGCCGATCTGTTGTCGAAAACCCCCGCGCTGGTCTTTGGCCCGGACGATTTCCTACAGCATCGCTACCTCGCGTCCCTCGGCGTCGATGGCGGATTCGAACACCATCTATGCCCCTCGTCCGAAGGTTTCATCCGCCTCACGGAAGCGGGACTCGGTTGGGGCCTGGTGCCTGAACTGCAGGTGCGCGAGCAACTGGAACGCGGTGTATTGGTAGAGCTTTTGCCCGATAAGCCGATCGATGTGCCGCTGTACTGGCATCATTGGCGCAATGGCGGTCAGTTGCTGGGGTTGCTCACCGATCAGTTGGTGCGTTCGTCGAAGCAATGGCTGGTGCCGTTGGACTGACGGGCAGCGTCAAGACCTCACGCAATACGCAAAACGAAATATTCGGAGCAATTCATGAAGATTCTGGTTACCGGCGCAAGCGGCTTCATTGGCGGGCGCTTTGCGCGTTTTGCCCTGGAGCAGGGCCTGGACGTGCGGGTCAACGGTCGCCGGGCCGAAAGTGTGGAGCATCTGGTGCGCCGTGGCGCCGAGTTCACCCAGGGTGACTTGAGCGACCCGGAACTGGCACGCGACCTGTGCTCAGACGTCGAAGCCGTGGTGCATTGCGCCGGTGCGGTCGGTTTGTGGGGGCGTTATCAGGATTTCCATCAAGGCAATGTCCAGGTCACTGAAAACGTGGTCGAGGCCTGCCTGAAACAGCGGGTTCGACGACTGGTTCACTTGTCGTCGCCGTCGATCTACTTCGATGGCCGCGATCACCTGGGGCTGACCGAAGAACAGGTGCCCAAGCGCTTCAAGCATCCCTACGCCGCGACCAAATACCTGGCCGAGCAAAAAGTTTTCGGCGCTCAGGAGTTCGGCCTCGAAACCCTGGCCCTGCGCCCGCGTTTCGTGACGGGGGCTGGCGACATGAGCATCTTTCCGCGGCTGCTGAAAATGCAGCGTAAAGGACGGCTCGCGATCATCGGCAACGGCCTGAACAAGGTTGATTTCACCAGCGTGCAAAACCTCAATGAAGCGTTGCTCAGCAGTTTGCTGGCCAGTGGTTCGGCCTTGGGCAAGGCCTACAACATCAGCAACGGCAAGCCGGTGCCGTTGTGGGACGTGGTCAATTACGTGATGCGCAAGATGGATGTCCCACAGGTCACGCGCTACCGTTCCTACGGATTGGCCTACACCGTAGCGGCGCTCAACGAGGGGGTGTGCAAGTTGTGGCCGGGTCGTCCCGAACCGACCCTGTCGCGCCTGGGTATGCAGGTGATGAACAAAAATTTCACCCTGGACATCAGCCGCGCCCGGCATTATCTGGACTACGATCCGAAAGTCAGTCTCTGGACCGCCCTCGATGAATTCTGCGGCTGGTGGAAGGCCCAGGACATTCGCTGACGCGCGGGTTAGCGCCGCACACTGAACCGAGTTCGGGGTTGAGGGTCAATCGATGCGGCAGTGGGGGTTATACTGCGCCGCATCAAGCCATCACCGCGTTCCACAAAGGTTGACTCAATGTCCATGCGTAACGATGCCAACGACGACTTCGACGATGTACCGAGCCTGCGTGCCGACAGCCTCGACGACGATGATTTTCCGACCACCGCTCGCACCACCGTGCATTCGCGGCCCGCGCCAGTCGTCAAAGTCAAAAGCGCGAGCACCGGCCCGCTGTGGGCGCTGGTTGGCGCCTTGTTCTTTGCTTTTGCAGGCCTTGCCTGGTGGAGCTTCCAGCAGCTCTCGCTGATGGAACAGCAATTGGTGGCGACCCAGGAAAGTTTCGCGCGTATCAGTGAGGATGCGGCGGGGCGCTTGCAGGACATTTCCGGCAAGGTTGTCGCCAGTCAGACCAACGTCAGCAGCGACAGTGAAGCCTTGAAGCTGCAAATCAAACAGCTGGAAAGCAAGCTCCAGGATCAAAGCAAACAACAGCAAGGCGTTGTCGGCCAGACCACCGATCTGGACAAACGCCTGGCGCAGATGAGTGCACAGACCACCGATCTGGATAAGCGCTTGGCGCAGATAACCGCGCAAGGCACCGAACAACAGGCCGCCACCATTCAATTGCAGGCTCAGGTCAAAGTCTTGAACAGCGATGTAGCCGTGCTGAAAAGCAACCCGGCGGACACAGACAAATTCGACGCGCAACTTAAAAGCCTTGGCTCTGACATCGTTGCACTGAAGAAACAAGGCAACCCGAGCGCCGCCATCGAGCGTCTGGAGCAGGAAGTCATTGTCCTCAAAAGCCAACAGGACAATCGCCCGGCCGCGACGCCAGGCGGGACCAATACCGCCGAGTTCGACGCCTTCCGTAGCCAGGTCACCCGCAACATCAACACCCTTCAGGCGCAGATCCAGAATTTGCAGCAGCAGCTGCGCGCAAGGCAGTGAGCCTTCAACCGGCCTGTGTAGCAGCTGTCGAGCCCCAGCGAGGCTGCGTTCGGCTGCGCAGCAGTCGTCAATTCAATTAACTCGGTTTACCTGAAGCACCGCGTTGATTGATTTACGACTGCTTCGCAGCCGAACGCAGCCTCGCTGGGGCTCGACAGCTGCTACAGAGCCGAACGCAGCCTTCGACAGCTGCTCGCTCTGTGCTTTCCTGAATATTCGTACAAATCCCAAGCCGTCTACGCTCTTGAACACCAACAAGAACGAGGCCAGGTTCAGCTGCCGGCACGGAAAAGGACGACAGCCAGGCTGCCAAAGCCCTGCTGGAAAAAGCCCTGGCGTACTACCACGACAATGGCGACAAGGCCTTCGCTGCTTTCAGCCGTCAGGGCGAGTTTGTCGACAAGGATCGTTACGTGTTCGTGGTCGACACCAAGGGCGTGATGCTCGGGCCGAATACCGCTGGCAGAACTGGTCCGACGGCAAGGTCGAGGACAAGCATGCCTACCTGAAAAAGGTCGGGCATTTTCTGGTGGCTGTCGGGTATTACAGCCCTTGAATGGCGGTGCCTGACACACCGCTTTCGCGAGCAAGTCGAATCGTCGCACCGCCGCTCCCACAGTAGATCTTCAGTGATCACAGCATTTGTGTACGACGGAGATCCAATGTGGGAGCGGGCTTGCTCGCGAATGCAGGCGACTCGGTCCGTCTATCGAACCTTATCCTCGCGCCCCCGCAACACCATATTCGGCATGGCAACCGCCGCCGCCAGCCCCAGCAGCGACACCGCCGCACTGACCATCAGCAAATGTTGAAAGGTCAGCAGCAGCTCGGCGCGCAAGGCGTTCTGCGCATCCCCCGGCGCGGCGTTCAAACCATCGAGCAAGACGTTCCCCGAACTGCCCTCGGCAATCATCGAAGAGCCGGCCAGGTGGGCAAAACTTGAGTCCTGTAACAACGCCAACAGCAGGGCTGACATCAAGGCCACACCCACCGCGCCGCCCAGTGAGCGGAACAGGTTGGTGGTGCTGGTGGCGACACCGATGTCCCGTTGTGTCACCGAGTTCTGCGTACCGACCAAGGACGTCGGGAACTGCATGCCGCTAGCGATCCCGCTGAGCAACATAAACAGACTACTGAGCACAAAGGCCTGGGGAGGACTGAACGCCATACCGAGAATCGAGATAGGCATGATTAGGGCCCCGGTCAGGATCATGGGTTTGTAGCGCCCGGTCACCGAGGTCCGGCGGCCGGCGAAATACGCACCGATCGGCAAACCTATCGCCAGCGGCAACAGGTGCAGCGCGGCGCTGTCGGCCCCGGCGCCGGTAACGCTCTGGAAGCGCAGCGGCATCAACACAATCAGCGAGATCGCCTGGAAACTGGTGAAGAAGATCGTGCACCAGCACAGGATCGCATTCCGGTTGGCGAACAAATGCATCGGCAGCAGCGGCTCCCGCGCCCGGCGTTCATGCCAGACGAACAGCGCCAGAACCAACACCGCACAACCGAGCAGGCCCAGCACTTCGGCGCTGCGCCACGAATGGCCCTGACCGACCTGGGTGATGCCCAGCAACAAGGCGGTCAAGCCGATGATCATCAGCAACGTGCCGAGGTAATCGATGATCGGTTTGCGTTGTGGCACTGGCAAACCCACCAGCGTTCGATTGGCCACCAGCCAGGCACCGAGGCCCAATGGAAGATTGATCAAGAACACCCAGCGCCACGACAGGTACTCGGTCATGTAGCCACCGAGTACCGGTCCGGCCACGCTGGCCACGGCGTACATGCTGCTGAAATAGCCTTGATAGCGGCCGCGCTCCCGGGGCGGCACGATGTCGCCGATGATCGCCTGGCTGACCGAAATCATACCGCCAGCGCCGATGCCTTGAAGTATCCGCGCCAGCACCAGCTGCTCCATGCTCTGGGCCATGCCGCAGAAAAGCGAAGCGACCGTGAACAGCCCCATGCCAAACAGCATCAACTTGCGGCGACCGTACAGATCGCCCAATTTGCCGTAGATCGGCACGGCCACCGTCATCGCCACCATGTAGCCGGAAATCACCCAGGCGAGCAGGCTGACGTCCTTGAATTGTGCGGAAATGGCCGGCATCGACACCGCGACGATGGTCTGGTCCAGCGCGCCCAGAAAGATTGCCAGCATCAGGGCGATCAACACGCTGCGAATGGCCGGTTTGGGCGTTTCAGGCTGGTTGAGATTGGTCACGGGTTAGAACCTGCGGACAGTGATTGACCCGCAAGGAGCAAGGCGAGCGGGGATGCTCGCCAGTGTAAGTCGATAGCAGGCTATTCGATAGCCTCGTACGGAGGGCCGACGTAATTTTCTGCAATGGTTTTTCGACCAGCCTCGGAGTCGACGAAGTACGCCAGTTCCGACTCGGCGATGCGCTGACTGAAGGCGTCGTTATCCTCGAAACGGTGCAGCATCGAGGTCATCCACCAGGAAAACCTTTCGGCTTTCCACACCCGGCGCAAACAGACCTCGGAGTACTTCTCCAGCAAATCCACACGGCCTTCTCGGTAAACCTTCAGCAGAATGTTGAACAGCGTACTGACGTCGCTGGCCGCCAGGTTCAGGCCCTTGGCGCCGGTGGGTGGGACGATGTGCGCAGCGTCGCCGACCAAAAACATCCGCCCGTACTGCATCGGTTCGACGACAAAACTGCGTAACGGCGCGATGCTTTTTTCGATGGAAGGTCCAGTGACCAACGACGCTGCCAACGCGCCAGGCAGACGGGATTTGAGTTCATCCCAGAAGCGTTGATCAGACCAGTTCTCGACGTGCTCGTCGGCCGGCACCTGGAGGTAATAGCGGGTGCGGGTGGCCGAACGCATGCTGCACAGGGCAAAACCGCGCTCATGCCTGGCATAAACCAGCTCTTCGTGAACAGGCGGGGTATCGGCAAGAATCCCCAGCCAGCCAAACGGATAGACCCGCTCGAACACGTTCAGGCACTCGGCAGGAATCGCCTGCCGGGCCACGCCATGGAAACCGTCGCACCCGGCGATGTAGTCGCAATCGAGTCGATACAGCTCGCCGTCCTTCTCAAAAGTCACGAACGACTCTTCGGTTTTCATCCCGTGAGGAACGACGTTGCTTGCCTCGTAAATCGTCTGCGCACCGGCCTCCCGACGAGCGGCCATCAGGTCGCGAGTGACCTCGGTCTGACCGTAGATCATCACCGTTTTGCCACCGGTCAGGGCTTGCAGATCGATGTGTACCCGGCGTGCGTCGAGGGCCAGTTCGAAGCCTGTGTGGACCAGCCCTTCGGCGTCCATGCGCTGACCCACCCCAGCCTGGCGCAACAGCTCTACCATGCCTTGTTCGAGGACGCCGGCACGGATTCGTCCAAGCACATAGTCCGGGGTCTGGCGTTCGAGAATGAGGGTGTCGATGCCGGCGTTGTGCAGCAATTGGCCGAGCAATAAACCGGACGGACCGGCGCCGATGATGGCGATTTGGGTTTTCAGCGTTTTCATTGTTTTTATGACTCGCAAGCTTCACGCGACCAGGGCCGGTGAGTAATTTTTATGGATCGAGTGCTTGCATTTTTCTCTCGCGAGTCTGTCAATTGAAGGGGAAAACTGAGCCGATACCTGTACATTCTGCCAATCGGTGCGATTATCGCCCGCCTACCCCCGAGGCCTGGATTGAAGTGATGAACAAGCCTGACCTACCTTCGATTCCAGTGTTCAAGCTCTACGGTGAAAGCCTGGATTGGCCGACCCCGGACTTGCTGCACTGTGAAACCATTTCCAAACGCAGCCGCGAACATCAATGGGAAATCAAACCCCACCGTCACGCCGATTTGTGCCAGTTGCTCTTCGTATTCAAAGGTCAGGCAGAGCTTGAAATCGAAGGCAAACGTACGCAACTGACCGAGCCGGCGATCCTGGTTTTGCCGCCGTTATCGGTGCATGGCTACCGGTTTTCCGAGGACGTCGAAGGGTTTGTCGTGACCCTTGCCGCGCCGCTGGTTGCCCACCTTCAGGCGCAACTCGGCAATTCGGTGAACGCCCTGGCCCAAGCCGAAAGTTATCCGGCGGGCAAGGAAGGCGAATACCTCAACAGCCTGTTTTCAGCGCTGCAAGACGAGTACACCGGCCACCAACCGGCTCGCGAAATGCTCATGCATTCGCTGGTCAGCGTGATCATGGTGTGGGTCAGCCGCCAGGTGATTTCCCGTCGCAACGCCAGCCAGCGTCCGCAGCGTGCCCGGGAATACCTCAACGGGTTTATCCAACTGGTGGAAGAGACCTATCGCCAACACGTCAAAGTCGAGGACCTGGCTCATCGGCTGGGGATTTCGGTGTCACACCTCAACGGCACCTGCCGTGAGCTGGCGGGACAACCGGCGTTGCAGATCATGCACGAGCGTCAGTTGCTGGAGGCCAAGCGTTTGCTGACCTATACCAGCATGACCATTTATGAAATGTCCGACGTGTTGGGGTTCTCTGATCCGACCAACTTCACGCGCCTGTTCCGGCGTCGAGTGGGGATCTCGCCCAAGGCATTTCGTGACCGCTTGAAGGCCGATCAGGACAACGAGGCCTGATCCCCTTCGTTACTTGAGGGCGTTGAGGGTCGCGTTGTGGGGAATGCAGCGCTCGAAGTTACAGCTCGCGTATTCACGGGGCAGTTGTCGCAACTGCTCAACGCGCCAGGCCGCGGTGCCATACAGCGCGAGCGTGGCTGCGCAGGTGATGAAAATCGCGAGGTATCTTCGTGTTTTGGTGTTCATGGCGTGACCTCTGAACGAATACCCTTCGGTATTACTTTGAGCATAGGTCAGTGCCTGTGAGTTGCCAGGCGCGTGGCTTGCGCATGTAACCCGACATTCAGAACACTAATATCCCCATGTGGGAGCGGGCTTGCTCGCGAAAGCGGTGGGTCAGTCGCCATCAATGTTGAATGATCGACCGCATTCGCGAGCAAGCCCGCTCCCACATTTGATCTGGTTACAGGCCGATATCCCACGCCGGTTCTTCTGGAAATCTGAGCACCAGAAAGTCCAGCATGCTGCGCAACGCCGCCGGCATGTGTTTGCGTGAGGCATACACCGCGTAAATGTTCATTTGCCGGGGTTCGGCGTGGGGCAGCAGGCGGATCAGTTCGCCGCTGTGGATATGCACGCCCGCCTGATAACTGGGCAGCATCGCCACCCCGGCGCCAGCCATCGTCGCGCGCAACAACGTGCTGGCTTCGTTGGCGCTGATGTTGCCCTGCACCGGCACTGACACCTGCTCACCGTCCTCCTCGAAATGCCAGAGGCTTTTGCCGAAGTAGGAGTGGGTCAGGCAATTGTGCTGGCTCAGATCCTCGACCCGCAGCGGTGTCGGGTGTTCGAGCAGATAAGCGGGGGAGGTGCAGATCACCGAGCGGCAGACGGTCAACCGCCGCGCGATCAGGTTCGGGTCCAGGTCGTTGCTGGTGCGGATCGCCAGATCGATGCGCTCATCCACCAGGTTCACCGTGCGGTCGAGCATCTGCATATCGATGCTTACACCAGGGTAACGTTTGACGTAAGCGGCCATGGCATCCGCCAGTTGTGCCTGACCGAACGAAGTGCTGACGCTGATGCGCAACAGGCCGCGTGGTGCCTCGTCCGGTTCGCTGACGGCGGCTTGCATGTCCGTGGACAGGTCGAGCATCTGCCGACAACGGGGCAGGATTTCACTGCCGGCAGCGGTCAGGCTCAGCTTGCGCGTGGTGCGGTGCATCAGGCGTGCGCCGACCCAATCCTCCAGCTCCGCCAGATAGCGCGAAACCACGGGCCGTGACAGGTCCAGGTGATCGGCGGCGGCCGACTGGCTGCCGAGGTCAACCACTGTGACGAACACCCGCATTGCTTGTAGACGATCCATCATTTGCTCACTTTCAGAAACAAACTATGTCCCAGCATCGCATTTTTTGTACTGAGTCATGCAACTAAGCTCTGTCCCCTGTAGGAGCTGACGAGTGAAACGAGGCTGCGATCTTTTGATCTTGCCTTTAAGAAGCAAAGTCACAAGATCGCAGTCTCGTTTCACTCGTCAGCTCCTACAGAGCCATCGGCCAACCCTGGCCATCGACAACGGAGCAACAGATGATCGGCTTCACCTCGCTTAAACGTATTTTGCTGGCCACCGCCACCCTCGGTTTCGCCGCCCACGCAGCGGCTGCATCGAGCCTGACCCTGGACGTCTACAACCCGGGCGACAAGGCGATCTTCCCGGTGACCTCGGTGTTGGTCAGCGGCGAGAAAGACGCGATTTTGGTGGATGCACAATTTGGCAAATCCCAGGCCGAGCAAGTGGTCGAAAAGATCCGCGCCAGCGGCAAGCAACTGACCACCATTTACATCAGCCACGGTGACCCGGATTACTACTTCGGCCTCGAGACCCTGACCGCCGCATTCCCCAACGCCAAAGTGCTCGCCTCGCAGCCGACCGTGGATCACATCCAGAAAACCGTCGACGGCAAACTGGCGTTCTGGGGGCCGAAAATGGGCACCGACGTGCCTGCCAAAACCATCGTGCCGGATGTACTCAAAGGCGACAGCCTGATGCTCGAAGGGCAGAAGTTGCAGGTAGTGGGTCTGGAGGGCAAGCAGCCGGATCGCACCTTTGTCTGGATTCCGTCGATCAAGGCTGTGGTCGGTGGCGTCGTCGTCGCAGAAAACATCCATGTGTGGATGGCTGACACCCAGACGCCGCAGTCCCACGCCGATTGGCTGACTACGCTGCATGCCATCGAAACCCTGAAACCGAAAACCATTGTGCCGGGTCATTACCTCGGTGAGAGCGCCCGTTCGCTGGCCGCCGTGCAGTTCACCGCCGATTACATCAAGGCATTCGACGAGGAAACCGCGAAGGCAAAGGACGCTGCCGCGCTGATCGCAGCGATGAAAAAACGCTACCCGAAGCTGGGTGAAGAAAGCTCGCTTGAACTGAGCGCCAAAGTCGCCAAGGGCGAGATGAAGTGGTAACCCGATTCACCTACTCTCACTGATCAACACTGGAGAACGTCATGAGCAAGATCGCAATCATTGGTGCCACCGGTCGTGCCGGTAGCCAACTGCTGGAAGAAGCCCTGCGTCGTGGTCACAGCATCACCGCCATCGCCCGCGACACGTCGAAGATCGGCCAACGTGCCGGTGTGGTGAGCAGAAATGTGGATGCCCTGGACGCCGAAGCCTTGCAAGCGGCAGTCGCTGGCCATGACGTGGTGATCAGCGCTGCGCACTTCGCGACCCTTCCTGCCAGCGCCGTCATCGAGCCGGTGCAGAAGGCCGGCGTAAAACGTCTGTTGGTGGTGGGCGGTGCCGGTTCGCTGTTGCTGCCGGACGGAACCCGCGTCATCGACAGCGAGGGTTTTCCGCAGGCGTACAAGGCTGAGGCCAGCGCGGGTGCGCTGTTTCTGGAAAACCTGCGGCAGGAAAAAGAGCTGGACTGGACCTTTGTGTCGCCGTCGGCAGAGTTTGTCGAAGGTGAGCGCACGGGGACGTTTCGGATCGGCAAGGATGATTTGCTGGTGAGTAGCGAAGGGCGGAGCTGGATTGCTTTTGCTGATTATGCGATTGCGATGCTGGATGAAGTGGAAGTGCCAAAGCACCCTCGGCAGCGGTTCACCGTCGGTTATTGAGTTCACTGAAAACCTGTGGGAGCGAGCTTGCTCGCGATGGCGGTGGGTCAGTCGACATATTCGTTGAATGATCAACCGCTATCGCGAGCAAGCTCGCTCCCACAGGATGCGCGCCAATCCTGCAGGGCTCAGCGGCTCTGAGCCTGCTCCACCAACCATCCCATCAACTCACGCAGCTTCGGCGAAGGTCCGGGTTTCTCGGGGAAAACCAGGTAATACGCCAACCCCGTCTTCACCTTCAATTCAAACGGCATGACCAGCCGCCCCGCACTCAAATCATCGCCAATCAACGACCAATCCCCGATCGCCACGCCTGTCCCTTGGGATGCCATCGACATCGCCAGGTCCAGCGTTTCGAAATGCTGACCCTTGGCGACATTGCTCAAGCGAATATCGGCGGTGGCCAGCCAGGCCTTCCAGTCCCGTTCATCCCGGGTCGGGTGCAGCAGCATGTGCTGCTCCAGATCCTCCGGCGTCAGCAGCGGCACCGGACCTTCGAGCAACGGCTTGGAACAGACCGGCGTCAGCTGTTCATCAAACAAATGTTGAGACACCAATGAGCTGTCCGGCGGTGCGCCGTACATCACCGCTGCATCGAATTGCTCGCGATGAAAATCCACGCCGTGTTTGACCGTGGTGGTCAATTCCACCGGCACATCCGGGCGTTCCCGTTGCCACTGCAACAACCGTGGCAACAGCCAGCGCATGACGCACGTCGGGGCCTTGAGTTGCAGGGTTTCGCGCTTCTCGCCGATCTGCTCCACCGCCTCGTCGATCAAGCCGAAAATCTGCTGGACCCGTGGCAGCCATTCCCTTCCTTCGGCAGTCAGGTCAAGGCCTCGGGCCTGGCGAATGAACAGTTCATAACCCAGATGTTCTTCCAGCCCGGCGATCTGCCGACTCACCGCACCTTGGGTGATGTACAGCTGTTCAGCAGCACGGGTGAAGTTGCAGCACTGCGCGGTAATCAGAAAAGTGTGCAGCGCCGGCAGGGGAGGCAATCGTTTCATTGGGATCCAAGGTATGACGTGAGGACATGGCTAGTATGACTTTTTATCCATTGTTGCGGCTACGTGTCGCCCGTTCCAATGAGGTCATCCCTGGACCTGCCCACTCATCATAAACACTGCGCAGGTCCGGCGTCTCAAACGAACAAGAAGGGCAAAGACATGGCGACGTGCGGCGAAGTATTGGTCAAGTTACTCGAAGATTACGGGGTTGAGCAGGTGTTCGGCATTCCCGGGGTTCACACCGTGGAGCTGTACCGCGGGCTCGCCCGTTCGAGCATCAACCACGTCACTCCGCGTCACGAACAGGGCGCCGGTTTCATGGCCGACGGTTACGCTCGCACCAGCGGCAAACCGGGTGTGTGCTTCATCATCACCGGCCCAGGCATGACCAACATCACCACCGCCATGGGCCAGGCCTACGCCGACTCGATCCCGATGCTGGTGATCTCCAGCGTGCAATCGCGCAGCCAGTTGGGCGGCGGTCGCGGCAAGCTGCACGAGCTGCCAAACCAGAGCGCATTGGTCGGTGGCGTTGCGGCGTTCTCCCACACCTTGATGTCGGCGGCTGAATTGCCGGGCGTCCTGGCTCGCGCTTTTGCGCTGTTCCAGGCCGGCCGTCCGCGTCCGGTTCATATCGAAATTCCTTTGGACGTATTGGTCGAAGAGGCCGATGACCTGCTCGCCAGCGTCCCGGTGAACATCGACCGCGCCGGTGCCTCGCCGAGTGCAATCAGCCGCATGACCGCGCTGCTGGCCGGGGCCAAGCGCCCACTGATTCTCGCCGGTGGCGGCGCCATCGATGCCGCGGCCGAGTTGACTGAACTGGCCGAACTGCTGGACGCCCCGGTAGCCCTGACCATCAATGCCAAAGGCATGCTCGAATCAAACCATCCGTTGCTGATCGGCTCGACCCAAAGCCTGGTCGCGACTCGTGCTTTGGTGGCTGAAGCGGACGTGGTATTGGCAATCGGCACCGAACTGGCCGAGACCGATTACGACGTGACCTTCGCCGGCGGTTTCGAGATTCCCGGCGTGCTGTTGCGTGTAGACATCGACCCCGACCAGACCGTGCGCAACTACCCGCCGAAAGTCGCGTTGGTGGCTGACTCGCGCAACGCGGCTCAAGCCTTGCTGAGCGAACTGTCCCACCACTCGCTGGCTGAGCGCCGTAACGATTGGGGCCAGGTCCGTGCCGCACGCTTGCGCGACGAACTGGCTGCCACCTGGGATGCTCCGACCCTGGCCCAGACCCGCTTCCTGGAAACCGTCTTGCACGAACTGCCAAACGCAGTCTTCGTCGGCGATTCGACCCAACCGGTGTACACCGGCAACCTGACGTTCAACCCGGAGCGCCCGCGTCGCTGGTTTAACTCGTCCACCGGTTACGGCACCCTCGGTTACGCCTTGCCGGCAGCGATTGGCGCCTGGCTCGGCGGCAGCGTTGAAAACGGCGCGCGTCCTCCAGTGGTGTGCCTGATCGGCGACGGCGGCCTGCAATTTACCTTGCCGGAACTGGCCAGCGCCGTTGAAGCGCGCACCCCGGTGATCGTCCTGCTGTGGAATAACCAGGGCTACGAAGAGATCAAGAAATACATGGTCAACCGCGCCATCGAGCCGGTTGGCGTCGACATCTACACCCCCGACTTCATTGGTGTGGCCAAGGCGCTGGGCTGTGCAGCCGAAGCCGTCTGCGGTGTCGAGCAACTGCGCAGCGCTCTGCGCGCCGCTGCCGATCGCCAGGGGCCGACCCTGATTGAAATCGATCAGGCTGTGTGGATGAAGGCGGTGTCGAAATGACTTTCCGCATGACTTTCCCAACGGCACTCAACGGTCTGTTCATCGACGGCCAATGGTCCGCTGGCAACGAACACCTGCGCGTGATCAACCCGGCAACCGAAGCCCTGTTGACCACAGTTAACGGCGGCGATGAGCTGGCGGTCGATCAAGCCGTCACTGCCGCATCCAATGCCTTCACGGAATGGTCGGAAACCACCGGCACCGAGCGCGGCGCGATCCTGCGCAAAATTGCTGTGGGCGTGCAGGCCGGTCGCGAACAGTTGATGCATTTGCAGTCGAGTAACAACGGCAAGCCGCTGTTTGAAGCCGCCATCGATGTCGACGACGTGATCGCCACCTTCGAGTACTACGCAGGTTTAGCCGAAGGTCTCGATGCCAAGCAAGACAGCAATGTGGAGCTGCCAACCGACGACTTCAGCGCTCGTGTGCGCCGCGAACCCTGCGGTGTGGTCGGCCTGATCGTGCCGTGGAATTTCCCGATGGTCACCACCGCCTGGAAACTCGCCCCGGCCCTGGCCGCCGGTTGCTGCGTGGTGCTTAAGCCGTCCGAAGTGACACCGCTGCCAGAACTGGAACTGGCGACGATCATTGCCGAGGCCGGTCTGCCCAAGGGTGTGTTCAACCTGGTCTGCGGAACTGGTTTGGCGGTCGGCGCGCCGTTGTCCGCTGACCCGCGCATCGCCAAGATTTCCTTCACCGGCAGCAACGCCGTCGGTGTTCAAGTTATGCAACGTGCCGCAGAAACCGTGAAGGGCGTGAGCCTGGAACTGGGCGGCAAATCCTCGCTGCTGGTGCTCAAGGACGCCGACCTCGAATTGGCCGTCGAAGTGGCCTGTGGTGGCGGTTTCTTCAATGCCGGGCAGATGTGTTCGGCCACCAGCCGCGTGCTGATCGCCGATGAACTGGCGGACGAATTCCTCATCCGTTTGAAAGCCCGCGCCGAAGCCATTCGTGTAGCCGACCCGTTCGACCCGAACGTGGAAATGGGCGCGCTGGTCAATCAGGCGCAATACCAGCGTGTGCTGGGCCACATCGATCGTGGTTTGAGTGCTGGCGCCAAACTGGTTTGCGGCGGCAATCGTCCGGCAGACCTGTCACGCGGTTATTTTTTGCAGCCGACGATTTTCACCGAAGTGCCCCTCGACAGTGCGCTGTGGTGTGAAGAGATATTCGGGCCGGTGATCTGCGTACGCAGTTTTGCCACCGAGGCCGAGGCGATTGCCTTGGCCAATGACAGCCAGTTCGGTCTGGTGGCCAGCGTGGTCACCCGCGACGCCGAAGCGGCAGATCGGGTCGCCAACGCTTTGCAGGCGGGGCTTGTGTGGATCAACGCGCCGCAAGTGATCTTCCCGCAGACCGCTTGGGGTGGCTACAAACAGAGCAGCATCGGCCGCGAATTGGGGCCGTGGGGTTTGCAGGCTTTCCAGGAAATCAAACACGTGATTCGAGCGGTCTGACTACTCGAAAGGGTCAGTGCATGCCTCGGCTTATGTTTCAAAAAGCGTGGCATGCGCTGGCGTCATGGCTTCAATGAGTTTTTATCGATAGTCAGGTTTTTTGCACGACCTCAGGATGAACCCGTCGGCTCAGCGCAAACCCCGTGAATACGGGGGCTTGGAGCAGATCTGGCGGCGCAGATGCAACGGTTGCGACCAGCCTCATACCTACAAAAACAAAGGGAGTCCGTAATGGGCGAGCATGATCTGAACAGACGTCAATTCATCAAAACCGTGGGCGTAGCCTCGGTGGCAGCGGCCGCCATGAGCATGCCGTTCATCAAGGCTAACGCCAGCGACACACGCTTTGCGGGCAAGACCCTGCGTTTGCTGACCTGGTCCGATGACACCGGCTTGGCAGCCCTGCGCAACATCGCCGCGACCTTCGAAGACAAGTACGGCTGCAAGGTCATCGCTGACCGTACCGGCAGTACCTCGGAAATGGTCGCCAAACTCAAGGCCGGCGGTGATCGTCCGCAGTACGACATCATCACCCTGGCAGGCGTCGGCGCCGAAGGTCTGGCCGCGGCCAACCTGCTGGAAAAACCCGATCTCAACCGCATCCCGAACCTGGTCGATGTACCGGAAAAATACCGCACCGGCGCCAATGGCCACGGTATCGGTTACCTGCTCTGGTGCAACAGCCTGGTCTACAGCACGCGCACTCAGAAAGAAGCGCCGGACAGCTACGCCGCCCTGTGGGACGCGGACCTGGCACCGAACATCTTCCTGCCGCCGCCAAACTGGACCGAGGCCATGGACCTGATCATCATCGCCGCCAAACTGGCCGGTGGTGACGAACACAACATTGAGCCGGGCTTCAAGAAACTCGCCGAGCTGAAAGATCGCGTGGTAACCCTGGGTGAAAACCCGAACCAGATCGCCGAGCTGTTCCGCACCGGTTCCCTGGACATGGGCGGCCTGTACGCGCCGGCATTCTTCCCGAAACAGATCCGCGATCCGGCCTACGGTCTGAGTGCAACCTTTGGCATGAAGGAAGGTTTCTACACCGACTTGATGCAATCGGTGATGCCGAAGAACCGTCCGGGCGACACCGACATGGCGTACGCCTTCATCAACCACTCTCTGGACCCGTTGGTGCAGGGCAAGATGGCTGAAGACATCTACAACGGCCCGGTCAACGCCAAGGCGATCATCTCCGCCGAAGCGCGCAAGAGCCCGTTCATCCTCACGCCAGAGCAGATTACCGAGAAGGCGATCATGCACGACAACGCCTTCCTGGCCACCGTGCATGACCAATGGATTCGTCGTTACACGGAAATCTTTTCTTCCTGATCCGTAGGAGCTGCCGAAGGCTGCGATCTTTTGATCCTGCTCTTCGGTGGCTCTGAAAAAGATCAAAAGATCGCAGCCTTCGGCAGCTCCTACAGGGCCGGGCGCGAGATATTCCTGATCTGCCATTGACGAGACCCTTGCTATGGAACACCAACCTCTGACTCATCCGGTCGCCGTCGCTCCAGTGCGCACCAAACGGGGTGTTTCGCCGACGACGCGTGCCTGGTTTTTTCTCTCGCCGTCGATGCTGTTTCTGGGCGTATTGATCGCCGCCAGCTTGCTGGTTCTGCGCATGAGCGTGGGCACCAAAGGCGCGGAATGGACCGGGTTCAGCCTGGCCAGTTACGCCCAACTGCTGGAACCGTATTACCTCAAATCCTTGCTGCTGACCCTGCGTCTGGCCCTGATCAGCGCAGTGATTGCGGTCGTATTGGCGATCCCGGTGGCCTACACCATGTCGCGGCTGACCTCACCGTTCGTGCGACGGATCTTCCTCGCCGCGGTGCTGCTGCCATTGCTGGTCAACCTGCTGCTGCAAAGCTACGGCTGGCTGGTGATTCTGGGACCTGGCGGGATGCTCAATCAGGCGTTGATGGGCCTGGGCCTGATCAAGCGCCCAATCATGCTGCTCTACAACCAGAACGGCGTACTGATGGGCCTGGTGCAAACCGCGTTCCCGTTGGCCGTGCTGCCGATTGCCAGCGCCATGCGCGGCGTCGCTCGCACTTATGAAGAAGCCGCTGCAACCCTGGGTGCCAGCCGTTTGCAGGTGTTCCGCCAGGTGGTGCTGCCGATGAGCATGCCGGGGATCATCACGGGCGCGACGTTGGTATTCGCCTACAACGCCAGCAGCTTTGTGGTGCCATTGCTGCTCGGTGGCCGACGCGTGCCGATGCTGGCCGTGATGGTGCATGACCAGATCGCCCCGCTGATGAACTGGCCCGCCGCCTCCGCTGCCGGTGTGGTGCTGATTGTCACCACGCTCGCGATCATGACCTTGTCCGAATACATCACTGGCCGTCGTCGGCGCATGCTGGAGGCTTCCCAATGAGCACCCTGATCAAGAAACGTTATGGGCTGCTGCCCGGCGAGACCGGCAAGTTTGCCGGCATCCTGTCGGGCTTCATCCTGCTGCTGGCGGTGTTGCCGATCCTGACCATGATCGTGATGTCGTTCAGCGGTGCGTCGAACCTCGACTTCCCGCCGAGCAGCTACAGCCTGCAATGGTACAAGGCTGCCTGGCACACCTTCGTGTCGCCGGATGCCAGCGATGTGCTGAGCCTCGGCAAGGCCATGACCACCAGCCTGATGGTGGCGTGCCTGACCATGGTGTTTGCAACGATCATTGCGGTGCCGGCCGCTTATGCCCTGACCCGTTGCGAGTTCCGCGGCAAAGCCGTGGCGCTGCAATTGATGTCGCTGCCGCTGGTGTTTCCGATGGTGGTGTTGGGCCTGGCGTTGCTGCTGGTGTTCGACAGCCTGCCGTTCCAGATGACCACCTCGCGGCTGGTGATTGCACACGTGATCCTGGCGCTGCCGTTCGTGGTGAAAAACTGCACCGCCGCGATGCTCTCCATTGGCAGCGAAGTCGAAGAAGCCGCGCAGATGCTTGGCGCTTCACCGACCCGGGCGATTATCGATGTGGTGGTGCCGCTGATGAAGTCGGGGATTCTGGCGGGGATGCTGCTGGCGTTCATCGTCTCGTTCAACGAATTCACCGTGACCTACTTCCTTTACACCATCGACGTCATGACCGTGCCGATCTGGATGTACAGCCGCACCGTGTCATCGCTCGACCCTACCGTTTTCTCGTTTGCCGTGCTGATCGTGCTGATCGACTTCGTCCTTATATGGGCGTTGGAGAAGCTGGTTGGTGAAGGTGGCGTTTCGTTCTGATTCTTGAGGTGCAACATGACTGGTCTGATTCTGGAAAACGTCGAGAAACATTACGGCTCGGCCTGCGCGGTAAAGGATGTAAACCTGCATTTGCCTGAGGGCAAACTGGTGTGTTTTCTCGGCCCGTCGGGCTGCGGCAAAACCACGTTGCTGCGAATGATTGCAGGGCTCGAAACCCTGAGCGGCGGCGAGATTCGCCTGGACGGTGAAGACATCGGCCACACCCCGGCGCATCAACGCAATTTCGGCATGGTGTTTCAATCGCTGGCGCTGTTTCCGCACATGACGGTGGGGGAGAACATTGCCTATCCGCTGAAACTGCGCGGGGTCAGCAAGGCCAATCAGCAGGCGCGGGTGGTGGAGTTGCTCGAGCTGATTCAGCTGAGCGAGATGATTGATCGCCCGGTGGCCAAACTCTCCGGCGGTCAACGTCAGCGCGTGGCGATTGCCCGGGCGATTGCCTCGCGGCCGAAAATCCTGCTGCTGGATGAGCCGCTGTCGGCGCTCGACGCCAAGCTGCGCGAGTCGATGCAGGTGGAAATCCGTCAGCTGCAACAACGCTTGAACATCACCACCATCCTGGTGACCCACGACCAGCGTGAAGCCATGACCATGGCGGATATCGTTGTGGTATTGGGTGAGCATCGCGTGCAACAAGTGGGCACGCCGATTGAAATCTATCGTCACCCGGCCAATGAATTTGTTGCGGACTTTATCGGCTCGGGGAATATCTTCCCGGCCACGGCACTGGGCAACGGGAAGGTCGGGTTGCCGGGTGGCGAGGCGCTGGAAGTGCCGATCTGCAGCAGCATCGTGGTGGGTGAGAAAGTGAAGATGCTGATTCGCCCTGAGGACCTGCAACTGTCGCATCCACAGGCGACGGCGGGGAATCGGTTGCTCGGTAAGGTGACGTTTGTGCGTGATATTGGCGCGACGATTGAGACGACCGTGGAGTGTTCCGGGGTGTCGTTTACGGCGTTGAGCACGCCGTGTCAGGGGTTTGGGTTGAGCATTGGCAATCCGGTGTCGGTGACCCTTCCAGCTGAGGCGTGCCGCGTACTCGGTGCCTGACATTAGAGGTGGATTGACTGTACCGGCCTCTTCGCGAGCAAACCCGCTCCCACATTGGACCGGTGTACACCAGACCCCTGTGGGAGCGGGCTTGCTCGCGAAGGGGCCGGCACAAACAACACACGATTCAGCTAGACCATCAACCGCAACCGCGCCAAATCCCTTAACGGCGGAGCCCCAAACAACCGGCTGTACTCCCGGCTGAATTGCGAGGGGCTTTCATACCCCACCCGATACCCCGCTGCCGAAGCCTCCAGCCCTTCCGCCAGCATCAACCGCCGCGCTTCTTGCAGGCGCAGTTGCTTCTGATACTGCAACGGACTCATCGCCGTCATCGCCTTGAACCGGTGATGCAACGTCGACACGCTCAGGTTCACTTCCTTCGCCAGATCATCGATGCGCAGCGGCTGTTCATAGTTGCCGTTGAGCCATTTGATCGCCTGGCTGATGCGATGGCTCTGGCTGTTGGCGATAGCGATTTCGTACAGCCGATGGCCCTGCTGGCTGCGCAATAGCCGATACAGAATTTCCCGGCGAATCAGCGGTGCGAGCATGGCGATGTCTTTTGGCGCATCCAGCAAACGTGCCAGACGCAACACCGCGTCAAGCATCGCGGTGTCGATCCGTTCGACATACAAGCCGCGCCCCGTCGGCCGGGTGGGCACCCCGAGAGGACCGGCATCGGCAATCAGCGCAGTGATTTCCGCCGGGTCGATATCCAGCCGCACCGCGAGGATCGGTTCTTCAGACGTGACGTTCACCACGCGCCCGCTCAGTGGCATCGAAACCGACACCACCAGGTAATTCAGCGGATCGTAATTGAAGTATTCATCGGCCAGCCTGACCTCTTTACGGCCCTGCGCCATGATGCACAGCGCGGGTTGCGCCAGTACCGGGGCAAACTCATGGGACTTACTGTGGCGAGACATGAAGAGCGAGCCGACGGCAGTCGCATAAGTGCCATCCTCCGCCGTGTTGTGGCGAATGATAGCGGCCAGTTCCGCTCGCTGTTTCTCCATGTCGGCGTCCAGCGGGGCTTGAAAATGATCGAGCGACGACATGCAAGGCATCCTCGGTGGGGCGTCAGTAATGAGGCGAGCTTAAGTTTGTGCAAGACGAAGCGGTAGATACATCCTGCCTCAACCTTGCCTGATTCTGCACGGAGTGAATTAACGGCACCTCTATGACAGGGCAACCCAAGGAAAACTTGCTTGAAAACTGTGTTTCATCGGTACGAAAGCTTTCACAGGTTGTTCCAGGTTTTTCGAGAAGCCGCGCAGGATTGTGCAACAAGCCGGCAGGAATCGACTAACCGCGATGGAAGGGGCGCGCTTAACCTTGGATCCTGTCGCAGCCCGTCCCACGGTTGCCACTTGAGTACCTGGGAGGGTTGAACATGTCTACGCAGATCCCCGTCAGTCATATGGCCTTTGTCCGCGCCCGCGCCGGGCGTTCGGCGGAACTCGGTGCGCGCCTCAGCGCCTTGATCGAGCCGTCCCGCAGCGCACCGGGTTGCCTGAATTTTGCCCTGCAACATTCGCAATGCGATCCCGAGTTGTGGCTGGTGTCCGGTTTCTGGACCAATCAGCAGGCCATGACCGCTTACTTCAGCACCCCGGCCATGCAGATTTTTGCCGAGTTGGTGCAAGACCTGGTGGTCAACAGCCTGGATTTTCATACCTTCAAGGACGTGTCTGCTGCCCAGGCGCTGGGACAGTCCCAGTCGTGGGTACACAAAATGGCGGGTTGAGGGTTTAATGGCTCAACTCTCAATCAGCCAGGATCCGCGACATGGCACGCAAAGCCTTTGAAACCTTCGAAGCGGTATCTGCCGTAGTACCCCGTGAAGGCGGCTATCACGCCGCAATCGCCACCAAGGCCATCGGTGGTTCGGGTGCACCGCGCTTTCACAAGCTGCTCGAAGAACAGACCTTCAAAACTGCCCGCGAGGCCGATGAAGCCGCCGCGTTGCAGTTGACACACCTCAAAGACGTCAGCGAAGACGGCGACCTGATCTGGTAATTACTTGACCGCCCCCGGGCGATACATCTTGAACAACGCCTCAGGCCCCAGCTGGAAATAGTCCGCTGGCCCGCCGCCGCGCAGAATCGGTTCTGCCGCGGCGGTGTCGTACACCCCATCCTTCAACAGCCACTTGGCGATATGCACGGCGACCACTTCGCCGAGAATCAGCCAGCTCGGCACCACGTTGCCATCGGCCCGCTGCAACTGAATGATCTGCGTGACCTTGCATTCGAAGGACACCGGGCTTTCGGCGATGCGTGGCACCTGAATGATTTTCGACGCTGCCGGGGTTAGCCCGGACAGCTCGAACTCGTTGACCTCAGGTCCGACCATGGCAGAGCACTGGTTCATCTGCTCGGCCAGCGGACGGGTCGCCAGGTTCCAGGCGAATTCGCCGGTTCGCTCGATGTTATTCAGGCTGTCTTTGCGCCCGACACTGGAAAAACCAATGATCGGCGGAATGTAGTTGAACGCGTTGAAGAAGCTGTAGGGCGCCAGGTTCAAGCGACCATCGGCATCCTGGGAGGAAATCCAGCCAATGGGACGCGGGCCGACGATGGCATTGAACGGGTCATGCGGCAGGCCGTGGCCGTTGGCGGGTTCGTAGAAATGGATGTCGTCAGCCATGGCATGGGGTTCCTGAATTCGGTTCGTAGCGAAGACGGCCATAGTGCAAGGGCTGACGGGTAATTTCCAGCGTGAGATCAGTTGGTACGGGCTGCGTCGGTGTGATCGGCGCTGTCGGAAGCGACCTTCGCCGAGTCAGTGCGATCGTTTCCAGCGGAGGCGACTGCAGCGCCACTTCCGGAGGTGAAAGCGGCAGAGCCGGTGCGATCGTAACCGTCAGCGGCGAAGGTACTGGCGGCCAGTACAGAGAGGGTCAGGGCGAGGATCAGTTGGGTTTTCATGGTGTGTACTCCAGGTTCGCTTGCACGATGCAATGAATCGGCGAGGAGAGTCTGTGGAGGGCATTAACCGCTGATTAATTCGCTCTTTTGCTTATGTGACAAATTGTTCATGGCGCACTTATTTGTCTTGACCGCACTCTTTTCAGCGTCAATGAAAAAGGGGCAGACCTTTGCCAGGTCTGCCCCTTTTTTTGTGTCGCTTACGGACTCAGTCCGTCTCGATCCGCGAATGCTTGCGGGTGTCTTTCATGGTCACGTAGACCAGCAACGACACGGCAATACACGCGGTGACATACCAGTAGTAACCGGTTTCCATGCCGATGCTCTTGAACCACAGTGCGATGTATTCAGCGGTGCCGCCGAAGATCGACACGGTCAGCGCGTACGGCAGGCCGACGCCCAGCGCACGGATTTCGGTCGGGAACAGTTCGGCTTTGACCACCGCGTTGATCGAGGTGTAGCCGCTGACAATGATCAGCGCCGCCATGATCAGGAAGAACGCGCCCCACCAGGTCTGAACGGTGTGCAGGGTGGTCAGGATCGGCACGGTGAACAGCGTCCCGAGAACACCGAAGGCAATCAGGATCGGACGGCGACCGACTTTATCCGAGAGCCCGCCAATGATCGGTTGCAGGCACATGAACAGGAACAGCGTGGCGGCGGAAATGGTGGTGGAGTCGGAGATGCTCATGCCGACGGTGTTCACCAGGTATTTCTGCATGTACGTGGTGTAGGTGTAGAACGCCAGGGTGCCGCCCATGGTCAGGCCGACCACGGTCATCAGTTCCTTCGGATGGCGCATCAAGGTGCGCATCGCGCTTTCCTTGGCCTTCTCTTTCTTGGCGAACGACTCGGTTTCTTCCATGCCACGACGCAGGTACAGCGCAACCACGGCACACAGCGCGCCGATGGCGAACGGGATGCGCCAGCCCCAGGCGTACAGCTCTTCAGTGGTCAGGGTCTGTTGCAGCACGATCAGCACTGCCAAAGCGATGAGCTGGCCGGAGATCAGGGTCACGTACTGGAAGCTGGAGTAGAAGCCGCGACGTTCCTTGGTCGCCATCTCGCTGAGGTAAGTCGCCGAGGTGCCGTACTCGCCACCGACCGACAGGCCTTGCAGCAAACGGGCGAAAATCAGCAGGATCGGTGCGCCGATGCCAATGGTTTCATAACCTGGGCTCAGGGCGATCAGCAGCGAGCCGAAACACATCAGGTACACCGAAGCCATCAGTGCTTTCTTGCGACCAGCCTTGTCGGCGTAGAGGCCCATCAACCAGCCACCGATCGGGCGCATCAGGAAGCCCACGGCGAAGATCGCGGCGGTGTTCAGCAGTTGTGCGGTGGTGTCGCCTTTGGGGAAAAAGGCCTTGGCGAAGTACAGGGAGAAGGCGGCGTAGACGTACCAGTCGTACCACTCGACCATGTTGCCGACAGAGCCGCTGAAGATCGATTTGATGCGACTGGCAGTGGTTCTTTCTTTGGCAGGCGAAGCTGCCGACCCAAGAGGCAGGGATTGTGAGTTATCCATGACGGATCCTTCATTTAATTGTTTTTGTGGAGCGCGTTGAAACGCAGCCTGCTTGGGCTATAGCAGGAGATGTGCCAAAGGGAGGAGGGCCGGTTTAGAGGGGGTAGCGAGTTTTATTGAGCGGAAATCCGCTTATTCAGGATCGGGTGCGAGCGGAAAACCGCTTATTCAGGCGTGGGATTGCTTCGTCAGTGCTGGCCCCTTCGCGAGCAAGTCCGCTCCCACATTGGATCTACGGTGAACACAGAATTTGCCTACACCTCGAATCAACTGTGGGAGCGGGCTTGCTCGCGAAGAGGCCAGTTCAGGCACCACAAAAATCAGCTGTCTTGCAAAAACATCTCGCGGGTCAGGCCATGCCGCTGCATCTTTTCATTAAAGGTCCGGCGCGGCAGTTGCAGCTCTTCAAGCACCGCTTTCACATCGCCCTTATGCCGGGTCAACGCCGCGCGCAGACAATGCGCTTCAAAGGTTTCCTGCTGCGCCGCCAGCGATTGCCCAGGATCGATCCCCACCGGTTCCGGCTCGCCCAGTCCCAACACTTGCCGCTCAGCAACGTTCGCCAGTTCGCGCACATTGCCTGGCCAGTCGTGGCTCAGCAGGTGGCTCAACTGCGGGCCGCTCAGCGGTGGAAAAGTCCGCCCCAAACGCTCGGCGGCATTGTGCGCAAACGACTCGAACAACAATGGAATGTCTTCACGCCGCTCGCGCAACGGCGGCAGCCGCAACTCGGCCACGTTCAACCGATAGGCGAGGTCTTCGCGAAAGCGTCCGGCCCGGGCTTCGTCGAGCAAATCGGGTTTGGTCGCTGCAATGATCCGCAAATCCACGCGGATGCTCTGATTGGAGCCCAACCGCTCCAGCTTCTGCTCCTGCAACACCCGCAGCAATTTCACCTGCTGGGCCAGCGGCATGCTTTCGATTTCATCGAGAAACAGCGTGCCGCCATCGGCGTATTCGAGCTTGCCGATGCGTTTGCCCGAGGCGCCGGTGAACGCGCCGCTCTCGTGACCGAACAACTCGGCCTCGAACAACTGCTCGGGAATCGCCGCGCAGTTCAATGCCACAAACGGTTTGTCGGCACGCGGACCAAAGTCGTGCAGGCAACGGGCAACCAACTCCTTGCCGCTGCCGGTTTCACCGCGGATCAACACATTGACCGGCAGCGTCGCCAGGTCCAGCACTTGCCGACGCAGCGTCTGCAAACCACGGGACACGCCCAGCAGCGTCGCATCGAGTTTGGCGCGGTTGTCCGCCTGCTCGTGCAGGGCGCGGTTCTCCAGCACCAGCCGCCGCTTGTCCAGCGCACGGCGCAGACTGCCGAGCAGGGTTTCGGGGCTGAAGGGTTTTTCAAGGAAGTCGTAGGCGCCATCGCGCATCGCTTCGACCGCCATCGGCACATCGCCATGACCGGTCAGCAGAATCACCGGCAAGTCGGCGTCGCGCCGCTGAACCTCGGCCAGCAGTTCCAGGCCGGTCATGCCCGGCATGCGCACGTCGCTGAGGATCACCCCGGGGAAATGCTTCGGCAGCTGCGCCAGGCATTCATCGGCGCGGCTGAACAATTGCACCTCGAACCCCGACAGGCTCAGCCATTGTTCGACGGCGCTGCGAATACTGCTTTCGTCGTCGACCACCATCACTGAATTCAGCATGAGCCAGGGGCCTCCAGGTCGATGGGCAAGGTCACGGTGAACACCGCGCCGTTTGCATGATTGTCGGCGCTCAGGCGTCCGCCCGATTCGTGAACGATGGCAAAGGATACGGCCAGCCCGAGGCCCAGGCCATCACCCACCGGTTTAGTGGTGAAGAACGGATCAAACACGTTGGCCAAGTGCTCTTCGGCAATGCCGCCCCCGTTGTCGGTGACGGTCAGGCGCCAGAGTTGTTCGTCGGCTTCGAGACGGATTTCCAGGCGTTTGCAGGGTTTGTCCTGCATGGCGTCCAGGGCATTGCGCAGCAAATTGATCAGCACCTGTTCCAGGCGAATCGCATCGCCACGCACCCAGGCCGGACGTGTCAGGTGCAGCACGGTGCTGACCTGTTCGTCACGCAAACGCGCGTCGAGCAGCTGCAACGACTGGTCGACCACCGCCGCCAGGTCCAGACGTTCGCGCAGGCCGCTGGGGCTTTTGCGGGCGAAGGTTTTCAGGTGACCGGTGAGGGCGGCCATGCGCGTCAGCATCTCATCCACCGGTCTGAGTGCTTTGTAGGCGTCGTCGACTCGGCCGTGATCGAGCAACAGCCTCAGAGTAGCAAGCTGCATGCGCTGGGCGGTCAGCGGCTGGTTGATTTCATGGGCCAGCGCGGCAGACATCTGACCGAGGGCGGCGAGTTTGGCCGATTGCACCAGACCGTCCTGAGCGGTGCGCAGGTCGCGAGTGCGTTCTTCCACCAGTTGTTCGAGCTCTTCGCGACTGCGCTGGCGCAGCTTGGCCAGACGCCAACGCTGATTGAGGAACAGCAACAAAAACACCACGGCCAGCCACAACCCGGCGGCGGCGAGCCCGGCGTTGCGGCTGTCTTCGAACGCGACTTGCGGGCGGCGCAGCAGGTGCAACGTCCAGCCTTCAGTGCTCAGCGGCAGCGATTCCCACAGGTAATTCGCCGTCCCGTCAGGACCCACGACCCGCGTCAGATCACTGTTGTCGTCGAAGCGCCGCACCGATTGATACTCGAGCGGTGTCAGCGGTTGTTTGTCGTATTGGCGGGTGGCCTTGAGTTCGGCGTGATCGCTGTCACTCAGCGGTTTCAACAGCCGATAGCGCCAGCCCGGCTGATTGGCGATGAAGATGATCCCGCGTGCATCGCTGACCAGCAGCGTGTCGCTGCCCTGACGCCATTCGCGTTCCAGCTCCGGAAACTCGAGTTTGACCACCATCGCGCCGAGGAACTGACCGTTGTCATCGGTGACCGCGCTGGACAGGAAGTAACCGGGAATCCCGCTGGTCACGCCCACCGCGTAAAAGCGCCCGGTGCCCTGAGTGCGGGTCTGGCTGAAGTAGGGGCGAAAACCGTAGTTGTGGCCGACGTAACTGCTGGGCAAACGCCAGTTGCTGGCGGCGACGGCAAGGCCGGTGTGATCGAGCAGTTCCAGGGTGGAGGATTCGGCTGCGCCGTTGATTTTTTCCAGTTTCAGATTGAGCGCCGCTTGCTGTTCGGCGTCGACAGGGCCGGCCAGCGCCGAACGCAACTGCGGATCGAGCGCCAGTACGGCGGGCAGGGCGCGGTAGCGATCGATCAGGGTGTGCAGGGACGTCGCGTACAACGCCAGTTGCTGATTGGCACGGGCAGCGTGTTCCACCAGAGCCTGACGTTCTGCGTGACGAATGGCCAAACCGGCCGCGAGGGCCGCGCCGGCGAGGATCAACAGGGTATACAACGACAAACGCATGGCACGAGCAGTTGGAATCATGCTGTAAAAAACACTGGGAATACGGGCGCGCACGATAGCATGCCGTCCGAGCTTGTTGCCGATGCACGACCCTCCACCGCACCTTGATTGGACGCCAGTCGATAGGTGTAGCGGGGCTAGGTTGCTCTTCTTCGGTTCCTTTCCAGAAACCTGTTATCCGTGGTGCCAGCCTCTTTGTAGAGGTGCATACGTTTCTGGCTCCGCTCTATCTTGGCTAGGGTGACCTTGGTTAGTTTCTCCAGACCGGCGAGATGAATGGGCTGGAGCATACTTTTAGGCGTCATGTTATTCACGTTGGGTATTATGTCGGCGGGGTAAATGACGTTGGTGCCCAACTGTTCAAAGTTGGCTTTAGCTTTAGCCCAGCGTTGTTCGGTGGTGGTTTTCCAGTCACCGAGCATTTTTTCGATTTTTTCGATTTTTTCGATTTTTGGAAGAGTGAGTCCGTTCTTGATGTCCTCCGCCTCCTGAGCCCGAGAACCCAAGGCCATTAGTGCGTTGACACCAGGGACCACCGAACCAATGAATCGACCAAAGAACACGAGCATTCCCTGGTCGAGGACACTGTCGTCGTCGCTGCTCACATCGAGCCCCGCCTGGCGATCAATCTCGGCGATGGTCATTGTTGATGTTTGCGGTAAGAGTGGACGCACCAGCTTGAAAGGCGCACGGATCGTTACCTCTGATTCGCCGCCCAGATCGCCACCGGCGTTTCCTCCGATAAAACCGACGGCAAAGGGATCAAGGTTGATGTCGGCTCCAGGTAATAGGCTGCCGACTGCCTCGCTGCCGAAGAAGCCACCAAAGAACGCGGCCGTAGCGCTTAGGCCTTCGCCCAGTGTATTTCTCAGCAGACTCTTTGCAATACCGCTTCTACCGGCGATGTTTTCGATTTGCCTGTGGGTTGGAATGACGTTTGAGGCGAGGCTCGAAATGAAAAGCGCATAACTGTGGATTTCGTGTTTTTCTTTTTGTGTTCCGTTGCTGTCCACGTAAAGCAGCGGGTTATTCCCCACAAATGCATACAGATTGAGCCCATCCACATCGCCCGCCGGATCGGCGCTGATCCAGCGTTGTAGCCACGGCGCGAAATAGCGCCGCCCGTAGTAGTAAAGCCCACTGATATCCATTTCCTTACCCGAATACCGAATGGTTTTATAGTCGGCCTCCACTGTTGAACGAGCCGCCCACCAGGCCGTCCCGCCATAAGGGTAATACCCTTCGTGGCTGATGATGGCGGCGTTTTTGTCCAGCTCCAGGGTACTGGAACCCAAATGATCGTTAAGGCTGTAGCGCAGTTGATCGGCCTCGATAAGATCGGGTTTGCCCTTGACCCAGTGCAGGCAACGTACGTTGCCGTAGCCGAGGGGCACGCTGATGACGTGGAGTTCTTCGCTGTCGTCCAAGGTGCGGATTTCCACGTTGGGCAAGTAACGCGCTTCCCGGCGATGGGCCACGGTTTTGGCCTGCGCGAGGTGGACTTTGCGCACTCGCGCGCCCTGGCTGTCGTAGCGGTAGTACTCACCGTCGTTGGCGGCATTGTCGCGGTAGACGGTGATCAGTTCCTGTAACTGATTGCGCCCATCCCAGGTTATGGGCTGCGTGCCGGGCATCAGGGTTTGCAGGTTGCCGTTACGGTCGAAGCGGGTCTTGAAGTCCGGAACCGGGTCACCTTCCTGCCAGGGCACGGCGCGGTTGCTGTCGTCGGCGACGCGCATCGTCCGGGTGTAGTGGTTGCCTGAGCGCTGGTGGCGCAGCACGGTGAGATTGCCACCCTCGTCGTATTCGTATTCCTGGGTGTAGTTGAGCAGCAGGCTCGGATCGATAGGGCTGATCAGGTCGGGCAGGCCCGGGCGAACGCTCGCACCAACGGCTTCACGGCCACTGGCGCTGGTGAGTTGGTAAAGGCTGTCGTAGGTGTAGGTGGTTTCGGGCGCTACCCGCTGATTGTCGAAATACCCCACGGTCTGAAGGTGGTCCATCAGCAGGGAGATGTTGCCCACTGGGTCGTAGCTGTAGCTCAGGTTCTGCAGCGGGGCTTTGCCCGGGGCTGCCGCGCTCAGGTGTGACAGTCGGCCGCTGTCGGGTTCGAAGGTGGCGAGGGTGGTGACACGGTTGCCGGCAGTCTGGCTGAGTAGCTGGCCTGCCGCGTTGTAGTCCGTGGCCGTGAGCAATTGCTGGGCGTCCTTGTCTTGCACGGTCAACTCAATAGCGTGGAGTTGGCCGGCGCGGTTGAAGCTCCAGCGTTGCTGATGGTCACCGGCGTCGGTCTGGCGAATCAACTCGCCCAGCGGGCTGTAACGCTGGCGGGTGATGTAACGTTTGTCGGGCTCCAGCAAGGTGTCTCGTGCAGCCTCATCCAGGGGCCAGTCGGCCATTTGCGCATCGGGCAGAAAACGCCGGGTCTGGCTGATCACCTCACCGGTCAGGGCGTGTTGATCGAGCAGCAACACCCCGGCCGCATCGTCATGGCGCAGCAGTTGGCCACACTGGTTGCGGGCGGCGAACTCGGCGGCATCGTTGGCGTAACTCAGGCGTTCCAGGGTCTGCGAAGGTTGCCCGTTGGTCTCTTCATGAACGGCCACAGGTCGCCGTTGCTTGTCGTACTCAATGCGCCAATGACTGCCTCGGCCATCCCAACTTTCCACGGCTTGCTGTGCCTCGCCCGGCAAACCCAGGCGCCATCCGGCGTCCACGCTGTCGGTGCACAATGCCGCCCCGGACAGGCTGTGAAGGGTCACCAGGTTGGGCACCTTCAAGCGTGGGTCGCGTTGCGCCACCTGCCTTCCTGCTGCGTCGTGTTGCTGGCGGGTGATGTGCGCGATGGGGGCATCGATGACCACTCGGCGCAGATAGCTCACTTGGCGCACGGGCAGGCCGCGGCTGTCGCTGACGCTCAGGGTTGGGGTATGGTGATGGACACTGTTCATCCCGCGGTCCGTTTTTTCCGCTGCGTGGGTGGCGGATCAAACAAGTCGTTTTCATCGAAGGCGATGGTGTACCAGCAGCGGTAGCGCTGTTCCCGGCGCAACGGTTTTAGTTCCGAGTGTTCACCTTGCGGCATTTTTTTCGCCAGCACGGTGTGCGTCGGCCGGCCGGCGGCGTCGTAGAACTGTTGATCGTGGAAACCGGATTCGCGGATCGCCTCGTCGTTGATGTAGCGGTACACGTTCGCGAAGTACGGTCGATAAATCCGCACCGTTTCTCCCTTGTTGTTGTACTCGACCCGTTCGCTGACCCGCCAGCGCCGCGTCGCATGTGCTTCCTTGGGGCGTCCTGCTTCGTCGAGTTCCAGCTCGCCCTTGTCGCTCGCCACCCAGGCCATGCCCGGCTCGACCTCCTGTTTGGCTTGCAGGGATCGGCCGAAACCATCCCAACAGGCGATGGCCGCACGGATTTGCAGTTTGGGGTCACCGGGGTAACGGTCGGCCTGCAAGGTCGCGACATGCACCGGTTCTCGATGGGCCTCGTCGATGTATTTTTGTAGCAGTAGCTCGTCCGGCGAAGGCGTTTCCAGGTCTTCGAGGTGCAAACGGGCGCGGGTGCGAATGTGGCCGTTGGGCAGCACAAAGCCTTCAGTGCGAGCCCAGGCCAGTCAAGGTTCCAAAGCAGTTTTTGGAACTTGGCCCATCCAGCTGAAAGGGGCGGAGAAAGTCGCCGTCGCGTAGTCGCCGATAGCGTCCTTGGGCGCGGCGATGGCAGTGTCCGGGCTTCGGTCAGCCGGTGGCTGGTACTCGGCAAGCGGCTCGAAACCCACCTCGACGCCCAATTCGGTGCCATGAAAACTGGTCACCAACACCTCACCAAACGCGTTGTAACGGGCTTCCTGGATATTGCGGTTGGGATCTTCAATGCCTGCGGGCAGGAACGTGCGGTAGTCGGTGTCGAGGATTTTCGTGGTGCAACCGTCCGGCAATGTAACGGCGGTGCTCAGGCACCAGTGCTTGTCGTAATTGACGGTGGTGATGCCGTGGCTCTTGGTCTGCTGGAATTTTTCAACGTTATAAAACCCCGCCAGCTTGTGGTAAGTGGGGAATCCTTTGCGTACCGACCACAAGTAGTTTTTGGCGTCAGTCGGGTCGTCCGGCTCGTCCGCTTCGGAATCAGGCAAGAACCACTCCATGATGTGGTAACCCACTTCAGGCGATTCGAGCTTTTCCTTGAGGTTGAACGGCATGTTGCCGGCTTCGTCCTTGAGCTTGTCGTAGGCATTCAGGGCGGTGACATCCAGTTCGGCGGTTTCCTGATAGTCGGGCAGGGCTTCGAAAATCAACTTGTCCGGGTCCAGTAAATCGCCGGTGGCCGGGTTCTGATACTGCTGCAGGGACAAACCGGTCAGCACTGCTTGAGCTGCCCATTGCCCACCCTCCTGGCTGCGCTCAAGGAAGTTTTCATAGTTGATGTCGGCAGGCTCAAGGTCAGCCTTTTCCAGGACCAGCGCGTTACTGCGCTGACGATAAGGCAGACCCAGCCGCCAACTCTGGAGGTGCTCAAGGTGACGGTACTCGGCCTTGGCCTGAGTCAAATACCAGTTCTGCTGGGCCGGATCGTGAGCGTCCGTCCACCAGGTGTTTTCATAACACTCATCGCGCTCATCACCGGGTTCGCAGACAGTAAAGGGTGGTGTGTCGTCAACGGTTTTGCGCCTGGCGTAATGCACGGTAAAACCGTGGGTCAGGCTGCCGAACTTGTCCCACGTCAGATTGATTGTGTGCTGGACCAACGGGTCGTCGGCGAGCGCCGGTTCATATTGATAGGCGATGCTTTCCAGTGCTAAGGGTTGCAGGACGGCATAAGGTTGGTGGTTACCCTTGGGCCTGAGTTCGCGGATCAGAAAACGATTCTCCGCCACGCTATAAGGCACGGCGGTTGCGGGATCATCGTCGGCGGCAAAGAGCTCGGTTCGCAACACTGAACCGCTGAGGGCACGCGCCATTTCGCGGGCCAGTGATTCATTGGGGACAATAGACCGACCGGCCGCGTCATTGAGGTGGTATTCGTGCAGCAGGGTGTCGCCCAATGGCACGGCCAGCGGGTCACGAGCGTAGTAATCGTCCTCACGCATGTCCACGGCTTTGCCGGTGTGGAACCAGGTTTTGCTGAGGATCGGCGCGGTGAAACCCTCACTTGCGCGTTCGGCGGCCGAGGCTTCGGTGTCGGTTTGCAGCAGCAGGCCGAAGCCGCGGAACTCACGCTCGAAACCGTCGTAAAAGCCTTTGCGATAGGTGAAGCACTGGGTCAGTCGATTGCCGGTGATTTCATCGAGCTGGGTCTGCTGACTGACCAGATGCATGGCGAACGGCAGGTGCGATACCGGGGCTTTGCCAGCCGCGATCGACTCGGCCTTTTCATCCAGCCATTCCTGGGCCGAGCTGCGATAGGTCACGCAGGTGGTGGTGCCCATGTTGTTGTAGCTGGCATTCACCAAATAAGGCTTGGCGTTGACGAAATCGTAGCGCCAGTGCCTGGGGGTCATGTGTGGCACGGTCAGGATCAGGCTGGAACAACCCAGCCCCTGCAAGTCGGCGATGCTGACCTGGCAGAGTCGGTCGTAACGCACTTCAGTGGGCCAAGGTATGTCGACCGATGTCAGATCGAAGCCGTTGCCGCTGTTGTTCATGAACACCCGGAAATAGTCGGACTCCAGATAGATGAGGTCAGCGGCGCCCGAGCCGTCGAGGTCCGCCAGTTGCACCCGCGAGGCGTCGAACTGGTCGTAGTCGAAGGGCAGCGCGCACAGCACGAAGCCTTTGCCGAACCGCCCATGACCCAGGTTCGGCCAGCATTTGACCTCGTTGTGACGGATGCGGATCAAGTGTTGCTGACCGCTGCCCAGCACATCGCTGAAAGCCACCAATTCGGTCTCGGCATTGCTCAGTAACGGCAGTGAATCGTCATCGTGGGGCACATCGGTGCCGTTGGCGAACCCGACCTCTCGACGGCTGGCATACAGGCGCACGCTGCGAGGGCCGATCAGGGTCAGGTCGGTCAAGCCGTCGCCCACCAGATCTGCCAATTGCGCCATGGGATGAAAAAACTCCGTGGGAAATGCCGCGTAGGCCACGAAGTTCGACCAGGCGCGGTCGGGATTGAGAGTAAAGAAACCGGACAAGCCGGGACGGGCGATCACCCAGTCGAGCTTGCCATCGCCGCTCAGGTCGCTGAGGGACTGGCGAATCGGTTTGCTGCTATCGGCTACCGGAACGTGAGGCAATTGCGACCAATTGCCGTAACGCACAACGTCACCGCCGGTCTGGTCGCGCAGGGGCTCGCGGTAATACCAGGCCTGGTCACCGCGAAACAGCACTCCGGGCATCCCTTCGCCATACAAATCCACCAGCTGATAACGTTGCCCGTCATCGAGGCCGGGCACGTCTGGAAACTCGGTATAACCCTCGCGCGCCGGATCGAGCTCGAAGGGGTTGTAGACAAACTCCATGGGCGGGCGACTTTCCATCTGGCCCTGGTTGTCATAAGCCTGGAGGTGAGCGGCGGTCAGATGGTTGTAACCGAGGGGACTCTGGCGGTGTTCGAGCAGCAGGCGCTGGACCAGCACCGGCTCGGCGCCCAGCTCATCGACAAACTGATGAAACATCAGCACCTGCCGGCACAGGCGGCGGGTGCCCAGCTCGAAACCGTAGGCGTAGTTCCAGAAGGGATCGCTGCGTACTTGCCAGTCGTTGACCGGCAGATACGTTGGGACTTGCATCAGGTCGGCGCTGCGTTCGCCGTAGTCGAATAGCAGATGGAAATGCCATTGCACCTCCTTCCAGCCATCGACAGCCCATGAATACAGATCGATGGACGCCTCGGCGTTGCCATACAAGACCCGATTCAGGTAACGCTGCGCGCGGTAGTCGCGAAATTGTGGGCCTTGCGGCGCTTCGACTTCAGCCTGGTACTCATACACCACATGCTCGCCGCGTAGGTTGAGGCTTTCATCGATCATCCAGACGCCGACATGGGTTTTGTCGTTCGGATCGGCCCGGCGCGAGGCTTCGGTTCTGCCATAGCAGTGCAGGCTGCCGTCGGCACCGTGGATCAACCAGAACCCCGCCGGGTTGTCGGGATTGTCGATGTTGGTCCAGTGCTCGATCAAATCAAAGGAGCCTTCGACCCGTGGCCAATAACGCACGACACGATGGTTACCCAGATTTTTAACGTCGTTGTATTCGGACACCTCTCTGAAGAGAATCTCGCCATTGTCAGCCCTCTCGGGCATCCACACATCACCGCTGGGCCCCACCACCTGGTCACTGCCGTCATACCTGGGCACACCGCTGGTAGTGCGCAGGGTGATGGCATTGGTGGTCATTCGCCAGCCGATACCGAACGGGCTGTTGCCCACATCGCTGCTGTAGCCAAGACCCAGGGCGGGCGCCATGCCGCGGATGGGCGCGTTGCTGATTGGCAGCGGCAGTTCCAGCGACGCCGCCCCGCTGGTGCCCACCGCGCCCCAGCCCTTGCCGATGCTTTGGATCGCGCCGCCCCCTTTGGGCAGGGACGGTGCATTGATTTCGAGCGTGCCTTGTTGTTCCGTGGCCATCCAGGTATCCGCCATGACAGAGAGTGCAACGAGTGCTTGCAACTTATCAGGCGAGACTGTTGCTGTGACCTGTCAGATCTGACAGGTCGATGGTATTTCGTTAGACCAAATTGATACGCTTTTGAACACTTTTGATTACTTTTTGTCAGGCATAAAAAAACCGGCCTGTTGTTGCCAACAGGCCGGTTTTTCGCTGCGTAAGGTCGTGCTTACTGCACTTCCACCGCCAGGCTTTCACTGATCTTTTTCTGCCAGATGGCAGGACCGGTGATGTGTACCGACTCACCCTTGCTGTCGACTGCAACCGTCACGGGCATGTCTTTGACGTCGAACTCGTAGATCGCTTCCATGCCCAGTTCGGCGAAAGCCACCACGCGGGATTTCTTGATGGCTTGTGCCACCAGGTAAGCCGCGCCGCCGACTGCCATCAGGTAAACGGCTTTGTGGTCCTTGATCGCTTCGATCGCGGTCGGGCCGCGCTCGGATTTGCCGATCATGCCCAACAGGCCGGTTTGCTCGAGGATCTGACGGGTGAACTTGTCCATCCGCGTCGCGGTGGTCGGACCGGCAGGGCCAACCACTTCTTCGCGCACCGGATCAACCGGGCCGACGTAGTAAATGAAGCGACCTTTGAGGTCAACCGGCAGGGTTTCACCCTTGTTCAGCATCTCGACCATGCGCTTGTGCGCAGCGTCGCGACCGGTGAGCATCTTGCCGTTGAGCAGCACGGTTTCGCCCGGCTTCCAGCTCTGCACGTCTTCCGGGGTCAGGGTGTCGAGGTTCACGCGACGGGCCGACGGGCCGGCTTCCCAGACGATTTCCGGGTAGGCGTCCAGCGGTGGCGCTTCCAGCGAGGCCGGGCCGGAACCGTCGAGCACGAAATGCGCGTGACGGGTGGCGGCGCAGTTCGGGATCATGCACACCGGCAACGAAGCGGCGTGGGTCGGGTAATCCATGATCTTCACGTCGAGCACGGTGGTCAGGCCACCGAGGCCCTGGGCGCCGATGCCCAGTTGGTTGACCTTCTCGAACAGCTCCAGACGCATCTCTTCGATACGGTTCTGTGGGCCACGCGCTTTCAGTTCGTGAATGTCGATGGATTCCATCAACACTTCCTTGGCCATGACGGCGGCTTTCTCGGCGGTGCCGCCGATACCGATACCCAGCATGCCCGGTGGGCACCAGCCGGCGCCCATTTCCGGAACGGTCTTCAACACCCAGTCGACGATCGAATCAGACGGATTGAGCATGGCCATTTTCGACTTGTTCTCGGAACCGCCGCCCTTGGCCGCCACGTCCACTTCCACGGTGTTACCCGGAACGATGGAGTAGTGGATAACGGCCGGGGTGTTGTCCTTGGTGTTTTTACGAGCGCCCGCCGGGTCGGCGAGGATCGAGGCACGCAGGACGTTTTCCGGTAGGTTGTAAGCCCGGCGCACGCCTTCGTTGATCATGTCGTCCAGGCCCATGGTGGCGCCATCCCAACGTACGTCCATGCCCACGCGAACGAACACGGTAACGATGCCGGTGTCCTGGCAGATCGGGCGGTGGCCTGTGGCGCACATCCGCGAGTTGATCAGGATTTGCGCCATGGAGTCACGGGCTGCTGGCGATTCTTCGCGCAGGTAGGCTTCGTGCATCGCCTGGATGAAGTCAACGGGGTGGTAATAGGAAATGAACTGCAGGGCGTCGGCAACGCTCTGAATCAGGTCGTCTTGCTTGATCACGGTCATGAGTCGCGCTCCTCTAAAAGACGGGAACATTCAATAAGGTGCTTGCAGCTTGGGTGCATCGGTCGGTTGCAAGCACCTTTACAAGGCACGCCGGGGCTGCTGGCGCGACGCTAAAAAGGCGCGGCAGTATAACGCGCCTCGGTTCCGGGCACACCCGGCGGTAGTCAATCGTTGGTCGCATACGCAAGTCGGTCGTGTGAACCCGATCCCTGTAGGAGCTGTGTAGGAGCTGTCGAGTGAAACGAGGCTGCGATCTTTTGATCTTGTCTTTAAAAAGCAAAGTCAAAAGATCGCAGCCTCGTTTCACTCGACAGCTCCTACACAGCGTTTACAAGGGGAAGTCAGTCAGCGTTCTGACGCCAGTTTTCCGCCCTTAAAATTGAATGGTCATTTATCAGGCACGCTACTAAAGTGGCATTCGGTCTGTAGAGTAGGACACTCAAGCAGCCTCCCTTCGCACGGTGAGTCAACGATTGACCCATAACGCCATCCAACGCTTGTTGCTCAAACGCTTTGCCCTCGCAGCCGGCACCTACGCCCTGGCTTTGTTGCTGTTGTGGCTGGCGTTTTTCACCGGTCATTACGATGAATCCCTGTCCAACGTGGCCATCGGCAGTGCGCTGGTGGTCATCAGCCAGGCCGCGTTGTTTGCGGTGTTTTACAGTGGCTGCAACCTGCGTTTTTCCGACCCCAGCCTGACTGAAGCGCAAGTGTTGCTGGGGCTGGGTTGGCAAACCTGGCTGATCGCCAATTTGGATGAAGCACGCGGCGCGTTCCTGGTGTTCTACGTGCTGATTCTGCTGTTCGGGTTGTTCCATCTTTCGCGCATGGCCTTTTTGCGGTGCGCGCTGTTGGTGTTTTTCAGTTTCAGCGCGATCACGCTGTGGGAGGGCTACCACTTCCAGTTACCCGACCCGGCGCTGGCCGCGTTGCAGGTGTGCGTGCTACTCATCGTGTTGGTCTGGCTGGAACTTTATGCCCGTCACGTCCAGGCCTCCCGTCAACGCATGCGTCAGCGCCGATTTGCCTTGCAGGCGCATCAGGACACCCTGCGCGGGATGATGCGCCAGCTCGAAGACCTGGTGGCCACTGACGAACTGACCGGGCTGTTTAATCGCCGGCATTTCCTGCGCCTGGCCTCCCGTGAGCTGAAGGCCATGGACGCCGGTGTCATGCATGGCCTGGCGCTGATCGACCTCGACCATTTCAAACGGATCAACGATGTGCACGGCCATGCCGCCGGTGATCAGGTGCTGCAAGCCTTTGCCGCCGTGGCCACCGCCTGCTTGCGCGATGGCGATGTGCTGGCCCGTTACGGTGGCGAAGAATTCGTCGTGCTGTTGCCCGATTGCAACGCCGAGCGCTTGACCTCCTGTTGCGAGCGGCTGCGCATTGCGTTCACCGATGTAGAACTGATCGGACTCAACGTCGCCCATCTCAGCTTGTCGGCGGGCATGACATTGCTCGAACTGGGCGACGATCTCGATGAAGCCTTGCAGCGCGCTGATCAAGCGCTTTATCGCGCCAAGCGTGACGGCCGCAATCGTTGCGCGGCCGCGTGGGAGAACGTCGATGCCTGAGTTACGTGTCGGCGAACGCCAATGGTCGGTGGCGGCGGGCAGCAACCTGCTCGATGCGTTGAATCAGAACGGCGTGTCGGTGCCCTACAGCTGTCGCGCCGGCAGTTGCCATGCCTGTCTGGTGCAATGTGTCCAAGGGCTGCCGAGTGACAGCCGCCCCGACGCCCTGAGCGCAGACCAGCGTCAGCAAGGCTGGCGCCTGGCGTGTCAGTGTCAGGTGGTCGAGGACTTGCAGGTGCACACCTTCGATCCTCAGCAGGATGGCCGCCCGGCCGAGGTGGCGGCTGTCGATTGGTTAAGCGCCAGCGTGTTGCGTTTGCGCCTGACCCCTCAAAGCCCTTTGCGCTACAGCGCCGGGCAGCATCTGGTGTTGTGGGCGGGCAACGTGGCGCGCCCGTATTCATTGGCCAGCCTGCCGGAAGAAGACCGCTTTCTGGAGTTCCATCTCGATTGTCGCCAGTCGGGGGAATTCAGCGACGCGGCCCGCCAGCTGAAAATCGGCGATTCGATCCGCCTCGGCGAGTTGCGCGGTGGGGCCTTGCATTACGACCTGGACTGGAACACCCGACCGCTTTGGCTGATGGCCGCCGGCACGGGTTTGGGGCCGTTGTTCGGTATCTTGCGTGAAGCGCTACGGCAAGATCACCAAGGTGCCATTCGTGTCATTCACCTGGCCCATGATGCCGAGGAACATTACCTGGCCAAACCCCTGCAAGCCATGGCAGCCAGCCACCCGAACCTGAGCATTGAGCTGTGGACAGCGGCCGAGTCGCCAGAGGCTTTGGCACAACTGCGGCTTGTCTCCCGGCATACCCTGGCCTTACTCTGCGGGGCCCCTGACAGCGTCGACGCCTTTGCCCGGCGCTTGTACCTGGCGGGATTGCCGCGCAATCAACTGCTGGCGGATGTCTTTGTTCTCCGTGGTTGAGCGCTGATTTTCAGACACCGAGACCACCATGAGCGATGCCATCCAATTTGAACGTGAGCGCGGCCTGCTGATCCTGCGCCTCAACCGCCCCGACAAGAAAAACGCCCTGACCCGCGCCATGTACAGCCACTTGGCCGAAGCGCTGAAACTGGCGGATTCCGACCCGGAAATCAACGCCGTGTTGATCACCGGTTCTACCGAGTGCTTCACCGCTGGCAACGACATCGCCGATTTCATCCAGCAACCACCGAGCAACCTCGACAGCCCGGTGTTTCAGTTCATGCTCACCCTGCTCGAATGCCGCAAACCGGTGATCGCTGCCGTGGCCGGCGCGGCGGTGGGCATTGGCACGACGATGCTGCTGCATTGCGATCTGGTGTATGTCAGTCGCGATGCGCGCCTTCGCATGCCGTTCGTTAATCTTGGGTTATGCCCGGAGTTCGGCTCCAGCCTGCTTCTGCCGCGGTTGCTCGGGCAGGCCAAAGCCGCCGAGTTGTTGCTGCTGGGCGAAGGTTTCAGTGGTGAACAAGCCGCGCGGTGGGGCATTGCAACCGAAGCCTTGGGCAGTGGCGAAGCGGCGTTGGCCAAGGCGCGGGAGATGGCGTTGCGTTTCGAGTCGCTGCCACCGGAAGCGGTGCGCATCAGCAAGCAATTGATGGAAGCCCCGGACCGCGAACAACTGCGCAAGGCAATAGAAGAAGAGAGCGCGTTGTTCACTCAACGGCTGCGCTCGCCGGAAGCGATTGCGGCGTTGTCAGCGTTTATCAACCGGCATTGAATCTCCGCTGACTGAGCCGGCCCCTTCGCGGGCAAGCCCGCTCCCACAGGGTTTTGTGTTGTACTCCGGATTTGTGATCACCACCCATTACTGTGGGAGCGGGCTTGCCCGCGAAGAGGCCCGATCAGACAACACAATGTTCGGATCAGAAAGCAAAAAGCCCCGCCATTCACATGGCGGGGCTTTTGTTTTTCAGCAACCGGTCAATCAGACCATCTTGTCGCCAACGTGCAGGATTTTCATCCCGTTGGTGCCGCCGATGGTGTGGTAGCTGTCGCCCTTGGTCAGGATGACCCAGTCGCCTTTTTCCACTACGCCGCGCTTGAGCAACTCGTCGATCGCGGCCTGGCTGACTTGCTCAGGCGGCAGCGATGCCGGGTCGAACGGTACGGTGTAGACGCCACGGAACATGGCCGCGCGGGCCTGGGTTTCGCGGTGCGGGGAGAACGCGTAGATCGGTATCGAGGAACGGATGCGCGACATGATCAACGGCGTGTAGCCACTTTCGGTCAAGGCAATGATCGCCTTCACGCCCGGGAAGTGGTTGGCGGTGTACATGGCCGCCAGGGCGATGCTCTGGTCGCAGCTTTCGAAGACCTTGCCGATGCGGTGGCTGGAAGTCTTGCTGGTCGGGTGTTTTTCAGCACCGATGCAGATGCGCGCCATGGCTTGCACCGCTTCCAGCGGGTACAGGCCGGCAGCACTTTCCGCCGAGAGCATCACGGCGTCGGTGTAGTCGAGTACCGCGTTGGCTACGTCGGACACTTCGGCGCGGGTCGGCATCGGGTTCTGGATCATCGACTCCATCATCTGGGTCGCCACGATCACAGCCTTGTTGTGGCGGCGTGCGTGCAGAATGATTTTCTTCTGAATGCCCACCAGCTCGGCGTCGCCGATTTCCACGCCCAGGTCACCACGAGCCACCATGACGGCGTCGGATGCATTGATCAGCGCGTCGAGGGTTTCGTCGTCGGCCACGGCTTCGGCGCGTTCGATCTTCGCCACCAGCCAGGCAGTACCGCCGGCCTCGTCGCGCAGTTGACGGGCGTATTCCATGTCGGCAGCGTCACGCGGGAAGGACACGGCGAGGTAGTCGACTTCCATCTCGGCGGCGAGCTTGATGTCGGCCTTGTCTTTTTCAGTCAGGGCCGGTGCGGTCAGGCCGCCACCGCGACGGTTGATGCCTTTATGGTCGGACAGCGGACCGCCGATCAGTACGGTGCAGTTGAGCTCGGTGGCATTGGCGGTATCAACGCGCATCACCACGCGGCCGTCGTCGAGCAGTAGCTCGTCGCCCACGCCGCAGTCCTTGACCAGATCCGGGTAGTCGATGCCGACGATGGTCTGGGTGCCTTCGGTCAGAGGATGGCTGGTGGAGAAGGTGAATTGATCACCGATCTTCAGCTCGATCTTCTTGTTGGCGAATTTGGCGATACGGATTTTCGGGCCTTGCAGGTCACCCAGCAGGGCGACGAAGCGGCCGTGCTTGGCAGCGAGGTCACGCACCAGCTTCGCGCGAGCCTTGTGCTCGTCGGGGGTGCCGTGGGAGAAGTTCAGGCGGGCGACGTCCAGGCCAGCCAGAATCAGCTGTTCGAGAACTTCCGGCGAGTTACTGGCCGGGCCAAGGGTAGCGACGATTTTGGTGCGACGGACGGACATGCATAGACTCCTGAGTTCAAGCGCTGAGTGAGGCTACTATGGTCCGAAGTTGTAGTCATTGTTCGTTTGCACTACTTATTCGTTTATATCTTTAAACGAACAATCTTGAAGATTTCCGCCAACGGGTCGATACAGAGCTCAAGACAGGAGAACCCCCATGCGATTCGTGCTCATTGCCGCCCTTGCCATCAGTGCCCTCAGCGTCACGGGCTGCACCCGTTGGTCGATGAACCATCATTTGAATAACGCCTACAGCGCCTATGACCGTGGCAATTGCGAGCAAGTAACGCTCGAACTGTCCAAAGTCGAACGCGCCAGCCGCGCGCGGCCTTACGTGTGGCCGGAAGTGTCGATGCTGCGCGGACTGTGTCTGGAGCGCCAGAAGCTGTTTGTCGATGCGGCGCAAACCTACCAGTTCATCATGGCCTCGTACCCGCAAAGTGAATACGCCTACCGCGCCCGCGCCCGCCTGGAAACCTTGCAGTCGCTGGGCCACTACCCGCTGCGCAGTGCGGCTGCGGTCGTGCGCCCGACGCAGTTCTGATTGCCGTAGTCGTTCAAAGACTGGCTCACCGGCGGTGGTGAGCTATAGTCGAATAGATCGGTTTAGAGCCTTGCCTCTAATCGACGCAACACCTGTGATCGGCAGGAGTAAGCGGCAGCGGCTTTGTGGACTGTCGCACCGGGATCGGGGAGAGCGCGCCTATGTCTATGCCTATATAAGAAATAGAACCAGGCCCGTTCCGAAGCATTAGTGCGGCTCTGCTTAAGAGCCTTGCTGGGCCATTTGCGCATGTTTACTGACCGCCGGATCGAGCGGCATCAACTGCCGTATTTTCTAAGAGTGTTCAACAGCGTCACCGACAAACCCATCGGCTTTCTGGGCAACGTGTCCGAAGACGGGCTGATGCTGATCAGTCAGTTGCCGATGATGATCGGCGCCGATTTCGATTTGCGCCTGAAAATCCCTGCCAGCGATGGCTGCATGCAGGTCATTGATCTTCAGGCGTTTTGCCTGTGGTGTCATGAAGACACGACCCCTCACCACTATGACGCCGGTTTCAGCCTGCAACGGGCCCCGCCGGAGTATGGGCAACTGATCAGCGCCTTGAAGCGATACTTCAGCTTTCAGCCGTTGCCTGCCTCTGCCTGAAATCTACGCAATCTTGGCGATAGCCATCGCGAGCAAGCTCGCTCCCACAGGGGCTCGGTGTTGATCCACAAGATTTGTGCCCAGCAACGATCTCCTGTGGGAGCGAGCTTGCTCGCGATGACGTCAGCGCAAACAACAAAGAACCAACGGCTGAAATGCTACGTCGTCTTGATCGCCATCTCGTTCGCCAGCGACCTCTCCACCAGCATCAACCCCAACTCACTCATCCGATAAATCGCCATCGCCAGGTGACGCGGTCTGTCGTCCAGGCTTTCAGCCAGGTCGAGCAGCAGAATGCTGACCGTCGAAAAGGTCTCGTAGGTCTCGATGGTCAAGGCTTCGGGGTTGGCATCGGACACAACGGTGAACATTTTCATGGCGCGGTCCTTGGAAGAGCGAAGGGAGGTGATGTCGGATTTGAGGTAGTGGTCCAGCGCCTTGTC
Organism: Pseudomonas frigoris; assembly: GCF_047758635.1. Taxonomy (NCBI): domain Bacteria; kingdom Pseudomonadati; phylum Pseudomonadota; class Gammaproteobacteria; order Pseudomonadales; family Pseudomonadaceae; genus Pseudomonas; species Pseudomonas frigoris. The sequence continues at coordinate 1,577,121 of NZ_CP180479.1, forward strand.
GGCGGCGGCGTGGAGCTTTTTAGGGTCAAGGGTGGCGTAGGGGAGTTCGCATTTCTCGGGTGGAGGTTTGAACATCGGGTTAACTCCTTTGGATCGCTAATGGGTAGAGACAGGAGAACCTTAAGGTTGAATGGCCATCTTCAATAGTCAGCCAGGGCCGCTGCTAGTTGTAGGCAGAGGCGCTTGGTTTTGTAGTCGTTGTCGTTTGCTCGAATATTCGAGTAGGAAAAGAGCTGTCCAATGATGAACATTTGTCATGCCACCAAGCTATTCCTTCATCACCGAGCGCCCTACAATTTTGAGGAACTGTTGAGTGATATTTCGAGAGTTGAAAGTTTTTATCCCTCATCAGAGTGTGGTTTTTTCGGGGGCTGTACTTCTTTAAAGTCGGTGGATACAGAGATAAGCGCCAGAGAGATAAATTTTTGGTTTCGATCTAGCGTTTGGAGCGCCCCTCGGATGTTATTTGCGACTTCAGTAGCCCCTTGCTTCTCCACCCAATTGGTTAGTTCTTCTATTGCCGCACCCATTGCCAGCTGGTTCTGAGAGATCTGGGTTAGCACTGCAGTGAATAGATTTTTCTCATCCATGATTTATTCCTCGATGTAGAGCTAAACGCCTGTTGGTTATGACCGATGCTCAAAACTGTTATGGGAAAGAATTGACCACTGCATCGCGTCCTTAAGTAGTTCCATTATCACTTCCTATCGAGGTCGTGAAGCACTATTTTCTACGCTGGGTACCGTTACATCATTCCGGCTTTTTTCCAACCCAGATACCGCGTCACCAGCTCGGCCCCCAACTCTGAGGGTCGAGCATCCACCACTGGTACTCCATGTGCACTCAACCGCTCATGGAGCTCCGCCCGTTCATTCAAATAATCCACCGTCCCGCAATAGGCCAGCGCTTCCGAAAAGGTTTGCACCGGCGTGTGCCGCAGCGTGTCGAGCAAGTCTTCGCGCAGGCTCGCCACCAGCACCCGATGTTGTTTGTTCAGGCGTTTGACGGCGGTCAGCAGTTCTTCATCGTCTTCATCCCGCAAGTTAGTCACCAGCACCACCAGCGCCCGGCGTTTTTGTCGGGCCAGTAACTGGTTGGCGGCGGCCTGATAATCGGCTGGGCGTTGGGTGCTATTGAGGTCATAGACAGCGTTGAGCAGGACCTTGAGTTGTTCAGTGCCTTTTACCGGAGCGAGGTAATGCGGCCGGTCGCTGGCGAAGGTGCTCAGGCCTACCGCATCGCCTTGGCGCAGGGCGATGTAGCTGAGCAACAGGCAGGCGTTGAGTGCGTGATCGAAATGCGCGAGTTCTCCATCCTGGCTGCGCATCCGTCGGCCGCAATCGAGCATGAAGATGATCTGCTGGTCGCGCTCGTCCTGATACTCACGGGCGATGGGGGTGCGTTGGCGGGCGGTGGCTTTCCAGTCGATCTGGCGCAGGCTGTCACCTTCGCGGAATTCCCTTAATTGATGGAATTCAAGGCCCAACCCGCGACGCTGGCGCTGGCGGACGCCGAGTTGGCTCAGCCAGTTGTCCACTGCCAGTAATTGGCCGCCGTAAAGGCGGGCGAAGTCCGGGTAGACGCGGGTGTTGTCGGCCACGTTGAGCAAGCGTTTGTCAGACCACAGGCCCAATGGGCTGGGCAGGTTGATTTCGCAGTGTTCGAAGGTGAAGTGGCCGCGCTTGAGCGGGCGCAATCGATAACCGATCTGGCTGTGCTGGCCGGGTTGCAGGTCGACCGACAGTGGCAGGTTTTCGAAGCTCAGGCCTTCCGGCACATGGTCGAAAATCTGTACGGTCAGTGGTTGTTCAAAATCATGCTCGATCTCCAGTCGCACTTCGCCCCATCGAGCGAGTGCAAGGCTACCGGGCATTTGTCGCTGGAGGCGGGGTGAGGGCAGGCGCTTGAGACGGACACCGTCGAGTACTGCCAAGGCCAGCAGCGCCAGCAGCAATCCCCAGTTGATCGCTTGCAGGCTGGATGGAATCGGGATGTCCAGCGCCCGCATTGCGCCCAGCACGATGCCGATGGCCAGCAGCAAGGCGAGCCAGATCAGCAGAAGCCGGGACGGTTTCATGGCGTGACACCGTGTGGTCTGTTGAAAAGATCGCAGCCTTCGGCAGCTCCTACGTCGAACGCTGGCCCCCGTAGGAGCTGCCGAAGGCTGCGATCTTTTCTGGTGTCGACGCGAATATCGAGCACGGCGTTCACACTCTTGGCGCCGGCACTTGATCGAGCAGTTGCTTGAGCACTTGATCGACGTCCAGCCCTTCGATGTCCAGCTCCGGCGCAATCCGCACACGGTGACGCAACACCGCGAGGGCGCAGCCTTTGATGTCATCCGGAATCACGAACTCGCCACCACGCAACAAGGCTCGCGCCCGAGCGCAACGCACCAGGGCAATGGAGGCCCGTGGCCCGGCACCGAGGATCAGGCCCGGCCAGTTGCGGGTGGTACGGGCCAGGCGCACAGCATAGTCGAGCACCTGATCGTCCAGCGGCAGATCGCTGGCAATGCGCTGCAAGGCCAGCACGTCCTTGGCTTGCAGCACCGTGCGCAGGGGTTGCACATCGAGCATGTCGGCCCGGGTCGAGCGGCTGACCTGGCGGACCATGTTCAATTCTTGCTCGGCGTCGGGGTAGTCCATGCGCACCTTGAGCATGAAGCGATCGAGCTCGGCTTCTGGCAGTGGGTAAGTGCCTTCCTGTTCGATAGGGTTTTGCGTGGCGAGCACCATGAACGGTTGCACGATGGGCAGGGCGCGGCCTTCGAGGGTGACTTGTCGTTCTTGCATGGCTTCGAGTAGCGCGGCCTGGGTTTTCGCCGGGGCACGGTTGATCTCGTCGGCCAGTAAAAGGTTGGTGAACAACGGACCTTTGCGCAGTTTGAACTGCTCGGTCTGCAGGTCGTAAACGGCGTGCCCGGTGACGTCGCTGGGCATCAGGTCCGGGGTGAACTGGATGCGCGCGAATTCGCCGCCGAAGCAGCGGGCGAGGGCGCGCACCAGCAACGTCTTGCCCAGCCCCGGCACGCCTTCGAGCAGTACGTGGCCACCGGCGATCAGGGCGGTGAGCACATCGTCGATCACGGTGTTCTGGCCGATCACGGCTTTCTGCAATTCGGTTCGCACGGCCTGGGCCAACTGGCTGGCGCGCTGGCGTTGCTGCGCGGCGTGGCTCAGTGCGCCGGGCTCGATCTGTTCACTCATAAGGCGTTCCTCAAGGTTTGCAGGTGGGCGACTTGGCGACTGAATTCAGCGCTGGACAGCCGCTGCTTCGGTCGCGGGCTCATGGCCTGGCTGATAGCGCGTGTGGGTTGGCCGGTCAGGCGTGCGAGCACCAGCCATTGTTCGGCAACGCCGAGTTGTTCAAAACCGGGATGACGGCGCCGCACACGACGCAAGATGTCGTGCTGCAAGGCTTGCACCAGGTGCTGCTGACCGTTTCTGCGCAGCATGAAATCGGCGCTGGCGCGCAGGTGTTCCTGAAGTTGGCGGCGGGCCCTTGGGGCCGGTTCCAGCAGCGGACCCTGGCGCACGCCGACGTGCCAGACGCCAAGACCGATCAGGGCAAAAAGGGCGACCAATGCTTGAGGGAAATAGCGCAGAAGCAAGGTCAGCAGGCTGTCGTGATCGGTGTTGAACAGCAGGGTCACGTTCGTGTCCGCGGTCAGGTACCAGAGCAGCCAGGCGTTGTCGTACTGGTCGATGGCCGGGGTTTTCCACAGGTCGGCGTCGGTGACCACGGTGATCGAACCGAGCCCGTGATTGAGCTGCATCATGTGCGTGGCCTTGCCGCTGTTGGCCCAGGCCTGGGCGAGGTTTTTCGGGTCTTCGAGATGGAATGCGGTATCAAAACCTGCGTAGGCCGGCGCGTTTTCGTCTTCCAGATACAGCTTGGTCAGCTTGGGGTAAGGATCGTCGTCGATAGCGGGCGGCGGGTCCTTGAGGTCTTTGCTCAGCGACTGGTGCAGCTGCACCCGGTCGAGCAACAGGTCATTGCTTTGGCCAGTCTTTTCATCCCACAGCGACTGGGCAACAAACAAAAGACGCCCGCCGGCCCGGGTCCAGTTCAACAGCTGATCGATCTGGCGCGGGGTCATGTTGTACCGGTCCCCGAGTAACAACAGACTGTGCTGATGCGGCTCCAGGGTGGGCAGAATGTCGAGGCTGTCGGCGTGGCTCACCGACAGGCCCTGTTTGCGCAGGAAATGCTCGGCGGCGAGATAGGGGTTGGCCTGGGCTTCGGGCGAGGGGCCGTGATCGATGTCTGCTTGATAGGGCGTCGCCTTGACGTATAGATAAACACTCAGCGCGATCACTAGCACGGCAATGAACACGCCGACCGCCAGCCAGCGTTGCCGGTTCAACGCAACGCTCCCGGGCCGAACAGGGCTCGCCAGCCGTCACAGAGTTCCTGTTGCAAATGCGCGGGAGGCAGGCGATGCCCGTAGGCCATGTTCTGCCAGTGCCCGGTCAGGTTTTTACTGAAGGCCAGCAAGGCAGGTTGTTGCAATTGTTCAATGCGCTCCAGGACCTGGCCTTCGGTGTCGGCGGGTTTCAGCGCCATGTTGAAGTCGTGCAGCAAGTGGCTGAGCAGCCCGCGATAGAGCAACCCGAGGGCCTCGCGAGGGTGGGTTTGCCAGAGGCGTTCGGCGCTGGCGGCGATGTCGGCGGGCAGGGTTTCGCGGTTGAGGTCCAGGCCGAAAGCCTGTTGCGGTAACGGCCGCGTGACCTTGCTGTTCAAGGCCGGTCGACGGCTGACGAAGGCTTGCAGCCAGTCACGGTAATGCCAGATCAATAAACCAATGGCACCGATCACGACACCCCACAACACAATTTCAATCAGCGTGGCTGCTGCGCCGAAGCGTTGGTTGTCCAGAAGCTTGAGCAGCGCCTCCAGCCATTCGGGGGCGTTGTCGTCGTCCGCCGTGTCGGCGGCTGGTTTGTCCTCGCCAAACCGATAGCGCGTGACCGATTCCTTGTTCCTGAATGGAGGCTGATCGAGGATCGCCTTGATGCTGTCCCGGGATGCCTGACTGGTCAGTGGCTGGTCCAGCAGGCGTGGGCTGTCGGGTGAAATGACTGGCTCGGCGGCCCATACGGTTTGTGCTGTCGGCATCAACAGGAACGCCGCCAGCAGCAGGGTGACGGCGGCGCTGCTCAAGCGTTGGCGCATGCGGCGGAACACCAGCTCGATATCCCAGGCCTCCAGCACCGTGCGCCGATTCAGATAAAGGCTGAAGCCGCAGGCGACATAAACCGGTTCCCAGACAATGAGCACCAGTGCGTAAAAGGCATTGGTCAGGTGTTCCAGCCAACGCCAGTCCTGTGTGGCGGCGGTGATCAAGGTCTGCCAGCTCCAGTCGAGTTCGACCTGTTTCGGCAAGAACATATAGAACAGCACCATCAGGCCGATCCATAACGCGCTTTCCAGGTGTACGCCGATGATGGTCAGCCACCGCGCAGCACCGGCGTTGCGCTGCAATAGCACCTGCAAGCGCTGTTGTCGCGCTTGCCCACTCAGCCCTTCGAGTTGCACCACCGGCATCAGGAAACTGCGACTCAGGCTCAGGCGCCGCCAGGTCAGACTCACCAGCAGTTGCGGTTGGAGCAGCCGCGGAAATTGGCGCAGCGCCTGCTTCAGCGTGGGCGTTTCGCCGAACATGGCTTTGGACAGTATGTACAGCGGCAGGCGGTCGAACGCCGGTTTCAGCCACCAGAAAATGAACACGGCGAGGGAGGGCGAATCCCACAGCACCCAACTGAGCAGGGCGAAAATCGGCAAGGTCACGATGGCCCAACTGGTCATCAGCAGACGCCGGTGTCGCTGGCTCAGCAGGACGCCCAGGTCCATGGCTTCCCAGGTGGTGCGCGGGCGGATGACAACCGTGGCGTCACTCAGGCGCATGGCGGGTCCGTCCGGCAAACAGCAGATAAACCGCCACCAACAACCAGAGGGCTGCACCGACCAGGTATTTGGTCATTGGCGCGACGCCGACCGTGGACGACCAGTAAGCTTCGATAAACGCCGCAATCAGCAGAAACAGCATGACCCCGCAAATCAGCAGCACGCTCTTTCGCGCCGCCAATCGCAGGGCTTCGGAGCGGGGCAGGCGCCCCGGCGCGATCAATGCCCAACCCAGTTGCAGGCCGGCGGCACCGGCCAGGGCGATAGCACTCAGTTCGAAGGCGCCGTGGCCAACCACGAATGACCAGAAGGTTTGCCCGTAGCCGATGTGCGTCAGGTGCCCGGCCACCGCGCCGATCATCAAACCGTTGAAGAACAGGAAAAACGCGCTGCCCAGGCCAAACAGCAAACCGCTGGCGAAGGTCTGAAAGGCGATGCCGATGTTGTGCATGATGTAGTAACCGAACATCACCCAGTCTTCACTGGCTGCCCGTTCGGCAGAGCGGCCCAAATGACCGGCGACGGGGTCGTACATGCCTTGCATCTCGCTGACCTGCTCGGCCGGGATCAGGTTGTAGACCAGGTCGGGGAACAGATACACCAGCAGTGCGATGCCGATCAGGCTGCCAAAAAACATCAGGCCGGCGGCGAGTACGAAGCGCCACTGTTCGCGCACCAGTCGCGGGAAGTCAGCCAGGATGAAGCTCAGCACGTTGGCACCCAATCGACTGCGGTGGCGATAAAACTGTTGATGTCCGCGCAGGACCTGTTGCTGCAATGAGTCGATCAGAAAACTGCTGTAACCACGTTCCTGGGCCAGCGCCAGGTGTTGGCAGAGACGACGATAATCGCTTGGAAAACGGGCGACTCGTTCGGCTTCCTTGCCTTGCTCCAGCTGTTCAAGCACGAGGGTAAATTGCTCCCATTCGGCCTTGTGGCGAGTTTCGAAAAGGCTTTGCTTCATGTCGGGCCCAACAAGCCGCGGGCGATGCCATTGAGTTCGTCCACGGCCCCTGGCGCCGACACCTGCAACGGTTGCGCGAGTATGGCCGCCAGCTCTTTGACCCGTGCTTCAGAGAGTTCACCCTGACGCTCGGCAAACCCGAGGATGGCGCGTTGTTCGGTCAGCGTCAGCGCAAAGGCCGGGCGCCGGGGCTGGATGTCAGGCAGTTGCGGTCGGGCAAGCGGTTGTTCGCGGTAGATCACCAGCGTGCCGGCAGCCAGATCGCCGAGGCGCTTGAAGGTAGGATGTTGCAGGCAACTGATGGCCCCGAGGAAATAGCCGAACGGCAGCATGTCGACAAATCGCAGCAGGTTGCGCAGCAGCGAAGCAGACCAGCCGATCGGCGTGCCATCGTCCTGTACCACTCGCAGGCCCATCCACTGCTTGCCGGGCGAACGCCCCTGATTGAGCACTTCGAACAGCACCATGTACCACCAGCTCACCACGAACAACAGAATCGAGCCGAGCCCTGCACCGAGTTTCCCGAGGAACGCCAGGACAATGAATAGCAGGCCAACGATCAACCCGCGCAGCCCGAGATCGATGGAGAACGCCAGCGCACGAACCATCAACCCGGCCGGGCGCAGTGGCAGGTCGATGCCTTCCGGCGTTTCGACTTGATACCGCGTATCCAGTGGCGCGGACAGCGTCGCTTTCCCTGGCAGTGCTGTGGTCTCGAGCATGGGCAACCTTGATGTGGCCTGTTCGGGATTCGATGTCCGTCCGATGCTAGCAGCCTCTCGGGGGAAAACGACATAACTATGTATTGCACGGCACGTGGCCAGAGGTGATTGAATGACGAGATTACTGGCCGGGGCGGGATGTGAACGCCTAGACTTCGCCGATCTTCAGTTCAGGAATAGCCCGTGACCTCTATCTTCTGGTACGACTATGAAACCACTGGCATCAACCCCCGTTGCGACCGTCCGCTGCAAATGGCGGGGATTCGCACTGACTTCGATCTCAATGAAATAGACGAGCCGGTCAACCTTTACTGCCAGCCCAGTGAAGACATCCTGCCCCATCCGGCGGCCTGTGCGATCACGGGTATTACGCCCGGCCGACTGGCCGAGCAAGGCTTGAGCGAAGCCGACTTCATGACGCGGGTGCATGCTCAACTCGCTGCGCCCGGCACGTGTGGGGCGGGGTACAACACGCTGCGTTTCGACGACGAGATGACCCGTTACAGTCTTTACCGAAACTTTTTCGACCCTTATGCGCGCGAGTGGCAGGGCGGTAATAGCCGCTGGGACCTGATCGATGTGGTGCGTGCAGCCTATGCCTTGCGCCCTGACGGCATCGTTTGGCCGACGGACGACGAGGGACGGATAACGCTCAAGCTCGAACGCCTGACCGCCGCCAATGGCATCGATCACGGAAACGCTCACGAAGCGCTATCGGACGTTCGCGCCACCATCGCCCTGGCGCGTCTGATCCGGGAAAAACAGCCGAAGTTGTATGACTGGTTGTTTCAGTTGCGCGGTAAACAAAAGGTGATGGATCAGATTCGGCTGTTGCAGCCAATGGTGCACATCTCCGGGCGCTTTTCAGCGGCGCGCAATTATGTCGGTGTGGTGCTGCCCCTGGCCTGGCACCCGCGCAACAAGAACGCCTTGATTGTCTGTGACCTGCACCTGGACCCTCAGGGCTTGCTCGATCTTGATGCCGACACCTTGCGCCAACGGCTGTATACCCGCCGCGATGACTTGGCCGAGGGCGAGTTGCCGGTGCCGCTCAAACTTATCCACATCAATAAATGTCCGGTGGTGGCGCCGTTGTCGGTACTTCGCTCTGAAGATCAGCAACGTTTGGGGCTGGATATGTCGCTCTACCAAGAGCGTGCGCTGCGGCTAAGTGACGCACAAACAGTTTGGCGAGATAAAGTTCAGGCGATTTACGCCAGCGAAGATTTCACCTCGAGCCAAGACCCTGAGCAACAGTTATACGATGGTTTTATCGGTGATCGGGATCGGCGTCTATGTGAGCAAGTCAGGTCTGCCGACCCTGCTCAATTAGCGCAACAACAATGGCCTTTCGATGATGAACGATTGCCTGAATTATTGTTTCGATATCGCGCACGCAACTTCCCCGATACGTTGAGTTTCGAAGAGCAAGAACGCTGGAGAATATTCTGTCAGCAACGTTTGTCAGCACCCGAGTGGGGGGCGCCAAATACGCTGGAAACTTTTGTAGAGGCCGCCGCCCAATGGAGTATTACGGCTACATCGTTTCAGCGAGAGGTGCTGAATGAATGGCAGAATTATGTCGAAGGATTACGCAAACGTTTGAATCTTTGAAATCGAAAATGTTCGGGTGCTGAATCCCGGGCATAAAAAACGCCAGCAGATGCTGGCGTTCTTTTTTGTCGCGGATGAGTCTGCGACAAGCGCTACGGCTTAGCCCAGCAGGGTAGCCCAGCCTTCAACCACGTCACCGCCCCACTTGGCTTTCCACTCTTTCAGAGTTTTGTGGTTGCCACCTTTGGTTTCGATGACTTCGCCGTTGTGCGGGTTTTTGTATTGTTTAACTTTGCGAGCACGCTTGGTGCCAGTAGTTTTTACTGCGCCGCCGCGTGGTGCTTTGGTTTTGGACTCTGGATCCAATAGCGCAATGATGTCACGCAGAGACTTGGAGTACTCGCCCATCAGGGTGCGCAGTTTGCCTTCGAATTCCAGCTCGGTTTGCAGTTTGTCGTCTTGGGACAGGTTCTTCAAACGGGCTTGCAGCTCTTTGATAGCTTCTTCGGTGGCGCGGTATTCGTTGATCAAGGACATGAGGACTACCTTATGTTGGGGCGCTGGATGGCAGGTGACAGTGCGGCAATAATAGTCAGGGTGTTTCACCAAGTAAACATATAACCGGAGTTTTATTTAAATTAGTTACGGTGAATAGGGCATAAATTGCCGGTGTAGTTAAATAGTGTGATGCAGTCATCACGAATATTCACAATTGGGCACTTGAAGATTGGCAACAGGAACACCATCGCGCGGGTTGCAGGTGCTGCCAGAACCTGTGCCGCTTACCTTTGTGTCGGGCAAAACGTCATCAATACTGCAGTTTTGCTGCGCAATCGCTAGAATGGCCGCCTTTGCGAAGTTCTGGAGTTTGACCCTCATGCGCACTTTTCGGCTGGTGATTGCTTGCCCGGACCGCGTCGGCATCGTTGCTAAAGTCAGTAACTTTCTGGCGTCACATAACGGCTGGATCACTGAAGCGAGCCATCACTCGGACAATCTCAGTGGCTGGTTCTTCATGCGTCACGAAATTCGTGCCGATTCGCTGCCCTTCGGTATCGATGCCTTTCGCGAAGCGTTTGCACCGATTGCCGAAGAGTTCTCGATGAACTGGCGCATCACTGATACCGAGCAGAAAAAGCGCGTGGTTCTGATGGCCAGTCGCGAGTCTCATTGCCTCGCCGACTTGTTGCACCGCTGGCACAGTGATGAGCTGGATTGCGAAATTTCCTGCGTGATCTCCAACCATGACGACTTGCGCAGCATGGTCGAGTGGCACGGGATTCCGTATTACCACGTACCGGTCAATCCGCAGGATAAAGAGCCGGCATTCGCCGAAGTCTCGCGCCTGGTCAAACAGCACGATGCCGAAGTGGTCGTACTTGCCCGCTACATGCAAATCCTGCCGCCCGAGTTGTGCCGCGAATATGCTCACAAGGTCATCAACATTCACCACAGCTTCCTGCCGTCGTTCGTCGGTGCCAAGCCGTATCACCAGGCATCGATGCGTGGCGTGAAGTTAATCGGCGCTACTTGCCACTATGTGACCGAAGAGCTGGATGCCGGTCCGATCATCGAACAGGACGTCGTTCGCGTCAGCCACAGTGACAGCATTGACGACATGGTGCGTTTCGGTCGGGACGTCGAGAAGATGGTACTGGCCCGTGGTCTGCGTTATCATCTGGAAGATCGGGTGCTGGTGCACGGCAACAAAACCGTCGTGTTCTGACAGCCATACAACACAGTTGAAATTCGAAGGGCCTGGGCGTTCAATCGCTTCAGGCCCTTCGCCGTTTCTGCACTGAGGACATGACATGGCCGATCCACTCGACAAAGCTACATCCAAGGCTCCCGCCACGTTGGGCGAAGGGTGTTTGAGTCGTTACGACCCGGATGACATGAGCCCAGAAGACGGGACGGAGTTTCCCGGTGCGGCCGAGTTGTGGGAGCAGTTGAATCCGGAGTCCGACGAAGAAATCGGGGAGGCCTAAAAAGATCGCAGCCTGCGGCAGCTCCTACAGGGGTACGCGATCCATGTAGGAGCTGCCGCAGGCTGCGATCTTTTAGGCCTGTTTGAATTTCATCAACTTCTTCAGCAGCGGCCGCCCAAGCATCAGTAAAAATACCGGCCCGCCGACTACCAGATAAAAGTAATAAGTCACCGCCCGCCAGATCAGAATCGCCGCCGCCGCGGTGGATTTCCCCACCATCGGCGCCAGCAGCGCCGCCGACGTCAACTCCGCCGCCCCGGCACCGCCCGGCAACAGGCTGAATTGCCCCGCGCTCAGCGAAAGCATCTGGATCAGAAAGCTCCAGGCCCACTGCAAATCCGCCCCAAGCCCACGCAATGCCAGATACAGCACGCTATAGCGCAAGATCCAATGCAGGCAAGTCAGGGCAAACACTGTAATGAGCGTCTGAAAGGGCAGCTTCAATGTGTCCGTGAACGCCGCCAGAAAGTGCAGGAGTTTTCGCGCCCAGCGCAGGCGCGTGGTGGTTTTGACATTCAAGCGAGCGAGCAACCGACCGCTCAGACGAATCAGCATTCGATGGTAGCGGGCGACCACCACGCAACTCAACAACCCGCCGAACATCGAAATGGCGCTGACGGTCAGCAGCCATTCCATGCGTTGGCTGAGGTGCTGGAACAACGCATAAATCAGGATTCCGCTCAGCGCACAAAGAAAAAACAGCAAATCGCTCAGCTGATCCATGGCAAACACGGCGCTGCCCCTGGCCGGACGCACGCCATTGCGCGCCAGCAGCGCCATGATCGTCAGCGGACCGCCGCTGCCACCCGGTGTGGCGCAATAAGCGAACTCGGCGGCCATCACCACACCGAGACTTTTTAGCGGGCCCACCTTGTCGCGCTGATCCCCTAGCAACAGGCGCAAGCGCATCGTGTTCAGCACCCAGCACAGCAGGATCATGCCGAACATGATCAGTAACCATGTCAGCGGAAAGCTTCGCAGTCGATACCAGGTTTCGTTACCGCCCAGCAGCGACGGAATCAGCACCGCAGCGAGCAGCGCGACGAGCAGCAGAATCCCGCGACTCATGCGGCGCGACCCATACGGTCGCTTTGCAGCGCCAGCCAGCGTGCCTTGGTCATCGGCACTCGTCCCTCGTCGAGCAAGCGCTTGAGGGTTTGCAGCCAGTAATTGCGCGAGTACTCGTGGCGCATATCGACCGGGTGCAAGCCCAGACGAATCACCGGTGCTTGCCGCCAGCGTTGTTCGCGTTGATCGCTGACGAGCTTCGACAACCCCCGGCGCCAGGCACTGCGCGCACTCCAGACCAGGCCTGGCGCATCAATTGCTGTGAAGTCCGGCAGACGATACAGATGCTGAGGATCGCTGGTGTAACTCAGAGGTAGCTGGCGCAAGGCCTGGCGCGTCCCTTCGCTCATCAACCAGGCCGGGGCGACGAAGCCCTCCAGCGGCCAGTGATAACGGTGGAATATTTCGATGCCGGCGCGCAGGCGGGCGAGGGCGGCTTCTTGAGACAGGCTGTAAAACTCGCCTTCGTGGGTGTAGATCCTGCGCATGAACCAGTCTTGTGGCGTAGTGGGAGTGGACGCTTCATCGCAATGAAAGTAACCGTGCAATGCCAGTTCGTCACCTCGGGCGAGACGACGGGTGAGCAAGCGTCGAAATCCCGGATGCTCTTCCAGATCGTTGTGCTTGTGGAAATTGGGCACCACCAGCCAGGTCATCGGCACCTCGCCCAGAGCGTCGACAGCTTCGACAAAGGGTTGGTAATCGGCCCAGGTTTGCGGTGCGACGTCGTGCAGGACGAGTATCAGGCTGGGCGGATTCATGGGCTCAACCATTGGCGGTCAGCGGCAAGTGGCTGCCAAGTACGGCGCGATAATGCCCCAGCAGGCTGTTGACCACCATGTCCCAAGAGTAATGCCGCTCGACATGGCTGCGGGCCTGTTTGCCCAACACGACGCTGCCCGAGCTGAACAGTTCGCGAACGGCGTCGGCCATCGCCAATGGATTATTCGGCGGGCAGAGCAGGCCGCATTGATCGGTGATGATTTCCTGAAAGGCCCCGGCCGCCACGGCCACCACCGGAATGCCACTGGCCATGGCTTCAAGAACCACCAGGCCGAATGTTTCCTGATCGCCTGCGTGCAGCAGCGCATCGGCGCTGGCCATCAATCGCGCCACGTGTGCCGCCGTACAGAACTCACCGATCACGGTCACGTTGTCCGGCACCACGGCCGGCATCGACGAACCTACCAGCAGCAGGTGATAGCGTCGGCCCAGGCGTTTCATGCAATCGAGCAGCACCGGCAGATTTTTTTCCTTGGCGCCGCGCCCGGCGAAGATCAGCAAATGAGTGTTTTCATCGATACCCAATTCGGCCCGCAGGCCCGGGTCCCGGGCATTGGGATGGAAGGTGTGCAAGTCGACGCCCAGCGGTTGCACGAAAACGTTCTTCACCCCGAGCCCGATCAGTTTGTCGGCCATGACCTGGCTTGGCGCCAGAACCCGATCGAAGTTGCCATAGAGCTTGCTGACATAGGCTTCGACGTTGGTGGTGACCCAGTTGCCCATGCGATTGCTGACCAGCAGCGGCAGGTCCGAGTGATAAAAGCCGACCACCGGGACATCGAGTTGCCGCCGAGCGTCGAGTGCCGCCCATGCGGTGAGGTAGGGGTCGCCGACCTCGATCAGGTCGGGCTGTAAATCGTGCAGAACATTGCGCCAGGGCGCGAGACGGAGGGGGAAACGATAACCCTTGCCGAAGGGCAGGGCGGGGGCCGGAACCGTGTAAACGCCATCCTGTTCACTCAAGTAAGCCCCAGGGATCAGCAGGCTGTGGCGAATGCCCGGCTTGATGCTCAGGCGACGGTGTTTTGCATCCAGATAAGTGCGCACGCCACCGCTGGCAGGGGCGTAGAACATGGTTATGTCAGCGATATGCACGATGAACATCCCTCCGGTCCGTTGGGCTCCCTTGGTTGACCTTTATGAAGGATAGATGTTCGGTTGGGGTTTTGCGGGGCAGTGAGGTTTGCGGTGTCTGGAGGGTCGCCTTCGCGAGCAAGCCCGCTCCCACAAGGTCTGGCGTTGAACCTGTGGGAGCGGGCTTGCTCGCGAAGGGGCCCGTCCGGACGCTAAATACGGAAACTGCCCACCAACTGTTTAAGCCGCGCCGCCTGCTGCTCAAGATCCGAGCACGCCCGCAACGTCGACTGCAGGTTTTCCACACCCTCCTGATTCAGTGTGTTGATCTCGGTAATGTCGACGTTGATCGACTCCACCACCGCCGTCTGTTCCTCGGTCGCCGTGGCCACCGACTGGTTCATCCCGTCAATCTCGCCAATACGCAACGTCACGCTGTTCAAACGCTCGCCGGCCAGGTTGGCGATTTCGACGCTGTCCTGGCTGTGGCGCTGGCTGTCGCTCATGGTGCTGACGGATTCGCGGGCGCCGACTTGCAGCTCCTCTATCATGGTCTGCACCTGTTGCGCCGATTCCTGAGTGCGGTGCGCCAGGTTGCGCACTTCATCGGCCACCACGGCAAAACCACGTCCGGCTTCACCTGCACGTGCTGCTTCGATGGCCGCGTTCAGCGCCAGCAGGTTGGTTTGCTGGGAGATGCTGGTGATCACTTCGAGAATCTGCCCGATGTTCACGGTTTTGCTGTTCAGCGATTCGATGTTGGTGCTCGAGGCGCTGAGCATGCTCGACAGTTGATTCATCGCGACAATGCTGCGATCCACCACTTGCTGACCATCTTCGGCCAGGCTGCGGGCATCGCTGGCCTGACTCGATGCTTGTGCTGCGTTGCGGGCGATTTCCTGAGCGGCGGCGCCGAGCTGGTTGATCGCCGCGGCCACGCTGCTGGTGCGCGAAGCCTGTTGGTCGGAGTTGAACATCGAGGAGTTCGAGGCGGCCACTACACGCAGAGCCACTTCGTTGACTTGCCCGGTGGCCGACGACACTTCGCGGATCGAACCGTGAATGCGTTCCACGAAGCGGTTGAACGCGGTACCGAGGACACCGAATTCATCGTTGTTCACGATGGTCAGGCGTTTGGTCAGGTCGCCTTCGCCGTCGGCGATGTCTGCCATGGCGCGGGTCATGACGTGCAGCGGCTGGATCAGCACGCGGATCAACATGCCCAACAAGGCAATGATGACCGCCACGGCAATCACCGTTGCAATCACTGCCGAGGTGCGGAATTCGCTGAGCATCGCGAAGGCTTTTTCTTTATCGACCGACAGACCGATGTACCAATTGACCGAGGGCAGGCCTTTGATCGGGGTGAAATTGAAGATGCGGGTCTTGCCGTTGACCTCCACTTCGCTGAAGTCCCTGCTGATGCGCGGCGTGTTTTGCGGGTACGCCTCACTCAGGGACTTCATCACCAGCGTTTTGTCCGGGTGAACCAGGATCTTGCCGTCGGCGCTCACCAGAAACGCATAACCCATGCCGCCAAAGTCGCGGCCACTCAGGTTGTCGATCAGGGTTTGCAGGCTAAGATCACCGCCCACTACGCCAATGCTCTGCCCGGCCTTTTTCGAGGCGGTGGCGATAGAGATGATGGTCTGGCCAGTAGCCGCATCGATGTAAGGTTCAGTCAGGGTCGCTGTGCTGCTGCTTTCGGCGCCTTTGTACCAAGGGCGCACGCGCGGATCGAAGCCGGCGGGCATTTTCGCATCCGGGCGAATAGTAAAGCTGCCGGTGGCATCGCCCAGGTAGGACGCCATGAAGGTCGACGTCAGAGCTTTCTGCTCAAGCAGGCTGGCGACGGTGGCAGGTTCCGGATTGATCGCGATGTTCTGGGCGAGGTTATCGATCAGCAGGACACGGCCGGTCAGCCAGGTCTGGATGTCGTTGGCGGTGACATCGCCCATCTCGTTGAAATAGCTGTTCAGGTCGTCGCGGATGGCAGTTCGCTGCAAATAATCGTTGTACAGCGTGAACGAGGCGAAAGCGGCAATAACGATGAGGGCGGCGGCAAGCAAAATTTTATGGCTGAAGCTCAGGTTTTTGTTCATGGCTCGGAGGGTCCGCTAAGGTCTTATTGTTCGGGGCGCGTTGCTGTTAATGCGCGCAAAATGAGTGCGCAACGGAGCGAGTCGGTAATTCCTGCTCTCCATAGGGGAATGTCGGACCTTGCTTTCAATTGGGTCTCTCGCTTATTCCTATCGGCCGTGAAGGATCAAAGATTAACCATGGGTGACAAAATGCCTGACTCATTACAACTCGTTATCGGTGCCGATCTCGCCGGGCAGCCCATTGCCCAGGCCATGCGCCTGGCGAACCGTCATGGTTTGGTCGCGGGCGCTACCGGGACGGGCAAAACCGTCACCTTGCAACGGATGGCCGAAGCATTCAGCGATGCCGGCGTGGCGGTGTTTGCCGCGGATATCAAGGGTGACCTGTGTGGGCTGGGCGCCGCCGGCAACCCTCAAGGCAAAATCGCCGAGCGGATTGCCGGGATGCCTTGGCTGAACCACACGCCTCAAGCGTATCCGGTGACCCTGTGGGACATTCACGGTCAGTCCGGTCATCCGTTGCGCACAACCTTGAGCGAAATGGGGCCGTTATTGATTGGCAGCCTGCTGGAGCTGACCGACAGTCAACAGTCGGCGCTGTACGCCGCGTTCAAGGTGGCGGACCGTGAAGGGCTGTTGCTGCTGGACCTCAAGGACCTGAAGGCACTGCTCAATCACCTGCGTGACAACCCCGAATTGCTCGGTGACGACGCCGCGCTGATGACCACCGGTTCCAGTCAGGCGCTGTTGCGGCGTCTGGCGACCCTGGAACAGCAGGGCGCCGAAGCGCTGTTCGGTGAGCCGGCGCTGCAACTCGAAGACATTCTGCGGCCGACCGCCGAGGGCCGCGGGCGCATTCACTTGCTTGATGCCAGCCGTCTGGTGCACGAAGCGCCGAAGGTCTATGCAACGTTCCTGTTGTGGCTGCTGGCCGAACTGTTCGAGCAATTGCCAGAGCGCGGCGATTCGGACAAACCGCTGCTGGCGTTGTTTTTCGACGAAGCGCATTTATTGTTCGCCGGTACGCCCAAGGCTTTGCAGGATCGTCTTGAGCAAGTGGTGCGGTTGATTCGCTCGAAAGGCGTTGGCGTGTATTTCGTCACCCAATCGCCGGGCGACTTGCCGGATGACGTGCTGGCTCAGCTCGGTTTGCGCATTCAGCATGGCTTGCGCGCGTTCACCGCCAAGGAGCAGAAATCCCTGCGAGCGGTGGCCGAAGGCTTCCGGCCGAACCCGGCGTTCGATGCCTTGTCGGTGCTGACCGAGCTTGGGATTGGCGAGGCGCTGGTCGGTACGTTGCAGGACAAGGGCACGCCGGAGATGGTCCAGCGGGTTTTGGTGGCACCGCCGCAATCGCGGATCGGGCCGTTGAGCGAGAGTGAACGCACAGTGCTGATCTCGGAGTCGCCATTCAAGGGCCGGTATGACAAACCCGTTGATCGCGAATCGGCTTATGAAGTGTTGATGGGGCGCAAAGGGTTGGCGCCAGAGCCTGACGCTGTTCCGGGCAAACCGGCAGCCGAAGAGCCAAGCTTCACCGACAAGGCCGGGGAATTCCTCGGCACCGCGGCGGGGCAGGCACTGAAATCGGCGATGCGCCAAGCGGCTAATCAATTGGGCCGACAGTTGGTACGCGGCTTGATGGGCTCGCTACTCGGCGGCAACAAACGCCGCTAAAAGCAAAAGATCGCAGCCTTCGGCAGCTCCTACAGGGTGTACACCATCCCAATGTAGGAGCTGCCGAAGGCTGCGATCTTTTGATCTTGCTTTTAATCCTTGGGTTTGGCGTGAGCCGCAAGGCGTTCCAGCGCTGCCCGCAGATTCGGATCGCTGATCCCGTCGGCTGTGGCCTGAATGGTCGCGCCTGCATCGGTCGACAAGCTGATGGTATGGCCAGCCGCCCCTTGCTGAACCGTGGGCGGCTGGACCTTGAACAGAATCCGCGTCAGGCTGGCGAATTCGTCGAACATCTGTAGTTGCCGTTGCAGACGCTTTTGCTGATAACGCAGGCGGGTTGCCCAATGACCGTCGGTCACTATCAGCAACAAACTGCCTTCGCGCCACGACGCCACATGGCAATGCTCGCGGGCGGCGGGCTGCAATTGGCTTTCCAGCAGACGTTGTAAATGACCCAGGCGTTGAGCGTGGCCGAAGATGGCTTTCAGCGGTTTGGCTTCGCGAAGCAGGACGGCGGGTGCTCTGGCCGTAAGAGGGCGAAATGCCATGATCAGACACCTGAAGTAACAGAGCCGCCATGGTAGCAGAAAGCACCGGATGCACCCGAGCCATTGCTTTGCGAGCGCTTTACCCATTAAATCAACAAGTAACTTCTGCCCTGAATGGCTTGAAGTTGAGCAAAAAGCCCTTATTTTAAGTGAGCCCCGTCAAAGCGCTGTGCCAGTATCGTGGAATAACGCCACTTTCCTCACCATCGTTTCCGGGTAGAATGCTCGTTCGCATGCGGCCATGAGGGCTGCTCGGGCGACTCACGGGGCCGCCCTCCATCCCTTTAGTGTGGAAGATCCTGCCGATATGTTTGCGCCTTTGTTAAAGAAACTTTTTGGAAGCAAGAACGAGCGTGAAGTCAAACGCATGCTCAAGACGGTGCAACTCGTCAATGCCTTCGAAGAGCAAATGGTGGCCCTTTCGGACGATCAATTGCGTGCCAAGACAGATGAGTTCAAGGCCCGCATCGCCAAAGGGGAAACCCTCGACAAGCTGCTGCCCGAAGCCTTTGCGGTCGCCCGCGAAGCCGGCAAGCGCGTCATGGGTATGCGCCACTTCGACGTCCAGCTGATCGGCGGCATGACCTTGCATGAAGGCCAGATCGCGGAAATGCGTACCGGTGAAGGCAAGACCCTGGTGGCAACACTGGGCGTTTACCTCAACGCGCTGTCCGGCAAGGGCGTGCACGTTGTGACGGTGAACGACTACCTGGCCCGTCGTGACGCCAACTGGATGCGTCCGCTCTACGAATTCCTCGGAATGTCGGTCGGTGTTGTCACGCCGTTCCAGCCGCCGGAAGAGAAACGTCTGGCTTACGCTGCCGACATTACCTACGGCACCAACAACGAATTCGGTTTCGACTACCTGCGCGACAACATGGCGTTCAGCATGGAAGAAAAATTCCAGCGCGAACTCAATTTTGCCGTGATCGACGAAGTCGACTCCATCCTCATCGACGAAGCCCGTACCCCGCTGATCATTTCCGGTCAGGCCGAGGACAGCTCCAAGCTGTACATCGAGATCAACAAATTGATCCCGCAGCTTGAGTTGCACATCGAAGAAGTGGAAGGCGAAGTCACCAAGGCCGGCCACTACACCGTCGACGAGAAGACCCGTCAGGTTGAGCTCAACGAAGCCGGTCACCAGTTCATCGAAGACATGCTGACCCGCGTTGGTCTGCTGGCTGAAGGCGAAAGCCTGTACTCGGCGCACAACCTTGGTCTGCTGACCCACGTTTATGCCGGTCTGCGCGCTCATAAACTGTTCAATCGCAACATCGAATACATCGTGCAGGATGGCCAGGTCGTTCTGGTCGACGAACACACCGGTCGCACCATGCCGGGTCGCCGTCTGTCCGAAGGCCTGCACCAGGCCATCGAAGCCAAGGAAAACCTGAACATTCAGGCCGAAAGCCAGACCCTGGCCTCGACCACGTTCCAGAACTACTTCCGTCTGTACAACAAGCTGTCCGGCATGACCGGTACCGCTGACACCGAAGCGTTCGAATTCCACCAGATCTACGGTCTGTCGGTGATGGTTATCCCGCCGAACAAACCGCTGGCGCGTAAAGACTACAACGACCTGGTGTTCCTGACTGCCGAAGAGAAATACGCGGCGATCATCAATGACATCAAGGAATGCATGACCCAGGGCCGTCCGGTGCTGGTGGGTACTGCAACCATCGAAACTTCCGAGCACATGTCTGCGCTGCTGCAGAAGGAAGGCATCGAACACAAGGTTCTGAACGCCAAGTTCCACGAAAAAGAAGCCGAGATCATTGCCCAGGCCGGTCGCCCAGGCGCACTGACCATCGCCACCAACATGGCCGGTCGTGGTACCGACATCCTGTTGGGCGGTAACTGGGAAGTGGAAGTGGCAACCCTGGAAGACCCGACCCCTGAGCAGATTGCCCAGATCAAGGCCGACTGGCAGAAACGTCACCAGCAAGTGCTCGAGTCGGGCGGTTTGCAGGTGATTGCTTCCGAGCGTCACGAATCGCGCCGTATCGACAACCAGCTGCGTGGTCGTGCCGGTCGTCAGGGTGACGCTGGTTCCAGCCGTTTCTACCTGTCGCTGGAAGACAGCCTGATGCGCATCTTCGCCTCTGATCGGGTGAAGAACTTCATGAAGGCCCTGGGCATGCAGCCTGGCGAGGCGATCGAGCACCGCATGGTGACCAACGCCATCGAGAAGGCTCAGCGCAAGGTTGAAGGCCGCAACTTCGACATTCGTAAGCAACTGCTCGAGTTCGACGACGTCAACAACGAACAACGTAAAGTGATCTATCACATGCGTAACAGTTTGTTGGCCGCCGACAACATCGGTGAAACCATCGCCGACTTCCGTCAGGACGTGCTCAACGCAACGGTCAGCGCACACATTCCACCGCAATCGCTGCCTGAGCAGTGGGACGTGGCCGGTCTGGAAGCGGCGTTGCAGAGCGACTTCGGTGTGGCGCTGCCGATCCAGAAATGGCTCGACGAAGACGACCACCTGTACGAAGAAACCCTGCGCGAGAAGCTCATGACCGAGCTGCTGGCCGCGTACAACGAGAAAGAAGAGCAGGCGAGCGCCGAGGCGCTGCGCACCTTCGAGAAGCAAATCGTCCTGCGTGTGCTCGACGACCTGTGGAAAGATCACCTGTCGACCATGGATCACCTGCGTCACGGCATCCACTTGCGTGGTTATGCGCAGAAGAACCCGAAGCAAGAGTACAAGCGCGAGTCCTACACGCTGTTCTCCGAGCTGCTGGATTCGATCAAGCGCGACTCGATCCGTGTGCTGTCCCACGTTCAGGTTCGCCGCGAAGATCCGATCGAAGAAGAACAACGCCTGCGTCAGGAAGCCGAAGCGCTGGCTGCGCGCATGCAGTTCCAGCACGACGAAGCACCGGGGCTTGAGCAACCGGAACTGCTGGGTGAAGAGGTCGATGTCGCCCTTGCCATCGCTCCGGTACGCAATGAACAGAAGCTGGGCCGTAACGAACTTTGCTACTGCGGTTCGGGCAAGAAGTTCAAGCATTGCCACGGGCAGATCCAGTAAAACCCGTTTCATACGCTGAAATACCCGCGCCGCGACCGGCTTATGCCGTCGCGGCGTTTTGCCATTTAAACCACCGTTCTTCCTGAAAGCGGTGCTGACATCATTTATTAAGGAGCGCATTCATGGCTGTTGGTCTTGGTCCTTTGCCAACGTTGCACCCGGTTGCCGGTTTTGAACTCGGTATCGCCTCGGCTGGCATCAAGCGCCCAGGGCGCAAGGATGTTGTGGTCATGCGCTGTGCCGAAGGTTCTACGGTCGCTGGCGTGTTCACCCTGAACGCTTTTTGCGCGGCTCCCGTGATCCTGGCCAAGCAGCGTGTGCAAGGTCCGGTGCGTTACCTGTTGACCAATACCGGCAATGCCAACGCCGGCACTGGCGAACCAGGCCTTGCCGCCGCCGAGCGCACGTGCGCCAAACTGGCTGAGCTGACCGGCGTCGACGCCAGCCTGGTGCTGCCGTACTCCACCGGTGTGATCGGCGAGCCGCTGCCGGTCGAGAAAATCGAAGGGGCACTGCAAGCCGCCCTCGACGACCTGTCGGTCAACAACTGGGAAGCTGCCGCCACCGGCATCATGACCACCGACACCCTGCCAAAAGGTGCCAGCCGCCAGTTCCAGCATGACGGCGTGACCATCACAGTCACCGGTATCAGCAAAGGCGCGGGCATGATCCGCCCGAACATGGCGACCATGCTCGGCTACATCGCCACCGACGCCAAAGTCTCCCGCGACGTGCTGCAAAACCTGCTGCTGGACGGTGCCAACAAATCGTTCAACCGCATCACCATCGACGGCGACACCTCGACCAACGACTGCTGCATGCTGATCGCCACCGGTCAGGCTGCACTGCCGGAAATCACCCGCGCCGAAGGCGAGTTGTTCGCCAAGCTGAAACAGGCCGTGTTCGAAGTGTGCATGGACGTGGCTCAGGCCATCGTTCGTGACGGCGAAGGCGCGACCAAGTTTGTGACCGTTGAAGTGAACGGCGGCGGCAATCACCAGGAATGCCTGGACGTCGGTTACACCGTGGCTCACTCGCCGCTGATCAAGACCGCACTGTTCGCCTCCGACCCGAACTGGGGCCGTATTCTGGCCGCCGTCGGCCGTGCCGGCGTACCGAACCTGGACGTGAGCAAGATCGACGTGTTCCTCGGTGATGTCTGTATCGCCAGCCGTGGCGCTCGTGCATCGACCTACACCGAAGCCCAGGGCGCGGCCGTGATGCAGCAGGAAGAAATCACGATCCGTATCGAGCTGGGTCGCGGTGATTGCAGCGAAACCATCTGGACCACCGACCTGTCCCACGAATACGTGAAAATCAACGCCGAATACCGCACGTAACCAAAGTCAGGACCGAGTCGCTCCCTTCGCGAGCAAGCCCGCTCCCACATTGGTTTGAGGTGTACACAAATCTAATGTGGGAGCGGGCTTGCTCGCGAAAGCGGTCTCTCAGTCACTAAATAGACTGGCCTGTTTCCTCCATCAAAAGGTCCCGAACATGAGCCTTCACCTGATCATCGGCGACAAACTGATTTCCTCCTGGTCCCTGCGCGGCGCGTTGGCCCTCGACCTGGCTGGCGCCCCTTACACCGAAGAACTGATCAAGTTGAACCAGCCGGATACGCGTGAGCGTCTGCTCAAGCACTCGCCGACCGGGAAAGTCCCGCTGCTGAAAACCGAACACGGCACCATCGCCGATTCCCTGGCGATTGCCGAGTATCTGGCAGAGCAGTTCCCCGACGCCGGCCTCTGGCCCAATGACACCGCCGCCCGCGCCCAGGCCCGTTCGGCCTGCGCGCAGATGCACAGCGGTTTCTTCGCTATGCGCGGCAACATGCCATTCGACCTGAGCCACGACGCTGCGCTGTCGCCGACACCGGCTGACGTCCAGGTCGACATTGAGCGTATGTTGGCGTTGTGGGCCGAGTGCCGCGCCGCCGCCACCGAAACCGCTCCGTTCCTGTTCGGCGGCGCGACCCTGGCGGATGCCTTCTTCGCACCGATCGCCGTGCGCCTGCGCACCTATCAGGTGAGGCTGCCCGCAGCGGACGCGGCCTACGTCGAAACCATCTACCAATGGCCCGCCTTCAAGGCGTGGCAGAAGGCGGGTCTGGAGGAGGTCGGGCAGTGAAGCGAGTACACGTAGCCGCCGCTGTCATCCGCGATGGCAGTGGCAAGATCCTCATTGCCCGCCGTGCCGACACTCAGCATCAGGGTGGCCTGTGGGAATTCCCCGGTGGCAAGGTCGAGGCCGACGAATCCGTCGAAACCGCCCTGGCTCGCGAACTCCATGAAGAGTTGGGCATTGTGGTCAACGCGGCTCGCCCGCTGATCAAGGTCCGGCACGATTACCCGGACAAGCAAGTGTTGCTGGACGTTTGGGAAGTGTCGGCCTTTACCGGCGAACCGCACGGCGCCGAAGGCCAGCCGTTGGAATGGGTCGCGCCCCGCGATCTGCTGAACTACGAGTTCCCGGCGGCCAACCAGCCGATTGTCGCGGCTGCACGGTTACCCGCGCAGTATTTGATTACCCCGGAAGATCTGGAAACCCCGGCCTTGCTGCGCGGTATTCAGAAAGCCATTGCCGGCGGCATCAAGCTGATCCAGTTGCGGGCACCCAACGGCTACGATCCGAAGTACCGCGATCTGGCGGTGGACGCGGCGGGGCTGTGTGCCGGCAAGGCGCAGTTGATGATCAAGGGGCCGTTCGAGTGGCTGGGAGATTTCCCGTCCGCCGGTTGGCACATCACCTCCGCGCAACTGCGCAAATACGCAGCGGCTGGCCGCCCGTTACCGGCGTCGCGCTGGCTGGCGGCGTCCTGCCATAACGCTGAAGAGCTGGCGTTGGCCGAGCAGATGGGGGTGGATTTTGTGACCCTGTCACCGGTGCAACCGACCCTGACTCATCCGGGGGCTCAGCCGCTGGGCTGGGAACAGGCTTGCGCGTTGATCGAAGGTTTCAGCAAGCCGGTGTTCTTGCTCGGTGGTGTTGGCCCGGCGGATCTTCAGAAAGCCTGGGAGGCGGGCGCGCAGGGTGCGGCGGGGATTCGGGCATTTTGGCCTGATTCTTTGGTTTAGCCACCGGCCCCTTCGCGAGCAAGCCCGCTCCCACAGTGGTTCGTGGCGGACACAGATTTGTGTACGACATTGATCCCTGTGGGAGCGAGCTTGCTCGCGATGAGGGCCTGGCAGACGATAATTTATTCGGGTTTTGCCGCCGGTTGCCACAATATTTCGGCAATCCCCTGCCGCTTGGCAATCAACCGCGCCACCACAAACAACAAGTCCGACAACCGATTGATATACGCCAACCCAACCCCAGCCAACGGTTCGACAGCATTCAAATGCTGACACCGCCGCTCGGCACTGCGCGCCAGGCTTCTGCACACATGGGCCTGAGCAATCAACGCCGAACCACCCGGCAGAATGAAATTCTGCAGCGGCCCCAGCTCTTCATTCCACACATCGATTGCAGTTTCCAGACGTTCCACTTCTGCCATGTTCAGTGCCTGATACACCGGCATCGCCAGTTCACCACCCAAGTCGAACAACCGGTGCTGGCAAGGCGCCAAAACATCGATCACTTCGTTCAAGCCCGGATACTCGCCACTTTCCGCCGCCAACCCGGCCAATAGCACACCCACCTGACTGTTCAGCGTATCGACTTCGCCAATGGCTTCGATCCGTGGATGATCCTTGGGCACGCGGCGGCCGTCGCCCAGCCCGGTTTCGCCTTTGTCGCCGGTGCGGGTGTAAATCTTCGACAAGCGAAAGCCCATGGTTACCTCGATAGCTGATTGAGTTCTTGAGAGACGAGCGGGGTGCCCGCCAAGGGCAGGCGCAAGGTGAAACACGTGCCTTGGCCCAGGGTCGATTGCACTTCCATCTGACCCTTGTGGTTGTTGGTAATGATGAAATACGAGACCGACAGGCCAAGGCCAGTGCCCTGACCAATTTCCTTGGTGGTGAAGAACGGCTCGAAGGTGCGTTTGCGCACGCTCTCGCTCATGCCGATGCCGTTGTCTTCAACCTGGATTTCCGCCCACGGCGGATTCAGTTTGGTGCGCAGAATGATCCGTCCCGGCTCGCGGTCGTCTTCACGTTGGTGAATCGCCTGAGCGGCGTTTTTCAGCAGATTGAGTAGCACTTGCTCCAGTTCGTTCGCGGTCCCGGGCACCGGGCCCAACGCTGGATCGAACTGGCGAATGATCGCCTGGCCCTTGAAGTCGAAACCGATCGCCAGGTCGAAGTCGTTGCCGGCGATTTCCACCGCCTGATCGATCAGCGCCGGCAGGTCGCACGGGGCCATTTGCCGGGTACTGCGGCGACTGAAGCTGAGCATGTGCGTGACAATCTTCGCCGCCCGGGCGCCAGCCTGTTGAATGCCATCGAGCAACTGCGGCACTTCGCGCGCTTGCAGGTATTTGTTGACCGTTTCCAGCGCGATCCCGGTTTGCTCGGCTTGTTCGAGATTCTTCGGCAGATCAGGCGAAAGGCGTCGGCGGATGTTTTGCACGTTGTGCAGGATCGCGCCTAACGGGTTGTTGATCTCGTGGGCCATACCCGCGGCAAGGCCACCGACCGAGAGCATTTTTTCCGACTGCACCATCATTTCTTCCAGCGACAGACGCTGAGTGATGTCGTCGATCCGGATCACCACACCACGCCCGGCACCGCCCATCAGCGGGTAAAAGGTCAGGGCGTAGTGCTTGGGTTCTTCGTCATTGAACCACGTCACCCGTTCAATCTTGGCCACCGTGTGCTGCTCGACGGTTTGCTTGAGTTGCGGCAGAAACGGCTTGAGTGGTTCGAAGGCAAGGAAGATCGGCTGGTTCAAGGCTTCGTCGAGGCGCGTGCCGGAGAGGGCGCTGGCCTCCTGATTCCACTGCGTCACGTAGAGCTGTTCATCAAGGGCGATCAGCGCCGAGGGCATGGAATCGATAATGCTGTTGAGGTAGTTCTGGAAACCGGTGAGCTTCTTCTCGATCTTGCTGCGCACCTGAACTTCCAGTTCCAGCTTGCGATTGGTATGGCGGGTCTCTTCGGCCAGGCCCTGGGCCTGGTCATAAGCGGCCTGGGAATCGTCCCGGGCCCGCTTGAGTTGCTGCTCACGGGCCTCGATCCGCGACAGCATGGTGTTGAATGCCTCGGCGAGGCTGCCGATTTCGTCATGGTTACCGCGGGAGGCGCGCAAGGCGTAGTTCTCTTCCCGGGTCACTTGCCGGGACAGTTCTTCGAGCTGATGGATCGGCCGGGTAATCAGGCGTTTGATCTGCCGGGCAATCACCAGCCACAACAGCACACTGAAGATCAGAATCCCGAGACTGGCGGTGAGAGTGCCGGTGTAGAAAGCCATCGGCAGTTCGCTGCTAGCGACCAGTAACAGGTGGCCAGGCGCGGTGCCGGGGCGGGGCAGGGTGATGATTTGATTGCTGCGAAACTCCGTGGCTTGCCAGGATTCAATGTGCCGGTAACGCGTTGGCAGGCTCAGATTGTCGCCATGCTGCAACTGCGCCAGACGCTCGCCCTTGCCGTCATAAAGGGCCGCCGCGCGCAACGGTGAATAGCTGTTGAGCTCATTGAGCAGGCGTTCGGCGCTTTGCGGTGACTGCAAGGCTTCGGACACCAGGCTGGGGTTGGACACCAGGCGGCCGATGGTCTGCAAGGCCTGAGGGGCCATGCTTTCCTGGGAGATGTAGTACGCGGCGCTGATAAAGGTCAGGTTGGCGACCAGCAGGACGGTGGTCAACAGCACCAGCAGGGCGGCCAGCAATTTCTGGCCGACCGGAAGGTTTTCAAGGCGCTGGCGCAATGGCATCAGGTTCATCGCTGAAAAGGAACAAGTGGCCAGCGTAGCCGCTGCTCAGTCGCTGGGCAATCCAAGGCTGTGCAGATGGGTGATCAACCTTTGTTCAAGTTGATTGAGGTGCGGCAGGTTGAGTTGATGCCTCGCGGCGACTTTGCAGGCATGACCCAATAGATAGCTGATCTCGGTCCGGCGCTGGTTCGCGACGTCCTGGTACATCGAAGAGTAGTTGGCGGCGGTCGCGTGAATCACCCGTTCGACTTCCTGTTGAAGGTCCTCGGCCGCTGCCGGTTGACCGCAGCGCTCAAGCAACTCGGTCAATTCGCCGCAAAGGGTGGCGACTTCGCAGTGGTGTTCCTGTAAACCGCCATTACGGCAGTCGTGTAGCACGGTCAGCGGATTGATCGCGCAGTTGAGCGCCAGTTTTCGCCACAGCCGGGTCAGAATGTCGGTGCTCCACTCGTGGGGAATCCCGGCGGCGCTCACGTCATCCAGCCAGATCGGCGCCACGGGATGCCCGGCATCCCCCAGCCAGGTGTAACCGTGGCCAGCGAACACCACGCGCCAGTCGCCATCGCGAAAGGCACCTTCGGTGCTCGACGCACAAATGCAGCGAGCCTGCGGTACCTGCGTGGCGACGGCGTCCTGGCTGCCAAGACCGTTCTGCAACAGGATCAGCTCGGCGTCGCGGGCCAGGCGCGGTGCCAGTTGGGCCACGGCTTTCTCGGCATCGTAGGCTTTACAGGCCACCAGCAGTCGATTGATCGGTTCATCGTTGTCGGGTGTCTCGGCGGGCACCGGATAGCACTGCGCTTTACCGTGTTCGACCAGCGTCAACCCACCCGCCGCCTCATACGCCTGCAAGCGTGCAGCGTCCCGCACGATCAGCTTGACCGGCACGCTGGCCCGCGCCAGTCGAGTGGCCCATAAGGTGCCAAGGCTGCCGGCGCCCAGAACATGCCAGGTGGTGGACATCAGCTTTTTGCTCTGTTTGTCGCGCGCATGGGAGGCTCGCAGTGAATGATGGGAAAGACCCGTTATAATCAGCGCGGATTTTAACCGCAAGCCAGGCATGCTCCATCGTGATCGAGCATGCCCTTTTATTGGAGAGATTACATGCCGTCGTTCGACGTGGTATCCGAACTGGACAAACACGAAGTCACCAACGCGGTCGAGAACGCCGTCAAGGAACTCGATCGTCGTTATGACCTGAAAGGCAAAGGCACCTTCGAGTTCAAGGAAAAGGACCTGACCGTCAACCTGACCGCTGAAGCCGATTTCCAGCTCGAAGCGATGATTGAGATCCTCAAGCTGGCCCTGGTCAAGCGCAAAATCGACGTGCAGTGCCTTGAAGTCAAGGATGCCTATGCGTCGGGCAAACTGATGAAGCAGGAAGCGGTCCTCAAGGAAGGCATCGACAAAGAGCTGGCGAAGAAAATCGTCGCTCATGTCAAAGACGCCAAGCTCAAGGTTCAGGCTGCCATTCAGGGTGAGCAGGTGCGCATTACCGGCAAGAAGCGTGACGATTTGCAGGAAGCCATCGCGGCCCTGCGCGCCAAGACTTTCGATATGCCGCTGCAGTTCAACAACTTCCGCGACTGACCTTTCAGGCGGGACCTGTGGGAGCGAGCTTGCTCGCGATGAGGGCGTATCAGTCGACATCACTGTTGAATGACACACCGCTTTCGCGAGCAAGCCGAATCGTCGCACCGTCGCTCCCACCCGGATTGTGCTTAACCCAGGAGAATGTAGATGGATTTGAATACTGAAGTGGACAACCTGGTCAAGGCGTCTCAAGCCTGGATTCCGATGATCATGGAATACGGCAGCCGCGTGCTGCTGGCGGTCATCACGCTGGCCATCGGCTGGTGGCTGATCAACAAGGTGGCGCAAAAGCTTGGCGGGTTGCTGGCGCTGCGTAACGCCGACCTGGCGCTGCAAGGGTTTATCAGTAGCCTGGCGAACATTATTCTCAAGGTTCTGTTGATCGTCAGCGTGGCATCGATGATCGGGGTGGAAACCACTTCGTTCGTCGCGGCCATCGGTGCGGCAGGTCTGGCCATCGGTCTGGCCTTGCAGGGCAGCCTGGCGAACTTCGCCGGCGGCGTGCTGATTCTGTTGTTCCGCCCGTTCCGCATTGGTGACTGGATCGAAGCCCAAGGTGTTGCCGGCACGGTCGACAGCATCCAGATCTTCCACACCGTGCTGCGTACTGGCGATAACAAAACCATCATCGTGCCTAACGGTAATCTGTCGAACGGCATCATCACCAACACTAACCGTCAATCGACGCGCAAAGTTGTGTTTGATGTGGGTGTGGATTACGAGGCGGACTTGCAGAAGGCCCGTGAAGTGTTGTTGGAACTGGCCAAAGATCCACGCGTATTGGCAGATCCGGCACCTCAAGCGGTGGTTTCTACTCTGGGTGACAGTTCAATCACGCTTTCGCTTCGGGTCTGGGTAAAGACTGCGGATTATTGGGACGTGATGTTCATGTTCAACGAACAGTCCCGTGATCGTTTGAAAACTGCCGGTGTTGATGTTCCGTTGCCACAGCGGATGATTCGAGTGGTTCAGGAATCTGCGGTGCAGTGATTGTTTTTTGATCATGCCTGACTCTTTGGTCAGGCATGATCCTCACGGATTTGATCGTTTTAACGCATTGTTTGTAGCCAACGAAAAAAGGCCCATCCGAAGATGGGCCTTTTTTTGATTACCGCGAACTAACTTTCTGCAATTACAGAATGTTCAGCGGGTAGTCGGTGATCAGGCGGAACTCAGAGATATCGCCTTCGCCTTCGTCAGCATTGGCGGAGTGCCATGCTTGACGGATGCGGAACGACAGATCTTTAGCTGGGCCGGATTGAACTACGTATTTAACTTCCACGTTGGTTTCGTGGTGTTTGCCGTCTGCACCGTACAGACCAGCGTAAGGGCTGCCTGCTGGAGTGTTGGTGCCGTCGATGTCCCAACCTTTCACGTAACGGGTCATGAAGCTCAGACCAGGTACGCCGTATTCGGCCATTTTCAGGTCGTAACGGGCTTGTACCGACTTCTCGCCAGGGGCGTTGAAGTCAGAGTACTGGATGGAGTTGGCGAGGAAGATCGAGTCGCCACCGCGGTTGTTTTTACCCACACCGATGTAGTCGAACGGGGTATCGCCGTTCACTTTCTGGAAGCCCAGGGTCAGGGTATGCGCTTTCAGGAACGAGAAAGCAGCAGCCAGGGAGTAGGCGTTGTTGCTGATTTCGCCTGCTTTAGCGTTACCGGTGTCCTTGGTGTTGTAGTAGTTACCGTCGAAGTTCAGCGACTGATCGCCACCCAGTGGGAGGGTGTAGTTCGCGTTCGCGTAGTACTGGTTCCAGACGTCTTCGAGCTTGGCACCGTAGAGCGAGAAGCTCAGGTTGTCGGTAACGCCATATTTGCCGCCGAAGTAGTCGATGGAGTTGGCTTTCACGCCAGCGTAAGTAGCCCACAGATCTCCGTCACGGGCGTTTCTGTCCTGGCTGGTCGCCGAGTAGAAGTGACCGGCTTCGAGGTCAAGGTCTTTGACTTCGCTGCTCTGCAGTTGGATACCGCTGGCAGTTTGGTGAAGGATACGGGAACCGCCAACAGCGAACACTGGAGAGGTGCTTGGCTGCATGTCGCCGACTTTCAGCTCGGTCTTGGAGATGCGGAACTTGGCGGCAGCGCCGGCTTTGCCCTGGTTGTTTTCGACTTCGCCATCATTGCCCACGGGCATGTTGCCGGTACCACCATATTTGTCGGAACCGTCCAGCTTAATGGCCAGTTGACCCCAAGCTTCAACGCCAACACCGATCAGACCTTGGGTGTAGCCAGAGCTGAACATGCCCTGGATGCCCTGGGTCCAGTCTTTGTCATCAACGGCGCCGTCTTTCTTGTTACGGTTGTAGTAGTAGTTGCGAACTAGCAAGTCGAGCTTGCTGTCTTCAACAAAACCTTTGGCTTCTGCCTGGTCGCTTACGAAAGGTGCGGCTACTGCCAATTGAGTACTGGCTGCTGCTGCAACTGCCAGTGCGATCATGCTCCACTTCATCACGCGCATCGTGATTTGCTCCTTTGGTTTTTAGAAGAGTACTGCCGTCCCACCTGATTTATTATCTGGGCGGCTCTTTCTTTTTGTGTCGGCGCAAACTTATATCACGCCGACCATGTTGGCGATACTTGCGCATCTAACCTTTCAGCTTCTTTACGACCCTGTCGCAAACGGCTTGGTAGATGTCGCAAATTTACAGCCTCGACGCAAGCGGACTGACAACTTTTAACGTTGTTTTCCAGGGCTTGAGCATCGGTAAAAAGAGTCCCTGGTGAAACGCTTGAATCTCCATCGGGCAACCCTGCCACTGTTTTTATTTGCCTTAAGGCTTCCACTTCCAGCGGACGCTTCAGAGGCGATGTGGGTGTGAATGCAACAAGCGTGCACAAATCAGAATCCTGCTGGTTTTTTTTCTGAATGGTTGCTGGTCGCTGTAAAAACCTCATAAAACCGGGGTGTTCAAGCACGTTTTGTTTGGGCTTGACGCCATGGTTTGCATCGTGTTGCACCCTTATGGCCGACTGCATGACAACCAAAAACGTTACCGGTTCACCCCACCAGTGAGTAGATGGCGGATGCCTGACCGACTCAGCGTAGACGCAATGTGCGGTTTTGGTGCAAAAAATTTTAATCGCTGTACTGAATTCATACAGTGCGGCGGTTTGCCAAATTCGAACGCGTCGTTGTTTTTCAGTCAGTTCGGCGTTTTTTGCGTGGTTATTGGTTCTGTAATGGTGCGCCCTGATCGAAAATGACTCATGTCGGGGCGCGCGACCAGTCGTTTGTAGTTTCTCGGGGCGGCTTCGACAATGGTTCGTCGTGAAGCAAGCGGCGTTCGCAGGTATGCTGCCGTCCTGTCGCTTGGTGCGCCGTCTCTCGGGATGGGCGCTAAGCTGAAAAATGATGACCAGGCGGGAGTGCGCGCAGTGTTCGCTTTAGATCCACGGCTTCAACAAGACACGTTACCGATCGGGGATTTCCCACTCTGCCGGTTGCTGCTGTCCAATGATTCGAACTACCCCTGGTTCATTCTGGTGCCACGTCGCGACGATATCAGTGAGATATTTCAGTTGGATGTCGCAGATCAACAGCAGCTGTGGCAGGAAACGACCGCACTGGCGGAAATGCTCAAGGACTCGTTCGATGCGGACAAGTTGAATGTCGCGGCCTTGGGTAATGTCGTCAGTCAGTTGCACATGCATGTGATTGTGCGCAAGCGCGAAGACGCCGCCTGGCCGGCGCCGGTCTGGGGTAAACACCCAGCCAAGCCTTATAACTCGGAGCAGATCGCGTTGATTCGCGAGCGGTTGCGCCTGGTATTGACCGATGATTTTACGTTTCTGGAGGGTTGAATCATGAGCCTGGAAGCACGCGTTACCGATCTGGAGAGCCAGCTGGCGTTTCAGGATGACACCATCCAGGCATTGAGTGATGTGCTGGCGACGCAGCAGCGTGCGGTTGAGCGCCTGCAACTGCAAATGGCCGCCTTGCTCAAGCGGCAAGAAGAAATGGCCGGTCAGTTCGAGACGTTTGAAGAAGAAGCGCCACCGCCGCATTACTGAGTGTGACCAACAGACGGGCAACAAAAAACCGCGAACAGCCAGGCTGTTCGCGGTTTTTTTTAGCCTTGAATCAGCGACGCGGTAGTGCGGCGATCACATCTTCGGCTTGCAGGCCCTTGTCACGGTTCATGACAGAGAACTCCACACGCTGGCCTTCGACCAGAACACGATGACCTTCGCCACGAATGGCCCGGAAATGCACGAAAATATCATCGCCGGAATCACGGGAAATAAAGCCGAAGCCTTTGGAGGTGTTGAACCACTTGACGGTGCCGGTATCACGGTTGCTCATGTCGTAGCTTGGCGAGGCGGCGGCCGGTGAGGATTTGTAGAAGCTGATGGCCAGGTGCAGAAGAACGGCAATCAGGGCAGCGACCAGGCTGAACAGAACAGCAGGTTGACCGGCAATGACAGGCATCGGCGCGATCAGCGTCAGGGTTTGCAGGACGACGGTCAGAACCAGGAGGGCGCTGACCAGGTTTTGCAGTTGATGACGCGGGCCTTTGTTCCAGTAGGGGATAACAGGAGCGAGGGTGAGGTTGAGCAGGCCGAAAAAGGCCAGGTACAACGCATCGGGTTGTTGCAGGTAAGGTACGGCTTCGGATCGCAGGCTAGGGATGAAGGACAACAGCAAGGCTGCTGCGCCCATTAGCAGGTGGACAATTTTCAACATTTTGAGTAACTCACGTTAAGACGGATCACAAGGAAGAGCTGATTGAGCACGGTTCGCTTCAGAACAATAAGAGGCGTTGGACACGTACCCGGTATCAGCCTATGCGCAGCCCCCGGAAAATAGGCGGTAGCGACACACTGTCTATTTAACAGCAAAGCCTGCAGCTACTCAAATCAGGCAGTCCAGCGGTGCCCTGAGGGTCGATTTGTCGCAGGTAACCGGAGAACCCGGGGCTGCGGGGTGCCGGCAGGCTTGCTAGAGTGGTCCTGCACCTGCTGGATGAATTTCATCACCTTTAGGGGAAGCGCATGGCAATCGATATCGGTATCAGTGAAGAGGATCGCAAGTCCATCGTCGACGGGCTTTCGCGTCTGCTGTCGGACACTTATGTACTTTATTTGAAAACCCATAACTTCCATTGGAACGTCACCGGTCCGATGTTTCGGACCCTGCACTTGATGTTCGAGGAGCAATATAACGAGTTGGCCCTGGCCGTCGATTCGATTGCCGAGCGAATTCGTGCCCTCGGATTTCCTGCTCCGGGTGCCTATTCTATTTATGCGCGCCTTTCTTCCATTAAGGAGGAGGTGGGTGTGCCCAGTGCTGAAGACATGATCAAGCAACTTGTCGAAGGCCAGGAGGCGGTCACGCGTACTGCACGCGGGATTTTTCCACTGCTCGACAAGGTCAGTGACGAGCCAACGGCTGACCTCCTGACCCAGCGTATGCAAGTCCACGAGAAAACCGCGTGGATGCTGCGCTCCCTGCTGGATCAGTAACAATGTCAGTGCGCGGATGACGCCCATGAGGTGTTGTTCGCGCCCTGTCTTCTCGTAACGATTAGTGTCTTTCTGTTGAACGATATTGCGCCCAGGCGTGTAGGAAATTGTCTGGAGTAGGACGGTCTCCATGATCGCCCTTCAGTTGTTGGCTTATCCTACGTTGATGGTCATAAAGTCATCTGGATATAACTTTGTCCCTGCGCTTTTATAGAGAAACAGCTTGTTGCTCTTATAAAAACGCAAGGATGACAAAGGAGTGTCAACGATATGGTTTACGAAGACAGACGAAGCGAGTGGAGGGGCGGTCCAGTCAAGGATGTACGGATTGATCCATTTGTCAGCGAATTTGATATGGGTCTGGCCCAGCCTTTATCCCGGTCAGTACGGCTGAATGGCTTTGCAACCTGTTTGCGGCTTGAACAGGTCTACTGGGATATTTTGGGCGACATGGCCAAGGTCAACTGCTGTACGGTCAGTGCGTTGCTGTCCCATGTGGACCGCGAGGTGCATTTACGTCACGGCGGGGTCAAGAACTTCACCGGGCTGGTGCGGGTTGTGTGCGTCGTGCACAGCCTGAAGGAAGGCGGCTGCGTCGCCATGCCTTAGCCACAGGGGTGGAATGGGTAGAGTGTCGGTCTGTGCAGTCTTACGGCTGCACAGGCTGCATTTAATGGATATAATCCCGCTCTTTGCCGCAAAACCCAGCGTGTGCGGTAGCAATCTGATCGCCGAGACAACCCCCATGCCGATGTACGACTATCAATGTGCTTCCTGTGGTCATCAGTTGGAAGCCATTCAAAAGATCAGCGCAGCACCGCTGGTCGACTGCCCTGCCTGCCAGGCGCCAGAGCTTAAGAAGATGCTGTCCATGCCGGGCTTCCGCCTTAGCGGTACCGGCTGGTACGAAACCGATTTCAAGACCGGTTCCAAGAAGAACCTGGCCGGCGGCGACAAAGCTGACTAGGGTCTTGAACCTGAGTTGAACGACACGTGCGAGCTCTTGCCTCATCTGGCGCCTTTTACAAGGGCAGGATATGAGCAAGGTCTCCAACCGAATTTCGAATTACGAGAAGCGAACCACTACCATGATGCGCAGCCATTATTGCGGCCAACTGAACGAAAGCCTGGAAGGCCAGGAAATTACCCTTTGCGGATGGGTTCACCGTCGCCGTGACCATGGTGGGGTGATTTTCCTCGATATCCGTGATCGTGACGGTCTGGCCCAGGTGGTATTCGATCCGGACCGCGCTGAAACCTTCGCCGCCGCGGATCGCGTGCGCAGCGAGTACGTGGTCAAGGTCACCGGCAAGGTTCGCCTGCGTCCGGCCGGTGCCGGCAACGCCAACATGGCGTCGGGCATGATCGAAGTGCTGGGCTACGAGCTGGAAGTACTGAACGAAGCGGAAACCCCGCCGTTCCCGCTCAACGAGTTCTCCGACGTCGGCGAAGAAACCCGCCTGCGTTATCGCTTCATCGACCTGCGTCGTCCGGAAATGCTCGAGAAGCTGCGCCTGCGTTCGCGCATGACCACCAGCATCCGTCGTTACCTGGACGAGAACGGCTTCCTCGACGTCGAGACGCCGATCCTGACTCGCGCCACCCCGGAAGGTGCTCGCGATTACCTGGTGCCGAGCCGTACTCACGCCGGTTCGTTCTTCGCCTTGCCGCAATCGCCGCAGCTGTTCAAGCAACTGCTGATGGTTGCCGGCTTCGATCGCTACTACCAGATCGCCAAGTGCTTCCGCGACGAAGACCTGCGTGCCGACCGTCAGCCTGAATTCACTCAGATCGACATCGAAACCAGCTTCCTCGATGAAAAAGACATCATCGGCATCACCGAAGGCATGATCCGCAACCTGTTCAAGGAAGTGCTGGATCTGGAATTCGGTGAGTTCCCGCACATGACCTTCGAAGAGGCCATGCGTCGTTACGGTTCCGACAAGCCGGACCTGCGTAACCCGCTGGAACTGGTTGACGTTGCCGATCAACTGAAAGAAGTCGACTTCAAGGTGTTCAGCGGCCCGGCCAACGACCCGAAATGCCGCGTTGCCGCCTTGCGCGTTCCAGGCGCGGCGAGCATGCCGCGCAAGCAGATCGACGACTACACCAAGTTCGTCGGCATCTACGGTGCCAAGGGCCTGGCGTACATCAAGGTCAACGAGCGCGCCAAAGGCGTTGAAGGTCTGCAATCGCCGATCGTCAAGAACATCCCTGAAGCCAACCTCAATGTGATCCTTGATCGCGTTGGCGCGGTTGACGGCGACATCGTGTTCTTCGGTGCCGACAAAGCCAAGATCGTCAGCGAAGCCCTGGGCGCGCTGCGGATCAAGGTCGGTAACGATCTGAACCTGCTGACGTGCGAGTGGGCACCGATGTGGGTTGTCGACTTCCCGATGTTCGAAGAGAACGACGACGGTAGCTTCACTGCCTTGCACCACCCGTTCACCGCGCCGAAGTGCACCCCGGAAGAACTGGAAGCCAACCCGGCGACCGCGCTGTCCCGTGCCTACGACATGGTACTGAACGGCACCGAGCTGGGTGGCGGTTCGATCCGTATCCACCGCAAGGAAATGCAACAGTCGGTGTTCCGTCTGCTGGGTATCAGTGAAGCGGAACAGGAAGAGAAATTCGGCTTCCTGCTTGACGCCCTGAAATACGGCGCACCGCCGCACGGTGGCCTGGCCTTCGGTCTGGACCGTCTGGTGATGCTGATGACCGGCGCCCAGTCGATCCGTGAAGTGATCGCCTTCCCGAAAACCCAGAGTGCCGCTTGCGTCATGACTCAGGCACCGGGTGTGGTAGATGCCAAGGCACTGCGCGAACTGCACATTCGTCTGCGCGAAACGCCGAAAGCTGAGTAAGGCTGACCAGAAGGGCGCATCTTCGGATGCGCCCTTTCTTTATAGAATGGTCGAGATTTTTATTTGCTGGCTGGCGCGTCATGGTGCGGCGGGCAATGTTTCAAAGAGAATTCGGAGCGAGATATGGCGGGTCATTCCAAGTGGGCGAACATCAAGCACCGCAAAGAACGTCAGGATGCCAAGAAGGGCAAGATTTTCACCAAGTGGATTCGTGAACTGACCGTTGCTGCCCGTCAGGGCGGTAGTGATCCGGGTTCCAACCCGCGTTTGCGTCTGGCGCTGGACAAGGCCCTCGGCGCGAATATGAGCCGCGACATCATCGATCGCGCGGTCGCCCGCGGCGCCGGTGCTGCCGACACCGACGACATGGTCGAACTGACCTACGAAGGCTACGGCCCGGGCGGCGTGGCGGTGATGGTCGAGTGCATGACCGACAACCGCAACCGCACCGCCGCTGCTGTTCGCCATGCGTTCAGCAAATGCGGCGGCAACCTCGGTACGGACGGTTCGGTGGCCTATCTGTTCGAGCGCAAGGGGCAGATTTCCTTCGCCCCAGGCGTCGATGAAGATGCGCTGATGGAAGCGGCGATGGAGGCCGATGCCGATGACGTGGTGACCCACGAAGACGGCTCCATCGACGTATTTACCTCGTTCGCCGGTTTCTACTCCGTGCGTAACGCGCTGGAAGCGGCCGGTTTCAAAGGTGATGATGCGGAAATCGTGATGCTGCCGACCACCAGTGCCGAACTGGACCTGGAAGGCGCCGAGAAGGTTCTCAAGCTGATCGACATGCTTGAAGACCTGGATGACGTGCAGAACGTTTATTCCAACGCGGACATTCCTGAGTCGGTAGCCGCGCAACTCGGTTGATGCATTTATTAAAGATCGCAGCCTTCACAAAGCCCTACGCTGTACAGGTAGGAGCTGGCGAAGCCTGCGATCTTTTGATTTTCAGCGTTTATTTGAAAAGATCGCAGCCTTCGGCAGCTCCTACAGTTACCCTCGAATACTCGCACTAGCTTTGCAGGCGTTATGACTTTAATTCTTGGTATCGACCCCGGTTCGCGCATTACCGGTTATGGCGTAGTGCGTGATACCGGGCGTGGTTGCGTTTACGTGGCGTCGGGCTGCATTCGCACAGGTTCCGGCGAGCTGCATGAACGCCTGCAAATCGTCTATCGCGGCGTGCGCGAAGTCATTCAGACCTACGGCCCGGTGACCATGGGCATCGAAAAGGTCTTCATGGCGCGCAACGCTGACTCTGCATTGAAACTTGGCCAGGCCCGCGGCGCAGCCATCGTTGCCGGGGCGGAAGAAAGCCTGGAAATCGCTGAATACACCGCGACCCAGGTCAAGCAGGCGGTGACCGGGACCGGCGCGGCGAATAAAGAGCAGGTGCAAATGATGGTCATGCACATGCTGAAACTGACCAGCAAACCGCAAATCGATGCCTCGGACGCCTTGGCCATCGCCATTTGCCATGCTCACACCCGTTCCAGCCTGTTGCCCCATGGCCTGGGCACGGCACGCAGTCGTGGCGGACGCCTGCGTCTCTGATAGCATCAGCAATCATTTTTTATGGAGCGAGGGTTTTGCGCCTGTGTCGTCGGCGCAAAACCCTTGCTCTGTCAGTCGCCAGCTGCTGAGCTGGCCAACGCTCAAGGATCTGAAACGTGATTGGACGCTTGCGCGGAACACTGGCTGAGAAACAGCCGCCGCACCTGATTCTGGATGTAAACGGTCTGGGGTATGAGCTGGAAGTGCCCATGACCACGCTTTATCGCTTGCCGTCGGTCGGTGAACCGCTGACCTTGCACACCCATTTGGTCGTACGCGAAGACGCGCAGTTACTCTATGGCTTCTTCGGCAAGCGCGAGCGAGACTTTTTTCGCGAGTTGATCCGTCTCAATGGTGTAGGGCCGAAATTGGCCCTGGCCCTGATGTCGAGCCTGGAAGTCGATGAGCTGGTCCGCTGCGTACAATCCCAGGACACCTCGGCGCTGACCAAGGTGCCGGGCGTGGGCAAAAAGACCGCCGAGCGTTTGCTGGTGGAACTCAAGGACCGCTTCAAGGCCTGGGAAACGGTGCCGGCGATGTTCGCGTTGGTGCCAAACCAGCCGGGTGCGCCAGATGCGCCAGCTCCGGTCGCTACCGCCGAAAATGACGCGGTCAGCGCGCTGATCTCCTTGGGCTACAAGCCGCAGGAAGCCAGCAAGGCGATTTCTGCGATCAAGGAGAAAGGTTTGAGCAGTGAAGACATGATTCGTCGTGCCCTGAAGGGAATGATCTAAGTGATTGAAGCTGATCGTCTGATTACCGCCACGCCCGGCCCTCGTGACCGCGAGGAAGTCCAGGACCGAGCGATTCGTCCTGTCAGCCTGGCCGAGTACATTGGCCAGCCGACCGTTCGCGAGCAGATGGAGTTGTTCATCCAGGCTGCCCGTGGGCGCAATGAATCCCTGGACCACACGCTGATTTTCGGCCCGCCGGGTCTGGGTAAAACCACCCTGGCCAACATCATCGCCCAGGAAATGGGCGTGTCGATCAAGAGCACTTCGGGCCCGGTGCTTGAGCGCCCGGGTGATCTGGCTGCGCTGCTGACCAATCTTGAGCCGCACGACGTGCTGTTTATCGACGAAATCCATCGGCTTTCACCGATCGTCGAAGAGGTGTTGTACCCGGCCATGGAAGATTTCCAGCTCGACATCATGATCGGCGAAGGGCCGGCCGCGCGTTCGATCAAGCTGGATCTGCCGCCGTTCACCCTGGTCGGTGCGACGACGCGGGCGGGGATGCTGACGAATCCGCTGCGCGACCGTTTCGGTATCGTCCAGCGCCTGGAGTTCTACAACATCGCCGATCTGGCAACGATTGTCAGTCGTTCGGCGAATATCCTCGGCTTGCCCCTGGACCCGGAAGGCGCTTTCGAAATCGCCCGCCGTGCCCGTGGTACGCCACGGATCGCCAACCGCTTGCTGCGCCGGGTTCGGGATTTCGCCGAAGTTCGCGCCAAGGGCCACATTACCAAACCGATCGCCGACCTGGCCTTGAACCTGCTGGATGTCGACGAGCGTGGTTTCGATCACCAGGATCGACGTCTGTTGTTGACCATGATCGAGAAGTTCGACGGTGGGCCGGTCGGGGTCGATAGTCTCGCTGCAGCCATCAGTGAAGAGCGCCACACCATTGAAGACGTGCTGGAGCCGTACCTGATCCAGCAGGGCTATATCATGCGTACGCCGCGGGGGCGAGTGGTGACCCGGCATGCGTACCTGCACTTCGGTTTAAACATCCCGTCACGATTGGGCGAGATGCCCGTGGTAGACGAGTTCCTCGATGCCGTGGACGATTAATAACCTTTGCGCGCTGATTTATTCGGGGTTTGTGCGGTCCCAGGACCGTACTTTCGCCAGAAAGCCGTGAATCAATGAAAAACAGTTGCCTGGCCGGATTGGCAACCTGAGGAGTAAGCACTAGAGTATGCGCGCGCAAAACGGGCTTGAGCCTTTCGCACTTCGTTGTCGCGTTTATTACGAGGACACCGATGCGGGCGGCATCGTGTATTACGTTAATTACCTCAAGTTTATGGAACGGGCTCGAACCGAGCGGCTCCGGGAGCTGGGCTTTGCCCAATCCCAGCTTGCAGGTGAGGACCTGTTGTTCGTCGTGCATTCCAGCGAAGCGCGATACCACGCGCCGGCGCGACTGGATGACGAGCTGCTGGTAAGCGCTGAAGTAATCGAATTGAACCGTGTCAGCCTGCGCTTCAAACAGCAGGTCAGGCGAGCCACGGATAATGCGCTGCTCTGCGAAGGGCAGTTTTTGGTGGCCTGTGTGCGCACTAACAGTTTGAAACCCCGGGCCATTCCCGAAGCTCTACGTGCGGCCTTTGCCGACGTGAGCGGCGCGGGTACACACTCAAAGCAGGAGATAAAGCGTGGAAGCTAACGTCGTCGACCATTCCTCCATGTGGAGCCTGGTCAGCAATGCCAGTATCGTGGTGCAACTGGTAATGCTGATCCTGGTAGCCGCATCGGTGACCTCATGGATCATGATCTTTCAGCGCAGCAACCTGCTGCGCGCCGGTCGACGTGCCCTGGAGAGCTTTGAAGAGCGCTTCTGGTCGGGTATCGACCTGTCCAAACT
Source organism: Pseudomonas frigoris (assembly GCF_047758635.1). Classification (NCBI taxonomy): domain Bacteria; kingdom Pseudomonadati; phylum Pseudomonadota; class Gammaproteobacteria; order Pseudomonadales; family Pseudomonadaceae; genus Pseudomonas; species Pseudomonas frigoris. Next base: position 1,618,440 of record NZ_CP180479.1, read on the forward strand.
CTACCGTCAGGCCGGCAGCAACCCTGATCCGGATTCGGGCGTAGAGCAGATCTTCCGTGCCGGTTTCAAGGAGTTTTCCCGTCTGCGTCAGCAGCCAGGTGTTGACCCGGAAGCGGTCATGGAAGGCGTGGCCCGTGCCATGCGCGTCGCCATTTCCCGCGAAGAAGAAAAGCTCGAGCAGAGCCTGCCGTTCCTCGCGACCGTAGGTTCCGTCAGCCCGTACATCGGTCTGTTCGGTACCGTCTGGGGGATCATGAACTCCTTCCGTGGTCTGGCAACTGCCCAGCAAGCGACCCTGGCCACTGTGGCTCCAGGTATCGCCGAGGCATTGATTGCAACCGCGATCGGCTTGTTCGCCGCCATCCCGGCCGTTATCGCTTACAACCGTTTTGCTGCTCGCAGCGAAACCCTGCTGAGCCGTTACTACACCTTCGCCGACGAATTCCAGGCGATCCTGCACCGCAAAGTGCACACCAGCGAAGAATAAGCAGGTAATTTCCAATGGCTTTAATCGCTCGAGCTCGCAAAAAGCGCAAGCCGGTTGCCGAGATGAACGTGGTGCCTTACATCGACGTGATGCTGGTACTGCTGGTCATTTTCATGGTGACCGCTCCGATGCTCAATCAGGGCGTGAAAGTTGATCTGCCCAAGGTTTCCAGCGAAGCCTTGCCGCAGGACAACAACACTCAGGTCCTGACCATTTCGATCAAGGCTGACAAGACCTACTACTGGAACCTTGGCAGCGAAGTCGACACCGAAAAGCAGCAGGACAAGGCCATGACCTTGCCGCAGATGACTGACGCCGTGACCAAGATCATTCGCGCCGGTACTGAAGGTGGCAAGCGTACTCAGGTGTTCATCCGCGGCGACAAGACCGTCGATTACGGTTCCGTTATGGGCGCCATGGGCGGGTTGCAGAAAGCCGGGGTCGGTAATGTTGGCTTGATTACCGAGGCACCCTGATGCAGCAAATGCGAGAGCCGTCCGCCTCGGAAAGCTACTTCTGGCCTAGTGTCTGGGCGCTTGTCTTGCACGTGCTGGTTTTCGGCATGCTGTTCGTCAGTTTCGCCTTCACGCCCGAACTGCCGCCGGCCAAGCCGATTGTCCAGGCGACCCTGTACCAACTGAAATCGAAAAGTCAGGCGACCACCCAGACCAATCAGAAGATTGCGGGTGAGGCGAAGAAATCCGCCGCGCGCCAGACCGAAGTCGAACAGATGGAACAGAAAAAGATCGAGCAGGAAGCGATCAAAGCCGCGGAACAAAAGAAGGAAGATGCGGCTCAAAAAGCCGAAGAATCCAAAAAGGCCGACGAGACGAAGAAAGCGGAAGAGGCTAAAAAGGCTGATGAAGCCAAGAAAGCCGATGAAGCGAAGAAGACCGCCGAAGCTAAAAAGGCCGAAGAGAAACAATTGGCTGATATAGCCAAGAAGAAGTCTGAAGAAGAAGCCAAGAAAGCAGCTGAAGAAGAGGCCAAGAAAGCGGCCGCTGAAGAAGCGAAGAAAAAGATCGTCGAAGACGCGAAGAAGAAAGCCGCGGAAGACGCCAAGAAGAAATCTGAAGCTGAGGACGCGAAGAAGAAAGTCGCGGAAGACGCGAAGAAGAAAGCTGCTGCCGATGCTGCGAAGAAAAAATCGCAGGAAGCGGCACGTAAATCCGCCGAAGACAAAAAGGCTCAGGCCCTGGCAGATTTGCTTTCCGACACGCCGCAGCGTCAGCAGGCCTTGGCGGATGAGCAGGGTGACGAAGTCGCCGGTAGTTTCGATGATCTGATCCGTGCTCGTGCAGCGGAAGGCTGGGCTCGTCCACCTTCGGCCCGCAAAGGCATGACAGTCGTGTTGCAGATCGGCATGTTGCCGGACGGTACGTTGACTTCGGTCAGCGTGGCCAAGTCCAGTGGCGATGGTCCGTTTGACGCTTCGGCTGTAGCAGCGGTGAAGAATATTGGACGTTTGACAGAAATGCAGGGAATGAAGCCGAGCGATTTCGCTCCGTATCGTTCATTCAAGATGACATTCACACCTGAGGATCTAGCCTTGTGAGAAACCTTCTTCGAGGAATGCTTGTCGTTATCTGCTGCCTGGCAGGGATAGCGGCAGCTGATGAAAAAAACATTCTGGTCACCAGCGGCAGTGATCGGGCCACCCCGATCGCAGTCGTTCCGTTTGGCAACCAGGGCGGCAGCGTTCTGCCGGACGACATGGCCGAAATCATCGGTAACGACCTGCGCAACTCGGGTTACTACTCGCCGATTCCTAAACAGAACATGATCAGCCAGCCAAGCCAGGCCAGCGAAATCATCTTCCGTGACTTCAAGGCGCTGGGTGCCCAGTACGTCATGGTCGGCAGCATTGCTCCTGCGGGCGGTCGCCTGCAGGTCCAATACGCACTGTTCAACGTCGCCACCGAGCAGCAAGTGCTGACCGGCAGCGTGTCGGGCAGCGTCGATCAACTGCGTGACATGTCGCACTACATTGCGGACCAGTCGTTCGAAAAACTCACCGGTATCAAAGGTGCGTTCTCGACTCGTCTGCTGTACGTGACAGCCGAGCGTTTCTCCGAGAAGAACACTCGCTACACGCTGCAACGTTCGGACTATGACGGTGCCCGTGCTGTGACCCTGCTGCAATCGCGCGAGCCGATCCTGTCGCCGCGTTTCGCACCGGACGGCAAGCGCATCGCTTATGTGTCGTTCGAGCAGAAGCGTCCGCGTATCTTCATGCAGAACATCGACACCGGTCGCCGTGAGCAGATCACCAACTTCGAAGGCCTGAATGGCGCGCCAGCATGGTCGCCGGATGGTAATCGTCTGGCATTCGTACTGTCGAAAGATGGCAACCCGGACATCTACGTGATGAACCTGGGTTCGCGTCAGATCACTCGCGTCACTAACGGTCCTGGCATCAATACCGAACCGTTCTGGGGTAAAGATGGTTCGACCATCTACTTCACCTCGGACCGTGGCGGCAAGCCGCAGATCTACAAAACCAGCGCAGGCGGTGGTGGTGCGGAACGTGTGACCTTTATCGGTAACTACAACGCCAACCCTAAGCTTTCGGCTGACGAAAAGACTCTGGTGATGATCCATCGTCAGGAAGGTTTCACTAATTTCAAGGTGGCGGCCCAGGATTTGCAGCGCGGAAGCGTAAAAATCCTCACTGATAGCACTCTGGACGAGTCGCCTACTGTTGCGCCCAACGGCACCATGGTAATCTACGCCACCCGCCAGCAGGGCCGGGGAGTCTTGATGCTCGTGTCCATTAATGGACGCGTAAGGCTCCCGCTTCCTACCGCACAAGGCGAAGTCAGAGAACCTTCCTGGTCCCCTTACCTGAACTGACGCGGCGCTACACGTTGTACTTAACACACTGGGGTTCATTAGGAGTTTCACGATGGAAATGCTGAAGTTTGGTAAATTTGCTGCGCTGGCTCTGGCCATGGCTGTAGCTGTAGGTTGCTCGTCCAAAGGCGGCGACAATGCCGGTGAAGGCGCTGTAGATCCAAACGCTGGTTACGGCGCAAACACTGGTGCAGTTGACGGCTCCCTGAGCGAAGAAGCTGCTCTGCGCGCAATCACCACTTTCTACTTCGAATACGACAGCTCGGACCTGAAGCCAGAAGCCATGCGCGCTCTGGACGTTCACGCCAAAGACCTGAAAGCAAACGGCGCTCGCGTTGTTCTGGAAGGCAACACCGACGAACGTGGTACTCGTGAGTACAACATGGCACTGGGCGAGCGTCGTGCGAAAGCCGTTCAGCGTTACCTGGTACTGCAAGGTGTTTCCCCAGCTCAGCTGGAACTGGTTTCCTACGGCGAAGAGCGTCCAGTTGCTACCGGCAACGACGAGCAGTCCTGGGCTCAAAACCGTCGCGTCGAACTGCGTAAGTAATTCGTCATGCGAACGTGCCGTCGTGCTGTAACTGTTTTGGCTCTCAGCCTCGCACCGCTTGCGGTGTGGGCTGCGGTTCCTGTGGTCGATAACGACTCCGGCTATACCAATAGCGGGACTAGTAATCCGCCTGCAGGTTACGGTACGAACGGCGCCTATGCCGGGGGAGGGGTTTCGGCCCCTGTCTCGGCACAGGGCGAGCTGTTCAACCAACTGCAATCAATGCAGGAGCAGATCTCGCGCCAACAAGGCATCATCGAAGTTCTGCAAAATGATGTAGCGCGCATGAAGCAAGAGAACCTGGAGCGATATCAGGATCTTGATCGGCGCATAGGAACCGGCGTTGCACCAGCCGCGACTCCTGATAATTCTTCCACCGGTGGCAGTTTGAATGCCCCCGGTGCAGCAGCGGGCGCAGCCGCAGGAGCGGCAGCCGCTGCCACTTCCACACAAGCGCCTGCCGCGGGTAGCGAGCCGGCTGATCCGGCGAAGGAAAAACTGTATTACGATGCAGCCTTCGACCTGATCAAAGCCAAGGATTTCGACAAGGCCAGCCAGGCGTTTGCCGCATTCCTGCGCAAGTACCCGAACAGTCAGTACGCGGGTAATGCCCAGTACTGGTTGGGCGAAGTGAATCTGGCCAAAGGCGATCTGCAAGGTGCAGGTCAGGCTTTTGCCAAGGTTTCACAGCTGTACCCCAAGCATCCAAAAGTGCCTGATTCGCTGTACAAGCTGGCTGATGTAGAGCGCCGCCTTGGTCATCCCGACAAGGTCAAAGGCATTCTGCAACAGGTAGTGTCCCAATATCCGGGCACCTCCGCTGCTCAGCTGGCTCAGCGTGATCTGCAGAAAATGTAAGGCTGTTTGACCTGTTTCGAAGAAACCCGCGCTTGTCGCGGGTTTTTTCGTTAGAATTCACGCCCTTTTTATGAAACACGCTTTTTGGGATCTGCGCGGTGGCGGGGTTCCTTGAAGTGCCTGACGGAGGCGGACAGCCTGTTTAGCTGTTATGCCCGTGGCGACTATGCAAGACACATTGAGAATCACCGAAGTTTTCTACTCGTTGCAGGGTGAAACGCGGACTGCCGGGCTGCCCACTGTTTTTGTGCGCCTGACCGGTTGCCCATTGCGTTGCCAATACTGCGACAGCGCCTACGCGTTCACTGGCGGAACCATTCGCACGCTCGACGACATCCTCGAGCAAGTGGCCGGTTTTCGTCCGCGTTACGTCTGTGTCACCGGCGGCGAGCCGCTGGCACAACCCAACGCCATCCCATTGCTCAAGCAGTTGTGTGACGCCGGTTACGAGGTCTCGCTGGAAACCAGCGGTGCCCTGGATATCTCGGCGGTCGATCCACGGGTCAGTCGCGTCGTCGACCTGAAAACCCCGGGTTCGAAAGAAGCCCATCGCAACCGCTACGAGAACATCGAACTGCTCACGCGCAACGATCAGGTGAAGTTCGTCATCTGCTCGCGGGAAGACTATGACTGGGCCGTGTCCAAGCTGATCCAGTACGGTCTGGATCAGCGCGCCGGTGAAGTCCTTTTCTCGCCAAGTCACCATGATCTCAATGCACGGGACCTGGCTGACTGGGTGGTGGCGGACAACCTGCCAGTGCGCCTGCAGTTGCAGTTGCATAAATATCTTTGGAATGATGAGCCGGGGCGCTGAAATGACTGAACAACTGAACACTACCGAAAAACGTGCAGTCATCTTGCTGTCCGGCGGCCTGGACTCGGCGACCGTCGTGGCGATGGCTCGTGCTGAAGGTTACAGCTGCTACACCGTGAGCTTCGACTACGGTCAGCGGTCTCACGCCGAATTGCACGCTGCCGAACGTGTCGCCCGAGACTTGGGTGTTATCGAACACAAGGTCATCGGTCTGAACCTGAACGGTATCGGCGGTTCGGCACTGACCGACAGCAGCATCGACGTGCCGGAAGTGCCGGGTGAAGGTATTCCGGTGACTTACGTGCCGGCGCGCAACACGGTGTTCCTGTCCCTGGCTCTGGGCTGGGCTGAAGTGCTGGGCGCGCGTGACATCTTTATTGGTGTGAACGCCGTGGATTACTCCGGATACCCAGACTGCCGTCCCGAATTTATCGAGTCTTTCGAGCGCATGGCCAATCTGGCGACGAAGGCCGGTGTAGAGGGGAATGGTTTTCGCATTCAGGCGCCATTGCAGAACCTGAGCAAGGCGCAAATTGTCCAGGCAGGCGTAAAGCTGGGTGTCGATTATGGGCTGACTGTTTCCTGCTATCAGGCCGATGATAACGGTCGCGCTTGCGGCAAATGCGACAGCTGCCGCCTGCGTGCAGAAGGCTTTGCGGCAGCCGGAATCAGCGACCCGACACCTTATTTTTGATTTATTTCAAATTAGGTGTTGAATAGTCCTTAAAAATCAGTATTATACGCGCCACCACACAGCGGGTCGTTAGCTCAGTTGGTAGAGCAGTTGGCTTTTAACCAATTGGTCGTAGGTTCGAATCCCACACGACCCACCATTTTTGTAGCAGTTTTAAAAGTCTGGAAGGCCCACGCAAGTGAGGATTTCCGGATTTTTTTTTGCCCGCGATTTGAGCCCGCCCATTGCGGGGCTGCACCGCGTGACGCAGGTCAGAATCATCTTTTGCATCCACGGGATATTCTGTAGCCTTGCGCAGCTTCAATGTTGTCCGTGCCTGATGATACTCACTCTCCCGGCGGTACCCTGAAGGGTCCGGAGCCGGGTGTATACTCGACTTTCGCGCGAAAGCGCCTGCAGGTCTTGCGAACATGACGCAGATTTCCGAACGCCTTCTGGTTCAAGCCCACCTCGACGCCAAGCAGCCCAAGCCGCTGACCGCCGAGGAGGAGGCCTATTACCGTGCCGCCATCGCTGCCGAGCTCAAGGCTCAGGACGCGGTGCTGGTTGCTCACTTCTATTGCGATCCGGTCATTCAGGCCCTGGCCGAAGAAACCGGAGGCTGTGTCTCCGACTCGCTGGAGATGGCCCGCTTCGGCAATGCTCACCCGGCCAAGACCGTGGTGGTCGCCGGTGTGAAGTTCATGGGCGAGACCGCCAAAATCCTCAACCCTGAAAAACGCATCCTGATGCCAACCCTGGAAGCGACCTGCTCGCTGGACCTGGGTTGCCCGGTGGACGAGTTCTCGGCGTTCTGCGATCAGCACCCGGAACGTACCGTGGTGGTGTATGCCAACACGTCGGCGGCGGTCAAAGCCAGGGCAGATTGGGTGGTGACTTCAAGCTGCGCGCTGGAGATCGTCGAAAGCCTGATGGATAACGGCGAAACCATCATTTGGGGCCCGGACAAACACCTGGGCACCTACATCCAGCGCCAGACCGGCGCGGACATGCTGCTGTGGGACGGTGCCTGCATCGTTCACGAAGAGTTCAAGTCCAAACAGCTCGAAGACATGAAGGCGCTGTACCCGGATGCAGCTATTCTGGTGCATCCGGAGTCGCCGACGGCGGTGATCGAGTTGGCGGATGCCGTCGGCTCCACCAGTCAGTTGATTGCGGCAGCCCAGAGCCTGCCAAACAAGACCCTGATCGTCGCTACTGATCGCGGCATCTTCTACAAGATGCAGCAGCTGTGCCCGGACAAGGTCTTCATCGAAGCGCCAACGGCCGGTAACGGCGCAGCGTGCCGCAGCTGCGCACATTGCCCGTGGATGGCGATGAATACCCTTGAGCGCACGCTCAAGAGCTTGAAGGAAGGGACTAACGAGATCTTTGTCGATCCCGCGCTGATTCCACAAGCGATTCGGCCGCTCAAGCGCATGCTCGACTTCACACAGGCAGCGCGGATGAAATTAGCCGGCAACGCTTGAGATCTGTCAGCTAGTTGCAAAAAACTGTGGGAGCGAGCTTGCTCGCGATAGCGGTCTGTCAGTCACATACATGTTGACTGAAACGCCGCCATCGCGAGCAAGCTCGCTCCCACAGTGGTTTTCGTATGGCTGGATTACTTGGTTTTCTTTGGAATCCGCACGAGCTGGGTATTGGAGTAGATGTCATGCCAGCTGCGTTTCTGTTTGTCGAACAGCGACCAGAAGAAACCCAGCCCGACGCACAGCAAGGACGCGATCGACACCACAAAGCGCAGCAACGCCTGCCACAGACTGATCGATGAACCGTCGGCGTTTTGCACGCGTATGCACCAGACCTGCATCCCCAGGGTCTGACCGGACCAGGTCCAGAATTTGGCGAAGAAACCGAACAGCACAAACAGCAGCACCGTTGACAGCAATGGATCGCCGTCCAGCGCGCCGGCCTCGGTAAGGGTGCGCATTTTGTCTTCGCCGATGATCGCCATCTGGATCATCTTGTAAATCCCGCTGGTGACGATCAGCAGGGCGGTACACAACAAGAAGTCGTAGAACATCGCTGCCAGGCGACGACCCAGGGTGACGGCAGGAAAGTCGCCCTGGGGTTTTAGAAGATGTTTCGACATGGCAGCCTCTGGACGGAAAAAAGAAGCCATTTTACGGATTTACGCGCACAAAAAAGCCCCTGATGTCAGCATCAGGGGCTTTTTCGTAACAGAAGATCAGGCTTCTGCTTGTACTTCGTCAGCCTGCATGCCTTTCTGGCCTTGCACAGCAACGAAAGTCACTTTCTGGCCTTCTTTCAGGCTCTTGAAGCCGTTGCCCTGAATAGCGCGGAAATGCACGAACAGATCCGGACCGCTTTCTGGAGTGATAAAACCAAAACCTTTCTCGTCGTTAAACCACTTGACGGTACCGCTCTGACGTGTGGACATTTCTTATTCCTTTGACGCAAAAATTAATGACAGCCTCCTTCTTGTGAAAGAGTACTGGGGCTGGTTGCAGGAGAGTAAGAAGACGTCGAACGGGATGTAGCTAACTTGTAGGCTACTGCCCAGGTCAAGATTCCAATCGACCCATGCAAACACAGTGAACAAACTCTACGCCAACTACGTGAGAAAAAACAAGCCCTGTGGAGGGCCCGGATTTGCTCGCGCCGGGGCGTTTACGCCGCAACTAGTGTTGGCTTATGCAGTCGCCGTGTTCAATTGTTTTCGATCGTTATAAGCAAAGTTCATAAACGAAGCTTGTTGGTAAAGTTATGCACTGTTTTATGGCGGTTGCGTTACACATTAGTGCGCTGTTAACGCAACCGCGTTACTTATAGAAACAGTCAATCAGCCACGGTAGTAGCGTTGTGGAACAAATGGCATTTTGCTTACAAGCAAAGGCACCTTTTTCCCACGAACAATCGCCCATACCGGCGTATCGAGAGCGATATAAGCACTGTCGACGTAACCCATCGCCAAAGGGCCGCCCAAGGTCGGACCGAAGCCACCACTGCAAACCGCACCAATGATGTCGCCTGCTTCATTGACGATCTCTGCACCTTCGCGCACTGGCGTGCGTTCTTGAGGCAGAAGGCCCACGCGCTTGCGGCTGACACCGGCTTGTTGCTGTCCGAACACAGTTTCTGCGCCGGGGAAGCCGCCAGCACGTGCGCCATCAGCGCGACGAGGCTTGGAGATGGCCCACAGCAGGCTTGCTTCGATCGGGGTGGTCTCGGTGTTCATGTCGTGGCCGTAGAGGCACAGGCCGGCTTCCAGGCGCAGGGAGTCGCGAGCGCCAAGGCCGATGGCCGCCACTTCAGGTTCGGCCAGCAGGGCGCGAGCCAGGGCTTCGGCGTTAGCGGCCGGCACGGAGATTTCATAACCGTCTTCACCGGTGTAGCCCGAGCGGCTGACAAAGCAGTCCACACCCAGCAGTTTCACGCGGGCAAACTGCATGAAGGTCATCTTCGCCGCTTCAGGTGCCAGGCGTGCGAGTACGGTGACGGCGGCCGGACCTTGCAGAGCCAGCAGCGCGCGTTCTTCAAACAGCGGCTCGATCGTGCACTGGTCGCCGATGTGTTTGCGCAGATGCGCCAGGTCCTGGTCCTTGCAGGCGGCGTTGACCACCAGGAACAGTTCGTCGTTACCCAGGTTGGCGACCATCAAGTCGTCGAGGATGCCGCCGGTCTCGTTGGTGAACATCGCGTAACGCTGCATGCCCACCGGCAGGTCGATGATGTCCACCGGCACCAGGCTTTCCAGCGCCTTGGCGGCATCGGCGCCGGTCAGGCGGATCTGGCCCATGTGCGAGACATCGAACAGCCCGGCCTGATCACGGGTGTGCTGGTGTTCTTTCATCACACCGAGCGGGTATTGCACCGGCATGTCATAGCCGGCAAACGGCACCATGCGGGCGCCGAGTTCGATGTGCAGTGCGTGCAGCGGGGTTTTCGACAGTTGTTCGGTGGACATATTCAGCTCCTGAAAAAGTGTGCAAATGCGCGTAAGCATCAGCACTCGATAATGTTGACCGCCAAACCGCCACGGGCGGTTTCCTTGTATTTGCTTTTCATGTCGGCGCCGGTCTGGCGCATGGTGCGGATGACCTTGTCGAGTGAGACGAAGTGTTGACCGTCGCCGCGCAGGGCCATGCGCACCGCATTGATTGCCTTGACCGACCCCATGGCGTTGCGCTCGATGCAAGGCACTTGCACCAGCCCGCCAATCGGGTCGCAGGTGAGGCCGAGGTTGTGTTCCATGCCAATTTCGGCGGCGTTTTCCACTTGCTGTACGGTGCCGCCAAGCACTTCGCACAGGGCGCCGGCGGCCATGGAGCACGCCACGCCAACCTCACCCTGACAGCCAACTTCGGCGCCGGAGATCGAGGCGTTTTCTTTATAGAGAATGCCGATCGCGGCCGCGGTCAGCAGAAAACGCACGACGCCGTCTTCGTTGGCCCCGGGGATGAAGCGCATGTAGTAATGCAAAACAGCGGGGACGATCCCTGCCGCACCGTTAGTGGGAGCCGTCACCACGCGCCCGCCGTTGGCGTTTTCTTCGTTGACCGCCAGTGCGTAGAGGTTGACCCAGTCCAGCACCGACAGCGGATCGCGCAGTGAAGACTCCGGGTTCTTGCACAGTTGCCGATGCAGCGCGGCCGCCCGACGTTTGACCTTCAAACCACCCGGCAGGATGCCTTCGTTACGACAACCGGCGGCGACGCAGTCCTGCATCACTTGCCAGATTTTCAGCAGGCCGGCGCGGGTTTCCGCTTCCGGGCGCCAGGCGCTTTCGTTGGTCAGCATCACCTGGCTGATCGACAGACCATAGGTGGCGCAGTGACCGAGCAGGTCCTTCGCGCTTTTGAACGGGAAGGTCAGTGGTGTGGCGTCTTCGACAATGCGGTCGGCGCCGGCGGCGTCTTCATCGACCACAAAACCACCGCCGACCGAGTAGTACTCGCGGCTGCGGATTTGTATGCCCGCCGCATCGAAGGCGCGAAAGATCATGCCGTTGGGGTGATAGGCCAACGGTTTGCGGATCATCGCCAAATGTACTTTCTCATTGAACGCAATGCTGTGTTCGCCGAGCAGGTTCAAGCGACCATTGCCACGAATCTCTTGCAGACGGGCGGCGACGGTTTCGGTGTTCACGGTGTCCGGGTGTTCGCCTTCCAGGCCCAGCAACACGGCCTTGTCGCTGCCGTGGCCTTTACCGGTGGCGCCGAGTGATCCGTAGAGCTCGACTTTGACGCAGGTGGTTGCGGCCAGCAGCCCTTCACGGCGCAAACCTTCGGCGAAACGTGCCGCAGCACGCATCGGGCCGACGGTGTGGGAGCTGGAGGGGCCGATGCCAATCTTGAACAGGTCGAACACGCTTAAAGACATGGTTGTTCTCCGGTTTCTTGTTATAGGTATGGGCGCAATCTGGTGCTTTGCACGGTCCCCTGTGGGAGCGGGCTTGCTCGCGAATGCGGTGGATCAGTCACCATCAATGTTGCCTGACCCACCGCATTCGCGAGCAAGCCCGCTCCCACAAGGGGATATGTAGTGTTCTTGAAAGTGGGGGCAGGCGAACCCGCCCCCATCAGTTTTAAGCGTAGCTTTCGATCGAAGGGCAGGCGCAGATCAGGTTGCGATCGCCAAACACGTTGTCGACGCGACCGACCGGTGGCCAGTACTTGCCTTCGATCAGCGACGCTACTGGATACACCGCTTGCTCACGGCTGTACGGATGCGTCCACTCGCCGACGATTTCCGCCGCGGTGTGCGGGGCGTTTTTCAGCGGGTTGTCGTCCTTGTCCAGGGTGCCGTTTTCCACCGCGCGGATTTCTTCGCGGATGCGGATCATGGCGTCGCAGAAGCGGTCCAGTTCTTCCTTGGATTCGCTTTCGGTCGGCTCGATCATCAGCGTGCCGGCGACCGGGAACGACATGGTCGGGGCGTGGAAGCCGAAGTCGATCAGGCGCTTGGCGACGTCATCGACGCTGATGCCGCTGCTGTCTTTCAGCGGACGCAAATCGAGGATGCATTCGTGCGCCACCAGGCCGTTGCTGCCGGTGTAGAGCACCGGGTAGTGCTCTTCGAGGCGACGGGAAATGTAGTTGGCATTGAGGATCGCCAGTTGCGAAGCGCGCTTGAGACCCGCGCCACCCATCATCCGAATGTACATCCAGGTGATCGGCAAAATGCTTGCGCTGCCGAACGGTGCTGCGCAGACTGCGCCTTCTTTACGTTCCATGGTCCCGTGACCCGGCAGGAACGGGGTCAGGTGCGACTTGACGCCAATCGGGCCGACGCCGGGGCCGCCACCGCCATGCGGGATGCAGAAGGTTTTGTGCAGGTTCAGGTGCGACACGTCGCCGCCGAACTTGCCCGGCGCGCAGAGGCCGACCATGGCGTTCATGTTGGCGCCGTCGATGTACACCTGGCCGCCATGGTCGTGAATGATGCCGCAGATTTCGCGGATGCCTTCTTCGAACACGCCGTGGGTCGACGGGTAGGTGATCATCAGCGCGGCGAGGTGTTCGCGGTGCTCGATGGCCTTGGCGCGCAGGTCTTCGATGTCGACGTTGCCGCGGGCATCGCACGCCGTCACGACCACGCGCATGCCGGCCATATTGGCGGTCGCCGGGTTGGTGCCGTGGGCGGACGAGGGGATCAGGCAGATGTCGCGGCGGTCTTCGCCACGGCTCTGGTGGTAGGCGCGAATCGCCAGCAGGCCGGCGTATTCACCCTGGGAACCGGCGTTCGGTTGCAGCGAGATCGCGTCGTAACCGGTGGCGGCGCAGAGCATTGCTTCCAGCTCGTCGGTCAGTTGCTGGTAGCCGGCGCTTTGCTCGGCCGGGGCGAACGGGTGCAGGGCGCCGAACTCGGCCCAGGTCACCGGGATCATTTCGCTGGCGGCGTTGAGTTTCATGGTGCACGAGCCCAGCGGGATCATGGTGCGATCCAGCGCCAGGTCCTTGTCGGCGAGCTTGCGCAGGTAGCGCATCAGCTCGGTTTCCGAGTGGTAACGGTTGAACACCGGGTGGCTGAGGATCGGCGATTGACGCAGCAGGGCGGCCGGGATCGTGCTAGTCACCGAAGCGGCGAGAGCAGCGAAGTCCGGCAGGGTTTTGCCGTCGGCCAGCAGGGCCCACAGGGTTTCCACGTCAGCTTGCGAAGTGGTTTCGTCGAGGGACAGGCCCAGACGTTCGGCATCGATTACGCGCAGGTTGATCTGCTGGGCACGCGCCTGATCGTGCAGCTTGGCGGTGTTAGCACCGGTGTTCAGGGTCAGGGTGTCGAAGAAGCTGGCTTGCTCGACTTTCAGGCCCAATGCGCTCAAGCCTTGGGCCAGAATCGCGGTCAGGTGATGCACGCGGTTGGCGATCTGCGTCAGGCCTTTCGGGCCGTGGTACACGGCGTACATGCTGGCGATGTTGGCCAATAAGACCTGCGCGGTGCAGATGTTGCTGGTGGCTTTCTCGCGGCGGATGTGTTGCTCGCGGGTCTGCATGGCCAGGCGCAGGGCCGGCTTGCCGAAACGGTCGACGGAGACGCCGACCAGACGGCCGGGCATGTCGCGCTTGAATGCATCCTTGGTGGAGAAATACGCCGCGTGCGGGCCACCGAAGCCCAGCGGCACGCCGAAGCGTTGCGCGCTGCCGATGGCCACGTCGGCACCGAATTCGCCTGGCGGGGTCAGCACGGTCAGGGCCAGCAGGTCGGCGGCGACCGCCACCAGCGCATTGGCGGCGTGGAAGCGTTCGGTCAGTTCGCGGTAGTCGAAGACGTCACCGTTGCTCGCCGGGTATTGCAGCAGGGCGCCAAAGAAGGTGCTGACGTCGCTCAGTTCACGCTCGTCGCCGACCACCACGTCGATGCCCAACGGCTCGGCCCGGGTGCGCAGCACGTCGAGGGTTTGCGGGTGGCAATGCACGGAAGCGAAGAACGCATGGCTGCCCTTGTTCTTGCTCAGGCGTTTGCAGAAGGTCATCGCTTCGGCGGCGGCGGTGGCTTCATCCAGCAGCGAGGCGTTGGCGATCGGCAGGCCGGTGAGGTCGCTGATCAGGGTCTGGAAGTTCAGCAGCGCTTCGAGACGGCCCTGGGAGATTTCCGGTTGGTACGGGGTGTAGGCGGTGTACCAGGCCGGGTTTTCCAGCAGGTTGCGCAGGATCGGCGACGGCGTGTGGGTGCCGTAGTAGCCCTGGCCGATGTAGGTCTTGAACAGCTGGTTTTTGCCGGCGATGGACTTGATCAAGGCCAGGGCGTCGGCTTCGCTCAGGCCGTCTTCGAGGCCGAGGACGCTGGTGCCCTTGATGCTGTCGGGGATGACGCTGGCGCTCAGGGCTTCCAGCGAGTCGAAGCCGAGGCTATTGAGCATGGCTTGCTCGTCGCCGGCACGCGGGCCGATGTGGCGGGCGATGAATTCGTTGGCGGTGGTCAGGCTTACTTGAGTCATGTCAGCGCTCCTCAGGCTTCGGCGTTGGCTTTGATCAGACGGTCGTAGGCGTCTTGATCCAGCAGTTTGGCGACAGCCGATGCATCGGTTGGCTGGAAGCGGAAGAACCAGCCTTCACCCAGCGGATCTTCGTTGACCAGTTCAGGGCTGCTGTCGAGTGCCGGGTTCACTTCCAGCACTTCACCGTCCAACGGCATGTACACGCCGCTGGCGGCTTTTACCGATTCCACGGTGGCGGCTTCAGCGCCTTTGTCGTAGGACTGCAGCTCAGGCAGTTGTACGAAAACCACGTCGCCCAGGGCGTTCTGTGCGAAAGCGGTGATGCCGACGGTGACAGTGCCGTCAGCTTCGGTGCGCAGCCATTCGTGATCTTCAGTAAAACGCAACTCGCTCATGGAAACTCCTAAGGGGGCCAGACTCGTCTGGTGGACGCGATTGAATGCTTGGGCAAAAGCCCTGCTTTATAAGCGGTTACTAAGCAAAATCGCGGCCAATGTTATTTAATCGATATAAATCAATGAGTTATATGTTTGTTCAAGGTGTATGAATTTGCTGGCTGTAGCGAAATCGCTACAGCACAGGGTGGAGAAAAAAGACTAAGTGGATCAAAGCCTTGCACAACGGTGATCAGGAGAGGGTGTAGCGATATCGTTCCGCTGTAGCGCTTTCAGTACAGATGGAGGTCGTTTTTGAGCAGGTTAGAAGCCCTTGAATTGGAATCCGACCCGTAGGAGCTGCCGAAGGCTGCGATCTTGTCGCAGGCGCTGCAAATTCAAAGTCAAAAGATCGCAGCCTTCGGCAGCTCCTACAGGGGCGCGCGTTCCAATGCTAAGCCAAGTGAGGCTTCAGGGCTTATTGGGAATGCCGTACTTGCGCAACCGATGGGCGATCGCGGTGTGGGAAGTTTGCAAACGGCTGGCCAGTTGGCGGGTCGAGGGGTAGCTGACGTAGAGTTTTTCCAGCAGGGTTTTTTCGAACTCTTCCATCGCCTGTTCGAGGCTATCGACGTCGCTGTCACTCTGACGCGCCACGGAGGTGCCGGCGATATCGAGGTCGCCAATGTCGACCAGGCTGCTTTCGCATATGGCGGCGGCGCGGAAGATCACGTTCTGCAATTGCCGCACGTTGCCCGGCCAGCGATTGCCCAGCAGTGCCGGATAGGTGCCTGGCGCCAGGCGACAGACCGGGCGCTGGATCTGCGCGCAGGCCTGCTGCATGAAGTAGCGGGCCAGCAGCAGGATGTCCTGGCCGCGTTCGCGCAGGGGCGGAACTTCGACGTTCAGGACGTTGAGGCGATAGAAGAGGTCTTCACGGAACGAACCCTCGCTGACCATTTTTTCCAGGTCACGGTGCGTGGCGCTGAGGATCCGCACATTGACCTTCACCTCACGATCCCCGCCCACCCGGCGGAAGCTGCCGTCGTTCAAGAAGCGCAGCAACTTGGCCTGCAAATACGGCGACATCTCGCCAATCTCATCGAGAAACACCGTGCCCTGGTTGGCCAGTTCCATCAGCCCGGGTTTGCCGCCTCGTTGCGCGCCGGTGAAGGCGCCGGGGGCGTAGCCGAACAGTTCGCTTTCGGCGAGGTTCTCCGGCAATGCCGCGCAGTTCAAGGCCAAAAATGGCGAACTGTGCCGAGCGCTGATGGCGTGGCAGGCACGCGCCACCAGTTCTTTGCCGGTGCCGGTTTCGCCCTGGATCAGCAACGGCGCATCAAGGGCCGCAACGCGTTGGGCGCGGGCCTTGAGGGTCCGAATCGCCGGGGACTCACCGAGTAGTGCATCGAAACCTTCGGCATGGTCGTGGTGCAGCGCCGACAGGCGTTCACCGATGCGGTTTGGTTGATACAGGGTCAGCAGGGCGCCGGCGTCGGTAATCGGTGTGGCGTCCAGCAGCAACGTCTGGCTGTTGACGGTGACTTCCCTCAGCGGCAGGCGGAAGCCGTTTTCCAGCAGGGCTTCGAGCAGAGCCGGGTCGGCGAACAGGTCAGCGATGCTTTCGCCGTCAGGCTCGCGACCGTACAAGGCAATCAGTGCCGGGTTGGCCAGCAGCACCTTGCCGGCACTGTCCAGCGCCAGGACCGGGTCGGTCATGGCCGCGAGCAACGCATCAAGCTGTAGGTGCCGACGCTGACCGGGAAGAATGTCGACCACCGTCACCGCTTGCACGCCGCGCACGCTGAACAACGCATCGCGCAGCTCTTCGAGGACTTCCGGGCTCAAGGTCGGGGCGTCGATGTAGACGTTGGGCGGGACCATTTCCACCGCATCCAGATTGAGATTGCGCCCACCGAGCAAGGCCAGGACTTCCTGGGTAATGCCGACGCGGTCGATGAAGCTGACGTGGATACGCATGGGGCGTTTTTTGGGTTCTGGAGTGCGGAGGGTGGCAAGTATGCCTTGGAGGAGGGGGGAGGTGAAATCGGCAATGGGGATGGCTTGAAAAGATCGTCCGAACGCGGCCCGAACCTTCGGCAGCTCCTACAGGGGAATGCGTTCGGCGTAGGAGCTGCCGAAGGCTGCGATCTGTTGATCTTCCAAGCGTTATTCCAGATGTTCGGGTTTGACCGGATCGCCGGATTTGACGTGGAGCTGCTCCCGCACATCTTCAAACATGGCGTCGTACTCCTTGTGTATCGAGCCGATACTGGCCTCTTTAGGCATCCCGTACTTCTGCGCTATGCGCGTGGCATGCCGGGCGAAGTCGAACGCCTGATCCTTGGGCAGGAAGAATTCTTCCTTCAGCTCCTTGTCCCCAACCGTGCCATGCATCTTGAACAGCATCCCTTCGCCTTCCTTGGGATCCTGGCTGACTGCATATTCGATGTGCAGGTTGTAACTGTAATCGTCCTTGTTCAGCGCGTGGCGCTCGATGTGCAGGTGACCGGGCTCGAACGTTGCCATTTAGCGTTTCTCCTTCAAAAAGGCATTGAATCAGGGCAGACCTCAGGCCTGCCCTCGGAGTTTCTTTTATTGATAGCTTATCCGGGTGTCGCCGTGTCCGAGAGTGGACCGATCACCGCGACTTTTCCAGTCTGTCGGGCGAACTTGGTTCATCCTGGTCTGCGTGGGCTCATCGGCAATTGGAGGCGTTATGAAGGTGCTGCTGAGGTACCCACCGCCCTATGACTGGTCGGCGATGCTGGTTTTTTTGTCGGCGCGGGCGATTGTCGGGATCGAGGTCGTGGTTGACGGCGTTTACTCGCGCAGCATCGGGTTGAACGGTGTTCATGGCACGTTTTCGATCAAGCCCGCAGCGACGGATGCACTTGAAGTGACGCTGGATTTTCCTGATTCAACGGCGGTGCCAGAGATCATCGCGCGGCTGCGGCGGATGTTTGATCTGGATGTGGACCTGGCAACGATTCATCGGCAACTGGCGGTTGATCCATTGATGGCGCGGTTGATTGTCGAGCGTCCGGGGTTGCGGGTGCCGGGGGCGTGGGATGGCCTGGAGTTGGCGATTCGTGCGGTGTTGGGGCAGCAGATTAGCGTGGGCGCGGCGATTAAACTGGCGGGGAAACTGGTGGCGCAGTATGGCGATCCGTTGGCTTCGTCGTTGCCCGGCGTGACCCATGTGTTTCCTCAGGCTGCCGCTTTGGCGTCAGTGGATCTGGCAGCGTTGGGGATGCCGAAAAGCCGTGGTCGAACGCTGTCGGGTGTGGCTCAGGCATTGCTCGATGATCCTTTACTGTTTGAGCCGGATCGGGAGGGCGGCGTTGCGCGGCTACTGGCGTTGCACGGGATTGGTGACTGGACGGCGCAATACATCGCCTTGCGGCAGTTGCGCGATCCGGATGCGTTTCCGAGCGGGGATGTGGGGTTGATCAATGCGTTGGCGGCGCTAGAAGGTGAGGCGGTGACGGCTCGGCAATTGTTGCAACGAGCCGAAGCGTGGCGACCCTATCGAGGCTATGCGGCGCAGCTTTTGTGGACTTCACTGAGTCGGACTGACTGAGCTAGTCCGAGATTTTTGCTGACTTTTCGGGCCCCATCGCGAGCAAGCTCGCTTGTATGTTTAGACTTGAAGGGGTGGGCGGGACTAAAAGCTCGATTCTGACTCTGACCAGTACAGACCGTGGGAGACTTCTCGTCCCGCCCTTTCTACCCAAAGCGCCGATAAGGAATTCATCGGTAAAACCGACGATAGAGGCAAGCCAGCGCAACGGTAGACCCCGACAAGCTCTTAAACCCTAGCTCCGAGGATTCGTCATGACAATCCTTACTTCGCAGACGGTTGTTGGCATCGATATCGCCAAGGCTGAAATAGTTATCTATCGCTCCGACCTGCAAACCACTGACGCCATCAAGAACGATCGAACAGCCCTTAAACGCTGGCTTAAAACATTGCCCGCCCAAAGCGCTATCGCCGTTGAAGCCACCAACATCTACCACCTGGACACTGTCGAGTTGGCCCATGCGATGGGTCACCAGGTCTATGTCGTGGATGCTTATCGGGTGAGCAACTATCGCCGCGGCATCGGCCAGCGAGCCAAGAACGATCCCTGCGATGCCCGTCTGCTGGCGCGTTATTTGACGAACGAACAAGACGGACTGCGGATCTGGAGCCCGCCACCCAAGGCCTACACCTCGCTGAAAAGCCTGCTCCACAGGCGTGCAACGCTAATCCAGAACCATGCCGGTCTGATGCTGAGCTGGGCCAATGAACCCTTGTTGAAGAAAGTGCAGACCGCCCAGCAAAAGGCCTTCAAGCAAGCGGATCAGGCCATTCAGAAACTGCTGCGCAAGGTCTGCAAAGAGGCGGGTATTGAAGAGAATATCGACCGCTGCAAAGCCATCGAAGGGGTTGGCGAACTGACTGCAACCGGGTTGGCGACGACCTTTATGCGCGGTGATTTTGCCAATAGTGATGCGTTCATCGCGTTTCTAGGGATGGACCTTACGGTCGATGACTCCGGGAAGAAGAACGGCCCCCGGCACTTGACCAAAAAAGGGGATCCGGAAGTACGCCGGTTGGCTTACAACGCCGCAATGGCAGCCTGTCGCTCAGCTAAATGGAAACCGTTTTACGAGTCATATTTGGCAAGAGGCTTCTCGAAAACCCAGGCATTGGTGGCCCTTGCCCGGAAACTCTGCCGGGTGGCATTTGCCCTGATGAAAAATCAGAGCAAATACCAGCCGGCCTGAAGTTGCGGGGTTGCCCTGCAACATAGAATCTCCCACATTTGATCGCGGTCGTCCGGGAGAACCCGGTCAGTTGTGGGCGCGAGCTTGCTCCGGGCGGCGTTCCGACGATAGCTATCTGGCACTCACCACCACTGCGCGCGGTGAGAACCCAATTCAGAAGCCGGGATCGCCCACCGCAACGGCGTCCCGATAATCTTCAGCGGCACCTGCAACCGATGCGCCGGTCCCCAAGGCGTCTGCTCAACCAGCAGTCCTTGATCGTTGTCATCCTCCGCCCGCAACGGCTCATCTGTTCCCGAACCATTTTCAATCAGCAACTTCGCCGTACGCGCCAACGATAAGCGCGCCGATCCACTACGCCCCAACAATCGAATCGCACTGGCCGCCATCAAATACCCGGTAGCGTGATCGAGCGCTTGCAAGGGTAATGGCGTCGGTTTGTCCGCGCGCTTCCACTGCATGCCGGCGTCGGCGATTCCGCTGCTCATTTGCACCAGGCTGTCGAAGCCGCGGCGGTTCTGCCACGGGCCGCTCCAACCGTAGGCATTGAGGCTGACGTCGATCAGGTCGGGCGCCAGTTTCTTGCGTTCGGCGACGCCGTAACCCAGGCGTTCCAGTGCGTCGGCGCGGTAGCCGTGGAGCAGAATGTCGGCGTCCTTGAGCAGGCTTTCGAACACCGCGCGATCCGTCTTGTCGTGCAGGTTCAGGCGTGCGCAGCGTTTGCCCAGCGTGACTTCCGGCACCACGCCAGGTTCGTTCCAGGTCGGTGGGTCGATGCGCAAAACGTCGGCACCGAGGCCGGCCAGAAAACGGCTGGCGATCGGTCCGGCGAGCACTCGAGTCAAATCCAGCACCTTGATCCCGGCCAGCGGTTGCGCCACCGAGCCTTGCCACGGTTTCGCGTTCTGGCGACTGTTGTCAGCAAACTGAATCAGCGGCTCGGCGTTCACGGCCTGACCTTGGGGATGCGCCTGCCATTGCGCCCAGCTGCGCATCTCGGCGGCGCAGCCACCGGCATCGACCACGGCCTGCTCCAGATCGCTTTTGGCCCATTGAGCCACCTTGCTCGCCATCGCTGCACGGTCGGCACAGGCACCGAGCACTTTTTCGGCAGCGGCGCGGTGATGGGGCGCGTTGGTGTGCAGGCGGATCCAGCCATCCTTCGTGGCGTAGTCACCGGCGACCGGGTCCCATAACGGCGGGAGGCTCCAGCCGACCGGGCGGATCGACGTGGCGAACCAGAAAGAGGCCAGGCGCCGATCGACCTCAAGGCTGGGTAAGCGACCGGTTTGTTGCTGCAGCCATTCGCTGACAGCCTGGCCGGCAGCGGCAATGCTGGCGCACGCCAGGTCGGTGACGGCAAACGCCGAGGGCAGGGCGCCGCTCGACGTGAATGGAATCGGCGTGTGAGGCAAGCCGAGTGCGGCTTGAATGGACGTGAGTAAATCAGTCATCGAAGGCCCTCCGGGAGAGAGGGCAGCATAGATCAAAAGATCGCAGCCTTCGGCAGCTCCTTGTATGTTGACCTTGATTCCAACGAGAGAGGTTACGCTCAAGGATTCATACAACAGCAAGTGCGTTTCTGGGGGAGGCCGATCGCTCCTGAAGGCAGGATTTGCTCCTGACCTTGTCTGTAGAGAGGCCCCCCCGCCTCATTGCCCACCACGAAGAGTATCGAGAAGCCGACAAGTCGGACTTCGCATTACAAGGTTGCAGTGGCATGAAGTTCGAGGTCGGGGGAACCAGGAGCAATCTTACCGAAAGTCAGGGAAGTGAAAAGCATGAATACTCATGTCGGCATAGACATTGGTGCGCGCACGTCTGTCATGGGATGGCGGCAGAGCGGTAGAACATCAGGCCAGTGGGATATTCAGCACACGCCCAAAGGACGTAAGGCTGCCGTGACAAAAATGTTGGGTCTCAAACCGCTGAGCGTGGTCATGGAGGCCACCGGCATTTACTACCTGGATCTTGCATTGGAGTTGCACGCCGCCGGCCTGCCGGTCTCGGTGATCAACCCCAAAAGCTTCCACAATTTTGCAAAATTGATGCTGCAAAACAGCAAAACTGACCAGATAGACGCTCAATTGCTGGCTGAATATGGCGAGCGCATGACTCCCAGGCTTTGGGTTGCGCCTACTGCCGATCAAATGACGCTGCGTGCGATTGGCCGCCATATCAATCGGCTGATTGGTCATCGAACACGAGCCAAAAACGAATTACACGCGCTACAAGCGACAGAAACGAGTGTGGAGCTGCTGATCGAGGATGAGAAAGAGGCGATTGCAGGGCTGGACACACGGATTGATCGCTTGAAGAAAGCCGCACGTGATGCCATCGCCAAATGCCCGGATCTGAGTTTGCAGTTTCGCTGCATGATGGCGGCCCCCGGCGTTGGAGAAGCCTCAGCCATCGCCGCACTGGCTGAGCTGACGACCCTTCCGGTAACGCTTAAATCGGCGCAGGTAAGCCGCTATGCAGGCCTGGATGTCAGGTTGACCCAGTCAGGCACCAGCGTGAACCGACCAGGGCGAATGTCCAAATGCGGTAATGCTTACTTGCGCGCAGCGATGTTCATGCCGGCGATGACGGCAATTCGTTGTGATGAGAATGTGAAGGCCTTCTACGAGGCTCTGGTAGCGCGCGGCAAGAAGAAAATGCAGGCCATCGGTGCGGTCATGCGCAAATACCTAACCGGGTTATGGGCATGCATGCGCTCCGGAGAAGAATTTAATACGGCCAAGCTTTTTAGCGAAAAACATCTCGCGAAAGCTTGACCGTGAACAGAGTATCTACAGGGATCGGTGTAGGAGCTGCCGAAGGCTGCGATCTTTTGAGGGTTACACCCGGAACTGATCCATCAATTTCATCTGGTGGGTGGTCAGCGAGTTGAGATGGCTGCAGATCTGCGCCGATTCGGTGGCCTGGCCGGTCAGGGTTTCGGTGACGGTGCGGATCGCCGAGACGTTGCGGTTGACCTCTTCGGCCACCGCGCTTTGCTGTTCGGCGGCGCTGGCGATTTGCAGGTTCATGTCGCTGATGACCGTCACCGCGTCGCTGATTTTGCTCAAGGCCTGGACGGCCTGCTGGATCTGCCCGGCATTGCTGTGAGCTTGAGTCTGGCTCGAATGCATCGTGGCCACCACGCCGCGAGTGCCGGTCTGGATGCGTTCGATCACGGTGCGGATTTCTTCAACCGAATCCTGGGTGCGTTTGGCCAGGTTGCGCACTTCATCAGCGACCACCGCAAACCCGCGCCCGCTTTCCCCGGCACGCGCCGCTTCAATCGCCGCGTTGAGCGCCAGCAGGTTGGTTTGTTCGGCGATGCTGCGGATCACTTCCAGCACCGAGCCGATCTGCTCGCTGTTGACTGCCAACGCTTCGACTTCGGTCACGGCCTTGCTGACTTCGTCGGCCAGTTGATTGATGTCGCGGGTGCTGCGTTCGATGATCTGCATGCCGTCGCGGGCCGATTGGTCGGCACCCTTGGCCGCGCTCGCCGCGTTCGAGGCACTGTTGGCGACGTCGTGGGCGGTGGCGCTCATTTCGTTGGACGCGGTGGCGACCTGGTCGATTTCGCGGAATTGCACCTGCATGCCTTCGCTGGTCTGGCGGGCGATTTCTGAAGACTGGTCGGCGGTGCCGCGCGCATCGGTGATGCTTTGTTTGATCTGCGCGATGGTCGGTTGCAACTTGTCGAGGAAGCGGTTGAACCAGCTCACCAGTTCGCCCAGTTCGTCTTTCTTGCTGTAGTGCAGACGCTGCGTCAGGTCGCCGTCGCCGCTGGCAATCGCCTTGAGCATCTCGGCTACGCTGTTGATCGGCCGGGTCACACCGGACGCCGTGAGCCAGATCAGCAACAGTCCGACCAGGCCGGCAATCACTGCCACCAAAACGGCTTTGATCGTGCCGCTTTGCTGAGCGTCATTGAGTACGGCCTGCAGCTTGACCGAGTCGGCCAGCAACACTTGTTTCGGAAGGTCGATCACCACGCCCCAGGCCTTGGACTCGGCAATCGGACTGACCGGGTACACCGCACGGATCAGATCACCCTGTTCGAGAATCTTCGGCGTGCCAGCGCTGAGCAGTTGCAGGACGTCCTTGCCGTCTGCGCCCAGGGTGTCGCCGATGCTTTTGCCGACCTTGCTCGCGTCCACGCTGTAGCCCGCGAGCACGCCGCTGCCGGAAACGATCAGCATGTGCCCGGCGCTGTTGAACAGATCGCGTTGGGAATCGACAGCCGCCGCTTGCAGCGCGTCCAGGGCGATGTCCACACCGACCACACCGATGGACTTGCCATCCACCAGCAGTGGTACGGAAATGGTGGTCATCAGCATTTCCTTGCCGGCGACAGTGTCGGCATACGGGTCGAGCAGGCAGGTGCGCTTGCTGTCGCGAGGGCAGGTGTACCAGCTGTTATAGGGTGTGCCGCTGAGGCTCAAGGTGGTTTTGGTCATGTCGTCTTCGACCATGATCGTGTTGATCCCGACACCGCCGGCACGGCTCCAGTAGCTGGCGAAACGACCGACTTCGTTGGACTGGCGAGCCGCATCGTTGGCGAACTCGCTGTCCTTGCCGTCCAGACCATTGGGCTCGAATGCCAGCCAGATGCCGAGCACTTTGCTGTTGCGTTCGAAGGCGGTTTTCAGGCTCTGGTTCAACTCTTCACGCAGGACGCCGGCGTCAAGGGAGCGCTTGCTCGCCATGTTGCGCATGTCCTCAATCTGATCGGCCAGGGCAGTCACCACCAGCAGATTTTCGCCGAAGGTCTTCTGCACCCGCACCGCTTGCTCGGCGGCCTTGGCCTGGAGCAGGTTCTGCACGCTGGCGGTGAGCATCTTGCTGCTGGAGGCGCTGACCAGTTCATCGTTCTGATCGGTCTGGTAGATGTTCATGCCGACGATCAGGACGACCACGCCCAGCAGGCACAGACCGGACAGCAGGACGATTTTCAGGCGGATGGAGAGAGAGTCGAACATAGGACGAACTCGCGAATGGATGAGGTGTTGGCTGTGAGTCGGGATCGACCCGGTTCGCCAAGTCCATTCAGCGCCATTTAATGCACATCGGCGCGGGCGCAGGTTGCATGAACGCGAAGCCGACGAACGGTAGCAGGTGACCGTTTGCGCAGGAAAATGCCCTGAAAAGGACAGAAATTCAGGAGATTGTCGGCAACGATTCCGGCCGCGACCAGATCCACAGATTGCCCAGGCTCATCCCGGCAATCGCCAGAAAGATCGGCCAGCCATGATCGAGCATCACCAGCATCAACCCGGCGCACAGCAGCATGCTGACGGTGGCGCTGACCTTGGCTCGGCGGGCGATGATTTTGCCGTTGCGCCAGTTGCGCAGGATGGAACCGAACAGCCGATGGTTTTCCAGCCAGGCGCTCAGGCGCGGCGAACTTTTAGTCGCGGCCCAGGCGGCCAGCAGGATGAACTCGGTGGTCGGCAGGCCGGGTACGACGATGGCGATCAGGCCGATGCCCAGGCTGAGGTAGGCGAGCAGGCCGAAGAGGATTCGGGTGAGTTTTGAGGAGGCAGGCATGGACTCAAGGGAGGTCGTAAGAGGCAAGATCGGAATTTGGAAGACCTGCTCAAACCCTGTGGGAGCGAGCTTGCTCGCGATAGCGATCTACCATTCAACATCTCTGTTGAATGTTAAGCCGTTATCGCGAGCAAGCTCGCTCCCACAGGGGAATGCATTCCGTCAGGCGAATTCAGGGGTGGTGGCGTAAGCCTGTTCCAGCAACACGGTAAAGCGGTTGAACGCGTCGATTGCGCCTTTATCCAACTCGGCTTCTTCTTGTGCGCTGAGTTCCAGCCCGTCGAGGGTTTTGACGAAGCTTTTCCAGCCTTCAGCGCGACCACCGGCCGGTTCACCGAGATGGCGGGCACCAAAGGTTTCGCTCAAGCCGAGACCCACGGCACGCTTGATCAGGAAGGCTGCGCCGAGTTTCGAACCTTCAGAGACGAACAGCCAGCCAAGTGCTTCGGCTTTGGTTGGATTCTTCACCGCCCCGGCGACGGGGGCCGGAACTTCAGTTTCCAGATCAGCCAGGTCCGCCTTGGCTGCTTCAGCACGGCAGCGAGCTGGCAGGTCCGGGACGATGGCGGTCAATTCGGCATCGTTGTACAGCGAGACCAGTTCCGACTGAAACAAATACTGAGCCACCACGAAACGCGCGAAGTTGGCCTGGGTTTCGAACGGTGCGTGGGCTTTGACCAAGGCATCAAGCTTGGTGTGAGGCTCGTTTGTGATCTGGTTCAAACGTTGCGAACGCAGAGCTGGGCGTTGAGCAGTGTCCTGAGAGGTCATGAGAAGTCCTTGAGAAAAAGAGGCGCTTGGTAACGAGACGAATGACGTGGCGCCTGACAGTAAAAAAACCTCACTGCGCCACATCTATAAAAGCAGCGCATTGAGGTGGCAGGGTCAGATATCCCAGACCAGATTGATCGCGAAGTTGCGACCCGGTTGGGTCAGGCGGTCGAGGTTGGCCGGTTGAGTGACCGAGGCTTCGCCGACGCTGTCGTAACCGCGCACGTCGTCCCACTGCCAGTACTTCTTGTTGGTCAGGTTGTACAAACCGGCGTTGACGGTTACGTCGTCGGTCACCTTGTAGAAACCGGCCAGGTCGAGCACGCCATAGCCCGGGGTCTTGAACTGGGTGCTGGTGCCGTCGGGGGTTTTGAAGCTGGTGCTGTCGACGCGGGTCTTGCGTTTGACCAGTGTCCAGCTCAACAGGGCGCCGTAGTTGTCCTGGTCGTAACCCAGGCCGAACACGCCGGTCAGCGGGTTGATGCTGTTCAGCGGCTGGCCACTGTCATCGTTACGGCCATACAGGTAGGCCACCGAACCTTGGGTGTAGAGACCGGTCGGGGCGCCGAAGCTGTCCAGGTTCAGGCGACCCTTGAGCTCCACACCTTTGATGGTGGCGTGGGCGATGTTGTTGCTCTGGAACGTGGTCTCGGTGTAGCCGGGCGTGATGGCGTTCTCGTCGATGAAGTCGCGGTATTTGTTGTAGAACACCGCCACATCGAAAGTGCCTGCCTCGAACTGGCCGCGCAGGCCGGTTTCATAGCTCTTGCTCTTTTCCGGTTCCAGGTCGGGATTGGGCGCGACCTGATAGCCGCCGGCCAGGTTTTCAAAGCGACCGTACAGCGCCTTGGCGGTCGGCGTGCGGAAGCCTTCGGCGTACTGGCCATACCAGGTGTAGTTGTCGTTGAAGCTATAGGTGGTGCCGAATTTTGGCGACAGACGATGCCAGGTCTTGGTGTCCTCGCTCACCACACCGTTGCCGCTTTGGTCGGCGGTGACCAGGAACTCGTCGGTGATGTGCGGCTTGAGCTCGGTGTAGTCGTAGCGTGCGCCGGGCAGGAAGGTCCAGTTGCCCCAGCTGATCTGATCCTGGGCGAACAGGCTGTAGCTGTTGATGGTCGGGTCCGGGAAATCGCTGGCCGGTTTCAGGGTGTCGGCGGCGCTGGCGGCACCGATGACCCGGCATGCGCCGGCCACGGTCAGGCAGGTGCCGCTACCGGTACGCAGGCCAGTGACTTTGTCCTGTTTGATGGTGGTGCCATAGGTGACGCGGTGGTCGGTGTCGGCGATGGCAAACGACTTGTCAGCCTGTGCATCGAACACCCATTGGCGATCCTTGTAGGTGGTATCGCGGTTGCGCAGCACCGTGCGCGACGGCGCGTAGATTTCTTCGGTGTTCTGATCGGTCTTGGCGATCTGGTAGTTCAGCGTCCACTTGATGTTGTCAGCCAGGACGCTGTCCAGGCCAAAGCTGTGTTCCAGACCGAAGCGTTCGCGGGTGACGGTGTCGTTGCCGGTACGGGATTTATAGAAGCCGAAACCTCGTCCTGCGTTGAACGGGCCGCCCACTGCGCTCAGCTGATTGGTATCGCGGTCATCCTAGTAATGCTCGTAAGTCAGACCGAAGCGCGCATCGTCGGCGTAGTCCCAGCCCAGTTTGGCCAGCACGTTGGTGGTGCGCACGTCCTCGGGGTTGGCCTCGGTGCGGTTCAGGCCGGTGCCGCCGGTTTCGCCGTAGGACTCTGTTTCATGACCATTGCGCTGACTCAAATGCAACAGGCCGTCGAAGTCGCCGGTGCGGCCGGCCACCGTGCCAGAGGTCAGCCAGCTGTCGTCGGCCGAGCTGTAGCCGGTTTTCAGGCGCGCGCCGACATCCTTGCCCGGTTTGATGATGTCGTCCGGGTCCAGCGTGTAGTAGCTGACCGCGCCGCCGATGGCGTTGCTGCCGTAGAGCACCGACGCCGGGCCGCGCAGAATCTCGACGCGCTTGACGATCTCGGGGTCGACGTAGTTGCGGTTGCTCTGGGCGTAAGGGCCGTTGAAGAAGCTGTCGGGTATCTGCACACCGTCGACCTGGGTCAGTACGCGGTCGCCGTCGATGCCGCGGATGTTGTAGCCAGTGAGACCGGCGCGTTGACCGGCACCGCCCACCGAAACACCGGGCTCGTAGTGCACCAGATCCTTGATGTTATTCACGTTGTTGCGGTCCAGCTCTTCACGGGTGTGAACGGTGACGGTGCTCGGCACGCTGTCGATGCTTTGCTCCTGGCGGGTGGCGCTGATGGTCACCTGGTCCAGGTTGAGCGCGCTGCTGTTGCTGCGCTTCTCCAGCACGATGTTGTTGGTGCCCAGTTTGCGATAGCTCAGGTTGGTCCCCACCAACAGGCGATCGAGGGCTTTCTCTGGCGGCAGCGAACCCCGTACGCCCGGCGAGGCCACGCCTTCCGCCAGTTCTGCCGGCAAGCCGACCTGCCAACCGGTCACGGCGGTAAAGGCATTGAGTGCCGAGACCAGCGATTGCTGAGGGATGGCGAACGCGTAATCGCCCATGTTGCGGGTCGGTTGCTCGGCAGCGGTGGCGGCGCAGAGCTGCGCGCTGCCGGCCATCAGGATGGCGGCGGTCAGCAGCGACAGCACGCGAGAAGGTGAAGAAGGTTGGCGGGTAAGGCGAGAGGACATCGATAGCGCTCCGTGTCGCACGAATCTTTATAGGTGCTGATTGGCATCTGTAGATGCGAATCAATTGCATTGGCTATAACGAGACGTATGGGGTTTGGCTATCGAGTAAAAATAATTCTCATTTAGGGGGGGCGTTGTGAAATATTTTTACCACCCCCGGGGAACAAAGTTTTGAGAACGCCCCCTAGTTCAGAATCACCAGCGCCGGGAATTCCTGGAGCCGCGCCGAGGTGATGTGGGCAAGCGAGCGGACCACGTCCAACGGCTGGTCGAGGCGGTAATTGCCGGTGACGGCGATGTCGGCTAACTGCTCGTTGTTGTTGATGATCCAGCCGGGATAGTAACGACGCAGCTCCGCCAGCACTTGGCTCAGCGGGCAGTTTTCAAACACCAGTCGACCCTGGACCCACGCCAGGTCGGTCGCGGCATCGAGTCTGGCGGGGCGATCGAAACCGTTGGGGCCGATGCGGATGCTTTCTCCGGCGGACAAGCGAATTCGCGCGTCGTCGCGGGTCGCTCGCAAGTCGACATCCCCACGCTGTACTCGAACCTGTGCCACGCCGTCCAGATAGCGCACCGCAAACGCGGTGTCCCGCACGCTGGCCTTGACCGGCCCGGCGTCGATTTCCAGCGGCTGGCCGCGATTGGCCGGTACCTCGAAAAACGCCTCGCCTTGATACAAACGGGCAACGCGCTGTTGATCGTTGATGGTGCTGGAGAAGGCCGAATTGGTATTGAGCAGGACCTTCGAGCCATCCTCCAGTTGCAGCCGCTGGCGTTCACCGACCACTGTCAGGTGATCAGCCTGCAGCCGAATCGGCAGATTGCTGAAGCTGAACAAACCGAGGATCAGCACGGCGGCGGTGGCCAAGGGTTTCCAGTGCGGTCGCAGGCGCGACAGGACGGCCACTTTCGGCGGCCGGGCGGCCAGGCTCTGCGCGCATTGCACGACTTGCGGGCCCTCCCAGATCGCCTGAGCTTTGGCGAACGCCTCGGCATGCAGCGGATCGGCGGCCAGCCAGTCGTGAAACTGTCGGGTTTGTTCCTCGCTCGGACTGTCCAGCACGATCAGCCAGTCCAGGGCCTGGTCCATCGCGCTTGCGGGGTCCCGCGCCGGGGAGGGCGGAGGGGGGGCGGGGGGAGGCACTGGAAGTGTGTCCGTCACGGTGTTTCCTCGGCAGTGTCTTGGCACCGCTGTTTTTTTAGTGAAGCTTGAAAGTGGGGCAAGGGTAGCAAAGCCCGATAGTCAGTGCAGGGCATCCTCACACATAGAGAATTAGCCTACAGATTCAGTCGCCGTTTAACCGTTCGGCCACGCCGATGCAGATCGCCATGATCAGTTTCAGCTCCTTTTGCACGGTGCTCAATGACACGCCGAGCTTCTCGGCGATCTCCAGATAGCTGTGCCCGTGCAGACGACTGAGGATGAAAATCTGCTGCTGACGGGCGCTGAGTTCATTGAGGCTCACGTTCAAACGCTCGAGCAATTGTTCGGCATGGGCGGCGTCCTCGGCACTGCTGGCGGGGGCGGCGACGCTTTCCACCACGTCCAGCGGCACGTCGTCGAGCATCGTGCGGGACTGAATGCGCCGCGCACGCAAATGGTCCAGCGCCAGGTTGCGGGCGGTCTGGAAAACGAAGGGCTCAAGGTGATCGATGGCCCGCTCACTGAGCGCCCGGGTCACT
Source organism: Pseudomonas frigoris (assembly GCF_047758635.1). Classification (NCBI taxonomy): domain Bacteria; kingdom Pseudomonadati; phylum Pseudomonadota; class Gammaproteobacteria; order Pseudomonadales; family Pseudomonadaceae; genus Pseudomonas; species Pseudomonas frigoris. The sequence goes on from NZ_CP180479.1 coordinate 1,648,927, forward strand.
CGCAGGTAGGTCTCCTGCAGGAGGTCTTCGGCGGTGCTGTGATTGTTGACCATCCGCTCCAATGTGCGCAGCAGAGAGACTCGCTGGGCGATGAAGACGTGATTGAAGCGAGATTGACTCACGGGAGAACCTGATCCATTTCGAGCGAATGATAATGCTTATCATCCGCTCGAGTGGTCAAGTATTGATTTGTGAAGGTTTAGGCGCGGCCCAGCAGATAGGTCGCGTAATCGGGGATCCGATGTTCGTGCGCCTGCTCCATCATCGGGCTGCTGAGCAGGTAGTCGGCGCTGCATTCATTGCAGGCCACCGGAATGTTCCAGACGGCCGCGACGCGCAATAACGCCTTGATGTCCGGGTCGTGCGGCTGTGGTTCGAACGGGTCCCAGAAGAACACCAGCATATCGACCCGCTGCTCGGCGATTCGCGCGCCGAGTTGCTGGTCGCCGCCCAATGGGCCGCTGATCATGCTCTCCACAGGCAAATCCAGGCGCTGTTGCAACAACAACCCGGTGGTGCCGGTGGCGACCAGTTCATGCTGTGCGAGTCTGTCTTTCTGCCGCTGGGCCCAGTCCAGCAAAAACACCTTGCAGTGGTCATGGGCGACCAGGGCAATACGCTTGCGCGCTGCCATGGTCTTTTGCGTAAAGCTGATACCGATCATCGGTGCTGCTCCAGACGTTTATCCGCCGTCGGCGCTGAAGATCAAAAGATCGCAGCCTTCGGCAGCTCCTACAAGGCATGGTGCGACGCAAAACCTGTAGATACTCTGTTCACGGTCAAGCTTTCGCGAGATGTTTTTCGCTAAAAAGCTTGGCCGTATTAAATTCTTCTCCGGAGCGCATGCATGCCCATAACCCGGTTAGGTATTTGCGCATGACCGCACCGATGGCCTGCATTTTCTTCTTGCCGCGCGCTACCAGAGCCTCGTAGAAGGCCTTCACATTCTCATCACAACGAATTGCCGTCATCGCCGGCATGAACATCGCTGCGCGCAAGTAAGCATTACCGCATTTGGACATTCGCCCTGGTCGGTTCACGCTGGTGCCTGACTGGGTCAACCTGACATCCAGGCCTGCATAGCGGCTTACCTGCGCCGATTTAAGCGTTACCGGAAGGGTCGTCAGCTCAGCCAGTGCGGCGATGGCTGAGGCTTCTCCAACGCCGGGGGCCGCCATCATGCAGCGAAACTGCAAACTCAGATCCGGGCATTTGGCGATGGCATCACGTGCGGCTTTCTTCAAGCGATCAATCCGTGTGTCCAGCCCTGCAATCGCCTCTTTCTCATCCTCGATCAGCAGCTCCACACTCGTTTCTGTCGCTTGTAGCGCGTGTAATTCGTTTTTGGCTCGTGTTCGATGACCAATCAGCCGATTGATATGGCGGCCAATCGCACGCAGCGTCATTTGATCGGCAGTAGGCGCAACCCAAAGCCTGGGAGTCATGCGCTCGCCATATTCAGCCAGCAATTGAGCGTCTATCTGGTCAGTTTTGCTGTTTTGCAGCATCAATTTTGCAAAATTGTGGAAGCTTTTGGGGTTGATCACCGAGACCGGCAGGCCGGCGGCGTGCAACTCCAATGCAAGATCCAGGTAGTAAATGCCGGTGGCCTCCATGACCACGCTCAGCGGTTTGAGACCCAACATTTTTGTCACGGCAGCCTTACGTCCTTTGGGCGTGTGCTGAATATCCCACTGGCCTGATGTTCTACCGCTCTGCCGCCATCCCATGACAGACGTGCGCGCACCAATGTCTATGCCGACATGAGTATTCATGCTTTTCACTTCCCTGACTTTCGGTAAGATTGCTCCTGGTTCCCCCGACCTCGAACTTCATGCCACTGCAACCTTGTAATGCGAAGTCCGACTTGTCGGCTTCTCGATACTCTTCGTGGTGGGCAATGAGGCGGGGGGGCCTCTCTACAGACAAGGTCAGGAGCAAATCCTGCCTTCAGGAGCGATCGGCCTCCCCCAGAAACGCACTTGCTGTTGTATGAATCCTTGAGCGTAACCTCTCTCGTTGGAATCAAGGTCAACATACAAGGAGCTGCCGAAGGCTGCGATCTTTTGATCGTTGAACCTTCGGGCCGCCTACGGTGGTCATCGGTTTATTCAGCGTTGCACAGCGCCAGGCAGTTATCGAGCATGCGGTTGGAGAAACCCCATTCGTTGTCGTACCAGGCCAGCACCTTGAGCAGCTTGCCGCTGGATTTGGTGTGGTTGGCGTCAAAGATCGACGACAGCGGGTTGTGGTTGAAGTCGCTGGAGACCAGCGGCAGGGTGTTGTAACCGAGAATCTTCGAGTGCTGGCTGGCTTCTTTCAGCAGTGCGTTCACTTCATCGGCCGACGCTTCGCGTTTGAGTTGCACGGTCAGGTCCACCAGCGACACGTTGATCACCGGCACGCGTACCGACATACCGGTCAGTTTGCCCGCCAGTTCCGGCAGCACCAGACCGACCGCTTCAGCCGCACCGGTTTTGCTCGGGATCATGTTCTGGGTGGCCGAACGCGCACGATACGGATCGACATGATAGACGTCGGTCAGGTGCTGATCGTTGGTGTAGGCGTGGATCGTGGTCATCAGACCGCTTTCGATTCCCAGCTCGCGGTGCAACACCTGAGCCACCGGGGCCAGGCAGTTGGTGGTGCACGACGCATTGGAAATGATCTGGTGCGATTGGCGCAGAATGTCGTGGTTAACGCCATACACCACCGTGGCATCGGCGCCTTTGGCTGGGGCCGAGATGATCACTTTGCGTGCGCCGGCCGTAATATGCGCGGCGGCTTTGTCGCGGTCGGTGAACAAACCGGTGCATTCGAATACGACGTCGATCTTCTCGGCAGCCCAAGGCAGTTCGGCCGGGTTGCGAATGGCGCTGACAGAAATACGGTCGCCGTTGACGGTCAGGCTTTCCCGATCGTGCTGGACATCGGCATCGAACGTGCCGTGAACAGTGTCGTACTTGAGCAGATGAGCGTTCATCGCGCTGTCGCCCAGGTCATTGATGGCAACGATCTGCAGATCCTGGCGATAACCTTGGGTATACAGTGCGCGCAGGACGTTACGGCCAATTCGGCCAAAACCATTGATTGCGATTCGAAGAGTCATTTAACAGGGCCGCCGTCGTTTTGTTGTTGGAATTACAAGATTATTCGCATAAAAATAGAAAACAAGCCTTTTTAATGGCAATATTTTGTTCAATCTACAACGAGTGACCTGAATCAACTGGTCCGACCGATCAAGAAAACCGTCTGTCATCCCATCGACAACGGCTCTTGTTCAGCATAGACAATCAGGTCGCCACATCCGTTAGCCTGGAGTTCTAAACATGCATCCCCGCGTCCTTGAGGTCACCGAACGGCTTATCGCCCGCAGCCGCGCCACGCGTGAGGCTTACCTTGCACTGATTCGTGGTGCTGCCAGCGACGGTCCCATGCGCGGCAAGCTGCAATGCGCCAACTTCGCCCACGGCGTCGCCGGTTGCGGCACCGACGACAAGAACAGTCTGCGGATGATGAACTCCGCCAACATTGCGATTGTTTCGTCCTATAACGACATGCTCTCGGCGCACCAGCCGTACGAAGTCTTTCCTGAACAGATCAAAAAGGCCCTGCGTGAAATCGGCTCCGTCGGCCAGTTCGCCGGCGGCACCCCGGCCATGTGCGATGGCGTGACCCAGGGCGAGCCGGGCATGGAGCTGAGCCTGCCGAGCCGCGAAGTGATTGCGCTGTCCACCGCCGTGGCGCTGTCTCACAACATGTTCGATGGCGCGCTGATGCTCGGCATCTGCGACAAAATCGTGCCGGGCCTGATGATGGGCGCGCTGCGTTTCGGTCACTTGCCGACGATCTTCGTGCCGGGCGGGCCGATGGTCTCGGGCATTTCCAACAAGCAGAAAGCCGACGTGCGCCAGCGCTATGCCGAAGGCAAGGCCAGCCGCGAAGAGCTGCTGGAATCGGAGATGAAGTCCTACCACAGCCCGGGTACCTGCACCTTTTACGGCACCGCCAACACTAATCAGTTGTTGATGGAAGTCATGGGCCTGCACTTGCCGGGCGCCTCTTTCGTCAACCCGAACACCCCGTTGCGTGATGCCCTGACCCGCGAAGCGGCGCATCAGGTCACGCGTCTGACCAAGCAGAGCGGCGACTTCATGCCGATCGGCGAAATCGTCGACGAACGTTCGCTGGTCAACTCGATTGTTGCGTTGCACGCCACCGGCGGCTCGACCAACCACACCTTGCACATGCCGGCGATCGCCATGGCGGCGGGCATTCAATTGACCTGGCAGGACATGGCCGACCTCTCCGAGGTGGTGCCGACCCTGAGCCACGTCTACCCGAACGGCAAAGCCGACATCAACCACTTCCAGGCGGCGGGCGGCATGTCATTCCTGATCCGCGAATTGCTGGAAGCCGGGTTGCTGCATGAAAACGTCAACACGGTTTTGGGCCATGGCCTCAGCCGCTACACCATGGAACCGTTCCTCGAAAACGGCGAACTGGTCTGGCGCGAAGGCCCGATCGAAAGCCTCGACGAAACCATCCTGCGTCCTGTCGCGCGTGCGTTCTCGCCAGAGGGCGGCTTGCGAGTGATGGAAGGCAACCTCGGCCGCGGTGTCATGAAAGTGTCCGCCGTCGCTTTGGAAAACCAGGTCGTCGAAGCACCGGCCATGGTGTTCCAGGATCAGCAGGATCTGGCCGATGCATTCAAGGCCGGTTTGCTCGAGAAGGATTTCGTCGCGGTGATGCGCTTCCAGGGCCCGCGCTCCAACGGCATGCCGGAGCTGCACAAGATGACGCCGTTCCTCGGCGTGCTGCAGGATCGCGGCTTCAAAGTGGCGCTGGTCACCGACGGGCGTATGTCCGGTGCGTCGGGGAAAATCCCGGCGGCGATTCACGTCAGCCCCGAAGCGTATGTGGGCGGCGCTTTGGCGCGGGTGCAAGAGGGCGATATCATCCGCGTCGATGGCGTCAAAGGCACCTTGGAGCTTAAGGTGGACGCCGACGAATTCGCAGCGCGCGAACCTGCCAAGGGCCTGTTGGGCAATAACATTGGCAGCGGTCGCGAACTGTTTGGTTTCATGCGCATGGCCTTCAGCTCGGCGGAGCAGGGCGCCAGCGCCTTTACTTCTGCCCTGGAGACGCTTAATTGAAACTGGCTTTGGTCGGTGACATCGGTGGGACCAACGCACGTTTCGCGTTGTGGAAAAACCAGCAGCTGGAATCGATCCAGGTGCTGGCAACGGCCGACCACGCCAGCCCGGAAGAGGCGATTGCCCTCTACCTGAGCGGGCTTGGCCTGGCGCCGGGTTCGATCGGTTCGGTGTGCCTGTCGGTGGCCGGGCCGGTGAGTGGCGATGCATTCAAGTTCACCAACAATCACTGGCGACTCAGCCGCAAGGGGTTCTGCAAGACCTTGCAGGTGGATCAACTGTTGCTGGTCAACGACTTCTCGGCGATGGCGCTGGGCATGACCCGTTTGCAGCCGGACGAGTTTCGGGTGGTCTGCGAAGGCACGGCGGAACCGTTGCGGCCGGCGGTGGTGATCGGTCCGGGCACTGGTCTCGGCGTTGGTACGTTGCTGGATCTGGGCGAAGGTCGTTTCGCCGCGTTGCCGGGGGAGGGCGGTCACGTCGATTTGCCGCTGAGTAGTCCGCGGGAAACTCAACTGTGGCAACACATCTTCAATGAGATCGGCCATGTCAGCGCTGAAACGGCGTTGAGCGGCAGCGGTTTGCCGCGGGTCTATCGGGCGATTTGTGCAGTGGACGGTCATGAACCCGTGCTGAATTCCCCCGAGTCGATTACCGCAGCCGGTCTGGCGGGTGATCCGATTGCCCTGGAAGTGCTCGAGCAGTTCTGCTGCTGGCTGGGTCGTGTGGCCGGCAACAACGTGCTGACCACGGGCGGGCGGGGTGGCGTGTACATCGTGGGCGGAGTGATTCCGCGGTTCGCTGATTTCTTCATTGAAAGCGGCTTTGCCCGATGCTTTGCCGACAAAGGCTGCATGAGTGATTACTTCAAAGGCATCCCGGTGTGGCTGGTGACGGCGCCGTATTCCGGCCTTGTGGGCGCGGGTGTGGCGCTCGACCAGGCCTAAGACCGAGTCGCCTTCATCGCGAGCAAGCTCGCTCCCACAGGATTACTTACATTTTCAGAATGTGTATTTATCCCTTGTGGGAGCGAGCTTGCTCGCGATGAGGCCAGAACAGGCAACAAATATCCAAGGTCCATCAGGCATAATCCGCCCAATTCAAACAACAAGGATGCCGCCCCTGTGAGCTCAGTCAACAAGTCGATTTTGTTGGTCGATGACGATCAAGAGATACGCGAGTTGCTGGACACCTACCTGACCCGCGCGGGTTTTCAGGTGCGAACCACGCCCGACGGCGCAGGCTTTCGTCAGGCGATGAACGAGGCACCGAGCGATCTGGTGATCCTCGACGTCATGCTCCCGGACGAAGACGGTTTCAGTCTCTGCCGCTGGATCCGTCAGCACCCACGTCAGGCGCAGGTGCCGATCATCATGCTCACCGCCAGTTCCGACGAGGCCGACCGCGTCATCGGTCTGGAATTGGGCGCCGACGATTACCTCGGCAAACCCTTCAGCCCGCGTGAATTGCAGGCGCGCATCAAAGCCTTGTTGCGTCGCGCGCAGTTCGGGCAGGAGCGTTCCGGCAGTGAAGTGCTGGCCTTCGATGACTGGCGGCTGGACATGGTCAGCCACCGACTGTTCCACATCGACGGCGAAGAAGTGATTCTCTCCGGTGCCGATTTCGCGCTGCTGAAACTGTTCCTCGATCACCCCCAGGAAATCCTCGACCGCGACACCATCGGCAACGCCACCCGTGGTCGTGATTTGATGCCGCTGGATCGCATCGTCGACATGGCCGTCAGCCGTTTGCGCCAGCGTCTGCGCGACACCGAAAAACCACCGCGGCTGATCCGTACCGTGCGTGGCAGCGGCTACCAACTGGCCGCCAATGTGGTTGCCAGCAATGGCCACTGAGTTTCTCCGCAAGCTCGCCGCACGGATTCCCGTGCCGCGTTCTCTGCTCGGGCGGATGTTGCTGCTGACGCTGTTGGCGGTGCTGTTCGCCCAGACGTTGTCGAGCGTGATCTGGGTCTCGCAACTGCGCGCCACCCAACTTGAAGGCCTGGTCACCAGCGCCCGTAGCCTCGCTCATTCGATGACGGCCAGCGTCAGTTACTTCCGCTCTTTGCCGGTAGCGTTTCGGCCATTGGTACTCGACCAGTTGCGCAGCATGGGCGGCACCCGTTTTGTGGTGACGCTCAACGACAAACCCTTGGGCATGGAAGTGCTGCCGATCACCCCGCGCAAGGAAGCGGTGCTCAAAGCGGTGGACGAAGTGTTGCGCCAGTCTCTGGGCCAGGACACCGATATCTCGGTGACGTTCGTCAGCCCCGAAGACCTGCGGATCTTCAACAGCGGGCTGAAACTCGATGAATTGCCGCGCTCCTGGGCGCATTACGCGCTGACCCTGGAGCCGGTGAACCCACCGGTATTGGTCACGCAAATCCAGATGGCACCGGGCGAGTGGCTGTACATCGCCTCGCTGTTGCCCGAGCCCTACACCAGCCTTGAAGAACAAGGCCTGCCGGCGCAGCAAGTCTGGTTCATCGTGCTCACCAGCGGCTTCTTGCTGTTGTTCATTGGTCTTCTGGTGCACTGGCAGAGCCGGCCGCTCAAGCGTTTGGCGCGGGCAGCACGGGACATGTCCCTCGGCGCGGAAGTCGAGCCAGTGGCCGAGGGCGGCGGCAGTGAAGTGGTCGAAGTCGGCCGCGCCTTCAATGCGATGCGCGAACGTATCAGCCGTTACCTGACCGAGCGCAGCCAGTTGTTCAGCGCGATATCCCATGACCTGCGCACGCCGATTACCCGCTTGCGGCTGCGGGTTGAATTGCTCGAAGACGAAACGCTGCAAGCCAAGTTCGGGCGGGATCTGGATGAGCTGGAGCTGCTGGTCAAAGGCGCGCTGCAATGTGTAAAAGACACCGACATCCACGAAAATATCGAGCCGGTGGACCTCAACCATGTACTTGATTGTCTGGTGGAGCCGTATCTGGCACCCAACGGCAATGGTCGCGTCACCCAGCAAGGGCGTGCGCTGGCGGCGTATCCGGGGAAGCCGCTGGCGCTCAAGCGTTGCATCGGCAACCTGATCGACAATGCCTTGAAGTATGGGCAGAAAGCGCATCTGCACATTGATGACGACCAGAGTGCGTTCATCCTGCATGTAGACGATGAAGGCCCAGGCGTACCGGAACAGCGGATGGAGCAGGTGTTCGAGCCGCACTTCCGCCTGGCCGGGCAGCAACAGGGTTATGGATTGGGGTTGGGGATTGCGCGAAATATTGCGCATAGCCATGGGGGGGAGGTCAGCCTGCAGAATTTGCGTGAGGGTGGGTTGCGGGTGACGTTGCAATTGCCGCGCAGTGTTGATTAGCGGCACCGCGTTATCGTTCTTCGCGAGCAAGCCCGCTCCCACACTGGATTTGCGTCGTACACAAATCCAATGTGGGAGCGGGCTTGCTCGCGAAGGCGTCAGACTTTTCAACACATTCCTCAGGCTGAATGTCACAAGTCGGTGACATAACTCGCCCCCTTCGTTACAAGCCCGCCACCGCCCGTTGTTTAGACTGCCCCCAGTCATAACAACAAAAAAGGCACCCCATGGACACCTTCCAACCCGCTTTCAGCAGTTGGCTGAACGCACCCGCCCATCAGCAATGGCTCGCCGCCGAAGGCCTGCGCCTGCTGGCGTTTGCCAAAGCTTCGAAGCTTGCCGAAGGCTTCGGCAATCTCGATGAAAAGGGCTGCCTCCCGGCCAACGCCCACGCCGAAACCATGAACACCGCGCGCATGACCCACAGCTTCGCCATGGCCCACATTCAGGGCTTGCCGGGTTTTGCGGAGCTGGTGGATCACGGCGTCAAAGCCCTCAGCGGCCCATTGCGTGACGCCGAACACGGTGGCTGGTTCGCTGCCCCCGAACATCGCGACGGCAACACCGGCAAGGCGGCTTACCTGCACGCCTTCGTCGCGCTGGCCGCCAGTTCTGCGGTTGTCGCTCAGCGTCCCGGCGCGCAGGCCTTGCTCGACGATGCCATCGACATCATCGACGCGCATTTCTGGAGCGAGGAGGAGGGCGCGATGCGCGAATCCTTCAACCGCGACTGGAGTGAAGAGGAAAGCTATCGCGGCGCCAACAGCAACATGCACGCCACCGAAGCCTTTCTCGCGTTGGCTGATGTCACCGACGACAACCGTTGGCTGTGCCGCGCCCAGCGCATTGTCGAGCGCGTCATCCACGGTCACGCCGCTGCCAACGATTATCTGGTGGTCGAGCATTTCGACCGCGACTGGCAACCCTTGCGCGAATACAACCACGACAACCCGGCCGATGGTTTTCGCCCCTACGGCACCACGCCGGGCCACGGTTTCGAATGGTCCCGGTTGATGCTGCATCTTGAAGCGGCGCGGGTTAAGGCCGGGATGCTGACGCCGGGCTGGCTTGCCACCGACGCGCAAAAACTCTTCGACCACAACTGCCGTCACGGGTGGGATGTCGACGGGGCGCCGGGGATTGTTTACACCCTCGACTGGGACAATCGCGCCGTGGTTCGCCATCGCCTGCACTGGACCCATTGCGAAGCCAGCGCCGCCGCCAGTGCGCTGCTTAAACGTACAGGCGATGCGCAATACGAAAGCTGGTACCGACTATTTTGGGAATTCTGCGACAGCCATTTCATCGACCGCGAAAGCGGCAGCTGGCACCACGAACTCGATCCGCAGAATCGCCCGAGCGCTGATATCTGGGCCGGTAAACCCGACCTTTATCACGCCTGGCAAGCCGTACAGATCCCGCGATTGCCTCTGGCGCCGAGCATGGCGACTGCCTTGGCACAGCTATCCCAGAGCGCTCCTGTGTAACCATGTGGTGACATTCGAGCGTCCCTTCGTTACCTGCGAAGGGGTCACTCCTGTTTAAAATCCTATGCAGCGCAAGCACCAGACTTGCATGCATAACAACAAGAAAGGTACTACTAGATGAATGCGATTTCTCGCCTCGCTACTGTCATTTCTCTCGCCTCACTGCTTCCGGTGTCTGCATTCCCGCTGAGTGCGCTTGCCGCCGATTCCAAAGGTTCGGTGGAAGTCGTTCACTGGTGGACCTCTGGTGGTGAAAAGGCCGCGGTCGATGTTCTGAAGGCCCAAGTCGAAAAAGACGGCTTTACCTGGAAGGACGGCGCAGTCGCCGGTGGCGGCGGTGCTACGGCCATGACCGTACTCAAAAGCCGCGCCGTTGCCGGTAACCCGCCGGGCGTAGCGCAGATCAAAGGCCCGGACATCCAGGAATGGGCGTCTACCGGTCTGCTCGACACCGACGTCTTGAAAGACGCTGCCAAAACAGAGAAGTGGGACAGCCTGCTCGACAAGAAAGTCTCCGATACCGTGAAGTACGAGGGTGACTACGTGGCCGTGCCGGTGAACATTCACCGCGTCAACTGGCTGTGGATCAACCCGGAAGTCTTCAAGAAAGCCGGCATCGAAAAAGCGCCAACCACCCTTCAGGAATTCTACGCGGCCGGTGACAAGCTCAAGGCTGCGGGCTTCATTGCGCTTGCCCACGGCGGCCAGCCTTGGCAGGACAGCACCGTGTTCGAAGCGGTGGTCCTTTCGGTCATGGGCGTCGACGGCTACAAGAAAGCCCTGGTCGACCTGGACAACGCTGCACTGACCGGCCCTGAAATGGTCAAGGCGTTGACCGAACTGAAGAAAGTCGCGACCTACATGGACGCCGACGGCAAAGGCCAGGACTGGAACCTGGAAGCAGCCAAGGTCATCAACGGCAAGGCCGGCATGCAGATCATGGGTGACTGGGCCAAGAGCGAGTGGACAGCGGCCAAGAAAGTCGCCGGCAAGGACTACGAGTGCGTAGCCTTCCCGGGCACCGACAAGGCCTTCACCTACAACATCGACTCCCTGGCCGTGTTCAAGCAGAAAGACAAGGGCACTGCTGCCGCTCAGCAGGACATTGCCAAGGTCGTGCTCGGTGAGAACTTCCAGAAAGTCTTCAGCATCAACAAGGGCTCGATTCCGGTTCGAATCGACATGCTGAACGACATGGGCAAGTACGGTTTCGACTCTTGCGCCCAGACCGCTGCCAAGGACTTCCTGGCGGACGCCAAGTCCGGCGGCCTGCAGCCGAGCATGGCGCACAACATGGCGACCACGCTGGCGGTACAAGGTGCGTTCTTTGATGTCGTGACCAACTTCATCAACGATCCGAAAGCCGATCCTGCCATTGCCGCCAAGCAGCTCGGCACGGCCGTCAAAGCTGCCAAGTAACCGTTAGCGCGCATCCCCTCCTGTGGGAGCGGGCTTGCTCGCGAAGGCGTCGTGTCAGTTCATGCAGTGTTGTCTGACACTCCGCTTTCGCGAGCAAGCCCGCTCCCACAAGGGAAATGCGCTTGTAATCCTTTCTCTTCGTACGGGATCTTCCCATGAGTTCTGTTGCTGTGTTCAGCAAGGCCTCGCCGTTCGATGCACTGCAGCGCTGGCTCCCCAAACTGGTGCTGGCGCCCAGCATGTTCATCGTCCTGGTCGGCTTCTATGGCTATATCCTGTGGACGTTCGTCTTGTCGTTCACCACATCGACCTTCCTGCCGACCTACAAATGGGCGGGCCTGGCGCAATACGAGCGGCTGTTCGACAACGACCGTTGGTGGGTAGCGAGCAAGAACCTGGCGGTTTTCGGTGGCATGTTCATCGGCATCACCCTGGTGATCGGTGTGCTGCTGGCGGTGTTTCTAGACCAGCGCATTCGTCGCGAAGGTTTCATTCGCACCATTTACCTGTACCCGATGGCGCTCTCGATGATCGTCACCGGCACCGCCTGGAAGTGGTTGCTCAACCCGGGCATGGGCCTGGACAAATTGTTGCGTGACTGGGGCTGGGAAGGCTTTCGCCTGGACTGGCTGATTGACCCGGACCGCGTGGTGTACTGCCTGGTGATCGCTGCGGTATGGCAAGCCTCGGGCTTTATCATGGCGATGTTCCTCGCCGGCCTGCGTGGCGTTGATCAATCGATCATCCGTGCCGCCCAGATCGATGGCGCGAGCATGCCGCGGATTTACCTGAAAGTGGTGTTGCCCAGCCTGCGTCCGGTGTTCTTCAGTGCGGTAATGATCCTGGCCCACATCGCGATCAAGAGTTTCGACCTGGTGGCGGCAATGACCGCCGGTGGCCCGGGTTACTCCTCCGACTTGCCTGCGATGTTCATGTATTCCTTCACCTTCAGTCGCGGCCAGATGGGCATGGGCTCGGCCAGTGCGATTCTGATGCTCGGTGCGATTCTCGCAATCATCGTGCCTTACCTGTACTCCGAGCTGAGGACCAAGCGTCATGACTAGTTTCGCTGCCAAACCTTCCATCAGCCTGAGTCGCATCGCGATCTACGGCGTGCTGATCCTGGCCGTATTCCTTTACCTGATACCGCTGGTGGTCATGCTGTTGACCAGTTTCAAGACGCCGGAAGACATCAACTCCGGCAACCTGCTGAGCTGGCCGACCGTGGTCAGCGGCATTGGCTGGGTCAAGGCCTGGGGCACTGTCGACGGGTATTTCTGGAACTCGATCAAGATCACCGTCCCGGCGGTGATGATCTCCACTGCCATCGGTGCGCTGAACGGCTACGTGCTGTCGATGTGGCGCTTCCGAGGCTCGCAACTGTTCTTCGGTTTGCTGCTGTTCGGTTGCTTCCTGCCGTTCCAGACCGTCCTGCTGCCGGCCTCGTTCACCCTCGGCAAGATGGGCCTGGCGAGCACCACCACGGGCCTGGTGTTCGTGCACGTGGTCTACGGCCTGGCGTTCACCACGCTGTTCTTCCGTAACTACTACGTCAGCGTTCCCGATGCGCTGGTGAAGGCGGCGCGGCTGGATGGCGCGGGTTTCTTCACCATCTTCCGCTTGATCATCCTGCCGATGTCCACCCCGATCATCATGGTCTGCCTGATCTGGCAGTTCACCCAGATCTGGAACGACTTCCTGTTCGGCGTGGTGTTCTCCAGCGGTGACTCGCAACCCATTACGGTGGCGTTGAACAACTTGGTCAACACCAGTACCGGGGCCAAGGAATACAACGTTGATATGGCGGCGGCGATGATCGCCGGGCTGCCGACCCTGCTGGTCTATGTGGTCGCAGGCAAGTATTTCGTGCGCGGGCTGACGGCCGGCGCAGTCAAGGGGTAATCATGGCTACGCTCGAACTTCGCAATGTAAACAAGACCTATGGCCCCGGCCTGCCGGACACCCTCAAGAACATCGAACTGTCGATCAAGGACGGTGAGTTCCTGATCCTGGTCGGACCTTCGGGTTGCGGCAAATCGACCCTGATGAATTGCATCGCCGGTCTGGAGACCATCACCGGCGGCGCGATCATGATCGGTGACCAGGACGTCAGCGGCATGAGCCCGAAAGACCGGGACATCGCCATGGTGTTCCAGTCCTACGCGCTGTACCCGACCATGAGCGTGCGCGAGAACATCGCCTTTGGCTTGAAGATCCGCAAAATGCCCGCCGCCGACATCGAAGCGGAAGTGGCGCGAGTAGCCAAGCTGCTGCAGATCGAACATTTGCTCAACCGCAAACCCGGCCAGCTCTCCGGTGGTCAGCAACAGCGCGTGGCGATGGGCCGTGCCTTGGCGCGGCGGCCGAAGATTTACCTGTTCGACGAACCGCTGTCCAACCTCGACGCCAAGCTGCGCGTCGAGATGCGCACTGAAATGAAACTGATGCACCAGCGCCTGAAAACCACCACGGTTTACGTGACCCACGACCAGATCGAAGCCATGACCCTGGGCGACAAAGTGGCGGTGATGAAGGACGGGATCATTCAGCAATTCGGCACGCCGAAAGACATCTACAACAACCCGGCCAACCTGTTCGTGGCGAGCTTCATCGGTTCGCCGCCGATGAACTTCATCCCCCTGCGTTTGCAGCGCAAGGAGGGTCGTCTGGTGGCGTTGCTTGATAGCGGTCAGGCGCGCTGCGAATTGCCGTTGGGCATGCAGGACGCCGGTCTTGAAGACCGCGAAGTGATCCTCGGCATGCGTCCTGAACAGATCGTCTTGGCGGGCAGCGAGCCGAATGGTTTGCCGATCATTCGCGCCGAAGTCCAGGTCACCGAGCCGACCGGTCCCGACACCCTGGTGTTCGTCAATCTCAACGAAACAAAAGTCTGCTGCCGTCTGGCGCCGGACGTTGCACCGGCCGTGGGCGAGACCCTGACCCTGCAATTCGATCCATCGAAAGTGCTGTTGTTCGATGCCAAGACCGGTGAGCGCCTGGGGGTGGCCGGTCAGCCTAAAACCGAGACTCACAGTGCCAACGTGGCGCAGTTCAAAGGCCGCTGAAGATCAAATGTGGGAGCGGGCTTGCTCGCGAATGGGAGCTGGCATTCAACAGAAATGTCGACTGATATACCGCTTTCGCGAGCAAGCCCGCTCCCACAGGGGGATACCAGGCGGGTGGCATGTAGCCCGTCGCAACCGATGTCACCGCGTTAAATAAAAACAGTTAATAACAATAAAACGAGGATGTAGGGATGAAGAAGAACAACAACGCTCAGCTTATCTGCCAGTTGTCAGCCATTGCGGCAATGATGTTGGCCGGTAGCGTGCACGCGGCTGACGCGTTCAGCGCCGATTCCGAATGGATGACCGGTGATTGGGGTGGCGAGCGGACCAAGCTGATCGAGCAGGGTATCGACATCAAGATGGACTACGTCGGTGAAGTGGGCGGCAACCTCCACGGCGGGTTTAATGATGACAAGACCGCGCGTTACGCCGACCAGTTTGGTCTGGGCGTGGCGCTGGACCTGCAAAAACTGTGGGGCTGGGATAACACCCAGGCCAAGATCCAGTTCACCAACCGTAACGGTCAGAACATCTCCAATGACCGTGTCGGCGACCCGCGTGCCGGCACCTTGAGTTCGTCCCAGGAAGTCTACGGCCGTGGCCATATGGTCCGTCTGACCCAGTTGTGGGTCAAGCACCAGTTCCTCGACGGCAAACTGGACGTCAAAGCCGGTTATTTCGGCGAAGGCGAAGACTTCAACACCTTCCCGTGCGAATTCCAGAACCTGGCGTTCTGCGGTTCCCAGGCGGGTAACTGGGCCACCAACATCTGGTACAACTGGCCGGTCATGCAGGCTGCTGTGCGTGTGAAGTACAACATCTCGCCTGAGTTCTATGCGCAGATCGGTGCTTACAACCAGAACCCGTCGCAACTGGAACACGGTAACGGTTTCAAGCTCAGCGGCAGTGGTACTGCGGGCACTGTGTTGCCGGTCGAGTTGGTCTGGCTGCCTAACCCTAACAACCTGCCGGGCGAATACCGTGTCGGTTACTACAAAAGCACGGCCAATGCCGATGACGTCCGCAAGGATGAAAACGGCAATGATGCAGCAACCAGCGGCAACGCCTATCGCAGCCACGATAGCAAGCACGGCTACTGGTTCGTGGCGCAGCAACAACTCACCAGCCACAACGGTGACGCGTCCCGCGGTCTGAACATCGCAGCCAACGCCACTTTCCACGACAAGGACACCAACTTCGTCGACAACTACCAGTCGCTGATGTTTGTGTACAAAGGCCCGTTCGATGCACGTCCAAAAGATGACATGGGTATCGGTTTCGCCCGTATCCATGTCAACGATGACGTGAAGAAAAACGCTGAGTTGGTCAACGCCTCCAATGGTGTTACCGAGTACGAGGATCCACTGTTCTCGCCGCTGCGTACCACCGAGTACAACTACGAGATCAACTACGGCTTCCACGTTACCAACTGGCTGACCGTGCGTCCTAACCTGCAATACATCACTCACCCGGGCGGTGTTGATGAAGTCGACAACGCGCTGGTCGCCGGCCTGAAAATTCAGTCGGTGTTCTAACGTTGTTGCGATAAGCTCCTCTCTATGTGCGCATTTTTGCGGACAGCCCAGGCTGTCCGCTTTTTTTTGGGGGCTGCGCACCCCGGGTGATTTTCAGGACCGTGGCACATGCATGAGCATCCGCTACAACGCTTCTTCAAATCCTTGCGCGAACGTCCGGTGTTCGCGTGGGAGCGCTATCAGAAGCGCGACGTGCTGGTGATCGACCATCCACTGTGTCAGGCGGTGTTCAGTCGGCAGGGTGCGCAGTTGCTGCACTTCCAGCCAAAGGGCCAGAAACCCTGGCTTTGGTGCGCGGCGAAGTGGCCGCAGGTCGGCGCGATTCGTGGTGGCGTTCCGGTGTGCTGGCCGTGGTATGGCCGTCATCCGAGCGAAAATGCCTGGCCGTCCCATGGCTGGGCACGGTTGATCGACTGGAAGCTGCTGGACAGCAGCACTGATGACGATGGCGTGCGCTTGCACTGGCAACTTCAGTTGTGTGACTGGCAAGTGGACCTGCACGCGCACTTGGGCGAACGCATGGAGTTGCGCCTGAGTACCGAGCATCAGGACAGCCTGCCGTGCCAATTGAGTCAGGCGTTGCATGCGTATTGGCGTATTGGCGACGTCGGTGAGGTAGCGCTGTCTGGCCTCGACGGGGCACAGGGTTACGACCAGTTGAACCGTCAGATTTGTCATCAGGAAGGCGAGTTGCGGGTAGAGGGTGGCTGTCAGCGGGTGTTCCAGCATGACGGCGAATTACAGCTCAAGGACCACGCCTGGCAGCGCGAGTTGTGCATCGATACCGGTGACCATGCAGACACGGTGGTTTGGCATCCGGGCTCGCGGCCGTTGCTGGGGGTGAGCTGGAATGAGATTTCGGAGTTTGTGTGTGTTGAAGCCGCGAGCGGCGGGACCGATAGCCTGAGCCTGGCGCCGGGGGAGAGGGCGCATTTGAGTTTGCAGGCGCGGGTCGGGGCGTAAGATCAAAAGATCGCAGCCTCGTTTCACTCGACAGCTCCTACAAGGGATCGTGTAAACCTGTAGGAGCTGTCGAGCGAAGCGAGGCTGCGATCTTTTTAATTAAACTCATCCCCAATCGGATACCGACTGGCATTCAGACTTTCCTTGATCTTGCGCAAATGCGGCTGGAAATCCACACCGCGGCGCAAAGTCATGCCGGTCGCCAGCACATCCAGCACGGTCAACTGAATGATCCGCGACGTCATCGGCATATAGATGTCGGTGTCTTCCGGCAGCGGAATATTCAGGCTCAACGTACTGGCCTTGGCCAATGGCGAACCTTCGGCGGTCAGACCCAGCACCGAAGCACCGTTTTCCCGGGCAATACGCGCCACTTCCACCAGTTCGCGGGTACGGCCGGTGTAGGAAATGATCACGAACAACTCGCCGGTGTGCGCCACCGACGCAATCATGCGCTGCATCAGCACGTCCGCGTGGGCGGTCACCGCCAGGTTGAAGCGGAAGAACTTGTGCTGCGCATCCAGCGCCACCGGGGCCGAGGCGCCGAGGCCGAAGAAGTGGATCTGCCGGGCCTGGATCAACAGGTCGACGGCGCGGCTGATCAGGTTCGGGTCCAGTGCCTGCAAGGCGCTGTCCAAAGAGGCGATGGCGCTGCCGAAAATCTTTTTGGTATACGCTTCCGGATTGTCGTCAGCCTCGACCGCACGGCTGACATACGCCGCGCCACTGGCCAGGCTCTGGGCCAATTGAAGCTTGAGTTCCGGGTAGCCGCTGACGCCGAACGAACGGCAGAAACGGTTGACCGTCGGCTCACTGACCTTTGAGGCCTGGGCGAGGGCGGCGATGCTGAACCGGGTGGCCTGCTGTGGGTTGAGCAGGATCACTTCGGCGACTTTGCGTTCTGCCTTGTTCAGGTCTTCAAGGCGATTCTGGATCTGTTCCAGTAAATTTCGCACGCGGTCCATATATGTTCCTTAGCTCCGCAAACAAGAGAGCAATGCAAATAAGGGCCCTGGCTATGCAAATTGGGACTTTGATCGGGCCCGTAACGGTGGCCTATCCTACTGATGGCTCCGACCGTCCACCACTCGGAATCTGTATTTTGCGAAAATGTTGTGGTTATTACTACATTTTCCCTTGAGTGATGCCTTGAAAAAAGGTATTTGTAGCTTAACTTGATAAAAGAACAAACATCATGCCTTCGATTACGGTTGAACCGTGCACCTTTGCCTTGTTCGGCGCCCTCGGCGATCTGGCCCTGCGCAAGCTGTTTCCTGCCCTTTATCAGCTCGATGGCGCAGGCCTCTTGCACGAGGACACGCGAATTATCGCGCTGGCCCGTGAGCCTGGCAGCGAGCAGCAGCATTTGGCGTTCATCGCCTCCGAGCTGCGCCGCTACGTCGTTGCCAAAGAGTTGGACGAGGCCGTGGTCGAACGCTTTCTGGCCCGCCTGAGTTACCTGCACGTCGACTTCCTCAAGGCTGACGATTACGTCGCCCTGGCCGAAGTGGCCGGCAGCGCCCAGCGAGTGATTGCCTACTTCGCGACACCGGCCGCCGTTTACGGCGCGATTTGCGAGAACCTGGCGAAAGTCGGTTTGACCGAAAACACTCGCGTGGTGCTGGAAAAACCCATCGGTTCGGACCTGGAATCCTCGCGCAAGGTGAACGACGCCGTGGCGCAGTTCTTCCCGGAGAACCGCACCTACCGCATCGACCACTACCTGGGCAAAGAAACCGTCCAGAACCTGATCGCCCTGCGTTTCGCCAACAGCCTGTTCGAAACCCAGTGGAACCAGAATTATATCTCCCACGTGGAAATCACCGTGGCCGAGAAGGTCGGGATCGAAGGTCGCTGGGGTTACTTCGACAAGGCCGGCCAACTGCGGGACATGATCCAGAATCACCTCCTGCAACTGCTCTGCCTGATCGCCATGGACCCGCCGGCCGACCTGTCCGCCGACAGCATCCGTGACGAGAAAGTCAAAGTGCTCAAGGCGCTGGCGCCGATCAGCCCGGAAGGCCTGACCACTCAGGTCGTACGCGGTCAGTACATCGCCGGTTACAGCGAAGGAAAATCGGTTCCCGGTTACCTGGAAGAGCCGAACTCCAACACCCAGAGCGACACCGAAACCTTCGTTGCGCTGCGTGCCGATATCCGCAACTGGCGTTGGGCCGGTGTGCCGTTTTACCTGCGTACCGGCAAGCGCATGCCGCAGAAGCTGTCGCAGATCGTCATCCACTTCAAGGAGCCGTCCCACTACATCTTCGCTCCCGAGCAGCGCCTGCAAATCAGCAACAAGCTGATTATCCGCCTGCAACCGGACGAAGGCATTTCCTTGCGCGTGATGACCAAAGAACAAGGCCTGGACAAGGGCATGCAGCTGCGCAGCGGTCCGTTGCAGCTGAATTTTTCCGACACTTATCGCAGCGCACGGATTCCCGATGCCTACGAGCGGTTATTGCTGGAAGTGATGCGCGGCAATCAGAACCTGTTTGTCCGTAAAGATGAAATCGAAGCCGCGTGGAAGTGGTGTGACCAGTTGATCGCCGGGTGGAAAAAATCCGGTGATGCGCCCAAGCCGTACGCGGCCGGGTCCTGGGGGCCGATGAGCTCCATTGCATTGATCACGCGGGATGGGAGGTCGTGGTATGGCGATATCTGAATTGAAACTGCCTCAGGGCGTCAGCGCTCATGAGTTCAAGAGCCCGGTGCTGCTGGCCGAAGGCCTGGCGCTGAAAGTGGCCAAGCAACTGAGTGACGCGATCGACGCGCGCGGCACCGCAACCCTGGTGGTTTCCGGTGGGCGCAGCCCGGTGGCGTTTTTCCAGCACCTGGCCAAGCAGACGCTGGACTGGTCGAACGTGGTGGTCAGCCTGGCCGACGAGCGCTGGGTGCCGGTTGAACACGCCGACAGCAATGCCGATCTGCTCAAGCGCTATTTGCTGCAAGGTCCTGCGGCCAAGGCTCAGTTCCTGAGTCTGTACAGCGCCACGGCCAACCTTGAACTGGCGGCCGAGCAGGCGGATCGCTTGCTCGCGGAGTTGCCGCCGATCGACGTGCTGATACTTGGCATGGGCGACGACGGTCACACCGCCTCGCTGTTCCCCAACAGCCCGAACCTGGCCGATGCCTTGAAAGTCGACGGCAGCCGTCGCTGCTGGCCGATGCTGGCGCCGACCGTGCCGCATCAGCGCCTGACCATGAGTCGCGCGCTGCTGGCCTCGGCCAAGACCACCGTTCTATCGATTTCCAGTCAGTCCAAGCTGACCACCTTGAGTGCCGCATTGGCCGGTGACGATGTCGCCGCCATGCCGATTCGCGCGTTTCTGCAACCTACGTTAGAGATTTACTGGTGCCCATGAGCCAAGGAACAGCCGCTATGACAACCCCATCCCCGACCGTTTCCATGGCGGACAAAGTTGCCCTGATCGACAGCCTCTGCGCCAAGGCGCGGATCCTGCCGGTGATTACCATCGCTCGCGAGCAGGACATCCTGCCGCTGGCCGACGCCCTCGCGGCCGGCGGCCTGACAGCCCTGGAAGTGACCCTTCGTTCACAGTTCGGCCTCAAGGCTATCCAGATTCTGCGCGAGCAGCGTCCGGAACTGGTGACCGGTGCTGGCACTGTGCTGGATCGCAACATGCTGGCGGCTGCCGAAGCGGCCGGTTCGCAGTTCATTGTCACGCCGGGCATCACCCGTGATTTGCTGGAAGCCAGCGTCAACAGCCCGATTCCGCTGTTGCCAGGCATCAGCAACGCCTCCGGCATCATGGAAGGCTACGGCCTGGGTTATCGCCGCTTCAAGCTGTTCCCGGCGGAAGTCAGCGGCGGCGTCGCGGCTATCAAAGCCCTCGGCGGCCCGTTTGGCGAAGTGAAATTCTGCCCGACTGGCGGCGTCAGCCCGGCCAACATCAAGAGCTACATGGCGTTGAAAAACGTGATGTGCGTGGGCGGTAGCTGGATGCTTGATCCCGAGTGGATCAAGAACGGCGACTGGGCCCGCATTCAGGAATGCACCGCCGAGGCACTGGCGCTGCTGGACTGATCGGCTTTTACCAAACACTTCGTTGTGTGTTCTACGGCTTTACGGTGCGCTTGGTCGGTGCACCGTTTTTTTTTGCCCGCAAAAAAAACTGTGGGAGCGAGCTTGCTCGCGATAGCGGTCTGACAGTCAACATTTTCATTGAATGTGCCGCCGCCATCGCGAGCAAGCTCGCTCCCACAAGGACATCATGCGATACATAGTTACCGCATCTCGCTGCTCGACCAGCGTTAACCTGCGTTCATCTTATGGAAGAGAGAACGTCATGGACGACAACACTCCGGTTTCACCCCAGCCAGCGGTTTACCTGCTTTCACCCGAACAGATCGCGGGTCCTTATTTCCGAAATCCGAAATTGATCAGACGAAACATCAGCGAAGGCATGGATGGCATCCCCTTGGTGCTGAGGCTGACGATCGTCGATGCCATGACGGGGCAACCGGTGACGGACGCTCTGGTGGATATCTGGCATTGCAATGCACGCGGGGCGTATTCGGGTTGGAGCAAGGTCAATCCAGACAAGGAAGTCGACGTTGGCGACATAGGTTCGATCCCGCGCACCGACGACGACACTTACTTGCGTGGCGGGCAATTTACGGACAAGAACGGCATCGTGCGGTTTACCACGATCTATCCGGGGTTCTACGCCGGCCGTGCCCTGCACGTTCATGTCGTGGTACGCATTATGGAAGGCAACAACTACCTGGAAGAGCGGCATGTCGCTTGGGTCGGTCAGCTCTACTTTCCCGAGGTGGCCTCGCGCTCGGTACTCAACGCCAGGGAGTACCGCGGTCGAGCCGTTTCACCGCTGACCAACGATCAAGACTTTTTCTATGAAAACATGGGCGGCGAAGCTTCGACCTTGAACGTTCACACCCTGAGTCGAGACTCGAATAAAGACGGCTACTTCGGGCACACGACCATCGGCATCGACACCTTCGCGGTATCGACGCAGATCAAGCCCGAGGACTTCGACAAACACACCGTGTGACGTCAGCGCAGTTCGGTCAACGCCCGGGCCAGTAGATCCATGTCTGCAGCGGTGGTAGTGAGCCCCGGGGTTATGCGAATGCACGGACCACTCGCGGCACCACTGCGCGCCACGGTAAACAGGTTGTAGTCCTTGAGCAGCCGCTCGACCATCGCCTGTTGATCTGCATGCCGGGTAAAGCGCATCGAGGTGATGCCGCAATACAGTCGCGGGTCGTCCGGGGTCATGACTTCGATCCCCGGCAACTCGCGTACCGCGCTTACCCAGCGGTTGCGCAGGTAATTGAGCCGAGCGCCCTTGGCGGCGGAACCGCCCATGGCCCGATGCTCCTCGAACACCAGCGGCAAGGTCAGCAGCGCCGGGATGTTGGGCGTGCTGTACGGCGTGCGGGCGCGAATGTCGGTGACCGGGAAATGCATCTCGCCCATGTCCGGATCGATGTCGGCCAGGCGCTCGGGGGCGATATAAATGAAGCCCAGAGTCAGCGGTGCACCGATCCATTTGTGCAGGTTGTAGCCAGCAAAGGCGATGCCTAGTTTATCGAGATTGAACTCGAGCTGGCCGAGCGCATGGGCACCATCAAGGATCACGTCGATGCCATGTTCCCTGGCGGCTGCGGCAATGGCCTGCACCGGCATCACCAACCCGGAACGGTGAGTGACGTGAGTCAGGGCCATCAGTTTGAGTCGCGGATAACGCACGAAAGCTTCGCGGTAAGTGGCCAGCAAACTGTCGAAACTGGCGGGGTACGAGTGTTCGATCTCGATCACTTCGACACCGCGATGACGTGCCAGCCAGCGCATGGCTCCTTTGACCGTGTCGTACTCCAGATCACACATCAGCACCTGATCGCCCGGCGTCAGACGGTTGTAGTTGCGGATCAGCGATTGCAGACCGTCCGAAGCGTTGCGGGTGAGGGCGACGGTGTCGGCGGGGACGCTCACCAGATCGGCGAGCTGTTTGCGAATCTCCAGGCTTTCGCCCTGTTCGAAGCGTTGCCGCACATGCACCGAGTTGCTGCGGTTGATGAGTTCGATGTTGCGCTGATACTCCTCGACCACCGTGCGCGACATGCGCCCGAAGTACCCGTTTTCGAGATTGACCGGGCCGGGCTCAACTGCGTATCGGTCGGCAAAGGTTCGCCAGAAGGCTTCATCACGGGCACGGCGGGTGTTATCGGGCATGGGCTACTCAATCGGGGGCCAGGTCTGGGTGTCGGGTCAATGGCGAGGGGCGGGTTTGCCATGTTTGGCGCGAAGCGGTTCGAGCAACTCCGACAGGCCGTTGTGATCGATTTCCTGCATCAAGGCCAGCAAGCCGCCGAGTTCGCCATGGGGGAAACCTTCCCGAGCGAACCAGTTCAGGTATTGGCCGGGGAGGTCGGCAATGATCCGGCCCTTGTATTTGCCGAAGGGCATTTCACGGGTGACCAGCAGTTCGAGCTTTTCAGGGTTCATCAGTCAGTCGTCTTGATTCAAACAGTCTGGAAAATACAGGCATTCTGCATGCAGGCCAAATGACAGATCATGCAAATAAAGCGGATACAGATTTCGGGTTAAACCATAAGTAATTGAAATATAGGAAATAACTTATCAATTCAAAGCTGGCATGCAGGGTGCAACACCTATTGCATCTTTCATCAACCCGTGAGGAATTGAAAATGACCGACATGAATAAAGAAGCCATCTCTGTGCTCAACGACCTGATTGAAACCAGCAAAGACGGTCAGGAAGGGTTCAAGACTTGCGCTGAAGACATCAAACATCCAGAACTGAAATCGCTGTTCATGCAGCGTTCCGCCGACTGCGCCACTGCGGCTTCCGAACTGCAAGCGCAGGTGCGTTCGCTAGGCGGCGATCCGGAAACGTCCACCAGTGTCAGCGGTGACCTGCACCGTCGCTGGGTCGACGTCAAAGCGATGTTCACCGGCAAGGATGAAGAAGCCGTGCTGAACGAAGCCGAGCGGGGTGAAGACCATGCACTGAAGGCTTACAAAGAAGCCATCGAAAAAATCAACAAACACAACCTGGTGGGCATTCGTGATCTGGTTGAGCGTCAGTACCACGGCGTGCAACGCAATCACGATCAGGTAAAAGCCCTGCGTAACCAGGCGCGCGCACGCTCGTAAGCGTTCGTTGCCTGTCAAAAACGCCAGCCAGTCTGGCGTTTTTTTGTGTCTGGCGTTCAACGATGAAATTAGCCTTGTAGGAGCTGCCGAAGGCTGCGATCTTTTGATCTTGCTTTTCGGCGCCGTCAAAAGATCGCAGCCTTCGGCAGCTCCTACCGTTAAATCGTCTTTCCAAGAGTGCTTTACGTGCCTATCACCCTGCAGGCTTTGTTTGCACCTGACCGCCGCGCCTTACAGTTCGCAATCAAGACCTTGATCGGTGGCGGCCTGGCGCTGTGGCTGGCATTGCGCTGGGGTCTGGAGCAACCGGCCTGGGCGTTGATGACGGCGTTCATCGTCGCCCAGCCCTTGTCCGGGATGGTGGTGCAGAAGGGCTTGGCGCGGTTGTTGGGGACTCTGGTCGGGACGATCATGTCAGTGGTGTTCATGGGGTTGTTTGCCCAGACGCCTTGGCTGTTTTTGTTGGCCTTGGCGTTATGGCTGGGGCTGTGTACGGCGAGTTCGACCTTGCTGCGCAGCGCCTGGTCCTATTCGTTCGTGCTGGCCGGTTACACGGTGGCGATCATCGCGCTGCCGGCCATTACTCATCCGCTGACGGTGTTCGATCAAGCCGTGGCTCGCTGCACGGAAATCTGCCTGGGCATTCTTTGCGCCACCGCTGCCAGTGCGCTGCTCTGGCCGATGCGGGTCGAACGGCAACTGGCGGATCAGGCGCGGGCAGCCTGGCAAAGTGGGATGAACGCCGCGCGTGCGACCCTGGCCGGTGATGGTCAGGCGCGTAAAGGCTTGCTGGAAATCCTCGGGAGAATCGTCGCCGTCGATGCCCAGCGCGAGCATGCCTGGTTTGAAGGAAGCCTGGGTCGGCAACGAGCGCGCGCTATCAGCGGCTTGAGCCAGAAGCTGTTGATGCTGCTGCGCATCGCCCGTTCGGTGCGCCGCCAGTGGAAGCAATTGGAGCCTCAGGAAGCCGAGCAACTGTTGCCCTGGATGACCGAGGTTCAAGAGGCGCTCAACAGCCCGGATACCGCGACCCTGCAAGCGCTGCGGCCGAAGTTGCTCGACGCTTCCCACGACCCGCACATCAGCTGCGCACAGAGTTACTGCCTGGCCCGCTTCACCTTGTTGCTCGATACCGCCATGGCGGCCAGCGCCGCGTTGAACGCCGTTGAGGAGGGCAAGGAAACGGTCGATCCACCGAGAACCCTAACCCCGCACCGCGATCTGTCATTGGCGCTGATGTTTGGTACCCGAAGCGCGCTGGCGTTTCTGGTGGTCTCGTGCTTCTGGTTGGCGACCGCCTGGCCCGCCGCCTCCGGCGCGCTGCTGTTGACGTGCGTGGTGTGTAGTCTGTTTGCCAGCCGCGAGAATGGCGCCCAGATAGGCATGAGTTTTATGCGCGGGATCTTCCTGGCAATTCCGGCCGCGTTTATCGTCGGGCAGATTCTGCTGCCGCAATGGAGTGGTTTTGCGTTGCTGTGCATGGGCATGGGCGTGCCGTTGTTCCTCGGTGCGCTGGGCATGGCCAAACCGCAGATCGGTGCGACGGCCACCTCATTTTGTCTGCACTTCATCGTGCTGGTCTCGCCGCTCAATGCGATGAAATTTGATGTCGCGACGTTCTTCAACAGCGCTCAATCCATCGTGGTCGGTGTCGGCGCCGCAGTGCTGGCGTTCCATTTGTTGATCCTGCGCAA
This sequence comes from Pseudomonas frigoris, assembly GCF_047758635.1. NCBI lineage: Bacteria > Pseudomonadati > Pseudomonadota > Gammaproteobacteria > Pseudomonadales > Pseudomonadaceae > Pseudomonas > Pseudomonas frigoris. The sequence continues at coordinate 1,674,728 of NZ_CP180479.1, forward strand.
CCCGACGTGGCATGGCCGACGTTTGCTGGCTGCGACCCTCGACGATCTGGTGCGTCTGACCCGGCGTAATCTGCGCGGTGCCGAAAGCTGGTTTGGCGGGCGCATGGCCGACCGCTTGCTGCAATTGGCGCGACATTACCCCGAGTTGCCGGAACCGGCGCGCAGTCGCTGGGACGATGGCCTGCTCGGCCTGGACATCGGCGACGAATTGCTGCATTTGCGTTTGAGTCTGGCGGTGGCGCAGGCACCGGTCAGTGCGCCTCAGCGGCGTTATCTCGAACAGCTGGAAAAAATCCTCGAGCAAGGCCCGGCCGGCAGTCGCGCCGAGGCGTTGGCGCAGCCGAGCGAAGAGTTCTTGAAGACCTTGTACGCATTGCCCCCCAGCGATGCGGTGAAACTGGCCCAAGGCGCGGTGCTGCAATTGCAAAGCAGCTGGCGCGCCTGGTGCCGTCAACAGGAGCAAAGCCATGGGCTTGCGTGAGTGGTCGGTGGGTGGTGTGCTGCTCAGTCCGTTTCTGATTTATGTGCTGCTGGCGCTGCTCGTCACTGGAGCCTTGCGCATGCTTTTGCGCCTGACACCGGTGGGCCGCTGGATCTGGCACGAAGCGTTGTTTGATTGCGCCTTGTACGTCTGTGTATTGACCTTGATCACCGTCGTCCTCGGACCTTTATAAGGAGTTGAAAATGCGTACACCGATACGTGTCGCGGTGACCTTGTGCCTGGTGGCGGCGGCGATCTTTGCCGGCTTCCATTTGTGGCAGTACTACATGCTCACGCCTTGGACTCGGGATGCGCGGATCCGCGCCGACGTGGTGGTGATCGCCCCGGACGTCTCGGGTTGGGTGCGTGAGCTCAAGGCTTTTGATAACCAGCAGGTCAAGGCCGGCGATTTATTGCTGAGCATTGATCGCGACCGTTTCGAAGCGGCGCTGGAGAAAGCTCAAGCGGTGGTGCAGACCCGGCAACAACAACTCAATCTGCGCGAACGCGAAGCCAGTCGCCGCGCAGCCCTCGGGCCGCAGGCCATCAGTGCCGAGCTACGCGAGAACGCGCAAATCAACGCCGGCATCGCCCGTGGCGAACTGCGTGAAGCCCAGGCCGAAGCCAAGGTTGCGGAACTCAACCTGGCCCGTAGTCAGGTCCATGCGCCCCGCAGCGGTCATATCACCAACCTGCGTCTGGCCGAAGGCAACTACGTGAATGCCGGGCAATCGGTGATGGCGTTGATCGACGATTCGACTTTCTATGTGCAGGCGTATTTCGAAGAAACCAAGCTGCCACGGATTCGTGTCGGCGATCCGGTGAAGGTCTGGTTGATGAGTGCGGGGGAGGCATTGCAGGGACATGTCGAAAGCATCAGCCGCGGGATTACCGATCGCAATACCACGCCGGACGGGCAGTTGCTGGCAGAGGTCGAGCCGACGTTTAACTGGGTGAGGCTGGCGCAGCGGATTCCGGTACGGATCAAGATTGATAAGTTGCCGGAGGGGATGAATTTGAGTTCGGGGATGACGGCGAGTGTGCAGGTGCAGGAGGGGCATTAAGTTCAAAAGATCCCAGCCTCGTTCCACTCGACAGCTCCTACAGGTATCGCAAAACCCTGTAGGAGCTGTCGAGTGAAACGAGGCTGCGATCTTTTAAGGCAATCAGCCGATGCTGATTGCCGGCAGCTTAGGCAACGTCACCGTCTGTTGCTTACGCGGCGCCAGAATCTCCGCCTCACCATCCACTACCAACTCATCACGCTGGTTAAACACGCGAGTGGCAATCCGCACACGAAACTTCGGCAGCTTCTCGAGAATCTCCAGACGCACGGTCAGCGTGTCGCCAATTTTCACCGGCTTCTGAAAGCTCATCTGCTGACCGATATAAATAGTCCCCGGCCCAGGCAACTCGCAGGCAACGGCAGCGCTGATCAGCGCACCGCTGAACATGCCGTGAGCAATGCGCTCCTTGAACATGGTGCCGGCGGCGAATTCAGCGTCCAGGTGCACCGGGTTGTGATCGCCGGACATCGCGGCGAACAACTGAATGTCGCGCTCTTCGACCGTCTTGCTGTAGCTGGCGGTCTGGCCGACTTCAAGGGCCTCGTAAGGGGTGTTGGTAACCTGGGTCATCTGTTTCAATTCCTGTCACGAATAAATAAATTCAAAAAAACTATTCCGATCTGGGTGGCCGACGGTGGCTCAGCGCCTGGGCGATCCAGCTCAACACGTCATTGATCACTTCATCGCGGTTGCTCTCGTTGAACAGTTCATGCCGTGCCTGCGGGTAAATAGTCAGTTGCAGGCTCTGGCTGCCGGCAGCGCGCAGCGCATGGGCCAGATCTTTCAGACGCTTGCCTTCGCTCACCGGATCACATTCACCGCCGATGACCAGCAACGGCAGGCCCGGATCAATCTGAGCGAGATTGGACGCTTTGCTGATTTGCTGCAACCCACCGAGCAAATCGATCCACAGCTGATTGGTGCAGCGAAAGCCGCAGAGCGGGTCGTTGGCGTACAGATCGACCTCCGCCGGATCGCGACTGAGCCAGTCGAACCGCGTGCGTACCGGTTTGAATTTCTTGTTGAACGAACCGAACGACAGCCATTCGATCAGCGCGCTGCGACCCTTCGGGCCCTGGCGCAAACGTTCTAATCGCGCAATCTGTCGCGCCGCGCGATAGAGTGCCACCGGTTGGAAGTTCGACCCGCTGAGAACGGCCCCGTGCAGGCTGGCGCTGTGATGCAGCAGATAAGCCTGGGCGATGTAGCTGCCCATGCTGTGACCGAGCAACACAATCGGCATTCCCGGATGTTGTTGGCCGATGTGCTGGTTGAGGCTCGCCAGGTCGCCGACCACCTTGCACCAACCGTCATCGTCGGCGAAATGACCCAGTGTCCCGTTTTCGGCAGTTTTGCCATGTCCACGCAGGTCCGGCGCGTAGACGCCGTAACCCTGAGCACAGAGTTTTTCCGCCAGACGGGCGTAGCGGCCACTGTGTTCCGCCATGCCGTGGGCCAGCAGGATCACTGCTTTTAAAGGCGCGGCGGGCAGCCACTGGTTGACGAAGAGGCGACTGCGGTCGCTCGCGGTCAGCCAGAAAGTGTCGTGGATCATGGCGGTTCCTTTGCATAGGGCTGCATGTGGCATGGGCGTCGTTGCATTGTATAGCGCATCCAAAGCGTGCCGTCTGATCAGGCCACGCCACGGCAGCAAGATTCACACGATCAATGTCGACCGTGCGCATATTTGCCTGATTCGCCATAGCTGCTAGTGTCCGTGGAGCCCCGCTTTTTCGCTCTTTAGTTTTGAAGAAGGACAGAAAAGCGGCCCCGGATAGGTTCAGGTAAAGAGGACAAGAACAATGCAACCTGATTTCTGGAATGACAAACGCCCGGCCGGCGTGCCCCTGGATATCGATCAAGGGGCCTATAAGTCGGTGATCGAGGTGTTCGAGCGTTCCTGCAAGAAATTTGCTGACCGCCCGGCATTCAGCAACATGGGCGTCACCCTGACCTACGCCGAACTGGAACGCTACAGCGCAGCGTTCGCCGGTTACCTGCAAGCCCACACCGACCTGGTGCCAGGGGATCGCATTGCGGTGCAGATGCCCAACGTCCTGCATTACCCGATTGCCGTGTTCGGTGCCTTGCGCGCCGGGCTGATCGTGGTCAACACCAACCCGCTGTACACCGCGCGGGAGATGCGTCATCAGTTCAAGGACTCCGGTGCCCGAGCGCTGGTGTACCTGAACATGTTCGGGGCCAAAGTCCAGGAAGTGCTGCCCGACACCGACATCCAGTACCTGATCGAAGCGAAGATGGGCGACCTGATGCCCGCCGCCAAGGGCTGGCTGGTCAATACGATGGTGAGCAAGGTCAAGAAGATGGTGCCAGCGTATTCGTTGCCCCAGGCCATTTCCTTCAAGAGCGCGTTGCGCCTGGGTCGGGGCCTGGGCATCAAGCCGCTGAAAGTCGGGCTCGACGACATCGCCGTGCTGCAATACACCGGCGGCACCACCGGCCTGGCCAAGGGCGCGATGCTGACCCACGGCAACCTGGTGGCCAACATGCAGCAAGTGCGGGCGTGCCTGGAGCAGTTCGGCAATGACGGCCAGCCGCTGTTGCGCGAAGGGCAAGAGGTCATGGTCGCGCCGCTGCCGCTGTACCACATCTATGCGTTCACCGCGAATTGCATGTGCATGATGGTTTCAGGCAACCACAACGTGCTGATCACCAATCCGCGGGACATCGGCGGCTTCATCAAGGAGCTGAAGAACTGGCGGTTCTCGGCGCTGCTGGGGCTCAACACGCTGTTCGTCGCACTGATGGACCATCCGGACTTCAAGACCCTGGATTTCTCCAGCCTCAAACTCACCAACTCCGGTGGCACCGCGCTGGTCAAGGCTACCGCCGAGCGCTGGGAACAGCTCACCGGTTGCCGCATCACCGAAGGTTACGGCCTGACCGAAACTTCGCCGGTGGCCTGCACCAACCCGTACGGCGACAAGTCGCGCCTCGGTACAGTCGGCCTGCCGGTGCCGGGCACCACGCTGAAGGTCATCAACGATGAAGGCGTCGAGCAGGCGCTGGGCGAGCGCGGCGAACTGTGCATCAAGGGCCCGCAGATCATGAAGGGCTACTGGCAGAAACCCGAAGCCACCGCCGAAGTGCTGGATGCCGAAGGCTGGTTCAAGTCGGGCGACATCGCGGTGATCGACCCGGACGGTTTTGTGCGCATCGTCGATCGCAAGAAAGACATGATCATCGTCTCGGGTTTCAACGTGTACCCGAACGAGATCGAAGACGTGGTGATGGCTCATCCGAAAGTCGCCAACTGCGCAGTGATCGGTGTGCCGGACGAGCGTTCGGGGGAGGCGGTGAAGCTGTTTGTGGTGGCCCGTGAAACGGGTGTCAGCCTTGAAGAGCTGAAGGCCTACTGCAAGGAAAACTTCACGGCGTACAAAGTGCCCAAGCACATCGTCTTGCGTGAGTCGTTGCCGATGACGCCGGTGGGCAAGATATTGCGGCGGGAGTTGCGTGATATCGCGTAACCGGTCGTAGACCGAGGTGCTGCCAAAAGATCGCAGCCTTCGGCAGCTCCTACAGGGGATCGCATTCCTTTGTAGGAGCTGCCGAAGGCTGCGATCTTTTGCTTTTAAGCCCCGTATTTATGGGGGTTTGAAGGTTGTATAGAATTTTTGCTCTAAAATGACCGCTTGCTATTCTTGAGTCATTAAAGTGACTGTAGAGGCGGCTTTTGGCTCTGGTCGGCCCTTGGCAAAGCTGCTACTCTCGGCGCGCTTTGTGACTTCTCGGCCTATGTAAATAGCCAGACTCACCAACAAACACACACCAATAATAATCGCATCAAATGCGGTGATGAATTCGCGTTGCTGAGGAGTGGGCTTCCATGATCGAAGACTTTTGGAAGGATAAGTACCCTGCCGGGATTGCTGCCGACATCAATCCGGACGAGTATCCGAATATTCAGGCGGTGTTGAAGCAGTCCTGCCAACGCTTTGCCGACAAACCGGCGTTCAGCAACCTGGGCAAGACAATCACCTACGGTGAACTGTACGAATTGTCCGGTGCCTTTGCCGCGTACCTGCAACAGCATACCGACTTGCAGCCGGGCGATCGAATCGCCGTGCAGTTGCCCAACGTGTTGCAGTACCCGATCGCCGTCTTCGGTGCCATCCGCGCCGGGCTGATCGTGGTCAACACCAACCCGCTGTACACCGCGCGGGAAATGGAACACCAATTCAACGACTCTGGTGCCAAAGCCCTGGTCTGCCTGGCCAACATGGCGCACCTGGCCCAGCTCGTCGTGCCGAAAACCGGCGTCAAGCACGTGATCGTCACCGAAGTGGCCGACCTGCTGCCGCCGCTCAAGCGCCTGCTGGTCAACAGCGTCATCAAATACGTGAAGAAGATGGTCCCTGCGTATCACTTGCCCAAGGCCATCAAGTTCAACGACGTATTGAGCAAGGGCCACGGCCAGCCAGTCGCTGAAGCCAACCCGGCCAGCAGCGACGTTGCCGTGCTGCAATACACCGGCGGCACCACCGGCGTGGCCAAGGGCGCGATGTTGACCCATCGCAACCTGGTGGCGAACATGCTGCAGTGCAAGGCGCTGATGGGTTCCAACCTCAATGAAGGTTGCGAGGTCCTGATCACGCCGCTGCCGCTGTACCACATCTATGCCTTCACCTTTCATTGCATGGCGATGATGTTGATCGGCAACCACAACATCCTGATCAGCAACCCGCGCGATTTGACGGCGATGGTCAAGGAACTGTCGAAGTGGAAGTTCAGCGGTTTTGTTGGGCTGAACACGCTGTTCGTGGCCCTGTGCAACAACGAAGGCTTCCGCAAGCTGGACTTCTCGGCGCTGAAAGTCACCCTGTCCGGTGGCATGGCCCTGCAACTGGCCGCGGCCGAGCGCTGGAAAGCGGTCACCGGTTGCGCCATCTGCGAAGGTTACGGCATGACCGAAACCAGCCCGGTGGCCACCGTGAACCCGATTCAGAACATCCAGATCGGCACCATCGGTATTCCGGTTCCGTCGACCCTGTGCAAAGTCATCGACGATGCCGGCGTTGAACAGCCGTTAGGCGACATCGGCGAGCTGTGTGTGAAAGGTCCGCAAGTGATGAAGGGTTACTGGCAGCGTCAGGACGCCACCGATGAAATCCTCGACAGCGAAGGCTGGTTGAAGACCGGTGACATCGCGCTGATCCAGCCTGACGGTTACATGCGCATCGTCGATCGCAAGAAAGACATGATTCTGGTCTCCGGTTTCAACGTGTACCCGAACGAACTGGAAGACGTGCTCGCGACCCTGCCGGGCGTGCTGCAATGCGCAGCCATCGGTGTGCCGGACGAGAAGTCGGGCGAGGCGATCAAGATCTTCATCGTCGCCAAACCGGGCGTGACCCTGACCAAGGAACAGGTGATGGAGCACATGCGCGCCAACGTCACCGGCTACAAGGTTCCGCGCTCCGTGGAGTTCCGCGACGCGCTGCCGACCACCAACGTCGGTAAGATCCTGCGCCGCGAGTTACGCGACGAAGAGCTGAAGAAGCTCGGCGTCAAGAAGGTAAGCGCGTAACAAACAAAAGCCCCGCAGATGCGGGGCGTTTGTTTCTGATCAGGATATTTTCAGCGCCTGTCAGGCCGCCTTCGCGAGCAAGCCCGCTCCCACATTTAACCGGGTTCTTCAAGAAGGAATGCGATCGAGTGTGGGAGCGGGCTTGCTCGCGAAGCTTTTTAGCTTTTGCTATTACAGGCGGAACTGCGCGAAATTGACGTTGGTCCCCGCCGGACGCATGTCCTGGAGGTACGAGTCCTTGTCGGCGCTCAGTTCCAGGCTCAAGGCCGCTTTGCGTTTACCTTCGTTACGCACCACCAGACCTTCGAGCTTCTCCCGAAGGAACACCGTCGGCACTTTCAGGTGCAGCAGTTCGTCGGTATCCGGGGTGTGCATCAGCAGGTGAACCCATTCGTACTGACCAATGGCCAGGCGCGCGACCGGAATATCGAACCACCAGATGTTGCGGTTACGGTTCAATTCGGTGAAGTGGCAGTTGTTGACGCCAAGCACAGCACCGCCAAGTTCCTGGTTTCTGCGGGCAATGGCCTGCTTTTTATCGAGTTTCATAACATTCCTACGGGATTGGATCTTCAGCGCCATGGCCTGAATTCGTTGCGCATTCTCGGGGGTTGGTCGGCAAACATAAAGCCCAACCTGCACTGAACGATGAAATGTCGCCGTGAAAATAAATGAAACTCCGCGCAATCGCCTCCGGTCAACCTTGTGTAACGACTTTTCTCGTTCAATTGTTCACAGGAGAAACACCATGAGCAGCACTGGCGATAAAGCAAAAGGCTTGGCCAACGAAGCAGTCGGCAACGTCAAACAAGGCGTCGGCAAGGCAACCGGCAACGACAAAATGCGCACCGAAGGCGTGGTGCAGGAAAGGAAAGGCGAAGCCCAGCAAGCGGTTGGCAAAGCCAAAGACGCGATCAAGAAAGGCATCGACAAGGCGTGATCCGGTCTTTGATGAGCGTAAAAAACGGCCATCCGCGGATGGCCGTTTTTGTGTCAGCCTGAACTTGTACAAGGAAATTGTTTCAAACTCGCCAAGTAGGCTACTTTGATGTAGAAAACGGCCCCTGAGTCGCCACGACTTCAACCTTTTTGCGGCGAAAGGAGACGCTAATGTTTTTCCCACACATGAAAGGTCTGCGCCTGCACCGTGTCATGGTGCGCACGATCACCGAGTTCGTCGACGACGAGATGTCGACCTATGCCTCGGCGCTGGCCTATCAGATGCTGTTCTCTCTGTTCCCCTTTATTCTGTTCCTGATCGCCCTGATCGGTTTCCTGCACCTGCCGGACTTCTTCTCCTGGCTGCGCCTGCAATCGGAACTGGTCCTGCCGCCCCAGGCGCTGGAGCAGGTGAACCCGGTCATCGACCAGCTCCAGCAATCCAAGGGGGGCTTGCTGTCGATCGGTATCGTGATTGCCCTGTGGACCGCGTCCGCCGGTGTGCGGCTGATGATGAGCGCGATGAACGCCGCCTACGACGTGGTCGAAGGCCGTCCAGCGTGGAAGCGTTTCCCGCTGTCGATTTTCTACACCATCGGCATCGCCGCCATGCTACTGGTGGCCGCCGCGCTGATGGTGCTCGGGCCGCAGGTGATGGAATGGATCGCCTCGCAAGTCGGCCTTGAAGAATTCATCGTGACCCTTTGGACCATCGTGCGCTGGCCGGTGGTCGTGATTCTGTTGATGATGGCGGTGGCGCTGATTTATTACGTCATGCCCGACGTCAAACAGGAGTTTCGCTTCATTACCCCGGGCTCGGTGCTGGCGGTGGTGGTGTGGATCATCGCGTCGGTGGGTTTCGGCCTGTACGTCAAGACGTTCGCCAACTACAACGCCATGTATGGCAGTATCGGCGCGATCATCGTGCTGTTGCTGTACTTCTATATTTCCGCGGCGGTGCTGTTGCTCGGCGCGGAGATGAATGCGGTGATCGAACACATGTCGACCGAAGGCAAGGACCCTGGCGAAAAGGTCCCCGGCGAGCATGACCACGAACCCAAACAACATGTTTCGGGACTGGGTCGGGACCACTCGATCAAGCCGACCACTGACGAAGTCATCAAATGATCCGTGAAATTCTGAAAATGGGCGACGAGCGCCTGCTGCGCATCGCCCCGCCGGTGCCCGCCGAAATGTTCGACAGCCCGGAGCTGTGGCAACTGATCGACGACATGTTCCAGACCATGGAAAGCGTCGGCGGCGTTGGCCTGGCCGCGCCGCAGATCGGCGTCGACCTGCAACTGGTGATCTTCGGTTTCGAGCACAGCGAACGCTACCCGGACGCCGAAGCGGTGCCGCAGACGATTCTGATCAACCCGTTGATTACGCCGTTGAGCCCGACGCTGGAAGAGGGTTTCGAAGGCTGCTTGTCGGTGCCCGGCCTGCGTGGCGCGGTGGATTGCTATCAGCACATTCGGTACGAAGGTTTCGATCCCAAAGGGCAGCCGATTGGGCGCATCGCCGAGGGATTCCATGCGCGAGTGGTACAGCATGAATGCGATCACCTGATCGGCCGGTTGTACCCGTCGCGCATCAGTGACTTCAGCAAGTTCGGGTTTACCGAAGTGATGTTTCCGGATTTCGACCCTGCTGCAGACGATTGATTCGAATCCACCTCAAACCAATGTGGGAGCGGGCTTGCTCGCGAAGGCGGTGTGTCAGTCGACATCAATGTTGACTGTTCTGACCCCTTCGCGAGCAAGTCGAATCGTCGCACCGCCGCTCCCACATTTGATCTTCATAAGGCTTTAGAACGTTATCTGGCCGGTTCCAATCCCATGGCGATCATCGGTTTGCTCCGCGCATAACGGCTCAAGCGTTCCGCCATGGAGTAGGGCAGTGGCGGGTCGAAGGTAAAACCGCGACGTTCATAAAACCCGCGCAAGTCTGGATGACAAAACAACCACACCGGACCTTCTAGCTCCTTGAGCGCCTCGGCGATCAGCGCCGCAGCGATGCCCTGTTCACGGCAGGCCGGATCGACAAACAAACCCGTCAGCCAATGCCCGTCCGCCACCGGTCGCAAACACAGTGCGCCAATGATCTCCTCGCGCCTGGCCACCCACAGTTGAGCGTCGCGGACGGCTTTCATCGACGATTGGTGAGCGCGATAAAACTTGTTCATCAAGGGCCACAAAGGCTCGGCGAGCAAGGTGTAGTGGGTGTTGGGCATGGTCTTCGACTGCCGGTGCGCAAAGCGGGCGATTATAAAAGAACGCGCGCGCAGCGATAGGTGTATACCTGATCTCACATCCCGTATGAGTGGAGTACGTATCATGGCCAAAGGCATGGATTCAAAAAAAGCAGCGAAGAAGAAACCGGCAAAAACTGCCGATGAAAAACGTGCGGACAAGAAGGCCAAGAAGGTGGATGTGTTCGGTCATTGAAAGCCAAAAACAGCCATTACGGGACACCGTAATGGCTGAAGTCCCAAGGCTAGCTACGCGCAATTTCCCTCAGACGAATGTTATCTATTTGCACAACATTACCCGAGCCACCTACATAAAAAAGTACTGTCATAGGTGACGCTGTTTGCGTCGTCCCTGCGTAGAAACTGACATTTCTGGACTGCCATCCGCTGCCTCCCGGGATGGTGATGGTTTGGATAGGCGTACCGTTTTGTATGATGTAAAAGGTCGAGTTGACTGCAACTCGGTAGTCAAAAGAGAACAGATACTGCTCACCAATCTTGATGTCCTGGAAGATTTTTTGCATATACACATAGTGATAGCCATTAACATATCTGATTGACTCTACAAAATACTCCCCTGCCAAGAGCGATATCTGGGATTGATATGCTGAGGGCAGTGTCCACCGATCCCAATCAAAACCTGTAAAGGTAGACAGCACATCCAACCCCGTTTTCACCATATAAACCCTGGCCTGACACTCCACCGCATCACCCACCGTTGCCTCTTTAAACAACCCCACCTTCAAAACAATCGCCAGTTTCGAATCCGCCTTGCATTCACGCAGCCACTGCACCTCGGTCGTATAACTCAGCCCCGCCCCCTGATCATGTGACGTGCCCACGAACTGATCTCTCGAGCGCGTAGTTCCGTCGGTTCTGCTTTCCACATAACTTAACCAAATCGGAAGGCCGGAGCGCTGGAACGGCCACTTGTCGCTCAGCACCCTGGTGTTGTCCTTGATTGAACCGATTTCCAGAAGTTCTCCGACGAACCCCTCGATCAACGGTCTCGGCATGCTCTGCTGTAACAACGCGCCAATGCTCAGTTCAAGGGTTTTCGACGGCGTTTCCTGCCCCAACCGAATCACCTTGTAGCTGATATTCACCACAGTTTTCAGATTGGCGCCGGTAATGGCGGCAGGAACATTGAAATCCACAGATGCCTGACCGTTGACCATCTTGCGTTCCGGAATCGTCGAGCCATCTCCCGGACGTCCGTGAACAGTCAGCTCGATGGCGTCATTCGGTTCGAACGTCGAGGTGATCACACGAGCGGTGAATCCGTCCTGATAGCGGTTCGGGTCTAGAATGCGACCCGGCGCCTCTACCACGGTTGGCTCCAGCAGCGTCGGCAGCGGGGTGCCAATGCGCACTTCGCGGTAATCAGAGTAAATCACCCTCCCGTCACGCGTCAGGTTGTAGAACATCCGGATGGTATGCCCCTGATTGAGGTCGACGTAGTGGCGGGCCAGCGGGATGCGGATGGCCCTGGCGGACGATCCGGGTGTCAGTTCGAACGTGCCCTGAGTGCTGGCCGCCTGGTTCAGGCCCTGGAAATACCACGAGCCCTTATCCTTGGTGTTGGTCAGGATCAGCGGTATCTGATAAATCACTTCGCGATCAGGGCCCGGATCGAACACGCCTTCTGGCGTTGTGCCTTCCAGAATCGGCGCCGGCAAGTCTTTCCTCGGCTCGCCGACGGTCAGTTTCAACGCGTCGGACGTTCGCTTACTGGTGGTGTGTACCTCATACAGAACCGTGATGTTCAGCCCGTCGAAACGATTGAGATCAGCGCCCTGGATATCCCGGGTAATCGGCAGGCCGGGCGGTAAGTCACCCACCAGTCGCGCGTCGTCGTACAGCACGGTATCGCCGCCGGGCCGCACGGCGGTGATGAATAGAATCACCAGATCGTTGGCGGTACGCCCAGAGTAGGACGGGATAGTGGCGGTGGCTTTGCTCAGGTTCGGCGGCAAATAGTTGCCGTTGGCCTTGTCGATGGTGGGAGCGAGCAAGGCATTGAGCTGACCGACGACGCGCACGAAGGTCTTTTTCGAATAGAGCCGACCTTTGTCGGTCTGCACCTCGTAGGAAACGGTGGCCTTGCCGAAGGGAATGGCTTTGACGTTTTCATAGCTGACAAAGGCTTCATAAGTCCGGCCGGGGGCATCGACAGGAATCTCGAACGTCTGCGAGATCGGTGTGCCGTCAACGGTTTCGCCTGCCCAGCTCAGGTAGATTCGGCTCCCTGGCGTGTAATTCTGACGATTGGTTTGGACCTCGACCTTCACGTTCTCGCCGTTCAAGGCTTTGAGGTCGATCTCGCCGGTGGTGTAGTCGGCTTTTTCGACAAAGGGTTCGACCAGTTTCGAGTCATCCAGATCGACATCCACGTAGGAGGGAGTTGACCACGGGCCGTTTTCATCGGGCAGGTTATTGGCTTCGTCAATGGGTTTGAACATGACCGGCAGCTTGTTCGAGCTGCCGGCGTTTTCGATGACGGTCCGGCTGACGAAGATCTTGATCGGGTTGCTCTTGGGGGCTTCGGCCTGTTCTTTGGTGACGACATGGCGCAGCGACTCGGTGCCCCACTTCAATTCGATTCTGTCGCGTACACGCAAGAACGGGTAGGGCTCAATCGTCACCCAGGTGCCCGCCTTGGCGCGCTCTGCGTCGATGCCGCGCTCGGCCACGTCGGGTTCCAGGGTCTGATGCAGTTCCGAATGACTGATGGGGTCCGAGTTTTTGTCGACACCGCCAGGGCGAGTCAACAAAACCAGAACCTTTTGAAGCGGAGAGTCCTCGGTTGAGCCGCTGAAACGCGTGACCCGGTAGTGAACGGACTCATACGTCCTGGAGATAAAATTCGACCGAGGGATAGTGAAGAGAATGCGCCCGTCGGGATTATCGACGTCTTCCTTGCGGATGAACTTGTAAGCGTCGGCACGATCCTGGGACGTAAAAAACAGTTCGACGGTGTCACCTTCGACCATATTCAGGTAATGGTCGATTGCGCACAGTGCACCGTTTCTGAGTTGATCAATGCCCAAGGCGAAATCGGCGTCGACCACGTTTTCAATCATGCCGCCAACCCTCAGCGGTGCCAGCGCCGCCGAGGCGGAGGTGTCAAACAAGCTGAATGCACTGAGTTCATTCAGCTTTTCTGATGGGGGAATGTAAAGGCTCATGTCTTGGCTCCTGTCGAGTCATGATTTGGCGTCGACGGAGTCGACGTGGAAACATGAGGCGCTTGGCCAAGGTTCCACTGCTACTGTCAGAAATTACAGTTCCGACGAATGGTTAAGCACTTACGAAATAATCTGCAAGATTCATCAGCGTCGTTGCACAGAAGGGGAAGATTCCCGTTCCGAGCAACGCCATGCCCCATTACTTCGATACCGCCCACCGTGAAGAAATCGAAACCCTGCGCCAACGCCTGACCGCTCGCACCGAGTGGCCGACCTGGTTGCTGCTGATCGGCGTGTACATCGGCTGGTTCAGCATCGTGCTGGCCAGTGGCTGGTTGGGCCTGTGGTGGAGCACATTGTTGTTGATTCCATTGGTGGTGCTCTGGTTATCGGTGCAGCACGAATTGCTTCACGGTCATCCCACCCGCTGGACATCGCTGAACAAGATACTCGGCTACGCGCCGTTCGCCGTCTGGTATCCCTACACCCTGTATCGCGACAGCCATCTGCTGCATCACCGCGACGAAGACCTGACCCTCCCGGGTCGCGATCCGGAAAGCCGTTACCTGAGCGCCGAGCAATGGCAGGGCAGTTCACTGTTCGAACAGGGCCTGCACTGGCTGAACAAAACCGTGCTCGGACGCTTCGCCCTCGGTGCACCGCTGGCCTTGCTGGCGCTGGCCCGAGAAGAGTGCCAGCGTCTGAAAGCAAGTGAGCGGCAGGCCTGGTTGATGTGGTTGAGCCACGGCGCGTTGACCCTGCTGATGTTGCTGTTTATCGCCCGCTACAGCGTGCTGCCGGTGTGGCATTACCTGTTGCTGATCAGTGTGCCGGCGCTATCGATTGCGATGATTCGCTCCTACTATGAACACCGTCCCCACGCCGAGCCCGAGCAAAGGACGGTCATCAACGAAGCCGCCTGGCCGTGGCGCTGGCTGTTCCTGAACCTCAATCTGCATTTGGTGCATCACGACTTGCCAGGGCTGCCCTGGTACGACTTGCCCCGCGCCTACCACGCGCGTCGCGAGCAATGGCTGGCGCGCAGCGGTGGGTTTTTGGTGCAGGGTTATGGCCAGTTGTGGCGCCGGCATGGAGTGAAGGCCATCGACAGCCCCAGGCACCCGTATTACTGAGCGAACGCGCTCCCACAGGGGAATTTCGTCGTATGGGAAGATTGTGATGACACAACACCTCGCTGAATTACTGATGTACGTCGCCCCCGAACCGGTCCGCGAGGCGAACGAGCGCTGGCTGACGCGAATTATCGAGCGACTGGGGGCCACCCGCCGCCACGCCGAGGGCGTTTCGCTGATGGACCTTTGGCTGTCCCCGCACTTGCTGCTGACCCAAACCTGCGGCTATCCGCTGATGACCGCGTTGCGCGGTCGGGTCCGGGTCATTGGTCGTCCTCGCTATGAACTACCGGACGCTAACGGCGGCAACCATTGCAGCCTGTTGCTGAGTCGCGCCGATGATCCACGGCGCAGTTTGCCGGCCTTTCGCGACAGTCGTGGGGTGATCAATGGCGAAGACTCCAACAGCGGCATGAACCTGTTGCGTCACCGACTGGCGCCGCTGCATCAAGAGGGGCAGTTCTTCGCCAGTGTCGGTATCAGCGGCAGTCACCGCGAAAGCCTGCGCTGGCTGCGAGAAGAGAAGGCAGACCTAGCGGCCATCGACAGCGTGACCTTCGCCTATCTGGCGCAGCACGCCGAAGAAGAAGTGGCCGGGCTGCGGGTCATCGCGCGAAGTGCGTTCAGTCCGACCTTGCCGTATATCACCGCCGCGACTGTCACCGATGAACAGGCCGAAGAGCTGCGGCAGGTGATGAATACGACGTTGCAGGAATTGCCCGAAGTCAGGGAAATCCTCGGTCTGCAAGAGGTATTGCCGGCCGGCGAAAGCGACTATCAGATTGTGCTCGACTATGAGCAAGAGGCTGAGGCGTTGGGGTTTGGGCGATTACGGTAGGCAGAATCAAAAGATCGCAGCCTCGTTTTACTCGACAGCTCCTACAAGGATATCGGCGTACACCTGTAGGAGCTGTCGAGCGAAGCGAGGCTGCGATCTTGACGATTTTGAAATAGTACTTAATGGAATATAAAAATGCTTTTTAAGTATTTTTAACGAATAAGGCTCCTTGCTAGGATCGCGTCACCGGATCACCGGACATTCAGCGACCCCTAACCCTTGGAGCCTTTATGTCCGGCACCGACTTTTCCCATCGCAACGACGTGGGCGGCTTGTTTCGCGCGCATTACCCCTGGCTGTGCACAAGGTTGCGCCGGCACCTGGGCGCCAGTTCCAGTGTCGAAGACATCGCTTCCGAAACCTTTTTACAATTACTCGAATCGCCGGGGCTGACCCCGATCCGCGAGCCTCGCGCCTTGCTCACCACCATTGCCCAGCGGTTGATCTATCAGCTCTGGCGTCGCCGCGATCTGGAACGCCACCACCTCGATCAGTTGCAACAGATCGATCAGCCTCAAGCGCTCTCGCCCGAAGAACGGGTGCAACTGACCCAGGCCTTGCATGGCCTCGAGCGCACGCTTGAGCGCTTGCCGGGCAAGGTTCGGGCAACTTTCCTGTTATCGCGAATCGACGGTCTGACCTACCCGCAAATCGCCGCCGAACTGGGCATTTCCCAACGCTCGGTCAGCGTTTACATGACTCGCACTCAAGCCCTGTGCGCCCGGCACAGCGCCAACCAATCCTTGAATCCCCTGACCCGGAGGTCCGCATGAGATCACTCAAAACCCTGCTCGGCAGTTCGCTGCTTGCCCTGAGCCTTGTGGCAACCCACGTTCCCGCGGCGGAGAAAACCGCACCCATACACTTCGGTGACATCACCTGGGAAAGTGGCAGCCTCATCACCGAAATCCTGCGATTGATAGTCGAGAAAGGTTACGGCTACCCGACCGATACCCTGCCGGGCAGCACCGTCAGCCTCGAAGCGGCACTGGCCAAGAACGATATTCAAGTGATCGGCGAAGAGTGGGCCGGGCGCAGTCCGGCGTGGGTCAAAGCCGCCTCGCAAGGCAAAGTGTTTGGGCTGGGTGACACGGTCAAAGGCGCCACCGAAGGCTGGTGGGTGCCGGAATACGTGATCAAGGGCGATCCCGAACGCGGCATCAAACCCCTGGCTCCGGAGCTGAAATCCGTCGCCGACCTGGCGCGCTACAAGGACGTGTTCCGCGACCCGGAAGACCCGAGCCGAGGACGCTTCCTCAACAGCCCGACCGGCTGGACCTCCGAGATCGTCAACAGTCAGAAACTCAAGGCCTATGACCTGACCGACAGCTTCGTCAACTTCCGCACGGGGTCTGGCGCAGCACTGGATGCCGAGGTGGCTTCGCAGATCCGTCGTGGCAAACCGGTGCTGTTCTACTACTGGTCGCCGACGCCGCTGTTGGGGCGTTTCAAACTGGTGAAACTCGACGAGCCGGCCTTCGACGCCGACGCCTGGAAGACCTTGGCCGACGCCAACAACCCCAATCCAAAAGGCACGCGTTCGATGCCGGCGAACCTGGCGATTGGGGTGTCCGCGCCGTTCAAGGCGCAGTACCCGGACCTGGTGGCGTTCTTCGAAAAGGTCGACCTGCCGATCGATCTGCTGAACCACACGCTTGGTCAGATGAGCGAAAAGCGCCTGCAACCGCGTCAGGTGGCCGAAGCGTTTTTGCGTGATCAGCCGCAGATCTGGAAGGGTTGGGTGCCCGGTGAAGTGGCTACTAAAGTGAGTGCGAGTTTGTAAATTTGTAGTGCCTGGAAAATAGCCATCGTCGGAACGCCGTCCGGAGCAAGCTCGCTCCCACATTGGATCTTCGGCATGACATAGATCCCCTGTGGGAGCGAGCTTGCTCCGGGCGGCGTTCCGACGATGGTCTTGAGACTTACACCAACTCAGCGGCCAACGCAGCCTTCACGGCTGGCCGCTGATCAACCCGTGCCTGAAACCGCGCCAACGCCGGCCACTCATTCAAATCGATGGCAAACAGGTGCGCCCAGCGCAACACCGTAAACAAATACGCATCGGCAATGCTGAACCCGTCAGCCATCAAATAATCCTGGCGCTCCAGCGTCTGACACAACACCGCAAACCGCTTGAACAGTTTCTCCTTGATCAGCGCTTTCACCTCATCCGGGAACTGCGAACTGAACAGCCAGCCAAGCCCGCCATGAATCTCTGTCGAAATGAAATTCAGCCACTCCTGCAACCGCACTCGCTCGAACGTCCCGCTCACGGGGGCCAGGTTCGCTTCGGGTCGCAGGTCTGCCAGGTATTGGAGGATCGCCGGGCCTTCGGTCAACACGTGTTCGTTGTCCAGTTGCAGTGCCGCGACGTAGCCCTTTGGATTGATGGCGAGGAAGTCGTCGCCGTTGGCGGTTCGCTTGCTGGTGTTGTCGACGCGGATCAATTCGAACGACAGATCCAGTTCGCGCAGCACGATATGCGGCGCCAGTGAGCAGGCGTATGGGGCGTAATACAACTTCATCGGCAGGGCTCTGGCTGGGGATTTGCGCCAGTGTCATAGTGCGCGGCACCTTCGTAAAATTAATCTTTCAGAAAACCGCCATAAGGAAAGCTACTGCCATGATGAATCTGATGCATTGGCGAATGGTGGTGGCGGTGGCTGACACGGGCAACATTACCCGGGCTGCCGAGCGGGTCGGCATGACCCAGTCCGGTGCCAGCCAGGCCTTGGCGTTGATTGAAGAAACTCTGGGCGTTCAGCTGTTCAGTCGGGAGAGTCGCCAGACCTTGCCGACGGCAATCGGCCTGTCTGTGATCGAACACGCGAGAACCATGCTCGGGGCCCTGGAAAATATCCGCACCAGCGTCGATGCCACCAAAGACATTCAGCGCGGGACGATTCGCCTGGCCAGTTTCCCCATGGTGCTGGCGACTTTCCTGCCGCCGCTGCTGCGTCAGTTCAACCGGCTTTATCCCGGCATTCAGGTGGTCGCGCTGGAGGTCAGCGACGATGAAGTGGAAACGCTGCTCGGCGCCGGGCTGGTGGACGTCGGCGTGGTGTTGAAACCGGCGCCTGAGCGCAATGCCGGTCGGTTAGGAACTGATGCCTGGATGGCGGTGGTGCCTGGCGGCCATCCTTTGGCTCGCCGTTCGAATGAAGAAGGCGTCTCCCTGGCGGAGTTGGCGGAACAACCTTTTGTACTGGCCACGGGCGGTTGTTCGACCAACGCTCGCAGCCTGGCGGAGGATGCCGGGCTGCAACTGCTTGATGTGCGGGTCGAGGTCCGTGAATGGAGCAGTGCGTTCACCCTGGTGCGGGAAAACATCGGCGTGACGCTGGTGCCGGAGATGACGCTGCCGAGCCAACTTCAGGGGCTGCGCGTGGTGCCGGTGACTCCGCGTATCGATCGAGAGTTTGCTTTGGTGGCCGCTGCGAACAAGCCACCCTCGGCGGCGGTACAGGCGTTGATGGGCATGCTCGCCGAGAAATGACGCATACCGAAGCTGAACCGATTTTGTCCTCAATACTGGCCGACTAGTGGCCTTGCTTACCTGCCTCGCCAGTCTATGCTGAATCGTAACTAACTATGTCGACCACCATGTGAAGGCTGTCATACACGTTAAAAGCGTGCGCAACCCAAGGCACCGACTCTGAACAACACGGAGCTGTCCGGTCAATGGAATGTCTTATCAGAACGTTAGGGCTGGCCCGATTCCGGGCTATCAAGAGAAGGATGTCTTGATAAGAGCGTTGCTACATGGACTCTCCGATTAAACATCATTGATCACCTGACCAAGTCCTTCCTGTGGAGGGATGCGTGTGCCTGTTCCTTGGAACGTAGTGGTGGAGCTGTTGAAAGACCAAAGAACTTTCATCAAACAAAAGACCGCGCTGAAGGTGATACGACTATGTTTAACCGACGTCACAAGACCGACCTGCTGGAAATCGAACGATTCAGTTGCGCGCTGACCGAGGCTAACGCGAAGTTGGCCGCAGTCAGCCGCTCGATGGCGATGATTGAGTTCACCCCCGAAGGCATCGTGCTCGATGCCAACGACAACTTTTGCAGTGCCATGGGTTACAGCGCCGAAGAAGTGCGCGGTAAGCATCACCGGATCTTTTGCGAAGAAGCGTTTTATCGAAGCGAAGCCTACGCCAAGTTGTGGCGTGACCTGGCCCGTGGCGAACCGGTGAGCGGGAACTTTTTACGCTTGAACAAGAGCGGCAAGGAGATCTGGCTCGAAGCCAGCTATATGCCGGTGTTCGGCGCTGATCGTCAGGTTCGGAGTGTGATCAAAGTCGCCACTGATATCTCAGCCAGGACCTATAAGGAACACGAAAGCGAGAGCATGCTCGCGGCGATCGGTCGTTCCATGGCCGTGATCGAATTCACTCCGGATGGCAAGGTCATCACGGCCAACGACAACTTCTTGAAGACGATGCATTACTCGCTCAATGAAGTGGTTGGCCAGCACCACAGCCTGTTTTGTCATCGTGCCGAAGCCGAATCTCAGGCCTACAAAGCGTTCTGGGCCTCGCTCAATCGCGGCGAATATCACTCGCACCGTTTCGAGCGCAAAGATAAGCACGGTCATACGGTTTTCCTGGAGGCCTCCTACAACCCGCTGTTCGACACCAAGGGTCGATTGTACAAAGTGGTCAAGTTCGCCAGCGACATCACCCAGCAAGTCACCACCCTGCAAACCGCTGCGGAATCGGCCCACAGCACCTCGGTACAAAACGACGCCTGCGCGCAGAAAGGTTCCCAGGTGGTTCAGCAAACCGTGCAGATCATTCAGGACATTTCCAAAGACTTGAACGAAGCGGCGCTGAGCATTGATGCCGTCAGCAAACAGTCCGACATCATCGGCACCATCGTTCAGACCATTCGCGGCATTGCCGATCAGACCAACCTGCTGGCGCTCAACGCCGCGATCGAAGCGGCCCGGGCCGGGGAGCACGGGCGCGGGTTTGCGGTGGTGGCCGATGAAGTGCGCAGCCTTGCGGCGCGAACCAGCCAGGCGACACTGGAGATTGTCGATGTGGTGCGCAGGAACCATGACTTGTCGTTGAGCGCGGTGTCGAGCATGCAATCGAGTTTGAGTCGTACCGGATTAGGCGTGGAACTGGCGAACGAGGCGGGGGAGGTGATTCTGGAGATACAGCAAGGATCGCGGCATGTGGTGGATGCGATCAGTCAGTTTAATTCGACGTTGCAGATAAGTTGATAGCGGCACATTGAAAAGGGTCCCTCGAAGGGTAATGTCGATCAGTTAAGCCAAAACGCGATCCGTAGCAGCTGGCGAAGCCTGCGTTCGGCTGCGCAGCAGTCGTGAAATCAGACGATGCGGTGTTTCAGGAAGACCGCAAACTCAGGTTTTACGACTGCTACGCAGCCGAACGCAGGCTTCGCCAGCTGCTACGGATTGTGTCGTTCCTTAACTGACTGGCATTGCCCTCGAAGGGACCCTCTTTTATTGATTTCCGCACTTTTAAAGCGAAGCGAGGAACTTGTCGACCACCTGGCTGCTGCCTTTTTCGCTGCTGCTGTTTTCCTTCTCGGCCTGCGCCAGTTTGATCTTGTCTTGCATGCGCTCGGCAATCTCTTTACCGATCGCCAGTTGTTTTTCCGGTGGCATGGTTTTCAAGTCATCTTCCGTCAACCCCATCTCTTGCAAAATACTGTCGCGCAACCGCTGCTCCGGTGTTTTGCTCATGTACTCCTTGAAGGCGTCCGTGGCTGTTTCAACATCGGCGGGTAGGTGGGCGGACGAGGCTTGCAGTCCCACGCGGGTTTTGGCGAACGCTTCATCGACGTTATCGCTGATCCGGGTTGCTTCGCTGACTTGTTGGGTAGCGATTTGGGTGGCTGAGTCCTGGACCTGCTTAGTGGTCTGCGCGGTTTGCGCTTGCACATTGTGTTGCAGGGCTTGTGTCATGGCGGCTTGTAGGCCGCCCTGAAGTCCGGCGGCGGCGTCCGAGATCGGTTCGTCGCCGGGTCGCTTGGGGAGGGGCGTCACCAGGTTTTGTTTTGCACTGACCAACATGATGAATAGACCTTGTAGGTATTTGCGGTGCAGTACTTTCAGCAAATACTGTGCCTAATTAAAAACACTAACAAAATCAATTGATTGTTGTTTTACGGCTCAAGGGTGACCGAGGGGTTGAGGTCAACCTTTGCCGCCGGGCGGCTGAGGTCGACCGCTTGCTGCACCAGCCACTACGAATGTTTATTTTTTAGCGATTTGTAGCGCGGGAACCGCTCAAGGCAGGCCGTTGCAGCCGTGTTTCAGGAATCCCGGGCGTTGTGCCAACCGTTGGAAATACTCGTCGATGGCCGGGTAGTCGGGGCGCTCCATCGGTGTCATCAGCCAGCGGTTGACCGACAGCCCGATGACGATGTCCGCCAGTGTGAAGTGTGGCCCGGCGACATACGCTTTGGTGGCCGCGAGCTGATGCTCGAGGATGCCCATTTTCTGATTCCAGTTGTGTACACCGGCGGCAATGTGATGCGGGTCCTGGAACTCCGGATCTTTGCGCACCAACGCCGTGAACGCAAAGCTCCAGGAGGCATTGAGTTCAGTCGCTTGCCAATCCATCCACTGCTCCACCCGAGCGCGGGCCGCCGATTCGTGGGGTAGCAGATCGGTGTTGTGGTGTTTGCCGGCCAGATAGCGGCAGATGGTGTTGGACTCCCACAGCACGCCGGCCTCATCGATGATCACCGGCACCAGTGCGTTGGGATTGAGCCTGAGAAACTCCGGCGTGTGGGTCGAGGCATAACCGCCGCCCCAGTCTTCACGTTCGTAGGTAACACCCAGTTCCTCACAGGTCCACAGGACTTTTCTGACGTTAATGGACGAGGCTTTACCCAGAATCTTCAGTGCGTGTTCCATTGAGCTACTCCATTAGCGATTCGACGCTTCAGGAAACTAACAGACATTCAGCGTTTTCAAACCGGATCCGGCAGCGCTGAAGTTGGCAAACCAAACGTGCGATCAAACAACCAGTTGAAGGCGAAGGTGTAGCACGGGATGAAAATGATCAGCGCCGCGTCCAGCAGAAAGGCTTGCACCAGGCTGATGTTCATCCACCAGGCGATCAACGGGATGAGGAACACTATCAAGGTTAGTTGAAAACCCACGGCATGGGCGATGCGCCGTTTAACGGTGCGGGTTCGCGAAGGCTGACGGCTTTCCCAGCGTTCGAACAGCGTGGTGTAGATGAAATTCCAGGTCACCGCAATGGTGGTGATGATCACGGCCAACGGGCCAGTGCTGCCGGGCGAGGTGCCGGACAACAACGCCAGGCCCAGGGCCGAGAAGGTCATGCCGATGACCTCGTAAAGCGACACGTAGATCAGTTTTCGTTTAACGCCTTGCATGGGACTTTGCCTCTTTCTGCGAACTTGAAGCCAGGAGCACTGGCGAAGGCGGCGAAAGATAGCTTCAATAGACGTGACAGAAAAAGTCGGTAGCTTTCAGTTTTATTGATAGGAAGAGGAATGAATTTCAACAGTGACAGCATCGAGTTGTTCCTCGCGGTGATCGAGCGCGGCTCGTTTTCCGCTGCCGCCCGGGCGCTGGGTAAAGTGCCGTCGGCGGTGAGCATGGGCATCGCCAACCTGGAAGCCGAGCTCGGCTATCCACTGTTCGATCGCAGCCATCGCGAACCGGTGCCGACGGCGATGGCCAGCGCATTGGTGCCGCATGCGCGACTGATTGCCGAGCAGCTCAAACAGCTGCAAGTGCATGCGGTCGAGTTGTCGCTGGGGCTGGAAAGCAAGTTGTCGATCGGGGTCGTGGCGGACATCGACAAGGGCCGCGTGATGGCGGCGATCAAGGTCATCGCCGAGCGTCATCCGCTACTGGAAATCGAAATGCTCAGCGCACCGCAGGATGATGTGCTGGCGATGCTCCACAGCGGCCGGGTCAGCGTTTGCCTGGCGTTCGCCGGGCTGAGCATGAACGTGCTGGAGCGGTTCCAGTTCGTTGGCACCGAACGGATGATCGCCACGCTGGCGGCGGACAATCCGCTGTTTCAGGGCAAAGATTTGTTCCTGGAAGACTTGGTCCACGTACGGCAAATCATCGTCGCCGGCCGCGACCTGCCGATCAGCGAAACCCGGCCACTGGTGGCCGAGTCTTACTGGCGCACCGACACCTTGGCCATGGCGCTGGAAATGGTCGAAGCCGGATTGGGTTGGGGCAATTTTCCGCTGTCGGTGGTCCAGCCTATGCTTGATGCCGGAAGGCTCAAGCGTCTGAGTTTCCGCAACATTGAGAACGGGTTGGTGCTGCCGGTGCATGCGGTGTGGCTCAAGAGCCAGCCATTGCAGAAAGGGGCGTTGGCGTTTGTGGAATTGATGGGGCGTTGATCCAGTGTAGGAGCAAGCTCGCTCCCACAGTGGCTACGTACTCTCGCGCACCTTCAACTCAAACCCCATGTCCTGCACTGGTTTGGCCACCGTGTTGCCAGCCATCAACGTCAACATCTGCTCCGCTGCGCGGCGGCCGATGGCTTCTCGCGGGGTGCTGATGCTGCTCAGACGCGGGACCATGTGCGCCGAGGCCGGCAGGTCGTTGAAGCCGAGGATCGCCACTTGTTCGGGGATCTTGATCCCGCAGCGCATGGCTTCCAGCAGTGCGCCCTGGGCCAGGTCGTCGTTACCGAAGAAGATCGCGTCGACATCGGGATGAGTGGCGAGCAGTTGCAGGAACAGTTCGCCACCGAGGCCGACGGAGGAGGCGCGGGGGGTCAGCACTTCCAGGTCCGGGTCATACAAACCGGCCTTTTGCAGGGCTTTGCGGAAACCTTCGCCGCGCAGCAACGTGCGTTGATCCAGTTGCGCGCCGATGTAGGCCAGGCGTTTACGACCCCTTGACAGCAAATGCTCGGCCGCTGTCTCGCCGGCAGCGAGTTGCGAAAAGCCCACGCAATTGAGCCCGGCGGCGCTGTCCAGTTCCATCATGTACACGCACGGAATGTTGCTGGCCTCGATCATCCGGCGCGAACTTTCGGTGCGGTCGAAACCGGTCAGCAGCAGACCGCGAGGCTGATACGCCATGTAATTGCGCAGCAGGTTTTCTTCTTCGTCACGTGAGTAGTGGAAGTTCCCGATCAGCACTTCGAAGCCTTTGGGGCGTAAAACCTGATGAATGGCTTCCAGCGTGTCGATGAACAATAAGTTGGACAGTGACGGCACCAATACCACCACCGAATGGCTCTGGGCCGAGGCTAACGCGCGGGCGGCAGGGTTGACCACGTAGTTGAGTTCAAGCGCCGCTTTCTGGACTTTTTCCACCAGTTCGGTGGCCACCGTGCTGACCCCGCGCAGGGCGCGAGAGGCGGTGATCGGGCTGACACCGGCCAGGCGTGCGACTTCGTTCAAAGTGGGGCGGCCAGTGGTGCGCGTATTTTTATCGTTTTTAGAGGAGATCATCGGACGGCTTGCCAAACAAAATTCGAGGCACTAAGGTAGCGCTGTCTCGACGCAGCTGCAAATGCGTGAGCGGGGTTTGCCTGATCCCCGTTTTTTGGCGTTGAGAACGAACATGCTGCAACCCACAAAAATGACAAGAAGGCGTCGGCAACTTCTGCTTTTGATTGGAGTGTCCTGTCTCATAAATACTGTTCATTTTTGACGGTGTCTGTTGCTGTCATGCTGCGTTACCGCTCCTCGCCATAGCCAGCTATGACTCGTCGCGGTGCCTTGCCTGACAACAACAGCCACTCGTCAAAAAGGAACGTATTTATGAGACAGGACACTAATGTCCTAACTGTCAAAGGTAGCGCTGTCTGCGCGCTGAGGTGTTACATGAATCATCCCATCACCGCCCTGGTCATCATGGGCGTTGCCGGTTGCGGCAAGACTTGCGTCAGCGAGGCCTTGTGCCAACTCAGCGGCGCGACCGCCATTGAAGGCGACACTTTTCACCCTGCCGCCAATATCGAAAAGATGAGCGCGGGTATCCCCCTGAACGACGACGACCGTGCCGGCTGGCTCGACAGCCTGTGCGATGAATTGCGCCGCATCGACGCCAAGGGCGAACGCCCGGTGCTGACCTGCTCGGCCCTCAAACACATTTACCGCGAACGTCTGCGCAGCGCCTTGCCGGGCCTGGGCTTCGTGTTCCTTGAACTGACCCCTGAAGTTGCCGCTGATCGTGTCTCCCATCGGCCGGGCCACTTCATGCCGTCGACGCTGATCGACAGCCAGTTCGCCACCCTTGAATCGCCTGTTGGTGAGCCCCTGACCCTGGCTCTGGACGCGTCTAACCACAGCGTCGACCAATTGGCGAAGCAAGCTCATGACTGGTGGCAGGCTCATGGCCTGAAACACGCCGTATGAGTTTTGCCCGAAGAGATAGCGCTGTCCTGATGGCTTGCGAATTACCCGCTTTAATAACAACAACAACAACCAGGAGACACCCCTAATGTTTGGCATGTCCCACGAGACGTTCCTGCTGCTCGATGCAGTGGTCACGGTGATCGGGCTTATTGTCCTGATTACCAAATTCAAGCTGCATCCCTTCATTGCTCTGATTATTGCCGCCGCGTTTCTCGGGCTGACCTCCGGCATGCCGATCGGCACCATCATCAAGGCGTTCCAGGACGGCTTCGGTGGGGTGCTCGGTTTCGTCGGGATCATCCTCGCGCTGGGCACCATGCTCGGCAAAATGATGGCCGAGTCGGGCGGGGCGGATCAGATTGCCCAAACCCTGATTCGCGCGTTCGGCAAGGACAAGGTGCAGTGGGCGATGATGTTCGCCGCGTTCCTGGTCGGCATTCCGCTGTTTTTCGAAATCGGCTTCGTGCTGCTGATCCCGCTGGTGTTCATCGTCGCCCGGCGTACCGGCGTGTCGATCATCAAGATCGGTATCCCGCTGCTGGCCGGTCTGTCCGCCGTGCACGGTCTGGTTCCGCCGCACCCGGGCCCGTTGCTGGCCATCGGCGTGTTCGGTGCCGACATCGGTAAAACCATTCTCTACGGTCTGATCGTTGCGCTGCCGACGGCCATCATCGCCGGCCCGATCTACGGCACGTTCATTGCCAAGTACATTCCGGGTCATCCTAACCAGGAACTGGTCGACCAACTGGCGCGCGAGCCAGAGGCAGCTGAGCTGCCGAGCTTCAGCATCACCCTGATCACCGTGTTGCTGCCGGTGTTCCTGATGTTGCTCAAGACCTTTGCTGACGTGGTCCTGCCGGACGGCAATTTCTTCCGCTCGTTCATGGACCTGATCGGTCACCCGATTTCGGCGCTGCTGCTGGCGTTGCTGCTGTCGCTGTACACCTTCGGGCACCGTCAGGGCATGGGCTCCAGCAAAATTCTCAAGTTGCTCGACGCGAGCCTTGCGCCGACCGCCGCGATCATTCTGATCATCGGTGCCGGTGGTGGCTTCAAGCAGATGCTGGTGACCAGCGGCGTGGGTGACGTGATCGGCCACATGGCGGTGAACGCACAGATCTCGCCGATCCTGCTGGCCTGGCTGGTGGCGGCGGTGATTCGTATCGCGACCGGTTCGGCAACCGTGGCCACCATTACGGGCGCGGGCATCGTGGTGCCGGTGGTGGGGATGATTCCAGGTGTGAACCGTGAGCTGCTGGTGTTGGCCACCGGTGCTGGTTCGTTGATCCTGTCGCACGTGAACGATGCGGGTTTCTGGCTGGTGAAGCAGTACTTCAACATGACCGTGGCGGAAACCTTCAAGACCTGGACCGCGATGGAAACCATCCTGTCCGTGGTGGGCCTGGGCTTCATCCTGCTGTTGTCGCTGTTCGTCTAAGTCACTGACACCGCAAAACCAAATGTGGGAGCGGGCTTGCTCGCGAAGGGGCCGTGTCAGACAACATCAATGTTGACTGACACACCGCATTCGCGAGCAAGCCCGCTCCCACAGTGTTATGTGCAGGGCGTCAAGATTTGCTAATTAGCCCATCCGCCCGGAACATCCCGCGAATCCCGCGTATGGCCTGACGAATCCGGTCCTGGTTTTCGATCAGCGCGAAGCGCACGTGATCATCCCCATATTCACCAAACCCTACGCCCGGCGAGACGCAAACCTTGGCCTCGGCCAACAGTTTCTTGGCGAACTCCAGCGAGCCCAAGTGCGCATAAGCCTCTGGAATCTTCGCCCAGACGTACATCGACGCTTTCGGATTCTCGACCATCCAGCCCAGTTCATGCAGGCCTTTGACCAGCACGTTGCGACGCTGCCGGTACTGCTCGGCGATGTCTTTGACGCACTGCTGATCGCCTTCCAGCGCCGCAATCGCCGCGACCTGCAGCGGGGTGAACGTGCCGTAGTCGTGATAACTCTTGATCCGCGCCAGGGCATTGACCAGTTCGGCATTGCCGACCATGAAACCGATGCGCCAGCCCGCCATGTTGTAGCTCTTGGACAGGGTGAAAAACTCCACCGCTATGTCCTTGGCGCCCGGCACTTGCATGATCGACGGGGCTTTCCAGCCGTCGTAGACGATGTCGGCGTAGGCCAGGTCGTGCACCACCAAAACGTCGTACTGCTTGGCGAGGGCGATCACCCGCTCGAAGAAATCCAGCTCCACGCATTGGGCGGTGGGGTTGGACGGGAAGCCGAGAATCATCATTTTCGGTTTCGGAATCGAGCCACGAATGGCGCTTTCCAGTTCGGCGAAGAAGTCCACGCCCGGAATCAACGGCACCGAGCGCACCTGGGCGCCGGCAATCACCGCGCCGTAGATGTGAATCGGGTAGCTCGGGTTCGGCACCAGAACGGTGTCGCCCTGGTCGAGGGTGGCCAGCATCAAATGTGCCAGGCCTTCCTTGGAACCGATGGTGACGATGGCTTCGCTTTCCGGGTCGATGTCGACCTCGTAGCGATCCTTGTACCAATTGGAAATCGCCCGGCGCAGACGCGGAATGCCCTTGGACGTCGAGTAACCGTGGGTGTCTTCGCGCTGGGCGACGGTGACGAGTTTTTCGACGATGTGCGGCGGTGTCGGGCCGTCGGGGTTGCCCATGCTGAAGTCGATGATGTCTTCGCCACGACGACGGGCGGCCATCTTCAGCTCGGCAGTGATGTTGAATACGTAAGGGGGGAGTCGATCTATGCGCGCAAAGCGGCGCGGCGAACCTGGGTTAGCCATTGTTGCCTCGGATAACGTGAGCGCCCGGAACCGTCCGAGCGACGCTGGTCACTGCGGTGACCTGTGGCGGAATGTAAGGGTTGATGTGGCAAACTGTCCAGCGACTATGTAAACAAATTTGTCCGAAGGAAATCGGTTGATGGAATTTACCAGTGGCTTCTTGCTGAGCCTTTCGCTGTGCCTGGACATCGGCGTGGCCAACATCGCTATGATCACGTTGGCGATGCAACGTGGCTATTTTCAAGGCTTTGCACTGGGTTTGGGGACGTGTGTCGGCGACCTGATCTACGCCGTGCTGGCCTTGGCCGGGATGACCGTTTTGCTGCAATACGAAAGCGTGCGCTGGGTGCTGTGGATCGGAGGTTCGGCGCTGTTGTTGTACTTCGCGGCGAAGATGATCTATTCGGCGATTCACCATGAGGCGGTACTGGCGCAGGCCGAAGATGTGGGTCAGAACTCCCATCGGCGCGAGTTTTTCCGCGGGATCTTCCTCGCCATGTCGTCTCCCAGCGCCATTCTCTGGTTCGCGGCGGTGGGCGGCACATTGATCGCTCGTTCCGGTGGCGGTGGCGCCCTTAGTTCGGCGCTGTTTCTCGGCGGATTTCTCTGCGCCGGGGTGCTCTGGTGCGTCGCTTTGTGCTTCGCCGCGAGTCACGGCGGCAAGTTGCTGGGCGACAAACTGCTGCGTTACTCCTACATGGCATCGGCGGCGATCTTCTGCTATTTCGCGGTCTACGTGATCCTATCGGGGTATAACGAGTTCGTCGGCGCAGGTGCCGTCGAGCAGTTGCACGCACTGTAACTGGGCGAATTCGGTTTGGGTTCTATACTCCCAGCCGAACCCACTTTTTTGTTCCAGGAGTTGAGTCATGGATGAGCAAACAGGCGTCGAAACGGCCAAGCCACGCTTCGAGCACGGGCACTTCCTGCTCATTGCAGGGCTTGGCGGCCGATTTACCACGGATACGACCAGTGGCATACCCGATCTCTGGGAGAAATTCATTCCCGAGATTGGCAAAATTCCCGGTCAAAAAAGCGAAGTGACCTACGGCATCTGTTGCAATCCGGATGGCAAGGGCGGATTTGAATACATTGCCGGCGTCGAAATCGACAAACTCGACGACCTGCCGGATAAATACCGTTGGGTCGAGGTCCAGCCTCAGCACTATGCCGTGTTCGAGCACAAGGGCTCTCTGGATATGTTGCCCCAGACGTTTCAGTACATCTGGAAAACCTGGCTGCCGCAGTCCGGTTATCAGGCGGCGGACGCCCCGGAATTCGAACGCTACAGCGAAGACTTCAACCCGAAGCTCAATACCGGCGTGCTGGAAATCTGGCTGCCGCTCAAGCCTTGACTCCATCAGGAGGCGGACTTGGCGTCCGCCTCCTGCTCGTTACTTGCCTTGCTTCATCCGTCGCGCCCGCAACAGGTCAATCGACAACGTGATGAAGCCAAATGTGCTGATGCCCAACAGCATAAGAAGTCCGATCTGAACGCTGCTCATGGTGTGTTCCCCCTATTGATGGCCAGAGACAGGACACATCAATAATCCGCACCGACGAGCAATGACAGCGCTTATACGCAGGCTTTACGGCACCTGCGGTGATCGATATGAACACCTTATTAATTTATGATCCCCAGCCTTCCTCTCGTTGATTTCGAGCTGCCATGAACACCGTCATCCGCCACGTCACACCTGCTGATCTGGACCGCTGCTACGCCATTGAAACCGTTGCCTACGAAGGCGACGAAGCCGCGACCCGCGAGAAAATCGCCACCCGCATCGCCACCTGGCCCGAAGGTTTCATCGTGGCCGAAGTCGATGGCGTTGTAGCCGGTTTCATCAATTCCGGTGCGGCGTTTCAGGTCGAGATGTCGGACGAGGCGTTCAAGGAACTGATCGGCCACGACCCGGCCGGCCCGCACGTGGTCATCATGTCGGTGGTGGTGCACCCGAATTATCAGGGGCAGGGCCTGGCGAAACGGTTGATGGGCGAATTCATCGAGCGGATGCGCGCGTTGGGCAAGACCAACATCCATCTGATGTGCAAGGAGCGGCATATTCCGCTGTATGCCGGGTTTGGCTTTGCCTACATCAAGCCTTCAGCGTCTGACCATGGCGGGATGGCTTGGCATGAGATGGTGTTGGAGTTGGGAAAAGAGCAAATGAGTTCTTGAGATAAGTTTTTTAATGGCCTAAATTCAGACCTTGTTGCATTGGCCATCCTGTTTGGGTGGTGAGCAGAGGAATGAATGATGCGAGTTGAAACTATCAGTTTTGTTAAAAAGAATGCGGCAGCGCTGGATCTTTCCGAGCCGATGCTCGTCACTCAGAATGGCGTTCCGGCTTATGTGATCGAGTCCTACGAGGAGCGTAAGCGGCGAGATGAGGCCATCGCGCTGATCAAACTTCTTTCGTTCTCCTCTCGCGACAAAGAGCAGGGAAAACTGATTTCTGGCGACACTTTGCTGGCCAGACTGGCGCAGCGGCGCCAATTGCAGCAAGACGATAACGATGCCTGAGGTCTTCAGGGTAGAGTTTGCGACCGCTGCGGAGCATGGGGTTATTTCGCTGGAGCACTATCTCACGCAGCAATGCGGTCGCAAAAAAGCGGCAGAGATGGTCGATCAACTGGTGATGCAGATCGTTACGGCGTTTAGCAGTCAGGCCCATGTTTACGGTATTTGCCAGGAAGCGGCGTCGCTTGGGGTGACTCATTTTCATGAGTACCTTCCTATGGGGCAGCGAGTTTTGTATGAGGTGTTCCCGAGTGAAAACCTTGTAGTGGTCGCGTTGGTTATCGGTCAGCATCAAAGTATCGAGAAGCAGTTGCTCGATTACTGTCTTCTCCTCTAACAGCTAGTCAAATCTCAAAAGCCTCAAGGCAACCCTTTTTCGTGTTCGATCAGTAAAGGTTGTCCCGCACTCTGGCCGGCGCTTCCCGGTCATACGTCTCGGCATCGAACTGCCCATCGTTCAACCGCTTGTGAAACGCGCCCGCCGTCGGCAGCGCCGAGCGCTCCAGATGTTTCTCAGGGTTCCACAAGTCTGAGCGCACAATCGCTTTTGAACAGTGAAAAAAAGCTGCTTCCACTGTCACCAGCATCACCGTGCGCGCCGGTTTGCCATTGACCGCAAAGCTCTCCAGCAACGCGGGCTCGGCACTGATCTGTGCCGTGCCGTTAACCCGCAACGTTTCGCCAATCCCGGGAATGATGAACAACAGCGACACCCGCGAATCGAGCACGACGTTGCGCAGGGTGTCGATGCGGTTGTTGCCCGGCCGGTCCGGGATCGCCAGGGTGCGCTCATCAATGATCCGCACGAAACCCGGCGTGTCGCCCCGCGGCGAACCGTCCATCCCGTCAGGCCCCACCGAGCTGACGATCACCAGCGGCGAGGCGCGTACCATCGCCTGATAGTCCTCGTTCAGAAAGGCGATCTGCTTGCGCACGGCGCGGTCGTGGGGTTGGCCGTAGAGGGCTTCCAGTTCTT
The DNA here is from genome assembly GCF_047758635.1 of Pseudomonas frigoris. Lineage (NCBI taxonomy): Bacteria > Pseudomonadati > Pseudomonadota > Gammaproteobacteria > Pseudomonadales > Pseudomonadaceae > Pseudomonas > Pseudomonas frigoris. The sequence continues at coordinate 1,706,809 of NZ_CP180479.1, forward strand.
CGATGCTGTTGAGCATGACCACCTCAGAAAATCAGACCCATGCGCCGTTCGTAACCGATCCGGCCCCTGTAGGCTTCGCCGCTGTCGACCCAGCCGAATTTTGCGTAAAGCGCGATGGCCGATGCGTTATCCGCATCCACTGACAACTCCAGCCCCTTTATTTCCGGAAACGCCTGACGTGCCACGTCGGGCAGAGCTTGCAGACAGGCCTTGCCATAGCCTTTGCCCTGAGCCCGATGATCGACTTGCAGTGCGTGAAGGGTGGCGCTGTGTTCATCGGCCCACGCCGGCAATACGGGCGGGCGTTTGAGCAGCAGAAAGGCCACGGGAACATCCTCGACCAGTAGCGCAAATCCTTTGACGCCGGGGCCGGGTTTGGACAGCAAGGTGTGCAACGCACCGTGAATGTCGCCGGAGAACCTGATTTGTTCTTTGTGAACTTCAATGGCCTCGACCTGCTGGCGCTGGAGCGCGTTCAGGCTGTCGTAAGGCAGGAGTCGGGCTGTCACTGGAGTGTCCTTTTTCCAACATAAATGTGTTTCGAATTCTAACGAGTTTGCGTTCCTGGACTATTTTTATTTCCGCTGTCGATTTGGCTTTTCGCCAGACGACTAAAGGTGTCTTCACAACAAAAACCACGGAGAACCACCATGAACGCTACCCACGAAATCCAGACCCTGATCGACACCTATCGTCAGGCGGTCATCGCCAAGGATGTCGAGAAACTCATGCCCCTGTATGCCGAGGACATCGTCTCCTACGATGCGGTGAAGGCCCTGCAATTTCGCGGCAAGGCGGCCTACCGCGCGCATTGGCAGGAATGCATGGAAATGTGCCAGGGCGCGCACAAGTTTGATTTCGACCATATGAACATCGTGGCGGACGAGCACATCGCCTTCGCCCATTGGCTGGCCCATTGCGGCGGCACTAACGAGAAGGGCGAAACCCAGGCCTGCTGGATGCGCGTGACCGCCTGCTATCGGCGCGACGATGGGCAATGGCGCATCGTCCACGAACACTGGTCGGCCCCGTTCGACATGATGAGCGGCACGGTGCTGTTCAACCTGGAACCCTGAGCGTCAGGCCGATTCGTCGGGAATGTCGCGAAAGCGTCAATCTGCAGCCATAGTTGATCCGTTCGATTCAGGAGAGCCCCATGAAGTATTTATGCCTGGTCTACAGCAACGAGCACGAGTTGCACTCGCTGCCCGAAAGCCCGAATGACGCTGAATGCATGGCCTATGCCGAGGCGATCCAGGGCAGCGGCCGAATGGTCGCCGCCGAGGCGCTGGAATCGGTGCAGACCGCGACCACGGTGCGGATGCGCAACGGGAAGATGTCGATCACCGACGGCCCGTTCGCCGAAACCAAGGAGCAATTGGCCGGCTTTTACCTGATCGATGCCAAAGACCTCAATGAAGCCATCCAGGTCGCCGGCAACATCCCGGCGGCCCGGGTCGGCTGTGTCGAGGTGCGTCCCGTTCGTCAGTTGAATCCCGGCGCCTGATGTCGGCCGAGTCGGTACGGGCGCAGGTCGAGCAGGTTTACCGCGAAGACTCGCGGCGGATTCTGGCGACCCTGATCCGTTTGCTCGGAGATTTCGACCTCGCCGAAGAGGCCTTGCACGAGGCGTTTTTCGTCGCGGTCGAACGCTGGCAGCGTGACGGTGTGCCGGACAATCCGCGTACCTGGCTCGTGTCCACCGGGCGCTTCAAGGCCATTGATGTATTGCGTCGGCGCGCACGCTTCATTGCGTCGCAACCGATGTTGATCGCTCAACTGGAGGCGCTGGAGCAGGCCAACTGGAGTGACGAAGACGTGGAAGACGATCGCCTGCGCCTGATCTTCACCTGTTGTCACCCGGCACTCGCGGCGGACGCCCAGGTGCCGTTGACGCTGCGCGAAGTCTGCGACCTGACCACGGAAGAAATCGCCCGGGCCTTTCTGTCGGCGCCAGCGACCATCGCCCAGCGCATCGTGCGGGCCAAGGCCAAAATCCGTGACGCAAAAATTCCTTATCAAGTGCCGACCCTGGCGGAATTGCCCGAGCGCCTGGACAGCGTGCTGCGGGTGATTTACCTGGTGTTCAACGAAGGCTATTCCGCGTCCATGGGCGCGGAACTGACCCGTGAGGATTTGACCCGCGAGGCGATTCGGCTCGGTCGTCTGTTGATGGAACTGCTGCCCGAACCCGAGGTGATGGGGCTGCTGGCGCTGATGCTGTTGCACGAGTCCCGACGCCCGGCCCGGACGTCAGCGAGCGGGGAGTTGATCGTGCTGGATGAGCAGGACCGTTCGTTGTGGGACGTCGAGATGATCGAAGAGGGTTGCGCGTTGGTAGAGCGGGCGCTGACGACTCGGCAATTCGGTCCTTATTGCCTGCAAGCGGCGATTGCGGCGTCGCATGCCGAAGCGCCCACGGCGGCGGAAACGGACTGGCTGGAGATTGTGGGTCTGTATGACGTGCTGTTGCGGGCGGCGCCTTCGCCTGTGATCGAATTGAACCGTGCGGCGGCGATCTCCAAACGGGATGGGCCGTTGGCGGGGCTGACGTTGGTTGAAGGGATTCTGGCGCGGGGTGATTTGCTGGATTACCACTTGGCGCACGCGGCCCGGGCGGAGTTTTGTCGGCAGCTGGGACGGGTTGAGGAGGCGCGGGCGGCTTATGAGCGGGCGTTGGAGTTGACGCAGCAAGTGCCGGAACGGCGGTTTATCGAGGCCCGGATCAAGGCATTAAAATAAGGTGAATTTGCTGGCCCCATCGTCGGAACGCCGCCCGGAGCAAGCTCGCTCCCACAGGTTTAGCGTAAATCCTGTGGGAGCGGGCTTGCTCGCGAATGGCAGCACCGCTATTCCAACATCTTGCCAAGCAACCAACTCCCCGCCGGCCCTGGCGGATGCAGCCGCGACCACAGCGCATCGACGAACACCGGTTTTGGCCAGCCGCGTACGTCCAGTTCCTGCAACGTTCCTGGCCCAAATCGCTCCACCAGCCACCGGGGCAACGGCGTCCAGCCGAATCCGCCCTGGGCCATTTCCAGCAGCATCAGATAACTCGGCGCCGACCAGACGCGCCCCTTCGCACGGCTTTCATACGGATTGACGATCGTCGCCAGACGCAACTCCCGGTGTTGGTGCAACACGTCTTGATCGATGTGGCTCAGCGCCGCCAATGGATGCTCGCGGGACACGAACAGGGCAATTTCGGTCCGTTCTTCCACGGTCGAACTGACCAGGTCCGGCGGGTAACTGTCTTGTTTTTCGGCGAAGGCCACATGCGCCCGACCCCGTTGCACCAAGGCCACCAGGTCATCGCACTCGGCGATCAAGCATTCAAGTTCCAGGTCCGGATAGCGCTGCTCGAAAGCACTGAGCGCCGCTTCGAATCGGTCGGACTGATACGTGTCGGAAATCGCCACGGTCAGCTTCGGTTCGACCCCTTGGGACAATTGGCTGGCGGTCATTTCCAGTCGGCTGGTGGCGGCCAGGATTTCCTCGGCCCGTTGCAGCATCACGTGCCCGGCCGGGGTCAGGCTCGGTTTACGGCTGCTGCGGTCGAACAGTGTCAGGTTCAAGTCGATTTCAAGGCTGGCCACGGCGGCGCTGATGGTCGACTGACTGCGGCCCAGTTTGCGCGCCGCGGCGGAAAACGAACCTTGAGTCGCTGCCTGGACGAAGGCCTGCAACACTTCTTGAGAGGCCATGAACTATCGCCTTGATCGATGGTTATTGGTTATGAAGTATCGGTGTGAAGAAGGATCATGGCAACCACAGTCACTCAGAGGAGTCTGGCCATGAGCGCCAACAAATCCATCACTGAACGTATTTTCCAGGCCATCGGTTTCGAATTGCTGGCCATTTTGATCTGTACGCCGCTGCTGGCGTGGATCATGGACAAACCGATGCTCGAGATGGGCGTTGTCACTCTTGTTATCGCCGCCCTTGCTCTGGCCTGGAACGTGGTCTTCAACGGCCTGTTCGACCGCGTGCTCAAACGCTTCGCCATCGTGCACAACGCTTGGGTACGCGTTGTCCATGCGCTGCTGTTTGAAGGTGGTCTGGTAGCGGTCGGTGTGCCACTGATCGCCTGGTGGCTGAAGGTCAGCCTGTGGCAAGCGTTCGTGCTGGATATCGGCGTGTTGCTGTTTTTCCTGCCGTACACCTACGTCTACCACTGGGTCTATGACGTCGTGCGCGAGCGGGTGGTGATGCGCCAGGCTGTCTCGGGATAAAAGCAAAAGATCGCAGCCTCGTTTCACTCGACAGCTCCTACATTGGAATGCGATCCCTGTAGGAGCTGTCGAGTGAAACGAGGCTGCGATCTTTTGATATTGATGGCGTTTACAAAAACATCCCGCCCGACGCCTCTACGCGCTGGCCGTTGATCCACTGACTGCCCGGCGCCAGCAGCAATGCAATCGCAGCACCGATGTCGTCCGGCTGACCAACGCGCCCCAACGCGGTATTGCCGGCGACATAGCTGTTCACGTCGCTGTTATCACGCACCGTGCCACCGCCGAAATCGGTTTCGATCGCGCCAGGCGCCAGGGTGTTCACGGATATACCGCGGGCACCGAGTTCTTTCGCCTGATAACGCGTCAGCACTTCCATCGCGCCTTTCATCGCCGCGTAAGCGCCGTAACCCGGCAAGCTGAAGCGGGTCAGACCGCTGGAAACGTTGAGGATACGGCCACCGTCAGCCATCAGCGGCAGCAGGTTCTGGGTGAGGAAGAACGGCCCCTTCAGATGGATGTTCATCAGTGAATCGAACTGGGCGACGGTGGTGTCAACGAAGTTTGCATTCAGGCCGATGCCGGCGTTGTTGAGTAAAAAGTCGAAGTGTTCGCGATCAAAATGGCTACGCAACACGTCGGCGACCTGCGTGGCGAAATTTGCGAAGCCTTCACTCTGACCAACGTCCAGTTACAGCATGACGGCGCGACCGCCGAGGCTTTCGATTTCTGTGACCAGTGCTTGGGCCTCTTCGGCGCGGCTGTTGTAGGTGCCGATGACGTCGATGCCTTGGGCTGCCAGATGCAGGGCTGCGTTTTTGCCAAGGCCGCGGCTGGCGCCGGTGATCAGTGCGATTTTATGATTCATGGGACTTCCTCAAGGAGCAGTGGGTGATGATGTGGAGGAAGTTTATTTGTCCGTCCTGAAGTGATAAACAGGCGTAAATCGGAATCACTGGTCGGTTAATCCGAACAATAAAGGTCGGCCCATGAACAAGCTGGAACTGCTGCGTACCTTCGTTCGCGTCACCGAGATGTCGAGTTTTACCCTTGCCGGTGAAAGCCTGGGTTTGCCCAGGTCCACCGTGTCCGAGCACGTGCAGGCCCTAGAAATGCTGGTCGGCACGCGGTTACTGCAACGCACCACGCGCAAGGTTCAGGCGACTCAGGACGGCCTGGTGTTGTACGAGCGCAGCAAGGATTTGCTGTCGCACATGGATGAAATCGAAGGGCTGTTTCGCCAGGACGAAGCGTCGCTCGTTGGGCGGATTCGCATCGACATGCCGAATATTCTGGCCCGTCGGGTGGTGATGCCGCGTCTGCCCGAGTTCATGGCGCAGCACCCCAATCTCGAGCTGGAAATCAGCAGCACCGACCGCCGGGTCGATTTGCTCAGCGAAGGGTTTGATTGCGTGGTGCGAGTCGGCGCGCAGCCGGATCAATCGGTGGTCGCGCGTCACCTCTGCGATTTTGCGATGGTCAACTGCGCCAGCCCGGCCTATCTGCAATGTTATGGCGTGCCTGAGCGACTCGAAGACCTGACGCAGCATCGGCTGGTCCATTACGTCGGCGTACTGGGTTCGCGGTCGGAGGGTTTTTTGTACGAAGAAGAGGGCACGTTGCATCGAGTGCCGATGGCGGGCAGCGTCACGGTCAACAGTACCGATTGTTACGAGTCGGCGTGTCTGGGCGGTTTTGGTTTGATTCAGGCGCCGTTGATGGGCATGCAGCCCCACCTGCTCAGCGGCGAACTGGTGGCGGTGCTGCCGCAGCTCAACGCGCCGTCCATGGAGGTTTCGCTGTTGTATGCCCGGCAACGGCATTTGCCGTTGCGGGTCAGGGCGTTCATGGATTGGCTGGGGCACGTCATCCAATCCACCACTTGAACAACACATAACCTGTGGGAGCGAGCTTGCTCGCGATGGGGGCTGAACATTCAACGCAGATGTCGACTGTCTGTCCGCTATCGTCGGAACGCCGCCCGGAGCAAGCTCGCTCCCACAGGGTATTGCGCGGCTTCAGAACAATTTGGTGAAGAGCCAATACAAACTGCCCGACAACAGAATCGCCGCCGGCAAGGTCAGCACCCAGGCCATCAGCAGGTTGCGGATGGTCTTCATCTGCAAGCCGCCGCCGTTGGCGACCATGGTCCCGGCCACGCCCGAAGACAGCACGTGCGTGGTTGAGACCGGCAGGCCGAACATGTCCGCCGCGCCGATGGTCAGCATCGCAACGGTTTCCGCCGAGGCGCCTTGCGCATACGTCAGGTGAGTCTTGCCGATCTTCTCGCCAACCGTCACCACGATGCGTTTCCAGCCGACCATGGTGCCCAGCCCCAGGGCGATGGCCACCGCGATTTTCACCCACAGCGGAATGAACCGCGTGGCGTTGTCGATCTGCTGCTTGAACAGTTGCAGCTTGCCGTTGGTGTCGGCGTCGAAGTTGCCGACTTTGTTTTTGTCCATCAGGCGAATGGTTTCGCTGGTCAGGTACATGTCGTTACGCACGTTGCCCATGGCCTCGGCCGGGACTTTCGAGAGCGAGCCGTAGCCCTTCACTTCATTCCCGATATTGCCGGTCAACGCGGCGAGGGCCGGGACCAGTTGCGGCGTGGCTTCCTTGCTGCGCACGTATTCGGACAGCACCGGACGCGGGTCGGCCGGCGCTGGCAGCGGCGCACTTTTGACCAGCGCTTGCTGGGTGACTTCGGCCACGGCGGCAAACTGCAGCGCCTGGTCTGCCGGCATCGTCCGGTTCAGCGCGTAAGCCATCGGCAGCGTGCCGACCAGGATCAGCATGATCAGGCCCATGCCTTTCTGGCCATCGTTGGAACCGTGGGCGAAGGACACGCCGGTGCAAGTCAGGATCAACATGCCGCGAATCCACCACGGTGGCGGAGTGTCCCCTTTCGGTGCTTTGTACAGCGCACGATTTTTCACGAAAGCACGCAAGGCCAACAGCAACAGCGCAGCAAACGCGAAGCCGATCAGCGGCGACAGCAACAGCGCGTAACCGACTTTGGTTGCCTGCGCCCAGTCCACGCCGCTGGTGCCGTCACGACCGTGCATCAGGGCATTGGCCACGCCGACGCCGATGATCGAACCGATCAGGGTATGCGACGAAGACGCCGGCAAACCCAGCCACCAGGTGCCGAGGTTCCACAGGATCGCGGCGATCAACAGGGCGAAGATCATCGCGAAACCAGCGGAGGAACCGACTTGCAGAATCAGCTCCACCGGCAGCAGGGCGATGATGCCAAACGCCACCGCGCCGCTGGACAGCAGCACCCCGAGGAAGTTGAAGAACCCGGACCAGGCCACTGCGAAATTCGGCGGCAAGGAGTTGGTGTAAATCACCGTGGCCACGGCGTTGGCGGTGTCGTGGAAACCGTTGACGAACTCAAAGCCGAGGGCAATCAGCAGCGCCACGCCCAACAGCAGAAACGGCGTCCAGGTGGTCACCACAGTGCCGAGTTCGTTCATGTCGTGCATCAGACTGTAGGCGGTGAACAACAGCCCGCTGCCCAGCACAGCGAAGAAAATCACGATGGTCAGCAGGCCGGGCTTTTTATCGAGTTGCGGTTTGGCGCTACTGGCGGACGCCTGTGCGGCGGAGAAGGAAGGAGTAGCCATGACGGACAATCCTAAGGGGAGAGGGAGTGTCGCCCATGATCGTTGCTGAATGTTACAGGGAGGCTGCGCTGGGTCAGGGTTTGGGTTTTTTAAAGGCAGAATCAAAAGATCGCAGCCTCGTTTCACTCGACAGCTCCTACATTTGGAATGCGCAACCCTGTAGGAGCTGTCGAGTGAAACGAGGCTGCGATCTTTTGATCTTAATAATCCTGGCGCTTACGAAACGCCCAACGCCCGGCGATCACGGTAAACGTCGCGACCAAGGCCACCAGAATCCAGAACCCTTCCGGGTCGCCGGAAAGCGGCACCCCACCGACGTTCATGCCAAAGAACCCGGCGATGATGTTGATCGGCAACGCCAGCACCGTCACCACGGTCAGGGTGAACAATGTGCGGTTGCTCTGTTCGTTGAGGTTGGCGGCGATTTCTTCCTGCAACAGCTTGATCCGTTCGCCGAGCGCCGTGAGGTCGTTAATGATCAGCGCGAACTCCTCGGTGGACTTGCGCAGCTCCTTGACGTCTTCCTTCTGCAACCACTGCGGCGGGCGATTAAGCAGGCGCAGCAACGAGCCCGGTTCCAGCGCCAACAAGCGTTGCAGGCGCACCAGCACCCGTCGGTTAGCACCCAGTTCGGCCCGGTTGGTCGACAGCCGCGAGGACAGCAATTCATCTTCGATCTGATCGACACTGAGGCTGGTCTTGCGCACGATCTGGGTCAGCACTTCGCCCTGATCGCGCAGCAGATGCACCAGCAATTCCAGCGGCGAGCGAAAGCACTCACCGGCCTTCACCGACGAGCGCAGCTTGTCCACCGAGTGCAGCGGTTGCAGCCGTGCGCTGATGATCATCCGACTGCGGGCGCAGACCCACAGCGTTGAAACATCTGAAGAAACCATGCTGCTGAGGTTGAACACCACGTCGTTGACCACCGCCAGCAACGCCGAATCCACATGCACGATGCGCGTCGAACGAGAGCCCTCATGCAGCGCTTCGAAAAATTCGTCGGGCAATTCCAGATGGCTTTTCATCCAGCGCTCGCATGCGGCGTGGGCCAGGTTGAGGTGCAGCCAGAGAAATTCGTCGTTGTCGCCGGGTTGTTGCAGGCACTGCAAGGCCTTGGCCGAATCGAGCTCGCGACCGCGCTCGCCGGGGCGAAAACTGAAACCGTACAGCAGACCGAACAGGTCCGTGTCGCGATGGCTTTGGTCGATGCTGTGGTTCATGAGGTCTCGCAAAGGAGCGCTATTGCTCTATGTAGCAGCTGGCGAAGCCTGCGTTCGGCTGCGGAGCAGTCGTAAAACCTGAGCGCGCGGTCTACCTGACGCAACGCATTGTCTGATTTCACGACTGCTACGCAGCCGAACGCAGGCTTCGCCAGCTGCTACAGGTCGCGTTACGGCGGATTTTTCAGGTTCACTTGAGCCGCATCATCGCAAGGAGTTTTGACGGTTTTGTGACAGAGCGGTGGAGGCGAAATAGTGGCACTACCGACGGTCGGAATTGATTAAAGAACCGCTCTGGCACGCCGATCCTGCTGACGTGAACTTGCATGGCTTTGGCCACTGACCAAGGTCGCAGACAGGGATGTCCGAACACCTTTCACGCCTGATCGCGGCGTGTCTCCTCCTTGTCATGAGTATCACTCGATGCTGCAAAAATCCCTGAGAGCACAAATCCTCGCGTTGTTGAGCGGCAGCTTGTTCGCGATGTTGTTGATCGCCCTGGCCTGTTTTCATTTTCTGTCCAACGGTGTTCAGAGCTACGCGAATCTGATCGAAGGCCCGCTGCACACCTCGCAATTGATCGATGAAGCCAACCTGCAATTCAAGGTTCAGGTTCAGGAGTGGAAAAACGTCCTGCTGCGTGGCAAACAACCCGCGGATCTGGATAAGTACTGGAAGCAATTCGAAGACCGTCAGCGCGATGTGCAGGACATCCTCGGCGAACTGGCCGGGCAGAAGGGTATCGAGCCGCAGCTGAAAACCCGCATCGAACGCCTGCGGGACGAACATCGTCTGTTGGGCGCGGCTTATCAGAAGGGCCGTGACGCCTACGTGGCGGCAGGCGCCGACCCAACGGCTGGCGACACGGCGGTCAAAGGTGTTGACCGCGCGACCAGCGATCAGATGACCGAGTTGGTCAGCGAATTGCGCAAGCAGGGTGCCGAGCAATCGAAGCTGATCAGCGCCGACGCCGACCGCACCGTGTTGCTGGGGATCATTGTGATGCTCGCCTCGGGTCTGTTGATCGGGTTGCTGAGCCTGTGGCTGGTCAACCGCAACCTGGTGGAACCGATTCGCAAACTGATCGAGTACGTAGCGCAACTCAGCCAGGGTCGTTTCGCCGAACGCGTGGCCAGCACCCGTCAGGATGAGCTGGGCAAATTGGCGACAGCGGCCAATACACTTCGCGATTTCCTCGCCGAAACCTTCAGTCGTTTGCAGCGCAGCGCCAAGGATCTGGACAGCGCCAGCGGTGAACTGAACTCCATCGCCAGCCTCATGGCCAGCGGCACCAACGAGCAGTTCAACCGTACTGATCAGGTGGCCACGGCGATGAACGAAATGTCCGCTACCGCGCAAGAAGTCGCACGCCACGCTGCCGATGCGGCACGTGCCGCCGACGATGCCGACCAGTCCGCCCAGCAGGGCGAAAAGGTCATGCAGGGCACCATTCACACCATCACCCAAATGCGCGGCGAAATCGCCAATACCGCCACGGTCATCCGTCGTCTGGAAACCGACAGCGGGCGCATCGGCAAGGTACTGGAAGTGATTCGCGGCATCGCCGAGCAGACCAATCTGCTGGCGCTCAACGCCGCCATCGAAGCAGCCCGTGCCGGTGAAGCCGGGCGCGGTTTTGCGGTGGTGGCCGATGAAGTCCGCAGCCTGGCCCAGCGCACGGCGGCGTCGATTATCGAGATCAACCAGATCATTCAAACGGTGCAAACCGGTGCGGTGGACGCCGCTCAGGCGATTGAAAGCGGTCAGTCGCGCAGTGAGGAAAGTGTCGAGCAAGTGACCCAGGCCGGCGCCATGCTGGAGCGCATCACCCTTGCCGTGGAAGCCATCCGCGACATGAACCGCCAGATCGCCACCGCCGCGGAAGAGCAGACGTCGGTGGCCGAAGACATCTCGCGCAACCTCACCGAGATCACCAGCATCGCCAGCACCAATCTGGATAACGTGCAGCGCACCGAAGCGGCCAGCCACAACCTGCACGGGTTGTCGGGGCAGTTGAATGAAGTGACGGCACGTTTAAGCGCGTAACGGGAAGGGCTGTGTACCGGTTTGCTTACCGAGTCGGTACACAGTCGATCTCAAGTCCGCAGTGTCGATGTCGATGACCACGGTAATCCCATAAACCCAATGGAAAACCGCCATGGTCAGCATCACTTCCGTTTCGATCACCCCGACGGCCTCGACTGCTTCGAACAAGACTGCCGTCAGTGACAGCACCGATGACACGTCAGTCACGGCAACCGCTGAGGCGTCCAGCGACACCACCAAGGTATCCGCCGGCGGCGCCCCTGCGGCGAGCGGCAGCAGTTCCAGCAGCAGCGAAGAATCCGATACGGTGAAAGAGCTGCGCAAGCAGATCGCCGAATTGCAAAAGCAATTGCAGGAACAACAGCAGCAACTGCAAGCGGCCCAGGCCAAACAGGAAAGCGCCGAAGCCAAAGCGGCGGACGTCGCGGCGGCTCAGTCGCAGATTGCGACGACTTCGGGGTCATTGCAGACGGCAACGGCGGCGTTGTTGCAGGCGTTGCAGGATTCCGGTTCCAGTACGTCGGGATCGCTGGTCAGCACTTCGGCCTGATATTCGGTTCAGTAGGCATGACCGCTGGTCGGATTCGACGCTTCAAACCCATTGATTCAGAAGGTACCTGTTATTTCTGACAGTAGACGGGACGCATTCCTGCCGGCTTGATGATCGGGTCAGCGCAATGGCGCGATTATCCCGATAAGGAGTGTTCCCATGTCTACGCTTGAAGTGTTGGAAAAGCTGACGATCCCGAGCATGACGCCGGTCGAAGGTCAGGAGTATGAGGGTGAGGTGTCTTTACCCTCGGCTCCCGGTCCGCGGGCGTCTGTCCCTGGCAAACAGGGTTTGAGCGAAGGGGATCATCTTGAGGTGGTATGGATCACCAAAGCAGGCACTGAAACAGTTTTTACGCATGAGGTCACCGAGATTGAAGAAGTAAACCCTGTGCATTTCTATGTGAAGGAAACCTTCATCACACCGGGTTTGGTGACTACCTTTTATGAGGTTGTCAGAGACGACCGAATCTGGCGCTCCAAGCCGTTGATCATTATGGTCAAGTGATTCGAGCCTGGCAGATCACACCGGCAAGCTGAACGTAAACGTCGTGCCCTGTTGCCCGGTCGAGACCACGTCCAGTTTTCCGCCATGGGACTGCGCAATCTGACTGGCAATGTACAACCCCAACCCGAGGCCGGTCTGCGGTGTTCCGCTGGCCGGTCGCGAGTAGGGTCTGAACAGATGAGGCAGCGCATCCTCGGCAATCAACCCCTGATTGTTTACGCTCAGCACGAACTGTCCTTCATTGATCTGCGCGCTGATATCGATCGGGCCGTCGGGATCGCCATGAGCAACCGCGTTCGCTACCAGATTGGAAAGTAACTGCGCGACCCGCTCGCGATCGCAATGAACGCTGTGCAGGTCGCCGATGGACGATTGAATGGTACGGCCGGGATGGACGCTCTGAACTTCAGAAATCACATGCCGCAATGCATCCTCGAGATCCGGGCACGGCTTGATGTTGACCGGGATGCCACGACCCAGTGAGCCGCGAGCGAAATCCAGAACGTCATCGACCAGTTTGGTCGCACGTCGGGCGCTGGTGAGGATGTGCCGGGCCCGCTGCTGATTCGCCGGATCGGGTAGTTTGCGCAGGAGCATTTCAGCGCCGGCGCTGATGGCGAACAAGGGGTTGCGCAGATCATGCCCGAGCACGGCGATGAACTGTTCGCGCAGTTCGGCGGCTTCGCGTTCCTGCCTCAGCGCTGCTTCGGTCTTTTGCAGGTTTTCTTCGGCCTCGATTTGCAGCGCCAGCATTCGGGCGAAGGATTCCATGGTGCTCTGGATCGTGCTGGATTTGAGTGGCGCAGGATTGGGGTCAAGAGCGCAGAGGGTGCCGAAAAAGCGTCCGTCGGTGCGGAAAATCGGTACGGAGATGTAGCTTTCGAACTGATAGAGGCGAGGTGTGTGGTGGTCGCGGTAGAGCGGGTCTTCACTGGCCTTGTCGATGACCACCGAATGATGCGCCTGACGAATTTCATGGCACAGCGTCGTGACCACATCCAGTTCGCCGCCGACTTGCAATCCGAAATCCAGTTGATCAAGCACAGCGCAAGCGGTCCAGGAGTCTTCGGTAACGCGAGCCACCGCGGCGAAGCGCAGGCCGGTCAACTCACGGATCACCTGAAGAATTGCCGGCACCGCGCCGATCCGACCGATCGTGGCGATGTCTGCAGCCGCTGCTTGCCCCATTTCAATCAACCTCTGCATGAACAGTATGGTGAGATTCTAGCGGGCTGGCGCGGCGTTGGCGCGACTTGATTGCCTGAATTTGACGTGCAAAAAAGCCGCACGATCCGAAGATCGTGCGGCTTTTTGCGATGTGATTACTTGTCTTGTTTGTTGCTCAGGACTTTGCCGGTCTTGGCGTCCACATCCACGTCCCACTCAACGTTTTTGGCGTCACGAATTTCCACCTGGTAGACGTAAGCGCCAGTGGCGGTCTGTTCCAGTTCGGTATCGGTGATGTTCGTTGCGGTGCTGCCTGGGTGTTCAGCGAGGGCGGCCTGGTTGAGTTTTTCCAGGTCCATTATGGTGCCAGCCTTGAGCAGACCCGGGATCAGGTCAGGACGAACATCGGCCTGGGCCAGGCCAGCGGTGAGAGTCAGGGCAGCGGCAGTGAACAGGGCAGTCAGGGTTTTCATGAGATTCTTTCCTTGGGGTGATCTGTTTAAGTGGGATCAGGCTAACCGGCGCAACTTAATCCACCCTTAATTCACCGAACGTGACTGAGCGAAGATCGTTCCCTCGTTCATCAGTAACCGTTGTTCTGCAGCAACTGCGCAACACTGGCCGCCGCCGGGCGTTTGTAGAACTTGAGCAGTTCGCTGGCGCGGTTGGTGAAGATGCCGTCGACGCCGGCGTCCATGACTTTCTGGTAATCCACGGCATCGTCGATGGTGTAGACGTGCACCAACAAGCCCTGATCGTGGGTGTACTGGTTCATCCACGGTTGCACCAGGTCCGAGTAACTCTGATCACCACCCGTGGTCAGCGCAGCAGAAGGACCGGTGCCGATCGCGCCCTGGGCTTTGGCGTACTCGACCCATTGCTGGAATTCGGCTTTATCCTTCGGTTGCTGTTTGGCGTAGTAAGTGGCTTTGTCCTTGTCGCCGGACTCGGCAAACGTCACCTTGGATTTCGGCTCGATGCTGCCTTCACCGACCCATAACAGGAGGATTTTCGGCACTTTCGGCATTTCCTTCTCGAGCAGTTCGAGGCTGCTCTTCTCGAAGGTTTGCAGCACGACCTTGCCTTTGCCCTGGCCGACGGCCAGGTCGCTCTTCGCCAGTTTCGAACCCGCCGGGCTCAACCAGCCGCGATCCTGGAGTTTTTCCTTGAGGTCGCGCTCGATCCCGGGAAACTGCTTCGGCTCTTTGGTTTCGATGTACAGGCCGGGTTTGTGCAGCGGGTTGCCTTGGGCAATATCGATGATTTCATCGAGGGTCAGGATTTTCAGACCGGCGTACGCAGGACGCGCGCGATCCGGGTAGGCGGTGTTGAACCAGCTGCCGGCATCGAGGGTTTTCAGCTCGGCGATAGTGAACTCGTTGGCCGGGCGGTCCTTGCGTTCAGGGAATTTGCTGGCGACGTCGGTGGTGCGTTGCAGGTTGTTGTCGTGCAGGGCGAAGAGCACGCCATCCTTGCTGCGTTGCACGTCCATTTCCAGGTAGTCGGCACCCAGATCGCGGGCCAGTTTGTAGGCTGCGGCGGTGGATTCCGGTGCATCGAACGACGCGCCACGGTGGGCGATCACGGCCGGATGGGGGATGCCCGTGCGGGTTGCCAATGCGGTGGGGCTTGGTTCGCTGGCGGCCTGTGCCTGGCCGAGGCCCAGCATCAGACTCAGCAACAGGGCGCTCTTGGTGAAGGTAACAGGCATGGTCGAGGTCCTTTCGCAGATTTTCAAAGACGTACCTTTTAGCAACTGAGCGCCGCTTGCGCTATCGCCAGACCGACATAAACGTGTTTAAAGCAGATTTTTTCAGCGCTTTTGTGCGCTTCTTTGCAGTACTCTTGGCCCCGGCAGTTACCCCGGCAGAGGGAACGCCCATCCGCTTGCCCTGCGTGTAAACCATCGATCACCGGTCCTTCGCGACCTTCTGTGAGGTTTATCATGCGCATCACTTCCGAGCTCATCTGCCAGGCCGCCGACCAACTCAAAGGCTTCGTCGGCCTCAATCGCAAGACCGGCCACTACATCGTTCGTTTCAGCGAAGACGCCTTCGGCATGGACGTGGCGGATGACGGCATTATTCCCACCAGTGAATTCGTCTGGGCCCCAGGTTCCGCGCAGGCCATGACGCTCAAGCGTGAGTTGATTCAGTTGTTGCTGGATCAGAACATCGATGACCGGATCAACATCACCGAGCCGTTGCGGGTGTACATGAATCGGCGGGACGTGCCGCAGATTTTGGCGGTTCGCAGTTTGGTGCAGAGCTGAGTTTTGCGGTGTTTGTGCTGGCCTCTTCGCGAGCAAGCCCGCTCCCACATGGGTTATGTGTCGATCACAAGACCAATGTGGGAGCGGGCTTGCTCGCGAAGGCGGACTGAAGAACGCCGCATCATTTACTGCTTGAACGCATACGCCCGCTCAACCTTGCACACCCGCGTATGGCAAGACGAGTACCAGGTCGACCGCCCGCGCTCGCGAATCTCACTGTGCTCGGGATGATGTTTCCACGCCAGGATCGCTGCTTCGCTGGCCCAGTAGGACACCGTAATCCCGAGCCCGTCCTCACCCCGAGCCGATTCCACACCCAGGAAACCAGGTTGCTCACGGGCCAGTTCGACCGTGCGCCTGGCGGCCTGCTCGTAGCCGTGATCACCGTCGGTGCGCAGGGAGGTAAAAATCACCGCGTAGTAAGGCGCTGGCGGAGTCTTGGCGATCATGACTTCTGCCTCTTGCAGGCTGCGATCAACGCACGGACCAGCGGCGGCAGATTGCCTTTGAGCGCGGCGCGTTCAGGTTGGAACAGCGTCGCGACGAAGAACGGATGACCTTTGAGTTCCACCGCCCGCAAGTCGCCGGTTGAATCGTGTCCAACGGCGTACAGCTGTTGGGTCAACAACTCACGTTCGAACGCTGGATTAACGCCGTAGCGGCAGCGATATCCTTCGACAATCTCGGCGTTTTCGTACGCCTGGGCGATCAACGAGCCTTCAACCAGATGAATGCTGTCAACGGCCTCCACTAGCGAACAGGTCAGTGGCGTGAGCAGCGCTCGCGTTGCATCGGGTGAAGTCTCGCCATGTTCGGCATCTTCCCAACCCAGGACATTTCGGGCGTATTCGAGTACTGCGTGTTGAAAACCGCCACAGGTGCCAAGGAACGGTCGCTGCTGTTCACGGGCAAAACGAATCGCCCGCAACGCACCGTCCATATCGTGGTAAGGGCTGGCAGGTACGCACCAGAAACCGTCGAAGCCAGCCAATGGCGCATCGGCGCTGATGCGGTCGGTGGCCAACCACTGGAGCTGCACGTCTGTGCCCGCCTGTTCGGCGGCCATGCCGAGGGCGATGGGGATGGCCTGGTGAGCGGTGACTTGCGGGTCGTAATCGCCGATCAAGGCGATGCGGATTGGGCGGGTTTCCATGAGTGCGCTCCACGCTTGTTGATTCCTGGCACCCACTATAGATTGGCGTTCACGCACTCAATATTGGCGTTATCCCAATTGATCAATGCACCGATGCACTATCGACTGGATTACCCCGACCTGTCCCTGATCCTCGCGCTGGTGCGCGGCGGTTCTCTGGCCCGGGCATCGACGCTGTTGAAGGTCGACGTCTCGACCGTATTTCGCGCCGTGCGCCGACTGGAAGCCGCGCTGGGCCAGCAACTGTTCGAAAAAAGCCGCGCCGGCTACTTGCCCACCACCTTGGCGCAAACCCTGGCCGAGCAGGCTGAGCGGGCCGAACAGGCGCTGGAGGCGGCGCGCATTGGCGTGGAGCAGGGCGGTGAAGTCATCAGCGGCACGGTGCGCCTGACCTGCACCGATTCGGTCTTGCAGGGTTTGCTGTTGCCGGCGCTGGCGCGGTTCATGCCGTCTTACCCGGCGCTGACCATCGAGTTGAGTACCTCCAACGACTTCGCCAATCTGAGCCGCCGGGACGCGGATATCGCCTTGCGCCTGACCCGCACACCGCCCGAGCACTTGGTTGGCCGGCGATTGGCTAAGGTGTCGTATCGAGTCTGTGCCAGTGAGGCGTATCTGAAATCGGTCGATTCCGAAGACTTGGCTTCGCTGACCTGGATCGCCCCGGACGACTTCCTCCCCGATCACCCCACCGTCGTGTGGCGCCGTCAGCAGTTTCCCGGCGTCACACCGGGTTATCGCTGCAACAGCATGTTGTCGGTGACTGAGCTGGTGCGGGCCGGGCTCGGTGTCGCGGCATTGCCGGACTTCCTCATCGGTGAAGAGCTGCAACCGTTGAGCGAGCCACTACACGGTTACGACACGGCACTCTGGTTGCTGACCCGCCCCGACTGCCGCGCCTTGCGCTCGGTGGTGACGTTGTTCGATGAGTTGGGGCGGGCGCTTCGATTGCCTTGACCGAGCGCTAAACCTTCGGCTGATCCTTGCGCACGAAGTGCTGATGCATTTCCGAGGTCAGGCTTTCGATGCGTTCGGTGAGGGCCTTGGTCATTTCGGTGAGCCGAGTGTTTTGCTCGAGCAGTTCCAGCAGTTGCGCGGTGTTCTGCGCCGCTTGCGCTTGACGTTCACTGTTGGCGACGGCCAGGGTTTCGCGGTGCAGCGCATCGGCTTCAGACTGGGCTTTGTCGCGTGCTGCTTGGCGGGTCTGGGCCAGCAGGATCAGCGGCGCGGCATAAGCCGCTTGCAGGCTGAATGCGAGGTTGAGCAGGATGAACGGGTAGAGGTCGAAGTGGGCCACGCCGAACAGATTGAGGCAAATCCATACCACCACGATCAGCGTCTGCGCTCCGAGAAAGGTCGGCGTGCCGAAGAACCGCGCGAAGGCCTCGGCGCGCAGGGCAAACTTGTCGTTGCCGAACGTGGGCGCCAGATGTGCGTGGGGGCGATGAAAGCGCAGATGGTCGACGGGGAGGGCGGGTTGAGTGTCGGAAGTCGTGGTGGTCATGGTGCTCTCTGCATGGCGCTGGGACTGAGGCTCACTATAGCCCCAGCGCCAGTTTCATTCTGAAACACATTGCGGTGTTTTATTCAACGCTACCGATCACTGCTAAAGCGGCGGACATTGTCATTTATTGCAGCTGATAGCAGGCCAGAAACATGTCCAGCGCCGACTCCACCACCGTGGTCTGCATTTCGGCTGACAGGCCGGGAAGGCCCATGGAAATCTGCGGCCAGAATGCAAAGGATTTGAGCATTCCCTGAATCTGTTGAGCGGCGAATTCGGGGGCCACCGGCTTCAAACGGCCATCAGTCTGAGCAGCGCGGATCCACACCGTCAGGCCCTCTTCGCGCTCACCCATTCGGGCGACCATATTCTGGGCGCGCTCGGGGGAATGGATGGTGGCGGCGATGGCCACTCGCGCCAGGTCGAGAAAATTGTCATCGCCCAGCATCTGCAATTTCGCCATCAGCATCCGGCGCATCTGGTCGCGCAGCGGCAGGTCAGGGTGGTAGGGCGTTTCCTGTTCTGACGTCACCCGCGCCCATAATTGATTGAGGATTTCGGCGAACAACTCTTCCTTGCTGGGGAAGTGGTTGTACACCGTGCGCTTCGACACGCCGGCGGTGGCGGCGATCTTGTCCATGCTGGTGATATCGAAACCGTTGGCACGGAATTCGGCAATCGCCGCCTGAATGATGGCTTCGCGTTTTCGGTCAGTGAGGCGCTGTGGAGCTGTCATAAGTACGCTTCGGCAGGAAGAAGTGAGAATTACACTCGGCAGTTTACTTGTGATCGGCTTTGATGCAACCTAGAAACTACACTGTGCAGTGTAATGATTTGTTAATCCTGTGCAGTGAAGAATAGAATCTCCGGCTGATGCGTGCGTGCCTTGGCCATTTATCGTCCCAAGCGGAAAACTGCGAATCAGGTGGTTTTCCTGGAGTCATTCAGTCATGGCCACTTCAACTTCCCCTGCGGACAACGTCTCCACGCCTGAAGCATCCCGTCAGGCAGAAGGGAGCTTCCGAAACCATGCGCCCGTGCAACGTGAAGGCTTTCGCAAAATGGTGCGCATCATGTGGAGCATGATCTTCCACAAACCGCACGACACCCGCCCGACGGCGCCTGTCCCGGTGCAAACCCTGACTCAGGCAGCGTTGATCGCTGCTCCCAACCACAGCGTTTACCGACTCGGTCATTCCACCGTACTGCTGAAACTGCGGGACAAATTCTGGATCACCGACCCGGTCTTTGCCGAGCGCGCCTCACCGGTGCAATGGGCCGGCCCGAAGCGCTTCCACCAGCCGCCTATCAGCCTCGAAGAGTTGCCGCCGATCGAAGCGGTGATCCTGTCCCACGATCACTACGACCACCTCGATTATCAAGCGGTGCTCAAACTGGCGGACAAGGCCCAGTACTTTCTGACGCCGCTTGGCGTGGGCGACACCCTGATCAAGTGGGGCATCGATGCCAGCAAAGTCCGACAACTGGACTGGTGGCAGGGCACCGAGGTCGACGGTATTCAGTTCATCGCCACGCCTTCGCAGCACTTTTCCGGTCGCGGTCTGTTTGATGGCAACAGCACGTTGTGGGCCTCGTGGGTGATGATCGACGGTGACACGCGAATCTTCTTCAGCGGCGACAGCGGTTATTTCGATGGCTTCAAACGCATCGGTGAGCAATACGGCCCGTTCGACCTGACGCTCATGGAAACCGGTGCCTACAACGTCGAGTGGCCGCATGTGCACATGCAGCCGGAGCAAACCCTGCAAGCACACATCGACCTCAAAGGCCGCTGGTTACTGCCGATTCACAACGGCACCTTCGACCTGTCGATGCACGCCTGGTACGAACCCTTCGACCGCATTCTGGCGTTGGCCTGGGAGCGGAATGTTTCGATCACCACGCCGCAGATGGGTCAGGCGTTCAATGTGATGTATCCGCAGCGGGGTAGCACTTGGTGGTCGGAGATGGAAAACATTGGCGATCAGGTGGAGCCTCAGAACGCATAGCGTGTAAAACCGGGCTGAGCGTCTTAAGCGAAAACCACCTCAATACGGCCCTCTTTTCGTGATCGGGGGGCTGTCTTGATCACGATCTGCACGTCACGTCCGAGCAGGGAAAGGCATTCCATCATCTTGGCTTCACTGATGCCGCGAAACTTTCCGCGCAACATCTCAGAAAGCTTGGGTTGAGAGAGGCCCAAGATTTCTGACGCTTGAACTTGGGTCAAATGGCGAGCCTTGATGATCTCGCCAATTTTGGCCGCCAGTTGCGATTTGACTCGCATTTCATTGGCGTTGGGCGTCCCGAGGTCTTCATAGACGTTCCCGCTGCTCTCTTCGATTTCAATCATTTCCTGATCCTTTTGCGTGATCCTGCGCCGCTTGAAGTCTCTTTCTGATCAAATCGATGTCGCACTGCGTGGTTGTGATGCCCGTAGTCGACTTCTTCTGAAAGCAGTGCAGAACATAAATGGCATTACCAAAACGAACGGTATAAACGGCGCGATAGGTGTTCGTATTGAAGTCATCCACCATCTCAAGCACACCTGCACCTCCAAAACCCTTTAGAGGCTTCGCGTCGGGATGTTTTGCACCGCTTTGTGCCAGATCTAGTGCATGACCAAAAACATCTTGTACATCTGCGGGCATTTGCTTGAGGTCTTTCTTACTGCTGCTAACCCACAGGAGTGACTTCCTTGTACTCATGCGAAAATATACCTATATGGGAATAATCGTCAATCGATGATTTCTCACTCAACCATCGCATAATCCGCCCGCCCCACCGGATCAGGCGTAGACCCTCTCACATTCATCCCTCTCCCCGGCACAAACCCCGGGAAGAACACCAACCCCTCCGATTCAAACCGATATGCCAGTGCCAGCCGCGTAACATCCAGCACATTGCGTTCATCCTCAAATCGCTGAATAGCGTCAACCGAAACCCCGGATTCCCGAGACAACTCCTCCACACTCCAGCCCAGCATCGCTCGGGCCTGAGCGCAATGTGCGGGGGTGAATTGGAAAAGGGCGATACGTTCCAGGGTGATTTTCATCGCAAGAGAGGCCATGGTGTTCTCCGGGCTCAAGAGTGCTGGTTCAAAATATACTGTGTTTTTGTACAGTTGTTTTAAGCCCGAATCAAACTCATTTTTTGATCGGTTCTATTTTTCCTCTCAGGCAGGAGCGTTGGACCGACTACGCTATTTTTAGGCGGCTCCTGAAAGCTCAATGGGTTTTCAACACCCGTCAGCGGCAATGTTTGAACGTCAGCTTTCTGATTTTCAATACAAGGAAAGGTGGCGTTTCAGAGGCTGTGCGCCACAGCGTTATGCAGGGAAGGGAATCATGAAAAGACTACGTCTGCTATGTACCCTGATCGGTTTTACAAGTCTGCCCGTCCTGGCCGATATGGCATCGTCAAACAAAGATGCCTTTGTGACCAACCTGATGAATCAGATGACCCTGGAAGAAAAAGTCGGCCAACTGCGGCTGATCGCTATTGATGAAGAGATGACTCCCGAAAGGATGTGCCAAGAAATCACTGCCGGGCGCATTGGGGGTACGTACGGCTCTGTGAGCCGTTACGTAAACCGACCCATGCAGGACGCGGCTCAACAAAGCCGCCTGAAAATACCGATGTTTTTCGGCTGGGACGTGATACACGGCCATCGAACCATTTTTCCCATTGGCCTGGCGTTGGCCTCCAGCTGGGATATGGACGCTATCGAGTTGAGCGGTCGAACGGCGGCGAAAGAAGCCAGTGCGGACGGTATCGATTTGACCTTTGCACCGATGATAGATATCGCCCGTGATCCTCGCTGGGGGCGTACATCCGAAGGCTTCGGTGAAGACACCTATCTGGTTTCGCGCATTGCCAAAGTGATGGTTCAGGCCTACCAGGGCAAAAGCCTGAATGCACCCGACAGCATCATGGCCAGCGCCAAACACTTCGCGTTGTATGGTGCTGTCGAGGGTGGACGCGACTACAACAGCGTCGACATGGGCCTGGCCAGGATGTACCAGGACTACCTGCCACCTTATCGTTCGGCGATTGAGGGTGGCGCGGGAGCGATGATGGCAGCGCTTAACTCGATAAATGGCGTGCCAGCAGCTGCCAATGCATGGTTGATGCAAGACCTGCTTCGCAAAGCATGGGGCTTCAAGGGGCTGGTCATCAGCGACCATAACGGGATAACCGATCTGGTTCAGCATGGCGTTGCGAAGAATCACCGCGAAGCGGCCAGGCTCGCGATCAGGGCCGGTATTGATATGAGCATGAACGACTCCTCTTATGGCCCGGAGCTACCCGGGCTGCTTGAGTCTGGCGCTGTTTCCCAGAGCAATATCGATAACGCCGTGCGGGAAGTCCTGGGGGCCAAGTACGACATGGGGCTGTTCGAAGACCCTTACCGGCGCATCGGCGTTGCCGGTGAAGACCCCGCTGATAACAATGCCGAAAACCGTCTGCACAGAGCGCAGGCCCGTGAGGTGGCACGCAAGACATTGGTGCTGCTGAAGAATGAAAACGGGCTTTTGCCACTAAAGAAAGAGGGCGTGATCGCGCTCATAGGCCCGTTGGCAAAAAGTACCGTCGACATCATGGGCAGTTGGTCCGCAAGCGGCGTGCCCTCGCAATCGGTGACGATCTACGACGGGCTGAAAAACGCTATGGATAAGGGCTCGCTGATCTATGCCCGAGGCGCCAATCTCACGGAAGATCCGGAGGTTGTTAAATATCTGGGAGTGGCCGAAATCGAGAACGACGCTCGGCCGGCAATAGAAATGATTGACGAAGCGGTCAAGGCTGCACAGCAAGCCGATGTTGTGATTGCAGTGGTGGGCGAGCCCCGCAGTATGTCTCATGAAGCGGCCAGTCGAACCAGCCTCGATCTGCCGGGGCGCCAGAGTGAATTGATCGCCGCCCTGAAAGCCACCGGCAAGCCGCTGATACTGGTATTGATGAACGGCCGGCCACTTTCCATCGGCAAGGAGCAGAAACAGGCCGATGCGATTCTGGAAACCTGGTACAGCGGCTCCGAGGGAGGCAACGCCGTTGCCGATGTATTGTTTGGTGACTACAACCCGTCCGGCAAGTTACCCATCACCTTTCCACGCTCCGTGGGGCAGATCCCGATTTACTACAGCCACTTGAACACCGGCCGCCCCTACCTGCCGGGTGCGCCTCGCAACTACACATCTCAATATTTCGATCAATCCGATGGTCCGCTTTATCCCTTCGGCTATGGACTGAGCTATACCGACTTCAGCCTGACTGACATGGCCCTGTCTTCGACCACACTGAACAAAACCGACAAGCTCGTCGCCAGCGTCATCGTGAAGAATACCGGCCAGCGCGACGGCGAAACGGTAGTTCAGCTGTATATCCGCGATGTCGTTGGCTCCCTCAGCCGTCCGGTCAAAGAACTGAAGAACTTTCAAAAAATCATGCTCAAGGCCGGAGAAGAGAAAGCGGTCCACTTCAGCATTGATGAGAACGACTTGAAGTTCTTCAACGCTCAGTTGGAATACGCCGCCGAGCCGGGCGAGTTCCGGGTGCAGATCGGTCTGGATTCTCAGGATGTAAAGGAGCAGAGTTTTGAGCTGCTTTAAGGTCGAGGCATTAGCGGCAGTGGCTAATGCCAGTCAGTTGAACCGTTATGCGATCTGTAGCAGCTGGCGAAGCCTGCGTTCGGCTGCGTAGCAGTCGTAAGACCAGAGATTGCGGTGCATCAGGCAGACCGCGTCAGTCGGATTCACGACTGCTTCGCAGCCGAACGCAGGCTTCGCCAGCTGCTACAAAGTGTGCGTCGCGGCTGAAATTGCTTAACTGACTGGTATTAACGGCAGCGGCCTCTCTTTTTTGGGCTGACTACTTCGCCCCCTCCAACCAGACGGACGGTGCCTGCCCCAGTACGCGGCGGAACATTGTCGAGAACGCAGCGGGGCTGTCATAGCCAAAATCCAGTGCAATCCGCGTTACCGGTTCGCCCACCACCAGCCGCGCCAGAGCCAGCACCACGCAAGCCCGCTGCCGCCATTGGCTGAAACTCATACCGGTTTGTTGGCGGAACAGGCGATTGAAAGTACGCAGGCTGATGTGCAACTGATCGGCCCATTGCTGTAGCGACTGATGAGCGTCGGGCCGCTGCACAAAGCCCTGGCACAACGCGAGTAGCCGCGCATCGACGGGCAGCGGAATGTGCAACGGCAGGTGAGTGCTGCGCGCCAGTTCATGCAGCAGCAAGCCGATCAGCGTACCGTCGCGCCCGCGCTCGTCATACGCCAGCGGGATCTCCACCGCCTCCATCAGCAAATGCCGCATCAACGGCGAAACGCTGATCACCTGGCAGCGATCCCCCAGATCCACCGCGCCCGGCTCGATATACAAACTGCGAGTACTCACCCCCAACATCACCACCTCATGCGCCACCCCCGCAGGAATCCATACCGCCCGCTGCGGCGGTACTACCCAATTGCCGTCGTGCGTGCTGACCTGCATCACCCCGGTGGCGCCGTACAACAATTGCGCCCGCCGATGTGTATGACGAGGCAACACATGGCCGTGGGAATAATCCGTACCGATGGCCACCACCGGTCGTGGCGTGTGGTCCAGTAGATAACCGAAACATTGCGCATCGAGCAGTCCCAGCGGTTGGCGTAAACGCGAACATTATTGGCTGACTTGCTGAGGCAGGCCAAGGCGCATCGTTCTATCGTCGACCGCTCTCAACCAACGGACGACACCCATGTTCTATCTCCTGCTGGCACTCTTCGGCTGCATGACCGGCATCACCGCGGTGCTGTTCGGCTTCGGCGGCGGTTTCGTCGTCGTGCCATTGCTGTACCGCATGCTCATGACCAGCCACGGCACAGACGACCCCGTCGGCCAATCGGCGATGCACATTGCTGTAGCTACCTCGACCTGCGTGATGATCGTCAACGCAACGATCGCCACCGGAAAACACCGACGCGCCGGTAATCTCATTCGTCATTACCTGTGGCCGTTGGGCGGGTTTATCGGCGTGGGCGCGGTAGTCGGCGCCGTAGCGGCGATGTGGGTGAGTGGCGAGGTGATTCGCTATGCCTTCATCGCGTACCTGGGCGTGACCATCGCGGATTGCCTGTTTCGACGCGGCTTTCTTACAGCGTCCGACACCGTCATCCCACGACGATTGGGAAGGGCAGAAGTGTCTGGCGGCGGTGTAGGAATCGGCACCATCGCCACGTTTCTCGGCGTAGGCGGCAGCGTCATGACCGTGCCGTTGTTGCGGCGTTGTGGATTGAACATGTCCCAGGCGACGTCCATGGCCAATCCGCTCAGTTTGCCCGTGGCGCTGGCCGGGACGCTGACTTATATGGCGTTGGCTGGGTTTACCGAGCTTGATCTGGGGCCGTGGTTTATCGGTTATGTGGATGTGCTGGCGTTTGCAGTTTTGACGGTGGGGTCTATGGTGGGGATTCGGTTGGCTACGCCGTGGATTGGGCGGATACCGGACCGAATGCATGCGCGGGTATATGTTGGTTTGCTGGTTTTGGTGATGCTGAGTATGTGCGTCACGTAGGGTTGGAATCGGTAGCCTTATTCGCAACAATGCGCCTTCGCACTGTCCAAGATTTCACGCAGGAGAATGCCATGTCGATCCTCGAAAGTGACTGGAAGAAATTCAAGGAACTGCGCAAGATCGCGCTCGATCGGTTTTGCCAGGGCGTTCTTGCCGATGCAAAAGCCATTACCCTGCACGGTGCGCTGTCTGCTCACGCTCGATATGGAATGCTCTACGGCTTGATCCATGATCGGAATAAGGACATGGCCGGGCCTTTGACCATCACAGCCAATCCCGCTCCAGTGCTCTCACCGCATTGAGGTTGTTTGTCATGCATGACTTGCTGACCGACGCAGAGTTATCAGTGCTCAGTGAAGATGCGCTGGACTACATCTCGGATGTCATTCGCCGGCCCTATGAGCTTGAATGGGTCGAAGAGATCGTGCGGCAGGACTGAAAACGGTTATCACCAGCCCTTTATAAGAGAACGATGGATGTGGATCTTCAATTGCACCGAAGCGGCAAGTAACTTCTTCAGCCGCGTGCACAAGGGTAAAAAAATCAACCCGGTGCACAAACCGCCATCGTCCGTCATTGAAGATGATGTGCCTGATGAGTCCGCCGAACAGTGGCTGGTTCACGCTGTCACTGTTCAACGCAAGCATGTGTTGTACGTCATTCACGTAAAAACTCGTTATTGCATGATTTTTGCGGACGCGAAAAAAGCGGACATCAAAGGTTTTCTTCAACGTTTTTCCGAGCGTTGGATAAACGGCGTGATTCAGCATGCGGTGCAACACGACATACTTCGTTGGTTCAACGACGAACTGATAGCGGAGCGATTCCAAGAGAGTTGTCGCGAGTACGTGTTTTACAAACGCGGACATCGCGGTGCGCAGAAACACATCAATGACATCGCCTGGGTGTTTGAGGGATGTGCTGCCGAACGAGGTTCTTTACCCCCTGACGAGTTCTCGGCAGGCCGCTTCGATACCGACATGAACAACTACCCGAGAGGCGGTAAAGAACACAAGGATTACTTCTACCCGGATGAGGAAATGATCGTTCACTGGTTAAGCCGTTACGGCGGCCTTGATGAGCTTGGCATTCAAGCAGCCCGTGAGCGGCACAAGGAGGTGAAACGGGAGATTCGGGAGGTCGTAAGGCAGCTTAATCTCGAAGCGCAATGAGCCGTCGCAATAACGCCGTGACCCGGTCCTTTAACCTTTGAGCCCCGGCGCCTCACGAATGATGAAGTGATCCAGGTTCTCGATATGGGCACTGAACACCCCGAACATCTGCTCGGGGTTTTTCTTGCTCGGTACCTGTTTCAATTCCGGCGTCACACCATAGAAAAAGCAAAACAACTCTTTTTCGCTCTCGATAGCGTGTTTGATCTCTTGCAGAAACGCTTTGCGCTTGCGGTAGTTGTCGATCAGTTTTTTGCTCAGGTAAACGTTGACCGAGTAAGGCTTCTTCTTCGCCTCTTCCGGTTGCTTGAACCAGACCTTCTGTTCGAAGTCGATGCGAAAACTAGCGCTGTGGTAATCCTCGATTTTCTTGATCTTGCCCCAGTAAATCAGCCCTTTGTTGTCCAGCAGAAACTCGATTTTCTTGAAGAAAGAACTGTAGGGCGCCGTGTGCTCGCCAATCTTCAGCGGCATGCGCTTGAGCAACTCCTTGTCCTCGAAATTCGACACAAAACACTCCACCGGATGGGCGAAGACACTTGTCTTGTCCGGTGCCGACTCGCGGCTCGGGTGTTCGACATTACTGGCCGCTGAAGAGGATTTCGGATCGTCCCGCATCACGTCTGCCGCCACCGCCGGGTTCGACGGCTTACGCACATACTGACGCCGAGTCAGCAACAACTCCGACGGGAAGTGCTCCTCGCGACTGTCATCCGTTTCCGCACCGTCCGCGTCCACACCTGACGGCGGCGTCTTGAGGCTGACATAAGGACAATCCGCAACATGGCGGGTGCTGGGCGTGTTCTTGAAGTGCGGGGTGCGAACGTAATTCACATTCTTGGCGTTGAACGTCGTCAACACATTCGCCGCATCGAAGGCCGTCCTGCATGCGTCATTGGGACATTGGAAGTGTTCCTTAGCGGAATCGAACTCCATGGTCTCGTCGAAATTCAAATCGCGCACGTCATAGATCGACAGCTTGTCGTCGAGGCTGAGGCAGTAGGCGAGGTCGAATTTCATGGTGGGCTCGGGTCCTTGAGGGGGGGAAGGGTATTAATAGCGGGAGGTGGGACGGGTTGCACTCACTGTTTTCATCACAGCGCAAAATCTGCGGCAACACACCAAACCTGTGGGAGCGAGCTTGCTCGCGAAAAACTCAAGAACGCCACTGAGTATCTGGTTCTACGCACCATCATTCACAACTTGCAACGGAACACCGCCAAGAGCCGGCTCGCCACGCCTATCGAAAATCTCAGCCTTCAGCTAGCGTGGCCAACTCCATGGAGGTGCCATATGACTGAACGGATAACAGTAAACATGCATGAAGCACAATCCCAGCTCGATCAACTCGCTGAGCTTGCCTGGCGGGGTGATACGGTTGTGATCACCAAGGACGGCAAGCCCTATCTAAACCTGCTACCTCATGTCAAAACATCTCGGGCACGTAAGCCGGGGCGGTTGAAGGAAAAAATCCGAATTTATGCGGATTTTCAAAAGCCCGCAGTGGACATCACCGAGGGATTTGAGAGTCACCTGTGAGGCAATTGTTCTTAGAAATAGTGGCTATTCGCCCTGTTACGTATTGAAACCCTTTGCTACTTTGACGACGGTAGGAATATTCCTACGGCAATTGTCGATAAAGGGCAGCGCTCGTGGCGATCAAAGCGGTTTCGAAGGAACGAATAGACAAAGCGATGCTGGAGTTTGATCATAAATTTCGGAGTAGGCGTGAGTGGCAAGGATGGGAAAACAACCTAGCTCACCGTTATGCGGTTCACTCGGGCGGTGAACTGTATCCGGCGAAGAAAATCGTCTCTTTGGCGACCGGTATTGCAGTAGGCGAGTTCTCCGGTGGACACCCGACCAACAGTTACCTAGAAAAGCGAGGCTTCACTATTGTGGAGCTATCGCGTGAGGAGGGCGCGCCTGTATTGCAGTTCACGCCGGGGGCTGTTTACGACCGAAAAACTGAGATCAATGGACCGTTCGGTGGAAGCCTGCAAAACGGCATTGCAGCGTCCGCTACCTACCCTGCGATTTTTTTGTTCACGGGCGATAGCGGTGAGCAATACGGGTATGCCGACCATTGGGAAGACGGCGCCTTCTTTTATACCGGTCAAGGACAACGCGGGCCGATGACTTTGACTCGAGGCAACCGAGCCATTGCTGAGCATGCCAATGATGGCCGAGCGCTGCACTTGTTTAAGTCCCGCGGTAAAGGTAATGGCTACGCATACGTGGGCGAGTTTTCTTGCGCCGACATGTTTCAGCGAACCCAGCCGGATGTGAGCGGCCAGGCTCGGACGGCAATTGTTTTTCGATTAGTCCCTGTGGGTATTCCTAGTGGAATGATTGAGGCTGAAGAAGAGGATGAGGAAAAGGCTAACCTTCCCGACTCTCTGGCTGCTGCGCGGTTGGCTGCGCTGGCTGCATGTAAGCCTGGCAGTGATGAGTTAGGGCAATCCGCTCCTCGTAAGATCTATCAGCGCAGCCGTAAGGTTGCGCACTATGTGCTGATGCGTGCCGAGGGTGCATGCGAGAGCTGTGAGAAGCCGGCCCCTTTTATGAAAAAGGATGGCAAGCCCTACCTAGAGCCGCATCACGTCAACCGGCTCTCAGATGGTGGGTTAGATCACCCACGCTATGTGGGGGCTGTATGCCCAAGTTGTCATCGGGAAATTCATTCTGGAGTGCACGGGGCGTTGGTGAATGAGAGGCTGAAGCAACGGCTGGAAGTAATTGAAAGCTGATTGAGCGATGCGCCAAGGCAATTGGCCCTAATCTCAAGAGCGCTTCAGTCGCTTTCTTTTTTACGCTCATAACATCGCCGAGGGTTGAAAACCCTCGGACGATACTGAGTGGACTGTCTACGAAAATTCCTACGGTGAACTGCGACGCTTCTTTCTGTCGAACCTACAAGATCTAACCGATCGAATGCTTCGAAGAGTAAAGCGCCTCCAAGACTTTACGCCACCAAGGCTTAACCGCTGGAACGCGCCGCCGCGTGCGATTGAGCAACAGATAAGGCATATCCCGCAGCCGAATCCAGCCTTCATCCTGCCAATGCAACAGACTCAACGACATCTCCGGCCAATCCAACAGACTCAACATCGGCCGATCAGAGTTCGATTGCCCCGCATCACGCAAGGCTGGCACCACTTGATGAGTCAACCATTCACGCAGCAACCGATGCCCTGGCGCGTAGTGATATACCAGCAATGCATACGCACCGGACTCGCTGATCATCAACCGTTTCTCCGGTTGGCCGTGGTACTCAATCAACAACGTATGTCTCTGATCCTCGTCCAGTTTGCTGACCACACGATCATTCAGATGGAAACCCATCAAACGACCCAGATCTCGGGCACAGAACCATGGTTGGTTTTCTAGGAGGAGGGCATGGAGGGCAAGGTTGTGGCGAGTGAAGACTGTTACAGAGAAGGGATCAGTCATGACTGATCTCCAGAATGGCGAGAGTGCGGGGTAAATCGTGTTCAGGCATATCCAGTACCTCTACGTGTAGATTTAGGAGGGCCTGACCCCAACGTAGAGTGGACTTAAAAAATCCCAACGAGCAAAGCCTTCGCACATCCGAACGACAAATCACCAAAGGGTGAGTTGCGTGTCTGTGTGATTGACCAAGCTTTCTACGTTGGGCGTTTCTTAGGCACCTGAAATGGAGCTTAGAGGTGCTTTGGTCGGGCATCAACGCGGAAGCAGCTGTAAGTTTTGTAGGAGTTTTAGCGTCGTAGCGTAGGGATGAAAAAAACATATTCATCCGACCATAAAAAAGCCCCGATCAGATCGGGGCTTTTGCTTTTTCGATTTGTCGATTCAGGTTGCAATCAGCAAATCGCGGCGAGCTCCAGGAATCAATCCCAGCTCAACGCCCCACCAGTCTGATACTCAATAACCCGCGTCTCAAAGAAATTCTTCTCTTTCTTCAAGTCCATAATCTCGCTCATCCAAGGGAACGGGTTAGTCGTCCCCGGATACTCTTCCTTCAACCCAATCTGCGACAAACGACGGTTAGCGATGAACTTCAGATAATCCTCCATCATCGCCGCGTTCATGCCCAACACGCCGCGAGGCATGGTGTCACGCGCGTATTCGATTTCCAGCTGAGTGCCCTGCAGAATCATCTGCGAAGCTTCTTCCTTCATTTCGGCATCCCACAAGTGCGGGTTTTCGATTTTGATCTGGTTGATCACGTCGATGCCGAAGTTCAGGTGCATGGATTCGTCGCGCAGGATGTATTGGAACTGCTCGGCGACGCCGGTCATTTTGTTGCGGCGGCCCATGGAAAGGATCTGGGTGAAGCCGCAGTAGAAGAAGATGCCTTCCAGAACGCAGTAGTAGGCGATCAGGTTGCGCAGCAATTCTTTGTCGGTTTCGACGGTGCCGGTTTCGAACTTCGGATCGGAGATCGAACGGGTGTATTTGAGGCCCCAGGTGGCTTTTTTCGCGACCGATGGGATCTCGTGGTACATGTTGAAGATCTCGCCTTCATCCATGGCCAACGATTCGATGCAGTATTGGTAGGCGTGGGTGTGGATCGCCTCTTCGAAGGCTTGGCGCAGGATGTACTGGCGGCATTCCGGGTTGGTGATCAGGCGGTACACGGCCAGCACCAGGTTGTTCGCAACCAGGGAGTCGGCGGTGGAGAAGAAGCCGAGGTTGCGCATGACGATGCGGCGCTCGTCGTCGGTCAGGCCTTCCGGGTCTTTCCAGAGGGCGATGTCGGCGGTCATGTTGACTTCTTGCGGCATCCAGTGGTTTGCGCAACCGTCCAGGTACTTCTGCCAGGCCCAGTCGTACTTGAACGGGACGAGCTGGTTGAGGTCGGCGCGGCAGTTGATCATGCGCTTTTCGTCGACCGCCACACGGGCGGAGGCGCCTTCGAGTTCGGCCAGCCCTTCGGCGATGTCGAGGTTGTCCAGGGCAGCTTTTGCACGGGCGATTGCGGCGGAGTCGGACGCGGTTACAGCGCGGGCTTCTTGAGCCGCGACGCCACCAGCGGTGTCGAGGCGGTCCATGTTGGCTTCAGTTGCGTGCCCAGCGTTGGCGCCTTTTACAACGGTTTCGCCGCTGTCTTCTTTGTCGAATTCGTCCCAGCTCAGCATGACGTGTCGTCTCCTGCGTGAGGGCCAGATGCCCGTGTGAAAACTGATTGGTTGGTTTTTCACACGACCGTACTGGCCGCGTTGGATAGCGTTTTTTGCAGCGGTACACGCAGGCAAATAAACATAATTTTGTACGGGGTTCCGAGAGCCTCCGACGGGCGCAGAAATCGGTGAAGACTTCGGCGTGGGCTTCAGACTGGCTGTTATCCCTGTAAGGGAATATTGCAGGCCCGTTTAAGGCGGCATTATAAGGAAATTTTTGCGGCCGTGGTGGGGCGAATCCGCGCATGGAGCGGTCGAGAAGGCAGGTTTTTCGGTCGGAGCGAGGGTTTACAGGGCTTTGGCTGGATGTCGCGGGTGCAGATTTTTTTTCATAAATTTTGGCGGGCAATTTTTTTGTTCAAAAAACAGCCAGAAAACCGCCTTTTTCACTACATGTTGTGTTTTGAGTCGGTTTTCGATGGCTCCAGACACAACTAAGCCCGACCGAGGTCGGGCTGTAACGTCACGCTTGATGATCAGCTGAAGCGGGCGGCACCCACGTGATCTGCGCCATCGGCAGCCACTTTAGCAGCGCCGGTGTGATCAAAACCGTCAGAAGCGAGTTTGGCAGCGCCTGTGTGATCGGAGCCATCGGAGGCGAAAGACGCCGACCCGGTATGGTCGTAACCATCAGAAGCGACAGCCGCTTGCGTGCTGTAAGCAGCCGAGCCAGTGCGGTCGTAGCCGTCAGCGGCGAAGGTGTTAGCGGCCAGGACAGAGAGGGTCAGGGCGAGGATCAGTTTGGTTTTCATGGTAGTGGCTCCAGGTTCGTTGGCGTTGTGTGCCTTGGGCGGGTGATTAGCCGTTAGAGCAGCCGTTACCCATAACGCTGTAGCGCAGAATGTGGCGTTGGCCTTTGGAGTCGTCGTATTCCATTGTTGCTGGAACAACTTCACACACATTCGGGATTTCGCTCATGGAGACAACTTTGGCGATGTCCAGGTGAGTGGAGTAAGTGTATTCCTCGATGGCGGGTTGCTGCTGTGCGACATCAGTCGGGACCTCGTCTGCCATGGCGGTTGCGCACAGGCTGCTGAGGGCCAGAACTAATAAAGCTTTCATTTCAAATTTACCTTTTAGAGGTCGAGTGGGGTCACGCAACCTTTTTGGGGTTGCGTGTGGAACTTAAGTACTAGGTTTTGGATTAACTGCCTTCGTGGGGGCTGCAACTTGGTTAATCACGTTGCCTGGTTGGCGAGGCTGATTTTAGGCGTGGGGGTTACATTCATATAGGCGTGCTTTTGATAAACACCTTTGGCGAATTTCGTAACAATCCCTGTAGATACTCTGTTCACGGTCAAGCTTTCGCGAGATGTTTTTCGCTAAAAAGCTTGGCCGTATTAAATTCTTCTCCGGAGCGCATGCATGCCCATAACCCGGTTAGGTATTTGCGCATGACCGCACCGATGGCCTGCATTTTCTTCTTGCCGCGCGCTACCAGAGCCTCGTAGAAGGCCTTCACATTCTCATCACAACGAATTGCCGTCATCGCCGGCATGAACATCGCTGCGCGCAAGTAAGCATTACCGCATTTGGACATTCGCCCTGGTCGGTTCACGCTGGTGCCTGACTGGGTCAACCTGACATCCAGGCCTGCATAGCGGCTTACCTGCGCCGATTTAAGCGTTACCGGAAGGGTCGTCAGCTCAGCCAGTGCGGCGATGGCTGAGGCTTCTCCAACGCCGGGGGCCGCCATCATGCAGCGAAACTGCAAACTCAGATCCGGGCATTTGGCGATGGCATCACGTGCGGCTTTCTTCAAGCGATCAATCCGTGTGTCCAGCCCTGCAATCGCCTCTTTCTCATCCTCGATCAGCAGCTCCACACTCGTTTCTGTCGCTTGTAGCGCGTGTAATTCGTTTTTGGCTCGTGTTCGATGACCAATCAGCCGATTGATATGGCGGCCAATCGCACGCAGCGTCATTTGATCGGCAGTAGGCGCAACCCAAAGCCTGGGAGTCATGCGCTCGCCATATTCAGCCAGCAATTGAGCGTCTATCTGGTCAGTTTTGCTGTTTTGCAGCATCAATTTTGCAAAATTGTGGAAGCTTTTGGGGTTGATCACCGAGACCGGCAGGCCGGCGGCGTGCAACTCCAATGCAAGATCCAGGTAGTAAATGCCGGTGGCCTCCATGACCACGCTCAGCGGTTTGAGACCCAACATTTTTGTCACGGCAGCCTTACGTCCTTTGGGCGTGTGCTGAATATCCCACTGGCCTGATGTTCTACCGCTCTGCCGCCATCCCATGACAGACGTGCGCGCACCAATGTCTATGCCGACATGAGTATTCATGCTTTTCACTTCCCTGACTTTC
Source organism: Pseudomonas frigoris (assembly GCF_047758635.1). Lineage (NCBI taxonomy): Bacteria > Pseudomonadati > Pseudomonadota > Gammaproteobacteria > Pseudomonadales > Pseudomonadaceae > Pseudomonas > Pseudomonas frigoris. Next base: position 1,741,311 of record NZ_CP180479.1, read on the forward strand.
GGTAAGATTGCTCCTGGTTCCCCCGACCTCGAACTTCATGCCACTGCAACCTTGTAATGCGAAGTCCGACTTGTCGGCTTCTCGATACTCTTCGTGGTGGGCAATGAGGCGGGGGGGCCTCTCTACAGACAAGGTCAGGAGCAAATCCTGCCTTCAGGAGCGATCGGCCTCCCCCAGAAACGCACTTGCTGTTGTATGAATCCTTGAGCGTAACCTCTCTCGTTGGAATCAAGGTCAACATACAAGGAGCTGCCGAAGGCTGCGATCTTTTGATCTTGGCGGTCCTCGAAGATCAAAAGATCGCAGCCTTCGGCAGCTCCTACATTGGCCATTGGTGGCCGGAATAGAGCGTTTGCACAAAACCTGTGGGAATAGTCACGACATTTAGTAGGGGCTTGTTACTACCATCGTCGAATGGTTCTATAGGCCCGGCCCGGCTACAACTGGGTCATACAAAAACAACTATTCCACCGAGGTAACAAAGATGAGTGCGGCTTCTCTGTATCCCGTTCGTCCCGAGGTTGCGGCCAACACGCTGACTGATGAGGCGACCTACAAGGCCATGTACCAGCAGTCCGTCGTTAACCCGGACGGCTTCTGGCGCGAGCAAGCCAAGCGCCTCGACTGGATCAAGCCTTTCACCACGGTGAAACAGACTTCCTTCGACGATCACCATGTCGACATCAAATGGTTCGCCGACGGCACCCTGAACGTTTCCTACAACTGCCTCGACCGTCATCTGGCCGAGCGCGGCGACCAAATCGCGATTATTTGGGAAGGGGATGACCCTGCCGAAAGCCGCAACATCACCTATCGCGAGCTGCACGAACAAGTCTGCAAGTTCGCCAACGCCCTGCGCGGCCAGGATGTGCACCGCGGCGACGTGGTGACTATCTATATGCCGATGATCCCCGAAGCCGTGGTCGCCATGCTGGCGTGTACCCGGATTGGCGCGATTCACTCGGTGGTGTTCGGTGGTTTCTCGCCGGAAGCCCTGGCGGGCCGGATCATCGACTGCAAATCCAAAGTGGTGATCACTGCTGATGAAGGCATTCGTGCCGGTAAGAAGATCCCGCTCAAGAGCAACGTCGACGACGCGCTGACCAACCCGGAAACCAGCAGCATTCAAAAAGTCATCGTGTGCAAGCGCACCGGTGGCGACATCAAGTGGAACCAGCATCGCGACATCTGGTACGAAGACCTGATGAAAGTGGCAGGCACGGTGTGCGCGCCGAAAGAAATGGGTGCTGAAGAAGCGCTGTTCATCCTTTATACCTCCGGTTCGACCGGTAAGCCGAAGGGTGTACAGCACACCACCGCCGGCTATCTGTTGTACGCGGCGATGACCCACGAGCGCGTGTTCGACTACCGTCCGGGCGAAGTCTACTGGTGCACCGCCGACGTCGGTTGGGTCACTGGCCACACCTATATTGTCTATGGCCCACTGGCCAATGGCGCGACCACCTTGCTGTTCGAAGGCGTGCCGAACTACCCGGACATCACCCGGGTGGCGAAAATCGTCGACAAACATAAGGTCAACATTCTCTACACCGCCCCCACCGCAATCCGCGCGATGATGGCGTCGGGCAAGGCGGCCGTTGAAGGCGCCGATGGCAGCAGTTTGCGTTTGTTGGGTTCGGTCGGTGAGCCGATCAACCCGGAAGCGTGGGACTGGTACTACAAGAACGTCGGCCAATCCCGTTGCCCGATCGTCGACACCTGGTGGCAGACCGAAACCGGCGCGACCCTGATGAGCCCGTTGCCGGGTGCGCACGCGCTCAAGCCGGGTTCTGCGGCACGTCCGTTCTTCGGCGTGGTGCCGGCCTTGGTGGATAACCTGGGTAACATCATCGAAGGCGTTGCCGAGGGCAACCTGGTGATTCTCGATTCGTGGCCGGGCCAGGCGCGCACGCTGTATGGCGACCATGACCGCTTCGTCGATACCTACTTCAAGACGTTCCGCGGCATGTACTTCACCGGTGACGGTGCGCGTCGTGACGAAGACGGTTACTACTGGATCACCGGCCGCGTGGATGACGTGCTCAACGTGTCCGGCCACCGCATGGGGACCGCCGAGATCGAAAGCGCGATGGTCGCCCACCCGAAAGTCGCCGAAGCGGCCGTGGTCGGTGTGCCGCACGACATCAAAGGGCAGGGCATCTATGTCTATGTCACGTTGATCGGTGGCGAAGAGCCGAGCGAGCAGCTGCGTCTGGAGCTGAAAAACTGGGTGCGCAAAGAGATTGGCCCGATTGCCTCGCCGGATGTCATCCAGTGGGCGCCGGGTCTGCCGAAAACGCGTTCGGGCAAAATCATGCGCCGTATCCTGCGCAAGATTGCCACGGCCGAATACGATGGGTTGGGGGATATCTCCACCTTGGCGGATCCGGGTGTGGTGCAGCATTTGATTGATGAGCACAAGATCATGAACGTCGCGTAAGCGTTCCGAGTCATCTAAACCCCGCCAGGTGTTGAGCCTGGTGGGGTTTTTTTATGTCGATCAGGTTTGGATTTTCCGTTGCTTGGGCGGGCCTCTTCGCGAGCAAGCCCGCTCCCACACTAGATCTCCAGTGAGCAGAGAATTTGTGCCAGAAGCAGATCCAATGTGGGAGCGGGCTTGCTCGCGAAGGCGATCTGTCAGACGCCACATAAACAACTGCCAATAATTATCGGCTTCACCTGTAGGTGATTTCCCACTGTTACCCATCACCTTTCAAGTAACTGAATGTGTAACCGCTCGCTCCGATACGGGGCATTGGGAAACGCAAAGTCCCATCATCGGGCCTCCTCAGCCCCTGCAAAAAATAAGACACAACGCTACGCTTGCCGGATTAGAAGGGTTTGCCAATAATAGGCCCGCAATTTGCAGTATAGATCGGTTCACTGTCTTTTGCTCTTGCATGAATTTGCAAGGCTGTCAACGCGCCCAAGCGGCTTTCTCGGTGCTTCTGTAATTAGTTGTCGCATTGAAGAAATATCGGCTTCGGGCCTGTCGTTAGAATGCCGATCACTCGCTCGTTGTTGCTCGCGTTGAAAAAAGCGCGCGATTCCTACGACGCAGCACCGCTTTGCGGTTCCACTCATTCGCATATTGGGCTATCGCTCACTCTGCCGTTTTAGCCCTTTACCGATGGAGTCCCAAGATGAAGAAACTCGTGCTGCTTGGCGCCCTGGCACTGTCCGTGCTGTCCCTGCCGACTTTCGCCGATGAAAAGCCTCTGAAAATTGGTATCGAAGCGGCTTACCCTCCGTTCGCTTCCAAAGCGCCGGACGGCAGCATCGTTGGTTTCGACTACGACATCGGCAACGCTCTGTGCGAAGAGATGAAGGTCAAGTGCGTTTGGGTCGAGCAAGAGTTCGACGGTCTGATCCCGGCACTCAAAGTGCGCAAGATCGACGCGATCCTGTCGTCCATGTCGATCACTGAAGATCGCAAGAAGTCCGTGGACTTCACCAACAAGTACTACAACACCCCGGCTCGCCTGGTCATGAAGGCCGGCACTCCAGTCAGCGACAGCCTGGCTGAGCTCAAGGGCAAGAACATTGGCGTGCAACGTGGTTCGATCCACGAGCGTTTCGCCCGCGAAGTGCTGGCCCCGCTGGGTGCCGAGATCAAGCCTTACGGTTCGCAAAACGAAATTTACCTCGACGTCGCCGCTGGCCGCCTCGACGGCACCGTGGCAGACGCTACGCTGCTGGATGACGGTTTCCTGAAAACCGACGCTGGCAAAGGGTTCGCCTTCGTTGGCCCGGCCTTCACCGACGTCAAATACTTCGGCGACGGTGTAGGTATCGCAGTTCGCAAGGGTGACGCGCTGAAAGACAAGATCAACACCGCGATCACCGCCATTCGCGAGAACGGCAAGTACAAGCAAATCCAGGACAAATACTTCGCCTTCGATATCTACGGCAAGTAACACGTCCCGGCGACAAGTCCGAAATGGCGCAAGCAACAGGATCTCTGAGGTTTGCGCCATTTTTTCATCCCCCTTTTCGAGGACCTGAAACATGTTGAAAGGCTACGGGGCTGTCATCCTCGATGGCGCATGGCTGACGCTTCAGCTCGCCTTGTCGTCCATGGTCTTGGCCATTGTTCTGGGTCTGATCGGCGTTGCGCTGCGTCTGTCCCCGATTCGCTGGCTAGCCTGGTTGGGCGACCTGTATTCCACGGTGATCCGCGGTATTCCCGACCTGGTGCTGATCCTGCTGATTTTCTACGGCGGTCAGGACCTGCTCAATCGCGTCGCGCCAATGCTCGGTTTTGACGACTACATCGACCTCAACCCGCTGGCCGCCGGTATCGGCACCCTGGGCTTCATCTTTGGTGCGTACCTGTCGGAAACCTTCCGTGGCGCCTTCATGGCGATCCCCAAAGGTCAGGCAGAAGCCGGCATGGCGTACGGCATGAGCAGTTTTCAGGTGTTCTTCCGGGTGTTGGTGCCACAGATGATTCGCCTGGCGATTCCGGGTTTCACCAACAACTGGCTGGTCCTGACCAAGGCCACCGCGCTGATTTCGGTGGTGGGGCTGCAAGACATGATGTTCAAGGCCAAGCAGGCGGCAGATGCCACCCGCGAGCCTTTCACCTTCTTCCTCGCAGTGGCGGCAATGTACCTGGTGATCACCAGCGTCTCGTTGCTGGCATTGCGTCACCTTGAGAAGCGCTACTCGGTAGGCGTAAGGGCGGCTGATCTATGATCTTCGACTACAACGTCATTTGGGAGGCCCTGCCGCTGTACTTCGGCGGCCTGGTGACCACCCTCAAATTGCTCGCGCTGTCGCTGTTTTTCGGTCTGTTGGCGGCGTTGCCGTTGGGGCTGATGCGGGTCTCGAAGAATGCTGTCGTGAACATGAGTGCCTGGCTTTTCACCTACGTGATCCGCGGTACACCGATGCTGGTGCAGCTGTTCTTGATCTACTACGGTCTGGCGCAGTTCGAAGCGGTACGTGAAAGCTTCCTCTGGCCGTGGCTGTCCAGCGCGACGTTCTGTGCGTGTCTGGCCTTCGCGATCAATACCAGCGCCTACACCGCTGAAATCATCGCCGGCAGCCTGCGGGCCACGCCGAACGGTGAGATCGAAGCGGCCAAGGCGATGGGCATGTCGCGCTACAAGATGTACAAGCGCATCTTGCTGCCGTCGGCCTTGCGCCGGGCACTGCCGCAGTACAGCAACGAAGTGATCATGATGCTGCAGACCACCAGTCTGGCGTCCATCGTGACCCTGATCGACATCACCGGTGCCGCGCGCACGGTCAACGCGCAGTTCTACCTGCCGTTCGAAGCCTACATCACCGCCGGCGTGTTCTACCTGTGCCTGACCTTCATTCTGGTGCGGATGTTCAAACTGGCCGAGCGCCGCTGGCTGGGCTATCTGGCCCCGCGGAAGCACTGATATGGAACGCATCGATCATTCATTGCCGTGGAGCCACTTGGGCAGCGAACGCCAGATTTCGGTGTTCCGCTTCGGTAGTGGCGAGCGCAAGGCCTACATCCAGGCCAGCCTGCACGCCGATGAACTGCCGGGGATGCGCACGGCCTGGGAGCTGAAAAAGCGCCTGACCGAACTTGAAGCCCAAGGCTTGCTCAACGGTGTGATCGAACTGGTGCCGGTGGCCAATCCACTGGGCCTCGGCCAACTGTTTCAGGGCAGTCATCAAGGGCGTTTTGAGGCGGGCAGCGGCAAGAACTTCAACCGGGATTTCGTCGAGCTGAGCGGGCCAGTGGCCGCCGAGCTGGAAGGGCGCCTGGGTGATGATCCGCACGCCAATATTCAGCTGATCCGTCAGGCCATGAACGATGTGCTCGCCGCATTGCCACCAGCCGCCAGTCAGTTGCAAGGCATGCAGCGCATTTTGCTCAGTCATGCCTGCACCGCTGACGTGGTGCTTGATCTGCATTGCGATGCCGAAGCGGCGCTGCACATGTACGCCTTGCCGCAACACTGGCCGCAATGGCGTTCGTTGGCCGCGCACTTGAACGTAAAGGTGGGGCTGCTGGCGGAAGATTCTGGCGGCAGTTCGTTTGACGAAGCGTGCTCGCTGCCGTGGTTGCGTCTGTCGCGTCTGTTTCCTGATGCGCAGATTCCCTTGGCCTGCCTGGCGACTACCATTGAATTAGGTGGTCAGGCCGATACCGGTCGCCCAGAAGCGATGGCTTACGCCGAAGGCATTCTGGCGTTCCTCGCCGAGCAAGGCCTGATCAGCGGCGAATGGCCAAAACCTGCGCAAGATGCTTGCGAAGGCATGCCGTTCGAAGGCACCGAATTACTGTTTGCGCCACACCCTGGCGTGATCAGTTTCTTGCGTAAACCCGGTGAATGGATTGAAGCCGGCGATGAGATTTTCGAAGTGATCGATCCGTTATCGGATCGGGTCAGCACGGTGTGTGCTGGTACGTCCGGGGTGCTGTTTGCCATTGAACGGCTGCGTTATGCCCAACCCGGTTTCTGGCTGGCCAAGGTGGCGGGGCGCGAAGCGCTGCGTCACGGGCGCTTGCTCAACGACTGACTGACTGTTTTTGTGAGAACCGACCGCATGTACAAACTTGAAGTCCAAGACCTGCATAAACGCTATGGCAGTCACGAAGTGCTCAAGGGCGTGTCCCTGAAAGCGGCGGCTGGCGATGTGATCAGCATCATCGGCTCCAGTGGCTCCGGCAAAAGTACTTTCCTGCGCTGCATCAACCTGCTGGAGCAGCCGCACGCGGGCAAGATTCTGCTCAACAACGAAGAGCTGAAACTGGTCGCCAACAAGGACGGCGCGCTGAAGGCGGCCGACCCGAAACAGCTGCAACGCATGCGTTCGCGCCTGTCGATGGTGTTCCAGCATTTCAACCTGTGGTCGCACATGACCGCGCTGGAAAACATCATGGAAGCGCCGGTCCACGTGCTCGGCATGTCCAAGGCTGAAGCCCGTGAAAAAGCCGAGCACTACCTGAACAAGGTCGGTGTGGCTCATCGTAAAGACGCTTATCCGGGCCACATGTCCGGCGGCGAGCAGCAGCGTGTGGCGATTGCCCGTGCGCTGGCGATGGAACCCGAGGTGATGCTGTTCGACGAACCGACATCGGCACTCGACCCGGAACTGGTTGGCGACGTGCTGAAAGTCATGCAGGCCCTGGCGCTGGAAGGCCGGACCATGGTGGTGGTGACGCACGAAATGGGCTTCGCCCGTGAAGTGTCGAATCAACTGGTGTTCCTGCACAAAGGTGTCGTCGAAGAAAGCGGCAACCCGCGTGAGGTGCTGGTCAATCCACAGTCCGAACGTCTGCAACAATTCCTCTCGGGTAGCCTCAAGTAAACCGATCTCCCGTTGCGCACCGGGATAGTGCATGCTTCGCAATCTAGAGGCTGGCCCCGATTCCCTGTGGGAGCGGGCTTGCCAACCCCTGTAGGAGCTGTCGAGTGAAACGAGGCTGCGATCTTTTGATCTTTTAAAAAGCCAGGATCAAAAGATCGCAGCCTCGTTTCACTCGACAGCTCCTACAGGGGTTGGCAAGCCAGCTCCCACATTTGATCTCTGTTGGTTTTGAGATTTGCGTTCATTTACGGGCTAGCATTGGCCCATGCCTTTAACACTGTTTTCGTTTCGGATTGCCCGCCATGACTGCCCATCGAATTGGTTTCCTGATTTGGCCCAGCACTAAAGCACTAACGCTTGCGCTGGCTGAGGAGGCCTTGCGTGTTGCCCAGCGTGTGCATCCGGACGTTGTCTACGAACTGTCGTTTTTGCAGGCCGAACCGCCGACCGAAGGCGCCTGGAAATTGCCGGGTGAGCCGTGGGCCGGCAAGCTCGAGAACTTCCAGAAACTGTTCCTGCTCGCCGATGAGCCGCCGACTACGCTCGCGCCGGCGCTCAGTAGTTCGCTGAAACAACTGGTGCGTGCTGGCTGCGTGATCGGTGGTTTGTCTGCCGGTGTTTACCCGTTGGCCCAACTGGGTTTGCTCGACGGTTATCGCGCTGCCGTGCATTGGCGCTGGCAGGACGATTTCACCGAACGCTTCCCGAAAGTCATTGCTACCAGCCATCTGTTCGACTGGGATCGCGATCGTCTGACCGCGTGCGGCGGCCTGTCGGTACTCGATTTGTTGCTGGCCGTGCTGGCCCGCGACCACGGCGCCGAGCTGGCCGGTGCGGTATCCGAAGAGTTGGTGGTCGAGCGCATCCGCGAGGGTGGCGAACGCCAACGCATTCCGCTGCAGAATCGTCTCGGTTCCAGCCATCCGAAGCTCACGCAAGCCGTGCTTCTGATGGAAGCCAACATCGAAGAGCCGCTGACCACCGACGAAATCGCCCAGCATGTGTGCGTGTCCCGTCGGCAGCTGGAGCGGATCTTCAAGCAATACCTCAACCGTGTGCCGAGCCAGTATTACCTGGAACTGCGCCTGAACAAGGCCCGGCAAATGTTGATGCAAACCAGCAAGTCGATCATCCAGATCGGCCTGTCGTGTGGCTTCTCCTCAGGGCCGCATTTCTCCAGCGCCTACCGCAACTTCTTCGGCGCCACGCCGCGGGAAGATCGCAACCAGCGGCGCAGCAGCAGCCCGTTCGAACTGTCGTCGGTGCCCTCGGAGCGTGGGTGACAGAGCAACCACGCCACCGGCTGAAGGCTGATTTATTCCTCCATGTCGGAGCCTTCAGAAGTCGAGATATCCATCTCACCTCGATTGATCACCTCTTCCACGCCAAAGTCCACGCCCGTCCGTTCGAAGTAACCGATCAGCCGTAGCAGGCTCTCTTCGGAAAACCGATTACCTCGAAAACTGATGTTTTCAGCGATTTCCACCGGCAGTTCCAGTACGTCGCTGGGGACTTCGGTGATGGCGTTGCCACTGAGGTCGGCCCAGTCCAGCTCTGTCATTTGCAGCAGGCCGTGCGGTATTTCGGTGATACCGGTGTCATTCAGCAGTACGGTCGCGAGCTCCATCATCTGACTCAGGTCAGGCGTTTGCCCCAGGGGATTGTGGGCCAGATCGAGATAATCGAGATGTTCCATTCCCGCCAGCGCACTTGCCGATTCCGCTGACAGTCTGACGCGGCATTCAGGGAGCGACAGCGACCGCAGTTGACCCATCTTGAACACCGCATCGGGAATGTTGCCCAGATTACAGGCGCGAAGCTTGAGGCTTTTGAGGTTGGGGAAAGACTCCAGAAAATGCCCGGCGCGGGTCACTCCGTCGGCGCTGCGTAACCCCAGCGATGTCACATGACTGAAGTCGGCGTTCAGGGTAGGCAGGTCGCCGTTGATGTAGGAATCGAAAACGAGTTCATAGGTGGGCTCCAGCGCCTCATTGAAATCATCCTGTTCGCTTTCATGCCGCCAGCACTGCTCCAGTGTCTGTTTGAACTGGTCGCGGTTCATGTGCTCGACAAGCTGTTGTTGGGCGGTGAACGGTGCGCCCGTCAACGGGTGTTGGGCCGGAAGGTCGGCGGTCCATGCCGCCAAGTCGTTGCTCAGTTGTGCCAACTCTGCTTCAAGGTTTGTCAGCTCGATCCGGCCGTCTGCCAGGGTGCCTGACAGTTCATAGACAAACTCGCTCGCCTGTTCGACCTCCAGGTTCGGGTACAGCGCCCTGACTCGGTTGATGTCCGCCTCTGGGGCATAGATACCCAAATCGTATGAGCTGTCGAAGTAGTGATGCTTGATCAGTTGTCGGGCGTTATCCGAAAGCGGATTGTGCGTCAGGTGTATTGCGCGTTTGGTGTACACCGGGCTTTCGAATAATTGCGAAGGCAGTTCACTGATCCTGTTGTGTAGCAGCTTGGCGGTATCGAGTTTAGGGTGGCGAACTACGCTGTCGGGAATGTTGGTCAGACCGGTACGGCTCAGGTCCAGGTGAACAAGCTCAGGCATGGATTCGACACTGGGCACCATAGTGAACGGGTTCTGGTGCAGATCCAGCATGACCAGTTTGGTCAATGAAGACAGTTTCGCCCAGTTGGCTGCGTCGAACCTGATTCCGCAATCGCTTAACACCAGCGTATCAAGGTCCTTCATTCGAGGAATGGCCTCGGGGAGGGAGGTCAGGGAAAAGCGTTTTAAATCGAGGTGGCGCAAACTGTTGAAGCGCTGAAGAAACTCGGGAACACCCTGCACAGCATTGCTGCCTTCAAGGGACAGCAATGACACATGGGGGAAATCGGCCGTCAGCGTCGGTAGATCGCCAAGAATCGGCCCGGCAAATCTGAGTGTGTAGCGCGGCGTGTCATTCGGGCCATCGAAGTCTCGCTCTGATTGTCGACGCCAGCTGCGCTGGATTTCCTGGGCCAGCAGCCTGCGATTGTGTCGAGCGGCCTGTTGTTCCAATTCGCTCAGAGGGGCCCGGGTTCGCGGGTGAACAGTGGGCGAGTCGTTTAGCCAGGTGTTCAGATCCTGATGCAGTCGCGAGAGCTCGCTGGACAGGCGTGAGAGCTCCGTGCGTGCGCCATCGGGATGCGTTTGTAACTGGACAACAACAGACTGGAGTTCCTCCTCGGAAAGGCTGGGGTAAACCTCGCGAACCCGGTCGTTGAGAGATGGCGTCGGGGCGTAACTGCGCCTGTAACCCTCTGTGCCGCCGGGTAAGCGCATGGTCGTCGGATCGTAGAACGGTTTTCGATGGGGATTTTTTGCGAACAGCTTGCGCAGTGCCGGTTGGTTCAATGCATGTTCGGCGATGCGTACTTTGAGTGACTGAGCGTTTGCTATAGAAGGGTTCAACGCATTGCGCTGTGCTTGCGGCAGCACCTGAAAAAGTCCCTGATAAAAATCACCGGGCACCGATTCGCTGTCTTGATAAACCTGGTAAGTGCCGTCTTCAGCGCGCACCAGTGTTTTCACGATCGGTGCATCGGACTGGCCAATGCTGTCGCGCACAAGTCCGTCATGGGCATAATCCCTCACTTCGATACGCAGCTCGGCGGGAAAACCGGGCAGGGAACTCAGGCTTTGCAAGGCCAGTCGGTGGGCGTCGGTGTTGTCCAGAACGTCGGAATAAAGGCCTTCACAGGCTCTGGTTGCGCGTACGGCCTCCATGGCTTTTAGTGCTGCTTCCTTGAGCCGTTGGGGCGCGCGACCGTTGTGCAGCTGGCGTAACTCGGTCCCGGTTGCATTGCTCACCAGCTCTTGCGCGACATCGGTCGGCAATCCATGCACGTCGTCGAGCAGTCGCTGGACCTGCACGTTGTCGGTTTTCTCCTGCGCGCGATAGCGTGTATCGAACAGCGATTTGTGATGCTTCAGGGCAAGTGCGGCCGTTTGTTTTCTGAATGCTTGCGTTTGGGTTTCCGGTGCCGGCATTGGCGTGTCGACAGGCCAATCGTCGTAGCTGCTCAGTAATTGATGTTGCAGGATCAGATTGGCCTTGCGATAGCGCTCGGGCTGGTCGCTGCCGATCTGTTCGATAAAGGTTTCGATGTCCCGGTTGATCCTGAAGCGCTTGATCGTGTCTGTCAGCAGCGAAGGCGGGCGATAATGTTCGACATGCATTTCGCGCATTACGTTGTCGTGGTAACCGCTGATCCGCAGGATCTGTTCGCGCTCGGTGCTGGTGAACGACTCGACGCTGTGGCCGAGGCGGCGCATGACCTTTTCCCGGTCCCAGTTCAGCGGTTGCTCCAGTTCCGTGTGCCAGGCGCCGTGGTTGTTATGCAGCAGAGGCGGCTGATAGGCATCAGTTCGGTTCGGATGCTTAATCTGAAACGTGCCTGGCACGCGGTCGGGCTTCACGGCATACAGTTTTCCCTCCAATGGCAGCAGCGTCTTGCCCTCGTTTTGATAGAGGCCGAGGTGATCGGGTTTTGCTCCTTCGGGCAAAATGAGTGCTTGTTCGTAAGGCTTGAGATCCGGCTTCCAGTAGCGGGTTTTTCCTTCGGGCGTTGTGACGGGTTTGAGTGGGTCGACAAGCGCAATAGCTTCACGAGAGAGCAGACGGCTGAGGGTTCGGGCAGCGATGGCGCCGCCCACCGCAAATGTCCCCACCTGAACCACCGTTTCGACGAACGTCATCAGATGCCCGAACGCTTCTGTTTTCAGCCCTTCAGCCAGGTCCACTATGCCTTCGAAGGTTTCGTCGAGTAACTGGTAAGCCATGTAGCCCAACATCAATTCGCCGAGAAACGGGACGAAAGGCAACGCAACGAACGTCGCGATTTCAAGGATTGTCGAGGCCACTTTGCTGAAGGCATTCCACAATGCCCATCGCGCGTTGCTGTCGGCAGTGGCGGTGGAGACGGCGAGCGTGCTTGCATCGCTGAGGATCTTGTTCAGCTGTCGCTGATAGAGATGGTTCCACAGGTCCGCTCTGAACGGGATCGCCGAAAATCGCAGATCAGGCTTGTCGATGGGCGTTTCGCGCCAGCTCGGCAGTGGGTCGCCCTGTCGGTGTTGATGCCAGGTCACGCTCTGGAGGCGACGGTTGAGGTCCGCGAAAAAATGTCCTCTTTCCTTATGGTCGACGAAGCGACTGAAGAACGTTTGATAAGCGGGCGAGCGCAGTTTGCGGGTCAACTCGGCCATGAACGCCAATGTATTCGGGTATTCCTTGAGAGGATGCTCTGGATCATCGGGAATGTAGGCAATGATCCGTGTTGCCGTGCGTGCTCGCTCCAGGCTCGTCGCGAAAATGACAATGCCGGTCAGTGAGGAGGACATCATTGTCAAATCGTGACCATATAGCGGCTGCCCATCCAGTCGAGCACCCGAACGCCCTTCCAGAATGCGCAGGATCGAGAGATGGGCATCCGCTGAAATATCCTTTCGGACTTGCGCCATCTGCAGCGCAGATTGGAGTGCTGTTTTGTGCGAGCCGATCACCTTCGATTTCAACACCGCACCGGCCACCGGGTTGGACGGCCCCAGATTGTCTTTGAGGTAAGCGTTGTACCGGGCGCCGATATCCAGTTCCCGGCATAACCGGGCAAAGGCCGGGATAGTGAGCTTTTGCTTGACCGCCGGCAGCGTATCGAACTGCCCTGAGGGCGAAGGTTTGGTGATGAACGTCGAGGCTGACTCGTAAGCCCCTGCCGCTGTTTCCGATTCCTGAAAGTTATGCAGGGCGGCGTCGAGCATCGACACGGTCCAGGTGCGCGCGGCGCCAGTCTTGATTCCGAAAAGCGGCACGGTTTGAGGGATATACAGGCGCAGGAAGGTGGTTTTGACGTCCAGTTCCAGGTCAAACCGGGTTTTCAGGGCGTCGCTCAGCAGCGGTTCGGCAAAGGCTTGTGCGCTTTGCAGCTTCGACAGCATTGAGTCCAGACGATTTCGATGGGTCCAGTGTTCCTGACTGATCTTTTTCAGCGATTGGTGCTGCTGCGGTGTTGCGGTGCCATGCCAGTCCGGCGTCATAAGCGTGGCGTTCTTGAGGGCGCTATGCGTACTGGACGGTGCTTCTAATACCCAGACTGGCAGATTGTTGAACAGGTGATGGTAGTGATCGTCCGGCTGCGTAGCGGATTCACTGCCTCCAGTAGTGGAAAGGCGATCGTTCTCGTATTGGCTCATGCGCTATTCCCTTAGCGTTTTGGATGAGCCGCCAGCAAAACAGACGATGATCGGTTCCGTGCGGTACATATTTACCGCACCGTTCGACAAGCCTGCCTATAACCTGTGCCGGCGGTTTAAACTGCGCCTTTGCGACCCTATATGTCGCATTGCCGTAAACCCGGGAAAAACCGGGGTTTGCGCTATAAGAAGTTGTCGCTTGGCGGCAAGGCCGGGCTGAAAACTGTCCTTACAATCCCCCCATCGCTCGCCAGTTTCAGGCGAGTGTTCCTCATCAGGAGACTCCGATGTCCGTTGAGCACGCTGCGGTACAACGCGCCGATTTCGACCAGGTAATGGTTCCCAACTACGCGCCTGCCGCTTTCATTCCTGTTCGTGGCGCCGGCTCCCGCGTCTGGGACCAGTCTGGCCGCGAGCTGATCGACTTCGCCGGCGGGATTGCCGTTAACGTATTGGGCCATGCGCACCCGGCGCTGGTCGCTGCCTTGACCGAGCAGGCGAACAAGCTGTGGCACGTGTCCAACGTCTTCACCAATGAGCCGGCCTTGCGCCTGGCCCATAAGCTGATCGACGCCACGTTTGCCGACCGCGCGTTCTTCTGCAACTCCGGCGCCGAAGCCAACGAGGCCGCCTTCAAGCTGGCCCGTCGCGTCGGTTTCGATCGTTTCGGCAGCGAGAAGTACGAAATCATCGCCGCGCTCAACAGCTTCCACGGTCGTACCCTGTTCACCGTGAACGTCGGTGGCCAGTCGAAGTACTCCGACGGTTTCGGTCCGAAAATCACCGGTATCACCCACGTGCCGTTCAACGATTTGGCCGCGCTGAAAGCCGCCATTTCCGACAAGACGTGCGCTGTGGTTCTGGAGCCGATCCAGGGCGAGAGCGGCGTGATCCCGGCCGAACTCGAGTACCTGCAAGGCGCCCGTGAACTGTGCACCGCGCACAACGCGCTGCTGATTTTCGACGAAGTGCAAACCGGCATGGGCCGCAGCGGCAAGCTGTTCGCCTACCAGCATTACGGCGTGACCCCAGACATCCTGACCAGCGCCAAGAGCCTGGGCGGTGGTTTCCCGATCGCCGCGATGCTGACCACCGAAGACCTGGCCAAACACCTGGTCGTCGGCACTCACGGCACCACATATGGCGGCAATCCGCTGGCGTGCGCTGTCGCTGAAGCTGTGATCGACGTGGTTAATACCCCTGAAGTACTGGCCGGCGTCAACGCCAAGCACGACAAGTTCAAGGCTCGCCTGGAGCAGATCGGCGAGAAGTACGGCCTGTTCACCCAGGTCCGTGGTATGGGCTTGTTGATCGGTTGCGTGCTGAACGATGCCTGGAAAGGCAAGGCCAAGGACATCTTCAACGCCGCTGAAAAAGAAGGCCTGATGATTCTGCAAGCCGGCCCGGACGTGGTTCGTTTCGCGCCAAGCCTGGTGGTTGAAGACGCCGATATCGATGCCGGTCTGGACCGTTTCGAACGCGCCGCAGCCAAACTGACTCAAGCCTGATAGGCCCTTCGACGCCTGAGTTTCAGGCGTCGAACCAAATTTTTATGCCGGGCCAGATTCAATGTGGGAGCGGGCTTGCTCGCGAAGGCGGACTGACATTCAGCATTGATGTTGAATGTTTTGACCCCTTCGCGAGCAAGCCCGCTCCCACACTGGACACTGAGTAGCTTGAATGCTCGCCCGGCTTATTTTCCTCAAAGAATTTTTAGAAAGGAGTGACACCATGCTGGTGATGCGCCCCGCGCAAATGGCTGATCTGGGCGAGGTACAGCGTCTGGCTGCGGACAGCCCGATTGGTGTCACTTCCTTGCCGGATGACGTTGAACGCCTGAGCGACAAGATCGCAGCAAGCGAAGCCTCGTTCGCCGCCGAAGTCAGCTTCAACGGTGAAGAGAGCTATTTCTTCGTCCTCGAAGACACCGCCACCGGCAAACTGGTGGGCTGCTCGGCCATCGTTGCGTCGGCCGGTTATTCCGAGCCGTTCTACAGCTTCCGTAATGAAACCTTTGTGCACGCTTCTCGCGAGCTGAAGATTCACAACAAGATCCATGTGCTCTCCCAGTGCCACGACCTGACCGGCAACAGTTTGCTGACCAGTTTCTACGTGCTGCCGGAGCTGGTGGGTTCGGCCTGGTCGGAACTCAACTCCCGTGGTCGCTTGCTGTTCGTCGCCAGCCACCCGGAGCGCTTCGCCGATTCGGTGGTGACCGAGATCGTCGGTTACAGCGATGAAAATGGTGATTCGCCGTTCTGGGATGCCATCGGCCGCAACTTCTTCGACCTCAACTACGCCGCTGCCGAGCGTCTGTGCGGTCTGAAGAGCCGGACGTTCCTGGCCGAGCTGATGCCGCATTACCCGATCTATGTGCCGCTGCTGCCGGACTCCGCTCAAGAAGCGATGGGCCAGGTGCACCCGCGGGCGCAGATCACCTTCGACATACTGATGCGCGAAGGCTTCGAGACCGATCACTACATCGACATTTTCGACGGCGGCCCGACCCTGCACGCCCGTGTCTCGGGGATCCGTTCGATCGCTCAGAGCCGGGTAGTCCCGGTGAAAATCGGCGAGCCGGTCAAAGGCGCCGGTCGTCAGTACCTGGTGGCCAACGCCCAGTTGCAGGATTACCGCGCCGTTTTGCTTGAGCTCGATTACGCGCCGGGCAAACCCGTGACCCTGGATCTTGAAGCGGCCGAAGCCCTGGGCGTCGGTGAAGGTGCCAGCGTGCGCCTGGTGGCGGTTTAGCGCCTGCTTTAATCCTAGAGAGAATTGCCTAGAAAGCAGCGAAGTTTCACGGGTGGCGTCTGCGACCCGTTTGAGGAGATAGCATGATCGTTCGTCCCGTACGCAGCAGCGATTTACCCGCTCTGATCGACCTGGCCCGCAGCACCGGCACCGGCCTGACCACCTTGCCGGCCAATGAAGAGCGTCTGGCCCATCGGGTCGGCTGGGCCGAGAAGACCTTCCGCGGCGAAGCCGGGCGGGGCGATGCGGACTACCTGTTCGTGCTCGAAGATGATGACGGCCGCGTGGTGGGTATTTCCGCCATCGCTGGAGCCGTCGGTCTGCGTGAGCCTTGGTACAACTTCCGGGTTGGCCTGACCGTCAGCGCTTCGCAAGAGTTGAACATCTATCGCGAAATTCCAACGCTGTTCCTGGCCAATGACCTGACCGGCAATTCCGAGCTGTGCTCGCTGTTCCTGCACGCCGACTACCGCACTGGCCTTAACGGTCGCATGCTGGCCAAGGCGCGGATGCTGTTCATCGCCGAGTTCCCGCAGCTGTTCGGCAACAAGATCATCGCCGAGATGCGCGGCATGTCCGACGAAGCCGGGCGTTCGTCGTTCTGGGAAAGTCTGGGGCGTCACTTCTTCAAGATGGAATTCAGCCAGGCTGACTACCTGACCGGCGTGGGCAACAAGGCCTTCATCGCCGAACTGATGCCGAAATTCCCGTTGTACACCTGCTTCCTGTCGGAAGATGCACGCAACGTGATCGGCCAGGTTCATCCGGACACCGAGCCGGCGTTGGCCATGCTCAAAAGCGAAGGTTTCAGCTATCAGGGCTACGTCGACATCTTCGACGCCGGTCCTGCGGTGGAGTGTGAAACCGGCAAGATCCGCGCAGTGCGCGACAGCCAGGCGCTGGTGCTGGCCATCGGCACGCCGGGTGACGACGCCACGCCGTTCCTGATTCATAACCGCAAGCGCGAAGACTGCCGGATCACTGCTGCTCCTGCACGTTTCGCCGCCGGTACGCTGGTGGTCGATCCACTGACTGCCAAACGTCTTCAACTCAACGCCGGCGATCAAGTGCGCGCCGTTCCGTTGTCCGCTGCCAGGGAGTCGAAATAATGAATTCGCTATACATCGCAGGTGAATGGCTGGCCGGCCAGGGTGAAGCCTTTCAGTCGCTGAACCCGGTCACCCAGCAAGTGCTGTGGGCCGGCGAGGGCGCTACCACTGCTCAGGTTGAATCGGCCGTGCAAGCCGCGCGCCAGGCATTCCCGAGCTGGGCCCGGCGTACCCTGGAAGAGCGCATTACAGTGCTGGAGGCCTTTGCCGCCGCGCTGAAGAACAATGCTGACGAACTGGCTCGCACTATCGGTGAGGAAACCGGCAAACCTTTGTGGGAAGCGGCGACTGAAGTCACCAGCATGGTCAACAAGATTGCGATCTCGGTGCAGAGCTACCGCGAACGTACCGGCGAGAAGAGCGGCCCGTTGGGCGACGCCACCGCCGTGTTGCGCCACAAGCCACACGGTGTGGTCGCGGTGTTCGGGCCTTACAACTTCCCGGGTCACTTGCCGAACGGTCACATCGTGCCGGCGCTGCTGGCCGGTAATAGCGTGCTGTTCAAACCCAGCGAGCTGACGCCGAAAGTCGCCGAGCTGACGGTCAAGTGCTGGATCGAAGCCGGTCTGCCGGCAGGCGTGTTGAACCTGCTGCAAGGCGCTCGTGAAACCGGTATCGCCCTGGCGGCGAACCCAGGCATCGACGGTTTGTTCTTCACTGGCTCCAGCCGCACCGGCAATCACCTGCATCAACAGTTTGCCGGTCGTCCGGACAAGATCCTCGCGCTGGAGATGGGCGGTAACAACCCGCTGGTCGTTGATCAGGTCGCAGACCTCGATGCTGCCGTTTACACCATCATTCAGTCGGCATTCATTTCCGCCGGTCAGCGTTGCACTTGTGCACGCCGCTTGCTGGTGCCGCAGGGCGCCTGGGGCGACACGCTGCTGGCGCGTCTGGTGGCGGTCAGCCGTACGATTGAAGTCGGCGCGTTTGATCAGCAACCGGCACCGTTCATGGGCTCGGTGATTTCCCTCGGCGCTGCGAAAGCCCTGATGGATGCGCAGGAACATCTGCTGGGTAACGGCGCAGTAGCATTGCTGGAAATGACTCAACCACAGGCTCAAGCCGCCTTGCTGACCCCGGGCATTCTGGACGTCACGGCAGTGGCTGATCGCCCTGACGAAGAGCTGTTCGGCCCGCTGCTGCAAGTGATCCGCTACGCTGATTTTGAGGCGGCGATCGCTGAAGCCAACGACACCGACTATGGCCTGGCGGCCGGTCTGCTGTCGGATTCCGAAGCGCGTTATCAGCAGTTCTGGCTGGAAAGCCGTGCTGGCATCGTCAACTGGAACAAACAGCTGACCGGTGCTGCGAGCAGCGCGCCATTCGGCGGTGTCGGCGCCTCGGGCAACCACCGCGCCAGCGCCTACTACGCGGCAGATTACTGCGCGTACCCGGTTGCTTCGCTGGAAACGCCGAGCCTGGTGATGCCTGCGACCCTTACGCCAGGCGTGAAAATGGCGTAACGCCCAATCGCGAGCAAGCTCGCTCCCACATTGGAATGCATTTCCCTGTGGGAGCGAGCTTGCTCGCGATGGCCGCGACTCGGTCGCACTGAACAGTTAGTTACTGAAGCCTATAACAACAGATTCTCGTGGAGCCTCGCTGATGAAATCCTATGAAGTCAATTTTGACGGTCTAGTGGGGCCGACCCATAACTACGGCGGTTTGTCCTACGGCAACGTCGCGTCCCAGAGCAATAGCCAGCAGTCTTCGAACCCGAAGGAAGCCGCGCTGCAAGGCCTGGCGAAAATGAAGTCGCTGATGGAAATGGGCTTTCAACAGGGCGTGCTGGCCCCGCAGGAACGCCCGGACGTGGCAGCCCTGCGTCGTTTGGGTTTCAGCGGTACCGACGCTCAGGTGATCGAACAGGCGGCTAAAGATGCGATGCCGCTGCTGGTCGCCAGTTGTTCTGCGTCGAGCATGTGGGTGGCCAACGCCGCCACTGTCAGCCCGAGCGCCGACACCGCGGATGGCCGTGTGCATTTCACCGCGGCCAACCTGAACTGCAAATATCACCGCAGCATCGAACACCCGACCACCAGTCGCGTGCTGGGGGCGATGTTCGCTGACCAGAAGCACTTCGCTCATCACGCCGCCTTGCCGGCCGTGGCGCAGTTCGGTGACGAAGGCGCAGCCAACCACACCCGTTTCTGCCGTGAATACGGCGAAGCAGGCGTCGAGTTCTTCGTGTTCGGTCGCAGCGCGTTCGACACCCGTTACCCGGCACCGCAGAAATACCCGGCACGCCAGACCCTCGAAGCCTCCCAGGCGGTTGCCCGCCTGCACGGCCTGAGCGATGACGGCGTGGTCTACGCTCAGCAGAACCCTTCGGTGATTGATCAGGGCGTGTTCCACAACGATGTGATCGCGGTGGGTAACGGCGAAGTTTTGTTCTATCACGAGGATGCGTTCCTCGACACCGAGCAGATGCTGGCCGAATTGCAGAGCAAACTCGCCAAAGTCGGTGGGAAATTTCAGTCGATCTGCGTACCGCGTTCCGCGGTCACCGTGGAAGACGCCGTTCGTTCCTACCTGTTCAATAGCCAACTGCTGTCGCGTCCTGACGGCTCGATGCTGTTGATCGTGCCGGAAGAATGCCGAGGCAACGAGCGTGTCTGGCAGTACCTGCAAGGGTTGACCAGCTCTGGCGGCCTGATCCGCGAAGTGAAAGTGTTCGATTTGAAGCAGAGCATGCAGAACGGCGGCGGCCCGGCTTGCCTGCGACTGCGCGTCGCGCTCAACGAAACCGAACTGGCGGCCGTCAACCCAGGGGTTATCATGACGGCGCCGTTGTACGGCACGCTGACCGAATGGGTCGACAAGCACTACCGCGACCGCATGACCGAAAACGATCTCGCGGACCCGCAATTGCTGCTTGAGTGCCGGACGGCACTGGATGAACTGACACAAATCCTTAAACTGGGCGCGGTTTATCCATTCCAGATCAATTGAACGTCGAGAGCGTAAAAAATCATGAGCGATACCCTGCAGCTGATCCTTGAAGACACCGACGGCACGCAACTGGAAACTTCCTGCACCCGCGTCGCGGTCATGTGGCAAGGCAAAGAGCTGTGGATTCAGCAAGACGGCCGCGGCCAATTGCTGATCGGCGTGGACGTCGAAGAAGGTGACGCTGAGTACGCAAACCTGCTGTTGCGCCCATTGGCGACTAATCTGGTAAGTCTGCAACTGGAAATGGAACCGGCTGAAGTCGGTGACGAAGACCACGTGCACGGCCCGGATTGCGCACACGACCACTAAGGAAACCGCTCTATGCTCGCCCTCGGCAAACTGCTTGAACTGACCCTCGCCGGCCGCGAACCGGCGGAGAAGACTCAACTGACTGTCGAAGGCGTGCGCATGCGCTGGTTGAGCGAAGGTGCGCTGGAAGTTCGGCCACCTGAAGCTCGCGACAACGGCCTGGACCTGCTGCTATCGGCCGGCATCCATGGCAACGAAACAGCGCCGATCGAGTTGCTCGATCGCCTGTTGCATGACCTCGCCCGCGGCGATTTGAAGCCGCGTACACGTATTCTGTTCCTGTTCGGCAACCCGGAAGCGATTCGCAAAGGCGAGCGTTTCATCGAGCAGGACGTCAACCGGCTGTTCAACGGCCGTCACGAACAAAGCAGCGGCTCCGAAGCCCTGCGCGCCTGTGAACTGGAGCGGCTGGCGGCGAGTTTCTTCAGCCTGCCGGATCGCAACCGTCTGCACTACGACCTGCACACGGCCATTCGCGGTTCGAAAATCGAGCAGTTCGCGCTGTATCCCTGGAAAGAAGGCCGTCAGCATTCACGCCTGGAACTGGCGCGTCTGCGTGCCGCCGGCATGGAAGCAGTGTTGTTGCAAAACAAGCCGTCCATCGTTTTCAGCTCCTATACCTACGACAAGCTCGGTGCGGAGTCCTTTACCCTCGAGTTGGGCAAGGCGCGGCCATTCGGGCAGAACGATGGGGTCAACGTCGATCTGCTGGAAACTCGCCTCAAACAGATCATCGAAGGCAGCGAGCCGGCCCAGACCGAAGAGGCGCTGGACGGTTTGCAGCTGTTTAGCGTGGCGCGAGAAATCATCAAGCACAGCGATAGCTTCCGCTTGAACCTGCCAGCGGACATCGAGAACTTTTCGGAGTTGGAAGTGGGTTACCTGCTGGCCGAAGACATCGCCCAGACCCGGTGGATCATTGAGGAGGAGGGTGCCCGGATCATCTTCCCGAACCCCAAGGTCAAGAACGGCCTGCGCGCCGGCATCCTGATTGTGCCGACTACCGACGAAAACCTCGCCTGAGCCTGATCTCAAGCCAGGCATAAAACCCATGTGGGAGCGAGCTTGGTCCGGGCGTCGTTCCGACGATA
This sequence comes from Pseudomonas frigoris, assembly GCF_047758635.1. Taxonomy (NCBI): domain Bacteria; kingdom Pseudomonadati; phylum Pseudomonadota; class Gammaproteobacteria; order Pseudomonadales; family Pseudomonadaceae; genus Pseudomonas; species Pseudomonas frigoris. Next base: position 1,763,006 of record NZ_CP180479.1, read on the forward strand.
GCGGAGTAACAAACGACATCATCGTTGAATGTTAAACCGCCATCGCGAGCAAGCTCGCTCCCACAGGTTAAGCGTTTAGACAGCTACCGCACGTGGCTCGCTACGACGCAATGCACGCATTTTGTGCAGCGTATCCGCGCACGTCTTCGCCGCTTCCTGGCCTTTATGCACAAAGTGCTCGAAGAAGAACTTCTGATGTTCTTCGCCAGCATGGAAGTGGTGCGGGGTCAGGACCACCGAGAACACCGGCACTTCGGTTTCCAGCTGAACCTGCATCAAACCGCTGATCACCGACTGGGCGACGAATTCGTGGCGGTAGATCCCGCCGTCGACCACCAGGCCCGCCGCGACGATGCCGGCATAACGACCGGACTTGGCCAGCAGCTTGGCGTGCAGCGGTATTTCAAAGGCGCCGCCGACTTCGAAGAAATCGATCTCCGATTCCTGATAACCCTGAGCAATCATTTCGGCCACAAAGCCCTTACGGCTCTGATCGACGATTTCCTTGTGCCAGCAGGCCTGGATGAACGCAACGCGCTCGCCCTGATGGTTTTTGCTTTTGCTATCGATTGCGGTGGGTTGCATGTTCTGACTCCTGTTTATGTAAAAAACAGGGCATATGAATCGAATGGGATTTAAGGGTACGCACGCTCGCACGAATGCCTGCGGACGGCCCTTTGGCGCCAATCCCGTTCTCTCTTCATCCGGACTATGACCGTCGGCCCCGGGATCACACCGGGTCTGCTGACCTTGCCGCCATCACAGCCATTGCCGTGCCTGTCGCCAAGCGCTCGCGGGCTATGCGCATTGCGCGCAATTACCGCCGGTGGGGAGTTGCACCCCGCCCTGAGAACGTTTTGCCGCCAGATTGTTTGGCGGCGAAGCGTTTTTAACACATATTTCTCACCTGTGCATTGCTGCTATCTGATGATTGCTATCGATTTTTTCGTCAGTTCAAGAAGCCTTTTCGTACCCAAGGGTTGATTATTCGTCGGCATGACCGCAGTAATTCCTGACTGAAAGGGATTTTCCCTGCTTACCGAGGCCAGATTCATGAGCGTTATTGATCTTCGCAGCGACACCGTCACCCAACCGACCGCAGGGATGCTCGACGCGATGGCCACAGCGGCCACCGGTGACGACGTTTACGGCGAAGATCCGACGGTCAATCGACTGGAAGCCGAGCTTGCGAATCAGTTGGGTTTTGCTGCAGCGCTGTTTGTTCCTACGGGCACCATGAGCAATCTGCTGGGCTTGATGGCCCACTGCGAACGCGGTGACGAATACATCGTCGGCCAGCAGGCTCACACCTATAAGTACGAAGGCGGCGGTGCGGCCGTGCTCGGTTCGATCCAGCCACAGCCGCTGGAAGTGCAGGCCGACGGCTCGCTGGACCTGGCGCACGTGGCAGCTGCGATCAAACCGGATGACTTCCACTTCGCCCGCACCCGTTTGCTGGCGCTGGAAAACACCATGCAGGGCAAGGTTTTGCCGCTGGAGTATCTGGCGCAGGCTCGAAGCTTTACCCGTGAACATGGGTTGCAGCTGCACCTGGACGGCGCGCGGCTGTACAACGCGGCGGTCAAATTGGGTGTCGATGCCCGCGAGATCACCCAGTATTTCGATTCCGTCTCGGTCTGTCTGTCCAAAGGCCTGGGCGCGCCGGTCGGTTCGGTGCTGTGTGGCTCGGTCGAGTTGATCGGCAAGGCGCGACGCCTGCGCAAGATGGTCGGCGGCGGCATGCGCCAGGCCGGGATTCTGGCGGCGGCAGGTTTGTACGCGCTGGATAACCATGTTCAGCGTCTGGCTGACGACCACGCCAATGCGCAGTTGCTGGCCGAAGGCTTGCGAGCGGCGGGTTACGAGGTTGAGCCGGTGCAGACCAACATGGTTTACGTGCAGATGGGCGACAAGGCCGAGGCCATCAAGGCGTTTGCCGCCGAACGCGGGATCAAGCTGAGCGCTGCCGGACGTCTGCGCATGGTCACGCACATGGACGTCAGCCGTGCTCAAATCGAGCAGGTCGTCGCGACATTCGTCGAGTTTTCGCGCAACTGATAGCGTTAGCGGTCCAATTGACCGTTTCTATCGTATAAACACGCTGTACCCCGCGCGCAGGGCCGATATAATGCGGCCCTTTGCCGTCGCTTCGTCTGTTGACGTTTCGCACAGGCCTTTGGCCGCAGCCTCCGTGGAAGAACCTAATGAAAAGCGCAGAAATCCGTGAAGCCTTCCTTCGCTTCTTCGAAGAGCAAGGCCACACCCGTGTAGCCTCCAGCTCTTTGATTCCGGGCAACGACCCAACCCTGCTGTTCACTAACGCGGGGATGAACCAGTTCAAGGACTGCTTCCTGGGCCAGGAAAAACGCGCGTACACCCGCGCGGTCAGCAGCCAGAAATGCGTGCGCGCCGGCGGCAAGCACAACGACTTGGAAAACGTCGGTTATACCGCCCGTCACCACACATTCTTCGAAATGCTGGGTAACTTCAGCTTCGGTGATTACTTCAAGCGCGATGCGATCACCTACGCCTGGAACTTCCTGACGTCCGACAAGTGGCTGAACCTGCCGAAAGAAAAGCTCTGGGTCACCGTCTACGCCAGCGATGACGAGGCCTACGACATCTGGACCAAGGAAATCGGCGTTCCGGCCGAGCGCATGGTTCGTATTGGCGACAACAAAGGCGCGCCGTACGCGTCCGACAACTTCTGGACCATGGGCGATACCGGCCCGTGCGGTCCTTGCACCGAGATTTTCTACGATCACGGCGCCGACATTTGGGGCGGCCCACCGGGCTCGCCGGAAGAAGACGGCGACCGTTACATTGAAATCTGGAACAACGTGTTCATGCAGTTCAACCGCACCGCCGATGGCGTGTTGCACCCGCTGCCAGCGCCGTCGGTCGATACCGGCATGGGCCTGGAGCGGATCAGTGCCGTGCTGCAGCACGTTCACTCGAACTATGAAATCGACCTGTTCCAGAGCCTGCTGAGCGCATCGGCCAAGGCCATCGGCTGCACCAACGACAATCAGGCGTCGCTGAAAGTCGTCGCCGACCACATTCGCTCGTGCGGTTTCCTGATTGCCGACGGCGTGCTGCCGTCCAACGAAGGTCGCGGCTACGTGCTGCGCCGGATCATTCGTCGCGCCTGCCGTCACGGCAACAAGCTGGGCGCCAAGGGCAGCTTCTTCTACCAGATCGTTGCGGCACTGGTCGCCGAGATGGGCGAAGCCTTCCCTGAGCTGAAATCCCAGCAAGCGCACATCGAGCGCGTACTGAAAGCTGAAGAAGAGCAGTTCGCCAAGACCCTGGAGCAGGGCCTGAAAATCCTCGAGCAGGATCTGGCCGAGCTCAAAGGCGACGTGGTGCCGGGCGACGTAGTGTTCAAACTCTACGACACGTACGGTTTCCCGATGGACCTGACCGGCGACATCGCTCGCGAACGCAGCCTGACCATCGACGAAGAAGGCTTCGAGCGCGAAATGGAAGCCCAGCGCGTCCGTGCCCGTTCCGCCAGCTCCTTCGGCATGGACTACAACAGCCTGGTCAAGGTTGATGAGGCCACCGAATTCACCGGCTATGAAGCGACTAAAGGTTCGGCGAAAGTCGTTGGTCTCTATAAAGATGGCCAGTCGGTCGACGTACTCAGCGAAGGCGAAGAGGGTGTGGTCGTACTGAACCAGACGCCGTTCTACGCTGAATCCGGCGGTCAGATTGGCGACTGCGGTTTCCTTCAGGTCGGCAACGCGCGCTTTGACGTACGCGACACCACCAAAACCGGTGGCGCCTTCTTGCATCACGGGGTGCTGGCGTCGGGCAGCCTGACCATCGGCGCGCCGGTAGAGACTCATGTTGATGCCGAAGTGCGTCACGCGACTTCGCTGAACCACTCGGCGACTCACTTGCTGCACGCGGCATTGCGTCAGGTGTTGGGCGAGCACGTTCAGCAGAAAGGCTCGTTGGTCGACAGTCAGCGCCTGCGCTTCGACTTCAGCCACTTCGAAGCCATCAAACCTGAGCAGTTGAAGGCTCTGGAAGACATCGTCAACGCCGAGATTCGCAAAAACTCCGAAGTTGAAACCGAAGAAACCGATATCGAAACCGCCAAGCAGAAGGGCGCCATGGCGCTGTTCGGCGAGAAGTACGGCGACAATGTGCGCGTACTGAGCATGGGCGGTGATTTCTCCGTCGAGCTGTGCGGTGGTATCCACGCCAACCGTACCGGCGACATCGGCCTGCTGAAGATTATCAGTGAAGGCGGTGTGGCTTCCGGCGTGCGTCGTATCGAAGCGGTCACTGGCGCCGCGGCGCTGGCATACTTGAACGCTGCTGAAGAACAACTCAAGGAAGCGGCCAACCTGGTCAAGGGTAGCCGCGACAACCTGATCGACAAGCTGTCGGCTGTGCTGGAGCGCAACCGTCTGCTGGAGAAGCAACTCGAGCAGTTGCAGGCCAAGGCTGCCAGCGCGGCGGGCGACGATCTGTCGGCTTCTGCCCTGGATGTCAAAGGCGTGAAAGTGCTGGCCGTGCGTCTGGACGGTCAGGACGGCAAGGCGCTGCTGGCGCTGGTCGATCAACTGAAAAACAAACTCGGCCGCGCAGTGATCCTGCTCGGCAGTGTCCATGAGGAAAAGGTCGTTCTGGTTGCAGGCGTAACCAAAGACCTGACTGGCCAACTCAAAGCCGGTGATTTGATGAAGCAAGCCGCTGCGGCAGTGGGCGGGAAGGGCGGTGGTCGTCCAGATATGGCGCAAGGCGGTGGTACTGACGCTGGCGCACTGGATGCGGCATTGGCCCTGACTGTTCCATTTGTAGAGCAGGGTTTATAAGGCAGTGTGTCCGGCCCGCAGTCTAGTGGCGGGCCCGAACGCTGTTTGAGTGATTATTTGGGCGCCCTTCATGGGCAGAGGCGGCTTTGAAATGGCTTTGATCGTACAGAAATTTGGAGGCACCTCGGTCGGCACTGTCGAGAGAATCGAGCAGGTCGCCGACAAGGTTAAGAAATTCCGCGAGGCCGGCGATGACCTGGTGGTTGTGCTGTCTGCAATGAGCGGCGAAACCAACCGTCTGATCGATCTGGCCAAGCAAATCAGTGGCGACGGCCAACCAGTTCCTCGTGAGCTGGATGTAATCGTCTCCACCGGTGAGCAGGTGACGATTGCGCTGTTGGCCATGGCGCTGATCAAGCGCGGCGTGCCAGCGGTGTCTTACACAGGCAGTCAGGTGCGGATTCTGACGGACAGCGCTCACAATAAAGCGCGTATCTTGCAGATTGATGAACAGAAGATTCGTGGCGATCTGAAGGCCGGTCGTGTGGTTGTTGTCGCCGGTTTCCAGGGTGTCGACGAGCACGGCAACATCACCACCCTCGGTCGTGGCGGTTCCGACACCACCGGCGTGGCCCTGGCGGCAGCCTTGAAGGCTGACGAATGCCAGATCTACACCGATGTCGACGGCGTCTACACCACCGACCCGCGTGTGGTGTCCGTGGCTCAGCGCCTGGACAAGATTACCTTCGAAGAGATGCTGGAAATGGCCAGTCTCGGTTCCAAGGTGTTGCAGATCCGTGCGGTGGAATTCGCCGGCAAGTACAACGTTCCGCTGCGCGTACTGCACAGCTTCAAGGAGGGTCCGGGCACCCTCATTACTATTGATGAAGAGGAAACCATGGAACAGCCGATCATTTCCGGCATCGCTTTCAACCGCGATGAAGCCAAGCTGACCATCCGTGGCGTGCCAGACACCCCGGGCGTTGCGTTCAAGATTCTCGGCCCGATCAGTGCCGCGAACATCGAAGTCGACATGATCGTGCAGAACGTTGCGCACGATAACACCACCGACTTCACCTTCACCGTGCATCGCAATGACTTCCAGGCCGCGCAAACCGTGCTGGAAAACACCGCTCGCGAGATCGGTGCCCGTGAAGTCGTTGGCGACATCAAGATTGCCAAGGTGTCGATCGTCGGTGTCGGCATGCGCTCCCACGCAGGTGTGGCCAGCCGCATGTTCGAATCCCTGGCGAAAGAAAGCATCAACATCCAGATGATCTCGACTTCGGAAATCAAAGTCTCCGTAGTGATCGAAGAGAAGTATCTGGAGCTGGCTGTGCGCGCTCTGCATACCGCATTCGAACTGGACGCACCGGCCCGTCAGGGCGAGTGATGCGTTAACCGAAGGGCGCGGTCTGACCGCGCCCTTTTGTTTTTTTGAATGGTGCGACTCGAGGCTGTTCTTTTGCTCGCGCTAGTCAATACTCAGGCATGTAGGGCTGCGATCGTTCCGGTTGTAGGTCGAGTGCCTTTTTTTTGCAGACTGTTGTCCCTGAAATGAAATGCGTGAGGAGAAAGGTATGCTGATTCTGACTCGTCGGTGCGCAGAAAGCCTGATTATTGGTGATGGCGAAATCACCGTGACCGTGCTCGGCGTCAAAGGAAATCAAGTGCGTATTGGTGTCAACGCCCCGAAAGAGGTTGCGGTCCACCGTGAGGAAATTTACCTGCGTATAAAGAAAGAGAAGGACGAAGAACCAAGCCATTAATTTTTATCGTTTTTTATGTTTGCAAACGGGGAAGAAGCTGGTTAATATACGCCCCGTGTTGCGGAGAGCTGGCCGAGTGGCCGAAGGCGCTCCCCTGCTAAGGGAGTACACCTCAAAAGGGTGTCGGGGGTTCGAATCCCCCGTTCTCCGCCATTATTTGCGTAGTACGTTGTAATCTAGCTTCTTCGGTAAGTGTTTGAAATTACTAGAAAAAGTGCTTTACATAGAGATTAAACGGCCTATAATGCGCGGCAACAAATGCACTCGTAGCTCAGCTGGATAGAGTACTCGGCTACGAACCGAGCGGTCACAGGTTCGAATCCTGTCGAGTGCACCATTTAAGAGTTGTTTGCAGTAATGTGAATGACTTGGCTTCAACCAGTTGTGATCTGGTATAAAAACACAAATGCACTCGTAGCTCAGCTGGATAGAGTACTCGGCTACGAACCGAGCGGTCACAGGTTCGAATCCTGTCGAGTGCACCAAACACCAAAAAGCCCGCGTTTAACGCGGGCTTTTTGCCGTCTGGGATTTGGCTTTACCCTTGGTGCATCCTCTCTCATCGAACTCAACGTGTGCGCTACGACCTCGCTGGGTGTCGTAACGGTAGCTCGTGGCCGAATTGCGAATACTGATCTTGTCTGGCTTGCCAAGGGCGCTCTCGACATCCTGCTGACTCATGCCGGCAACAATCCGCTGATTGGTGATCGCTTCGCGGCGTTCTTTAGCGCTGATGAGGTTTCCACATTTGTCCTCGGTCTTGCCGACGACGGTCGGATCTCTCCTTTTGATTTTCATACCTGATGTTTCGCGAATGCCGGCTTCCGGCATGAGAGCGGTCACGCTGCCCGGTGTGAAGGTGCGGACATCCTGAAGCGAAAGGCTGTCTCCGGCCGTACAGCTCAACGTAGTGAAGGTAATGCGCCCGTTGGCCGCCTCGCAGCGGTGAACGGTCGTGGCAAGCGCCCAGGGCGACGGGCAGAGCAGGGTGATCAATAAAAAATAATGTGCATTCGATCGCATCAAACGTCCTCCATGACGGTCCATCTGAAGGGTAGTCGTTACATTTTTCGGCTGTGGTGTGTTTTCTTTTCAGGATGAGTCGTCGCAGTTTGATGGATCAGGCAGTGCTCAGGTTTGTCTTGCAAGCGCTTGTTTCAGCCACGATTTTTTAACGTTTAAAACCGTCGGGCGGTGTATCATTGCGCCCGTCAGCCCCGCCGGGGCTTGTGGAATACCTCCATGGACTTACCCAGTAGTTACTCAGTACCCCGTTTTTCCAATCATGAATTGACTGATTGATCCTTCCGGCGTGCCCCGCTGCTGGGAGTGGAGTTCGCCTATGTCTGAAGTTGAAGTAAAGAAAACGCAGGAAAGCTTGCAGGACCGCCTCGCTCAAGTTGTTGAGCTGCTGCAGCGTCAGCGGGTGGTCGAAGACCTGACTCACCGCCAGGAAGGTCCGCATCACGACCGGGTCGAGAACCTGGTTCACCGACAAAACCTCGTCGAGTTGCAACGCAAACTCGATGATCTGCACTCCGCCGACGTCGCCTACATCCTTGAAGCCTTGCCGCTGGGCGATCGTCTGACGCTCTGGCAATTGGTCAAGGCCGATCGCGACGGCGACATTCTGCTCGAAGTATCCGATTCGGTTCGTGAAACGCTGATCGCCGACATGGATGATCACGAGCTCCTGGCTGCGGCCAAGGACATGGACGCCGACGAACTTGCTGACCTGGCCTCCGAGCTGCCGCGAGACGTCGTCCACGAGCTGATGGAAACCCTCGATGGTCAACAGCGTGAGCGCGTACGCTCTGCGTTGTCCTACGACGAGGAGCAGGTCGGTGCGCTGATGGACTTCGAGATGGTGACGATCCGTGAGGACGTCAGCCTCGAAGTGGTTTTGCGTTACCTGCGCCGCCTCAAAGAGCTGCCTGGCCACACGGACAAACTGTTCGTGGTCGATTACGACGGCGTGCTCAAGGGCGTGCTGCCAATCAAGCGTTTGCTGGTCAATGACCCGGAAAAACAGGTTTCTGAAGTCATGGCCAGCGACCCGGTGAGTTTTCATCCGGACGAAGACGCCTATGACGCTGCTCAGGCGTTCGAACGTTACGACTTGATCTCGGCGCCCGTAGTCGACAAAAACGGCAAGTTGATCGGCCGTCTGACCATCGACGAAATGGTCGACCTGATTCGTGAAGAGAGCGAAAACGAAGTTCTCAACATGGCGGGTCTGCGTGAAGAGGAGGATATTTTTGCGTCAGTCTGGAAATCCCTGCGTAACCGTTGGGCCTGGCTGGCAATTAACCTGATCACCGCGTTCATCGCATCCCGGGTGATCGGTCTTTTCGAAGGCTCCATCGAGAAATTGGTGGCGTTGGCGGCACTGATGCCGATCGTGGCGGGTATCGGTGGTAACTCGGGTAACCAGACGATCACCATGATCGTTCGGGCCATGGCGCTGGATCAGGTCAGTACCGGCAATACTTCGCGCCTGATGCGCAAGGAATTGGCGGTAGGGCTGATCAATGGCCTGGTGTGGGGCGGTGTGATCGGCGTCGTCGCCTATCTGCTGTATGGCAGTTGGTCTCTGGGGGTAGTGATGACCGCTGCCATGACGCTCAACCTGTTGCTGGCGGCATTGGCGGGGGTGTTGATTCCCATGACCCTGGCGCGGCTTGGGCGCGATCCTGCGATGGGCGCCAGTGTGATGATCACCGCCATGACGGACAGTGGCGGGTTCTTCATCTTTCTCGGGTTGGCGACGATCTTCCTGCTCTGACTTACCGACATCAGAAACCCGCCAATCGGCGGGTTTTTTATGCCTGAATTTCAGGCAAAAAAAAGCCAGCAATTAAGCTGGCTTGAACTTTCGGATGAAATCAGGAAGCGTCTGCGGCCATTTCGGCATCATGCGCAATCAGCGAAACAAGTGCGTTCTGCTGACGGTGGGAGAGTTGGCGGAAGCGTTGCAGCAGTTCACGTTCGTGCAATGACAGCTCCGGGCTGTCCAGGCGCATGCTCAATTCTTCGCCCAGCGCGCCTTCCTGAATAAGGCTCTGCTCAAGGCGCGCGATGATTTCGGAGTTCATGCTGCGATGATGATTGCGAGCCACCTCGGCAATGCGTTCACGCATTCCGTCTGGCAGACGTACGACGAACTTGTCAGCCGTACGGCTGGAATAAATTGCCTGTTTCAATGGGCGCATATATTTAACCGGTTAGTTCAGGGGAGCGGTTCTCGGGATTGGCCGCAGGATGTCTGATAGGACAAGCGGTCTGGCCAAATGTTCAACCTGAATTGATAAAGGCTCGCATCATGCCTCAAAGTAGCCAGTTCGTTGGCGTCAATTCTGTGACAAATATTGAACTGGATAAAGGCGTTATGCCAGCACCAATTATCAGAAATGCGGACTGGTTTGAAAAGTTTGCGCTGGTCCGTATTACTGACCGCCTCCCCTTGCCCGACAGGTGATGTCCTGGGACGCCTGAAGGCGCATGCTGTGCAGATTCGATCGGTGTTCCTTACTTGTACAGGATAGTGGCAATTGGCCGATTTACTAGGGGAAGACGTGCAGTGGGAGGTGATTTCAGGATGGATGGCAGGCTGATTTACTTGATGGGGCCTTCTGGGTCCGGCAAGGACAGCCTCATCGAAGCCGCTCGAGAGCCGTTGCAGACGCTCAATTGTGAAGTGGTGCGTCGGGTCATCACGCGTTCGGCCGAATCAGTGGGCGAAGATGCGATTGGCGTTTCCCGGGAAGAGTTCGAGCAACACAGAGTCGAGGGCGATTTCGCGCTGTGCTGGAACGCCAATGGCCTGGATTACGGTATTCCGATCGAAATAGATCAATGGCTCAATGACGGTCGGCATGTCTTGCTCAACGGCTCTCGCGGCCATCTGGCTCAGGCGCTGCACCGGTATCCAACGCTATTGCCGGTTCTATTGACGGTCAAGGATGAAGTCCTGCGAGAGCGCCTGCTGCGCCGTGGTCGCGAAAGTTTTGCTGAGATTGAAGCGAGGCTGCATCGCAATGGGTTATTCACGGCAGAGGGTTCAAACGGAGACACGCGGATCCATCGACTCGACAATTCAGGTGAACTGTCCACCACAGTTGCCAATTTGCTGGACCTGTTGAGGATTAACGCAGTACCGGATCGAACTTGATCTTGCGCCCGGCAATCAGCGCCAGCACAAACAGCGCACCGAACACGCCGCTGGCGATCAAAGGCAGGGTAAGGATCGTATCCTGGACCACTGACAGATGAAGAATGCCGCTCAGTAAGGCGAGGATGAAAAACCCTGCGGCTGATTTGGACATGCGGTGCTCCTGATGGGGTGATTCAAAATACCAAACGTTCTGAAGACTGAGCTGGCAGCAGAATGCCTTCTTGGCTCACCTCTTGCCTGACAAAGCTGCGCTGATCGCTCATTACCGCCAGTTGAGGTGCTCTTTGCACCTGAAGGTAATGAGGCATGCGTTGAGCAACCGGCTCAACACCGCTCTCGGGGACAAAATGAAAGCCCAACAGAATCACTAGAGCGATCGCGATCGAGAGTAAAAGGGCGCTGTTCATGAGGCTTGCCTCCGTTGTTCTTCGAGAACAGCTAAAGCAGCCCGCATGCCAAGAGTCTAACGATAATTAAATCCTTTAAAAACAATGAATTAAGATATTTTTCCGAAGTGCTCGCATTGCATTTTGCAATGATGGCTTTTTGCGGTGATGCAATTTGCACGGTAAACAAAGCCGCGCTCCTGCGAGGCGTCTGCCTACACTTAAAAAGCCCAACGGACGACATGACAAAAGCGGGCCTGCCCGTTAACATGCACGCCGTCTATCGCACCGTGTTTCTTTGTGGTCGATCTGTGTCTCAGTAGCTCAATTGGATAGAGCATCCCCCTCCTAAGGGGAAGGTTGGCAGTTCGAACCTGCCCTGGGACACCATATAACTCAAGGCCTCTAGAAATTCATGACCCCTCCGATAAACCCTCATGGGTGCTGGGTGGGTGCAGGCGGATTGCTTCAGGCATAAAAAAGCCCCGCTCAGATAACTCTCTGGCGGGGCTTTTTCATAACCGTTCCTTCATATTAAGGAAAGGTATGGATACGCTGATAAGTTCGCTCTGGCCACAATTGCGTCTGTCAGAGGGCAGTGCTGTTGACCCAAAACTGGCGCTCGCCAAGGGCTGAATTCGGCCTAGGCTCTTTGGTAAGAAAAAGAATTTTTAGATGGGGGTTGACCACGTATTTTAATCCTGTACTATTTGCCTCCCGCTAACGAGCAGCTTGATGTTGTTTCAGGCCTAAGTGATTGATTTTATTAATAAAATTAGGAGCTTTTAAGGGTGCTACTTGAGGGCGTTTGCTGTAGAATGCGCGCCTCGGTTGAGACGAAAGATCTTAACCAACCGCTCTTTAACAACTGAATCAAGCAATTCGTGTGGGTGCTTGTGGAGTCAGACTGATAGTCAACAAGATTATCAGCATCACAAGTTACTCCGCGAGAAATCAAAGATGTAACCAACGATTGCTGAGCCAAGTTTAGGGTTTCTTAAAAACCCAAAGATGTTTGAACTGAAGAGTTTGATCATGGCTCAGATTGAACGCTGGCGGCAGGCCTAACACATGCAAGTCGAGCGGCAGCACGGGTACTTGTACCTGGTGGCGAGCGGCGGACGGGTGAGTAATGCCTAGGAATCTGCCTGGTAGTGGGGGATAACGCTCGGAAACGGACGCTAATACCGCATACGTCCTACGGGAGAAAGCAGGGGACCTTCGGGCCTTGCGCTATCAGATGAGCCTAGGTCGGATTAGCTAGTTGGTGAGGTAATGGCTCACCAAGGCGACGATCCGTAACTGGTCTGAGAGGATGATCAGTCACACTGGAACTGAGACACGGTCCAGACTCCTACGGGAGGCAGCAGTGGGGAATATTGGACAATGGGCGAAAGCCTGATCCAGCCATGCCGCGTGTGTGAAGAAGGTCTTCGGATTGTAAAGCACTTTAAGTTGGGAGGAAGGGCATTTACCTAATACGTAAGTGTTTTGACGTTACCGACAGAATAAGCACCGGCTAACTCTGTGCCAGCAGCCGCGGTAATACAGAGGGTGCAAGCGTTAATCGGAATTACTGGGCGTAAAGCGCGCGTAGGTGGTTTGTTAAGTTGGATGTGAAATCCCCGGGCTCAACCTGGGAACTGCATTCAAAACTGACAAGCTAGAGTATGGTAGAGGGTGGTGGAATTTCCTGTGTAGCGGTGAAATGCGTAGATATAGGAAGGAACACCAGTGGCGAAGGCGACCACCTGGACTGATACTGACACTGAGGTGCGAAAGCGTGGGGAGCAAACAGGATTAGATACCCTGGTAGTCCACGCCGTAAACGATGTCAACTAGCCGTTGGGAGCCTTGAGCTCTTAGTGGCGCAGCTAACGCATTAAGTTGACCGCCTGGGGAGTACGGCCGCAAGGTTAAAACTCAAATGAATTGACGGGGGCCCGCACAAGCGGTGGAGCATGTGGTTTAATTCGAAGCAACGCGAAGAACCTTACCAGGCCTTGACATCCAATGAACTTTCCAGAGATGGATTGGTGCCTTCGGGAACATTGAGACAGGTGCTGCATGGCTGTCGTCAGCTCGTGTCGTGAGATGTTGGGTTAAGTCCCGTAACGAGCGCAACCCTTGTCCTTAGTTACCAGCACGTAATGGTGGGCACTCTAAGGAGACTGCCGGTGACAAACCGGAGGAAGGTGGGGATGACGTCAAGTCATCATGGCCCTTACGGCCTGGGCTACACACGTGCTACAATGGTCGGTACAGAGGGTTGCCAAGCCGCGAGGTGGAGCTAATCCCAGAAAACCGATCGTAGTCCGGATCGCAGTCTGCAACTCGACTGCGTGAAGTCGGAATCGCTAGTAATCGCGAATCAGAATGTCGCGGTGAATACGTTCCCGGGCCTTGTACACACCGCCCGTCACACCATGGGAGTGGGTTGCACCAGAAGTAGCTAGTCTAACCTTCGGGAGGACGGTTACCACGGTGTGATTCATGACTGGGGTGAAGTCGTAACAAGGTAGCCGTAGGGGAACCTGCGGCTGGATCACCTCCTTAATCGACGACATCAGCTGCTCCATAAGTTCCCACACGAATTGCTTGATTCATTGAAGAAGACGATAAGCCAGCCTCTAAGGTGGCTTGTGTCGTTAGAGTTTAGAAATGAGTATTCGAAAATGAATATTGATTTCTAGTCTTTGATTAGATCGTTCTTTAAAAATTTGGGTATGTGATAGAAAGATAGACTGGACGTTACTTTCACTGGTAACGGATCAGGCTAAGGTAAAATTTGTGAGTTGCTCTTTATGAGCAAGAATCGAATTTTCGGCGAATGTCGTCTTCACAGTATAACCAGATTGCTTGGGGTTATATGGTCAAGTGAAGAAGCGCATACGGTGGATGCCTTGGCAGTCAGAGGCGATGAAAGACGTGGTAGCCTGCGAAAAGCTTCGGGGAGTCGGCAAACAGACTTTGATCCGGAGATGTCTGAATGGGGGAACCCAGCCATCATAAGATGGTTATCTTAAGCTGAATACATAGGCTTAAGAGGCGAACCAGGGGAACTGAAACATCTAAGTACCCTGAGGAAAAGAAATCAACCGAGATTCCCTTAGTAGTGGCGAGCGAACGGGGACTAGCCCTTAAGTGGCTTTGAGATTAGCGGAACGCTCTGGAAAGTGCGGCCATAGTGGGTGATAGCCCTGTACGCGAAAATCTCTTGGTCATGAAATCGAGTAGGACGGAGCACGAGAAACTTTGTCTGAATATGGGGGGACCATCCTCCAAGGCTAAATACTACTGACTGACCGATAGTGAACTAGTACCGTGAGGGAAAGGCGAAAAGAACCCCGGAGAGGGGAGTGAAATAGATCCTGAAACCGTATGCGTACAAGCAGTGGGAGCCCACTTTGTTGGGTGACTGCGTACCTTTTGTATAATGGGTCAGCGACTTATTTTCAGTGGCGAGCTTAACCGAATAGGGGAGGCGTAGCGAAAGCGAGTCTTAATAGGGCGTCTAGTCGCTGGGAATAGACCCGAAACCGGGCGATCTATCCATGGGCAGGTTGAAGGTTGGGTAACACTAACTGGAGGACCGAACCGACTACCGTTGAAAAGTTAGCGGATGACCTGTGGATCGGAGTGAAAGGCTAATCAAGCTCGGAGATAGCTGGTTCTCCTCGAAAGCTATTTAGGTAGCGCCTCATGTATCACTGTAGGGGGTAGAGCACTGTTTCGGCTAGGGGGTCATCCCGACTTACCAAACCGATGCAAACTCCGAATACCTACAAGTGCCGAGCATGGGAGACACACGGCGGGTGCTAACGTCCGTCGTGAAAAGGGAAACAACCCAGACCGTCAGCTAAGGTCCCAAAGTTATGGTTAAGTGGGAAACGATGTGGGAAGGCTTAGACAGCTAGGAGGTTGGCTTAGAAGCAGCCACCCTTTAAAGAAAGCGTAATAGCTCACTAGTCGAGTCGGCCTGCGCGGAAGATGTAACGGGGCTCAAACCATACACCGAAGCTACGGGTATCACTTAGGTGATGCGGTAGAGGAGCGTTCTGTAAGCCTGTGAAGGTGAGTTGAGAAGCTTGCTGGAGGTATCAGAAGTGCGAATGCTGACATGAGTAACGACAATGGGTGTGAAAAACACCCACGCCGAAAGACCAAGGTTTCCTGCGCAACGTTAATCGACGCAGGGTTAGTCGGTCCCTAAGGCGAGGCTGAAAAGCGTAGTCGATGGAAAACAGGTTAATATTCCTGTACTTCTGGTTATTGCGATGGAGGGACGGAGAAGGCTAGGCCAGCTTGGCGTTGGTTGTCCAAGTTTAAGGTGGTAGGCTGGAATCTTAGGTAAATCCGGGATTCTAAGGCCGAGAGCTGATGACGAGTTACCCTTTGGGTGACGAAGTGGTTGATGCCATGCTTCCAAGAAAAGCTTCTAAGCTTCAGGTAACCAGGAACCGTACCCCAAACCGACACAGGTGGTTGGGTAGAGAATACCAAGGCGCTTGAGAGAACTCGGGTGAAGGAACTAGGCAAAATGGCACCGTAACTTCGGGAGAAGGTGCGCCGGTGAGGGTGAAGCA
Source organism: Pseudomonas frigoris (assembly GCF_047758635.1). Lineage (NCBI taxonomy): Bacteria > Pseudomonadati > Pseudomonadota > Gammaproteobacteria > Pseudomonadales > Pseudomonadaceae > Pseudomonas > Pseudomonas frigoris. Next base: position 1,778,690 of record NZ_CP180479.1, read on the forward strand.
TTTACTGCGTAAGCCCATGCCGGTCGAAGATACCAGGCCGCTGCGACTGTTTATTAAAAACACAGCACTCTGCAAACACGAAAGTGGACGTATAGGGTGTGACGCCTGCCCGGTGCCGGAAGGTTAATTGATGGGGTTAGCTAACGCGAAGCTCTTGATCGAAGCCCCGGTAAACGGCGGCCGTAACTATAACGGTCCTAAGGTAGCGAAATTCCTTGTCGGGTAAGTTCCGACCTGCACGAATGGCGTAACGATGGCGGCGCTGTCTCCACCCGAGACTCAGTGAAATTGAAATCGCTGTGAAGATGCAGTGTATCCGCGGCTAGACGGAAAGACCCCGTGAACCTTTACTATAGCTTTGCACTGGACTTTGAATTTGCTTGTGTAGGATAGGTGGGAGGCTTTGAAGCGTGGACGCCAGTTCGCGTGGAGCCAACCTTGAAATACCACCCTGGCAACTTTGAGGTTCTAACTCAGGTCCGTTATCCGGATCGAGGACAGTGTATGGTGGGTAGTTTGACTGGGGCGGTCTCCTCCTAAAGAGTAACGGAGGAGTACGAAGGTGCGCTCAGACCGGTCGGAAATCGGTCGTAGAGTATAAAGGCAAAAGCGCGCTTGACTGCGAGACAGACACGTCGAGCAGGTACGAAAGTAGGTCTTAGTGATCCGGTGGTTCTGTATGGAAGGGCCATCGCTCAACGGATAAAAGGTACTCCGGGGATAACAGGCTGATACCGCCCAAGAGTTCATATCGACGGCGGTGTTTGGCACCTCGATGTCGGCTCATCACATCCTGGGGCTGAAGCCGGTCCCAAGGGTATGGCTGTTCGCCATTTAAAGTGGTACGCGAGCTGGGTTTAGAACGTCGTGAGACAGTTCGGTCCCTATCTGCCGTGGACGTTTGAGATTTGAGAGGGGCTGCTCCTAGTACGAGAGGACCGGAGTGGACGAACCTCTGGTGTTCCGGTTGTCACGCCAGTGGCATTGCCGGGTAGCTATGTTCGGAATAGATAACCGCTGAAAGCATCTAAGCGGGAAACTAGCCTCAAGATGAGATCTCACTGGGACCTTGAGTCCCCTGAAGGGCCGTCGAAGACTACGACGTTGATAGGTTGGGTGTGTAAGCGCTGTGAGGCGTTGAGCTAACCAATACTAATTGCCCGTGAGGCTTGACCATATAACACCCAAGCAATTTGCATGCTTCGAGCTAAAAAGCGAAAGAGCACCAGATTGCGGTGTGTGAAGACGAAACGAACCGAAAGTTCGAGATACTCACAAAACACCCAACTATCGCATACCCATTCGCTGGAGCGTGAACCTGCAAAGGCCCACGACCTGGCTACCGAATTTCTTGACGACCATAGAGCATTGGAACCACCTGATCCCATCCCGAACTCAGCAGTGAAACGATGCATCGCCGATGGTAGTGTGGGGTTTCCCCATGTGAGAGTAGGTCATCGTCAAGATTAAATTCCGAAACCCCTATCTGCGTATGCAGGTAGGGGTTTTGTTTTGTCCGCAGGAAAGTTCGCACAGCATTACCGGACGGCTCCCGGCTGTCACAGTCTCAGGAGTGCGACATCGAAAATCGTTTGAGGCATGAAATAGCCCCGCCAGACATTGTCTGTCCTGCGGGCTTTTTTACGCGTAATCACCCGACGATCTACATGGAAAGTCCGTCATTGCTGTGCCTTACTCCAGACACAACTCATGGAGCCACGTCGATGCGGCGTAGAGGCACAAAATTCTGGTTGTGGACCAACACGCGGTTACCCCTCCATACGCATGAAGAGGTACTCAGCAATGGCGTGCACATCGAGGTGCAGGCACGGGTCAGTCATGAGGGGGTTACCCAGGTATTTATAGGCGTCTACGACACCGATGGCTGGGCGATTTGCGAGGAGTTTCATGACCGCTACGCGGGTGAGCATTACTGTGTGGCGTTGAAGTGGGGGGCGCAGCGGGCGAGGGAAGTTGTGGCGGACACGCAGGAATTCGTCTCGCCGCACCGGGTGCAGCTGACCTTGAGTCCGGTGATCACCGATGAGTCGGTACTGGCGCTGCGGCGGATGGAAATGACCGAGCGCGAGTCGTTGAAGCTCAGGTCTGACGATGCCTGGGTGGAGTACTTGGCTGCCAAGGCAGCCATGCTGGTGCTGATGCGCTCAACCAAAGTCGACCCCAGGGTCTGGGCTGATCACAAGGATCGACTCAGGCAGGCCATCGATCGACGAGCCTGCGTACAACGCGCCTACCTGCGCTGACTCTGTCTCAGGTCTGGGAGCGTCGCAGAGCCTCAATGGTTTCGATCAGCTCATCGTAGGACAGCGGTTTTCCAATGTGCTGGTCAAAGCCCGATTGCTGTGACTTTTGAATGTCGCTGTGGGCGCCATAGCCGGTCAGCGCAATGGCCGGCACATCTTTGACGAGCGGCAACTGACGCAATGCGTTTATCAGCTCGTGGCCGTTCATGACCGGCATGCCCACGTCAGAAATGATCAGGTCGAAACGGGTGCTTTTGCCGCGTCCAAAGCCGCCACCGGTCGATCGAATGCAATCACTTGCGCGTCTTCCATTTCCAGCAGCATTTTCAAGGTTTCCAGCACATCGGCGGAGTCGTCGACCAGCAGGATCGTCAAACCACTCAGCCTGCCAGAGGATTCTTCGACCTGAGTCGGGGATTGCGGTTCATCTTTGGTGTGGGCCAGGGGCAGGTAAATCGTGAAGGTACAACCTGTTCCCACCCCGGCAGAGTTCACCTCAACCGTTCCCCGTTGGGCCTCGGTCAACTGGCGGACCAGTGACAAGCCGATTCCCAGGCCTTCACGGTTGTGGCTGACGTGCTGCTTTTCAGCCTGGCCGAACAGGTCGAACACGTGATCGAGATTCTCGGGTGCGATGCCTGCACCGTTGTCTTTGACGTCCAGCCGGGCCATGTTTCCAACCTGGCTGGCGATCAATTGCACGTGGCCGTTGGAGGGCGTGAACTTCAGTGCGTTGTTCACCAGGTTCCAGATAATTTGTTCCAGGCGCGTCGGGTCGGCATGGACCATCAGGCGCCTGAAGGCACGTGCAGTTCGACGATGGCGTCGTGTCGGTCGTTGAGCACGACGGCGTGAATGTCGCGCAACACACCGGCCAGATCCACGGCGATTGGTTTCAGTTTGAGTTTGCCGGTGCGCCCCCGGGCAACATCCAGCAGATCATCGATGATCCGTGCCTGGCTGTTGACGGCGTCGCAGATGGTGTTGACGGCCTTGGCGGCCGGCTCCACCGACTTGGTCACCGGCAAGCGACGCAGCAGTTCTGCATTGAGCTGAATCAGGTTCAACGGATGCTTGAGTTCGTGGGACATGACCGCGAAGAATTCGTCCTTGAGGTAATTGGTGTTGCGCGTTTCGGCCAGTTGTTGGCTCTGCTCTTCATGCTGGCGCTTATGGCCGGTCAGGTCCCGGGCAATTTTCACGTAGCCCTGAAGGTTATCGCCGCTGAGCAGGGTCACCTCGCCGCTGCAAAAGAAGCGGCTGCCGTCCTTGCGCAGATGCCAGCGCTCATCTTCGCTGCGACCATGGGTGCGCACCGCCAGCAGTTCGTTTTCAGGTACGCCGGATGCGCGATCTTCAGCCGAGAAAATGAAGTCGTAATAGGCGCCCTCGGCGTCGGCCTTGCTGTAGCTGAAGATCAATTCGGCACCTTTGTTCCAGGTGGTGATCACGCCCTGCTCATCGAGAGTGATGATGGCGTAGTCGCGAGTGCTTTCGGCGACCAGGCGCATGCGTTCTTCGCCTAGTCGCAGCTCTTCTTCAGCCGCTCGACGTTTGGTGATGTCGATGAACGTCAGCACGGTGCCGTCGATGTGGTCTTCGCTGGAGCGATAGGGCAGCAGGCGGGCGATGTACCAGCGGTTGTCGGTGCTGCTGACTTCGCGTTCGATCATGTTCAGCGATTCGAACACTTGCGACGCGTCTGCGACCAGGTTCTCGTAATGCAGGCGATGGGTAATGTCGAGCAAGGAGCGCCCGGTATCCACCGGCAACATGCTGAAGATGTCAGTGGCGCGCGGGGTGAACCACTTGATGCGCATGCTGCGATCGACAAACACCGTGGCGATGTCGGTGGAGGCGATCAGGTTGGTCAGGTAGTCGTTGATCCTGTCGGTTTCTTCGACCTTGGTTTTCAGCTCGTAGTTGACCGTCAGCAGCTCTTCCTTGCTGGTCTCTAGTTCTTTCGCGCTCAAGGTTGGACAGCAACTGGCTTTCCGTCTGTAGCACGGTGGTGGCCGCTCGTTCGGAAGGGTCGACCTCGACTTCTTCGAAAATCACCAGAACGTATTCGCCGTCCGATTTTTCATCCTTGTAGGGATGCGCGACCAGATCGATCAGGCAACTGCGCTCATCACGCTTGCGCCGTTCCGGAAGAATCAGCGTCAGCAAGTTGCGCGACAATTCCGCCGACATGGCGCAAGAAACGCCCGGCACTCTCGCTCATGTGCAGAATATCGGCGTTGGCGTCGACGATCACGCTCGGTGGTGCGGACTGTTCGAGGGCGCGTTGATGGATATCGCCGAATGACAGTTTGCGCGGCGCAGTGCTTTGATGAAGTAGTGGCGCAGCCGCGAGGGTGGCACATCGGTGATGATCGTGGACCAGACGCGGATTTCTTCTTTCTCGGGTTGCGCGGACACGACAGCGCTGACCAATTGCGGCACGACATCCCGCTCGAGGGCTTCGAAAGCCTCCCTGTCACGGAAGAAGTTGGTCACGCCGATCAACATGTCGCCCAGCAACGCCTTGGTTTCTTCGGGGTTGGCTTGCAGATACTGGTAATAGGCGCTCAGGTCCGGCTGGCGGGTCACCTGCATCCGGCGTTCGATCCGGCGCAACACGGTGGCGCGTTTGTAGTGTTTGAAGTCATGGCCGGTGCCGGTGCGCAACTGAATCAGGACGTCGCGCAGCACGTGTTCGGCAAGTGCCGCGTCACGCTCGGACACCGCAGCAAAATGGTTTGCAGTTCTGGATCGTTGGCGGTGGGCAAACAGATTTCTATGGAGTTGCGCCAAAGCTCCAGAAGCTTTTGCGGCATTTCCACCACGGGCAGCACCAGGTCAACCATGCGGGTTTCGATGGCGGCGCAAGGCATGCCATCGAATTTGGCATCTTCCGGTGCCTGGGCCAGGGTAATGCCACCTTGTTCCTTGATCCGTGACAAGCCAACCGCGCCGTCCGAACCGGTGCCCGACAACACCAGACAGAAGGCGCGCTCGCGGTGCACATCGGCCAGGTCACGGAAGAACAGATCGATGGACGCGTGGCGACCTTCGCGCGGGTCTGTGGTGCTGACCTCCAGAAAGCCATCGTTCATTGCCAGCCGTTGCGCCGGTGAAATGACGTACACCCGGTTTTTCTCGATGGCCACCGTTTCGGTCACCTGCAGAACCGGCATCTTGGTCGACTCCTGGATGATCTTGTCAGCGATGCTCTGGTGGTCGGGCGACAGATGGAGAATGATCACGAACGCCATGCCATTGTCTTGAGGCATGTTTTCAAAGAACAGTTTGATCGCTTGCAGCCCGCCCGCCGACACACCGATGCCCACCACCGGAAAATCCAGGGTGCTGGGGCTCAGGGCCTTTCGCTCGGGAGCAGGGGCCGAGTGCTTGGGAGTGGTGGTCATAACGCTTGCCTTTGGCGAGGGGGAAACGCCTCGAACTCAAGTGGGGTGTGGGTGCGCCTTAATAAATCAGGATAATCCCGATTTTCAATAACACCTTCAAATATTAAGCGCGTACTGAGCGGCATGACTTCATTAAGGGAACGCCACTACTGGCCGATAACCCGAACACTCATGGTCTTCTTCTTAAAATTGCCTGGAAATCTTCGATGCTGTCGTATCACCAAAAGCGTTTTTTGATCGTCGATGATTTCTCGGATTTCCGCAGTTCCGTCAGGTCCATGCTGCGCGAACTGGGCGTCAAGGATGTCGACACCGCCGACTCCGGTGAACAGGCGCTGCGTATGTGTTCGCAGAAGGCCTACGATTTCATCCTGCAGGACTTTCACCTGGGCGACGGCAAGAAGAACGGTCAGCAGGTGCTTGAAGACCTGATGATCGAGAAGCTGATCAGCCATGAGGCCGTGTTCGTCATGGTCACCGCCGAGACCAGTCAAGCAATGGTGCTCAGTGCGTTGGAACACGAACCCGATGCGTACCTGACCAAACCGTTCAACCGTTCCGGCCTGGCTCAACGGCTGGAGCGGCTGGAGCAGCGCAAGACCTTGCTCAAGCCGATTCTGCAGGCCCTTGACCGGGGCAAACCGGTTGAAGTGCTCAATGCCTGCATCGCCCTGTGCAAGCAAGACATCCGCTACTCGCCGTTGTGCCTGCGCTACCGCGCCGATGCCTTGCGCGACCTGAATCAGAACGAGGCGCTGGAGCGTCTCTACGACAGCATCATTGCTGATCGACCGTTGCCGTGGGCGTTTGCCGGTCTGGGCAAATTGCTGTTCAAGCGTGGCCAGGTCGCTCAGGCCAAAGGCGTGTATGAAAAAGCCCTGAAAGTGTTCCCGATGATGCCGGCGCTCTACGACGGCATGGCCGATGTGCTGGTCGCCGAAGGCGACACCAAGGCGGCCCAGAGTGTGCTGGAAGAGGCCATCCGTTTGTCGCCGCTGGCGGTGCGCCGGCAAGCGCAGTTGGGCAAGTTGGCGATGGCCAACGAAGATTTCGACACCGCCTCCAAAGCCTATCGCCAGGCCGTGGCGCAGGGCGCGCAGTCACGTTTCAAGGATGCGGAGAGCAACCTTGGCCTGGCCCATGCCTTGATCAGTAAAGGCAGCGAAAAAGGTCTGGATACCCGGACTCGACTGGAAATCAACACGACGCTGAGTGCGGTGGCCAAGGAAAACCCTTCCGACCCGGGTCTGCAGATTCGTGCGCGGTTGATGAAAGCCACCAGCCTGCTGCTCAACGATGCCGAGACCGCCGAGAAGCTCACCGAGCAGGCGATGATGCGCCTCGATGGCATGGAGCAGTTCATGAGCGCCGAAGCGGCGCTGCTGGTGGCCAAGCAACTGCAGATGCTCGGCCAGGCCAGCGCCGGTGCCTCGATGCTGAAAAACTGCGCGGAAATCTACGGCGACGACCCGACGGTGATGAAGGGCATCGCCAAGTTGACCGACGATCCGACCATTCTCAACTCCGGCAACGCCGCTGCCGACCTCAACCGTCAGGGCGTGCGGGTGTACAAGACCGGCAACCTGGTGGAGGCGCGGCAGGTGTTCCGCAAAGCCCTGGCGCTGCAACCCAAGAACATCAGTATCGCGCTGAACATGGCGCAGTCGCTGCTGCATGGCACCGACACCAGTGTCCCCTCGGCGGAGCTGGAGGAATGTCGGACGTGCCTGAAAATGGTCGGCCTGATGCCCGACTCCGATGCGCGTTTTCCCCGTTATCAGAAGTTGCGAAGCAAGGCGTTTGGCGAATGAACGACAGCGAACAGGCACTCGATTTTTCCACGGTGATTGCCTCCACCGTGCACGACATGAAGAACTCTCTGGCGATGCTGATGCAGGCCCACAGCCAATGGTTGGCGCGCTTGCCGGATCCGCAGCAGCACACCCCGGAGCAGGGCGTGATCGAATTCGAGTTCGCGCATCTCAATGGCATGCTGGTGCAGTTGCTGGGGCTGTACAAACTCGGCGTCAACCAGATGCCGTTGCAACCGGCCTACCATGAACTGGATGACTTCATCGAAGCGCAATTGGCCTGCCATCAGGACGTGTTTGCCAGTCGCGGCATCATGGCGACCTATGAAGTGGAACCGTTGAGCCCTTTGGGTTTCTTCGACCGGGAACTGATTGCTTCGGTGCTGGGCAACAGCATCAACAACGCCATTCGTTACGCCCGCCACGCGGTGTTGATCAGCGTCAGCGATGAAGCCGGGCAACTGGTGCTGACCGTCAACGACGATGGCGAGGGTTATCCACCCGAAATGATCGAGCGTCAGGCCGATTACGTGCAGGGCATCAACCACAGCAGCGGAAGCACTGGCCTGGGCCTGTATTTTGCCGGGCGGATTGCCGCACTTCATCAACGCAATGGCGAGGGTGGACGCACCGAAATCAGCAATGGCGGCCCGCTGGGCGGCGGCGTGTTCAGCCTTTACCTCCCCTGACGGGCACATCCCCCCCTAGGAGCTGGCGGAGCCTGCGATCTTTTGACGTTGCTGTCTAAACTAAAGGCAAGATCAAAAGATCGCAGGCTTCGCCAGCTCCTACCGGATTGTGGTGGCCGAAAATCAGAGGTGTTCAGCCAATGATTTTCTTTTTGTGCGGTGCTTGATATTCCGAACAGGCGGAGCCTATTTTGTACGGGTCGCCGTTCGCGGCTTGCACAACAACAAAGGATTGCGTCATGACAACCGATGGCCATAGTTCATTCGCGGAGCGATTGACGGGCATTGATGAGATCGAATGTGTTACGCCGGATTTGAATGGCGTACCCCGCGGCAAGGTAATGACCGCCGAGGGCTTCCTCGAAGGACGACGTTTGCAGATGGCGCGGGGTGTGCTGCTGCAATGCATCATGGGCGGATACCCGCCAGCGCGCTTTTACGGCAGCGATGATGGCGATCTGGCGCTGGTGCCCGACCCTGCACAGATCCATCGCTTGCCGTGGAGCCAGCAGCCGCGCGCCTTGGCCATTTGCGATGCGGATGAGTTGACCGGCGAAAGCTCGTCTCTGTCGACCCGCGGCCAACTCAAAGCCGTGATCGCGCGTTACGCGGCCCTCGGCCTGGCGCCGGTGGTGGCGACCGAGCTGGAGTTTTTTGTCTTCGCACCCAATACCGACCCGACTCAACCGTTCCAGCCGCCGCTGGGCCTGGACGGTCGTCGCGAGGACGGTCATTCGGCGTTCAGTATCAGTTCCAATAATGGTTTGCGGCCGTTCTTCAGTGAAGTCTACGCATGCATGGCGGCCCTGGGCTTGCCGCGCGATACCTTCATGCACGAGATGGGCGTCAGCCAGTTCGAGATCAACTTACTGCACGGCGACCCACTGCTGCTGGCCGACCAGACACTCCTGTTCAAACATCTGCTTAAAGAAGTCGCGCTCAAGCATGGCCTGACCGTGGTTTGCATGGCCAAGCCGCTGGCGCACACGCCGGGCAGTTCGATGCATATTCACCAGAGCATCATCGAGATCGGCAGCGGGCGTAACGTGTTCAGCGACAAGGCTGGTGAGCCGACCGCGACCTTCCGTCATTTCATCGCGGGTCAGCAGGCCAGCATGGCGGATTTCACCGCGTTGTTCGCACCGAACGTGAACTCGTATCAGCGCTTGTGCCATCCGTATGCGTCGCCGAATAATGCCTGCTGGTCCCACGACAACCGTGCGGCCGGATTGCGTATTCCGGCCAGTTCGCCCGCCGCTCGTCGGGTCGAGAACCGCTTGCCGGGGGCTGATGCAAATCCTTACCTGGCGATCGCCGCCAGTCTTGCCGCAGGGTTGTATGGCATTGAACACAAACTGGAGCCGAGCGAGCCTATTCAGGGTGAATTCGAAGTGCCGGACAATCTTTCGTTGCCGTGTACCTTGCATGCGGCTCTTGAGCGTCTGAAACGTAGCCAATTGGCGAAGGAACTGTTTGGCAAGGAGTTCATCGAAGGCTACATCGCCTCGAAGACCATGGAGTTGACCAGCTTCTTTGATGAAATTACTCCCTGGGAGCGGCGTGTTTTAGCGGCCCAGGCCTGACGATCCGTCGACATCAGGCTATCGTTTGTCGGTAGCCTGAAACTCACTGCAAGGAGCCGCTCGGAACGCCGATGCGCCAAATCTGGAAACCCTTTCGAGCGCTTTATTTTGCCTCGCTGATGATGTTGATCGGCTCTGGCCTGTTGAGTACTTACCTGGCCTTGCGCCTGGCCGCCGATCACGTCGACAGCCTGTGGGTCGGTGCGTTGATGGCGGCCAACTATTGCGGCCTGGTGCTGGGTGGCAAGATCGGCCACCGGCTGATTGCCCGGGTCGGGCATATTCGCGCCTATTCGGCCTGCGCCGGGATTGTCGGCGCGGCGGTGCTGGGCCATGGCCTGGTGGACTGGTTGCCTGCCTGGATATTCCTGCGGGTCATCGTCGGCCTCGGCATGATGTGCCAGTACATGGTCATCGAAAGCTGGCTCAATGAGCAGGCCGAAGCCTCGCAGCGCGGAACGGTGTTCAGCGGCTACATGATCGCCTCGTACCTGGGGCTGGTGCTGGGTCAGTTGATTCTGGTCATGCACCCGGGCCTGGGTCTTGAGCTGCTGATGCTGGTCGCCTTGTGCTTCGCGCTCTGTCTGGTGCCGGTGGCCCTGACCCGGCGGATTCACCCGGCGCCATTGCACCCGGCACCGATGGAGCCACGGTTCTTCATCAAGCGCGTGCCGCAGTCGTTGAGCACGGTGCTGGGGGCGGGGCTGATCATCGGTTCGTTCTACGGTCTGGCACCGCTGTATGCCTCGCAGCAGGGATTGTCCACGGAGCAGGTCGGTCTGTTCATGGGTAGCTGCATTTTTGCGGGGTTGCTGGTGCAATGGCCGTTGGGCTGGCTGTCCGACCGTTATGACCGGGCGCTGTTGATCCGCTGTTTTGCGCTGGTCCTGGCGCTTACCGCGTTGCCGCTGGCAATCATGCAACAGGTACCGCTGGAGATTTTGTTCATCACCGGGTTCTGCTGTTCGCTGGTGATGTTCTGCCTGTATCCGCTGGCGGTGGCATTCTCCAACGACCACGTCGAGGGTGATCGCCGGGTGTCCCTGACAGCGATGCTGTTGGTGACCTACGGTGTCGGCGCCAGTATCGGGCCGCTGGTGGCGGGGGTGCTGATGAAACTGTTCGGTAGCCACATGCTCTATGCCTTCTTCAGTTTCTTCGCGTTGGTGCTGGTGTGGCGGATTCGCCCGAAAGCGGTGACCAACCTGCATCAGGTCGACGATGCACCGCTGCATCACGTCGCCATGCCGGACAGTATGTCGAGTTCGCCGTTGGTCGCTTGCCTCGACCCGCGTGTCGATGAGCAGGTGGTTCAGGATCAGATGCAAAACCCGATCAACCCTGAGCCGGACCCGGAACCCGAATCAGAGCCCGAAACCGATCCGCCGCCCGAAGACCCTGATGCAGCTCGCGAGCAAAGTTTTACCGAGGCCAGACCTTAATGCATAAAAACAACGCATAAAAAAACGGGCAGTCACCGCAAGGGACTGCCCGTTTTCTATTGAAGCGTCGTATTACATGTCGTCTTTGTCGAAGCGTCGCGCTTCACGCTGAAGCTGATAGACGAACCGCTCGACCTGCCGCTGTACCAGCCCGCTCATGTTGTGAAAGCGTACGCCGGCGAAGGTGATGGAGATCCTTTCTTCGAAGTGCAGGTAACGCAGCTCGACGGGTGCCGTCATGTTGCCAAAGGGCAGGGCGGCGATGAAGCGGTCATAGACCTGACCCAGTTGCAGGCTGTCCGTGATGTCGCCTTCGAAGCGCAACTTGCAGCCGGTGGCTGAGATGTCCAATAGCTTGCCGCTGATCGGCGACTTGAGCTTTTCACCGCCCAGATCGACGTTGACCAGTTGTGCCAGCTTCAATGCTGCGCGGAATGCATTGCGACGCTGGTGGTAAACCACCTCGGCGGGCAGGGCGCCACGGTAGCAGCGACCGCCACCGGATTCGTCGATGGTCAACGGGCCGTTGCTTTCCCAGGCAATACGCACGCCGTCGTGAAAGCCTTCGACCTTGAACGGTTCGCCGGCGAGCAGGAAGCGTTCACCATCGCGGGGAATCATTTCGTCCAGGGCAATCATGTTGCTGTCACGGTCAATGTCCACCAGATAACTCTGGAAGCGCTGGCTGCGCTCATGGAACGTGATGATCAGCGGATCATGGCTGTCTTGCAGCTGGCGCAGGTTGCCGGAGATCTCCAACGGCGTGGTGAGCACCTTGGGTGGCTGCGGAGCATCTTCCGCGCTTAAGGCATTGAACACGGTTCATCAATCTCCAGACAAAATATGACTACGACTGGCCAGCATATTGCCAGCATGTTGCGCGTCTTGATAGTGCGCGCTTTTCAGCAGGTTCAAGCCTGACTGAGCGGGCGTGGCTTCGCAAGCATGGAGGTTGATCCGCGCGCATCGTAGAGCGCTGGCGGCTCGCCGCCGTTGAGGATTTTCAGCTGATTGGCCGTCGCGGCCTGTTGCACCAGGATCGACTGGCCATTCTTGACGTTGGCCGCCTGGCACTGAGCCAGAAGATCGGTCAATACATCGCTTTGTTCCAACAGCTGATCGCCAATGCTCGAATGGCTGGCAAGTTGCTCCAGGCCGTTGCGGTTGGTCGGCAGGTTGAGGCTGGCGAGGATTTCACTGCGCTTGCGGCCATGCTGATCGAGCAAAATGATCAATGCCTGTTTCTGCGCCAGAATCTCTTCGAGCAGTGGCATGTCGCGACCATGCAAGGCGAGGGACTCGGTTTGCAGTAACTCCAGCAAGTGCTGTGCTGGAGCGAAATCGTCGGTGATCAGTTGCAGTAAATTAGTGTCGTGCATGGCTGGCCTTGGGTTTTAAGCGTCCAAAAGCCTGGCGCAGGCCTTGGCCTAGCGCTGGGCTTCGAAGTTGAGCAGTTTGCTGGCTACACGGTTGCTGTCGACTTTGTAGCTGCCATCGGCAATCGCTGCTTTCAACTCGGCCACGCGGGCGTTGTCGACGGCAGGCTGATCGCGCAGCTTGTCAGTGACCTTCTGCAACTGTTGAGCCTCATTGCTGAGATGTACCGATTCCCCGCTTTTGACGGTACTGGCCTGTTCGGCCGGGGTATTCAGCGGCGCGGATTTGCCGGCTTCGGCGGTTTCCTTCGCTGCGCTGGTACGTGTACTACCGGTAAGTGACGAGGAACTGTTTAAACGGCTGAAATCGATGACCATGACAAAAAACCTCTGGGTATTTGGACGCTTGCCATGTTTTCGGCCATACCCGGAAAAACTTTAGGCCCAATTATCAATGAGCTTGCGCGCGTCAGCGCTTGCCCTGCATAGGGCACAGTCTAGGGAACAGTCGAGTGGCGCGCCACATCTTCACAAGCAGAGAGTTCTACATGGCCACTTCCACCTGGCCGGGCGCGGTGACTTGCGCCTTGATGACCCGCTGGGAGTTGAGGTTTTTCACCCGAATCTGTTCGCGCAAGCCGCCGTTGGACAGCGCTTCACCCGGCATGCGCACGCTGAGCGTTCCACTGCGGGCGGTAATCACCACCTGGTCGCCCTTGCTGATGACTTCTGCCTGTTCCATGTGCACCAGGGTCATGACCTGGTCGGCGACCATTGGTCGGGTAAGCTTCTGCCCGATCGCCTGGTCGACGGAGGTCAGGTAACCCTGATTGATCAGGCTGATGTCGCGCTCGCGCAGGGTCACATCCTGAGGCTCGACGATGCCGGCGCGCCGCAGCGCACGGGTGGTGGTCACAATGTCGCGAAACAGGCGCACTTGAGCGGGTACGAACACGGTCCAGGGGGACGTGCCTTCGCAAGCAACCTTGACGGTAACCCGCCCCAGCGGCCTTGCCGGACTCTCAAGCGTGGCTGTCAATTCCTTGTCACACATGGGCATGCGCAGCCGTGGATCGAGCTGCTTGACCTCGATCTCGTAGCGGCCTTCCGTTTGACTGGTTGCCAAATAGTCTTCTACGGTGAATTCAAGAAAGCCCTGAGTGACGCCGATAAGCATGTCAGGCAAGGTAACCGCGTCAGCAAGGGCAGGGCAGCCAGCGTTGAACAGGCAGACGGCCGACACCGCGCAAAGCAATTTGCGGGCGTTTGATGTCAGGCGTCGGAAAAATGTCGGTTCTGTGTTCATAAGAGTTAAAAAGCAAGCGCCGTGCCGTTTAGTGATGAATGTGCGTCGCAACACACTTAAGCGTTGGTGTAGGAGTCTGTGCATGGCTGGTGTAATGGATGCGGTAAACCAGCGCACGCAACTGGTAGGGCAGAATCGCCTTGAGCTGTTGTTGTTCCGTCTCGACGGCCAGCAGCTGTATGGGATCAACGTGTTCAAGGTTCGGGAGGTGCTGCAATGCCCCAAACTGACTCTGATGCCCAAGTCCAGTCCTGTCGTGTGCGGTGTGGCAAATATTCGGGGGGCGACCATTCCGATCCTTGATCTGGCGATGGCGACCGGTTCCGGTGCGCTGAAAGATCAAAGCAATCCCTTCGTGATCATCACGGAGTACAACACCAAGACCCAGGGTTTCCTGGTGCGGTCGGTGGAACGCATCGTCAACATGAATTGGGAGGAGATTCATCCGCCCCCCAAGGGCACGGGACGCGATCATTACCTGACGGCTGTGACTCGGGTCGACAATCAGTTAGTCGAAATCATCGACGTCGAGAAAGTGCTGGCAGAAGTGGCGCCGACACCGGAAGCGATTTCCGTTGGCGTGGTGGATGTCGAAACCCAGCACAAGGCGCTCTCTTTGCGAGTACTGACGGTCGATGACTCGTCGGTGGCGCGCAAGCAGGTGACCCGTTGCCTGCAGACGGTCGGAGTCGAAGTGGTGGCGTTGAACGACGGTCGGCAAGCGCTGGATTACCTGCGCAAGCTGGTCGACGAGGGCAAGAAGCCGGAAGAAGAGTTCCTGATGATGATTTCCGACATCGAGATGCCGGAGATGGACGGGTACACCCTCACGGCCGAGATCCGCAACGACCCTCGCATGCAAAAGCTTCACATCATCCTGCATACTTCGTTGTCGGGTGTATTCAATCAGGCGATGGTCAAGAAGGTCGGTGCCGATGACTTCCTTGCCAAATTCCGTCCTGATGACCTGGCATCCCGGGTAGTCAACCGGATCAAAGCAGCAGACATCAGCTAGGGGCCTTCTGCCCCTAACGGTTAATACGATTTAAGAGGCGGCATCTTTGTCTACGGGTAATTTGGATTTCGAACAGTTCCGGGTCTTCCTGGAAAAAGCCTGTGGCATTTTGCTCGGTGAAAACAAGCAGTACCTGGTCTCGAGCCGTCTCAACAAACTGATGGAACAGCAAGGCATCAAGTCCCTGGGTGAGCTGGTCCAGCGCATCCAGACCCAGCCGCGCAGCGGTTTGCGCGAGATGGTGGTGGATGCCATGACCACCAACGAAACCTTGTGGTTTCGTGACACCTATCCGTTTGAAGTCTTGAAGAACAAGGTGCTGCCCGCAGCGATCAAGGCCGCCCCCGGCCAGCGTCTGCGGATCTGGTCGGCGGCCTGTTCGTCGGGTCAGGAACCGTATTCGCTGTCGATGTCGATCGATGAGTTCGAGCGCGTGAACATGGGCCAGTTGAAGATGGGCGTGCAGATCGTTGCCACCGACCTGTCCGGCACCATGCTGACCAACTGCAAGACCGGCGAGTACGACAGCCTGGCCATCGGCCGTGGCCTGTCGCCCGAGCGCCTTCAACGTTATTTCGACCCGAAAGGGCCAGGGCGCTGGGCAATCAAGGCGCCGATCAAGAGCCGGGTGGAGTTTCGCTCGTTCAACCTGCTGGACAGCTACGCGAGCCTCGGCAAGTTCGACATCGTGTTCTGCCGCAACGTACTGATCTACTTCTCCGCCGAGGTGAAGAAGGACATCCTGTTGCGCATTCACAGCACGTTGAAGCCAGGCGGTTATCTGTTCCTCGGTGCTTCCGAGGCGCTGAACGGTTTGCCGGATCATTACCAGATGGTCCAATGCAGCCCGGGGATCATTTACCAGGCGAAGTGATGCAAAAGCGGCAGGCAAAAAAAACGGGAGTCCCTTAAGGGCTCCCTTTTTTTATGCCTGCCGCTTTGCATCACGTAGGAGCTGCCGAAGGCTGCGATCTTTTGATCTTGTTTTTTACGATCAAGATCAAAAGATCGCAGCCTTCGGCAGCTCCTACAGGGGGGCGGGTGCAATCCAGGAAAGCGGCAGAAAAGCGGCAGGCGGCGGAAATCGGTTGCCGCTTTTCTGGCATTGCCACGTTGCCACTGCCCGCAAAGCCCCAGTTTACGGGGTTTTTTGAATTGGCACGACGCTTGCTATGTCCCTGTTACGAAAAATCAGGTCACCCGAAGGTTTCCGACATGAGCATCAGCTTCGATAAAGCGCTCGGTATCCACGAACAAGCCCTGGGCTTCCGCGCTCAGCGTGCCGAAGTCCTGGCCAACAACATCGCCAACGCCGACACCCCGAACTACAAGGCTCGGGATCTGGACTTCTCGAAAGTGCTTGCCGAGCAGAACGAGAAGACCAAGAGCGGCACTTTCGCCTTGAACATGACCAACAGCCGTCATATCGAAGCCGAAGGCCTGGGCAATGGCGACGAATCGCTGCTGTATCGCACGCCGATGCAACCGTCGATCGACCAGAACACCGTGGACGCCCAGCTGGAACAGTCGAACTACGCGGAAAACGCGGTCAACTTCCAGGCCAGCTTCACCCTGCTCAACAGCAAATTCAAAGGGCTGGTGTCAGCCCTTCGTGGAGAGTAAGCCATGTCCCTATCCAGTGTTTTCAACATTGCCGGTAGCGGCATGAGTGCGCAAACCACTCGCTTGAACACCGTCGCCTCGAACATCGCCAACGCCGAAACCGTCTCGTCGAGCATCGACCAGACCTACCGTGCACGGCACCCGGTATTCGCCACCATGTTCCAGGGCGGCCAGAGCGGCGGCAGTGACTCGCTGTTTCAGAACCAGGACGCCGCCGGTCAAGGCGTGCAAGTGCTGGGCGTGGTCGAAGACCAAAGCAACCTTGAAGCGCGCTACGAGCCGAACCATCCGGCGGCCGATGCCAAGGGCTACGTCTACTACCCGAACGTCAACGTGGTGGAAGAAATGGCTGACATGATTTCCGCGAGCCGTTCGTTCCAGACCAACGCCGAAATGATGAACACCGCCAAAACCATGATGCAAAAGGTCCTGACCCTCGGTCAGTGATAAGGGGCGACTCAGATGAGTGTTACCGATACCACCAGTGGTTTGAGCCTCAAGGACATCCTGGCCAACTCCTCGATCAAGACCAGCACCACGACGGATGGCCTGGCGTCGGCGACGAATAGCGCCACCGGTAAAAAGGCCCTGGGCAAGGACGCGTTTCTGCAGTTGCTGGTAACGCAACTGAAAAACCAGAACCCGCTGGAACCGCAAGACAACGGTGCGTTCGTCGCCCAGTTGGCCCAGTTCAGCAGTCTGGAAGGTATCACCACGCTCAACGACACCGTCAGTGGCCTGGCGAGCAATTACAACTCGTCCCAGGCGTTGCAGGCGTCGTCGCTGGTCGGGCGTTCGGTTATTGCACCGGGCGGCACGGCGGTGGTCGATACCTCCAAGAGTTTCAGCGGCACCATTGCCGTACCGGCGTCGGTGGACCCGGTCAAGGTCAAGATCACCGATGCCGATGGCAAGGTTGTCCGCACCATCGACCTGGGCAGCGAAGTCGCCGGTACTTCCACTTTCATCTGGGACGGCAAAAACGACGCAGGCGAAGTGGCCAAGGCGGGTACCTATACCTTCGGCGCTACGGCGACCTACGACGGCAAGGCGACCTCGCTGGTGACGTACCTGCCGGCAACGGTCAACAGCGTGACCATCAGCCAGACAGGCGGTGAGTTGATGCTCAACCTAGCCGGGGCGGGCAGCATCGCGCTGTCCAAAGTACAAACTATTGGTATGTAGAGCCGACTAACACGGCACAAAGGAGTGGAATATGTCTTTCAATATCGGCCTTAGCGGTCTCTATGCAGCCAACAAACAACTGGACGTGACCGGCAACAACATCGCCAACGTCGCGACCACCGGTTTCAAATCGTCCCGTGCGGAATTCGAAGACGTTTACTCGGCCACCAAGCTGGGTTCCGGCAGCAAAACCATCGGTAACGGCGTGCGCCTGGCCAACGTTTCCCAGCAGTTCACCCAGGGCGACGTCAACAACACCGGCAATGTGCTGGACATGGGCATCAACGGTTCCGGCTTCTTCGTGCTGAGCGAGAATGGTTCGATGTCCTACACCCGTGCCGGTACGTTCAAGGTCGACAAAGACGGTTACGTTACCAACACCGATGGCTCTGCGCGTCTGCAGGGTTATGGCGTGGATGCCAATGGCAAGATCCTCAATGGCGTTTTGACTGACCTGCGCATCGATACGTCGAACCTGGCGCCAAAAAACACCTCCACGGTTTCGTCGACGATCAACCTGAACTCCACAGCTCCCATCATCAACCAGATTACCAATCCGTTTGACCCGTCCAAGGAAGCGTCCTTCACCAAGCAGTTCAGTACCCCTATTTACGATACCCAGGGTAACAAGCACGTCATGGACCAATTCATGGTCAAGACTGCTGACAACACCTGGAAGACCTACACCCTGATCGAGGGTCGCAACCCGGATGGCAGCGACCCTACTCTTACTCCTCCTGTCGCTTCGACCATGGCGTTCGATTCGTCAGGCAAACTGGTTTCCGTCACCACTCCAGCTGCCCCTTTGCCGATTGTCAGCCCTGACCTGAAAGTCACCGGCTGGATTCCGGGTACCGTGACCAATGGCGTGTGGACAGCCAACGGCGCTGCGTCCGGCGTCGTTACGGTCTCCATGGACAAAACCACGCAGTACAACGCTGACACCGCGCGTTCGATTCCTACGCAGAACGGCTACGCCACCGGCCAGATCACCAACCTGACCATCGACACCAGCGGTGTCATGCTGGCCAACTTCAGCAACAGCCAGACCAAGCCCATCGGCCAGATCTCGCTCGCCAGCTTCACCAACGAACAAGGTTTGCAGCCTGTAGGCGGCACCAGTTGGAAAGAAACCTACTCGTCGGGTATCCCGGGCTACGATGCGCCGAACACCGGTACCTTGGGCGAGATCCACTCCAACTCTCTGGAAGAGTCCAACGTCAACCTGACCAATGAACTGGTCGACCTGATCAAGGCACAGAGCAACTACCAGGCGAACGCCAAGACCATCTCGACTCAGAGCACCATCATGCAAACCATCATTCAGATGACCTGATGCGGGTTGGCTGAAAGCGCTGCACAAAGAGCCCCTCAATCGAGGGGCTTTTTTATGGCTGGCAAAAAGATCGCAGCCTCGTTTCACTCGACAGCTCCTACAGGAAATAGGGGGCCCCTGTAGGAGCTGTCGAGTGAAACGAGGCTGCGATCTTTTGATCTTGAAAGGCAGGCAAAAGAAAACCCCCGACAATCCAGAGGACCGATCGGGGGTTATCCAGGTAAGCGCCTTTCAGCGCTCACCGGCTCAGCTTATTGGCAAGCTTCGCAATCCGGCTCGTCGATGGCGCAAGCCTTCGGCACTGGAGCAGGGCCGGCAGGCGCTGCCAGGACCGAATCTTCACCGTGGTTGCCGCCGCTGGAAACAGCGTTCAGCTTGCCGGTGTTGATGGTCGATTTCTCGGTGCTGGTTGCGGCCAGGGCACGGAGGTAGTAAGTGGTTTTCAGACCACGGTACCAGGCCATGCGGTAGGTCACGTCCAGCTTTTTGCCCGATGCGCCGGCGATGTACAGGTTCAGCGATTGAGCCTGGTCGATCCACTTCTGACGACGGCTTGCCGCGTCAACGATCCACTTGGTGTCCACTTCGAAAGCGGTCGCGTAGAGCTCTTTGAGTTCTTGCGGGATGCGCTCGATCTGTTGCACCGAACCGTCGTAGTACTTCAGGTCGTTGATCATGACCGAGTCCCACAGACCGCGAGCCTTCAGGTCGCGAACCAGGTACGGGTTGATCACGGTGAATTCGCCCGACAGGTTCGATTTCACGTAGAGGTTCTGGTAGGTCGGTTCGATCGACTGCGATACGCCAGTGATGTTGGCGATGGTCGCGGTCGGTGCGATGGCCATGATGTTGGAGTTACGAATGCCTTTCTGCACACGGGCACGAACCGGTGCCCAGTCCAGGGATTCGTTCAGGTCAACGTCAATGTACTTCTGGCCACGTTGCTCGATCAGGATCTGTTGCGAATCCAGCGGCAGGATGCCTTTGGACCACAGCGAACCCTGGAACGTCTCGTAGGCGCCGCGCTCGTCGGCCAGGTCGCAGGAAGCCTGGATCGCGTAGTAGCTGACCGCTTCCATCGACTTGTCGGCGAACTCGACGGCAGCGTCGGAACCGTAAGGAATGTGCTGCAGGTACAGCGCGTCCTGGAAGCCCATGATGCCCAGACCGACCGGACGGTGCTTGAAGTTGGAGTTCTTCGCTTGTGGCACCGAGTAGTAGTTGATGTCGATAACGTTATCGAGCATGCGAACGGCGGTGTTCACGGTGCGTTCCAGCTTGGCGGTGTCCAGCTTGCCGTTGGTGATGTGGTTCGGCAGGTTGATCGAGCCCAGGTTGCAAACGGCGATCTCGTCCTTGTTGGTGTTCAAGGTGATCTCGGTGCACAGGTTCGAGCTGTGAACCACGCCGACGTGCTGCTGCGGGCTGCGCAGGTTGCACGGGTCTTTGAAGGTCAGCCATGGGTGGCCGGTTTCAAACAGCATGGACAGCATTTTGCGCCACAGGTCTTTGGCCTGGATGGTCTTGAACAGCTTGATCTTGCCCGGGTACTCGGACAGGGCTTCGTAGTACTCGTAACGCTCTTCGAAGGCCTTGCCGGTCAGGTCGTGCAGGTCTGGAACTTCGGACGGCGAGAACAGGGTCCACTTGCCGTCATCGAAGACGCGCTTCATGAACAGGTCAGGGATCCAGTTGGCCGTGTTCATGTCGTGGGTACGACGACGATCATCACCGGTGTTCTTACGGAGTTCGATGAACTCTTCGATGTCCATGTGCCAGGTTTCCAGGTAGGCACAGACAGCGCCTTTGCGCTTGCCACCCTGGTTAACGGCGACGGCGGTGTCGTTCACGACTTTCAGGAACGGAACAACGCCCTGGGATTTGCCGTTGGTGCCCTTGATGTACGAACCGAGTGCACGAACCGGGGTCCAGTCGTTGCCCAGGCCGCCCGCAAATTTCGACAACATGGCGTTGTCGTGGATCGCGTGGTAGATGCCCGACAGGTCATCCGGCACGGTGGTCAGGTAGCAGCTCGACAGCTGTGGACGCAGAGTGCCGGCGTTGAACAGGGTCGGGGTCGAGGACATGTAGTCGAAGGACGACAACAGGTTGTAGAACTCGATTGCACGGTCTTCTTTGTTCTTCTCTTCGATCGCCAGGCCCATGGCCACGCGCATGAAGAAGATTTGCGGCAGTTCGAAGCGGATACCGTCCTTGTGGATGAAGTAACGGTCGTACAGGGTTTGCAGGCCCAGGTACGTGAACTGCTGATCGCGCTCGTGGTTGATCGCCTTGCCGAGTTTTTCCAGGTCGAAGGTCGCCAGGATCGGGTTCAGCAATTCGAATTCGATACCCTTGGCGATGTACGAAGGCAAGGCCTTGGCGTACAGGTCGACCATTTCGTGGTGGGTCGCGCTTTCGGCGACTTCCAGGAAGCTCAGGCCTTCGGCACGCAAGGTGTCCATCAGCAGGCGAGCGGTCACGAACGAGTAGTTCGGTTCACGCTCAACCAGGGTACGGGCGGTCATCACCAAAGCGGTGTTGACGTCGGTCAGGGCCACGCCGTCGTACAGGTTTTTCAGGGTTTCACGCTGGATCAGGTCGCCGTCGACTTCTGCAAGGCCTTCGCACGCTTCGGTGACGATGGTGTTCAGGCGGCCCATGTCCAGAGGAGCAAAGGTGCCATCGGCGCGGGTGATGCGGATCGACGGATGAGCGTTGACGGCTTCTTCGGCCGGTGCGTGGGCGGCGCGTTCTTTCGAACGACCGTCACGGTAGATCACGTAGTCGCGCGCCACTTTCTGCTCGCCGGCACGCATCAGGGCCAGTTCGACCTGGTCCTGGATTTCTTCGATGTGGATCGTGCCGCCCGAGGGCATGCGACGCTTGAAGGTCGCGGTGACTTGTTCGGTCAGACGGGCAACGGTGTCGTGGATTCGCGACGAAGCGGCAGCGGTGCCGCCCTCAACTGCGAGAAACGCTTTGGTGATAGCGACGGTGATCTTGTCATCGGTGTAAGGAACGACAGTGCCGTTACGCTTGATCACGCGCAGCTGGCCAGGCGCGGTGGCGGACAGATCCGAAGTCGAATCAGCGGCCTGCGGCAAGGTGCCCTGCGGGTTCTCGCGAGTTGTGTCGGTTTGCATGGGGGGTTGTCTCCACATTCTCTATGTTTGTTTGGGCACCATCACGGTGCCCACCGTTCCGTCCTGAAGCACTACAACCGGCGAGGGGCCGGGCATACCAACTTCGGGACAGATCAGGAAGGGGCAATTGGGGCGCCGCTTCCATGCCGAAGTCTTTAGTCCCAGGCCTTGAACCTGAAACCGGGATCCTTTTGGGTGACAGTAATTGACTGCAACACCCGTACCGTTAACGCCGTTTTCGGCTCAAAAACAGTAGCCATCCGCACGCGCGGTTTGGTCTTTCGAAAATACGTTTGGTTCAACCGGAAAGAGGCAATAAAAGCGCTTGAAATCGGTATCCGGTTTGTGTTTGGTTTTTGGCGTAAAACCCTACATGTAGGGTTTTTTTCGCGACGAGGTACAAGATAATGCGTTTTGGAGGGTGTTGCAACGTACTACCTGTGGATAAACCTGTGCGTAAATTGTGTGTGAAACGTGGAACGAGCGTGTAGGCCGCGACCTAGCTGGAGCGGACCGTTTTTCACTGATTTTCACCGATTGAAAACAGTCGCTCGGGTTTTTAAGGGCGCGAACCCTATCACAAAAATCCGGGTTGTCCGAACGCATTTACCGGCTTGTGTTCTCGGCGGGCGGCGTTTATACAATCGGCCAGTGCGTACGCATTCTTATCCTCCCCAATCATTACAAAAAGACGGGTGGATCCTTCCTTATTAAGTGTTGTTGGCAAGCAGAGGTCACCGTGGAGCAAGAAGCCTGGCAGGTATTGATTGTGGAGGACGACCAGCGTCTGGCCGAACTGACCCGCGATTACCTGGAAGCCAATGGCCTACGCGTATCGATCGAGGGCAACGGCGCCTTGGCCGCGGCCCGCATCATCAAGGAGAAACCGGACCTGGTGATCCTCGACCTCATGTTGCCGGGCGAAGATGGCCTGAGCATCTGCCGCAAGGTCCGCGACAAGTATGACGGCCCGATCCTGATGCTCACTGCCCGCTCCGACGACACCGATCAGATTCTTGGCCTGGACCTGGGTGCCGACGACTACGTGTGCAAACCGGTTCGCCCACGCCTGCTGCTGGCGCGCATCCAGGCCCTGTTGCGACGCAGTGAAGCCCCTGAAGTGGCGCCGGAAAAACAACGGCGTCTGCAGTTCGGGCCGCTGGTAGTGGACAACGCATTGCGCGAAGCCTGGCTGAATGACAACGGCATCGAACTGACCAGTGCCGAGTTCGACTTGCTCTGGCTGTTGGTCGCCAACGCCGGGCGCATCCTGTCCCGGGAAGAGATTTTCACCGCACTGCGTGGCATTGGCTATGACGGCCAGGACCGTTCCATCGACGTGCGCATTTCACGCATCCGTCCGAAAATCGGCGACGACCCGGAGCATCCACGACTGATCAAGACCATCCGCAGCAAAGGTTATCTGTTCGTTCCGGAAGCCTGCACCCTGTGAACTCGATCTTCCTGCGCATCTACGGCGGCATGTGCGCGGCGCTGATTCTGGTCGCCGTACTCGGCGTGCTGGCCTTGCACCTGCTTAACCAGGTGCGCGGCGAGCAATACCGCGAACGCCTCGCCCACGGCACGTTCTCGCTGATGGCCGACAATCTGAACCCGATGAACGAAACCGAGCGGCACCGGGCCTTGCTGGTGTGGGAGCGTTTGCTGGGCATTCCGTTGGCGCTGAAAACCTTTGCACAAACCGACCTCGACCTCACCCAGCGCACCCGAGTGCTCCGCGGTCAGGCGCTGGTGGAGCAGACCGGTCCGCATGCAGCGAAGGTGTATCGACTGGTCAGCGACAAGGAACAGCTGGTGCTGACCGGTGAAGTCCAACAGATCAGCGAACAACTGGCCCGGGCGACTATTTACCTGCTGGCCGACGAACTGGTGCGCTACCCGGTGGCCGAGCAACCCGAGCGCCTGGCGCAGTTGAAGCGCGATAAAGGGTTTGGTTTCGACTTGCGGCTGGTGACGATCGAACAGGCGGACATGGACGAGGACCAGAGTCGCCGGGTGTCCGAGGGCGACACGGTGATGGCGCTGGGCAAGGGCGGCGATTCGATCCGGGTGTTTGCCGGCATGGTCGGTACGCCGTGGGTGCTGGAAATTGGCCCGTTGTATCAGATGAATCCTTATCCGCCGGAGTGGCTGGTGCTGATCGCCGCCCTGGGTTTGAGTCTGATCGGTTTGATCGTCTATTTGTTGGTGCGCCAACTTGAGCGCCGCTTGCGTGGCCTGGAAGCGGCCGCCACGCGCATCGCCAAGGGCAGCCTGGAAACCCGCGTGCCGGCACGCGGCGCGGACTCGGTGGGACGGCTGGCCTCGGCGTTCAACGGCATGGCCGAGCACTTGCAGCAACTGCTGGCGATTCAGCGTGAGCTGGTGCGCGCCGTGTCTCATGAGCTGCGCACACCCGTGGCGCGGTTGCGTTTTGGTCTGGAAATGATCGGCTCGGCCACCACGCCGCAGGCGTTGGAAAAATACTGTGAAGGCATGGACCACGACATCGAGGATCTCGATCGACTGGTGGACGAGATGCTCACCTACGCACGACTGGAGCAGGGTTCACCGGCGCTGAACTTTCAGCGGATCGATCTGGATGCGTTGGTCAATCAGGTGATCGAAGAACTGGCGCCGTTACGCGCCGAGGTCACGGTCCGGCGCGGTTTGTGTTTGTCCGCCGCTGACAACGACGACGCCTGGGTCGAGGCCGAGCCGCGTTACCTGCACCGGGCGTTGCAGAATCTGGTGAGCAATGCCATGCGCCACGCTCAATCACGGGTGACCGTCAGCTATCAGGTCGGGCAGCAGCGCTGTCGGGTGGATGTCGAGGATGACGGGCCGGGCGTACCGGAAACAGCCTGGGAGAAGATTTTTACACCATTCCTGCGCCTCGATGACAGTCGCACCCGCGCCTCCGGTGGGCATGGGTTGGGGCTGTCCATCGTGCGGCGAATCATCCATTGGCATGATGGCCGGGCGTTGATCAGCAAGAGCAAGAGTTTGGGGGGGGCGTGTTTCAGCCTGAGCTGGCCGAGGAATCAGGAGAAGCGGTGAGATTGTTGGTGTCTGTTCTGGCCTCATCGCGAGCAAGCTCGCTCCCACAGGGGGTTGTGGTGTTGCATAGATCCAATGTGGGAGCGAGCTTGCTCGCGATGGGGCCCTCACAGACGCTATAAATATTCAGGCCTTGATGCTGACCAGACTCAGCAACTGCCCATCCACCACCCCGAACTGCGCATCCAGCTCAGTGCCATTGCGCCATTCGCTGGACAAATCAGTCAGCAGCCGCAGCCGCACTTCACCGCTTTCCGCCCACTCCAGAACTTCGGCATGTTCAAAATAAAAGCGCTGCTGAACGATCGGATACAGCGCCTTGAACAGGCTTTCCTTCACCGAAAACGTCAGGGTCACCAGCATCGCCAACTGATCGCGACGGCCAGCGGTCATGCGTTGCAACTCGGGCGGGGTGAGGATTTCCCCGGCCAGTCGTTCGGCCCGTTCAGGGTTGAGCAGGTTTTCCAGATCCATTCCCAGGCCGCGCCAGTGGGTTTTCTTCGCGACAATCGCCGAGGCCCGGCCGGTGCTGTGGGTGATCGAGCCCGTGATGTGCGTCGGCCATACCGGTGCCCGGTCCTCGCCGATGGCCGGGATGAAGCTCAGCCCTTCCAACTGTTGTAACGCAGCCCGAGCGCAAACCCGCCCGGCGAGGAACTCCGCCTGACGCTTGGCGACCGAACGCTGGATGGTGGGCGGTGGCTCGATGGCGCTGCGCTGGAAATCATCGCTGGCCAGTTGCGAGGTATCGAAGTGAGTGCTCAACAGCACCGTATCCGGCAGCGCAAACGGCAGCGGCCAATGGGCATCGAGTGGAGTGCAGCAGACGGGGAGGGCGGGGGCGCGATTCATGTGGGGCATTTTGCCGGGTTGCTCTCAGGCTGGGTAGTACAAAGCTTTGGATTGGCGTCGCGGCGATCCGACGATGGCCGCGCCGCGGTCTACCTGATCAACCAAAAATCTTCTTGAAAAACGCCTGCATATCCGCCCAGGATTTTTCATCCGCCGCCTTGCTGTAGCCAATATCCGGCCCTGCATGATCACCATGGCTCAGGCGATCCGCATCAGGGTTGCTGAACCCATGCTTGGCGCCTTCCAGGCTGACGAACTTATAGTCAGCCCCGGCCTTGTCCATTTCAGCCTTGAACGCTGCAACGTTATCCGGCGTGACCATGCTGTCCATCGCCCCATGCTCAACAAGAATTTTCGCTTTCACGCTGCCAGGCGTTGCAGGCGTGTTAGTCGCCAGCGCACCGTGAAAACTCACCACGCCCGCCAGCGGCAAGCCCTGACGTGCCGCATTCAGCACTACGCCGCCGCCGAAGCAATAACCGATAGCGGCGATTTTGTTCGGGTCGGTTTGCGGTTGTTTCTTCAGCAGATCGAGCCCGGCCTGAAAGCGCACGCTCGCCGCGGCACTGTCTTTCAACGCTGCCTGCATGAAGGCCATGGCATCCTTGGGATGTTCGGTGTTTTTGCCATCGCCATACATGTCGATGGCCAGCGCGCTGTAACCCAGACCGGCGAGGTCACGGGCGCGACGCTTGGTGTAGTCGTTGAGCCCCCACCATTCGTGCACCACCACAACGCCAGGGCGTGCGCCTTTGATGGCGTCGTCATAGACGAAGTAGCCGATCATCTTGGTGCCGTCAGCACTTTGATAGGGGATTTCCTGAGTCTTGATCGCGGCTTGGCTGAGCCCGCTCAAGGCCAGTAATACGAGGGCGAGGAAAATACGCATCGTCGGATCTCCTGCAAAAGTTATCAAAACAGCCTAGTCGATTTGATTCAGCTCAGGTTCAGAGTGCGTTCAGGGGGAGTTCAGGGCCGGGTGAGTAACCTTGCCCCGTACCCAAATAGCACATAGCGCATAAGGAACTCCCCTATGACTGGCTTCAAAAAACTGCTTCTGGCTTTCACTGTCCTGAGCGGGAGTACCGCGGCTTTCGCTTCCGACGACAATTTCGCCAGCCTTACTTTTGGACAGACCAGCGACAAGGTCAAAAAGTCTCACGCCCTGAACGACAATCTCAACCACCCGAACGCAGACGGCGTGATCGGCAAGGACAATACCTGGGGTGTGCGTCTAGGCCAGCAAAACAGCCAGGGCCGCTACTACGCCACCTACGACAACGTGTCGGGCTCACACAATGGCATTAAACTGCGTCAGGAAAACCTCCTGGGCAGCTACGATCTGTTCTACCCGGTGGGCGGCAGCACCAAACTGTTCGGCGGCGCCACGGCCGGTTTGACCAAAATGACTCAGGAGTCGCCAGGCTTCAGCCGCGACAGCGACATCGGTTACGCCATCGGCGGCCAGTTGGGTGTCCTGCAACAGGTTTCGCAAAATACCTCGGTGGAACTGGGTTACCGTTACCTGCGCAGCAACGCCAGCACCGAGATGAGCGAGCGCGGTGGCAGCAAACAGGGTTCGCTGGACCTGACCAGCAGCGCCCAGACCTACCTGTCGGCGAACTACGCTTTCTAAGAAGCGCGTCCGAAAAGGCCTGCGCCGGATCAATCCAAAAGACTGATCCGGCGTCGCCATGTTAGCCATCGAGGTACGCATGCCTCTGGAGATGATGATTTGCCTGGGAGAGCGTTATGAAACTGCTGGTCGTCGAAGATGAAGCGCTGTTGCGCCATCACCTGCAAACCCGCCTGACGGACAGCGGCCACGTGGTCGAGTCCGTGGCCAATGCCGAAGAGGCGCTGTACCAGACTGAGCAGTTCAACCATGACCTGGCGGTGATCGACCTCGGCCTGCCGGGCATGGGCGGGCTCGACCTGATTCGTCAACTGCGCTCGCGCGGCAAGACGTTCCCGATCCTGATCCTCACCGCCCGCGGCAACTGGCAGGACAAGGTCGAAGGCCTCGCCGCCGGCGCCGACGATTACGTGGTCAAGCCGTTCCAGTTCGAAGAACTCGATGCGCGCCTGAATGCCTTGCTGCGCCGCTCCAGCGGTTTCACCCAGTCGACCATCGTCGCCGGGCCGTTGCTGCTGGACCTCAATCGCAAACAGGCGTCCCTCGATGAACAGCCGCTGGCGCTGACCGCTTACGAGTATCGGATCCTCGAGTACCTGATGCGGCATCACCAGCAAGTGGTGGCCAAGGACCGCTTGATGGAGCAGCTCTACCCGGACGACGACGAGCGCGATCCGAACGTGATCGAAGTGTTGGTCGGCCGTCTGCGCCGCAAACTTGAAGGTCCGGCCGGCTTCAAACCGATCGATACCGTGCGTGGCCTCGGCTACCTGTTCAATGAGCGCTGCACTTGATTCGTTCCCTTCGTGTCCGTTTGATGCTCGCCGCCACGATCCTGGCGGTGTTGTTCATGCTGGCGTTGCTGCCGGCGATGCAGGGCGCGTTCAGCCTGGCGTTGCAGGACTCGATCGAACAACGCCTGGCGTCGGACGTCACCACGCTGATCTCCGCTGCGCGGGTGGAAAATAACACCCTGCAAATGCCGGCGCAGTTGCCCGACGAGCGCTTCAACCTGACCGACAGCCGTTTGCTCGGCTACATCTACGACCGCGAAGCTCACTTGGTGTGGCGTTCGAAAGCCACCCGCGAAGAGAAGATCAACTACAAACCGCGTTACGACGGACGCGGCAACGAGTTCGCCCGAATTCGCGAGGCCGACGGTCAGGAATTCTTCGTCTACGACGTCGAAGTCAAACTGCTCGGCGGTAAAAGCGCGGCGTTCAGCATCGTCGCGCTGCAACCGGTACGTGAGTACGAAGCCACCCTCGAGGGCCTGCGGGAAAACCTCTACCTCGGATTCGGTGCCGCCTTGCTGGTGTTGCTCGCGCTGCTGTGGATCGGTTTGACCTGGGGCTTGCAGGCGTTGCGCCGGCTCAGTCAGGAACTGGACGAGATCGAAAGCGGCACCCGCGAAAGCCTCAGCGAACAACACCCGCGCGAACTGCTGCGCCTGACCGGCTCCCTCAACCGCTTACTGCACAGCGAGCGTGAACAGCGCAGCCGTTATCGCGATTCCCTCGACGACCTGGCCCACAGCCTGAAAACCCCGCTGACCGTGCTGCAAGGCGTCAGCGAAGACATGGCCCAGCGCCCGGCCGATCGTAATCAGGCCTGGGTGCTGCAAACCCAGATCGAACGCATGAGTCAGCAGATCAGCTATCAACTGCAACGCGCCAGCCTGCGCAAAAGCGGCCTGGTACGCCATCAGGTACGCCTGCGCCCGGTGCTGCAAAGCCTGTGCGACACGCTGGACAAGGTCTACCGCGACAAACGCGTGCGCGTCGCCTTCGATCTGCCAGACCCGTGTTACGTGCCAATCGAGCAGGGCGCCTTGTTGGAAATGATGGGCAACCTGCTGGAAAACGCCTATCGCCTGTGCCTCGGCGAAGTGCGCATTAGCGTGCGTGAAAGCCTTGGCGGGGTTGAGTTGTGTGTCGAGGATGATGGGCCGGGCGTGCCACCGGATCAGCGGGCGCGGATTCTGCAAAGGGGCGAGCGGCTGGATCGGCAGCATCCGGGGCAGGGGATTGGGTTGGCGGTGGTCAAGGACATTATTGAAAGCTACAGCGCGAAGCTGACGCTGGGGGACTCGCCCATGGGTGGGGCGGCGTTTCGGATTCATTTTCCGGTGGTTTGATGGTGTTCTTACGGGCCTCTTCGCGAGCAAGCCCGCTCCCACATTCGATCGCATTTCTCCTGAATAACTCGTTCAAATGTGGGAGCGGGCTTGCTCGCGAAGAGGCCCGTGTAAGCAATGAAATAGTTAGTGTTTAAAACACATCTCCAGACACTCACGCAGGCTACACATCCTTGCGCCGCTGCCTACGACTACGCCAGAATCCGCCGGCTTGTGCGCCTTGGGTCTGGGGCTCTATCGTTTCCCTGTCGCTGACCATCAGCGATCGGGTTTAGCAGCTCGGGTCATCTCTAGACGTACAGCGTCCGCCGTAGATGTTATGGCGGCTTTGCGTGGGGCACTTCGGTGCGCCGGGTTCTAGAGTCCTGGTCTGCTAACCCGCGTACAGCCGCCACCCCTTTTTCGTTTAGCAGCGATGCGTAGCGGCTCCATTACTCTAGGAGCTCAAATGTTCAAGATCACCCCCAATCCGCCTGAAACCCCGCGCACACCCAGCACGATGTTCATCGTCAACCCGGAGCTCGATACCGAAACCCTGCTGGCCCATGCGTGCGAGTCGCTGGCCTCGGCCAATGTCATGACCATGGATCTCGCGGATCATATGGAGGGGACGAGTCGCAATTCGCTGTTGGGCATTGCGCAAATCATCATGCTGGGTGAACTGGCGGTGAATCGGGCGCTGGATAGGCTCGATCTTCAGTAGTAGCGGTAGATCAAAAGATCGCAGCCTCGTTTCACTCGACAGCTCCTACAGGTGTACGCCAAACCCCGTAGGAGCTGTCGAGTGAAACGAGGCTGCGATCTTTTGATCTTAATTCTCTTGCGCGCGGTAGGCCCCAGGCGTCAACCCGGTCCATTTCTTGAACGCCCGATGAAACGCCGAAGGCTCTGAAAACCCCAGTTGCTCGGCAATCTGCTGCAACGACAGGTCCGCACGCCCCAGGTGATAAATCGCAATGTCCCGGCGCAACTGGTCCTTCAACTCCTGAAAACTC
The DNA here is from genome assembly GCF_047758635.1 of Pseudomonas frigoris. Classification (NCBI taxonomy): domain Bacteria; kingdom Pseudomonadati; phylum Pseudomonadota; class Gammaproteobacteria; order Pseudomonadales; family Pseudomonadaceae; genus Pseudomonas; species Pseudomonas frigoris. The sequence continues at coordinate 1,809,556 of NZ_CP180479.1, forward strand.
GACCCTTCTTCACGCAAATGCCGACGCAAGGTCTGCGGGCTGATGTGCAAGTGCGCGGCCACCGCTTCCAGGTCCGGCCAGTGTGAACTGTCGCGGCTGAGCAACCTTCGCAACTGGCTGCTCAAACTGTCACCGTCATCCGGGCGCGACAACAGGTCGGCGGGGGAGCGTTCGAGGAAATGTTTGAGCGTCCGTTCGTCCTGCAGCAGTGGCATGTTCAAGTAGCGACTGTGAAACAACAGGCTGCTCTGAGCCGTGGAAAAGGCCATGGGGCAGGGGAATAGCAAATCGTACTCGGCGCCGTGCTCGGGCCTTGGGTAGCTGAACGTCGCCTGTTCCAGCCGAATGCGCTGGCCGATCAGCCAGCTGCCGAGTCGATGCCACACCATCAGCTGGCTCTCGGTGAGGAAGTGGTCCGGGTCGCGGAACTGCGAATCGTCGAGGCTGAGGCGAATCATGTCGTCTTCGCGGGTCAGGGTCAGACGCGGGCTGTCGGGGAACAAGCCATAGAACAATATGCCGCGGTGGAGGGCTTTCTCCAGATTGCGGCAGTGGATCACCGCATGGCACATCATCGCGAAACTGCCGGTTTTGCTCGGGACCGGCCCGAAGCCCAGGTATTCGTCGTCCAGTGCCAGCCACAGTCCCTGGATCAATCGGGTGAACTGTTCAGGCGCGATTCTCGCTCGTGGCTCTTCAAGCAACTCCGGGCTGATGCCGAGTTGTTGCAGCAAATTTGAATAGTCATAACCCAGCCGGCGTGCGCCACCGAGGGCGGCACGGGCGAAATGACTGGCGATGGTGCGTTCGCGCATAGAAGGCAGGTCCGTCCATTGAACGGCGGATGGTAGCCGTGGTGCCTGATGATGAACAAGGCGGATATCCGCCAATTTGTAGGACGAGGTCTGGTCGATGGGCGGAAATCCGCCACTTTGCCGTAACCGTTTGGTGACAAAGAAAAACCTGCAACCCTTGATGTCAAAAGGCTTGATGGCGATTTGAAGAAGGTGGCACGGGCCTTGCGATACAACCCGCAGATGCCTGCCGTTGCGCAGCTCGACAAAACAAATCCCTCCAGTGCAGGAGGGTTCGCAATTGAAGTGTCTTGGGCAACAGATGGATGTTGTCACCGGGCACTCTTGAGGAACTTTGCAATGACGACTCGTCAGCCACTGTACAAATCCCTGTATTTCCAGGTGATCGTTGCTATTGCCATCGGCATCCTGCTCGGTCACTTCTACCCGCAGACCGGTGTAGCCCTCAAGCCGCTGGGTGACGGGTTCATCAAACTGATCAAAATGATCATCGCCCCGATCATCTTCTGCACCGTCGTCAGCGGTATCGCGGGCATGCAGAACATGAAGTCGGTCGGCAAGACCGGCGGTTACGCGCTGCTCTACTTCGAAATCGTTTCGACCATTGCATTGTTGGTCGGTCTGGTGGTGGTCAATATCGTGCAGCCGGGTGCTGGCATGCACATCGACGTCACTACGCTGGATGCCTCCAAAGTCGCTGCTTATGTAGCGGCCGGTGCTGATCAAAGCGTTGTTGGCTTCCTGTTGAACGTGATCCCGTCCACCATCGTCGGCGCGTTCGCCACAGGCGATATCCTGCAAGTGCTGATGTTCTCGGTGATCTTCGGTTTCGCCCTGCATCGCCTGGGTGCCTACGGCAAGCCGATCCTGGACTTCATCGATCGCTTCGCTCACGTGATGTTCAACATCATCAACATGATCATGAAACTCGCGCCACTCGGTGCCTTCGGTGCCATGGCGTTCACCATCGGTGCCTACGGTGTGGGTTCGCTGGTGCAACTGGGCCAGTTGATGTTGTGCTTCTACATCACTTGCCTGTTGTTCGTTCTGGTGGTGCTGGGCGGTATCGCTCGCGCTCACGGCTTCAGCGTGTTGAAAGTGATCCGCTACATCCGTGAAGAACTGCTGATCGTGCTGGGTACTTCTTCTTCGGAATCGGTACTGCCACGCATGCTGATCAAGATGGAACGTCTGGGCGCGCAGAAATCCGTTGTGGGTCTGGTGATCCCGACCGGTTACTCGTTCAACCTCGACGGTACGGCGATCTACCTGACCATGGCAGCGGTGTTCATTGCTCAGGCAACCGACACCCACATGGACATCACTCACCAGATCACCCTGCTGGTGGTGTTGCTGCTGTCCTCCAAAGGCGCCGCCGGTGTGACCGGTAGTGGCTTCATCGTGTTGGCGGCCACCTTGTCCGCTGTTGGCCACTTGCCGGTTGCCGGCCTGGCGCTGATCCTCGGTATCGACCGCTTCATGTCCGAAGCCCGTGCCCTGACCAACCTGGTCGGTAACGCTGTTGCCACCCTGGTTGTCGCCAAGTGGGTCAAGGAACTGGACACCGACGTGATGCACGCGGAACTGGCTTCTGGCGGTCGCGGTATCTCCGACGAACGCGTTGAAGACGACCTGGGCGTGGCCGAAGGCCCAACCCCAAGCAACGTCAAGTAAGACGGCTGCACTGAAAAAACCCGCTTCGGCGGGTTTTTTCATGCCTGGGATTTGAGCGCAACGGTCAGCGCAACTGATGCATAAGGTGATTGCTGCAACGCCGTCGGCTGCCTAGTCTGGGAACATCGTTTACGGAGAACGCCCATGCTCGGTCCACTGGCATCACTCAAGGTTCTGGATTTCTCGACACTTCTGCCGGGGCCGTTCGCCTCGTTGTTGCTGGCAGACATGGGCGCCGAGGTGCTGCGCATAGAATCGCCTACGCGCATGGACCTGCTGCGGGTATTGCCGCCTCACGATCAGGGTGTTTCTGCCAGCCACGCCTACCTCAATCGCAACAAGCGCAGCCTGGCGCTGGACCTCAAGCAACCTGAGGCGCTGGAGGTGATCAAGCAGTTGCTTGCGGACTACGACATCGTGCTGGAGCAGTTCCGCCCGGGTGTGATGGAACGATTGGGCCTGGGTTATGAAGCCTTGAAGGCGATCAATCCGAAACTGATCTACGTGTCGATCACCGGTTACGGCCAGACCGGCCCCTACAAGGACCGCGCCGGCCACGACATCAACTACCTGGCGCTGGCGGGGCTGGCGAGCTACACCGGCCGCGCCGACAGCGGGCCGCTGCCGTTGGGCATGCAAGTGGCGGATATCGCCGGTGGCTCGTTGCACGGGGTGATCGGGCTGCTGGCGGCGGTCATCGCCCGGCAGCAGACCGGGCAGGGGCAGCAACTGGATGTGAGCATGACCGACTGCGTGTTCAGCCTGAACGCCATGGCCGGCGCCGGGTATCTGGCCTGTGGCGTGGAGCCGGGAAGGGAGGATCAGATGCTCAACGGTGGCAGTTTCTATGACTATTACCGTTCCCGCGATGGGCGCTGGTTCTCGGTGGGCAGTCTGGAGCCCGCGTTTATGAAACAACTGTGTGCGGCGCTGGGGCTGGAGGAGCTGGAAACTTTGGGCTTATCGCCTGAACCAGCCTTGCAGAAGGCGCTGAAGAACGCGCTGAGGATTGAATTCGAGACGCGCGATTTCGCCGAGTTGTGCGCGCTGTTTGCCACGTTGGATGCGTGTGTCGAGCCGGTGTTGAGTTTGGGCGAAGCGGTGCGGCATCCGCAGTTGAAGGCTCGGGCGCTGGTGACCGAAGTGCCGCGTGGGGATGGGACGACTCAGGCGCAGATGGCCTGTCCGTTGAAGTTTTCAGAGGGGTTGCCTGAGCCGAAGCACATTGGCGCGGCGCTGGGGCAGCATACGGATCAGGTGTTGGGGGAGTTGGGGTTTAGTGCTGAGCGGATCGAGCAATTGCGGGCTGCCAAGGTGGTTGTGTAGCGCCTGCCAGGACGCCTTCGCGAGCAAGCCCGCTCCCACAGGGGATCTTCGGCGTGACATAAATCCAGTGTGGGAGCGGGCTTGCTCGCGAAGAGGCCGGCACAAACACAGAAAATCTAACTACTCGACCCGCATTTCCCCGCTGAACACCAACGTACTCCGGCACCGCCGACACAAATACCGCCGCCCTTGCCGCACCAAGCCATGGCGCTGGGCCGAAAACGGAAAGTCACTGTCCGCACACGGACACTTGTAGATGTAGCGGGTCACGCTGCGGCGTTTGACGTCATAGGTGTGGCAACGATTGGGCGGCAGCTCGTACACGCCGCGCATGATCAGTTGCCACTCTTCGCCATGCGGCTGGATGCGATCGCCGAACAGTTGATGGGCGATCAGGTGCGCCACCTCGTGGGCCACGGTCTGCTTGAGGAAGTCTTCGGTGTTTTCCCGGTACAGCTGCGGATTGAAGCGCAGCAGGTTCTCGTGCAAATGCGCGACACCGGCTTTTTGCCCGCGCAGCTTGAGGCTCACCACGGGGCGTTTGAAAGGTCGTTTGAAAAAGGATTCGGCGAGTTGGTAACAGTCTTCGACGCGGGTATTGAGTTGCTCGGGCATGCTTGATGGATCTCCAGAGACGTCGAGTATGCCGCAACCCTCGAGAGTTGCGAATCGCCGAGGCGCCGAATGGTCGTCACCGTTTTCTATCCTTGAGCATTAGAAGGCCGCCTTGCGGCGGCCTGTGTTGGCAGATCTTGTTTTTGGGTGATGTGTTGCTAATTGGTGTAGACCGGCCCCACGCCGAGTCCCCAGACAATTACAGTGAACGCCATGATGGCCACCAACACCACCAGGCCAACAGCAAGCACCGAACTTGAAAACAGAAATCCCTCGTCTGATGGAATGTTCATGAAAGTGGGTAGCCCCACATACAGCAGGTACACCGTGTAGCAGATGGCCGCGGTGCCGACGATCATCCCAAGCCACATGTGTGGGTACAGCGCCGCCAGACCGCCGATAAACAGCGGTGTCGCGGTGTAGGTCGCAAATGCAACGCAGCGTGCCAGACTAGGGTTGGCGTCATAGGTACGAGCCATCCAGTGGATGAACGCGCCCATTACCGCCACACCGCCGAGCATCGCCAGGTACGACATGACCGTCATCCATATCGCGCTTTCCACCGTGAGCATCACCGGTGCGCGACTGCCAATGACCCAGCCGACCTGAGTGGTGCCGATAAACGCGGACACCGCGGGGATCGCCGCCAGAATCAGGGTATGAGTGAGATACATGTGGCTGATGCTTTCCTCCTGATCGCCACGGATCTCTTTCCATTCTTGGTCAGGGTGGGTGAAGAGCCCCACTACGTGATGGATCATGCCAGTCACTCCTCTTGTTTTTGCCGTCGCCCCCCAGTGGAGCGCCTACGGGCCAAAGTGGCCGAGTAAGGAAAGGTCTGGATATGTGTGCGACCTTATGTCGCAGTATAGAAAGGACTTAACGACGCAGGTTGCAGGGCTTTAGAGCAAATTGCGCTGTAAACACGCCTGCTAATCGCCGCAGGGTCTGTCACCACAATCCATGTGGGAGCGGGCTTGCTCGCGAATGCGGTGTGTCAGGCAATATGGTTTCGACTGACACACCGCATTCGCGAGCAAGCCCGCTCCCACAGAGGATAGGGGGCTCTTCGCCCGTGACCGGTTTTTGCGTAAAATGCCGGCCTTTCGTCACACCTCACGGATTTCGCGTCATGGGCACTCTTACGGTCAACCAGAACAAACTGCAAAAGCGCCTTCGCCGCCAGGCCGGTGAGGCTGTTGCCGATTTCAACATGATTGAAGATGGCGACAAGGTCATGGTCTGCCTGTCCGGTGGCAAGGACAGCTACACCATGCTCGACGTGCTGATGCACTTGCAGAAGGTCGCTCCGATCAAGTTCGAGATCGTGGCCGTGAACATGGACCAGAAGCAGCCGGGTTTTCCTGAGCACGTGCTACCGGCCTACCTCAAAGAGCTGGGCATCGAGTACCACATCGTCGAGAAAGACACCTATTCAGTGGTCAAGGAGCTGATCCCGGAGGGCAAGACCACCTGTTCGCTGTGCTCGCGCCTGCGTCGCGGCACGCTCTACACCTTCGCTGACGAAATCGGCGCGACCAAGATGGCCCTCGGTCATCACCGCGACGACATCGTCGAGACCTTTTTCCTGAACATGTTCTTCAACGGTTCGCTCAAAGCCATGCCGCCGAAGTTGCGCGCCGACGATGGCCGCAACGTGGTGATCCGCCCGCTGGCCTACTGCAACGAAAAAGACATCCAGGCCTACTCGGACTTCAAGCAATTCCCGATCATCCCGTGCAACCTCTGCGGTTCTCAGGAAAACCTGCAACGTCAGGTGGTCAAGGACATGCTTCAGGAGTGGGAACGCAAGACGCCAGGCCGGACCGAAAGCATATTCCGCAGCTTGCAGAACGTGATCCCGTCGCAGCTGGCGGACCGCAATCTGTTCGACTTCACCAACCTCAAGATCGATGAAACCGCAGCTTCGCGCTTCGTCAATGTTGTAAACATCTGAACAAAATTGTGGGAGCGAGCTTGCTCGCGATAGCGGTGTGTCATTCAGCAGAGATGTCGACTGATACTCCGCAATCGTCGGAACGCCGCCCGGACCAAGCTCGCTCCCACAGGTTTTTCGATTACCTCAGGAGAGGGCATGCGCGATTACAAGTGGCTACACGAATACTGTCTGAACCGCTTCGGTTCAGCGGCTGAACTGGAAGCCCATCTGCCCGTTCCGAAAACCTCGGCGCAATTGCGCAAGATCAGCGACGACCGCTACCTCTCGACCATGGCACTGCGCGTCTTCCGCGCCGGGCTCAAGCACAGCCTGGTGGACGCCAAATGGCCAGCGTTTGAAGAGGTGTTCTTCAAGTTCGACCCTGAGAAAGTCGTGCTGATGAGCGCCGAACACCTTGAGCGTTTGATGCAGGATGCGCGGATCATTCGTCACCTGGGCAAACTCAAGAGCGTGCCGCGCAACGCGCAGTTCATTCTGGATGTGGCGCATGAGAAGGGCAGCTTCGGCGCGTTGATCGCCGATTGGCCGGTCACGGATATCGTTGGGTTGTGGACCTACCTGAAAAAGCGCGGTCATCAATTGGGCGGGTTGTCGGCACCGCGGTTCTTGCGGATGGTGGGTAAGGACACGTTTGTGCCGAGCTACGACGTGGTCGCGGCGTTGAATGCGCAGAAGATCGTCGACAAGGTGCCGACCAGTCTGCGGGATCTGGCCACGGTGCAGGGCGTATTCAACCAGTGGCATGAAGAGAGTGGCGGGCGGCCGATGAGCCAGATTTCGATGATGCTCGCGTACACAGTGAATCATTGAGACCGAGTCGCGCCCATCGCGAGCAAGCTCGCTCCCACAGGGGATTTGTGAACGACGCAGATCCAATGTGGGAGCGAGCTTGCTCGCGATGGCGGTGTGTCAGGCAGCGGAGGTCTCGCCTTCACCCGCCAACTTGCGGTTCAACTGAAACCGCCACCGCACATACAACAGCGCCGAGCAGAACACCGCCAGGCTCGCGCCCATTTCCAGCAAACCGAACAGCTGCCGGTTCGGGTCATACGCGGCCAATGCGCCCTTGATGAAATACAGGTTCACCACAAAGCACATCCATGAATGCCCGCGCGCACTGCCGATAATCATCCCCGGCGCCAGCAACAGCAGCGGCACCAGTTCGATCAGCAGAATCACCCACGGCCGGGCGCCGTGCAGGTCGGCGACCACCAGGTAGTAGGCGCACAGCAAACCCACCAAACCGAAGTAGCACAGCAGGCTGATGACACGCATCGCTCGGACCCGCGGTTCGAGCCATTCGATGGAGGGTAAAATCTTCGGCTTTTTGGCCACGTCAGTTCCCCAGTTTCTGTGCAGTCTTCGCCAAGCGCAGGCCCAAGGCCCGACACAGCGCGACTTCATGTTCATTCAAGCCGCTTTTGCCATCGGCCCCGGCGTGATGGCTGGCGCCGTAAGGCGTGCCGCCGCCACGGGTTTCCAACAGGGCCGATTCGCTATAAGGCAGGCCGGTGATCAGCATGCCGTGGTGCAGCAAGGGCAACATCATCGACAGCAGCGTGGTTTCCTGGCCGCCGTGCAGGCTCGCGGTGGAGGTAAAAACGCCAGCCGGTTTGCCCACCAAAGCGCCGGTCAGCCACAGGTTGCTGGTGCCGTCGAGGAAGTACTTGAGCGGCGCGGCCATGTTGCCGAACCGGGTCGGGCTGCCCATGGCCAGGCCCGCGCAGTTCTTCAAATCGTCGAGGCTGGCGTACAGCGCACCTTCGTCGGGGATGTCCGGCGACACGGCTTCGCATTCGGTCGAGATCGGCGGGACCGTGCGCAACCGGGCTTCAAGGCCGGCCTGCTCGACACCCCGGGCGATCTGCCGGGCCATTTCATTGGTCGAGCCGCTGCGGCTGTAATACAGAACCAGAATGTACGGCGCACTCACGGCAGCAACTCCAGCACATTCTCCGGCGGCCGGCCGATGATGGCTTTGTCGCCGACTTCCAGAATCGGTCGCTCCATGAGTTTCGGGTTGGCGGCGATGGCGGCGATCAATTGCGCCTCGCTGAGGCTGCTGTCGGCCAGGTTGAGGGTTTTGTACTCGTCCTCACCGGTGCGTAGTAGTTGCCGGGCGCTGATGCCGAGCTTGGTCAGCAGGCTCTGGATTTGCGCGGCATTGAGCGGGGTGTCCAGGTAGCGGACCACCGTCGGGGTCAGGCCACGGGCTTCGAGCAGTTCGAGCGCACCGCGGGATTTCGAGCAGCGCGGGTTGTGATAAAGCGTCAGATCGGTCATGTGCGGTTCGCATCTTGCGTAAGGTGACGGCTATTCTAACTGTGCAGCGCGTAATCCAGAACCTTGGGAGGCGATGGGTCGCAGGCGCATTCAATTTTGAACAAGGAATACGACATGACTAGGCGACTGGCAGCGGCATTGGCGATCATCGGTACGTTATTGCTGGGGGGCTGTGGTAACGACTATGGCATCGACCAGAGCGGCCAGAAAGTCGCCGCCGAACGTCTGGACAAACAATGGCTGGTGCTCAATTACTGGGCGGAATGGTGCGGGCCGTGCCGGACCGAGATCCCGGAATTGAACACCCTGGCCGATCAGCTAAAGGCCAAGAAGATTGGTGTGTTCGGGGTCAACTTCGACAATGTGCAGGGTGAAGAGCTGAAAAGCGCCAGTGAAAAACTGGGCATCAAGTTCACCGTGCTGGCTTCTGATCCGGCCGATCTTTTCGAGTTGCCGCGCAGTGAGGCGTTGCCGGTGACTTACATCATCGATAACAAGGGCAAGGTACGGGAGCAACTGATGGGGGAGCAGACGGCGGCGGGGGTGATGGCGAAGCTTGAGGCGTTGCAGGCCAAGAACTAGAAGCAAAAGATCGCAGCCTCGCCAAGGCTCGACAGCTCCTACAGGGTGTTCGGTAATCCATGTAGGAGCTGTCGAGCCTTGGCGAGGCTGCGATCTTTTCGGGGCTGATGATCAACCCTCTTCAAGCCACCAACGCAGCGGCTTCCCTTCTGCCGGCCAGAAACGCATCTGGTCGATCGGCGAGACATCCCAACGCTGAACGTTTTCCAACGCCTGAAGGAAACGTTTCTCCTGCTCCATCAACGCCGGCGCACACAGTTTGCGCGTGCTGCCGACCTTGCCGAAGCTCAGCTTGTCGCCTTCCAGGGTGTACGGCGCGAACCAGTGGTTGCAGCCGCCGTTGCCGTAGGCCCGACCGTCTTCACCGAGGGTGACGGTCAGGTGGCTGTAGTCCATCAATGGACGTTCGCCAATCCACTCCAGAATGTAGCTGCGGTTCTGTTGCAATTGCACCGGCTCGGCGGCGCAGCCCAGCAGGCTGGCGCCAACCATAGCGGTCAGAGCGAGGCGTTTCATCACGCGGGCTCCTGGCATTTCGGGCACAGGTGCTTCTCGCCAACCGTGGTCCAGCCCAGTTCGGTGATCCGCGCGGTGGCAGCAGGCTTTTCAGCCTTGTTGCCCAGCTTGGCGTCGACCGCGAACTCGAAGCTCAGCTCTTTGGCGCAGCTGTCGCAGTTGACTTTCCAGGTATGGATCGCCAGTTCACCGAACACCGGACCACTGGCCACCGCGACCCATTGGCCTGGCGGATTGATCAAGTGGCGAACCGTTTCGACGGTCAGGCGCATGGACAAGTCCTTGGCGCCTTTGAGGGTCACTACCAGCACGTCGTTGTTACGAATCGAGCCGCCGTTGCCGGTGACTTGATAACGCCCCGGCACAAGGGCGCGGCATTCGGTGAGGGTGTGTTGCGGGTTCATCAGGCTGTAGCGGAAATCGTGTTCGACCATGGGTCCTCCAAATATGCGCGGCATGCTAGCACGGACATCAGCGCAGCATGGCGCGGGCGTATGACCTTCGATCTGGTTCAGTCACCCGTCACCAGATTCGTTGGCGCGCCCGCCACCCAGGCGGCGATGTTCTGCAGGGTGGTCGCGGCAATCGCGCCCAGGGCCTCGCGGGTCAGGAAGGCCTGGTGAGCGGTGATGATCACGTTCGGAAAGGTCAGCAGCCGCGCCAGCACATCGTCCTGCAGTGGCAGGTCGGAACGGTCCTCGAAGAACAGCTGCGCCTCCTCTTCATACACATCCAGCCCCAGATAACCCAGCTGACCGTCCTTCAACGCGTCGATCAGCGCTGGCGTGTCCACCAGACCACCACGGCCGGTGTTGATCAGCATCGCACCGGGTTGCATGTGCGCCAGTGACTCGCGATTGATCACGTGTTTGCTTTGTTCGTTGAGCGGGCAGTGCAGGCTGATGATCTGCGACTCGGCCAGCAGTTCCGGCAGGCTCAGGTAACGGGCGCCGAGGGCTTCGACTTGCGGGTTGGGGAAGGGGTCGCACGCCAGCAATTGGCAGCCAAAGCCGTTCATGATTTTCGCGAAGGTCGCGCCGATCTGCCCGGTGCCGACCACGCCGACGGTCTTGCCCACGAGGTCGAAGCCGGTCAGCCCGTGCAGGCTGAAATCCCCTTCGCGCGTGCGGTTGTAGGCGCGGTGCAGGCGTCGGTTGAGCGCCAGGATCAGCGCCACCGCATGTTCCGCCACCGCGTGGGGCGAGTAGGCGGGGACTCGCACAATCGCCAGCCCCAGACGCTTTGCCACTGCCAGATCGACATGGTTGTAACCGGCCGAGCGCAGGGCGATCAGGCGCGTGCCGCCCGCGGCCAGGCGTTCGAGCACCGGCGCGCTGAGGTCATCATTAATGAAAGCACAGACCACCTCGTGATGCTCCGCCAGCACCACCGTATCAAGGCTCAGTCGCGCCGATTGAAAGTGCAGTTCAATGCCGGCCGGTAGCTCGGCACTGAGAAAACTGTCGCGGTCGTAGGTCTGGCTGCTGAAAAGAATCGTGCGCATGCGGTCCTCCTGGAATGTACATCAGGCATTTATACGGGCATGGGCGGCCAGGCGATTGATGGCCCGGTCGAGGTCTTCCAGCGCGCTGGGGGCTTTGGGGTCCTGTTGCTTGAGCAGGGTTTCGCTGCGCTGGCAGGCGGCGCGCAGTTGCGGGACGCCGCAATAGCGTGTCGCGCCATGCAGACGATGGACGCGCTCGATCAGGGCGTTCTGGTCGTTGTTTTCCCGGGCGAAGCGAATCGCCTCGCGGTCGGCTTCCAGCGACGCCAGCAGCATTGCCAGCATGTCCGCCGCCAGATCAGCCTTGCCGGCGGCCAGGCGCAAACCTTCTTCGTGATCGAGCACCTGCAATTCATGACCGCCACCGTGGCTGTCGCTGGAGCGCTCGGGCCCATGGTTACGCAGCGCGAGGCCGGTCCACTTCAGCACCACTTGGGCCAGTTGTCGTTCGCTGATCGGTTTGGTCAGGTAATCGTCCATGCCGCTTTGCAGCAGCGCACGCTTTTCGTTGGCCATGGCGTGAGCGGTGAGGGCAACGATCGGCAGCGGCGTGCAATGCCGTTCACTTTCCCACTGGCGAATCGCTTCGGTGCTTTGCCGCCCGTCCATGCCGGGCATCTGAACGTCCATCAGCACCAGGTCGAAGGTTTCGGTCTGCACCGCCTTGACCGCCGCGTAACCGCTTTCCACCGCGAGGACTTTGGCGCCCATGTCTTCGAGCAGGGTTTGCACCAGCAGCAGGTTGGCCGGGTTGTCATCGACACAAAGCACTTTTGGCGCACGGCTGGACACCGGTTCGCCGGGTTCGCTGCGGTGCTGACGCGGGTTGACCAGGTCGGACAAGGCCCGCCGCAGCTTGCGGGTGCAGGCCGGTTTGGCCTGGAGCTGGCTGTGCGGGTTGGGCACCGAGAGGTGGAACAGCGTCTGTTCAGTGGTCGGGCACAACACCAGCACCTTGCAGCCCAGATGTTCGAGGTCCCAGATGTGCTGATTGAGGCGCTCTGGCGGCATGTCGTTGCTGGTGATGCCGAGCACCGCCAGGTCGATCGCCTGATCGGTCTGATGCGCGCCGGTCACGCCATTGGTCAGGCTTTCCAACGTATTGAACGGGGTGACTTCGAGGCCGCAGTCTTCCAGTTGATGCTGCAACGCCTGTCGGGCCAGTTCGTGGTTTTCCAGCACTGCCACCCGACGCCCGTGCAACGGTGGTCCGGGCAGGTCTTCGGCATCGTCGCGGGTTTTGGGCAGGCTCAGGCTGATCCAGAATTCCGAGCCTTCACCGGGCGTACTGTCGACGCCAATCTCGCCACCCATCTGTTCGATCAGACGTTTGGAAATCACCAACCCCAGACCGGTGCCGCCAGGTTGCCTGGACAGCGAGTTGTCGGCCTGGCTGAAGGCCTGGAACAAGGCGCGCACGTCCTGGTTCGACAGCCCGATGCCGGTGTCCTGAATGCTGATGCGCAGTTGCACGCTGTCTTCATGCTCTTCTTCAAGCATGGCCCGGGCGACGATGGTGCCTTCGCGGGTGAACTTGATCGCATTGCTGACCAGGTTGGTGAGGATCTGCTTGAGCCGCAGCGGATCACCCACCAGCGACAGCGGCGTATCGCGATAAACCAGGCTCACCAGCTCCAGTTGCTTGGCGTGGGCGGCCGGGGCGAGGATGGTCAGCGTGTCCTGGAGCAGGTCGCGCAAGTTGAACGGAATATGGTCGAGCACCAGTTTGCCGGCCTCGATTTTCGAGAAATCGAGAATCTCGTTGATGATCCCCAGCAGGCTGTCGGCGGATTTTTCGATGGTACCCAGATAGTCGAGCTGGCGCGGGGTCAGCTCGCTTTTTTGCAGCAGATGCGTGAAGCCGAGAATGCCATTGAGCGGCGTGCGGATTTCATGGCTCATGTTGGCCAGGAACTCGGATTTGATCCGGCTGGCTTCAAGGGCTTCCTTGCGTGCCAGGTCCAGTTCGATGTTCTGGATCTCGATGGTTTCCAGGTTCTGGCGTACGTCTTCGGTGGCCTGGTCGATGCTGTGCTGCAATTCTTCCTGCGCATTCTGCAAGGTGCCGGCCATACGGTTGATGCCGGACGCCAGTGTGTCCAGCTCCTGGCTGCCGAGGGGCGGCAGGCGGGTTTCCAGATGACCGTCCTTGAGTTGCGCCACCGCTTGCTTGATCTGACTCAGCGGCCGATTGATGCTCCGGCCCATGCGCAACGCCAGTAACGCCGCACCGGCCAGGCCTGCGCCGATCAGCAGCAGGCTGGCGAACAGGCTGCGGTAACCGCGCAGCAGCATGCCGTTGTGGGACAGTTCGAGTTCGACCCAGCCCAGCAGGCGGTCGGCTTCATCGGGAATCACGTCACCGGCCAGATTGCGGTGCTTGCCGAACACTGGCAGCAAGTAACGCGTCGCGTCATTGCCGCTGCGGCGCAGCATCTGCGAACTGTTGCCGATTGGCGCTTGATTGAGCATGGTCGGGCCGGCATGGGCCAACAGGGAGCGGTCGGGCGCGAGGAACGAAACGGCGCGCACGTCTGTTTGTTCGAGGGATTGGGTGGCAATGCGTTCCAGCAAGTCGGTGTTCTTGTGGCCCATGGCCGGGGCCACCAGGGGCGCCAGTTGTTCGGCGATCATCTCGCCACGCTGCATAAGCTGGGTTTGCAGGTCGGATTGCTGCATCCAGGTGAAATAGCCGCCCAGAACCAAGGCCATCAGGCTGGTCGGCAACAGGGTCAGCAATAGCACGCGGCCTTTAATTCCCAGTTTCTTGAGCACGCATCTCTCCTGCATCCAGCGATTTAATGACCTGCACGTACGTCCAGCACGCGCCACCTGCGCAGTGTAGCGATTTGCAGGCGGGCAATCTTCGTAAAATTGATGTCGGCATTCGTCGGCCGGATCACCACTTTTACGTCACGGGCAAACCTTGTGTTGCCCACAGCGAGGCAATCTTGAATAATCGCCAACTGAGAATTATTTGCAGATAGTCATGACTCCCATCACTGCTGGCCACCCTCGTATCCTGTCTATAGAAGACGACCTCATACTCGGCGCCTATGTTCATGAGCACCTGGGACGTTGCGGTTTTCAGGTGACGTGGTGCCAGAACGGTCTGGAAGGCTTGACCATCGCCCGCCAGCAAGCCTTCGATGTGGTGCTGATGGATATTCTGCTGCCGGGCCTGGACGGGCTGAATGTACTGACGCAGTTGCGCCAGAGCCATTCCACCCCCGTGGTGCTGATGTCGGCGCTCGGTGCCGAGGCGGATCGCATCAGTGGTTTTCGGCTGGGCGCCGATGATTACCTGCCCAAACCTTTCAGCATGGTCGAGTTGCGGGTGCGCATCGAAGCGATCCTGCGACGGGTCGCGCTCGACCGCCGGCCAGCGCCGGCACCGATTGCCCCTTCGGCGGACAGCCTGCGTTTCGACGATGAATGCTGTGATGTCTTTTATGGCGAACACGCTGCCGGCCTGACTCGTAGCGAGTACCGGTTGCTGGAAACGCTGAACCGCAATGGCGATGAAGTCCTGAGCAAAGCCTTCCTTTACCAGCATGTGTTGCAGCGCGGTTACGCGCCCCATGACCGCAGCCTCGACATGCATATCAGCCAGATCCGCCGCAAGCTCAAGGCCGTCGGTTACCTCGAGCGCGAAGTGCGTACGGTCTGGGGCAAGGGTTACGTATTGAGTGCTGGCGATGAATTGGACTGACCTGCCGGGCAGGCATTCGCTGTTCTGGAAACTGGCGTGTTTGTTGGTGGCGTTCTGTCTGCTGATGATCTGGCTCAGTTGGTCCTGGGGGCGCTACATGGAACAGAAAAACCTGTTCCTGTCCGACGAGGCACGGGGCACGCTGATGCGCTACGCCGCCGAAGCCGAGCAGGCGTGGAATCAGCGTCAGAGTGCAGGTGTCGATGCCTGGTTGCAGAGCGTCGGCCATCGTGAGTCGACATGGGTCGGTGTGATTGGCGGTGACTTGCAGTCATTGAGCAGTTACCCGCTGACGGAAAAAGAAACCCGGCGCCTGACCTTTTTACGCGGTCTGGATTGGCCGACGAGTCGCCATACCAAAGGCTTGCCGTGGTTGAGAGTGCCTTTTCCCAACGATCCGTCCGCCGGCAGTCTGGTGATCGAACTGCCCCGGCGTTTCGTGCCCGGGCAATACCGGGTGTTCTGGCGGGTGATCACCAACGGGGTGATTCCCGGGCTGTTCACCTTACTGTTGTGCGTCGGTCTGTATCGGTTGCTGGTCGTGCCGTTGAACAGTCTGCGCGAACAGGCCAATGCCTGGCGTGCCGACCCGTTGAACGTGCGTTTGTCGAGCCGCATCACCAATCGCCCGGATGAGCTGGGTGAACTGGGCCGGGCCTTCGATCACATGTCCGAGCGTCTGCAAAGCACGGTGGCCCTGCAACAACAACTGCTGCGCGACCTGTCCCACGAATTGCGCACGCCACTGAGTCGCCTGCGGGTGGCCAGCGAAAGCGAGCAGGGGTTGACGCAATTGCGCGAGCGCATTGGCCGAGAGGTCGATGGCATGCAGCGTCTGGTGGAAGACACCCTGCAACTGGCCTGGCTCGACACCGAACGCGCGCCGCTGCCCGACGAATCGATCCAGATTCAGGCGTTGTGGGAAATGCTCACGGAAAATGCCTGCTATGAAAGTGGCTGGCCGGCGAGCCAGTTGCAGTGTGCGGTGGATTCGTCCTGCTGGGTGCGCGGCCATCTCAATACGTTGGCTCAAGCGCTGGAAAACATCCTGCGCAATGCCATTCGTCATTCACCGCAGGGCAGCGTTGTACGCCTTGGTGGGCAGCGCGATGGCGACTTCTGGCATGTGTGGCTGGAGGATGAGGGCGGCGGGGTGGCAGAGGCGGATCTTGAGCGGATCTTCTGTCCGTTCATTCGACTCGACGGTTCACGGCCGGGGGATGGTGGGTTCGGCTTGGGGTTGAGCATTGCCCGGAATGCGGTGCAGCGTCAGGGCGGGAGTTTGTGGGCCGAGAATACTGAGGTAGGGTTGCGACTGAATATGCGGTTGGTGGCTGATATTGATGGTGTGAGTGATGACGCCATCGCGAGCAAGCTCGCTCCCACAGTGGAGGTGTGCCGGCCACAAATGGTGTGATCACCCCCGATCCCCATGTGGGAGCGAGCTTGCTCGCGATGGCGTCGTCACTGACACCACCATTCTGATTTTGCCGGAGCATTCCCGTTATTTTGTACGACCTTTCCTAAAGGGTATCGCCGACACCTTAAGCCTGACTTGACGGAATAGACTCGCGTTTTTCCTCGTCCAGCAGGAGTTCGGCATGAATGCATCCAGCGTCCCCGGCAACGCAGCCGACGACTGAAGTACTTGCGCTGATTCACAGTGCCAAGCAGCAGGCCATGCAGGCGGTGAATACCCAGTTGATTGAGCTGTATTGGCAGGTGGGTGCTTACATCAGTCGCAAGCTGGAACAGGCTGAGTGGGGCGATTCTGTGGTCAGTCAATTGGCCGAGCATCTGGCTCAGACTCAACCGGGGTTGCGCGGGTTTACCCGGTCGAATTTGTTCCGGATGCGCCAATTCTATGAGACTTATCACGCTGAAGAGAAAGTCGCACCACTGGTGCGGCAATTGTCCTGGTCGCACAACCTGATCATTTTCAGCCAGAGCGGACACCCGGAAGAGCGGGAGTTCTATGTGTGTATGGCGGGTCAGGAAAAGTGGTCGAAAGCGTGAATTTTTAAGTCCGCCAGAGGTCGTGTTTTTATCCGCTCAACAATGCGTTGACTTCAGTAATATCAACTTCACTTAAGGCTCCGGCTGCGGCCTTGAGCTGTAGCTGAGCCAGCAAAGTGTCATAACGGGCGCGAGACAACTGTTGAACGATGTCGCTCAATTTGCCTTGAGCCTCCAATACATCGATACCAACTCGCATGCCTACCTTGTAGCCGATGTGATTGGAGGCCAGCGCCGAATGTGCGGACGACTTCGCAGCCTCAAGCGCCTTAACCTGCGCCATTCCATCCACTACCCCCGACCAAGCCTGTCTGGCTGCTAGCGTAGCCGCACGGCGTGCATCATCCAATTCAAACTCGGTTTGCTCCTGCATAGCCAACGCTTGCCGAGTAGCAGAGCCAATTTTGCCCCCGCTATAAATTGGTATGTTCAAACGCAGTCCGATACTAGATGAGTTTGTACGATTGATATTGGCATTCGGGTTTTGCTGCATGTTTTGACCGATTACCAGATCAACTGTCGGAAGATGTTCTGCTTTTCGGATTTGTACTTCGCTACCGGCGATATCTAGGAGTAGCTCTTGAGTTTGCACGCCAAGATTATCCCGCTGAGCCGCCGCTACCCATGTGGCGAGCTCAAATGGCTGCGGAGGTGAAAGAACCACGCTGTCGTGCAAGCCTTTCAGTGCGCTGGGATTCTGCCCAGTGATTCGAACTAAGTTGAATTGAGCTAGATCAAGATCACTTCTAGCTTTGATAAACTGCGCCATACTTCGATCAAAACTGGCTTGAGCTTCATGTACATCGATAATGCTGACGTTACCAATTTCAAACATTTTTTTGGCGCTCTCCAATTGTTCTGCATCCGCGGTGCGCAGATCTCGAACCGCCTCAAGTACGTCAGTTGCATTTAGGATTTCAAAATAGGCTTGAGCGACCCGCAGCAGCAAGTCCTGCACCGCGCGTTCGAACTGAATTTGCGCTTGTACACGTTGAAGCTCTCCCTGCTGAAACTGAATCCAATTCTGCCAACGAAAGACTGGCTGTATTAGCTGTATACCGTAACTACGATTTTGTCTTTTGTGTTGAATGTTACCGTTCGGGACTTGGTAGTCTGTTTCCATCCAATGAGTCTGGGCATCTAGCGATACATGGGGCAAAAGCCCAGCTCGGCCTTGTGTTGAACGTTCATATCCCGCGCGTAGTTGGGCTTTTGCCGCAGAGTAATGGGCATCATGAACTAATGCTTGTCGATAGGTTTGCAGAAGATCACAGCCGTTGGCCTGAGCGACTACTGCGCCTAGTAACATTGTTGCTCCTAGCACAATATTCCCTGTCTTCACACGTGAGCCTTTGTTTTATCGAGACAGACGTCTTCCACGAGCGCCCCATTATCTAGGCGAACAAGGCGCTTAGCGAAAGCGAGGGTTTCACGACGGTGAGCAATAAATACTCGAGTCGTCGGCATTTCGTTTAACGCCTTAGTTACATTCTGTTCACTGTGTAAATCTAGATGGCTAGTGGCTTCGTCCAAAGCAAGTATTTTCGGTTTTCGATATAAGGCTCGCGCTAATAAAATTCGCTGTTTCTCTCCTCCGGAGAGCCCCGTTCCCAACTCAGATACCAATGTCTGGTAGCCCATAGGCATACTGCCTATAATTTTGTCGATATCTGCAAGTTTAGCTGCTTCTTTCATGCGTTCCTGGCAGAAGTGAGGTTCGAAACAACAGATGTTTTCAGCTAATGAACCGGCCAGTAATTGATCATCTTGCATCACCGATCCGACCAAATTTCGACAAGCCAGACTTCCGAGTTGACGCGTTGGTATTCCCCCGATCAAAATCTCCCCTTCTGTCGGTGTAAGCAAGCCAAGTAATAACTTGAATAATGTTGTTTTTCCGCAGCCAGAACGGCCGACGATAGCAACTGAGTCTCCTGCGTGGACCATAAGTGAAAGATTTTTAATTACCCATGGTTCGTTTGGAGCATATCTGAAAGAAATTTCTCTGAATTCAATGCTTGGTTCTATACGTTCCAGGTCCGTTTCAATTGCTTCGTCCGGCTCTGGTTCTTCTAACGCGATGTCTGCTAGCCGTTCGGTATGGAGCGAAAGCATCCGGATTTCGATGCTCAGATCTATTAGTTTGCTTGCACGTCCAGTGAATTGCCCCTTGTAGGCAATGAAGGCCAGTAGCATGCCTAACGATAGTGCGCCGTGTAGTACCGCTACTCCTCCGACATAGAGAAGTAACATTCCTTCCAGTCCAAATATCAGGGTATTAAGGCTGGCAAACATCAATAATAACTTTTGTGTTGTTATATCTCTATTTTGAACGTCGATAATCAGATTTTGCCAGGTTGCCAAGCGCAATGTAGTGCCATTGAATAGCTTGAGAGGTAAAACTGCTCTTATGGTTTCCAGAAAGTACGAGTTTTCTCGTGCGCTCAGCGCGATGCGTTCTTCAGAAGCATTACGCAAGGGAAAGTAAAATATAATTCTTAATGTGCAGTATAAGGCTAGCGCGGTTAAAACGATCACTGTTAGTGTTGTGCTGTAAAGAAACATCATGGTCAGAGTAATCAATGTGACCACCCCGTCGAGGATCGCGGTGATTGCACTGTTGGTTAAAACGTTGCGAATAGCGGAAAGCGATTGAAAGCGAGCCGCAATATCCCCAAGTTGACGCTTTTCAAAATACGACCAAGGTAGGCGTAACATATGACTGAATAAGTTTCCCGATAGCTGAATTGCTAACTGTTGACTCAGGCGCAATCCCATCCATCCTTGCGCCATCCTCAGCACAAAACTAGTCACCATTAACAGGCAGCCACCAATTGCCGCTAGCAGCAATAGATCGTGATCCGCCGATACCAGTGCGCCATCTACCACCCACTGAGTTACTTGTGGAGCTAGCAATGCAACAATTTCTATTCCTAATGCAAGGACGAAAATGTTGGCCAAGGCACGCTTTAATCCGACAACATGTTTAGTGAAGTAACTCAGGCGGATCCGAGGCTTCAGAGACTCGGGTTGAAATATCGCATTGGGCGTTAACTCTAATGCTACTCCGGTAAAATGTTGTGATGACTCTGCGATCGTCATGACTTTTCGACCAAAAGCAGGGTCTAGCAGTATTAGTTTTTGTCCTTTTAATTTCTCCAGTACTACGAAGTGATCAAGGTCCCAGTGCAAGATGCATGGAGTTTTCAGCCTAAATACTTCGTCTAACTCCAAGCGCAGTGGGCGAGACGAGAAGTTTAATGAATGGGCGTAGCGCATCAGTTGAGCTAAGTTTGTTCCTTTTAGGGAAATGGAGAAGCGTCTGCGAATATTCGCTAGGTCCAAATGCAATCCATGAAAAGCCGCGATCATGACTAGGCAGGCGAGTCCGCACTCCTGCCTTTCTGCTTGTAACGTTACTCGCATAGTTCAGCATGCCCTAAGAAATAAAACTTCAATCAGTAATCGAGTATTTCTAAAATGTCTTGCCGGCATAGTTGGGTGATTATCGTGTTTAGTTCGCTGTAGGGGATTTCTGGGAGTTTGTCTCTTAGTTTTATGATGCTGGATCCAGGCGACTCTGCTATGTGTTGAACTATTTTTAAGCTTTTTAAGTCGAGGTTTAGTCGAGTGCCGTTAGCAATAATATAACCACTGTCTAAGCCTGGATAACAGATTGCACAAATCCGAACACCAAGGTGCTCGGGCAGTGCGCTGGCGCTAGGATTTCCAAAAAACTCCAGAGCTAATGGTGAATCTATGCGAGTGGCGCCGGTAAACTCATCTATGAAACGATGATAGTTTTCAGGGTTGTTTATCAACTCATTGATATGATTACCTACGGAGGCGAGAGTTCTACCATCCTGTCGCCAATTATTGAGAGATTTTCGTGAGTCTGCGTAATTTTCAATATGTGTGAATAGCCAAGATAGATAATCTACCGTTAAGGCAGGAAACGTCCCCACGGATAGATGGAAAGTTGGCTCTCCCAATGGTAGAGGGTTATGCCACCAACCGCGTGGAATATATAAGATATCCCCGGCTTCCAAGATAATGTCCATGTAAGGATCTGATGGGCAAGGATGCTGATCTTTGTAGTCTTTGCTTTGTTGAGTAAATATGGGAGACTCCATTGACGGCTCATAAATTATCCAACGCTTACGACCAATCAATTGAATTGCAAACACATCCCGGGTATCCCAGTGGCAGGGAGATGATTCCTTTTCACCTAGCGCCACGTAAGCACTACTAACTACCTGTCTTCCAGTAAATACTGCTACTTGTCTTGAAAGTTGGTCGACTTTTCCAGAGTGTTTAATTTTATTGGCGATTAATGTAGCGCCGTTTTTTAAGTACTCATAGACAGTCGGTTTGACAAGTCTATGTCGCAATGTGCCGATTTCTAGGTATTTTTCGGTGTATTCGTGTTTGGGTATCAAACCATTCAGAAATAATTTGAGGTCTTCGGATGCGACGTCACTATTGTTATAGACTTCATTCGCCTCTTGCCAAGGGAAATAGGTTTTGGCGACTGCGCTCTTTATTAGTAGCGGCTTTTTTTCCTGATATTGCTCGGCGAAATCACCAGGAGATATGTTGAATGCGATGCTCATCCGATAGCCTCAAGTGTATTTTAATTATTTGTTCAGGTTGTTTTTTAGCAGCTAGGATTAGTTGTAATTTGTCCCTGCTGTGAAAGCATTTTGAACCTGGCCGCCTAGCATTCCGCCGTAGTAACCAATATGGGCGCCAACAGCGGTTGATGCTGCTATTTGCCCCGCCCCTAAACCTGCTGGTCCTAAGATAAATCCTCCGACTGCGCCGGTCACGGTAGCTCCGACAAGTCCTTCAGCACTACCTTCTCCGGTTGCCATGGAGTTTCCTATATATCCAGCTGCTGCTGTAACACCACCAATTAAGGCTCCGGGTGGCCCTACGGCACCTGAAACAAATTCTAAATCATATATTGAGAGTTCTTTCATGGTTAAGCTCCATTGTTCTATTTTGTCTATCTTGTAATGGTTGGGAGAATATGCGTTATTGTTAAATATGCTGTAAGTAGAACTATGTAGGCTGTCAATATGGTTATTGCTATGCTTCTCTGTATCCCCCATCGCATGCGCAGCAGTTTGAAAAAGCAATAGTAGAGGAGAAATGAAATGGCAACGACAATAGAGGGGGTAAGGGCGTCAGAGACTGTGCCCTCCACAAAGCGTATGCCAAATATATACATACTCCACTCTTCATTGTTATCAGTAAGGTTTTGCTTGGTCATGAGGTTTTTGTGCTCTGTTTGTCAATACCTATTTGGTGGTTTTTAGTTGTGTTTTATATTTTTGAGTGGTGTAAAGTCGAATTTCGGTTTTATCGGTTTTATCGGTTTTATCGGTTTTATCGGTTTTATCGGTTTAAGCTTTAAAGTATTTTTATTTTTGGGTGGTAGATCGGTATAAGAGTATTGCTTTGAATGGTTTGGTGATGTAATCCTACATGTGTAGGGTATGGCTTAAATATTTGAGTTTTTCATTTTTGCTACAAATAGCTCAGCTCTAGATTTAACCCCATGTTGATGAAAGATCGAAGATACGTAATCGCGCACCGTGAAGTCGCTTATCCCAAGCTCCCGAGCGATTTGTTTGTTGGTCTTTCCTTGTAGAAGTAAATGTAGGATTTCTTTTTCTCTGTTAGTCAATTAGGTGTTGCTCCATGCTGTTCGTGATTAAAGGCAGACTCAATGCGAGCGTTTTCCAGTGATTGAATAAATCGGCTCCAGTGCCCATTCATAGAGCCGGCGTTTATCTTGCACGATATCAGCCTCAAGCAACATTCCAGCCTGCAGTGGTTGTGAGTTGCCGTATAGATTAATCGTCTGAGAATCGAGCTTGACGGTTACGCGGTAGAAGAGTTCGGTTGGCTGGGTTGTTTCATGAACAACGCTTGCAATGTGCGCTGGTAGTTCCTGAACTGCATAAGGGCTTTTCGCCATATCGATAATTCGACCTCGTGCCATACCGAATTTTTGATAGGGATATGCGGAATATCGGATGAGTACTGTCTGGCCCTTTTCTATGAAACCCATTTTTCGTGAGGCTACATACATGTGAGCTATAAGATCAGCACCTTGGGGAATGAGGCTGGCAAGAAGTGCCCCAGCTGTGACCTGTTGCCCAATTTGAATATTCAATCCGGTTATAGTTCCGGCAAATGGCGCAGAGCTAACTTGCTTGTTGCGGATGTCGTTTTCCGCCTGTTCCTGTCTAACCAGTGAGATGCCTTTGTCTATCTCGGCGATTTCGTTGCGGTGCCGTAACTCGGCCTCCTGACGCTGCATCTGCAATTCCATGTGTTCGCGATTGAGGCTAGCGCGAGCTCGCTGAATACTTTGCTGTTGTCCAAGCAATGCGAGAAGTTGTCCTTCCTCCTGTTGATACTGGGCGACAGAAATGAAGCCAGCCGCTACTAGGTCTTTTAGTCTCTTATGCTGAATCTCGGACAAATCTACACGTCGAGCGATCAGGCGTATCTCTTCTCGATACTGACCCAGCTCTCCGGTAATCGTGACGAGTCGGCTATCAAGTAGGCGAACTTGTCCGGCGATGCGATCATTTGCGGATATGCGATTACGTTCCAGCACCAGTAAACGCTGAGTGAGCTGTTCCGCTATCAACTGTTGTGTACCTCCGGTGGCACTGACGCGTTCGCCGGAGATTACAAACAGGTCTTCACCAACGCCTACAGTCTGGCCTTCGTGAGCAAAAACTTCAGTGAGTAGCCCTGTAGTGGGAGATGTCAGGCGTAACATGCCCTGCTCAGGCATGAGCAAACCTCCCACGGTAGCTTTACGGGTATACGTTCCAAAGTAAGAATAGATCAAGACCACCAGTATTAAAGCTCCGGCCAAGATGGCTGCGACACCATATCCCCAAGGTTGATGTATCAGTACGCTACCGAAGCGTTGTTCGTTCTTCGCACTGATAGCTTCAGAGCGAAATAAAGCTAAAGCGTCGGACATCGTTTTTAGTCTTTGGCAGGTTATCGATGTGCAGCATCGCGCTACTTAGCGTGATCGCACTACAAAGGCTATCGATGAAAGTCATTACCCACCAGTTCACGCAAACCGCCAAAGCTTGAGTGAAACGTCCGACGAAAGCGTCCTTAAAAACCGACATTTTTTAGAAAGTCAGTTTTTCCTACATGTTCAATGCTTCCGTCTGTAAGGCGAGGCTTGCACGCTAGCGACTGCACACCTCGTCACCCTTATTCCCATAAACCATAAGCACCGTACTTTGCGTGATATGGCCTGGGTCGGTTTGCCGGTATGATAGGCGCCCCCGCAGTCTGGATTGCGAATACGCCATGACCTTGCAGTACCCAACCATCGCCGATTGCGTCGGCAACACTCCGCTGGTCCGTTTGCAGCGCCTGCCTGGCGACACCAGCAATACCCTTTTGCTCAAGCTCGAAGGGAATAACCCGGCGGGTTCGGTCAAGGACCGTCCGGCGCTGTCGATGATCACCCGCGCTGAATTGCGCGGGCAGATCCACGTCGGCGATACGCTGATCGAAGCGACCTCGGGTAACACTGGTATCGCCCTGGCGATGGCCGCCGCGATCAAGGGTTACAAGATGATCCTGATCATGCCGGACAATTCCAGCGCCGAACGTAAAGCCGCCATGACGGCGTATGGCGCCGAGCTGATTCTGGTCACTCAGGAAGAGGGCATGGAAGGCGCTCGTGACCTCGCCCAGCGAATGGAAGCCGAAGGCCGCGGCAAGGTGCTGGATCAGTTCGCCAACGGGGACAACCCGCAAGCGCACTACACCACCACCGGCCCGGAAATCTGGCGTCAGACCGAAGGCACCATCACCCATTTCGTCAGCTCCATGGGCACCACCGGTACCATCATGGGCGTCTCGCGCTACTTGAAAGAGCAGAACGAGAGCGTGCAGATCATCGGCCTGCAACCGATGGAAGGCTCGGCGATTCCGGGTATCCGTCGCTGGCCGCAGGAATACCTGCCGAAGATCTACCAGGCCGAGCGCGTGGACCGGATCGTCGACATGGCGCAAAGCGAAGCCGAAGACGTGACCCGTCGTCTGGCCCGCGAAGAAGGCATCTTCTGCGGCGTGTCCTCGGGCGGTGCCGTGGCAGCCATGCTGCGTCTGTCCAAAGAAGTTGAAAACGCGGTGATCGTCGCGATCATCTGCGACCGTGGCGACCGTTACTTGTCGACCGGCATTTTCGACGCGCCTAACTGATGGCCAAGCAAGAGAGAGGCCTGCGCTTCCAGCCCACCGGCGGCAGCAAGGCCCCGCAAATTCCGACCGGCAAAAAGCAGCGCTTGAGTATTGAGCGCCTGGCTAATGACGGTCGCGGTATCGCGTTTTTTGAAGGTCGCACCTGGTTCGTCATCGGCGCATTGGCCGGTGAAGAAGTCGAAGCGCGCGTGTTGGGCGCCCACGGCAAAGTGGTCGAAGCGCGCACCGAACGGGTGTTCCAGGCCAGCGAACTGCGCCGCCCGGCACCGTGTCCGCATGCCGGTCGCTGTGGCGGTTGCAGCGTGCAACATCTGCCGCACAACGAACAACTCGCCCTGAAACAGCGCATGCTCGCCGAGCAATTGTCGAAGGTCGCCGGTGTTGAACCCGAAGAATGGGCCGCGCCTTTGAACGGTCCGGAATTCGGTTACCGGCGTCGCGCCCGAGTGGCGGTGCGCTGGGACATGAAGGCGAAAAAGCTCGAAGTCGGTTTCCGCGCCGCTGGCAGTCAGGACATCGTTGCGATCAACGAATGCATGGTGCTGGTACAGCCCTTGCAACCGATCATGACCCGCTTGCCGGAAATGCTTCGGCGCTTGAGCAAACCTCAGGCGCTGGGGCATGTGGAGTTGTTCAGCGGTTCGTCGTTGGCGGTGTTGCTGCGGCACATGGCGCCGCTGTCCGACGCCGACATGACGATCCTCAAGGATTTCTGCACTTTCCATGAAGCCCAACTGTGGCTGCACGGCGACGGGGAACCGCAACCGGTCGAGGCTGACCAGTCGTTGGGTTATCGGCTTGAACAGTGGGATTTGAACCTGGCGTACCGACCGGGAGATTTCATCCAGGTCAACGCCGGGGTCAACGAAGCGATGATCGCCCAGGCGTTGGAGTGGCTGAAGCCGACGGCGGAGGAACGAGTTCTCGATCTATTCTGTGGTTTGGGTAACTTTGCCTTGCCGCTGGCCAAGGTCGTTCGCGAAGTGGTGGCGGTGGAAGGTGTGCAGGCGATGGTCGAGCGAGCAGCCGCGAACGCTGCTAGCAACAATCTTCATAATGCGAAGTTTTTTCAGGCCGATTTATCCCAGCCTTTGACCGATGCCGAATGGGCGCGCGAAGGCTTTTGTGCGGTACTCTTGGACCCACCGCGTGACGGTGCTTTCGAGGCAGTGCGCAAGCTTGCGTCCCTGGGCGCCAAACGGTTGGTGTATGTGTCGTGCAATCCGGCAACGCTGGCGCGCGATACGGTCGAATTGATCAAGCAGGGCTACCGGTTAAAACGTGCCGGGATTCTCGATATGTTTCCTCAGACGGCACATGTCGAGGCCATGGCGTTATTTGAAGCGAGCTAGGACGGCTCGTCTGGTCCGACTGGCCCGCCCGTGCAGCCGCGTACCGGCCCTGATGTGGGCGCACGGGCAACGAAGGTCAGCGATTTGACGCATTGAATCTGCGTCGTAGGGAAGGTAAGCAAGATGGTACAGGTGAGAGCACACCAGCCGATCAACACCGACGGCAGTATCAATCTCGAGGCTTGGCTCGATCACGCGGTCAGTGTCGATCCGGCACTGGATCGCGAAGCCTTGAAAGAAGCGTGCGAGTTTGCTCGTGCGTCTGAACAACAAGCCAATGCGGCGAAAAACCTGTGGTCCGAAGGGACCTCGAGTTTCCGCACGGGCCTTGAGATCGCCGAGATTCTCGCCGACCTCAAACTCGATCAGGATTCGTTGGTTGCCGCGATCCTGTATCGCGGCGTGCGCGAAGGCCAGATTGAGTTGCCGGCGATCAGCCAGCGCTTCGGTCCGGTGGTCGCCAAACTCATCGACGGCGTGTTGCGCATGGCGGCGATCAGCGCCAGCCTCAGCCCCCGTCAATCCCTGGTACTGGGCACGCAGGGCCAGGTCGAAAACCTGCGCAAGATGCTGGTCGCCATGGTCGACGACGTTCGCGTTGCGCTGATCAAACTGGCCGAACGCACCTGCGCGATTCGTGCGGTGAAAACCGCCGATGACGAAAAACGCAACCGCGTCGCCCGTGAAGTCTTCGACATCTACGCGCCTTTGGCTCACCGTCTCGGTATCGGTCACATCAAGTGGGAACTGGAGGACTTGTCCTTCCGTTACCTTGAGCCCGATCAGTACAAGCAGATCGCCAAGTTGCTTCATGAGCGGCGTCTGGATCGCGAGCGCTTCATCGCCGACGTGATGAGCCAACTGAAGAATGAGCTGACCGCCACCGGCGTCGATGCCGACATCAGCGGTCGGGCCAAACACATCTATTCGATCTGGCGCAAAATGCAGCGCAAGGGTCTGGAATTCAGCCAGATCTACGACGTGCGCGCCGTTCGCGTGCTGGTGCCGGAAATGCGCGACTGCTACACCGCGCTCGGTATCGTCCACACCCTGTGGCGGCACATCCCGAAAGAATTCGACGACTACATCGCCAACCCGAAAGAGAACGGCTACCGCTCGCTGCACACCGCGGTGATTGGCCCCGAGGGCAAGGTGCTGGAAGTGCAGATCCGCACCCACGCCATGCACGAAGAAGCCGAGCTGGGCGTTTGCGCGCACTGGCGCTACAAGGGCACCGACGTCAAATCCGGCTCCAACCACTACGAAGAGAAAATCTCCTGGCTGCGTCAGGTCCTCGAGTGGCATGAAGAATTGGGCGACATCGGCGGCCTGGCAGAACAGCTGCGGGTCGATATCGAACCGGATCGGGTGTACATCTTCACCCCGGACGGTCACGCCATCGACTTGCCGAAGGGCGCGACACCGCTGGACTTCGCCTACCGCGTGCACACCGAAATCGGTCACAACTGTCGTGGCGCGAAGATCAACGGGCGCATCGTGCCGCTCAACTACAGCCTGCAAACCGGTGAACAGGTCGAGATCATCACCAGCAAGCACGGCACCCCGAGCCGCGACTGGCTGAACCCGAACCTGGGTTACATCACCACCTCGCGGGCACGGGCGAAGATCGTTCACTGGTTCAAATTGCAGGCGCGCGATCAGAACGTCGCCGCCGGTAAAACCTTGCTGGAGCGCGAACTCAACCGCCTCGGTCTGCCAGCGGTAGATTTCGACAAGCTGGCCGAAAAGGCCAACATGAAAATGGCCGAAGACATGTTCGCCGCGTTGGGTGCAGGCGATTTGCGTCTGGCACAACTGGTGAACCTGGCGCAGCAACTGGTCGAGCCGGAACGCGGTAGCGAACAGCTGGAACTGATTCCACGCAAAGCCACCGGTTACAAACCGGGCAAGCGCGGCGACATCCAGATCCAGGGCGTCGGCAACCTGATGACCCAGATGGCCGGCTGCTGCCAGCCGCTGCCGGGGGATGCGATTGTCGGTTACATCACCGTGGGCCGCGGCGTGAGCATTCACCGCCAGGACTGCGCCTCGGTGCTGCAACTGGGCGGGCGCGAGCCCGAGCGGATCATCCAGGTCAGCTGGGGGCCGGTGCCGGTGCTCACCTATCCGGTGGACATCATCATCCGCGCCTACGACCGGTCCGGTCTGCTGCGTGACGTTTCGCAAGTGCTGCTCAACGAGCGGATCAATGTGCTGGCGGTCAACACCCGCTCGAACAAAGAGGACAACACCGCGTTGATGTCCCTGACCATCGAGATTCCGGGGCTGGATGCACTGGGGCGGTTGCTGGGGCGGATTTCCCAGTTGCCGAACATCATCGAAACCCGTCGTAACCGTACGCCGTGATGGTGATCCCCTGTGGGAGCGAGCTTGCTCGCGATGAGGGCCGTTCAGTCAACAGTGATGTTGGATGTGCCGGCCCTATCGCGAGCAAGCTCGCTCCCACATTGGTTTTGAGTAGAGATTGATTGATGTATTCACTTGAAGACTTGCTGCACCTGATGAGCCGTCTGCGCGACCCGCAGTTCGGCTGCCCGTGGGACATCAAGCAAACCTACGAAACCATCGTCCCGCACACCCTTGAGGAAGCCTACGAAGTCGCCGACGCCATCGAGCGCGGTGACTTCGATCACTTGCAGGGTGAGTTGGGGGATTTGCTGTTCCAGGTGGTTTATTACAGCCAGCTGGCCCGTGAAGAGGGACGCTTCGAATTCGAAGGTGTGGTCGACAGCATCACCCGCAAGTTGATTCGCCGTCATCCGCACGTGTTTCCTACCGGTGATCTGTACGCGCCGCTGGATGTTCCGCGCCTGAGTGAAGAGCAGGTCAAACAACGCTGGGAAGAGATCAAGGCTGAAGAACGCGCCGAGAAATCATCCACGCCAACCCAGCTGTCCTTGCTCGACGACGTACCCGCAGCACTGCCGGCATTGTCCCGTTCGGCGAAGTTGCAGAAGCGCGCAGGGCAGGTTGGGTTCGACTGGCCGGACGCCTTGCCGGTGCTCGACAAAGTGCGCGAAGAGCTCGATGAAGTGCTCGAAGCCATGGCCGACAATGACTCGGTAGCGATTGCCGATGAAGTCGGTGATCTGCTGTTTTCCGTGGTCAATCTGGCGCGTCATCTCAAGGTCGATCCCGAAACTGCACTGCGTGGCGCCAACAGCAAGTTCGAAAGACGCTTCCGTTTTATCGAACAGGCATTGCGCGACACCCACCGTCCCATAGAAGATTGCACCCTCGAAGAGTTGGACGCCTTGTGGGGCGAAGCCAAACGTCAGGAAAAGAATTTGCCCAGCTGCGGTTGAGCAGTTGCCTAAGTGAGTAATAAGCACCATGAGCATTTCCCTTCGCGACCAGTTGCTCAAAGCAGGGCTGGTCAACCAGAAGCAGGCCAAACAGGTCGGCAAAGAGAAACAGAAGCAGCAGCGTCTGGCCCACAAAGGTCAGATCGAACTTGATGACTCGCAGCAGCGTGCCGCCCAGGAAGCCATGGCCGAGAAGGTCAAGCGCGACCAGGAGCTGAACCGCCAGCAACAGGAGAAGGCCGAGGCGAAAGCCCGCGCCGCCCAGGTCAAACAGTTGATCGAAGTCTCGCGTCTGCCGAAGCTGACGACCGAGGACTACTACAACTTCGTCGACGACAAGAAGGTCAAGCGCATTTCCGTCAACACGCTGATGCGCAACAAGCTCAGCAGCGGTTCGCTGGCCATCGTGCACCACGCCGGCGGTTATGAAGTGATCCCGCGTGAGGCGGCCCTGAAGATCCAGGAGCGCGATCCACAGCGCATCGTGCAGCTGAATGTAAAGACCGAAGAAGTCGCTGCCGAAGACGATCCGTACGCGGCCTATCAGATCCCTGACGATCTGATGTGGTAAGCCGTTAAAGGCTGCAACAACGACGTGCTGTTCACTTAGTCTTGGGGCTTCAGGCGGACCTACACATTGGTGGTGGGTGCTGATCGGGGGCTTTGATTGGGTGTATATCCGTCATTTAGGTGATGGCTGAGGGCGGTTTCGCTTTTACAGCGAGTCACTTGGAAAAGCCCCAAGTAACCAAGGGCTCTTGCCCCTTTCGTTCGGTGCCTCGCCCAGGCTCGGCATGCCCTCGCTCCGGTCCTGCTCCGTGGGCCCGCCGCCATTCGGCCATCCATGGCCGGGGGCGGCTAACCCGGCATCCATGCCGGGTTGCCCACTGCGCAGAACCTGCGCTCGGCCTCTCGAGGGGGCGTGCACCGCAAACGCCAACGCGAGGCGGCCTATACCGGCCGGCCTGGCTTCAAGTGAACGCATTTCCCTGTAGGAGCTGTCGAGCGAAGCGAGGCTGCGATCTTTTGATCTTTTGATCTTTTGATCTTTTGATCTTTTGATCTTTTGATCTTTTGATCTTTTGATCTTTTGATCTTTTGATCTTTTGATCTTTTGATCTTTTGATCTTGCCGTTGCTGTTGCTTTGCTTTGGCTTCAGATCTGCTGCCCCTTTCCCAGAGGCCGAACGCAGGCGTTGCGCAGGGGGCACCGCGGCAAGGATGCCGCGGTAGCCGCCACCGGCCATGGATGGCCGATGGCGGCGGGCCCCCGGAGCAATGCCGGAGTGAGGGCATGCCGAGCCTGGGCGAGGCACCGAATGGCGGGGCAAAGCGCTTTGGTTACTTTCGCGCTTTTCGAAAGTGACTCGCTGTAAAAGCGAAACCGCTAGCCGTCGTTACCGCAGAAACGGATATGTACCCCAACCTTAAGTGAACAGCATTACGCTCATGGCGGGGTTTGTCGTTTTCAATGCTGTCATTGCGTAGGCGGATCGGAGCTCTCGTTGCTGCTCCAGTTTTTCCAGTTCGGCCTTGTAGCTGTGGGCGTCGGTTTCGGAGTGGAACATCCCCACCAGCATGTCTTGTTGGTGCACGTCCCAGATCCGGATACCGGCGGCTACGCCTTCGTGGGACTTATGTGAATCGTCGCGTTCAGTTACTTTTACAGTCATCTGCTAGCTCCAATCTCTGTTATCTGCAGCAAGGCGTGTGCAGGACTCCGTTATATGTTTGGTTAGCCTGCTAAGTAAACGACTGAGTTTGGTAACGAATTTTTGCGAATTCTGCAAAAGTCCTGCAGCCCGCCAAACACGCGACATTCGGTCGCAGGGCGTTGAGTTTCATGACAAAAGCTTCATGTTCACCGCAATCCTTGTGGGAGTGAGCTTGCTCGCGATGGGGCCATTACAGTCAACATTTATGTTGCCTGACTTATCGCCATCGCGAGCAAGCTCGCTCCCACAGGGATTGCAGTGTTCAATTTTTCAGGCACAAAAAAACGCCCCGAACCAGTCGGGGCGTTTTTATGTGCCGCGTAGCGGGCTAGGTATTACTTACCTGCCCAGCGCTTCAGTACCAGCGTAGCGTTGGTGCCACCGAAGCCGAAGCTGTTGCTCATCACGGTGTTGATGGTGGCGTCTTCACGAGTCTTGGTCAGGATCGGCATGTCAGCCACTTCCGGATCCAGTTCGTCGATGTTGGCGGAACCCGCCATGAAGTTGCCTTCCATCATCAGTATGCAGTAGATCGCTTCGTGAACGCCGGCGGCGCCCAGGGAGTGACCCGACAGGCTCTTGGTGGAGCTGATGGCCGGGGCTTTGTCGCCGAACACTTCACGCACACCTTTCATTTCCATGACGTCGCCGACCGGAGTCGAGGTGCCGTGGGTGTTCAGGTAGTCGATCGGAGCGTCAACGGTGGACATGGCCATCTGCATGCAGCGGATGGCGCCTTCGCCGCTAGGGGCGACCATGTCGTAGCCATCGGAGGTCGCGCCGTAGCCAACGATTTCCGCGTAGATCTTCGCGCCGCGGGCCAGAGCGTGTTCCAGCTCTTCGACCACGACCATGCCGCCACCGCCGGCGATGACGAAACCGTCACGCTTGGCGTCGTAGGCACGGGAAGCCTTTTCCGGGGTTTCGTTGTACTGGCTGGACAGTGCGCCCATGGCGTCGAACAGGAACGATTGGCTCCAGTGTTCTTCTTCACCGCCGCCGGCGAACACGATGTCCTGCTTGCCCATCTGGATCTGTTCCATGGCGGTACCGATGCAGTGAGCACTGGTGGCACAGGCAGAAGCGATGGAGTAGTTCAGGCCCTTGATCTTGAACGGCGTGGCCAGGCAAGCGGAAACGGTGCTGCTCATGGTCCGCGTGACGCGGTATGGGCCGACGCGCTTGACGCCTTTCTCGCGCAGGATGTCCAGCGCTTCCATCTGGTTCAACGTGGAGGCTCCACCGGAGCCGGCGATCAGGCCGGTACGCGGATTGGAGACTTGCTCATCGGTCAGACCGGAGTCGGCGATGGCGTCTTTCATGGCCAGGTAGGCGTAAGCCGCCGCGTGGCCGACGAAGCGATAGATCTTGCGATCGATCAGCTCTTCGAGGGGAAGGTCAATGGAGCCGGAAACCTGGCTACGCAGACCCATTTCGGCATATTCCGGGTTGAACCGGATGCCAGGGCGGCTTGCACGCAGGTTAGCGGAGACGGTCTCTTTGTCATTGCCCAGGCACGAAACGATGCCCAGACCAGTGATAACGACGCGGCGCATGCGGATAACCCTTAGAAGTTGTCAGTGGAGGTGAAAACGCCGACCCGAAGGCCTTCGGCGGTGTAGATCTCGCGGCCGTCGACGCTGACCGAACCATCGGCGATGGCCAGGTTCAGCTTGCCCTTCAGTACGCGCTTGATCTGAATGTTATAGGTTACTTTCTTGGCGGTCGGCAGAACCTGACCGAAGAATTTCACTTCGCCCGAACCCAGGGCGCGCCCGCGGCCCGGCAGACCTTGCCAGCCGAGGAAGAAGCCGACCAGTTGCCACATGGCGTCGAGGCCCAGGCAGCCTGGCATCACCGGATCACCTTCGAAGTGGCAGGCGAAAAACCACAGGTCCGGAGTGATATCCAGCTCGGCGACCAATTCACCTTTGCCGTACTTGCCGCCCTCTTCGCTGATATGGGTGATGCGATCCACCATCAGCATGTTGGGGGCGGGCAGTTGCGCGTTACCTTGGCCGAACAGCTCACCGCGACTGCAGCGCAGCAGGTCTTCCCGAGTAAAGGCGTTTTGTTTGGTCATGCGAGCTCCTCAATAGTCCCATGCGGCAGGTGGGGCAAATCTTCCCGGCCGATCGAAGCGTTCATGCCTCGAGTCAGCAGCCTACTCATAGACTATTGCGTTGTGGTGAAAGTCACAGCACCAAGGACATGAATGTACACTTGTGCACTGAAATTATTATTCAAGCCCCTTTTCGGGCCTGTTCGGGTGCCTAAGACTGCCGCACTTTCGCCTTTCACGCCAGTCGCAGATAGCCGAAAGGCCTGCACTACTGCACCCAGCGCTGCAGAATTTGCTGCAAATCTGTGCGTTTGAAGGGCTTGGCCAGGTAATCGTTCATTCCCGCCGATAAACAGGCTTCGCGGTCGCCCTGCAAGGCGTTGGCGGTCAGCGCGATGATCGGCAAGTCTGTGCAGCCGGGTAATTGGCGAATCTGTCGGGTGGCCTCGTAGCCGTCGATGATCGGTAGCCGGCAGTCCATCAAAATGGCTTCAAAAATCAGACTCTCGGCACTGCGCACTGCCTGGGCACCATCGGTGGCGACGCTGACAGTAAAGCCCAGACTGCGCAACATTGCTTCGATGACCGTCTGATTAACCGGATTGTCTTCCACCAGCAACACGTTGCGCCCTTCGCCATCACCGTTGCCGGTCGGTATGCGCGGCGCCAGCACGGGCAGCGTCTGTTTATAGAGCGCCAGCGGGATTTCCAGGGTGAACACCGAGCCGCGACCTTCCTCGCTCTGGGCGCGCAACGTGCCGCCCATGCGTTCAGCCAGTGTGCGAGCAATCGGCAGGCCCAGCCCGGTGCCACCGTATCGCCTCGAAATAGAACTGTCGGCCTGCTGGAAGGCGTTGAACATCAATTCCAGGCTTTCAGCCGAGATACCAATCCCGCTGTCGCGCACGGTGCAGGTGAACCACAGCAGTTCGTGATCCAGCGACTGCCATTGCGGTTCGATGCTGACGCGGCCCTGTTCGGTGAATTTCAGCGCATTGCCGATCAGGTTGACCAGGATCTGCCGGATCCGCGTCGGGTCGCCCTGCACCTGCAACGCGCGCATGTCGTCCGGAATCGACAGCGCCAGGTCGAGCCCGCGTTGCACGGCGCTGTGCGAGAACGACTGGGCGCAACTGCCGATCAGGTCCGCGAGGTTGAACGGAATGTGCTCCAGCTCCAGTTCCGAACGCTCGATGCGCGAGAAATCGAGAATGTCGTTGATGACTTTGAGCAGGTGTTCGGTGGACTCCGAGGCGAGCGCCGCGTATTCGACCTGCTCCTCGGTCATCTCGGTGGTTTCCAGCAGTTGCAGCATGCCCAGCACGCCATTCATCGGCGTGCGCAGTTCGTGGCTCATCATTGCAAGGAAATCGGATTTGGCGTTGTTGGCCTTTTCCGCTTCCTCGCGGGTCTGAATCAACTGCGCCATCGCTTGATGCTGTTCGCGACTGGCTTGTTCGAGCCCGTTGGCGAGGTTGTTGATGTGTTGCGACAGCGCGCCCAGTTCAGTGTCGTCGACGATCGGCAGCGGCGTTTTGTAGTCGCCGTCCTGAATCGCCTTGACCGCGTTGCCGATGTCGCGGATCGGTTGCGACAGGCTGCCGGCCAGGCGCCGGGCGACCAGAAAAGTAAACAGCAGGGCGAACAGCGCCAGGATCCCGGCCTTGAGCAGGATTTCCTGCTGACGCTGGCTGAAGGCGTCATTGGACAGGCCGACGATCACCCGACCCAGATAATCCTCGGTGGGCGCCGTGTTGGCGACGCGGCTGCCTTGCAGGAAATCATTGTGCAGCTGGATTCGTTGCAGCCGCACCGGGGCCTGGAACACTTCGACCTGGTGCGAGCGGGTGTGGGTTTCCGACGGTTGCTCGACGTACACCAGAATCCGGTTGGCACTGTCCTGGACTTCCAGAAAGCGCACGTTGGGCGTGGCCAGGGTGGCCTTGAGCAAACTGTCGAGCACCTCGTTGTTGCCCGAGATCACCCCGTATTCGGTGGCTGGCGCCAGTTGGTTGGCGATGAGTTGCCCGGTGTGATTGAGCTCCTGACGCAGGTCCTGGATTCGCACGAAGGTGAAGAAGCTGATCAACAGCAACGTCAGCAACAGGGCAGGGCCGAGGCTGATGATTTGTGTGCGGGTGTTGATGTCCCAACGGCGACGGAAGGTCATGGGCGGTTTTCTCCTTCGGCCAACTGTGTTGCGACAGACGCTTCGTTCATCTGTTCAATACCTAATGAACGAGCCACTTGCGGGTTGCTTAAGACTTTGAAGCGTTGCGGGTAGTGCATGCGTGGCCACGTGGCCGGTGGCCGGTCGAGCAACTCGTCGAGCATCGCCAGCCAATCGCTCTGATCGCTGTAGGTGCTGGCCAGGCTCCCGGCCCTGACGAACCCGGCGTTAGGGCCGATCAGCGCCAGTTGCCGTGCATAGCTGCTGAGCAACAGGTTTTTCGCGGTTTTCGGGTTGTACAGATCGGGATCATCAAGGCCCAGCAACACGTCGCTGTTTTTCAGCAAGGTCTGCAGCGGCCGGCTGTCGTTCGTGTTATCCCAGCGCTCGGTGACCACCTCAAGGCCCAGGGAGTGGGCGGCCTGATGCAATTCTTTCAAAAGGAATTCGCTGTGGCTGTCGAAGAGCACGCCGACCCGTTTGGCCTGAGGCAGCAGCAGTCGGGTCAGGCGCAATTGTCGCTCCAGGGGCGGGTCGCTCCAGAGCAGGCTGAGGCGCGGGGGCAGGGAGGCCCCCAGATGCTGACGGGCTTGCAGGCGGCTGATGCGCAGCACCAGCGTCGCCGGGCCTTGGGCGTCTTGCAGGCGCCAGTCGAGGCTCGGCAGGTCGAGCAGAATCAAGCGGGTGCCGGCGGGCAGTTTGCCTGGCGCCGGCAGACTGGCCAGTGGCTGGAAGTGCACGTTATCGGCAGGCCGCAACGCGCTCAGGGCCTGGGTGAAGGATTGCATGCCCGGGCTGTCCTCGGCGCCGGTCAGCAAAATGTCCGCGGCGCTGGCATCCAGGCTGCTCAACAGCCCGGCAACCACCAGGCACAACCCGGCCAGCAGGCGGCCAAGGATTGGCGTCTTGCGTGACGGGCTATAGAGCATCTTAGAACGCCAGCTCTGCGCTGAAGTAAAGCACCCGGCGCTCGTCGTAGTTGTTGTCGACGAAGGTTGTGGGCTGGCCGTCGAGGCGTTGCTGGAGCACGCCGGCCAGTTCCAGGCTGGCCTTGCCCAGGCCGATGCGTTTGGCGATGCGCGTGTCGACCCGTTCGAAGCGGTAGCCGTTCAGGGCATCGTCACCATAGTAGAAGAGCGCGCTGTTCCAGCCATGGCCCCAGTTGTGCAGCCAACCGGCGGAACCGCTGTTTCGGGCAGTTTGTTGTGCGTCGAGTGGGTTGCTCGCCTCGGCATCGACGTAGGCATACGTCAGGCGCAGGCGATCGGCGCTGCTGATTCGCCAGTCGAGCTGGGTTTCTGCCCCGGAGAAGCGCGCGCTGTTTGAGTTGCTGGCGATGTACTGATTGTTGCGCAGCGGTTCGCTGATCATCCCGGTGATTTCGTCGTAGAACAGCTTCACATCGACCGCCAGCCCCACTTCGGCAAAGTAGCCGTTATAGCCAAGCTCCCGGGAGCGCATGTGTTCCTGTTCGAGGTTACCGGGGCCACGGGTCTTGACGAAATAACGGGCGCTGGACTGGCCATAGGCGCTGGGCCGCAGGTTCTTTACCTGATAGCTCCAGTTGACGTTGTTCTCGAACATGTCCGGCGAGCGGATGGCTTCCGAATACACCGCCCGCAGGCCATGGCGCGGGTTGATCAGGTAGTTGACCGCCACCCGTGGTGTGAGCGAACTGCCGATCAATTGCGTGTCTTCGAACATCGCTCCGCCCTGCAGCAACCAATGCTCGGTGGCGCGCCACTCGAGCTGGCCGAACGCCCGCCAGGTGGTGTCGTCGAGGGTGCCATTGAAGTAGGTCTCGGAATCTGCCCGGTCGTAACGATAATTCATGCCGCTGACCAGCCGCAGACTATCGGACAAGCTGAGGGTGTCCTGCAATTCAAGGTCGTAGCGCGATTCCCGGGTGCTCTGGTCAATATCGCCACAGAGGGTTTGCCGGGCGCCGTTTCGCCATTGGTCGAGCACTTGATTGGCCAGTGCGCGCTGGGCCGGGTCACCTGCGGGCGCGCCGGGGCCGGTGTAGCGCTCCATGTTGCGCGCCAGGCGTTCGGTGTAATTCGGGTTGAGTTGCCAGAGTTCGGTCAATTGCGGGCTGAACGAAACCTCGGCATCGCAGGCACGCCAGGTCTGCTGACGATCCCAGTGTTGCGCCGAGCCCTGGATGTAAAGGCTGTGATCGGGATTGATGTCGAGGTTCCAGCGCAGTGAGCCGGCGTAGTCCTTGGCGATGACGTCGGAATTGTTCCCGGTAGCGGTAATCCCCGAGAAGACCGGGCGGTAGGTATACGGACGCTGGTTGCTCCCATCCTTGGCATTCAATTGCCAGTCGATACTCTGGTTTTCAGTGAGCGTCTGGCTGACCGCGAGGTTAAAGCGATTCAAGCGGCGGCTGTCGCGGTAATCGGCACCGTTACGGTCCGAGTCGAAGCCGTCGTCTTGCTGACCGGACAGTGACAGGCGCAGGTCGCCGCCGTCCCAGCCCACGCCCTGGCTGGCGTAAAAGTCGTCGATGCCGCGCTGCCCTCGGGTGACTTTCATTCGCGTGCCGTGGCTGTCGGCCGGGTTGCGCGTGATGATATTGACCACCGCCATCAGCGCATTGGCGCCATAGCTGACGGTGTTCGGGCCGCGAAAAACTTCGATGCGCTCGATGTCCTCCATGGCCACCGGAATGTCACTCCAGTCCACCGTGGCCAGGCCTGCGCGGTACACCGAACGGCCGTCGATCAACACTTGCAGGCGTCGCGCTTCGGTCGCATTGGTGCCGTGATAGTTCACTGCCGCCTGGTTACCGTTGATGTTGCCGACCATCATTCCCGGCACCAGTCGCAGCAACTCACTGATGTCCCGGGCGCCACTGGCGTTGATCAGTTCGCTGTCGATCACCGTCATGCTCCCCGGTACCGCGGCCGGCGACTGCTTGAGTCGCGTCGCGGTCAAAACTTGCGGCAGCGGCTCGCTGTCTAGGAACAAGTCGTCGGCGAGCAATGGCGAGCTGAAGATCAGCGCCAGTACCAGCGGCGAGCGAGGTGATGGAGAGCCAAACGACACAACACATCCTTGATAGCGAACAATTGGCGCGCATGTTAACCGAGCGCAATGACTTTTCCAGTCACGTTGTGGGCATTTTCCTCGGTTTTCTTGGTCTTCTTCCTACAAGTGTCGGTAATTGATGCGGGGGCTGGCCGCCACTGGGCCGCTCCGTATAATGCCGTCATCGCCACTGGTATGGATTAACGGATTGCATATGACTGAACAGCGCCCAATTGCGGTCCTGGGAGGCGGAAGTTTTGGTACCGCCGTGGCTAATCTGCTGGCCGAGAACGGGCATCAGGTCCGGCTGTGGATGCGTGACCCCGAGCAGGCCGAGGCCATTCGGGTCAATCGCGAGAACCCGCGTTACCTCAAAGGCATCAAGATTCTGCCGGCCGTGGAAGCGGTCACCGACCTGCTGGCCACTCTGCAGGCCTGCGATCTGTGCTTCGTCGCACTGCCGTCCAGCGCGCTGCGCTCGGTATTGATGCCGCACGCCGAACGTTTGAGCGGCAAGTTGCTGGTGAGCCTGACCAAAGGCATCGAAGCCCACACCTTCAAACTGATGAGCGAAATCCTCGAAGAGATCGCCCCGCAAGCGCGTATTGGCGTGCTGTCGGGGCCGAACCTGGCCCGTGAAATCGCCGAACACGCGCTGACCGCCACGGTGGTCGCCAGCGAAGACGAAGAACTCTGTCAGCGGGTCCAGGAGGCGTTGCACGGCCGGACCTTTCGCGTGTATGCCAGCGCCGACCGCTTCGGCGTGGAGTTGGGCGGGGCGCTGAAAAACGTTTACGCGATCATCGCCGGCATGGCGGTGGCGTTGGGCATGGGCGAAAACACCAAGAGCATGCTGATCACCCGGGCGCTGGCGGAAATGACCCGCTTTGCGGTGAATCAGGGCGCCAACCCGATGACCTTTCTCGGTTTGGCGGGCGTCGGCGATTTGATCGTCACCTGCTCGTCGCCGAAAAGCCGTAACTACCAGGTCGGGTTCGCCCTCGGCCAGGGCTTGAGCCTGGAAGACGCGGTGACGCGCCTGGGCGAAGTCGCTGAAGGCGTGAACACCCTCAAGGTGCTCAAGGCCAAGGCCCAGGAGGTGGGCGTGTACATGCCGCTGGTCGCCGGGCTGCATGCCATCCTGTTCGAAGGGCGCACGCTGGAGCAGGTGATCGGTCTATTAATGCGTGCCGAGCCGAAAACCGACGTCGACTTTATTTCCACCAGCGGTTTCAACTGAGCATCAGGGAGAGCGAGACATGAACGATCCGAAAACTGAGGACAAGTACGAATCCATCCTGCTGCGAGTGTTGTGGATGATCGTCTACGTGCTGGTCTGGCAAGTGGCGCAGTTCATCCTTGGTGCCGTGGTTCTGGTGCAACTGATCTATCGTTTGATATATGGCGCCCCGAGCGCCAGCCTGATGAACTTCGGCGACAGCCTGAGCCAGTTCCTGGCGCAGATCGGTCGTTTCGGCAGCTTCCACAGCGACCAGAAACCGTGGCCGTTCGCCGACTGGCCGACGCCGCGTACACCGGAAGGTGAAGCACCGCACGCTGTGGCGCCGGCACCACACCCTGCCCGAGATGAGGAGCCAAAGCTATGAAACTCTGGATACTGCGTCATGGTGAAGCCGAGCCACACGGCAAGCGTCCTGATTCGGAACGGGCACTGACTGCCCATGGTCGTGAAGAAGTGCTGCGCACTGCCGCCGAGTTGGCCGGCAAGCCGCTGACCGCGATCTATGCCAGTCCTTACCTGCGCGCGCAGGAGACCGCAGAAATTGTGCGTACAGCGCTGAATTTCGCGCCGGAGATTCGCACCGTCGACTGGCTAACCCCCGACAACCGTCCGCAAGCGGTGGCGGAGCAGTTGGTGTCTGTGGATCACGCGCTGCTGGTCAGTCATAACCCGCTGGTGGGCAACCTGCTGGGTTACCTTCAGCACGGACATGTACAGGACCCGGAAGCAGTCCGCACCGCCGGCCTTGCAGAACTTGAAGGTGATTTGCCGCTGGCCGGCGCGATGAAGCTCAAAGGCATCAAGCACCCTTAAAAGCAAAAGATCGCAGCCTGCGGCAGCTCCTACAGGTGTACACAATCCATGTAGGAGCTGCCGCAGGCTGCGATCTTTTGATCTTGTTTTTGCCGACAAATAATTAACCGAGCAACTGCTTGGTTGACTACGCTTGCTCCAGACCAAAAACAAAGGAGCGAGTCGCATGCCTGCTGCTTTTCGTTTGCCGCTGGACGTCTTCTACGAGCGTGAAGCGCGCCATCCCCGGCAGCGCTTTTTGGTCCAGCCCACGGGCGGCGGAGAGGTCGAGACCCTGACTTGGGCCGACGTCGGTCATCAGGCGCGCTGCGCCGCGCATTGGTTGCGCGCGCGCGAATTGCCCCAAAGCAGCCACATCGCTCTGATCTCGAAAAACTGCGCGCACTGGATCATCGCTGACCTGGCGATCTGGATGGCCGGCCACGTGTCGGTGCCGCTCTACCCGAACCTCACCGCCGAGACCGTGGCCCAGGTCCTTGAACATTCCGACGCGGCGCTGGTGTTCATCGGCAAGCTCGATGACTGGCCCGGCATGTCTCGCGGAGTCAGCCCTGATCTGCCGACGATCAGCCTGCCGTTACATCCGCCTGGTACTTTCGATTTCAGCTGGGCCGACCTGCAAAAGAGCTCACCGATCCAGGACGATCCCAAGCCGTCCGCCGACCAGTTGGCGACCATCATTTACACCTCCGGCACCACCGGCATACCCAAAGGCGTGATGC
The DNA here is from genome assembly GCF_047758635.1 of Pseudomonas frigoris. Classification (NCBI taxonomy): domain Bacteria; kingdom Pseudomonadati; phylum Pseudomonadota; class Gammaproteobacteria; order Pseudomonadales; family Pseudomonadaceae; genus Pseudomonas; species Pseudomonas frigoris. The sequence continues at coordinate 1,851,257 of NZ_CP180479.1, forward strand.
ACAGTTTCGCCAATCTGGGGTTTGCCGCCACTCGCGGTACGCAGTTGTTTGGCTTGAATGAGTCGGATCGGCTGCTGTCCTACCTGCCGCTGTGCCATGTCGCCGAGCGGATGTTCGTTGAACTGGCGTCGATCTACACCGGGCAAACGGTGTTTTTTGCCGAGAGCCTCGACACCTTCCTGGCCGATTTGCGCCGTGCACGTCCGACCGCGCTGTTCGGTGTGCCGAGGATCTGGACCAAATTCCAGATGGGCGTGTACAGCAAGATCCCGGCAAAGCGCCTCGACTTCCTTCTCGGTCTGCCGATTATCGGCAAGCGGGTCGGCCACAAAGTCCTGGCCGGGCTCGGGCTGGATGCCTTGCGCATCGCCTTGTCCGGCGCCGCGCCAGTGCCGCAGACCTTGCTACTGTGGTACCGCAAACTGGGCCTGGATGTACTGGAGGTCTACGGCATGACCGAAAGCTGCGGCTATTCGCACGTAGGCCTGCCGGGCCAGAACAAACCTGGCTGGATCGGCAAGCCCTGCCCGGAGGTCGAGGTGCGGATCGCTGAGTCGGGCGAGGTCATGGTGCGCAGCGGCGCGACCATGCTCGGGTATTTCAAGGAGCCTGAGAAAACCGCAGAAACCATCACCGGCGACGGCTTCCTGCGCACCGGCGACAAGGGCGAGGAAGACGCCGAAGGCAACCTGCGCCTGACCGGGCGACTGAAGGAAATCTTCAAGACCAGCAAAGGCAAATACGTCGCCCCGGCGCCGATCGAAAATCGTCTGGCGGAGCATTCGCGCATCGAGCAGGTGTGCGTGGTCGGCGATGGCCTGAGTGCACCGTTGGGGCTGTGCGTGCTCTCGGCGGTCGGTCAGCAGGACGCCAGCGGAACGGCGCGGGCGGGCCTGCATTCAAGCCTGGAAAAACTCTTGGAGGAGGTCAATGGCGTCCTCGACAAACACGAACGCTTGCATCGATTGGTGGTGGTCAAAGACAGCTGGGCGGTGGAAAACGGCTTTCTGACGCCGACCCTGAAGATCAAACGCAACGTGATCGAAGCCGCCTACGGTGCCCGTTTCGAAGAATGGAGCGAGCGCAGCGAAGCGGTGCTGTGGCAGGATTGAGTCACGAATAAAACCAACAAAGGATGTCAGCAATGAGTCTGTGGCGCACCACTCCCAACGTCGAGCAGTTGAACGCAATCCAGAAAAACACCATCGGCGAAGTACTGGATATTCGTTTCGAAGCCTTCGACGACGAGTCCCTGACCGCGAGCATGGTCATCGACCATCGCACTCACCAGCCTTACGGCTTGCTGCACGGCGGCGCCTCGGTGGTGCTGGCTGAAACCGTGGGATCGATGGCCAGTTACCTGTGCATCGACGCCAGCAAGTTTTACTGCGTGGGCCTGGAAATCAACGCCAACCATTTACGCGGCTTGCGCAGTGGGCGAGTCACGGCGGTGGCCAAGCCGATTCACATTGGCCGCACGACGCATGTCTGGGATATCCGTTTGACCAGCGATGAGGGGAAGACCAGTTGTGTATCGCGGTTGACCATGGCGGTTGTTCCGTTGGGGGAACAACCGCCGTCTCGTTGATGGCGTCAAGCCGTTCCGTTTACATGTGCGTCATCACATGGTGCAGATTGGATCGTGAATAGCTGCGTTGCCCGCGCGTTGTCTCGCTGGTGATGTAGAAAATTTCGGTGGCAGCCGGGTCATAGGCCGCATCGCTTGAAGTCGGCACGTTCTCTCGGGTGATGCCGGTGCCGACCGTGTTCATTTCCAGATCCCAGGACGACTGCCCCAATTCTGCACTCAAGCCGGGTGTTGCGGTGGTCACGAAGGTCGATCGCAAGTCGCCGATGGCATTGCCGACCGCCCGCGTCACCGCAGCTTGAGTGTTCACGTCCAGTGCGCTGTATCCAGGTATCTGTGCGACAGCCAGATTGGCTAACTGGCCCAGGGAGGCAAAGAAGTGCCGACTGCTGTATCCGACGACAGCTTTGGACGAGTCGAATGTCGGCCCACTGCCTTTGGACGGCTTGGTTGGCGTTCCACGCAATCCCCTCACGGCAGAGGCGCCGGCCGCACCGGCCGCCGTCGCCGTAGAGGCTGCGAGGGTGGACTGCAGGCCTTTACCCGCAGGCTCAGCCCCGAACAGCACCGAGCCACCAAAGCCCACGGCACCTCCAACGGCACCCACGGTGCCCATACTGGCAAGTCCGGTGACGAAGTCTGCACGGCCTACGGAGGGATTGCTCGGGCCGGCATTGGCTAAGTATTGGGAGGTCAGTTCGCGAAACGCTGTTCCAAAAGCGCCGCCGATTTGAGTGACGGCTGCCGTATTACCTTTTGGATCGAGTATTCCGAGCAAGGAAGGTGCAGCCCCCAGCGCGGCACCCACAGCAGCTCCACTGGCTTTCGCGAGCAGAGGCCCCCAGCTGCCGGGATCATCGACGGAGATTGCGGACTGGGCCCAGTTGGCGCTCGCATAACCGCTGATGCCGCCGGTAATTGCGCCCACTGTGGCGCCAGCAACAGTGACTCCTACGCTCATGGGCGACAGGAGCGCCGTTACGGCATATTGCGCGGCGGCGGCAATCAAGGCGCTGGGAAGTTCTCGCGCCGCCGTCGCTCCCATCGCCTTGACGGTGTCGACCCCCGCCAGTCCTTGGAGATCGACAAACCTGACCGGATTGCCGTGTACCATGGCAAACAGGTTCAGGCCATCGGCACTACCTGCCGGGTCGGCATTGAGCCAGCGCCCCCACCAGTGGGCGTAGTAACGTTGCCCGTAGTAGTACAGGCCGGTGGCATCACGTTCCTGGCCTGAGTATCGCCGGGTCTTATAGCTGGCCTGTACTTTGTCCCGGCCGGCCCACCATGAAGTGCCACCATAGGGGAAGTACATTTCCTCGCTGATCAGTTCGGCCTGTTGACCGAGTTCCAATGTACTGGAGCCCAAATGATTGCTCAGGCTGTAACGATACTGATCGGCATTGCCACTGCCCGGCTCCCAATGCAGAACCTGTACCGCACAGCGTCCGGCCTGGACCGAAATGACATGTAGAACCTCTTCGGGAGATTCACGGATTTCCAGCCCTGGTAAATAGCGCACTTGGTGCGTTCGCGTTAAGGAACTGCCTTGAGTGACGCGAATTTTGCGCTTGCGCTGACCAGCCTCGTCGTAAAGATAGATTTCGCTGTCATTGGGTCCGTTCTCGCGCACTACTTGATCGACCTGCCGCAGACGGTTGTTCAAGCTCCAGGTCAGATCCTGACCCGCCATCAACTGCCTTTTGTTGCCGTTGGCATCGAAGCCGGCCGCGATTTCACTCTCGTCGGGCAGCCCGCCATCAGCCTTTTGCGCCAGTCCCCGATTGCTGTATTTCGAAATCATCGTCTGCTGTGTCCAGCTGTGGCTGGCAGCGCAGTGAACCAGTGTCGTGAGGTTGCCTGCACAATCGTAGGTATAGGTCTGTCGGTAATTTTCCAGTTGTCCCGGGTCGGGAGGGGAAACAAACACCGGCTCCTGGGGGCCGTTCTGGCTATTGACCCTCTGCCAGCCGTTTGCCTCTATCAGCTGATACAAACTGTTGTAGGTGAACGTGTTGGTCGGTTCGATCTTCTGGTTGCGAAAAAAACGGGTGCGCTGAGCCGCATCTTTGATGCTGAGGATATTGCCGACCCGATCATAGCCGTACACCAGGTGTTGAAGCGGTGGCTGGTCGGGAAGTCCGGCCTGGAGTTCCAGCAATTGGCCGTCCTGTGAGTCGTATCGGGCTTCGCTGATCACGCCATTGCCGGCGGTCTGGCGCTCAATGTTGCCAAAGGTGTCGTAGTGGATGCCGCTCAGTAGTGATATGTCTTGCGATTGCCCGGCGATTTTCAAGCGAACCTGGCCGAGTTGGCCGGCGATGTTCATGTCCGAGAACTGAATGTTGCCTTGTGCATCTGTCTGGCTGACTGCGCTCCCCTGAGCGTTGAATGAATTTTGTGAAATCGCACCTTCACCGACTTCGTGCAACATGTCTCTTTCGGCTTGGGCATCGGGCCAGTCCGGTTCGCCCAGATTTTCGAGAAAATGTCGAGTCTGCGAGCTGACTCCGCCCGTCAGCGCGAAGTCAGTGAAATGCACAGTGCCGGCGCTGTCGTCATGGCGGATCAACTGGCCGCATTGATTGTGCGAGGCAGATTCCGGGGTGTTGTCACCATAGGCGTAAAACGAACGGTTTCTTGCGGGTGTGCCTTGAGCCTGCTCGACGGTTTTGACCGGGCGCAGCAACAGGTCGTATTCGGTTCGAACCTGAGTGAACAGACTGTCCCAGCCGATGAGGTTTTGACCGGCCACACCGGACAGGGTCAGCCTGCTTCCCGCATCCACGCTGTCACTGTAGAGGGGTGTACCCGTGAGACTGGAAACTGTCATCAGGTTTGGCCGGGCGTCCGGCTCGGCCTCAAGCAGCTTGAACAGACGAGGGTCGCGACTGAACGTCGGGCGACCCGCGGCATTATAGGATTGGCGGTAAATCCGAGGCTCTGCTGTCTTGCCGGGTGCATCACGACAATAGGACACAGTGACGACGTTGTGCCCTCGCGGATCCTTCACGGTGACAGCCGGGGTTTGTGCGTGCATAAAAGTAGTACTCCCTGAAGAGCGTCGGAACAGGTGCAGTTATTCTTGGTTGCTTCCGGGGTGTCAACTGTCAGAAATATCAGGTGGCGAGATAACCCGAAGTATGCTCAGGAGGTTTTTCATGGGTGAAGCAAGGCTGTCATCATTCCTGGCACTTACGGTCATTGCGGTTCGCGACTGGCTTGCAGACAATCAAACCCTGTTCTAGCTCATGGATTGACCGGTATGTCGCAACAGATATTTTTCGCCCACGCCAACGGTTTCCCCTCGGGCACCTACGGCAAGTTGTTCGCGGCGCTGGCGCCCGAGTATCAGGTGACGCATCTGCAGCAGCACGCCCACGACCCGCGTTTTCCGGCGGACGACAACTGGTACAACCTGGTGGACGAGCTGATTCATCACCTCAGGCAGCAACCGGAACCTGTGTGGGGGGTCGGCCATTCCTTCGGTGGCGTGCTGCATCTGCACGCGGCGTTGCGGTGCCCCGAGCTCTATCGTGGCGTGGTGATGCTCGATTCGCCGGTGCTGACCCGCGCTGATCAATGGGTGATCCGCGCCGCCAAACGCTTCGGTTTCATCGATCGCCTGACCCCGGCCGGCCGTACATTGGGACGACGGGAAGAGTTCGCCGATCTGGAGGCGGCTCGACTCTATTTCGCTGGCAAAACCCTGTTTCGCAGTTTCGACCCGGAATGCTTTGACGCTTACCTGCAACACGGTTTGCACAAGGTGGGCGACAAGCTGCGCCTGCGCTTCGACCCGGCCACGGAAATCAGTATCTACCGCGGCGTGCCGCACACCAGTCCCGGCCGCACACGGCAACTGAAAGTGCCGCTGGCGGTGGTTCGGGGGCACAAGAGCCGGGTGGTGATGCGTCATCACGCAAGCCTCGTGGGGCGCTTGCCGCAGGGCGAGTCCCTGACCATGCCTGGCGGCCACATGTTTCCCCTCGAACGTCCCCTGGACACCGCCACGCTGCTGAAGAACCTGTTCAGCCGTTGGGAAGGTCGCCGTCAACAGGATTGCGCATGAGCAACGTCGTTGAAGAAGTTCGCCTGAGCCTGCCGCACATCGAGTTGGCAGCGCACTTGTTCGGCCCCGAAGACGGCATGCCGGTGATCGCCTTGCATGGCTGGCTGGACAACGCCAACAGCTTCGCCCGGCTGGCGCCGAAGCTCAAAGGCTTGCGCATCATCGCGCTGGACATGGCCGGTCACGGTCATTCCGGGCATCGGCCGACCGGTGCCGGTTACGCGCTGTGGGACTACGCCCATGACGTGCTGCAAGTGGCCGAGCAATTGGGTTGGAAGCGCTTTGGCCTGCTGGGGCATTCCATGGGCGCGATCGTTTCGCTGGTGCTGGCCGGTTCGTTGCCGGAACGCGTGACCCACCTGGCGTTGATCGACGGCATCATTCCTCCTACAGACAAAGGCGAAAACGCTGCCGAACGGATGGGCATGGCCCTGCAAGCGCAGCTGGATTTGCGGGAGAAGCGCAAACCGGTCTACAACACGCTCGACCGGGCCATCGAGGCGCGCATGAAAGGCTTGGTCGCTGTCAGTCGCGAAGCCGCAGAACTGCTGGCCCAACGGGGATTGATGCCGGTGCCGGGCGGTTATACCTGGCGCACCGATAACCGACTGACGTTACCGTCGCCGCTGCGTCTGACCACCGAACAGGCGATGGCCTTCGTCCAGCGAGTCACTTGTCCTGCAAAACTGGTGGTGGCTGCCGACGGCATGCTCGCCAAACATCCCGAGTTGCTGGAGCGTCTACCCTTTAGCCGTGAACAGCTGCCTGGCGGCCATCATTTACACCTGAATGACGAACCCGGCGCCGACCTTGTCGCAGACTGTTTCAATCGGTTCTTCGCCGTTCCTTGACTTGCGCCGGGCAACTGTCGAGGCTGGGCGGGTTGAAATGGGAGACAACCATGATAGATCTCTACACCGCTGCGACCCCGAATGGCCACAAGGTCTCTATCGTGCTCGAGGAACTCGGCCTGCCCTACACGGTGCACGCCTTGAGTTTCGACAAAAAGGAACAGAAGTCCGAGGGCTTCCTCAAGATCAATCCCAATGGCCGGATTCCGGCCATTGTCGACCGCGCCAACGGCGATTTCGCCGTGTTTGAATCCGGCGCGATCCTGATTTACCTGGCTGAACTGAGCGGCAAACTGCTGCCAAAAGACCCCAAGGGGCGTTCAGTGGTCCTGCAATGGCTGATGTTCCAGATGGGTGGGATCGGCCCGATGCAAGGTCAGGCCAACGTGTTTTTCCGTTATTTCCCGGAGAAACTCCAGGGCGCCATCGATCGCTATCAACATGAAACCCGCCGCCTCTATGAAGTGCTCGACACGCGCCTGCAAGCCGTGGAGTTTCTGGCCGGTGAATACAGCATTGCCGACATCGCCACTTATCCGTGGGTCCGTGGCCATGAGTGGTCGGGTGTCGAGGTCGACGGTTTGCCGGCCCTGCAGCGCTGGATGGCAACCATGGAGGCGCGTCCGGCGGTACAGCGCGGTTTGCTGGTGCCTGAGCGCATCGATGACGCCAGTATCATCAAGGGTGCCCAGGCCATGCTGATCCGATGAGTCTATCCATGCGTTCACTCAGTCTGCTGTCGCTGTGTTGTTTCAGTCCGCTGTTGTTTGCCGCCGATATTCCGGGCAGTCAGGACCTGCCGATCGTTCCGCGTATGGCCGATGCGCAGATCGTTGACTATCGTCCGGTCGCCGAACTTGAGCGGATCTATCCACTGGGCTCGATCCGCAAAATCAGCGGCCAGTTGCGCTTTGATGGCCAGGTCGCTGCCCGAGGGCAAACCACTTCGGTGACCTACGAGTTGCCGCCGGAGCATTCCTCCACCGAGGCCTTCACTGCCGCTCGTGAAGCCTTGCAGAAGCAGGACGCCCAGTTGTTGTTCTGGTGCCAGGCCCGTGATTGCGGCGAAAGCAGCCTGTGGGCCAATGATGTCTTCGGCAATGCCAAGCTCTATGGCGCTGATGATCAGCAAGCGTTTTTGCTGTTGCGCCTGGCGGCCCCACAGGACAACACGCTGGTGGCGCTTTACAGCATCACGCGCGGCAATCGCAAAGCTTATCTGCACGTCGAACAGTTCGACGCCGCTGCGCCGCTGGGCGATTTGCTGCCGACCTCTGCAACCTTGCTTCGGGAGCTCAAAAGCACCGGTGAGCTCGATTTCCCCAAATTGACCGGCGATCCTGACGATGCCTGGCTGCGCCTGATCTCTCGTGGGCTGAATCTGGACACCACGTTGCGGGTCAGTGTTTCCGGGCCGAAGGCCGAAGCCTGGCGTCAGGCACTGATCGGGCAGGGTGTGCGTACCGCCAGGATGGAAGCGGGTAGCGTCGAAGGTGCTGGCTTGCACATCCAACTGTTGCGATAAGCTTTATCAGGCGAACGTACAAGCTACGTTCGCCTACTCTTTTGCGATCTGACTTTTTTCGAGATTTAGATGATCAATAACGACCGGCTGTTGGTGCAGATCCTGCTCCTGGTGCTGTTTGGCGCGAGCTTCTGGGTGATGGCGCCGTTCTGGTCGGCGCTGTTCTGGGGCGCGGTGCTGGCGTTTGCCAGTTGGCCGCTGATGCGTTTGCTGACGCGTTTGCTCAATGGTCGCGAATCTCTGGCGGCCGCAGTGCTGACGCTGGGCTGGATGTTGCTGGTGGCGTTGCCGTTGGTCTGGCTGGGGTTCAACCTCGCGGACCATGTGCGCGATGCCACGGCGTTCATCAAGGATGTGCAGGTCGACGGGTTGCCGGAAGCGCCGACCTGGCTGGGCAGTATTCCCTTGGTGGGCGAGCGGCTGGTGGGGGTCTGGAACAGCATTGATCAGCAGGGCGCGGCGATGATGCTGGCGGTCAAACCTTATCTGGGTCAGGTCGGCAATTGGTTGCTGGCGCGCAGTGCGCAGATTGGCGGCGGGATACTTGAGCTGACGTTGAGTATCGTCTTCGTGTTCTTTTTCTACCGTGACGGGCCGCGTCTGGCGGCGTTTGTTCACGGGTTGCTGGAACGTCTGATTGGTGACCGTGCCGGGTATTACATCGAATTGGTGGCGGGCACGGTGCAGCGGGTGGTGAACGGTGTGATCGGGACGGCAGCGGCCCAGGCGGTTCTGGCGTTGATCGGGTTCTTGATTGCCGGGGTGCCCGGGGCGCTGGTGCTGGGGATCGTCACGTTTTTGTTGAGCCTGATTCCGATGGGGCCGCCGCTGGTGTGGATTCCGGCCACGGCGTGGCTGGCCTGGAAGGGTGAGTACGGGATGGCGGTGTTTCTCGGAATTTGGGGGACGTTCATCATCAGTGGCGTCGACAACGTGCTCAAACCGTACCTGATCAGCCGGGGCGGGAATTTGCCGTTGGTGATTGTGCTGCTCGGGGTGTTTGGCGGGTTGATTGCCTTTGGGTTTATTGGTTTGTTTATCGGCCCGACGTTGTTGGCGGTGGCCTACAGCCTGCTGAACGACTGGAGCAAGAGTCAGGCTCGGGTTGAGGATCGCCGGCCCTGAGGTTTTTGTTGGGGCTTACGGCCCCTTCGTCGGAACGCCGCCCGGAGCAAGCTCGCTCCCACATTGATTTTGTATCGATAACAAATTATGTGATCAATGCAGATCAACTGTGGGAGCGAGCTTGCTCGCGATGCTTTTGACTCAGGTCGCGACGTTCAGGTATTTGCCCACGGTCGCCACGTTGTCGAGCGAGTACTGCTTGCTCAGGTCGGCGATCATTTTATTCAGGGCTTCGGTCACGTTCGACTGAGCGGTGGAACTGTCGGTGTTTCGCTCGCGGCCGGCTTGCAACGCCGCGTTCAACTCGTCGCTGCTGACGCCGCCACTGCTGTCGCTATCCAGCACTTTGAGCAACGCGGCGCTGGTATCGGTGCCGGTCGATGAGGTGCTGCTGGTCTGCAACGCGCTGGTCAGTTCGGTGGCGCTGACACTGCCGTCGCTGTCCGCATCGAGCTGGCTGAACAGTTCTTCGCTGGACACTTGTTGAGGTGGCGGCGGAGGCGGGGCGAGGCTGGCGGCGAGTTCGTCCTGGCTGACGGAGCCGTCTTCGTTCTTGTCCAGGGCCGAGAAGATTTCTGTGCTGTCGGCGCTGCTGCCGGCGCTGGCCAGGCCGTTGCTCAGTTCATCGCTACTGATGGCGCCGTCACCGTCGGCGTCCAGGGCGCTGATCAGCGCGTCAGCCAGTTCGGTGTTCGGTGCCTGATCCCGTGGCGGTGGCGGCGGAGGGGCCATCGCGGCCATTTCTTCACTGCTCAGGCTGCCGCTGTCGTCGCTGTCCAGGTCGGCGAAGTTCTTGCTCAGGCTCACCAGCAGGCCGTCGTCGGTTTTCTGCGACAGGGCGCTCTTGAGTTCATCCTGATCCACCGCGCCATCGCTGTTGCTGTCGAGTTTGGCGAGCAATTCTTTCTGAAATTGCTGGCTGCGGGCGGTGCTGGTGGTGGTGGTGGTGGTGCTGGTGCTGGTATAGCTCGTGTAACTGCTGACGCTGCCGATCATTGCGCTCACTCCTTGGAATGGATAGCCGGTGGGTGCACCGGCTTATGCAGCCTCAAGGGGCAAGTTGTCGTGGGTATGTGAGGTTTGTACCGAGCGGTACACAGAGCACGACAGATCCGTGTAGCAGCTGGCGAAGCCTGCGTTCGGCTGCGAAGCAGTCGTGAGACCATCCATCGCGGTGTTTCAGGACGATTGATGTGGCAGGATCTACGACTGCTTCGCAGCCGAACGCAGGCTTCGCCAGCTGCTACAAGGATCGAGGTAGCCGTATAACGGCGGTCAAGCCACCACCGGGGGTTTCTTCCAGGCTCAACTGCCCACCCAGGCGTTCGGCCGCTTCGCGGGCGATGGTCATGCCCAGCCCGACGCCACCGGAGTTGCGGTTGCGCGAACCTTCCAGACGAAAGAACGGCTCGAACACGGCTTCACGTTTATCCGCCGCAATACCCGGTCCATGGTCGATGACCCGGATCACCAGGGTTTCGCGCGTGTCTTCAAGCGTAATCATTGCCTGCCCGGCATAACGCAGGGCATTGTCCAGCAGGTTGTTGATGCACGAGCGCAAGGCCATCGGCTGCACTTGCAGCGGCGCGCAGTGGCCGCTGGTGAGCACATCGGCGCCCTGGTCCTGGGCGTTTTCACTCAGGGATTCGACCAGCGCCTGCACATCCATCCATTGCACAACTTCACTGGTCCGCTGTTCATGCAGGTAAGTGAGGGTGGCGTCGAGCATGCCGATCATGTCGTCCAGATCCTGACGCATCTGGCCTTGCAATTTGTTGTCGTCGATCTGCTCCAGCCGCAGCTTGAGCCGCGACAGCGGCGTGCGCAGGTCATGGGAGACGGCGCCCAGCATCCGCGAACGTTGCTGCACTTGTTCACGAATGCGTTGCTGCATCTTGTTGAAGGTGTGTGCCGCTTGCCGTGCTTCCCGTGGGCCGGACTCATCCAGAGGCGGGCTGTCGAGGTTTTCGCTCAGTCGCTCGGCAGCATCGCTCAGGCGCTGGATCGGCCGGCTCAACAGTTTGGCACCGTACCAGGCGGCGATGATCAGCGAGACCAGTTGAAAGGTCAGCGGCACCAAGGGGCCGCCGAACCACGGCCGCGGTGGCCGATTTACGAAGCGCGGGTCCATCGGCGGGCGCTGTCCGTCGAAGTTTTCGGAAAACCCCGGCGGCGGAGGGGGCGGCGGCGGGCCGTAATAGTGAAACCAGAAAAACGCCAACAAGTGCGCCAGGATGATCGCCACCAGCAGCATGCCAAACAGGCGGCCGAAGAGCGTATCGAAGCGCGCACGCATCAACCGATGTCTCTGGCGTCGAACAGATAACCCTCACCGCGAACGGTCTTGATCAGCTGCGGGGCTTTCGGGTCATCACCAAGTTTCTGGCGCAAGCGCGAGACCAGCAAGTCGATGCTGCGATCAAAGGCTTCGATCGAGCGACCGCGAGCGGCGTCCAGCAGTTGTTCGCGGCTGAGTACCCGGCGCGGACGTTCGATGAACACCCAGAGCAAACGGAACTCGGCGTTGGACAGCGGCACCACCAGGCCATCAGCGGCGATCAACTGACGCAGCACGCTGTTCAGGCGCCAGTTGTCGAAACGGATGTTCGCCCGTTGTTCAGTGCGATCGTCGCGCACCCGGCGCAGGATAGTCTGGATGCGCGCCACCAATTCTCGCGGTTCGAACGGCTTGGCCATATAGTCGTCGGCGCCCAGTTCCAGGCCGATGATCCGGTCGGTCGGCTCGCAGCGGGCGGTGAGCATCAGAATCGGGATGTCCGATTCGGCGCGTAGCCAGCGGCACAGTGACAAACCGTCTTCGCCGGGCAGCATCAGGTCGAGCACCACCACGTCGAAATGCTCCGCGTGCAGCGCCAGGCGCATCGCGGCGCCATCGGTGACGCCGCTGGCATGAATGTTGAACCGGGCCAGATAGTCGATCATCAGTTCGCGGATCGGGACGTCATCGTCGACGATCAGGGCGCGAATGCTCCAGCGTTTGTCGTCGTCGGGCGCTTTTTGATCGTCGTTCACAGGTGCGTGGAGGTTGTGCATGCGTGTGTTCATCTGCCAGGTAGGCTGCCAACCACAAAGATGGGCTGCGAGGTTGTGGTTTCAGCATAGGCGTCCGGCCCGGAGGCGGGAAGTGCTGTAAGGACGTGTTGCGGCTGCCGAAGGTAACGTTGAAGGGTGTTGCAGGCGTGTCATGTGTGTATCTGACTCGACACATTTGGCGCAAGGGCTAGTCTTGCTTGAGCCGCCTCGACGAATTACCGATCATCGGGTCCCGCAGAGGCGCTGGTTCCGCTACAATGCGCGCCGATTTCGACCTGCCTGAGAGCCCACTCATGTCCGCCTGCCAGACTCCTATCATCGTCGCCCTGGATTTTCCCACCCGTGACGCCGCACTGAAGCTGGCCGATCAGTTGGACCCGAAGCTGTGCCGGGTCAAAGTCGGTAAAGAACTGTTCACCAGCTGCGCTTCGGAAATCGTTGGCACCCTGCGTGACAAGGGTTTCGAAGTGTTCCTGGACCTCAAGTTCCATGACATCCCGAACACCACCGCCATGGCCGTCAAGGCGGCTGCTGAGATGGGCGTGTGGATGGTCAATGTGCACTGCTCCGGTGGTTTGCGCATGATGGCCGCGTGCCGCGAAGTGCTCGACCAGCGCACCGGTCCGAAACCACTGCTGATTGGCGTGACCGTGCTGACCAGCATGGAGCGTGAGGATCTGGCGGGTATCGGTCTGGATATCGAGCCGCAGGAGCAAGTGTTGCGCCTGGCCGCGTTGGCGGAAAAAGCCGGGATGGACGGTCTGGTGTGCTCGGCCCTGGAAGCCCAGGCCCTGAAATCGGCGCACCCGTCGCTGCAACTGGTGACCCCGGGGATTCGTCCGGCGGGCAGCGCCCAGGACGATCAGCGCCGCATTCTGACGCCGCGTCAGGCGCTGGATGCCGGTTCCGATTATCTGGTGATCGGCCGTCCGATCAGCCAGGCCGCGGACCCGGCCAAGGCGTTGGCAGCCGTAGTCGCCGAACTGGCCTGACCCAACACCGAAGATCAAAATGTGGGAGCGGGCTTGCTCGCGAAGGCGGAGTGTCAGTCAACGTTGATGTCGGCTGACACTCCGCCTTCGCGAGCAAGCCCGCTCCCACATTTATAGTTGGGGTTAAACCTTCAACACCAACTTCCCGAAATTCTCACCGCTGAACAACTTCATCAGCGTCTCCGGGAACGTCTCCAGTCCTTCAACAATATCTTCCTTGCTCTTGAGCTGCCCCTTGGCCATCCAGCCGGCCATTTCCTGCCCGGCGGCGGCGAACTGCGCGGCATAGTCCATCACCACAAAACCTTCCATCCGCGCGCGGTTGACCAGTAGCGACAGGTAGTTGGCCGGGCCTTTGACCGCTTCCTTGTTGTTGTACTGGCTGATGGCGCCACAGATCACTACCCGCGCCTTCATGGCCAGGCGACTCAACACCGCGTCGAGGATATCGCCGCCGACGTTATCGAAATACACATCGACACCTTTCGGACATTCGCGCTTGAGGCCGGCGTGGACGTCTTCGTTTTTGTAATCGATGGCACCGTCAAAACCCAGTTCGTCGATCAGGAACTGGCACTTGTCCGCGCCCCCGGCAATGCCGACTACCCGGCAACCTTTGATCTTGGCGATCTGCCCGGCAATGCTGCCCACCGCACCCGCAGCACCTGACAACACCACGGTGTCACCCGCCTTAGGCGCGCCGACATCGAGCAGGGCGAAATAGGCGGTCATCCCGGTCATGCCCAGCGCCGACAGATAGCGCGGCAGAGGCGCCAGTTTCGGATCGACCTTGTAGAAACCTCGTGGCTCGCCGAGGAAGTAATCCTGCACCCCCAAGGCACCGTTGACGTAGTCCCCGACCGCGAAACCCGGATTATTCGAGGCAACGACTTTGCCTACGCCCAATGCGCGCATGACTTCGCCGATACCGACCGGCGGGATGTAGGACTTGCCCTCGTTCATCCAGCCACGCATGGCGGGGTCCAGGGACAGGTATTCGTTTTTGACCAGGATCTGACCCGCAGCCGGTTCGCCGACTGGTACTTCTTGATAGGAGAAGGTCTCGCGGGTCGCCGCGCCCACCGGACGTTTGGCGAGCAGGAACTGGCGATTGGTCTGGGTAGTCATGACAGGCACTCAAGATGAATGAAGACTTGTTGATAGACCTTCATGGTCGATGCCGCAAGTTTGGCTGATGCGGCGAATGCATATCGATCCAGTGCAGTGATAGTCGAACCGGCGGTTTTATCACTGTCACTCATGGGCACCCAACCGGCCTTCTGATAGTGCTGCCGCGCCGCAGGCCCTTGTGGCTAGATTGCGAATACGCGATCCCCCGCATCTTCTCTTCGAGGACATAACAATGAGCATGACGTTTTCTGGCCAGATCGCCGTGGTGACGGGCGCCGCCAATGGCATTGGCCGCGCGACCGCCCAGGCATTCGCTGCTGAAGGCTTGAAAGTGGTAGTGGCCGACCTGGATGCGGCGGGTGGTGAGGGCACGGTGGCGCTGATTCGTACCGCTGGCGGTGAAGCCACTTTCGTGCGCTGCAACGTCACGCTGGAAAGCGATGTAAAAAATCTGATGGACGAGGTGGTCAATACCTACGGCCGTCTCGACTATGCCTTCAACAATGCCGGCATCGAGATCGAGAAAGGCAAACTGGCCGAAGGCACGGTCGATGAGTTCGACGCGATCATGGGCGTCAACGTTAAAGGCGTCTGGTTGTGCATGAAGTACCAGTTGCCCTTACTGCTGGCCCAGGGCGGCGGTGCAATCGTCAATACCGCTTCGGTAGCCGGCCTCGGGGCTGCGCCGAAGATGAGCATTTACGCGGCGTCGAAACATGCGGTGATCGGCCTGACCAAATCGGCAGCCATCGAATACGCCAAGAAAAAGATTCGCGTGAACGCGGTGTGTCCGGCAGTGATCGACACCGACATGTTCCGCCGTGCCTATGAAGCCGACCCGAAGAAAGGCGAGTTCGCCAATGCCATGCACCCGGTCGGGCGCATCGGCAAGGTCGAGGAAATCGCCAGCGCGGTGCTGTACCTGTGCAGCGACGGCGCAGCATTCACCACAGGGCATTCACTGGCGGTGGACGGTGGCGTCACGGCGTTCTGAAACCAGGCACTGCAACGTAGGAAAAAACCCGCATTTGTGCGGGTTTTTTTTCGGTTCCTTAAAGGTGCCGGACAATGTGTTTCAAATGGTTAGAACCGATGGTTTTAGCGGCGTTGTCGCACAGCTGATTGACCGCTCCTGTGATTAACTGTTTCCCGCAAAACGGACAGGAGTTTGCTTGCTCATGGAGTTGAGAATCGATCGACAGGCATTGGTGCCGGTCGTACAGCAAATCGTCGACGCGCTAGCCTGCTGGCTTTGCCGTGGCGAGGTGCCACCGGGGACGCGTTTGCCTTCCGTGCGGCAAATCGCCCGGATCAATTTGCTCAGTCAGTCCAGCGTCGTTGAGGCCTGTGAGCGTCTGGTGGCTCAAGGGGTGCTGGCGTCGCGTCATGGCGCCGGTTTCATTGTCGCCATGCCAGCGCTGGCCGCTCAGGGGCAACAGGATTGCCCCTGGTTCGAGGGGGCAGAAACGAAGCAGTGCGGCACTTCGGGCGAACTCAAACTGGGGTGTGGCGGACTGCCCGAGAGCTGGCGCGAAACTGACGACCTGAGCTACGCGATCCGCCAGGTCAGCCGCACCGACATGGCCGGTCTGTTCAACTACAGCACGCCGCTGGGCCTGCCAGCCTTGCGCCAGCAGATCCACAAGCGCCTGAAACAGCTCGATATCCTGGTGGAGGAAAGCCGGATCCTGACAACGGCGGGGGCCAGTCAGGGGCTGGACCTGATCGTGCGGACCTTGTTCAAGCCGGGTGATTGCGTGGTGGTGGAGAATCCCGGTTATTCCTTGCTGTTCGACCTGCTCAGGCTGCACGGTGTCAGCATGATCGAGGTGCCGCGAACCCCGCGCGGGCCGGACATTGAAGCGCTTGAGGCGCTGCTGGTTAAGTACAGACCTTGCGGGGTCTTCATCAATAGCTTCTATCACAATCCCACTGGCAGCAGCCTGGCGCCGGCGGTGGCGCAGCGTGTTCTGCAACTGGCCAAAACCTATGGCCTTCTGGTAATCGAGGATGACGTCTATGCGGATTTGCACAGCGGCCCCGGTACGCGCCTCGCTGCGTTGGGTATCGATGACAACGTGATCTACGTCGGCAGCTACTCCAAAACCCTCAGCAGTTCGTTGCGGGTCGGTTTTGTAGTGGCCGGCGCCGGGGTTATTTCGCAGCTGGCCGAGGTCAAAATGATCAGCAGCATGGGCGCTTCACGGTTTTGCGAGTCGGTGCTGGCAAGCCTTTTAGCCAGCGGTGCCTACCGCAAATTGGTCCAGCGCCAGCGCCAGCGTTTGAGCAATGACAGGGAGGCTGCGTTGCAAGTGCTTGAAGACGCCGAATGGGAGGTTTTCGGTAAGCCGGTTGGAGGCCTGTTCATCTGGGCGCGATCGCGGATGTCCGACTACGCTCAGGTGCGCAAACAAGCCCAGCGCTTCGGTGTCCTGTTGTCTTCTGCGACGGCATTCAGTCCCACCGCAGAGGCCAGTGACTGGCAGCGTATCAATGTGGCCTATGCCTGTGATCCGCGAGCCCGGGCGTTTTTTCAGGCCACCGCTCTGGATCGACCTCAAGCGTTCTGAAAACGACGTAAGCGTAGCTTTTTGCCATTATTCCGACGCCAGAGACTTGTGTTGATACAGGCCCGTTGCGAATCTGCGTTAACAGACTATGTCAGGGGACTAAGTGCAATGATTTCGGCCGTGCAAGGACGTTTTGCCAACCTCGGTATGGCAAAAAAACTGGGTGTCGGGTTTGTACTGGTGCTGCTGTTGACAGCCTTGGTGGCGGCCATCGGCGTATGGTCCTTGCAAACCATCAGCCAGCGCTTCGACGGGCTCAAGCAGATGTCGTCGCTCAACAGCGGTTTGCTCAAGGTGAGACTGCTCGAGCAGGAATACGCCTTGCACGGCAACCCGAAAACCGCCGATGCCCTGCACGAGGGCGTTGACGGCCTGATCGCCCTGGCAACCCAACTGAAAACGGCGTCTGCGGCCAACGTGCCGGTGATGAATGACGTCGAGCAGTCCTTGGGGGCTTACCGCAAGGCCTTTGACGAGTTCGTTTCGCTCAGCCAGGCCAAGGACCTGGCGCTGGAGATGGCCAGTTGGTCAGTGTCCAGCGTGGCCAATAATCTTGACGTGTTGCAGGCCGGGCTGGCCGATGACGGCGCTTATGCCTTGAAGGAATCCGAAGGCAAGGACGGGGGGCAGTTTATCGAGCAGGCCAATCAGGTCAGCCAGGTGTCACGGTTGATGTTGCAAGCCATGAACGAAGCACGTGTGCGCCTGGACCTGAGCCGCAAGGGCGACGACAGCGCAGGGCAGGGCAAGATCGAGCAGGCCGACCAGGCACTGACCCAGGCCGAGCAACTGAAAACCACGGTCAAGGATGAGGGTTACCAGACGGTCCTCAATGAAGTGGTCGGGCACATTGGCGGATTCAGCGAAAAACTGGCCGAGTACACGGGCCTGCTGGCGCAGGAAAAGACTGTCTATGAGCAGCTGCATCAGCGCGCCGCTCAGGTGGTGGAGCGGGTGGATCAGGCCTATGTCGCCGAAGACCAGTCGATGCAGGCAGAGCTGAAAAAGAACTCGCTGCTGATCATCGGTTCCTCGGCGCTGGCGCTGCTGGTCGGGCTGATTGCGGCCTGGGTGATTACCCGGTTGATCGTGGCACCGTTGCGCAGGGTGATCCGTGTTGCTCAACAGATTGCTTCTGGCGATTTGAGTGCGACGGTTGAAGTGACCCGTCGTGATGAAATCGGGCAGCTGATGCAGGCCATGCAGCAGATGGGCGCGGGGCTTAGCAGTATTGTCAGCGGTTTGCAGGCGGGTATCGAACAGTTGGCCAGTTCGGCGCAGTCGCTGTCGGCGGTGACCGAGCAGACCAACCTTGAAGTCAGCAGCCAGAAGGAAGAAACCGAACAGGTCGCTACCGCGATGAATCAGATGACCGCCACCGTGCACGACGTTGCGCGTAACGCGGAGGAAGCCGCTCAGGCGGCGCAGACGGCGGACGGCAAGGTTGAAAGTGGTCAGCAGGTGGTGCGCCAGAGCATGGCGCGGATCGAGCAGTTGGCGGATTCAGCCACCTCGGCCAGTTCGAGCATCGAAAGTTTGAGTGCGGAAATCCAGAACATCGGCACAGTGCTGAGCGTCATCAAGAGTGTGGCTGAACAGACCAATCTGTTGGCCCTCAACGCCGCGATCGAGGCGGCTCGAGCCGGCGAGCAGGGCAGGGGCTTTGCGGTAGTCGCCGATGAAGTGCGGGCCCTGGCCAAGCGTACTCAACAATCGACCGAGGAGATTGAACGACTGGTGAGCGCCTTGCGTTCGGCGGCTCAGTCTTCTGTTCAGCAAATTCAGAACAGTGGCGAGC
The DNA here is from genome assembly GCF_047758635.1 of Pseudomonas frigoris. Lineage (NCBI taxonomy): Bacteria > Pseudomonadati > Pseudomonadota > Gammaproteobacteria > Pseudomonadales > Pseudomonadaceae > Pseudomonas > Pseudomonas frigoris. Next base: position 1,869,963 of record NZ_CP180479.1, read on the forward strand.
TGGTGAAGCTGGCGGTGAGTGATGCGTTGCAGACTGAGAGTGCGCTGGGGAGTATTGCAGCAGCAGTGTCTTTGATTCAGCAGATGAACCAGCAGATTGCAGCGGCTGCCGAGGAGCAGAGTTCGGTGGCTGAGGAGATTAATCGCAGTGTCACGAGTATTCGGGCCAGTGCGGATCAGTCTTCGTTGGCGATGCAGGGGAATGCGGCTTCCAGTATTGAGTTGGCGCAGTTGGGGGTTGAGTTGAAGGGGATGGTGGGGCACTTTCGGCTTTGAGGCGTACACCTATCAACTGTGGGAGCCGGGCTTGTCGGGTCGCCGCATCGCCGCGATGGCGGCCTGACAGTCGACCTATCCTTCCTGGGTGTACACGCCAAACTCAGCGCAAAAAAAAGCCACCTGCTTAGGTGGCTTTTCTACTTTCTTTGATCAGTCGTAGATCACTTTTTTCTTCCAGTCCGCATCGGCCTCGACGTCTTTGAGGCCTTCGGTCAGCTGGTTCACTTCGCCTTCTACCGGGGCGATGTTGTCCATGACTTGTGCGTTGGCGCGAGCCAGGAGTTTTTCCAGGTATTCCAGTTGTTCGGCGTAGACCTGCGGTTCCTGTTGTTTGCGCAGGTATTGCACGCCCCGTTCGAATGCCAGGCGGGCCTGGCCGGGCTGGTTCTGTTGCAGGGCGTGCTGGCCGAGGTTGTTGAAGAACTCGATGTGCAGCAGGACCAGGATGTGGCGAACTTCGCGGATCCAGCGTTTGGCTTCGTTGGTTGGCAGGAAGCCGTCCTGTGCGGCGCGGGTGATTTGGCCGTGCAGGGCTTCGAGCAGGAAACGTACGTCCTTGGCTTTGGCTTCGGTCTGGATCGGTGCCGGCGGGTTGTTGACCGGGATCGATTCGCCCTGGCCAACCAGGGCGTTCAGTTCGCCAATCCGTGCCTTGAGGTTGGAGCTGGTTTTTTCCAGATGGAGCAGGCGTTGGCAGACGTTCAGTTCCAGGCGGGTCAACAGCAGCTTGAGTGCCGGTGTCATCAATTGGCCCGGAAAGGTCTCGGTGATTTCGCCGCAACGACGCAGACGATCGTTGAGCTCAACTTTGGCGCGGGCCTTTTCCAGCTTATTGTTTTCCACCACATGGTTCATGTAGCCAATGGCGATCAATAGTGCGATCCCGGCTACGACTAGCAGGGTGATCATGAGTGGTGTCACCGGTAAGACCTCTTTATGGGGTTCGCGTGCGAGTGTAGTGGCTTGGCATTGGGACGCATAGCGCCGCTCGGCGAGTTGAATCGGCTACTGCACTGCCTGTATCGGCCGCGTCCCTGCTTATATAAGTAATAGCGTGCGAGGTGCACATTGCCATCATCTTTGGCGTGGGTGGACTATAACGTCTTGGCGGGTGTCAGAATATAGGCGTCAAACCCCGGGCGACGAAAAAGCCCGATTAGTGTCTGAAAGCGGGGCGAAGTCATTGATTTAAATAAATTTATATCTGGGGGTTGACGACCCCTCAATCCATCCATAGAATGCGCGCCACTTACAGCGTAAAGCACACAGCGAAACGCGGTAGGGAGTGAATGTTGTACGTGTGTCCCCTTCGTCTAGTGGCCTAGGACACCGCCCTTTCACGGCGGTAACAGGGGTTCGAGTCCCCTAGGGGACGCCATATGCGGGAATAGCTCAGTTGGTAGAGCACGACCTTGCCAAGGTCGGGGTCGCGAGTTCGAGTCTCGTTTCCCGCTCCAATTTTAAACAGCGTTGCTTTCGGGCAGGGCTGAGTGAAACCAGAACCAGCATCTTCGGATGCGGATTTGGGCACTGAAATACACACCATGTGTTTCAGTTAGCGTGTCCCCTTCGTCTAGTGGCCTAGGACACCGCCCTTTCACGGCGGTAACAGGGGTTCGAGTCCCCTAGGGGACGCCATTTGCGGGAATAGCTCAGTTGGTAGAGCACGACCTTGCCAAGGTCGGGGTCGCGAGTTCGAGTCTCGTTTCCCGCTCCATATTTAACGAAAACGCCGCTCAGCAATGAGCGGCGTTTTTGTTTGTGCATTTTTTATGGCGCAACAAAAAAGAACCTTAGTTTGGTCAGGTAGGCGACAACGCACTTTGTAGCAGCAGGCGTAGCCTGCGTCCGGCTGCGTAGCAGTCGTAAATCCTGTACGCACGGATTTCCTGAAACACCGCACCGTCTGATTTCACGACTGCTGCGCAGCCGGACGCAGGCTTCGCCAGCTACAGATTGTGTCGTTCTCTGTGGCCTTTTTTGTTTGGACCCGCCAGCATGGCGGGTCCGGCAAGCGATCAGAGTTTCGGCAACTGCCCGATGCGCCCCATCATCTCGGTCACGATCTGCAGATCCAGCAGGAACTGGTCGACGGTCTTGAACTCGTTGTCAGTGTGGCCGGTGTACTTGACCTCGGGCCTGGCCAGGCCGAATTGCACGCCATTGGGCAGTTCATGGACCGAGGTGGCGCCGGCGGAAGTACCGAACTTGTGCTCCATGCCAAGGTTTTCGCTGGCTACAGCCTGCAGGGCCTTGACCCATTCACCCTCAGGATTGCGGTACATCGGCTCGGCGATCGAGTAGTCGATGGCTACCGCGACGTGGGTCTTCTTGCTCCAGGCATCAAGCTTGTCGGCGATTTCGGTCTTGAGCGTTTCCGGCGACTTACCCTTTGGCACGCGCAGGTTTACCGCGAGCTTGAAGACTTTTTCATCCATTGCGACATAAGTCAGGGAAGCGGTCAGCGGTCCCATGAAGGCATCGGAAAAGCCGACCGCCAATTTGCCACCCAGGTAATCCAGCCCCCAGTTGTCGGCGGCGTAGCGGGCGGCGTCGGTAATGTGGTTGTGCTTGAGCGCAACTTTTCCGTCGAGGCTGTTGATGAAGTCCAGCATCCTGGCTACCGGGTTGACGCCTGACTCGGGCTCGGAGGAGTGGGCCGAAACGCCGGTGACCGTCAGCTTGACGTCCTTGCCGACGACCTTGGCGGTTACTTCGAAATTGCCGCCGTTGCGCTTGGCATAATCGCTACCTGCCTTCTGCAGGCTGGCGGCCAATTCAGCAGGCTTGTCACTTAAAAGGGTGGCGACCGATGTCGACGGAATCTGGTTGGTGGCCATGCCGCCCGTCATCGAGATGATTTCAGCGCCCTTGCCCTCTGCTTTGCGCTTGGCGAAGTTCGCCATGACGGTGCCGTAGCCTTTCTCGGCAATCACCACCGGGTAGCTGCCATCCAGCGCCAGGTTGTAGTTGGGTGTCGGGTTGTTTTCGAAGTAATAGGGGATGGCGTCGCCGGTGGTTTCTTCGGTGGTGTCGACCAGCAGCTTGAGATTCCTGGCCAGCGGCAGCTTCTCTTCCTTGATGATCTTCATGGCGTAGAGCGCTACCACGATGCCGTTCTTGTCATCCTCGGTACCCCGGCCATACATGCGGTCGCCGATCAGGGTGATTTTGAACGGATCGAGTCGGGTGCCGTCTTTCAGGACCCAGTTCTCCGGCGTCACGGGCACCACGTCGGCATGCGCGTGAATGCCCACGACTTCATCGCCACTGCCTTCCAGGGATATCTCATAGACGCGGTTGTCGATGTTGCGAAAATTCAGGTTGAAGGTCTGGGCAAGGCTCTTGATCTTGTCGGCGATCTTGATGAATTCGGGATTGTCGTGCTGGTCAACGCCATCCACACGGAAGGTCGGGATGGCCACCAACTCGCGCAGGGTCTCGGTGGCGGCGCTGCCGTACTTCACGCGAGCATAGAGGCCGAGCAGGCGATGGATCTCGTTCTGCTGTTCTGAAGAAAGGGTCTTGTTGTCGAGAAAGGCATTGATGGCCGGGCCGAGGTCGTCGGTTTTGCCAAGGTCGCTTTTGGCCAGGCCTCCCAGGAACTGCCTGAAATCCGTTACCGATTCGTCGCTGAAGGTCTTGAGGATGGCCGCGCTCTGTTGCGGGGTGATGTTAGCGTGCGCGGTCAGGGTGAACGACGAAAGGCTGGCCAGTATCAGGGTTGACGCGGCCAGGTGCTTGAGTGAGAAATTCATTGCTGAGGGCATTCCTTTGCAGGCAGTTTGTGAGAAGTTTCTGATCGATGAGACAGAAACGTTACCAAGCTAACACCACGAGAGAGCGATAGGGGAGTCCCCGAAGTGGGATCTGTCGCACAGAAATGCAAAAGCGGCGCAGAAACGAAAAAGGCCCGGCAGTCAGACTGAGCAGGCCTTTTGCAAGGGCGCAGGTTTTACATCGACAGAATCAGGCGCCCGGCGAACAGGATCAGAATCACCCCCATGGTGCGTTCGAACCAGTGCCCCATGCGCATAAACAGCAGCCGTACCCGGGCGCTGGAAAAGAACAGCGCGACGATCACAAACCACAGCGCATTCACAAAACACATCCAGATTCCGTAAAGCGCCTGGATCTTCAGTGGCGTTGTGGCGCTGATGATGGTGGTGAAGATCGCCAGGAAAAACAGTGTGGCTTTCGGGTTGGTCGCGTTGGTCAGGAATCCGGTGGTAAATGCCTTCAGCAATGTTTGTTCTACGGCCGGTTCGTCAGGTTTGTCGCCTTCCAGTACGGTCTTGGGCTTGCTGCGAAGCAGGCTGACGCCGAGATACAAAATGTAAGCGCCACCCACAACCTTGGCCACCGTCAGCAGCCAAGGCGTCGTGTGCATCAGCGCGCCGACGCCAAGCAGGGTGTAAAGCACATGCACGGAAATACCCGCACCGATGCCCAGCGCCGTGCAAATCCCGACCAGTCGACCGAAGCGCACACTCTGACGGATGGTCACTGCGAAGTCCGGTCCGGGTGCAACCACGGCCAGAAAGTGGATAGTTGCCAGCGCCAGAAATTCGCCCAGATAATTCGAAAGCATCTCAACTCCAGAAAGTAAGGGGTGATGCATTGCCGCGATAGCCGACAAAGAACGAAAGGCTCAAGCGCGGATCAGCCACACCCGGTGTCACCGAGTGCATGCAGCGCGAATTGAACATGATGAAATCACCGGGCTCGGGAAGAATCTCCAGGGTCGGAGTCCCGAGCAGAGCCGGATCGATTCCGTAACTGTCGCCACGCATTTCGTCGAACTGGTCCGGAGAGATGTCGTGGTCCCACATCTGCAGTGCACCGCCCTCGGCGGGCATGTTCAGGTAAACATTGCAGGCGAACTGCGCTTCCAGGCTTTTGGCCTGGTAACTGTCCGGGGCGTCCTTGGCGAAAATGTCGTGGTGGGCCAGAAAACAGATCCCGGGTTTCACCACCCGGGACAGCCCGACATACATCTTGCGACCGTAGAGATTTTCCAGGTGCGCACCCGCCGGCCAGGACTCGTCGAGCATGCAGCGCAGGGTGTCGACGGGGGACGAATAGGGCGCACACCGGTTGCGCAATTCCGCAATGTTGCGGGTGGCGCGTTCGAAATAATCTTCGATCAGCAGCGGCTGGTTTTCCGCTTCATAAAACGCCATGCCGATGCGACCGATGCTCGGCGCATTGATATAGCCTTCGAAGCCAGGGGCGAGGATCTTGTCGCCAATCTGAATCGCCAGTGGCTTGGGCAACAAGCCTTTGACGCGGATGGCGAGGACTTCTTCGTTGGCTAGTTTTTTTATGCACGTCTCATCGAGACGCTCGACGTCAAGCATCATGTCTTAGGTCCATCTATCAGATAGTCAACAGAACCCGCGACCGCAGGTTCCCCCGGCGTCAGGCGATGACAGGAACGGCATCGCCCAAATGCTCAATCCACGCTGTAGTGGACTGACAGCGTTCCCTTCTTCAGTGAAAGGGAAGCGATCGTGACCGTGCCCAAATCCTTCAGGCTACGTACATGGGTGCCGCCGCAGCCGTAGGCGGGCAGTTCACCGAAACCGATTTCCCGGGCACCTTCACGCATCGACGTCAGGCGCGGCAAATCATGGGCGATCCACTGCTCGATACCGTGCTGAATCATCTCGGCATCAACCTCTTTTGCCGACTCTGCCGGCTTGAATTGCACGCGTCCTTCGCCCGGCCAGTGATGAGCCTTGATCGGCATCCACCCTAGCGCCTGAACAAAGTGGCCGATCAGGTGGCCGGCGGAATGCATTCGTGAATTGAACTGGCGGCGTTGTTCGTCGACCCGAATCTGAGTCATGCCCGGTTTTACCGGATGGTCGACGAAATGAATGATCCGGTCCGGATCCTGAACCACGCGCAGCACCCGGCTTTCGCCGATCCAGCCGGTGTCAAAGGGCTGGCCACCGCCTTGGGGATGAAACAACGTGGCGCGCAGCACCACGGCAAATTCGTTCTCGTGGGGCGTGCAATCCAGGACTTCCACATTGGCCTTGAGGTCATCACTATGGAAAAAGAGGCGAAGCGTCATATTCCATGCCCTTATTAACTATTCTATTTTTTATTATATGAAGCGTGGAATTGCGTGATAATCCGTTAAAACATCAAAGGACTGTTGCGCTGTGAGCATAAATCTTCCACTACCGCTGCTCGGTGAAATGGCGATCTTCGTCAAGGTTGTCGAGACTGGCAGCTTCTCCGAGGCTGCTCGACAGTTGGGTTCCTCCCCCTCGGCGGTCAGTCGAAGCATTTCGCGCCTGGAGAAGGCGCTCGCCACCCGTTTACTGCAGCGAACCACGCGCAAGTTGCGCTTGAGCGACGGTGGGGAAGAGGTGTTCAAGCGTTGCCAGGAGATGGTCAGCGCAGCCAAGTCGGTAATGGAAATCAGTGGCCAATTCACCCATGAAGCGGAAGGACTGGTGCGCGTCAGTGTGCCGAAGGCGGTGGGGCGTTTCGTGATTCATCCGCATATGCCGGAATTTTTGCGTCGTTATCCCAAAGTGGATGTGGAACTGTTGCTTGAGGACCGCCAGGTGGATTTGATCGACGACAACGTTGATCTGGCGATTCGTATTACAGATCGGCCGCCTGCCGGACTGGTCGGGCGGCAATTGCTGACCATCGATCATTTGCTCTGTGCAACGCCGCAATACCTGGCCGAACACGGCACGCCGACCCATCCCCACGACTTGCTCAACCACAGCTGCATCTACCTGGGCGAAACCCCGAGCGATGCACGCTGGAAATTCAAGAAAGGCACCAAGGCTGTCACCGTTGGCGTGCGCGGACGGTATGCGGCCAATCACACCGGCGTGCGGTTGGGCGCAGTGTTGCAGCACATCGGGATTGGCAGCCTGCCGTACTTCACCGCACGTTATGCGCTGGAGCAGGGGCTGATCGTGCAGGTGTTGCCGGACTGGACCTTTCTGGCTTCTTACCACGGCGGCGCCTGGTTGCTGCATTCGCCGACCCGTTATTTGCCACCGAAGCTACGGGTACTGATCGACTATCTGGTGGAGTGCCTGGAGAAGGAACCGACCCTGAGCAAGCCGGGTAAGCCTAATGCATTGGGCAGGGGCGCGGCAGAGTATGAGTTGCCCGAGAGTGATGGGTTGCTTTGACGGGCTTTTTCGCGAGCAAGCCCGCTCCCATACTTGATCGGCGGCGTACACAAACCAAATGTGGGAGCGGGCTTGCTCGCGAAGGCGTCCGCCCAAACACCCCATCACCCGGCAAAAAAAAGGCCCACATGTTCAACCATGCGGGCCTTTGCATTTCTGACCGAGGATCAGTGCTTGCTGTCGTCTTTCGACATCGCCAGCAGCTGTTTTTCCTGGTTCCAGTCGAAAGGTTCGTCGTTTTTTTCAGCTTCGAAACGACGTTCTTCCAGCGCCTGGTACAAGTCGATTTCATCGTCGGGCATGTAATGCAGACAGTCACCGGCGAAGTACCACAGCAGGTCGCGTGGTACCAGGTGGGCGATTTGCGGGTAGCGGGTGATCACCTGGCACAGAATGTCCTGGCCCAGGTATTGGCTTTCGATCGGGTCGACCGGCAGCAACGCACGCAGTTCGTCGAAGCGCTCCAGGAACAAGGCATGGCTTTCTTCGGGAACCTGTTCGGCCTCACCTACGGCGACCAGGATGCTGCGCAGGTGGTCGAGCAAGACAAGATGATCGGCAACGACATTGGACACGAGATAAGTCCTCAAGAGCAAAACGGGCGCGGGAGTATAAAGCGCCTGCGCCTTTTTTGCATGGTAGAGAGACATGGCTGGCTGGATCAGCGGACCTTTCCTTGCGCCAGCGCCAGTTCCTCTTTGTCGAAATCATCGACATCAATCACCTTGCGCCGCGCCGCTTCGGCGTCCCGCAGGGTCTGCGCTTCCACGGGCTGCAACACGCCAGCCTCAAGCGCTGCATCGATGACGTGTTCCCCGGCGACCGGTTTGACCTGACCGCTTTTGAGCGCGATATGAAGCTTTTTGCGCAGCGGTTGCGCGGCACTCAGCAGGTTACACGCATGTTGCAGGGCGCCGACCGGGTCATCAGTGGATTGCGGCCGGTAGCAACCGCCGAGCAACTCTTCCAGGGTCGGATCGCCCTTGGCGCGACCGATCACCGCCGCCACTTCGGCGCCGAGTTTGTCCGACGGCCCTTTATGACGACGGCCGAACGGGAACACGATCACCCGCAACAGGCAACCCAATACCTTGTTCGGGAAGTTGGTCAGCAGTTCATCCAGCGCTCGTTCCGACTGACCCAGGCTTTCTTCCATGGCCCAGGTAAACAGCGGCGCCATGTGCTCCGGTGAATCGAGGTCGTGGTAACGCTTGAGTGCGGCGGAGGCGAGGTACATGTTACTGAGCACATCCCCCAGACGTGCCGACAGACGTTCGCGTCGTTTCAATTCGCCACCCAGCAGCATCATGCTCAGGTCGGCGAGCATGGCGAACGCAGCAGCCTGGCGATTGAGGGCGCGGAAGTAACCCTGGCTGAGCTTGTCGCCTGGCGCGTGTTCGAAGTGACCGAAGCCAAGGTTCAGCACCAGCGTGCTGGCGGCGTTACTCACGGCGAAACCGATGTGCTTGAGCAGCAGGCCATCAAATTCGGTGAGGGCCTGGTCCTTGTCTTCACGACCGGCGAGGGCCATTTCCTTAAGCACGAATGGATGGCAGCGAATCGCACCCTGACCGAAGATCATCAGGTTGCGCGAGAGAATGTTCGCGCCTTCCACGGTGATGAAAATCGGCGCGCCGTTCCAGCTGCGACCGAGGTAGTTGTTCGGCCCCATGATGATTGCCTTGCCGCCATGAACATCCATGGCGTGGCTGATGCACTCGCGGCCGCGTTCAGTGAGGTGGTACTTGAGTATCGCCGACAGCACCGACGGTTTCTCGCCCAAATCCACCGCATTGGCCGTGAGCATCCGCGCCGCGTCCATCATCCAGGCGTTGCCGCCGATACGGGCCATCGCTTCCTGAATACCTTCGAAGGCTGACAGTGGGACATTGAATTGTTCACGGACCTGAGCGTACTGGCCGGTCACCAGACTGGTGAACTTGGCGGCACCGGTGCCGACCGCTGGCAACGAAATCGAACGCCCGACCGACAGGCAGTTCATCAGCATCATCCAGCCTTTGCCGATCATTTCCTGGCCGCCGATGAGGAACTCCAACGGTACGAATACATCTTTGCCGGAGTTCGGGCCGTTCATGAATGACGCGCCCAACGGCAAGTGGCGACGGCCGATTTCAACACCGGCGGTATCGGTCGGGATCAACGCCAGGCTGATCCCCAGGTCTTCCTCCTCACCCAGCAGGTGATCCGGGTCGTAGGCCTTGAACGCGAGGCCGAGCAGGGTGGCGACCGGTCCCAGCGTGATGTAACGCTTCTCCCAGTTCAGACGCAGGCCCAAGGTTTCCTTGCCTTCCCATTCACCTTTGCAGATCACCCCGGTGTCGGGCATGGAGCCGGCATCGGAGCCGGCCAGGGGGCCGGTCAGTGCGAAGCACGGGATGTCATCGCCGTGCGCCAGTCGTGGCAGGTAGTGGTTGCGTTGCTCGTCGGTGCCGTAATGCAGCAGCAGTTCGGCCGGGCCGAGGGAATTGGGGACCATCACGGTAGAAGCAAGGTCGCCGCTGCGGGTCGCCAGTTTCATCGCCACCTGGGAGTGGGCATAGGCGGAGAAACCTTTGCCGCCAAACTCCTTGGGAATGATCAGGGCGAAGAAGCCGTTTTCCTTGATGTAGGCCCAGGCTTCGGGAGGCAGGTCCATGGTTTGACCGATCTGCCAGTCGCTGACCATGGCGCAGAGTTCTTCGGTCGGGCCGTCGATAAAGGCCTGTTCCTCTTCGCTCAGCTGTGCTTTTGGATAGGACAGCAGTTTTTTCCAGTCCGGGCGACCGCTGAACAGTTCGCCGTCCCACCACACCGTGCCGGCATCGATTGCATCGCGCTCGGTTTGCGACATCGGCGGCAGGGTTTTCTGGAACCAACTGAACAGCGGCGCGCTGAAGTATTTGCGGCGCAGGTCGGGTAATAACAAGGGCGCTGCGACAACCGCGATCAACACCCACAGAACCAGCAGCAACCAGCCTGAAGCGCGGCTGAAAGCACCCATCGCCACCACGTAAACGGCAACGACGCACAGGGCGGGCAGCGGGGCGATACGACGGTGGGCTAAATAAGCAATCCCGACAACCAGAACCAGTATCCACAACAGCAGCATATTTAATCCTCCGTGAAACCAGGGCAAAACCAACTTTCAGAGCTTAGACGGCATCCGTAAAACAGGGTGGTCAGAGCGATGTGATTGAATTCGTGGGAAACCATGAATGAGTTTTGTAGGCATGGTGGGCAACCGGCCTCGGAAATCGTTCGTTGGGCGGGCGGCAAAGCGTCCATGTTTGGCCGAAACGTCGTTATCTCTGTGCTGAACGTGTCGCTAGACTCGTGGCTTCCCCAGGAGATTGTTCTCATGCACGAGTATCTGAGTCCCGGCCGCTTCATCGATAGTGACCACCCGTCGGTGGTGGAGTTCGCCGAAAAACATCGCGGCAGCCGTCGCGATCCTCTAGAGCAGGCGATCAATCTCTATTACGCCGTGCGCGAAGCCGTGCGTTACAACCCTTACACCTTCAGTCGCGCCCCGGGCACCTTGTGCGGCAGTTATGCGTTGGCGGTGGGGGAGAGTTATTGCGTACCCAAAGCCACGCTGCTGGCAGGTGCAGCCCGGCATTGCGGGATTCCCGCGCGGATCGGTCTGGCGGATGTGCGCAATCATTTGTCGACGCCACGGTTGCTCGATTTGCTCAAGAGCGATGTGTTCGCCATGCACGGCTATACGGAGCTGTATCTGAACGATCGCTGGGTCAAAGCCACGCCAGCGTTCAACCAAGGCTTGTGCGAACTGTTCAATGTCGCACCACTGGAATTCGACGGCATCAACGACAGCGTTTTCCATCCGTTCAATCGCGACGGCGAGCAATTGATGGAATACCTGATCGACCACGGCCAGTTCGCCGACGTGCCTGAAGCGTTCTTTTTCGAGCACCTGGAGAAGTGCTATCCGCATCTGTTCAGCGACACACTGCCCGTGCTGCTGGGTGACATGCAGAGCGATTTGAGTCGCGCCTGATCCGGCGTATGCTGCCTGCGCATTCATCCATAAAGAGGCGGTCATGCTGAAGATCTGGGGTCGGAAAAACTCGTCGAATGTCAGAAAACCTTTGTGGGCCGCCGAGGAGCTGGGCCTGGCTTATGAAGCCATCGATGCGGGCGGCGCCTTTGGTGTAGTCGATACGCCGGAGTACCGCGCGATGAACCCCAATGGTCGCGTGCCGGTAATTGAAGACGAGGGTTTCGTGCTGTGGGAATCCAACGCCATCGTGCGTTACTTGATGGCTCGCCACGCCAACGGCACCGCCTGGTATCCAGAAGATCTGCAGGCGAGGGCTTCTGCCGACAAGTGGATGGACTGGACCACTTCAAGTTTTGCCGGGCCGTTCCGCACGGTGTTCTGGGGCGTATTGCGCACCCCGGAAGACAAGCAGGACTGGCCGGCCATCAACGCGGCGATCAAGGAGTGCGATGGCCTGCTGTCCATGGCTGATCAGGCGCTGGCGACCCAACCGTACCTGTCCGGCGATGAGATCGGCATGGGCGACATTCCTCTGGGCAGCTTCATTTATGCCTGGTTCGAGATGCCGATCGAGCGCGCACCGCAGCCTCATCTGCAAGCCTGGTATGCACGCCTGAAACAGCGTCCGGCGTATCAGAAAGCGGTTATGACCGCGTTGACTTAATACTCACTATCGACACACTTGACTGTACTTGTGTGGCGGCGACAAGCACCATTGCGCTCGTGCGCCGCGGTTGTATTAGTCGCCGCCCGCCCTTATTTGTCCCTTTCTTCCCTTCTTGGTGCGTAAATCCGATATGAGTTCCGCTCTGTCCATCCGGCAGCTAACCAAAACCTACGGCAACGGTTTCCAGGCCTTGAGTGGTATCGATCTGGACGTCGCCGAAGGTGACTTTTTCGCCTTGCTCGGCCCTAACGGCGCCGGCAAATCCACCACCATCGGCATCCTCTCGACCCTGGTGAACAAGACCAGCGGGACGGTGAATATCTTCGGTCACGACCTGGACAAGAATCCTGCGCAGCTCAAGCGCTCCATCGGCGTAGTGCCTCAGGAATTCAACTTCAACCAGTTCGAAAAAACCTTCGATATCGTCGTGACCCAGGCCGGTTATTACGGCATCCCACCGAAAATCGCCAAGGAACGCGCCGAGCAGTACCTGACCCAGCTCGGTCTGTGGGACAAGCGCGATACGCCGTCGCGTTCACTGTCTGGCGGCATGAAGCGTCGACTGATGATCGCCCGTGCGCTGGTTCACGAACCGCGCCTGCTGATCCTCGACGAACCGACGGCGGGTGTGGACATCGAACTGCGTCGCTCGATGTGGACGTTCCTCACCGAGCTGAACAAGAAAGGCATCACCATCATCCTCACCACCCACTACCTGGAAGAGGCTGAGCAGTTGTGCCGCAACATCGGCATCATCGACCACGGCACCATCGTCGAGAACACCAGCATGAAACAGTTGCTCGGCCAACTGCATGTGGAAACGTTCCTGCTCGACCTCAAAAACACTTTGCAAACCGCGCCGCCGTTGCTCGGTTACCCGACCAAGCTGCTCGACAGCCACACCATCGAAGTTCAGGTCGACAAGGCCATGGGCATCACCGCGCTGTTCACCCAATTGGCGCAGCAGGACATCGAAGTGTTGAGCCTGCGTAACAAAACCAATCGCCTCGAGGAGTTGTTCGTGTCCCTGGTGGAGAAAAATCTGTCGAAGGTGGCGGTATGAGTTCCGAGCTGCAACCCAACCTCGTTGCCCTCAACACCATCGTTTACCGAGAGGTCAAACGCTTTACCCGGATCTGGCCGCAGACGCTGCTGCCGCCGGCCATCACCATGGTTCTGTACTTCGTGATCTTCGGCAATCTGATCGGCCGGCAGATCGGTGACATGGGTGGTTTCACCTACATGGAGTACATCGTGCCGGGGCTGATCATGATGTCGGTGATCACCAACTCCTACGGCAATGTGGTCTCGAGTTTCTTCGGCAGCAAGTTCCAGCGTTCCATCGAAGAATTGATGGTGTCGCCCGTGTCGCCGCATACGATTCTGATCGGCTACACCCTGGGCGGCGTGCTGCGTGGCTTGATGGTCGGGGTCATCGTGACCCTGCTGTCGCTGTTCTTTACCCAATTGCAGGTGCATCACCTGGGCGTGACCATTCTGGTGGTGGTACTGACGGCGACGATCTTCTCGCTGCTGGGCTTCATCAACGCCGTGTTTGCGCGCAACTTCGATGACATCTCGATAATCCCGACGTTTGTGCTGACACCGCTGACCTACCTGGGCGGGGTGTTCTACTCGATCTCCTTGCTGCCACCGTTCTGGCAGACCGTGTCCCTGGCCAACCCGGTGCTGCACATGGTCAACGCGTTCCGTTACGGCATTCTTGGCGTTTCGGACATCAGGATCAGCGTGGCGATCACCTTCATGCTGGTGGCAACTGTTGTGTTGTACATCGGTTGCGCACGACTGCTGGTCAGCGGTCGCGGGATGCGTACTTAAGGGACCCCGAGTCGCCTGCTTCGTCGGAACGCCGCCCGGAGCAAGCCCGCTCCCACACTGGATCTATGTCGTAACGAAGATCCCCTGTGGGAGCGGGCTTGCTCGCGAAGGCGTCAGTCCAAACACCGCAAAAACAAACGGCCTCCCAAGTGGAGGCCGTTTTGCGTTCACTGCATCCGTCTTTTCTGGCGTCGCCGCCACTGCCGCCCGACCCACCAGCGCCAATACATCATGGTCAGGCAATAGGCGAGTGCGCCGAGCACCAGTCCCGTCACCACCGAGCCGAGTAAAAACGGCTGCCAAAGAGTCGAGAGTTCGCCGCTGATCCATTCCCAGGTCAATTCGTCCGGCAAATGGCGGGTGGGAACGTCCATCAGCCAGGCACCGGTCTGGTAAGTGCAGAAGAACACCGCCGGCATGGTGATCGGGTTGGTCAGCCAGACCAGGCTGACCGCAATCGGCATGTTGCCGCGCACCATGATGGCGAGAATGGCGGCGACCAGCATCTGCAACGGAATCGGCAGGAACGCCGCGAACAGACCAACCGCCATGGCTCGTGCGACGGAATGGCGGTTGAGGTGCCAGAGGTTCGGGTCATGCAGCAGGGTGCCGAGAAAGCGTAAGGATTTGTGTTCCTTGATGCTGGTCGGGTCTGGCATGTAACGTTTGAATAAGCGCCGGGGCATAAGGCTTCTCGGTCGGTTAAGGCGGCAAGTATGTCTGGATTCTATGCACCGCCCATTCAGACTTTGTGACAATTAATAACGATGCCTGTGCGATTAGCCGGCTATGCCTAGGAGGGGACTCTCAAGGACGGGCGTATGCGCACAGGGATGATGGCGCTGGCGTTGGGTCTGTTGATCCTGCGTTTTTTACCGGTATTACCGCCGGTCTGGTTATGGATGTTGCTGCCGGTAATCGGTTTGATGTTGCTGCCGTTTCGCAGCTATCCACTGGCATTTTTCCTGTTCGGCTTCAGTTGGGCAGGCGCGAATGCACAGTGGGCGCTGGATGATCGGCTGCCGATGAGCCTCGATGGCGAAACCCGTTGGGTCGAAGGTCGGGTGACGGGATTGCCCCAGAACAATGAGGCCGTCGTGCGTTTCGAGTTGGCGGACGCCCGGTCGCGACACGGCAAGGTGCCGCAACGGATACGCCTGGCCTGGTATGACGGGCCGCCGGTCAACAGCGGCGAACATTGGCGACTGGCGGTCAAGTTGAAGCGTCCTGCGGGGCTGCTTAATCCCCATGCCTTCGATTACGACGCCTGGCTGTTGGCGCAACGTATCGGCGCTACCGGGACGGTCAAGGATGGCCAGCGACTCAAGGAAGCCCAATGGGCTTGGCGCGACGGCATCCGTCAGCGCTTGCAGGCCGTGGATGCCCAGGGGCGAACGGGTGCGCTGACGGCGTTGGTGCTGGGGGACGGCGCCGGACTGAGTCGCGAAGACTGGGAGGTGCTGCAAGACACCGGCACCGTCCATCTGTTGGTGATTTCCGGACAACACATCGGGTTGTTGGCAGGGCTGGTGTATCTGTTGATCGCCGGGCTGGCCCGTTATGGCCTGTGGCCGAAACGCTTGCCTTGGCTGCCGTGGGCCTGTGGACTGGCGTTCGCGGCCGCTCTCGGTTATGGGCTGCTGGCCGGTTTCGAGGTGCCGGTGCGGCGGGCCTGCATGATGATCGGTCTGGTGCTGTTGTGGCGCCTGCGATTTCGTCACCTCGGCGCCTGGTGGCCGCTGTTGCTGGCGCTCGACGGTGTTTTGCTGCTGGATCCGCTGGCGAGTCTGCAACCGGGTTTTTGGCTGTCGTTCGCGGCGGTGGCGGTGTTGATCTTCACCTTCGGTGGTCGGCTGGGCCCATGGCGTTGGTGGCAAACGTGGACCCGCGCCCAATGGCTGATCGCGATTGGTCTGTGCCCGTTGCTGCTGGTGCTCGGGTTGCCGATCAGTCTCAGCGGGCCGGTGGCCAATTTGCTCGCGGTGCCGTGGATCAGTCTGGTGGTGCTGCCTCCGGCACTGCTGGGTACGTTGCTTTTACCCCTTCCTTACGTGGGCGAAGGGTTGCTGTGGTTGGCAGGAGGTTTGATCGACCTCTTGTTCAAGGGCCTGACGCTGATGGCCGGGTGCTTGCCCGCGTGGGTGCCGGTGGCCATCCCGTTGTGGATATGGGCACTCGGCACACTCGGTGCCTTTCTACTATTGATACCTCGAGGTGTGCCGTTTCGCTCGTTGGGTTGGCCGATGCTGCTGTTGCTGGTTTTTCCACCCAGGCAGGTCTTGCCTGAAGGCATCGCCGAAGTCTGGCAGCTGGATGTCGGCCAGGGTTTGGCAATCCTGGTGCGCACCCGTCATCACGCACTGTTATATGACACCGGGCCACGTTTCGGCGATTTCGACCTGGGTGAGCGGGTGGTGCTGCCGACATTACGCAAGCTGGGCGTGAATGGACTCGATTTGATGCTGATCAGCCATGCCGACGCCGATCATGCGGGCGGCGCCCGGGCCGTTGCCAATGGCCTGCCGGTGAAACGGGTGGTCAGTGGCGATCCCCTGGCGCTGCCGGCCGAGTTGCAGGCAGAAGGCTGCGAGAGTGGCAAGCAATGGATCTGGGATGATGTGAGGTTCCAGCTCTGGCAATGGTCTTCGGCCAGCGACAGCAATCAAAAATCCTGCGTCCTGCAGATAGAAGCCAACGGTGAGCGTCTGTTATTGACCGGTGATATAGATGCCGCAGCCGAGCGGGCGCTGCTCGACAGTCCACTGGCCGTCACCACCGATTGGTTGCAGGCGCCGCACCACGGCAGTCGCAGTTCGTCATCGATGGCGTTGCTTGCCGCGTTGCAGCCCCAAGCGGTGTTGATCTCCCGCGGTCAGGGCAATTCATTCGGTCATCCCCATCCCACGATCATGGCGCGCTATCGAAAGCGCGGCATATCGATCCATGACAGCGCCGAGCAGGGTGCCATCCGTCTGCAACTGGGACGCTTCAAGCCGCCATGGACGATGCGTCAAGAACGGCGTTTCTGGCGCTCTGCGCAATGACTCCGAGTGATTAACGCTCGACCGGATGCGACATCGCGGTTTTCGGTGCGCCGACCCCCTATGTTAGAGTGGCGCACTTTTTCGAGGGGACTATCACTGTGTGGGAATTGGTCAAATCCGGCGGATGGATGATGATACCGATCATTCTGAGTTCCATCGCAGCCATGGCGATCGTCGCCGAACGTCTCTGGACCCTGCGAGCCAGCCGTGTGACCCCGGAGCATTTGCTCGGGCAGGTCTGGGTCTGGATCAAGGACAAACAACTCAATAAAGACAAACTCAAGGAACTGCGCGCCAACTCGCCGTTGGGCGAGATCCTGGCTGCTGGCCTGGCCAACTCCAGGCATGGTCGCGAGATCATGAAAGAGTGCATCGAAGAGGCCGCCGCGCGAGTGATTCACGAGCTCGAACGCTATATCAACGCGTTGGGCACCATCGCCGCCATGGCCCCGTTGCTGGGGCTGTTGGGGACGGTATTGGGCATGATCGATATCTTCAGCGCATTCATGGGGTCGGGCATGACCACCAACGCCGCCGTTTTGGCCGGTGGTATCTCCAAGGCGCTGATAACCACCGCTGCAGGCCTGATGGTTGGTATCCCGTCGGTATTCTTCCACCGTTTCCTGCAACGCCGGATCGATGAACTGGTGGTGGGCATGGAGCAGGAAGCGATCAAACTGGTCGAAGTGGTACAGGGCGATCGTGATGTTGACCTGAATGGGGGCAAAGCGTGAAATTCCGCCGCAAGCAACGGGAGAATGTGGATATCAACCTCGCGTCGCTGATCGACGTAGTGTTCATCCTGCTGCTGTTTTTCGTTGTCACCACCACGTTTACCCGTGAAACCCAATTGCGCGTCGATCTGCCGGAAGCTGTCAGCGGTTCGCCTGCCGAAGACCAGCAGGTCAAGCATCTGGACGTTGCCATCAGCGCCGAGGGCGTATTCTCGGTTAACAACCAATTGTTGTCGAAAAACGATCTGGCCACCCTGATGGACGCGCTGCAGAAAGAATCCAGTGGCGACACCAACCTGCCGCTGTCCATCAGCGCTGATGGCAAGACTCAGCATCAGTCGGTCATTACCGCTATGGACGCCGCCGGTAAACTCGGTTTCAGTCACCTGCGCATGACCACTGTCGAGGCGGCGCCGCCCGCGCCCTGATGGCCATGTCCGATCGCTTGCTCGCCGCGTGGTACCAAGGTCATCCGGCCCTGAAGCTGTTGCAGCCGCTGGAGTGGCTGTATCGGCGCGTGGTCAATAACAAGCGCAAGCGTTTTCTGGCGGGTGAGGGCGAGATCTATCAACCGCCGGTGCCGCTGATCGTGGTCGGTAATATCACCGTCGGCGGCACCGGCAAGACGCCGCTGATTCTCTGGATGATCCAGCACTGCCAGCGCAGCGGTTTGCGGGTCGGCGTGGTCAGCCGGGGTTACGGCGCCAAACCGCCGCAACTGCCTTGGCGAGTCGAGGCGGATCAAAGCGCCGATATCGCAGGTGACGAACCGCTATTGATCGTCCAGCGCACCGGCATTCCGTTGATGATCGACCCGGACCGCAGCAGCGCCGTCAAAGCCCTGCTGGCGAGTGAGCCACTGGACCTGATCCTGTCCGACGACGGCATGCAGCATTACCGTCTGGCCCGCGATCTTGAACTGGTGCTGATCGATGCCGCCCGAGGCCTGGGCAACCAGCGTTGCCTGCCCGCCGGGCCGTTGCGCGAACCGGTCGAGCGCCTGCAAAGCGTCGACGCGGTGCTCTACAACGGTGCCGATGCCGATCGCGACGGCGGTTTTGCCTTCCAGCTTCAACCCACCGAATTGATCAATCTGCAAAGTGGCGAACGGCGTTCCCTCGATCACTTTCCCGCAGGCCAGGCGCTGCACGCCGTGGCCGGGATCGGTAATCCGCGGCGTTTCTTCACAACCCTCGAAACGCTACACTGGCAGCCAGTCCCGCATGCGTTTGCCGACCACGCCGAATACAGCGTGCAGGCCTTGAATTTCACACCGTCATTGCCGTTGGTGATGACCGAAAAGGACGCGGTGAAGTGCCGTGCCTTCGCCGCCGCCGATTGGTGGTACCTGGCGGTCGATGCTGCGCCATCGCCGGCCTTTGTGGCCTGGTTCGATACGCAGCTGATGCGCCTGTTGCCGGCTCGTCTTTTGCCTTAACTCCGTTTTTATCCAGGGAATGCTCATGGACACCAAATTGCTCGATATCCTCGCTTGCCCGGTCTGCAAAGGCCCGCTCAAGCTCAGCGCCGACAAAACCGAGCTGATCAGCAAGGGCGCAGGCCTGGCTTACCCGATTCGCGACGGCATCCCGGTGATGCTCGAAACCGAAGCCCGCACCCTGACCACCGACGAGCGTCTGGATAAATGACCACAGCCTTTACCGTTGTCATTCCATCGCGTTACGCCTCCACCCGCCTGCCGGGCAAACCGCTGCTGCTGATCGCCGGCAAGCCGATGATCCAGCACGTCTGGGAACAGGCGAGCAAAAGCAGCGCTCAGCGTGTGGTCGTTGCCACTGACGATGCGCGCATCGTCGAGGCCTGCAAAGGGTTTGGCGCTGAAGTGGTGCTGACCCGCGAAGATCACAATTCCGGCACCGACCGTTTGGCCGAAGTCGCCGCGAAGCTGGGCCTTGCGCCCGATGCCATTGTGGTCAACGTCCAAGGTGACGAACCGCTGATCCCGCCGAGCGTGATCGATCAGGTTGCCGCCAACCTGGCCGCCCACACCGAAGCGCGCATGGCCACGCTGGCCGAGCCGATCGAAGACGTGGAAACCCTGTTCAACCCCAACGTGGTCAAGGTTGTCAGCGACCTTAATGGCCTGGCGCTGACCTTCAGTCGTGCCACGTTGCCGTGGGCCCGGGACGCGCTTGCCAAAAGCCGCGAGCAATTGCCGGAAGGCGTGCCGTATCGTCGGCATATCGGCATCTATGCCTACCGCGCCGGTTTCCTGCATGACTTCGTCAGCTGGGGCCCGTGCTGGCTGGAAAACACCGAATCCCTGGAACAGCTGCGTGCCCTGTGGCACGGCGTGCGGATTCACGTCGCGGACGCGCTGATCGCACCGCCGACTGGCGTCGATACCGTCGAAGACCTTGAGCGCGTTCGTCGCCTGCTGGAGGCCTGATGCGGGTTTTGTTTGTCTGCCTGGGCAACATCTGCCGTTCACCCACGGCCGAAGGCGTGCTACGACACAAACTGCGCGAAGCGGGGCTGGCCGATCAAATCGAAGTTGCCTCCGCCGGTACCGGTGACTGGCACGTCGGCAAGGCCCCGGACAAGCGCAGTCAGGCGGCGGCCAAGCTGCGCGGTTATGACCTGTCCGCTCAGCGCGCCCAGCAAGTGTCTCGCGCCGATTTCGCCACTTACGATCTGATTCTGGCGATGGACCACAGCAACCTGCGCAATCTCAAGACCTTGCAACCGGCCAGGGGCAAGGCCGAGCTGGACCTGTTCCTGCGTCGCTACCAGTCGGAAATCGATGAAGTGCCGGATCCGTATTACGACGGCGACCAAGGCTTTGAGCAAGTGCTGGACCTGATCGAGCGCGCCAGTGATTTGCTGGTGATCGAATTGAAGGGACGGTTATGAGTTTGCAGGTGCGCGCCCAGGTTTCGCTCAAGCCGTTCAACACCTTTGGCGTCGATGTTCAGGCCCGGCTGTTTGCCGAGGCCCATAACGATGCCGACGTGCGTGAAGCCCTGGCCTATGCGGTGGAACATGAAGTGCCGCTGCTGGTGATTGGCGGTGGCAGCAATTTGCTGCTGACGGCCGATATCCAGTCGCTGGTGCTGCGCATGGCCACGCGCGGGATTCGCATCCTGAGCGATGACGGCAGCAAAGTCGTCATCGAAGCCGAGGCCGGCGAGCCTTGGCATCCGTTCGTGCAGCACACCCTGGCGCAGGGTTTGTCGGGGCTGGAGAACCTCAGCCTGATTCCCGGCACCGTCGGTGCGGCACCGATGCAGAACATTGGTGCTTATGGCGTGGAGATCAAGGACGTGTTCGCCGGCCTGACCGCGCTGGATCGCCAGACCGGCGACTTGCGGGACTTCACCCTGGAAGAATGCAACTTCGCCTACCGCGACAGCCTGTTCAAACAGGAACCGGGGCGTTGGTTGATCCTGCGGGTTCGTTTCATCCTGGACCGCGCCGCGCACCTGCACCTGGAGTACGGCCCGGTGCGTCAGCGCCTGACCGAGCAAGGTATCGATCATCCGACCGCCACCGATGTCAGCCAGGCGATTTGCAGCATCCGCAATGAAAAGCTTCCGGACCCGGCAGTGCTCGGCAATGCCGGCAGCTTCTTCAAGAATCCTTTGGTGCCAGCGGCGCTCGTCGCGCAACTCAAAGGTGAATACCCGGATCTGGTGGCCTACGCGCAACCCGACGGGCAGATGAAACTGGCGGCGGGCTGGCTGATTGAGCGGGCCGGCTGGAAAGGTTTCCGTGATGCCGACGCTGGCGTGCATAAATTGCAGGCGTTGGTGCTGGTCAACTATGGCAACGCGACCGGTCTGCAATTGCTGAACCTGGCGCAACGTATCCAGAAAGACATTTCAGAACGTTTTCATGTCGACCTGGAAATGGAGCCCAATCGGTATTGAGGCTACGCTTTCAATACTGATTTCAAAGCCCTGCACACGTTTAACTGTGGAGGGCTTTTTTGTTAATGCTGGGTTAACTTAGCCACCTAACGATGCAAACGTTTGCTCCACCAAAGGCCCGATGCAGACGCGACCGTCCGCATAAGAGAGCCTCGTTAGCCTGAGCCGATCTGCGTGATGCCAACCGCCAACCCCTGGCGGCAGATTGCTCGACCCCATAACCAATAACTATGCGGGCGTGCCCATGATTACCCTGAAGCTCAATGGTCAAGACCATCAACTCGATGTCACCGAGGACATGCCGCTGCTCTGGGCGATCCGCGACGTGGCCGGTTACAACGGCACCAAATTCGGCTGCGGCATGGGCCTGTGCGGCGCCTGCACCATCCATATCGAAGGCGCCCCGGCGCGCAGTTGCATCACGCCGATCGGTTCGGTGGTCGGCCAGAACGTCACCACCATCGACAACCTGCACGCCGACCCGGTCGGACAAGTCGTCCAGCAAGCCTGGCTCGACACCGCCGTGGCCCAGTGCGGTTTCTGTCAGGGCGGGCAGATCATGTCCGCCACGGCGCTGCTCAAGACCAACCCGAACCCCAGCGACGAACAGATCGAAGAGGCGATGGTCGGCAACATTTGCCGCTGCGGCACTTACAACCGCATCAAGACCGCCATCCGCCAGGCATCCACTCACCTGAAGGAGGCCAAGGCATGAGCCAGTTACCGAATGATTTCGCGCTGAGCAACCTCAGTCGCCGCGGTTTCCTCAAAGGCGTTGGCGCCACCAGTGCGCTGGTACTGGTGGCGAGCTGGGGCTGGCAAGACGCGTTTGCTGCCGAAAAAGAAAAGAAATTCGGCGCCGATGGCATGCCCAACGGCTGGATCGACGATCCCAAGGTGTACGTCAGCATCGCCGCTGACGGCACGGTGACTGTGGTCTGCAACCGTTCGGAAATGGGCCAGGGTGTGCGCACCAGCCTGACGATGGTGGTGGCCGATGAACTGGAAGCCGACTGGGCGATGATGAAGGTGCAACAGGCGCCGGGCGACGAAGTGCGCTTCGGCAACCAGGACACCGATGGCTCGCGCAGCATGCGCCACTGGTACGAGCCGATGCGTCGCTGCGGTGCTGCCGCGCGAACCATGCTTGAACAAGCCGCTGCCGAACAGTGGAAAGTGCCGGTCAGCGAATGCCGCGCGCAACTGCATAAAGTCATTCACCAACCGACCGGTCGTGAGCTGGGTTACGGCGCCTTGGCCGCCGCTGCCGGTGCGTTGGCAGTGCCGGCGCGTGACAGCCTGCGACTCAAGCAGCCGTCGGAATTTCGCTAC
Source organism: Pseudomonas frigoris (assembly GCF_047758635.1). Classification (NCBI taxonomy): domain Bacteria; kingdom Pseudomonadati; phylum Pseudomonadota; class Gammaproteobacteria; order Pseudomonadales; family Pseudomonadaceae; genus Pseudomonas; species Pseudomonas frigoris. The sequence goes on from NZ_CP180479.1 coordinate 1,892,940, forward strand.
ATCGGCAAGGAAGGCACCAAGGCCATCGACGGTGCCGACATCGTCAATGGCCGCGCCATTTACGGTGCAGACGTCCATTTCGACGGCATGCTCTACGCCACCATTGCACGTCCTGCGGTGTACGGCGGCAAGGTCAAGTCCGTCGACTCCAGCGCCGCGATGAAAGTCCCGGGCGTGATCAAGGTTGTGCAGATCGAAGGCCATCCGCTACCGTCGGAGTTTCAGCCGTTGGGCGGCGTGGCCGTGGTGGCCAGCAATACCTGGGCCGCGATCAAGGGCCGCGAGGCGTTGAAAATCGAGTGGGATGATGGTCCTAACGCCAGTTATGACTCGATCGCCTACCGCAAGGAACTGGAAGCCGCGTCCCTCAAACCGGGCAAAGTGGTGCGCAATACCGGCAACATCGATGAAGCGATGGGCAGCGCCGACAGCACGCTCGAAGTGTCCTATTACCTGCCGCACCTCACGCAAGCGCCCATGGAACCGATGGTCGCCATCGCCCGCTTCAAGGACGGCGTCTGCGAAGCCTGGGCCCCAAGCCAGGCGCCACAAGTCACCCGCGAACGAATTGGCGAACGCCTTGGTATCCCGTTCGATAACGTCACCTTTAACGTCACTTTGTTGGGCGGCGGTTTCGGTCGTAAATCCAAACCGGACTTCATCATCGAAGCGGCCATCCTTGCCAAGGAGTTCCCTGGCAAGGCGGTGCGAGTGCAATGGACCCGTGAAGACGACATCCACTGCTCCTATTTCCACACGGTGTCGGCCGAGTACCTGAAAGCCAGCCTGAACAAAGACGGCCTGCCGTCCGGCTGGTTGCACCGCACCGTGGCACCGAGCATCACCGCGCTGTTTGCGCCGGGCATGAACCACGAGGCGGCCTTCGAGTTGGGCATGGGCTTTACCAACATGGCTTACGCGATTCCCAACGTGCGCCTGGAAAACCCGGAAGCGACGGTCCATACCCGCGTCGGCTGGTATCGCTCGGTGTCGAACATTCCTCACGGTTTTGCGATTCAGAGCTTTGTCGATGAACTGGCGCACAAGGCCGGCCAGGATCCGCTCAAGTACCAGATCAAATTGCTCGGCCCGGACCGGCAGATCGATCCGCGCACCTTGAGTGAAGAGTGGAACTACGGCGAATCCCCGGAGCGTTATCCGATCGACACCGCGCGTCTGCGTATGGTGCTGGAAACCGCTGCCAAAGCTGCCGGCTGGGGTCGTGAGTTGCCCAAGGGCCGAGGCCTGGGGCTGGCGGTGCATTACAGCTTCGTGACTTATGTGGCGGCGGTGATTGAGGTTGAAGTCAAAGACGACGGCACGCTGATCGTGCACAAGGCCGACATCGCCGTGGATTGCGGTCCGCAGATCAACCCCGAGCGGATTCGTGCGCAGTTCGAAGGTGCCTGTGTCATGGGCCTGGGCAACGCGGTGCTGGGGGAAATCAGCTTCAAGGACGGCAAGGTCCAGCAGGACAACTTCCACATGTACGAAGTGGCGCGCATGTCCCTGGCGCCTAAGGAAGTTGAGGTTCATCTGGTCACACCGCCAGGCAATGTGCCACTGGGCGGTGTCGGTGAGCCGGGCGTACCACCGATCGCACCTGCGCTGTGCAACGCAATCTTTGCTGCCACCGGCAAGCGCATCCGCAACCTGCCGGTTCGCTATCAGCTGCAAGGTTGGCAGAAGGCGCAAGCCTGATGGACAGCGTCGATCTGAACGTCCTGCGCAGCGTGCTCGAATGGCGCCGCGCCGGTCAGCGGGTGGTGTTGTACAGCGTGGTCCAGACCTGGGGCACCGCGCCTAGGGCACCTGGCGCCATGCTTGCCTTGCGTGAAGATGGCGTGGTGATTGGCTCGGTGTCCGGTGGTTGTGTCGAAGACGATTTGATTGCCCGGCTACACGACGGTCGTATTCCAGCCGATGGGCCGCCGGTGCAATTGATCACTTACGGCGTCACCCGTGAGGAGGCGGCACGCTTCGGTTTGCCGTGCGGCGGCACTTTGCGCCTGACTGAGGAGCGGGTTGGTGACCCGGCTTGGGTCGCGGAGTTGCTGGCGCGCTGCGAGGCGCATGAAATTGTTGGCCGCTCGCTCAGTGTCGAGACGGGTGAAGTCACTCTGCAGCCGGCTGACAAGACTGATGTGCTGACGTTCGATGGCAAGACGTTGCGGGCCATTTACGGCCCGCGTTGGCGGTTGTTGCTGATCGGTGCGGGGCAGTTGTCCCGGTATGTCGCCGAGATGGCTCGTTTGCTGGATTTCGAAGTGCTGATCTGCGATCCGCGCACCGAGTTCGTTTACGGTTGGGAAGAGCAGCACGGGCGATTTGTTTCGGGCATGCCCGATGACGCGGTGCTCAGCATCCAGACTGACGAGCGTACGGCCATCGTCGCGCTGACCCACGATCCTCGACTCGATGACATGGCGCTGCTCACGGCGCTGGATTCCAGGGCGTTTTATGTCGGTGCACTGGGTTCGCGGATCAACAGCTTGAAACGCCGGGAGAACCTGGCTCAACTAGGCTTGTCACAGCAGGCCATCGAGCGGCTGCACGGCCCGATCGGTTTGCACATTGGCAGCCACACACCGGCGGAAATTGCCTTGTCGCTACTGGCCGAAATCGTGGCGATCAAGAACGGCGTCGAGCTCAAGCAGAAGAAGCTGTTGCAGGAGGTCGTATGAGTGAACCGATCGGCGTCATCGTTTTGGCAGCGGGGCAGGGCAGTCGGTTTCGACAGGAGGCCGGTGCCGAGAGGGACAAGCTGGTGGCGGATTGTACGGGGCGCGAGGGTGCTGTTCATTCGATGATCGAGCAAGTGCTGGCTAATTTGCCGACCTCCCTTGAGAAGCGCGTCCTGGTGACCACTGTGGATCGACCGCAAGTGATCCGCATGGCCAAGGCTTATGGTTGCCAGATCGTGCTGATCGAATCGACCGGCATGGGTGACAGCATCGCAGCCGGTGTGGCGGCGTGTCCGCTGCTCAGTGGCTGGCTGATTGTGCTGGGGGATATGCCGTTCATCCTTCCAACGAGTATTGAGCGTGTGGTGGCGGAGATTGCTGATGACGCCGTCAGTGTTCCGGTGCATCAAGGTGAGTTTGGACATCCGGTGGGATTTGGGCGCAGCTTCGGTGCTGCGTTGATGGCGTTGTCCGGTGATCGAGGTGCCAAGGCGTTGTTTGCGCAGGCGAGGGTGGTCGAGGTGGCGGTGGACGATTCCGGGGTGTTGTGGGATGTGGATGTGCCAGAGAAGTTGATCTACCAGTAGCCTCGATACAGATCCAATGTGGGAGCGGGCTTGCTCGCGAAAGCGGTGAATCAGCTTGCACCAATGTCGAATGTTAAACCTCTTTCGCGAGCAAGCCCGCTCACACATTGGATCACCGTGATATTTACGGGCATAAAAAAGCCCCGCCTGGATCACCAGGCGGGGCTTTTTAGTGGCCGATGGAATCAGACGAGAGGTTTAGGCTCGTGTTCTTTTTCCAGGGCTTGCTCGTGTTGCTCTACCGCTTCCTGAACGGAGCGCGGTGCTTCGTCGATCACTGATTCAACTGGTTCGGCAGCAGAGACTTCAGCCGCCGGGGCAGGTGCTGCCTCGACGACTTCAGCGACAACCGGTGCAGCTTCGACAGCAGCCGGAGCAGCAGCGGCAGCCAGTTCGGCTTCCTTCTGCAGACGCTCGGCTTCACGCTTGCGGCGACGCACTTCACGTGGGTCGTTCGGCGCACGGCCACTTGGCGTCAGGGCGCTGACAGGGGCGGCTTCGACTTCCGGTGCGGCCACTTCGGCAACAACCGGCGCTTCAACCACCGGAGCAGGCTCGGCAGCAGCAACCACTGGCTCGGACACCATGGCCTCGGCTTCTGGCGCTTCGGCGGCGGCTGGCTCGGCAACCCAGTTGAACGCGGTTTGCTCTTCGCGAATTTCACGGACAGCTTCGGTCACTGTTTCGGTGGCTGTTTCGACAACCGGTTCTGCGGCAACCACTGGCTCAGCGGCAGCTTCAAATACAGGCTGTGCTTCACGAACCGGGGCGACTTCGATTTCCGGAGCGGCGGAGGCTTCGACCGAAGTCGTTGCTTCAACCACTGGCGCTTCCACTGGAGCAGTTTCCAGGGTGGCGGCAGTCGCGCGTTCGGCTTGCTCGTTAGCCTGTGCTTCGGCTGGAGCGCTGATCACGGTGCTGGCAACGGCTGCGGTAACAGCCAGGCCGGCGGCCAGATCGGCAGCGCTTGGCGCTTCGTTGGTTTCGGCAGCTTCGTTACCTTCGGCGGACTCTGATTCTTCCGAACCTTCGATCACATTACCGTTGGCATCGCGCTGACGCTCACGACGGTTGCTGCGACGACGCTGGCCACGGGAGCGGCGGCGTGGACGATCGCCTTCGGCGCCTTCCTGACCGTCTTCCTGCAGTTGCTCTTCGTTGGTAACCAACTCTTCTTCAGCTACTGCGGCAGCGGCTTGCTCGGCACGTGGCTGACGTTCTTCACGCGGTGGGCGTGGAGCACGTTCTTCGCGTGGCTGGCGGGCTGGACGCTCTTCAGCGGTAGCGGCGATAGCAGCGGCGGCCGGAGCGGCATCCAGAGGCTCACGCAATTCACGAACCGGGCGTTCTTCACGATCGCCACGTGGCTTGCGATCTTCGCGAGGAGCGCGCGGTGCACGTTCTTCACGAGGTGCGCGAGGTGCGCGCTCTTCACGTGGAGCGCGTTCTACTGCTACCGCTGGAGTTTCTTCGCGGGCTTCGCGTGGCTCACGTGGTGCGCGTTCTTCACGCGGTGCACGTTCCTCACGAGGCTTGCGTTCTTCATCGCGGCGACCGTTACGGTTGCGGCTCTGCTGACGACCGTTGCGACGTTCTTCGTTGCGGGCCGGACGCTCGGTGGTTGCTGGTTTTTCAACCACAACCGGAGTAACTGGCTCTTCTTTGGTCGCGAACAGGCTGACCAGCGACTTCACCAGGCCTTTGAACAGGCTTGGCTCAGGCGCGGCGACCGGTGCAGCAACAGGTGCGGCAGCGACGACTTCGGTCGGAATCGGAGCGTTGGCGCGAGCCGGAGCAGTCTTGACCGCGGCTTCCTGGCGAACCAGGGTGCGGGTCGCAGCGGCTGGCTGGACTTCTTCGACTTCGGCAGCGGCAGCAGCGATTTCGTAGCTGGACTGGCCGACCGCGGCTTCCGGGCTGTCATCGCGCAAACGCTGCACTTCGAAGTGCGGCGTTTCGAGATGATCGTTCGGCAGAATGACGATGCGGGCACGGGTGCGCAGTTCGATCTTGGTGATCGAGTTGCGTTTTTCGTTGAGCAGGAACGCGGCGACCGGGATCGGCACTTGGGCGCGAACTTCGGCAGTGCGGTCTTTCAGGGCTTCTTCTTCGATCAGGCGCAGAATCGCCAGCGACAGCGATTCAACGTCACGGATAATGCCGGTGCCGTTGCAACGCGGGCAAACGATGCCGCTGCTTTCGCCCAGGGATGGACGCAGGCGCTGACGGGACATTTCCAGTAGGCCGAAGCGCGAGATGCGACCGACTTGCACGCGAGCGCGGTCGGCTTCCAGGCATTCGCGGACTTTTTCTTCCACGGCGCGCTGGTTCTTGGCAGGGGTCATGTCGATGAAGTCGATGACGATCAGGCCGCCGATGTCGCGCAAGCGCAACTGACGGGCGATTTCTTCGGCGGCTTCAAGGTTGGTCTGCAGAGCGGTTTCTTCGATGTCGCTGCCTTTGGTGGCGCGCGCCGAGTTGATGTCGATGGACACCAGGGCTTCGGTCGGATCGATAACGATGGAGCCGCCGGAAGGCAGTTCAACGACGCGCTGGAAAGCGGTCTCGATCTGGCTTTCGATCTGGAAACGGTTGAACAGCGGAACGCTGTCTTCGTACAGCTTGATCTTGCTGGCGTACTGCGGCATCACCTGGCGGATGAAGGTCAGGGCTTCGTCCTGGGCTTCAACGCTGTCGATCAGCACTTCACCGATGTCCTGGCGCAGGTAATCGCGGATGGCGCGGATGATCACGTTGCTTTCCTGGTAGATCAGGAACGGCGCGGAGCGATCCAGCGAGGCTTCTTTGATGGCGGTCCAGAGTTGCAGCAGGTAATCGAGGTCCCACTGCATTTCTTCGCTGCTGCGGCCGAGGCCGGCAGTGCGAACGATCAGACCCATGTCGGCTGGGGCAACCAGGCCGTTCAGGGCTTCACGCAGTTCGTTGCGCTCTTCACCTTCGATGCGACGGGAGATACCGCCGGCACGCGGGTTGTTCGGCATCAGAACCAGGTAACGACCGGCCAGGCTGATGAAGGTGGTCAGGGCTGCGCCCTTGTTGCCACGTTCTTCTTTTTCGACCTGAACGATGACTTCCTGGCCTTCGCTCAGGACGTCCTTGATGTTGACGCGGCCTTCGGGGGCTTTCTTGAAGTATTCGCGGGAGATTTCTTTGAGGGGCAGGAAGCCGTGGCGCTCGGAGCCGAAATCGACAAAGGCAGCCTCAAGGCTTGGTTCGATGCGAGTAATCCGGCCTTTATAGATGTTGGCCTTTTTCTGCTCGCGTGCACCGGATTCGATGTCCAGGTCGTAGAGGCGTTGGCCATCTACCAGTGCAACACGCAACTCTTCGGGTTGAGTTGCGTTAATCAGCATTCTTTTCATGTAGTACCGTCGGTTTCCGGGCTGCCGGAAACGGCGTTCGGCACACACGACTTCTCATGGTCGGTGTCAGGTGCGTCAGGAGTGGTTGGACACTCCAGTGTCTAGCGAACCCCGACCAATTGGGCCGGCGTCGCGACGTACGCGTCCTGCTTGCTGTGGCTACTTAAGCACTCAGTCAGGAGGAGGAATCAACCAGCGGCTGTGGACGAGATGAAGCGTCTTGATAAAGCCTATTGCTACACAGTCCAGCGGTTGTGCATCTCCACCCTACACGTATCCCTGATAATTCGGGTGCTGCCGCGCGCAGAATCCGCAGCGGGTTGGCATTTACCGTGAGCTCCGAAAGGGGAGGTCACGCATCATGGCTAATTTAGGCGTTGTTTCCGAAGCGTTCGCTCGGGGTTGTTCGTAGCTGACTGCACTTTGTGAACTGGCCGTGAATATTTGCTCGCAAGGCGAGTGAAAACTCTGCTTTGCGGCATGCTTCAGGCCTCATGTCACCTGCGCTCGTTACAACTGCAAACTCTACCGTTTCGTAGCGAAAGCCCCGTAGGACGGCCTCTCGTCCTCGTGAATTGCGTTGGTCAGGGCCGGTTTTTGACCGTTAGTCCGCTGTCCAGGCCACTTTTGGCGGCGTTCGCGACTATAGCAGCAATGATTAAGTGCTTCAATTCCATAAAAAATTGTTATCATCCGCGCCATGACGACTACTGCCCCTTCGACCCCAGCCGTACAACTGCTGGAGGTCTCGCCGGAATATGCCGGCCAACGTATTGATAACTTCCTTCTCGCTCGGCTCAAAGGCGTGCCCAAGACCTTGATTTACCGCATTTTGCGCAAAGGCGAAGTGCGAGTGAACAAAGGTCGGATCAAGCCCGAATACAAGCTGCAGGCGGGCGATATCGTGCGCGTGCCGCCGGTTCGCGTGCCTGAGCGCGACGAGCCGGTTCCGCTGGCACAAGGCCTGCTGCAGCGCCTCGAAGCCTCGATTGTGTTCGAGGACAAGGCGTTGATCGTGATCAACAAGCCTTGCGGCATCGCGGTTCACGGTGGCAGCGGCTTGACTTACGGGGTGATCGAAGCCTTTCGTCAGTTGCGTCCCGATTGCAAGGAGCTCGAACTGGTTCACCGTCTCGACCGTGACACCTCCGGCCTGCTGATGATCGCCAAGAAGCGCAGCATGCTGCGTCACTTGCACACGGCATTGCGCGGCGATGGCGTCGACAAGCGCTACATGGCGCTGGTTCGCGGCAACTGGGCGGCCTCGATCAAGCAAGTCCGAGCGTCGCTCGGCAAGAGCAACCTGCGCTCCGGCGAGCGTATGGTCGAGGTCGACGAGGAGGAGGGCAAGGAGTCCGTGACCGTGTTCAAGGTCCTGCGTCGTTTTGGCGACTTTGCCACCCTGATCGAAGCCAAACCGATTACCGGCCGGACTCACCAAATCCGCGTCCACACCTTGCACGCCGGGCATTGCATTGCCGGTGACACCAAGTACGGCGATGAAGGCTTCAGCAAAGAGATTCGTGACCTGGGCGGAAAGCGCCTGTTCCTGCACGCCTACATGCTGACCGTGCCGCTGCCTGATGGTGGTGAGCTGAAGTTGCAGGCGCCGGTCGACGAGATGTGGGCCAAAACCGTGGAGCGCCTGAGTGCACCCATCTGATTACAAGCTGCTGATTTTCGATTGGGACGGCACTCTCGCCGACTCCATTGGTCGGATTGTCGAGTCAATGCATGTCGCGTCCGAGCGATCCGGATTTCAGTTGCGCGATGATTTTGCCGTCAAGGGCATCATCGGTCTCGGTCTGCCGGAGGCGATTCGCACGTTATATCCGGAAATCGGCGACGACGAATTGGTAGCCTTCCGTCAGCACTATGCTGATCACTACATCGCCTCTGAGGCTGTTCCTTCGCCGTTGTTCGAGGGTGTGGTCGAGTCGATGGAAGCGTTTCGCGCCGAGGGTTATCACTTGGCGGTCGCGACCGGCAAGGCTCGTCGCGGACTGGATCGGGTGCTGAAGTCTCACGGCTGGGAAGAATATTTCGACATCACCCGCGCGGCTGACGAAACCGCCAGCAAACCCCATCCGCTGATGCTTGAGCAGATCCTCGCTCACTGCGAGATTCGCCCGGAGCAGGCGCTGATGGTGGGCGATTCGTCCTTTGACTTGCAGATGGCGCGCAACGCCGGCATGGATTCGGTGGCCGTCAGCTATGGCGCGCAATCGATCGAAGCGTTGAAGTTGTTCGAGCCGGCACTGGCCATTGATCGTTTTTCAGAATTGCATGCCTGGCTGAGTCAGCGGGCTTAATAGGTTTTTGCTGGGGTAGATGTCATGACCGACGAATGGAAAGCGCCCGCCAAGGCGAGCGCAGAGAGCGGTGACGAGAAAAGCTGGAAGCTGCTGGAAAAGACCCTGCTAGCTGGCGTGCAGGAGCAGCGCAGGTCCCGTCGCTGGGGGATTTTCTTCAAGCTGCTGACCTTTGTGTACCTGTTTGGCGCGTTGATCCTGTTCACGCCGTTGATGGACATGGAAAAAGCCGCCACTCGCAGTGGCACCTACACCGCGCTGATCGACGTGACCGGCATGATCGCCGACAAGGAGCCTGCCAGCGCTGATAACATCGTCGGCAGCCTGCGTGCAGCGTTCGAGGACGAGAAGGTCAAAGGTGTCATCCTGCGAATCAACAGTCCGGGCGGCAGTCCGGTGCAGTCGGGCTACGTCTATGACGAGATCCGCCGTTTGCGCGGCCTGCATCCGGATACCAAGGTTTACGCGGTAATCTCGGATTTGGGCGCTTCCGGTGCTTATTACATCGCAAGCGCGGCAGATCAGATCTACGCCGACAAGGCGAGCCTGGTAGGTTCCATTGGTGTGACGGCGGCCGGTTATGGCTTTGTCGGGACGATGGAGAAGCTGGGTGTCGAGCGTCGCACTTACACCTCCGGCGAGCACAAATCGTTCCTCGATCCGTTCCAGCCGCAGAAGCCTGAAGAAACTCAGTTCTGGCAGGGTGTGCTCGATACCACTCATCAGCAATTCATCAGCAGCGTCAAGAAAGGTCGTGGCGACCGCCTCAAGGACAAGGAGCATCCAGAGTTGTTCTCCGGGTTGGTCTGGTCGGGCGAGCAGGCACTGCCGCTGGGGTTGATCGATGGCCTGGGGAATGCCAGTTCGGTGGCCCGTGATGTCATTGGCGAGAAAGAGCTGGTGGACTTCACCGTTCAGGAATCGCCGTTCGATCGCTTCTCGAAAAAACTCGGTGCCAGCGTGGCTGAGCATCTGGCGATGTGGATGGGCTTCCAGGGGCCTTCGTTGCGCTGATTCTATGGCTGCATAAAAAAAACCGGCTTTTTGCCGGTTTTTTTAAAGTCAAAATATCGCAGCCTCGTTTCACTCGACAGCTCCTACATTGAAATGCGTATCCCTTGTAGGAGCTGTCGAGTGAAACGAGGCTGCGATCTTTTGATCTTTAAGGTATCTGCACGCCTTCGGCCAGCAGCATGTCCACCAGGCGAATCAATGGCAGGCCGATCAGGCTGGTGGCGTCAGGGCCTTCGGTGCTTTGAAACAGGCTCACCCCCAAACCCTCGGCTTTGAAGCTGCCAGCGCAATCGTAGGGCTGTTCGGCGCGCAGGTAGCGTTCGATGCGTGCGGTGTCGAGCGTGCGCATGTGCACGGTGAACGGCACGCAGTCGACCTGGCATTCACCGGTCTGGCTGTTGAGCAGCGCCAGGCCGGTGAGGAAGGTCACGCTGGCACCGCTCGAAGCCAACAATTGTTCGCGGGCCTTTTCGAAGGTGTGCGGTTTGCCGATAATCCGTTCGCCAAGCACCGCGACCTGATCGGAGCCGATAATCAGATGAGCGCGATGGCTGCTGGCCAACGCACGTGCTTTTTCCTCGGCGAGGCGCTTGACCAGCTCGATGGCGGACTCGTCCGGACGATGGCTTTCGTCAATATCCGGCGAGCTGCAGATAAACGGCAGCTGCAAGCGGGCCAGCAATTCCCGGCGATAAACCGAGCTTGAAGCGAGTAATAAAGGCAGCATGCGCATCTCCAGAAGACAGGCGCGAATTCTAGCGGAGGCTTGCAAGTGACGGACAGGGCTGAATTTCCTTTGACATGGCTGGGGGCATCCCTATAATGCTGCGCCTATGTTGAATGACCCGATTCCACCTCACGTTGACCCGCGCAAATTGGCTGATCGTGGCACCACCCTTCAAGGTGAACTGCTGCTGGCCGATTTGGAGAGACTCTGCGACCCGCTTTCCGACACTGTCGGTACGGTGCAGGCTAAATTCGTTTTTGAACGAGATGAACGTAAGTCTGTGGTAATTCACAGTTTTATCGACACCGAAGTCAAAATGGTTTGCCAGCGTTGTCTTGAGCTGGTCACCCTGCCGATCCACAGCGAATGCAGTTATGCTGTGGTGAAGGAGGGTGCGAATACCCAGTCGTTGCCGAAAGGTTATGACGTGCTGGAACTGGGCGAAGATCCATTGGATCTGCAGTCACTGATCGAGGAGGAGCTTCTGCTCGCCTTGCCCATTGTGCCTGCTCATCATCCGGAAGAATGCCAGCAGCCGGCGGGTCTCGATGAGCCCGAACCGAGCGAGGACGAGGTAACGCGGTCCAACCCGTTCAGTGTATTGGCGCAGTTAAAGCGTGACCCAAACGTTTAGGAGTTAATCAATTATGGCTGTTCAGCAGAACAAAAAATCCCGCTCTGCCCGTGACATGCGTCGTTCGCACGACGCCCTGACGGCAAGCACTCTGTCTGTAGAAAAAACCACCGGTGAAATTCACCTGCGTCACCACGTATCGCCAGAAGGCGTATACCGTGGCCGTAAAGTGATCGACAAGGGCGCTGACGAGTAATCACTTGTCTGCTCAAGTCATCGCGATTGACGCAATGGGCGGGGACTTCGGTCCCCGCAGCATTGTTCAGGCCAGCCTTGCTTGCCTGTCTGCTACGCCCTCGCTGCACCTGACCCTCGTCGGTCAACCCTCCCTTCTTGAAGAATTGCTCTCTGGCCAATCGGCTGTGGATCGCTCGCGTCTGTCGATCGCGCCGGCGTCCGAAGTCATCACCATGGACGAAAAACCTGCCCAGGCCCTGCGCGGCAAGCCCGACTCGTCGATGCGTGTGGCGCTGGAGTTGCTGCGAGACGGCAAGGTCCAGGCCTGCGTCAGCGCTGGCAATACCGGTGCGCTGATGGCGTTGTCGCGCTTCGTGCTCAAGACCTTGCCGGGTATTGATCGGCCGGCGATGGTGGCGGCGATTCCGACGCAGAAAGGTTATTGCCAGTTGCTCGACCTGGGCGCCAATGTCGATTGCAGCGCCGAGCATCTGTTGCAGTTCGCTGTGATGGGGTCGGTGGCGGCGGAAACCCTGGGCATTGTTCGTCCGCGAGTGGCGCTGCTGAACATCGGTACTGAAGACATCAAGGGCAACCAGCAGGTCAAACTGGCGGCCACCTTGTTGCAGAGTGCTCGCGGCATCAATTACATCGGTTTTGTCGAGGGTGACGGTGTGTACCGTGGCGAGGCAGATGTGGTGGTATGTGACGGTTTTGTCGGCAATATCCTGCTCAAATCCAGCGAAGGCCTGGCGACCATGATTGCCGCGCGCATCGAAGCCTTGTTCAAGAAAAACCTCGCGACTAAAGTGGTCGGTGCTCTGGCCCTGCCGCTGATGAAGCGCTTGCAAGCCGATCTGGCGCCTGCACGGCATAACGGCGCAAGCTTCCTCGGGTTGCAGGGGATTGTGGTCAAAAGCCATGGTTCGGCGGGGGTTCAGGGCTTCCAGAGTGCGATTCAGCGCGCCTTGATCGAGATTCAGGAAAACCTGCCGGAACGTATTCACGGTCGCCTGGAGGATTTGTTGCTTTAGGCGTTTTCGTCGGACAATGCTTAAATGTGACCGCTCAGTTCAATTTGCCATCCAACTGTCAGTTTCTTGCGTCCCCCAAGCGGGACGTCAATTCTCCGACGACAAGATCATTAGGGGCTTGTTACATGTCTGCTTCCCTCGCATTCGTCTTTCCGGGACAGGGTTCGCAGTCCCTCGGCATGCTGGCCGAGTTGGGCGCGCAACATCCGGTTGTCCTCGAAACATTCAAAGAAGCTTCCGATGCTCTGGGTTACGACCTGTGGGCACTGACCCAGCAAGGGCCGGAAGAGCAACTCAATCAAACCGATAAAACCCAGCCGGCCATTCTGACCGCCTCGATTGCCTTGTGGCGTCTGTGGCTGGCTGAAGGCGGTGCGCGTCCGGCTTATGTTGCCGGTCACAGCCTGGGCGAATACAGCGCTCTGGTCGCTGCGGGCAGCCTGAGCCTGGGCGACGCGGTGAAGCTGGTTGAGCGCCGCGGTCAGTTGATGCAGGAAGCCGTTCCGGCCGGACAAGGTGGCATGGCCGCCATTCTCGGTCTGGACGATGCTGATGTGCTGGCAGCCTGTGCTGAAGCGGCTCAAGGCGAAGTGGTCAGTGCGGTCAACTTCAATTCCCCTGGCCAGGTGGTCATCGCCGGTGCCAAGGCAGCAGTCGAGCGCGCCATCGAAGGCTGCAAGGCCCGTGGTGCCAAGCGCACCATGCCGTTGCCGGTCAGCGTGCCGTCCCATTGCGAGCTGATGCGTCCGGCGGCCGAGCGTTTCGCCGAGTCGATCGCAGCGATCGACTGGCAGGCGCCGCAGATTCCGGTGGTTCAGAACGTCAGCGCCAATGTGCCGGCCGATCTGGAAACCCTCAAGCGCGATCTGCTTGAGCAGCTTTACAAGCCTGTACGCTGGGTCGAATCGGTTCAGGCGCTAGCCGCCAAAGGTGCTACCCAGTTGGTCGAATGCGGCCCAGGTAAAGTGCTGGCTGGCTTGAACAAGCGTTGCGCCGAAGGCGTGTCGACATCCAACCTCAATACCCCCGACGCCTTCGCTGCCGCTCGCGCAGCGCTGGCTTGAATCAGGAGAAGCCTGCATGAGTCTGCAAGGTAAAGTTGCACTGGTCACTGGCGCGAGCCGCGGTATCGGCCAGGCTATCGCCCTGGAACTGGGTCGTCAGGGCGCCATCGTTATCGGCACCGCGACGTCTGCCTCGGGTGCCGAGCGCATTGCGGCAACCCTGAAGGAAAGCGGGATTCAAGGCACTGGCCTGGAACTCAATGTCACCAGCGACGAATCCGTTGCTGCAGTACTGGCGAGCATTACATCGCAGTTCGGTGCGCCGGCGATCCTGGTCAACAATGCCGGTATCACCCGCGATAATCTGATGATGCGGATGAAAAATGACGAATGGCATGACGTCGTCGATACCAACCTGAACAGTCTGTTTCGCCTGTCCAAGGGCGTTTTGCGCGGTATGACCAAAGCCCGTTGGGGACGAATTATCAGTATTGGGTCGGTTGTGGGTGCCATGGGCAACGCAGGCCAAGTAAACTACGCAGCCGCCAAGGCCGGTCTGGAAGGTTTCAGCCGTTCGCTGGCGCGTGAAGTCGGTTCGCGTTCGATTACGGTAAACTCGGTGGCCCCTGGGTTCATCGACACCGATATGACCCGCGAGCTGCCTGAGGCACAGCGTGAAGCCTTGCAGACGCAGATTCCGCTGGGCCGTCTGGGGCAAGCTCAAGAGATCGCGTCTGTGGTCGCTTTTCTTGCATCCGACGGTGCGGCTTACGTTACTGGGGCTACAATCCCGGTGAACGGCGGGATGTACATGAGTTAAATGTGACGGATCGCTTCAAAAAAATGTCATACGAGCTGTCTAAAATCCGTTATAAAGCTGCAATCTATTTATAGGCAGAGGGTCGTCGGGTTTGAGGAGTGAAGCTTTCAGTTGAAAAACTGAAAAGTCTTTCTATACACTTACCCACTGGCCAGCTGCCTGAATTTGTCCATTAGGAGTGAAAACAAGGTATGAGCACCATCGAAGAGCGCGTCAAGAAAATCGTTGCTGAGCAACTGGGCGTTAAAGAAGAAGAAGTGGTCAACACTGCTTCCTTCGTTGAAGACCTGGGTGCCGACTCCCTTGACACCGTTGAGCTGGTGATGGCTCTGGAAGAGGAATTCGAGACCGAAATCCCTGACGAAGAAGCTGAGAAGATCACTACTGTACAAGCCGCAATCGATTACGTTACTAACCACCAGGCTTAATAGCTTGTAATCGTTGCTTGCTGTCATGGAAAAACCGCACTGCCATCACGGCGTGCGGTTTTTTCTTTAGGCCTGATGCAAAGTCGTCATTTGAAAAAGGAGAGTGCTGTGTCGCGTAGACGCGTCGTAGTCACCGGTATGGGTATGTTGTCGCCACTGGGCACGGATGTGCCGAGCAGTTGGCAGGGCATTCTGGCTGGCCGCAGTGGCATTGGTCTGATCGAACACACCGACCTTTCTGCCTATTCCACCCGTTTTGGCGGCTCGGTAAAGGGCTTCAATGTCGAGGAATACCTGTCGGTCAAGGAAGCTCGCAAGCTCGACCTGTTCATTCAATACGGTCTGGCCGCAGGTTTTCAGGCAGTTCGTAACGCCGGTCTGGAAGTCACCGACGCCAACCGTGAGCGCATCGGCGTGGCCATGGGGTCGGGGATTGGCGGACTGACCAATATCGAAGAAACCAGCCGCACGCTGCATGATTCCGGCCCACGACGGATTTCTCCGTTTTTCGTGCCTGGCTCGATCATCAATATGATTTCCGGTTTTCTGTCCATCCATCTGGGTGCACAGGGACCTAACTACGCCATCGCCACCGCGTGTACCACCGGTACGCACTGCATCGGCATGGCGGCACGCAACATCATGTACGACGAAGCCGACGTGATGATTGCCGGCGGCGCTGAAATGGCAGCTTGCGGTCTGGGCATGGGCGGCTTCGGTGCCTCCCGCGCGCTGTCGACCCGCAACGACGAGCCGACCCGCGCCAGCCGTCCATGGGACAAGGGCCGTGATGGCTTCGTGCTGTCCGACGGTGCCGGCGCTCTGGTTCTCGAAGAACTGGAGCACGCCAAGGCCCGTGGCGCGACGATCTACGCCGAGCTGATCGGCTTCGGCACCAGTGGCGATGCTTACCACATGACTTCGCCACCGGCCGATGGCGCGGGTGCTGCACGTTGCATCACCAATGCGCTGCGCGATGCCAAGATCAATGGCGACCAGGTTCAGTACGTCAACGCCCACGGCACCTCGACGTCGGCCGGCGACCTTGCCGAAGCCTGTGCGATCAAGTCGGTGTTCGGCGATCACGCTTACAAGCTGGCGGTCAGTTCGACCAAGTCCATGACCGGTCACCTGTTGGGTGCGGCGGGCGCGGTCGAGGCGATCTTCAGTGTGCTGGCGATCAACAGCCAGGTAGCGCCGCCGACCATCAACCTCGATGAGCCGGACGAAGGTTGCGACCTCGATTTCGTACCGCATACCGCGCGCAATATGGATATCGATGTGGTGCTGTCCAACTCCTTCGGGTTTGGCGGCACCAACGGCTCGCTGGTGTTCCGCCGGTTCGCTGACTGATGGACAGCTGGGTCGACGGTCAGCCGGCTGACGCTTTGTCGCTGAAGGATCGCGGCCTGGCTTACGGTGATGGTCTGTTCGAGACCGTTGCCGTGCGTGGCGGGCAACCGTTGCTGCTGGACCGACATCTGGCGCGTCTGGCCGATGGCTGTTCACGCCTGGCGATCACTGCCGATCATGAGTTGATCCGCAGTGAGCTGCTGGCCTATGCCAGCGCACTGGGTCAGGGCGTGCTCAAGCTCATCATCACCCGCGGCGACAGTCTGCGCGGTTACGCCCCCGATCCCTCGGCTCAAGCCCGACGTATTCTGCAAGGTAATCCACCCGCTGCTTATCCTGCCGTTCATGGCGAGCAGGGCGTTCGCCTGTTCCCTTGTGCGACACGACTGTCCAGGCAGCCACTGCTTGCCGGCCTCAAACACCTTAACCGTCTGGAACAAGTGATAGCCCGCGCCGAATGGCAAGATACGGAGCACGCCGAAGGCTTGATGCTCGATCAGGCGGGTCGCGTCATTGAAGGCGTGTTCAGCAATCTGTTTCTGATCCGCGATGGCATGTTGATCACGGCTGATTTGAAGCGCTGTGGCGTTGCCGGTGTGATGCGTGCCGAATTATTGTTTCAAGCCGAGTCGTTGGGGATCCCCACGCAAATCACCGACATCACCCTCGATCAGCTGCAATGGGCTGATGAAGTCTTTGTCTGCAACAGCGTGTATGGCGTTTGGCCGGTGCGCGCCTATGCCGCACTGAACTGGCCGGTTGGTCCGCTCACCCGTAAACTCCAAACCATTGCCCGCGCGCTACTGGATGCTTGATACGTGAGACGTAAATTCTTGCTGCTGCTGGAAACCGGATTGGTTCTGGCAGGGCTGTGTCTGGGCGCCTCCGCCTGGAAAATCCATTCGGCGCTGGAACAGCCGCTGAATATCACTCAGGAAGAGCTGCTGGAAGTGCCAAAAGGCACGACACCGACCCGCACCTTCTATCGACTCGAAGCCGATGGCGTCATCAAGGATGCTTTCTGGCTGCGGGTGTATTGGCGCTTCAATCTCGCCAAACAACCGCTGCACAAGGGCGAATACCGCATGCAGCCCGGCATGACCGTCGAAGGACTGATTGACCTGTGGAAACGCGGGGAAATGGTTCAGTACAGCCTGACCCTGGTCGAAGGCTGGAATTTCCATCAGGTGCGCGCTGCTCTGGCCAAGGATGAAAAACTCGAAAAGACCCTCGACGGTTTGAGTGATAGCGAGGTGATGGACAAACTCGGCCACACCGGGATTTTTCCGGAAGGGCGATTCTTCCCTGACACCTATCGCTTCGTGCGCGGCATGACCGATGTCGAGCTGCTGAAAAAAGCCTACGACCGCCTCGACGAAGTCCTTGCCAAGGAGTGGAGCCAGCGCGCCGCTGACGTGCCGTACACCGAGCCCTATCAGGCGCTGATCATGGCCTCGCTGGTGGAGAAGGAAACCGGCGTGCCGCAGGAGCGCGGGCAAATCGCTGGCGTGTTTGTACGGCGCATGGAAATAGGCATGTTGTTGCAGACCGATCCGACCGTGATCTACGGCCTCGGTGATCGTTACAACGGCAAATTGACTCGCGCCCATCTCAAGGAGGCGACGCCGTACAACACCTACATGATTTCGGGACTGCCGCCGACCCCGATCGCCATGGTCGGCCGCGAAGCGATTCATGCAGCGCTGAATCCGGTGGCTGGCAATAGCCTCTATTTCGTTGCTCGTGGTGATGGCAGCCACGTGTTCTCCGATGATCTGGACGCGCACAATAACGCTGTGCGTGAGTTCCAGATCAAGCGCCGTGCCGACTACCGCTCCAGCCCGGCGCCGGCTACGGCGCCAGAGGCGACGGATGAGCAGGCACCGATTCCGGCTGCTTCGCCCGACACAGTCCCCGAGGCTTTGCCGCAAGTGCCGCCACAAGAACCTGCTCAGGCGGCGCCAACAGAGCTGCAAGCGCCTGACCAGTCGCCATCACCGGAGCCGGCGCAAGAACCCGCTCAAGAACCTGCAGCTGCACCCGCGCCCGAACCGGATGCAACCGCGCCGCAAAGCCCGCAATGATTCTGACTAAGGACTGCCTGTGACTGGCTTGTTTATTACCCTGGAAGGCCCGGAAGGGGCCGGCAAGAGCACCAATCGCGAATACCTGGCCGAGCGCCTGCGCGCCGCGGGTATCGAGGTCGTGCTGACTCGCGAACCAGGCGGCACGCCGTTGGCCGAGCGGATCCGCGAAGTGCTGCTGGCGCCGGTTGACGAAGTCATGAACCCCGACACCGAGTTGCTGTTGGTGTTCGCCGCGCGAGCCCAGCATCTGGCCGAGGTGATTCGCCCGGCGCTGGCCCGCGGTGCGGTGGTCCTGTGTGATCGCTTTACCGATTCGACCTACGCCTATCAGGGTGGCGGTCGCGGCCTGTCGCTGGAGCGCATCGCGACCCTGGAAGCCTTCGTCCAGGGCGATCTGCGCCCGGACCTGACGTTGATTTTCGATCTGCCGGTGGAAGTGGGCCTGGCCCGCGCCAGCGCTCGTGGTCGTCTGGATCGCTTCGAACTCGAAGGCCGAACCTTTTTTGATGCGGTGCGCAGTGCTTTCCTCAAGCGTGCTGAAGCGGATCCTGCGCGTTATGTCCTGGTCGATGCCGCCCAGCCGTTGGCGCAGGTTCAGCAGGCACTGGATGCCTTGTTGCCGCGTCTGCTGGAGTTGACCCGTGGCTGAAGCCTATCCGTGGCAGGACAGTCTCTGGCAGCATTTGGCCGGTCGCAAGCAACATGCTCACGCCTATCTGTTGCATGGCCCGGCCGGGATCGGCAAGCGCGCGCTGGCCGAGCGCTTGATGGCCAGTTTGCTGTGCCAGCGTCCGAGCGCCGCCCACGATGCTTGCGGCGAATGCAAATCCTGTCTGTTGCTCAAGGCCGGCAGTCACCCTGACAACTACATTCTGGAGCCGGAAGAAGCCGATAAGGCGATCAAGGTCGATCAGGTTCGTGATCTGGTCAGCTTCGTGGTTCAGACCGCGCAGATGGGCGGCCGCAAAGTGGTGCTGATCGAGCCGGTCGAGTCGATGAACATCAATGCCGCCAACGCCTTGCTCAAAAGCCTTGAAGAACCTTCCGGCGATACTGTTTTACTGTTGGTCAGCCACCAGACCAGTCGTCTGTTGCCGACCATCAAGAGCCGCTGCGTGCAGCAGGCTTGTCCATTGCCGAGCGAAGCCATGAGTCTTGCGTGGCTGGCGAAGGCTTTGCCGGACTGCGCGGAAGAAGAGCGTATCGAGTTGCTGACCCTGGCCGCCGGTTCGCCACTGGCCGCCGTCAACTTGCAGGCCCAGGGTGTGCGCGAGCAGCGGGCGCTGGTGGTCGATGGCGTGAAGAAGTTGCTCAAGCAGCAACAGTCACCGACGCAACTGGCCGAAGGCTGGAATGCGATTCCGCTGTTGCTGTTGTTCGACTGGTTCTGCGACTGGTCGAGCCTGATCCTGCGCTATCAACTGACGCAGGATGAAGAAGGGCTCGGACTGACGGACATGCGCAAGGTGATTCAGTACCTGGCGCAGAAAGCCGGCCAGGACAAAGTCCTGAATATTCAGGACTGGATCCTCGCCCAGCGCCAGAAAGTGATGAGCAAAGCCAACCTCAATCGGGTGTTGTTGCTGGAGGCGCTGTTGGTGCAATGGGTGGGTTTGCCTACCCAGAAGTGACCGACTAAGCCTAGACTCCGAGCATCAGCAACGGAGGTCAGCATGAATGAACTCGTCAATCCGGGGCCGCGCAACGGCATTTTGTCCCTGACGATCAAGGACAAGTCCGTGCTTTACGCGGCCTACATGCCGTTCATCAAGAACGGTGGCCTGTTTATCCCGACCAACAAGAGTTACAAGTTGGGCGATGAGGTATTCATGCTGTTGAACCTGATGGACGAGCCGGAGAAGATTCCGGTCGCCGGCAAGGTCACCTGGATCACCCCCAAAGGTGCGCAGGGCAACCGGGCTGCCGGGGTCGGCGTACAATTCGACGATGGCGACAATACCGCGCGCAGTCGAATCGAAACTCATCTGGCCGGAGCCCTGAAGTCCGACCGTCCCACTCATACGATGTAAGTTGCAGCCTTTTATGCTCGTAGATTCCCATTGTCACCTTGATCGCCTCGACCTCGCCGCCCACGACGGCTCCCTGGATGCTGCACTGGATGCGGCCCGTCTGCGCGGGGTAGGGCACTTTCTGTGTATCGGCGTCAGCGTCGAGAATGCCGCCGACGTCAAAGCCCTGGCCGAACGTTACGACGACGTCGACTGTTCGGTTGGCGTGCATCCGCTGGACGTGCAACCGGGCGCCGCGCCAGCACTGGATTGGCTGTTGCGCGAGCTCAACCACCCGCGTGTGGTCGCGATCGGTGAAACCGGTCTGGATTATTACTACGAGCCGGAAGCAGCGGAGTTGCAACAGGAGTCGTTTCGCCTGCATCTGCGAGCGGCACAGCAGACGGGCAAACCGGTGATCATCCACACCCGTGGTGCCCGCACCGATACGTTGAACCTCCTGCGTGAAGCAGCGCTGCCCCAGGCGGGCGTGCTGCATTGTTTCACCGAAGACTGGGACATGGCCAAAGCGGCCCTGGACATGGGGTATTACATTTCCTTGTCCGGGATTGTCACTTTCCGCAATGCCGACGCTCTGCGTGACGTAGCCAGTAAAGTGCCGGCTGACCGATTGCTGGTGGAAACCGACTCGCCTTACCTGGCGCCGATCCCTCATCGCGGCAAGCCGAACCTGCCGCAGTACGTGCGCGACGTAGCGGAATTTCTGGCAATGTTGCGAGGTGAGCCCTACGAGCGGTTTGCCGAGCAAACCACCGAGAATTTCAAGCGACTGTTTCCGCTGGCGCATGTGAAAGGTTAAATCGCAGGCAAAAAAAACCCGGGTTCTGGGGGGTGAATCCGGGTTAAGACCATTAGGAGTAAAACAAAGGCACGCGGTCCGTTGGTACCTATATCGGCGCAACACTTGGGGGAGATGTCCCGCCGACAGTTGAAGTATTGATCAGTATTGCGCCGAGTCCAGTTTACCGGCGCCGGTTTTTAAACAAATTTGGAATACGCGCGCTTCTGTTGAGTTCTCATTAATCTGCGAGGCTGCCGGAATTCATCAAGAAACACATATATGGTCGGATGATCCGTGCATTTTTGCGCAAGTTAGGCATAATACGCGGCTTCGAATTTTGACCCCTACAGACCTTTTCTTATGCATAAAGAACCTCGTAAGGTCCGTGAGTTTCGTCGCCGCGAGCAAGAAATTCTCGATACCGCGCTCAAGCTGTTCCTCGATCAAGGTGAAGACAGTGTCACCGTCGAGATGATTGCTGATGCCGTCGGTATCGGCAAAGGCACGATCTACAAGCACTTCAAATCCAAGGCCGAGATCTATCTGCGCCTGATGCTCGATTACGAGCGCGATTTGAACGAGCTGTTGCATTCGGCCGATGTCGACAAGGACAAGGAAGCCCTGTCCCGGGCCTACTTCGAATTCCGCATGCGCGACCCTCAACGCTATCGGTTGTTCGATCGCCTGGAAGAGAAGGTGGTCAAGGGCAATCAGGTCCCAGAGATGGTCGAGGAGCTGCACAAGATTCGCGCCTCGAACTTCGAACGCCTGACCCTGCTGATCAAGGGCCGGATCAGCGAAGGCAAGCTCGAAGATGTGCCGCCTTACTTCCATTACTGCGCCTCCTGGGCGCTGGTGCACGGCGCCGTGGCGCTGTATCACTCGCCGTTCTGGAGCAATGTGCTGGAAGATCAGGAAGGTTTCTTCCAGTTCCTGATGGACATCGGCGTACGCATGGGCAACAAGCGCAAGCGCGATAGCGACACCCCGAGCAGCTGAACCATTCAGTTGCCTTATTGCGCCATTATTTCGCTACGTGGCGCAGTACCGCAGGAATATACTCAGGCATAGGACTTGCTAAAACTTGATTTGTGAGTCAAGTTTTAGCGGTCCGAATATTCTTCCGCCGGAGTAGTCCATGATCGTTGACCGTCAAGGCAGGCGTTTTCGCAATTTGCGAATCAGTCTGACTTCAGCCTGCAATTACGCTTGTACCTACTGCGTGCCCAACGGCAAGCGGTTGGTCGCTGCGCAGGATGAATTGTCGGCCGAGGCCATGGCGCGTGGCGTGGCCTATCTGATCGAAGCGGCGGGCATTGAGCGTTTGCGCATCACCGGCGGCGAGCCGCTGGTCAGCCCCAAACTCGAAACCTTCATGACCGCCGTCGGGCAGATGGGCCTGGCGGACATCAGCCTGACCACCAACGGTCAGCTGCTGGCGAAGAAACTGCCACTACTGGTGGATGCTGGCATTCGTCGCATCAACGTTTCCCTCGATACCCTGGATGCCAGCGCCTTTCGCAGCATTGCCCGTGGCGGCGATCTGGCGACTGTGCTCGACGGTATGGATCAGGCCAGCGCCGCCGGCCTGAAGATCAAGGTCAATATGGTGCCGCTGCGTGGGCAGAACCTCGATCAAGTAATGCCGCTACTCGATTACTGTCTGGAGCGCGGCTATGAGCTTCGCTTCATCGAGTTGATGCGCATGGGCCACCTGGCCAACGACTCCAATGCTTTCCTGCAACAGTTTGTCAGCCTGCAGCAGTTGCTCAGCCTGATCGGCGAGCGCTACGAATACCTTCAGGCCGATGCGCCGGTAGACGCCACCGCCGTGCGTTATGAAATTCCGGGGCAGGGCTACTTTGGTATTATCGCCAACGAAAGCGTTCCTTTCTGCCGCACCTGTTCGCGGCTGCGCCTTTCGTCCACGGGCTGGCTGCATGGCTGCCTGTCGTCGAGCAACCGCCACTATGTCGGCGACCTGCTGGACAAGCCGCGTCATCAGGCATTGCCGGCCTTGCAGCGACTCTTGGTGAAAGCCTTGGGCGATAAGCAGGAAGTAGCATTTTCAGGTGGTGCGACCATCATGAAGATTATTGGCGGCTGATCGAACCTCATCGCGAGCAAGCTCGCTCCCACAGGTCCTGTGCCAACCCTGTGGGAGCGAGCTTGCTCGCGATGCGATCTGTGAGACGCTGCTGATCCCGAGCTGGCGCGGAAGCTGCATCCAATGGCCATTCGCCGGTTTTCCGTCACCGGCCTCTGGAGGGTAGGATGCGTAGCCTGGTTTTGCTGCTGGCCGTTTTGGCGCTTGGTGGCTGCATGAATGTCAGCGATCTGGCTGAAGGGACTCGCTACCACATGAGCGACGCGGGGTTGCTCGACCATAGCGACAGCCACCGTGTGAATAACCTGCGCATTCAACCGGACTCATTCGTCTATATCGCCCAGGGCGCCTTTGTGCCGCCAGGCAGTACTGTCTACCCACGACCTAACGTGATCGCCGAGGTCGCCTTCGATGGCTTTGTCGAATACTTTCCCATGGTCCGCCGCGCCCGTGCCCCGGAAGGTCTTGATCAAGCCATGGGCGAAGCCCGTGCCGCCGGTGCCCATTACCTGCTCTATACCCGGTTCGCCAAGTCTGATGACCGTATCGGCAACTCGGACGAATGGCTCGATCAGGAAGCCCTGGATCGCCTCGGTATCGATAGCGGCGTGATTCAGATCATGTTGATCGAGACCAGCACCCAGTATTTGATTGATACTGCACGTATCAAGAGTCGTGGCGGTTTACTGACGTTCCACGACAAAAAGCCAGAAGACCTGATGGGCCCGCCGCTGGAACAATACGCGCGCAGCCTGCTGGGGCTCAGCGACCAGTAATTCAAAAGGAGAACGCCATGAGTGGCCCGCAAAAAGCCAACGATCTGTTGGGGCAAATCCCCAAAACCAAAGGCTTGCCGCCGGTCCACCTGTGGAACCCCGACTTCTGCGGCGACATCGACATGCGTATCGCCCGTGATGGCACCTGGTATTACCTGGGCACGCCGATCGGGCGCAAGCCGATGGTCAAGCTGTTCTCCACCATCATTCGTCGCGATGGTGACGATTACTTCCTCATCACCCCGGTCGAAAAGGTTGGCATCAAGGTCGACGACGCGCCCTTCGTGGCGATTGCCGTGGAGGTCGAAGGCGAAGGTGAAACCCAGGTCTTGCGCTTCACCACCAATGTTGACGAGACCGCCGAGGCCGGCACCGAACACCCCATGCGCGTGGTGATCGACCCGGTCACGCAGGAACCTGCGCCCTACGTGCATGTGCGCACCAACCTCGAAGCCCTGATCCACCGCAACGTGTTCTACCAACTGGTGGAGCTGGCCGTCACCCGCGAGATCGACGGGCAGCGCTGGTTAGGCGTGTGGAGCGCTGGCGAGTTCTTTCCCATCGGGCTTGAGCCGTAACTCGCCAAGTAGCTGTGTTCTGGAAAATGGCCCGCTATTCAAGCGGGCCATTTTTTTGCCTACAAACCTTTGTCCTTAAGCCGAGCAGCATGTTCAAGATAGAGGTGGACCGGGCTGACGTTCCAACTCGTGATCCCGGCCATTTGATTGACTGCGTCGAAATGGTCCATCGGGTAATCCGAACGAATGACTTTGCCCAGGTGCGAGCTGTACTGTCCGACTAGCCCATCGTTGGCGTGTTTCTCTTTATAAAATAACTTCGACAGCACAATACAGTTCAAGTGG
Organism: Pseudomonas frigoris; assembly: GCF_047758635.1. Classification (NCBI taxonomy): domain Bacteria; kingdom Pseudomonadati; phylum Pseudomonadota; class Gammaproteobacteria; order Pseudomonadales; family Pseudomonadaceae; genus Pseudomonas; species Pseudomonas frigoris. The sequence goes on from NZ_CP180479.1 coordinate 1,917,741, forward strand.
GACGGATCGAGAGGTTGCAGACTTTGAAAGTTTTGCAGGATCCCGCTCCAGGAGTAGTAGTGCACGCCGTTTTCAATTTCGTTGCCTTCCCCACCCCAATGTTGCGGTAGCCCTTGCGGGTACTTCTTGTTGAAGGCTGCCAAACCTGCGCTGGTCAACGATTCGAAAGCCGCTTGAGGGTCCTGAGGGTTTTCCGGATGGTCGCTGATCAACGAAATGAAGGTACCGACTGCTTTGAACAGGGCGAGTACGAGCACTTCGGGCAACTCACCAGGCGTCAGCGCCTTATGCAATTGGTCGGCAATCTCGGAGCCATGATTGGGGCAGCTGACAGAAGTGACTGATGCGACCTTTTCCGGGTGTAGCGCCGCTACGTAGCGTGCAGCCAATGGACCTTGGCTGTGGCCGATCAGGTTGACCTTGGCAGCTCCCGTTTCCTGCAAAATACGGTTGACGTGTTCGAGCAGTTTTTTACCGCGCTCCTCGTTTCCGTTCACGGCTGGAATGTTAACGGCAAACACCTTGGCCCCAGCGTGTTCCAGAGCTTCCTTGATCTCGAAGAAGTAGGGGTAACCGGCAATTTTATCGAAGCCAAAAAGGCCGTGGACCAAAACAATCGGGTATTGCGTAGACGCATCCATGTTCATGCTTATACCTGTCGATAGCGGACTTTAGTTGCGCTTGATCTGTCGCGGCTAACCGTAGGTCACAAAGCGGGTTCGTTCAAATCGCTCACCTGAACGCCGTCAGACAGAAAAAATTAAATTGACACTCAATCGTATGATGATTAGCGTGGGCACCCATCGCGAACGGCTTTGTGCCGTCCCTGAATCGAGGTGTCCATGTCCAGCAGTTTTCATGCGTCGACGGTCGATTGGCTGGGTTGCTGGATCGCCACGGGGCAGGTCAAGCCGGGTGAGACGCTCAAGGTCGAAGCCGACCTGGGCGAGCAACTCGGTGTCAGCCGCACCGTTATCCGCGAAGCCATCAAAACCCTGGTTGCCAAGGGCATGCTCGAAGTCGGGCCCAAGGTCGGCACGCGGGTGTTGCCGGTGCGCCGCTGGAACCTCTTCGATCCGCAAGTCGTAGGCTGGCTATCACGCAGCGGCTTGCCGGAAAACTTCGTCGACGACTTGCTCGACCTGCGCCGCACCATCGAACCCATGGCCGTGCGCTGGGCTTGCGAGCGCGCTACCGTCGAACAGGTTCACGCCATCCTTCAGGCTTACAACGCATTGGAGCGGGCAGTGGACAGCGGCATCGATTACAACCGCGCCGACCAGTTCTTCCACGAGTGCATCCTCGCTGCCAGCCACAATCAATTCATCGAACAAATGGTCCCGGCCCTCGGCGCGCTGCTGGCGGTGTCTTTCGAAGTGTCCGCCGCCGACCCGGACGAACTGCGCCGCACACTACCGATTCACAAAGACATGGCCGAGGCCATCGCCGCCCGGGATGCCGCGCGAGGTGTCTGGGCCTGCATGACCCTGATCGATAACGCCGACCTGGCCATCAAGCGCTTCTACCCGCAAGTCATGGCCGACAAGAAAGCCAGCTGACAACACAAAGTCCCTGTGGGAGCGGCGGTGCGACGATTCGACTTGCTCGCGAAGGCGTCGGCACATCCAACATTGATGTCACAGACACACCGCCTTCGCGAGCAAGCCCGCTCCCACATAAAAGCAATAAGGAAGGAGGTTTTATGGAGTGGACTGCGGTTACTGAACACCGGGCACGACTGGGCGAAAGCCCGTTTTGGGACGCGCCGACCCAGGCGCTGTACTGGGTTGATATCGCCGGTCAACAGGCGCTGCGGCTGATTGGTGCCAACGTGCAGATCTGGCAGATGCCCGAGCATGTGTCCGCCTTCATCCCCTGCGAAAGCGGTGATGCGCTGGTGACGTTGAACAGCGGCGTGTATCGACTCGATCTGGATTCCCCCGGCCTGGAGCCGCGACTGACTTTGCTCTGCGTCGCTGATCCGCAACCCGGCAATCGCGCCAATGAAGCCCGCTGCGATGCTCAGGGCCGGCTCTGGCTCGGCACGATGCAGAACAACATCGGCGAGCAGGGCGAAGACGTGCCCATTGTGCGGCGTTCCGGTGGCCTGTTTCGCATCGATCGCGATGCTCGGGTCACGCCGTTGCTTAGAGGGTTGGGTATCCCGAACACGTTGCTGTGGAGCGACGACGCGACCACCGTGTATTTCGCCGACAGCCTCGACAACACGCTCTACCAGTACTTCATCCGCACCGACGGCAACCTCGACCCGGCCCGGGTCTGGTTTGGGCCGCATGAACGCGGCGGCCCGGATGGCTCGGCGATGGATGCCGAAGGTTACATATGGAATGCCCGTTGGGACGGCAGCTGTCTGCTCAGGCTGACACCGGACGGGCAGGTTGATCGCGTGATCGAGCTGCCAATCAGCCGCCCCACCAGTTGCGTATTCGGGGGTGATGACCTCAAAACCCTTTACATCACCAGCGCCGCGAGCCCGCTCAACCATCCGTTGGACGGCGCGTTGCTGTCGATTCGAGTCGATGTGCCCGGAAAAACCTGTAATCGGTTTGCCGGATAAATCCCAAAATATGAGATGTAAAATTATATATTGAGATTATTTGGCAGTCGGGTTTATAGTCGGCTCCATCAGTTACACGCACTCACACTTAAAAAAACAAAACAGGTGAAGTGATGCAGCGATTTTCCAAAAAGCCTTTTGACCGGACATCGACAGATGCCCGGTTTTTGTCGTGCGCTCGAAAAGGAGTCTTGATCCATGGCTGAACCTCTTTCCTTGCCACCGGTGCCCGAACCGCCGAAGGGTGAGCGCCTGAAAAACAAGGTCGTGCTGCTGACCGGTGCTGCTCAGGGTATCGGCGAGGCGATTGTCGCAACCTTCGCTTCCCAGCAGGCCAAGCTGATCATCAGCGATATTCAGGGTGAGAAAGTCGAAAAGGTCGCGGCGCACTGGCGGGACAAAGGCTTTGATGTTCAGGCGATCAAGACCGATGTGTCCAGGCAGCAGGACCTGCACGCCATGGCCAGACTGGCGATCGAGTTGCACGGTCGCATCGATGTGCTGGTCAATTGTGCCGGGGTCAATGTGTTCCGCGATCCGCTGGAAATGACCGAGGAAGACTGGCGTCGCTGCTTCGCCATCGACCTCGACGGCGCCTGGTATGGCTGCAAGGCGGTATTGCCGCAGATGATCGAGCAGGGCATCGGCAGCATCATCAACATCGCCTCGACCCATTCCACTCACATCATTCCTGGTTGCTTCCCGTACCCGGTGGCCAAACATGGCCTGCTCGGCCTGACCCGCGCCCTGGGCATCGAATACGCGCCGAAGGGCATTCGCGTCAACGCCATCGCGCCGGGTTACATCGAAACCCAGCTGAACGTCGATTACTGGAACGGTTTTGCCGACCCGCATGCCGAACGTCAGCGCGCTTTCGATCTGCATCCACCACGTCGTATCGGTCAGCCGATCGAAGTGGCCATGACCGCTGTTTTCCTGGCCAGCGATGAAGCGCCGTTCATCAATGCCTCGTGCATCACCATCGATGGCGGTCGCTCGGTCATGTACCACGACTGAGTCAATCGGGTTTCCGGCGCGGAACTACGTCTGAAATCCAATCATCATACGATATGACTATTAGCTGCACAGTTTGATTGGCTTTCAAATAACGCTCAAAAAAAATAACAAGGAGTCAGCTTATGAATCGTCGTCGTGGGATCCGTTCCCTGTGCTGTGCCGCTTTGGCGGTCACCGCGGTCAGCCTGAGCAGTACGTTGCTGGCGGCCGAGGAAGTGAAGATCGGTTTTCTGGTCAAGCAAGCGGAAGAACCCTGGTTCCAGACCGAATGGGCATTCGCCGAAAAGGCCGGGAAAGAGAAGGGCTTCACCGTCATCAAGATCGCCGTGCCCGACGGCGAGAAAACCCTCTCGGCCATTGACAGCCTCGCCGCCAACGGTGCCAAGGGCTTTGTGATCTGCCCGCCAGACGTATCCCTGGGACCTGCGATCATGGCCAAAGCCAAGCTCAATGGTTTGAAAGTCATCGCAGTCGATGACCGCTTCGTCGATGCCAGCGGCAAGTTCATGGAACATGTTCCTTACCTCGGCATGGCAGCGTTCGAAGTCGGCCAGAAGCAGGGCAGCGCCATGGCCACCGAAGCGAAAAAACGTGGCTGGGACTGGAAAGACACCTACGCGGTGATCAACACCTTCAACGAACTCGACACCGGCAAGAAACGCACCGACGGTTCGGTCAAAGCGCTGGAAGACGCCGGCATGCCGAAAGACCACATTCTGTTCTCGGCGCTGAAAACCCTCGACGTACCCGGCAGCATGGACGCCACCAACTCGGCGCTGGTGAAACTGCCGAGCGCAGCGAAAAACCTGATCATCGGCGGCATGAACGACAACACCGTGCTGGGTGGCGTGCGCGCCACCGAGAGCGCCGGGTTTGCCGCGGCCAATGTGATCGGCATCGGCATCAACGGCACCGACGCCATCGGCGAATTGAAGAAGGCCAACAGCGGCTTCTTCGGCTCGATGTTGCCGAGCCCGCACATCGAGGGCTACAACACCGCGAGCATGATGTACGAGTGGGTCACCACCGGCAAAGAACCACCGAAGTACACCGCGATGGACGACGTAACGCTGATCACTCGCGAGAACTTCAAGCAGGAACTGGAAAAGATCGGCCTCTGGAACTGAGGGCCGGTTGATTTCATTGGTGGCCCTGGCGACGGGGCTGCCTGATCTGTGTGAAGAGGTGGGTTATGCACGCGCAATCAAAAACACAACAACACAATGCCGGCGGCAGCTTGCGCTTCAACGGGATCGGCAAGACCTTTCCCGGGGTGAAGGCGCTGGATGGCATCAGCTTCGTCGCCCATCCGGGGAAGGTTCACGCCTTGATGGGCGAGAACGGCGCCGGCAAATCGACCCTGCTGAAAATCCTCGGCGGGGCTTACACCCCGAGCAGCGGCGACCTGCAGATCGGCGAGCAGGCGATGGTCTTCAAGTCCACCGCCGACAGCATCGGCAGTGGCGTCGCAGTGATCCATCAAGAGCTGCACCTGGTCCCGGAAATGACCGTGGCAGAGAACCTGTTCCTCGGGCATCTGCCGGCCAGTTTCGGCCTGATCAATCGCGGCGCGTTGCGGCAACAGGCATTGGCCTGCCTCAAAGGCCTGGCCGATGAAATCGATCCGCAAGAGAAAGTAGGGCGCCTGTCCCTCGGTCAGCGGCAACTGGTGGAAATCGCCAAGGCCTTGTCCCGTGGTGCGCATGTGATCGCGTTTGACGAACCGACCAGCAGCCTGTCGGCGCGGGAGATTGATCGTTTGATGGCGATCATCGGTCGCCTGCGCGACGAAGGCAAAGTGGTGCTTTACGTCTCCCACCGCATGGAAGAAGTGTTCCGCATCTGCAACGCGGTGACGGTGTTCAAGGACGGTCGCTTTGTGCGTACGTTCGAGGACATGAGTGAACTGACTCACGACCAGTTGGTGACCTGCATGGTCGGTCGCGACATTCAGGACATCTACGATTACCGCCACCGTCAGCGCGGCGCGGTGGCGCTCAAGGTCGACGGTTTGCTGGGGCCAGGATTGCGTGAACCGGTGAGTTTCGAGGTGCACAAGGGCGAGATTCTCGGGCTGTTCGGCCTGGTCGGCGCCGGTCGCACGGAGCTGTTCCGCATGCTCAGTGGCCTGGAGCGCAATACTGCCGGACGCCTGGAATTGCGCGGTCATGAACTGAAGTTGCGTTCACCCCGCGATGCGATTGCCGCCGGGATTCTGCTGTGCCCCGAGGACCGCAAGAAAGAGGGCATCCTGCCGCTCGCCAGCGTCGCCGAGAACATCAACATCAGCGCCCGCGGCGCCCACTCCACCTTCGGCTGCCTGTTGCGTGGCCTGTGGGAGAAGGACAACGCCGACAAGCAGATCAAGGCGCTGAAAGTGAAGACCCCCAACGCGGCGCAGAAAATCATGTACCTGTCCGGCGGCAATCAGCAGAAGGCCATTCTCGGCCGCTGGCTGTCGATGCCGATGAAGGTCCTGCTGCTCGACGAACCGACTCGCGGCATCGACATCGGCGCCAAAGCCGAGATCTACCAGATCATCCACAACCTGGCCGCCAGCGGCATCGCGGTGATCGTGGTCTCCAGCGACCTGATGGAAGTGATGGGTATTTCCGACCGTATCCTGGTGCTCTGCGAAGGCGCGATGCGCGGCGAGTTGTCCCGCGAACAGGCCAATGAATCCAACCTGCTGCAACTGGCTTTGCCGCGCCAACGCGCCAACGCGCTGACGGCGTGGCGAACTGAGAGGTGACTATGACAACCCAAAACAACGCTTTGCCCACCCAGCGCAAACCTCTGGACCTGCGGCGCTTTCTCGATGACTGGGTGATGCTGCTGGCGGCCGTCGGGATCTTCGTGCTCTGCACCTTGCTGATCGACAACTTCCTCTCGCCGCTGAACATGCGCGGCCTGGGCCTGGCGATTTCCACGACGGGGATTGCCGCTTGCACCATGTTGTATTGCCTGGCGTCCGGGCACTTCGATTTATCGGTGGGGTCGGTGATTGCCTGCGCCGGCGTGGTCGCAGCGGTGGTAATGCGCGACACCGACAGCGTGTTTCTCGGTGTGGTGGCGGCACTGTTCATGGGGCTGATCGTCGGGTTGATCAACGGCATCGTGATCGCCAAGCTGCGGGTCAATGCGTTGATTACCACGCTGGCGACCATGCAGATCGTTCGCGGCCTGGCTTACATCTTCGCCAACGGCAAAGCGGTAGGCGTGTCGCAAGAGCAGTTCTTCGTCTTCGGCAATGGCCAGTTGTTGGGGGTGCCGGTGCCGATTCTGATCACCATCGTTTGCTTCCTGTTTTTCGGCTGGTTGCTGAATTACACCACCTACGGGCGCAACACCATGGCCATTGGTGGTAACCAGGAAGCGGCGTTGCTGGCTGGGGTGAACGTTGATCGGACCAAGATCATTATCTTCGCCGTGCACGGGGTGATCGGGGCGTTGGCCGGGGTGATCCTGGCTTCGCGCATGACGTCTGGACAGCCGATGATTGGTCAGGGTTTTGAGCTGACGGTGATCTCTGCGTGTGTGTTGGGCGGGGTGTCGTTGAGCGGCGGGATCGGGATGATTCGGCATGTGATTGCCGGGGTGCTGATTCTGGCGATCATCGAGAATGCGATGAATTTGAAGAATATCGATACGTTTTACCAGTATGTGATTCGGGGTTCGATCTTGCTGTTGGCCGTCGTGATCGACCGCCTCAAACAACGCTGACTAACCTGGTCCTGCACAAAGTCTGTAGGTGCAGGCGATTCAATGTGGGAGCGGGCTTGCTCGCGAAGGCGGCGTGTCAGTCAACATAATTGCTGAATGACACGCCGCTTTCGTCGGAACGCCGCCCGGAGCAAGCCCGCTCCCACACTAGACCGCGCAGCGGTCACTTTCGAACATCCCTCCGTCACTTCCCCTAAATATTCCTTGCTCGCCCCAACCCGTTTCGGTTATCACGTTGTACATGATTAGACAGGTACGATTTGACAAGAAACAACGGGTGGTCGACGAACTCATCCGACGCATCGAAAACGGCCTCATGGAGGACGGCTTTCTGCTGCCGGGCGAGCATCAATTGGCTCAAGAATTCAAAGTCAGCCGCGGCACGCTGCGCGAAGCCTTGGCTGAGTTGAAACGGCGCAATTACATCGCGACGCAAAGCGGGGTGGGTTCCATCGTCACCTTCGACGGTGTGGTGCTCGATCAGCGCAGCGGCTGGGCCCAGGCCCTGGCCGACAGCGGGGCGCTGATCAACACCGAAGTGCTGCGGTTGGAGGCGGTCACCCGTCCTGACCTGTTGCCGCGTTTCGGCACCGACCAATTCATCACCCTCGACCGTCGCCGCCGTTCCAACGAAGGCAAGCTGGTCTCCCTTGAACGCTCATTGATGCCCGCCACCGGAGGCCTGGAAAGCCTGCCGCGGGTCGGCCTTATCGACAACTCCCTGACCATCACCCTGGCCGCTTACGGCTATATCGGCGAGCGCGGTGATCAATGGATCGGCGCTGAACCCCTGAACGCAGAAGACGCCGAACTGCTCGGTCGTCCGGTCGGCACGGTGTTCCTCAAGGCTTTGCGCACCACCTATGACCGGAAAAACCGCTTCATGGAGCAGGTCGAAAGCTTGCTCGATCCGGTGCATTTTCGCCTGCACCTGCAGTTTGGAGAGTCAAAGTGACCGCGCTCAACCGTGCCCTCGGCGCGTTCTACGGATTGGCCCTGGGCGATGCACTGGGCATGCCGACCCAATCCTTGAGCCGTGCCGAGATCAAGGTGCGCTTCGGCGAAATCACTGACCTGGAAGACGCAGGCCCCGATCAACCGATCGCCGCCAACATGCTCAAAGGCTCGATCACCGATGACACCGAACAGGCGATTCTGGTCGGCCAATTGCTGGTTGAAGGCGAGGGCCGGATCGAACCGTCACTACTAGCCCAGCGGTTGATCGAATGGGAAGCCGCAATGCAGGCCAAGGGTTCGCAAGACTTGCTCGGCCCTTCGACCAAACGTGCCATCGAGATGATCCTCGCCGGCCACTCGCCGGAAGAAGCGGGGCGCTACGGCACCACTAATGGCGCGGCGATGCGCATCACTCCGGTCGGGATCGCGGCGGATGTCGCCAATCCTGAGCGATTCATCAACGCTGTCGTGCAGGCTTGCCAGGTCACCCACAACACCACACTGGGCATTTCCAGCGCGGCGGCGGTGGCCGCGGTGGTCTCGGCCGGTATCAACGGCATGGACCTGGGCGAGGCGTTGAACCTCGGCCAGCAAATCGCTCAGCAAGCTGAAAGCCACGGTTACTGGGTGGCTGGCGGGCGCATCGCCTCGCGCATCAGCTGGGCGCGGACCATCAGTGTCGACAGCCACAAGGCGTTGCTGGCGGATTTGATGTACGACGTGATCGGCACTTCGGTGGCTTCGCAGGAATCGGTGGTGGTCTCGTTTGCCCTGGCCCAGCAAGTGGCCATTGGTGAAATGAACGCGTTCGAAGCGCTGTGCATGGCCGCGAGCCTTGGCGGCGACACTGACACCATCGCGGCGATTCTCGGCGCCATGCTCGGGGCCTGTCTCGGCCTTGAGAGTTGGCCGGCGGCGATGATCGACAAGGTCAAAACCGTTAACGATCTGGATCTGGAACCCCTTGTGAAAGGACTCCTCACCCTCCGCTGAGGTACGCATTACCCCTGTAGGAGCTGCCGAAGGCTGCGATCTTTTGATCTTGGTGGCCTTTTAGTCGCTGAAAATCAAGATCAAAAGATCGCAGCCTTCGGCAGCTCCTACAGGGGTTCCCCAGGCCTTCCGATATCTAAATTGCCGACAACCACAACAATGGCAACAGGAGCATTTTTCATGAGTTCATCAAACGCCGGGCAAAGCGCCGGGCAACTGGAAACCCGAGGCATCGAGCCCGTGCCGGAAGCGGAGTGCAACGGTCATCCGCTGCAGCTGTTCTGGGTCTGGTTCGCGGCCAACATCTCCATCCTCGGCCTGCCGCTGGGTGTGACCCTTGTAGCCTTTCGCGGCTTGGCGATCTGGCAGGCGATCATCGTCGCGATCCTCGGCGCCGCCGGTTCCTTTGCGGTGGTCGGGATCATCTCCATTGCCGGTCGCCGTGGTCGCGCACCGAGCCTGACGTTGTCGCGAGCGATCTTCGGTGTACGTGGCAACATCGGTCCGACCCTGGTCTCGCTGATGTCGCGTCTGGGCTGGGAAACCGTCAACACCACCACCGCCGCATTCGTGTTGTTGTCGCTGTGCTCGATCCTGTTCGGCTCGCCGGTGGAAGCCAAAAGCGCACCCGTGCTGACGTTGATCTTCATTGCGATTTTCGTACTGCTGACCCTGTCGGTGTCGGGTCTCGGTCACGCCACCTTGCTGGTCATCCAGAAGTGGGCAACCTACGTGTTCGGCGCGCTGAACATTCTGGTCGGCGGTTTCCTCTGCGCCACCATCGACTGGAGCGCAGTGTTCAACGCCACGCCTGCACCGCTGAGCGCAATGATCATCGGCGTCGGCACCATGGCTGCTGGCACCGGGATCGGTTGGGCCAACGCCGGTGCTGACATGTCGCGCTACCAGCACCGCAACGTCAAAGCCGCACGCCTGGTGGCGTCGGCCGCGTTCGGTGCGGGGATTCCGTTGGTGCTGCTGATCACCCTCGGCGGCCTGCTGTCAGTGGGCAACAATGACCTGGCCTCAGCCACCGACCCGATCATCGCGATCCGCGACATGCTGCCGACCTGGATGGCCGTGCCGTACCTGATCACCGCGTTCGGCGGGTTGCTGCTGTCGAACAACCTGTCGGTGTACTCCGCCGGTTTGACCACGCTGACCCTCGGTTTGAAGGTCAAACGCGTCTACGCGGTGGTGGTGGACATCGTCGCGATCTTCGCCGGTTCGATCTATTTCATGCTGATCGCCGACAGTTTCTACGGCCCGTTCATTACCTTCATTTCGCTGCTGGCCGTGCCGATCACCGCGTGGGTCGGGATCTTCGTCGTCGACCTGATTCATCGTCATTACTACAGCCCCAAAGACCTGCTGGACGTCAGCCCGAGCAGCGCTTACTGGTACAGCGGCGGTATCGAGTTGCGCGCTTTTGGTGCGTGGGCGCTGGCGATCGTGCTGGGCTTCAGTTTCACCACCATCGGCACGACCGAACAAACCGTCTGGTTCCGCGGTTTCCTGTCCGACTCCTGGCTGGGCCATAACGGCCTCGGCTGGATCGTGACGTTCCTGGTGGCCGGCGGCATTTATTTTGTACTGGGTGGCGCCAAGGATCGCCGCGCCGCGTTGACCGAGAACGCTCATGCCTAGATTGCTGCACACCGGCCAGGTCATGATCGATCTGGTCATGGCCGTGGATAAACTGCCGCATTCGGGCGGCGACGTGCTGGCGCAATCCGCCAGTTTCGAGGCTGGCGGCGGCTTCAATGTGATGGCTGCCGCCCAGCGCAATGGTTTGCCGGTGGTTTACCTCGGGCGCCACGGCACCGGGCGTTTCGGTGATCTTGCCCGTGAGGCGATGAAGGCTGAAGGCATTCGGATCGGCATCACTCACCGCGCCGAACGGGATACGGGATTGTGCGTCGCGTTAACCGAAGCCTCGGCCGAGCGCAGTTTCATTTCCTATATCGGTGCCGAAGGTGAGCTGACGGCCGAGGATTTGGCCAGCGTGCCGGCCGAGGCGGGAGACTATGTCTACGTCAGCGGCTACAGCCTGCTGCATGGAGGCAAAGCACAGGCGCTGGTGAATTGGGTGCTGGATTTGCCAAGAGGGATCAACGTGGTGTTCGATCCGGGCCCGCTGGTGGATTCGCCGGATGAGCCGTTGATGCAAGCCTTGCTGACGCGCATCGATCTGTGGACCAGCAACAGTGTCGAGGCGTTGAAATTTACCGGTGCGCCGGACATTGCCGAGGCGTTGAACCGGTTGGCTGATCATCTGCCGGCCGACGTGTTGATGGTGGTTCGTGACGGCCCGCAAGGGTGCTGGATCAGCCTGCGTGGAAACCGCCAGCATGTGCCGGGTTTCAAGGTTGAGGCGGTGGACAGCAACGGCGCGGGGGACGCGCATGCCGGGGTGTTTGTAGCCGGGTTGGCGCAAGGGTTGGTCCCGGTTGACGCGGCGCGGCGGGCTAATGCGGCTGCGGCGTTGGCGGTGACTAGATGGGGGCCGGCGACTTCGCCGGGGACTGCTGAGGTTGACGCGTTAATTCGTAAGACTTTCGACGCCTGATCGGCCGTCTTCGCGAGCAAGCCGCTCCCACATTTGATCGCGTTTATTCAGATAACTCGATCAAGTGTGGGAGCGGGCTTGCTCGCGAAGGGGCCTTCAAACTCAACACATGAAAGGGCCTTACCCGGCCTTGCGCAACGCCTCGATCAACTCCTGCTTGCGCATGCCCGACCGTCCCGGAATCTTCTTCGCCCGGGCTTCTTTCATCAAACTGTCGACGGTCTGGGTTTCGCGCGAAGCCTTGCTGTTTCGCGAATGACCTTCACGGCTGGCCACCGCTCTGCGCGATGATTCCTTGCGATCTTCGGCCTTGGCACTCGCCGGTTTCCTGCGTCCCGAACCACTTTTGCGTTCACCGCCACCCGACTGCTTGTTCACCGTCGCCCAGGCTCGGGCTTCTGCTTCCTCTTTCGAGACACCCTTGTGCTCGTAGCTCTCTTCGATGTGCTCGGCCTTGCGTTTCTGCTCGGCGGTGTATTTGTCTTTGCTTCCACGAGGCATGGGATTTCTCCTGCTGCTCGTAGGAGCTGCCGCAGGCTGCGATCTTTTGCTTTGAATGCTTGAAGATCAAAAGATCGCAGGCTTCGCCAGCTCCTACATCCGTTATTAAACGTCCAGCTTGCGCGCCGCCTCCACCCCTGCGGCACTGAGTTTGATCGGCAAGTTCAACGAGTGCTCACCGGCCTCGTTGCAGATCACATGACCATGCTGGATCAATCCACGATCCTGCAGCGTGGCGAGGGTGCTGGCCACGTCTCTCTCCCCCCGGTAATTGTCCAGGACCTCTTTGCCCAAGCCGCTTGGATGGGCATGCAGCAGACGGGTCAGGACTTCTTTCTCAAGGTTTTTATCGGCGTTCATGGTTACCTCTTCATGGATGTGGATAGGTCCATTTAATTAGAGTCCTTATCTGATATTGGTCCGCCCCCGATTTGGATTGGTGCCTGATGAACGACGAACGGTCTAGGCCTGCTGCAACGCTTTGCTGGTAACGGCTCGACGCCAGACCAGCCGGCCGACGCTGATCAGCCAATTCAATACAGCAACCGCCAACACCGTGAGCAACAGCGTCGCCATCCCCTGTTCCACGATGATTTTCCCGGCCAGCAACGGAAAACCAAACACGCCGATAAAGTAGGACAGGCTGAACAGCAGCAAGGATTGCGCGGTGGTGCCGTTCGGCGCCTCGTTGGCCGCCAGGCCATTGATCACCGAATAGGTCAGCCCGTAACCGACCCCGAGCATCACCGCCGCCAGCACGTAGCTGAACCCGTCGTCGACGACAAACCCGAACATCAGGATCGAGCCCATCATCAAGCCCGACAGCAGGCAGGACGCCCAGAACGGGTCGCGCTTGACCACGAAACCGGCGATCAGCATTCGGCTGCTGATCGCTGCGCTCATGAAGCCTAGGAAGAACAGTGAATAGTCGAGTGAACGCGCCGCCGCGTAGCTGGTTTGAAAACTCGACAGACCGCCGAAAACGCAGCCGCCGAGACCGACCATGATGATCGGGAACACCGCTCTGGACGACAGCACTTGCGCCGCTGCACGCCAGGAAATTCGTGACACCGCTGCCGCGTGGGCGGGCGCTTTTCTCAGTTGCGAATCCAACCGCCAGAACAGCAACACACCGATCAGGCTGGCCAGCGCCGCGAGGTAAAACGCCGCGGTGATCGGATACCCGAGGGCACTGGCAGCGCGGCCTAACAAGGGACCGCTGCCGATCCCGGTCATCATGCTGCCCGACAGCAGCGCAAAGTATTTCGCGCGTTGGGCAGGCGTTACCAGACTCGCCACAATGATCGGCCCGAGGGTATAGAACACGCCCCAACCCAGCCCCAGCAAGAGTCCGAAAAACAACAGCAGATTGCCAAAGCCTGGCGCCAGGGCGAAGCCCAGGCTGGCGGCCACCAGCAGAGTGCCGAACAGCGCAATCGAGCGGGCAGCACCGAGCAGGTCGGACAAGTGCCCGGAAACAATAACGGCGGCAAAGGTGCTGAGCATCGCCGCCGAAATCACGCTGCCGGCATCGTGCTCGTTGCCGCCGCGGGAACCGATCAACAACGACAGCAAAAAGGTCGAGCCATAGGACAGCGACAGCAAGTAGCTGGCCAGGCAAAACAGGCCGAACAACCTGCTTGAGACTTGGGGGGTTGCGCTAGGCATGACGCGGTTCCTTGACCCGATAGAAGAGAGCTTCATCTATCTATCACGCACGGCGTCGATGTTAGGTCTGAGGTTATCGATTTCAGGGTTAGCGCTGGCCGGAGTAAAGCCTTCAGCAGGCGCCAATTTCTTCCTTGAACAACTCCATGAACCCCTTCAACCGTTCGTGGCGAGTCTGCGCCAGACGCTGGCCGGTGGTCGTCTGGAATCCATCCGCCAGGTGCAGCAGTTTGGTCTGGAAATGGTCGAGGCAAAAACGTTTGTCATCGTATTCCCGTGCCTTCGCCTCAGGGTCTTGCGGGTCGTACAACGCGCTACCCATACGTCCGGCGATGTAAAAGGTGCGCGCCACGCCGAGCATGCCAAGGGAGTCGAGGCGGTCGGCGTCCTGCATGATTTTCGCTTCGAGCGTGGTTGGCGCGATGTTGGCGGAAAAACTGTGTGCTTCGATGGCATGGGCAACCGCGCTGACTTTTACGTCTGGCCAGGCCATGTCCGCCAACAATTTCGATGCCTTCTCGGCGGCCAGCCGCGAGGCCTGAGAACGCAGCGGCGAGTTCTTCTCTACCGCCACGCAATCGTGCAAAAGCACCGCTGCGAGCAGCACCTCAAGATCGCCACCTTCTTCAGCATGAAGCGTACGCACGTTGTGCCAGACCCGCTGCAAGTGCGACAGATCATGGGCGCCGTCCTCTGAGGGTTCCAGCGCGTGGGGCAGCAGTTGCGCAGCGAGGAGTTGCAGTGGTGCGAAAGCATCAGTGTTCATAAACATCCTGTTAAGTGAAAACGTCTTTTGCAGCGACATAGCCCTGTAGCAGCTACACATGCTCCATGGATCAGCTTTGAATTTCCAGTGTGACGAGCGTCGCTCGCCGACTTAGTATGGCGTTTTCAACTTTTGACGAAGGCACGTCCATGACGATCGAGATCCGCCCGGCGACCCCGAGCGATGCACCGCAAATCCTCGGGTTCATCACCGAACTGGCCGACTACGAACGTGCCCGCCACGAAGTCATCGCCAGCGTCGCCGACATCGAGCGCAGCCTGTTCAGCGAAGGCGCCACCGCCCACGGGCTGATCTGCCTGCGCGATGGCTCGCCAATCGGCTTTGCCGTGTTTTTCTTCAGCTATTCCACGTGGCTCGGCAGCAACTGCCTGTACCTCGAAGACCTCTACATCACCCCCGGTCAGCGTGGCGGCGGCGCGGGTAAAACCTTGTTGCGTCACCTGGCGAAAATCGCCTGCGCCAATGATTGCGGCCGATTTGAGTGGAGTGTGCTGGACTGGAACAAACCGGCGATCGAGTTCTACAAGTCGTTGGGTGCTCAGCCGCAGGAAGAGTGGGTGCGGTATCGGATGGATGGGGCGGTGTTGCGGGAGTTTGCCGAGGGCTAGATCGCAACCGGCGTCTATTAAAGATCGCAGCCTTCGGCAGCTCCTACACCTATCCAAGGAGCTGCCGAAGGCTGCGATCTTTTTTTGATCTCGTCTCAATATATGGGATCGATATTTATATATTGAGATTTTTATGCGTCCGGGTTTATAGTCCAGCTCACTCACTGCCAATAAACAAAACAGGTGAAGCGATGCTGGCGCAATTGATCGCGCTCGATTGGGGGACAACCTCATTACGTGCTTACAAACTCGCCGCAGGTGGCCTGGTGCTCGAACAGCGTTCGCTGTCGTCGGGGATCATGCAGCTGCCCAGGACGCCGCGAATGATTGCGGGTCAGGAATGTACCGACGGTTTTGAACTGGCCTTCGATGAGGCCTGCGGTGACTGGCTTGACGCGCAGCCCGATTTGCCGGTGATTGCGTGCGGCATGGTCGGCAGCGCACAAGGTTGGCGTGAAGCGGCTTACCGCGATATGCCGGCGAACGTCGCCAATCTCGGAATCTCCCTACAAACGGTTCGCAGTCTTCGCGGTGTCGATGTGCACATCGTGCCGGGCGTGATTCAGCGTTCGCGCCTGCCAAACGTGATGCGTGGCGAAGAAACCCAAGTGCTCGGCGTGCTGCAGAATCTACCGGCCGAGGCGGGTGGTGATCTGTTGATCGGCCTGCCGGGCAGTCATTCGAAATGGGTGGAAGTGGCCGACGGCTGCATCGTGCATTTCGATACCTTCATGACCGGCGAAGTCTTCGCCGTGCTCAGCGAACACAGCATTTTGGGGCGCACCCAGCAAAAGGGCGCGTCCTTCGATGGCCAGGCCTTTGATCGTGGTGTGCAGGTGGCCCTGTCGGCGGATGGCGAAATCGGGCCGTTGTCGACATTGTTCAGTGCCCGCAGCCTCGGGTTGACTGGCGAACTCAGCGCCACCGCCCAACCGGATTACTTGTCCGGCTTGTTGATCGGCCATGAACTGTCTGCGTTGGCGAGTGTTCAGCGCCGCCGACGCAACAGCGTTCATCTGCCTTCGATCGTCCTCATCGGTAATGCCCAACTCTGTGCCCGCTACAGCCGGGCGCTCGACGCCTGCGGTTTTGCCCGGGTGACCCTGGCCGAGCAGGCCACCGAACGCGGCTTGTGGCAGTTGGCGGTTGCCGCCGGACTGATCACACCCAACCCATCCCGTTAAACCTGACTGGAGGTCTGACATGCTCAAGCAAGCATTGGCGCAAAACGGTCTGATCGCGATTTTGCGTGGCTTGCGCCCGCAAGAAGCGGCAGCCATCGGCGAAGTCCTTTACGCCGCCGGATTTCGCGTCATCGAAGTGCCGCTCAATTCCCCTGAGCCGTACGAAAGTATCCGCATCCTGCGCAGTACCTTGCCCGCTGATTGCCTGATCGGTGCGGGCACGGTGTTGACGCCGGAACAGGTCGAGCAAGTGAAAGCAGCGGGGGGGCAAGTGATCGTCATGCCGCACAGCGATCCCAAGGTGTTGCGCGCAGCGAAAGCGGCGGGGTTGTTCCTGTCGCCGGGTGTGGCCACGCCGACTGAAGCCTTCGCCGCATTGGCCGAAGGGGCGGACGTACTGAAGATGTTCCCGGCCGAGCAGATGGGCCCGGCAGTCGTCAAAGCCTGGCTCGCGGTGTTGCCTGCGGGAACGATTCTGGCACCGGTCGGCGGGATCACGCCGGACAACATGCAGGTGTTTATCGACGCGGGCGTCAAAGGCTTCGGCCTCGGTTCCGGGTTGTTCAAGCCGGGCATGACACCTGAGGAAGTGGCAGTAAACGCCAAGGCATATGTCGCTGCATGGAACGCTCTGCGTTAAGACTTTTTGGCGCCGAGCGCGCTACATCTATAAGAGCTGCACTTATAAAAAGAGAGCACAAGATGAAAATCACCAAACTGACCACCTTCATCGTTCCGCCGCGCTGGTGCTTCCTCAAGGTCGAAACCGACGAGGGCGTGACCGGCTGGGGCGAACCCGTGGTCGAAGGCCGCGCTCACACTGTCGCCGCCGCCGTTGAAGAATTGTCCGACTACCTGATCGGCAAAGACCCACGCAACATCGAAGACATCTGGACCGTGCTTTATCGCGGCGGCTTCTACCGGGGCGGCGCAATCCACATGAGTGCGCTGGCCGGTATTGATCAGGCGTTGTGGGACATCAAGGGCAAGGCCCTGGGTGTGTCGGTCAGCGATCTGCTGGGCGGTCAGGTGCGGGACAAGATTCGCGTCTATTCGTGGATCGGCGGCGACCGGCCGGCGGACACCGCTCGCGCCGCGAAAGAGGCCGTCGAGCGTGGTTTCACTGCGGTGAAAATGAACGGCACCGAAGAACTGCAATTCCTCGATTCCTTCGAGAAAGTCGACCTGGCCCTGGCCAACGTCGCGGCCGTGCGCGATGCGGTGGGGCCGAACGTCGGCATCGGCGTGGACTTCCATGGCCGGGTGCACAAGCCCATGGCCAAGGTGCTGATGAAGGAACTCGACCCGTACAAACTGATGTTCATCGAAGAGCCGGTGCTCAGCGAAAACTACGAAGCGCTGAAAGAATTGGCGCCGCTGACCAGCACGCCGATTGCTCTCGGCGAGCGGTTGTTCTCGCGCTGGGATTTCAAGCGTGTGCTCAGCGAAGGTTACGTCGACATCATCCAGCCGGACGCGTCTCACGCCGGCGGTATCACCGAAACCCGCAAGATCGCCAACATGGCCGAAGCCTACGACGTGGCGCTGGCGCTGCATTGCCCGTTGGGCCCGATTGCACTGGCGGCGTGTTTGCAGCTGGATGCGGTTTGCTACAACGCGTTCATCCAGGAGCAGAGCCTGGGCATTCATTACAACGAGAGCAATGACCTGCTGGATTACGTCAAGGATCCGCGGGTGTTCGACTACGACAAAGGCTTTGTGAAAATCCCCAACGGCCCGGGCCTGGGGATCGAGATCAACGAGGAATACGTCATCGAACGCGCGGCGGTCGGCCACCGCTGGCGCAACCCGATCTGGCGCCATGCCGATGGCAGTTTTGCCGAGTGGTGAGTTCCCCCTGACTCCACACATTCCCCCTGTGGGAGCGGGCTTGCTCGCGAAAGCGGTGGGTCAGTCGACTTAAATGGTGGCTGATACACCGCATTCGCGAGCAAGCCCGCTCCCACAGGGTGCAGTGCAAGTCTTTACATCGACCTCAATAAAGATAAGAAGAGGCATTCCCCATGCACCCGCAAACCCTCACCGGGCAGGCGTCGTTGGTGACGCCCAGTCGCAAGCGTTTTTTCATCATGGTGCTGCTGTTTATCACCGTGGTGATCAACTACCTGGACCGAAGCAACCTGTCCATCGCCGCCCCGGCACTCACCAGCGAACTGGGCATCGATCCGATTCATGTCGGGCTGATTTTCTCGGCATTCGGCTGGACCTATGCCGCCATGCAAATCCCCGGCGGCTGGCTGGTGGATCGGGTGCCGCCGCGGATTCTTTATAGCGTCGCATTGCTGCTGTGGTCGATCGCCACGGTGATGCTCGGCTTCGCCGCCAGCTTCATCGCACTGTTCGTATTGCGTATGGCGGTCGGTGCGCTGGAAGCACCCGCGTATCCGATCAACAGCCGTGTGGTCACCACCTGGTTTCCCGAGCGCGAACGCGCCACGGCCATTGGTTTCTACACTTCCGGGCAGTTCGTCGGTCTGGCGTTCCTGACACCGGTATTGGCCTGGCTGCAGCATCAATATGGTTGGCACATGGTGTTTGTCAGCACCGGTGCGGTGGGTATTCTCTGGGCGGTCATCTGGTACGCGGTGTATCGCGAACCACGGGATTTCAAAGGCGCCAATGACGCTGAAATCGAGCTGATCCGCGAGGGCGGCGGGCTGGTGGATATCCAGGCTGAACAAGCCAAGGTCAAAGCCAAATTCAGCTGGATCGACCTCGGCATCGTTCTGACCAAACGCAAATTGTGGGGCATCTACCTCGGCCAGTTCTGCCTCAACTCGACGTTGTGGTTTTTTCTGACGTGGTTCCCGACCTACCTGGTGAAATATCGCGGCATGGACTTCATCAAGTCCGGCCTGTTGGCGTCGCTGCCGTTTCTCGCCGCCTTCGTCGGTGTGCTCTGTTCGGGGTTCTTTTCCGACTGGCTGATCCGCCGCGGCTACACCGTGGGTTTCGCCCGCAAGTTGCCGATCATTGGCGGCCTGCTGATTTCCACTTCGATCATCGGCGCCAACTTCGTCGAGTCGACACCGCTGGTGATTGCCTTCCTCGCGTTGGCGTTCTTCGGTAACGGGCTGGCTTCGATCACCTGGTCGCTGGTTTCAACGTTGGCCCCGGCGCGATTGCTCGGGTTGACCGGTGGGGTGTTCAACTTCATCGGCAACCTGTCGGCGATTACCACGCCGATCGTCATCGGTTTCCTCGCTACCGGTGATTCGTTCGCTCCCGCGATCACCTATATCTCGGTTCTGGCGTTGATTGGCGCGCTTTCCTACATCTTGCTGGTCGGCAAAGTCGAGCGTATCAAGTTGTAGTTGCGGCATGCGGGCGACCATAATGCCGCCCGTTCACTCGCTCAACGGTAAAGGCTGGATATGCAGGAAGACGCCCCAAAAATCGCCAAGGACGCCGCACCGACCGGCACCCAGACATTGCTTCGTGGTCTGGGTGTGGTTCAGGCGGTGGCCAGTGGCGCCCGCGATCTCAAGGAAATCGCCCGGTTGATCGGCACGACACGCAGCACCACCCATCGTCTGGCCAGTTGCCTGGTGGACGAGCGTTATCTGCGTGTGGTGCCGCAAGTCGGTTATCTGTTGGGGCCGAAGTTGATCGAGCTGGGCTTCCAGGCGCGTGAAGAATTGCCGCTGGTCACATTGGCCGGGCCGTATCTGGATGAGTTGTCGGCGTTGACCGGCGACACCATTCACCTGGCGATTCGTGAAGGCGACGAGGTGCTGTACCTGCACAAGAATCCGGGGCGCAATGGCCCGGAAATGCGTTCGCGGGTTGGTCATCGCATGCCGTTGGCGCGCACCGGGATCGGCAAGGCGCTGATGCTCGATGACACGCAGGAAGAATGGCAGCGGCTGTACGAAGTCAGCTTGCCGGCGGGTGGGAAAAATCAGTTCTGGCCGCAGCACCCGGAGCAGTCCTGGGAGCAGTTTCAGCAGCGCATGGTCGAGTATGTGGCGGGCGGTTATGCGTTCGATCTGGAAGATAACGAACCGTCGATCCGCTGTGTAGCGGCGCCAATTCGCGATGCCAGCAAACGCATCGTCGCCGGCATCAGCATCGCCAGCACCGTGCCGTATATGCCGCTGGAAAAAATGGCCGAGCTGATTCCCCTGATCAAAGGGGTCACAGCCCGGCTCTCGGCAGAACTTGGCGCGAAGGTTTAAACCTTCAGCGTTGCCATATCGATGACGAAGCGGTACTTCACGTCACCCGCGATCATGCGGGCGAAAGCCTCGTTGATCTGGCGGATGTCGAGCATTTCGATGTCGCAGGTGATGTTGTGCTCGGCGCAGAAATCCAGCACCTCCTGGGTTTCGGCGATGCCGCCGATCAGTGAGCCCGCCAATACGCGACGGCTCATCACCAGTTTGCCAGCGTGGACCGGTGGATCGACCGGTTCGATCAGCCCGACCAGAATGTGCACGCCGTCGAAACGCAGCGTATCGAGGTAGGGGTTGAGGTCGTGCTGCACCGGAATGGTGTCCAGCAGGAAGTCGAAATGTCCTGCCGCGGCCTTCATCTGTTCGGCATCGGTGGACACGATCACGTGGTCCGCACCTTGGCGACGACCTTCTTCAGCCTTGCTCGCCGAGCGAGTGAAGAGCGTCACTTCCGCGCCCATTGCCTTGGCGAACTTGATGCCCATGTGGCCGAGGCCGCCCATGCCGAGAATCCCGACCTTATCGCCTGCCTTCACGCCGTAGTGCTTGAGCGGCGAGTAGGTGGTGATGCCGGCACACAGGATCGGCGCGGCGCTGGCCGGGTCGAGTTTTTCCGGGATGCGCACCACGAAGTGTTCGCTGACCACGATGCTGTCGGAATAACCGCCCATGGTGTTGCTGCCATCGACGCGGTCCGGGGTGGCGTAAGTCATGGTCGGACCTTCGAGGCAGTATTGCTCGAAGTTCGATTGGCAGGCTTCGCAGCTGCGGCACGAATCAACCATGCACCCGACGCCCACCAGATCGCCGACTTTGTGCTTGGTGACATTCGCACCGATGGCGGTAACTTTGCCTACGATCTCGTGGCCGGGCATCAGTGGGTAAACGGCAATGCCCCACTCGTTGCGTGCCTGATGGATGTCGGAATGGCAGACGCCGCAGTAGAGAATATCGATCGCAACGTCGTCGGCCCGAGGGCTGCGGCGTTCGAATTTCACGGGGGCGAGGGGAGTGGTGGCCGACTGGGCGGCGTATCCGATGGCGGTGTACATGATGAACCTCGCAAAAGCTGTGACGGGTGAGGTGGCGCATTCTGGGCTCCGTACCGGCCACCGGCCATGGCGATTCCTCCGGGTGTCATGCCTAATCCTCCGGCATCAGCCTTCAATGGGTCGCATTGGCCATCAGACCTGCGATGATGCTTTCATCCCTATTTCCGCGACTTTTTTGTGAAGAACTCTCATGTTGTTGACCCGTCATCTGGATGCCAATGCCACGCTGGTTTCGCTGATTCAGCCTTTGACTAATCGCGACGGTTTCGCTCCCACGGCGTTGCCGGGTGTGCAGGTTTTGCGGGCCAGTTGTGATGTGGCTCGCGGCCCGCAGATTTACGAGCCGAGTCTGGTCATCATCGCGCAGGGCAGCAAACTGGCGTATCTGGGGCCGCGGACGCTGGAGTACGGTGCTGGGCATTATTTGATTCAGGCATTGCCGGTGCCGTTCGAGTGCGAGACGTTTTCAGCACCCGATGGCCCGATGCTGGGCGTTTCCATTGCCATTGACCGGGTGTTGCTCGGTGAGTTGGTCTTGGCCATGGGGCTGGCGCCGGGGCGCAATATTCCTGCGCAGACACCCGAGTCGATGACCTCGGCAGTGCTCGACGATGCGATGCGTGGTTGTGTTGAACGGCTGCTGCGTTGCCTGCACGATCCGCTGGAATGCCAGGTTATGGGGCAGGCGCGATTGCGCGAGTTGTTGTTCGTCGCCTTGCGCGGGCCGCAAGCCGATGTGCTGCGGGCGCTGGTCGAGCAACAGGGTCAATTCGCCCGGATCGCGGCATCGCTCAGCCATCTGCATGCGCATTACACCGAGCCGCTGAACGTCGAAACCCTGGCCAGTTGCGCGAACATGAGTGCGTCGGCCTTTCATGAGCATTTCAAACGCAGCACGTTGTTGTCGCCAGTGCAGTATTTGAAGCGATTGCGTTTGCTCAGGGCCCAGCAGTTATTGCTGGGCGAGGGATTGGGCGTGGCGCAGGTGGCGCATCGGGTCGGGTATCAAAGTACGTCGCAGTTCAGTCGTGAGTACAAGCGCTACTTTGAGCGTAATCCGGGGGATGAGCGCGCTGCCTGACACACCGCTGATCCCCCTGTGGGAGCGAGCTTGCTCGCGATTGCGGTGTATCAGTCGACATCAATGTTGAATAGTAAGCCGCCATCGTCGGAACGCCGCCCGGACCAAGCTCGCTCCCACATTGGTTTGTGGTGTGGCTTGAATCGCAGGCAACAAAAAGGCCCCCGTTCGGGAGCCTTGATGTTCAGCCATTCGACTTACATGTTCGGGTAAGTCGGGCCACCAGAGCCTTCCGGCGCCACCCAGGTAATGTTCTGTGCAGGGTCCTTGATGTCGCAGGTCTTGCAGTGAACGCAGTTCTGGGCGTTGATCTGGAAGCGCTTCTCACCGTCTTCCATGGTCACCACTTCGTACACGCCGGCCGGGCAGTAACGCTGGGCAGGCTCATCGTAGAGCGGCAGGTTCTTGGCGATCGGGATGCTCGGGTCGGTCAGCTTCAGGTGGCACGGCTGCTCTTCTTCATGGTTGGTACCCGAGATGAACACCGAGCTGAGTTTGTCGAAGCTGATCTTGCCGTCCGGTTTCGGGTAGTCGATCTTCTTGCAGTCGGCCGCAAGCTTGAGGCAAGCGTAATCCGGCTTGGTGTCGTGCAAGGTGAACGGCAGTTTGCCGCCGAAGATGTTCTGGTCGAGCCAGTTGAAACCGCCGCCGACGATGGCGCCGAACTTGTGGATCGCCGGGCCGAAGTTGCGGCTGGCGAACAGTTCGTCGTAGAGCCAGCTCTTCTTGAACGCGTCGACGTAAGTGGTCAGCTCTTCGGTGCCGTCTTTTTCAGCGAACAGCGCTTCGGCCACGGATTCAGCGGCGAGCATGCCGGACTTCATCGCGGTGTGGCTGCCTTTGATCTTGGCGAAGTTCAGGGTGCCGAGGTCGCAACCGATCAGCGCGCCGCCCTTGAAGACCATTTTCGGCAGTGAGTTCAGGCCGCCTTTGCTGATGGCGCGAGCGCCGTAGCTGATGCGCTTGCCGCCTTCCAGGTACTGCTTGAGCACCGGGTGATGCTTGAGGCGCTGGAACTCGTCGAACGGCGACAGGTAAGTGTTGCTGTAAGACAGGTCGACGATCAGACCGACTACGACCTGGTTGTTTTCCAGGTGATAGAGGAACGAGCCGCCGGTGTTCTCGGTGCCCATGATATCCAGCGGCCAACCGGCGGTGTGGACCACCAGGCCTGGTTGATGCTTGGCCGGGTCGATTTCCCAGATTTCTTTCAGGCCGATGCCGTAGTGCTGTGCGTCGGCATCGCTGTCGAGGTTGAAGCGCTTGATCAGTTGCTTGCCGATGTGGCCACGGCAACCTTCGGCGAACAGCGTGTACTTGCCACGCAGTTCCATGCCTGGGGTGTACAGGCCTTCTTTCGGATTGCCTTCGCGATCAACGCCCAGATCGCCGGTGATAATCCCGCGGACCACGCCGTTCTCGTCGAACAGCGCTTCCTGAGCGGCGAAGCCTGGGTAGATTTCCACGCCCAGGTTCTCGGCCTGCTGAGCCAGCCAGCGGCACAGGTTGCCCAGGGAAATGATGTAGTTGCCTTCGTTGTGCATGGTCTTGGGCACAAAGAGGTCAGGAATCTTCTGCGCACTGTCAGCGTTCTTGAGAACGAAGATGTCATCGCGAGTGACCGGCGTGTTCAGCGGCGCGCCGAGTTCTTTCCAGTCCGGGAACAATTCGTTCAGGGCGCGTGGTTCGAACACGGCGCCGGACAGGATGTGAGCACCGACTTCGGAGCCTTTTTCGACCACGCAGACGCTGATTTCCTTACCGGCTTCGGCGGCCTTCTGCTTCAATCGGCAGGCGGCGGAAAGACCAGCGGGGCCGGCACCGACGATGACCACGTCGAATTCCATGTATTCGCGTTCCACAGGTTATCTCCTACTCAAGGCTCAACAGTTTTTTTTCTAATTGGAGGTTTGGTGTCGCATCCATGAATCCCTGCGCAATGCAGGAAGAGGACAATCGATGAGCCACCTTTCTCTCTAAGGTGGCGCATTATATCTACACCACTCCTAGCGTCCAATACAAACGTTTGTTTGAATCGGCTCAAAGCCAGAGAAATCAAAGTCACGCGGCTTATGACTGGCCATTTTGCCGTATTGACCGGAATAGGTGTTCCGGTCAAGATACGGTCGGTTTTGCGCTCGCCGTAGGCTGACTGTTGGTATCAAGAGCACCTCTAAAGACAGGGCGATGGCAGTACAAGGTGATGCGCAGCGCAGGTTCTGGCGCGCAGTTTACACGCCGCGATAATGAATGACTCGTCAGTCACCACTGACGAACGGTCATCTTCATCGTGAGCGCTTGTCACTTGACACCTTTGCCAGCGTTTTTAGAGGTGCCCTTGCGCCGATGAGCATCAAACCGCCAGGTTCGCCTAGGCGACTTTCTTTTCACCGGAGAGTAACGAGGAATCCATGAAGGTTCTTGTAGCTGTCAAACGCGTTGTGGATTACAACGTCAAGGTTCGCGTCAAGGCGGACAATTCCGGCGTCGACCTCGCCAACGTCAAGATGTCGATGAACCCGTTCTGCGAAATCGCAGTGGAAGAAGCCGTACGCCTGAAAGAGAAAGGTGTTGCGACTGAAATCGTCGTCGTCTCCATCGGCCCGTCCACCGCTCAAGAGCAACTGCGCACCGCGCTGGCTCTGGGTGCCGACCGCGCCATCCTCGTCGAATCCGCTGAAGACCTGACTTCGCTGGCCGTTGCCAAGCTGCTCAAGGCTGTTGTCGACAAGGAACAGCCTCAGCTGGTGATCCTTGGCAAACAAGCCATCGACAGCGACAACAACCAGACTGGCCAGATGCTCGCGGCATTGAGCGGCTACGGTCAGGGCACGTTCGCGTCCAAAGTCGAAATCAGCGGCGACACGGTTGCCGTGACTCGCGAAGTCGACGGCGGCGCGCAGACGGTTTCCCTGAAACTGCCGGCCATCGTCACCACCGACCTGCGTTTGAACGAGCCGCGCTACGCGTCCCTGCCAAACATCATGAAAGCCAAGAAGAAGCCTCTCGAAGTGCTGACTCCGGACGCTTTGGGCGTTTCCACCGCCTCCACCAACAAGACCGTGAAAGTCGAAGCGCCAGCTGCACGCAGCGCGGGTATCAAGGTCAAGTCGGTGGCTGAACTGGTCGAGAAACTGAAAAACGAAGCGAAGGTAATCTAATCATGACTATCTTGGTAATCGCAGAACACGACAACAAAGTGCTGGCCCCGGCCACGCTGAACACCGTGGCTGCCGCCGTTAAAATCGGTGGTGACATCCACGTTCTGGTTGCAGGTCAGGGCGCTGGCGCCGTGGCTGAAGCCGCTGCGAAAATCGCTGGCGTGGCTAAAGTGCTGGTGGCCGATAACGCCGCCTACACTCACCAACTGCCGGAAAACGTTGCTCCTCTGGTTGCCGAGTTGGGCAAGGGCTACAGCCACATCCTGGCTGCTGCCACGTCCAACGGCAAAAACATCCTGCCGCGCGTTGCCGCTCAGTTGGACGTTGACCAGATCTCCGAGATCATCTCGGTCGAAAGCGCTGACACTTTCAAGCGCCCGATCTACGCCGGTAACGCCATCGCAACCGTTCAATCGAACGCTGCGGTCAAAGTCATCACCGTTCGTGCTACCGGTTTCGACCCGGTGGTGGCTGAAGGTGGTTCGGCGGCTGTTGAAGCCGTTGCAGGTGCTCACGATACTGGTATTTCCAGCTTCGTCGGCGAAGAACTGGCCAAGTCCGATCGTCCGGAACTGACCGCTGCCAAGATCGTCGTTTCCGGCGGCCGCGGCATGCAGAACGGCGACAACTTCAAACACCTGTACGCCCTGGCTGACAAGCTGGGCGCTGCCGTCGGTGCTTCCCGCGCCGCGGTCGACGCCGGTTTCGTACCCAACGACATGCAGGTCGGTCAGACCGGCAAGATCGTTGCTCCACAGCTGTACATCGCCGTCGGTATCTCCGGCGCGATCCAGCACCTGGCCGGCATGAAAGACTCCAAAGTGATCGTCGCGATCAACAAGGACGAAGAAGCGCCGATCTTCCAGGTGGCCGATTACGGCCTGGTGGCGGACCTGTTCGAAGCAATCCCTGAGTTCGAGAAGCTGGTCTAATCCAGCGGCCTGACTTATAAAGAGCCCGACCTTTTGGTCGGGCTTTTTTTTGTTCCGGATTTGAGTGGGAGAGTGTCGCCATGGATCTGCGCCGCGTTTACGGCTGGTCTTTGCTAATGGGGCTGACGGTGTTGCCGGCGCTGTCCGTCGCCGCGGGCAAGTGCGAACGCCTGGTGGTGACCGGCAGCCCGGACGCGCCGCCGTACCTGTGGCAAGACCCGCAAAACCCCAAGCACCTGATCGGTGCCAGTGCTGACCTGTTGCAGCAAGTGGCGGGGGAGCTGGGGATCAAGGTCGAACTGCTTTACGCCGGCAAACGCTCTCAGGCTCTGGACGAAGTGCGCAGTGGGCGCATGGACATGCTGGCGGATGCGTCATTGACGGTCAGTGAGCTGGACACTCTGGATTACATTCATCCTCCGTTACTGGAAAACGATTACCTGGTCTGGACCCGCAAAGACTCGACGCTGGTCTACAACGAAGCGCAGGACCTTCACGGTCATCCCGGCGCATTGTCGGAAAAGTCTCGTATGACCCCGGCATTTGGCGTATTCGCCGAGCAGCAATTGACCCTCGCCCGTACGCCTAACCTGACCCAGGCCTTTCAGAAATTGCTGCTGGGCGAGGTGGAATTTGTCCTTGCCGGACGCTACTCGGGCATGGCGGCTGCGCAGACACTTAACCTGGCCAACGACCTGATCGCCCGTCCACAACCGATCGACAAACCCGGCCTGTTCCTCGCGGTTTCCCACAACTCCGCCTGCAACGATCCGTGGTTGCGCGGACAGCTGGCCAAAAAGATGACAGAATTGCCCGCGTCCGGACTGACGGAAGCCGTGCTGCAACGCAATATCGAGCGCTGGAAGGCGCAGCTCTCACAACCGCAGCAACAACCTGTCAGTACCCCAAAACAGTAGGGATTTTTAGTGAGTATTCGACCTCTTTTCGCTGCCCTGGCCGTTCTGGCTCTGGCGGGTTGTGCAGCCGATCCGGCGCCGAATGAACAAATGCGCCTGACCGAACAGGCACTCGAGCAGGCCAAGGCCGTGGGCGCCACAGCCGCCGACGTGCCGGAAATGAAACTGGCCGAAGACAAGTTCAACCGCGCCAAGGGCAGCATGAACGACCAATCCTTCAAGAACGCGCGCATGCGGGCCGAGCAGGCCGAGCTGGACGCGCGTCTGGCCGAAGCCCAGGTTCTGACCCTCAAGAGCGAGGAGCAGTTGAACGTGCTCAATACCCGCATCACTCGCCTGCGCAAGCAACTGGGAGATGCCCAATGAGCCTCAAGACCAAAGCCCTGGGCGGTTTGATCCTGGCAGGCTGCGCCAGCCTCTGTGGTTGTGCCGGTCAACACAGCGAGGCCGCGTTGCAGCAGGCCAGTACTGACTTCCAGCAGGTCAAGGAAGATTCCAACGTGCTGCGAATCGCGCCCAAGGACGTGATTCGCGCCGGTGAGTCGCTGGCCCGTGCCGATCGTCTGTCCAGCTATTGGGGCAGTGGATCGGACGTGCTGCATTACGCTTACTTGAGTGAGCGCTACAGCGAAATCGCGCGCGAACACACCAATCAGGTGCTCAACGAAGAACGTGCTGCGAAGCTCGAACTGGAGCGTCAGCGCCTGCAACTGGCCCTGCGCGAATCCAAACTGCTCAGCGTGCAGCAGCAGGGCAAGTGGCTCGAAGAACAGATTGTCGCGCTGGCGACCACCCAGACCGACCGTGGCTTGGTGATGACCTTGGGCGACGTGTTGTTCGACACGGGCGAAGCGGAGTTGAAAAACTCGGCGAACCGCGTGGTGTTGAAGATCGTGCAGTTCCTGCAGCTCAACCCCAAGCGCGTGGTGCGCATCGAAGGCTACGCCGACAGTACCGGCGGCAAGCAGGAAAACCTCAAGCTGTCCCGTGACCGTGCGCAATCGGTGGCGGACGTGCTGATGGATTTGGGTATCGACGATAAACGTATTCAGGTCGAAGGCTACGGTGATGAATATCCGGTCGACGTGAACGCCTCCGAACGGGGACGTGCACAGAACCGTCGGGTAGAAATTGTGTTCTCTGACGAAAAAGGCCAGCTCGGCGCTGCCCGGTAGGAGCTGGCGGAGCCTGCGATCTTTTGATCTTGCTCTTGATATTCAAGTGGGCCTGGAAAGATCGCAGCCTCGTTTCACTCGACAGCTCCTACAACCCGGCCTGCCAGTCAGCGCCGGGTTTTTTTTGGCTGCCAATTGGTTCGCAAAGCAGTACAGTTTTTGCTGACACTGCACTGTACGGTCGACTATTGTGGCAACTGTCCCCGTACACTTCTAAACTGTTCCGGTATTGTTTCACACAAGAATAAAATGCCCGTGAAATCGAGTGCTGCGTCATGACCAATCTCTTGCTCTACCAACGTATTGCTCAACAACTGGCCGAAGACATCCGCCGTGGCGTCTATCAACCGGGGGAGCGCGTGCCTTCGGTGCGCAAGATGAGCTCGCAGCTCAACGTCAGCCATGCGACGGTGTTGCAGGCGTACGCCAACCTCGAGGATCAGGGGCTGATCCGCGCCCGGCCGCAGTCCGGTTACTACGTGCACCAGACCCCGGCCCTGACTGCGCCGACACCGGACATCGCCCGGGTCGAGCGTCCAGGTCTGGTCACTCGCAGCAGCATCATCCAACAAGTCCTGGTCGAATCCCGCCGCGAGGGTGTGTTTCCCTTGGGTGCAGCCGTACCGAGCGTTGATTATCTGCCGGTGCGGGCGCTGCATCAGCAACTGGCTAAAGTCACCCGTTTCCATAGCCCGCGGGCGTTCAGCTACATGTTCAGCCCGGGTTTCGAACCATTGCGCCGACAAGTGGCGATCCGCATGCGCGATGCCGGCGTGGTGGTCGATCCGTCGGAAGTGGTAATTACCCACGGCTGCGTCGATGCGTTGCAAATGTCCCTGCGAGTGCTGACCCGCCCGGGCGACCTGATCGCCGCCGAATCGCCGACCTACTACGGTTTGCTGCAACTGGCCGACCTGCTGGGTCTCAAGGTCATCGAGATCCCCAGCGATCCTGCCACCGGCATGAGCCTTGAAGCCCTGCAGCTGGCGGCCAACCAGTGGTCGATCAAGGCGTTGGTGCTGACCACTCGTCTGAGCAATCCATTGGGCGGCACCATGCCCGAAGAGCGGCAAAAGCAACTGCTGCGCCTGGCCTCGGATTTCGATATTCAGATTGTCGAAGACGATATCTACGGCGAACTGATGTTCGAGCAGGGTCGCACCAAATCACTCAAAGCCTACGATCGGCTGGATCGGGTGATCTATTGCTCAAGCTTCTCCAAAACCCTGTCGCCGGGCGTGCGGATCGGCTGGATGATTGCCGGCAAGTACCAGCAGGAAATCCAGCGTTTGCAGACCTTCAGTACCCATTCGGCCTGCAGCGTCACGCAGATGGGCATCGCGGCGTACCTGGAGAACGGCGGCTACGACCGGCATTTGCGCTACATCCGTCAGGAGTACCGCAAGAACCTCAGCGCTTTCCAGCTGGCGGTGCAGCAATACTTCCCGGAAGGCACGCAGATGACCCGGCCGACCGGCGGCTTCATTCTGTGGGTCAGCCTGCCGGGGCGGGTTAACACGCAGGAGCTGCACGTTCGTGCGTTGCAGCAGGGCATCAGTATCGCGCCGGGGCTGATTTTCAGTAACACCGAGCAGTTCAATCACTGCATTCGGTTGAACTGCGGCACACCCTGGAACCGTGAAGCCGAGCGTGCGTTGATGACCCTGGGCATGCTCGCCACCCAGCTCTGCCAGGAGATGGTCGGCGGCTTTTGATGGGGCGGGCAGGTTATTCCTGCCCGAGCTTGTCATGTCGCGTGCAACAGGCGAGCATATGGCTCCTGCCGTTTGTACCGTTGGGTCCATGAAGCCGATTTTTCCCGCCGTCTGGCTATCTTTCTGCCTGCTGATGACCTTCCCGGCCGAAGGCATCTTGGCAGCTTCCATTACAGAAAAACCGGCAGCCAGCGCTACTTCGAAAAAACCTGCACCCACCAAGAAAGCCGCGCCGGTCAAAAAGAAAGCGGCCAAGGTGAAAAAGCGACCGCCGATTGCCTCCAAGTCCAAATCCGCCAGTGAGATCGTGAAAACCAAGCTTCCTTCGGCCGACCTGGATTTGAGCCTGCCCCAAGACATGGCCGAGGAGCTGAAACCGATCGGTACGGTACCGTTGCCCCGGCATGATGCAGTATTGCCGCAAATGTTTGGTGAGAAGGCTGGTCCGTTTCAGCTCAACGGAAGGCTGATCAGCAACGAAATGCAGTTGCAACTGCGCAACGAAGAGCGCCGTGAAGTTGAAGGCGCAGCCCTGGAATTCGAGTTCAAACGATAATTTCTTCCCGTCCGTGACCCGCTGGCCAGACGCTTTGTCGGAGACTGGTCAGTCACGCTCGTTTAAGCGAAAAAACCCGGGTCCAGACAATTTTAAACAAGCGTTTTAGCGGTTACTCTGTGCCACGACCTTTAACACATCGCCCATCGAGGAGCTCGTCGTCATGAAATGCCGTGAAGGCTGTGGCGCCTGTTGCATTGCCCCTTCCATCAGTTCACCGATTCCCGGCATGCCCAATGGCAAACCCGCCGGAGAACGTTGCGTACAACTCTCTGTCGATAACCTGTGCGGCATTTTCGGCAAACCGGAACGTCCTGTAGTGTGTTCGGCGTTCGAAGCCGACATCGAAGTCTGCGGAAGCAGCAGTGACGAAGCGATCAAATTGCTGGGTTGGTGGGAGCAAATGACGGCGGCGTGATGTGTTCAACGAACGGATCTTCAACAATAAGGAATAAGACTATGGGTTCGCTGCAACGTATGGCTGTGCTGTGTGGTTTGACGGTAATGTTCGCCACCACGGCTGCTCAGGCCGAAGACTGGAAAGTCGCCAAGGAACAGGACGGCATCAAGATCTCCCTGAGCGAGGTGGCCGGCTCCGATTACAAGGCCTACCGTGGTGTCACGCTGATGAAGACCACCGTGGCCAAACTGCGCGCATTGCAGGAAGACGTGCCGGGGGCCTGTGCCTGGATTCACGAATGCAAGACCCAGAAATTGCTCAAACACGAAGGTGATCAGAGCTGGACCTACACCCAGTTCAATACCCCTTGGCCGGTCACCGAGCGTGATTCGGTGCTGCATGTGACCACCATCGAGGGGGCTGATGGCAGCCTGACCCGCAAACTCGAAGGTGTGCCGAAGTATATTCCTGAAGAAAAAGGCTTTGTGCGGGTTACCAAGGTCGACGGTTTCTGGAAGTTCGTGCCCAAGGGCGATCAGATCGAAGTGACCTATCAGGTGCATACCGAGCCGGGCGGTAGCATTCCGTCGATGGTTGCTAACAAGTTTGTGGTGGATGCGCCGTTTAATACTTTGAAAGCCCTGAAGGCACGCGCTGAGAAGTAAGCGCGCTGCTCTTTTGCCAAAGTCGGGGTGTATATCCGTTTTTGCGGTAGCGGCGGCTTGCGGTTTCGCTTTTACAGCGAGTCACTTGGAAAAGCCCCAAGTAACCAAGGGCTCTTGCCCCTTTCGTTCGGTGCCTCGCCTAGGCTCGGCATGCCCTCGCTCCGGTCCTGCTCCGTGGGCCCGCCGCCATCGGCCATCCATGGCCGGGGGCGGCTAACCCGGCATCCATGCCGGGTTGCCCACTGCGCAGAACCTCCACTCGGCCTCTCGAGGGGGCGGTGCATCAAGATCAAAAGCTGCAGGCGAGCTAACGCTCGGCCTGTTGAGTGGTGAGGAGCGCGCGTACACCCTCTCCCCCCGGTAGGAGCTGTCGAGTGAAACGAGGCTGCGATCTTTTGATCTTGCTGTGGCTGTGGCTGTGGCTTTTGATTTTGATCTACTGCCCCTTTCCCAGAGGCCAAACGCAGGCGTTGCGCAGGGGGCACCGCGGCAAGGATGCCGCGGTAGCCGCCCCCGCCCATGGATGGCCGATGGCGGCGGGCCCCCGGAGCAATGCCGGAGTGAGGGCATGCCGAGCCTAAGCGAGGCACCGAATGGCGGGGCAGGAGCCCTTGGTTACTTGGGGTTGGCGGCATTCCGTATTTCCAAGTGACTCGCTGTAAAAGCCAGCCCTTTCAAGGTCTTTGATAAAATCCTCAAAACTCCAGTCAGGACGGCGAGACGATGTGGGCAGAAGTTTTAGCGCGGTTCGAGAAAAAAGCACCGGCCAGTGTCATGGCCAAATTGGTTTTGGAGCAGGCCGTTGCGGCAGAGTGGGTTGATCAGGTGTTCGAAGAACATCGTCAGCGCCAGTACCCGCGCGAGCTTTTGTTTTCGACCATTATTGAGCTGATGTCCCTTGTTTCTCTGGGTTTGCGGCCCTCCCTACACGCCGCCGCGCGGCAGATGGAGGATCTTCCCGTCAGCCTGGCGGCGCTTTATGACAAGGTCAGCCGAACCGAACCTGCGCTGTTGCGCGCGTTGGTAACTGGTAGCGCGCAGCGCCTGGCTCCGACGATTCAAGAATTGGGTTGCTCGGCCATTTTGCCTGGCTGGCAATTACGCGTCGTCGACGGCAACCATCTGCCTTCCAGCGAAAAACGTCTGGGCGCTTTGCGCCGCGAACGAGGTGCCGCCCGCCCTGGTTTTTCGGTCGTGGTTTACGACCCTGATCTCGACCAAGTCGTCGACCTTCAGCCCTGTGAAGATGCCTATGCCAGCGAGCGCGTCAGCGTGCTGCCGTTGCTGGAAAAGGCCACGGCGGGCCAGCTATGGATGGCTGATCGGCTCTACTGCACGCTCCCGGTCATGGAGGCCTGCGAAGATGCCGGCGCTTCATTCATCATTCGCGAACAAAGCAAGCATCCACGCCTGCTTAAAGAAAGCGACTGGCAGGAGCCTGTCCCGGTCGCAACCGGCAGCGTGCGCGAGCAAACCATCGAAGTAAAAGGCGGACGCCAGTGGCGGCGTGTCGAACTGAACCTGCAAAACCCCACCGAATCCGGCGACACCACGCTGTCCTTCTGGAGCAACTTGCCCGACACCATCAGCGCAGAGCAGATCGCCGATTTGTACCGACGTCGCTGGAGTATTGAAGGGATGTTCCAGCGTCTGGAATCGGTGCTGGACAGTGAAATCGAAACCTTGGGCAACCCCAAAGCCGCCCTGCTGGGGTTCGCGTCCGCCGTGTTGGCTTACAACGTTTTGTCCGTGCTTAAACGCAGTGTCGAACAGGCTCATTGCCAGACCCAACCCGAGGGCTGGGAAGCGTCGATCTTTCACCTGACGGTACAGGTTCGCAGCGGTTATGAGGGTATGCAAATAGCCTTGCCGCCAGAGCACTTATCCCTCCCCATCCCCGCAGGAGGGCTGGCTCAGTACCTGCTGACGCTAGCCCGAAACGTCCAGCCCAAAGCGGTCGCCAAAAGCAAACGAGGTCCGAAGGTGCTCAAGTCCAAAGAGTGGCTGGAGGGTAAGGCAGTGAATGCCCACGTGTCGACGGATCGGGTGCTCAAAGCCGCGAAAGTCAAAAGACCTTGAAAGGGCTGGCTGTAAAAGCGAAACCATAAGTCGCCATCACCGCAGCAACGGATATACACCCAATCAAAGTGCCCAGACCGAACCCACTATTTTGTTTCCGGATATCGCGTTGCACGAAATTTTCACAAAGCCTCCAAGACAATTCGCCCGCGCCAGACATGCCGGACAGTAATCAATGGCAATGCCGCGGTTGATCGTGCAACATTTGCGCACCGCGCAAGCCCCGGGGTCGAGTACTGGCCAACAGAGGGCAAGGTGCCGCTGTATTTTTTGAAACTTCAACTTCCAATGGGTCCTAAAACGACATGGCAAACCCGGACGCCCTGAGTCAGCAGCGAGCTTCTAGTCGCCTGCTGCAACCGACCGTCAAATCGCATCTGGCCTACACGCTGCTGTGTGCCCTGGTCATGATGGTCATGTTCAGCCTGCTGCGCGTTGCGCTGCTGGTATACAACCGCGAGATGATCCTCGACACCCCGGCCTCGACCTTTCTCGAAGCGTTCGCCAACGGTCTGCGTTTCGACCTGCGCCTGGTGGTCTACCTCAGCATTCCATTGCTGCTGGCGCTGTTCAGCGCCCGGGCGATGGCCGCACGCGGGTTCTTCCGGTTCTGGCTGACCATTGCCTCGAGCATCGCGCTGTTCCTCGGCCTGATGGAGATGGACTTTTACCGCGAGTTCCACCAGCGCCTCAACGGCCTGGTCTTCCAATATGTAAAGGAAGACCCGAAAACCGTGATGAGCATGCTCTGGTACGGTTTCCCGGTGGTTCGCTACCTGCTGGCCTGGGCCGTGGGCACGTTGATCCTGACCCTGGCGTTCAAGGGCGCCGACCGCGCCACCCGGCCTCGTGGCCCCTTCAGCGGCGGCAGCATCGGCACGCGCCAGATCGCCCCGTGGTATGCGCGCATCACGGTGTTCGTCGTCTGCCTGCTGGTTTGCGTGGTGGCCGCTCGTGGCACCCTGCGTCAGGGCCCGCCACTGCGTTGGGGTGACGTTTACACCACCAACTCGAACTTCGCCAACCAGTTGGGCCTCAACGGCACCTTGTCGCTGGTCGCCGCGGCCAAGAGCCGCATGTCCGAAGATCGCGACAACGTCTGGAAGGCCACATTGCCACAGCCTGAAGCGCAGAAAATCGTGCGTGACATGCTGGTGATGCCGGACGACAAACTGGTGGATGCCGAGACCGCCGCCGTGCGTCGCGATTACACGCCGCCGGCCGACAAGACCCTGCCGATCAAGAACGTCGTCGTGATCCTGATGGAAAGCATGGCCGGTCACTCGGTGGGCGCCTTGGGTGCACCGGGCAACATCACGCCGTACCTCGACAAACTGTCGAAGGAAGGCCTGCTGTTCGACCGCTTCTTCTCCAACGGGACCCATACCCACCAGGGTATGTTCGCCACCATGGCCTGCTTCCCGAACCTGCCGGGTTTCGAATACCTGATGCAGACGCCGGAAGGCAGCCACAAGTTGTCCGGCCTGCCGCAATTGCTCAGTGCCCGTAACTATGGAGACGTGTACGTCTACAACGGCGACTTCGCCTGGGATAACCAGTCGGGTTTCTTCAGCAACCAGGGCATGACCAACTTCATTGGTCGTAACGACTTCGTGAACCCGGTGTTCTCCGATCCGACCTGGGGCGTGTCCGACCAGGACATGTTCGACCGTGGTCTGGTCGAGCTGAAGGCGCGGGAAAACGGCAAGCCGTTCTATGCGTTGCTGCAAACCCTGTCCAACCACACGCCATACGCCTTGCCGACACCATTGCCGGTTGAGCGCGTGACCGATCGCGGTAGCCTGAACGAGCATTTGACTGCCATGCGCTACGCGGACTGGGCGCTGGGCCAGTTCTTTGAAAAGGCCCGCAAGGAGCCGTACTTCAAGGAAACCCTGTTTGTGATCGTCGGCGACCACGGTTTTGGCAACGAGCGCCAGATCACCGAAATGGACCTGGGCCGCTTCAACGTGCCGATGCTGATGATCGCACCGGGCATCCAGGAAAAGTTCGGCCAGCGTGACCATACCGTGGGCACGCAGATCGACATCGTGCCGACCATCATGGGCCGCATTGGTGGTGAAGTGCGTCATCAGTGCTGGGGGCGCGACCTGCTCAACCTGCCTGAAGGCGACACCGGTTTTGGCGTGATCAAGCCGTCGGGTAGCGAGCAGACCACCGCCATCATCACGGTTGATCAGATTCTGGTACTGCCGAAGGAAAAGGAAATGGCGCCGAAGATGTACCAGTACGAACTGGGCGCGACACCTCACGCCGAGATCGTTCCGGATGCACCGCGTACCGCTGAGCTGAAGCTCAAGCTCGAAGCGTTCCTGCAAACGGCGACCAAGAGCCTGATCGACAACACCGCCGGTGTGGTTGACGGCAAGCCGGACTAAGTCTTGATGCAATAAAAAAAGAGGCCCTTGAAAAGGGCCTCTTTTTTTTTGCCGGTTAAACCTTTATATCTTGCCGAGCAACAGCAGGATCAACAGCACCACCAACACGACGCCGATGATACCCGACGGGCCATAACCCCAACTTCTGGAGTGCGGGAACACTGGTAAACCACCAATCAGCAAGAGGATCAGGATTACGATAAGAATTGTGC
Source organism: Pseudomonas frigoris (assembly GCF_047758635.1). NCBI lineage: Bacteria > Pseudomonadati > Pseudomonadota > Gammaproteobacteria > Pseudomonadales > Pseudomonadaceae > Pseudomonas > Pseudomonas frigoris. Next base: position 1,954,866 of record NZ_CP180479.1, read on the forward strand.
CCATGTCTATTTCCTTGTTGGAAGTGTTCTGGAATACCTGGCGTTTAACTGTCAGCCGGGATGCTATAAAACCAGGCTGCTTACAAAATCCGACTGTCGCGCATGAAAGAAAATTCCAAGTTTTTTTAATGTTTTTCGAAGAAAGGCTTATTTCGTTTTTTGTTGTACTAGTTGGTTCAGTGTTTGCCACGGTTTGCTCGGGCCATTCAGCAATCTGATGGAGCGTGGGTCGGGCATTGTCCTTCGCTACACTCGATGCATCTTCCCCGGAACAACAAGGCTGTTTGCTATGCAAAATCGCATGATGATCACTGGCGCGGGCTCAGGCTTAGGTCGCGAAATCGCGCTGCGCTGGGCGCGTGAAGGCTGGCAGCTGGCCTTGTCGGATGTTAGCGAACCCGGTCTGCAAGAAACCCTGAAGCTGGTTCGCGAAGTCGGTGGCGACGGTTTTATCCAGCGTTGCGACGTGCGCGATTACAGCCAGCTGACCGCTTTCGCCCAAGCCTGCGACGAGAAACTCGGTGGCATCGATGTCATCGTCAACAACGCCGGCGTTGCCTCGGGCGGGTTCTTCAGTGAACTGTCCCTGGAAGACTGGGACTGGCAGATCGCGATCAACCTGATGGGCGTGGTCAAGGGCTGCAAGGCCTTCCTGCCACTGCTGGAAAAAAGCAAAGGCAAGATCATCAACATCGCGTCGATGGCAGCCCTGATGCAAGGCCCGGCCATGAGCAACTACAACGTGGCCAAGGCTGGCGTGGTGGCGTTGTCCGAAAGCCTGTTGATCGAGCTGGCGCAGGAGGAAATCGGCGTGCATGTGGTGTGCCCGTCGTTCTTCCAGACCAACCTGCTGGACTCCTTCCGTGGACCGACGCCGGCCATGAAAGCCCAGGTCGGCAAGTTGCTGGAAAGCTCGCCGATCACCGCGGCCGACATTGCCGACTACATCTATCAGCACGTCGCCGCCGGCGAATTCATGATTCTGCCCCACGAACAGGGCCGCATGGCCTGGGCGCTCAAGCAGAAGAACCCGCAATTGCTCTACGGCGAAATGACCGTCATGGCCGACAAAATGCGCGCCAAGGCCAAACAAACCGCAGGTTGAGCTTGCCCCCTACACAACACCGTCGTTAGGGTGGCCGCCATCGGCCATCCTCACGAGACGTTTGCATGCTCAATTACCTGTGGTTTTTTCTCGCCGCGCTGTTCGAAATTGCCGGCTGTTTCGCCTTCTGGATGTGGCTGCGCCAGGGTAAAAGCGTCTGGTGGGTCGTGCCGGCTCTGCTCAGTCTGACCTTGTTTGCGCTGCTGCTGACCCGCATCGAAGCGACCTACGCCGGTCGCGCCTATGCCGCTTACGGTGGCATCTACATCATCGCGTCGATCGGCTGGCTGGCGGTGGTCGAACGCATTCGTCCGCTGGGCTCGGACTGGCTCGGCGTGGCGCTGTGTGTGATCGGGGCCACTGTCATCCTTTTCGGCCCGCGCTTCTCCGCTTCCTGAAGGATCGGTCCTTCAATCAATGGGTTTGTAGGACGTTTCCATAGGAGCTGTTCAGCGCGCGCTGTAGGGCGGGACTGATTTGCTGCTGTCGCATTGTAGGTCCGCTGAGTGCAGGGCATCTTCAGGGTTCGATAACCCTGAAGGACGAATGCCATGCTTGTACTCAGTCGCGTTGTGGGCGAGTTGATTTCCATCGGTGACAACATTTCCGTGCGCATTCTTGCCGTCAACGGAGGCAGTGTGCGCTTCGGTGTCGAAGCACCGCAAAACGTCAACGTGCACCGGGCCGAGGTCTACGACCGCATCCAGGTCAAACTGGCGAAAAATAAAGGACGCTGAGGCCTCAGTCGAACAGGTGCTTGGGCACATCGTGCTTGAGCATCAACTGGCATTGCTCGCTTTCCGGGTCGAAGACAATCAGTGCCTGGCCCTTGGTCAATGCCTGGCGAACACGCAGAACACGGGTTTCCAGCGGCGTATCATCGCCGTTGTCCGTACCGTCACGGGTCACGAAATCCTCGATCAGGCGGGTGAGGGTGTCGACTTCAAGTTGGTCGTGGGGGATCAGCATAGGCACCTCGGCTAAACAATGGCGCGATGCTACGGCGGTTGAACGCACAGGACCAGTAGGAGCTGCCGCAGGCTGCGATCTTTTGATCTTTGGTGTCAGTTGCATCGCTGAAAATCAAAAGATCGCAGCCTGCGGCAGCTCCTACAGTTTTGCGTTCGCTTAGCTATCGTTACGCTGCCCTACGAGACTATCCACCGACGGCACCCGCGTATCGCTTTCCATCTGTGTGTCATGTTCGATCTGATGACTGAACCGGTCCAGCGACCCCTTGGCAGGTTGTGCATCGCTGGCAAACACCGGCGGGCTCAGAATGTAGGCGCCGAGCAGGCGGCTGAGGGCGGCGAGGCTGTCGATGTGGGTGCGTTCGTAGCCGTGAGTGGCGTCGCAGCCGAAGGCGAGCAGGGCGGTGCGAATGTCATGCCCGGCAGTGACCGCCGAATGGGCATCGCTGAAGTAGTAGCGGAACAGGTCGCGGCGCACCGGCAACTCGTTGTCACTGGCCAGGCGCAGCAGATGCCGCGACAGGTGATAGTCGTATGGTCCGCCGGAATCCTGCATTGCCACGCTCACCGCGTGTTCGCTGGAATGCTGACCCGGCGCGACCGGGGCAATGTCGATGCCGACGAATTCGCTGACGTCCCAAGGCAATGCCGCCGCGGCGCCGCTGCCGGTTTCCTCGGTGATGGTGAACAGCGGATGACAGTCGATCATCAGCTCTTCGCCACTGTCGACGATCGCTTTCAATGCCGCCAGCAATGCGGCAACACCGGCTTTGTCATCGAGATGTCGGGCGCTGATGTGGCCGCTTTCGGTGAACTCCGGTAAAGGGTCGAAGGCGACAAAATCACCAACACTGATCCCAAGAGAGTCGCAATCGGCACGGGTGGCGCAATAAGCATCCAGGCGCAATTCGATGTGATCCCAACTGATCGGCATTTCATCCACGGCGATATTGAAGGCATGCCCGGAAGCCATCAGCGGCAGCACGCTGCCACGGATCACGCCGTTGTCAGTAAACAGGCTGACCCGGCTGCCCTCGGCAAAACGGCTGGACCAGCAACCGACAGGCGCCAGGGTCAGACGGCCGTTGTCCTTGATCGCGCGAACCGCCGCGCCGATGGTGTCGAGGTGAGCGGAGACCGCGCGGTCGGGGCTGTTCTTCTTGCCCTTGAGGGTGGCGCGGATGGTGCCGCGACGGGTCATCTCAAAGGGAATGCCCAGTTCTTCAAGCCGCTCGGCGACGTAACGCACGATGGTGTCGGTGAACCCGGTCGGGCTGGGAATGGCGAGCATTTCCAGCAGGACTTTTTGCAGGTAGTTCAGATCCGGTTCCGGAATTTTGCTGGTCATGGAAACTCCTGATGAGTTGAGGCCATCGATGGTTTCGATGAAGGGAAAGAATTGTTGTTGTCTGTCAGGGCCCCATCGTCGGAACGCCGCCCGGACCAAGCCCGCTCCCACAGGGAATGCGGTCAAATGTGGAAGCGGGCTTGCTCGCGAAGGTGCCAGTCCAGGCACTACATCATTAAGAAACCGCCGGCTGACTGTGCGGAAACAACAAGTCCACAAACCGCTCAGCCGTCGGCTGCGGCTCATGGTTAGCCAACCCGGCACGTTCATTGGCTTCGATAAACACATACTCCGGCTGATCGGCAGCAGGCACCATCAGGTCGAGTCCGACCATCGGAATATCCAGCGCCCGTGCTGCACGCACCGCCGCATCCACCAAGGTCGGATGCAGGACCGCAGTGACATCCTCAAGAACCCCACCGGTGTGAAGATTCGCCGTACGCCGTACGAACAGATGCTCGCCCGCCGGCAGAATGCTGCTGTAGTCATAACCCGCCGCGTGCAAGGTGCGCTCGGTCTCATGGTCCAGCGGGATTTTGCTTTCACCGCTGGTAGCCGCCTGACGACGCCGGCTCTGGGCTTCGATCAGCGCACCGATGGAATGCTGACCATCGCCCACCACTTCTGCCGGTCGGCGAATGGCCGCGGCGACCACCTCAAAACCGATCACCAGAACCCGCAAATCGAGGCCTTCGTGGAAACTCTCCAGCAGCACGCGACTGTCGAACTGGCGAGCGGATTCGATGGCTTGCTGAACCTCTTCGATGGTCCGTAAATCCACCGCGACGCCTTGTCCCTGTTCGCCATCCAGCGGTTTGACCACCACCCGTTCGTGCTCGTCGAGAAACGCCAGGTTGTCATCGGCGTTGCCGGCCAGTTGCTGCGACGGCAGGTTCAAACCGGCGGCCTTGAGCACTTTGTGCGTCAGGCTTTTGTCCTGGCACAGGCTCATGCTGATGGCGCTGGTCAAGTCGCTGAGGGATTCTCGGCAACGCACTCTGCGCCCGCCATGGCTGAGGGTGAACATCCCGGCGTCGGCGTCATCGACTTGTACATCGATGCCGCGACGGTGAGCTTCCTCGACGATGATTCGTGCATAAGGATTGAACTCGGCCTCGGGACCCGGGCCCAGAAACAACGGCTGATTGATGCCGTTTTTGCACTTGATGGCGAAGGTCGACAGGTTGCGAAACCCCAGCTTGGCGTAAAGACTTTTCGCCTGCTGGTTGTCGTGCAGCACTGACAGGTCCAGGTAACTCAGCCCACGGCTCATGAAGTGCTCGATCAAATGCCGCACCAACACTTCACCGACACCCGGTCGTGAACATTGCGGATCGACCGCCAGGCACCACAGGCTGCTGCCATTTTCCGGATCGTTGAACGCCTTGTGATGGTTGAGGCCCATGACGCTGCCGATGATCGCGCCGCTGTCCTCATCTTCGGCCAGCCAATAGACGGGCCCACCCTGATGGCGCGGGGTCAGCAAACTCGCGTCGATCGGCAGCATGCCGCGCAACTGATACAGCTGATTGATCGCCTGCCAGTCCGCATCACTCTGGGCCCTGCGGATGCGAAAACCGCGAAACACCCGAGTGGACTGGCGGTAGTCACTGAACCACAGGCGCAAGGTGTCGGACGGGTCGAGAAACAACTGGGCCGGCTCCAACCCCAACACTTGCTGAGGCGCAGCCACGTACAGGGCGATGTCGCGTTCACCGGTCTGCTCGTTGAGCAGCTCTTGGGCCAGGCTCGCCGCATCCGGAAAGGTGTGGCCGATCAGCAACCGGCCCCAACCGCAATGCACGGCGATCGGTGCGGCGCCCAATTCACTGCCGTCTTCGGCCAGGCGTGCCTGCAAGCGTTCGTAAGAGGGCGCCTGACCGCGCAACAAGCGTTGGCTGTAGGCCGTGGCGTGGGGTTTCATCGATCAGATTCCTTGTTCGCTGAGCCACAGGTTCAGCGCCGCCAATTGCCACAGCTTGGAGCCGCGCAACGGAGTCAACTGGCCTTGCGGATCGGTCAGCAGGCGGTCGAGCATCTCCGGTTTGAACAGGCCGCGATCCTGACTCGGATCGAGCAGCAGTTCGCGCACCCAGTTCAGCGTATCGCCCTGCAAATGCTTCAGGCCCGGCACCGGGAAGTAGCCTTTCTTGCGATCGATCACTTCACTTGGAATGACCAGCCGCGCAGCTTCTTTCAAGACTTGCTTGCCGCCGTCCGGCAGTTTGAATTTGCCCGGCACGCGCGCCGACAATTCCACCAGGCGATAGTCGAGAAACGGCGTACGCGCTTCCAGACCCCAGGCCATGGTCATGTTGTCGACGCGTTTGACCGGGTCGTCCACGAGCATGATCGTGCTGTCCAGACGCAGGGCTTTGTCCACCGCTGCATCGGCACCGGGCTGTGCGAAATGTTCCTTCACGAAGTCGCCAGCGGCGTCATTCGCTGTCAGCCATTTCGGCTGCACGGTAGCGGCGTAGTCGTCGTAGCTGCGGTCGAAAAACGCATCGCGATAGGCGGCGTACGCATCATCGGCACCGTCGACTTGTGGATACCAGTGATAACCGGCGAACAGTTCGTCGGCACCCTGGCCGCTCTGCACCACTTTGCAATGCTTGGCCACTTCGCGGGACAGCAGATAGAAGGCGATGCAGTCATGGCTGACCATCGGTTCGCTCATGGCGCGAAACGCTGCGGGCAGTTGCTCGATGATCTCTTTTTCGTCGATGCGCAATTGGTGATGCTGGGTGCCGTAGTGCTTGGCGATCAGGTCCGAATACTGGAACTCGTCGCCGCGCTCGCCGCCGGCATCCTGGAAACCGATGGAGAAGGTCGACAGGTTTTCAACACCAACTTCACGCAACAGCCCGACCAGCAGGCTCGAATCGACACCGCCCGAAAGCAGAACACCGACGTCGACCGCCGCACGTTGACGGATCGCCACCGCGTCACGGGTGCTGTCGAGTACACGGTCACGCCAATCTTCGAGTGTCAGATTCATCTCGTCGGCGTGTGGGCCGTAGGGCAAGGTCCACCAGGTTTTCTGCTCGGTGGTGCCGTCCGCTTCGATGCGCATCCAGGTCGCTGGTGGCAGTTTTTCAATGCCGGCCAGCAAGGTGCGCGGCGCCGGAACCACCGCGTGGAAATTCAGATAATGATTGAGCGCCACCGGATCGAGGATCGGGTTGATGTCGCCGCCCTTGAGCAGCGCCGGCAACGCCGAGGCAAAGCGCAGGCGCTGGCCGGTGCGCGACAGGTACAGCGGCTTCACGCCGAGACGGTCGCGGGCGATGAACAGGCGTTTAGCGTCGCGCTCCCAGATGGCGAAGGCAAACATGCCGTTGAGCTTGGGCAGCAAGGCTTCGCCCCAGGCGTGATAACCCTTGAGCAGCACTTCCGTGTCACCACCGGAATAGAACGCGTAACCAAGGCTTTCAAGCTCGGCGCGCAGTTCGGGGAAGTTGTAGATCGCGCCGTTGAAGGCCAGGGACAAGCCCAGTTGGTTGTCGACCATCGGCTGCGCCGAGCCGTCCGACAGGTCCATGATTTTCAGGCGACGATGGCCCAGGGCAATCGGCCCTTGGGCATGAAAGCCCCATGCGTCAGGGCCACGAGGGGCCAGGTGATGGGTGATTCGTTCAACGGCCGCGAGGTCCGCAGGTTGATGATCAAAGCGTAACTCGCCAGCTAATCCGCACATAAATTCCTTACCGGTTTTTCCGTTGGGGAGGGTCAATCGATACCGCGCCAAAAACGGCGGGTACTCAGAAACTGACCCGGCTGAATCCCCGGAGTTTTAGACCAATAAGTTATAAGGCGCGCCGTCAGACTTTTCCGCGGATCAACTGGCGCACCGCGAAACGGTTGGGATGGCAGGCCTCGGCGACCGTTCTGGGCAAGGGCATAGGTTCGTTTTCGATCCATGCCGCGAGCAATTCACCCGACAGCGGCGCGGTGATCAGGCCGCGAGAACCGTGGCCGCTGTTGACGTAAAAACCCTCAAGCCAGGGGCAGGGAATGTCCGGCACTTGCCGGGCGTCCTTGCTCAGTACGGCGTAGGCGTTGGCGAACGCTGCTTGCTCGGCCAACGGGCCAACGATCGGCAGGTAGTCTGGACTGGTGCAGCGGAACGCGGCGCGTCCTTCAAGCTGTTGCGGGTCCAGTGCCTGTGCATGCAGTCGCGTGGCCAGATCGGGGGAGATTTCCTCGAGCAAGGCGAGGTTGCCGAGGTGTTCGGCGAGGGTTGGGGTCAGGTCATCGCTCTTGAAGTCGAAGCTGGCGCCGAGGGTGTGTTCGCCCAGTCGAGCGGGCGCCACATAGCCTTCGGCGCAGACGACGGTGGCCAGACTCTGGCTTTCAGGGGTTTGCGCCAGTCGGGTGATCTGGCCGCGGATGCGCTTGAGGGGCAGCTCGGCGCTGTGTGGAAAACGCTTGATCTCGGCGGCGCCGGCCAGGATCACCACGGGGGCACTGGCCAGCAAATCATCACCGTCCCAGGCCTGCCAATGATCATCAACCTTGCGCAGTTCCAGTACATCGCGATGGGGCAGCCACTGGATGTTCGCCGAAGACGCCTGCCAATGGCACAACGCCGGCGGATGAACCCAGCCACCTTCCGGGAAGAATAATCCGCCGTGCTCCAGGGCGATCCCGGCCTGAGACTGGGCTTGCGGTTGATCGAGCAAGTGCACCAGGTCCGGCGAAAAGGTTGCGGCCAATTGCGCCTGACGCTCGGCTTCCTTGGCGTTGAAGGCCAGTTGCAAGACCCCGCAATCGTCCCAGTCGACGCCCCGTTGCAGATGTTCCAGCAAGCGCCGGGTGTAACCGAAACCACTGACAATCAACTGCGACAACGCGGTGCCATGGGCCGACAGCTTGAGGTACAGCACGCCCTGTGGATTGCCCGAGGCTTCCTGCGCCAGCGCATCGTGACGCTCCAGCAGACTCACTTGCCAACCCCGCGCCGCCAGGCTGGCGGCGCTGGCGCAACCGGCCAGGCCGGCGCCGATCACCAAGGCACGACGTTCGCCGTTCAGCGGCGTTGGACGCGCAAACCACGGTTTAGCCAGGGCGGGCACCGGGACTTCCTCAGGCCAGCCGAGGAACACGCCTCGCAGGATTTCCCATTTGTGGCCAATGCCGGGCGTGCGCTTCATCTTGAAGCCCGCCGCATTCAGCAGACGGCGCACCCAGCCGGTGCTGGTGAAGGTGCTGATGGTCGAGCCGGGGGCCGCCAGACGCGCCAGTTCGGCGAACAGCTCGGCGGTCCACATGTCGGGGTTTTTCGCCGGGGCGAAACCGTCGAGAAACCAGGCATCGATCTGCGCGTCCAGTTGCGGCAATTGCTCCAGCGCATCGCCGATCAGCAGGGTCAGGGTTACGCGGCCGTTGTCCAGCACCAGGCGCTGGAAGCCTGGGTGGATTGCGACATATTGTGTCAGCAGTTGATCGGCAAACGGTTTGAGCTCCGGCCACAGGGCCAAGGCACGCTGCAGATCGGGCAGGCTCAGCGGGTATTTTTCGACACTGACAAAATGCAGCCGCGCCCCGGCCACCGCGTGCTGTTCGAACAGCTGCCAGGCGCAAAGGAAATTCAGCCCGGTGCCGAAACCGGTTTCGCCAATCACCAGTCGACCGCCGGCCGGCAACGCGGCGAAGCGTTCACGCAACGCGTTCTGTTCGAGGAACACGTAGCGGGTTTCGTCCAGCCCCGACAGATCGGAAAAATACACATCATCGAACACCCGCGAGCGCGGGAGCCCTTGGTCGTCCCAGTCGAGCTGGGCGTGGGGCAATACAGGTTTCATGGCAGGCTCGGCAACGGCAAGGCGGCCATTCTAGCCGATCGCCGGGACAGTGCTTGATCCATGGCAACGCGTGCGCCCGCAGATTCGCTGAAAATCTGTAGCAGCTGGCGCAGCCTGCGTTCGATCGCGCAGCGGTCGTAAATCCTGAGTTCACGTTTTACCTGAAAAAATGCATCGGCTGATTTTGCGACCGCTGCGCGATCGAACGCAGCCTTCGGCAGCTGCTACAAGACGCTATCGTTGCTGCGAAGTAAGGGATTTCTCCCACGGAAAACAACTCAATCCGCTAGTCTTGCTCAATCCTGGAAGGAGCCGTCCCATGTTCGAATCCGCCGAAATCGGTCACGCCATCGACAAAGAAACCTACGACGCCGAAGAACCGGCCCTGCGTGAAGCCTTGCTCGAAGCGCAGTTCGAACTTCACCAGCAGCGCCGCTTTCCGGTGATCATTCTGATCAATGGCATCGAAGGCGCCGGCAAGGGCGAGACGGTCAAGTTGCTTAACGAATGGATGGACCCACGCTTGATTGAGGTCCGCACGTTCGATCAACAGACCGACGAAGAGCTGGCGCGGCCACCGGCCTGGCGCTACTGGCGGATGCTCCCGGCGAAAGGCCGGATGGGGGTTTTCTTCGGCAATTGGTACAGCCAGATGCTGCAAGGTCGGGTTCATGGCTTGTTCAAGGACCCAGTGCTGGATCAGGCGATCAACCAGTCCGAGCGCTTTGAAAAAATGCTCTGCGACGAAGGCGCACTGATCTTCAAATTCTGGTTCCACCTCTCCAAGAAGCAAATGAAGGCGCGGCTCAAGGCCCTGGCGGATGACCCGCTGCACAGCTGGCGCATCAGTCCGCTGGACTGGCAACAATCGCAAACCTACGACAAATTCGTGAAATACGGCGAACGCGTATTGCGCCGTACCAGCCGCGACTACGCGCCTTGGCATGTGATTGAAGGCGTGGACGCTCATTACCGCAGCCTGGCGGTGGGCAAGATCCTGCTCGAAGGTCTGCAAAATGCTTTGACGCGACGCAAGGTCCATCCTGACAAGGTCAATGCTGCGCCGTTGTCCATCAGTGTCGATCAGCTCAACCTGCTCGACAGCCTGGATTTGACTCAGCGTCTGGACAAGGACGATTACGAAGAACAACTGATTACCGAGCAGGCGCGATTCTCCGGCCTGATGCGCGACAAACGCATGCGTCGGCACGCCTTGGTGGCGGTGTTCGAAGGCAATGATGCGGCCGGCAAGGGCGGGGCGATCCGCCGGGTCGCAGCGGCCCTCGACCCGCGTCAGTACAGCATCGTGCCGATTGCCGCGCCCACTGAAGAGGAGCGGGCGCAGCCGTATCTGTGGCGGTTCTGGCGGCACCTCCCGGCCAAGGGCAAGTTCACAGTGTTCGATCGTTCGTGGTACGGGCGGGTGCTGGTGGAACGCATCGAAGGCTTCTGCCCGCCGGCGGACTGGTTGCGGGCGTACAGTGAAATCAATGATTTCGAAGAGCAGATCACTGACGCCGGGGTGATCGTAGTCAAGTTCTGGCTGGCCATCGACAAACAGACGCAACTGGAGCGTTTCCAGGCCCGAGAAGAAATTCCCTTCAAGCGTTTCAAGATCACCGAAGATGACTGGCGCAATCGTGATAAATGGGACGACTACCGCGCGGCGGTCGGCGACATGGTCGATCGCACCAGCACCGAGATATCGCCCTGGACGCTGGTGGAAGCCAATGACAAGCGCTGGGCGCGGGTTAAAGTCCTGCGCACCATTAATCTGGCACTGGAAGAGGCTTTCGAAAAGTCTGACAAGCACGACAGGAAGGTGAAAAAGCCCAAGAAGTGAGCGATGGTTGCGCATACGCGGGGTGAATGATTGTCGCGGTCGTTAAACGGTGGACTTATGCTCGGTCCACTCACAACCGACAACAATAATGAGGTATGCCATGCGTGAAGTAGTGATCGTCGACAGCGTGCGGACCGGCCTGGCCAAATCCTTTCGCGGCAAGTTCAACCTGACCCGTCCGGACGACATGGCGGCCCATTGCGTCAATGCGCTGCTGGCGCGCTCGGGCATCGATCCGGCCAGCGTCGAGGATTGCATCGTCGGTGCCGGTTCCAACGAAGGTGGCCAGGGCTTCAACATCGGTCGCAACATCGCGGTGCTGTCGCGCCTGGGCACCGGCACTGCCGGCATGACCCTCAACCGTTTTTGCTCGTCGGGCTTGCAGGCGATCGCCATCGCCGCCAACCAGATTGCTTCGGGTTGCAGCGACATCATCGTCGCCGGTGGCGTCGAGTCCATCAGCCTGACCATGAAAAGCATCAACACCGACAACCTGATCAACCCGCTGCTCAAAGAGCAGGTGCCAGGCATCTATTTCCCGATGGGCCAGACGGCCGAAATCGTCGCTCGTCGTTACGACGTCAGTCGCGAAGAACAGGATCTGTACGCGCTGCAAAGTCAGCAACGTACCGCTCAGGCTCAGGCCGATAGATTGTTTGACGACGAAATCGTGCCAATGGCGGTGAAGTATCGGGTTGAAGACAAGGCCACCGGTCAGGTGCAGATCCTTGACGGCATCGTCGATCACGATGACTGCAATCGCCCGGGCACCACTCTGGAAAGCCTGGCGGGATTGAAACCGGTGTTTGCCGAAGACGGTTCGGTGACGGCGGGCAATTCTTCGCAGCTGTCCGATGGCGCGTCGATGACGCTGGTGATGAGCCTGGAAAAAGCACTGGAACTGGGGTTGAAGCCTAAGGCGTTCTTCCGTGGTTTCACCGTGGCCGGTTGCGAGCCGGATGAAATGGGCATCGGTCCGGTGTTCTCGGTGCCGAAGTTGCTCAAGGCCAAGGGTTTGCGGGTTGCCGACATTGATCTGTGGGAACTCAACGAAGCGTTCGCCTCGCAATGCCTGTACAGCCGCATTCGGTTGGAGATCGATAACGACAAGTACAACGTCAATGGCGGTTCGATTTCCATCGGCCATCCGTTCGGCATGACCGGTTCGCGTCAGGTCGGGCATCTCGTGCGTGAATTGCAGCGCCGCAACGTGCGTTACGGCATCGTCACCATGTGTGTGGGTGGCGGGATGGGGGCGACCGGGTTGTTTGAAGCGGTGCGTTAAGTCTGGGCGATTTGTGTTGGCTGATTAACCGCTTTCGCGAGCAAGCCCGCTCCCACAGGGATCTAGTGTGCGGCATAGATCCAATGTGGGAGCGGGCTTGCTCGCGAAGGCAGCGCCGCGGTCTATAGGCTCATCCGCAAAAGCAGCATCCGCTCGATGTAAGCCTGTACCTCCCGCGCCAACTTCTCCGGATTTTCAAACGGCCCCTCCAGGGTGTTTTCCCGGGTGCTGAAATACAAATCCCCATTCACGCGACACACTCGGTCACAGCGAAAGTGCGTGGCGGGGGCATTGTCCTGGGCGCGTTTGCCGTACATGGCGATCTCCTGAGGAATGTTCCTGTTGGCGAATCCCATGAGCTTATGCATGAACCACTTGCAACGCCTGGCCAACCGATCGACGGCATAGCGCCAACTTAATGGTGCGACCTGCACAGTTTCATTCGCGGCCAACGCCCAACTGTCCCTGTGTGCCGAACGGCGCTAAGCCTAGAATGACCTTTCTCGCCACTTGGCTTCGGGGTTCGCAATGCACATTTCATCGGGTCGCTGGGTTTACGGTCTGTTCCTGGCCTTGGTGACCGCGCTGCTGTGGGGAATCCTGCCGATCAAACTCAAGCAAGTGCTGCTGGTGATGGACCCGGTGACGGTGACCTGGTTTCGACTGATCGTATCCGGCGGGTGCCTGTTCATTTATCTGGCGGCGACCAAACGCCTGCCGAGCCGCAAGGTGCTCGGGCCGCGTGGTGGCTGGTTGGTGTTGATGGCGGTGCTCGGCCTGGTGGGCAACTACGTGCTGTACCTGATGGGCCTGAACCTGCTTAGCCCCGGCACCGCGCAACTGGTGGTGCAGATGGGCCCGATCATGTTGCTGATCGCCAGTCTGTTTGTGTTCAAGGAACGGTTCAGCGTGGGGCAGGGGATTGGCCTGCTGGTGCTGTTGATCGGCTTTGCCCTGTTTTTCAATCAGCGCCTGGCCGAGTTACTGACCTCGCTGACCGATTACACCGCCGGCGTGTTGTTGGTGCTGTTGGCATCAACGGTCTGGACGTTTTACGCCTTGGGCCAGAAGCAATTGCTCACGGTGTGGAATTCGTTTCAGGTCATGATGGTGATCTATCTGTTCTGCGCACTGTTGTTGACGCCGTGGGTGCACCCGCTGGAAGCGCTGCAACTGAGTCCGCTGCAAGGCTGGCTACTGCTGGCGTGCTGCATGAATACGCTGATTGCTTATGGCGCGTTTGCCGAGGCTTTGGCCCATTGGGAGGCATCGCGGGTCAGTGCGACGCTGGCGATTACGCCGTTGGTGACGTTTGCTGCGGTGGCCGTGGCGGCGTGGTTGTGGCCGGACTATGTGCATGCCGAGACGATCAATGGTCTGGGGTATGGCGGGGCTGTGCTGGTGGTGCTGGGGTCGGCGCTGGTGGCGTTAGGGCCGTCGTTGATTGCGGGGCTCAGAGCGCGGCGAATGAAGATGGCCGCCAGTTAAACTGCGTTATCGTTCTTCGCGAGCAAGCCCGCTCCCACATTTAACCGCGTTCTATCAGAAGAATGCGGTCCCTTGTGGGAGCGGGCTTGCTCGCGAAAGCTGACTGTCAGGCACTACACAACTCAGCCCTTGGCACCGGCCTCAATCATATTCTCCGGCCGCACCCAGGCATCAAACTCTTCATCCGTCAGATACCCAAGTTGCAACGCCGCCTCACGCAAGGTCAGCCCTTCGGCGTAAGCCTTTTTGGCGATCTCTGCCGATTTGTCATAGCCAATGTGCGGATTCAGCGCCGTCACCAGCATCAACCCACGCTCCAGATGTTCAGCCATTTTCTCTGCATCCGGTTCCAGGCCGGCGATGCAATGCTGCTGGAAGTTGCTGCAGCCATCGCCGAGCAGGCGGATCGATTGCAGCAGGTTGTGGATGATCACCGGTTTGAACACGTTCAATTGCAAATGGCCCTGACTCGCTGCAAACCCGATGGCGACGTCGTTGCCCAAGACCTGACAAGCCAGCATCGACAGGGCTTCGCACTGAGTCGGGTTGACCTTGCCCGGCATGATCGAGCTGCCCGGTTCGTTGGCCGGCAGTTTCACTTCGGCGAAGCCTGCTCGCGGCCCGGAGCCCAGCAGGCGCAGGTCGTTGGCGATTTTCATCAGGGTCACGGCGAGGGTTTTCAGCGCGCCGGACAGCGTGGTCAGCGGCTCATGGCCAGCCAGGGCGGCGAATTTGTTGGGTGCGGTGACGAACGGCAGGCCGGAGAGGGCGGCCAGTTCGGCAGCGATAGCTTCGCCAAAACCGTGGGGCGAGTTCAGCCCGGTGCCGACCGCGGTGCCGCCCTGAGCCAGCTCACAGACGGCCGGCAGCGCGCTGCGTATCGCCCGCTCGGCGTAATCCAGCTGCGCGATGAACGCCGACAGTTCCTGACCGAAGGTAATCGGCGTCGCGTCCATCATGTGGGTGCGACCGGTCTTGACCAGTTTCATGTGCCGCGCCGCCAGCTCGGCCAATCCGCCGGACAGTTCGCTGATCGCCGGCAGCAATTGCTGTTGCACGGCCTGGGCTGCCGCGATGTGCATGGCGGTCGGGAAACAGTCGTTGGAACTCTGGGAGCGGTTAACGTGATCGTTAGGGTGAACCGGCGACTTGCCGCCGCGAGCTTTACCGGCCAGTTCGTTGGCGCGACCGGCGATCACTTCATTGACGTTCATGTTGCTCTGGGTGCCGCTGCCGGTCTGCCAGACCACCAGCGGGAACTGGTCGTCGTGGCTGCCGTCGAGCACTTCGTCGGCGGCCTGTTCAATCAGTCGGGCGATGTCGGCGGGCAGGTCGCCGTTGCGGTCATTGACCCGCGCCGCGGCTTTCTTGATCAGCGCCAGGGCATGCAGCACTGCCAGCGGCATGCGTTCGTTGCCGATCGCGAAGTTAATCAGCGAGCGTTGCGTCTGAGCGCCCCAGTAGGCTTCATCCGGGACTTCCACCTGGCCAAGGCTGTCGGTTTCGATTCGGCTCATCATGCACACTCCTGTAGGTCTGATAGCGCAGTTTAGGCCGTGATCGCCGGTCGTGGTTCCATCAGTCTGGAATTTGACCGTTCAACCCCTATAAATCAGGCCCGACAAGGCTTGGGGTTGAGCCACACAGTTTTTTAGGCGCAGAATGGACGCCCTTGGGGTTTTACCTCGCCTGCTAGAAAAGGAAACTCGATGACTCGTCTTCGTGCCATCTGTACCGCGGTTGCACTGGTTTGCGCCAGCGGCCCTGTTTTTGCCGATACCGCCAGCCACAACGCCAGTGCCGAAGCGTTCCTGACCCTGGCGCACGCTGACAAATTGGGCACTCCGGTTTACATGCAAGTGCAGCAAATGTTCGCTCAGCGCTTTGCTCAGACCAAAGCCCCTGAATCGAAAAAGGCCTTGCTGGAGACCTACCAAGCCAAAGCCAACGCCGCGCTGGACCAAGCCATTGGCTGGAACAAGCTGAAGCCGGACATGGTCAAGCTCTACACCACCAACTTCAGCGAATCGGAGCTGAAAGACCTAGTCGCGTTCTACCAGTCGCCACTGGGCAAGAAAGTCCTGGAAAAAATGCCGCAGCTGACTCAGCAATCGGCCCAGATGACTCAAGCCAAGCTGGAAAGCGCCGTGCCTGTGGTCAACAAACTGCTGGCTGACATGACGGCCGAGCTGGAGCCTAAAGGCGCCGCCGCTCCAGCCAAGAAAAAGCCTTAAGCGGAGTTCGGTATGACCATGCAACAACGCATCGAATCGACGCTGGGCCTGTTGCAGCCGCAGCATCTGCAAGTGCTGGATGAAAGCCACATGCACAGCCGTGGGTTGCAGACCCACTTCAAGGCCGTGGTGGTCAGCCAGCAGTTCGAAGGGCTCAACCGCGTCAAGCGTCACCAGAAAGTCTACGGCACGCTCGGCGAGCTGATGGGCGAGTTCCATGCGTTGGCGCTGCATACCTACACGCCAGAGGAATGGGCACAGATCGACGCGGCTCCGGCCTCGCCGACCTGTGCTGGCGGCAGCAAGCATTAAGCATCGGTTTTTTGCTAGAATCCGCAACGCGCCGCTCACCCGGCGCGTTTTTTTTCGCATCCGGTTCACCCCTTACGAGGGTAGCCACCTGGAGAATCACCCATGACACAACAGATTGTCGTGGCGGCACTGTATAAGTTCGTCACTCTGGAAGATTACGTCGCCTTGCGCGAGCCGCTGCTGCAAGCGATGGTCGACAACGGCATCAAAGGCACGCTGCTGATCGCCGAAGAAGGTATCAACGGCACCGTGTCCGGCAGCCGCGAAGGCATTGACGGGCTGATGGCCTGGCTCAAGAACGACCCACGCATGGACGACATCGACCACAAAGAGTCGTACTGCGACGACCAGCCGTTCTATCGCACCAAAGTCAAACTCAAGAAAGAAATCGTCACCCTCGGCGTCGAAGGCGTGGATCCGAACAAGAAGGTCGGCACCTACGTCGATCCAGAGAACTGGAACGCGCTGATCAGCGATTCGGAAGTGCTGTTGATCGACACCCGCAACGATTATGAAGTCTCGATCGGCACCTTCGAAGGTGCTATCGACCCGAAGACCACCAGTTTTCGCGAATTCCCCGACTACATCAAAGCCAATTTCGACCCGGCCGTGCACAAGAAAGTCGCGATGTTCTGCACCGGCGGCATTCGTTGTGAAAAGGCGTCCAGCTATATGCTCAGCCAGGGTTTCGACGAGGTCTATCACCTCAAGGGCGGCATTCTGAAGTACCTCGAAGAGGTGCCACAGGAAGAAACCAAATGGCAGGGCGACTGCTTCGTGTTCGATAACCGCGTGACCGTTCGTCACGACCTCAGCGAAGGCGACTACGATCAATGTCATGCCTGTCGTACACCGATCAGCGCCTCCGACCGCACATCCGAGCACTACGTGGCCGGCATCAGTTGCCCGCATTGCTGGGATAAGCTGAGCGAGAAGACCCGTCGCAGTGCCATCGACCGGCAAAAGCAGATCGAACTGGCCAAGGCTCGCAACCTGCCTCACCCGATCGGCTACAACTACAAGCAAACTCCTTCCGAGGCTTGAACCATGTCTGTGCAACGCCTGCTCTATGTGATGGACCCGATGTGTTCCTGGTGCTGGGGCTTCGCGCCGGTGGCCAACGCGCTGGTCGAGCAGGCGCAAGCAGCGGGGGTGGACGTGCACCTGGTGGTGGGCGGTTTGCGTACCGGCAGCGGCTCCGCGCTGGAGCCGACCACCCGGCGCTACATCCTTGAGCATTGGCAGGCGGTCAACGAGGCGACTGGCCAACCGTTCAAGCTGGAAGGTGCGTTGCCCGACGGGTTTGTCTACGACACCGAACCTGCCTGTCGGGCGCTGGTGACCGCGCGCAGCCTGGCGCCGGATTGCGCGTGGACACTGCTCGGGCTGATTCAGCACGCGTTTTACGCCGAAGGTCGCGACGTCACTCATGCCAGTGTTCTGGTGGAGCTGGCGGAGCAGGCCGGTCTGCCGCGTATCGAGTTCGCCGCCGCGTTCGACCGTGCCGATCAGCACGCCGCGACGGCGGCCGATTTCACCTGGGTCCAGGACCTGGGCATTGCCGGTTTCCCTACCTTACTGGCTGAGCGTGATGGTCAATTGGCGCTGTTGACCAATGGCTATCAGCCCCTCAGCGTATTGTCTCCGTTGCTCGGCCGCTGGCTGGAGCGCGCTGCCTGTGCATGATCTGCCCGACGACGCGCCAGCTCCTTCACGTGTCGACCGTCTGAGCTGGGCAGAAATCCGTCGCCTGGCGCTGCATCACAAGAAATCCCTTTGGATCGCCAACGGCGTGGCGGTGTTGGCAACCCTGTGTAGCGTACCAATTCCCTTGCTCCTGCCGTTGCTGGTGGATGAAGTGCTACTGGGCCACGGTGACGCCGCACTGAAAGTCATGAACCACGCGCTGCCCGACGACTGGCAAAAAGCGGCGGGCTACATCGGCCTGATGCTGCTGGTGACGCTGGGACTGCGTTGCGCCGCTTTGCTGTTCAACGTCGTGCAGGCGCGATTGTTTGCGGCGCTGGCCAAGGACATCGTGTACCGCATTCGCGTGCGCCTGATTGAACGGCTCAAGCGCATTTCGCTGGGTGAATACGAAAGCCTGGGCAGCGGCACGGTCACCACCCACCTGGTGACCGACCTGGACACGCTGGACAAATTCGTTGGCGAAACCCTCAGTCGTTTCCTTGTGGCCATGCTGACCCTGGTCGGCACCGCCTCCATCCTGATGTGGATGCACTGGAAACTGGCGTTGCTGATCCTGCTGTTCAACCCGTTGGTGATCTATGCCACGGTGCAGTTGGGCAAACGGGTCAAGCACCTGAAGAAACTCGAGAACGACAGCACCTCGCGCTTCACCCAGGCGCTGACCGAAACCCTCGACTCCATTCAGGAAGTACGCGCCGGCAACCGTCAGGGATTTTTCCTTGGACGCCTGGGTCAACGCGCCCGGGAAGTGCGCGATTACGCGGTGAACTCGCAGTGGAAAACCGATGCCTCGAACCGTGCCAGCGGCTTGCTGTTCCAGTTCGGCATCGATATTTTCCGTGCGGCGGCGATGCTCACCGTGCTGTTTTCCGACCTGTCCATCGGCCAGATGCTGGCGGTGTTCAGCTACCTGTGGTTCATGATCGGTCCGGTGGAACAGCTGCTGAATCTGCAGTACGCCTATTACGCGGCCGGCGGCGCGCTGTCGCGGATCAACGAGTTGCTGGCCCGGGCCGATGAGCCTGAATACCCGGGCGGTGTCGACCCGTTCAACGGTCGCGAAACCGTTGGCATCGAAGTCCAGGGATTGAGTTTCGGTTACGGCGACGAGCTGGTGTTGAACCAGATGAACCTGTCGATCGCCCCCGGCGAAAAAGTCGCGATTGTCGGCGCCAGCGGTGGTGGCAAAAGTACCTTGGTGCAGTTGCTGCTGGGCCTGTACACGCCGCTCGCCGGGACGATCCGCTTCGGCGGCTCGACCCAGCAAGAGATCGGCCTGGAAACCGTGCGGGAGAACGTCGCCGTGGTCCTGCAACATCCGGCGCTGTTCAACGACACTATCCGCGCCAACCTGACCATGGGCCGCGAACGCAGCGACGAAGCCTGCTGGCAGGCTTTGGAGATTGCTCAGCTGCACCACACGGTTCGTGAGTTGACCAACGGCCTGGACAGCATCGTTGGACGTTCCGGCGTGCGGTTATCCGGCGGGCAACGCCAACGCCTGGCGATTGCGCGGATGGTGCTGGCCGAGCCCAAGGTGGTGATCCTCGACGAAGCCACCTCAGCGCTGGATGCCGCCACCGAGTACAACCTGCACCAGGCGTTGGCGCGGTTCTTGAGCAACCGCACCACGCTGATCATTGCGCACCGGTTATCGGCAGTGAAACAGGCTGATCGGGTGCTGGTGTTTGATGGCGGGCAAATTGCCGAAGATGGTGACCATCAGCAGTTGATTGCTGATGGTGGTTTGTACGCTAAGCTGTATGGGCATTTGCAGCAACATTAGATCAGTGCCACAGGACGTTCAGCGCATTTTCACCGCCGTCGTAACCGAATTCCTTGATAACAACCGAACAGGATTCGCAGGGTGGCATGGTGGTGGCGACGTTAACCGTTTCGATCGATCCGGGATCGGGGTATTTTTCGCGAATTACGCTGATCAACTTGCTTTCGCTGTCCAGTGACGTGGGCTTGAGAGTCAGTTCCGGGCGATAGCTTTCAATATCTTTTATTGTCGCTGGCACTGCGAGTAATTTGCCTTCATCAGACACTCGGAGTGAAGTGCTGGTAAAAACTTCGTTCATATCAACATCGAAGTAGGTCGTTTCACCAACCTTGACCTGATCTGCGCCAAGATTTTGTTTGAACAAAGGCAGATGTCCGGTCGCCCCCTGCGCTCCCGAAACACTTACATAAACCTCCCGCTTCCCGGTGGCGGTGACTACTTCGGCATAGGCGATGTTTCTAGGATTGAGCGGGCGGTGGTGACGAGGGATAAGGTTGTGAAGCTTTTTCATCGTGCTGTCGATCCTCAATGCGCTGTCGGCATTGTTCAGCACGATGCTCGGCTCAAGGAACAATGTATTGAAAACCTCCACTGTTCTTTGACGGAAGGCTTCTGATGCGACCTTGCTGCGCGACCAGCTTGTCGCACCTTTCGGCAGCTGCGTGACAATCATTCGGGTCGAGTGATCGAACAGCACCGCTTCGCCTGGACTAGTATCGACCTTGAGCAGCTTGAGCGTATCGGGCGGGTTCACGTGGCCGCCAATCGGAATGGCGATTTCTTCCATTGTTTTCAACGCAAGTTCCACCGCTTCCGTACCGTGAATCCTTGCCACATTGTTGGCATTCAACGATCCGGTGTAGACAGTCAGCAATTCTGCTTTGAGATCTTCCGGCAATGTGGAAGCTTTCTTGAAATTCAGCGTGTCTCTTATGCTTTGACCTTGTGCCAGTTCGGCGACGTAAAAATGTCCAGCATCCAGTCGAGTGAACACATAGTGCTTCGAATCGTCTGTCGCCGGGATGATGGTGGCACCGGCCTCGAAGGTGTCAAATTGATTCTGCTTCCTGAAGGGAATACTCACCTTGATCCTCCCATAAATCCCTTTTTGGAACTCCATCGTAGCCAGGAGCCGGTTTTTATTCTTCAGGGTTTTAAGCATCATCGCCCGATCCGCAGTGGCCGGCGTATAGATACTGTCTCCGAACCACGGCGCCCAGCCTTTGTTTTCGTCGAAACTGCCGATGGCCGGCGTCGGCGCCGGATCACGGGTGACGAATGAAGTCTTGCATACATCGGCACCCGGGTTACGTCGTACCCGGCAAGGCAAGGATTTGAACATCGCCTTATCATCAATCAAGTCGGCACGGCGCAGTTGGTTGCCGTCCAGACGATAGGGAATGTCATCAACGAACAGTGTGGTTCGACCATCGATCTCAAGTACTTCACGGATATGGACATATTCCGGGAGTTCTACCAGGACGTGGGATTCGGTAGGAGGTAACGTTTCGAAGGTTGACCGGCCCTGCATGAAGTTTCTGTGGTTATTGCTCAGGCGCGGGCCATAGGGCAAGGACGTCACCGGGTCGACGGGGTGGAATCGGGTCAGGTCCGACGGGCTGGTATTGCGCACAAGTACATCATCGACACCGTTGACCGTTGCCAGTCGATCGCTGTTTGTCAGCGGTTTCCAGCGCCCCGGATCGGTTGTCTGGGGCAGGTTGTGGACCAGTCGGTAGCTGTCGGCGTGTCCTGTCAGTTTTTTGATTCCGTCAAGGCCCATGCGGCCGGCTATGTACAGCCCTTTCCTGGCGCCGCTTACCGTTGCCTTCAGCAGTGTCGGAACCCCGTCCAGCGGGTTCAGGTTTCTCAGCGAAGCGGTCAGCAGTTTTCGGGTCAACGTTGAAAAGGAGGGCAGACTTGCTTTGACGGTCATGCGCGAGGCTGTGACCCCGGCCCTGATCAAACGCACCGAACCCGACATGAATTTCCCGACAGGACTGATGAATGAAGCCAGGTCCAATACGAGTCCGATCACGCCTGTGAGTATCTGGCCCGACAAAAGGTCCTCAATACTGCCCCAGAAGGGCACAAACCCTTTGACCACCTCAACGAACGTATTCCGCCGTTGTTCGTTTCTAGCCCTGATGGTGTCGAATGCCGTCATGCCGCGGGCTTGGGTATGCAACTGCCGTTCATCTACGTACAGAAAATTCGTTGCAATGTAGTGGGCCACTGCATTCAAACGGGGGGATACCCGCGCCGTTCCTTCGCTATGGCTAACGGCAGCTGCGGGCACGTCACCTACCACGCCGAGGATCGCTATGCAGTACGCCCTGTCAGCAGGCTGCGTGCCATCTAAGTGCGCTGACCAATCGAGAAGTAGAGAAGTGCTGATTTCAGCAGTATATGTTTGTCCGGGGATTGAGGCGTGCAAGGGAAACGTGGTGCGAACCCCTTTGACTGTTGAAAACCTCAAGTGGGGTCGGCAACGAATGACGCCAGCACTCGGGATCAGTTCGTAATAGGTGATTTCATGATTGTGGGTCACCTGTAGAACGAAACCTTTTCTTGGTCGGATGTCTCCCCTTAATTGGATGTGTGTTTTTTCCAGGTGCAGGCTCAGCAAGCGGACGTCACCCCGCTCAAGGGCCTGGCGGTCGGCCAGTGGCAGCGAGGTCAGTAGACTGGCGATCAGGGTCTGATAGGCCGTCCTGATTTTCGAGAGGTAGTTTGTGAAGTCTGTTTCAAACTGCCTGTTGATATCAGGCAGCGTCTTGCTCCCGCCTCTGCTAGGCACAAGCCTTTCGATCCCCCTATGATCCTTGCGGAATTCCTCATCATGCAGGGTTCGCTTGTCGTCGATCTTGATCCAGTGACTGGTTCGTGTTTTTCCATCGGACTGGGTTACAAACCATTTGCTTGCGTCATCGAATTGGCCATCGGCATAGACATCGAGGAATGCATCGCCCGGCAGCTTCAATGAGGGCATATCTCTGAACCCCAAGCTGCTCGGTGGCACATGACGCAGCAACTTGCGCCCGTCCGATTCGAACATTGCATCGCCAAACAGATCATCCTTTACCCGTTTGGCCATCTTCAGTCTTTCAGGGGGCGGCAAATCGAGTGTCATGACGGCGTTGTTCAGGCTCTCGCTGTGGCTTTCCAGAGCTGCCATCGCCCGCGTCATATCGTCCTCGTCGTAATCGGATTCCGTTCGCGATTGAACGATGCCACTGCACACCGCCCATTCCAGCGCTGGACCCATCCTCAGTCGCGCAATCTTCTCAAGTTGTTCGGACGAGGCGTCGGCGCTCCGGGTCAGGGGCAGGTCAACGAGTTGTTGAAAGGACAGCGGTTGCAATCGATCAAGGTCGAGTTCATCTGCCAGCAGCACGCCGTGCATGAAGTTCACCCACACCACCGAACTTTTGTAAGGAAGGTCGGACGGGATATCGCGCACAGCGAAGTCCTTTGAGAGGCGGGTCTCGAACACCCGCGCCAGTAATATCGCATCCTTGGTATTGGCGAGCCGCCGGTTGCGCAGCAAGTGCTGTTCGAAATCGCTGCGCAGGCTCTGGTAGCTTTTGCCCCAGTGTGCCGGGTCTTGCCAGCGGAAGCCGGCGAGCTCTTGCGAATCGTCAGCCGACGACTCATGAAAGTAGAGGCATATGGCTTTGCAAATCAGTTGATTGCGTACGGACGTCGGCGTCTGTTCGCCGGGGTGTGCGCCATACCACTCGAGTTTCTTGAGAAGCCGGTCTGCCAGATCCTGTGCTTGGGTCGCGTTCAATATCCGCTCGAGAAATACCGAGGGCTTCGCACGCAATTCCTCTTCGGACGCGAGACGCAGTACATCGCCGCCCAGATGACGGATCAACGAGGACTTGCCGGTCATGAAGCTTTTTACGGTGTCGACGATTTGAACATTGATGAGTTTTGCCTTGTACATGTTGATGGTCAGGGATTGCGCGAGGGTGGGTGTCGCGCGTTGCAAAGCCTTGAACCGTTGTCGATCCTGAGCGGTGGGTTGAGTAATAAAAGATTCGATATCCGGGCCGTCATCAAGTCCCAGCGCTTGTCTGGCGCGAATTTCTTCGGCGGCCGATGTGTCGGGTGCAGCTAAAGGTGTCGATGTCATGTCGCACTCCTCATGAAAGTAATTCCCGCAACAAGTAGGGGAATCCTGGAGTGCCCAGTTAATCGATCTCGAAATCTGCTGTGGCTGTACATATATATGGTTGTGTTTAGAGTGTACCGAGGCTGATCCTCCGCTTGCCGGAACCGAGAACGCACCCTAGTCTAGCTGTAGCGATCACGGTGGATGATGATCTGGCAGTGCTAAAACAAGGGACCTCATGAATCAAGCGCGGACTCTCGGAACGCCACGGTTGTTGGGCATCGTCTGGCCATTTATTGCCGTCGTGTTATTTCAAGCCTTGCTGGGCGGTGTCAGCCTGTATGTTCTGTCGGCGGTTCGCGGCTACGTTGCCGGTGAAAGCCTGTGGTCCAAAGGCCAAAAAGACGCCATCTATTACCTCAATCTCTACGCCGACAACCGCGACGAGACGATTTTCCTCAAATACCAGAACGCCATTGCCGTACCGCAGGGGGGCCACGAGTTGCGTGTGGCGCTGGATCATCGGCCACCTAATATCGAAGCGGCACGGGTGGCGATCCTCAAGGGAGGTAACCACCCGGATGACGTCTCCAGTGTGATCTGGCTTTACCTCAATTTCCGGCACTTCAGTTACCTCGAAAAAGCTATCGACCTTTGGACGGTGGGCGACGCGTATCTGGTGCAACTCGATGACGTTGCGAAGGAAATGCATCAGCACATACCTGTCAATCAGGCCGCCGAGGCTGACATCAAGCGCTGGAAAGACCAGATATTCGCCATCAACGAGGGTGTGACACCGGCGGCGAAAGCCTTCAGCGATGCCTTGGGCGAAGGTTCACGGGTGATCCTGCGGCTGCTGCTGGTGACCAACCTCGCCACCGCCCTGGGCTTGATTGCGCTGGCCTTGATGCGCACCCACAAACTGCTCAAGCACCGCAATGCGTTCGCCGAGGCCCTGCAGTTGGAGAAGGATCGGGCGCAGATCACCCTGCAATCGATTGGCGATGGCGTGATCACCACGAATGTCGAAGGCGCAATCGCCTACATGAACCCGGCCGCCGAGGTGCTGACCCACTGGAAGGCCGAGCAGGCGACGGGTTTGCCGCTGGCGGCGCTGTTCAATCTGCTGGACGAGAGCGCTCAGGCCGATGGCTTCACGCTGATTGAGCATATTTTGAGCGGACAGCTCAGTAGTGGCAGCGAACACTCCAAATTGATTCAGCGCCTGGATGGCAGCACGGTTTCGGTCACCCTGGTCGGTGCGCCGATCCGCAACGCCGGGAAGGTCAGCGGCACGGTGCTGGTGCTGCACGACATGACCCAGGAGCGACAGTACATTGCCAATCTGTCCTGGCAGGCGACCCATGACGCCTTGACCGGGCTCGCTAACCGCCGCGAGTTCGAATATCGCCTGGAACAGGCGCTGCACAACCTGACACGGCAGTCGGGGCGCCATGCCCTGATGTTCCTCGATCTGGATCAGTTCAAACTGGTCAACGATACCTGCGGCCATGCGGCGGGTGACGAGTTACTTCGGCATATCTGTGCGTTGCTGCAATCCGGTTTGCGCGAAGGCGATACCCTGGCCCGGTTGGGTGGCGACGAGTTTGGCATCCTGCTGGAGAACTGCGCCCCGGAAGCCGCAGAAAAAATCGCCGAGGGCCTGCGTCAGACCGTGCAGAACCTGCACTTCGTCTGGAAAGGCCGACCATTCGTGACCACTGTGAGCATCGGGCTGGTTCACGTCGCTCAGAATCCGACCACCCTCGAAGCCTCGCTGCGCGCTGCCGACATGGCCTGCTACATGGCCAAGGAAAAGGGCCGCAATCGGGTTCAGGTCTATCACGCCGACGATTCGGAACTGTCCCTGCGCTTCGGCGAGATGGCTTGGGTGCAGCGCTTGCACATGGCGCTGGAAGAAGACCGTTTCTGCCTGTACGCCCAGGAAATCGCGCCGCTTGGTCATACCGAGAAGGGTGGTGGCCATATCGAAATTCTGTTGCGTCTGCATGACGAAGCCGGACGCATGATTCTGCCCGACAGCTTTATTCCGGCTGCCGAACGTTATGGTCTGATGACGTCCCTTGACCGCTGGGTTGTGCAGAACGTTTTCAAAGTCATTGCCCAATGTATAGCCGAACAGCGCAAAGGGCCGTTGGCCATGTGTGCGATTAATCTGTCAGGCACAACTATCGGAGATGAGGCGTTTCTGCACTTCCTGCGTGAACAGTTTGTTACTTACTCCATACCGCCTGAAATGATTTGTTTTGAAATCACTGAAACCAGTGCTATTTCCAATCTCGGAAGTGCTATCAGATTTATTAATGAACTCAAAGGTTTAGGTTGCCACTTTTCACTGGATGACTTTTGCGCCGGAATGTCCTCATTCGCCTACTTGAAACATTTGCCTGTAGACTTCCTGAAGATCGACGGGAGTTTCGTAAAGGATATGCTGGACGACCCGATTAACCGCGCCATGGTCGAAGTGATCAATCACATCGGTCATGTTATGGGTAAGCGTACGATTGCCGAGTTTGTTGAAACACCCCAGATCGAGCAGGCATTGCTGGAGATCGGGGTGGATTACGCTCAAGGGTATGTTATTGAACGCCCGCATTTGTTTACCTGCGACAGTTTACAAAGTCGTCCAGCCAGGCCTCAGCCTTTGTTGTTCAAGGCGCCTGGCACGTTCCGTTGAAATCTCTTGCTGATCCTTATAATCACAATCAAAAGGAGCACGACAGTGATCGACACATTCAACCGAACCGGACCACTCATGGACGCTGCAAGTTATCCCGCCTGGGCTCAAAGCCTGATCCAGGATTGCAGCGAGAGCAAACACCGGGTTGTCGAACACGAACTGTATAAGCGTCTGCGTGATAACAAACTCAGTGCAAAGACCATGCGTCAGTACCTGATTGGTGGCTGGCCGGTAGTCGAACAGTTCGCGTTATATATGGCACAGAACCTCACCAAGACTCGCTTTGCCCGCCATCCAGGTGAAGACATGGCGCGTCGCTGGCTGATGCGTAACATACGCGTCGAATTGAACCATGCCGATTACTGGGTGCACTGGAGCCGTGCTCACGGTGTCAGCCTGGAAGATCTGCAAGCGCAAAAGGTTGCCCCTGAACTTCACGCCTTGAGCCACTGGTGCTGGCACACCAGTTCGTCGGATTCGCTGATCGTTGCCATTGCCGCCACCAACTACGCCATTGAAGGTGCGACCGGGGAGTGGTCGGCGCTGGTCTGTTCCAGTGGCGTCTACGCGGCATCATTCCCCGAGGAAGATCGCAAGCGGGCCATGAAGTGGTTGAAGATGCATGCCCAGTACGACGATGCCCATCCGTGGGAAGCGCTGGAAATCATCTGCACGCTGGCGGGCATGAACCCAAGCAAATCCCTGCAAGTGGAATTGCGTCAGGCGGTCTGCAAAAGCTACGACTATATGTTCCTGTTCCTGGAGCGCTGCATGCAGCTTGAGCATGCGGAAAAGGCCCCGGTCGCGCGTGAACGCAGGGCGCTGGCCGAAAGTTGATTCGTTAATACACACCATTGAAAAAGCCCGCTCCCCCTGTCTGTATCGAAAGGGCGGCGGGCTTTTTCGTAATGACAGCAATCAGTCAGGCGCTGATCTTCAGTCCGACCAGCCCGGAAATGATCAGCGCCACACTGGCGAGCCTGAACAGCGCCATGGATTCACCGAACAGAATGATCCCGGCAATTACCGTCCCGACCGCACCGACACCCGTCCAGATCGCGTAGGCCGTGCCCAGCGGCAATTCCTTCATGGCAAGGCCCAGCAAGCCAAGGCTGATGGCCATGGCGGCAACGGTCAATGCGGTGGGGAGAGGGCGGCTGAAGCCATCGGTGTATTTCAGGCCGACGGCCCAGCCAACTTCGAACAGGCCGGCGAAAAACAGAATGATCCAGGGCATGAGAGACCTCCATCGATTGACGGGGTCGTCCCCAGATTAATGACTCGATCGAGCCGCGAGGTCGTCCTCGCGTTGCACAATAGAGTGCCCATCATTAACCCGGGGATCAAGTTTTCGGATCAGTCGATAGCCTGCTGAGCCGCTGTTTCCCGATCTTCTTTCTCACTCATCCGGCGGAAATACGTCGAGAGCAGCGCCCCGGAGATGTTGTGCCAGACGCTGAACAACGCACTCGGCACCGCCGCCAGCGGCGAGAAGTGCGCACTGGCCAGGGCCGCACCCAGCCCGGAGTTCTGCATGCCGACTTCCAGCGCCAGGGATTTACGCTGGGCCAGTGGCAACTTGAACAGCCTCCCGGTGAAGTAACCCAGCAGATAGCCGAAGCTGTTGTGCAGCATCACCACGGCCATGATCAACAGGCCGGATTCGGCGATCTTCGCCTGGCTGGCGGCCACCACCGCGGTGACGATGATCACGATGCTCACCACCGAGATCAGCGGCAGCACGTCCACCGCGTGGCAAACCCGATCACCCAGCAGGCGCTGGGCAACCACGCCAAGCACGATCGGCAACAGCACCACTTGCAGGATCGACCAGAACAACTCCATGAACGAAACCGGCAACCAGGCTGAGGCCAACAACCAGATCAGCGCCGGGGTCAGCAGCGGGGCAAGGAGGGTGGTGACAGCGGCGATGGCTACCGACAGCGCCAGATCGCCGCGGGCCAGCCAGGTCATCACGTTCGACGAGGTGCCGCTAGGGCAGCAGCCGACCAGGATGACGCCGACAGCGATCTCCGGCGGCAAGTGGAAAGCCTGGCAAAGCAACCACGCCACACCGGGCATGATCACGAAATGCGCAACCACGCCCAGGGCCACGCGCCATGGATGGCGAGCGACTTCGGCGAAGTCTTCGAGTTTGAGGGTCAGGCCCATGCCGAACATCACCAGGCCCAACAGCGGCACGATCGCGCCCTTCAGGCCGATGAACCAGGTCGGTTGCAGGAACGCCACGACGGCGAAAATCAGTACCCAGTAAGCGAAGGTGTTGCCGACAAAACGACTCAATGCAGCCAGTGCACGCATGGCCTGATCCTTGTTATTCGTATTCGAAAATTACGCAGGCCCAATGTGGGAGCGGGCTTGCTCGCGAAGGCGTCCTGACAGTCAACATCATCGCTGAATGTCAGTCCCTATTCGCGAGCAAGCCCGCTCCCACATTAGCAATCACCAGCCTTTAGATCCCCTGCGGAGTCTCTTCACCGCCCAACGCTTCAATCAGCGCCGGCAGGAAGTCGCCGAAGGTCAGCATCATCAGGGTGAAGCTGGCGTCCAGTTGGCCGAGGGCTTCTTCGCCACCGTCCTGTTCCGCCTGGTCTTGCAGCAGGTCTTCGAACTTCAGGCGCTTGACCACCATCTTGTCGTCAAGCACGAAAGACAGCTTGTCTTGCCAGGCCAACGACAGCTGAGTGACCACTTTGCCGGTGCTCAGGTGCAGCTGGATTTCTTCGCTGGTCAGGTCCTGGCGCTTGCAACGCACGATGCCGCCGTCTTCGTGGGTATCACGCAGCTCGCACTCGTCCAGCACGAAGAAATCGTCCGCAGCTTTCTGGGTGGTGACCCATTCAGTCATGGTCGCGGTAGGGGACATCTTCACGGTCAGCGGACGTACCGGCAGCGTGCCGATGACTTCACGCAGGGTGGACAACAGGTCTTCGGCACGTTTCGGGCTGGCCGAGTTGACCAGGATCAGGCCCTGTTTCGGCGCGATGGCAGCGAAAGTCGACGAACGACGAATAAAGGCGCGCGGTAGGAAGGCCTGGATGATTTCATCCTTGATCTGATCGCGTTCCTTTTTGTAGACCTTGCGCATTTGTTCGGCTTCGATCTCTTCGACCTTTTCCTTCACCGCGTCACGCACGACGCTGCCCGGCAGAATGCGCTCTTCTTTACGCGCGGCGATCAGCAGGAAGTCGCCGCTGATGTGCACCAGCGGAGCATCTTCGCCCTTGCCGAATGGCGCGACGAAACCGTAGGTGGTCAACTCCTGGCTTGCACATGAACGCGCCAGTTTGGTGGCCAGTGCAGTTTCCAACGCCTCGGCATCAAAAGGCAGATCTTGGGTCAGGCGATAGATAAGCAGGTTTTTGAACCACATGGGGCGAGTCTCTCCTTTATACAAAGGGGGGCATTATTCTCTTCGCGGCGCCATAGGCCAACCCTTCTCTAAGCCTTTGGAAGGCCTGAAAAAATTAATTAAAAAAGTGCTTGCCAGAGATGTGGTCGCTCCGTAGAATGCGCGCCACACCGAAAGTGAAGGGTGATTAGCTCAGCTGGGAGAGCGTCTGCCTTACAAGCAGAATGTCGGCGGTTCGATCCCGTCATCACCCACCATTCGCTTCCAGTGTTACGCGCAGCGGTAGTTCAGTCGGTTAGAATACCGGCCTGTCACGCCGGGGGTCGCGGGTTCGAGTCCCGTCCGCTGCGCCATATTCGGTTATCTGGAACGCTGAACGCCAGGTCACCACGGAAAAGCCCGCTTAACGCGGGTTTTTTTCTGTCCAACGTTTGTAAGTTGTTCCTGCAGGTCGCGTCGTTTTATGGGTTTTCAGATTTTTTTGAAAATTATTCAATTAAATCAACACTTTATGAAAATCTGTGGCACAATGCGCCCCGCAACGAAGGTAAAGGGTGATTAGCTCAGCTGGGAGAGCGTCTGCCTTACAAGCAGAATGTCGGCGGTTCGATCCCGTCATCACCCACCACTTACTTTCAACGCTACGCGCAGCGGTAGTTCAGTCGGTTAGAATACCGGCCTGTCACGCCGGGGGTCGCGGGTTCGAGTCCCGTCCGCTGCGCCATATTCGGTCACCTGGAACGCTGAACGCCAGGTCACCACAGAAAGCCCGCTTAATGCGGGCTTTTTGCTGTCTGGGGTTTGGCTTCTGCCGAGGCTCCACCGAGAAAGCGACCTTTGGGTCGCTTTCTTTCGTTCTGCCTTCTTATCATTCGGCGTTGCGGCTGTGTCGGTAGTCGCTCACTGCTTCATACACGGCTTTGCGCAACCGGTTTATACCGCCAATAGGGCGATGAGCCTCAAGGCCAAACCATGGGTTGAACGACTGGTTATCGCATTGCACGTTCAGCGCAGGCGTATCGAAGTCCTGGGCGGGTACGTTGATCCGCGCTACGGTCTCGAACAGGGCATCGTTTTCCTGCCACTCAATGCTCGTGTCTTCGATCGGCATGTACTTGGCCGGGTCCTGGCGCTGTATCTGCAGGACGAAACAGGCCGGCATCCGGTCGGTCGACAGTTGCTGGTTCAGCGCATTGCGCAAAAAGTTCGGCAACTTCTGGTTTTGCGCAGGCAGGGTGTAAGTCGGGCAGTTTGCCGGATCGGGCATGACGCGGAACTTGGCATTGGCTTCGCCGAATTTGTAGGGCGAAACCGAAAAGTAAGTCGTCTGGGTCGGGCTTTCCGGGGCGGGTGACAGTGTCGCCAGCGCGATAAACAGATGGCGAACCTGCCAGGTCCGTGGGTCCCAACCCGGAAAGAACGCCATCAGCTTCTTGCCGTCAGCCTGTGCGGCTACATTTTGACGGTACTCGGCGACATCGCTGACGAAGAAATTCGGATGGCTGAACATCACGAAGTCCTGTTCACCACGACTCTGTTGATCACGCAGCAGCTGTTTACCGGGCACATCGAGCAATTTGATCGCCATGCCCCGTGCATCGCGGATGCTGTCGAACTGCGGGTAGGCATTACCGTTGGACAGCCGCATCGTTGCTTGCCAGGTTTTGCCGGGTTCGCTGAACACACCCTGACGCAGTTCAACCGCCAGATCCGGCAGCACCTGAACCTCGGCCTTCACGCAGCCATGGGCCTTGGCATGGGCGTCGCGCAGGTAGCGGGTGCTTTCACGGTGCTGATCGACGATGCGCACGGCGGTCTGGATGATGTCTTGAGTCATCGCTGATTCGCCATCCGGAATCAGTTCTTCAGCCGAAACCGGGCCGCTGTGCTGCCAGGCGAACCACGCCGTGGCCAGTGCCCAGCCGAGCAATCCAAGGCCTAGCGACCACAGCAGGGTTTTGCCGAGAAAGGCGCTAAAACGCATCCAGAGTCTGCTCATGGCAATTGCGCCTCCAACGGGCCGCCCAACACTTTCAGATACTCCAGCAGCGCCCAGCGCTCTTCTGGTTGCAGCAGGCGACCGATGACGCCGTTGCCACGCTTGCCTGCGCGGAATTCGTGGCCGCTGTTGTGATTGCCGGTGATGCGTGTGTCGAACATGAAGCCATTGGTGAAGGCCTCGGTGCGATAGCCGAGGTGCCTCGGGTCGTACTCGAAAGTGCCTTTATAGAAGGTGGTTGCGCGTTCATCCTGGGGCGAGAGCAACTGATAAATGCTCGGCACCGAACCGTTATGCAGAAATGGCGCGGTGGCCCAGACTCCCGCCAATGGTCGCGCCTTGTAGGCGCGCAATTCACGCACGCCAATCGGCAGGCCGAATCCATCCATGTCCGGTCGTTCGGCCGCAGGAATGTTTGCTTCACGGAAGGCCCGGTTTCCGACGAAAGCGGTGACGTAGGCCAACCCTTTAGCCGACGAGAGCTTGCTCAAATCCAGCGATTCAACGGGCGTCGGCTGCAATTGCACATCCAGCTGCGCCAGCTCTGCCGGGTCCCATTGCAAGGCTGTGAGGTCGAAGCGATGGTCGGCGATGTTATTGGCCGCGCCCGGGTCTGTGCCGATGAACTTCACGGGCAGCATTTTCAGATGTTGCACCCAGCGCCCGTCGCTTTGGACCGATCGAGGTACATGGCAGCCGGCGCAGTTCTCGGTGAATAATTCGCGACCTTTTGCGGCCTGGGTTTTATCGATGGCGCCCAGCAGTTCTTCTGGCCAGGCTGGCGGTTTGAGCCGTTGCAGGGTTTGTTCGATCAGGTGCAGATCGCGTAAGCGGACACTGGACGGATAACGGGCGTCTCCTTTAAGCGGTTGGCCATTAGCGTCGAAGAAATTCAGCGTGGCTCCCACACCCAAGGCCTCACCGATGTTGCGGGCCATTGGTTGCTGCGCCGAACCGTTCCACTGCACCCAGTCGAAGGTCCACATGTCCCACAGTTGCGGATAGTCGACCGGAGCGTTGGCCACACGGTAGTTGGCGGGGGAAATCGCATCGCCGAAACTGGCGTTGGCAATGCGCCCGAAAGCGTCGGTGCGGCCGGGGCCTTCTTCGGTGGGATAGAGCCCGCGATGGGTGTCGTTCCAGGCCACCTTCAAGAAGGTGTCGAGCGAGACTTTGACGTCTTTGCGCAGTTGTTGATGCCGGGCATCGTAGTCCTGGCCCAATACGTTGCGTGCGAAACGTTCGAATTTCCACGGGTTGTAGTAAGTCGACGTCAGGCTCGCTACCAGCGCTTGCCCGAAACTGCCGCCGCGCAACGTAGGAACGCTGGATGGCAGAACGTGTTGCGCCGAACCGCCATCGATGCGCACGGCCTGGCCGTTAAAGCGCAGTTCGCCGGTGTGGCAGGCGGCGCAGGTAATGTCCAGAAACTCGTCCTGGCTTCCAGGATTTTGATGACGGGCAAAACCTACGGGAAGATTGCCGGGGTTGTTTGGTGTGGGTCTCTGGCTGGGGTCGATCAGAAAACCGAAGCGGGCGAGGTATTCGGGAGCGGCGAATCGCTGTTGCGAGAACGGTAATTCGAGGGCCTTGAACCAGTCATAGCGCAAGCCTTTGACCTGAGTACCCTGGGGCGTGAAGTAGTAAGTCTCGCGGTCGTTGGCGCTCCATTGCTCCAGGTAATGCACCTGCTGCACGGGTGACCAGGCCGGCAGTTTCGGGTTGGCGACGTAGTACAGAGCCACGGCGAGGCCCAGCCCCAACAGGACTGCGAACAGAACCAGCAAGCGAAAGAAGAGGCGCAAGATAAACATCCGTGTCGATTTGAAGCTCCCTTATGCCTCAGCACCTGAGGTGCGGCAAGTGGCCATTACGCCAGATGCTGGGGTTCTGCTATCGGTCTCTGTGAGCACAAGATGACAGAAGCTTCATCAGCCCAATCCCGAAATGCGTTAAAACACCTGAACTTATCAGATGTTTCCTGCTCTCATGCCGGTAGCCATTGGTCGTGGCCGCCTGATAAGCTCGCGGCTTTAATTCGATTGCCCTTTAGGCGCATGAACAAGGAAATAGCATGAAACAGCATCGGTTGGCGGCGGCGGTGGCCCTGGTTAGCCTGGTACTTGCGGGTTGTGATTCGCAGACCAGCGTAGAGCTGAAAACCCCGGCGCAAAAAGCTTCCTACGGGATTGGCCTGAACATGGGCAAGAGCCTGGCTCAGGAAGGCATGGATGATCTGGACTCCAAAGCCGTAGCCCAAGGCATCGAAGATGCCGTCGGCAAGAAAGAACAGAAGCTGAAGGATGACGAACTGGTCGAAGCCTTCGCAGCACTGCAAAAGCGTGCTGAAGAGCGTATGGCCAAAATGAGCGAAGAGTCGGCAGCTGGCGGCAAGAAATTCCTCGAAGACAACGCCAAGAAAGCCGGTGTAACCACCACCGCTTCGGGCCTGCAGTATGAAGTGGTCAAGAAAGCCGATGGCGCACAGCCTAAGCCGACCGACGTAGTGAGCGTTCACTACACCGGCACCCTGACCAACGGCACCGTTTTCGACAGTTCCGTCGAGCGTGGCAGCCCGATCGATCTGCCGGTCAGCGGTGTGATTCCGGGTTGGGTCGAAGGCCTGCAACTGATGCACGTTGGCGAGAAGTACAAACTGT
Source organism: Pseudomonas frigoris (assembly GCF_047758635.1). Classification (NCBI taxonomy): domain Bacteria; kingdom Pseudomonadati; phylum Pseudomonadota; class Gammaproteobacteria; order Pseudomonadales; family Pseudomonadaceae; genus Pseudomonas; species Pseudomonas frigoris. Next base: position 1,989,608 of record NZ_CP180479.1, read on the forward strand.
ACATCCCTAGCGAACTGGCTTACGGCGCCCAAAGCCCAAGCCCGGCGATTCCAGCCAACTCGGTGCTGGTATTCGACCTGGAACTGCTGGCAATCAAGGATCCAGCAAAACAAGACGCCGCTACCAAGTAATCAGCGTCTGCTCTAAAAACAACGCCCCGCTTATGCGGGGCGTTGTTGCATCTGGCGTTCAGCGAAGGTAAACAAAGCGAACGGATGCTGTAGGCTGGAGTCATAGCCATTGAGGGCGCCCGCACTAGCCGCGCCAGAGCGCCAAGTCAATGAAATCTTGGGTTTTTTTATGTGAGTAAAAAACGCCCGATCTGAGTTAAGCCCTTATGAAACGGGGCTTTCAGCCGTGAAAAGCAGCTCTGTTCACAAGGTTATCCACAATTTGTGTGGATAACATTTCAGTGGGAGGAAATGATGAAAACACCTTGGAGTTTCGCTCGTTTCCTGCCTCTGGCCGGACGCCTGCTGGCGCGTGGACGTTTGCCGACCTTACTCTTCGCGGTGGCCAGCAAAGGAGCCAGCCAGGGTAATCGGCTAGGCAAGCTCAAGGATGATCTACGCCTGTTGCAGGCACTCTGCCTGGCTTATTGGCGCGGTGAGTATCGGGCCATCAGCCCCAAAGCCCTGATATCGGTCGTGGCAGGCCTGATGTACTTCCTCAGTCCGGTGGATGCCATTCCTGATTTCATCCCAGTGTTCGGCATGCTCGATGACATCGCGGTGCTGGCCTGGCTGATGAAAGTTCTCGACGATGAACTCAACGCCTTCCGCGTCTGGCGCAAGCGTCAGTTGCCGGAAAAGCTTGCGGTGGTCGAACGCCTTCCCGATACACCGGAACAACTTCAGCTTCAGGGGCCGAAAAAAAACTGAACTGATTCAATCTCATCCACAGATTGATACCCCCGCGACCTTGGCCGCTGTTAGGATTACACTTCTAGGGAAAAGTGCCGACTCGCTAAGTGTTGTTGTCCTACGGGGTAGTCATGGATATTCAGATAATTACACGCGAAGGAGAGCCCGAGTATGCGGTTCTGCCATGGGCTCAGTATCAGGCTCTACTAAAAGCAGCAGGCATCAGTGAACAACCGTCGCGGGTCGCCCCAGAGCGTCACGCGGCAACACCCGACCAGATTCTTCCGGGTCTGGATCAACTACGCAGTTTGCGCGAAGGGAAGGGCATCGCCATTGAGGCGTTGGCCCGCACGGTAGGCATCAGCCCGTCCTATCTGGCCTTGATCGAAAGTGGCGAGCGTCTACCCGACGCTGCGATTCGCCGCAGCCTGGCCTGGGAATTGACGGTGCCAGGGTGGAGGGATGAATCGTGAGCGTACGCATCAGTCGTCAACATTGGGACGGGTTGCTGGGCGAACTGGATCAGGCGCGTCGCCAGCGTCATCTTCTGACATACCGGGCGTTGCTCGAACGTTTGCAACTGCCCACACCGGCCATGCAAACCTTGACCGCTGCGCTTGAACATCTCGCCGCGCTGGACGCCAAGGCCGAGCAGCCATTGCGCAGTTCGCTGGTGATCAGCCAGGGCGCCAGCCGCCTGCCGCGCACCGGATTCTTTGAATGTGTCGAACGTCTGGGGCGTTTCTCCGGCCCGTCCGATGGGGTGGCCGCAGCGTCCTGGCATGCCTCGGAAGTGGTGCGGGTGTTCGAATACGAGTACCCGGAATCGGCGGAGGCCTGAGTGTTTTTAAAACTCAAGTCGAGGGCCAGCTACTGGCTGGCTCGCCGCTTGTTTCACTGGTCATGGTTTGTGCGCCAACCGCGTGGCTGGAGCTGGCTCGAAGGCCAGTTCGCACGCATGGCGAACCTGGGTGATGTTGGCGCCCAGAGCTTCTACGGCCACATCCTGACCTTTCGTGGCGTCGGCCTTGGCGCTCGCGAAGAGGGAGTGCGGTTGCTGCGTCTGGCGGCGTTGGCGGGGGACGGCAAGGCGGCGTATCAAGTTGGCGTGATCAGTATCGCCGGAACACCGAGCAAGGCGCCGGATGCGGTTGAAGCTGCGCGGTTTTGGGAGATTGCTGCGAAGGCTGGGCATCCGCTGGCCGAGCTTAAACTGAAAGAGTTGGCGTCTCGCGGTTCCGAGGCACCGCCCTCAATCTGAGTTGGCAGAACCGGCGTCATCGCGAGCAGTTCTATCAACGATGCCCTATGAACAACTCCTCGTGCTGCCCCGGCACCGCCAGACTATCGATCACATGCACGCTATACCCCGGCACATTTTTCGCGTGATGCTTGGCCTGCGATGCCATCTCTGCCAACTGGCTTGCATCGAGTTGTCCACAGGCCTGTGGATGTAAATGCACCACGCCGATCGACAGTGACAGCAATGCAAACTCCTGGCGCACACCCTGACGGTTTGGGGCGATGAAGCAGCCGGCTTCCAGATGTTCGCTGCGATAAAAGCGGCGGCATTGGCTCTGGAAGTCGTCCAGCAACTGGTTCAAGCGTTTGCGCCAGTCTTCCGGGCCGAGCACCAGCAGGAAGTCATCGCCGCCGATATGGCCGACAAAGTCGCGGGAAGGGTCGACGCGGTCATTCAGGCATTGCGCCAGGCTTAGCAGGACTTCGTCCCCACGGCCGTAGCCGTAGATATCGTTGAAGGGTTTGAAACTGTCGATGTCGACGTAGCAGATCACCGACTCCCGTTGCTGTTGCAGCAGTCGCGTCAGGCATTGCTGGATCGGCACGTTGCCCGGCAGCAGGGTCAGCGGGTTGGCGTAACGGGCTTGCTGGATCTTCAGTTCGGTAATCAGTTTGAGTACGTCGATCACTCGGCCCAATCCCAGGTAACCGCCGTTGAGGGTGATGATGAAGTCTTCTTCGATGCGTTGCCGCGCGCGGCTGGTGATCAGTCGGCTCACTTGTTGCAATGACTGGCTCATCTCAACGGCGAGGAAGTCATCACTCATTAAACGGCTGATCGGCTTGCGGGCGAACAAGTCGGTGGCAAAAGGTTTGAGCAGTGCATCGGAGAGCGAATGCCGATGGACGATGCCGCAGGGCTGACCTTGCTCGTCGAGCACCGCCAGAGAGTTCAGGTTGGCCTGGCGGCGAAAGGCTTCCAGCACCGTGGCGGTCGGTGTATCGCGACCCACTGCCGGTTGGTCTTTGAGCAAAGCGCTAAGGTCGCTGACTTCATCATTCAACGCCACCACTGCGCTTTCCCGTTTGGGCATCAGGGCTCGGGCATCACGAGGTGGATGTTCCTGGGGGCGGCAGAGCAGATAACCCTGAACCAGATCGACGCCCATCTCGGTCAGTACCGCGAGTTCTTCCGGCAGCTCGATACCTTCTGCGATCACTTGTGCCCGCGAGGCCTTGGCGATTTGCAGGATCGAGCCGACGAATTCGCGCTTGAGGGCGTCCTGGTGAATGCCGTCGATGAAGTGTCGATCAATTTTCACGTAGTCCGGACGCAATTCAGACCACAGCCGCAAACTCGAATAGCCTGCGCCCAGATCATCCAGAGCAATGGAAAATCCCATCGCTCGATAGTGATGCAACGCGGTTTGCAGCAGCTCGAAATCATCGGTCGGGGTTTGTTCAGTCAGTTCTATCACCACCTGACTCGGCGATATGCCGAAATCCTGCAGCAGTTGCAGGGTGCGCCCGGGTTGGTGGGCGGCTTCGAGCAGGGATTCAGGGGAAACGTTGAGGAACAGTTTGCCGGGCAGTTGCTGCTCGTTGAAACGTCGGCAGGCGCTTTGACGGCAAGCGATTTCCAGCTCGCTCAGGCGCCCAGCCTGACGGGCGACGGCGAACAGTGCGAGGGGGGAGTGCAGTGGACTGTTGGAGGGGCCGCGACTAAGTGCTTCGTAACCGAGAATGCGTCGCTCAGAGAGGGAAATGATCGGCTGGAACAAGCTGTGCAAACCGCTTTGAGCCAGTATGGAACTCAAGGCACTCAGCTGTTCTGTGGTGGTCATGGCTTTCTCTGGCGATAAAAAAGGACTGGGAGCACTCTCTTGGATAAAGAGGGGCTCCCAGTCCTTTATTTCACGACAGAATGATGACTGTATGATGACGCTCCGGGGAGCGTCAGCATTAAATTGCCATCATCTTGCTTGTAACAACTTAGTGCTTGGCTACCGTGGTATTGAGTTTCAGGTAGTCCAACAGAATCCGCCCGGTTTCGCTCAGGTAGGCATCGTCTTCCGGTTTGGTCTTGTCCGGCTCGGCCGCAATAGCATCCTCGTCTTCTTTCTTCAGCTCTTTGAGCGGTTCTTCGCCCTTGGCCTTGCGACGAATGTTTTCCATGACCAGTTGCTTGGCTTCTATGTCGGCGTGTTGCTTACGACGATCGACTTCGTTGAGGCTGACGGTTTTTTCTTCCATCAGCTTCTGGGCCAGGGCCAACTTGTCGCGGATAAACACAAACTCGGCGTCTTTGGCCGAGCGTGCGTCATGCTCGGATTTAAGCTGCGAGATGTAAGGCTTGAACGGGTCGACCGCAGGCTTGATGGCCGCACGGATGGTGTCCCACGGCATGGCTTCTGGCAGTGCGCTTTCGCCGATTTCCTTGGTGTCGATGATCGACGGGTAATCGATGTCCGGCAGTACGCCCTGATGCTGGGTGCTCTGGCCGGAAACCCGGTAGAACTTGGCCAGAGTCAGTTTCAGTTCGCCATGGTTCAGCGGCTGAATGGTCTGCACGGTGCCTTTGCCGAAGGTCTGGCCGCCGATGATCAACGCGCGGTGATAGTCCTGCATGGCGCCGGCAAAAATTTCCGAAGCCGAGGCAGACAAGCGGTTGACCAGCAACGCCATCGGCCCTTTGTAGAAGGCACCCGGGTTTTCATCTTCCAGCACATCGACCCGGCCATCGGCGTTACGCACGAGAACGGTCGGACCTTTGTCGATGAACAGACTGGTCAGCTCGGTGGCTTCCTGCAGGGAACCGCCGCCGTTGTTGCGTAGATCGATGACCACGCCGTCGACCTTGTCTTTCTGCAACTCGGTCAGCAGTTTCTTGACGTCGCGTGTGGTGCTCTTGTAATCCGGATCGCCAGCACGGAAAGCCTTGAAGTCCAGGTAGAAGGCCGGGATCTCGATGACGCCAAGCTTGTAGTCCTTGCCGTCCTGTTTCAGGTTGAGGACCGACTTCTTCACCGCCTGGTCTTCAAGCTTCACCGCTTCGCGGGTGATCGGGACGATCTTGCTGGACTGGTCGTTCGGCGCATTGCTGGCCGGGATCACTTCCAGGCGCACCACGGTGCCTTTCGGCCCACGGATCAGCTTGACCACTTCGTCCAGGCGCCAGCCGACCACGTCGACCATCTCTTTGTTGCCCTGGGCAACGCCGATGATCTTGTCGGCCGGTGCGACTTGCTTGGTCTTGTCGGCCGGGCCTGCAGGCACCAGACGCACGACTTTCACCTGGTCGTTGTCGCTCTGCAACACGGCGCCAATGCCCTCGAGGGACAGGCTCATGTTGATGTCGAAGTTTTCCGCGTTATCCGGCGACAGATAGTTGGTGTGCGGGTCGTAGGACATGGCGAAGGTATTGATGTACGCCTGGAAGATGTCTTCCGGGCGGGTCTGGTCCAGGCGCGCCATTTGATTCTTGTAACGCTTGGTCAGGGTTTCCTGAATCTGCTTGGAGTCCTTGCCCGCGATCTTCTGACGCAGCACTTCGTCCTTGACGCGTTTGCGCCACAAGTCGTCGAGTTCTGCGGTGGACTTGAGCCAAGGGGCGTCCTTGCGATCGATCAGCAAGGTTTCCTTGGCGGTGAAGTCGATCTTGTCGACGCCTTTGTTCAACTCGGCAAGGGCGAAGTCCAGACGGGCTTTGACGCGGTCCAGGTAGCGCTTGTAGATGGTGAACCCGGCATTCAGGTCGCCGCTTTTGAGGAAGTCGTCAAACTGGGTTTTCCACTTGTCGAATTCGGCAATGTCGCTGGCCATGAAGTAGCTGCGCGACGGGTCCAGCAGCTTGAGATAGCTGTCATAGATGATCACGGAGCGCGCGTCATCGAGCGGCGGCTTGCTGTAGTGGTGGCGCTTGAGCAACTCGACGACGTTCAGGCTGGCGATCACTTCGTCACGATCAGGCTGAAGCTTGTCCCAGCTATTGGCTGCAAACGAATTGGTCGACATCGGCAATAGACCGATACCAATGAATAGGGCTAGGGCGGTGCTGGGGAAAAAATGCTTCATGCTGATTCGACGCGGGGACAATTGATCACGCATATTAGGCCGTCTTTGAAGTCGCCGGTACCACCAGGTTCTGTACGAAAACTGCCTGCTAGATTTCGTATAGGCCCCAGGGCCGGTCGCATAATGCAAGAAAGCCCGGCGCTACAGCTACGGGCTCAGTCCAGACTCACTATGGAGGCACTGTGAAAGCATTGCAAGGCGTTGAAGGTCGAGTGGAGTGGGTTGAAGAGCCCAGTCCTACATGCGATGTAGGACAAGTTCGGATTCGAGTGGCGGCTGCGGGTCTCAATCGCGCCGATTTGTTACAGAAGGCGGGTCTTTATCCGCCACCGCCGGGAGCCAGTCAGGTACTGGGTCTTGAGTGTTCGGGGATCATCAGCGAGGTGGGGCCGGGCTCGTCCTGGCAAGTCGGGGATCGGGTTTGCGCCTTGCTGGCCGGGGGCGGGATGGCCGAGGAGGTAGTTGTCGACGGACGGCATGTGTTGCCGGTACCCGAAGGTTTGTCCCTGGCTGAGGCGGCAGCGCTGCCAGAAGTGTATGCGACCGTTTGGCTGAATTTGTTTCAACTGGCTGCGCTCAAGCCGGGTGAGAAAGTTCTACTGCACGCCGGAGCAAGTGGAATCGGTTCAGCTGCCATTCAGCTGTGCAAGGCGTTTGGTAACCCGTGCTGGGTCAGCGTCGGTTCCGCCGAGCGTTTGGCTTACTGCGAAGCGCTGGGGGCGCAAGGTGGGGTCGTGCGCAACGGGGATCTGGACAGCTTGAGCGACCTGGGGCCGTTCGATGTGATTCTCGACCCGGTGGGCGGCAATTACGCTGCGCTGAATCTGAGACTGATGGCGCGCGATGGTCGTTGGGTGCTGATCGGCCTGATGGGCGGTCGTGAGGCGCAGCTGGATCTGGCGCAGGTACTGGCCAAGCGCGTGCAATTGCTGGGTTCGACCTTGCGCAGTCGCGACGAGCAGTTCAAGGCGGATCTGTTCAGCGATCTCAGCCAGCATGTCTGGCCGTTGTTTGCTGAAGGGCGTTTAAGCCCGCAATTGGCCAAGACCTTTCCGATCAAGGACGCCGAAGCGGCGTTTGCGGAGTTGGCGACTAATAAGGTGTCGGGAAAGTTAGTGTTGGTAATCGACGAAAGCCTGGTTTGATCCCTGTGGGAGCGGCGGTGCGACGATTCGACTTGCTCGCGAAGGCGGTGTGTCATTCAACAAATGTGTTGAATGTAAGTTCGCTTTCGCGAGCAAGTCGAATCGTCGCACCGCCGCTCCCACATTGATTTTCGGTTATTTCCAGAGGTGGATTGGCCAGCCGGCTTTTTCTGCGTGTTCAAGCAGCACCGGATCCGGGTTTACCACGTGTGGGAAATCCACCTTCAGTAGCAATGGCAAGTCATTGCGTGAGTCGGAGTAGAAACTGGCGCCCTCAAGGTTTTCCTCTTCCGCATCCAGCCATTCCAGCAAACGCGTGATCTTGCCTTCGCGGTAGGTCAGCGTGCCAACGGTGTGGCCGCTATAAACCCCATGCGTCACTTCCAGCTCGATGCCGAGAATCTCGTCAATACCCAAACGATCGGCGATTGGCCTCACCAGATGCGTGCCCGACGCCGAAATCACCAAAATCCGGTCGCCAGCCTTGCGATGGGCCGCAATGGCTTTGGTGGCGCCACTGAAAATGATCGGCTCGATGAAGTCTTCCACCCAAGGCCCTACCAAATGGTCGACCTCTTCGGGTGTGCGCCCGATCATCGGCTCCAGACTGAAGGTCATGTACTCCTCCATCCGTAGTTTGCCGTGGCTGTAGGCGTCCATCAGTTCATTGTTCTGACGCATGAACGACTGGGGATCGACCCATCCCAGGCGGCCCATTTGCTCGCTCCAGAGGGTGGCGCAGTCGCCGTGGATCAGGGTTTCGTCCAGATCAAAAATTGCCAGGGCCATCAGTGCGATTCTCTCTTCAACATCAGCAAAGTCATCAGGCTACCTCACACAGGGCCGTCGGATCGATGGAAAGCGCCAGACGCTGACCATCGGGATGCAGATCGGCCGCCGAGCGGTTCAGCACATCCACCACCAATTCCACGCCCCGGGCTTCGACCCGGTAGCGAATCACGTTGCCCAGCAGGCTGTGGCTGCGGATTTGTGCGTCGAGTTCGCCGTTCAGGCTCAGCTCGATGGCTTCCGGGCGAATTGCGACGCGGTGGGTAATCGGTCGCTGCAGCAGTTTTGTGGCGCTGTCGGCGTCCAGCAGGTTGTAGTTGCCGATGAAACCTGCGGCAAAGAAGTCGATAGGGGCGGTGTAAAGGGTCTGGGCATCGCCGCTCTGTACGATCTTTCCCTGATTCATCAAGAAAATCCGGTCGGACATGGTCAGGGCTTCTTCCTGGTCGTGAGTGACGAAGATCGTGGTCAAGCCGAGTTCACGCTGGATCTGACGGATCTGTTCGCGCAAGTGCTTGCGAATCCGTGCGTCGAGGGCCGACAGCGGTTCATCCAGCAACAACAGACGTGGCCGGGTCACCAACGAGCGGGCAAGGGCGACTCGCTGGCATTGGCCGCCGGACAGTTGATGCGGATAACGCGCGGCGAAGTCGTTGAGTTCCACCAGTTTCAGTACTTCGGCAACACGCCTATGGCTGTCGTCGGCATTGACCTTCTGCATGCGCAAACCAAAGGCGACGTTCTGCTCCACGGTCATGTTCGGAAACAGCGCGTAGCTCTGGAACACCATGCCGATCCCGCGTTTCTGCGGGCTTAACGGGACGAGGTCCTGGCCATCGAGCAGGATTTTGCCGCCATCCACCGAGGTCAGCCCGGCGATGCAGCGAAGCAGTGTGGACTTGCCGCAACCGGACGGGCCGAGGAGGGTGACGAACTCACCCTTCTGGATTTCACAGTTGATGTCGCTGAACACCGTGGTGCCCGCGTAGCTTTTCAGTAGGTGTTGGACGCTGACGAAGCTCATTGGCTTTTGTCCTTGTTCAAAATATTGGCAGCCCAGGTCAGAACCAGCACAAAGAAGAAATAGGAAATCACCAGCGCACTGGTGAAGTGGCCGCTGCTGTTGCGCATGTTGTTGAGGTAGACCTGCAGGGTTTCGTAACGGGTCCCGACGAGGATGTTGGCGAACACGAACTCACCGAACAGGAACGAAAACGACAGCAGCAACGCCACCATCAAACCTTTGCGCAGGTTTGGCAGCACCACCAGGAACGCCGCTTGCCAGGTGCTGGCACCGAGCAGTTGGGCGGAGTCCATCAGGTCGCGCAGGTTGATCGCTTGCAGGTTGTTGGTGATCGCCCGGTACATGAACGGCAGCGCCACGGTGAAGTAGCAACCGACGAGAATCCACGGCGTCCCGACCATCGCGAACGGCCCGGAGCCGTAAAGCTGCAACAGCCCCACCGACGACACCACCGGCGGCACCGCGAAGGGCAGCAGGATCAGGATGTTCATCAGCGCATCGAGTTTCGGGAAGTGGTAATGCACCACAAACAGCAACGGCAGAATCAGCACCACGGACAGAATCAGCGAGCCGACGCAGACCAGCAGCGATTGGCCGAACGAATGGAGAAAGCGCGGATCGCTCCACAGCTCCACGTACCATTTAACGGTGAAGCCGCTGGGCAGAATGGTCGCCGACCAACTGCTGGCGATCGAGTAGATCAGCGTCCCGAGCAACGGCAGCAACAGTATGGCAAAGAGTAAATACACCACCACCCGGTGGTAGATGCCGACGGGGCCCAGTTCAGCGCGAGACATGGTAGCTCCTCTTCAACAGCAACTGATGCACGATGGTCACCAGGGTCATCAACGCCACCAGCACTACAGCCAAGGCACTGGCCAGGTTCGGGTCCAGGGAAATGTCGCCGGAAACCATCGCCGCGATGCGGATTGTCAGCACGTTGAAGTTGCCGGTGGTCAGGGCGTACACCGTGGCGTAGGCGCCCAGGGCGTTGGCCAGCAGGATCACGAAGGTGCCGAGCAGCGCCGGGGTCAGCACTGGCAAACCGATGTACCGCCAGAACTGCCAGCCATTGGCGCCGAGCAGCGCGGCGGATTCACGCCAGTCTTCGCGCAGGGCATCAAAGGCCGGGTAGAGCAGCAGTACGCCCAGCGGAATCTGAAAGTAGGTGTAGAGAATGATCAGCCCGGTTTTCGAATACAGGTTGAAGTCCTGAATGATCCCGGCCTGCTTGAGCATGATGGTGAAGCTGCCATTGAAGCCCAGCAGAATGATGAACGCGAAGGCCAAAGGCACGCCGGCAAAGTTGCTGGTCATGTTGGCGAAGGCATTGACGAAGTTGCGCAGTTTCGAGTCGACCCGGCGCAGGGAGTAGGCGCCGAGCACCGCGATGATGATCCCGAACACGCTGGACCAGAAACTGATCTCCAGGCTGAACTGGATCGCCTGCAGATAGAACTTCGAATTGAAGATCCTGGTGAAGTTGGCGATACCCCAACCGAACTCTTCCGATTGCAGGCTGTTGATCATCACCCAGGACAGCGGGGCGATCTGGAACACGATAAAGAACAGTGCGAAAGGCACCAGGCACAAGGCTGCCAGCCATTTTCCGCGCGTCATGGTGTTCACTTGAGCAGCTCCCGGCACACAGGTTTGTCGTGGGCCACACCCAGCAGTTCGCAGACGGTGCCGCAGATTTCAGTCTGTTTCGGTGCAGCGTTGGCGTTGAAGCTGAAGGCGTCGCCGAGGACGAACAGCGGTACTTCCCGTTCTTCCGGCAGCAGGCCGTTGTGGGAGCGGTCGTTGTTCATGCCGTGGTCGGCGGTCACCAGCACCTGATACCCGGCGTCGAGCCAGGTTCGCAGATAGTCGGCCAGAATAATGTCGGCCGAGCGGGCGCTGTTGCGGTATTGCGGGGTGTCGAGGCCGTGCTTATGTCCGGCGTCGTCGATGTTCATGGGGTGGACCAGTAAAAAGTTCGGCGCATGACGCAGGCGCAGGTTTTCGGCGTCGGCGAACAGGTGCGAGTCCGGGTAGTGATCGCTCCAGTAGAAATGACCGTGCTGGATTGGCAGGTCCGGGTCGTCGGTGTGACGATCCCGCGCGGCAATAAACGGCGAACGGTTATACAGCTCGCTGACCCAGTGATAGGCCGCGGCGGCGGTTACAAGGCCGGCATCGCGGGCGTAGTGATAGATGCTGCGCTGGTTGGACAGGCGCGAGACGTTGTTGTGGACGATGCCACTGTCGATCGGCGTGACGCCGGTCAGGATGCACTCGTAAAGCGGTCGGGACAGCGCCGGCAATTCGCACTCCAGTTTGTAGAGCGCCGCACGTCCTGCGCCAACGTAAGCCTGCAGGTGCCCCATGGCGTGACGGGCGACCTCGTAATTGAGGCCGTCGAGCACGACAAGGATGACGTTGTGCTTCATAAGGGCTGGAACTCCGAAAAGCGAAACTGGATCTGATCGTCGTAGGGGCTGGCGGAGCCTGCGATCTTTTTGGTTTCACTTGAGTGTCGAGTGAAAGATCAAAAGATCGCAGCCTGCGGCAGCTCCTACGGATACATCATTGCTTCATATTGACGATGACTTCTTCCTGCCACTTCTGAGGAAGGGCTTTGGAGGTCTTTTCCCATGCGTCGGCGTCTTTGATCGGCGTGACCTTTTTGTACTGCTCGTTAGGCAGCAGCTGGGCCTGAACCTCGGGCGGCAGAGTCAGATGCTCGGCGCGGATCGGACGGGCGTTACCGCGTGCCAGATTGGTCTGGCCGGCGTCGCTGAAGATGTATTCGCGGGCCAGTTTGGCGGCATTCGGGTGCTTGGCGTACTTGTTGATGATGGTGGTGTAACCGGAGATCACCGAGCCATCGGATGGAATCAGCACGGTGTAGTCATCCGGGTTCACCATTTTGGCCTTGTAGCTCAGACCATTGAAGTCCCAGACCACACCGACCTCGATTTCACCCTTTTCCATGGTGGCAATTGTCGGGTTGGCCATCGACAGGCGGCCTTGCTTGGCAATCTCGGAAAACAGATCCAGCGCCGGCTGGAGATTTTTCTCATTGCCGCCGTTGGCAAGCGCGGCAGCCAGAACACCGTTGGCGGCTTGGGCAGCGGTGCTCACATCACCGATGGAAACTTTGTATTTGCCGTCCTTGAGGTCAGCCCATTTGGTCGGAGCGTCGGAGCCGTGCAGCAACTTGTTGTTGACGATGAACGCGATGGTGCCGGTGTAGGCCAGCGCCCAGTTGCCGTCCTTATCCTTTGCCCAGCTCGGGATCTGATCCCAGGTGCTTGGCTTGTAAGGTTGTACAACGCCTTGCTTCACCGAGATCGGACCGAACGCGGCACCGACATCACCGATATCGGCAGTGGCGTTGTCTTTTTCAGCGGCGAACTTGGCGATTTCCTGGGCCGAGCTCATGTCGGTGTCGATGTGTTTCAGGCCGTAGTTCTTGGCCAGGTCATCCCAGGTGCCTTTCCAGTTGGCCCAGTTGTCGGGCATGCCGACACTATTGACCTCACCTTCCGCTTTCGCCGCGGCTTCCAGGGTTTTCAAATCGCTATCAGCCGCCATCGCGGCGGTGCACATGGCAATGGTCGAGCCTAACAGTGAGGCCAGGAAAAGCTGTTTCATCCGAAGCTCCTTTGGGCGTTTTCAACGCTGCGATTGCGGTTGTGTTGGTCTAGGTCAGCAATACCTGAGCCAATTTAGGCGCCTTTGATGACATTTTCATGTCGACGACTGGTCGGCCTATATTTTTTGGGTTGCAATGCTCAGGCTTCGGAGTAAGCGTAGACCATGGCTAATAGGCTGATATAAAAGGACTTGGCCGTGAAATTGCAGGTGTCTGGATCAACCGTTCGGCGGCTTTGTCATCTGTCAGTCATATGCAGTGCCTAGGCTTGTCGGGAGTTGAGGGAGCCGATTTGAATCGCGGTTCCGCCCCGAAACAGTGCTGGTCTAGTCCAGATAGGTAACGTTGATGCGCATCGAGACAACCAAAGCGGTGACAGCCATCGGGCAGGTTCTGCAGGAACAGCTCGACCATGGCCTGTTGGCGCCCGGGAGCAAACTGCCGGCCGAGCGCAGGCTTAGTGAGTTGTTCGGGACCACGCGGATCACCGTGCGTGAAGCGTTATTGCAACTGGAAGCCCAGGGGCAGATTTATCGGGAGGAGCGCCGTGGCTGGTTCGTGTCGCCACCGCGCCTGGCCTACAACCTGATGCAGCGCAGTCACTTTCACGCGATGGTCATTGCACAGGGGCGGGTGCCGTCCACCGAGGTGATTTCGGCGCGGTTGCAGCCGGCGTCGGTGGCGGTCTGTGCCTGGTTGCAGTTGCCGGCGTTGTCGAGCGTGATTCAGATTTGCCGGGCACGGCGGATTGATGAACGGCTGGTGTTATATGTGGAGCACTATTTGAATCCGCAGTTTTTTCCGGGGATTCTGGATTTCGATTTGAATCAGTCGATTACCGAGCTGTATGCGCGACATTACGACTTGCACTATGGGCGGGTGCGTTTCGAGATTGTGCCGACGGCGTTGTCGGTGGATGCGGCGGCAGCTTTACGGGTGTCGGTGGGGAGTCCGGGGTTGCGCATCGCTCGGGTCAATTACGATCAGCATGAGCGGTTGATCGATTGTGATCTGGAGTTTTGGCGGCACGATGCGATTCATGTCGGGGTTGATGTGGTCTGAGCCTGGCCGCCACAAACTGTGAGTTTTTACGTTATCCGAAGCGGTAAATGTCCATGCCCAAGGCCCCCATGGTGAATCCCTTGTGGGTCACGCTGAATTTTCCTCCAGCACCGCGGGCAAAATACAAAGGCAGCAAATGTTCATCACTCGGATGGTTGCGCACCGCATTCGGTGCTTGCTGACGGTAGTCGTGCAACGCGGTTTCGTCGTTGGCAGCGAGTTTTTCGATCATCCAGTCACGAAATGCCTGGGCCCAGGGTTCGACGCTTTCCGGGCCGGCGTGCCAGTCCAGTTCGCGCAGGTTGTGGGTGATGCTGCCGGAACCGATCAGCAGCACGCCGTGTTCGCGCAGACTGGCCAGGGCATGACCGACACGGGTTTGCAAGGCAGGGCCGCCGCGCGTAGGCAGTGAGACTTGCACCACGGGGATGTCGGCTTGTGGATACATCAATGACAAGGGCACCCAGACACCATGGTCGAACGGCCGTTTTGCATCGATGCGTGCAGGCAGGCCATCACTCTTCAGCAGTTCGACAACCTCTGCGGCCAATTGTGGATTGCCGGGCGCCGGGTATTGCACGTCGAATAACGCCTGCGGAAACCCGCCGAAGTCATGCCAGGTTTCAGGCTGGGGATTGCCGCTGACGAGCAACTCATTGCTTTCCCAATGCGCAGAAACAATTACGATGGCTTTGGGTTTTGGCAATTCTGCGGCCAGACGAGCGAGGGCGGGCCCGCTGGCGCCCGGTTCCAGTGCCAACATGGGCGAGCCATGGGATATGTACAGGCTGGGGAACATGAATGAGCTCCTGAGGGGTAAGATGGCATCATCTTCAGTCAGATCATTGATCTAAATCTAATATAAGTTTTAGGGTCTTTTGATCGAATTTTCGGGATTAATTATGCAGCCGGAGTTTTGGCACAAGCGGTGGACGTCGAATCAGATCGGCTTTCACCTGCCGGAAGTAAATCCATATCTGCAACGGTACTGGCCGCAGCTGGGCCTGGAAGAGGGCGCGCGCGTACTGGTGCCGCTATGTGGGAAAAGCCTGGATCTGCTGTGGCTGGCGAAATGCGGTCACGAGGTGTTGGGCGTCGAGTTGTCGGAAAAAGCGGTGGAAGACTTTTTCCACGAGCATCAATTTGATCCGGACGTCAGCGACCAAGGCCCCTTCACGGTCTATCGGGCGGGCTCGATCGAGATCTGGTGTGGTGATTTCTTCGCGTTGACGGCCGGCGATGTCGCTGATTGCAGTGCGCTGTATGACCGCGCTGCGTTGATCGCCTTACCACCGAAGATGCGGGAACAATACGCCGAGCATCTGAAGCGGATTGTACCGAAGGATTCGCTGGGGCTGCTGATTACCCTGGATTACGACCAGGCACAAATGGAGGGGCCGCCCTTTGCAGTGCTGGATGACGAAGTGCAACGGTTGTTCGGGGCTTCGTGGGAGTTGAAAATTCTGGAAGACCAGGACGTTCTGGGCGAGAGCTGGAAGTTCCTGGAAAGCGGTGTTACGCGGCTTGAAGAGCGGGTTTATCGGGTTTCCAGCCGGTAAGGTGTTGTTTGTGCTGACCCCTTCGCGAGCAAGCCCGCTCCCACAGTAGACAGCGTCCGCCTGAGCGACTCGGTCCACTGTGGGAGCGGGCTTGCTCGCGAAGGGGCCAGAATGAACACCACAACATTCAAGCAGACAAAAAAAGGCCCGCATCACTGCGGGCCTTTTCTTTTAGTGCGGAACCTCTCAGCCCCGACGACGCAGTGCGTCGATACGCTCTTCCAGCGGCGGGTGGCTCATGAACATGCGGGCGAACCCCTGTTTGATGCCACCGTTGATGCCGAAAGCCGTCAGGGTGTCCGGCATGTGCACCGGCAGCCCCTGTTCGGCACGCAGGCGTTGCAGGGCGCCGATCATTGCGGCGGTACCGGCCAGACGTGCACCGGCTTCGTCTGCACGGAATTCGCGTTTACGCGAGAACCACATGACGATGGCGCTGGCCAGAATGCCCAGGACCAGTTCGGCGAAGATGGTTGCCACGTAGTAGGCGATGCCCTGGCCTTCTTCGTTCTTGAAGATCACCTTGTCGACAAAGTTACCGATGATCCGTGCGAAGAACATCACGAAGGTGTTCACCACGCCCTGGACCAATGCCAGGGTGACCATGTCGCCATTGGCTACGTGGCCGATTTCGTGAGCCAGAACGGCCTTCACTTCATCAGGGGAGAAACGCTCGAGCAGCCCTTGGCTGACCGCGACCAACGCGTCGTTCTTGTTCCAGCCGGTGGCAAAGGCGTTCGCCTCGTAGGCCGGGAAAATACCGACTTCGGGCATCTTGATCCCGGCTTCCCGGGACAATTGCTCGACGGTTTGCAGCAGCCATTGCTCGTGACGTGTGCGCGGCTGGCTGATGATTTGGGTGCTGGTGCTCATCTTCGCCATCCACTTGGAGATGAACAGCGAGAACAGCGAACCGGCGAAACCAAAGACCGCACAGAAAATCAGCAGCTGATTGAGGTTGAGATCAACCCCGTTGGCCGCCATGAACCCGTTGAAGCCGAAAAGGCTCAGGGTGATGCTGGCAATCAGCACGACCGCCAGGTTAGTGGCCAAAAACAGCAGGATGCGCATCATGGTTGTAGAAATCTCCTCATGCTAAAGATGTAGCGTACTGCGGGGTATATAAGGTGCTGACCCGGGCTATTCAACCAGGTGACTATTTCAAACTGTGTCCTACGGCAACAGTCTAGCTGCTTGAAGGGCATTTCCGACGTCAATGCGGGAAGCGTTTGTCAGGCAATTAGCGTCATAAGCCCCGCCGTTGTTAGACGCGAGCACGCAACGAGTCATCAGTCAGCGATTGAAGAAGCGATGTTCGGCAGGGCGCAAAGAAATGTTGCTGAATCAATCACCGTGCGACTTGCGCAAGCGTCGCACGGTGACAGGCAGGTTACTGGCGATAGGACTTGAGGAAGTTGCCGATACGTCCGATGGCCATGTCCAGGTCGTCCACGCGCGGCAGGGTTACCACACGGAAATGGTCGGGCCATGGCCAGTTGAAGGCGGTGCCTTGTACCACCAGCAGCTTCTCCGACAGCAGCAGGTCTAGTACGAATTTCTCGTCGTTATGGATCGGGCAGACTTTCGGGTCGATCCGTGGGAACGCATACAGCGCGCCCATTGGCTTGACGCAGCTCACGCCGGGAATGTCGTTGAGCAGTTCCCAGGTGCGATTGCGCTGTTCCAACAGTCGTCCGTTGGGCAATACCAGATCATTGATGCTTTGGTAGCCGCCGAGGGCGGTCTGGATCGCATGTTGGCTCGGCACGTTGGCACACAGGCGCATGTTGGCCAGCATGTCGATGCCTTCGATGTAGCTCTGGGCGTGGTGTTTAGGGCCTGAAATGGCGATCCAGCCGGAACGGAAACCCGCCACGCGATAGGACTTGGACAGACCGTTGAACGTCAGGCACAGCAGGTCTGGCGCCAGGGAAGCCGTGCAGATGTGCACGGCATCGTCGTACAGAATCTTGTCGTAGATCTCGTCGGAAAAAACAACCAGGTTGTGCTGACGGGCCAGTTCCAGCATGCCCAACAGGACTTCTTTCGAATACACCGCGCCGGTCGGGTTGTTCGGGTTGATGATCACCAGTGCTTTGGTGTTCGGGGTGATCTTGGCCTTGATGTCGGCCAGATCCGGCCACCAGTTGGCTTGCTCGTCGCACAGGTAATGCACCGGGTTGCCGCCCGACAGGCTCACCGCGGCGGTCCACAGCGGGTAGTCCGGGGCCGGCACCAGCACTTCATCGCCGTTGTTGAGCAGGGCCTGCATCGACATTACGATCAGCTCGGAAACGCCGTTGCCCAAATAGATGTCTTCAATGCCGACGCCTTCCACCTGCTTTTGCTGGTAGTACTGCATCACGGCCTTGCGGGCGCTGAACAGACCTTTGGAATCGCTGTAGCCTTGAGCCGTCGGCAGGTTACGGATGACGTCCTGGAGGATTTCATCCGGCGCTTCGAAACCAAAAGGCGCCGGGTTGCCGATGTTCAGCTTGAGGATGCGATGGCCTTCCTCTTCCAGGCGTTTGGCGTGCTTGAGCACTGGGCCGCGAATGTCGTAGCAGACGTTGGCGAGCTTGTTCGATTTGCTGACCTGCATGGCGATGTGTTCCCGAAAATGAACGATCCAGGCGGCGTATGAACGACCGTGCTGGGAATCCTGCGTATTCACACAGGCCTGACGCCTTGAGAGGCAGCACCCATAAATCCGTTTGAATGCGCGTGGTCTGGCTGCCAGACTGGCGTTTGACGAGGCGCAATCATACGTGCCGCCCGATCCGTGGAAAAGGTACAGATCGGGCTTTTTCAACTGCTGAGGTGTGACGATGGAAAAGTTGGAAAAAACCCTGGAAGAATGGCGGGCGATGCTCGATCCGGAGCAGTACAACGTTTGCCGCCTCAAAGGCACTGAACGGCCGTTCTCCGGCAAATTTAACGACAGCAAGGTCGATGGTGTTTACCACTGCATCTGCTGTAACGAGCCGCTGTTCGACTCCAAAACAAAATTCGACTCCGGCTGCGGCTGGCCGAGTTTCTACGCACCGATCGGCGACAGCGCCATGGTCGAGATCCGTGACGTCAGCCACGGCATGATCCGCACCGAAGTGGTCTGTGCCAAATGCGATGCGCACCTGGGGCACGTGTTCCCGGACGGCCCGCCGCCGACCGGCCTGCGTTATTGCATCAACTCAGTGTGCCTGGACCTGGTACCGCGCTCGTAATGTGAGCCCTGTAGGAGCTGCCGAAGGCTGCGATCTTTTGATCTTGATCTTCAGCGATCGAGAGAAGAGTCAAGATCAAAAGATCGCAGCCTTCGGCAGCTCCTACGGTTGATCGACTATCGATTTATTAAATTGCACGCAATTCAATTGCTCGCTATGTTTGTCTTATCTTCCCTCATTTAGAGTCCGAACCATGAGCGACAACCTGCTGAGCATCCCTTGCACCACCATCAAGGGTGAGCAAAAGACCCTGGCGGATTTCGCCGGCAAGGCCGTGTTGGTGGTCAACACCGCGAGCAAATGCGGCTTCACCCCGCAGTACAAAGGCCTTGAAGAGTTGTGGCAGACCTACAAGGATCAAGGCCTGGTGGTGCTGGGCTTTCCGTGTAACCAGTTCGGCAAGCAAGAGCCAGGCAACGAAGGGGCGATTTCCGAGTTCTGCGAGTTGAACTTCGGCGTCAGTTTTCCGCTGTTCAAAAAGATTGAAGTCAATGGCGCTGGCGCCCATCCGCTGTTCGTTCAACTGAAAAAACGCGCGCCGGGTGTGCTGGGTTCTCAGGGCATCAAGTGGAACTTCACCAAGTTTCTGATTGGCAAGGATGGCCAGTTGGTCAAGCGCTTCGCCCCCGCGACCAAGCCGCAGGACCTGACCCGCGAGATCGAAGCCCTGCTCAAATGAACACCTTGTCAGTCGATTCCCTGAAGCTTGACAGTCAACTGTGCTTCAAGCTGTACGCCGCTTCCCGGGCGGTGATCCGCGCCTACAAGCCAATGCTCGATCAGCTCGGCCTGACCTACCCGCAATACCTGGCGATGCTGGTGTTGTGGGAGTGGCAGGAGGCGGCCCCAGAGCAACCGACGGTCAAGGCGTTGGGCGAACGCCTGGCGCTGGATTCCGGCACGCTGACGCCGTTGCTCAAGCGTCTTGAGCAACTGCAACTGGTTCAGCGTCAGCGCTCGGCGCGGGACGAGCGTGAAGTGCACTTGAGCCTGTCGCCCACCGGCAAGGCTTTGCGCGATCAGGTCGGGCCGCTCAAGGCCCGTCTGTTATGCGACAGCGGTGTGGATCTGGATCGCCTGAATGATCTGCGCGATGGTCTTGATCACCTTTTAGGGCAAATCAAAGCACTGTCGTAGTAGGGACCCACAGGTCCAGCAGGGCAGCCAACTCTTCCCGGCGGAAGGGTTTTGCCAGGTAATCGCTCATGCCTGCCGCACGACAGCGTTCGCGCTCTTCGGACATGGCGTTGGCGGTCAGGGCGACGATGGGCAGCTGTGGCCAGCGTCCGCTGCGACGGATTTGCCGACTGGCCTCATAGCCGTCCATCACCGGCATGTTGCAATCCATCAGCACCAGATCGAATTCGCTCTGCTCCAGTTGATCCAGCGCCTCGCCACCGTGACCGGCGACAATCACCTCGCAACCGAGTTTTCCGAGCATCCCCTTGGCCACCAATTGGTTGACCGGATTGTCCTCCACCAGCAGCACGCGTCCGCGTCGTTGTGGGGAGAGGGCGTCGAGCCGGGCACCGTTGATCGTGTTGAGTTCCGGCTGCAGGGTTCGCCGCAGCGTCTGGTACAGCGCGTTGCGTGCCAGAGGCCGCGCCTGTTGCTGTAAGGGGGCGAGGGCGAGGGCTTCTTCGCTGGGCATGAAACTGCCGTAAGCGGTGACCAGCAGAATCGGTGCTGTACACGAAGGGCGCAGGCCAAACAGGCATTCGGGGCAATCGGTAATCAGTACATCCGGGTTCAGGCCCAGCAACGAGTCATCGAGGGAACGCTGCTCATAGTCGAGCCCCCAGCCGGGCAACACACTGTTCAACAGTTCTGCCAGACCGCTGCTGGCGGCGGTGATTGCGATGACCTTGCCCTGTAGAGAAGCCGGGGGAAGGGCGCGGGTGTGGCTGGGCAGCGGCAGATCCGCGCAGAACTGGCTGCCGAAGCCTGCTTCCGAGCTGATGGTGAGGCGCCCTTGCATGGCTTCGCAGAGGTTGTAGGTCAATGCCAGGCCCAACCCGGTCCCGCCGAATTGCCGGGTAATGCCGGCACCCGCCTGCGTGAAGGGCTGGAAGATCTTGACCTGGGCATCCTGGGCAATACCGATGCCGGTGTCGCAGACTTCGATTCTGACGCCGTCCTCGAACGTCGACAGACGTACATCGACTCGACCGAAACGGGTGAACTTGAGGGCGTTGGACAACAGGTTGCTGACGATCTGTCGGACCCGCGTCGGATCCCCAAGCACCAAGGCCGGAAAGTGCGGGTCGATCAGGCAGCTCAGCTCGACACTCGGCGCGGCGTTTTGCGACAGCAGGTTGGCGGTGTCCTCGATCAGCGAACCGAGGTCGAACGGAATATGTTCGAGCTCCAGTTGGCCGGCATCGAACTTCGACAAATCGAGAATATCGTTGAGCAGTTCCACCAGTACTTTGCCCGAGTCATGGGCGATGGACAGCTGTTGCTGTTGCTCGGCATTGAGCGGGCCGTCCAGGGAAAGCGCGATCATCCCCAGCAGGCCATTGAGCGGCGTGCGGATCTCGTGGCTCATGTTGGCCAGGAACACCGAGCGCGCTTCGGCCATGTCCAGGGCGGTGCTGCGGGCGACTTCCAGTTCCTGATTGGATTGGCTGAGCCGCGAGTTGATCGCCTTGAGTTCCGCAGTGCGGGCCGAGACGATGTTCTCCAGTTGCCCGAGGTAGTCGGTCAGGCGGTTTTCGGCGTTGCGTCGCTGCTGGATTTCGGTGGCGATGTTTTCGAATTGTTGATTGGCAACCTTGACCAGTACACCGATTTCATCGTTTTCATGGTCCGTCGGACACTCCAGCGACGTCGACTCCGTGCTGCGCGGGTCGCGACTGCTGAGTTCACGGATGACCCGCACCAACGGCTTGGTCAGCATCACGTAGAACAGCGCCAGCAGGATGCCAGTCAGCAGCAGGCTGCGGGCGAAGCCATTGAGCAGGGTCACCTCGGCCCGACGCAGGAACCGGTTGCCGAATGAATAGGTGTCGACGTCCAGGCGCAGGGTGCCGAGGGATTCGGTCGGCAAGTGATCCAGGTAGAGACGGTCTTCGAACTGCCGGTTGGCGCCGAACAGGAAGTCGCTGATCACCCGATAACCGCTTTGCACGCCCGGGCGTTTGACGCTGGCGAGCACGGTACCGTTGTTGTCGGTCAACTGCGCGCCGATGATCGCCGGCGAGCGCAACAGGCCCAGGGTCAGTTCCTGAGCGAGTTCGGCGTCGATGTTGTAGGCGATGCGGGACGCGGGGTTGTGGCTGATTTCCAGCAAAGACAGGATTTCGCGGTTGATGGAGGCGTCTTCACTGGCATAATCGATGCCTATTTGCAGCAGACTGAGCAGCGTGCCCAGAATGAAACCGACCAGCACGGTAAGCCTGGCTTGCTTGTAGGACAGCCGGTTGGTGAACTTGATATCCATGGGGTGTTGAACCACTTCCGTTTCCCTTCGCTGCTCAAGCATAGTCGATCATGCATGGATACCGATGTTCTCGCGAGCCCTTGTGCAAAGGGATGAACCGGACACCGAAGCTGTGTTTCGTCGCTGTATCGCCATCATTACTGTGAACGTGCCCGAGGAGAAGACGTGGATTCCCGATTAAATGCTTTTCTTGAACGTGCCGATGCTGTTTTGGCTCGTATTGAACCGTTGCTGCCCACCCCTCGGCAAGTTATCGACTGGAATCATTGCCTTGCCGCGCGCTGGCAACGCGAGGGGCGCAGCGGATTTCTGTTGCCGCTGGAAGTCAGCCTCGACATGCGTTTGTCCGACCTGATCGGTGTCGACCGGCAACTGGAGCAACTGGGGCGAAATACCCAACAGTTCCTCGATGGCATGCCGGCCAACCACGCATTGCTCTGGGGCGCGCGCGGCACCGGTAAATCGTCGCTGGTTCGCGCCTTGCTGGCCGAACACGCCAAGGCCGGTCTGCGGCTGATCGAGATCGAACGCGATCACCTGGCGGACTTGCCGCGCGTGGTCGAACAGATCGCCAAGCTGCCCCAGCGTTTTGTGCTGTTCTGCGATGACCTGTCGTTCGAGTCGGGCGAGGGTGACTATCGCGTGCTCAAGAGCGTGCTCGACGGCTCTCTCGAACAGGCCCCGGATAACGTTTTGCTGTACGCCACGTCCAACCGTCGCCACTTGGTGCCGGAAAAGGAAAGCGATAACGAAAACTGGAAACGCGTTGACGGCGAACTCCATCCCAGCGAGGCGGTGGAAGACAAGATTGCGCTGTCGGACCGTTTCGGATTGTGGCTGTCGTTCTATCCGTTTACTCAGGAGCACTTCCTCAACGTCGTCGAACACTGGATCGGTCAACTGGCCGACAAGGCGGGCCTTAAGTGGCAGCGAGACGAAGAACTGGACATCCTCGCGGTGCGCTGGGCTACGGGCCGGGGCAATCGCAACGGACGTTGTGCGTATCAATTTGCCCGCTATTGGGTCGGGCTGAAGCTGTTGGAGCACAAGGCATGATCGATTTACAAAAGAGCGGCCAGGGCCTCGAAGGCTACGGCATGCTGTGGGCGCAATTGGAGTCATTGCTGGCGGACGAGCGGGATTTCATTGCCAACGCCGCGCAGTTTTCTGCGTTCCTGTTCAACCAGCTCGATGACCTGAACTGGGCCGGGTTCTACCTCAATCGCAACGAAGAGTTGGTGCTTGGCCCGTTTCAGGGACAAATCGCCTGCGTGCGGATTCCGTTCGGTCGGGGTGTATGCGGAGCGGCGGCGGCCACCTTGCAGACCCAGTTGGTCGAGGACGTGCACGCGTTCCCCGGACACATCGCTTGCGACAGCGCGTCGAACAGCGAACTGGTGGTGCCACTGGTCAAGGAGGGACGATTGATTGGCGTACTGGACCTCGATAGCCCGAAACTGGCGCGTTTTACCGCTGAAGATCAGGCCGGTATCGAGCAATTGGCGGCGATCTTCCTGCGCCTGACCGACTGCTGATCATGCCCTCAAGCCTGCCTTGACCAGCAGGCTTGCCGGATCAACCGCATCAATCTGTTGGGGATCGAGGAATCGATCGGCGTACTGCAAGTAGATTTGCGCGTTGATGAACAGCCCGAACAACTCAGGATCGATGTGGGCATCCCGGCACATGGTGGCCATGATGCCTAGCGCTTCGCTCAAGGACTTGGCTTTCTTGTAGGGGCGATCGGCGGCGGTCAGTGCTTCGAAAATATCGGCAATCGCCATCATCCGCGCCGGCAGGCTCATTTCTTCGCGCTTCAACTGTTTGGGATACCCGGTGCCGTCCATTTTCTCGTGGTGGCCGCCGGCGATCTCCGCGACGTTGGTGAGGTGGCCGGGGAAGGGCAGGTGGCTGAGCATCAGAATCGTCTGCACCATGTGGTGATTGATGATGTAACGCTCCTCGCGGGTCAGGGTGCCTCGGGCAACGCTCAGGTTGTAGAGCTCGCCCCGGTTGTACTTGTAGGGCGGTACATCGAGCTTGAACCCCCACGGATTATCCTCCGGAATCAGTTCGGCCTCGGGCCGTTTGAACAGGTGCTCGGGTTTGTCCGCCAGCAATGGCTCGCTGACCGGCAGTGTCGGAGCCGGTGTCCGCGCCTGACGCCGGTTCTCTTCCCAGGAAACGCCCAGCCGGTC
The DNA here is from genome assembly GCF_047758635.1 of Pseudomonas frigoris. Classification (NCBI taxonomy): domain Bacteria; kingdom Pseudomonadati; phylum Pseudomonadota; class Gammaproteobacteria; order Pseudomonadales; family Pseudomonadaceae; genus Pseudomonas; species Pseudomonas frigoris. Next base: position 2,013,870 of record NZ_CP180479.1, read on the forward strand.
ATCCAGGGTTCGGGTCCAGGTGCGTTGGGCGATGCTGCGCAGGCGTTGCAGGTCGGACTCGGCCATCGCCTCGCCACCCAGGTTGCATCGGGCAATGAACGCAAAATCATTGTCCAGCCCTGCTAGCGTGGCGTTGCGCAGTTCGGCCAAATGCTGCTCGTTACCGCCCAGGGCCATGGCTTGCCAATAGCTGATCCAGGCATCGCGCTTGAGCACTTCGAAGCGGGTGCGGATTTCGTGAATACGGTCGTTAAGGGTTTCCAGCTTCGTGGCTTTATCGACCACGTATTCCGGAGTGGTGACCTTGCCGCAGTCGTGCAGCCAGGCGGCGATGTGCAGCGCTTCCCATTCATCTTCGGTGGGTTGATAGCCACTGAAGGCCGGGTCCTGGCTGGCAGCGGCAGCTTGAGCGAGCATCAGGGTCAGCGCTGGCACTCGCTGGCAGTGCCCGCCGGTGTAGGGGCTTTTGGCGTCAATCGCACCCGCCAGCAGTTGAATGAAGGAATCCAGCAGTTGTTTTTGTTTGGCTTGCAGACGCTGGCTTTCAATACTCACGGCGGCCGCGCCGGACACGGCCTGGAGGAATGCGATGCGGTCCGGACGAAGTTTTTCCAGATCGCTCAGGTTGCCGGTATCGGCCAACAGCAGGATCAGCAGGCCCACGGTTTCGTTATGACGATTGTGCAGCCGAATGCCGATCAGATGAACGCGGGGACACTCCAGCGCATGCAACACCTTCTGCAAATCCCCGGCCTGTTCGAAGCCAAGCGTGGTGACGATGTTGTCGGCATTCGACAGCTGTTGTAGCCATGCAGGGCTTTGCGGAGCCTGGAGTTCGTGTCCTCGAAGATCAAATGACGGCAATGCCCGTGAGGTGCCGTTGACGACCAGCCCATGGGGCTCCATTCGATCGCCATCACTTTCGCGCAGGTAGATCAGACCGGCCTGGGCCTGGCCGATTTTCACGGTTTCAAACAACACCCGTTCCAGCAAGGGGGCGAAGCGAGTCTCGGCGCTCAGGCTGTCGGTGATCTGGAAAAAACTCGCCAGGGTCTCTTTCATGCGCGTCATCGACACGCTCAGTTGGTCGACTTCGAGCACAGGAGAGCGACGTGAGGCCGGAAAGTTGAAGTCGAAACTGCGAACCGCATCGGCCTCCCTTACCAGCGCGCGCAGGGGTTTGACCAGTATCCGCGAGGTCAGCCAGCCCAACGGCAGGCACAGCAACAGCGTGGCCAGGGTAATCAGCGCGCCTTGCCAACGCATGCGGTAGGCATCGACGAGTAACTCATCTTCCGGTACCAGCAGCGCCAGTTGCAGTCCCTGGGGGCCGCCTTCCTGCATGCGACTGCGGGCAACGATCCATTGACGACCGGCGACATCCAGGCGGTTACCTGCGGGGGGATTGTTGAGCAATGCGTCGAGGCTGGGGCTGAGGTCAGCGGCTTTGATCAGGCGGGCAGTCTGATCGTCGATGATCAGTTTGCTGCTGTCGGGATAGGCGATGGCATTCCCTTCAGCATCGAACAGCACGATTTCGGTATTGGGGGTCACGACATGTTTGGCCAGGGTTGCGGAGAGTTCCGCCAGGGTCAGATCGGCACCCATGACAGCCTGTTCGCCACTGCGCCGGGCCAGGGTAGTGCCGACATTGTGGGTGGAGAAAAAGATGTAGGGTTCGGTGGTGATCTGATCGCTGTCGCTGCGGGCGTTGGCATACCAGGCGCGGGTTCGCGGATCGTAGGTTTCGTCGGGGTTGTCCTGGCGGCTGATGAGGGCCAGATCCTGATCGAAAAACAATGATTGGGAACGGACCTGACTGCTGTTGCCTGTTCGCTCAATGCTCCACACCTGATAAGCCGCAGTGTCCGGTGCCTTGAGGAGCGTTTTCAGGTCGGGGGTTCGCAAGGGCCGAACCATGAAGAAGTCACCGTTGCCGTAGCCCAGATACAACGAGGCCAGGTCGGGGTTGTCCTTGAGCGACTGGCTGAAGGGTTTGAGTAGCGCCAGGCGTTGCTCAAGGTCAGTTGCCTGGGTCGCCGGGTATTCCGCCAGCAGGGTCAGCAGATGGCGAATCGGCTCATAGGTAGCGTGCAGGTCGAGACGGACGTCCTGCTCGATGCGGTTGAAGAGTTTTTCACTGCTGGAAAGAATGATCTGCGTGGTTTGCCGGTAGTTGAAAAGGCCCAGCACCACGCCAGTCAGCAACAGCAGGAAAGTGAACATCACGCTGATATGGACGTGCAGGGGAAACCGACGTTGATCCGGGCGCAGTGGGCTGGGCATTGCAGGTCTCTCCATGATGGTTAACGCACTGCTCAGCGTCCAAGCATAGTTAAGGCTCTGTCATTCTGCTTTTGTCGTTTTGGCCGATCTGTTGCTGCAATGCTTGCTCCAATTCGAGCATGGCGCGCTCTATCGCCTTGCTGCAATCGGCCACTTCGTCGTGATGAAACACTTCATGGCAGGCCTTTTCCAGCGCCTCGCAGCTGTCGATCACCCGGGAAGCCTGGACGATTCGGGCGGCGCCCTTGATTTTGTGGGCGACGTCGAGAAATGGCTGAGGTTCTTTGGAGGGGGACAGCGCCAGCAGTTCTTTTCGGTCCAGACGGTTGCTGTTCAACAGTTCGGTCAACAGTCGCTGGTCCAATACCGGATCGCCACCGGTCAAAAGACGCAGTCCTTGCAGGCTGAACGCGGGATCGCGGACGGTTGGCCTGATACCTTCAAACCACTGACTCAAGGCTGTCAGGGTAAGGGGCTTGAACAGGCAGTCGTCCATCCCGGCTTGTTTGCAGCGTTGTATTTCTTCCGGTTGTGCGTTGGCGGTAAAACCCAGCACGGTACAGGGCGGGCGGTGCGTTTTTTGTTCTTGTCGGCGAATGGCGCGGGCCAGTTCGTATCCGTTCATGATCGGCATGTTGCAATCGACAATCACCAGATCGAACGGCTCGGCTTCCCATGCCTCAAATCCCGCCTTGCCATCCGGCGCGACGCTGAATCGGTGGCCCAGAAACTCCAGTTGCTGGCACATGAGCAAGCGATTGGCGGGGTGATCGTCGACCACCAAAACATTCAACGGGGGTGTCGTGGTGTGGATTTGCGCTTCAACAGTCTCTGGCTTCTGCTCGAGCGGCAGTGTTGCCAGATGCAACGACACCTCGACTTGAGTGCCGACACCCGGCTGGCTGCTCAATTGCAGGCTGCCGCCCATCATTTCGCACAGGCTGCGGCTGATCACCAGCCCAAGCCCCGCACCGCCTCTGGCTGATTGCCCGCAGTGATCGGCTTGAGCGAAAGGTTCGAACAGCCGCCGCTGATCCTGTTCACTGATCCCTATGCCGCTGTCGTGTACCTGCAACAGCATCCGGACCCGCTCAGGCTCGGCGGTTGGGTGCAGGTCGACGATGATCCTGATTTGGCCGCGCTCCGTAAATTTGATGGCGTTGCTCACCAGGTTGGACAGCACCTGCTTGAAGCGCATCGGGTCCAACAGGACATCAAACCCTGGATTGGCAGGGCGAAACTCCAGCTGCAGCCGCAGGCTTTTCTGGCGCGCCAGTCCATCGAAGACCCGCACCACCGAGGCCACGATTTCACTTGGATTGACCCGTTCAGGGCTCAGGCTCAGCCGTCCGGATTCAATCCGTGCAATGTCGAGAATGTCCCCGATCAGCTCCAGCAGGTCCTTGGCCGAGTTGTACGCCACATCGATGGCCGAGCGATCCGGGTGCGTATGATCGATGCGTTTCAGCGTGAGTTCGAGCATGCCGATGACCGCATTCATCGGGGTGCGGATCTCATGGCTCATGGTCGCCAGAAACGTGGTTTTGGCACGGTTGGCTTCATCGGCGCGTTCTTTGGCATAGCGCAGATCATCGAACAGTTGCCGCCGTTCGCTGATGTCGATCCAGCCGCCGATGATGCCTTGTACTTCACCGCTCGAATCACGGTAGGGAAGAATCCAGTGGTAAATCGTCAGCCTGCGGCCGCCGATGTGCAGCGCGCGATCGAGAATCAGCGGTATGCCCTCGGCCACGACGCGCTGGTAATCGGCCTGATACTCCCGGGCTTCGAACGCATTGCTCATATTGCCTTGCATGACGCCTTTGCCGATGACGTCTTCACGTCTCGCGCAGAAGGCTTCCAGGTAACTGTCGTTGCAGCTTTGCAGCAGCCCCTGGCGATCGCGCACGTAGATGGGATGAGGCGTCCCGTTGACCAGTGATCGCATAAATTCGAGTTGATCGTTCAATGCACGCTCGGCTGCCTGACGCTGCTTTATCTGGCGACGCATGTAAGCGTTCCAGGCAACGGAAATCAGCAGCAGTACCCCGGCACCGATGACGATTTGGTAGAACAGTCGGTGATAGTTGCGCCAGGTACTTTGCGAGGACGCCGAATAGCCGCGCCAGCGGCTGTTGATGATGCCCAGTTCTTCCGGCGCAATGCTCAGCAGTGCCTTGTTGAGGATGGCGTTCAGTTCTTTGGCATCTCGGCCTGTGGCCAGGGAAAACGCAGCCTGCCGGGTACCGATGGTGGTACTGATTTGAAGGGTGTGCTCGAAGAGCTGCGATGAGATGAAGTAGTTGGCAATCACCAGTGAATTCACCGCACCTTCTGCCTTGCCCTCGGCCAGCAACTCCACGGCGCTGAACGTGTCCGGGGTTTCAATCAGCCTGATCCGCGGGAACTCGCTGCGCAGGTAATCCACCAGGGGATTGCCTTGGGCGATTGCCAGGCGTTTGTCCTGCAACTGCGCAAGGCTTGTCGGGCTGTCGGCGGCTTTGCGAGTCAACAGGACAAAAGAGTTTTGCAGGTAGGGGCGGGTGAAGTTCAGCGTAGATTCACGTTGGGCGCTGGGGAGCAGGGCGGCGATCAAGTCGGCCTTATTGTCCCTGATCTGCTCGATCATCTCGTCATCACTGCGGCTGCGACGGACGTCGAAGCGCAAACCGGTGCGCAATCTGATCAGCTCGAGCAAGTCGGCGGTAACCCCACGAAAGTTGCCATCACTGTCGAAAAACGTCAGCGGCGCAAAAGCCTCATTGACCACCACACGCACTACCGGGTGTTGTGCCAGCCAGCGTTCCTCATTGTGGGTGAGCTGCAGTTTTTGATCAGTGAGCAGCATGTCACTGCCGGCACTCCAGCGTTTGGAGATGTTGTCTCGTTCGCTGGTGGGAATGGCCATGAGCATTGCGTTGATGATCCCGAGCAGTTGCGGGTTGTCCTTGTGCACGGCAAAGCTGAAACCGTGGGCTTCGTGTTTGCCGAAGTTGGCCATGCGGATGTTGTTCAGATACCCCTTGTTGATCATGTAATGGGTGGAAATGGTGTCACCCAGAAAAACGTCAGCCTGGTCGAAGGCAACGGCATTGATCGCATTCTGGTAGGACGGAAAGGACGTGATGATCGCCCTCGGATACATTTCCTTGACCTCCTCCAGCGGCAAATAGTGATACACCATGCTCAGGCGCAGACCGGCCAGGCCATCGGTCAAGGATCTGGTTTCACCTTCGCGTGTCACCAGAACCGGCTGGTCTACGGCGTAGGGGGTGGAAAGTACGATGTCAGCGTTGTGAGCTTCGAATCCATTGGCGGTCCCCAGCAAATCGATCTCGCCGTTTTCGAGTGCCTCTATAGCGGCCTCCCGGGACGAAAATCTCAGAACCTTGATTGGCAAACCGGTTGTTTTACCGAGGATGCCCGCGTAATCGGCGGTAAAACCTTCGTAGTCGTGACCACTGATGGTCAGGTCGAAAGGGGGGTAGTCCGGGGCTGACGTGCCCAGGATCAGTTCCCGTTTATTCTCAATCCATTGTCGTTGTGATTTATCCAGTTGGACTTCCTGGTGTCCGGCCATCGAGCGACTCATCAGGGTGTAGTTCTCGCTGACGGTCTGCGCAGCGGCCACTGAGGCGGTGAGGCATAATCCTGCGGCCATGAGTGTCAGATAATCCTTTATACGACTGGGCATCCTGTTTCTCACACTAACGCGTTGCGTTTTGCCATATCGATGAGTTCAACCAGGGATTTGGCTTTGAGTTTCTGCATGAGGCGTTTTTTATAAGTGCTGACAGTCTTGTTGCTCAGAAACATGCCTTTGGCAATTTCCTTGTTGGTGCGGCCTTGGGCAAAGAGTTGCAATACCATCAGTTCCCGGTCATTGACTGACTTGAACAGTTCCAGGTCGGCGAAACGTGCGTCATCACAGCGAACAGGATTCAAGGCCTGACTTGGGAAATAGTTGTAACCTGACAGTACGGCCTTTATAGCACTGACCAGTTCACTCAGGTCTTCCTGTTTACACACATATCCTGATGCGCCGGATTGCATGCAACGAATACCGAAAAGTGTCGGGCACTGTGCTGTTAACACCAATGTTTTCAAGCGGGTACTCATTGCGTTGAAACGGGCGAGAACTTCCAGCCCATCCAGCTTGGGAATGCTGATGTCGAGAATGACCAGATCAGGCATGCATTCGCGAACCATCTGCATGGCGTCGACCCCATTATCAGTTTCTCCGACGACTTTGTAACCTTCATGTTCAAGCAACATTCTGACGGCAAGGCGGATGACCGGGTGATCGTCGACAATAAAAACGGAGTTCATAATCAAATCCCATACGAGCTCTAATAAAGCGCGCACCTTAGCTCAGATAGTTGAGGCGACGCATGAGCTGACGGACCTGCAGCGGCAATACAGGAACAATCCTACAGCTGAAGAAGAATGGGACTACGTATCAACTAGGTTTTTTATGAAGAAGGGTAAAGGTTGTTGGTAGTTAGTCGAGAGGTTGGAAGTATTTAATTGTAAGTTGTGAGTTATGTTTTGGCTTGGTTTTTAGTGCGTTTGGTATGTGGTTTTTTACAATGAGGCCAAGGTCAATAAGTTTCTAAATTCGGATTGTTTCAGCGGTTTGATCAAGTACCCCAACAATGGCAGTCCGTGTTCGTTGGCCTTTTTTTCAAGTTCATCCAGTTCAGCGGATGTCAGGCTGCTTAACAGTATTGCCTGTCTAATCATCCCCCGGTGGCTGGCGAATTCGACCAGATCAAGCCCGCAGAGGTCGGGCAGACATTGATCGCACAAAAGAATATCAAATGGTTGCACAGCCTTGAGCATTTGTTGCAAGGCGCCATCGGCACTGTCGGTGGTGGTCAGTTGGGTGAAACCGTAACTCTCAAGCAGGTATTGAGTCGCCCGGAGTTGGAAGGGATGATCTTCCACCAGCAAGATGCGCAGATCGTCTTTGAACATAGGAGTATTCACGCTTCTTCTGTCGAACTGAAGGACGCGAGATTATTTCGCGAGGTTACCGAATAATCGATCAGTTAGCTCAGCGCATGTTGTAGGGGGATTCGGCGAACGTTGAGTGCACTTGGGGTTTGAGAGGCAAATCAACCATTGCAGGCGGCGTAATGGCTGATCACCCAGGTCTCATCAGTGGCTCGAACGACCGGTCATCTCCAGCGCCATTTCGCTTGCATAGCTGTCGGTCATGCCGGCGATGAAATCAATCATCCGTAGAAACGAGGCGTGCAATGAGCCGTGAGGATCGGGCGCATTGTTACCCAACAGGTCGAGGACTCGGCGACTCTTGAAAGACGGCGTTCGACCGTTATGCTGTTCCAGTGCCGCGCCGCAGAAGGCATTGAGCAGGATTTCCAGCGTGGTGTAGGCGCCGATTTCATGCAGGGTCTTGCGCTTGTCCTGGAAGATTTTCTTGCGCGCCATGTCCTTGGCATTCAAGACGCAACGCTTGGCAGGGCCGTGCATGTGCTCCACCAGATCACCGGGCAGCGTGCCGGCCAGCAACGCGTCCTGTTGCTCGACAAAGGCCCGTGCTGCGGCGTTGGTCAGGTGTTCAATGGCTTTGCCTCGCAGGATCGCCAGTTTGCGCCGGCGCGAATCCAGTGGACCAAGCTGGCGATAGGTTTCCGGCAGATCGTCACCCACAATGTCCAGCAACAGGGACTCGACTTCGGCGTACTCCAACAACTCCATTTCCAGACCGTCTTCCAGATCGATCAGCGCGTAACAGATGTCATCGGCAGCCTCCATCAGATACACCAGCGGATGGCGCGCCCAACGCTGTTCCTCGAGTTGCGGCAGGCCGAGTTTATGGGCGATTTGTTCCAGAAGCGGCAATTCGCTCTGATAGCAGCCGAACTTGTGTTTCTTGTAGCCTAGTGAATCCGCGTGTTTTGCCGTCCATGGATACTTCAGATAAGTACCCAGCGTGGCGTAGGTCAGCCGGGTGCCGCCGTCGAACTGGTGATATTCCAGCTGGGTGAGTACCCGGAAGCCTTGGGCATTGCCTTCGAAATTGAGGAAGTCATTGCGTTCGACTTCGCTCATTGCATCCAGCCAGCCACGGCCGGCGGCTTGCTGGAACCAGTGGCGAATCGCGTCTTCGCCGGAATGGCCGAAGGGCGGATTGCCGATGTCATGGGCCAGGCAAGCCGATTGCACCACCATGCCCAGGTCGCTGGGCTCGCACCAGTCAGGCAGGGCGCTGCGGATGGTTTCGCCGACGCGCATGCCCAGCGAACGGCCGACGCAGCTGACTTCCAGCGAGTGGGTCAGGCGCGTGTGGATATGATCGTTGCTGGTGACCGGATGGACCTGGGTCTTACGCCCGAGGCGGCGAAACGCGCCCGAGAAAATGATCCGGTCGTGGTCTTTATGGAAAGGGCTGCGACCGAGTTCTTCCGGGCTGTGCAGAGGCTTTCCGAGGCGTTCGCGGGTAAGCAGTGTTTGCCAATCCAAGGCTGGTTCTCTCCGTCAGGTGACTGATTGCTTAAGCTTCCGGGTTCGCGTCCGGACCTGCAAGCGGAACTACAGCCCGACGGCGTCGATATCGATGAGCAGCAGTCGCTCGCCGTTGTCGAAAAATTGCCCGGCGGTGAGGCAATACTGGTTGCTGGTGGCATCGCGGTAAGTATTGGAGAGCGTCAGTCTTCGCTCATCCCAACCCTCTGCCAGCAGGTGATAGAAGTAGGGGCGCCATGACCAGTTGTGGCCCAGGTAGCGATTGTCGGCCTCCCAGCCGTTGTTGCGCCATTCAAGGTTGGGCGTCAGTTGCGTGCCGTGGCGGTCGCATTGGTAGAAGCGCAGCAGCCAGGGAAATGCATCCAGTTGTGGCAAGGCACTGAGCGGCGCGCGGGCCTGAGCCCATGCTTGCAGGATGGTCATCAGCTCGCTGAGTTGCTGGCGCATGATCATCAGGCGACCGCGCTCATCCAGCTTCTGCTGAACATAGCGCTGACGCAGTTGCGCGAAGCGCTCGACAAAGGCGTCCGAGGCAAAGAAACCGGCTTGCGCCCGGGCGAACAGAAAACCCTGAACGTAGCGCGAGCCGCACTCCAGGGCAAAACTCAGTTGAGCCTCGGTTTCCACCCCTTCGGCGATGATCCAGCAACCGGTTTTCTCCGCCATTTGCGCCAGAGCCTTGACCACGTCGCTGCTCGGTCCACCTAACGCAGCGGCCTGGAACAAGCGCATGTCGAGTTTGAGAATGTCCGGTTGCAGCGCGAGTACGCGATCAAGCTGAGAGTATCCGGCACCGAAATCATCGATGGCGATCCTCGCGCCGGCCTGTCGGTAGCGTGCCACGACTTCGGTCAGGCGCTGAATATCGCCTCCCAGTTCGGTGATCTCGAAGACAATGCGTTGTGGATCGACGTTGTGCCTGCTCAATTGCTCGAGGCTCGGTAGAGCCTGGTCCTGCCGCAAGCGGTTGATCCAGCGTGGCGATATGTTCAGGCTCAGAAACCAGTCCGAGGGCGCTTCATGCAGGCGGCTTAGCGCGTTATCGCGGATCTGGCGATCCAGACGACGCAGCGCGATGGCGGGCGTTCGCGGGTCGGCGAACAGCGGCCCCACCGAGGTCAGTTGACCGTCGGCCTGCAGCAATCTTCCCAGTGCCTCGACACCAGCGATACGGCCGGTGGTGGTATCGATGAATGGCTGAAAACTGGCGAGCGGTTGCCCGTCGATCACGAGGCCTCCTTGGTCAGGTCTTGTTATTGGATAAAACCTGTTCACCGGTCAGGCACGCAGGATTGAACCCCTCGATAAAGAGGTTCAATCCAGATGTTGCAAGAATGCAGCCAGATAACGGCCTTAGTGGTGACGCGAAGAGCCTTGCATGACCAGCTTGATCAACGGCCCCAGCGTGGCGCCGAGACGAACCAGTCGAGTGAGGCTGCTGACGCCACCGCTCTTGGCGCCCTTACCCGTCAGAAAGCCCAGCAAGGTGACGGCTGCCACGCCCCAGAGTGGAGCGTGCTTGATGCCGAAGCCATCCTGCAGGTTCTGCGTCATCCCGCGCACGCGCTGCAAGGGTTGCAGCAGTTGCGCGGATTCGTGGCGGATTTCCTGACGATGCATTTCCATGCGCAGGCGGATCAGCGCCTTGCGCATTTCCGTGCGCGAGCTGTTGTGAGGCAGTTCAGGCAGGCTCATGGCAGCAGACGCTCCCGATCGTTGGCCAACTCTTCCAGGGTGCCGTGGAAGGGCGACGATTCATCGAAAATCGCCGCTCTCAAGCGCATCGCACAGAAAATGGCCGCAAGTGTGTAGAAAACACAGAGCCCGATGATTGCCGCCAGACGGTAGGTGTCCCAAAACAGGATCAACACCAGCGTCGACAACCCCACCAGCAACAGCAAGGCAAAAACCAGCGCCAGGCCTGCGAATAGCAACAGGCTTACCGTGCGGGCTTTTTGTTCCTGCAATTCGATGCCGAACAGTTCGACATGGCTGTGCAGCAGTCCAAGAAACGCGGCACCCAGGCGCCGCGGTGAGGAGCTTGGGCCCGTCGCGGACGAGCCGGATTCGCCGATCGCCATATCAGCGCCGAGTGGCCAGCAAGCCAAGCAGGAAACCCACGCCGGCCGCGATCCCGACCGATTGCCATGGGTTGGCCTGGACATAGTCTTCGGTGGCGGTAACGGCAGCCTTGCTGCGGTCGCGCAGGGAGTCTTCGGTCAATTTCAAGGTTTCGCGCGCACGCAGCAGACTGTCGTGGATTTGCTCGCGCAACTCATCAGCCTGATCGCCGGCCAACGTTGCGGTGTGTTCCAGCAAGCGTTCGGTGTCGCTGACCAGCGTCTGAAAATCGTTCATCAGGATTTCTTGAGCAGTCTTTGCCTTGATACTGGCCATGGGTGGATCTCCGTAAGTGGCTTCTGAATCGTTCGAGTATGAGCCTTGCGCGAAGGTTCAGTACAAATGACTGGTACAACTTTTGCTACGTCGTGGTGCGTCTGCCTGCGCCGTTGCGCTGTTGCTGGGCAGGATTCGAGCAAAACCTTATCTCAAATAATGAAAACTCGCGCAAAGGTTCCAACCTTGTGCGCCAAAGTGGCTCATCGGGATCAATCTGCCGATCCCGGCAAGGTGCAACTTGGTGCATGAATTGTCTGCGCGAACTGCTTTGGTGCTTTTTTAGCCTTCAGGTCTGCCAACCCCATGGAAAATCTGCAAAGCGCTGTGGACAGTCTGGTCCATAGCTCAAATACGTTGTTCATTCTGATCGGCGCGGTCATGGTGCTGGCGATGCACGCCGGTTTCGCCTTTCTTGAAGTCGGCACGGTTCGACAAAAGAACCAGGTCAATGCCTTGTCGAAGATTCTCAGCGACTTCGCCATTTCGACCCTGGCCTACTTCTTTATAGGCTATTGGATTTCCTATGGGGTGACCTTCATGCAACCGGCGGCGGTGATCAATGCTGATCATGGCTATGGGCTGGTGAAGTTTTTCTTCCTGCTGACGTTTGCTGCGGCGATACCCGCGATCATTTCCGGAGGCATCGCCGAGCGTGCCCGGTTCGTCCCGCAGTTGTGCGCAACAGCACTGATCGTGGCGTTCATCTATCCGTTCTTCGAGGGCATGATCTGGAACGGCAACTTTGGCCTGCAAGCCTGGTTGCTGGAGCACTTTGGCGCCAGCTTCCATGATTTCGCCGGCTCGGTGGTGGTCCATGCCATGGGCGGTTGGCTGGCTCTGGCGGCGGTGTTGTTGCTCGGGCCGCGCAATGGTCGCTATCGCGAAGGGCGACTGGTGGCGTTCGCGCCCTCGAGTATTCCCTTTTTGGCGCTGGGGTCGTGGATCCTTATCGTTGGCTGGTTCGGTTTCAACGTGATGAGCGCGCAAACCTTGCAAGGTGTCAGCGGACTGGTGGCGGTGAACTCGTTGATGGCCATGGTCGGCGGTACCGTGGCGGCGCTGATCGTCGGGCGCAATGACCCGGGCTTTCTGCATAACGGCCCGCTGGCCGGGCTGGTGGCGATCTGCGCCGGTTCCGATCTGATGCACCCGGTGGGTGCGCTGATCACTGGCGTCATCGCCGGCGCATTGTTTGTCTGGTGCTTCACCGCGGCTCAAGTCAAATGGCGCATCGACGATGTGTTGGGGGTTTGGCCGTTGCATGGTTTGTGTGGCGTCTGGGGCGGAATCGCCTGCGGCATTTTCGGCCAAAGCGCGTTGGGTGGGCTGGGCGGCGTGAGTCTGATCAGCCAGTTGATCGGCACTGCGTTGGGGGTGGTTGTGGCGCTGGCCGGTGGCTTTGCCGTGTATGGCGCGATCAAGGCGTTCCATGGTCTGCGCCTGAGTCAGGAAGAAGAGTATTACGGCGCGGACTTGTCGGTGCACAAGATTGGCGCTGTGAGCCAGGACTAGTTCTCTTCGTCGTCAGCGCCAGGATAGAAACCGTGCAGCAGACGATAGCGGTCGTGCCGAATCTGGTCGGCCCGCTCCTGTACCTGATGCGCGGGTAATCCCAGCATGATCAGCGCGTGGGAGGCGAGCATCAGGCTCGACTCCAGCAGTTCGGGCACGACTTCGCTGGCGCCGGTTGCCTTCAACTCGGCCAGCTGGCTGTCGTCGCGTGTGCGCACCAGAATAGGCACTGTCGCGTTGAGTCGCCGCGCTTCCTTGAGGATCAGTAAAGCGATGTCGGCCTGATCCACGGCGATCACCAACAGCCTGGCGCGCTCCAGCCCTATCGCGACCAGCAGTTCACCGCGGCGTGAGTCGCCATAATGCACACAGGTTTCACCCGCGGCGGCTTCGTGGACACGCACCGGATCAGTATCCAGTGCGATATAGGGTTGCTGTGCATTGCGCAGTGCGCGTCCGATTGACTGACCTACACGACCGTAGCCACATATAACGACATGGTTGTGTAACCCGGCATTGAGCGCGCTGATTTCTTCAAGTTTTGCTTCTTCGTTGGGTTTGCGATGCAGGCGGGTGGCGATGTGGGGTGCGGCGCGCAGCAACAACGGCGTGACGAGCATCGAACAAAAGGTCGCCGCCAGCAGCAGGCCGCCAAAATCCGCGGGCATCAGTTTGTTCTGCTGCATCTGTGCCATCAGCGCAAAGCAGAACTCGCCGCCCTGAGCCAATGCCAGGCCGCTGCGCCAGGCGGTTTCGCCATCGCTGCCACGCCATTTGACCAGCAGCGCAACGACGCTGCCCTTGAGCACCAACAACCCCAGGGTCAGGCCGAGAATCAGCAGGCCGTGGTTGGCGAACAACTGCAAGTCGATCAGCATGCCGATACTGACGAAGAACAACCCGAGCAGGATGTCGCGAAACGGGCGGATGTCGGCCTCGATCTGATGCCGGTAGTGGCTTTCCCCCAGCAGCATGCCAGCGAGAAACGCACCCAGGGCAGGCGAGAGACCGAGCAGGTGCGTCAGCCACGCCGTCAGCAGAACAATCACCAGCGCCAGTAGCACGAACAGTTCCGGGGAACGGGCAGCCGCCACTTCATGGAACAGCCGCGGCAGCAACCAGCGACTGGCCAGCAGCAGACCGACGAACAACACGACGGTTTTACCCAGCGTCAGTGGCAGCGCCCAATACCAGGCCTGGTCGCTGCTGCCAGCGAACACCGGCACCAGGGTCAGCAGCAATACCGCCACGACATCCTGGAACAGCAACACGGCAATGGCATTCTGACCGTGGCTGCTGAAAATCTCGCCGAGACTGCTCAGCTCTTTACTGACAATGGCCGTGGAAGACAGCGACAGGCCGGCGCCGAGTAACAGCGCAGGCGTGATCGGCATGCCGAGCAGCATCAGCAAACCACCTAGCAGCATCCCGGAGCACAGCACTTGCAGACTGCCAAGGCCAAACACCACTCGGCGCAACACGAGCATTTTCGACAGGGAAAACTCCAGCCCGAGGGAGAACAGCAGAAACACCACGCCCAACTCGGCGAGGTCCGGCAACTCTTCGTTTTCATTCACCCAGTTGAATGCAGTTGGCCCGACGATCAGCCCCACGCACAAGTAGCCCAGCACCGGTGGCAATCGCAGGCGCTGGAACAGTGCAATCACCACCAGGGAGGAGGCGAGGATGATCAACAGGTTAGCGAACACAAAAAACTCCGGTGATGGACGCTGGCAATTCAAGCGTAGAGGCAAATAATCCGTGAGCATCGCGCAAAGGATATGGAAGGCGACTGATGTGCGTCAGCGTATTGCCGCGACCCGTTGCCGTTATGGCTCAAGGGTAGAGCATTCAATGGCTCGACGGCTTTTCGGGGCGGGCCTAGAATGATGACTTAATTTTTTCGGTAGAGCGCTCATGCTTCCTGAATGTCAGCTGTTCGGCACCCTTGGGTGTCATCTCTGTGAAGTGGCAGAAGCCATGCTGATGGAATTTGTCGAGCGCGGTCTGCTGGTGGAACTGGTGGATATCGCGGACGATGAAACATGGTTCGAAGCTTACAGTCTGCGTATTCCGGTATTACGGCGGGTCGATACTGGCGCGGAGCTGGGCTGGCCGTTCAGTGCCGATCAGGTAGTGGCGTTCCTGCGTTAAGCCGTTGTCGCGAATGGCGATGTTCCGCCTGTCGAACTTTGCGATGGACCCCCTTGGCTTTACCGGCACTGATCGGATACTGTATGCGTATACAGTTATTCGTGATGCCTGCCTTGCACCCCTGGTTTTCGGGTTTGGGCAGGCGGTCCGGGCGTGAGAGGGATGAATTGTGGTCAATGTCGAACAATTGAAGAACAGCGTGAACCGGATGTCGGCGGACGTGGTGCGCGAGGCTGTCCTCGAATTGCGTCTGGATGGCCTGGTGACAGAAGGAAAAACCCCCTTCAATAAACTGCATTTCAATACCTGTTTCGCCGAAATCGAAGCCTTGTTCCAGCGTGCGGGCTATCACCGGCAGCTGGATGTCGTGGGCTATCAGGGTTTGTTGTATGCGCTTTATGACCCTGGTCGCTGGGAGGCAGTCGATGTGCTGCGCTGGCTCAAGGAGTTCACCGAAGCGGCAGCGCGCGCGCAGATACCGGCTTGAGGATTCTCTTCTAGGTTCGTTCCGGCCGCTGTTGGATAATGCCGCCCTGTATTGAGGGTTAGAACTTTCGTATGTCCACTTCATCTTTTTCTGCTGCACACAACCAGGCCAGCACGCTCTACTTGCCGCCTGGTCCGTGGCAGACCGTGCTCGATTGTCTGTGCGAACACTTCAGCGCCATCGGTCGTGAACAATGGCTGGACAGAATCGCTCGCGGTCGTGTCCTCGACGGTCACGGCATGCCGATCGCCCTTGATCTGCCTTATAAGGAAGGCTTGCGGATTCATTATTTCCGTGAGGTGCCGGACGAAAAGCCGATCCCGGTGGTCGAGTCGATTCTGTACGCGGATGAGCATCTGGTCGTGGCGGACAAGCCACATTTTCTGCCAGTGACTCCCGCGGGTGAATACGTGGAGCAGACCCTGTTGCGACGGCTTATCCGTCGACTCGATAACCCGCATCTGGTGCCTTTGCATCGCATTGACCGGCACACAGCGGGGCTGGTGCTGTTTTCCGCCAACCCTCAGAGCCGTTCTGCCTATCAGTCGTTGTTTCCTACGCGGCAGATCGAAAAGCGCTACGAGGCAATTGCCCGAGCGTTGCCTGAACGCTCTTTTCCATTGGTCCATAAGAGTCGCCTCATCGATGGCGAGCCTTTCTTCCGCATGCAGGAAGGTCCGGGCGTCAGCAATACCGAAACGGCTGTCGAAGTCAGGGAGAAGAACGGTGATCTCTGGCGTTATGCGCTTTACCCGGTGACGGGCAAGAAGCATCAGTTACGGGTGCACATGACAGCCTTGGGCGCCAGCATCTGCAACGACCCGTTTTATCCGCACGTACTCAAGGATGTTGAGGATGACTATGCCAATCCTTTGAAACTGCTCGCTCAGGGATTACGGTTTTTGGACCCGGTCACCGGCCAGGAAAGAGCATTCGAAAGCACCATCACCCTGCAGTGGTGATCACGAAGTTCAGTGAGTTTGCTGATCTTCAGCCACGAAAAAGCCCGCATAAAGCGGGCTTTTCCATATCCGGTTATCACCGCAAAAATTACAGCTCTTTAACGGTACGAACCTGATCCTTGTTGATGCGGGTCTGCTTGCCATCCAGTTGTTCGAATTCGTAGAAACCCGAATCTTTATCGAACTTTGGCGCGTCGACAGCCTGGATTTCTCGACCGTCATTCAAGGTGATCACTGTAGGCGATGCGCAACCGGCGAGGGTAGCGAGGCCCAGTGCGAGCATGAAAGTGGCGAGGGGCCGTTGAGTCATGAGTGTGTCTCCGAATATGAATTCTTTTGGTTACGGAGCTTGAGACGTGTACAGCACGCGCAAGTTCCTTCTCCTGTCAGTCTGACACAGTGTAGTGGACACTCAACAGTTCTGGTGTGTTGAGGTTGGCCAGGCGTGGGTCATTGTCGGGGCATTGCAGGGCATTAGCGCCCAGTTTGCGCATGAGACGACCCGGGCTGCGTTCGCCGTCGTTCCAGGCACTGTCGAAATCCGCCGAGAGTGCTACGGGGATTATGCACAGCAGAGGTTCCCAATGTTCGCCATGGCGCAGCATCAGCGGTTGATCCGGGTGCCGGCTGGCGGCGTCGCGCATGCTATTGAGCAGCGCGGCATCGATGCGCGGTACATCACACGGCAGCACCAGCAGATGCGCATGGCGGGCGGCCTTCAGGCCTGCGCGAATACCGGCCAGGGGGCCAGGGAAGTCGCCTTCATCGTCATGAACCAGCTGGTCGGCGTAGGGCGCGTACTTTTCCAGGTTTCTGTTGCAGGAGATGATCAGGTCATCGCTCAATGAACGGGTCTTGCGGTGCAAGTGGGCAATCAGTGGCTCACCTTGCCATTCCAGCAGTCCTTTGTCCTGACCGCCCATGCGTTGGCCACGACCACCTGCCAGGAGCAGAATGGAACAGGGCGGCAAATGTGTATTCGAGGTCATGGCAGGTCTCCATGGGGGCGGCGAAAAAATGAAGCGCTGTGATATAACACCGGGCTGTTTCTCCTACAACTGGATGAGCCTATGAAAGCCAAGGCTGATGTACCTTTCGCACCGCTCAACATCGCGGTGCTGACGGTCAGCGATACCCGTACCCTGGAAACCGATACCTCAGGCCAGGTCTTCGTCGACCGGTTGAGCGCTGCCGGTCATAACCTGGCGGCCCGGGTTCTGCTCAAAGATGATCTCTACAAAATTCGTGCGCAAGTCGCCAACTGGATTGCCGACGATGTCGTGCAGGTGGTGCTGATCACTGGCGGTACCGGTTTCACTGGACGCGACAGCACTCCGGAAGCGGTGAGTTGCCTGCTGGATAAACAGGTCGACGGTTTTGGTGAGCTGTTCAGGCAGATATCGGTAGCGGATATCGGCACCTCTACTGTTCAGTCCCGTGCTCTGGCCGGCCTGGCCAATAGCACGCTGGTCTGCTGCTTGCCGGGTTCGACCAATGCCGTGCGCACCGGTTGGGATGGCATTCTTGCCGAGCAGCTGGATTCGCGTCACCGTCCGTGCAATTTCGTGGCTCATCTCAAACAGGCGGCACCCTGTGAATCCCGCGGGTAAGCCAGGCAAGACTGGCAGTCTGATGGCTGTCGAGGTGGCACTGGCACGCTTGCTGGCAATGGCCGAAGCCTCACCGATTCGTGAGCGTGAACGCTTGCCATTGGCGCAGGTTCAGGGCCGGGTGCTGGCCGATGACCTGGTCTCGACGCTTGATCTGCCACCTTGGCCCAACAGTGCCATGGACGGCTATGCCTTGCGCGTGGCCGACTGGACTGGAGAGCCACTGGAGGTCAGCCAGAAGATTTTTGCCGGTCAGGCTCCGGAGCCGTTGAGGCCTGGCACCTGTGCACGAATCTTCACCGGTGCACCAGTGCCCGCTGGTGCAGATTGCGTCGAGATGCAGGAAAACACCGAGGTTCAGGCGGACGAGCGAGTACGTTTCACCGAAACCATGGCCCCAGGACAAAACATTCGTCCTCAAGGCCAGGAAGCTACTGTTGGTGAATTGATTCTGTCAGCCGGCACGCGCCTCGGGCCGATCGAACAGGGCTTGGCTGCATCGCTGGGATGCGCAGAGCTGGACGTGATTCGCAAGGTTCGCGTTGCTGTTCTGTCCACCGGGGATGAACTGATTGAACCGGGTCAGGCTCTGGGGCCGGGACAGATCTACAACAGCAATCGAGTGTTGCTGTGCAGTTGGTTGCAGCGCCTGGGATGTGAGGTGATCGATGCCGGAATTCTTCCGGATGATTTAGCGACCACCCGCACTCGCCTTGGTGAATTGAAAGATGTCGATCTGATCCTTTCGACCGGTGGTGTCTCGGTGGGAGAGGCTGACTTTCTGGGCATTGCCTTGCGGGAAGAGGGCGAGTTGACGTTGTGGAAACTCGCCATCAAACCTGGCAAACCGCTGACATTCGGACATTTTCGCGGCGTACCTGTGATTGGTTTGCCTGGCAATCCGGCTTCAACGCTGGTGACCTTTGCTTTGTTGGCAAGGCCCTATCTCTTGCGCCGACAGGGTGTAAAAGAGGTTGAACCCCTGAAATTTCAGGTGTCAGCAGGGTTTGCATGGCCAAAAGCAGGTAATCGGCGCGAGTACTTGCGCGGACGTCTGGAGAATGGCCGGGCAATCATCTACAGGAATCAGAGTTCGGGTGTACTGCGTAGCGCCGCCTGGGCTGATGGTCTGGTTGAGGTGCTGGAGGATCGCACGTTGATCGAAGGTGACTGCGTAAGCTTTATCCCGCTGAGTGAAGTCCTGAGCTGACTCTTGCCGCAAACCCGGTTGGTCGAACCGGGTTTTGCGTTCATGGCTAACCCTTAATGAGCCAGGAGTGTCACGACCTGGTCAAAACGGCTATTGGCGATCCAGGCCAGAAGCCCGATGACCACGGTTGTTCCGCCAGCCGAATAGGCAAGCCTGTGTTTGATGGATTTGACGTCACCACGGACTTCATCCATGTCTCGTCGGATGTATTTGAGGTGTGTCTCCAATTCAACGACGCGAGGTTCCATATCAACTTCTCCAGTGGGTTTTGCGCTGATTTTGAATTCAGCTTGATGATTGGCGCGTTTTTCTGCGAGCGGTACGACCGGAATGACCGGTGACCTGATCTCATGGCTTTGCATGGCACGTCCCTGTGTAGTTCCTGCTGATGTTTGATAACCGCAGGCGCCAAGGTGTACCAATCGCATGGGTCGGTCAATTGAGCCGATTCCTCACGTCTTGTAAGAAAAAATCCCGCCTTGTAGGACGCCATAGGGCTCGACTTCAAATAATTCAAATTCTTGCGACTTTTATGGGGCGAGATGAGGTCAACATCTCCCATACGGAATTCAATCATGGGAGTGACAACTAATGAGCGAACGCAAGGCGTTGTTGATTCTGCATGGCAAGCAAGCGCTCAACGAGGCGGTTCGTTCTGCCGTTGCGGACAAGCGCAAACAGGGTTGGGAGCTGGCCGTTCGAGTGACCTGGGAAGCGGGCGACGCACAGCGGCTGGTGGATGAAGCGCTGGCGGCAGGCTACATGCAGATCATCGCCGGTGGCGGTGACGGTACCTTGCGCGATATTGCCGAAGCCATGGCTGCGCATTCGACTGAGGCCAGCCTGGTACTGATGCCGTTGGGGACCGCCAATGATTTTGCGCGTGCCGCTGGCGTGCCTCTGGAGCCCGCGCAGGCGCTGGAACTTCTCGACATTGCACCGAGCGCCATTGATCTGGGGGAGGTCGGCGGCCAAGTGTTTCTTAATATGGCCACGGGCGGTTTTGGCAGTCAGGTCACTGCAAACACCTCGGAGGACTTGAAAAAAATCCTCGGGGGCGCGGCTTACCTGTTCACCGGTTTATCGCGCTTCAGTGAGTTGCACGCAGCCTATGGCGAGTTGCAGGGGCCTGATTTTCAGTGGAGTGGCGAGCTGTTGGCATTGGGCATCGGCAATGGCCGGCAGGCTGGTGGTGGGCATGTGTTGTGTCCAGAAGCGCTGGCTGACGACGGTCTGCTGGACATCAGTATTCTGCCTGCGCCGCAGGAAGTCGTCGGCATCTTGAAAACCCTGCTCGCCGATGGCTTCGGCATCGACAACATGTTTGTGCGAGTCCGGTTGCCATGGGTCGAAATCAAGGTCTCGGAAGGCCTCTACATCAACCTCGATGGCGAACCTCTGGAAGGTGACAATTTGCGTTTCTCGATACGTCCTGCGGCACTGCGCGTGCATTTACCTGAAAACTCGCCGCTGCTGGGGTCATCGCAGTTGATCAATCATCCAGGCTGATGATCTGCTCGCGAACGGCGAACAGCACCAGGCCCGCCACATCGTAGATCTGCAAGCGCTTCATGATCTGCGAGCGGTGGGTTTCAACGGTCTTGATGCTGAGGCCCAGGCCATTGGCAATTTCCCGGGTGGATTTTCCGCGAACGATCAGCCGAAGGATTTCCAGCTGACGCGCTGTCAGGTTGTGCGAGTCGGCAGGTTCCGGCTGGTTTTTCTGAGTTCGGGTTAGCGCCTGGTTGATGACGGTGTGGGCGATGGCCGGGCTCAGGTAGCGTTCGTTGTTACGCAAGGCATCCAGGGCATGTTCGAGCTCGGTAGCCGTGGTGTCCTTGAGCAGATAGCCATGTGCACCGGATTCCAGTGCCTGCATGATGAGTGCTGGATCGGTGTGCATCGACAGGATCAGCACCTTGCTCTGCGGGCGTACTCGCTTGAGTCGCTGCAATGCGTCAAGGCCACTGGTTTCCTTCATGGAAATATCCAGCAGGACGATGTCCGGGGACAACTGTTCGACTATCTCGAGCAGCTGCGAGCCGTCATTGGCCTCACCGATTACCGCGTAGCCGGGAATATCCAGCACCAGAGCGCGCACGCCTGCCCTGATAAGCGAGTGGTCATCCACCAGAAGTAAGTTACAAGTCAACGCATAACCTTATTCGTACTGGCCCGTTCGAGCGCACGAGGCGCCCAGGGGAAGAGTGCTTCGATTTGAGTGCCTTTGCCCGGCTCGCTGGTCACGCTCAGTGTGCCGCCCAGCTGATTGATCCGTTCCGACATCCCTGCCATTCCACGTTGCCCCTCACGACCTGGATCGGTCGCTGGCGCGAATCCCAGGCCATCGTCACTGATCAATAGTGTCAGGCCCTGAGGCTGACGTTGCAGGCGGACCAACAGATTTTTCGCTTCGGCATGGCGCAATATATTGGTCACCGCTTCCTGGGTGATTCGAAAGGCGGCCAGCGTCATTTCCTCCGGTATACCGGCCAAACGCTGATGGCATTCCAGGCTCCAGTGCACCGGCGTGTTGGCAAGCGTCTTGAGTAAATGCGCCCGCAGACTGGCTTCCAGCCCGAGACTGGTCAGCTGCCTCGGATTGAGAATGGCCGATACGTCTCGCACTTTGGCCAGGGTTTCTTCCAGCGTATCGCAGAGCACCGAACACTGGCCCTGAAGTTCTTCGGGCATTCGGCGTTTGAGCCAGTCGCTTTGAAGTTTTGCCGCGGTCAGCAATTGGCCGATATCGTCATGCAGTTCCCGACTGAGCCGGCGCCGTTCGTTTTCCTGTACCTCCAACAACCGGTCAGCCAACTCCTGGGGTTGAAACTTTATCGACTTGCGCGAAAGACAGTACTGCACCCCGACGCAGGTCAATGCCGCAATATTGAGTACCAGCAGACTCAGCGGCAGGGGAGTGGACTGGCTATAAATCAGCAGGCAGCCAAGCGCCGAGCAGGTACACAACACAAGCGTGACCAGGCGCGCGTTTTTTCGGGAGGGTGGCTTTAGGGTGATCGACTTGAGGCTGGCGTACATAGCGGATGGAGCCAATGGATGTTCGCTGCGGGAAAACCGGGCATCGTGGATGACGGGTCTCTGTCTGGAGTCACTCTGCCATTAATTGACGTCAACTAATGGGCGGCATAATACCACTTAAGATACCGTTGGTCGCGTTTGCTATATATGTCTGCCGAGTCAGGAAATAAGCGTTTGTGGACAGCAGTTCCATAATGGAAAAAGTTGGGTGGCAGGAAGGGTTTTATTTGTTTTGAGTTGTCGTTAGCAGGTATGGAATATTCAATTGCGACATGAGCCCGTTAAAGTTAGAGAGGCAGTCATGGCAATAAAAACTCGGAGCGCGGCACAGTGCTCCGATCCATTGAGGATTACCGTCCCAAAGAGGAAACGAGCGTGAACGGTTTGGAATTAGCGGGGGGCTGAAACTGACTTTGTCCGACCTGAAAGGCGAAGGCTTCGATCAGGGATGTCTGTTCGCTGTCATCAAGGCTGAGTTGGCCGGTCTTTTGATCGATTAGCTCGAGTTGCCAGGCGATCAACGTCAGGCAGTCTTTCAGCGCACTCAGGGCCTGGTCGTGTAAATCCATGTGATTCTGGGCATGGCTCAGCAAACCATGAATGTGCAACGAGAACTCGGAAACAGCTGCCAGAGCAAGGGCATCGGCCTTGTTGGCCAGTTTGAGCAGGGTGCTAAGCATGCAGTCGATGGCATCCTTGTCATTGCTGATCAGTTGCAAATGACTCAGGCATTCCTCGGTTTTAACCAGGAGGGTCTCTGCTTCGACGAGAAACTCCGGGAGCCGTTGAGCCCACTCTTTACGATCGTTCGGCATGCTTATCTCCACAACGTCATGTCAAATGAGGGGATGTCGTGTGTGTCGACGGGGACGATCAGAGTCCCCGCATTGCCATGCCGTCGTGAGATCGCGCGCCGGCCTGTCTGGCTGCAGGCTGGGGAACTCGATAGGGTGGATGGCCACTTACCTGCGATCGCACACAAAAGCCTGACTCCGTTCATGCAATGAGAATGGCGTCACATTAATGGCTATTGGATATTGCGAATATCAGGTTGGGCCTGATTGCTACTAGGGGAATCCCTTACACGGGGGAACCAGCCGAACGAAACGAGGTCTCGCGGCAGGCAATGATGCAGATGAAATCACCTGGCTAGTAAAGCATGATGTTAATGTGACATCAATGTTTGGTCGTGGCATTTTACAGGGGGTCAAGGTCCGGCAAAAACAGCCGATAACCCTCTTTAGTGAATTCATCAGAACAAGCCCAGGAGTCATTGATGGCCGGCATTCTCGACACGGTAGACCAACGCACGCAACTGGTGGGTGAGAATCGCCTGGAAATTCTCATGTTCCGGCTGGCCGGACGGCAATTGTTCGCGATCAACGTGTTCAAAGTGCAGGAGGTGCTGCAACTGCCGAAGCTGACACTGATGCCTCAGCGTCATCCATTTGTCTGCGGCGTGGTTAATTTGCGTGGCCAGACCCTGCCGGTGATCGACCTGTCCCAGGCCATCGGTATGCGTCCGCTGGTGCCAAGCCCGACCAGTACGATCATCGTTACCGAGTACAACCGTTCGGTACAGGCGTTCCTGGTCGGTGGTGTGGACCGTATCGTCAACATGAACTGGGAAGCCATTCTGCCGCCGCCGGCCAGCGCCGGTCGTCAGCATTACCTGACGGCCATCAGCAAGGTCGACGATCAGTTGGTGGAAATCATCGACGTCGAAAAAGTCCTGGCGGAAATCGTCCCGTACAACGCCAAGGTCTCGCGCGACAAACTCGACGATCCGGTTCTGGAACGTGCCCGTGGCCGTGAAGTGCTGCTGGTGGACGACTCTAACGTGGCGTTGTCGCAACTGCGTGACACCCTGGGTCAGCTGGGCGTGAAAATGCACATTGCCAGCGATGGCTTGAAGGCACTGAACATGCTCAAGGCCTGGGCCGATACCGGTGTAAACATGACCGACAAACTGTTGATGATCTTCACCGACGCGGAAATGCCGGAAATGGACGGCTATCGCCTGACCACGGAAATCCGCAACGACCCGCGTCTGCGTGGCCTTTACGTGGTGCTGCATACCTCGTTGTCCGGCAGCTTCAACGACTCGATGGTCAAGAAAGTAGGCTGCGACAACTTCCTCTCCAAATTCCAGCCGGACAAACTCGTCGACGTGGTGCGCCAGCGCTTGATGCTTGATGAAGTACCTGCCTGACACCACCCGCAGAGGCTGACTTGACGTCAGCCTTTGATTCGGCGATCAAGCTCGTATAGGGTGGCGTTTTTTGCCCACCAGGGAGCTGGCCATGTTGCGTCTGAGCGCGCTTTATCGTTATCCGTTGAAATCCGGCAAGGGCGAGATCCTGCAGCAGGTCAGCCTTGACAAGCTGGGCCTGGACGGTGATCGACGCTGGATGCTGGTGGACGAGGCCAGCGGGCGCTTTCTGACCCAGCGTGCAGTGGCGCAGATGAGTCAGCTGTCGGCGTTGTGGAATGCCGACGGTGGCTTGACCCTCAGTGCGCCGGGCCGCTCACCGATCGATATCGCATTGCCTGCCAGCGACGCGGAACTGCGTGGCGTGACCATCTGGCGCGACACACTGCGTGTGCCGGATGCCGGCGACGAGGCGGGTGCCTGGGTCAGTGAATTCATTGGCAAACCGACTCGTCTGGTGCAAGTCCCTCTTGATCGCGCACGGACCACTCAGGCCGGCTATGGCAAGGACGATGATCAGGTGGCCTTCGCCGATGGCTTTCCGCTGTTGCTGATCGGACAGGCATCGTTGGGAGACTTGTCGCAAAAAGTCGGCCGACCGATGGAAATGCTGCGCTTTCGGCCCAACCTGGTGATCGAGGGCAGCGAGGCGTATGCCGAAGATGCCTGGAAGCGCATCCGCATCGGTGATGTCGAGTTCCGCGTGGTCAAGTCGTGTTCACGTTGCATTCTGACCACCATCGACCCGCAAACCGGCGAGCGCAGCGAAGATCGCGAACCTCTGGCCACGTTGCAAACATACCGTGCCGAGGCCGATGGTGCGATGTTCGGACAGAACCTGGTCAACGACAGCAATGGCCAACTTGAAGTCGGTATGCCGGTGACGGTTCTGGAATAAGACAATTTGAATGACTGCCGTTGAACAAAAAATGCCCGTGTCCAAGGACGCGGGCATTTTTTTGTCGCTGTGAAAACCCAGGTGTCTAGCCGCGGTATTCGCACAGGTAAGCGGTGTCGACGGCCACTTTCAGCTGGAACTTGCTGTTGGCAGGCACGTTGAACTGGCTGCCGGCGGCGAAGGTTTCCCAGTTGCTGCTGTCCGGCAGTTTGACGGTCAGGGCGCCGGACACCACGTGCATGATTTCACGCTGGCTGGTGCCGAATTCGTATTCGCCCGGTGCCATGACGCCGATGGTCGCAGGACCTTCAGCGGTGCCAAAGGCGATCGACTTGACGGTGCCATCGAAGTACTCGTTGACTTTAAACATGGGCGATTCCTCGAAAAGGGCTGAAAAGGGCCGGCCAGTATGCACAAGGCCCATGCCGGCGTCACCTCTCTAAAGCGGAAGAACCAGTGGCAATAATCGTGCGGTATTGCGCGCATCTTCCAGTGCCCGATGTTGTTGGCCATTGAACTGCATGCCCGCCAGTTGCAGCGCGCCGTTAAGCCCCAGCGGGCGCTCCAGTCGACGAGCCTTGGCAAAGCGCTGTTTGAGGTTCATGTGCGGCACTCGGCTCAGGGCGCTGTCGAGTTGCAGGCGATCCCACTCCTGAACCAACTGTTTGCGATCGTAATCGCCCCAACTTGCCCAGCCTTCGAGGCGCGAGTGATGTTGGTCGAGCCAGTGCTCGAACGACGCCCAGACCTCGCTCAGAGGCTGCGCGGCGTCGATGTTGGCCTGGGTGATGTGGGTCAGTTGCCGGCAAAACGGCGTCAGCATGGGCCGACGCAGCGGCCGGACGAAACGCTGGAAAGCGTCCAGTTCGCGCCCCTTGCGGTCCACCAGGGTGGCGCCGATTTCGATGATTTCCATTTCCGTTACTGGCCAACCACCCTCATCGGTGGTGGCTTCTAGATCAATGACCAGCCAGTGAGGCATCGCAGGGTTCCTGGTATCCGCGTCCTGATAGGGCTTGAGCGTAGCCAAACCCGGCGGATCCGCCTAGCGGCTTATTCGACCTCCAACAAAATCTGACGATTTTTCACCTGATCACCGACCCTGACCTGCAAGCGTTTGAGCACGCCGTCGATGCCCGACTTGAGCGGATGCTCCATTTTCATGGCCTCCAGCACGACCAGCAACTGGCCTTTAATGACCGGGCTGCCTTCAGTCACCAGCACATCGACGATCGCCCCGTCCATCGGAGCCTTGAGGGTGCCGGTGCTGACGCTGGCCTGACTGCTGACCAAGGCCTGCGTCCGGTCCACAAGCCGCACACTGCCGGGACGGGTGAACAGCCAGAGTTGCCCGGCCTCGAGACGGTAAGCATGACGTCGCCGGATGCCGTTGATTTCCATATTGGCCCAGCGTCCGTCGCACTGGATGAACTTCAATTCAAAGGGCGTTGTGGCGACTTGAATCCGATACGGTTCACCCGGCACAGCGTTCAATTCCACCGGCCAATCCTGATCCTCAAGGCCGATTCGATAGAGCAACGGCACGCTGGCGTTGTTGCGCCAACCGGCCAGTGGCACTTGATGAACCTGCGCCGAGGCCTGATAGAACAGCACAGCAGCGATGGCCAGTTCTTCGGCGCTCGGCACATGCGCATGCAGGCAGGGATGCTCCGAAAAGTGTGCCGGGATGAACCCGGTGTTGAACTCGCCACTGATGAACTGCGGGTGTTCCAGCAGGGCGGCGAGCAAGCGCTGATTGCTTTGCACGCCGAGCAGCACGCTGTCCTGCACCGCCCGCAGCAACTTACGCCGGGCTTCTTCGCGGGTGGCGCCGTGGGCGATGATCTTGCCCAGCATCGGGTCATAAAACGGGCTGACTGTCTGGCCTTCGATCAGGCCATGATCGATCCGCACGCCGCGCTGCAACGCAGGCTCCCAGGCGGTGATGCGG
Source organism: Pseudomonas frigoris (assembly GCF_047758635.1). NCBI lineage: Bacteria > Pseudomonadati > Pseudomonadota > Gammaproteobacteria > Pseudomonadales > Pseudomonadaceae > Pseudomonas > Pseudomonas frigoris. The sequence goes on from NZ_CP180479.1 coordinate 2,041,086, forward strand.
CCGGTTTGTGGGAGAAAACCGTATGCCGGATCTTCGGCGTACAAACGGACTTCCATGGCATGGCCGCTGAGCTGAACCTGCTCCTGTCGCAGGGGCAGAGGCAGTCCTTGGGCGACGTGCAACTGCCAGGCCACCAGATCGAGGCCGGTGATCAATTCGGTCACCGGGTGCTCCACCTGGAGTCGGGTGTTCATCTCCAGAAAGTAAAACTGCCCACGCGTATCCAGCAGGAACTCGACAGTGCCAGCGCCGACGTAATTCACTGCGCGACCTGCCTTCAGCGCCGCTTCGCCCATGGCCTGACGCAACTCGGCGGTCATCACCGGGCAGGGTGCTTCTTCGATGACTTTTTGATGGCGACGCTGGATCGAGCAGTCGCGCTCGCCAAGGTAGATCAGGTTGCCGTGCTGGTCGCCGAACAGTTGAACTTCGACGTGACGCGGGTCAATCAGCGCTTGCTCGAGAATCAGTTCGTCGCTGCCAAACCCATGCAGCGCTTCGGAGCGGGCGGTGCGCAGTTGCTCCAGCAAATCACTGGCCTCGTGCACCAGGCGCATGCCCCGCCCGCCACCGCCGGCACTGGCCTTGATCATCAGCGGATAGCCGATGCGTGCGGCTTCTCGGCTCAGGGTCGCGTCGTCCTGTTCTTCGCCCTGATAACCCTTGATGCACGGCACACCGGCATCGAGCATGGCGAGTTTCGACAGGCGTTTGCTGCCCATCAGTTCGATGGCGTCGGGGCTGGGACCGATGAAGGTGATGCCGGCATCCTGGCAGGCGCGGGCGAACCCGGCGTTTTCCGAGAGGAAGCCGTAGCCTGGATGGATCGCGTCAGCGCCCGTGCGCCGGGCGGCATCGAGAATGGCCGGGATATTCAGATAGGACTGCTGCACCGGGGCCGGGCCGACGTTAACGGCTTCGTCGGCCATCTGCACATGCAGCGCATCGGCGTCGGCATCGCTGAAGATTGCGACCGTGCGATAGCCCAGGGCCTGGGCGGTGCGCTGGATGCGGCAGGCGATTTCACCGCGGTTGGCGATCAGGATTTTGCTGAGTCCGGGCATGGGGGTTTCCCTTTTGTTTTGCGGTGGATGTGATGGCCTCTTCGCGAGCAAGCCCGCTCCCACAGGGGAATGCATTTCAAATGTGGGAGCGAGCTTGCTCCGGGCGGCGTTCCGACGATGCTTTTAAGGCGCCCAACCCGGTTTACGCTTTTGTACGAAGGCCATGGTCCCCTCAATACCTTCAGCCCCGGTCACCGCCTCGCTGAACCAGTCGGCCGCTTCATCCAGCAACGCACTCGATGGCTGTCCGGCACTCGCCAGCAACAGTTTTTTGGTCGTCGCATTGGCCTCCGGCGCGCAGCACAACACATGGGCCAGAATTTCATCGAGACGCTCGGCCAACGCTTGCGCGTCATGCTCGACAAAATGCACCAACCCCATGCGCCGTGCGTGTGTGCCATCGAAACGTGCCGCGGTCAGCGCCAGTCGGCGAGTCTGGGTCAGGCCGATGCGCTGCACCACGAACGGCGCGATCTGCGCAGGCAGAAGACCGAGGCTGGTTTCCGGCAGACCGAATTGTGCCTGGTGATCGGCCAAGGCGACGTCGCTGACGCAGGCCAGACCCAAACCACCGCCGAGCACCGCGCCTTGCAGCACCGTGATCACCACTTGCGGCGCGTGTTGCACCTCTTGCAGCAACGCACCGAACGCGCGATTCAAGTCGCGATAGGCACTCGGGCCTTGAGCGCGTGCGTTGGCCATGTCCTTGATGTCGCCACCGGCGCAAAAATGCCCGCCCGCACCACCGATCACCAGCGCGCGAATGGCTCGGTCGTCACGCACCGCCGCCAGCACCGCGCGCAGCTCAGTGACCATCTGCAAGCTCATGGCGTTGCGGCTTTCCGGTCGGTTGAGGGTGATGTGCAGGACACCGTTATGCGGTTCGAGCAGCAAGGTCTGGCAAACGGGCAAGGTGCTCATTTCTTTTTCCCCGGCAGGATGCCCATGAGTTTGCAGATGATCCCCAGCATGATTTCGTCGGCACCGCCGCCGATCGACACCAGCCGCACGTCACGGTAAGCGCGGGCCACCGGGTTGTCCCACATGAAACCCATGCCGCCCCAGTATTGCAGGCAGCTGTCGCTGACTTCGCGGCCCAGACGCCCGGCCTTGAGTTTGGCCATCGACGCCAGACGGGTGACGTCCTGGCCTTTGATGTATTGCTCGGTGGCTTGATAGACCAACGCCCGCAGGCATTCGATTTCGGTTTGCAGTTCGGCCAGGCGGAAGTGGATGACCTGATTGTCGATCAGCGCATTGCCGAAGGTTTTACGTTCCTTGCAGTACTCGATGGTGCTGTCGACGCAGTACTCCAGGCCCTTGATCATGTTCGCCGCGCCGAACAGCCGTTCCTCCTGGAACTGCAGCATCTGCATCATGAACCCCGCGCCTTCATGGCCGATGCGATTGCGTTGCGGCACGCGCACGTTGTCGAAAAACACCTGAGCGGTTTCCGAGCTGCGCATGCCGAGCTTGTCCAGGTGCGAGCTGAGGCTGATGCCCGGCGTGTTCATCGGCACCATGATCAGCGACTTGTTAATGTGCGGTTTGTCGTCCGAGGTGTTGGCCAGCAGACAGATGAAATCGGCGCTCGGTGAGTTGGTGATCCACATCTTGCTGCCGTTGATCACGTAGTCGTCGCCGTCCTTGCGGGCGGTGGTTTTCAAACCGGCCACGTCGGAACCGGCGCCGACTTCGGAAACACCGATGCAGCCGACCTGCTCGCCAGTGATCGCCGGCCGCAGGAATTCTTCACGCAATTCATCGGAGCCGAAACGCGCCAGCGCCGGGGTGCACATGTCGGTCTGCACGCCTATGGACATCGGAATGCCGCCGCAGTGGATGGTGCCGAACTCTTCAGCCGCGACGATCGAATAGCTGTAATCGAGCCCCATGCCGCCAAACTTTTCCGGTTTGGAAATCCCCAGCAAGCCGAGGTCGCCGGCCTTGCGGAAGATCTCGTGGATCGGAAAGCGTCCGGCCTTTTCCCATGCCTCGACGTGAGGATTGATCTCGTGATCGACGAATTGGCGGACGGTGCGGCGCAGTGCTTCGTGTTCCTGGGTGAAGATCATTTTTTATTGTTCTCCTTATCGTCCTTAGAAGCGGGCTACACCAAAGCTGTTGGATTGCAGCGGCCGCACTTCAGCCTCATGACAGATATCCAGCAAGTACCCGAGCAAGGTCCGGGTATCCCGAGGATCAATCAACCCGTCGTCCCACAAGCTGGCACTGCCATAGAGCGCGGTGGACTGGCTGTCGAGTTTCTGCGCGGTGACCTGTTCCAGCATGTCGAGCATTTTCGGGTCGGGCACCAGGCCGTCCTTGGCCTGTTTGGCCTCGGTGACGATCCGCAGCACTTTGCCGGCCTGGGCACCGCCCATCACCGCCGTGCGGCTGTTGGGCCAGGCAAAAATGAAGCGCGGGTCGAGGCCGCGGCCGCACATCGCGTAGTTGCCGGCGCCGTAGGAGCCACCGACGACGATGGTCAGTTTAGGCACCCGGGCATTGGCCACCGCTTGAATCATTTTCGCGCCGTGTTTGATCACGCCTTGCTGCTCCGACTCGGTGCCGACCATGAATCCTGTGGTGTTGTGGAAGAACAGCAACGGGGTCTTGCTCTGGTCACAGAGCTGAATGAACTGCGCCGCCTTGCTCGCACCCTTGGGCGTGATCGGTCCATTGTTGCCAATGAACCCGCAGGCGCGACCTTGAATCTGCAAATGGCCGCAGACGGTTTGCTGATCGAACTCACCCTTGAATTCGAGAAAGTTCGAGCCGTCGGCAATCCGCGCGATGATTTCGCGCACGTCGTAAGGTTTTTTCGCGTCGTCAGGAATCAGCCCGAGCAACTCGTCGATGGGGTAGAGCGGTTCTTCCCAGCGACGTTCGGGTATCCAGGGCAACTGATCATTCCACGGCAACAGGCTGACAATCTCGCGCACCTGCCGCACGCCATCGGCATCGTTCTCGGCCAGGTATTCAGCAGTGCCGGCGATTTGCGCATGCATCTCGGCGCCGCCCAGTGCTTCATCGGTGGCGACTTCGCCGGTGGCAGCCTTGAGCAGCGGCGGACCGGCCAGAAACAGCTTGGCCTTGCCACGCACCACCACCACGTAATCCGACAACCCTGGCTGATAGGCGCCGCCCGCCGTGGCCGAGCCATGGACCACCGTGATTTGCGGCAGGCCCATGGCCGACATCCGCGCCTGATTGGCAAAGCTGCGGGCGCCTTCGACGAAAATCTCCGCCGCGTAATTGAGGTTGGCGCCACCGCTTTCGGCCAGGGTAATGACCGGCAGTTTGTTCTCCATGGCGATCTGTTGCAGGCGCAGGGATTTTTTCAAACCGCTGGGGGAAATGGTCCCGCCCTTGATCGCACTGTTGTTCGCCACCACCAGCACCCGCACGCCGGACACATAGCCGATCCCGGCGATCAAACCGCCGCCAGCCGAACTGCCGTCCTTGTCGTCATGCAGTTTGTAGCCCGCCAGGCTCGCCAGTTCGAGGAACGGTGCGCCAGGGTCCAGCAGCAGGTTGAGGCGTTCCCGGGGCAACAATTGCCCGCGCTTGTCGAACCGGGGTTTGGCTTCGGCCGCCTTGTTCAGCAAGGTCTGTTCGAGCTGGCGGACCTGTTCGATGCCGACCAGCATCGCCGCGCGATTGCGGGTGAACTGTTCGCTGAACGGGTCCACTTGCGACTGAATCACCGGCATGACTTATTCCTTGTCCTTGAGCACGTCGGGAAGGTAGGCGCGGTGAAAACCGTTGAACGACTCGCTGATCTGCGCCTTGTGTATCGGCCAGGCGCGCCCGCCCAGGCTGGCGGCGCCATCGATGCGCAAAGTGCTGCCACTGACAAATGCCGCGGCCGGGCTGAGCAGGAAAACGATCGCCGCGCTGACTTCCGATTCGGTGCCGATGCGTTTCAGTGGAACGTGCTCGCGCAACGTCGGGATCACCGCTTTGTATGCGCCTTCATAGGTGTCCATGCCACTGGACGCGATCCAGCCCGGCGCCACGGCATTGACCCGCACCCCGGCATAACCCCATTCGAACGCGGCGGTCTTGGTGAGGTTGTCCATGCCTGAACGCGCCGCGCCCGAGTGGCCCATGCCGGGCATGCCGCCCCACATGTCGGCGAGCATGTTGACGATGGCGCCGCCGTGCGTGCTCATGGACTGGTTGAACACTTCCCGGGCCATCAGGAAGCCGCCCATCAGGTTGGTGCGCAACACCGTATCGAAGCCTTTTTGATTGATCGACGCCAGCGGCGACGGGTACTGCCCGCCGGCATTATTGACCAGACCGTGAATCGGTCCGTACTTGCGGATCAACTCGCTGACCACATGCTTGACCGCTTCTTCCTCACGAATATCGCAGACCATCCAGTCAGCCTTGCCGCCATCTTCGGTAATCTCGGCCGCGACGTTTTTCAGCTTGTCGGCCTTGCGCCCGAGCAGCAGCACATGGGCGCCGAGGGCCGCCAGTTCGTGCGCGGTGCAACGGCCGATGCCGCTGCCACCACCGGTGACGATGATGTTTTGGCCTGCAAACAAATCGGCTTTGAAAATCGAATCGTATGCCATGGCGACAGTCCTCTAGTTGACTCGGTCAGCGATGCGTTGGGGCACCGGTATCTGGAATTCCAGCAGTTGCTGGGCGAAGGCTTTGCCTTGCGGATCGATCCGCAGGCTGGCCACGCCACCGCCTCCCAGGGCGTTCTCCAGCAGAAAATTGAGGCTGTGGGTGCCCGGCAGGTACCAGCGTTCGACACGTCCGTGGATCGGATCGAGGACATGACTCATCCAGTCGACGATCACTTCCGGCGTCAAGGCTTCGGCAATCCACGGCAGGTACTCCGGCTCGCGGGCCATGACGCCGATGTTGCTGTGGTTGCCCTTGTCACCGGAACGCGCCACAGCGAGTTTGACCAGGGCCACGCTGGCATCGGCCCGGCCTGAGGGTTTCGGTGAGGCGCACGCCACGGGCAGGTCGGCGGTGTCGAGCACATCAACGGCAGGCAGGGCGCAGGGATGGCGCTGGCCCTTGAGATCAATTTCCAGCGTGCAGGCGGTTTTGTCGATAAGGAACGAGAACAGCCGGATCAGCGGATACACCGTCGGCCGTCCACCGACAATCCCGGTCAGTCCCGGCGCCATGCCGGTGGCGGCCTGGGCGATTTCACGGGAGAACACAATCAACGCCTGTTTACCCGGATGGCGCACCGCGAGTTTGATCACCACTTCGCGGCTGTCCTGACGCTGACCGTGGGGGCCGTAAGTGGCCTCGCTGCCGAGCAGTTCGATGTTCACTTCGCTGTAGGGTGGCCAACCGCGCTGGCTGAAGATTTCCGAGGTCTTGTTGATGATGGCTTCGCTGACCCGACGCGCCTTGTCGACCGCATCGATCCCGGCGATCAGGCAACTGGCGGTACAGCGGAAACCGTCCGGGTACGTCGCGCTGACCTTGTACTGATCGGTCGGCGGCAAGCCTTTTGCGCCATGCACCTGGACCGCGTTTTTGCCTTGTTGCACGAGTTTGACTTCAGTGAAATCGCAGACCACGTCGGGCAGCAGATACGCCTGCGGGTTGCCGATTTCATACAGCATCTGCTCGCCGACCGTCAGTGGAGTGACCAGCCCGCCGGAGCCTTCGGGTTTGCTGACGATGAACTGGCTGTCGGCGCTGACTTCGACGATGGGGAAGCCGATGTGTTCGTAGTCGGGCACCTCGCGCCAATCGGTGAAGTTGCCGCCGGTGCACTGGGCGCCACATTCGATGATGTGGCCGGCCAATGCGGCTTGGGCGAGTTTGTCGTAGTCGTGCCACGACCAGCCGAACTCATGCACCAGCGCGGCACTGACCACGGCGCTGTCGACCACGCGTCCGGTGATGACGATGTCGGCGCCCAGACGCAGGGCCTCGACGATGCCCGGTGCGCCGAGGTAGGCGTTGGTCGAGACGCACATCGGCGGCAAGGGGGCGCCGCTGAACATTTCATGGATACCGCTGCCGCCCAGCTGTTTGAGCTGCGGCTGCAGGTCATCGCCCAGCAGCACGGCGATTTTCAGCGTTACCCCGACCTTGTCGCAGGCCGCTTGCAGGGCGGCGGCGCAGGCTTGCGGGTTGACCCCGCCGGCGTTGCTGATGACGCGGATTTTCTGTTCGGCCAGTTGACCCAACAGCGGGATGAGGACTTCGATGAAGTCGCTGGCGTAACCGGCCTCGGGATCTTTCATGCGCGCGCCGGCCATGATCGACATCGTAATCTCGGCCAGATAATCGAAGACCAGATAGTCCAGACTCCCGCCTACCACCAGTTGCGCGGCGGCGGTCGAGGTGTCGCCCCAGAAGGCGCTGGCGCAACCGATGCGGATTGTTTTTGGCACAGTCAACTCCATAACCACCCCCGACAGAAGTACATCGAGACTACCAAGCAAGCGCTTGGTTTGTAAACGGCTGAAATATCTTCTGCCCGAGCGCTTGCTTGGTCGCGCCGGCCAGCTTAAATTGCCCGCGCAACCCCGCAGTTTTAGCGGTGAGCGGCGTATTTGATTGATCGACTGTAGGAGAGAACGGGTGGACGAGCAAAAAGCCCTGAGGGTGATGCGCGAATTGGTCGATAGCGGCCAATTGACCGACCCGGACAGCGCCCGCGGCAAACTGCTGCAAGTGGCGGCTCACCTGTTCCGCAACAAAGGTTACGAACGCACCACCGTGCGCGATCTGGCCGGCGCCGTGGGGATTCAGTCAGGCAGTATTTTTCATCACTTCAAAAGCAAGGACGAGATCCTGCGGGCGGTGATGGAGGAAACCATTCGTTACAACACTGCGTTGATGCGTGCAGCCCTGGCAGAAGCCGGCAGTGTGCGCGAGCGGGTACTGGCGCTGATTCGTTGTGAATTGCAGTCGATCATGGGCGGCAGCGGCGAGGCCATGGCGGTGTTGGTGTATGAATGGCGCTCGCTGTCGGAAGACGGGCAGGCGCAGGTGCTGGCGCTGCGCGATATTTATGAAGAACTCTGGCTTCAGGTGCTGGGCGAGGCCAAGGAGGCCGGTTTTATTCGCGGGGATGTGTTCATCACCCGCCGTTTTCTGACCGGTGCGTTGTCCTGGACCACCACCTGGTATCGCGCCAGCGGCAGCATGAGCCTCGATCAATTGGCCGATGAGGCGTTGATTCTGGTGCTGGAAGAGAAGCAATAAGTTTATTCAGGTCGCAGGAAACTGGCTAAGTGGCCGAAACCGCCTAGCTTGAATGCATTGAAGTGTATTTTTTGGGGAGTGGGTTGTTTTGATGTCTTCGCCAATTCGGACGGTTTCGCGGCTTTTGCTGGCAACGCTTGCGGCGTTATGCGTGGTTCCGACCCAGGCCGCACAGCTGGTGCGGGTCGGTGCCGCACATTTCCCCCCCTATACCGTGCGCCCGGAATCCGGTGCCGACACCGGTTTGCTGCCGCAGCTGGTCGAGGCGCTCAATGCCTTGCAGAGCGGCTATCAGTTTGAGTTGGTGCCCACTTCCATTCCCCGGCGTTTTGGTGACTTCAAGCAAGGCCGGGTGGACATGGCGATTTTCGAGAACCCGGACTGGGGCTGGAAGGACATCCCGCACACCACTGTCGACATGGGACTGGACGACGCCGAGATTTTTGTCGCGCAACGCCAACCCGATGGCCAGCCGGTTCGTCAGCAGAATTATTTTGCCGACCTCGCTGGCAAGCGTCTGGCGCTCTTCAGCGGCTATCACTACGAATTCGCCAACTTCAATGCCGATCCAAAATTCCTCGCGCAAAACTACAACGCCACGCTGACGTATTCCCATGACAGTAACCTGCTGATGGTGCTGCGTGGGCGTGCCGACGTTGCCCTGGTGACGCGCTCGTACCTCAGCGATTACCTGCTGCGCAACGAGAAAGTCGCCAATCAACTGCTGGTGTCCCAACGTATCGATCAGGTTTATCACCACTACGCCATCCTCAGTCCGGCCGCACCCATCAGTGGTGAGGCGTTCGGCAAGTTGCTGCAAGGGTTGCGGGACAATGGCGAAATGCTGAAGATTTTCGATCCCTACAAGATCGCCGTGGTGCCGGTCCCGGGTACCTGAGATCGCACCACAGGTCGCGTATTGACCGACTTTTCTTAAATTTCCCGCACTGGCTCACGTCACCTCGTTGAACTGTCGACGATTAACGTGAGCCCGACCCATGTCCACTCTGAATGACCTGACTGCCCTGGCCTTGCCGACAGGAAGCTGTCTTGTAGCTGATGAAACCGAAAGCCGCCTGTGTCTCAGCCTTGAAGGGCAGCCGCTGATTCAGTTGCGCCTGACTCGCGAGCCCGAGTTGCATGTGCAAGTAGAAGAGCGCTTCGACCACGCCGACAATCGGGCCGTCTGGGCGGTCTGTTATTGGCTGTTTGCCCGTGACCCGGTCTGCCAGCGCCTGACCTGGCATCTCGATGAAGCCCCCACCGAAGCATTGCTCGGCGGGTTGCTGATCCCTACCGAAATCGTCGGCCAGTATCGTTGCGAACGCACGCTGTTCTGGCAGTTGCCGCAGCCTTGGCTGGGCGTGTCACAGACATCGAGTTATCCGCAGCAAATGGTCATCAGTGGCGGCAAGCGTCATCCGCTGCGCCCGGTGAAACCGCGTGGTGAAGTCTATCGGCGTTTTGATGCGCGCCTCGGTGCCTGGATTTCCCTGCGCACGGTTGACATCGGCCTGGACCTGGCGCGTTTCAATCGTTGGCAGAACAGCCCGCGCGTGGCGAGTTTCTGGCAGGAGGAGGGCAGCCTCGAGCAGCATCACGAGTACCTGAGCAAACTTGAGGCCGATCCCCACACCCTGACGCTGATCGGTTGTTTCGATGATCAGCCGTTCGCCTACTTTGAAGCGTATTGGGCCAAGGAAGATCGCATCGCGCCGTTCTATGACGCCGGTGATTACGACCGCGGTATTCACATGCTGGTGGGTGAAGAAAATCACCGAGGCCCGCATAAGGTGGCGAGCTGGTTATCGGCGTTGACGCACTACCTGTTTCTCGACGATCCACGCACTCAGCGAGTGGTTGCCGAGCCTCGCGCCGACAACGTGAAGATGATCGGGCATATGCAGAGCCAGGGTTTCCACTGCGAGAAAGCGTTCGACTTCCCACACAAGCGTGCGGCGCTGATGGTGCTGGGGCGTGAGCGGTTTTTTGATCGGTGTGTGTTGGTTTGAGATGTAAGTCTCAAGGTCTGCACCGACCTTGAGTCAGTCTTCGCGAGCGAGCCCGCTCCCACATTTGATCTCCAGTGTCCACAAAGAGTGTGTTCACAAAAGATCCAATGTGGGAGCGGGCTTGCTCGCGAAGGGGGCGACGCAAATTTCAGATCTTAGCGGCGGGCAAAGGTATCCACACGACTGCCCGACACCTTGCGGCAGTGCACCAGCGCATCGCGAATCATGAAGTTCACCAGGGTCGGCGAGACGCCAAGCTCCTTGGCGATGTCCTTTTGCGGCACGCCGTGCAGGCGGTACATCTCGAAGGCGTAGCGGGTGCGGCTGGGCAGCTCGGTCAGCGCGTCGGCGATGTGTTCCAGGGTCGAGAAGTTGATGTGCGAGGTTTCCGGCGAAGCACCTTGAATCACCACGTTCAGGCCTTCCTCTTCAGGGCCCGAATACTTCTGCTCCAGCGCCTGTTTGCGGTAGTGATCGATCGCCAGGTTGCGCACGATCTGGAACAGGTAGCTGAGCTGAGCCTTGAACGAGGACGTGATCTGCGGCGCTGATTGCAGCCGGAAAAACGCATCCTGCACTACGTCTTCAGCACGCGACCGGCAGCCGGTAATGCGGGCTGCAATCTTGACCAGAATCAGTCGATTGTCGACGAATGCCTGAAGTAGCGGTGAATCGCACCTGCTTGTGGACACTTGTTCCGTCATGGAAATCACCTTGCTGCCAATAGGTTCGTGGGACGGCAAGCGGGGGCTTAGCCGTCCAACACATCGAGCGACAAATTATTCTTAATGATAATGATTGTCAAATGAGAAATAGAACTAATGCGCCGCAAAGGTGCAGAGTGAGAACTGCGACACGCTGACGCACTGCAGCCCCATTGGCGATCAGGCTTACCGACTAATTATTTCAAGAGGTCAACCGTTCTCATTGGTGAATGGTTCCGGGTAGCGGCTGCGGCCAAAACAGCATTCCCAAGCCTTGTGCGGTCGGCGAAGACCGCGCCCTGTACGCCCTCGAAGGGGCGTGACGTCAGAAAACCGATTCCACTTGCAAGCCGAATTCAGGCAGGAAACCTCATGACCGACGCGTTCGAACTCCCCAGCACACTGGTCCAAGCCCTTCAGCGCCGAGCGGCCCTGACGCCGGACCGGGTGGCCTTGCGTTTTCTCTCCGAAACCCAGGATCAGGCTGTGGTGCTCAGTTATCGCGAGCTGGATCAGCGGGCGCGGACCATTGCTGGCGCGTTGCAGGCCGAGGCTGCGTTTGGCGATCGCGCGGTGCTGCTGTTTCCCAGCGGTCCGGATTACGTCGCGGCGTTCTTCGGCTGCCTGTACGCCGGTGTGATTGCGGTGCCGGCCTATCCGCCGGAGTCGACTCGTCGTCATCATCAAGAGCGTTTGCTGTCGATCATCAGCGATGCCGAACCGCGTTTGCTGCTGACCAGCGCCGCTCTGCGCGATGCGTTGCAGCAAATTGAGGGCGCGCCGCCGTTGCTGTGTGTCGACACCCTCGACAGCGCCCTGGCCGAACGTTGGGTGGCGCCGGTCCTTACAGACGACCACATCGCGTTCCTGCAATACACCTCCGGCTCCACCGCGTTGCCGAAAGGGGTGCAAGTCAGCCACGGCAACCTGGTGGCCAATGAATTGCTGATTCGCCACGGCTTCGGCATCGATCTGAATCCTGACGACGTGATCGTCAGCTGGTTGCCGCTGTACCACGACATGGGCCTGATCGGCGGTCTGTTGCAGCCGATTTTCAGCGGCGTGCCGTGCGTGTTGATGTCGCCGGCGTATTTCCTCGGCCGGCCGTTGCGCTGGCTGGAAGCGATCAGCGAGTACGGCGGCACCATCAGCGGCGGGCCGGATTTTGCCTATCGATTGTGCAGCGAGCGGGTCAGTGAATCGGCCCTGGAACGCCTCGACCTGAGTGGCTGGCGCGTGGCGTATTCCGGTTCCGAACCGATTCGCCTCGATACGCTGGAACGCTTCGCCGAGAAGTTCGCGGCCTGTGGTTTCACCCAAGACAGTTTCATGGCGTCCTACGGGTTGGCCGAAGCGACGCTGTTCGTGGCTGGCAGCCCTCGCGGTCAGGGCATTGGCAACCTGCGCGTGGACGATCAAGCCCTGGCACAAAACCGTGCCGAGCGGGGCGATGGCAGCCCGATCATGAGTTGCGGCATCAGTCAGCCGGATCACGCGGTGCTGATTGTCGATCCAGCAGCCCTCACCGAGTTGGCTGACGACGCGGTTGGCGAAGTCTGGGCCGCCGGACCAAGTATCGCCCACGGTTACTGGCGCAATCCGGAGGCCAGCGCCAAAACCTTCGTTCAGCACGCTGGCCGCACCTGGCTGCGCACCGGTGACCTGGGCTTTATGCGCGGCGGTGAACTGTTCATCACCGGGCGCCTGAAAGACATGTTGATCGTCCGTGGCCACAACCTTTATCCGCAGGACATCGAGCAAACCATCGAGCGCGAAGTGGAGGTGGTGCGCAAAGGTCGTGTCGCCGCTTTCGCCGTCAACATCGAGGGGCAGGAAGGCATCGGCATTGCGGCGGAAATCAGCCGCAGCGTGCAGAAAATCCTCCCGCCCGATGCCCTGATCAAAGCCATCCGCCAAGCCGTGGCCGAGGCGTATCAGGAAGCGCCAAGCGTGGTGGTACTGCTCAATCCGGGCGCGTTGCCCAAGACCTCCAGCGGCAAACTGCAACGCTCGGCATGCCGCAATCGTCTGGCGGACGGCAGCCTCGAAAGCTATGCATTGTTCCCGTCGGCAGACATCGAAAGTAAATCCGCGACTGAATCAGGTTCCGAACTGCAAACCCTGATCGGCCAGATCTGGTGCGAGCAGCTGAGCGTCAAACAGGTCAGCGCCGACGATCACTTCTTCCTGCTGGGCGGCAACTCCATTGCCGCCACTCAGGTGGTTGCGCGTCTGCGCGAAGCACTCGGTCTGGAGCTGAACCTGCGCCTGCTGTTTGAAGCGCCGACCCTCGGCGCGTTTGCCGCCGAAGTCGCTCAGCAGCAACAGGACGGGGGACTCGCCCAAGGCGCGATCACCCCGTTGTCGCGCACCGATGCCATGCCGCAATCGCTTGCGCAAAACCGTCTGTGGATCACCTGGCAACTTGACCCGCAGAGCAGCGCCTACAACATTCCCGGCGCCTTGCGCCTGCGCGGCGAGCTGGATGAAGACGCCTTGCGCGCCAGCTTCCAACAGTTGATCGAGCGTCACGAATCCCTGCGCACGCGGTTCTTCGAACGTGATGGTGTGGCGCTGCAACAGGTCGATGCAGCGAGCGAATTCAACCTGCAACTCATCGATATCAGCGACCTGCCGGTTGCCGAGTGTGAAGCTCGCGCACAGCAGATCCGTGAAGACGAAGCCCGCACGCAATTCGATCTGCAGCAAGGCCCGCTGCTGTGGGTGACTCTGGTGCGTCTCGATGATGAGGACCATCAACTGTTGGTGACGATGCATCACATCATCGCCGACGGTTGGTCGCTGAACGTGCTGATCGACGAGTTCTCGCGCCTGTATGCCGCAGCGTCCCAAGGAAAAAAGGCGACGCTTCCGGTATTGCCGACCCAGTACGCCGATTACGGCAGCTGGCAGCGTCAATGGCTGGCGCAAGGGGAGGGCGAGCGTCAGCTGGCTTACTGGAAAGCGCAATTGGGCTGTGACCATCCGACCCTGAGCCTGGCCACTGACCATCCGCGTTCGGCGCAACACCTTCACAGCGCCGCGCGCCACACCGTACGGTTGGGCGCGACCCTGAGCGATGCCATTCGCCAGACCGCCCAGGCCCATGAATCCACCTCGTTCATGCTGTTGCTCGCCGCGTTCCAGAGCCTGCTGCACCGCTACAGCGGCCAACGCGACATCCGCATCGGCGTGCCGAACGCCAACCGTCCGCGCCTGGAAACCCAAGGGCTGATCGGCTTCTTCATCAACACCCAGGTGCTGCGCGCCGAACTGGATTCGCAGCTGCCATTCGTGGAGCTGCTGGCGCAAACCCGTCAGGCCGCGTTGGGCGCACAAGCGCATCAGGATCTGCCGTTCGAGCAATTGCTCGAAGCCTTCCCGCAAGCCCGCGAACAAGGTTTGTTCCAGGTCATGTTCAACCACCAGCAGCGGGATTTGAGCGCATTGCGTCGCCTGCCAGGGCTGCTGGCTGAAGAGCTGCCGTGGCACAGCCGCGAAGCCAAGTTCGACCTGCAACTGCACAGCGAGGAAGACCAAAAGGGTCGCCTGAGCCTGTCTTTCGACTACGCCAGCGACCTGTTCGACGCGACGACTATCGAGCGTCTGGCCGAGCACTTCACCAACCTGTTGCGAGCCATTTGCGAACAACCGAAAATCGCCATCGGCGATCTGCAATTGCTGACCTCGTCCGAGCTCGATCAGCAAGCATCGTGGAGCGCCGCACCGTGTACGCCGGCCAGCGTTTGGCTGCCTGAATTGCTCAACGAACAGGCTCGCCTGACCCCGGAACGCACCGCGTTGATGTGGGACGGTGGCGCCATGAACTTCGCCGAACTGCACACCCAATCCAACCGCCTGGCCCATTACCTGCGCGACAAAGGCGTCGGCCCGGACGTCTGCGTGGCCATCGCCGCCGAGCGTTCGCCGCAATTGCTGATCGGCCTGCTGGCGATCATCAAGGCCGGTGGCGCCTACGTGCCGCTGGACCCGGATTACCCGGCCGAACGCCTGGCCTACATGCTCAGCGATAGCAGCGTCGAGTTGCTGCTGACCCAAACCCAATTACTCGAGCGCTTGCCGGCCACCGATGGCGTCAGCGTGATCGCCATGGACGCCTTGCATCTGGAGAACTGGCCGAGCCACGCCCCGGGCCTGCACCTGCACGGCGACAACCTGGCGTACGTAATTTACACCTCCGGTTCCACCGGCCAGCCGAAGGGCGTCGGCAACACCCACGCAGCCCTCGCCGAACGCCTGCAATGGATGCAGAACACCTATCGTTTGAACGACACCGACGTGCTGATGCAAAAGGCGCCGATCAGTTTCGATGTGTCGGTGTGGGAGTGCTTCTGGCCGCTGATCAGCGGTGCACGTTTGCTGATTGCCGGCCCCGGCGACCACCGCGATCCGCACCGCATCGCGCAACTGGTTCAGCAATTCGGCGTGACCACGCTGCACTTCGTACCGCCGCTGCTGGCGTTGTTCATCGACGAACCGCTGAGCGCCGAGTGCACAAGCCTGCGCCGCGTATTCTCCGGCGGCGAAGCCTTGCCTGCCGAACTGCGCAACCGCGTGCTGGAACAACTGCCCGCCGTGCAATTGCACAACCGCTACGGCCCGACCGAAACCGCGATCAACGTCACTCATTGGCACTGCACAACGGCCGATGGCGAACGCTCGCCGATTGGTCGTCCGCTGGGCAATGTGCTGTGCCGCGTGCTCGATGAGGCACACAATCCCGTTCCGGCCGGTGTGCCGGGTGAACTGTGCATCAGCGGTATCGGTTTGGCCCGTGGCTATTTGGGGCGTCCGGGTCTGACTGCAGAACGTTTTGTCGTCGATCCATTGGGCGAGCAGGGCGCGCGTCTGTACCGCACCGGTGACCGTGCACGCTGGACCGCTGACGGTGTGATCGAATACCTCGGCCGTCTCGATCAGCAGGTCAAGCTGCGTGGCTTCCGCGTTGAACCGGAAGAAATCGAAGCACGATTGCTGGCTCAGGACGGTGTCGCTCAAGCCGTGGTGTTGGTGCGAGAGACGGCGGCCGGTGGACAGTTGATCGGTTACTACACCGCAACCGATTCCACAGAAGATATTGATGCTCAAACCGCACGCCTGAAAGCTGCGCTGGCCGCCGAGTTGCCGGAGTACATGGTCCCGGCGCAACTCATGCGTCTGGACGAAATGCCCCTGAGCCCAAGCGGCAAACTCGATCGTCGCGCCTTGCCGGAACCGCAATGGCAAGTGCGCGAACACGTCGAACCGGTTACCGCGCTGGAACAACAAATCGCCGGCATCTGGCGTGAGGTATTGGGCCTCGCGAAAATCGGTCTGCGCGACGATTTCTTCGCACTCGGCGGCCATTCCTTGCTGGCCACGCAAATCATTTCCCGCACTCGTCAGGCCTGCGACGTCGAGTTGCCGCTGCGCGCGCTGTTCGAAAACAGTGAGCTGGGCGCCTTTGCCGAACAGGTTCAACTGATCCAGGCCAGCGGCAAAACCAACCAGCAACCGCCGATCGAGAAAGTCGATCGCAGCCAACCGGTGCCGTTGTCCTATTCCCAGCAGCGCATGTGGTTCCTCTGGCAGATGGAACCGGACAGCCCGGCCTACAACGTTGGCGGCATGGCGCGGCTGCGCGGGGTGCTCGATGTCGGGCGCTTCGAAGCCGCGCTGCAAGCACTGATCATGCGTCATGAAACCCTGCGCACCACGTTCCCGAGCATCGATGGCGTGGCGCAGCAACGGGTTCACCCGGACACCGGGATGCGCATGGACTGGAAGGACTTCTCCGCGCTCGACGTTGATCGCCGCGAACAACGCGTCCAGCAACTGGCCGACGACGAGGCACATAAACCCTTCGATCTGGAAACCAGACCCCTGCTGCGCGCCTGCATGGTCAAGACCGCCGAGCAGGAGCACTACCTGGTGCTGACCCTGCACCACATCGTCACCGAAGGCTGGGCGATGGACATCTTCGCCCGGGAACTGAGCGCGCTCTACGAGGCCTTCGTCGATGACCGCGAATCGCCGCTGCAACCGCTGCCGGTGCACTACCTGGATTACAGCGTCTGGCAGCGCCAGTGGCTGGAGTCCGGCGAACGTCAGCGCCAACTCAATTACTGGACCGCGCAACTGGGCCGCGAACATCCGCTGCTGGAATTGCCGGGCGACCGTCCGCGTCCACCGGTGCAAAGCCATCAGGGCGAACTGTTCCGTTTCGACCTGAGCGATGATCTTGCCGCGCGGGTCCGCGCCTTCAATGCACAAAACGGTCTGACCCTGTTCATGACCATGACCGCCGCGTTGGCGGTGCTGCTTTACCGCTACAGCGGTCAGACCGACCTGCGCATCGGCGCGCCGGTGGCCAACCGGATTCGTCCGGAAAGCGAAGGGCTGATCGGTGCGTTCCTCAACACTCAGGTGCTGCGTTGCCAGCTTGACGGGCAGATGTCCGTGGGTGAGTTGTTCGAGCAGGTTCGCCATACCGTGATCGAAGGCCAGTCCCATCAGGACTTGCCGTTCGATCACTTGGTGGAAGCCTTGCAGCCACCGCGCAGCACCGCTTACAACCCGTTGTTCCAGGTGATGTGCAACGTGCAGCGCTGGGAATTCCAGCAGAGCCGCACACTCGCGGGCATGACCGTCGAATACCTGGCCAACGATGCGCGTGCGACCAAGTTCGACCTCAACCTGGAAGTCACCGACCTCGACCATCGCCTGGGTTGCTGCCTGACCTACAGCACTGATCTGTTCGATGAACCACGCATTGCGCGGATGGCCGGGCATTGGCGCAACCTGCTGGAAGCGCTGCTGGCCGATCCGCAACAGCGCCTCAGTGAGCTGCCGCTGCTGGAAGCCACCGAACAGCAAAACCTGCTCGACAGCCTCGGCGTCGAGCCGGGCGAACATCGCCTCGACCAGTGCATTCATCACCTGTTCAGCGAGCAGGCGCTGGCGCGCAAAGATGCGCCGGCACTGACCTTCGCCGGGCAAACCCTGAGCTACACCGAACTCGACAGCCGCGCCAATCGCCTGGCCTGGATGCTCCGCGAGCGTGGCGTCGGGCCGCAGGTTCGGGTCGGTCTGGCGCTTGAGCGTTCACTGGAAATGGTCGTCGGCCTGCTGGCGATCCTCAAGGCGGGCGGCGCCTACGTGCCGCTGGACCCGGAATACCCGCTGGATCGTTTGCACTACATGATCGAAGACAGTGGCATCGGTTTGCTGCTCAGCGATGCGGCGATGTTCGAAGCGCTTGGCGAACTACCGCCTACCGTGGCTCGCTGGTGCCTGGAGGAGGACACAGCAGAACTGGCCAACTACCCGGCCACCGAGCTGCCGTTTATCAGCCTGCCGCAGCATCAGGCGTACCTGATTTACACCTCGGGCTCCACCGGCAAACCGAAAGGCGTGGTGGTGTCCCACGGTGAAATCGCCATGCATTGCCGCGCGGTGATCGAGCGCTTTGGCATGCGCCCGGACGATTGCGAACTGCACTTCTATTCCATCAACTTCGACGCCGCGACCGAGCGGTTGCTGGTGCCGCTGTTGAGTGGTGCTCAAGTCGTTTTGCGCGCTCAAGGCCAGTGGGACGCGGAAGAAATCTGCGGGCTGATTCGCCGTCACAACATCAACATTCTCGGCTTCACCCCGAGCTACGGCAGCCAATTGGCGCAGTGGCTGGCAACTCAGGGCGAAATCCTGCCAGTGCGCATGTGCATCACCGGCGGTGAAGCGCTGACTGGCGAGCACCTGACGCGGATTTGCGCGGCGTTCAAGCCGAGCTTGTTTTTCAACGCCTATGGCCCGACCGAAACCGTGGTCATGCCGCTGGCCAGTCTGGCGCCCGAGCAATTGGAAGAAGGCCTCAGCAGCGTACCGATCGGCAGTGTGATCGGCGCGCGCGTGGCCTACATCCTCGACGCTGATCTGGCGCTGGTGCCGCAAGGCGCGACCGGCGAGTTGTACGTCGGCGGCGCCGGTCTGGCGCAGGGTTATCACCAGCGTCCGGGCATGACGGCCGAACGTTTTGTGGCTGATCCGTTCGCCGCCAATGGCGGGCGTCTGTACCGCACCGGCGATCTGGTGCGCCAGCGCGCCGACGGTCTGGTGGAATACCTCGGACGTATTGACCATCAAGTGAAGATTCGTGGTTTTCGCATCGAGTTGGGCGAAATCGAAACCCGTTTGCTGGAACACGACGCCGTGCGTGAAGCCGTGGTGCTGGCGCTGGATGCCCCGAGCGGCAAACAACTGGTCGGCTATCTGGTGACTGAAGTCGCCGAGCAAGATGAAGCGCAACAACACACACTGCGTGAGGCGTTGAAGGCGCACCTCAAATCCCAGTTGCCGGATTACATGGTGCCGACGCACCTGATCCTGCTCGCAAGCATGCCGCTGACCGCCAACGGCAAACTCGACCGCCGCGCATTGCCGGCACCGGACCCGGAGCTGAACCGTCAGCAGTACGTGGCACCGAGCAACGAGCTTGAACTGACGTTGGCCAGCATCTGGTGCGAAGTGCTGAACGTTCTACAGGTCGGCCTCAACGACAACTTCTTCGAATTGGGCGGCGATTCGATTCTGTCGATCCAGGTGGTCAGCCGTGCGCGGCAGCAGGGCATTCACTTCAGCCCGCGTGACCTGTTCCAGCACCAGACCGTGCAGACCCTGGCCGCCGTGGCGACCCGCACCGAGCAGGTCACCGCCGAACAAGGTTTGCTGACCGGCGAATCGCGTCTGACGCCGATCCAGCACTGGTTCTTCGACACCGACATCCCCCAGCGCCAACACTGGAACCAGGCATTGCTGTTGGAACCCACCGTGGCGCTGGAGCCCCATCGTCTGGAGCAAGCGCTGCTGGCAGTGATCGAACAGCACGACGCCTTGCGTTTGCGCTTCTCTGAAATTGCAGGCCAATGGCAGGCCGAGCACCAGGCGGTTTCCGACGCGCCGGTGCTGTGGCAAGTGCGTGTTTCGACCATGGACAAATGCGCGGCACTGTTCGCCGATGCCCAGCGCAGCCTCGACCTTGAGGAGGGTCCGCTGATGCGCGCGCTGCTGGTCGACGGTCCCGAGGGCCAACAACGGCTGTTCATCGCCATTCACCACTTGGTCGTGGATGGGGTTTCGTGGCGGGTGTTGCTGGACGATTTGCAAACGGTGTATCGCCAACTGGACGCGGGGCAGTCGGCAAAACTGCCGGCGAAAACCAGTGCCTTCAAGGACTGGGCGGCACGTTTGCAAGCGTATGCCGGTAGCGAATCCCTGCGTGAAGAATTGAGCTGGTGGCAGTCGCAACTGGCCGGTCAAAGCGCCGAATTACCGTGTGATCGCCCCGAGGGTGGCCGGCAGAATGGTCATGCGCAAACCGTCAGCGTGCGCCTCGACAGCGAGCGCACCCGCCAATTGTTGCAGCAAGCGCCGAGTGCCTATCGCACTCAGGTCAACGACTTGCTGCTGACCGCATTGGCCCGCGTGCTGTGCCGTTGGAGCGGTCACGAATCGGCGCTGATTCAACTCGAAGGTCACGGCCGCGAAACGCTGTTCGACGAGATCGACCTGACCCGCACCGTCGGTTGGTTCACCAGTGCCTATCCGCTGCGGCTGATGCCAGTGGACGGGCAGGGCGCCTCGATCAAGGCGATCAAGGAACAACTGCGTGCGGTGCCGCATAAAGGCTTGGGTTATGGCGTGCTGCGTTATCTCGCCGATGACTCGAGCCGGCAGACCATGGCTGCCTTGCCGGTGGCGCCGATCACCTTCAACTACCTAGGCCAGTTCGACCAGAGCTTTGGCGCGGACGCCTTGTTCCGTCCTCTCGATGAAGCGGTCGGCGCGGCCCATGATCCTCGCGCGCCGCTGCCCAATGAGCTGAGTGTCGACAGTCAGGTCTATGGCGGTGAGCTGGTGCTGCGTTGGACCTTCAGTGCCGAACGCCACGATCTGCGGACCATCACTGAGCTGGCAGACGCTTACCTCGGCGAATTGCAGAGCCTGATCGAGCATTGCCTGCGCGCCGATGCGGGAGGCCTGACGCCGTCGGACTTCCCGTTGGCGAAACTGACCCAGCCGCAACTCGACGCGTTGCCCATCCCGGCCGCCGCCATCGAAGACGTCTACCCGCTGACACCGATGCAGGAAGGCATGCTGCTGCACACCTTGCTGGAACCGGGCACCGGCCTCTACTACATGCAGGATCGCTACCGCATCAACAGCGAGCTCGACCCGCAGCGTTTTGCCCAGGCCTGGCAAGCGGTGATCGCCCGTCACGAAGCCCTGCGCGCGTCGTTCTGCTGGAACGTGGGCGAAGACATGCTGCAAGTTATCCACAAGCCGGGCAGCACGCCAATCGAGTACCTGGACTGGAGCGCAATCGCCGAAGTCGAGCAGGAGCCGAAGTTGCAGGCGTTGCTCAAAAGCGAGCGCGAGGCCGGGTTCGATCTGCTCAATCAGGCACCGTTCCACCTGCGCCTGATCAAGGTCGGCGCGGCGCGCTACTGGTTCATGATGAGCAACCACCACATCCTCATCGATGCCTGGTGCCGTTCGCTGCTGATGAACGATTTCTTCGAAATCTACACCGCCCTTGGCGAAGGCCGGGACGCGCAACTGGCCGTGCCACCGCGCTATCGCGACTACATTGGCTGGCTGCAACGCCAGAGCCTGGCCGAGGCGCGGCAGTGGTGGAAAACCAACCTGCAAGGTTTCGAACGGACCACGCCGATTCCGAGCGATCGACCGTTCCTGCGTGAACATGCCGGCGAAAGCGGCGGCATGATCGTCGGTGACCGCTACACAAGGCTCGATGCCCGTGACGGTGCGCAACTGCGCGAACTGGCTCAGGCGCATCAACTGACCATCAACACCTTCGCTCAAGCGGCGTGGGCGTTGGTGCTGCGCCGTTTGAGCGGTGATCGCGACGTGTTGTTTGGTGTCACGGTGGCCGGGCGTCCGGTGGACATGCCGCAGATGCAACGCACGGTCGGGCTGTTCATCAACAGCATCGCGCTGCGGGTGAAAATGCCCGAAGACCATCAGCGTTGCAGCGTTCGTCAATGGTTGAGCGGCTTGCTCGACAGCAACATGCAACTGCGCGAGTACGAATACCTGCCGCTGGTGAGCATCCAGGAAAACAGCGAGCTGCCCAAGGGCCAGCCGTTGTTCGACAGCCTGTTCGTGTTCGAAAACGCCCCGGTGGAAGTCTCGGTGCTGGACCGTGCGCAAAGCCTCAACGCGACCTCGGATTCGGGCCGCACCCACACCAACTTCCCGCTGACGGCGGTCTGCTATCCGGGCGATGACCTGGGCTTGCACCTGTCTTACGACCAGCGTTATTTCGATGAGTCGACCGTCGAGCGCATGCTCGGCGAGTTCAAGCGGTTGCTGCTGGCACTGGTCGAAGGTTTCCACGGCGACATGGCCGATCTGCCGTTGCTGGGTGCCGAGGAACAGGACTTCCTGATCCACGGCTGCAACCAGAGCGAACACGAGTACCCGCTGGAGCAGAGTTACGTCTCATTGTTTGAAGCGCAGGTTGCTCAGCATCCGCAACGGGTTGCCGCCAGTTGCCTGGATCAGCAGCACAGTTACCTTGAGCTGAACCAGCGCAGTAACCGTCTCGGTCATGCCTTGATCGCCGCTGGCGTAAGGCTGGATCAACCGGTGGCGTTGCTGGCTGAACGTAACCTCGATCTGCTGGGCATGATCATCGGCAGCTTCAAGGCGGGCGCCGGTTATTTGCCGCTGGATCCGGGGCTGCCGAGTCAGCGTCTGAGTCGAATCATCGACCTGAGCCGCACGCCGTTGCTGGTTTGTTCTCAGGCCTGCCGCGAGCAAGCGTTGGCGCTGCTGGATGAGTTCGGTTGCGCCAACCGGCCCACGTTGTTGGTCTGGGAAGAGGTACAGGCGAGCGATGTTTCGGTTGCCAACCCGGGCATCTACAGCAGCCCGGACAACCTCGCTTACGTGATCTACACCTCGGGCTCGACCGGCCTGCCGAAAGGCGTGATGGTCGAACAGCGCGGCATGCTCAACAACCAGTTGAGCAAGGTGCCGTACCTAAATTTGAGCGATGCCGATGTGATCGCTCAGACCGCCTCGCAAAGTTTCGACATTTCGGTCTGGCAGTTCCTCGCCGCACCGCTGTTCGGCGCTCGGGTGGACATCGTGCCGAACACCATCGCCCATGATCCGCAAGGGTTGCTGGCGCATGTGGCGGCCCAGGGCATCACCGTGCTGGAAAGCGTGCCGTCGCTGATTCAGGGCATGCTCGCCCAGGAACGCATGAGCCTCGACGGTCTGCGCTGGATGCTGCCAACCGGTGAGGCAATGCCGCCGGAGCTGGCGCATCAGTGGCTGCAGCGCTACCCGGAGATTGGGCTGGTGAATGCATACGGTCCGGCGGAATGCTCGGATGACGTGGCGTTCTTTCGCGTCGACATGGCGTCGACGCGCGGCAGCTACCTGCCGATTGGTACGCCGACCGACAACAACCGTTTGTACTTGCTTGATGGTGCCTTGGAACTGGTGCCGTTGGGTGTGGTGGGCGAGTTGTGCGTCGCGGGTACCGGTGTCGGCCGTGGCTACGTCAGTGATCCTTTGCGCACGGCTCAAGTGTTTGTGCCTGACCCGTTTGGTGCGCCGGGTGATCGCCTGTATCGCACCGGCGACCTGGCCCGTCGGCGCAGTGACGGCGTGCTGGAATACGTCGGGCGGATCGACCATCAAGTGAAGATTCGCGGCTACCGCATCGAACTGGGTGAAATCGAAGCGCGTTTGCATGAGCAACCGCAAGTGCGCGAAGCGGCGGTGGGTGTTCAGGAAGGCGTCAACGGCAAACATCTGGTCGGCTATTTGGTAGCGGCTGATTCTTTGATCAATCCAACCGAGCTGCTGGAACGCATCAAGCAACGCCTGCGTGCCGAACTGCCGGAATACATGGTGCCGTTGCACTGGCTATGGCTGGATCGCATGCCGCTCAACGCCAACGGCAAACTTGATCGCAAGGCTTTGCCGGCGCTGGAGATCGGCCAGTTGCAGAGCCAGGGCTACCAGGCGCCGCGCAATGAACTGGAGCAGACGCTGGCGGATATCTGGGCCGAGGTGCTGAAGGTCGAGAAGGTGGGTATTCGCGACAACTTCTTCGAGCTGGGCGGGCATTCATTGCTGGCAACGCAGATCGCTTCGCGGGTGCAGAAAGCTCTGCAACGGGATGTGCCGCTGAGGGCGATGTTTGAATGCAGCACGGTGGCGGAGTTGGCTGGGTACATCGACGGATTGGCGGCGAGCGACATCACTGAGGAGAAGGTGGATCGCCTTAACGATTTGATGGCGGAGTTGGAGGGGCTTTGATTCTCTAGCGATTGTGAATGCCCCTTCGCGAGCAAGCCCGCTCCCACATTTGATCTGTGTACGCAGGACTAATGTGGGAGCGGGCTTGCTCGCGAAAGGGCCGGTACAGACACTGCAAAGTTGACTGTGGATCGTCAGCGGCACAGTCTGCCTGTGCCATTTTGGAGAGGAGACAACCGATGCCCTTCGCAACAATAGACGGACAAGCGCTTCACTACATTGATCAAGGCACAGGCCCTGCCGTTCTGCTGGCCGGCAGCTACCTGTGGGACCAGGCCATGTGGGCGCCGCAGATTGCCGCTCTGTCGCAGCAGTATCGGGTGATCGCTCTGGACCTGTGGGGCCATGGTGAATCCGGGCCGCTACCCCAAGGCACACAGTCGCTGGATGACATTGCGCGCCAGGCACTGGCGCTGCTCGATCATCTGGACATCGACCGTGTCACGTTGGTCGGTCTCTCGGTCGGCGGCATGTGGGGCGTACGTCTGGCGCTGTCGGCACCGCAGCGGATCAACGGTCTGGTACTGATGGACACCTACGTCGGCGTCGAGCCGGAACCGACTCGCCAATACTATTTCTCGCTGTTCAAACAGATCGAAGACACCGGCGTGATCGCGCCGCAGCTGCTCGATATCGTCGTGCCGATCTTCTTCCGTCCGGGCATCGATCCGCAGTCGGCGCTGTATCAGGACTTCCGCGCCAAACTGGCCGCACTGCCGCCGGAGCGTCTGCGCGAGAGCATCGTGCCGATGGGGCGGATTACGTTTGGGCGGGATGATCTGTTGCCGCGTCTGGGCGAGTTGAATCCTGACACCACGCTGCTGATGTGTGGCGATCAGGACAAGCCGCGGCCGCCGTCGGAGACAAGGGAAATGGCCGAGCTGATCGGTTGCCCGTATCTGCTGGTGCCGGAGGCGGGGCATATCTCCAATCTGGAGAATCCGCAGTTTGTCACCGACGCAATGCTGAAGTTTCTAAGTGAGAGAGCCCGCAAAACCGCGTAATCGTTCTTCGCGAGCAAGCCCGCTCCCACATTTGACCTGTGTTCGCAGGACTAATGTGGGAGCGGGCTTGCTCGCGAAGACGCCAGTGAACCCACCAACGCCCTATCAGAAAGAACTACTTCGGTCCGAGAATTTGCACCAACTTGTCCGGCGAAGGCGCGCCTTGCTGTTGTTGCAACTCGCCCTTGTCGTCCATGTAGAAAATCGCCGGGGTGGCCTGCAGCTCCAGGTCTTCCATCAACTGCATGTTGGCCGCCAGCTTCGCCTGAATCGCCGGGGGCACGTTTTTCAGGGCTTTTAGCGAGCTGTTCTTGCCAGACTTCTCATGGTCTTCCAGGGCTTTCTGCGGATCCTTGGCGGCCAGCAGCGCAGCCGATTTCCCCGGACTGTCTTCGCGAATGATGCCGACCATGATGTGCCGCAGCTGCACCTTGCCCGACTTGACCCATGGCCGCGCCTGCTCCCAGAACATGTTGCAGTAAGGGCAATTCGGATCGCTGAACAGGTACACGATCCGCGGCGCATCTTTCTTCCCGTCGCCGATCCAGTTGCTGGTTTCCAGCTTGCCCCAGACTTCCTTGGCCATCGGCGCGTAAACCAGCTTCTGCAGCGGCGCGCTGCTCAGGTCGTTGCCGTCTGCGTCGTACAGATTGCCGAGCAACACATGTTTGCCATCCGGCGTCAGGTACAGCGCCATGCCACGGTTCTGGTACTGCGCGGCATAACCACGCAAGCCATCGGGTGCGTCGAATTGGCCGACGATTTTCGCGCCCTTGGCTTCGATTTTCTTGATCGCTTCGGGCAATTCTTCGGCGGCCTGCACTAACGGTAAATGGAGCAGGGCAGCGCCCAGGGTCAACGTCAGCAGGTGGCGGAGGCGGGGCATGGCAATTTCCTTGAAGAGGTGGCCGGTGCGGCAGGATTCGGGGTGTCGAAGTTTTCCAGGGCGCGGGCCAGGCTGGCTTCCGACAGCTCACCCAGGTGGCTGCCCAGCAGGCGACCGTCGGGACTATAGAACAGCGTAGTCGGCAACGCCATGGAGCCGACGGCCTGGCCCAATCGGCCACTGCCGTCAAACAGCACGTTGGACAGGCTCAGGCCCTGGGTTTCCAGAAAAGTACTGACGCTTTGCATGCTTTCAGCCTGGTTGACGAACAGGAACGTCAGGTCCGGGCGGTGTTGCTGGGCGTTTTCCAGCACCGGCATTTCCCGACGGCATGGCGGACACCAGGTGGCCCAGAGATTGATCACCAACGGGCCGCCCTTGTAATCGGCCAGCTGCACGGTTTCGCCGGCGGCATTGCGCAGGGTGATTTCCGGCAGGCGTGTGCCTTGTTCGTAGAGGGTCAGTGAGAAGGTCGCCAGCAACCAGAACGCCAGGCCGCTGGCCACGCCAAAGCCCAACGGCCGGCGCAAGCCCGGGCGACGCCAGCCTCGATACAACGCGGCAAGCAGCAGCACGATCACACCCGGCCAGGCGAGGAAACCGCCGTCGCGCAGGTCGATGATCTGCCATGGGTCATCGCGATAGTGCGCCCAGTAAACGGCCACGAACCCGACCCGGGCGGCCAGCATACCCAGCAGGAACAGACTGAACAGCACCGACTCTGGATTCTCGCCGCCGCGCTTGGCCACCCGCCAGCCGATGAAGGTCGCCAGCGCCAGGGCGCTGATCAGCAGCAGGTGATTAAGCGCGATGGCAAAAGTGCCGAGGGTAAAGGTCAGCATTAACGAGCGTCTCGGGTGGTGGTCCAGCGTTGCAGGAAGGTGCCGGCATCGACCTCGCCGGTGATGCGCTGGCTGCGACGCTCGATGCCGTCGGCGCCGATCCACAGCAGGCTCGGTGGCCCCGGCACTTTATAACGGCCCAGCAGTTCGCGGCTGGCGGCATTGTCGGCGGTGACGTCCAGCCGTAGCAAGCGCACATCGCTCAAGGCTTGCAGTACATGGGCTTTGCCGAACACCTGTTTTTCCATGACCTTGCACGACACGCACCAGTCGGCGTAGTAGTCCAGCAGCACCCACTGGCCTTGAGCCTGGGCCGCGTCGAGCTCCCGTTGCAGAGCTGCCGGGTCCTTGATCGTGGTGAATGCGTCGTGGCCGACCGGGTTTGCGGCGCTGCTCGAGTTTGAAGCGCTGTAGACCTGCAATGGCTTCAACAGGTCGTCGCCGCCGCCAGCGGCACCGATCATCAGCAGGCTGCCCCACACACCCAGCAAGAGTGAGCTGGCGCCGAACACATGGGCGACGCGACCGAAACCTTCCGACTGCTTCCAGGCGCTGTATGCGGCAATCAGCAGCAAGGCACCGCACAAACCAATCCACAGTGATTCGTCCAGCACCGGACGCAGCATCAGCAACGCGGTAGCGAGGAACAGGAAGCCGAATACGCCCTTGAGCAGGTTCATCCAGGCACCGGGTTTGGGCAGGAAGCGATTGCCGACGGTGACCAACAACAGCAGCGGCACACCGATGCCGATGCCCATGGCGAACAGAATCAGCCCGCCATGCAGCGCATTGCCGCTTTGCGCGATGTAGAGGAGGGCGCCCGCCAGCGGTGCCGTCATGCACGGACCCACCAGCAAACCGGACAAGGCGCCCAACACACCGGCACCGAACAGGCTGCCGCCGCGTTGATTGCGCGAGACATTTTCCAATCGATCACGCACGGCCACTGGCAGTTGCAACTCGAAGAAGCCGAACATCGGCAACGCCAGCAACACAAATACGGTAGCGAAACTGCCCAGCAACCAAGGGTTCTGTAACAACGCCTGCAGATTCGCCCCGAGCAGCGCGGCCAGAACGCCCATCGCCGCATACACCAGCGCCATACTCACGACGTAGCTGGTCGCCAGCGCGAAGCCGCGTTTGGGCGTGGCGCCACTGCCGACGATCAAACCGGCGAGAATCGGCAGCATCGGCAGCGAGCAAGGGGTGAAGGCCAGTAGCAGCCCAAGGCCGAAGAACACCAGCAGGCTCCAGCCCAGCGCCCGCTGCTGCAGATCACTGGCCAGGGCCTGGTCCGGCGCTTCGCTTGCGGCGGCCAAGGTAGTGGCGTTTGCGAGATCAACGACCTGGGTTTGTGGCGGATAACACAGGCCAGCATCGGCGCAGCCCTGGAAACCTACCTTGATCCGGCCGGAGGCACCCGCCGGGATCTTCAGCTCCAGCCCTTGGCGATAAACCTGTTGCGCGCCGAAAAACTCGTCGCTGTGCGCTTCACCTTCCGGCAAGACAGGTTGCTGTTCCGGGGGTAAACCATCGAATTTCAGGCGTTTTTGATACAGGTAATAACCGTCGGCGATCTGCCAGAACAGTTGGGTTTCCCCGGAAGCGAGACGCTCAGACGTAAAACTGAAGGCTTTGCTGACGGGAAGAAAGTCGGGCTTGGTTTCAAACGGATTACTGCCAGCCTGGGCCTGACCCAGGCTGGCAAACAACGTTAATAGCAATAGAAGAACGTAACGCATCGACAACGCCTTGAGGTTTACACACTTCGCCCAAGATGATGGCCAGCGATTAACCGGGGGTTAACGCAAGACGTCGATGGCCGTCTTCGGTGATTGGCGCCCGGCGGGATCAGGCAATGTCGCTATAGGTCAGCCTGAATTCGGACATCGGGGGATGAGTCGTTTTCCATTGCTGCGCGAAGGCTTTGGCGGCAGTTACTTGATCAGTCGTCATCTCCTCGGCGATATCGTCAAGGTATTGTCTGGCGCTATCGTGTCGAGACAGCTCTTTGGTGGTTTCGACGACCAGCCAGATCAACCCATAGCCTTTGACCAGATCCTTCGTGAAGCCATATTCGTTATCGACACCGCTGTCATCTTGATAGAAACCGCTGAGTGCGAAACCGTAATTCAGTACGCCGTTCACGTCATTGAGCTGTGCGCGTTTTTCCAGCCATTGGCGCCTCAGAGGAAGATCCTGGTTGATCGGGGTACGGTTGGTGTACCAGTGGACCGCTTTCGAAAAACCGGCGTCGGCGGCTTTTTTCAGCAGCGCATCGATGGTGGATCGACGTTGCTCACTGTCGGCAATGAGCGTTGCGTCCTGGTCGTACTTGACCGCGAGAATGTACTGGCCCTCCAGGGAGCCGGCATCCGCAGCTTTTTTCAATGTTTCAATGTTCTGGTCCAGCTCGTACAACTCAAGCATGGCTTGAGCGGCATCGGCCTGGGCCAGTTCCTTTGCTTTCTTGAGCGAGGCTTCGTCCCCCAGTCGCATCAGGGCATAAACATGATTCTGGGCACCAGCGAGTCGATACCAGTCTTTTGCTTCGTCGGTGATGCTGCCCGCCTGACGCCTTGTCACCTCCCCCAATGCATATTGCGACGCACGGTCTCCCGCGACGGCGGCAACCGTCAGATAAGGCTTCGCCTGGATGAATTCGCCCAGGTTGTACAGGGCCAGGCCCTTGGTTATCGCTTCTTTTGGCTGATCGTTGCCTTGGGTTGCCAGCGCGCTCAGGGCGTCAAACAGATTGAACAGAATCGTTAAAGCACTTGCATGGGAATACATGATGGATACCTGTATTGAGTCGAGTTGAATTTAAGTACTACCCGACACAGGCTATTGAGAAGGGGGCGCACGGGTGCGGTATATATGTATTGCGTTGAATTGATCCCTGTGACGTGAATGCAAGCCCTGCTTCTCGTCAGCCGAAGCCCTTGCCATAATTGCGACTTAATCCTCACCTGTTTGACTAGGGTCTTTGCTCATGGAGTTCCCATGCACGTACTGGTTTGCGAAGACGATGAGCTGATTGCCAGCGGTATCGTTGCCGGCCTCACCGCACAGGGCCTGACCGTGGAGCATGTCGCCACCGCGTCGGCGGCCCGGGCGATGCTCAAGGTCGCCGAATTCGATGTGATGGTGCTCGACCTCGGTCTACCCGATGAAGACGGTTTGAAGCTGCTGCAGCAGTTGCGACACAGCGGTCTGGAAATCCCGGTGTTGATCCTCACCGCCCGGGATTCGGTCACCGACCGCGTCGACGGCTTGCAAGCCGGTGCTGACGATTACTTGCTCAAGCCTTTCGACTTGCGTGAGCTGGCGGCGCGCCTGCATACCCTGTTGCGACGGGTGGCGGGGCGCAGCGTCAACCTGATCGAACACGGTCGCCTGACTTACGACCCGAGCAGCCGCGAAACCATGCTTGGCGGCCAGCCGGTGGACCTTTCCCGTCGTGAGCAGTCGCTGTTGCAGGCCTTGCTGCATAATCGGGGCCGGGTGCTGTCGACCGAGCAACTGAAAGACAGCGTTTATGGTTTTAACGATGAGCTTGAAAGCAACGCTCTCAATGTGCATATCCATCACCTGCGGCGCAAACTCGGCAATGGCATTGTCGAGACGGTGCGCGGCCTGGGCTATCGCCTGGGGCCGGCCGATGGCGCAGAGGTATTGAAAAAGTGATGAGCCTGCGTTTGCGCCTGAGCCTGACACTCGGCGCCGCTTTTGCCCTGATCTGGGCCCTGGCAGCGGCCTGGATGCTCAGCGACCTGCGCAATCAGATGATGTTTTCCCTCGACCAGCGGCTGGTGGCCTCGGCACGCATGGTCGCCGGCTTGATGGAGCAATTGCCGCCATTGCCGAGCAAGGGCGAGGGCACCCATTTCAGCGCTGAACAACTGAACCTCCCCGGCGGCATGGCCTGCCAGGTCAGTTCATTGCGCGGCGAAATCCTCGCCCGCAGTCACACCGATCCGCAACAAACCCTCGAAGCCGAGAAAATGGGCTTTCACGACCAGATGATCGATGGCGCGCCGTGGCGCAGTTTCACCCTGGCCCGCGGCGACGTGCGCATCACCACCGCTGATCGGCAGATCGAGCGGGAGGCGCTGAACATGTCGATCCTGCTGGCGGCTTCGGTGCCGGTGGGCGTGGCCTTGCTCGGCTGCCTGTGCCTGCTCTGGCTGGGGGTCGGCCAGGGGCTGGCGCCGCTCAACCGCATGCGCGATGCCTTGATGCGCCGCAGTGCCGATTCTCTCGAACCCTTGCAAATCCAGCCGCTGCCCAGCGAACTGCAACCGTTGCTGGACACCCAGAATCAGTTGTTCCAGCGCATCGGCAAGACCATCGAACGGGAACGCCGTCTGACCGGTGACGCTGCCCATGAATTGCGCAGCCCACTAACAGCGATCAAGACCCACCTGCAAGTGGCGCGCATGACTGACGGCGCGGCCCGGGATCAATCCCTGGCCCGGGCCGAAGAGGGCGCCGATCGCCTGCACCGGACCCTTGAACAATTGCTGTTGCTCGCGAGGGTCGAGGGCAGTCTGTCGTTCGATGATGGCGTGCAATGCAGCGCCGAGCAGGTGGCGAAACTGGCGATTCAGGACGCCGCCAGTGGTGATCGTCAGCGGATCAAATTTCAGATGCCGAGCAAATTCTCCGCTGCACCGGTGCAAATGCCAGCAGTTTTGTCGATTGCGGCGTTGCGCAACCTGCTGGACAACGCACTGCGTCATACCCCTGGCGAAGGGGCGGTGGAGCTGAGCCTGGAAACCACTGGCAGTCGTGTGCACTTTTTGGTTCGCGACCACGGCCCGGGGATTGCCGAAGACGATCTGCAACACCTGACCCAACGCTTCTGGCGCAACGGGCAGAGCACCGGTTGCGGCCTGGGTCTGGCGATTGTTCAGGCGATCGTCCAGCGCTGCGGTTGCACCCTGCATTTCGACAGTCGACCGGACGGGTTGCGAGTCGAACTGACCATGCCGTTGCAACCCATCTAACAAGCACCACGAACCTTGGAGTTGTCGAGTGAAACGAGGCTGCGATCTTTTGATCTTTTCTCCGGATTCACTCGAGTATCAAAAGCAAAATCAAAAGATCGCAGCCTCGTTTCACTCGACAGCTCCTACAGAGGTTTTGTGTTGCACACCAAATGTAACGTCTCTCCATTAGCCATCCACTCGCCACAACGCTATCGTCCCCGGCAGCTTTTTCTCAATGGATTGAGGTAACAGCGCCATGGATGCCCCCCTACACATTTGCAAGGCAACCCCCGCCGACGCCGGCATCATCAGCCGGATCGTCGAGCGCTCCATCCGCGTCGGTTGCGCGCTCGACCATCGCAACGATCCGCTAACGGTCGCCACCTGGACCCACAACAAAACCATCGAACACGTGCAGCCCTGGTTGGCCGACGAACGGTTGTACCTGAACATCGCCCTGTTGCACGACAAACCGGTCGGCGTCGCGATGGCTGCGATCAGCGGGAAGGTCGCGTTCTGTTACGTGCAGCCGGAATGGTTTCGGCGTGGGGCCGGGCAAGCGCTGGTGCGCGACCTCGAAGGCTGGTTGACCGATCGGGGGTTGCGTCAAGCCCGACTCAATAGCACCCGCACCAGCGAAGCGTTTTACCGTCATCTGGGTTACCAGCCTTGCGCTGAAACCTTCACGGTGGCGGGGCTCCACGCCATCCCCATGCACAAAGCGCTGACACCCCCCTCATAGAAAGCTGATCGAGGGTCTAAATCCTCGGCGCCCTGATGCGTTTCCAGAACAGGAAAACCTTATTGAGGGGTCGAGAGATGTCAGTCGCTACCAGCCTTATGGAAGATCAGTCGGCCCGGATCACTCCGGCGCCGACCGAGACGCTTTATCAGTTCAACGAATCGCCGCTGCTGGCCCGTCAAAACCAGCAGGAATCGAATGCCCGCAGCTATCCGCGACGCATTCCCCTGGCCCTCAAGCGTGCCAAGGGCATTTATGTCGAAGACGTCGAAGGCCGCCGTTTCATCGACTGCCTGGCCGGCGCAGGGACGTTGGCCCTTGGGCACAACCATCCGGTGGTGATCGAAGCGATCCAGCAAGTGCTGACGGATGAACTGCCGCTGCACACCCTCGACCTGACCACCCCGGTCAAGGATCAGTTCGTTCAGGACCTGTTCAGTCTGCTGCCGCTGGCTTTGGCCGCTGAAGCCAAGATCCAGTTCTGTGGCCCGACCGGCACCGACGCGGTGGAAGCCGCGCTGAAACTGGTGCGCACCGCCACCGGACGCAGCACCGTGTTGTCGTTCCAGGGCGGTTATCACGGCATGAGCCAAGGCGCGCTGAGCCTGATGGGCAGTCTGGGGCCGAAAAAACCCTTGGGCGCCTTGCTCAGCAACGGCGTGCAGTTCATGCCATATCCCTACGATTACCGCTGCCCGTTCGGGCTCGGCGGCGCGCAAGGTGTGAAGGTTAATCTCAACTACCTGGAAAACCTGCTCAATGATCCAGAGGCCGGTGTGCAATTGCCGGCCGCGGTGATCGTTGAAGCGGTGCAGGGCGAGGGCGGGGTGATCCCGGCCGATCTTGATTGGTTGCGCGGCCTGCGGCGGATTACCGAAAAGGCCGGTGTCGCGCTGATCGTCGACGAGATTCAGAGCGGTTTTGCCCGCACCGGCAAGATGTTCGCCTTCGAACACGCCGGGATCATTCCCGACGTGGTGGTCATGTCCAAAGCCATCGGTGGCAGTTTGCCGTTGGCCGTGGTGGTCTATCGCGACTGGCTCGACACCTGGCTGCCGGGCGCCCATGCCGGGACCTTCCGCGGCAATCAGATGGCCATGGCCGCAGGTTCTGCGGTGATGCGTTACCTGACCGAACACAAGGTCTGCGAGCATGCCGCTGCCATGGGCGAACGCTTGAGCGAACACCTGCGCATCCTGCAACGGGACTTCCCGCAACTAGGTGATATCCGGGGGCGCGGCTTGATGCTCGGCGTCGAACTGGTCGATCCGACTGGCGAGCTGGATGCGCTGGGTCATCCGCCGATCTTCGGTCGTCTGGCGCCGCTGGTGCAGCGTGAATGCCTCAAGCGCGGCTTGATCCTCGAACTGGGCGGGCGTCATGGCGGCGTGGTGCGCTTCCTGCCGCCGCTGGTGATCACTGCCGCGGAAATCGATCGGGTGGCCGAGATTTTCGGCCGAGCCATGGCCGCTGCCACCGCCAGCCTCTAAATTTTTCAGCGCCTCTAACGTTCCTTCTACATAACGGCTGCGCACGCAGTGCAGCCCACCCTACAGCGATGGAGAAACACCATGACTTCAGTATTCGACCGCGAGGACATCCTCTTTCAGGTCGTGGTCAACCACGAAGAGCAGTACTCGATCTGGCCCGACTACAAAGCCGTGCCTGCAGGTTGGCGCACCGTGGGCAAGAGCGGCCTGAAAAAGGAATGCCTGGCTTACATTGAAGAAACCTGGACTGACATGCGTCCACTGAGCTTGCGCCAGAAGATGGAAGAGCAGGCGGCTTTGGCTCACTGAGTCACCGCGCAAAAAGAAGCCCGCTGAACCGGTAAGGTCAGCGGGCTTTTTCATATCTGGAATGTGTGTTGCTTGTGAGGCCGCCTTCGCGAGCAAGCCCGCTCCCACATTGGATCTGTGTCGCGCCACAAATCCAATGTGGGAGCGGGCTTGCTCGCGAAGAACGATAACGCGGTCCAACTGACGTTACGCCCCGCTCAACCCCTTGATCACCAAATCCACATTCCCCTCGAGCTCGGCCACCGGATCCGCCGCATCGACACTCAACACCACCAACCGACTTCCAGCCTCGACAATCACCGCTTTCACCGCATCCGACGGCTGTCGGTGATGCAGCACCACCGCCACATCATTGTCCTTGAGCGTCGCGCCCAATTGCTTGAGCGCTTCAGGTGTCCACTCGGCGTCCGGCCGCGCATCGAGGCCAATCAGCTCCAGGTTGAGGCCGCCGATCAGATAGCCAAAGTGATCGCTCAGGCTCATCACGCTGAGGTTATCGGTACTGGCCAACCGCGCTTCGCTGTCAGCGCTGAGCTTGAGCAAGCGCTGTTTGAGCGTCGCCAGGTTAGCCTCGATCTTCGGCTTTGCCTCGGGCGCCAGGCGCACCAGGTCCGCCGCCATAACGTCCGCCATCCGCCCCATATTGTTGCTGGAAAACCACGGCTGACTGTTCAACCCATCAACTTTGTTGCCGGGTTGCACGGCGATGCCGGGCAGGGCGCCGTCCACCGGGCGGGCGGCGTCGATTTCAATGATGCGGATGTTGCTACGCCGGGAGATCGGATACAGCGGATCATCCGCCCACAACGAGCGCAGGCCGATCACCGCATCGGCGTCGGTCGCCAGTTTGGCCAGCGCCGGAGCGCCACGACCCGTGAAGTACGCGGTCTGACGGGGCTACCGGGCAGGTTCGCCGGCGCGGCACGTTCAAGATTGACGTCGGTGCCTTTGAGCAAGACTTCACCCAGACCATAAGTGATCGGCAAGGACGCCAGCACGCGCAGCGGTTTGACGCTGTCAGCTGCAAAGGTTGTGTTGACCAGCCCGCACAGGGGCAATGTGAAGGTCAATGCCAGGGTCAATTGACGCAAAGTAAAAAACATTTATCCGAGATTCCCTTTCAGGCTGGGGACAACGCCACGCGCAATGGCGGCGAGAGCGAAGGCGATACCGGCCACCAGAATGATCGCGGCGCCGGACGGGATAGGCAGGTCGAAGACAATCGGCGCAAGGATCCCGCACAGCGTGCTGACCGTGGCGATCAGCACCGAGCACCAGAAGAAGCCCTTCAGCGACTGACTCAGCAATCGCGCAGCTGCAGCTGGAATCACCAGCAGAGCACCGACCAGAATCGCGCCGATGACTTTCACCGCCGCCACGGTGATCAGCGTCACCAGAATCACAAACAGATAATCCAGGGTCTTCACCGCCACACCACGCACCGCCGCCAGTTGCGGATTGAAACTGGCCAGCATGATGCGGTTGTACAACGGCAAGGCCAGCGCCATGACCAGCGAACCGACGATGGCCAGCACCAGCAGGTCATTGCCGTTGACGGTCAGTACCGAACCGAACAGTACGTTTTCGAGGATGTGTACGTTGATCTTGCCCGCCAGAATCAGCAGCAGACTGGCACCCAGCGCCAACGACACCGACAGAAACACACCGATCAACGTATCCGGCGCCAGACCCGTGCGGTTACGCAGGTAGTTCAGCAAGATGCCGAACAACAAGCAGTAGCCGAACAGACTGCCATAAGGCCTGGTGTAAGGTTCGCCCAGCAGAATACCGATGGCCACGCCGGTCAGCGCCGCGTGGCCTACCGCTTCGGAGAAAAACGCGAAGCGCTTGACCACCACCAACGTACCCAAACCGCCCAACACCGGGCCGATCAGCAAGCCGGCGAGCAGCGCGTTGACCACAAATCCATAGGCCAGCGCCTCGGGCAAGTAACCCGACGAGGCCCAACCCTGGATCATCAAACGAAAGGCTTCGTAACTCATCAGGCAGCGCTCCGTGGATGGGTCGAGAACAGGGTCAGCAGGCGTTCCGGGGTCAGCGCCTGTTTCGGTGTGGCATCGAACAGTACCCGGCGATTGAGCCCGGTGACCCGATCCGCCAGACGTCCAACCGCTTCCAGATCATGCTCGATCCACAGCACGGTGATGCCGCTCTGGCGCCAGTCGCCGAGCAGCCGTTCGAACACCTGAATACCGGCCTCGTCGAGCGCCGACATCGGTTCGTCGAGCACAAGCAACTGCGGCGCCGGAATCAGTCCCTGAGCCAGCAACACCCGCTGGCGCTCACCGCCGGACAACGCACCCATGCGCCGCTTCCGTTTGTCCTGCATACCGACCCGTTGCAGGGCATCGCCAATCGCGGCGGCGTAGTGCTTGCTCAACCCGAGAAACGCCGGGCGCCGCTGGCACATCGCGGCCATGAAATCGTCGACGGTCATCGGCAAACCTCGATCGAATTCCAGGGCTTGGGGTACGTAGCCGATGGTTCCAGGTGTGCCGGGCCATTGCAGACTCAGGCGACCCTGATGCGGCATCTGTCCGAGCAAGGTTTTGATCAGCGAGCTTTTGCCGCCACCGTTGGGGCCGACCAGTGC
The DNA here is from genome assembly GCF_047758635.1 of Pseudomonas frigoris. Taxonomy (NCBI): domain Bacteria; kingdom Pseudomonadati; phylum Pseudomonadota; class Gammaproteobacteria; order Pseudomonadales; family Pseudomonadaceae; genus Pseudomonas; species Pseudomonas frigoris. Next base: position 2,078,309 of record NZ_CP180479.1, read on the forward strand.
ATGCACGCTGCCGGGCTGGACCTGGAACGTGACGTTGTCGAGGATCGTCGTGCGCCCGAGGGTCAAACTGACCTCCGCAAAATCCAGCGTCGGCCCGGAAACCTGTGGGAGCGGCGGTGCGACGATTCGACTTGCTCGCGAAGAGGGAGTGTCAGTCGACATCAATGTTGACTGACCCACCGCTTTCGCGAGCAAGCCCGCTCCCACAGGGGATTCGGGGGCGGTCGGGGTGGGGGTCTGTGCACAGATGGTTTCTTTAGCCGTCATTGGCCGGACTCCTGAATCGCCCGGACCACGGTGTTGAGGTTGCCGGTCATTTCCTTTTCGTACTTGTCGGCGGTGTACTCGCCATAGGAAATGTGCGACAGCGGGTACAGCTTCACCCCGGATTCACGCTGGATGGTCTCGACGTAGGTGGACGGGAAATCCATCTCCGAGAAGATCACTTTCACGTCCAGATCCCGCAGTTGATCGATGGTTTTTTTCAACTGGCTCGGGCTCGGTTCGATGCCGTGGGCCGGTTCGACCACGGCGGTCACTTCCAGGCCAAACTCGCGCAGCAAATAGTCGTAAGCCGCGTGAACCGTGGCCACTCGCAGTTCTGCGTTCGGCGCCTGGGTCAGTTTCGCCAGGGCGTCGGCGCGCATCTGTCGCAGGCGTTTGCCATAGGCGCGGGCGTTCTGTGTGTAGGTCTTGGCGTTGGCCGGGTCGAGCTTGCCCAGTTCCCGGGCGATGTTGTTGACCTGGGCAATCGAGGCGCTGATCGACAGGAACGTGTGCGGGTTCACGACCTTGCCGGAACCGCGAGCGGCGACGCCGGTGGCTGCCAGCAACGGCACGTTTTCGTTGGCTTCGATCACCGGGATGTTCGGGGTTTCGCTGGCGGCGATCATGCGGTCGGCGAAGTCGTCATGGCCGACACCGTTGAGCACGACTACGTCCAGACCGCTGATGCGCTTGATGTCTTCGGCGCGGGGCTCGTAGGCGTGGGGGTTGAAACCGGCCGGAATCAGCGGCACCACTTCGGCTTTGTCACCGACGATGTTCGCCACGTAGCTGTAATAAGGGTGCAGGGTGATGCCGATGCGCAGACGCTTGGCCGCGTCGGCATTGGCCAGCGGGGTCAGCAGACAAGCCAGTAAGCCGACCAACATCAGGCGCAAGAAAGAACGTTGAGATGAAATAGGCATGGGAAAGCGGTCTTCTCTCGGGTGAAGGCGAGGGTTCAGTGCCGGTGCTGGCGGGTCACGCCGGCATCGAATTGCGCGACGATCTGCTGCCAGCCAGCGCTTTCCAGCGCGGCGTCGGTGAGGTCGGTCGGGGCCGCGAGGGCTTTGCCGCGGTTGAGCCAGACGTCCGGAGCATCGCCGTCAGCGGTCAAGCGCATCAGAAACGAACCCGCCACGGTGGGCGTCTGGGTCTGGCCGAAATAAGCCTTGGCGTCGAGCAATTACCAGGCATGACCGCCACGGCTGACGGAACTGGCGTCCTGGGCGAACGGCGCAAAACCTTCATCGGCGAGGGCGGCGGGGGCGGGTAGCGCCAGTTGCTCCTGGCGCAGCAGGTGAATTTCGTCGAGCGTCACCCGGAGGTCGGCGTAGATGCCTTGCTCGGACGCGCTCAAGTCACGACGGGCATCCAGTTGATGGCTGCCAACGCTGCTGACTTCCTGAGACTCACCGCGCCAGGCGACTACCGAGCCGGCAACCGCGAGGATCATCAGGCACAACAGCAACACATAGAGGGTTTCATGGCCGGCACCGGCCGGGCGGACGATTTGCGTAGTCGGCGTACTCATGGGGCTTCGATGTCCGCTTGGTCAATCTCGACGACGTGACCGGGACCGGCGTCGAACAGCACGTAGAACTCGGCGCCGGGCTTCTTGAAAGTCAGGGTCGAATCGGCGCCGAGCTTGCCCGGCACCAGAATGGTTTCGTCGTAACCGATCACGTCCAGGGTCACCCCCGGCGCGCCACTGCCGTCGGAGAAACCGCCGGTGCATTTGATCTGCTCGGCGTCGAGGGCTTTGCATTCGCACATCGGGTTGTGGGCCAGGGCGCTGGCGCTGAAACCGGCGCAGAGCACCAGCAGCGCGGCGCTCAAAGGACGTAAAGCGTTGATCATGGTTTGCCTCCTTGTTGGTTCAGCCAGGCGAGGGTGGCCGGAGATGCCTGGCTCAGGGGGACGGAGGCCTGATGCATGGCGCCATCCCAGCCTTCCATGGTGATCCACAGTTCGGCGTCGGCTTTGGTCTTCTCGGGGATCGGCAACATCGCGCCCATGCGGTACGGCGTACCAAAGAAAATCACCCCGGCAGCGCGCAGGCTGCGCGGTTTGCCAATACGCAGGTACGTCGCCTTGACCTGATCGCGGCAGCTGTCGCACAGCGCCGCGTTGAAGCTCTTCATGTAGCCGGCCGGGCCATCGAGGGTCGGGGCGTCGTTGCGCAACTCGGCCAGACGCAGGCTCCAGGGGCCGACCTGAACCTCGCCGATCTCCCGCTCGCCCAGGCCGGTGTCACCGCGAAACAGCGCGGCGTCGGCGAAGTATTTGGGCATGAAGCCCAGCGGCACCAGCAACAGCAGAACGTTGATGTGGAAGCGCCCTTTGTGCCAGAAGCGGCTCAGTTTCGAAGTCGTTTTTTCCGCAGCGAACAGACTCATTGGCTGACCTCCGTGGTTTCACGGCTGTTGGCCGCAGCGGTCTGACTGCGCGGGCGTTTATGGCTGCGCTTGAGGGCATTGGCCGTGGCCAGGGCGGTGCGTTTGGTCCAGATCAACAGGCCGCTGAGGACCATCATGCTCAGGATCAGGCCGAAGAAGAACCAGATCAGCTTGATCCAGATGCCGCCGAAATCCCCGGTGTGCAGCGGACGCATGGACTCGGTCACCAGCTCCAGGCCGGAACGATCCGACAACAGGCGAGTGGCGGCGATGTCGCCGGTGTACGGGTTGATGTCGGCGGTCTGGAACATCAGCGGATACCAACTGCGTCCGCCTACCGACAGATAGCTGTAGGCATTGGCAGGCAGGCTGACGAAGCTGTCGTCCAGTCCGGGAATACGTTCCTTGGCTTCGCGGATCGCCGTCTCCAGGCTGATCATCGGCGCTGGCGAACCGTCGGCAGTCAGCGGGACACTTTCACGCGGGACCACGGCAGCCACCGGCGCGGTGGAAATCGAAATCTGGTTATCGAACATGAACGCCTGAATCAGAAACCAGGTGCTGGTGATGGAAATCACCGCGATGAACCAGATCGACCAGATGCCGCTGAGGCGATGAAAGTCGCCCCAGAAAATTCGTGCGCCATGACGAATGCGCAGGGTCGGTCGGAAGAAGCCTTTCCAGAATTTCTTGTAGACCACCAGTCCGGTGACCAACGAAGCCAGCAGCGGCAAGCTCAGGAATGACACCGGGTACCAGCCCCAGCTGTAACCGTTGGTGAACGGCACGAGCCACCAGCCATGCAGGGCGCGGGTAAACGCCTTGAAATTGAATGGCGGGGCAGTGCCCTGAATGACGCCGCTGTAGGGATTGACGTAAACCGTCACCGAGCGACCGTCGGGATAGCTGACGTCCACGTCGAGGGCGAAGTGCGATTCATCGGGCCGGCTGATGGCCTCAACCAGAGTGTTGGGCTCCGCTTTTTTGATCGCGGCAATGATCTGGTCATAGCTGAGCAGTGGCGCATCGTCCGAGGGTTGGCTGGCGCGCATTTGCGGGTTGGCCAGCCAGACGATTTCCTGGCTGACCACCGCCAGGGTGCCGGTCACGCAGACGATCAGTACGAAAAACCAGATCGGCAATGCCAGCCAGCTATGGACCAGAAACCAGAGTTTTGAACGGGATTTCTTCGACATGATTAAAGGTCTTGTTTCGATGAGAGGGCCGCCGCTAAGGGCTTCCCAGCGATGAGGTCCATGAAAGGCCGGGCCGTGGCTTTTGCCTGCGCGGGCGACTGCATCTAAATAAGACGGATGAGCATCGAAAATCCCGAAGGGGGATATGAAAGAAAATGTTTCGTGATATCGCTTGGCCGGTTTCTGTAGGAGCGTTGTGCACTTGGGCTGATCCAACACGAAACATGTCTTTCTTGGTGGTCATGACAAAACGAACACTGGCGGCATGAGCAGTGGGGCGCGGCGATCAGAGCAGGAAACCCAGCGCTTCGGCGAGCAGCAGCTCGGGGGCTTCTTCGGCGATGTAATGGCCGGCGGGCAGCGCCTTGCCACGCACGTCAGTGGCGACGTGTTGCCATTCCTTGAGCGGCTCGAAACAGCGTCCGACCGTGCCTTCTGCGCCCCATAGCACCAGCAACGGCAGATTCATATGACGGCCAGCGGCGATATCGGCGCGGTCATGCTCCAGATCCGTGCTGGCGCTGGCGCGGTAGTCCTCGCAGATTCCGCGCGCAGTGCCCGACAGTTTCAGGCAGCGCAGGTACTCAGCGAATGCTTCAGGTGTGAACGGTTTGAGCCCGGCGTTGCGACTGCCCATCACGCTGCGCAGATAAGATTCTGGATCAGCTTCAATCAATGTTTCCGGCAACGGTGCCGGGCGGATCAGGAAGAACCAGTGCCAGTAGGCGCGGGCAAAGGCTTCGTTGGTTTGCGCGTACATCGACAGGGTGGGCGCGATGTCGAGCAGCACCATGCGTTGCACGGCAGCGGGATGATCGAGGGCCAGCCGATGGGCAACGCGGGCGCCACGGTCGTGGGCCAGCACCGAGAACTGTTCGAAGCCCAGGGACTTCATCAGCTCTACGCCGTCCTTGGCCATTTCGCGTTTGGAGTAATGGGTGTGGTGATCGGTGGCCGGTGGTTTGCTGCTGTCGCCGTAACCGCGCAGGTCGGCGGCGATGACGGTGAATTGCTCGGCCAGTTGTTCGGCGACTTTGTGCCAGATGACGTGAGTCTGCGGGTGACCGTGCAGCAACAGCAGGCCCGGCCCGTTGCCGCCGATGCGGTAGGCAATGTCCACACCGTTGACGTGGCGCTGGTCTTTCAGGAACCCGGCGAACATGGATGACTCCTTGTAGTAGTTGCCTGCATCCTGAAATCGTTGAGTCCTTATGGCAAGGCGCAAAGCGTGGTGCGCTTGTTCATGAAGTGTGTTGAAGCAGATGTGTGGTGCCTGGGCTGCCGCCTTCGCGAGCAAGCCCGCTCCCACAGTGGGTCGGTGTGGAACACAAACTCTGTGTACACAGCCGATCCCCTGTGGGAGCGGGCTTGCTTGCGAAGAGGCCAGACCAGTCTCTGAAAATCTCAACCTTGCTTAAACAACTCCTTCGCCCGCTGCTCAATCTGCTCCTGAGTCAGATCTTCCTTGCGCGTGGCCAGAAACCATAGATGCCCATAGGGATCCTTCAGGGTCCCCGAGCGGTCGCCATAAAACTGATCCTTGACCTCGGACACCACCGTGCCGCCGGCGGCAATCGCCTGTTTGTACGACTTGTCCACATCGTTCACATACAGGTGCAGACCCACAGACGGCGACTTGTCCGGATTGCTCAGCGGGCCCTGATCGCAAGGTGTGCCGAGCATGATCGGGCAATCGCCGATGCGCAGTTCGGCATGGCCAATGCCGCCATCGGGCATGGACAGACGCATGACTTCGGTGGCACCAAAGGCTTTTTTGTAGAACTCGATGGCTTCGGCTGCTTTTTGAATGCCCAGGTACGGGGTGATGCTGTGATAACCCTCTGGAATGGGTTTGACGCTCATGATGGTTCTCCCTGTTTTTTGTTTTGGGATGAAGGTGGTCCTTCGCCGATTTACAACCTATGAAGAGTAGTAGGAGCTGCCGAAGGCTGCGATCTTTTGAACTTGGCTGCGGTGCGGCCGACGAAAAATCAAGATCAAAAGATCGCAGCCTTCGGCAGCTCCTACAGGGTGTAAGGAATAACAACGCCACTGTTCAGCCATCAACAGCGAAGCAGCAGATTGCTCTTGCTCGTTATCTTGAGATCGCGAAAATGCCGCTGAACTCCCCGAAAACATTGGCTCGGACGGTCAGGCACAAAAGCTGCAATGCCCTCTGGTAAACATTGGTACCGAGAGTCTTGTATGCCTGAATCTGCCGTTTATCCGATCAACCCACCGGCCGCCCATCGGATCGCCAACGAAGCCGAAGCCCTGCGGGTCGCCGAACAGGTCGCCGCGATCCTGCTGGAACAAGACGCCGAGCGCGACCGCCCCCGTCAAGTGCCCGCCGAGATCGTCGATCTGTATTCCAACAGCGGTTTGTGGGGCATCAGCGTGCCGAAAGCATTTGGCGGCGCGCAGGTGTCCTATGCGGTGCTGGCGCAGGTCATCGCGATCATCTCGGCGGCCGATCCGTCCCTGGGGCAAATCCCGCAAAACCACTATTGCCTGCTGGAAGACATTTGCCTGCAAGGCACGCCTGAGCAACAAACGCACTTCTTCGGGCTGGCGCTGCAAGGTCACCGTTTTGCCAATGCCTTGTCGGAAACCGGCGGCAAGAACGTGCAGGATATTCAGGCGACTATCCGCCGTTACGGCGACGGTCATGTGATCAACGGTCGCAAGGGTTATTGCACCGGTTCGCTCTACGCTCACTGGCTGGCGGTGCTGGCGCTGGATGAAGAGCAGAAGGGCCAGTTGGCCTTTGTCGAGCGCGGCACCAAAGGGTTGGTGATCGTTGACGATTGGGACAGCATCGGCCAGCGCACCACCTCCAGCGGCACGGTGCTGGCTGAGGACCTGCACGTCCCGGCGTTCAATCTGTTTCCGACGTATCGCTCTTATGAATCACCCACCCTGGCGGGACCGTTCGCGCAGTTGACCACCGCCGCCATCGACGCCGGCATCGCCCGCGCGGCCCTGCGCGACACCATCGCGTTCGTTCAACAATTCGCTCGGCCGTGGATCGACGCCGGAGTGGAAAAGGCTAGCGAAGATCCGCTTACCATCATTCAAGTCGGCGGCCTGGAGATTCGCCTGGAAGCGGCCGAAGCCTTGCTGGAACGCGCCGGTTGGGCGCTGGATGCCGCACGTTCGGCACCTGACGAAGACAACGTCGCGCAAGCCTCATTGGCCGTCGCCAAAGCCAAAGTGCTGACCACCGAAATCGCCATCGGGGCCAGCAACAAACTCTTCGAACTCGGCGGTACTCGCTCGACCCTGAGCAAACACAACTTCGACCGCCACTGGCGCAACGCCCGGGTCCACACCCTGCATGATCCGGTGCGCTGGAAGTATCACGTGGTCGGCAACTGGCTGCTCAATGGTGTCAAACCCCCGCGCCACGACTGGTCCTGACCATGGCCGAGTGGTTGAAAAACATCTATTGGGCCGACATTGCCCAAGCCTGCCTCGACACCCTGAGCATGCTCGGCGCCGCCCTCGGTTTTACCGTGCTGCTGGGGCTGCCGCTGGGCGTGGTGCTGTTCCTCACCGGCAAGCGCCAATTACATGAAGCGGTCGGTGTTTATCGGGTGCTGTCGGTGATCGTGAACATGTTGCGTTCGCTGCCGTTCATCATTTTGCTGATCGTGCTGATTCCCCTGACCACGTTGTTGGTCGGCACTTCACTTGGTGTACCGGGAACTATCCCGCCGCTGGTCGTCGGTTGCACGCCGTTCTTCGCGCGGCTGGTGGAAACCGCGCTGCGCGAAGTCGATCGCGGGGTCGTGGAAGCGACTCAGGCCATGGGCGCCAACACCTGGCAGATTATCCGCCACACCTTGTTGCCCGAAGCGCGGGGAGGGCTGCTGGCGGCGGTCTCGGTAACCGCGATTGTGCTGGTGGACTACACGGCAATGGCCGGGGTGATTGGTGGCGGCGGTCTTGGCGACCTGGCGATCCGCTACGGCTATCAGCGTTTTCAGACTGACGTAATGGTCGTCACCGTGGTGCTTCTGCTGATCCTGGTTCAAGCCCTGCAAATGACTGGCGACCGACTGGTGGCGCGCTACAGCCGACGATAAAAACTCGATTCAACCATTAAAAACCGGCCCAACGTCCGCCCCACGACGGCCACTCAATCTGCCTAGGAGCACAGCATGAAAAAGACCCTGGCCATTCTGGCTGCCGTCCTGTCGTTCAACGCTCACGCCAACGAAAAACTCATCGTCGGCGCCACCCCGGTGCCGCACGCGGAAATCCTCGAATTCGTCAAACCGACCCTGGCCAAGGAAGGCGTGGACCTGGACATCAAAGTCTTCACTGACTTTATCCAGCCCAACCAGCAATTGGCCCTGAAGAACCTCGACGCCAACTATTACCAGTACCGACCGTTCCTCGATGATTTCAACAAAACCCGCCATACCGACCTGGTGCCGGTGGTCGGTGTACACATTGAACCGTTTGGCGCTTACTCGACCAAAATCAAAATCAAAAACATCACCGAACTGAAGGATGGCGCTACGGTGTCGATTCCCAATGACCCGGTGAACACTGGCCGTGCGCTGGTGCTGTTGCACGAAGCCGGCCTGATCAAGCTCAAGGACCCGAGCAACACCCTGGCCACTCAGCGCGACATCATCGAAAACCCCAAGCACCTGAAAATTCGTGAACTGGAAGGTGCATTGCTGGCGCGTTCGGTGAGCCAGGTGGACCTGGCGTTTGTCTTTGCTAATTACGCACTGGAAGCGGGGATTGATACCAACAGCGCGTTGATTGTCGAGAAGGGCAAGAGTTTGTACATCGAATTCCTGGTCGCGCGGCCGGACAACATCAATGATCCAGGCTTGCAGAAACTGGCCAAGGCGTTGAATTCCGATGAGGTTCGGCAGTTCATTTTGACCCGCTACAAAGGGCAGATTGCACCGGGGTTCTAGATCTTCGTTGACCTTGAGGGCGCCTTCGCGAGCAAGCCCGCTCCCACATTGACTGTGTTCGTCCAGACAACTCGGTCAAATGTGGGAGCGGGCTTGCTCGCGAAGGTCGCGCCGCTATTTCGGATCAGTACCTGATTCCAGCAGCTGCGCTCCCGGCCCGCGTTCCCCCAGCACATCGCCAAAGTTGCGCAACGGACATGCCTCCATCGACAAACACCCACAGCCAATGCAGCCATTGAGCCGGTCCCGCAGCAAGGTCAGCTGATTGATCCGCTCATCCAGATCCCGACTCCACTGCGCCGACAACACCTTCCAGTCCGCTGCCGTCGGCGCCCGATTGTCCGGTAGCGATTTCAATGCCTCACCAATCTCCGCCAACGGAATGCCCAATCGCTGAGCCACTTTGATCAACGCCACCCGCCGCAACACTTCCCGTGGGAAACGCCGCTGGTTGCCCTGGTTGCGATTACTTTTGATCAAACCCTTGGATTCGTAAAAGTGCAGAGCCGTGACCGCGACACCGCTGCGCGCAGCCACTTGGCCGACGGTGAGTTCCTTGTGCAGATTTTCCGAGGTGATCATTTAAAAAATCCCCCTTGACCTCAAGTTAACTCGAGGTTTTACCCTGCAAGCCTTCGGATCGCAAGATCCGGCTTACAGGTCAGCGGGGACTCTTCATGCAACTGTCAGAGAAAAATCGCAGCTTCACCCAATTGATTGAATTCGAGATCGAACCCCATCAACAGCCCGCACTGGTGTCGGCTCTGTCGAAGCAGACCGAGCGTCTCGCCCAGGGTTACAGCGGTTTTCTGAGTGCCAGCATCCAGGCCAGCGACGATGGCCGGCGGGTGCTCAACTACCTGCAATGGCAAACACGCGAGGCGGGAGAAGCCGCGTTTCAAAGCTTTGAAAGCGGCGAACAGGACTTCTGGCAACTGATCCGCGCCCATCAGGCGAAAACCGTGACCTTCGGCTCGTTCCAGGTGCTGCACAGCCTGGAACGCAGCCACGACAACGCGCTGCACTGCAATCTGGTGGGTTAGATCGACAGCTGCATGACACGCTCGCCCTGGAGATTTTCCGTGGGCCGGCGTTTGTTCACGGCCAGTTCGCCGATCTTGATCAGCCGCGTGCGCGTTACATTGCGGCTCAGCCCCAGCAGCGCAGCGGTGTGCACCTGGTTGTAGTGGCTGAAACGATAGGCGGCTCGCAGCAACGCGTCTTCGACTTTCTCGTGAAGCGCACCGGCCTGTTCTTCGAAAAGCTTTTGAAAGGCCCGATCGAGCAGGGCTTCCGGTGAGTCGTCGACGTTGCTGTGGTAGTCGCCCTGACGCTCGATGCGCATGTTCGACAGTCGCAGGTCGTCGCGTTCGATCACGCCGTTACGGCAGATCAGCAGGGTGTGGTGAATGACGTTTTCCAGTTCGCGGATGTTGCCCGGCCAGCTGTAGCCGCGCAGTTTCAGTTCGGCCTCTTTGCTGATGGTGATGGTGCCGTAGCCGAGGCGCTGGCTGTAGGCTTCGACGAAGTGTCGGGTCAGCGGCAGGATGTCGCCGGGGCGGTCGCGCAGCGGGCTCAATTCCAGGCTGACCACGTCGAGGCGGTAGTACAAGTCCTCACGGAAATGCCCGGCGTTGATGGCTTTCTCCAGTTGCACGTTGGTCGCCGCCAGCACGCGCACGTTGATGGGAATGCTCTTGCGCGAACCCAGTCGCACCACTTCGCGCTCCTGCAATACCCGCAACAACTTGACCTGAATCGCCATCGGCAAATCGCCGATTTCGTCGAGGAACAACGTGCCGCCGTCGGCCTCCTCGAACCAGCCGGCCTTGGCGCTCAGCGCACCGGTGAAGGCACCTTTTTCATGGCCGAACAACTCGGCCTCCACCAGGGATTCGGAGAACGCGCCGCAGTTCACCGCCACGAATGGCCGGTTGCGCCGGGCGCTGAGGTTGTGGATATGCCGCGCCACCAGCTCCTTGCCGGTGCCGGTTTCGCCGATGATCAGCACGCTGGCTTCACTCGGTGCGACTTGTTGAATGTGGGCAAGCAAGGCCTGGGATTTAGGGTCTTCGAACACCTGCGCCGTGGCGCGGATCGAGGTGGCCAGAGCGGGCGAGGGCGGTAAGGTCAGCAGTTGCATGGGCAGGCTCCATGAATAGAAGGCTATGAATAGAAAGTCGGAATCGGCAGGGACTGGTTGAGCGCCCAGTCACCCAGTTCATGGAGTTTGTAATCCACCGGGTCGTGCAGGGTTTGCGTGCGCAGGTTGCGCCAGTGGCGGTCCAGTCGCAGTGAGGCATGCGTTGAACGGGCGCCGGTCACTTCGAACAACCGGCTACAGAGTTCCAGACCGTTGCGGGTGGCAGCGACCTTGGCCGTGGCGATGGCGTTAGCGAGGTGCCCGCGTTCTTCGGCGCTGAGGTTCGGGCCTTTGGCCCAAGCCTTGTCGAGCAGCCCGGCAGCGCGCTCCACCAGCAGTCGAACACTTTCGAGGGCGACCCAGAATTCGCCGTAGTGGCCGAGTACATAAGGATCCTGACGCACATCCTGAGCACTGGATTTGTGCCACGGGCGGGTTTCGGTGAGGGTGTATTGCCGCGCCTCTTCGAAAGCACCTTCGGCGATGCCGAGAAACATGTGCGTGAAGGTCAGCTGGGCAATCAACGGCCGCAGGCAGGCGAATGGCGTACTCAAGGGACCTGGATCGAGCAGCAATTCCGACTCTTCGACCCGTACCCGTTCGAACGTCGCGCTGCCGCTGTCGGTCTGGCGCTGGCCCATGTTGTTCCAGTCGTTATGCAAGGTGATGCCGCTGCGACCGCTGGGAATCGCGGCGATCAACAGCTTGCCGCCGGTGCTTTCGTCGACGGCCGAGGCGATCAGCATTTCCGAATCGCTGGCACCCGAGCAGAAACTTTTCTTGCCGGAAAACTCACGCCAGCCACCGAGGTTTTTCACCACGGTGCGGGTGTCCAGCGGGTTCAGGGCGTTGCCCCAGAACCAGTTCTTGCGTGCGGTTTGTTCGAACCATGGCTGCCACTGCTCGGGCCGGGCGAACAGGCGCACGGTGGCGAGCATCAGGTGATGGAAGCCGAAGACATGGGCAATCGAACTGTCGACCTTGGCGAACTCGCGCACGATGGTCAGGGTGTCACTCCAGCTGGCGCCGAGGCCTCCGTACTGGGCGGGAATGCTCAAGGCGAGCAGACCGCTGTGGCGCAAGGCGTCACGTTCGGTTTTGGGCGTACCGCCACGTTCATCGCGCTCGACAGCGGTCAGGGCAAACTCGGCGGCCAATCGGCGGGCGGTCTGCAAGGGGGATATCAGGGCGCTTTGCGGTTTGGCAGTCACGCGGGGGTTCCTCATAAAAATCGACGCAATCCCCTGTGGGAGCGAGCTTGCTCGCGATGGCGCCATAACAGTCAAAATAAATGTCGACTGGACGGACGCCTTCGCGAGCAAGCCCGCTCCCACATGGATTATCTGGTCAGGCCGTGGCTTTGGCCGGCAGCACATCATTGGCGATCATTTCGCCAAACGGCCCGGTGAGATTAGTGACGCCGCGCCCCGCCAGGCTTGCGTACGGCTCAGGCAACAGCGGGAACACCAGCTCGGCAAAGCGATAAGCCTCTTCGAGGTGCGGATAGCCGGAGAAGATGAAACTCTCGATTCCCAGGTCTGCGTACTCCTTGATCCGCGCCGCCACTTGCTGCGGATCGCCCACCAGCGCCGTCCCGGCACCGCCACGCACCAGGCCGACACCGGCCCACAGGTTGGGGGAGATTTCCAGGTTGTCACGACGCCCGTCATGCAACGCGGCCATGCGCCGTTGACCTTCGGAATCGAAACGCGAGAACGACTTCTGCGCGGCCGCGATGGTCTCGTCGCTGATGTGCTCGATAAGTTTATCCGCGGCTTTCCAGGCCTCTTCAGCGGTCTCGCGAACGATCACGTGCAAGCGAATTCCGAACTTCACCGTGCGACCGTTTCGCGCGGCACGTTCACGCACATCGGCCAGTTTTTCCGCCACGGCGGCCGGTGGTTCGCCCCAGGTCAGGTAGACATCAACCTGCTCGGCGGCCAGTTCATGGGCTGCCTCGGAAGAGCCTCCGAAGTACAGCGGTGGATACGGTTTCTGCACCGGCGGATACAGCGCCTTGGCGTTCTGCACTTGCAGGTGTTTGCCTTCGAAATCCACCGATTCGCCTTGCAGCACCCGGCGCCAGATTTGCAGGAATTCGTCGGTCACTTCGTAGCGTTCGCTGTGATCGAGGAAGATACCGTCGCCACGGTTTTCATCCGGGTCACCGCCGGTGACCACGTTGATCAGCAAGCGGCCATTGGACAGTCGATCCAGTGTCGCGGCCATGCGCGCCGAGACTGTCGGCGAGATGATCCCCGGCCGAATCGCTACCAGATAACGCAGGCGCTCAGTCAGCGGCACCAGCGCCGAAGCAATCACCCACGAATCCTCGCAGGAGCGCCCGGTGGGAATCAGTACACCGTGGTAGCCGAGGCTGTCGGCCGCCTGGGCCACTTGTTTCAGGTAGTTGAGTGTCACTGGGCGAGCGCCCTGAGTGGTGCCCAGGTAATGGCCGTCGCCGTGAGTCGGCAGGAACCAGAAAACATCCATGAAGAAATCCTTAAGCGATTTTCAGCAGATTTTTGGGGTGCACGCCAAACAACGGCGCGGCGCGTTCTGCAGCAAGACGAATGCGGGCCTTCAAGGGCTCACTGGTTATTTGATAATTCGAGAAATCGGCTTCGGTGGCGTAGACGCCAATCGGCAGGGTCAGGGCCTGGAAGAAACTGAACAGCGGCCGCAACTGGTGATCGAGCACCAGTGCATGACGCTCGCTGCCACCGGTGGCGGCCAGTAATACCGGCGTGTCGATCAATGCATTGAGGTCGATCAGGTCGAACAGATGCTTGAGCAGTCCAGGGTAGGATCCGCGATAAACCGGCGCGGCGACGATCAGCAGGTCGGCATTCTCGATCGTTTGCAGCTCGGCTTCGATCTCGGCGCTCAATTCCTGGCGGGACAGCGCGGCGCCCAACGGTCGGGCGATGTCACCCAGTTCAATCAGCTTGCTTTCAATCGGCAATTGCTCGGCCAGTTGCGCCAACAGCGCCTGGGTAAGCACCAACGTGCGTGACGGACGCCAGGTACCGCCGGAGAGGGCAACGACTTTCAATGGACGCGACATGATCAGTTCCTTTTTAAACAGTTGCTCAGGGAGCAGTGAGTAGTCACTGACAGAGAGCAAGAGCTGTACCAATCCCTCGGAGCCCCAATTTACGGGGCTTTCAGCGCGTTGGCCGGTAGACGCTGTTCGAATGGCAGAGCTGTTTGTTGAATGACTGTTGCCTGGCGAACAGTTGCTTGGGCAACAGTGCGTGAAGCGATGACAGTTGTTATAAAGGCTCGGTGTTATTCCGTAAAAGACATTAAATTAATATTTATAGATCGTTTGGAGATATAAGGCGGTCTACCTGAGCGGCATTAGTCAAAGTCGATAGCCACTATCGAGAGCGTTGATTTCTGCTGATCGGATGCCCGGCGTAGCCTGTGTTCATTGCCTCGAACCCAGATGTCAGGACGCTCACAATGAAACCTCTAATCGCTACTTTCTTGCTGCTTGCGGTCTCCGTACTCGCCGGATGTGCCAGCCATGTTTCCCCGGAATTACGGCCGTACACCGCGGAAGAAACCAGGGAACTGGCGCTTGAGGCGTTGAATCGTCGCGGTCTGTCTTTCGAGGAGTACCACGCGAAAAAAGCCGAATTGCTCGGCCAACCGCAAAAGTCGTTCAGTTTCGACAAACAAGGCGAAATGAACGCCGAACGCGCTGTACAGCTTCACGGTCGCCCCGGCTAAGAGAAAACTGTACCGCTTGAAGTTTCACGCAACTGTCCGTGGGTTTCCCTCAAGGCGTGCGATAGGGTCAACACCTGACTGACCCCAATGGACTGCCACCCATGACGCTCTCGCTCGATTTGCTGCTGGGCTTTGCCCTGTTTGCGCTTGTTACCTCGATTACTCCCGGCCCCAACAACACAATGCTGCTGGCATCGGGTGTGAACTTCGGCTTTAACCGCACCATCCCCCACATGCTTGGCATCACCTGCGGCTTTTTCGTGCTTGTGGTGGCGGTAGGTTTCGGCTTGGGCGCAGTGTTTCAAACCTATCCATTGCTCTACAGCGTGCTGCGTTACGTCGGCGCGGCGTATTTGTTGTATCTGGCGTGGAAAATCGCCCGTTCCGGACCGGTTTCCGAAAGTGAAAAGGGCGAGAGCAAGCCGATCAGCTATTTGGGCGCCGCAGCGTTTCAATGGGTCAATCCCAAGGCCTGGATCATGGCCATCGGTGCCATCAGCACCTACACGCCGATGCAGGGTTATTTCACCAACGTGATCGTGATCGCGGCAGTGTTCGCCTTGATCAACCTGCCAAGCGTCAGTGTCTGGGCAGGCTGTGGCACGTTGTTGCGCAACGTGCTGAAGGATCGCCGCTGGTTGCGGCTGTTCAACTGGGGCATGGCCTTGCTGCTGGTGGCTTCGCTGTATCCGTTGTTGCTCGAAAGCTTTAGCTGACGCATTGCTTCAACCGGTTGGCCGATGCCTGTTAAGCTCGACTTCAGGAGCGTTCCTACGCACTTTTAAATGAAGTTGTTCTTCTTTAACGGCCTCCGATCAGGTATTTCTAACGCTCTGAACGATCGGCGCAGCTCACGAGGCTGCGCTTTGACGTTTCAGTGACGAGCCTCCTGATCCCGGAACATGCTCTGCGAGTCTTCTATGAATAAACGTCCTCTGTATTTCGACTACGCCGCCACCACGCCGGTGGATGAACGAGTCATCAAGGTCATGGTCGAGTGTCTGGGTTTCACCGGCAACTTCGGCAATCCGGCGTCCAGCTCCCATGCGTTCGGTCAACAGGCCCGGCAAACGGTCGAGCAGGCGCGGCGTCAGGTCGCCGAACTGGTCGGCGCCCAGGCGGAGCAGATCGTCTGGACCTCCGGTGCCACCGAATCGAACAACCTTGCCCTCAAGGGCGTGGCCCAGGCTCGCGGCGTTTCTGGCGGCCACATCATCACCAGCCAGATCGAACACAAAGCGATTCTCGACACGGCGAAGCAGTTGCAGGATGCCGGTGTTGCGGTGACTTATCTGGTGCCTGACGCCGAGGGTCTGATTACCCCGCAAGCGGTCAGCGAAGCGATGCGCGAAGACACCTTTCTGGTGTCGCTGATGCTGGTCAACAATGAGCTGGGCACGGTCAACGACATCTCGGCTATCGGCGAGGTCGTGCGTGCTCGCGATGCGTTGTTCCATGTCGACGCGGCTCAAGGTGCAGGCAAAGTGGTGATCGATCTGGCCCGGTTGCCAGTGGATCTGATGTCATTTTCCGCCCATAAGATTTACGGCCCAAAAGGCATCGGCGCGCTGTACGTCGGGCCGCGCGCGCAACAGCGTTTGCAGGCGCAGATCCACGGCGGTGGTCACGAGGGCGGTTTGCGTTCCGGCACCCTGGCGACTCACCAGATCGCTGCCATGGGTGTGGCGTTCGCGTTGGCGGCCTCTTCGTTCGATGAAGAGAAAGCCACGATCGTCCGGTTGCGCGAGCGCTTGCTTGAACAGCTGCTGAGTATTCCAGGGGTTCGCCTCAATGGCAGTCCGACCCAGCGCATCCCTCATACCTTGAGCCTGACCTTCAACGAAGGCGAGTTCAATTCCGCGGCGTTGAGCACCTCGATCGCGTTTTCCGCGACCTCGGCCTGCAACTCCGCCAGCAACACGCCCTCCCATGTGCTGCTGGCCCTGGGGCATGACGCCCGCTCGGCGAGTCGCACCATTCGCTTGAGTCTCGGCCGGTTCACCACCGAGCAAGACATCGACCAGGCGGTACACCTGATTAAAGCGGCCTGCGCCAGTGCTCCGGCATTTTGGCAATAAGGTCTGAAAGTGTCGGCGTTGATCGGCACTCAACAATAATGATGAAGTGATTAGCAGGAGACATGATGAGTACGCAGCCTTCGATCAATGGATCGGTGCCTCAACGCCTGGCGCAAACCCGCGAACTGATGAGCCGGGAGGGCATTCATGCTCTGCTGGTGCCGTCGGCCGATCCGCACCTGTCGGAATACCTGCCGGGTTACTGGCAAGGGCGACAATGGTTGTCGGGCTTCCATGGCTCGGTCGGCACGCTGATCGTTACGCCGGACTTTGCCGGCGTCTGGGCCGACAGCCGTTACTGGGAACAGGCGACCAAGGAACTCAAGGGCAGCGGGATCGAACTGGTCAAGCTGCAACCGGGTCAGCCCGGCCCGCTGGACTGGCTGGCCGAGCAAACCCCTGAAGGCGGCGTCGTCGCGGTAGATGGTGCGGTAATGGCCGTGGCTTCGGCGCGTACGTTGGGCGGCAAGCTCGAAGAACGCGGCGCACGTCTGCGCACTGATATCGATGTGTTGAACGAAGTCTGGAGCGACCGTCCGACGCTGCCGAATGAGCCGATCTATCAACACCTGCCGCCTCAGGCGACGGTCAGTCGCGGCGAGAAACTGGCCAAGCTGCGTGAGGTTTTGAAAGATCGCGGTGCCGACTGGCACTTCATCGCCACCCTTGATGACATCGCCTGGCTGTTCAACTTGCGCGGCGGTGACGTGTCGTTCAACCCGGTGTTTGTTTCCTTTGCCTTGATCAGCCAGCAACAGGCAACCCTGTTCGTGGCGCTGAGCAAGGTCGATGCCGAGCTGCGCGCAGTTCTCGAACAGGACGGCGTGACCCTGCGCGACTACAGTGAAGTGGCCGCCGCCTTGCGCGCCGTACCGAGCGGGGCGAGTCTGCAAGTCGATCCGGCGCGCGTCACCGCCGGCTTGCTGGATAATCTGGATAGCGGTGTGAAGCTGGTCGAAGGCCTGAACCCGACCACGTTGGCCAAGTCGCAGAAAAGCCTGGCCGATGCCGAGCACATTCGTCAGGCCATGGAGCAGGACGGCGCGGCGCTGTGCGAATTCTTCACCTGGCTGGACACTGCGTTGGGTCGTGAGCGCATCACCGAACTGACCATCGACGAACACCTGACGGCCGCGCGTACCCGACGCCCGGGTTATGTATCGCTGAGCTTCAACACCATTGCGGCGTTCAACGCCAATGGCGCGATGCCGCACTACCACGCCACCGAAGAAGAACACGCGGTGATCGAAGGCGACGGTCTGTTGTTGATCGACTCTGGCGGCCAGTACCTGGGCGGCACCACTGACATCACGCGGATGGTACCGGTCGGTACGCCGACCGATGAGCAGAAGCGCGATTGCACGCGGGTGCTCAAAGGCGTGATTGCGTTGTCCCGTGCGCAATTCCCTCGTGGCATTCTCTCGCCGTTGCTCGATTCGATTGCCCGTGCGCCGATCTGGGCTGAAAGCGTTGATTACGGTCACGGCACCGGTCACGGCGTCGGCTACTTCCTCAACGTGCACGAAGGCCCACAGGTCATTGCCTATCAGGCCGCTGCGGCACCGCAAACCGCGATGCAACCGGGCATGATCACGTCCATCGAACCGGGCACTTACCGTCCGGGCCGCTGGGGTGTGCGGATCGAGAACCTGGTGTTGAACCGCGAGGCGGGCAAAAGCGAATTCGGTGAATTCCTGAAGTTCGAAACCCTGACCCTGTGCCCGATCGACACTCGCTGCCTGGAACCGTCGCTGCTGACCGATGACGAAAAACAGTGGTTCAACGCCTACCATGCCGAGGTGCGCGAGCGCTTGAGCCCGTTGCTCGACGGCGCAGCCCTTGAGTGGTTGAACACCCGGACTGCGGCTATTTGATCGGTTGGAGTTCAGGCGCTTCTTCGAGCGCCTGGCTTAAGTAGTCGACAAAGGCTTTGACCCTGGCGGATTGGCGACGATTCGCCGGGGACACGGCATGAATCGGCAGCGACTGCGCGCTGTATTCCAGCAAAATCGCTGCAACGCGTCCCGCCTTCAAGTCCTCGCTGAACAGCCAAACCGGCGACAGCGAAATCCCCAATCCCCCCAGTACCATCTCGCGGATTGCCTCGGAGTTGTTGCTTTGTGCGTTGCCCTTGATTCGCACTTCGTGACGTTGGGCCTCTCTCTCGTAAACCCTAGGTTATGACTGTTCAGCAGGTTTCCAGCAACAGCTTCACGGCCGGAGTGAAAACTTAGTTCTGCGGCGTCTACGGCCGCCAGAATTTGTCGACATTCGCTGTAGTACCGCTGACCTTCGTCGGTCAGGGACAGTTGTCGGGTGCTGCGGGAAATCAGCTTTCCACCCATTTCAGTTTCCAGCGCTCGCAGCACTTTGCTGATGGTCGGCTGACTGGTCTGCAATTCCCGGGCGACGGCAGAAAAGCTGCCACGTTCGACAACACGGACGAAGATCGCCATTGCATTGAGTTTGTCCACGGGGTTTCTCATTGATGCCAAATGAGCATGGTCACTATAGCTATATAGTGTCTTTTATCGGCATGAGTGAGGGGGAGGAAGATTAATCCCACAGCCACCTCTGACGGGAAATTGCGAAATAACGACACCGTGGGTGGAGAGACGCTGGACGCTTCATTCAAGGCTGCTCGCGTCTACGAGGGGCATGTCGTGAGTTGTCTTGGATTGGGGTTGCACAGCCTTGCGCCGCTCTCGTTTCGTGGGGCGACTTATTCTGGAGTGTTCACGTTGTTGCCGTTGCTGACTGGCGAAGGGGGCGAGCATCACGGGGAGATACTTCGGGAGGCTGCGCAGTTGATCGAGGCGGCTCAGTTAAAACCGCTGCTCGACCCTCGGCAGTTCACGCTGCAAACCGCCGAAGCCGCCCATGAGCTGCTCGTTTCGGGAACTGCGCAGGGGCGGCTGGTCGTCGAGATTTAACTCAGGGCTTCAAGGACGAAGTCCAGGCGATCCTGGCCGAAGAACAGCTGATTATCGACAAACATGCTCGGGGCACCGAATACGCCCCGTTGCACCGCTTTCTCTGTGTTGTCCTTGAGAGCGGCTTTGACTTCCTCGTCGACGGTCAGGGCCAGCACCTCATTTGGATCGAAACCGTACTGTGTCAGTACTGACGCGACGGTCGCCAGGTCATCGAGACTGTGGCCTTCAACCCAGAGGCCGTGAAACAGGCAATCGATGAACGCCTGAAAGCGCTCGGGATGGCGCAACTGTATGCCGGTGACAGCGCGCATCAGCATCAGGGTGTTGATAGGGAATTGGGGATTGAACTTCAGTGGCACGCCATAGCGCTTGGCGTAGCGGTCCAGGTCTTGAAACATGTAGCGGCCCTTGGCGGGGATGGTTGCGGGGGAGGCGTTACCAGTGGCTTTGAAGATACCTCCCAGCAGGATGGGTATGTAGATCAACTGGCTGTCGGTCTGCTCGCAGATCTTCGGCAGTTGGGTATAGGCCAGGTAGGTGGCGGGGCTGCCGAGGTCGAAATAGAACTCCACGGTTTTGCTCATGGTCGATGCGCTCTGCTTATTATTTTTAGGGGGGGTTACCAGCGTTCGCTCCAGGGGCGCAGGTCCAGCTCGAAGGTCCATGCGTCACGGGGCTGGCTGTGCAGGTACCAATAGTTCTCGGCAATGTGCTCTGGATTGAGAATGCCGTCCTGGTCCTTGGTCGCGTACTTTTCGGGGAAACTCTCGCGGATAAAATCGGTATCGATGGCACCGTCGACTACAACATGGGCGACGTGAATGTTCATCGGCCCCAATTCACGCGCCATGCTTTGCGCCAGGGCGCGAATCCCGTGCTTGGCGCCGGCGAACGCTGCAAATCCTGAGGCCCCACGCAGGCCGGCGGTAGCGCCGGTGAACAAGATCGTACCCCGTTGACGCTTGGCCATGCGCTTGGCCACTTCACGAGCGTTGAGAAAACCCGAGAAGCAGGCCATTTCCCAAATCTTGAAATATTTGCGCGCGGTTTCTTCAAGAATGCTGCATGGCACATTGGCGCCGATGTTGAAAACGAACGCTTCGATCGGGCCAATCTGGCTTTCGATCTGCTCAACTAAAGCAATCACGTCCTCTTCCTTGCGCGCATCGCAGGCAAATCCGTGGGCATCACCGCCATCGGCCTTGATGGCGTCCACCAACGGCAGGAGTTTGTCCGCGCTGCGGCGGGTTACACACGCCACAAATCCTTCCTGCGCAAAGCGTTTTGCAATTGCGCCGCCGGTGGCATCCCCTGCACCTACAACCAGTACGACCTTCTTGTTATTCATGGGTAGATCCCTTTGCTAAACGATCGTTAACTAAACGAACGTTATGCTACGATTCGGCAAGCGTCAAGCGATCAATCCTGAGGGCAAGGCAATGCGTTACTCGACCAATCACAAACTGGAAACCAAAGAGAAACTACTTGAAAGCAGTGCGGTGTCGGCCAAGAAGTCTGGTTTTTCAACGGTAGGTGTCGACGGTTTGATGAAGGCGATCGGTTTGAGTGGCGGGGCGTTCTACAGTCACTTTTCGTCGAAGGATGAGCTGTTCGCTTCAATCGTCGAGCGTGAGCTGTCTCAAAGCCTGGAGCGTTTAGGGGCGGACCAGAGTCCTGAGAAGCTCCAGCGCTGCCTGAAACACTATCTGAGCATGGCCCATGTCGAGCACCCGGAATCCGGTTGTGCTTTGCCGGCATTGGGGGCTGAGATTGCACGTTCAGACGTGATGATTCGTCAGCAGGCGGAGAACTGGATTTGTCGGCTTCAGAAGAGTTGGGCGCAGGTTCTGGAAAGCGACAGCCTGGCCTGGGCGATTCTGTCGCAATGTATCGGTGCGTTGGTCATTGCGCGAATGCTGGCCACGCCGGACATTCAGCGCGCGGTACTGACGTCCAGTTACGATGAGATTGGCCGCCAGATCGCAGGTCCACGAACCT
>NZ_CP180479.1:2105000-6355000 GCF_047758635.1 Pseudomonas frigoris
CTGTTTCGGCTAGGGGGTCATCCCGACTTACCAAACCGATGCAAACTCCGAATACCTACAAGTGCCGAGCATGGGAGACACACGGCGGGTGCTAACGTCCGTCGTGAAAAGGGAAACAACCCAGACCGTCAGCTAAGGTCCCAAAGTTATGGTTAAGTGGGAAACGATGTGGGAAGGCTTAGACAGCTAGGAGGTTGGCTTAGAAGCAGCCACCCTTTAAAGAAAGCGTAATAGCTCACTAGTCGAGTCGGCCTGCGCGGAAGATGTAACGGGGCTCAAACCATACACCGAAGCTACGGGTATCACTTAGGTGATGCGGTAGAGGAGCGTTCTGTAAGCCTGTGAAGGTGAGTTGAGAAGCTTGCTGGAGGTATCAGAAGTGCGAATGCTGACATGAGTAACGACAATGGGTGTGAAAAACACCCACGCCGAAAGACCAAGGTTTCCTGCGCAACGTTAATCGACGCAGGGTTAGTCGGTCCCTAAGGCGAGGCTGAAAAGCGTAGTCGATGGAAAACAGGTTAATATTCCTGTACTTCTGGTTATTGCGATGGAGGGACGGAGAAGGCTAGGCCAGCTTGGCGTTGGTTGTCCAAGTTTAAGGTGGTAGGCTGGAATCTTAGGTAAATCCGGGATTCTAAGGCCGAGAGCTGATGACGAGTTACCCTTTGGGTGACGAAGTGGTTGATGCCATGCTTCCAAGAAAAGCTTCTAAGCTTCAGGTAACCAGGAACCGTACCCCAAACCGACACAGGTGGTTGGGTAGAGAATACCAAGGCGCTTGAGAGAACTCGGGTGAAGGAACTAGGCAAAATGGCACCGTAACTTCGGGAGAAGGTGCGCCGGTGAGGGTGAAGCATTTACTGCGTAAGCCCATGCCGGTCGAAGATACCAGGCCGCTGCGACTGTTTATTAAAAACACAGCACTCTGCAAACACGAAAGTGGACGTATAGGGTGTGACGCCTGCCCGGTGCCGGAAGGTTAATTGATGGGGTTAGCTAACGCGAAGCTCTTGATCGAAGCCCCGGTAAACGGCGGCCGTAACTATAACGGTCCTAAGGTAGCGAAATTCCTTGTCGGGTAAGTTCCGACCTGCACGAATGGCGTAACGATGGCGGCGCTGTCTCCACCCGAGACTCAGTGAAATTGAAATCGCTGTGAAGATGCAGTGTATCCGCGGCTAGACGGAAAGACCCCGTGAACCTTTACTATAGCTTTGCACTGGACTTTGAATTTGCTTGTGTAGGATAGGTGGGAGGCTTTGAAGCGTGGACGCCAGTTCGCGTGGAGCCAACCTTGAAATACCACCCTGGCAACTTTGAGGTTCTAACTCAGGTCCGTTATCCGGATCGAGGACAGTGTATGGTGGGTAGTTTGACTGGGGCGGTCTCCTCCTAAAGAGTAACGGAGGAGTACGAAGGTGCGCTCAGACCGGTCGGAAATCGGTCGTAGAGTATAAAGGCAAAAGCGCGCTTGACTGCGAGACAGACACGTCGAGCAGGTACGAAAGTAGGTCTTAGTGATCCGGTGGTTCTGTATGGAAGGGCCATCGCTCAACGGATAAAAGGTACTCCGGGGATAACAGGCTGATACCGCCCAAGAGTTCATATCGACGGCGGTGTTTGGCACCTCGATGTCGGCTCATCACATCCTGGGGCTGAAGCCGGTCCCAAGGGTATGGCTGTTCGCCATTTAAAGTGGTACGCGAGCTGGGTTTAGAACGTCGTGAGACAGTTCGGTCCCTATCTGCCGTGGACGTTTGAGATTTGAGAGGGGCTGCTCCTAGTACGAGAGGACCGGAGTGGACGAACCTCTGGTGTTCCGGTTGTCACGCCAGTGGCATTGCCGGGTAGCTATGTTCGGAATAGATAACCGCTGAAAGCATCTAAGCGGGAAACTAGCCTCAAGATGAGATCTCACTGGGACCTTGAGTCCCCTGAAGGGCCGTCGAAGACTACGACGTTGATAGGTTGGGTGTGTAAGCGCTGTGAGGCGTTGAGCTAACCAATACTAATTGCCCGTGAGGCTTGACCATATAACACCCAAGCAATTTGCATGCTTCGAGCTAAAAAGCGAAAGAGCACCAGATTGCGGTGTGTGAAGACGAAACGAACCGAAAGTTCGAGATACTCACAAAACACCCAACTATCGCATACCCATTCGCTGGAGCGTGAACCTGCAAAGGCCCACGACCTGGCTACCGAATTTCTTGACGACCATAGAGCATTGGAACCACCTGATCCCATCCCGAACTCAGCAGTGAAACGATGCATCGCCGATGGTAGTGTGGGGTTTCCCCATGTGAGAGTAGGTCATCGTCAAGATTAAATTCCGAAACCCCTATCTGCGTATGCAGGTAGGGGTTTTGTTTTGTCCGCAAGAAAGTGGCATTACGAAAAAGGGATAGTCCATCGGCCATCCCAGGTTCCAGCAGCATCGTTAGTGAAACTTCGGCAGAACGTATTCAGCAATCTCTTCAATAACCTCGGCAACCGGTCGCTCGCTACGACGCAGATGCAAGCCAACGTGCTGCACAGCTGCTTCACGCAAAGCCTGAAGCTCATCGATCAATTCCAGTCTCCCGCAGCTGCCGCCAAAACGTACGCGTCGCATCGGTGCATGAGGATTGGCCGCCAGATCCAAGTGAACGAAGCTGATGTAGGGTTTATTACCACCGACCTCCCGCCACAGTCCCACTCGGCGCCGATGCTCATCCGGAGTGCCAGGGTAGGCGAGCCAGCCGTCCATGTGTTGGCCGATCCACGCAGGGGATTGCTGACCAAGACCTGCAACCAGCAATGGCACTGGCTGATCTCGCTCCGGTAACAGGCGAGCACCTTCCGGCAAGCGGCCTTCACCTTGTCTGCGCAACAACTCAACCGTCTCGCGAAAGATCTCGCCCCGCTGATCGTAGTCCACACCAAACAATGGATACTCCATAGGTCGGTCGCCACTGGCCACCCCCAGTAGCAGACGTCCATCACTCAGTTCATCAACACTGTTGGCTGCCTTGAGCGTTAGCCAAGGCTGACGCAACGGCAATACAACCGCCGCCGTACCCAGCATGATGTTGTCAGTGATCCCGGCCAGGTAGCCAAGGTAGGAAAAGGTTTCGAACACCTGTGCCGCATCACCAAAATCGGGATCATAAACCGGCACATCGCGTACCCACAGAGCGCCGAAACCAGCCTTGTCTGCGAGGTGCGCCATAGCGGCGTGCTGCTTCAGGTCCGGAACTCCAAACGGCCGCTCCTCGGCAATCCGCAGCCGCTGCCCATCGCTGGACCAATCGTTATCCAGGAGCAGTTCCAGCCTAATGGAAAATCCATTGGAGCCCAGTAATCGTTGAAATCGTGGATGCATGAAAAGACTCCAAAAAAACATAACGGAATGACATGCACCCAGTATCTACAGGCCCTCCTTCAAGAAAAATGCATGAATGGGAATATCAATCTTGAGCAAAACGCACTAGTCATAAAGAAACCGAACGTCGTTTTAATCTTCAAGGACAACCGTTAGAGGAAATCGCACTAAAGTGACCGTCCGGTTTTTGGTATGGTGCAGCTCGTTTTTTAGCGGACTGATTTCAAGCCTACGGATCGGCGCCCCCTTTACAGTCAAAGAGCTGCTGCAGAAATGCCCCAACCGATACCGATCAAGGACCACGAAAAAGAGACGCGCCTGGTCAACAAAAGACTGATGGCTTGCGCCCTGTTCGTTGTCGCCATTACCTGCGCGCTGGTCGTGCGCATGTATGTCCTGCAGGTGGTCGAATTTGACTATCACTCGACGATCTCAGAAAACAATCGCGTCCACGTCCTGCCGATCACCCCCACCCGCGGATTGATCTATGACCGCAACGGTGTAGTTCTGGCGGACAACCGTCCCAGCTTCAACCTGACCATCACCCGCGAACGCGCCTCTGATGTCAAAGAGGAACTGGATGAAGTAGTCACCCTCCTGCACTTGCCGACAGAAGATCGAGCGCTGTTCGACAAGGCAATGAAGCAGGCTCGACATCCATTCGTGCCGGTCACCTTGTTCTACGAGCTCAGCGAAGAACAAATCGCCGTGTTGGCGGTCAACGAGTTCCGTCTGCCGGGGATCGATGTAGAGCCACAATTCGTTCGCCACTACCCGATGGGCGCGCACTTTGCGCACTCCATTGGCTACGTCGGCCGCATCAACGAGAAAGAATCCAAAGCCCTGGACACGGTGGAATACCGTGGCACTCAATCGATCGGCAAGACCGGCATCGAAAAATTCTACGAGTCGCAGTTGCATGGCCAGGTTGGTTACGAAGAAGTCGAAACCAACGCTCAGGGCCGGGTCCTGCGAGTGCTCAAGCACACCGATCCAATTCCAGGCAAAAACATCGTACTGAGCCTCGACGTCAAACTTCAGGAAGCCGCCGAGGAAGCCTTGGGCGATCGTCGCGGTTCGGTGGTCGCTCTCGATCCGTCGACCGGCGAAGTACTCGCGATGGTCAGCAAGCCGAGCTTCGATCCGAACCTGTTCGTCACCGGGATCAGCTTCAAGGAATACGCAGCGCTGCACGACTCGATCGACCGGCCGCTGTTCAATCGCGTACTGCGCGGCCTCTATGCACCGGGTTCGACCATCAAGCCGGAAGTGGCCATTGCCGGTCTGGACGCCGGCGTCGTTACCCCGCAGACCCGCGTCTTCGACCCCGGTTATTACCAACTCCCGGATTTCGATCACAAGTACCGAAACTGGAACCACAGCGGCGATGGCTGGGTGGACATGGACGCGGCGATCATGCGCTCCAACGACACCTACTTCTACGACCTGGCCCACAAGCTGGGCATCGACCGACTGCATGACTACATGGCCATGTTCGGCCTCGGCGAGAAAGTCTCGCTGGACATGTTCGAAGAGTCTGCCGGTTTGATGCCATCGCAAGCCTGGAAACGCGCCACGCGCCGTCAGGCATGGTTCCCGGGTGAGACCGTGATCCTCGGCATCGGCCAGGGTTACATGCAGGTCACGCCCCTGCAGTTGGCCCAGGCCACTGCACTGATCGCCAACAAAGGTGTCTGGAATCGCCCGCACCTGGCCAGGACAGTGGACGGTGTTGCGCCAGTGGATGAGCATCCAATGCCAAACATCCTGTTGAAAGACCCGCGTGACTGGGAGCAGGTCAACCATGGCATGCAAATGGTCATGCACGACGCTCGCGGGATTGCCCGGGCGGCAGCGCAGGGCGCTCAGTACCGCATCGCCGGCAAGAGTGGTACCGCGCAAGTGGTGGCGATCAAGCAGGGCGAGCGTTACAACCGGGCGAAAACCCTGGAGCGTAACCGCGATAACGCCTTGTTCGTCGGTTTTGCCCCGGCCGAACATCCGAAGATTGTCATCTCGGTGATGATCGAAAACGGCGAGGCCGGCGGTCGCGTCGCAGGTCCCGTGGTGCGGCAGATCATGGATGCCTGGCTACTCGATCAGGACGGTCACTTGAAGCCGCAATACGCTACACCGAGCAAAGCACCGGGCGACCCTCACGTCTAATCGATCAAGGCTTCACAGCACAGGCTCACGAATACTGAGCATGTGCTGGAAGCTTTCGAGGAATACGGTTTCGGCCTGACTCATCTTCTGCTCACGATTCCACAACAGCTGGATATCGAAATCCACCACCCCATCTTCCGGCGGCAAACGCCAGAGCAAACCTTGCTCGACCCCTGCGCACCAAGTGCGTCGGCAGACACCCAATGCGGAACCCCGCGCAAATCAAGCGATAAATTTCTTCGAAACTCGTCGATGATGCGACGATCTTGCCGGTAAAGCCTTGCTGGTCACGGAGCAATGTCAAAGGATGCGAATCTTGCCGACCACGTCGTCGTTACGACTCTCCACCACCGTGCTCAGTCGTGAAATATCGCCGTAAATGTCCGCCGCAATGCGCAGGACTTCCTCCCCGGTTTCCGTCAGATCAAAGCGTCGCCCACTGCGGGCAATCAACACACATTCCAATTGTTACACCCAGCCTGAAGGCGGGCGTTTTCGATGGCGTCTATGGCGTACTCGCCGGCCTGGAAGTGGTCCGTTGCCTGAATGACCTCGGCATCCAGACCCGCAAGCCGCTGGAAGTGGCGGTCTGGACCAACGAAGAAGGCGCACGCTTCACACCGGCGATGTTCGGCTCGGCGGTGTTCACCGGGATCATGCCACTGGACGCAGCGCTGGCGGTGCGTGACATCGACGGCATCAGCGTTGCCGAGGCGTTGCAACGCACCGGTTACGCCGGCGAGCCCCCGTTTGGCGGCGCGGTGGATGCGTACTTTGAAGCGCACATTGAGCAAGGTCCGATCCTCGAAGACAACGCCAAAAGCATCGGCGTGGTCAGCGGCGGCCAGGAAATTCGCTGGCTAGATGTACGCGTCGAAGGCATGGCCGCCCACGCCGGTACAACGCCGATGCCGCTGCGCAAAGACGCCTTGTATGGCGTGGCGCGGATGATCCAGGCCATCGAAGGTTTGGCCACCGATTTCGCCCCTGAAGGCCTGACCACTGTCGGCGAGTTGAGCATCAACAAATCCTCGCGCAACACCATTCCGGGGCTGGTGAATTTCACCGTCGACCTGCGTCATCACCGCGACGAAGCCATTGAGGCCATGGAGCAGCAGGTCCGTGCGCGACTCCAGTCGATTGCCGATAGCCGTGGCTTGAACCTGACGATTAGGCCTCACTGGATCAGCCCGGCAACACCGTTCGATGCCGATTGCGTGGCGGCCGTGCAGCAGGCGGTGGGCACGCTGGGCTACGCTCAGCAATCGATTGTCAGCGGTGCCGGGCATGATGCGATTCATCTGGCGCGGTACTGCCCGACGGCGATGGTGTTCATTCCGTGTGTCGGCGGCTTGAGCCATAACGAAGCCGAAGACGTGTTGCCCGAAGACGTGCGTCAGGGCACCGATGTCTTGCTCAACGCTGTGCTGTCCCGCGCCGGTAAAGTCGAATAAAACGCAATCCATGTGGGAGCGGGCTTGCTCGCGAAGAGGGAGTGTCAGTCGACATCATTGTTGAATGACACACCGCATTCGCGAGCAAGCCCGCTCCCACACTGACAGGTGATAATCCATGCGCAGTTTTTTCCACCCCGAACAATTGCTTCACCATCCACGCAGCTACTACTCCCGTGGGCAGATGCGCACACCACAGGAGGTGCCCGAGCGCGCTCAGCGGTTGGTGCAGGCGTCTCGTTCATTGGGTTTTACGGTTGAGCAACCGGCCGATGCCGGGCTCGATCCGCTGCTGGCGGTGCACGGCGCGCCGTATCTGACGTTTCTGCAGGAAGCGCATCAGCGCTGGAAAGAGATTCCCGAGGATTGGGGCGACGAGGTGATGTCGAACATCTTCGTGCGCGAGCCCAATGCCCTGCGCGGGATTCTCGCCCAGGCCGCCCGCTATCTGGCCGATGGCAGTTGCCCGGTCGGTGAGCAGACCTGGCGCTCGGCGTATTGGTCGGCGCAAAGCGCCATTGCCGGCGCTCAGGCGTTGCTCGATGGCGAGCCGGCGGCATACGCCTTGTGTCGTCCACCGGGGCACCATGGCCGGGCAGAAGCGGCAGGTGGTTTCTGTTATGTGAACAATGCGGCGGTGGCAGCACAGGTGTTACGCGCCGGGTTCGAAAAGGTCGCAGTGCTCGACACCGACATGCACCACGGTCAGGGGATTCAGGAGATTTTCTACGACCGCGATGACGTGCTCTACGTCTCGGTGCATGGCGATCCGACCAACTTCTATCCGGGGGTTGCCGGGTTCGCTGATGAGCGGGGTGTCGGCAAGGGCGAGGGGTTCAACGTCAACTTGCCGATGACGCATGGCGCCAGTGAGGCGGACTTCCTGGGTCAGTTGGACGTGGCATTGGCGGCGGTGAAAGACTTCGGCGCCGAGGTGCTGGTGTTGTCCCTGGGGTTCGATATTTTTGAGCTGGATCCGCAGAGCAAAGTGGCGGTGACTCGTGAGGGGTTTGCGCGGCTTGGGGAGCGGATTCGCAGCCTTGGGTTGCCGTGTTTGATTGTGCAGGAGGGTGGGTATCACCTGGAGAGTCTTGAGGATAATGCGCGGGCGTTTTTTGTGAACTCCGAGGTGTGGAGCCTCTGAGTTCGAGGGTGCCTGGGAGGCCGCTTTCGCGAGCAAGCCCGCTCCCACATTGGGCCGGTGCTGATCACAAATCTGTGGTTCAACTCGGTCAAGTGTGGGAGCGGGCTTGCTCGCGAAGAACGATAACGCGGTCCCCCGGATGAAACACAAGCGCTGTAAGGCACTTGCCATTGCCCTGACGTTAACGTAAAGATTGCGGCAGGGCGCTGAACTTGAAAAAGCGCAGGGCGGACCGATCCGGAGCGCTTGATGACGCTAATAAAAACAACTCCTCCCAAACTGCACCGCGAAGCCCGGCTGGCCCGGGAAAAATTCCATCTCGAGGGCGAAGTCCCGGATGGCGTGTTGCGGGCGGAAATCGATGCGTCGTGGCGGCGTAGCCTGAGCCATGGCGTGCATTTCAATGCCAAGCACGAGCTGGCGCTGGAGTCGAGCGCGAGCCTCGACGTGCTGTTGGCGAGCAATCGGCTGCTGATCGACGCGGCATTGCCGGCCATCGATTACCTGGCCGAACGCCAGGGCAAGGAAGGGCTGATCATCCTTGCCAATTCCGACGCCACCATCCTCGCTGCCGAAGGTCGCGCCGACCGCTTCAGGGGCAGCGGCCTGCAAGACATCACCCTCGGCGCCTGCTGGAGCGAAGCCGCTCGCGGCACCAACGCGCTGGGCACCGCACTGGTGGAAGCCCGGCCAACGATGATCGATTGCGGCGAACATTACCTCGATCGCCTGACCGATTTCTCCTGCACCTCGGTGCCGATCCATTGCCCCCAAGGCGACATCCTTGGCGTGCTCGACCTGACCCGCGAAGGCCCGCTGGGCCGCGTGCATGACAGCACCGCGTTGCTGGCGATGGCCGTCAGCCAGATCGAAAGCCGGGTGTTCAACGCCAGTTATCCAGACGAGATCGTCCTGGCCTTCCACAGCCGTCGGCAGTACCTCGAATCCCCTTGGCAAGGTCTGTTGGCGGTGAGCCTTGGCGGGCAGATTCTCGCGGTCAGCGCCCAGGCCTGTCAGTTGCTCCACGCCGAGCGCTCGGCGCTGGTCGGTCGACGCTGTGAAGAGTTTCTGGGCGTCGATGGCTTGCAACTTCTGTCGCGTCAGCATCAGGGCGGTGTCGGCAGTTTGCAAACCGCCAAAGGCGAGTTCTTCTACAAAACCCTGCGTGCGCCGCAGCGTTCAATCAATGTCAGCACGCCGCCGCGCAGCACCGCGAAAACCGCCAAAGCACAACCGGATCTCGAATCCCTGGCCGGCAGCAATGTCCGTTATGCCCGAGCCTTGCGCATGGCCCGTCAAGGCCTGGCCAATGAGCTGCCGGTGTTGCTGCTGGGTGAAACCGGCACCGGTAAGGAAGTCATCGCCCGCGCCCTGCACATGGCCGGAACCCGCTGCGACAAACCCTTTGTCGCGGTGAACTGCGCGGCGATCCCCGAAGGCCTGATCGAGTCGGAATTGTTCGGCTACCGCGAAGGCGCGTTCACGGGCTCGCGTCGCGGCGGCATGATCGGTCGTCTGCAACAAGCCCATGGCGGCACCTTGTTTCTCGATGAAATCGGCGACATGCCGCTGGCCTTGCAGGCCCGTCTGTTGCGGGTGTTGCAGGACCGTAAAGTGGCACCGTTAGGCGCTGGCGAAGAGCAAGACATCGACGTCGCATTGATCTGCGCCACGCACCGCGACCTCAAGCGACTGGTCGAAGAAAAGCACTTTCGTGAGGACCTGTTTTATCGGGTCAACGGCATCAGCGTGATGCTCCCGGCATTGCGCGAGCGTGAGGATTTCAGCGGTCTGGTCGCTCGTCTGCTGGCCAAGCTGGATGCGCCGACGATGGTCCTGCATGACGATTTGAACCGCTTGCTCGGCGGCTATCACTGGCCGGGCAACATCCGCCAACTGGAAATGGTTTTACGAACGGCGCTGGCCATGCGCGAGCCGGGGGA
Organism: Pseudomonas frigoris; assembly: GCF_047758635.1. Classification (NCBI taxonomy): domain Bacteria; kingdom Pseudomonadati; phylum Pseudomonadota; class Gammaproteobacteria; order Pseudomonadales; family Pseudomonadaceae; genus Pseudomonas; species Pseudomonas frigoris. Next base: position 2,115,072 of record NZ_CP180479.1, read on the forward strand.
CACCGTACTCACCCTCGACCACTTGCCCGACAGCATGCTCGACGAACTGACCGCCACCGAACGCCCTCAGGCCGGCAGCATTCGCGAAAACGAACTGGAGATGATTCGCCAGTCCCTGGACACTCACCAGGGCAACGTCTCGGCCGCCGCCGACGCCTTGGGCATCAGCCGCGCGACCTTGTATCGCAAGCTCAAACAGTTGCGCTCGTGATGCAGCGCCTGATCGTTCGGCTGATCGACAGCCAGAACCCCGAAGCCCTGCAAGCGGCGTTGCGCTGGCTCTACAGCTTCGTGCGGCCGCATCGTCTGGCGATTGCCGGGCTGCTCGGGTTATCGGTCTGCGCCTCGTTGCTGGTGCTGGTCCAGCCTTGGCTGACCAAGCTGCTGATCGACGATGGTTTGCTTGCACGCAACTTTCCGATGCTGGTGCTGATCGCCGGGCTGATGATCGTGGCCGGGTTGCTCGGAACGGGGTTGTCGGGGATCAATCGTTACCTGCACACGCGGCTGTCCGGGCGGATTCTGTTTGCCCTGCGCGACGACCTCTATCGACATCTGCAAACGCTCTCGCCGAGTTTCTACGGACAGCGCCGAATCGGTGACTTGATGTCGCGCCTCGATGGCGACGTCGCGGAGATCCAGCGCTTTGCCGTGGACTCCTTGTTCTCGGCGGTGTCGAGTGTGATCGGTCTGGTCTGTGCCGTGGCGATGCTGCTGACTCTGTCGTGGAAACTCTCGTTGCTGGCGCTGGTGCTGATTCCCCTCGACGTGCTCTGGCTGCGCTGGATGCGGCGCAAGGTCGAGCGCGATGTGCGGCAATTGCGTGAGCGCTCGGCGGACATGTCCTCGTTCATGGTCGAGACCTTGCCGGTGATGAAATTCATCCAGTCTGCCGGCCAGCAACAGCGTGAATCGCGGCGACTGGAGACGTTGGGCCAAGGCTACATGAGCCAGTTGCTGCGCCTGCAAGTCACTGAGTTTTTCACCCAGGCGGTGCCGGGCACACTGACTTCTCTGTCCCGCGCCTGTGCGTTTTTGATTGGCGGTTATTGGGTGGTGCAGGGGACCTGGCAATTGGGCGCGCTGATCGCGTTTTCCACCTATCTAGGCATGGCCGTCGGACCGGTGCAGAGCTTGCTGGGGCTCTATGTCGCGGTCCAACGAATGACCGTCAGCCTCGGGCGCGTGATGGAATTGCGCGGAGAAGAACCAACCGTTCTCACACCGGTCACGCCGCAGCCGATGCCGACCTCCGGCGAACTGCGTTTCGACGATGTGCACTTCAGTCATCCCGGTCGCCCGACAACTTTGCGCGGGATCGAAGCGCGAATTCCTTACGGTTTGAAAGTCGCCCTGAGCGGCGGCTCCGGGGTCGGCAAATCGACCCTGATCGACTTGCTGCAACGGCACCACGATCCGCAGTCCGGCCGCGTATTGCTGGGAGAGGTCGATCTGCGCGAACTGGACCTGTTCCAGTTGCGTCGGCGGATTGCCGTGGTCAGTCAGGACATCGTGCTGTTTCGCGGCAGCCTCGCCGACAATCTGGCCTACGCGGTGCCGGACGCCAGTCGTGAAGCGATTGCCGAAGTGGCGCGACTGGCGCAACTCGACAGCCTGATCGAGTCTTTGCCCGAAGGCCTCGACAGCCCGTTGGGCGAACGTGGTCAGCAGTTGTCCGGCGGGCAGAAACAACGCATCGCCATCGCCCGGGCGCTGTTGCAGGACCCGTTGATTCTGGTGCTGGACGAAGCGACCTCGGCGGTGGATGAAGCCACCGAGCGCGAAGTCATTGAAGCCATCGATCGACTGTTTGCCGGACGCACGCGGATCCTCATCAGCCACCGTCCTTCTACCTTGGCCGATGCCGATTTGCGCTTTGAATTGCTCGATGGCGTGCTTACTTCAAAAACGGTGCTGCATGAAGCCTGAGCTTCGGATTGGCGTGGTGGACAGCGGTCACTCGGCGGCGCAGCGGGTGCAAGTAGTCGCCGGGCGGCGCTTCTCGTTGCTGGAGGATGGCCTGGCCGAAGGCGACTTGCGCGACGATCCGCTGGGCCACGGCAGCGCGGTGGTCGAGGCCATCGGTCGGCGGGCGCCTTCGGCGGTATTTTGCGTGGCTCAGGTGTTCGATCAGCGTGGCGTCACCAGCGCGTTGCAGATCGCCACGGCAATTGATTGGCTGGTGGCGCAGGATGTTCGGCTGATCAATTTGAGCCTCGGTCTGCGTCAGGATCGCAGCCTGTTGCGTGAAGCCTGTGCCGCGGCGATAGCGCGAGGTGTTTTGCTCTGTGCGTCCAGCCCGGCGCAGGGCGAGGGCGTGTTTCCGGCGAATTATCCACAGGTGCTGCGAGTCACCGGCGATGCCCGTTGTGCCGAACAGGAATGGTCGTGGCTCAACAGCGCTCAAGCGGATTTCGCCGCGTGTGTGCATGGCACCTATCCGGGGCAGTCTGGCGCCAGTCTCGGCTGTGCGGCGTTGAGCGGGCACATCGCAGGTTTCCTGGTTGCTCATCCTGAGGCGAGCAACGAACAGATCATCGAATGGCTGCGGGAGAATGCCCGTTATCGCGGCCCTGAACGGCGCTTCGGACCATGATTTTGATTCTTGGCGCAGGGCCAGCGGGAGCGGCGGTTGCCTTGGGTTTGCGTCGGCTCGGTTATCCCGTGACGCTGGTCAGCGAATGGCGGCGGTTTGCGGCGCTGGAAGGCGTTTCCATTCGGGTGCTGGAGGCCTTGCGTGGCGCGGGGCTTCATCAGGCGCTGGCGGATGCGGCGCTGCCGTCTCAACGGCAGGTGTCATGGAACGGTCAGCAGCATGCGCAGAACATCGAATTTTTACTGGATCGCCCGAGCTTTGATCGTGGTTTGCGCGAGGATCTGCGGCTGGCTGGCGTTGAGCTAATCGAAGGCCGAGTGCTGACGGTGCAGACATCGGCTTCGGGGCATCGGATCGAGGTCGAAGGGCGCGAGGCGCTGCTGGCGGATTTTCTGGTTGAGGCGCGGGGGCGTCAGGCTCCTGCGCTCGGCAAAGGTCTGCGCGGGCCGGAGACGGTCAGCCTGCTCAATCGCTGGCAAGGCACGCCGGGCAGCACCGCCAGTGCGTTGGAAAGCCTTGAGGACGGCTGGGCATGGATGGCCCGGCGAGCCGACGGTCAGTGTTACTGGCAATGGACCGTGGACGTGGCCAGTGCTGAATTGCCGGGCAAGGCGCAGTTGCTCGATTACTGTCGTCAACGGCGCCAAGGCTCGGCGTTGGCGCGAGCGTTTTTCGGTGTCGAGCCTGAGATCGATCTACAGCTGCATGCGCGCAGCAGCACGGCGATTTTGTGCCCGCAGGTGTGTGGCGATAACCGGATTCGGGTAGGCGATGCGGCGATGGCGGTGGATCCGCTGTCGGGCAACGGGATTTTTCAGTCATTGTCCTCGGCGTTACAGGCGCCGACCGTGATCAACACGTTGTTGCGTAAACCCGAGCGAGCGGCGCTCGCTCAGCGCTTTCATCAGCAACGGGTGGAGCAGTTGTTTTTGCGTTTTGCGCGGATCGGGCGGGATTTTTATGCCGATGAGCAGCGTTGGTTGCAGCAGCCATTCTGGCTTGCGCGGCGGCAGTGGCCGGATGCTGAAGTGGCGCATGCCGAGGCGGATTTTTCCTCGCTGAGGATTGAGCGCGCGCCGGTGCTGCGCGATGGATTTGTGGATGAGGCCGAGGTGGTGATCACGGCGGATCAGCCTTTGGGGATCTGGCATGTGCAAGGGGTTGAGTTGGCGCCGTTGGTGCGGCGGTTGGGCAGTGAGCCTGCGGATCAGGTTTTGGCGGGGTTGACGGTGGAGCAGGGAAGGGTGGTTCGCAGTTGGTTGTTGGCTCAGGGGTTCAAACCCTGAAATTCATGTTGTCCGGGCTGGCCCTATCGCGAGCAAGCTCGCTCCCACAGGGTTTTGTGGTGTGAACACTGTCTATGTCACACCAACAATTCCCTGTGGGAGCGAGCTTGCTCGCGATGGCGCCCGTAAGGGCACCACAGATCAGAGCTTGATCAACACCGACTTCAACTCGGTGTAATGCTCAATCGCCGCATACCCCATCTCCCGCCCAACCCCCGACATCTTGTACCCACCAAACGGCAACGCCGGGTCCAGTGCGCTGTGGCAATTGACCCACACCGAACCCGACTTGATCCGCGGAATCATCCGGTGCACCGCCGCCAAATCGTTCGACCAGATACTCGCCCCAAGCCCATATGGACTGTCATTGGCCATGCGCAACGCATCGGCTTCATCATCGAACGGAATCGCCACCAGCACCGGCCCGAAGATCTCTTCCTGCACCAATGAGTGTTTCTGATCGACATCGACGATCACCGTCGGTTTGACGAAAAAGCCTGGCCCAAACTGCTCACCACCGCAGGCGATCGTCGCACCACTTTCCCGTCCCTTTTCGATGTACCCGTAAACCCGTTCCTGCTGGCGCGCCGAGATCAGCGGCCCCATCTCGACACTTGGGTCCAGGCCGTTACCGAGCTTCATGGCATTGGCGATGTCGGCGATGTCCGCCACCACATTGTCGAAATGCTTACGCTGCACATACAGCCTGGAACCTGCACAGCACACCTGGCCCTGATTAAAGAAAATCGCGCTGGCGGCACCGGCTGCGGCGGTCTTCAGATCGGCATCGGCCATGACGATGGTCGGCGATTTGCCGCCCAGTTCCAGGGTCACCCGGGTCATGGAGTCCATGGCGATCTTGCCGATCTGCTTGCCCACAGCGGTGGAGCCGGTGAAGGTCAGCTTGTCCACCAGCGGATTGTGGGTCAGGGCGGAACCTGCAGTGATGCCGGTGCCGGTGACCACGTTGAACACGCCTTCGGGGTAACCGGCCTCCAGCACCAACTCGGCGAGTTTCAGCGCGGTCAGCGGGGTTTCGTCGGCGGGTTTGAGCACCACGGTGCAACCGGTGGCCAGGGCCGGGCCGAGTTTCCAGCAGGCCAGCAGCAGCGGGAAGTTCCAGGCAACGATGGCGCCGACCACGCCCACCGCTTCGCGGCGGATGAAACTGTGGAATTGATCGTTGGGCATCAACGGTAGCGACACTTCAACGCTGGAACCTTCGATCTTGGTCGCCCAACCGGCCATGTAGCGCAGGAAGTCGATGGACAGTTGCACGTCCATCACCTGGGCCACGGCCGCGCTTTTGCCGTTGTTCAGGCATTCCAGTTGCGCCAGCAGTTCGGCGTCGCGTTCCATCAGGTCGGCGAGTTTCCACAGCAGGTTCTGCCGCTCCCGAGGTCGGGTGCGGGTCCAGGCCGAATCATCAAAGGCCTGACGCGCAGCGAGCACAGCGCGGTCGACATCCTCAGGTGTGGCCCGTGGCACGACGCACAGCACTTCGCCGGTGGCCGGGTTGTGCAGGGGCATGGTCTGGCCGTCGGCGGCCTCGATCCAGTCGCCGCCGATGAGCATGCGCGGGGCGCGCTGGATGAACGCCGAGGTGGCGGGAAGCAAATAAGGGAGGGGCATTTGTCGAGACCTCTTGTTGTTCGTGAAACGTGGCTTTCTTAACGGCTGGCAATGGCTGTGCCAAGTGCCCGAAAAGGCAGAGCCGCTCTTGGCTGGCGGGGTTTTGGGGCACTCAAGGGAATCGCGAGAACGCTGTGAGATTGTTGCAAATTGCGACAGCTATGAGACGACGAGCAACCGGGTTGCGATCTTGAGGTACCCGTTATTGAGGATTAGAATTTTCAGGCTCGGTGGGTGAAATGACGGACCGTTCATCGGGCATTACATCTGGCGTGAGGGAGGTAACGATGTTCCTTTCAACCCTGGAAATTCAAAACATCATCGAACACAGTTTTCTGCCCTCCGTGTGCACCTGCACCATGGCGGCGGACCAGTCCCTGACGATTCGGGTCTGCGACTGCTTGACCGGCAAAGTGGATATAGTGGCCACCCACGTTCCCCTGTGGACACTGGACAGTCCCCATGCGATCGCGTCGCTGGTGGCGGACATGCAGCACGAGATCGACGTACACAAAAGCGTTCACCCCACCTATGACATCTGAACCGGCGTCACGCCGCACCGTGGGAAAGCGGTGCGGCCCGCGCCGATTATTCAGGCTGCAAACTTACGGGAAATTTCTTCGAACGTGTTGCCATCCACGGCAGCCAACAGCTTTCTGTCGTCCTTGAGTGTCGCCAGAAAGGTCACTTCGGTTTCCTTTCCGGCCAGCATGAACCCGGCGATTGCGCCGATGGGCCCCAACAGCATGGCCCCGGCCACGCCAAAGCCGATGGCATCCTTGATGTTGTTGATCGAATCCTCGTTGGCCACTTCCACGCACTTGAACGATGAGAGCGGGAGGGTAATTCCAGGCCATGGGTGAAGCGACGTTCTGAGGGTGAAAACGCCGTCTCTGTACTCTCCATCACCCTGCAGAAAGTCCCCCGCCAGGACAGTGATGCTTGCCATTTTTTTATCCCCTGGTGGCAATCGGTGAACGACCATTTCGCGCTTGCAGGGAGGCGGCGTCAATCGTCGGCCGATGAACTGTTCCGGTCTGGCCATCTATGCTGTCTCAGACTGCAACAACTGTCGCGATATTAGACGCAGGCGATCTCGTTCAGCGATGGCGCAAAGCGGTCATCTACACGCAACGGATTGATTTAAAAGGTAATCGTCAAGCTGGCACGCTCCGTGTATTGCTCATCGCAGACGTTTCTCTTGCCTCCGTCAGCGGTGCGCCGCCGACGGCAGAAACCATAAAAACGATAAGCCACAAAAATAAGAAAGCACCGTGCGAGGTTCGACGTTGATGAAGAGAAAACTCCGATCAGGCCTGAGTGCCAGTCTGCTGGCCGTGGCCGCTTGTGTGGCGCTGCATTCGCCTTACAGCCTGGCAGCCCGCGACGCTCAGACCATCCTCAAGGAAACCTGTCAGGGCTGTCATACCCCCGAAGCCGATAACGCCCTGAGCCGTATAAGCCACCAGCGCAAAACCCCTGAAGGCTGGCTGATGAGCATCGCCCGCATGCAAACCATGCACGGTTTGCAGATCAGCGATGACGACCGCCGAACCCTGGTCAAATACCTGGCCGACACCCAGGGCCTGGCCCCAAGCGAGACCGATGGCGTGCGTTATGCGCTGGAACGTCGACTCAATACCGTCGAGAAATTCGACGACCAGACCAGCCAGATGTGCGGCCGCTGCCACTCCGGTGCGCGGGTCGCCCTGCAACGGCGTCCGGCCGAGGAATGGGAGCGTCTGGTGAACTTCCACCTCGGCCAATGGCCGTCCCTGGAATACCAGGCCCTGGCCCGTGACCGTGACTGGTTCGACCTGGCCCGCAAAGACATGGTGCCGCTGTTGGCCAAGCGTTATCCGCTGGACAACCCGGCCTGGAAAAAATGGCTGAGCACCGCGCCGAAAGCTGATGTTCTGGTCGGTGACTGGAGCTTCAGCGGCCACTTGCCGGGCAAGGGTGAAGTGGCCGGTGTGATGAGCGTTATGGCCGATGGCAGCGACACGTTCAAGGTCAGCGTCAAAGGCCAATACGCCGACGGCAGCCCGTTCAACGGCGACGGCAGCGCGATTCTGTACACCGGTTACGAATGGCGCGGCAACGTGACCATCGACGGCGTGACCATGCGCCAGGTGTTCGCCGCCCAAGGCAATGCGATGCAGGGCCGGATGTTCGAGGCCGAGCACGATGAGCGTGGTCTGGACTTCGTCGCCGCCAAGCAGGGCAGTAGTCGTTTGCTGGCGGTGCAGCCGGGTTATCTGAAGGCTGGCGCTGAAACTGAAGTCACGCTTGTCGGCAGCGGTCTCACTGGCAAACCGAACTTCGGCAAAGGCGTGGAAGTGGTCGAGGTGCTGGAGCAAAGTCCAGAGCGCATGCGCGTCAAGCTCAAGGCTGCCGCCAATGCTCAACCGGGTCTGCGCAACGTCACCGTCGGCACACTGAAAGGCCCGACCCTGTCGGTCTACAGCAAGATCGCCGAAGTCAAAGTCGTGCCCGAGTTCTCGGTGGCGCGGATTGGCGAGGGCGGTGGTTCGTCGCCGAAAGTCCAGGGCCGTTTTGATGCCGAAGCCTGGGGCAAGGGCGCTGACGGCAAGCCGTATCGCATCGGCGTGTTCCCGGCGCAGTGGTCGGTCGAAGCCTTCGACGACCGCGCCAAGGAAGACGAGGACGTCAAGTTCGCCGGCACCATGCAGGCTGACAGCGGCGTGTTCACACCGGGCGATGCCGGGCCGAACCCGCAGCGCAAAATGTCCACCAACAATGCCGGCAACCTCAAGGTGATCGCCGCCGTCGACGACGCAGGGAAATCCCTGACCGGCGAAGGCCACATGATCGTCACCGTGCAACGCTGGAACAATCCACCCATTCCATGATTTTGAAAACGTGAGCTGGCTGACTTCAACGGCTTCAGACATTTTTTGGAATGACCGTGAGCCCCGTAGAACGGGGTTTGCACAGGAGGTTGCAATGGGCGCTATTTTGAATCTGGTTGAGCGGAACCTGCACGAAGTGCACGTCGATGCCGACCGCATGCTGTTTCACATTCCCAGCAGTTCGCTGTTCGCCAGTGATGAGCTGACGGGCACCATCATCGACACCTTGCGCGGTCCCGGCTGTTCGTCGGACGACTTGATCCAGCGCCTGGCCGCTCGTTTCAACGGCGAAGAAATCACCGAGACCCTCCGTGAGCTGATGGCCCTGGAACTGGTCAGCGACGGCTCGCCGCTGACCCCCGACATCGGCACCAAGCGGGTCGAGCGCACGGCGATCAACACCGTGGTGCTCAACGTCAACACCGGCTGCAATCTGAGCTGCACCTACTGCTACAAGGAAGACCTGGACAAGCCGTCGGCCGGCAAGAAAATGGACGTCGAAACGGCGGTCGCCTCAGTGGAAATGCTGCTGCGCGAATCCCCGGACGAAGAGCGTTTCACCGTGGTGTTTTTCGGCGGTGAGCCGCTGAGCAATCGCAAGCTGATCGAGTACATGGTCGACTATTGCGAGAAACGTTTCCGCGACGCGGGCAAGTTCGTCGAGTTCGTCATGACCACCAACGCGACGCTGCTCACCGAAGAGACCGTGGACTACCTCAACGCCCACCGTTTTGGCCTGTCAGTCAGTATCGACGGACCGAAAACCGTGCACGACCGCAACCGCATCACCGTGGGCGGGCAGGGCACGTACGACGTGGTGCGGCGCAAGGCTGAAATGCTGCTGTCACGCTACAACAGTCGTCCGGTCGGTGCTCGGGTGACCCTGACCACCGGCGTCACCGACGTCGAAACCATCTGGGATCACCTGTTCAACGAACTGGGTTTTGCCGAGGTTGGCTTTGCCCCGGTGACCTCCGGCGACATCAGCACCTTCAACCTGTCCAGCGACGAGCTGATCGAAGTCTTCGCCAACATGAAGAAACTCGGCCGGCGTTATCTGGAAGCGGCGCTGGAGCACCGCAACATCGGTTTCTCCAACCTGCACCAGCTGATCACCGACATCCACGAAGGCCACAAAAAAGCCCTGCCTTGCGGCGCGGGCCTGAAGATGCTGGCGGTGGATCACAAGGGTGAATTGAACCTGTGCCACCGCTTTACCGGCTCATCGTTGCCGACCTTCGGCAACGTCCACAGTGGGGTGAAACAGGTCGAGTTGAACGACTTCCTGTCCCAGCGCCTGGACCGCACCAACACCGGCTGCGAAGACTGCCAGATCCGCAATCTCTGCTCCGGCGGCTGCTACCACGAGAGCTATGCCCGTTACGGCGACCCGACCCACCCGACCTATCACTACTGCGAACTGATGCGTGACTGGGTCGACTTCGGCATCGAGGTCTACACCCGGATCATGGCCCACAACCCTGCGTTTATCAGCAGCTACATCACTCCGCGCAAGGCTCACTGATATGAAACATCTCAAGGCAATCAATAATAAAGCGCTGAAACTCGATGAGGCCGCGGCCGAAAACCGCATCGAAGAAGTGGTCGCGATGAGTTCCGTCGCTGGCTGCGCCTCGACCACCGACCCGGGTTGGGAAATCGATGCGTTTGGCGGTGTGTCGTCGCTGTGCCAGCCGATGGAAGCCGACCTTTACGGCTGCTCCGACCCTTGCTGGTGGCCGGCCCAGGTGCCCGACATGATGAGCACCTACCCGGACTGGAACAAGGATGCCCAGGCGTCCAATGAAAACTGGCGCAACCTCGGGACTGTCTTTCCAAAAGACAAGTAATCGGACAGAGAAGAAGGATTCCAGCATGCATCGCATCAAAGCCTGCGGCCTGACCGCGTTCGCCGTCCTGAGCGTGTGTTCGCTCACTGTTCTGGCCGATGAAAACACTGCTCTACAAGATGGTCACGAGTACATGTTGACCACCAATTACCCGAACAACCTGCACGTCATCGACGTGGTCACCGACACCTTGTTCAAGACCTGCAAAATGCCGGATGCCTTTGGTCCCGGCACCGTTCAGTTGTCGCCGGACCGCAAGACCGCTTACGTGCTGAACAACCACTACGCGGATGTCTATGGCGTCGAACTCGACAGCTGTAAACAGGTGTTCCACGCCAGCATCACCCAGAAATCGGGGGAGAAAGCGAGGTCCATGTTCGCCTTCACCCTCAGCCACGACGGTAAGGAGTTGTTCACCATCGCCAACCCGACGTTGATGCTCAACGACCGTTATGAAGTGCAGCAGCCTCGGCTTGATGTTTACGCCACCGACGCCGGCATGGACGCCAAACCCGTGCGCAGTTTCCCGGCGCCACGGCAATTGACGATCATGCAGAGCGGTGACGACGGCACGCTGTATGTGGCGGGGGCGGACGTCTACAAGGTCGATGTGAAAACCGGCAAGTTCGACGTGCTCATCCCCAGCCGCCACTGGAAGCGCCCGGGCTACAGCGCACCGGACGTGCTCTACGTGTGGAACCAGCAGACTTATCGCCATGACTTCTCGCTGCTCTACACCGCCGCGAAATTCAAGGACAAGAAGCAGGACCCGTTGACCGCTGAATACCTCTATGGGCTGTTCAGCATCGACCTGAAAACCGGCAAGACCGAAACCACCGACTTCGGCCCGCTGACGGAAATCTACTTCAGCGGCATGCGCTCACCGAAGGACCCGAACCTGATGTTTGGCGTGCTCAACCGTTTGGCGAAGTACGACATCAAGGAGAAGAAAATGCTCCAGGCGGCGACGCTGGATCATTCCTACTACTGCATTTCGTTCAACAAGGACGGCAGCAAGATTTATCTGGCGGGGACGTTTAACGATGTGGCGATCTTTGATCCCGAGAGCATGAAGCAGATTGGTAGCATCAAGTTGCCGGGTGGGGATATGGCGATCACGACCGCGCAGATATTTGTTCGATAACCTCGGTGCCTGAACTGGCGCCTTCGCGAGCAAGCCCGCTCCCACAGTAGGTCGTCGGTGAACACACAATTTGTGTATGACCGAAAACCACTGTGGGAGCGAGCTTGCTCGCGATGAGGCCCTTACAAGCACTGAATCATCAAGCCCCAGGCACCGGACAAGTCAAATCCCCCTCCTGACACTTCAAATAATTCTTGAAAGTCTCCACCCGTGCCTTGGTCAACTCAGTAACACAGTTGCTGTAGATCAGCGGATACACACTCCCGCCTTCCACTCCGACGCTCGAGAACTTGCACTCGGCATCCCGAAACGCAATCCACGAACGCTGCGCCCCGATCAGCAGCTTTTTGCTTTCGGGGTTGCTCTTCAAGCGCTCGTTGATCTGCTGGTAAAGCGCATTCAACTCCTTGTCCGCCGTCTTGTGCTGCTGCGCCGCGCACTGATTCATCGTGGCCTGATCGGCGGCGTTGTCGCAGTCCACCGCATAAGCGGCAGTAGTGAACAGCAGAGGCGTCAGTGCCAGAAGAAAGCGTGGGTGCATGGGGATTCTCGCTTTGACGTGGAAAGTTGGGGGCAGTGTAGCGCTACGTATTGGCCTGGCTATGCCTGCCATTCAGGGTAATTTTCGATCGAGTCGTATTTGAGCCACGGCACATCATGTGACGTCCAGATATGCGCTTGCGGCGTCATTTTCGGGTCATCGTCCAATGTCGCCACACGAACAATGACGTGGGGTTGGACCAGGCGCTCAGCCATCAAGTGTGAACCGCAGACCGAACAGAAATACCGAAGCTTGCCCGGCGACGATTCGTAGCTATTCAGATGGCCCTGACCTTTGGTCCAGCGAAAATGCTCGCGCATGACCCCGGCTGTCGAGGCGAATGCCGCCGCGTGTGCCTTGCGGCAGGTTTGGCAGTGGCAATGACTGATGGGCATGTCGAGGCTATCGACTTTGTATTCGATGGCTTTACACAAACAGCTGCCATGCAGGCTATTCATCGCGTGCTCCTGATTGCGTGAGGGTGGCTGCCCGCAGCAAAGCGTCAGCCGTGGCTTCGATGTCTTCACGCAAATGTAACTTCTCCAGCCAACTGTCGGGAATGCCCTGCACACTGTAATGAGCCCCAGCCAACAATGGCGAGCAGTTTCGGTCTACTCGTTTTGTTTTCAAACCAGCAGTTACACTTGGAAATGCAGCTGAATATTTCGTACAGGGTTGATTGCGATACCCGATTGATACAACTTTAGGGTTGGTCTTGTGGTCTTACAGGCCTACTGTTCAGTACAGGAGGTGACTTATGAATCCAGCATCAGATCGCATCGAAAGGAAGATCCTGCTCAAAACGCCGCGCTCGCAGGTCTGGCGTGTGCTGGCCAATGCCGAAGCCTTCGGACAGTGGTTTGGCGTGGCGCTGGAGGGCAAGCGTTTTGTCGCCGGTGAATGGACCCAGGGGCAGATTACGTACCCGGGTTATGAACACTTAATGTGGAACGTACTGGTGGAGCGGGTCGAACCCGAACGGGTGTTTTCGTTTCGCTGGCACCCGTATGCCGTGGAGCCTGAGCTCGATTACTCCCTGGAACCCACCACGCTGGTGAAGTTCGAGCTCGAAGACATGGTTGAAGGCACGTTACTCAAGGTCACCGAGTCCGGTTTCGATCACATCCCTCAGACGCGCCGGCTCAAGGCGTTCCGCATGGACAGCCGCGGTTGGGATGAACAGATGAACAACATCGAAGAGTTTCTCAAAGTCAGTGCCAAGGCGCGCGAGCGTCAGGAAGAGTGATGGCTGCCTGTCTAACCTTGGCTGAAACGGCCTCTATGCGTAATACCTGAGTGACCTAAGGGTTTTCGGAAGGGCTGGTATAGCGAATGTCTTACACGCGATGGTAGCTATGTCTCCTATTGCGGATTGGATCCGAAGCGTAATCTAGCCTCATCAACCGAAGCACAGGAAGTGCTCGGGATCATGGATGATCGACCATAAGCAAGGAATCGCTGCCGACAGGGAGTCGTAATGGTCTTGGGAAAACCCGCTTCGGCGGGTTTTTTTTCGCCTGCTGAAATTCGCTTCAGGACTCGAGTGGCCAAAGGCTTACACCCGTTGACGGGTATGTCGTCTTTTGATGCGTCACCGATGTGTTTAATCTGGCTCCATCAACTGAGTCGCAGGATGCACTCAGGATCACGGATGATCGACCATAGGCCCGGATGGCTGCTGACAGGATGTCGCAATGGTCTTGAGAAACCCGCTTAGGCGGGTTTTTTTGTGGGCGATGGAAAGTCCTCGATGCAGCCGGCCGCTGGCTGCGCCGAGGAATGGATCAACGTACTGACGCCCGGTCGAGTTTCGCCGCTACACGCTCGGTGATTTCCGAGCGCAGTTTCAATGACCCGGCGGCACGTTTGCGGGCTTCCTCCAGCACACTGACCGGAGCCGTCTCAGGGCTGCCCGACGCAAACGGCGGCGCCGGGGCATATTCCAGCTGCAACTGCACCAGCTCTGCCGTGTCCTTATCGAACAGCTCCGCAGCCAGGGTCAGGGCAAAATCGATGCCCGCCGTGATCCCGCCACCGGTCAGCAGATTGCCGTCGCGCACCACCCGATCATTCACCGGGATCGCCCCCAAAGGCGCCAGCAATTCGTGATAGGCCCAGTGAGTGGTGGCGCGTTTACCCTTCAGCAGACCCGCCGCACCGAGCACCAGCGCGCCGGTACACACCGACGTGACGTAACGCGCTTTGGCAGCCTGCTCCTTGATGAAGGCCAGCGTCTCTTCATCTTCCATCAACGGCCCGACGCCACTGCCGCCGGGAATGCAGATCACATCCAACTGCGGGCAATCGTCGAACGTGGTGGTCGGTTTCAGCACCAGGCCCGTGCTTGCGGTAACGGGCATCAGGTCCTTCCAGATCAAATGCACCTTCACGTCCGGCAGCGAGGCCAGTACGTCGTAAGGGCCGGTGAGGTCCAGTTGCTGAACCTGTGGAAACAACAGAAAACCGATCTGCAACGTCATGGCATTTTTCTCATGAAGTGGGTGGACGACTTCACTTTAGGCTCGTAGGATTTGGCGTATACGCCAATAACCCCACGAATTACGCCAATTATGCCGAAAACCATTCACGTGCTCGCCTTTGCCAATGTGCAACTGCTCGACGTCACCGGGCCATTGCAGGTGTTCGCTTCGGCCAACGATATTTCCCGCCAGCAAGGTTTTCCGCCACCTTATGCGCCGTCGGTGATTGCCAGCGGTGGCGGGGCGGTGATGTCGTCGGCGGGGCTGGCGCTGTTGGCCGAGCCGTTGCCCGAAGAGGGTAGTGACACCTTGATCATTGCCGGTGGCTGGGGCGTTTACGACGCGGCGCAAGACGAACCGCTGGTGGCGTGGGTACGTGAACACGCGACGGGGTGTCGGCGAGTATCGTCGGTGTGCACCGGGGCATTTTTGCTGGCGGCCAGCGGCTGGCTCGATGGCCGGCGGGTGGTCACTCACTGGACTCGTTGCGAGCAGTTGGCGCAGCAGCATCCGCGGCTGCAGGTTGAGCCCAATCCGATTTTCATCAATGACGGCCCGGTCTGGACCTCGGCCGGGGTCACCGCTGGCATCGACCTTGCGCTGGCCATGGTCGAAGAAGATCTTGGCCGCACGATGGCCCTGGAAGTCGCGCGGCAACTGGTAGTGTTCCTGAAACGCCCCGGCGGCCAGTCGCAGTTCAGCGTGACCCTTTCTTTGCAAAAGGAAGGCAACCGTTTCGACGAACTTCATGCCTGGATCAGTGAAAACCTCACCAAGGACTTGGGCATCCCGACCCTGGCCTTGCAGGCCGGCATGAGCGAACGCAGTTTCGTGCGCCACTACCGCGCCGACACCGGCCAGACTCCGGCCCGGGCCATCGAACTGATTCGGGTCGAGACCGCCCGACGTTTGCTCAGCGATACCGGCGTGCCGATCAAACGGGTGGCGGTGCAATGCGGTTTCGGCAGCGAAGAGACGCTTCGACGCAGCTTTCTGCGGGCCATGGGCGTGACCCCGCAGGCCTATCGCGAGCGTTTCAGCGTCAGCCCTCCAGCAGATCCAGTAAGGCTCTGAGCGTTGCCTCGGGCGCTTCTTCGGGAATGTTATGCCCGACGCCCGCCAACACTCGCCGCTCATAACACCCGGTGAAATGGGTGATGTCTTCGTCTATCTCCGGTGTCGGTCCGACGCCATCGTCGGCACCGCACAGGGAAATCGTCGGTACGCTGATCGGCGGCTGTCGGGTCAGCGCTTCTTCGATCCACTCCAGCGCCGGCTCGCCGGGCGCGTACATGAACCGGTGGCGGTAGGAGTGAATCACCACCTCGACGAAATCCGGATTATCGAAGGCCGGTGCGCTTGACGGATACAACTCAGGGCCTTTGGCCCAGGTGGGTGACCACAACTTCCAGAGCAATTCACACAAGGCCCGGCGATTTTTCGTCAGGCCTTCGACCCCGCGTGGCGTGTGGAAGTAATACTGATACCAGAGTCGGTGCTCGGTTTCCGGGTCCAACGGTTCGGTGGAATGGGGAATGTCCTGAAGGTTGTAACCGTCGCCGGTCACCAGGCAACGAACCCGCTCGGGCCATAGCGCCGCCACAATACACGCCGCCCGACCGCCCCAGTCGTAGCCGCACAGGGCAGCTTGTTTAATCGCCAGCGCATCCATCAGCTCCAGCAAATCCTGAGCGAGGGCGGCTTGTTGTCCGGAACGCAGGGTGTCGGGATGGTTGAACCGGGTCGGGCCGTAACCGCGCAGGTACGGGACGATGACGCGGTAGCCCTTGGCGGCGAGGGTCGGGGCGATTTCGTCGTAGGCGCGCGGGGAGTAAGGGAAGCCGTGGAGGAGGATGACGGCTTCGCCGGTGGTGGGGCCGTGTTCTTCATAGGCGAGCGACAAACCTGGAGTTTGGGTGAAGTGGATCAGCGCTTCATTGTTCATTCGATACTCCAGAGAGGTTGTATTTGCCTAATTCCTAGACTTCCACTTCCGCCACTTGATTGAAGTACTTCGACCGATCCGGCGTAAACGTCACCACCATGTTGGTCCGCGAACAGGTCAATGCCCGTTCTTCACCCAAATCAACATCCAGATCTTCCCCGCGCAACCCCTGCCACTGAGCGAGGTACTTGAGGGATCCGTATTTTTCGAGTTTCTTCAGGCTGCGGCTGACGCCACCTTTCCAGCCCAGAACCGGAAGTTCGCCGGCAAGGCAGCGTTGGGCGAGTTCGGGGAAACGGGCGGCGCGTTGGCGGCCGATCTCCCAGCATTTGATCAGGCCCTTGTCCTGGCCTTCCCACAATTCATCCCGGTTCAGACCTGACCGGAGTGGGGCGTCGATGCTGCGGTGGATGCGCTGGGTCATTCTGGTTCCTTGAATTCGGGTTTTGTTGGACAGCTCCGCTGTACCCGTTGACGGTGGATGGTAGGGATGGATGTAACGGCTGGCAACAAAGGATTTTCCGGCGGTGGATGCAGGTTTTGTTTAAGCAGTGCAGGACTTCGGACTACACAAACCTGTGGCGAGGTGCTCTCACGGCTGCCAGAAACTCTTCTCCCCACTCAATTTCCGATCCAGGAAACTGGCCGCACTGATCAGTGCCAAATGCGTCAGCGCTTGCGGCGTATTCCCCAGATGCCGCGCATGGCTGTCGAACTCTTCGGCGTACAACCCCAGTGGGTTGGCGTACCTCAGCAACTGTTCAAATTCCAGATGCGCCTTTTCCACCCGGCCGGCGCGGGCCAGGCATTCGACGTACCAGAATGAGCACGCGGCGAAGGCGCCTTCGGTGCCGTCGAGGCCGTCGATTCGGGTGTCGTCATTGCGATAGCGGTAAACCATGCCGTCGCGTACCAGATTCTTTTCGATGGCGTCGAGGGTCGCGAGCCAGCGCGGGTCTTTGGCGCTGACGAAGCGCACCAGCGGCATCAGCAGCATCGAGCCATCCAGCGCGGTGCCGCCGATGTGCTGGACGAAGTGCCCGCGTTCTTCGTTCCAGAAGTTTTCCCAGATGTCAGCGTAGATCGCTTGTCGGGTCTGGTCCCAGCGGGCGAACGGGGCGGGCAGTGAGCGTTTTGAGGCGAGGCGAATGGCTCGGTCCAGTGCGACCCAGCACATCAGCCGCGAGTGCAGGAAGTGATGCTGCTCGCCGCGCATTTCCCAGATGCCGACGTCCTTTTGCTCCCAGATTTCGCAGACCTGATCGACCACTTCCACGGTATGTTTCCAGCCTTCGTGGGAGATGGCGTCGCCATATTTGTTGACCAGGTACACCGCGTCCATCAACTCGCCGAAGATGTCGAGCTGGACCTGGTCGTAAGCCTGATTGCCGATCCGTACCGGTGTCGCGTCGCCATGACCGCAGAGGTGCGAGAGTTCGGTTTCCGGCAATTCCTGGCGGCCATCGATGGCATAGAGGATGTTCAGTTTCATCGGTTTTCCGTGGCAATCGCTGACTCTCCCGCGTAGCCAGCGCATGTAATCATTGGCTTCCTGAACGAAGCCCAGGCGCATGAACGCATAGACGGTGAACGAGGCGTCGCGGATCCACGTGTAGCGGTAGTCCCAGTTGCGCACGCCGCCAGGCGTTTCCGGCAGGCCGAAGGTCGCGGCGGCGAGGATCGCGCCGTGTTTGCGCGAGGTCAGCAGCTTCAACGCCAGGGCCGAGCGATTGACCATCTCCCGCCAGCGGCCGCGATAGTTGGATTGGCCGATCCAGTCGCGCCAGAACTTCAGGGTCCGTTCCAGGCAGATGGTGGCGGCGCCTTCCTTGAATCGCGGATCGTCGATACCGCCAAGCATGAACTCGGCGCTCTGGTCCTGTTCGAGGGTGAATTCGGCGACTGCCGCATGGCCGTCTATACGCAAAACCTGATCCGAAGACAGGCGCAGGGACGGCTGATTGTCGGCCTCGAAGGTCACGTCCTTTTCATCCATGCGTGCGCGGGTCTTGGCGCGAGCGTAGTCATGGCGCACGGCGCAGCGCATGTGAAACGTTGCCTGGCCGCTGACTACACGAACCCGGCGCATCAGCACCGGCGTGGCATCTTCGCTGTCGCCGATGGGCAGCAGGTCGGTGACTTCGACGACTGCGCGGTCGCTGAGCCAACGGGTTTGCAACACATTGGTGTCAGGCAGGTAAATCTGCTCGCGGCGAGCGTCGGGTAAATCCGGTGACAGTTGGAAAATCCCGGCCTCGGGCGTGTCCAGCAGCGAGCAGAAGATCGACGGACTGTCGAATTCCGGCCAGCAGAAAAAATCCACGCTGCCCTTGTCATTGACCAGTGCCGCGCTGCGCATGTCGCCGATGATGCCGTGGGCATCGATAGCGCTTTGTCGTTCGGGATGATGATCAGCCATTGCCGCGAAACTCCGGATAAAGGCTCAGGGCTACTTGTTGGGCGAGGGAAATCTGCATGAGGATTAAGGCCTCGAGTACAGGGCTTAACTAGCTGACTGGTTTGAGCGGTAGAGAGTTCATTTGGCGGAAAAGGAGGTCGTCTCTGCGGGCCCCTTCGCGAGCAAGCCCGCTCCCACAATAGATTTTTGGTGTACACAAATTTTATGCATGGCCGAGAACCCATGTGGGAGCGGGCTTGCTCGCGAAGGGGCCTTCACATTCAACCAACAATTAGCCGCTTTCCCCTCTGTCAGCGTTTATGGCAACTTGCAGGCCCTTGTTGAGACCTGCACCTATGGCTAACCCCTACCGCGAGCTATTCAAAGCCCCAGGCAGCAGTGCTTTTGTGCTGGCCGGGATGATCGCGCGCATGCCGATTTCCATGACCGGCATCGGCCTGATCACCATGCTCTCGCAATTGCAGGGTGGCTATGGACTGGCCGGCGCCGTGGCGGCGACGTTTGCCTTGGCCACGGCGTTTTGTGCGCCGCAGGTTTCGCGGTTGGTGGACCGCTTCGGGCAGCGTCGGATCTTGCCGGTGTCGGCACTGATCGGTGGCGGGGCGTTGTTGCTGGTGTTGCTTTGCACTCGCTTGCAGGCGCCGCAGTGGACGTTATTTGTGTTCGCCGCGCTGGCCGGTTGCATGCCGAGCATGTCGGCGATGGTGCGGGCGCGCTGGACCGAGGTGTATCGCGGCCAGCCTGAGCTGCAAACCGCTTATGCGCTGGAGTCAGTGCTGGACGAGGTCTGTTTTATTGTCGGGCCGCCACTGTCAGTGGGGTTGTGCGTGGTGGCGTTCCCCGAGGCTGGGCCGTTGGCGGCGTTGCTGATGCTGGCGATCGGGGTGACGGCGTTTGTGCTGCAACGTGACACCGAGCCGGCGATTCATCCCCATGAAGAACATCATCAAGGTTCGATCATTCGTTCCAGCGAGATTCAGTTGCTGATGCTGTTGATGGTCGCCATGGGCACCATCGTCGGTGTGGTGGATGTCGTCAGCGTGGCGTTCGCCCAGCAGCAGGGCCAGCCGGCGGCGGCGAGCATTGTGTTGTCGGTGTATGCCATCGGTTCGTGCCTGGCCGGTTTGGCGTTCGGGGCGTTGCGCTCGAAACTGCCGTTGCCGCAACTGTTCCTGTACGGCGGGGTGGCGACGGCGGTGACCACGCTGCCGTTGCTGCTGGCGACGAACATTCTCGGGCTGTCGCTGGCGGTGTTCGTCGCCGGGCTGTTCTTTGCGCCGACGCTGATTGTTGCGATGGCGTTGGTGGAGCGCATCGTGCCGCCGGCCAAACTCACTGAAGGCCTGACCTGGCTGGTGACCGGGTTGAGCATTGGCGTGGCGATCGGCGCGGCCAGTTCCGGGTGGCTGGTGGATGCGTTTGGGGCGCGGAGCGGGTTCTGGGTGGCGATTGCGGCTGGCGCCGTGGTGCTCGGTTCCGCCGTCCAAAGCTATCGTCACTTGAAATGATGACTAAATGTGGGATCGGGCTTGCTCGCGAATGCGGTGGGTCAAACAACATCAACGTTGACTGACCCACCGCATTCGCGAGCAAGCCCGCTCCCACATTTGGATCTTCGACTAATTCAAGACCGACCTCATCCGTTCTCTTAACAGACAACTTTTCGAGGTAAACCCGGTGACCCAGCTGACATTGCTCTGCCTGCCCTATTCGGGCGCGAGTGCCATGGTCTATAGCCGCTGGCGGCGCAAACTGCCGGAGTGGCTCAAGCTGCAACCCGTGGAACTTCCGGGGCGTGGCGCCCGGTTTGGCGAGTCGTTGCACACCGACATGCGACGCTTGGCGCTGCAACTGGCGCAGGAACAAAAAGCCACGCTCAAGACGCCGTATGCGCTGTTTGGCCATAGCCTTGGTGCGTTGCTCGCCTGCGAGATGGCTCATGCGTTTCGCTCCCTGGGCTGCCCGGAACCGGTGGCGCTGTTCGCTTCGGGCACCGCCGCACCGACCCTGCGTGCCGACTACGATCGGGGTTTCGCCGAGTCCAAAACCGATGCCGAACTGATCGAACAATTGCGCACCCTCAACGGCACCAGTGAAGAGGTGCTGGCCAACGAAGAGCTGATGAGCCTGACGCTGCCGGTCCTGCGTGCGGACTTTCTCCTATGCGGGCGCTTCGAGCCGCAGCAGCGTCCCTTGCTCAAGTGCCCGGTTCACGTGCTCGGCGGCAAGGCTGATCGCGCCACCACCGAACAGTTGATCGGTTGGAGCAAGGAAACCCACGGTAGCTTTTCGGTGGACATGCTCGCTGGCGGACACTTCTTTATCCACGAGCACGAAGCCAAGGTGTTGCGGGTGATCAAGGATCAGCTGGACGTTCATCATCGGCGGCACGGGTTGATGGCGGTCAGCTAAACCCGAACATCACTCACCCCCTGTGGGAGCGAGCTTGCTCGCGATGGCTGCCGGATAGTCAACATCTATGTCGCCTGTCATGGCCCTATCGCGAGCAAGCTCGCTCCCACAGGGGTCATGGGTCACCTCACTATCCTCGCCATACCCTTCCTTTCTGATACTTGTTCTCATTCGCTAATTTTTCCGGTCTGCATTCGTTTTATAGGGACGACGTGCCTTTGTGCTTCCCGCCACTGATCCGGATGCTAAGAAATGAATGCTGAAGACTCCTTGAAACTTGCTCGCCGGTTTATCGGGTTGCCCCTGGAAAAGCGCCAGATGTTCCTCGCGGCCTTGCAAAAGGAAGGCGTTGATTTCGCCCGGTTTCCCATTCCTGCCAGCGTCGAAGCCGAAGATCGCCAGGCGTTGTCGTACGCCCAGCAGCGCATGTGGTTTCTCTGGCAGCTGGACCCGCACAGCGGCGCCTACAACCTGCCGGGCGCGGTGCGTCTGACCGGACGTTTGAACCTGTCAGCGCTGGAGCAAGCGTTCGCCAGCCTCGTTGAACGTCACGAAACCCTGCGCACCGTGTTCCAGCGCCAGGCCGACGACACGTTGCTGCAAGTACCGGCCAGCGCGCCGCTGATCATCGATCAGGTGGATTTCAGCGCGTTGCCGGTCATTGAACGCGAGCAAGCAGTCGCCCAAGCGGCCGAGCAGCAATCGGTGCTGCCGTTTGATCTGGTAACCGGCCCATTGCTGCGCGTCACCTTGCTCAAACTCGCCGAGCAGGAACACGTCCTCTTGCTGACCTTGCACCACATCGTTTCCGATGGCTGGTCGATGAACGTGCTGATCGACGAGTTCATCCGCTGCTACGACGCCTTTGAAGCGGGCGCACAACCGCAACTCGCGCCATTGCCGATCCAGTACAGCGACTACGCGTTGTGGCAACGCCGATGGCTGGAGGCCGGCGAGCAGGCGCGTCAACTCGACTACTGGCAGACGCAACTGGGCGACGAGCACCCGGTGCTGGAACTGCCTGCCGATCATCCGCGCCCGGCGATGCCGAGCTATCGCGGCACCCGTTACGAGTTCGCCGTCGACGGTCAGTTGGCCGAGCAACTGCGGGCCACGGCGCAGAAACACAACATCACCCTGTTCATGCTGTTGCTCGGCGCCTTCAACGCGCTGCTGCACCGTTACACCGGGCAGACCGACATTCGCGTCGGCGTGCCGATCGCCAACCGTAACCGCGCCGAGATCGAAGGCCTGATCGGCTTCTTCGTCAACACCCAGGTGCTGCGCACCCAGCTCGACGGTCAGACCCGGGTCGATGAGTTGCTGCGTGCCATCAAGGAAACCGCCCTCGGTGCCCAGGCCCATCAGGATTTGCCGTTCGAGCGCCTGGTCGAGGCACTGAAACTGGAGCGCAGCCTCAGCCACACGCCGCTGTTCCAGGTGATGTACAACCACCAGCCGCAGGTCGCGGACATTTCCACGGTCAGCACCGCATCCGGTCTGGCGCTGGGCGTGATCGAGTGGGAAGGGCGCACCACCCAGTTTGATCTGACCCTCGATACTTATGACCTCAACACCAATGAAAAGCGCGGCAAGCTGCACGCCGCGCTGACTTACGCCAATGACCTGTTCGACGCCGCGACCATCGCGCGCATGGCGCAGCACTGGACGTATTTGCTGCGCGGGATGGTCAGTGATTCGCAGCAACGCATCAGTGATTTGCCGCTGCTGGAGAGCGCCGAATACCAGCGCATCGTGCATGACTGGAATCGCGCTGACGAAAGCTTCCCGCAGAACTTGTGCATTCATGAGCTGATCAGCCAGCAAGTCGCCGCGAACCCGACGGCATTGGCGGTGACCTTTGCCACGAAGCAGCTGACTTACGCCGAGCTCGACAATCAGGCCAATCGCCTGGCCCACAGGCTGATCGAATTGGGTGTCGGCCCGGAAGTCCGGGTCGGCGTGGCGATGCAACGTTCCGACAGCTTGTTGGTCGCGTTGCTCGCGGTACTCAAGGCCGGTGGTGCATACGTGCCACTGGACCCGGACTACCCGGCCGAACGTGTTGCCTACATGCTCGAAGACAGCCGCGCCCTGGTGCTGCTGACCGAGCAAGCTGTCGCCGCAACATTGACCGTCACCGCCGACACCCAAGTGTTGCTGATGGACGATAGGGCGTGGGCCGCTTACCCAGGCAGCGCGCCGGTGACCCGCGTCACGCCGGATAACCTCGCCTACGTGATCTACACCTCCGGCTCGACCGGCAAACCCAAAGGCGTGGCCATTGCCCATCGCAACGTGCTGGCGCTGATCGACTGGTCGAAATCGGTCTACAGCCGTGAAGACATTCAAGGCGTATTGGCCTCGACATCGGTGTGCTTCGACCTGTCGGTGTGGGAGCTGTTTGTGACCCTCGCCAACGGCGGCTCGGTGATCATCGCCCGCAATGCCCTGGAATTACCGCAGCTGCCGGCCCGGGATCAGGTGCGCCTGATCAACACCGTGCCGTCGGCGATCAATGCGTTGCAGCGCGACGGGCAGATCCCGCCGAGCGTGCGCATCATCAACCTCGCCGGCGAGCCGCTGAAGCAGAGCCTGGTGGACGCGTTGTATCAGCAGTCGACCGTCGAGCATGTCTACGATTTGTACGGTCCGTCGGAAGACACCACCTATTCGACCTGGACCCGCCGCGAGGCCGCTGGCCGCGCAAACATCGGCCGGCCACTCAAACACACCGCCAGCTATTTGCTCGATGCTGATCTGCAACCGGTGCCGCAAGGCGTGTCCGCCGAGCTGTTCCTGTCAGGCGCCGGCATCACCCGCGGTTACCTGGCGCGTCCGGGCATGACCGCCGAAAAGTATGTGCCAAACCCGTTTTCCAGCAATGGCGAGCGCCTGTACCGCACCGGCGACCTGACCCGTTATCAGACCGACGGTACGTTGCAATACGTCGGGCGCATCGACCATCAGGTCAAGGTCCGTGGCTTCCGTATCGAACTCGGTGAAATCGAAGCGCGGTTGTTGCAGCAGGACACTGTGCGCGAACTGGCGGTGCTGGCGCAGGACGGTGTCAACGGTCAGCAACTGGTCGCGTACATCGTGCCGGCCGATCCGGCATTGCTGGAAGATGTCGATGCTCAAACGACTCTGCGTGACACCCTGAAAGCTGCACTGCGTCAGCATCTGCCGGACTACATGGTCCCGGCGTTTTTGCTGTTCCTCGAACTCCTGCCGCTGACCCCCAACGGCAAACTCGACCGCAAGGCCTTGCCGGCGATTGACGGCTCGCAGCAACAACGCGAACACGTCGCGCCGCGCACGGAGATGGAAAAATCCCTGGCCGCGATCTGGCAGGACGTGTTGGCCATCGAAAATGTGGGTCTTGAAGACAACTTCTTCGAACTGGGCGGCGACTCCATCGTTTCCATGCAAGTGGTCAGCCGTGCGCGTCAGGCCGGGATCGTGTTGAGCCCCAAAGACCTGTTTCAGCACCAGACCATTCGCAGCCTGGCCCAGGCCGCCCGCAACGGGGAGCAACCGTTGATCGATCAAGGTCCAGCGGTTGGCGCGGTGGCGTTGGCGCCGGTGCAACAGTGGTTCTTCGAGCAAGCGATCCCCGAACGTCAGCACTGGAACCAGTCGCTGCTGCTGGTGCCGCGTGAGGCGTTGAACGGTGCTGCGCTGGATCGCGCTTTAGAACAATTACTGACCCATCACGACAGCTTGCGTCTGCGCTACGAACAGGCCGAAAACGGCTGGCAGCAGGCTTATGCCGCGCCGACCACTGAATCAGTGTTGTGGCAGCGTCAGGTGCAATCGGTCGAAGAACTCAACGCCCTGTGCAACGAAGCCCAGCGCAGTCTCGATTTGCAAAATGGCCCGCTGATGCGCGCGTTGCTGGTGACGATGGCCGATGCAACTCAGCGTTTGCTGCTGGTTATTCATCACCTGGCGGTGGACGGTGTTTCCTGGCGCGTGCTGCTGGAAGATCTTCAGCAGTTCTATAGCGGCAGTCATGCTTCGATGGCGAAAACCAGCACCTATCAACTTTGGGTTGCCCGTCTGCAAGCTCATCTTCCAGCCTTTGAAAACAGCCTCGGTCACTGGCAAACCCAACTGCGCGACGCACCGAACGATCTGCCATGCGACCACCCGAACGGTGCGCTGGAAAACCGCTTCGAACACAAACTCGAACTCAAACTCGACGCCGAGCAAACCCGCAAACTACTGCAACAGGCCCCGGCGGCCTATCGCACCCAGGTCAACGACCTGCTGCTGACCGCCCTGGCGCGGGCGGTTTGCCGCTGGAGCGGGCAGGGCAGCACGCTGATTCAGCTTGAAGGCCATGGTCGCGAAGACCTGTTCGACGGCATCGACCTGACCCGTACCGTCGGTTGGTTTACCAGCCTGTTCCCGGTCAATCTGATGCCGTGCGCCGATCTATCGGCGTCGATCAAAACCATCAAGGAACAACTGCGCGCAGTGCCGGACAAAGGCCTCGGCTATGGCGCGCTGCGCTACCTCGGCACACCGGAGATTCGCGCCGAACTGGCGGCGTTGCCGCAACCGCGCATCACCTTCAACTATCTGGGCCAGTTCGACCGCCAGTTCGACGATGCCGCGATGTTTGTGCCGTCCACCGAAGGCAACGGCGTGGCGCAGGATCCATCGGCACCGCTGGGCAACTGGCTGACGGTCGAAGGCCAGGTCTATGGCGGCGAGTTGTCGCTGAGCTGGGGCTTCAGCCGTGAGATGTTCGACACCACGACGATTCAGCGTCTGGCGGACGATTACGCGCTGGAACTCAACGCGCTGATCGATCACTGCTGTGCCGTTGAAGTGCCGCAAGCCACACCGTCGGACTTCCCGTTGGCGCGCATCAGTCAGGCGCAACTCGATGCACTGCCGGTTGCTGTTTCGACCCTCGAAGACCTTTATCCACTGTCGCCGATGCAGCAGGGCATGCTGTTCCACACCCTCTACGAACCCGAAGTCGGCGCCTACATCAGTCAGCTGCGCCTCGACATTCAAGACCTCGATCCGCAGCGATTCGCCCAAGCCTGGCAAACCGCGCTGGAGCGTCACGACATCCTGCGCAGCAGCTTCCACTGGCAAGGCCTCGACACCGCGCATCAGGCAATTGTCCGCAACGTCGCGTTGCCGCTTGAAGTGCTTGCAGCGACCGACACCGATGCGCTGGCCGACGCCGAACGCGCCCAGGGTTTTGCACTGGGCACCGCGCCGCTGTTCCGCTTGAACCTCGTCCGCACGGGCGCCAATGACTGGCACCTGATCTACACCAGCCACCACATTTTGATGGACGGCTGGAGCAACGCGCAGTTGCTGGCCGAAGTGATCCAGCACTACGCCGCCGGGCAATCGCTGCCGGCACCGACCGGGCAATACCGCGATTATCTGGGCTGGTTGCAGCAGCAATCGGCTGCCGCGGGCGAGCAGTTCTGGAAAGCGTCATTGGCGCCGCTGCAAGCGCCAACGTTGCTGGCCGAAGCGTTGCGGCCACCGGTAGGCGCCGAGGGCAGCGAGGAATATCGCGTCGCACTCGACAGCCGTGCGACCCAGCGTCTGGCCGAGTTCGCCCGTCAGCAGAAGGTCACCCTCAACACCTTGCTGCAAGCGGCCTGGAGCCTGTTGCTGCAACGCTACACCGGCCAGGATTGCGTGGTGTTCGGCGCCACGGTCGCCGGGCGTTCGGCGCCGCTGCCGGGGATCGAAGAGCAGCTCGGGCTGTTCATCAACACGCTGCCGCTGGTGTGCGCGATGAAGCCGGATCAAACCGTCAGCCAATGGCTGGGCGAGCTGCAAGGGCTGAATCTGGCCATGCGGGAGTTCGAGCATGTGCCGCTTTACGACATTCAGGGCTGGGCGGGGCAGCAGGGTTCGGCGCTGTTCGACAGCCTGCTGGTGTTCGAAAACTTCCCGGTGGCCGAGGCGCTGAAACAGGGCGCGCCGGCCGGGTTGTCGTTCGGCAACCTGCACAGCCACGAGCGCACGCACTATCCGCTGACCTTGGGCATCGAACTGGGCGAAGGCCTTAGCCTGGACTTCAGCTATGACGCGGCGCGGTTCAGTGCGGCGCAGGTCGCTGAGTTGTCGGCCAGTTTGCAGCACCTGCTGGTGCAATTGGTGGCGCTGCCGGACGCGGCATTGGGCACGCTGGAGTTACTCGATGAGGCCGGAAAAAATACGGTGCTCTCTGTCAGTCAACCGGCGGCAGTTGAGTTATCCACAGCACTTTTGGCGCACGAACAAATCGCGGCTCAGGCCGCCGCTACCCCAGACGCGATGGCGTTGCAGGTCGACGGTCAATCCCTGAGCTACGGTCAACTGAACGCGCAGGCCAACCGTCTGGCCCATCGTCTGCTTGAAAACGGCGCCGGTCCCGGCAAGCGCGTCGGTCTGGCGCTGAAGCGTGGTCCGCAACTGATCATCAGCCTGCTGGCGGTGCTCAAAACCGGCGCGGCTTATGTGCCTTTGGACCCGAAATACCCGGCTGAACGCCTGGCCTACATGATCGACGACAGCCGCCTCGACGTGCTGCTGTGCGAGTCCGGTCTGCTGGAAGACGTGCCAGGCGTGCTACGTCTCAGCCTCGAAGACAACGTCGGCTACTCCGACAGCGATCCGCAAAACCACGCGCTCGCCGACGACCTGGCCTACATCATCTACACCTCCGGTTCCACCGGCCAACCCAAAGGCGTGGCCATCGCCCATGCCGCGCTGCGCGAGTTCTGCCAGACCGCCGCCGACTATTCGGTGCTGTTGGCGTCGGACCGTGTGTTGCAGTTCGCGACCTTCAGTTTCGATGGTTTCGTCGAGCAGTGCTTCCCGGCGCTGTGCGTCGGTGCGGCGTTGATCATGCGCGGCGACGATGTGTGGGACGCCGGCCGCCTCGCCGTCGAAATCGTCCAGCAAGGCGTGACAGTAGCGGACTTGCCGGCCGCTTACTGGTATTTGCTGGCCCGGGAATGTGCGAGCGGTGTGGTGCGCAACTTGGGTGATTTGCGCCAGGTTCACGTCGGCGGCGAAGCAATGTCGGTCGAAGGTCTGCGTTTGTGGCATCAGGCCGGTTTGAGCCACGTGCGTTTGCTCAACACCTACGGCCCGACCGAGGCGACTGTGGTGTCCAGCATTCATGAATGCCATCTCGAAGATGCCAGCGACGCGTTTGGCATCCCGATTGGACGAGCCATCGCCGGTCGCGCGCTGTATGTGCTGGACGCGGCCGGTCAGTTGTTGCCCAACGGTGGCGTCGGTGAACTGTGCATCGGCGCGCCGGCCAGCCTCGCTCAGAGCTACTTCGACCGCCCGGCGCTGACCGCTGAACGCTTCCTGCCGGACCCGTTCGCCCGTGAACCGGGCGTGCGGCTGTACCGCAGCGGCGATCTGGCGCGCTACAACGCTGAAGGGAATCTGGAATACGTCGGCCGCATCGACCATCAAGTGAAGATTCGCGGTTTCCGCATTGAAATGGGCGAGATCGAAGCCTGCCTGCAAGCCCGGGAGGACGTGCGCGAAGCGGCGGTCATCGCTCAGGACGGCACGCAACTGGTGGCGTATGTCGTGGCCAGCGGCGCGACGGTTTCTCAGGCCGAATATCTGGAAGGACTCAAAGCCGTTCTGCGTCAGTCGTTGCCGGAATACATGGTGCCGAATCACCTGATCCTGCTGGCCAAACTGCCGCTCAACAACAACGGCAAACTCGACCGCAAAGCCCTGCCGCGTGCTGAAGCGGGCGATGCGAAACGCGAATTCGTGACCCCCGCCGAAGGGCTGGAAACGCAACTCGCGCTGATCTGGCAGGACGTGTTGCAGGTCGAACGCGTGGGACGTGACGACAACTTCTTCGAACTGGGCGGGCACTCGTTGCTGGTGCTTCAGGTGATCTCTCGGGTGCGTCAGCAATTGCAGCTCGAACTGACGGTGAGCAGTCTGTTCTGCGCCGCGAATCTGGCGGAATTTGCCGAGCGTGCAGCACTGGCGAACGTCAGCGACCAACCGGTGCTGCAACGTGCAACGGTCGGTCAGCCGCAGATCCTGTCTTACGCCCAACAGCGCCAATGGATTCTCTGGCAGCTGGACCCACAAAGCTCGGCCTACAACATTCCCGCCGCGCTACGCCTCAAGGGCTCGCTGAACCGCGAAGCCCTGCGCGAAGCCTTTACGCAATTGCAGGCCCGTCACCAAACCCTGCTCACAACCTTCGAACAGGACGGCCAGCAGGCGCGTCCGGTGCTGCACGACAATCTGGCGCTGCAACTGGATGAACGCACACTCGATCAGTCATCGATCGACAATGCCGTAGCCGAAGAAATCGCCCGGCCGTTCGACTTGCGCAACGGCCCGCTGTGGCGCGTGTTGCTGCTGCAAGTGAACACCGACGAACACGTGCTGGTGCTCACCGTGCACCACATCGCTGCCGATGGCTGGTCGATGCAGGTCATGGTCGATGAATTCAGCGCGCTGTATCAGGCTGCCGTCGAAGGCAAGGCTGCGAACCTGTCGAGTCTGCCGGTGAACTACAGCGACTACGCCCGTTGGCAGCGTGACTGGCTGGAGGCTGGGGAGGGCGCACGCCAACTGACGTGGTGGCGCGAGCAACTGGCTGGCAGCCAGACACCGCTGGAATTACCGAGTGAACTGACCCGTTCGGCCCGTCGCACCGAGCGCGGCGCCAGCCTGGTGCTGAACGTTGATCGCGAGTTGTTGGTCGGTTTGCATGAACGTGCCCAGGAGCAACAAGTGACGTTGTTCATGCTGTTGCTGGCGAGTTTCCAGGCCTTGCTGCATCGCCAGAGCGGGCAGCCCCGCATCAGCGTCGGCGTGCCGAGCGCCGGGCGTTCGCGTCTGGAAACCGAAGGCCTGATTGGCTTCTTCATCAACACTCAAGTGCTGCGTGCGGAGATCGATGGTCAGCAGTCCTTCAGCACCTTGCTGCAACAGGTCAAGCGCGTGGCATTGGGCGCGCAGGCTAACCAGGACTTGCCGTTCGAGCAGTTGGTCGACGCCTTGCAGCCCGACCGCAGCCTCAATCACAGCCCATTGTTCCAGGTGCTCTACAACCACCAGCAACAACTGGGCGCGAGCGTCGAGCGCACCGTCGCCGACTTGCAGGTCGAGCGTCTGCACTGGCAGCAACACACCACGCAATTCGATCTGGTGCTGGATACTCAGGAGCAGGGCGAAACGCTGGACGCCAGCCTGACCTACGCCACTGACCTGTACGACGAGGCGTCGATGAACCGCCTCGCCGAGCAGTGGCTGAACCTGCTGCGAGCGGTGGTCGAAGATCCGCAACAGCGCGTCGCCGAACTGCCATTGCTCAAAGCAACACAACGCGATGCGCTGATCCAGCACTGGAACCCGACGTTCCAGGCGCAACCGCCGTCGCCAACCTTGCACGACTTGTTCGAAGTTCAAGCCGCACAACGGCCGAACGCAATCGCACTGGTCTACGAAGGCGAGCAACTGACCTACGCCGCGCTCAACGCTCAGGCCAACCGGCTGGCGCGCAAACTGCGTGAACAGGGCGTCGGCCCCGAAGTCCGGGTTGGCATCGCCACCGAACGGGCGATGCCGCTGGTGGTCGGGTTGCTGGCGATTCTCAAGGCCGGTGGCGCCTATGTACCGCTCGACCCGCAATACCCGGCCGAGCGCTTGAGCTACATGATCGAAGACAGCGGCATCACGTTGCTGCTGACCCAACAACACTTGATCGATGGCTTGCCGGCCCGCGACGGCGTGCAAGTGCTGAGCCTGGAGTCGTTGCAACTGGAGGCCTTCAGCGACGACAACTTGCCAGCGCTAGCCACCGCGGAAAACCTCGCCTACGTCATCTACACCTCCGGTTCCACCGGTCGGCCGAAGGGCGCATTGCTCAGTCATGGCAACGTCGGGCGTCTGCTCACGGCCACCGCTGCCGAGTTCAACTTCGACCCGGACGATGTCTGGACGCTATTCCACTCCTACGCGTTCGACTTCTCGGTGTGGGAGCTGTTCGGTTCGCTGTGCACTGGCGGGCGTCTGGTGATCGTGCCGTATTACATCAGCCGCGAGCCGCAAGAGTTCCATCGCTTGCTCTGTGATGAAGGCGTGACGGTGTTGAACCAGACCCCGACTGCGTTCCGCCAGTTGTTGCCGATTGCATGCGCCAGCGAGCGAAAACTGGCGCTGCGTCAGGTGATTTTCGGTGGCGAAGCGTTGGAAGTCGCGAGCCTGCGTCCATGGTTCGAGCGCTTCGGCGACCAACAGCCAACCCTGGTCAACATGTACGGCATCACCGAAACCACGGTGCACGTGACCTACCGTGCGATCCGCCTGGCCGACCTCGACAGCAAGGCCCAGAGCCCGATCGGCCTGCCGATCCGCGACCTGCGCTGGTACTTGCTCGACAGCCAGTTGCAACCGGTGCCGGTGGGTGTGGCGGGCGAGTTGTACATCGCCGGCGCTGGTTTGGCCCGTGGTTATCACGGGCGTTTCGGCCTGACTGCCGAGCGCTTCGTTCCGAGCCCATTCGATGCGTCGCAACGCCTTTATCGCAGCGGCGACCTGGCGCGTCAGCGTGCCGACGGCAGCATCGATTACCTCGGGCGGATTGACCAGCAAGTGAAGATCCGTGGCTTCCGCATCGAACTGGGTGAAATCGAAGCCGCGCTGCTGGCGCAACCGGGCGTGCGCCAAGCCGTGTTGAGCGTGCATACCGGCGATGGCGGTCCGCAACTGTGCGCCTACGTGGTCGCCGAGCAAACCCCGCATGATCCAATCGCCTGGCGCGACAACTTGCGCGCCGCGCTCAAGGTGGATCTGCCGGACTACATGGTGCCGAGCCACTGGCTGCTGCTCGATGCCTTGCCGTTGACCGGCAACGGCAAGCTCGACCGCAAGGCTTTGCCAGTGCCTGACGCGCAGGAATGGCAACGCCCGTTCGAAGCCCCCGAGAGCGACCTCGAACGGCAACTGGCAGACATCTGGGCCAGCGTGCTGGGCGTGGCGCAGATCGGCCGGCGCGACAACTTCTTTGAATTGGGCGGGCATTCGCTACTCGCCGCCCAGGCCAGTGCCCGCGTGGAGCTGGAACTGGGCATCGAGCTGCCGCTGCGCGCGCTGTTCGAATCCACCGACCTTCAGGCTTATGCCGCCATGGCCGGGCAACACGCCCCGGCTGACAACGATGCACGTCTTGATGCGCTTGAGTCGCTTCTCGACGAGATGGAGATCAACTGATGGAACACACCACTGCCCAGCGTATCGCCAGCCGCTTCGCCGGCCTGCCTGCCGACAAGCGCCGCGAGTTTCTGCAACGCATGCAAGAGCAGGGCGTGAGTTTTGGCCAACTACCGATTCCGCCCGCAGCTGAGCCGCAAGCGACGTTCGAACTGTCGTATGCGCAGCAGCGCCAATGGTTCCTCTGGCAGCTTGATCCGCAAAGCTCGGCGTATAACATTCCAGCCGCGCTACGTTTGTATGGGCCGCTGAAGGTCGCGGCGTTGCAGCAGAGCTTCGACGTGCTGCTGGAGCGGCATCAGAGTTTGCGCAGCCGATTTGTCGAAGATGACGGTCAAGTTGTTCAGACGCTGGCTGAGTTCACTTCGCTGCCAATCGAACAGATCAGCCTGCGCGCCGAACCTCAAGATCAGCGTCTCGGTCTCGCGATGAAAGCGGTGGAGCAAGACATCGCCCGGCCGTTCGATCTTCAGCACGGCCCGCTGTTGCGGGTTAGCCTGTTGCAACTCGATACCGAAGACCATGTGCTGTTGCTGACCCTGCATCACATCGTCACCGATGGTTGGTCGATGGGCGTGTTGGTCGAGGAGTTTTCCCGGCTCTACGCCGCGCATTGCCAAGGGCAGAATGCAGCGCTGGAAGCGCTGCCGATTCAGTATTCCGACTACGCCCTGTGGCAACGCCGCTGGATGGAAGCGGGGGAACTGGAGCGTCAACTCAACTGGTGGCGTGAAACACTGGGCAGCGAACAACCGCTGCTCGAATTGCCGACAGACCGTCCGCGTCCGGCGCAACCGAGTCAGCGCGGTGCGCGTCTGGATTTCGCCCTCGATGCGACCTTGGCCAGCGGTTTGATGAGCCTGGCCAAACAGCGCGGTGTCACGCCGTTCATGCTGTTGCTGGCGAGTTTCCAGGCCTTGCTCTATCGCTACAGCGGCCAGTCCGACCTGCGGGTCGGCGTGCCGATTGCCAACCGTAATCGTGCGGAAACCCGTGGCCTGATCGGTTTCTTCGTCAACACCCAGGTGATGCGTGCTGAACTGGACGGACGTCTGCCATTCAGCCAATTGCTCGACCAGACCCGCGCTGCTTCGCTGGATGCCCAGGATTATCAGGACTTACCGTTCGAGCGTCTGGTGCAGGCGCTGCAAAGTGAGCGCAGCCTCAGCCACAGCCCATTGTTCCAGGTGATGTTCAACCACCAGCAAGCCAAACCGGCGGCGGTCAGCGGTTTGCTCGCCGGTCTGCGCGTCGAAGCGCTGAACGCCACGGCGCACACCACGCAATTCGACCTGCAACTGGACACTCAGGAAGAGGGCGACAAGCTGTTCGCCAGCCTGACGTACGCCACCGATTTGTTCGATGCCGAGCGCATCGAGCATTTAGCGCGTCATTGGCGGAATTTGTTGGCCGGTGTGCTGGCGAGCCCGCAATCCCCGCTCGCCGAGTTGCCATTGCTGGATGCCGACGAGCGCCTGCGCATTCTGGACGACCTCAACGACACCGCTCAGGCTTATCCGAGTGAAGTCTGCGTGCAGCGGCATTTCGAAGCGCGCGTGGCAGAAAACGGGGAGGCGACAGCGCTGGTGTTCCAGGGCCGCAGCCTGAGTTACGCCGAGCTGAATTTGCGCGCCAACCGCTTGGCCCATCACTTGCGCGCCCAGGGTGTTGGCCCTGAAGTGCTGGTGGGAATTGCCTGCGACCGCTCGTTTGAAATGGTCGTCGGCCTGCTGGCGATTCTCAAGGCCGGAGGCGCCTATGTGCCGCTGGACCCGGAATACCCGATTGATCGCCTGAGCTACATGATCGAAGACAGCGGCATTTCGTTGTTGCTGACTCAGGAACATCTGCTGGCGCAACTGCCGACCCCGGACAACGTGCGCACCTTGTGCCTGCACGCCGACGCCGATTGGCTGAGCGACTTGCCAGGTTCCGATCTGCCCAACCTTGCTGTCGCAGAAAACCTCGCCTATGTGATTTACACCTCCGGTTCCACCGGCAAACCCAAGGGCGCGGGCAACCGCCATGTGGCGCTGCATAACCGTCTGGAGTGGATGCAGGAAGCCTACAACCTGCTGCCGACTGACCGCGTGCTGCAAAAAACGCCGTTCAGTTTCGACGTGTCGGTGTGGGAGTTTTTCTGGCCGCTGATGAAGGGCGCAACGCTGGTCATCGCCGCCCCCGGCGAGCACCGCGATCCGCAACGCCTTGCTGCGTTGATCGTCGAACAGGCGATCACCACGCTGCACTTTGTGCCGTCAATGCTCTCCGCATTCATCGGTGCCGACGAAGCGCTGGCCTGCACCTCGCTGCAACGGATCATTTGCAGTGGTGAAGCGCTGCCAATGGAACTGCAACGCCAGACCCTGCGCAGCCTGCCGCAAGCCAATCTCTACAACCTCTATGGCCCGACCGAAGCGGCCATCGACGTGACCCACTGGACCTGCGTGGAAGAGGGCCGCGACAGCGTGCCGATCGGCCGCCCGATCGCCAACCTGCGCACCTGCATCCTCGACAGCGAACTGCAACCGTTGCCGCTGGGCGCGGTGGGTGAGTTGTACCTGGGCGGTGTCGGTCTGGCTCGCGGTTATCACCGCCGTGGCGCGCTGACCGCCGAGCGTTTCGTGGTCGACCCGTTCGGCAGCGGCGAGCGCCTGTATCGCACCGGTGACCTGGCGCGCTATCGCGCTGATGGCGCCATCGACTACTGCGGGCGTATCGACCATCAAGTGAAGATTCGCGGTTTGCGCATCGAACTGGGGGAAATCGAAGCGCGCCTGCAAGAACATGCCGACGTGCAGGAAGCCGTGGTGCTGGCCCTCGATGGCCCGAGCGGTAAGCAATTGGTCGCGTACCTGGTGCCGCAAAATCGCGCACTGCTGGACGTCGATGCCGAGCAACAAGGTGTGTGGCGCGAAACCCTGAAAAGCCATTTGCTCGCCAGCCTGCCGGATTACATGGTGCCGGCGCAGACCGTGCTGATCGAGCAGATGCCGCTGAGCCCTAACGGCAAACTCGACCGCAAACGCCTGCCCGCGCCGATCGCACAGGTCAGCCCGCGCGCGTTCGAAGCGCCACGCAGCGAACATGAACAGCTGCTGGCGCAGATCTGGCAGGACGTGTTGGGCGTGGAGCAGGTCGGGCGTCAGGACAACTTCTTTGAGCTGGGCGGCGACTCGATCATTTCGATTCAAGTGGTCAGCCGTGCCCGTCGTGCCGGCCTGAGCCTGCAACCGCGCGACCTGTTCCAGCAGCAGACCTTGCAAGCGCTGGCTGCGGTAGTGAAAGAACAGGCGGCACCGTTGGCGCAACAAGGGCCGGTGGACGGTGTGCAAATACTCACGCCGATCCAGCGTTGGTTCTTCGACGAGCCGATTCCGCAGCGTGCGCACTGGAACCAGGCCGTGCTGCTGACTCCACGCGAAACCCTCGAATTGCCGCGCCTGCAAGCCGCGCTGCAACGTCTTCTCAAGCAACACGACGCGCTGCGTTTGCGCTTCAGTCAGGTCGACGGCCAATGGTCGGCGCGTTATGTCGGGGCCGACAGCGCCGACGTCATCGACATGCTCTGGACCGCTCGCGTAGCCAGCGATGCCTCGCTGGAATCGGTGTGCGATGAAGCCCAGCGCAGCCTCAGTCTGCAAGACGGTCCGCTGCTGCGCGTGGCTTTGATCGCCCAGGCGGATGGTTCCCAGCGATTGCTGTTGGTGATCCACCACTTGGCGGTGGACGGTGTGTCCTGGCGGGTGTTGCTGGAAGATTTGCAGGCCGCTTACCGAGGGCAAGAATTGCCACCGAAGACCAGTGCGTTCCAGGCCTGGGCCGACAAGCTTGACGCCTATGCCCGTTCCGAAACCGCTGCCGGCGAACTGAACTGGTGGCAGGCGCAACTGAGCGTCGCCAATGATTCGCTGCCAGCCGCCAACGCTCAAGCCAGTCAGGCCGGGCATCTGCGCCAAGGTGTGAGCATCGGTCTTGACCGCGAGCAGACTCGCCAGTTGCTGCAACAGGCCCCGGCGATCTATCGCACGCAAGTCAACGACCTGCTGCTGACCGCATTGGCCCGTACCCTCAGCCGCTGGACCGGCCACGAATCGGCGCTGATTCAACTCGAAGGCCATGGCCGCGAAGAGCTGTTCGATGACATCGACCTGACCCGCACCGTCGGCTGGTTCTCCAGCCTGTTCCCGGTACGCCTGACGCCGACCGCCGACCTCTCGGGTTCGATCAAGGCGATCAAGCAGCAACTGCGCGAAATCCCGGGTAAAGGCATGGGCTACGGCCTGTTGCGCTACATGGGCGATGCCGCGACCCAAGCGGCGCTGGCAGCGTTGCCGCAAGCACGCGTGACGTTCAACTACCTCG
The DNA here is from genome assembly GCF_047758635.1 of Pseudomonas frigoris. Classification (NCBI taxonomy): domain Bacteria; kingdom Pseudomonadati; phylum Pseudomonadota; class Gammaproteobacteria; order Pseudomonadales; family Pseudomonadaceae; genus Pseudomonas; species Pseudomonas frigoris. Next base: position 2,151,856 of record NZ_CP180479.1, read on the forward strand.
GCCAGTTCGACCAGAGCTTTGCCGATGACGCACTGTTCACTCCGGCCCGCGAATCCAGCGGCGCCGCGCAATCGGCTGACGCACCGTTGCCGAACTGGCTATCGGTGGACGGTCAGGTCTATGGGGGTGAACTGAAACTCGACTGGACCTTCAGCCGCGAATGCTTCGACCTGCGCGAGATCGAAGCGCTGGCGGCGGATTTCCGCGGTGAGTTGCTGGCGTTGATCGCCCATTGCCTGAGCGATGGCGCGGGCGGCGTGACCCCGGCGGACTTCCCGTTGGCGCGTCTGACTCAAGCGCAACTCGATGGTCTGTCAGTGCCTCCGGCGCAAATCGAGGACCTGTATCCGCTGTCGCCGATGCAGGCCGGTTTGCTGTTCCACAGCCTGTACGAGTCGAAGTCCGGCGCCTACGTGAACCAGCTCAGCGTCGAAGCCCGCGGCCTGGATGCCGATCGACTGGGTCGCGCCTGGCAAGCGGTGCTCGACACCCATCCGATCCTGCGCAGCAGCTTCCACTTCCCTGACGGTTTTGAAGCGCCGGTGCAATTGGTGCATCGTCACCTGCAATTGCCGCTGACTTGCCTCGACTGGCGCAGCCGCAGCGATCAGGCCGAAGCGTTGGTTCAACTGATCGACAGCGAACGCTTGCAGCTCGATTCGACTCGCGCGCCGTTGATGCGTTTGACCCTGGTACGACTTGACGATGAGCGTCAGCAACTGATCTACACCCACCATCACTTGTTGCTCGATGGCTGGAGTAACTCGCTGTTGTTGAGCGAAGTCTTGCAGCGTTATGCCGGGCAAGACGTGCAGGCGCCGATTGGGCGTTTTGCCGATTACATTGGCTGGCTGCAACGTCAGGATGCCCACGCCGACGAGATCTTCTGGCGCGAGCAACTGGCGACCCTCGACAACCCGACCCTGTTGGCGCAGAGCCTGGCCCATGGCGACAGTAAAAACCTGTCAACGGCGGAATTTGCCGACCATCGTCAGACCTTCGATGTCGCCACCAGCAAACGCTTTAGCGAGTTTGCCCGTCAGCAAAAGGTCACCCTCAACACCTTGGTCCAGGGCGCATGGGCACTCTTGCTGCAACGCTACAGCGGTCAACGCAGCGTCGCCTTCGGCGCGACCGTGGCGGGGCGTCCGGTGGACTTGCCGGGTGCTGAAAGTCAGCTCGGACTGTTCATCAACACCTTGCCGGTGATCAGCACGCCAGACGCGGTCGAAAGCGTCACCCAGTGGCTGAGCCGCTTGCAGGCGCAGAACCTGGAACTGCGTGAGCATGAATTCACCGCATTGGGTGACATTCAGCGTTGGGCCGGGCGTGCCGGCGAGCCGCTGTTCGACAGCCTGCTGGTGTTCGAAAACTTCCCGGTGGCTGAAGCCTTGCAGCAGGGTGCGCCGGCCGGTTTGAGCTTCTCGATCCCGCAGAACCACGAACGCACCAACTTCCCGCTGACCCTGTCGGCCACTGCCGAAAGCCAGCTCAGCCTGAACTGGAGCTACCAGTGCGCCCACTTCAGCGGCGAGGCGATTGCCCGCATGAGCGAGCATCTGGCCGCGTTGCTGGCGGCGATGGTCGCTGCGCCAGACACTGCATTGAGTGAACTGGACCTGCTGACCGCGCCGGAACGTGCGCAACAGTTAGTGGAGTGGAACCCGCCGTTCACCGCGACGGAAAACCCGCTCTGCGTGCATCAGTTGATCGAGGCCCAGGCCGTTGTTCGACCGGACGCCACGGCGCTGATCTTCAACGATCTGGAATTGAGCTTCGACCAACTCAACCGTCGCGCCAACCAATTGGCCCATCGCTTGCGCGCACTGGGCATCGGCCCGGAAGTGCGGGTCGGCCTGGCGATGCAGCGTTCACCCGAGATGATCATTGGCCTGCTGGCGATCCTCAAGGCCGGCGGCGCTTACGTGCCGCTGGACCCGGCGTACCCGGCCGAACGACTGCGTTATCTGATGGAAGACAGCGGCATTTCGCTGCTGATCAGTCAATCGTGGCTGCGGGAAAAACTGCCCTTGCCGGAAGGCCTGTCGGTGCTGGAAGTCGACCGTGAGGCGCTGGACTCGATGGCTGAAACCAACCCGGTCAACCTGACCTGCGGCGAAAACCTCGCGTACCTGATTTACACCTCGGGCTCCACCGGCCGGCCGAAAGGCGTCAGCGTGGCCCATGGTCCGCTGGCCATGCATTGCCTGTCGATCGGCGAGTTGTACGGCATGACCCCGGACGATCGCGAGCTGCAATTTGCCTCGATCAGCTTCGACGGCGCCCACGAGCGCTGGCTCACGCCGCTGGTGTTCGGTTCGGCAGTGATGCCGCGCGATGACGAGTTGTGGAGCGTGGAACGCACCTGCGCCGAGATTGAAAAGCACGGCATCACCATCGCCTGCTTCACCCCGACCTATCTGTCGCAGATCGCCGATTTCATGGGCGAGGCGGGGCGTGATCTGCCGATCCGTTCCTACACCCCGTGCGGTGAAGGCATGGCCAAACATGCGTTCGACGAGGTCCAGCAGGTGCTGCAACCCAAGCGCCTGATCAACGGCTACGGCCCGACCGAAACGGTGATCACGCCGCTGATCTGGCTGGCGTATCCGGATACCGAATTCGACTCGGCGTTCATGCCCATTGGCCGGCCAGTCGGCAACCGCAGCGCCTATATTCTGGACGGCGGCTTGCAGCCGTTGCCGGTTGGCGTGGCGGGTGAGTTGTACCTGGGCGGCGAGGGCGTCGCGCGGGGTTACCATCAACGTCCGGACCTGACCGCTGAACGCTTCGTGCCGGATCCATTTGTGCCGGGCGCACGTTTGTACCGCAGTGGCGACCTCGCGCGGTTCCGTGCCGACGGCGTTGTTGAATACCTCGGTCGTATCGACCAGCAAGTGAAGATTCGCGGGTTCCGTATCGAACTCGGCGAAATCGAAGCCTGCCTGCTGGAACACGAAGGCGTGCGTGAAGCCTTCGTGATTGATCGCGAAGGCCCGGTCAGTCGCCAATTGGTTGGCTACGTGGTGCCCCGCGATCCGCTCGCCGATGAGCATGATTTGCGTGAAGCGCTGACGTTGCACCTGCGCAGCCGTCTGCCGGCGCACATGCTGCCGGCGCATTTGATGTGCCTGGCCGCGTTGCCGCTGACGCCGAACGGCAAGCTTGATCGCCAGGGCCTGCCAGCGCCTGAAGCCACTCGGCAGAACCACGATCAGGTGGCCGCTGCGTCGCCAGCCGAAGCGTTGCTGGTGGCGATCTGGCAAGAGCTGTTGGGGCTGGAGTCGGTGGGTGTTACCGAGAACTTCTTCGAGCTCGGCGGTGACTCGATCATCTCGCTGCAAGCGGTGAGTCGTGCCGGGCAGCGCGGGCTGGTGTTCAGTCCGAAGCAACTGTTCGAACAGCAAACCATTCGTGCACTCGCTGCGGTGGCGACCAGTCGTGAAGCGGCGTTGGTTGAAGCGCCGAATGTCCCTGCTTTTGCGCTGGTGCCGCACATCGACATCGCCGCCCGTGAAGGGCTGCAAGATCTCTATCCGCTGTCGCCGATGCAGCAAGGCATGCTTTTCCATTGCCTCGATTCGCCAGAGCTGAACCCCTACGTCAACCAGTTGAGCGTAGCGGTGGACGGTTTGCAGGTGCCGCGTTTCCGCGCGGCGTGGCAAACGCTGGTCGAGCGTCATGAAGTGCTGCGCGCCGCGTTCCGCTGGCGCGATGGGTTGGCCGATCCGCTGCAAGCGGTGTTCGCTGACGTCGAGTTGCCGATCCAAGAACTCGACTGGCGCGAGCGTACCGATACTGAGCAGGCGCTGAGTGAACTGGCCGCAGCGGAACAAGCCAAAGGCTTCGACCTGAGCTGCCCGCCATTGATGCGTTTCATCCTGGTTCGCCTGGGTGATGACCGTTACCAGATGATCTGGATCTACCATCACCTGTTGCTGGACGGCTGGAGTGCCTCGCGTCTGCTGGGCGACATGCTGCGCCTGTACCACAACGACAGCCTGCCAACCCTGACCGGTCGTTACGCCGACTACATCGCCTGGCTGCAACACCAGGACGGTGCGCAGGCGCAAGGGTTCTGGCGCGAGCGCCTGGCGTTGCTCGAAGCACCGACCATTCTGGCCAAGGCTTCCGGTGCGACAGGCTCCGGTCACGGCGTGATGTACAGTAACCTCGACGCCGAGGCGACGCGCAAACTGCACAGCTTCGCCAAGCGTCAGCGCGTGACCCTCAACACACTGGTGCAAGGCGCGTGGCTGTTGCTGCTGCAACGCCACAGCGGCCAACGCAGTGTCGCGTTCGGCGCCACGGTGGCGGGGCGTCCGACCGGGTTGGTCGGCGCGCAGGACATGCTCGGTCTGTTCATCAACACCTTGCCGGTGATCCAGACCCTCGATCCGCAACAGCCGTTGGGCGAGTGGTTGCGTGCCTTGCAGGATTACAACCTGATGGTCCGCGACTACGAGCACACGCCGTTGTCGGACATTCAGCGCTGGGCCGGGCAGGGTGGTCAGGGCTTGTTCGACAGCATCATCGTGTTCGAAAACCATCCGGTGGACCGCGCCTTGAAAGGGGGCGAGGAAGGTGAGCTGCGCTTTGCCGAAGTCGGCAGTGGCGGGGTGACCAACTTCCCGATGGACTTGATGGTCAGCGCCAACGAAGAAGGCCTGGAAGTCGAATACCTGTTCCTGCGTGATCGCTTCAGTGACGTGGAAGTTGAGCGGATTCGTGCACAGCTCGAAGGTTTGTTGCGTGCGTTGCCGGAGGATGCCACGCGTCTGCTTGGCAACATTGGTTTGCCTGAGGCGCGTTTGAGTCTGCCGCAGGTGTCCGACGACAACGCCGATTTGCTGCACGCGTTCAATCAGCACGTAAAAGCGCAGCCGCAGACAATCGCCTTGATCTGCGAGGATCGGGAAGTCAGTTATGCACAGCTTGAGGCGCAGGCCAATGGGTTGGCGCTGCAATTGATCGGTCGCGATATTGGCCCGGAAAGTCTGGTGGCGGTGGCGCTGCCGCGTTCCGAACGCACCATCGTTGCGTTCCTCGCGGTGCTCAAGGCGGGGGCGGCTTATCTGCCTTTGGACCTGGCGTACCCGGCCGAGCGACTGGCCTACATGCTCAGCGATTCGGCCGCCAGCCTGTTGCTTTGCGACAGTGATCTGGGCGAACGACTGACCCTGGCCGACAGCCCGCCACGTCTGTTGCTCGATCAACTGGCCGTTGCTGGCAACACCGAATTCCCGGTTTCCAAACCGTTGCCGGGGCACCTGGCGTACCTGATTTACACCTCCGGTTCCACCGGTCAACCGAAAGGCGTGGCCGTGGCGCGTGGTCCGATTGCCCGGCATTGCCGCGGCATCATCGAGCTCTACGAACTGGCACCGCGCAGCCGTGAGCTGCACTTCATGTCGTTCGCCTTCGATGGCGCTCAGGAACGTTGGCTGAGCGTGCTGTTGGCCGGCGGCAGTCTGGTGATCCGCGATGACAGTTTGTGGACCCCGGAGCAAACCCTGGAAGTGTTGCATCGTCACGGCGTCACCGTGGCCTGCTTCCCGCCGGCGTACCTGCAACAGATGGCCGAGGTGGCTGAACGTTTGGGCAATCCACCGGCGGTCGAGGTGTATTGCTTTGGCGGTGATGCGGTGCCGGAGGCCAGTTTCGAGCAGGTCAAACGCGCCTTGCGTCCGCAGCGTCTGGTCAACGGTTACGGTCCGACCGAGACCGTGGTCACGCCTCTGTTGTGGCGTGCCGAGGTAAGCGAAACCTGCGACGCGGCGTATGCGCCGATTGGTCGTGGTGTGGCCGGGCGTGGCTTGTACGTGCTGGATGCCGACCTCAATCCGTTACCGGTCGGTGTCAGCGGCGAGTTGTACCTGGGCGGAGAATGCCTGGCGCGTGGTTATCACCAGCGTCCCGGCATGAGCGCCGAGCGTTTCATCCCTGACCCGTTCGAGGCCGGTGGCCGCATGTACCGCACCGGCGACCTGGTGCGCCAGCGCGAGTGCGGGTTGATCGACTACCTGGGGCGTCTCGACCAGCAAGTGAAGATCCGTGGTTTCCGCATCGAACTGGGCGAAATCGAAGCCCGCCTGCGCGACTGCGCCGGGGTGCAGGATGCCGCCGTGGTGGTGCACGACACGCCGACCGGCAAGCAATTGGTGGGTTATGTGGTCGCTGCCGGTGCTGTTGGGCTTGATCGCCGCTTGAAGTCTGAACTGCAAGCGCAACTGCCGGACTACATGGTGCCGGCGCGGATCATGGTGCTGGAGCGCTTCCCGCTGTCGGCCAATGGCAAGCTCGACCGTCGCGCATTGCCTACGCCTGAATGGGCTCTCGGCGGTTATCGCGCGCCGCGCAACGATCTGGAAATGGCGCTGACCGCGATCTGGCAAGAGGTGCTGGGCGTGCCGCAAGTGGGCATCGACGACAACTTCTTTGAACTGGGCGGCGACTCGTTGCAGGTGCTCAAAGTGATCTCGCGGGTGCGCAGCCAGCCGCAACTGGGCTTTGAATTGAAGCTGCGGGATCTGATGCAGAAGCCGTGCATCGCCGAACTTAGCGGCTATCAGGCGGCCGAGCCGGCGTCTGCGCCGGACCCGTTGCTGGCGCTGAATGCGCGGATCCCGAACGTGCCGGCGCTGTTCTGCCTGCACGCCGGTTTCGGCACGGTGTTCGACTACGAACCGCTGGCCCGTCGACTGGAAGGACGGCGCACGGTCTACGGCGTGCAATGCCGCATGCTGCTTGACCCGCACTGGCAGGACGAATCACTGCTGGCGATGGCGCAGGCCTATGCGCAACGGATTCGCAGTCAGCAGGCCAAGGGGCCGTATTACTTGCTGGGTTGGTCGTTGGGCGGGGCGTTGACGCAACTGGTTGCTCACGAACTGGAAACCCGGGGTGAGACGGTCGCGTTTGCCGGACTGGTCGACAGCTACGTGGCGGGCACCGCAGAAGCGGGGGACTGGCGCGAGGACCTGGGCGACTTCCTGAAATTTGTGCTCGGTCTGCCGGCCGATGAGGCTCAGGCGCTGATTGCGCTGAAAGCCGCTGACTTGAATGAGCGCGAAGGTTCCACGGCGGTGATCGAGGCGGCCATGCACGGTTCCAATGAGCAAGCGGCGTTGGGGGCTGGGGAACTCACGCAGATCTTCGCCACCGGCTCACGCCTCAAGCAACTGGCGCTGGCGCATCGGCAACTGCCGGCGATCCAGGTCACGGCGCATCGCTGGTGGGTGGCCGAGCGCGACGACGAACGTCAGGTGTTCGAGGCCCAGGTCGGTAGCCATGGCGTTGATCGCTTGTTGGTGGGTGGGCACTACGAACTGCTGCGCGGTGATGAGTTGCTGGATGAGCTTGAAGACCTGTTGGAACGCCGTTTGGCAATCGCATAAACGGGAGCACCACGGTCCCCTGTAGGAGCTGTCGAGTGAAACGAGGCTGCGATCTTTCGATCCTGTTTTTTAAGATCAAGATCAAAAGATCGCAGCCTCGTTTCACTCGACAGCTCCTACACAAGCTCCGCTCGTTTCAGGATTTTGTATTGACCTCTTTGTGTAGAAGGATTCGTCCCATGTCCGTGTTGCCAGAACTTGAAGCATTTCTAGAACTCGCCGAGTTCGGCCGGATGACCGGCAAAAGTCGCGCGATGCATGAACAGTCGCCGCAACAGGCGCGGCTCGATTTCGAAGCGTCGTCGGGGTTTCTCGATGTGCCGCTGGACAGCGTTGCCTGCGAGGACTTCACCATCGCCGCGCGAGATGGCCACAGCCTGTCGGCAAGGGTGTATCGCAACGGGCAATCGGTCGACGGGTTGCAGCCGGTGGTGTTGTATTTCCATGGCGGCGGGTATGTGGTCGGCAGTCTCGATTCCCATGATGCGTTGTGTCGGCGGCTGGCCTCCCAAGGCGGTTTTGCCTTGTTGACGGTGGATTATCGTCTGGCCCCGGAATGGCGGTTCCCGACGCCGGTGCAGGATGCCTGCGATGCGGGGAACTGGCTGGTGCGCGAGGGCGCGGCACATGGCCTGGACGCAACGCGAGTGGCCGTGGCCGGTGATAGCGTGGGTGCGACGCTGGCGACGGTGTTGTCGATCATGGCCGTGCGTGAACCTGAGGAACTGGCGTTGAAACCGAAGGCGCAACTGTTGGTGTACCCGGTGACGGATGCCACGACCAAGCGCGCGTCGCATTGGGATTTCGCCGAGGGTTATTTGCTGGAGACGCCGACGCTGGATTGGTTCTATGCGCATTACGGGCGCACGCCGCAGGATCTGGCTGATTGGCGGTGCTCGCCGTTGCTGGCGGAGGATCTTTCGGGTGTGGCGCCGGCGTTGGTGTATTTGGCCGGGCATGATCCGTTGCATGACGAAGGGGTGGCGTATGCCGAGCGGCTGCGTGTTGCCGGGAATGAGGTGACGTTGCTGGAACAGCCTGGGATGACCCATGACTTTTTGCGCATGGCGGGGTTGTTGGGGGAGGTTGAGGGGATTCATGCGGAAGTGGCGGAGTGGGTGCGTTCGCGGCTTTGATCTGAAGTCTGGGAATGATCCAGACTAGCCAGCACCACCGTGTCATCGTTCTTCGCGAGCAAGTCGAATCGTCGCACCGCCGCTCCCACATTTGATCTCGGTCGTACGCAGGTTTTGTATCCACCACAGATCCACTGTGGGAGCGAGCTTGCTCGCGATGACGGCATCACAGTCGACACAAATCTCACAGCCATAAAAAAAATGCCCGCATCTCACGATACGGGCATTTTTCATTTCAGCTCAGCCACTCAGAAATCATACTTCGCGGTGATCTGCAGGTTACGCGGCTCGCCGTAGAACGTGGTGCCGAAGTTGCCCAGGCCCGTCACGTACTTCTTGTCGAAGATGTTGTAGGCATTGGCGGTGAAGCTCAGGTGTTCGTCGTACTGATAACGGGTCATCAGGTCCACGAGGGTGTAGCCGCCTTGTTTGAGAGAGGTGCTGCCGCCCTCGCCACCGCCCACGTTGGGGCTGTAGCTCTGGCCGTAAAACGCGCTCTGCCAGCTGACACCGCCACCGACGGTGAACTGGTCCAGCGCGCCGGGCAGACGGTAGGTGGTGAACGTACGAATCACGTGTTCCGGTTTGCTGGTGGCCAGCGGGAAACCGAAGATGCGTTGTTCGTCCTTGTCACGGGTGCGGGCGTAGGTGTAGCCGGCAGACACGTTCCAGTCCTGTGCCAGTTCGCCGGCCAGTTCCAGTTCCACACCGTTGGTGGTGGCGCCGTCGGTGGCTTTGAAAATGCCATCGCCGGTATTCACATCGGTGCCGACCGATTGAGCGACGTTGTCCTGCTCAATGCGGAAGAATGCCAGGCTGGCGTTCAGTTTGCCTTCGAAGTAGGCCGCTTTCAGGCCGGATTCGTAGCTGTCGCCTTCGACCGGTGCCAGGGTCGCACCGTTGATGTCCTTGTTGATCTGAGGCTGGTAGATCTTGGTGTAGCTGGCGTAGACCGAATAGGTATCGTCCAGGTCATAGACCACACCGGCGTAAGGCGTGACAACGCCGTGTTCCTTGTAGCTGGCGTGGGTGTCGGTCTGGCCGGTGCCTGGATAGTAGGAGTAATCCTCGTTGTACTTGTAGGTGCTCACACGGCCGCCAAGGATGAACGACAGGTCGTCCGTCGGACGCAGGCGCGTGGCCAGGTAAGCGCCGTTCTGGCTCTGGGTGCGCTCGTACTTGCCGTTTTTCGGGAAGTCCTGTTTCGCCAGATGGCCTTCCCAGTCAAAAATGTTGCCCGTCACCTGTCCGAAGGCGCTGCTATCGAAAGTTGAACCGGTCTGACGGGAGTGGGAGGCCATGAAACCTGCCACCAGTTCATGCTCGCGACCGCCCAGGCTGAACGGGCCCGAGACGTTCACGTCAGCTGTGTTCTGCACGCGATGGCCTTCCCAGCGACCCCAATAAAAGAACATGCCTTCGCCGGTGGCGCGGTCCGGGCTGCCACCGCTGGCCGAGGCCAGTTGGGTGTCATGATCGGTGGTTTTCTGGTCGAAGCTGGCCTTGAATTTCCAGTCATTGGCCAGCGCTTGCTCCAGCGATGCGAAGTAAGTGGTGCTGTCGAAATCACGACGGCTCCAGTCGGCACCCGGGTTGAAACTGCGAGAGAAGTCGGTGCGGCCACCGTCGGTGAAGTACGGCGCGTTACCGGTCCAGGAACTGCCGCGCGGGGTGGCACTGGACTTGTCGACGCCCAGGGTCAACAGGGTGTCATCGGTCAGGTCAGCTTCGAGGATGCCGTAGTACAGGTCTTTCTTCTGGCTGTAATGATCGATGTACGAATCTTTGTCCTGCAAGGCACCGACGAAGCGGCCGCGCACGCTGCCGGAATCGTTCAGCGAACCGGAGATGTCGCCTTCGGTGCGGTAGTTGTCCCAGGAGCCAGCGGTGGCGCTGACCGATGCCTTGAAGTCCTTGGTCGGTTTCTTGCGCACCAGGTTGACGGTGGCAGACGGGTCGCCCGCGCCGGTCATCAGGCCGGTGGCGCCTTTGATGACTTCGACGCGATCGAGGCTGGCGGCGTCGTCGCTGTTGTTAGGGTTTTCACCGTAAACGCCGTCGTACGGGATGTTGACGCCATCGTACTGAAAGTTGGTGATGGCAAAGCCACGGGCGGAAAACTCGGTACGGTCACTGTCGTACTTCTGCGCCGTGATGCCGGGGGTGTTGCGCAATACGTCGCCGACGCTCTTGGCGCCGCGATCGTCCATTTGCTGACGCGTCACCACGGTCACCGATTGCGGTGTTTCGCGAAGGGTCAGCGGCAGTTTGGTCGCGGTGGTGGTGGCGCCGGTGGTGTAGGAACCGGTGTCTTCAGTGGTCAGGCCCAGGGCCTGGCCGGAAATGGTGGTCGCGCCCAGTTGCAGGCTCGAGCCGCCGCCGGACACCAGGGTGACGGTATTACCACTGATCTGGAACGAAATACCAGTGCCTTTCAGCAGGGCGGCGAGGGCATCGGACGGTTCCAGTGAACCGGACACCGCGCGAGACTTGATCCCTGCAACCTGATCCGGGCTGTAGAGGATTTGCAGGTTGGTCTGCATGCCCAGTTCGGTCAGCGCGTTGGAAAGCGATTGACCTGCAATGTTCACTTTTACAGGTGCAGCATTGGCCATCGAGCTCCCCAGCAAGGTGGCGGTCAGCAGTACGCTAGTGAACAGGGTGCGATGCAAAGTCGGGCGCTGTACGGCCAGCGCGAGAGGTGTGCGGCGTGTTTGAGGTCGCATTACTTACCTGAGCTCCTGAAAAAGTGTTGTGCAGAGTTTTTGTTAATAGGAATGATTATTAGACGCAGCACGAGCGTAAAACCGGAAAGAAACCCGTTAAATAAATTTATGAAGGCCGCCGCAACGCGATCTATGTAGCAGCTGGCGAAGCCTGCGTTCGGCTGCGAAGCAGTCGTAAAACCAGAATCCGCGGTGCATCAGGAAGACCTCGCGAGCTGAATTGGCGACTGCTGCGCAGCCGAACGCAGGCTTCGCCAGCTGCTACACAGACCTCGGTTTTCTGTTTCAGGCAGGGGCCAGTTCGGTGACGACCCGTCCGCTTTCCATGCGCACCAGTTGGTCCGCCACGTCGAAATAACGGTCATCGTGGGAGATCACGATGATGGTCTTGCCCAGACGCTTGAGGTCCGGCAGCAGCTCGGTGTAGAAGATCCGTCGGAAGGTCGGGTCCTGGTCGGCTGCCCATTCATCGAACACCAGCACTGGACGTTCCTCCAGCCACGCATTGACCAATGCCAGGCGTTTGCGCTGGCCGGTGGAGAGGTCGGTGGTGGTGAAGTTGCCGTCCTTGACGCTGACCTTGTGCGCGATCTCCAGCCGTTGCAGGTATTTGTTGGCGTCTTCGGGGATGTGCGTATCGCCCTGGACCACGTCATCGAACAGGTAATAGTCGGCAAAAATGGTGGTGAACAACTGGCGATAGTCATCGCGGTTGGCGGCGTCGATCACTTCGCCGTTGACGTGGATTGCACCCTGCTGCGGCGTGTACAGGCCCAGCAGCAGTTTGATCAGCGTGGTCTTGCCGCACCCGTTCTCGCCGACAATAAAGGTGATGTCGCCTTGCTTGATCGTCAGGTTGACCGGCCCTAGCTGGAACGGTGCAGCACCTTCGGCAGCCGGGAAGCTGAAACGTACATCGGCCAGTTTCAGTTCGTGTACCGCTTGCTTGACGTTGCCTTTATCGCTCAGCAACAGATGAGGTTCCGGGGTGGAAAACTGCTCCGACAGTTCGGCGATGCGGCGGAAGGCGATCTGCGCGCGGCTGACGATCGGCAAGGTGCTGATCAAATGCTCCAGCGGGCCTTTCATATAAAGCAGCACCAGCACGAAACCGCTCATCACGGTTTTGTCGGCGCTCGGCCAGAAGGTTTGCAGCGCGAGGGCCAGGCCGATGACCACGAAGAACAGCATCGAGCCGAAGGTCTTGGCAATCACGAACGTATTGATCGAACGCACCTGGGTGTTGCAGATGAACTCGGCCGTGGCCTTGATGCCCGAGACGAACATGCGCTGGCGGCGTGGGCGATGAATGCGCAATTCCTTGGCACCTTCGGCAATCGCGTTGTAGTGCTTTTGCAGTTCATCTTCGGCCTCTCGGGCGGCCATGAAACCCTGCACCCCTTTGCTCTGGGCGTAGGCCTGAATCGCTGTGCCGATCAGGATGGCGGCGACCATGATCAGGAACATCGGCCACGACAGAATGGCCAGGTAGCCCATGCAGCCCAAGGTCACGGTGACGGAAATGGCCAGCGGCGCGAAGGCGAAAGCGAAGTCGCTGATGGTGTCGACGTCGTGGGTCAGCACCGGGATCAGACGGTGGCTGCGATAGCGCTCGATCTGTTCGATCGGCGCCGACAGGACTTTCTCGCCCAGCTGTTTACGCAGTTTGGCGATGATGTGCTGGCCGACATAGTTGGTGCCGATGTCCGAGCAGATCGAACTGGCCAGTGCCAGCAGGCACAGGCCGGCGAACAGGGCGACGACGCCTTGGGTCAGGCCGGTGTCCGAATGCAGGGCGTTGTTGATGGTCGCCAGCAATACCGTGACGCTCAGGCCGCCGACCATGCCCAGGAAAATGGACGCGGCGACGATGAGCCGAAAGGGTTTCAACAGGGCGAACAATTCGCCGATGGCGCCACGGGTAGGCTGGGTCATGGAAGACAGTTCCTTGGGTCGTAAAGGCAGATACCCTGTAGAACGTCTGGTGGAAGGCTTAATTTAGAAGGGCGCCGACTGGCGGCGATCGCGACTCAAACACATGACCCTGTGGGAGCGAGCTTGCTCGCGATAGCGGACTGACAGTCGACATATCTATCGACTGTGATGCAGTCATCGCGAGCAAGCTCGCTCCCACAGGATTGGGGGTGTGTCTTAGAGATCGCGCACGATGCGGAACCCCATCCAGTCGCCGCGCTCTTGCGGGTACTGGCTGTTGCGGTTGCCGGAGCGCGAGAACACCGGCGCTTCGCCCCAGTCGTTACCGCGAATCCGCACGGCTTCGCATTTAGGCTCGACCCAGGCGCTGCCATCGGTGGGCGCACCGACGTAATCAGGGTGTTCGCAGTCCTCGACCCATTCGTAGACGTTGCCGTGCATGTCGTACATGCCAAAGGCGTTCGGTGGGTAGCTGCCCACTGGTGAGCTGTAGCTGTAACCGTCCGCCGGGCCATAGGTGTTGGCGTGCTTGGCGATGCTGTATTCCTTGCCTTCATCGAACGGGAAGGGGAACGGCCCTTTGCTGCCGCCACGCGCGGCATATTCGCGTTGGGCCTCGCTGACCATGCGGTACGTCTGCCCGGTTTTTTTCGACAGCCAGGCGACGTAGTTCTTCACGTCGTCGAAGTTCATGCACACCGCTGGCTGACGCGGACTTTGCGGATAGCGCGGCTTGCTGGCGACGCACTCGCGGCCCGGCCGGGTGTCGCCATTGGCGATGGTCACACCACTGTCGCGCACGTAGCTGTCCCATTCACCGGCGGTGACCTGGAAGCGGCTCATGGCGAACGGCTTGGCGAAGGTCACGTCATGCATCGGACCTTCATCGGGTTCGCGACCGACTTCGTCATCGGGGGTGCCCATGGTGAAGGTGCCGGCGGGCAGCACGACCATTTCCGGGCAGTCTCGGCAGTCTTTGAACACTTTGCCCGGTTGCGGGGCGGCGGCCGCCTGGGCGGTGGTCGACAGTAGACCGGCCATGAGGGCGGTCAGGGCGAGTGCCTTGAGCGGGCGGGGTAACAGATCACTGTTCATGCGTCATCTCGATTAAAGAAAAGCGGGGTGTCACGCTCGGTCCAATGTGGGAGCGGGCTTGCTCGCGAAGAGGGCGTGTCAGTCGACACCCATGTTGACTGGCAGTCCGCATTCGCGAGCAAGCCCGCTCCCACAGGGTTCAGCATCACGCGATCTTGCTCAGCAGCGCCATGAAACGGTCGATATCGTTTTCGGTGTTGAGCAGGCCGGGGGCGATGCGGATCACCGGGCCGACGTCGCGGTCCACCGAGTCGCAGACCACGCGGTTTTCCATCAGTTGGACGGCGACTTTTTCGCAGTCGCGATCCTTGATCCGGAAGAAGGTAAAACCGGCCGACAGGTCCGGGCTCTTTGGCGTCACCAATTCGATCTGCGGGTGCTCCAGCAAGCGGTTTTTCGCATAGGTATTGAGCGCGTGGATGCGTGCCTGCACCTCGGCCTTGCCCAGGTCCAGGTGCAGCTTGAAAGCTTCGTTCAGGGCCCAGCGATGTTCGAAGCTGTGATAGCCGCCGGGGGTCATGATGGTCGAGAAGGTGGTGGCTTCGGAGAACGTCGGGATGGTCGGCGTCACGTCCTTGAGCTCGGCCGAACGGGCGCAGATGATCCCGGTACCGCGCGGGCCGAACATCCATTTGTGCGTGCCGGCGATGAAGAAATCGCAGTGCATGTCGGGGAAGTCGAGGTCCTCGACGCCGAAGCCATGGACGCCGTCGACCACATACAGGATGCGGTCCTTTTTTGCGCGATTGCGGTTCTGCTCGTCCACCAGTTTGCCGATTTCGCCGATCGGCAGTTTGACGCCGCTGCCCGATTGCACCCACGTCATGCCGAGCACTCGGGTTTCGGGGCGAATGCCTTTGGCAATCGAGCCCAGCACTTCATCCACGGAAATGCTTTGACTGTTCTCGAACAGCTTGAGCTTGCGAACCTTGACGCCGTCCTTTTGCTGACGGTAAGCCAGGGCATAGTTCGTGGCGTAGTGTTCGTGTTCGCTGGTGAGGATTTCCTGGTCGGGGCGCACATGAATGCCGCCGTAGATCAGTGAAAGGCCTTCGGTGGTACTGCCGGTGAGGGCGATCTGGTCGGGCTTGGCCTTTAGGTAACGGCCGGCCCAGACGCGCACTTCCTGCTCGCGCTTTTCGGTTTCCCCAAGGTCCCAGTCCATGGCCAGGCCGGGGTTGCGGTCGAGGTTGGCGCGGTGCATGTCGATGGCGTCACGCACCGGTCTTGGGTGTGAGGTCACCAGAAAGTTGGCGAAGTGCAGGTAATCCGGGTCCTGATTGAACATCTGGCGTAGTTGCGCCCATTTATCCTTTGGCAGCGGCGCCGGATTGGCGGCCAGCGCCGGCAGGTTCACGGCAGCGCCCAGGGGCAGGCCGGCCGCGAGAATGCCGGCCTGCTTGAGGAATGAACGACGGTTGGTCATGAGCAAGATTCGCTTTTGCAAAAGAGGGGATCAGTTTTTTGCCACAGGCTTGGAAGACTTCTGCACCTGGTCCCAGACCCGCAGGAAGTTGCCGCCCCAGAGCTTGGCGATATCGGCTTCGCCGTAGCCGCGACTGATCAGCTCGGCCGTTACGTTGCGTGCCTCGCTGACGTCTTTCCAGCCGTCCAGGCCGCCGCCATCGTTGAAATCGGAACTGATGCCGACGTGGTCGATGCCGATTTTCTTCACCGCGTAGTCGATCGCGTCGCCGTAGTCCTTGAGTGTGGCCTTGGGTTCTTCATCGACGATGGCATAGAGCTGAC
Organism: Pseudomonas frigoris; assembly: GCF_047758635.1. Lineage (NCBI taxonomy): Bacteria > Pseudomonadati > Pseudomonadota > Gammaproteobacteria > Pseudomonadales > Pseudomonadaceae > Pseudomonas > Pseudomonas frigoris. The sequence continues at coordinate 2,167,894 of NZ_CP180479.1, forward strand.
TGGCGTACTCGCCGAAACGTTGCTCGGACCAGACGGTGATCACCGGATCGCCCGGCATCAGCGCCATCTCCAGGCCTTGCAGCGGTTGCAGGTCGAAGCGTGCGCGCAGGGCGTTGAGTTTGTCCTGGGTGGCCTGGCTGAGCGGGCGGATGTAGGTCGGGAAACCGACAATCTGCACAACGCCGCCGCTGTTCTTGATCAGCTGCATTTCCTGGTCGCTGAGGTTGCGCGGGATGTCCACCAGCCCTCGCGGCGCCGAGTGGGACGCGACCATCGGCGCACGGCTCAGCTGGGCAACTTGCTCCAGCGCCTTGGTCGACATCTGCGAAACGTCGATGATCACGCCGAGGTCGTTGAGGCGATGCACGGCCTGCTTGCCGATCTCCGAGAGGCCGCCAAGGGCGTCGCGGGAATCGTTGAAAAACGGCAACGGCCGGGATGAGTCAGCCCAGGCGTTGTTGCCCACATAGCTGAAGCCGAACATGCGCATGCCGCGGGCTGCCCACTTGTCCAGGGCGTTCAGGTCGTTGCCCAGCGGATAGGCGTTGAGCATGCTCATGAAGATCGCGAACTTGCCTTCGCCATGCAGGCGGCGGAAATCGTCGGGGGTGTAGGCGATGGCGACCTGATTGGGGAAGTCGCGAACCATTGTGCTGATGATTTTGTAGCGGGTTTCCTGCTCGAACCGTGCTTCGTCGACGAAACCGGCGGTTGGGCGGTGCGGGGCGTTGGCGCCGTTCCAGATTTCCGGCCAGCCAAAGATCGTCAGCGCCACGCCGGACAAACGTCCGCGCCCGGTTTTGACCAGGTCGAATTGCCCGGTGCCGTCCTTGTCGGCTTCATTGCCGGCGGTACCAAAGTCCAGCGGGACGGTGACGTGGCTGTCGAAGGAGAGGATTCGCTCGTGCAGTTCATCGGCCTGTTTCATCACCTTGACCGGGTAACCGGGATTGTCCTTGAACCAGTAATCCCAGGCCGCAAAGCCTGCACCGGCGCTGATCGCCAGGGCCAGCGGCAGGCCGATGTAAAGAGCCTTTTTCGAACGTGGTTTTGTCATTGCCGTCTCAGTCAGGTTCGCCGTTGGGGGGGCAGGCACAGGGGCCTTTGCTATCTGGGAAGAACGAGTGGCAGGCCAGAAAATTTAGATCTCCCCCGAAAAGATCGTCCGAACGCGGCCCGAACCTTCGGCAGCTCCTACATTGGGGCTGCGTACACCTGTAGATACTCTGTTCACGGTCAAGCTTTCGCGAGATGTTTTTCGCTAAAAAGCTTGGCCGTATTAAATTCTTCTCCGGAGCGCATGCATGCCCATAACCCGGTTAGGTATTTGCGCATGACCGCACCGATGGCCTGCATTTTCTTCTTGCCGCGCGCTACCAGAGCCTCGTAGAAGGCCTTCACATTCTCATCACAACGAATTGCCGTCATCGCCGGCATGAACATCGCTGCGCGCAAGTAAGCATTACCGCATTTGGACATTCGCCCTGGTCGGTTCACGCTGGTGCCTGACTGGGTCAACCTGACATCCAGGCCTGCATAGCGGCTTACCTGCGCCGATTTAAGCGTTACCGGAAGGGTCGTCAGCTCAGCCAGTGCGGCGATGGCTGAGGCTTCTCCAACGCCGGGGGCCGCCATCATGCAGCGAAACTGCAAACTCAGATCCGGGCATTTGGCGATGGCATCACGTGCGGCTTTCTTCAAGCGATCAATCCGTGTGTCCAGCCCTGCAATCGCCTCTTTCTCATCCTCGATCAGCAGCTCCACACTCGTTTCTGTCGCTTGTAGCGCGTGTAATTCGTTTTTGGCTCGTGTTCGATGACCAATCAGCCGATTGATATGGCGGCCAATCGCACGCAGCGTCATTTGATCGGCAGTAGGCGCAACCCAAAGCCTGGGAGTCATGCGCTCGCCATATTCAGCCAGCAATTGAGCGTCTATCTGGTCAGTTTTGCTGTTTTGCAGCATCAATTTTGCAAAATTGTGGAAGCTTTTGGGGTTGATCACCGAGACCGGCAGGCCGGCGGCGTGCAACTCCAATGCAAGATCCAGGTAGTAAATGCCGGTGGCCTCCATGACCACGCTCAGCGGTTTGAGACCCAACATTTTTGTCACGGCAGCCTTACGTCCTTTGGGCGTGTGCTGAATATCCCACTGGCCTGATGTTCTACCGCTCTGCCGCCATCCCATGACAGACGTGCGCGCACCAATGTCTATGCCGACATGAGTATTCATGCTTTTCACTTCCCTGACTTTCGGTAAGATTGCTCCTGGTTCCCCCGACCTCGAACTTCATGCCACTGCAACCTTGTAATGCGAAGTCCGACTTGTCGGCTTCTCGATACTCTTCGTGGTGGGCAATGAGGCGGGGGGGCCTCTCTACAGACAAGGTCAGGAGCAAATCCTGCCTTCAGGAGCGATCGGCCTCCCCCAGAAACGCACTTGCTGTTGTATGAATCCTTGAGCGTAACCTCTCTCGTTGGAATCAAGGTCAACATACAAGGAGCTGCCGAAGGCTGCGATCTTTTCGAGGCACCATAAATTTCGGAGGGCAACAAACGTTCTAGCTTGGATAAAGCCTGCTTCATGGCTGACACAGGTAGGGCAATGACGATTTCTCGACGATGGTTCATGGCAGGCCTGGCGCTGACCGGCGCCGCCGTGCCTGCGGCTTTTTATGGGCATCGTGAATGGACGAAACCGGATCCGACGATCACCCCCGGCGAAGCGTCATTCGATGTCGCGGATGTCGCTGGCCAGCACTTGGCGAACACCTTGCGCGGTGTCTGGCAGATTCGTTTCGAAGGGCCAGACGCTGGCATCGAAGGCCTGCCACGGGACGGGCTGGAGGTGTTCCTCGACATCGGTCACAAAGGTCGCGGCCTGAGCGGGTTTCTCGACACCGCCGAGCGTTTGCGCTCGAACGAAACGCCGCGTTATTGGGTACTCGGCGATCTGGCCGGCGCCAAACCGGCGCAATTGAGCTGGCGACTGCTCAGCGCCAGCGGCTCGGCGGATTATGAATTCAGCATGGCGCTGGACGAAGTCTGGGCCGGTTTCGGCAACGCTGGCAGCGGCACTCTCAGTGGTCGGGTGGTGAATCTGGACCGTCCGTTAATGTTGACGGCCCAGGACAACCGCTTCATTGCCGTCAAGCGCGTGTTCCCCGAAGCCCGCGAGCGCAGCGGTCTCAATCCGACGTTGCTGGCCTGGCTGGTTTCGCCCGAGCATCGACTGTTTCACCAGCTCTGGCATGCCTCCCGGGACAAATGGCACACCCTGTCCGAAGACAAGCGCGGCGCCCTGCGTGGCATTGGCTGGCAGCCTGGCCCGCGGGACAAGGAGCGTGATGCCCGTGGCGCGCGCAAGGATCGTAACGGCTCAGGCGTGGATTTCTTCTTCATGCACCGGCACATGCTAGGCAAGGCGCGCTCCCTGCAGGACTTGCCGTCCTGGCAACACTTCCCGTTGCCACAGCCGGAACTGGCGCGTGATCGCGTTGGGTTCGCCCGTTATTTCGACAACCACGACGGCACTGCGCTGCCGCCGACCTGGCTGGCCGACGACGATGCCGAATACGCGCAATGGGTCAGCGACATCAAGACCGCCGAGACCTACCACAGCAATTTCCAGGTCTGGGAATCGCAGTACCGCGATCCGCGTTATCTGTCGAAATTGACCCTGGGTCAGTTCGGTTCAGAGGTCGAATTGGGGCTGCACGACTGGCTGCACATGCGTTGGGCCTCGGTGCCGCGTGATCCATCCAATGGCCATCCCGTGCCGTTTGCCCGGGATCCGGCGGACTTTTCCGCACGCTGGTATGCGCCGGAAAACGACTTCCTCGGCGACCCGTTTTCGTCTCATGTAAACCCGGTGTTCTGGCATTTTCACGGCTGGATCGATGATCGACTGGAAGACTGGTTCCGCGCGCACGAGCGCTTTCATCCGGGGGAGGTCAGTCGGCTTGAGGTCAATGGCGTGGCGTGGTTTGCGCCTGGGCGTTGGGTCGAGATCGACGACCCGTGGCTCGGCCCGAGCACCCATGGTTGCAGTACTACGCCGGGGTTGCAGACTGGCAAATCGGTGGAGATGGACCCGGAAACCATGAAGCTGGCGTTGCGGATTACCTTTGGTGATGACGAGAAGAAACTGGCGGATCTGTTCCGCAAGGTGCCGCAGCGGCCTTGGTATGCGCGGTATTTGAAGGCTAAACAAAGTCCGGTTTGATTACCGAGTAATCGTTCAATCGCGAGCAAGCTCGCTCCCACACTGATCTCCAGCGGACACAGAATTTGTATTCGGCGCTGATCAAATGTGGGAGCGGGCTTGCTCGCGAAGGCGGCCTGACAGACGCCGCATTACAACGCCTGCCACCCTCCGCCGAGCGCTTTGTACAACGCAATACTCGCCTGCAACCGCGACAACCGCAGCTGCACATTCAAATCCTGCGCCGCATACAGCGTGCGCTGTGTCTCCAGCACCGTCAGCAAATCCTCGGCACCGGCTTGGTAACGGCTTTGCGCAATGTTGAAGGCCGTTTGCGCCTGGTTCAGCTCTTCACCTTGCCACTGCCGCTGTTCGTCCAGACCGCGAATGCTGTTCAACGCTTTTTCCACATCGGCGAAGCCATTGATGATCGCCCCGCGATACGTCTCCAGCAGTTCTTCCTGACGGGCCGTGGCCTTGTCGCGCTCGGCGCTCAGGCGACCATTGTTGAAGACCGGCGCGAGCAGTCCGGCGGTGAGGTTGTAGAAGGGGTTGCGCAGGACGTCGGCGGCGCGGTCGGCACCGGAGCCTATTTCTGCGCTGAGGGTCACAGCCGGCAGCATGGCGGCACGGGCGACGGTGACGTCGGCTTGTGCGGCGGCCAATTGCGCTTCGGCGCGGGCGATGTCCGGGCGACGACTGATCAGCTCGCTGGGCAGGCCAGCGCCAATGGTCGGCCATGCCAGTTGATCAAAGCGTTCCTGACCCAAAGACAACTCCTGCACCGGCCGGCCGAGCAGGGCGGCGAGGCTGATCTGTGCGTCCTGAGCCTGTTGCTGCACCAGTGGCAATTGCCGCTGTTGCGCGGCGACCAGGCTCTTCTGCTGCGCCAGTTCCAGCGCGGTTGCCGAGCCTGAGTCAAAACGCGTCTGCACCAGTTTCAAAACATTCTGCGCGTTCGCCAGGTTCAGTTCGGCGATGCGACTTTGCTCACGCAACGACAAGCTTTGCGCGTAGCTGTTGGCCACGCCGCTGAGCAGCGTCAACTCCACCGTTGCCTGATCGAATTCGCTGGCCTGTAAGCCGAATTGCGCACTGTCGCGGGAGGCGCGTTGGCCGCCCCAGAAGTCGACTTCGTAAGTGGCGGTGAGGTTGGCGTTAAAGTAATCGACGGCCTTGTTGTCGCCGTCGGCATCGAGCTGGCTGTAGCCGTTGCCGCGCAATAGTTTCTGCCGATTGGCGTTCAGGCCGGCCTTGACCTCCGGCAGCCGCGTGCCGCCGGCAATCACCGTGTCGGCCTGAGCCTGGCGCACCCGAGCGATGGCGGCGGCCAGGTCGTAACTGCCGACCCGCGCCTGTTCGATCAGGCGATCAAGCTCCGGGCTGCCGAACTGCGTCCACCATTGCAGGTTGCTGCGAGTAGCGCTTTGAGTGTGTGGCGATTGCCAGGCAGCGGGCGGCTGGAGGCCGCTGTCCGGACGCTGGGCGGGACTGCCGCAGGCGCCGAGCAACAGGCATAGGGTCAGCAGGCTGAGTTGCGGCTTCATAGATCGATCATTCACTGGTAAGGGCCGTGACCGGGTCGAGTCGGGCAGCTTTGCGGGCCGGCATGAAGCCGAAGACAACACCGGTGACCAGAGCGCAGCCGAAGGCGCCGAGCACCGCTATCAAGGAGAACGCGACGGCGACTTCGCTGAGGATCAGCACGCCGCCGACGATCATCGCCAAGGCGATCCCGGCAAGCCCGCCGACCACCGAGAGCATCACCGCTTCGGTGAGGAACTGGCGCAGGATGTCCCGTTGGCGGGCGCCAGTGGCCATGCGGATGCCGATCTCGCGGGTGCGTTCGCGCACGGTCATGAGCATGATGTTCATCACACCGATCCCGCCCACCAGCAACGAAATCGCAGCAATCGAACCGAGCATCAGCGACAGGGTATTTTGCGTGCGTGCCTCGGCCTGAATCATTGCGGCGTTGTTGGTCAGCTCGAAATCCTTCTTGCCGTTGTGCAGGCGCAGCATCAATTGCTCGATGGCTTTTTCGGTCTCTTTGACCTTGCGCGCATCGGCGGCGGCGATAGCCACGTATTCGGGGTTGTGGGTGCCGAACAGCCGCACGCTGGCAGCGGAATAGGGGATAGCGATGCGGTCGTCGCTGTCGGAGTCGCCCGAGCTGGCGCCTTTTTCCGCGAGCACGCCGACCACCTGGAACGGCACGTTTTCGATCAGGATGTATTGGCCGATCGGGTTGGCAACGTCCTTGAGCAACTTGGTCCGCACCTTGTGGCCAATCACCGCGACTGCCGCCGCGTTGCGTTCATCTTCCTGGGTGAAGTAGCTGCCTTCCACCACCGGCCAGTTGAAAATCGCCGGGAAATTGGTGTCGTTGCCGCCGACGTAACTCAAATGGTCGAGATTGCCGAAACGCACCCCGGCCTCCTGGCCATTGACCGGCATGATCCGTGTCACTTGCGGCAGGCTTCCCACCGCCGCAACGTCATCCAGGGTGACGATGCCCAGCGGCGTTCGCGGGTTTGGCGACGAGCCGCTGAGGTAAATGATGTTGGAGCCGAACGCGCCCATTTGCGCCATCACCTGGCGCTTGCTGCCTTCACCGACGGCCAGCATCACCACCACCGACGCGACGCCGATGATGATCCCGAGCAACGTCAGTGCGGTGCGAAAGCGGTTGATCCACATCACCCGCCACGCGGCTTGCACCGCATCTACCAGTTCGCCTTTCCAGGCGCCAGTGGCTTCGGCGCCTTCGGTCAGGCGCTTGCGTAAGTCCACCGCTTGCAGCGCGCCGGGATTGGCCGACGTCTGCGCTTCGGGATTGTCCCTGGCGCTGTCGCTGATGATCAGTCCGTCGCGAATTTCGATGATGCGTTTGGCCCGGGCCGCCACTTCGCGGTCGTGGGTGATGAGGATCACCACGTGGCCCTGGCTCGCCAGTTCGTCGAGCAGGGCCATGACCTCGGCACCGCTGTGGCTGTCGAGGGCGCCGGTAGGTTCGTCGGCGAGGATGATGTGGCCGCCGTTCATCAAGGCGCGGGCGATGGACACCCGTTGTTGCTGACCGCCGGAGAGCTGGTGCGGACGGTTGCCGGTGCGCGAGGCCAGACCGAGGCGGTCGAGCAGGGCGGCGGCGCGGGCGTGGCGTTCGGCGGCCGGCAAGCCTGCGTAGATGGCCGGCATCTCGACGTTTTCCTGGGCCGAACCGGACGGGATCAGGTGATAACCCTGGAACACAAAGCCGAAGGCTTCGCGGCGCAGCCAGGCCAGTTCGTCGCTGTCGAGTGCGGCGACGTTTTCCCCGGCGAAACGGTATTCGCCCGAGGTCGGGCGGTCGAGGCAGCCGAGGATGTTCATCAGCGTCGACTTGCCGGAGCCGGAGGCACCGACGATCGCCACGAACTCCCCGGCATGGATCGACAGGTCGATGCCACGCAGTACGTGAACTTCCGGTGAATCGCCGCCGCCGTAGGCTTTGCGGATGTCCTGCAGGTCGATCAGGGGCGTCTGCATTCAGCCGCCACTCCCGTCGGCCGGGCCGATCAGCAGGTGATCGCCTTCCTGCAAGCCGTCGAGGATCTGCACCCGCAGGCGATCGCTGATGCCGGTGCGGACGTCGCGCTGCTCGATGCGGCCGTTTTTGGCGACGACTTGTGCGGTCTGATTGTCCGTTCCAGCACCGGCTTGCAGGGCTGCGATGGGCGCGGTGAGGACGTTTTTCGCCTGCTCGGCGACGAAGAAGACTTGCGTGGTCATTTCCGCCATCAGCGCGTTGTCGGCGTTATCGACGTCCAGCAATACGGTGTACAGCACCACGCGAGCGCTGCCGCTTTTACTCGAACTGGCCGGGCTGCCGCCGCCCTGACTGGTCTGGTCCAGTGGCTTGGGCGGCACCGGCAAAATTTGCCGCACGGTGCTGTTCCAGCGACGGTTGCCTCCGCTGAGGGTGGTGAACCAGGCCGTCATGCCGGGTTTGACGTGACCGATGTCGGCTTCCGACACCTCGGCCCAGACGGTCATCGGCGACAACTTGGCGATGCGCAGAATCAGTGGCGTTTGTTGCTGGGCGTTGAGGGTCTGGCCGACCCGGGCGTCGAGTGCAACGACGGTTCCGCTCATGGGCGCATAGATTCGGGTGTAACCCAGCTCCGCCTGATCGCTGCGCAGGCTGGCCTGGGCCTGGCGGATCTGCGCCTGGAACATGTCGATACGGGCCTGGGTGGCGCGCAGTTCGGCCTCGGCGGTCTGCACGTCTTCTTCACGGGTGGCGCCACCGGCCTTGAGGTTCTGCTGGCGCTGGAATTTCTGCCGGGCGAGGTCGTGCTGCGCCCGTTGTTCCTGCAGCTGCGCCTTGAGGTTTTCGATGGAGAAACGTCCAGCGTCGAGTTTGGCCTGTTGCGTGGACGGATCGATCTCCACCAGCAACTGGCCTTCCTTCACCACATCGCCGACTTCCACGTGGATCTTGTGGATCTGCCCGGATGCCTGGGCACCGACGTCGACATAGCGTCGAGGTTGCAGGGTACCCAGCGCGGTGACGCTGCTTTCGATGTCGGCGCGGGTGACCTGAACGGTGGCGAACTGGTCGCGGCCGGGCGGGATGATCTGCCAGGCGGCCACGGCGATAACGGGGATCAGACAAAGTGCTACAAGCAGGGCGCGTCGGGTCTGTCGGGGACGTTTCATGCAGGGTTCCGGCCAATGGATATCGGCCCGTCGCTCAAAGGGACGGGGAGCTGTCCTGTAAACGATGAAGGCAGCGTGGAATTTAGCCGCAGACATATGGCGTAACACCTGTGTAGGAGCTGTCGAGTGCAACGAGGCTGCGATCTTTTGATCTTGTTTTTAAAAGCAAGAACAAAAGATCGCAGCCTCGTTGCACTCGACAGCTCCTACAGGTGAAGGGGTGTGCAGGTGCTCGAGCAGGACTATTTGTCAGGCAAGGTGAAGCAATACTTTAAATCTATATGAGAATTACTATAAATTACGCGCCTCGAACTGCCACTATCGTGCCACTGCCTATTTCGGCGGTCGCCGGTCTGGCTCAAGGATAGAAACCGCACCCCTGCGGCCGGGAGTCATGTTGGAAAACTACTATCGCGAGCTGGTGTGTTTTTTGAACGCCAAGCTGGGCAACCGTCAGGTGGCCGAAGATGTGGTGCATGACGCTTATCTGCGGGTATTGGAGCGTTCCAGCGACACGCCGATCGAGCAACCTCGGGCGTTTCTGTACCGCACCGCACTCAACCTGGTGATCGACGACCATCGGCGCAATGCCCTGCGTCAGGTCGAATCCCTGGAAGTGCTCGACAACGAAGAGCGCTACTTCACCCCATCCCCTCATCACAGCCTCGATCACGGTCAACGCCTGGAGATGCTCCAGCGTGCATTGGCGGAATTGCCCCGGTTGTGCCGCGAGAGTTTCCTGCTGCGCAAGATCGAAGGTCTGTCGCACCCGGAGATTGCTGAACACCTCGGTATTTCTCGCGCGCTGGTGGAGAAGCACATCGTCAATGCAATGAAGCATTGCCGGGTGCGGATGCTGCAATGGGATGCCCATTGATCCGACCCGATCAATCAAGCTGCATTAAATTTTTTTTCATTGTCCTCGTTCCCTTCAACAGACGATCTGCTGTCCTGCCCAAGGCCGGTCAGGTCACTTAGGCTTACTCCCCGCTGCTTCGGGGGTTCATCCAGAGGACACTGGAAATGACACAGGCAATTGCATCGCCCATCGTTCACGACCTGATCGGCGTCGGTTTCGGCCCTTCGAACCTGGCGCTGGCCATCGCTCTGCAAGAACGCGGGCCGAGTCAGGGCGAGCTGGATGTTCTGTTCCTCGACAAGCAGGCCGATTACCGCTGGCACGGCAACACCCTGGTGACCCAGAGTGAGTTGCAGATTTCCTTCCTCAAGGACCTGGTGACCCTGCGCAACCCGACCAGCCCTTACTCCTTCGTCAACTACCTCAAGCACCACGGCCGTCTGGTGGACTTCATCAACCTGGGTACCTTTTATCCGTGCCGCATGGAGTACAACGATTACCTGCGCTGGGTCGCCGGGCAATTCGAAGCGCAGAGCCGCTATGGCGAAGAAGTGCTGACCATCGAGCCGGTGCTGCACAACCAGCAGGTCGAAGCGCTGCGGGTGATCTCGCGCGATACCCACGGTCAGCAGCACGTTCGCACCGCCCGCTCGGTGGTGGTCAGTGCCGGCGGTACACCGCGCATTCCCGAAGCGTTCAAGGCGCTCAAGGGTGATAGCCGGGTGTTCCACCACTCCCAGTACCTGGCGCAGATGGCCAAGCAACCGTGCGTGAACAACCAGCCGATGAGCATCGCGATCATCGGTGGCGGGCAGAGCGGGGCGGAAGCGTTCATCGACCTCAACGACAGCTTCCCGTCGGTACAGGTGGACATGATCCTGCGTGGCTCGGCCCTGAAACCGGCGGACGACAGCCCGTTCGTCAACGAAGTGTTCTCGCCGGAGTTCACTGATCTGGTGTTCCAGCAGGCGAGCAGCGAGCGTGAGCGTCTGGTCAACGAGTACCACAACACCAACTATTCGGTGGTGGACATCGACCTGATCGAACGCATCTACGGCATCTTCTATCGTCAGAAAGTCTCGGGTATTGCGCGCCACGCGTTCCGTACCCTGACCACCATCGAAAAAGCCACCGCCACCGAGCGCGGTATCGAGTTGGCCGTGCGCAACAACGCCACGGGTGAAGTCACCGTCCGTCATTACGACGCCGTGGTGCTGGCCACCGGTTACGAGCGCCAGATGCACCGCAAACTGCTGGCGCCGCTGGAGCAGTATCTGGGCGATTTCGAAGTCGATCGTAACTACAAACTGATCACTGACGAGCGCTGCAAGGCCGGCATCTATATGCAGGGCTTCTGCCAGGCCAGCCATGGTTTGAGCGACACCTTGCTGTCGATCCTGCCGATCCGTGCCGATGAAATTGCCGGTTCGTTGTATGACCATGGCAAGGCACGGGGGCATGGCCGTTCGGTGATGGATTTGTTGCTAGCCACCGCCAGCTAAGATATGTAGCGCCTGTTTAGTCGCCTTCGCGAGCAAGCCCGCTCCCACATTTTGACCTGTGTTCGCAGATCGAGTGTGGGAGCGGGCTTGCTCGCGAAGAGGCCCTGAAGAACAGCACAAATTCAGAATCCTGAACCCTTCCTGAAGAACCCCGCGATTCCCCCTCCACACGCCTTTGCTTCGTTTACTCTCCAGAAATCGGGGCGTAAGCTTCGCGCGTTTTCAATCAATAGCGGAGACCCACAGTGGGTACTTGTTCGAGTGACAGTAGTCGGCCGGTTTCGATAACCGGCACCTTCCCGGCAAGATAACGCGCCACTTTTTTGTGCCGTTGTCTCGCCGAAAAGCGAGCAGCGGCATCCCGATCGCGACCAGTCCTGGTCCGTGTCCCGACGTCCCTCTCATCGACGCTGAACCGTGCGTGATGTTCGACTGTGTGTCGTCATCGCGGCGTATCGACACGCCTGCTCGACGGTTTCCCGGCTGACCCTGGGGGAACTGCCATGAACCTGACCCTGCTCAAAGAATTCTTCGCCGGATTCCTGCGCACCCGCCACATCGCCCGACACTTCCGTCGCCTGGCGCTGCTGGAAAACTTCACCGACACCACGGTCAGCCGCGAGGTACCGCCCACCCTGGCGCAAACCCTCGTGAGCGCCGCCAACAGCGACACCGGCCAACTGCTGAACAACCTCGGTAGCCACACCGATGGCTTGAGCGAACTCGAAGCCGATGCACTGCGCGTGCAATTCGGCCTCAACGAAGTCGAGCACGAACAGCCTCTGCCGTGGTGGACCCACTTGTGGCACTGCTACAAAAACCCGTTCAACCTGTTGCTGACCTTGCTCGCGGTCATCTCCTGGCTGACCGAAGACATGAAAGCCGCCATCGTGATTTTCTCCATGGTGGTGCTCTCGACATTGCTGCGCTTCTGGCAGGAAACCAAATCCAACCAGGCCGCCGACGCGCTCAAGGCGATGGTGAGCAACACCGCCACGGTGTTGCGTCGGGATGCGCAACGTACCGAACTGCCGATCAAGCAACTGGTGCCAGGCGACCTGATCGTGCTGTCCGCCGGTGACATGATCCCCGCCGATTGCCGGGTGCTCAACGCCAAGGACCTGTTCGTCAGCCAGGCCGCCATGACCGGCGAATCGATGCCGGTGGAAAAATTCCCGCGCCAGCAGAACGGCGATACCCACAATCCGCTCGACCTCGACAACATCCTGTTCATGGGCACCAACGTGGTGTCCGGCACGGCGATGGCGGTGGTTCTGACCACGGGCAACAACACCTATTTCGGCGCCCTGGCCCAGCGGGTTGGCGCTACCGATCGCGCACCCACTTCATTCCAGACGGGCGTCAACAAAGTCAGCTGGCTGCTCATCCGGTTCATGTTCGTCATGGCGCCGTTGGTACTGTTCATCAACGGCTTCACCAAGGGCGACTGGACTCAGGCGCTGCTGTTCGCGCTGTCGATTGCCGTGGGCCTGACCCCGGAAATGCTGCCGATGATTGTCACCTCGACGCTGGCCAAGGGCGCGGTGTTCCTGTCGCGTAAAAAAGTCATCGTCAAACGCCTCGACGCGATCCAGAACTTCGGCGCCATGGACGTGCTGTGCACCGACAAGACCGGCACCCTGACTCAGGACAAGATCTTCCTGGCACGCAATGTCGATGTCTGGGGCAACGACTCCGATGACGTGCTGGAAATGGCCTACCTCAACAGCTACTACCAGACCGGCCTGAAAAACCTGCTGGACGTGGCGGTGCTCGAACACGTGGAAATCCACCGTGAACTGAAAGTCGGCACAGCGTTTCGCAAGGTCGACGAGATCCCGTTCGACTTCACTCGCCGGCGGATGTCGGTGGTGGTCGCCGAGCGCGATCATTCGCACCTGCTGATCTGCAAAGGCGCGGTGGAGGAAGTGCTGGCGGTGTGCACGCGGGTGCGTCATGGCGAGGTCGATGAAGCACTGAGCGATGAATTGCTGGCGCGGATTCGTCAGGTGACCGCATCGTTCAACGCCGAAGGACTTCGTGTCGTAGCCGTCGCCGCACGGCCAATGATTGAGGGCCGCGACACCTACAGCCTGGCGGATGAGCAGGAACTGACATTGATCGGTTACGTGGCGTTTCTCGATCCACCGAAGGAAAGCACCGCGCCGGCCCTCAAAGCCTTGGCCGCTCACGGCGTGGCCGTAAAAGTGCTGACCGGTGACAACGAACTGGTGACCGCGAAGATTTGCCGCGAAGTCGGCCTGGAGCAACAAGGCCTGCTGATGGGCAACGACATCGAGCGCATGAGCGACGCCGAACTGGCGATAGCGGTGGAGACGACCAACGTCTTCGCCAAACTCACGCCGTCGCACAAGGAGCGCATCGTGCGTTTGCTCAAGGGCAACGGCCATGTGGTCGGTTTCATGGGCGATGGCATCAACGACGCGCCGGCGCTACGCACCGCCGATATCGGTATTTCGGTGGACAGCGCCGTCGACATCGCCAAGGAAGCGGCGGACATCATCCTGCTGGAGAAAAGCCTGATGGTGCTGGAGGAGGGCGTGCTGGAAGGGCGCCGGACCTTCGCCAACATGCTCAAGTACATCAAAATGACCGCCAGCTCGAACTTCGGCAACGTGTTCTCGGTGCTGGTGGCCAGTGCGTTCATCCCGTTCCTGCCGATGCTGCCGATGCACCTGCTGGTGCAGAACCTGCTCTATGACATTTCGCAGATCGCCATCCCGTTCGACAACATCGATGAAGAAATGCTGAGCAAACCGCAGCGCTGGCAGCCAGCGGATGTTGGCCGGTTCATGCTGTTTTTCGGACCGATCAGCTCGATCTTCGATATCACCACGTTTGCCTTGATGTGGTACGTCTTCGACGCCAATACCCCGGACCATCAAACCCTGTTCCAGTCCGGCTGGTTCGTGGTCGGGCTGCTGACCCAGACGCTGATCGTGCACATGATCCGCACACCGAAAATCCCGTTCCTGCAAAGCCGCGCGGCGATGCCGTTGATGGTGATGACCGGAATCATCATGGCCGTCGGTATCTTCCTGCCGATGGGACCGCTGGCGCACTACTTCAAATTGCAGGCGCTGCCGTCGCTGTACTTCGTGTTCCTGCCGGTGATTCTGCTGGCGTACATGGGCCTGACGCAGGCGGTGAAAGGGTTCTACATTCGCCGGTTTGGCTGGCAATAAAGCCGAACAGTTCCTTTGTGGCGAGGGAGCTTTCCTGTGGGAGCGAGCTTGCTCGCGATAGCGGCCTGACAGTCACATAGACAGTGAATGTGCCGCCGTCATCGCGAGCAAGCTCGCTCCCACAGGAAAGCACCTGGCCACAGGGATCGGGTATTTCTCAAGGATTTTCTTATGCAAGCCATCAACAACATCAACCTGACCTCCTTGGTCGACACCCTGGTCAGCCTCAGCGCGGCCTTCATCCTCGGCGGCCTGATCGGTTTCGAGCGCCAGTACCGCCAACGTACCGCCGGCCTGCGCACCAATGTGCTGGTGGCGGTGGGGGCGGCGATCTTTGTCGACATGGCTAACCGCCTCGGTGGTGCCGAAGGTGCCGTGCGAGTGGTGGCCTACGTGGTCTCCGGGATCGGCTTTCTCGGTGCGGGGGTGATCATGCGCGAGGAAGGCAATGTCCGCGGGCTCAATACCGCTGCCACCCTATGGGCTTCGGCGGCGGTGGGGGCCTGCGCCGGTGCCGACCTGCTGCTCGAAGCGCTGCTGGGCACGTTGTTCGTACTGGCGGCCAATACCTTGCTGCGGCCGATCGTCAACAACATCAACCGCCAGCCGCTGGATGTGATTTCGGCGGAAGTCACCAACATCGTGTACGTGATCGCCCGGCGCTCGCAACAACAGGCGGTACTGGCCTTGTTAGAGGCAGAGCTTGAGCGCAGCAACTACCCGGCGAGCGATATGGATGTGCACGCGTTCGGCACGGATGAGATCGAAATCGAAGCAACGCTGGCGACAACGTCGGTCGATGGCGATGAACTGGATGCACTGGTGGGGCGGATTTCAACGTCGACGTTGGTGGTGCAAGCGTTCTGGAGTCCGAGTACGACGGAATAGCCGTTCTTTCGATTTTCTTTCCGCCACCGGAGGAAGCGTCCTGGTTTTTAGGAAAAGTCCTACAGAAAGCTCGACGGGTCTTCCGTAGCCTTGCGCCCTCACGAATCTGACACTCTCCTGGGGGCCCACGTTGTCGAACAAAGCCTTACGTATCCTGATCGCCGACGAGTTGCATTTTCACCGCATGAAGGTCGAGCGACTGTTCAATCAACTCGACTACTACCGGATAGCACCGGTGCACAGCCTTGAAGAGCTGTTAACCCTGGTCGAATACGGTTGCGAGCCATTTGATCTGGTGGTCGTCAATGCCTCGCTGGCAGACAGAACGTTGAATCTGCTCGATTTTTTCCGCGATAACCATCAAGTTCATCACGCATTGATCTACGACGGTCAGCAGGCGCAACTGCCGCCCATTCCTGCCTGCGTTCAACAAACCGTCAAGGTGAGCCACGCGACGCTGCCTGATCTGGCATCCATTGAGCGGCTGATGGCGATCGTCGACCCTCGTCTACCGTTCGTCGGTACTGTCATTTCTGTCAGGTAGTTGCGCCCGGTTTTCCATGCAAAAGTCTTTGCGCAGCCGGTGCGTTCAACCGGGTCGGGCTCATGGGCATTGATTGCTCAATCGTCGTTGTTGTTGCACAGGGAGTTGCCATGAAGTCAGTGCTGATTGTGGACGATCATCCGGTGGTTCGCGCCGCAGTCAAAATCGTACTGGTGCAGGAGGGTTTCAAGCAGATTTACGAAGCGGCGAGTGGTAATGAGGTCTTGCCGAAGATCCGCGAGCACAAGCCTGATCTGGTGGTACTGGATCTGGTGATGCCCTCGCTCGACGGGCTGGATGTACTGGCACGGATCAAGACCAGTGGGGTGCCCTGCCGAGTGCTGGTCTTCACGTCCCAGGAACCCATGTTTTATCAGGATCGTTGCATGCACGCCGGCGCCGCAGGCTATGTCGCCAAGTCCAATGACTTGCAGCACTTGCACAGAGCCGTGCACGCCGTGATGGCCGGTTACACCTATTTCGCCCAGCTACCCTCGGCGTCGGTGTCGCTGAACTCGATACAAATGAGTGAAAAACAGATGATCGATAAACTCTCCGACCGGGAACTGACGATCTTTCAGCATCTGGCCCGGGGCATCGGTAACAAGGCGATCGCTGAAATCATGCACTTGAGTCACAAGACCGTCAGCACCTACAAGACCCGTTTGGTTGGAAAGCTCAATGTGGAATCGGCGGTGTACCTGAGGGATTTTGCCAAGCGTAATCATCTGATCTGAGTGAGCCCGATCATGCGCGATTGTTTGTGGGCTCTGTTGCTGTTCTGTGGACTGGGAGCACCGGTGACGGCGGCCGATGAACCAAAGCTTTTGCATGTGCTGGGGCGTTCCGCGGTGGAGGGTTATCAGGTCCAGCTGGATGAAAAAGACTGGCAGTGGTTGCGTGGCAAACGAGTCTTGCGCCTCGGGGTGTCGGGGCCGGACTACCCGCCGTTCGAGATCACGCGTAACGTTGATGAGCTGGAAGGCATCACCGCAGACTATGCCGCACTGTTGGGGCAACTGCTGCACGTAAAAATCGACGTGCTTCGTTATCGCACGCGCGAGGAGGCCATGGATGCGCTCAAAGGCGATGAACTGGACCTGCTCGGCACATCCAACAACTTCGAGGCGGCTGACCCGGAGCTGACCCGATCCAGCGCCTATGCCGAAGATCAGCCGATGCTGGTTACCCGTGTGGACGACTGGATGCCCGTCGACCTCGCTGGCAAACGCATCGCCATGGTCGATGACTATCTGCAGGCGCAGACTGTCGAAGCCTTCTATCCCGATGCGAGCTTGCAACGCTACCCCTCGGCACTCGACGCGATCGGGGCGGTGGCGTTCGGGCAGGATGATGTGTACCTCGGGGACTTCATCAGCGCCAATTACCTCATCAATAACAACTACCTCAGTAACGTACGCCTGGTGGGGCCTTCCGGCCTGGACGCCAATCCGTTCGGCTTTGCCTTGAGCCGGGGCAACCCACGTCTGAAGAGCATTGTCGATAAGGCGCTGGCGGCGATTCCCATGGATCAGCGCACGGCCATCGAGCAGCGCTGGAGTGCCGGAAGAGCCAACATGGCGGGTCAAGAGCGAGTTCGTTTGAGCGCCAGTGAACAACGTTGGCTGGATCAACATCCGACGGTGGAAGTAGGTGCCGTCGAGAGCTTTGCGCCGCTGACTTTTTACGATGCACAGGGACAACTCAGCGGGTTGACCGCGCAATTGCTGATGCTGATCAGCCAGCGCAGCGGCTTGACCTTCAAGGTGCAGCGGGGTAACTCCCTCGATCAGCAGATCCAGCAACTCAAGGACGGCAAGATCGACGTGTTGCCGGTGGTCACGCCCGGTATCGAACGCGAAGTCGATCTGCGTTTCACTCGGGCCTACTTGAACAATCCGTTTGTACTGGTCAGTGCGACCACCCCGGGAAGCCCCAGGACCCTGGATGATATGGCCGGTAAACGCCTGGCGATTTATCGCGGTCATCCGTTGCTCGGGTTCATCCGCGCTCGGGCGCCCAATGTACGTCTGGTCGAAGTTCAGAGTCCGGCGCAGGGTATGGAATGGGTGATCAAGGGCCAGGCCGACGGGGTAGTCAGCTCATTGATCGTGGCTCGGTATCTGATCACCCGGCAATACCGCGAGCGTCTGCGGATCAGCAGCACCGTGGGTGATGAGCCGGCGCGTATCGCTCTGGCCACCAGCCATGGTGCGCTGGAGTTGCACTCGATTCTGAACAAGGCACTGCTGAGCATTTCGCCCCGGGAGATGGATGAGCTGTTAGCCCGCTGGAGCAATGATGTGGTGGTCGATGACAGCTACTGGCTGCGTCATCGCCTAGGCATTCTCCAGGCGTTTGCCGCTGCGGGCGCCTTGCTGTTGCTCGCACTGGCCTGGATTGCCTGGCAGCGTCGGCAGATCACTCAACGCCAACAACTGCTCGGGCAATTGCAGGATGCCAAGAACGCCGCCGACGATGCCAACCGCGCCAAAACCACCTTTCTGGCGACCATGAGTCATGAAATCCGCACACCGATGAATGCCCTGATCGGCATGCTCGAACTGGCGCTGAAGCGAGCGGAAGAGGGCTTCACTGATCGCTCCGCCATCGAAGTGGCATCCAATGCCGCGCAGCAATTGCTGGCGTTGATCGGCGATATCCTGGACATCGCCCGCATCGAGTCCGGGCATTTGTCGCTGACCCCTGAGCGGGCCAATCTACGCACGCTGGTGGAGTCGGTGTGCCGGGTTTTCGAAGGCCTGGCACGCCAGAAGAACTTGCAGTGGCGGGTCGAATTGGCCGAACACAGCGATCGTGACGTGTTAGTCGACCCCACGCGCTTCAAGCAGGTGCTGTCCAATCTGCTGAGCAACGCTATCAAATTCACCCGTGAAGGTGAGGTGAGTCTGACACTGCGAGTAGAGCCCGGTGTGTCGGGGCATCTGGCAGTCAGTGTGCGTATTGAGGACAGCGGCATCGGTGTCAGTGTGGTCGATCAGCAACGACTGTTCAGCCCGTTCGTGCAGGCCGGTAACAGCCAGCAGTCAGGCCACAATGGCTCCGGTCTGGGACTGGTGATCAGCCGCACTCTGTGCGAAATGATGGGCGGCCGATTGCAGTTCGACAGCGTCCTCGGACTGGGTACGCAGGTCGACATCAGCTTTGATCTGATTGCGTTGAAACCGTTGACCGCCAGCGAGTGGGCCGATACCGGATTGCAGGTGGCCACTCGGCTGCTGACGATTCTGGTGGTCGACGATTACCCGGCCAATCGATTGTTGCTCTCACGGCAGCTGAGCTACCTGGGGCATCAGGTGCTGGAGGTTGAGGATGGCGAGCGTGGTCTTGCGAAGTGGCACGAGCATGAGCTCGATTTGGTCATCACCGATTGCAACATGCCGGTGGTCAATGGTTATGAATTGGCGGGTGCGATACGCGATGAAGAGCGCGCTAATGGCTTGCCACCCACGCTGATTCTTGGGTTTAGCGCCAATGCGCAGCCGGAGGAAAAGATCCGTTGCCTTGAAGCGGGCATGGACGACTGTCTGTTCAAACCGATCCGGCTGGCAGATTTGAGTGCCTGGCTGGCGTCCCGATTTGTGAATGAGCCGCCAGCGCCGGTTGAAGAGCAAGCAACGTCCGAGATCGACTTGACCGGCCTGGAGCTCTACGTCGGTGAAGACCGGACGCTGATCAATCAGTTGTTGCGCGAACTGACCGAGACCAATCGCTACGATCGCGATGATCTGCTTGCAGCGCACGTCAGTGGCAATCGTCACCGGCTGCAAGACCTGGCGCACCGCATCAAAGGCGGTGCGCGGATGGTTCGTGCAAAACGTTTGATCGAGTGCTGCGAACATCTGGAACGTGCCTGCGCCGAAGGGCGCGCGACGTTGATCGACGAGGCCGTCGATCAATTGCAACACGCCATGGCACGCCTGGATCAGAGCCTCAAGAGAGACTGACGTTTAATCCCAGTGGGGCGCGATGCCTTTGGGAATGGACACGAGTATCCCCGGCTGCACCGGGGGATACACCCCAACCTCAGCTGTACTGGAAAAAACCCGAAATCTGTATCTCTCCCCGCGTAGGAAAATTCGCCAGTATTTCTACAAGCCTTGGCGAGCCGATGAATGGCTCTACTTTGCGCCCCGCAACACTCTCGACGCTTACGTCGGCAGAGCGTAATACCTGATTTTTTGAATAGATCGGCGTCCACCGCAAGGTCACTTCCTGTCCAGCTAAAAAATCTGAAAACAAACCCAACAGGCGAACTGCATTTACTGCTTTTCAGACATTCCAGGATGAATGCTGGCGCCCCCGTGCGCCCGGCATAAGAGACGAAACTGACGACGTATGATCAAGCAACTTATCAATGAAGATAGTTATGTGCAGATTGGGGATCTTTGCAGCGCGACGATCCAACTGAAAATCGAAGGACTGAATCCTGCCGGATCAATAAAACTCAAAACCGCCCACGCCCTCGTTACGGATCTGGAAAACCAGGGCCGGATTACCCATAAAACTCGGCTGGTCGAATCTTCGTCGGGGAATCTGGGGGGCGCGCTGGCCATGGTCTGCGCCGCCAAGGGTTACAAGTTTGTCTGTGTAATCGACCCCAATATTTCTGCGCCGAACAGAAAGCTCATGCAGGCACTGGGTGCCGAGATGATCATGGTTGATCAGCGTGACGAGAACGGCGGCTACCTTAATTCGCGCATTCGTTTGATCGAGCAAATGGTCGCGCAAAACCCGGACTACATCTGGCTCAATCAATACAAGAATCCGACCAACCCCTTCGCTCACTATCAAGCGACGGCCAGGTCCATTGCCCAAAAGTTTCCACACGTGGATTACTTGTTTGTCGGCGCTGGCACGACCGGCACGCTGATGGGCTGCAAGAACTACTTCGCCGAACATCATCCGCACACCAAAGTCATCGCCGTCGATACCGTCGGCTCGGTCACGTTTGGTCTACCGGGGGAGACGCGCCATATTCCGGGGCTCGGCACCAGCCGCCTGCCGGAGATATTCGAGCCGTCCGGTATTCACGACTTCCTGTCGATTCCCGAGGAACAGACGATCAAGGTCTGCCGCTGGCTGGCGCAACGCTACGGTCTGCTCTTCGGCGGCTCCACCGGCACTGTCCTCGCGGGTATCCAGCAATGGGCGCCGAACATTCGTCCCGACGATGTCGTTGTGACGATCTCCCCGGACATGGGTGAGCGCTACCTCGAAACCATCTATTCCGACGACTGGGTTTCCCAGCGCATCGGCGCAGCAGCGCTGCATCCACTTTTCCCAGAAATCGCTCTGGCACTTTCGGCGTAATTCCCAATGACCACTCAGACTTCGATTCAACCGTTCCACGTCATTCCCGGCGCAGTCGTCAAGGACATACTCAACGGACTTCGTCAGGAAGCCATCGAGATCGTCGCGCAGACTTACCTGACCCATGAACGCGGCGAAACCGTTAACCCCGACAGTTACTTCCTGCGTTTTCCGGCGGAACCGGCGAACCGGATCATTGCCTTGCCGGCGGCGATCGTCGACAGCGAGGGCGATCAATCGGTCTCCGGGATCAAGTGGATTGCCAGTTATCCCGATAACATCAAGTCGGGCATTCCGCGCGCGTCGGCGGTGCTGATCCTCAACGAACCGGACACTGGCTATCCCTATGCCCTTCTGGAAGGCGCGCTGATCAGCGCGGTGCGCACGGCGGCGTCGGCGGTGCTCGGCGCCTGGTGGCTCAATGGCCAAAGCCGCAGCGCGCCAAGGCTGTCGATCATTGGTGGCGGGGTGATTTCCCGTAACATCCTTGAGACGTTCATCGCCGACGATTGGTCTTTCGACAGTGTCGGCATTCATGACCTCAACCTCGAATCCGCTCAAGCGCTGGCCACATTCGGCGAACAACTCGGCCTGCCGGATGTGCGGCTGTTGTCGCTTGCAGACGCACTGACCGCCGACATCGTGGTGTTCGCCACCAGTGCCGGCGAGCCCTACGTCCAAGGCAGCGGGACATTCCGCCCGGGGCAGATCGTGCTGAACATCTCGCTGCGTGATATCGGCGCAGAAATCATCGAGGAAAGTTACAACTACTTCGACGACGTCACCCATTGCCTGAAAGCCAATACCTCGCCGCACCTGGCCGAGCAGAAGTATGGTCATCGCAAGTTCGTCACCGGCACCGTGGCGCAGCTGATTCGCGGCGATCTGCAAGTCGCCACGGACAAACCGCTGATCTATTCGCCGTTCGGCATGGGCATTCTCGATCTGGCGATTGGCCGGATGATCCACGACATCGCGGTCAAGGACGGTTCGGCTGTCGCCATTCCATCCTTCTTCGGGGAGGAGCGCAGATGGTGAAGGCGCCTCTGCACATCGGCCTGGTCGGCTGCGGATCGCGCGGGCTGTCGATTTTCGAACGCCTGTTGAGCCTTGCTGAAGAGCGCCCGGAGCAACCCGTCGTCATCGACATTTTCGATCCCAATGTGCTCGGTAGCGGCGCGCATTGGCCGGACCAACCGGACTACCTGCTGCTCAACACCGTTGCCGGCCAGCTCGGGGTATTCCCGGATGCGGCAGCATTCGGGAACCTTGCGGATGCACGGGAACGATCGGGTCCGGATTTCCTGACGTGGTGCCGCGCGCAGCGGCTCAAAGTCGATCCGGACAGCGGCTTGCTCGCCGCCGATGGGCGCGATGTCGAGCCGCAGGACTTCCTGCCGCGTCATTTGCTTGGGGCTTACCTGGCAGACGCTTTTGCACAAATCCTCGCCACAGCCCCGCAGTGGGTGAGCGTGAATCTGCATCAGCAAGCTGTCACGGCTGTCGAGCGCAATGACGGTCAACAGTACGTTCTGCAAAGCGCCTCCGGGGCTGCGGTGACGGTGGACCGGCTGATCCTGACGGTCGGCCACACCGGTCGCCTGCAAACTGCTGATCACAAACGCGTTGAGAACATCTATCCGCTGCCTCGCAGCCTCGATGCCATTGAGCCCGGCGAAACCGTGCTGATCGAAGGTCTGGGACTGGGCGCGATGGACACCTTGGCGGCGCTCACCTCTGGACGGGGCGGACACTACAAGCGGATGGCCGACGCCAGTCACGCCTATGAACCTTCAGGTCGCGAGCCGGTGATCTTTATTCAGTCGCGGGACGGGCTGCCGTTTCGAACCCGTCCCAATGGCCTGATAGAAAATCCCCGCCACCAAGCCGTGCTGCTGACGAGTGCGCGCATCGAAGCCTTGCGCGCGAATGCACAAAACCGACAACTGGATTTCGAGCAGGACATCCTGCCGCTCATGCTGCTGGAGATGCGGGCTGCAGCCGTCGCCGTCCTGCACGGCCAATCAGGGCCGGAGCAGGTGCTGGCACAACTCAGGGCCGTCAGTGTTGCGGGCAGTCCGGGGATTGTCGCTTGCGAAGCGTTGCTGCGTGATTACGAAGCTACCTGCGGCTCGATCAATCCGCAGGCGCTGATCTGGCACGCACTGCCGGACGACGTGACGCCTTACAACTATCACGCCTGGATCTACGACACGATCGAAGCTGACCTGTACGAATCGCGGCTTGGGCGTGGGGAATCGGCGATCAAAGCGGCCATCGAGGTCTGGCGCGATCTGCGTGACCGACTGCGCGAAGCCGTGGATTTCGACGGGCTGACCGACGCCTCGCATCGCCAGTTCTACGGCCGTTGGCACAAGGCGATCAACCGCCTCGTCGCCGGCCCGCAGAAAGAGCGCCACGCCGACCTGCTCGCCCTGTGTGACGCGGGCCTGCTGACGTTCCTCAAGCCCGGCTCACGACCTGCGATAGACAACTTCCGGCGTGTTGCCGGCTATGTCCAGGGCAGTGGCGTGACCAACAGCGACAGCGCGCCGGTGCGCGATCTCGCGCGACTGGGCCTGATCCGTCCGAGGAGCAACGAGCCGGGTATCGACGGCATCGATGTCGATGCGGCGTGTCATCCCAAGTCGATTTCGGGCGAACCGGTACGCAACATCTGGGTACTCGGCCCGCTCGCCGAAGGCTCTTGCTACTACAACCACTACGTCACCTCGGCGGGTGCGCCCTCGCGTTTGTTCATGGACGCCCATCGCGCGGCCACTGCAATCCTCCAGGCAGGTACTCCAGCATGAAACTTTTCTACCAGACGCATTCGCCCTACGCCCGCAAAGTACTGGTGCTGGCTCACGAACTCGGGATTGCTTCGAACCTGGAAGTCATCCACCACGAGACCAGCCCGACGTCGCCGAATGAGGTCATCTACAAGGCCAACCCGTTGGGCAAAGTACCGGTGCTGATGCTGCCCGACGACACGGCGCTGTTCGACTCCATCGTGATTTGTGAATACCTCGACGACCTGAGCGACGGGCCGAAACTCATCCCGGCAAGCGGCCCCGAGCGCTATAAGGCGCTGCGTCTTCAGGCCTTGGCGCAGGGCATGTGCGATGTCGGCATCAAGCTGCGCTGGGAAGTCGAGCGTCGCCCGGAGGCCTTGCGCTATCCGGCCTACGCCGACGGTCAAGCCTTCAAACTCAAAGAGGCTTACCGCTTCATCGAAGAACACGTCGACCTCAATGGCCCGATCACCATCGGCCACATTGCCCTGGCGACTGCGCTCGACTGGATTGCCTTTCGCCAACTATCGGACTTTTCCGCTCATGCACGCCTGACCGAGTGGTATCAGACTTTTTGTGAGCGCGCGTCCATGCGGGCGACCGAGTACAGCGGGCAGACTCACGATTAAGTTAAGGAAAACTGTGTATGAGCTCTCTCTTGTTGCAAATGTCGCCGATCGCTCTGGTGATCGCATTGATCCTGATCGTCCGCCGGCCACCGGTACAAGCCGCGCTGGCGGGTGTGGTGCTGGTGCTCGTGCTGTGGGCATTGGGCGCGGCCGGGCCTGTGTCCACGACGATCACCGCGGCGATCTTTCAGGACACCACGATCCTGTTTCTCAGCACCGCGTGCGTGATCGTACCGGGGCTGGCCTTCGTCATCCTGGTCGAGCGCGGTGGTGCGCCGCAGGCCATCGGCGCCTGGGTCAAGGAGCTCGGCTGGACGCCACCGGCACAAGTCATCTTCATCGTGCTGGGCCTGGCGCCGCTGCTGGAAGCGATGACCGGTTTCGGCGTCTCGCTGATCGCTACCGTGCCCTTGCTCATGGGCCTGTTCACGCGTCAGTCGGGGATGAAAATTGCCCTGGCCGGCATGGTCATCATGCCATGGGGCACCTTGGGTCTGGCCACGGTGATCGGCGCGTTGCTAGCGCACTTGCCGGCGGAAACCCTTGGCAGCCATTCGGCGCTGATCAGTGCGCCGGTGTTCCTCTGCCTGGCCGCCATCGCCATGTGGCAGGGCGGCATCCGCACCGTCTCGCCGTGGCTCGGGCTGATTGTGGTGACGGCACTGTTCGTCGCCGTGCTGTTTTCCATCAACCTGTGGATCGGCCCGGAAGTCTCCGGTGTGCTGGCCGGTCTTGCCGTGGCCTGCGTAGGTCTGGGCATCTCGTACGCACAACGCAAGAAACTGGTGCGTTGGCCGAGCGCGGCATGGCCTTATCTGGCCTTGCTGGGGGTGATCGTGGCGTCGCGCGGGTTGTTTGTCATGTCGGGCTGGGATGCGCTGTGGATCGTCAAGGGCGAGCACGTTTCGTGGAAGCCATTGGCATCCCCGGGCCTGGCGCTGCTGATTGTTACCCTGCTGATGGCGATCAAACAAAGCGCCGCAGCGGGTTTCCCATGGCGCGCGCTGTTCAATCGGGCGAAGTTTCCGGTCACGACGATTTTCCTGTTCCTGCTGCTTTCTCAGGTGATGGTCAACGCCGGTTTCCTCGTCGAGGCACAGCGCACACTGCAATCGTTGTCGGGGATTTCCCTGGCGCCGACGATCGCCTTGCTGGCGGGTATCGCCGGTTACGTCACCGGTTCCAACGTCGGCGGCAACACCCTCGTCATGCCGTCCATCGCCGCGCTGACCAGCGAACACGGGGCGTGGCTGGCCGCGATGGTCAACAGTGCCGCCGGGCATGGTGCACTGGGGTCGCTGTCGATTCTGTCGCTGATCACCGGGCTGGCGGGCGCCAATCGGCATGAAGAAAACAACCTGATTCGATTCGCCTTCGGACTGGTCGCCCTCAACATCGTCATAGTTGCTGCAACGGGAGTCGTTTTGCTCTACTTTCTCTGAATTGTTTCGAGAAATAACAGAGAATTTATGGACAGGTTTGATTTACCGGACAAACGCTGGCGGATAGTCAAGGACTGGATTATTCGTCAGATCGAAAGTGGTGATTGGGCAGCCGAAACAAAACTGCCCTCGATCCGCACCCTGGCGCGAATGTTTGAAACCAGCATCACTACCGTTCAGCGCGCCTTGGCTGATCTGGAAGCCGATGCCTATGTGTCGACCGTCCCTCGTGTCGGCTATTTCGTCTCGGCCTCCTGGCAGGCCAAATCCGCCAGCGGGTTTGATTTCTCCAGTGTCACGGTCAACGTCAATCATGCGGTGGTCGCGATGCTCTCCCAAGCGGCCTCGCGGACCACCGCGTCGTTGAACTCGGCGGTCCTGCACAGCGACCTCACACCGAATGTGCTCCTCAACAAATGCCATTCAGTGCTGGCCGGCAAGGCTGACAACTCGCTGACCGGACTGGTCGCGCCGCCGGGCCTGCCGGCGTTGCGACGGCGCATCGCCGGGCTGATGCTGACTCGCGGCGTGGTCTGTGGGCCGGACGATATCCTCGTGACCTCGGGTGACACCATTGCCCTGGAACTGGCCCTCGAAGCCGTCGCGCCAAGAGGCGCTACGGTCGCCATCGAAACGCCGACCTATTACGGCATCTTGCAGACCATCGAACGCTTGGGCATGCGCGCCCTGCCGATCCGCACTCACGGCAAACTGGGCCTGGACGTCGATCACCTCGAAGAAGCGTTGAAACTGAAAAAGGTCGCGGTGATCTTTCTCAACCCAACCCTGCAGAATCCCCGTGGTTTCATCATGCCCGATGAAACGCGCGCACGACTTTCACAGATCGCGCGCGAAGCGGACGTGCCGATTATCGAGGACGACATTTTCTTCGACCTGGTGCCGGAAACAGAGCGCCCGCGCGCCATCAAGAGCTACGACACCAGCGGGCAGACGATTTACTGTTCGTCATTCTCCAAAACCATCGCACCCGGTTATCGCGTCGGTTGGTGCCTGGCCGGCAAGTACCGCAATGCCATTCTTGCGCAAATGTTTTCGCGCAACCTGGCGGTTTCCAGCCTTGCGCAAAATGTTCTCAACGAATTTATCGGGCGCGGCTACATGGAAGAACACTGCGCTAGGCTCAGGTCGCAACTGTCATCGCTGGCGAGCTTTGTCGAAGCGCTGGTGCGCACAGATTTCCCTTCGGGAACCGTGTACGTGCCACCGCGCGGAGGCTTCATCCACTGGATCGAAATGCCCGGGCACACCGACATGCCCGCACTGCAACAGTTGGCCACCGAACGCGGATGCCACGTGGCCGGCAGCGGGATCTTTTTCGCCGATGGCCATGCAACCACAGGCGTGCGCATCTGCCTTGGCACAGCGCTGACCCCTGGCGTGATCGAGATTCTGAAGGTGATTGCCGAGTGTGCGCACCTCGCCGGGCGACCGTCGAATGTGCGACAACCACTGATTGAGCAACAGGAAGAACCGGCGCTCTCCTGAACGCCAAAGCCGCGTGACGTTTTGGCTGACCGTGCTGGGGTGTGGGTTTATCGCAAAGTGCAGGAGCCCGCGCAGAAACCGAAGGCCAAACGCCCTCGACGATAAACGGAGGGCCGACTTCAGAGGGTGTTGACGTAGTCGACTGGCAGCAGAACGGTGGACACGACGGTGATCAGCGGACAGACAATCATGATGTAACAGATGATCGCCGCGGGTTTGCTTTCCTTTGCCACTCACTATGAGGCGCGGGAATGTACCCGCGCCCGGGGGCCATGAGAAAAACCGCTGGCTCGGCAAAGCAATGTTTACCGCAAGTCATGAATCGAAAGATCTTAAGCTTTATCCCCGATTCTCAAGAATCATGCAGGTGGTCGACCCCGTCGCGTACAACCGCCCATCCACGTCATAAATCCGCCCCTCAGCCAGCGCCGTCGAGCGCCCCAGATGAACAATTTTGCCCTCGGCCCGCACCGGTCCGCTGGCATGGTTCAGCGCACGAACATAGCTGATTCGCAAATCCAGCGTCGTATAACCCTGACCCTTCTTCAGCTGCGTATGAATCGCACAGCCCATGCACGAATCCAGCAAAGTCGCGGCATAGCCGCCATGCACGCTGCCCAACGGGTTGTAATGCCGTGAATCCGGCGTGCCCTGAAAGATGAACATTCCGGCGGACCATTCGATAGGGATGAAGTCCATCAGCGTGCCGATGGGTGGCGAGGGCAGTTCACCGTTGCCGATGCCTTCGAAAAACTCCGCCAGCCCCATGTCTTTACGCGACCTGTAGCAGCTGGCGAAGCCTGCGTTCGGCTGCGTAGCAGTCGTGAAACCAGACAACGCGGCGTGTCAGGGAAACCTAGTGCTCAGGATTCACGACTGCTACGCAGCCGAACGCAGGCTTCGCCAACTGCTACATGGAGTGTGTACGGGCTTCTAAGCAATATCGCTGTGGCTGAATTCCTCGCCCAGAAAGTCGATCAATGCACGCACCGACGGCAGCAGCCCACGGCGTGACGGGAAGATCGCATGCACGATCCCGCATTTGGGTGCCCAGCCCGGAACCAGTTCCACCAATCGGCCCGCCGCAATGTCATCGCGCACCACCACGCTGGGCAAGTGAGCGATGCCAATCCCGGCCACCACGGCGTGACGCAACGCCAACAGGTCATCGGTGACCATTCGTGGCGCATGCCGAATCACCGCACTGGCGCCATCGGCCCCAAACAATTCCCACTGATATTCACGCTGCGCCGCGCCCCAATGCAGGCTTGGCAAACCGCTGAGGTCGGCCGGGGAGGCCGGTGATGACAGACGCGGCACAAAGGCCGGACTGCCCACCAGGCACTGGGTGCTGTTGCCCAGCACCTTCATCACCATGTCGGTATTTTCCAGCGGCGGAAAGCGCACCCGCAGGGCGATGTCGAACCCCTCGTGGATCAAGTCGACCCGGCGGTTGGTGCTCTCGATGAACAACTCCACCAGCGGGTACTTGAGCATGTAGCGGGTCAGCATTGGCCCGACCCAGGAGTTGAGCAGCGCAGTCGGGCAACTGATGCGCACCAGGCCCTGGGGTTCGGAGCGGTTGCGTTCGATCAGTTCGGCAGCGCTTTCTGCTTCCACGCGCATCGCCAGGCAGCGCTGGTAATAGGCCTGACCGATTTCCGTCAGTGAACAATGCCGGCTGGTGCGGTGCAGCAGGCGTACGCCGAGGCGCTCTTCGAGCTCGGCAATGCGTCGGCTCAGCTTCGACTTGGGGATGTCCAGCGCACGGCCGGCCGGGGCGAAACCGTGGTGCTCCACCACTTGGGTGAAGTAGTAGAGGGTGTTGAGGTCTTCCACCATCGTTCTCCATATAGAACGCTAAGGCTGATTTTTGCAGTCTAGTGCATCAAAGGGTTCAGTTTTAAGCTTTGTCCATCGCGTCACTCACCAGATTCGGAGGCGGAATGAAAAACATCATCGGTATCTACACCAGCCCACGGACCCATTGGGTCGGCGACGGTTTTCCGGTTCGCACGCTGTTTTCCTACGACAACCTGGGCAAGCACATCAGCCCGTTTTTGCTGCTCGATCACGCCGGTCCCGCTGAATTCACCCCGACCACCGAGCGTCGTGGCGTTGGTCAGCACCCGCATCGCGGTTTCGAGACGGTGACCATCGTCTACAAAGGCGAGCTGGAACACCGCGACTCCACCGGCAGCGGCGGCAAGATCGGCCCAGGCGACGTGCAATGGATGACCGCAGCCTCGGGGATTCTCCACGAAGAATTCCACTCCGAAGGTTTCGCCAAAACCGGCGGCACCCTGGAAATGGTGCAGCTGTGGGTCAACCTGCCGGCCAAGGACAAAATGGCCGACGCCGGTTACCAGACGATTCTCGATGGCGACATCCCGAGCATCGCGCTCAAGGACCAGGCCGGCAGCCTGCGCTTGATCGCCGGTGAGTTCGACGGCCACACCGGCCCGGCGCGCACGTTTACCCCGATTGACGTCTGGGACCTGCGCCTCAACGGCGGCAAGTTGCTGACCCTGGATCTGCACGAAGGTCGTAACACGGCACTTGTTGTGTTGCGTGGTACGGTTCAGGTCAACGGTGTGGAACTGGTGCGCGAAGGGCAGTTGGCGTTGTTCGAACGCAATGGCCAGCAGCTCAGCCTGGAAGCCAATAACGATGCCGTCGTGTTGCTGCTCAGTGGCGAGCCGATCGACGAGCCGATCGTCGGTCACGGTCCGTTCGTGATGAACAGCGAGCAGGAAATCCATCAGGCCTTCGCTGACTTCCAGTCAGGCCGGTTCGGTCGGATAAGCGGTTGAACTCATTGTTGTAACGCTGTGGCGTGCCGGGCGTGGGCGACTACCCTTGCTTGGCCGCGTTTTAACGAACTTTCAGGTTTCTCTCACGCCGGCCCGTTCGGCATCGATAAAAAGCGAGGATTACTCCCATGACTACTTCTTACAAACGTCTCGACAAGGATAACGCCTCCGTTCTGTTGGTCGATCACCAGGCGGGTCTGCTTTCTCTGGTGCGCGACATCGAGCCGGACCGTTTCAAGAACAACGTGTTGGCCCTGGCTGACCTGGCCAAGTACTTCAAGCTGCCGACCATTCTCACCACCAGTTTCGAAACCGGCCCCAACGGCCCGCTGGTCCCTGAACTCAAGGCGCTGTTCCCGGACGCGCCGTACATCGCCCGTCCTGGCCAGATCAATGCGTGGGACAACGAAGACTTCGTCAAGGCGATCAAGGCGACCGGCAAGAAACAACTGATCATCGCTGGCGTGGTAACCGAAGTGTGCGTGGCGTTCCCGGCGCTGTCGGCACTGGCTGAAGGCTTCGAGGTGTTCGTGGTGACTGACGCTTCAGGCACCTTCAACGAACTGACCCGTCAATCGGCCTGGGACCGCATGTCGGCCTCCGGCGCACAGTTGATGACCTGGTTCGGCCTGGCCTGTGAGCTGCATCGCGACTGGCGCAACGACGTGGAAGGCTTGGGCACCTTGTTCTCCAACCACATCCCGGACTACCACAACCTGTTTAC
Source organism: Pseudomonas frigoris (assembly GCF_047758635.1). Classification (NCBI taxonomy): domain Bacteria; kingdom Pseudomonadati; phylum Pseudomonadota; class Gammaproteobacteria; order Pseudomonadales; family Pseudomonadaceae; genus Pseudomonas; species Pseudomonas frigoris. The sequence continues at coordinate 2,199,040 of NZ_CP180479.1, forward strand.
CAGCTACAACGCGCTGACTAACAGCAAGTAACCCCGGCGCACATCGCCCCTTGTAGGAGCTGCCGAAGGCTGCGATCTTTTGATCTTCTTGGATCGCCAAAAGATCGCAGGCTTCGCCAACTCCTACAATCCGTGCGATGTTTGCGTCATTGGTCCTTGCTGGAGTTGCTTGATGCTGTCACTGCTTACCGATCACCCGTTGCTCTGCGCGATGGCTTTGATCCTTATCGATCTTGGGCTGTGGCGCTTGCTCAGTGCCAATGGCAGCCAATGGAAACTGGTCGTGCGGCTGGTGATTTTTTCGTTGTTCAGTGTCCTGCTGTTCAACGAAGGCATGAACCCCATGGAAACGGCGCCCTGGGTCGACAACGTCCCGCTGCACCTGGCGGCCACCGGTTTGCAGATCGGCTGGTGGCTGTTCGGTGCACGCACCCTGACGGTGCTGATCGGCGCGGTGATGATGCAACGGGTCGGGCACACCGGGCGCTTGCTCCAGGATCTGCTCGGCGCTGTGATTTTCCTGATTGCGATCATCGCGGCACTGGCGTACGTACTCGATCTGCCGGTCAAGGGTGTGTTGGCGACGTCCGGTGCGTTGGCAATCATCGTCGGCCTGGCCTTGCAGAGTACCCTCAGCGACGTGTTCTCCGGGATCGTCCTCAACACCACCAAACCCTATCAACTGGATGACTGGATCTCCATCGACGGCACCGAAGGTAGGGTTATCGACATCGACTGGCGCGCCACGCGCCTGCAAACGGCCCAGGGCAGCATGGCGGTGATCCCCAACTCCCTGGCGGCCAAGGCCAAGATCATCAACTTCAGTCGCCCCAGTGACATTTTCGGCGTATCCATCAGCCTGCAACTCAGCCCGCACGCGCGTCCGCAAACGGTGATCGACGCACTGGAACGGGCGATGCAAGGATGCCGCTATTTGTTGATCAAACCGGCGCCGTGTGTCGCGTTGAAAGGCTCCAGCGCCACCGGCGTGGAATACGAAATCAGTGGTTTCGTGGTCTCCATGGACCAGAAACGCATGGTCCGTAATCTGCTGTTCGACCTGGCATTCCGGCACTTGCAGGCCAGCGGTGTCAGCCTGTTGTCGAACGTCGAACCCAATGCACCTGCCAACCTGTCACGGCCACGGGCATTGCTGGACGCGTCGAACATTTTCTCGACCCTGCGTCAGGAAGAGAAAGAAACCTTCAGCCAGAACATGACCCTGCAAAACTTCCGCGCCGGTGAAATGATCCTGCCGGCGGGGGAGGTCAGCGATCATTTGTTCATCATCGAATCCGGCGTCGTGTCCGTGGAGCTGAGCCGTGGCGGGGTCAAGTTCGAATCCGGGCGCATGGGCCCGGGTGAGGTGATCGGCGAAGGCGGGATTTTGTCCGATACGGCGCTACCGGCGGACTTCAGCGCCAAGACGTTCTGCAGCTTGTACCGGATCGAGAAGGAATACCTCAAACCGTGTCTGGATGCGCGGCATGACATCAGCGAAGCGATGAAGGCGTTGCTGGATTTCCGGTTGAACAAGGCCCAGACGTTGACTCAGGAAGCGCCTGGGGTTGTGGCGAAGAAGGGATTTTTGCAGTGGCTGCGCAATCGAGCGTAGGGGCGCGAACGTCTTGGGTGCGGGTGCAATCGAGTGAGCCGTCGGCAGGCGTCCCATTGGCATCCTCAACTTCCCAATAATTGGCTATTTGCTGCAAGTCACTGCGCGATTAACGTAGCTCCACACCCCTTTAGACTGGAGCCCACCATGAAACCTCGCATCGATTTCTACACCGCTTCCCCTGATGCACTCAAAGCCATGATCGCGCTGGAAACCGCTGTGTCGAAGCTGCCTCTGGAAAAGACGCTGATCGAACTGGTCAAGCTGCGTACCTCGCAAATCAACGGCTGCGCGTTCTGCCTGGATATGCACAGCGCCGATGCCCGCAAGGGCGGTGAGGCCGAGCGTCGCCTATACACTCTGTCGGCCTGGCGTGAAACGCCGTTCTTCACACCCCGCGAGCGTGCGGCGCTGGCCTGGACTGAATCCCTCACGCTGCTGAGCCAGACCCACGCTCCGGACGAAGATTACGAACTGGCCACCGCCCAGTTCACCCCCAAGGAAATGGTTGACCTGACTGTGGCGATTTCCACCATCAACAGCTGGAACCGCCTGGCGGTAGGCTTCCGCAAAATGCCTCAGGAGTGACACCCAAGGCTCAATGAGCATCCGAACTCGGCGCGGCCGGTGGTTGCACCTTGCGCATCAAGGGCACCATCGCCGTGGCGATGATGAAGCAGACCATGATCATCAGGAATGCGTCGCCGTAGGTTTGCGTCTGCGCTTCGCGGTAGGTCAGCAGCCACAGCTGATGCAGGCTGGCGGTGACGCCCACGTCACCGCTTTGTCCGAGGGCTGCGAAGTTGTTGCCGACCTGGGACAGCCACTGATTCAGTGCTTCATTGGTGCTGTTGAGGTTTTCCGCCAACCGGGTGAAGTGCAAGTTGGTGCGGTCATTCAGAATGGTCGCGCACGCGGCGATGCCGATGGCACCCCCAAGGTTTCGCATCAAGTTGAACAATCCCGACGCGTGTTTAAGCCGCGCTGGCGCCAGTCCGCCGAGGGTCAGGGTGACCGCGGGCGGCACCGCCAGTTGCTGGGCAATCCCGCGCAGCGCTTGCGGCAGCATCAATTCCTTCGCCCCCCAGTCATGGGTGATCGGGCTGAAATCCCACATCGACAACGCGAACAACCCCAGGCCGATCATCATGATCCAGCGCAGATCGATGCGGTTGGCCAGAAAGGCGTACAGCGGAATCGCCATGATTTGGAACACCCCGGTGGAGAAAACCGCCAGACCAATGTCCAGCGCGCCATAGCCCCGCACCCGGCCGAGAAACAGCGGCGTCAGGTAAATGGTGGCGAACAGGCCGATCCCGGTGACGAACGAAAAGAAACAGCCAAGGGCGAAGTTGCGGTCTTTCAAGGCGCGCAAATCGACGATCGGGTTGGCGACGTGCAAGGTTCGGCCGATGAACGCCAGGCCGGCCAGGCCGCTGATCCATGCCGTGGTCAGAATGGTGCTGTCGCTGAACCAGTTCCAGCGCGGGCCTTCTTCGAGGGTGTATTCCAGACAGCCGAGAAACAGCGCCATGAACACCATGCTCAAGTAGTCGGCGCTCTTGAGCAGCGACAGTTCCGGCTGATCGATTTTCACCAGCATCGGCACCGCCACCGCGACGAAGATCCCCGGCACCAGGTTGATGTAGAACAGCCAGTGCCAGGATGAAATGTCGGTAATCCAGCCGCCGATCACCGGCCCCAGGGTCGGGGCCAACGAGGCCACCGCGCCAATGGTGGCGGCGGCGATTACCCGTTGCTTGCCGGTGAAGAAAAAGAACGCGGTGGTGAACACCAGCGGGATCATCGAACCACCGAGAAACCCTTGCAGGGCGCGGAAGGCGATCATGCTCTGAATGTTCCAGGCTGCGCCACAGAGCAGGCTGGCCAGGGTGAAACCCACCGCTGAAGCGCAGAACAGCCAACGCGTCGAGAACACTCGGGACAGCCAGCCGGACAGCGGGATCACGATGATTTCGGCAATCAGGTAACTGGTTTGCACCCACGCCGTTTCGTCGGTGCCCGCCGAGAGCCCGCCGCCAATGTCACGCAACGATGCCGAGACGATCTGGATATCCAGCAGCGCAATGAACATGCCGATGCACATGCTGGCGAAGGCGAACACCTTGGTTGCCGTCGCCATGTCGGTGGCATTGAACGGTTGCGCGGGGGCGGCGAGGGCGCGGCTCATGGCGCGCTGGCCACGGCCGGGGTTGCAGGTTCCTTGCGAGTGTCCACTTTCGCGGTGACCGACAGGCCCGGACGCAGATGGCCGAGCACGGCGTCGGCCGGATCAAGCACGATGCGCACCGGTACCCGCTGAACGACTTTGGTGAAGTTGCCGGTGGCGTTTTCCGGTGGCAGCACGCTGAACTGCGAGCCACTGGCCGGCGCGAGGCTGCCCAGATGACCGTGGAATTCCTGCCCCGAGAGCACGTCGGCATGAATGATCACCCGTTGCCCCGGTGTCATTCGCGATAGCTGATCTTCCTTGAAGTTGGCATCGACCCACAGCCCGCTGGCCGGTACCACCGACAGCAGTTGCGAACCGGCCTGAGCATAAGCGCCGACCCGTGCCCGACGATTGCCAATCACACCGTCTACCGGGGCTTTCAGTTCGGTGTAACCCACGTTCAATTGCGCCAGATCACGTTCGGCACGAGCCTGCATCAGCGCAGCGCGGGCTTGCTGTTTCTGGGTTGCGACCACGTTCAGCTGACGTTGCGCGGCGAGCAATTCAGCCTGGGCCCGGGCGCTGAGGGCTTGGGCGGTCTTGAAGGTGGCGGTGGCGCGTTGGGCGCTTTCCACCGAGACGGCATTGCTGCCGACCAGTTTTTTGTAGCGAGTATCGTCATCCCGTGAGCGGGCGGTTTCGGCACCGGCGGCATCGATCCCGGCGCGGGCCTGGCCGATCACCGCGTGTTGCAATTGTTCGGTGGCATCGAGGTTGGCGAGCAGCGCTTCTTCGGCGGCCACCGCACCTTCGGCCTTGGCCAGGTTGGCGCGGTAGTCGCGGGAGTCGAGACGAATCAGCACATCGCCGGCCTTGACCTTCTGGTTGTCGGTCACCAGCACTTCTTCGATGTAACCCGCCACCTTCGGCCCGATCACCGTTACATCGCCGCCGATGTAAGCGTCGTCGGTCTCTTCGGTGAAACGGCCGGCGGTCCACCAGTGACTCGCGTACAGCCCGGCGAACACCAGGGCAGCGATGACCGCAGCGAGCAAGATCAACCGTTTGAGCAGGGGAGGCTTGGGTGTGCTCACCGGGACAGCAAGGTCGGGTTCAAGGCTGGGCATGCTGGTCATGGAAATACCTGTGGGAAACGGGTCTTTATTACGCATGTAATATGACGCAGGTAATATTTTGTGGCAATTCATTTTTGTTGCCGGTCGTCAGGTGCACGGTCGCCAGCCAGGAAGGTGGGATAGCGGTTGAATCGTGCAGGGCGTAAGAAACATCCGGAAAAAAGCGTGTGGTCACGGACTTTTGCTGCTTGTGCTAGCGTCAATCGCAGATTTGGAAACGCGCGTAAAACTGGGATTTTGCCAAAGGCGGCTCAAATCGATCCTCAAGGAATTCAAAAATAAAACTCGCAAGGAAGCTCGATTATGCCGCTGCAACGGCCCATTTTCCTCCTTACCGGCCTATGACACCTTTGGAAATCCCTTTCAGGTGAAAGTCTGCGTCGTACCGATGACTAAAGGGTTAGCGAAACAATGGCATGAAAAGGTTCAACCTCTCGTCAATAGCAATTATTCACATGAGGGCGCGACGGACCGCAGAGTTCGCGCTGACGTTGGATGGCGCTGGCCAACGTATCTAAAACTTGTGGGGATCCATAACTACCTCACCCAGATGCCTGGTAATTGCTCCAAAAAAGGAAAGGCAATGTGCGTTGTTGTTTCGAGAGGTGAGCAAACGTTTCCGATCGGGATGCTTTCCATCGTTCCGAAATTGCATTGCAACGTCGAGGGCGTGGAGCGGCAGCGCGCTTTTACTTGGTACCTTTCCGATGCACCGTCAGAAGCTTATGAGCAGTTTTTGGGGCAGCCAGCGGTTCGTGGTGTTGCCAAGACCCTGATTGATTGCACGATTCAAGCTGCTTTGGACGAAGGCAATGACGGAGAAATGCTGTTGCATGCCGATCCCAAAGGAGGCAGGAAGCTCATCGATTTTTACGAGGCTGGATGTAAAATGCGCCGGCTCTCACCCAACAACGGCTGCGTCACGGTGATTTGGCGCAGGAGTCGCCCAGATGAATATTTCCACTTCAACGGGGCAGATGCTCGGGCATTTTCTTCTCGCTATGACGCACGGCGATAGGCGGTCATGGTTCCACTTTGCGCTACGGACTATCGGGAGGTAGAGTAAATTTTATGAATGATGCCAGACCCCAACTTTCAAAGGCCGAGCTTGCCTACGCGCTTCGCGAGATGAAGGGGTTCAATGCCGATCTGGAAACGCAAAGTGGTTACGAAGCATCGGCGGCGTTGCTCTCTGAAATAATGGCTGACCCAGTTCAGCGCGATCAGCTCGTTGCATTGCTGGAGCAATTTGATGAGTGCGGGGCGGAGCGATCGGATGTTAACTGGGTAAATGATGGTTCACCTCTTGATCTGTCCTCGAGGTCATTGGTTCTGGATGATCTTTACTTTGATCTTCCAACAGGGGCTGAAGAGGCGAGTCTGATATCGGGCTCTTCTGTTGCTACTGTCAAGAATTTCCTGAGTAAGTACAAAGAGGAAATGTCCGCTTCCAATGGTTTTAGGTATGAGTCTCCCCCGTTGACTTGTGGCACCTATATGGCGGTGGCCGAACCACGCTCGTATGAATGTCAGAGGTGTCCGGATCATATTTCTTACGATGCCGAGGCTTGGAGCCAAGTGCTGATTTTAGCGAAACAGAAGTTGCAGGACGAGGCGACTCGCCACACTTCATTTTTATCCCGGCTTGCCCAGGCATTTAACAGGAATGAGCCGCCGGAATGGGAAGTCGAAAAGTGCCCGATCGCCCGGGACTCTATTTTAGTTATCTTGCATCATGGCAATGATCACGCTTCTATTGGTTTTGTAGGCAGCGGTCAGAGTGCTTATGTCATGGTATCGATCAACGATACTGCGTTGACAATGAATGAGTCTTTCCTAAATACCCAAAAGTTTGCGTCTCGTATCGCGGATTTTTTTACCGATGCTCCCAAGTCCGGCCACAAAGCCATCCACCATATGCTCAAAGCATTGTGACGTGGAGTTCTTCAATCCCCCCGCGCTTCTACGAGGGATTGGTGAACTGTTTTTGAGCGGCCAACCTGGCACTGGCCACCGTTAACCCATCCTGGCCATCCCGACTGCCAACCCCGGCAAGCCACGCCTCCAGCATCGTCGGATGAGCCTTCAACCACGTCTTGGCCGCCGCTCGCGGTTTGTGATGCTGATTCAACACCGCATCCATCAACTGGTTCTGGTCAACGTGAACTACTAAGGGGCTGGCGGTCCTGTGAGGCGCGTCGTGCAACCTCTTTACCGAGCAACCGAGCAACCGAGCAACCGAGCAACCGAGTACCCGCACGCGTTCTCCTCAACTGTTGATGCTCAGGAATTCCCATAGAACTGACAGAAACGGAAATCGGAGACGGTCATTTCGGAAACCTCCCACACCCAGAATTTGAGCTTCCCGGTAGGGTCAACGGCCCCGGCACCCTGCCGAGACACCCCAAGGAAGAACGAACCATGACCAGAAAGGCCGTTATCGTTTTCAGCGGCGGACAAGACTCAACCACCTGCTTGATCCATGCATTGCCGATGTACGATGAAATTCATTGCATTACGTTTGATTATGGCCAGCGCCATCGTGCGGAAATCGAAGTGGCGCAACAGCTTTCAAAACAGCTTGGCGTGAAGGTGCACAAAGTATTGGACACTTCATTGTTAAGCGAACTGGCCATTAGCAGTTTGACGCGCGACCACATTCCAATTGCAAGGAGTACGGGGGACGGTGTGCCTGATACGTTCGTGCCTGGCAGGAATATTCTATTTTTAACGTTGGCTTCTATTTATGCCTATCAAGTAGGCGCTGAAGCTGTCATCACAGGTGTTTGTGAAACTGAGAGCTCTGGTTACCCGGATTGTGGTGATGAGTTTGTTAAGGTATTGAACAGCGCCATTCACTTGGGCATGGACTATAAGGTACGAATCGAGACGCCGCTTATGTGGCTTAATAAAGCTGAGACCTGGGCTTTGGCTGATTATCATGAGCAGCTGGATTTGATTCGTTTCCATACATTGACTTGCTACAACGGGATAATGGGAAGTGGGTGCGGCGACTGTGATGCGTGTGCTCTTCGTGCAAAAGGATTAAATGAATTTTTGGAAAGCAGAGCAGAAATCACAAATAGTCTAAAAATTAAACTAGGTTTGTGAAATGAAACTTGCTGATCAGGGGGGAGCAATTAACTGCTAGCTCCCCTTGGTTTCATGCTGTTTGGATGCGAGCGGTGTACCTTTTAAACAATGACCTCGCCCCGTAGGCCGGTAGAATATTAAAAACAGCAAAACACATTTTTATAGCTATCTGAACATAGGCTATATGTAGTATTTCGCTGTTTTGCATGGTTCCATAAAACGCAATAAAGCAAAAAAGGAAGCTATCGATTATCACTGCGAAGAATGTACTAAAAAATACTCGCAGAAAAAGAAGTCTGGAGTTTGTAAGCTCCTTTATTTTACATAGTAAATAAGAGTTTACGTACTCGGAAAAAAGAAAAGAGACGGAAGACGCCACTAGTACGGATGAAACATGGCTGATGAGTTCACCGTAGGAAGTATCAAGCTTCCAGCTAGGCAGCCCTGGAAGATAGCTAGTGGCGTTTAACAGAGCAAAGATAAAAGCGTTACTTAAGAATGCAAACAAAATAGCTTTTCTTGCAAGCCTGAATCCATAAAATTCGTTCAATAAGTCGACTATTAAAAATGTCAATGGATACAGGAAGACGCCTGGGGTGACAATGACGTTAAATTGCTCTAGATAAAACAATTTTGCCGTGGCGAAGTTTGTAAAGATGTACAGCGTAAAAAGTATTAGATTTAATACAACAAAAACAATCCACGCTCCTTCGTGACGATCATTTACTTCGTATGCGGTCAGTGCGGTTCCGCGAGAATAGAACTTCCGATACACGCTTTTTATTTCTGCTTTGTTTAAATTATCCAGTATCTCGCTTTTTAACAGCGCGCTCAGCGTTATTTTTATAACTTTCCCAGTGGAGAGAATCATGATTATTGCTAGGTTTTTATCGTTTTCAAATCCTAATAATTTGTATTTACTGTTCTCGATCTCGTCCTTGTTAACCATTAAACCTTTCCTCAACGATTTCCCCTACTACACAGAAAACATCAGAAGCAAGAGCGCAACCATTGGCTATAAATAACTTTTTTGTGGTCTTGTTATATATTAATTTTTCTCTGTTGCTATTCAAAAGTCCCTTGTTTATTATCAACAGGTCTCCAGGTTCATTGGTCCCACTGATTTCGCTCTCAAGAAGCACTCCGATTAAATTGCACGCCGCACCGAAATAGTATGTCAAGGGATGAAGTGTCGCTAACTCACCAATTCTTTTGTCCAAGCTCTGAATAAGCAAGCTTTCTTTGATTATGGGGACTGCGGCTGGATTCATGTTCCCGTGAAGGGAAATACTACTTTCGATTATCTCTTTCTGCTCAAAATCTATGCTTTCTATTTCTTTATAGGATACTCCGAAAAAATCAGAGATCTTGCGAATTGTAGACTGTTGGACGTTTACAACCTTGCCCTCCAAAATGTTGTATATCGTAGTTCTGGTTAAACCAATGGAGTTGCATAGTGATAGTTGTGTTTCTCCGCGACTTTTTATCAAATACTTAATGTTGTTTTTTAAGTTTTCTATTTTTTCTTTTCTGTGCATTAAAAAATCACCGTTTGTTTATTGCTTGAAAAAATCTCCCCGATACAGCTGAGTAACGATGGTGGTGTTGTTTTCAGAGAGCCCTGCATCCTGAATTATGTGCAAAATAATGCCGCAAGCACGTTGGCAAACGTTAGATAATGTTTCGTGACGGGACGTACGGGCAAATCAAGGAATTTTCTTACAGAAATGAGGAAGTAATAATGGTTTTATGTGTGGCACGGTTTAAAACGGCAGAGCCGTCTATTTTTTTGTAGTCGTCGAATCTAGTGGGGATGTACGAATATTAACCACTTATAATCATTTTTTTGCACAGATGTTCACTTGTTTGATTAACAAAGTTAAATTTATTATTAATGTATTTACCTCTCTAATAACACGCGTACAGTAAGCAGCCTTGTCCCGGCTGGCAGTGTGGGACTTGCATTTTTTAACTTTGCAAGGAGCTCTGTTATGAAAAAATCAGTCACCAAATCCGCGGAATCACCAAACGATTCCCCCAACGACACCGTCGACTCATCCAGTCCCGCCAAAGTCACCGAACAACTCGTCAGCGTGCCCCTGCGCAATCACACACTTCCCAAATCCACCAACTATTTCTTCGCCGTCGTTCCGGATGTCGACACGGAATCCCTGCTCTGTCACGCCTCTGAAACCCTCGCCTCCCTGAGTGTCATGGCCACCGATCTCGCCCGTGAACTGGAAGGCCCGCGTCGCCATGTCATTGTAGGTATTCAGCAACTGTCCGCGCTGGGCGAATTGCTGGTCAATCGAGCGCTGGACAACCTGGAACCGCCCCGGGGATCGTCTGAAGGTCGTCCAACTGCCAACGCTGAATAATCGTGTGCCTTTACCCAATGGAGGTTTTTCATCATGGATCGATACATGCCTATCACTGGCATCGACTGCAACGTCCCATCATTGCTGATCGACACTGAAGCACCACTGGACGTGTTGCATAAAACCGCGGCCTACCGCATTCGTACCGCAACGCAGCTGCTGGAGAACATTGCGTTTGGCGAAGGTGTCCACAGTGAGCTGGCGCGGGTGTTGGTGACTTCACTGCGCGATGGCTGTGATTTGATGGATGTCGTCGGACGACGATTGCAGGGGCAGGTTTCAGTACAGGAAAACAGGTAGTGCCGATCAATTAAGCGGTAACACGATCTGTAGCAGCTGGCGAAGCCTGCGTTCGGCTGCGCAGCAGTCGTGAAACCGGAGCGCGAGGTCTTCCTGAAAACCGCGTCGCCTGATTTCACGACTGCTACGCAGCCGAACGCAGGCTTCGCCAGCTGCTACGGTCCGTGTCGTTCCTTAACTGATCGGCACCGACAGTCGGCTCCTATAGGGCTTCAAAAAAGATGGTTATTTGTTATTAATAAAATCAATGAGTTACGCATTTTTATTGAAGGATCAGCACCGTAGATTTTTCAGATTTACTGATAAAAACATATGAAACTTTCGAAATAAATGAACCGCTCGGGCCGGGTCTGTTTCCATCCCGAGAATCACTTGTTCGTCCCATTTTCGCCGGCCATGTAGACCGGGCTGCGGACCACGGCGAGGGGGCCGTTCCAGGTTTTCAGTTCACCGTCGACGAGGTATTCGCGTTGCTCGGTCTCCCCGTCGAGGCGGTATTTTTCCGGGATGTCGCGAGCGTGAGAGAACAGGTTGCCAAGGATGTTTTGGGTGATGCGGATAAGGGGGTTATCGCCACTGCCGTGAGGTCAAGGCGTGCGAGCAGGGCTTTTTTCGAGATGATGGCTAGTGGCTACAGTTCGGTCTTGTTGCTGCCTTGGGCTCGGCGTAGGATGCTCGCCCTGATCAGCATGGCTGAATCGTTTTACCAGAACGCGACATGGATTGTTATGACTCACCCCACCCGCTTTTTTACACCGCTGCTCATTCTTACGATAGTGACGATCCCGGTTATTGCCGATGCAAGTCCTGATCGCGCCGATTTGTTGGGGGTTTACCGTCAGGCGGTTGAACACGATGCTCAGCTTTCTGCGGCGCGCCATGATTACCAGGCTCGACGCGAAAGTGTTCCGCAAGCCCGGGCCGGGTTACTGCCCACGCTCAATGCGGGGAGCACGGTGGAGTCGGTGCGCCTGCAACGTGATGAGCCCGGCCTGACCCGCACCCGCAGCACCACGGTATTTCAGGCTAATCTCAACCAGCCACTGTTTCGTGCTGATCGCTGGTTTCAGCTCGAAGCCGCTCATGCCAGTACCGCACAGGCCGAACTTGAATTGGGTGCGAAAGAACAGGGGCTGGTGCTGACAACGGCTCAGGCCTACTTCGAAACCTTGCGTGCACTGGATTTATTGGCAGCCTCCACAGCCGAGGAAGCGGCGCTCAAGCGCCAACAGCAACAGGCCCAGGCGCGTCTGGAGAATGGGGCATCGAGCATCACCGATGTGCTCGACGCCCAGGCCGCTTATGACAATGCCGGCGCCAATCGAAAGCTCGCCGAGCGCAAGGTCGATGATGCGTTTGAGGCGCTGTCTCGTTTGACACGCCAGGAGTATTCGGCAATCGAGGGCATTCAACATCAACTGCCCGTGGAGCTTCCGGTCCCCAACGATGCCAACGAATGGGTCAGCCGCGCGGTACGTCAGAACCTTGCATTGCAGGCCAGCAGCTACGCGGTGATTGCTGCCGAGCAAACCAATCGCCAGCGCAAGGCCGGCTATGCACCGACCGTCGATGCGGTGGCATCCTGGCGCAAGGGCGAAAACGACAGCTTCGGTTATAGCAACCCCACCGACTTCGGGCGTAACGGCTATCGAGGAAATGTCGCGCAAGGCAGCATCGGTCTGGAGCTGAACATTCCGTTGTACGCCGGTGGCATGACTCGCTCGCAAGTGCGCGAAGCGACCGAACGTCTGGCCCAGAGCGAAGACGAGCGCGAAGACCGGCGCCGCGAAGTGGTGCAGAACACCCGCAATTTCTACCGCGCCGTCAATTCCGATATCGAGCAGGTGATTGCCCGCCGACAGACGATTCGCTCCGGCCAGGCTTCGGTCAAGGCCAATCAGGTGGGTCGTGATCTGGGCTCGCGTAATACCGCTGATGTGCTCAATGCCCAGCGCCAGCTGTATAGCGCTGTACGTGAATACAACAACGCTCGTTACGACTACATCATCGATACGCTCAAACTCAAGCAAGCGGCGGGGACGTTGAGTCCAACAGACCTGACCGATTTGGCGATGTACCTGACAAAGGACTACGACGCGGATCGGGATTTTCTGCCGCCTCAGGAGCGCAAGGCGCTCTGATCATCGATTCATACGCCTGAGTGAAATAAATCTCAGACGATGATGTCGTATTGATACTAATTGTTTCGGGTTTGATATAACCTCTTGAAAGATTTATGAATTTATTGCCGCTATGCGGCACGCATGGAAGCTTATGAGTGATCAAGGACGGGGCGCCGAGTCGCCCACGCCAGACACCGGTCTCGTGTGTCTGGTGATGCTGGCCCGGTTTCATTCGGTGGTGGCATCCGCCGAGCAACTGGCTCACGAATTCGCTCCGGCGAATCAGCCTTTCACGCAACGTGAACTGCTGCTCGCCGCACGCAAGTTGGGACTCAAAGCCAAATCGGTCAACACCACCATCCCCCGTCTGGACCGTACGCCGTTACCGGCGATTGCGGCAAATGTCGACGGCACGTTTTTCATCATTGCCAAGCTGGACAAAGGGAAGGCGCTGATTCAGGACCCGCGATCGGAGCGTCCTGAAGTCATCACCTTCGAGGCCTTGGCGGCGCGTTGGACCGGTGAGTTGGTGCTGGTGCGTTCCGAGGCCGGGTTGCCGGGTGAAACCTCGCGGTTCGACTTCACCTGGTTCATTCCCGCCATCGTCAAATACCGCAAGTTGCTGGGCGAAGTGCTGCTGGTGTCCTTTGCCTTGCAGCTGTTTGCGTTGGTGACGCCATTGTTTTTCCAGGTGGTCATGGACAAAGTGCTGGTGCATCACGGTCTGACCACCCTCGATGTCATCGCAGCAGGGTTGTTGGGCATCATGATCTTCGAGTCCGCCTTGAGCGGTCTGCGCAGCTACGTGTTTGCCCATACCGCGAGCCGTATCGACGTGGAGCTGGGGTCGCGATTGTTCCGGCATTTGATCAACCTGCCACTGGCGTACTTTCAGGCGCGGCGGGTCGGTGATTCGGTCGCCCGAGTGCGTGAACTGGAGAACATTCGCAGCTTCCTCACCGGCAACGCCATCACCTTGTTGCTGGACGTACTGTTCTCCGTGGTGTTCGTCCTGGTGATGTTTTATTACAGCGGTTGGCTGACCCTGATCGTGCTGCTGTCGTTGCCGTTGTACGTGTTGGTCTCGTTGCTCATCACGCCACTGTTGCGTGCCCGGTTGCAGGACAGTTTCACCCGTGGCGCCGAGAACCAGGCGTTTCTGGTTGAGACCGTGAACGGTATCGACACCGTGAAATCCATGGCTGTCGAGCCCCAGGCGATCCGCAAGTGGGATAACCAGATGGCGGCTTATGTCGCTGCCGGTTTCAAGACCCAGACCTTGTCCACCATCGCCAACGAAAGTGTGTCGTTGATCGGCAAACTGGTCACGGTAGCGACCCTCTGGCTGGGGGCTCGATTGGTGATTGATGGTCAGCTGTCGGTGGGTGAGCTGATTGCCTTCAACATGCTGGCCGGACGTGTCAGCGGCCCGATCATGCGCCTGGCGCAGTTGTGGACCAGCTTCCAGCAAACCGGGGTTTCGGTGCAGCGTCTGGGCGACATTCTCAACACTCGCACCGAGCTGTCCCAGGCCACTCGTAGTGCGTTGCCGCCACTGAGGGGGCAGATCGAGTTCGACCAGGTGCATTTCCGTTATCGTGCCGACGGCTCGGAAGTCTTGCGCGGGGTCAGTCTGCAGATCGCGGCCGGTGAGGTCATTGGTGTCGTGGGGCGTTCCGGCTCCGGCAAAAGCACTCTGACGCGACTGCTTCAGCGCCTGTACGTGCCCGAGCGCGGACGGGTGCTGGTCGATGGCATGGACCTGGCACTGGCCGACGTTTCCTCCCTGCGCCGGCAGATCGGCGTGGTGTTGCAGGACAACATGCTGTTCAACCGCAGTATCCGCGAAAACATCGCCCTGACCGATCCGGGCGCGCCGCTCGAAGCGGTGATGCATGCCGCCACCATGGCTGGCGCTCATGAATTCATTCTGGAGCTGCCCGAGGGCTACGACACCATGGTTGGCGAGCACGGCACCTCGCTTTCCGGCGGCCAGCGGCAACGGGTGGCCATCGCCCGTGCCCTGATCGGCAACCCGCGGATTCTCATCTTTGATGAGGCCACCAGCGCGTTGGACTATGAGTCCGAACGGATCATCCAGCAGAACATGCAAAGCATCTGCGCCGGCCGCACGGTGATCATCATCGCCCACCGATTGTCGGCGGTTCGCGATGCCAATCGCATTCTGGTGGTCGACCGCGGGCAAATCGTCGAGCAGGGTAGCCACGCCGAATTGCTCACGCATCAGGCCGGCCACTATTCGCGTCTGCACCGTATGCAACAGGGCTGAGCAGCCCTTCATTCACTCGTCATTGGTTTGTCGACCGCGCCTGATATCGGGCGCGGCGGCACTCACTGTATTCCGGATTCAAGGACCGATTTCCCATGAGCGCAACGCCTTCGTTATTGCAGCGTTACCGCCACGCTTGGCGAGACTCCTGGCGCCAGCGCAAACAGATGGACAGCGTGCAGCGCCTGCCACATGAAGCGCAGTTTCTTCCCGCCGCGCTGGAGTTGCAGGACACCCCCGTGCATCCGGCACCGAGAATCTTCGTCTGGAGCATCATGGGGTTCGCCGTGTTGGCGTTGCTGTGGGCCTGCATCGGCAAGATCGAAGTGGTGGCCGTGGCCTCGGGCAAGATCGTTCCGAATGGCAAAACCAAGCTGATTCAATCCAGCGAAACGGCGGTGGTCAGGGCGATCCATGTCAGTGATGGTCAGGCCGTGAAAGTCGGCGAGCTGTTGGTCGAGCTCGACCCGACGGCGGCGGACGCCGACGTCAGACGGATTCAGAGTGACCTGCTGGCGGCCCGTATCGACAGTGCCCGTAGTGCAGCGATGCTCGATGCGATCAATCAGCAAAAGCCACCGGCATCGCTGATCGGAGCGATTGCCAACGCCAACCCGGAGCAGGTGCTCAGCGCCCAGCGCTGGTTGCAAGGGCAGTATCAGGAATACCGCAGCAGCCTGGAACTGGTCGACGCGGAAATCCTCCAGCGCAGCGCCGAAATCCAGTCTGCCCAGGCCCAGGTGGCCAGTCTGCGACAAACCGTGCCGATCGCCACGCAACTGGCCGAGGACTACCAGCGGCTGTTGGCGCAACAGTACGTGGCGCGTCATGAATACCTGGAAAAGGAACAGGCCCGACTGGACCTGCAACGTCAGTTGAGTGTGCAGCAAGCCAGCGTGTTGCAATCCACCGCCGCCCAGGGTGAGGCGCGGCGTCGGCGCGAAGGTGTCGTTGCACAAAATCGCCGCGCCATGCTCGACCTGCAACAAGAGGCCAACCAAAAAGCCGCGAGCCTGGTTCAGGAACTGGCCAAGGCCCGCTATCAGGAAACCCTGACCAGCCTCAAAGCCCCGGTGGACGGCACCGTCCAGCAATTGGCCATTCACACCGTCGGCGGCGTGGTCACACCGGCCCAGCCGTTGATGGTCATCGTTCCCGCGGACCAACCGGTAGAAGTGGAAGCGATGCTGGAAAACAAGGACGTCGGTTTCGTCCGCGCCGGACAGCCGGTCACGGTCAAGGTCGAAACCTTTACTTTCACCAAATACGGCACCGTCGACGGCGAAGTGCTCAGCGTCTCGAACGACGCCATCGAAGATGAAAAACGTGGGCTGATTTACAGCAGCCGTATTCGCCTGAAGTCCGATCATCTGTTGGTCAATGGTCAGCGAGTGGCGCTGTCGCCGGGGATGTCGGTGACGGCGGAAGTGAAGACGGATCAGCGGCGGGTGATCGAGTACTTCCTGAGTCCGTTGCAGCAGCATATGGATGAGAGTTTGCGAGAGCGTTGATCGTTGCTGCAAAGGAGGAGCGTGCGAGTGATGCGGTTATTGAAGTTTGTATTGGCGGCGATCGGTTTTCTTACCGTGTTGAAGTATGGCGTCATCACCTTATTGGGCGTGACCTTTGATCCCGATGAAGAGGTGACTATCAAGGTTTATCCCTCGCCGACTGGACAGTACAGCGCCGCCCATGTCTCCCGCTCGGGAGGCGGGGTAGCTCCATTCTGTTCTGACGCGGTGGTCGTATTTAACCGCCTGTTGGATGTAAATGACGTGGTTAAGAACGACAACTACCAGGTTTATTCGAGTGAGTGCGGCAGCTTTTTTGATCACGCGCTCTCGCCCAACGTGCAGTGGGAGTCTGATGACGATTTGCGAATTGATGTTGCGATTGGGGAACCGCGGATATTTAGCCGCAAGGTAGATCTACGCGGGACGGATGCCTCGGGGAACGTGAAGGTCAGGTTTGCCGCTTATCGTTGAAGGCGTTTTTTGAAAGTGTGAGGTTTTTGTGAATATCAAGAAGTGGCTATTAAAAACGTGTGTTTGTATGTGGCAATTTTTACGCATTGTTTGTGGCGTTGTCCTGCTGGGTGCTTTTTTATATTTCATATATCTAATGGTTGTTTCCCCAAGGGGCTCGGAGGGCTTGGAAGAAAAGGCGGCGCAGCCGATATGTGGTCGACTCTCCGGAAAGACGCTAGTAGTTCCTCGAAGCTATGTTGTTTTTTGGGCTGAATATGAAGGCGAGAGCACCTGGGATAAAAATACGTTCCATAAAAATACTGGGTGCGACGCAAATTTTATTTCTTTACCTATGGTAGTAACTTGGCCAAGTTTTCAATCGGTAGATCACTCAAAATATTTTAGAGATGGCCTCGGGTTCGATGGTTTGGAAGTCGTGGTTACACCAATGTTCCACAATGAGTTTTATTTGCGTGCACGACGAGATGCCTTTCTTGGAAATGCGACAGGTCTACAGGTAGAGGGCGCAAGTTATATTGATGGTTTAGGGCTTTATTTGGTGAAGCGACGAGATAATACGTTTCCTGAGATTCTGAATGAATATTATTGGAGCGAAGAAGAAGGCGAAGTTCAAGCAGTATTTGAATGTTTGGGTAATCACAAAGATGTGGGCGTTTACAGTTGTCGGGGCGAGTTTCTGCTTGGTCAGTTGGATGCGCTGATCAAGATTGGCTTTACCCCGGAAAAGCTAAGCGACTGGAAGAGTATTGCGGTTTTAACAAAAGAATTTGTTCTGTCTAAAGTAGCTAACTAGGGAGTGTTTTTATGACTCAGGGATTAACGGTTGTAGAGTTGGATCATGCAAAATCCTTACTGAGTTCAGCGGGGCCGGGTGCGATGTACGACTACCTCGCTGCCAAAGGCTACAAATATGCCGTTCTCGCTAACGGAGTTGCAAAAGGCGACTCCGTCGCGGGGGAAGTGGCCATTAACTTCATGAAAATGACTGCCAGCGATGCGGGTCATGTAATGTCTGAGGATGACGTAGCATAACCGGGAACAGACCACGTTTTTTCTGAAACTGTGCAGCGGTAAATCATCGATTTAATCGTGGTCTGTCCCTGCTTTTTCTTTTAATGAAGGATGAGTTATGAGCGGTTCGATTAGGAGGATTTTGTATTGGCTAGGCGGGGGGGTGTCTTTTTTGCTGTTTCTATTCTTCTTGATTCCAGAGCCGAAAGATAATCCGTATATGAAGATTTATTCAGCGTCGAATGGCAATGATTTCTCCGGTTGTGAGTTTTCAGATGGCAAGGGGGCGGGGGTTGTGTTTCGGTTTCAAATGGCTCCTGAAGATTGTCGGTTGGTGGATTATAGTGGTGGTGAAGTTCTCACTATTTCCGTTGAGTATCCCAGCATGAAATTAGTCAGGTCCCAAGTAGGGGGCTCAATAATTACATTCAGAATGTTTCGTGTTTCGGTTCCCCCCTATGACACTACAGCTATTTTTGAGGGGCGCAGCCCTGTCAGAACGTTAAATGGAATGAGGGTTTATCAGTTCGGTGGGTTCGATACGTTTAGGTTCACAGGCGATGATGGGGTGGAGGTGGCTGTTAGTTCGTCGGATAGGAATTTCATCGCTAAGCGGTTGATGGGTGATTTAAGAGTTTCTTATCAGTATGAAAGTGCTGATGATGATTTAAAAAAAATGGATGTTTTCGCGTTGAATTTTCTCAAGCGAATTATTTTTGAAGTAGGTAAGGATTAATGAATACCGTAGATATGGAATCGACACAACTGGCCAGATTGAAGGTGTTGCAAGATAAAAACGATTATCAAGGCATATATGGTTATATGCATGAGGTGGTGAGTCAGCAACTGTCTGTTACGACCGATACTGCTGCTGCTCAGGAACTAAAGACCATCGCTAACTGGCTCGTTGCTGCAAAAAGTATCAACTCAAATGACCATAGCTTTTACAGTGATATGGTTCGCGGTTCTATGAGTTTTGCTGTGGTATCGAAAGGGCGAGTTTTGACAAGTGCTGGTTTTCAAGCAGCGTCAGACTCTCTGGCACATGAAGTGGCAGGTCATGTATTGGCAGGCAAGGGTATTCCGCCATTGGATGTGATCATTAATGCTGATGTAAACTCTGCTGTTGAAAAATTGAAATTGAATAAATGGAACTGGGCCGGCACTATCGGTGATGTGCTACCACCGCCTGCTGGATTGGGGCAGGACTTTGTACAAATAGCCGGTGAGGGGAGGGTTGACTATGCAAAAAATATAACGATTGCACTGTTGCAGAATATGGCAGGTTTGAATCGCTTCTTGGGTAATCTCGATACGCCCTTTGATTCTCTTCCCAATTGGAAGCGAGCGCGGGATCTGAAAGAGTTTTTGGACATTCAAATAGACAGAATATTTGGGAGTCATGATGACGTCATAGTTACTTCTGAGCCCCAGCAACTGGTTCAAATCGACATTAACGCGAACCCGCAACCGCAAACCCAAATTCAGGGCGAAAGCAAAGCCCAGCAAGACGTCGCCAACGGCTACATTCAAAACGCCGCGACGCACAACATCTTCGCCGTCGGCGGGATTCTCAACAAAACCGATTTCACCTCCACGCAAATGGCCAGTCTAGCCTCGGGCGGTATTCGTCCCGGTGAAATGCAACTGAACGGTTTGTCGGCGATGTCGACGTTCAACACTTACGTTGACCCGCTGTTGCTGGATCTGACCGGCAATGGCGTGCACATAACCGACATCCGCGACGGTGTGCTGTTTGATACCGACCACGGAAAAAGGGGACAGATTTATTTTTCTGAATGGTTCTGGCTTCAGAAAATAAACCTGTCCCCTTTAGTGATCGTTTGATGTTTCTTTGAAAGATTTACGGGTGTCTTATCAGTATGCGCGTAAGCATGAAGACATAAGGTCGATGAATAGGTTTGTTATGATCTTTTTAAGCAAGTGTTAGTTGATTAAGGGTTTTATGGGTGAATGGGAAAGAGGACGGATTTATTTTTAGGTCGGCTGTGGGTTTAGAAAATGAATCTGCCGCTTTTATGTTTTTTTTTATTATGAGTTTAATGAAGGATGAGTTATGAGCAGCCCGATGAGGAGGTTTTTGTATTGGCTAGGTGCTGGAATGGCTTTTTTGTTATTTCTGTTTTTCTTGATTCCAAAGCCGAAGGATAATCCATACATGAAGATTTATTCTTCGTTGAATGGTAGTGGCTTTTCAGGTTGTGAGTTCTCAAACGAAAAGCGCCCAGGAGTGAGGTATCGGTTTGATGTCACTCCAGAAGAGTGCAGGTTTGTAATTTATCAGGGCGGGGCTGGTGTTCGATTTTACATCAATTATCCAAATTTAAAAATTGTCCGTGTTGGTGGTGAGAATGAATTTTCTGTTTTCTTTTATATGGAGCGCGTTTCCATGGGCGAGTTTGATGCAGATAGGCATTTGGCAGGAAAAAAACCAATTTCAGTTAGGGACGGAATTGAACTCTATGAGTTTAGCGGTTCTGAAGAAAGGAAGTTCGCTGGGAAAGATGGGGTCCCTGTATATGTTTCGGACTATATAGAGACGATTCGGGCAAGTAGGTTGTACAAATCGGGGTTGTTGGTTTTTTATCAGTACCCAAAGGAGCTTACAGATATCAGGGCGATGGATGACTTCGCTCTTGATGTCTTGCGTAAGATAGTAGTTGAATAAGGAGATTGCTTGTGGCATTGGTAGTGTTAAATGATGATCAAATAAAAGGGGAAAAAGGGGACAGATTTATTTTTCGAAATGGTTCTGGCTTCAGAAAATAAATCTGTCCCCTTTGAAGTTCCTTTGAAGTTAAATTTGTTAAGGGTTAATAATGAGTGGTTATGTAAAGCGATTGCTGTTTTGGTTGGGGGTGGGAGCAGCTAGCGTGCTATTTTTGTATTGCTTGATACCGGAGCCTAAAGATAATCCATATATGGAAATTTATTCGGCATCGAATGGCGATGATTTTTCCGGTTGTGGGTTTTCAGATAGCGAAAAGTCAGGAAGAGTATTTCGGTTTTATATGACTCCTGAAGATTGCCGATTGATTGATTATGGTGGTGATGTTTTTACCATTTCCATTGAGTATCCCAGCATGAAAGTGGTAAAGCCGCGTGTGGATAACTCGGTTGTCACGATTCGAATGTTTCCGATTTTACGTTCTTCTTTTCAAGAAGGTGCATTTTTAGAAGGCGAGACACCTTCGAAAATAATTGAAGGTGTCAAGTTTTACGACTATGGGGGGCTTACTACTCGAACTTTTGACGGAGGTGAAGGCGAAACTGTATTCGCTACAGATCATAAGCGTTTCTGGCTGGCAAAGCGTTTGTTTAAAGATTTACGGGTGTCTTATCAGTATGCAAGTAAGTATGAAGATATAAGGTCGATGGATAGGTTTGTTATGAACTTTATTAAGCAAGTAAAAGTTAACTAAGGGTTTATGGATGAATGGGAAAGAGGACAGATTTATTTTTAGGGCCAGATTTAGCTCCAGAAAATAAATCTGTCCCCTTTAGTGGTCTCTTTAGGGTCGGTTTAGAAAATAAATCTGCCCGCATTTATTTTTTTATTATGAATTTAGTGAAGGATGAGTTATGAGCAGCCCGATGAGGAGATTTTTGTATTGGCTAGGCGCTGGAATGGCTTTTTTATTATTCCTGTTTTTCTTGATTCCGAAGCCGAGGGATAATCCATATATGAAGATTTATTCGTTGTTGGATGGCGATGATTTTTCAGGTTGTGAATTCTCAGGTGACAAACGATTAGGAGTGAAATTTCGGTTTGATCTCACTCCTGAAGAGTGCCGGTTTGTAATTTATAAAGGCAGAAGCAGTGTTCAATTTTCTATCGATTATCCATATCTGAAGGTTGTCCGTGATGGTGGGGATGGAAATAAATTTCCTGTTTATTTTTATATGGAACATGTTTCCAGTGATAATTTCGATGCAGATAGGCATTTGAGGGGGAAAAGACCAGTTTTGGTGGAGGACGGGATTGAGACTTATGAATTTGGCGGTTTTAAAGAAAGAAAATTTACTGGAAAAGATGGTGTTTCGGTATATGTTTCGGACTATGTGAATACGGTTCGGGCAAATCGATTGTACAGGTCGGGATTGTGGGTTTTTTATCAGTATCCAAAGGAACTTACGGATGTTGAGGCCGTGGATAGCTTCGCTCTTAATGTCCTCGGTAAGATAGTAGTCGAATAAGGAGATTGCTTGTGGCATTGGTAACGTTCAATGATGTTCAATTAAAAGAACTGCAGCGATTGTCGGACAAGAAGGACTATCCTGCAGCGTATGAATATATGCGTGGTATCCTTGCGGATGAAACTGCGAAAACCGAAAACTCAGGAAGTGTTGTTGATTTGCAGGCGGTTACTAACTGGCTAACGACGGCAAAGGCTATCAATTCGAATGATAGAGGTAACTTTCTTAATGATCTTGTTCGTGGTTCGATACAGTATTCGATAGCTAAAATTGGTCGTCCGTTAAGCGATGAGGCGTTTCAGGTTGTCTCGGATAAATTGGCCTTCGAAACAATAAATAATGTACTGAAGGGTAGAGGTGTAACTTCGGCTGATATCATCACCGATTTAGAGTCAATCGGTATGGTTAAAGAACTGGGGTTGAAGGCATGGCAATGGCCTGGTGCCTTGGCTGATATACTTCCGCCTCCCGCAGGTATGGGGCGTGACTTCATACAGATTGAGGGTGAAACAAAGTTAGAGTTTGTTCAAAATATAATAAGCTCCATGATTTCAAATATGGCGGGGCTTGAGCGAGTAGTAAACCGAGATTCGGTACTTGATCACAGTCCGTCATGGAAGTTGTGGCGTGAGCTAAATACGTTCGTGGCGGACAACCGTTATAAGATTTATGAAAAAGACGGTGCAGCGGAAGTTGCTCCCCGGAAAGACCTGATCAACATCGACATCAACCCATCCCCCCAACCCCAACAACACATCCAGGGCGAAAGCAAAGCCCAGCAAGACGTCGCCAACGGCTTCATTCAAAACTCGGCGACGCACAACATCTTCGCCCTCGGCGGAATGCTCAACAAAACCGATTTCACCTCCACCCAAATGGCCAGTCTAGCCTCGGGTGGTATTCGTCCCGGTGAAATGCAACTTGATCCCAACGCTCGGCCCAACACCTACCTGTCGAATTTCTACCAAGCCCCAAACAGCACCATGCCGGACTTCAGCCTGCGCAGTGCCGTGACCCTGAACGGTTTGTCGGCGATGTCGACGTTCAACACTTACGTTGACCCGCTGTTGCTAGATCTGACCGGCAATGGCGTGCACATGACCGACATCCGCGACGGTGTGCTGTTCGATACCGATCACAGTGGCACGGTCAAACGCAGTGGTTGGGCGGATCGCAGCACCGGCATGCTGGTGATTGACGATGGCAGTGGCCAGGTCAAAGACGTCAGCCAGATGTTCTCCGAGTATTACGGCGGCAAGATGGGCGTCAGCGGCGCTGCTGGCGAGACGCGGTTCAAGGACGGTTTCGCGGCGTTGGCCAGCGAGGACGCGAACAAGGATGGCGTGATCGATCAGAAGGATCCGATCTGGAGCAAGTTGCGGGTCTGGGTTGACGGCACGCATGACGCGAAAGTCGATGCCGGTGAACTCAAGACGCTGGCCGAGCTGGGCATCACCCAGATTAATGTGCGTGCGGCGGCGTCTACTCAAACCGAAGTGCGTGACGGCAACCGGGTGCTCGCCACCGGTTCGTTCACCATCAATGGCAAAAGCCAGGAAGCGCTGGCGGTGGATTTCCTTGGCGACCCGGTCAGCAATACCCTGACCAATCAGGGCACCGGCACGCGGGTGACCTCGACCACCAGCGGCATCAACAGCAGAACCACTAGCGCTTATGCCAGCCAGAGCACTACGGGTGAAACCCTGGATGCGGCAAAACTGGGCGTGAACAATCTGTATGGCGGCAGCGGCGACGACACCTTGATCGCAGCGCCGGCCGGCGGTTGGCTGGTGGGTGGCGCAGGCAGCAACACCTATAACGGCGGCGTGGGCGATGACGTGTTTGTCATCAGTGCCTCGGACAATCCGGTGAACATCCACGGCAATGGTGGCCATGACACGGCGATTATCGTCGGTGACAAAGGCGTGGTGTTGAACATGGCCCGCGCCGGTCTGACCATCGCCGAGGGTGGTGGCGGCAACGATACGATCATGAGCGGCGGCACCGGCAGCGCCTTCATCAAGGGTGGTTCGGGCAATTCGACGCTGGTGGGTGGGGCAGGCAACGACGTATTGGTCGGCGGCACCGGGCATAACACGATCATTGGCGGCAGCGGCAAGGCGGTGATTTATGCCGGCCCTCAGGGCGACACCATTTACGCCTCCGAAGCCGGCAGCATCATCCATGCCGGTGGCGGCGCCGATAAAATTTACGGCGGCGTCGGCAACGACATCATCGAAGTCGGTCACGGTAACGCGACCATCGACGGTGACGGCGGGATCAACCTGGTGACGCTGCACGGCAACCATGGCGATTACCGCATCACTCGCACCGCGACCGGTTATGAAGTGGCCGACAAGGTCGCCGGGCGTGACGGTACGGTGACGCTGAGCAATATCCAGAAGCTCAACTTCTCGGACATTTCGGCTGTAGATCTGCTGACCCCGAACGCCATGCCAGTGGCGGATGTGCTCACGCTCGACAAGGCCGGCAAGGCCTTCGATCGCACGCAGGTGCATATGATCAGCGCCGAAAGTCTGCTGGCCAACGATCAGCGCCTCAACAGCCAGGGCACGCTGCATATTGCCAACGTGGGTGACGCGGTCGGCGGTACGGTCAGCCTCACCGCCCAGGGTGATGTGTTGTTTACCCCGGATGCGCGTTACACCGGTCTGATCAGCTTCAAATACGGTGTGGCCGATGCATTCGGCAATCTTTCGGCGTCGGTGGTGGACCTCAGTAGCGGGCAGACCGCACCGATGCGGGCCGGTGTCACGTTGCTGACGCCGGAAGTGCCGCTCGATCCGCTGGCGGCCCAGGAGTGGTACCTGAGCGATACCAACGTACTGCCGGTCTGGAAGGACTACACCGGCAAGGGGGTACGCATTGGCCAGTTCGAGCCGGGTGGCCAGTTCGCCACCGCGCCGGAAATCTTTGATATCGCTCACCCCGACCTTGCCGCGAATGTCGACAAAGCCTGGCTGCAGACTCAACAGACCAACGGGACCTTGCCGGGTCTGGTGTCCAACCACGCGACGATGGTGGCGGGTGTCATGGTCGGGGCCAAGAATGGCATCGGCGGAGTAGGTGTGGCCTACGGCGCGACGCTGGGCGGTTACTACCTGGCCGGTAAGGGCGATGACTTGGCGGGGTTGGGGCATATGGTCAGTTTTGACATTGCCAACAACAGCTGGGGTTTCACCAATGACTTCGCCCTCAGCAGTTTTCAGGACGGCACGTTCACAACCGCCACGGCCCTGAGCATGAATGCGCAGTACGCGGCGAGTAACGGCCGCGGTGGCCTGGGTACGATCATCGTCGCAGCGGGCGGCAACAGCCGTGCAACCGGCGGCAATGCCCAGGGTTCGCTGACCAACAACAATCGCTTTTCGGTGGAAGTCGGCGCGATCAACGCACAGGGCGATTTGTCGACCTTGCAGATCGGCTCTTCACCGTTCTCCAACCCGGGCGCGAGCCTTCTGGTCTCGGCGCCGGGCAGCAATGTCGTGTCCACCAGCCACATGCTGGAAACCGAACGCGGTTCCACCTTCGGCAATGACTACACCAGCATGCAAGGCACCAGTTTTGCCGCGCCGATCGTGTCCGGTATCGTCGCGCTGATGCTGGAAGCCAACCCGAACCTGGGTTATCGCGATGTGCAGCAAATCCTCGCGCTGTCGGCGCGCAAGATCAACGACCCGTCCACCCAATGGAGCGATAACGCCGCGCACGGCTGGAACGGTGGCGGTATGCACACCAGCAATGACTATGGCTTTGGTGAAGTCGATGCACGCGCCGCCGTCCGGTTGTCCGAAGCCTGGATGACTCAAAGCACCGGCGCCAACGAGTACGTCTACAGCGCCTCCAGCGGCGCCCTCGGGAAACCGTTGGCGGCGGGTGCGGCGCTGACTTCGTCCATCGCGATGAATGCCGGTCTGAACGTTGAACACGTCGAAATCGACTTTGATGCCCAGGTCGGGCGGCTTGGCGATCTGACGCTCAAGCTGATTTCTCCCGATGGCACGCAGAGCATCCTGCTCAACCGTCAGGGCAAGGTCCCGGACGGCATGCCGGGCGCCAGTGCAACCGACGTCGGCAGCATGCAGTCCGGATCGTTCAAGTACACCTTCATGTCGACCCATGATTTCGGTGAGCGCTCGGCGGGTAACTGGACGTTGCAGGTGACCGATTCGGCTTCCGGTCTACCGGTCACACTCAACACCTGGTCGCTGCGTTTGTACGGCAGCAAGACCACCCCGGACGACACCTATTTCTACACCGACGAATACCTCAAATCGGTGGTCGGGCAGGCCAACCGTGCGGTGCTGGATGACGCGGTCAATGGCGTGGCGGGCGGGCGTAATACCCTCAATGCGGCAGCCGTTTCGGGGGATACCTCGGTCAATTTGCTGACCGGTGTCGCCAGCATCGGCGGCGCGGCGTTGACGGTGAAAAATCCGTCGGGCATTCAGAACATTGTCACCGGCGATGGCAATGACACGCTGGTGGCCGGCAAGGCCGATGCCTTGCTCGACGGCGGGCGCGGCAACAACACGTTGACGGGCGGTGCGGGCAAGGACTTCTTTGTGGTCCATCGCCGTGACGCGGGCAGCGATACCATCAGCAACTTCGAAGCTGCCCGTGGCGAAATCGTCGATCTGGTGGGGTTTGCCGGGAAAAAATTCGCTGATCTGCAGCTGACGCAGCAGGGCGCGGACGTCAAGGTTGACCTGGGCAAGGGCCAGAGCATCGTCCTGAAAAATCAGGCACTCGCTGGCATCACCGCAGCGAACTTCAAGTTCCAGGACAGCTTTGTGGCGCCGACGGCTTACGTCAACAGCGATGCTTCGGCGGTCAAGCCGCAAGAAGGCCTGGGCACCGTGGTGCTCAACGGTGGCGGTAAAGGCGTGATGTACAGCAGCGACGCTCAGGGCAAAACCGTGGCCTCGCTGAACGGCACGATCTACAGCCATGACAGCGCAACTTCGGATGTGTTTGTGGTGGCGGCTCAACCCGGCGCCAAGGATTACAGCAACGCCTTGCGCGGGTTCCGGCATGGCGTCGACAAGATCGATCTGCGTCAGACCGGCGTCACCGATTTCAGCCAGTTGACCGTCGAACACCAGAACCGCGCCACCTTCAATGGCCTGACGCAGATTCATGGTGTGTACGTGACGCGCAGCGCTTCGAACACCAAGCTGTTGTATCTGGATGCATTGGATGTGGCACAGGTCAGTGCCTCGGACTTCCTCTTCGCCGATCATGCCCCGGCTGTGGTGCAGCCCGTCGGACCGGTGCCGCCAGTGGTCGTGCCGCCAACTGTCACCGTGCCGGGTACATTGACGCCGATTATCGATCGCCCTGGCATCGACAAACCTGTGGTAGTCGGGCCGCTGCCGCCGATTGATCTGCATCCGACCATCGTCGTTCCTGACCCGGTACTACGACCTTCGGTCACGATTCCGGACATCAAGGTGCCGGAGACCAAGACGATCGAGCAGATCCTGGCAGAACGGGGTGTCGACCTGAACCCGAAAGTGCCGGAGCACAAAACCGTTGAACAGATCCTGGCTGAGCGCGACGCGAATCGGGGGGGGACGACGCTCCCTGAACGCAAAACCATCGAACAGATTCTCGCCGAGCGCGGTGTCGGTTCCCTCGAACCGTCGAAAGTGCCAGACATCGGCCCGGTCGGACGTGATGTGGGTGGGCGCACGCCGATTGATATTCCGAGCCCACGGCCGATTGTCATCCCGAATATCCCGACGATCGATATCGCTCATCGAGACCTTGATCTCCCGACTCGTCGACCGGTAACCGTTCCTGACGTCATCGGTGCGCAAGATCCTCGGCTGAAGTTTGATGACACGTTCGGCGGGGCCGCAGCAACGGCAGACACCACGTTTGCGTCAATTCGAGACAGAATCCGTGGCGGTTCAACACCTTCGGCAGCGGACCCTATGCCGGTCGCCACCGACCCCAACGTCATGACGGTCAAAGGGTTCTTCGCCAATGTCACCGTGGGGGACGAGAGCAAGACCATCAACGTGGAGGCGTCCAGTGCCAAGGTGGTTGCCGGCAACGGTGACAATAAGGTGAATGTGACGGGCAGTCGGGCCGAGATCACGCTGGGTAATGGCAACAACGTGATTGCAGGCGACGTCAGCAAACTCACGGTCGGCCATGGCAACAACACCATTACCGACACCGGGTCCTTCACGGCGGTGAAACTGGGGGATGGCAATAACAAGGTCCTGGTGAGCGGCAACATGCCGACGGTGGAAGTCGGGCATGGGGTCAACGACCTTGAGTTCAACGGGGGGATGGGGCAGTTGGTGTTCGGTAAGGACATCAGCCCCGATCGTCTGTGGTTCCAGCACGAAGGGCAGGACCTGCAGATCTCGGTCATTGGCAGCATGCAGGAGGTCACGCTGCATAACTGGTATGCCGATACCCCAGAACGTCCACGCGACATCATGACTGGAGATCGCCATCGGTTGTTGGGCAGTGATGTCGAGCACCTAGTCCAGGCCATGGCGTCGTTCGCGCCGGCGGCACCTGCAACCATGACCTTCGGTGCTGCCGAACAACAGGTATTGCAGCCTGTGCTGGCGGCCAACTGGACGTAACTTCACGTTAACCCGGTAACACGGCCCGCGATGGTTATCGCGGGCCTTCGACCGTCTCGTTCGAGACCGGTCATGGCCTCATGAGTCCCCCTTTGTGGCCCCGGAGCCCTCAACGCCAGACCCGGTGAATCATCTATTTGCAGGATTCGTCATTTCTTCTGAAGGACGACAGTGGCTGTGGGCATTCAAAAAAGATGATTTTTTGTGGCCTGTAAAATCAGTAAGTTATGCAACTTTTTTGACATGACCGCGTCATGGGTTTTTCAGTTTTGTTGATAAAAACCTTTGAAATCTTCGAAATAAATGAACCAGCATCAGCGGTTTTTTATGTTGGCCGAAGACGTGGATGGGCTGCTGTCCATAGTGCTTGCTGGTCACCCTAAGCTGCGCAACGACCTGCGCAAAGACAACATGGAGGAAATCGGCGCCCGTACCGACGTGTTCTCGTTGGATGGCATTACTGGCGCGCAGCGCGATTATATCGAATGGCTGCTACGTACCTGCACTGGAAATGAAGACGCCTGCGAGTCGATCCTAACGGACGATGCCATTGACCTGCTCGCGAGTAAGTTACGGACGCCGCTGCAAGTGCAACTGCACTTGACGCTGGCCTTAGAAGCCGGGTATCAGACCGGTGAGCACCCAGTGTCGGTGGCTGTCGTCGAGTCGGTGCTATCACGGCACATCGACGACCTGGAGCCTACGTTGACGCGCAATGGCTATCGCATGAAAGACCTCGTGGAACAGTTAAACGCCAAAGCACACGAGTTCAAAGCACTGTTCAACAACACGCTGGACCCCGAACGGGCGGGCGAGTTGCGCGACAAGATGCTCGCGGCCGGCATTCCCCTGTGAACCTAAAACCGCCCCGGTCATTTGCAGATAGCGTGAGCCAGGCGCGATGAAATGCAAGCCGACGCCGTGGAATGCAAGCTCAGTTGCAATTAATGTGAGCCGGTGGCCTTGGTTGGTTGCAGATAATGTGAGCCAGGAATGTCGTTAAATGCGAGCCGGACTGATTTCAAACGCGAGCCGCTACAGCTAGGTGCAGCAATAGCCTCAGGGGCTATCAGATATCCTGAGGTCAAGATTGCCGCTATTGAGGGCCATCGACTCCCTACCATCTCGATGAATTCGATCCCCTGGATCTGACTTGATACGCCATGGTCTGCGATCAATCCGTTACGATTTTTTCCATTAACGCTCGCAAAGTCGGAACGTCTTCTGGAACGATCACTGATCATTCGATTGGCAAAAAACCTCCCCCCACTAGACGATCAATCAACGAGTCTTTGGCCTTACGCAGGGCATCGGTGTCTAACAGATCTCTGACTGAGTGCATGTGCGTTTCCGTACTCAGTGCATCTCGTTTGATGATTAAGACCACAGATACGCTCACCGTTTGGTTAATCGCATGCAATACAGATAGGGGGGGAAGAAACGGTCCAGATAGTGCAAACACTGCGGGCGAAAAATTCTATCGTTTGAAATTACTATAAAAATCAATAATTTATTTTTAATGTCGTTGTGCCATCTCAGATGCGCTGAATGCTGCTTAACGCTTAATACATCTAATTCGAGAGCGAACTGATGCGCGTCCGGGCAACATGAATTCTCAATGGGTTGTTACTGGTTTGGGGTTGACAAGAAAACCAATCTGCGCAAATATTACCAAATGTAACAATCTGCTCAGATCAACATGGAAGAGTTATCGTGGACATGGCAGTCAAAAAATTAAAACCATCACTTCGTCTCCAATTCGCGAGACCACCTTCCCTAAATACCGGGGTAAGTATCTGCTACCGCCTGCTGTTAGATGTCGTATGGCGGTAAGTATCTAACGATATACCTATATCTGCGTAGTGCTCATGGCGTGCCTTATGCTGCTTGCCAGTATTGTGCTGTCCCCATTTTATAGCACTGCGCGTTAGGGTATGAAGTATTGGTCGGCTGAAGGCAATTTAATATTAAGCTTCTGGCTCTACGCTAGTTTCTGGCGTGGAGTCAAAAGCTAGCCGCAAGTGTTTCATAGATTAGTACTATTTGGTCTGTAGTACTAGTCATTGACGCATGAGTGCTCGGTTTCTCCGGTGAGCTATTGATTGGTTGGTTCAACATTAAATATATTTAATTTTTTCGTGCTTGACCGTTATTAAAGTTGGCGAGCTAGGATAAAGTCTCCTGGGCGGATTAGGGAAGAAGTACTCATTTTTATGAGTGCGTCAATTTTCTGTGTGTTTTTTTTGCATTTTCAAGATTGAAACTGTTTGATGAGGTTAGGAGGTGTCGCACTTGTGCTGAGCTAAAAATAAAATATAACGTGAATATTGAGTTGCACTTACCATTAATAAAAGGAAGTTTATATGGTTGTTGACGAGCGTTTACCTATCCTTGAGAGCACGAATGTAACGGCAGTACGTAGTGCTCTCACAAGTCACGGTGCTGTGATGGTTCGGGCCAAGGGGGCGGGGATGAGTGAGTTCATAGAACTTAGCGATGCCCTTATGGTCCCCATTGTTCATCACGCTACAAATACAATTGAACGTGACCCGGTAAGCAAAGACCCGAGCACATCAACAGTGAATAAGGGAATAGATTCAATTCCCCTTCACCGGGAGGCCTCTTACGCGCCTGGTTGTCCCGATCTCCTTATTTTTTTCTGCGAGAGACCCGCCGCTTCAGGAGGGGAAACGGTCATTTGTGACGGAGCACGGCTTTTGGATGAACTTCAAACTTCAACTCGTGAGTTCGTTGAAGATTTGGAATTGTACTGGAGTTGGGAAGCTCGCCCGGTTCGCTGGCAACAAACATTAGGTGCTCGTACTATTGAAGAAGCCCAAAAAGCGCTTGGCTATCTTGACAATAAGCTTAAACCTTATGAAAAACTCGAATATCACTTTGAAGGTGAAGACTTGCATGGGCGGTTCCGTACGCGGGCGGTAGTGCCTTCATTAACTTCGGGAGTGCCGTCATTTTGTAACTCCTTGATGATTCATGCCTATCGGCCCAAGAGCGATTTCTACGCTCGAGACGACTTTCGCGTGCATCTAGCTGATGGGAGCCCATTTCCGAGCGACATTCTGGCTGAAATTAGAGATGTTGCTGAGCGTGTTTCTCTCAATGTTTCCTGGAATCCAGGAGAGATCGTGGTTATCGACAACTCTCGTTTTATGCATGGGCGCAGGCACTTTGATGATGTCGAGCGCCGGATTCTCCTGCGTATGGGGCAACTTAGGAGTGCGTCATGATAGAAACTTTCGAAGGAAGCGATATTGAACGTCTAAAAGTAGTATTGGATCTTCGTCGCGTGGCATTTGCGGGTAGCCGTCGTGATCAGAGGTCAGCCGATGCATGGTATACCGACGCCTATGACTCGCAATGCCGTCACGTGCTCGTGAGAGATTCGGAGGGCGAGCCAATCGCATCCCTGCGAATGGCATTAACCGGGCATTGGCCAATAGAAGACCGATATAGTGGAGCCCTGGATAAGGAGAGGGGAGTAGAGTTTGGCCGCTTGGGAGTTGCACACTTCCAAAAAGATGGTAAACGCATCCTTCATGAACTTGTCGTTTCCGCCAGTCGAATATGTGTCGAGCTTGAGAGGCCATTTATATATGGTATGACCATCGCTCCGTTCTGGACGGCCCTCAAAAAGGCAGGTGTTCCACTTACTGTTCTTTCCGACACC
Organism: Pseudomonas frigoris; assembly: GCF_047758635.1. NCBI lineage: Bacteria > Pseudomonadati > Pseudomonadota > Gammaproteobacteria > Pseudomonadales > Pseudomonadaceae > Pseudomonas > Pseudomonas frigoris. The sequence continues at coordinate 2,231,682 of NZ_CP180479.1, forward strand.
ATCCACGCCTATGGCGAGGAGCAGAACGTCATCCTTTTCGATGCACGCAAGCTCATTGCTTTTTATGATGCGATACAAGCTCGCCGCTTAAGTGTTTCTAATGGCGAATATAGGAAGTAACTGGTGTGATGAAAGAAGAAATCAAGGAATCTGCCATCGAGGTTCAGAAACTTCTACGTAGAAAGTTTCCGCAAGCAAAGGGTAGCCTACTCGAAACAACACATCGCCTTCACACTGGAGAGATGTCGCCCTTGGAAGCGACCCAACAAAGTCTGGATCGAATTGAGCAAGCAAATGAAAGTTTAAATTGCTTTGTGACGGTTGGACGGGAGCAAGCTGAGGCACATGCCAAGTCGCTCGGAGGCGAGGTTAGCGAGGTAACTCCGCTCCTCTGGGGTGTGCCTGTATCGGTTAAGGATCTTACTCCTACCCAAGGACTGATCACGACTTTTTCATGCAAGGCCTTCGCCGATTATGTTCCTGAAAAGGACGCCCCGTTGGTGGCTGCGATGAAAGCTGCAGGCATGACGATAGTAGGAAAAACAAACACCCCCGAGTTTGGTATTTTGCCCGTCACCGAATCGGAGCTTAACGGTGTCTGTCGTAACCCGTGGTCTCTCGAGTCCAGCGTGGGAGGCTCCAGTGGCGGGGCGGCCGCAAGTGTAGCTGCAGGACTGACTTCGGTTGCACATGGAAGCGACGGGGCTGGCTCGCTGCGGATCCCGGCATCTTGCTGCGGTGTTTTTGCGGTTGCATTACCCCATGGAAGACTCCCGGCACCTGCGCGACCGGCTCTGGGTCGAGGTCCGCTGGATGGGGTGATCAGCAGAACAGTCGCGGACTCACTTTATTATTTGGCTGGTATGAATGCTATTACTGGCGAAGAGTTGGCATTGGCTGTAAACGAAGCGCCTACGTCTCCACCGGTATCAATAATTCTAACTTGCGCGCCGCCTATTGAGTGTACGGTAGATTCGGTTTGCGAAGCGGCGGTATACCGTGCGGCCGAGTTACTAGGCGCTTCTGGCTATCGGATCTCGGAGCGTAAATTAGACTGGTCGGATGAGCGCGTCCTGGGCGATATGATGCTACTGCGCAGTACGATTCCGGTAGCTTATGGCGACCCATCTTCCGAACTACTTGACCGTACTACGCGTGACGCGATCACCCTGTCGGAGAGCGTCTCGGCCCTCGAGTTCCACCGTGCGTTTGTACGACTGAACAGCTATGCCGAGCGAATTTTGCGCCTTTTTGGCGAGAATGAGATTCTGCTGACTCCCGTACTGGCACGCCATTCGGTACCGCACGGCTGGATCACCGAACCGACAGATCCATACGACGTCTTTAGGCGATCTGCCGAGTTTGCACCCTTCACCGCCTTTGTGAATCTTGCGGGCTTATGCGCCGTGTCCGTGCCCCTTGGTTGGACAGAGGAGGGTATGCCAATTGGCGTGCAGCTAGCTTCTCGACCAAACAATCTGGCCCGGCTGCTTGGCATTGCTGGTCAGCTTGAGCAGCTCGCGCCGTGGGCTGACAGCAAACCCCCTGTTTTTTTCGCATGACCTAACTTGAACAAAAGGATTTTGTCGATGCTTAATCTCATTCAGGCCGCTGTTGAAAACGAGCCCAAGAAGCTACGTTTTTACAACGCTTCGCATCTGGATGCCCTGACCAAACGTGCCGGACTGTCCGATCAGGATCGTATCCTTGTACGCGCGGTAGCCGCTGTTCTTCCGTTTCGCGTTAATGATTATGTAATTGATGAGCTGATTGACTGGAGTGCCGCTCCAGACGACCCGATATATAGGCTCGTCTTTCCGCAGCCGGATATGCTCCCCTTTGAAGATATTAAGCCCATTGTGGAGCTTCTTACTCGTGGAGCGCCTACCAGCGAAATTCAGAAGGCAGCATCAAATGTTAGAAAGAAGCTAAATCCGCACCCAGGTGGTCAACTGGATCTTAATGTCCCATTATTGAATGGCGAACGATTCGACGGGATTCAGCATAAATATCCAGAAACTGTCCTATTCTTTCCGAGCCAAGGTCAAACATGTCATTCGTACTGCACCTATTGCTTTCGTTGGGCGCAATTTGTGCAGGAGCCAGACTACAAGATATCATCGCGAGAAATTGAAAGTCTCTGTGAGTATCTACGCCAGCACCGCGAGGTTACAAGTGTTCTCATAACCGGGGGGGATCCGATGGTGATGAGCGCGGAAAAACTTTCAAAATATATTGACCCAATCATTAATGATCCTGAGCTTAGTCATATTGAGTCTATTCGAATTGGTACGAAGGTTTTATCCTACTGGCCTTACAAGTTCTTGACTGACTCCGATGCTGATGAAATGCTTGAGCTTTTCGAGCGAGTGGTCAATAGCGGAAGGAACTTAGCGTTTATGGCGCACTTTACGCATCCTAGGGAACTTGAGACCAAGGCAGTTGAGCAGGCGATTCAGCGTGTTCTTGCAACAGGAGCGACCATTAGAACTCAGAGTCCTATCATACGGGCGGTTAATGACTCCGCCGACGTTTGGACCTCCATGTGGCGCAAGCAAGTACGCTTGGGGATGCTTCCTTACTATATGTTTATTGAGCGAGATACTGGCCCGCGAAGCTATTTCGAAGTCCCATTGGTTCGCGCATATGAAATTTTCACTGAGGCATATAGAAATGTTTCTGGACTATGCCGAACTGTTCGCGGCCCGGTAATGTCGGCAACACCTGGAAAAGTCGCCTTTGATGGCTTGATGGAGATCAACGGAGAGCAATATATGGCGCTCCGCTTCCTCCAATGCCGAGACCCGTCCTATGTGAACAGACCATTTCTAGCTCAATATGATGCCGACGCCTGCTGGGTCGATGACCTGAAACCTGCGCTGCTTGATATGGGGGCGTCCCCATGGTCTCAGATGCATACGAAGAGTCGTCGGGATTTTGAGTTCGAACAAATTGGTAACAGTGGGAACGACTGAGTTCTCTATGCTTTAAATCGCTAGCTATCGTACAACACCGAAAAGAAATGTAATGTAAAGTCGAGCATGGAGAAGTGCTGGACTATGCTGGTGCTGTTCGGTTGTTGGCGGTGGAAATAAGTGATTTTCGGTGTGTGAGTATGTATGTGCATTTGGATATGTTAAATGACCAGGTGCACTGCAGTGACGGCGCTCTGTTTGGATGATGCTGTCATTCTGAGTGGATATAGATACTCGCAGGTAATGCGTTGTAAGGGTAAAAATAAATAAACTCCGAGGTGGCCGTCATGTGTTGGTGCTGAATTTAGATGAGGGATTAAACGCGTCTTTTAGCAATCCATCTTAAAAAAATTACTTTAAAGATAATTCATATGATCGGTGTGTTCGACTCAGGGCTGGGCGGATTGACAATTCTCTCCGAACTGTCCAAGCAATTCAGGAATTCTGAATTCATTTATTTTGGCGACCACGCTCGTGCCCCGTATGGGGCTCGAACTGCAGAACAAATATATGAATACACTCGTGAGTGTGTGGAAAAGCTTTTCATAATGGGTTGCGATCTTGTAGTTCTGGCTTGTAATACCGCCTCTACAGTTGCGCTACGGAGGCTTCAGCAGGAGTGGTTGCCTTTACATTGGGAGGGTAGGCGAATACTTGGTATTGTCGTTCCAACCATCGAAGAAATTGCTGGTCGTCCTTGGCATTCAGAAAAAGAACTGAGAAAAACAGATTTTGATTCTAAAGTCCGCACGATTGGAATTTTCGCCACATCTGCAACTGTTGCTAGTCAGTACTTTCCCATTGAGGTTGCCAAGCGGGACGCTTCAATCCAGCTAATTCAGCAAGCATGCCCACAGTTAGCAGGACTGATTGAAAATGGCGCAGAATTTAGCGCCATAGAACGTGAAGTAGAAGCTAACGTAAAGTCGATGATGGATATGTTAAACGGAGTCACTCTAGAAAAGATAATTTTAGGATGTACTCACTTCGCGTTAGTCGAGCATGCGTTCCTGGCGGTGGTGCCATCTGATTGCGTGTTACTATCTCAGGCAAGGATAGCCTCACTGTCTCTCAAGAACTATCTACATCAGCATCCGCAGCTTCAAGGCAACCAAACTCCCAAGCCTAAATTAAAGTTGCTAACATCCGGTGACGCTGTGCTTGTTTCAGTATTGGCAAGCCGCTTTCTCGGTGAAGTAATGCAGTTTGTATCTTTGGAAGTTTTCAAAGATGCTCGATGAGAAAGTGCAAGGTTACTCGATTTTATATGCGGGGAGAGATGTAGTCCTTTCCATGTACTTGCGGATTCAAAAGATCAACATAGGGGATGCGTAGCGCTACCAGAATTAGAGACTCTCGATTCAATCGTTACGGGAAATCGCGGCGGGTGTACTCATGCAAAATGTTTCGCTTATGTCGGTCGCAATTGTTAAGGCGAACTCGGATGTCGCCGAGCGACATGTAGCCTGTTGGCCCGCCCCCCTTGAGTAATGTGCAAAAACTTATCCTCTAGGAGCCTAGAAAATGGTGCTTCATTCGATTCTTGCGTTTACGCTAGTCGCCGCCGTCTCCATTGCCAGCCCAGGGCCCGCGACTTTGATGGCGATCAACAACACTCTGGCCCATGGACAACGCAGCGCAGTGTGGTCTTCCCTTGGCAATGCGAGTGGACTCTTCTGCCTGTCAGCAGCTGCCATGTTGGGGCTTGGAGCATTGCTTGCCAGTTCCGAATGGTTGTTCAATGCGGTGAAAGTCATCGGTGCTGGTTATTTATTCTACTTGGGTGCCAGGCAGTTGTTTAGAAAGAGTTCGATGCTCGCTGACGGTATTCAGGACAACTTCAAGAAGAGTCGGCCCACTCGTTCCAGATTGTTCAAGCCGGCCTTCCTGACGGCTGTAACCAACCCTAAGGCGACGATGTTCTTCACCGCACTGTTTCCTCAATTCATTGACCAGAATGCAACGTTGCTACCGCAGTTCCTGATCCTCACCTCTATCTACATGGCGTTGTCGGTGGTGTCCTTGAGCTTATATTCCGCGCTTGCCTCCAGGGCAAAAGGGGCGTTGACACGGCCCGAGCTGTCACGGTGGATCAGCCGGGTGGTGGGTTCAACATTTATATTTTTCGGAACCGCCATTCTGACCATGCGTCGACAGGTTGAATAAGTGTGCTGCGACCAATGACTCCGTTTCAGTCGATTGCTGGCCGTCGCTCAGGAGTAAGCGTCTGGTAGACACATCTTGCGGAAAGCCAATCAAAGTCGAACCCTTTTTCTGCGAAGCAAACGCAAGAGGCTGTCCTGCTACCAAGTAGGCCAAGCCCCAAATTGATCCGTTGTGATGTAACACCGTTTTTGAGTTCAACGGTCGAATTCAGCAGCCCGTGACGAATGAGGGTGTAGGCGACGTCGTTCGTAATACCTAGAATTTCGGCAGCTTGTGCAACGCTTAGCGATTGAGAGGCAGTTATTTGCCTCATATGCGCGCTGAGCCAGGCCTGCCATTCATCACTTTCCAGTCGCCATTCCCCAATCACACCGGCGTCTGATTTAGCTTTGAATGAAACGGATAAGGTGCCTTCCTGAATTGCTTTGAAAAGGTGAGCTACCCCTTCCCCTGAAATGAAGGGGTGACGGAGTGCATCACTCAAGGAGAGGGGGCTCGAGCTTGATCGTCGATGTTTGATGCATGCGTTGGAGATGTCGAACGAGTTTGTATCGATCCACCACGATTGTCCCGCTGCGGGCCGACCGCCTCGGCAAGTAAAACAGCCGTTTTTGCATAGCACTTTGATGGTATTGACTGGCAGCTTTAGTTGATTGGCTGCTTGCGCAATATAACGAGGCAGGGTAGCGGCGAGGTGCCTAGCTTGTATCAGATCGACGGCAATCGTCTTGTTGCCGCATGCAGAGATGCCTCTGTATCCGTGAAGCTCGCCTTCGGCGATCAATCTTTTTAGCAATGGAACGTTAAGGTTGAGTGACTTTGATGCGACCTCCAAGGAAGCCAACTTTTATCAGTAACTGCCGGGAAGATTTTGATTAAGTATTTATCGATAGGTGGATGCGCAGTGTGCATTGCACATTACACATACACATCTCTACTTATTCAAGTATGGTCTTTTAGCGTAGGCGGGGAGTTTTCGTGGGCCTTCGGTAGAGTTGGCACCCCTTTCAAGCAAGGTGCGAGAGCATGCTTTCGCATGTTTTTTTTGGCAGTCATTGAGATTTTTCAAAGAAAACAATTTGTTAGTGAGTCTGTCTGGATCATCTATTTGCCATTTTTGTCATTTTTTTTGAAAGCCTACAGCTCCTACGAGTTCTTAATCCCATTGCTTCCGGTTAATAGGAAGCATTACTATTCACGCCCCGTCTTCACAGTACACCGCAATGACCCCCAAGCTGCCCCGCAGACACGGCTTTTTCGAGCATTACGAAGAGTTGGTCGGGACCTGGACCCGTCGCCTGAGAAATCGTCAGCAGGCCGAGGACCTGGCCCACGACACCTTCGTGAGGGTGCTTGAGTCCGATTCGGCGACGGTTGCACAACCTCGGGCGTATTTGCACCAGACCGCGCGCAACATCGCGGTGGATGGTTATCGGCGGGAGGATCGGCGGGGCGCCATGGAGTCGGAGGCGGTTGATCACGGTGTTTCGTCGTCCGGCGACCCGGAGCATTTCATGCAGGCGATCCAGTTGGCTGACTCCATCGAACGGGCGCTCACCGAGTTGCCGGTCAACTGCCGCAAGGTGTTTGTCTGGCAGAAGATCGAAGGCCTGACCCAGGCTGAAATCGCCGAACGCCTGGGGCTGTCCAAGAACATGGTGGAAAAATATATGATCCGCACGCTGCGGCATCTGCGCGACCGCCTTGACGGATTGCAATCATGATGTGCCGTGGCTTTTGTAGGAGCTGGCGAAGCCTGCGATCTTTTGGCGGCATTGAAATCGCTGGAGATCAAGATCAAAAGATCGCAGCCTGCGGCAGCTCCTACGTAAGGCAGATCTTCCGTGTCTTCTCATCCCCAGCCAAACAGGAACTTCCATGATGGATACTCGTGATTGTGCGTGCGGGCGAACAACGGTTCGCGACGAGGCGGCGCGGTGGTTTGTGCGTTTGCAGGAACCTGCGATCAATGTCGAAGAGTACCGGCATTTCGAAGCCTGGCTGGACGAACACCCTCAGCATCGCGATGAATTCCAGTTGCTCCAGGGCTTATGGTCGGCGGCTGATTTGCTGCCGGCGGCGCGACTGCAAGCCTTGTGTGAAACCGCGCCTGCGCGCAGCAAACGCCGCCCGCTGGTGCGTTATGCGGTGGCCGCCAGTGTGTTGGCCGTCGCGCTCGGGTTGGGGCTGTTCAGCGGTTTGAATCACCCGGCGATCTACACCGCCGAATTTTCCACGGCTCTGGGCGAGCGACGTCATGTGGCGTTGCCGGACGGTTCGGTGATCGACCTGAACAGCCGCAGCCGCGTTCAGGTGCACTATGAAAACGACCGCCGCAGCATCGAGCTGACGCAGGGCGAAGCGATGTTCAGCGTCGAGCACGACACCCGTCGGCCTTTCGTGGTCGAGGCGGGCAGCGGCAAGGTCACGGTTACCGGCACCCGTTTTGATGTGCGCCGCGACACCGCCCAAACCCGGGTCGTGGTGGAGCAGGGCACCGTCAAGGTTCAGGGTCGCACAGCGCTGGACAGCGATTTCATCAGCCTGACTGCCGGCCTCGGCACGCACATCGATGCACAAGGCAAAGTCGCTGCCGCCTACGCAGTCAATCCTGCCGAGCTGACCGCCTGGCGCAGCGGCAAACTGGTGTTCAACAACGCCAGACTCAGCGATGTCGCCGAGGAAGTCTCGCGCTATCGGGCGAAACCGCTCACCGTCGACAACGACAAAGTGGGCAATCTGCGCCTGACCAGCGTGTTCAAATCCGACAACACCGAAGCACTGCTCAAGGCCTTGCCGAGCATTCTGCCGGTGGCCGTGCGCACCCTCGATGACGGCAGTCAGGAAATAATTTCAAAATAAATTCAGGTTTTTTTCGAGTTGATCGTCTTCCTGTCCAACTGCAACTGGTTTGCATTAACAAGCGCACACTCTTGCGATCCACAGGACTACGTTCGACGTGAAAAAATCCACCGCTAAAAACAACAAATCACCTTGGTTGCGCCTCGCTCTCACCCTGGCTGTCACCGCGGCGCTGCCCCAGGCTTTTGCCGCCGACGCGATTCACATCCCGGCGCAACCCCTGGGGCAGGCCCTGAGTGAACTGGGCCAGCAAACCTCGCTGCAGGTGTTTTTCAGCCCTGAGCTGGTCGCCGGCAAACAGGCCCCGGCGGTGGACGGCAACCTTTCGCCAGAAGACGCGCTGCGCCAGCTGCTGCAAGGCAGCGGTCTGCAATACCAGATCGACGAAGGTTCGGTCACGTTGATGCCGGCACCGACTTCGGCTGCAAACGGCCCTTTGGAACTGGGCGTGACCGACATCAAGGTAGTCGGTGACTGGCTCGGTGACGCCGATGCCGCCGTGGTGCAGAACCACCCTGGCGCGCGTACGGTGATTCGCCGCGAGGCGATGGTCGAGCAGGGCGCGATGAACGTCGGCGACGTGCTGAAGCGCGTGCCCGGTGTGCAAGTGCAGGACGCCAACGGCACCGGCGGCAGCGACATTTCCCTGAACGTCGGCGTGCGCGGCCTGACTTCACGCCTGTCGCCACGCTCCACCGTGCTGATTGACGGCGTGCCGGCAGCGTTCGCCCCGTACGGCCAACCGCAGTTGTCCATGGCCCCGATTTCTTCCGGCAACCTCGACAGCATCGACGTGGTTCGCGGCGCCGGCTCCGTGCGTTACGGACCGCAGAACGTTGGTGGCGTGATCAACTTCGTCACTCGCGCGATCCCGGAGAAAGCCACCGGTGAAATCGGTTCGACCCTGGAAACCTCCCAGCACGGTGGCTGGAAGCATATCGACACGGCGTTTCTCGGCGGCACCGCGGACAACGGCATCGGCATGGCGCTGCTGTACTCGGGCGTGAATGGCAACGGTTACCGTGAACGCAACAACGGCAACGACATCGACGACGTGATCCTCAAGACCCACTGGGCACCCACCGATGTGGACGATTTCAGCCTCAACTTTCACTACTACGACGCCAGCGCCGACATGCCCGGCGGCCTGACCCAGGCGCAGTACGACGCCAATCCGTTCCAGTCCGACCGCAACAACGACAACTTCAGCGGCCGCCGCAAGGACGTCTCGTTCAAGTGGGCACGGCAGATCGACGACCGCACCCAGGCCGAAGTGCTGACCTACTATTCCGACAGCTTCCGTGGCAGCAACATCGCCGCTCGCGATCAGAAAACCCTCGGCTCGTTCCCGCGTACTTACTACACCTTCGGGATTGAACCGCGGGTGTCCCGTGTGTTCGACGTCGGCCCGACCACCCAGGAAGTCAGTGTCGGTTATCGCTACCTCAAGGAAGGCATGCACGAAGAGGCGAGCCGCCTGGCGCTGGTCAACAACGAGCCGGTCGCGACCAAGAGCTCGGACGGCCATGTCTATCAGGACCGCACCGGTGGCACTGAAGCCAACTCGGTGTACGTCGATAACAAAATCGACGTCGGTAACTGGACCATCACCCCCGGCATCCGCTTTGAACACATCAGCACTGACTGGCACGACCGCCCGGTGCTCGACACCGCCGGCAAACCGGTGCTGGAAAAGAATCGCAGCATCGAAAGCAACGAGCCGCTGCCGGCCCTGAGCGTGATGTATCACGTGTCGGAAGAGTGGAAGCTGTTCGCCAACTACGAAACCTCGTTCGGCAGCTTGCAGTATTTCCAGCTCGGCCAGGGTGGCGCGGGTGATAACACCGCTAACGGCCTGGAACCGGAAAAGGCCAAGACCTACGCGGTCGGCACACGCTACAACAATGATGTGTGGGGCGGGGAAGTGACGCTGTTCTACATCGACTTCGATAAAGAGCTGCAATACATCAGCAACGATGCGGGCTGGACCAACCTCGGCGCGACCACGCACCAGGGCCTCGAAGCCTCGGTGCACTACGACATGGCGGCACTGGACCCACGCCTCGACGGCCTGACCGCCAACGCCGGTTTCACCTACACGCGCGCCGTTTATGAAGGCGAGATCCCGGGCTTCAAGGGTCGTGACCTGCCGTTCTATTCGCGTCAGGTCGCGACTGCCGGCTTGCGTTACGACATCAACCGCTGGACCTACAACCTCGATGCGTTTGCCCAGTCCAAGCAGCGTTCGCCGGGCGTTGCCGTGAACGCTGACGGCAGCTTCACCAACAACTACATCACCGAAGGCACCGCGGACGGCCAGTACGGCGATATCCCGGGCTACGTCACCTGGAACGTGCGCGGCGGTTATGACTTCGGCGCGACGCTTTCGAACCTGAAAGTCGGCGCCGGGGTGAAGAACATTTTCGACAAGCAGTACTTCACCCGCTCCAGCGACAACAACTCGGGGATGTACGTTGGCGCACCGCGCACGTTCTTTGTGCAGGCTAGCGTCGGGTTTTAACGGCTGAAGATCAAAAGATCGCAGCCTCCGGCAGCTCCTACATTTGGATGGCGTACATCCTGTAGGAGCTGCCGGAGGCTGCGATCTTTTCGCTTTCAGACCTTCAACACCTTCCCGCCAATGGCCACCGCCACCAGCAACACCGCCATCAACCCGAAGGCAAAACTCAAACTGCTGCCATGGGCGATAAACCCGATCAACGCAGGCCCCGCAAGAATCCCGGCATAACCGAGTGTGGTAATGGCCGGCACGGCGACGCTTTCGGGCATCACCGTCTGTTTGCCCACGGCGGTGTACAGCACCGGCACAATGTTCGAACAACCCGCCCCCAACAATGCATAACCCACCAGCGCCGCTTCCCAACTCGGGGCGAAGGTCGCCACAAACAGGCCCGCTGCGGCCGTCAACCCACCGAACACAATCACCCGCGTAGCGCCGAGACGACGGACGATCGAATCACCGGTCAATCGTCCGACGGTCATGGTCAGCGCAAACGCCGCGTAACCCAGTCCCGCATAAGCGGTGTCGATCCCGCGTTCCTGCGCCAGGAACACTGCGCTCCAGTCGAGCGCCGCGCCTTCGGCGAGGAACACGATGAAACACATCCCGCCGATGAACAGCACAATGCCATGGGGAACGGCAAACGCCGGCCCCGAACTTTCGCTGCCGTAAGGCAATAGGTGCGGCGCGGCCTTGGCCAGGGCGATCAGCAGCATCACGATCACCACCAGCGTTGCCCCCAGCGGTGAAACCCCAAAGCCGAGCAGGGCGCTGACGCCCGCCGCCCCGACAATCCCGCCGAGGCTGAACAGCCCATGGAAACCCGACATCATGGTCTTGCCGCTGGCCCGTTCAACGATCACCGCTTGCAGGTTCACCGTCGAATCCACCGTGCCAAGGCCCGCGCCGAACATGAACAACGCGGCAATCAACGCCGGAATCGACGACACCGTCGCCAGCAGCGGCAGGGCCGCACAGATCAGCAACACCCCGGCGCTCACCACCCGGCGACAGCCGAAACGCGTGGCCAGAAGCCCCGCCATCGGCATCGCCAGAATCGACCCCACCCCCAGGCACAACAGCAGCAAACCGAGCGTCCCTTCATCCAGCCCGGCCCGAGCCTTGGCGTAGGGCACCAGCGGCGCCCACGCAGCGATGCCGAAACCGGCAATGAAAAAGGCGATGCGCGTGGACATCTGTTCCAGGCGTCCGGGGATGACGGGCGCAGACGTGTTGAGGGCAGTCATGAAAAATCCTTGGCGTTGCGGGTTGCTGACAATAGACAGAGGAGCATCCTTGCATATCAGACAGCGTGTCGCGACCCTGAGGGTTTCTCCTAATCGTCAATCGCAACGTTAAAACGCCCCTCCCGTTGTGCTGCCCATCTCGCTGGTCAAGCTCACGTTGGGACCCGGCTGCCAGCGCATGCCGCTAGACGGATCATAGGATCCCACGCCCCCTGGGCGTCTTAATGGTCGCGCAGGTTGATGAATTCAGAGTTGAAGGTTTCGAACACGCGCGGATTGTCAGTGTTTAGATTGGCTTTGCCATCAAGGAAAACGTCGCCTTTATCACAGGGTTCACAATCGTGACGCCATTCGTTTCGGCCTCTGAGGAACAGCGGTTCGGGGTTATTGTTGTCGGTCATGTGGTTGGGCATGACGTCGTCGATCACCTTTACGCCGGCGCCGTTTTGACCGGCGATGACCGCACCGCCCAACGCCAGGGCAATCAGCAGGTGCAATAGGAACGTCCTTTTCATGATCGTTACCACACGATAGAGGCGAGGTTCTACTTTGGGGCGAGTTGGATGGGCTGTCTGCTGTCACAACTGACAGGTTGCAGCGATTTTTTTGCGATAAGAGGCGGGGGTTAAATAACCGGATCGTTTGCGGTTTTCTTCCGGGAGCCCCTAAAGTACAGGTTCTTTTCTGGCTGATTTCAGGACCGATCCATGGCGCCGTTCTACGATGCTCGAGGCAATATCTATGCGGTTGCAGCGCCCGAGGCCGTGCGCTGCGCGGGTATCGATTTACCTGAGCTGGCCGGTCCGGCAGCGCAAACCCGCGAGGCATGGGCGCTGTCGGCCATCGAGGCGTTCTGTGGCTGGGCGCCTGGTACACAACCGTCCGGCAGCAAGGACCATCGTTGCGATGGCTTGCTGATCGGGCCGTTTCAAGACTCGCCACCGTTTGACCTGCTGATCGTTAACACTGACGGCACGCTCGCCGAGCGCAGTGGCAACGGGCTGACGATTTTCTCTCAGGCCCTGAGTGAGCAAGGGCTGCTGCCGAGGGACGAGGTTTGTTTGCTCAGGGTTCATCATGACAAGGCTGATGCGGTTTCACCGGTGGACACTTCGGTGAAACCGGCCGAGATCGAGGGTGTAAAAGGGTTCTGGCTGGATTTGGGCAAACCCTCGTTCGGGCCTGACGCGGTGGGGGCAAAAGGGGTTGAAAGCGTGCTGTTGAACGGTCGCGACGCCAGCCATGTGCAGCCGTTGTCGGCGCTCGATCCCGCCTGGTCTCGAAGCCAGTTCGTGCGCATTGGCAATCCACATTGTGTGACGCTTTTAGAGAAAGCCGATGCATTGCCGAGCAATGAGCAGATGCGCGAGCCGGGGTTGTCCGAAGGGCTGATGCGTATCGCCTACGCCATGCCGACCGGGGCAGGGGAGCCGTGTGCTGCTGGCGTGAATCTGCAATGGGCGATGCTTGAGTCAGAAGGGCGAGTCGTCGCGCGAGTATTTGAACGCGGAGAAGGGCCGACGGCGTCGTCGGGCACCAGCGCCAGTGCGGTGGCTTGCGCGGCGTGGCGGGTGGGTTGGGTCACGGCTGGCGAAGTGAAAGTCGTCATGCCCGGCGGTACGGCGCCGATTCTTCTGGAAGAAGAGCAGGGTGAGTTGAGTCGGGTCAGGTTGTTCGGCACGGCGCGGTTGATGGGGTGAATTCAACATCGCCTTCGCGAGCAAGCCCGCTCCCACAGGGGATTTGTGGACGACACAGATCCAATGTGGGAGCGGGCTTGCTCGCGAAGAGGCCCGCATAATCAGCGAGAATTTAGGGCTGAACCGCCCATTCCACCACCGGCATCTGCCGCTTCATCAACACCTTGCCATCGCGCACCGAATACAGCGGCAGGCCCTGGCTGCGGATCACCTCGTAATCACTGTCCGCCGACAGAATCAGCAAATTCGCAGGCCGCCCGCGTTCCAGTCCATAACGATCACCCAGGTTCATGGCCTTGGCGCTGTTGTCGGTGACCAGGTCCAGCGCGCTTTGCAGGTTGCGGTACCCGAGCATGTGGCAGATGTGCAGGCCGGCTTCGAGCACCCTCAAGATGTTGCCGTTGCCCAGCGGATACCACGGGTCGACGATCGAATCCTGGCCGAAACACACGTTCATCCCGGCTTCGAGCAGCTCGTTGACACGGGTCACGCCACGGCGTTTCGGAAAGTTGTCGAAGCGCCCTTGCAGGTGAATGCTTTCGGTGGGGCAGGAGACAAAACTGATCCCTGAATGCCCGAGCAGGCGAAACAGTTTGGCGCAGTAAGCGTTGTCGTAAGAGCCCATGGCCGTGGTGTGGCTGGCGGTGACCCGTGAGCCCATGTCGCGGCTGCGGGCTTCTTCGGCCAGCACCTCTAGAAAGCGTGAGTGCGGGTCGTCGGTTTCATCGCAATGCACGTCCACCAGGCAACCGGTGCGCTCGGCGAGGTCCATCAGGAATTTCACTGAACTCACGCCTTGATCGCGGGTGTACTCGAAATGCGGAATACCGCCGACCACATCGGCCCCCATGCGGATCGCTTCTTCCATCAGCTCGCGACCGTTGCGGTACGACTCGATGCCTTCCTGCGGGAACGCAACGATCTGCATGTCGATCAGGTGACGGCTTTCCTCGCGCACTTCGAGCATCGCCTTGAGCGCGGTGAGCTGCGGGTCGGTGACATCGACGTGGGTGCGCACGTGCTGGATGCCGTGGGCGGCGAGGGTCTGGATGGTTTTCTTGGCGCGGGTTTTGGTGTCCTCTTCGGTGATGGTCACCTTGCGCTCGCCCCAGCATTCGATGCCTTCGAACAGCGTGCCGCTCATGTTCCAGCGCGGCTCGCCGGCGGTGAGCGTGGCGTCGAGGTGAATGTGCGGCTCGACGAAGGGTGGCACTACCAGGTTGCCGCCGGCGTCCAGATCATCGGGGCCCAGGGTCGGCGCTTCGGTCTGTCGGGCGATGTTGCTGATCTGGCCGTTTTCCAGGTGCAACTCATGCAGGCCATCTTGGTTGCGCAGGCGGGCGTTGATGATGTGCATCAGGCGAATCCTTTTATAGATCTTGTAATGGTGCGTTGGCAGTACGGGCACCCAGCATGCCGGTCAGTAACACATACGTTAGCGCGGCAGCGGCAATCCCTACCAGCGGCGCGACCCACGGTGAGCTGAACGCGGCGACCGTGCCGACTGCGTAGGCGGCCAAACCGGACCAGTTAAACGCCGGCAACCGGGCATCGGCCAGACGTGGGTATTGACCACGATAGCGGTAGAAGAAGTCCGCCATGATCACGCCGCCAATCGGCGGAATCACGGTGCCCAGCAGAATCAGGTAGGGCACCAGCATGTCGTACATGCCCAGCAGTGCCAGCAACGTGCCGATCACCGCGCCCGCCAGGGTCACGGTTTTGCGACGGCCGGTGCGCAGCAGGTTGCAACCGGCGACGGCGAAGTTGTAGATGGTGTTGTCCTGGGTGCTCCAGATATTGAGCAGCAACATCGCCATCGCCGCCATGGCGAAGCCTTGTAACAGCAACACTTCGACCACATCCGGTTGCTGGTAGACGATGGCACCGTAAGCACCGATCAACACCATCAGGCCGTTGCCGATGAAAAAACCGATCAGGCTCGCCATCACCGCGACGCGCGCTGAACGGGAGAAACGCGTCCAGTTGGTCGCCTGGGTTGCGCCGCTGACAAAGGTGCCGAACACCAAAGTAATGGCGGTCGACCAGTCCAGTGTTCCCGTCGGGACTACAGCGAGCAAACCGTCGAGCCCGCCAACCTTCACCGTGGCCACCCACATCGACAGCATCAGCAGCAACATCATCGCCGGTACGGCGATGTACGACAGAATCTCCAAGCCGCGATAACCGACATACGCGGTCGCGCAAAACACCAGGCCGAACAGCACCATCAGCCCGAGAACGGTGCCCTCGCTCAATTCGAAATACTTGCCCAGCACCACGGCGGCAGTGGCCGTGCCCCAGGCGTACCAGCCGATCTGGGTAAAACCGAGGATCAGGTCGCTGAGCTTGCTGCCCACTTCACCGAAGCAAAAGCGTCCCATCAGCACCGAATTCAGGCCGCTCTTGAAGGCGATGTAACCCAGGCCTGCGGCGTAGATCCCCAGCAGCAGATTGCCGACGATAATCACCGCCATCATCTCGCCGAAACTGAACGCCACACCGAGCTTGCCGCCGGCAAACATGGTCGCGGTAAAAAAGGTGAAACCCAGCAGCACCATGGCCGTTGAGGCCAGGCCTTTGCGGGCATGCATCGGGACTTCGCTGAGGGGGTAATCGTTGCCGGGATCGTTCTGCGTCATGGGGCGTTCCTTGCTGAATGAGTGACGGGGGGCGTGTTGCAGTGGTCGTGCCAAGCGTGGGGTGGTGTAGTTATTTATAGCCGAGCGGGGAGACTTGGCGCGGAAAGGGGCACGAAAGCGGTGCACCTGAAGGAACACAGAACCCATGTGGGAGCGGCGGTGCGGCGATCCGACTTGCTCGCGAAAGCGGTTGAGCATTCAACACTGAGGTCGACTGCCCCAGCGCCTTCGCGAGCAAGTCGGATCGCCGCACCGCCGCTCCCACATTTGATTCGGTTTTTTCAGGGGGATTTGTGTTGCGGCAGAAACCGCAGCAACGCCGCGACGATCGCTTCCGGCGCATCTTCCTGAACCAGATGCCCGGCATTCGGAATCGCCTGAAACCGCGACCCCGGAATCATCTGATGCAACGCCTGCCCACGTTCAATGGGAATCCACTGATCATCTTCCCCCCACAGAATCTGCACCGGACAACGAATCGTCGGGTACAGCCCTTCGGCCTCACGGGTGTAACGCTCATCCATCTGAGCAATCTGCCGATAGAACGCCGCTTGCCCCGGATCGCCGAGCCACGGCTGCACATACGGCGCCAGTTCAGCATCGGGAATTTCGCGCTTGATCGCCCCGCGAATATAGGTCGGCACAATCGCCCGCTGAATGTAATCGGGCAGGCCACCGAATGCCGCCTCATGCTGACGCACATGCTGCACAAACGGCGAACCCCAGGGTGTCAGCGCCACGGGATCGATCAGCGTCAGGCTGCGGTAGTCCTTGCCGTTCAGCAGGTGAGCACGCAGGGCGGTGGCGCCGCCGAAGTCGTGAGCGACGAGGTCTGGTCGCTCCAGGCCCCAGTGATCCAGCAAGTGAGCCAACAGGTCGTTCTGCACACCCAACGACACATCGCCTTCGATTTTCTCCGATAGCCCATAACCCAGCAGGTCAAAGTAATGCACCCGATGCGTGGTGATGAAGTGCGGCGCAATCCGGTGCCACACATAAGAAGAGAAGGGCGTGCCATGCACGAACACCAACGGCGGACCGTCGCCCCGTACGGCGTAGCGAACGGAGTGCCCGTTGAAGCGATAGGTCTGAGGCAGCGGCCAGTCAGTCATTGCGGGTGTCCTCTTGGCGTGGGGGAGCCAAAAAGCATAGGCATAAAAAAACAGCCATTGAAGGCTGTTTTTATATTCACTGACGAAACGCCTGTCCCTATGGGGGCGAGCCTGCTCGTGATGGCGTCTGCACATTCAACATCAATGTGACTGCCAGGCCGCCATCGTCGGAGCGCCGCCCGGAGCAAGCTCGCTCCCACAGTTTTTTAGTGGGCTCAACCCAGCGATTTGCTCATGTGCACACGGCGCAGGCCGTTCTCTTCGACCCGGTGGGTTTCGACATACCCTCGGCGGGTGTACAGCGCAATGTTTTCGCTCATGGCTTCGTTGGTGTACAGCCGGATCGATGGGTAACCCGCGTCGAGTGCGTGGCGTTCGGCGAAGTCCAGCAACTGACGGCCATAACCTTGCCCCTTGACCGCCGGGCTGACCGCGATGTTGTCCAGCAGCAAGTACTCTTCCGTGTCGATCAACACCACAAAGCCGCTGAGTGTCTGCTCGTGGGCGAGCACATGGACGCGCCTGGCCAGCACTTGACTGGCGTAGTCATCCAGCATCGGTGCGGGTTTGCGGCCGATGCGCTCGATGTAAGGCGAGTATGCCGCCTCGACGATGGCCTCGATCTGCGCGATATCCTCAAGCGTAGCGGGACGAATAAGCAGCGACATCGGACGGGTTCCTTTGAGCCAAGGATGAGGCCCGACTGTACCGGGGAGGACGGCGAAACGACAGGCATAAAAAAACCACCGTCGCCGGTGGTTCTTTTCAATCGGGTGTTTTTACTCACCGCGATAGATGCAGCCACTGGTGCACGTCTCGTGGATGCGGATCGCGCTGAGTTCCGGCAGCAGAGGCTTCAATTCCTTCCAGATGAATTTGGCCAGCACTTCACTGGTCGGGTTTTCCAGGCCAGGAATGTCGTTCAGGTAGTTATGGTCCAGGCGCTCATAGAGCGGCTTGAAGATCGCCTTGATTTCCGAGAAATCGCGGATCCAGCCCGTGTGCGGATCGAGGTCGCCGCTCAGGTGGATCGCCACTTTGAACGAGTGACCGTGCAGGCGGCCGCACTTGTGGCCGTCCGGTACGTGGGGCAGGCGGTGGGCGGATTCGAAGGTGAACTCTTTGAAAATTTCCACAGTGATTTCAGCTCTGTCAGGTGGCGATCGCCGCGGCGATGTGGGCAGGCGGCGAGTTTACCAGTTTGCGTTTGGCGTTGCGGGAAAACACTGACTAAAGGGTCAGCAAGCGCTCCCCGAGGCGACCGCTGGCAGCCAGTTCGAGGAACTCATCGCCCATGCGGCGGCTTTCATCCATCGTCATGCGCCAGTATTTCTGCCGGCTCGGGGCATCGCCCATGAAGCGTTTGAAGTCGTTGCGGTCCGGGAGTTTGCCGTAGGGCAGGCGCGCCAGGTAATCCTTCGACGGCGCCAGCAACAGGACATCCTGCAAACGCGCGGGACATGCGCGGCGCCACGGCAGGGCCTTGTCGAACCAGCCGGGAATGACCCGGTCGGTGAAATGCGGATAGAGCACGATGTCGTTGCCGCTGTAGGGCAGGTCGAGGTGATAGTCCAGCAGACCGCCATCGCGAAACGTCCCGGCACCGGCACCCGGCAGATCACGCACGCCTTCCATCACCATCGGGATCGAGCCTGACGCGAGCAAGGCCTGGCGCAGGTTGTCGGCATTCAGCGCAACGAAGCGCGAGGGGAAATCGTTCAATGCATTGACCGGCGGTGCCAGACGCGGATCGTGAATGATCAGCCGCTCGAAATGCCGCGACAGGCGCGCCCGGCCACGCAGGTTGTCGGCGATCACCGATGACAGGCCCAGCCCCAGTCGGCCGCGATGATCGTCCGCCAGCAGGCCGTGGCTTTTGACCACCATGATGTTCAGTCGGTAATGGGCGTTGTCCAGAATCGAAGCATCGCGGCCGTCAAGCAGCTCATCGAGCATGCGCCGAGAGCTCTGGCTGATCTGCGCCATGGTCACGCCCTTGGCGAAGTTCTGCTCGGCGTAGAGGTGACCGAGGCGGCGGATACCTTCGGCGGCATCCGGCAGACAAACGCTGGCGAAGCGCCAGGAACCCACCGACGCACCGATCAACGAGCGCTCTCGCGGTGCCGCCGGCAGCCATTCACCGAACAACGCCAGGTCCAGACCTTGAATCCCCAACGCCTTGGGGCCACCGGCGGCACCCGGCAGCGTGCCGACATCGGCGGCGCTCAAACCGTTTTCACGGATGCGTGCCAAGGCGCGAGGGCCGGCCTTGAGGGTCAGTGAGGGGAACTTGATGTGGATAGCGGTCATACCGGTCTCGAATGCAGGCAAGCGGGGGATTATAGACATGCACGATCATTGTGGGAGCGAGCTTGCTCGCGATGGCGGCCTGGCAGTCACACAAGTAGTGAATGGACAATTGCTATCGCGAGCAAGCTCGCTCCCACAGGTTTTGCGCAGCTCTGCGATATCGAGGTGCCACTCCTGATGATGGCAATTCAGTTTCAGTTAAGTTCGCCCCGTTAAGGTGCACCCCATAGGCAACACATAAAAAAATACGGAGACACCCCATGAGAACCCTGACTGCCCTGTTCACCGCGTCCATCATCGGCATGACCGCCAGCATCGCCCACGCTCGCGACCTCGGTCCCGATGAAGCCCTGAGACTGCGCGACGCTGGTACCATTGTGTCTTTCGAGAAGCTCAACGCCACCGCTCTGACCAAACATCCCGGCGCCAGGATCACCGAAACCGAGCTGGAAGAAGAGTACGGCAAGTACATCTATCAGGTGGAATTGCGCGACCCTCAGGGCATTGAGTGGGATCTGGAATTGGACGCTGTCAGCGGGCAGATTCTCAAGGATCATCAGGATACGTAATGAAGGTGCTTTCTGTTTCAAAGCGGCGCGTGAGCGGTCGAATGGCTCTGGCGCTTCTGGTTTTTTGCTCGGTGGTCATGGCCCGCGACCTGGATCAGGACGAAGCCCTGCGCCTGCGTCAAACGGGGGTGATCCTGCCGCTGGAGCAGCTGTTGCAGCAAGCTCTGGACCGCTATCCCGGGGCCAAATTGCTGGAAGCCGAGCTTGAAGAGAAACACGAGGTCTACGTGTATGAAGTCGAGTTGCTGACCACCGAAGGTGCTGTCCGCGAACTGGACCTTGACGCCACCACCGGCCAGTTACTGAAAGACAAGGAAAATTGATCGATGCGTTTGCTTCTGGTGGAAGACCATGTGCCGCTGGCCGACGAACTGATGGCCGGCCTCAATCGGCAGGGTTACGCCGTGGACTGGCTGGCCGACGGTCGCGACGCGGTGTATCAGGGCAGCAGCGAGCCTTACGACCTGATCATCCTCGACCTCGGCCTGCCGGGTTTGCCAGGGCTCGAGGTGCTGACTCAATGGCGGGCCGCTGGCCTGTCCACGCCCGTGCTGATCCTCACTGCCCGTGATTCCTGGGCCGAACGGATCGAAGGTCTCAAGGCCGGCGCCGACGATTACCTGACCAAGCCCTTCCACCCCGAAGAGCTGCACTTGCGCGTCCAGGCGCTGTTGCGCCGTTCCCACGGCCATGCCAACCAGCCGACGCTCAAGGCTGCCGGGTTGCACCTGGACGAAGGCCGCCAATGCGTGACCCGCGATGGCGCCGACATCCAGCTCACCGCCGCTGAATTCCGCCTGCTGCGTTATTTCATGCTGCACCCCGAGCAGATTCTTTCCAAAAGCCACCTCGCCGAACACCTCTACGACGGTGAAACCGAGCGCGACTCCAACGTGCTCGAAGTCCACGTCAACCACCTGCGGCGCAAACTCGGGCGCAGCGTCATCGAAACCCGTCGCGGCCAGGGTTACCTGTTCGGCGGACAAGCCCGGTGAGGTCGATCCAGCGCCGTTTGAGTCTGGGGTTGATCAGCGTGATGGTGATCGTCGGCCTGGCGCTGGCGCAAATCAGCCTATGGTGTTTCGAGCTGGGCTTGCAGAGCTACCTTGAAGCCGGGCTGCGCAACGACAGCGAAAACCTGCTGGTGGCGCTGGTGCGCGGGCCGCAGGGTTTGCAGCTGGATGAGCGACACCTGTCGCCGGCCTATCAGCGACCGTTTTCCGGGCATTACTTCCGCATCGATTTTGCCGACAGCCATTGGCGCTCCCGTTCGCTGTGGGATCAGGAACTGCCGCACCTCGACCATGCCGGCCTGCACAGCAACCTGGAATTGGGGCCGGAAGGGCAGCAACTGCTGGTGCTGCGTTCAGACTATCGACGGCTCGGCCAATCGATTTCCATCAGCGTGGCCCAGGATTACACGCCGGTGCGCGAGAGTTTCCAGCGCATGCGTCAAGTCGGATTGGGCCTTGGGCTGACGGGACTGCTGCTGATTCTGCTGCTGCAACGCATTACCGTGCGCCGCGCCTTGCGCCCGCTGGAAAAGGCGCGCGAACAGATCGCCCAGTTGCAGCAGGGCCAGCGCTCACAGCTCGATGATCAGGTGCCGGTAGAGCTTGAACCGCTGGTGGCGCAGATCAACCATTTGCTGGCGCACACCGAAGACAGCCTCAAGCGTTCGCGCAATGCGCTGGGCAACCTCGGCCACGCCTTGAAAACCCCGATGGCGGTATTGTTGAGCCTGGCCTCAAGCGAGAAGCTCGATGCGCAGCCGGAACTGCGCAAGGTGATTAAGGCGCAACTGGAACAGGTCCAGCAGCGACTCAATCGCGAACTCAATCGCGCCCGGTTATCCGGCGATGCGTTGCCGGGGGCGTTGTTTGATTGCGATGTGGAATTGCCTGGGTTACTGGCGACGTTGAACATGATTCATGGTGAGCATCTTGATCTCAGCTACCGTGCACCGGCCGGTTTGCAACTGCCTTGGGATCGCGAGGACTTGCTTGAACTGCTCGGTAACTTGCTGGACAACGCCAGCAAATGGGCGGATGCCGAGGTTCGGTTGAGCGTGGTCGAGTCCGCCGATGGGTTTGAGTTAAGCGTGGAAGACGATGGGCCGGGGATTCCCGAAGACAAGCGCGATCAGGTGTTCAGCCGGGGTACGCGGCTTGATGAACAAACGGATGGGCATGGGTTGGGATTGGGGATTGTGCGCGATATCGTTGATACGTGGGGCGGGGTATTGAAGCTGCAGGAAAGCGAGTGGGGCGGCCTGAAGGTAGTCATCCAATTACCCAAACGCTGAGTACCCTGTGGGAGCGGGCTTGCTCGCGAATGCGGTGTGTCAGTCGACATCGCTGTTGCTGACACACCGCATTCGCGAGCAAGCCCGCTCCCACATTTTGATCTTCAGAGGACGCAATAACTGCGTTAAACGCGGAACTGATCCATCAAACTCTGCTGCTGATTCGCCAGGCTATTGAGCGACTGACTCACCCGCGCCGATTCATTGGCCTGCCCCGACAACGACTCCGTCACATCCCGAATCGTCGCCACGTTGTTGTTGATCTCCTCAGCCACCGCGCTTTGCTCTTCCGCGGCACTGGCGATCTGCAAGTTCATGTCGCTGATCACCGTCACCGCCTCACCAATCTGGCGTAGCGCCGTCACCGCCTGACCCACCTGTTCGACACTGCCCTGAGCCTGACGATGGCTGTTGTTCATCGAGCCGACCACGTCCTGAGTGCCAGTCTGCAACTGCTCGATCACCAGACGGGTTTCTTCGACAGACTCCTGGGTCCGGCGTGCCAGGTTGCGCACTTCATCGGCCACGACGGCAAAACCGCGTCCGGCCTCACCGGCGCGAGCGGCCTCGATGGCGGCGTTAAGCGCAAGCAGGTTGGTCTGTTCGGCGATGGCCCGAATCACTTCCAGCACAGAACCGATCTTCTCGCTGTTGGCCGCCAGGCCTTCGACTTGGACCATCGCCGCGCTCATGTCGGCGGCGAGGTTGTCGATGCTGGCGGTGGTGCGGTCGATCACGGTCAGACCGCGACGGGTGGCCTGATCCGCATCCCGCGCCGCCTGTGCCGCTTGCGCTGCACTGCGAGCTACGTCTTGAGCGGTGGCGCTCATTTCGTGGGAAGCGGTAGCGACCTGATCCACCTGACGGTATTGCTGTTCCATGCCGGCGCTGGTCTGGGTGGCGATGGCGGACGACTGATCCGCCGTGCTGCGCGCGTCCTGCACCGAGCGTTTGACCTCGGCGATGATCGGTTGCAGCTTGTCGAGGAAGCGGTTGAACCACCCGGCCAATTGGCCGAGTTCGTCCTGCTTGTCGTAGGCCAGGCGGCGGGTCAGATCGCCTTCACCGCTGGCAATGTCTTCGAGCATGTGCGCCACACCCAGGATCGGCCTGGTCACGCTGCGGGCCATCAGCCACACCAGCAACAGGCCAATCAACGCGGCCAGCACACCCAGGCCGAGTTCGACCAGGGTGCCGGCGGTGTTGCTTTCATCGAGTTGTTTTTTCAGCGCTTCAGCGGGGCCGACCAGGACTTTCTCCGGCACCTCAAGCAACACGCCCCAGGACTTGCCACCGGGAATCGGCTGGAACGGCGACAGCACTTTGAGTTGTTGATTGTTGTGCAGGCTTTCGGTCTTGCTGCTGGCGGCGAGCATGCGGATCAGCTCGGCACCGTTGGTCTTGTCCACGGTGTCCAGGCGCTGGCTGAGCTTGCTGGCGTCCGGGCTGTAACCGGCCAGCAAGCCGACCGGGCTGATGATGCTGACGTTGGTCTGGCCATCATAGAGCTTCTTGCTCGCACCCTGGCTTACGGCTTGCAGGCTGTTGAGGTTGATGTCCACCGACAGCGAAGCGATGACCTTGCCGTTGACCATCAGCGGGAAAACGATACTAGTCATCAGCACGTTCTGGCCGTCGATCACGTAGAAGTAGGGTTCGATCACGCAGGGCTTGAGGGTCGTGCGCGGGCAGGTGAACCAGGCGTTGGCCGGTTCGCCGCTGGGGCCGGTGCTGGTGTCGGCCATGTCGCTTTCCGGTAGCGCCATCAACGTCACCTTACCCGGTGTCGGCTGCGACCAATAGAGCGCGAAACGGCCCTTGTCGTTGCTGCCCAACTCGGCCTGGCCGGCGAACAGATCGTCCTTACCGTCCAGCGCGTTGGCTTCGAACACCAGCGAGAGGCCGAGCAGGTCCGGGTTGGCTTGCAGGGCCGACTTGACCTGACGTGTCAGGTCTTCACGCAGGTCAAAGGCATCGAGAAAGCGCTTCTCGGCCTGGTCGCGCAGGAACAGCACCTGGCGCGAAAAGCCGTGGCCATATTGATAGGCGTCCATGAACTGCTGGCGAATGCCCAGCGCCTGGTTTTCACCCTGGGATTCGATCCGGGCCTGGGCCGCTTCGGTGAGCATCTCCATGCTGGATGCTTTCACCATCTCGGAGCTGTGCTCCATGCGATACAGCGAAAGACCCACCAGCAGGGTCACGATGCCGGCCAGGCACAGCCCGGCCAGCAGGGTGATTTTCCATTGAATGGAAAGTTGTCTGAGCGACATGGAGACGTCCTTTATTCGATAAATATCTGAGACTTTGCACTGTAACGGCCGCGATTCGGCTTTCTTTATGATCCCTGACGAATAACCATTTCTCCCTGTAGGAGCTGCCGAAGGCTGCGATCTTTTGATCTTTACGTCCTTGATGGCGCCGGAAGATCAAAAGATCGCAGCCTGCGGCAGCTCCTACGGGGATTTGCGTTGGCTTTGACAAGGTGGCAGCGGTCCGGCACAGTGCGCGCCCTCTAATAAAACCCTCTCATTTAATCCGCTGGCGGCTCTTTGCAGACTGCCGGCCGGACTCTTTCCGTTTGCCTTGAGGTAACGATGATTAATGCTGTAATTGCCGCGGTCGGCGTCATGCTGATCCTCAGCCTGTCCCGCGTGCACGTTGTAATCGCGCTGATCGTGGGCGCCCTGGTGGGTGGTTTGACCGGTGGCCTGGGCATCGAGGCAACATTGAAAGCCTTCAACAGCGGCCTTGGTGGCGGCGCGACGGTCGCGTTGTCCTACGCATTGCTCGGCGCTTTCGCCGTGGCCATTGCCAAGTCCGGCCTGGCGCATGCCCTGGCAGACAAAGCCTTGCTGATGGTCGACCGTCAGCACGTCAGCGGTGGCCGTCAGGTCAAATGGCTGTTGATCGGTTTGCTGTGGGTGGTGGCCATCGCTTCGCAGAACATTCTGCCGATACATATCGCCTTTATTCCACTGCTGGTGCCGCCACTGTTATATGTGCTGACCAAGCTGCAACTGGACCGCCGGTTGATTGCCTGTGTCATGACCTTCGGCTTGATTACGCCGTACATGTTCTTGCCCGTGGGCTTCGGCAACATCTTCCTTAATGAAATCCTGCTGGCCAACGTCGCCCGTAGTGGTGTGGACATCAGCGGCATCAACGTCACCCATGCCATGGGGATTCCGGCATTGGGCATGTTCGTCGGGCTCGCGGCAGCGTTTGTCAGCTACCGCAAGAAGCGCGTCTACGATCTGGAAAAGATCGAGCAAGTCGAACAGGTCGCGGTGCAGTACAACCCGCTGAGCCTGATGGTCGCCGGTCTGGCCATTGCGGTGGCGTTCATCATTCAGCTGTTGCTGGATTCGATGATCATCGGTGCGTTGGCTGGCTTTCTGATTTTTTCGGTGTCGGGGATCGTGAAGTGGCGTGAAACCGACGATCTGTTCACCGAAGGCATGAAGATGATGGCGATGATCGGTTTCATCATGATCGCCGCGTCCGGTTTTGCCGAGGTGATGAAAGCCACTGGTCAGGTGCAGACACTGGTCGAGGCCTCGGCCTCGTGGATCGATCACAGCAAAGGCATTGGCGCGTTGCTGATGTTGCTGGTCGGACTGTTGGTGACCATGGGCATCGGTTCGTCGTTTTCCACAGTGCCGATCCTGGCAGCGATTTTTGTGCCGTTGTGCGTGCAACTGGGCTTTAGCCCGATTGCCATTGTTTGTATCGTTGGGACTGCCGGCGCCTTGGGTGACGCCGGTTCGCCAGCCTCGGACTCGACCCTCGGCCCGACCTCGGGCCTGAACATCGACGGCCAGCATCACCACATCTGGGACACCGTGGTCCCGACCTTCCTGCACTACAACCTGCCGCTGCTGGCGTTCGGCTGGGTGGCGGCGATGGTCTTGTAACCCATTGCTCACTGGTCAACCCGGAACAAATGTGGGAGCGGGCTTGCTCGCGAAGACGGCGGCACATCCAGCATTGATGTGACTGACATACCGCTTTCGCGAGCAAGCCCGCTCCCACATTTGATTCGGGTGACCCTTCACTCAACTTTTGGCCTGGCGTGCCGTTAAAGCCTTTAACCACGCCAATAAAATCAAAAGAGTGAACCGTCATGCGCATGAGCCTGAAGGCTAAAGTCCTGTCCCTTGCCGTCCTCCCGGTGTTGCTCTTTGCGCTGGTCATCAGCCTGACCACGTTGTTCATTCTGCAGGAGCAGGCCCGCAAGGAAGTCGAGGAAACTCGCCAGCGCCTGCTCAGCGATGCCAAGGCGACGCTGCAAAGCTACGTCGCCGTGGCCATGACCACGATCAAACCGCTGTACGATGCGGCCGCCCCCGGTGATGACGCGGCGCGGGCCCAAGTGGTCAAGTTGCTGTCGAGCATCACCTACGGCAAGGACGGCTACTTCTTCGGCTACGACTCCAACACCGTGCGCCTGTTCAAGGCCAACAGCCCTGAAGGCGTGGGCCAGAGCTTCAAGGACAACCGCGATCCGAACGGCGTCTACGTCAACCGCGACCTGGTGAAAGTCGCGAAGGACGGCACCCACTATCTGCAATACAGCTCACCGCTGCCCGGCAACACCCAAGTGCTGGTGCCGAAACTGGGCTACACCGAATACCTGCCGAAGTGGGACATGGCGGTCGGTACGTCGGTCAACCTCGACGGCATCGAAGCCCAAGTGGCACTGGTCGAAATCAAGGTCCAGGAGCGCATGCAAGGCGTGGTGCTGAGCATCGTCGGGATTGCTGCCGTGGTGCTGTTGGTGATTGCCGCCGCCGGGATGCTGCTGGCCAACACCATCCTGCGTCCGCTGAACCTGATGAAAGCCAACCTCGATGACATCGCGGCGGGTGAGGGCGACCTGACGCGTCGCCTGACCATCACCAGCCAGGACGAGCTCGGCGAACTGGCCGGCTCGTTCAACCGTTTTGTCGACAAGATCCACGGCCTGGTGCGCCAGATCACCGAAATGACCTCGCAACTGACCGGGCTGGTGAATCAGGTCTCCGATCAGGCCCAGCGTTCGGATCAGGCCATGGAACGTCAGCGTCACGAGACCGATCAGGTCGCCACGGCGATCAACCAAATGTCCGCCGCTGCTCAGGAAGTGGCGAAAAGCGCTCAAAACGCCGCGGTGGCCGCCCAGCAGACCGACGAAGAAGGCCAGGCTGCCAAGCGTGTGGTGGCCGGCAGCATTGTAAAGATTCATGCATTGGTGGACGACATTCGCAGCAGTGGCGTGTCTCTGGACAGTTTGCAAAAAGACGTGTCGTCGATTGTCAGCGTGCTTGGGGTGATTCGTTCGATTGCCGAGCAGACCAACCTGTTGGCACTCAACGCCGCCATTGAAGCCGCTCGTGCCGGTGAGGCCGGGCGTGGCTTTGCCGTGGTGGCCGATGAGGTTCGAGCGCTGGCCAGTCGTACACAAATCAGCACCCAGGAAATCCAGGGCATGATCGATCGCTTGCAGGCCGGCACTCAGTCGGCGGTGGAAGCGATGCGCCGTTCCAGCGAGGCCGGCGACGGCACTTCGGCTCAGGCCAACGAGGCCGGCGCTTCGCTCGATACCATGGCCCAGCTGATTGGCACCATCAACTCGATGAACGCGCAGATCGCCAGCGCCGCCGAAGAGCAGACCGCCGTGGCCGAAGAGATCAATCGCAGCGTGCATCAGATCGCCGTGGCCGTGGACAGCGTCGCCGACGAAACCCAACTCGGCGCCCAGACTTCCCGCAGCCTCGCCGACCTCGGTCAGCGCCTGGGCAAACTGGTGGGGCAGTTCCGTATCTGACTTTATTCACCGAATATTGGAGGCAAGCACTGAACCTGTGGGAGATTCTATGTTGCAGGGCAACCCCGCAACTTCAGGCCGGCTGGTATTTGCTCTGATTTTTCATCAGGGCAAATGCCACCCGGCAGAGTTTCCGGGCAAGGGCCACCAATGCCTGGGTTTTCGAGAAGCCTCTTGCCAAATATGACTCGTAAAACGGTTTCCATTTAGCTGAGCGACAGGCTGCCATTGCGGCGTTGTAAGCCAACCGGCGTACTTCCGGATCCCCTTTTTTGGTCAAGTGCCGGGGGCCGTTCTTCTTCCCGGAGTCATCGACCGTAAGGTCCATCCCTAGAAACGCGATGAACGCATCACTATTGGCAAAATCACCGCGCATAAAGGTCGTCGCCAACCCGGTTGCAGTCAGTTCGCCAACCCCTTCGATGGCTTTGCAGCGGTCGATATTCTCTTCAATACCCGCCTCTTTGCAGACCTTGCGCAGCAGTTTCTGAATGGCCTGATCCGCTTGCTTGAAGGCCTTTTGCTGGGCGGTCTGCACTTTCTTCAACAAGGGTTCATTGGCCCAGCTCAGCATCAGACCGGCATGGTTCTGGATTAGCGTTGCACGCCTGTGGAGCAGGCTTTTCAGCGAGGTGTAGGCCTTGGGTGGCGGGCTCCAGATCCGCAGTCCGTCTTGTTCGTTCGTCAAATAACGCGCCAGCAGACGGGCATCGCAGGGATCGTTCTTGGCTCGCTGGCCGATGCCGCGGCGATAGTTGCTCACCCGATAAGCATCCACGACATAGACCTGGTGACCCATCGCATGGGCCAACTCGACAGTGTCCAGGTGGTAGATGTTGGTGGCTTCAACGGCGATAGCGCTTTGGGCGGGCAATGTTTTAAGCCAGCGTTTAAGGGCTGTTCGATCGTTCTTGATGGCGTCAGTGGTTTGCAGGTCGGAGCGATAGATAACTATTTCAGCCTTGGCGATATCGATGCCAACAACCGTCTGCGAAGTAAGGATTGTCATGACGAATCCTCGGAGCTAGGGTTTAAGAGCTTGTCGGGGTCTACCGTTGCGCTGGCTTGCCTCTATCGTCGGTTTTACCGATGAATTCCTTATCGGCGCTTTGGGTAGAAAGGGCGGGACGAGAAGTCTCCCACGGTCTGTACTGGTCAGAGTCAGAATCGAGCTTTTAGTCCCGCCCACCCCTTCAAGTCTAAACATACAAGCGAGCTCGCTCCCACAGGGGTTGTGGTGCCGACAGACATTACGGTCTGTCCCAGTAGGGCACCGTTCCAAAACACTCGACAAAAAAATCAATCACCGTCCGCACCTTCACCGACAACCGTCGGCTGCCGGGCCACAGCACCGCAATCTGCTGCGGCTCAAGGCTGTTGGACACCTGATACGCCCCCAGCACCGGCACCAGCGTGCCATTGCGCACCGCCTCACCAATCAGCCACGACGGAAACATCACCAGCCCCAAGCCTTGTTCGGCGGCTTGGGTCAGGGTGTCGGCGTGGTTGCCGGTGATCGGCCCCTTCACCGACCAAGGTGTCCAGTCCTGCTGATCCTTGCGGAAAAACCAGCGCTGCTGGCCGGTCACGCCCTTGTAGGCCAGGCACTGATGCGCGGCCAGTTCTTCGGGATGTTGCGGCGTGCCGTGACGTTCCAAATAGGCCGGGCTCGCGGCGACTTGAAAACGATGGGGCGCCAGAATCCGCGCCTGCATGCTCGAATCGTGCAGCGGGCCGATGCGAAACAGCAGGTCGGCGCCTTCCTGTAGCGGGTCGACGTAGCTGTCGGTCTGCTGGATATCCAGTTGCAGTTTCGGGTAGCGCTCGCAGAGCCGTCCCAGCCACGGCGTCAAGTGCCGTTGGCCAAACACCACTGGCGCATTGATCCGCACCAGTCCGCTCGGTTCGCTTTGCTGTTCCTGCAAGGCCTGTTCGGCCTCTTCGAGTTGCACCAGCACCAGCCGCGCGTGATGACCGAGCATGCGCCCGGCTTCGGTGGGCGAGACGGCGCGGGTGTGGCGATACAGCAATTGCTGGCTCAGGGCTTGCTCCATCAATTGGATCTGCCGGGAAATCGAAGAGGGTGCCAGGCCTTCGCGGCGGGCGACTTCGGAAAAACTGCCGTGGTCCAGCACCGCTACAAACAGCCGAAGTGCCTTGAATCCCAGTTCGTTGAGGCCATGCATGACGAATCCTGCTGTGCGAGTTACGCAAAAGTGTTGTCAGGATGCTCCCATTTATCGCAAAGGATCGCCAGCCGATAATGCGCGCCTATTCCACTGAGAACACAAAACCCTGTGGGAGCGAGCTTGCTCGCGAAAGCGGTCTTCCAGCCAATATTTGTATCGACTGACACACCGCTTTCGCGAGCAAGCTCGCGCCCACAAGGTCCCGTGTTTTATCTGATGACTGGCAGGTGTTTCTCTATGCAATCTTCTTCAATCGACGACGTTGGCGTTGTCGCCACGCCGACCACCCAACCGGGGCTGCGACTGTTGCTGCTGCCGCTGGTGATTCTGGCCGGCATGGGCCTGTCCGTGGAGGCCGGTTTGCTCGGGCCGCTCGGGGTTCAGGTCGGGCACTTGTGGGCGACCTTGAGCATCTTCGGTGTCGGCTCGGCGATTCTGTTTTTATTGTTGCTGTTCAGCGGTCGGCAACAGGGACCGGCCTTGAATGAGCTGCCGCGCTGGCAGTTGATCGGCGGGTTTTTGGGGCCGATGTACGTGATCGTGCTGACCTTGGCCACGCCGCACATCGGCATTGCCATGACCATGATCGCAATCCTCTCCGGGCAGGTCGGCAAAAGCGTGTTGATCGACCACTTCGGCTGGTTCGGCGCCACCCGCAAGAAGGTCAACGGTGAACGCTGGCTGGCCTTGCTGCTGATTGTCGCGGCACTTGTTCTGATCGCTCGGGGTTGATGATGAATCTGATTATTTTGTTGGCGGTGGTCGTGGCGGCCGGTGCGGTATTGAGTGTTCAGGCGGCGATCAATGGGCGGTTGGGCGAAACGGTGGGCGTGTTGCGCAGCAGTTTGTTGACCTTCGTGGTCGGTGCCGTGACCACCGGGTTGCTGATTCTGTTTTTCGAACCGGCACATGCCGTGAGTTTGCTGGACGTGCCGAAATGGCAGCTCAGCGGTGCACTGTTCGGAGTGGTGTACATGATGGTGATGGTTGGCGCGGTGCCGCGGGTCGGCGCGGCAGTGGCGACGGTGGCGGTGATCGTCGGGCAACTGGGGATGGGGATCCTGATCGATAACTTCGGCTGGCTGGGCAACCCGGCGATCGAGTTGTCGAGTAGCCGGATGCTGGCGATGGTGTGTCTCGCGTTGGCGTTGCTGTTCATGTATCGCAGCAGTACCCGGCAGGCATAACGCTGACCCTCATGTAGGAGCTGCCGCAGGCTGCGATCTTTTGATTTTTTGTTTCAAAAGCAAGATCAAAAGATCGCAGCCTGCGGCAGCTCCTACACTGGTAAGACGGTGCACATCGGCGGCACCAGACGACCATAACCCTGGAGTCAGACTCATGATCGACAGTGAAAGTATCTGCGACTGCCCAAAATGCTCCTGCAAACTGGGCGAACATCCGATCGCGCGCCACGGCAAGCACTATTGCTGTGAAGCCTGCGCCAAGCACCACGAACATGGCGAAGAATGTGCCAGCAAGGGCTGCAAGTGCGCCAAACGCTGACCACTCATCCAAAAAAAGGTGGAGCCTGATCGGGCTCCACTTTCATTTCAATTTGCCGGCCGCCACTTGACGTTTTCCACGCCGAACTTCTCCGCCATCGGCTTGCTGGTTTTTTGCACCTTCTCTCGGCCGAAGCGAGGGATTCGTCCGACTCCCGCGTCGCAACTTGCCCAATGCCAGGCCTCCGCACTATCCATCTTGTCCAGGCGGATGATGAAAGACTTGGGCGCGCCATGAAGGGTGTATTCAATGACGAAAAGTTTTGCGTTGTTCATAAAGCCCATATTCCTCCTTGTGGTAATACAAGGATCGTTGGCGTTACGGAAAATTCACTCGAATTGTCAGATGGAGGCCGCCAGTGGCGACAAGGCCGGTGGCTCGTTACCATGCAATATCTGAAACTCCCCAATGATTGCTGCCCATGGCCCTTGCCGCGCCCCCAGACCTGAGTGACACCGATGTGCCCGTGCAACCGCTGGCGCGCACCTATCCGCGCGGCTTGTACATCGAGCCGCATGAGCATGTCTGGGGGCAGTTGCTGTATGCAATGAGCGGGGTGATGTGGGTCGAGACGCCCCATGAAGCGCTGGTGGTGCCGCCGCAACGAGCGGTGTGGCTGCCGCCAGGTATGCCCCACGGGATTCGGGTGGTTTCGGATTTACAGATGCGCAACATCTATTTGCGGCCCTCATTGGCGGCGACGCTGGACGACACGGTTCAGGTGATCGAAGTCGGCGGACTGCTGCGTGAGCTGATCGTCGGGTTGGTGGAGCAGGGCGACGATGGCGCGCCCGAGTATTACGAAGCGCTGGTCGGCCTGGCGCTGCTGGAGCTTAGGCGAGCCAGGCGCTCGCTGCTGAAAATCCCCTTGCCGGATGATTCCGACCGACGCCTGATGAACCTGTGCCAGGCGGTCATGGCCGCGCCATCGCTGGACATTGCCTTCGAACAACACGCCGAAAACGCCGGTGCCAGCGTGCGTACGCTGGCGCGGTTGTTCAAGGACGGTTTGGGCATGGGCTTCGCCGAATGGCGGCGCCAGGTGCAACTGGCGACGGCGGTGGCGGAGTTGATCCAGGGCGTGCCGGTCAGTGCGATTGCCCGGGAGCTGGGTTATTCACCGAGCAGCTTCAGCGACATGTTCCGACGGGAATTGGGCGTCGCGCCTTCGCAATTTTCCGCGAGCCAACGCCAGGTCCAGTCATAACGAAAACCTGTAGGAGCTGCCGCAGGCTGCGATCTTTTGATGTTGCCCTTTAAAAACAAGATCAAAAGATCGCAGCCTGCGGCAGCTCACGCTTGCCTTGCCTCCGGCATTAGCGCTTTGGCCGATATTCAGAAGCACTTGGCCGGTGCTCGTCGCTACTGATCTTTAGACTCCGGGCATACCTTAATTAGCCACGGAGTCCGCCATGAGCTACCTCATCTCATTGGTCATCGGTCTGGGCGTCGGTCTGCTCTACGGCGCTCTTGATTTTCGTTCCCCCGCACCGCCGGCCATCGCGCTGGTAGGGCTGCTCGGCATGTTGGCGGGTGAGAAGGTGTGGCCAATGGGCCGGCAGCTGGTCACTGGCTGGATCTCCTGAACCGTTTATTCATTCGAGGGAAACGCTCATGAAAGCACTGCAATTCGACAAGACCGGTGACCTCTCGGCCCTGCGCTACGTTGAGGTTCCAACCCCCGTCCCCGGCGCCGATGAAGTGCTGATCCAGATCAAGGCCGCCGGCCTCAACCCCAGCGATGTGAAGAACGTGCTCGGGCGTTTTCCCTACACCACACTGCCGCGGATTCCCGGTCGTGATTTCGCCGGTGTAGTCGTTGAAGGCCCGCAGGCGCTGATCGGTCAGGAAGTCTGGGGCACCGGCCGTGAATTGGGATTTTTCGCCGATGGCTCGCACGCACAATTCGTCAAACTGCCGGCCAATGGCGTGGCGCAAAAGCCGACCCATCTGAGTTTTGCCCAGGCTGCAAGCCTCGGCGTGCCGTACACCACGGCGTGGGATGCGTTGGAGCGCAGTCTCGTGACGGCCGAAACCCGGTTGCTGGTGATCGGTGGCGGGGCGGTTGGCACTGCGGCGCTGGCGCTGGCCAAAGTGCGTGGCGCTCAAGTACTGGCAGCGGCGCGGCGGCCGGAACAGGTCAAGGATTTGCAGGCCCAGGGGTATCAGACGCTGCAACTGGATAAACCCGAGGATCTCGGTGCTCAGGTGAACGCCGTGTATGCCGGCGGCGCCGATGTGATTTTCGACACCACCGGTTTCTGGCTGCCGGCCTCGGTCCCGGCGCTGGCCGCGTTCGGTCGAATCGCGATCATCGCCGCGCCGGTGGACGGCATGGTGCAATTGCCGGCCCTGGCGCTGTATCGCAAGGGCGGTTCGGTGGTGGGGATCAACTCGTTGTTGTACGGCGTCCAGGCGTGTGCGGCGATGCTTGAGCAATTCGGCACGTTCTTCGATCAGGGCTTGTTGCCGTTGCCCGAGGGTTTGTTTGAATCGCCGTTGGAGGAAGGGCTGGCGCGGTATGCCGAGGTGAGTCAGGGCGGCAGTGACAAGGTGATTTTGTTGCCGTAACCCCAAACAATGTGGGAGCGAGCTTGCTCGCGATGAGGGCATGACAGTCAATGGAAATGTTGAATGTGATGGCCTCATCGCGAGCAAGCTCGCTCCCACAAGGTTTTGTATTGTCAGATCAAACCTCGGGAACACCGTTCTCCCACGCCGACCAGTTCTTCAAAATCTCCTGCACCAACGGATTCCCCGTCCGGTACAGGTTCTCCAGCGCCGGCACAAACCCTCCTTGATCCGCATACTTGAGCAGGTTATCCACCTCACTCTGGCCCGGGGCCGGCCGATCAAAATCGGAACCGGCACGCACCACCGCCAGTCGCTGGACATCCACCAAACCTTCACGACTCGCCCGCAGCAGCGCTTCATAAGTGGAGTTGTCTTCCTGCTGCGTCGTGCAGTACTAAAACTGATAACCGACGCCGGCGTAGTAACCCCAGCCGTCGGAACGGGCGCGGAAGTTACCGTCGCCGAAATTCAATTCGCTGCCATCCTCCCAGTTGCCGCCGTTGTGGAAATAACGGCCGACCAGGGTGAAACGCAAGTGGGTGAACGAGTACAGCAAGACGTTGGTGGCGACGGTGGCGTTGGCAGTGCGAGCCGGGTTGTCCTTGTGCAGGTCCGAGCCGAAGTCGAAGTTGGTGAACCCGATGTAGGTTAGTGACGCGCCGTTGCTGAAGCTGCTGATCGGCACGATGTATTTGAGTTGGGCGCGATAGCCGTCCCATGAATACTCGTTGCTGGCGCCGTAGTTTTCCCACTGGTAACGCCCATAGAAGTTGGCCGACAGGTTGACCCGCGAATGGGTGTCGATGTCGGTGCCCAGTCCGCTGTACAGCGTATTGGCACGGTTGGCGCTGTTGCTGCCGTGGTCGTAGATCCAGTCGAAGGCGACGTACCATTCCTTGAACGGCCCGATGGCCAGGCTGCGGCCGGCGAGGTAATCGATGGAGATCCGCGGTTCGTGCTCCATGAACACCGGCGAGCCGTGGTCCCATACGCCTTTGTCATGGCTGTTGCCGATGTCGAAAATCTTCGGGATGTCGATGTAGCCGTACAACTCGAACGGCCCCTTGCGCCCGAAGTACTCGTATTCCAGGTAGATATCGTCGGCCGGTTGCGGGCCGAAGCTGATGTCTTTGCTGCCGATGACGGTCAGGTCCTGATTGAACCAGTCCGAGAGGTACGCGCCTTTTTTCGGTGGGCTCGCTTCGGGGCTGAGGCTTTCGCCTTGGGCGGATTCTTCGGCGGGAGCGGGTTGCGCCAAAACAGTGCTGCTGAGTAGTCCTGTAACGCTGGCCAGCAGCAAAGAAACAGCAAAGGTGCGCGAGCAAGTCACGCGGCTGGACGTGCGGTGCATTAAAAATCCCTTTTCGTGCGGATCGAAGGCCCGGTTCTGCGAGCTTGCGCGGTTATGTATCGAAAACGTCTGCATTAGCGACACGCAAACGTTTGCATAAGACATACCAATTTTGCTCAAGGTATGGAAAAGGTTAGGGAATTGGTGGTTTAACTGTCCTTTCGGTCAACGATTCGTGGGGCCTCGGGGGAGGCGACGTTGATGTAGACTCTTCGGCACTGACTTCACGAGGTGTGTCCCCCCATGAGCGAACCGATTCGTCTGACCCAATACAGCCACGGCGCAGGATGCGGTTGCAAAATCTCTCCCCAGGTGTTGGAGGTGATTCTGGCCGGCAGCGGGGCGCAGAACCTTGACCCAAAACTCTGGGTCGGCAACGCCTCGCGCGATGATGCGGCGGTGTACGCCATTGATGAAGAGCGCGGCGTGGTGTCGACCACCGACTTCTTTATGCCGATCGTCGACGACCCCTTCGATTTCGGCCGCATCGCCGCCACCAATGCCATCAGCGACATCTATGCCATGGGCGGCGATCCGTTGATGGCGATTGCGATCCTTGGCTGGCCGGTCAACATACTGGCCCCGGAAATTGCCCGGGAAGTGATTCGCGGCGGGCGTTCGGTCTGCGATGAAGCCGGTATTCCGTTGGCCGGTGGGCACTCCATCGACGCGCCGGAGCCGATCTTCGGCCTCGCCGTGACCGGTCTGGTGGAAAAGCGCCATATGAAGCGCAACGACACCGCCACCGCCGGTTGCCTGCTTTACCTCACCAAACCGCTGGGCATCGGCATCCTCACCACCGCCGAGAAGAAGGGTAAATTGCGCCATGCCGACATCGGCCTGGCCCGCGACTGGATGTGCACCCTGAACAAACCCGGCAGCCGTTTCGGCAAACTCGAATGCGTCACCGCGATGACCGACGTCACCGGTTTTGGCCTGCTGGGGCATTTGGTAGAAATGGCCGACGGCAGCAACGTGACCGCTCGCATCGAGTACGACCGCGTGCCGCGTCTGCCGGGTGTCGAGTATTACCTTGACCAAGGCTGCGTGCCGGGCGGAACACTGCGCAACTTCGACAGCTACGCCAGCAAGCTTGGGCGTCTTCAGGAAATGCACAAACGCGTGCTCTGCGATCCGCAGACCAGTGGCGGTCTGCTGGTTGCGGTCACCCCCGAAGGCAACGAACACTTCCTCAAAGTAGCCGCCGAGCTGGGCCTGACCCTTGAGCCGATCGGTGAACTGATCGAGCGACAGACGAACGCGGTTGAGGTGTTTTGATGTCAATCGAATTCACCGATTACCGCGACATTTTCCTCAACGACCGACCGATGATGGATGCCCGTGCGCCGGTCGAATTTCTCAAAGGCTCATTCCCCGGCGTGATCAACCTGCCGCTGATGAATGACCATGAGCGGCAACGGGTCGGCACTTGTTACAAGCAACACGGCCAGCAAGCGGCCATTACGCTGGGGCACCAGTTGGTGTCCGGTGAGATAAAAGCCGGGCGCATCCAGGCCTGGGCCGATTTTGCCCGGGCTCATCCTGATGGGTATTTGTATTGTTTTCGCGGCGGTTTGCGCTCGCAGATCGTCCAGCAATGGCTCAAGGACGAGGCGGGCATCGACTATCCACGAGTGGGTGGCGGCTACAAGGCGATGCGCACCTTCTTGCTCGACACGCTCGATCAGGCGGTTGCCCAGAGTGATTTTGTCTTGCTGGGCGGCATGACCGGCACCGGTAAAACCGAAGTGCTCACGCAGTTGCGCAACGGGCTGGACCTTGAAGGTCACGCCCATCATCGCGGCTCCAGCTTCGGTAAACGCGCCATCGGCCAACCCTCCAACATCGATTTTGAAAACCGCCTGGCAGTGGACGTGCTGAAGAAGCGCGCCCACGGCATCGAGCAGTTTGTACTGGAAGACGAGAGCCGCGCGATCGGCAGTTGTGCGCTGCCGTTGCCGCTGTTTCAGGGCATGCAACAGTTCCCGATGGTCTGGCTGGAAGACAGCCTGGAAGGGCGGGTCGAACGGATTTTGCGCGATTACGTGGTGGACTTGTGTGCGGAGTTCATCGGCGTGCATGGCGATGAAGGCTTCGCGCTGTTTTCCGAGCGCTTGCTGGAGAGCCTGAACAATGTGCAGAAACGTCTGGGCGGTGAGTGCCATCGGCGGATGTTGATGTTGATGGAAGACGCGTTGGCGGAGCAGGCGAGCAGCGGGGCCGTGGACTTGCACCGGGGCTGGATCGAAGGGTTGCTTCGCGAGTATTACGACCCGATGTATGCGTTTCAGCGGGAGAAGAAGGGGGGGCGGATTGAGTTTGCCGGGGAGCGGACAGCGGTCCTTGAATATCTGCGAGCGCGCGTTTCCCAGCGAGGATAATGTCGTATTTGCCGGCCCCTTCGCGAGCAAGCCCGCTCCCACATTTGATTTTCAGTGAACCCAGATTTTTGTGTACTACCAAGATTCAGTGTGGGAGCGGGCTTGCTCGCGAAGGGGCCCTTGCAGACACTATTTATGTTGGACAGGTCTGCGGACCGTTATTCAGGCCTTGCTTGTAGCTGTGGCTCACCACACTGGCCTTGCCGTTGTGCCAGGTCAGGGTGAGCACGTACAGCGAGTCGTAATCGTTGGATTCCCAGTCATCGGCGATGGTCTGTTTCTTGCCGACGGCTTCTCCAGCGACCTTGTTGATCAGTTCGGGCAGATAGCCGTGGGACCAGGCGGTGTAGATGACCGAGTTGTGATACTTGTCCTGAAGCAACTCATCCGCGAGGTCGCTGGTGTCGTTGGCCGAGAAGTTGATGTTCACCGGCAAACCGAGCTTGATCGCGCTGGGGCTGATGGTCATCAGGGGACGGATGTAACTGTAGGAATTGTCCTGTTCGCCTTCTTCGACATTGCGCGTCGGGTTGGCGGCAAACACGTAGTTGGCCTTGCCGAATTTTTCTGGCAGCAAGGTGGCCAGGTCGATGGCGCGGTTCAGGCCTTGGCAGTTGAGCTGGCCGAGGCCACCTTCGGGTTTTTCCGCGTGGCGCAGGAATACCAGCGTCTGGGTGCCGTCCGCCGGTTGGGCGCGGCTTTCGCGGGAGTCCAGCACCAGAAACAACGCGCCGGCCGCGAGCAGGGCGGGCAGTAACAGATAAGCGCGATGTTTGAAGCGGTTGGCGAATTTCAGAGGGTTCATCATGGGATTAAGGGTTCTTCAATGCATTCGGTTAAGGGTGACAAACCTTTATACCACCGCGAAATTCCTGCATCGGGTGTTTTCCATGTCGTTAAGCCGGTCGGTTTCATAGGGGCAGTGCTCAGAGTCCCCTGAAACTCATTTGGTTCGATTCCGGCGAGTGCGCAGCAATGTACCGGTACCCTTGAACGGGTTGGAGCTTAGGTTATCAACAGGATGTTGCGAATTTGTGGACACGTTACACGTAGTGGAGCAGACGCAGGCT
Source organism: Pseudomonas frigoris (assembly GCF_047758635.1). Lineage (NCBI taxonomy): Bacteria > Pseudomonadati > Pseudomonadota > Gammaproteobacteria > Pseudomonadales > Pseudomonadaceae > Pseudomonas > Pseudomonas frigoris. The sequence goes on from NZ_CP180479.1 coordinate 2,270,971, forward strand.
GCAATCTTTTGATCATGTTCATCAGCGATATCAATAACGGCAAAAGGTCGCAGTTCTTCGGCCGCTGACATTATGATCGTCACTCTCAATTTTCTCGTGGATCCTTTCCCATGACCGATCTGTCCGCGTTCCCGATTACCCAAAAATGGCCGGCTCAATACCCCGAGTGGATCCAGCTTTACTCCTTGCCCACACCCAACGGCGTCAAGGTGTCGATCATGCTCGAAGAGATCGGACTGCCCTACGAACCGCATCGTGTGGGCTTCGACACCAGTGATCAGATGTCTCCCGAGTTTCTTTCGCTGAACCCCAACAACAAGATCCCGGCCATCCTCGATCCACACGGTCCGGGGGACCAACCCCTGGCGCTGTTCGAGTCCGGGGCGATTCTGATTTACCTGGCCGACAAGAGCGGGCAACTGCTGGCCCAGGAATCGGCGGCGCGATACGAGACCCTCCAGTGGCTGATGTTTCAGATGGGCGGCATCGGGCCGATGTTCGGCCAGCTCGGTTTTTTCAACAAATTTGCCGGCAAGGACTACGAGGACAAACGTCCCCGCGACCGCTACGTCGATGAAAGCAAACGCCTGCTTAATGTCCTCGATAACCGCCTGGAAGGGCGCGACTGGATCATGGGCGAGCGCTACACCATCGCGGACATCGCGACCTTCCCCTGGGTGCGCAACCTGATCGGCTTCTATGAGGCCGGCGAGCTGGTGGGCATCAACGACTTCCCGAACGTCACGCGAGTGCTGGAGCGCTTTCTGGCGCGGCCGGCGGTGATGCGCGGGCTGGAAATTCCCAAGCAAAACGCCTCAATTTGATCAAGACCAAGGCAGGCCATGCACTCATTCGATTTCAAGCAAGTAGATGTCTTCAGTCGTGTTGCGCTCAAGGGCAATCCGTTGGCGGTGGTGTTCGGCGCCGATGAGCTCAGCGATGAGCGCATGGCGGCGTTCGCCAGCTGGACCAATCTCAGCGAAACCACATTCATACTCGAACCGCGCGACCCTCGCGCCGATTATCGCGTGCGGATCTTCACCACCCTGAACGAATTGCCGTTCGCTGGTCATCCGACACTGGGCACCTGCCATGCGTGGCTGGAGGCCGGTGGCGTGCCCAAGGGCGAAGAGATCATTCAGGAGTGCGGTGTGGGGCTGGTGCGGGTTCGTCGACAAGGGTCAGAGCTGGCCTTTCTCGCACCGCCATTGCTCAAAACCGGGCCGGTGGAGGCGGATGTGGTGGAACGGGTGCGGCGGGGGCTAGGGCTGGAATCGGACGCGATTGTGCGCACTCAGTGGGTCGACAACGGTGCCGGATGGTTGGCCGTGATGGTCGAGGATCGTCAGCAGGTGCTGGACCTGCAACCGGATCATTCGCAAATGCTTGGCCTGGCCGTCGGTGTCATCGCGCCACGGCATCCCGAGCGCGATGGCGATGACGCACAATTCGAAGTGCGCGCGTTCATCTCCGGCGACGGCATGCCGGAAGACCCCGCCACCGGAAGCCTGAACGCCGGGATTGCCCAATGGTTGCTCAGCGAAGGACTGGCGCCGGCGTCCTATGTGGTCAGCCAGGGCCTGACCATGGGCCGCGCCGGACGCATTCAGGTCGAGCAAGTGGGCGACGAGATCTGGATCGGCGGCGCGGTGGTGACCTGCATCAGCGGAACCTTGACTCTCTAGCAGAACTTGCCGCAAAACCCTGTAGCAGCTGCCGAGCCCGCGAGGCTGCGTTCGGCCGCGAAGCGGTCGTAAAACCTGCAACCGTGTTCTTTCAGTAGATCGCGTTCACCGGACTACGACCGCTTCGCGGCCGAACGCAGCCTCGCGGGCTCGGCAGCTGCTACAGGCTTGTATCGCGGTGATTATTGCCGAACCGGTAAGGGCTTATTCCGCGTCTGAGGTTTGTGCCCTGCGCCTTGCAGGGCATAAGCTTTGGCCCCCTACGACTTTCGTCTCGTCCTCTGTTTTTCAGGAACCCCTCATGTCCAGTCAGTTCCCCGAAGCACGTCCACGCCGTCTGCGCCGCAATGCGAGCCTGCGCAGCCTGTTCCAGGAAACCGAGTTCAGCTTGAATGATCTGGTGCTGCCGATTTTCGTCGAGGAAGAGATCGACGACTTCGTACCGATCAAAAGCATGCCCGGCGTGATGCGTATTCCAGAGTCGAAACTGGCCGGCGAGATCGAGCGTTATGCCCGGGCCGGGATCAAGTCGGTGATGACGTTCGGCGTGTCGCACCATTTGGACGGCAACGGCAGTGACACCTGGAGCGAAAACGGTCTGGTGTCGCGCATGTCGCGCATTGCCAAGGATGCGGTGCCGGACATGATCGTGATTTCCGACACCTGCTTCTGTGAATACACCGACCACGGCCATTGCGGCGTGCTGCACAACCATGAGGTCGACAACGACCAGACCCTTATCAACCTCGGCAAACAAGCGGTGGCCGCGGCCCGTGCCGGCGCCGATGTGATCGCCCCGTCGGCCGCGATGGACGGGCAGGTCCAGGCCATTCGCCGGGCGCTCGATGAAGCGGGTTTCAACCAGACCGCGATCATGGCCTATTCGACCAAGTTTGCCTCGGCGCTCTACGGTCCATTCCGTGAAGCCGGCGGCAGCGCGCTCAAGGGCGACCGCAAAAGCTATCAGATGAACCCGATGAACCGCCGCGAAGCCGTGCGCGAATCCCTGCTGGACGAGCAGGAAGGCGCCGACGCGCTGATGGTCAAACCGGCCGGCGCGTATCTGGACATCATCCGCGACATCCGTGAAGCCTCGCGTTTGCCGCTGTCGGCGTATCAGGTGAGTGGCGAGTACGCGATGATCAAATTCGCCGCCCAGGCCGGGGCGATCGATGAGGATCGCGTGGTGCGTGAGAGTCTTGGCGCGATCAAGCGGGCCGGGGCGGATCTGATCTTCACTTACTTCGCGATGGACCTGGCGCTGGCCGGGATCTGACAAACACCACAACCCCCTGTGGGAGCGAGCTTGCTCGCGATAGCGGTATGTCAGTCGACACTTGAATTGACTGACACACTGCTATCGCGAGCAAGCTCGCTCCCACATTTGAACTGTGTGGAATCAGGGCGAGCCGAAAAACGGCCTGATACCGTGATCCCGGAAGTACCGCTCGATCACATTGGGATCGGCAGAGTTGTCGGCAATCGCCACATAGGTATCCGGCCGCAACAGGTAAAACCCGTTACGCCCCAGGCCAGCCGCTTCAAACGCCGGCCGCCAGTCAAAAACATGCAACGGCAAATGATGTTCGTGGCACCAGGCGATCATTTCGTCGCTGGTGTCCCCATACACATGCACCTGCCAGGTCGAACACTTCAACGATTCGAAATTGTCCCCCTCACCGTCGTGAGCCCAGGGCAGGCGGTCGCCACCGTGAACATGACCGGCAACGCCCGTGCTCAGCGGCATCCCGCGATAATTCAAGGTGATCTGCGACACCGTGCGAAACAGGAATTCGCGGGACGCCTCAAACGATGCCATTTTCGGAATCACGAACGGCGCCAGACGCGTGCGCAGCAAATCGGCCATGCGCCCTTCGGCCGTGACAAAACTGAACACCCGATCGGTGGTGGCGACCAGTTTTCGGGCAAAGGCGATGCGTTCAGTTTCGTAAGTATCGAGGAGTTTGGCCTCAGCGGCGCCACTCAGCACCGCCGCGAGTTTCCATGCGAGGTTGATGGCATCGCCAATGCCGGTGTTCATGCCCTGGCCACCGGCGGGGCTGTGGACGTGGGCGGCGTCACCCAATAGAAACGCGCGCCCGGTGCGAAAATGATCCGCCACCCGATGATGCACGCGGTAGGTCGAGAACCAGTTCAGTTGCTCGATCTTTACTTTCATATGTTCGATGGCCCGGCTGCTGACGTCTTCAAATTGCAGGGTTTCGGCCTGGTCGGCACGTTCGTCGCGTACGGTGCCGATCAGACGGGCGCGGCCTTCACCGGCCAAGGGAAACACCGCGAGAAAATCCGCTTCATCGAGATCCACATGCAGTTCGCCATTGAACGTCGGCCCGCTGGCCTGCACGTCGGCGACGTAGAAAATCTGTTGGTAGGTGCCACCGGGAAATCCGGTGTCCAGGGTCTTGCGCACGATCGACCGGGCACCGTCGCAACCTGCCAGATAGCAAGCCTGGCAGGTTTCCTCCTGACCATCGGCCAAGCGCAAATAGGCGGTGATGCCGTCACCGGTTTCCAGGAAACTTTCCAGCGCCGTGTTGCGCTCCACCTTGATGCCAAAGGTTTCGAGGCGGTCTATCAGCAGCCGTTCGTGTTCGTCCTGAGGAAAGATTTCGAGGAACGCATAGGGTGTCAGGCCTTCGCCGATGCGGCTCAGCGGCAAGCGCGCCACGGGTTCGCCCTTGACCCAGAAGTTCGCCGCGGCCACACGATGGCCGTTCTGCACCACCGCATTGCTGAGGTCGAGCTGGCGATACAGCTCCAGCGTCCGCGCCTGCACGGCCAGCGCCCGCGAAGTGGTTCCGGGTGCCGACGTCTTGTCGATGATGCGCACTTGCACGCCAAGCTTGCTCAGCCACAACGCCAACACCAGCCCGGTCGGGCCGGCGCCGATGATCAGAACGTCGCTACGGTTCATGAGACTGTCCTCCTCGGTGTGTGGCTCAAGTATGGTTCAGCCGCGACAGACGGGCAGGTTGTCTGCCAAACGGAAAAAGGCCCCGCGCTGCTATGGGGAACAGCAGTGGGCGGCGAGAGTCATAGCCTGCGCCAGGCCATTGATCGTATGGTTACCCCGGCTCAACGGATTTGATGGAGCAACATGCAAGCCAATCGATTGATGATGAGCGTCGCCGCGCTGCTGGTGCTGGCCGGTTGCGGCACTCAGCGCACGCAAGAGCTTCCTGCGCGCAAGCCTGCCGAGGTCAAGGCCGAGATCGTGCGCCTGCTGCCGGCCAAAACCACCGATCGCCAGGGCTGGGCTACCGATATTTACGCAGCATTTGCTGCCCAGAATATTTATCCATCCACCCAAAACCTGTGCTCGGTACTGGCGGTCACCGAGCAGGAGTCGACCTTTCAGGTGGACCCGCCGGTACCGGGCCTGGGCAAAATCGCCCGCGAGGAGATCGACCGCCGTGCCGACAAAGCCCACATTCCCGGCCTGCTGGTGAGCGGTGCGCTGCAGGTGAGTTCATCCAACGGCAAAAGCTACAGCGACCGACTCAATGCGGCGCGCAGTGAAAAAGAACTCAGCGCGATCTTCGATGACTTCATCGGCATGGTGCCAATGGGCCGGACGCTGTTCGGTGGGTTCAATCCGGTGCACACCGGTGGGCCGATGCAGGTCAGCATCGATTTCGCCGAGCAACAGGCGAAGGCGTATCCGTACCCGGTGGAAGGCTCGATCCGTCATGAAGTGTTCAGTCGTCGCGGCGGCCTGTACTTCGGTATCGCCCACTTGCTCGGTTATCCGGTGAGCTACAAACAACCGCTGTATCGCTTTGCCGATTTCAATGCCGGTTGGTACGCCAGTCGCAATGCCGCGTTTCAGAACGCGGTGAGTCGCGCGTCGGGCATACCGCTGGCGCTGGATGGTGACCTGGTCCGGTACGATTCGATCATGCCTGGCACCACGGAATTGGCGGTGCGCACGCTCGGCAAGCAACTGGGCATGCGCAATCCGACCATTCGGGACCAATTGGAGGAGGGCAAAAACTTCGAATTCGAGGACACCCAGCTCTATGCACGGGTTTTCGCCCTGGCCGAAGAGGCGGAAGGTCGGCCATTACCGCGCGCGGTGTTGCCGGGGATTGCGCTGCAAAGCCCGAAAATCACCCGCAAACTCACCACGGCGTGGTTTGCCAAGCGGGTCGATGAGCGTTATCAGCGTTGCATGGCCAAGGGTGGTTGAAGATCAAAAGATCGCAGCCTCGTTGCACTCGACAGCTCCTACAAGGGTTTTGCATTCCTCCTGTAGGAGCTGTCGAGTGCAACGAGGCTGCGATCTTGGCGCAAACCCAGACACCGCATGAGTTCCGGATAATCGCAGGCATAAAAAAAACCGGCTGATGAGGCCGGGTTTTTCATTGAGTACCGTGGTAAAGCCAATCATTTATGCCGCGCGGCTTTCGATCAGGCGATCCGAACCACCCTCAGCCACACGGTTTTCGATCAGACGATCGGAACCACCTTCAGCAACGCGGTTCTCGATCAGACGATCCGAACCACCCTCAGCAACGCGGTTTTCGATCAAACGATCCGAACCACCTTCGGCCACACGACTTTCAATCAGACGATCCGAGCCGCCTTCGGCGACAACCGGGTGAACAGAGGTAGCGGCGAAAGCGTTAACTGCAAAAAACGAGAAAGCGATGCTGAGGAGGATTTGGCGTTTCATGAGGGTGTGCTCCGGGGTGTAGTTGTTGGGGCTGGAGCTGATGTTACGCCGCGGATTTTTTATGAGAACTTCATTGCCGTGATGGTGAACATCGACGGCAATGATAGGAAGGACGAGGCACCTCACGCGAGCATGGCTCAGCCGCGCCCTTGTTCACCGACTAGACTGGCCGATGACGGGAACGTGCCTCGTGCTCACTCGTCTACTGACTCTGTTCGTTTCGCCAGGAGCGCGCGATATGTACCAGCTATACGGACACCAGAACTCCGGCGCTGCCGCGATAGAAGCGGCACTGGAGCTTTGCGAAATCCCTTACCGCTTCATCGACGTTGAAACCTCTCCCGAGGCGACCCACGCGCTGGAGAAACTCAATCCGCTCAAGCAGATCCCGACGCTGCAATTGCCCGATGGCAGCGTTCTCACCGAGAGCGCGGCGATTCTGATTCACTTGGGGCTCACGTTCCCCAAATCAAACCTGTTGCCGAAAAACACCGCTGCGCGTGATCAGGTCATTCGCGGCTTGGTGTACATCGTCAGCAATTGCTATTCGGCCATTGGCATCATCGACTACCCCGAGCGCTGGTTGGCCGAGGCGGATGAATCGTCCAGGCAAAACCTCATGGCCGGCGCCCGCGCGCGACTGCACAGGAGTTGGGAGGTGTTTGCCGATCAGTTTTCGGGTGATTTGTACCTGGGCGACGAGATGCCGGGGGCGCTGGATGTGCTGGCGGCGGTGGTTTCCAGATGGGCGGGTAGCCGGGAACATTTACGCAGTGCAAGGCCTGGGTTTTTCGCGTGGCTTACGCGCATCGACCGGCACCCGACATTGGCACCGGTCTTCGCGCGGCATTGGCCGGATTGATCTATTCGCCGCGGATGTACTGCTCCAACTGGCGAATCAGCTCAGCCTGTTCGGCGATGGCTTCCTTGACCAGGTCGCCGATCGACAGCAAGCCGATCAACTGGCCGTTTTCCACCACCGGCAAGTGGCGCAGGCGTTTGTCGGACATGATGCCCATGCAGGTTTCGACGGTTTGATGGGTGTCCACGGTGATCACCGGCGACACCATGATGTCTTCGACCGGCGTACCGACGGAGGAACGGCCCTTGAGCACGAGTTTGCGCGCATAGTCACGCTCGCTGATGATGCCGACGACCTCGCCATTCTTCAGGACCGGCAAGGCGCCGACGTTTTTGGCGGCCATGACCATCAGCGCTTCCAGCACCATTTGATGCGGCGCAATGGTGTGGACTTCATGATTCTGTTCAGCCTTTAACTTCAGCAGTTGGGCGACGGTTTTCATGGCAGTTTCTCAGGTGTTGTCGTTGTCCTTGAAGAATCGTAGACACAGGCGCTGAGGGCAAGGGAGAAAGCGGCAGATAACACGCAAAAAACGCCATTCAGCGGTTTTTCTTCCGAAAACCTGGAGTATTCCATAGTTATTCACTCATCCATGGGCTCCATCAACCCCCTGTGGGAGCGAGCTTGCTCGCGATGGCGGCGGCACATTCAAGATTTAAGTCGACTGACACCCAGCTATCGTCGGAACTCCGCCCGGAGCAAGCTCGCTCCCACAGGTTCTAGGTCTGTCCGAGACGTTGGAGCCAGACGGGCTATCGCCTTCGATGGCGCGTAGAATTGCGCCTTGAATCAAATCTTGAGGTTGCAGTGGTGGATTTACAGCGGGGCTTCGTCCTGACCCGGCATTGGCGTGATACCCCGGCCGGTACGGAAGTCGAGTTCTGGCTGGCGACCGACACCGGTCCCCAGCGGATCCGCCTGCCTCATCAACCGTCGGTGGCGTTCATCCCCGCAGCCCTGCGCGAGCAGGCCGAAGCGCTGCTGCGCGGCGAAAAGAACGTCGAGCTGCGGCCGTTGGCGTTGCTGGATTTCGAGCACCGCCCGGTGCTCGGTCTGTATTGCCAGCAGCACGGCCAGTTGATACGCCTGGAAACCGCGCTGCGCAAGGCCGGCGTCGACATCTTCGAAGCCGACGTGCGCCCGCCGGAACGCTACATGATGGAGCGTTTCATCACCGCACCGGTCCGGTTCAGTGGCACGCCGAACGCCGAGGGTCTGCTGCTCGATGCGCAGATGAAACCCGACCCCGACTATCGCCCGAGCCTCAGGCTGGTCTCCCTGGACATCGAAACCACCGCTCAGGGCGAGCTGTACTCCATCGCCCTGGAAGGCTGCGGCGAGCGCCAGGTCTACATGCTCGGCCCGCCCAATGGCGACGACAGCGCAGTGGATTTCCAGCTCGAATACTGCGATTCCCGAACCCTGCTGCTGAAAAGACTCAACGAATGGTTCGCCCGCCATGACCCCGACGCGATCATCGGCTGGAACGTCGTGCAGTTCGACCTGCGCGTGCTCCACGAACACGCCCGGCGCCTGGCGGTGCCGCTGAAACTGGGGCGTGGCGGCGAAGAAATGCAGTGGCGCGAACACGGTAGCCGCAACCATTACTTCGCCTCGGCCGCCGGCCGGCTAATCATCGATGGGATCGAATCCCTGCGTTCGGCGACCTGGAGTTTTCCTTCGTTCAGCCTGGAAAACGTCGCGCAAACCCTGCTTGGCGAGGGCAAATCGATCGACAATCCGTACCAGCGCATGGACGAAATCAACCGCATGTTCGCCGAGGACAAACCGGCCCTGGCCAAGTACAACCTCAAGGACTGCGAGCTGGTGACGCGGATTTTCGCCAAGACCGAGCTGCTGACCTTCCTGCTGGAACGGGCCAGCGTCACCGGGTTGCCGGCGGATCGCAGCGGCGGCTCGGTGGCGGCGTTCACGCACCTTTACATGCCGCTGATGCATCGCCAGGGTTTCGTTGCGCCGAACCTTGGGAACAAGCCTGCGCAGGCCAGCCCCGGCGGTTTTGTCATGGACTCGCAACCGGGCCTGTACGAGTCGGTGTTGGTGCTCGACTACAAAAGCCTCTATCCATCGATCATCCGTACCTTCCTCATCGACCCGGTGGGCTTGATCGAGGGGCTTAAACATCCCGAGGACAGCGAGTCGGTGCCAGGCTTTCGCGGTGCGCGTTTTTCCAGAACCCGGCATTGCCTGCCCGCCATCGTTGCCCGGGTCGCCGAAGGTCGCGAAACCGCCAAGCGCGAACACAACGCGCCGCTGTCCCAGGCCCTGAAGATCATCATGAACGCCTTTTACGGTGTGCTCGGTTCCAGCGGTTGCCGCTTCTTCGATACACGCCTGGCGTCGTCCATCACGCTGCGCGGTCACGAGATCATGCTGCGTACGCGACAGCTGATCGAAGCCCAGGGCCACACAGTGATTTACGGCGACACCGACTCGACCTTCGTCTGGCTGCGCCGTGCGCACGGTCAACAAGAAGCCGCACAGATCGGCCGCGCGCTGGTGGATCACGTCAACCAGTGGTGGCGCGAGCATGTGCGGCAGGAATACGGTCTGGAAAGTGCGTTGGAGTTGCAGTTCGAAACCCACTACAAGCGCTTTCTGATGCCGACCATTCGCGGCGCCGAGGAGGGCAGCAAGAAACGCTATGCGGGGCTTGTGACCCGCGCCGATGGCACCGACGAAATGGTCTACAAAGGCCTGGAAACCGTGCGCACCGACTGGTCGCCGCTGGCCCGGCAATTCCAGCAGGAGCTGTACCTGCGCATCTTCAATCGCAAACCCTATCAGGATTATGTGCGCGACTACGTGCGCAAGACGTTGGCGGGGGAGTTCGACGATCGCCTGATCTACCGCAAGCGCCTGCGCCGCACCCTCGATGACTATCAGCGCAATGTGCCGCCGCATGTGCGGGCTGCGCGGATTGCCGATGATTATAACGACCAGCAGGGCCGTCCGCGGCAATACCAGAACGGTGGCTGGATCAGTTACGTGATCACCGTCGCCGGGCCCGAGCCGCTGGAAATTCGCAGCGCGCCCATCGACTACGACCACTACGTCACCCGGCAACTGCAACCGGTGGCGGATGCCATCTTGCCCTTCGTGGACGACGACTTTTCAACCTTGATTGGTGGGCAGTTGGGCCTGTTTTGAGTCGAGCAGCAACAACGTCCAGTCATCCAGGATGCCGTGGAAATATTGGTCAAGTGCTCGATGAAAGTCGCTGTTAGCGCCGGCAACCTGGGCGAACAGCGTCATGGAAGAGTGGAACTTGAGATCGTCGGGATGGCCGAATATGCCGGCAATCGAGCTTTTTTCGATGTTCAGCACCAATTGCGTGCAGGTGCGCAACCGTGAACCCAGCAGCGGATGGTTGAGGTACGCCGCGGCTTCCTCTTTGGAACGAATGGCAAAGTGGCGAGACATCTCGCTGCCGCCCAATCCTGAGAATTGCGGAAAGATGAACCACATCCAGTGACTGCGCTTGTGACCGGCGTTCAGCTCGGCCTGGACCCGTTTGAACACCGGGTCCTGTGCCTGGATAAAGCGTTGCAGATTAAAGGAATCGTCCTGATCAGTGCTTCTCATGCCGAAGCCCTCTGACAGACTGCGATGGCTCAGACCATGGCCAACCGCTGTTTGCGTTGTGGCGCGCGAAACGCCTGGTCCAGCGCCTCCAGATCCCCAGTCTTCAATTGCAATTGCGCGGCTTGCGCGTTGAGTTGCACGTGCTCGGGCCGAACCGCTTTGGGGATGGCGATCACGCCTTCCTTACGCAGCATCCATGCCAGCGCTACCTGGGCCGGCGTCACACGGTGACGGGCGGCTATTTGTTTGAGCGTTGTATGGTTCAGCATAGGCCCACCCTGACCGATCGGACAGTAGGCCATGACCGGCATTTGATGCTGGCGGCTCCAGGGCAACAGATCAAACTCGATGCCGCGTTCTTCCAGGTTGTAGAGCACCTGATTGGTGGCACAAGCCGGTGAGGCCAGTTCCTTCAGGTCGTCGACATCAAAATTGGAGACGCCCCAGCGACCGATCTTGCCTTCTTCGCGCAGGCGCTCGAAGGCTTCGACCGTTTCTTCGAGGGGATACTGGCCGCGCCAGTGCAGCAGGTAGAGATCGATGTAATCGGTATTCAGCCGCCGCAGACTGCGTTCGCACGCCTGGGGGATACCTTTGCGGCTGGCGTTGTGCGGGTAAACCTTGCTGACCAGAAACACTTCGTCACGCCTGCCGGCGATGGCTTCACCGACCACTTCCTCAGCGCCGCCCTCGCCGTACATTTCAGCGGTGTCGATGAGGGTCATGCCCAATTCGATGCCCAGGCGCAATGCCGCCACTTCCTGGGTGTGCCGGGAACGATCTTCGCCCATGCGCCAGGTGCCTTGGCCGATGACCGGTACATTGACGCCGGCCAGTTCGAGGGTCCGCATTCAAACCTCCTTTCTGAATTTCGATCGATACTTCAGTGGGCAGCAGAATAGCCCGGTGGTTCCGTCGAGCAGGTGCTTGCCAACGCTTACGGACCGTCGGCACTGCACTTTTTAAGGATTCACGGCTCTATCCTTGGCCAGCCTGCGGCGAATCCCCACCGCCGGCCCATGCCCAAGTTCAAGAACCCATGGCTCGAGTTTTACCCCGCACCACCCCGTCAATCCGCCGCCGCTGCCTGCTGTTGGCCTGCTTGTCGATGCTCGCAGCCTCCGGGTGCAGCCAGCAGCAGGGCAACGAGATCGTCAGCCAGTTCCGCGAGGGCAAACCCCAGGAGTTCCTCCAGACCAGCGTCGACCGCATAGCGACCCTGGCGATGCGCGACAACCTCGACAGCCTCTACCTGCTGATGAGTAAGCTTTACCTGCGCAACCCGGACGAGCTGAAAAAATCCGGTTTCCTCAACGCCCGCACCGCTGGCAAGCAAGTGCGCATGGCCATCGAACAGCAACAACCGCTGCCGACCCTGGGTGGCAAAAAAGACCTGGCTGCGCTGAGTTATGCCATGAGCCCGGAGTTTCTCGGCGACCGGGTCGGTGCCTTCATCTATGCCATCGGCAGCATGCTCGTTACCGCCCACGGCAATCGGCTCGAGTTCTACATGACGGATGCGATCAACCCGACGTTCGTCAGCAACGCTGCCCGCAACATAGAGAAAGCCACCTGGATACTCAGCCAGCGGCAAAGCAAGAACGGCGAGCCTTTGCTGTTCTCCAACGAAATTTCGGAGGAGGGCAGCAACCTGAGTTTTGCGGTGGAGTTCGGCAAGATCGTCGCGCGGCTGGACCTGCTGACGCAGATGCTGGACGAACGCTACCGACGGATCGGTTTGAATTACGCGCAGAGTTTGCTGTTTTTGAATTTCTTGCCGGTTCAGTAAGCAAGGAAGTGCATAAAGATAGATCGCATCGATATAACTGGTTATAAGAAAAATCGCTATGCTGCGGGGCAGATTTTTCATGCGTTTTTTGTGGGCGTGTTAATGGAATTCGGTAATTTCGGTTTAGTCGTGGCAGGTCTGGTGGTCGGCTTTATTGTCGGGATGACCGGGGTCGGTGGCGGTTCCTTGATGACCCCCATTCTGTTGTGGTTCGGTGTCAATCCGGCCACCGCAGTGGGGACGGATTTGCTGTACGCGGCGATCACCAAGTCCAGTGGTGTGCTGGTTCATAGAAAGAACAAGAACATCGACTGGGCCATTACCGGTTGGCTGACCCTTGGCAGTGTGCCGGCAGTGGCGCTGACGCTGTGGTTCCTGAGCACCTTGCAAACGTCGCCCGAGGCGATGAATGCGGTCATCAAACAGGCCTTGGGTTTTGTCCTGTTTGCCACGGCGCTGGCGATTTTCTTCAAGAAGCGCCTGCTCGATTTCGCCCACAAACGCGCGGGCGGTCATTACAACCCCAGCGGCAACCGCTTGAATGCGCTGACCGTGATCACTGGCTTGGTCCTCGGCACCATGGTTGCCCTGACCTCCATCGGCGCTGGCGCCCTGGGCACCGTCGCGTTGTTCATTCTCTATCCGCTGTTGCCGACCCGCCGCCTGGTGGGCACGGAAATCGCGCACGCCGTACCGCTGACCCTGGTTGCCGGCCTTGGCCATGCGAGCATGGGCAACATGGATTGGCACGTGCTGGGTTATTTGCTGATCGGTTCGCTGCCGGGGATTTACCTGGGCAGCCACCTGACGGGCCGCATCTCCGATGAAGTGCTGCGGCCTTGCCTGGCCACGATGCTGGTGCTGATCGGGTACAAACTGGCCTTTTAATCGGGTAGAGGCTCCAGAAACAAACCAGCTCCCCGGCTTAGGGCCGGGTCAGAATTTCCAGCAGATGCCCGTCCGGGTCATCGAAGTAAACTCGCCGGCCACCGCCGTAATCGTTGATCTCGTTCGGTCGTTGTTTGCCGGGGTCGGCCCACCAGGGTTGCTGTCTGGCTTGCAGGCGGGCGAAGGCCGCATCGAAATCGTCGTCACCGATCAAAAACGCGTAGTGCTGGGAGGCAATCGGCGGGTCATTGTCGTAGAAGTCCAGCGACACACCGTTGTCGAACTTGACGATCAGCATCGGTCCGAAGGGTTCGGGGCTGGGCAGGCCGAGGATGTCTGCCAGATAGTTGGCTGATGTCTGCTTGTCGCGACACCAGACGATGGTGTGGTTCAACTGAGCGCTCATGCACAGGTCCTCACGGCGAATCAGGGCGTTGTTTTTGAGCTATGAGATTAGCTCAGCCTGTTGCGCAATGACCGCCCTGACCTAAGCTTGGGGCAAGGCGAGACATAATTGCGAGCGTCACCCGGAACGAACGCCGCGATGCGCAATCATTAGAGCGTGGATATCAAAAGGAGATGCGCATGCTCATCAGGTCATTGACCCTGACTACCCTGCTGGCTTTCGCCGGCCCCTTGTTCGCTGCCGATGACGGCTCACCGCTGGATATGGACAAGGGCAGGTCCCGGCCGTTGATTGTCATCGCTCCAAGTACGGTCGATCCCACGTGGGTCAGCCTGAAAAAGTCGCTGGATGAGCCGGCCAACCGCAAGGGGTTCACCGAGCGAAACATGGTCCTGTACACCGTGCTCAATTTGATGGGCCAGCGCGAGGGCAAAGACCTGGGGCCACAAGACACGGCGGCATTGATCCGCTCGCTCAAGTTGGGTGCCGGCGCGAAGAGCAAAGTCATCCTGGTGGGCAAGGACGGCGAGAAGAAGTTTGAGAGTTCGGGGGATGAATCAAAATCGGTCGATTTGAAGAAAATTTTCGACACGATCGACGCCCTGCCAGCGACCGAAAAAGAAGCCGCAGCGCCGACGGTCGCGACCCCTGTTGAAGCGGCTGAACCGGTCAATGGTGCAAAGGGCGCCAAGGGCGCAAAACCAGGCAAACCGGCGAAGCCCGCCAAGCCGCCTGAAATGCCGGATGATTAAACGCAGACTTTTGTAGCAGCTGGCGCAGGCTGCGCCAGCAGCTACAACAATGAAAAATGGGCGACCTCAAGAGGTCGCCCATTTTGTTTGCTCGGCAGTTGTTAAAAAAACCGGGTGTTTCGGGGTGGGATGTATTGGCTTCTATTGGTCTCGGAAATTTCCTGCAAGTCCTGTCGGTCTTTATGAACTGGTTTCTGTCAGAGAGCACCGCTAGCCTTCGTCAGCCACCGCGAAATCGCGGTCGGACGTCGGAATCCGCGACACTGAGGGATCCAGGGACGAAAACGCCAATGGCACAAAAAGGAGCCTCGTCTGTGAAAAAGTTCAGCAAGCATCAACCGCAAACCCAAACCGACGCCGATCATCTCGATCCCGCGAAGCCGTGTGAAACCGCAAAAGGCGAAGTCACCCGAAGCCCCAGGCGTACCGCCACGACCCAGCAGATTTTCACTGTTGCTCCTGGTGTCGACACACTAACCCTGCTAAATCAGGCCTGCGAAAACCTTGCCACCCTGAATGTCCTGATTGCGAGTTTTGCCGGAAAACTGGAAGGCTCGAACCGCAAGGTGCTGCTGTCGATTCAACAATTGGCGGCGGTCGCCGAGTTGTTGGTGAATCAGGCACGGGAAAATCTTGATCCGAGAAGCGATGCACCTGACGCTCAGCCGCCGACTCGGCATTGAGTTGACGCAGTAACGACAATGGGTGACCTCAAAGGGGTCGCCCATTTTGTTTGTCACTGCCAAACCCTGTGGGAGCGAGCTTGCTCGCGATAAGGCCATCACATTCGACATCTATTTCGACTATCAGACTGCTATCGCGAGCAAGCTCGCTCCCACAGGTAAGGGGTACTAGATTACTTCGCCAGTGCGCTCAATATCGTATGAGCAATCTTGATCCGCTCAGGGTTCGGGTAGTTTTTGTTGGCCAGGATCACAATGCCGATGTCTTTCGATGGCACATACGCCACGTAGGCACCGAAGCCGCTTGTTGAGCCGGTTTTGTTGATCAATACGTTTTCTGGTTGAGGTTGCGGCGGGGTCAGCCACTGGACTTCGTGAGCCTCCATCGCCATCTGCGTCGAATTGCCAGCAAGCAACGTATCGAGGGTGACCGGATAGTGGTAGAACTCCCATCCCAGGCCTTGGGTCATGTCGCCGACCTTGTAATACCCGCTGTGAGTGATGGCGACGGCCCGCTGCATCGGCGTTTCAAGTCCCGACGGTTTCATGTTCACTTCAACATAACGAATCAGGTCCGCAGCGCTGGTTTTGACGCCATAAGCCTCCGAATCCAGTGCCCCCGGCCCAACCCGCACAGGCTTGTCATCCTTGTTGTAACCCTGAGCGTAAAGCCCCATTTGAGCCTGCGGCACCGTGAGGTAGGTGTGCTTCAGCCCGAGTTTCGGCAGCAGGGTTTTTTCCATCACGTCATCAAACGGCGCGCCCATGCTTTGGGCGGCGAGGTAGCCAAACAACCCCAGGCTCGGGTTCGAATACTGCCGATGGGTGCCCGCCGCATAGGTCGGTTTCCACTGCTTGAAATAGCCGAGCATCTTGTCCGGTGCATCGGCATCGTCGGGGAATTGCAGCGGCAGGCCACCGGCGCTGTAGGTGCCCAGTTGCAGCACGCTGATGGTGTCGAACGCGCTGCCACGCAGATCCGGCAGCACGTTGCTGGCCTTGTCCGACAGGGACAGTTTGCCGGTGGCCTGAGCGTAGGCGGCGAGGGTGGCGGTGAAGGTTTTGCTCACCGAGCCGATCTCGAACAGGGTGTTTTCAGTGACGGGTTGTGCGCTCTCTTTCGAAGCTACCCCGTAGTTGAAGTAATACGGCTTTCCGTTGACGGTCACGGCCACGGCGATTCCAGGAACGGCCTGGGCTTGCATGACCGGTCGTACGGCGGCATTCACCACCGTCTCGATTTGATCCTGTGCGACGCATTGGCCGGTGGCGAGCAGCGCCACGCAAACGGCGAGAGTTTTCAGCCTATCCATGTTGGTTTGGTCCGTCATTGATTCGATTGCGCGCCATTTTAGGGGGTTAAACGCTACGCTCCGAGCGTTTTTTAAACCCGGCCGCCCATAGGCGGGTCGGGCTGATAGTTAACAGGCCAGGCGCGACCGCGGACTCAGCGCACCAGACACGGCCGCTTGTTATCGAATTTCCATCCCGGAATCAGAAACTGCATCGCCACGCTGTCATCCCGGGCGCCCAGTCCCATGCCTTTATACAGCTCATGGGCCCTGGCCAACTGATCCATGTCCAGTTCGACGCCCAGCCCGGGTTTCTTCGGCACTTGTACGCAGCCGCCGACGATTTGCAGCGGCGCTTTGGTCAGGCGCTGGCCGTCCTGCCAGATCCAATGCGTGTCGATGGCGGTGATTTCACCCGGCGCGGCGGCCGCGACGTGGGTGAACATGGCCAGGGAAATATCGAAGTGGTTGTTGGAATGCGAACCCCAGGTCAGGCCCCACTCATGGCACATCTGCGCCACGCGGACCGAACCCTGCATGGTCCAGAAGTGCGGGTCGGCCAGGGGAATGTCCACTGATTGCAACTGGATCGCGTGGCCCATTTCCCGCCAGTCGGTGGCGATCATGTTGGTGGCGGTTTTCAAACCCGTGGCGCGACGGAATTCAGCCATGACTTCACGTCCGGAATAACCGTTTTCCGCGCCGCACGGATCTTCGGCGTAAGCCAGGACGTGATGCTGATCCCGGCACAGGCGAATGGCTTCTTTCAGTGACCACGCGCCATTCGGATCGAGGGTGATGCGCGCATCGGGGAAGCGTTCGGCCAGGGCGGTAACGGCTTCGATTTCGTCATCGCCACTGAGCACGCCGCCCTTGAGTTTGAAGTCCTTGAAACCGTAGCGCGAGTGAGCCGCTTCGGCCAGACGCACCACGGCATCGGCGGTCATGGCTTTTTCGTGACGCACGCGGAACCAGTCGTTGTCGGCGTCCGGCTCGCTGCGGTAGGCCAGGTCGGTTTCGTTGCGATCACCGACGTAAAACAGGTAACCGAGCATCTTCACTTCATCGCGCTGCTGACCTTCACCGAGCAAGGCCGCGACCGGCACGTCCAGGTGCTGGCCGAGCAGATCGAGCAGGGCAGCTTCAAGGCCGGTGACGGCGTGGATGGTGATGCGCAAATCGAACGTTTGTAACCCGCGACCGCCGGCATCGCGATCGGCGAAGGTCTGGCGCACTTGATTGAGGATCTTCTGGTAGGTGCCGATCGGGCTGCCGACCACCAGGCTGCGCGCATCTTCCAGGGTCTGGCGAATGCGCTCGCCGCCCGGTACTTCACCGACGCCGGTGTGACCGGCGTTGTCCTTGAGGATCACGATGTTGCGGGTGAAAAACGGCCCGTGGGCGCCGCTCAGGTTGAGCAACATGCCGTCGTGGCCGGCCACCGGAACAACCTGCATGCTGGTGATGATCGGGGCTTTGGCGGTTTCTTGTGTGTTCATTGTTATGTCCTTCAAAACAGATGTTCAGGCGAGGTTGGGCGCTTGTTTGGCCGATGCAATGGCAGGTGCGGATTTCGGTTTATTACGTGCGGCGAAGACGATGATCGCGGCAATGATCGAGGTCGCGGCCAGGCCGTACAGCCCGCCCTGAATCGAGCCGGTTCGTTCTTCCAGCAGGCCGAACGTCGTCGGCGCGACGAAGCCACCGAGGTTGCCCACCGAGTTGATCAGCGCGATCACGCCGGCAGCGATCCGCGCATCCAGATAGGCCTGTGGAATCGGCCAGAACAGCGACGACGCCGATTTGAAACCCAACGCAGCAAAGCAGATCGCAACGAAGGCGAAGATCGGCCCGCCGGTGGTGGACATGAACATCCCGGCCGCCGCGATCAGCAGGGCCGCGGCGACCCACGCTTGTTGATGCTTCCATTTGGCCGACAGCGAAGCGAAGGCGTACATGCCGACGATCGACAGCAACCATGGAATCGAGTTGAACAACCCGACCTGAATATCGCTCAGGTCGCCCATCTTTTTGATGATGCTCGGCAGCCAGAAGGTCGCGGCGTAGATGGTCAATTGGATGAAGAAGTAGATCAGGCAAAACAGGATGATCTGGCGATCCTTGAGCAGCGTGCCCAGTGACGGTTTGATCGGCGTCGCGGCTTCGCGGGCCAGTTGTTCGTCGTCGATGGCCTTGACCAGCGCGTCCTGTTCTTCACGGCTTAGCCATTTGGCGTCGTGGGGTTTGGAGTCCAGCCAGAACCAGACGAACACGCACAGCCCGACCGAGAACATCCCTTCAATGAAGTACATCCACTGCCAGCCGTGCATCCCGAAACCGCTGATTTGCAGCAGTAACCCGGACAGCGGGCCGGAGATCAGCGAAGCAATCGCCGAACCGCTGAGGAAGATGGCAATCGCCTTGCCGCGTTCAACGCCAGGCAACCAACGGGTGAAGTAATAAATCACTCCGGGGAAGAACCCTGCTTCGGCCACGCCCAGCAGAAATCGCAAGATGTAGAAGTGGGTTTCGTTCTGGATGAACGCCATGCAAGCGGCGACCAGGCCCCAGGTCAGCATGATGCGGGTCAGCCAGATTCGCGCGCCGACTTTTTGCAGGAGGATGTTGGAGGGGACTTCAAATAGCGCGTAACCGATGAAGAACAGCCCGGCGCCAAGGCCGTAGGCGGCAGCGCCGATGCCCAGGTCATGTTCCATGTGGGCGCGGACGAAGCCGATGTTCACGCGGTCAATGTAGTTGACGATGAACATGATCACGAACAGCGGCAGAACATGGCGTTTCACTTTCGAGATGGCGGACTTCAGGACCGAATCGGCGCCATCGTTCATCCCGGATATGGATGTATTCACTGCGTTATCTCCCACTGATTATTTTTATGCGGGGTGTGACTGGGTGTCGCGATGTTGATAGACATCATACAACTACGTTTTTTCATCCCGCAAGAGCGGTTGTCCAACAAAATGGCGCTTTGTAGAGTATTTATTATTCTTTTGCGGTGATGCATGACCTTGATGATGGGCTCTAATACCCTGTTTGTTGAGTGTTGTCATACAAGTTGATTGACGTTTTCCTGAGATTCCCGTCGAACGCAGTGCTACGATTCCGGTAGCCCTGCTTTCGGATGATCGCCATGCAAGAAGACCTCGACGCGCCTGCCCGCAAGCGCACCCACAACCTGGCCCATGACCTGGTCGCCAAACTGACCCAGAGCATCTTGCTCGGCCAGATGCTGCCCGGGGACAAGCTGCCGTCCGAGAACACGATTGTTCAGGAGCACGGGGTCAGTCGCACGGTGGTGCGCGAGGCGATCTCGAAGTTGCAGGCGTCAGGTCTCGTGGAAACCCGCCACGGCATCGGCACCTTTGTTATCGAGCGAGCACCGGAGCAGGGGCTGCGGTTGAGCGTCGATACCGCGCTGGGGGTGCGCAGCATTCTGGAGTTGCGCATGGGTCTGGAAACCCAGGCCGCCGCTTTGGCGGCAACCCGTCGCACGGACAATCAATTGGCGCAGATGCGCGAAGCGCTGGACGACTATCAAAGCCTGCTGGCCAACAACGACAGCTGCGTCGAAGCCGACAAACGCTTCCACTTGCTGATCGCCGAAGCCACCGGCAACGTGTGCTTCACCGAAATCATGCAGCACCTGGGCAGCGCCATGATCCCGCGCACCCGCGTCAATGCCGCCGAGCGCGGCGCAGTGGACTTGAGCAAGCTCGGGCAACTGGCCAACCTTGAGCACGAGGCGATTCTCAACGCCATCAAACGCCAGGATCCAGATGCGGCACGGGCGGCCATGTGGCTGCACCTGACCAATAGTCGCGACCGGTTTTCGGCCGATCGCTGACCACCGTTTGTCTACTCGATAGCACCTCATCCGCGGCCCTGCTTCCATCGAGTACGGCCCAGATTTGCTGGACCTCATCAGTGAGGTGCGTCATGGCTAACGATTCGATGTTCCAGGGTGGAACACCCAATACCGACCCAACCCGACCCATGCCCGGCACCGACGAGCCGACCATGGATCACGACGCGCCACCCGGCATGGACCCTTCGTGGGACCCGGCCGAGGCTGACGCAGATCGACCTGAAGACTGGATGGGTCCTGATGCGGCCGAGGACGTGCCTCCTGCAGATGAGCCAACACCGCTGTCCGATGACAGGCGATAAAAAGAACCCGGCCAGTGCGCCTAATGCCGGTCAGTTAAGGGTGGGAACACCGCAACCTCTGTGGGAGCGAGCTTGCTCGCGATAGCGGCAGGTCAGTCAGCATTGATGTTGAATGTTGCGCCGCCATCGCGAGCAAGCTCGCTCCCACAGGTTTTGCACCTTAACTGACCGGCATTAGCCAGTGCGCCGGGTTTTTTGTGGACGTCAGTCGCATTGGCGACTGCCTGGATCAGGCGCTGGTTACTTGAGCAACAACCTGCCTGCGCTCCAGATTCAAGGCGAGCACACTCACCAACACGAGGTTTCTTCGGCGACCGAGTCCAACACCCACCCTTCACCCTCCTAGATGTAGTAAAGCCCCGGCCGAGGCACAACCGTGTATTCGTCGGGCACCTCGCCGAGTGCCGACCACGTCAAGTGCTCCCCTGTGTCCTTGCGGTAGACCGTCCCGCGACAGTCATCCATTTAGACGAGGCAATGCAAATGCAATGTTGCAAGATCAGTCATCGTTCAATGCAGTCAATTCGATGCTTGCCGGCTTGATGTACTGTTTACCGTTGCCAGATTTCGAGATGGTACCGAACACCAACATGTGCGAGCCGTCCAACTCACCAACAGTAATTTTGTGACGGCTCAAAAATGGTTTTACCGACTCAGGATCGATCGCAATACTCACAACCTCCCGATCACCAGTATTTATCCATAAAGAATCGTCATACCCAGTGCCTGTGTCATAGATAACACCCCAAAACCCGTACAGGGTCTGGGATCGGCATTTGCTTACCTCGGAGAAATTTACAAACAGGTCGCGAGCTGGCCATGCGCCTCTCCCCGGTAGTTCGACATAAATATCAGAGGTGCGAAAGGCTGCGGAGTAAATCAAGTTCTTCAGTAAAGGACGCAATCGACGATGCGAAATTGCATTTTGACGAGCGCCGGTTCCAGTAAATCTTCCGCCGCCACTTCCTTCTCCGCCCTTACCACCAGGTTCACCGTTAACAATCGGTCCTCCACCTTGAGCCTCGTCGATGACGATGCGGGTTCCCGGATTGTGCAGAATATCCTGCTCACCACCATTACCAACGCCACGAACAGACTCTGGAGTCGCCAGCGGGCAGTTGGCGTGCGGTCGTGCGCCAAAACATGGGCCTTGACCACTCTTAGCTTCCTTACGGAAATAGGCGGTCGTTTCACATTTGACACAAACGAGATATCGGCGGTACTGAGCGCGCTGTGTGTCGGGGAGTGCAGCAAATTGGGGTCCAGTGTACTCAGTGCTGTTTAAAGTGCAGTAAGCGGTATCCATATCGGAAGCCCTCATAATTTGGATCCAAATGAATACCAGAAACTCAATGCTTTGGCGATGGCTTGGAGCCACCACTATGGTCGTGTTGATTGTATGGGTCTCTATCCCCCTGCAGGCTTCGGGTATGGTCAGTACCTTCTGACCATGATTGATACCTGTAAACCATGTCCCCGGTTTCAAACGTAAAGGATGTACCCGGTTTTTACCTTTCCCGCTCTCCCCGTGGGGAGAGGGCTGGGATGAGGGGTGGATCTAAGGCGCGCTCACATCCCGCATCAACAACCCAAACTGCAAATCCACCGCATCCGGAATCGGCAGATACACCGTATGCCCATCCCCCGGCGCCACCTCGATCGGTTCGCCTTTAACGTTTTGCAGATCATGCAAATCGAATTGGAAGTTGCCCTTGGGCGTCATCAGTTCAAGGTGATCGCCCACACCAAATCGATTCTTCACCTTGATTTCCGCCATCCGGTCACGTCGCTCGCCGGTCAGCTCGCCGACAAACTGCTGCCGCTCCGACACCGAACTGCCGTGCTGGTAGTTCTGGTATTCGTCATGCACATGCCGCCGCAGAAAACCTTCGGTGTAGCCGCGCTGGGCGAGGGATTCCAGATCCGTCATCAGGTTGCGGTCGAACTCGCGACCGGCCACCGCGTCGTCGATCGCCCGACGGTAAACCTGAGTGGTCCGCGCGCAATAAAAGTGGGATTTGGTCCGGCCCTCGATTTTCAGTGAGTGCACGCCCATCTGCGTCAGGCGCTCGACATGCTGCACCGCGCGCAGGTCCTTGGCGTTCATGATGTAAGTGCCGTGCTCGTCTTCGAAGGCCGGCATCAATTCGTCGGGCCGATTGGCTTCCTGCAACAGGAACACCTGATCGGTCGGGGCGCCGATGCCCAGGGTCGGTTCGGGCTGGAAGGTCTGCACGATTTCGCCGAGCTGGTTTTCCGTGGCCTGCTGCGCCGAGTACTTCCAGCGACAGGCATTGGTGCAACTGCCCTGATTGGCGTCGCGCTTGTTCATGTAACCCGACAACAGGCAGCGACCGGAATAGGCCATGCACAAGGCACCGTGGACGAACACTTCCAGTTCCATCGCCGGGACCTGCTCGCGGATTTCGGCGATTTCTTCCAGGGACAGTTCCCGCGACAGGATGATTCGGCTCAAGCCTTGTTGCTGCCAGAACTCGACACTGGCCCAGTTCACCGTGTTGGCCTGTACCGAAAGGTGAATCGGCATCTGCGGATAATGTCGGCGGACCAGCATGATCAGGCCTGGATCGGACATGATCAGCGCGTCCGGCGCCATGGCAATCACCGGCGCCAGGTCTTTGAGGAAGGATTTCAGTTTGGCGTTGTGCGGGGCGATGTTCACCACCACATAGAAGCGCTTGCCTTGAGCCTGGGCCTCGTGGATGCCGAGGGCCAGATTGGCGTGATCGAATTCGTTGTTGCGCACCCGCAGGCTGTAGCGCGGCTGACCGGCGTACACCGCATCGGCGCCGTAGGCGAAGGCATATCGCATGTTTTTCAGGGTGCCGGCGGGGGCGAGCAGTTCTGGAGGCAGGAGAGTCATGGCAGAGTCGGTCACAAAAGCCGCCGAGAGTAAGCGGCTTGCCCGCGGGGTTCATTGATCTGGATCTATGCTTGATGAACAAACGGATGGCACTCGCGCGAACCGTGGCGGACTAAGCATCAGGACGCGACATTGTGTCCTTGCGGACTGACATGGATCGGACATGAACGAAGAGACAGTACAAAACAAATCACTGGTGATCTTGCTAGGGCTGGTCACCGCCGCGTTTATCTGGATTTTGCTGCCGTTTTACGGTGCAGTGTTCTGGGCGGTGATCCTCGGCATCCTCTTCGCGCCCCTGCAGCGACGACTGCAACTGAAGTTCGGCTGGGAGCGCAATCTGACGTCGCTGCTCACCCTGAGCATCTGCCTGGTGATCGCGATTCTGCCGGTGATTGTCCTCAGTATCTTGCTGGTTCAAGAAGGGGCCGCGGTGTACAAGAGCATCGAAAGCGGCGAACTGGACATCGCCGGGTATGTGACGCATTTCAAACACAGCCTGCCGCCGTACTTCCAGCACTTGCTCGATCGGGCCGGGGTTGGCGAGTTGGACGGGCTGCGGGAGAAAATCATCAAGAGTGCAGTGACAGGCAATGAGTTTGTCGCCACGCAGGTTTTCAGTGTCGGTCAGGGCACTTTCGATTTTTTGGTGAGCTTTTTCATCATGCTTTACCTGCTGTTCTTCTTTCTGCGGGACGGCGCCGAACTGGCCCGCAAAGTTCGCGCTGCAGTGCCGCTGCAGGAGCACCAGAAACGTCGTTTGCAACTCAAGTTCAATCGCGTAGTGCGGGCGACGGTGAAGGGCAACCTGGTGGTGGCGATCACGCAGGGTGCATTGGGCGGTTTGATTTTCTGGTTTCTGGATATTCCGAGCGCGCTGCTCTGGGCGGTGCTGATGGCGTTTCTGTCGCTGTTGCCAGCGGTGGGGGCAGGGATCGTCTGGGCGCCGGTGGCGGCGTTTTTCCTGTTCGCCGGAGCGATCTGGCAGGGCGTGGTGCTGGGGCTGTACGGGGTTTTTGTGATCGGCCTGGTGGATAACGTGCTGCGACCGATCCTGGTGGGCAAGGATACAAAGATGCCGGACTATCTGATCCTTATCTCGACCCTTGGCGGTCTGGCGGTCTTCGGCCTCAATGGCTTTGTGATCGGGCCGCTGATCGCTGCGCTGTTTATGTCGAGCTGGGCCATCTTCATTGAAACCAAGCCGCGGGTGCAGCTGCCTTAAGCGCTGATTTGGCCTTGGCCGATGCGTTGCGACAGTGCCTGGGCGGCCGGCAGCGAGGTGAGCGGTCCGCTGATCGGTTCGCCGTCCTGCACCAGGTACCAACAGGCGAGCAATCCTAGCTCTCTGAGCGGTGCGGGGACGGCGCTGCCGATAACGGACATGATCTGAACCTGGGACATAAGTACCTCCATCAATCTATGGAGCTACCTTACGGACCTGACGCCTGAACGGACAATCAACGCTTTCGATAGTCGTCATTGATGCCAATGAGTCATCGGTTCAGTCGACCACCAGGTCCAGCATATGAACCACTTCCTGCTCGTTGAGCAGGCCTTTTCGCACCAGGTTTTCTGCCAGCAGCGAAAGAAACTTGGCGCTGCGATGGCCTTCCAGGTGCTTGAGTTCGGTCAGTGCGTTGTACACCTTGCTGGAAGTGCACAAGCCGACAATGCGGTGCGGGTTTTGCGTGGGCATGAGGTCGTCCTTGTTTTTATCAACCTGTTGTTAACGGACAGATCCAAGATTGCGGACCTGACATGACATAAATATGACCGTTTTCCCCAAGGCGGGGGAAGGATGGCGAGTCAATCTTGCCAACTTGCACCGCAAAGACTGTCCCGACAGCGACCTTGGCGAGATTTATCCAGACCTCTGCCGACGGACGGTCACAAAAAGGCCCCGCTGTTGAGGCGGGGCCTGATGATTCCGTTACCAGCGGCCATAGCCGTGGGGAGGGCCGTAATAACCGCGCGGTGGACCGTAATAACCACGTGGCGGGCCGTAGTAAACCGGCGGCGGGCCGTAATAGACCGGTTGTTGCACGTAGACCGGTGCCGGCTGGTAATAAACCGGTGGCGGGCCGTAGTAAACCGGTTGTGGCTGAGCGTAAACCGGTTGCTGTACATAGACCGGGCGGTTGCTGTTGATGATGGCCGAACCGACGATGGCCGTGCCAACGATCGCGCCAAATACCGCCGGCCCTTCCCAACCGTGACCGCCGTGACCGCCGCCAGCCTCTGCCTGCCCTGCGATAGCAAGAGCACCGATCAGCAAGGCTACTGTGGGGATTTTACGGATCATGATAGTTCCTCGGTTCTTCGCCCCGGCGCTTGAGTCTGCAATAGACCCAAGGATTGTCGCGGGGATACTTCTAAGACAGCGTTTTTTTCAAAATCAGCACAGCCGTTGGGTAAATTTTGTGTAAGGTCTGTACTCGCTTCTTTACGGTTCAGTGGGGCCGCGTGCAGGCACGCCGTTATGATCGATCAGACCCGATGGATTGGCTAATCCCGTCCATCTGAAAGTGCTATTCAAGGAGATTTTTCATGCAGATGAACCCCGACAGAGACACCCAGCTGTGCATGTCGCTTTCCGCACGTCCCGGGAACTTCGGTTTGCGGTTTCACAATCATCTGTATGAGCAACTGGACCTGAATTTTTACTACAAAGCCTTCAGCAGTCAGGATCTGCCAGGCGCCGTTGGTGGCATTCGCGCCTTGGGGATTCGTGGTTGCGGCGTGTCGATGCCGTTCAAGGAGGCCTGCATTGCGCTGGTCGATGAACTGGATCCCTCCGCTGCGGCCATTCAATCGATCAACACCATCGTCAACACTAACGGCCATCTCAAGGCTTACAACACCGACTACATCGCGATCGCCCAGTTGCTTGATACCCACCAGGTGCCGAAGGAGTTGACCTTTGCCCTGCGCGGCAGCGGCGGCATGGCCAAGGCTGTGGCCAGTGCCTTGCGCGATGGTGGCTACAAAAATGGCCTGATCGTAGCCCGCAACGAGCGTGCCGGATGTGCGTTGGCCGAATCGCTGGGCTATCGATGGCAAGTGGAGCTGGGTTCGGAGCGGCCGCAGATGCTGATCAACGTCACACCGATTGGCATGTCCGGCCCCGAGGCCGATCAGCTGGCGTTCGATGTTGAAACCATCGCTGCTGCCGAGATTGTCTTCGATGTAGTGGCAGTCCCCTCGGAAACACCGTTGATTGTGCGCGCTCGTGCTGAAGGCAAGCGAGTGATCACCGGGCTGGAAGTGATCGCGATCCAGGCGCTGGAGCAGTTCGTGCTGTACACCGGCGTGCGGCCGACCGATGAGCAGTTTCACAAAGCCGTGGAATTTGCCCGAAGTGGCGTTGGCTATCCTGGTGCCCAGCAAGCAAACCGTGACTGAGGTGACTCATGCATCCTGCCATTCTTAATCTGGATCAGGCCGAACTTGAACCGCTGCCCGAAGCGTTTGCCCCGACGGGAGACACCGCCGACCGCTATCAGCAACGGCAGGCGCGCATCGGCCAGCAACTTGGCGCGCAGAAGCTGGGTTATCGCCTGTACGTGCTGGAACCGGGGATGCGTGGCAGCCCGTTTCACAGTCATCGGGTCAACGAGGAGATGTTTTACATCGTGGCCGGGGAAGGGGAGGTTCGCTTGGGCGCCGAGCGCTTTCCCGTTCGCGCCGGTGATGTCATTGCCTGCCCGCCGGGCGGTCCTGAAACCGCGCACCAGATCATCAACACCAGCAACGCTGAGCTGCGCTACCTGGCGGTCAGCACCCAACAATCACCCGAAATTTGCGAGTACCCGGATTCCGGCAAGTATGCGGTGATGGACGACTTCAAGGTCGACGCCGAGGGCAATGCCTCGGGCTTCGTCGCCGTCGCCAGGCCGGCCGACGGCGTGGATTATTGGGACGGCGAATAATCACGCCTCCCTCTGTGTAGCAGCTGCCGAGCCTGCGAGACTGCGTTCGGCTCGGTCCGCGCTCGGGCGCAGCAGTCGTTAAATCAAGCGATGCGGTGTTTCAGGAAAACCTTACATGCAGGGTTTACGACTGCTGCGCCCGAGCGCGGACCGAGCCGAACGCAGCCTCGCAAGCTCGACAGCTGCTACATAGACTATATAGACCGCGCTGTTTATTCGAGGCGGGCCAGACGCTCTTCCAGCGCCGCAATTCGCGCCTCAAGCTCTTCGATCCGCTCAACCGATACGCCACCACCCGCGCCACGCTCGGTCGGGTTCTGCCGTGCCGCCAGGATCGTTTCGATGTCCGCCGGGTCCCCCAAGGCGTGCATGTAGCGGTCTTCCCGCTGCCCAGCCTGGCGCGGAATCAGCAGTGCCAGATCGCGAGCAATCAGCCGTTCCAGTTGATGCACCACCTGTTCGGCATCTTCGAAGTCATGCATGCGGCCGCTGCGAGTCAGCAGTTCATTGACCGTTTGTGGGCCGCGCAGGAACAACAGCCCTGTCAAAATCACCTGGGCGGGCGCCAATTCCAGGGCCTTGTCGACCTTATGCTCCCAACGGTCCGCACGGGTGCCCATCACCAGTTTGGTGAAACCACGTCCTTCGAGGGCGCGCAGGCTTTGGCCGACCTGACCCTGGGTAAGGTTCATCACCGGCTCGCGGCTGGTTTTCTGGTTGCAGGCAATCACCAACGCATTGAGGGTCAGCGGATAGGTTTCCGGGCTGGTGGCCTGTTTTTCGATCAACGAGCCCAGTATGCGGATTTCCGTGCTGTTAAGCCGCGGCTCGTCGAACGTTGTTTCTTGCTCAGTACTCATGGTTCTTTATCCTTCCCGGGGGCGATTTTTTCTCCTGCTGGCATGCACTTTAGATTGACGTGTGTCAATGGCAACTGAATTCGTCACGCCTTCTTGGCAATCATCACAAAACCTAAATGAATAATTAACGCTATTTTTACAATCCGACGAGCAACGTATGCATGGCCGAGAACTGGCGGGATTCATTGTGGGCATCTGGCAGTTCTCCCATCGACGATACAAGCCTTATTGACTGGACTATGGAGCAAAGCATGAAGCTGACGTGGGTATTGGCCAAAAACAGTGCGCTGACCGGCGCGTACTCCCTATGACCGTTCTGGTCACTGGCGCTGCCGGTTTCATCGGGTATCACACTGTTAAGCGTTTGTGCCTGGAAGGTCTTGAAGTCATCGGTATCGACAACCTCAACGACTATTACAGCGTTGAGCTTAAACGCGCACGGCTCAACGAGCTTGCGTCCTTGCCAGGCTTTCGTTTTCAGACCCTGGATATCGTCGACAAACCGGCATTGATGGCGTTGTTCAAAGAACATCGTTTTACCGACGTTGTGCACCTGGCGGCCCAGGCGGGTGTTCGCTATTCACTGGACAACCCGGACGTCTACGCGCAATCGAACCTGGTGGGTTTTCTGAATGTGCTGGAAGCGTGCCGTCACTATCGCCCCGAGCACCTGATCTATGCATCAAGCAGCTCGGTGTACGGTACCAACAGCAAAATGCCGTTCAGTGTCGAAGACGCTGTCGATCACCCCATTTCACTGTACGCGGCCAGCAAACGTGCCAATGAGTTGATGGCTCACAGCTACTGTCATTTGTATGGTCTGAAGGCCAGCGGCCTACGCTTTTTTACCGTTTACGGACCTTGGGGGCGCCCCGACATGGCGCTGTTCAAGTTCACCGAAGCGATCCTCAATGGCCTGCCGATCGATATCTATAACCACGGCCAGATGGCGCGCGACTTCACTTACATCGACGACATTGTCGAAAGCATCGCCCGTCTGCGCCCACGGCCGCCGATCCCGGACGGGGAGGGCGACGGCGTTAACCGGATTTTCAACATCGGGCGTGGTATGCCGGTAGCTCTGCTAGAGTTCGTCGATTGTCTGGAATCGGCGCTGGGGATCAAGGCGCAGCGCAACTTTCTACCACTGCAGCCTGGCGATGTGGTCAAGACCTGGGCTGACGTGTCGGCATTGACCCAATGGGTCGACTTCCACCCTCAGGTGACGGTGGAAGCGGGTGTAGCGGAATTTGTGAAATGGTATCGCCACTTTTATCAGCGATGAAATGTTCGCCCTTGATAATAAGAAACCAAGGATTAAAGGGGGGACCCTATGAGTCATGAAATTTTTGTATCTGTACTGATTCCGGCAAAAAACGAAGCGAACAACCTTAAGCCCTTGATTGAAGAAGTGCGCACGGCCTTGGCCGACGAGGCGTACGAAATCATCGTCGTGGACGATGGCAGTACCGATGCCACCTTGCACGAATTGCGGCAGCTCAAAAACAGCGGCCTGAACACGCTACGTATCCTGCGTCATGAGCGTTCGCTTGGGCAAAGTACCTCGCTTTACCATGCGGCAATTGCTGCCAAGGGGCAGTGGCTGGCCACGCTCGATGGCGATGGCCAGAACGATCCTGCGGACATCCCCGGGATGTTGGCCTTGGTGCGTGGTGGACAGGGGATGGTCGGGCTTCAGCTGGTGGCCGGGCACCGGGTCAACCGTCGCGACAACGCGAGCAAGCGCTGGGCTTCACGGTTTGCCAATGGTTTGCGCAGCCGCATGCTCAAGGACCAGACACCGGACACCGGTTGCGGATTGAAACTGATCGAGCGGGCGGCGTTTCTGCGCCTGCCGTACTTCGATCATATGCATCGGTTCATTCCTGCACTGATCCAGCGCCACAACGGCCGAATGATCACCCATCCGGTCAACCACCGTCACCGCACCTCCGGGGTCTCCAAATACGGCAACCTCGACCGTGCCCTGGTGGGCATTCTCGACCTGATCGGCGTCTGGTGGCTGATCCGGCGCACGCGCCTAAACGCCAATGCGCAGGAAATCGAAGGATGAATCTCTCCCGTGAAACCCTGTGGCTGGTGGTCGGCTTCGCCGGCCAGATAGCGTTTACCGGTCGCTTCGTCTTGCAGTGGCTGTACAGCGAATACAAGAAACGCAGCGTGATTCCAGTGAGTTTCTGGTACCTGAGCATCGTCGGTAGCGCCCTGCTGCTCGCTTATGCCATTTACCGGGAGGACCCGGTGTTCATTGCCGGTCAAGCCTTTGGCTCGATCGTCTATCTGCGCAATTTGCAGTTGATTGCCCGCAGCAAACACTTAAAGGACTGAGTCATGCGCAGAACGTTATCACCCCGGGTCGAATGCCTGGGTTTGATGTTACTCGCCCTGGTTTTGATCGGTGCCGGGCTGGGGCTACGTCAGCCGCAGAATGTCGACGAGGAGCGATTCCTTGGCGTTGCGCTCGAGATGTTGCAGCACGGCTCGTGGCTGATTCCGCACCGTGCGGCAGAGATCTACGGCGACAAACCGCCGATTTTCATGTGGACGGTGGCGTTCTTCGCCTGGCTCACCGGTAAACCCGCTATCGCCTTGTATCTGCCGGGTCTTCTATCGGCCGTGACGGTCACCGCAGTGGTCTATGATCTGGCTCGACGGTTATGGCATCAACGTGCCGGTCGGATGGCGGCGCTCTTGTACCTGGCGACTTATCAGACCTATAGCATCCTGCAGACCGGCCAGATCGATAGCTTTTTGATTCTGTTCACCTCCGTGGGTATGTACGGTCTGGCGCGGCACCTGTTGCTCGGGCCGGCCTGGCGCTGGTTTTACCTGGGTTGCGCCGCCATGGGTATTGGTGTGATCACCAAAGGGGTTGGCTTCGTCCCGGCCCTGATGCTGATTCCGTATGCCTACGCGGTGCGCAAAGGTTGGCCCGGTGTGGTGGCCATGCCGGGCGAGGCGCGCAAGTGGCTGCTGGGACTGTTGGTCATGCTGGGCGCCATCGCGATCTGGTTACTGCCCTTGGCCTTGTCCATCGCGATCAATGGCACTGCTGACGAAGTCGCTTATGCGCGAGAAATTCTGCTGCGCCAGACCGCGGGACGCTATGCCGCTGCCTGGGACCATCGCGAGCCGTTCTGGTATTTCTTCGTTCACGTGATCCCGCAATATTGGCTGCCGCTGGTACTCGCGTTGCCGTGGTTGGTGCCCGCTTGGCGCCGGCAACTGCACAAGCGCGACGGCCGAGTGCTGGTGCTGCTGGGCTGGGTCGTGCTGGTGGTACTGTTTTTCTGTATCAGCAGCGGCAAGCGCAAGTTGTACATCTACCCGGCGCTGCCTGGGCTGGTGCTGGTGGCTGCACCGCTGATTCCCTGGTTGCTCAAGCGCTGGTTCAGTCAGCGTCCGCGTGGTCGGCGAGTATTCCAGGCACTGGTCGTGACCTGGTTTGCGCTTTGGATTGCCCGCGGTTTCATCGAGCCGATCAAGGACGGTCCCAACCCTCATGAGGCGATCATGGCGCAGGCGGCGACCATGACTCAAGGCGCCGACCTGGTGTTGGTCAATTGGCGCGAGGGCCATTGGCTGTTCGCACGACAACCGATCGTGCACTTCGGGATGGTCGGCTCCACCGTCGAGCAGGCGGCACTGTGGCTGCGCGAACACCCTCAGGCATACGCCTTGGTCCCCGACGAGCTGTTGAGCCAGTGTTTCAATCCCCAGGCCGCGCATGAGTTGGGCGAAACCTCCCGTGCACACTGGTCGATCGTCGGCGCCGATGCCGATAACGGCCAATGCCGTCCGGGACAACCCGTCAATGTCTATCGATTTACCTGGGACCAGAAAAAAACATGAGTAAAACATGGAAGGCTGGAGTTCTGCTGATCGCCGCGCTGGTCGGCATTAGCGTGGTTTCCGTTCATTTTGGCTGGCACGGGCAGTTGTACGCGCACTGGCATAACAGCTGGTATGGCAATCAGGCGCCAGACAAAAATATCTGGCTGCCAGACTACAAGGTCGCGATCGACGGCAAACCGATCCCGGGCATCACCGATATCTCCGGTATCGCCTATGACCCTGAGCACGACCGCTTGTTGGGTATCACCAATGGTGTGCCTATGGAAATTCTGGCGCTGACCCGTGACGGCGATTTGCTCGAACGCTACCCCTTGATCGGTTTCCAGGACACCGAAGGCATCGCTTACATGGGCAAAGGGCGGGTGGTCATCGTTGATGAACGGTTGCAGCGGCTGCACATTTTTACCCTGCCGGACACCCCTGGCCCCATCCGTGCAGAGCAAACCCAATCTCTCGCCATTGAGATCAATCTGAGCGAGCATAACAAGGGGTTTGAAGGTGTGACCTATGACCCGGCCAATGACCGCATCTTCGCCATCAAGGAGCGTGATCCGCGGCAACTGTACTCAGTCACCGGCATGCTCGGCTCCATTGGCAACCAAATGCAGATCCGTATCAAGGACTTGACGACCTGGGTCGACCGCAGCGTTTTCAGCAAAGACCTTTCCGAGGGTTACTACGATCCTCGGACCGGCCACTTACTGTTGCTGAGCGAACAGTCCAGCAACCTGACCGAACTGGACCAGCAGGGTAACTTCGTCAGTATTCTCTCCCTGCGCGCCTTGGCGGGGGACCTCAAACATACGCTGCCGCAAGCCGAAGGCATGACCATGGACAGCGCAGGCGAGCTTTACATCGTGAGCGAGCCCAATCTGTTTTACCGGTTCACTCAATCGAAGGCTGGTCTGTCGGCGAGTGCAGAAAAACACTGACGAAGTTGAAGTTTTCATGCCGGCAAGGGGCTAACGTGCGCAGATCGTTCAGAGGTGCGCTGCGTTTCCCCACCGGATAAAAGACCCGCCGCAGGGGGACCGCGCATGGCTATAATCGCCCCACGTTTCCCTCCTGTCACAACACGAGATTGCCATGACTATTTCCCTGTACGCCGCTTCCGTCCCGGTTTTCAAACAAATGCTCAACGCCCTGAGCGACGTTTTGAACAAGGCCGAAGCCCACGCCACTGCCAAGAACATCGATCCAAACGCTTTCCTGCAAGCCCGTCTGTACCCGGACATGTTCCCGCTGGTCCGTCAGGTGCAGATCGCCGTTGATTTCGCCAAGGGCGTTTCCGCGCGTCTGGCCGAAGTTGAACTGCCGAAATACGACGACACCGAAACCACCTTCGCCGAACTGCAAGCGCTGATCGCCAAAGTGCTGGCCTTCATCGGCGAGATCAAACCGGAACAGATCGACGGCAAGGAAGGCATCGAAATCATCACCCGTCAGGGCACGCCGAAAGAGAAGCGCTTCACTGGCCAGGCTTACCTGCTGAGCTACGGTCTGCCGCAATTCTTCTTCCACGTCACCACCACCTACGCACTGCTGCGTCACAACGGTGTGGAAGTGGGCAAGCGCGATTACATGGGCGCGTTCTAAACCTCCCAGCGTAAAAAAGCCCGCCAAGGTTCGCGCCTTGGCGGGCTTTTTTTTGGTGAATCAAAAGATCGCAGCCTCGTTTCACTCGACAGCTCCTACATTGAGATGCGTACCGCCTGTAGGAGCTGTCGAGTGAAACGAGGCTGCGATCTTTTGATCTTTGTTAAGCCAATCGCTGGGCTTTCTCGTCTTCACCCAGGCAAGCGGCGGCCGTAAACAGTACGTCGGTGGAGGAGTTCAGCGCGGTTTCCGCCGAGTCCTGCAGCACACCGATGATGAACCCGACGGCCACCACCTGCATGGCGATTTCACTGGGGATGCCAAACAGGCTGCACGCCAGTGGAATCAACAGCAACGAACCGCCCGCCACGCCCGAAGCGCCACAGGCACAGATCGCCGCGACGATGCTCAGCAGGATGGCGGTCGGAATGTCCACGGCGATGCCCAGCGTATGCACGGCGGCCAGGGTCGGCACGGTAATGGTGATCGCCGCGCCGGCCATGTTGATGGTCGCGCCGAGCGGGATCGAGACCGAGTAGGTGTCTTCGTGCAGGCCCAGGCGCTTGCTCAGTTCCAGATTGACTGGAATGTTCGCCGCCGAACTGCGGGTGAAAAATGCGGTGATGCCGCTTTCCCGCAGGCACATCAGCACCAACGGATAAGGGTTGCGACGCAGTTTCCAGAACACGATGACCGGATTCATCACCAGCGCCACGAACAACATGCAGCCCAGCAGCACTGCCAGCAGATGCACGTAGCCGATCAAGGCACCGAAACCGGAGGTGGCGAGGGTCGAAGCCACCAGGCCGAAGATCCCCAGCGGCGCGAAACGGATCACCAAGCGCACGATCAGGGTCACGCCGTTGGACAAGTCGCCGAGCACCTCGCGAGTGGTGTCACCGGCATGGCGAATGGCAACGCCCATCCCAATCGCCCACGCCAGAATGCCGATGAAGTTGGCATTCATCAGCGCACTGACCGGGTTGTCGACCACGCTCAACAGCAGGCTTTGCAGCACTTCACTGATACCGCCCGGCGCGGTGACCGCAACGTCGTGAGTCGCCAATACCAGGCTCGAGGGGAACAACGTACTGGCGACAACGGCCACCACCGCCGCCGCAAACGTTCCCAGCAGATACAGAAACAGGATCGGCCGGATGTGGGTTTCCTGGCCGTGCTTATGGTTGGCAATCGAGGCCATGACCAGCACGAACACCAGAATCGGCGCGACAGCTTTCAGCGCCGATACGAAGACTTTGCCGATAAACGAGGTGGACTTCGCTACCTCCGGTGCGAACAGGGCCAGGGCAATCCCGGCGATCAGGCCGATGATGATTTGTGTGACCAGGCTTAAGCGTTTCAGGCGTAACCATAGAGAAGGGGATGGAGCGGTCATAAAACGGCATCTCTGATTTTTTTAGGTGCGGGGGTATCGCGACATCAATGCCAATCAATGGCCGATGAACAGGGTGTACGTATCGCAGGGCGCGGACTTTATCACAGCGTGGCCTTTATCCTTCAGACCTGTGACGATCTGCCGCCCGTGGGCCAACGAGATCGGCAGGTTCGTGCAACCCTGATCGGAAACACTCTGTTAAGATTCGCCATCCTCATTTTCAAGTCATGCCAGTGGGCCTTCGGGCTATCGCTGGTGTCGTCGTTTTCTGGAGTTCTGCATGCTGTTGCCCATCCTTCTGTTGTCTGCCGCCGGTTTCACGGTGCTGACCACGGAATTCATCATCGTCGGCCTGTTGCCGGCGATCGCTCGAGACCTTGAAGTCACCATCCCCCAAGCGGGTTTGCTGGTGACCTTGTTCGCCTTCACGGTCGCCGCATTCGGACCGTTCCTGACCGCGTATTTCGCCCGGTTCGAGCGCCGCAAATTGTTCATCTCGGTGCTGATCATGTTCGGCCTGGCCAACACCCTCGCGGCGTTTGCGCCGAACATCTGGGTGATGTCCGTCGCCCGATTGATCCCTGCGTTGGGGCTGCCGGTGTTCTGGGCGCTGGCCAGTGAGACGGCGGTAGACATCGTCGGGCCGGATTACGCTGGCCGCGCCATCGCCAAGATCGGATTCGGGATTGTCTGCGCCACGGTGTTCGGCATTCCGGTGGGTACACTGATCTCCGATGCGTTCGGTTGGCGCAGTGCCTTCGGCATTCTGGCGGTGATCGCGTTTGCCAAGGCATTGCTGCTGTTTATCTACCTGCCGAAAACCAATCTGCATCAGCATCAAGTGAGCTTCAGTTCGCAATTCAAAATTTTGCGCAGCCCGCTGATGGTGGGGCATGTGCTGCTGTCGATCCTGGTGTTTAGCGGCATGTTTACCGCTTACACCTATCTGGCGGACATTCTTGAGCGACTGGCCGGTTTCAGCGGCACGCTGGTCGGCTGGTGCCTGATGGGCTTCGGCGCGGTCGGCTTGATCGGCAACTCATTGGGCGGCCGCGCGGTGGATCGTCATCCGTTGATCGCCTCGATGATGTTCTGCGCGTTCATGATCGCCGGCCTGGTGGCATTGGTGCCGAACATTCATTCGCCGCTGGGTCTGGCAGCGGCGATGGGGATTTGGGGCGTGACTCAGGCGGCGTTGTTCCTGGTCAGCCATGTGCGATTGATGAAGGCTGCACCCGAAGCGCCGGCGTTCGCGGCATCGCTGAACATTGCCGGGGCTAACCTCGGGATCGGCCTGGGCGCCATGATCGGCGGTAGGGTCATCGACGGTGTAGGCCTGCAAGGTCTTGGTTTCGCGGCGGCCACTTTTATCCTCGCCTCGATCCTCCTGGCCATCGCGCTGATGACCTTCAAGCCCCGCGAAGTCTGCGCCTGACACCTCACATCTCGGTGAACAGCTCGCGTCGGGCACCTTCGGTAATGGCGACAATGCCGGGGTGCTTGACCTTGCGTTCCACCGAAATGGCGTAGAACGACTCGGTCACCGCGTCGGTCTGGCCAATCAACTCCACACCGTATTGGCGTTTCACCTCGTCGGCAATCACGCTCGGGCCGATGAAGATCCCGCTACCGGATTGGCCGAAAGCCTGCATCAAGGCGCTGTCGTCGAACTCGCCGACGATGCGCGGCTGGATCTGCTGCTCGGCAAACCAGCGCTGCAAGCGACTGCGCACCACGGTCTCCGGCCCTGGAATCAGCAGCGGTGCGCCGTGCAGGCTGCGGGGGAAATCCTGACCGTATTGCGCCGCCAGTTCAGCAGTGGCGAAGAAGCTGATCCCGCATTCCCCGAGTTTCTGGCTGTAGCCCTTGATGTCCAGGTGCGAGGGCATCGGGCTGTCGGAGATCACCAGGTCGAGACGCTGGATCGCCAGATCGGCGAGCAAACGTTCGAGTTTGTCTTCGCGACAGGTGATGCGCAGCGGCTCGCTCAATTCCATGGTCGGCGCAATCAGCCGATAGACGATGGATTTGGGCACCACGTCGGCCACACCAACCCTAAACAGAATCTGCTGTTCGTTGGGCTGAGCTCGCAGCATCAGCTCCAGTTCGCCGCCCAGCTGAAACATTTGCTCGGCGTAGGGCAGGGTCTGACGGCCGGCTTCAGTGAGTTCCAGTTGTCGGCCAACTCGGCGAAACAGCTCAATGCCATAGGTTTGTTCGAGCAGGGAAATCTGCCCGCTGATGGTCTGCGGCGTCAGGTTCAGCTGCTCGCAGGCGCGCACGATGCTGCCGGTCTTGGCCACCACCCAGAAGTAATGAAGCTGTCGGTAATTCAACATGATGTTTATGACCTGGAGCTGCCGTAAGCTGCGATCTTTTGATCTTGTTTGTAAAAGCGAAGATCAAAAGATCGCAGCCTGCGGCAGCTCCTACGTAAAGCGATCGGCGTACGCAGATCTGGATTCGTAAAAACCGAAGTATAACCGCTATAAATACGAATTTTCCTGAAGTGTTTGACTCCCTAGAATGCCCCGCTATCGACGGGCGGCCTTTTCGGCCCTGTCTGTTCTATCGAGGAAAGCATCATGAAGCTTAAAACCACGGCACTGTTGATCACGTCTTTACTGGTATTGGCCGGTTGTGACCAGGCCGAAAAAAGCGCTCAGCAACTGATGGGCAAGGCTGCCGAAACCGCCAAACAAGCGATCGACGACACCCACAAAGCCGCAGAGCAGGCAATCAGTGACGCCACTGGCGGGCTGATCAGCAAGAAAGAACAGCCGGCCAAAGAAACGGACAAAACCGAATCTTCGTCCCAGGAAATCTAAACCGTCTTAAAAGAGTCAGGACTGACCCATGGAATACCTTTTAGAACTTGCTGCAAGCCCCACCGCCTGGGTTGCCCTGGCTACGTTGATCGTCATGGAAATCGTACTCGGCATCGATAACCTGATCTTCATTTCGATCCTGACCAATAAACTGCCCGAGCAGCACCGGCAGAAGGCGCGGCGCATCGGTATCGGCATGGCGCTGATCCTGCGACTGGCGCTGCTGAGCACCATCGCGTTCATCGTCCAGTTGACTGAGCCTGTGATCGATATCTTCGGCCAGACGTTCTCCTGGAAGGACATGATCCTGATTGCCGGCGGCCTGTTCCTGTTGTGGAAGGCGACCACCGAGATCCATCACAGCATGGACCCTGCACCGGATGATCCGACGTCGGCCACCTCGACCGTGACCTTGGGCTTTGCCGCCGCGATCGGTCAGATCCTGCTGCTGGACATGGTGTTCTCCATCGACAGCATCATTACCGCTGTCGGCATGACTGAGCATTTGCCGATCATGATCATCGCGGTGGTGGTGTCGGTACTGGTGATGTTGCTGGCGGCTGATCCTCTGGCCAAGTTCATCAACGACAACCCGACGGTGGTGATGCTGGCGCTGGGCTTCCTGATCATGATCGGCATGACGCTGATCGCCGAAGGCTTCGGCGCCCATGTACCGAAAGGCTATGTGTATGCGGCCATGGCGTTCTCGGCGACGATCGAAGGTTTGAACATGATGTCGCGCCGGGCAAAGCAGAAGCGTTTAGTCGCTGAAGCTTAATCTGCATTAAACGAAACGGCCGCCTGTGCTCGAAAGAGCCCAGGCGGCCGTTTTTGTTTGCGCTACACAATGGTGTCGTTCAGTGCGCGGTAACGTGATGTGCATCGGTTGCATCGGTTGTATCGGTTTGCGCTACCGGCACCGACTGAGCCGGATGATGGTGCCGGCGGGTAATTCGCAGGACTCCCCATAACATGGCGGCGGCAACGGCCAGCCAGCCAGAAATCAACATCACAATGGTCATTGTCAGGCTCATCAGTGCCTCCTCTTCGCCCTGCTGCAGGCACACACTCTTTGCACATGACAGTCTAGTCGCTGCTGTGTTTCAGGCTATTGACCAAAGGTCGGCTGTCACCAATCAGTTCGCTCTATCGAATGCCATCATCTGCCGGTTAAGGCTATACCGCTGCCGCGCGGCGTCCTATGATCGACGGCCAAGCCGGGAGCGTGAACGCCTGGCGTCTAAATCAAGAGAGTGATGATGGTGCGGGTATTTTCTCGAATTCGATCTTTAGTGCTGGTCGTTGGCTGCGTTGCAGGTCTGGCTGGCTGCGCGGGGAGTGTGGCGCCTGAAATCAAGCGCCTGCCGGAGCGAGTCGAGCTCAGTGGCACGTTTTACCGTGGCGTGGCGAATCAGAGTGGGCCGCAAGTGCTGGCCAGCATGTTGTCCCAGCAACGCATTGTGATTACGCCAGGTTTGCTCGAAAAACCGTTGCACTTGCCGGGTGCCGAAGCCCAGTTGCAGCAGAACATGCAGAACCTCGCTCGCGAGTACGGCATGGTCGTCTATCCCCTCGACAGCAATCTGCCTGCACTGTTGACCCAGGTTGCGGCCGGTTACCCGGTAATGGTGCGTTTCACGGAAGGCTCGGCGTTCTGGGCTGAACCGCGTTACGCCATTCTTGCCGGGTACAACCGTCAGAAACAGACAGTGCTGCTGCGCTCGGGCATGAATCGTCGGGAATTGATGGGCTTCGGTTCGTTTGAATCGGCGCTCAAGGATGCCGGTGGCTGGGCCGTGCTGATTCAGAAGCCGAATCAACTGCCGGCCAATGTCGATCAACAGCGATGGCTCAAGGCCGCGAGCGACCTTGCCCAGGCAGGTCAGGAGCAGGCGGCCGCCAGGGCGAAGAAAGCGCTGAACGCGCAATAAGTCCGTTCGTCATCTTTCAGGCACCCCTGCACTTTGCCGACCTCTAAGCAAGTAGGGCCCGGATTTCTCCCGGCCAGACTCAAAGGAGGTGCCCATGGCACATTCCACTACCCCCGTCGGCCCGCACTCGTCTGAGCATTCTTCGGGCGATGAGTTGGGGTTCGATCCCGATTCGCCGGACCTCGCTGATCCTCAGGTCGACCCCATCGGACCTGCAAAGGCCCCCAGGGATGTGAAGCCGGGCGACAATACCAAGGCTCCAGCGAAGCCTTACGATCCACTTGCCGATCTGAAACCCTGAGCCTTAGTGAGGTGCGTATGTCTACCGATTCGAGTTTCAACGACAAACGTCCGGACAGCGTTCCAACCAGCCCCGAAAAAGACATCGACCCCGTGATGGATCCGGACAGCCCGTTAAGGGATCCTTTGGCCAGGCCTGTGGTCGTGCCGACGGAGCATCCACAGGGCTGGAATGACCCGAATGCCGGGGACGGCATTCCGGATGACGACCAGATGCCGCTGCCGAATGACTGACGCCGGACGAAAAAAGCCCCGAATAGTCGGGGCTTTCTTTCATCTGTCGTTTACTTATTTCGACGCTTCAACCACGCCGCTCTGACGATGCTTGAGGTTCTTGTTGGATTTGTACTGCAAGGCTACAGACGGCACGTTCGTGCCTTGGCCGGTTTCCACCCAGCTGCGAATACGGCTGGCATCGGCAAAGTGTGTGTACTTGCCGAAAGCATCGAGGATGACCAGCGCAACCGGGCGGTTGGCCATGCTGGTGACCAGCACCAGGCAGTGACCGGCCTCGTTGGTGAAGCCGGTTTTCGTCAGCTTGATGTCCCAGTTCGGCTTGTTGACCAAATGGTCGGTATTACGGAAACCCAGGCTGTAGTTGGGTTTACGGAACGAAACGGTTTTTTCCTTGGTGGTACTTAGCTCAGTCAACAGCGGGTACTTGTGCGCAGCGATCAGCAGTTTGCTCAGGTCGCGGGCCGTGGACACGTTGCGAGGGGAGAGGCCGGTGGGTTCGACGAAGTGCGTGCTGGTCATGCCCAGTGCTTTCGCTTTGGCATTCATTGCGGCAATGAACGCAACGTAGCCGCCCGGATAGTGATGGGCCAGGCTCGCGGCAGCGCGGTTTTCCGAGGACATCAGGGCAATCAGCAGCATTTCCCTGCGCGGCATTTCGCTGTTGAGTTTCACGCGGGAGAACACGCCTTTCATTTCCGGCGTGTCGCTGATGTTGATGGACAGGTATTCGTCCATGTTCTGT
The DNA here is from genome assembly GCF_047758635.1 of Pseudomonas frigoris. Lineage (NCBI taxonomy): Bacteria > Pseudomonadati > Pseudomonadota > Gammaproteobacteria > Pseudomonadales > Pseudomonadaceae > Pseudomonas > Pseudomonas frigoris. Next base: position 2,312,400 of record NZ_CP180479.1, read on the forward strand.
CTGGCTTCAACCACGATCAGCCCGGTCATCAGTTTGCTGACGGAAGCGATCGGCACAACCACGTCAGGATTGCTGGCATAGATGACTTTGTTGGTCTGCAGATCCATCAGCAATGCACTGCCGGAAGCGATCTTCAGTGTTGACGTATCTCGCGGCGCCGAAGTGGTGTCGGCAGCGTTGACCATTGGCGTGGTGAAAGTCCCTGTAAATGCAAAAAATAGGCTCAGGATGGAAAGACGGATTTTCACGCTGGCAGACTCGTTAGGTGTGGATAAGCCGTTCTGTAACGGGTTGTTTCTTTAAAACCGACGCATTTTAGGAGTATGGCTGAAGAACTGTCGATGGTTGTTCAATGAACAGGTCAAAGTCCTTGAAAACCCCTACAAGCAGTAGGTTTCCGGCGAGCGGTAAAGTTTTTAATTCAGGCAAAAAGAACCCCGCCAATGGCGGGGTTCCTTTGTTCGTCGCAGCCATGAAAATGCGAACTCAGCTGTGCAGTGTTTCGGCTGCGTACAGCGTGTTTTCCAGCAGGCAAGCGCGGGTCATCGGGCCAACGCCACCCGGGACTGGAGTGATCCAGCCGGCGCGGGGCAGGGCGGTGTCGTAGATCACGTCACCAACCAGTTTGCCGTCTTCCTGGCGGTTGATGCCGACGTCGATCACGATCGCGCCTTCCTTGATCCACTCACCCTTTACCAGCCCCGGCTTGCCGGCGGCGACCACCACCAGATCGGCGCGACCGACGTGGCCTGCCAGATCCTTGGTGAAGCGGTGGGTGACGGTCACGGTGCAGCCGGCCAGCAGCAATTCCATTGCCATCGGGCGGCCAACAATGTTGGAGGCCCCGACAACCACTGCGTCCATCCCGTAGAGATCGACACCGGTGCTTTCCAGCAACGTCATGATGCCTTTAGGGGTGCATGGACGCAGCAGCGGAATACGTTGGGCGAGGCGGCCGACGTTATAAGGGTGGAAACCGTCGACGTCCTTGTCTGGACGAATGCGTTCCAGCAATTTGGAGGCGTCCAGGTGTTCAGGTAAAGGAAGCTGAAGCAGAACGCCATCAATCGCCGGGTCGTCGTTCAGGCGATCGATCAGATCGGTCAGCGCTTCTTGAGTGGTTTCGGAAGGCAGGTCGTAGGCTTGGGAAATGAAGCCGACCTCTTCACAGTCTTTACGCTTGTGCGAGACATAAACCTGAGAGGCGGGATCGCTACCGACCAGGATCACCGCGAGACCGGGCGTGCGCAGACCTTGCTGGCGACGCTCGTTGACTCGTTTGGCGATCTGCTGGCGCAGGCTGGCGGCGATCGATTTGCCGTCGATTAGTTGTGCAGTCATTGCGCGTGATTAACCATCGAGAGGGGAAAAAAAGAGAACGCATTCTCGCATGTCATGAGGTGAGGGCAAAGGCGCTTGGTCTGCAAATTCCCCTAACCCCTTTAATTAAATGAATTTTTTTTAAAAAAGAGTTGACGACCTTCAGGGTCACCTATAACATTCGTCGCACTTGTCGGGCACAGCCTAGCACTGGTTAAGAAGGTCGAGCAGAGTTGATGTTTAATTCGGTGAGACTGAAAGCACTTAGTTTGTAATCGTCCAAGAATACAGATTAACAAGGCGCCCGTAGCTCAGCTGGATAGAGCATCCGCCTTCTAAGCGGATGGTCGCAGGTTCGAGTCCTGCCGGGTGCGCCATTAGGCAGCTTTGGCACAAGTAGCGCAACATGGCAATATGGTGGGCGTAGCTCAGTTGGTAGAGCACGGGATTGTGACTCCCGTTGTCGAGGGTTCGATCCCCTTCGTCCACCCCATATTTAGAAAGGCGCCAGATTAACAGTCTGGCGCCTTTGCTTTAAAAGCTTGATGCGGATGTGGTGGAATTGGTAGACACACTGGATTTAGGTTCCAGCGCCGCAAGGTGTGAGAGTTCGAGTCTCTCCGTCCGCACCATTACAAGTAGCTATTTAATAGCAGAAAACGGCGCAGCACCTGAAAAGGGCTGCGCCGTTTTTGTTTTAGGAGTCTGGATTTTCAAAGCGGCCGCAGGTTCTGGGCCGAGAGGGCGGCTCGGATCGTCGGATTTATGTTTCTCGATGATGCTGGCTCGCCCGTTGGTCCCCTTGTGGGGTCGACTGTCAGGGATGGATTGCCGATGCCTTCTATATATAGAAGGATTGGTGCAGAGCCCTGGCATGATTGGCTGTATTTGCTAACAGGGCGAGGCACAACCGTTTGTCCCCGCCTATAAATTGCCTGCTGCTTTTTTACCCGTTTTCAGTAGGGTGACTTCTTGAGTTTGACCCACTAGAATGCATGCCCTTGATTCTGGGGTCGGAAACGGCCGGCTAACGTCTGTGCAACGAGGAATATCCATGCAAGTTTCTGTTGAAAATACTTCTGCTCTTGAGCGCCGCATGAGCATCACCGTGCCGGCTGAGCGCATCGAGACTCAGGTCAACAAGCGTCTGCAGCAGACTGCCCAAAAGGCCAAGATTGCTGGCTTCCGTCCAGGCAAAGTGCCAATGAGTGAAATCAAGCGCCGTTTTGGTGCTGATGCACGTCAGGAAGCGGTTGGCGACGTGATCCAGTCTTCTTTCTACGAAGCTGTTGTTGAACAAAAGCTGAACCCGGCTGGCGCTCCTTCGATCGAGCCGAAATCGCTGGAAGCTGGCAAAGACCTGGAATACGTCGCGATTTTCGAAGTGTTCCCCGAGTTCACCGTTGCCGGTTTCGAAGGTATCGCGGTAGAGCGCCTGAGCGCTGACGTGGCTGATGCCGATCTGGACAAAATGCTGGAAGTGCTGCGCAAGCAGAACACCCGTTTCGAAGTGGCCGATCGCGCTGCTCAAAACGAAGACCAACTGAACATCGATTTCGTTGGCAAGGTCGACGGTGAAGTGTTCGCTGGCGGTTCCGCCAAAGGTACTCAGCTGGTGCTGGGTTCCGGCCGCATGATTCCTGGTTTTGAAGACGGCCTGGTTGGCGCTAAAGCCGGCGAAGAGCGCGTTCTGAACCTGACCTTCCCAGAGGACTATCAGAACCTCGACCTGGCAGGCAAAACCGCTGAGTTCACCGTGACCGTGAACACTGTTTCCGAGCCAAAACTGCCAGAACTGACCGAAGAATTCTTCGCTCAATTCGGCATCAAGGAAACCGGTCTGGAAGGCTTCCGCACCGAAGTTCGCAAGAACATGGAGCGTGAACTGCGTCAGGCGATCAAATCCAAGGTCAAGAATCAGGTAATGGACGGTCTGCTGGCCACCAACCCGATCGAAGTGCCTAAGGCTCTGCTGTCCAACGAAGTTGACCGTCTGCGCGTGCAGGCTGTTCAGCAATTCGGTGGCAACATCAAGCCTGAGCAACTGCCGGCCGAGCTGTTCGAAGAGCAAGCCAAGCGTCGCGTTGTACTGGGTCTGATCGTGGCTGAAGTGGTCAAGCAATTCGACCTCAAGCCTGACGAAGCTCGCGTTCGTGAAATGATTCAGGAAATGGCTTCGGCTTACCAAGAGCCTGAGCAGGTTGTGTCCTGGTACTACAAGAACGACCAGCAACTGAACGAAGTCCGTTCGGTTGTGCTGGAAGAACAAGTTGTGGATACTGTTCTGCAGAAGGCTAACGTGACCGACAAATCGGTCTCTTACGAAGAAGCAGTCAAGCCGGTAGAAGCTCCACAAGCCGACTGATAGCTTTTTGCGGTAAGAAGTAATCACCATAAGCCAGCCTTCGCGCTGGCTTATGCGTATTCAAGACATAACTATTTGGGAGTGACTGCAGAGCATGTTCCGTAATTCGTATATTCAGCAGAACTCTGATATCCAGGCCGCAGGCGGCCTGGTCCCGATGGTTGTCGAGCAGTCCGCTCGTGGCGAGCGCGCCTACGACATCTATTCGCGCCTTCTCAAGGAGCGAGTGATCTTTCTGGTTGGTCCGGTAGAGGACTACATGGCCAACCTGATCTGTGCGCAACTGCTGTTCCTTGAAGCGGAAAACCCGGACAAGGACATCCATCTCTATATCAACTCCCCGGGCGGTTCGGTGACGGCGGGCATGTCGATCTATGACACCATGCAGTTCATCAAGCCAAACGTGTCGACCACCTGTATCGGCCAAGCGTGCAGCATGGGTGCGTTTCTACTGACGGCCGGTGCCCCCGGCAAGCGTTACTGCCTGCCGAACTCACGTGTGATGATTCACCAGCCACTGGGCGGTTTCCAGGGCCAGGCTTCGGACATCGAAATCCATGCCAAGGAAATCCTCTTCATTCGTGAGCGTCTCAACACGCTGATGGCCAAGCATAGCGGGCACACTCTTGAAGAAATCGAGCGCGATACCAACCGCGATAATTTCATGAGTGCAGAAGCAGCACGTGAATACGGGTTGATCGATGAAGTGATCAGCCAGCGCCCCGCTTAAATTAAGCAGCTCAAAATAGGGTTGGTCGGCGCGTCCGATCACCAGCGGGCTTGAAAAAGCCCGCAATAGCCTTCATCTTGTGTTGCAAGCCTATCGGATTTGGATCGAACGAATGACTGACACCCGCAACGGCGAGGACAACGGCAAGCTGCTCTATTGCTCCTTCTGTGGCAAAAGCCAGCATGAAGTGCGCAAATTGATTGCCGGCCCCTCGGTCTTTATCTGCGACGAGTGCGTCGACCTGTGCAATGACATCATCCGTGAGGAGGTGCAGGAAGCCCAGGCCGAAAGCAGCGCGCATAAATTGCCTTCGCCTAAAGAAATCAGCGGCATCCTTGATCAGTACGTGATTGGTCAGGAGCGTGCGAAAAAGGTTCTGGCCGTAGCGGTGTACAACCACTACAAGCGCCTGAACCAGCGTGACAAAAAGAATGACGATGTCGAACTCGGCAAGAGCAACATCTTGCTGATCGGCCCGACAGGCTCGGGTAAAACACTGCTTGCCGAAACACTGGCCCGCTTACTGAACGTTCCGTTCACCATCGCCGACGCAACCACCCTCACCGAGGCAGGTTACGTAGGTGAAGATGTCGAAAACATCATTCAGAAGCTGCTGCAGAAGTGCGATTACGACGTAGAAAAAGCCCAAATGGGCATTGTCTACATCGATGAGATCGACAAGATCTCGCGCAAGTCTGACAACCCGTCGATCACCCGGGACGTTTCCGGTGAAGGCGTGCAGCAGGCCCTGCTCAAGTTGATCGAAGGCACGGTCGCTTCCGTTCCGCCTCAAGGTGGTCGCAAGCATCCGCAGCAGGAATTCCTTCAGGTCGACACCCGTAACATCCTGTTCATCTGCGGTGGTGCGTTCTCCGGTCTGGAAAAGGTTATTCAAAACCGTTCCACCAAGGGCGGCATCGGTTTCAACGCGGAAGTGCGCAGCAAGGAAGAAGGCAAGAAAGTCGGTGAGTCCCTGCGTGAAGTCGAGCCTGACGATTTGGTCAAGTTCGGTCTGATCCCGGAATTCGTCGGTCGTCTGCCGGTACTTGCCACGCTGGACGAGCTTGATGAGGCTGCGCTGATGCAGATTCTCACCGAGCCGAAAAATGCTCTGACCAAACAGTATGCCAAGCTGTTCGAGATGGAAGGCGTGGACCTGGAATTCCGGGCCGACGCACTGAAATCGGTCGCCAAGCGTGCCCTGGAACGCAAGACAGGTGCCCGTGGACTGCGTTCGATTCTCGAAGGTGTATTGCTCGACACTATGTATGAAATTCCCTCGCAGTCCGAGGTGAGTAAAGTAGTGATCGACGAAAGCGTTATAGAAGGCAAGTCCAAGCCACTGTATATCTACGAAAACAGTGAGCCGGCTGCCAAGGCAGCGCCAGACGCCTAAGCGTCACACTGCTGGAATAAAGAAGGGGCCTTCGGGCCCCTTTGCTTTTTGCGCGTTTTAACACCTTCTTTAAGCTTGTTTTTTTTGAAGGTAGCCCCCATCTTGGTTTCAAGCTCACTTCCATCTGTTTACGGCCTTATGGCCGCCGTAGAGGCGAAATCATGAAGACAACCATCGAATTGCCTCTCCTGCCATTGCGTGATGTTGTGGTTTATCCGCACATGGTTATCCCGCTGTTCGTGGGGCGCGAGAAATCCATCGAAGCCCTCGAGGCAGCGATGACGGGCGACAAGCAGATCCTTCTGCTGGCTCAGAGAAACCCTGCTGACGACGATCCCGGTGAAGATGCACTTTATCGCGTAGGTACCATTGCTACCGTTCTACAGCTGCTCAAGCTGCCTGACGGCACGGTCAAGGTTTTGGTCGAAGGTGAGCAGCGGGGCGCTGTTGAGCGTTTCAGCGAAGTGGACGGCCACTGCCGTGCCGAAGTCTCATTGATCGACGAAGTCGACGCGCCAGAGCGCGAGTCGGAAGTGTTCGTACGCAGCCTGCTGGCTCAGTTCGAACAATATGTGCAGCTGGGCAAGAAAGTCCCGGCTGAAGTCCTGTCGTCGCTCAACAGCATCGACGAACCAGGCCGCCTGGTCGACACCATGGCCGCACACATGGCCCTGAAGATCGAGCAGAAGCAGGAAATCCTCGAAATCATTGATTTGTCGGCCCGGGTCGAGCACGTTCTGGCGTTGCTGGATGCCGAGATCGACCTGCTGCAAGTCGAAAAACGCATTCGTGGTCGCGTCAAAAAACAAATGGAGCGCAGCCAGCGCGAGTACTACCTGAATGAGCAGATGAAGGCCATTCAGAAAGAGCTCGGCGACAGCGACGAAGGCCACAACGAAATCGAAGAGCTGAAAAAGCGCATCGATGCCGCCGGTCTGCCGAAAGATGCCTTGGCCAAAGCCCAGGGCGAACTGAACAAGTTAAAACAAATGTCGCCAATGTCTGCGGAAGCGACCGTGGTGCGCTCGTATATTGACTGGCTGGTTCAGGTGCCGTGGAAGGCGCAGAGCAAAGTGCGACTGGATCTGGCGCGCGCTGAAGACATTCTCGATGCAGACCACTATGGTCTGGAAGAAGTCAAAGAGCGGATCCTCGAATACCTCGCCGTGCAAAAGCGCGTGAAGAAAATTCGTGGTCCGGTGTTGTGCCTGGTCGGTCCTCCAGGGGTGGGTAAAACCTCTCTGGCGGAGTCGATTGCTCACGCTACCAACCGCAAATTCGTGCGCATGGCCCTCGGCGGTGTGCGTGATGAAGCGGAAATTCGTGGTCATCGCCGTACTTATATCGGTTCGATGCCAGGAAGATTGATTCAAAAGATGACAAAGGTGGGCGTCCGCAACCCGCTGTTCCTGCTCGATGAAATCGACAAAATGGGCAGCGACATGCGTGGCGATCCGGCGTCGGCGTTGCTGGAAGTGCTCGACCCTGAGCAGAACCATAACTTCAACGATCACTATCTGGAAGTCGACTACGACCTGTCCGATGTGATGTTCCTTTGCACCTCGAACTCCATGAACATTCCACCAGCCTTGCTGGACCGGATGGAAGTGATTCGTCTGCCGGGTTACACCGAAGACGAAAAGATCAACATCGCCGTCAAATACCTTTCGCCAAAGCAGATTACGGCTAACGGTTTGAAAAAAGGTGAGCTGGAATTCGACGCCGAAGCGATCCGCGACATTATCCGCTACTACACCCGCGAAGCCGGTGTACGTGGGCTGGAGCGCCAGATTGCCAAGGTTTGCCGCAAGGCGGTCAAAGAGCATGCAATGGAAAAACGCTTCTCGGTGAAGGTCACTGCCGAGATGCTGGAACACTTCCTGGGCGTGCGCAAATTCCGCTACGGTCTGGCCGAATCGCAGGATCAGATCGGTCAGGTCACCGGGCTGGCGTGGACTCAGGTGGGTGGCGAATTGCTAACCATCGAAGCCGCCGTCGTGCCGGGTAAAGGCCAGTTGATCAAGACCGGTTCCCTGGGGGATGTGATGGTCGAATCGATCACCGCGGCCCTGACCGTTGTTCGCAGTCGCGCGAAGAGCCTGGGGATTCCCCTGGACTTCCACGAGAAGCGCGACACGCATATCCATATGCCGGAAGGGGCGACCCCGAAGGACGGCCCTAGCGCCGGTGTGGGCATGTGCACGGCTCTGGTGTCGGCATTGACCGGGATCCCTGTGCGCGCGGACGTCGCCATGACTGGCGAAATTACGCTGCGTGGTCAGGTGCTGGCGATTGGCGGTTTGAAAGAAAAACTGCTCGCTGCTCACCGTGGCGGAATCAAGACCGTTATCATTCCTGAAGAGAACGTACGCGATCTGAAGGAAATTCCTGACAATATCAAGCAAGATCTGCAGATTAAACCGGTTAAATGGATTGACGAGGTCCTGCAAATTGCGCTGCAATACGCGCCGGAGCCCTTGCCAGATGTAGCTCCAGAGATAGTTGCAAAGGATGAAAAACGCGAGTCTGACTCTAAGGAAAGAATTAGCACGCATTAGTACGCATTTGCCTGGGTGGCTTGTTGACAGCTTTTTAGAGCCCTTGTTATAAAGCGGCTCTTAAGTGTCTGTAGGCCATTCAGCACTCGTTTTTGCTTTCACCAAAAAACTTAGAATCATACTCAAATAGATATAAGGGGACTTAGAGTGAACAAGTCGGAACTGATTGATGCTATCGCTGCATCCGCTGATATCCCGAAAGCTGCTGCTGGCCGTGCGCTGGACGCTGTAATCGAATCCGTCACTGGCGCTCTCAAGGCTGGCGACTCTGTTGTTCTGGTTGGTTTCGGTACCTTCTCCGTAACTGATCGTCCAGCTCGCATTGGTCGTAACCCACAGACCGGTAAGACGCTGGAAATCGCAGCTGCTAAAAAACCAGGTTTCAAAGCCGGTAAAGCACTGAAAGAAGCTGTCAACTAAGTTCGATTCAGGTTTTTGCCTATCCGGGTCGGGGTCATGCCTGACCTGGCAGCGGAGCGGTAGTCCAGTCGGCGAGGCGCCGATCCGAGACGCCGAGGCTCGCAAGTTCGAGTCATCGGTCCGCTCCGCCAGTTACGAGAAGGCGCATCCTCGGATGCGCCTTTCTTCTATCCGGATTCTACCCACGCTCCACGGTTGCCTAATTTTGAAGTTCAACCGTTTCTGGGGGACGCATGCTGCAGAATATCAGGGACAATTCACAAGGCTGGATTGCCAAGACCATTATCGGGGTCATCGTTGCACTGATGGCTTTGACCGGTTTCGACGCCATCTTCAAGGCCACGACGCACAGCAATGATGCGGCCAAGGTCAATGGCGAAGAAATCAGCCAGAACGAGCTGAGCCAAGCGGTCGATATGCAACGCCGTCAGCTCATGCAACAGCTGGGCAAGGATTTCGATGCTTCGTTGCTCGACGAAAAAATGCTGCGCGAATCGGCCCTCAAAGGCCTGATCGATCGCAAGCTGCTGCTGCAAGGCGCAGAAAACTCGAAGTTCGCTTTTTCCGAAGCTGCTTTGGACCAGGTGATCCTGCAAACGCCTGAATTCCAGGTTGATGGCAAGTTCAGCCCTGAGCGTTTCGACCAGGTTGTTCGCCAACTCGGCTACAGCCGCATGCAATTCCGCCAGATGCTGGCTCAGGAAATGCTGATCGGTCAGCTGCGCGCTGGTCTGGCAGGTAGCGGTTTCGTCACCGACGCACAGGTTCTGGCATTCGCCCGTCTGGAAAAACAGACCCGCGATTTCGCTTCTCTGAACGTCAAGGTTGACCCGGCGGCTGTGAAGCTGACCGACGATGAAGTCAAAGCCTACTACGACGAACACGCCAAGGAATTCATGACGCCGGATCAGGTGGTCATCGATTACCTCGAGTTGAAGAAGGCTTCCTTCTTTGATCAGGTCAGCGTCAAGGACGAAGACCTGCAAGCGGCGTATCAGAAAGAAACCGCGAACCTGTCGGAACAACGCCGGGCCGCGCACATTCTGATCGAAGTGAACGACAAGGTTGCCGAAGCGCAAGCCAAGGCCAAGATCGAAGAGATCCAGGCACGTCTGGCAAAAGGCGAGAAGTTCGAGGCTCTGGCCAAGGAATTCTCCCAGGACCCGGGTTCGGCGAACAACGGCGGTGACCTCGGCTTTGCCGGTCCTGGTGTCTACGATCCAGCCTTCGAAACAGCGCTGTATGCGTTGGCCAAGGATCAGGTCTCGGCGCCGGTTCGTACCGACTTCGGTTTCCATCTGATCAAGCTGTTGGGCGTGGAAGCACCTGAGGTGCCGACGCTCGCCAGCCTGAAAGACAAGCTGACCCGTGAGCTGAAAACCCAGCAGGTCGAGCAGCGTTTCGTCGAGGCGACCAAGCAACTGGAAGATTCGTCGTTCGAATCCTCCGATCTGGCTCAGCCAGCGCAGGACCTGAAGCTCACTGTTCATACGTCCAAGCCGTTCGGCCGTGAAGGTGGCGAAGGTGTTGCGGCCAACCGTGCCGTGGTCACTGCAGCGTTCAGCCCTGAAGTGCTGGATGAGGGTGCCAACAGCACCGCCATCGAACTCGATCCGGAAACCGTAATCGTGCTGCGCGCCAAGGAGCACCTGAAGCCTGCGCAACTGCCGCTGGAAAGCGTAGCTGCAAGTATTCGCGTGCAATTGGCCAAGGAGCACGCCAGTGCTGCCGCCAAGACTAAGGCTGAAGAGCTGATTGTCAGCCTGCGCGATGGCAAGGCTGCGCTGGACAAGGCGATCGACGGTCAGAGCTGGAAAGTGACCCAGGCAGCCACTCGTGGCCAGGAAGGGGTTGACCCAACCGTGCTGCAGGCGCTGTTCCGCATGCCCAAGCCTGCCGCCAAGGACAAGCCGACCTTCAGCAGCGTGACCCTGGCCGATGGTAGCCTGGTGATCGTGCGTCTGAACGGCGTGAACGAAGCCGCAGCGCCGACCGATGAAGAGAAGGCCCAGTACCGTCGCTTCCTCGCTTCGCGCATTGGTCAGCAGGACTTTGCGGCCTACCGCAAACTGCTGGAAAGCCAGGCTGAGATCAAACGCTACTGATGCCTGACTGAGTTTTGCGCTACACAAAGACCCCGGCCGTAAGGCTGGGGTTTTTTGTGGGTGAAACGAAAGCCGCACGGGTTACCCGTCGCCTGAGTATTTACCGTGCGACTTTTTCCTGTAAATGACAGTCAGTAGACTTGTAGCTGTTTTAAGACACTAATCGATACTCCGCTAAGCATCGATCTGTTGCACAATACGCCCCGGACCGTTTTCCTCAGGATGTTCAATGTTTAAATCATTTCCCATGCGTGTTGCAGGGCTGGCGTTGGTGCTGGCCGCCGCGGCCGGCTGCTCTTCGAAGAAAGCCCCCATCTACGAGCATGAGAACTTCGATGACTCCGGAACGTTTTCGCGTAGCTACCCGGTGACTGATGCGCAGACGTGCGAAGCCGCCCGTCGGGCGTTGCTCAGCCAGGGCTACATCATCACCAGCTCCGACCCGAAACTGGTCAGCGGACACAAAAGCTTCCAGCAGACCGGCGAGACCCACATGGAGATCAGCTTCAGTGTGGTCTGTGCCGATGATGGCAGTGAAGGGCACCACGCGACGATGTTCGCCAACGCCCTGCAGGACCGTTATGCGCTGAAGAAGACCAACAACTCCGCCAGCGTGGGTGTGGGCGTGCTGGGCTCGGTGTCGATGCCGATCGGCTCGTCCGACGACTCGATGGTCAAGGTCGCCAGCGAAACCGTATCGGCGCCCAAGTTCTACGAGCGGTTCTTCACCCTGGTCGAGTTGTTCCTGCCGCCGGAAGCGAAAAAGGCCGCGCACATCAAGGATAAGCCGAAACCCGATCTCGGCGTGCCTGAAGCCAAGGTTGCACCGGCTCCGTTGGCGCCGTCTGCGGCAGAACCTGCGCCGGCACCTGCCGAAGCGGCTCCAGCAGCCTCTGAGCCTGTTGCACCGCCGCCTGAAGCCGCTCCGATTGCTCCGGCCGAGAACAGCGAGCCGGCATCGACCACGGAAACGGTCACTCCGCCGCCCCAATCAAGCCTGCCTCCACCCACCGAGCCTATTTCGGCCATTCCTGTATCTGGCCAGTAATCGTGCTCTGACGCTACGGGATCGGGTCAGACGACACCGATCCCGCGGCGGCTTTTAAATTGATCCGCGTCACCCCATGCCGTTGTCCTACGGCCTGTATCGAAAAAATCCTTTAATAAATTCCTGACGGCCTGCTACGTTTTATTAAGTAGCCGCTGAGCGGCGTGCCTGCGTCATTTTTCTTTCACGTGGGCACTTTATGCTCGGGGCGCTGGTCATTTATTCAGGCGTTTTTTTCAACGAGCTGTGGGGGATTAAAAATGGACGATTATCAAGAAGAGCTGCTCGAGTATCAGGCGTTTGAACTGGACCCGCTGGAACCGGCCGAAGACGCTACCGAGCTGTAAGCGTCAAGCGGATTGGCGATGACTGCGGCGAAACTCGCCGGGAGTCTGGCCGCTCCAGCGTTTGAAGGCCCGTTGAAAGGCTTCGGCTGAGGCAAAGCCCAGCAGGTAGGCGATTTCTCCGAACGCCAGTTCGGTATCGCGAATGTAGGTCATGGCCAGGTCGCGACGCGTGTCATTGAGGATCGCGCGAAATTGCGTGCCTTCCTCGGCGAGTTTGCGGCGCAAGGTCCAGGTCGGCAGCTTCAGGCGTGCCGCCACTTCTTCCAGGTCGGGTTCCCGTCCACCATTGAGCAACGGCCCCAGTAACTGAGTGATGCGTTCACGCAGGCTGCGGGTGCGTGTCAGTTGCTCCAGTTCCCGCTCACACAGTTGCAGCAAGTGTCGCCAGGTGCTCGGGCAGTGTTCCGGGTTGCGCTGGGCGAGGCTGGCAAGGCTCAAGCGCAGTTGATTGTGCTCACAGCCAAACTGGATCGGGCAGTCGCCCAGCACTTCATAAGCCGTGCGGTAATCCGGCTCATCAAACTCGATATCGATGCGTTCGGCCCGCAACCGGGCAGGGCTTATGCTGGACAATTGCTGCAACCAGCCAGCGATGATCGAATCCACCACGAAGCGGTTGTAGGCGTTATAAGGGCTGATGGAATAGAACCGCAGCCAGGCACCTTGGGCGTCTTCGTGAAAGCTCGATTGACCGCGATAGTTGGAGCCATACAAGGCTTCGAAGCGAATCAGGCACCGCGCGGCTTCTCGCACCGTTGGCGCCTGAGCGGCCGTGACCCCGGCCAGGCCGACCTGGCTCAGGCGACTAAGCTGACCCATGCGCAAGCCAAGTGCCGGGTTGTCGGTCAGTTGAATGGCACTGTGGCCCAGGCGCATGTAGCGCGGGATCGAGAGCCGGGCGCCCGCTTCGCTGAGGCGAGCTGCGTCGAGACCGTATTGTTCGAGTAGCGGCTGAGGGTCTGCACCGTGGCTGCGCACGGCGTCGGCCAGGCTATGAACAAAGCCCACCGACAGATCGCCGAGGCGCATCGGCAACGGTTTCATCGGTTACAACCAGAGGTTCAGCAAACGCGCGCCACGGGCATTGCCGTCGGCGAACTGCTGGCCGTTGCTGCTGAGAAAACTTTGACCGGCGCTGCCCTGATCCCAGAACTGACCGCGCAGGAACACGCTCATGCCGGCGATTGCCTGGCTACTGGGCGGTTGAGCGGTGAGTGTCAGACGATGCCAGGCCTGGCCTTCGCTGAGTTCCCCGGCCTTGAGGCTGACGGAGCCAGGCGTCGACAGGCCCTTGTAACCGCTCCACGGTTTGTCCCAGGTGCCGCGCCCGAGCACAAACGCCGGGACCGCGACGAACTGCGCACCCTGGTCGTCGAGCCTGCGGTAATTGTCCGGGTACCAGCTGTCGCTGCCGATCAGCACACCCAGGCGTCCGGCCGGGGTGTCGACGACGTTGAGCGTATGTTCGCCATTGGCGGCGATGACTTCATGTTCATCGAAAATCGGATGCATCTGGCGCTGGGGTTGGCCGATCGGCAGGCCATCGCGGCCGAACACCACGCTGCTGTTGTACAACGCGCCGCGGCCGATTTTCAGGGTGCCGTCGATGACGCTAGGCTCGGGCAGCACGATGGAGCCCGCCACCAACGTCACGTGGAATTCTTTCGCCAGACCACCAAATAGCGTCTGGTAGTCCTTGGCCATGCCTTTGGCCTTCATGCGCAGGTGCGCGTCGTCCAGACGTTTGTCGCCCTTGGCGCTGATCAGCGCGCGGACGAACTTCAGTGGGTTACTGACCGCCAGCCAGTTCATTGCCTCCTTGAGCGTGGTGGCCTGGTACAGCTCATCTTTCTCGCCGCTGACCATCAACCAGGTGCCGACATGTTCGGGCAGTACAACGATGGTTTTTGCATTTAGCAGGCCCTGGTCCTGGGCCTTCTGCAAATAGGCCGCCAGCTTGCGGTGCAGGCGCTCGGGGCTTTGATAGTCGGTGGGAAACAGCTCGGGCTGGATGCCCAGCAAATTACCGCGATCAGCGGGTGTGCCTTGGTCGACCGCGAGGTTGATGCGCAGGTCCGACAGGTAGTGACCCACCGGACGGTCCGCGGCCCACATGGCGTAGGTCGTAAGGGCGGCAATCAATGCCATGGAGAAGGTCAGGTACAGAAGTTTGCGCATGGGGAAACAGTCGACGGCCGTGTGCAGGGTTCGCGACTAGGGTAGGGCGCATGCCGGCACTTGCCAAGGGGCGCTGCACATTTGGATCAATAAGTTGTCAGTTACGGTCATTGAGTGACAGCGGCGCGACTCTTAGTCTGTTCAACATGACTGACGGGGGCCAAAGAGCTCCTGCACTTTTTCCGTGATCGCTCGATGTGGAGTTACCGATGGCCGCCGCTCATTACCCGCACCTGTTGGCCCCGCTGGACCTGGGTTTTACCACGTTGCGTAATCGTACCCTGATGGGTTCGATGCACACCGGTCTTGAGGAAAAGCCCGGCGGTTTCGAGCGCATGGCGGCGTACTTCGCCGAACGTGCCCGAGGCGGCGTTGGCCTGATGGTCACTGGTGGTATTGGCCCGAACGACGAGGGCGGGGTGTACTCCGGCGCAGCCAAACTGACCACCGAGGAAGAAGCGCTCAAGCACCGGATCGTCACCCGCGCGGTGCACGAGGCGGGCGGCAAGATCTGCATGCAGATCCTTCACGCCGGGCGTTATGCCTACAGCCCGAAACAAGTCGCGCCGAGCGCCATTCAGGCACCGATCAACCCGTTCAAGCCTAAAGAGCTGGACGAGGAAGGCATCGAGAAGCAGATCAGCGATTTCGTCACCTGTTCGACCCTGGCGCAACAGGCCGAGTACGACGGCGTCGAGATCATGGGCTCCGAAGGTTATTTCATTAACCAGTTCCTCGCCGCCCATACTAACCACCGTACTGACCGCTGGGGCGGCAGCTACGAAAACCGCATGCGCCTGCCGGTGGAAATCGTCCGCCGGGTGCGTGAAGCGGTAGGTCCGAATTTCATCATTATCTTCCGCCTGTCGATGCTCGATCTGGTGGAAGGCGGCAGCAGCTGGGAAGAAATCGTCCAGTTGGCCAAGGCGATCGAGCAGGCCGGTGCGACCATCATCAACACCGGCATCGGCTGGCACGAAGCGCGGATTCCGACCATCGCCACCAAAGTGCCGCGCGGTGCGTTCAGCAAAGTCACTGCCAAGTTGCGTGGCTCGGTGAGCATTCCGCTGATCACCACCAACCGTATCAATACCCCGGAAGTGGCCGAGCAGATTCTGGCCGAAGGCGATGCCGACATGGTCTCCATGGCGCGGCCGTTCCTCGCCGACCCGGACTTCGTCAACAAGGCTGCGGCCGGCCGTGGCGATGAAATCAACACCTGCATCGGTTGCAACCAGGCCTGTCTGGACCACACCTTCGGCGGCAAGTTGACCAGTTGCCTGGTGAACCCGCGCGCCTGTCATGAAACCGAACTCAATTACCTGCCGGTGCAGCAGATCAAGAAAATCGCGGTGGTCGGTGCCGGTCCTGCGGGTTTGTCCGCGGCGACCGTGGCGGCTGAGCGTGGTCATCAGGTGACGCTGTTTGATTCGGCCAGCGAAATCGGCGGCCAGTTCAACATCGCCAAGCGTGTGCCGGGCAAGGAAGAGTTCTTCGAAACCCTGCGCTACTTCAACCGCAAACTGCAGACCACTAACGTCGAGGTGTGCCTGAACACCCGCGTCGACGTCGCGCAGCTGGTCGAAGGCGGTTACGACGAGATCATTCTCGCCACCGGCATCGCGCCAAGAACCCCGGCGATTCCGGGTGTCGAGAACGCCAAGGTGCTGAGCTACCTGGACGTGATCCTTGAGCGCAAACCGGTGGGCAAGCGCGTCGCGGTGATCGGCGCCGGTGGTATCGGATTCGATGTGACGGAGTTCCTGGTTCACCAGGGCGTGGCCACCAGCCAGAATCGCGAGGCGTTCTGGAAGGAGTGGGGCATCGATACGCATCTGCAAGCGCGCGGCGGTGTCGCCGGCATCAAGGCTGAACCCCATGCACCGGCGCGTGAAGTGTTCCTGCTGCAACGCAAGAAATCCAAGGTCGGCGACGGCCTCGGTAAAACTACCGGGTGGATTCACCGCACCGGTCTGAAAAACAAGCAGGTACAGATGCTCAACAGCGTCGAGTATCTGAAGATCGACGACGAAGGTTTGCACATCCGCATTGGCGAAACCGGCGAGCCGCAAGTGCTGCCGGTGGACAACATCGTGATCTGCGCCGGTCAGGATCCGCTGCGTGAATTGCAGGATGGCCTGGTGGCGGCCGGGCAGAACGTGCATTTGATTGGCGGCGCGGATGTGGCGGCAGAGCTGGATGCCAAACGCGCGATCAACCAAGGGTCGCGGTTGGCCGCCGAGTTGTAATCCGCAGGTCGAGCGTGCCAATGGCCATCGTCGGAACGCCGCCCGGAGCAAGCTCGCTCCCACAGGTTCTGTGTTGCTCACAAATTTTGTGACCGATTCAAAACCCCTGTGGGAGCGAGCTTGCTCGCGATGGCTGACTTTGAGCGACTAGAATGCTGGATCTACCCGAGCACAATCAGGCGCCAATGCTTTCCCCTCCAACCGATTGGCTACCCCAGGCCCCCCTCGAGCACCTTCATCTTGATTGGCTCACCCGATCAAGCATCGAAGTCGCGATCCTGCGCCTTGACCAAATCGACCCGCAGATCAGCGGCAACAAGTGGTTCAAACTCATCGAGCACCTGAAAGCTGCTGACCAGATCGGTGCCAAAGGCATCATCAGTCTGGGCGGTGCCCACTCCAATCATCTGCATGCACTGGCCGCGGCGGGTAAGCGTTTTGGTTTTCGCACCGTTGGCCTGCTGCGCGGTCATCCGCAAGAAACGCCGACGGTGAAAGACTTGCAGGCGTTTGGCATGCAATTGCATTGGCTGGGTTATGGCGGTTATCGAGCGCGGCACGAGCCGGGTTTCTGGCTGCCATGGCAGGCGCAGTATCCCGATCTGCATCCGGTGCCGGAAGGTGGCGGCGGTTTGCAGGGCGCCAAGGGCTGCCTGCAGCTGAGGACAATGGTCAGCGAGCAACTGAACGGTCTTGGCTGGAGCGACTATGACGGCTGGTGGCTAGCCTGTGGAACGGGCACGACCCTGGCCGGTCTGGTGCTGGCCGAAGCAGGTGAACACCCAGTGTATGGCGCGCTGGCGGTGCCCGACGATCATGGGGTTGCGCAGCAGGTCGATTCGATCGTGCGGGAGGCGGGTTTACACAATCGCGCCTATGAATGGTTCGACGCCAGCCGTGGCGGCTTTGCCAAAGTCGATCCGCTGTTGCTCGAATTCATCGATCAGGCCGAACAGGCCAGCGGCATTCCCCTCGAACCGCTGTACACCGGCAAAGCACTGTTGGCGCTCAAGCAGCAAGTCGAAGCCGGAAGATTCGAAAAGGGCACACGCCTGATCTTTATCCATACCGGCGGTTTGCAGGGCCGCCGGGGTTTCCAGTGAGCGGCGGGATTCACCCGCGCTTGGGCATCATCCGCAGCAAGGTGTTATCGCCCACCACATAGTGGTGATAAATCCCCGCCACGGCATGCAGACCGATCAGCCAGTAACCAAGGGTGCCGCCGAGTTCATGCCAACCCTGAATCTGCTTGGCCAACGCCTTGTCCTCCGCGACCAGCAACGGCAGGTCGAAGCCGAAGAACATCACTTGGTGACCCTTGGCGCTGGTGACCAGCCAGCCCAGAATCGGCATGGCGATCATGAAAATGTACAGCGCCCAGTGCATCAATTTGGCCAGCACGGTCTGCCAGTGAGGGGAGGCCGGGAAGATTTGCGGTGCCGAGCCCAGGCTGCGCGCAAACAGCCGCAGCCAAACCAGGACAAACACCGTCAAGCCCAGCAAAAAGTGCGATTCGGTGATCAGCGTCCGGCCGCCACTGCCTTTTGGAAAGATTCCGCGAAATTCAATACAGGCGTAAACCAGCGCCAGCAGGACCAGCATCAACCAATGCAGCACGATCGATACGGTGCTGTAGCGTGAGTCGGAATTCTTCCAGGGCATACGGTGTTCCTCACAGGTCAGGTCGAGCCACCGTTCTTGTTCGACGGTGTGCTTTAACTGTAATCCGCTTTGGTGGATTTGCCTGTGGCTATTTGGGTGTTCAATGCTCTGGATCAGGTGGTCGACCAAAAAAAAGCGCCAGTTCCGTTAAGAAACTGGCGCTTTTTTATGCGGCGACAGGCGCAATCAGTTGGTTTGTGGCATCTCACCCTTGGCCAGGCGCTGGTTGATATCGGCGATCACTTCCGGCAAATCGCTGATGGTGTCGATCATGTAGTGCGGCCGAGAGCCTTCGAACATCGCATGGATGCGCTTGCGTTCGCTGGCCAGTTCGTCACTGCCCAAGGCCCGATAACCTTCGTAGTCCAGGCCCAGTGCGTTGCCCGAGCAGATCAACGCCACGGTCCACATGCCGGCGCGACGACCTTCGAGAATGCCCGGCACGGTGTCGTCGATCTTCACGCAGGCCGCGACATCATCGATGCCCAGCGCAATCACGTTAGCCAGCGCCTGGGCCGGCCATGGGCGTCCGTTGGGCACTTCGTCGGTGGCGACCACGTGGTCGGCGACGTAACCGTTGGTGGCGGCCAGCTCGACAACTTTGTCCATGACCTGTTTCGGGTAGCCGGAGCAGGAACCAATCTTGATCCCTTGCTGGCGCAGGTTGGCGATGGTGTCCAGTGCGCCCGGGATCAGCGCCGAGTGCTCGGCGATTTTCTCGATTTGCAGGGGCATGAAGCGTTTGTAGATGGCGGTGACGTCGTCGTCGGTCGGCGTACGGCCGAACACTGTGCGATAACGTTCGGCCACTTCCGGCTGATCGCACAGGGTTCGGATGTGGTCCCATTTGCCCATGCCCATCGGCCCGCGGGCTTCTTCGATGGAAACCTGAACGTCGAATTCGGCGAAAGCTTCGACAAAAATCTGTGTCGGGGCGAAGGAGCCGAAATCGACCACGGTGCCGGCCCAGTCGAGGATGGCGGCTTGCAGTTTGGTTGGGTTTGTATAGTTCATGGTGATCAGGATCCTGTGGCAACTGGCTAATAGGGGAGCTGCTTTTGGTGGGAGCGGGCTTGCTCGCGAAGGCGGTGCGTCAGACGACATCAATGTTGAATGTCAGTCAGCATTCGCGAGCAAGCCCGCTCCCACAGTGGATTGCGGTGTGGTTTAGATTTCCAACACTTCCATTTCCTGCAACACCTCGGCGATCGCCGCCACGGCCGCGTGCATCTCGGCCTGGTTGACGTGGCCGATGCAGCCGACGCGGAAGGTTTCGACCTGGGTCAATTTGCCGGGGTAGAGGATGAAACCCTTGGCCTTGACGCGTTCGTAGAATTCCTTGAACTGGTAGCGCGGATCTTTCGGTGCATGAAAGGTGACGATGATCGGCGCCTGAATCTCGGCGGGCAGGAAACTGCGCAGCCCCAGTTTGGCCATGTCATCCAGCAGCACTTTGCAGTTGTTGGCGTAGCGCTGATGCCGGGCGGGCAAACCACCCTCTTCGTTGTATTGCAGCAGGGCTTCGTGCAACGCCGCGACCACGTGGGTCGGTGGGGTGAAGCGCCACTGGCCGGTCTTGGCCATGTAAGTGTGCTGATCGAAAAGGTCCATCGCCAGCGAGTGCGAGTTACCGGCGGCATTGGCCAGTGCCTCTTTGCGAGCGAAGACAACGCCCATTCCCGGCACGCCTTCCAGGCATTTGCCTGAGGCGGCGATCAGCGCGTCGAACGGCACCTGTTGCGCGTCGATCGGCAGCGCGCCGAAAGAGCTCATAGCGTCGATGATCAGGCGTTTGCCGTGTTGCGCGATGACGTGGGCGATTTCCGGCAGCGGATTGAGGATGCCGGTGCTGGTTTCACAGTGAATCAGCGCGACGTGGGTGATGCTGGCGTCGGCACGCAGCAGACGGTCAACGTCGGCTGCGGTGGTCGGTTCGTCTTCAGCGGTTTCAAAGGTGCTGAAGGAGCGACCGAGGACTTCGCAGATTTTCGCCAGGCGTTTGCCGTAGGCGCCATTGATCAGCACCAGGACTTTGCCGTCGCGAGGCACCAGCGTGCCGATCGCCGCTTCGACCGCGAAGGTGCCGCTGCCTTGCAGGGGCACGCAGTGGTGGCTATCGCCGCCGTTGATGATCGCCAGCAGTTGTTCGCAGAGGCTGGCGGTCAGTTGATTGAAGCGGTCATCCCATGACCCCCAGTCGACCATCATCGCCTGACGGGTGCGGGTCGATGTGGTCAGTGGGCCGGGGGTGAGCAGGATGGGTTCGGCAGTACTCATTCTCGTGTCCTCGCAATCGATGGGATGACGCTACGGGGCTTAAATTGCAATTTGCCGTGCTATCAATCAAATTGTTTGTTGTTATGCCAGCCATCAGTGAGGGTTATTCATGAACCTGTTCCAGCTTCGCGCATTCGATGCGGTGGCCCGCGAGGGCAGCTTCACCCGGGCCGCCGCGCGACTGTTCATCAGCCAACCGGCGGTCACCGGGCACATCAAGGCGCTGGAGGAGCATTACCAAATCACCCTGTTGCGGCGCACCGCACGACGGGTGGAACTGACGGAGGAGGGCACCAAACTGGCCGCGATCACCCGGGCAATGTTCGGTCTGGCCGAAGAGGCGCAGGTGATGCTCGAGGCCAACCGGCAGTTGCTGACCGGACGCCTGGAAGTGGCGGCGGACGGGCCGCACATGGTCATGCCGATGCTCGCCAGTTTGCGCGCGCGTTATCCGGGGATCACCGTGAACCTGCGTTTGGGTAATGCACAGGAAACCTTGGCGGCGTTGCTGTCGGAGCATGCCGACGTGGCGGTGCTGACCGAGGTCGAACCGCGCAAGGGGCTGCATTTGCAAGACTTAAGCGAATCACGGATTTGTGCGCTGGTGCCCGACGGTCATCCGTGGGCGCAGATGTCCAAGGGGGTGCCGCTCAAGGCGCTGGATCAGGTGATCATGGTGTTGCGCGAGCCAAGTTCGATCACCCGGCGCACCTTCGACGAGGCCTGTGCGGCGGCGTTGGTCAGTCCACGGGTGTTGCTGGAGCTGGACAGTCGCGAGGCGGTGACCGAAGCCGTCGCCGCAGAGTTGGGGGTTGGCGTGGTGTCGTCGGTGGAAGTCAGTCATGACCCGCGGGTGGCGGCGGTGCCGATTCTTGGTGAAGGGTTGGTTAACCGACACATGATTGGCTGCATGGAGCGGCGGCGAGATTTGCGCTTGATACAGGCGTTTTTCGACTTGGCGCCATCCAGTTGATCCGCGGCGCGGCCTTCGCGAGCAAGCCCGCTCCCACAGGGGATCTATGTTGGCCACAGATTATGTGATCAACGCAACACCAGTGTGGGAGCGAGCTTGCTCGCGATGGGGCCGGGCCTGCTTATGCCAGACTCTCGCGAACCATCTCCAGAAACGTCGCCACCACCCGCCGCGAACTTTGCTCGCGCAAGCACACCAGCGTCTCGGTCAATCGTCGTTTGCAGTCGGTAATCGGCAACGCGCAAACCCTCGAATCTGCACCGAACTCGGCGGCTGATACAACACCAACGCCAATCCCCACGACCACCGCCTCACGCGCCGCTTCCCGGCCTTCAACCTGAATCGCCGGCCGAATGCGAAAGCCTGCCTGAGCCATTTCTTCTTCCAGCGTCTGGCGCGTCACCGAGCCGATTTCCCGCAGCACCAAAGGCGTGTCATCCAGATCCGCGAGGCAAATCGACTCGCGGTCGGCCCACGGATGATTGCGCGAAACGAACGCCACCATCGGGTCGTTGCGCAGCGGCAGCGAGATCAGACGTTCGTCACTCACCTCCCGGCCCAGCAACGCCAGGTCGGCCTGATAGTTGAACAGCCGAAACAGCGATTCGTCGGTGTTGCCGGTTTCGATCTTCACGCTGATGCCGGGGTAGCGCTCACAGAAGCGAGCAATCTGCGGCAACACGTGCACTGGCGCATCCACCGCGAGAATCAGGCTGCCGGTCTGCAAGGCCCTGGAGTCATGCAAGAGCTCCTGCGCCTCGGCCTCGATAACGAACAATCGCTGGGTAATGCTCAGCAAACGCTCGCCCAGATCCGTCAGCCGGACCGAGCGTTTGTTGCGATGGAACAGCAGCACACCGAAACGCTCTTCGAGCTTGCGCACTTGGTCGGAAATCGCCGGTTGGGTGAGGAATAGCCGCTCGGCGGCTTTGGTAAAGCTTCCGTGCACGGCCACGGCGTGGAAGGCTTTGAGCTGGGCGTGGGAAACCGACATCGAAACCTCCAGTAACAAGCTGAGCTTATATTGGAAATACGATAAATCGATTTCACTTATTAATCAGTAATTGTTTTTATCGACCTCAGCCCCGGTGACTGGTCAGTCGAACAGCGTCGGCGGCCATGAGCCTGTGCGTGCAACAGCAGGACTCATCTGACCGATATCGCCTCAGGGACGCTGCGATATCGAAGTGCTCAACAATAAAAAAACAGGCGTGATTTCTCAATTTCTGCCGGCACACTCACACCCTGAGGTCAGAACCACCATGAACAAGCACATCGGCACTATCAAGCGTTGGCGCGTGCAGATCTTCGCGATCACCTGGCTCGCTTACGCCGCTTTCTACTTCACCCGCAAAGCTTTTTCCGTGGCAAAACTGGGGATCGCCGAAGACCCCACCTTCATGCTCGACAAAATGGCCATGGCCAACCTCGACGCCATCTACCTGACGGCTTACGCCATCGGGCAATTCACCTGGGGCGTCCTGGCCGACCGCTTTGGCCCAAGGGTCGTAGTGTTTGGCGGGTTGTTGATTTCAGCGGCGGCAGCCTTGGTGATGGGCAGTTTCGCGACGTTGCCAATCTTCGCTACCTGCATGTTGATTCAAGGGTTTGCTCAGTCCACTGGCTGGTCCGGGCTGTGCAAGAACCTCGGTAGCTTCTTTCCCTCTGAACAGCGCGGGCGGGTGCTGGGGTTGTGGAGTTCCTGCTATGCCTTTGGTGGGCTGGTGGCTTCGCCGTTCGCTGGCTGGTGGGCGTATACGCTGATCGGCACCTGGCATGCGGCGTTCTTTTCCAGTGCGGCGGTGGTTGGGCTGGTCGCCGTGCTGTTTTTTATTTTTCAGCGCAACAAACCCGAAGACGTTGGCTTGCCGGCGGTGGAACCGGAGCCGGAACTGACGGCGCAAGAGGCCGACTTGCAAAGCAAGATCAGCATTCTGGAACCGTTAAAAGAAATTCTGCGCAACCGCACCGTGCTGGTTCTGGGCCTCGCGTACTTTCTGCTGAAGCCGGCTCGCTACGCGATTCTGCTCTGGGGACCAGTGATCGTCTTCGAGCAGATGCCCTCGGTGGGCAAGGTCGGCGCGGCAATCATTCCGACCGCGTTTGAACTGGCCGGGTTACTCGGGCCGATTCTGCTGGGGCTCGCTTCGGACAAACTGTTCGGCGCCCGACGCATGCCGGCGTGTGTGCTCAGCCTGTTGGCGTTGACCGTCACCCTGGCCTTGTTCATGGGCGCCCTGCATACCGGCAGCGTGACGCTGGTGGTGGCGCTGCTGTTCGTCATGGGCCTGACCCTGTATGGACCGGACTCGATGATCAGCGGCGCGGCCGCGATCGATTTCGGCACCGCCAAGGCGGGCGCCACAGCGGCCGGTTTCGTCAACGGTTGCGGCTCGGTCGGGGCGATTCTTGGCGGATTGCTGCCGGGCTACTTCGACTCGGTCACCGTGTTCATCGTCTTCGCTGGCTGCGCGATGTTCTCGGCCCTGGTGCTGATCCCGCACTGGAACAGCCGCCCGGCTGGCCTGCGTGCCGAAAGCGCTTTCGTGCCTAACCAACCGATCACCGTAAAACCTCTGCGTACTTAAGGATTGACCCATGAGACCTTTTTGGCTGGAACAGGCGCTGGCGGCCGAGTCCTGCGCGCCATGCGAATCCTTGGCGGGCGACACCCGCGCCGACGTCTGCATCGTCGGCGGTGGCTACACCGGACTCTGGACCGCGATCATGCTCAAGGAACAGAACCCCGAACTGGATGTGCTGCTGATCGAGGCCGATATCTGCGGCGCCGGCGCCAGTGGTCGCAACGGTGGTTGTGCACTGTCGTGGTCGGCCAAGTACTTCACCCTTGAGCGGCTGTTCGGCGTCGAAGAAGCCGTGCGACTGGTCAAGGAATCGGAGCGCAGCATCCATGCCATCGGCGCCTTTTGCGAGCAGTACGCGGTGGACGCCGATTACCGCCTCGACGGTACGCTGTACACCGCCACCAACCGCGCCCAATGCGGCTCGACCGACGCCGTCATCGCGGCGTTGGAGCGCAATGGCATCAACTCTTTCACCCAACGGCCGGTGGCCGATGTGCAACGCATGGCCGGTTCCAGCAAACATCTGGAAGGCTGGTTTTCCCCGGCGGCGGCCAGCGTGCAACCGGGCAAACTGGTGCGCGGCTTGCGCCGGGTCGCCTTGCAACTCGGGGTGAGGATTCACGAGCACACCGCCATGACCGGGTTGCAGGAGGGCAAGCCTGCGGGGATACAAACCCCGAATGGCACCGTTCGCGCGGATCGCGTGGTGCTGGCGATGAACGCCTGGATGGCCCGGGCGTTTCCACAGTTCGAGCGCAGTGTAGCGATCGTTTCCAGCGACATGCTGATCACTGAACCACGACCCGATCTGCTTAATGAGATCGGTTTGACCAGCGGCGTCACCGTGCTCGATTCGCGGATTTTCGTGCACTACTACCACAACACCCCGGACGGCCGAATCATGCTCGGCAAGGGCGGCAACACCTTTGCTTACGGTGGGCGAATGTTGCCGGTGTTCGATCAGCCATCGCCCTATGCCGGTTTGTTGCAGCACAGCCTGAGCGAGTTTTTTCCGGCGTTTGCCCAGGTCAAGGTCGAGGCGACATGGAACGGTCCGTCTGATCGCTCGGTCACCGGTTTGCCGTTCTTCGGTCAGATGAGCGCCAGTGGCAACGTGTTTTACGGTTTCGGATACTCCGGCAGCGGGGTTGGCCCGTGTCATATGGGCGGGCAGATTCTCGCCTCGATGGTTCAGGGACTGGACAACGCCTGGACCCGTTCGCCTCTGGTCAACGGCCCGTTGGGCTTCTTTCCACCCGAGCCGATTCGTTACCTCGGCTCCCTGATGGTGCGCAACGCCATCCGCCGCAAGGAGCGCGCCGAGGATCACGGGCACCGGCCACGATATCTGGATGTGCGTCTGGCGAAGTTCGCGGCGGCGGCAGGCAAGGCCGACAAGGGTTGAGAGTCAGGGTGTGAGGTCCGAGCGATTGACCAGCCAATCGAGCAGCAAGTGGCTATCGCGGCGTGGCTCGGGAACAGGCCGAGTGCGCGGGTGATGGCCCATGCCGACGCACAGCACCGGCCGGTCCGGGTCACTGTCGAGAAAACTGATGAGGACGTCGCTGCCGGCCGGTGGCAGGCTGGACGGGGCAATCCGACCGTCCGGCGCAGCAAGGGCCACCGGTATCCAGAGACCGGCAGATTCAACCGGATTCGCTTGCGCTGTTGGCCACAGCCTGACCTGTATTCGACCTCGATCATCCAGCGCCGCCGGATGCCCGGCAGGGCCCTGCACCCGGGCGGGCTGATAGCCCGGGATGCTCGGCCTGGTCTGTCTGAGCGCCGGCCTGAAGACCGTTGACCAGGGAATGGCGGTGAACTGATTGCGATAATGGCGAACCGTATCGGGTTTGTCGGCGGCAAGAATCGAAGGTTGTTGCCCCTGGTGTCGGGTTTCGGTGAGCAGCCATTGATCGTTGAAATTCGGCAGTGGATGTTCTGACACTTGCACTATCCGTGCGCTGCGCAGTGCGCTCTGGTTGCTTTGACCGTGGATCTGCAGATGCTGGCAACGCAGACGCTCCAGTTGTCGTCGGCTCAACTGATCGTGATGGATGTGCTCGGCCGCGGGCCGGACCATCACCGGCAATGGTTTGCTGAAAGCGTGGTTGGCCGCTCCCTCACCGGGTTTTTGCGAGCCACGGTTCCTGGCCTCTAGTCGTGAGGGAAAGGGTGGCGAGTCATGGCGCTGGAACAACTCACTGATCACCGGCACGTCACTGTCTTCGGGCGCGTTGCCCTGGAAAGGCGTAAGGACTGGTTCTTGGGGGAAACTCAGGCTGTCATCCGCCAGGACCAGCACATGCCCGTCGCGCTGATGTTCGAAGTGATAGTGAATGCCTTCTTCTTCGCACAGCCGTTGCAGCAATGCCAGATCGCTCTCCTCGTACTGAATGCAAAAAGGCCGGACGGGATAGTGTCCGTTGGATAATTCGAAGCGATAGCTCCCCTCGGGCACATCATGTTCCTTCAGCAGTTGGCGCAGGATCATCGGTACGCTGAGGTGATGAAAGACGCGGCGTGAACGCTGTCGGTCGAGCCATTGAAGGTAGGGCACCAGCACCAGTTTGTAGCCGATCCGGTGGGGGCCGCGATGCTCGCGACTGGCACTGTGAAGAACGCCATGAATACCCTGGCCCTCCATCAGGCTGAGGTACACCGGCTGTTGCAGCAATCGGTCGAGGTTCATGGCCGGTGCGAGGCCGATGACTTCGATGTCGAATCGATAGGGCTGGTTGAGGGCTTCTCGGCCACTGAACTGCAACACCTGCAAACTCAAATCGCCGTCGAGAAGTGTCAGGGTGAAGGGACTTTCCTTGTCGTTGTGCATCGAACGCGCTTCTGCCATGGAATTCGGGCGCAGAGGGTACGAAACCACAGCCCTTTATGGTCACCGCAAATCGAAGTTTCAGAATCGCCCTACAACTGCCGGTGGAGATGTCGATTCGTCATGCGGGTGAACAGGGTGGATTTTTTGGTCGATTGCCAACTTTAGGGCGTATAAACTTGCGCCATGCGTCGGCCAATAGATGTCTCGGCGCCACAGATCAAGAGAGTGAGTAATGGGCGCACAGTGGAAGGTTAAACACAAAGAAGCGGCATCTAACGCCAAGGGCAAGATCTTCGGCAAACTGGTAAAAGAAATCACCATCGCTGCCCGCAACGGTACCGATGTCGCTACCAACGCACACCTGCGTCTGGTGGTTGAACAGGCAAAGAAAGCCTCGATGCCCAAGGAAACTCTGGATCGCGCCATCAAAAAAGGCGCGGGCCTGCTGGGTGAGACCGTTCAGTACCATCGCGTGACTTACGAGGGTTTCGCTCCGCACCAGGTTCCGTTGATCGTCGAATGCGTGACCGACAACATCAACCGCACCGTGGCGGAAATCCGCGTCGCGTTCCGCAAGGGCCAATTGGGCGCTTCCGGTTCGGTCGCGTGGGACTTCAACCATGTGGGCATGATCGAGGCGTCCCCGGACAGCCCTGACGCCGATCCGGAAATGGCCGCCATCGAAGCCGGCGCCCAGGATTTCGAGCCGGGTGAAGAAGAGGGCACGACCCTGTTCCTGACCGAGCCTGCGGACCTGGACGCCGTGCAGAAAGCCCTGCCCGAGCAAGGGTTCACCGTGTTGTCGGCCAAGTTGGGTTACCAGCCGAAAAACCCGGTCAGCGGTCTGAGCGATGAGCAGATGGCTGAAGTCGAAGCCTTCCTCGAAGGCCTCGATAACCACGATGACGTGCAGGACATGTTTGTCGGGTTGGCGGGTTAATATTTTTCGCCAGTGACACCGTCATCGCGAGCAAGCTCGCTCCCACATTGGTTTTGTGTCGTACACATGATTTGTCACCAATACAGAACCCCTGTGGGAGCGAGCTTGCTCCGGGCGGCGATCCGACGATTGACCGCGAAGCGGTCACCAGCCATTCAACTCCTGAATTATCTCGCCGAACCCCGGTCGCGCCAGCACCTGCGGCTGACAGCAGCGCTGCTGTAATGCCTCCAGCAGCCCCCGACCCTCATCGCTCAACCCCGAGTCGATCCGCTCCAACAGTTCCCCCAGCAAAATACCAAACGCCCGCACTTCGATCCGTTGCAACGCACGGCTTTCAAGGCTGTCCGAGGTGGCATGGAAAGACGCCGCGCCAAAATCCCCCAGCAGGCAATCACCGTACTCGTTCCACAGAATATTGTGGCCGTAGAGGTCGCCGTGGGTGATGCCATGTTGGTGCAAATGCTCGGCTGCCGAGGCGATGCCCCAAGCGATGCGCAATGCCACACCCGCGCTGAACCGGGTGTCATTGGCGTAAACGTCGCGGGTACATGACGCGAGGCTCGGCAGCCCGGCCAGATTGCGATAGCTCGGATCGATCAGTTGCATCACCAGCCCGGCCTGGGCTTCTGGATGCCCGACGACTCGCCCTTCAACCCGGATCAGGTTGGAGTGACAACCTGCGGTGATGCAGGCGTTCATTTCGTGCAACGGCGAGCCATCGCTGGTCATTTCGCCTTTGTAGAGTTTGACCGCGACCTGAGTGGCCGGTTGGCCCGGTCGATCCCAGATAGCCCGATGAATCACTCCTGAGGCGCCTTCGCCCAGTTGCTGCTCCAGACGCAGTTCAGACCAGGGAATGCGAGGCGTGGCTTCGAGGGCGGCCGCATCGGCTTCGGTCTCCAGCGGATTACCGGCGTACGCCAGCCAGGTCAGGCTCGGCAGGGACAGCAGCCACTCGGGTAACTCGCTCAACTGGTTGGCGGCGATGCGGATCAGTTCGAGTCGATGGCAATGACGCAAGCTCTCCGGCAAACGTTGCAAGCGGTTGCCGGCAAGCATGAGTTTTTGCAGGTGCGGGCGTTCACCCAGCTCGGCCGGCAGTTCAGTGATGCAGTTATCGGTCAGGATCAGCCAGCGAAGCAACGGTGGCAGGGCCGCGCCTGGCACGCGCTCCATGCGGTTGGCCTTGAAGCCGACCATCGTCAGTGCGCCGCATTGGCCCAGGCAGTCGGGCAGTTCGGTGAATAGATTGTCCGAGCAGAACAACACGCGCAAACGGGTCAGGCGGTGCAAGTCGTCCGGTAGACTGCTCAAGGCATTGCCGCTGAGGTTGAGGACTTCCAGCGAGTCCGCCAGGTCGAAGATTTCTCGCGGAAACTCCGTCAGGCCGCCGGTGAGGTCCAGGCGGGTAACGCCCGACAGTTGGCCGGCGCGCAGTTGGGCAAGGGTATCCATGAACAGATTCACTTTGATCGAGGGGAGGGCGCTGGGGCCTGGAAATGGGCGACATGATACCGGCAAAGGTGTGGTGTCTGTCACACCGCTATCGCGAGCAAGCTCGCTCCCACAGTTGACCGAGTTGTCTGGACGGACGCGATCTAATGTGGGAGCGAGCTTGCTCGCGATAGCGGTCTGACAGACGCCACAAAACCTACGGCTCCCTGACTTCCACCAACTGCCCCAACCGGCTGCGCGTGCGCGCCAGATCGATGGCATCGCCGCCCAGGCTTTCGCGCAAAGACAGCTGCCCGAGCAGAATCAGGTGCTTGTCCTGGTCGTACAGGACGTCGACCAGATTGATGAAGCGCTGCTGGGCGGCGATGGAACAATCGGCGAGGTTGGGCAGTTCATCGATGAACCAATGATCGAAACGTCGGCACAGCCCCAGGTAATCCATGACCGCGGTGGGTTGGTCGCACAGATCGCCGAAAGTGAAACCGATGGTTCGCCCTTCGCAGTGTCGGGCCTGAAGGTTGCGTGTCCCGACGGGCAGTTGAATGGCCGGCGCGTCGCGTTCGGGCAGGTTCAACGACTGACGCTGCGTTGCGGTAGCGGGCCAGACGTACTGTCCCTGGGTAAACAGCTGCTGGGCATGGGTTCTGACCTGACTGCGGTAGTCGTGGGGGCCGCCGACCTCCATGACCTGCATGCGAGCGTTGATCAGGTCGATCACCGGTTTGAAGCGCGCGTGGTACAGCGGGTTGGGCAGCAGTCCTTCCGGTATGTAGTTAGAAGTGACCAGCAGCAGGATGCCTCGGCGGAACAGTGCCTTGAACAGCCGGGTGATGAGCATCGCGTCGCCGATATCATGGACGTGAAACTCGTCGAAACACAGCACCCGGCAATCGCGCAGCTGTTCATCAAGGGTGGTTTCCAGCGCATCGGGGTGATCGCGATGAGTGAACATTCCTTGGTGTAGTTGCGCAAAAAACTCATGAAAATGCAGGCGCTGTTTTTCCGCGATGGGAATGGCCTGGAAAAACCCGTCGAGCAGCCAGCTCTTGCCGCGACCCACGGCGCCGTGCAGGTAAAGGCCGGGAAGCGTTTTTGTCGAGTTGCCCGGTAGCGCTGCGGCGTGTTGCGCCATGCAGTCGATGACGCGCAGTTGGCTATGGCTGAGGGTGTAACCCTGGGTGTGGGCCTTGCGGTGGAAGTAATCGTGGATGACTCGACTGGTCGCGGTGTGCCCGGCGGATGCCGCCGATGACTTGCCGAACAAGCGGCGTAGCGTGGGCCAGCGTGGTGTGAGTCGCGAACGGTTTGGCGGTCGAACGGCCACTGTGATTTCACCCCGTAATCGTCATGCCGGCTCCCCGAGCGGCGGCATAGTGTAACCAGAGGGGGGATTTTCATTCCAGTTGTGCCGACCCGTAGCAGCTGCCGAGCCTGCGAGGCTGCGTTCGGCTCGGGCCGCGTTCGGACGAAGCAGTCGTAAAACCAAACACCGCGGTCATTCAGGCAAACCGCAGGGAATGGATTGGCGACTGCTGCGTCCGAACGCGGCCCGAGCCGAACGCAGCCTCGCAGGCTCGGCAGCTGCTACATCGATTGCGTTCCTGCTGACAGTTATGGGGTGTTTGTCAGTTAGCGCTCGATACTACGATTCCACCGCGCATTCCACGCCGGACGCTGTTCGTTGACCTGATCCCAATCGATCGCAATGGCCGTGGTCAGGTACTGCTTCATCGCCTCGACCTGGCCGCGAGTCTTGTCGGTGGTCGGGGTATTGGGGTTGGATGGGATCTGGTCGCCGTCTTCAAGCGCGGCGGCCTGCGCTTCAGGTGTCAGCAAGAAGGCGGCGAGTTTCTGTGCCAGTTCCGGCTGTGTGTTGTTGGCGATGGCACATTCGGCCACATTGAGCACCACGGCGCCTTCCTTCGGCTGCGCATACTCCACCGGCATGCCCTTGAGTTTCAGGGCGGTGACCTGGGTCGGCGTCAGCGGGAACAGCGCGGCTTCGTCGGTCTGAAGCATTTCGGAAATCTTCGCCGAACTCGGAATGTACTCCAGCACGTTGCGCCCGACGGTGTTCGGCCACGCCTTGAAACCCGGCTCGACGTCGGTTTCGCTGCCACCCTGAATCCGGTTGAACATCAGGAAGCCGTGCAGGCCGAAGGTCGATGAGGCCATCGACTGGAACACCAGTTTGTCCTTGAAACGCGGGTCGGCCATGTCCATCCACGAGGTCGGTGCGGTCCAGCCTTTCTCCTTGAACAGACGCGTGTTGTATGCCAGCCCGGTCACGCCGAGGCTGACCGCCACCGCTTGATCCTTGATGCGGCCCTTGGCCGGAATCTGCGCCAGCGGTGCGCTGTCTTCGAGTTTGTCGCACAGCCCCATGGCGATGGCGCGGTACATGATGCCGTCGTCGAGGAACATCACATGCATCTGCGGGTTGCCTTTGCTGGCCTGGACCTTGGCCAGGATATCGGCGGAGGTGCCGGGCACGATCACCACTTTGACGTTGTTGGCCTTCTCGAAAACCGGCAGCACCTTGTCGGCGTAGAGCCGCTCCATAGTCCCGCCGTTCATGCCCAGGTAAAGCGTCGGTTCGGCCTGGGCCTGGGTGACCGTGAGCAGGGCGCTCAAGCAGGAGATACCGAGCAGAGCATTGCGTTTGACGTTATTCATTGGCGCGACCTTCCTCTATCAAGCAACGGAGATGGAGTGAAACCGGGTGATGGAAAACGCATCCAGCGACGCTTTTGAGGCGCCGCTGCAGATGATTTCGGTGAGCGCCTGGCCCACCGCGGGGCCGATCTGAAAGCCCGCACCGGCAAAGCCGAACGCGTGCAGCAGACCGGGTTGAGTGCCACTGTGGCCGATCACCGGTTGGCGATCGGGCAGGTAACCTTCGGTGCCGCTCCAGGTGCGAATCGCCTGGGCGCCTTCAAGAAACGGATAAAGCTCGACGGCCTGACGCAGGATCTCGATCACGGCGTGTTGACCGGGCCGGGCGCGGGCGCCGTCGAGGGCAAACCCCTGACCGCCACCCAACACGCAATTGCCGCGCGCGACCTGGCGCGCATAAATGCCACCGCCCTCGACCCCGGTGCTGGCGTTCATCACCAGCGGCAACGGCTCGGTGACCAGCATCGCCGGGTGCCCGGCGTGCATCGGCACCCCCTCACCGAATTGCTCTGCCAGGGTGCCGGCCCAGGCGCCGGCGCAATTCAGCAGCCAGGGCGCCTGCAACTCCAGACCGCTTTGCGTGCTGATGCGAAAGCGTTGCCCGTCGTGTTCCACCGCCGTCACTGGGCATTGTTCATGGACTTGTGCTCCATGTCGCCGCGCCGCCCGGGCGAACGCCGGGGAGACCAGTCGCGGGTTGGCGTGACCGTCATCGGGGCAAAACGAGGCACCGACCGCCACCTCGCCGACCCACGGAAAACGTGCGCGTAATTCACTGCGATCGAGTACCTGCAAATCGAGGCCAAAACCCCGACTGCTGGCGGCATAGTCTTGCAAGGCGTGCAGGTCGTTGAGGCTGCGGGCCAGTTTCAGATGACCGCTACGCTGATATTCACCGTCGATGCCAATCAGCTGCGGCAGTTGCCCCCAGATGTCGTGGGCCCGCTGCGACAGCGGCAGTTGCGACAACGGTCGCCCCTGACGCCGTACGCCGCCGTAGTTCACGCCGCTGGAATGCGAGCCACAGAAGTCCCGCTCCAGCAGCGCCACGCGACGTCCGGCCTTGCTCAGAAAAAGCGCGGCGGAGGCACCGACAATTCCGCCGCCAATGATGACGCCATCGACTTCGATCATGACTCGACCTCCAGACCAAACGGTAGGGGTTTGATGGGGGCCTGAGCCCGAAGCCTGCCGATGTCGGACACGCAGCGCTGGCTTTCGCAGGCAATGATTTCCGCGGCGGCGGCGCCACACATCCGACCCTGACAGCGCCCCATGCCGACCCGGCAATGAGCTTTGACCCGGTTGATTTCCCAATGGCCCTCGCGCACGACTTGGCGGATGTCGCCGGCCCGCACTTCTTCGCAGCGGCAGATCATCACGTCATTCGGGGCATCGGCGGCCCAATTCTCGGGAAAGATGAAGGCCCGTTCCAGACCTTGGCGGAAGGTATCGATCCGTCCCAGCGCCTGCTCCAATTGCGTCCCACGTTGCGGCGGGATCAGGTAACCGATGTCTTCGAGCAACGCCAGAGCCGCGCGTTCGCCGGCCATTTCGGCCGCGTCGGCGCCCATGATGCCGGCACCGTCACCGGCCAGGTAGACCTCGGCGACACTGCTGCGACCGGCGCTGTCACGTTGCGGCAGCCAGGCGCGGTTGAGCGGGTTCCAGGCGAATTCACAGCCGAGCAGGTCGGCGAGTTGGGTTTCACTGCGCAGGCCGTGGGCGAAGGCGGCGGCGTCGCAATCGAGTTGCTGTTCACCCTTTGAGTTGGACCAGTTCAGCGATTGCACACGTTGTTCGCCATTGATGCGTTTCAGGCTGGCCCCCTGATGCACCGGGATGCCGTGGGCGGTCAGCCAACTGCGGTAATAGATGCCTTTGGCCAGGGTGGCGGGCTGCGAGAGCAGGCCGGGCAGGGCGCGGGCCTGAGCGCTGAACGGCGAGCTGTCGAGCACCGCGACGACATTCGCACCGGCCTTGGCGTATTGATACGCCACCAGGTACAGCAACGGCCCGCTGCCGGCGAACACCACGCGTTCACCGATGGCGCAGCCTTGAAACTTGAGGGCGATCTGCGCTGCGCCGAGGCTGTAGACCCCCGGAAGGGTCCAGCCCGGTACCGGCAGAATCCGGTCGGTGGCGCCCGTGGCGACAATCACACGGGAGAACGCCAACCGCGCGGCGCGGCCCTCATGCAAGGTGTCGAGCGCACCGTCCTCGGCGTTCCATACCAGGGTCTCTGGGCGGTAGTCGAGTTGCTCGCACAGCGTGTCGATCGTCTGGTGCAACGCGCTGGCCTTGCCAGCTTCGAAACCATACAGCTTGACCGGTGAACGCTTGAAGTTTGCCGGTTGGCGACGATAAATCTGCCCGCCACCGCGTGCTGCTTCGTCCAGCAGCACCGGGCGAACGCCGTGGGCGACCAGGGTTTGTGCGGCACGAATGCCGGCCGGGCCGGCGCCGATGATGACTACAGACTTCATACCCACCTCATGTGTGAACGCCGCTGAACCCCTGTGGGAGCGAGCTTGCTCGCGATGACGGTGGCACAGTCAACAGATGTGGTGGCCGACAGACCGCTATCGCGAGCAAGCTCGCTCCCACAGTTGATGGGGGATGCGCCCGAGTTTCGTGAACGCCGCTGAACCCCTGTGGGAGCGGGCTTGCTCGCGATGACGGTGGAACATTCAACAGATGTGTTGGCAGACAGACCGCTATCGCGAGCAAGCTCGCTCCCACAGGGGATACGGTTTCTGCTGGTAGGAAAGGTGTTCATAGGGAACGCCCCGGTTCACGGCTGATCTGCTGCCCGGCTTCGAGCAGCGTCGAGCAGGCGCGCACGCGCCGGCTATCGCCCAGTCGAACCCAGCAGTCCTGACAGGCACCCATCATGCAAAACCCGGCGCGGGGTTCGGCGCTGAAGTCGCTGCCGCGCAAGTGTTCGCTGCAGGTCAGCACCGCCGTCAGCAAGGTGTCGCCGAGCAGGCCGGTGGCAGGTGTGCCGTCGAGGGTAAAGTCCAGGGCCGGGCGGTCGCTTTCGGCCAGTCGTTTCAGCAGAGCCATGGCGCCCTCATTGTTTGCCCACCAGAACCCGATCGAGGCCGTAGACCCGGTCGAGCAAAATCATCGTCAGCGCGGTCAACCCAATCACCAGTGCCGACACCGCCGCCATCATCGGATCGATGGATTCGGTGGCGTACACGTACATCCGCACCGGCAGGGTTTGCGTGGCCGGTGAGGTGACGAAGATCGACAGCGTGACCTCATCGAAACTGTTGATGAACGCCAGCAGCCAGCCACCGGCGACCCCCGGCAGAATCATCGGCAAAGTAATTTCCCGGAACAGCGTGAAGCGCCCGGCACCGAGCGATTGCGCGGCGTGTTCAGCGCTGCGATCCAGGCCGATGGCCGACGCCAGCACTAGCCGCAGCACGTACGGTGTGATCACCAGCACGTGGGCGAAGATCAGCCAGGCGAAGCTGCCGTTGACGCCCATCAGCGCAAACAACCGCAGCAACGCAACACCCAGCACCAGGTGCGGAATGATGATCGGCGACAGGAACAGGCCGTTTAAAAAGTCGCGTCCGGGGAATTCGAAACGAGTGATCGCCAACGCCGCCGGCACCGCAATCAGTGTCGCCAGACTGGCCGCGCAAAAGGCCAGGATCAGGCTGTTGTAGAACGCATCGACAAAGTCAGCACGCTCGAACACCGCGCGGAACCAGCGCAGGGAAAACTCCGTGGTTGGCAGGCTCAGGGTGTTTTCCGGGGTGAAGGCCACAAGGCAAACCACCACCAGGGGCGCCAGCATGAACAGCACCACGAAGGTATGGAACAGCAGGGCGAAAGGACCGTTCTTGGACATGACGAGTTATCCCAATGACTTCTTGTAGCGGCCTTCGATCATCCGGTTCCACGACAGCATGATCAGCAGGTTGAGCAACAGCAGGGCCACGGCGATGGCCGCACCCATCGGCCAGTTGAGCTCCGACAGGTATTGGTCGTAGATCAGCGTGGCGACCATTTTTATCCGGCGTCCGCCGAGCAGGCCGGGGATGGCAAACGAACTGGCGGCGAGACCGAACACGATCAAGGTGCCGGAGAGCACACCGGGCATGATTTGCGGCAGCACCACTTGGCGCATCACGGTGAAGTGGCTGGCACCGAGGGACATCGCGGCTTGTTCGGCGGCCGGGTCGAGTTTTTGCAACGAGGTCCAGACCGGAATGATCATGAACGGCAGCATCACGTGGACCAGCGCAATCACCACCGCGAACGGCGTGTAGAGCAGTTTCATTGGCGAGCCGCCGAAGGCTTGCAGGGTCTGGTTGACCAGACCGTCGGCGCCGAGCAACAGGCTCCAGCCGAAGGCGCGCACCACCACTGAAATCAGCAGCGGGGTGAGGATCAGAATCAGGAAAATCGAGCGCCACGGCGTTCCCATGCGACTGAGGATGTAGGCCTCGGGCACGCCGATCGCCACGCAGAGCAGGGTGGTCAGGACACTGATCCAAATCGTGCGCAGAAAGATCTCGTAGAAGTACGGGTCGCCCAGCAGGCTGCTGTAGTGGTCGAGGGTGTAGGCATCGCCGTTGATCCCCGAGCTGTAGTCGAAGACGTTGAATGACAGCACCAAGGTCAGCAGCAGCGGGATAACCAGCAGGCTGAGGTACAAGGCCAGGGCGGGTGCCGACAGCCAGTAACCCTGGCGTCCCTGGCGAATGGCGACAAGCGTACTCATGCCGGCACCTCGTCGACACTCAACACCCGCAGCAACGTTGCGTCCCAATCGAGGCCGACCGCCGTGCCTTCGGTCAGCGGTGCCGAACCGTCGTTGCGGCGCACCACGCTGAGTTCGCCCAGGGTCGTCGATACGCCGTACAGCCATTGGCTGCCGAGAAAGAAGCGACTGACGATGTTGCCTTGCAGACGGCCCTGACCTTTTTCCCGCAGATCGATTTTTTCCGGGCGCAGGCTGAGGGTCAGATCGCCGCCACTGCTCACTTGGACGACGCCGGTATTGTCCCGTTCGCCGGGCAGCAGATTGGCCTTGCCGACGAACCCGGAAATGAACTCGGTGCGCGGGTGTTCGTACAGGGTGTAGGGAGCGTCGATCTGAGTGATGCGCCCGGCCTGCATCACCACCACCCGGTCGCTGATGGACAGCGCTTCGGACTGGTCATGGGTGACCATCAGCGTGGTGATCCCGACTTCGCGCTGGATGCGGCGGATCTCGAATTGCATCTCTTCGCGCAGATTGGCGTCGAGGTTGGACAGCGGCTCATCAAGCAACAGCACCGGCGGCTCGATCACCAGAGCCCGAGCCAATGCAACACGCTGACGCTGGCCGCCGGAGAGTTCTCGCGGGTAACGCTCGGCGTGCTGGTTGAGGCGCACCAGTTTCAGCACCCGGTCCACTCGCTGCTGCAACTCGCCGTTGGCCACTTTGCGCATGCGCAGG
The DNA here is from genome assembly GCF_047758635.1 of Pseudomonas frigoris. NCBI lineage: Bacteria > Pseudomonadati > Pseudomonadota > Gammaproteobacteria > Pseudomonadales > Pseudomonadaceae > Pseudomonas > Pseudomonas frigoris. The sequence continues at coordinate 2,349,984 of NZ_CP180479.1, forward strand.
CCGAAGGCGACGTTGTCTTTCACGGTCATGTGCGGGAACAGCGCGTAACTCTGGAACACCACGCCCAGACCACGGCTGGCGGGTTTGGCGTGGGTGATGTCGCGATCGTCCAGCAGGATACGACCGCTCGTGACTTCGACGAAGCCGGCGATCATTTGCAGGGTGGTGGTTTTGCCGCATCCGGAGGGGCCGAGCAGCGAGACGAACTCGCCTTTCTCGACCGAGAGGTTGGTGGCAACGACGGCGTCGATCTCACCGTAACGTTTGCCGAGTCCTTCAAGTTGCACAAAAGCCATAACTGCGCTCCACCTGAGATTGTTATGCGTCGCCCGAAGGCGCGCTTTTTTGTATGGGCAGATACGAAAAGGTCTTGCTGGGTGCGTTGGCGCTCGACTTCAGTCGGCTGCCGCTGTTGTTCGAATCGCCCCTGTCTGGACGCAGAGTAGGACGAAGAATAGGATGGGCTCAATGGCCTATTTCACTGAGGCGATGACTATTTTCAGTTTCATTCGGTGAGTAAATTAATACTCGAGAAAACCCATGACAGATTCCATTCAGCGGAATGAAAGCAAAAGTGATGTCGGTGTTGGCGCAGTCTCCAGACTGTTTGCCGTGCTGCGTAGTCTGGGTGACACCGTCGAGGGCGGGGAGCGGGTGACGCAACTGGCCCAGCGCATCGGATTGTCACAACCGACCACGCATCGATTGCTGCGCAGCCTGATGGATGAGGGCATGGTCGAGCAGGATGCGCGCAGCAAACGCTATCGCTTGAGTCTGGAGTTTTTCGCCCTGGCGGCTCGTGCCGGGAACACTGGAAACCTGCGCGAACTGGTGCGTCCGGCGCTGCTGCGGCTGTCGGCGTCGTTGGGGGATTCGTTGTTCTTGCTGGCGCGCAGTGGTTTTGATGCGATCTGCCTGGATCGTAGCGAAGGGCCGTTTCCGATCCGCACGTTTACCGGTGACATCGGCGGGCGGGTGGCGTTGGGCGTGGGGCAGGGCAGTCTGGCGATTCTGGCGTTCCTGCCAGAAGAAGAGCGCGACACGGTGATTCACTACAACTTGCCGCGGCTCAAGGATTTTCACCTGTACGACGAGGTGTTCCTGCGCTCGGAAGTCGAGAACGTGCGCAAGCTGGGTTATGCCGGGCGCAACACCGGCGTATTGCAGGGCATGGCCGGGGTGGCGGTGCCGATTCTGGATCGTGAAGGGCGGGCGGTCGCGGCACTGAGTGTGGCGACTGTGAGTGATCGGCTGGGGCCGGACCGCTTGCCGACGGTGGTGGAAATGCTCAAGCGCGAAGCGGCACTGATCGGGCCGCGGATCAATCCGTTCGACCCGTTGCTGCGTAGGCCTTCGCAAGTGTTCGGGCAGGGTTGAAATCTGGACAAATCCAATGTGGGAGCGGGCTTGCTCGCGAATGCGGTTGATCAGTCAATATTAATGTCGACTGTCACACCGCATTCGCGAGCAAGCCCGCACCCACAGGGGATTGGTGGTGTGGTTAGAACTGGACGGTTTGTTTGAGCAACTGCGCCGCCGGCGTATCGCTCGGGCTGACCATCGCGTAGTTGTACCCGCCCCCCGACCAGTACTCGGCCTGCAACTCGCCATCGCTGCGACTGCCCCTGGGCAACAGGTAGTTTTTCGGACCCGGTGGGCGGACGTAGAAACTGACTTTATGCCCGCCCTGATCTTCGTAAACCACCATCGCCGCCGGCCCTTGCTCGGTGCTCAGCAAGCGTCCGCTGACCGGTTTGAAACCGGCGCCCGAGAGGTCAGGCAAGCGATTGGCTTCAGTGAAATAGCGGTCGAGCCAACCCTGCATGTCACCGTCGTCACTGACTTTGTAGTCGGCCGGCAAGATGCCTTGCTGGGCAAACAGTCGATACGCCTGCATCGCATCGGTCATCGGCGGCGTGGCACTGATGAGCGTCATCTCCCGGGCTTGCCAACCGCTGAACCCGCCGACGCTGACCGCGATCAGCAACACGGCGGCGCTGGCCAGGTGACGGCGCGATTGTCGTTTGAGGCGTTGGCGAATCAGCGCCGGGTCGAGGTCCGGATTGGCCGGTTGCTGCAGGGCGCCGCTCAATGCCGCGCGCAGTTGCTGGGCGTCCTGCTGCCAGGCACGCACGTGTGCAGCCACTTCAGTGTTGCTGGCCAGAAAAGTCTCCACCAGACGTCGGTCGGCATCGCTGAGTTGATGGTCGACGTAGGCGTGCAGGTCACGCTCGCTTGGGGGCATGCTGATCATTTGAGTATCCGCAGAGAAGGGCGGGTGATTTCGCCGTCGCTCAACTGGCGCAAGGCCTGGCGGGCACGGGACAGGCGGGACATCACGGTGCCGGTGGGGACGTCGAGAATCTCGGCGACCTCTTTATAACTCAAGCCTTCGACCGAGACCCAGAGCAGCAGGGCACGTTGTTCGGTGGTGAGTTGGTCGAAGGCTTTCAGGGTCGATTGGGCGATCACGGTGCGTTCCACCGACGGCTGTGTATCGTCACGCCCGGTAAAGAATTCGAGCATCCGCGCATAACGCCGGGAGCGCCGGTGAGCATCGAGAAACTGTCGATACAGAATCGAAAACAACCAGGCGCGCAAGTCGCCGTCGGGGCGTTTGTCGCCCCAACTCGACAGCGCGCGCTCAAGGCAAGACTGCACCAGGTCGTCGGCGCTGCTGGGATTGCGCGTCAACGACACGGCAAACCGGCGCAATCTGGGAATGATTTCTCGCAGTTGTTCGTCGATATCGTTCATGAAGTTCTGGCTAGTCACTACGCTGTGGTGAGTGTCCGGTCTCACAAATACGTTTCCTTTTTGGCGGCGTCTGTTGTCGCCATACTGCGTTGCCGCTCCTCGCCATAGCGGGCTATGACTCGTCGCGGCGCCTTGTCTGGCAACAACAGCCACTCGCCAAAAAGGAACGTATTTGTGAGACCGGACACCAGGAAGACGCCCGGCATTCGAGGTTATTCCACGCCTGAAAAAATAAACACCGCGCGATGGAATAAACCGCCGTGGGGTTCGTCTGCTTGATCCTTCTCACTTGTGGCCGATGGCCCTGGAGTCTTTCATGGTAGATCGCTCATCACCGCCAACCCGGCCACCCTTGAGTGCCGCGAGCGTGACATTACGTCTGGCGGGTATCGCTGTGGTGGTTGCCGCAGTGGCCGGGGCTTTTGCCTACGTCAACGGCACCTTTGACCCACAGCGTCTGACGCCGAAAAAACTGATCAATGTGCTGGAGACCAACAACGGCGTGCACCCGGGCTTCCGGCGTAACCACTCCAAAGGTGTATGCGTGATCGGGCACTTCGAGAGCAGCGGTGAGGCGCGCAGCTATTCCAGCGCTCAGGTGTTCAATGTAGCGCGGACCCCGGTGGTCGGGCGTTTCGCATTGCCGGCCGGTAATCCTTATGCGCCAGACAACAGCGTGCCGATCCGCAGTCTGGCCTTGCGATTCACCCAGGCCAACGGCCAGCAATGGCGCACCGGGATGAACAGCATGCCGGTGTTCCCGGTGGGCACGCCCGAAGCGTTCTACCAATTGCAACAAGCTCAGTCACCGGACCCGGCCACCGGCAAGCCGAACCCCACTGCGGTGCCGGCGTTCTTCGGCTCGCATCCGGAAGCTGCACCGTTCCTGGCCTGGATCAAAACCGCCAAGCCGTCGGCCAGTTACGTGACGGAAACCTACAACAGCGTCAATGCGTTTTACCTGGTGAACGCTGCAGGACAACGGCAGGCGGTGCGCTGGAGCATGGTGCCAGTCGCTCAGGATGCCGCGGGTGCTACGGCGCCTGAGGGTGGTGATTTCCTGGAAAAGGACTTGGTACAGCGCATTTCCGCAGGGCCGCTGCGTTGGCAGCTGAATATCACCCTGGCCAACCCCGGTGATCCGGTCAATGACGCCAGCAAGGCCTGGCCCGAGGGTCGCAAAGTGTTGAACGCCGGCACCCTGGTGCTCGAAAGCACCCAGCCGCAACTCAATGGCGAATGCCGTGACATCAACTATGACCCGCTGGTACTGCCCGCCGGCATAGAAGGTTCCGACGACCCATTGCTCGCCGCTCGTTCAGCGGGGTACGCCACTTCCTACTTGCGTCGTACCAGCGAAGTCAGCCAGTTGCCCTCTGCGAATAAACAGGAGTCTCGTCAATGAGCGCTCAAGCGAACCACTTCGCGCCTTTAGCGCGATTGCTGCACTGGCTGATGGCGCTGATGATCATTGCCATGCTGTTTATCGGCGCGGGCATGGCCGCTTCGGTGTCCGAGCGTCATCAGTGGCTTATTCATCTGCACAAACCTTTGGGCGTCGCGATTCTGCTGTTGGTGATCGTGCGCCTGGCCGTGCGCTTTTCCACTCAACAGCCACCGCTGCCGGCGGATCTGCCGGGTTGGCAAGCGCTGGCGGCCAAGGCTTCGCATGTCTTGTTGTACGCGTTGATGCTGATCCTGCCGCTGCTGGGCTGGGCGATGATTTCGGCGGCCGGCGACCCGGTGATGCTCAGCAGCTCGTTGCAATTGCCACCGATCGTACCGGCGAATGCGCAGGTATTTGCGATCCTGCGCAAGGCTCACGGGTATCTGGCGTATTTGTTGTTCCTGACGGTGCTGCTGCATTTGGCGGCGGCGTTGTTTCACGGTTGGGTGCGCCGCGATGACGTGCTGGACAGCATGTTGCGGGGCAAGGATCGCGGCTAAAAGATCGCAGCCTGCGGCAGCTCCTACAAAGATTCGTGCGGTTCACACGATCGGCGTAGGAGCTGGCGAAGCCTGCGATCTTTTGATTCTGATCATTCAGCGCAAGGTATCGACCATGTCAGCAACGGTGGTCAGCACATCCTTGCCCAATTGTTTCGAGCGTTTGCCAGACCAGCCGGTCAGCGCATTCGGCGCATCGTTGTTGTCCTTGAAGGGCATTTCGAGGGTCAGCGACAGGCAGTCGAATTTCTCGCCGACGCTGTTGCACGCCAGGGTCATGTTGGCTTTGCCCGGTTCGTCGCGGGTGTAGCCGTGCTTGGTCTGGAAGTCCTTGGTCAGGTGCTTCAGATGACTGCGGAAGTGCTCTTCGAGTTTTTCGATCCGTGGCGTGTAACCCGGGTTGCCTTCGCAGCCGGCGGTGAACACGTAGGGGATTTCTTCATCGCCATGGATGTCGAGGAACAGGTCCACGCCGTACTTTTCCATCTGCTGCTGAACGAACAGCACTTCCGGGCTGATTTCCTGGCTGGCGCTCTGCCAGGCGCGGTTCAGGTCCTGGCCCATGGCGTTGGTGCGCAGGTGACCATGGAAAGCGCCGTCCGGGTTCATGTTCGGCACCAAATACAGATCGGCGCTAGTCAGCAGTTTGTTCAATAGCGGATCGTCGTGTTTTTCGAGACGTTCGATCACGCCTTCCATGAACCATTCGGCCATGTGTTCGCCGGGGTGTTGCTGGGCGATGATCCAGACCTTGCGTTGACCTTCGGCGCCCGTGCCTTTACGCAGCAGCTGGATATCCCGACCTTCGACACTCTTGCCGGTGGCCAGCAGTTTGGTGCCGGCCTTGGTCAGCGCTTGCTCGATCAACCAGTCATGGCGACCGCGGCTGTAGGGTTCGAAGTAAGCAAACCAGGCGTGGGTGGCGGTGGCCTCAAGGCTGAAGCGCAGGCAGTCACCTTCGAAAATGGTCGGCACCCGGAACCAGTTGACGTGGTCATAGGACGCCACCGCCTGATAACCATCCCAGGCTTTGTTGTAGGAGGACTTGCTGGCATTGTTCAGACGAAACCAGTGTTCCTGACCGACATGCAGACCGCTGGCCTTGAAGTGGAACCATTGAAAGTGCTGGCTGCGGGTGTCTGGCTTGATGGCCAGCAGAGCTTGCAACGGATTGCTGATGTCCAGCACTTCAATGTTGCCACTGTCGAAGTTGGCACTGATGTCGAAAGAGGATTTAGCCACGGTCATAGTCGATTCCTGAATATGATTTTTATGGCTGCTACTTTACACGCTGGGAAGTGAAAAACCGGGGGAAATTCTGGGCTGAAGCGGGGGGCGTCCTCCTTGACGCCGACGCAGCTTAGAGACTGTACGATTGATTCTCAAGCGCTATTTTTTGATCAGTTTTGGCCAATGATGCTGGGCTTCTCTTGCCAACGGATATTCTTTTGATATCATCCGCGCCGTTTGAATTTGCAACACCTAAAGACTTCATTAGCCTGAAGGTAAAGCCAGAATAACTGGCAAAAAAAAGACCCGGCAAAAAGCCGGGTCAAAAACCGTGATTAGCCTGATGAGGAGATAGTCCAGGAGACCGACCTAAGGTCACTTGGACAATCGACTGATCTCGCGACCAGCTGCATGCAATAATAATCATTCTCGTTTGCAAGTCAAATGTTTTTACCTGCACGATTGGAAAATTCTTTCCCGTCCTCCTCGTCAGCACCCGTGTCTCACCCGTTCTGATCGCCCTCCAGGGATCGATCCACCATCGCCTTGGCCATGTCGATCATGTGCACCGCCGAAAACGCCAGGTCCCGACTTGCGCCCTGCAAATTGCTGGCTGACTCGTACGCGATGGCGGCGGCACAACGTAGCAAATCCGTGGCATGGACCAGCGCCTCTTCGCAGCTGATGTTGCGGTTTACGTCAAAGAAACGTTCTTCGACCACTTCCTCTGAAACAGCTGGTTTCAAGTAATAGTCCAGCGCTCGTTGCGCGGCGGCAGAGCCTTTTGGCGAGGTGAGGGAAGTGTCGATTTGCATGTCAGGCAGGTCGTTGCAGGGGATGGACATGGCGATGGCAAGCTCCGTGATAGATTCAGATCCGTGAACCAATCCTAGTACGTACTGTATTTATGACGAGAGATTAAATACTACAATTTGTGTTTTGATGGCCGGAGGCGCCCACGTATGGTGCCGCACATGGATAAATGGATTGAATTGGTCAAGGCCAAGATGAGTGAACTCAAAGTCACTCAAGAAGAACTCGCAGATCGCCTCGGGATGTCCCAGGGCGGCGTCGGCCACTGGCTGAACAAACGCCGCGACCCCGGCGTCGTCAACATGAACCGTGTGTTGAAGGCGCTGGGCATGGACTTTCTCGAAGTGGCGCTGGTGATCCGCGAACCACTCATCCTGGAAGAGGAGGAGATGCCTCTGGCGCTGAAGTACAACCCGTACTTCCGCTACCCGGTCAGTGACTGGAAGGAGCCGGCGCAGCTGCGCGATGGTGAGCTGACGGTGTATCGCAAGGAGGAACGCTTCGAGCTGACCGACTACCACGCCCAGGGCCCGGCCTTCTGGCTGAGTGTGGTGGGCGATGCGATGACCGCGCCCACGGGTATCAGCATTGCCGAGGGCATGATGATCTTGGTGGACCCGGCCATCGTGCCGGAACCCGGAAAGCTGGTGATCGCCCAATGGCCCGACAGCGCCGAGGCGACCTTTCGCAAACTGATGGAAGAGGGCGGGCAGCGTTACCTGGTCCCGCTCAATCCGACGTATCCGAAAGCCCTTTACACCGAAGAGTGTCGAATTATCGGCGTAGTGGTTCAGGCGACAGCCAGGTTCTAATCAGATCGGTCCTCGCAAGACGTAGGGCCGATCTTCATTTCATGCTTCTTCAAACTCGACCAACGCACTGCCTTCGCTGACCATCTCGCCTTCCTGGCAATACAGCGCCTTGATCACCCCGGCGTGTGGTGCACGAATGCTGTGCTCCATCTTCATCGCCTCCAGCACCACCAACTGCGCCCCGGCTTCGACCGTTTGCCCGGCTTCCACCAATACCCGCACGATGCTGCCATTCATGGGGGCGGTCAGCCCGCCGTGATGGCTGTGACTGGCCTCGACGGCGCTGATCGGGTCGTAGGACTCGATGCGGCGCAATTCACCTTCCCATTGCAGATACAGAACGTCGCCTCGGCGGATTGCCCGATGCTGGCGGCGCAGGCCGTTGTGCTCGGTCAGCAGTTGTTCGCCCTTGAGTTGGGCTGTGTGGGCATCAGCGGCGCCCAACGTCAGCGCGCGATCCTGGCCTTCACAACTCAAGTGCAGTGTGATTTCTATCGGCAGTCCGGCACGGAAACCATTGCTGTTGGCCCAAGGCGAAACCGGGTCATCGGCTCGTGGAGAACTCGGCTGGCTTTGGGCAAACGCCTGGGCGGCGGCTTGCCAGAATTCGTCACTGAGGTCCGAGGCGACTGGCAGCAGTTCTTCCTGATAACGCGGAATGAACCCGGTATCCAGTTCGGCCGCAGCAAACGCCGGATGGCCGACGATCCGGCGCAGGAAGTTGATGTTGGTCTTGAGCCCGCCAATGGCGAACTCATCGAGCATGCTCAGCAGCCGCAGTCGCGCCTGTTCACGATCCTCGCCCCAGGCAATCAGTTTGCCGAGCATCGGGTCGTAGAATGGCGAAATCTCGTCGCCTTCTTCGACACCACTGTCCACCCGCCGTCCCGGACCTTGCGCGGATTCACAATACAGCTCCAGTCGACCGGTCGCCGGCAGGAAATCATTGCCCGGGTCTTCGGCATACAACCGCACTTCGATGGCATGGCCGATCAGCGGAACCTCGGCTTGGGTCATCGGCAGCGCTTCGCCACGAGCCACACGAATCTGCCAGGCCACCAGATCGAGGCCGGTGATGGCTTCGGTGACCGGGTGCTCGACCTGCAGGCGCGTGTTCATCTCCATAAAGAAGAACTCACCGCGGGAATCCAGCAGAAACTCCACGGTACCGGCGCCGACGTAACCGATGGCCTGTGCCGATCGCACGGCGGCTTCGCCCATGGCGCGGCGCAGTTCCGGGCTCAAGCCTGGAGCGGGTGCTTCTTCAACGACTTTTTGGTGCCGACGCTGGATCGAGCAGTCACGTTCGTTGAGGTACAGGCAGTTGCCATGCTGGTCGGCGAAGACCTGGATTTCCACGTGGCGCGGTTTGAGCAGGTACTTCTCCACCAGCATCCGCGAATCGCCGAACGAGGATTTCGCTTCACGCTGGGCCGAGGCCAGGGCTTCGGCCAACTGGCGGACATCCTCGACCACTTTCATGCCTTTGCCGCCGCCCCCCGCGGTGGCCTTGAGCAGCACCGGATAACCGATGCGTTCGCAGGCGTCGCGGAAGGTGTCGAGGTCCTGAGCCTCACCGTGATAGCCGGGCACCAGCGGCACGCCGGCGGTTTCCATCAAGGCTTTGGCGGCGGATTTGCTGCCCATCGCGTCGATGGCCGAGGCGGGCGGGCCGAGGAAAATCAGGCCGGCTTCTTCGATCGCGCGGGCGAACCCGGCGTTCTCGGAAAGAAAGCCATAACCCGGATGAATCGCCTGAGCGCCACTGGCTTTGGCGGCGGCGATCAGTTTGTCGATTTGCAGATAACTGTCGGCGGCTTTGCTGCCACCGAGGTCGACGCGGATATCCGCTTCGCGGCTGTGTCGGGCTTCACGGTCAGTGGCGCTATGAACGGCCACGGTGGTCAGGCCCAGGGCTTTGGCGGTGCGCATCACCCGGCAAGCGATTTCGCCGCGGTTGGCCACCAGCAGGGTGGTGAGAACAGGTGCGCTCATCAACGCGGCTCCTTGGTGGTGGTTTCGGCTTGCCAGCTCGGCGGACGTTTTTGCAGAAAGGCCCGCAGGCCTTCCTGACCTTCGAGGCTGACGCGGATGCGGGCGATGGCGTTTTCGGTGTAGCGGCGTAGTGCCGGGGTCAGTGCGCCGTGGCCGACTTCGCGCAGCAATTCCTTGCTGGCGCGCATGGCGGCCGGGCTGTTGAGCAGCAGGTTGTCGATCCACTGTTCGACTTTTTGCTCCAGCTCAGCGATTGGATAACTCTCCGACAATAAGCCGATTTCCCGCGCTCGTTGTCCGCCGAAACGCTCGGCAGTCAGCGCATAGCGACGTGCCGCGCGTTCGCCGATGGCTTGCACCACGAACGGACTGATCACCGCCGGGGCCAGGCCGATGCGCACTTCCGACAGGCAGAACTGCGCGTCATCGGCGCCGATGGCCATGTCGCAGCAACTGATCAGGCCCAGCGCACCACCGAATGCAGCGCCTTGCACCACCGCCAGCGTCGGGACTTTCAGCTTGGCGAGGTTGTACATCAACTCCGCCAGTTCCCGGGCGTCGTCGAGGTTGGTGTGGTAATCGAGTTCGGCCGATTGCTGCATCCAGGCCAGATCCGCGCCGGCGCTGAAATGCTTGCCGCGTCCGCGCACCAGCAGAAATCGCAGGCTGGTGTCGCTCGACACTTTGTCCAGCGCGAGGATCAGTTCGCGGATCATTTCGGCGTTGAACGCGTTGTTCTTTTCTTCACGGCTGAGCCACAGGGTCGCGAAACCACGCGGGTCGGTCAGCAGTTCGAGGGTGTTGAAGTCGCTCATATTTGTCCGTCTCCACAACTCATGTGGGAGCGGGCTTGCTCGCGAAGAACGATAACGCGGTGCATCAGATAGACCGCGGTGAATCCTTCGCGAGCAAGCCCGCTACCACATAAAATCACATCCGGAACACGCCGAAGCGGCTCGGTTCTATTTGCGCGTTCAGCGAAGCCGACAAGGCCAGGGCCAATACATCGCGGGTTTGCGCCGGGTCGATGACGCCGTCGTCCCACAAACGGGCGCTGGAGTAGTAGGGATGACCCTGTTCTTCATACTGGTCGAGGATCGGTTGCTTGATCTCGGCTTCCTGCTCGGCACTGAAACCGTGGCCACTGCGTTCGGCCTGCTCGCGTTTCACCTGCACCAAAACACCCGCGGCCTGCTCGGCGCCCATCACGCCGATGCGTGCGTTCGGCCACATCCACAGGAAGCGTGGATCGTAAGCTCGCCCACACATGCCGTAGTTACCGGCACCGAAACTGCCGCCGATGATTACAGTGAATTTCGGCACCTTGGCGCACGCCACGGCGGTCACCAGTTTGGCGCCGTGCTTGGCGATGCCGCCGGCCTCGTATTTCTGGCCGACCATGAAACCGGTGATGTTTTGCAGGAACAGCAGTGGAATGCCGCGCTGGCAGGCCAGTTCGATGAAGTGCGCGCCTTTCTGCGCGGCTTCGGCGAACAGAATGCCGTTGTTGGCGAGGATCGCGATCGGGTAACCGTGCAAGTGGGCAAAGCCGCACACCAGGGTCGTCCCGAACAGTGCTTTGAATTCGTCGAACACCGAACCGTCCACCAACCGCGCGATCACTTCGCGCACGTCGAACGGCTGCTTGGCATCCGCCGACACCACGCCGTAGAGCTCGTCGCTGTTGTACAGCGGGGCGATGGGCGTGCGCTGTTGCACTTCGCCGAGCTTGCGCCAGTTGAGGTTGGCGATGCTGCGTCGGGCAATGGCCAAGGCGTGTTCATCGCTCTCGGCGTAGTGGTCGGCCACCCCGGAAATCTTGCAGTGCACATCGGCCCCGCCAAGGTCTTCGGCGCTGACCACTTCACCGGTCGCGGCTTTTACCAGCGGCGGGCCGGCGAGGAAAATCGTCGCTTGCTCGCGCACCATGATTGCTTCGTCGGCCATAGCCGGCACGTACGCGCCACCGGCGGTGCAGGAACCCATGACCACCGCGATTTGCGGGATGCCCATGGCGCTCATGTTGGCCTGGTTGAAGAAGATCCGTCCGAAGTGCTCACGGTCCGGGAACACTTCATCCTGCCGCGGCAGGTTGGCGCCGCCCGAGTCCACCAGATAGATGCACGGCAAGCGATTCTGCTGGGCGATGGTTTGGGCGCGCAGGTGTTTTTTCACGGTCAGCGGGTAATACGAGCCACCTTTTACGGTGGCGTCGTTGGCGACGATCATGCATTCGACGCCTTCCACACGGCCGATCCCGGCAATCACGCCAGCGGCCGGAACATCTTCGCCATAAACCTCGTAGGCCGCCAATTGGCTGATTTCGAGAAACGGCGAACCCGGATCGAGCAGGCGATTGATCCGTTCACGAGGCAGCAGTTTGCCCCGCGAGGTGTGGCGCTCTTGCGCCTTCGGGCCGCCACCTAGCTGCACTTTAGCGAGCAGGGTGTGCAGGTCGTCGACCTGTTTGAGCATCGCCGCGCTGTTGGCCGCGAACTCCGCCGAACGGGGGTTGAGCTGGGTATGCAGGATAGCCATGGACAGCTCCGTTTAGCGGGTTTCGTTGAACAGTTCGCGACCGATCAGCATGCGACGGATCTCACTGGTGCCGGCACCGATTTCGTACAGCTTGGCGTCACGCAGCAGACGACCGGCCGGGAATTCGTTGATGTAGCCGTTGCCACCGAGAATCTGGATCGCGTCGAGGGCCATTTGCGTGGCGCGTTCGGCGCTGTAGAGGATCACGCCTGCGGCATCCTTGCGGGTGGTTTCGCCGCGTTCGCACGCTTGCGCTACCGCATACAGGTAGGCACGGCTGGCGTTGAGTTGGGTGTACATGTCGGCGACTTTGCCCTGGATCAGCTGGAATTCGCCGATGCTTTGGCCGAACTGCTTGCGGTCGTGGATGTACGGCACGATCAAGTCCATGCAGGCCTGCATGATCCCGGTCGGGCCGCCGGACAGGACAACGCGTTCGTAATCGAGGCCGCTCATCAGCACTTTCACGCCACCGTTGAGCACGCCGAGGATGTTTTCTTCCGGTACTTCGACGTCGTCGAAGAACAGCTCGCAGGTGTTGGAACCGCGCATGCCGAGCTTGTCGAATTTGTTGCTGCGGCTGAAGCCTTTGGAATCACGCTCTACGATGAACGCGGTGATGCCGTGAGGGCCTTTTTCCAGGTCGGTCTTGGCGTAGATCACGTAGGTGTTGGCGTCCGGACCGTTGGTGATCCAAGTCTTGCTGCCGTTCAGGACGTAGTGATCGCCGCGCTTGTCGGCGCGCAGTTTCATCGACACCACGTCAGAACCGGCATTCGGTTCGCTCATGGCCAGGGCGCCGATGTGTTCGCCGCTGATCAGCTTCGGCAGATATTTGGTTTTCTGTTCGTGATTGCCGTTGCGGTTGATCTGGTTGACGCAAAGGTTGGAGTGCGCGCCGTAGGACAGGGCGACGGACGCCGAACCACGGCTGATTTCTTCCATGATCACCACGTGGGCCAGGTAACCCAAGCCAGCGCCGCCGTATTCTTCCGGGACGGTCACGCCCAGCAGGCCCATGTCGCCGAATTTGCGCCACAGGTCGGCGGGGAACAGGTTGTCGATGTCGATTTGAGCGGCGCGTGGTGCGATCTCTTTGGCGACGAAGGACTGAACCTGATCGCGCAGCATGTCGATGGTTTCACCGAGGGCAAAGTTCAGGGATGGGTAGCTCATGGGTCACCTTTTGGCTTTTTTGTAGGGTAGGGAGGGCAGTGATGTGGCTCTCACCTTTACGTTAACGTAAGCCTGTGACGAATGGCTGTCAATCACCCTTTACGTTAACGTCAACTTGAGCGAGAGTAGAGCCAGTTCAAGAAAGAACGCGGACCATCCCTGTGGGAGCAGGCTTGCTCGCGAAAGCGGTGTGTCAGTCAAAGTTAATGTCAACTGACACGACGCCTTCGCGAGCAAGCCCGCTCCCACAGGTGACCGTCGGCAACCCATAAATAAAGACAATAGGGGTCGTCATGGATCAACCCAGTGCAAGCCCGCAGCGCAGTTACACCCGTGGTTCCCAGGACAAAGCCTTGCTGGCGATGACCATCGGCCAGGCGTTCGATAACACCGTCGCGCAGTATCCGACCGGGGAGGCGCTGGTCGTGCGCCATCAACAGTTGCGCTACACCTGGCAGCAATTGGCCGAAGCCGTGGACCTGCATGCCAGAGCGCTGTTGGCGCTGGGTTTGCAGACCGGTGATCGCCTGGGTATCTGGGCACCGAACTGCGCCCAATGGTGTATCAGTCAGTTCGCCAGCGCGAAAATTGGCGTAATTCTGGTCAACATCAATCCGGCCTACCGCAGCTCCGAACTCGAATATGTGTTGAAGCAATCCGGTTGCCAATGGCTGGTCTGCGCAGGCGCCTTCAAGACCTCCGACTATCACGGGATGCTGCAAGGCCTCGTTCCCGAGCTGGCTGAGCACTCCATCGGAAAATTGCAGAGTGAACGACTGCCGGAACTGCGCGGTGTCATCAGCCTTGATGCTCAGCCGCCATCGGGTTTCCTGCCGTGGTCGCAATTGACCGATCTCGCGGGGAGCGTGTCGGCAGAGCAATTGAGCGAACGTCAGCACAGCCTGCATTTCGACCAGGCGGTGAACATCCAGTACACCTCCGGCACCACTGGTTTCCCGAAGGGCGCGACCCTCAGTCACTACAACATTCTCAATAACGGTTACATGGTCGGCGAAAGCCTCGGCCTGAGCGCGAGTGATCGTCTGGTCATCCCGGTGCCGCTGTATCACTGCTTCGGCATGGTCATGGGCAACCTCGGTTGCATGACCCACGGCAGCACCATGATTTACCCCAACGATGCGTTCGATCCACTGCTGACATTGGCCACCGTCGCCGAAGAAAAGGCCACCGCGCTTTACGGCGTACCGACCATGTTCATCGCCATGCTCGATCAGCCCAAGCGCGCTGAATTTGATCTGTCGAGCCTGCGCACCGGGATCATGGCCGGGGCGACCTGTCCGATCGAAGTGATGCGTCGGGTCATCAGTGAGATGCACATGAGCGAAGTGCAGATTGCCTACGGCATGACGGAAACAAGTCCGGTGTCATTGCAGACCGGTCCGTCAGACGAACTGGAATTGCGCGTCACCACCGTCGGTCGCACCCAGCCACAACTGGAAAGCAAGATCATCGACGAGGCGGGCAACCTGGTGCCGCGCGGCACTATCGGTGAGCTGTGCACCCGCGGCTACAGCGTGATGCTCGGTTACTGGAACAACCCGCAAGGCACCGCGGAAGCCATCGACCAGGCTGGCTGGATGCACACCGGTGATCTGGCGAGCATGAACGACGAAGGCTACGTATGCATTGCCGGACGTAACAAGGACATGATCATCCGTGGTGGTGAGAATATTTACCCGCGGGAGTTGGAAGAGTTCTTCTTCACCCATCCGGCAGTCGCGGATGTGCAAGTGATCGGGATTCCGTGCTCGCGGTATGGCGAAGAGATTGTCGCGTGGATCAAGTTCCATCCGGGCCACAGCGCCACCGAGCAGGAGCTGCAAGCCTGGTGCAAGGAGCGCATCGCGCACTTCAAGACACCGCGTTACTTCAAGTTCGTCGAAGAGTTTCCGATGACCGTAACCGGGAAGATTCAGAAGTTTCGGATGCGCGAGATCAGCATCGAGGAATTGCGCGATATCAAAGGCTGACCACAATCCCCTGTGGGAGCGGGCTTGCTCGCGAAAGCGGTGTATCAGCCGACGAAAATGTTGACTGACACACCGCTTTCGCGAGCAAGCCCGCTCCCACATTTGGATAGGGGGAAAGTCAAACGCCAGAAAGCACAAAGGGGAGCCGAAGCTCCCCTTTAATTTTGTCGTTGCGCGTGCTCTTTTTTTATTATTGAGGGGCGGTCTTTTGTTGTTTTTGGAAACCGTGGCCCTTTACCGCTGTTTTTGTCGATCCCCATCCGGGATCAAGAGCAAACGTATTTTTTTGAGCGCTGATCTACTTTTTCGCTAAACGATCCAACCAGTTCGGGAGCTACCTGAAGGTAGTTTTATTGTTCTCTGCCCGGTTGCGGGTTACTCCGAAAAGCACCCTGAAAAGCACATCCTCTCCAAAAAAATCTGTTAGCTGCGTCTCTGCCGTGTTGTTTTTGTTATGTCAGAGTCGTTACGTCTTATTTTTATTAGGTTTGCCGCTTTTTTTGTTCTTGTTATGCAGTAGAGACAGCAGAAGCCGTGCCAACTTTTAAAAAGCCTTTAAAATCAATGCATTAAGTTTTTGTCGGATTTTTCGTTCAGTCAAAACCCGACAATTTGTTTCCGTGTTACTCGCTTGCGCCCCACGTTTCAGACGCAGCGGTAACACCCGGACACATCCGCGCACTCACTGTGCGCTACGAGCCTTGGCCACGCGCGAACCGGTCGGTCGCCCCAGCACCGTGCAAATCTGCTGACCGGCCAGAATCAAGGCGTCCAGGTCGATACCGGTCTCGATTCCCAGGCCATTGAGCAGGTAAACCACGTCTTCGGTGGCGACGTTACCGCTGGCGCCCTTGGCGTATGGGCAGCCACCGAGGCCGGCGATGGAGCTGTCGAACACCGAGATGCCTTCCAGCAGGCTGGCGTAGATGTTGGCCATGGCCTGGCCATAAGTGTCGTGGAAGTGCCCGGCCAGTTTTTCACGGGGTACGTCGGCCGACACCACCTCGAACATCTTGCGGGTCGCGCCAGCGGTGCCGGTGCCGATGGTGTCGCCCAGGGAAACTTCATAGCAGCCCATCGCATAGAGCTCGCGAGCGACTCGAGCGACTTGTTCCGGCGCGACGTTTCCTTCGTAAGGGCAGCCCAGCACACAGGACACGTAACCGCGCACGCTGACCCCGTGTTGCCTGGCGGCGTCCATGATTGGCACGAAACGCTCCAGGCTTTCGCTGATCGAGCAATTGATATTGCGCTGGGAAAACGATTCCGACGCGGCGGCGAACACCGCGACTTCCTTGACCCCGGCCGCGATGGCGTCTTCAAACCCGCGCAGGTTGGGGGCGAGTGCACCATAAGTCACGCCAGGCTTACGCTGGATCTGCGCGAAGACGTCGGCGGAACCGGCCATTTGCGGTACCCATTTGGGCGAAACAAAACTGCCGACTTCTATATAGCCGAGACCGGCGGCGGTCAGCGCGTCGACCAGTTGCACCTTGTCCGCAACGCTGATGGGTTGGGCTTCGTTTTGCAGACCGTCGCGTGGGCCGACTTCGACCAGGCGTACGTGAGTGGGTAGGGACATGGGATTGACCTATTGTTATGGACGAACACTGTTCAAATGTGGGAGCGGGCTTGCTCGCGAAAGCGGACTTACATTCAACATTGATGCTGGCTGACTGATCGCTTTCGCGAGCAAGCCCGCTCCCACATTAGATTTGTGTAGACCTACTGAATGACCTGCTGGTTTTTGATCGTCTGTTCCAGCGCCTGGGTGCAACGCTCCTGCGCGGTGTCCAGTTCCAGCTTCATCTGTTCGATGTCGAGCATCTGCTGCTCGAGCTGTTCACGACGTTCGGCGATTTTGGTCAGCATGGTTTGCAGCTGTTTCTGATTGCCGCCGGAGGGATCGTAGAGTTCGATCAGCTCGCGGCATTCGGCCAGGGAGAAACCAATGCGCTTGCCCCGCAGGATCAGCTTCAGGCTGACCTTGTCACGGGGCGAGTAGATGCGTTCCTGACCGCGTCGCTCGGGGCTGAGCAGGCCTTGCTCTTCATAAAAGCGAATGGCCCGGGTGGTGATGTCGAGCTCGCGGGCGAGGTCGGAAATGCTATAGGTCTGGCTGCTCATGGAAGCGCTCGAAAAAGGTCATGGCGCTAAGCTAATGTCAGGTTGACGTTTACGTCAAGCAGCATGAATCTTCAGTGTTCTTGCGGGTCCATTCGCGAGCAAGCCCGCTCCCACATTTAACCCAGTTCTTTCAGAAAGAATGCGATCGAATGTGGGAGCGGGCTTGCTCCGGGCGGCGTTCCGACGAAGAACGATGACGGGGTGCCAAGTCCTACACTTTGTCGAGCTTCTTCTCATGTGCCGTCACCTGCTGGCACAACTCGATCATCTGCTCGCGCATCCAGCGGTTGGCCGGGTCCTGGTCGGTGCTTTCGTGCCAGTAGAGGTGGGTTTCTACCGGCGGCACATCGTTGACCGGCAGGTTCACCGAGTACAAATCATGGCGACGGGCAAAGCGTTCCGGCACGGTCATCACCATGTCGGTCTGTTGCAGCACTTGCGACGCCATCAAGTAATGCTGGGATCGCAGGGCGATCTTGCGCTGAATGCCCATTTTGCCCAAGGCCAGGTCGACATGGCCCAGACCACTGCGACGGCTGGAAATATGGATATGGGTCAGCGACAGGTAATCATCGAGGGTGAATTTCTCTTTGCCCGCCAGCGGATGGCCCTTGCGCATGGCGCACACGTAACGGTCTTCCATCAACTTGACGTGGCGCACTTGCGGGTCGGTGTTGAGCGGCGCATCGACGGCGAAATCGAGGCGCCCGGCCGCCAGTTCCTTGGTGGTTTCGCGGCGCTTGGACAGAAAGCTTTCAATGATCACCGTCGGCGCCAGACGCCGCAGGCGCTGGAACAGTGCCGGCAGGATTACCGCTTCGGTGAGGTCGGTCATGCTGATGCGGTAGGTCTTGACCGCCTGCAACGGGTTGAAAATACGGCTTTCCTGCACCGACACCCGCAGCAAGGAGAGGGCGTTACGCACCGGCCCGATAATGTTCTGCGCCATGGGCGTCGGGACCATGCCCTGAGCGGTACGCACGAACAGCGGATCATTGAAGGTCTCCCGCAGACGGGCCAGAGCGTTCGAGACCGCCGGTTGAGTAATGCCGACAATCTGCCCTGCACGGGTCAGGTTGGCTTCGGTGTAGATCGCGTCGAAGACGATGAAAAGGTTGAGGTCGACCTTGCTCAGATTCATTGCGCTGCACTCTTATTGTTGGGCTCTCGATCAGCCGATCATATATCGGTGATGAATGTTAATACACGCCGAGAATAGGCTAGGTAAATTTTCGTAGCTGTTCTAGCATCGATTGCATGACCTGAACAACTCATCAAAACCCTCCGTTAAAAGGTAGAGCTGCCCATGGATTTCGCTTATTCGCCCAAGGTGCAAGAACTGCGTGAGCGCGTGACCGCGTTCATGGACACCTACGTATATCCCGCCGAAGCGGTGTTCGAGCGCCAGGTCGCCGAGGGCGATCGCTGGCAGCCGACCGCAATCATGGAGGAGCTCAAACTCAAGGCCAAGGCTGAAGGTTTGTGGAATTTGTTTCTGCCTGAGTCCGAACTCGGCGCCGGCCTGACCAACCTCGAATACGCGCCGTTGGCCGAAATCATGGGCCGCTCGCTGCTGGGCCCCGAGCCGTTCAACTGCTCCGCGCCAGACACCGGCAACATGGAAGTGCTGGTGCGCTACGCCAATGAAGAACAGAAACAGCGCTGGCTCGAACCGCTGCTGCGCGGCGAGATCCGCTCGGCGTTCGCCATGACCGAACCGGACGTGGCTTCCTCCGACGCCACCAACATGGCCGCCCGCGCCGTGCGTGATGGCGACGAATGGGTGATCAACGGCAAAAAATGGTGGACCTCAGGCGCCTGCGATCCACGCTGCAAGATTCTGATCTTCATGGGCCTGAGCGATCCAGACGCGCCGCGTCATGCGCAGCACTCGATGATTCTGGTGCCGGTGGATGCCCCAGGCGTGAAGATCGTTCGTCCGCTGCCCGTGTTCGGTTATGACGACGCGCCCCACGGCCATGCCGAAGTGTTGTTCGAAAACGTCCGTGTGCCGTACGAAAACGTCCTGTTGGGCGAAGGACGCGGCTTCGAAATCGCTCAGGGTCGCCTTGGCCCGGGTCGGATTCACCACTGCATGCGTTCAATCGGCATGGCCGAACGTGCATTGGAACTGATGTGCAAACGGGCGGTAACCCGTACTGCGTTCGGTAAACCTTTGGCACGCCTCGGCGGCAACATCGACAAGATTGCCGATTCGCGAATGGAAATCGACATGGCACGCCTGCTGACGTTGAAAGCGGCGTACATGATGGACACCGTTGGCAACAAGATTGCGAAGAGCGAAATCGCTCAGATCAAGGTTGTTGCGCCGAACGTGGCCTTGCGGGTGATCGACCGGGCGATCCAGATCCATGGCGGGGCAGGGGTGTCCAACGATTTCCCGCTGGCCTACATGTATGCGATGCAGCGCACCCTGCGTCTGGCCGACGGCCCGGACGAAGTGCACCGCGCGGCGATCGGCAAGTTCGAGATCGGCAAGTACGTGCCTAAAGAGATGATGCGCAACAGTCACTGATAATGTGGGAGCGGCGGTGCGACGATTCGACTTGCTCGCGAAAGCGGTGTGTCAGTCGACAAAAATGTTGACTGATGTACCGCCTTCGCGAGCAAGTCGAATCGTCGCACCGCCGCTCCCACAGGTTCGGTTCGTCAGTCGACCATTGGCAACCCGTAGAACGCTCGCGCACACGCCGTGCTGTGAGCCGCCAGATCTTCCTCGCTTTCCCCGCGATGCAATGCCACTTCCCGCAATACTTCGGTCAGATACGCCGGTTCGTTGCGACCATTCTTCGGCTTGGGTCGCAGACTGCGCGGCAACAGATACGGCGCATCGCTTTCCAGCATTAGCCGTCCCCGTTTGATCTCTTTCACCAGTGGATGCAGGTGCGTGCCCCGGCGCTCATCACAGATCCAGCCGGTGATGCCGATGTGCAAATCCAGATCGAGATAACTGAACAGCGCCTTCTTTTCGCCCGTGAAGCAATGCACCACGGCGGCCGGCAATTGATCACGGTAATCGCGAAGGATTTCCAGCAAGCGCTGACTGGCATCGCGCTCGTGGAGGAACACCGGCAATTGCAACTCGACCGCCAACTCCAAGTGCTTTTCCAGGACTTTTTCCTGCTGCGGGCGCGGCGAGAAATCACGATTGAAATCCAGCCCGCATTCACCCACTGCCACGACGTTCGGCTCCTTGAGTAAACTGCGCAGACGCTGGGCGCTGTCGGCGTTCCAGTCGCTGGCGCCGTGGGGGTGAAGGCCGGCGGTGGCGAACAGCCGTTGAGCCGTTTCGTCCAGTTGCCGGCACAGTTCCAGCGCCTGTTCGCTGCCCTCGACACTGGTGCCGGTGAGCACCAATTGGCAAACCCCGGCCGCGTAGGCGCGGTCGAGTACAGCCTGGTGTTTGTCGGCAAAACTGGGGTTGGTCAGGTTGACGCCGATATCGATGAGTTGCATGGTGCTACCTCGGACCAAAGGCCGGAAAGCATATCAGAGCTGTAGATTTATAAGAAAAGCCAAGAACTACAACGAGTTAAAGCTGTCTCTTGATGCCGCGAGACAGGTCAGGGTGGCTAGCGTGCCATCACTGTGCCAGTCTTTCGCACTTTGCCAGCGCTCAAGGCGCTCTGTTTCTGTCGTTCGATTTCATGAAAACTCTTGAGATCGGCCCAGTATTCTTTCTGGAGAGTGGATGATACGTCCCTCGGTTTTGCTACTGCTGTGTTGTTCGTTGCTGCTGCCGATGCCGGCGGTTGCGCGTCTGGCCGGGCCGCTGCAAGCCGTGCCTTCGACCAAAGTGCGCGACTTGGCGGAAATCCGCAGCAGTCGTGTGCTGCGGGTGTTGGTCAACCAGAGCCGCAACAGCTCCGGCGAAGTTCAGGGCCAGGCCATCGGTGTTGAATACCACCGCTTGCGTGCCTTCGAGCAGTACCTCAACGGTCACGCCCGTGACGGTCAGGAAATCACCCTCAAGATCATACCCAAGGCCAAGGATCAACTGATCGGCGCTTTGCAGCGCGGCGAGGGTGATCTGGTCGCACCGGGGGAGCTGCTCGACCTGCAACCGGGCCACGCGGTCAGCACCAGTGAACCGATTGCCAGCAACATCCTGTTGGTATTGGTCGGGATCAAAGGCGAGCGACGTTACACCCGTCTCGAACAACTCTCCGGCAAAACCCTGGCGTTGCCCACCGGCAGTGCCGCTGGGGACGCGGTCAGCCAGATCAATCAAAAGCTCGCGCTGCTTAAACTGCCACCGGTGACAATCGAGTGGGTCGATCCCAGTCTGGCGGTCGAGGATGTGCTGGAAATGGTCCAGGGCGGAATCTTTCACCTGACGATCGTCGAGCAACCCATCGCCGAGCGCTGGGGCAAGATCCTGTCCAAGTTGCGTTTCGATCGGCAGGTGCTCATCAGTGAACCGGGCGAAGAATTCTGGTTCGTGCGCCGCGACGCCTCAATGTTGCGGGCGAGCATTGATCGCTTCCTGACCGGTTACAAGAAACCATCGGATCAGGATGCCGCGTTCCTGCGGATCTATCGACGTCTGTATCAAGTGCACTATCCATTGGCCAAGGCTGATCGGCAGCGCCTCGAGAAACTTCGCCCGGTGCTGCAGAAACACGCCGAAGCCCAAGGCATGGACTGGTTGAATCTGGCTGCCCTGGCGTTCAAGGAATCAGCCCTGCAACCCAACGCCCGCGGTGGCAGCGGCCCTACCGGCCTGATGCAGATCACCCCGTCCGCCGCCCAGCGGGTGGGGGTCAACAACATTCAGAATCTCGACGCCAATGTGCAGGCCGGGGCCAAGTACCTGGCGATGATCCGCCGCAAATTCTTTGCCAGCCCCAAACTCAACGAGCGCGAGCGCATGGCGTTCGTGCTGGCGGCCTACAACATGGGGCCGGAGCGCGTTCAGGGCATGCGTGCCGAGGCTCGTCGGCGCGGTTTGAATCCCAATCAGTGGTTCTTCCAGGTGGAGCGCATCGCCATGGAGCAGGTGGGAATGGGCGCCGTCAGCTATGTTAATAGCGTGAACAAGTATTACCTGGCGTTCGATCGGGAGCGGGAGTCGTTGGAGCCCCAGGGGCAGAAAGTTGCGTCACGTAAATAATCGAATAAACTGATTGTTATGGCGAATTTATTGCGCTTTTAACATGAGATTTACTGATTAATATAGCGGCCAACCAACACACACTGACAACGGATGACACAGCATGAGCACACTGATCAACAAGGTACTGTTTACCCGCGCTGGCTACGGCCTGACCGTTTTGCGGATCTTCGTCGGCATCATCTTCGCTGCCCACGGCTCGCAGAAACTCTTTGGGGCGTTCGGTGGTTACGGTCTGGCGGGCACCGCGCAGTACATGGAAAGCATCGGCCTGGCGCCGGGTTACCTGATGGCGACGCTGGCGGGCGGTACCGAGTTTTTCGCCGGTCTGGCCTTGATCATCGGCTTGCTGGTTCGCCCGGCAGCCCTCGGCCTGACCATCCTCTCACTGGTGGCGATCTTCTCGGTGCATCTCCCTCATGGTCTGTTCATGGTCAACAACGGTTATGAATTCGCCCTGGCCCTGCTCGGCGGCAGCATCGCGGTGCTGATCGAAGGTGCCGGCAAGCTCTCGGCTGACCGCGCTATCGCTGGCTGACCGCTCTGGCTTAATGAAAAGGCTCGCATTGCGCGGGCCTTTTTGTTGCTCGTCATTCTTGACACTGTCCGGTCAGCTTCTCTAGGATGCTGCCCATGCGCCGATTTAAACAGCTACTTGCGGGGCGCCAGGTGACTCATTCAGTTGCCGATAGAAGCTTGAAACAGGCTTCGAAATACCGCTAAAGCGCTGGTTCGGTGTTGCCTCTCACCTGCCATGCAGACTTTTGAGGCCGAGACACGACAGAATGAATGCATTAAGCCCCGTTATACGCCCCGCGCCGATCACGGCACACCTCACCCAGCGCAATCCAAAAATCCTGCTTGGCGGCAAGCATCAGCCGACACTCTTGCGTTATCTCGATGGCTGGCCACGTCGCACCGGTGGGCCTGCGGCCTTCCTGATCCAGTTTGTCGAAGAGGGTGAATCGCTGGCTCGATTTGCCAGCGACAGTTTCGATCTGGCTGTGATTCAATCGCCCAGCCTCGAGGACGCCCCCGAAGTGATCAAGCAATTGACTCGCGTTGCCCGACAGGGGCTGATTACCCGCCGTTGAGGCTCAGAGCGCTATGGCTCAGAGATAGTCGATCGCCACGATATACACGCATTGCTCACCAGTCGGTGTCTGGACCCGAACTTCGGCGTCCAGCGCCTTGCCGATCAGTGCGCGGGCCAGCGGCGAATCGATGCTGATCAAGCCCAGTTTCAAATCCAGCTCATCTGGCCCGACGATACGGTAGCGTGACTCTTTGCCGTCCTCGTCTTCAATCGTGACCCAGGCGCCAAAATAGACCTTGTTCGGATCGCTCGGTTTTTCGCTGACGACTTTGAGCGCTTCCAGTCGCTTGGTGAGAAAGCGCACGCGACTGTCGATCTCGCGCAGCATCTTTTTGCCGTAGGTGTATTCGGCGTTTTCCGAGCGATCGCCCTGTGCCGCGGCCTCGCTGACTGACTGTGTCACCTGCGGCCGTCGAACATGCCAGAGCTCATGAAACTCGGCCCGCATCCGCGCTTCACCTTCGGGGGTGATCAGCGCGGTGCCAGCGGTGCGGGGAGGGCGATAACGGCTCATGGCAACTTCTTGTGGTAGAGAGAGCTTGAGTCTATCAACCCTCGCGCAAGACTGTCAGGGGGCTGGCGTTCAGCGCGCGACGTGTGCCGAACACGCCGGCCCCCCCGATCAACACCGCGCCGATCAGCGGCAATACCAGCAACCACGGATGCGGGTGCCACGGCAGGTCGAAGGCGTAGCGGTAGAGCACCAGACTCACCAGTTCAGAACCCAGCGCCGCCAACAATCCGCTGACCGCCCCAAGCAAGCCGAACTCGATCCGCCGGGCCTTGACCAACAATTGCCGCTCGGCCCCCAGCGCTCGCAACAAGGCGCCTTGGCGAATGCGTTCATCGAGCGTCGCCTGCAAGCCTGAAAACAACACCGCCATCCCCGCCGCCAACACGAACAACAGCACGTATTCCACCGCCAGGGTGACTTGGGCGAGGATGCTGCGCAGCTGCTCGAGCAAGGCTTCGACCTGCAAGATGGTCACCGCCGGGAACGCCCGCGACAGATCCACGATCTGCTGGTCATGACCGGCCGCCAGATAAAAACTGGTCAGGTAGGTCGCCGGCAGATCCTTCAGTGTGCCGGGCTGGAAGATCATGAAGAAGTTAGGCTGGAAGTTGTCCCAGTTGATCTCTCGCAGGCTGGTGACTTTCGCTTCGCGATTGACGCCGCCCACGGTAAACACCATGTGATCGCCGAGCTTGAGCTTCAGGCTTTCGGCGACTTTGCCTTCCACCGATACACCGGGAATCTCGTCCGGCGTCTGTTCGGCCCACCAGTTGCCCGCCGTGATTTTGTTGCCTGCCGGTAAATCCGCCGCCCAGGTCAGGCTCAGGTCGCGCTGGATCGCTCGATCACCGGCCGAATCCTTGCTGACGATTTCCTGCACCGGCTCGCCGTTGACGCTGATCAGCCGTCCAGGTACCACCGGGTATAGCGGCGCCGATTGCGCCGACAATTTGATCAGGCGATCGATGAACGCCTGTTTGTCCGCCGGCAGAATGTTCAGCGCGAAATAGTTGGGCGCGTTTTTCGGGAGCTGGTTCTGCCAGGTGTCCAGTAACTCGCCGCGCAGCAATGCGATCAGCGCCATGGACAGCAGAATCAAACCGAAGGCCAGGGATTGCCCCGCTGCCGCCAGCGGATGACGCAGCAGTTGGCCCAGCCCGAGGCGCCATGGCAAAGAGGCACGCGCCAGCATTCGACGCAGGCTCTTCAGAAGCAGCAACAGCAAGCCGCCAAGCACCAATGCTGCGATCACACCGCCACCGAGCAGGGCGAAGGTCAACACCAGGTCCAGGCTCAGACGCCACATGATCAGCCCGAGGGCGCCCAATGCTGCGCCGTAAACCATCCAGGTGCTGGAAGGAATCGGCAGCATGTCCCGACGCAGTACCCGCAATGGCGGAACCCGTCCCAGTGCAGCCAGTGGTGGCAAGGCAAAACCGGCTAACGCCACCAATCCGGTGCCGATCCCGGCAATGGCAGGAAACAGACCACCCGGTGGAACGTCGGTCGGCAATAAATCATGCAGCAGCGCGAACAGACCCAACTGCGCGAACCAGCCGATCAGCGCGCCGCTGATACTGGCGAGCAGACCGAGCACCGTCAGCTGCAAACTGAACAGCACCATGGTTTCCCGCCGGGACAGCCCCAGGCAACGCAGCAATGCACTGGCATCGAATCGGCGGGTGGCGAAGCGCGTGGCCGACAGCGCCACCGCCACACCGGACAGCAGAACCGCCACCAGACTGGCCATGTTCAAGTAACGCTCAGCCTTGCCCAACGCGCCGCCGATCTGTCGGTTGCCATCGCGTGCATCCTGCAAACGCTGGTTGGCGGCCAGGCCGGGTTTGATCAATTGACGATAGGTTTCCAGCGCCTCGGCTTTACCGCGCCAGAGTTCGCGGTAGCTGACCCGGCTGCCGGGTTGCACCACGCCGGTCGCGGCGAGGTCGCTGAGGTTGATCAGCACCCGCGGCGTCAGGCTGTAGAAATTGCCGGCGCGGTCCGGTTCGTAGGTCAGCACTCGCGCCAGTTTGAGGGTTCTCATGCCGACGTCGATGCTGTCGCCGATCTTCAGGTCCAGCGCGGTCAGCAGTCGCGCTTCGACCCAGGCTTCACCGGGTTTCGGTCCGCCACCGGGTTCTTCCGGGGCGAAGGGCACCGGGGCACTTTTCAGTTCGCCGCGCAGTGGGTAGACGTCGTCGGCAGCCTTGATGCTGGACAATTGAATGCCATTGTCAGTGGCGATAACGCTGGAGAATTCCACCACCTGAGCGTGCTCAAGGCCCAGCTCCGTGCCGCTTTTAATCTGTTCGGGTCGCGCGGGAGAGCTGCCTTCAAGCAGCAGGTCGGCACCGAGAAACTCGGTGGCGCGCAGCATCATGGCACCGTTCAAGCGGGCGCCGAAGTAACCGATGGCGGTACTCGCCGCCACGGCCACCAGCAAGGCAAAAAACAACACGCGCAACTCACCGGCGCGGGCGTCGCGCAGCAGTTGGCGGATGGCAAGACTGAACAGGCGCAACAGCGGCAGGCGTGCCATCAAGGCTCCAGAGGGGCGACCAGCAGGCCGGCTTCAAGGCGGATCAGGCGTCGGCAGCGATGTGCCAGGCGTTCGTCGTGGGTCACCAGCACCAGGGTTGTACCGCGTTCCTGGTTGAGTTCGAACAGCAGATCGCTGATGCGTTCGCCGGTGTGGCTGTCGAGGTTGCCGGTTGGTTCGTCGGCGAACAGCACATCGGGTTCGGCGGCAAACGCACGGGCAATCGCCACGCGTTGCTGTTCGCCACCCGAAAGCTGGCGTGGCG
Source organism: Pseudomonas frigoris (assembly GCF_047758635.1). NCBI lineage: Bacteria > Pseudomonadati > Pseudomonadota > Gammaproteobacteria > Pseudomonadales > Pseudomonadaceae > Pseudomonas > Pseudomonas frigoris. The sequence goes on from NZ_CP180479.1 coordinate 2,376,918, forward strand.
AATGGGTCAGCCGCTGACCCAGGCCGACCCGTTGCAGCAGCTCAGTGGCGCGTTCACGGGCGTCTTTGCGGCCATCGAGTTCCAGCGGCAGCATGACGTTTTCCAGGGCGTTGAGACTGTCGAGCAGCTGAAAGGACTGAAACACAAACCCGACATGCTCGGCCCGGATACGTGCGCGTTGGTCTTCATCGAGATTGCTCAGGGCTTGCCCGGCGAGGGTGACGTCGCCGCTGCTCGGCAGGTCGAGGCCAGCGAGCAAGCCGAGGAGGGTGGACTTGCCGGAACCGGAGGCGCCGACAATGGCCAGGCTGTCGCCCTTGTTCAGTTCCAGGCTGAGTTCGTGCAGGATAGTCAGTTCACCTTCCGCGCTGGGAACCACTTTGCTGAGGTTCTTCGCGGTGAGAATGCTTGCGCCCATGGAGAATCCGATGCGTGTGTGGTTTTTGAGTGCTGGCCTGGCCTTGATGTGCATGGCCCAGAACGCAGCGGCGGGTACAGTCCTGATCGTTGGCGATAGTATCAGCGCGGGTTTCGGGCTGGATACCCGCTTGGGGTGGGTCTCCCTGCTCGAGCAACGGCTCAAGCGCGAAGGTTTCGACGATAAGGTGGTCAATGCGTCCATCAGCGGCGACACCAGCGCCGGAGGCCAGGCGCGCCTGTCCGCGCTGCTTGCAGAGCATAAGCCTGAGTTGGTAATCCTCGAGTTGGGCGGCAACGATGGCCTGCGTGGATTGCTGCCGACGCAATTGCAACAAAACCTTGCAGCAATGATCGACAGCTCCCGCGCCAGTGGCGCCAAGGTGCTGCTGCTCGGCATGCAATTGCCACCCAACTACGGCGTTCGCTATACCGAGGCCTTCGCGAAGGTCTACAGCACGCTGGCCGAAGAGAAAAAGATCCCGTTGGTGCCGTTTTTTCTCGACGGCGTGGGCGGTCATCCAGACTTGATGCAGTCCGACGGACTGCACCCGGCTGTCGGGGCCCAGGACAAGTTGCTGGAAAATGTCTGGCCTACACTGAAACCGCTGCTTTGACGCTTTTCTAGCGGCGGTGTTTCGGCTAAGGTGGCGCCCCCGATTTGGAGCCCCCGATGCCGCGTCCTGCCTGGTCACTTTTTGCCTACCAACTGATCGAGCCTGACGAACAGCTGGATCTGTTCGCCTGCCAGGAAGTGCGGGTACATCTGGTGACCCGTCAACTGGAGTTGGGCGGCTCGGCGGACCGCACCTTGTGCGGCAGCCTGTTGCCAGCACAACCGCGCTGGTCGAGCGTCGATCGCCGTGTGTTTCAGGATCAGCGCCTGTGCTCGCTGTGCCGGGCCATTCTGGAATCGCAAAAACGCGGCACATCGCCGATCTGGCCGGAACTGCGTTTCGAGCTTTAGTGCCCGATAGATTGCTTGCTATCGGTCAACTCCCCGATTTCCCAGATGCCGGTGTACAATCCCGTTTTTATACCCTTGTCGATCATGCGAAGGATTTTCCGGATGTTGCCGCGCTTTCCTGCCGTCACCCGCTACCTGTCTCTCGCCGCCCTCTGTGTGGCGGGTCCCGTAGCAGCATTGGAGCTGCCCCTGCCACCGCCCGGTGAAGACATCGTCGGTCAGGTCCAGGTGATCAAGGCCAAGTACGAAGATACCTTCGCTGACCTTGGCACCACCTACGATCTGGGCTATTCGGAAATGGTCGCGGCCAACCCTGGCGTCGATCCATGGCTGCCGGGCGCTGGCACCGAAGTGGTGCTGCCGACGCGTTTCATCCTGCCACCAGGCCCGCGTGAAGGCATCGTCATCAACCTGGCCGAGTACCGCCTCTATTACTTCCCGAAAGGCCGGAACGTGGTGTACACCTTCCCGCTGGGTATCGGCCGTGAAGGCTGGGGCTCGCCGATTGCCCATACCAGCATCACCGCTAAGACGCCGAACCCGACATGGACCCCTCCTGCGTCGATCAAGGCCGAACACGCCGCCGATGGCGATCCACTGCCGAACGTGGTGCCGGCCGGCCCGGACAACCCGTTGGGGCCGTTCAAGTTCACGTTGGGCACGCCGGGCTACCTGATCCACGGTTCGAACAAGAAGTTCGGCATCGGCATGCGCACAAGCCACGGTTGCTTCCGCATGTTCAACAACAACGTGCTGGAAATGGCGAGCATGGTGCCGGTAGGCACGTCGGTGCGCATTATCAGCGACCCGTACAAGTTCGGTGTCAGTGGCGGCAAGGTGTATCTGGAAGCGCACACGCCGCTGGACGACAAGGGCAACCCTTCTGTGGTCGACAAACACACCGCGGTGATCAACGCGATGCTCAAGCGTGAGGACATCACCAACAACCTGCGCATGAACTGGGATGTGGTCCGCGACGTGGTTGCCGCCGAAGATGGTCTGCCGGTGGAAATCGGAGTGCCGAATTCCTCGGCGCCGATGGTGACGAGTGCGCCGATCGACCCGTTGCAGTAATGCTTGAAAGGAACCCGCCGATGCTGACCGCGTCGGCGGGTTTTTTATTGCCGGTACGAAATAGCGGGCAATAAAAAAGCCGACCCAAAAAATGGGTCGGCTTGATAACAATCCCGAAGGATTATTACTTGCGGCTAGCTTTGTCCAGCATGCGCAGAGCACGCTCGTTAGCTTCGTCAGCAGTCTGTTGTGCTTTTTGAGCAGCAGCCAGAGCTTCATCAGCTTTACGGTAAGCTTCGTCTGCACGAGCCTGGGAGCGAGCTGCTGCGTCTTCAGTAGCGGTCAGACGTGCTTCGGTTTCTTTCGATACGCTGCTGCAACCGGTAGCCAGAACTGCGGCCAGAGCCAGAGCAGAGAATTTCAGAACGTTGTTCATCGTGTTCCCCTTCAAGGACTTTCTATTAAGTTAGCTGTCTCCTCAGAGTGAGGAAATAGCCGGCGTACATACTACCCATTACTTGTCGTAAGTAAACTGACGTAAAGCAAGAAGCCAAAAAAATTGTAGGCGTTGATTCTTTTTCGAGCAACTTTTAACTGCATTGTTTAAAAAATATACAGCTGGGAGGCCCGAGCTGAGCGAGCCGCCGAAGAAAAGTTTCGCGCGCTCACAGCTCTTTTCCGAGTCTTGGCTAAAGTCTGTCTAGATGGATTCGTCTACACTTTTTTTCGGATTTTGCGTGGCGCCTCTCATATCTTTCTCCATGTTCAGGTGACTTTAACAAAGGGCGCTCGTCTTAAGTCTCAACATCCGGCAATGTTCAGGCTATTGACCTACACAGATCTTCGGTCGAGCCGTCTCTGCGTCACCCGGAGCAGCACCCGCCAATCGGCGTGATGACGAGCGTACCTTGAGCATTTCTGCCAATAGTGCCTACTATTTGATACGTGCTCGGTTGTGCGAGATTGGTACAGCTCTTCTCGGTGTCCATTCAGGCACGGGGTGGCGTAGATGTTCCTTCGCCGGAAAAACATCGGTAAGGTAGGGGTCAGAATTTCAGACCCGCGAGGAGTAGTGATGAGCGAGGCGTTGTCCATCCACCATGACCAGGCTGGTCATCAGTTCGAGACCAATGTGGACGGTCATCGTGCCTACCTGACCTATATGGATCTGGGGAAACAGACCCTGGATATCTATCGCACCTTTGTGCCCAACGCACTGCGTGGTCGCGGCATTGCGGCAGCCTTGACCGAGAAGGCGTTGGAGTACGCTGAAGAAATGGGTTACACCGTCATTCCATCGTGTTCCTACGTGGAACGCTACATGGAGCGCCACCAGCGGCATGCAGCCAAGCTGAGCCAGTAACCTTTCACAGAATCGAACGCATAAAAAAACGCCGGGTTAAGCCCGGCGTTTTTTTGTGCGGCGAAAAGTGATCAGCTGCGATCGCGTTTCGGCAGCACGTCCTTGAGCTTGGCATGCATGCTGCGCAAGGTGTTTTCGGTGGCGGACCAGTCGATGCAGGCATCGGTGATCGACACGCCGTATTGCAGGTCGGCGAGGTCTTTCGGGATCGCCTGGCAGCCCCAGTTCAAGTGACTTTCGACCATCAGGCCGATGATCGACTGGTTGCCTTCGAGGATCTGGTTGGCGACGTTCTCCATCACCAGCGGTTGCAGGGCCGGGTCCTTGTTGGAGTTGGCGTGGCTGCAATCGACCATGATGTTCGGCTTGATCTTCGCTTTGTTCAGCGCTTGCTCGCAGAGCGCGACGCTGACCGAATCGTAGTTCGGCTTGCCGTTGCCACCGCGCAGTACCACGTGACCGTAGGCATTGCCCTTGGTGGTGACGATCGACACGCCACCTTCCTGGTTGATACCCAGGAAGCGGTGAGGGCTGGACACCGATTGCAGGGCGTTGATAGCGACCGTCAGGCCGCCGTCGGTGCCGTTCTTGAAGCCGACTGCCGAGGACAGGCCGGAGGCCATTTCACGGTGAGTCTGGGATTCGGTGGTGCGCGCACCGATGGCCGACCAGCTGATCAGGTCCTGCAGGTACTGCGGGGAGATCGGGTCGAGGGCTTCAGTTGCGGTCGGCAGGCCCATCTCGGCCAGGTCCAGCAACAATTGACGACCGATGTGCAGACCGTCCTGAATCTTGAAGGAGTCGTCCAGGTACGGATCGTTGATCAAACCTTTCCAGCCGACGGTGGTGCGTGGCTTCTCGAAATACACGCGCATGACCAGATACAGGGTATCGGACACTTCTGCCGCAAGCGCCTTCAGGCGCTCGGCGTATTCGTGGGCAGCCTTGATGTCGTGGATCGAGCAAGGCCCGATGACAACAAACAGGCGGTGGTCGGTGCCATCAAGAATGTTGCGAATGACTTCGCGGCCCTTGGTGACGGTGCGCAGGGCAGCGTCGCTCAGAGGGATATCACGCTTGAGCTGATCGGGAGTGATCAGCGTCTCGTTGGAAGCGACGTTTAGGTCGTTGATCGGTAAATCAGCCATCGTTTACTCGTCAGGTCACGGGTGCCGGCCGCCAGCGAACCCGCGCGGCGGAGCACAGCAAATTAAGCGCGTCGGGGAGCAGAACCTTAGCGCGTTACACCGTGGCTCGACAATGGGCAGACACCGGTTTAAGGGGCATTCTCAATTAGTTTCCGCGGGGAAACCAATTGAGGATACCCCTTCTAATCCAGCACAACCTGCGCAAATGCCCTGCGAACCGTCTCGTGGGAGAACTCGTCGGCATGCTCCTGGACCCATTCAAGGGCCAGGGCCTGAGTTTCCTGCAGATCGTCATGCGCGTCATGCAGGCGGCAGTAACGTTCGATCTGGCACACTTGCTCGCCCATCCGGGCACTGAACATCATCTGTTCGTCAACGAAGGCAATGCCTACCAGATAGCCGCGCTTTCGTCGCAGGCACCAGGCTACATAGCCCAGAAAACGCATGTCGGGGTTCAAGGTCGGCATGCGAATTTCCAGCGCCGTACCGTGGCGCCACGCCCGGTGATAATTGCAAGCCATGCCCCCGAGGCTGATAGTGTGCAGCTGTTGCCGTGAAATACACTCAGGTTTGAGCAACGTTAATTCGACGGGCACATCGTCAGGGTGAGGAATAAAACGTCCCATGAACACGGACTCCATGTGTCGGCCATCTGACATTGTTCCACCCAGTATAGTGGTCGAATTGGAACTGACTGATTTCGACGCCGACCAACGGCTGCTGGCGATGAGCGGTGTGTCGCTGGTCATTTTCACCAGCGTCGGCTGCGCCAGTTGCCGTTTTGCCCGTGAGCAGTTGCCACGACTCGATCTGGACGTCGATCGGCTGTGCTGGATTGATGCCGGGAACAATGGCGGGGTGGTCGAGCGTTATCAGGTTTTTTATTTGCCGGCGCTGTTTTTGGTGCGCGACGGTGAATTCTTCGGGGCACTAAAATCGCGCCTGACCCGCACCGAGCTCAATGCAGCCGTGGGTCAGGCGTTGAGTCGAATTGCAGAGGAGTTGCCATGATGGGGGCAGTGACCAAACCGACAATCGGTATTATCGGAACCGGTGCGATCGGCGGGTTCTACGGGTTGATGCTGGCGCGTGCCGGTTTCGATGTGCATTTTCTGTTGCGCAGTGAATTCTCAGCGGTGGCCGAGCGGGGGTTGAAGCTCGACAGTGCGGTGCACGGCGCGCTGACGTTGAATCCGGTTCAGGCGTATTCGACGGCCGAAGACATGCCGCCCTGTGACTGGTTGCTGGTGGGCGCGAAAACCACCAGTAACGCGCAGCTGGCGCCGACGATCATTCAAGCCGCGGCACCGAATGCCAAAGTGTTGTTGCTGCAAAATGGCCTGGACGTTGAAGACAGTCTGCGAGCGTTGCTTCCCGACTCGCTGCACGTGCTCGGTGGGCTCTGCTATATCTGCGTTCATCGCGACGGACCCGGCGTCATCACCCATCAGGCGCTCGGCGCGGTGAATGTTGGCTATCACAGCGGCCCCGCAGCCGATGATCAGGCGCGCATGGCGATTGTCGAGGAGGGCGCCGGGCTGTTCCGCGCCACCGGCATCGATTCCCAGGCCATGGCGAACCTGCATCAGGCGCGCTGGCAAAAACTGGTCTGGAATATCCCTTACAACGGTTTGTCGGTTCTGCTCGGGGCAAGCACCACGCCGTTGATGGCCGATGCCGACAGTCGGGAACTGATCAAGGCTCTGATGGCTGAAGTGGTTCAGGGCGCAATCGCTTGCGGTCACGACGTACCGGCCGGTTATGCCGATCATCTGTTCATGGTGACCGAGAAAATGCCGGACTATTGGCCGAGCATGTACCACGATTTTCTGCACAAACGACCGCTTGAGCTGGATGCGATTTACGCCCGGCCACTGGCGGCAGCCAAGGCCGCAGGATGCGAGTTGCCGCGAATCGAAGCCTTGTATCGCAGTTTGAGTTTTATCGATCGACGTAACACTTGAGTCGATCAACCTTGGGAGAAGGGCATGGCAAAAACGATCGACGACAAACTGGTGCTGGCGATTTCGTCGCGTGCGCTGTTCGACCTGAGCGAAAGCCACAAGGTCTATCTGTCGAGCGGCGTCGAAGCCTATCGGCAATATCAGATCGAACACGAAGACGAAATCCTCGAGCCCGGTGATGCATTCCCGTTGGTACAAAAACTCCTCAACTTGAACACCAGCCTTGGCCGCGCCCGGGTCGAGGTGATCCTAGTGTCGCGCAACAGTGCCGACACTGGCCTGCGGGTTTTCAATTCGATCCACCACTATGGCCTGGCGATTTCCCGCGCGGCGTTTGTCGGCGGACGCAGTCCTTATCCGTACCTGAAGGCGTTTGGCTGCGACCTGTTTCTTTCGACGCATGCCGAAGACGTGCGCAGTGCGCTGGATGCCGGGTTCGCCGCTGCGACCATTCTGTCGGGTGGCGCCAGCCGTGCGGCCAGTGATGAATTGCGCATTGCCTTCGATGGTGACGCGGTGCTGTTTTCCGATGAATCGGAGCGTGTCTATCAGTCCGGTGGTCTGGAAGCGTTTCAGGCCAGCGAGCGTGAAGCCGCCCGCGAGCCTTTGCGCGGCGGGCCGTTCAAAGGCTTCCTCGCCGCCCTCAATCTGTTGCAGCGCGAGTTCCCGGAAGACGCTTGTCCGATCCGCACCGCGCTGGTGACCGCGCGATCGGCGCCGGCCCATGAGCGAGTGATCCGTACCTTGCGCGAATGGGACATTCGTCTGGACGAGTCGCTGTTTCTCGGCGGCCTGACCAAGTCGGCGTTTCTCGAAGCCTTTGCCGCCGACGTGTTTTTCGACGATCAGGCCGGTCATTGCGAGTTGGCCCGCGAGGTGGTCGCCACCGGCCACGTGCCGCACGGCATAAGCAACGAGCAAAAGGTTTAAGCCCACGGTTCAACGCGTTACGCGAAACGTCGTACTCGCCAAGGCACTGCTAAGCTGAATCAATCTCCGCCATGTTGGCACTCAAGGAGGTCATATGATTCATTCGATGCTGTACGCCACTGACCTCGGCCTGTACGCACCTTTGGTGATGCAGCATGCCTTGGCGCTGGCGCGAACATTCAATGCCGATCTCTACGTGGTGCACGCCGTTGAACCGATGGGGCTGTTTGCCGAGTCGGTGCTTCAGAGTTATCTCGATGAGCAGGCGTTGAATGAGTTTCACAGCCAAGGCTTGAACACGGTGATTGCCAACATCGAGCAGCGGGTACTCGACAGCTTTCGTGAAGAATTGGGGGATGAAGGGTCGCAGGACCTGGAGCGGATCAAAGCAGTGAGGGTGCTTCAGGGCGATCCGTCACAGGTGATTCTTGACCAAGCGCAGAAACTCTCCGTGGATTTGTTGATCGTAGGTAGTCATAGCCATGGTGCTGGCGCGGAAACGCCTTTGGGCCGCACTGCAGCGCGGGTGTTGCAACTGTCTCGGGTGCCGGTCTATCTGGTGCCGCTGGTGGAGCGTCGTCGCCAAGGGGATCGCTAGAGCACCAATAGTGGCAGTTTGATAAAAAAGTTCTAGATTTATTCGTCAAACCATTAATATAGTTATATACCGTCGCTGATGCCCGTGGCGTCTACCTGCTTTGAGGGATTCATATGAAGCTTCAACAATTGCGCTACATCTGGGAAGTGGCGCACCACGACCTCAACGTTTCCGCTACAGCCCAAAGCCTTTACACATCACAACCGGGCATCAGTAAGCAGATCCGTCTGCTGGAAGACGAATTGGGGGTTGAGGTTTTCGCTCGCAGCGGCAAGCACCTGACCCGCGTCACCCCGGCCGGCGAGCGAATTATCACCACCGCCGGCGAGATCCTGCGCAAGGTTGAAAGCATCAAGCAGATTGCCCAGGAGTTCTCCAACGAGAAGAAAGGCACCCTGTCGATCGCCACCACGCACACCCAGGCGCGTTATGCGCTGCCACCGGTGATCAGCAATTTCATCAAGCAATACCCGGACGTTGCCCTGCACATGCACCAGGGTTCGCCGATGCAGATCGCTGAAATGGCCGCTGACGGTACCGTGGATTTCGCCATCGCCACCGAAGCCCTGGAGCTGTTCGGTGATCTGGTGATGATGCCGTGCTATCGCTGGAACCGCTGCGTGGTCGTGCCACAGGGCCACCCGCTGACCAAGCTGTCGAAGTTGACCCTCGAAGCCCTGGCCGAATACCCGATCGTGACGTACGTGTTCGGTTTCACCGGCCGTTCGAAACTCGACGAAGCGTTCAGCCATCGCGGCCTGACACCGAAAGTGGTGTTCACCGCTGCCGACGCCGACGTGATCAAAACTTACGTTCGCCTGGGTCTGGGCGTGGGCATCGTGGCGAAAATGGCGGTCGATGCCAAACTCGATAGCGACCTGGTCATGCTTGATGCCAGCGACTTGTTCGAATCCAGCATTACTAAAATCGGTTTCCGTCGCGGCACGTTCCTGCGTGGCTTCATGTGCGACTTCATCGAGAAGTTCGCCCCGCACCTGACCCGCGAAGTCATGGCCAAGGCCATTCAGTGCCACAACAAGCAGGAACTGGAAGAGCTGTTCGACGGCGTCGAACTGCCGGTCCATTAATCTCCCTTTCTATACCACCTCGGTGACAGAAAACTGTTGCCGAGCTCCCGCCACGAGAATCTCCACCTCGTCCCCTTCGAACTTGCCCAGCAGACTCTTGCCCAGCGGTGAGCGAGGGGTGATGACGGTAATCCATTGCCCCACCACGTCGACCTTCAAACCCGCCGCGTCGGGGGCCAGAAACAGCCATTGCTCACGACCCTTTTCATCTTCCAGACCGAGCAGGGCACCGACTTCGATGCCGCGCTGATCGTCGTAAGGTCGCAGCGTCAGGTTCTGGCAAAGCGTCAGTGACTGCCTGATTTCCTCCACCCGTTTGGCTTGCCCGGCTGCCAGATAAGACGCCTCCAGCCCTAGCGTGTCGTACTTGTTCTCGGCGATGTTTTCTTCGTGGGTGGCGGTTTCGTAAGCGGTTTGTGCGGCACGCTCGGCGATGTCGAGGTCGATCCGCAGCTTGTCGAGAATCAGTTGGTGGACGGTCGGCTTGTGCATAGAGAGCTTCTTGATCAATCGCAGAATTGCTGGACGTTGGCGCGGCTTTTTTCGCTCGGTGCAGTCTGGTCCTGTTGCAACCAGAACTGGCATTTGGGGTTCGATAAATTGCGGTGGTTGCTGCGGGCCTGATCAAGCCTTTGCTGCTGCTCGTTCTTGCGCAGGTTCTCTTCGTACTGTTCGAACAACGGGCTCTGAGCCGGAATGTCCGGCACCGGTTGCACCACCGGTGGTTTGGCCAGTTGCTGCACGGCCTCTGCCACGGGAGCCAGATGCTCGCTGAACAACAGTCGGGAGGCAAGCCAGCACGTCAGCGCGATCGCGATAAACCCCAGCCACACACCCAGGGCAATGCTGCCGGTCAGTTGCAAGGCGTTGAGCTGGATCGGCAACGGGCGGCGCGGGTTGGGACGGTAGGGCATGGCTGCCTCCTGGCGGGTGGTCGCGGGCGAGTGGCGATTGTCGCATGAAGATTAATCGCCGTCGGCTCTTCTGCACGGGGTAATTTATGAGGACAATCGGCGCTTTTGCCAACGGGAGCCTGGAATGCCTGAAATGAAAGCCCGCTGGGATATTTTCTGCGCGGTGGTCGACAACTTTGGTGACATCGGCGTGACCTGGCGTCTGGCCCGACAACTGGTGGCCGAACATTCGGTGGCGGTGCGTTTGTGGGTCGATGATCTGCGGGCCTTCGAGCGCTTGTGCCCGGACATTGACATCAACGCCTCACAGCAATGGCAGCAGGGCGTCGAAGTGCGTCAGTGGACGGCCGACTGGCAGCCCACTGAAGCCGCTGATGTGGTGATTGCCGCGTTCGCCTGCCAATTGCCGAGTGCTTACATGGAGGCCATGGCCGAGCGGGAAAAACCGCCGCTGTGGATGAATCTCGACTATCTGAGTGCCGAGGACTGGATCGTCGGCTGCCACGGTTTGCCGTCGGTGAAGTACAAGAACGTACAAAAAATCTTTTTCTTCCCAGGGTTTCAGAAGGGCACGGGTGGCTTGCTGCGTGAAAGCGGATTGCTTGAGCGTCGTCAGCAGTTTCAGCAAAACCCCGAGGCTCAGCGAGAATTCCTGCAAGGTTTAGGGATTGATCGCGCGCAAGGTGCGCAGTTGATCTCGCTCTTTGCCTACGAAAATAATGGGCTGGCCAGCTGGCTCGATGCAATGGCTGCCGACTCTACGCCCACTCATCTGCTGGTGCCCGAAGGTCGGATTCTTGGGGATGTCGAACGTTGGCTCGGTGTGGACGGTCTGGTGGCCGGCGCAGTGCATGTGCGCGGTGAATTGACCGTGCAAGTGCTGCCGTTCGTCCGACAGGATCAATACGATCACCTGCTCTGGTGCTGCGATTTCAATGCCGTGCGCGGTGAAGATTCCTTTGTCCGCGCCCAATGGGCGGGCCGGCCGCTGCTCTGGCACATCTATCAGCAGGACGAAGACATCCACCTGGACAAGCTCGACGCCTTCCTCGCTCTGTACACCAATGGCCTGTCCGAGCCTGCCCGCGAGGCGATCAGCGGTCTTTGGCGGGCGTGGAATGCGGGTGACAATATGACCGGGCACTGGCAATCGACCCGAAAACACTGGCCAGAACTGCAAAAACACGCCGAAGCGTGGTGTCTGGAACAGGCTTTGCAGGCAGATCTTGCCGCAGCGCTGGTACAGTTTTATGTAAATTGGATATGATACGCGGCCTAGATTTTTGTAAATCCCATCCAAATTCGGATATTCGCAATGAAAACTGGTAAAGAACTGAAACCCGGTACCGTGATCCGTCTCGAAAACGATCCTTGGCTGGTTCAGAAAGCTGAATTCACCAAGTCTGGTCGTAACAGCGCGATCATGAAGACCAAGCTGAAAAACCTGCTGACCGGTTACAAGACCGAGATCGTTTACAGCGCCGACGACAAGCTGGACGACGTAATCCTCGACCGCAAAGAAGCGACCCTGTCCTTCATCAGCGGCGACACCTACACGTTCATGGACACCACCGACTACACCATGTACGAGCTGAACGCTGAAGACATCGAAGCCGTTCTGCCTTTCGTTGAAGAAGGCATGACCGATGTTTGCGAAGCGATCTTCTTCGAAGAGCGTCTGGTTTCCGTAGAACTGCCGACCACCATCGTGCGCGTAGTTGACTACACCGAAGGTTCGGCTCGCGGCGACACTTCCGGCAAGGTGATGAAGCCTGCCAAGCTGAGCAACGGTACTGAGCTGCAAGTTGCTGACTTCATCGAAATCGGTGACAAGATCGAGATCGATACCCGCGAAGGCGGTTCCTACAAAGGCCGTGCTAAATAAGCACTGCTTCAGGTACAAAAAAGCCCGACCATTGAGTCGGGCTTTTTTGTGGCCGATATGAAGATCAAAAGATCGCAGCCTCGTTTCACTCGACAGCTCCTACAGGAGATACGCGATCCCAATGTAGGAGCTGTCGAGTGAAACGAGGCTGCGATCTTTCGCTTTATCTATTTCAAATGTTGCTTCAGTTCTTCAGAGGCTTGCAAGAGCGCCGAACGCACCGCTGGCACCTGGCTCACCACGTTGAGCAACCCGTAGTCGTGGATCAAGCCGTTGTAGCGAACCGACGTGACCGGCACGCCAGCCTCATCCAGTTTTCGGGCATAGGCTTCACCTTCATCGCGCAACACGTCGGCGCCGGCTGTCTGCACCAGGGCAGGTGGCAGGCCCTTGAGTTGCGCGGTGGTCGCCCGCAGCGGCGAGGCGTAGATCTCGTTACGCTGTTTGGCATCGGTGGTGTAGTTGTCCCAGAACCACTTCATCATGTTTTTGGTGAGGAAGTGCCCCTCGGCAAACTGGTTGTAGGACGCCGTCTCGAAGCTGGCGTCGGTCACCGGCCACAGCAGCACCTGGAACTTGATCGCTGGCGTGCCCTTGTCTTTGGCCATCAGCGCAACCACTGCCGCCATGTTGCCGCCAACGCTGTTGCCGGCCACGGCCAGGCGTTTGCCGTCGACGTTGATCTCTTTACCGTGCTCGGCCACCCATTTGGTTGCGGCGTAAGCCTGATTGATCGCCACCGGGTAATGCGCTTCCGGTGACGGGGTGTAATTGACGAACACCGCCGCCGCCCCCGAACCGGTAACCAAGTCCCGAACCAGACGTTCATGGGTCGGGAAATCCCCCAGCACCCAGCCACCGCCGTGAAAGAACATGAACACTGGCAGCGGACCTTTGACCCCGGCCGGCCGGACGATGGTCAGGTTGAGCGGTTGGCCGTCGACTTGAATGGTCTTCTCGCTGACATCGGCTTTTGGCAGCGTCAGTTTCACCCCGGCCTGCGCGCCGACTAGCACGGCGCGGGCATCTTTAGGGGTGAGTTGTTCCATCGGTTTGCCGGTGCCGGCGTTCAGAAAGTCGAGGAACGCCTGGGTGTTGTGTTCAACACCATCACCTGCGGACGCGCTGTGGATGGACAGGGCGAGAAGGGTACCGGTCAAGACTTTGCTGAAAGTGCTCATGTTCGTTTCCTGGTTCGGGCCTGGGAATCAGCGGTTAGACAGTAACGTGCAGGCGCACATCGACGTTGCCACGGGTGGCGTTGGAGTACGGGCAGACCTGGTGTGCAGCGTCGACCAGGCTTTGTGCATCGGCTTGCTCAAGACCCGGCAGGCTGATGTGCAGGTCGATGTCCAGGCCGAAACCGCCAGGGATCTGGCCGATGCCGACATGGGCGGTGATCGAGGCGTCGTCCGGGATGGTGCGTTTGGTCTGGCTGGCGACGAATTTCAGTGCGCCGATGAAGCAGGCGGAGTAACCGGCTGCGAACAGTTGCTCAGGGTTGGTCGCTGCGCCGCCGGCACCACCGAGTTCTTTGGGGGTGGCGAGTTTGACGTCGAGGATGTTGTCGCTGGAAACCGCACGACCGTCACGGCCGCCGGTGGAGGTTGCGATTGCGGTGTAGAGAGTTTGCATGGTGTGAGCCTCATTCGGAATTGGGTGTTTTGCGCTAAATATTTGCGCGCTAAGTAAGTGCGAAATAAATGTAGCTCGCGAATATTTAGCGCGCAAGATAAATATTGGAGAAGTTTTTGTTTGAGGAGGCGGGCGCTGATTAGATGTGTTGAGTTAGAGCGGTCGCGGCAGGATTTTCAGCGGAAGATTTTTTTGATGGGGGGCGAGGTCGGAGGGACACCACAAAGCAAATGTGGGAGCGAGCTTGCTCGCGATGGCGGTGTGTCAGTCAACATCAATGCTGTATGTCAGATCGCTATCGCGAGCAAGCTCGCTCCCACAGGGATTTGTGAGGGGTTTGACGATTACAGGCTATCTCGCAAGTGGCTGCGCAGCTCCTGAAGTTCGTTTTGCAGCTTCTGCAGATGCTCCAGCGTCTGACCGCTGGCGGCGAGGATGCACTGCGGAATGTCACGGGCTTTGTCCCGCAACGCACGACCTTTCTCGGTCAGCTCGACAATCACCACCCGTTCGTCTTCGCGGCTACGGGTGCGACTGAGCAGGCCTTCGACTTCCAGGCGTTTAAGCAGCGGGGTCAGTGAGCCAGGATCGGTCAGCAGTTGCGCGCTGATTTCGCCTACGGTCATCCCATCTTTTTGCCACAACACCATCATCGCCAGGTATTGCGGATAGGTCAGGCCCAGCGCTTGCAAGAGCGGCTTATAGACCTTGGTCATCAGCAGCGAAGTGGAATGCAGGGCGAAGCAGATCTGGTTGTCCAGCAGCAGCTCTTCGCAGTTATCCGGGGTGTTGCGCTCGGTAGTCATTTCGAAGCCTTGATCAGTGATCGTCATAAATCTAGCGGGCGAATCTTTAATGCACCAGACAATTCTAGCCTAGTGCCGGTCGAGGGTACTTTGCAGGGCCAGATCCCACGGCGGGATCGGGCTGAAGCGGGTTTTCAGGTATTCCAGCAACAAGCGACTGCGGGGATTGGGTTGTTGCTCAAGGCGCAAGGCATAAATGCCGGTCGTTTCCGGTGGTGGCAGGCCGTGTTCGCAGAACAGCGGAAGCAGTTCACCGCGTAACAGGTATTCGCTGGTCAACCAGGTTGGCAAGTGCGCGATACCCAGCCCGGCCAATGCACCGCAGACCAAAGCCTCGGCATTGTTGGCACTCATGCGGATGCGCGCCGGGCGGTGCAAGTGCATCTGCTCGTCCCGCTCGAAACGCCAGGCGAACGGCGGAGCCAGGCCATCCCAGTCGAGGCCATCATGCTCAATCAGTTGCGCCGGATCGGTCGGCACACCACGCCGTTGCAAATACTCGGGGCTGGCACAGGCGATGCGCACCATGCTCGCCAGCGGCGTGGCCACCAGCCGGGTATCGGCCATTTGCCCGGCGCGCAGCACCAGATCGACCCTGCCCAGATTCAAACCCTGCATGTCGACGAAACTGTCGATCAGGTGCAGTTGCACATCGAGGCCGGGGTAGAGCATCAGAAAATCGGCAATCACCGGCGCCAGATGTCGCCGTCCGAATGCTGCCGGTGCATCGATCCGAATCAAGCCTTCCGGTGCGCTGCTCAAGGATACCGCTTCAGCCCGAGCCAGTCGCAGTTCAGCCACGATACGCCGTGCGCGCTCGGCAAACGCCAAACCCGCCGGGGTAGCGCGCACCGCGTGGGTGCTGCGAATGAACAACTGGCTGCCGACGGCGTTTTCCAGACTGTCGATGCGCCTCGCCACCGCCGAAGGGGTCAGGGGATGGCGGCGGGACTCGGCGGAAAAACTGCCGGTTTCCAGCACGTCGAGGAACAGACCCAGTTGTTCGGTCAATTGATTGGGGTTCATGGTGTTGTCAGCGCTTGTGCGAAGTTGGCACAGCCATTGTGCGTTGCTATGCGTTTCCCCGCCAGCGTCGACTGCGTAGGATGAACAGCCTGACGTGAGGGGAAAATCGCCTGTGATTGAGTTTTTGATGTACCTGGTCTTTGGTGCCGCCCTGGGCACCCTCGGTGGGTTATTCGGCATTGGCGGTGGTTTGATCGCGATTCCGCTGCTGGGCGTGTTGTTCGGCCTCGATCAGCAGATTGCCCAGGGCACGGCGCTGGTGATGGTGGTGCCCAACGTGATGCTGGCGCTGTGGCGTTATCACCAGCGCAACCGGATTGAATTGCGCCACGCGCTGCCATTGGCTTCGATGGGGTTCTGTTTTGCCTGGATCGGCTCGATCTGGGCGGTGGGCATTGATGCGCAAACCATGCGTGTAGGATTTGTTGCGTTCCTGATTGCCCTGTCGGCCTACAACCTGGTGCGAATGTTCTGCGCCAACGCGCCAGCGTCTGCGCAGATGAATTATTCATGGCCATGGCTGGGCGTACTCGGCGCCGCCTCCGGCACCATGGGTGGGTTGTTTGGCGTGGGCGGGGCGGTGGTGGCAACGCCGGTGCTGACCAGTCTGTTCGGCACCAGTCAGGTGGTTGCGCAGGGATTGTCGCTGGCGCTGGCATTGCCGAGCACGGGCGTCACGCTGGTGACTTACGCGGTGCACCATCAGGTGGACTGGATGATCGGCCTGCCCTTGGCAGTGGGTGGTCTGCTGAGCATCAGCTGGGGCGTGAGGATCGCCCACGCACTGCCGGAGCGACTGCTGCGCGGGTTGTTCTGTGGTTTCCTGGTGCTCTGCGCGGTGATGCTCGCCCTTAAAGTTTGAAGCCTTCGACGATGTGTTCGGCCAGGCACTCAGTGATCGGCGATGGGTTGTGCAGGTTGCGCACCAGCATGATGCTGGCCTCGGGCAGAATCGGCAGGTCTTCGGCTTCACCGAGAATGCGCATGTCCGGGGTGACAAGGCTTTCCAGCTGCGCGGTCACCGCCAGGCCTGCACTGACCACCGCCATGATTGCCGACAGGCTGTCGCTGTTGTACGCCACGCGATAATCGCGACCCATGGCATCGAGCGCATTGCAGGCCCACAGCCTGCAGAAGCAATCACTGTTGAACATCGCCAGCGGCAGCGGCGTTTGCTCATGGGCGCTGAAACATTGCGCCTCGGCCCAGACAAAACGCTCCTTGCGCAGCAACTGGCCGATTTCGTTGCCCGGTTCGCGGGTGACGATGGTCAAGTCCAGGTCCTGGCGCAGCAGCAATTGTTTTGATGATTCGCAGTGCACCTCGATCTGGATCAGCGGATACGTTTGGGCAAATCGCCGCAGAATCCCCGGCAAAAACCGCATCACGTAATCGTCCGGCGTACCAATGCGCACCATGCCGACCATGTGCGGCTCGCGTAACGTATTGAACACCTCGCTGTGCAGCTTGAGGATGCGCCGGGCATAGCCGAGCAACACCTGACCCTCAGCCGTCAACCGCACCTGCCGTCCGTCGCGCTGGAATAATTGACGCTGCAACACATCCTCTTCCAGCCGCTTCATCTGCATGCTCACGGCGGACTGAGTGCGGTTGACCAACTCGCCGGCGCGGGTAAAACCGCCCTGGTCGGCAATGGCGACAAAGGTGCGCAGCACTTCGGTATCGATACTGGGGTAGGCAGACATTCATCAATCTCCGAGATGTGTTACATCAGAAACATTCGTTGGATTGATCTTAGCCCCAGCGCGACACTTGAGCCATCCAAACGGAGGGCAACAAGATGAAAGGTCAACATGAACATCCAGCCGTAGAAAAACACTCGATCCACCTGGTATCCGATTTGCTGCACAAATTCAGCCGCTGGTACGAACTTCACCGGGAGCGCGAGCTGCTGGCGAGGCTGAGCGACGAAGCGCTGAAGGACATTGGCATGAGTCGTGCGGATGTAGAGTTCGAGTCGGTCAAACCGTTCTGGAATGACCCGATGCACAAATGAGTCATACACAACTACACAAACCGTCTCCCGGTGAGGTAGGTTGCGAGCAGACAAGGAGATGCTCATGCCCGCAACACTGTCCTTTTCCCTCAAACAGGCTCGGCGTTTGGCGCTGGCCGCCCAAGGGTTCAACGGGCGCCAGCCGCCAGCGGCGATCAAACCGGTTCAGCTCAATCGTCTGATCGAGCGGCTGGGCATTCTGCAGATCGATTCGGTCAATGCGTTGGTGCGTTCGCACTACCTTCCCCTGTTTTCCCGCCTCGGCAATTACTCATCCGACTTGCTCGACCAGGCTGCCTGGAGTTCGGGCCGGCGGCGCACGCTTTTCGAATATTGGGGGCATGAAGCCTCGTTGCTGCCCTTGTCGATGTACCCGTTGATGCGCTGGCGCATGCTGCGCGCGACCCGCGGCGAAGATATCTATCAGCAACTGGCACGTTTCGGTCGGGAGCAGCAGGACACGATTCGCCGGGTGCTGTCCTCGGTTCAGGAGCTGGGCGCGCTGGGTGCCGGAAGCCTGTCGTCCCGTCAGGAACGGGCAGGACCGTGGTGGGACTGGAGTGCGGAAAAGCATGCGCTGGAATGGTTGTTCGCCGCCGGTGAAGTGACCGTGGCCGGGCGGCGCGGGTTCGAGCGGCTTTATGATCTGCCGGAGCGGGTGATTCCTACGGCGATTCTTGCGCAGCCGCTGCTGTGTGAGGCCGAGGCCCAGCGCGGCCTGTTGCTGCATGCCGCGACAGCGTTGGGCGTCGGAACAGAAAAAGACCTGCGGGATTACTTTCGCCTGAGTCCCGGTGATGCCCGTCCGCGCTTGGCGGAACTGGTGGAGGCGGGTGAGTTGCTGGCGTGCGAAGTCCAGGGCTGGCGGCAACCGGCCTATTGTCTGCCTGAGCCGAAAGTGCCGCGCAAGGTCGAGGCCAGCGCCTTGCTTTCACCCTTCGACTCACTGATCTGGGAACGCAGTCGCACCGAGCGCCTGTTCGATTTTCGCTATCGGCTCGAGATTTATACGCCGCAGGACAAGCGGGTCTACGGCTATTACGTGTTGCCGTTTTTGCACAATGAGCGGATTGCCGCGCGGGTGGATCTGCGCGCCGAGCGGGCGTCGGGCAGGCTGGCGGTGCACGCTGTGCATGAGGAAGAGCTGGGGCTGGATGACGAGGGGATGCTGGCGTTGGCGGTTAATCTGCGGCGGATGGCGGATTGGCTGGGGCTTGAGCGGGTTCAGTTGAATTGCCCGCGGGCGAGTGCGGCGCGGTTGCGGGTGGCATTGGCTCAGATTGATAGTGACTGAGCTGGCGCCTTCGCGAGCAAGCCCGCTCCCACATTAGACCGCGTCCGTTTGGACAACTCGGTCAACTGTGGGAGCGGGCTTGCTCGCGAAGGCGGTCTATCAGGCAATGAGTGGCTTACTGACTCAGCGCCGGACTTGCTTCAGCGTTTCAGCAATAAGAAACGCCAACTCCAGCGACTGATCGGCATTCATCCGCGGATCGCAATGGGTGTGATACCGGTCCGACAACCCGTCTTCGGTAATCGGCCGCGCACCACCTATGCACTCCGTGACATTCTGCCCGGTCATCTCGATGTGGATGCCGCCGGCATACGTGCCTTCCGCTTCGTGAACCTGGAAGAACTGCTTCACTTCGCCAAGGATCTGCGCAAAGTCGCGGGTCTTGTAGCCGCTGCTCGCCTTGATGGTGTTGCCGTGCATCGGGTCGCAACTCCACAGCACTTGCTTGCCTTCGCGCTGCACGGCACGGATCAGTTGCGGCAGGTGATCGCCGACCTTGTTCGCACCCATCCGCGCAATCAGGTTCAGACGGCCCGGATCGTTGTCCGGGTTGAGCACGTCGATCAGGCGAATCAGGTCTTCAGGGTTCATGCTTGGGCCGACTTTGACCCCGATCGGGTTGTTCACGCCACGCAGGAACTCGACGTGAGCGCCGTCGAGTTGACGGGTGCGGTCGCCGATCCACAGCATGTGCGCCGAGCAATCGTAGTAATCGTTGGTCAGGCTGTCGCGACGCACGAAGGCTTCTTCGTAGTTCAGCAGCAGGGCTTCGTGGGCGGTGAAGAAACTCGTTTCGCGCAGTTGCGGCGAGCTGTCCATGCCGCAGGCGCGCATGAACGCCAGGGTTTCATCGATGCGATCGGCCAGGTGGCTGTACTTCTCGGCCAGCGCCGAGTTAGCGATGAAGTCCAGGTTCCACTTGTGCACCTGATGCAGGTCGGCAAAACCGCCCTGGGCGAAGGCGCGCAACAGGTTCAGGGTTGCGGTGGACTGGTGGTAGGACTGGAGCAAGCGCTCCGGGTCCGGCACGCGGCTTTTTTCGTCGAAACCGATGCCGTTGACGATGTCGCCGCGGTAGGCCGGCAGGGTCACGCCGTCGATGGTTTCGTCGTTAGCCGAACGCGGTTTGGCGAATTGCCCGGCCATGCGCCCAACCTTGACCACCGGGCAACCGGCGGCGAAGGTCATGACGATCGCCATTTGCAGCAGCACCTTAAAGGTGTCGCGGATTTTCGCGGCGGAGAACTCGGCGAAGCTTTCAGCACAGTCGCCGCCCTGCAGCAGAAACGCGCGGCCCTGGGTCACCTCGGCAAACTGACGGCGCAACTCCCGGGCTTCACCGGCAAACACCAGCGGCGGATAACTGGCCAGCGTTTGCTCGACGTGCAGCAAATGCGCTGCGTCGGGGTAGTGGGGTTGTTGCTGGATCGGCAGGGCGCGCCAGCTGTCAGGGCTCCAGGGTTGGCTCATCACGGTCTCTAGTGTTTTACGCTCGGACTGTCATGTTATCAGCAATTAGTGCGTGACCTGTTCCCGTCGCTTCGCGGACAATCGCGCTTTTGCCGCGCCACTCCGCGGTTTTAGTACGTTGCCGGGCACGGCGACGATCAGGAGACGAAATGACTGAGGAGCGCGTCGAGCATCTGCTCGCCGAGGTACAGGATGAGTTCGGCGTGATTCGCGTGCTGGAAGTGGCCGATTACCGTTTTCTCGAGTTCGGTGATGCCATCGAACAGAGCTGCGTGTTCACGGCTGACCCGAGCTGGCTCGAATACGATTACACCCGGGCGATGCTGATTGGCGCGTTGTGCCACGAGCAGCCGGAAAGCGCGCTGTTCCTCGGTCTCGGAGCCGGCACCCTGACCCAGGCCTGCCTCAAGTTCCTGCCGCTGGAAGACGTCGAAGCCATCGAACTGCGCCCCGACGTACCGCGCCTGGCCATTGAATACCTTGGGCTGGATGATGATCCGCGGCTGTATATCCGGGTGGGCGATGCGCTGGAACTGCTCGATACCGCTGAACCGGCGGATCTGATTTTCGTCGACCTCTATACCGATGTCGGGCCGGGTGTCGGGCATCTGGCGTGGAATTTCCTGGAAAACTGTCAAAAACGCCTGAACCCGGGTGGCTGGCTGGTGATCAATCAGTGGGCTACCGATGACGGCAAACCGTTGGGCGCCGCCTTGTTGCGCGGGCTCTATCACCGGCATTACTGGGAACTGCCGGTGAAGGAGGGCAACGTGATTCTGATCGTGCCTTCGGAGCTGGATCAGGAACTGGACATGGACGGCTTGATCGCCCGCGCTGAAGGGCTGGCGCCGCGCTTGGGGTATTCGTTGCAGTCGTTGATCAAGGCGATTCGCCCCGCGACCTAAGTTGTCGTCTGCAATGGCCCCATCGCGAGCAAGCTCGCTCCCACATTGGAATGCATTCCCCTGTGGGAGCGAGCTTGCTCGCGATGGCGTTCTATCTGCCAATACAAATCTCAAACCCCTTTGAAGACGCCGGGTCGCTTTTCGATCATCGACCGCACGCCTTCCCTGGCATCCTCACTGGCCAGCAACTTCTTCACCAGCGGCGGCAAATCCCGCGCTGCCGCTGTTTCCCCTTCATAACGCGCCTGCCTTGCAGACATCAGCGTCGCCTGAACCCCAAGCGGCGCCTGCCGGGCAATCCGCTCAGCCAACTCAATCGCCCGTGGCAGCAGATCCTCACTGGCCATGACTTCCTGCACCAACCCCAGGTGCAACGCGTCATGGGCATCGAACTCATCGCCGGTCAGCAGCCAGCGCATGGCGTTGCCCCAGCCAGCGACCTGATGCAGGCGCAACGTGGCGCCGCCGAACGGGAAGATCCCGCGTTGCACTTCTTTCTGGGCGAAGCGGGTGTTGCTGGCGCACAGGTTGATATCGGCGGCCAGCATCAATTCGATACCGATGGTCAGGCAGTAGCCTTGCGCGGCGACAATCACCGGTTTGCTGACTCTGGGCCCGGCGAAAACGCCCCACGGATCACAGCCGCCGGGCGGTGCCTGCCAGCCTTCGGCGAGGGACGCGCTGGCACTGACCAGATCCAGCCCTGCGGTGAAATGCTCTCCATGGCCAAACACCACCGCCACCCGCGCCTCGCTGTCGGCCTCGAACTCGCCATAGGCCAGGCTCAGTTCGTTGAGCAGGTCGAGATCGAAAGCGTTGCGTTTGGCCACCCGATCCAGGCCGATCATCAGGACATGACCGTGCCGTTCACGGCTCACACGACTGGAGCAGGGCTGATTCATGGTGCATTTCCTCGGGCGGGGAAGGGTGTGTCAGACGGCAGGTCTGCGTCACAAGGGTGAACCGTTTTAGCGCGATCGTCAGCAGGGCTGGGCCTTGGAAAAATAGACCGTTGCCCGATTATCCGCAAAGCGTGTGACAGAACGCTGTACACGGCAGTTTTCCGACAAATAAAGCTCCCTTTTTGAGCGAATTCCGGTATAGTGCGCGCCGGCCTTTAACAGGGCCGCGTTTAGGTAGCGCAATTCCCCGAAGTCAGCTTCGGCTGCACGTCCGCACAGCGGACTCTCCCTTGACGAATCTTTTTCATTCATTCGTTTTCGCAAATCCCCGCCGACAAAGCAGCCAGGGCGACTCTTGAGTCTTACACGGCATGCGCAGCTTTGGAGCATGGGTCTTTGCGGATGCACTTAGAGGCAGACCCATGACCCAGGAAACCGGCGGCTTCGCCGCTTTTAATCTTAATCCGAATATTCTTGCAGCCGTCATCGCGACTGGCTACGAAGAACCTTCGGCTATTCAGCATCAATCGATCCCGATCATCATGGCCGGCCACGACATGATTGGTCAGGCGCAAACCGGTACGGGTAAAACCGCTGCGTTCGCCCTGCCGATCCTGCATCGCATCGATCCTGCTAAGCGCGAGCCGCAAGCCCTGATCCTGGCGCCAACCCGTGAGTTGGCGCTGCAAGTAGCAACCGCTTTCGAAACCTACGCCAAGCAAATGCCGGGCGTTACCGTTGTGGCCGTTTA
Organism: Pseudomonas frigoris; assembly: GCF_047758635.1. NCBI lineage: Bacteria > Pseudomonadati > Pseudomonadota > Gammaproteobacteria > Pseudomonadales > Pseudomonadaceae > Pseudomonas > Pseudomonas frigoris. The sequence goes on from NZ_CP180479.1 coordinate 2,400,012, forward strand.
CGGCGGCGCCCCTATGGGGCCACAACTGAAAGCAATCCGTAATGGCGCACAGATCGTTGTCGCCACTCCGGGCCGTCTGTGCGACCACCTGCGTCGCGACGAAAAAGTTCTGTCGACCGTGAACCACCTGGTTCTCGACGAAGCGGACGAAATGCTCAAACTGGGTTTCATGGACGACCTCGAAGTTATCTTCAAGGCCTTGCCTCCAACCCGTCAGACCGTATTGTTCTCGGCCACCTTGCCGCAGTCGATCCGTGCCATTGCCGAACGCCATCTGCGCGATCCGCAACACGTGAAGATCCAGACCAAGACTCAGACCGTTACCGCGATCGAACAGGCTCACCTGTTGGTTCACGCTGACCAGAAGACCTCGGCTGTATTGAGCCTGCTGGAAGTTGAAGACTTCGATGCCCTGATCATGTTCGTGCGCACCAAGCAAGCGACCCTGGACCTGGCCAGTGCCCTGGAAGCCAAAGGCTACAAAGCCGCTGCGCTGAACGGTGACATTGCTCAGAACCAGCGTGAGCGCGTGATCGAATCCCTCAAGGATGGCCGTCTGGACATCGTTGTGGCGACCGACGTTGCTGCTCGTGGTCTGGACGTTCCGCGTATCACTCACGTGTTCAACGTTGATATGCCGTACGACCCGGAATCCTACGTTCACCGTATCGGCCGTACCGGCCGTGCCGGTCGCGAAGGTCGTGCACTGCTGCTGGTGACTCCGCGTGAGCGCCGCATGCTGCAAGTGATCGAGCGTGTAACCGGTCAGAAAGTTGCCGAAGTTCGCCTGCCGGACGCTCAGGCTGTTCTCGATGCCCGCATCAAGAAACTGACCAACAGCCTGTCGCCGCTGGTGGCTGATGCCGAATCGACCCACGGTGATCTGCTGGATCGCCTGACTGCCGACATCGGTTGCACCCCGCGTGCACTGGCCGCTGCTCTGCTGCGCAAGGCTACCAATGCTCAAGCGTTGACCCTGGCTGCAATCGAGAAAGAACGTCCACTGGTGCCGAACAACGCACCGCGTGGCGATCGTCCAGAGCGTACCGGTGATCGTCCGGACCGTGGTGATCGTGAGCGTCGTGCTCCGGTTCCATTGGCCGAAGGTCGTGCCCGTTGCCGTACCGCGCTGGGTGCGCGTGACGGTATCGCTGCCAAGAACCTGCTGGGCGCTATCCTCAATGAGGGTGGTCTGGCTCGCGAAGCAATCGGTCGCATCCAGGTGCGTGACAGCTTCAGCCTCGTTGAGCTGCCGGAAGATGGTCTGGAGCGTCTGCTGACCAAGCTGAAGGACACTCGCGTTGCCGGTAAGCAGTTGAAGCTGCGTCGCTACCGCGAAGATTGATCCGCTCTCGGGCTGATTGATCGAACATAAAAAATCCCCGACTGGTTCGGGGATTTTTTTGTCTGCCGTTTGTAGCAGCTGTCGAGCCTGCGAGGCTGCGTTCGGCTGCGGAGCAGTCGTGAAATCAGACACCGCGGTGTTTCAGGCACACCGTGCTTGCAGGTTTTACGACTGCTTCGCAGCCGAACGCAGCCTCGCAGGCTCGGCAGCTGCTACAGGGATCGAGTATCGACGATCTATCAGTGTGAGCCAGAAGGGTTATTCCACTACCGGTCCGCCACCCGCCGTGATCACTTGCACGCTCATGCGTGGCGTCGCCAGATCGAGCCCGGCTTCGTCCAGGTGTCGTTTGAGTGACAGGTTGAACGCGCGGGACACTTCCCACTGCTTGATCGGCGCGGTCTTGAACCGGGCGCGAAGAATCGCGTTGCCTGACTCGAAACTCTCGACACCCTGAATCTCCAGTGGCGACCAGATGTTGCGCCGTTGCAGCGGATCAGTGCGCATCTTCTGACCGACGTCGCGCATCAGTTTGATCGCGTTATCGATGTCCATGTTGGAAGGTATCGCCACCCGGAAAATCGCGTAGCCGAATTCCCGGGAGTAGTTCTTGATGCTTTTGATTTCGCTGAACGGAATGGTGTGGACGATGCCGTCGATGTCCCGCAGGCGCACAGTGCGAATCGTTAATCCTTCGACGGTGCCCAGGTGGCCGCCGACGTCGACGTAGTCGTCGATGGCCAACGAGTCTTCGATAATGATGAACAGCCCGGTGATCAGGTCCGCCACCAGCGACTGTGCACCGAAACCGATGGCCAGACCGATCACGCCGGCACCGGCCAGCAATGGTGTGACGTTCATGCCCATGTTCGCCAGGGCGACGATCAGCGCAATGATGAAAATCGCCACGAACAACACGTTGCGGATCAGCGGCATCATTGTCTGCGCGCGGGCATTTGCCAGGCCTTTGCGCGAGCGGGTGAGGGCGTGGTGCACGGCAGTGTCGCTGAGAATCCAGATCAGCCAGGCAAAAATCAGCGTGCCACCGAGACTGAACAGTTTGACGCTGACTTCATGGCCTTCGCCTTCGGTGAAGCGGATCAGCGACATGCCCCAGACCCGCAGGCCGAGTTCGATGAACGCCAGCCACACCACCAAGTGGGCGAGTGTGTAGAAGAAGCTTTTCAGGCGCTCCGAATACAGTGCATGACGCTTCACGCTGCGCTGTGGTTTGAGTGAGTGGCGGCGCACCAATCCGTTGATGACCATGCACAACACCAGCAGCACGGTGCAGATCAGCGACTGACGCAGTGCGGTGCTGGTGTCGCCGGCCGAGACGAACGTGGCGAACAGGGAAATCCCCACCAGCACCAGCGCCGGCATGTACCAGAAGGTCCCGAGAATTTCGATCGTGTCGCTGAGGGCGCGGCGAGTCAGGCGCCGGGACAGCGGTTGGTTGCGAATCAAGTGGGCGATGGGGCGACGGAACCGCAGGATGAACAGCCCAGTGGACAACGCTGCCAGTACATTGGCGACTGTCGCGGCGGTGTGCGCCAGATGACTGCCAAGGCTTTCGACCAGTCGCGGATCGCTCAGGGCTTCACCGAAGGCGGCGAAACTGCCGATTAGCCACAGCGGCCGAAAGGCTTGATGCCGCAGGATGTACAGGGCGCGGTGGCGGTGTGGGCCGTCAAGCACCGAAAAGGCGATCACGCAGATCGCCGAAAAACAGGTGCCAACCACCAGCGCATAAGCCAGCACCATGGCCAGGCTTTTGCCCAGTGACGAGGGCAGGGCGTAGCTCATGTAGACCGTCATGACCAAGGCAATCAGCCACGGCCCGAGTTTGCGCAGGGCGAAGCGCAACATGTCCAGGGCCTTGGGGTGCTGCGGCAGTTCCTCGGTCAGGCCAAAGCGCATGCGTACTCGGTGGCCGAGCCAGATCAACGCGGCGGCGAGCAAACTCCAGACCATCAGGATCATGGCGAAGGCAAAGATGATCGGCAGCCATTCATTGGTCGGCAGCACCAGCGCTGTCAGTTCATCCTCAGCCAGTTTGAATTCTTCGGACCAGCGAGTGAGAGGGCTGTCCGCGCCTGAAAACTGTTTTTCGAAACTGGCCAGGGTGCCACCGATCAGTCCCAGGACGCCTACTTCGGAGACTGGCTGGGCCTTTTTGGTGACATCGCGCAGTTTCTTCAAATCCGCCAGCAATTTGGAGCGTTGCTGATCGTTCTCCAGCGACTTGATGACTTCGTCCAGGGATTGCCCCAAGGGCTCTTGCGCCTCTGGCTGTTTTGCCGAGCTGTTGAGCAGGCTGGGCAAGCCGACCGCCTGGGCGGGCGCCATAGGCAGCAGCGTCATGAGGCAGACAAGGAACAAACACGGCAGGGCAAAAAGACGAGCGAACACTAGGCGGTCAACCTCGGGATGAGCGGATCGACCGAGTGTACGAGCCCGTCAAAATCAATGCGAGCCAGGGTCAGGATTTATTCGTTGAGTTTGGCGAGGATCTTGAAAATCACGGTGGCGAGGATCATCAACATACCGATCCACATCGCGAACACGCCGACGTTTTTGTCGCGAAAATTGAAGCCGATTGCCAGCATGATCATCCCGGCAAGAATCGGGATCAGCATGGCGTGAAACGAAGACAACGAGATCATGAGCGACTGCCTTGTCGAAAGGGGTATTGAAAGTGTAGGAGCTGTCGAGTGAAACGAGGCTGCGATCTTTTGACTTTGCTATTTAAAAACAAGATCAAAAGATCGCAGCCTCGTTTCTCTCGACAGCTCCTACCAGCTCCTACCAGCTCCTACCAGCTCCTACCAGCTCCTACCAGCTCCTACCAGCTCCTACACGGATTACGGCAACTCGCGGCAGGCGTAAAACGCGCTCAGTACTTTGACCAGGTGCGCCAGATCATGGCTGCCGCACAGTTCACGGATCGAGTGCATGGCGAAGGTTGGCAGGCCGATGTCCACGGTGCGCACGCCCAGGTGGCTGGCGGTGATCGGGCCGATGGTCGAGCCGCAACCCATGTCGCTGCGCACCACGAAGCTCTGAACCGGTACTTCTTCGGCCATGCACAGGTGGCGGAAGAACCCGGCGGTTTCGCTGTTGGTGGCGTAGCGCTGGTTGCTGTTGACCTTGATCACCGGGCCGGCGTTGAGTTTCGGGCCGTGGTTGGCGTCGTGCTTGTCGGCGTAGTTGGGGTGCACGCCGTGGGCGTTGTCAGCCGAGACCAGCAGGGATTTCTGAATGGTGCGCACGAACTCATCACCTTCTGGCAGCAGGCGACGCAGTGTCTGCTCCAGCATCGGGCCGTCGGCGCCGCAGGCCGAGCAGGAACCGACTTCTTCGTGATCGTTGCAGACCAGCACGCAGGTTTCGTCGGTTTCGGTGGTCAGCAAGGCTTGCAGGCCGGCATAGCACGACAGCAGGTTGTCCAGGCGCGCCCCGGCAATGAAGTCGCCATGCAGGCCGATGACCGCAGCGCTTTGGGTGTCGTAGAAGCTCAGCTCGTAGTCGAGCACCACGTCGGCGTTCAAGCCGTGTTCGCGGGCGAGTTGGTCGGTGAGCACGGCACGGAAGTCCACGCGCTCGTCACCGGCAAATTGCGCAAGGATCGGCGGCAGTTCGGTCTGGGCGTTGATCGCCCAGCCCATGTTGGCTTCACGGTTCAGGTGAATGGCCAGGTTCGGGATGATGGCGATCGGCGCCTTGAAGTCGACCAGCTGGCTCTCGACCTTGCCGTCACGGCGGAAGGTCACGCGGCCGGCCAGGGACAGGTCGCGGTCGAACCATGGCGCCAGCAGTGCGCCGCCATAGACTTCGACGCCCAGTTGCCAGAAGCCCTGACGTTGCAGTTCCGGCTGGGGTTTGACCCGCAGGCATGGGCTGTCGGTGTGCGCGCCAACCAGGCGAATGCCGCCGTGCAGGGGCGAATGACGGCCCATCTTGAACGCAACGATCGACGAGTCGTTACGGGTGACGTAGTAACGACCGTTGGCTTCGGTGGTCCATGGCTCGCGCTCGTCAAGGCGTTGATAACCCGCCGCTTCCAGGCGCTGAACAAGGCTGGCGGTGGCATGGAATGGGGTAGGGGAGGCCTTGAGGAAATCGATCAGGCCTTGGTTCAACTCTTCGCGCATAAGTAGCTCCAGACAGCAATGGCGCAAGTTTAACGTATTGGCTCACGGCATTGCAGAGACAATGCCGTTCGACGTACGCCGGCTGCCGATTGGCGAAGAGGATGAGTCAACCGGTGATCAGCTTGCCATTGAGGAACACTTCGCGACGTTGCTTGCGGCCGACATATTCATGTTTGCTCGCGAGGTACACCTCGTTGAATTTTTCCATCGAGATGCCGGGGATCTGCCGAATATAGTCGTCCACAAGGCGGTCATAGGCGGCTTCGGTGATGAGCTTGTAGATGTCCCGGCGATAGAAGAAGCCCAGTTGAAAACCGAGGGTTTCGCTTTGATGGTTTGTCTGGCCGGCAAAGCAGTTTTCAAAGTCGATGGCTTTGAGTTGGGTCCGCGGCGTTTGCGGGATCATGATGTTGCCGGCCCAGAAATCCATGTGCGTGATGTTCTTGCGCGACAAGGAGCTCAGCAATTCGAAGGCATCGAGAATGAATGTTTCGACGCTGTCCGGGTTGCGTTTAAGCCATTGCACACCGTCGATATGCTCGTCGAGCAGGCGCGTGATAATGAAATATTCCTGGGTCAGCCCCAGTCGGTCCTTGGTGTAACCGAACCCTTGCAGCGGCGGCATTTGCACGCCACGGCGTTGTGCTTCGAGCGTATTGATCAACTCTTCCAGCGGCCAGTCGAATCGGCCATTGCGCTGCGGTTTGCCAAAGGTCACGCGCACTTTTGCCTTCAAGGTATCCAGCGGCTGGACCTTGGCAAACAACGGCGTATCGCCGGAGGCCAGAGGCGCACTCGCACGGGTGAGCTTGCGGGCGCGTCGTTTGTGTATGAGGTGTTCAAGTGCCTGTTGTGCTTCGGCTGAAGGCTGCTCGCTAAGGTGTAGCGTGGTGTTGAAAAGGCAGAAGGTGAATGGGTAGTCGTCTTGGAATGTCTTGTTGCTGAGCACGAGGGCTTCCTGCCTGCTATCAAAGTGATGGCATTTTACGTTTCATTACAAATTTATGACAATATTTTTACGCCATTTTCACGTCGATTTGTAACAAGAAATAAAAAAACGCCCTTCAATGGAGGGGCGTTTTTTGGTTCGGCGGTTACTTAAAAAGGAGCAGGACACTCGAAGCGCAAGCGTTCGCCGCTTTGCGGGTGAGTGAAGCTCAGCATGCTCGCGTGCAAACATAGTCGTGGCCAGGCGGCCAGTGCTTGCTCGTGGGCATACAGCCCGTCACCCAGCAGTGGGTGGCCGATGGAAAGCATGTGCACGCGCAACTGATGGGAGCGGCCGGTGATCGGCGTCAACTCGACACGACACCAATCGCCGCAACGCTCCAGTACGCGCCAGAAGGTCAGGGCATGTTTGCCGAATTCATGGTCCACCACATGGCGTGGCTTGGTCGGCGGGTCGTAGCGCAAGGGCAGATCGATGCTGCCACTGTCCAGTTCCGGCTGGCCCCAACACAGGGCGGTGTAGGCCTTTTCGGTTTCGCGGTCGTGAAATTGCCGAGATAGCTCGCGATGAGTGTCCGGGTCACGGGCCAACAGAATAATGCCGGAAGTTTCCCAGTCCAGACGATGGACGATTCGCGCTTCCGGGTAGCCGTTTTCCTGCAGGCGGGTAATCAGGCAGTCCTTGTTGTCATCGGCCCGGCCAGGGACAGAGAGCAGCAGGGTCGGTTTGTTCACCACCAGTACGGCGGCGTCCTGATGGATGATGCTGATGTTGGACAGCGGCATTAAAACAGCCTCGTAACAAACGCCAACGGCGGCTCAGAACCTTCATTGTCCCCGGTAGGAGCTGCCGCAGGCTGCGATCTTTTGATTTTGCTTTTAAGACAAGATCAAAAGATCGCAGCCTACGGCAGCTCCTACAGGGGCTCAAAGGTTCTGAGCCGCCGTGGCTCCTGTCTGATCGACTAGCGGTCAGGCAGGGTGATATTGAGTTCCAGAATCGAACAGCTGCCCTGGTTTTCCAGAGCGACGTGCACGTCATCGGACCCGATATTGACGTACTTGCGGATGACCTCGACCAATTCCTTCTGCAAGGCTGGCAGGTAGTCCGGTGTACTGCGTTGGCCGCGTTCGTGCGCCACGATGATCTGCAGACGCTCTTTCGCTACCGACGCGGTGCTGACCTTTTTGCTGGCACGAAAGAAGTCAAAAAGATTCATTATCTACCTCCAAACAGGCGCTCGAAGAATCCCTTCTTCGTTACATCGAGAAAACGATGTTCCACGGTTTTGCCCAGCAGACGATCGACCGCATCGCTGTATGCCTGACCGGCATCGCTCTGGTCGTCGAGAATCACCGGCACGCCCGAGTTGGAAGCTTTGAGTACCGCTTGGGATTCCGGAATGACACCCAGCAGGGCGACCGCCAGAATCTCTTTGACGTCTTCGACGCCGAGCATCTCGCCGTCACTGACTCGTTGCGGGTTGTAGCGGGTCAGCAGCAGGTGTTCCTTGATCGGGTCTTCGCCCTTTTCAGCGCGGCGCGATTTGCTGGCCAGCAGGCCGAGCATGCGGTCCGAGTCACGAACCGAGGACACTTCCGGGTTGGTCACGATAATCGCTTCGTCTGCGAAGTACATGGCCAGGTGGGCGCCTTTTTCGATGCCGGCCGGAGAGTCGCAGACCACGTATTCGAAGTCTTCTTTCAACGCCATCAACACTTTTTCCACGCCTTCGACGGTCAGCGCGTCTTTGTCGCGGGTCTGACTGGCGGCCAGTACGTAGAGGTTTTCCAGGCGTTTGTCTTTGATCAGGGCTTGTTGCAGGTTGGCTTCGCCGTTCACCACGTTGACGAAGTCATACACCACGCGACGTTCGCAACCCATGATCAGGTCGAGGTTACGCAAACCGACGTCGAAGTCGACGATAACTGTTTTGTGACCGCGCAGTGCGAGGCCGGTACCGATAGCAGCACTGGTGGTGGTCTTACCCACACCACCCTTGCCGGATGTAACCACGAGAATCTTGGCCAAGGTGTTTCACCCCTAAGGAAAAAGGACATTTAGCCCCTGAAAAACATCTCTAGAAAAACTACTGCAGTCGGACAGCCTTGGCTGGAATTCGGTCCAGAACGGCGCTTACCTCGGGTAAACACTGCTTATGGCCTTTTTCCTACTTCGTTTGAGCCGTTTTCGCTACGTTTTAGAGATGTTTGGAAAATGCGGCAGTATCCGTTAAAGCCGAATGATGTTCAACACATCGCCCGACAGGCTGACCTGTACGCCCGCACCCCACAAAGGGTCGCGACGCAGATCCTCCGAAACCTTGTAGTGGCCTGCGATGGAGACCAGTTCAGCGCTCATTTGCTGACAGAAAATCCTGGCTTTCGTGTCGCCTTTGACGCCGGCCAACACTCGACCACGCATCGGGCCGTATACATGGATGTTCCCGTCGGCGAGAAGTTCCGCCCCCGGGCTGACCGACGAGATCACCACCAGATCGCAGCCCTGGGCATAAATCTGCTGCCCACCGCGTACGGGCGAGGTGATGATCTTCGTTGGCTTGATAGTCGGCTCCGGCGGTTTTTCCGGTTTTTTCTTGACTTGGCCTTCGAGCGGGTCCAACGGACGCTCACGGGCGCCGGACGGTGGCAGCACCGGCAGGTCGACCGCGATGGCCGCGGCGATGTCTTCGATGCGGCTGGCACGGATCGCCAGGGTGCGCAGGCCATGCTGGCGGCAGACGCGCATCAGGCCGGGCAGATCGACTGCACCTTCGCCGGCCGGGAGTTTGTCCAGGGCCAGCACCAATGGCGCGTTACTAAAGAAGTTAGGCGCCTGGGCAACCTTGGCGGCCAGTTGACGATCGAGGTTCTCGAGGTCGTTACGGGCCAGTTCCAGCACCGTAATGGCGAGCATGCTGCCCTTCAGCTGGAACACGGGATCTTGGTCTAGCGGTTCGGTTTGGCTCATGGTCGGCATACAACGACTTGTCACTAAAAGTGCCGAGACTTATAACGAGAACGCCCGCGAGCCGCAAGCCGGGTCGAACGATGTAGAATGCGCGGCCATTGTCTTTCCGGAACCTTTAATGGATCGCCCGCGTTTTCGAACAGCATTTCTTTCTCCACGTTTCTGGCCTTTGTGGTGTGGCTTGGGGCTGTTGTGGCTGATTGTCCAGCTGCCGTATCCGGTGTTGCTGTCGATCGGTCGCGCCCTGGGTGCATTGATGTATCGAGTAGCGGGCGACAGACGGCGCATTGCCAAGCGCAATCTCGAACTGTGTTTCCCTGAAAAAGCCGCTGCCGAGCGCAAGCGCCTGCTCAAGGAAAACTTCGCCTCCACGGGCATCGCGTTTTTCGAAATGGCCATGAGCTGGTGGTGGTCGCGTGAGCGCCTGGCGAAGCTGGCCCATGTCGAAGGGCTGGAGCATTTGAAAAAAGCCCAGCGTGACGGCAAAGGCGTGATCCTGATGGCCGTCCATTTCACCACGCTGGAAATCGGCGCGGCGTTGCTCGGCCAGCAGCACACCATTGATGGCATGTACCGCGAACACAAAAATCCGTTGTTCGACTACGTCCAGCGCCTGGGGCGCGAGCGGCACAATGTCGATTCGCTGGCGGTGGAGCGCGACGACGTGCGCGGCATGCTGAAACTGCTGCGGGCCGGCCGGGCAATCTGGTACGCACCGGATCAGGACTATGGCGCCAAGCAAAGTATCTTCGTGCCGCTGTTCGGGATTCAGGCCGCGACCGTCACCGCCACCAGCAAGTTTGCGCGGTTGGGCAAGGCGCTGGTGGTACCGTTCACTCAGGAACGTCTGGCGGACGGCAGCGGTTATCGACTGGTGATTCATGCACCGCTCGAAGGTTTCCCCGGCGAAACCGAAGAGGCCGACTGCCTGCGGATCAACCAATGGATCGAAGGCGTCTTGCGCGAATGTCCGCAGCAATACCTTTGGGCTCATCGTCGCTTCAAGAGCCGTCCGCCGGGCGAGCCGAAGCTGTACGCAAAACGCGGTTGAACCACCGTCCTTATATGCACCATGGAGTGTTGCGATGAGTCCTGCTGAACCGGTTACAGGGTTGATTCTTTCCGGCGGCGGGGCTCGGGCGGCTTATCAGGTGGGTGTTCTGGCGGCGATTGCCGAGCTGTTGCCGGTCGGCGCGAGCAATCCGTTTCCGGTGATCGTCGGCACCTCGGCCGGCGCAATCAACGCGGTCAGCCTCGCCAGTGGGGCGATGGATTTTCGGGGTGCGATTCAACGTCTGACAGCCTTCTGGCAGGGCTTTCGCAGTCATCTGGTGCTGCGCAGCGACTGGCCGGGCGTGATCCACCAGGCCAGCCGTTTTGTCAGCCACAGTTTGCTCGGGATTGGCGCTCAGGTGCCGGTGGCGTTGCTCAACAGTTCGCCGCTGCGCGGATTGCTCGACGACAAACTGCAGATGAACGGGATTGCCGAGGCCATTGCACAGAAGCAGTTGCAGGCGGTTGCGGTGACCGCGTTCGGCTACGAGTCCGGTCAGGCGGTGACCTTTTATCAGGGCAGCGGCACCATCAATGCCTGGTTGCGCCATCGGCGAATCGGCGTCCCCACGCAATTGACCGTCGATCACTTGCTGGCCAGTTCAGCGATTCCGCTGCTGTTTGCACCAGTGAAAATCGGTGAAGAGTATTTCGGCGACGGCGCGGTGCGTCAGTCGGCACCGATCAGCCCGGCGCTGCACCTGGGCGCCAGCCGAGTGCTGGTAGTGGGCGTCAGCGGCAACCCCCGCGGCGTCGACCCGGAACAACCGCTGCAACGCGCCTACACCGGTCAGCAACCGAGCCTGGCGCAGATCGGTGGGCACCTGCTCAACAGCACGTTCATTGACAGCCTGGAAAGTGACATCGAGTTGTTGCAGCGGCTCAATCAGTTCAGTCATCTGCTGCCCGATGGCACGCCGACGCGCGCGCTGGGTGTGGCGCCGGTAGATGTGCTGGTGATTTCGCCGAGTCAGCCGATCGATGAGATTGCGGCGCGGCATCGGCAGGAATTACCGGCGGCGCTGCGTCTGTTTCTGCGCGGACCGGGGGCGACCAGGACGAGCGGGGCGGGGGTGCTGAGTTATCTGCTGTTCGAGGCGGGGTATTGCAGCGAATTGATTGATTTGGGGCGGCGGGATGCGTTGGCCAAGCGCGGGGAGTTGTGCCGGTTTCTCGGGTTGGCGGAGCCTGTGGTTTCGGCTTGAGATCGGCGGCGCGACCATCGCGAGCAAGCTTGCTCCCACATTCAATCTCCTGTGAACACATTATTTGTGATCACCACTGATCAACTGTGGGAGCGAGCTTGCTCGCGATGGCGTCCTTACAGACGCCGCCGGATTAGAAGTGAACCTTGACCAGGAAGCTGGTTACGCTCTGATCGGTTTTGAAGCCCTGACTGTCTTCAATACCGTACTTGTTTTTCCAGTAGTCATACTCGACGCCGACGTACAACTGCTTTTCGCCAAGGTTTAGCGCCTTGCCCAAGTCGTATTTGACCTGCGGGTTGAAGTGCAGATTGGCGTGGTAGTCGCCTTTGGAGTTGGAGTCGTTGTCGACCACCCAGTCCATGTAGCCATCGATCAGGATGTTCGAGTCACCGACAGGAATGGTGTAGGACCAGACCGGGGTGATCTGCCACACGTTGTCGCCTGGACGGCTGCCTTCCGTGTGACGCTGGTAGAAGTTCAGCTGGAAGTAATCAAAGCCCGGGATCGCCAGGTCGAAACCGGGACCGATCAGGTAGGACTCGGTATCGCCTTCACCGAACTCGTAGGTCATGGCCAGCAGGACATCTTTGATCGGGCCGAATTCGATTTTCTGGTCGAGGACCTTGCCCAGCGAAATACGCGGTTGGAACTCACCGTAATAGGTGTTCGGGCCAACGTTGAAGTCTTTGTCACCGTTGTAGAAAATCTTGTCGACGAAGAAGAAGTTGTCCCCATATTTCCATGCATCGGCATGCTCGAAGGTGACGGTCTGCTGAATGTGCGGGTTGACCTGGAAGTCCTTGCCATACAGGTAGGACAGGCTGTTGTTCTGCCATTGCAGCAAGTCGCCGGCCATGGCCTGGCCCCCGGCCAGCAAAGATCCCGCCAACATCAGGCTAGTGCACGTACGTTTCATTCGGTTGCTCCCAAAAAGTAGGTGGTTCCACGTTATTTTTCTAAGGTCGGCGCTCTGGTGTGGCGCCTTTTCTGTAGCTGTAAAAAATCATCCAATCGGTCAGCTTCAGTGCTGTTGGCAAAAGCTGAGCCAAGGCTTTTGAAAAGCCAAAAAACTCCCGCTCGGCTGCTCAAGAGCAGCCGATTGAGAGTGGTTTTGGAGTGCCTTGGTACCGTCCAGCGCCGGGATAAGTTGGCTTTCTGGTCAGGAATTAAATCCGGGCTTTTTTTTAGACCAGATTCGGGCGGCCGCGGAGAATACTGACTCCTTGGCCAGGTCTCAAGTGCCCCGCAACAGCGCACCGACGACAGGTTTGGAGCACGGTTGCGGATCATCTAGAAATGCACCTTCACCAGCAGGCTGGTGGTGTTCTCATTAGTGTCGAGGTTGGCGTTGTTTTCGATGCCGTATTTGTCTTTCCAGTAGCTGTATTCGACGCCGACGTACACCTGTTTCTCCCGCCAGCCCAAGGCCTTCCCCAGGTCGTATTTGATCTGCGGGTTCAAGTGCAGGTTGGCGTGGTAGGTGCCATGTGAGTTCTGGTCGTTATCCACGACCCAATCGATGTAGCCGTCGATCAACAGGTTCGAGTTGCCCAATGGCAGGGTGTAGGACCAGGCCGGCGTGATCTGCCAGACATCGTCGCCGGGACGCGAGCCTTCGGTCTGGCGATAGTAGAAGTTCAAGGTGAAAAAATTGAAGCCCGGTACCGCGAGATCGAAACCGGGGCCGATCAGATAGGCCTCGGTGTCGTCTTCGCCATTCTCGTAGGTCATGGCCAGCAACACATCCTTGATCGGGCCGAATTCGAAACGGCGGTCGAGGATTTTGCCGAAGGAGAGGCGCGGACTAAACTCGCCGTAATAGGCGTGAACGCCTTTGTTCCGGTCTTTCTCGCCGTTGTAGTAAGTGCTGTCGACGAACAGGAAGTTGTCGCCGTACTTCCAGCGGTCGGCGTGCTCAAAGGTTATCGTCTGCTGGATCGACGGGTTGACCGCGAAATCCTTGCCATACAAATAGCTCAGGCTGTTGGTCTGCCACAGCAGCAGATCGCCGGCCATGGCCTGACTGGCGGCCAATAAGCCACCGCCCAACAGCATGTTTGTCTGTGTCCGAATCATCTGTTGCTCCCTCTTGTTTTTATTGTTTGAGGCGCAGGTGTTCCCCCTGTGGGAGCGGGCTTGCTCGCGAAAGCGGTATGTCAGTCAACAATGATGTTGAGGCTGATGGCCCCTTCCCGAGCAAGCCCGCTCCCACAGGTTCTGTGGCGCTGATGTGTTAGTGCGGGTGGGCGTGGCAGTCGTTGATGGCCGCGCGTTCGGCGCCGCCGAGGATGTTGAACAGCAGGTTCAGCGACAGCGCACTGAGCGTGGCCATGGCGATTCCGCTGTGGGTGATCGGGCTCATCCACAGCGGAAGGTGGGCGAAGAATTCCGGACGGACCACCGGGATCAGCCCCATGCCGATGCTCACCGCCACCAGCAATTGATTGCGACGGTCACCGATGTCGGCTTCCTGAAGAATCTTGATGCCGGTGGCGGCGACCATGCCGAACATCGCAATCGCTGCGCCGCCCAGTACTGCCGGCGGAATCGACGCCACCAGGAACGCCGCTTTCGGCAACAGGCTCAACACCACCAGCAAACCGCCGGCAACGATGGTCACCGAGCGGCAACGCACGCCGGTCATCTGCACGAGGCCGATGTTCTGCGCGAAAGAGGAGTGGGTGAAAGTGTTGAAGAAACCGGCGAAGAACGAGGCGCCGGCATCACACAACAAACCGCGACGCAGCATTCGTGGGCAGACGTCCTGGCCGGTGATTTTGCCCAGGGCGAGGAACATCCCGGTGGACTCGACGAAGATGATCACCACCACCAGGCACATGGAAAGGATCGGTGCGAGTTCGAACTTCGGCATGCCGAAATGCAGCGGGGTGACGATCTGCAGCCACGGCGCTTGAGCCATGCCGCTGAGGTCGACCATGCCAATCACGCCGCAAACGATGTAGCCGAGGCACATGCCGATCAGCACCGAAATATTGACCCAGAAACCGCGCATGAAGCGGTGCACCAACAGAATGGTGGCCAGCACCAGCGCGGCGATGGCCAGGTAAATCGGTGAGCCGAATTGAGCGGCACCTGCACCGCCGCCGGCCCAGTTCACGGCCACGGGGAACAGCGACAAACCGATCGAGGTGATGACCGTGCCGGTCACCAGAGGCGGGAAGAAGCGTACGACTTTGGACATGAACGGCGCGATGATCATGCCGAAGAACCCGGCGGCGATGGTCGCGCCGAAGATCCCTTGCAGACCGATGCCCGGCATGCCGGCCATGGCGACCATGCTGCCGACAGCGGCGAAACTGGCGCCCATCATCACCGGCATACGGATGCCCATGGGGCCGATGCCCAGCGATTGCACGATGGTAGCGATCCCGGCCACCAGCAGGTCGGCGTTGATCAGGAAGGCAATTTCTTCACGACTCAGGCCAGCGGCCTGTCCGATGATCAGCGGCACCGCGATGGCTCCGCCGTACATCAGCAGAACATGTTGCAGACCAACCAGGATCAGTTGCAAAAGGGGTAAACGCTGAATGGCGGGTGCGTCGGGGATGCGCGCTTCGGATAGCTCGGACATGCAACACCTCGGATCTTTTTTATTCTTGTGATTTTGTGCATCAGGCAAACCTGTGGGAGCGGGCTTGCTCGCGAAGAGGCCATTACATTCAACATCACGTTGACTGGCCCGACGCTTTCGCGAGCAAGCCCGCTCCCACAGGGATTGATGGTGTCCTTGTGGGAGCGGGCTTGCCCGCGATGCTTTTTGCTACTTAATTGGTTGGAGCTCCCTGAACAATCCACGCACCGATCAGGTCACGTTCCTGCTGGGTCATCTGGGTGATGTTGCCCAGTGGCATGATCTGGCTGGTGACGGCTTGAGCCTGGATGCGTGCAGCGTTCTGACGGATCTGCTCGGGGGTATCGAACATCACGCCAGCCGGTGCAGCACTGAACAGCGGGCTGGTCGGTTTGGCCGAATGGCAAACCGCGCAACGCTCCTGGATCACACTGTGAACCTTGTCGAAACCGGGGCCGGCGTTGGACGCCTGAGCCGGTGCAGCGGCAGGTGCAGCAGGTTTCGCCGCTTCAGGTTTGGCACCACCACCGAGGGCAGTTTCCGGCAACGGCTGGTACTCGATGGTGCCAGGCGCCTTGGCTACTTCAGGCGCGCTGGGCATCTGCGCCGGGCCAGTCACGTACGCCAGGCAGATCATGCCCACGGCCGCAACGGGCAGGGTCCAGGCAAACTTGTGGCTGTCATGACGGGTGTTGAAGTAGTGACGCACCAACACCGCGAGCACCGCGATCCCGGCCAGGATCAGCCAGTTGTATTGGCTGCCGTAGGTGCTCGGGAAGTGGTTGCTGATCATGATGAACAGCACCGGCAAGGTGAAGTAGTTGTTGTGACGCGAACGCAGCAGACCTTTGGCCGGCAGTGCCGGATCCGGCGTGCGGTTCTCGGCAATCGCGGCAACCAGTGCGCGCTGCGCCGGCATGATGATGCGGAACACGTTGCCGACCATGATGGTGCCGATGATCGCGCCGACGTGCAGGTACGCACCACGACCACTGAACACTTTGCTGAAGCCGTAAGCAGCGCCAATGATCAGCACGAACAGGATGAAGCCGAGCAGGGCAGGGCGTTTGCCCAGGGCCGAGTCGCAGAGGAAGGAGTAGACGAACCAGCCGACGAACAACGAGGCAATGCCCAGCGCGACCCCTTCAGGGCCGGTCAGGCTGCTGCCTGGTGCCAGCAGGTACAGCGTCGGGTTGGAGTAGAACACCACGCACAACAGCGCGATCCCTGACATCCAGGTGAAGTAGGCTTCCCATTTGAACCAGTGCAGGTTGTCCGGCATGGTCGGTGGAGCCAGTTTGTATTTTTCCAGGTGATAGATACCGCCGCCGTGGATCGCCCACAAATCGCCGGCCAGACCACTTTTCGGGTTGACCCGATTGAGGTTGTTTTCCAGCCAGACGAAATAGAACGACGCACCGATCCAGGCCACGCCAGTAATCATGTGAACCCAGCGCACGCTCAGGTTCAGCCATTCCAACAGATGTGCTTCCACAGTCTTTACCTCTCGCCTGTCACTCTGTTGTCGAGTGATCAGACCTTCTCTTATTGGTGGGGGGCAAGGATCAAACGCTCATCCTCTTTGAAAAAATGCTCATCGCAGTTATTGCCTGTGCCACTGCGATCAACCACCAGGAAGTCATCCCGCTTTTCGATCGTCAGCACCGGATGGTGCCAAACGCCGCGATGGTAATTAATGCCCTGCCTGCCGTTGGTGACGAAGGCGCGGACCAAGCCTGATACAGGTTCATCGCCAAGTGGCGCGACCACGATCAGAAAAGGGTTGCCGAGCAGCGGAATGAAAGCCTGGCTGCCCAGCGGGTGACGCTCCAGCATGCTGACGGTCAGCGGCATGTCCTGCGCGTCGGCGCGGAAGATGCTGATGATCGCGTTGTCCTCTGGCGTGGCGGTTTGCACCGTCGCCAGTTTGTGAAAGCGCATGGTCGAACCGTTGTTGATCATGAAGTGATCGCTGCCGTCGGTTTCGATCACGTCACCGAAAGGGGCGAAGGCTTCTTTGGTCAGCGGTTCAATCGTCAATGTGCGCATGCTGGTCTTCTTACCTTGAATTCGTTGTTGTCTGTTCTGACGCTATCGCGAGCAAGCTCGCTCCCACAGGGAAACGCAGTCAAATGTGGGAGCGAGCTTGCTCGCGATTGGGTTCAGCGCTTATTTAGCGACCTTGCCCAATACCCGCAGGCGGCTCACACCACCGTCCGGGAACACGTTCAGGCGGATGTGGGTGATCGGGCCCAGCGCCTTGATCTGCTCGGCGAAGGTGTGTTCGGCGTGCATTTCGAGTTTCTGCGCCGGCAACAATTCGCGCCAGAACAGCGATTGGGTTTCGATCTGGCTGTCGGTGCCGCCCTTCACGAACGCGCCCTGGATCGAGCAGGTGTCCGGGTAGTTGCCCTTGAAGTGCAAGGTGTCGACGATGACTTTTTCGATCTCGCCGGCATGACCCAGCGCGACGATGACCCAGTCATTGCCCGGTGTACGGCGACGTGCGGTCTCCCAACCGTCGCCCATGTTGATGCCACGGCCCGGGTTGAGGATGTTGCTCATGCGACCGAAGTGTTCGTCGGAGCAGGCGAGGGCGCGGCCACCGTTCAGGGCGGCGGCCAGATCGATTTGTTCGTTGTCGCCGACAGCCGACCAGTCGCGGTGCGGCACGCCGTACACACGCAGACGCGCTACGCCGCCATCCGGGTAGATGTTGAAGCGCAGGTGGCTGAACGCCTGGTCGTTGTTGATTTCATGGAAGTGATGGCTGTTGCCTTGCAGCTCGACAGCCGACAGCACTTCAACCCACTGGGTGTTTTCAGTCGGTTCGCCTTCAGCCAGGAAACAGGCTTCCAGGGAGGCCGACGGTGGGAAGTTGCCGGTGAAGAATGAGGTGTCGATGTCCACGCCTTTGATCGAACCCGGTACGCCCAGGCGGATCACAGCGCTGTCATAGCCTTCGAAGCGCTTGCGGCGCGACTCCCAGCCGTCCATCCACTTGCCGTTGTCATCGAACACGCCTTCTTTCCACACAGCCGGGGTCGGCTGGAACAGGCGGTTGGCATCAGCGAACCAGTCATCGGTGACCGAGATGATTTTGGTGCCCAGGCGGGCGTCGGCCAGGTTGACGAACTTCTCGAAAGGTACGGCGTAAGCTTTCATTCTTCTTGTCTGCCTTTAATAAGTTGGCTTGGGATGCTCGCAGGAGCCCTGGGTGCTTTTTGCGTTTAAGAACACTCGGGGCTTTTCACAAGGGCTGCTCGCTAAAGGGTCAGTAATCGGAACAGGGCGATCTTGTTGATCTCCGCCAGCGCGCATTTGAACTCGGTGTCTTCCGGGTTGTGAATGCGCGTTTCGAACGCCGCGAGGATCTGATGCCGGTTGCTGCCTTTTACCGCCATGATGAAGGGAAACTTGAACTTGGCCTTGTAGGCGTCGTTCAGCTCGGTGAAGCGCTGGAACTCTTCGGCCGTGCATTGGTGAATACCGGCGCCAGCCTGTTCATTGGTGCTGGCTTCGGTCAGTTGGCCCTGGACGGCGGCTTTTCCGGCCAGGTCCGGGTGAGCGTTGATCAGGGCCAGTTGGCTTTCGTGATCGGCGCTTAACAGGATGTCGCTCATGCGTTGGTGTAGGGTTTCGATCTCGTCGATCGATGCGTCCTGGCCCAGGTCGAAGGCCTTTTCGGCCACCCATGGCGAATGTTCGTAGATGTCGGCGAAAGCGGCGACAAACGCGTCGCGGCTCAGGGTCGACGGCTTCAGGGTTTGGAAGTGGCTCATTTTGCGGCCCCTTGGTACGGGTGGTTTTCGTGCCAGTGGCGAGCGATGTCGACGCGACGGCTGAACCACACCTGTTCATGACTTTTAGCGTACTCGATAAAGCGTTTGAGCGAGGCCAGACGCGCCGGACGGCCAATCAGACGGCAGTGCAGGCCGATCGACAACATCTTCGGTGCTTCGGCGCCTTCAGCGTAAAGCACGTCGAACGCGTCTTTGAGGTATTCAAAGAAATCGTCGCCCTTGTTGAAACCCTGGACCTGGGTGAAGCGCATGTCGTTGGTGTCCAGCGTGTACGGAATCACCAGGTGCGGCTTGCCGGTCGGGTTGTTCGGTTCCCAGTAGGGCAGGTCGTCGTCGTAGGTGTCGCAGTCGTAGAGGAAACCGCCTTCTTCCATCACCAGTCGACGAGTGTTCGGACCGGTGCGGCCGGTGTACCAGCCTAGTGGGCGCTCGCCGGTGATTTCGGTGAGGACGCGGATCGCTTCGAGCATGTGCTCGCGTTCCTGCGCTTCGTCCATGTACTGATAGTCGATCCAGCGATAGCCGTGGCTGCAGATCTCGTGGCCTGCATCGACCATCGCGCGGATCACGTCCGGGTGGCGCTGGGCGGCCATGGCCACGGCGAAGATGGTCAGCGGAATGTCGAATTCCTTGAACAGTTTCAGAATCCGCCAGACGCCGGCGCGGCTGCCATACTCGTAAAGGGATTCCATGCTCATGTTGCGCGCGCCTTGCAGCGGCTGCGCCGAGACCATTTCCGAAAGGAAGGCTTCGGATTCTTTATCGCCGTGCAGGATATTGCGCTCGCCGCCTTCTTCGTAATTGAGCACGAAGGACAAGGCGATGCGGGCATTGCCCGGCCAGTGTGGGTGAGGAGGGTTACTGCCGTAACCGATCAGGTCGCGTGGGTAGTCAGCGCTCACTGCAGTCTTCCTTCTTATTCGTTCGACTTGTTCAAGGTCAGGGTTGTGTGGCGGCCTGGCGGTTTGATGACAGGCTGGCGTCACAGCGATGGGCTGATTGTATACAACTTTATATCCACTTTGTAAGCCTGTTTTTTTGCATTTTTCACTGACTGTCATCTTCACATGTTATTGCAAGAAACCTGCCTGATTGGTCAGTAAAAAGATGGAAAGTCCTTTTGCCCTATGGCTCGGCGGCAGATTTGGCGTGAATCCCTGAATGACGGGTCTAGTGGTAAATATGTTGTTTTTATTGTGTACAATTTTTTTGAAAAGTGTCTTAATCAGTCGCTCGCCGCAGCGTTTCGTGCTCCGAATCGGTGCGGTCTCCTTTTCAACTGACTTCGGGAGGCGCGAGGTCTGACTGCTCCACGCAGGCAGGCGCGCAGAATCAATGGGACGTTTGACTACTCACGTTTTAGACGCTGCACATGGTTGCCCGGGCAGCTCGATCAAGGTCGAGTTGTACCGCGTTGAAGGCTCGCAGCTGGAATTGGTCGCCAGCGCGATCACCAACAGCGACGGCCGGGTCGATGCACCGCTGCTTCAAGGCGATGACTACCGTTCCGGGGTCTATCAGGTTCAATTTCATGCGGGCGATTACTACCGCGCCCGTGGCGTTCAGCTGCCAGAACCTGCGTTCCTGGATGTGGTGGTGCTGCGTTTCGGCATCTCTGCGGAACAGGATCACTACCATGTGCCGTTACTGATTTCGCCGTACAGCTATTCGACCTACAGAGGAAGCTAGGACTTTCCCCCAAAAAATCCTGCGCATATAGCTTCTTTGGTCTTTCGCCCGCTCACACTGCGGGCTTTTTTTTGCCTGTAGAAAAGTCAAAAGATCGCAGCCTTCGGCAGCTCCTACATGGAAACGCATTCCCCCCCTGTAGGAGCTGTCGAGTGCAACGAGGCTGCGATCTTTTGCCCTTAGCGGCTCAACAATGAGGCCGCGCCGGCACCACTGAACAACCCCGCACTCACCCGGTTAAACCAGCTCTGCCCCTTACCGCTACGCAGATACCGTGCAGCACCATTGGCACCCAGCCCATAAGCCAGCTTGCACAGCAAATCCAGCACGGTCCAGGTCGCAATCATCACCAGCAACTGCGGCAGGAACGGTTGCTCGGCACTGAGGAACTGCGGGAGGAAAGCGGCGAAGAACAGAATGTCTTTGGGGTTGCTGGCGCCCAACATGAACGCGCGCCCGAACAGTGCGCGAAAGCGTGGCACTGGCGCAGCCTGGGGCACTTCAGCGCCGTGGGAGGGCTGACGCGATTGCTGCCAGCTCTGCCAGGCCAAGTAGAACAGGTACAGCGCCCCGACGATCTTCAGGGCGCTGAACAACTGTTCCGATGCCAGCAGCAAGGCGCCCAAACCCAGCGCCGACGCACTGAGCAAGCAGATCGACGCAATCACGCCCCCCAGAAACGCCGGGTAAGAACGACGCAAACCGTAATTCAGACTGTTGCTGATCATCAGCAAAGACAGTGGCCCCGGGATCAGGATTACCACCAGCGCAGCGCCGCTGAACAGCAGCCATGTTTCCAGACTCATCACTTTCCTCCATTTGCACAAAAGCCTCACCCGACGGGGTGAGGCTGTTTTGAAGCGTGTACGGCTTACAAGAAAATGAACTTGGCGATGAAGATCGCGCAAAGCACCCACAGACTGACGGAAATTTCCTTGTGCTTACCGGTGAAAGCCTTCAGCACCACATACGTGATAAAGCCCAGCGCAATGCCATCAGCGACCGAGAAGGTCAGGGGCATCATGATCGCGGTGACGATCGCCGGAATGCTGTCGGTCGCTTCGTCCCATTCGATGTGCGCCATACCGCCCATCATCAGCATCGCCACATAAATCAGCGCACCGGCGGTTGCGTAAGCGGGGATCATGCCAGCCAGCGGTGCGAAAAACATTGCGGCAATAAATAGCACACCTACGGTCACGGCGGTAAGACCAGTCCGACCACCAGCGGCTACACCCGCGGCACTTTCCACGTAGCTGGTGACCGGCGGAACACCGACCATTGCGCCGAAAACACTGGAAGCACTGTCGGCTTTCATGGCACGGGAAAGGTTTTCGATCCGGCCGTCAGCGTTCACCAGACCGGCGCGCTGGGCGACGCCCATCAAGGTGCCGGCGGTGTCGAACATGTGCACGAAGAGGAAGGCCAGCACCACGCTGATCATGCTGACGTTGAACACGCCGGCAATGTTCATGGCCATCCAGGTCGGCGCCAGGCTCGGCGGGGCGGACATGATGCCCTCGTAGTGCACCAGGCCCAGGCCCCAACCCGCCAGGGTGACGGTGATGATGCTGATGAGAATCGCGCCGAACACTTTGTGGTAGCTGAGTACAGCGATCATCAGGAAGCAGATGGCGGCCAGCAGTGGGCCAGGTTCGCGCAGGGAGCCGAGCTTGATCAGGGTGGCCGGGCTGTCGACCACGATGCCCGCGGTTTTCAAGCCGATCAGCCCCAGAAACAGACCCACACCGGCACCCATGGCAAAGCGCAAACTCACCGGAATGCTATTGAGCAGCCATTCGCGGATCCGGGAAAAAGTTAGAAACATGAACAACACACCGGAAACAAACACCGCGCCAAGGGCGGTTTCCCAGTTGTAACCCATGGTGCCGACCACGGTGTAAGTGAAGAAGGCGTTGAGGCCCATGCCCGGCGCCAGGCCGACCGGCCAGTTGGCGTACAAGCCCATCAACAGGCAACCCAG
This sequence comes from Pseudomonas frigoris, assembly GCF_047758635.1. Classification (NCBI taxonomy): domain Bacteria; kingdom Pseudomonadati; phylum Pseudomonadota; class Gammaproteobacteria; order Pseudomonadales; family Pseudomonadaceae; genus Pseudomonas; species Pseudomonas frigoris. The sequence goes on from NZ_CP180479.1 coordinate 2,422,759, forward strand.
CGCGGCGGCGATGCAGGTGGCGACGAACGCGGCACCGTGATCGATCCCGGCGTCGGCCATGATGTTGGGGTTGACGAAGATGATGTAGGCCATGGTAATGAAGGTTGTCAGACCGGCAATCAACTCGGTCTTCACCGTGGTGCCATGCAAGCTGAGTTTGAAGATGCGCTCCAGCCAGCCATTGCGTAACGGCGGCGAGAGTTCCAGCGTCGGGGCTTCGGATTTGCGGCTTTCCACAGCGAGTACTCCTCAAGAGTTTTATTGTTATTTCCAGGGCCGGACCCATGAGGGTGGCAGCGACCCTTTGAGGTACTTGCGAATTTGTTGACCGCTTGGTCAGGAACTCGCACGAAGTGGATTATGCTTTTGTATACAAATAAAGCAAATAATGTTTTTGATTTTGTAGACGAAAAGTTTGGCAATAGGGATATATCGCCTGCAAGGACGCCATCGCGAGCAAGCTCGCTCCCACAGTTGACCGCATTCCCCTGTGGGAGCTAGCTTGCTCGCGATGGCGTCCGATCAGTTGATGCAAATCCTGCAGACAGTCTGCTCAGTCCGCGAGCGCTTGGGTTTGCCCCAACGCCATGTTCACCGCCATCCACCCATTCACCGCCGTCTCTCCCGCCTCGGCAAACGCCCGCTCCAGCAATTTCACCTGTTCACGGCGCAACGACTGCTCGAAACGCGCGCCATCGTCGGTCAGCTCCAGCAACCGCTTACGCTTATCGGTCTCGGACGCGACACTGTTCACTAGATGCATTTCCACCAATTGACGCAGCGGAATGTTCAGCGCCTGCTTCGTCACCCCGAGCAATGCCAGCAGTTCCTTGACGCTCAAGTTCGGGTAGCGGGCGATGAAAAACACAATGCGTTGATGCACCCGGCTCAAGCCACGACGCTCGAGCATTTCGTCGGCTTTCGCGGTGAACGCCTGGTAACCGAAGAAAAACGCTTCCATCGCCTGTTGCTGAGTAGCGGGATTTTTAAGGTCAAGCATATTGACGTATCCGTTCGGTCTGTCGTAATTTCGGTCAACCAGTTTGACTCATTTTCCTCAGGCCTCGCTACCGGTGACCCCATGGCATTTTCCGAACGTGTCTCGCGCCTTAAAAGTTCTTTGATCCGTGAAATCCTCGCCGCCGCCCAGCGCCCGGAAGTGATGTCGTTCGCCGGTGGCTTGCCGGCCGAAGCCATGCTGCCGAAAGTCGAGTGGGCCGACATGCCGCTGTCCATGGGCCAATACGGCATGAGCGAAGGTGAGCCGGCGCTGCGTGAAGCGCTGGCAGCAGAGGCGCGGGCGCTGGGCGTACCCTGCGAGGCGAGTCAGGTGTTGGTGGTCAGCGGCTCCCAGCAAACCCTCGATCTGGCGGCCAAGCTATACATCGACAAAGGCACTGAGATTTTGCTCGAAGCGCCGACTTATCTGGCGGCGTTGCAGATTTTTCAGCTGTTCGGCGCCGACTGCATCACTGTCCCGCTGGAGGCTGATGGCCCGAACCTGGCGCAACTTCGAACTCGACTGGAGAAACACAAACCCGCCTTCATCTACCTGATCCCGACTTTTCAGAATCCTTCGGCCGTGCGCTACAGCGACGCCAAGCGTGATGCTGTGGCAGCCTTGCTGGATGAGTTCGGCGTGACCTTGATCGAAGACGAGCCTTACCGCGAGCTGACTTTTGATGGTGGCAGCGCCACACCGATTGTTAGCCGCTTGAAAAAGACCAGTTGGATCTACACCGGCACCGTGTCGAAAACCCTGTTGCCCGGACTGCGAGTCGGCTATCTGATCGCCAGCCCGGATCTCTTCCCGCACTTGCTGAAACTCAAGCAATCGGCCGATCTGCACACCAATCGCGTCGGCCAGTGGCAAGCGCTGCAGTGGATTGGCACAGAGAAATTTCAGCATCACTTGAGCGAGCTGCGGGATTTCTACCGGGTTCGTCGGGACGCGTTCCAGTCAGCCCTGGAAACGCATTTTGCTGATTTGGCGGACTGGAACGTGCCGCAGGGCGGGTTGTTTTTCTGGCTGACACTCAAGCAGCCGCTGGATACGCGTACGTTGCTCAAGGCTGCACTGGCAGCGGATGTGGCGTTCATGCCGGGCGAGCCGTTCTTCCCTGAACCGGACAGCAATCCGGGGCATTTGCGCCTGAACTTCAGCCACATCGACCCGGCACGGCTGGACGAAGGGCTCAAGCGGCTGGCAGCGGTGGTGCGTCAGGCCCAGGCAGCGCAAGCAGCCTGAGGGCAGAAACAAATAAACCGGCTCTAGGGCTAATGCCGATCAGTTAAGGAACGACACAATCCGTAGCAGCTGGCGAAGCCTGCGTTCGTCTGCGCAGCAGTCGTAAAACCTGGGTTTGCGGTCTTCCTGAAACACCGCATCGTCTGATTTCACGACTGCTGCGCAGCCGAACGCAGCCTTCGGCAGCTGCTACAAGGAAGTGCGTTGCAGCTGAAATTGCTTAACTGATCGGCATTAGGCTCTAGGGCCGGTTTATTTTGGTCTGGATTTTGTGGCGCCTGTGCCGGCCTCTTCGCGAGCAAGCTCGCTCCCACAGGGGATCAGTGTTGATCACAGATCTCCGTCACCCCACAAACCACTGTGGGAGCGACGGTGCGGCGATCCGACTTGCTCGCGATGAGGCCATCAGTCCCAGTACAAAACCATCAGGCAGCAGCGAAACGCTTGTCCAGATAATCGATGATCACCTTGGACTCATACATCCAGGTCGTCTGGCCATTCTCTTCGATGCGCAGGCACGGAACCTTGATCTTGCCGCCCTGTTCCAGCAGGGCCTGGCGATCCTGTTCGTTGTTCTTCGCGTCGCGCAAGGCCACCGGCACGTTCAAGCGGCGCAGGGTGCGGCGGGTTTTCACGCAGAACGGGCAGGCGTGGAACTGATACAGGGTCAGGTCCTTGGCGGCCGTCTCGACCTGAGCCTGAGCGGCGGCAGGGCGCTGCTTTTTGCCTGGGCGGGTAATGAAGTCAATGAAGATGATCAGTTGGCCAAGGCCGACACGAAGCGCTTTAACGAACACGGTATAAGCCTCACAGGGGCAAACAGAAGGCGCGCAGCTTACCTGATTTTTCACAGACGAAAAAAAACCGGCGATGAATGCCGGTTTTCTTCTTCTGCGAATTACTTGATCAGGCTGAGAAACTCGCTGCGGGTGGCCGCGTTTTCGCGGAACTCACCCAGCATCACCGACGTGATCATCGACGAATTCTGTTTCTCCACGCCGCGCATCATCATGCACATGTGCTTGGCCTCGATCACCACTGCAACGCCCAGAGCGCCGGTGACTTGCTGGACCGCATCGGCGATCTGGCGGCTGAGATTTTCCTGGATCTGCAGGCGGCGGGCGTACATATCGACAATCCGCGCAACTTTCGACAGGCCCAATACCTTGCCGCTCGGGATGTAGGCGACGTGAGCCTTGCCGATAAACGGCAGCAGGTGGTGTTCGCACAACGAGTAGAGCTCGATGTCCTTCACCAGCACCATTTCGCTGTTGTCGGAGCTGAACAAGGCACCGTTGGTGACCTCTTCCAGTGTCTGTTCATAACCGCGGCAGAGGTACTGCATGGCTTTGGCGGCACGTTTTGGGGTGTCGAGCAGGCCCTCGCGGGAGACGTCCTCGCCCAATTGGCCGAGAATCGCGGTGTAGTTCTGTTCCAGTGTCACAGAGGCTGATTCCATACGGGTTTCAGAGGGGTACTGTTTCTGTCTGTACCAATTGTGTACCAATCAAGCTCTTTTCAATCTTTCCGAGCTCACCCCAGTCGGTGCTGGCGTTGATCCATCGGGTGTAGGTCGATAGCAATATCTGAACGCTATGACCGAGCTGAGTGGCAATAAACGCAGGGTTCATCCCCGACATGGGGCACATGGTAGCGTATGTGTGCCGGCAGTTGTATTGCCGGCGGGCGCGAAGCCCCAAATCGGTCACTTCGGGTTTGTGCATCCCGCTACACCCTGTCGCCAAGGTGCAGCAGTGATGCTTCCCTGAAGCCTGTATTGCTCATCAGGCCGAGCAGGTCGTATCAGGCGTGAGTGATCGACAGATCGCTGATGATGCAGACAGAACCGTCTAGCGGGTCGGTGGTGTCGGAGTAATCGATCTGGTTGTACACGCCGCCGTGAAAGGCGAGAGTTTTCGTGTCCCACGTGTTGTCGAGGCGCATGATCGCGGAAGTGGATTTGACGCCGTTACAACTAGCCGATACAGAGACGGCGCCGCTCGAGTTGGCGTGAATGTTGATTTTGAAAAGTGCACCGAGCGGCACGTTCTCCAAAATCGTCGAGTTGACCGGATCGTCCTGCAGGTAACTGGTTCGGAACCCCATGGTGATTTTTCCTTTGTTCCAGAACACCTTTACCGGAGGTCGCTCTGAATCCTTCACATGGATCTGGCCGATCACGACTTTCTGTAGCGAATTGACCTTCGTCAGCCGCATTTCTTGTCGGCTCCAGTGGTCCGCTGCGCTGGAGAACAGCCAGTAACCTGGCTCCTTCCACTCGCAGCGGGTTCGTAGCGTGCTCTTGCTCGAGGCTCCAAGTGTCGGCGCCGTCATCTGCAGCGAACCATCGTCAAGCATTGAGATGACGTCGGGGCATTCGATCAGTGCACGCCAGCCGATGAGCTCAAGCGCAATCGGGTTGGTGTCGGAGATTGGAAGCGGGGTAGCGATGGTGAAGTTGCTGATGTCTACAGTCATGGTTTTTGCCTCAGTCCATTGATGTCGCTTTTTGCTCTGGTGAGCCTTGCGTTTGATGCAGGCCTACATCCCACTGCCCACTCAGTGAATGGGCAGAAGTGATGCCTGGCAGCTTCCGATCGATTTCCCGTTGGCTTGAATGCAAATATGGGTTTTCCCATATTTTGTGTCAATGGGCATTCCCATATTTTATTCCGCGTCTATATTTCAGGTACAAAAAAAGCCCGCGCTTGGCGTAATGCTGTTCACTTAAGGTTGGGGTACATATCCGTTTCTGCGGTCACGGCGGCCTAGGGTTCCGCCCTTACGGCGGGTCACTTGGAAATACGGAATGCCGCCCAACCCCAAGTAACCAAGGGCTCTTGCCCCTTTCGTTCGGTGCCTCGCTTAGGCTCGGCATGCCCGCGCTCCGGTCCTGCTCCGTGGGCCCGCCGCCATCGGCCATTCATGGCCGGGGGCGGCTAATCCGGCATCCATGCCGGGTTGCCCACTGCGCAGAACCTCCACTCGGCCTCTCGAGGGGGCGTGCACCGCAAACGCCAAAGCGAGGCGGCCTACCGGCCGGCCTGACTTCAAGTGAACGCATTTCCCTGTAGGAGCTGTCGAGCGAAGCGAGGCTGCGATCTTTTGATCTTGCTGTTGCTGTTGCTGTTGCTGTTGCTGTTGCTGTTGCCGTTGCTTTGCTTTGGCTTCAGATCTGCCGCCCCTTTTCCAGAGGCCGAACGCAGGCGTTGCGCAGGGGGCACCTCGGCATGGATGCCGAGGTAGCCGCCCCCGGCCATGGATGGCCGATGGCGGTGGGCCCCCGGAGCAATGCCGGAGTGAGGGCATGCCGAGCCTGAGCGAGGCACCGAATGGCGGGGCAAGAGCCCTTGGTTACTTGGGGTTGGGCGGCATTCCGTATTTCCAAGTGACTCGCTGTAAAAGCGAAACCGCCAGCAGCCGCTACCGCAGAAATGGATATGTATCCCATCCCATCCCAAACTTTTCTTAAGTGAACAGCATTACGCGCTTGGCGGGCTTTTGGATGGGCGTCGAATCACCGCAACTCAGTTCACCGCGAATACATCGCCCACCAAAAGACATGACCCAGGATCGCAAGCTGCTGCTCCTGGATCTCGGCGAAGGTGTAGTCCTCGTCCGGGTGCTCGTCACGGTTGAAACTGCGTAGGCGGATCCCACTGGGCAGTCGGTAGACCTGTTTCACGCGGAGCTGGCCGTTGTGGTTGATCGCGTACATGTCGCCGTCGACGATGTCGCCCAACGAGTTCTTTCCGACGTTCATGCCAACGGTAGCGCCGTCGCGCAGTACCGGGAGCATGCTGTTTCCGCTCACCACCACGCACCTGGCGTTGCTGAATTGCACGTTGTTGTGACGCAGGTCTTTCTTGAAGAAGCGCAGCCTGGCGCTGTCGCTTTCTGAGATCACGAAACGGCCTGAGCCGGCTGCCAGTTCAACTTCACGCAGGAAGGGGACATAAACCTCATCGTCATCCAGGGGCGTGCTGTCGTCCCAAGGCTGGATGTCTGACATTGAAACGCTTGGAGGGATGCGATTCAACGGAACAGCATCGGACACCCCTTTAAGCATGTCACCGGCACCTTCAGCCAGCCACATCGGTGAAACGCCACACGCTGAAGCGATCTGGGCAGCAAAGGCTGTTGCCTTCGATTTCCCGCGCTCAAGGTCGGAGATAGAGGTTTGCGTCAGGCCTGCGCGCTCGGCAAGCTCGGTCTGATTGAGCTTGGCGTGTTGGCGGGCTGCTTTGAGTCGTTCTTTAAATTCCATTTGCGGAGTATTACGGGAGCTCCCATATCATTGCAAATCGTTATCCCGATAATTTGCTAGGCGACAGCTCTATTCGTCGCGACCTTCCATCATGGTCCGTTTGAGCATCACATAAACCGCTCCGGCGCCGCCGTGTTTCGCTTGGCACGAGGTGAAGCCGAGCACTTGTGAATGTTGGCGCAGCCAGGTGTTGACGTGGCTTTTGATCATCGGCCGCTTGCCGTCCAGACGCACGGCCTTGCCGTGGGTGACGCGCACGCAGCGGATTTCGAATTTGGTCGCTTCAGCCAGAAACGCCCAGAGGGTTTCCCGGGCCTTTTCCACGTTCATGCCATGAAGGTCGAGGCTGCCTTCGAACGGGATCTGTCCGATCTTGAGCTTGCGCATCTGGCTTTCCTGAACGCCGTCACGCGCCCACATCAGCTCGTCTTCCGGGCCAACATCAATAACGAACTGATCGGACAGCCCGTCAACGGTGGTGGCATCGGTGCGTACGGTGGCGGCTTGTCGCAACTTGGCGATTTGTGCGCGGTCAGCTTTGGGTTTGCCGGTTTCGGCGCGATCGTGTTTGATCGGCTTGACGCCTTGGATCGCGCTTTTGAACAGGGAAAAATCGTCGTCTTGCATGTCAGCCTCCGCGAAGGGCGGCCAGTTTACCCAACTCGAGACGAATGGGGCGCGAGAAAACGCGCAACGCTCGGCTCAGTCATGCTTTTTCATCAAATGCGGGGAGATGTTCAGCTCTTGCGACTGCCGCGAGCGGCGACGGCAGCGACGCCACAGCCACACGCCGAGGTACAGCACGAACAGGCCAATCGCCAGAATCACTGCCGAACCGACCCGGTTGGTATTCAACTCGCCCAGGGCGGGCGCGTGGCCAAGCAGGCTGGCTATGCCTGCCATCGCCAGCAACACACCGCACATCGACAGCAAGGCAGCAAATGCCGCGCCGATTCGAAAACGCCAGTTGCGTTGGCCTTTGGGCCGCAAGCGGCGAGCGTCAAAACCATCGGATAACTTCATTCCGACCTTCCTCAATGGGTATCGGCCCTTCGACCGGGAGTTGACCGGGATGTTCCTGAGGCTAAGACAATTACAGTAAATGATAGGCTTTTGCGGATGAGCGGCGGCATGGACCGCTCATCGAGCGTTGATCAAATCAGAGCCTGGGTCAGGGCGAGGGTGGCGAAGTTGTCCGCCATGATCGCCATTTCGGTCTGCTGTACGTGGTCTGCGCTCAATACGCCACCCTTGTAAGGCAGGTCGCGAGTCGCGCAGGCGTCTTCCACCAGCGTGCAACGAAAGCCCAGGTTCTTCGCGGCACGCACCGTGGTGCTGACGCTGGAGTGGCTCATGAAACCGCACACGATCAGGTCCAGCGAGCCGAGATTCTGCAGGCGTTCCAGCAGTTCGGTGCCGTGGAACGCACTTGGCAGCAATTTACCGATGATGGTTTCGTCGCCCTGTGGTTCCAGGCCCGGGATGAACTCACCGCGCTCACCTTGTGGATCGAACAGCCCACCGACGGTGCCGAGGTGGCGGACATGGACGATCGGCCGGCCGGCTGCACGGGCAGCGGCCACCAGTTGCTTGATGTTCGCGACGGCTGCATCCATGCCGCTCAAGGCCAACGGGCCGCTGAGGTATTCTTTCTGGGCATCGATGATGACAAGGGTCGCATGGCTCAGAACGGCAGCTGCATAACCGCGGCCGCTGAGTTGAAACATCGTTTTTGGAACGGACATTCTGGGGCTCCTTTGAGTGGGGCTTTTGCGACATTGTCCTCTGGCTGAGCGCTTCTGTGAATCGCTACCATCGTAGGCACCGTCATTGCTGGCTCGCAGCCTTGTCAATAGGCTCGTTTTGTTCAATAGCCAGTCGAAAAAATAGAATAGTCCTACATTTGCCCCGGTAGTTTTCCCGCGTCGTCGAGACGCGTTCTGGCTGTTAGAATCGCCAGTCGTTTTTTTTGGAGTTTGCCCCGTGATCACTTCCCGACTTCGTACCCTGCGTGACCATATCCGTTGGGCCGTCAGCCGCTTCCATGGGGAGGATCTGTTTTTCGGCCATGGGACCGACAACGCCTGGGACGAAGCGCGTCAGTTGGTGTTGGGTGCCTTGCACTTGCCGTGGGAAATCGCCGACAGCTATCTCGACTGCAATCTGGAAGAAGACGAGCTGGTCAAGCTGCAACGCATGCTCAAGCGCCGTATCGAAGAACGCATTCCTACCGCCTACCTGTTGGGTGAAGCGTGGTTTTGCGGCATGTCGTTCATTGTCGATGAGCGCGTATTGATCCCGCGTTCGCCGATTGGCGAGCTGATCGAAAAACGTTTCGAGCCGTGGCTGGGCGCCGAGCCTGCGCGAATTCTCGACCTGTGCACCGGTTCCGGCTGTATCGGTATCGCCTGTGCCTACGAGTTCCAGAACGCCGAAGTGGTACTGGCCGATCTGTCGTTCGAAGCGCTGGAAGTGGCCAACCAGAACATCGAGCGTCATGGCGTCGATGAGCGGGTATACACGGTTCAGGGCGACGGATTTGATGGTTTGCCGGGTCAGCGTTTCGACCTGATCGTGTCGAACCCGCCTTACGTCGATGCGGAAGATTTCGCCGACATGCCGGACGAATACCAGCACGAACCGGAGTTGGGCCTGGCCTGCGGTGATGATGGTTTGAACCTGGTGCGTCGAATGCTCGCCGAAGCGGCGGATCACCTGACCGAGAAGGGCTTGCTGATTGTCGAAGTGGGCAACAGCCAGGTTCACGTCGACGCGCTGTACCCGGAAGTCGACTTCGCCTGGCTTGATTTCGAGCGCGGTGGGCATGGCGTGTTCATGCTGACGGCGGAACAGTGCCGCGATCATCAGGCGCTGTTTGCTTCTCGCGTCTGACCCTTACAAGCAAAAGATCGCAGCCTGCGGCAGCTCCTACACAGGTGTACACATAACCCTGTAGGAGCTGCCGCAGGCTGCGATCTTTTTGGGTTCGACACCGATTACCGGTGCGTGGCAATCCAGATCAGCAACCCCGCCTGAAACACCGCAAACGCCACCAGGCAGGTAATGGTAAAGCGCAGCCCGGCGTCTTCGCGCTTGTACTTGCTGACTTTTTCTTCGTGTTTCTTGAGTTTGACTTCCTGCTCGGCCAGATTTTGCTCGGCTTGCTGGAGCATCTGAGCCGCCTCAAGAATTTCCACGACCTGCAATTTTTCCGTGCTCCAGTCACCCAACAGGTCGCCGACCCGCACCTCTTTGACGCTGCCCTTCAAATGCTGGGCGTCGGCATAGATCACGTCGAAACCATGCATCCGCAAAAAGTGATCGCGGCGCAGGCGAGTGTCTTCGTTCAGCGCATCCTTGTTGTTCAGGTCTGTGCCGTCGACGGTGTAGCCGGGCCATCTTTTTTTCGCCCAGGTAATGCCATGAGCGGCCATGAAGCGACCGATACCACGGTTCATCGGTTCGATCTGCAAACCGCTGTCAGGCCCGAAATGCACGCGCCTGGTGGCGTGATCGACCCACACGTCCAGATGATTCTGTTCCTTGCGCACACGCTGGCCGGGCAGCGAAATGCTCATGCGCATCAGACTGTGTTCCTTGTTGTTGCGCTCGGCGTAACCGAATTCAACAAAGCGCAGCGGCCGTCCACCGGTGTTGCGGTCGGTTTGCAATGGCGACAGACGGAGCATCTTGTGGTGCTCGGCGTGGACGTCCGCCCACGGCAGCTCGACCACTGGTGGTGCGTCTTTTTCAGCAGTGGTGTCGGGTGAAGTCTGGGTATCAGTCATAACGGCGAGATCCTGTCCAAGCTCTGCTTGCCGCCAGTCATAGCGCTGGCGACAAAGGCTTATCGGCCGTTTTTTTCAGGACTGGAGGGCCAGGGGGCGTTCTCAACTGGTTTTCACGCCGCGCCGGGTCTGCTGTTGTGCAGGGCAAGGCGCGAGAAGCGTGGTTTGGTCATTCCAAATAAGCTTTGAGCAACGCAGCCCTGCACAACAGCAGGCCCGGCCCTTCGGGTTGTGCCTTAAAGCGGGCCAGCCTGCGTTGCAGGCCTTGGAAAGGGAACAACCATTACCAGCGGCCTGCGCCTTGCCTGGCCCGCTTTAAGGCGACAACGCGGCGTGAGAACCAGTTGAGAACGCCCCCTAGCACCGCTTAGCTGGTGCGAAGTCCGTCAATAAACCCGAGGATTCGCTTGCCGAGTTCAGCCGCCAGTGGCAATTGCGGATCTTTGTAAGAGGCCAATTGCCGTTTTACATCGTTGGGCACGATGCGCATCACGTGGTTCATGCCTTCAATCAGCGCCATCTCGGCGTCCGGTTTGGCGGCCTTCAACAGCTTGGCGTCACCGACACCGACCTGGATGTCGTTGCTGCCCTGGATGATCAGCGCCGGCATCTTCAATTTGGCGAACGCCGCCGCCGGGTCCTGGCGGAACAATGAAATCAGATACGGCTGCACGCTCGGGCGGAAAATCACCTGCAACTGCGGCGGCACGTTGTCGTCGGTGTGGCCGGCCTTGAGGCTATCGAGCAGTTCATTGCTGCGCAGCATCAGCGGCGGCGGCAGGCGATTGCTCAATTGCTGGCGCAGTACCTGATCGATCGGCCGGGCGCTGCCGGACATGGAGATGACCGCGGCGGCATCCAGGCTTGGCGCCGCGAGGCTGGCGATCAAGGCGCCTTCGCTGTGGCCCAGCAGGATCAGTTGGCCAAAGCGCGGGTCGGTTTTGAGCTTGCGGCCCCAGGCCTCGGCGTCCGCTACGTAGGCTTCAACCGAAAGATTGCGTTCATCCGGGGTCGCCGCAAGACTCGCCGCCACGCCGCGTTTGTCATAACGCACGCTGGCGATGTTGTGTTTGGCCAGTACCCAAGCGAGACGCTTGAGGCTGTCGTTACGTCCGCCGTCGGGGTTGTTTCCGTCACGATCTGTAGGACCGGAGCCGGAAATGATCAGGACAACCGGTACCGGCGTGTCGGACTTGGGCAGCAACAGCGAGCCGAAAAGCTCACCAGTGCCGGTGTCCAAAGTAATCGGGCGTTGCAGGACAGTGGCCTGAACAAAGCCGGTAAACAGGGTAAGGCTCAAGGCTATAACTCGCAGCATCATCACGCCATCATGAACAAGATGCCGGTTGGACTCGCAGGCACCCATAAGGTTCGAGGATGAACTAGTTGGGTAGCCTGCGTATACTGGCGCGCATTACGTATTTGGTTCGAATTCACGGAGCGTCCTGCATGTCCGGCAATACCTACGGCAAGCTGTTCACTGTCACCACCGCGGGCGAAAGCCATGGTCCGGCGTTGGTCGCCATTGTCGACGGCTGCCCGCCGGGCCTGGAGATCTCTCTGGAGGATCTGCAGCGTGACCTGGATCGCCGCAAACCCGGCACCAGCCGCCACACCACCCAGCGCCAGGAAGCCGACGAAGTCGAAATCCTCTCCGGCGTGTTCGAAGGGCGCACCACCGGTTGCCCCATCGGCCTGTTGATCCGCAACACCGACCAGAAGTCCAAGGATTACTCGGCGATCAAGGACCTGTTCCGCCCGGCCCACGCCGACTACACCTATCACCACAAATACGGCGAGCGCGATTACCGTGGCGGCGGTCGCAGTTCGGCCCGCGAAACGGCCATGCGCGTGGCCGCCGGTGCGATTGCGAAAAAATACCTGGCCACTCAGGGCATCGTCATTCGCGGCTACATGAGCCAACTCGGCCCGATCGAAATCCCGTTCAAGACCTGGGATTCGGTGGAAGAGAACGCTTTCTTCAGCCCTGATCCAGACAAAGTGCCAGAGCTGGAAGCCTATATGGACCAGTTGCGCCGCGACCAGGATTCGGTTGGCGCGAAGATCACCGTAGTCGCTGAAGGCGTAATGCCGGGCCTCGGCGAGCCGATCTTCGACCGCCTTGACGCCGAATTGGCCCATGCGCTGATGAGCATCAACGCGGTCAAAGGCGTGGAAATCGGCGCCGGTTTCGCCAGCGTTGCCCAGCGCGGCACCGAACACCGCGATGAAATGACCCCGCAAGGTTTTCTCAGCAACAACGCGGGCGGCATTTTGGGTGGCATTTCGTCGGGTCAGCCGATTGTCGCGCACCTGGCGCTCAAGCCAACCTCGAGCATTACCACGCCGGGCCGTTCCATCGACATCCATGGCAATCCGGTGGAAGTCGTCACCAAGGGGCGTCATGACCCGTGCGTCGGCATCCGCGCTACACCGATCGCCGAAGCGATGATGGCCATCGTGCTGATGGATCACCTGTTGCGTCACCGTGGGCAGAACCTGGACGTGCGCGTGAGCACGCCGGTGCTGGGTCAGCTTTAATGACTGACCTCACAGCCGCTGCGGTCTGATGACGGTGGCGGCGCTCCCGTACTGGCGGCTCTCCAGTTTCTATCTGTTCTATTTCGCCTTGCTCGGTTCGACAGCGCCGTTTCTGGCGCTGTACTTCGATCACCTGGGCTTTTCCAGCGCGCGCATCGGCGAGCTGGTGGCGATCCCGATGCTGATGCGCTGCGTGGCGCCGAACATCTGGGGCTGGCTCGGTGATTACACCGGGCAACGCCTGGCCATCGTGCGCTTCGGTGCGGTCTGCACGCTGCTGACGTTTTCGCTGATCTTTGTCAGCAAGACCTACGCCTGGCTGGCGATGGTCATGGCGTTACACGCGTTCTTCTGGCACGCGGTGTTGCCGCAGTTCGAAGTCATCACGTTGGCGCACTTGCAGGGCCAGACTAACCGTTACAGTCAGATCCGCCTGTGGGGTTCCATCGGTTTTATCATCACCGTGGTCGCGCTTGGCCGGTTGTTCGAATGGTTGAGTCTGGATATCTATCCGGTGGCGCTGGTGCTGATCATGGCCGGGATCGTGGTCAGCAGTTTGTGGGTGCCCAACGCTCAACCGGTTCAGGGTGAACGACCGGAGGGGGACGGTTTTCTCAAGCAGTTGCGCAATCCCGGGGTGCTGGCGTTTTACGCTTGCGTAGCGCTGATGCAGATGAGCCACGGTCCTTATTACACCTTTTTGACCTTGCACCTGGAGCGACTCGGGTACAGCCGTGGGCTGATCGGCGTGCTCTGGGCGGTCGGTGTGGTCGCCGAAGTCTTGATGTTTCTGGCCATGAGCAAGATCCTCGCGCGTTTCTCTGTGCGTCGGGTGTTGCTGGCGAGTTTTCTGCTGGCGGCGTTGCGTTGGTTGTTGCTCGGCTCGTTCGCTGAGTTCCTTTGGGTGCTGTTGTTTGCCCAGGTACTGCACGCGGCGACATTCGGCAGCTTTCACGCGGCTGCCATCCAGTTCGTGCAACGTAGCTTCGGCGCGCGCCAGCAAGGGCAGGGTCAGGCGTTGTACGCCGCACTGGCCGGCACCGGCGGCGCACTGGGCGCGTTGTATTCCGGCTATAGCTGGAATGCCCTCGGCGCCACATTGACCTTTAGTATTGCCAGTCTCGCAGCCCTGGCGGCTGCCGTTATCATTGCCACACGTATGCAAGAGGACAGGCCATGAGCCTCACCCGTGAGCAACTCGTCCAGGAAATCATCGATGCCGGGCGTTTTCTGTATGGCCGCGGCTGGTCGCCTGCCACCAGCAGCAATTACTCGACGCGCCTGTCGCCGACTGAAGCGCTGCTGACGGTGTCCGGCAAGCACAAAGGCCAACTCTGCCTCGACGATGTGCTGGCCATCGACCTGTCGGGCAATAGCCTGGAACCGGGCAAAAAGCCGTCCGCCGAAACCTTGCTGCACACCCAGCTCTACAACTGGCGTCCGGAGATCGGCGCGGTGCTGCACACGCATTCGGTGAACGCCACGGTGCTGTCGCGCTTGACGTCGCAAGACTTCATCGAGTTCGAAGACTACGAACTGCAAAAAGCCTTCAGCGGTGTGTCGACCCACGAATCCCGGATACGTGTGCCGATTTTCGATAACGACCAGGACATTGCGCGCCTCGCTACCAAGGTGCAGCCTTGGCTTGAAGCGCATCCCGATTGCGTCGGCTACCTGATCCGCGGCCACGGTCTCTACACCTGGGGCGCGCGCATGAGCGATGCGCTGCGGCAGATTGAGGCCTTTGAATTTTTGTTCGAGTGCGAGTTGAAGATGCGCTCACTCTTGAACCATAAAAAGCTGAACCGTCAAGCATGAACCGCCAAGCATGAACCGTTAAGGAGTTGCCCTGATGAGCAGCCTGTCCGTTTACCACGTCTCAAGCCCTGATTTGCCTAACAAGGTGCTGACGCATTTCGAAGACATCGCCTCGACCCTGGCCGAGCAGGGCGTGCGTTTCGACCGCTGGCAAGCCGCGGCGAAAATCCAGCCCGGCGCCAGTCAGGAAGAAGTGATCGCCGCGTATCAGGAGCAAATCGACAAGCTGATGACCGAACGCGGTTACATCACCGTCGACGTCATAAGCCTGAACAGCGATCACCCGCAAAAAGCCGAATTGCGCGCCAAGTTTCTCGACGAACATCGCCATGGCGAAGACGAAGTACGATTTTTCGTCGCCGGCCGTGGGCTGTTCACCCTGCACATCGACGATTACGTCTACGCGGTGCTTTGTGAGAAAAACGACCTGATCTCGGTACCGGCCGGCACCCCGCACTGGTTCGATATGGGCGAACATCCGCACTTTATTGCGATCCGCCTGTTCAACAACCCTGAAGGCTGGGTAGCCAGCTTCACCGGCGATGACATCGCCAGCCGCTTCCCGCGTCTTGAGGACTGAGGTGATGCCGATCAAGGCGATTCTCACCGACATCGAAGGCACTACGAGCGCGGTGAGTTTTGTGTTCGACGTGCTGTTTCCCTACGCCGCCAAACACCTGCCGGATTTCGTTCGCCAGCACGCCGAGCGTGCGGATGTTGCCGAGCAACTGACCGCCGTGCGCCGGGACAACAATGAACCAGGCGCCGACGTCGAGCGGGTCATCGAGATCCTCTTGAGCTGGATAGCCGAAGACCGCAAAGCCACGCCGCTGAAAGCGTTGCAAGGCATGGTCTGGGAACAGGGTTATCAGGCCGGAGAGTTGAAAGGCCACGTTTACCCGGACGCCGTTGAAGCGCTCAAACGCTGGCATCAGGACGGCTTCAAACTGTTTGTTTATTCGTCCGGTTCGATCCAGGCCCAAAAGCTGATCTTTGGCTGCTCGGAAGCGGGGGATCTGTCACCACTGTTCAGCGGCTATTTCGACGCCACCTCGGGGCCCAAGCGTGAAGCGCAGTCCTACGAGCGCATTACCCAGGCCATTGGCCTGGACGCTTCGCAGATCCTGTTTCTGTCCGACATCGTTGAGGAACTGGACGCGGCGCGTACGGCGGGAATGGCTACGTGCGGGCTGGCACGTGAAGGCGGAGAGCTGGCGAGGCATGTGACCGTCGACAGTTTTGCGCGGATCGATCCTTCGACGTTTTAAGGCATATAACACATAACCTGTGGGAGCGAGCTTGCTCGCGAAAGCAGTTTAACATTCAACATTGATGTTGCCTGAAATGCCGCTTTCGCGAGCAAGCCCGCTCCCACAGGGGATTGCGGGATTCCAGAAACAACTCAGGCCGTGAAGCGAAAGCTCTCACGGCCTGTTTGTTTACAGCATCGGAACGGTTTAAGCCGAGTGATACGTCGGCAGGGCAAACCGCTGCTGGCTTTGCAGCATGGAAATCTGCGGCAGTTCGCTGGCCTGTTCGGCGATGTCACGGCGAATGGCACTGATCACCCAGGAAAGCTGATCACCCGCATGCAATTGCTGGTAGGAAATCGAGCGTTTGAAGACTTTGCCGTCGGTGCTGCTCAAGGTCAGCAGAATGCCGCCGTCCGGACGTGGCTGGGTGGTCACTTCGAAGTTGGAGAACAGGGACGAAAATTTTTCTTGGATCAGGTTCATGTCTATCAGCTCCGTTAGCTCTTGAATGGCAAGCATGCAGAGGTAGTTGCAGTGATTGTGCCAGCACCTGATTTTTAAAAAGCCCTTATATATCAATTAGTTAGTTTTTCAGTGCTTTAGCACTTTCGTGCAATCTGCATGAATGGCCATCGTGCATCCTGCATTTTGCGTGGTCGACATCGATTCGATGGAACCATTTGCCCGGCGCAGGCTCACGATTTCAATTGCCGCAGCCGTGGATACAAATCATTTCAAAAACCGCGTGTACAGCTCAGGAACCGCTGACGTATTTTCGGCCTCAATCAACGCCGCCCGAACAATAAAAAGATCGACCGGGAGCAACCATGAGCCGCACGCCGCACGACACGATTACCTGGGGCATGATGCTCCGCAAACTGCCTTCCATTGCCAAAGCCATTCCTCGCGTGGTGAAGGGCATGAAAGCCGCCAACGTCAAGGACCCGACCCAATCGTGTGGCCTGGGCTGGAGCTTCGAACAAGCGACGTTGCGCAATCCCGATGGCCCGGCATTGCTGCAGGGCGAGGTGGCGCTGACGTATGCTCAGGTCAACCAATGGGCCAATCGCATTGCCCATCATCTGATTGCCCAAGGCATCCGCAAGGGCGATGTGGTGGCGGTCTTTATCGAGAATCGCCCGGAACTGCTGGTGACGATTCTGGCGGTGGCCAAGGTCGGCGCGATCAGTGCCTTGCTCAATACCTCGCAAACCCGCGATACCCTGGCTCACAGCCTGAACCTGGTGGCACCCGCGGCGATCATTGTCGGAGAAGAGCTGGTCCCGGCGTTTTCGGCGGTTCGCGAACGGGTGTCGATCGACGCGGCGCGCACCTGGTTCGTCGCTGATCGAGACACCTTCAGCCATCCCGGCATTGCGCCCGACGGCTTCATCAACCTGATGACGGCCAGTGCCGACAGCTCCAGCGACAACCCTGCCAGCAGTCAGCAGGTATTTTTCGACGACCCTTGTTTCTATATCTACACCTCGGGCACCACCGGCTTGCCCAAGGCCGGGGTGTTCAAGCACGGCCGCTGGATGCGCAGCTCCGCAAGCTTCGGGCTGATCGCCCTGGATATGCGCCCGGAGGATGTCGTCTATTGCACCTTGCCGCTCTATCACGCCACCGGGCTGTGCGTGTGCTGGGGCTCGGCGATCAGTGGCGCCTCGGGTTTTGCCATTCGCCGCAAGTTCAGCGCCAGTCAATTCTGGAACGATGTGCGCAAGTACCGCGCGACCACCCTCGGTTACGTCGGCGAACTGTGCCGCTACCTCGTGGATCAACCGCCCAGCGCCGACGACAGCAAGCACCGCGTGACGAAGATGATCGGCAATGGCCTGCGCCCCGGCGCGTGGGGCGAGTTCAAGACACGTTTTGCGGTGAATCACATCTGCGAGCTCTACGCCGCCAGCGACGGCAACATCGGCTTCACCAACATCCTCAACTTTGATAACACCGTCGGTTTTTCCCTGATGTCATGGGAGTTGGCGGCGTACGACCACGACAGCGGTGAGCCGATTCGGGATGCCAAGGGCTTCATGCGCAAGGTTGCCAAAGGCGAGCAGGGGCTGTTGCTGGCGAAGATCAACGACAAGGCGCCCCTGGACGGCTACACCGATCCGCAGAAGACCGAAAAGGTTGTGCTGCACGACGTGTTCGAGAAGGGCGACCGTTATTTCAATACTGGTGACCTGCTGCGCAACATCGGTTTTGGTCACGCGCAGTTTGTTGACCGGTTGGGTGATACCTACCGCTGGAAGGGCGAAAACGTCTCGACCACCGAAGTCGAAAACATCCTTTTGCAACACCCGAATATTTCCGAAGCCGTGGCCTACGGCGTGGAAATCCGCAACACCAACGGGCGTGCGGGGATGGCGGCGATTACGCCAGCCGAGTCCCTGGCGACCCTGGATTTCAGTGAACTGCTGGCTTTCGCCCGTGAGCAAATGCCCGCCTATGCGGTGCCGTTGTTCCTGCGGGTGAAGGTGAAAATGGAGACCACCGGCACCTTCAAATACCAGAAGACCCGCCTCAAGGACGAAGCCTTCGACCCCGGCAAAACTGGCGATGATCCGATCTACGCCTGGCTGCCGGGGACCCAGACATACGTGCAGGTCACTCCGCAGTTGCTGGCGGATATTCACGGCGGCGCTTTTCGTTATTGAATGCAGCGCTATTGAATGTGCTTATGGCCTTCCATGAGAAAAAAGAAGTGACAGCCTCGGGGCTGCTCGGGAAACTGTCGGCTTTGCGAATAACAGAACGTGGAGTGCCCAATGTCAGACCAAAGCCGCCAGATGACCCCCGAAGAAGCCGCTGAATTTGCCGAACAGGTATTCAACAAGGCGCGCGAGGGCGATGCGGCCATGATGGCTGCGCTGTTGACCAAGGGCCTGCCGCCGAACCTGCGTAACCACAAGGGCGACACCTTGCTGATGCTGGCCGCTTACCACGGCCATGTGGATACCGTAAAAGTCCTGCTCGAACACAAGGCCGACCCGGAAATCCGCAACGACAACGGCCAGAGCCCGATTGCCGGCGCGGCGTTCAAGGGTGACCTGGCGGTGGTCAAGGCACTGGTTGAAGGCGGCGCGCAAGTGGAAGGTTCGTCCTTCGATGGCCGTACAGCGCTGATGATGGCGGCGATGTTCAATCGCGTCGAAATCGTCGACTACCTGATCAGCAAAGGCGCCGACCCGAAAGCCAAGGACGCCAATGGCGTCTCTGCGCTGGATGCAGCCAAGACGATGGGCGCGGTGGATACCACGGCGCAGTTGCAGAAGCTGCTTGGCTGATTTGCACCCTGTAGCAGCTGTCGAGCTTGCGAGGCTGCGTTCGGCTGCGCAGCAGTCGTAAAGCCTATATGTGCGGTCTCCCTGAAACACCGCATCGTCTGATTTTACGACTGCTTCGCAGCCGAACGCAGCCTCGCAGGCTCGACAGCTGCTACACACACACACACACACACACACCATCAATGCACCCAAACCTCAACCCGCCGATTCTTGATTCGCCCCTCATCCGCGCTATTGGCCGCCACTGGCATCTCGGCGCCAAAACCACGAATCTCGCGTAACACCACGCCGCTTTTCACCAGTTCCCGCCGCACCGCCATGGCGCGCAGTTTCGACAGCAGATCGGCCCGCGCCGGATCACTCTTGGCGTCGCCAAACCCCACCAGCGTCACCTGCCGATTGGTTTTCTCGTGCTGATTTATATAGTCGAGCACCCGCGACAGGTCTTGCCGGGCCTTGTTGTCCAGCGTCGCACTGCCTTCTTCGAAACGAAAATTCACCGTCAGTCGTTGGGCGTGACGGCTGAGCGCCTGATAACCCTCCGGCATTAATGCATTCGGTGTGACCGTCATGGCATGGACGGTCTGGGCGATAAAGCCATTGGCCGCGACAATCGCCTGACCCTTGTTGCTTTGGGCGAACGCCACCAATGCGTCGGCCCAGGGATTTTTCCCATTGGGCGGCAGGTAAAAGAACAGCCGGCGCGACAACGGATAATCTTCCGTAGCAATCAGGCTGTTTAGCGGCAACATGGCTTGGGATTGGCCATCGGCAATCGCCACGGCTTTGGCCTGACGCACGTAAGGCAGGCCGATGAAGCCGATACCTTGCGGGTCGAGGCTGACCGCGTCGGACAATTGCTCGCTGGATTCGAACCGTTTCGCCGCGCTGCTCAGCGTTTTCCCACGGCGGCTGAGGACCAATTCCTTGAACGTGTCGTAGGTGCCCGATTGGTCATCCCGCGCATAGAGATGAATCGTCCCACCGGTGCCGCCGAGTTCTTCCCAGGTTTTTGCCTCGCCGCTGAAGATCCGCGCCAGTTGTTCGGTGTTGAGTTGGCTCAATGGATTTTGCGGATGAAGGATGATCGCCAGGCCATCGATGGCGATGACCTGCTCGGCGCCGGCGCTTTTAAAGTCGCCCAAGCGTGCGAGGTCTGCCCGTTCGCTGTCCTTGATCGGGCGCGAGGAGGCGGCGAGGTCGGCGGTGGCGGTTTTCAGGGCGGTGAAACCGGTGCTGGAACCGTGGGCCGCGATGTCCACCGCGACCCGACGGCCCTGAGCGGTTTCGCCAACAACGCGCAGTTCGTTGGCGTTGTCCGGGGCCTCGTTGTGAACCTTCAGCAGGCCCTGTTCGCGCATCAACCCCTCAACCAGCGCCGGGCCCAATGCCGCGCCAATGGTGTTGGAACCCTGGATGCGCAGCACCGGGCCAGCCTCGGGCGTCGGCAACGCGCCAGCCGAAGCTGTCAGCGGCAGGCAGGCGCACAGCATCAACAGGAACAACACGCGCAGCGTCATGCCGGCACCTTATAAGCCAAAGGAAGTGCCGGGAGAATAAGTCAGTAAGATGTCCGAAAGATGACAGATCAAAAGATCGCAGCGTTCCGCAGCTCCTACAATGGGGCGGCGTACACCCTGTAGGAGCTGCGGAACGCTGCGATCTTTTGCTTCTAGTTCAATTCAAGCCAGATCGGCGCGTGATCCGATGGTTTTTCCATCCCGCGCAGTTCGTAATCCACTCCCGCATCTTTCACGCGTGGCAACAACCCATGGGACGCCATGATCAAATCAATCCGCAGCCCACGCTTGGGCTCATCCTCAAAACCGCGGCTACGGTAGTCGAACCAGCTGAAACGGTCAGCCACCTCCGGGTTCAAGTGACGGAAGCTGTCCACCAGGCCCCAGTTCTTCAAACGGGCCATCCACTCGCGTTCTTCCGGCAGGAAGCTGCATTTACCGGTTTTTAGCCAGCGTTTCATGTTGTCCGGGCCGATACCGATGTCGCAGTCTTCCGGGGAAATGTTCACGTCGCCCATTACCACCAGCGGCTGATCGTTGCTGAACTGGCTTTCCAGTAATTGCTGCAGATCGTTATAAAAGCGGTCTTTGGCCGGGAACTTGGTCGGGTGATCGCGGCTTTCGCCCTGTGGGAAATAGCCGTTCATGATGGTCACCGGCACGCCATTGGCATCCGCGAACGTGCCCCAGATGAAGCGGCGCTGAGCGTCTTCTTCATCGGTGGCGAAACCTTTGTGCAGCGCGAGAGGCTCCTGACGCGAGAGCAGGGCCACGCCGTAATGACCTTTTTGACCGTGGAAATACACGTGATAGCCCAGCGCCTGAACCTCGGCCAGAGGGAATTGGTCGTCGTGAACCTTGGTTTCCTGCAGTCCGATCACATCTGGCTGATGCTTTTCGATCAGCGCCGCCAGCTGATGGGGGCGAGCGCGCAGCCCGTTG
Organism: Pseudomonas frigoris; assembly: GCF_047758635.1. NCBI lineage: Bacteria > Pseudomonadati > Pseudomonadota > Gammaproteobacteria > Pseudomonadales > Pseudomonadaceae > Pseudomonas > Pseudomonas frigoris. Next base: position 2,444,432 of record NZ_CP180479.1, read on the forward strand.
ATGTTGAAGGAGACGATCTTCATGGTCGGCAGTCCTGGCAAAAGGGCGATGCTAGCTGACATGTAGGAATGGGGCTAGCGTGGCAGTAGTCCAAATGCGCTGCTAATGTCTGGGGGCGTGGGAACGATCACGACCGCGCAAGGCTCGTACCAATAAGAACGAGGCCTTTTTGAGCCTCGCCCAGGGGAGATCTACCGTTATGCCCGAAACCTCGACCGTCATCGCCGATATTCACATGCTCGACAGCGGCTATTCCCGCGAAGCACGTTCGCTGTTGTACCAGGCTTACCGGCATGAGCCGACGTTCGGCTACCTGTTCGAAGCGGAGCGTCCCGGTTATGAACAGCGGGTCCGTGCCACCGTGCGCGAACTGGTCAAACAACACTTTCTTCAGGACTTGCCGGCCATCGGCCTGCTGGTCAACGACCGGTTGATCGGCATCGCGTTGATCGCGCCGCCGCAACGTCGCCTGGGCATCACTGAAAGTTGGGCCTGGCGTCTGCGCATGGTGCTCAGCACCGGCTTTCGCTGCACCCGACGCTATCTCGAGTATCACGATGCCGTGATGGCTTGCGTGCCGTCCGACTCGGTGCACCTGCTGCCGTTGCTGGGAGTGCATCCGCAATTTCAGGGCAAGCACTTTGGTGAACAATTGCTGCAAGCGGTGCACAACTGGTGCGCGGTGGATGAACACTCCGAGGGTGTGATCCTCGATACTGGGAATCCTCGTTATCTGGAGTTCTATAAGCGTCAGGGCTATGAGGAAATCGGTGAGGTCGCCGTAGGACCAATTCGCGAACACGTGTTTTTCCACGCCAATCCGCAGGTGTTACAAACAGCAACGGCATAAAGGTAGACCTTTCATCGCACGCCAGGCTCTATCACGCTCCCAAGCTCGTGATAGCATCCGCGCCTATGAAGTTTCCAGGAAGAATTACCAGCGGCGTGCTGATGCTGATTACCAGCTGCGCGGCGCTGGCGCAAAGTGAATTGGATGTTCGGATCAAACCGTCCAACGATGAACTGAAGGCCAATATAGAGGGCTATATCGGCAGCCTCGGCGATCGAGACGAAGAAGCCTTGCTGCGCTTCAGTCGTGGCGCTGAAGAACAGGCGCGCAAGGCCGCCCAGGCCTTGGGTTATTATCAGCCGCAGATCGACTCGGATGTGAAGGGCGGCAAGACGCCTCGCCTGGTGCTGAACATCGATCCCGGCGAGCCGGTGCATTTGCGCAACGTCACTATTCGCGTCGACGGCCCGGCCGCCTCCCTCAAATCCTTTCGTGTACCCAAAAGCAATGCGCTGAAAACCGGCGCAGTGCTCAACCATGGCCATTACGAAGACGCCAAGCGCCTGATTCAGAATCAGGCCTCGCGCTACGGTTTTTTCAGCGGTTACTTCAGCAGCCAGAAATTGTCGGTTGACCCGCGAGCCGGCGTTGCCGACATCGAACTGATCTATAACAGTGGCCCACGCTATTCACTGGGCAAGGTCAGTTTTGAGGGGGATTCGCCGTTCGACGAAGACCTGCTGCGGCGCATGGTGCCATTCAAGGCGGGCGCCCCTTATGACTCCGAATTGATCGCCGAGCTCAATCAAGCCATGCAATCGAGCGGCTATTTCGAAAGCGTGCGGGTGGATGCGGCGCCGACGGCGTCCAAGAACGACGTGATCCCGGTAGACGTCAAACTCGAAACGCGCAAACCACGGACCATGGGTCTGGGGCTGGGTTATTCCACCGACGTCGGCCCACGGGTCAAGGCCAACTGGACCCGACACTGGGTCAACCCTCAGGGACACAGCTATGGGTGGGAGACCGAAGTTTCGGCGCCTCGGCAGAACGTCGGTGTGTTCTATGACATTCCCCTGGACCCGCCGCTGACCGACAAGCTGCGTTTCGCGGGTGGTTATCAGAACGAAGAAATCGCCGACAAGGACTCCCTCAGCAAACTGCTGACCATCGGCCCCGAGTGGCACAGCAAGCTGCCCAGTGGTTGGCAGCGGGTGGTGTCGCTCAAGTGGCAGCGCGAGGAATACAGGCTCGGCGACGACTCAGGGCTCAGCACGTTGCTGATGCCTGGCGTCAACTACTCCTATCTGAAAAGCGACAACCGTATCGACCCGCACAACGGCTATCGTCTGGAGTTCGCGACCAAAGTGGCCAAGGAAGGCTTGGGCTCGGACACCAATCTGGTCTACGGCACCGCGCTGGTGAAAGGCTTGACCACGGTCTTCGACAAACACCGCTTCCTCGGGCGGGTGCAGGTCGGCGGCAGCGCCACCAACGGCTACAAATCGGTACCGCCGTCGTTGCGCTTCTTCGCCGGTGGCGATCAGAGCGTGCGCGGTTACGACTATCAGAGCCTGTCCCCGGAAAACTCCGAAGGTGACCGCATCGGTGGCCGCTACATGGTCGCCGGCAGCGTTGAATATCAGTACTCCATCGCCGAAAAATGGCGGGTCGCGACCTTCATCGACCAAGGCAACTCCTTCAATACCCTCGAACTGCCGGACCTCAAGACCGGCGTCGGCATCGGTGTGCGCTGGGTTTCTCCGGTAGGGCCGATACGCCTCGACCTGGCCCATGCGATGGACGACGACGGCGGCATTCGACTGCACTTTTCCATGGGGCCTGAGCTGTGAATCGTGGTTTGAAAATAACGCTGCTGGCGATTCTGGCGCTGCTGATGCTGGTCGTCCTGACCGTGGCCACGGTGCTTGGCACGGCGACGGGCAGTCGTTGGGCGCTCGGCTTTGTGCCGGGTTTGACCGTCGAGAATTTCCAGGGTCGTCTGGGTGGACAGTGGAGTGCCGACCATGTGCTGTGGCAGCAGGACACCAGCCGCGTCGAGCTGAACAAGGTGATTTTCGCCTGGTCGCCGTTGTGCCTGACGCGCATGACCCTGTGCATCGAGCAATTGAAAGCCGATCAGGTCAGCCTGCAATTTCCGCCAGGTACGGAAGAAGAAAGCAGCGGGCCGATCAGCCTCCCGGATTTGAAACTGCCCTTGGCCATCGAGTTGGGCGACGTCCAGGTCGGCAGCCTGATGTTCAACGGCAGCGAAGAACTCAAGGGCTTGCAACTGGCGGCGCACTGGACGGCCAAAGGTTTGCAGATCGATTCCGTTCATTTGCAAAGGGATGACCTGAGCCTGAATCTTTCAGGCCTGCTGCAACCCAGCGGTAACTGGCCGCTCAAGGCGGAAGGCAAACTGACCCTGCCAGCCCCCGGCATCGGGCCTTGGACGCTGGCCTTGAAGGTCGACGGCGATCTGCTGAAAACCCTGAACCTGAAAGCCGACAGCAGCGGTTACCTCAACGGGCAATTGACCGGCGAACTGCAACCGCTGGCGGAAAACCTGCCGGCCAAGGTGCGGATCACCGCTGACGGCTTCAAGCCCGGCGCCGATCTGCCGGACACTCTGCAACTCAACCAACTGGAACTCACCGGCGACGGCGACCTGAAAAACGGTTACCAGTTGCTCGGCAAAGCCACGTTGCCCGCAGAACTTGGCCCGGTCGCGTTGTTGCTGCAAGGCAAGGTCGACGCCAATGGCGCTCAGATCGCCGGGTTGGACCTCACGGCCAACGATAAACAAAGCCTAAAACTCACTGGCAACCTCGACTGGAGCAAAGGCTTGAGTGCCGATGCAAAAATCGATTGGCTGGATTTCCCGTGGCATCGCCTCTATCCGCTGATCGACGAGCCAGAAGTAGCGTTGCGCAGCTTCAACGGTGAAGTCTCCTACACCGACGGCAAGTACATGGGGCACTTCAACGCCGCACTCGACGGCCCGGCCGGGGCGTTCAGCCTGACCAGCCCGTTCAGCGGCGATCTGACGAAAATCTACCTGCAACAAATTCAACTCGAAGCCGGGCAGGGCAAGGCCGAAGGGCACCTGAACCTGCAATTCGCCGACGGCATTGCCTGGGACACGGCGCTGGACCTGTCGGCGATCAACCCGGCGTACTGGGTCGCGGAATTACCAGGCATCCTGGCCGGACCGTTGCGCAGCAAAGGCGAGATGAAGAATGAAAAACTCAGCCTGACTGCCGACCTCGATCTGAAAGGCAAACTGCGCGGCCAACCGGCAGTGATCCAGGCCAAAGCCGATGGCGGTGGCGAGCAATGGAATCTCAGCGCGTTGCAAATTCGCCTCGGCGACAACAGCATCAACGGCAAGGGCAGCTTGCAACAGAAGCTCGCCGGCCAGATTGATATCAAGCTGCCGCGCCTGGCCCAGCTGTGGCCGCAACTGCGCGGCCAGCTCAATGGTCGCATCGATGTCGCCGGGACGCTCAAGGCGCCGCAAGGCAAGCTCGGACTGCAAGGCACGCAACTGGCCTTCGAAGATAATCGCCTGCAAAGCCTGAACCTGGACGCGACGCTCAACAGCGCGCAACGGGCCAAAATCGACCTCAAGGGCAGCGGCATTCAGGCCGGTGAGACGTCGCTGGGCACACTGACCGCCAGCGGCCAGGGCGATATCAAAAACCAGAAACTCACCCTCGACCTGCAAGGGCCGAAGCTGAAACTCGCGCTCGGCCTCGACGGCAATCTGGACCAAGGCAATTGGCGTGGGCACCTGGCCAGTGGCGATATCCAGGCCGGCGGTCAAGACTGGAAGCTGCAAGGCCCGGCAAAGCTTGAACGGCTGGCGGACGGCAAGATCAATTTTGGCGCTCATTGCTGGACGTCCGGCCCGGCCAGTCTGTGCGGTGAGGATCAGCGCCTGATGCCTGAGCCGAAGCTGCGTTATCACCTCAAACAGTTCCCGATCGACAGCCTGGCGCAGTGGTTGCCCAAGGATTTCGCCTGGAAGGGACGACTCAACGCCGACCTGCAACTGGACCTGCCGGCCAGCGGCCCGAACGGTCAGATCAGCGTCGATGCCAGCGGCGGCACGTTGCGCATCAAGGAGAAGGACCAGTGGCTGGACTTCCCGTACCAGACCCTGAAACTCAACAGCAAACTCACGCCCAAGCGCATCGACACTGACCTCAACTTCGTCGGCGGCAAGCTCGGTGAGCTTATGCTCCAGGCGCAGATCAATCCGTTACCGAAGGACAAGCCACTGACCGGCTCATTCCGTTTGAATGGACTGGACCTGTCGGTAGCGCGGCCGTTTGTGCCGATGGTCGAGAAACTGACCGGACGCTTGAATGGCAGTGGCACGCTCGCAGGTACGCTGCTGGCGCCGCAGGTCAACGGCAATCTGTTGCTCAGTGACGGCGAGATTTCCGGGCCTGAACTGCCGATAGACCTCCAAGCGCTGCAACTTCAAGCCGTGATCGCTGGCGAAACCGTGCAATTGAACGGCGGCTGGAAAAGTGGCAAGACCGGGCAGGGTAGCCTGAATGGCAACATTGCCTGGGGTCAGGCGCTGGTGGTGGATCTGGCGCTCAAAGGCACGCAATTGCCCGTCACCGTCGAGCCCTACGCAAAACTGGAAATGGCGCCGGACCTGAAGATTTCGATGAAGGACGACAAACTGGCGATCGCCGGCAAGGTGCTGGTGCCAAAAGGCGAGATCACCGTGCGCGAGTTGCCACCATCGACGGTCAAGGTGTCCGATGACACGGTGATCGTCGGCCAGCAGACCGAAGAGGGCAAACCGCCGATGGCCATGGCGATGGACATCGATGTGGTGGTCGGGCAGGACAAACTCAGCTTTGCCGGGTTTGGCCTGACCGCCAACCTGCAAGGTCATTTGCACATCGGCGACAACATGGACACCCGCGGCGAGCTCTGGCTCAACGATGGGCGTTATCGTGCCTACGGTCAGCGATTGACCGTGCGCCGGGCGCGTTTGCTGTTTGCCGGCCCGATCGACCAGCCGTATCTGGACATCGAAGCGATTCGCCAGACCGACGACGTGATCGCCGGCATTCGCCTGACCGGCAGCGCCGAGCAGCCGACCACACAGATCTTCTCCGAGCCGGCGATGAGCCAGGAACAGGCATTGTCCTATCTGGTGCTGGGGCGTCCGCTGAGCACCAGCGGTGAGGACAACAACATGCTCGCCCAAGCCGCGCTGGGGTTGGGGTTGATGGGCAGTTCGGGAGTGACCAGCGGGTTGGCCAAGAACCTGGGGATTCAGGACTTCCAGCTCGACACCCAAGGCAGCGGCAACGCCACCAGCGTGGTGGCCAGCGGCAATATCTCCGAGAAGCTCAGCCTGCGTTATGGCGTTGGCGTGTTCGAGCCGGCCAACACCATCGCCTTGCGTTACAAGCTAAGCAAGAAGGTCTACCTCGAAGCGGCGGGCGGCGTGGCCAGTTCATTGGACATCTTCTACAAGCGGGACTTTTAAACTCCCTCTCTTCCAAAAACCGAGTCGCTCCCATCGCGAGCAAGCTCGCTCCCACAAGGTTCAGTGTGATCCCTGTGGGAGCGAGCTTGCTCGCGATGGCGTCAGATCGGTCACTGCATAATCCATCGCCATTTATGAACTAAATAGCAAGCAACCTAACTATTACGTTGACATTCGCTGCCTAGGCAGTAACATCTCGTCATACATTCTCTGCCTAGGCAGCTAATTGGTGGTCAGATGAAACATTTCACCCCAGACGCATTCCACACTTGCCATCTCGGCCTCTTGCTCGGGCGCGCTGCGCTGCTCAAGGACCGGATCATCGACACGCACATGGAACCCCACGGCATCACCGCCGCGCAGTTCAAAGTGTTGATCATCATGGCCCAGTTCGGCGTCGATACCCCGGCCGAGCTGTGCCGTCACCTGTCGCTGGATAGCGGTTCGATGACCCGCATGCTCGATCGTCTGGAACAGAAAGGCTTCCTCGCCCGCCAACGCTCCGAGGCGGACCGCCGTCAGGTTCAGCTGGTGCTGACCGAGCAAGGCCAGCAGTTGACTGACCGCCTGCCGGAGATCGGCGCCGACGCCATGAATGAACTGGCTGGCGCGATCACCCCAGAGGAGTTGCAAACCCTCGAACAGATCCTGAAGAAAATTTTGGTGGCAGCCGGTGACTCGATCACCCTGCTGCGGGTAGGTGACAAATGAGCGGTAAAACCCTGCGTATTGGCCTGAGCCTGGTGCTGGCGGCCATGACCCTGGCCGGTTGCGCCAGCTACAGCGGCCTGACCACTGAAGGCAAAAGCCTGGATGCGAAAACCCTCAAGGCCGGGCAATCCCTCAGCGGTGTAACCCTGTCGCCCGCAGCCTGGCCGAAAAGCGACTGGTGGAAAAGCCTCGGCGACCCACAACTCGACGGCTTGATCCGCGAAGCCCTGCACGATAGCCCCGACATGCAAATCGCCGACGCCCGTGCTCACCAGGCCAGCGCCGCCGCCTATGCCGCCGACGCCGCCCGCATGCCAACCCTCGATGCCAGCGCTGGTGTCAGCCGTTCGCGTCTGGCTCGGGATCAGGACCCGAGCGGGCAGGGCGGCACTTATTCCACCGTGCGCAACATCGGCGCCAGTTTCAATTACAACTTCGATCTCTGGGGTGGTCAGCGTGATGCCTGGGAAGCCGCACTGGGCCAGGCCCGTGCTGCCGAAGTCGATCAACAGGCCGCTCAGCTGACGTTGTCCGCCGACGTGGCTCGCGCCTACAGCGATCTGGGGCAGGCGCATATCGTCTACGACCTGGCCAGTGAAGACCTCAAACGCACCAAACAAATGCTCGATCTGAGCCAGCGTCGCCTGAGCTCGGGGATCGACAGTCAGTACCAGTTCCAGCAAACCGAAAGTCTGGAAGCCACCTCCGAAGCCAGCCTGATCGACGCCGAGAAACGCCTGCAAAGCGCGAAAATCGCCTTGGCCGTCTTGCTCGGTAAAGGCCCGGATCGCGGCAACGAAATCGCCCGGCCGAAAATCCTCCAGGCCAGCGCCGTCGCGTTGCCATCGGTGCTGCCGGCCGAGTTGCTCGGTCGTCGTCCAGACCTGGTGGCCGCCCGTTGGCGGGTTGAGGCGGCGAGCAAGAACATCGATGCCGGCAAAACCCGGTTCTATCCAAACTTGAACCTTAGCGCGGCGGCCGGTGCCGAATCATTGTTGGGCGACGCGATGTTCGGTTCGGCCAGTCGTTTCTTCAACATTGCGCCGACGATTTCTGTGCCGATTTTCGACGGTGGACGCTTGCGTGCCGACCTCGATTCCCGCGACGCCGATTACGACCTCGCCGTGGCGCAGTACAACAAAAGCCTGGTGAAAGCGCTGGGGGATGTCAGCGACACCATCAACCAGTTGCGCGATATCGGTCGGCAGATCGGCGCTCAGCAGCGCGCCACCGACATTGCTCAGGATTCTTACAACACGGTGGTGGAGCGTTACGGTTCCGGCATCGGCAATTACCTGGACGTGCTCAGCATCGAGCAGCAATTGCTCCAGGCCCAGCGTCAGCTGGCCAACCTGAATGCCGAGCAGATCGACCTGTCGATCCAACTGATGCAGGCGCTGGGAGGCGGCTTCCAGGGCGAGACCCTGGCCGCAGCCAACGCAACCCCAGCCACGCAGCACAACTAATTCAAGGTACTTGTCATGGCCACTGCCGATACAGCCCAATCCCCTGACAACACGCAAGACACGAGCAATCCGCGCAAACGCAAAGTCATGCTGATTGTCCTGGCTATCGTGGTGATCCTCGCCGGTGTCGGCGTCTGGGGTTATCACGAATTCTACGGGCGCTGGAACGAAAGCACCGACGATGCCTACGTGAACGGCAACGTGGTGGAAATCACGCCGTTGGTCACCGGCACTGTGGTCAGCATCGGTGCCGACGATGGCGACCTGGTCCATGAAGGTCAGGTGCTGATCAACTTCGACCCGAATGACGCCGAAGTCGGTCTGCAAAGTGCCCAGGCCAATCTGGCCCGCACCGTGCGTCAGGTTCGCGGCTTGTACAGCAATGTCGACGGCATGAAAGCCCAGGTCAACGCCCAACAGGCTGAAGTGCAGAAGGCTCAGGACAACTTCAATCGCCGGAAGAACCTCGCCGCTGGCGGCGCGATTTCCCAGGAAGAGCTGTCCCATGCTCGCGACGACCTGACCTCGGCGCAAAACGCCTTGGCCAACGCCAAACAGCAACTGAAAACCACCAGTGCTTTGGTGGACGACACCGTGGTGTCGTCGCACCCGGACGTGATGTCCGCTGCCGCGCAATTGCGTCAGGCGTACTTGAACAACTCCCGCAGCACCTTGATCGCGCCGGTCACCGGTTATGTCGCCAAACGTTCCGTGCAACTGGGCCAACGCGTCCAGCCGGGCACCGCGTTGATGGCGGTCATTCCGCTGGATCAGCTGTGGATCGACGCCAACTTCAAGGAAACCCAACTGCGTGACATGCGCATCGGGCAGCCAGTGGACATCGAAGCCGACCTCTACGGCAGCGACGTGAAGTTCAGCGGCACCATCGACAGCCTCGGCGCCGGTACCGGCAGCGCGTTTGCCCTGTTGCCGGCGCAGAACGCCACCGGTAACTGGATCAAAATCGTCCAGCGGGTGCCGGTGCGGATTCACATCAACGCCGAAGAACTGGCCAAGCACCCGTTGCGGGTCGGCCTGTCGACTCAGGTCGATGTGAACCTGCGTGACCAGAGCGGCCCGGTGCTGGCGCAACAACCGCCGCAAAAGGCCTCGTTCAGCACCAACGTCTATGACCGTCAGTTGGCCGAGGCCGACGCGATGATCACTCAGTTGATCCACGACAACAGCGCCGCGGTCAGCAAAACCGTCCAGCGCTGATTCGCCATCACACCGACCCTGTGGGAGCGAGCTTGCTGGCGATGGCGGATTTACATTCAACATCTTTGTTGATTGATCCACCGCTATCGCGAGCAAGCTCGCTCCCACAAGGGCTGCTGCGTCAGTAACAGGCGCAGCGCCAATCAGGTTCCAAAGGATTCGCGATGAGCAATAACGCCTCTTTTACGCCGCCCAGCCTGTTGCTCAGCACTATCGGCCTATCGCTGGCGACCTTCATGCAAGTGCTCGACACTACCATCGCCAACGTGGCGCTGCCGACGATTTCCGGCAACCTGGGCGTGAGTTCGGAGCAGGGCACTTGGGTGATTACCTCGTTCGCCGTGAGCAACGCCATCGCGCTGCCGCTGACCGGTTGGCTCAGCCGGCGCTTCGGCGAGGTGAAGCTGTTTCTCTGGGCGACGATTCTGTTCGTGCTGGCTTCGTTTCTGTGCGGTATCTCGACCTCGATGCCGGAGCTGATCGGCTTTCGGGTGCTTCAAGGTCTGGTGGCGGGTCCCCTGTACCCGATGACTCAAACGCTGCTGATTGCCGTCTATCCACCCGCCAGGCGTGGCATGGCCCTGGCGTTGCTGGCGATGGTCACGGTGGTGGCGCCGATTGCAGGTCCCATCCTCGGCGGCTGGATTACCGACAGCTATAGCTGGCCGTGGATCTTCTTTATCAACGTGCCGATCGGTGTTTTCGCGGTGATGGTGGTGCGCCAGCAACTCAAGGCGCGGCCGGTGGAAACCAGTTACCAGCCGATGGATTACGTCGGTTTGATCACCCTGATCATTGGCGTCGGCGCGTTGCAGGTGATCCTCGACAAGGGTAACGACCTGGATTGGTTCGAGTCGAACTTCATCCTCATCGGCGCGGCCATTTCAATGATAGCGCTGGCGGTGTTCGTGATCTGGGAAATGACCGACAAACACCCGGTGGTCAATCTGCGGCTGTTCGCTTACCGCAATTTCCGCATCGGCACCATTGTGCTGGTGTTGGGTTACGCCGGGTTCTTCGGGATCAACCTGATCCTGCCGCAATGGCTGCAAACCCAGATGGGTTACACGGCGACGTGGGCGGGGCTGGCGGTGGCGCCGATCGGTATTCTGCCGGTGCTGATGTCGCCGTTTGTCGGCAAGTACGCACACAAATTCGACCTGCGATTGCTGGCCGGCCTGGCGTTCCTGGCGATTGGCTTGAGCTGCTTCATGCGTGCCGGGTTTACCAACGAAGTGGACTTCCAGCACATCGCTCTGGTGCAGCTGTTCATGGGGATTGGCGTGGCGCTGTTCTTCATGCCGACCTTGAGCATTCTGATGTCGGACCTGCCACCAAGCCAGATCGCCGACGGCGCGGGCCTGGCGACGTTCCTGCGGACCTTGGGCGGTAGTTTTGCGGCGTCGTTGACGACCTGGATCTGGATTCGCCGGGCCGATCAGCACCACGCCTATATGAGCGAAAGCATCAGCACCTATGAGCCGGCTACCCGCGAGGCGCTGAACAGCCTGGGCGGAGCGAGCAATCCGGCGTATGCGCAACTGGATCATGTGCTGACCAGTCAGGCGTACATGCTCTCCACCGTGGATTACTTCACGTTGCTGGGGTGGGCATTCATGGGCTTGATTGTGTTGGTGTGGCTGGCGAAACCGCCGTTTGCGGCGAAGGCGGGGCCTGCTGCCTCCGGTCACTAAGTCAAACACAGGGAATTTGTGCCGGGCCGAAAATTTGATATTGGCGTAGGACCCATGTGGGAGCGAGCTTGCTCGCGAAAGCGATCTGACATTCAACATCTTCGTCGAATGTTAAACCGTCTTCGCGAGCCCGCTCCCACAAGGGTTTTGAGTTCGGTAGTCAGTTTGCAGGTGCTGCCAGCTGCGACGGCGGGGCGAAGTCGAACGGAGCAAGCGCAAACCCGCTCTCATCCACCTGCAATGCCCACCCCTGACGATCCCAATCCCCCAGCACAATACGTTTGGCCGCCTGTTCGCCAATCTGCAACTTGTGAATGGCGGGGCGATGGGTATGCCCATGGATCAAGGTCTTCACGCCATAGGCCTGCATGATCCGCGGCACTTCTTCCGGCGTGACATCCACAATGTCGTTCGCCTTCATCCGTGTTTGCGCGCGGCTTTCATTGCGCAGCTTGCGCGCCAGTTTATGGCGAGTCCGCAGAGGCAAGTGCCGCAGGATGAACAGGGTGATGGGGTTACGCAGGTAACGACGCAGCTTCATATAAGCCTCGTCACGGGTGCAGAGGCTGTCGCCGTGCATCAACAGCACCGGCTCGCCGTAAAACTGCACGACACTCGGGTCTTTCAACAACGTACAGCCGGCCTGTTTGCAGAAGGCCTGGCCGAGCATGAAGTCGCGATTGCCGTGCATCAGAAAAATGGCCGTGCCGCTGTCGCTGAGTTCGCGCAGGGCCTGGCAGATGGAACGCTGAAAGGGCGTCATGGCATCGTCGCCAATCCACGCCTCGAAAAAGTCGCCCAGAATGTAAAACGCACTCGCCGAGCGGGCGCGTCCGGCGAGCAAATCCAGAAACGCCCGGGTAATGTCCGGGCGCTCCTCTTCCAGATGTAAGTCTGAAATCAGCAGTATCACTCAATGATCTCGGCTTTCTCGATGATCACGTCTTCTGCAGGTACGTCCTGGTGGCCGGATTTCATGGTGGTGGAAACACCTTTGATCTTGTCGACGACGTCGGTACCGGCAACAACTTTGGCGAATACCGCGTAGCCCCAGCCCTGAGTGGTCTTGGCGCTGTGGTTCAGGAAGCTGTTGTCAGCCACGTTGATGAAGAACTGGGCGGAAGCCGAATGCGGTTCCATGGTGCGCGCCATGGCCACGGTGTACTTCTCGTTCGGCAGGCCGTTGTCGGCTTCGTTCTGGATGCTTGGGCGCTTGTCTTTCTTTTCTTTCATGCCAGGCTCGAAACCGCCGCCCTGGATCATGAAGTTGCCGATGACGCGGTGGAAAACAGTGTTTTCGTAGTGACCGGCTTTGACGTACTCGATGAAGTTGGCCACGGTGATCGGGGCTTTTTCAGCGTTCAGTTCCAGGACGATGTCGCCATGGTTTGTTGTCAGTTTGACTTGGGTCATGATCGGTACTCTTTCTAATAATTCGTGGGTTTCGGGGCGTTGAAGCCCTCAACCGGTCCGGCCAATTTTGGCCAAGATGCGCAGTTTAGCGTGCCGGGCGCGAATTTCGAGGCTGTTTTTCATTTGCATCCGATTAAATGCAGCCGTTTTCGGGCCTGCTCTGTCAGCGACTTGACGGCATCGGCTATGATAAGCCCCTTTGTTTTAACAGCCGCTTTGATTTGGCCAACTGGCCGCGCACTTGTACGTTCAAGGATCCTATGAGCAAGCCCACTGTCGACCCTACCTCGAATTCCAAGACCGGCCCTGCCGTGCCGGTCAATTTCCTGCGCCCGATCATCCAGGCGGACCTGGACTCGGGTAAGCACACGCAGATCGTCACCCGTTTCCCGCCTGAGCCCAACGGCTACCTGCACATCGGTCACGCCAAGTCGATTTGCGTGAACTTCGGCCTGGCCCAGGAGTTTGGCGGCGTCACGCACCTGCGTTTCGACGACACCAACCCGGCCAAGGAAGACCAGGAATACATCGACGCGATCGAAAGCGACGTCAAATGGCTGGGCTTCGAATGGTCCGGTGAAGTGCGCTACGCCTCGCAGTATTTCGACCAGTTGCACGATTGGGCCGTTGAGCTGATCAAGGCCGGCAAGGCCTACGTCGATGACCTGAGCCCTGAACAAGCCAAGGAATACCGTGGCAGCCTGACCGAGCCGGGCAAGAACAGCCCGTTCCGCGATCGTTCCGTGGAAGAAAACCTCGACTGGTTCGCCCGCATGAAGGCCGGTGAATTCAAGGACGGCGCACGCGTGCTGCGGGCCAAGATCGACATGGCCTCGCCGAACATGAACCTGCGCGACCCAATCATGTATCGCATCCGCCACGCTCATCACCACCAGACCGGTGACAAGTGGTGCATCTACCCGAACTATGACTTCACCCACGGTCAGTCGGACGCCATCGAAGGCATCACCCACTCGATCTGCACCCTGGAGTTCGAAAGCCACCGTCCGCTGTACGAGTGGTTCCTCGAGAACCTGCCCGTGCCGGCGCAACCGCGTCAGTATGAATTCAGCCGTCTGAACCTGAACTACACCATCACCAGCAAGCGCAAGCTCAAGCAACTGGTCGATGAAAAGCACGTTCATGGCTGGGACGATCCACGCATGTCCACGCTGTCCGGCTTCCGCCGCCGTGGTTACACGCCGAAATCGATCCGCAACTTCTGCGAAATGGTCGGTACCAACCGTTCCGACGGCGTAGTGGACTTCGGCATGCTGGAATTCAGCATCCGTGACGACCTCGACCACAGCGCCCCGCGTGCCATGTGCGTGCTGCGTCCGCTGAAAGTCGTGATCACCAACTACCCGGAAGGCCAGGTCGAGAACCTTGAACTGGCGTGCCACCCGAAAGAAGACATGGGCGTGCGTGTTCTGCCGTTCGCCCGTGAAATCTATATCGACCGTGAAGACTTCATGGAAGAGCCGCCAAAAGGCTACAAACGCCTGGAACCTGCTGGCGAAGTGCGTCTGCGCGGCAGCTACGTGATTCGCGCCGACGAAGCGATCAAGGATGCCGATGGCAACATCGTCGAACTGCGTTGCTCCTACGACCCGGAAACCCTGGGCAAGAACCCTGAAGGCCGCAAGGTCAAAGGCGTGGTGCACTGGGTGCCGGCCGCTGCCAGCGTCGAGTGCGAAGTGCGTCTGTACGATCGCCTGTTCCGTTCGGCCAATCCTGAGAAGGCCGAAGACAGCGCCAGTTTCCTGGACAACATCAACCCTGACTCGCTGCAAGTCCTCACCGGTTGTCGTGCTGAACCCTCGCTGGGCAATGCACAGCCGGAAGACCGTTTCCAGTTCGAGCGCGAAGGTTACTTCTGCGCGGATATCAAGGACTCGAAACCAGGTGCTCCGGTATTCAACCGTACCGTGACCTTGCGTGATTCGTGGGGCCAGTGATTCAAGGAACCTCTAACGTGCTTTCGATCTACAACACGCTCACCAAGAGCAAAGAAGTCTTCAAGCCTCTGGATGGCAACAATGTGCGCATGTACGTCTGCGGGATGACCGTGTACGACTACTGCCACATTGGCCATGGCCGCAGCATGGTCGCGTTCGACCTGGTGACCCGCTGGTTGCGGTTCAGCGGTTACAACCTGACCTACGTGCGCAACATCACCGACATCGAAGACAAGATCATCAATCGGGCCAAGGAAAACGGCGAGCCGTTCGACGTGCTGACCGAGCGCATGATCACCGCAATGCACGAGGACGAGGCGCGCCTCAACATCCTCAAGCCGGACATGGAACCGCGTGCCACCGATCATATTCCGGGCATGCTGAGCATGATCCAGACCCTGATCGACAAGGGTTACGCCTATGCACCGGGCAATGGCGACGTGTATTACCGCGTCGCCAAGTTCATGGGCTACGGCAAGCTGTCGCGCAAGAAAATCGAAGACCTGCGCATCGGCGCACGGATCGAGGTCGACGAGTCGAAACAGGACCCGCTGGACTTCGTACTGTGGAAAGGCGTCAAGCCGGGCGAGCCGAGCTGGCCATCACCGTGGGGCGACGGTCGTCCGGGCTGGCACATCGAGTGCTCGGTGATGTCCACCTGCTGCCTCGGCGAGACCTTCGACATTCATGGCGGCGGCAGTGACCTTGAGTTCCCGCACCACGAAAACGAAATCGCCCAGAGCGAAGCGGCCACCGGCAAGACCTACGCCAACGCGTGGATGCATTGCGGCATGATTCGCATCAATGGCGAGAAGATGTCCAAGTCCTTGAACAACTTCTTCACCATTCGTGACGTGCTGGAAAAGTACCACCCGGAAGTCGTGCGTTACCTGCTGGTGTCGAGCCACTACCGCAGCGCGATCAACTACTCGGAAGACAACCTCAAGGACGCCAAGGGCGCACTCGAGCGGTTCTACCACGCGTTGAAAGGCCTGCCGAGCGTGGCGCCGGCTGGCGGCGAAGCCTTTGTCGAGCGCTTCACCCAGGTGATGAACGACGACTTCGGCACGCCGGAAGCTTGCGCGGTGTTGTTTGAGATGGTCCGCGAGATCAACCGTCTGCGTGAGAGCGATCTCAATGCGGCAGCAGGTCTGGCGGCTCGTTTGAAAGAACTCGCGAGCGTGCTGGGTGTGTTGCAGCTTGAAGCCGATGACTTCCTGCAGGCCGGTGCCGAAGGGCGGGTTGATGCGGCTGAGGTTGATGCGTTGATTGCCGCGCGTCTGGCAGCTCGTGCTGGTAAAGACTGGGCCGAGTCCGACCGTATCCGCGACCAGCTCACCGCCATGGGAGTGGTGCTGGAAGACGGGAAGGGCGGGACGACCTGGCGTCTGGCTGACTGATTGCTGCTTCTGTTACAGACAAAACCCGCCTTGTGCGGGTTTTTGTTTTTGGTTTGTTCGCGAGTGCAGCGGTGTCTGGGCAGGCGCTTTCGCGAGCAAGCCCGCTCCCACATTGGATCTTCGCCATGTTTGAGTTGTGTGTACGACTCAATTCCCCTGTGGGAGCGGGCTTGCTCGCGAAGGTCTCAAACCGAACACCGGCAGTGCGGCCTACGCGTCACTCAGACTGGCGCAATCGCTTGTAGAGGGTATTGCGACTAACCCCGAGCCGACGGGCCAAATGGGAGATATTCCCCCCAGCCGCCTGCAACTGCCGATTCAAATCCTCGGCATCATTCAAATCCACTGCCAACGGCTCCGGTAAATCCACCGGCTCCATCTCCATATCCACAAAAAAATCATCCGGTAAATGCTCCGGCCGCACCGGTTGTTCCTCGGCCATGGCCAGCGCCACCTGCATCACGCTGCTGACCTGGCGCAAATTCCCCGGCCACGGGTGGCGCCCGAACAGCTCCAATACTTCTCTGCTCAAGCCGGCCCATTGGCTCGGCTCGCGATGCTGTTCCCACAGGCGTTTGAACAGGGCCTCTTTATCACTGCGTTCTCTTAACGGCGGCAGTTCCAGGGTCAAACCACCAATCCGGTAATAGAGATCTTCACGAAACCGCCCGAGTTGCACCTGTTCGCGCAACGAGCGGTTAGTTGCCGAAATAATCCGTATATCCACCTGGAACAACTCGCTGCTGCCCACCGGTTGCACGCAACGCTCCTGCAACACTCGCAGCAGTCGAGCCTGAGTCGGCAACGGCATATCGCCGATTTCATCAAGGAACAGGGTGCCTTTGTCGGCCTTGCGGATCAGCCCGATGCTGCCTTTCTGGTTGGCACCGGTGAACGCGCCTTTTTCGTAGCCAAACAGCTCGGACTCCACCAGTTCGGCGGGGATGGCTGCACAGTTGACGGCAATGAAGGGTTTTTTACTCCGGGAACTGGCCTGATGCAGGGCTTTGACGAAGACTTCCTTGCCGACCCCGGTTTCGCCGTGGATCAACAACGGAATGTCTTTTTCCAGCAATCGCTCGGCCTGGCGCACGGCTTTTTCCACGCGGCTGTCACCGAAATGCAGGGTGTTGAGGCTGATCGCTGCCGGTGTCGCCACAGCAGGGTCGACAAACACTCGCGCCTGAATCACTGCCTGTTTCGGCCGCTTCAACAGGCACTGGAAGCGGTTGCGTCCTGAGGTTTGCAACGCGAAGGGCAGTCCGTCCGGTTGGTTCAGCAACTCCAGCAGCGAGACCTTGAACAGGCTTTCGACGCTGACCCGCGAAAGGCTGATGCCCAGCAGATTGTCGGCCCGGCGGTTGGCAGACAGCACCTGGCCGGTTTCGTCAAAGATCAGCAGCCCGGCCCATTGGCTGTCGAGGTTGTTCAGCCCGGTGTTGAAGGTCAGTTGGAAATGCTGGCCATGGAACAGGTTGAGGATCAGCCGGTTTTCCACGGTCTGACTCATCATCTTGACCATGCCGAGGGTGTGGGACGGCGGCAGGTAGCTGTCGCTGGACACATCCAGCACCGCGATCACCTTGCGCTCGGCATCGAAAATCGGTGCGGCGGAACCGGTCATGAATCGGTTGGCCTTGAGGAAATGTTCATCGTGCTCGATGTGCACCGCCTGCTCGCAGGCGAGGGCGGTGCCGATCGCATTGGTGCCGCTGCAGCGTTCCATCCAGCTGGCACCGGCGCTGAAACCGCGGGTCAGGTTCGGCTCGATAAAACGCTGGGTGCCCCAGGACGTCAGCACCTGGCCCTGATTGTCGGCGAGCATGATCAGGCAGTTGGAGTTGCTGAGGATGTTCTCGTAGTACGGCAGGACTTCCTGGTGAGTGGTTTGCACCAGTGAGTGCTGGCTCTCCAGCAATTGCGCAATGCCCTCGGCCGGCAACTGATCGAACGCCGGGGCGCTCTGATGATTGAGGCCGAACGCGCGACATCGGGACCAGGAGTCCTGGATGATCGCGTCGTGGGAGAGCGGCAAGGCGGGTGCGGCCATGGCAGTCGATCTCTGAGCAAGCTTTTATTGTTTTTATGGGTTTTGCATCACGCTGGTTTCGCCTCGGCCCCCTGTAGGAGCTGCCGAAGGCTGCGATCTTTTGATCTCGATCTTCACAAATGTCACTGGCGCCAAGATCAAAAGATCGCAGCCTTCGGCAGCTCCTACGGGGACCGTGAACGGTGTGTAGAGTGTTGTTCACTATTGTTCATTGTCAACCGCCGGGTTGTTCAATTGTTCAGTCGCGGTTGTTCATTTCTGTTCAGCAACGAACTCGGTTTTTCTTCCACTTCAAGGATTCTCAAGCCGGATCAACGGCTTGCAATTTCTGGCACGAATGTCGCTCTGTAGCTCTGGTCGCTTGACTCCAATAATAAAAAGGCCGAGCCATGTCATTAACCCTGGAGCACGTCAGCCGTACCGTCGAGGGCCAGACCTGGATCGATGATGCGTGCCTTAGTTTCGAAGCCGGATCCTTCAACGTTTTGCTCGGGCGTACGCTGTCCGGCAAAACCAGTCTCATGCGCCTGATGGCCGGTCTGGACAAGCCTGACAGCGGCCGCATCCTGATGAACGGCGTCGACGTCACCCAGCGCCCGGTGCGTTTGCGCAACGTGTCGATGGTTTATCAGCAGTTCATCAACTATCCGACCATGACGGTGTTCGAGAACATCGCCTCGCCATTGCGCCAGGGCGGCGTTTCCAATGAGCTGATCCAGAGCAAAGTGCTGGAAACCGCGAAGATGCTGCGCATCGAGAAATTCCTCCAGCGCCACCCCCTCGAACTCTCCGGTGGTCAGCAACAGCGCACGGCCATGGCCCGGGCGCTGGTCAAGGATGCCGAGCTGATCCTGTTCGACGAACCGCTGGTGAACCTCGACTACAAACTGCGCGAAGAACTGCGCCAGGAAATGCGCGAGCTGTTCAAGGCCCACCACACCATCGCCATCTATGCCACCACCGAACCCAACGAAGCGTTGGCGCTGGGCGGCACCACCACCATTCTTCACGAAGGCCGGGTGATCCAGAGTGGCAAGTCTTCCGAGGTGTATCACCAGCCGCAAACCGTGCTGGCGGCAGAGCTATTCTCCGAGCCGCCGATCAATCTGATGCCGGGACGTATCGCCGGCAACGAAGTCAGCTTCGCCAATTTCGTGCACTTCCCGCTCAACGTCGATTTGCGGCCGGTGGGCGAGGGCGAGTTCCGCTTTGGCGTACGGCCCAGCCATATTTCGCTGGTGCCGAGCAACGACGATGACCTGGAGTTGGCGGTGACCGTCGAGGTGGCCGAGATCAGCGGTTCGGAAACCTTCCTGCACGTGCGCAACGAGCATTTCCTGTTGGTGCTGCACTTGCCCGGCGTTCACGAATACGACGTCGATGCGCCGATTCGCATCTATATCCCGACCCATAAACTGTTTGTCTTCGATACGCAGGGGCGGCTGGTCCAGGCGCCCGGTCGACGTATCGCGAGGGTTGCCTGATGGCCGAAATTCGTTTGCAGCACCTCGCCCACAGTTACACCCGCACGCCGACTGGCCCCGAGGATTATGCGATTCGCGAGATGGACCACGTCTGGGAGCAGGGCGGTGCTTATGCGCTGCTCGGGCCTTCGGGCTGCGGCAAGTCGACCTTGCTCAACATCATTTCGGGGCTGCTCAGTCCGTCTCAGGGCCAGGTGCTGTTCGACAGCAAAGTGGTTAATGACCTGACCCCGGAAAAGCGCAACATCGCTCAGGTTTTCCAGTTTCCGGTGGTCTACGACACCATGACGGTGTTCGACAACCTGGCCTTCCCATTGCGTAATCAGGGCATGGCAGAAGCAAAAATTCACAGCAAGGTGCAGGAAATCGCCGAAGTTCTCGACCTCCAGACGCTGCTGAGCAAGAAGGCGCGCAACCTTACCGCCGATGAAAAACAGAAAGTCTCCATGGGCCGTGGGCTGGTGCGCGATGACGTGTCGGCGATCCTGTTCGATGAGCCGCTGACCGTGATCGACCCGCACCTGAAGTGGAAGCTGAGGCGCAAGCTCAAGCAGATCCACGAGCAGTTCAACATCACCATGGTCTACGTCACCCACGATCAGCTCGAAGCCTCGACCTTCGCCGACAAGATCGCGGTGATGTATGGCGGGCAGATTGTGCAATTCGGTACGCCGAGAGAACTGTTCGAGCGGCCGAGCCACACCTTTGTCGGCTATTTCATCGGTAGTCCGGGGATGAATCTGATCGAGGTTCAGCTGCAGCCAGGCGGTGTCGGTTTCGCCTCGACTCGTTTGCCACTTTCCGATGCTCAACAGAAACGCATCGCCGAGTCCGAGTGGAAAACCCTGAAGGTCGGCATCCGTCCAGAGTTCGTGCACGTGTGGGACGAGCCGTTTGATGAGGCGATGCAGGCACCGGTCGTACACGTCGAAGACCTTGGCACCTACAAGATCATGACCCTGAACCTCGACGGCGCCCCTTTGAAAGTGCGCCTGGCCGAAGACAAGCCAGTGCCTGAGGGAACCGCCTACATCAGCTTCCCGGCTCAATGGTTGATGGTGTATG
Organism: Pseudomonas frigoris; assembly: GCF_047758635.1. Lineage (NCBI taxonomy): Bacteria > Pseudomonadati > Pseudomonadota > Gammaproteobacteria > Pseudomonadales > Pseudomonadaceae > Pseudomonas > Pseudomonas frigoris. The sequence continues at coordinate 2,465,205 of NZ_CP180479.1, forward strand.
CCGACGAATATCTCCTGGAGACGTAGCCATGAACAAGGTGCAGAACAACAAGGCCTGGTGGCTGGTGTTGCCGGTGTTTTTGCTGGTGGCGTTCAGTGCGGTGATCCCGATGATGACGGTGGTCAACTACTCGGTGCAGGACATCTTCGACCAGTCCAGCCGCTACTTCGTCGGCGCCGACTGGTACAAGCAAGTGCTGCTCGATCCGCGCCTGCATGACTCTTTACTGCGCCAGTTCATCTACTCCGGCTGTGTGCTGCTGATCGAAATCCCGCTGGGCATCGCCATCGCCCTGACCATGCCGACCAAGGGTCGTTGGTCGTCGCTGGTGCTGATCATTCTGGCGATTCCGTTGCTGATTCCGTGGAACGTGGTCGGCACCATCTGGCAGATCTTCGGTCGGGCGGACATTGGATTGCTCGGCGCCAGCCTCAAGGCCATGGGCCTGAACTACAACTACGCGGCCAACACCATGGACGCTTGGGTCACGGTGCTGGTGATGGACGTCTGGCACTGGACGTCGTTGGTGGCGCTGTTGTGTTTCTCGGGGCTGCGGGCGATTCCGGACGTGTACTACCAGGCGGCGCGGATTGATCGGGCATCGGCCTGGGCGGTTTTCCGACACATCCAGTTGCCCAAGCTCAAGAGCGTGCTGTTGATCGCGGTGATGTTGCGGTTCATGGACAGTTTCATGATCTACACCGAGCCGTTTGTGCTGACCGGTGGCGGTCCGGGGAATGCCACGACGTTCTTGAGCCAGACCCTAACGCAAATGGCGATCGGGCAGTTCGACCTCGGCCCGGCGGCGGCTTTCTCACTGGTGTACTTCCTGATCATCTTGTTGGTGTCCTGGCTGTTCTATACGGCCATGACTCACTCTGACGCCAACCGCTGAGGTGTGCCATGAGCAAGAGAAAGCTTATTCCGCTGGTGATCTACATCCTGTTCCTGCTGGTGCCGATCTACTGGCTGCTGAACATGTCCTTCAAGAGCAACACCGAAATCCTCAGCGGCCTGACGTTGTTTCCGCAGGATTTTACCTTCGCCAACTACAAGGTGATCTTCACCGATCCGGCCTGGTACACCGGTTACCTCAACTCGCTGTACTACGTGAGCCTGAACACGGTGATTTCGCTGAGCGTGGCATTGCCGGCGGCGTATGCGTTCTCGCGCTATCGGTTCCTCGGTGACAAGCACCTGTTTTTCTGGCTCCTGACCAACCGCATGGCACCACCGGCGGTGTTTTTGCTGCCGTTCTTCCAGCTGTATTCCTCGATCGGTTTGTTCGATACGCACATCGCGGTCGCGTTGGCTCATTGCCTGTTTAACGTGCCGTTGGCGGTGTGGATTCTTGAGGGCTTCATGTCCGGCGTGCCGAAGGAGATCGACGAAACCGCCTACATCGACGGCTACAGTTTCCCCAAGTTCTTCGTGAAGATTTTCATTCCGCTGATTGGTTCCGGAATCGGTGTGACGGCATTTTTCTGCTTCATGTTTTCCTGGGTCGAACTGCTGCTGGCGCGAACCCTGACGTCGGTCAACGCCAAACCGATTGCGGCGGTGATGACCCGCACGGTCTCGGCGTCCGGTATCGACTGGGGCGTGCTGGCGGCAGCGGGGGTGTTGACCATCCTGCCGGGCATGCTGGTGATCTGGTTTGTTCGCAACCACGTGGCCAAGGGCTTTGCCCTGGGCCGGGTCTGAGGAGCTGATGATGGAATGGATGAGTTGGACCGGCCCTACGGCGGCATTCTTCGGCGTCATTGCCTTGATCCTGGTGGGCATGACGACCTGGGAACTGCGTTCGCCGAGCATTCTTCGGCGTGGTTTGTTGCCGATTGCCACCACCCGTGGCGATCGGTTGTTTATAGGTCTTCTCGGCAGCGCCTACCTGCATTTGCTGGTAATCGGCGTCACCGACTGGAGCATCTGGGTTGCGTTCGCGTTGTCCCTGGTGTGGCTGTTGGCTGTGATGCGTTGGGGCTAGTCGAATCGCTCGGCAAAGTTGCTCCGAAACCCTAAAAGGAGGTCTCTATGTTCGACAAAAACAATAAGCTGCGACATAGCGTTTCATTGGCAGCCATGCTGGCACTCAGCGGGTTGAGCGCTGCGGCCTGGGCCGATGCCTATGAAGACGCCGCGAAGAAATGGATTGGCAGCGAATTCACACCGTCCACCCTCACCCCAGAGCAGCAGCTCGCGGAGTTGAAGTGGTTCATCAAGGCGTCCGAACCGTTTCGCGGGATGAGCATCAAGGTGGTTTCGGAAACCATCGCGACCCACGAATATGAATCCAAAACGCTGGCCAAAGCCTTTACCGAGATCACCGGGATCAAGCTGACCCACGACTTGCTGCAAGAAGGCGACGTGGTGGAAAAGCTGCAGACCCAGATGCAATCGGACAAGAACATCTATGACGGCTGGGTCAACGACTCGGACCTGATCGGCACGCACTTTCGCTACGGCAAAACCGAATCGATCACCGACCTGATGGCCAACGAAGGCAAGGCCTACACCTCGCCGACCCTGGACATCAAAGACTTCATCGGCATCTCGTTCACCACCGCGCCGGACGGCAAGATCTATCAGCTGCCTGACCAGCAGTTCGCCAACCTCTACTGGTTCCGCGCCGACTGGTTCGAACGGCCAGAGTTGAAGGCCAAGTTCAAGGAAAAGTACGGCTACGAATTGGGCGTCCCGGTGAACTGGTCGGCCTATGAAGACATCGCCAAATTCTTCAGCGAAGACGTCAAGGAAATCGATGGCAAGCGTATCTATGGGCACATGGACTACGGCAAGAAAGACCCGTCCCTGGGCTGGCGCTTTACCGATGCCTGGTTCTCCATGGCCGGCGCTGGCGACAAGGGCATTCCCAACGGCTTGCCGGTGGACGAGTGGGGCATCCGCGTCGAGGACTGCCATCCGGTCGGTTCCAGCGTGACCCGCGGCGGCGACACCAACGGCCCGGCGGCGGTCTATGCAACCACCAAATACGTCGACTGGCTGAAGAAATATGCGCCACCGGAAGCGGCGGGCATGACCTTCTCCGAATCCGGTCCGGTGCCGTCCCAGGGCAACATCGCGCAGCAGATCTTCTGGTACACCGCGTTTACCGCCGACATGACCAAACCGGGCTTGCCGGTGATGAATGCCGACGGCACGCCGAAATGGCGCATGGCACCGTCGCCGCGCGGGCCGTACTGGGAGGAGGGCATGAAACTCGGGTATCAGGACGTGGGTTCCTGGACTTTCATGAAGTCCACGCCTGAGAAGCAAAAACTGGCGGCCTGGCTGTACGCGCAGTTCGTGACCTCGAAAACCGTATCCCTGAAGAAAACCATCGTCGGCCTGACGCCGATCCGCGAGTCGGACATCAACTCGCAAGCCATGACCGACCTGGCACCGAAACTCGGTGGTCTGGTCGAGTTCTATCGCAGCCCGGCCCGTGTGCAGTGGACCCCGACCGGGACCAACGTGCCGGACTATCCGCGTTTGGCGCAACTGTGGTGGAGCCACATCGCCGAAGCCGCCAGCGGCGAGAAAACCCCGCAACAGGCGCTGGATGGTTTGGCCAAGGATCAGGACGCGATCATGACCCGTCTGGAACGCTCGAAAGCACAAGCCACCTGCGCACCGAAAATGAACCCCGAGCGCGACGCGCAGTACTGGTTGGACCAACCGGGTGCACCGAAGCCGAAACTGGCGAACGAGAAGCCTAAAGGTGAAACCGTAAGCTATGCCGAACTGCTGAAATCGTGGGAGGCGGCGCGTAAGTAACAGGCTCTCTGCAGTGTTGAACGGCACTTTCGGGTGCCGTTTTTGTTAACGGTCACTTTCACGTTTCAGTGACTGCTGCACGGTTTTCAGTATCGGGAGTTCGAAGGCGTTGTGTCCGGCGTGGAGCAGACGACAACGGATGTTCTGGCGCTGGCGAAGCCAACGTACGCTGGACATGCCGAAGGTGTCTCTGATGCCTTGTATCACCACGGTATTGGCGTCGACCGAGAGACTTTCGTCCGCCCGTGTGAAGAAGTAGTGATTGATGTGGTAATGCAACTCCAGCCGGATGGCGCGCACGGCTTCTTCATTGACAAAGTCTTCGAGTGCGCACAGGCGCATCGATTGCCCGTTCAATTGCAAAATGGCCTGCAACCAGTGGATGGCTGCCTGACGTTGTTGCACCTCGCAACCCTTGCTCAGTATCTGGTAGATAACCCGCGCACTGGCGCCGTGGGAGCCATTGGTTATTTCAGATAAACCCTCGCTCAAGGTTTTATCGTAGGCGCTTACATTCGCGGCAAACGGTATGAACACCGAGACCAATGTGGTTTTAAGAATGACGTCGGGATAGCGCTGCTGGTATTGAATGGCCAGCCAGCTTCCCCATGAAACGCCCAGCAAGCTGACTTTTTCAAAACCAAAATGTCGACGCAGGGCATCGATGTCTTCAACGGATAGCCCGGTATTGTTGTGCTGGAGCTCTCCGAGAGGACGGGAGCGACCGCAGCCACGCTGGTCGAACACAATGATGTCGAAACATCGCAGATCAAAGAACGCAAGGTGCTGGGGAGTGCTGCGACCACCCGGCCCGCCATGCAGGAAAAATATGGGTTCGCTGCCCGGTGTACCGTGCCGCTCCCAGTAGAGATGGTGGCCGTCACCGGTTGGGTAGTAGCCTTTGTTCAGGAAGGCAGCCATCAGAGGGGAACCCTCAGCCGATAGAACTGAAACAATTCCTTGTGCCCAGGGCGGGCCGCTACGCTGGAAACCAGCTCCAGTTTCAATGCCTGGGCCATGTAGGGAACAGCGATCAATACTGGCGTATGGCCGAAAATGATAAGGGTGCCACCCGGGTTCACACACGACGCCATATCGAGCAATGTTTGCTGCGCGTCGGTGCGAGTCATCACTTCGGCATTGAGGAAACGCAGTATCAGAACATCACATTTAACGCCGGTTGAGGCGACGTTGCGGGCATCGGCCAGGTAAAACTCGGCGGATGAGGTGGCATGACGAATTTTTGCGTGCTCGATCATCGAAACTGATCGATCAGAGCCCAGACAACGACGATCCGGGAGCTCGCGGGCCAGGTGCGCAATGAACTCGCCAGTCGAACACGCCGGATCATGGATCACTGCGCCGGCGCTCGATATCGTTTTGAGTAAGGCTGCACAATGCTGGCGAAAGTGACTTTCGTCGGCATCCAGTTGCGTGACGAGCGACTTGGTGCACTGCCAGTATTCGGGCGGGCATACAAACTCCTGCCCTGTGCCGTCAGTGGCAGGAAACGGGAAATAGACTTCGCTGTCTGGCTGAGTCTGCGCGATGTGGAAAGCCGTTTCCTTTTCTTGCGGGGTCACCCCTCGAAAAGAGATCACTGCACCTTCATTACCCCAATGCAGTTGAGCCAGCGGGCCGAGCAACATCCAGGGCCTAAGCAGGCTGTTGATGTGCCAGCCGTCAGGCTCAGTATGTTGCAGGACTTTTCGGCCTACCCAGTCGCGGTCATTAATACGCAAAACGAAGAGATGGTGCAGTCCTGGCCCCAAAGGCTCGATGTAGCGATTGAGTTCGGCCGGGGATGCAAAGGAATGGGCGAAGGTATCAGCCAGCCGTTGTTCTCGAAGGGGGTCGCTCGTATCGAATCGAGGGTTCATGCCGGCACTCCATGCCTGTTTTCCAGTCGCCGCCCCCGCGCCTGCGGGATCACCACATTGCCGCTGGAAACAACGAAAAAACGCTCCAGCCCCGGAATGACGACATTGACTAGCGTGGTTCCGAGTTCGGTCTGATGAAGCTGTGCAATGCCCAGCGTGCGCCCATGTCGGTGCAGGTCCTCGGCCAGAAGACCGATCCGCTCGGCCAATGGCGGCTCATCGGGGGCAGCGGGCAAGGTCACCGTTTGCTGCTCGCACAGGTTCAACAGTGGATACAGATCGAATCGCAGGCAGCGCAAAAGGCGAGGGAATTTAGTCAGATGGCGTTGTGCGTTACTCAGATAGTCTCTCAGTTCAGGCTCCGAGGCCGAGTGATGTAACTGCACCAGTTCGGTTAGCGCTCGCCAGGCACCATGCCGGGCACTGATCGAGCAACCGGTGCCGAAGACTCGTGGCTGGGCGCAAGGTGCGGTTGAAAAGGCCAGAAAGGTTCGCGCAAGAAATTCAGTGCTGATGTCGACAAGGATAATCTCGGCGCCGATCTCCGTTTCGGCGTCCAGCCATAGCCGACCCAGAGCGTCTTGAGGGGACATACGCGCGATGCGGCGCAAGGGAGGGTGGACTTCGTAGTAAAAGTGTTTCAGTAGAAACAACGAAAGTGCATCACGCTCTATGCATTCATTGGCCGCATGCAAGACCGCCTCGTTATAACTTGCGCCAATAGCCGTTCCACTATTACTGGCATAACGCTGCAGTGCGCCATAGTTCGTTGTGTCTTGTTCCAGCGTCTGCCGTGAATATCCGGGAGTGCTCAGAGCGATCGGATAAAAAAATGAAGTGTGATTTAGAGCGCTCGTATACGTTCGGCAACCTGTTAAGGCATAGGATTGTTCGACGATATGTGCAAGGACAGTATCGTCGGCAAATAGTGGCGTATTGGAAAAATACCGCGGGGCTACATAGTGAATATCGGAAGTATTGAACCGGTCACTTAAATAATGCTCCAGGGTTTCATAAAGCGCACCGACACGGGCGTGTTGCAGGTAACCTTTACCCGATCCTCTGGCGGTACGGTGTGGATCGGTGGTGCTGACAGAAACATGGACCGCGACGATTTGCCGGCCAAGTGTACGGGTGTCGACGCTGAGTCCCAGGCCATCCAGTTCGGCATGAATCCTCTGCTCGGCCTGCTCCAGGTTGAGTTCTCGTTCAGCAATTGTGAACCTGTCCATTGTCCGTTCCCTCGAGAAACGGGGGGCCGTGGCCCCCCGTTTTTTTATACAGCTTCCAGTTCGGCCTGCTCGGCCTCAGTCAGTTGCAGTTCTTCGATTTGCTCTGCCGTTGGAGCTTCCTGTTGTTCAAGATCGACAACTTTATTGGCGTTCCAGCTACTCATGTAACCCATGATTAAACTCCTTTTATTAGAAATTGGATGTGCCGTATCGAGCACGGAGCAAATGTATAAGTCAGGTGTTGGTTTGGTCAAAAATGACAGAAAGTTTCAGTGCCATTTTTCAAGGGGGGATGAAATACGTACACATCATTTGTCGGGTTGACGATTTTTTCGTGATTAATGGGTGGGCGCTGAATAGGGCTGTATTTCAAAACATACTCGCCCAACGATTTTGGCGTACGCATTTGTCGGAAATTTCAGCTGCATGGAGGGGTTAAATCGTGATGACTGAGATTTGTGATCCATTGGGTGCTGTGCGCAACGACTTTGCCTATAACGCACAAAGACGTTTCTAACAAAACGGCGTGTTGAGTCAGCGACTTTTTACCGCCGAATCTGCGCTCGAACCCACAAACGCAAAAACGGCACCCGAAGGTGCCGTTTCTGTAGTGTTTGTGTCGGTTCAGGTTAACGCTGCGAGCCTTTCCAATATCAGGGGAGGATAGGGAAGAGGTGGCCGGTTAAACCAGGATTGTTAAATCTGTGTACCTGGCAACCAACGGGTCCGCGGTGAGCAGTTTCATCGGCTCTGTCATGGCGGTTGCAACAATAAGGCGGTCGAACGGGTCGCGATGGTGATGTTCGAGGTCTTTTACGGCGATGGCATGTTCCGAAGTCACCGGCAGTTCGATGAACCCGCTTTCGAGGCAGTACTGCCGGATTTCTTCCAGGTCAACGTTCAGCTTTCCCAGCCCGACCTTGATCGCCATCTCCCAGAATGTCGCTGCGCTGACGTAAATATCAGCAGCGTTCTCAATTAGCGTTCTGGCTTTGCCGGATAGCCTGAAGTCATCACTGAGCGTCCAGAGCAAAATGTGCGTGTCGAGCAGAAGCCTCATTCTTGAGCGCCTTCAAAAGCATCAAGCATGTCGTCCGGCAATGGGGCGTCGAACTCTTCGGGCAGTACCAGTTTGCCTTTCATTGCTCCGAGACGCTGTCCGCAGGGTTTTCCCACGGGAACGAGGCGGGCAAGTGCCCGACCATGTTTAGTAATCGTGATGACCTGTCCCGCGGCGGCGTCATCGACGAGTTTAGATAGATTGTTTTTTGCTTCTGCCAACGGAACGATGATCATCATGTGTCCCCCGTATTCTGGACAAATATAGCCAGAATTTTTGGCGGCGGCAAAGTTGTGTGGTTCCTCATTGATGACGGAGGCTAGTTTGGCGGCTTTCGCTTTTGGGTGTAGTAGCGAGACTTTACCTTGGCGCTCAGCGGCCAAGGCCTCGAAGCCTTCTACCAATTCTAAAAAGATGTCACGTTTCATTATTTGTTCTCGTCTCGATTGCTCTATCCAGCAGTCACTCAAGATAGAGCCAAGTGCTCAATGCTGGCTGTAGGACGAGGCGGATAGTCCGGCGAGAGCTTTCGGGGATAGCGAGAGGAGGGGAGTGCAGCGGTAACAAATCGTACAAACGCAAAAACGGCACCCGAAGGTGTCGTTTCTGTTTTCTACCGAGTGTCGCTTAAGCGATCAACCTGCCAACCCCGCCTGCTGAACCAGGACCAGCAACGGCTGCGGATACAGACCGAGGAAGAACGCCAGTGCAGCGATGGCCAGCAGCATCACGCCACCTGCACGTTGTTCCCAGTGCAGTTGCGCATCATGGCGACGCAGGTTCGGTTCGATCAGGTACAGGGTGACCATCACACGCAGGTAGTAGAAGACGCCGATGGCGCTGCCTAGTACCAGGGAACCGACAAGCCACCATTGGTGCGACTCGACGCCGGTAGCGATGATGTAGAACTTGCCGATGAAGCCTGCGGTCAGCGGGATACCGGCCAGGGACAGCATCATCACGGTCAGTACGGCGGTCAGGTACGGACGGCGCCAGAACAGGCCGCGGTATTCGTACAGGGCATCCGCGTCACGGCCGTTGTACGGCGAGGACATCAGGGTGATTACGCCGAACGCGCCGAGGCTGGTGATCACGTAGGTGACCAGGTACACGCCGATGGCTTCCACGGCCAGACCCTTGCTCGCCACCAGGGCGATCAGCAGGTAACCGAAGTGAGCGATGGACGAGTAACCCAGCAGACGCTTGAGGTTGCTCTGGGTCAGTGCCAGCAGGTTACCGAACAGGATCGACGCGATGGCGATGATGGTCAGCACGTCGCTCAGTACACCGCTGCTCGCCGCGGGCGAGATCTGGAACAGACGCACCATCACTGCGAACACAGCGACTTTCGAAGCGGTGGCCAGGAACGCGGCCACCGGTGCCGGAGCACCTTCGTAAACGTCCGGGGTCCAGAGGTGGAACGGTACCAGCGACAGCTTGAACGCCAGACCGATCAGCATCATGCCCAGGCCCAGTTGCGCCAGCGAGCTTGGCAGGCCGGTGGCCGCGAGGGCCTGGCCGATGCCGACGAAGCTCAGGCTGCCGGAGTCGGCATAAAGCAGGGCCATGCCGAACAACAGGAACGCGGAACCGGCGGCCGACAGCACCATGTACTTGATACCGGCTTCCAGCGAACGCTTGTTGAAGAAGGCATAAGCCACCAGACCGTAGACCGGTACCGAGAGCAGTTCCAGACCGATGAACAACCCGGCCAGGTGCTGCGCGCTGACCAGTACCAGGCCACCGGCGGCGGCCATCAGGATCAGCAGGTAAAGTTCTTCACGGTTGCCCGGGTAACCCGAGCCGCCATCGCCGAGGTAGGCGTGGGCGAGGGTCACACAAGCGAGGGTGGCGACCAGGATCAGCGCCATGTACAAGCAAGCGAAGGTGTCGATCTGCAGCAGTGGAGTCACGGCCAGAGGCGCGACTTTCAGGGCTGGCAGGATCGACAGCAACGCCAGGTTCAGACCCGCCACGGAAATCAGGAAGGTCTGCGAGTGGTTGCGGCGCCAGGCGATTGCCAGCATCACCACGATGATCGTGGCGCTGGTGATCAACAACGGCGCAAGCGCGATAAAGTGTTGAGTCGTGAATTCCATAGCGCTCTTACCGGGCCGAAGCGAGTTGAGTGAAGGCGGTGCCGAGCCACTGCTGCACGCCATGCATCGTCGCAGAAGAGGTATCGAGGAACGGTTGCGGGTACACGCCGATGAAAATCAGCAACGCTGCCAGACCGACCACCATGATCAGTTCGCGACCATCCATGCCATGCAGCACCGCGTCCGATTTGGACGGGCCGAAGTAGGCACGGTGGATCATGATCAGCGAGTAGACCGAACCGAACACCAGACCGGACGTCGCGAGGATAGTGATCAATGGAGCGCTCGGGAACGTGCCGATCAGGATCAGGAACTCACCCACAAAGTTACCGGTAGCCGGCAAGCCCAGGGACGCAGCTGCGAAGAACAGGCTGACGGCCGGCAGGTAAGCAATCTTCGACCACAGGCCACCCATCTCACGCATGTCGCGGGTGTGGGTGCGCTCGTACAGTTGACCACTGAGGATAAAGAGTGCCGCCGCCGAAAGGCCGTGCGCCAGCATCTGCATCACCGCGCCCTGCAGCGCCAGTTGGCTGCCGGAGTAGATGCCGATCAACACGAAACCCATGTGGGAAACGGAGGAGTAGGCGATCAGACGCTTGATGTCGGTTTGGGCGAAGGCCAGGAACGCACCGTAGAAGATTCCGATCAGACCGAGGGTCATGGCGAACGGCGCGAACTCGGCCGAGGCATTCGGGAACAGCGGCAGGGCGAAACGCAGCAGACCGTAAGCAGCCGTTTTCAACAAGATACCGGCCAGGTCGACCGAACCCGCGGTCGGCGCCTGGGCGTGAGCGTCAGGCAACCAGGAGTGGAACGGCACCACCGGCAGCTTCACCGCGAAAGCGATGAAGAAGCCGAGCATCAGGATGTACTCGGTGGTCAGCGACATCTTGGTTTTCAACAGGTCGGCGTAGTTGAAGGTAATCACGCCGGTGTCGTTGAAGTTGACCAAGACCAGACCCAGGATCGCCACCAACATGATCAGGCCGGACGCCTGAGTGAAGATGAAGAACTTGGTCGCCGCGTAGATCCGGGTTTTCTTGCCGTCCGAAGAGCTGTGACCCCAGAGCGCGATGAGGAAGTACATCGGCACCAGCATCATTTCCCAGAAGAAGAAGAACATGAACAGGTCGAGGGCGAGGAACACGCCGACGACACCGCCCAGGATCCACATCAGGTTCAAGTGGAAGAAGCCAACGTGACGCTGGATCTCTTTCCACGAGCAGAGTACCGAGAGGATACCCAGCAGACCGGTCAGCAGGATCATCAACAGCGACAGGCCGTCGAGGGCCAGGTGCACGCTGATGCCGAAGCGCTCGATCCAGATGTGCTTGAACTCAAGCACCCAGGTCGGATCGGCGCCAGGTGCCGGAGCAAATGAATAATTACCGTGGGCCCACAGCCAGAGGCCGAGCGCGAGTTCCAGGGTCATGGTCAACAGCGCAATCCAGCGGGGGAGGGTAGCGCCGAAGCGCTCACCCATCCAGCACAGCAGGCCGCCGATGAAGGGGATCAGGATTAGCCAAGGCAGAATCATGACGGGCTCAATTCCTTTCGCAAGTTCGCAAGGTTCATATCAGACCGCTACCAGCACGATGGCGCCGATGACCAGCACGGAGCCGGCTGCCATCGATGCCGCGTACCAACGCAGTTGACCGGTTTCGGTACGGCTCAGGGCGGTGTGACCGCCTTTGGCCATACGCGGGATCAGACCGATGGTCTGGTCGAGCGGGTCTCTGCGCAGTGCGTGGCTGATCGCAAGGTATGGCTTGACGAACAGTTTGTCGTAGATCCAGTCGAAGCCCCAGGCAGCGAACCACCAGGCCGAAAGGAAGCGGCCGATGCCGCTGTTGGCGATTGCAGTGACGAAACGACGCTTGCCGAGGAACAGCAGCGCGGCCAGCAGGATACCGGACAGGGCGATGGCGCCCGAGGCGATTTCCAGACTGTGCTTGGCTTCGCCGCCGGCATGGCCGACGCTTTCCGGCAGCACACCGTGCAGCGGCGGAACGATCATCGCGCCAATGGCGGTGGACAACACGATCAGCACCGACAGTGGCAGCCAGTGAGCGATGCCGTGACCGGCGTGCGCTTCGGTCTTCACTTCACCGTGGAACGCGATGAAGATCAGGCGGAAGGTGTACAGCGAAGTCATGAACGCACCGACCAGACCTGCGTAAAGCAGCCCGTGGTTGCCGCTGGCGAACGCTTCCCAAAGGATTTCGTCTTTGGAGTAGAAACCTGCGGTCACCAGTGGCAGGGCCGACAGAGCCGCGCCGCCGACGATGAAGCTGGCGTAGGCCAGTGGCAGTTTTTTCCACAGGCCGCCCATCTTGAAGATGTTCTGCTCGTGATGGCAGGCAACGATCACCGCACCGGACGCAAGGAACAGCAGCGCCTTGAAGAAGGCGTGGGTCATCAGGTGGAAGATCGCGCCATCCCACGCACCCACGCCCAGTGCCAGGAACATGTAGCCGATCTGGCTCATGGTCGAGTAGGCGAGGATACGTTTGATGTCGGTCTGAACCAGTGCGGCAAAACCGGCGAGTACCAGGGTCACACCGCCGACGATGCCGACGAGGTGCAGTATATCCGGCGCCAGGGCAAACAGACCGTGAGTACGGGCGATCAGGTAGACACCGGCGGTTACCATGGTTGCAGCGTGGATCAGTGCCGAAACCGGAGTAGGACCGGCCATCGCGTCCGCCAGCCAGGTTTGCAGCGGCAGTTGCGCGGATTTACCGACAGCGCCGCCCAGCAGCATCAGGGTCGCCATGACCATCCAGAAGTCGCCAGCCTGGAATTTCTGTGGCGCCAGAACCAGCAGTTCCTGGATGTTCAGCGTGCCCAATTGCGCGAACAGGATGAACAGGCCGATGGCCATGAACACGTCGCCGATACGGGTGACGATGAAGGCTTTCAGTGCCGCGTTACCGTTGTTGCGGTTGCTGTAGTAGAAACCGATCAACAGGTACGAGCACAGGCCCACGCCTTCCCAACCGAAGTACAGGAACAACAGGTTATCGCCCAGCACCAGGAACAACATGCTGGCAATAAACAGGTTGGTGTAGGCGAAGAAGCGCGAGTAACCGGCTTCACCGCGCATGTACCAGGACGCGAACAGGTGGATCAGGAAGCCAACGCCGACCACCACACCGAGCATGGTCAGGGACAGACCATCCAGGTACAGCGCGAAGTTAGGCGTAAAGCCTTCCACCGCCATCCACTGCCACAACACCTGGGTGTAGTGACCGCCTTCAGGTGGCGCAACGTTGAACTGCCAGATCACATAAGCCGTGACGATGGCAGACAAGCCGATGGAACCGACGCCAATCAGCGCCGACAGGTTTTCCGAGAAGCGACCGCGTGAAAACGCCAGCAGCAGGAAACCTATGAGAGGGAATACGAAAGTCAGATAGAGAAGATTCATCCGCGCATCTCGCTGGCAGCGTCGATATCGAGAGTGTGGAAGCGGCGATACAGCTGCAACAGAATCGCCAGGCCAATACTGGCCTCGGCGGCTGCCAGGCTGATCACCAGGATGAACATGATTTGTCCATCCGGCTGCGCCCAGCGGCTACCGGCAACGATGAAGGCCAGTGCGGAGGCATTCATCATGACCTCCAGGCTCATCAGCACGAAGAGAATGTTGCGGCGGACCATCAGGCCGACCAGACCGAGGCAGAACAAGATGCCGGCGACCGCCAGACCATGCTCCATAGGGATAGCAGGCATCGTCATTGCTCCTTGGCTTCGTTGCGGCCCAAGTGGAACGCCGTGACGGCTGCGGCGAGCAGCAACATCGAGGCGAGTTCGACCACCAGCAGATAAGGACCGAACAGGCTGATGCCCACGGCCTTGGCGTCTACGGAGGTGTGGCCGATGGCCTGACCGCTGGAGTGGCTGAACAGCACGTACAGCAGTTCAACCAGCAGCAGGGTGCCGAGTGCGACCGGGCCGAGCCAGATGCCGGGCTTGAGCCAGACGCGCTCTTGCTGAACCGAGGCGGGGCCCAGGTTCAGCATCATCACCACGAACACGAACAGCACCATGATGGCGCCAGCGTAGGCGATCACTTCCAGCACGCCGGCGAACGGCGCGCCGAGGGCGAAAAACGTCATCGCCACGGCAATCAGCGAAATGATCAGGTAGAGCAGGGCGTGCACGGGGTTGGTGTTGGTGATCACGCGAAGCGTGGACACAACAGCGATACCCGATGCGAAATAGAAAGCGAATTCCATCTTTCTTCCTTAAGGCAGCAAGCTCTTCACGTTGATCGGTTCGGCTTCATTCTGCGCGGCGCCTTTCGGCTTACCGGCAATCGCCATACCTGCAACACGATAGAAGTTGTAATCAGGGTTTTTGCCGGGGCCGGAGATCAACAGATCTTCTTTCTCGTACACCAGGTCCTGACGTTTGAACTCGGCCATCTCGAAATCCGGTGTCAGCTGGATCGCGGTGGTCGGGCAGGCTTCCTCGCAGAGGCCGCAGAAAATGCAGCGCGAGAAGTTGATACGGAAAAACTCCGGGTACCAGCGACCGTCATCGGTTTCAGCTTTCTGCAGCGAGATGCAACCGACCGGGCACGCCACGGCGCACAAGTTGCAGGCTACACAACGCTCTTCGCCATCAGGGTCGCGGGTCAGCACGATACGGCCACGGAAGCGCGGCGGCAGGTACACGGCTTCTTCCGGGTATTGCAGCGTGTCGCGCTTGCGGAAGGCGTGGCCAAAGATCATCACCAGGCTGCGAAGCTGGGTGAAGAAGCCATGCACGATGTCAAATATGTACTTCATGATTCTCTATCCTCACTGAGCCGCGACGGCGGGCGTGTTGAGCAACACGATCGCAGCGGTCACCAGCATGTTGACGAGGGTCAGCGGCAGGCAGAACTTCCAGCTGAAATCCATCACTTGGTCATACCGTGGGCGCGGAATCGAGGCGCGCAGCAGGATGAAGAACATGATGAAGAACGCGGTTTTCAGTGCGAACCAGATGAACGGGATCTGCGGCAGAATGCCGAACGGACCGTGCCAGCCCCCGAAGAACAACGTCACCAACAGCGCCGAAATCAACACGATGCCGATGTACTCACCGACGAAGAACATGCCCCATTTCATGCCGGCGTATTCAATGTGGTAACCGTCGGCCAGTTCCTGCTCCGCTTCCGGTTGGTCGAACGGGTGACGGTGAGTCACGGCGACGCCGGCAATGAAGAAAGTCAGGAAACCGAAGATCTGCGGGATGACGAACCACAGGTTCTGCGCCTGGTATTCAACGATGTCGCGCATGTTGAACGAGCCAACCTGGATCACGATGCCCATCAGCGACAGGCCCATGAACACTTCGTACGACACGGTTTGCGCCGAGGCCCGCAAGCTGCCCAACAGGGCGAACTTGTTGTTACTCGACCAGCCGGCGAACAGCACCGCGTAGACCGACAGACCGGCCATGGCGAAGAAGAACAGGATGCCGATGTTGATGTCCGCCACACCCCAGGTCGGGGTGATCGGGATGATCGCGAAGGCAATCAGCAAGGCGCTCATGGCCACAACCGGTGCCAAGGTGAAGATCACCTTGTCGGCGAACGGCGGGGTCCAGTCTTCCTTGAAGAACATCTTGATCATGTCGGCCGCAATCTGGAACGCGCCGAACGGGCCGACGCGGTTCGGACCGTAACGGTCCTGCCAGAGGGCGAGCAAACGACGCTCGACCCAGCTCAGCAGCGCGCCGCAAACCACCACGGCGAGCAGAATCACGATGGCCTTGAGGACGGCGATGATCACGTCAATCACTTCAGGCGTGAACCAGGTCATTGAGCTGCCTCCTGCAGACCGTCAACGGATTTGCCAAAGATCGCTGGTGGAATGCCGGCGATACCGGCCGGCAATGCGACCAGACCGGCACCCAGCTCTTCGTTGATGCGCAGCGGCAGACGCAGGGTCTGGCCAGCAACGCTCAAGCTCAGCAGGGCGCCGTCATTGACACCCAGACGGTCGGCTTCGGATTTGGCCAGCGACACGTAAGCGGCCGGGATGCGTTCCTGAACCGGTGCGGCTTTGGAAGAGTTCTCTTCGCTGCCGAACAGGTGGAAGAACGGCACAACCTGCCAGGTGCCCGGAGCCGGGTTGAACGCGCGAGGAACACTGGCGAACCAGTTCAGCGAGTCACCGGTGCTTTCGATCAGGCGGGTGCCCGGGTCGCCAGCGCGGATGTGACCACCGACTTCGTCCTGGAACTTGTTCCAGGCTTGCGGCGAGTTCCAGCCCGGAGACCAGGCGAATGGCACTTGCTGGCGCGGTTCGACCGAGCCCGAGTAACCTTCCATGGAGAACGAGAACGCGGTGTCGTTGTCCTGGGAAGTACGCGGTTCGTGCACGCTGATGTCGGCGCGCATGGCGGTACGACCGGAGTAACGCAGCGGTTCGCGAGCCAGTTTCAGGCCTTTGATGCGGAACGCGGCGGACGGTGCGGCGCTGACAATGCCGGCCAGTTGCGGAGTGCTGGCGGCGCAGGCAGCGGTGACGTGGTCCAGTTGGGTCCAGTTGATCGGCTGGTTCAACAGGGTGGCGCGCAGGGCATGCAGCCAGCGCCAGCCTTCGTGAACCATGATGCTTGCGTCGAGGTAAGTCGGGTCGAAGACCTGGAAGAAGCGCTGGGCGCGGCCTTCCTGGCTGACCAGCGTACCGTCGCCTTCAGCGAAGCTGGCGGCTGGCAGAACCAGGTGCGCGCGATCGCTGGTGGCGGTCTTCTGATGGTCCGCCACGATCACCACTTTCGCGGCGTTCAGGGCAGCATCGACCTTGGCTTTGTCAGTTCGGGTGTACAGATCGTTTTCCAGCACGACGATAGCGTCGGCTTTGCCGTCGATCACCGCTTGCAGCGCGGCATCGACCGAGTCGCCACCGAGCATGGCCAGGCCGAGGCTGTTGGCCTCTGGCACGATCAGGCTAATGGAGCCGTTCTTCTCGCGCAGCTTCAGGGCCTTGGCGATGTTTGCCGCGGCTTCGATCAGCGCCTTGGAACCCAACGAGGTACCGGCAATGATCAGCGGACGCTTGGCGGCGAGCAGGGCGTCGGCAATGCGCTTGGCCAGCTCGAGGGCTTCAGCGTCCAGACCTTCAACGGCAGGCGCGCTGGCGTCGAGGGCGTGAGCCACGGCGAAACCGATGCGGGCCAGGTCGTCTGGCGCGGCGTGAACGCATTCTTCAGCGATGTCGTCGAGCTTGGTTTCAGCCAGGCTGGCGATGAACAGCGGGTTCAGAGCGTTCTGACCGATGTTCTTCACGGCGGCGTCGAGCCAAGGCTGAACGCGCATGGCGTCGGCCATGTCTTCGGCTTTGCCTTTGACCGATTGACGCAGGGACAGGGCCATACGCGCAGCGGTCTGGGTCAGGTCTTCGCCGAGGACGAAGATCGCGTCGTGGTCTTCGATGTCGCGCATGTTCGGGATCGGCAGCGGGCTGTCTTTGAGCACCTGCATGACCAGACGAATGCGTTCCAGCTCGGCGGCTTCGATACCGGAGTAGAAGTGCTCGGCGCCGACCAGTTCGCGCAACGCGTAGTTGCTTTCGAGGCTGGCACGTGGCGAACCGATACCGACGATGTTGCGACCGCGCAGCAGGTCGGCGGCTTTATCCAGCGCTTCGTCGAGCGTCAGCTTGGCGCCGTTGGCCAGCAATGGCTGACGCGGGCGGTCTTCGCGGTTGACGTAGCCGTAGCCGAAACGGCCACGGTCGCACAGGAAGTACTGGTTTACCGAACCGTTGAAACGGTTTTCGATACGACGCAGTTCACCGTAGCGTTCACCCGGGGAGATGTTGCAACCGCTGGAGCAGCCATGGCAGATGCTCGGCGAGAACTGCATGTCCCACTTGCGGTTGTAGCGCTCGGAGTGAGTCTTGTCGGTGAACACACCGGTCGGGCAGACCTCGGTGAGGTTGCCGGAGAACTCGCTTTCCAGGGTGCCGTCTTCAACGCGACCGAAGTACACGTTGTCGTGGGCGCCGAACACACCGAGATCGGTGCCGCCGGCGTAGTCCTTATAGAAGCGCACGCAGCGGTAGCAGGCGATGCAGCGGTTCATTTCGTGACCGATGAACGGGCCGAGATCCTGGTTCTGGTGGGTACGCTTGGTGAAGCGATAACGGCGCTCGTTGTGGCCGGTCATCACGGTCATGTCTTGCAGGTGACAGTGACCGCCTTCCTCACAGACCGGGCAGTCGTGAGGGTGGTTGGTCATCAGCCATTCAACGACGCTGGCGCGAAACACTTTCGCTTCTTCGTCGTCGATGGAGATCCAGCTGCCGTCGGTGGCGGGGGTCATGCAGGACATGACGATCCGACCACGCTTGTCGTTTTCGTCGGTGTACTGCTTGACCGCGCACTGGCGGCAAGCGCCAACGCTGCCTAGGGCTGGGTGCCAGCAGAAATAAGGGATATCGAGGCCTAGCGACAGACATGCCTGTAACAGGTTGTCTGCCCCATCGACTTCGAGCTCTTTGCCGTCTACGTGGATAGTGGCCATGGTTCAAAGTTCTTCGTTGGCCCGGTGTCAGCGGGCGTGGCTAATGGAATCTTGTTATTCGCGTGAATCAACACAGCCGTTCAAGGCGTCATCACACGACAAAGCGAAGGGCACGGACCCTTCGCTTTTTTAAGCGTTTACGCGCCGACTACGATCGGCCTTGCCAGAGGCGGGACGACAGCGCTGGTAGGCGCGATGCCGGCTTCGAACTCATGGCGGAAGTATTTGATTGCGCTGCCCAACGGCTCCACGGCGCCCGGTGCGTGAGCACAGAAGGTCTTGCCTGGGCCTAGGAAACCGACCAGACCCAGCAGGGTCTCGATATCGCCGGCTTGCCCTTCACCGTTCTCGATGGCGCGCAGAAGCTTGACGCTCCACGGCAAACCGTCACGGCACGGGGTGCAGAAGCCGCAGGATTCGCGGGAGAAGAACTCTTCCATATTGCGCAGCAGGGAAACCATGTTGACGCTGTCGTCCACCGCCATGGCCAGGCCGGTACCCATACGGGTGCCCACTTTGGCGATGCCGCCGGCGTACATTTGTGCGTCCAGGTGTTCCGGCAACAGGAAACCGGTACCGGCGCCACCTGGCTGCCAGCACTTGAGCTTGTAACCGTCGCGCATGCCGCCGGCGTAGTCTTCGAACAACTCGCGACCGGTGACGCCGAACGGCAATTCCCACAGGCCCGGGTTCTTGACCTTGCCGGAGAAGCCCATGAGCTTGGTGCCCATGTCTTCACTGCCTTCGCGGGCCAACGATTTGTACCAGTCCACGCCGTCGGCAATGATCGCCGGCACGTTGCACAGGGTTTCAACGTTGTTCACGCAGGTCGGCTTGCCCCACACGCCAACGGCCGCAGGGAAGGGCGGCTTGGAGCGCGGGTTGGCGCGGCGGCCTTCGAGGGAGTTGATCAGTGCGGTTTCTTCACCGCAGATGTAACGTCCGGCGCCGGTGTGGACGAACAGCTCGAAATCGAAGCCGCTGCCCAGAATGTTTTTACCCAAAAGGCCCGCTGCCTTGGCTTCTTCCACTGCACGGTTCAGGTGCTTGGCGGCGGTGGTGTATTCGCCACGCAGGAAGATGTAGCCACGGTAGGTTTTCAGCGCGCGAGCACTGATCAGCATGCCTTCGATCAGCAGATGGGGCAGTTGCTCCATCAACATGCGGTCTTTCCAGGTGTTCGGTTCCATCTCGTCCGCGTTGCACAGCAGATAGCGGATGTTGATGGATTCGTCTTTGGGCATCAGGCCCCACTTCACGCCCGTGGGGAAGCCGGCACCGCCGCGACCTTTAAGACCGGAGTCTTTCACGGTCTGGACGATGTCGTCCTGAGCCATGTCGGCGAAAGCCTTGCGCGCAGCCGCGTAACCGTTCTTGGCCTGGTACTCGTCGAGCCAGACAGCTTCGCCGTCGTCACGCAGACGCCAGGTGAGCGGGTGAGTCTCGGCCGAACGCTTGATGCGGTTGGCTGGACCGAAGGAAGTCAGGGTCATACGTAGCCCTCGAGCAATTTGGCAACGCCGGCAGGCTGCACATCACCGAAAGTGTCGTCGTCGATCATCAACGCCGGCGCCTTGTCGCAGTTGCCGAGGCAGCAGACCGGCAGCAGGGTGAAACGACCGTCGGCGGTGGTCTGACCCAGGCCGATGCCCAGATTGCTCTGGATTTCGCTGACCACGGATTCATGGCCGCCGATGTAGCAGACCATGCTGTCGCAGACGCGAATGATGTGACGGCCGACCGGCTGACGGAAGATCTGGCTATAGAACGTTGCCACGCCTTCCACGTCGCTGGCCGGGATGCCAAGAATTTCGCCGATGGCGTAGAGCGCGCCGTCAGGCACCCAGCCACGTTCCTTCTGGACGATCTTCAGGGCTTCGATCGACGCCGCGCGCGGGTCTTCGTAGTGATGCAGCTCGTGCTCGATGGCCGAGCGCTCGGTTTCGCTCAGGGCGAAACGGTCTGTCTGGATAAGCGTGCTGTTCATGCTTAGCGGTCCACGTCGGCCATAACGAAATCGATACTACCCAGGTACGCAATCAAGTCCGCGACCATGCTGCCTTTGATCACCGAAGGGATCTGCTGCAGGTGCGGGAAGCTTGGGGTGCGAATCCGGGTGCGGTAGCTCATGGTGCCGCCATCGCTCGTCAGGTAATAACTGTTGATGCCCTTGGTCGCTTCGATCATCTGGAAGGATTCGTTGGCCGGCATGACCGGGCCCCACGAAACTTGCAGGAAGTGCGTGATCAGGGTCTCGATGTGCTGCAGGGTGCGCTCTTTGGGCGGCGGCGTGGTCAGCGGGTGATCCGCCTTGTACGGGCCTTCCGGCATGTTGCGCATGCACTGCTCGATGATCTTCAGGCTCTGGCGCATTTCTTCGACACGCACGATGCAACGGTCGTAGGCATCGCCATTGGCGGCCAGCGGCACTTCGAATTCGAAGTTCTCGTAACCGGAGTACGGGCGAGCTTTACGCAGGTCGAAATCGCAACCGGTCGAACGCAGGCCGGAACCGGTGACGCCCCATTCCAGGGCTTCTTTGGTGTTGTAGGCGGCGACGCCGATGGTCCGGCCACGCAGGATGCTGTTGTCCAGTGCTGCTTTCTGGTATTCGTCCAGACGCTTTGGCATCCACTCGATGAAGTCTTTCACCAGTTTTTCCCAGCCGCGCGGCAGGTCGTGAGCGACGCCACCGATGCGGTACCAGGCCGGGTGCAGACGGAAGCCGGTAATGGCTTCGATCACCGTGTACGCCTTCTGACGGTCGGTGAACGTGAAGAACACCGGGGTCATGGCGCCGACGTCCTGGATGTAAGTCCCCAGGAACAGCAGGTGGCTGGTGATCCGGAAGAACTCGGCCATCATGATGCGGATGACGTCGACCTTCTCAGGCACCTTGATACCGGCCAGCTTCTCGACCGAGAGCACGTACGGCAGGTTGTTCATCACGCCGCCGAGGTAGTCGATACGGTCGGTGTACGGAATGAAGCTGTGCCAGGACTGACGCTCGGCCATCTTCTCGGCACCACGGTGGTGGTAACCGACGTCCGGCACGCAATCGACGATCTCTTCACCGTCCAGCTGCAGAATGATGCGGAACGCACCGTGCGCGGAAGGGTGGTTAGGACCGAGGTTGAGGAACATGTAGTCCTCGTTCGCACCGGAACGCTTCATGCCCCAGTCTTCAGGCTTGAAGCGCGCAGCTTCTTCTTCAAGCTGTTGCTTGGCCAGGGTCAGGCTGAACGGGTCGAACTCGGTGGCACGGGCCGGGAAGTCCTTGCGCAGCGGGTGACCTTCCCAGGTCGGCGGCATCATGATGCGGGTCAGGTGCGGGTGACCGGCAAAGTTGATGCCGTACATGTCCCACACTTCACGCTCGTACCAGTTGGCGTTCGGCCAGATGCCGGTCACGGTCGGCACGCTGAGGTCGCTCTCGGACAAGGCGACCTTGATCATTACGTCACTATTACGTTCGATCGACATCAAGTGATAGAACACAGTGAAGTCGGCGCCGCTTGGCAGCCCTTGACGCTTGGTGCGCAGACGCTCGTCCACGCCGTGCAGGTCATAGAGCATGACGTACGGCTTGGGCAGGTTACGCAGGAAGGTCAGGACTTCGACGAGTTTGGCGCGGGCAACCCAAAGCACCGGCATGCCGGTGCGGGTAGGCTGGGCGGTGAACGCCTCGGGGCCAAAACGGTTGTTCAGTTCGACGACCACATCCTGGTCGTCTGCCTTATAAGGCGGGATGTACAGAGCACTGCCTGTAGTCATGGTTATTTATCGCTTTCGGTCAACGTAAAGAATGAAGCCAGTGTCTCGTTCTATAAAAGAAGCAGGTCTGGATCAGACTTCGTCGGGGCTGCGCAGGTTGGTGACTGCGATTCGCTGTTCGCGGCGCTGTTCCTTTTGCGAAGGCATCTCGGCGCGGTATACGCCTTGATCGCCAACGACCCAGGAAAGCGGACGACGCTCCTGTCCAATGGACTCCTGCAACAGCATCAAGCCTTGCAGAAAAGCTTCAGGACGGGGCGGGCAGCCAGGCACGTAGACGTCCACGGGCAGGAACTTGTCCACCCCTTGAACGACTGAGTAGATGTCGTACATGCCACCGGAGTTGGCGCACGAACCCATGGAGATAACCCATTTAGGTTCGAGCATTTGCTCGTAGAGACGCTGAATGATCGGCGCCATCTTGATGAAGCAGGTACCGGCGATAACCATGAAATCCGCCTGACGCGGCGATGCCCGGATAACCTCGGCGCCAAAGCGCGCGATGTCGTGAGGCGCCGTGAAGGCGGTGGTCATTTCCACGTAGCAGCACGAAAGACCGAAGTTATACGGCCACAGGGAGTTCTTGCGCCCCCAGTTGATCGTGCCGTTAAGCACGTCTTCGAGCTTGCCCATGAAAATGTTTTTGTGGACTTGATCTTCTAACGGATCGGAAACGGTTTCCCGTTCGCCAATCGGATACTGCTCGTTAGGAGCATCGGGGTCGATCCTGGTGAGATTGTATTGCATTGCCAAAGCCTCATTGTTTCAGCTTCGCTTGCCGCTTACGACGAGCTTCCGGAGCCCAGTCAAGGGCGCCCACTCGGAATAGGTAGACAAGGCCTGCCAACAGAATTGCTATGAAAACGAGAGCTTCGACGAATCCGGTCCAGCCGCTTTCGCGGACGGACACAGACCAGGCAAAGAGAAAAAGGGCTTCGATATCGAAGATCACGAAGAGCATCGCGACCAGATAGAATTTGGCTGAGAGCCGCAAGCGGGCGCCACCTGTAGGTAGCATGCCGGACTCGAACGGTTCGTTTTTGCTGCGGCCCCAGGCTTTTGACCCGAGGAGGCTGGAGACGCCGAGCATGAAGGCACAAAGGCCGACGACGCCCAGAAGGAAAATGGCAAAGCCCCAGTTGTGGGCCATGAGTCCTGTCGCTTCGGGCATGCTGGTAATCCTTAACAGAGAGCAAAGGTCTCTGAGCTTGAAAAGAAACAAAGCAGTGACGATATGTCGCAGCAATCAATCCCGCTGATTTTATGGCACATCACCGTGCAAGTAAAATTCCTATAGCGAAATTATTTATAGGAATAAGGACATAGCGCACCTCCAAAACCCTGTAGCCCATGCGGTTCGGGCATTAGCCGGGATTTCATCAATATTGTTTTGTTGGGAATGTAACGAACATAGTTTCAGCTAAATGATAATCAATATTGTTTGAGGCGGTTTTTAAACTGTTTAACGGGTGGGTGGCCAGAAAGTTGTCATATATGCGCGTTACTGCAAGTAGCGCTCGGGGTAGTTTTACCTTCTTTTCCTGATCGAAAAACTGCTCTGGATCAATGATTTTCTCGCGGTTATCTGATCCATGTGGGAGCGAGCTTGCTCGCGATGGCGGCCGTCCAGTCGAAGTTGTACTGACTGACATTCCGCTATCGCGAGCAAGCTCGCTCCCACAGGGTTCGGCGGTGGTTGTTGAGTCGCAGGCAAAAAAAACGCCCCGAACCAGTCGGGGCGTCAGATGTGCGACGTTGCGGTTAGCTTTCTATCCGGTCCGCAACGGCCGTTTGCTCAGGCGAATCGGATCAGTGGAACTGTTCTTCTTCAGTCGAACCGGTCAGCGCGGTTACCGAAGACGAGCCACCTTGAATCACAGTGGTCATGTCGTCGAAGTAGCCGGTGCCCACTTCCTGCTGGTGAGCCACGAAGGTGTAACCCTTGGCAGCGTCAGCGAACTCTTGCTCTTGCAGCTTCACGTAGGCGGTCATGTCGTTACGGGCGTAGTCGTGCGCCAGGTTGAACATGCTGTGCCACATGTTGTGAATGCCGGCCAGGGTGATGAACTGGTGCTTGTAACCCATGGCAGACAGTTCGCGCTGGAACTTGGCGATGGTCGCGTCGTCCAGGTTTTTCTTCCAGTTGAAGGAAGGCGAGCAGTTGTACGACAGCAGTTGGTCCGGGTATTCCTTTTTGATCGCTTCAGCGAAGCGACGAGCCTCGTCCAGATCCGGCTTGGCGGTTTCGCACCAGATCAGGTCGGCGTACGGAGCGTAAGCCAGGCCGCGAGCGATCGCCTGGTCCAGGCCGGCGCGCACTTTGTAGAAGCCTTCCTGGGTACGTTCGCCAGTCACGAACGGCTGGTCGTACGGGTCGCAATCGGAAGTCAGCAGGTCAGCCGCGTTAGCGTCGGTACGAGCCAGGATGATGGTCGGAGTACCGGCAACGTCAGCCGCCAGACGGGCAGCGGTCAGCTTCTGTACAGCTTCCTGGGTAGGAACCAGTACCTTGCCGCCCATGTGGCCGCATTTTTTCACGGAAGCCAGTTGGTCTTCGAAGTGAACACCGGCGGCGCCTGCTTCGATCATGCTCTTCATCAGCTCGTAAGCGTTCAGTACGCCGCCGAAACCGGCTTCAGCGTCCGCCACGATTGGAGCGAAGTAGTCGATGTAGCCTTCGTCGCCCGGGCCTTTACCGGCTTTCCACTGGATCTGGTCAGCACGACGGAACGAGTTGTTGATGCGCTTGACCACGGTTGGAACCGAGTCCACCGGGTACAGCGACTGGTCCGGGTACATCGATTCGGCGGAGTTGTTGTCCGCAGCGACTTGCCAGCCCGACAGGTAGATCGCCTGGATACCGGCTTTAACTTGTTGTACAGCCTGGCCGCCGGTCAGGGCGCCCATGCAGTTGACGAAATCTTTATCAGGACGGAAGGACGGCTTGGCACCCTGGGTCACCAGGTTCCAGAGCTTCTCGGCGCCCAGTTTTGCAAAGGTGTGCTCAGGTTGAACCGAGCCACGCAGGCGGACGACGTCAGCAGCGGAGTAAGCGCGTGTCACGCCTTTCCAGCGTGGGTTTTCAGCCCAATCTTTTTCGAGGGCTGCAATTTGCTGTTCGCGTGTCAGTGCCATGGAGATAAACCTCGTCGCATAGGTCTGGGGTGGAAAATTCCTGCTCCTGCCAAGTACGCATTAAGACGTGCGTAAAAGGCTGCTCGCTGACCAGAAGCTTAGGTGGTCAAGTCGGATTCGGCGGGGATGGCGACGGGATGAACGATGGGCTCGAGGGGAAGTGAGCAGGTAAGGGCGAACTGGCGAGCGCATTCGGGCGTCGTGGGCCTTGGTACGAACTTCAGTGTGGAGCCGGGTTACCTAATTACGCTTCCGTCCCTCGGGACAACTTCGTTCCAGTCGGCAACCTCGTCAAACACACCTTGTGGGCGGTACAGACACGAAGCGGCTCGCGGGGTAGGTGCGAACGGCGCCTCGAAGGCCCTTGCCAGGGCCCCTGATTAGCGGGAGCGAGGCCATCATGCCTTTGCTTTTTTCGATCGTCAAACGTTTTGTAGTGCTTTTTTTCAGGCACTACATCTTTGGTCTAATACGACTAATCAGTCAGTTTTCGGTGGTTTAGTCCAAAGTATCGACTTTCACCCGCAGGGTCATGTCATCCCGGCCCTGAGTCGAGTAGCTGCGGGTCTGGCCCTGTTTGTCGGCCTGAGTCTGGCGGTTTACGCCGGCCAGGGTGATCCATTCACCCAGTCGTCCTGTGACAGTTGTGTCGGTACTTTGCACATTCACTACATCGGGACGTTCCTGGCTCATGCGGTCACGATTGGTGCTGATCGCCAAGTGAACGATGTCGCCGGTGACGCTGGCGGTGACGTAGAAACCCTGGGTGACGTTGCGGTATTCGCTCTGGCTTCGCAGATCGCCGTAGGAATCGGTCTGAGTGCTGGTGAGCGGAACGCTCTGGCCGACCTGGATCAGTGCTGGCGCACCTTCGCTGGCCTGGATCTGCTGAATCCCGCCGTCACGGCTGTCGGTGCTGCGGTTGATGATGCGAGTCTGGCTCGGTTTCGCACCGTTTACCGAGTAACCCTGATCGCCCTGGAAGTTGTTTTCGTTGGTGTCGACAGTGATCAGCAGACGTTTGGCGGCCACATCGAGTTGCATGATCAAGGCTTTAAGTTCGTCGATCTTGCGCTGATCGGCATTGACGATCAGTTGGTTGCCGTAGGCGCTGACCTGGCCCTCCTTGCCGATGAAATCCTGGGCCATCGGCAGCATGTCGGCACTGGTACGGTAGTTCAGTGGCACGATCTCGGTGGCTGCCATGGCCGAAAAACTGCAGCTCAGCAGCAACGTGGTGAGCAGGGTGCGTAGGGACATATCCGTTATCTCCGACATCTTGAAGTGTTGATATTGCCAGTTTGTCGGCCCGGCGTGGGGCAAGTTGAATCGTAGACAGCAAAACGCCCCGGCATCGGTTGAAGACGGGGCGTTTTGTGTGTTCTTGCGGGCCTCATCGCGAGCAAGCTCGCTCCCACAGTGGATCAATGGTGTTGCTGCATTCTGTGGCAACACCTAAAACCCTGTGGGAGCGAGCTTGCTCGCGATGAGGGCACCTCGGTGTCAGGCTGAGTGCCTTACCATGTCCACATGCGGAATGCCTGCTTCCAGGAATTCCTCACTGACCAGGCTGAAGCCCAGGCGCTCATAGAACGCTGTCGCCTGTACCTGTGCGCTCAGCATCTGCTGCTTGAGCCCGCGCTTCTCGGCTTCACCGATCACCGCTTGCATCAGCGCATCGCCGACTTTCAATCCGCGCCAGTCTTTCAGCACCGACACCCGGCCGACGTGGCCATCGGGCAGCAGGCGGGCGGTGCCAATCGGAAAGTCGCCTTCGAAGGCCAGAAAATGCACCGCCGTTGCGTCATCAGCATCCCATTCCAGCTCAGGCGGAACGGATTGCTCGGCGATGAACACCGTCTCACGAATGCGCCGGATCTCGGCGTTGTCCTTTTGCCAGTCTGCGACACGAACGTGGATTTTATTCATCAGCGAACCCCAGGCTGCCTTGCTTGACCAGCTCGCACAGCAGGCCGCGGCCGTCTTCGTCGTTCAGCCAGTCACCGAGGTTGTCGGTGTGCAGGGCGTCGGCGGCGCAGATCAGTTTCAGCAGCTCGCGCAGTTTGCCCGGCAGGTAACGGCTCTGGCCACTGGCGAACAGCAGCAGGTCGTCATCGACTTCGGACCAGGCCATGCGTGCGCTCGGGTTGCGGATCAGCACGGCGCCTTGTTCAAGGCTGGCGAGGAAGTCTTCTTCTTCGACTTCTTCCGGGCCGACGACCAGCTCCGGGTAGCGCGGCTCGGTCATGTACTGGCCGAACCAGGTCAGCAGCAGGCGCTCATCGCTCATGTGCTCGGCCAGCAATGCTTTCAGGCGATCAAGGGCGTCGTGCTGAATCTGGTGCGGATCAACCGCCGGCAGCGCGTCGGCATCGGTGTAACGCTCTTCATCGGTCAGGAACTGGCTGAGGAAGTCGGTGAAGTGAGTCAGCACTTCAGAGGCGCTCGGGGCGCGGAAGCCGACCGAGTAGGTCATGCAGTCATCCACCGCAACGCCGCAATGTGCCAGACGCGGCGGCAGGTAAAGCATGTCGCCCGGTTCCAGAACCCACTCATCGGTGGCTTCGAAGTCGGCGAGGATGCGCAGGTCGGCGTGTGGCAGCAGCTTGCTTTCGGAGTCGCACATCTGGCCGATTTTCCAGTTGCGCTTGCCGTGACCTTGCAGCAGGAACACGTCGTAGTTATCGAAGTGCGGACCCACGCTGCCACCCGGGGCGGCGAAGCTGATCATCACGTCGTCGACGCGCCAGCTTGGCAAAAAGCGGAAGTTTTCCAGCAGTTCGCTGACTTCCGGCACGAATTGGTCGACCGCTTGTACCAGCAGGGTCCAGTCGCGTTCCGGCAGTTTGCTGAACTCGTCTTCAGCGAACGGGCCGCGGCGCAATTCCCAAGGGCGCTCGCCGTGCTCGATCACCAGGCGCGATTCGACTTCCTCTTCCAGCGCCAGGCCGGCCAGTTCGTCGGCGTCGATCGGGCTTTCGAATTCAGGAATCGCCTGACGGATGAGCAGGGGTTTTTTCTGCCAGTAGTCGCGCAGGAATTCGCGCGCCGTGATGCCGCCCAGAAGTTGAAGAGGAATGTCAGGATTCATGTGTAACCTATTGAAAAAAAGCACTTTTCAGACGGGAATAAAAACGCCCGGCGCTGCCGGGCGTCTCAAAAGGGTGAAGCGGTCGATCAGATGCGTTTGGCTTGCTCTACAGCGTTACCGATGTAGTTCGCCGGGGTGAGCAGTTTCAGCTCGGCCTTGGCGGCGGCTGGCATGTCCAGGCCGTCGATGAAAGTTTGCAGTGCTTCAGGGCTGATGCCCTTGCCACGGGTCAACTCTTTCAGTTTTTCGTACGGGTTTTCGATGTTGTAGCGACGCATCACGGTC
The DNA here is from genome assembly GCF_047758635.1 of Pseudomonas frigoris. Classification (NCBI taxonomy): domain Bacteria; kingdom Pseudomonadati; phylum Pseudomonadota; class Gammaproteobacteria; order Pseudomonadales; family Pseudomonadaceae; genus Pseudomonas; species Pseudomonas frigoris. The sequence goes on from NZ_CP180479.1 coordinate 2,494,068, forward strand.
TGGATTGGCTCGGCCAATACTTCCCAGCATGCGTCCAGGTCGGCAGCAATCTTCTGAGCGTTGAGCTCGAGTTTGCTGATGCCTTTCAGACTGGCTTCGTACGCGATCACGCTGTGGGCGAAGCCGACACCGAGGTTGCGCAGGACGGTGGAGTCGGTCAGGTCACGCTGCCAGCGGGAGATCGGCAGCTTGCTCGCCAGGTGCTGGAACAGTGCGTTGGCGATGCCCAGGTTGCCTTCGGAGTTCTCGAAGTCGATCGGGTTGACCTTGTGCGGCATGGTCGACGAACCGATTTCGCCAGCGATGGTGCGCTGCTTGAAATAACCCAGGGAGATGTAGCCCCAGATGTCGCGGTCGAAGTCGATCAGGATGGTGTTGAAACGCGCGATCGCGTCGAACAGCTCGGCGATGTAATCGTGCGGTTCGATCTGCGTGGTGTACGGGTTGAAGCCCAGGCCCAGCTCGTCTTCGATGAAGGCGCGGGCGTTTTCTTCCCAGTGGATCTCAGGGTAGGCCGACAGGTGAGCGTTGTAGTTGCCGACAGCGCCGTTGATCTTGCCCAGCAGCGGAACGGCAGCGACTTGAGCGATTTGACGCTCCAGACGGTAAACCACGTTTGCCAGCTCTTTGCCCAGGGTGGTCGGCGAGGCCGGTTGACCGTGGGTGCGCGACAGCATCGGCACGTCAGCGAAACGGATGGCCAGTTCGCGGATGGCTTCGGCGGTCTGGCGCATCAGCGGCAGCATCACGTCATCACGGCCTTCGCGCAGCATCAGGGCGTGGGACAGGTTGTTGATGTCCTCGCTAGTGCAGGCAAAGTGGATGAATTCGCTGACAGCGGCCAGTTCCGGCAGCTTGGCCGCTTGCTCTTTGAGCAGGTATTCGATGGCTTTGACGTCGTGGTTAGTGGTGCGCTCGATCTCTTTGACACGCTCGGCGTGCTCCAGAGCGAAGTTTTCCGCCAGGGTGTTCAGCACAGCGTTGGCTTCGGCGGAGAACGCCGGCACTTCGCTGATGCCAGGGTGAGCGGCCAGGCGCTGGAGCCAGCGCACTTCAACCAGAACGCGAGCACGGATCAGACCGTATTCGCTGAAAATTGGGCGCAGGGCCTGGGTTTTGCCGGCGTAGCGGCCGTCAACAGGGGAAACCGCAGTGAGCGAAGAAAGCTGCATGGGGTGTTCTCGGACAGTCGGGCAACGAAATGGGGCGCGTATCATACATGAAAAAATCCGCCGGTCCGTTGCCAACTGACCAGCGTCTTACGCGTTACAAATTACAAATGGTCTTGCGGACGCGGTTCAGCTGCTGCGCATCAGCGGGTAAAGCTCTTTCAGTAACTTGCGACGGCTGATCACCAGCTGCCAGCGATGACCGCCCAACTGCCGCCACAGGCGTGCCGAACGAATTCCGGCCAGCAACAGGGCGCGGATTTTCGAAGCGTTGCTCGGTTGCTGCAGGTTGCGCATGTCGCCGTGGACCTGAATTCGCTGGCGCAGGGTGCTCAGGGTGTCCTGGTACAGGGCGCCGCACGCCGCAATGACGTTTTCGTGCGCCGGACCGAAGTGCTCAACCTGAGACTGAATCTGCGGCAGACGCTTGCCGATTACGTCCAGCATGTCGTTGCGCTTGGCCAGTTGACGCTCCAGACCGAGCATCGCCAACGCATAGCGCAGCGGTTCGCGCTGAAGGGTGCTTGGGTCGCGTTCCAGGGCGCCGATCAGTGCGCGGTAACCTTCACGCAGATTGATGTCGTCGCCGCCGTAGACTTCCAGGGTGTCTTTGGGGTCGCGAATCAGCAGGCTGCCGAGCATGCAGGTCAGGCCGGCTTCGGCGGTCTGGCCGGTCTTGGCGATCTTGTCGACCAGCACGGCGGCGAGGAACACGCCGCCCAGTGCCGTCAGTTGCTCCTGAGTCGGGCTCATTGCTGCTCGCCTTGAGGAGTGCCTTTGCTGGTCCACGGCTCCGCAACTTCGATCACGCCGCCGCCGAGGCAGATTTCACCGTCGTAGAACACCACGGACTGGCCTGGGGTGACCGCGCGTTGCGGGTCATCGAAGGTCGCGCGGTAGCCGGTGGCGGTTTTTTCCAGCGTGCACGGCTGGTCGCTTTGGCGATAGCGGACTTTGGCGGTCAATCGGCGTGGTTCGCTCAGGTCGATCGGGTTGACCCAATAGATGTCTGAAGCGAGCAGGGCGCGGGAGAACAGATACGGGTGGTCATTGCCTTGGCCAACGATCAATTCGTTGTGCTCCAGGTCTTTGATCAGCACGTACCACGGCTCGTCACTGGCGTCTTTCAGGCCGCCGATGCCCAGGCCCTGGCGCTGGCCGATGGTGTGATACATCAAGCCGTGATGACGGCCGATGACTTCACCTTCGGTGGTCTTGATCTCGCCTGGCTGGGCCGGCAGGTATTGCTTGAGGAAGTCGCTGAAGCGGCGTTCGCCGATAAAGCAGATCCCGGTGGAATCCTTTTTCTTCGCGGTGGCGAGTTCGTGTTTCTCGGCAATCGCGCGGACTTCAGGTTTTTCCAGCTCGCCGACCGGGAACAGGGTCTTGGCGATCTGTTCGCCGCCAACGGCGTGCAGGAAGTAGCTCTGGTCCTTGTTCGGGTCCAGGCCCTTGAGCAGCTCGGTGCGACCATCGATGTCGCGGCGACGCACGTAGTGACCGGTGGCGATCAGGTCGGCACCGAGCATCATGGCGTAATCGAGGAACGCCTTGAACTTGATCTCGCGGTTGCACAGGATGTCCGGGTTCGGCGTGCGACCGGCCTTGTATTCGGCCAGGAAGTGCTCGAACACGTTGTCCCAGTATTCGGCGGCGAAGTTGGCGGTATGCAGTTTTATACCAATCTTGTCGCACACGGCCTGAGCGTCCGCCAGGTCATCCATGGCGGTGCAGTATTCCGTTCCATCGTCTTCTTCCCAGTTCTTCATGAACAGGCCTTCCACCTCATAACCCTGCTCGATCAGCAGGAGAGCGGAAACGGAAGAGTCCACGCCGCCGGACATGCCGACAATGACGCGCTTCTTTTGTGTGTCAGAAGGGGCTGGATCACGCATAGGGATTCAATGAGTGTCTTGAAAAAGGACGCGATTCTAACAGGCCCAAGCCCGCAAGGCTAAAGAGAAGGGCGGATCAGTTCGAGAGCGAAGTGTTGACCGTCCAGATAATCATCAATACAGCGGATGATCAGCTCACTGCGCCAGTTTGCGCGCTGTGCCAGCAGTTCGTCACGCGTCAGCCATTTTGCGCCGACGATGCCGTCGTCCAGTTGATAGTCGGGGTGATGTTTGAGCGGTTTTGCGGTGAAGCAGACCCGCTGATAAGTCACGCCGTTGCTCGGGGCGGTGTAGAGGTAAATGCCCACCACGCCGGTCGGCTCGACGTCCCAGCCGGTTTCTTCGAGGGTTTCGCGTACGGCGGCCTCGATCAGGGTTTCGTCCGGGTCGAGGTGACCGGCGGGCTGGTTGAGTACCGTTCGTCCGTGCTTGGTTTCTTCGACCATCAGGAAGCGGCCGTTGTCTTCGACGATGGTGGCGACGGTGATGTGGGGTAGCCAATCCATAAAGCTTCCTCAAAATTTGAATAGTGGAGCGCGGTCAATGTGGGAGCGGGCTTGCTCGCGAATGCGGTGGGTCAGTCAATTGAGATGTTAAATGATAAACCGCATTCGCGAGCAAGCCCGCTCCCACATTGGTCCAGTGTTCACATTGGAGGTGTGTGAACGCCACAAACAGAAACCCCGGCACAGGGCCGGGGCTTCTTTGCATCCTTACAACCTTAAACCAGCGCAGCGATCGCGGCGTTGAAGGTGTTGCTTGGGCGCATGGCCTTGCTGATCAGCTCGGCATTGGCGTGGTAGTAACCGCCGATGTCCACTGGCTTGCCCTGAACGGCGTTGAGCTCGGCAACGATGGTTGCTTCGTTCTCGGTCAGGGTCTTGGCCAGTTCGCCGAACTGCGCTTGCAGTGCAGTGTCTTCGGTCTGGGCAGCCAGGGCTTGAGCCCAGTACAGCGCCAGGTAGAAGTGGCTGCCGCGGTTGTCGATGTTGCCGACTTTGCGCGATGGCGACTTGTTGTTGTCCAGGAACTGGCCGGTGGCCTGATCCAGGGTCTTGGCCAGCACCAGCGCTTTAGGGTTGTTGTAGGTCACACCCAGGTGCTCAAGGGAAGCGGCCAGGGCCAGGAACTCGCCCAGGGAATCCCAGCGCAGGAAGTTCTCTTCCAGCAGTTGCTGAACGTGCTTCGGTGCCGAACCGCCAGCGCCGGTTTCGAACAGGCCACCGCCGTTCATCAGCGGAACGATCGACAGCATCTTGGCGCTGGTGCCCAGTTCCATGATCGGGAACAGGTCAGTCAGGTAGTCGCGCAGTACGTTGCCGGTCACCGAGATGGTGTCCTTGCCTTCGCGAGTGCGACCCAGGGTGAACGCCATCGCGTCGACTGGCGACATGATGCGGATGTCCAGGCCGGAGGTGTCGTGATCCTTCAGGTAAGCCTGAACTTTCTCGATCACTACACCGTCGTGGGCGCGCATTGGGTCCAGCCAGAATATTGCTGGAGTTGCGCTTGCGCGAGCACGGTTGACGGCCAGTTTGACCCAGTCCTGGATCGGCGCGTCTTTGGTCTGGCACATGCGGAAGATGTCGCCGGCTTCAACCGACTGTTCCAGCAGGGTGCGGCCAGCGCCATCGGAAACCCGAACTACGCCGTTGGACTTGATCTGGAAAGTCTTGTCGTGCGAGCCGTACTCTTCGGCTTTTTTCGCCATCAGGCCAACGTTTGGCACGCTGCCCATGGTGGTTGGATCGAAAGCGCCGTGCAGCTTGCAGTCTTCGATTACCGCCTGGTAGATGGTCGCGTAGCAGCGATCCGGGATCACAGCCTTGGTGTCGTGCAACTGACCGTCAGTGCCCCACATTTTGCCGGAGTCACGGATCATCGCCGGCATCGAGGCGTCGACGATAACGTCGCTCGGCACGTGCAGGTTGGTGATGCCTTTGTCGGAGTTGACCATGGCCAACGACGGACGAACGGCGTAGACCGCCTGGATGTCCGCTTCGATCTGCGCTTGCTGCTCAGCCGGCAGGGCTTTGATGCGCGCGTACAGGTCGCCGATGCCGTTGTTCAGGTTGAAGCCGATCTGTGCCAGCACGTCAGCGTGCTTGGCCAGTGCGTCTTTATAGAACTCGGCAACGATCTGGCCGAACATGATCGGGTCGGAGACCTTCATCATGGTGGCTTTCAGGTGAACCGACAGCAGCACGCCTTTTTGCTTGGCGTCTTCGATCTCGGCAGCGATGAAGCTGCGCAGAGCGTTTTTGCTCATGACCGCGCAATCGAGGATCTCACCGGCTTGCACGGTGGTTTTTTCTTTCAGGACGGTGGTGGTGCCGTCTTGAGCGATCAGTTCGATTTTGACGGCATCAGCGGCGTCGATCAGGGCAGCTTTTTCACTGCCGTAGAAATCGCCGGTGCTCATGTGCGCGACGTGGGACTTGGAGTCCGTAGCCCAGGCGCCCATTTTGTGAGGGTGCTTGCGCGCGTAGTTCTTGACCGACAGCGGTGCACGACGATCGGAGTTGCCTTCGCGCAGAACCGGGTTCACGGCGCTGCCCTTGATCTTGTCGTAACGCGACTTGGCGAGCTTGTCGGCGTCGCTGGTCACGGTTTCCGGGTAGTCAGGTAGTGCGAAGCCCTGGGCTTGCAGTTCCTTGATCGCGGCTTGCAGTTGCGGAACCGAGGCGCTGATGTTCGGCAGCTTGATGATGTTGGCTTCAGGCGTAACGGCCAGGTCGCCCAGTTCGGCGAGGTGGTCGGCTACGGCTTTGTCACCCAATTGCTCGGGGAAGCTGGCCAGAATGCGCCCTGCGAGAGAGATATCGCGGGTTTCCACGGCGATATCAGCGGAGGCGGTGAAGGCCTCTACGATAGGCAACAGAGAATAGGTGGCGAGGGCGGGAGCTTCGTCGGTGAAGGTATAGATGATCTTCGAGCGGGTGGGCATATTCGGATTAACTCTCTCTTCTTTGCTAAAGCGTGCGCAGAAAAACTCGAGGGGCGCCGGGTAAGCGCGTTCGTTCAAAGTCATCCATGAGCCGAATGTCGAGATTTCTTCGCGGTGATGTTGGGTGCATCAGTCGAGCGTCAAGCGGGTGGGCTGCGGTAACAGTCCGGCTTTTTCGGGCCCAAAGCCTCGTAGTAGAAAGGTCGGCCGTCGTGACTCTGTGGTCAGCGGGCGGCATTATACATAGGTAGCTGGCAATCTGCCGATGGTTCATATGCAACGATTGTCGTCCATTGGTCTAAAGGTCGCAGGGGCGAGTGGGGCGTAGAGTCTTGCACCGTGCTTGAGTTTGGCGCTTTTCCCTTTGCTTTCAGGCTTGTACGCCGCGAACTGTGCAGCTTTGCGGCAGATGGTTGGAACATAGGGTTTGCGTGCTGATTTAACTGGGGTACGCTCGAACGAAGCCAGATGTTCAATCCAAACAATGGAGTTCAGCATGGGATACAAGAAGATTCAGGTTCCAGCAGTCGGCGACAAAATCACCGTCAACGCGGACCATTCTCTCAATGTTCCTAACAACCCGATCATCCCCTTCATCGAAGGTGATGGTATTGGCGTTGATATCAGCCCGGTCATGATCAAGGTTGTCGATGCTGCTGTTAAGAAGGCTTACGGCGGCGAGCGCAAAATTTCCTGGATGGAAGTCTACGCCGGGGAGAAAGCGACTCAGGTTTACGATCAGGACACCTGGCTACCCCAGGAAACCCTGGACGCGGTCAAGGATTACGTGGTTTCCATCAAGGGCCCTCTGACCACCCCGGTCGGTGGCGGCATCCGTTCCCTGAACGTGGCCCTGCGTCAGCAACTCGACCTTTATGTCTGCCTGCGCCCTGTGCGCTGGTTCGAAGGCGTGCCTAGCCCGGTCAAGAAGCCAGGCGACGTCGACATGACGATCTTCCGTGAGAACTCGGAAGACATCTACGCCGGTATCGAGTGGAAAGCCGGTTCGCCGGAAGCGACCAAAGTCATCAAGTTCCTTAAAGATGAAATGGGCGTCACCAAGATCCGTTTCGACGAAAACTGCGGTATCGGCATCAAGCCGGTTTCGCTGCAAGGCACCAAGCGTCTGGCGCGAAAAGCTCTGCAGTATGTGGTCGACAATGACCGCGACTCGCTGACTATCGTGCACAAAGGCAACATCATGAAGTTCACCGAAGGTGCCTTCAAGGAATGGGCCTACGAAGTGGCAGCTGAAGAGTTCGGCGCGACCCTGCTCGATGGCGGTCCGTGGATGCAGTTCAAAAACCCGAAAACCGGCAAGAACGTTATCGTCAAAGATGCCATCGCCGACGCCATGCTCCAGCAGATCCTGCTGCGCCCGGCCGAATACGATGTGATCGCGACCCTGAACCTGAACGGCGACTACCTCTCCGACGCCCTGGCGGCGGAAGTGGGCGGTATCGGTATCGCACCGGGTGCCAACCTGTCTGACACCATTGCGATGTTCGAAGCGACCCACGGTACTGCGCCGAAGTACGCTGGCAAGGACCAGGTCAATCCGGGCTCCCTGATCCTGTCCGCAGAGATGATGCTGCGCCACATGGGCTGGACCGAAGCAGCTGATCTGATCATCAAAGGCACCAACGGCGCGATTTCGGCCAGGACCGTGACCTATGACTTCGAACGTCTGATGGAAGGCGCGAAACTGCTGTCTTCGTCTGCGTTCGGTGACGCGCTGATTTCGCATATGTAAGCGAATAGGCATTAAAAAACCGCCTTCGGGCGGTTTTTTTATGACTGGATGACGGGTTGCGTCAATTCGACACTGTTTCCTGTTGGGTGGCAGCGGCCTGTTCGTTCTCGGTCGTGGCAGCCCCAATCTTGACTGCGTGCAGCCCTTTGGGTCCCTGGACGATCTCGAAGCTTACGAGTTGCCCGGCCTTGAGAGTCTTGTATCCGACCATTTCAATGGCCGAATAGTGTGCAAAGAAATCAATAAGATGACCGTCTTCGTCACGGCCTTCTCTGGCGTCGGTGTTAATGAAACCGAATCCCTTGGCATTGTTGAACCATTTCACCTTACCGACTGACATACCCATATCCCTCTGCAACAGACTCCATCACTGGAGTATCATCCAGTTCATCCGCAGTCATTTCCTGGAAATAAGATTGACTCCGCGGACCTTTTTTACCCACTGTGGGCTCTATTGGTTGTAACACCGTTTTCCCGATAGTCAAGCTGACCGGGCAGTCGGAGTTGAAATCGTCCATAGCCGCCCCCACCACTGTATTCGCACAACTGACGAACCTTTCTTTCCATGCATGCAATCAGCCAGATTCGACTAACATTCAATCAGGATCGCCCTGATTCACACGACGACGATTCCGCAGGCATTGCTGTTCAGGAGGCAAAGCCTGCTTTACAGGCGCCGCCGATGTACAAGGTGGTTTTGTTCAATGATGACTACACACCGATGGATTTCGTCGTCGAAGTGCTCGAGGTGTTTTTTAACCTGAATCGCGAGCTGGCGACCAAGGTCATGCTGGCCGTCCACACAGAAGGACGGGCAGTATGTGGAGTGTTTACCCGCGACATCGCCGAGACTAAGGCCATGCAGGTCAACCAGTACGCCAGGGAAAGCCAGCATCCGCTACTCTGTGAAATCGAGAAGGACGGTTAATCGCCGACCACTTGGGTATGAGGTGAAGCTATGTTAAACCGCGAGCTCGAAGTCACCCTCAATCTTGCCTTCAAGGAGGCCCGATCGAAGCGTCATGAATTCATGACCGTCGAACACCTCCTTCTGGCCCTATTGGACAATGAGGCTGCCGCCACCGTTTTGCGTGCCTGCGGCGCAAACCTCGACAAACTCAAGCACGATCTGCAGGAGTTCATCGACTCCACCACGCCATTGATCCCCGTTCATGACGAGGATCGTGAGACCCAGCCAACCCTGGGCTTCCAGCGTGTGCTGCAACGTGCTGTCTTTCACGTACAGAGCTCGGGCAAACGCGAAGTGACTGGCGCCAACGTACTGGTCGCAATCTTCAGTGAGCAAGAGAGTCAGGCCGTGTTCCTGCTGAAACAGCAGAGCGTTGCGCGCATCGATGTCGTCAACTACATCGCACACGGCATTTCCAAAGTGCCGGGGCATGGCGATCACTCTGAAGGTGAACAAGATATGCAGGACGACGAGGGCGGTGAGTCTTCTTCTTCAGGCAATCCTCTGGATGCTTATGCCAGCAACCTCAACGAACTCGCGCGCCAGGGTCGTATCGATCCATTGGTAGGCCGTGAGCTGGAAGTCGAGCGCGTTGCGCAGATCCTGGCGCGTCGTCGCAAAAACAATCCGTTGCTGGTGGGCGAGGCAGGCGTGGGTAAAACCGCGATTGCCGAAGGCCTGGCCAAACGCATTGTCGACAACCAGGTGCCGGACTTGCTGGCCAACAGCGTGGTGTATTCCCTCGATCTGGGGGCTTTGCTGGCCGGGACCAAATACCGCGGCGATTTCGAGAAGCGCTTCAAGGCGTTGCTCAATGAGCTGAAAAAACGTCCGCAGGCGATCCTGTTCATCGACGAAATCCACACCATCATTGGTGCGGGTGCTGCGTCCGGTGGGGTCATGGATGCCTCGAATCTGCTCAAGCCGCTGCTGTCGTCGGGTGATATCCGTTGCATCGGCTCGACCACGTTCCAGGAATTCCGCGGGATCTTCGAGAAGGACCGTGCATTGGCCCGGCGCTTCCAGAAGGTCGATGTGTCGGAGCCTTCGGTGGAAGACACCATTGGCATTCTGCGCGGCCTGAAAGGTCGTTTCGAAGCGCACCACAACATCGAATACAGCGATGAAGCGTTGCGTGCGGCGGCCGAACTGGCCTCGCGCTACATCAATGACCGGCACATGCCGGACAAAGCCATTGACGTCATCGACGAGGCAGGCGCCTACCAGCGTCTGCAGCCAATCGAGAAACGCGTGAAACGCATCGAAGTGCCTCAGGTCGAGGACATCGTCGCGAAAATCGCGCGAATTCCGCCTAAGCACGTCACCAGCTCCGACAAAGAGCTGCTGCGTAACCTTGAGCGTGACCTGAAGCTGACGGTATTTGGCCAGGATGCCGCAATCGACTCACTGTCGACCGCGATCAAACTGTCCCGTGCCGGCCTCAAGTCGCCTGACAAGCCAGTCGGTTCGTTCCTGTTCGCAGGGCCTACCGGTGTCGGTAAAACCGAAGCGGCGCGTCAGCTGGCCAAAGCGTTGGGCATCGAACTGGTTCGCTTCGACATGTCCGAGTACATGGAGCGCCACACCGTATCGCGTCTGATCGGTGCGCCTCCAGGCTATGTCGGGTTCGACCAGGGAGGTCTGCTGACCGAAGCCATCACCAAGCAGCCTCACTGCGTGCTGTTGCTCGATGAAATCGAGAAGGCGCATCCGGAAGTCTTCAACCTGCTGCTGCAGGTCATGGACCATGGTACGCTGACCGATAACAACGGGCGCAAGGCGGACTTCCGTAACGTGATCGTCATCATGACGACCAACGCCGGTGCCGAAACGGCCGCTCGCGCTTCGATCGGTTTCACCCATCAGGACCATTCGTCCGATGCGATGGAAGTGATCAAGAAGAGCTTCACGCCAGAGTTCCGCAACCGTCTGGACACCATTATCCAGTTTGGTCGCCTCAGCCATGAGGTCATCAAAAGCGTGGTGGACAAGTTCCTTACCGAGCTTCAGGCGCAGCTGGAAGACAAGCGCGTGCAGCTGGAAGTGACGGACGCGGCGCGCAGCTGGCTTGCAGCGGGTGGCTACGACACGGCAATGGGCGCTCGACCAATGGCGCGTTTGATTCAGGACAAGATCAAGCGTCCGCTGGCGGAAGAGATTCTCTTTGGCGAACTGGCCGACCATGGTGGTGTGGTTCACATCGATCTCAAGGACGGCGAGCTGACCTTCGACTTCGAGACCACAGCTGAAATGGCCTGACGGCTGTAAAGCGAAAAGGCGCCTTCGGGCGCCTTTTTTATGCTTGAGATTTAGGTGTATATCCGTTGCTGCGGTAACGGCTACTTAGGGTTTCGCCCTGGGGGCATCGCCTCCGGTTGGCTTCGCTTCAACCTCCTCTCGATGTGTTCGACTGCGTCGAACGGCGCTGCGCGCCTGCCCCCCAGATGAATACCTCCACTCAGCCTCCCGATATAGGGCGGGCAAAGCAAGATCAAGAGCTGCAGGCGAGCTAACGCTCGGCGTGTTGAGTGGTGGAGGGCGGGTGTACACCCATCCCCTAATGAAATGGCTACCCCCGCCGCCGCCCGTGATCGCCCACTAAGCTTTCACAGGGGGCTCATCGGAGACCGTTGCCATGAAAGTAGCTATTGCCGCCATCGACTTAGGAAAACGTACCTTCCATCTGCATGCACAAGATGAGCGCGGGAATGAGCTCTACCGCAAAAAATTCACTCGAATGACGCTCATCCAACATCTGGCGAATCTCGAACCCTGCACCGTCGTGATGGAAGCCTGTGGCGGCGCCCACTTCATGGCACAACAGGTCGCCAAGCTGGGCCATACGCCCAAGCTCATCGCCCCTCATCTCGTGCGTCCTTACGTGAAAAGCAACAAGAACGACTTCGCCGATGCCGAGGCGATCTGCGAGGCGGCGACTCGCCCCACCATGCGCTTTGTGCCGCCCAAAACCCAGGCCCAACAGGCGCTGGCCATGCTCAACTCCACCCGCGATGCGTTCATCAAAGACCGCACCGCAACCGTCAATCGGATTCACGCCGCCCTTCTGGAGGTTGGCGTCAGCCTGGCCCCCGGCTTCAAGTCGATCAATGAACTGCCGGGGCTGCTTGAGACGAGTTCATTCTCTGAGGCCATCAAACTAAATCTGACGATGCTGCATGAGCACTTCAACTACCTGACTGAGCGGATCAAGACACTGGATAAGCGAGTGCAATGCCAGGCCGCTGAAGATGATCTGGCATCGCGCTTGATGACAATACCGTGCTTAGGCCCGATCACCTCCACCGTCCTGGCTGCCGAGTTGGGCGATGGCAAACAATTCAAATGCGGCCGAGGCTATTCAGCCTCCATCGGGCTGGTGCCCAAACAGCATTCCACGGGCGACAAGACCGTCCTGTTGGGCATCAGCAAGCGCGGTGATCGAAACCAGAGGCGCCTGCTCATCCAGTGCGCCCGTGTCTACCTGATCCAGCTGGAGCGACAGAAAGGCGCTTTGGCGGACTGGGTCCGCCAGTTATTAGCGTCCCACCATCACTCCAATCTCGTGGTCTGTGCGCTGGCCAACAAGCTGGCGAGGATCGCCTGGGCAATCGCAGCACACCACACTGAATTCGATGCAGGGCCAGCCAAGATGAACGCCTGACCCTGCTGTCACCCGAGCACCACCCACCTGGTTTTGCGATGCTGGATAACAGATGACGTGAACGGCCAACCGGCCTGACGACAACCCTGAGCTCCTACACGGCTGAAAGGCCGTTCCACTAATTAGGATCGTCGGGCATCGATTCTCATCGAGGCGCGGGGACCACAACCCCCACTCAGACGCCGGATAGATGAAAGCAAGCCAAACACGCATCAAAAACAGTATTGCAGAAAAGGGGGTAACCATAGATGTAGGAGCTGTCGAGTGAAACGAGGCTGCGATCTTTTGATCTTGCTGTGGCTGTGGCTTTAGATCTTGATTCTGCTTTTGATCTCTCGCCCCTTCGGCAGGCCGAGCGTAGGTGTTCATCAGGGGATTAGGCGCGTAGCGCCGTTCGGCGAAGCCGAACACATCGAGAGGAGGTCGTCGCGAAGCAGACCGGAGGCGATGCCCCCTGATGGATACCGTAGCGAGGGAACGCGGAGCTTTAGCGAGGCGCCGTACGCCGGGGCGAAGCCTTTTGCTTACTTTTCGGCGTCTGGAAAAGTGAGTCGCTGTAAGAGCGAAACCGCCAGAAGCCCTAACCGCAGCAACGGATATACACCATAAACTAAAGAGCCCCACCAAATCGCAGACAAACAAAAACGCCCGGCATAAACCGGGCGTTTTGTATTGACTTGATTAGCGAGCGCGGTAAGTGATGCGCCCTTTGCTCAAGTCATAGGGCGTCAGCTCGACGCGCACTTTGTCGCCGGTAAGAATACGAATGTAGTTCTTGCGCATCTTGCCGGAGATATGCGCGGTTACGACGTGCCCATTTTCCAACTCCACACGAAACATGGTGTTGGGCAGGGTGTCGACGACAGTGCCTTCCATTTCGAAGCTGTCTTCTTTCGACATGCAGTAAAGCCCTCGGTGTCCAATGAATGGCCCGGTGCAACTGCGCCAGGCAAAAGCGGCGTGCATTGTGCCCGAAAAATGGGGTTTAAGCCAAGGGGTTTACGGCTTGCTCTAGTTCAGGATGACCCAGCGCTGATTAATCAGCAGTTCGATAGGGCGATATTGAGTCTTGTAACTCATCTTTTTGCAGTTTTTGATCCAGTAGCCCAGATAGACGGCTTCCAGCCCCAGACGCTGAGCCTCGGCGATTTGCCAGAGAATCGCATAACGCCCCAGGCTGCGGCGTTCTTCAGCGGGCTCGTAGAAGGTGTAGACCGCCGACAGACCGTTCGGCAGCAAGTCGGTGACGGCCACCGCTACCAGTCGTCCTTCGAGGCGGAATTCGTAGAATCGGGAAAACGGCAGGTCACGTACCAGGAACGTCGCAAACTGATCGCGACTCGGCGGGTACATATCGCCATCGGCGTGACGCTGTTCGATATACCGCTGATAAAGGTCGAAATACTCTTCGCTGAATAGCGGCCTGGCAGGGCGCACCTGCAGGTCGACGTTGCGTTTGAAGATGCGTTTCTGCTGGCGGTTGGGCGAAAATTGCGCCACAGGGATGCGCGCCGGTACGCACGCATTGCAATTCTGGCAATGAGGCCGGTAAAGATGATCGCCGCTACGACGGAAACCCATTTCAGACAGGTCTGCATAGACATGCACATCCATGGGCTGACTAGGGTCGAGGAACAAGGTCGTGGCCTGCTCCTCGGGCAGATAACTGCAAGAGTGGGGCTGAGTGGCATAGAACTTCAAACGCGCCAACTCGGTCATGATCAACCCTCGGGATAAGCTTTTGATTAAGTGTAAGCCACTCGCGTAAAAGTCGCTCAGCAAACCCAGGCGGCGCTGTCCGGCTGATCCAGATGCTGCGCAAGGTAGTCGGCAAACTCGCTGCGAGGAATCGCTCGGGCGCCGAGGCTGTGCAGATGGTCGGTAGGCATCTGGCAGTCGATCAGCACGAAGCCTGAGTCTTTCAGATGTCGGACCAGTGTGGCAAAGCCATATTTCGAGGCGTTGTCAGCGCGGCTGAACATGGATTCGCCGAAAAACAGCTGACCCATCGCCAGGCCATAGAGCCCGCCGACCAGTTCGCCCTGGTCCCAGACTTCCACCGAATGGGCGTAGCCACGCCTGTGCAGCTCGAGGTAGGCGTTTTGCATGGCTTCTGTGATCCAGGTCCCGTCGGCGTAATCCCGTGGCGCGGCGCAGGCGTGGATGACCGCGGCAAAATCCTGATCAAAGGTCACCTGATAGCGTTGCTGGCGCAGAAGTTTGTTCAGGCTGCGCGAGACATGCAGTTCGTCGGGAAACAGTACGGTGCGTGGATCCGGCGACCACCAGAGAATCGGCTGGCCTTCCGAGAACCACGGAAAACAGCCGTGGCGATAGGCCTGAATCAGACGATCGGCGGACAGATCCCCGCCCGCGGCCAACAGCCCGTTGGGATCGCGCATGGCTTTTTCCAGGGGCGGGAAGGTCAGGGTGTTGCGTTGTAACCAAGTCAGCATGGCATCCGGGCTTGCAGAAGGGGAGGGCAGTTGTGGGCGGGTGGGCCCACCGTGAAGTGTGCCGTCAAACGACTGGAATGTCGTCGAGATACTTCTCGGCGTCCAGCGCGGCCATGCAGCCGGCCCCGGCAGATGTGACGGCCTGGCGGTAAACGTGATCGGCCACGTCACCGGCGGCAAACACGCCCGGGATATCGGTGCTGGTAGCATTGCCTTCGCTGCCGCCCTTGACCAGCAGATAGCCGTCACGCATTTTCAGCTGGCCTTCGAACAGGTCGGTGTTGGGTTTATGGCCGATGGCGATAAACACACCGGCCAGCGGCAACTCTCTGGTTTCGCCGCTATGGCTGTCCCGCAGGCGGGCGCCGGTCACGCCGCTGGCATCACCCAGCACTTCATCCAGATTCTGGTTCCAGTGCAGGCGGATATTGCCGTTGGCGGCTTTTTCGAAGAGCTTGTCCTGAAGAATCTTCTCCGAGCGCAACTTGTCGCGCCGGTGAATCAGGTGAACCTCCTTGGCGATGTTCGACAGGTACAGCGCTTCTTCAACCGCCGTATTGCCGCCGCCCACGACCGCGACCACCTGATTGCGGTAGAAGAAACCGTCGCACGTCGCGCAAGCCGAAACCCCTCTGCCGGCAAATGTCTCTTCCGATGGCAGCCCCAGGTATTGCGCCGAGGCGCCGGTGGCGATAATCAGCGCGTCACAGGTGTAAGTGCCGCCGTCGCCGATAAGTTCGAACGGGCGCTGTTGCAACTTGGCGGTGTGGATGTGGTCGTAGACGATCTCTGTATGAAAGCGCTCGGCGTGTTTTTGCATGCGTTCCATCAGCACCGGTCCGGTGAGACCTTCGACATCACCGGGCCAGTTGTCGACTTCGACGGTGGTGGTGAGCTGGCCACCTGCCTGTATTCCGGTAATGACAACGGGTTTGAGGTTGGCGCGGGCGGCATAAACGGCAGCGCTGTAACCGGCGGGGCCGGAACCCAGAATGATCAGGCGGGAATGCTTCGCTTCGCTCATAAAAACACCTCATAAGCCTTTGTCACAAAAGAGAATGCATGCTCAAATTGAACCGCGCGTAATGTGCTGTTGGCTATGCTACACCTTGGGTTTCAAGCATGGCATCGGACGAACAAACCCGTACAATGCCTACTTGTTACAGAATATTCGCGGCGCGCCGTGTTTATAAAAACCGGAGCGTAGTGTTAAAAGTAGTCCCAGTTACGCCTGTCAACTTTTTTACCTGCCTGGGTTGGGCAATTTTTTATAGTCATTCAACAGATGGACGCGCCACAGGCGCAGGAAAAGAAGCGTTTTGAAGAAATCCACCGCAGCACCAAAAACAGTCGTTCCGCTCTGGCGCCAGCAATTGCACTACCGGCTCAAGGAAGGTGCATTGATCGCCATCGGCGGCTTGTGCCTGTTCCTGATGATGGCCTTGTTGACCTATGGCAAGGACGATCCGGGCTGGAGCCATAACAGCAAGATCGACGATGTTCAGAACTTCGGCGGACCGGTCGGCTCCTACAGCGCCGATATCCTGTTCATGGTGTTGGGTTACTTCGCCTACATCTTCCCGCTGTTGCTGGCGATCAAGGCATATCAAATCTTCCGTCAACGCCACGAGCAGTGGGAGTGGAGCGGCTGGCTGTTCTCCTGGCGCCTGATCGGCCTGGTATTTCTGGTGCTCTCGGGCGCGGCCCTGGCCCATATTCATTTCCACGCCGCGACCGGTCTGCCGGCCGGCGCTGGTGGCGCTTTGGGCGAAAGCCTCGGTGATCTGGCCCGGAACGCCCTGAATATCCAGGGCAGTACGCTGTTGTTCATCGCGTTGTTCCTGTTTGGCCTGACGGTGTTCACCGACCTGTCGTGGTTCAAGGTGATGGACCTCACCGGCAAAATCACCCTCGACTTGTTCGAACTGTTCCAGGGCGCGGCCAATCGCTGGTGGGCCGCCCGTGTCGAGCGCAAACAAGTGGTTGCGCAGTTGCGTGAAGTCGATGATCGCGTGCATGACGTGGTCGCGCCGACCGTCACCGACAAGCGCGAGCAAGCCAAGGTCAAGGAGCGCCTGATCGAGCGTGAACAAGCCCTGAGCAAACACATGTCGGACCGCGAGAAGCAGGTGCCGCCGGTGATTGCCCCCGCGCCGCCCAAGCCAGCGGCGCCCAGCAAGCGCGTGGAAAAAGAGAAACAGGCGCCGTTGTTCGTCGACAGTGCCGTCGAAGGCACCTTGCCGCCGATCTCGATTCTCGACCCGGCAGAAAAGAAACAACTCAATTATTCGCCTGAATCCCTGGCGGCGGTTGGCCACTTGCTGGAGATCAAGCTCAAGGAATTCGGCGTCGAAGTCTCGGTGGATTCGATTCACCCGGGCCCGGTGATTACCCGTTACGAAATCCAGCCGGCGGCCGGCGTCAAGGTCAGCCGCATCTCCAACCTGGCGAAAGACCTGGCACGTTCCCTGGCCGTGACCAGCGTGCGTGTGGTGGAAGTGATTCCGGGCAAGACCACCGTCGGTATCGAGATTCCTAACGAAGACCGCCAGATCGTGCGCTTCTCCGAAGTGCTGTCGACCCCCGAGTACGACAACTTCAAGTCGCCGGTTACATTGGCCCTGGGTCACGACATTGGTGGCAAGCCGGTCATCACCGACCTGGCGAAAATGCCTCACTTGCTGGTAGCCGGTACGACCGGTTCCGGTAAATCGGTGGGCGTGAACGCGATGATCCTGTCGATCCTGTTCAAGTCCGGCCCGGAAGACGCCAAGCTGATCATGATCGACCCGAAAATGCTTGAGCTGTCGATCTACGAAGGCATTCCGCACCTGTTGTGCCCGGTCGTGACCGACATGAAGGACGCCGCCAACGCCCTGCGCTGGAGCGTGGCGGAGATGGAGCGTCGCTACAAACTGATGGCGAAAATGGGCGTGCGTAACCTGTCGGGCTTCAATGCCAAGGTCAAGGAAGCCCAGGACGCCGGTACGCCGTTGACCGATCCGTTGTACAAGCGCGAAAGCATTCACGACGAAGCGCCGCTGCTGACCAAGCTGCCGACGATTGTCGTGGTGGTGGACGAATTCGCCGACATGATGATGATCGTCGGCAAGAAGGTTGAAGAACTGATCGCCCGTATCGCCCAGAAGGCCCGTGCAGCCGGTATCCACTTGATCCTTGCGACCCAGCGGCCGTCGGTTGATGTGATCACCGGTCTGATCAAGGCCAACATTCCGACGCGTATGGCGTTCCAGGTGTCGAGCAAGATCGACTCCCGGACCATCATCGATCAGGGCGGCGCCGAACAACTGCTGGGCCACGGTGACATGCTCTACATGCCGCCGGGCACCAGTCTGCCGATTCGCGTCCACGGTGCCTTTGTGTCCGATGATGAAGTTCACCGCGTGGTCGAAGCCTGGAAACTGCGCGGCGCGCCGGAATACAACGACGAGATTCTCGCCGGTGTCGAAGAGCCGGGTAGCGGTTTTGAAGGCGGCAGCGGTGGCGATGAAGACAGTGAATCCGATGCGCTCTACGACGAAGCGGTGCAGTTCGTACTGGAAAGTCGTCGTGCGTCCATCTCTGCGGTTCAGCGCAAGCTGAAAATCGGCTACAACCGCGCCGCACGCATGATCGAAGCCATGGAAATGGCCGGGGTCGTGACGTCCATGAATACCAACGGTTCGCGTGAGGTCCTGGCTCCGGGCCCGGTACGCGACTGAATTGATTGAAACGCGGTGGCGTAATGACGCGCCATCGCACCCCCACGAATGTTATGAGGACTCCTATGCGTCTTATCCGCATGCTGTTGCTGCCGGTTTTGGCTTTGACCACGCTTTCGGCCCACGCCGATGACAAGGACGTGGCGCGTCTGACCCAATTGCTGGAAAAATCCCAGACCCTGACCGCGCGTTTCTCCCAGCTGACCCTCGACGGCAGCGGCACCCGGTTACAGGAAACCGCGGGTGAAATGTCCTTGCAGCGTCCTGGCTTGTTTTACTGGCACACCAACGCGCCGGCCGAACAAACCATGGTCTCCGACGGCAAGAAGGTGACGTTGTGGGATCCGGACCTGGAGCAGGCCACCATCAAGAACCTCGATCAGCGCCTGACCCAGACCCCGGCGTTGCTGCTGTCCGGTGACGTGTCCAAGATCAGTCAGAGCTTCGACATCAGCGCCAAGGAAGCCGGTGGCGTGATCGACTTCACCTTGAAGCCGAAAACCAAGGACACCCTGTTCGACAGCCTGCGTCTGTCGTTTCGTAACGGTCTGGTCAATGACATGCAGATGATCGACAGCGTCGGTCAGCGCACCAACATCCTGTTCACCGGCGTGAAAGCCAACGAACCGATTCCGGCGTCCAAGTTCAAGTTCGACATCCCCAAGGGTGCCGACGTGATCCAGGAATAAAAGCAGACACAAAACCTGTGGGAGCGGGCTTGCTCGCGAAAGCGGAGTATCAGACAACAATGATGTCGACTGACACGGCCTCTTCGCGAGCAAGCCCGCTCCCACAGGGAATGTGGTGTTTAGTAATTTGAATGACCGGCATCAGGACCCAGTGAGGTTTCAACAGTAGTGATGGACCTGTTTCGCAGTGCCCCGATTGCTCAGCCCCTGGCCGCCCGTTTGCGTGCCGCCAATCTGGACGAGTACGTCGGTCAGGAACACGTGCTCGCTCGCGGCAAGCCTTTGCGCGAAGCCCTGGAGCAGGGTGCCCTGCACTCGATGATTTTCTGGGGCCCGCCGGGTGTGGGAAAAACCACCCTGGCGCGGCTGCTGGCGGAAGTCTCGGATGCGCACTTCGAAACGGTGTCGGCGGTACTGGCCGGCGTGAAGGAAATCCGTCAGGCGGTGGAAATCGCCAAACAGCAGGCCGGTCAGTACGGCAAGCGGACCATCCTCTTCGTCGATGAAGTGCATCGCTTCAACAAGTCCCAGCAGGATGCGTTCCTGCCATACGTCGAAGACGGTACGCTGATTTTCATCGGTGCAACCACTGAAAACCCTTCGTTTGAACTCAACAACGCTTTGCTCTCCCGGGCCCGCGTCTACGTGCTCAAAAGCCTCGATGAAGCGGCCCTGCGCAAGTTGGTGCATCGCGCGCTGACCGAAGAGCGTGGTTTGGGTAAGCGGCAACTGAGCCTCAGTGATGAAGGTTTCCAGATGCTGCTGTCGGCCGCCGATGGCGATGGCCGGCGTCTGCTCAACCTGCTGGAAAACGCCTCGGACCTGGCTGAAGACAACAGCGAGATCGGCGTCGACCTGCTGCAAAGCCTGCTCGGTGACACCCGCCGGCGTTTCGACAAGGGCGGTGAAGCGTTTTACGACCAGATCTCTGCGCTGCATAAATCCGTGCGCGGCTCCAATCCCGACGGTGCACTGTACTGGTTCGCCCGAATGATCGACGGCGGTTGCGATCCGCTGTACCTGGCCCGGCGCGTGGTGCGTATGGCCAGCGAAGACATCGGCAACGCCGATCCCCGCGCCCTGAGCCTGTGCCTGGCGGCATGGGAAGTGCAGGAGCGCCTCGGCAGCCCCGAAGGCGAGTTGGCAGTGGCCCAGGCCATTACCTATCTGGCCTGCGCGCCGAAAAGCAACGCGGTGTACATGGGGTTCAAAGCCGCCATGCGCAGCGCCACCGAACACGGTTCGCTGGAAGTGCCGCTGCACCTGCGCAACGCGCCGACCAAATTGATGAAGCAACTGGGTTATGGCGACGAATACCGTTACGCCCACGATGAGCCGGACGCTTACGCCGCTGGCGAAGACTATTTCCCGGAAGAACTCGAGCCGCAACCGTTCTATCAGCCGGTGCCGCGTGGCCTGGAGCTGAAGATCGGCGAGAAGCTCAATCATCTCGCGCAACTTGACCGTCTCAGCCCTCGGCAGCGGAGAAAATAGTGATCCCTTTGATCGTTGCCGTTTCCGTGGGCGGTATCGCCGGAACGCTTTTACGCTTTGCCACGGGGAACTGGATCAACGCTAATTGGCCGCGGCACTTCTATACCGCGACGCTGGCCGTTAATATCGTCGGCTGTTTGCTGATCGGCGTTCTATACGGTCTGTTTTTAGTACGCCCGGAGGTGCCGATCGAGGTGCGCGCCGGGTTGATGGTCGGCTTCCTCGGGGGGCTGACGACTTTTTCATCTTTTTCACTGGATACGGTGCGTCTGCTGGAAACCGGGCAAATACCGCTGGCTTTTGTCTATGCTGCCATCAGCGTATTCGGCGGGCTGCTCGCTACCTGGGCTGGCCTGTCCTTGACCAAACTTTGATAACGAGAGACCGACATGCTCGATTCCAAACTGTTACGTAGCAACCTTCAGGACGTAGCGGACCGCCTGGCATCCCGTGGCTACACGCTGGATGTTGCGCGCATCGAAGCGCTGGAAGAACAGCGCAAGACCGTCCAGACCCGCACCGAAGCACTGCAGGCAGACCGTAATGCGCGCTCCAAATCCATCGGCCAGGCCAAGCAGCGTGGCGAAGACATCGCGCCGCTGATGGCCGACGTCGAGCGCATGGCGAACGAGTTGAGCGACGGTAAAGTCGAGCTGGACGGGATTCAGACCGATCTGGATTCGATCCTGCTCGGCATCCCGAACCTGCCGCACGAGTCCGTGCCGATCGGTGATGACGAAGACGGCAACGTCGAAGTGCGCCGCTGGGGCACCCCGACCGCGTTCGATTTCCCGGTTCAGGATCACGTCGCCCTGGGCGAGAAGTTCGGTTGGCTCGACTTCGAAACCGCCGCCAAGCTGTCCGGTGCCCGTTTCGCCCTGTTGCGTGGTCCGATTGCTCGTATGCACCGCGCCTTGGCGCAGTTCATGATCAACCTGCACACCAGCGAACACGGCTACGAAGAGGCGTACACGCCTTATCTGGTTCAAGCGCCGGCGCTGCAAGGCACGGGTCAGCTGCCGAAGTTCGAAGAAGACCTGTTCAAGATTGCTCGCGAAGGCGAAGCCGATCTGTACCTGATCCCGACCGCTGAAGTGTCGCTGACCAACATCGTCGCTGGCGAAATCGTCGATTCGAAACTGTTGCCGATCAAGTTCGTCGCCCACACCCCTTGCTTCCGCAGTGAGGCTGGTGCTTCGGGTCGCGATACACGCGGCATGATCCGTCAGCACCAGTTCGACAAGGTTGAAATGGTCCAGATCGTTGAGCCGTCGACCTCGATGGAAGCGCTGGAAGGCTTGACTGCCAATGCTGAAAAAGTCCTGCAATTGCTCGAGCTGCCCTATCGCACCATTGCGCTGTGCACTGGCGACATGGGCTTCAGCGCGGTCAAGACCTACGACCTGGAAGTGTGGATCCCGAGCCAGGACAAATACCGCGAGATTTCGTCGTGCTCCAACTGCGGCGACTTCCAGGCCCGTCGCATGCAAGCGCGTTTCCGCAACCCGGAAACCGGCAAGCCTGAACTGGTTCACACCTTGAACGGTTCCGGCCTGGCGGTCGGTCGTACCCTGGTGGCGGTGCTGGAAAACTACCAGCAAGCCGACGGTTCGATCCGAGTGCCAGACGTGCTGAAACCGTACATGGGTGGCCTTGAGGTCATCGGCTAAATGGACTATCTGCCGCTGTTCCATAACCTTCGCGGCAGTCGTGTCTTGGTCGTCGGCGGGGGGGAGATTGCCTTGCGCAAATCCCGCCTGCTGGCCGAATCCGGTGCGCTGCTGCGGGTGGTCGCACCTGAAATCGAACCGCAACTGCGCGAACTGGTTGCCGGTAGTGGTGGTGAGTGTCTGGTGCAAGGCTACGTTGAGTCGGACCTGGACGGTTGCGGGCTGATCATCGCTGCCACCGACGACGAACCGCTGAACGCGCAAGTCTCCGCTGATGCCCATCGGCGTTGCGTGCCGGTCAACGTGGTGGACGCGCCAGCCTTGTGCAGCGTGATCTTCCCTGCGATCGTCGACCGTTCTCCTTTGATCGTAGCGGTCTCCAGCGGCGGCGATGCGCCGGTGCTGGCGCGGTTGATCCGCGCCAAACTGGAAACCTGGATTCCTTCCACCTACGGTCAACTGGCCGGCCTGGCAGCGCGTTTTCGCAGCCAGGTCAAACACCTGTTCCCGGATGTGCAGCAGCGTCGGGCGTTCTGGGAAGATGTGTTCCAGGGCCCGATTGCCGACCGGCAACTGGCCGGGCAGGGCGCCGAAGCCGAGCGCTTGATGCTGGCGAAAATTGCCGGTGAAGCACCGAATGCAACGGGCGAAGTCTATTTGGTGGGCGCCGGCCCGGGTGATCCCGACCTGCTGACCTTCCGTGCGTTGCGTCTGATGCAGCAAGCCGATGTGGTGCTGTATGACCGCTTGGTGGCGCCGGCGATTCTGGATTTGTGCCGTCGCGATGCCGAGCGGATTTACGTCGGCAAGCGTCGCGCCGATCACGCCGTGCCGCAGGATCAGATCAACCAGCAATTGGTGGATTTGGCCAAGCAAGGCAAGCGGGTTGTGCGGTTGAAGGGCGGTGATCCGTTCATCTTCGGTCGCGGCGGTGAAGAGATCGAAGAACTGGCGGCCCATGGCATCCCGTTCCAGGTGGTGCCGGGTATCACCGCGGCCAGCGGTTGCGCGGCGTATGCCGGGATTCCGCTGACTCACCGCGATTACGCGCAGTCGGTGCGTTTTGTCACCGGACACCTCAAGGACGGTTCTACCGATTTGCCGTGGGCCGACCTGGTTGCGCCGGCGCAAACCCTGGTGTTTTACATGGGGTTGGTGGGCTTGCCGATCATCTGCGAGCAATTGATCAAGCATGGTCGCGCGGCGGATACGCCAGCGGCGTTGATCCAGCAGGGCACCACCGTTAATCAGCGGGTGTTTACCGGCACGTTGGCGGATTTGCCAAGTCTGGTGGCGGAGCATGAAGTGCATGCGCCGACGCTGGTGATCGTTGGGGAAGTGGTGCAGTTGCGCGAGAAACTGGCGTGGTTTGAAGGGGCTCAGGCGCAGGTCTGAGTTCTGCGTTGCTTGTTGGAAAAAGATCGCAGCCTTCGGCAGCTCCTACAGGGGATCGCGTAATCCTGTAGGAGCTGCCGAAGGCTGCGATCTTTTGATCTTAATGCTTCTGCCAAACCCCTTTCCCGCTCAACCGCTCGCGATCATGCGGTGCTGTGAAATCCTGCGCCGGCCCTTTAGGCACGATCCCGGTCGGATTGATGGTCTTGTGGCTGCCATAGTAGTGATTCTTGATGTGCTCAAAATCCACCGTCTCGGCAATCCCCGGCCACTGATAAATCTCCCGCAGCCAGTTCGACAGGTTCGGATAATCGGCGATCCGCCGCAGGTTGCACTTGAAGTGCCCGTGATACACGGCATCAAAGCGAATCAACGTGGTGAACAGCCGAATATCAGCTTCAGTCAGGTATTCGCCGGTCAGATAACGATTGGCGGCCAACAACTGTTCCAGTCGATCAAGCTCCTCGAACAATCCTTCGAACGCCTCTTCATACGCCTGCTGCGACGTGGCAAACCCTGCGCGATACACGCCATTGTTCACCGCCGGATAAATCCGTTCGTTCAGCGCGTCGATCTCGCCCCGAAGCGGCGCCGGGTAGAAATCCAGGTCATTACCCGTCAAATCATCGAAGGCGCCATTGAACATGCGGATGATCTCCGCCGATTCATTGTTGACGATGCGATTGTGCTGTTTGTCCCAGAGCACCGGCACCGTGACGCGGCCGGTGTAGTCGGCGGTATCGGCGGTGTAGCGCTGGTGCATGAAATTGAAATGATCGAGCTTGTCCCCGGTCGATCCGAGGTTCTGGTCGAAGGTCCAGCCGTTTTCCAGCATCAACCAACTGACCACCGAGACGTCGATGAGGCTTTCGAGGCCTTTGAGTTTGCGCAGGATCAGCGTGCGGTGAGCCCATGGACAGGCGAGGGACACGTAGAGGTGATAACGACCGGCCTCGGCCGCAAAGCCTCCGACACCTGTCGGGCCGGGTTTGCCGTCGGCGGTCAGCCAGTTACGACGCTGCGCCTGTTCACGCTGGAACGCGCCGTCCTTGCCGCTTTCGTACCACTGGTCATGCCAGCGACCTTCAACTAACAAACCCATGTTCAAGACTCCTCAGCCAATAAGCGTTGGAGAGGAGTCTATTCGCATAGGTTCGATAAAAAAGCGCAAAGGTTGGGCGCTTATGATCGGTTAAATCGATTTGTCCCGAGCGTCCCAATACTGCTGGGCGGTTTCGAAGGCGTGTTCGCGGGTTTGGCCGAGGCCGCGCAAGGCCAGGGCCATGGTCGAGATCAGTGCCATTTGCGGATAGCTGTCGACTACGTCGCCACGCCACACGGCTTTCAAATGCTCGGGATCGAGGGTGGCCGGTTTGACGTGGCGTTGTGCCGAAAGCTGCGGCCATTCCTCGTCCCAGCTTTCACCACCCGTGGTGCCATACAGGTGACTGTCGGCGTCCGGGTTGATCTCGATTTCGCCGCCGTCGCCTTTCACCACGATCGCGGTATCGCCGAGCAAACCGCTGGCATCGCGATGCACCGCCTGGTAACCGGGGTGGAAAATGCTTTGCAGGCCACAGCGAGCACCCAACGGGTTGAGAATCCGCGTCAGGGAATGGATTGGCGAACGCAGGCCCAATGTATTGCGCAGCTCGATCATGCGCTGAAGCTGGGGCGCCCAATCCACCAGCGGCATGAAGGCCAGACCGCCGTTATCGAGCGCCTCGCCGACCTGCTGCCAGTCGCGGCACAACGGAATCTTCAACTCGTCCAGCAATTGCTCGCTGTACAGCCGACCGGACGTGTGTGCACCACCGCCGTGCATGAAGATCCGCACGCCGTTCTGCGCCAGGCACTTGGCCGCCAGCAGATACCACGGCAGGTGACGCTTCTTGCCGGCATACGTCGGCCAGTCCAGATCGACGGCCAGTGCCGGCGGATTCAGACGTTCGCGCAAAGCTTCGGTAAAACCCGCCATCTCCTCAGCGCTTTCTTCCTTGTGCCGCAACAACATCAGGAATGCGCCGAGCTGGGTGTCTTCGACTTTGTGGTCGAGCACCATGCCCATGGCTTCACGGGCTTCCTCACGGGTCAAGTCGCGGGCGCCGCGTTTGCCTTTGCCGAGGATGCGCACGAACTGGGCGAACGGGTGTTCGGCGGGTGTTTCGAGGGTCAGCGCTGGGTAGTCGGTCATAAGCAATTCGTCGGTTTGGGCAGGCCCGCCAGTTTCGCGGCGAGTTTGGCAGGGGTGCCTTTGAACAGTCGGTTCAGGTGCAGGCTGTTGCCCTTGTCCGGGCCCAGCTTCAGCGCGGTGTATTTGATCAGCGGACGAGTGGCCGGCGACAACTGGAATTCGGCATAGAAACTGCGCAGCAGTTCGAGGATTTCCCAGTGTTCGGGGCTCAACTCGATGTCTTCGGCGGCGGCCAGGGCGCTGGCCACGTCGGAGGACCAGTCGCTCAGTTCGACCAGGAAACCGTCCTTGTCCAACTCGATGGCGCGTGCGCCGACCGTAAGGGAGTTCATAGCCAACTGTTGACCTTGTCGTAATGAATCGACAGCTCGACAAAGGCCGGGTAATCGATGGCCTTGGCCGTGTCAGGAATCTCCAGCGCGCGAGCCTGGGCGTCTTCGGCCAATACGAACAGTTTCAGATTGCGGGCGTTCAGCGCATTGAAAGGCGCGGTGCCTGGTTGCAGCGCATAGGCCGCGTCGCCAGTCAGCAGCAGCGCATCGTCAGCGCCCATCAAGCGCAGGCAACTGGTCAGGCGATCGTCGCCGAACGGGGAATGAGACAACACATGCAAAGTCGACATCAGAGGGTGATCACTTGGTCGTAACGGTCAATAAGTGCGGTGATTTCGTGGGCGGCCAGCACTTGAGCTTCTTCCAGCGACAAGCCGGCCGGGTCCAGGCCCCGTTCCGCAACGCTGTCGCCACAGACGAACAGGTCTTCGATACCGAACATCGGCAAGGCTTGCAGATTGGCGCTCAGGTCCTTCTGCTGGAGGGCCTTGGCATTCTGTTTCGCGGCGAGCTGGAACACCCCGTCATCGAGAAACAGCAGGCCGATCGGCAGATCAAAGGCACCGCCGGCCAGCACGATGTCCAGCGCTTCCCGCGCACTCGGCCCGGACCAGGGCGCCTGACGGCTGATAATCAGCAAGGATTTAGGCATCTCACGCGCCTCCGAAACAGATCAGGCGGTCAGCGTCCTGCACCGCGTCATGCAACTGGCCCAGACCAGATAATTCCCACGGCGAACCCACCGCCACGGCTTCACGCTGATAGCGCCCGGCTTCTTCTTCGTTCAGCACGCCACGACGCAGGGCGGCCGCGATACACACGACGCCGTCCAGTTGATGCTCGGTGACGAAATTGCGCCATTGCTTGGGCAAGTCCTGCTCATCCTGCGGCGTGACCACGCTTGCGGAGGCGTTGTAGACGCCGTCCTGATAGAAAAACAGCCGGACAATCTCATGCCCGCCGGCCAGCGCAGCCTGAGCAAACAATAAGGCGCGGCGCGAGGAGGGCGCATGGGCGGCGGAAAACAGCGCGATGGCGAACTTCATGACGGACTCGATGAGTAAAACTGCGGCCATGATAAAGCTTTATCGCCGGGGCGGCTAAATGGGTTTTCCCTTGGGACCGAGTCGCCCCCTTCGCGAGCAAGTCGAATCGTCGCACCGCCGCTCCCACACTAGATTTGTGTCGATCATAAAATTGCGATCCGCCGCAGCTTCCCTGTGGGAGCGGGCTTGCTCGCGAAAGCGGACTACCGGGCAACGTAAATGTTGGATCTAACGTGGCATATAACCCAACTGCCAGCGCCGCGGAATTTTCAGCGACAGCAGCCCGACCGCGCCGGCCAGCAGACCGCTGACAAACAACGCCTTGAGCCCCAGATGATGTTCCAGCACGGCGCCGAGTACCGCGCCGGCAAACATTCCCGTCCAGGGGATCAGTTGCACGCGCCAACCGTTGCGCCGTTCGCCAAGCATCCAGCGTCCCAGCCCACGGCCAAAGCGCGACAAGGCACCAGTGACGTAAGTCAGGCCGACCGGCAGGCCGTTCACTTCTTCCACGGCGGCATTGAGCATGCCCATGGCGATGATCGCCGCCAGTAGTGCTGGCAATTGTTCGTCGTAGGGCCAGGCAGCGGCGCCGCAGAGCAGCGTGGCGATGCACAGCAGCAAGGGCAGCGCGCGGCGACCGCCGAGGCGGCTGACGACAATCCCCAAGGCGTTGCCGACGATGAAGGTGCCGACGAGGATCACCAGGCGCAAGGTCAGGCCCAGGTCGCCGTCGCTGATGGCGACGGCGAGGCGGGTGGTGTTGCCGCTCATGAACGAGACGAAATCGCCGCTGGCCATGAAGCCGATGGCGTCGGTCATGCCCGCGAGCACCGAGAGGCTGGCCACCAGCGACATGCCGATGCGTCCGCGCCATTTGCGGGTATGCAGATGGCCTGGACTGGCGCGGTCAGTGGAGAGGGATGGCAACATCAGCGAAGGTCGTCCTCAGGCAGCGACCGAAATGGTCACTTACTCAATCCATATAACTCGCAATACTCCAGCCAGTCCATGCCGGCCATCTCGGCCACTTCCTTGTGCACTTCCAGGCGCTGTGCCTGATAGTCCTCGGCCGTCGCGGCAGTCAGTTGCAGCGTCAGCTCCCAGGCAAACAATCCCAGGCGCTCGGCCTCGGCTTCGAAGGCTTCATGCAAGCGCTCGTCGCGGTACTGCGCCGCGGTCTCGCCCTTGGCCTGAGCCAACAGTGGGTTGAGGTTGTCGAGTTCGACGCGCAGTTCAGGGCGCTCATCGAGAAACTTCTTCAGCGCTTGCTCGTGTTGCTGTTCGGTTGCCGCCATGGTCGCTCCTTGAGGCTGGATTACGAAGACTGCTTCTTGCTGGCCTTGGCCGCTGCTGCCAGGCATTCGAGGGCAAACTGCTCGGGGTAGGTCATTTGAATCGGCGTGGTTTCGCCTTTGACGGTTCTTTCACCGTCGAGGATGTAACGGATCCGCTTGTCGGTGACGCCAATTCGCTTGGCAATCCAGGACGGCGTCTGACCGATCTGGCTGATCAGCTTGTCGGCATATTCAGCGGTCGGTTTGTAATATTCGGCGTTGGGTGTCATGACCTTTCCAGAAAATAAGCCCGGAAAACGGGCGATGCGGGGTTAATGGCGCGACAGGGTGCGCGAATCGTCACTCGGTGTCGCGGTATAAATGAAGTAAAGCAGAACGATACGCCGTGCCGCGGTGATACAGTCCGCTTTTTCTTGATGAGCGAACGCAATGCGAATTCTGATGGTGGCGCTGGCCGTAACGTTGCTGGCCGGTTGCGCGGGTTCGGTGATGAATGACGCCCGTACTGGAACCCCGTACAAATCCCTGACGTCGGACAAACCGGAAAAAGTCGTCGCCCAGTGTGTGCAGTTTTCCTGGCAGGATGAGGCGGTGTTCGGTATCGATGCTGGCGCGTATTTGCAGCCTGGGGAGAAGGGCGGCACTACCGTTTACACGCGCTCGGCGGAGTCTTTTGTGGACGTGAAGACTGACGCATCCGCCACCGTGCTGAATTATTACGCGCAGCATGACGACTTTGTCGCCAAGCGCCGACTGGCGGCGTTGGCGACCTGCCTGTAAGCAAGATCAAAAGATCGCAGCCTGCGGCAGCTCCTTGTATGTTGACCTTGATTCCAACGAGAGAGGTTACGCTCAAGGATTCATACAACAGCAAGTGCGTTTCTGGGGGAGGCCGATCGCTCCTGAAGGCAGGATTTGCTCCTGACCTTGTCTGTAGAGAGGCCCCCCCGCCTCATTGCCCACCACGAAGAGTATCGAGAAGCCGACAAGTCGGACTTCGCATTACAAGGTTGCAGTGGCATGAAGTTCGAGGTCGGGGGAACCAGGAGCAATCTTACCGAAAGTCAGGGAAGTGAAAAGCATGAATACTCATGTCGGCATAGACATTGGTGCGCGCACGTCTGTCATGGGATGGCGGCAGAGCGGTAGAACATCAGGCCAGTGGGATATTCAGCACACGCCCAAAGGACGTAAGGCTGCCGTGACAAAAATGTTGGGTCTCAAACCGCTGAGCGTGGTCATGGAGGCCACCGGCATTTACTACCTGGATCTTGCATTGGAGTTGCACGCCGCCGGCCTGCCGGTCTCGGTGATCAACCCCAAAAGCTTCCACAATTTTGCAAAATTGATGCTGCAAAACAGCAAAACTGACCAGATAGACGCTCAATTGCTGGCTGAATATGGCGAGCGCATGACTCCCAGGCTTTGGGTTGCGCCTACTGCCGATCAAATGACGCTGCGTGCGATTGGCCGCCATATCAATCGGCTGATTGGTCATCGAACACGAGCCAAAAACGAATTACACGCGCTACAAGCGACAGAAACGAGTGTGGAGCTGCTGATCGAGGATGAGAAAGAGGCGATTGCAGGGCTGGACACACGGATTGATCGCTTGAAGAAAGCCGCACGTGATGCCATCGCCAAATGCCCGGATCTGAGTTTGCAGTTTCGCTGCATGATGGCGGCCCCCGGCGTTGGAGAAGCCTCAGCCATCGCCGCACTGGCTGAGCTGACGACCCTTCCGGTAACGCTTAAATCGGCGCAGGTAAGCCGCTATGCAGGCCTGGATGTCAGGTTGACCCAGTCAGGCACCAGCGTGAACCGACCAGGGCGAATGTCCAAATGCGGTAATGCTTACTTGCGCGCAGCGATGTTCATGCCGGCGATGACGGCAATTCGTTGTGATGAGAATGTGAAGGCCTTCTACGAGGCTCTGGTAGCGCGCGGCAAGAAGAAAATGCAGGCCATCGGTGCGGTCATGCGCAAATACCTAACCGGGTTATGGGCATGCATGCGCTCCGGAGAAGAATTTAATACGGCCAAGCTTTTTAGCGAAAAACATCTCGCGAAAGCTTGACCGTGAACAGAGTATCTACAGGGTGTGTACGCCGGCCCATTGTAGGAGTTGCCGCAGGCTGCGATCTTTTGGCGGTACCAGCGATCAAACGTTTGTCAGGCGCTTCTGAAAAAAGAAGCGCTTGTGGCCTGGCGGGTAGTCAGCGATCTGGCCTAACTCGCTGTAGCCGAGCTTCTTGTAGAACTCTGGCGCCTGGAAGTCGAAGGTGTCGAGCCAGATTCCGATGCATTCCTTCTCCCGCGCCAGCTCTTCGGCCATCTGCATCAATTTCGAGCCCATGCCCTGTCCCCGGGCCTGTTCTGGCACCGACAGCAACTCGATGTACAACCATTGATAAAAAAACCGACCATACAGGCCGCCGAGAATCTCGTCCTGTTCGTCGCGGATCAGCAAGGCAATGGGCTCCTGCGTCGAGACACCGGCCTTTGAGGCGTTATAGGCACGCAACGGCAGGACGATCGCCTGCTCCTCGTCTTCGGTGGGGTTTTGCGACTGTTCGATTCGCAGTTCCATCAGCTAAATCCTTATGGCTATGAGGGGACAACACCCGTAAGCCTAACGTGTGCGCTGGCGGTTGTTCCAGCCCCTTGAGTGGAACCCTTGCTCGCGCCCGGATGTCTAGCCTAAACAGCGTCATTCCTGAACGCGGCCTATGAGGACAATTCCGTGAATATTTTCGAAGCCTTACGCGAAAGCCACGACCGCCAACGCACGTACGCCGATGCGCTGATCCAGACCAGCGGTGACACCCCCGAGCGGGTCGAGGCTTACAAGCAGCTCAAGTCCGAACTTCAGGCCCACGAAACCGCTGAAGAGCGCCATTTCTACATCCCGCTGATGGAGTTCGATAACGGCGTCGACCTCAGCCGCCATGCCATTTCGGAACATCACGAGATGGACGAAATGATGGAGGAACTGGACGAGACCGAGATGTCCAGCCCGGCCTGGCTGGCGGTCGCGAAGAAGCTCGCCGAGAAGGTCAATCACCACCTGGAAGAGGAAGAGCAGAAGTTCTTCCAGATGGCCGGCAAGTTGCTCGACGACAAACAGAAAGAGACGCTGGCGGGTCAGTATGAGAAGGAATACAAGGCTCAACTGTCTTAGCGCCAGGCTTTCGTTTTCGCCTAAGATGTGCGCCTTCTGACGAAAAAAGGGATGCATTGTCATGTCGAACACAGCCGAGCGGGTCAACCTCATCGAGTCTCAGGTGTTGTCCCACGACTGGTACCTGCTCAAGAAAATCACCTTCGATTACTTGCGCAACAACGGCGAATGGCAACGCCAGACCCGCGAGGTCTATGACCGTGGCAACGGCGCGGCGATTCTGCTGTTCAACCGCGAAAAGAAAACCGTGGTGTTGACCCGGCAATTCAGGTTGCCGGTGTTCGTCAATGGCCACGATGGTCTGCTGATCGAAGTGGCGGCGGGGCTGCTCGAAGGTGCGGCGCCTGAAGAGCGCATCCGCGAAGAAGCCGAGGAAGAAACCGGTTATCGCGTGCACCATGTGCACAAGGTGTTCGAGGCCTACATGAGCCCCGGTTCGGTGACTGAAAAACTGCATTTCTTCATCGCCGAATACGATGCCGCTTCCAAGGTCAGTGATGGCGGCGGACTGGAGGAGGAGACCGAGGAGCTGGAAGTGCTGGAATGGAAATTCGACGACGCACTTGAGGCGTTTTATCGCGGGGAGATCTGCGATGCGAAGACCATCATGTTGCTGCAGTATGCGGCGATGAAGGGCATCTTCGGACCGGTTTGAGCAGGCTGAATGGGCATCTGAATCGAGAGAGCGTTTCGGCACACTGGTCGAGCATTTCGGCACAGTAATCAACCTGTGCGCTCTCTAGACTCGTGCTTCACGCCAAGATTCAGATGAGGTCACGATGAACATCAGAACAATCCTATCCGCATTGTCCATGGGAGGCGTCCTCACGGGACACGCTGCCGACTTCTCGCTGACGAGCCAGGATATTGCTGAAAACCGCCCGCTGACCAGTCGCGAGGTGTTCCAGGGTTTCGGTTGCGAAGGGGGTAATACTTCTCCCGAACTGACCTGGGCCAACGCTCCGGCGGGTACTAAAAGTTACGCGATCACGGTCTACGATCCTGATGCGCCGACCGGCAGCGGCTGGTGGCATTGGACGGTGGTCAACTTGCCCGCTTCAACCCGCAGTGTGCCAAGAGGGGTAGGCTCGAACTTGCCTGCCGGTGCAGTACAAGGTCGAACCGATTATGGCCAGCCGGAATTTGGCGGGGCTTGCCCGCCTGTAGGGAATAAGCCCCATCGCTATCAATTCACCGTATGGGCGTTGAAAGTCGATAAGCTACCCCTCGACAACCAGGCCAGCGGCGCTTTGGTGGGTTATATGCTCAATGCCAACGCCTTGGCTAAAGCGACCATCACTTCAACTTACGGACGTTAAGAATGATGCGCCCTTGTGACGGCATACAGCACCGGGAAAACATTATCGATGCGTGTGTCATACGGGCGCGACAGCCCCATACATTGCAACGGGTGCCGGTATTCGTGACCACCTTGTGTCGAGTCAGGCAGGGGGAAAAACTGCTGCAATGGGATGACCGGGAGATGCGTGCAGGGCCGCAACACCTGATTCTGATGCCGGCCGGGCGCGAGCTTGGCATTTCAAACTTCCCCGGCCTTCACGGTCACTACATCGCCGATGCGGTGACCTTTCCCGTTTCGACATTGCGTCACTTCAGCACCCGATATAGCCAGCAGATCATGAGTCGTCGCGGTGCACTGAAGACCGATCTATGCGTCCCTCTGGACAGGCACACAACCCAGGCATGGGATCAATTGTTGGCCTCCATCAATGGGGACGCTCCGCAGGCATTACGCACACATTACGGGGAAGCGGTTCTTCTGAGCCTGTGCCTTGGCGGCCAGGCCGGACCTCTGCTGATGGATCGCAACGATCCACTGTGCGAACGTGTGCAGCAGCTGGTCATGGGCAGCCCGCAGAGAGACTGGACGGTTGCGGACGTCGCACAACACCTGAACCTGGGGGAATCGACGTTGCGTCGCCAACTGGCCAATGAGGGGGACAGTTTCAGGAATATTCTGGAAAGCGTTCGGCTGGCAACGGCGCTGCAATGGTTGCAAACCACGTCTCGCCCCATCGGTGAAATTGCCGGTGCCAGCGGTTACGCCTCGGCCTCACGTTTTGCCGTGCGCTTTCGCTCACACTATGGCCTGTCGCCACGGGAATTGCGGGCGACGATATAGGCGTTCCGTTACATCAAAACGAATCATCCATCCTGCTGGCCCCTGACCACTCGCAGCCCTCTAGTGTCAGCAGCCGCTCCTTCGCCTCAAGCCCACCGGCAAACCCGGTGAGTTTCCCCGAAGCGCCAATCACCCGATGACACGGCGTAACAATCGAAATCGGGTTCTTGCCATTCGCCGCACCCACCGCCCTCACTGCACTGGGATTGCCGATCTGTTGGGCAATCTCGCTATAGCTGCGAGTCTCGCCAAACGGAATGGTCAGCAACGCCGTCCAGACCTTCTTCTGAAATTCCGTCCCGGCAAAATCCAGTTCCAGGTCGAAACGATTGCGCGTGCCCGCAAAGTATTCCCGCAACTGCTGAGCGGTGCGCATCAGGATCGGATTATCCGGCGCCTCGCGCATCGGCCCAAGCGGCACCCGCTCGGGTTTGTCGTTTTCCCAGAGGATAGCTGCCAGTCGTGAGCCGTTCGCGACCAGCTTCAACTCGCCCACCGGAGATGCGAGGGTGATGAAGGTGTAACTCATGCCGGTGGACTCCGTAAAAGTGCTGAGCAGAGGGCAAGCATACTGCCTCGACGGGGAGGCGCAATACGCAATCCCAGCCATACTTGCCTCTGCTCTTGAAGCCTTCCCTCTGTTTTTTACAGAACCTAAAAACAAAAAGAGACCGACTCATGAAGTTCGAACCTTTTGCCAAATCGTTGATTGCGACCTCCTTGGCGCTCAGTTGCCTCAGTGCTTACGCGGCCTCCGTGGCGCCGGTTGCGGCCGAAAACGGCATGGTCGTCACCGCCCAGCATCTGGCCAGTCACGTGGGCGTCGATGTGCTCAAGAACGGCGGCAACGCCGTCGATGCCGCGGTAGCGGTCGGTTATGCGCTGGCGGTGGTTTATCCCGCGGCGGGCAACCTGGGCGGTGGCGGTTTCATGACCATTCAGTTGGCGGACGGGCGCAAGACCTTCCTCGACTTCCGTGAAAAAGCACCGCTGGCCGCCACCGCCGACATGTACCTCGATAAGGAGGGCAACGTCGTCCCTGACCTGAGCACCCGTGGTCACTTGGCCGTTGGCGTGCCGGGTACCGTGTCGGGCATGGAACTGGCGCTGAAGAAATACGGCACCAAACCGCGCAAGGAAGTGATCGCCCCGGCTATCAAGCTCGCCGAAGACGGTTTTGTGCTGGAGCAGGGCGATGTCGAGTTGCTGGAATATGCCACCGACGTGTTCAAGAAGGACATCAAGGATTCCGGCTCGATATTCCTGAGCAACGGCGAGCCGATGCAAGTCGGTCAGAAACTGGTGCAAAAAGACCTCGGCAAGACCCTGCAGGAAATCTCCGAGAAGGGCGCCGACGGCTTCTATAAAGGCTGGGTGGCCGATGCCATCGTCACCGCCAGCCAGGCCAACAAAGGCATCATCACCCAGGCCGACCTCGACAAATACAAGACCCGCGAACTGGCCCCGATCGAATGCGATTACCGCGGCTATCACGTGGTTTCAGCGCCACCGCCAAGCTCTGGCGGTGTGGTGATTTGCGAGATCATGAACATCCTCGACGGCTACCCGATGAAAGACTTGGGTTACCACTCGGCCCAGAGCATGCACTACCAGATCGAAGCGATGCGCCACGCTTATGTGGATCGCAACAGCTACCTGGGCGACCCGGATTTCGTGAAGAACCCAATCGACCATCTGCTGGATAAAAATTACGCCACCAAAATCCGCACCGCCATCGATCCGCAAAAGGCCGGTGTGTCCCGCGAGCTCAAACCCGGCGTAGCGCCCCATGAAGGCAGCAACACCACCCATTACTCCATCGTCGATAAATGGGGCAACGCGGTTTCGGTGACTTACACCCTGAACGACTGGTTCGGCGCCGGCGTCATGGCCAGCAAAACCGGGGTCATCCTCAACGACGAAATGGATGACTTCACCTCGAAAATCGGCGTGCCGAACATGTACGGTCTGGTGCAAGGGGAGGCCAATGCCATCGCACCCGGCAAGGCGCCGCTGTCGTCCATGAGCCCGACCATCGTCACCAAGGACGGTAAAGTGGTAATGGTGGTCGGCACCCCCGGAGGCAGCCGCATCATCACCGCGACCTTGCTGACCATGCTCAACGTGATCGACTACGGGATGAATATCCAGGAAGCGGTCGATGCTCCGCGTTTCCACCAGCAGTGGTTGCCGGAAGAGACCAACCTGGAGACCTTCACTACCAGTCCTG
Organism: Pseudomonas frigoris; assembly: GCF_047758635.1. Classification (NCBI taxonomy): domain Bacteria; kingdom Pseudomonadati; phylum Pseudomonadota; class Gammaproteobacteria; order Pseudomonadales; family Pseudomonadaceae; genus Pseudomonas; species Pseudomonas frigoris. The sequence continues at coordinate 2,530,313 of NZ_CP180479.1, forward strand.
ATACGGTGAAGATGCTCGAAAGTTGGGGGCACAAGTTTGCCGGACCACAGGACGCCAACCATGTGGCGGCGATTCTGGTCGGTGCACCGTCGCTGGAAGGCAAACCGGTCGGCAAAAACCGCTTCTATGGGGCGAACGATCCACGTCGTAATACCGGGTTGTCGCTCGGTTATTGAGGCAGATCTGAGGCCATCCCGATCCTTGAGGGTGGCCCCCGATCCCGTAGCAGCTGTCGAGCCTGCGAGGCTGCGTTCGACTGCGTAGCAGTCGTAAATCGGTTGACCGTGTTCATTCAGGTAGAGCACATTCGCTGGATTACGACCGCTTCGCAGTCGAACGCAGCCTCGCAGGCTCGGCAGCTGCTACACGTTAAAAGGGGAGCGGATTCTAAATCCGTTGCCGATTCACCGACCCATCAAGGACGGGAACTCATGGCTACTGCACTGCTGATCATCGACGTCCAGCGCACCCTGTGCACAGGCGAGTACGCATGTTTTGAGATCAAGCGTGTTATCGAGAACATCAACGACCTCAGTGCCAAGGCTCGCGAAGCAGGCATCCCGGTCATCCTCATCCAGCACGAAGAAAAGGGCGACCTGCTGCAACACGGTTCCGAAGGCTGGCAACTGGCCGAAAGCCTGAAGACTTCGCCGCAAGACCTTCGCGTGCGAAAAACCAATCGAGACTCGTTCTACCAGACCCACTTGCAATCATTGCTGCAAGACCAGGGCACTGATCGACTGATCATCTGCGGCCTGCAAACCGACTATTGCGTCAACGCCACTGTCCGCCAGGCCCTGAACCTGGGCTATGACGTAGTGCTCGCCGCCGATGCGCATTCCACCGTCGACAACGGCAACCTCGCCGCCGAAGACATCATCACCGAGCACAACGCAGACCTGGCGCACTTGACGGGGCCCGTGGCGCGGATCGACGTTATCCCGACCAGCGAAATCCGGATCTGAAACGGGTGAGGGGCTTGCTCCCGTTGACGCTTACACGGCCCCGAAAATGTCGATCAATTCAGTCAAAAAAGCATGCCGGGTTTCGCGGGGACGGCCGCGATCATGGGGCCAGACCGCGAGCAAGTCGCCTCGCATTGGTTCAGCGGAGCCAACGCGATGATGCTCAACCATCTCGGTCAGGAAGCGGGCGCGATATGCGCGCGCGGGGGAAATAACGTTCCAGCAACTGTCGGCAGCCATCATGCGCGGCTCCTCGACTCTCCACCTTTCATGCACGGGAGATTGTGCCTGGGTTTTGCCGACCACCTTGTAGAAGTGCCGCACAGGTGAAAGTCAGTTGGTGACCAACAGTTCCGGGCCGAGGTAGTCGTTGATGTGGTCGATATCGTCGTCGCCCAGACTGCCCACCGAAGAGGCCAGGCGCAGGCGCGACATCAAGTAGCGCAGCTTGGCCTCGAACAGATCGTGGCGCGCAACGAAGAGCAGCTCTTCGGCATTGAGGACGTCCGCATTGGTGCTGGTGCCCCCCTCTTTGAAGCCCTTGCGTGTCGAATTCAGTGAGCGTTCGTTGGACTCCACTGCCTTCTCCAGCGCGCGAATACGTTGGGCGCCGCTCTCTACGCCGCGATACTCACGGGTGGTACCGGTGATGACTTCCTGGCGCGTGGCGTCGAGTTCGTCCAGGGCCTTATAGCTATTGGCACTGGCCTGGCGTGTCAACGCGCTGGTGCCGCCACCGCTGTACAACGGGAAGTTTACTTCCAGCCCGATTGAGGCGTAGCGGTTGCGTTGATTCAGCTCGGAGATTGATTGGCTCTGACCCGCGGTGTAGCCGGCCACGAAATCCAGTGTTGGCCAGTGGCCGGCCTTGGCGCGCTTCACTTCTTCTTCGGCGAGGTCGCTGCTATGACGGCGCGCATGGATCAGCGGGCTGTCGGTCTGGGCTTTGACCAACCAGTCTTGCAGGTTGCTAGGTAGCAGCGGTGGTGTATCGAAGCTCGGACGCAAGGTGGTCAGCGATTCGGGGGTTTCACCGATAAATTCCTCAAGCTTGCGGCGCGAGTTGACCAGGTTGTCCTGCGCTTCGATCAGCTCAACCACGGCGAGGTCGCGGCGAGCGGCCGACTCGTCGATGTCGGTGACGGTGCCGGCCCCCAACTCCATGCGCCGTTTCGCCGAAGCGAGTTGCTCGTCGAAGGCGTTCAGTTTGGACTTGGCAAGGGTGATGGTTTCGCTGGCGAGGAGCACGTCGAAATAGCTTTGAGCCAGGCGCACTGCGGCGTCCTGACTCTTGGCATCGAACACCGCGACGCTGTAGTCGGCACGCTGCTTGCCCTGGCGGTATTCGGCCATTTTCTGTTTGTTGAACAGCGGCTGGCGCAAGCGCACGTTAGCGCCCTTGGAGGTGTAGTCGAGATCTCTTTCGACGCCGCTCTGGCGTTGGGTGCCATTGACCTTGTTGTCGTAGGCCGAGGCATTGATCTGCGGTAGCAGGCCGGCCAAGCCGATGTCGCGGTTTTGCGCACCGGCCTCTTTTTCATGCACGGCGGCGCGATAGACGGGGCCTTGGTACTGCAACAGATCCCAGGCTTGTTTGAGGTCCATGGCGCTGGTCGGGAGGGACAGCGCCAACAGGCTGAAGAACAGGCAATGACGGTCCATTTCATTGTTCCTTGAAGGAGCTGTCAACACGCTCAAGCATTGGTTTGAGAAGATAGCTCATCATGTTGCGCTCGCCAGTCTTGATGGTGACGCTGGCGGGCATACCGGGACGAATGTGATTGCTGCCAAGAAGGCTCATGCCATCGGGCGTGACTTCTACCTGAGCCAGATAGAACGGTTGCTTGCTTTCCTCGTCGAGCAGGCGGTCGGCGGAGACGGTCTTCACGCGGCCGGGTATGTTGGGCGTGCGGGCATGGTTGAAGGCCGGGAAGGCGATGTCCACGGCCAGGCCGGGGACCATCTTGTCGATGGCCTGCACGGGAATCATCGCGTCGACCTGCAGCGGTTCGTTGTCTGGAACGATTTCCATGATCTTGAAGCCGGGCTGAATGATCCCGCCGACGGTAGCGATGCTCAGGGACTGGACCATGCCATCGATGGGCGATCGAATCACCGTGTGGGTCACTTCATAGTCCAGCGCACGCAAGCGGTCGGCCAGGGTGGTATTTTCCTTGGCGGTGTCGGTGAGCTGCGATTCGACTTCCTTCAGGTAATCGTGCTGGCGCTGCAGGATGCGCAGCTTGATTTCGGTGGTCTGGCTACGCACCCGAGCGATGTTGTTGAGGTTCTCGGCCTGGCCGGCGGAGAGGTCGGCATTGCTGCGTTCCAGCTCAAGCAGACGGTTGCGCGGGACATAGCCTTCGGCCGCCAGCGCGCGGGTGCCTGTTAGTTCCTGGCTAAGGAAGTTGATCTGCGAGGCGCGGGCGCCATAGACCTGCTGCAGACCCTTGAGCTGCACCGCCGACGCCGCGAGGTTTTCCTGCAGGATGCTGATTTCGCCAGCGAGGCCAGCACGCCGGGTGTCCAGCAGGCGTTGTTGCAGATCCATGGCGGCCACCAGGCGGTAGTCATTCCCGAAGCGCTTGAGCAATTCGGGATCGTAGTTCACCACATCGCGGCCGTCACGTTCCGCTTCCAGGCGATTTTCCACAGTCTTGCTGACGATGTACTGGGCGCTGACCGCACCTTGTTCGGCAGCGGCACGCAGCGAGTCGAGGCGGACCACCTCCTGGCCTTTTTTCACTGTATCGCCTTCGCGAACAAGAATGGCCTCCACGGTGCCGCCGCTCAGATGCTGTACGGCTTTGCGATTGCTGGTGATTTTTACCGTGCCTGTCGCGACCACGCCGGCATCCAGCGGCGCCAGCCAGGACCACAGGAGGAAGCCGCCGAAGCCAGCGACCATCAGCAACATGCCCCAGCGCACGGGTTTACCGACGTCCAGATCCACCACGTTCCTGGGGTCGGTGTGAATCATGTCGGTGTGTTGGCTCATTTGCATGATCGGTTACTCCCGTGCTTTGACGGAGGCCAGCGGAGTTGACGCGCCTGCAGGCATCACACTGGCCTTGCGCAGCGCTGCGAATACTTCGTCGCGAGTGCCGAGCATCTGCACGCCGCCGTCTCGCAGCATCAACACCTTATCGACGGCGCAAAGCACATTGGGACGGTGGGAAATCAGAATGACGGTGGCACCGCGGTTTTTGAGTTGGGCCAGCGCATCGACCAAGGCCTTTTCACCGATGTCGTCGAGGTTGGCGTTCGGCTCGTCCAGCACAATCAGATTGGGTTCTCCATACAGCGCGCGGGCCAAGGCGATGCGTTGCTTCTGGCCACCGGAAAGCGGGCTGCCATCGGTGCCCAGACGGGTCTCATAACCCTGCGCAAGACGCAGGATCATCTCGTGCACTCCAGTAGTCCTGGCGGCGCGGATGACCGCGTCGCTGTCCACTTCGCCAAAGCGCGCAATGTTGTCGGCGATGGTGCCCTCGAACAGCTCCACGTCCTGTGGCAGGTAACCGAGCCAGGGTCCAAGTTCGCCCTTGTTCCAGGTGAATATGTCCGCGCCGTCCAGGCGCACCTTGCCGGCCTGTGCCGGCCAGACGCCGACCAACAGGCGGGCGAGGGTGGATTTGCCCGAGGCGGATGGACCGATAATGCCAAGGCTTTCGCCGGGGGAAAGATTGAAGCTCACCCCGCGCAGAATCGTGTTGCCGGTGCCGGGGGCGCCAGCAAACACATTCTCCACCGCCAGCATGCCCAGCGGCCGCTGCAGTGACATGCTCGGTGGCCGGCGCGGATAGTCGTTCAGCATCTCGTTCAGCCGGCCCCAAGCCGAACGGCAGCCAAGCAGCTGCTTCCACGATGCGATGACTTGTTCCACCGGGCCCAGCGCGCGGCCGGTGAGGATCGAGCAAGCAATCATCATCCCGGGGGTGATCTTGCCTTCGATCGCCAGCAGCGCGCCGGCGCCGAGGATCAGCGACTGCAAAGTGATACGCACGAAGCGCCCGGTGCTGCTGATCAGGGCGGCACGGTCGGAGGCCAGGGCCTGCATTTCCAGTATGCGCAAATGGCTTTGGTACCAGCGCTTGCCGATCGACGGCAGCATGCCCATGGCCTCGATGACCTCGGCGTTGCGCAGGTTATTGTTGGCGTAGCTGGCGGAGGAGAGGGCGGCCTGATTGGCTTCGGCCAGCGGCTTTTGCGTCGCCTTCTCGGTGAGATAAGCCAGGCCCACCAGAATCAGCGAGCCGATCAGCGTGACCAGTCCGAGCAGCGGGTGGATCAGATAGGCGACCAGCAGGTAGATCGGCGTCCATGGCGCATCAAAGAAAGCGAACAGGCCATTGCCGGTGAGGAACTGTCGCACCTGCGCGAGATCCTGCAGGGCCTGGGCCGGATTCCCACCGGCGCGGCTCAGGTTGCGCTCGAATGCTGCAGTGAAAATGCGTCGATTGAGGTCCATATCGAGGCAGTTGCCGACCCGGATCAGCACGCGGGTGCGGAACATTTCCAGCGTGGCCATCAGCAAGAACAGGCCTATCACCAGAATGGTCAACATCGTCAACGTTGTGACGTTGCGACTGACCAATGCCCGATCATAGACCTGCAGCATATATATAGCTGGCGTCAACATCATGACGTTGATGACGCCGCTGAACCCTGCCAGCGAGTAAAAACTACGGCGAAGTCGAAAAAGCGCGTCAGCCAGTTCTGATCGAGTGCTCGATTGCTTGTGCATTTTGGGTGACCCCTCTTCAAAAAGCCGTTTGCCCTTGCGGCGCAACAACTAACAGATGCAGTTCCGCAGGCAGCTGGTTGATACGCAGGTTGGTCGCTCTAGGGGCGCATCACCTGCAAATCACTGCGTCGCTCTCATGGCAGCAGCGTAGGTGTCGTCGAAACAATCTGAAATAACATTTCGCTCTAATGCCGCGAATGAATTCCTATAAGTCTCACAAAAACAGCTAGTTAGGAGGTCAATCACCAGTCGTCTGTTTTGCGTGTCGTAAAATTGACAATTTTTCGCTATGCAACTTTAGTCTCAGTCATTGAGGGAGCCGCTCGCCTGAAGCCTGTCAACTTTTTGGCAACGCAAGGTGTGATGATTTTCCCGATGGAGCACACCATGTCGATGATTTCGTTCTACTGCGGAGTGAAGGGGCTGTTCAGGAAGTTCGCCGTTACTTCAAGTTTCCATGGCCCACCCAAGGCTCGGGTTCGCTCTGCCTAATCGCCGAGCGAGCCATTCTTTCGCGAATTCCAGGCGCGCATCCCGGGGGGCCGTGTAACGGCTTTGCCATCCCGCGCCCGCGATCGCCAAAAAAAAAAGAACCAACACACTGCGCAAGCCAGCACCGGACTGGGCGCGGGAGGATTCTTATCGTCCCGTGTCCTTTCCCCAAAGAGATCGAGGGCAATTAAAATGGCCAATTTCAACAAGTCGGACCTGGAGTTCATCCTCAAGCAAATCTTCATCGCAGAAGCGCATGCCGACGGCGCCAGCCTCAGTGATTTGCTACCCAACAGCCAAGTGCCATTCGGCCTGCGTACCGTCGATGGCAGCTACAACAATCTGGTCGCCGGGCAAAGCGAGTTTGGCGCCGCGGACAATTCCTTCCTGCGCCTGCTTGATGCCCAGTATCGAGCGGCCTATGCCGCGTCAGGGACGGTGGTCGACCCGCAGCCACGGATTATCAGTAACCTGATTGTCGACCAGACCGCCAACAACCCGGCCGCAGTAGCGGCGAACGGCGGTGCAGACCCGGTGATCAGCCCCGGTCTGGATGGCGTGTTCGGCACGGCCGACGACAAGGAAGTGTTCTTCATCCCCAACGTGTCGGCGGACGCCGGTCTGACCGCCGGCTTCAACTCGTGGATGACCTTCTTCGGCCAGTTCTTCGACCACGGCCTCGACCTGGTCACCAAGAGCAGTACCGACTTCGTTTTTGTTCCGTTGCAGCCGGACGATCCGTTGTTCGTACCGGGCAGCCCGACCAACTTCATGGTGCTGCCACGTGCAGTGCATACCCCCGGCGCGGACGGAATACTCGGCACTGCCGATGATGGCCAGCCCAACACCACCTCGCCGTTCGTGGACCAAAGCCAAACTTACAGCTCGCACCCCTCGCATCAGGTGTTCCTGCGCGAGTATGTCCTCAACGCGGCAGGTGACCCTGTTGCAACGGGGCGCTTGATTACCAACCGCGATCTCGGCGCCGATGGCAAGTTCGGCACTGCCGATGATGGTGACGGCACAAATGGCGGCATGGCGACCTGGGCGGTGGTCAAGGCCCAGGCCCGTGACATTCTCGGTATCAACCTGACCGACGCCGATGTGCACAGCGTGCCGCTGCTGGCAACCGATGCGTATGGCAACTTCATCCGGGGGGCGAGCGGCATGCCGCAGGTGGTGATGCGCGTCAGCAACGGTGCTGACGGGATCGCCGGGACAGCGGATGACGTCACTCAACTGGTCGAAGGCAACCGGGATGCTCCGATCAGCCTGGCCAGCGCCGTGAGCGCCGGGCATGGCTTCCTCGACGACATCGCCCACAATGCCGCGCCGGTAGTCGTCGGCGGGGTTCTGCAGGCGGATGCTGACACTGATATCGGCAATGCTCAGCCGGTTGGTGCGGGCGGCAACAACCTGACCTACGACAACGAACTGCTCGACGCTCACTACATTGCCGGCGACGGCCGGGTGAACGAGAACATCGGCCTGACCACGGTGCACCATGTGTTCCACTCCGAGCACAACCGCCTGGTCCAGCAAACCAAGGACACCCTCCTTGCCGCCGGCGATCTGGCCTTCCTCAATGAGTGGCTGGTGGACGACGTGGCCGCCATACCGACTACACCCGCTGAAATCGCGGCGTTGGTGTGGGACGGCGAACGCCTGTTCCAGGCCGCCAAGTTCGGCACCGAGATGCAGTACCAGCACCTGGTGTTCGAGGAGTTCGCGCGGACCGTTCAGCCGCAGATCGACGGATTCCTTGCCCCCAACGGGTATGACACCTCGATCAACCCGGCAATCCTCGCCGAGTTCGCCCACGTGGTGTACCGCTTCGGTCACTCGATGTTGACCGAGACCGTCGATCGCTTTGACCCTGAGTTCAATCCGCTCCTCACTGACCCGAACAACCCGGACTCGCAAATGGGTCTGATTGCGGCCTTCCTCAACCCGCTGGCGTTTGCCGGCAGCGGGGCGACTGCGGACGAAGCGGCAGGGGCGATCATTCGCGGTGTGACCCGCCAGCTCGGCAACGAGATCGACGAGTTCGTCACCGAAGCGTTGCGCAACAATCTGCTCGGTCTACCGCTCGATTTGCCGGCCCTGAACCTGGCGCGTGGTCGCGACACTGGCATCCCCACGTTGAATGAAGCGCGCCGTGAGATGTACACATCAACCGGCGACAGCCAACTCAAGCCGTACATCAGTTGGGCTGATTTTGCGGACCACCTCAAGCACCCCGAGTCGTTGGTCAACTTCATCGCTGCCTATGGCACGCATGACACGATTACGGCGGCGACCACATTGGCAGACAAACGCGCTGCAGCCTTGGCGCTGGTATTCGGCGGTTCTGGTTCACCGGCTGACCGCCTGGACTTCCTCAACAGCACCGGTGCTTATGCCAACGTAACGCTGGCCGGCAAGGATGGGCTGCTGGGTACTGCCGACGACGTGACGGGTGTGACGATCACCGGCCTCGACGACATCGACTTCTGGGTCGGTGGACTCGCCGAGAAGAAAATGCCGTTCGGCGGCATGCTCGGCTCGACGTTCAACTTCGTGTTTGAAACCCAGCTGGAGGCGTTGCAGAACGGCGACCGCTTCTACTACCTGTCGCGTACCGCAGGCCTGAACTTCGGCACCGAGTTGGAGAACAACTCCTTTGCCAAGCTGATCATGCTCAACAGCGATGTCACCCACCTGTCGAACACCGTGTTCCTGACGCCGACGTTCAGCCTCGAAGTGAATCAGGCCAATCAGTTCACTAACCTTGGCGTGGACGGCAAAGCCGATCCAACGGGCGGCCTCATGATCAACGGCGTGGAAATCGTGCCGCTGGTGATCCGCGACAACCCAGACACCGTGGGTGCGGACAGTAATTATCTGCAATATACCGGTGAAGACCATGTCGTCCTGGGCGGCACCGCCGGCAATGACATCATCATCTCCGGTGACGGCGATGACACTGTTTACGGCGATGCAGGCAACGACCGCCTCGAAGGCGGCGCCGGGAACGATGCGGTACTCGGTGGCGCGGGCGATGACATCATCACCGACTCGTTCGGCGACAACCGTCTGGAAGGCAATGCCGGTAACGATGTGATCGTGGCCGGTAGCATGCTTGCTTTAGGCAACCTGATCCTTGGAGGCGATGGCCAGGACTTCATCGTCACCACTGAAGACATCACCACCACCTTCGGCGGTCAGGGTGACGATTTCATCCTCGGCGCCAAGACCAACCTGCCACCTACCGGCAACGAAGGTGATGACTGGATCGAGAACGGCATGCAGGACGGTGCGCCTGGCGATAACTTCTCGCCGTTGCTCAATGACGATGTGGTCGGCAACGATATCTTTGTCGGTGGTGGTGGCTTCGACGAAATGATCGGCGAGGGTGGCGATGACATCTTTGTCGGCAGCGATGCTCAGGACAAGATGGACGGCATGTCCGGTTTCGACTGGGTGACCTACAAAAATGACAGGGTCGGCGTGACCGTTGACCTGTCCTTGGCCGCGCTAGCGCAGCCACACGGCAACGCGCCAAACCAGAACGCCGGGGTGTTCAATCCGGTCGGCGCCTCGCCGGCCTCGATTCTCGACCGTTTTGCCGAGGTCGAAGGCTTGTCCGGTTCGAAATTCGGCGATGTGCTCAAAGGCGATGATGTTGATGCGGTGACTCTCGTCAACCACGGTGGTGCCACGGGCGGTGCATTGACCAATGTGGCTTTGATCCGTGGACTGGAGCAGTTTCTGGCCGATGCCGGTTTGCCGACCACTGGCTTTGCCACTGGCAACATCATCCTCGGTGGCAATGGCAGTGACCTGATCGAGGGCCGCGGGGGCGATGATCTGATCGATGGCGACAAATGGATCAACGTCAGAATTGCGGTGTATGCCGCCGACGACGTCAACCATACCGGTCCCGAGATCGCCTCCTTCGACAGCATGGTCGATATGATCCCGCTCATGCTGGACCGCACCTATAACCCAGGTCAGCTCAAGGCGGTGCGGGAAATCATGTCCGGCACCTCGACGGGCGGGGCGGCCTTTGACACCGCCATTTTCTCCGGGCTCCAGTCCGAGTATGTGGTGACGCATGACACCCGCGGCACGGACAATGTGGCGGACGATGTGTGGACGGTGGCAGATACCGTAGCGGGTCGCGACGGCACCGATACCTTGCTGCATATCGAACGCCTGCAGTTCGCCGATACCCAGCAAGTGCTGGTGACGGGGCTGAATGCACAACCGGTGGGCAGGCCGACCGTCACGGACGGAAACGGCGGCGCGATAACAGTGGGCGACACGCTGACGGTGAGCATGGCCGGTGTGCGCGATGCCAACAACATCGCGGTGGGTAATCTGCTGGGTACTGTCAACAACACCTCGGTTTCCTACTATTGGCAGTTCGAGGCAAATCCAGGCACCGGCGTATTCGAGGACATCATCCTGTTGCCGGCCGGCGACCTGGCGTTCCAAAGTGCCGACGGCACCGCGTTCAAGGTCTCTCCGGATCTTGCCGGGCTGTCACTGCGGGTCAAGGCGATCTACCAGGATGGTCATGGCACGACTGAAATAGTGTTCTCGCAGCCGACGGCCGTGGTGGTTCCCGGCGCGCCGGTTGTGCCGACGGCGCCGACACCTGTCGTCGATGCCACTGCGGGTGGCGCGGGCCTTCACATGGTCCGCTCCGACCTCAACTTCATTCTTGATCAAATCAAGATTGCCGAGGCAGACGCGGCCGGTCAGGACATCCTCTCGCTGATCCCGAATATCCGCGCACCATTGGGCCTGCGTGCGGTCGATGGCTCGAACAACAACCTGATGAACCTCAACGGCATTAACAACACCGAGTTTGGTGCCGCGGATAACACCTTTCCACGCTTGGCCGATCCGGTCTTCAATCCGGCGGAAGGTGCACCTGCCGGGTTCTTTGGCCCCGGCTCGCCGGCCATCCCGGGATCGTCGTACCAGCAGAACAGCGGCTATGTGTTTGACTCGCAGCCGCGCACCATCAGTAATCTGATCGTCGACCAGACGTCGAACAACCCGGCGGCCTATGCCACGGCTTACGACCCGGGTGCGGACGGTGTGCTCAACTTCGGCACGGTGGGTAACGACGACGTGCTCAAGGACGGCGTACGGATAGTCGCCAGCCCCGGCATGGATGGTCAGTTCGGTACTGCCGACGACCACGATGTGTACCTGTTCGAGAACACCGCGGCGGATGCGGGGTTGTCCGCGCCGTTCAACGCCTGGATGACCTTCTTCGGGCAGTTCTTCGATCACGGTCTGGACCTGGTGACCAAAGGCGGTTCGGGCACCATTTTCATCCCGCTGCAAGCGGATGATCCGCTGTATGTGCCAGGCGGCCACGCTAACTTCATGGTGCTGACCCGCGCGACCAACCTGCCAGGGGCGGATGGCGTTCTCGGCACGGCCGACGACATCCATGAGCACACCAACACCACCTCGCCGTTCGTGGACCAAAACCAGACCTACAGCTCGCACCCGTCGCACCAGGTTTTCCTGCGCGGTTATGAGCTGACCGACAACGGCCCCATCGCGACCGGCAGGCTGATCACTAACCGTGACCTGGGAGCGGATGGCAAGTATGGTTCCGCGGACGACAGCGAAATCGGTGGTATGGCGACCTGGAAGGTGGTCAAGGCGCAGGCCAACGACATCCTGGGTATCCACCTTACCGATGCCGACGTCGGTAACGCCCCGTTGTTGGCGACTGACGCTTACGGCAATTTCATCAAGGGGCCGAACGGCTTCCCGATGGTCGTGATGAAGGGGGCTGACGGTCTGGGTGGCACGGCTGATGACGTCCTTGTCGAAGGCAATCCGCTTTCCCCCATTAGCCTGACCAATGCTGTGCGCACCGGTCACCAGTTCCTCGTCGACATTAACAACAATGCAGCGCCGGTATTCAGCGGTGGCGTGCTCGTGCCTGACGCGGACACCGATATTGGCAACGCAGTGCCGTTCAATCCGCAGACCGGGGCCAATCTGGCCTACGACAACGAACTGTTGGATGCGCATTACATCGCTGGCGACGGCCGGGTCAACGAGAACATCGGCCTGACCGCTGTGCATGCGATCTTCCACTCCGAGCACAATCGGTTGGTCGCACAGACCAAGGACACCGTGCTCGATTCGGGTGACGTGGCCTTCCTCAACGAGTGGCTGCTCAATCCGGTGAGCGCGTTGCCAGCCAACCAGGCTGAGATCGATGCGCTGGTGTGGAATGGCGAGCGCTTGTTCCAGGCGGCCAAGTTCGGCACCGAGATGCAGTATCAGCACCTGGTGTTCGAGGAGTTTGCGCGGACCATCCAGCCCAGGGTCGACCTGTTCTTCGCACCGACCCAGGTCTATGACGTTGACCTCGATGCCTCGATCGTCGCCGAGTTCGCTCACACCGTGTACCGGTTTGGCCACTCGATGCTGACCGAGACCGTCGATCGCTTCGACGTCGATTTCAACGTGGTCGGCGATCCGAACAGTGCTGATCCTGATCAGCAAATGGGCCTGATCGCGGCGTTCCTCAACCCGTTGGCGTACGCCGCCAGTGGCGTGACGCCCGAGGATGCGACCAGTGCAATCGTGCGAGGGTTGACTCGGCAAACCGGTAACGAAATCGACGAGTTCGTCACCGAGGCGCTGCGCAACAACCTGCTCGGCCTGCCGCTCGACCTGCCGGCGCTCAACATTGCCCGTGGCCGCGACGTGGGGATTCCATCGCTCAATGCGATCCGCCGCGACATCTTCAGCCAAACCGGTGATACCCAACTCAAGCCGTACAGCAGCTGGGTTGACCTGGTGCAGCACCTGAAACATCCAGAGTCGTTGATCAACTTCATCGCGGCCTATGGCACGCATGACACGATCACGGAGGCGACCACGCTGGCAGACAAACGCGCTGCAGCGATGGCGCTGGTATTTGGTGGTGCTGATGCGCCGTCTGACCGCTTGGCCTTCCTCAATGGCAGCGGTGCCTGGGCCAACGTAACACTGGCCGGCAAGGATGGGGTGCTGGGGACTGCCGACGATCTGAGGGGTGTGACGGTCACGGGCGTCGATGCCATCGACCTCTGGATCGGCGGCCTGGCCGAAGAGAAAACCCCGTTCGGCGGCATGCTCGGCACGACCTTCAACTTCGTGTTCGAGAACCAGCTGGAAAAACTGCAGGACGGCGACCGCTTCTACTACCTGGAGCGTACCGCTGGCCTGTCGATGAATGCCGAACTGGAAAGCAACTCGTTCGCCAAGCTGATCATGGCCAACACCTCGGCCACGCACTTGCCGGGTCTGGTGTTCTCGGACCCTGCGTACTATCTGGAAAGGGAGCAGAGCAAGCAGTACAACGATGGCCTGGGCAACGCCGATCCGCTTAGCGACAACAACGAGCAGGTGGTGTTCCGCGACAACCCGCTGACCGCGGGGCCGGACGCCAACTACATCCGGTACTCGGGTGACGAGCATATCGTGCTGGGCGGCACCAACGGCGCAGACATCCTCGTCTCGGGTGGTGGCGATGACACGGTCTGGGGTGATGCCGGCAACGATCGCATCGAAGGCGGTAACGGCAACGATCAACTGCGCGGTGGCGCCGGCGACGACATCATCACCGACCTCGGTGGCGACGATAACATCCAGGGTGGCGACGGCAACGACGTGCTGCACGGAGGCAACGGCATCAACCTGATCATTGGCGGGTTCGGCAATGACTTCATCGTGACCGGTGAGGACGCTTCCGAGGCCATTGGTGGCCAGGGCAACGACTTCATCCTGGGCAGCAAAGCCAACGAACAGGACATGGGTAACGAAGGCGACGACTGGATCGAGAAGGGCACTTCGGACGGTGCACCTGGCGACAACTTCGACCCGGCTGGCAATGACCCGGTGATCGGCAACGATGTGTTCATCGGCGGTAACGAGAACGATAAGTTCAACGCCGAAGGCGGCGACGACATCATGGTCGGCAGTCTCGGCATGGGTGACCGCTATATCGGCGGCTCCGGCTATGACTGGGCAACCTTCAAGGACCTCGCCCAAGGCGTGACCATCGATTACAGCGACCGCTTTTTCGATGTTCCACCGGTGCCGGGTTCGGGTGCTTCGGCGCTGGTGCGTTTCGACATCGTGGAAGGTCTGTCGGGTTCATCGCACGGTGACTTCCTGCGCGGTGATAACGAAGATGCCACATCGCTGCCCACTGCGGGGGCAACCGGCAGTGTGCTGACCAACATCAACCTGATCAACGGCCTGGCTGATTTGCTGCCAGCCGGAGCGACGTTCTACGACGGCGGCAACATCATCCTCGGCGGTAGTGGTAGCGACCTGATCGAAGGTCGCGGTGGTGACGACATCATCGATGGTGACAAGTGGCTGAACGTACGCATCAGCGTACGGGCGAACGCTGATGGCACTGGCCCGGAAATCGCCACGTTCGACAGCATGGCGCCGATGGTACAGCTGATGCTGAACGGTACTTACAACCCAGGCCAGTTGGTCATCGTTCGGGAGATTCTGACCGGCAATGACAGCTTCGACACCGCGCTGTTTTCCGGTAATGCGGCGGAGTACAGCGTCGAGATCGATGGCAACACTGTCGTTGTGACCGACTCGGTAGCGGGGCGTGATGGCGTCGATCGCTTGACGGGCATCGAGCGTCTGCAGTTCGCTGACGTGGCGCAATCGTCCGGAGTGGGCACCGCCCAAAACAACGACCCGTCGGGTCATCTGGCAATCCTCGATGCTGCCACCGGTGTGCGTGATGAAACGCCTGTCGCCGGCCAGTTGCTGCGCGTCAGCGATCGGGCGGTACACGACGCGGACAACCAGAGTGTGGCCAACCCGACCGGCGCTGTGACCGGTGGGGTGGCTTACTACTGGCAGGTCGAAAACATTGCCGGGTCGGGCGTCTTTGAAGACATCACCTTTATCGCCGCTGGCGAGGTATCGCGGGCGATCGGCACCACCTACCGGGTGGCGGACGATGTGGCGGGCCTGAACATCCGCGTCCGTGCGGTGTATCAGGATGCCAAGGGCACGCTGGAGATCGTCGACTCGTCGGGGAACAGTACACCGACCGAAGGGCCGACCGTCACCGGGCTTGCAGTGCAGAACCAGGTGTTGACCGCTGACCCGTCGAGCATCATCGACCTCGATGGCCTGAGCAATCCGCAGTTCACCTACCAGTGGCAGGCGAACGACGGGCTTGGCTTCGTCAACATCGCCGGCGCTACCGGTAGCACGTTCGCGCTTGGCCAGGCTCAGGTCGGCCAGGAAATGCGCGTGGTGATCGGTTACGTGGATGACTTCGGTGTGGCCGAAAGCGTTTCGTCCAACATCCTGGGGCCGGTGGACAACGTCAACGATGCACCGACTGCAGGGCCGACCGTAACCGGGCTTGCAGTGCAGAACCAAGTGTTGACCGCTGACCCGTCGAGCATCATCGACATTGATGGCCTCAGCAATCCGCAGTTCACCTACCAATGGCAGGTGAGCAACGGGCCTGGCTTCGTCAACATCGACGGTGCTACCGGTAGCACGTTCGCGCTTGGCCAGGCTCAGGTCGGCCAGGAAGTGCGCGTGGTAATCGGCTACGTGGATGACTTCGGTGCGGCCGAAAGCGCTTCGTCCAACATCCTGGGGCCGGTGGCCAACGTCAACGATGCACCCACTGCAGGGCCGACCGTAACCGGGCTGGCAGTGCAGAACCAGGTGTTGACCGCTGACCCGTCGAGCATCATCGACGTTGATGGCCTCAGCAATCCGCAGTTCACCTACCAATGGCAGGCGAACAACGGGCCTGGCTTCGTCAACATCGCCGGAGCTACCAGTAGCACGTTCGCGCTTGGCCAGGCTCAGGTCGGCCAGGAAGTGCGCGTGGTAATTGGCTACGTGGATGACTTCGGTGCGGCCGAAAGCGCTTCGTCCAACATCCTGGGGCCGGTGGCCAACGTCAACGATGCACCGACAGGCGCGTTGCTGATCAGCGATACGACACCGGATCAAGGGCAGGTGCTGACCGCGCTGACGGGTGGGATTGCCGATCTGGATGGGCTGGGCACATTCAGCTTCCAATGGCAGCAAGGTGTCGGCACTTCCTTCACCGACATCAACGGCGCGACTGCTGCGACCTTCACCCCTGGTGCGGCGCAGGTCAATCTGCAACTGCGAGTGATCGTGCGCTACATCGATGGCTTCGGCACGCTGGAGTCGGTGACCTCTGCGGCGACGGCGGCGGTTGTGGTACAGGGCGTGGTACTGCAGGGCAATGCTTTGGCGAACACCCTCACCGGCACCGCAGGTAACGATGTGCTGTTTGGCCTGGGCGGGAACGATACGCTGAATGGCCTCGCCGGTATGGACCAGTTGTTTGGCGGCACTGGCAACGACATCCTCAACGGCGGAGACGACAACGACGTCCTAAATGGCGAGGACGGCAACGACACCCTCAATGGTGGGCTCGGCGCAGATGCGATGAACGGCGGTGCCGGCAACGACACGTTTGTGGTCGACAACGTCGGTGACGTTGTCACCGAGGCGCTGGGTGGTGGTACCGATCTGGTGCAAACCAGCCTGACGAACTACCTGCTCGGTGCCAACGTCGAGAACCTGACCTATACGGGAGCCGGTAACTTCACCGGTACCGGTAATGCACTGGCCAACACCATCACCGGCGGGGTGGGTAACGACTTCCTCAATGGCGGTGCAGGTGCTGACCGGATGTTGGGGGGAGCCGGCAACGATACCTACGTCGTCGATGCAGCCTTGGACGTGGTGGTCGAGGTGGCGGGTGGCGGTACGGACACCGTGCAGACTTCGCTGGCCAGCTACACGCTGGGCACTGATGTCGAGAATCTGACCTACACCGGAGTCGGCAACTTCGTCGGCAACGGTAACGGGTTGAATAACGTCATCACCGGCGGGGTGGGTAATGACACCCTCAATGGTGGCGGCGGCAACGACATCCTCACCGGCAACGGCGGCAACGACACACTGAATGGCGACGCCGGTAACGACCAACTGTTCGGTGGCATTGGTACGGATACCCTCAACGGCGGCACTGGCGATGACAGCCTCGACGGCGGTGATGGGGCGGATGTCTTGAATGGTGGAACAGGCAACGACACGCTGCTCGGTGGTGACGGTAACGACACATTGTTGGGTGGTAGCGGCAATGACTTTATCGATGGCGGTGCCGGCGACGATACGGTCACTGGCGGTGCTGGCAACGACATAATGGTTGCCAGCAGTGGCAACGATATCTTCATGTTCGCAGCGGGCTTCGGGACCGATCAGATCATCGGCTTCGATGCTAACGCAGTGGGCGGCCAGGACCTGCTCGATATTTCCGCGTTCGGCGTCACTGCTGCGACCTTTGCCGGCAGCGTCATCATCACCGATGTCGGTGCGGATACCTTGATCAGCTCCGCAGGAATAGCTGACTCCATCCGCCTGGTCGGTGTGGCCGATGCAACAACCGTCACTGCCGCAGACTTCATTCTCGCCACTTGAGGTGCTGATCAGTACTGTCGCAGACGCGTGAAAAGAGGAGGGGAGGGCATGGATGCCCTCCCTTTTTTTCTTTAAAAAAACCGGCTGTTTTTTACTTCGATTGCCAGCATCGCGCTCAGCCATAGCCGGGTAGAACAAGGAGAATTGATATTCCCGGGCTGAAAAGTGTGATTAGCGCACGCTAACTTTTTTACAGCCTTGGCTACACTTCGTGTTCCGTTGGAAACCAGCGGGAACTTACGTGAAGGCGCAATACGTTGTTATTAGTTCACGAAAATACGATGAGCTGACCCGTTGGGCAGACTCACGCATTCTCGTGCATCTTGGGGAAGGAGTAAGGCGTGTATGAGTAAAGAAGGCGAGGCATTCCTGCCGATGCAAACCGCGCGGCGCGCGCTGGACTGGCCAACCCTGGGCGTGGCGGTGTTGCTCCTGTTGTTGTTTTACTGGGGACTGGGGAGTTTGCCATTCCTGAGCGTCAATGAAGCCCGGCGCGCCGTTACGACACGGGAAATGCACGAGGCTGGCCAATGGCTGTTGCCGTACATGAACGGCGAGCTGTACTTGTCCAAACCGCCGCTGTTCTATTGGCTGGCCCTGGTCAGCACGTCACTGCTGGGCAGCCTCTCCGAATGGAGCGTGCGCCTGCCTTCGGCGCTGTTTGCGACGCTGTGTTGTCTGACCTTGTATCGCCAGGCATGTGCATTCGCCGGGCGACAAGTGGCGCTGCTGGCTGTGGTGTTCCTGGCGGCGAATGCCGGGTTCAGCCTGTTTGCCCGCCGGGCAGAAATTGAAATGCCTTTGACCGGCCTGTGTCTGCTGGCGCTGTTTTGTGCATGGCGCTTTCTGTTCGCGCAAGGCGGTCGCAGCTGGGTCTGGCTCAGTTACGGGCTGCTCGGCTGTGCCTTGTTGACCAAGGGGCCGGTCTGCCTGTTGTGGGTGACCGCACCGATATTGGTCTATGCGTTGATCAGCCGTGATCGTCTGGCCCGAGCTTTTCTGTGTGACAGTTGGGGTTGGATGCTTGCAGTGCTCCCTCACGCGGATCGAGTCGTACCTGAAACCCAAGCGTTCGGCCCTGCTGCTCGGGCTGGGCTCTTTGTGCGCCAATCAGGGCCAGATCAAGCCTTGAAACTGCGTCATTGAAGCTCTGCATGACTGGATGTTGGCCCGGCGTGATCTTGTGCCCAGACACGCCCTGCAAATTGCGGGGCTTGTCGTTTCTGTCCCCCGCCTGTCCATCCATGCACCAGTCTCGCCAGACACAAAGTACGCTTGCGGCCAGTTTTGCTTTGCCTAGACGTGTTTGCCGGACGCTTAGTGCGCCAGTTAAAGCTGGCGGAGGATAGTCGATGAAAGTTCGATACTGGTAAGAAATGGCGAATCAACCAGACCCCGAGTCATGCATGTTGCACCGTGAGGTGCAGGGTGAAGCGTTGACAGGGGAAACCGATGGGCCAGCCATTGAGCCGCGTAATCAGGAATTCGGGATGCCGATGCTGTTAAGCGAAGCAGAAGGCAACACGGAGCATGGCGTTATACGCCAGTCATGCTCTGATCCCGCGCGGTCGGAGACCCTGTGCACGTCGGGAAGTCCTCCGCACAGAAACTGGGAGATCTCAGCGGCGCCCAGTGCGCAAGCACCGGGCGGAGCAGGAAAGGCCAAAAGCCGTAACCCTGCTGTTCACGTCGCTGAGAAGTCGGATACGTCCGTAGTACCTGAGAAGCCATCGAACAAAGGGCCTGGCCCTGCGGAGATAGTGGAGGAAAGGGACGTAGTCAAGGGAAACACCAACAGGCCTCCCGCGCCCCGGACACTGAGCCGGATCAGCTGCGCGTCGATGGGACTTGACGGTGTACGTGAAGCAGCCCGAAGGAACAAGGGCATGCAGTTCACGGCATTGCTGCACCACATCACACCGCAGTTATTGGCGCAGAGCTTCTATGCCCTGCGCCGCGATGCAGCGGCGGGCGTGGACGGCATGTCGTGGCGAGAATATGAGGAAGGTCTTCTCCAGCGGGTGACCGATTTGCACGGAAGGCTCCACAGGGGAGCCTATCGGGCAACGCCGTCGCGGCGGGTCTATATCCCCAAAGCCGACGGCAGGCAGCGCCCGCTGGGCATTGCCTCTTTGGAGGACAAGATCGTACAGCAGGCGGTCGTTACCGTTCTGAATGTGATCTATGAAGAGGACTTCCTGGGATTCTCGTACGGGTTTCGACCGGGACGCAGCCAGCACGATGCGCTGGATGCGTTAACGGTCGCGCTGAAGGGCCAGAAGGTGAACTGGATATTGGATGCGGATATCACGTCGTTCTTTGATGAGATCGACCATGAATGGATGCTGATGTTTCTGGGACACCGGATTGCAGACCGGCGCCTGCTCGGGCTTATCTGCAAATGGCTTCAAGCGGGTGTTATGGAGGATGGCCGTAGGGTGGCTGCGCTGAAGGGGACTCCCCAAGGGGCAGTGATATCGCCATTGCTGGCGAATATCTATCTTCACTACGTGCTGGATCTATGGGCAAGGCAATGGCGCCAGCGGCATGCCCATGGCGATGTGATTGTTGTGCGCTACGCGGACGACAGTGTGGTGGGTTTCAGGACGCAATGGCAGGCTCAGCAGTTTCTGGTGCAGTTGCAGGAACGCTTGGCCAGGTTCGGTTTATCCCTCAATGCCTCGAAGACACGGCTGATTGAATTTGGTCGTTTTGCTGCGAGAAATCGTAGGAAGCGAGGGTTAGGTAAACCGGAGACGTTTGACTTCCTGGGCTTCACGCACTGTTGTAGTACCAACAGAAGCGGTGGTTTTCAAATACTGCGACTGACGGTCAAGAAGCGAATGCGTGCGACGCTGCTGGCTATTCGGGATGAGCTGAAGCGCCGACGTCATGAGCCCATCCGGGCTCAAGGGCAATGGCTTACTCGGGTGGTCAGGGGCTACTTCAATTACCACGCGGTGCCGGGAAACCTGATACGTCTTGGTGGTTTTCGTTCGGCGGTATGTCGCCTATGGCGGCAAGCCCTCAAACGTCGCAGCCAGCGTAATCGGCTTCAATGGTCACGCTACGGACGCCTTGCTGACCTCTACATACCTAGACCCAGAAATGCACATCCTTACCCTGAGGATCGCTTCGCGTCACACACCCGAGGCAGGAGCCGTATGCGGTAGTTCCGCACGTACGGATCTGTGCGGGGGGTGGCAGGTAACTGCCATCCCTACCGCGACCGGATCTAGAGCAGCAGGCAGCGATCCAAATTGGCCAAATGCGGTCTTCGATGGATTATTAGCGAATGACTGTCGCGCAACTCAATAGCACTGCCTGCGAACAAGATCACCTTGCACCACCCGTAACCCAAACATGATGAATGCTTCCCACTGACTCTTAACTGCTGAACAAGCTGATAAGACTCCAGGCTGCCCCTATCGCAAAAATGAAGAGAATGAGTACCAGCGTGAGGATTAGCGGCTCGATGCGCATGAAAGTGACTCCTCAGAAGGGCTAGCAATGCGCGCCTGATCTGCGGCGCAGGTGTTTTTCAAGGCAACGGTTGCCTGTATAGGGAGTGCCCCAGAAAAACTGTTTTTCCAGTGGTAACAGCTTCAAACTCTCAATTAATGCGCTAGTGAACTCACAGCATTCTCTATGCCAAAAAATTTAACAGCTTATAATTCCCCGCCAGCGGGGCTGCCTGATTCTGTGGCCAGTTCTCCATCAAAAAAGTTGAAACAGGATGCGGGTAATACAGCCCATTTATGGGGGATTTCTCTCAATGTGGGTACGGCAATACCACAGGTGCTTGAGCCATTCGCGACCTGCTGATATCGACCTGATGCGGACACTGAAAAAGGAACTGCGGTTGAACGAACAGACATTGTCCATGCGCCTGGAGCGCGTGGCGGCGCATGTGCCAGCAGGTGCGCGCCTGGCCGATATCGGCTCGGATCACGGCTACCTGCCGGTGGCGTTGATGCGCCGTGGCGCCATCGCGGCGGCGGTGGCCGGCGAGGTGGCCTTGACGCCGTTCCACTCGGCCGAACGCACCGTGCGCGAGAACGACCTGGACCAGCGGATCACCGTGCGCCTGGCCAATGGCCTGGCGGCGATCGAGCCGGGAGACGGGATCACGGCGATCAGCATCTGCGGCATGGGCGGCGAGACAATTCGCGACATTCTCGACAGCGGCAAGGTGCGCCTGAGCGGCCAGGAGCGCCTGATCCTGCAGCCCAACGGCGGCGAGCAGCCACTGCGCCAATGGCTGATGGAAAATGGCTACCGCATCCTCTGCGAGGAACTGCTGCGGGAAAATCGCTTCGACTACGAAATCATCGTCGCCGAGCGCGTCGGGCCGGTGATGTACACCGCCGAGGAACTTTACTTCGGCCCGCTGCAGATGCAGGCACGCAGCCCGGCGTTCCTGATCAAGTGGCAGCGCATGCTGCGTGAGAAGCAGAAGACCCTGACCCACTTCGCCCGTGCGCGGCAGGCCGTGCCCGAGGAGAAAGTGCAAGACATCGCCCGGCAGGCCCGGTGGATCACCGAGCTGCTGGCTTGAGCACTTGTACGAAAAAATCGCCGAGCGGCGATCAGGCAAGCCGAAAACAGGCGAGGAACGGCCGGGGTCGCGCCCGACTTTACTGGTTGTAAATGAGTATTCCGATCGGACTCGTGCACGAGCCTGTTTTCAACGCAGCATGATCGAGGCGTAGGCACTTTTCGTACAAAGCCCAAGCCGAAGCGAGGGCCCATTTGAATCGTCCTCAAATTCGCAGACCCAGCTGAATGACAGCTTTTGATTGTGGATTCAACCGGTCGATGCAACGCAACTAAATTCTGTGTAAGCAGAAGGAGTGTTGCAGGTGGATTGATCCCGTGGCTTCGCACTAGCGACGATAGTAGCGGTGATCGTCCTCGTAGCGGTGCCGCATGGCCCGATCTTGTTGGCGCTCCCAATCACGATGGCGTTCAGCTTCTCGGCGGGCTTGCTCTCTACGCCACTTATCTATACGCCAATCGTCTCTACGATCGTGCCAACGGCCGTCATGCCAGTATCGGTCGTCATGGGCAAGCAACGGCCCTGGCTGCTTGCCGGCCAGACTGGCCAAGGTCGGCCAAGGGTTGCCGGCGGCCTGGACAGGAGCCTGAACGGCTAGAACAGCCAACGGCCTCAGTGTTCGGCTCCCTTTGATGTTTGCTGTCTCGATGTCCCTTCTGGCCGATAGCAACCGGTTGCGAAGGGCAGCAATCGATCCGAAGCAGATCTCACCTCGGTCGCGCAAACGACTGAAGCAGGCCCTGTCGATCGTCATGGGCACCGAGGCTTTGAGCGCCGTGCGCGATATCAGTCGCGCGAGCATCGAAGAATCACTCGACACTGCCGCCTGGGCGGCTCGGGCGCTCGTTCGTCAGGCACTGACGGAGGAAGAACAAGCGCGACGAAAGCGCGACACTTTGCAGACGAACTCGCGGTCTTCTCCTCCATAACACCGAATAGCTCAAGTTTCTTCAGGCCGTTGTGAATGGCTCCTTTTGGCCGAGGCTGTGTAAAAACGTTTTCGATCTGCGGAGGTAGACGAAAACAGCCCAAAAATCGCGTCCCTACGCAAATTTCAGGTCTACTTACCAAACGGTCGACGCCAGATTTCACGTAGTAACGCTGACTTCAAAGTGACGAATGCGTTTTTACACGGCCTGGGCCGGTAACAGCCAGTCGTTCGTCGCCGAGGGTTTTCTCTCATAAACCTTGCTGGGCTGCGTGGATCGACTGCCGGGACCGTGACCCTCCCCCTATTCAAAACAGATTCCAGGCGTTGCGGCCAAGTTATCGAGAAAGGCGGCAATCTGCCGGGTACTGCGCAAGTGCACCACAGGAATGTGCGGGCCGATGGCCAGGCGCACTGCCTCGATTCCTGGGCGATAGCCTCGATCGAAATTCCACACGAAGTTCAGAAAGGTCAGGAACGCCCGGTCGAGTTTCTCTGTACAGCCTGCTGCAAGGTCAGGGCGAGGGCGGTTCATGACGCTGCGCATGATCACCCGGGTGAAACAGGTGAGCCGCGAAGTATCGAGCCAGATGATCAGGTCGGTACGGGGCAGGCGAAGGTCGAAGGTTCGCCGCGCATAATTGCCTTCACAAATCCAGGCATCCGGTGCGATCGCTTCGCGGACCCGCGTGCGGAACTGTTCAGCGTCGGGTTCGACCCAGCCGGGCTCCCAGAACAGCGTGTCCAGGTGAACCACGGGCAGGCTCAGGCGCTTGCCGAGGGCGCGGGCGAGGGTAGATTTGCCGCTACCGGCATTGCCCAGAATGACAATCCGTTGCATGGGGACTTCCTGTCGCGAAAAAAGCCGGCAATTGTGCAGGTTTTGGAGGGGCAGTGAAAGGTGACCTCCACGAGCGACAGCTATTGAGCGATATCGATGCGGCTGCTTTAGCCTGTCCGGTTCAGCACCAACAAACGCGCCGCCAGCGTCGTCATGACGACAGCGAAGCAATAAGCACCCAAGCGCCTGGAGATTATGCCTGCGCGCAGGCGCCCATGCAGCTGCCCGGCACAGACGCTGAGCAGGGAATGAAAGATCAAGGCGATCAGCGCAAGCAACACACCCAATACCATCAGTTGCAAGGTGACACTGCTGGCTCCCAATGTGACGAATTGCGGCAGGAATACCATGAAGAACAACAGTGCCTTGGGATTCAGCAGGCTGTTGAGGGTCGCCCGGATAAAGATTTTGCGCAGCGATGCCAATGCAGGTTGAGCGTCAGCATCCGCCGGCGGAGTACTCAATGCCTTCCACGCCAGCCACATCAGATAACAAGCCCCGGCCCACCGCAGCAAATCAAATGCCGGCGTCCAACTCATCACCAACGCACCGAGCCCCGCGCTAACCATGGCGGTCATCAGCACGTCGGCCAGGGTGATTCCCAATGCTGCGGCGAAACCGGCACGCCAGCCATGGGCAACGGCATGGCTGGTGACGATGGCCATGTTCGGGCCAGGCACGATCAGCAACAGCAGGGCGGCGACAGTGAACAGGTAAAGGTTGGTGGCGTCCGGCATAGCGCAGATTTCCCTGGATGAGAGACAAGGCTATCCGTAGTCGTTGGGTTGAAGCAGATACAGTGGGGATGGATTTGATAGCTACAGTCAGGTGTGTGGAGGGGAAGAGTCGGTCAGGACGAAAGCCACGTATTCACTACCCGCCGATCCAGTTCTTCCCAATCCGCCATACCCAGCACCCGCGTGGTATTCAACCCACGCAAATAACCGCGCAACTGATTGGCGGTGGCCCGCGCAAGCTCTGGGTCGGGCGCGTGTTCGCCCAACAATACGGTTTCGTACTGGACCAGGTACTCGGCCACCCGGTCACGAAAATCGGGCAGAACGGCGTTGCGGATCAAGTCAAAAGTTCTCAAGGAGCGATCCTCATCCATCTTTTCCGGTGGTGATTGAGTGTGTATCCGTCTGCGCGGCGCACAACTATTGCTAGAGGTAATAGTGACCATCATGAAACGCAAGTTCTACTTTGATGGCAATAGCCGGAAAATCCCCTCCAACGACACGCCACTCACGAAAATTCGGGTGATGTGATGAACGAACCTTTTATTTTCAGGATGAGACCGATGCGTCTTTTATTTGAGCCTGCCCTGGCGTTTGGCGCTTTGTTGCTCGCCGGTTGTGCCTCCGCGCCGAACGACCCGACCCTGACCTTGCAGACCAGTAAGACCCCGGCCCAATACGCTGAGTGCGTCGTACCGAAATTGCAGGGCAACGCGTTGAACCCGACCGTCTCGCAGACCCAGCGCAGCTACCGGATCGTGGTATCGAGCAAAGTCTCGGCGGATAACGTGCTGGAAGCCTACAAGGTCGGGAACGGCGGCAAGGTGTTCATCTACGAGCGGCACTTGCTGGCCTCGAACTTGTTGCCTTCAAGTTTTGAGCGCGCCGCACAGGAATGCATCTGACCCCGGCCCGTAAACGCTTTCTACAGAGCTCCTTTGGTTGGCCGCAACCGACCAGTTTTTTGCCCCGCACCGCATTCGGTAGCGGGGCTTTTTTTGTCTGCGTGACTCGTATCGACCCATCGTTCAATCATCTAAATTGAAAGGCCAAGCCGATACTCCTGGTCAGTCCCTGCTTGCCGGGATACATGTTCGATCAGGAAGCCACAGCGCTTGAGGACTTTTGCCGAGCCGATATTTTCAGCGTACACGTTGGCAACCAGCTGTTTAAGGTTCCAACGCAACTGCGCCTGCTGAATCAGATGCTTCACCGCCAGCGTTGCCAGTCCTTGCCCGCAAGCACTTTGAGCAATCCGATAGCCCACTTCTGCCGACCGCGCGGACGTGTCGATGTCTTTCAGGTTCGCTCTGCCCACTATTTGTCCGTCAGCGTCTTCGATGACAAATGGGTGCCAGATGCCGGCGGCATGATCAGCTAAATAGGCAGCAATGTGCTCGGTGACACCCTGCACCGAGTAAAAAGCAGCACCACGCGCGTCAATGTGGCGCTCGAACCACTCGCGATTGTCCACTTCAAAAGTCAGCAACGCCTCGGCATCAGTGCTTTGCAGGGTACGAATTGTGACGGGTTCCATAAGGACGCTCCTTTTCCTGGTGGAACTACTTGGATAATTGTGCGCAGGCACGACTTGTCAGTCGTTAGCTGAGTTGGCGCTCTTACAGGATGACCTGATGAGGAAGCAACTCACAATTCGAAAAAACCGATTGAATAAAAACTCTATAAACGTGAAGCTCACTGGCGCATTGCGAGCAACCAGTAAGTCAGTATTGCCAGTTTCTGGCTCAGGGAGCGCTGATGAGTTTTCGTCCATTGACCGACTTCCTGCGGCAATCGAGCGATTGCGACGTTGTCGCATCTCGGCTTGAAGAGAATTCGGACACTGTCTGCATGGCTTACGCTGGCAACGAGAACACGATCGATCAACTGCTGGACTCAGCGCGCAACTGGGCGCACACCACCGCGTGGGTGGTTTACCGTTCTGGTGAACAAATGCATTTGGTCGGGCAGGGCGACCCACTGGCGCAGTGGCCGTCAAGTGTTGCGAATGAAGAGTTCGACACCTTTTGCCTGACCCGGCACTTGCACAGCTGGCCGACCGGTAAAGGTGAAAGTGTGCTGGGTTGGCTACTCGCGCCAGTTGACGCTGCCGCGGAACCGGCGCTCGCCGAGTTTGCGCAGCGCCTGGGCATTCAGGTGCAGACGAATACCCTTGCCCGTGCGCAGATTACTCAACGTGTGCTGTATGAAATTACCTACCTGGCCAGCTCGACCCGCGACCGGTCAGTGTTTCTGGTGGGGGTTCACCAGCTGCTGGCTAGCCTGATCGACGCCGAGAACTTCTATCTCGCGTTGTATGATCCGCACAGCGGCAAGATTGACTACCCGTATTACGTCGACATCATTGATGTTGATGCCGTGGAGTCCTCGCACTACGAATACCTTGACCTTTCGCACCTGTCGTTGACTGGCCAGGTATTGACCACTGGCCAGCCGTTGCTGATCGACGCCGCCGGCATTCTCGCGGCTCAGGCCGAGGAGCGTTTTTACTGCATGGGTGATCGTCCCGAGTTCTGGATGGGCGCACCGTTGAAAAATGCCTCGGATGACGTGTTTGGCATGCTCGCGATGCAGGTCTACGACGTTTCTCGTACCTACAGCGCCGAGGACCGCGCGCTGTTTCTGGTGGTAGCCCGCCACGTGGCCATGGCGCTGGACCGGATTCTGCACCGAGAGGATCTGGAGGCGACAGTGATGCGTCGCACCCTGGAGCTGTCGGCACTCAACGACGCGTTGAGGCAGGAGGTGGCAGAGCGAGAGCGCGCCGAACATCTGCAGAGCGCGCTGTTCCAGATCACTGAGCTGTCCAGCCAGCCTGGCGACATGGCTGAGTTGTTTCAAACCTTGCATGGCATCGTCGGTGATCTGCTGTTCGCTCGGAATTTCTACATTGCGCTGTTCGACGACTCGACCCGTGAAGTGACCTTTCCGTATTACGTTGATGAGCGGCAGACGACCTGCCCGGTGGCACGGCGTGGGAGCCGGGGCTTGACCGAGTACGTGATCCGTCAGCGCCGACCTTGCCTGATTGACGCCGACGAAGCTGACCGATTGACTGCGCACGGTGAAATCGAAGTTGCCGATGTGTATTTCCGATCCTATTCCTGGCTGGGCATCCCCTTGTTCGATGGCGATGTGGTGCGTGGCGTGCTTGCGGTGCAGAGCTATACCTCGCAGGTGCGCTATACCCTGCGTGACCAGGAACTGCTGACGTTCGTGTCGCGGCACATCGACACCGCGTTGTCGCGACGCACGGCCGCCGAAGCGATCCATGCCGCCAATCTCAAGCTGGAAGCCCGGGTGCAGAACCGCACCCGCGAGCTCGATCACGCCAATGCCAAGTTGCAACACGAAAACTCCCACGATGCGCTGACCGGGCTACCGAATCGTACCTACCTGCAACAGCGCCTCAATCTGGCCTGGTCGCAGTTCGGCAGCGAAGGCGGACCCCTGGCGGTGATGTTCATCGATCTCGACCGTTTCAAACTGGTCAACGACAGCCTCGGCCACCATTTTGGCGACCTGCTGTTGATGCAGGCCGCCCACCGTTTGCGCGGTTGTCTGCGCGACACCGACATGCTGGCGCGCCTGGGGGGCGATGAGTTTTCCGTGCTCGCTCCCGAGGCGCCGCTGGACGTGGTGATCGACATCGCTGAACGGATTCTGGTGGCGTTTGACCTGCCGTTTTTAATCAATGGCTATGAGGTTTTTTCGTCCTGCAGCATCGGGATCGTCAGCGCCGACAGTCAGTTCCATCAGGAGCCAGCCGACTTGCTGCGCGACGCCGACGCGGCGATGTACCGGGTCAAGAGCGCCGGGCGCGACAGCTACGCGGTGTTCAATCAGGAAGTGCGTCGTGAAGTCTCGGACCAGGTTGAGCGGGAAGGGGCCTTGCGCAACGCGCTCAAGCGTACCGACGAATTGCTGCCATATTTCCAACCGATTGTCAGCGTCGAAAGCGGAGAACTGTTGGCCCTTGAAGCGCTGATCCGCTGGCATCAGCCGGGCGGCCGGGTGATCGCGCCGGGCGAGTTTTTGCCGGATGTTGAGGGGCTGCGTCTGATCGGTCGACTGGACCTGTACATGCTCAACCGCATTGCACTGATCCTCGCACAGCCCGAGCACGCCAACTGGCCTGCGGTGCACGTCAATTGCTCCAGCTACAGCATGACGCGTCCCGACTTCGCCAGTGATGTGCTTGCGCTGTTGGCGCGGCATGGGGTTTCGCCGTCGCGGATCTGCCTGGAGTTGACCGAAGGTGCGCTGGTGGCGGAGCCGGCGATTGCCCGACTGACTATGCAGCAATTGGCCGACAACGGCATGTCGGTGGTGCTCGATGACTTCGGTGCAGGGTTTTCATCCCTGAGCTATGTGCATCAATACCGTTTCAGCGGCTTGAAGATCGACAAGTCGTTCATCCTCGAACTGACCACCAGCGCTCGCAGTCGCGCGATCGTCCGGGCGATTGTGCGTATGGCCGAATCGCTGGACCTGAGTGTGGTGGCCGAAGGTGTCGAGGATGAAGCGACGCTGGTCTTGCTGCGCGAAATGGGCACAGGGCAGGCCCAGGGTTATTATTTTGCCAAGCCGATGGGGTTGGAGGCGTTGTTGGCGAGTTCGCTGATGGGGCGTTAGGGTTTGTTGAGGTATTCAGGCAATGCCGGTTCGGCGAGTGACCGCGCCCTCCGTAGGACGGAAGGTCTTGGAAGACTCGTCTCTATTTCTCCAAAGCTCTTTGTATCAAGTCTTAAATGGAGTGGTGTATGGCCGAACAAGCCCTTATCGCGGTTTCCTAACCTTCACGAGCGAGTACGGCTTGTACCACATCGGTTCCGTTTGTATTCATGCGCCGTAACAAGTGGCTATAACAATGAGTGCGAGAAAACAGACCAACTGCACGCAAAAGAAGGTAAATCGAACCGCCACGAACGCATCGGCTTGCACATGGGATACGTGAACCAGAGACTGGCACACGCGAGCGATCAGCACGATTATCGACAAGTAGCTCACTGCAGGGCCCTCGACACCAAGGGCTGAAATCACGAAAACGATGACGCCAAAGACAGGCAGATTTTCCACACAGTTCGCGTGTGCTCTTGTCCCGCGCCGATACCAATCCTCGCCTTCGAGCTGATCGCTTCGGAAAGAGGCAATCGGAACATTCGAGAACAGGATTCTGACCCAGCGATACACCCCGACGGTTGCCATCAACAGCAGCAAAGTCCAGGTCGCAAATCCAAGCAGCATCCACATCGGAATCGTCATGGCTGCCATCCTCAATCAATCATTTTCAGCACGTCATCCCACAGCCGCTCGGCCGACGCGCGGTCGGCCGCCCCCTGTCGATCAATTGCTCATGATGGATGCCAGCGCGGTCTGAATCCTAGACATCTGTGCAGGTGTTGTCATGTGCGTAAGCAGCCGGCCAAAGTGTGGATGCTGCACGCTCGAGATAATGTATTGCCAGCGGTAGGCACTCAGCACGGAGGCTTTGATTTGCGCTGTCTCATCGACACTGAACGATCGTGAAGCATTTCGAATGAAGTAGTCGGCATCGGATGCCGATTGTGCCTGCAGGATTGCGTCGACGGTCGCCACCAGCGCAATCAGATCGTTCACTGCCTGGTCGCGCCCGGCTGGCGAGCGTTTCGCGTGCTCCGCCTTCCACTCCAGTTCATCGAGTACGACGTGCCGGCTTTCATCCTTCCAGTGAAATTTGAAGACATCCTTGAACAGTGGGCACACCTCCTCGCGCGGGGCGATGCTTTGCACGTAGTGCGTCTGAACAAACAGCTCGATATGACAGGTCAGCGCCAGTACCGACCAGGTGCTGGCCGCAAGTACCGCGCGCGCCACATCGTTTGGATCGGCAACTTGACGATATCCCGCTGGCAATTGAGTACCCATCATCGCCTCAATGCGCCGGAACAGCTCCTGATGCTTGATCTCGTCGTTGGAAAAGCGCAACAGCGCTTCGAGTGCGAGCTGATCGTCAAATACATGCGCCCGACCTTGATCGAGCATTTTGGCACTGATAAAACGCTCGACCAGGCCAAAGATATACGCATAGGTTCGGCCCTGAATCTGGCTAAGCAGGCGCGCATCGTCCGCGGTGAGAAAGGTCAGGCGGTCGATCCGCGATAGTCCGTCGGGCAAGAATTTTCGCGAGAAGTCAAAGGTGCGGTCCTGTAGCAAATCGCGATCGATCTGCCATTCCGCTTTCTTCGATGATCTGACGATTTGAGCATAACGGGCGGCGTTGCCCGAATCTGAGCTGGGTATGTTGGCGACGGTGTTCATATTGATCTCCTGCTTCCCTGGTCGAGTTGGAAGGGGCAATTACGGTTAACGTCGGAGCCAATGACCATTGGTGAAGCGCCTAGGGATCGTCTCGATCACTGAGTCCACGTTGGTGCTAATCTAGGCCTCGCAGTTCAGGCGGCGAATGACCAGTGCGCCTGATTACATGCTCCGGACTCCGTAAAGGAGGGCTGGCAATTGTTGGATGCGCTTTCTGATGTCTTGCGTGTGATTCGGCTGTCTGGAGGGGGCTTCCTTGAGGCTGAGTTCACTGCGCCCTGGTGCATCAACGGAAGAATCTCGGCAGACGATTGCAAACCGTTCCTGGCAGCACCTCGACATATCATTGCGTCGCATTTTGTCGCGGCGGGGCATATGCAATTGCGAATCGACGATGGCGCCACCCTCGACGTACGGGCAGGCGAACTCATTCTGCTTCCTCGCAATTCGGGCGCGCACTGGCGCTGCTCCATCCTCGTCCAACCGAGGGCTGGACGGCAGAAGCCCTGGCGCTTGAAGTGGGCATGTCGCGCTCGGTATTTGCGGAGCGATTCACGACATTGGTCGGACAGCCACCAATGCAATACCTGACGCTCTGGCGTATGCACGTGGCGGCTCAACACCTGCGTGAAGGTCGTGGTAATGTGGCGCAAATTGGCTTTGCAGTTGGCTACGAATCCGAAGCTGCGTTCAGTCGAGCATTCAAACGCCAGTTCGGCACATCACCCGGCACCTGGCGCAGACAGTCAGCATGAGAAGGCTGCGGATTCCACGCCGTCCGCAGTGGCCGTTGCAGCGGGAACTTCAGGGTACTGGCCAGGTCAACAGGGGCCCTGTATCGGCGATGCCGAGCAGCGCTGGTGGCCTGTTTTACGGCAGTGCCGTCCTAGATCAGCCGAGTCCGCCCCCTGATGCCAACCAAGAGTTTTCTGCCGGGTCTCATCCTGGCGTTCTGCGCCGTCGCGTCGCTTTGCTCGGTTGCTGCCGAGCGAAGAGCGCCCTCGCAAAGTAACAGCGCATCAACCACGCTAATCGAAACCGCCTCGCGGCAGTATGAAAATGGCCAGTTGGACCAAGCCGCTGCCACGCTGGAGCGTGCCCTGCATATCCAGCCGAACAATCCCGCGACGCTGCATTACCTCGGTGTGTTGCGTCTTCAGCAGGGGCAGTACCAGCAGGCTGAAACGTTGGCGGCGCGCTCGAACATGCGGGTGGGTCGCAACGTCGAGTTGCGCAACCGCAACTTCCAATTGATCCAGGCGGCGCAGCAGGCCAAGGCTTCGAGTACCTCACCCAACGCCAAAGAGGACCCGGTCGCAGAACAGAAGGGGCTCGAAGAGGAGGCCAAAAGGCGCCGCGAAGCAGAAATGGCCGCTGCTGAACAATCCAACGCTGGCAACTTCGCTAGCGCAATGGCAGAGAGGGTATCGGATTCGCCGACGGCTGGCGGGCCACGGCCCGAAGGAGAGTTGCCAGTGGCTTCCGTCGAGCCAGAGCCCGCGTACGATGAGGTTGAGATTCCCCGCGGTCATTGGCCGCCTCCGGGTAAATGCCGAATCTGGTTTCCTGATCGCCCGCCCGGGCATCAGCCCGCACCCGGCAGCTGCAAGAAGCTGCGATATCGGGTTCCGTCAGGAGCCTACCTGGTGCACGGTTGAGTTTCTGGGTGTCCTTCGTCTCTCTCCGGACTTGTCGGGGCGCATGTCCTCCCAGTACTAAAGGAGGTGCCAATGAAAGCCAAAGGACCATTCCAGTCTGGCGTCATAGGTTTAGGCTCAATCCCATGATCAAAAGATACCGGCTGCGATGGCCCATCCACCTCTGCATCTTAAAACACTGTTCGCCTGAACACTTGATGCAGCACGTCTCCCGCTGAACTTCGTCAATGATGACACTCAGACCCGCCTCACAGCCTGCGATATGAGTAGAAGACCTCACCTGATTTCCGGGTTTCCAGAATAAAAGAGGATTTATCATGAGCAGCACCTTCTTCATTCCATCCGTGAACATGATGGGCATTGGCAGTCTCGACGAAGCGATGCTCGCAATCCGCAAATATGGTTTCCGTAAAGCCTTGATCGTCACTGATGCAGGCTTGGCCAAAGCCGGCGTGGCCGCCAAGGTAGCCAGCCTTCTGGCCCAGCAGGACATCAACTCCACTCTGTTTGATGGCGCCAAACCGAATCCGACGGTCAGCAATGTCGAGAAAGGCCTCGAGCTGCTTGGCCGTAGCGACTGTGATTTCATTATTTCCTTGGGCGGCGGTTCACCCCATGACTGCGCCAAGGGCATTGCCCTGTGCGCCGCCAACGGCGGGCACATCAGTGATTACGAAGGCGTGGATCAATCCGCCAAGCCACAGATGCCGTTGATCGCGATCAATACCACCGCCGGAACGGCGAGTGAAATGACCCGTTTCTGCATCATTACCGACGAAGTCCGGCACGTGAAAATGGCCATCGTCGACCGTAACGTCACCCCACTGTTGTCGGTCAACGATCCTTCGCTGATGGCAGGCATGCCCAAAGGCCTGACCGCCGCCACCGGCATGGACGCGCTGACCCACGCTATCGAAGCCTACGTGTCGACTGCGGCAACGCCGATCACCGATGCCTGTGCACTCAAGGCCGTGGAATTGATCTCGGCCAACCTGCGCACTGCCGTTGCCCAGGGTGACGACATGACCGCCCGGGAAAATATGGCCTACGCGCAATTTCTTGCCGGCATGGCCTTCAACAATGCTTCGCTGGGCTATGTCCACGCCATGGCGCACCAACTGGGTGGGTTCTACGACCTGCCTCACGGCGTCTGTAATGCGATCCTGCTGCCCCATGTCGCCAGCTTCAACGCCAGCGTATGCCCGGCCCGGTTTAAAGATATCGCCAACGCAATGGGTGTCGACACCCAGCATCTGGATGCGGAAAAAGGCGCTGCCGCGGCCATCACCGCCATCCGTAAACTGTCATCGGATGTCGGTATTCCGAGCGGCCTCGCCGAACTGGGCGCCAAGGCCGACGATATCCCGATCCTGGCAACCAATGCCATGAAGGATGCCTGCGGCTTTACCAATCCGCGTCCTGCCAATCAGGACGAGATCGAGCAGATTTTCCATACTGCGATGTAACCGATCTGAAGTGACGCCAGCCAGATCAAAAGCCCCGCCTTCGGTTGAAGTGCGGGGCTTTTTTTGGTTCTTCACGGGTTACTCGACTTTGAACCCCGGTAAGCCCTGAGTAGCTCCACGACCGGCTGCTTGCTAGCTTTACCGCGCCGGTGGCCAGTGGTCGAGTCAGGCTGGGCATTTCCGAGGAGTACGCCGGCGCGGTACTGGGTTGTACGCTGCCGCACGTGACGGCGGATTTTCCTTACATAGAACTGGAGGTAGAAACCGGTGCCAGTGGCCGCTTGAACACCCGCCTTCAGCGTGGGCAGCTGGATATGGCACTGTTAGTGGCGCCGGTTGATGTTGCTGCGCCGCAGATGCGCTGCATAAAGACCTTCGGCATCACCCAACCCGTCTGGGTTACCGCCCACGACTACATACAGGACCTCACCAAACCGGTCCCCCTTGCATTGCACGGCAAGGGTTGCCCGTATCGAAGCGTGGCTGTTGACGCGCTGACCCAGCAAGGTCGTCGCTGGCGGGCGGTCATCATGAGCGCCGGGGTCACCGCATTGGAAACCGCCATTGAGGCCGGATTGGCCATTGGCATCGTCGACCGTGCCCAAGTGCGTCAAGGCATGCGCGTGCTGACTGTGGCTGACGGGTTTCCTGAGCTACCCGTGAATGAATTACGACTGATGTTGGCCCCGGGGGAGTTGAGTGAGGCAGTGGAGGTGTTGGTGGGATTGATCGGCCATGGCTTTGAGCGTTAACGCGTCGGAATCAGTAGCGAGCGACCGCTTTTGGCCGTTTTCTGCCCTTCGCTATGGGCATAAATCGGCCAGTAACAGTCGTTCCCTTGCGTTAGGATTGATACAGAAAGCTGCCATGAGTAGCGATCGAGTCTGTAGATTTAGTGACGTCGGGGCTATAAGGGGCCCCGACGCATTTGGTTCGCTTCGTCGCCCGGGGGGGGAGCAGAGGTGATCGTTCCCTCATCTGAGATGCGACGCAAGCGGTCACTCCGCGCTCGCTGACCCACCGCATTCGCCACTAAGCCAGCTCTCCTATTACGGCATGGAAATCCTGTACTCGGCGAGCTTGGCCTTGTGCTCCTCCAGCACGTACTTCTTGTTGGCGATTTGCGAGAACTTCATGAAGTCGGCCTTGGCGTCGTCCCTGCCTCCCAAATGGTCGTACGCGATCCCGCGCGCATAATAGGCCCAGGCATAGTCCGGCTGGCGCTGAAGGCCGGTGCTGAATGCTTCAGCGGCCTCTCGGTACTGACCCAGGTCTGTCAGCGCGAGGCCCAGATGATAGTAGGTCGGCATGTGGAAGCCGGAACCCTTTCCTGCTTCTCCCATCCCGTTGTCAAGGTTGTATTGCACGAGTTCAAGGGCTTTTTTCGGGTTGCCAGCGTCGCGATACATGGCGCTCAAGTCCAGGTTGGTGCGCGGATCAGGCTTGACCGCCAGTTGCATGGATTTTTCCTTGGCGGTCACGGCTTCGGGAAAGTGCTTGAGGTTGCTGTAGGCGTCGGCCTGCACCGCGTAAATCAAACTTTGCAGCGAGGCGGGCAGCGTATTTTTCTGCAGGCATAGATCACCTTCCTGCAGCACCAGAGGGTAGTTTTCGGCTTTGGACGCCTTTAACTGATTAGCGCAGTGGACAAGGTTGGCTTTTTGCGGGTTCTGCATCCCTGCACAACCCGTGAGGATGACGGAGCAGGCGATCAGTGCGGGCCAGCGAGTATTCATGATAAGCATCCTTGTCAGTCGAGCAGATGAGCGTTGAGGTCAGGGCGATAGACCTGCAAGAGCGGCGCGGTCACGGTGCCTTGTAGCGAGCAGAACACGGTGGTGTGTCCCGCGAGCGGCGGTATCGTGTCGCCCGTGTCGACGATCAGCACGCGGTCTACAAAACCAAACGGCGTGGCGATGCCGGGGCCGGTCAGTTCTTCGGTGCGCCATTGGCCGATCGGGTCACCGACGCGGCGAATTTCGGCGCGGGTAATGGCTTTGCCCTGACTGACAAAGCGTGCGTTGTCAACGATCAGCGGCTTGAGTTTTGCGGCCACCTCTTGCGGCAAGCCATCGGCTACAAAACCCCAGAACAGAAAATTGCCGACGTTCTTGATGGTTTCGGCCTGGTTGTAATAGCCGACCATACGCACGCCGTTAACGATCAGGGGCGTTTCGAAGTGCTGGTAAGTGCCACCTTCCTGCAGCGGACTCATGATGGTCGGTGCCTTGACCGAGCCGTAGTCACTCAGGCGTAAGGTACCTGCTGGCAGGCGGGCATCGCGCAGGCTCTCGAAGAAATGCGCATCGCAACGAGAGAACTCAGTCAGCAGTTGTTCGGGCGTGGTGACGGTCTGGGCTTGGGCAGTGCAGGCGGCGCCGAAGGCGAGCAAAGCAACGCCGGAAAAAAGAGAGCGGAACATTAAAATCATCCGTGAAGTGGGAACGAAAGCTGTCGGCTGGTGAGTCGGGAACTTTAGCAATACGGGCCTGCGGGAGAAGGCCAGCTTCTCTTTTTGGCTGAAAGCAGGCATGGATCGAACGTCCGTTCCTGGCCCAGAGTGTGTAAAAACGCTTTCGCGAACCCTTGCTATGATTTCTGAGGATTTCATCGCAAGGATCGCCCATGAAGCGCTTTATTCAAGGTGAACATCGAGGCCAAAGCACTTACTTCCCGAGAGCCTCGACGATTACGTCACGGATACCAATCCGGTACGCGTGGTCGACGTCTTTGTCGACGAACTTGACCTGGTCAAGCTGGGTTTTGAAGGCGCCATACCGGCAGATACTGGCCGGCCGGCTTACCATCCCGCTGTCCTCCTGAAGATCTACTTCTACGGCTATCTGAACCGTATTCAGTCGAGCCGGCGCCTGGAACGAGAAGCCCAACGCAACGTCGAGCTGATGTGGCTGACCGGGCGTTTGATGCCCGATTTCAAGACCATCGCCAACTTCCGAAAAGACAACAGCAAGGCCATCCGAGGCGTCTGCCGCCAGTTCGTGGTGCTGTGCCAGCAGCTGGGATTATTCGGAGAAAATCTGGTTGCCATCGATGGCAGTAAATTCAAGGCCGCCAACAACCGCGACCGCAATTTCACCAGCGCCAAGCTGAAGCGGCGAATGGAAGAAATTGAATCGAGTATCAATCGGTATCTGACTGCGCTCGACGAAGCCGATCAGCAAGAACCCCAA
Organism: Pseudomonas frigoris; assembly: GCF_047758635.1. NCBI lineage: Bacteria > Pseudomonadati > Pseudomonadota > Gammaproteobacteria > Pseudomonadales > Pseudomonadaceae > Pseudomonas > Pseudomonas frigoris. The sequence continues at coordinate 2,567,749 of NZ_CP180479.1, forward strand.
TCGCTCAGCCCAAGGCTGCTCGTCTGCAAGAGAAAATCGACAAGCTCAAAGCTCAGATGAAAGAGCTACAGGTCATTGAAATTCAGCTCAACGAATCGCCGGATAAACAGGTCTCACTGACCGATCCAGACGCCCGCTCCATGATAACTCGCGGCACGGGAATCGTCGGTTACAACGTGCAGACAGCGGTCGATACCCAGCACCATTTGATCGTTGCGCATGAGGTTACCAACGTCGGTTCCGACCGCGATCAACTCAGCTCGATGGCCAAGCAGGCCCGCGAGGCGATGGCGTCAGAAACGCTTTCGGTAGTGGCTGACCGAGGTTACTTCAAAAGCGAAGAAATCCTGGCTTGTCACGATGCAGGCATCACCGCCTATGTGCCCAAGCCGATGACCTCTGGAGCCAAAGCAGACGGGCGTTTCAATAACGATGCCTTCATCTATGACACGGTAAAAAACGAATACATTTGTCCGGCTGGAGAAGCGCTCATTTGGCGCTACACCAACGTTGAAAAAGGCCTGACGTTGCACCGTTACTGGAGTTCGAAATGCCGGAGCTGCGCCTTGAAATCGCAGTGCACACCGAGTACGGAACGACGAGTTCGACGCTGGGAGCATGAAGCCGTACTGGAGGAAATGCAGGCCCGACTGAGCAACGCACCGGAAATGATGCGGATCCGAAAACGGACGGTTGAGCATCCCTTCGGGACGCTCAAGCAATGGATGGGCGCGACACACTTCCTGACCCGAAAGCTTAACGGGGTGAGTGCCGAGATGAGCCTGAATGTGCTCGCCTACAACCTGAAAAGGGTCATGAAAATCATCGGCACCACTGGCTTGATGAAAGCATTAACGGCGTAAAAACCGGTCTTTTTTACCCCGTCCAAATGACTTTAAGAGGCTGCTGAGCCGTTTTAACTGTTCCTGGAAGCGTCGTGGCCTTGATCAGTTTGCGAAACGTGAGCACGGTCTCCTAGCGTCGATATAAAAAACCCAATCTGACGTTTTTACACACTCTGGGCCGATAGCTGCCTGTCCCGAAGGACCGCAATCGACCGATTGTGTTGAAAAAGTCGGTCCTTCCAGACTGCCCGCATATTGACTGTTAAAAACGACTTTTTTACGCGCAGCTGTGTGAAATCTGAGCCCGGAATCCTCTGCTCAAAGTAAAAATTTCAATCTCAAACGCGTACTTTTCTGCCGTAGAAACCATGGCCGACTTTTTCAACAGAATCGGCCGATTGCTGCCTGTCGTGACGGGCAGTAACCCAAAGCAGTCAGTCATGAAGGGCGGAAAACGGCCGTTTTTGTTGATTCGACTGAGACATGGAACGGTTCTTTTCTGGTCAACGTCTGAGTCCAGGTGCCGTTGCGTGGTCTTCGTGTTGACGCTCACGCATTCGCCGAACACGGTCACGTCATGCGGCTTTAGCGACTAAGCCCCTTGCCAGTCATTAGTCAACGGCAACGGACTCGTTTCAAGCAACTTGAAATAGTCGGGGATACCGGGATCAGTGAATGTGTTTTCTTGACGAAGGTAGCTGTCGTCGAAATCAGCTCGTCGATCTGCTTCTCGTCTTTTGTTATGTTGAAGGCGTGATCCATGGGCCGGACAAGCAGCTCATGTTCTCCGGAGTGATAGCTGATAAAGCTTTTTCCGAGGGTTGGCTGCGGAGAAACGATGTCGTCGTTAGTGCCGACGGCGACGAGCAGTGGCCCCTTGTAATGGGTGATCTCGGCGGCGGCATCGAGGGTCATCAAGCTGACAAAGAACGCGGATTTAAGCTTGACCTCGCCACCACCAGGTACTGCCAGTGCGACGGGGGTGTCACCGCTGTGCAACGCTTCCTTGATCTTCTCGGCGCCCCACAGCAGCGGGAAAGCGGCTCCCATATTGGTCGCAGGGTTCCAAAGTGCGACCGCGTCGAGTTTATGCGGGGTCCGTCCTGCTACAGCAGCACCAATTGCTCCGCCCATGCTCCATCCAACAAGCGCCATGCGGTTGGCGTCGACGCGCCCGGACTTGGCCAGAAAGTCGAGCGCAGCCAGCCCATCCTCAACATCCGTATCGAGTGTGCCGTCGGTCTTGGCACCATCACTGTCGCCATCAAAACGGTAATCGATACGGAGGCTGGCAATGCCTTGTTCGGCCCAAAGACGTGCGGCCCGGGCATAGATACCTTCATTGACGGCCGGAATGATCCCCTCATCCCTACTGCCCCCGAAACTGTGAAGTAACAGAATTACCGGGGGCTTCTTAACGCCGTCGGGCAGGTTCAGGGTGCCGACGACGTTCATTCCCTCAACGGAGAAGGTGACTTTTTCTTCAGCCGCAAACGCGAAATACGGGGCTGTAACCAGGCTTGCGAGAAGTACTATACGGGTCAATAAACTAGGCATGGGAGCGATCCTCCGCTAGACGGGTAAAGGTTTAATTCTTGGGCTGGGGGGCGTCGCCCGAAGATGCAGTCGGCGTTCCGAGCAGTCCGATAGCGCTGTACCAGAGCGGTCCTTGATTGATGCGGTCGGGGTGGAGTTCGATCATCTTGTCGAAGAACTCACGTGGGGTCGGCTTCTCGGCGAGTAGTTCTATGGCATCCAACAGGTATTGGCGGGTCTGCTCCAGAATGACTGGATCATCGGCACGATTTTTCTGTTTGTGCCCAGCAATAACGATGCGCGGTTTCAAAGCTTCTACTTGGTCGATCGCCTTGACCCAAGCTTGGAGCCCCCCGTTGCCGCCTTCGAGGAGATATTGGTGTACACCGTTGTAGGCAACGTCGCCGGCCACCACCAGTCCCATGGACGGCACATACAGCACCGTGGTGTCGTCAGTATCTGTATGACCGACGTCTATGGCCTGGATGGTATTGCCCTCAAGCGTGAAGCCTTCAGCAGGTATCGGTTGAGCAATAACATCGGTCTTTCCAATGAGCCCGGGAAAGTCCTTGTCATATACCTTTTCGCGTCCGACAGTGGCCTGCTGATGCATGAGTCGGATCGTGCCTTCGGTGGCATATACAGTGGCCCCTGGGAACCGCTCGAGGATCTGTTCAGTGCCGAACCAGTGATCGCCATGTCCGTGGGTCACGTAGATGTATTTCAAGTGCTTACCGGATTGCGCAACCCAGTCGCTGACCTTTTGCGTTTGCTCACGGCTCATTGGCGGATCGATCAGCACAGCGTCGGTTTTCCCGAAGATCAGGGTTGAGGTGATCGGCGATGAAACGATGCGATCACCATTGGGTAGGCGTTTATCGCTCGCCCTAGTTACCCCGTCAGTAACGAGTACTTCATAGGACAATGCCGAAGGGTGGGACATATCGTTCTCTCCTGTACTTTTCGCTGCTGCGGACTCGGCAGCGCCTGATAAGCAGGAGGCCGTGACCAAGATAGTGGTGAGCAGTGCTCGAATGGAGATGCTGGGCATAACTGACCTCTATCTAGTGAAGTGGGACGGAGGTTGGACATCTACTTGCGTTGCCGATGTCAGATACAGCATTGATCGAACCATTAGCCAGGAGTGTAGATTAGTGCTGGGCGCATGAGTCGGTACTCGATGCGATGCAGCTTCGACCGCTTATGTCCGGTTACTGCCTGTCGCGAAGGACTGCAATTGGCTGTGGATTCAACCGGTCGCGACGGGCTGCTACCAGCCAAGAGCTGCCACGGACGCATGTCTACTAAAGTGAGGATTCGCAGGAAACAGTGGTCTGTCGCTTCCTGCGATTATCTTGGGGGCGCTTGGTTCGGGACTACGCTAAAGCCATGCGGATCGTCGATCAATGGTGGCCCACTGTTCGCGCTGCGTCCGTCCCTGGAGCGCCCAATGTCGCCCATCACCACGCGCCTGGTGGCGCTGTTTGTTCTTTGCCTGACTCTTGACGTGTCAGCCCAGACCAACGCCTGCCCACCTGGCGAGAAACAAGTGTGCCTGGACGGCTGCATCTGCCTGCCAGACCTGGTGCCTGATGGCATCTACCAGATCGCGGCACCTGCCCTGGCGCTGTGGCTGACCCAAGCCCGCGCTGAAGCAGCCAGCGCCGGCATCCAACCCATCCCACCGCACATCCGGGAACAACTGCTGCGCTGGTACGACCCCAGCGTCCTCGACGCCGCGCGCTACAAAGTGAGCGACAACGGCCAATTCAGCGCCGCCACTGCCATGCTGCAAAATCCCGATGTCGGTGCCGTGACGCTGATCGACATCATCCTCTTCCGGGACGCTCAAACCGCAGAACAGGACGTCGCGCTCTGGGCTCACGAATTAAAGCATGTGCAGCAATATCAGGAGTGGGGGGTAGAAGGATTTGCCCAGCGGTATACACAGGATTTCAATGCTGTGGAGGCGCCGGCTTATGCCATACAGGCTGAGGTCAGGCGGTTGGTGCGGGAAGGGAATTACTGAAGAGTACCGAACCCCGCTGCTCGGCCACCAACAGCAATGACTGCGGCACAGGACTTTGCGGGTGCTGCGGCTCCTGCAGGGCGGCCAGCTGAAAACCGGCCATGTCCAGCGCATTGAGCCAACTGGACAAGGAGCGGAAATACCACGGCATGGGTTGCCATTGCCCCTTGAACCCAGTGAAGGTCTCTTCCCGCCAGCCATCCTGATAGTCGCCCGCCGCCACGGTCCACGGATGCAGCGTCTGGATCACCAGCGCGCCGCCCGGGGCGAGCAGGGCGTTCATGGCCGCGAGCAGAGGGATGATGTCCTGGTGCAGCAGCGCGAAGTTGGCGCAGATCAGGTCGTAGTCGCGGCCGATGTCCACCTTCGCTTCCACCAACGCTTCATAGCTCTCCAGATGCACCTGCGCAGAGCCCGCCGCCCGCGCCGCCTCGACCAGCGTTGCATCGCCATCCACACCGACCGCCTCGATGCCCCGTTCAGCCAGCGCGCGCAACAGCCAGCCCTCGCCGCAGCCCAGGTCGAGCACGCGCTCTGGCTGGCGGCTCAGCACCGCCAGCAGGATTGCCTGGTCGGTGACCTTGAGGCGGCTTTCGATGGCGCCGGTGCGGATGGCTTCGATCCAGGATTGGGCGTTGTGGTGCCAGCTGTCGAGGAGGGTGGATTCGGGGGCGGGCATATCGGTGACCGGAGTTGTTGGTTGGATAGAAGGATAGGACAAGTGCGGGTGGATCGCAGACGCTTTACGGCGTCCCGTCGAACGCAGCAAGGTCATGCCCGTGGCCGCGACCGAACTGGGCGTACTCCTCGAACAAACCTTTTTGCAGGATGAAGCCAAACGCTTTGGCTTCATCCCTGCTTTCAAATAGACCGTTGATTCACACGCTGAGTCAGTTCTTCCGCTGACTCCTTGCGTTCCGAGTAGCGGTCAACCAGATCCGGGCGCTCGCGCAGCAGCAACGTGAACTTCACCAGTTCTTCCATGACGTCTACCACCCGGTCATACAGCGAGGACGGTTTCATGCGGTTCCCTTCGTCAAACTCCAGAAAAGCCTTCGGCACGGAAGATTGATTAGGGATCGTGAACATCCGCATCCAGCGTCCCAGCACGCGAAGCTGATTGACCACGTTAAAGGATTGGGAACCGCCGCTGACCTGCATGACGGCGAGCGTTTTCCCTTGGGTCGGGCGAACGGCGCCCAGGGCCAGCGGCACCCAGTCAATCTGGGCCTTGAATATGGCAGACATGGAGCCATGGCGCTCGGGTGAACACCAGACCTGCCCTTCAGACCATTGCATCAGCTCAAGCAATTCCTGAACTTTCGGGTGATCGTTGGGTGCGTCATCCGGTAGCGGTAGTCCCGATGGATTGAAGATCCGCGTCTCTGCACCGAAGTGTTCGAGCAGACGGGCCGCTTCTTCGACCAGCAACCGACTGAATGAACGTGCGCGGGTCGAGCCGTACAGCAACAGGATTCGCGGCTTGTGTCGGCCGTCGTCACTGGCAATGGACGAAATCAATGACGCGTCGAGATTAGGCAGTGGGTTGGTCATGGGGGCTCCCGTTACAGTGTGCTGATGCGGTCGAGTTCGCGCTTCAGTGCGTCGCGATCAAGTTGGGCGAAGGGCAGGGTGAGGAACGCCCGGCAGCGCGTTTCGATGCGCGCAAGCGTCGAGTGAAATGCAGCGGCGACGACTGTCTCATCACCCTTCACCTCTGATGGATCTTCCAGTCCCCAGTGGGCCTTAAGGGCCGGTCCGAAGTAGACCGGACACGCTTCACCGGCGGCCTTGTCGCAGACGGTGATAACAATGTCCGGGGGGTTGGCCTCGAAGGCGTCGTTACCTTTGCTGCTTAACCCGTCGATCGCAATCCCGGCCTCTTGCAACGTGGTCAGGCTGCGCGGCAGAACCTGTCCTTTGGGGAAACTGCCGGCGCTGATCGCCTGGAAGCCTTGCGGTGCGAGATGATTGAACATCGCTTCGGACAGAATGCTGCGACAGCTATTGGCGGTACACATGAACAGAACGCGCATGACGACTCCTCTTTCCAGACGGGCAGGTGCTAAACGCCCAGGCGCAAGGCCAGGGCAGATAAGGTGATGAACAGAATCGGCAGCGTCAGAACGACACCCACCTTGAAGTAATAACCCCAGGTGATGCGGATGCCCTTGCGCTCCAGAACGTGCAGCCAGAGCAGTGTTGCCAGGCTACCGATAGGCGTGATTTTCGGGCCCAGATCAGAGCCGATGACATTGGCGTAGATCATGGCTTCACGCACCACACCGGTGGCGTCACTGGCCTGAATCGACAGCGCACCCACCAACACCGTAGGCATGTTGTTCATGCCGGATGACAGCAACGCCGTGAGAAAACCAGTCCCCAACGCGGCGCCCCAGATGCCGAATTCGGCAAAGTAGTTCAGGGCTACCGTCAGATAGGTTGTCAGGCCAGCGTTTTTCAGCCCATAAACCACCAGGTACATGCCCAGCGAAAAGGTCACGACCTGCCATGGCGCTTCACGCAATACACGTCGGGTTGAAATCACATGCCCACGCGCCGCAACGGCGAACAGCATCGCGGCGCAGACAGCCGCAATGACACTGATCGGAATGCCCAGTGGCTCCAGTGCAAACAGCCCAATCAGCAACAAACCCAGAACAATCCAGCCGACGCGAAACGTCAGCGGGTCTCGCACGGCACGTCGTGGATCTTGTAGGTCATCCAGTGAATAACGTTCGGGTATATCACGACGGAAAAACCAATACAGCACCCCCAGAGTGGCGCCTACGGCAACGAAATTGACCGGGACCATGACCGAAGCGTACTCGCTGAAACCCAGGCCGAAGTAGTCGGCTGAAACGATATTGACGAGATTCGACACCACCAGGGGCAGGCTGGCCGTGTCGGCAATAAAGCCCGCCGCCATGACAAACGCCAGGGTAGACGCGGGCGAAAAGCGTAATGCGAGCAGTATTGAAATTACGATGGGGGTCAATATCAGCGCCGCACCGTCATTGGCAAACAGGGCGGAAACGGCTGCACCCAATAGCACTGTGAAAGCGAACAGACGACGACCATCGCCCTTGGCCCAGCGTGCCACATGCAGTGCGGCCCACTGAAAGAAGCCTGCTTCATCAAGCAACAAACTAATGATGATGACCGCGATAAACGTAGCGGTGGCGTTCCAGACAATGCCCCACACCAGTGGAATATCGTCCAGCGTCACGACGCCTGCAATCAGTGCAAGAGCAGCCCCCAAGGAGGCGCTCCAGCCGACACCCAGTCCCTTGGGCTGCCAGATGACCAACACAATGGTGACGAGAAAAATGGCGAACGCAGTAATCATGAGCAGTCTCGACGGGTGATGGGTCAGCAGCAGGCGGCAGTGTTGATAGGGCGGTCGCCCATCGCTTTGAGTCGAGTGCTGTTTTCCTTAAGCCAGTCGGCGTTGGCTTCCAGGGTTGTCTCAAGAATGGTGCGAACCCACTTTGGCAGTTCGGGGTTGAGCCGGTAATACACCCACTGACCTTGGCGGCGGTCTAGCAGCAGGCCACATGCCCGGAGCTGCGCGAGGTGGCGGGAGATTTTGGGCTGACTGTCGTCCAGGGCGCAGACCAGTTCGCAAACGCATAACTCTCCCTCACGGGTGATCAGCAAGGTGGCCCGCGTGCGAGTTTCGTCGGACAGGCATTTGAATACGGCGGCAGGGTTCAGCATGGAGGCGTCTTCAGTACATGTGGTTATCCGAATATACGTTTATCCATATGTGTCGAGCAAGCCAAAATCAGATCGACGTCAGTAAGACGATCTGTCGGAAGTGACTTTGCAAAGGGGCTTGAATCAGTGAATGGCTGCTTCTGGGCCTTTTGCTGTCTGTCGCGACAGTTGTATCGCGGTCGGTGCCAGCCTAGGAATGAATGCTCATCTTGAAAATGCAATTGCAAATTTGTATCATTCGTTTTCAATTCAGCGAAGCAGGGAACGCAGCGCCAAAACAATAATAAGGTCAAGGCAATGCTCAAAATGCTTCTCGTATACGGTCATCTGCTTGCTACGTGTATTGCCTTGGGGAGGGTGCTGCAGGCGGATCACAAGCTTTGGAGTTGGCGCAAGGAAATACTGGACCAGGCGAGGCTTGAGTACCTTGATGAAACTCAGAGGATCGTCAGCCTCGCACTACTGGCCCTTTGGGTAAGCGGACTGTTGCTGGTGCTTCAGGGTTATCTCAATGAAGGCGACGCGTATTTGCTCAATCAGAAACTCTGGGCCAAGGTAACTGTCGTCGCGCTGCTTAGCCTCAACGGTGCATTACTGCATCGAGTCGGCTTCCCGTTGCTGCAAAAGGCTCCATTCGTCGCACTGCGCAGTGCAGGCCGCACGCGGCTCGCCTTGTTGGGTGCGCTTTCCATGAGCGGTTGGCTATTCGCCGCTTTCCTGGGGGTGGCTCGAGCCTGGAATCACGTGTTGCCTTATCTACATGTGATGGGCGCATTCGCCGCATTCTCGTTACTGGCTTGTTGCGTGGCACTTGCAGTTGCCGGTAGGGCGGGCAGTGTCGGTGCACAAAAATCCTCGATACCGGGGTAGCTATCAATAATGTGCAGTTGGCTCTGAGGGATCGTACGGAAACCGCAGTTGCTCGTTATTGCTGCAGATTTATGGCCGTGCCGGTTGGCTGGCCGCTCCAATGGGCGGCCGCGAATTCACTGGACATTGCATTCGATACGGAGATGACTGCGCAACTCCAAGCGGAGGTGCATCATGCTGCTCAAGAAATGTTTGTGGGCTCTGGCAATTGGCGTGTTAATCAGATGCCTTCGGTCATGACGCGACTGGCGTTCGGTCAAGTGATTGACCGCGAACCGAACGGCCCGCTTTCACTGCCCCTCTATTAATTTTTGCACTCTGCCAACACCACTTTGCAGGTATCAGGTGTGCCACCGGATCGGCCGGCATAGCGTATGCAATTGTCCAGGGATTTTTTGCGAGCCATGTTCAAGGTGGAGCCCCAAGCCAGGCCGCCCTCGCCGGCAGTGGGTAGCGCTTTTGCATAGCAGCTGTCGCCTATGTTTGAGGCCGAATAGCGAGCAGTGGCAGCTTTGCCTGCACATCCCGCTGTCAGCGCCAGGTTAATGGCGAGCAGGGAGAGCAGGACCCATGACGAGCAGTGGCGCGCAGTTTTTCCGGTCATCCCATCTCCCCTGTATCAAGAGGCTAGAGGCATGTTTGTGGTCGTGTTCTATTTAGATTAGACGGTGTTGTGCCTGCCCCTGGGTCGGTTTAGCGGAATTAGCGCATTTGGGTCATTCTTGCTGACAGCCGGAGTAAACCGTACGACAGCGAGCGGCGATCCGTTTGCGCACAGCGTGGCCTTCCGGCGCTATTGCCAAAAGCTGCCAGTCACCAGAATTCTCCCGCTACAACAGCGCTCGCTGGACGCCATAACCGCGCCTATGGCATCGTCGAAAAAATACGACGTGTAGTAAACAGGATAAAAACAATGGAGGAGGGTGATGAGGTCGGCGCCAACACGGCGATGGCCACGCTAAAGGCGTTTAATCGTTGCGTGTTGCACCTGGGTCGCCTTGCCCGAGATCGAGGCGCCTCCCAATTTATCGCCGACGGCCTGCAGGCCTTCCGCCAACTGGTGCCCTTCGCTTCGGCATGGTGGGGCGAGATGTCTGCGTCAGGCGTCAATGCGCCTCCCAAAAGCTGGATGCACGGGCGAATCAATCTGCCCGAATCGTTTGCCACCGAATGGCACAAGAGTGCGGGTGACGACAAATTCTCCCATGACACCTTGAGTCGACCCGGTGAGGTGGTGTGCGACAGCGGGTTCACCGACCCTAATGAAGAAGTGGACGCGTTCGCTCGGCGCCACGACCTCTACCACGTGATGTGCATCACCTTCGAGTTACCCGAAAGCGGCTTGATGTTCTTCGTCTGTCTCTACCGTGGCGGTGATGCTTGTGCGTTCAATGACAGTGAGGACGGATTGTTTTCGGCGTTCTGCGACCATCTGTTGCAGTTGTGGCGCTTTCAGGTGCAGGACATGATTCGCTGCGACACGGGCAACGGGGCGAGTGACTTCGGGGTCGCCCGGATGGACGGCAGTCTGCTGTATGTGGGCGCAAGTCTGTGCGCCGCCATTCAGCGCGAGTTGCCCGGGTGGAGCGGTTCAATGCTTCCCTTTGATGTCATCGCACAACTGCAAAAGGCGCCCTGCGTGATTCGCCTGGGTCGCACTGCAATGACGCTTAGCCCCAACGCCGAGCACGTCATCCTGTCACTCGAAACACAGTCGCGCGGGGCGGTGCTGGCGCCACGCGAGCGCACGGCTGCGATGCTGTTCGCCGCCGGCCATTCCTATAAGGAAATTGCCAAAATCCTTTCTCTGAGTCCGGCCACAGTGCGCACCTATCTGCGCAACTGCTACTTGCAACTCGGCGTGAAGAGCAAAGTGGAACTGGGTTCTGTCCTGCGGTCATCGACCTCGCTTGCGGAAACTGCACGTCGTAATTAAGCAGCGCCATAACGCATACCTTGTAGCAGCTGCCGAAGGCTGCGTTCGGCTGCGCAGCAGTCGTGAAGTCAGACTATGCGGTGCACCAGACTCACCGCGCACTCAAGGTTTACGACTGCTGCGCAGCCGCACGCAGCCTTCGGCAGCAGCTACAAAGTATGCGTTGCTGCTCAACTGACCGGTATTTGCCTTACCCCTCCTCATTTGTGGAGGTCCATCCGACCGTCGTGCTCTATAGGGTATGCCCTGCATATCAGGGGCTTGCGACCGTCCGTTCGGGCCACTTCCAAAACTATAAAAATAGAGGTGAGGCAGTTGAAATTTTCCAGGCTATTTATCGCCGTTGCCGCGACAACGGCATTTTCCTGTATGGCGCTGGTAGGGTGTCAGACACACGCTTCGACAGGCGCCGACATGGTCATGCGCAACGGCTATGTCTACACCGTCGACGGCAAGAATTCCGTGCAGCAGGCGATCGCGGTCACGGGTGGGAAGATCGTTTATGTCGGCAGTGATGCAGAGGTTTCCTCTTACATCGGCCCGCAGACACAGCTGATCGATCTGGCGGGTCGCATGGTGATGCCGGGCTTCATCGATGCGCACATGCATCCGGGGGACGGCGGCCGCGCCATGACTTTGTGCGACCTGAAATACCAGACGATGACCCGCAAGGTTTTCCAGGAAACCATTCAGGCGTGCCTGGATGCCGACAAGGACAAAGGCCCCGATGTCTGGCTCGAAGTGGGCAGCTGGGACCGCATTGGCATGACCGGACTCGACGGCGATCCCGACAAGTCGACACTGGACGCGCTCAAGACCAACCGTCCAATTCAAGTCCGTTCCACCGACTTCCATACGGTGCTGACCAACTCTCGCGGCCTGGCGGTCGCCGGCATCAACAAGCACACGGCCAATCCCGGTGATGGCAAGTACGTGCGCGACAGCGCCGGCAACCCGAACGGCATCTGTGAAGACGGAGCCGCCGAGGCCATGGCCGCCGTGGTGCCACCCGCCACCGACGCAGAGAAACTCAATCAGACCCGCGCGGCGCTCGACGCCATGCGCCAGCAAGGCATCACCAGTTTCTTCGATGCCTTGTCGGGGCCGGAAAACGGCAAAGCGTTTACCACCCTGCAGCAGTCGGGTGAGCTGACGGCCCGGGCCTTGTTGGCGATCAAACTGGACCCTGCCGCCGCCGCTGCCGACCCGGACAAAACCATCGCCGAGGCCAAGGTAATGGCCACTACCTACGACCAGGGCGAAGCGAAACCGGCGCCGGGCGTGAGCATGCGTCACGTCAAATTGTTCATGGACGGCATCATCAACGCGCCGGCCGACACCGGTGCGATGTTGACGCCGTACCTGCGCAACGCCGGCACCGACACGGCGCCGAAGTGGACACCCGGCAAGAACACCGGCGAGCTTTACTTCCCGCCGCAAGTGCTCAACCCGCTGCTGCTGAAGGCCGTTCAGGCCGGCCTCGATCCGCACCTTCATGCCACCGGAGACCGCGCGGTGCGTGACTCACTGAACGGCATCGAATACGTGCGCCAGCAACTGCCTGGCAATGGCTTCCGCCCAGCCATTACTCACAACGAGTCGGTGGACCCTGCCGACTATGCGCGCTTCAAGGCGCTCGATGTGACTGCCAACATGTCTTTCCAGTGGGCCCAGCAGGCACCCTCTACGGTTGACGGCACCAACGAGCATCTGGGGGCTGCGCGATTTGCCCGCATGGAGCCATCGGGAAGCATCGCCCGTGCCGGTGGTCGCGTTGCGTATGGCAGCGACTGGCCGGTCGACCCGCTCGATGAGTTCCTGGCGCTGAAGATCGGTGTCACCCGCTCAGGTGATCCGCTGAACCCGCACAGCTACGGCCCCAAGTATGCGGGGAGGCTGAATGCCGACCCGGCGCTGTCGCGCACTGAAGTGCTGCGCACCATCACCATGAACGCTGCCGAGCAGCTGAAACTGGACGCTGTTGTCGGTTCGGTCGAGGTCGGCAAGTTCGCCGACTTGATCGTACTGGACAAGAACTTCATGCAGGTCCCCGAGGAGGAGTTGGCTCGAAATAACGTGCTGCTGACGGTCGTGGGCGGCCAGGTCGTGTGGGCCAAGGCGCCGTTCGTTGGCCTTGATCCGAAGGCGTTGTCCCAGGCATCAGCCGCCCGCCCAGTCCAATAAAAACAAGAGAGTGTTCCGATGCCGCGATTTATTCCAAACCTGTTGGCCGCAGCCCTGGCCTTTTCTTCGGTGCAAGCCATGGCCGCCGCTGACCTTGTGTTGTTCAACGGCAAGGTCTTCACCGCCGAACCCGGTCAGGGATTGGTCCAGGCAGTGGCCGTGCAAGACGGCAAGATTCTCAAAGTGGGCAGCAATGGCGAGATCAACGCCTTGGCCGACACCCGCACACAACGGATCGATCTGGCGGGCAAGGTGCTGATGCCAGGAATGATTGATACCCACAGTCACCCGGTGGTTGCGGCCTTCGACAGCATGGGGGCCAACCTGCTGGATGAAGTCAAACCGTTGCCGGAGCTTGAACAGTGGATTATCGAACAGGATCAGGCGGGCATTGCGCGTGCCGGTGACGTGATCAGCATCGCCGGGGTCAGTTCGGCCTATTGGGGCAAGAGCCGTGAGTTGGGGGAGCGCTTCAATCAGGGACGCTGGGTGGATCAACCGGTGGTCCTCAGCGGGATCGACGGGCACACCGGCTGGGCCAACAACGCCATGCTCAAGCGTCTGAAAATCGACGCGACACTGGTAAAAGGCCTGTCGGAACAGGATCGCAGCTATGTGGGTCATGACGCGGATTTCACCCCCAATGGTTATTTTGCCGAGTCTCGCTGGGACCTGGTACGCAGCCAGCTCCCCGCGCCCAGCGACGAGATCATGTTGAAAGCCGCCCGCGAGGCGGTGAAGGTCAACAATCAATACGGCGTCACCGCCTGGATGGACGCCGCGGCGAATGCCGGCAGTGGCGATTCGCTGTTCGACTTCAAGGCAACCGAGCAGAGTTACGGCGTGCTGCCGCTTTACCGCGAACTGGCAGAGAAGGGCGAACTCAATGCCCACGTCGCCGCGCTGCTGTTGACCAACCCAAAAAGCCGACCGGCCGACCTGGAAGTGCTGGCCAAGGTCATGAAGAAATTCGAGGGTGTGCCCAACCTGAGTTTTCCTGGCATCAAAGTATTCGCTGACGGCGTTCTCGAGTTTCCGGGGCAGACGGCAGCGGTCATCGTTCCCTTCAAGAACAGCCATAAAAACGGTCAACTGCTGATCGACCCCGCGCACTTCGGTGAGTTGGTCGTGGCGGCGGAGAAGCGCGACTGGATTGTGCACATGCATGCGGTCGGCGACCGTGCGGTGCGTGAATCACTCAATGGTTTTGCCTACGCGCGCAAACTCAACCCGACACCGGTGGCTCATAGCATCAGCCACCTGCAATTGGTCAACCCGAAAGAGTTTCCGCGCTTCAAGCAACTTGGCGTGATCGCCTCCATGCAGCTGCTGTGGGCTACCGGCGAGAGTTACACCGTCGAGCTCGTCAAACCCTATATCAGCGCGTTTGCTTACGGTTATCAATATCCCGCCAAGTCCCTGCATAACGCCGGTGCGGTCATCGCCGGTGGCAGTGACTGGCCGGTGTCCAGCCCCAATCCATGGAATGCCATCGCTCAGGCCAGCACGCGCAAAGGGCCGCTGGGCGTGTTGAATGCCAAGGAAAGCATCGATCGCCAGACCATGTTCTACGCCTACACGCTCAATGCCGCCAAGGCCCTGCGCCTGGAGCAGCAGATTGGTTCGCTGACACCCGGCAAACAGGCCGATCTGATCATCCTCGACCGCGATGTCTTCAAGGTCAGCGATGACGAACTGTTCGACACCAAGGTCCTGAAGACCTTCTTCGCCGGCAAAGAGGTGTACGCGCCCGCGTCCTGACCCTCCGTTCACCCGCACCACGCAAAAGACGCCCGGCTCCTCGTACGACGAGGGGCTCGGCATCGCCATGCCTGAAACAACCCGCACCTCCATAACAATAAGAGACTTGTATGAACGCACGCTCAGTATTGACCCTTGCCACGCTTGTATTGGCCCCCCTGACCACCCAGGCACTGACACTCAACGATGACTTCAGCCTGGACATGACCCTGGGAGTTTTCAGCGACTACCGCACCCGTGGCATTTCGCAAACCCTGGGTGATCCGGCGGCTCAGGCCGGCGCCACGCTGATGCACAGCAGCGGCCTGTACGTTGGTGCCTGGACCTCGAATGTCGATTTCGGCGGCGAGTTCAAGACGCGGCAGGAACTCGAGTATTACGCGGGCTACTACTGGCAGGCGACCGAGGCCATCAGCCTCGATCTGGGGTACATCAAGTACGACTACCCAAAAGAGGGCCAATTCAACCTGAGTGAGGTCTACGCCGTCCTTGACGTTTATGGCGTGAAGCTTGGCGCTTACTACTCAAACGATACGCCGAACTTCTTTGGCGAGGACCAGGACACCCTTTACACCTACCTCAGCTACAAAATCGAATTGCCGGCCGAGATCGGCCTGGACCTGCGCGTGGGTCGCAACGATGTCAAAGACCCGGCATTCTGGTCCGCCAGCGGCGAAAGCCGTGATGCCTACAGCGAGTGGGAAGCCAAGTTGACCCGTGACTTCGTGGGCGTGACCTGGGGCCTTAGCTACATTGATACCGACCTGTCGAAAAGCGAATGCACGAGCTGGTACGGCTATGGTGATCTGTGCACCGCCACTGTGGTTGCCAGTGCCAGCAAGGCGTTCTAAGCGTTCGAGTTCGCACCATAAAAACAAGCGCCTCAAAGGAAAACACCGTAATGACCAAGGTCAGCGATAGTCAGCAGCGAAGTCCCCTGATCGAGACACGTTCGATCGATTACATCCCCGAGGCCGAGCGGCATGGCAGCCTCTACAGCCAGTTCACCCTGTGGCTCGGCGCCAACCTGCAGATCACGGCGATCGTCACCGGCGCCCTGGCCGTGGTGCTGGGCGGCGATGTGTTCTGGTCGCTCATCGGCTTGCTGATCGGCCAGGTGCTCGGCGGCGCAGTGGTTGCCCTGCACGCGGCGCAAGGACCGAAGCTTGGGCTGCCGCAGATGATCTCCAGTCGTGTGCAGTTCGGGGTCTATGGGGCGGCCATCCCGATTGTGCTGGTGTGCCTGATGTACCTCGGTTTCAGCGCCACCGGTGCGGTGTTGTCGGGGCAGGCGATTGCCCAATTGATCCATGTCAGCGACAGCGCCGGCATCCTGATTTTTGCCTCGTGCATCGCGTTTCTTACGATCTTTGGTTACCGGGTCATCCACCTGGTCGGCCGGGTGGCCAGCGTGCTGGGCATCATCGCCTTCGTCTATCTGTTTACCCGGTTGATGACCCTCAACGATATCGGCCTGTTGCTGGAAAACCGTCACTTCGGCTGGAGTACTTTCCTGCTGGGGGTGTCGTTATCCGCGTCCTGGCAGATCGCTTTTGGTCCTTATGTGGCTGACTACTCACGCTACCTGCCGAGCAAGACTTCGTCGTGGAAGACGTTCGCTGCCGTCGGGCTTGGAACGGTGCTGGGCGCCCAGGCGTCCATGGTGCTGGGGGTGTTCGCCGCGGCGTTGGCCGGTGCGAACTTCCGCGGTCACGAGGTGGCGACTATCGTCGGGTTGGGCAGCACCGGGGTGATGGCGTCCCTGCTGTACCTGAGCGTGGTGTTCGGCAAGGTCACGGTGTCCACGCTCAACGCTTATGGCAGCTTCATGTGCGTGGCCACCATCATCAGTGGTTTCCGCAGTCGTCTCGAGATTTCCGCCCGCCAGCGGATGGTGTTTGTGTTGTTGATTGTCGCGGCGTCCACCACGCTCGCACTGCTGGGGCAGTACTCGTTTTTGAACACCTTCAAGTACTTCATCCTGTTTTTGCTGACCTTCTTCACACCGTGGAGCGCGATCAATCTGGTGGATTACTACTTCATCAACAAAGAGCGCTATGAAATCCCGGCATTGTCCGACCCGGCGGGTCGCTATGGCCGCTGGAACATGCGCGGGATCAGCGTGTATGTCGTGGGTGTATTGATCCAGTTGCCCTTCGTCGATACGCACTTCTACTCCGGGCCAATGGTGGCGCAGCTCGGCGGTGTCGATATTTCCTGGATCGTTGGTCTGGTGGTCCCGGGGATTCTTTATTACGGCCTGGCCAGGACATCAATGCCGGCGGTGGCCCTGAGCGGAGCTGAAAGGCCTTAAGGATTGGGTGAACCCCAAAAGATCGCAGCCTGCGGCAGCTCCTACAAGGGACGGCGTACACCTGTAGCTGCCGCAGGCTGCGATCTTTTGATCTACATTTCCCTTTTCCCGCTCATCAAATCAATCCGCAAGGAGACGACAACCATGGACATCCAGGCCCAGCGCGCCGACGCATCCCACATCGATCAAATCGCCAGCCTCTTCGACGCCTATCGAGGCTTCTACGGCCAGCCGTCGAACCTGCCGCAGTCTCGCGAGTTCATCGCCGAGCGCATTGCCCGGGACGAATCCGCGATTTTCTTCGCCCAGGCCCCCGGCGGCGAGGCGCTGGGTTTCGTCCAGTTGTTCCCGACGTTCTCCTCCATCGACGCGCACCGCACCTGGCTGCTTGGCGACCTCTTCACAACACCCGCCGCCCGAGGGCAAGGGGTCGGCACGTTGCTGATGAACACCGCGCGAGCCTTCGCATTGTTGACCGGCGCCAAAGGCATGGTGCTGGAAACATCCACGGACAATGTCGGCGCGCAACGGTTGTATGAATCCTTGGGCTATGTGCGCGATACGGGTTACTACACCTACTGCCTCGACTTGAAGCAAGGCTGAGCCAACCGCTACCGGTTACATCAACTCGTGCAGGAATGCAGCTTGGGCCTTGGGGCAGGTGAGGATGCGGTAACGGGTGCTCCGGGAAACACCACGGTCTCGAAAGCGCTCATACACCGCCTGGAAAACCTCACGGTTCAATTGCGGGTGCTGATGCTTCAGGTAGCGTTCACAGCACGCGTTGTAGTGTTCAACCGATATGAACGTGTTGAACCAGTAGCGATAGAAGTAACCCAGCAGAAAACCCAGGCTGAAGTCGTGATCCAGCACCGAATGCGCGCAGCATTCGAAATCGATCAGGCGCAGCCTGCCATCGGGGCCGATCAGGATGTTCTTGGGGTGTGGGTCCATGTGAACAAACCCCTCGACCAGCGTCTGCCCAAACAGTTGGAAAATGTCCAACAGCAGCGTTTGCGCCTGTTCGGGCTGGGCGATCAGTCGTTCATCGACGCTGCAATGATTGTCGAAAAAACTGACCAGCAAATACTCTTCCTTGAGAAACGGAAAACGTCCAACGTGGCCGAATGCAGCCACTCTGGGCGATGATTCTGACTTGGCAGACACAACGGACAGATTGATGAATTCGTTGGTCAGGTCATGCAACCCGAACACACGCTTGAGGCCCAGAAAATTCTGCAGCTGCTTTTTCCAGTGGGTCAGGCGGTTGTGTTTCAACACCCATTTGCGCTCACCTTCGAGCAGGAACACGCTGCGGGTTTCCTCGGGAATATCCAGCAACGCATGTTGATCCGGCTTGGCAAAAAAACGCTGAAGCACCGCCACCAGTTCGTTCTGATCAGATGGATCTAAATGGAAGGTGACGTCAGCAATCTTTTGCTGATTCAGAGGGGAAGTAAGGTGTCGGAGGTGGCGCATGTACAGTCCCTGCTAAGGCTTTCTGGTCCATAAAACGCCGGCAATCGAGCGCGACGCTTTGTCGTTATCGGCAGGACGCTGCAGACCCTTACTCACAGGGTTGATTTTTTATTGTTGGGTTGGCTGCACGTACGCCGCATCGGTGCTTTCCGAGACGCCAAAGGTTGACTTGCCGTAGTCCAACAGGACGGCACCGCGTGGGTGGTTGAAGCGGTATTTACCGGCGACTTTGGCCTGCATCTGGCCCAGCGAGTTGTCGGTGCCGGCCAGCGGCGTGGCCTTGGAGCGGGTCCAGCCGGGGCTAACTTCGACCTGCAGCAAGTCGCCCAGGTCTTTGGGTTGGGTGAATGTGGCCATGGGCTGTTCTGGCTGGCGGGCGGTTTCGGCGAGGCTGTCGATGGCCCACGACGGGGCGACCTGGTCGGCGGTGTCTTTGTTGAATTGGCCGATGAGCCATTCGCGGAAGCGGCGCCAGAGGTCGGCGCTGAGGTAGTGGCCGTGGTCGCTGAATTCGATGACGCCTTGCTCGTCGTCGGCGAGTTCTATGGGGCGTAGGCCTTTCACCGATGGTGGTTGCGCGCCGAGAAAGCCGACGTGGCGTAGGTAGTAGACGCCGGGCACGGGGTTGTTGGCGGCGTCTGGGTGGTAGAAGGAGGCGGAGATTTTTTTGTAGCTGCCTTTGGCGACTTGTTCGGCGAAGGTGGCGTCGACTTGTTGGGGTTCGGCGATCAGGCCTTGGGCGGTGGCGGATAGGGATTTGACCCAGCCGGCGGCCGGGGCGCCGTGCTGGGGATGGCCGATGACCATGGGGGCTTCGTGGAGCGATGGGTTGTAGGCTGCGACGGTGGCGGTTAGGTCGGATTCGGTGAAGTTGAAGCTGGTGCCACACATGGCGGTGTGGGTGCCGGGTTTGAAGATGTGGAGGGGTTTCATGGTTGAGCGCTGCACTGGAGGAATGTGCAGAGCGTGGGCTTGAAAGTGGCTTGGGGCTTTTAATCGGGTTTAAAGGGTTTGGGTGGGAGTGCCAGGCGAGATTCGCGGCGGGTGTGATGGTTTTGATGAGCGAGATGAGATGGGAAGTGATGACGAGGGGAGCCAGTGCTGCGCTATGCGGCTGGCTGGCTTTATAAATCATTTACGTCGTGTTGTTCGCTCAACCGTGAGCCGACACGCAGTGTACCGTTGCTTGTGCCTTCTAAGACGACTGTGTAAAGCCTTCGGGTCTGGTCTTGGTCTGAGCTATAGCTAACGGGGAGAGCCATTGGTTTCAGTGGTGGAAACTGGGCGATTACTGCTGGTTGCAATGGACGGCTGTTGACCCGAAGCGGGCCGTGATGGAGGGCACGAGTCGGCCAAGAGCGGACGTTGGAGCTATCACCAATGAGTCAGCAAAGTAGCTCCCTACAGACTTCACAGGGGAGCCACGCGACGGGTCCCTTTCGACGCGTGAAGCATCTGACTAGAACTTCGCGGTCGCAGGCTTGCAGTCGCCGATAAAGCCAGCGAACTGTTGGCCATCGTCCAGTTCGTACATCAATACGCCGTTCCCGCTAAGCCGATTCAAACTTACATGAAGCCTGACGACTTTCCGACCAAATCGCTCTTTAGTAGAAACGATATACGGGAACGACGAGTACCACTCATTCGTGACAGCGAGGTCGCCAGTGATCTTGCCCGTTAGTGGCGTCGTGACCGTTAGCGCTCGGCTCTGAGGATCAATCTGAATTGTCACTTGGCCACGCGCTCCCTCGCTTCGACCAAACCCGTCTTGATGCGTCCATATCTCGCCTTCACACAGAAGGTACACGCTGGCACTTGGCTTTGTCTGCGCAGCGGCAGATAGGGCCCATACGCCGAAAATGGATGCAAAGATGATGGCTCGACAGTCCATGAGTCTCTCCACTGATGACCGAGGGGATTACAACGTTACGCATTGCCCTAACGCATTATTTAAGTCGATCCATGGCTGGGCGCCGACTAGGTGTTAGCAAGGGATACGGGGGCGGATTTGATTTCCCTGGCCGCAATCGTCTGCTTCGGGTCGCAAGCGGGCGGTCTTGACGGCGAGTAACTCTCTGAACGCTTTCGGCTACTATACCTTTTGGCCGCTGGGCTCCATTCAAGCTTCGGGATATTACATGGAAACTGTCGACGCAAACCGCCTGAAGATCTGGCAAGCACTTTCAGAATTTTTTCTCGACACCGAGATCACTGACTCGACTTTTGACTATGTCGCTCGCGTAGTCTTGGAAACAGGCTATTCGCCCAAAGAAATTCACAACATCCTATGGGGTGAGGTTTTCCCGGCACTTGAGGGAAACCTCAAATCCATTGCTGGCGAATGGGCGGGATGGACAGATGAATGGCTGTTAGAGCATCTGTCGGTATGCGAAGCCTCTACGAACAAATTGGGTGACAGCGGCATTGTTAAAGAAATCAGTAGATGCTGGGGGCAAGTGGCAGTCCGGCTTCCGTCGGCGTACGCCTGAGACCCGATTCCGATCCAACGCCCTCGATGGCTTCTGGCTCGTATCAGCCAATTTCTGCCGATGCTGACCGTCAGCTATGGGTCGACACCAGCCCTTCATGTATGGCTTAACGCGGGGCAACTGGATAGGGATTCGAACCCCTTCCACTATGTATGTAGGCCGCTCAAGGCCAGGTAAACTGGTAAAACGCTCGCAAACGCGAAGCCCACGGAGGCGCAGAGCGGCCTCGAATCTGCCCTAAATTTGCCCTAAACCAAAAGGCAACAATAGGTGCTTCACCACCTTGCTACTAAGCTTTTCCGCTGAATATTCTGTGCAGCACTACTCGTTAACACGCATCAATCGTGTCACACGTCAGAAACCATGTTTTAAATGGCACTATAAGTCGTATCTAGCGATTGCCTTTTGTAGCTCACTCACACGTTCTTTATAACCCTGATAAGTTCTACGAAATTTTTCAAGATTAGCACCAACATCCTCTATCTCTTTATCCAAATCATTCAACACATGCAATTGAGCAGTCGAGGCTGCCACTCCATCAGGATCGGTAAACTTCAACGAATCATTATAAACATTGAAACTTGCCTTACGATTAGCGGTAATTGCCTTCAAATGATAGTCCAATTGATCCAAATGCGGCAAAACCACGTCCATCTTACCAAAAACCACTTCCAACTCCGTACGAAGAGCCTGTACACCCTCACTATCTGCAACCTTCGCAATCAAACTATCAGCTTTCAACCTCTGACGCCTTAATGCAGCCTCCTCCGAAACTTCCTCTCCCCGCGCATCAACAATTTCATCAACGGCGCTTTGCGAAGTCACTCTATCTAAATATGCATTTGCTTTTTCCATAAACTGTTCTGGCAAATACATATAAAAACCCTGACCAACCTCCCGCACAAACTCTTCGATCAGCTTAGGATGAGGTCCTAGTGGCCTGCCACTGTAAACGGTCCACCAATCCTCCTTACTATCCCCAGTAACAAACACCACAGGTAACCCATCTGCTTTAGCTTTCGCGAGTGTCTGCCGCCATACAATGTAGTCTCCTAGCGGTCTTAACTTATCAATCCTAACTTCTGAGTTGGCACCCATTTTTCCTACATCCTTGTAACCAGGCGGTATCTGCTGCGCATATCGAGCTGGTCCAACAACCAATACTTCCGCCACATCCGAATTTGACAGCGGCTCGCCCACACGACCATCCAGTAGAGTCGCAAGCTGGGATTTCACGTCATCCTCATCAACTTTCGATAAAAATTCGTTTTTATACGCTTCCAAATCCTCCACCACTTTATCAAAAACAGCGGTAGACTCTCGCAAAGTTTCTTCTTTCACAAACGGATGCTGCTTAGGATTCAAAAAAGACCGTTTCAATTCCGCAGTGCTTTTTATTGCGTGCTCGTAAATCTTAACCTGATGGGAAATCACCAAAACTCTATTTATCAGATACTCACTTGCCACTTGATGCGGTATCCACAGCCGCTCGTTAAGCCCTTTAAATATCTCAAACAATTCAGCGCGAGTTTCATCTGAATAACGATACAAACTTAAGAGCACACTTGCATCCAAAACAAAAAGACATCGACTCCAAATATCTTTCAAGATATCGGAATCATTTGCAAAGTACCCTGGAAACGCCTTTTTCATTTCTTTCCCTTGTGATAAGTGATCACCCCCGCCCCACGGGCCATAAGAATCTGACCCATCAAGCCCTCGACGGCACAAAAATGTTTTACACATTAAGGAAACGAATCGTTAGTTTTCGTAAAGCCCTAGGCCTTTGACATAAGCTTGGCACGCCGCCAATGCAATTAATCCTCGGTCACCCGCATCGGTGATTCGGATAATTCGTTGAGCATGCGCTAGGTCAAGTCGGGCGCACGTTCCTCCATGAACCACGCCGCCGGCGCCGGTGGAGGCAGGCACTGAACAGCCACAGGTTGCATCGGTGGCGTCGAGTAGAACTGACAGCCGCAAATTAGCAGTGGCAAGACGATCGCGCAAGCGAGCTTGGTTGGTTTGAGCATCGCTCAGTTCCTTGTAGTGGGATTGTTCGCTGGCCGACAGGTGCTGCTCCAGCACTTGACGTTTGTCCTGAGTGGCGCGCAACTGGGTGGCGGCTGCATTGCTGATAGCGCTCAGATCATCGGCATAGAGTCGAGCCTGATTAGCTAACTGCTTGCCGTAGCTGTTCGCTTGCCAGCGCCAGGCAACAGCCCCGCTGCCGAGCATCAGTAGCGCGACCAAAACCGAAGCGCTGAGGGCTCGCCACGCCAGCGGCATCACGGCACATCCTTGTAGAAGAGATGGCGGCCGAGCTTCAGCGTTTGCTTCGCTCCCACGGTCCAGGCCGGAGGCTTCGGCATGGTGGCGAGTAGTAATGCGTGGCGCCGCCGGTGGGATCGGGCACCTTGCCGGCCATCACCTGTTCAGCGGCGATCTGCGCCTGGGCAAATTCACGGAGTGGGATCAATCTTGCGCCGCTCAGGAAGGCGTAATTCGGATCGCTCTTGTTCCAGCAACTGAACTGGTACGGCTTCTGGCACACGCCGGCATAGCCCTCGCCCCACCACGAATTGGCTTTGCAATCGTTCACGCGGTTGCGGATGGTCCAGGCCACGGCGATTTGACCTGCCAAGCTTCACCGCGAGCCTCCCCCCACAGAGTTCGCGTAAGAATGTCACGGTCTTTATTTGTAACGGTCATAGGTTATCTCACTCCAGGCGTAAAAAATCCGCTCAAGGGCGGGTATTTAAAAAGCTTCTTGAAAGTCAGCTTTTCATTTTAAGCGCTACTCACTTGCAATAGAGCATCAAAAAGATGAACTCGAAGATTCAGCCCTCTCGACGCATAAGCGCGAAAACTAGAAAAAAATTATTGAAACGCCCAGCAAACTGACCCGATTTCTGGTCTTCCTCGGAGCAATTTTTCTCCATTTTAGGTGGAGGGGAGCCTGCCGTAGATTTTTGGATTGCTTGGTTTTTTCACAAAAAATTAGGTATCTGCATTGGTGATTATCAATAACTGAGCCAAGGAATTTCTGCGGCGATTCTACCATTGAAAAAAATTTGCTAAAGTCTGAACGCACACATTACTCAGCTGCACCCTAAAATTTTTCATGGAGACAATTGAAATTGGGCGTTTATATGGAAGGTGAGCCGTGGGCTTTGGATCAAATGAACAGAAAAGGAGTTGCAAAATTCCTTACTCAATATCTGGACGCAACTCCAAAGATAAACGTCCTGAACGTAAATTCAGCCTGGGGATCAGGAAAAACATTTTTCCTTAAAAATTGGGTAGCGGAACAGTCTACTGAAAGAGCTTGCGTATATTTCAATGCTTGGGAAACTGACTTTTCAGGTGATGCGTTTGTATCCTTGGTAGCATCAATAAAAGATCAGCTGCACGAGGCCATCGGACCGTTACAAGACGCAGAAAATCTTATCAAAAAATTCACCGCTAAAGCTTCGAAAACTTTGATTGCCGCGACACCAGCACTAGCAAAAGGTGTTATTAAGAAATTCACTGGTGTAGATGTTGGCTTATTGTCGGAAATCGCTGATGGCGACGCCTTGGCCGAAGCCGCTGAAAAAGCAGTCGAAAAGCTAATTGAAACTAACAAAGAAACACTCGCAATAGTTGATGACTTTAAAAAGGTCTTCAATGAACTGGTTGTTCTTTCCTCTCTCCAACGTGCTGCAGGTGGGACTGCAAAACCAGTATACATATTCATAGATGAGCTAGATCGTTGCCGCCCTACTTTCGCGATTGAATTACTTGAGCGTATAAAGCATCTATTCGAAGTTCCAGGGTGCAAATTTATTATTGCAACGGACACGCTTCAACTCAGCCATTCGATTAGGGCCGTTTATGGCTCAGGTTTTGCCTCGGAAAAATACTTGAAACGCTTTTTCGATGCTGAATTCACATTAGACAATACTGATATAGGAGCGTGGGTAAAAGCTAACTTTTCTGACATATCAGAAGAAACATTGGTTGGCCTTGAAAATACCGTCGAGCTCGGGCGAAATTTTTCACACTTTGAATCTGAGCCCGTAAAACCGGATGGAGAGGCAATCCTCGCAGGACCACATAAACTCAATCAATATCAAGCAACGATTTTGGCGCTTGCATTGACTTTCAAGTCAAAGCTGAGAGAGCTCGAAAAAATTTCGATGCAAATCAATGCGGTGCGTACAAACTGCAAATCTCAAGGTTTTCATTTTTTCTGGGCCGCTTACTTAGTCTTTCTAAAAGATGAAGCACCGGATCTATATGAAATGGCTGTAAGAGGTGACTATCGTAACGCTATGAAACAGATTCAAGGCCAGTACGACGGTAAAAACCTTTATTTTCTAATTTCGAATATATCCGTTCATGAAATATTTTCGCATTACCTGACTCGACTCCGAGAGGGCAAAGAAGCTGCTCGACAAAGCATGAACAGAAGCTCGGGGAGCGAACTGGGATACATCGAGCGCACAAACATGGCTTTTTACAATGAATTCGACAAAATGAAAAACTACACAACTCTGGTTGAGCTCGCGCACAGCATAGAGTAATTCTGGCCCATTCGAATCCAATCGGAGAGGCTACTCATGCAGCGCCTGAGAGCCTTCTCCGCTTCGCGGCCACTTCCCCCACCAGCTACTCCGCTTAGGCAGACGAAGCTTTTAACCGCCGCTCTTGAATGAAATGAAAAAAAGGGCCTCGGAGGGCGCTTTTGTACTCAAACGAAAATCACTTCGTCAGCCAGGATTCAACGGTCGTGGAGCCGTGTTCTGCTTTCCATTCTTTCAACGTTTTGTGATTGCCGCCTTTGGTTTCGACGACTTCGCCGGTGTGAGGATTCTTGTGAACCTTCACTTGGCGTGGCTTACGGGTGCCAGCTTTGGAATCGACGGCAGGAGCGCGACGGCTCGCTTGCGGATCTAGCAGGTTGATCACGTTCGGTAGGCTGTAGCCGTACTCGGCCAGCAGTGCACGCAGTTTGGTCTCGAACTCGATTTCTTTCTTGAGGCCAACATCATCTTTCAGGGCTTCGAGAGCTTGGAGCTGTGCAGCCAAATGTTTTTCAAGCTGACGAAATTCTGCAAGTTTTGACATGTTAATTCTCCATGTAGTTAGTCACCTAACAATACACCAAAAACCACAATTTGAACCTTGGGTCAGGGAGCCCCGTGTCTGTGAGTCCAGGTTCGCGGCCCTGATTTATTCTTCCTCCAACAGGAGCGGCATATTGAGGTGCACATCAATCTGATCGACTAGCGAAATGATGCAAGCGACAAGATGCGTATCCGCAGGAAGCATTCTCCCGGAGACGCATTCATGTCAGCCGCCAAAAGTTCGAGAGTTTGGGATACGGAGGGATGAGCTTGCATCGTTTCATTAAACGCCGGCGCGGTCTTGCTCGCACGCGATTCGCAAGAGCGATGATGGGGATACGAGGATTGCGTAATTGCATGAATTTGACCTTCCATTCGCATTACCACTGACCAGTCAATTGCATCCGTGCTGACCAACCGTTTGCATTCGACTTGACCAGCACACCCCGAAGTGACGACCGGCAGAGATCGGCCAAAGCGGCCATTCGGCTGGATACTTTCGCCCCTTTCCGGTCCCTCGTGTCTGCGAGCTAAAGCCATTTTTTAGCGTCCGAGTGAGGGCGGCCCATAGAGCTCAGTTTCCCAGTCTTCAAGAGGCGGCGTTACTTTGAAAGATGGGTCGCAGTATGACCTTAAGTAGTCAGTCGCTCTCCTTTGGGCGTAGGTGAAATTGAGCACGTTGCCTTCACTGTCCATCTCTATTACGTTCGCGAATATCGCGAAGACCATCTCAATTGCACTCGGCTCAGAGCCATAAATGTCGAGGTACTCCACGTTTTCAAGCATGTAGTGGCTTCCACTTGCCATGAAGTACACAAACGTTCGGAGTGCTCCACTGAAATCATTACTTAGCTTCTTCATGTACATTTTCTTTTAGTAAATATTCTGGATTTAACTTTCATAATCAAACATCTTTTTTTTGCCGTTTTATTGCGGTCGAGACAGGCCGGAACCGACCCAAAGCTACTAGTCAGGAGCGGCAGAATTTGGCCACTCATCATCGAGGGATTCTACAAATGCCCAATTTTCTGAAGCGCATTTGAAAATAGAATGGGGGACGTACGGAAGCCGCATGGCTTTTTTATTTTTAGTACTAATAACCCAGAGATAAAATTTCAGATCAATATTAGTTATGTCGAATGGAATATTGATAGCCTCATACAAAACTTCAAATAATACGAACGGCCATTGACTTAGTGAGAAATGATAATGGCCACTTTCATACGGCACTCGATCCGAGTGAACTCCCCAGTATGTAATTTTTCCATCTTCTAGCTTGGCCATCCAAGACCCTGCGGGGTAATCTACGCCCATGGTATGCATGGGCATAGATGCCATCTGAAACTGCTCAAGATTATGGGTGAAATTATTTCTTTTTTTAAAAATGTATGCTTTTTTTAAGCTAAGATCCTTCGCTGGATCATCTATAGGCTCGAGGGGGTAGCTAACATTGGGTTCATTGCAGTGTCCAGGGAGATAGCCCAAATGTATTGAGCAAAAAAGTTTTTGTTTTCCATTATCTGTCAACGTATCCATGCCGGAGTAAAAAGAGTTCTTTACCCCGAAGATCTCTGAATGCTTTGCTAGCAAAAGCTTGGTCAATCCAAGCGGATCATCTCCATTTCCATCTCGTTCCATATCGACTGCAATCTGCTTTTGAGCAATGTGAATGTCTTTTTTACTATTCACCCAGTCAGCGAATGTAAGATGTTTTTCTTTTCTGCCCAGTATGTCGAAACAGGTTAACAACAAATATGTAACAAGAGCCTCTCTTTCATGGCGCGCATGGAGCCAATATTTAGCGGTATCCATCGCATACCCCTCAAAACCCTCAAGCCGATCCGATTCTTCGAGTAAAGCCTGAGCGAGGCGGAGTCGCGCATGTACTAACTCACGGGTGGTGTAGCATATATTATCAGTCACTATTAATGCCTCTCATCGTGTCCTGGACTACTTGTGCACAAACTATAGATGGCCAAGCTGGTCGAGAGAACGCTGTGCGTTAAAAAAGGTTAAGTCGAAGCGCCGAACGATATCAGTGGCGTAGAGTATCAGCCTTGACGCTACGGGGACTTAGTAAGCCGAAGCTCTCAAAAAATTTAGTACATGGGATTACCATTTTAATGGCGTCGATGGCGGTGGCTGGTGACGCTGTTAGGTGCCACCGAGAGGCAGCTTTTGGCCGTTTTTCGCCCGTCGCGAGAGGTAAGAAACGACCCATAGCTGCCGGTCAGCATCGGTGGAAATGGGCCGAATATGGACATCTAGACGAGGCTATCGTGTCCGCTTTCGGTTTTCTTCATGGTTGTATTAATTGCGCTCTACACAGACCTGCTGAAACCACGCGGAAAAATTTGGCCATCTTTCATTCGTCGCGCCATTGTGAGACCAGTAACTTACCTCACCGGTTTGCGAGACACAGAAGTGGTCGCCATTGTCTTCAATGAAAGGGAGCCAGTCCTTTGGTACACCACTATGGGTCCATGCCGACTCGGCAATTTGAAATATGTCGAGATAGCTGCTCCCAGGAAAAATAACAGCGGGTTCAAAATAGGCATTCGCCACGTCACTTCCTCCCTTTAAAAACTCAACATAAGCGGGAGGAAAATGGAAGTTTAGGTTACGTTCTGCATCTGCGATATCTGCGTCTTCAGGGATGCGGAATGGATCGCTAGTCATAAACGAGTCACCTTGCGCTTGGATTAATGAGCAAACTGTGTGGTTTCATCAGCGGAACCTGAGGCTAGCGAGTGGCAGCAGAGCTGTCCAGTGACTGCATTTTGCCGATGTCTGCTTGTTCACGACTGACCGAATCAACCCATAGCGGACGCTGACCAACGAGTAAGCTAAGGGGCGGCGGCGCGCCGTCCCAGCGAATGAAATGAGCGATTTCAGCGCCTTGTTAGGCGTAGCTGATATACGGCTCACCGAATACATCCTTGAATCTGAAAATATCTTTACCCACTATAAATATCCGAAATCTTGGGTCATTTTGTGCTTGATATGCAGGTATGTCATTGCGCACAAATCGGATTCCAAGGTTAGAAAGCTTAGATTCCATGGCCTCTGCCAAGTTGTTGTCTTTGTAAAAGCCTGCGATGTGCCAATGCTCCATTTTCATAATGTGGTCATAGAAGAATTTACAAGCTTCTTCTTCGGATATCGAACTGAATATTGGAGGGTGATCTATCCCGCGCTCCGTATAAAAAACTGACCAAAAACCATTTGTATTGCATAGGCAATACACGTCACTTCCAATGCTGTTGATTGCGAAGTTTTGAGTGCTGCAGCCTTCGGCAATTAACTTTTCATGCGTTTCGAAGGTATTCATGGCTATGCCTGACTATAAGTAGACGACACAAGTGGCATAATATTTTCCGCCGTTTGTGCCTGATATCGTTCCTTGTCCATGTGTAAGCCTTGCTCGGCTTGAGTGTCGCGCCAGAAACGCAACATGAGGTGAGGAGGTAAAGCGACATGACTTGGGCACACATTACTGGTGCATTAGCAGCGTGTCCATGGTCTGCTTTTGGCCGTTTTCTGCCTCTCGCGACGGACAGAAAACGGCCAAGAGCAGTCACCCAGCGACTACAAAACCAGGGCCGATTCAGCTATAGCAAAACATCTCTGTCATTCAACGCGATTTCTATCACCTGCTCTGGCGATAATCTCTGCGAGTAACTGACATCGTTGAAGTATTCGTCTGGCCAGAAAATCAAATCGGAGATGCGTTCACTGGGTATATTGATTGCCAGCATGTTCAGCCAAAAATCGATGTCTTGTTCAGCCCCATCGCTCTCCATTACCCTTCGAGCCAGCTCTATAAGTTCACCCCTCGTTACATCTGCTACGGGCCGCTCAAACGGTGCTGCTAAGATCTTGCGAACCCAAGTCTCATGGCCTTGGCCGCCATAAATACCCTGAAAGTCGATGAACCCAAGCTCTGTCATCGCCTCTCGGTTGAATTCCGACAACTGGCTCAGCGTCTGCTCAGGATGTCCGCAATCAATTTCTTCAGCGAGTTTCGTTAGTCGAACAACCATGGATTCATCAAGTGCAGGCGGCGTTAACTCAGTACGAAGCTCCATTTCATCTCCCAATTCGCTTGCTGTTCCTTGAATCTCTGCGAAGCCGAAAACGTTCAGACAAAGACATTGGCGTGATCACATATTACGTATTGCTTCGTCCGCTTTAAGCTCGAATTCAAAACCGATGCCCACTTCTTCTAGAGTCTCTGTGACACGGCCAATGAAGAGCTCTGCTTGCTCTGGTAACTCATACAGGCCAAGAACACGAATGATGGGATGTTTACCCAGTGCACCGGGAATTTCGGTGTAAATCTCACCGCTTTCGATGAAGGCGATGTACGTGTTGATTTTCTCTTGCAGCAAGAGCAAGTGTTCGCCTTGTTCAGCTTTACCACCCCATTCAAGGTGGTCAGTGATAACGAGCACCAGGTCGTGTAGCTCTCGCTTGGGAATTGCCCAGAAATCGATCACACGTGGATTTGTTATGGACATTTATGCCCCCTATGGCTTGGCTAAATCCTACTTACAAACTTTCAATCGCTCTCCATCAGTGCCACTGCCTTCACTGGTGTCAATCTCGCCGTTACGGTCAATATGAATTTCCGTTGTCGGCCATTGGGGCGTAATGCTGACGCAACGGTTCAGGCCCTTCGCATTCCACCAGTCGAGACGCATGAAGAACTCATCGTCAGGAAAGATATGTCCTACATCACCCGTGGTCTTTCCGGGCAGCAGTTCACCGCGAACGATGGTGTGCTGTGTGTTCAGGACGTAACTAATTTTCTTGGTGCCGTCTTTTGAGTAGAAAACGACAACTCGCGGTATAGCTACGTACCAGCACACCACAGCACCAATGAGAAACAGCCCTATCCACCGCCCAATATGTCGTGGTCGCTTTTCACTTGCAGGCATGTTTTTGAACCCCTGTACCCCAGTCAGCAATTGGCACTGCCAACACCTTGTCCATGATGATTTGTGCAGTGACACCGCCGTTCGGATACTCCTTGTAGAGTTCCATTCCGAGGATGATCGACACCCTATCAGGAGCATCGTCCCATGCTCGCATCCCTTCGACGCCTTCCGTCCTTCGTGGGCCATCAAACCTCTTAGGGTCTTTGAGGAAGCGCCAACTGTCTGAGCCTATTTGCTCAACTCCAGCGCCGTCCAATTGCACGCTGTCAGAGAGTCCACCGGCTAAGCCGACATACCCATAATGGATGTTCGACCAGATGTCGTAGTAGAAGTCATACGCCCCTTGTTTGTGCCAAGGTGCACCAAACAGTTTGGCCAATTTGGGCTTGTGATCCCAATCCTGACCCTGACCCACCTGTTTCGTCCAGATGGCGAAAGCCATCGCCTTTTTTCCAAGTGCCATGTTGTAAAACTGGGGGTCTTGCCCTAGGCGCAGGTAGAGCGGAAGCTCCATAAATTTCTTGGTTTCCGCCTCAGGATCGAAGCTGTTTAGTTCTTTCATTTCCAAGACTGCTGGGTCTTTGATATTGCGGTTCATCTCATCGGCGATGTAATCGGCCAGTTGCTCCATCATGTCAGGGTCTTTGCACGTAGTAGGTGCTTCCGGCTCTGTCTTCGCTTCGGGTTTTTCGGTGCTGGCTTGCGGATCTACCAAGGCATTCGCCGCCAGAGCCTTCTCTTTCAAATTTGGATCAGCGAGCAAGGTCGCCATCTTTTCATCGTCCACGGTGCCATCTGGGCGGAAAGCTCCCAGTGCCATGAAGTTGATGATGGTTGCACCGCCAGCATCGCCCATGACAAACCCGCCACCTACATCGCCTGACCCGGTGATGATGGTTCCGCCATGGCTGGTAGGACTGCCAAGGTGGGCCATAGGACGGCCATTCACTTGGATCGATGGAAACCCTGTGGTGATTACGGCGCCACAACCACATGTATCGCCAACACGTGCGGAGCCCATAAAGTTGATATTTACGTCGCCACTGGCGGAGGCAATCGGGGTGGTGCCATGGCCGGGCAAAGGGCAGACATGCTTGTCACCCAGTCGTGCAGAAGAAATCATGTATCGTCCTTGAGTCGTTGCGAGGAGTTCCAGCTTGGGGCTGGGGTAGTCTGACTTTATCGGGAAGCTCAAACAATGGCTGCAAGACAAATCCCAAAAGTCTTGCTGAAAACCTTCCGTGTTCCGTGTCAGTTGCTTTCTATAAACGATACCGGGTCGTGGTGAATCGCCCCTAGTTGCGTAGACACATCCGACTGACTCCTTTTGGCCGGAATCAGACTGATTCAAGAGTTCACACTACCCACTACACCTGCGACGCTTAGACTTAAAAAATGTGTAGGATGCGTCCATGATTTTCTCAAGGTTTCACCTCGCGCAAGAAGCGTGCGTCAGATTATTAAACATCTCCACAGGGTGTTTGTTTAAGCGCCATCAAGGTTACGTCCTGAAAGCTACAAAACCTTGCGCCGTTGCCTACGGCTGCGCCAGAATCCGCCGGCTTGTGCGCCTTGGGGCCACTCGGTAACTTGATTCCTGTCACTGCTCATCAGTGATCGGGTTTAGCAGCCCGTGAACAACCTAAGTCGTACGACGCTTCTATCAGTCAGGTTTTGCGCCTGCATTTTGATGGTAGCTGTACGCAGGGCGCCCTTGGGCGCGCCGGCTTCTTAGGTTTCCCGGTCTGCTAACCTGCGTGCAGCTGCCACCCTCTTCGTTTAGCAGCAGGAGGGTTGGCACACCATTAGGAACCTAAGATATGTTCAAGGTCACACCCAACCCACCGGACACCGATCCGGTCTCCCCGTACGAACCCGATTCAAAAAAACTCAACGAAGCCGCCGAGCGGGCTCTCAATTACCACTTCCCGTCGATTGCCGACATCAAAGCCACCCCGCGAACACGCAGCACCCTGTTTTACGTGGACCCAGAGGCCACGACCGAAACCCTGGCGGTTTTTCTGGTCGAAACCCTGGCCGCGATTGATGTGATGGTCCACGAGTTGGTGGACCGCTTGGATGGTGGCTCGCGCTATTCCCTGTTGGGCATTTCCAACAGCGTCATGGTGGCTGAAATCACGGCAAACCGATTGCTGGATAAAATTGAGCCACCTGCGTAAGTGCGGTCTGCTGTGGTGAGTGGGTAACTGACGTTGGGTTGGGCAGTTGTCCCCTTTGGGGGGCCGCTGCGCGGCCCGACGGAAGCCCGCTCCCTCGCCACAGGTTTCTCGGTTGCCGTTGCTGACCGGTGATTGGTTTTTGTGTCAGGCTTGGGATGCCGCGTCATCGTTCATCGCGAGCAAGCTCGCTCCCACAGGTATTGCGGCGACTTCATGCCCGAGTACAAGCCCTACATCTTCGACGGCAAAACCATCATTGCTTCACCGCACAAGGTTTACGGCCCGGAAACCAATGACCTGGCGCTGCAGCTGCGCAAGTACGGTGTGTCGCAAATCATATTGGCGGGCATGGCGGCGAACCTGTGGAGTTTCTAAAGGCCAAATAGGTCAGGCGCGACCAGGCTGTGCCTCGCGATACGGGGTGCAGCCTTGCCAATGCGAGACGGTCTTCGACTCTATGCAAACCCGAGAAACGACAGGATAACCACGACAATCACAATTACCCCGACGATGTAGATGATGTTGTTCATGAATTCCACCTCTCAACCTGAATTGGATGGCGACGCGAGGGTGTACAAATACAAGGTAGTGCACCTTTGCTCCCACTTCCATTAGGCAGCACATTTCCCGCGCCACTCGACTTACAGCCAGTATTCCCAGAGTCGTCCCATCTGCTCCTTGGCTCTTACTGCGAACGAACGGCGCTGCCACTTTTCCAGCTTGATTTCGTTCGACTTGGCCAGATCAGCCATGAATGCCGCCTGCATCTTTTTTGCAAATTCGGTGCCCAGCACAACGACGTTGACTTCATCGTTGTGCAGGAAGCTGCGCCAGTCGAGGTTGGTGGAGCCGACAGTCGACCACACGCCATCGATGACGGCAGTCTTGACGTGGAGTAGCGCATCACGGCGTTCGTAAAGCTTGACGTTGGCCTCCAGCAGCTCGCTGTAGTAGGCGCGTCCGGCATGGAACACCAGCCACGAATCGGTGCTACTGGGCAACACCAGCTTGACGTCTACGCCACGTGCTGCCGCCTCCTTGAGTGCCGCCAGCAACTGCGGGTCGGGCACGAAGTAGGCGTTGGTCAGCCATATCTCGGTCTGCGCGCTATGCAGCGCCGAAATCAGCGTGGCATAGATCAGGCTGAACGGCTCATCTGGCGAGCTGCCGATGGCGCGAATCACCTCGGTGCCTTTGCGCTCCTGTGGCGGAAAGTAGTGGCGAGGCGCGAGTGGTTCACCTTTCTGGGCAGTCCAGGTTCCGATGAACAGCTTCTGCAGGTCTGCAACCACGGGTCCCTCGATGCGCAAGTCGGTATCGCGCCAGGGCAAATCACCCGTTGGGCGAGTCTTCGAGTGAGTGCTGAACGAGCCCCCTGAATAGACACTGCTGATGTTGATCCCGCCGAGAAAGGCAATCCGGCCGTCCACTATCAGCAGCTTTCGGTGGTCGCGCTGGTTCACGTCCCAGCCCGCTTTGGCCGTCACCGGATTGATGGGGTGGTACTCCAGCACTTTGATGCCCGCTTCGGTCAATCGAGAGAAAAACGCTGAGGGTGTTCCAAGGGTTCCGACGCTGTCACGGATCAGATTGACCTGTACGCCTTTGTGTTGCTGAGCGATCAGTGCGGCGGCGAAACGCTGGCCGACTTCATCGTCGTCGAGGATGTAGGTCTCCATGTTGATGTGGTCGCGCGCAGCTTCAATGGCTTTGATCATCGACTGGTAGGTGGTGGGACCGTCCTGCAGCAAGTCGACCTTGTTTCCTTCCGTTAGCGGGCTACCGGCGACTGATTCTTCGATTGCGAGGTGCGCATCGAAGATGTTGGTTTCTGCGCCGGTGGACTTAAGTCGGTCGAGAATGGCTTTGCTGTGCTCGGCTGACAGAGGTCCGTGTATTCCGTCGAGTTGCACTGGCGCAGAGGGAGCGCGAGCCATGTCCGGCACTATCCTAGGCAAAGCACTGGAGCCAATCACAAATGTCAGGAGCACAACCACGCATAGCACCAGAGCAATACATGCACCCTTACATCGGGTTAGAAGATTCATTAGGCCCCCTCTTGGCGAGGACGGTGATAGCGCTCAACAATTCAAGAATTTCGCCGTGCATCCTGTCCCAAAGGGGCGTCTTGCCTGGTACACAAGACGCCTTGGTAGAGGGGGCACCCACGCGGCACGCCTCAAAAGACAGACCCCTTGAAGGGCAGGCTTTCAGCGCTTGATCAGGGAAATCTTCGTTCCCTCGATGCTGACCCCGGCCATTAACCCTTGCTGGTCGAATATGAACGCGTAGGCATCGTCCTTGAGTGTCGAACTCGACAGATTCTTCGCGACGCCTGCGTCAACCACGACAACGGTTGGCCCCACGCCGACTTCCCAGCCCTTGGTTTCACGAACATAATTCACGGCTTTGTCAGTCATCAGGAACACCGCATAACCGTACGATTGGGCGCCTGCCTGCAGCCCCCATGACCCCGTTACGGAGTTGTAGTAACTATCCACTTTCGAGCCCTTCATCAGCACGCCTTCGCCATAGCTGCCACCAAACACAAGGCCGGCCTTGATGATTTTCGGGAAGACCAGCACCGCTTTGGCATTCTGCGAAATGGTTTTGGCAAAGGGTGTGGACTTGTAAAGCGTTTGCAACGCTTGCTTGGAGTCGGCATTCAGGTCCTCGGCGGTTGCCGCACCTGCAGTGTTCAGGAGGCTCGCTGATGCCAATGAGGCTGTCGCGAGGAAGATCGATAGGAAGAAGCGCATCGACTGAGTCATTTTCGTACTCCGGTAAGGGAGCAGGGGATGGGAGCAGCAGTCAGCGCCTGCACCAGACAGGATCCGAACCTACTGAACGTTATCCGGCGCACCCTGATGTGTGTGAATTGCAAAACGTCGCTTTTGAATGAACCAGGCCCAAGGCCTTTGATCAGTCGCGACGCCATCAGATGTTTGGACCACTGCGCAAGGGCCGGGTTCGTCGTCAGAGGCAAAGTGGTCGATGACCCCAAAGAAACGCCAGGTAACGACAGACTCAAACGCCCCATCCCTCCCGCACAGCCCTTCGAATGCCATCCAGCAACATCGCAAATGCCGGGTTGTCATTGTTCTCGCGCCAGATCAAATGCAGCTCGCTCTGCACACCTTCGCCCAAATCGATATCGCGAAACACCACGTTCTTGAACACCACGCTGGTGGCGCAGCGCGGCACCAGGGCCAGGCCCATTCCGGCGTTGACCAAGGCCAGAATGGTCAAGGATGAACCGAGCCATTGCACGTATTCCGGGGCGACGCGGGCAGAGCGGAGCATGCCGGTCAGCAGTTCGTTGAACGGCGGGTAGGCGGCGTGGGAGTACATCAGGAACGGTTGCGCATCGAGGTCTTTGACCGACACGGTTTCTGCGCTCGCCAGCCGATGACTGCTCGGCACCGCCAATACAAACGGTTCACGCACCAGGCATTCGGTGGCGTACCCCGGCTCCAGCAAAGGCGCGCGAACAATGCCCAAGTCGATACGCCGCGCACGCAGGGCTTCATGCTGCTGGTAGGTGTTCATCTCCGTCAGGTCGATTTTCACATGCGGCTGTTTGAGCCGTGCTTCAGCGATGACCTTGGGCAGGAATTCATACACCGCGCTGCCGACGAAACTGATGTTGACCGAGCCGATGTCGCCCTCGGCAAAACGGCGAGCGGTGACGGCGGCTTGCTGGGCGCGCTCCAGCAGGTTCTGCGCTTCGATGAAGAAGGCGCGGCCGGCGGCGGTCAGGGCGACGCTGCGGGTGGTGCGGGTGAACAGCTCGACACCCAGGTGATGTTCCAGCAGTTGAATCTGTCGACTGAGGGGCGGTTGAGTCATGTTCAACCGTTCGGCGGCACGGCGGAAATTCAGTTCGGTCGCCACCGTTGTGAAACAGCGCAGTTGAGTCAGTTCGAACATTGATCTAAATCCGGTATCAATCGAATGCCAAGTTAGATTAGACGGGATCAATGTGCGCGTCCATGATCGGCTCGTCCCTAAAAAAACAATGAACGGGAGTCGCCCCTTGAATACCCTCCAGAGTCCGCCGGACCCGAACGTGCTTGCCCGCGCAGCGGCCAAGGTCAAGCGCCATGTGCTGCCGCTGTTCGTGGTGATGTTCATCGTCAACTACATCGACCGGGTCAACATCGGCTTCGTGCGCAGCCACATGGAAACCGACCTCGGGATTGGCGCGGCAGCCTACGGCCTGGGCGCCGGGTTGTTCTTCATCGGTTACGCGATCTTCGAAGTCCCCTCCAACATGCTGCTGCAACGCTACGGTGCTCGCGCCTGGCTGACGCGCATCATGTTCACCTGGGGCGCGGCAGCGATGGCCATGGCGTTTGTGCGCGGCGAAACCAGCTTCTATGTACTGCGTTTTGTCCTCGGTGCAGCCGAAGCGGGCTTCTTTCCCGGCATCATTTACTACTTCACCCAATGGCTGCCGTCGACCGAGCGCGGCAAGGCCATGGCGATTTTCCTCAGCGGTTCGGCCATTGCCTCGGTGATCTCCGGTCCCGTCTCCGGCGCGCTGTTGAATGTCAGTGGTTTCAGCCTGCATGGCTGGCAGTGGATGTTCCTGATCGAAGGCTTTGCCTCGATCGTGCTCTGTGGATTTGTGTGGTTCTGGCTGCAATCCCATCCGCGCGAGGCGAAATGGCTGAGCGCCGAAGAAAAGGACGCACTGGTTGATGCCATCGTGCTGGAACAACAGGCCCGCGAAGCCACACAGACCGTCAAGCCGTCGATGTTCAAGCTGCTGGCCGACAAGCAGATCGCGCTGTTCTGCTTCATCTACTTTTCCATCGCCCTGACCATCTACGGCGTCACGTTCTGGCTGCCGAGCATGATCAAGAAAATGGGCAACCTCGGCGACTTCCAGGTGGGCCTGTTCAACTCGATTCCGTGGATCATTTCGATCATCGCGATGTATGGCTTCGCCGCCATGGCCAGCAAATGGAAACACCAGCAAGCCTGGGTGGCCTTGACCCTGGTGATCGCCGCGTTCGGCATGTTCATGTCCACCACCGGCGGGCCGATCTTCGCCTTCGTCGCCATCTGTTTTGCCGCCATTGGTTTCAAGGCCGCCTCGGCATTGTTCTGGCCGATTCCGCAAGGCTATCTGGACGCTCGCATCGCCGCCGCGGTGATCGCCTTGATCAACTCCATCGGCAACCTCGGCGGTTTCGTCGCCCCGACGGCGTTCGGTTTCCTGGAGCAAAAAACCGGCTCCATCGAAGGCGGCCTCTACGGTTTGGCGGCCACGTCACTGGTTGCGGCGGTGGTGATCTTCTTCGCCCGCACGGCACCTCGGGGCGATGCACGCCACTTGCTGACCGGCAAACCTGCCGCCGACGCGGCACCACAAAAATCTATAAGTCACCCAGCTTTGAAACCTGATCCAAAGGGAGCCGCTTCTTGAAAATCAAACGAGTCACCGTCACCCCAATCGCCTTTCGTGATCCGCCGCTGCTCAACGCCAGTGGTATCCATGAACCTTTTGCGCTGCGCTCAATCATCGAGATTGAAAGCGACAACGGCTACATTGGCCTGGGTGAGAGCTACGGCGACGCCCCGGCGCTGTTGATCCAGCAGCAACTGCAAGACCAGTTGATCGGCCTCGACCCATTCAACCTCAATCAACTGCGCCGCATCGTGCAGGCAACGGTGGCGGCGAACAAACCGGCGAGCATTGCCGGTGCGGAACTGGCGCCGGGCTCCCACGCCAGCAAAGCGGTGAGCAATGCGTATTCGGCGTTCGAAGTGGCGTTCCTGGATTTGCAGGCACACTCGTTGAACGTGCCGTTGGTGGATTTGCTGGGCGGGGCGATTCGCGACGAGATTCCGTTCAGCGCCTACTTGTTCTTCAAGTACGCCCAGCATGTCGACTCACCCTACAAACCCGACAGTTGGGGCGAAGCCCTGAACGAAGAACAAATCGTCGCCCAGGCCCGGCGCATGATCGAGGCCAACGGTTTCAAGAGCATCAAGCTCAAGGCCGGCACGCTGCCACCGGAGCACGAAGTGTCGTGCATCAAGGCGCTGAAAAAGGCTTTCCCCGGTTACCCGTTGCGCATCGACCCGAACGGCAACTGGTCGCTGGAAACTTCGATCCGCATGGCCGAACTGCTGGGCGATGACCTGCAATATTACGAAGACCCGACGCCGGGTCTCGACGGCATGTCCGAACTGCACAAGCGCACCGGCCTGCCGCTGGCGACCAACATGGTGGTCACCGACTTCGATGAGTTCCGTCGCAGTAATGCTTTGAACAGCGTGCAGATCGTCCTCGCCGACCACCACTACTGGGGCGGCCTGCGCGACACCCAGGCGCTGGCGAAAATGTGCGACACCTTTGGCCTTGGCGTATCGATGCATTCCAACTCGCACTTGGGCATCAGCCTGATGGCGATGGCCCATGTCGCCGCCGCGGTGCCCAATCTGGATTACGCCTGCGATACGCATTACCCGTGGCAGGAACCGGATGAAGAGGTGATCAAGGGCGGCAAAATACCCATCGTCGATGGCTGCGTGAAGATCACCCGCGCGCCTGGGTTGGGCCTGGAGCTGGATCACGATCAACTGGGCAAGCTGCATGACCAGTACCTGACTTGCGGCATTCGTCAGCGCGATGACGTGAAACAGATGCAGCGTTAC
This sequence comes from Pseudomonas frigoris, assembly GCF_047758635.1. Lineage (NCBI taxonomy): Bacteria > Pseudomonadati > Pseudomonadota > Gammaproteobacteria > Pseudomonadales > Pseudomonadaceae > Pseudomonas > Pseudomonas frigoris. Next base: position 2,607,812 of record NZ_CP180479.1, read on the forward strand.
AAGCCGGAGTGGAAGGCGGTCAAACCGCGTTTTTGAGTTCAGTCAGCAAACGCTCTATCTGCGCCAGCTCCCAGGTGCTGAGCAGACTGACCGGGTCCGTGCCGTAACGTTGCCAACTGTCGAACACGCCCTCGCGGCCGTCCGGGCCTTGGCAACGTTGGCAGTGACGAAGGCGATTGCCATCGAAGTCGAGGGTCAGACGCCAGCCCTCGATATCGACTTGTACCTGGCCGGGCTCGGGTTGTTCGTCGAGGCTCTTCAGAAGCCGAACTTCCAGCGCGGCGTCGCGCAATTGCTGGTAAACCTCGCGGGCGGTCAGGGGCGGCACTGATGTCTCCGGTGAAGTCGTGGCAAGCGTAGATTCGGGGTGCACAGGATAGAGTGTGCGCTTGAGGCTGTCAGCGGATAGCGGGAGCGCCGAATTTATTCGACGGTCTGCGGGCGCCGGGCAGGCTGACCCTCTTCCTCTCGAAGCTCACGGCTCATGTCATTGCAGCTTTGCGACCAGTCTGTCAGCCACGTCGGCATCGACGGCGACTGTTCAGCCAAGCCCAGTTCCCGGGCGTACTCGCCAGGTGGAACGGTGCCTTTGGCAGAGCGGAACAGACCCCGCATCACCACGACACCGACCACGCGTCCCTTGCTCACGAAGCGGTGCTCCATAAAGCTCCACTTGTTGTCCCAGCCCAGCATCCTGGTGTGAATCTCGAACGCTTCAAACAGCTTCAGTTCACGCCGAAACTTGCCCCAGGTGTCGCCAACGATAGGCACGGCCTTATTGCGCAGCGCCACCCGGAATGCACCGCTGCGCAACACGTAGTCCATGCGTCCTATATCAGCCAGGGTGAAATACCGGCCATTGGTCACGTGTCGGTTGAGGTCGAGATCAAGCGGCCAGACGCGCATGTGGACGACGGTGGTGGCCAAGGCGTCAACCGGCTTGCGCCACGGACGACGGAACAGCATGAGGAAAAGTCGGAACCAGAGATTCATAAGTACGCCGATGATTGAGTGACGCGTGCACTTTAGGGAGGAAGGATTGGGTAAGGTAGGTGCGCAAATGACTTTTTTCATGCGAAAAGCGCAATTGGATCATTTATGCACATCACGCTTTTACTGGCGGATCAATGTTCAGCCGCCAGCGCCACGATGGCCCTGGAAGTGCTCAGCGCCGCCAACCTGTTCGCCGACACGGCCGGCGCGCCTTTTGACGTGGTCATCGCCTCGCTTGATGGTGGTGATGTCGCCGCGTGGGGAGGGCAGACACTGCGCGTGGACCGGTCCACCGTCGAGATCCCGCGAACCGATCTGGTGCTGATCCCCGGTTTCCTCTTCACCTTGAAGGATGCCTTGCCGGCCTTTTCAGCCTATGGGCCATGGCTGCGTCAACAGCATGCGCAGGGGGCCGTGCTGGCTTGAATGTGCACGGCGGCATTCATGCTGGCCGAAACGGGCCTGCTGGATGGCGTTCGTGCTACCACGCACTGGGCCTTTGCAGACTTCTTTCGTCGTCGGTATGCCGAGGTCTGTCTGGAGGAGTCGCAGATCCTCTGTGAGGACAATCGCGTGATCACGTGCGGGGGCGCGAGTGCCGCCATGGATCTTTTGCTGCACCTCGTGCGCCGGTTCGCTTCACTGGAACTGGCGCAAAAGTGCAGCAAATACTTGCTGGTCGACGCTGTGCGCAGCGAGCAATCGGTGTATGTCATGTGGTCATTGCCGAAGAACCATGGGGATGGCGACATCCTGCGGGTTCAACACTGGCTAGAGGAGCGCTTCGATCAGCCGCTGCTGATTGATGACGTCGCCCAGCAATTCGGGTTTGGCGTCAGGAACTTCAAACGGCGTTTCAAGGAAGCCACCGGTTACACGCCCATTACCTACCTGCAAACCCTGCGTCTGGAGAAGGCAAAACAGCTTCTTGAATCCACCCGCATGACACTCGACAGCATTACGTACGCCGTGGGCTACGAAGACGGTAATTCGTTCCGTAGACTGTTCCGCCAGCGAGTGGGTTTGCTGCCGGCGGCGTACAGGAAGAAGTTTCAAGCGGGTGCGAGTTGATTCACTGGCGCCAAGCCACAGATGATTGGGAGCAGAACATGCAGAAAACCGCCGTACTCACCTTCGCCCTGGTGCTCAATGCAGGATTATTCAGCGCGCAAGCTCAAGCGGCCGGCGATGCTGAAGCGGGTGCGACACTGTTCAAGCGGATATGCGGCGGCTGCCATCAGGTCGGGGAGTCGGCGCGCGGTTCATTCGGGCCGCAGCTCAATGGTATTTTTGGACGCCCTTCGGGCAGCACCACGGATTATCAATATTCCGATGCGATGAAATCAGCCGGCATTGTCTGGAACCGCGAAACGCTGACCGCGTACCTCGAAGCTCCAAAAAAAGTGGTACCTGGCACCCGCATGATTTTCTGGGGGCTCAGCGATCCGGAAAAGATCGAACACCTCTTGGCGTACCTTCAGACGTTTCAGCCGCAATAGGGCTTTGTGATTCTCGAAAGGTATTCGCTCGGCTCGGAACACCCGGTGGTTACTATCTGAATTACAATCCCCCCCTTTTGACGGAGGGGAGCCGTTAGTGGATGTTCTCGCGCTTCTATATGACTACCTGATCAAGTGGGTGATCGAGCCTGTTGCAGACGAGTTTCTTGGCATTTTCGATCTGAACGGCCGCTTCAGCGTCGTGTTTCTCTGCTTGTCCTACAGCATCGCCTACAGCCTGTACCGCTTCAGAAAATATCGCGGGCTGACCGACGCACGTTCTTTCGGGCAGTTCATCGGCGGGCGCCGGGTTCATTTTCATCCTTCGGCGTTGCTGGATTACCGGTACTACTTCGTGCGGGCCATCCTGAAGGTCGCGCTGGTGCTGCCCATTGTTGGCCTGGTTGACCCGTACGTCCTGCGCTCCGGTGACTACATTTCGTTTTTCAACAATCTTTGGGGCGCGCGCGTGCAGGTGGGGGAGAACCTCTCACTTTCCTTGCTCTACGGGCTGGGCGTGTTTCTGGTGCAAGACTTTATCCATTACTGGGCCCATCGCGCCTTTCATTCCCGGCATCTATGGGCGTTCCACAAAGTCCATCATTCCGCGCCCGTCCTGGTGCCGGCGACGGCAAGCCGGATTCACTTTGTGGAAAAAATCGTCGAAAAACTGACTGACACCGTCTGCCTCGGCGCTTTCGCCGGTGTCTTCTGGTACGCCTGTGGCGGGGAGATCAGCCGGTACACCTTGTTCGGTGTGACCTACATGGTCCTGATCCTCAATGCCTTGGCGGCCAATTTGCGTCACAGTCATGTCTGGCTTTCTTTCGGGCCCGTGGTCGAGCATGTACTGAACAGCCCGGCGCAGCACCAGATTCACCACAGTGACGCGCCCCGACACTTCAACAAGAATTTCGGTATCAACCTGTCACTCTGGGACTGGATGTTCGGGACGCTCTACGTCACGCACTCGACGCCCGAGCCTATTCAGTTCGGCACCGGCAAACAGGATCACGACCGTTACCTGACGCTCTATAGCCTGATCGTCACACCCTTTGTGGACATCGCCCGCAAGGTTCCCGCCAGGCGTGCCATGGAATGGCCGTTGCGTCTCGCCGAAAAACTCCCTTTGACACTCTTCCGCCGACGTTGGCGCTGAATTCCGGGGCGACGTTCAACCAGTGGATGGGATTGGAGCGTGTAAAGCTCCAATCCCGCCCTTTCTAGTGTTTGCCAACCGGCAAGGGTGGGGTTCGAGGCGGGATCAATCGTTTTGTCCCGATCGATTCGAACGCCGAAGCCAGGCGCAGCAGCGTCGAGTCGTCATAGGCACGACCGGCAAATGTCAGCCCGACAGGCATGCCAATGTCGGGCATGACGCCCATCGGCACAGTGACTGTGGGGACGCCCAGGTGCCGGATGGCGAGGTTGCCGTTGGCGACCCAGATGCCGTTGCTCCACGCGATATCCGCAGACTTCGGATCGACATCGGCATTCGCCGGACCCACGTCGGCAACCGTCGGGAATAGCACCGCATCGAGTCCCAACCGATCCATCCAGTCCTCAAGATCGATTCGACGCGTTTGTTCAAGTCCGCGCAGTCCGTCAGGAACGGTGGTGATCTGGTCCCATGGTGTGATGCCGCGCGCGGCCATCTTCACGTACTCGTCCATGCCTGCGGCAAGGTCGTCCTCCCGGTTGGGGAGAGTGCCCGGGTCGTGAGGGAATATCAGCGGTCCGTCGACATCGGCCAGGCGGTTCAACTTGGGATCGCCATTGGCCCGCAGAAAATCATCGAAGGCCCAGGCCGACAGGTCCCACAATTCGTGATGCAGGAACTCTTTGGACACCAGGCCCCGCGTAAACACCGTCGGCGCACCCGGGCGATCACCTTCGCAATTGGAGACCAGCGGGAAATCGACTTCGATCACTTCTGCGCCAGCGGCTTCGAGTGCTTTGCGAGCCTCTTCCCAGAGCCCGATCACGGAAGGACGGGTGATGATTCGCTGCCCCGTTGGACCACCGATGCCAGGCGCATCGCTCGTGCCCGCTTCGGGATCCGCATTGATGTACATACGGGGCACGCCGAAGCGCTTTCCTGCCAGTGCATCGGACTTCACGGCCAACTCGGCATAGGAAGCGGGACGCACCGAAGCGACACTCGGAATCGGCACCCAGGGTTGCATCCGCCACAGATCGCCACGGGTGTCGGGATCATCCGCCACCACCACGTCGAGCACTTCGAGCAGGTCGGCCATCGTTCTGGCAAACGGCACGACAACGTCCATCGTCGGCGTCAACGGCCAGTTGCCGCGCACCGAGATCACCCCGCGCGAAGGCGTGTAGGCACACAAACCATTGTTTGATGCAGGACCGCGTCCGCTCGACCAGGTTTCTTCCGCGAGGCCGAATGCCGCGAAACTGGCGGCGGTTGCGGTACCGGCGCCGTTCGATGAACCCGAGGCGAAGGGGGCGGTGAGATAGTCAGCGTTGTAGGGGCTTTCCGCACGACCGTAGACCCCGCGCTGCATGCCGCCGTTTGCCATCGGCGGCATATTGGTCTTGCCCAGGCAGATCGCGCCAGCAGCGCGAAGCCGTTCGATCGTGAATGCATCGCGATAAGCAATCAGGTTCGCGAAGGCGGGACTGCCGGAGGCGGCAGTGAGCCCTTTCACCAGGTAACTGTCCTTGGCCGTATAGGGAATGCCATCGAGCGGACCCAGCGTCTCGCCCTTGGCCCGACGGGCATCGGACGCCTGCGCTTCGTTCAGTGCCTCGGGGTTTCGAACCACCACCGCGTTGAGGGCGGTGGGCGTGTCGGGTCCGTCGTAGGCATCGATCCTGTCGAGATAGGCCTGGACCAGTTCAACCGCAGTGGTTCGGCCTGACTCGAGCGCAGCACGCAGTTCGGCAATGGAAACTTCGGTGACCTCGATCATGCTGTTACCACCGTCTGCTGATGGGCGACGCGATGAATATTTCCATCGCGCTGAATGTTGGACTCAGGGACATCACTAATCTCAAAATGGGTATTCATCGGTGTTCTCGTTGCGCTGCTTTACGCGCTCTATTTAACACCAAGCCGGGAGCAGAGGCATCGCCCAAGGCGATGCAACGTCTTCAGGCTTTGCTGGCCGCCAGGTAAGCGCCAAGGCGTTGTCCCATTTGCTCGCCCAAGGCTTGCAGGCCACTCAAGGGACGAACCATCACCTCAAACTCAACGATTTTTCCTTGTTCGTTGAACCGGATCATGTCGATGCCCTTTAACGCTTTCCCGCCGACGTTGGCGCTGAACTCCAGGACGACGCTCAACCCGTCTGCGGTCGACAGTTCCCGGTGGTAGACAAAATCCTCAAATACCTCGATGACCGTGTTGAGAATCATCGATACCACGGCCGCACCCGGGTAAGGCGTGTGAGCCATCGGGGAGCGGAATATCGCCTGTGGGTCCAACAAACCGGGCAAGGCGCTCAAGTCACCCTTGCTGATCATGTTGTGCCACTGGTTCAGGGACTCTGCGGCTTTGGGATGCAGTTTCAGTTCAGACATTTTCAACTCCTGTATTTTTGTTGTTTGGCAAACGCTTCGGTGTTGCTCATGCAATGGGTCACGGCTGCGGATTTCTTAAGAGAACTTCAGTGCGTTAATGGTGACCATTGACGCAAGCAGGGATGCTAGAACGTGATTTACCCTGTCATCGATCTGCGATGCACAGTTCCCCGGTGGCGCGTATCAGTGCCTGACCATGCAGACCGTCCTTGATTAGGCTGGATCGTTCTTTGGCTAGCCAGTTCGCGCATTGCGGGTCATTGCGATAGGGCGCGAAGGCGGCGTATTGCTGTAACAAACGGTTTTGCAGCTCATCGAGCTGTGGCCGGATTTGATTGGCGAGGTCTGGCCGCGGCGTGTCAGGCGCCTTGCCAGCCGCTCGCCATTGGGCCACCAGTCCGTACTGCACCAGCTTGTTGGCTTCAATCTGTGCGGCGATCAATTCGGCTACTTCATCCGGGTCCAGTTTGCGGTCAACGGCCAGCTTCCTGGCGTTGGCGATGACTTGCGCTTCCCGGGCACTGTCCTGGATCGGTTTGCCACTGTCCCACTTGGTCAGCGCCACGAGATCAGCAATGCTCAGCCGTTCATTCAACGTCACCAGCAGCGGTTGCAAGCTATCGGGTGCCGGGGAGGGCGCACCGGCCTGCGCGCTGCAGGCGAGTAAACCGAGGACGGCGCAGGTCAACAGTTGCGGTAAGCGTGGGGAGTGGAGCATGGGCAAACCTCATTGGGTACGGGACTCACAATCAAGTGTTATGTATCACAGGTGCGGCGGAGGCATTAAGCAGGGATCGATTTATTTTGTGCACGAAAAAGCCCGGCTTGTCAGGCCGGGCTTTTCGTTGAGTGCTTCGGTAAAGCCATTCATTTATGCAGCGCGGTTTTCGATCAGACGGTCGGAACCACCTTCGGCCACACGGTTTTCGATCAGACGATCCGAACCACCTTCTGCCACGCGGTTTTCGATCAGACGATCCGAGCCGCCTTCAGCGACAACCGGGTGAGCAGAGGTAGCGGCGAAAGCGTTAACTGCAAAAACCGAGAAAGCGATGCTGAGGAGGATTTGGCGTTTCATGATGGTGTGCTCCGGGGTGTAGTTGTTGGGTATGGCGCTGATGTTACGCCGCGGATTTTTTATGAGAACTTCATTGAGTTGATGGTGACTATCGACGCCGGCAATGATCCTCCTGTCGTCGGTTCTGCCGCTCAGCCAGAACCGCAGGGGTATGCTGGACCTCTTGAACTGTCGAGGCTCTCCAGGTCCGCAAGGATTTCCTGCGAGGTTCCCTGCTCTGGTCGAGAGGATAAATCGATGCACGACTATTACGATTTGGGCACCTACAGCCGCCCGGTGACGACCCACTCGTCCCAGGCCCAGCGCTGGTTCGATCGTGGCTTGGTATGGTGCTACGGCTACAACCACGACGAATCCATACGCTGTTTCCAAAAGGCGATCGAACACGACCGCGATTGCGCGATGACCTACTGAGGCATCGCCTACGCTTCGGGCCCCAACTACAACAAGCGTTGGGATGCCTTCATCGAACAGGAGTTGAAAGAGGCCGTGGCCCAGGCCCGACTGGCGACGCAAACCGCGCTGGGACATATCGACGGCGCAACACCGGTGGAACAGGCGCTGATCCGGGCGCTGGAGCAACGCTACCAGGCCGATCAGGCCTCCAGCCTCGACCAACTCTTCGCCTGGAACGATGCCTATGCGGCGTCCATGCGCGATGTCTATAAAGCCTTTCCCGAAGATCCCGATGTCGTTGCGCTGTTTGCCGAAGCGTTGATCGACCGCACACCCTGGCAATTGTGGGGATCTGAAAACCGGTAAACCGGCGCCGGGCGCCGACACGCTTGAAACGGTAGACGTGCTGGAACGGGCGCTACGGCGGATGGCGCAGCACGGCGATGCGCCGCACCCCGGCGTGCTGCACATGTACGTCCACACCCTGGAAATGTCGCCCTACCCGGAGCGGGCGTTGCGAGCCGGCGATGTCCTGCGTGACCTGGTGCCGGATGCGGGACATTTGCGCCATATGCCGTCGCACATCGACGTGCTCTGCGGTGACTACCGTGGGGCCATGGTCACCAATAGCCGGGCGATTCTGGCCGACAGCAAATACCTGGAACAGGAAGGGCCGCTCAACTTCTACACCTTGTATCGATGCCACAACTACCACTTCAAACTCTATTCGGCGATGTTCCTCGGGCAATACCAACCGGCCCTGGAAGCCGCCGATCAACTGATGTCGACCATCAGGGAAGAACTGCTGCGCGTGGAGCAACCGCCCATGGCCGACTGGCTGGAAGGCTTCGTGTCGATGAAGGTCCACGTGCAGATACGCTTCGGCAAATGGCAGGACATCCTCGCCACCCCGCTGCCGAACGACCAGGCGCTGTACTGCGTGACCACGGCGATGCTGCATTACGCCAGAGGCGTGGCGCATGCGGCCACCGGGTATATCGCCGCCGCAGAAGCCGAACAGCGACTACTCCTCGAAGCCTGGACCCGAGTGCCGGACACACGCTACCTTTTCAACAATAAATGCACCGACATTCTGGCGGTTGCCGCAGGCATGCTACGCGGGGAAATCGAGTACCGTAAAGGCAATTACGACGACGCCTTCGCCCACTTGCGCCAGGCGCTGTCACTGGACGACAACCTGCCTTACGACGAGCCATGGGGCTGGATGCAACCGGTCAGACATGCGTTGGGCGCGTTGCTTTTGGAGCAGGGCAGGGTAGAAGAAGCGCTGCAGGCCCATAGAGCCGATCTGGGACTGGACAACACCCTCAGCCGTGCGTCCTGGCATCTGGACAATGTGTGGAGCTTGCACGGCTATGCGGAATGCCTGAGACGACTGGGGCTGGATGCCGAAGCTGCTGCCGCCCAGACGCGCCTTGATCTGGCCATGGCCCGGGCGGATGTGGAGATTAAGGCCTCGTGTTTTTGCCGTGTTGGGACGGGGGGCTGCCAGTGATGCCCGAAAGCGCCGGAGATTGCCTATGGACCGATTGTCTACGTTGTTGTCGCAGTTCGGCGTGCGCGCAAACCTGTTTTACTACGGCAAGCTGTGCGGAATGGCGTCATACGATGGCGCTGACCCGCGCGGGCATATTCACCTGCTGCAGGCAGGCACCGTCACGTTGCAGGGGCTTGATCGCAAGGACTTGCTGCTTACCCAACCCAGTCTGATTTTTTTGCCGCGCCCAAGCCGGCATCGTGTCGAAGCGCAGTTCGACATCAAGCCGGACCGCCTCATCGGCGATACAGCCTACGGTACAGCGCCGATGCTGGCCTGGATGGTGGAGGAAAAAGACATCGAGCCGCATGTACCGGTGTGGGACAAAACCGAGCGCAAGAACGACAGCTTTTCGAGCAACGATTTCCGATGGAATGAAGAGGCTGAGGAATATCTCTGCCCGGCCGGCAACGCATTGCGCAGCGAATGGCGAGCCTTCAAGACCGAGCGCTCGCACGTCACCAAAGCCAACACCATCATCTTCCGATCCAGACAAACCGACTGCACGACGTGTCCGATGAAAGCCAAGTGCTGCCCGAATACTGCGTTTCGTAAGATCGCCCGCAGCATTCATGAAGCGGCTCGTGATGTGGCTCGTCGAATCGCGGCGGCGCCGGAATACGTGCGCACTCGTCACGAACGCAAGAAGGTCGAAATGTTGTTCGCCCACCTCAAGCGCATCTTGAAACTGGATCGCTTGCGACTACGTGGCATGAGTGGCGCGACCGATGAGTTCACACTGGCGGCAGCGGTACAGAACCTACGTCGATTGGCCAAACTTACAACTCAAGGGCCACCCGCCACGGGATAGGTGCGCCTGCTTCATCAAAAAACCTCAAATCAACCCACTGACAAAGCAGCAACGATCAACGAAGGACCGAAAAGCCACTTAACAGTGGTGAATAGGTTCTCTGTTGAAGGCCAAGTTCAGTGTCGCGTTTCCTGAAAAACCGACTTTTTCAACACAATCGGCCGATAGCTGCCCATCGCGAAATGGTGCAATCGACCGGCCCCCTTAAGGTTAGTTAACTCAATCCAGCACCGGGCGCAGGAAAGAGCGTTCATAATTCAGGATAACTCTTCTCTGGGAAGCCTCCGCCACCAATCTGATGCATTCCTCGTCCCGCTCGCCTTTTTTGCGATAGTGAACGTGATGGCACCATGTAAGGATGCGTGCCGCCACCTTCGACACCCGCCTGCGATAGCAGCGTATCCCACTGTATGCGCACGCAATGGTTTTGAAAGGCTTCGAGGGCATCTGCGGCCTGCGCGGTTGAGTTCACTGACAGCTAGTCACTTGGTAGCCGATCGACGAGGAAATCCACTAAAGTCTTCACCCTTCGGATCGGCGTGCCGACGGTAGTGACCCAATGAAGCGACTAAATTTTGTGATGGATCTCCAGCATCCTGAACGTCACTTTTCCACCCTCGCTGGGATAGCCGGTGTTGTCCTGCACATACGCACCGGCTTTGAAATACAGTGGTTTGGTCTTCCAGCTCGGGTCGATGGTGGTTCTCCAGTTGTATCCTGCTGCGCTGATGCCCAGCGCGCCCTTCGGGCTGAGGTGGATCTGGTAGGAAAAGTCGCGGTTGAGCGGCACACCCGTCGCAATGGTAATGACCTGGCCTTCTTCATCGTCGGGACGCATGCGCACCTTGGCGACAATGTTTCCCGTCGAAGTCGACGTTTTGTACTGGTATTCCAGCTTCACCATGGGGCTGTTGCTGTCCTTGTTGTGAATCTGGCCAATCACGATCTTGCCGGTGCTCGGAACCTGATTGACGGCCAGACTCGCGCGCAGGGTGTTATCCGCCGCTGAATACTGCCAGTTGCGCAGCGTTCCATCGCTATAGGTTTCCCGCAACTCGCTACGCGGGTAAATAGCGTTGGCCGTCCTGGAACCGGTCACAGGTGCCCAGAAGGAAAGGGTAGCGGCTTCAGAACTGAAATACTGGTCCTTGAACCCTTGCGCCAGTCGAGGCGTTTCTATGGTGGCCGGTGGGCTGCCTTCAGGGATGCTTAAATTCCAGGTGGCGAGGTCGATCATGTCAAGAATCCTGTATGCGGAGAATGTTGCGGCCACAGTTGCGCTCGAACCTGCGCTATTGAGCTGTGTCAGTTGGGTCTGCTGATTAGGAAATTCGTATGGCGGTAGATTGACGTCAAATGTTCGTCGATGGAGTTATTGCAGGCTTTGTGCCCACGGGCGTAACCGTTAGTCGGCTATTTTGGAAGTTGACGGAACTATTGTGGGTTGGCTTGCGGCAGCGAAGGAACCAAACCATCAGCGGTGGACCGGTCGGCCAGGACGAGTGCATGCACTGGACGAAGAACACGCGCAGAATCTGGTTCTGAATAACCGGCGCGGCGCGCCATAAAGACAGGAGACCGCTCATGAGCGACCGAAGCAATTTTGCGCTGTTGAGCTTTGATCCGGCGTTTGCGTCGTTGCGCGATGGCCTTTCGGTCGCTCAGCAGATTGACGACACACTCTGGGTGGCGAACGACGAAACCACGAGCCTGGAACGCCTGAAAATCCAGAATGCTACGCCCGGCGGCGGCGTAAGGTGCGACGAGCACCAATCATTTCCACTCCTGGAATATCTGGATTTGCCCCTACCGAAACAAGACGCCGAGATCGATATCGAGGGCTTGGCCTATGTCCATGACAGTGGTTACCTCTGGGTGGTGGGCTCCCATAGCCTGAAGCGCAAGAAGGCCGAGGCCGGCACTTCTGCACAGAAGAATATCAAGCGCCTGTCGACGGTAGAGGCGGACGGCAATCGCTTTCTGCTGGCCCGCATCCCTGTGGTGCAGAACGACAGCTATGTACTCGCCAGGAAAGTGGATGCCGATGGACGTACGGCGGCGCAGTTGCAGGGCAACGAAGTCGGTAACGACCTGACCGCGGCGATTGCTGAAGATCCTCAGCTACGCGACTTCCTGCGTATCCCGGGTAAGGACAACGGCTTCGATATCGAAGGGTTGGTGGTGATCGGCTCGCGCCTTCTGCTGGGGCTGCGTGGACCGGTTCTACGCGGCTGGGCCGTGTTGTTGGAGATCGAACCCGAGTTGAACGACGCCTCGTCTGACACGCTGGTGCTGAAGAAGATCGGTCCGGATGGGCGCCGCTACCGTAAGCACTTCTTCGCGCTCAATGGCCTGGGCTTGCGTGACCTGTGCACCCGCGGTGACGATCTGCTGATCCTGGCGGGCCCCACCATGGAGCAGGACGGTCCGGTAACGGTCTTCCGCTGGCGCGGCGGTTTCGCGTCCGACGAGGAACGCGTGGTCTTCACCGATCAATTGGAGAAGGTGCTGGAGGTGCCTTTCGGGCAAGGCAACGATCACGCTGAGGGCATGTGTCTGTTCCAATCGGGCGAGCAGCCTGGGGAGGCTCTGCTGATCGTCTACGACTCTGCGGCGGAGAGTCGTAAACACGGCGATACGGATGTGGAAGGGGACCTGTTCATCCTGGATTAGCCACGCACATCGACATCAACGCGGCCTGTAGATCAGTTTGCCTGGGCTGCTGGTCGCCACCCTCGGACTTGCCGCACTGACCCAGCAGTTCGAGTCGGTCTTCATCGCGGTGAAATGGCTCGGCGTTGCCTTTATCCTGTTCATCGCCTGGAACTTATGGTCAAAGAACACCGAACAAATGCAGGCACCTCCAAAGCGCTCAGCAGGCGCGGGCCTTCTCGCCGGAGCCGTGCTGACTCTGAGTAATCCAAAAGCCGTCGTATTTTTCGGCGCGGTGTTGCCCCATGCATTTGATCTGACGGCTCTGTCCTAGCCAGAAGTCATCTTCATTACCGCGCTCGGCATCGGGATCGATCTCACCGTCCAATTGACTTACCTCGTTACCGCGTCGCGAATCAAGCGGGCCATCCAGTCACCGAAGGCAATGAAGCGCCTGAATAGAACGTCAGCAGGCGTCATGACGGGTTGTGCGGGTTGGGTGGACGTTTGCTGATGGCGGATTTGAGACGCAACCAGTGACCGCTGATGGCCGATTCTGTCGAAAAAGTCGGTCCGCCCAAACGACCTGATCATTGCCTGGTGAAAACGCCTTTTTTGCACGCTGCTACGTGAAATCTGAGTCCCGATGCCTCTGCCGAGAGTAAAGATTTCAATCTCGGACGCATACTTTTCTGCCGCGGAAACCATGGCCGACTTTTTCAACAGAATCGGCCGATTCCAGCCTTTAAGAAAGAGAGGCTACTTGATCTGAAACAGGCGTGAAATCGTGACCAACGCTTTCTCCCCGTCAGCCTCATAGAGGCCAAACAAGGACGCTTGGTCGGTGAGGCGATGCAGGCGGAAATAGTTATAGAAGGCTTGACCCAGGCGCTGCTTCTCGAACATTCCCTGGTTCCAAAGGCCGAAGAATTCGTTATAGGCGGCCTCCTCGATTTCCAGCCCCGGTGTGCTGTCCATTTGAACCTCACTTGATGGTGAACTCTGGCGGGTCCTGCCAAACCGCCAATGGGTGGTGCTTGGGTGGAGGCAACCTACCGACTATGAGCGACGGCTGCCAGTTGCTCGGTATCTACGCGAACAAAAATGGAGTCTCCGATAGCCGTCAGCACAAGATCCTCGGGCCGTCGGATGGGCAGCCAGTCCTTCAGGTTGGAGACGCGCAACGATGGTAGTCGCCGCCCCCATCCTGGTTGGCATCAAGATCGGACTCTCGCGATACGCGAAAGTACACGCTGCGCGAACCGTGGGGTGAGGGCTTCACTCAGTCATCGGGTCTGCCGCTTCCAGGTTACCCAGCAGCCACTCACTGAAGCTTCGCGCCAGCGCATTGTTCTCACTGTCACGATGGGTCAGCATGGCCCAGTTCGGGCCGCGAATGGTTTGCTCAACCAAGGGTTGCAACAATCCTTGGGCGCGCGCCTGCCGACTCAATAACTGGCTGACCAGGGCGATACCGAGCCCCGCGCACGCGGCGTCCAGCAGCAGGCCGGGGTCGGAGAAATTCAGCCCCTGATCTTTCTGGCCGACATCGATGCCAGCCTCCACCGCCCAGTGACTCCAATCCATTTCCCGCTCGCCGTGAAGGGTTGTGCGCTGTTCGCGTGGCAGCGCCAACAGGTTCGGGTGACACGCCGGATAGAGGCGGTCGGCGTGCAGCACCTTGAAGCTGCACTCGGCTTGGGAACTGATGTCATCGCGCACTGCGAGGTCGATGGTCTGGGTGGTCATGTCCGGGACTTCATCGGTACTGAAAATCCACAGATCAACGTCCGGATGCTCGCGGCGAAAATCCCCCAAGCGTGGCAGCAGCCAGTGACGGGCGAATGCCGGGGTGGTGTTGAGCACCAGATGGTTGGGTTTCTGGTATTGCCCAAGGCGGCGAATACCGACGGCCAGTTGTTGCAGCAATGCCTGGGTGGTGCTGAGCAGGTCGTGACCGGCATCGGTCAGGCTGACGCTGCGTCCATTACGAAAGAACAAGGGTTGTTCAAGGTACGCCTCAAGGCTGCGGATCTGCTGACTGATCGCCGATTGGGTGAGGTGCAACTCGGCGACCGCCTTGTGGAAACTGCCCAGCCGGGCGGCGGCTTCAAAGCCGCGAAGGGTGAACTGTTGCTGAAACTTCGCCCGTACATCCGCAAGTTCCAGTCGCAGCCGGTCACCGACCTGGTGAACGGCAACCTGTGCCTGTCGCTCGGCTACCCCACCTCCAATGCCAAGGCACGTCCGAGCGTCGATGCGACCACGCGCAACAACCCGGATATTTACCTCGATGAGGTCACTTACGCACGGCTGATTCCGGGCAAGGACATCCCCCAGTCCGATATGCGGGCGCGCATGCGCACCTGGACCAAGTTCAAGACTGCCACCGCGAAATGACTTCATCAGGCGACGATAAATATGAGTCAGGCCTTGACCCAGCGTTGACGGCTCCAGCTGCTCAAAGTATCGACGGCAAATACCAGTAACAGCATGGCCAGTATCACTGTGCTGGCTTGTGCTTCCTGGAACAGGCTGAGGCTGACATAGAGCATTTGCCCCAAACCACCGGCGCCGACGAAGCCGAGCACACTGGCCATGCGGATATTGTTTTCCCAGCGGTACAAGATGTAGGCCAGTAGCTGTGGCAACAGGTTGGGCAGTGATCCGTAGCAGAACGCCCATACGGCATTGCCGCCCTGCAAGCGGATGGCTTCGGCCGGTTCGGGTGGGGTGTTTTCCAGCGCTTCGGCGAACAGCCGGCCGAGCACGCCGGTGGTGTGCAAGGCCAAGGCCAGGGTGCCGGCATTGGGGCCGAGTCCGGCGGCCAGGACCATCAGCGCAGCCCACACCAGTTCCGGAACCGCGCGCAAAGCGTTGAGCACCAGACGCGACGCGCTCTGCAAAGGCCAGCCGAAGCGCCCGGCCGCGGGCAATGCCAACAGCAGGCCGAATACCGCCGCGAGCAGAGTGCCAAGGGCGGACATGGCGATGGTTTCCAGGGCGCCGTGGCCGATGGCTTGCAGGTGGCCCGAGCTCAGGTCCGGGCTGAGAAAACGCTGCGCATATGCGCCCATCTGCTTCAGGTTACCGCTGCCACCCAGTTCGCCGAGGTCGATGCTCAAGTAGATAAACGAGGCGACCACCGCTGCGCCGATACACAGGAGCAGCACCAGGTTGATCAGGCGATTCATGCCAGCCTCCAGCGCAGCAGGCGGCTGAGTTGATCGGCGAGCAGTACCAGAACAAGAAACGTCAGTAACAAACTGGCCACTTCACCACCGGCGAACATGCGCAACGACAGGTCCATTTGCTGGCCCAGACCGCCGGCACCGACGAAGCCCATCACCACCGAGGCGCGGATTGCGCATTCCCAGCGGTACACCGTGTACGACAGCAGCTCCGCGGCGACATTGGGCAGGATCCCGTAGAAAAAGGCTGCCAGCCGACCGCTGCCAGCTTGCAGCAGCGCGTGGGCCGGGCGCTGATCGACCGACTCGAAAATTTCCGCGTAGACCTTGCCCAACATCCCGCTGTAGGTAATGGCAATGGCCAGCACCCCGGCCGTCGGGCCGAGGCCGACGGCGCGCACGAACAAAAGCGCCCAGACGATTTCCGGCACGCTGCGCAGGAAGATCAGTAAACCGCGTACCGGCCAACGCAGCAGTTGACCCCAATAGCCCGGGTGGCCGGCACGGGAGGCGGCAGACAGCGACAGAGCCCGACTGGCCAGCAGGCTGGCGGGGACGGCCAACAGCAACGCCAGGGCCATGCCGGCCGTGGCGATGGCCAGGGTCTGCAGGGTGGCTTGCACTAACAGCTCAACGAATTCCTCACCATGGGCCGGTGGCCAGAAGGCTGAGACAAACCGGCCCATCTCGCTCTGACTGTCGCTCGCCACCAGCACACTGAGGTCCAACTCGCTGAAGTGGATGCTCGGCCACAGCAAGGCAAGGGCTAGCAAGGTGAGCAGCAGGCGGGGCCGGGTGGCCGGATCTCGGGTATCACGGGTCAGCATCGGGGAATCTGCACACTCAAGGGCGCCGGAGCAATCGGTGGGGATTGCAGTTGTTCGTTGGCGTAGAGCTTGTCGAGCAGCTCGCGGTCGACTTCGCTGGCCGCAAGGTCGAACAGGATCTGTCCGTCACGCAAGCCGATGATCCGCGAAAAGTGCGCCAGGGCCAGCTCCACCGCATGCAGGCTGGCGACCAGTGTGACGTTGTGCTGCCGGGCATGGCGGCAGAGCACCGACAGCGTGTGCTGGGCCAACACGGGGTCCATGGCCGATACCGGCTCATCGGCCAGCAACACCTCGGGCGCTTGATACAACACGCGGGCAATGCCCACGCGCTGTAGCTGTCCGCCGGACAGTTGCTGACAATGCGCGAACAACTTGTCGCTGAGGTCGAGCCTGGCCAATGCCGCGCGTGCGCCCGGAATATCCACCGGATGCAGCAGGTTCAGCAGACTTTTGCCCAGACCCCACTGACCCAGCTTTCCAGCCAGAACCGCGGTGACCACGCGCTGGCGCGGTGGCAGCGGGGGCGCTTGATGGATCAGGCCGATGCGCGCGCGCAGACGCTGACGCTGACGGGCAGACAGCTGCCAGGCGCGCGCGCCGAGCACCTGCAGCTCACCGTTGTCCGGTCGCAGGGCGGTGGCCAGCAGGTTGAGCAGGCTCGACTTGCCCGCGCCGGACGGACCAATGATGGCGACCTGTTCGCTGGCACCGATGTGCAGGTCCACACCACGCAGCGCTTGGACGCCGTTGGCGTGGGTAAGGCTGACCTGGGTCAGATGCAACGTCATTTGAGCAGTTCGGCGGCGCGTGCGGCTTCCTCGATGCCCTTGTAGTTCTCGGGTTTGGTTTCGATGAATCGGCTGGCGGCCTGCAAATCCAGAATCTCCTTGTCCTTCGGCTTCGCCGGATCGAGAGCCAGAAAGGCTGCCTTTATCTTGGCCGCCAACGCCGGGTCGAGGGTCCCGCGTACCGTCCAGTTGTAGTCGTAGTAGGCCGGGGTGGTCGCAAACACTCTGACCTTGGTGGTGTCGACCTTGCCGGCGGCGACCAGTTTTTCCCACACGCTGGCGTTCAGTACCCCGGCGTCTACCTTGCCGGCCTGGACCCAGGCGACGGTGGCGTCATGGGCGCCGGAATAGCCCACGCGACTGAAGTACGTTTCCGGTTTGATGCCATCCTTCAGCATAAAATAGCGCGGCATGAGACTACCCGACGTGGAGGACACCGAGCCGAAGGCAAAGGTCTTGCCCTTGAGGTCGGCGAGGGATTTGACGGCTGGGTCGGCGGTGATGAATTTACTGGTGAACTGGGCGTCCTGTTCGCGCTGTACCAGCGGAATGGCATTGCCGGTTTTCAGGCGGGCCTGCACGAACGTGAAGCCGCCCAGCCAGGCCATATCGATCCGGTCAGTGGCCAGCGCCTCGACCACGGCCGGATAGTCGCTCACGGGTACGAACTCGACCTTCATGCCCAATTGCTGTTCCAGATAGGCACCAAGCGGCTTGAACTTGCGCAGCAGTTCGGTCGGGGCTTCATCGGGAATCGCGCTGACTTTCAGGGTGTCGGCGGCCTGCGCCAACAGGGTGCAAAAAGACAGCGTCAAGCCGACAGCCAATGCCAGGGTACGGTTGAGCATGAAAATTCTCCGGTGCATAAAGTGAGGGTAGACGAAATGGAGTGAAATTGACCGCTTTTGGCCCCATCGTTAGTGCGAAAAGCCTGAAGTTGATCCGGCCAGGATGATCCTTGGGTTAGCGCTTTTAGCTGCCCGAAATCGCCATGTTTCATGACCGCCCGTAACCCTGCATGAGGGTTGGCTCACGCTTCGCTATTCTTGATGACACTACAGGGTTGCAAGTTGAACAGAGGATTGACTGATGAAGATGTTACTGATGGTCGAGTGCCCTAATGAACCCTTCAACTCCCTTGTCAAAGCCGGGAAAGTGGGCGAGGTTATTGAGCGCATCCTGAACAGCATCAAACCGGAGGCGGCGTACTTTACCGAGCAAGATGGCATGCGTGGTGGGATTTTTGTGGTCGACGTACAAGACCCCTCCGACATCCCCGCATTGGCGGAGCCGTTTTTTCTCAACTTCAACGCCAGCTGCAAATTCCGTATCGTGATGAGCGCACAGGATCTGCAAAAGGCCGGTCTGGAGACACTCGGGCAAACGTGGGCGTGCTGAGAGGCCATTTGGGGTCGGTACTGACGGCCCCGATCCGCCTGTTGGTCAGGTCCGTACAGTCCAAAGCATGGTCTGAACCGTGATATGCGGATGACTGACCAAAGGTTCCCATTCATCGATGAAAGAGAAACCCTGCTTTAGATAGAAGTTCGAGGCTCTTGCATTGTCGGGGGAGACATCCAGAAAAACGCGATCATGCCCTTTGCCGATCGCGCGAGATTTCACCGCCTCAACAAGCTGAGCCGCTACGCCAGAACCACGTGCAGCGGGTTCAACCCACATTCCGATCAGGTTATAGCGATTCGTTTGACTGACTCCCGCACCGATCATCCCCACCGGTTTATCGTCCTTGATGGCCAACCAGAATTCCGGTCCGGCCGCTGACGAGGCGCGTTCTTTCCACTGCTCGTCACTGTAATTTGCGGCAGTTTGGTAACTCACACCAAACGCTGTCGGCGTGTCCAAAAGCGCAGCGAGACGGACTTGCTTCAAAAACATCCAGTCTTTGGCTTCCGTCAATCGAATGTCCATGATCTTCCTTAACGATCGCGAAACTTTATCGTCCCATAAGCATGTCGAGGGAAGAAACACCTTGTCGTTGCGCAATGGCTGCTTTTGGCTGTGGATTCAACCGGTCGATGCAACAGACTGGCTAAATCTTTCAGCGGGTGTTTCGTAGTTTAGTTTTTCTTCTTGATTAGTTTGCCCATGTAGTACTTTAGACTGAAACGATCTTTGGGCCTTGGCTTGTAGTGGGTTTTGTTTCTTTGTGCGGGATCGATCACCATGGTCCCTGCGGTGTAGTAATAAAGCGCTATAGATCTGCGCGTGACGTGCTCTGGCGTTGTTAAAGGCTCTGGATGCCCATGATTGCTGTCTTTGTCAGTGTTGAAAATGACACATCGATTGTAAATGGGCAGGACTTTTTTAAGACAGGTTTTCATGTCGACATCCCAAAGTTCAAGGTTACCGCCGTACTCCTCTCGCCAGTCTTCATTCAGATAAATGATGATATTCAGTCTGCGCTCAACATTAAGCTTTTTGTTGAGCCTGAAGTCCGAGTGCACCCCCAGGAAACCACCACTTTTCGTTTCATGCAGACCGCCACCAGCAAAGTAGGGGTCGGGTATCAGACCTTCGATGCCTGTGAGCTTTTCAAGAAATTGCAACATGGGGGCCGAGTTAAAGGCGTTGAAAACAGTCTTCAAAAAGGGGGGGCATTCGTTGGGACTGATTTGACGCTTTAGTTGGCCTTTATAGCCGCGCTCATAGAGCATTTCGTTGTTGGTTGGCTCGATTGGGAAGTGCGAGCAGATACTCGCAATCAGCTCTTCATCCAGGAAATTATCGATGACAATGTGCGGAAATGGCGTGGCCTGAATATAGCGACTGGTCAATGAGGAACCCAAGGCGCTGGCGGCGTTCTGGTCGAAATCAAGCTCCGGGGAGAGGGTCATAGGTAGTGCTTGAGTGATGGTTGCCATTACCGCTCCAATAACTAAATATAAAGACTTGTGGGTGACTTGAAGCAGAGTCCAGCGCCCTGCTCGTTGCGTCTCTTCGTAGCTTAACTTTTGCTGTCGTCTTTCTTCAGGCGCTTAAGGATATTGTTGTACATTTTGGTTCGTCTATGAGTCTTTTCATAGCCGCCAGCCGCTGCGACAGTGCCAGCCTGGATGTGATCCAGATAGCTGAAAATTTTACGCGGCGATAACATTTCAACGACATAGCCAAGCTCGGTCATGCGGTCTTGGAGGGTGTAGCCAGGCACGCGATCATCCATCGAAAAATGCATGTTGTGCTGTTTGATAAGTTTGCAGTTCCACAATGTGCAGAAGCTCTTCAAGTAGACTTCTCTGTACGGTCTCGGTTCTCTGGAACGTAATCCCATGGAGATTTTCATACGTCTGAAATGATGTTGGAACAGGCGTGAGCTAAAGCGCCAAAGTGTTCTGGTAGTGCCGCGATTTATTTGCTCAACACAACCGACGGCTACGGTTTTTTGGTTTTTCAAGCATTTATTCAGCATCATCGGAAAAACATTTTTATCAAAAACAAATGTGTCGGTGTGCATTAGAAATAAATAATCAGTTTCAACTCGCTCCAAAACCAGATCAAGTGCTTTGCCATGCGCGATATGCCCAGGCTCTGGTTCGGAAACAGATCGCTCGATTAAATTGATCCAGTCAAGAGTTCGTAAATACTCAGTGCTTTCATCGGCGGAATAGTTGTCAACTACCCATATCGGGACGCTAAGGCTACCCACATGCTGGTGCAATAAGTCTAAGCATATCTTGGTGATTTCTGGTGTTTTGTAATTGACTATAACTATGCTGAAGTTTTTGGAACTGTCAGCCAGGAAACTAGTGTTGTTCATTGTTCGGGCGCCCATTGATATTGCATGTAATTTTATTGCATATGCAGCTTTCGCTTATTTGTCTGCGCAAAATTTTGCGTGACTATAAAGCACAATTTGTTAAGCCGCTTTGTTGTACATAATAACCATAGCTTACCCGGACCTGATGGAGAGCAGTATATGCGGACTTCATCGTATAAGGATCTGCGCTGTAGGTAAACATCCGTGACTTAATTCGTTACACGTCCCGCTAGCTATCTCCCGCACACGCAGCCTGGTCGCAGGCACGTAGATTACTGTCGATGGACAAATTTAAGAGCGCCAGATATCTCTGACTCGGAGTGGGGCTTTCTGCCCGAACTGGCTCAGTGAACATCTTTGTGTCCTGACAGCCTTGCGATCGGTCCCTCTGATGACCCTGGGACCTATCTTTCATGGTTATGAGGGAAATGCACTGTGTGGGACATTTTCTAAGCGGTGATGACAGAGGCGGTGCCACAGAAAACAACCGTTGATGCAGATGCCGTGGCGCCAACGGTTACTCCGCATTGAGCCTTACTGATGAAACGTGCGGCCCAGTGCATCCAGGCGAACCGCGATGGGGGGCAAGCGCTGGCTGCTCAGGGCAAGGGTTTCGCCATCGTCTGCGGTGTTTTGCGCGATGCTCTGCACAGACTGCAAGCGCCCGACCACTTCGCGGCTTGCCGTGGTTTGTTCGCGGGTGGTGGTGACAATGCGCCCATTGAGTTCATCGATATGGGAGATGTCGCTGCCCACCGCCTGCAACATCGCGGCCGCCAGCTGACTGTCTTCGACACAGCGCTCCACACCTTCACGGCTGTCATGCATGGCCTCGACGGCTTTGCGGCTGCCTTGCTGCAAGGCCTCGATGATCGTCCTGATTTCCTTCGTGGAGAGGGCGGTGCGCTGCGCCAGGCTGCGTACTTCATCGGCCACAACGGCAAAACCTCGGCCTTGCTCGCCGGCGCGAGCGGCCTCGACGGCGGCGTTGAGGGCCAGCAGGTTGGTTTGTTCAGCAATACTGCTGATGACCTCCAGGAAGGTACCGATTTGCTCCGCCTGTCCCGCCAGAACCTGCACGGTTGAGTGGGTGCCTTTCAGGCGCGACGCCAACTGAGTGATTTCCTGCTGCGCGCGGTTCACACTTTCCTGTCCTCGGGTAATTTGCACGCTGGCCTGGCCGGCATGTTCAACGGCATGTTCGACGTGAACGGCAATATGCCCCATCGCGTCCCCCATGCGTTGCATCGAACCCGTCATCTGGGCAATTTCCGTCAGCTGATGCTTGGCCCCTTTCTCCAGCGTATTGCTCGCCTTGGCAAGCTCCTGGCCCAGCTCACCCAGGCCGTGAGAGTCGCGAACAACCCCGTCAACCAGGGCGGTAATCTGCATCAGGAATTGATCGAAACGATCCGCGAGCGAAACATGCACCGTGGCCTTGTCTCCCTTGCCAGCATCGACGGCGAGCTGGGACGTGGCCGCGAGCATCTTGTCCAGCATGTCCTGGCTCTCCACCGCTTCGGCCTGACTGTGCACGGCCAGATAGAGCAGGGCGACCGTCTCCATGACCACATAGAAAGCGTGAACAAACACCATCGTCCACCCACCGTGATGCGCCATGACGTAGACCAGAAAAACCTTGGTGTTGCAGCGCATGGAAGACCACGTGATGAACGGCGATCGTGGCAGCGGCGACCAGAATCGGTAGCCAGTCGCGATAAAAAGTCAGTACCGCCAGCAACACGAAAATACCAAAGTGGGATTCAATGACGCCCTCGGCCTGATTGATATGCAACGCGGCCATGACCATCAAACCAATGCCCAGGCAACACCGCATCAACCGCGTGTCGCCCATTGCGCGATAAAGCACCGTCAGCAGCTGACTCGTGCCGCCACCCACCAAAAACGCCTGAATAAACGTGTCGTGCCAGTAAGCCAGACCCAACGCGAAGAGGAACATCAGTCAGATCAGGCCCAGCATGATTCGGTCGGCTTTGCGGTAGTGGTCAAGAAAACGAGGGGGCAAAAGCATTCACTTTTACTCCATGTAATTGAGCCGGAATAAAGCAGGTCATTTCGGCATGTCGGGGCATACATGAGAAACCGTGAAGAGCGTAGCCGTTTGCCATCACCCCTCCCGTGTTCGACGGTGAACACGGGAAACAATGTCAGAAATAGAGGCAAGTAATGCTGAAGTGACGCGCGGTGGGGCTTGGGTGTCGATGGGAGGAAATGGAACCCACATCACCGACAGCGTCTAAATTACAGAGAGATGTCCCGCCACCCTGAAGGAACGACTCATGCTCAGATCTCGCTCATTGATTGCAGCAATTACATGCCTTGCGCTGGTTTCCGGTCCAGTGACTGCATTGGCCGATCCTGGTAATGGAAAGGGCCAGGGAAACGGCAAGGGAAACCCGCAAAATAGCCAGGTTCATGGCAACCAGGGAGGTCAGGGAGGCAAAGGCAAAAACTCCGGGGGCGGCGATTGGGATAATGGCCCAAGTATCAATCGCGGCAGCGTTCTCGGGATTATTGGCGGGTATCGGGACTACTGGAGCCCCGGACCTGCATTGCCACCCGGCATCCAAAAGAACCTCGCGCGAGGCAAGCCGCTCCCACCCGGGATTGCCAAAAAACTGGACGGACGGTTGATCGGCAGGCTGCCTAATTATGATGGGTATGAATGGCAGCAAGTTGGCACCGACTTGATATTGGTCGCGCTGGCAACCGGGCTCATCTACGAAGTGCTCAACGGTGCTTTTGATTAATGGGCATGATCCATATGCCCATTTGAAGGCTGTTCTGACGCGGCTGCCTATGAAATTGCCGAGTTGCTGCCGAACAGGTGGCAACCGGCGTATCCCGCACTATTCGTCCACGCTGATACCCGATCCCCCTAATTCGTTGGGGACGTCCTTCAGCTTGGGCAATCCATCCTTGATGCGCAGCACGGTCTCCTGATAGTGGACGTGAACGCCTGGCGAGTATGCGAGATCCGGGATGACCGCGGCATATACATCGATCAGCCCCATCCCCGGGTGTTCAGTGAAGATGTGCCCGCCGCAAGTCTTGCACCACTTGCGGAAACTCTGCGGTGTCTTGTTGTAGGTGCCGATATTGTCAGCCCCCCGAGTCACTTGCACCGCCTCGGGTTTCCACAGTGTGAAGGCATTGACCGGTCCGGAAGACCAATGCCGACACGACTCGCAATGGCAATAGCCCATCGCGGCCGGCTCGCCGCTGACCGTGAACTCGACTGCGCCGCAAAAACAACTGCCCTTGTAAGACCGTTCAATGCTCATGGTATGACTCCTTGATCAATTGTCAGGTGATACCGCCGGCCTTCATTCGTCGATGTAGCGCACCGCTGTCGCTGGCGTGCGCCGCACCTGCAGTTCGAAAATGTCAGGGCGCGCGTAATGCCCGGTGACGTCGAGCGCCCGCCGCGCTGGCGCCACGAGTGTGACGTCGATGTCCGCATACAGAATGCCTGCCTCTCGGTGTAATGGACCGGCCACGATCCGGCCTTGAGGACTGACCACCACCGAGTCGCCGTCGTTGATCCATTCGTCCGGATCGGGAAACAGTTGCGCACGCGCCGGGAAGTCGTCGGGGATGTCACTTCCGCGCAGCACGGTGCCGCTGCCGAGCACCCAACAGCGGCCTTCGAGCGCAATGTGACGCATCGTGCTGATCCAGCCATCGCCACAGTCGTACGTGGGGGCGACGTAGATTTCCACCCCTTGGGCATACAGAGAATAGCGTGCCAGCGGCATGTAGTTTTCCCAGCAGATGAGCGTGCCCACGCGGCCGACGGGTGTATCGACCGTGCGCAACCCGCAGGCATCACCGAAGCCATGCACCATGCGCTCGGGATTGGTTGGCATCAGCTTGCGGTGTCGGTTGAGCACTGCGCCGTTCGTGCCGATAACGACTACGCTGTTGTAGAGCGTGCCGCCACCATTGCGCCGGTCGCATTCATTGATGCCGCACACGATCGTCACCGCATGCACCCTGGCGGCCTCGCACAATTGGCTCAGGTCACCGTTCGCGATATCGACGGCGTTGGCCAGCAGCCGCGTGTGCAACTGGCCCATGACAGCCCCGTCCTTTCCCGCCGCCAGCCGCCAGATCCAGGACGGGTAACCGGGAATGTACGATTCGGGCAAAACGATCAGCGAGGCTCCCGCCGTCGCTGCCTCGGCGACCGATTGCACGGCCCGGGCGATTGTCGCGCTGCGATCGAGCAGCACGGGCGGACGCTGAATGATGGCGACCTTGGTCATGGCGTGCTCCTTTGGTATTTGGCTTTCGAGGTTTCAGCGTGCGCGTGGCGAAGTGGCGGGGCTAGTTCAGAATCTGAAGCGTTGTAATTGCGGAGCCAAAGCAATGGACGAAAGCTACGGTCAGTTCTGCACGGTCGCGCGCGGTGCTGAAGCCCTGTGCGAGCGCTGGACACCTTTGGTCGTGCGCGAGTTGCTGTGCGGCAGCAAGCGCTTCAATGAACTGCACCGCGGCGTTCCACGGATGTCCACCAACCTGCTGGCACAACGTCTGCGCCATTTGGAAGAAATCGGCGTCGTGCACCGCACGGCCACAGGCAAAGTCTGGGAGTACAGCCTGACCAAGGCGGGGGAGGAATTGCGCCCCATCATCATGGCGCTGGGTCATTGGGGCGCGCGCTGGATCGGCAGTCGCCTTCGCGATGACGAACTCGACGCGGGCCTGCTCATGTGGGACGTGCGCCGGTTCGTGCGCGTCGAGACATTCCCGTCCCGACCGGTGGTCATCCACTTCAAATTCCGCGACGCGCGGCCCGGCGAGCAAGCGTGGTGGCTCGTGGTTGAACAGGGTGTGGCAGACCTGTGCCGCGACGATCCCGGCCGCGAACTGACGCTCGTCGTGGACTCCAGCGTGCGGGCGTTGACCGAGGTGTGGACGGGCGACCGCACACCGCGGGAGGTTCTGCAGTCGCGAGAGCTGCGTGTAGATGGCGCGGTGAAAGATGCGGAAAGCTTGTGGCGATGGCTTGGCACAAGCGCGTTCGCGGGTACCCGGAGCGCTGCACGCTAGCGCTGGCAGCTCCATCCGTCGCAGGACTTGAACTGTCTGGGGCTTAATGCGTCCTAAGACTCGCGATATCAACCAACCCTACGGAAGCAATCATGCTTTTAAAGAATAAGAGTCTCGTTGCTGTAATGTCCTGCGCCCTGATGCTTGCGGCCGCCCCATTACTCCCTGCTGACCTGTCCATCATGAACTCTGCCTATGCGAAAGACGGTGGTGGTGGTGGTGGTGGTGGTGGTGGCGGTGGCGGTGGCGGTAATGGCGGTGGTAATGGGGGAGGTAATGGCGGTGGCCAGGGCGGCGGTATAGGCGGCGGTCACAGTGGTTCAGATCACTCCGGCGGCGCTAACAGTAACGGCCGCGGCAATGGACTGGCCAGCGATCACGCCGGTAAGGCTGTTCGCGACCATGGTGAAAGCGGAAACCACTACGGCAGTGAACGCAATAGTGATCGCGGTCATGGCCCAACGACTTCAGGCATCGCCCATTCCAAAGACACTCGCGGCGTAGCCAAAGCCAGTGCAATCTCGACCTCAACGCCAGGCGATCACAACACGAAAGGGTTGAGCAAAGCCGGGACATCGGTTTCGAAAAAATCGCACTGATCAGCCATAACGGCTGATAGGGAAGTACAACAGACTCAACAAAACGGGCGCCCGACAAGGCGCCCGTTTTCGTTTGTTCCGCTGCTTGAACCCGTAAGCGTCGGCCGATCACATCCAACAAGTCACAAGGAGTGATTTCCGAGGTAAGCCAAACGGATCACCTCGCATTTTGCTTCGTCCCTCACCTGTGCTTTCTAGCGCAGCAGATGCACCGCCAAGCCGACAAGCGCGCAAGCCATCAGCACCTGAATGACGCCCCGTTTGAAGCGGAACAAGGCAATTGCCGCCAAAATGGCGATCAGCGCAGAAGGCCAGTCGAGGTTGCCGCTGAAGCCCCGCGGCCACAGCACGTGATAGCCGAAAAAACATGCCAGATTGAGGATCACTCCCACCACCGCCGCTGTGATTGCGGTAAGCGGTGCGGTGAATTTGAGTTCGTTGTGAGTCGATTCCACCAGTGGGCCGCCGGCAAGGATGAACAGGAACGAGGGCAGGAAGGTGAACCATGTCACCAGGGTGGCTGCGACAGCGCCGGCCAGAAATACATGATCGGCGCCGAACACTTGTGAGACGTACGCTCCAACAAAGCCGACGAAGGCCACTACCATGATCAGCGGCCCTGGTGTGGTTTCTCCCAGTGCCAAACCGTCGATCATCTGGGTCGGGGTAAGCCAGCCATAGTGACCGACCGCACCTTGATAGACATACGGGAGGACGGCATAGGCCCCGCCAAAAGTCAGCAACGCGGCCTTGGTAAAGAACCAGCCCATCTGGGTCAAGGTACCTTCCCAGCCAAAAAGCGCGGTCAGGATTCCCATCGGCAACACCCACAGCGCTGCGCCGATGAGGGCCAGCAGCGCCAGTTTCATCCAGCTGAACCGGGCATGTTCGGGGGACGGGGTGTCGTCATCGATCAAGGCCGGGCCGAAGGATTTTTTGGCGGCGCTATGGCCCCCGGTTCTGAACTTCTCAGGCGCCAGACGCCCTCCGATATAGCCGATTAACGCTGCCCCCAATACGATCAGCGGGAAAGGAACATTGAACGCGAAGATCGCGGCAAATGAAGCGGCTGCTATCGCCCACAGCCAATTATTCTTCAGCGCCCTAGAGCCGATCCTGTGTGCCGCCTGCACCACGATGGCCGTCACGGCAGGCTTGATCCCATAGAAGAGGCCGGCCACCACAGGCATTTCGCCGAACGCGATGTACATCCACGATAAAGCGATCAGGATGAACAGTGAGGGCAGCACAAACAGCACTCCGGCGATCACTCCGCCCCAGGTCCGATGCATCAGCCAGCCGATGTAGGTCGCCAATTGCTGAGCCTCTGGCCCAGGCAGCAACATGCAATAGTTGAGCGCATGGAGAAAGCGTCGTTCGGAGATCCAGCGCCGACGTTCCACCAGTTCCTGGTGCATGATCGAAATCTGTCCTGCTGGCCCGCCGAAACTGATGAAGCCGAGCTTCAACCAGAACCAGAATGCTTCACGCAAGCTGATGGCCTCCGGCCTCAATAGATCCTCTCCAGCCGTTGATGCCCGCACCTTACTCATTGGGTTGTTCCTCTTTCACAAACTCGGCGAGCAGGCCGTCGAAGATGGCGCTGGCAGCAGCCAGCAAGTGGTCGTCATGGGTAATGGTTTCGCGCAGTCCTGCCAGCACGCGCTCGATGCCGGCAGCCTCCAAAGGCTGAATACCGCCGATATCGAGGTAGTGCACCAAGGCCGCAATGCGGTTCAGGCCGGGTTCTTGAAGCTCAAAACTGGCTTGCAGGGTTTCGAAGGTCACGCGATTGCCGACATGACTGAAGGTCGCATCATCGAAGTCGAAGCCCAGCGCGTCTGCCGGACAGTCATGTGGAGTATTCAGCCAGAGGATCTGAGCTTGAGGATCAATGAAGCGCCGAATCAACCAGGCACAAGCCAGACGATCAACCCACGGACGCTTACGTGTTGCCCAGACACGACTTTGATAATCACCACGGTTGACTGCCGTTATGGGCTCGTCGCGGCTATGGGGTTCATCCGCAGACAACGCTCTGCTAGCAGCCGTCTCAAGCTCCTGCAAGGCTGAATCCATCTGCTCCTTGGGCTTGCCTGGGAAATAATCGATGTGGGTGAGCTGATCGTAGTTTTTGCGCAGCTTGCGAATTTGTTTGGTGGTGGCCAATGCGTTTTCAGGCTTGAGCTGCCCACGGCACTCTTCAATCTCTGCGCGTAGCTTGCAGTAATCATCGCTACGGTCGAACAACTCGACAAAGCGCTCACCCTCCGGATCGACCACGGGCAGGATGTAAACAGTGCCGTTGATAGAAAGGATGTCGCGCTCGACAGACGCCAGAGCTTCACGACAGACACCAGTATCAGGCAACAGATAGGCACCATCGCGCAAAACCGCCGCACCTGAGGCTTTCAGGGCACGCCAGGCTCGCATGCGCTCGGTGGCATTCGCGGTGGGTAACGCGAGAATCAGTGTCAGCCAGGTTTTCATGTAGTTGGCGCTATTTATTTTGTAGTTGTTATTACATTAACTGTGGTTTTGGCGTTTGGAAAGCCATCCTTAAAATCTGGGATTTTGGCGGTGTATTAAATGGGGACCGATTTATTTAGTGTGGCCGAAGAGATCAATCGGCATATCCAGCAGATCTACGACGAGGCGCGGCTGGTCGAAAGCCTGGCCAGCTCTGCGCAAGAAGACTCAGGCCGGCTTTCGCACCTCTCGAATGAACTGAACGGGCTGGTGGGGCGCTTCAAGTCGTAGAGGCGGGCCGATGCGCTCGGCTATCGGTCCAGCAGAGGTGCCAGCAGTGCACACATGCCGCGCCAGTGCGAACCCTCCCAGTAAACCCGCTGGCAGGCGTCGCAGCGCAAGAAGTGCGAATAGAGGATGCCTACGCGTGGCGGCACCTGCGACCGGGCCAGTTCCGGGCTGATCTCGTGCAGCGGCAGGTTGCAATGAAGGCACAGACTGAATGGCCGCGCGCTACGCGCCAGGTCGAGGCGCTCGTACAATTCGCGCAGCTGCAGCGAAGGTTTCAGGGCATGCACGTAACAGCCGTGGCTGATAATCCGGCGCTTGAGCAGTTCGCGGTCACGGGTTAGCACGATGCGTCCTTGTTGCGCAGCGATCTCGGCGATCTCGCCATCCTCGAAGCCATTGTCGTAGAGGGTGTCGAAGCCGCTCATGCGCAGCAGGTTGGCCAGCCCGCCAAGGTGCGCATCAGCGACGAAGCGCAGCACCCGTAAAGGTTGCGCACGAACCTTGAGCAGCGGGCTGATGTCCAGCGCTTCGAACTTGGGATACACCGCCAGTCGGTCACCGTCGAAAATCACCCGCTCGAAGCCCACCGACTCGCCGTTGAGCAGCACCAGCTCGACCTCGGTGTGCGGTATCCCGAGCGCCTCGATCATGTGCTTGACCGTCGCCGCTCGCGCGCACTCACAAGTGAAGGACTGCCGCCGCCGTTCGGCCGGCAGGAAATCGTTGAGCTCCTCGTAGAAGCGGAAGGTTGCTCTGGTCATGTTGAACAGTATGGCAGGGCTGCAAGGATGAGCGAGTCTAGTCCGGACATCTTCTCCGGCAGGCTCCAAACTACGATTTGCCAACCGATTTTACTACCTGCACCCCGAACGTCTACGCTCCGTTTCTATCGGTGCACCACGCAACCTTGAGGCCTATGACATTCGTGTTCAACAAGACATTGTTCCCAACACCGCCCACGCCGGAATGTCGGTCGTGCCCTACGTCCAGGACTTTCTATTGCAACTAGGCGATTGAATAAAAACGCCGTCGAGGCCACATGAATTTATGAGCACTAATTACCAGCAAACCTTTTATGAAACCACGGCCGACATCACCACCTATCCCGCTCAATCGGGTCGTGTAGATACTAAAGTGTGCATCCTCGGTGGTGGGCTGGCAGGCCTATCGACCGCACTCGGGTTGGCGGAGCGTGGTATCAATGACGTCGTTGTTCTGGAGTCTCATAGCCTCGGTCATGGTGCCTCGGGTCGTAATGGCGGCTTCGTCTTCGGAGGCTACAGCCTGGGAAACGCTGACCTTCTCGCCACCCTTGGCGTTCAAGAGGCGCAACGCCTTTACAGGCTAACGTTGGATGCCGTTGAGTTGATCCGTAATCGTGTCAAACAATACGGTATCGATTGTGACCTGGCTGACAAGGGTGTGATTCTCGCTAATTGGTTCAACGCCCCGTCAAGACTTGAAACACCGCGAAAACTCATGAGTGACGTCTACGGGGTTGATTGGGAATACATACCGCCAGGCCAGTTAAAAGAGATGCTCAAGACTGAGCGCTATTTCGGCGGCCTGCTGGAGCGTAATGCTTTCCACTTTCATCCTCTCAAGTACGTGTACGGCATTGCTCGCACGGTGGCTGAATTCGGTGTGCGTATCCATGAGCAATCATCCGCCCTGAACATCGAGAAGCGTGGAAAGCAATATGTTGTGCAAACCGATGGCGGGGAAGTGCATGCCGAGCATGTCATCTTTTCCTGTGGCGGATACGCACGCGGCGTCTATCGCCCGGTCGAGCGTGCTGTATTACCCATTGCCACCTATGTCGTAGCAACCGAACCCCTCGGGGCTCGCTTGAAAGAAGTTATTGACTGTGAATCAGCGGTCTACGACACGCGGTTCGCGTTTGATTACTACCGGCCGCTTCGCGACAGCAGGATTCTATGGGGAGGGCGGATTTCGGTGCTCAATCGGAGCCCGGAAGCGATCGCCAGTCTGCTCAAAAAAGATCTTTTAGCCGTATATCCCCAGCTGGAAGGTGTAGAAATCCAATATTCCTGGGGCGGCTTGATGAGCTATGGCCGGCATCAAATGGCCCAGATTGGCCAAGATGAAGCAGGCGTCTGGCACGCCGTTGGTTTTGGTGGTCATGGCATGGCGCCCACGACGGTGGCAGGCGAAGTTCTGGCTGATGCTATCGCCAAGTCCATTCCTATTCCCGACGGTTTCCGCAAATTCGGGTTGACCCGTACTTTTGGTCTGGCCGGTCTGGTCGCCGCGCAAATGACCTATACCGCATGCGAAGCGCGAGATGCTTTCGACGCTCTGCGCCTTAACAAGTAAGTGCTTCCTGCCAGGATTCAACCGATCGATGTAACAGATTGGCTAGCTACTTTCTTGGCAAATCTCTTACCAAAAGCAATCCACCATTTTTCATAATAGAAGGTCGAGATATGCGCGGTGAGAAAAATGGCGGCGAACAACAAAGGGCGCTTCAAATATTTTATGACGGTATCTCCGCTACCCAGCCAAGTATGTATTAGCAGCGGATGAACAACGTAGAGCGCGTACGAGATGGTGGCGATATAAAATAGAACGCGATTATTCAGAATCTGGGCAACTCGTGTCCGGCTATTGAGTAACGTGCTCCCCACCATTGCTGTAGCAAGATAGGGGCGGAAGTAGTTCATGAAGCCCGCATCGGGATGACAGGACAAGACAAACAGGAGGAATAAAAATATTTGTGCGATCCCCGTTTGTGTCGGAAGTTTGGCAAGGATGTTGCCCAGTCTATTGTTGTATATCAGTGCAAGTATGCATCCAGAAAGTATTTCATCAATGCGGTAATAAGTGTTGATTGCGACATGGACATCATTCATGACTCGGTACATCGTGACGGCGATGCAGAGACAAGGGATTAGCACTACCCACTTGTTTCTCATCAGAAATACCAGCAAAGCGATGGCGAAATAGAACTGGACCTCCATGCACAAACTCCATAGGTGGCCGTTTACACTGCCAAGCCACATAGGCGGCCAGTTGGCAATGAACAGAAAGTTTGCGATGTAGAAATCCGAAGTGCTGTTCATGACAGGTAAAGCAATGAGCATGTACAACCAGGCGAGAGGCACAACCCGAAAGATTCTGCGAATTAAAAAATCAACGACGCTGCTGTTGTTGAGCAGAAAATTTGTTATCAGGAAACCCGAGAGCGTAAAAAATATAGCCATTCCCATAACGCCTGCGGCGGCATTAAATTGCCAAGGCTTTGGGCCAAGAGGTAGCAGGTGGCACGCCAAGACAAGCAAGATGCTTATGCCGCGCCATCCATCAAGTACGCTGAATCGAGAGCCCTCTACGGAACTACTATTCATATTTGCATCCCGCTCTTGGGTCGATAGAGGGCATTCGATAAAGGCAGTGCCACGTCTGAAGACTGTCTGAATTCATATAAAAATCCAGTAGTTACAGCGGTGAAAAATTCATGAGTTCAGACCATTTAAGCCTGTAGTCTAGGACACCTTTTGCACTTTACACTTCACGCCATGAAAAAATTCCAGTCGGGAGGAATTCGCTGAATGACTGGTTTTTTGACGTTACTTGTTTGACGTTGCTCGATAGCTTGGCGCTAAGTGAATCGCCCCCTTTTGGTAGATACCCTGACCGGCGGCTTTTGGCCGTATCTGCCTGATGCAGATGCAGTTAGCCATAGCGAAAAGTTGGGTTGGTACAAAATTGGTACGAGCGGAATTGAAAACTGGCGTAACCCGTTGTCTTCATGCCCACAGCCCCCCAGTTAATTATGTGGGGCGCACAACATCAAAGGTGAATCGGAGCCGCGGTCCGGAAAAGAAACCACGGCGACCGATCAATCAGGCGGCGGGGAGCAGGCCTTTCTGTTTGGCGACATGAGTCGCCAGTACGTCCATCAAGTCCGGGGACAGGCAGTCATAGGGTTCCAGGCCGATCGAGCGCAGGCGCTCACGGATGGCCTTCATTTGCGCTGGCGGTGTGCCGGTTTCGATGATGGAGGACACGAACGCCGCGAATCCCGGCGCAGCCCATCCGCTCTGCGGCGAAAGCTCGGTGTGGACGAAGTCCAGGCCATAAAACGCATGGTCCTTGTTCCCGATGCGCCCGAAGAGATGGGCGTGGCACTGCTTGCAGGCGTGCCGCTGGATGGTGGCGGTTTCGTCGACAATTTCCAGTTTTTCGCCGTGGGCAATGACGCTGACCTTATCCCGAGGTACTACGGCAATGACGGCGAATGTCGCGTTTTGTGGTTTCCAGCATTTGCTGCAGCCGCACGCGTGGTTATGCAGGGTTTGTGCGTCGATCTTGACCTCGACCTTGTCGGTCGCACACAGGCATTGCAGGGTGCCACCTGCGAAATTCGCGGCGGCGGGTTGGATACCATTGTCCAGTGCAGGGTGAAGTTGCAAGGTGCTCATGCTGGCGTCTCCGTTTCAGGGTGTCAGGCGGATTTCGAAAAGGACACTGTGCATAAACGAGTGACCTCCTTCGGTGCGACCGGTCGGTTACCTAGTTCAAGAATAGTCTGCGATGACGCCTCGAGCGTGGCTCGGGCCAGCGCACGGGTGAGTGTGCCGAATTCAGAACGCCGGCGTGAGCCAGGCGCGGTACCCCACTTGACGCATCAATGGTCACGCAGCGGATCGTTTGTAGAGACGGACTTCATTACCGTGGTGTCTTCGACCTTTTGTCGCCTCCCGACTGATCACACCTTTTAGGGTCTCTACTTCTAGTTAGGCCTTGTATACACAGAGGGGAGCGCGCGATGAGCAACGAACAGGTGGCACCTGAGACGAAAGGGGTCACGGTGAAGTTACTGGCAACGATTGACCTGGGCCCTGAGATCGAGGGTATGGCAGGGCGCCAACTTAGAATGCGCAGGGTGACCATCGAGCCTGGAGGCGTCTTCGGGCCGATTCACAACCATATAGACAGACCCGGCACCGTCTACATTCTGCAAGGAACAATCACTGACCATCGAAATGGAGTCGCCACGGATTATGGGCAGGGAGTGGGCTGGCCTGAGGACAGGAACACCACTCACTGGCTTGAGAACAGAGGCACGATTGCGGCGGTGGAGATCTCGGTCGATATTGTCAGGCAAGAGTAAGCTCAGGACCAAAAGGGGACACCCATTAGCCGGTCTCGAGTCAAGGCTTGCCTCAACAGCAGTGGGCCTAAAGCGTCAGCGACAAACTGTCTGCCAGGTTCCGGGCCTGCTGAGTCGCGTCCTCACGCGCGCGCAGATCAACGTCTTCCCCCAGGATGGTTTTCTCCACAATCACCGATTGCACATCCGTGACGCCGATAAATTTCAGCCAGGCTTCCACGTAGGGCATCTGGAAGTCGAAGCGCTCCGCCGGTGTGATCGACTGCGCCGAAAAATCCAGGCCGCGGGCGTACATCACCACGGCGAGTTTGTTGTGCAGCATGCCTTCCAGACCGCGTTCCGGGTCAACGCTGAACAGGATGTCTTTCTGCGATACCAGGTCGATGAAGTGCTTGAGTTTGTACGGGATGCTGAAATTCCACAGCGGTACGGACATCACGATTACATCCGCGCGGTGCAGGTGACTTGCCAACGCTTTTAACGTGCTCCAGGCGTCTTGTTGTGCGGCGGTCAACGGCGTGCCATTGAGCCCGGCGTATTTGGCCTCCATGGCCAGATCATCGAATTCCGGCAGAGCCATGTTCCAGAGGTCGAGGGTGATGATTTCGGTGTCCGGGGTGTTGGCTTGATAACGCGCAATGAAGCTGCGGGCGACTTCGAGGGAAGCCGAACGCTGCTTGCGTGGAGAACACTGAATATGGAGAAGAGTCGTCATGGCACACCTTGAATGATGGGGAGGCAGGGCAGGTGTGAGCATTGCAACATAGCTGGATTTGAAATATAAATCGTAAATTACTACTCGATTGATCACGTATAAAACTATGTTCGATGCTCTGCTGCTCAAGACATTTGTCACTGTCGTCGATGAAGACGGCTTCAGCCGTGCAGCCCAGAAGCTGCACCTGACTCAGTCGGCGGTCAGTGGCCACGTGCGGCGATTGGAAGAACAGATTGGTAAACCCCTGTTGACGCGTACCACCCGTTCCCAGCAACTGACGGCCGATGGCGAGCGCCTGGTCTCTTATGCGCGCACAATCCTCGCGCTGAACCGTGATGCCTGGACCGACCTGACACGCACGCCGTTTCACGGGCGGCTGCGGATCGGCGTGTCCGAAGATTTTGTCGAGTCTCGATTACTGCGCACTGTTAAGGATTTCGCGGCGCAGTACCCCGGGATGGAGATCGAGGTGCAGGTGAACATTCCGGGTACGTTACTGGCGCTGATGAAGCAAGGGCATCTGGAGGTGGTCATCGGTTCGCTGTGCGAAACCAGCGAAGCGGGGCTGTTGCTATGGCAAGAACCGCTGGTGTGGGCCTGG
This sequence comes from Pseudomonas frigoris, assembly GCF_047758635.1. Lineage (NCBI taxonomy): Bacteria > Pseudomonadati > Pseudomonadota > Gammaproteobacteria > Pseudomonadales > Pseudomonadaceae > Pseudomonas > Pseudomonas frigoris. The sequence continues at coordinate 2,643,823 of NZ_CP180479.1, forward strand.
TCGGCGCAACCCGTCGTCCGGTTACCAACGCCGTTGCCGCTGGCCCTGTTCCCCGACCCGTGCCCTTATCGCGAGGCCGCGCTGACGAGGCTGGCGCAGGCGGGGATCGCCCAACGCACGGCGATGTTGTGCAGCAGCACTGCCGGGTTGCGGGCGGCGGCCCTGGCAGGCTTCGCGGTAGCGCCCATGCCACTCAGTCAGTTGGGGCAAGGATTGGCGGCTATTGGGGTGGAACAAGGATTGCCGGATTTGCCGGATGCGCAATGTCGGCTGTTCACCTCGCCTGACGCGGATCAGGCGATTGTGGCGGCGGTTACTCAGCTGATTGTGGAGTATTGCGCCACGCGCAGGGCTTGATTTTCATTTTGAGGGCCTGCTTGAACGTCTTGGGTAGCGACCTCAATACGAGTCAGTGACTGCGCACCCGAACAACAGCATTGCAGGGCCGCATCCGAAAGGTGGGGAGGCCGGCCATTTATTTCACTGCGCACGTTTTATGGCACTGGCGAGCGCTGCGGCTTCGCTGCGTAACGCATCAAATCTTGTTCAACTCCTCACTCACTATTAGGCGGTGTGGCGTGCGAAACAGGCCGGAACTGTCTGGGCTCAACGTCCATATTCAACGTAAGGGCCTAAATAGAAAGCCTGCGTATCCCAGTTGATTCGATAAATCACTTCTTTCCTTGGCTTGATGTTGGCCAAAACAGTTTTGATCGCGGCACCAGCACATAATCCAGACTCGGCGAGCCCGGTGCCGAGGTTCACTTCACCGGCAGGCAAAACGAAAGATGCCTTCTGACCGGGACCTATCTTGGCTGCGCGTTGACCATCGATGTAGAACACGGCGTCACATCCCGAACCGACAAACCCGTCATCACGGAAAATGGTCAGGCGTCCCGGATCTTGCGTACCCTGGCTTTTGATCGCGTACATCTCACTGGCCGGCACTGGCCGCGCTTCAGACACCCGCATAGGTGATGTTGCGCACCCGCCCAAGGCCAGCAAGAGCGCCCCCGTTGCGATAATCCTTCGCATAATTTTTCCCTCCTGAAAAAAGGCGAATGTATCAGAGCGACATACTGCTTTGCTTCATAACGCCATTCGCCAAAAACACTTTAAATCGATCTGTCACCTTTAATCCTAGTCACCTTTTATCCGTCGGTTGGATGCGGGTGAACCACTTTGATCATGGACACAAAAAACGGGCGCCTTGATGGCGCCCGTTTTCATTCATTCCAATTACTGAAACCGTTGATGCAAATCCGGAAAAATATCTTGGGCAAACCAAGCCGGCAGACCGGGCGTGACGATCCGGGATTTAGGCGTTCGGCTTTCCACCAGGCCGACTTTGATTAGCCGCGAAAGCTCATCGATTGCCGGGCGTGGTGTAAGGCCAGTGAAGGTCTTTATTTCGTTGCGCGGCAGGCTTCCTTGGGTGATTAGCGCAATGATTGCTGGCGCACTTTCCGGGCGAATGCCTTCTTGTAAAAGTTTTTCGTTGTAGTGAAACGCGCGTATCACGCGCTCTCGAAGCTGAGACGGGTCCACTGCGGCGGTCATGTAATCGACCTGGTCGTGACAAACCTGCAGCATGAACTCGATGAATTCGAAATAGCGTCGCTGAGACAGCTGGCCGCGTCCGTCCAGATCGCCTTCTCTTCGGCGGTCGGCCATGGTCAGGGCGGTGTAGTAATTCTGGTGTTGCCTTGCAAGGCCGCGAGACAGTGACCATAACGTTGGCTTCAGCCCCAAACTCACCAACTGAAGATGAGTGACCAACCGAGCAACCCGACCATTCCCGTCTGCAAAGGGGTGAACCCAAGCGAGGCGATGATGGTAGGCAAGCGCAGAAATAAGCTGACGGCGGGAGTCTGTCTGTCGGCCGAAGCCGGCCTGAAGGTGTCGCAGCATTCCGTCTACAGCACAAGCGTCCGGTGCATCATGATTGCCAACGACAACGTTCTGACCAGTTACCGACCGCAGAATACCGGGCTGCATGATCGAGCCATCTGACAGTGTTCGTTCCGCGTCACTTGCACCACTAAAAAGCCGTTTGTGTGCTGTGCTCACAAGCTCAGGTGCGAACATGTCACCCCAGGCAAACGGCGCGCGCTGGCGCAATACCCGTTCGAGCAACGCTTGCACCGCCATCTGTTCAACCGCCAGGTTTTTAAGCTGTTTGCGATCTTTGACCGGTGCCGCTTGCGCTTTTTGCATCTCGGCGGGCTCGGTGTATTGCCCTTCGATCAGGTTCGAGTAGTACGTATTGGTGATTTGCAGCAGACGGCCGAGGCGTGCAGCGGTTTCAGGCGGCAGGCGTCCGGCTAGAAATTGTGTCTTTCTCGGCAGCGCGTCCGCGAGAGCAATGATTGAAGGAGGCAATGCGTCCGGGAGAATCGGGTCGAGCCAGGATTTTGATGTGATCAGGGACATAGCGGTTTTTACCGTATGAAAGGCTTCACATTTTATTTCACATACTGACTTGATGAACAAGCGCTAATTTATTGGGCTCCAAGGGTTTACGAGGCTCTGTAATCAAAATTATCTTCACATTTTATTTCACATATTTTTGTGAAGTGCCTTCGGTCAAATGGGGGCCCGAATGGATCTGCCAGCGGCGTTTACGCACAGACCGCAGCTGCAAAAAAAACGGGCGCCCATTGAGGCGCCCGTTTTCATTTACTCCTTCACCTGCGTTCGCAAGCGCCGGCCGATCACGTCCATCAAGTCACAGCCGTCGCGTAACGGAATAGCCAGCAGTTTGGAGAAGTCCGACAGAACTACCGTGTCGCAACCGAGTTCGCCGCGGTAGGCGATGTTCTCCAGCACCTGCGTGACCGTGCGGATGCGGTAATCGGCCATGGCTTGCAGGACGTCGAGTGGGGCTTGGGTGTCGATGAGCAGGGAGGCCGGGATCAGGTCGATTCCGGTGAGAGGCATGTATCTTTCCATAGGTGAGATCTCGTTCAGTTAGATGAGACCGCCAACAGATCGTCGCCAAACGAATAGGGTGGCAGTTGCGCGCAGGTTGGCGAACCGGGAACGAAAACCGGCAGACCCGAAGGTCTCCCGCGCGCAACCGCCATAGTACAGCGGTTTTGCAGTTGCGACGACGCCTACAAATGAGCAGGCGGCCCTCGCATTCGTATCTCGGGTCGCCAAACCCGAATCGCCATTTTGGGCGACGAGATGGACTATAGGCCTCATCAGAACGGCGGGAAAGGTGAGGATTCCGAGGTTTGTGTAGGAATTTTTATGGTGGTCCTAGGACCGTTATGCCCCTTCCGCGGGCGACTGCTATCGGCCGAGACTGTGTAAAAACGTTTTTCAGCGCGACAGGTACTCAAAACCGGACTGGAAATCGCGCTTCTACGCAAAATCCACATCTGCTGAGGTGCCGATAAATTTCAGATTTAACGTAGACGCGCACACCTCAATTTTGGCGAAGCGTTTTTACACACTCTGGGCCAAAAGCGGTCAATCACCCGATGAAATTTGCCTTGTACCCCCCTTCAATGTTGTATGTAATCCCACGCACATTCAGTGCATAAAATGGTTCGCAGGAGTGGACACCAGTTCCCTCACATTTCAACAGTTGTTTCGTCCGGGAAGCTCCTCAAATGGCTGCACCGTGGCCGAACGATTCTCCATCGATTTTCTGATTAACGAACGTTCGTTGCTCAATGCTCTCGTCTTGGCTGATGGTGGTCATTCAGATTTCATGGGCTGTTTCGTCAAGGGCTTCCCGGAGCCAAACAGCCTATCTAACTCTCGCCTACTTTTACGCGAACACGCTGAAACAGAAAGTGGTCGCATCCTCCTTTACATCTGCCCCGAGTGCGGCGACATCGGGTGTGGCGCCTACTCAGTATATGTTAGCCAAAACGATGACTGTTTCACGTGGGATTCCTTTGCTTTACGAGAACGGCTATGAAGAGCCTCAAATCATAGACGGTGTTGGCCCCTTCACATTTGAGAAGCATGCATATGAGGCAGCTATCAACGATGCGGCGGCGTTCTAAAAGGTAATTCAACAGCCCTATTGCAGGCATTCGCAACGGGCACAATCGGCCAATAGCGGGCATTCGAGAATCGTGCGCTCGCAGTCATGTTATGGTTAGAGACTGAAAGGTAGCGTACGAAAATCAAACATGGATCTGGTTCAGCTCGCGCCTGCGACATATCACACAACGGACGACTACTGGCGGCTTCTTCGCGCAGGAGATGGCTCAATCTATGTCCTCGTCAACTGCGAGGCGTCTTTTGTGAGTTACGAATGTCTGATTAAGCTCAACGACGAGGAATTGCGCGACTACCGAGGCTTGGGCTGGCTATCCATTCAGCACCTGGCTAACCGAATCAATTACTTTGTCGATGATTACAATGGCCGCCGGATCACGGGCCCTTTGCTCGAAGCAGCCATTCAGGCTTCGAAGCACTAAACATCCCAAGACATCTGGGTAATGTTCGTCAATCCGCAGCCGAATGACGGCTAAGGGTCGATTTCGAGCGGTCGTGACAGGCAGAAAGCGGCCAGGAGTGGAAAGTCGCAATAGACTCGCGCAAAGCGAATCGTGTAGTGTTTGAGATGAATTTGCTCGTACATCTGCGAGAGCAACCGTGGCTTTCCATCCCTGGTATAACTCTCTTATGTGGTTATCGGACCGCTGCAAGGTCCAGCCTAGGCAGGGGTAGCAGAGAGGACAAGGAATGTTAGCCACCAAGCTCGTGAAGCGCCCCCCCCCCACGTTTAGGGTTTATTTGTAGTTATGCCGGATCTAAAGACATGAAACGCAAGCATCTGAAGATAATTTTATTTTCACTTTCAGTAATTACTTACAACGCATCAGCGGATCAGAAAGACTTGAGTCTTGAGCCTCTTGCAATAGCTAATACAAACTGCGCCGCGTTTTATGCGGCCGCACAAGTTTTGATTAAGCCAGAAGCCAAGAAAGAGTATGAGTCAAAATTCACAACGCATTACGCCCTATCACACCAGTTCAGCTCTTCATATGAAACACTAGCAAAAAATCTGAACGAAGAAATTCAACGCCAAGCCACCGAGGCTTTATCTTTAAAAGAGCAGGCGCAAGCTGTAGATTTTTTAACCAAAAATTCAATTAAGTGTAGCGCAATCGAAGTTCAATCTACTGCAGTAATTAAAAACCACATAGTCTATCAAGAATAAATCACTAACTAAATGCTCAGCCATAACAACTCTATGGGTCGCCCCCATTTTCGTAGGCTCCACGAAGAGCTGCTTCTCGCCGGCTGCGGTCTGTTGCAATCGGCAGGAGCCGGCCATTAGCGGCCTGTAGGAAAGGCGCTTTAATTTCTTGAAATCGTACCCAGTCAGTGATTAGGCTATTCCTTTTTCGGAAGCTTCGTGAATGCCAGTTTTTGAAATTTCCCCGCTAAGTGCAGTCGGCCCCGTGATGCTTGGCGCTTCTCGCGCAGCGGCAAGGGAAGCAATGTCCGTGGGTGGGTACCCACTTGAGCAGTCCCATGGCGGCGTCGATTACTTCAGCAAAGCGTCCATGCAACTTTCGTACAGCCCAGACGATGAAGTCTGGTTCATAGGCGTCTCGGGAAACTCGCCGATCACCTACATGTTCAAAGGGGTCAATGTTTTCGCAGTCTCTGCGAGTGAACTGTTTGCTCTGATGGCCGCCTCGGACGGTTCCGGACCCCATGATTTCGACCGATATGAATACTGTTTTCCGAACCAGATACTCACTCTCTGGGATGCGGATGAACAATATGACCGTCAAGGAGGAGAAGAACGAGAGGTGTGGGGGCAAGTCGGGATTGGAAATGATTCTTATGTGGCAGCGATCGACGCAATTGAGAAAAAACTGTAGCAGGCTAGATCGAACTCGCCGAGGAGCAGGAACTGGAAAACTGCTGCGGGCGCTGCTAACTATGGCAGGTAACTATCGGCCAAAAGCAGTCGACAGAAATACACTCGGCGTATCCTGAAGACCAACATCGAAAAGGAATTTGAATGAAAACCGACTGGCGACAAATTCGAGAAATGCTGAACACTGTTATCGATAGCTGCGAGCAGATCGAAGCGGCAGGATTTAATGAGGAACATCGCTCCGCAACCGTTGAAATCAACGGCGTTGATTACTCAGTTCAGGAGTTTTTAATCAGCGCCTGGACCCTACCAGAGAATATTCGCTACCAGATTATTCGCGAGCGTCATGAAGCTGGGAATGACCTTCCCTATGTACCTGAAGCGGCCCGTATTCTTGTCTCGATGGCGCAGGCTTGCGCGGAGTTGGTCGGGGCGGCCGACACGGCACCGGCTCAGAAAGCTATTGCGGGAATGAATCATTGGTACAAGGCCTATGCAGTGCCGCATATGACCACAGCCATTGGGCTGGCCAAAAAACCATCTGACGCTTAGTTTCAGGGGCAATGACCAGGCTGAGGCGGATCTGTTTTCCATGGCTTGAACGTCCGTATATGGACTCCTCCTCATTGCAAGCCCCGTTGCTTTGGCTCCCGTGCCGACTGCACACGTATATTCGGCCTCTAAATACGGCATCGTTTCGATGCAGGGCCATGATGGGCTATTCGCGCGCCGGCTCCCGATCGCTTTTTCGTGCTTTTCGCACTTGGACATTCGAGGGTTTTGCCGACGCCGGTTCGACCGGTTTGCCATCGTTCAGGTTGCTTCGCAATCGTGGTTAAGAGTTGTTTCTCTCGTAGAACACGTCGGGTAAATAGATCAGGCCGCTGCCTGATTCGGTTGGTAATTAGTGCCGTGACGCAGCATCGCCCAAGCCATGCGTGCAGTTTTGTTGGCCAGCGCAATAGCGGCCACATTGGGATGTGATCGCTCGGCTAAACGAACGGCCCACTGGCTGAGTCGATCCTCTTTGGATTTGGCTGTGCGTAGCGCCGAGCGCGCGCCATGCACCATCAATGTTCGCAGATACGTATCACCGCGCTTGCTGATACCGAGCAGTCGATCCTTACCACCAGAACTGTGTTGCCTCGGTGTCAGCCCCAGCGAGGCGGCAAACTGTCGGCCATTGGCAAACTGACGGGCATCACCGAGAGCGACGACGAGCGCTGTGGCGATCATTGGACCGACACCGCGCAGCTGTTGAAGGCGAACGGCGGACGGCTCGTTTGTCGCGATCGCAGTGATCTCGCCGTCGAGCTTGCATACACGCCCATCCAGCGCACGAAGGTCGTCCCACAAACCATCCAGCAGACGACGAAAGCGTGCTGTCAAACCGTTATCCGCATCCTCTAGCCAGCACGGTATTGCACGACGCAGCATCAGCAATTCCTTCGGTGCAACGAGACCGTACTCGGCGACCAGCCCACGGATCTGATTGGCTTTGGCCGTCCGCTGTTCGATTAAGCCGGCCCGGATGCGATGCGTCGCCTGGATATCCTGTTGTTCGATCGTCTTGATGGCGACGAAGCGCATGCTGGGACGGCTCATCGCTTCGCAGATCGCCTCGGCATCGTTCGCGTCGTTCTTGTTGCTTTTGACATAAGGTTTAACGAACTGGGGGGCGATCAGCTTGACTCGAAATCCGAGAGCTTCGAGTTGCCGCGCCCAATGATGGGCTCCACCGCAACTCTCCATGCCGATCTCACAACCAGGTTCGACCTTTTCCAGCACCGTTTGAAGCCAGCGATCACGTGGTAGCCGCTGCCGCCAGACCGGCTTCTCATGGCAATCCACACCGTGGATCTGAAACACGTTCTTGGCCAGGTCAACCCCAATGCGCATAAGCTTCATGTGTGGACTCCTTCTCACTGTTGACTGTGGTTCGCACCTTCAGTCTGGCACTCAAGATGCCGAAGTGAGGAGGAGTCCATCCCATTGCTTTGGGTCGGATAGCGCCCCCCACGCACTGTGACTGATCCACCCTTGTCCTCCCTCAACGTGGAGGACAAGCCATGAATACTATTGCTACATACAGCCACCAGCCTTGGAACAAGGGAAAGCTTGTCGGGCAGAAAGTCCCTCTCCGAGTCAGAGATATCTGGGCCATCCGGGTCAGACTCCAGCTCGCGGAGAAGACACGGGATCTGGCTCTCTTCAACTTGGCTATCGACAGCAAGCTGCGTGCCTGTGACTTAACCAAGTTGCGAGTACGAGACATAGCCCATGGGGAACATGTGTCGTCACGGGCCATCGTGATGCAGCAGAAAACTCAGCACCCAGTGCAATTTGAAATCACTGAGCAAACCCGAACGGTTCTGGAGGCTTAGATGCATCAGGCCCACCTCCGCAGTGAGGATTTCTTGTTTCCGACCCGGTTGCACGGCTCAGATCATCTCTCCACCAGGCAATACGCTCGAATAGTCAAAGCGTGGGTGACAGCCATTGGCCTTGACCCAACCATGTACGGTACTCACACGCTACGGAGAACCAAGGCATCGCTGATCTATCGCAGGACGAAGAACCTGAGAGCTGTCCAACTCCTGCTTGGTCATACGAAGCTTGAAAGCACCGTCAGATACCTGGGAATCGAGGTCGATGACGCCCTGGAAATGGCGGAACAGACGGAAGTCTGACCACCCACTGCGACGGTCGATGCTAGACCGTCGCTGTCCGACCCAAAGCAGCCCTTGATGTATGTGTGTTGTCGCCATATGTTATTTGCATTCATGGAGGATTCTGACTGATGGCACGCGTGGGATTGATACTGACACCCGGTTTTGCGGACTGGGAATATGCTTTCATTGCTGGAACTGCGTCTCCGTTTTACGGGATCGACGTCAGGTTTTTCGCTTCTGCTTCGGGGCAGTTCCGCTCGCAGGGTGGATTGGCTGTAACTGTCGATAGCAGTTTGCAACAATGTCTGGACTGGAAACCGGACGTTGTTGTCGTCATTGGAGGAATGGTCTGGGAACGTGCAGAAGCACCGGATATTCGAGAGTTTCTTCATGCTAGTCGTTCAAGTGGAGCGACAATTGCCGGTATCTGTGGGGGAACGCTGGCACTTGCGAGGGCCGGGCTTCTCGACACGGTTCCTCATACATCGAACAGCGCTGACTTCTTACAACAGAATGCCGTAGGTTATGAGGGGCGCACGCTTTATCGAAGCAGTCCAGTGGCTGTGGTTGCAGACCGCATCATAACTGCTCCAGGCGCTGCACCCGTTAGCTTCACCTGCGCAGTGTTCGAAGGTGCCGGGCTATCTTCAGAGATCACTTCTCAATTCAGGTCAATGTTGGCAGCGGAACATCGGTGACTGCTTCGTCCTACAAAACAGCCGATCAGGTGATGTGTTCGAGTGGCCGGTCATGGCCCAGGCCGTGTAAAAACGCATTCGTCACTTTGAAGTCAGCGTTACTACGTGAAATCTGGCGTCGACCGTTTGGTAAGTAGACCTGAAATTTGCGTAGGGACGCGATTTTTGGGCTGTTTTCGTCTACCTCCGCAGATCGAAAACGTTTTTACACAGCCTCGGCCAAAAGCAGACGTTGCTATACGACCAAATTCGTTGAAATAGGAGCGCGTTGGTACCGGTTCTCTAGCGTAGAATTTCCTGGAAGACAGCCCCCCGAGACGGACCCTCAATGCAAACCCCCGCCACCCAACACCCTCTCTGGAAAACCTACCTCCTTTTCCTGGCCCCCATGGTCCTCTCCAATTTCCTCCAATCCATGTCGGGCACCATCAACAGCATCTACATCGGCCAAATGCTCGGCACCCAAGCCCTGGCTGCCGTCTCCGGCATGTTCCCCATCGTCTTCTTCTTCATCGCTCTGGTCATCGGCCTCGGCGCGGGTGCTGGCGTGCTCATCGGCCAAGCCTGGGGCGCACGTGAGCCGCATCTGGTGAAGACCATCGCCGGCACAACCTTGCTGTTAGGCGCAATGATCGGCCTGACAGCGGCAGTACTCGGCAGCGTGTTTGCAAGGCCCGCGTTGCAGGGTTTGGGCACACCGGCCGACGTGCTGGACGATGCCGTGTCCTACGCCCACGTGATGATGTGGATCATGCCGTCGCTGCTGGTCTACGTGCTGTTCACTCAACTGCTGCGCGGGGTGAGCGATACGGTGTCGCCGCTGATTGCGTTGGTGGTGTCGACCTGTATCGGGTTGGCGCTGACGCCGGCGTTGATTCGGGGTTGGTTCGGGTTGCCGATGCTGGGGATTCAGAGTGCGGCGTATGCGGGGTTGGCGGGTAATTTGTCGGCGATGGGGTGGCTGGCGTGGCGGTTGATTCGCAAGGGGCATCCGTTGGCGCCGGATCGGGAGATGTTTGCGGCGATGCGGCTGGATCTGGTGATTCTCGGCAAGGTGTTGCGCATCGGGTTGCCGACCGGGTTGCAGATGGTGGTGTTGTCGGTGTCGGAGCTGGTGATTCTGGCGCTGGTGAATCAGCACGGTTCGCAGGCGACGGCGGCGTATGGCGCGGTGACGCAGATCGTCAACTACGTGCAGTTTCCGGCGCTGTCGATTGCGATCACGGCGTCGATCCTCGGTGCTCAGGCGATTGGGGCAGGGCGGCTTGAGCGGATGGGGCCGATTTTGCGCACGGGGCTGTTGATCAACGTGTGCCTGACCGGTGGTTTGGTGGTGTTGGGTTACCTGTTGTCGCACTGGTTGCTGGGGTTGTTCCTCACGGATGATTCCACCCGGGCGATGGCGGAACACCTGTTGCACATCATGCTGTGGAGTCTGTTGGTGTTCGGCTTCCAGGCGATTGTCGGCGGCATCATGCGCGCCAGTGGATCGGTGCTGGTGCCGATGGCGATTTCGATTATTTGTGTGGTCGGGGTGCAGTTGCCGGTGGCGTATGCGCTGGACGGGCACTTCGGGTTGCAGGGTGTGTGGATGGCGTTTCCGGTGGCGTATCTGGGGATGCTTGTGTTGCAGACGGCGTATTACAAGATGGTCTGGCAGCATCAGAAGATTGAGCGGTTGGTGTAGGCGGGTGGACTTGCTGTCGGCCACCTTCAGACTGACAATCTCTGGTGACCGTGTGATGCTAACCGACAGGCGTGATCGCCTGAGGAGGTTTTCAAATGAGTCCCTCATCGCCCACCATCCTGCAGGACCGGGCCGCGGCCGGTCGACGTCTGGTGGAGCCGTTACTCAAATACGCGCATAGACCCGATGTCATCGTCCTCGCCTTGCCCCGAGGCGGTGTTCCGGTCGCCTATGAAGTGGCCTCTGCCCTGGAGGTTCGCCTCGACTTGATGCTGGTCCGCAAGCTCGGGGTTCCGTCCCATCAGGAGCTCGCCATGGGCGCCATCGCCAGCGGCGGCATCCAAATCCTCAATGAGCACGCGCTGCGGGTTCACCCGATTGACCCGGCCACGTTCGATGACGTCGTCGCACGGGAAACCCGGGAGCTGCTACGTCGCGAGCAGGTTTACCGGGGAACGCGCGCGCCTGTGCAACTCAAGGATCAGGTGGTGATCCTGATCGACGACGGCCTGGCGACAGGCGCCTCGATGATGGCGGCGATCCACGCGGTGCGTGTGCATGCGCCGTCTCGCATTGTCATCGCCGTGCCGGTGGCGCCGATTGAGACGGCGGAGGCGCTGCGCAGCGAGGTGGATGAGCTGATATGCCCGATCATTCCCGACTGGATGATGTCGATCAGTCGTTGGTACATGGACTTTACTCAGACCTCGGATGCTGAGGTCATCAAGTTGTTGCAGCGGGCGTGGCTGCGAGAGTCCAGCGCCGCTCAGCAGTGGTGACTCAAGAGGGATGCGCGATCTCTAGCCAATCTTCAAACCGGGTCGCTCCGACAATGGGGTTATCGTCTGGCGTGAGGGACTTGTCATTGATCGGGGCGCCGAAGTAAGGAACCGTGTCATCCGAAACGGCTTCGCGCGGGTCCTTGGTATGTTTCAGGTACTCACTCACGAATTCGACAATGGGTCGGCGATCCGGCCCGGCCACTTCCACGGTCTGATTGATCGGCGCTTTTTGAGCGATAGCCGTCAGTGCGGCCGCGACATCCACCGAGGCCACCGGTTGCAACGCGGCGGACGATAAATGGATGGTGTTGCCGTCCTCGCGACCTGAGTAAGCAATGGCACCAATGAACTCGAAGAACTGCGTGGCGCGCAGGATGGTGTAGGGAACACCCGATGCCTTGATGAGTTTTTCCTGGGCCATTTTGGCTCGGAAATATCCGCTGTCGAGCATCCGTTCGGTGCCGACGACTGACAGGGCAACATGGTGTTTGGTGCCGGCAACCTTCTCGGCAGCGAACAGGTTATGCCCGGCGGTCTCAAAGAAATGCAACGCCGCGTGATCCTCGAATGAGGGGGAGTTGGCCACGTCGACCACCACGTCGGCGCCCTTGAGCGCGTCCGCCAGGCCCTCGCCGGTGATGACGTTGATGCCGGTACTCGGTGATGCTGATATGACTTCATGCCCCTGATTCTGGAGGTTCTTGCAGACATTGCTGCCAATCAGCCCGCTTCCTCCAATGATGACGAATTTCATGGCCGGTCTCCCGATGCGGTGTGTTGGGACAGTCATTAAACACCCGGACAGCGGCCCTATCGGGGCGGACACTTGCGTGGGCCGACAGGTGGTCGGAAGTCTGAGCGCCAGGTGGAATTAAGGGCGTTTGTTTGCTTTAGTCCACCTATCGCTGGCTCACGTGTGCGGCGCCTCAGCTCATGACGGGAGCCCAACCGGAGAATCCCATGAAACACCGATTCCCGACCTGCGCCGTGCTGGTTGCCGCCCTTGCATTCGGCGCGATGCCTTGCGTCCAGGCGGTCGAATACACGCAGGTCAATGAAACCGCAAGCACGATCTCCTTCACGTATAAACAGTTCTCCTCGCGGGTATACGGCACGTTCGGCAAGTTCGAGGCCACGCTTGATTTCAACACGGCAAAACCATCAGCAGGCCGGGCCGCGCTCACCATCCAGCTCGACAGCATCGATGCCGGAAGCAGCGACGCTAACAGCGAACTGAAAAAACCGGCCTGGTTCGACACGGCAACGTATCCTGTGGCGAAGTTTGTGTCGACCGGCGTGAAGGTACTGGGCAACAACCGTTACTCGATCACCGGCAAACTCACGCTCAGGGGGATCACGCGTGAAGTGGAGGTGCCGGTCCTCTTGAAGGCCGAGAACGCCATCGGGATTTTCGATGGGCAGTTAACGCTCAAGCGCAGCGACTTCAAAGTCGGTGAGGGCGAATGGGCCGACGGTGTCGTCTCCGACAAGATCAATATCCGGTTTCGGATGGTTGCGCCGCAGCGGTAACACGCATGCGGGGTCCCAAGTGGTCATTGCGAGTCATGAGGCGGGCTCATCAATGGCGGCCGACGATCATTCCCACGCTCCCGCGCGGTGCATCTGCTGACACGCGAAGGGTGCGCCGTTCTGGATGTGATTCAGGCGCGGGCATGGCAGCGGGAGGAGGGGTTTAAAGCTACCGTTTAGTTGTGTCGCCTCTGGCCTCATCGCGAGCAAGCTCGCTCCCACAGGGGATTTGTGAACGCCACAGATCCAATGTGGGAGCGAGCTTGCTCGCGATGGGACCTGGGCATCCAGCATTGCTGTCGACTGACACACCACCTTCGGTCACGTCAGCACGTTATGATAGGCACGCCCGCGAACACACTCTTCACGTCCGCCCCAGAGTCAGAGCCACGAATGCCCCAGATCACCCATTTCAAAACCCCGTGCCCCGAGCACATCAATAGCCAGATCCTGCAGATGGTGGTCGATTACCTGACCGACATCAGCATGATCGCTATCGCGCCGAGCAACCTGTTGTACAACGTGTACCAGTACGCGATCGGCTACGAGGTTCACCTGTATCTGGAGGCGTTGAACGGGGCGAAAGGGATTGCGGTGGAATTGCTCGTCGCGACCGACGAAGACGACCCCGAGAAGGTCGTCGGCTTCTTGCTGTACCTGCCGGTCAAGGACGATCCCGATGCATGCGGTGTTGCGTATATGGTGGTGAGTGCCAGCCATCGGCGTCAGGGTGTCGCCCGAAAGATGCTGCGGGAGATGGTCGGCCGCTACCCTCATGCCGAGCTGACGTGCGCGGTCGCCAAGGTTCCTTATTTTGAGGCTATGGGGTTTCAGGTAGTGGGCGTGCGCGCGACTCAGGTGTTGATGAACACCCGCGATCACGGCACTGATGGCTTGATGGCCGTGCTGGACGTGGCGTCGATCTACAGCTCGCTCGAGGTGCGACAGATTCATACGTACCTGCTGCAAAAACACGGCAAGCGAGCCATGCTCGATGCGGAAAAACAGCGTGACCGGCATCTGGACCAGATGACGCGCAAGGTGAATGAGTTTGTTCGGGAGCGATTGGGTGAAGGGGCGGTGCCAGCTCCTTCACCTCGACTGCGGTTGGTCTAGTTGCTTCGACTCAACGCAAAAAAAGCCCTTGGTGCGGACAACGCGCCAAGGGCTTTTTCATGTCTGGATTTCGCGCAGTTAAAAAAGAGCCTCAACGCTCTTTGATGGGGAGGAAGTAGAGCCCTTGAGGCTCAAGATGCGCATGAAACAAGTGGTGAGCTTGTTGGGGGTTCAGTTTACTCACCACTTACGCAGGGGCTTGAGCAAACAAGCGGCTGCGTAGAATCATCGTAGAAAGTTGGGGGTTGGCGCTCAAGTACCGCTAGTCGAATCCATCTTTCTGGTGTCAGTTTCCGCGATGTTTCCAACGTCGCCACGGGCACTTCTTTCGACCATTGCAATGATGGTTTCGTACAGCTCGTCCTGTGCCTGCACGGCGCTGATTTCTGCATTCGCGGCGGCGTGTGACAAAGCTTCCGCCGCACCGAGCATCGCCCGCAATCCCGCTGCCTTGATCTCACCCACGCCAGCGAAAGGGGCGAGGGCGGTTCGGCACTTATTGAGAAAGATCGCTTCGTACTCACGCTTGATCTTCTCCAGTTCCGGGGAGCTGGCCAGTGCCGCGATGACGCCGGGAATCTCGTTGCCCTGAAGCAGCACGCAGTCGACGTATGACGAAGCAATCACCCTGGCGGTGCCGGGTAAAGTCGGTTCGCTGTCCTGAAGCGCCGCATCCATCAGTGCAGTCTGCCGGGCATCGAAGTCTTGATAGAGCGCCGCCAACAGCCCGGGGCGCGTCGTGAAGTGATCGTACACCACCGGTTTGGTGATCCCGGCTAGCTCGGCAAGTCGCCCCAATGTCAGCGCGTCCGTACCTTCTTCCCGAACGAGTTGCCAGGCGACGTCCAGCAACTGGCGTTGGCGGTCCTCCCGGGACATTCGTCGTCGCGGTTGCGGCGTGGAATCTTGCGCGTCTGTTTCGGTGGTTGACATGGCTATGTACCAAAAGTAACTTACTGATCGTAACTTACCAAGAGTATATAAGGTCCGCCTTGTGCTCTCAATCAGGAGTTTCCAGCATGCACGCGCTTATCGTTGTGGCTCATCACGATCCTCGTTCGCTTACCCATAGCCTGGTTGCGCAAGTCGCTCAGGGCATCACCCTGGACGATCCCGGTCATACCGTTGAAATTGCCGACCTCTCGGCCGAAGGGTTCGATCCGAGGTTCAGCGCCGCTGATCTGGCGGTGCATCACCGGGAAGCGCCGCCTCCTGCTGATGTGGTTGCCGAGCAAGCGCGGATAGACCGCGCCGATGCGGTGGTGCTGGTCTATCCCGTCTATTGGTGGTCGATGCCGGCGCTGCTCAAGGGCTGGATTGATCGGGTGTTCGCCAACGGCTGGGCGTTCGATTTCACTGCCGATGCCAAGCTGGAGAGGAAGCTTGGCCATCTGCGGATTCACCTGATCGGTGTGGGCGGTGCCGACGCTGCAACCTACGCCCGGCACGGTTATGCCGAGGCCATGAGGACGCAGATTGACCATGGCATTTTTGATTATTGCGGTGCGCGGGTGGTGACGTCCGAGCTGCTGCTTGAATCGGAAATTCAGGACCCGACGGTGCACCTGGACGCCGCGAAAAGCTTCGGTCGCGAGCTCTTTGCGGCATCCAGACACCTCAATCCTGTTAGCCCTGTTCACCCGGCCAGCCCGTCCGACGCAAGGCGTTGAGCAACGTCCCGGCATCCAGTCCCGGTACCGCATGGCCATTGCCTTCGGCGGTGTCGGAGGCCAGTAAGGCATTGATGATTGCTTCCTCCACCGCTTCAGTGGCGGCCAGGAACAACTCGCTGATGTGGTCGTTGTTGACCATGCTCAGGTTGTCGGTGGTCGGCGCACGCTTGCTCTCGTAAGCGGCCGGCGGCACGTGTTGATTGCCGGTGGCGAAGGCGATGAAGATGTCTCCGCTGTGGTCTTCATTGCCGCCGCCGGTGCGGGCCAGGCCGAGGCTGGCGCGCTGCGCGAGGCGCGTGCACTGATGCGGCAGCAACGGTGCATCGGTGGCCAGGCAGACGACGATCGAGCCCATACCCGGATGCGGCAAGGACGCCTTGAGAAATGGCGAGTCGGCCTTTTCCATATAGCGCCCGACCGGGTAACCGTCGACCCGCAGTTCGTTGCGGATGCCATGGTTGGCCTGGACGATGGCGCCGACGGTCCAGCCGCCCTGAGCACTGTTCAGACGTCGCGAAGCGGTGCCGATCCCACCCTTGAATTCGTGGCAGATCATGCCGCTGCCGCCGCCGACAGCGCCTTCGATCACCGGACCACCCACCGCCGTGCGCAGGGCTTCGGCCACATGTTCAGGCTTCACGTGGAAACCGTTGATGTCGTTGAGCAGACCGTCGAAGGTTTCCAGCACCACTGGCATGTTCCAGTAGAGTCGCCCGTCATTGGGCTGGTTCTGGCGATCCAGCGTCACCAGCGCATCGCGCACCACACCCAGGCTGTGGGTGTTGGTGAAGGCGATCGGGCTGGTCAAAAGACCTGCTTCGCGAATCCATTCAAGACCGGTCGCATCACCGTTGCCATTGAGCACATGGACGCCGGCAAAGCATGGTTGCAGGCTGGTAGAGCCGGCACGCGGCTCGATCACGGTGACGCCGGTCAGGATGTCGCGGCCGGTCGCGGTGCGTCCTCGCACATTGCTGTGGCCGACCCGTACGCCGGGCACATCGGTGATGGCGTTGAGCGGGCCGGGTTGCAGTTGGCCGAACTGGATGTTCAGGTCGCGGGCACGTGGTTTCATCGTTTCTCTCATCTTCAATTCATTCAAAAAATTATTGGCTAACACAATCCCTGTAGCAGCTGGCGAAGCCTGCGTTCGGCTGCGAAGCAGTCGTGAAATCAGGCAGTGCGTTGTTCCAGGTAGACCGAGATTTCAGAATTTACGACTGATGCGCAGCCGAACGCAGCCTCGCAAGCTCGACAGCTGCTACAGATCCCATCGGGTTCACTGACCGTTTTTGACTTTGCTCCAGATCCGCGTCCGCACGCGCTCGGTGGCGGGCGGCAAGGGCTGAAGCGTGAATAACGTGGCCATGGCTTCGGCCGACGGATACACGGCAGGATTGTTGCGGGTCGCTTCGGCCACCAGTGGCGTCGCGCTGCGGTTGCCGTTGGGGTAGGAGAGGTGATCACTGACCGGCGCTATGACGTCGGGACGCATCAGGTAGTCGATGAAGGCCAAACCCTGTTCCGGATGTGGTGCGTCCTTGAGCAACACCAGGGTGTCGAACCACACCGGCGCGCCTTCTTTCGGCAGGCTGTAGGCGATTTTCACCCCATTGTTGGCCTGCTCGGCATTGGTCTTGGCTTCCAGCATCGCGCCGGACCAGCCCACCGCCACGCAAATGTTGCCGTTGGCCAGGTCGCTGATGAACTTGGACGAGTTGAAGTAGGCGATGTGTGGACGCAGCTTGAGCAGCAGTGCTTCGGCCTTTTTGTAGTCCTCGGGGTTGGTGCTGTTGGGGGGCAGGCCGAGGTAGTGCAGGGTGACCGGCAACATCTCGGCCGGCGAGTCGAGCATGGCCACGCCGCACTGGCCGAGTTTGGCCAGGTTTTCTTCGTTGAACACCAGGTCCCAGGAGTCCACCGGCGCCTTGTCGCCCAGCGCGGCGCGGACCTTGTCGATGTTGTAGCCGATGCCATTGGTGCCCCACAGATACGGCACGGCGTACTGGTTGCCCGGGTCGTTGTTGGCCAGTTTTGCCAACAGGTCAGCGTCCATGTTTTTGAAGTCCGGCATCTGAGCGTGGGGCAGAGGCGCAAGGGCGCCGGCCTTGATCAGGGTCGGCAAGC
This sequence comes from Pseudomonas frigoris, assembly GCF_047758635.1. NCBI lineage: Bacteria > Pseudomonadati > Pseudomonadota > Gammaproteobacteria > Pseudomonadales > Pseudomonadaceae > Pseudomonas > Pseudomonas frigoris. The sequence continues at coordinate 2,661,968 of NZ_CP180479.1, forward strand.
TGAAGTTGCTGGCCACCACCACGTCGTATCCGCTGCGGCTGGTGAGCAATTTGCCCTCCAGCACTTCGGCACTGTCGAAGGTGTCATAGACCGGCGCAATCCCGGTGTCACGCTTGAAATCCTGCAGGGTCGTAGGGCCAATGTAGTCATACCAGTTGTAGACGTGAACCGTCGGGCCCTCGGCGGCAACCGCCGATAGCGAGACCGACAAACAGGTGCCCAGTCCAAGATTGATATACGAGCGGTGACGACTCATGATGCGGCACTCCTGGGCCTGTTGCAGGCCGGTGATGATCAGGTGCTTGCAGCGTATCGGCAGGGAGTGGACTCACCCATTCCCATCATGGGTTACTCGAAAGGGGTAGGGCGTGGACGCGTTGTTGAAAGAGTTACCGGTGCACCAAGGGTTGGCGCGGGTATTTGGTGCCTTGGGGCAGGACGGGTTCTGGCGTGCGCTGGTCGACACGCTGCGGCTGCTGGTGCCGATGGACAACGCGTTGGTCGCGGTAATGCGGGCCGGGCGGGTGCCGCGCCTGCTGATCGACTTCGACTCAAAGGGCGGTGCTACCGAGCAAGAAGAACTGGCGGATTACAGCGCCGGCATGTACCTGCTCGATCCGTTTTATCAGGCCGCCTGTGCCGGCATTGCCGACGGCTTGCACAGCCTCGAATCGGTGGCCCCCGACCAGTTCCAGCAGAGCGAGTACTACCTGAGCTATTTCCGTACTGTGGTGGGCGGTGACGAGTTGCAGTTCATGGTCAACGTCGAGGGCGCCGTGCTCGGTTTGTCGTTGGGACGCTCGACGCGATTCACGCTTGAGGAACAGGGGCGCCTGCTTTGCGTGCGCGATTGGGTGCTGGCGGCGATGCGCCGTCACCTGCAATTGATGCCGCCGGAAGGACCGGCCGCCGAAGCGGTGGCCGGGGATCTGGCGACCCTGTTGGATCGTTTCGATGCGCGCCTGTCGGTGCGGGAAATCGAAACGGCACGGCTGATTCTTCAGGGCTTCTCAAGCAAGGCCATCGCCCAGCAGATGGGCATTTCCCCGGAGACGGTGAAAGTGCACCGGCGCAATCTCTATCACAAGCTCAATGTGAATGGGCATGGTGAGTTATTTGCTTTGGTGTTGCAGCCGCATTGAAATCAACATCAAAAGATCGCAGGCTTCGCCAGCTCTACAGGGTGTACGCCATCCCAACGTATGAGCTGGCGAAGCCTGCGATCTTTTGATTTTTAGCTAGCCAGCCTGAACACCAGCGCCTTCAACCCGCATTCAACATCGGCGTCCGGAAACTCCGGTGGATTATCCAGCCGTTGCTCGAAACGCAGGCTCGGTGCTTCGCGGGTGACGCCGTCGATGAGGAAGTCCGCACCGAACGCCGGATCGTTCATGCACGCCAGCACCGTGCCCTGTGGGCTGAGCAGTTCCGGCAGTCGGCGCAGCACGCGCTGGTAGTCCTTGGTCAGCAGAAAACTGCCTTTCTGAAAGGACGGCGGGTCGATGATCACCAGGTCGTAAGGGCCCTTGCCAATCACCTTGCCCCAGGACTTGAACAGGTCATGTCCGAGGAAAGTCACCTTGCTCAGGTCGTGGCCGTTGAGTCGGTGATTGTCGCGGCCACGGCTCAGGGCCGGGCTGGACATGTCCAGATTGACCACGTGCGTTGCTCCCCCCTCGATGGCCGCTACCGAGAATCCGCAGGTGTAGGCGAACAGATTCAGCACGCGCTTGCCCTGGGCATTGGCCCGCACCCAGTCGCGGCCATAACGCATGTCGAGGAACAGGCCGGTGTTCTGTTTGCGGCCCAGGTCCACCCGGTAATGCAAACCGCCCTCGGTGATCGTCATCTCGTCGATCGCGTCCCCCAAAAGCCACTCGGTGGTGCTTTGCAGCAGGTAGCGATGTTGCAGCAGGAGCGTGTGCGCGCCGGATTGCGTCCACGCAGGCGAGTGCGTGACATCCATCAGCTTCTGTTTCAACGCTTCCAGCTGCGACGCGTCGGGTTCCTTGAACAGCGACACCAGCACCACGCCCTGCAACCAGTCGACAGTCAATTGCTCCAGCCCCGTCCAGCACCGGCCACGGCCGTGGAACAGCCGGCGGGTTTCGGCGGGGGCAGCCGCCAGAGCCGTCAGTAAATGGTCGTGGAGGGTGGAGAGAGCGTCAGCGTTCATCGGGCAGGGCCAGCAATTTGTTGGGGCGGCATTTTAACCACAATTGAGCCAAGCTCGCTCCCACAGGCTGTTGGGGGGTAGTTATCACGTTTAATTTAACTTTACGTGAGGATTTGGCGATCTGTAGGCCCACATACTCGGCTCCAACGATCAACCGCCGGGAGCCCATCATGTCGCAGTTACCTGCTTCACCCGCCGTCAGCAGCCATCCCCGCTGGCTACGGCTGACCCATTGGCTGAACGCCTTGGCGGTGCTGGTCATGGTCACCAGCGGTTGGCGAATCTATAACGCTTCCCCGCTGTACGACTTCAGTTTTCCCAAAACGATCACCTTGGGTGGATGGCTCGGCGGCGCATTGCAATGGCATTTCGCGGCGATGTGGTTTCTGGCCGTCAACGGTCTTGTCTACCTGATCATCAACCTCGTCAGTGGTCGTCTGAAACGGCGCTTTTTCCCGGTTTCGCCTAAAGGTGTCCTGCATGACCTGTGGGCCGCGTTGAGAGGGCGGTTGGGGCATGCCGATCTGAGTCATTACAACCACGTGCAACGGGTGGCGTACCTGTTCGTGATGGTCGACATCACGCTGCTGGTGATTTCCGGTCTGGTGTTGTGGAAGTCCGTCCAGTTTCCGCTGTTGCGTGAACTGCTGGGCGGTTACGAAGTCGCGCGGCACGTGCACTTCATCGCGATGTCGCTGTTGGTGGCCTTTGTCGCAGTTCATCTGGTGATGGTCGCACTGGTTCCCAAAACGTTGTGGGCCATGATTGTCGGTCGCAAGGAGGTCGTATGAAAAAGCGCATTCAAGGCTCAGGGCTGGACGAGTCGTCCATCCTGACAGATGCCAGGAAAATCATTGCCCCACAGATCGAGGACCGCTCACGACGCTCGTTCCTGATGCGCAGCCTGACCCTCGGCGGGGTGGCCATGTTGTCCGGCTGCAACCTCACCGACAACGAAAGCGTCGACACCGCGTTGTCCTCCATGTCCCGGTTCAACGATCGGGTGCAGGGCTGGTTGTTCAACCCCAATGCACTGGCGCCGACCTATCCCGAGTCAATGATCACCCGGCCGTTTCCGTTCAATGCCTTTTACGGCATTGACGAGGCGCCGACGGTGGAGGAAGGGAGTTATCGACTGGAAGTGACCGGCATGGTCGCCGACAAGCGCAGCTGGCGCCTGGAAGAACTGCGTGCCATGGCCCAGACCGAACAGATTACCCGACACATCTGCGTCGAAGGCTGGAGCGCGATCGGGCGCTGGGGCGGCGTACGGTTCAGCGACTTCCTGAAGCGGGTCGGTGCCGACACGGATGCCAAATATGTCGGCTTCAAATGCGCGGACGACTACTACACCAGCATCGACATGGCCACCGCGCTGCATTCGCAAACCTTGTTGACGCTGACCTATGACGGCGCGGTGCTGCCTCGCCAGTACGGCTTCCCGATGAAGCTGCGTATGCCCACCAAGCTGGGCTACAAGAATCCCAAACACATTCAGGCGATGTTCGTCACCAACACCTATCCGGGTGGCTACTGGGAAGACCAGGGCTACAACTGGTTCGGTGGTAGCTGATGGCGCCTGGCCACTTCACTGCGCAGCGCCCGCTGCGCTCATTCGCAACCTGTGCTTCAAGGAGTTCCATCATGAAAAAGTTAGCGACCACCGTACTGTCCATGTGCCTGGTGTTTGGCACCGCCAGCGTGTTTGCCGCCGATGCTACAACCAATAACGGCATGAGCAACGACAGCATGAGCAAGGATTCAATGTCTAAAGACGCCATGCATAAAGACACGATGAAAAAGGACGCCATGACCAAGGATTCCATGAGCAAGGACGCGATGAAGAAAGACAACATGTCCAAGGACGCCATGAGCAAGGACGGAATGAAGAAGGACGCGATGTCCAAGGACACAATGAAAAAAGAGGCTCCTTCGTACTGATCCGAACACCCTCCTTCGAGGCCAGACCCTGGTTTGCAGACGCCCATACGCCGCTGTATGGCGCCCGATTTAATCGCCCGGTTGTATCAAAAATGAATTTCCGCGAAGTCCGCTGCTCATACCTGATAGGTGGCGGATTTAAGCGCGCGAAATCATTCAGGCAATCAGGGAGTGTCACGGTCATGAGTCCAGTATCGACGGCGGGTGAGCACCTTCCTGGCGGGTTGATTCTTGTGGTTGAGGACGACCCGCTGATCCTGGAGTTTCTCTGTGAAGTTCTTCAGGAAGAAGGCTTTGTGGTTGAACCTCAGACCAGCGCGGATGCCGCGTCGAAGTATCTGGAGCAGCACTCGGACGGCGTCCGTCTATTGCTCACGGACATCACCATGCCGGGCAAACTCAATGGTGCGGACCTGGCCAATCTGTTTGGCGACCGCTGGCCGGACAAACCGATCATGATCATGTCCGGTTTCGAAACGCCGGAAAGCGCCGGGGTCAGGCATTCGGTGTCGTTCATCAAGAAACCGTGGGCGCTTGGGCAGTTGCTGGACTGTTTGGAAGGTGCCTTGAAGTCGAAACGTACCCTTTAGAACCTGCGGCACATCTGATCACTACAACCTGTCACGTTGCGCCTTGTGGCGGGCCTATACTTCAAGAGTCGGCACACTCGGTGCGACCTGCAATCGTGTTTGATGGATGGGATGGCGCGTCGAGTGATCGTTCACGCAGGCCACGGCCTGCCTTCGTCGTAGGGAGGAGAAGATCATGGCGCGTAAATACATCGACTGCCGCGAGTTTCCAAGCGATGCCAAATGCTCGGTCGCACTGTCCGCAGACTCTGAAAACGAACTGCTCGAAGCCGCCGCACAGCATGCGGTCAGTGTTCACAAGCACATCGACTCACCGGAACTGCGTGCTCAACTGAAGACGATGTTTCATGACGGCACCCCGCCTGTTGAAGCACCGCGTCCCGCTTAGCAAGGAAATCCTCTGCAGGAGTTGCCGAAGGTTGGGGCCGCGTTCTTCGGCAGCTCCTCGCAAATGCTACATTGCTCGGCGAACCCGCCTGGCACTTGCGAGAGGTAGCTCCCCCTTGTCTGCTCAAGAATCTGTCTTCAACACCCCGTACCGCGCTTTTCTGTTCGATATGGACGGCACCGTCCTCAATTCCATCGCCGCTGCCGAGCGGATCTGGGCGGCCTGGGCCTTGCGCCACGGCGTTGATGTCGTCTCATTCCTGCCCACTATCCATGGCGTTCGCGCCATCGACACCATCAATCGCCTGGCGTTGCCCGGGGTGGATGCCGAGGCTGAAGCGGCGTTCATCACCGAGGCGGAAATCGAGGATGTCGAGGGGATCATCGAGGTGCCTGGCGCGGCAGACTTTCTGAAGTCGCTGCCCGCGAACCAGTGGGCGATCGTCACCTCGGCGCCGAAGGCATTGGCGCTGCGGCGGATGGCCGCGGCGGGTATTGCGCAGCCTTTGGTGATGGTCACTGCCGAAGACGTCAGCGCCGGAAAACCCGATCCTGCGGGCTATCGACTGGCGGCCAAACGCTTGGGCGTTGAACCGGCCGATTGCCTGATTTTCGAAGACGCCACCGTGGGCATTCTCGCCGCCGAGGCGGCGGGCGCGGGCCTGATCGTGGTGACCGCGACCCACGACCATCCGCTCCAGACCCCGCATGCCACATTGGCCAGCTACGACTCGGTCGTCGCGCTAGTAGACCCTGAGGGACATGTCCGCCTACAGAAAATCTAATGTGGGAGCGGGCTTGCTCGCGAAAGCGGTGTGTCAGGCACATCGATGGCGAATGACACACCGCATTCGCGAGCAAGCTCGCTCCCACATTAGGGTTGTGTTGTTTCAGTAAACCCCGGGAATCAACCGCCAACTGCGGGCGCAATAAGCCTCGTATTCACTGCCGAACTGCGCCCGTAACAGCCCTTCTTCAGAGTGAATGCGGGCGATCAGCGGGATCAGCGTCACCGCGGCCAGCAACAGGCCAACGCCGGAGCGAAAGGCCAGTGCCCAGCCCACTGCAGTGATCATCAGCCCCAGATAACTGGGGTTGCGCAAGGTGCGATAAATCCCGTCGGTGACCAGCGTGTGCCCCGGCTGAATCGCCACCAGTCCACTGAAACGCTTGCCCAGCACAAACACCGGCCACAGCCGCAGCGTGCCGCCGATGATGAACAGTAATGCCCCGAGCCAGCGCACACCTTCGCCACCAAAGGTCCAGATGTCGATTCGGTCGGTATAGGCCGGCAGGTACCCGCTCAATAAACCGATCACTCCGAACGCCGGCAGCACCCAGCGATTGGCCCGGTCTTCACGTTCGCCGGAACTCAGGTTGACCTCGGTGAACAAGGACGCGATGGCCATCACCAAAGTGGCAAACACAATAACCACCAGCGGTGCATGAGAGAAAAACGCCGAGAATCCGCCGAGCCCCCACACCGCGAGCCCAAGGTAGGCGAGGGTGGAAACAACGGCGAAAAACGCCAGCTTGGCCGAGATTTTCATCTGCACCTCCACAAACGGACCTGACGCCGTTCATTGTAGGAGCTGCCGCAGGCTGCGATCTTTTGATCTTTGCTTTTAAAAACAAGATCAAAAGATCGTCCGAACGCGGCCCGAACCTTCGGCAGCTCCTACAGGGCCCTGGCATTACGCCGAATCACCTGCGGCGGCTGTCCGAATGCCCGAAGGAAGGCTTCGCGCATGCGGCGGCAGTCGCTGAAGCCGGATTCTTCGGCGATCTGATCGAGGGTCAGGCGCCCTCGTTCCAGCATCTGCCGCGCCGTTTCCAGGCGCAGGTTCTCGATGGCTTTGGCCGGTGATTGACCGGTTTCCGCCCGGAAGGCTCGGCTGAACTGCCGAGGGCTGAGGCGCGCGACGTCTGCCAGTTGCTCCACCGACAACGTCTCGGTGAGGTGTTCTCGCGCATAGCCGAGGACGGTTTGAATGCGGTCGGATTTCGCTTCCAGTTCCAGCAGCGCCGAGTGTTGCGACTGGCCGCCTGCGCGGCGGTGGTACATCACCAGTTTCTGCGCCACGGAACGGGCCAGTGCGGCGCCGTGATCCTTTTCCACCATGGCCAGCGCCAGGTCGATGCCGGCGGTCATCCCGGCGGAGGTCCAGATCGAACCGTCGACGACGTAGATGCGGTCTTCTTCGACCTTGATCGACGGAAACCGCGCTTGCAGCTCCCGTGCATAAGCCCAGTGGGTGGTGGCGCGCCGTCCGTCGAGTAAACCGGCCTGGGCCAGGACGAACGCTCCGGAGCAGATCGACGCCGTGCGCCGTGCGGTTTTAACGCTGTCGCGCAGGTAACTCAGCACGCCTTCGGGTGCCTGCTCGAGGATGGCATCGCCGCCCACCACAATCACCGTATCGAACACCCGCTCACCAAAGGCCTCGGTGCCGACGCTCAGCCCACCGGAAGCGCGTAATGTGCGGCCGTCTTCGGACAATACGCTGACGTCATAAAGCGCCTCGCCGGCGCTGAAGTTGGCGTACTCGAACACCGGCATGGCCGCCAGCGCCATGGACTGGAACCCTTCAAACACTACAAATGCCACGGAAGTCATCGAGATGTCCTCAAAAGGTCATGTCCGAAAAACGTACTTTAAACGTCATTTGAGACGGCCGTAGACCCTTTATAACGGTTCACACCCGGCGAAGTTATCGCCTCACTGTGAAGGAAATCGACATGGCCCTCTCATCCAAAGGTACCGCTCTGATCACTGGCGCTTCTTCGGGCATCGGCGCGGTGTATGCCGACCGTCTCGCGCGGCAGGGTTACGATCTGATTCTGGTCGCCCGCAGCCAGGCGAAACTGAGCGCCCTGGCCAACCACTTGAGTAATGAAACCGGCGGCGCCGTGGAAGTGGTCGCCGCCGATTTGAAAGACAAGGCCGACTTGCGGCGGGTCGAAGAAATTCTACGCTCCGACGCCAGTATCACCCTGTTGGTCAACAACGCCGGGGTCGGCGCTGTCATGCCGCTGCTCGGCAGCCCCGTGGATGACATGGAAGACATGATCACCCTCAACGTGACCGCGTTGATGCGCCTGGCTTACGCGTTGGTGCCAGGCTTCGTCGCTCGCGGCACCGGGACGGTGATCAATATCTCCTCGATCGTTGCCATCGCCCCGGAAATTCTCAACGGCGTGTATGGCGGGACCAAGGCATTTGTCCTCGGCCTGAGCCAATCGATGCACCGCGAGCTGGCCGACAAAGGCATTCGGATCCAGGCCGTATTGCCCGGCGCTACCGCCACCGACTTCTGGAGCGAGGCCGGCAACCCGGTGGAAAACCTGCCGCAAGAGATCGTGATGTCCGCCCAGGACATGGTCGATGCGGCGTTGACGGGGTTGGCGCAAGGCGAAGTGGTGACCATTCCGGGCCTGCACCAAGGCGATAAGTGGGATGCCTACGAAGCCCAGCGTCAGACGCTGTCTGGCTTGTTCGGCAATTCTACGGCAGCACCGCGATATCGCTGAGACGGTAACCGGGGGAGCAGGGTGAACTAAGCTTGGATAAGGACCGTTCACCCTTAAGGAGCTCCACCATGCTTCACATCAGGACGCCGTTGATTCTGCATCCAGACCTGTCGACCCCATCTCGACGAATCTGGCTCAAGTTGGAAAACCTGCAACCGAGCGGCTCATTCAAACTTCGCGGTATTGGGCTCTTGTGCAGCCAGGCGGCGGAGCAAGGGAAACGCAAAGTGATCTGTCCTTCCGGCGGCAACGCCGGGTTCGCCACCGCCGTGGCTGCCGCCAGACTGGGGTTGAAAGCCTGCATTGTGGTGCCGAACACCACGCCGGAAACCACCCGCGCAAAAATCCGCAAAACCGGTGCCGAGGTGATCGTTCATGGCAAGGTCTGGGACGAAGCCAATCTACGGGCCAAAGAACTCGCGCAGGGCGCTGATACCGAATACGTACCGGCCTTCGATCACCCGGTGTTGTGGGAAGGGCACAGCACGATGGTCGACGAAATCCTTGAGGATTGTCCTCAGGTCGATGCGCTCGTGATGTCGGTAGGGGGTGGAGGTTTGCTGGCGGGGATTCTCACCGGATTGATTCGCCACAAGCGCATGGACTGCCGGATCATCGCGTGTGAAACCCAGGGTTCTGCGTCTTTTGCCGCCGCTGTCAGTGCCGGACATCCGGTCATATTTCCCCGGATCGATACGGTCGCCAGGTCGCTCGGCGCTACTTTGGTGGCCGCCTGGCCGGTGCAACACATCCTCGATTTCCCGCACGAATGTGTCGCGCTCAGCGATGACGAGGCGATCATGGGCGTAGTCCGTTACGCCAACGACCTGCGTCAGTTGGTCGAACCGGCGTGCGGCGTTTCGTTGGCGATTGGATACCTGGACCATCCGGCGATTGCCGAAGCCCATGATGTGGTAATTGTGGTGTGCGGCGGCGTGAGCATCAGCGCGCAATTGGTGGCGGGTTGGGCGCGATTATCCACCGGTGCTGAAGCAAGGTAGGGCTGCAAACGCTATCCGGGCGCTGCAAGCCCCACCGCTACTTTTTCAGCCTTTATTGACCCGCGGCAACGCCTTCCTGGACGAGGATGGCTCTGGCCAGGTCTTCGTCGCTGGCGTTGAGGCCGGGATGTTCCTGACGAATCTGCTTCAAGTATGACTCCAGATAAACACCACGAATCGCGCCGCCACTGGCAACGAAGCTGGAGGCGTCATCCCGGGCAGGAATCATGAGTTTGTGGTCCTTGAACGTCGAGTACAACGATGCGGAAACCCCGGCTGACGTGGCGACATCGCCCGCATCCACTTTGGCCATAGCGGAGCCGAAGGGTAAACACAGCAAAAGGGAAGAGATGATAATCAGACGGCGCATGACGGTGTCCTCTGAAAGCGTGAAGCAAAAAAGGAAGTACCTCATCTGTAGGATGCGTGGCGGTCGTCAGGAGTTCCCTGTCGATGCGTGATCAGTCCAACGCCTGCGTCTGAAAAGGCTCAGCTCCGCGCCGCACACACAATAATCTCCACCGAAAACGCTGGATCAGCTCGCTTTGCTTCGCCGCACGCGCGGGCCGCGGCCATTGGTCAGCCCAGGCAAAGCGCTGACCCAGTGTCAGCGCTGAGTCCAAGAGGCAAGGCGAAAACCCTCCAATTGCGCACAGTCCCTTCAGGCCGCTCTGCTACAGCAAAGGAATGCTGTAGCTCACGATCAAGCGATTCTGGTCCTGGTCTCGGGCCGCCTCGCTGTTGGACTTGCCGTTACGCCATCCGAATCCGACACCTTTAAGCGTGCCGGACTGAATCACGTAGTCCAGAGCGATGTCCCGCTCCCATTCTTTCTGGGTATCAACTTCTGCGGGAACATGGCCGGGGTGATCGTGCCGATCCTGATCGGGCTGATCGTGCAGTTCACCGGGTCGTATTTCCTGGTGCTGATCTTCTTCGTGGTCATGGCCATGTTGCTGGCGATATTCTCCAGCCTGATCGATTATCGGCAACGAGGGCTGGCGTGAAAGGAGCGGAGGGCAGGTGAGCGTCGATATCGAATGCGTGGTGGTCGGGGCCGGAGTGGTCGGGCTGGCGGTCGCCAGAGCCCTGGCCCGCAGCGGGCGGGAAGTGATCCTAGTCGAGGCGGGCGAGGGCATTGGCGTGGGCATCAGTTCGCGCAATTCGGAAGTGATCCACGCCGGCATTTACTACCCGAGCGGCAGCCTCAAGGCGCAAGTGTGCGTGGAGGGCAAACAACGCCTTTACGCCTTTTGCGATGAGCGCGGCGTCGATTACCAGCGCCTGGGCAAGCTGATCGTGGCCACGGATGACGGTCAATGCGCAGCCTTGCGCAAATTGCTGGAGCAGGGCCTGCACAATGGCGTTGATGACCTGCAATGGCTGGACGCCGAACAGGCGCGGGAACTTGAACCGGCAGTGTCCTGCGTCGCTGCGCTCTGGTCACCGTCCACCGGGATTGTCGATTCCCATGCCCTGATGCTGGCGCTTCAGGCGGATGCCGAGGCCAGCGGCACTTCGCTGGTTTTTCATACGCCGCTGGCGTCGGCCCGTTGCACCGAGCAAGGTTTCGAATTGCGGATGGGCGGCGCCCAACCGATTACCTTGAGCTGCCGTGCGTTGATCAATTGCGCGGGATTGTCCGCGCCTGAGGTGGCGAGCCGGATTGAAGGCTTGCCGTCGCAGCACGTTCCAACTGCCCGGCTATGCAAGGGCAGCTATTTCAGTTTCAGCGGCCGGGCGCCGTTCCGGCATTTGGTGTATCCGGCCCCGGAGAGTGCGGGGTTGGGTGTGCACATGACGCTGGATCTGGGCGGTCAGGCGCGCTTTGGGCCGGACGTCGAATGGGTCGATCACGTCGATTTCCGTGTGGATCCACGCCGAGCCGATGGCTTCTACGAGGCAATCCGGCGCTACTGGCCGGCGTTGCCCGATAACAGCCTGAAACCGGCCTACAGCGGTATCCGCCCGAAAATCACGGGCCCGACCGAGCCGGCGGCCGACTTTGTCATCAGTGGTCCGGCCGAGCATGGTGTGCCGGGGTTGGTGAATCTGTTCGGTATCGAGTCGCCGGGGTTGACCAGTTGCCTGGCGCTGGCTGATCGGGTGACGACGGTATTAGCCACACAACGACCGGTGTAGCAGCTGCCGAGCAACGCGAGGCTGCGTTCGGCGGCGAAGCCGTCGTAGTCCGGCGAATGCGGTCTACCTGATGCAACGCGGTCTCAGGTTTTACGACGGCTTCGCCGCCGAACGCAGCCTCGCGTTGCTCGGCAGCTGCTACACAGATCGTGTTATTGCGAAGTGACCGGTAATCAGCGTTTGCAATGCCGCTCGCCCTGAGGGCTATGCTTGGCAGTGCGCCCATCACAATGGGAGACCTCCGATGATTAACGTACGCACTGCCCGCATGCTTGCCGATTACAAGCGCTGGGCCAATCAACGCCTCTTTGACAGCCTGGCCGCACTGCCGCCGGGTGAGGTCAATAAAGAGCGCGTGTCGGTGTTCAAGAACATGATCGGCACCCTGAACCACATCTACGTGGTGGACTGCATCTGGCAGGCCCACCTCGAAGGCCGAGGGCACGGCTTCAAGACGTCACACGATCTGCTGCACCCCGAACTCGCCGAGCTGCGCCTGGCGCAAAAGGACATTGATCACTGGTACTGCGACTGGAGCGAACGGCAGACCGATGCCTCGCTGGATAAACCCGTCGAGTTCAGCTTTGTCTCGGGGGAAAGCGGCACCATGAGCGCCGGCGCGATACTGATGCACGTGGTCAACCACGCCAGCTACCACCGCGGCTGGGTGGTCCAGATGTACTTCGAAATTCCGGTCATGCCGCCGGTCACTGACCTGCCGGTCTACCTGCGCGAGACCAACCCCGAGTCTTTCAAATCGATTAATGCCCCGGCAGTGGAGCGGCCATGTGTTGGGCAATTCGCGAGCGCAACCAACGTTCTGCCGGATCGTTATCGTTGACCCCGTTCCAGACCATGGACAGTTCGGACAGCACGATGTCAAACGGCGGGTCGTCGGCCCGCAACTGGCTGCTGCCTTCGATCAGCGCGCACGCCGCGTAGTCCGGCACCGTGGCGAGCATATCGGTGCCGGTCAGCAAGGCGCGCAGGCCGGCGAATTGCGGCACCGCCAGCACCACCCAGCGTGAACGACCGATACGGGCCAGGTCGCTATCGATGGCACCGGTCAAATCCCCGGAAAACGACACCAGCGCGTGAGGGCGCTCGCAATACTCATCCAGGGTCAGGGTGCCGGGACGGTCATCGCCACGCAGGAACTTGACGCTCAGGTCGCGCAGCTTCTTGCGCTTGGCGTTGGCCGGCAGTTCCGTGGTGTAGCTGATCCCGACGGAAATCTCCCCGCTGGCCAGCATCGACGACATCAGCATGAAATTCACCCGCCGCACCACCACCACGACGTTCTGCGCCTCTTCGCGTATTTGCTTGAGCAGCGGCGGAAACAGGCCGAACTCGGCGTCGTCGGACAGGCCGATGCGGAATACATCGCGGCTAGTGGACGGGTCGAAATCCTTGGCCCGGCTGACCGCGCCGGAGATGGTGTCCATCGCCGGCTGCAACTCCTTGAGGATCGCCAATGCGCGCTGGGTCGGCTCCAGCACACGACCGTTACGCACCAGCAGCGGGTCGTCGAACAGGTCGCGCAACTTGGCCAGCGAGGCACTGACGGCGGGCTGGCCGAGAAACAGCTTCTCCCCGGCCCGGGTCAGGTTCTTTTCGAACATCAGGGTTTCGAAAATCACCAGCAGGTTCATGTCCACGCGACGCAGGTCGTTGCGGTTCATGTGGGGTTGCTCGCAGGATTTCGGGGTCTTTTCAGTAAAGCACCAAACCCTGTGTGGCAGTCGAAGATCCATTCGCTTAGAAAATCAAAGGATCGCAGCCTCGTTGCACTCGACAGCTCCTACAGGTGTGCGCCAAACCCTGTAGGAGCTGTCGAGTGCAACGAGGCTGCGATCTTTTGATCTTGAAATCTCAGGGCGAGTCAGCCGAACCTGGCTCCGTTAGCACTTTCCTGAACGTCTCCACCAGCGGCCGCAAATTGATCCGGTGCCACGCGGCCCACAGCGGCGTGGTGAAGGAAATCCACGGCACTTCCCGCAATACCACGCCGGGCGGTGCGTTGCGGCTCAGGCCTTTCTGAATCATGGCGATGCCCAGCCCCGATGCCACCAATCCCAACGCGGTGAAAGGTTCGGTGGCTTCCATACGAATGTCCGGGGTGAAACCAGCGCGGATGCAGGCGCTGACGAAGTCGTCGCGGCTGGCGGCGTCTTGGCGGGGTTGCACGCCGATCCATTCCTGATCGGCCAGGTCCGCCGGGGTCAGTGTTGTGTGGTTCGCCAAAGGATGGTGCTCGGGCAGGGCCAGCAGCATCGGATCGTCCAGCACCTGAAAACCCAGCAGGTCCGGGTCGTCGGCGACGGGCGGTTCGCTGACCAGTGCGATATCCAGACTACGCTGACGCAGGCCTTCGAGTTGTTCGGCGGAATTCAGGTTGTACAGCGCGACGTGCACGTTCGGCCGGTCGACCCGCAGCACCCGCAAGGCATTGGGCAAGACGCCGGCGTGCATGGCGTTTTCGATGTAGCCGATGCACAAGCCGCCTTCTTCACCACGACCGAGGCGCTTGCCCAGGGATTCCAGGCGATTGGCGTGGGTCAGCAGGGCACGGGTTTCAGCCAGAAAAGTCTGGCCATCGCGGGTCAGGCGAATGCGTTGCTGGCTGCGTTCGAACAGGGTCAGGCCCAGGCGCTCTTCGAGCTGGGCGATCTGCCGGCTCAGGGGCGACTGGGAGATGTGCAGGCGTTCGGCGGCGCGACCGACGTGTTCTTCTTCGGCGACGGCGACGAAGTAGCGCAATTGGCGGATGTCGATCATGTCAGACCTATCAGGACTCAAGTGCTGCATATTATGTCTTGGACGGTCCGATCATCGCAATCTAGCATCTGCTCAACGGTCACCTCTGATGACCCCTGACACTCAAGAGGAAAAACCCATGAGCTTGAAGGACAAACTACCTGGCACCCTCGGTTTCGGCACCGCTCCATTGGGCAACATGTTCCGCGCCATTCCTGAAGAAGAGGCGATGGCTACTGTCCACGCCGCCTGGGATGCCGGTGTGCGTTACTTCGACACCGCTCCGTTTTACGGCTCGGGCCTGTCGGAAATTCGTCTGGGCACCGCGTTGGCCCAGTACAACCGTGACGACTATGTACTCAGCAGCAAAGTCGGCCGGGTCATTCTCGATGAAGTTGAAGATGCGGCGGCCCGTGACTTGGGCGAGAAAAGCGGCGTGTTCGAACACGGCCGCCCGAACAAGATCGTCAACGACTACAGCGCCGACGCCACGATGCGCTCCATCGAAGACAGCCTCAAGCGCCTGCAAACCGATCGTCTGGACATCGTCTGGGTGCATGACATCGCCCAGGACTTCTACGGCGATCAGTGGCTGGAATACTTCAACCAGGCCCGCACCGGCGCCTTCAAGGTGTTGACCCGTTTGCGCGAAGAAGGCGTGATCAAAGGCTGGGGCCTGGGCGTGAACAAGGTTGAACCGTGCGAACTGACCCTGGATCTGACCGAAGCTCAGCCGGACGGTTTTCTGCTGGCGGGTCGCTACACGCTGCTCGACCACGACCGTGCCTTGCAGCGTTTGATGGATGCCGCGCTGGCGCAGAACGTCGAGATTGTGGTCGGTGGTCCTTACAGCTCGGGCATTTTGGCCGGTGGCACACACTTCGAGTACCAGAAAGCCAGCCCGGCGATCATCAATAAAGTCGAGCAGATCAAACGCATTGCTGCCGCGCATGGTGTCGACATCAAGGCAGCTGCGTTGCAGTTCTCGTTGGCTAACCCGGCCGTGGCGGCGGTGATTCCGGGGTCCAGCCGTCCGGACCGGATTGCTGAAGACGTTGCCGCGATGTCGGCTGTCATTCCCGCTGCTTTCTGGCAGGCGATGCGCGACGCGAAACTGGTGTCCGAACGTGCGCCATTGCCGATCATTGGAGGTTGAGCATGAAAATCGATCTGAGTGGAAAATGCGCCATTGTCAGCGGCAGCACCGCCGGCATTGGCCTGGGCATCAGCAAAGCGCTGGCCGAATCCGGCGCCACGGTGGTGGTGATCGGCCGCGAGACGGCCAAGGTCGAACAGGCGCTGGCGAGCATTCGCCAGAGCGTGCCGGGCGCACAGTTGCGTGGCCTGACCGCAGACCTTGGCACTGCCGAAGGCGCCGAGTTGTTGTTCGCCGCCGAACCACGGGCGGACATCCTTGTGAACAACCTCGGGATCTTCAACGATGTGGATTTCTTCGATGCACCGGACAGCGAGTGGACGCGTTTTTATGAGGTCAACGTGATCTCCGGCGTGCGCCTGTCACGGCATTACGTGCCAGACATGGTCAAGCAGGGCTGGGGGCGGGTGATCTTCCTGTCCTCGGAATCCGGGGTCGCAACACCGGCCGACATGATCAACTACGGCGTGACCAAAAGCGCCAACCTGGCGGTGTCCCATGGTCTGGCCAAGCGGCTGGCGGGCACCGGGGTGACGGTCAACGCGATCTTGCCCGGCCCGACATTGACCGATGGTTTGGAACAGATGCTCAAGGACGCCACCGCCGAATCCGGGCGCAGTGTTCGGGAAGAAGCCGACGCCTTCGTGCGCAAGGCCCGGCCGAGTTCGATCATCCAGCGCGTGGCGGATGTCGAGGAGGTCGCGAATCTGGTGGCTTATATCGCCTCGCCGCTGTCTTCGGCCACTACTGGCGCGGCTCTGCGGGTCGACGGTGGTGTTGTCGACAGCATGGCGATCTGAACCTTAATGATTGAGAGAGAATATTTCATGGCTACAGCATCAGCATTCATCGACATCCCGGCAACCGCCGACCAGGTTTGGCAATTGATTGGCGGCTTTAACTCGCTGCCGGACTGGCTGCCGTTTATTCCCAAAAGCGAGCTGAGTGAAGGCGGCCGGGTGCGTAGCTTGCAAACGGCGGATGGGGCGGTGGTGGTTGAGCGGTTGGAGGCGTTTGATAACGCTGGGAAGACTTACAGTTATTCGATTTTGCAGGCGCCGTTTCCGGTTACTGACTATCTGGCGACTATCAGTGTTGAAGCGCAGGGGCAGGGCGCGCGAGTGACGTGGTCTGGGCGGTTTGCACCTGTCGGTGTGAGTGACGAGGAAGTGGTGGCGCTGTTTACCGGTATCTACCAAGGCGGCCTCGAAGCCCTGCGCGCGAACTACCCGGTCTGACCTTGGACTGATCGTTCCCACCGTGGGAACGATCATGTTACTGAACCGACAATCTAAGCTCCGCGCACAACCCTCCCCCCTCACGATTACTCAACGTCAACGCCCCCCCGATCGCCAACGCCAATTGCTGCGCAATCGCCAACCCCAACCCGGTCCCGCCGGTGCTGCGGTTACGCGAATTCTCCACGCGATAAAACGGTTCCATCACCTGAGCCAATTCTTCCTCGGCAATCCCCGGACCACGGTCCATCACCTTCACCGACAAACTGCCGTCAGCCTTCGCTTCCACCCACAACTCGGCGGCGCCGGCGAATTTGAGTGCGTTGTCCGTCAGGTTCACCAGCACCCGCCGCAAGGCGTGCGGTCGGGTGTTGATCACCGCGTCACTTTTACCGCCGAGCTGGACGTCTTTGCCCATGTCCTGATAGTCGAACACCAGGCTGTCGAGGAACGAATCCAGATGAGTGCGGCGGCTTTCCTCGGTGGCGCCATGAACGCTGCGGGCATAGGCCACGCCTTCGCGCACCAGGTGTTCTATCTCGCCAAGATCATTCCAGAGTTTGTCTTTCTCGACGGAGTCGTCCATGAATTCGGCACGCAGTTTCATGCGGGTAATCGGGGTTTGCAGGTCGTGGGAAATCGCCGCCAGCAGTTGCATGCGTTCCTTGAGGTAAGCGGCGATGCGCGCCTGCATCGAATTGAAGGCCATGGCGGCATGGGCGACTTCGGTCGGGCCTTTTTCGTCCAGGTGCACCGCGTGGGTGTTGGGGTCCAGGGTCTCTACCGCTTGGGCGAGGCGGGTGAGGGGGCGGATGGCGATTCTCACGGCCAGCCAGGTGCAGATGAGCATCAGCGCCAGTTGCCCCAGCAACACGATGGGTAACCACGGCGACAACGGCACCATCGAAGGTCGCACGTCGATGGTCAGCGGGCTGCCGTCCGCCAGTTTCAGGTGGACCTGAAAATGTTTATCCGGCCCGGGGATGTCGGTCACCGTCATCGGGTAATCCTTGCCGATGGCCTCTTTGATCGAAGTCATCGCTATTGGCGAATCGCTCATGGGCATGCCCGGCGAGCCTTCGTTCAACAAATAGCGGTAGTTACGTCGATCCAGTTGTTGCAGCCAGCTCATGCGTTCTTCGGCCGGCAAGCGGTCGAGGATGGCGATGGAGGTCGAGACGTCGGTTTCCAGATTGCCCAGCATGGTGTTCTTCGTGCTTTCGTATCGCTCGTAGTACTGCGCGCCGAAGGACAGCGCCTGCGCGAGAATCAAGCCGATCAGGAAGATCAGCGACAGTCGCGAGGCGAGGGTGCGGGGCCAGCGCATCGAGAGATTCATGAGGGTGGCCCGAGCACTTCCACCGGCAGCGAAAACACATAGCCTTCGCTGCGCACGGTTTTGATGTAGGCCGGTTCGCGGGCATCGTCCAGCAGTCGCTGGCGCAAGCGGCTCACCAGCAAGTCGATGGAGCGGTCGAACAGGTCGGCATCGCGGCCTTGGGTCAGGTTCAGCAATTGATCGCGATTGAGCACCCGCTGAGGATGATCGAGGAACACCCGCAGCAACCGATATTCCGCGCCACTGAGCGCGACCATCGTGCCGTCCTCATCGAGCAAGTGCCGGGCCGAGGTGTCCAGGCGCCAGCGCCCGAAGGCCAGCAAACGACCGCTTTCGGTGACCACCAGGTTGGGTGGCAGCATCCGTGTGCGGCGCAGCACGGCGTTGATTCGGGCGAGCAGTTCACGCGCAGCGAATGGCTTGACCAGGTAATCGTCGGCACCCATTTCCAGGCCGATGATGCGGTCGGTTTCATCGTTGCGCGCGGTGAGCATCAGCACCGGCGTGGCCTTGTGTTTGCCGGCGCGTAACTCACGGCACAGCATCAGGCCATCGTCGCCCGGCATCATGATGTCGAGCACGATCAGGTCCACCGGCGTGGATTCCAGGAACGTGCGCATTTGCCGTCCATCCGCCACGACGGTGGTGCGCAGGCCGTTTTTCTTGAGGTAGTTGCCTACCAGTTCCCGGATCTCGCGGTCATCGTCCACGATGAGAATGTGATCGACGTGTTCCATTTGGCCAGGCCTCTGTAGATGGGGGATGTCGCGCAGTCTATCGAGCCTTGGCCCACTCGCCCGCAGTCCTTTGTATTGCAGTGTATCTGGCATGTCGGCGGATACACGTGGACGCAAAAACACTCATTTTCAGGGCTTTTGTATCGCTGTGTATCCCGGCCCGGTTTTGATACGTACCGATTTACACGCGCCTGTTCCCGACACAGTCGGGATACCTCGCGGGCTTCTAATAGGTTCCATCGAGGCAAGCCAAGTCGCCTCGGCCCAATACACGATTGACCTATTGAAGCCTTGAGAAAACCACCATGAATACCAAAGCCGTCTACGCCGCTTGCCTGTTTGCCGCTCTGAACATCTGCACCTTGTCGGCCCGCGCCGAAGCTGATGTCTCCGCTAAAACCTACACCTACGGCACACACCTGGACATCAAGAAAGTGGTGTCGCTGAAACAGGACGCCTCGACTTCCTGTGGGGTTGTGGATGCCCAGCTGACTTACCTGGATTCCCATAACCAAACCCACGTTCTGGACTATCGCAAATTTGCTGATGGCTGCAACTCAGAGAACTGAGTCCTGCGCTGACCCATTGCCCATGCCAACGCTGCTGTTGAACAGAAAAGCTGTGGCAGCGCGACTTGCTTCCAGCTGACGCCGGTGGCGGAGAAGGGCGGGGACGTCTTTCTGGCGCAGGACGGTTCCAGCCGGACGCCACAGGGGCAGCAGCTGGAAAACCAGACGGCCTGAAGCCCGGAACACTGATCTGTAAACACCACCGATCCAGTGTGGGAGCGGGCTTGCTCGCGAAAGCGGAGAGTCAGTCGACATGAATGTTGAATGTACTGACCTCTTCGCCAGCAAGCCCGCTCCCACAGGGGATGTGTGTAAACCGCCGCACTCAATTTTCCAAGGTGATCCCATGTTTCTCATCGCTTTCCTGGGCGGCATATTGACCGTCCTCAGCCCTTGCATCCTCCCGGTCGTGCCGTTCCTGTTCGCCGGTGTTAAACGTACACGTTCCTCGATCCTGCTCACCCTTGGCGGCATGGTCCTGACCTTCGCCCTGATCTCCAGCCTGGCCGTGGTCAGCAGCGAGTGGGTGATACAAGCCAACAACACCGGTCGCCACGTAGCGCTGATCGTGATGGTGCTGTTCGCCCTGTCGCTGATTTCCGCCCGTGTCGGTGACTGGCTGGCCCGTCCCTTCGTGGCGCTGGGCAACCGCCTCGATCCGGACACACGCAAAATGTCCGGCCCGTTGAGTTCGGTCATGATTGGTGTCGCCACCGGTCTGCTCTGGGCACCGTGCGCCGGACCGATCCTCGGGGTCATCCTCACGGGCGCCATGCTGCAAGGTGCAAACGCTCAAACCAGCCTGTTATTGGTGGCGTATGGCCTGGGCAGCGCATTGTCCCTGGGCACCTTGATCTTCGCCGGTCGCGGCCTGGTCAATCGCTTGAAAGCGTCGATCCCGGTCACCGGTTGGCTGCGTCGTGGTGCGGGTGTTGCGGTGCTGGCGGCTGCGGCGGTGATTTCCACCGGTGCCGACAAAACACTGCTGGCCGGCACTTCGTCCGAAGGCGTCAGCAGCATCGAGAAAAGTGTGTTGGAAACCGTACCGAAAGTCGTCGATTACTTCGTCAGCAAGGTCAACGCAGACTCGTCCATGGACAACGCCAAAGGCGCCATGCCGTCAATTGCCGGCGCAGTGCAATGGCTTAACTCGCCAGCCCTGAGCAACGATTCGCTGAAAGGCAAAGTAGTGCTGGTGGACTTCTGGACCTTCGACTGCATCAACTGCCAGCACACCTTGCCGTACGTGAAGGACTGGGCGAAGAAATACGAGAAGGACGGCCTGGTAGTGATCGGCGTCCACACCCCTGAATACGGTTTCGAGCGCATCATCGACAACGTCAAGGATCAAGTGAAAAAGCTCGGCATCACCTACCCGGTGGCGATCGACAACAACTACGCGATCTGGCGTAACTTCGACAACCAGTACTGGCCCGCTCACTACCTGATCGATGCCAAGGGTCAGGTGCGTTACACCCACTTTGGTGAAGGCAGTTACGAGACTCAGGAGAAAGTGATTCAGCAGTTGCTGGAAGAGGCCAAAGCACCCGCTGCGTAAGGCTTCACATCAATGGCTCACAGGCTGTGCGCCGTGGGTCATTGGTTTTTTCTTCTGACTGCGCCGCCACGCCGCCGGTGGCGCTCCATACTCTCGACGAAACGCCCGACTGAACGCCGTGTCAGTCTGGTAGCCCACCTCTTCGGCAATCCGCATCAACGAGCTGTTACTGCTGCGTAACAGGTTGGCCGCCAGCAACATCCGCCATTGCGTCAGGTACTGCATCGGCGAACTTCCCACCAGTTGCTGAAAGCGCTCCGCCAACACCGATCTTGAAGTACCGGCAGTGCGCGCCAGTTCATCCAGGGTCCAGGCGTGACACGGTTTTTTGTGCAATGCGTTGAGGGCGGCGCCGACAATCCGGTCGCCCACACCCGCCAGCCAACCGGTGCGACCTTCGCCCTGTTCGTGCATGTACAGGCGTAGCACCTCAATGAACAACACCTCGGCCAGTTTCGCCAGCACACCTTCGCCACCGGGGCGGGGCGATCGGGCTTCGGCCAGTGCATAACGGACCGACGATTCCAGCCAGATACCGGCATTCGAGCCTCGCACATTAACCCGGACCACCGCCGGCAACCCGGTCAGCAACATGCCGGCCAGACGGGTATCGCACGCCAGATAGCCGCACACCAACCGCGTTATCGCGCCGCCACCGCCATAGCTCAATTGCCGTGGACGGCGCGCCAGCACCACGTCCAGCCGCGCACCGGTGGCGGGTGCGAGCCCCGGGTTAGAGCTCATGCGGTGGGCGTCTCCCTGAGGGAAAACCACCACATCGCCGGCCGTCAGCAGGAGCGGGGGATCATCACCCAGTTCGACATAACACTCGCCTTCGGTGATCAAGTGGAAGATCACCACGCGTTCGGCGCCGGGCTCCAGAAACGGAGCCGCCGCGTCGGCGCTCGGCGATTGGTAGCACCAGGGTGCAGTGAACCTGGCATTGATGAAAATCGCGCCGACCAGGCGGACGACGCGCAACGTCTGGGACAGGGCGTCCATGGTGGTTTTCCCGTGTTGGCGGGCAGCTTTGGGTGGTGAGCTTGATTGTGAGCCTGTCGCGCCAGAGCGTGAAATCTCCGGACGATCGGGCAGGGTTGGCCGACGATCGGGCAGGACGCCAGCGTTGCCCGGCGCGATAGTTGACCTACAGGGTCTGCCGACCCTGTCATCAATAACAAGAATGAGAGGTTGCCATGCCTAAGTTCGTTATAGAACGCGAGATTCCGGGTGCTGGAACACTGTCAGAAAGGGATTTGAAAGCGGCTTCGCAAAAGTCCTGCAAGACGTTGCGCGACTTGCCAGAGGTGCAGTGGCAGCAGAGTTATGTCACCGGTGACAAGCTCTACTGCGTGTACATCGCGCCCAACGAAGAGTTGATCAAGGAACACGCCAGGCAGAGCGGTTTCCCGGCCAACCGCATTTCCCAGGTCACGGCCATCATCGATCCCACCACGGCCGAATAAGCCGGGTTGCGTTCCAACCCGCAACGGAGCGGAATTCATGAGTACACGCATTGATCTTACTGCCTTGAAAAACCGTCAGATGGCCTCTTGGGCCAGTGGCGACTATGCCGTGATCGGCACCACCTTGCAGATCGTCGGCGAGCAACTGGCCGAAGCCTGCGACCTGCTCTGCGATGAACAGGTACTCGACGTGGCCGCCGGCAACGGTAACGCGACGCTCGCTGCCGCGCGCCGTGGTTGCCATGTCACTTCTACCGACTACGTGGCCGCGCTGCTGGAACGCGGCGAAGACCGGGCCAGGGCAGAACACCTGGAAGTCACGTTTCAAGTGGCTGACGCCGAAGCCTTGCCGTTCGAGGATGCCAGCTTCGATGCCGTGCTTTCGACCTTCGGTGTGATGTTTACGCCGGACCAACCCAAGGCTGCCACGGAACTGGCGCGGGTTTGTCGCCCCGGTGGGCGGATCGGCCTCGCCAACTGGACGCCCGAAGGGTTCGTCGGCCAGATGTTCAAGACCCTCGGCCGCCACCTGCCGCCACCGCCGGGCGCTCAACCGCCTTCGCAGTGGGGCACCGAAGCCTGGCTGCGCACGCACTTTGACGAACGTGACTTTCTGGTTCAGGTGACGCGCAAGACTTTCAACTTCCGTTACCGCTCGGCCGCGCATTTCATCGACACGTTCCGCACCTGGTACGGCCCGGTCCACAAAGCCTTCGCGGCGCTGCCTCCTGAAGGCGCCCAAGGGCTGGAAAACGACCTGACCGAACTGATCAACCGTATGAACAGAGCGGGAGAAAAATCGCTGGTGGTGCCGAGTGAATACCTGGAAGTGGTGATCACCCGGCGTTGACCTGGCAACACAAAACCCCTGTGGGAGCGGGCTTGCTCGCGAAGGCGGTGTCTCAGTCGACAATGATGTTGCCTGACACTCCGCCTTCGCGAGCAAGCTCGCTCCCACAGGTTTTATGTTTTCCGGTAGATCAATTATTCATCCAGCCGCTCGGTGTACACCACCCAAACGCTGCACGGCATTTTGTACAGCAGATGCTCCACCGTACTGCCGATCAGCCGGCCCATGCCGCGATGGCCGATCCGGCCCATGACAATCACGTCAACGTCATATGCATCGACATAGCGGGTGAGGACTTTGGCCGGGTTGCCCATGATCATGTGCCGCTGCTCCGGCGCGATGCCGTTGCGCTCGGCCAAGTCGTTGAAGGCATCCTCCTGGTAATCGAATACGGTCTTGGCCTTGCCCGACGAGAAGAACGCCGACCCGTTGTCGAAGCCGAATTCGTCGGCGCTGATGGATGAAAGGTCATAGGCGTAGACCACATCGAGCTCGGCATTACAGGCGCTCGCCAGTTTCGCCGCCTCGTGGAGGATTCTGTCGTTGAAGGTTTTGTAATGATCATCGCGATGAAAGGGGTCGACCGCCGCGACGATCTTTCGCGGCAAGGCGTGCACGGCGTGGCTCACGAAATGCAGCGGCACCGGGCATTCGCGCAGCAAATGCACATCGAGCGGGGTAAACATCAGCCGCGACAGCAGCGATTCGTGCTCCAGCGCCTTGATCAGCACGTCCATCGGCTGCTCTTTGAGGTGAATCAGGATTTCCTCCAAGGGGCGTTCGACCCAGGCCACTTCGGTGGTGACGTGCACACCGATTTTGCGCAAGGGGCGGGCCTGTTCCTCAAGCCATTGGCGGTGGCGCTCGACGTAGCCCACGCGGATTTGTTCCAGCGCCTTTTCGTTGACCAGACTGGCGGTCGCCAGGCCTTCCAGATAATCGAAGGCGACGATGTGCAGCGCGGCGTCTTCGGCCTTGGCCAGCGCAGCGGCCCTGTCGAAAGCGGGGCTGTGTTCCATCAGCGGTGATGCAACCAGCATGAAGCGGGATTGACCAGACATGACGAACCTCCCGTGGATTAGCCGCCCGACGTGCGGCTCGTGCGACGTACATCCAGTCTCTAAGTATTGACCATGATCAACCTCCCGTCCGTAAACCGGGCGCAGGCTGAGGTTCATGCTGAACTCAAGCGCACGTGAACGCTCAGGAGAACCCCGATGGCAACCATGAAAGCCGCGATATTCGTTGAGAAAAACCGCATCGTGCTGGATGACAAACCGATCCCCGAGGTCGGACCGCTGGATGCGCTGATCCGCATTACTACCACGACGATCTGCGGCACCGACGTGCACATCCTGCGGGGTGAATACCCGGTGGCCAAAGGGCTGACCATCGGTCACGAACCGGTGGGCATCATCGAGCGGCTGGGCTCGCAGGTGCGTGGTTTTGTCGAAGGCCAGCGGGTGATTGCCGGCGCCATTACCCCCAGCGGACAAAGTTACGCCTGCCTGTGCGGTTGCAGTTCACAGGATGGCCCGGACACCCGCCATGGCTTCCGCGCCGCCGGTGGCTGGAAGTTCGGCAACACCATCGATGGCTGCCAGGCCGAGTACGTGCTGGTGCTGGATGCATTGGCCAACCTGTGCCCGATCCCCGATGGCCTCAGCGACGAACAGGTGCTGATGTGCCCGGACATCATGTCCACCGGGTTTTCCGGGGCAGAGCGGGGCGAGGTCAAGATTGGCGATACCGTGGCAGTGTTCGCCCTCGGGCCGATCGGCCTGTGTGCCGTGGCCGGCGCGCGCCTCAAAGGCGCCAGCACCATTATCGGCATCGATACCGTGGCTGAACGGATGAGCGTCGCCCGGCAGTTGGGTGCGACCCACGTGGTCAATTTCAAGGACGGCGACGTGGTCGCGCAGATCATGGCCCTGACCGACGGTCGAGGTGTCGACGTGGCCATCGAAGCGCTGGGCACCCAGGGTACTTTCGAGTCCGCACTGCGGGTGTTGCGCCCCGGTGGTCGTTTGTCCAGCCTGGGGGTTTACTCCAGTGATCTGCGCATTCCCCTCGAAGCTTTTTCCGCGGGGCTCGGGGATTTCAGCATCGTCAGCACCCTGTGCCCCGGCGGTAAAGAACGCATGCGACGGTTGATGGCGGTGGTGCAAAGCGGTGGCGTCGATCTGTCGCCGCTGGTGACGCATCGCTTCAAGCTTGACGACATCGAAGCCGCGTATGAGTTGTTTGCGCATCAGCGGGACGGGGTGATGAAAGTTGCGATCACGCCTTGAGCTTGTCCTCAGGGTTTCCAGATATCGACGTCTTTCGCATCCACTGCCTTGGGCAATAAACCCGCGGCAAAAAAAGCGTCGGCGATTTTCTGCTGCTCACCCAACTGATCGCCTTGCACCGGCTGTACCTGGTAGCTGCGATGGGTGTTGGCCGTCTCGATGGTTGTCACATCAAGGTTGCCCCACAGTGGGCTGAGAATTTGCGCCGCATCAAGTGGGTTGGTTTTCACCCAGTCGCCCGTCTTGTGCAGTTGCTCGTAAACCAGCTTGAGGACGTCGGGATGCGCCTTGGCGTATCTCGTGCTGGTCAGGTAATAGCGTTTGTAACTAGCCGGGCCGGCACCGTCCGCCAGGGTGCGAGTCGGCAGTTGACGTTGCGCGCTGGTGAGGAAGGGTTCCCAGGTGACCCAGGCGTCGACCTTGTTGTTCTCGAAGGCTGCTCGGCCATCGGCGGGCGACAGGTAGGCCGGTTGGACGTCCGAAAACGTCAGGCCTGCTTTTTCCAAGGCAGCGATTAGCCTGCGCAGCCTGAGCAAAAATCGGCACGGTATCCGCCACGTCAGCGCTGATCGACGTAGCCGACATTCAGCGCTTCCAGCAGTGGCAAACCACTTGAAAACTCATGCCAGCTCACATCGATGTTCTTCTGCGCGAGGGTTTTTTCCAGCGTGCCTTGGGTTTTCAACAAGGTGATGAGGGTCGATGACTTCTGGTAACCGATTCGTACCGTTTCCCGGGCCTGGGCCGCAAAGGTGAACGACAAGGCCATTGCAACGACCAGACCGGCCAGTACCGGGCGACGGTATTTCGCTTCAGCGTTTTGGTGTCAGCGATGCGTTGCTGCTCGGCCAGCTCATCAACCTTGACCGGGACGATGTCATAGCTACGGCGAGTGTTCGCCAGCTCCACCGTCGCGGCATTGATGACGGCCAGGATTCCCGCCGCCAACGGGTGTTTTTCCGGCAGATGCCGGACATTCATGAGGGTGGTGTCTTCAGGGATCGGAGCGCCCAGCGTGAGCTGGGCGAACTGGCGCAGCGAAGTGATTTCATAGAGCGCCTCTTCCATCGCCGAATCGCTCAATGCAAACCGTTTTGCGGCCGATGAATGCGCAGCATAGCGTCCGGAGAATAAGGTGTGCGCCGCCGCCGGCCTTGGGATAGTACGGCTCGATCAGCGCCAGCAGAGCTCATCGGGTTCATGGGCGGCTCGCTCAGGTAGTCAGGATATATATCAGCACATTCGAGGACTTATTCGGAGAGTCCCTAAAGAGTTTGTTCTTTAAAAGGTATTAACTATTGCATGTAGGGCGAGCGCCAATAAATTGTTATTAAAAAAATTGACGTGTTTCAGTCGCTTTACACTGTACGAGGAATTTATTGGATACGCTTACAATGTTGCAACGTTGGCATTGCACTGTGTAAGGGCTTTAGGCGTGTCTGTCCGGTAAGTATCGTAAGTGCCTGCTTGTTTTTGGTGCGCGGGTATATGTTTTTGTTTGAGGTGTCAGTCACGATAATTTTTATATGCCACTGATTTTAATAGTAATTTTATCAATGGTTAACGTGTTTACGATGTGGGTACTCACTTTGCTGATCTAACTACTCATGTTGTCGGCGCGAAGTGTTCGAAATTTATTTTAAAAAAAACAGTACGTGCTTGATGTTTGTCTACACTCCAATTTTACGGTGTGGGTCGAGAGTCAAGTTGTGCCTAACGATCGGTTATTAGTTGGTGCGGTAGAGCGACTGTCGGCCTGCGCGGCATGCCGATGGCATTCTTGAATCAAGGTATACGGGGGATTCACCGATGCGGATCAGCATATTTGGTTTGGGGTACGTGGGCGCTGTATGTGCGGGCTGTCTCTGTGCTCGCGGTCATGACGTAATCGGGGTGGATGTCTCGCAAGTCAAGGTTGACCTGATCAACCAGGGTAAGTCGCCCATCGTTGAACCCGACCTGGAGCCGCTGCTCGAGCTGGGTGTGAGTTTTGGGCGGCTGCGTGGTGACCGTGATGTGAAGGCGGCAGTGATGGGCACGGACATGTCGTTCCTCTGCGTCGGTACGCCCAGCAAGAAGAATGGCGATCTGGACTTGGTCTACATCGAGTCGGTCTGCCGCGAGATCGGAGAAGCCCTGCACGACAAGCACAGTTGGCACACAGTAGTGGTGCGTAGCACGGTGCTGCCGGGCACGGTGAAGAACGTGGTGATCCCGATACTTGAAGACTATTCCGGCAAGACGGCCGGGGTCGACTTCGGCGTGGCGATCAACCCGGAGTTCCTGCGCGAAAGTACCGCGATCAAGGATTATAACTGTCCGCCCATGACGGTGATCGGTGAACTCGACCAGCGCAGTGGTGACATGCTCGCCGCGCTCTATCAAGAGCTGGACGCGCCGCTCCTGCGCAGGAGCATCGAAGTGGCGGAGATGATCAAGTACACCTGCAATGTCTGGCACGCGACCAAAGTGACCTTCGCCAATGAGATCGGCAATATCGCGAAGGCCGCCGGCGTGGACGGTCGCGATGTGATGGACGTGATCTGCCAGGACACCAAACTCAACCTGTCGCGGTATTACATGCGCCCCGGCTTTGCGTTCGGCGGTTCCTGCCTGCCCAAGGATGTGCGTGCGCTGAACTATCGCGCCGGGCAAATGGACATCGAGCACCCGCTACTGGCCTCGATCATGCGCAGCAATGCGGTGCAGGTACAGAGAGCCTTCGACATTATCAGCAGTTACGGCAAGCGGCGTGTCGCGCTACTCGGCCTGAGCTTCAAGGCGGGCACCGATGACCTGCGCGAAAGCCCGCTGGTGGAGTTGGCCGAGATGCTGATAGGCAAGGGCTACGACCTGCATATCTTCGACCGCAACGTTGAATACGCGCGTATCTACGGGGCCAACAAGGAGTACATCGAGTCGAAGATTCCGCACCTGGCTTCGCTGTTGTGCCCTGACCTTGCGAAAGTGATCGAGCAGGCGGAGGTGATCGTGCTGGGTAACAGTGACGAGTCCTTCAAAGCCATTGCGCTTCAGGTGCCCGAGGGCAAGCAGGTGGTTGACCTGGTGGGCTTCCTGCCACACGCCAGTGACGATCGGCTCGAGGGTATCTGCTGGTAAGCGAGGCGCGGAGCTGATGCGCCCCAAACAACATGGGTTTATCGAACGGGGGGTCATAGGTATGGCTGATTCCAGGGTTTACTTGCGCGAAGCTGCGGGCTGGTTGTTCTACGTCACCGCGCTGATGGGGCTTGCACTGTTGCTGCCGCGCACCGTGTTCGATCCCCAATCCAGGGACTTTCTCCTGTTGCTGGGGGCGGTCGGTATCTGGCGTTATTCGATGGGCGCGATCCATTACCTGCGGGGGATGCTGTTCCTTTATCTGGTATTCCCTTATTACAGACGCAGAGTCACCAGGCTGGGCAGCACTGCCGATCCGTCGCAAGTGTTTTTGCTGGTTACCAGTTTTCGTATCGATGCGTTGACCACGGCGCAGGTCTACCGCTCGGTGATCGAAGAGGCCATCGGTTGTGGTTACCCGACCACGGTGGTCTGTTCCATCGTCGAGCTGGCCGATGAACTGCTGATCAAAGCGCTGTGGGACAGCTATACCCCGCCGGAGCAGGTCAAGCTGAGCTTCGTGCGGATTCCCGGCACCGGTAAGCGCGATGGCCTGGCCCATGGTTTTCGGGCGATCTCCCGGTATTTGCCGGATGCCGATGCGGTGGTGGCGGTGGTCGATGGCGACACCGTGCTCTCGCCCGGGCTGGTGCGTCAGACCGTGCCTTGGTTCAAGCTGTTCCCGAACGTCGGCGGGCTGACCACCAATGAGTTCTGCGAGGTGCGCGGAAGCTACCTGATGAGCCAATGGCACAAGCTGCGGTTCGCTCAGCGGCACATCAATATGTGTTCGATGGCACTGGGCAAGCGAGTGTTGACCATGACCGGGCGTATGTCGGTGTTCCGCGCCCAGGTGGTGACCACCCCCGGCTTTATTCAAGACATCGAGAGCGATTATCTGCAGCACTGGCGCCTGGGGCGTTTCCGGTTCCTGACCGGTGATGACAAGTCCAGTTGGTACAGCCTGATGCGGCTGGGCTACGACACCTTTTATGTGCCCGATGCGGCGATCAACACGGTCGAGCACCCACCGGAAAAGAGCTTCTTCAAGGCCAGCCGCAAGCTGATGTTCCGCTGGTATGGCAATAACCTGCGGCAGAACTCGCGGGCCCTGCATCTGGGCGCGCAGCGGTTGGGCTGGTTCACCTCGCTGGTGCTGTTCGACCAACGCGTATCGATGTGGGCCAGCCTGCTCGGGCCGTCGGTGGCGATCATTGCCAGCCTCAAATACAGCATGGCCTACCTGCTGATCTATGTGCTCTGGGTCGGCCTGACTCGCTTGATCCTGAGCCTGCTGTTGCTGGCCTCGGGGCACCCGGTCGGGCCGGCCTATCCACTGATTCTTTATTACAACCAGTTGGTCGGCGCAATGGTGAAGATCTATGTGTTCTTCCGTCTCGACCGGCAATCGTGGACGCGCCAGAACACCAAACTCGACCGCGGGCTGGCCAGCTATCAGCGCTGGTTCAATACCTGGTCGTCGCGGGCCATGACCTTTTCGGCCGGCAGTGTGTTTTGCGCGCTGCTGATGTGGATGGTGTAGCGCAGGTGTCAGGGCAGTCGGCATGCCGTGCCGGTCTGCGCAGCGGTAAAGGATAAAGGTGCATACCGGCTCTGACCTGCCGGATCGTTCTCAATCGTGGAAGGGAAGGGACGCGTTATGAACACAGCTTGTATTGCTGTTGATGACAATGTTGTGCATGAGTCGGAGGTGCAGCGTCAGCATGCGCGGCTGAATCTACCGGCGAGGCTCAAGTTACACATGCCGAACCGGGAGATGTTCGATTGCGAGCTGATCGACTTGTCGGCCGGTGGCTTCAGCCTGA
This sequence comes from Pseudomonas frigoris, assembly GCF_047758635.1. Classification (NCBI taxonomy): domain Bacteria; kingdom Pseudomonadati; phylum Pseudomonadota; class Gammaproteobacteria; order Pseudomonadales; family Pseudomonadaceae; genus Pseudomonas; species Pseudomonas frigoris. The sequence continues at coordinate 2,692,643 of NZ_CP180479.1, forward strand.
GTCAGCTGAACCCACCGCTGATCGTGGGCCGACAGCACAAAGGCAAACTGGTGTTTCAGGTCGATGCGCTTGGGTTTGCCATCGACGTGGAGTTTGTCGTGCGCTCGGTAGGCAGCGAGGGGCTGCGGGTGGGTTGCGAGTTCCACAACCTGCCTCCACGTGCGATCTCCGCATTGCGTTATCTGATCACCTCCTACCTCTCGGGTGGGGTGATCAGCCTGGGTGACATGCTCGCGACCCAGCAGCGCGACAACTTCACCAAGCCGCGAAAGCACGATAGCGGCAACGGCCTGGGCTTTTTCGCACGCTTGCGGGCGACCACGGTGAGCCTGCTGATGTTCCTGGTGGGACTGGGTGCCTTTGGTTATGTGCTGAACCAGTTGTATGGCATTTATTTCGTCACTCATGCCGAATCGGCGCGGGTCAACGTGCCCGGCCAGTTGATCGGCCTGCCGCGCGACGGCAGCGTCAAGTCGTTGGTCAAGGTGGGGGCGGTGGTGCCCAAGGGGGCGCCGCTGGCGACCTTTTCCGCGTCGCTGCTGGATGTGATGAAAGGGAACCTGCCACCCGGGCAGGCGACCCCGGAAAACCTCGAGCGCCTGTTCAGCCGGACCCTGCAAGGTTCGCTGACCAGCCCTTGCGATTGCCGGGTGGTGGCGCAGCTGGTGCCGGACGGCCAGGTCGTCGGCAAGGGCACCACGGTATACGAGTTGATGCCGATCGATGGTGTGGCGACCATCGAGGCGCGCTTCCCCTATAAGAACTTTGCCAAGATCCAGCCTGGCAAGGCAGTGAGCTTCCAACTGGTTGGTGAAGAACAGCCACGCACGGGCAAAATCGCCACGGTGGTGCTGGACAACGGCGGCCTGGCCTCCGACCTGCGGGTCACCATTGAGCCTGACAGCGCGTTGCAGACCGATCTCGCCGGGCGTCCGGTGGAAGTCAGTATCGAAAACCTGCAAAGCAATGCCTGGGTGAAGAATGCCTGGGCGGCCAATACCTGGGTGAAGAATGCCTGGGAGAATAAAGCCATGGCGGCCGGAAAATGAACGGCGCATGGCGATCGGGGCTGCGGTTTTCTGCGCTGGCCGCAGCTCTGATGATGATTCATGGTTGCGGCACCCTGCCGGATCAGGGGTTGGCGCGCGAGGCCATGTTGCGCGGCGATTATGAAACGGCACGCAAGCACTATGCGGCGCTGGCCCAGGACGGCTATGCCGATGCCCAGGCCGGGATGGGCGACCTGACGGCGTCGGCGGGCGACCCGGCGAGCCTGAAAGAGGCTGAAGGCTTGTACCGCCAGGCCGCGCCGGAGTCGGTCAAGGCGCAGTCACGTCTGGGCCGCTTGTTGCTGCGTCAAGGACCGAGTGATCCCAAGCAAGTGCGCGAGGCCCAGCAATTGTTGGAAGGCGCTTTGGATAAAGGCGAGTTCAGTGCGGTGGTGCCGCTGACGTTGTTGTACCTGGGCTACCCGCAACTGGCGCCTGGGGTGGATCCGCAGCAGAAGGTCGATGGCTGGCGCGCCCAGGGCATTATCGAGGCGGATCTGGCGCAGATTCTGATTTACCGCAATCAGGGCACCTATAAGGCTCACCTGCCGCAGATCGAGCAGATGTGCCGGGCTCGGCTGGCGGTACTCGATGCCTGTTATGTGGAGCTGGCCACCATCAACCGAATGCGCGCCCAGCCCAAGGCGCAAGAGGCCTTGCTGGTGGAGTTGCGCCAGGGTTGGCGCGAGGGACGAGTCGCGCCCTTGCGGGTCGAGTCGGTGGCGCGCGTTCTGTCGTCGCCAGCCCTCGAAGGCCCGGCCGATGCACAAAGCGCCCAGCGCCTGCTCGAGGAATTGGCGCCGGTCTATGCGCCGGCCTGGACCAGCCTGGCACGGTTGATCAACGACTACCCCGTGCAAGGCGATGCGCCGCAATTGCTCTCGGCCTTGCAGCGCGGGCGCGAGGCGGGCGACCCACGGGCGGAACTGCTGACCGGGCGGCTGTATTACCTCGGCAAATGGTTGCCGCAGAACCCGCGTCTGGCTGAAGAGCATTTGCTCAAGGCGGCCGCGGCCGGTGAAGTCGGGGCGCATTACTACCTGGGCCAGTTGTACCGGCGCGGTTATCTGGGCCAGGTCGAACCGCAGAAGGCGCTGCAACATTTGTTGCTGGCGGCCCGCAACGGTTCGCCCAATGCCGACCTGGCCCTGGCGCACATGTTTTCCGACTCCCGCGGGGTCAAGGTCAATCGGATCAATGCCTATGTCTTTGCGCAACTCGCGCAGCGTCAGGGCGTGGTAAATGCAGAGCCAGTGCTGTCGGCCCTGCAGTCGGGGCTGACCCCGGCAGAAAGGAAAATCGCGCAGCCTTTGCTTGAAGGGGAAGCCCAGGCCCGTCTGACGGGCGCGGCGCTAGCCAGACTGCAAACTCCGGAAAATGGACAGGACTTACTATGAAGCAAGCATTATTGGCAGGTTGTGGTCTGGGTGTTTCGCTGATGTGCAGTGCCGGTCTGGTGCTGGCGGCGGAGGTGGCTCCGAAGAATTTCGGCCTGGATGTGAAGATTACCGGTGAGTCGCAGGACGACCGTGACCTGGGCACCGCACCCGGTGGCACGCTCAACGGTATTGGCATCGACTTGCGCCCCTGGGCCTTTGGCCAATGGGGTGACTGGAGTGCCTATTTGATGGGGCAGGCGGTGGCAGCGACCGATACCATCGACACCGATACGGTGAACAACGGCGTCGACGAAAGTAACGCCCGCGGGACCGATGACAGCTACCTGGCGATGCGCGAGTTCTGGGTCGACTATTCGGGCATCACCGCCTATCCGGGCGAGCATTTGCGCTTGGGGCGCCAGCGTTTGCGCGAGGACAGCGGCGAGTGGATGGACACCAACATCGAAGCGCTCAACTGGACCTTCGAGACCACTCTGCTGCGCGCTCACCTCGGCGCCGCTGAACGCTTTTCCGACTACCGCACTGACTTGAGTGACCTGTCGCCCGAAGACAAAGACCGTTCCCATGCCTTCGCCGACATCTCTACGCAATGGGCGCCCAATCACTGGTTCGGCCTGCGCGTGCATCACTCCGAGGACAGCGGGAGCCTGCCCAATACGGGCGAGCAGCTCGATGCGCTCGACAAGACCAACACCGGCAGCCTGACCTGGGTCGGTCTCGAAGCGAACGGTGACGGCTACAACTATCGCTCGACGATGCCGGTCAATTACTGGCTCAACGCGACCTGGCTGACCGGCAGTCGCGACAACCTCACCAGCGTGGTCGACGCTAACGGCGATCGAGTTGCGACGGGCCACACCAGTGGCGACGTCAACGCCTGGGGGGCGGACCTTGGCCTGCGCTGGAACATCGATGAAAGCTGGCGCCTCGGTGCTGCCGCAGCCCGTGGCGACGGCGGTGGTCGCGACCAGGAGAATCAGTTCCAGCAAACCGGCCTGCAGAGCAATCGCTCGAATTACACCGGCACGCGTTCGCGCGTTCACCGTTTCGGCGAAGCCTTTCGCGGTGAACTGAGCAACCTCCAGGTGGCTACCCTGTTCGGCTCCTGGCAGTTGCGCGAGGACTACGACGCCAGCCTCGTCTACCACCGCTTCTGGCGGGTCGACGACCAGCAGGAAACCGGCGACGGCGGGATCATCAATGCGGCGCTGGTGGACGGTGAGAAGGACCTGGGCCAGGAAGTCGATCTGGTCATGACCAAGTACTTCAAACAAGGCCTGTTGCCCGCGAGCATGGTGGATTGGGTCGACGAACCCTCGGCGCTGATCCGCTTGCGCCTCGGCGTGTTCTTCCCGGGTGACGCGTACGCCAGCGACACCGACTCGAGCATGCACCGGGCGTTCATTGATTTCGTCTGGAAAATCTAGGCCCAGCTTGTTGCCCACGGTGATGCCATCGTGGGCAACGGCGCCTTGATCACACCAGGTTGCATTTATTTTGATGAGTGAGGCTTATGGACAGTGTCGTCAAGATAGGGCTGTTGCTCGCCGGACTGCTGTTGGTGCAGACCGCGGGTGTCAGCGCGGCGGGTCTCGTATTCGCGCCGCGCTATACCATTAGCGAGGCTCCGGGAAAGCCCTTGCTGATCAAAGAGCCGAAGATCCCCGACCTGTCCGGCTATACGGCCGAGGCAGCCATGGCGAAGATTTCCTACAAGCCCGCCGGCAGTGCCTTGATCCAGCCGATGCTCAAGGAAAACTCGCTCGACGAGTTCATCGGCGGCAAGGAGCGTCTCAAGGAATGGGTGGTGCGCCAGCAGCGAATGCCGGTGGCGATCTTCATCGATCGGGGCTACATGAACTTGACGCAACTGGCGCGCAGCCTGCCACCGACGGCCTTGCGCGAAACTGCGCCGGGGGTGTTTCTGGCACGCTTGCCAATCGTCATACGTCCGGGCGGGACCCTGCATATCGACAAGTCGGTCAAGGAGTTGCGATTGTCCCAGGAGGGCGGTTCATTCCTGGTCAATGACGGCAAGCTGTTTATCACCGACACCAAGGTCAGCGCTTGGAGCGAGAAGGACAACAGCCCGGCCTGGTACAAGAAAGAGGGAGACTTCCGGCCCTTCCTGGTGTCCTGGGGCGGCACCGAGACCTACATCGTCAACAGCACCATCACCAGCTTCGGCTACACCGCGAGCAAGAGTTATGGGGTGAGTATTTCCCAGTACAGCCCGAGCATGGCGCCGAAGATGAAGCGCAAGCGGCCGACCGGCTGGTTGCTCAATTCGCAGTTCGTTGACAACTGGTACGGCTTCTATTGCTATGAGGCCGACGACGTGGTGATCCTCGGCAATTCCTACCGCGACAACATCGTCTATGGCATCGACCCGCACGACCGTTCACGCCGGTTGATCATTGCCCACAACGACGCCTTTGGTACCCGCAAGAAGCACGGCATTATCCTCTCACGCGAGGTCAACGACAGCTGGATCATCTACAACCGCGCCTACAACAACCACCTGTCGGGCATCGTCCTGGACCGTTCCAGCGTCAATAACCTGGTGGCCTACAACGAGACCTACAAAAACCGCTCCGACGGCATGACCCTGTATGAGAGCGGCAATAACCTGATCTGGCGCAACCGCGCGGTCGACAATGACCGGCACGGGATCCGGGTGCGTAACAGCACCGGTGTGCGGCTGTATGAAAACGAGCTGATGGCCAATGCCCTGACCGGTATCTACGGTCACATCAAGGATTTGCGCGGCAGCGACCGCGACCTCAAGGAAGACCCCTACGAAGCCAGGCTGTCGCTCACCGTGGTCGGCGGCAAGCTGATCGGCAACGGTTCCAGCCCCATCACCGTGTTTTCACCCTCGCGTCTGGAACTCTATGACTTGACCTTTCTGGCGCCGCAGAAACAGGACGGCCTTGCCTTCACCGGTTTGCTGGGGGAGGTGCAAGGCGACTTGATGGACATTCTCCTGCGCCGCCATGCAGCCGCGTTGATTCTGCCCGAGACACTGTGAGGAGCCTGCCGATGAACACCCTCCATGGATTTGCCGCGCTGTGCCTGCTGTCTGTGCCGACGTGGGGACAGGCGCAGCCGGAGTACACGGCCGAGGCCTGCTGTCAGCTGTGCCCACAAGCGGCGCAGGCGACACTTTACGAGCAGCCGGAGCTGAAAAACTACGCGACCCTGGTGGAGGCCCAAGACCAGTGGCTCTTTCGCACCCAAAGCGATTTTCGCACTGACTTCGGCCTCGATGAGAGCGGTTACAAAGCCCTCAAGCGTCTGCGCGACGGGCTGGCCCAACGCGGGGTCGAGCTGGTGTTGGTGTTGCCACCCAGCCGCGGCTTGCTGCATGCCGACCGCCTGACGCCGCTGGAACTGGCCAACTTCGATCAGGCCAAGGCCCGGCAGAACTACTTGCAAACGCTGGACCGGGTGCGCGACTTACGTATTCTGGTCCCCGACTTCACCAGCCTGCTGGGTGCGCCGCAGCCAACCGGGCAGCCTTTCTACTTCAAGGGCGACCACAACTGGACGCCCTATGGCGCCGAACGCAGCGCCCAGCTGGTGGCCCAGACGCTCCGGGGCAACGATGTGCTCAAGGCGTTGCCGCATCAGGTCTTCGCCAGCCAGCCGGTCGGCTTGTTGGGACGCTCTGGCACGCTGCAAAAAGCCGCCGCGCAGATCTGCGGCAACGGTTATGCGGCGCAGTTTGTCCCCCGTTATCAAACCCGGGCTCAAGGCGACGCCAAGGTCCCCGCCAAGGTCGTATTGATCGGTACCAGCGCCAGCGGCGAGGCGTTCAACTTTGCCGGCTTCCTCGAACAGTATCTGCAGACGCCGGTCAGCAACTTCAGTGTGCCGGGCGGTGGTTATGATGATTCGTTGATCGCCTACCTGCTCGGCGACGACTTCCAGAAGCGGCCGCCGACGGTGCTGGTGTGGGAAACCGATAATCTCGACAACCTGGGCAAATCCAGTTTCTACCGGCAGGCGATGGCAGCGCTGAGCGATGGCTGCGACAACCAGGCGCCGCTGCTCAAAAGCCTTTCGACCCTGCACAGCGGGCGCAATCAGGTGTTGTTCAACGGCGGTGGCGGCAATGTGTATCCGATCAAGGGCAATCGTTATCAGGTCGACCTAAAGTTCGCCGATCCCGCCGTGCACCTGATGAGCGCGACCCTGACCTACATGAACGGTCGCCAGGAAAACATCAGCTTGAGCCGTTCGCCGACGGTCAATACCCAGGGCCGCTTCGCCTTCGAGCTGCGCGCCGATGCGGACTGGGACGAATTGACTTTTCTTTCCATGGACGTGCAGCCACCGCCTGGACCGACCTCCATGGAGCTCTCGGCCCGCTTGTGTGCCAAGCCCGTCATCTCTGCGACACCTTCCCTGCGCACCGCGCAGACGGAGGGGCACTGATGCGTCAGGCGCACTGGGCCGCCATTGGCGTGGCCTTCATTCTGATGGGGCCGACCGTGCAGGCGGTGGCCGCTCAACTGCGCCCGCCGCAGGGCTATTACGCGCCGGCCGTGGACAAGAAGGGCGACGTGCCGAGCTGTCCGGCGGCGCCCAAACCCTATACCGGTGACCTGTTGATCCCCAGTAAGTACGAGGGCTCGGGCAAGGCACGTGATCAGCTCAACGTGGAATCCAACCAACGCTACAAGCAAATGTCAGCCGATATCAACGAACTGGAGAAGGGCGTCAACAAACAAGTCGCCGCCTATTTACGGCTCGGCCGCGCCGGCCATGTGGACTGCACCCTGAGTTGGCTGGGCGATTGGGCCAAGGCGCAGGCGCTGCTGAGTACCACCTACACCCATACCGGCAAGTCGATGCGCAAATGGGCGCTGGGCAGTATTTCTTCGGCCTATCTGCGGCTCAAGTATTCGCGCTCGCAGCCTTTGAGGGGCCGCGAGGCGCAGACCCGGCCGATCGAGGTCTGGATCGGCCAGGTCGCCGATCAGGTGGTGCGGGACTGGCGCGACCAGCCACTGGACCGACTGAACAATCACCAGTATTGGGCGGCCTGGGCCGTCATGGCGGCCTCGGTGGTGGTCGACCGACGCGACCTGTTCGACTGGTCGGTAGCGCAGTTTCGCATCGGCGCTTCCCAGGTCGATGCAGACGGATACCTGCCCAACGAACTGAACCGCGAAACCCGTGCGCTGGCTTACCACAACTATGCGATGGGGCCGCTGATGATGATCGCTGCCTTTGCCCGAGCCAATGACATCGACCTGCGCGAAGAAAACCACGGTGCCATGCGGCGTCTGGCAGCGCGGGTGGAGGAGGGGATCAAGGACCCACGCACGTTTGAACGCAAGACCGGCTACAAGCAGGAACTCGAGGACCTCGACGAGGATGGCAAGTTTGCCTGGCTGGAACCTTACTGCGCGCTGTACGACTGCTCGTTGCAAACCAACCGCTGGCGCCAATCGTTCGAACCGATGAAAACCTACCGCCTGGGCGGCGACATCACCCAGCTATTTGCTGACCAGAAAGAATAAATGTAACAACCAACACGCTCTGGATACCCGGTGGGGCCATTCGTAATTGGGCTTGTGTTGTAAAAGAGAAGGCAGTCCTTCGCTGTTCGAAGCGCCTTCATGTCGAGTGATGAAGGTGCAGGAGGAAAGTGCAATGATTCCAGTCATTCTGTCCGGCGGCAGTGGTTCGCGGTTGTGGCCGTTGTCGCGCAAGTTGTATCCCAAGCAATTCCTGAGTCTGGCAGGCGAGGGATCGCTGTTTCAGCAGACCCTGCAGCGCCTGGCGTTCGAGGGTATCGGCAAGCCGATCGTGGTCTGTAATCAGGAACATCGCTTTATCGTCAATGAACAACTCGCCGCCATCGGCTGTACGCCGCAGGCGATACTGCTCGAACCCTTCGGCCGCAATACCGCGCCGGCGGTGGCGCTGGTGGCCCTCAAGCTGATCGCCGAGGGCCGCGATGAGCTGCTGCTGGTGCTTCCGGCCGACCACGTGATTAGTGACGTGCCCGCCTTGCGCGCCACGCTGTCACACGCGCAGGAAGAGGCGCTCAAAGGCAATATGGTGTTGTTCGGCATTCCGGCGATGCGTCCGGAAACCGGTTTTGGGTATATCAAGGCCGCCGGCAGCGATGCTGGCGCCGGCGCCTTCAAGGTCGAGAAGTTTATCGAGAAACCCGACCAGCAAACCGCCAGCGAATTTGTCCGATCCGGCGAGTACTTCTGGAACAGCGGGATGTTCCTGTTCCGTGCCAGCCGCTATCTCGACGAGTTGCGCACTCACGAACCCGACATGTACGACACCTGCGTGCTGGCCCTGGAGCGCAGCCGCAGCAGCGAAGGCGTGACCAGTATCGATCGGGTCACCTTTGAATGCTGCCCGGACAACTCCATCGACTATGCGGTGATGGAGCGCACCAGCCGCGCCTGGGTCGTCCCGCTAAGCGCTGGCTGGAGCGATGTCGGTTGCTGGTCGGCGCTGTGGGATGTGCATGACAAAGACGTCGACGGGAATGTGCTCAAGGGCGATGTCGTCAGCTACAACAGCCGCAATTGCTTCGTGCATGGCAGTAGCAAGCTGGTGACCCTGCTAGGGCTGAACGATTTGGTCGTGATAGAAACCAAAGATGCGTTGATGGTCGCGCACCGCGATGCCGTGCAGGACGTGAAAAAACTGGTCAATGCGCTCGATGCCAAAGGTCGCTCGGAAACCCAGAGCCACTGCGCGGTGTATCGCCCCTGGGGCAGTTACGATTCGGTGGACAGCGGCACCCGCCACCAGGTCAAGCACATCACCGTGAAACCGGGCGCGCAGCTTTCCCTGCAGATGCATCACCACCGCGCCGAACACTGGATCGTGGTCTCCGGTACAGCCCAGGTGACGTGCAACGAAAAGGTCTTCCTGCTCACTGAAAACCAGTCAACCTACATCCCGATCGCTTCGGTGCATCGCCTGTCCAACCCCGGCAAGATCCCGCTGGAAATCATCGAGGTGCAGTCGGGCAGTTACCTGGGCGAGGACGATATCGAGCGCCTGGAAGATGTCTACGGCAGGAGCCAACAGGTCAAGAGTTGAGCCCATTTACCAGAAGCGTTGGCTTGTTTATCGAACGAGGAAGATCCGCGAGCTTCGTTGGGATCGAACCCACGACCCCTGCCTTCGGAGCGCGGCATGAATGGAGTGGCTGAAATATAATAAAAAAAAATGATAATTAGCTTGGATTAACATGTGCTTTTTATTATTTTTTGGCTTCCCATAGGCTTGCTGGAGATCCTTAAGGCCCTCCAGGAAGTTTTGCCATAAGCAGCGTTAGCCCGTTATCCAGCGTCTCGAAAAATGTTCGCCAGCGCGCCAGCCCCGAAGAATGGGATGTGCGGGTGAAACTGGCCGCGGCCTATCGGCTGGCGGCCCTGTTCAAATGGACTGATCACATCTACACGCATTTTTCGGCGCGAGTGCCGGGGCCCGACGAGCATTTCCTGATCAATGCCTTTGGGCTGCTTTTGGGGGCGGTGGGGTAGGGCACAGTTGAACACTAACTACACTTGACGCTAACAGCCTTCGCGGCGCGTTGCAGTTCTTGTTTAACGTCGGCAGGTATCCGCTGTTTCACGAGTCGCTGCTCGAGGAATGTCTGATCGCCTCGGGTATCAACCTGAGCGTCAATAGCCGCATCCTCCGCTTCCAGGGCGGCAGCGTGAGCCTCTATGACCGAGTCGACCTCAGCGTCGCTCTTGGCGGCATCGAGCGCAACAATGAGTGTCGCCACTTCGTCTTCTTCAGCCTTGGCATAGGCGTCTACAGACAATCCGGCAGCCAACGCCCGCGCTCGCATTTCCACGCCTTTCAGCGTCTGCTTGGCCTCTCCACACAGCATGTCGTGCTTGTGGCTTTCGACGATTTTCCATTGGAAAAATCCATACGTCATCGTGCCGATAATCGCTACGGTGATACCACCGATCAGGAACCGTTTCATGGCTACAGTCGTGAACGTGTGGGGATTGAGAGTTCGGTGGACATCGCTTCGTTCTCTATTCGAGGAAATGAAAGCGTAGCACCGGAACCGGCCTAGCCCCGTCCAACGTCAATGCAAATACATTGGTGAAGGAGAGGAGCGGCGTGTCTTCAAGATTACAACCTCACGTCCCTTGGAGCCTTACTAGTTACCGTCCGCCACCTTCCGTTCTATCTCAGCTATTTTCCGACTGAGTTCCTCAGCTTCCTGCTCTTTGGTTCGAGTTGAAGAGGGCGTTACGGTTTCATCCACACCTTTGGCGTCCGTGTCCCTGTCCTCAAGCTCTCTTTCGGCGTTTGACGTTGCATTTGATTTGACGTCATTAACACTGTCGTCACTGTTCATATCGCTGACCTCCATAGACCTGAACATTGGATTCAACGCTATGGCTTGAGTTCGAGATTTTTTGTCGGCGTTCCTCGATTACCTGACGAAACGTACCGGCGGTCAGACGGCCTGAATTCTACCGGGTGGCAATACTCCACCGTCCGAGGAGCAGTCGCTCCTTGATAGCGGTGGATTCCGCCGGGGGAACACGTAATGCCATCGGTCGAAGACTTCAGGATCCACTCTCACGCTTTCCTGATCGAGCTGGATGCCGCAACGATGGGAATGATGACGCTGGTCTCTTCCAGATGTGTTTCAGGGCCGGAATGGGAAGAGGCAACCAAACGGCATCACGATGCTTATGAGATGTGGAATTCCTTTCTTAATGTCTCTGCTTCAGGCACTGACTCAGTCACTCCGTTAAATGCTTCAGGCGCTGACGCTTGCTAGAGCCCTTGTGTGCGGTATTCAGCATCCCTGCGATTCGCCGTTTCAGTGCTCTTTGACCTTCTTGATGCGGAAAATAATCAGCGCAAGGATGGCGATCGCGAGGGGCGTCATAGCCAGCATCGCCTCTCGCGGGGCCACCTCGGCGCCGAGCAGGTGCAACCCTGAGTAGCCAAGCTTGAGCAGGTTCAGCAGGTAGTAAGTAATGGCGATAATCGACAGACCTTCGACGGCGCGCTGGATTTTGATCTGGGCATCGGCGCGGGCGTTCAGGCTTTTGAGAATTTCCGAGTTCTGTTCTTCCATTTCCACCTGAACCCGGGCTTGTAACAGGTCGCCCAGGTTGGCCACGCTTTTCGCCAGGTGCTCCAGGCGTTGTTCGGTGGCGGTGCAGTACCTGACGGTGGGTTTGAAACGGCGTTCGATGAACACCCCGAGACGCTGGCAATCGCCTACGTGACTTTCCCGCAATTCGCCCAGGCGTTCGTACACGAGTTGGGCATAGGCCTGGGTGGCACTGAAGCGGTGGCGGGTTTTCGCGGTACTGCTGACCACTTGGGCTGACAGGTTGGAGATGTCCGCCAGCAGGGCTTTCGCGTTGCAGCCGTCAGCGTCGGCGTTACGCTCGGAGAGGGTGACCAAGGTCTTGTCAAAGACATCGAGTTGCGCGCTCAAGGTCTTGGCCGTGGTCAATGACAGCGAGGCCATCATGCGGTAGGTCTCGATTTCCAGCAGACGGCGGATCATCCGCCCTTGGCGGTAAGCGTTAAGGCGCCGGTTGACGAACAGGATGTGGTTGTTGCCGTCCTCGCTGAGACGAAAATCGCTCCAGACCACCGCATCGCCACCGCCCACGCAGGAACCGCACGGGTCCTTGAAGCCGTAGCCGGCGAGGTCCAGGCCGGCTTCGCCACGCACTACGATCTGCACCGAGTTGATCAACTGCGGCAAATGCGCTTCGACTTTTTGCGCCAGCACCTCGGGCAGCGATGTCCAGGACAGGTCATCGCAGGATGAAGTGACCACCAGGGTCAGGGTGAAGAACTCGGCGTGGCGTTCCCATTTCAGGGCGTGGCCATCGAGTTGGGTGATGCCCTGGGCGGCATGAGGATCGATCGGAGCAGGGCAGCAGCGCTCCAGCAGCGCATTGCACTGCGCGTCTGCGCCGAGAAAGGCCAGATGAAACACATGGGCCGGCTCGTCGAAATACAGTGACGGGCGCGCGTGCAGTTCGTTGTGCAGGGTTTGTCTTTGCGGATGCATGCTGTTCAGGCCATTGATCGACTGCTGTTGTAGGTGGGACAAGTCGATAAACTCACGAGTCACAAGCAGCAATCCATGGGTTGTCGCTGGGTGGTAACGCACCGCTGTTGATTCAGTAGCAGGCAGGCGAACCATTGCGTGGGAGGGAAGAACTAAAAAAGGCGCCTTCTACAACATGAACCAGGCGCCCAAAACAGAAGAACGGGTTGCCGCTTACTTCTTGCTTGATTGCTCCCTGATCTGAGTCAGGCTGAGTCGAGGGGTCAATGCTTCAGGGTCGACTCTGACCTCAATCAAGGATGGCCGGGACATACCAAGGCAGCGTTCAAACGCTGGGGCAAATTCCGACGTGGCGGTTACCACCTCGCCATGCAGTCCATAGGCTTGGGCAAGTGCGGCGAAATCCGGGTTGTGCAATTCGGTGCCTGAAACACGTCCAGGGTAATTGCGTTCCTGGTGCATTCTGATGGTTCCGTACATTCCGTTGTTGATCACGACGAAAATCACATGGGCGCCATACTGCGCTGCAGTCGCTATCTCCTGGCCGTTCATCAAGAAGCAGCCATCCCCGGAAAAAGAAACCACCACTCGATCCGGGCACGTCAGTTTGGCGGCCACCGCCGCAGGAACGCCGTAGCCCATGGAGCCATTGGTAGGGCCTAACTGAGTGCGGTATTGGCGGAACTGATAGAAGCGTTGAAGCCAGACGGCGTAGTTTCCGGCGCCATTGGTCAGGATCGCGTCGTCCGGAAGACTGCGATTCAACCACTCAATGATTTCGGCCATTTGCACATCGCCAGGGGAGGGCGAGTGTTGCAGATTTTCGCAGTAGTTTTTGTTCAGGGTGCGCGTCCATTCATTCTTTATTTGGCTGGGCACCGCCGGAAGTTTTGCGGCTGATTTGGCAAAGGTCGACATGCTGCTGTTTATCGCTAACGCAGGTTGGTAAACCCGCCCCAGTTCCTCGATGCCTTGGTGAATATGGATCAAGGTTTGCTTGGGTACCGGGATGTCCAAGGCAGCATATCCGCCCGTTGAAACCTCACCCATTCTGGAGCCCACGACCAGCAGCAGATCGGCGTTTTTTACCGCTGAGGACAGCTGCGCTGACGCGGCGAAACCAAGATCGCCGACATAGTTCGGGTGTCGATTGTCGAACAGGTCCTGGCAGCGAAAGGAGGCGGCAACCGGGATATTTTGCTGTTCAGCAAAAAGCCGGATGTCGTGCACTGACTCGGTATCCCAACCGCTGCCACCCAGCACCATCAATGGACGCTCTGATCGCTCAAGAAGTTGCTGCATGGCGGCCATTTGCTCGGCTGCCGGGGTCATCAATACGCGTTTGAAAGGCCCGGCATCACTGACTTCCGCCATTTCGGTCAGCATGTCTTCCGGCAGTGCGACCACGACAGGCCCAGGTCTGCCATTGACCGCTCGGTGGAACGCCTGGCTGATCAGTTCGGGAATTCTGCGGGTGTCGTCTATTTGCACGACCCATTTCGCCAAGGGGCCAAACATCTGGCGAAAATCAACTTCCTGAAAGGCTTCGCGATACTGCTGATCGCGAGCGACCTGGCCAATGAACAGAATCATCGGCGATGAATCCTGGAACGCAGTGTGAACGCCAATCGAGGCGTTTGTAGCCCCCGGGCCTCGGGTCACGAAGCAGATGCCTGGCTGTCCAGTGAGCTTGCCGTAGGCTTCGGCCATATAGGCCGCCCCACCTTCCTGGCGGCACACCACCAGGTCGATTTCTTCTTGCACGTCATGCAATGCATCGAGAACCGCAAGGTAGCTTTCTCCCGGAACACAAAAAGCTCTTTTGACGCCATGGATGCGTAAGGCATCCACCAATATCTGACCTCCGCTACGACGAGAAATGGTTTTATTCATTGTTATCTCCTGAGTCGAATGGTGCGGTGTGAAAGGGTGAATCGCTCTCTTTCTGACAGGTACTGACTCGATCAAATGGAAGAACAACGGCTAGCGTCTGCGCCACGAATTCTGAGCATCATCGAGTAGGGGTACAAACGATGATTGCTCAGCACTTCATTCCCTCAGCTATTGAAGTCGGACTTCAAGTCACCCAGTGACTTTTTTATGCTGCCGCGCGCTTCAGTCATGGCTATAAATCGTGAAATTGCAATTTCACACGACTACCGACTAATATACGGTTCATATGCATTTCATATCGGATTGAGCAGTGGGTATCGTAAAAATTTCAGAAGCCATGCACGAGAATCTGCGCGTCGCCAGCGATGCGCTGAGTCGCTCGATCAACGCCCAAGCCGAGCACTGGATGCGCATCGGGATGCTTGCGGAGTTACATCCCAACCTGGACCACAGCGACATCTGCCGCTTGCTGATTCGTGCCGAACTGGCTGGCGGCCTCGATGTAAAACAGCTATGCGCACTCGCCGATTTTTCGCAAAACGCCCAGGTTGATGCAACACCAGGAGCCCAGCAATGAAGGCCAGTGTTGCTATCAATACCCCGGCAGAAATAGCCAAGTCTCGCGCTGCGGGCACGCTGGCCGCCGAGGTCCTGGCCATGATTGCTCCGCATGTCAAAGCGGGGGTCACCACCGACGAACTTGATCAGCTCTGTCACGACTACATCGTCAACGTGCAGAAAGCCATTCCGGGCAATGTCGGCTATCACGGCTTCCCGAAAACCGTGTGTACATCGGTCAACCAAGTGGTCTGTCATGGCATTCCTTCGGCCACGCCACTAAAGGATGGCGACATCGTCAATATCGACATTGCCGTTATCAAGGAGGGTTGGTGCGGCGACACCAGCCGCATGTACTTCGTGGGTGAGCCCGGCCCGGATGCCCGACGTCTGGCCGAGACGACCTATGAAGCGATGTGTGCCGGTATTCGCGTCGTCCGCCCAGGCGCTACGCTGGGTGACATTGGCCATGCCATTCAGACGGTGGCCGAAAGAGACGGATTCAGCGTCGTGCGCGAATACTGCGGTCACGGTATCGGCAAGATTTATCACGATGAGCCGCAGGTCCTTCACTACGGCTATCCAGGCCAGGGCCTGAAACTGAAAGCCGGCATGATCTTCACTATTGAACCCATGTTGAACGCTGGCAAACGCCATGTGAAAACGCTGGCTGATGGCTGGACCGTGGTCACCAAGGATCACTCACTCTCGGCTCAGTGGGAGCATATGGTCGCAGTCACTGACGACGGCTTCGAGGTTCTGTCCCCTTGGCCCGATAGTGTCGATGGGTATCCCGCCATCGTTTAGGCGCGGTTTGCGAGTGACACATAGCTACGTCACGGCCATCCAAATGGCCTGATCAATCGCAAAATGGCGCTAGTGGTTTTGAAACGTCTGCAGTTAGCATTGAGGTTTATCAACGCACCCAACGACAGGTTGGGTAACGTAACCGAGTAGGCCGAACATTGATCGAGCGACGCCAATTTAGCGGAGGCATGAAGGGGAAAAATCTCCGCTATCTGAATGAGAACCCCAACGAGAAGACTCAAATGGTCCGGGCAGGATTTCTGCTGCTTGAGCATTTCTCGCTGCCCGCATTCACGCAAGCACTGGATACGATTGTCACCGCGAATCTTCTGCGACCCGGGTTGTTCTCTTCCCGAACGTTCGGCTTGACCGATGAGGAAGTCGTCAGTGACCTGGGCCTGGTCATTCGGCCGGATACCCGTTTCGATGGCTCAACGATCCAGGAGCTGGACCTTCTGGTCGTTTGTGGCGGCTACAGGACAGAACTCAAAGCGACGGATGAACTCATCTCCCTATTGAGGGCTGCATCAGACCAGGGCGTCATTTTGGCCGGGTTGTGGAATGGCGCATGGTTCCTGGGAAGGGCAGGTTTGCTTGACGGATATCGTTGCGCGATTCACCCCGAACATCGCCCCGCGCTCGCGGAAATCGCCAAGGCGACGCATGTCACCAGTGAGCCCTACGTCATCGATCGAGACCGACTCACGGCTTCCAGTCCCTCGGGGGCATTCCACATGGCGCTGGACTGGATCAAAGGCTTGCACGACAAAGCCCTCGTCGAGGGTATTGAGGACATCCTGGCTTTCGAGGAGTCACGTTATCGGCGCATAAAACCGACTGAAAATGTTTGCGTGAGCGCACCATTACGCGAGGTGGTGAAGCTGATGGATGCCAACCTCGAAGAACCTCTGGAGTTGGAGCAGTTGGCCGTATACGCAGGTCGTTCGCGTCGACAACTCGAGCGCTTGTTCAAGGAGCAACTGGGCACAACACCACAACGGTATTACATGGAATTGCGGATTACCGAGGCGCGTCGGTTGCTCCAGCACACGGAGCTATCCCAGGTGGACGTGTTGGTTGCGTGTGGCTTTGTATCGCCCAGCCATTTCAGCAAGTGCTATAGCTCGTACTTTGGATACAGGCCTTCCAAGGAAACGCGTCTCGTCAAATAGAACGGCTTTTTGAGTCGATGCTTACTCGTGATTTGTGCAGATTTACGCCGTCATCATTCAGTAGTTTTGAGGAAGCCAAAACGTCCGTTTTCGACTCTTTGCCCCAACCTTGGGGGGATTCCTGAAAGTGGGGCGGTCTGTCGTCTAGATGCTTACCACAATCAACACCCTGTTCAGGTCCTGCATAAACTCCATGATCGTCACCAGGCTTGCGGTCTGCATCAGCAGCAGCGGTCGTCTACTAAGCCCTATCAGGCATAAACATTCGAAATTCCGGAAAGATGACCAGGTGCCGCAAAAGATGCCAAAGCAAGGCCTGGGCCAATAGCCAAGTATTTCGACGGGACCGATGACTCGGGGGCGTCCCCCGGAAAGTGATCCGCGAACATGGGATGGCCGCCCGCGGAGCTTTCGCGCGTCGCCTCGTCTTGGGTGACATCGTTCGACCATCACGCCGTCTTCGACGCAATAACTCGTCTGCGTTCTTGCAGACGGGGAAATCCCTGCTTAACTCTGAACATATGGTCAGTCAGTGACTCATTGGTCACGGCAGCCATCCGAGCACCCTCGCGCTGTTGTCGCTTGTCCGTGTTGCCAGATTAAGCCCGAGGAGGCCTATGCGTTGACGCTTGAAAACCACTCTGAGTTATTGATGTATTGGCCTGACACTTCGCTGTCAGGTCCACGTGTTCTGCTGTCTGCGATAGGGCCCTGTGGGCATCCCAAACGCTGTGCGCTTAGTCCAATGGGTTCAAGGAAGTAAATGTCATGATGCCGAAAACTGCCATCGTCGAGATCTGCGGGAAGTACAAGGTATATACCGAGCACTATCTCAACACTGCCGCTGACAAGACCATCATTCTGGTCAACGGCTCACTGGCAACGACCGCATCTTTTGCCCAAACGGTGCGTTACCTGCAGCCGCGATTCAATGTGATTCTCTACGACCAGCCCTATGCCGGTCAGTCGAAGGAACACAACCTCCACGGCCAACCGATCCGAAAGGAAGACGAGGCCGCGATACTGCTGGATTTAATCGAACACTTTGGTGCGCACCATGTGCTGTCCTTTTCCTGGGGCGGTGCGGCTACCTTGCTGGCGCTGGCCCAGCGGCCGCGACGAATCGAGAAGGCGGTGATCAATTCATTCGCAGCTCGTATCAATACACCGATGCGCGATTACCTGGAGAGCGGCCTGAACCATCTCCAGGCTTGCGACCGCCTCAATGTCGGTCGCTTGATCAACAGCACGATCGGCAAGCACCTGCCATCGCTGTTCAAACGCTTTAATGACCGCCATGTCAGAAGCCTGGCCGAGCACGAGTACAGGCAGATGCATTTCCACGTCAATGAGGTGCTGACCCAAGACACCCATTGCTATGTCGCCTGTGCCGCTGCCATCGAAATACCGCTGCTGTTTGTCAACGGCGAATGGGATGAGTACACGTCGGTCGAAGACGCCCGGCTGTTCGCCGATCATGCGTCTCAGTCCCGGTTCCATACCATCAAGAACGCCGGGCACTTCCTCGATATGGAACATCCGGCGGCCTGGCATGACACCCGGCAGGCCTTGCTCGGTTTTCTGGATCCGGCTTCCAGGAGGCAGGGCCGTGTTGCCTCAGATATCCAGGTCAATCACGTATGAGCGATTAAATTCCGGATTTTCATTAACGCCATTTTTTGCATAGCCCCGGGCGTTGCAAATGACGCGAGTTTTGCCCACCTGGTAGTCAAAGCTCCCATGGGTATGGCCATGCAGCCAAAGTGCCGGCTGCCAGACGTTGATCCGGTCTTCGAGGTCTGAAACAAAACTCGCGTTAATCGGCGAATTCTCAAACAGCGGGCCTATGCTCAACCGTGTCGGTGCAAAATGCGAAACCACCACCGTGGGAGTGCTTCTGTCGCGGGTGAAGCAGTCTTCCAGCCAGGCGACTGTCTGTAAAAAAATCAGTTGGGAAATTGCCGGGCTGAACAGGTCTGGAAAATCTGGCGAGATTTTTATGTGGGTGAAGTCCCGCATGAGCTTCGTAGCCAGATCAATACCCTGTGCCCGATCCTCTGCAGAATCGAAAAGTCGATAGTCAGACCACAGGGTGCAACCCAAAAACCGCACACCGTTGTGGAGATACTCCGAGCGTTCCAATACGTGGATCTGTGTGCCTTCCGACAACCTGTTCAAGTGCTCGTAGGTAGAGATCAAGTCGCTGCCATAAAACTCGTGATTCCCTGCCACGTACACGATCGGAACAGGGCACGATTTGGCCCACTCAATGGCTGTAGCCGGTCGGGAGATGTCTCCCGCGAGGACGACAATATCGGCATCCATATCGGGAAAAGGTAACGCGTTGACGGACAAATGGATGTCTGACAGCAAGGCGATGCGCATCGACCGACTCCTACTTATTTTGGATGGTAACAAGAACAGCTCAATGACGGACATTCGCTGGCGTCAGTTTGTGTAGTCGACAACGGGCCTCAAACGCCGCTCCATAATTATCGTGCGCTCGACCCCGTGAAATTCGTCGCGGATTTTTCGATAACCCAGCTTGAAGTAAAAGGCTTCTGCGGTGATGGAGGAGGGAACGCGCAGTACCTCGATTTTTGCTTCTTGGGCGACAGATTGAATCGTTGCCATCAACTGCCTGCCGAGTCCGCCCCCCTGATGGCTTGGGTCAACGAATACGCTGCGTACAACGTGTTGATCAAGGCTGGCCGTGGCGACTACACGCTTATCGATGGTGGCGACAAAGACCTGGCGTTGGCTTAACAAGGCGCGGATGGCCTCGGTAGAAAAGCTTTTCTCTACCTGGGTGATGACGTCGGGCGGGTAGTCCAGGGCATTGGACTGGCGCAGCGATTGAATGATGACCTGGCTGATGGCTGCCGCATCGTCAGGGGTGGCGAGTCGAATCTGGTTATTCATTTTCAAGACCTCGATCCTTGTGTCCTTACCAAAATCCTTTAGTCCGATCTTGAGCGGTCAATGTCGCAATAGCCTGCGCCAGCGACTATTTGAGCTGCGCACCACGCGCCGCTAACAGCGCCCGCAACACCGACCGATGGCAATGCGCTTCAACTTCGCAATAACAGCCAATGGCCAGTGACGTTTGATGGGACAACGCTGCCAACAAATCGAGCAACTGGCTGGGCGCCGGGTGGTTCATTTCGGTCTTGAACTTGCGCTTGAACACTTCCCACGCCTTCGCGTCTTCTGCCGCTTTGGCTTCTGCGACCAGTTCTGCACTGGGAGACAGCAGCGGCTGCCACACGTCATAAAAATCCCGACTGGCAAACTCGGCTTTCGGCACGCCACGCGGCGGGCGACGCACCGTGCCCAGGCGCAGGCCTTCATTGGCTGCGCGCGGTGAACCGAGGCGCACGATATGGATGGGCACGCTCTACATTCCTTTATTACCGCGAGCTTTCGAACCACTCCAGCGCCGTGCGCCAGATGCAGATCCCCAGGAAGTAAGCCGACATCAGCAGCCAAAGCCCCATCACCAACGGGTTGATCACCGGATGGTTGACCACCAGCGACAAGCTGCACAGCAGCCAGATGGCCGTTACCGCGATGTTGATCGGCATGAACTTGCGCACGCGGAACGGGTGGAGGAACTTCATCCGGGTCACGGTCAACAGCGCCAGGCCGATGATGGTGAGAAAAGTGATCCACGGCGACGGGGCGATGATGTACAGGCACAGGGCGACCACGTTCCAGGCGGCGGGAAAGCCCTGGAAGTAGTTGTCCTTGCTCTTCATGTTGACGTTGCAGAAGCAAAACAGCGACGAGACCAGAATCAGCGACACGGACAGCAGCAGCGTGTAGTCCGGCAAGGGGATGTAACGATAAATGAACAGCGCGGGGATAAACACGTACGTCAGGTAGTCGATGACCAGATCGAGGATCGAGCCATCGAAACTTGGCAGTACCGACTGGACATTGACCTTGCGTGCCAACGCGCCATCCAGCCCATCGACGATCAGGGCGACGCCCAGCCATAGCAGGCAGTTTGTGGCCTGGTTTTCCAGCAGGGCGAGGGTCGCGAGGAAGGCAGTGACCACGCCGGTGGCGGTAAAACCATGGGCGCCCCATGCTTTGAGCCTGGCGATGTGTAGGGTCGATATCACGGGGGCGTTCTCCAGAAAGTGAAGCAAGCCTGTTATCACCCCATCAATCGGGGGTGTCGGCAAACCAAGTCAGGTTGCATGTATCGACCGGGTATCCGGGGATAAGGTTCACCATCTGTAAATCTTAGCTGGGCGGCAAAAAAATACCCCGGATAAATCTGGGGTATTAAATGAAACATCGGCGCAGGGCGATACGTTTTACTCAAACGCAGTGACCGGCGGATTGATCGGCTGCAGACAGGCTCATTCACAGCGCCTTGCTCATGAACACCCGACTCGTGCCTGGCGGGTCGCAAGGCACTTCGCCGAAGCGCTGCCAGCCGTGTTTTTCATAGAACTGCGGGGCCTGGAAACTGAGGGTATAGAGCACCGCCGAGCGGCAACCACGACGACGGCCTTCGTCCTCGTACGCTTTAAGCAGTCGAGAACCGAGCCCGGAGCCGCGCAGTGACTCGGGCAAGTAGAAAAGATCGAGAAACAGCAGACCGAGCGACGTACGCCCGGTAATACCGCCCAGCACCTGATGGGTATCCGGATCGCGGACCGTTACTGCCAGCGACTGGCGGTCGTTTATGCCGGTCGTCTGATCATTGAAGGCACTCAGCCCGGCGCTGAGTACGTGCTCGACTTCAGGTTCGATGACGTCGCTGACGACAATCAGGTGGCGGTCCATGTGTTCGTTGATCCTGTGGGCATCGAGTTTGCAAGGGTAGAACACTCGCAGCCGAGGGGCATCAGGGTCAAGGGCAATAAGGGTTTCATGTCAGCCAAACGGTGGTGGCGCATTTGCCGGCGAGGACTATCGTTGCCTGACTGGGTCACTCCAACCGATGAGGACATCGTCATGAACACCAGCGATTTGCTCGAACAATTACTAAGGGCCGGCCAGGGCTCAACGTCGCAACAGGGTGGCGGTGGCGCGTCGGCCCAAGGTGGTCTCGGTGGATTGCTCGGCGGCCTGTTGGGCGGTGGTGCCGGTTCAAGCGCCGGGGGCGGTGGCCTGGGTGGTTTGCTCGGTGGTCTGCTGGGCGGTGGCTCCGCCATGGGCGGTTCGACCCAGACCCGATCGACCCAGACTCGGTCGGGTGGCGGCACCAATTACGCGGCGCTGGCTTCGCTCGGAATGATGGCATTCCAGGCCTATCAAGCCTGGCAACGCAGCCAGGCCTCGGCGCCGCAACAGGCACCGCGCACTGTCGACCTGTTGTCCGGCCCGGAAGTCGAGGACCACAGCCATGCGATTCTTCGTGCATTGATTGCGGCGGCGAAGGCCGATGGCCGGATTGATGATGCTGAGAAGCAGATGATCAGCACCGAAATCGGCCGCCACACCGACGACCCAGAGCTCCAGCAATGGCTGGATGACGAAGTCGCGCGGCCGCTGGACGCCGCCGATGTGGCGCAGTCGGCCACGGATTCCGGCATGGCGGCGGAGATGTACCTGGCCAGTGTGATGCTGGTGGATGATCAGCAAGACGCCGAACGTAGCTATCTGGATGAACTGGCTGCGGCGCTGAGTATCGATCCGGAGCTGCAAGTGCATCTGGAGCAGCAGGCCAGAGGTGGCACTGTTTGAGGTTCATCCACAAAAAAAGTTGGCTGTCAGGTTGCCTTCGCGTGCAAGTCGAATCGTCGCACCGCCGCTCCCACATTAGATCTTCAGTGAATGCATTTTTTGTGTTCAATACAGATCCAGTGTGGGAGCGGCGATGCGACGATTCGACTTGCTCGCGAAGAACGATGACACGGTGATGCTGGTTGCAACGCCTACGAGGTCATGGGGGCTTTTGGCACCAGAAACGTAACCCCGAAACTCTCGGCGATCTCCAGTATCCGCGGCAAATCCTGCGGCACTTTGAGCTGATCCACCGCGGCAAAGAACTGACCACCGAGCGGATCAGAGACCACACCAATCATCTTTGCCGTCGCGCTGATGTTCTTGTAAGCATGAACAGTCCCAGCAGGAATATGCACATAACCCCCGGGGAAAACGGTGGTGGCCTTGCCCGCAACTGTCACTTCCACCTGCCCGTCGATGACGTAGAACGCTTCGTCCCAAGGGTGAAAGTGCGGAGGCGGCCCGCCGCCTTGCACGCCTTCCTGGATATGCATTTCAAAGGGCTTGGTCAGATCCCCGCCCGCGAGAATGGTGATGGCCTCACCCACGACATTGACCGGGTCGGGGGTTTTTTCGGGCTCGATGACATGAACCGTTCGCATGATTGCTCTCCGAAGGATGAGTCCACACCCGCTGAGTATATTCACTTGATTTGGCGCCGGGTGCTGCGGCGCTGCCCGTCTGTCCGAGCAATTTCAACGCCGATTGAATTATTTTCCGGGCGTGTCGCTCTGCTGATGTAGAGACGTGCTGATTCAGCGTCCTGCCATTGGCCTCAGACCGAGAGACGACCCCATGACTGCCCTGACACGACTTGAATCCCAGCCGACCCACGAACGCTCGATCCCGACCGCCGGCAGCCTGAAACGTATCTATGAACAGTTATTGCTGAGCGACGATATCGAATACCAGCGTGCACTCGGCAAAACCTTCCTCGAGGCTCAACTTGCACACGCAAAGGACCTGCCCGAGGACATGCCGCACGACCTGTCGGCACTGCCAACCTTTGTCGAACATCACTGCGCCGAAGTGGCTCGTCAATACGCCGATTACCTGCAACAGCGCAAGGACGGCGGGCCGCGTCAGTTCTTCACCAACAAGGCACACGCATTGTTTTTCCTGCAAGCCGTTGCCCCGACCAAACTGGTGGACGGCGCATGGCTGTATGGCCTGCTGCGGCACTGGCATGACCCGCGTTTCGAAGGGCTGATTTGCACCTATCTGCAAGAGCTGGGCGACGGCAACCCGGCGCAAAATCATGTGGTGATCTACCGCAAACTGCTCGCCGAACATGGCTTGCTGGACAACGCGTTCATCCCGGACCAGCGTTACTTGCAAGGCGCGGTGCAATTGGCGCTGGGTTATTGCAGCGACGATTTTTTGCCGGAAGTGATCGGCTACAACCTCGGTTATGAACAACTGCCGCTGCATTTGCTGATCAGCGCCTATGAACTCAGCGAACTGGGCATCGATCCGTATTACTTCACCCTGCACGTGACCATCGACAATGCCAGCACCGGCCACGCGCAAAAGGCCGTGCAGTCGGTGCTGCAATTGTTGCCGGTGGAAGGCGACCGTGAAGACTTTCTGCGCAGGGTTGCGCTGGGTTATCGGCTCAACGATCTGGGGCAGGGCAGTCGCGCGATCATCGAGTCGTTCGACCTGTACGGCGAGTTGCTCAACATGCTTGAACGCAAGCGCCCGTTTGGTCAGCACATGCATTCCGACTACTGCCGGTTTGAAGGCAAGACCGTCAATCAATGGTTGTCGACGCCGGAGCAGTTGCCAGGCTTCCTCATCGCCATGGAAAACAAGGGCTGGATCAAGCGCCACCAGGACCCGCAAGCCAGCCGTTTCTGGCAATTGATCGATGGCGACGGCGCGGCCATGTTCGGGGTGTTCAGCCCCTACGAAAAACAGCTGCTGCACGACTGGATTGCCGGGGACTGGCGACCTGCGCGAGCGCCGGCAGCGGTTCGACGCGGTAGCAGTGCCGCGACCGAACAGCCAGTGCCCGTCAATGACCCGGATGTCCAAAGCCTGCACGCTACACTTAAAGGGCTTGCCGCCGACGAGCAAATGCAAGTCTTGATTCCGTGGTTGTCTGCGCATCGGCACGCCCACCCCGCTGGCCTGATGGCCACGCGACGGTTCATCGAACTCAAATCCGGTTTTCGATAGGGAGCCCTTCATGAATCAGGAAGAACACCTTAGCGCCGCCGATCTGGCCCTGCTGCAACTGGGGCGCCGCTTGCAGGCCGACGGTTATCGTTTCATCACGCCAACGCCGCTAACCCATCAGCGGGTCAATGATCGCTCCTTTGGGCAAAGCGCCCGGACCCTGCGCGAAGTGTTCGGCTGGTCGCGGCCGTTTGAGCCGGGTCTGTTGTCGGTGGATGAGCAGCGGCAGTTGCAACAGGCTGGCGTCCTCGAGGAATGCAATGGTCGACTGAAAAGTCATGTGCGCTGGTCAAGCCTCGATGACCTGTTGTTCGTGCACTCGGGTTACCCCACTGATGCCGCTGACGCGGTGTTCTTCGGTCCCGACACTTATCGTTTTGCACAACTGATTCACGCTCATCTGCAACAGAGCTTCGCGTCGATCAGGCGCGCCGTGGACATTGGTTGCGGCGCTGGTGTCGGAGCGATTGTTATTGCCCGCGCACGCCGTGAGGCCGAAGTGCTGGCCGTGGACATCAACCCTTTGGCGTTACGCATGACGGCGGTCAACGTCGCGCTTGCCGAGTTGGCTAACGTCAGCATCGAGGCCAGCGATGTGCTGCAAGACGTCGACGGCCACTTCGACCTGATCGTCGCCAATCCGCCCTACATGGCCGACCCGGCCGAGCGTGCTTACCGGCATGGCGGCGGCGCGCTTGGCGCGCAATTGTCGTTGCGCATTGTCGAGCAAGCCTTGTATCGGTTGGCCCCCGGTGGCTCCTTGGTGCTGTACACCGGGGTGGCGATGATCGATGGCGTCGACCCGTTTCTGGATGCGGTGACACCGCGTCTGGAATCGCCGATGTTCGGCTGGACCTACCACGAACTCGACCCCGATGTGTTCGGTGAAGAACTGTTGACCCCTGGCTATCAGCGGGTGGAACGCATTGCCGTCGTAGCCCTGATTGTCACGCGTATCGGTTCGGGCATCGGGGGCACCGTTACGTCGTCAGTCGGTGCGCCATGACCAGGAGCCTGGACGATTACAATCGCATGCGCGATTTCTCGGCGACCTCTGAACCGGTTGCCGGCAAACGTTCGGGCAAAAAAACCGTGAAAGATCATGCGTTACAGTTCTGCATTCAGAAGCACGACGCCTCACGGCTGCATTACGACTTTCGCCTGGAGCTCGATGGCGCACTGAAAAGTTGGGCGGTGCCCAAAGGTCCGTCACTGGACCCCAAGGTCAAGCGCCTGGCGGTGCACGTCGAAGACCATCCGATTGATTACGCCACCTTCGAGGGCAGCATTCCCGAAGGGCATTACGGCGCCGGCGACGTGATTGTCTGGGACCGGGGGGTGTGGATTCCTCAGGACGACCCGGCCAAGGCGTACGCCAAGGGCAAGCTCAAATTCGAGCTAAAGGGCGAGAAGCTCGGCGGCCTGTGGAACCTAGTGCGCACGCACATGCCGGGCAAGCAGGAGCAATGGTTTTTGATCAAGCATCAGGACGGCGCGGCCAAACCCGAAAGCGATTACGACGTGGTCGCCGCCGAGCCCGACAGCGTGCTCAGTGACCGGACCATCGTTGCCAAAAAGCCGAAGACCGCTGCCAAACCCAAACCGGTCAAAAAAACCGCTACCCCGGCGCGCAAGGAAAAATCGGCGCCATTGACGGGCGCCCGCAAAGCCAAATTGCCGGAACTGCTCAAACCGGAACTGGCGACGCTGGTCGAAAAAGCCCCGGGCGGCGAGTGGAGCTATGAGATCAAGTTCGATGGCTATCGGATCATGGCGCGCATCGACCACGACGAAGTCAAACTGTTCACCCGCAACGGCCACGACTGGACCCACAAACTGCCCAGACAAGCCGAGGCGTTGGCGGCGCTAGGCCTCGAATCGGCCTGGCTCGACGGGGAAATGGTGGTCGCCGACGAGCAGGGCGTGCCGGACTTTCAGGCCTTGCAAAACGCCTTCGACTCGGGCCGTAGCGGCAACATCGTTTACTACCTGTTCGACATGCCTTACCTCAACGGCGTGGACTTGCGCGAGGTGCCGGTCGAGGAGCGAAGGGTTGCGCTGTCGACCGTGCTAAACCCCAACAAAGACCCGCTACTGCGCTTCTCCGATGCCTTTAGTGAAGAACCGGAAGCGCTGCTCAACAGCGCCTGCCAAATGCAGATGGAAGGGCTGATCGGCAAGCGTCTGGGTTCGCCTTACGTGTCGCGGCGCAGCAGCGACTGGATCAAGCTCAAGTGCAAGCATCGGCAGGAATTTGTGGTCGTCGGCTTCACCGACCCGAAAGGCTCGCGCAATGCCTTCGGCGCGCTGCTGCTGGGGTTGCATGACCGCGACAGCGGTGAGTTGCGTTACGCGGGCAAGGTCGGCACCGGGTTCAACGAGACGACGCTCAAGCGCATCTACGAGCAGCTGAAACCGCTGCAAACCAAAAAGATTTCGGTGGTCAATCCACCGAGCGGTTTTGACGCCAAGGGTGTGCACTGGCTCAAGCCCACGCTGCTGGCTGAGGTCGCTTTTGCCGAAATGACCAAGGAAGGTTCAGTCCGTCATGCAGTGTTCCATGGCCTGCGTGACGACAAACCTGCCGAAGACATTACCGAGGAGCGTCCGAAAGCCGTGAAGACTTCAGCCGCGAAAAAAACCACTGTCGAAAAACCTTCCACCCCTGCCAAAAAGAAAGCCGCGCCCGCGCCCTCACAAATCGGCCTGGGCGAGGGCAAGGTCCGCATCACTCACCCGGACCGGGTCATCGACGCCAGCAGCGGCACCACCAAAGTGCAACTGGCGGAGTATTACGCCAGCGTCGCCGAATGGATTTTGCCCGAGCTCAAGGACCGGCCCGTGGCGCTGGTGCGCGCCCCGGACGGCATCGCCGGCGAACTGTTTTTCCAGAAGAACGCCGAGCGCCTGGCCATTCCGGGGATCACCACCCTGGACAAGGCACTCACCGGCCAACCGGTGATGATCATCAACAACGCCGAAGCCCTGATCGGCGCCGTGCAAATGAGCACCGTCGAGCTGCACACCTGGAACGCCACCTCGGACAACCTCGACAAACCCGACCGCTTCGTCCTCGACCTCGACCCGGACCCGGCACTGCCCTGGAAAAGCATGGTCGAGGCCACCCAGCTGACCCTCTCGGTACTCGATGAACTGGGGCTCAAGGCGTTCCTCAAGACCAGCGGCGGCAAAGGGATTCACCTGGTGGTGCCACTGACTCGCAAGCTGGGTTGGGATGAGGTGAAAGACTTCAGCCACGCGATCGTCAGCCACATGGCCAAGTTGCTGCCGGAGCGTTTTTCCGCCGTGTCGGGCCCGAAGAACCGGGTAGGGCGGATCTTCATCGATTACCTGCGCAACGGTCTGGGCGCCACGACCATCTGCGCCTACGCCGTGCGCACCCGCGAAGGGCTGCCGGTGTCGGTGCCGATCTTTCGCGAAGAGGTGGGCGAGCTCAAGGGTGGCAATCAGTGGAACGTGCATACTGTGCATGAACGCCTGGCCAAGGTCGGTGATGAACCCTGGAAGGATTTGAAGAAAACCCGGCAGTCGATCACCGCCGAGATGCGGCGACGGGTAGGGATGAAAAAATAGCGGTTGGGATGAACACGATCGGTGTAGGAGCTGGCGAAGCCTGCGATCTTGGCGGCGGTTGTTACTCCGACAAAATCAAGATCAAAAGATCGCAGCCTGCGGCAGCTCCTACGGGGGGGCTACTTGATGAATGCTTGTAGGTCACTGGTCAGTTTGTCGATCGCCACTTTGAAATCCTTGGTGGTGATCTTCTGGCTGGCGTTTGACAGGGTGCTGCCAAAGACTTTGCGCACCACTTTGGCCACGGTCTGGTTGTTGCTGGCGTCGATAAACTCGGCCTCGATAAACAGTGTGGTGTCCTGATCGCGGTGACCACTGGCAGCGGAAACACCCCCCACGACGGCGGCAACCGGCACCACTTCATACCACTTCATGCCTTCGTTTTCGGCACTCACCCCGGTGATCGCTGCGCGCAGGATCAAGGTTTTTGAACCGGCCGGCGCTGATTTCGCGCTCGTTACAACCCGATATTTCTGACTCAGCACACCTTTGGCCTTACTGGTCATGTAGCTCTGCAACTCGTCCAGGGTTTGCTGGTTAACCCGCTCAGTGGGCTTGGGCGCCGGGTAGAGTTCCAGCTTGTTGAAGGCCACGGTGTTATAGGCATCTGGATTCCAGGACGGGCTCACCCAGCGCATGGCTGTTTCGCCGCTGGTGGTGGTGACTTGCTGCAAGTTGTTGTAGTTGGACAGGAAACCGGAATACTGCTCACGCTCGGTGACTTTCGAGGTGCAACCGCCGAGCAGCAGGCTGGCCAGCGCAGCGCCAATAAACAGTTTTCGGGACAAGTTCATAGTGGTGTTTGCTCCATGGATTAAGTCGTTTTTTTTCAGTAGCAGGGCATCAGAATCGCCAGGTCATGTTTCCGGTCACGGCTTGAATCCAGGCATTGTCGAACTGACCCGGGGGTCGAGTACCTGACGCGGATTTGGTCAAATCCACCGGCATGTCGCCGAGCCAGACCATGGCCCAGCTGACATTGATGTCGGTGACCTTGTTCAGAGCATAGGTGGCCGGCCGCAATGCGCCAGGATTCGCCCATGGGAGCGGTAAAAGTTCGGTTTGCGTCCGAAACGGCGCTGCTGTCGTACACCACAGAGTACTGGAAGCGCTGAAAGGGCAGGCTTGATACGCAGGCATGAGGCGGCGAGCCCGGCTCGCCGCCCCAACGACTATTGCTTGCCGACAGCGCCCGCCAGCAGCGGCGCTATCTGTTCATCGGTCAGTGCCGCCTGGACCTCCATGGTCATGAGGTCGCTCCATTCCAGCACCCACTTCTGAATGGCTGCCGGATCACTGGCCTCTGCCACGCCAAAACCGGATGCACCACCGACGGCGTGCCAGCGTCCCAGCATTTTGACGCCAGCGGGTGGAGCCCCCCCGGTCTTGAGGAAACGCTCGATCGCGCTGTTACGATTTGTCGAACTGATAGACCAACTGACTATGAATAACATCTGCCACCTCCTGCTACGGATTGGCACCTGTTGCTCTTCGCGCACCTGGCGGGTGCCGGGACCACGGTCACGCTTGAGTGTCCAGATTCATCCCTGACTGGCTTGAAACCATTGCTCCCATGAGAAGGCATAGCAGCGGGCCAGACTCTGCGTATGACCGCTGATCCTGTTTCGTTGCATGGCAACGAATTTTGCAGGTGCTTCGAGGAGGAGGTTCATGGGGCTGATTTCACGCATCGCGCAACAGGTCGTTGGCGTTGAGCAGCTCGTAGGCAATCTCCGGGCGCTTCTCCAGTGCGCGACGAATCGCGGCCGGGATCGACTGACGGGTTTTGCGGCATAGCCCCGGTTGTTCGCCGAGGTTAATACCGATACCGCGCATGGTGCGTACTTCGTTGAAACTGGGGACGATGTCCACGCGGATGCCCAACTGTTCGTACATTCGCTGTTGCAGGCGTTCCAGATCACTCAGGCTCTGGAGGTTTTCCAGGCGTTCGACCAGGCGCTTTTCTTCCGAACGGGTCAGAAACAGGATGCGCACGTCCGCCCCCGGTGTTTCCAGCAGCGGGTCACGCCCGCAGTCGCAGGCGCCGGGCGGGCAGGGTTGGCGGATCGGAGGCGTGGTGGTCATGGGGTTCAATCATAGAGTGCTCCAATCGGGTTTGCCCATAGGGTTTCTTGCCCTTCTGGCGAACGGGTCACGCCGGGACTAGGCTTAAGAGTCGTGCACAGGCCAAGGAGCGGGATCAATGAAAGCCAACGCGAGTGTTTTCTGCCTGTTGTTCACCCTTGCGCTGGCCCCGGGCGCTTGTGCCGACGATCCGCCAACACCGGACGCCACCCCGACGATCAACCCGAAAGTGGTCGATAAACTCATCGATATGGGCACCTACCTACGCAGTCTGCCGACGTTTCAGGTCGACGCCGAAGTGTCCCGGGATACCGTTCTGGAGTCTGGCCAGAAGATCAAGACCGAGGCCTCTACTGTCTTGAAAGTGGTGGGTCGCGATCGGATGTATGCCAAGACGCAAGGCGATGTTCGAACGCGAGAGTTCTTCTATAACGGCAAGAAACTGACCCAGTATTCACCGTTTCTCAAGTACTACACCACCGTGGATGCACCGCCTGACGTCTCCGATACGCTGCACTTGATAGAAAACCATTACGGGATTCAGGTGCCCATGGAGGACCTGTTTCTGTTTGGCAGCGATCAGGCACAGATCGATGCGCTGAAAGAGGCGCTGTATGTCGGCCCGTCGACGATCAAGGGGCAACTGTGTGATCACCTGGCCTTTCGGCAGGAGGGTGTTGACTGGCAGTTGTGGATCACCCGATCCGACAAGCCACTGCCGTGCAAACTGGTGATCACGACCACCGATGAACCGGGTTCTCCGGAATACAGCGCGGTGTATCGCTGGAACCTGAAACCGGGCATCAAGGACTCGATCTTCACCTTCGCACCGCGCAAGGGCGATGTGGCGATTCCTTTGAAGAGAGCCAGTGATCAGGGAGGGGCATGACATGAACAGGACGATGTCGTGGAGCCTGTTGTTATCGCTCGTAACCACCTCGGTACTGACGCTGAGCCTGGTCACTTATGTGGATGCCCGACCCCAGCGCGCCCAAGGGCACGCCAGGGCATCGGTCAATCGTGCGCCGCCACCCAGTGCTCAAAGGGCTCAGCGCGTCAACACCGGCAATACCGCTCAACGCGCTACCAACGTCAACGCGGGCAATCGGGCCAATACCGGAAACACGGTCGGCAACCGAACCAACATCAACAACAGCACCCGTAACGTCAACATCGATAACAGCCGCGACGTGGACATCGACGTAGATGGGCAGGGCCGCTATGGCTACGACGATCACTACCATCCGATCGCCACGGCGGCGGCCGTCACTGCAACGGTCGCGGTGACAGCGGCGGTGGTCGGGTCCATCTTCACGCCAGCGCAATTGCCCCCCAGTTGCGTGCAAGTCATCCAGTACAACACGGCTTACATGCAGTGCGGTTCAACCTTGTATCAACCACAGTATCAGGGCAGCGATGTGACTTATGTCGTGGTGAATGCGCCTTGAGTCGGGGGGATCACATTCCGACCGCTTGATTTTAGAGGAGACGCAGCATGGAGCGATTCACGGGTGGTTGCCTGTGCGGCAACGTCCGAATTGAGGCGTCGGGACTCCCGTATCGGGTCGGCCTTTGTCACTGTCTCGATTGCCGCAAGCATCATGGGGCGCTTTTTCATGCTTGCGCGATATTCCCTCAGAGTGCGGTGACGATCGACGGCGAAACACGTGACTACGCCGGACGGTTTTTCTGTCCCCGCTGCGGCTCGTCCGTTTTTGCGCGCACCGACGACGAAATCGAAGTGAACCTGGGGTCCCTGGATGCCCCTGACCAACTGATGCCAACCTACGAAAGCTGGATCGTGCGTCGTGAGTCCTGGTTGCCGCCGTTTCCGCTCACGAGACGATACGAGCGCGATCGTGACGCCACGGGTCGCTTTGAGGAGTAGGTTCCGATGCTTGAACCGGGTCTGGAGCGTTGCATGAAAGTGGGCGTGATTTCCGATACCCATGGCTTGCTCCGCGCCGAAGCCCTTGCTGCACTGCAGGGTTGTGAACGGATTATTCACGCGGGCGACATCGGCAGCCCCGAAATCCTCGATCAACTGGCATCAATAGCCCCGCTGCACGTGGTCCGCGGGAACAACGATCTGGACGCCCCTTGGGCGGAAAATCTCGCCGACTGCCTATGTTTCGACCTGAACGGATGGCAGGTCTTTCTGGTACATGACAATGCCGATGTCCCAGCCGTGCTTGATGCAGGCATAAAGCTGGTGATCACCGGCCATTCGCACAAGCCCCGCATAGAATGGCGCGGCGAACAGCTCTACCTCAATCCCGGCAGCGCGGGACGCCGACGCTTCAAGCTGCCGGTGACGCTGGCTCTGCTTGAGGTGCTTGAGACCTCAATTGAGCCGCGTCTGGTCTCGCTACTGGAATGACCTTTCCCTGGATTGTAGATTTTTCTGTGAGCAGGGCCTTGCCAAACTGGGCGTTCCACACCGAGTTTTCCAGCCGCTATATACTCGACGGCCCCTTTACCACCTCATGCAAGAGATCCCCATGGCAAACCACGACCTCACCTTCCTCCCCGACCCCGATCCGCAGTCCATCTCCTCGGATGTCGCCGGTTTCGGCGGCCTGCTGGTCTCCACTCAGATCCCCACCCGCGCCGACGGCAGCCTGGAGTTGGGCGACATCGCCCTGCAAAGCGAATGCACCCTGCAGGCACTCAAGGTAGCGCTGGAGCACGCCGGCAGTTCCATGGACCGGGTTCTGCATCTGACCATCTACCTCACCGACATGGCTGACCGCGCCGCCTTCAACGAGGTCTACCAGCGCTTCTTCGCCAAGCCCTGGCCGGTTCGGGCCGCCGTTGGCGTGGCCTCCCTGGCAGTTGAAGGCATGCGCGTGGAAGTCACGGCGATGGCGGCCAAGGGCTGAGTCCGCGGACTTGTCCGGAGGTCCCGCTCAACGAGCGGGCGCCACCGGGCGGGTTGGCAAAGACTGCGTCAAGGATGGCTTTTACTGGCCGTCTACGAGGCGAGGCAGCAGCGCTGAGCTGCCCCTTGAGCGAGTGAGCGACGGCGAGCAGTTCATCCTCATCCTTGACGTTCACCAGCAGTGCCGAAGGACCGAATACTTCTTGCGCAAGTACCGTCTCGGTCAGGAAACGTTGGCCGTCGACTTCATGCAACACCTGATCAGCGAGCCGAGCGCAGCCTACACAGAAGAGCGCAACGCACGGCGTGAGGCTTTCAAGGGGAATCGAATCCAGCAGTAAGGAGGGAATCCACAGTGCTCGTTGCCCGCTGAACTTGTTGGTCCGCATGGTAGGACGAGCGCACCAGAGGACCGGATGCAACGTTCTTGAAGCCCATCCGCGTACCTTGTTCGGCGAACCAGGCGAACACGTCCGGGTGGACGAAACGCTGGACCGGCAAGTGACTGCGCGACGGTTGCAGGTACTGGCCGAGGGTGAGCATGTCGACATCGTGCTCACGCATGCGCTGCATGACTTCGATGACTTCCTCGTCGGTCTCGCCAAGGCCCAGCATCAGGCCGGATTTGGTTGGTACACTCGGGACCAATCGCTTGAACTTCTGCAGCAGATCCAGCGACCACTCGAAATCCGAACCCGGCCGCGCGGCTTTGTACAGGCGCGGGACGGTCTCCAGATTGTGGTTGAACACATCGGGTGGCTCAGTGGCGGTGATCGCCAGGGCAACGTCCATACGGCCACGGTAATCCGGCACCAGGGTTTCCAGTTGCACGCCCGGCGACAGCTTGCGGATTTCGCGCAGGCAATCGACGAAATGCTGGGCGCCGCCGTCGCGCAAGTCGTCGCGGTCCACCGAGGTGATCACCACGTACTTCAGGCGCAGGTCGGCGATGGCCTCGGCGAGGTTCATCGGCTCTTCGGCGTCCAGCGGTTTTGGCCGGCCGTGGCCGACGTCGCAGAACGGGCAACGGCGGGTGCAGATGTCACCCATGATCATGAAGGTCGCCGTGCCACCGGAAAAACACTCGCCGAGGTTCGGGCAGGAAGCTTCCTCACAGACGCTGTGCAGCTTGTGTTTGCGCAGCAGCTGTTTGATCCGGTCGACCTCGGGGGAGGTCGGTATGCGCACGCGAATCCAGTCGGGTTTGCGTGGGAACTCATCGGTCGGGATGATCTTCACCGGAATTCGCGCGACCTTTTCTGCACCGCGCAGTTTGACCCCGACTTGCATTTTTACCGGGCTTTTGCCGGTCGATTCCACAAGTATGCTCATGTATTTTTTCCTCTTGTGCGAGCGGGAGAGCCCCGCGCTGACGCCAGAAAAACGCATTCTTTGTAGCAGCTGGCGCAGCCTGCGTTCGGCTGCGCAGCAGTCGTAAAACCTGAGTGCGAGGTTTTTCTGAAACACCGCATTGCCTGATTTCACGACTGCTGCGCAGCCGAACGCAGGCTGCGCCAGCTGCTACAAAGAGTGCTGCGGATCAGTCGCGGTAGACCGGGAAGTCGCTGCACATTACAGCGGCTTGCCGGGCGACGTGGGCCTCGACATCGGCATCGCCGAGGTGATCGAGAATGTCGCAGATCCAGCCCGCCAGCTCGATGCTCTGGGCTTCCTTGAAACCACGGCTGGTGATCGCCGGCGTGCCGATGCGCAGGCCAGAGGTCACGAACGGCGATTGCGGATCGTTCGGTACGGCGTTTTTGTTCACGGTGATACCGGCACGACCGAGGGCGGCGTCGGCGTCTTTGCCGGTCAGGCCCTGACGAATCAGGCTGACCAGGAACAGGTGGTTGTCGGTCCCGCCCGACACGACGTCGTAGCCTCGATCGATGAAGACTTTAGCCATCGCCTGGGCGTTGCGGATCACTTGCGCCTGATAGGTCTTGAAGGCGGGCTCCAGCGCTTCTTTGAAGCACACAGCCTTGGCGGCGATCACGTGCATCAACGGGCCACCCTGGCCGCCGGGGAACACCGCTGAGTTGAGTTTTTTCTCCAGTTCCGGATTGGCCTTGGCCAGGATCAGGCCGCCGCGCGGACCGCGCAGGGTTTTGTGGGTTGTGGTGGTGACGACATCGGCAAAGGGAATCGGGTTCGGGTACAGACCCGTCGCCACCAGCCCGGCGACGTGGGCCATGTCCACAAACAGATAAGCGCCAACCTTGTCGGCGATCTCACGGAAGCGCGGGAAATCCAAAGTCTTCGAGTAGGCGGAGAAACCGGCGATGATCATCTTTGGTTGGTGTTCGACGGCCAGGCGTTCGACTTCGTCGTAATCGATCAGGCCGGTGGCGGTGTCGATGCCGTACTGAACGGCGTTATACAACTTGCCGGAAAAACTCACTTTGGCGCCGTGGGTCAGGTGACCGCCGTGGGCCAGGCTCATGCCCAGCACGGTGTCGCCGGCCTGCAGCAACGCCAGATAGACCGCAGCGTTGGCCTGGCTGCCGGAGTGCGGCTGGACGTTGGCGTAATCGGCGCCGAACAGCTGTTTGGCGCGGTCGATGGCCAGTTGTTCGACCACATCGACGTGTTCGCAACCGCCGTAATAGCGCTTGCCCGGATAGCCTTCGGCGTACTTGTTGGTCAGGCCGCTGCCTTGCGCTTCCATCACCCGTTGGCTGGTGTAGTTTTCCGAAGCGATCAGCTCGATGTGGTGTTCTTGACGTGCGTCTTCGGCGTTCATCGCCGCCAGCAGTTCGTCGTCGTAGCCTTTGATCTGGTCGTGTTTGCTGAACATGGTGGAGTCCTCTTTTGTTCTTGGATGGATAGACGTACACCTGTAGGAGCTGCCGAGTGAAACGAGGCTGCGATCTTTTGATTTTTTTAGAAGCCAGATCAAAAGATCGCAGCCTTCGGCAGCTCCTACAGGGGTTAAGCGGTGTTTTTAAGCGTCCTGGTAGTCCGCTATCGACGGGCAGGCACAGATCAGGTTGCGATCGCCAAACACGTTGTCGACGCGACCGACGGGCGGCCAGTATTTGGCCTCGATCAAGGTTTCGAGTGGGTAAACCGCTTGCTCACGGCTGTACGGATGCGTCCATTTACCGACGATTTCCGCCGCAGTGTGCGGGGCGTTTTTCAGCGGGTTGTCGTCCTTGTCCAGGGTGCCGTTTTCCACCGCGCGGATTTCTTCGCGGATGCGGATCATGGCGTCGCAGAAGCGGTCCAGTTCTTCTTTGGATTCGCTTTCGGTCGGCTCGATCATCAAGGTGCCGGCGACCGGGAACGACATGGTCGGGGCGTGGAAGCCGAAGTCGATCAGGCGCTTGGCGACGTCATCGACGCTGATGCCGCTGCTGTCTTTCAGCGGACGCAAATCGAGGATGCATTCGTGCGCCACCAGGCCGTTGCTGCCGGTGTACAGCACCGGGTAGTGCTCTTCGAGGCGACGGGAAATGTAGTTGGCATTGAGGATCGCCAGTTGCGAGGCGCGCTTGAGGCCGGCGCCACCCATCATCCGAATGTACATCCAGGTGATCGGCAAAATGCTCGCGCTGCCGAACGGTGCGGCACAGACCGCGCCTTCTTTACGCTCCATGGTCCCGTGACCCGGCAGGAACGGGGTCAGGTGCGACTTGACGCCAATCGGGCCGACGCCGGGGCCGCCACCGCCGTGGGGGATGCAGAAGGTTTTGTGCAGGTTCAGGTGCGACACGTCGCCGCCGAACTTGCCCGGGGCGCAGAGGCCGACCATGGCGTTCATGTTGGCGCCGTCGATATACACCTGGCCGCCATTGTCGTGAATGATGCCGCAGATTTCGCGGATGCCTTCTTCGAACACGCCGTGGGTCGACGGGTAGGTGATCATCAGCGCGGCGAGGTGTTCGCGGTGCTCGATGGCCTTGGCGCGCAGGTCTTCGATGTCGACGTTGCCGCGGGCATCGCAGGCGGTGACGACCACGCGCATACCGGCCATGTTGGCGGTGGCCGGGTTGGTGCCGTGGGCGGACGAGGGGATCAGGCAGATGTCGCGACGGTCTTCGCCACGGCTCTGGTGGTAGGCGCGAATCGCCAGCAGGCCGGCGTATTCGCCCTGGGAACCGGCGTTCGGTTGCAGCGAGATCGCGTCGTACCCGGTGGCGGCGCAGAGCATTGCTTCCAGCTCGTCGGTCAGTTGCTGATAACCGGCGCTTTGCTCGGCCGGGGCGAACGGGTGCAGGGCGCCGAACTCGGCCCAGGTCACCGGGATCATTTCGCTGGCGGCGTTGAGTTTCATGGTGCACGAGCCCAGCGGGATCATGGTGCGATCCAGCGCCAGGTCCTTGTCGGCGAGCTTGCGCAGGTAGCGCATCAGCTCGGTTTCCGAGTGGTAACGGTTGAACACCGGGTGGCTGAGGATGGGCGATTGACGCAGCAGGGCGGCCGGGATCGTGCTAGTCACCGAAGCGGCGAGAGCAGCGAAGTCCGGCAGGGTTTTGCCGTCGGCCAGCAGGGCCCACAGGGTTTCCACGTCAGCTTGCGAAGTGGTTTCGTCGAGGGACAGGCCCAGACGTTCGCCATCGATTACGCGCAGGTTGATCTGCTTGGCGCGCGCCTGGTCGTGCAGTTTGGCGGTGTTAGCACCGGTGTTCAGGGTCAGGGTGT
Organism: Pseudomonas frigoris; assembly: GCF_047758635.1. NCBI lineage: Bacteria > Pseudomonadati > Pseudomonadota > Gammaproteobacteria > Pseudomonadales > Pseudomonadaceae > Pseudomonas > Pseudomonas frigoris. The sequence goes on from NZ_CP180479.1 coordinate 2,730,715, forward strand.
CGAAGAAGCTGGCTTGCTCGACTTTCAGGCCCAATGCGCTCAAGCCTTGGGCCAGAATCGCGGTCAGGTGATGCACGCGGTTGGCGATCTGGGTCAGGCCTTTCGGGCCGTGGTACACGGCGTACATGCTGGTGATGTTGGCCAACAAGACCTGCGCGGTGCAGATGTTGCTGGTGGCTTTCTCGCGACGGATGTGTTGCTCGCGGGTCTGCATCGCCAGGCGCAGGGCCGGCTTGCCGAAACGGTCGACGGAGACGCCGACCAGACGGCCGGGCATGTCGCGCTTGAACGCATCCTTGGTGGAGAAATACGCCGCGTGCGGGCCACCGAAGCCCAGCGGCACGCCGAAGCGTTGCGCGCTGCCGATGGCCACGTCGGCACCGAATTCGCCTGGCGGGGTCAGCACGGTCAGGGCCAGCAGGTCGGCGGCGACCGCCACCAGCGCATTGGCGGCGTGGAAGCGTTCGGTCAGTTCGCGGTAATCGAAGACGTCACCGTTGCTCGCCGGGTATTGCAGCAGGGCGCCAAAGAACGGCGTCACGTCGCTCAGTTCACGCTCGTCGCCCACCACCACGTCGATGCCCAGCGGCTCGGCCCGGGTGCGCAGCACGTCGAGGGTTTGCGGGTGGCAATGCACGGAAGCGAAGAACGCATGGCTGCCCTTGTTCTTGCTCAGGCGTTTGCAGAAGGTCATGGCTTCGGCGGCGGCGGTGGCTTCGTCGAGCAAGGAAGCGTTGGCGATCGGCAGGCCGGTGAGGTCGCTGATCAGGGTCTGGAAGTTCAGCAGCGCTTCGAGACGGCCCTGGGAAATTTCCGGCTGGTACGGGGTGTAGGCGGTGTACCAGGCCGGGTTTTCCAGCAGGTTGCGCAGGATCGGCGACGGCGTGTGCGTGCCGTAGTAGCCCTGGCCGATGTAGGTCTTGAACAGCTGGTTTTTGCCGGCGATGGATTTGATCAAGGCCAGGGCATCGGCTTCGCTGAGGCCGTCTTCGAGGCCGAGGACGCTGGTGCCCTTGATGCTGTCGGGGATGACGCTGGCGCTCAGGGCTTCCAGCGAGTCGAAGCCGAGGCGGTTGAGCATGGCTTGTTCGTCGCCGGCACGCGGGCCGATGTGGCGGGCGATGAATTCGTTACGGGTATCGAGGAGGGTGGTCATACGCAAATCCTCAAGCGTCGGCGCTGGTCAGGCGCTCGTAAGCGGCCTGGTCGAGCAGGGCGTCCATCGCACGCGTGTCGCTGGGGCGTATGCGGAAGAACCAGCCCTCACCCAGTGCGTCTTCGTTGATCAATTCGGGGGAGTTTTCGAGTGTTGAATTCACCTCGACCACTTCGCCGTCCAGGGGCATGTACACGCTGCTGGCAGCTTTCACCGACTCCAGCACCGCCACCTCATCGCCAGCGCCGAAGGTGCGCAGTTCAGGCACCTGAACGAAGACCACGTCACCCAACGCTTGCTGGGCATACGCGGTGATACCCACGGTGATCAGGCCATCGCTCTCAAGACGCAGCCATTCGTGATCGACGGTAAAACGCAATTCGCTCATATCAACTCCTCATTGTTCAGACTCATCCACTGCTGGTGGCGGATGACGATGGACAGGCTCGTGCCGGGCAACGAGCGTGGCTTGAGGGTTGATAGCAAGGGCGGTGCCAATCTAGTTTATTAGTTTGAAATCAATGAGTTGAGATATTTCTAGCGGGATTGGCGTACAGCTTCCGTATTGAAATCAATACAGGCATGCACGGAGGAGGGATCGAAGTCTGGGCCAGACGCTTCGAGAGGGTTTGTCTTGATTTCGATACGATGTATCGAATTGCATACAAAAGGGGGTTGTTCTTGACCCCTGTGGGAGCGAGCTTGCTCGCGATGAGGCCGTGTCAGTCGATATTAATAGGGAATGTCAGTCCGCTTTCGCGAGCAAGCTCGCTCCCACAAGGGTTGGATGGTGTTGGTGAAGATGCATTGCGGCAAAGGCATCAGGGTTTGTTGGGAATGCCATATTTACGCAGCCGGATGGCGATCGCACTGTGCGAGGTTTGCAGGCGTGCCGCCAGTAAACGGCTGGAGGGATAGCTGCTGTAGAGCTGTTCCAGCAGGTTCTTTTCAAACCCTTCGACGGCATCCTCCAGGCTGCCAACCTCACCGTCGTTTTGCCGCTCCACCGCCGTTCTGGCGATGTCGAGGTCGTCGATGTCTACCAGCGGATTCTCGCAAATTGCAGCAGCACGAAAAATCACGTTCTGCAGTTGCCGTACATTGCCCGGCCAGCGGTTACCGAGCAGCGCAGGATAGGTCCCGGGCGCCAGTCGACACACCGGACGCTGGATCTGCGCGCAGGCCTGCTGCATGAAATGATTGGCCATCAGTAGGATGTCGTGGCCGCGCTCGCGCAACGGCGGCACTTGCAGATTGAGCACATTCAGGCGGTAAAACAGGTCCTCGCGAAAACTGCCTTCGCCGACCATTTTTTCCAGATCACGGTGGGTCGCGCTGAGGACGCGCACGTTGACCCTGACCTCACGATCGCCACCCACCCGACGGAAGCAGCCATCGCTTAAAAAGCGCAGCAACTTGGCTTGCAAGTAGGGCGACATTTCACCGACTTCGTCGAGGAACACCGTGCCCTGGTCGGCCAGTTCCAGCAGGCCGAGTTTGCCGCCGCGCTGGGCACCGGTGAAAGCGCCCGCGGCATAGCCGAACAGCTCGCTTTCGGCGAGGCTCTCCGGCAGCGCCGCGCAGTTCAGGGCCAGGAAGGGCGAGTCATGCCGGGCGCTGATCGCGTGGCAGGCACGCGCCACCAGCTCTTTACCGGTGCCGGTTTCGCCCTGAATCAGCAGCGGTGCATCGAGCGTTGCAACGCGCTGGGCGCGGGCCTTGAGGGTCCGAATCGCCGGAGACTCGCCGAGCAGCGCGTCGAAACCTTCGGCGTGGTCATGATGCAGCGCCGAGAGGCGTTCACCGATGCGGTTCGGTTGATACAGGGTCAGCAGGGCGCCGGCATCGGTGATCGGCATGGCGTCCAGCAGCAGCGTCTGACCACCGAGACTGACCTCGTGCATGGGCAGACGAAAACCGTGTTCGATCAATGTGTGATGCAGCGAAGGATCATCGAATAGCGCCGTCAACGGCTCACCGGCGGGTTCACGGCCACAGAGTGCGATCAGCGCCGGGTTGGCCAGCAGCACATGACCTCGCTCATCCACCGCCAACACCGGGTCGGTGCTGGCCGCCAGCAAGGCATCGAGTTGCAAGCGTCGGCGCTGCCCCGGGAGGATGTCGACCATCGTCACCGCTTGCACGCCCCGCACCCCAAGAAAAGCCTCGCGCAGCTCTTCCAGTACATCGGCCCCGAGGGTGGGCGCATCGATGTAAACGTTGGGCGGCACCATCTCGACGGCATCCAGATTGAAACGGCGCCCACCGAGCAGGGCCAGCACTTCCTGGGTGATGCCGACGCGGTCGATGAAGGTGACGTGGATGCGCATAGGTGGCCTGCAAGGGTTGCGAACAGAATGAGTATGACCGGCACGCGCCGTGTCTGTCAGGTGTTGCCGGTTTTGCGCGAACAGGCGGCCAGATCCTCAAGGAACGCCTGAAGGATCGGCGGCGGGGCAGTGCCGCGTCGGGTGATCACGTCAAATGGCGACATCAGTTGCAAGCTGGTGGGCGCCAGTTGGTGCATCTCGCCGGTCTTGACCCACTGAGCTGCGAAGTGCATCGGCAGAAAGCCCAGATAGGCGCCGGAGATCAGCAGAATCGCCAGCGCTTCGATGTTGTCCACCGTAGCCGCAGCCTTACTGACGCCCAAGTGTTCCAGATCGTATTGCTGCATGTAGCCCCTGACCACAATCCGGCTCGCGGCAATCTCTTCGAGCAGTTCGTCGCCCTCCGCCTTGCTGCCATACAGCGGATGCCGCCGCCCGCAATACAAGCCCAGTGCTTCCTGATACAGCGGCGAGTGCAACAGCCCCGGAACGTAGATCGGGAAGTGCCCGATGGCCAGGTGCAGTCGGCCGTCGAGCACGCGTTCTTCCAGTTCTGCGGGGGTGCCGACGTACACGTTCAGGTGCACATCATGCCCTCTGGAGACGAAGCGCTGGGTGGTTCGCGGCAGTGGAGAATCGGGATCGGTAATGGTGGTGTCGATGATCCCCAGATTGAGTTTGCCGCTGATGTGCTGCTTGAGTACGTCAGCGTCCATGCAGAAGTTTTCCACCGCCGAGAGCAGACGCTGAGTGGCTTCGTGGATCGCCACGCCTTGCTCGGTCAGGCGAAAGCCGCTGCGCCCGCGTTGACAGAGTTTGACCCCCAGGCGGGTTTCCAGATGAGTCATCTGTTCGCTGATGGTTGACTGGCCGGCATTCAACGCCGCCTGCGCGGCAGAGAAACCGCCGCACCTGACAATCGTGGCAAACACCCTGAGCAGTTTCAGATCGACATCGTGCAGCTGGATCACCTTGGACCTCCCACGCGCGGATGCATCGGTAATGCCGATATGAGTATCTGATGTTTAGCATTTTTTCCACGAAAACCTGCGCCCATAGTCATTCCAACGGCGGTCGCCTTCCAAGTCCGCTAGCTGATAACAAGAATTGGAGATGCCTGAAATGTCGAACAACGGTTATGAATCCGGTCGCCTGAACCTGCCATTCGTGGGTCACTGCACCTTTGGTAAATCCCCGGTGTGCACCGATTGGGATGCGTTGGATGCGGACGTGGCGGTCCTCGGCGTGCCCAACGACATGGGTACCCAGTGGCGTTCCGGCGCACGCTTCGGACCACGCGGCATTCGTGAGGCATCGACCCTGTTTTCCTTCGGCCATGCCGGCGCCTATGACCACGAAGATGACGTCATGTACCTGACCGCCTCTGACGTGCGCATGGTCGACGTCGGTGATGCCGACATCGTGCACACCGACATGGTCACCAGTAACGAGAACACCGAATACGCCGTGCGCAAGATTCTGGATGCCGGCGTCATGCCGGTTGTACTCGGTGGCGATCATTCGGTTCACGCCCCGGTGATCAAGGCGTTCGAGGGCCGCGGCCCGATCCACATCATCCACTTCGATGCGCACCTGGACTTCGTCGACGAGCGCCACGGTGTTCGCTACGGCCATGGCAACCCGCTGCGCCGCGCGTCCGAAATGAACCACATTGTCGGCATGACCCAGATGGGTATCCGCAACGTGTCTTCGTCCAATCGTGACGACTATGAAGCCGCCCACGCGGCCGGCTCGAAGATCCTTTCGGTCCGTGATGTGCGCCGCCTCGGCGTCGAAGGTGTGCTGGCGTTGATCCCGCAGAACATCAACTACTACATCACCATCGACATCGACGGTTTCGACCCGTCCATCGCCCCTGGCACCGGCACCCCAAGTCACGGCGGCTTCCTCTATTACGAAGTGCTGGAAATCATCCAGGCCCTGGCCAAACGCAGCCAAGGCAACATCGTTGGCATGGATCTGGTGGAGGTCGCACCGGTCTATGATCCTTCCGGCATGACCTCGATTCTGGCGGCGCAACTGCTGCTCAACAGCATCGGTTTCATCTTTCATGAGCGGGCTCAAGCACGGCACGCCATGAGCGAAACCACCACGGCCACGGCGTGATCCGACCGCCGCACAGAGGGAATGAAAATGGACACGATCGTTAAGCAGTATCTCCAGAAATTTGGTGTATCCGAAGCCACCCAGACCTTCCTCCGCAAGGTTCAGAAAATGTTCATCGGTGGCGCCTTTGTCGAGGCCAGTGACGGGCAGACATCCGATGTTATCGAGCCGTCGACCGAGGGCCTGATCACGCGTATTCCGATGGGCACCACACAGGATCTGGATCGCGCCGTGCAAGCCGCCCGCGCACAGTTTGACGGTGGTGCCTGGCGCCAGGCCAAACCGGCGGAACGCGAGCGGATGATGCAACGTCTGGCGGACCTGATTGAAAGCAACGCCGCCGAACTGGCGGAAATCGAATCGATCGACATGGGCAAGTCAGTCGCCTTTGCGCGGGATGTCGATATCCAGGGCACGGTCGATACGCTGCGTTATTTCGCCGGTTGGGCGACGAAGCTGCATGGCCGAACCGTTGAACCGTCGTTGCCCGGCAACTACCTGGCTTATACCCGCAAGGAAGCGGTAGGTGTGGTCGGCGCCATCGTGCCCTGGAACTTCCCGCTGCAAACCATGGCCTGGAAGCTCGGCGCGGCGCTGGCAACCGGTTGCACCGTGGTGGTCAAACCCGCCGAACTGACCTCGCTGTCCGCCTTGCGCTTTGCCGAGTTGGTGCAGGAAGCCGGCATCCCGGACGGGGTGATCAATATCGTGACCGGACGCGGCAGCGTGGTCGGTGCGGCGATGGCCACGCACCCCGGTATCGACAAGCTCACCTTCACCGGCTCGACCCCGGTCGGCCGTACCGTTGGCCGCGCGGCACTGGACGAAATGAAGCGACTAACCCTCGAACTCGGAGGAAAATCACCGGTAATCGTATTGGCCGATGCCGACGTGCCGGCCGCCGCCCAGGCCATTGCCAACGGCGTGTTTTTCAACTCCGGTCAGGTGTGTGATGCCGGTACTCGCGCCTACATTCATCGCAGTGTCTACGACGAATTCCTGCGCGAACTGATCGCTTACACCCGCACGCTGAAAATCGCACCGGGTCTGGATCCAGACTGCTTCATCAGCCCGTTGGTCTCGGCGTTGCAGAAGGCGCGAGTGACCGACTACATCGAAACCGGCAAGCAAGAAGGCGCCGAACTGGTCTACGGCGGCCAGCCTGTCGAGGGCCCCGGTTTCTTCGTCGAGCCGACCATTTTTGCCCATTGCCGCAACGACATGCGCATCGTCCAGGAAGAGATCTTTGGTCCGGTGTTGGTTACTGCACCGTTCGACGATGAAGAAGAGGCTTTGGCCCTGGCCAATGACTCGCCTTACGGCCTGGCGGCCGCACTGTATTCCAATGACCTTGGAAAGGTGCACAGCCTGATCCCCCGGTTGAAAGCGGGTTCGGTCTACGTCAACGCCCACGGCACCCTCGACCCGTCGATGCCGTTCGGTGGCTACAAGCAATCCGGATTCGGCAAGGACCTGGGCGCGGAGCAGCTCGATTATCTGCTCGAAACCAAGGCGGTCTGGATCACGCTGCCCTGAGTCATGGCTGACTCAATCCCTGTGGGAGCGGGCTTGCTCCGGGCGGCGTTCCGACGAATAGGCCGGCACATCCAACATTGATGTGGACTGATACTCCGCTTTCGCGAGCAAGCCCGCTCCCACAGGGGCGTCGTTCACCCAAAACAATGCAGTTATCTCGTCATGATCTTCCAACAATAAGAGACCATCATGAACACTAACGCCAAGTCAGCCCTGAGCGTGTCGGTCCTGGACGACAAACCCGTCGTCGAAAGCCATTCAATCGATTTCATCCCGGAGAGCGAGCGCACCGATAAACTGTCGAGCCAGGGCCCGTTCTGGTTCCTCGGCAATTTCACTTTCTTCACCATGACCATCGGCTTCGTCGGCCCGAGCGTCGGCCTGACCGCGCTCTGGACCACACTCGCCGGCACGCTGGGCATCATGTTCGGCACGCTGTTCATGGCGTTTCACGGCTCGCAAGGCCCGCACCTTGGCTTGCCGCAGATGATCCAGTCCCGTGCGCAGTTCGGCTATCGCGGTGTGATCCTGGTGCTGCTGGCGACGCTGTTTGTGTTCGCCGGTTTCAACATCGTCAACCTGGTGTTGATGATGCAAGGGCTACACACGCTCTTCGGCTTCAACCCCGCGGTGATCGCGGTGGCGGTGACGATACCGGCGGCCGTATTGGCGATCCTTGGTCATGACTGGATGCACCGCAGTTTCAAATGGGCGTTGTACCTGTCTCTTCCGCTTTACGGCCTGGTGACGTTGGCGGTGCTGATGGGCTGGGTTCCCGATGCCGCGGTGCCGGTACTCGCGGCCGGTGAAGTGGCCCCGGCGCCATTGGGCTTCAACTGGACGGGTTTCATCGCCCAGTTCGCGGCAGCGGCGAGTTACAACATCGCTTACGCCCCGTATGTGTCTGACTATTCGCGTTACCTGCCGAAGAACACCTCCAGCGGCAAACTGATCGCGGTGGTGTTCCTGGGGGCCTCGTTGTCCGGCGCATGGATGATTTCCGTGGGTGGCTGGTTGGCCGATCACCTTCATTCCACTGATGTGTTGGTGGCTCTTGGGCAAGTGGGCAACACGGTGTCGCCGCTGATGGGGACCGTGGTAGTGGTCGTCACGATCCTGGCGTTCCTGCCGGTCATCGCCATGAACATCTACAGCGCGAAGTTGACCACGCTGACCTGCGTCGACTCGATCAAGCACATCGAACCGACCCGCAAGGCGCGCATCCTGGCGATTGGTTTCGTGATCCTGCTGCAACTGGGCGTGGCGCTGAGCATCCAGAGTTCGGGCAAAGGCCTGTCGGTGTTGGGCATCTACCTGGTGGTGATGCTGTACTTCCTGGTGCCCTGGACCTCGGTCAACCTGACCGACTACTTCTTCGTCCGCAAGGGCCGCTACGCCATCCCGCATTTCTTCATGCCCCACGGCAACATCTACGGCAGCTGGGGCCTGCGCGGCATCGCGGCGTATGCCATCGGCTTCATTTCGATGATCCCGTTCTTCTACATCTACGACGGCGTTGAGCAGCGTGAAGTCTATGTCGGCCCGCTCGCCAAAGCGCTCGGCAGCATCGACATCGCCTGGCTCGTCGGGCTGATCGTGTCGGGGCTGGTGTACTACTGGTTCAGCCGCTCGATCGACCTCAAGCGCGAAGAAATCGTCATCCAGCACATCGAAAAAACATCCCCGCAATACACCACCGGCGACACGTTGACCAAGCCGTCGTTGCCCGTTTTCGACGAATCGGCGGTCCGGAGATAATCATGGCTACACAAAAATACGACTACATCATCATTGGCGCGGGCTCGGCAGGTTGTGTATTGGCCAACCGCTTGAGCGAAGACCCGGCGACCTCGGTCCTGGTGCTGGAGTTCGGCGGCAGTGATCGCAGTGTGGTGATCCAGATGCCGAGCGCGTTTTCAATCCCGATGAACACCAAGAAGTACAACTGGCGCTACGAGACCGAGCCGGAGCCGTTCCTCAACGGGCGGCGCATTCACTGCCCAAGGGGCAAGGTGCTGGGTGGCTCTTCGTCGATCAATGGCCTGGTGTACATCCGTGGCCACGCCTATGACTTTGACGAATGGGAGTCCCTCGGTGCAGAGGGTTGGGGCTATCGCAATTGCCTGCCTTACTTCAAACGGGCAGAGCATTACGAGGAGGGCGGTGACGGCTATCGCGGCAGCACCGGCCCCTTGCACACCACCAACGGCAATCACATGAAAAACCCGTTGTACGGGGCCTGGGTCGAGGCCGGCGCAGAAGCGGGCTACATCAAGACCGAGGACTGCAACGGTTACATGCAGGAAGGTTTCGGCGCGATGCACATGACGGTGAAAAACGGCGTGCGTTGCTCCACGGCCAACGCTTACCTGCGCCCGGCCATGGGGCGTGCGAACCTGACCGTGATCACCCATGCCATGACTCGTCAGATCATCCTTGAAGGCAAGCGAGCCGTCGGCGTCATGTATGACCACGAAGGCCAGACCCATCAGGTGTATTGCAACCGTGAGGTGCTGATTTCCTCGGGCCCCATCGGTTCGCCGCACCTGTTGCAACGCTCCGGTATCGGCCCGGCCGAGGTTCTGCGCAAAGCCGGGATCGGCGTGCGCCATGACCTGCCGGGAGTAGGGGAGAACCTGCAGGATCACGCCGAGGTATACATCCAGTTCGGCTGCAAGGAGCCAGTGACGCTCAATAGCAAAATGGACCCGCTGAGCAAACTGTTGATCGGCCTGCGCTGGCTGTTGTTCAAGGACGGACTCGGCGCCACCAACCATTTCGAGGCCGGTGGTTTCATTCGCTCGGACAAGGGCCTGCGCTGGCCGGACATTCAGTTCCACTTTCTGCCCGCGGCCATGCGTTATGACGGCAACAAACCGATCAAGGGCCACGGCTTCATGGTGCTCACCGGGCCGAACAAACCGAAGAGCCGCGGCTATGTTCGGGTGCGTTCCGCTGACCCTTACGAACATCCAGAGATTCAATTCAACTACCTGCAACGCGAAGAAGACCGCGAAGGTTTCCGCCGCTGCATCCGCCTGACCCGCGAAATCATCGGCCAGCCGGCGATGGACCGCTTCCGCGACGGCGAGATCGCGCCCGGGCCACAGGTGAACACCGACGAAGAAATCGACGCCTTCGTGCGTGAAAACCTCGAAAGCACCTACCATCCCTGCGGCTCGTGCCGCATGGGCGAGGACGAGATGGCCGTGGTGGATTCCGAGTTGCGTGTGCGGGGCATCGCGGGTTTGCGGGTGATCGACTCATCGGTGTTCCCGACCGAGCCAAACGGCAACCTCAACGCACCGACCATCATGCTGGCCGAACGTGCTTCCGATCTGGTTCGCGGGCGCACCATGCTGCCGGCGTCCGATGCGCCCGTCGGGCTTGTGCAGGATTGGGAAACCAGCCAGCGATCATCGTTGCCGGGACGCAATGTCAGGGTTTGAACCCGACTCTGTGGGAGCAAGCTCGCTCCCACAGGTTTTGCGCCTTAACTGACCAGTATTAGCCCTCAAGGCGCCCGTTTTTTTCTTCGCAGCACGTACAGGCGCTAGCTCATTTCAACACCAGCAAGCTATAAACTCCGCCCTCGCTTTCGATTCCATGGGTGTCATGGGTGAAACCCGGGAAGGATTTGTCGAAGGCTTCCAGCGCCTTGAGATACGCCAGCAAAGGCCCGTCCGCAGGCCCGGCGTTTTCACCCGGCATCAGCAATGGAATGCCCGGTGGATACGGCACGATCCCGGTCGCGGCGATACGTCCGGCGGCTTCTTCGAGTGTCACCCGTTCGATGTCGTTTCTGACCAGTTTTTCGTAGGCCTCCACCGGGCTGAATTCGGCTTTCGGCAGTGTGCCGAACGCCTGGGCCATGTTGGCGGTGGTTTTGTGTTTCTTCATGGCAGCGAAGATTTCGTCGGCCAGGTCCTTGAGGCCCATGCCGGCATAACGAGTCTGGTTGGCGGCCAGCATATCCGGCAGGCACAGCTCCAGTTCGACGTTGTCGTCATAGTCGCGTTTGAAGTCGAGCAGGGCATTGAGCAAGGTGCCCCATTTGCCTTTGGTGATGCCGATGGAGAACAGGAACAGGATGGTGAAGTCGGTGGTTTTCTCGACCACGATGCCCTGACGTCCCAGGTAGGCCGTGAGTACACAGGCCGGGATACCCGAGTCGAGCAGGTTGCCGTCGTCGCCCATGCCGGGGCTGAGCACCGAGACCTTGATCGGGTCGAGCATGCAGTAGCCTTCTTCGATGTCACCGAAGCCGTGCCATACCGCGTTGGGATGCAGTACCCAGCAGTTCGGCTCGGTTTTCAAAAGCACCGGGTCGACTTCATGGAACGGCACGGTGGCCGCGCCAACCTGCACGGTCGGCGGTTGCCAGCAGGTAAAGAACCAGTCATCCTTGCCCAACATTTCGTTGTGCATGCGCGAGACAACCTGGCGAAAACTGATGGCTTCTTCGATCGATTCGGTGGTGAGGATTTGCCCGCTGGGCGCTTCCATCATCGCCGAGCTGACGTCGCAGGAAGCCATGATCGCGTAGTTGGGCGAGGTCGAGGCGTGCATCATGTACGACTCGTTGAAGCGCCCGTGTTCGATCGGGTTGCGGCCGTTACGCACGTGAATCATCGAGGCCTGGGACAGGGCGGCCAGCAACTTGTGGGTCGACTGGGTGGCGAACACAGTCGGCTTCGAGTCGTCGTGATCGTCCGGGCTGCCGTGCATGGCGTGGCGCTCGCGGTACAGCGGGTTAAAACGCGCATAACCGTACCAGGCTTCATCGAAATGTAGACGATCGACGCTTTGCCCCAGCAACTCTTCGACGCGGGTGACGTTGTAAGTCAGGCCGTCGTAGGTGGAGTTGGTGATGATGGCGTGGACGGGTGTCGGGTCGATGCCTTGCTTGACCAGCGGGTTGCTGGCGATAGCGGCTTTCACGCCGTCGCTGCTCAGGGTTTGCGGCAGGATCGGGCCGATGATGCCGTAGCGGTTGCGGGTCGGCACCAGATAGGTCGGAATCGCACCGGACAGGGTCATCGCATGCTCGGCGGACTTGTGGCAGTTGCGGTCGCACAGGGCGATCTGATTGCGGGTGACGCTGGCCATGAGGATGACGCGGTTGGACATCGACGATCCGTTGGTGACGTAGTAGGTGCGGTGGGCCCCGAACACCTTGGCGGCGTAGCGCTCGCCCTGGCCGATGGGGCCGCTGTGATCGAGCAGCGAACCGAGTTCACCGACTGAAATCGACAGGTCGGAACGCAGCAGGTTCTCGCCAAAAAACTCGTAGAAGGCGCGCCCCGCGGTGCTCTTCAAAAACGCTGTGCCGCCGGCATGTCCAGGGGTGTGCCACGAGTACTCATAGGTTCGGGAAAACTTCACCAGCGCTCCGAACATGGGGGGCAGTGCGGCTTGGCGATAACGCTCGATGGCCGCCAGGATGCGCCCGCTGAGGAAGCGGCTGGTGTCCTCGGGCAACCAGATGAAGTCGTCGGCGTGCTGCATGACCACCAGCGGAATGCTCGACGCGGTGCTGCGGTCGCTGATCAGGAAGACCGGCACCCGGGTGTTGCGCTCGCGCAGGCTGACCAGCAGTTGGATACATTCCTCGTGGCCTTCGCTTTTGTCCATTTCCCAGCTGAGCAACACGCATTGAATGGCCGGGTCCGAGCGCAGGATCGACGTGGCGTCGCTCAAGGTTTCCGACGCCAGTACCCGAACGGCGCGCTCCTCCACATCGTTGATCAACTGATGCAGGGCGCGACCAAAGACGGTGCGTTTGTCCGGCGGGCTGCTGACCAACAGTGTGAGCATGCCGAGCGTCTGTCTATATTCCGTCATGATTAAGCCTCTACTCTGACTGCTTGCAAGTTATTGACCGGCACCGGCTCGCCCGTGATGTGCTGAGCGCTGACGGTCTGTGTCGGTACGCTGTTATTGAACGCTTCGAGGCGGATCAGGCGGTTGTTGACGAAGCCGAACAGCGTGTAACCAAAGATCGTTGCCACGCCACCGAGCATCAGTGCCTGCGCGCCCGAGCTGTACAGCGCCAGGTAGCTGTAAGCCGCCGCCACCCATGCAATGATGTTGGTCACCAGCGCCGTGCCCGCCGGAACGTTGGATACCTTTTGAATGGTCATCAACGCGGCCATGGAGAGGATGTAGGGCACCAGGTTGGTGACCACCGCGAGGTTGACGAGAGTGTCGAACTGCTTGCTCAGGTCAGGGCTGATGGTGAGAAAAGCCAGCGCCGTCTGCACTGCCAGCAGCACCAGCATGCCGACAATGGGTGTTCCGGCCTTGTTGGCCTTGGCGAAGATCGACAGGAAGTACCCGGTGTCCGCGGAGCTTTTGTAGACCTGAGCGATGGTGAATTGCCAGCCCAGCAGCGAACCGATGCACGCCAGTACCATCGCGGCCATCACAATGTCGCCGACCATAGGAGTGAACATCTTGGCAAAGACCAGCCCGAACGGTGCAGTGGAGGAGGCCAGTTCAGGGTTGTCGACGATACCGGCGATGACGTTGGTGGAGACGATGTAGATCACCGCCGCGCCGAGGGTGCCGCCGAGTACCGCAATCGGTACGTTCCTCTCCGGATTTTCTACGGCATCGGTGTTAGCGCACGCCGACTCCAGACCGAGGAATGCCCACAAGGTGATCGCCACCGATGCACCTGCGGCTTCGAACCAGCCCATGTTGTGGGGGTTCCAGCCGGCGGCGTAGACACTGCTGTCGAACCAGTACCAGCCAACGGTGGATACGAGCACCACCGGCGCAATCACCCCCCAAACCGTGATCGCACCGATCCGGCCGGTAATCCGCGCGCCGCCGAAGTTGGCGAACGTGGTGATCCACAACAGAGCGATAGTCGCCAGACCCACTTGCAGTGAATCAAGCTTGATATGGAACAGTTCCTGGATATAGCCGACCGCGGTAATACTGATCGCCACGTTGGCAATCAGCAGCGAGAGGCCATAGGTGTAGTTCGTGATGTAGTTGCCCGCCTTGCCGAAGGTGTATTCGGCATAGCCGCCCATGCCCCCGGTCTTTCGGCTGAGCATCCCGCAGCGCGCAAAGGCATAGGCCAGCGCCAGGGAGCCAGTGGCCGTGATCAGCCAGGAAAGGATAGAAATACCGCCGACTTCGGCAAGTTTTGTGGGGAGCAGCACAATGCCGGAGCCCAACATATTGACGGCTGTCAACATCGTCAGTTGCCCCACTGTCATTTTCTTTGCGACTGACATTCCGTTGCCTCACTTGATTGCATTGAGAGGGTGTTAGCTATAGCTAAGGATTGAAATCTCGCCAGAAATGTCCGTAAGACACTGAGAAAACAGGCGATAGCGCACTTAAGGCATTTTGCTGGCCCCGAGGACTGAAACTTTTGATCAGAATCAATTAATTTTCAGATAGTTAGGATCGAATGCAAATGCGGAATGTGATGGTTGCGCTGATTTCGTTAGGCCTGGCGAGCGTTGCCGCCTCTGTCCAGGCCAAAGAACTGGCCTCGAATGATCGTTACATTTGCAGCTGGGGCGCAGGTACTGCGGCGAGAGCCCAGGAACTCAAGCTGTCCGGGGTTTCACTGTATGCAGCGCGGCAAAAGTTACATACCTACAAGTTCAGCAAACCGTGGATGCACATGATGGCGATGGGCATTACCGAGCAGACCTATGACAGTCATTCGCGGATGAAGCCCGCAGCCCTGCGCGAGAGCTTTTACGAGGAGTGCGTCCGGTACAAGTTGGCGCGCAAATGAGGAGGGCGGTCCGCCATAATCACCCGGACACGGCTACTGCGCCGTGCCGGGTTGGTTACGTCAGGCATTGGATACTTCAGACCTTCCCTAAAGAGAGAAAACTATCGAGTTCTTCTCAGGTTCTTTGCCTTTAACCTCCTGAGCATACCCATTACCGGCTGTAGGAGAGGCACCCTGTCAAAGATGGAAAGCTCATGCAGGTCCGTCCGCGAGGGCCTTTGATAGCCACAATTCCAGGTAAAGTAGTAAGCCAGAATTTCTTTATTCTTATGAATAAGCGTATTGAGAGCAGCGTCATAATGCATCGGACCTCCGTCAGGATGTCCCGGTGGTCGCTCCAGAACCTGGAATAAAAAATCCCTTAATTTCCCAAAGCATTTCCCGTTTACAGCATAGAAATGGGCCAAATGTATTGGCCGGTCGACTGCTTTCCAAGCGGGCAAGTTTGAATTTTCTTCAAACGGATGCCCAAAATAGACGATGTCCCACTCCATACCTTCCAGAGACTCGATCGCCGCTCTCCCATATTGAGAAATATGTCTGGAGAACTGTATGTCGTCCTCCATGATCAAGATATTTTTCAAATTCAGGCGCATTGCCTCTTCCAGCACCCCCAGATGACTCAAAAAGCAGCCTCTGACCCCGACGCTCGGGAAGCCATTTCCCTCACTGGGCGTAACAGCCTCAAAAAAGCCTATTTTTTCATCATCGATGTGAAAGCCGTTGCGAGTGAATTCTTCTACTGTTTCTAAACGGCGATCCTGTCTTGACGAGATATTGATGATTCTTACTCGATCAAAATATTCGATCACATTCATCTGTCAGGTCCTTAGCGCAGACAATCAGGGCAGTTGGATTGGGGAACCCGCAGATTTCGGAAAAAATCGTACGTAAGCACTACCGACAGGAGGCAATCCCTTACGTCTCCTGGGTTGTGTCCGTTTTCTCTATCGACCCCGGATTGCAGTATAGGCAGCATTTCCGGATGAAGTTTTAGTCTCGTAAATCGGCGTGCAGCACCAGTTCGAGAGGACACGCCAGATAGGTGCTCAGTGAATGGGGGCCGGGTGGAAAGCTCCGATAGGTCCGGGCATTTATCGCTGGCGCCAGCTCTTCGGCGGGGTGCAGAGCGAAGTCTTCAAGGTCTCCTATACTGGATCGTTCCGAGAGTTTCCCTACCCTTCACAGCGAGGAGAACGCACATGACCATTCGTATTGGCGACGAAGCACCGGATTTCACCGCCGAAACCACCGAAGGCACGCTCCATTTCCACGAATGGATTGGCGACAAGTGGGCCATCCTGTTCTCACATCCGAAGGACTTCACCCCGGTCTGCACCACTGAGCTCGGTTATATGGCCGGGCTCAAGCCGGAGTTCGACAAACGCAACACCAAGATTGTCGGCCTCAGCGTCGACCCGGTCGGTAACCATCAGACCTGGGCCAAAGACATCGAAGAAACCCAGGGCCATGCGGTCAACTACCCCATGATCGGCGACGAGAATCTGGTCGTGGCCAAGCTCTACGACATGATTCACCCGAACGCCAGTGGCGGCGCTCGTACTGCCGTGGACAACGCCACGGTGCGTTCAGTGTTCATTGTCGGCCCGGATAAAAAGATCAAGGCGATGCTGGTCTACCCGATGAGTGCCGGGCGCAACTTCGATGAAGTGTTACGGCTGCTCGATGCTATTCAGTTAAACGCCAAGCACACGGTTGCCACACCGGTGAACTGGCGTCCGGGTGAGGACGTGATCATCCCTACGTCGGTATCCGACGACGACGCAAGGAAGAAGTACCCGGATGGCTTCAAGACGGTGAAACCTTATTTGCGTACGGTGGCGCAACCGAAGTAAAGGTCAGTCATTCATCCTGTCTTCAATCGCGATGCCTTTTACGCGCATTGCATTGATCTGCTCGGCGCGGGTGCCAGGGAGGTTGAGCATGGTTCCCTGTCACAGCGCCGAGACTTCTACAGTGTTCCAGGGCTGGGAATGCACGGGGAGGCTTTACCTGCATGCGCCTTCATGCGTCAAAAACTCTTGGTCGCCGGGTATTTTCAGAAAGTTGCCGATAAACCCCGCCTTTACAGGCGTCGTCGGCGGTCGAGCCCATGCCATTGCCCAGGTGCCTCGTTGCCCGGTGTAAGGCGCTGCGCCGGGTCGTGGGCCAGCATCCTGATGCGGGCTGACGCCCATGCGTGAAGCTATTTCACATGGATAGAATTCACAGAGCTGACGTGGTGTTTGTGGCGTTATTTTGACGCCGCCCTCCATGAAGGGAAATTTCGATTTATTATTGTGACGAGCTGTTGACGTAATGGCGATGTGCTTATAGGCTCAATTTAGCCGATACAGATTCCTTCAACCGACAAAAGAATAACCCCCTACGCAAGGAGGCGGTGTTATGCGCTCAACACTTGTCATTAAATTTGTGTTGTTTTCTGTGATCCTGAATGGTGCAGCCATTGCTAGTGCTCAGGCGACCAGTTTGGCCTATGAAATTAGTCGCATAGGCAGCGCTTGCGAGGAGTTAGGGCCTCAACTTTGTACGGCTCTCAAAGAGCACACGGGTGGCGCGCTGCTTACTTTTGGAAAGAGCCTTGGCTTGCCTTCATTGATCACTGATATTTACGTTGATGATGCCCATTCTGCGAAAGTTAACAGTGTCATACATCACGCTGACTCGGGCGTGGATGTATCCGTCAATTCTTCTTCGCGTGACAGATTAATGGCGGCGGTTGACAATAAGCAATTCAAGATTGATTCATCTCTCCAGGATAAAAGTCTGGTTGAGGTATCTGACATCAACCAACCCAATGCAGTACCGCTTTCTGCGGCAGCATGGTTATTTTCTTCCGCGCTATTTGGTTTTATTGTGGTCGCCAACCGACGGAAGATATAGGTGGTAGTTAACGTTATTTGGCAATAAGGGTTATTTAGACAGTCACTCTGGTGGCTGTGTAGACACACAGCTTTATGTATTGTTTTTGCGGATGATGTCTGTCTTGCAATGATACTTGGTTTGTAATTGTTGATATCAATTAGTTGCGCTGGCAAACGTAGTCATAGCCAGGTTGACAGTGTCGCAGGTGAGCCGGCTCAAGCGGGCATGGTGTAGTTAATATTGGCGCGGAATACGTGGAGGGTGGTTTGCTTGCTCCAACCTGTTGTTAAATAACACTATTTTGCTGTTTTGCACTAACGTTCCGGTTTCGGGTGTGTTGCATTGGCGGAATTGACCGCCCAGAAGCTCAAGGTGATTGCTGTGTAGTAGTTTCTTTGGCTTGAAATAGGCTAGAGTGATTTGACTAGGTTTTTTTGTTCTAAACTCCTTGCATGGCTACTTAGACGGAGGGATCCCGATGTTCCGTTCATTGATACCTGTGCTGTGCGCGCTGGCCGTTTGGCCCAGCATTTCCAATGCCGTCGAAAACGACCCGACTTACCGGCTGAGTCCGGGAGATAACCTTTCTGTTTCCGTGTGGGGCGAAGACAAGCTCAAACAGGATGTACGCGTACTCCCCGATGGCAGCATTACCTTCCCGCTGGCAGGGCAGGTCAATGTTGCGGGGCTTGATGCCACCGCTGTCGCGAAGCAAATCGCTGCCAAGCTTGAGGCTTTCATACCTGATCCGCAGGTGAGCGTTGTCGTCACCGGCACCGAAGGTAATCTCGTCTACGTTCAGGGCAAAGTGCTGAAACCCGGCACCGTGCATATGTCAGGTCAAACGTCAGTGCTGCAGGTAATAAGCATGGCGGGCGGGCTCGACAAATTCGCCGATAAAGGCGACATTAAGGTCGTGCGGCTCAATGGGGCTAGACAAGAGATCCTGCGCGTCGACTACAGCGAGTTGATGTCAGGGAAAGACATGACCACCAATTTTCTACTTAAAGCCGGCGATACGCTGGTCGTGCCTTAGCCTTGCGCGAGGCACTAGGGATTACTTTGCTTGGATTTCGAACTACCGGGGTTGCGACGGCAATCCTGGCTTTGTCGTGTTCGGACATGGCCTATGCTGCTACTTGGCAATCAGCAATAGCAGTGCCTTCGACGGTCGAGTACGACAGCAACCCACTGCTGCTTACGAGTGGTGAGAAGGGGGTGACCCGTACCATCATCGCCCCCGATTACAGCCTCGTGGGTACTTCCGGACGGGATGAGTTCCAGTTCGGTCTCGGGTTAAATATCGTGCGTTCGTCGGATACGTCCATCGTTTCGGACCGTGAAGATCCCAGATTAAAGTTAGGGTGGCAGCGCGCGACCGAAACGGGTGCTTTTGGACTCACGGCGAGATATGAAGAAAACTCGACGCTTTCCACGGTGGTTCAGGAAACCGGCGTAGTTGCCTCTGATGGCACGCAAAAGATGTATTTGGTGGGCGGCAACTGGAGCACTGCTCTCAGCGAGCGAAGTACCCTGGTTAACGAGACCGACTACACTCATGTCACTTACGATGTTGGTTCACTGACCGACTATGACGAGCTGGCGACCCGCTTCAGCTGGAACTATGCATGGAGTGAGCAGGTCGAGCTGTTCACCCGTCTTGGCGTGAGGCGCTATGAGCCGGAGAAGGGGACTGCGGTGGCTTCCTCAAACAGCTACACCCCCGCGATCGGCTTGAATGTCCAATTCTCCGAGCGGCTTAAGGGGACGGCCTACGCGGGTCTCAACCAAGTCTCGGGCACCGGTAGCGGCCCCAAAGGCCAGGGCGGTTTAATGTTGCAATATGCCGGTGAGCGTATTGATACCAGCATCGACGCCAGTCGTAGCACTCTCGCCAGCGGCGACGGTGGTTTCGTCGAGGTTGATGCCCTGAGGGGGACATGGAGCTATGCCGTCGACGAGACCCGGCGCACCGGTTTCGATGCCTCCTGGCAAGACGCCAAAGGCCGGACGCCTAATACCCTGAAAAATTACAGTGCCTGGTTTAGCCAAGAACTCTCGCCTTTTTGGATTGCACGCCTATCCTACACATACAAACAACGCCAGCAAGATGGCTTGCCGGATGCCACTGCAAACGTCGTCGGGCTGATGCTGACTTATAGTTATCCCGGTCTCTGACATTCAGCTGTGTGAGAAATATGGCCTCTGAATACGAAATGTCGTTCAACGACTACCTAGCTATCATCAAGCACCACGCCCTGCTGTTGATCGTGAGTTTCGTGGTCATACTGGGCGTGTGCATAGCGGTAGCGATCTCTCTCCCGCCGACCTATGAGTCATCCGGTACGATTCTGGTGGAGTCTCAACAGATTTCGCCAGACTTGGTGGCGGCCAACAACAATACCTTTGCCGATGAGCGCATCGAAGTCATTCGCCAGCGCGTGATGACCCGTGAGCATCTGGAAGGGATCATCGACAAATACAATCTTTTTGCTTCGCAAAGTCGGCAACTGAGCGTTAGCGAGAAGATCGAAGAAATGCGCAATGCGATTGTGGTCTCCCTGGTCAGTGCTGCCGTTAAGGGGCGCGGAGAGGTGACGATTGCTTTCCGTCTTTCCTTTGAGCACCGGCAGCCAGAGATTGCGAACAAAGTTGCCAATGAGCTGGTGACGCTGTTTCTGGATGAAAACATCAAGCAGCGCACCGAGCGCGCCAGTGAAACGACAGAGTTCCTGACGCAGGAGGCGGACAAACTCAGGGTGGAACTGGAAGCCCTTGAGAACCGGTTGGCGGACTTCAAGCAGGCACACAGCAACGCGCTGCCCGAGCATCAAGAGCTGCGCATGAATATGTTGACGCGCGCAGAAACCGAGCTTAAAGAGGTCGACCGTGACTACAAAACTGCCCGTGA
The DNA here is from genome assembly GCF_047758635.1 of Pseudomonas frigoris. Classification (NCBI taxonomy): domain Bacteria; kingdom Pseudomonadati; phylum Pseudomonadota; class Gammaproteobacteria; order Pseudomonadales; family Pseudomonadaceae; genus Pseudomonas; species Pseudomonas frigoris. The sequence goes on from NZ_CP180479.1 coordinate 2,751,426, forward strand.
GGAGTTGCGCTTCAATGAGCTGGAGCTTTCCGCCGCGAATGCCGGGCTGGCGACCAAGCCTGGAGTACCCGGTGCGGCAGTTGATAAACCACAGGATCTGGCTAGCCTCAAAGCGGAGTACACCAGGTTGCAGTCGCTGTATACGCAAGCCCACCCCGACGTGCGTGCCGTCAAACGCAAAATTGCTGCACTTGAGGCTGGCAAAGGTGCTGGTGGTGCAGCGGCTTCGGTCAATCTGGACGTTGCCAAGGCCCAGACGCGGATCTCCGCAGCAGAAGCACGTATCAAGTCGCTGGCCGATCAAAAGCAGCAAATACTCGGAAAAATAGCCGAATACGAGGCGCAAATTCTTGAGACGCCGCAAGTCGAGCGCGGCTTGGTCACGGTGATGCGTGACCATGATAACGCTCGTAAAAAATATGAGGAGATTCGCACGAAGGAAATGGGTGCGAAAATTTCCGAAAGCCTGGAGCAGGAAAACAAAGCCGAGCGTTTTGTTCTTCTGGAGTCACCACTGATGCCCGAAAAGCCGGTACGGCCGAACCGTAAAAAAGTGGTTGCCATGGGTTTCTTGCTTGCCCCGGTGGGTGCTGGTGCGCTGGTGATGCTTCTCGAGATGATGAGTCAGCGTGTGCGCGGTGCTCAGGCCTTGGCCAGCGTGCTGGGTAGACGCGTATTGGTTTCCATTCCCTACATTCACACCAAGGCTGAACTGGCACGCCGCAGGAAATGGCGAATGCTATTGATCGTCTGTGGAGTCGCGATAATCGCGATCTTTCTGGTGCTCCTGCACTTCCTCTACATGCCTCTGGATCTTCTGATGTTTAAAGCTCTGGGCCGGTTTGCATAAGGAATATAACCATGGAAATAATCAATCTCGATACCGAAAAAGCCGAGCAACAGACCTCGTCAAAAGCCATGACACCGACCGCGCAGTCCACAGGTCTGAATGCACTCAGTTATGTGCAAACCAAGGTTGTACCTTTGCGACCAGATCACCTTGAGCGCAACCGCATTGTGGCTTACAACAAAAATTCGAGTATGGGCGGGGCATTCGATCTACTGCGTACACAAGTGCTGAAAATCATGGAAGAAAATGGCTGGCGCACGCTCGCCATCACCTCGCCGACTCCAGAGGCAGGCAAAACGGTGTTGGCTATAAACCTGGCAATGAGTATCGCGCATCACACGACCAAGACGGCGTTACTGGTGGACTTCGACTTGCGTCGTCCGAAGGTGGGTGAGTATCTGGGTCTGCCGATGGATAAATCGCTTAATGAATTGTTGGCGGATGAAGCTGAACTGCAAGAAGTACTGGTCAATCCGACCTTGCCGCGCTTTGTGGTCCTGCCGACGCGTGAGCCGATTCCTCTTTCCACCGAGGTGTTGTCATCGCCTGCAGTGAGCCATTTGATTGCTGATCTGCGCGAGCGCTACAACTCACGCATCGTAATTTTCGACTTGCCGCCGTTGTTGAGTTCGGATGATGTGATTAACGTCTTGCCCAGGTTCGACTGCGTCCTGCTCGTTGTCGCTAATGGATTGAACAGCAAGAAAGAGATCGAGGAAAGCCTGCATCATCTTGGGACAGCCAACCTGATTGGCACGGTGTTGAACAAAGCCGAGCGCGAAAACCGCTCTTACTACTAGAGCATCACCCGCAGGAGATCGGCGCTATTGGCTAGCGCCGACGGTCAGTGCCAAGGGTACTTCTGCTCCCAGCTCCAGGCGTGCGCCACTATCTGTTCAAGTGAGCCAAATTGCGGTTGCCAGCCAAGTAATGTGTTGGCCCTGCGGGGATCGGCCACAAGGCGTGGTGGATCGCCCGCGCGACGTGGCGCTTCGCTGACAGAGATATCCTGGCCGGTCACGTAGCGCGCGGTATCTATCACTTGCTGTACTGAGAAACCTTGCCCGTTACCGAGGTTGAACGCCGTGCTTGCACCCCCTGCCAACAGATAATCCACGGCAAGTGCGTGAGCGGCAACGAGGTCGACAACGTGGACGTAGTCGCGAATGCAAGTGCCGTCAGGCGTGTCGTAATCACGGCCATAGACGGTGATGGTTGCGCGCCGTCCGGAGGCTGCTTGCAGGATCAGGGGCAGCAGGTGGGTTTCCGGTTCATGGCGTTCACCTAACTGTCCTTCAGGGTCTGCTCCGGCGGCGTTGAAGTAGCGCAGGCAGACCGATTTCAGCCCGTATGCGCGGTCGAAATCCTCAAGCATCTGCTCCACCATCCACTTGCTGCGACCATAAGGGTTGATCGCGACCTTGGGATGCTCCTCGTCGATGGGTACATACACCGGGTCACCGTAGACGGCGGCGGTTGAGGAAAAAATGAAGTTTTTAACCCCGGCGCGAACCATCGCCTGGAGCAGCGTCAGGGTGGCGGCGAAGTTGTTTTGATAGTACTTGGCAGGTTTAGCGACGGATTCGCCCACCTGTATAAAGGAGGCGAAGTGGAACACGGCATCGAAGTGGTGTCCCGCAAACAGGGCGTCCAGCGCCTGTTCGTCGGCTATGTCCAGTTCGACCAATGTCCCGCCCCTCAACGCGCTGCGATAACCCGTTGAGAAATTGTCTGCCACCACAAGATCGTGACCCGCACTCAGTAGCTGCTTCACCATGTGCGAGCCGATATAACCCGCGCCACCCACCACCAAAAATTTCATCCTGATCTCCGATTTCCTGCACTATCGCTGTGCAAGCTTGCCCTGGGTGACACCTTTTTTCAAAAACAACCAGCTCGAACCCTGCAAGTCGAACTTGATTGTATAACGGCCATCAAGGCAGGTCGCGGGCAGCTTCTTCATTTGCTCCAGAATGCCAAGGGTGAACTGTGCCAAGCCTTGCGACTCGCTACGTTTGGAGCGCCAAAGGAGAGATTATTTTGAACAAGATACCGCGAGAGCGCCAATTGGAGCTACCCTCTGAGGAAGCATATGGGCATCCTGCGAGAATAATAATCAAATGAAAAATCCTGCCAAAATTATCGATTACTCATTAAACATATTCAAAGCAGAATGGCCAAATTTAGTGTTGTGGTCATTTCTGCTATCACCGTTGATTGTTAGAGCGCTAACAAACAATCAATACTCTAAAATTGATTTATTGGTCGTTTACACCCTTGGCATGTCGGTGTTGTGGCTTTTGGCAATTAGATTTATTTCATCCAATCAGTTCAAGGTGCACATCATTCTGCTGCCATTCTATTTGATAGCAGCTATTGATCTCTTTTTGGTGTTGAATTTCAACTCGAGATTAACAGCTGCCTATATATTTATTGGCTTGACAAACTATCAGGAGGCAAGCGAATTTCTGCCGACCTATTGGCAGCCAATCAGTATCGTTCTGGTGATTTTCATATTTTGCTATGGGGCTGGATTAATCGGCCTGCATAAGCGCGAATTATATAAAAACAAGGGTATTTTTGTTTTGGTTGTTAGCGCCTTGTTAGTGGGCTATGGGGCGTATTTTTATAAAACCGTCAAACTTAATTCTTTCGGGAAATCTGCAGTCATGGATCTCCTTGCAAAAGATCAAAGCACGCCAGTAGGTTATTTGTCGCAGATTGCCCTGACTGCAAATTTGTATTTGGGGACGGAGGAGCTTATCAAGCGCCGTCGGGAATCCGATGTAAAAATAACCAGCCTGTCGAATCAATCCAATATAGAAACAATCGTTTTTGTAATCGGTGAGTCATCACGGCCGCAGAACTGGTCCCTCTACGGCTATAACAAGGAAACAACCCCGAATCTCGGTAAGCAGGCGGGGCTTTTCAAGTTTAATCAGATCTGCACGACAGCTCCCTATACCTCGTTTGCGGTTCCTTCAATGCTGAGCCTTGAGCCTATATCGGATTGGGACGCCATTGCGTCAACAAAATCATTGGTGAGTATCTATCGCGCAGCCGGGTACATGACCTATTGGTTGTCTGTGCAGGAGGTTGATAGTTTTGGCGGAATAATTCCACAAATAGCCGCAGAGGCACAATACCGTCAGTATTTTGAGAGAAGCTATGATGGAGCATTGATTTCAGAATATGAAAAAATACTGAATAAAAGCGGTACAGAAAAGAAAGCCATATTCATTCATGTCAAGGGCAGTCATTTCGAGTATTCACGCCGATACCCGGAAAACTTCGATAAATTCAAGCCATCAACAGACAGCTTCAAAGACAAAATTACCGCGGAATATGACAATAGTATTTTGTATACGGACTGGCTATTGAGCACAATTATTGATCGATTGAAGTCAAGCAAAAAACCATCTGTCTTGTTTTATTCATCGGATCATGGTGAAAACATGATGGATGACAGTCGAGGGCTCTTGGGTCATGGAATTGGCAATAAATATGATCTTCCGGTTTCGGCATTTATCTGGGCATCCGATAATGTTTCAAGCCAGCAATCGCTCAAGCTTTTAAAGTTGAAGGAAAGAGAAAGTCAGAAAATCAGCATATCCTCCTTGCCACATACTCTTTTAAATATCACAGGGGTTTTCACGAGTAAGTACAGAAGATCGGATGATTTATTAAGTGATGATTTTGTATCGTCGAAATGTCCACATCTGCTCGGCGCAGGCTATGTTCCATCGTTTGATTTTGACGCCCTTTAAAACAACGCCGCAAGGCGTTGTTCCATCAAGTTGAGGTCGGCTGCGCATCGCCTAAGGTTGTGCTTGCGTGACGTCTTTTTTCAAAAACAACCAGTTCGACGCCTGCAAGCCGTCGAACTTGATTGTGTAGCGGCCATCAAGGTAGGTCGCGGGCAGCTTCTTCATTTGCCCCAGAATGCCGTGGGTGAACAGTGTCAAGCCTTGCGGCGCCTGGATGGTTAGCGTGCCCTCGAGGGGCTCAACGTAAAAAGGTATTTTGTCGTCGTCTTGGGGAATGGCGCGGGTGCCTAACGAAATCAGTAAATCCTGCGATCGGCCCAAAGGCGCGTCGTCCAGACTTTGCACCACCACACTGGCGTTGGCAGTCTTCACTTGAACCTTAATGTTGCCCAGGCTGATCGATTCGCCGCCGATCCAGCCCGTAGCGGCCTGGGTACGCGGTGTATTAATGGTGTAGACGCCTTGTTTCCAGTTGCGCTTTAGCTCTCCCGTGTCGGTCGTGGACTCGATGGCATTGGCGTCCAGCAGCGACTGGTCAGGGTCATGAAATTCCTGTGCATTGCTTGGGATAACGCTCTGTTGCAACCAAGGCAACTCCGGCGTTTGTGGCATCGCGATTTCCAGCTTGCCTTTCTCCATGGCTGTGCGCAGTAGAGCAGAGTTGGCCGGTGTGATCATTTGGTTGAACAGGGTGCCTGGCGTCGGCGCGAAGACGTAGGTCGTTGTTGCTTCGCGAACGTCTGCACGGCGATAAAGCAAGGCGGCGGCGGGCAGGGTAGCCAGCATTGCAGGGTCGTTATAGGCGTGCCAGTTGTTGGCACTCATCCCTTGGCCCCCCAATGGCTCCTGGCTGTAGGCATATTGCATCAGTGCATCCCAGCCTTGGTGGCGGGCGGTGCCGGCGATATAGAGTGGCAGCGAATGGCGGTCTGGTGTCGGGAAGGGCTCATTGTTCCACTCGGTGACGGTCAAGGGTTTGCCGATGACCTGGCCGGCGGCAATCCAATTCACTATGCCGTCGCTGTAGAGCGGGTTTTTCTCTATCTGCCCCGAGCCCCCGTAACTATGGACATCTATTACGTCGCCGGCAGTAAGGGCCGGCAGGGAGTTCAGACCATTGCGGCCCCAGCTACTGGTCGTGGCGATGGGGACCTTCACGCCTATTCCACGCAGGTGTTGAATCATGTCGACGTTGAAACGTCGCTCCAGATCGTTAAGGAACAGCTTGGAGGGGCCTGGCTCCCAGGAGCGCCAGGTCTGGTTTGCAGACAGATTGTGCTGTTTGGCGAAAGCCTCGGCCTCCGCCATGTAGACGCGGTTGTGCTTCGGCACATTCTTGTCTGGCAACAGGGCGTTGCCAAAGTGGTTGGTGACGTCGTTTTCGTTGGTGATCAGTACGGCGGCAATCGCCGGGTCGTCTTTGTAGGCGAGACCGGTATAGCTGTTTACATGGGTCATGTAGGCTTCGGCAAAGCGCTTCATGGCTTTCTGAATGGTGAGATTCACATAGGAATAGCCCTTGAGGTAGGTAAAATTTTGCTCTTCTTTTGGCAACTCATCGAAGCCATAAATGTTGTCGTTTTCAGTAAAGACTCGCTGGACGTGCAGATCGAGCCACACATAAATGCCTTCGTCTTTCAGGCACTTGATCCACCAGTCGATTTTTTTCAGCGATTCCGGGCTCAATTGCTGGGTGGTGCTGCGCGTGACCCTGCCGTCGCCAAAGATGTTCGGGAAGACCCATGGCGAGTCATGGTGGTGCAGTCGTACAAGATTGAAGCCCAGTGCCGACAGGCGTTTGGCCTGCAGCTTGATTGCATCGTCGGACGTGAGGAACAGCGTGTAGGCCGAAAGGTTGGTGCCCCAGAAACGCGCCGCAGTGTTGTCGGCAAATAGCAATTGCTCGCCGGAGGCTTTGATGAAGCCGCGCTTGCCTGCAGGTTTTTCCTGAGCGTTGAGAAAGGACAGGTCGACCGGCGAGGTTTTCCAGTCGAGCTTGTCAGTCGGCCAGCTCTTTGGGTCCGACAATCCGAAGCGCTCGGTTGTGGTCGGGCCGACCGCCACATCGCCAGAAACGCTCAAGGTGGCTGTGAAGTCCTGGCGGCCAGGTTTGATCGTGTTCTTGTAGAAAAAAGCACGCACCTCGGATTTACTGCCCGGTTCAAAGTACACACCCGCCAGTGCGGGCTCGAAGCGCATTTCGATGCGTCGCCCTTGTGCATTGCCCCAGGTCCAGCCGCGGTTGTCGGGTAGCAAAGTGGGCTCGCCCATTTCTCCAGGGAAAAGAGCGGGGTCGAATTCGAAGACGATGCCACCACCTGAAACGCCCGACTTCCCGCTGTGTGCATCCAGGACAAAGGTCCAGGTCAGCTTTTGCTCGTCTTGCTTCTGAATCTGCGCAGTCAAGTCGAAATCCAGCGCTTTGTTTTTGCCTGCAAGGGAGTATCGATAAGGGGTATTTACCTTGAATTCGGTCTGCAAATACGTCCAGTCCCAGTTGCGCCCAAAGAACGAGAATGTCGTAGCAATTACCGGACTGCCACCACGCGCCAGCATTGGCAGGCCATTGCGCTCATCCACACTCACGACCCAGTCCGACGCCCAGGTACGAAACGGCCAAATAGCAAAAAACAGCAGTGGCAGGAGCAGTATCCGGGGGCGACGAAACAACTGGATCATGGGTTCTACCTGAGTTGGAGGTGGGCGCTCGCCGTGACGGCCGTCGAGGTGTGCTTGAGCCTGCGTGCCATCTGAGCGTAGGCGACGCCCAGTCCAGCCACCGACCAATACACCACGGGGATTACCGTGATACTGCTAACGGTAACGATGGTGATCAGGATCCCGGCCAGTGTCGCCAGAAGTGCACGTCCGAGTCGGCGTGCCTCATCGTCTTCGTTGGGGAACGAACGCATCCCCTTGCGGATGCCCTGCAGAACACTGACGAAAAAAACCACGAAAAGCGTCAAACCAATCAAACCGAACGACAGCGCTATGCCGATATAGGTGTTCACGATATCGATGATCCCCTGGCCCTGAATCATGGACTGCATTTCCGGTGTGCTGCGGAAATTGAAAGAACCCAGCCAAGGGTTGCGCTGGATAACGATCACGGCGTTATCAATCAAGCGCTGCCGGTAGGTGATATTTTCCACTTCCACCGTGCCGATAAACGGTAGCAGATCAAGCACTTTTTGCCCGCCCGGCACGACGGCCAGCAAGGGAAGGGCGAGCCCCCCGGCGGCGGCCAGCAGCATCAGGCGTTTGATCGCTTTACGGCCGGTGCCGATGAACACGACGATGATGACGGCTGCACCGATCCAGGGGCCACGCGACAGCGGTGCGAACAGACCACCGGCGAGCAACAGTGCGCCGAGGCCGCGCTGCAATTTGCTACGTACCTCCTCCTGCATGTACAGGTAAAAGCCGATGGCCACGCTGATGACGAAGCCCAGCGCAATGGCCTGGCCGGTAGTGGCGCTGGCGCGTAATGAGCCACCACGGCTCAAGTAGCCGGGATCCCATTGCATGCCCATGGCGTTGACAACCGCGCTGTACAGCTGCCAGCGCTTGGAATATTCGAAGAGACCTATAAGCGACAGCACCATGGCGGCGAGTACAAAACCGAACAGAGCGTCCTTGAAGTCGCTGAGGTTCTTCAGCGCCCGGCTGGCAACGTAGTAAGGCAAAAAAACTTCGAGGAACAGGTAGAGCATTTGGCGCAAGGTGTCGGTGACGGTGGTTTCGCGCAGCAAAAGCAGACTCGTCAGCAGGAGGTAGGCGGCTAACAGTTTGTCAGGCCAGGTGCGCCCGAAAGGGACCGTGTCGGCGCGCTTGCGCAGAGCCAAAAAAGCCGGAAGCAACACACACAGTGCCAGCAGACGAATATGGTTAAGGACAACAAAATAGTTGATCAGGCCGAAGCCGGGAATCTCCGCCGGGGACGGCGGGATGAGAAACAGCAGCAGGAAAAACAACGCCACGGGATTGCGTTCGCGATTTCGTGCGAAGGTCAAAACGAGCGCGGCAATGCCTGCGTACACCCAGAAACTGTGCGAAACAAATGCCAGTAACGTCAATACGAACCACAGATTGCGCCGACGAGTGAAATTACGGTCGGGAATCAGGTCTGCTGCTGGTCGACGTGCCATGGCAAAAACGATGCCAGCAAGGACCAGAATGACGATTAACGCGCGGAAGTGCTCAGGCATGGATGATTGGACTTATTGATTGATGAGCGACGACTAGTGGAATGGCCAGACGCGACTATAGTTCCTTTTGAGCCATTGAGTCCGGGGATGATGTTATGTCGTTAGTTGATTTGTCGCCAACGTTGGGCCTTCGTAAGCGAGCGATCTCTGCCGGGGCATGGAATCTGGGGGCGCTGGTTACGTCTCAAGCCTTTCGCTTGGGCGGCAACCTGATAATGGCCCGTCTGCTGATGCCGGAGATGTTCGGCATCATGATGATCGCCATCACCGTTTCTCTGGTTCTGCACATGCTTTCCGATGTCGGCTTGCGCCAGAACATCATCCAGAGCCCGCGTGGCGACGATCCGGTGTTTCTCAATACCATCTGGACCGTGCAGATCGTGCGCGGCTTTATCCTTTTTGCTTCGACACTTCTCCTCGCGGCCCTCGCCTGGTATGCACAGACCATTAATCTGTGGTCGCCCAATTCCACCTACGCCGCACCCGAGTTGCCGCTGGTGTTGGCCGTGACCGGTTTCTCGGCAATCATCGTTGGCTTTCAGTCGACCAAAATCGACCTGGCAGTGCGCGCTTTCCAGCAAAAGAAAGTGGTGCTCACCGAGTTTGGGTCTCAGGTCGTGGGGCTGGTGGTCATGCTGGGCATCGGTTACTTCACCAGGTCCATCTGGTCGCTGGTGATTGCAGGTCTGATCCAATCGATGGTCAACACGCTGTTGGGGCATTTCTGGTTTGAGGGCCCTTCTAACCGTCTGCAGTGGGAGCGTTCTGCGCTCGATGAATTAGTCGGCTTCGGCCGTTGGATACTGTTGTCGTCGGCAGTGGGCGTATTGGCCCTGTACGGTGATCGTGTCTGGTTCGGCGGCAGCATGACGCCCGCTGAACTGGGCGTTTACTCCATTGCCGTGCTGATTTTGGGAGCTGTTCAGCTTGCGTTGCAAAAGATAGTCGGGGCCGTGGCCTTGCCGGCCTTCAGTGAGGCCTCAAGAACTAATGACACCGTACGGCTCCACGCTTTGTACTACCGCTTGAAATTGATGCTCGATCTTGCCTGCCTGTTCCTCTGTGGACTGTTCCTGACCGGCAGTCCACTGCTCATCAGCATCTTGTACGATGAGCGTTACGCTGAGGCTGGCAACATGATGGCCATTCTTTCACTCTCTTTTTTCACCATGCGCTACCTGCTGGCGAATCAGGTCTGGATTGCCTTGGGACTCACCAAGTACCAGGCTATCGATAACATTATTCGCGTGGTCTCGTTGTGGGTGCTGCTGCCTCTGCTGCTGGCGATTGGCGGGGTTAAATATGCGATTTGGGGCGCTGCCCTGTACACGTTTCCTACGCTTATCCTGGTTTTTTATGTCAATGGTCGTCTAGGGCTGTTCAGTCTCAAGCGTGAACTGGTGGTGCTGCCAATGCTGGCGGTGGGGGCTTTGTGTGGGGAATTATTGACGGATCTTTTTAAATGGCTTTGATCTGATCTGTTTCTCTTGATGTTTCCAAAGCTGTGGCACAGCGTCGCCATTGAGGTATGGATGGTCGTCGCCAAAAAATGTGGCCTTGATGTGTAGTTGAAAATTCCAACGTAATCTCGGTGTCGTGGAGCTTTGAATCATGAGAGAAACTGATTTGAATACCTCTGTGATGGGGCGCAGAGGCTTCCTCCAGGTGTCTGCTCTGTTGAGTATTGGAGGGCTCATGTTCGGATTTTCCAAAGCCGTTGCCCGGCCTTCTGCTGCTAAATCCGAGTTTGTTGTCATCAACGGATGGGTGCTGCCTGCCCGGCATTTTCGGCAAACACAAGCATGATCAAAGACTACCAATCGCAGAAAGAACTCCGCGACCACTATGACGTCTGCATCATAGGCGGTGGGCCGGCCGGCATTACGCTGGCCTTGCGATTAGCCGGTAATGGTCGGCGTGTGGTGCTTGTCGAGGGCGGCGGGCACGAGTATTCGCCGGCTTCGCAGAGCCTCTATACGGTCTCATCGTCAGGCCTCGAGGTCTACGCTCATGAAACACGCCTGCGCTTTCTTGGCGGGACCTCCAATCACTGGGCAGGGCGATGCCGTCCATTCGAAAAGTCGGACTTTACCGTAGGCCCTCCGGTGCCCGTGCCCGGTTGGCCCATCGCGTTTTCCGAGATCGAGCGCAATCTGTCGGCGGCCATGGATATTGTCGATCTTCCGCCGCACTCCGGATTCAAGGCTATCAATGCGACTTTGGACGGCACCGACTTTGACGCTGATCGTTTTCTACTAAGCCCGCCGACGCGATTTGCACAAAAATATGCCAGGGAACTTAATGAGACCGAGGGGCTGGATGTCTTCATCCATTGCAATTGCGTCGATCTTGAATTCGACAGCGAGACCGGCCGCATAGAAACGATAGTCGTCTCGGACTACGAGTTGCATCGAGAGCGAGTCACGGCAAAACAATTCATTCTGGCGACAGGCGCGATCGAGAATGCCAGGCACCTGCTCAACAGCGAGTCCCTGGCAGCTGGCGGTATCGTAAGCAAGGATGGTTTCGTCGGTAGATGCTTCATGGAGCACCTGAACGTCGAAATGGGAAACTTCATCCTGAAAGACGGGCAGGGTACAGATGCTCGGCAGTACTTCACGACCGATGCATTCGTGATGCAGCACAAGTCAGGTAAAGGGAATGTGACGGCCACGCTTGTAGCTGAAGTGAAATCCTATGGGCGAATGGCTGCCATCAAGAGCTTTTTCGAGAACCTCGTTTGCGAAGTGGGTGCGGAGCGCAAGGTTGAATTTATTGCCAAGTTCGATTGCCCTGGAGATGGGGTGCTCGGCACGCTGATCGAGCAGTTTCCCAACCCTGATAGCCGCATCTCATTGCTCGACGAGCGAGATGCGTTAGGGATGAGGAAGGTCAAGATTCATTGGGAGCTAACTCCTGCAGACAGGGAAACCGTCAAGTCTATAGGGCTCGAAGTGGCAAAGTGTTTTGCCGACACAGGGCTGGGCTTCGTCAAGTTGGAAGAATTTGTGTATGACGTCGATTTGCCACTGAAGCTCAATCCCCATGCTCATCATATGGGGACCACGCGGATGGCGACTTCGCCTGAGTTTGGTGTGGTCGACGAGAACTGCAAAGTGTTTGGTGTTGAGAATCTTTACGTTGCGGGCAGCAGTGTTTTCGCTACAGGGGGGGCCTGTAACCCCACGATGCCTCTTTTGCAACTCGCTCTAAGGCTGGCAGATTATCTCCACCATCAGATGGGGCCCGGGGTGGGCAGATATTCATGAAGGGGGAGCATGTGTGGATTATTTGAGTGTTGGATTTTAGGGAAGCGTCTACTCTTAGGGTAGTGGTAATGAAGAATCAGGGTGTATCTAACTCTGGCACAGATGTCTATCGCTGAATTATTGAGGCTGACAGGATGATTGGTCTACTAAAACGTATTATTGCTCATATTGCAAAAACAACGGGGCATGGGACCTCGCTCTATAAAAAATTCTGTAAACCGGACGGGTATGAATGGGCTAAACATATGGTTCGGTGGGGGGGGCTGCACTCCATCGGTAAAGGCGTATGGATCAATCCTGCTGCCAATATAACTGACCCTTCGCTAGTACGACTCGGAAATAATGTAGGTTTATCTTGTTGCACGCTATTCGGTCACGATGGAATAGTCGGCTTGCTCGAGGTGCGCTATGGTAAAAAACTTGACTCTGTCGGCGCTATCGATATACGTGATAATTGTTTTATCGGCTATGGTTCTATCATCATGCCGCGTGTGACTATTGGTCCTGATTCGATTGTTGCAGCCGGTGCTGTAGTCGTAAAAGATGTTCCGCCTGGAGTAGTGGTTGCGGGTAATCCAGCCAAGGTTATTTGTACAATGGAAGAGGTGTTGGCGAAAGTCGAAGAGCGTAGCGCCACTTATCCGTGGATTGACCTTATCAGGCAGCGCAGTGGTGTATACGACCCGGCACTTGAACCGAAGCTTATAGCAATGAGAGCGCAACATTTTTTTGGCGAGCAACCCAATGGTTAGTGCTCCCCTTGACGTGTTGGTAGTTAATTACAATACAGCGGAGCTGTTGCAACCGATGTTTAATGCGTTACGCCAGTCCAATAGTGTGGATCGCACGCGCTATTTAGTGGTGGATAATGCCTCTGCCGATAATTCGCTGGAGTGTATGGCAACTATTTGTCCAGAGGCATTGCAACTGGCCAATGAAAACAATGTTGGCTTTGGGCGTGCCAATAATCAATTGGTTGAACACCTGCAGGGCAAGTATGCGTTGCTTCTCAATACCGACGCCTTTGTTGCTGCGGATACCCTGAGCAAGACCCTCGAGTACATGGAGACTCATCCTGATTGCGGTGTCCTCGGCGTTCGGTTGGTTGGACGAGAGGGCGATTTACAGCCCTCCTGTCGCTATTTTCCAACGCCGTTGAATGTCTTCCTCTCGCGTACAGGGCTTGAACGCTTTTTCCCTGTGGTTAAGAGAGTCGACGACATGGCCTGGGATCATGCTTCGGTGCGTGAGTGCGACTGGGTGCCCGGGTGCTATTACCTGATCCGCCGTGAAGTCATCGACCAGGTTGGCTTGTTCGACCCGCGCTACTTCCTTTACTTCGAGGAGATAGATCACTGCAAACGCGTTAAACAGGCGGGCTGGAAGGTGGTTTATTACCCGCATACCACGGTGGTGCATATCGGTGGTGAAAGTGCCAAGTCTGTTGACAAACTCAATGCGGTTAGTCGCCAGTTACCCACGTTACAAATCGAAAGTGAGCTTTTGTACTTCCGCAAGCACCACGGTCTGCCTGGTTTGGCCTCACATATGCTGCTGGTGAGTCTGGGTGATCTGATTTTGGCGCTCAAGGCGATATTGAAAGGCCGCGGCCGGGCCGCTTTAGGGGCGTGTTGGCAGCATACTCGTGTGACCTGGGCGTTGCTGCGTGATACCAAATTCGCTAGCCAACCAACACGGTAGAGCCAGTTATGTTCGAAAACATACGTGCGGACTTGCGTGCATACGCCGGAGATTGGGGGGCTCAGGGGTTTTGGGTGATGGTGGTTTATCGCTTTGGGCGCTGGCGTTACGGTGTGCGACCGGCACTGTTACGTAAGTTGTTCTCCTTTATATACAAAGTCCTCTTCAAACTGGTGCAGATCGTCACGGGTATCGAGCTGCCGTGTGAGGTTGTGGTCGGGCGCAACTTCGTCATCGATCATTTCGGCGGAATCGTGATCAGTGGCTTTGCGCAGTTCGGCGATGATTGCCGTATTCGCAATGGCGTCGTCGTGGGCCTCAAGAATGTGAGTGAGCCGATTGCTCCGGTGATGGGTAACAATGTTGATATCGGTGCAGGGGCCAAGGTGCTGGGCAATATCCGCATTGGTAACAATGTCGTGATTGGTGCCAATGCTGTGGTGCTGACCGATGTACCGGACGACTCGGTGGCAGTGGGCGTGCCTGCGACTATCAAGAAAAGGAAGTACGCAGAATCGAGGGAATTCTCATGAACCACCCGATGGATTACTTCAATTGCGTCGCTGAGTGAACGCCATGGCTATGGGGATGGGTGTCGTTGTTATCGGTCGCAACGAAGGCCTACGGCTTGAGCGTTGTCTGACTTCCCTCGTCGGTTCGGCGCAGAAGGTTGTTTATGTCGACTCTGGATCAACAGACGGTTCAGTGCAGATGGCACTCAGGCTTGGGGTCGAGGTGGTCGAGTTGGACATGACGATTCCCTTTACGGCTGCGCGTGCGCGCAATGAAGGATTTGCCTGCATACAATGCTTAATGCCGGTGATGCGTTATGTGCAGTTCGTCGACGGTGACTGTGAGGTTGTCGGGGGTTGGCTGCCCCGGGCGCAGGCCTTTCTTGATACACATCCTGACGTCGCGGTGGTCTGCGGACGGCGCCGTGAACGTTTTCCGCAGCACTCGGTTTACAACTTACTGTGTGATTTCGAATGGGATACGCCGGTAGGTGAGGCCAAGGCATGTGGTGGCGATGCGCTAATGCGGGCTGACGCCTTCGCCGAAGCGTCCGGGTTTCGACCGGGCCTTATTGCCGGGGAAGAGCCTGAATTGTGCGTGCGTCTGCGTGGGAATGGTTGGAAGATCTGGCGTCTGGGCGAGGAAATGACCTTGCACGATGCAACCATGACCCGGTTCGGCCAATGGTGGCAGCGTACCCTGCGCGGTGGTTATGCCTTTGCCGAGGGCGCATTTTTACATGGGGCCGCACCGGAGCAACATTGGTTGCGTGAGTCGCGCCGTGTCTGGTTCTGGGGATTGGGTGTCCCGCTGGCGACTGTTATCGCGAGTTTGGTGTTGGGATGGTTTGGGCTGCTTGTGCTGCTGGTCTATCCATTGCAGGTCGTGCGCCTCGCCCGTGGGGGCGATAGGTCCACGCGCGAAAACTGGCTGCGGGCTTTCTTTCTAGTGCTGGGGAAATTTCCCGAGATGCTCGGGCAAGTCAAGTTTCTACTGAACAGATTCGGCGCCGGCAAGACGGCGTTGATCGAATACAAGTGAGACTTATATGAATAATTGGGTGATATTAAAGAGCGTGTTTTTTTTACACGCGGGGTATTCTTTAAGGGCATTGAATAATAAGTTTAAAATGCTGGTTTTAGTTGCAAAAAACTGGTCCGAGCTAAAGTTGTTTTGCGGGCGTATGTCGAGCGCTCTGGGTGAGTCCGGTGTTGAGAAGTTAGGCGGGGATTGTGTGGGCGTTGTTCATTGGCCATACATCAGTAGAAGCTGGAACCCCAAGAATAAACTTAGCGTATTGGCCTCGCATTACGAAGTGGTTACCAAAAGCTGTCCGCAGCTATTGCTGTTGGGGCGAAGTGACAGTTTGCTGCTGAGTGATTTGTCGGAGTTTGCGGCTGGCTGTTCCCTGGTGCTGGATCGTCCGATATGGTTTATGCGTGAAGGGGAGCTGGTGCTGAACTTGTTCCAGGGTGATCTGCGGATTGCATCAATAGCCTTCACCTTGTGTCGCACGGACACTGAGTTATGTATTTTTATCGGCGCCGTTCAAGGGATACATAAAGGCGTCGAGAGTGAACTGTCATTGAGTATCTACAGGGACCTGACAAAAGACTTTGAAGGCCTTCGGCCAAGAAGCTTTCTGATCGAAGTTATTAAATACATTGCCATCAATATCGGCGTTGAAAAAATTTATGCGGTAGGGGATGGGTATCGCCACCATCGTCATCCGTATTTTGGAGCTCACAAAGCTCTAGAACTGGCGGCAAATTATGATGTGATCTGGTTAGAGCATGGAGCGACTCCATCAGAGCGCGAAGATTTTTTTGAGATTCCCATGATTCTGTCCAGGAAGCCGCTCGACAGTATTGCTTCAAAAAAACGTGCCATGTACCGCAGGCGCTATGAACTGCTGGATGACACCTTTAAAAAGATAGATGGCGTGTTGATAGGCAGTTATAGCAGCAGCCGTGTGGCTAGTTGACGTTCCTGATACCTGTACTACTGTGGGATTACTTGCAGTAATAATCCACCGCAACGACAACTAAGTCTGGTTCCTATGCGCATCGCTTATTTCATCAATCAATACCCCAAAGTCAGCCATAGCTTCATTCGTCGCGAGATTTTGGCGTTGGAACGTCAGGGGTTTGTGGTGCAGCGCATTGCTCTGCGTGGCTGGGATGCCGAATTGGTGGATGCCGAGGACGTGTCCGAACGCGATAAAACCCAGTATGTGCTGCAGGGCGGAGTCAAAGAGCTGTTAGTGCCTGTGCTGCAGGTGCTGCGCGCCCAGCCGCGACGCTTTTTTTCGGCGCTGTGGCTGGCGCTACGCATGGGCAGGCGTGCCGATCGCCCCTGGCCCTATCATTTGGTTTATTTGTCCGAGGCGTGTCGCGTACTGATGTGGTTGCAGGCGTTCGGTGCCGAGCATGTGCATGCGCATTTTGGCACCAACTCAACCGAGGTGGTGATGCTGGCCAATGTACTCGGTGGGCCGGCGTACAGTTTTACCGTGCACGGACCGGAAGAGTTCGACAAACCGCAGTTTATTCATTTGGGCGAGAAAGTTCGGCGCGCGGCCTTTGTCGCTGCTATCAGTTCTTATGGGCGCAGCCAGCTGTTTCGCTGGGTGGCTCATGCACACTGGGCAAGGGTAAAGGTGGTGCATTGTGGCCTGGAGCGGGCGTTTCACGACGTACCGGCCGTTGCCGTGCCATCCACGCCGCGGTTGGTTTGTGTAGGTCGTTTGTGTGAGCAGAAGGGTCAGCTTTTGCTGCTTGAGGCCGCCCGCATTCTGGCAGCACAAGACGTGGAGTTCGAGATAGTACTGGCCGGCGATGGAGAACTGCGCGCGGAAATCGAAGCCCTTATTGCACTGCATGGCTTGCAGGCGCGGGTGCGAATTACCGGCTGGATCAGCAGCGAACAGGTGCGGGCGGAAATTCTGGCGGCGCGGGCCATGGTGTTGCCGAGCTTCGCCGAGGGATTGCCGGTGGTCATCATGGAAGCCATGGCGTTGCGCCGACCCGTACTGACGAGCTATGTGGCGGGCATTCCCGAGTTAGTGCAACAGGGTGTGAACGGTTGGTTGTTTCCCGCTGGTGCTGTGGATGAGTTGGCGGCGGCGCTGGCGGACTGTCTCGCGCAACCTGTCGAGGTGTTGCAGCGGATGGGCGAGGCGGCTTATCAGAGAGTGCTGGAGCGACACGACATCGATATCGAAGCGGCCAAGTTGGCTAATTTGTTTAGGGCGCAAGCATGATCACATTACTTAGTTGGCTGTTCAGCTTACTGCTGATACTCATCCTCCTGCCGGTGTTAGTGCTGTTTGTGCAGGTGTTGATGGCCTGCCTACCTGCACGGTCGCGCTCGTCGGCGCAAGGATCGCGACCGCGGGTGGCTGTGTTGATACCGGCACACAATGAATCCTCGATCATCGTCGCGACGTTAAATAGCATTCGGCCGCAGTTGCTTTTGGGTGATCGCCTATTGGTGGTGGCGGATAACTGTTCTGACGACACGGCCGCGCTGGCCCGCACGGCGGGCGCCGAGGTGGTGGAGCGCAGCAATGTTCAGCAGCGTGGCAAGGGTTATGCGCTGGACTGCGGGGTGCGTCATTTGGCGAGTGATGCGCCGGACGTCATGATTGTTATCGATGCGGATTGCCAGGTGGCCGAGGGTTCTATTGAGCGTTTGGCAATCTGTTGCATCGACTCAGGGCGGCCAGCGCAAGCACTTAATTTAATGCTTGCTCCAGCAGGTTCCGGGCTAAAAGTGCGGCTTGCCGAGTTTGCCTGGTGTGTGAAGAATCGGGTACGGCCGCAGGGTTGGACCCGGCTCGGTTTGCCCTGTCAGCTAATGGGCACGGGAATGGCTTTCGTCTGGCGGGATCTGATGTTGATCGATTTAGCCAGTGGCCACATCGTTGAAGATTTGAAGATGGGCCTGGATTTATGCCGAAGCGGCAAGTCGCCTTTGTTCTGCCCCGATGCTCTGGTGACCAGTTACTTTCCGCGCAGCGATGAAGGCTTAACTACCCAGCGTACGCGCTGGGAACATGGTCATCTAGGGGTAATCCTTGGGGATACGCCAAAGTTACTGGTGGAGTCGATTGGCCAGCGTAACTGGAGTCTGCTGGCTATGACGCTGGATTTGCTGGTCCCTCCGTTGGCCTTATTGACGTTGGCCTTGGGGGCGGTATTTGGTGTGGCATGGTTGGTATTTATGCTGTCCGGAGCTTTGGCGCCAGCCTTGATAGCTTCTTCCGGGGTGGCAATATTGGGTGTGACTATCTTGCTGGCATGGAGCCAATTTGGTCGCGGGATTATTTCTTTTTCAGCCTTGTTGTATGCGCCGTTCTACGCGGTGAAGAAAATCCCACTGTATCTCGGATTTTTGCTTAAGCGCCAGGTTGAATGGGTGCGTTCGAAGCGAGATGACAACTAATGCGTGCTTTATCCTGGCAGCACAGCTGGCAAACGATTACCCAGAAACTCAGGGTGATCAGCGATGTTGATGACGAGCAAGCATTGATTGATGCGTTATCCAGACCTGACGTGACGACAGTGCTCGGGTTCGCGAATGCCCATGCCATGAATCTGGTGGCGTCCAATACCGACTACTTTAACGCGCTGCTGGCTGCGGACGTGTTATTGAGGGATGGCTCCGGCATGGCCATCCTGTTTCGTCGACTCGGCTTAGCGCCGGGGTTGAATATGAATGGCACCGATTTCATTCCCAAGTTGCTGGCCGCGTTCAAGGGCCGGCGTGTGGCTTTCTGGGGTACTGAAGAGCCCTTTCTAGCCAATGCAGTACAGCGTAGCGAAGCGCTATTTGGGGTCAATGTAGTCTCTGCTCACCATGGTTTCGCGCCGGTGGATGCTTACATAAACCTTGCCCGGCAGTTTCAGCCGGAACTGGTTGTGTTGGGTATGGGCATGCCCAAGCAAGAAGCCGTTGCTGCCAGGTTAGCCGACAGTGGCGTGCCCTGTCTGGTCGTGTGCGGAGGGGCGATTCTGGATTTTCTCGGCGGCAAGGTGACTCGTGCTCCGCAATGGGTGCGTCGTCTCGGTTGTGAGTGGCTGTTCAGGCTAATAGGTGAGCCAAAGCGATTATTCAGTCGCTATGTGGTGGGTAATCCGATGTTCTTGTTACGCGCGTTGATCTACAGGGATTCCTGACATTACAAGAATTTGACGCCTGGCCGGCGCCATAAAAAACACGGCTGAAATATCTTGCAAAACCCCGACATAGCACCTTTACTCAGGTTGGAATTATCGACTTGACGGGTATGTTCGGGGTCGTTTTCATCATTAAGATTGGCGTCAACAAAATGTTGTCAGACGCCGCATATTTTGAAAAAAGTGCTCGGCTGTCGAGCGCTCATTTCGAGTAGTTAGGTTATTGATTTGTAAACTCAAATGGCCATTCCTTGAAGTGTGCTAATAACCAAATGAAAAAATACATAGCCGAATTAATACGTAAGTTGATCTCTCCTTCAAGGCGATTTGAGCTAAGGAAAGCGCTCGCCTGGCTGCAAGATATAGGGGGGAGGGCATGTTTTTGGCGCTGGGAAATTGCCAGATTCAAACTGCGCGAAGACAGCACCTATGACATTCTCTATGTGGGCAGGAAAACACAGCGGGAATTTGTAAAGGTTCTACTGGGCGCTGAATCTCAAGCGGTTAATAGCCAATTGAAGTTGGATAATTCAGAGCGGACAGTGTGGGTCAGTGAAATGCCGACCTTGGGTGCATTATATGTGCCTCAATATTTAAGTGCTGTCGTTCCGCTGAGCCGGTCAATTGAAGATATTACGGCAAGGTACAATACCGAGTTGCGTCGAAATCTGCGCAAGAACCGGTTGCGCTATCGTATGAAACAGGCCTTGAACGATGACGAAATTGAAATCGCAGATCGGGAAATGCTGAAGCCCTATGCCAGCGCAAGGCATGGAGCAGCGGCCTCTCAAATTGAATCCCGTGAAGTTCAACGGGTGGCAAAAAGCGCCGGGCGGCTCGATCTAGTACTGCTGGAGGATGAAATAGTTGCATGCCATCTTGGGTGCGTGATTACCCGGGCAGGAAAACGCTACTGGAGCACCGTCCGTTTCGGCTACCCCGATGTTGTATTTTCAGATGCTAAGAAATTACGTGAAATTAACTCGATTACCACGTTCATGGCGCTTGAATGGGCGATAGAAAATGGTTTTGACTATTATGATATCGGAACTTGCCTGGCACGCCCGGACGATGGACTTCTCGAATGGAAAAGACGGCGTGGTGGTGATGTCGATACGCTGGGTAACTACGGCTATTTATTTGTTCGACTGCCTAAGGTGGGCGCGGCGCAATTTCTTTGGGAGACGCCTCTATTTGCTGTCGAAGGCAAAAAGCTGACACTTCATCTTGGTTTGCCGGACGGACCAAGTGATGAGGAGGTCGCGGGTCGATATCGTGAAATGGGTTTTGGTGGACTGTTCAAAATATATCTTCATTGTTCTAGAAAACCGCAAGAGGCGCTTCTCGACACCTTGCGCGGCCGCTACGCTCATCTGGCATTACCCCCTATTCTGGAAACTATTGTATCCGCCTGAATAGGTTGCTTTAAAGAAGTACGGTTTGCGTGTTTGGCCATAAACGCTGTTTCGGTATAACCACACTACGATGGGGGGCATATGTCGAAATTTAACGCATTGACGAGTGGCGGCCAATCAAGGTGGAGCCTTGCTGCGTATAAACACATTCTTAAAACGCGACTTATACGGAAGCCGTCGTTAACGCTGCAAAGCCTAGCCGTGAAAACGTGGGAAATTGCTCCAGGCGAAATCTCAATTGCTCCGCCCGCTTTTTTCCTTCCCAATCAACTCGAACGTGTGACGGGATGGGCAGGGGAGCTTTTTTATCCTTACGAGCATCCCCGTCGCACAATGGAAGGAGTGGGCAGTGTTGAACATGGGTCAACACGAGGCTACCTGCTTAAAGATGTCTGGTTAATTGATGGCACTCTTTACAAAGGTAATGCCAAGTCTTCGTTGTCGCCTAGATCTGGATGGTTACCAAAGATTCGCGTAGAAAACGAAATTGATCGCGGTGCGATGTTTTGTACGGCGGGAGGGAATAAATGGTTTGGCTCGTGGTTAATGGATGATTGTATAACCTATCCAATAGCCTGCGAGGAAGGCGTTCCGGTGACCACGGCAGTGTCTGCCAACCTTGTGTCCACCGTTACGACCTGCATACTTCACGCCCCCGGCTATGAGGACTGGCTTGGTATGACGCCGGTTCGTTTACGCGATGCATTTTTTCGTGAGCTCGTTATCTTTGACGACCTAAGTCAAAATCGACATAAGCACCTGCGTTTTCGGGCGATGGGTGAAAAGTTACTCTCGCACGTAAAAGTTTGCGATCACCCAGGCGTGTTCGTTCTGCGAGGTGGCACGGGAGAATTGCGATTGTTACGCAATGAATTGGAACTTGCCGAGCGTCTGCGTGACCGCAGGGGGTTTCGGATTATCGATCCTGCAAAATCCGACGTTCCGACTATCGTGGCGGCCTGTGCCGGTGCAAGAACAGTGGTAGGGATTGAAGGGAGTCATCTAATACACGGCGTTAATGTACTCCAGCCGGGTGGTTCGCTGCTGGTTTTGCAGCCCCCTAATCGCTTCCTCTGTTTTTTCAAATATCTAACGGATCGTGATCACCAAAACTTTGGCTTTGTGGTCGGTACGCAAGAGGGCAATGGCTTTAGGATCGATCCCGATGAGGTTGAGCGTACGCTGGATCTATTTCCGGCATAACAGCTTCTTCAGGTTTCTGGATATCTGAATTCATGCCGGGGCAGGAAGCCACCCCGGTATTCCGGGTAATGTCAGCTTAGTAGGCATGCTTGCCGGAGAAGGCAAACACAGTTCGTACAAGGATGACGAAATCGAGCCAAAGCGACCAGTTGTTGATGTACTCGATGTCCGAGTCAACGCGTCGGATCATCTGCTCTATATCCCTCGTTTCACCACGATAGCCACGTACCTGAGCCAGGCCTGTGATGCCCGGCTTAATGTTGTGACGCGCAAAGTAGCCAGAGACATCGGGCGAGTACTGTACATCGTGTTGAATAGCGTGCGGGCGAGGCCCCACCAGAGACATTTCCCCCATCAAAACGTTGAACAACTGCGGTAGTTCATCGAGGCTGGTCCGCCGAATAAAGGCGCCAACCCTGGTCATGCGCGGGTCATTCTTTTGCGCTTGCTTGACGACGCCGTCTTCCGGCTGGTGGACGACCATGCTTCTGAACTTCCAGATCCGGAAAGCTTCTCCACTCCATCCCATGCGCTGCTGACGAAAGAATATGGGGCCAGGGCTATCGAGCTTGATGGCAATGGCGACGGCTACCAGGACTGGTGCTGCAAGAACCAACATGAGAAAGGCCAGGACTTTGTCCTCAAGGTTCTTCAGAAACAGACGCATCCCCATCAGTGGAGTTTCAGACAAGGTCAGCACGGGAATGCCGGCAATTTCGCGAACACTGTGGTTGATCAGGCGCAGCGAGAAAATGTCAGGCACCCAGTTAACAGAGATGTGTTTATCGAACAGCCTTAAATAAACATCCTGGATGACCTCTGAGCCACCCAGAGGGGTCACGAAATAGACGGTACGAATGGCATGTTTAACAACTAACTCATCAAGGTCGGATATATCGCCCAGTATCGACAGACGTTGCGCGCCTTCCAGACTTTCCTTTCCCTGATCATCGTCCGCGCCAATCAACACACAGCCGACTATGCGCTCACCGAGCCAGGGATTATTGCTGATTTTCTTGTGAAGATAGCTGGCCAGTTCGCCCGAGCCAATGATGAGCGAGTTTTCCAATTGAGTCGGGTGGGTCAAAAACTTCTTTTGCATCTCGCGTGTCGCGAGGTGCAAAAGCAACTGGGCAAAATATCCAACAACAAATAACTGCCCGACCAATAAGCGCGAGTACTGTTCGCTTTGCTTGGTAAGAAAGGCCATGGCAACGAGAAAGCCAAACGTGGCAGTCCACGCTTTCAAAAGCTTGAAGGCTTTGACGGTAAAACCAACGTTGCTGCGGTAAATGGCATAGTGGTCGTATACGACGGCCAACGCCCCCAGCAGCAACAGGAGCAGGATGACATAGGACTGCGTTATGAAGCCGATATGATAATTGATCAAAAACCACGCAACACCGGTCACCGCAACACAATCGAGACCAGCCTGAATAACGATACTGGTACTGCTTCTTCGCTGGAGAACGGAACGGGTACTGTTGGGCTCAAATATCATATTTAGACCTCATGTCTGCTGCCCCTCGCGCTCGATGATGACGCGATTCAGTTCATGCTGCCCTCGCTTGAGAGCGTTGGCATCACCGTGATTAGCCACCCACCTTCGAAAATTACAGGCTTTGGGAGCATGTGGCGACGCGTGCTTTCACTTTAGCAGTACTGTGAAATCATTCACTGAATCTGCGTAGTTCTGAGTAGTTTAGTAGAACCTCCGGGCCTGAAAAAATGAAGCCCATCGAGATACCGACCGGCCTGCAGCGGGGCCGTCCGCGGTGTCTGCAGCAAGGTCGTGCCTGGTCAGTAATCGAGTATGGGGCGCGAGTGTGGTCGCGCAGTGATCGAGGCTTACACCGAGCTGAAATCTGTGTGCATTGCGCACTGATTCCATCGCGGTAAAACGAGACGGCGCCCACAATGGGCGCCGTCTTCGTTTGGGCTGATCAGACGCGTTCGAACAACACGGCGATGCCTTGGCCGCCGCCGATGCACATGGTTGCCAGGGCATAACGACCCTGAACACGGTGCAGTTCGTGAATCGCCTTGGTGGCGATAATCGCACCGGTCGCGCCCACCGGGTGGCCCAGAGAAATTCCCGAACCGTTCGGGTTGACCTTCTCCGGGTCGAAGCCCAGTTCCTGCGCCACGGCACACGCCTGGGCCGCGAATGCTTCGTTGGACTCGATGACATCCAGGTCGGCAACGGTCAGGCCGGCGCGTTTGAGGACCAGGCGGGTGGCGGGAATCGGTCCCAACCCCATCAGCTCTGGCTCCACACCGGCATGGGCATAACCGACCAGTCGGGCGATGGGCTTGAGGCCTTGGTCGAGAACCATCTGACCCGTGGCCATGATCAGTGCTCCGGCACCGTCATTGAGACCGGACGCGTTGCCGGCGGTGACGCTGCCGTCTTTTTTGAAGGCCGGTTTCATCTTGCCCAATTGCTCGGCATTGACCTCGGCGCGGACATGCTCGTCCGTCGCAAACGTCACGGTGCCTTTGCGGGACGCCACTTCGATCGGCACGATCTGGTCAGTGAATCGGCCTTCGGCAATCGCCCGGGCCGCCCGTTGCTGGCTGAGCAGCGCCAACTCATCCTGAGCCTGACGAGTGATGCCATAGCGCTCGGCGATGTTTTCCGCAGTAATGCCCATGTGGAAACCGCCAAACGGGTCTTGCAGAGCGCCGAGCACGTAGTCGATGGCTTGCATATCTCCCATGCGTGCGCCCCAGCGCGCCTGCGGCAACAGGTAGGCACCGCGGCTCATGGATTCGACGCCACCCGCCAGCGCAGCGCCTGCGTCTCCCAACATCAAACTTTGTGCTGCACTGACAATGGCCTGCAAACCAGAACCGCAGAGGCGGTTGACGTTGAAGGCGGGCGTCTCTTTCGGCAGGCCGGCATTCATCGCCACGGCACGAGAGATGTAGGCGTCACGTGCTTCCGTCGGGATCACATGCCCCATCACCACGTGACCGAAGTGTTCAGGTGCCAGCCCCGAACGTTCAATGGCGGCACGGCAAACGTCAGTGGCCAATTGAATGGGCGGCACATCTTTGAGCGAACCGCCAAAGCTGCCGATGGCCGAGCGGACGGCGCTGATAACAAAAATGTCGGATGGGTTCATGCGGGTTCCCCTGGAACAGTCCTGGACTCAAGTGTGCTTTCGCACTGTTATATGGGGATGAGTCTAGACACAGCGATGATTTTGGCCTATGCCAAAACTGCTCAAGGGGGGTGGCGTTTTTGGCCATTTCAGTTGAAGTCGCTTTTTGATCCGTCTGATCCGGTCAAAAGCGTAGAAAAGAAAATAAAAAAGCCCGGTACACGTCCGTAATGCTGTTCACTTAAGGTTGGGGTACATATCCGTTTCTGCGGTCACGGCGGCCTAGGGTTCCGCCCTTACGGCCAGCCCTTTCAAGGTCTTTGATAAAATCCTCAAAACTCCAGTCAGGACGGCGAGACGATGTGGGCAGAAGTTTTAGCGCGGTTCGAGAAAAAAGCACCGGCCAGTGTCATGGCCAAATTGGTTTTGGAGCAGGCCGTTGCGGCAGAGTGGGTTGATCAGGTGTTCGAAGAACATCGTCAGCGCCAGTACCCGCGCGAGCTTTTGTTTTCGACCATTATTGAGCTGATGTCCCTTGTTTCTCTGGGTTTGCGGCCCTCCCTACACGCCGCCGCGCGGCAGATGGAGGATCTTCCCGTCAGCCTGGCGGCGCTTTATGACAAGGTCAGCCGAACCGAACCTGCGCTGTTGCGCGCGTTGGTAACTGGTAGCGCGCAGCGCCTGGCTCCGACGATTCAAGAATTGGGTTGCTCGGCCATTTTGCCTGGCTGGCAATTACGCGTCGTCGACGGCAACCATCTGCCTTCCAGCGAAAAACGTCTGGGCGCTTTGCGCCGCGAACGAGGTGCCGCCCGCCCTGGTTTTTCGGTCGTGGTTTACGACCCTGATCTCGACCAAGTCGTCGACCTTCAGCCCTGTGAAGATGCCTATGCCAGCGAGCGCGTCAGCGTGCTGCCGTTGCTGGAAAAGGCCACGGCGGGCCAGCTATGGATGGCTGATCGGCTCTACTGCACGCTCCCGGTCATGGAGGCCTGCGAAGATGCCGGCGCTTCATTCATCATTCGCGAACAAAGCAAGCATCCACGCCTGCTTAAAGAAAGCGACTGGCAGGAGCCTGTCCCGGTCGCAACCGGCAGCGTGCGCGAGCAAACCATCGAAGTAAAAGGCGGACGCCAGTGGCGGCGTGTCGAACTGAACCTGCAAAACCCCACCGAATCCGGCGACACCACGCTGTCCTTCTGGAGCAACTTGCCCGACACCATCAGCGCAGAGCAGATCGCCGATTTGTACCGACGTCGCTGGAGTATTGAAGGGATGTTCCAGCGTCTGGAATCGGTGCTGGACAGTGAAATCGAAACCTTGGGCAACCCCAAAGCCGCCCTGCTGGGGTTCGCGTCCGCCGTGTTGGCTTACAACGTTTTGTCCGTGCTTAAACGCAGTGTCGAACAGGCTCATTGCCAGACCCAACCCGAGGGCTGGGAAGCGTCGATCTTTCACCTGACGGTACAGGTTCGCAGCGGTTATGAGGGTATGCAAATAGCCTTGCCGCCAGAGCACTTATCCCTCCCCATCCCCGCAGGAGGGCTGGCTCAGTACCTGCTGACGCTAGCCCGAAACGTCCAGCCCAAAGCGGTCGCCAAAAGCAAACGAGGTCCGAAGGTGCTCAAGTCCAAAGAGTGGCTGGAGGGTAAGGCAGTGAATGCCCACGTGTCGACGGATCGGGTGCTCAAAGCCGCGAAAGTCAAAAGACCTTGAAAGGGCTGGCCCTTACGGCCAGCCCTTTCAAGGTCTTTGATAAAATCCTCAAAACTCCAGTCAGGACGGCGAGACGATGTGGGCAGAAGTTTTAGCGCGGTTCGAGAAAAAAGCACCGGCCAGTGTCATGGCCAAATTGGTTTTGGAGCAGGCCGTTGCGGCAGAGTGGGTTGATCAGGTGTTCGAAGAACATCGTCAGCGCCAGTACCCGCGCGAGCTTTTGTTTTCGACCATTATTGAGCTGATGTCCCTTGTTTCTCTGGGTTTGCGGCCCTCCCTACACGCCGCCGCGCGGCAGATGGAGGATCTTCCCGTCAGCCTGGCGGCGCTTTATGACAAGGTCAGCCGAACCGAACCTGCGCTGTTGCGCGCGTTGGTAACTGGTAGCGCGCAGCGCCTGGCTCCGACGATTCAAGAATTGGGTTGCTCGGCCATTTTGCCTGGCTGGCAATTACGCGTCGTCGACGGCAACCATCTGCCTTCCAGCGAAAAACGTCTGGGCGCTTTGCGCCGCGAACGAGGTGCCGCCCGCCCTGGTTTTTCGGTCGTGGTTTACGACCCTGATCTCGACCAAGTCGTCGACCTTCAGCCCTGTGAAGATGCCTATGCCAGCGAGCGCGTCAGCGTGCTGCCGTTGCTGGAAAAGGCCACGGCGGGCCAGCTATGGATGGCTGATCGGCTCTACTGCACGCTCCCGGTCATGGAGGCCTGCGAAGATGCCGGCGCTTCATTCATCATTCGCGAACAAAGCAAGCATCCACGCCTGCTTAAAGAAAGCGACTGGCAGGAGCCTGTCCCGGTCGCAACCGGCAGCGTGCGCGAGCAAACCATCGAAGTAAAAGGCGGACGCCAGTGGCGGCGTGTCGAACTGAACCTGCAAAACCCCACCGAATCCGGCGACACCACGCTGTCCTTCTGGAGCAACTTGCCCGACACCATCAGCGCAGAGCAGATCGCCGATTTGTACCGACGTCGCTGGAGTATTGAAGGGATGTTCCAGCGTCTGGAATCGGTGCTGGACAGTGAAATCGAAACCTTGGGCAACCCCAAAGCCGCCCTGCTGGGGTTCGCGTCCGCCGTGTTGGCTTACAACGTTTTGTCCGTGCTTAAACGCAGTGTCGAACAGGCTCATTGCCAGACCCAACCCGAGGGCTGGGAAGCGTCGATCTTTCACCTGACGGTACAGGTTCGCAGCGGTTATGAGGGTATGCAAATAGCCTTGCCGCCAGAGCACTTATCCCTCCCCATCCCCGCAGGAGGGCTGGCTCAGTACCTGCTGACGCTAGCCCGAAACGTCCAGCCCAAAGCGGTCGCCAAAAGCAAACGAGGTCCGAAGGTGCTCAAGTCCAAAGAGTGGCTGGAGGGTAAGGCAGTGAATGCCCACGTGTCGACGGATCGGGTGCTCAAAGCCGCGAAAGTCAAAAGACCTTGAAAGGGCTGGCTGTAAAAGCGAAACCGCCAGCAGCCGCTACCGCAGAAATGGATATGTACCCCATCCCATCCCAAACTTTTCTTAAGTGAACAGCATTAGGTACACGTCCGGGCTTGATCGTTCCCACCCTGATTCGACCTTACTCATCCAATTGCCGCGCCGGAAAAAACAGCTCGAAGCAGGTGATGCCGTCAGCACTGCTAACGCTGTAAGCCCCATTGTGCAGCTGCATGATCGTCGCCACGATCGACAGGCCCAGGCCGTTGGAGTGCGCCGAGCTTTCGCGGGATTCGTCGACGCGGTAGAAGCGCTCGAACAGTCTGGGCAAGTGTTCGGCGGGGATGGTCGGGCCGTGGTTGCGCACTTGCAGGCGGATGCCGTCAGCGGCGGGTGTGGCGCGGATGAACAGCTCGGAGTCAGGCGCGCCGTATTTGATCGCGTTGGCACAGAGGTTGGCCAGGGCGCGACGCAGCAGCATCGGTTCAGCCCAGATTACTCCGCTGCCCTGGGCATCAATGCTGATCCCCACATCCGCCGCCAGCCCTTCGAAATAGTCGGCCATGCGTTCCATTTCTTCGGCCGCATCCAGTTCCTGCCGTTGGCGCAAAGCGCTGGCCGGGTCGGTACGGGCCAGAAACAGCATGTTGTCGAGCATTCGCGCGAGACGCTCCAGCTCTTCGACATTGGAGGCGAGCAGTTGCTGATAGGCCTCAATGCTGCGGTTTTGCTGCAGGGCAACCTGGGTTTCGCCGAGCAGGTTGTTGATCGGCGTGCGCAGTTCGTGGGCCATGTCGGTCGACACCTGACCCAGTTGCACGAAGCCCTTGCCTAGACGGTCGAGCATTGCGTTGAACGCCTCGATCATCGGCAGCAGTTCCCGCGGTGCGCCCTGGCTGTCGAGGCGCTCGGTGAGGTTGCCGACGCCGATGCCTTGGGCATGTCGGGCCAGGCGTCGCACGGGCAAGAGCCCGCGATGCACCAGCAGATAGCCGGACAGGGCCAGTAGAATCGCCGCCACGCTGGCGAAGAGGTACACGTTGAGGCGGTAGCGGGCGAGCACGGCGGTGCGCTCGGTCATCAGGCGCCCGGTGACCACTTGCAGGCTGCCCAGGTCGCCGGAGTCGATGGTCGCCGCCAGCGCCGCGAAGGGCACGCCGCCCACACTCGGGTAATGCTGCACGTCGGCCAGCGCCAACGGATGGTCCATGGCCACCGGTGCCAGCGACGGCACGGCGAGGTTTCCGGGGTTGACCACCAGCAAGCGATTTTGTCCGGGGGCGCCGATGGTCAGCAGCGCCTCGCGGTTGCCGAGCATGTTCTGGAACAGCGCCGGTTTGGTCTTGATCAGGTCCAGCGTGTTGCTGTCGTTGAGGAAGGTGCGCTGTTGATCAATGCGATTCACCAGCGCGGCGTCGTCGCGACGGATCAGCTCGCGCTCCAGATCCCGGTACAACGCCACACCCAGCAGAGTCAGCGAGACAAAGGCGAGCAAGGCAAACACCAGTGCCAGGCGCAGCGTTAATGAGTGGCGAAGGCGGGAGGTCATGGTTGCGTATCGAAGCGATAGCCGATACCGCGCACGCTGTGAATCAATTTGAGTTGGAACGGGTCGTCGATTTTCAACCGCAGGCGCCGCACCGCGACATCCACGACGTTGGTGTCGCTGTCGAAATTCATGTCCCAGACTCGCGAAGCGATCATCGAGCGCGACAGAACCTGGCCCTGGTGCGTGGCGAACAGGTGCAGCAGGGCGAACTCCTTGTTGGTCAGTGTGATTCGCACGCCGGCACGGGTGATGCGGCGTTTGAGCACGTCGATTTGCAGGTCGGCGACTTGCACTGTTCTTCTTCCCGGGTGGGACCGCGCCGGGTCAGGGTGCGCAGGCGCGCCACCAGTTCGGCGAAGGAAAACGGTTTGATCAGGTAATCGTCGGCACCCAGTTCCAGGCCCTTGATGCGGTCGGCGATGTCATCGCGGGCCGTGAGAAACAGCACCGGGGTGTCGGTTTCCTTGCGCAAGCGGCGCAGGACTTCCCAGCCATCCATTTTCGGCATCATGACGTCCAGCACAATGACGTCGAAATCGTGCTCCAGGGCCAGGTGCAAGCCATCGACCCCATCGTGGGCCAGGCTGACGGAGTAGCCGAGTTCCTGCAGGCCGTTGAGCAGGTAATTGCCTGCTTTGGGTTAGTCTTCGACTACGAGGATGTTCATGGGATCTGCCTGGTTCGGTGTCGGCAACATACATGTCGCGGCGGCGGGCTACAGAGGTCAGCCAGTGGCGCCAGTGTAGCCCGATCCTCTGTGAGTACAGGCGTCTGATCAGTTATCACCAATGCAACCCATGCCCTGGATCTGGTAATCCAGCACGTGCTTGCGACCCTGATGGTCGAGGTAAATCAGCTGCGCGGGGACGATGCCGCATTCTTCCGAGATGATGTTGCTGGACAGGTCTTTGGCGATATCCAGGTTGACGAAGAAACCGGTCTTGTCGTGGACGACAGGTTCGGCGGTCTGGGTGTCGGCAAACGCCGAACCGGTGGCGAGGAGAGCAGCAAAACCGAGGATTAACATTTTCATGATGATTCCTTCTATTCAGAGGCGGATTGGCTACCGACGGGTTGCCTGGCAGTGGATTCAGGTTAACCAGGCGATCCGCACAGCCGACCCACAGTTGAATGACAATTTTGTAATGAAACGGCGCCGAAGTTACGGTTGGCGACCAGCGGCTTCGAGGATCGGGTCAGCGATTTCTTTGGAGTGGGAGACCAAAAACAGATGGCTCGACGGCAGCTCGATGGTGGTCGCGTTCATGCGCTTGGCAAGGAAGCGTTCCAGGTCCGCGTTGATGGTTTGATCGAGGCTGGAGACCGCGTACCAGGACGGTTTTGTGTGCCAGACGGCAGCGGTGGTGCGGTCGGTGAACAGGGTTTTGGCGATCGGTTGCTGGACGGCAAACAGTTCCATCGCCTTGTCGTGGGGCACGTCACTGGCGAAGTACTTGAGGAAGGCGTCTTGCTTCAAGCTGATGAAACCATCGTGTTCCTCGGTGCCGGCGCGCACGGGCATGGTCGGGTACTTGGCCGACAGCGCGACGAAGTCCTCGCCTGCGTCCGGTGCTCGGGCTGCAACGTAAACCAGCGAACTGACTTTCGGATTGACCCCGGCCTCACTGACCACGGTGCCGGCGTAGGAGTGGCCGACCAGCACGGTCGGACCGTCTTGCTGATCGAGCACGCGTTGCGTGGCGGCAACGTCGTCGGCGACCGAGGTCAACGGGTTTTGCACCGCAGTGACGTGCAAGCCGGCGGCCTGCAACCGGGTGATCACATCCGACCAGCTCGAACCATCGGTCCAGGAACCGTGGCCCAGCACGACGTTGTTGGCCTTGACCGGCGCGATGTTGCTGGCCATGGCGGAACCGGTGCCCAGCATCAACAGGCTGGCGGCGATCAGGCAGAGTTTGCTCATTGCTTTCATGGTGTCGACCCTTGTCATCAGTGTGAGGTGTGTCACCCGCGGTGGGTGACTGACGACGCCACTGTATGAAGCGAGGGTGCTGGCTACGCTGACAACTCAATGACAAGTTTGTAATGCACGGCGCGACTGGCTTTATGCCTGACTGCCGTATGTCGGGAGCGAGGAACGCCACCCATGAGAAAACTTCCAAATGAAGACTGTCTTTGGGAGTTTGAGCATGAGTGATGATCAAAAGAGCGATGCCCTGGCGGCCTGGTATCAGCTCCTGAAAGAGCCCCAGATCCGGATGGATTGTGAAGAACAGTACGACGAACTGCTCAAGGCTGCCGATGAGATGGAGCGCACCGGACTCATCAACAGCGTTGAATGGCGCAAGCTGGTTCAAGAGGCGAGCGCTGCTTTTGCCAATGCGACACAAGGGTTGGGGCGCGGAACATAGGCATCCAGTTTTGTTTTTGCGATTTTTGGTGTCTAAGCGGGCGCCATCGCGAGCAAGCTCGCTCCCACAGGGATCTTCGTTGTGGCTAGATCCAATGTGGGAGCGAGCTTGTCTCCGGGCGGCGATCCGACGATGGCTGTTCGGCCTGTTGGGCAAACCACTGCATGATCAGCGAGCAGGCTGGATGAGCGGCGGCGGAAGGTTGCAGGTTCAAGGCGTAAATGCCGCGGGTCTTCAAGGGGTGGCCGAACGGAACGACGAGCACGCCTCGATCGAGTGATTCGCCTGCCAGGGTCAGGTCAGTCATGGCGACCCCCAGCCCTCGCGCCGCCGCATCGAGCGCCAACTCGTCGAGGTTGAAGGGGATGTGGCGGTAGTCCTCGAGTGACTGACCGCCATTGGCTTGCAGCCACCGGAACCAGTCATGCTTGTCCGCCGAGCGATGCAACAGCGGGAAACGCACGAGATCGGCCACCGACTCCAACGGCTGGGTCGTGCTACCCAGGCCTGGGGCGCACACCGGTACCAGCGCCTCCTCGAACAAGGTCAGGCAGTCAGGATCGCGGGACGGCCCGGGCAGATAGAGGATGTAGGCGTCGCTGTCGATGGCCGGCTCTACCACTTCCGTGGCCACGGTTTCGATCGACAGCGAAACCTGCGGATGACTTCGATAGAACTCGCTCAACTTAGGCAGCAACCATCGAACCGCCAGCGACACATGCATGCGTATGCGGAAGGGTCGTTTTTGCGGTGTCAGCCGATCTTCAAGGGTTTTCAGTTGCGCCAGGATACTTCGGGCGGTCGCAAGCACCTGTTCGCCTTCCGGCGTCAGTCGAACACTGCGGCTATTCCGTACGAACATCGGCAAGTCGAAGTGGCTCTCCAACTGCTGGATTTTTCGGCTCACTGCGCTTTGGGTCAGGCACAGCTTTTGCGCCGCTTGCGTGAAGCTGCCCGAGCCTGCGACCTCGACCAGCGCCTGCAAGGCCTGGAGAGAAGGAACGTGGTGAATTTTATCCATGCGTTTTTTGAATGACTCGATGATTTTATAACGTTGGTTGTATCACTACAGGCCTTATAGATTCTAGCTCTAGCCAGCGCCCGCCGGAAATACTCATGCGATGACGTCATGTGCGGTGCTTGCAGAACGACAGGCAGATGAGGTGATGCATGACCAATGTATGTGGCTGGATTGCGCAGGCGGGGAGTTCACCCGCTCGCGATGTTCTCAAAGGCACGCAAAAAGCCGACTGGCTGATTGTCGGTGCCGGTATCACCGGGCTGTGCGCCGCTCACACACTCGCTGAAATGCACCCTCAGGCGCGGATCGTGATTGTCGACAGACAACGGGCAGCGCAGGGCGCGTCGGCGCGCAATTCGGGCTTCGTGGTGGGTCACGAACATCCGGCCAAGGATGAGCTGATCGGCAACCCGGGTTTTGCCGGTTTTGAAGTCGATACCTCGATTTCCCGTGCCGCCAGTGACGAAGTGCGCCGACGCATCGCTCGTCTGGGCATCGAATGTGAATTCAGGGAATCGGGCTACTTCTTCGCCGTCAACGATCCCGGCAAGTTGACCGATGTCGCGGCCAAACTGGCAACGCTAAGCGCTGTCGGTGCCTCTGCGCACTTTCTGGAAGGTGAACCGCTCAGCGAACAACTGGGCACCGCGCATTACCGGGCCGCGATCTGGTGCGGCAATGGCAACGCACTGCTGCAACCCGCGAAATACGTGAAGGGCCTGCTGGATACGCTGCCGAACACGGTGACCCTGTTTGAAAACACCGATATCACCGGCCTGGAGCGTTTGGGTAAAGGGCGTATTCGCGCCAATGGCACCGATGGAAGCATCGAGGCCAGGCAAGTCCTGGTGTGCCTGAACGCGTTCATCCCGCGCTCCGGGATAGAAGACAGCGGGACGTTCCCGATGGAACTCAGCGCCAGCCTGACACGGCCGCTCAGCGACGCCGAGTTCAAGTCCATCGGCGCGGTTGAGCCTTGGGGCGTGCTGTCCACCCGACCCCTGGGCGCTACGGTGCGACTGACCCCGGACCGCCGCGTGATGATCCGCAACACGGCGGAATACCGTTCTCGGGATTTATCCGACAGTGAGCTGCTGCACCGTCGCAAACACCATGTGCTCGGCTTGCAACGACGCTTCCCGTTCTTGAACGAGCAGGACATTCAATACACCTGGACCGGACACTTGAGCGCTTCACGCACCGGGCAACCGTATTTTGCCAAGGTCGACGAAGGTGTGTTTGCGGTGGCCGGCTGCAATGGTTCGGGCGTCGCACGCGGCACCCTTTGGGGACGCTTGCTCGCCGAACTGGCATCGGGTGACAGCTCGCCCATCCTCGAATCAGTGATGCGCAGAGCCCAGCCGGGCTGGCTGCCACCGCGGCCCTTGCTCGATATCGGTGCCATGCTTCGAATGCGCGTGGAGGCGGTCAGGGCCAAAACGGAAATCTAGAACACCCGGCGATCAAACAATAAAAACTCATCAAACACACGGTGATTGAACATGCGCGTCAATAACATTTCCCTGATGGTCGTGCTGTCGACGTTGTCGGCAGCCACTTACGCTGACGAAGTCGTCAATATTTCAAACTGGAACGGCTACATTGCCGACGACACCTTGACTACGTTCACCAAGGAAACGGGGATCAAGGCTACGTACGACATTCACGACAGCAACGAAGTGCT
The DNA here is from genome assembly GCF_047758635.1 of Pseudomonas frigoris. Taxonomy (NCBI): domain Bacteria; kingdom Pseudomonadati; phylum Pseudomonadota; class Gammaproteobacteria; order Pseudomonadales; family Pseudomonadaceae; genus Pseudomonas; species Pseudomonas frigoris. The sequence goes on from NZ_CP180479.1 coordinate 2,786,410, forward strand.
CGAATCCAAACTGATGACCGGCAACACCGGCTATGACGTGGTGAGCCCTTCGAACCATTTTCTGTCCCGATTGATAAAAGCCGGGGCGGTTCAGAAACTCGATAAAAGCCAGCTGCCCAACTGGAAAAACCTTGATCCGGCGTTGATGAAAAAACTCGAGGTCAATGATCCGGGCAACCAGTACGGTTATCCGTACATGTGGGGCACGGCGGGTATTGGCTACAACGTCGAGAAGATCAAGGCGATCTTCGGCAACACCGATGTCACTCATTCCTGGAACCTGTTTTTTGATGAAAACAACATCAAAAAGTTGAGCCAGTGCGGCGTGGCGATTATCGATAACCCTACGCAGATCCTGCCGATAACCCTGAATTACCTGGGGCTGCCGTCCCATAGTCACGAGCCGGCGGATTACAAGAAAGCCGAGCAGGCGCTGCTCAAAATCAGACCTTACGTCCAGTATTTTCACGCCTCCAAGTACATCAGCGACCTGGCGAACGGCAATGTCTGCGCGGTGATCGGTTTCAATGGCGACATCGTGCAGGCGGCCGCCAGCGCCAAGGAAGCCAACAACGGCATCGACATCGCCTATTCGATCCCTGACGAAGGTTCCACCTTGTGGTTCGACATGGTGGTCATGCCAAAGAGCGCGCCGCACGAGAAGAATGGCTACGCCTATATGAACTACCTGCTGACACCTCAAGTCATTGCCAACATCAGCAACAGCATCCATTACGCCAACCCCAACCTTGCGGCGGATCAGTATGTTGTTCCGGCCGTGAAGCAGGATCTGGCGATTTACCCGCCGACACGTGTGTTGGACAAGTTGTTTACCGTCGAGGAACTCCCCGCTGCCATCGCACGGTTGACTACTCGTCTGTGGACCAAGTTGAAAACCAATACATAACAACATCGGCACGATCCCGCACTCAGGAGTGCAGACCTAACGTCAGTCAGTTAACCCGCAATGCAATCTGTAGCAGCTGAAATTGCTTAACTGATTGGCATTAGGCTTACTCCAGAGATTCTTCGTTGCATGTCATCGCCCTAACCATGGCCTACGCTTATCCCGAGATGGATATTTACTGATCAGGGTTTGCTCCCTGATCGACGTTCAATGGGTGCCCATAAAAACAAAAAGTCTCGGGAGAAAACGCATGTTCGCTTTGTTTAGTCGATTCAGCCGCTACATGGCAGTAGGAATGACCGCTGCCGCGCTCGCGACACCGGCCTTTGCGCTGGACACCGTCAAGTTCATGGCCCCGGGTTCTGTGGGTGGCGGCTATGACCAGACCGCCAGGGTTCTGGGCAAAGCCTTGATCGAGGCCAACACGGCCAAATCCACCACCTTCGAGAACAAGGGCGGAGCAGGGGGGACGTTGGGGCTGGCGCAGTTCGCCAACAGCACCAAGGGCGATCCGAACGCGCTGCTGGTTGTCGGCGCGATCATGGTCACTGCCATTGAACAGAACAAACCGCAAATCACCTTGAAGGACGTAACGCCGATTGCCCGGCTGTTTACCGAATACAACGTGATCGCCGTCCGCAAGGAGTCTGAATTCAAAACCCTGGAGGACTTGCTGAAAGTCTTCAAAGACAAGCCGACCAGTATTTCCTGGGGCGGTGGCTCCAAGGGGTCGATCGATCACATCGGCATTGCCGAGTTGGCCGCGAAAATGGGTGTTCCGGTCAACAAGGTGAATTACGTCGCCTTCGCGGGTGGGGGTGAAGTCGTTGCTCAGGCATTGGGCGGGCAGATCAAGGTGATCACCGGTGGTTATGCCGAGCTTGGCCAATACATCAGAAACGGCCAGTTCCGTGTACTCGCCATCGGCGCGCCAGAACGCATTGAAGGTATCGATGCGCCGACCCTAAAAGAGAAAGGCTACGACGTGACCATCGGCAATTGGCGGGGTGTTTACGGTGCCGCGAACCTCACGCCTGAGCAGCGCAAAGAAGTGATCGACGCCGTCGTGGCCGCCACCAACAGCAAAGTCTGGAAAGAAAATATCGACACCAACAAATGGTCACCCAACGTCCTGACCGGCGATGAGTTCGGCAAATTCGTCGACGAAGAGCATGTGCGGCTGCGTGCGATGCTGGTCGAGGTCGGGCTGGTTTCGAAATGACTCAGTCTCGCGCAATCGTGCCGGTGCAACTGGCGATCGGCGCCGGAGTGATTGCCATCAGCGCCGTGTTGGCGGTGGGCGCATCCCGGTTTCCGCCCGAGATGGGGTTCGTCATCCTGGGGGCCCATGTCTATCCGTACGCCGTCGCGGTGTTCCTGGGCGTCGTCGGTCTGTTGCTGTGTTATCAGGCCGTCACCGGTGGTTTCCGCGAGCTGGCAGACCACAGCGACGAAGCTGCCCAAGCGCTGCCCGGCGGCAAATCCGGCGCAGCCTGGGTGACGGCGGGACTTGTGGGGGTGGCCGTGCTGATTAACCTCATCGGCTTCGTATTGGCCGCCGGGCTGCTGTTTGCCTGTTCGGCGCGGGGGTTTGGCAGTCGTCGGCCGGTGAAGGACCTCGCTATCGGCATTGCCTTGACCCTGCCGATTTACTGGCTGTTCAACGCCGGGCTAGGGGTTTCCCTGCCGCCCCTTGTCAACGCCTGGATCTGACCCGGGCCGAAGGAGGTAAACAAGGTGGAAACTCTCGCGAACCTGGCCATTGGTTTTTCCGCTGCGCTGACACCGATCAATTTGATGTGGGGCTTTATCGGCTGTTTGCTCGGCACCGCCATTGGTGTATTGCCGGGTATTGGGCCGGCGTTGACGGTGGCGCTGCTGCTGCCAATCACCGCCAAGGTCGATCCGACGGGCGCCTTGATCATGTTCGCCGGTATCTATTACGGCGCGCAGTTTGGCGGCTCGACCACCTCGATCCTGCTCAATACGCCCGGAGAATCGTCCTCCATGGTCACGGCCCTGGAAGGTAATCTCATGGCGCGCAATGGCCGGGCAGGGCCGGCCCTGGCAACGGCCGCGATAGGCTCATTTGTTGCCGGCACCATCGCGACGGTGTTGCTGACGTTGTTTGCCCCTGTTGTTGCCACGCTGGCGCTCAAGTTTGGTCCTGCGGAGTATTTCGCGATTCTGGTGCTGTCCTTCACGACGGTGTCTGCGGTACTCGGCGCTTCAATGCTGCGCGGTTTTGCCTCGCTCGGGATTGGACTGACCATCGGCTTGATCGGCCTGGACTCGACCTCGGGCATTGCCCGCTACACCTTGGCGGTGCCGGAGTTGGTTGATGGCATCGAAGTCGTGCTCGTGGCGGTCGGTTTGTTTGCCGTAGGTGAAGCCTTGTACAGCCTGCTGTATCAAAAAGAAGAAGCGTCCGGTCGGCACCGCTTGACCTCGTTGTGGATGACGCGCGCTGACTGGAAACGCTCGGTCCCCGCCTGGCTACGGGGCACATTGATCGGTTTTCCATTCGGGTCGATTCCCGCAGGGGGCGCTGAAATTCCAACGTTCCTGTCCTATTCGGCGGAACGTAAATTGAGCAAGTACCCGAAAGAGTTTGCGGGCAGCAAGGGCGAGGGGGCGATCGAGGGGGTTGCCGGTCCCGAGGCGGCCAACAACGCGAGCGCGACGGGTTCTTTGGTGCCTCTGCTGACGCTCGGCATACCGACGTCCGCCACGGCGGCGATTCTGTTGGCCGCGTTCCAGAACTACAACCTGCAGCCGGGGCCGATGCTCTTCCAGACTTCAGGGGAACTGGTTTGGACCCTGGTGGCTTCGCTGTATGTCGGCAACGTGATCCTGTTGGTGTTGAATCTCCCGCTGGTGGGCCTCTGGGTCAAACTCCTGCAGATTCCCCGGCCGTACCTGAACGCCGGCATTCTGGTGTTTGCCACCATCGGTGTGTACGGCATGCGTCACTCTTCCTTTGATCTGTTGCTGATGTTGGCGATCGGTTGGGGCGGGGTGCTGATGCGTCGTTTCGATTTTCCCGTCGCACCGGTGATCGTCGGCATGCTGCTCGGGCCCATGGCTGAGAAGCAGCTGCGCAACGCCTTGTCCATCAGCGAGGGAGACTGGCTGGTGTTTGTCACGCAACCGATATCGGCCGCGTTCCTCGCGCTGACGCTGCTGGTGCTGGTGGTTCCGCACCTGCTTCACGCCCGCGGTATCAAGTTGCATGAGGACGATTGAGCGAATTGGCCAGAGCAGCCTGCCGGGAAGGCAGGCTGCACGGGGTGCTTTGGTTAAACCAGATGGGTATTCGGCGTGAAGCGGTCTCGCCAACAGTCGTCGGGGGGACCGTTTTTGGCCTCACCATCACCCTCGTTTAGACAGTTTCCAGTCTGGCCGAATGAAATGGCAGGTGTAACCGTTGGGATAGTGTTCGAGGTAGTCCTGATGTTCCGGCTCTGCCTCCCAGAATGGGCCTGCGGGCACGATTTCAGTGACGACCTTGTCGGGCCACAAGCCAGATGCATCAGCGTCGGCCACGGTGTCCTCGGCCACCTGCTTCTGTTCATCGTTGAGATAGAAGAGTGCCGAGCGATAGCTCATACCTACATCGTTGCCCTGACGATTCTTCGTCGTCGGGTCGTGGATCTGAAAGAAAAACTCGAGGATCTGGCGATAGCTGATCTGGTCCGGATCGAACACGATCTCGATCGCTTCCGCGTGCGTGCCATGGTTGCGGTAAGTCGCATTGGGCACATCGCCGCCCGAGTAGCCTACCCGCGTGGATAGCACGCCGGGGTAGCGTCTCAGCAAATCCTGCATGCCCCAGAAGCAGCCACCGGCCAGGATGGCAGTTTCAGTTCGCGTCGTCATAGTACGGTCCCTCCCATCAGTGAATTTGGGATCAGGTATCAATGTACCTCAAGTAGTTTCGCCTTTTGGCCGAAAAAGCTCACTCAACTCTTGGCCAGCGATCCTCAATCTCATACCACGGCGCTTTCGATGCAACGCACACGTGTTTCTGTTTTTCACTCAGGAACGGCGTATCCAGCGTGCCTATCGCCACGGACATCCAATCCGAAAACTCGCCTTTGGAATCAGACCAGAACAGCGAAGCGCCGCAATCGCCACAGAACTGTCGGGCGACACCTTCGGACGAGTGATAGGTTTTCAGCGTCTCGACATCCGCAATGATCGTAATCGCCGACCTGGGTGCGCTCGCATACGTCGCGAAGGCTGCCCCGTGGCCCTTGCGACATTGGCTGCAATGGCAATGGGTAACCGCTTTCAGCTCGGTGGCCACTCGATATTTCACAGCGCCGCACAGGCAACTTCCTTGGTGGAGTCCATCCATGTTCATGTTTCTCAGGTGTCGGTCGCATCACTGTAGCGGTCTGGTGTGGAGTTTGGCGAGTTGGGTGAAACATCAGGCTCACTGGCCTTTTCTACGAGTGGTCGCAGTTTGAATCGACAGACATTGCCGCTGCGCACCATGCACTCCGTGTGATCGACTTCACCACCGCCTAACGCTCCGATCAAGGCCAGGTTTGCCCTCGCGCGGTATCAGAACTTGCCCGGTACGTCTTGCAGGCAAAAGAAGAGAGCAGGGGACACGCGTAGCCTGGCTAACAGGTGTCCCCTTGGTTACGCAAAAATCAGAACTTGAACGCTTGTCGACCGATCAGCAACCAGTGGCCTTTCTGTTTTTGCCAAATCTGGAAGTTCTCGATTTCGGTCGGAACCACTTCGGTGCCTTTGAGCGCTTGTGCCGAGAAGTGATGGCGCACCAACGCCACGTCACCCGATATGGTGATGGTCTGGTTCTGCATCTCTAACGTTTTGAACGCGCTTTTGCCGGTTTCGATATCGTCGATGAATGCTTTCTTGTCCTGGATCTTCCCGCTGGAATGCCCGTAGGTCAGGTTCTCGGCGGTCAGCGCTTTCAGTTCGGCAATGTTCTTGTGCAACATGGCTTGCGTCAGATGATCGACGGCTTGCGCAACATCCTTGTCCGCGGAAGCGGGGGCGGCTGCTACATAGCCACTGAAGAGGCACAAGAATCCAATCAGCAGTTTCACTTTTTTCATGGGTGTTTCCTTGTTGTTGTGGGTCGTCGGAGCGGGAGTGAAAACGTCACTCGTCGGTCGTCGTACAACCTAGCATGCGACCAAGGAAAAAACGAACTTGCGTTGAGAGCCTGTCTCGAAGTTAAAGGTCGGGACGCTGTTCCAAAAAATGAAGGTGAAAACTCTTGGCCGGGACGACGCTGGGTTCGTTGTTTCACATCGGTTGTGCGGGCTGGAACCTGCCTCGTGAGCACTGGCCGATGTTTCCTGCCCACGGCACGCATTTGCAGCGGTATGCGTCGCAGCTGACAGCGGTAGAAATCAACAGCTCGTTTTATCGACCGCATCGCCCACAAACGTATTTACGCTGGGCGCAATCGGTACCGGTGCCGTTTCGGTTTTCGGTGAAGGTGCCCAAACTCATCACTCATGTGCAGCGATTGCAGGGTTGCGAGCAGCTGCTGGACGAGTTTCTTTCCCAGTGCACGGCGCTTGGCGATTCGTTGGGTTGTCTTCTGGTTCAGTTGCCGCCGTCGCTGTCTTACGACGAGGGCACCGCCACACAGTTCTTCCTGGCTTTGCGGCAGCGATATGCAGGGGCTTTGGTACTCGAGCCTCGGCATGAAACCTGGCTGAACGCAGACGCTTTATTGGTGGAGCAGAAAGTCGGGCGAGTCGCGGCTGATCCGTCGCCGATGCCAGGTGGTGGGACACCGGGTGGCTGGCCTGGCATTCAATACTGGCGGCTGCATGGCTCGCCACGCATTTATCACAGTGACTATGAGCCGGATCGATTGCAGGCGTTGGCGCAGCAAATGCAAAAAGCGGCGCAGGCGGGGATCCCCACCTGGTGCATCTTCGATAACACCGCCAGCGGTTTTGCACTGGGCAATGCCTTGGCTTTGCAGGCGCACATCGACGAGTTCGGTATTGCTGGGGTTCCTGATCGCTCATGAAAAACCCAAAGACCACAACCGAAGCAAAGTCTTCAATTGCCGGGTGTAGTCGGCACGACTCGCCATTACAATGCAACATGTAGTAACTCATCATTTATAGGGATATTGGCTAGTGGATGACAACAGAAGGCCCATCAAGACGCGCTCTGCGGGCTGGGCAAAGCGCATCACCGACATTCTGGTGAAAAGAGACATTTCCCCCAATCAGATCTCCGTCGCCAGCATCGCCTTCGCGTTTGCCGGCGTCGTGGCGCTCAATATCGATAGCGGTGTCATTGGATCGATCTGCTGCGCGATCGGTATTCAGTTGCGCCTGCTGTGCAACCTCTTCGATGGGATGGTGGCGATAGAGGGCGGCAAGAAGTCCGACATCGGCAGTCTCTACAACGAATTCCCGGACCGGATTGCCGACAGCCTGCTGATCGTAGGGCTGGGGTATGCCATTGGGCAATCCGACCTCGGATGGTTCGCTGCCCTGGCCGCTGCACTTACTGCTTATGTCAGGGTGTTCGGCGGCTCGATCGGTCTCAAGCAGACCTTCATCGGCCCTATGGCCAAGCAGCATCGAATGGCCGTGATGACCGCAGGACTGCTGCTGAATGCCATCGAAGCAAACGTTTATGGCACTCGCTACGTGCTGTTGATCGCGCTGGCTGTCATCGCCATTGGCTCAGTCGCAACCTGTGTCACACGAACGCTGGCGATCGCCAGGCAGCTGAAGGGGACCGACCATGTGGATCAGTAATGCGCTGATTTCTGTTCTTCGACTGCTGATTGGCGTCACGGCCAGGTGGGAGAGCCCGCCGGATCTCACGCGTCAGCGAATCTATTTCGCCAATCACACCAGTCACATGGACACCTTGGCCATCATTGCAGCCCTGCCGCCCAAGGCCAGGTTAAATGTGAAGCCGATCGCCGCTGCCGATTACTGGGGAAAGAACCGGTTTCTGTCGTACATCTCCCAGAAAGGCCTGAATGCCGTGCTGATTGACCGTAAACCGGCACCCGGTAAAAACGCGCTGGAGCCCATTTTCGATGTGGTGCAGGCGGGGCATTCGATCATCTTCTTTCCGGAAGGCACTCGCTCATCCGAGGCACTGCCCGGGGAATTCAAATCAGGTCTTTTCCGGCTGGCCGAGACCTTCCCCGATGTTGACCTGGTGCCGATCTACCTGGAAAACCTTCATCGCTCCATGCCCAAAGGCAAACACGTCCCTCTGCCGATCATCTGCACGATCCGTATCGGCAATCCGATGGAAAGGATTGCTGGCGAGGATAAACAGGTGTTTCTGGAACGCGCGCGTAACGCCATTGTGGGGCTGTCGAAATGAGTCTTGAAGCAAAGTTTTTGTGGTTCTTTTTTGGATTGGCATGCTTGCTGGCGATTGCTTCGCTGGCCGGTCGATTGCTGGCCCGGCGGGCCAAAACGGAAGGCGCTGTCTCGACCATCGAAAACCTCAATCAGCGCGTGAATGCCTGGTGGGGGATGGTCATCATCTTCTTCGCTTCCTACCTGCTTGGCGGCAATGCAACGGTCGTCCTGTTCGGATTCATCTCACTGTTCGCGCTCAGGGAGTTCATCACCCTGACACCGACCAGACGGGGTGACCATAACGCCCTGTTTTCGGCGTTTTTCATCCTGATCCCGCTGCAATACATTCTGATCGGTACTCACTGGTATTCGATGTTCACGCTGCTGATTCCGGTGTATTCATTCCTGCTGCTACCGGCGATTGCGGTGCTGAGTCAGGACACTGACGGCTTCCTGGAAAGGACGGCAAAAATCCAGTGGGGCGTGATGATCTGCATTTATTGCATCAGCCATGCGCCCGCGCTTTTGCTTTTGGATCTGGAAGGATTCACGGGCCAAAACGCGCTGCTGCTGTTCTATCTGGTGTTCGTCGTTCAGTTGAGTGACGTGTTGCAGTACGTGTTCGGCAAGCTCTTCGGCAAACACAAGGTCGCGCCGCTGGTGAGTCCGTCAAAAACGGTGGAAGGACTGGTCGGTGGCGGCTTGTCTGCAACGCTGATTGGCGGCTGCATGTTCTGGATGACTCCCTTCAGCTTCTGGCAATCGCTGATGATGTCGTTCGTCATCGTGGTGATGGGCTTCCTCGGTGGTCTGGTCATGTCGGCGATCAAACGCAGTTTGAGCGCCAAGGACTGGGGAACCATGATCAAAGGTCACGGCGGCATGCTCGACCGGATGGACTCGATTTGCTTCGCAGCACCAATCTTCTTTCACCTGACGCGATACTTCTTCTCTGCTGCCTGATTCGGGCGCCCTCAAAACCGAAAAACATACCGCATGTCGTAAAGACATGCGCGTATGGATATCCGCTTCAATAACCACTCGTGCCAGTCGATAACCTTTTCAGCAAACCAATCCGCAGTTGGCTTTACGCCACTGACAAACGTGCTGAGAGAGGATCCACAGAGTGTCCATAAAATTACGTTTGATTCTGCTGATTGGCACCGGGCTGATTACCGCGTTGATCATGAGTCTGGTCAGTTACCTGGGAAACACCCAGATGGCTGAGGCGGTGAATGACAACGAGGTCAGTATGGCCGTGCTGCGCAATCACCTTGAAGCCGACATGATGCACGACGCGTTACGCGCCGACGTGCTGTCGGCGATGCTGGTCGGGTTGGGTAAAAGCACCAGCAGCAAAGCCGAGGTGCGCAGTTCCACCGAGGAACATGCGGCGCATTTTCGTGAAATGCTCGGGGAAAACCTCAAACTGCCGGTCAACGACACCCTTAAAGCGGGCCTGAACAAGATCAAGCCCAGCCTCGATACCTACATCAGCGCAGCCGAACGCATCGTCGCGCTGGCGCTGGAAAATCCGGAGGCCGCGCAACAACAACTGGGCAGTTTCAGTAGCGTATTCAGCCAGCTGGAAGATCAGATGGCCGCCCTCAGCGAACTGATCGAAACCAATACCCAACAGACCAGTGTCGGCACTCAGAAAGTCATCAGTAACGCCAATTTCACCCTCGGCGGCGTCCTCATCGCCAGCCTGTTATTGCTGCTGGCCTTGGGGCGCGGGGTGATGCTGAGCATCATGGGGCCGTTGCAAACCGCCAGCCGCATCGCCGACAGCATCGCCCATGGCAACCTGAGCGAGCCGATTGTCGAGCCCACACACAACGACGAAGCGAGCGCGCTGATTCGCAGCCTCGCGACCATGCAGCGCGACCTGCGCGCCATGATCGAAGTCGTGCGCAGCAACGCCCACGGCGTGAGCGGCATGAGTGAGCAATTGAGCAGTGGCTGCCACGAAGTGGCCGGTAGCAGCCAGCAACAAAGCGTAGCCGCCAGCACCATGGCGGCGGCTGCCAGCGAAATGACCGCGAGCATCGAGGAAATCACCCGGCATGCCGAGCGCGCATTGAACATGGCCAATCAGGCCGAGGCACTGGCCAAGGATGGCGGTCGTGTGATCCATCAGGTGGTCAACGACATGGACGGTATTGCGCGTTCGGCGCAGCAATCGGCCCAGGTGATCCGCACGCTGGACAAGGAGTCCGAAGGGATTTTCAGCATCATTCAGGTGATCAAGGGCATCGCCGATCAAACCAACCTGCTGGCGCTTAACGCCGCGATCGAAGCCGCTCGTGCCGGTGAGCAAGGGCGTGGGTTTGCCGTGGTGGCCGACGAAGTGCGAAGCCTGGCGGGACGCACCAGCGCCTCCACCCAGGAAATTGCCACGATGGTGTCACGCATCCAGCAAAGCACCCGCGAGGCAGTGACCAGCATGGAGGCGGGTGTGGCGCAGGTCGACAAAGGCATGGCCGTGACCGCCGACGTCGAGCGCGCCATCCGCGAAATCCTCGACGCCACGCTGAACACCACGCAACTGGTCAACGACATCACCCGCACCATCGGTGAGCAGAGCCTGGCCAGCAACGAAATCGCCCATCAGGTCGAAATGATTGCCGGCATGTCCGAAGGCAACAGCAAGATCATCGGCCGGACCGCCTCGACCACCGATGAGTTGTCCACCCTGGCGGGCAAGCTGTCGCAGTCGGTGGATCGGTTTCGGCTTTGATGCGGGGCTAAAAGATCGCAGCCTTCGGCAGCTCCTACGGGATTCGCGTACATCCGAGACGTACGCGATCGATGTAGGAGCTGGCGCAGCCTGCGATCTTTTGATCTAGAGGTATTTATCCGTCACGGCGCCTTCCGAGGCGCTGGACACGGTCTTCGCGTACTTGGCCAACACACCGCGTTTGTACTTGGATTCCGGGCGCACCCAGCGGGTTTTGCGCTCGGCCAGTTCGGCGTCGGAAACATCGACCGAAATCTGCCGTGTTTCAGCATCGATGGTGATCTTGTCGCCGTCTTCAATCAGCGCGATCGGCCCGCCATCAAAGGCTTCGGGCGTGATATGGCCCACCACAAACCCGTGTGAACCGCCGGAGAAGCGGCCGTCGGTGATGAGCGCAACGTCCTTGCCCAGCCCTTTGCCCATCACCGCCGAAGTCGGCGAGAGCATTTCGCGCATGCCAGGGCCACCTTTTGGGCCTTCGTAACGGATCACGATCACATCGCCGGCCTTGACTTCGCCGTTGAGGATGCCGGCCAGCGCACCTTCCTCGCCGTGATACACACGAGCTGTGCCTTCAAAGCGCAAGCCTTCCTTGCCGGTGATCTTGGCCACGGCGCCGGTGGGCGAAAGGTTGCCGCGCAACACCACCAAATGGGAGTCTTTTTTGATCGGTTGGTCGAAGGGCAGGATCACGTCCTGTCCCTCGGGATAGTCGGGCACGTTTTCCAGGTTTTCGGCCAGGGTTTTGCCGGTGACCGTCAGCGCATCGCCATGCAACATGCCGGCGGCGAGCATGCGCTTCATCAGCGGCTGAATGCCGCCGATGGCCACCAGTTCACTCATCATGTATTGACCGCTGGGGCGCAGGTCGGCCACCACCGGGGACACCTTGCCCAGCTCGACGAAATCATCCAGCGTCAGCTCGACATCCACGGCATGCGCCATGGCCAGAAGATGCAGCACGGCATTGGTCGAGCCGGCGAGGGCGATCACCACCCGGATCGCATTTTCAAAGGCCTTGCGGGTCATGATGTCGCGCGGTTTGAGGTCTAACTTGAGCAGCTCCATGACCTGCTGACCGGCGCGGAAACTGTCCGACGCCTTGTCGCTGCCGACGGCGTCCTGAGAGCTGGAACCGGGCAGGCTCATGCCCAACGCCTCAATCGCCGAAGCCATGGTGTTGGCGGTGTACATGCCGCCGCAGGAACCAGGGCCTGGAATCGCCACTTCCTCGATTTGCTTGACCTGAATCTCGCTGATATCCCCCCGCGCGTGCTGACCCACAGCCTCGAACACGGAGATGATATCGGTGTGGCCGGCGCCCGGCCGGATGGTGCCGCCATAGACGAAGATGGAAGGGCGATTCAGCCGCGCCATGCCGATCAGGCAGCCCGGCATATTCTTGTCACAACCGCCCACGGTCACCAGGCCGTCAAAGCCTTCGCAGCCGGCCACCACTTCAATGGAATCGGCGATCACTTCCCGCGACACCAGCGAATACTTCATGCCTTCGGTGCCGTTGGCGATGCCGTCGGAAATGGTGATCGTGTTGAAAATGACGCCCTTGGCGCCGGCGGCATTCGCGCCTTTTTCGGCTTCAATCGCCAGCTTGTCGATGTGCATGTTGCAGGGCGTCACCATCGCCCACGTGGAGGCGATGCCGATCTGCGGTTTCTTGAAGTCCTCGTCCGTGAAACCCACTGCGCGCAGCATGGATCGTCCCGGCGCGCGTTCCACGCCGTCGACCACTTGGGAGGAATATTTGCGCAAATCGTTTTTGTCGCTCATGACTGCTCCTCGCAGGCTCGTCGAGAAAATCACGATGAGTATAGTGGGCTCAGCGCTCGTGCCCGGACTATCAAGTCGGGAACAGACGCGCGGGTTTGCCCGGTCGTGATATTCTTCGCCCCAACTTGCTTTGACCTATTCAGTTTGCGCGTTCTCGAGACGCGCCAACAGAATCACTGTCGCTCAAGTAGCTGAAGCCAATAATGATAAAAAGTCAGTTCAGTAGGGACATATAAACTGAGGTCGATGCATAAGTCGGCCTTGTGTGCCCACCCTCCAATCCTGATCAGTGCGCAACCCACAGCATGCTGCCTGCATGCCGTGAACCAGGGGGCCTCATGCATGAGGATGGAAGGGCGGATGGCGTTTTATCATAGGTGCTACACATGTTTAAAAAAATGAACACGGCCCTGCTGGGGCTGGCTTTGTCGATGGGGATCGCGTCCGCTCATGCGGAAGAGGCAAAGAAAGTCGATGTGCTGCTCATCGGCGGCGGCATCATGAGCGCGACCCTCGGTGTCTGGCTCAATGAGCTGGAACCGGGTATGTCGATGGAAATGGTCGAGCGCCTCGACGGCGTCGCCCTGGAAAGCTCCAATGGCTGGAACAATGCCGGTACCGGTCACTCCGCCCTGGCCGAGTTGAACTACACCCCGGAAGACGATAAAGGCAACGTTCAGATCCCGAAAGCCGTTGAAATCAACGAAGCCTTCCAGATCTCCCGTCAATTCTGGGCCTGGCAGGTTCAGCAAGGCGTGCTGAAGAACCCGCGTTCGTTCATCAACTCCACGCCACACATGAGCTTTGTGTGGGGCGATGACAACATCAAGTTCCTGAAAAAGCGCTACGAAGCCCTGCAAGCGAGCCCGCTGTTCGCCGGTATGCAGTACTCCGAAGATCCGGCTGTGATCAAGAAGTGGGTTCCGCTGATGATGGAAGGGCGTGACCCGACCCAAAAAGTCGCGGTCACCTGGAGCCCGATCGGTACCGACATGAACTTTGGCGAGATCACCCGCCAATTCGTCGCGCACCTGCAAACCACGCCGAAGTTCGACTTGAAGCTGTCTAGCGAAGTGCAAGACATCACCAAGAACGCAGACGGCAGCTGGCGCGTCAGCTACAAAAACCTGAAAGACGGCACCAAAACCGAAACAGACGCCAAGTTCGTCTTCATCGGCGCGGGCGGCGGTGCACTGCACCTGCTGCAGAAGTCCGGCATTCCTGAGGCCAAGGAATACGCAGGCTTCCCGGTAGGCGGCTCGTTCCTCGTGACCGAGAACCCGACCATCGCCGAGCAGCACCTGGCCAAGGCCTACGGCAAAGCCTCCGTTGGCGCACCGCCAATGTCGGTTCCGCACCTGGACACCCGTGTCCTGGACGGCAAGCGCGTCATCCTGTTTGGCCCATTCGCGACCTTCAGCACCAAGTTCCTGAAAGAAGGCTCGTACCTGGACCTGTTGACCACTACTACCACGCACAACGTGTGGCCAATGACCAAAGTCGGCATCAAGGAATACCCGCTGGTCGAGTACCTGGCTGGCCAACTGATGCTGTCTGACGAAGACCGCCTCAACGCCCTGAAAGAATACTTCCCGAACGCCAAAGCCGAAGATTGGCGCCTGTGGCAAGCCGGCCAGCGCGTGCAAATCATCAAGCGTGATGAAGCTGCCGGTGGCGTGCTGAAGTTGGGTACTGAGATTGTTGCCTCGCAAGACGGCACTATTGCTGGTCTGCTTGGCGCATCGCCGGGCGCTTCGACTGCTGCACCGATCATGCTGACCGTGCTGCAGAAGGTGTTCAAGGACAAGGTTGCTTCGCCAGCCTGGCAGGAAAAGCTGCACCAGATCGTGCCTAGCTATGGCACTCAGTTGAATGGCAGCCCTGAGAAAGTGGCTGAGGAGTGGGCTTACACCGCCAAGGTGTTGCAGCTCACTCCGCCGCCGGCGATTGGTCAGATGGTGGCTCCGGCTGCTGCTCCGGCTGCTCCGGCTAAGGCGCCAAAAGCTAATGCTGCTACTGATATGGCTCTGTAACTAGAGGCCTGATCAAAAGCCCACTGAACCGGTGACGGTCAGTGGGCTTTTTTGTGTCTGGGATTCAATCTTGCAGATTACAAAATGCTAAGGCTGGCGAGTTTTTTGTGGCGAGGGGGCTTGCCTCCGTTGAGCTGCGAAGCGGCCCCAGAAACGTAAACGATCACTCAACGTCGTACATTAATTCCAAGCTTTTTATCCAATCATTCGGAGCGCTGTATCTTGCGTAATAAATTTCCCTTTCTGCTGCGCTTAAATCAGTAAAAAAAGGCGAGAAGTAGCTGTCGTTATAGTAGCCCTGAGCGCCTTGCATATCGCCTCCCCACCAAGAAGGGTTGTACTTCTCGAAAACAATCCATGGAGGAGGCACGGAGAATTTCTCGCGAGCAATGCTGGCCAAGAAATCAACACTATTGGTGACCAGTCGTACAGTCACAGAGTTGAATTCTCTGGTAGATATGAAAAACACCAAGTGCTCAGTTTTTTGAGTGTTTACATACTGCTTTACGGGTAGTTCGTTAAACGTTTTTTCAGTCGCATACGTGAAGTTGTCTTCGACGAGCGTCAAAAACTTACGAGTATCTTCGTTGCCGATTAAAAATGGAGAGTAGTAGGCTGGAATGCCTATGTCCTCCAAAGACGTGTTTTGCGGATAGTCGGGTAGGGGAGGATCAATATTTAATAAAGACTTAGTAAAAATCGACTTCAGTTCTGGTATGGAATATCCGACGATTTGCTCTTTCGGCTCCTGCTTTATGAGGGCTTTGATACGACTAAAAATGCTCATGATCTGTCTCAGTCCTGTAGGTATTCGGTGAGCCAACTGGCCCCGAAATAACCTGCGGTGCCGAAGATAATCCCTCCGACAGCTCCACTAACGATTGCTCCGGGACCCGTTTCGATGCCAACCACAGCACCCGCGACGACACCTATCCTTGCTCCAGCAATAGCTCCGCCCCAACCACCAGCCTGCTTGACCACCTCAATAGAAATAGGCTTGATGCTCTTTTGCTTGATTGACTCGTCTGCTGCCAATTTTAAATCATATGCGGTGAAGCCAATGGCAAATACTCTGACCACTCTCGCACCTTTGATGAATACGTTTGTGGCTTTGTACGAGCCAGGTGTAAAAATTGCTTTAGGAGGTATTTTGTCAGCTTGAACCAATACCTCTTTATCGATATTTTTTACCCACTCGGCGATTTGATCGATCTTGGCCACGTTTTTAGGAGCGACTTTTTTATACCGCTCCAAGGACTGTAAGATTTCTTCGGTGGTAACCAGTTTTGCTCCCGCGGCCTTGGCTTTCGCAACATCTATGTAAACGGCCTTTCCTTCAAAGCGTGGCGAGCCATCAGGGAAGATAGAGCTGGTTGATACGTAGCTGGATGGATATTTTCTGCTGCTAAAAACATGTTCGGCTACGGTGGCGTTTGATTTCGGGTCAACAGGCATCATGCCAAATTTTTCTGGCCAGATTTCATGCTTGATTCGAAACTCCGGAAGATTTTTTGCAATCAAGTGAGGGTTGTCCGGAGAGGCATAAATCTTTCTGACCAGCAAACCATCTTTACCAATTTCCTCGACCACAACAAACATATGGATGTTGGCAGGCATTGGGTAGCCAGACACATTGCTTACCGAGCCAGCTTGTTGATTCGTCGGAACCTTACAAGAGAACTCGGTCATGCCTCACCCCACTTTTCAAGTGCGGCAACGCCTGTTGTGATTTCCAGTGTTTCCTGCTTTTTGGTAGTGATTCGTAGCGTATGCCCTGACTCGTCAGAAAATCCGGTGTAAACCTGACCGGCTTCATCTTTGATGTGATAGGGCACATGGGCGAGAGGCTGGCCGTCGCTTCCGAGAATACGGAACTGCTCATTGAATGGCTGCAACCACAGCGGCATCGGTAAAGGCGGGATGAAATCCGTAGGCGTGTGTGAGTTGCCGATGACCACCGTTCCAGAGCCACTCACCACGTTATTGCCATGGGCACCGACGCTGCCCACAGTTGCGGCGGGTTTGCCGTTGATAAGAACAGTAGAGGCTACCTCCCCGACAATGGGACTGCCGCACGCACTTTTGTCATCTTGGCGAGCAGCAGCCAAACCGTCAAAGAAAACATCGGAAGAGCCCGCAGCGATGGGGTTAACCCCATGGCCGGGAAGTGGACAGCTAGTGGGGTCCGTGACTCGGGCAGCAGGTTTGCCAGCCATTTTGAACATCCTTGTAAAATGAATAGTCGACGATTGTTACACAAAGAATCTGCTGACAACCATCGCTATCCTGTTTGGTCCAATGGCAATCTTTAGCACCAAGTTCCTGAAAAGGCTCGTACCTGGACCTGCTGACCTCCACCACATACAACGTGTGACCAATGACCAAAGTCGGCATCAAGGAATACCCGCTGGTCGAGTACCTCGCCGGCCAACTGATGCTGTCTGACGAAGACCGCCTCAACGCCCTGAAAGAATACTTCCCGAACGCCAAAGCCGAAGATTGGCGCCTGTGGCAAGCCGGCCAGCGCGTGCAAATCATCAAGCGTGATGAAGCTGCCGGTGGCGTGCTGAAGTTGGGTACTGAGATTGTTGCTTCGCAAGACGGCACCATTGCTGGTCTGCTTGGCGCATCGCCGGGCGCTTCGACTGCTGCACCGATCATGCTGACCGTGCTGCAGAAAGTGTTCAAGGACAAGGTGGCTTCGCCGGCCTGGCAGGAAAAGCTGCACCAGATCGTGCCGAGTTATGGCACTCAGTTGAATGGCAGCCCTGAGAAAGTGGCTGAGGAGTGGGCTTACACCGCCAAGGTGTTGCAGCTGACTCCGCCGCCGGCGATGGGTCAGGTGGTGGCTCCGGCTGCTGCTCCGGCTGCTCCGGCTAAGGCGCCAAAAGCTAATGCTGCTACTGATATGGCTCTGTAACTAGAGGCCTGATCAAAAGCCCACTGAACCGGTGACGGTCAGTGGGCTTTTTTTGTGTCCCGAATTCAGCTTTACAGATTACGCAACACTAAGGCCGAAGCGGGCGGACCGCTAACTCATTACTGCGTTGGTTTTTGCTCAACGTCCTCCGAACCGCTAGAGGTGGCCGCATCTTTGTCCGTCTCTTCCGACTCTGCGCCGGAGTTTGAACCCGCAGCTTCCTCACCTTTTTTGTCAGCCTTGTCCTCCTTGGACTCAGTGCCCTGAGCCTGGTTGGCTCCGGGAAGCGCGGCAGGCGGCACAGCAGATTCTCCAGTCGTCTTTTCGGCAGCAAGTGCCAAAAACGAGCACGCGAGCAGGCCCGCGATCGTGAGAGCAGCCATTGTCCTGTTCATCATTTAGGTCTGCCATGTGAGGGGTGTATAGCGTTGGAAAAACCGGGACGGGGAAGGTGCTGAGAAAGTGACAAACGGTGGTGTTTCCTGAGTTCACAGCTCCAGAGATAGCCAAAGTAGTGCCTTCATCCATCGCGACAAAATGGCTTAAGATCACCGAAGGCTGGAATGGATTATCTCGACTAAAGGACGCGACATTTATGGAAATCCCCTTTTCTCAAATCAGCGAGCGTTTGAACAATCGCCGATTTTCGGTAGCAGACAACGCCCACGGGCTATCCGATGCACGCACAGTATTTCACTACCATGTCGAGGAAAGTGCTATTTGGGGTACTTACCAGGGCGGCCATATCCGCATGGGTAATCAAGTCGGGCGCGTGACATGCCCCGATACCATTGAGCTTCTTTATCAGTGCCTGACTACGGATGGTGAGATTCTTGCCGGCTGGTCCCGGGGCACAGTTGGCGTTGATCACGCAGGACGTACCACGCTGACCTTCGTATGGGGTTGGCTGTCGGGCGCGACTGGAGGTGGGGAGTCGAGTTACGTCGAGCTTGTGGCGTAGCGGTTAAGGAGAAAAAGGGGGCGGATTTACTTGTAAGAAAAGGCCACTGAGCCAGTGACGGCCAGTGGCCTTTTTTGTGTCCTTCAAACCGGCGAACTCACCCGCATCCCTCGCGCCGGGTCATCCAGCAATTTGAATTGCTCCACCATGAAATCAATCAGCATCCGCATCGAGGGCAGCATCCCATGCCTGCTCGCAAACACGGCATAAATCATCTCCGTCCTCGGCGCCCAGTCTGGCAAAACCACCACCAGTTGCCCGCGATCAATGTAGTCGTGCACCAGCGACATGGGCATCTGCGCAATACCCACGCTGTCCATCGCTGCGCAACGCAGCATCGGCAGTCCCTTGGTGATGAGTTGCGGACGATGCTGAATCGTAAATTCCGCGCCATCTTCGTGGAACAACGTCCAACTGTAATCACGTTGCGGACTGCCGTGATGGACGCTGGGGAAGCGTGACAGGTCTTCCGGTTCCAGGGGCTCGCCAAGGCGCTGCAATAGCGCGGGACTGGCGACCAGACATTGTGGCCGCTGGGACATGACTCGGTTCACCAGGTCCGAATCCTGAAGGGGCGGCGGGCGTACTCTCAGTGCGAGATCAACACCCTCGGCCACCACGTCGACTTGACGGTCGCTAGCTTCCAGATGCACTTCGACTCGCGGGTGCATGGCCATGAATCGCGTGATCATGCTGCCTACGCATTCTTCCAGTAACACCGTCGGGCAGGTGACGCGCAGCAAGCCGCCAGGTTCGGAGCGGGTCATGGCAACGGCCGCTTCAGCAGCTTCGGCCTCTTTCAGCATTGAACGGCAATGGGCGTAATACGTCAGCCCTAATTCCGTCACTTTGAAACTGCGGGTGTTACGGATGATCAAGCGCACGCCGAGTCTTTCTTCGAGCAGTGCGATCCGTCGGCTGAGGTTGGATTTTGGAATGCCTAGCGCGCGTGCGGTCGGCGCGAAGCCGCCGTGGTCCACCACCATAACAAAGTACTGAAGGTCATTGAGATCGAGCACTGGGCAACATTCATTCAGCCAAAGGAGGCCAACTATACAAGAAGGATCGTCCACTGTATGGGAAAGAGAAACCAACTATTGGGGCCTAGTTGACCAGGCAACACGGCGGCTAGATTGCCGCTGTTTGGTTGGTTCACTTAAGGAGATACAGATGTTACGCAGGACAGTTCTCGCCATGGCGTTGGGGTTGGCCGCACTGGGTTCGGTGTGTTGGGCCACTGCTGCAAACGATCCTTCCGTGGTGCTGGTCCACGGTGCGTTTGCCGACGGTTCTGATTGGGCGAAGGTGATCACCTTGTTGCAGGCCAAGGGTGTGCAAGTACGGGCCGTACAGAACGGTTTGAATTCGCTGGCCGATGATGTGGCCACAACCCGCCGCGCGATTGAAACGGCGCCGGGCAAAGTGGTGCTGGTGGGGCATTCGTGGGGCGGCAGTGTGATCACCGAAGCCGGTGCCAGTGACAAGGTAGCGGCGCTGGTCTACGTGGCCGCCTTCGTCCCGGACGTCGGGCAGACCACGGGTGAACTCGGCAAAGACTATCCGCCGTCGCCGGGCATGCGCGAATTTGTTGCCGACAAGGCCGGGTATCTGTCGCTCACGCAGCACGGTATGGAGCAGGATTTTGCCCCGGACGTGCCCGCTGCGCAGACCCGGTTGATGGCGGCCACGCAAGGCGCCATCAATGCCCGAGCTTTCGACGAGCGCATCAGCGTGGCTGCGTGGAAGCAGAAGCCATCGTGGTACATCGTCAGTGAGCGCGATCGCATGATTGCACCTGAACTTCAACGCGCACTCGCCAGGAAAATAAACGCCACAACGACGGCGCTGCCTACCAGCCACGTGCCGCATCAGTCCCGCCCCGCAGACGTGGCCAAGGTCATTACCGAAGCGCTCAACACCACGCGCTGAACAGACCTGCGATGTAAATCAAAGTCGCCAGATCAATAAATAGGGATATGAAAGATGACTGTAAACAGCAAGGTATTCGACTTTGTCATTCTGGGCGGCGGTTCTGCCGGTGCCGTATTGGCGGCGCGATTGTCGGAAGACGAACACCATAGTGTTTTGTTGGTCGAGGCGGGTCGAGCCTTTGAGCCCGATGAATATCCAGAAGCGATCTACAGCAGCAATATCATCGCCGCCAACGCGGATGGACGTTATGAGTGGGGGTATTTCGCAACACCGGTTGATCAACCGCAAGCGGTCTACACCCCGCGTGGAAAAGTACTGGGCGGAAGTTCTGCCATCAATGGCGCCGTCGCCTGCCGTGCTTTGCCTTTTGACTTTGCGCGCTTCACTGCCAAAGGCCTGAAAGGCTGGTGCTTTGAAGAGGTGCTGCCCTATTACAAAAAAATGGAGCGCACCCCGCACGGTGAAGAAAAATGGCACGGCCGTAGCGGGCCACTTCCGATTCACCAAATGTCATTGGAATACATCACCCCTGTACAGCGCGCAATGGTCGAGGCGGCATGGGCTTGCGGCGCCAACAAAGTCGACGACTTCAATGACCCCGACGCCAATAACGGCGCGGGCGCTATTCCAATGAACGTGATCAACGGAGTACGCGTTAACACCGGGATGGCCTATCTCACGCGTGCAGTACGCGCTCGCCAGAACCTGACGATCCTGGATCAAAGCCTCATCGACAAAGTGTTGATTGAAGGTGGCAAGGTTCAGTCCGTACTGTTGGCCGGAGGCGAAAAAGTTCACGGCAGAGAAGTCATTCTTTGTGCTGGCGCCTATGGCTCTGCTGCCATTCTTCTACGTTCAGGCATCGGCCCCAGGGCCGATCTTGAAGCATTGGATATTCCCTTGGTCAAAGAGGCGCCGGTCGGTGTTCGACTGCTCGATCATGCGTTCTTCTGGATGAATTTCAGTGGAACTGAAGCGTTGAAGGGGCAGGATCATCCGGTGGTGGGTGCGCAGTTGTGGACCCACTCATCCTATGCCGGTTCGGATAAGGAACTGGATATCGCTATTTCTCCCTCGCATTTACTCGATCCCGCCAGCAGTCCGACAGGTGTCGCGTTTTCGCTGGGTCTGGAACTGATGCATTGCACGTCCCACGGTCGCCTGCGTTTGAAAAGTCGCGATCCCGAAGAGGCACCTGTTATCGAACTGAATCACCTGACCAGTGAGGATGATATGAACAGGATGATCGAGTGCTTCCGTCTGGCCAGAAAACTGGCCAACACGGAGCCGCTTAAAAGCATGATCGTGGAAGAACTCTATCCAGGCTCATCCACTGACGACAGTGATGAGCACATTCGTGCCGCGCTGGCCAAAGGTGTGGGCACTTTGCAGCACCCTTGTTCGACTGCGCCGATGGGATTGCCAGATGACATAAATGCCGTAGTGGATGAGGAGGGGCGCGTTTACGGCATAGAAGGGCTACGCGTTATTGATGCGTCTATTTTCCCCGAGATCCCGCTGATCAACTTGAACCCGACCGTCATCATGACGGCGGAAAAGTTGTCCGATGCCATTAAAAAATCCCGCCAGTCCGCATAAAAAACCTTGAGGGGGCATGCCATCTGGAAGGCATGCTCCCGACTTTCTCTGGATTACTAAAACTTGAACAAACTGTCCGAGATGCATTCTTTCGTCATGGTGGTGGACACCGGCAGTATTTCTGAAGCCGCGCGGCGTTTGGGTATCGCCAAGTCAATGGTCAGCCTGCGGATCCAGCAATTGGAAAAGCGCCTGGGCAGCATCTTGTTGGAGCGTGGCCGTCAGGCCCGGCTGACTGAGTCGGGCGAGGTGTTTTACCGTTATTGCGTGCGTATTCTGGCCGATGTCGAAGATGCCGAAGATGCAGTGTTGGCGTTTCAATCGAGTTTGCGCGGGGTCCTGCGGCTTGCCGCGCCGATGGCCTTCAGCATTCGCTACCTGACGCCGATTCTGTCGTCCTTCGCGGTGCGTTACCCCGAGTTGCGGCTGGATGTCGAGTTTGATGACCGCCACGTCAACCTGCACGAAGAGCAGTATGACGCGGCCATCCGCATCGGCGAGTTGCCTGACTCCTCCCTGGTCGCCAAGACCATTACGCCCAACCGTCACATCATCTGTGCGAGTCCGGATTACCTGGCCGCTCACGGCACACCGCAAACACCGCAAGAGCTGGCCCAGCATTTCGCCATGCTCTATGTGAATCGCGAACCCCACGGCATGTGGACGCTGCCGGTGAACAACACCTTGGAATCTTTCCGTGTCCGTTGCCGTATGCGCACCAATAATGGCCATCAACTTTTGGAAGCCGCCAAGGCCGGTATGGGCCTGGCGATTTTGCCGACCTTCCTGGCGGCGCAGGCGATTGTCGCCGGTGAACTTAAGGAGGTACTCGCGCCTTATGCCCCACGCGGCGGCAACATCTCGGCGGTTTACCGACGATCCCAGAGAGCTTCGCCCAAACTTCAGGCGCTGATCAACTTCCTCATCGAGCAGATCGGCAGCCCGCCGGTGTGGGAGCAAATGCTGACGGCTCACCCGCAGCCGCAACGTTGATTCGTTCGAGAAAAACGAAACGTGGAATCGTCTTTTGCTGGCTTATGAGTCTGCGCACCCTCCCATATGCTTTTTCCCAACAGACGCATCCTGGCGTCTGACAGGGAAGAAGACGGATGAAGAGTACCCTTAACAATCCTGCTCGCCGTGCTGTTCTGGCCGACGGTGTTGTGGCCGCCGCTACGTTGGCGACGGGCAGTGGTTTGGCGCAGGCGTTGGAGTCAAGCGGCAGTACCGGCAAGCGTGCCGCTCGTGGCACTGCGGTTGATGTGATTATTGTCGGTGGTGGCTCGGCAGGCGCGGTGTTGGCTCGCCGTTTGAGCGAGAACAACCAGCGTCAGGTGGTATTGCTTGAGGCGGGCCACAGCTACAGTCCACACAACTACCCCGAGATCATTGCCAGCAGTGACATCGTCGGTGCCAATGCCAATCCTGAGTTCGAATGGGGTTACAAGAGCCGACCGGGTTACATCGATCATCCCATCGGCACCTTGCGTGGCAAGGTGCTGGGAGGGAGTTCGGCCATCAACGGAGCGGTGGCCATCCGCGCCCGTGCCAGCGACTTCAAGCGCTGGGATCTGCCTGGCTGGAGCTATGAAGAGCTGCTGCCGTCGTTCAAAAAACTGGAAACCCACAGCGGTGGTGCCAGCCCGTTGCACGGCCATGAAGGGCCGCTTCCGGTGCATCAACTCGGCAAGGCCGATGTCACTCCCATGCAGCGAGCCTTCATCTACGCGACCTTCGCCAATGGCTACAGGGTGATTGAGGATTTTGACGGCGCTGACGCCCACGGCGTGGGCCCGTACCCGATGAACATCGTCAACGGCGTGCGGGTTAACACTGGCATGGCGTATCTCACCGAAGAGGTGCGCGCCCGCGACAACCTGCATATCCGTACCGACAGCCTGGTGGACAAAGTGCTGTTCGACGGTACTCGTGCGGTCGGTGTGCAACTGGGTAACGGTGAGAAGCTGCTGGCCGGGGAAGTCATCCTGTCGGCTGGCAGCTACGGCAGCGCCGCGATTCTGTTGCGTTCCGGTATTGGTCCTGGCGAGGACCTGCGTGCCTTGCAGATTCCACAAGTCGCCGAGCTTGCAGTCGGGCAGAACCTGGTGGATCACCCGTTCTATTACAACGCCTATGCCGCCAGGCCTGACCTGATCGGCAGCCAATCGCCCGCCATCGGGGCCAAACTCTGGACCCACAGCCGTTCTGCCGAGAATGGCGAGCTGGATCTGCATATCACGGCCACTCACTTGTTTCCCCATGATCAGAGCCCGACCGGCGTCGGCTTCGTGCTCGCGGTAGCCCTGACCCGGCCACTGTCTCGGGGCAAGGTGACGCTGGCCAGTCGCGATCCGTTCGTGGCACCGAACATCGACTTGAATTTTCTCGCCGAGCCCAAGGATCGCCAGCGCCTGCTGGATGGCATCCGCCTGGCCCGCAAAATCGGCACCACGGGGCCTCTGAATTCGTTGATCCATTCCGAGCTCAACCCCGGTCAAGGCAACGATTCGGACGAGGCCTTGCTGGCCAGTGTCAAAACCAGTCTCGACACCTATCACCACCCGACCTCGACGGCCCCGATGGGCAAGCCTGGGGATGCGCGGGCGGTGGTCGACCTGCAAGCGCGGGTCATCGGTGTGCAGAGGTTGCGCGTGGTGGACGCATCGATTTTCCCTGACGTGCCATCGGTCGCCACCAACATCACCGTGATTGCCACCGCCGAGCACATTGCCCGTCTCTACGTTTGACCCTAAGGAACCTGCCTCTATGAACAGCACCCCGGTTTTGAACTGGATCGACGGCCAATGGCTGGACTCCGGTGTTTACAAAGACTCCATCGACCCTGCGAGCTACGAGCTGATTGGTCGATACGCCGAAGGTGGCTTGAACGAAGCGCAACAAGGGATAGAAGCGGCGCAACGGGCGTTTGCCGAAACACCCTGGAAAGATGACCGCCAATTGCGCGCTCAGGTTTTGCTGGAGCTGGCGGACGCCTTTGAGCGCAACGCCGATGAGCTGATCGATACCCTGGCGCTGGAAAACGGCAAGATCAGACCCGAAGCCGAGTTCGAGGTCAGCATGGTGCCCTCCAAATTGCGCTATTACGCCTCCCTGGCGCGTGCCGAATACGGTCGAGCAGCCGAGCCAAAACCCGGCAAGATATCGTTGGTGATTCGTCAGGCGGTAGGCGTGGCGGGCATCATCGTGCCGTGGAACTCGCCGGTGGTGCTGATGATTCGCTCGCTGGCACCGGCGCTGGCGGCCGGTTGCACCACGGTCATCAAAATGCCCGGGCAAACTGCCCAAACCAACTGCCTGGTGGCCCGGATCATGAGCGAGGCGCTGTCGCTGCCGCGCGGCGTGATCAATCTGTTCAGCGAGCAGGGCGCGGCCGGCTCCATCCATTTGGTGGAGTCACCCCGGGTTCCGGTGATCAGTTTTACCGGCAGCACCACCACAGGTCGGGCGATTTCAGCCGTGGGGGCGCAGCACCTCAAACGTTTTGGCCTGGAGTTGGGTGGGAAAACACCCATGTTGGTGTTTAACGACGCCGACCTTGATGCCGCAGTACCCACTCTGGTAAAAGCCCTGACGGTATTCGCCGGTCAGTTCTGCATGACCGGTTCGCGGCTGCTGGTGCAACGCGATATCGCCACGGCGTTGACCGATCGTCTGGCCGAGCGACTGGAAGCCGTGCGTGTGGGGCCCGCCGCGGATTCGGCCAGCGAAATGGGTCCGTTGATCGATAAGCCCAACGTGCAACGGGTCAATCAAATCGTGAAGGAGGCGATTACCGCCGGTGCCCAGGTCATCGTTCGCGGTGGCCCGGTGACCGAGGGGCCTTTGGCCAAGGGCGCGTTCTATCGCCCGACACTGCTGCGGGTCAGTGACCCCGAGATGGCCATCGTCCAGCGCGAGACCTTCGGCCCGGTGCTGACGCTGCAGGTATTCGACAGCGAAGCCGAGGGGATCGAACTGGCCAACAACAGCGAGTTCGGTCTGGCGGCCAGTGTCTGGACCCGCGATGTCGACCGCGCGCTGCGGGTGGCCCGCGAGCTGGAGGCGGGCACGGTGTGGGTCAATGATTGGGCCGTGGTCTACGACGAGTTCGAAGAAGGGGGTTTTAAACAGTCGGGGCAGGGGCGCCTCAACGGCGTGGCGGCCATGGATGACTTTGTCGAGTACAAACACATCGCCCTCAATCCTGGCCTGCGTCAAGGCTGAATCCAATGCAGCCACCCCGATTATTGATCGGCATGCTGCTGGCAGGGACGCTTGCCGCGTCCTCTGCCTTTGCCGCCAACCAGAATAATGTGTCGCCCATGAGAAGTGCCCCCATGTCCCAGGACAGACTTTACGACGCTTTACTTGACGCACTCGCCGCGACGTTCGGCCATCACCCGGGATTTCGCACGACCCATGCCAAGGGTGTATTGCTACGCGGAACCTTTGCGGCTTCTCCATCAGCCCCGATGTTAAGCCGGGCTGCCCATTTGCAGGGGCAACCGGTGCCGGTGGTGCTGAGGTTCTCCAACTTCAGCGGCGTGCCCGCCACCGAGGACGGCGATCCGCAGGCCAGTCCTCACGGCCTGGCCGTTCGCTTTACGCTGCCGGACGGTGAGTTCACGGATATCGTGACGCACTCGTTCAACGGCTTTCCAGTGGACACGCCCGAAGACTTCCTGAGTTTTTTGCAAGGCATTGCCGCCAACGTCGCCACACCGCCGGATCCGCTGCCGCTGCAAACCTTTCTGGCCAGTCATCCACGCGCAGAGCATTTTCTTCAGGCACCCAAGCCCGCGCCCAGCAGTTACTCCAGTGTCGAGTACTTTGGCGTGAATGCCCTGGTGTTCAGCAACCGTCAGGGTGAAGTATTTATCGGTCGCTACCGTATTGAACCGTTGCGGGCAGAGCCTGCATTGAGTGATCAGCAAGCCGCCGCGATGCCAGCCGATTATTTGCAGGACGAAATCGGCGCACGACTGGCCAGGGGGGCAGTGAAGTTACGTCTGGTGGTGCAACTGGCGGCGCCGGGGGATGCCATCGAAGACGGGTCGATCCCTTGGTCGCGCAGCCACGAGGAAGTCGAGCTGGGGATTCTGACCCTTGATGCGCTTGTCCCGGCTGAGGAACAACAGCTTGCCCAGCAGCGCCTTGATTTCAACCCCGGGCGCTTGCCCGATGGCATCGCCCCCAGTCGCGACCCGATGATTCTGGCGCGCGAACGCCTCTACCAGCGGGCCATGCTCCGGCGGCAGCAACCATGAGCATGGACGCTGAAATCGGTGTCAGTGTGATTGTGCATGAGGTCAATCCGCAGTATCAGGCGTTGTATGAGCAATGGATGAACAAGGCCATCGACGCCCATCAGCAGTTTCCGGGTTACCTGGCGACGGATGTGGTCAAACCGGTCGGCTCGCACTTGCGCTACGCAATCATCCTGCGCTTTGTCAGCAAGGGGCATGTCACGGCCTGGCTGGAATCCCGGGTCCGTCATGCCTTGTTGCGCGAGTCGTTGCCCTGGCTGCGGCAGGACTACCACCGTACCGACGATGATTCAAAATTCTGGTTTGAGCCGCTGCAAGGACGGGTGCCCGTCGAGCGATGGAAGCAATGGTTATTGTCCTGGATGATCGTATTGCCATTGACCGTTTTTGTGCCTTGGGTGTTGGCGGCTCTGCTTGAACTGTCCGATCTGCGTCTGCCGATCTGGTTATTCAAGGTGGCGGTTGCCGGGGTGGTGTCATTCAGTATGGTCTACGGGTTGATGCCGTTGACGACGCGTCTGATGTCGCGCTGGTTGTTGAGCTGACGTCGGTGGCGGCAGGGGAGAAAGGTGTACTTTTGTCCTTTGTCGACTCCTTCGTAGGAATATTAAATCCACTGTTTGCCACGATATAGCCGCTATAAGCCTTGCAATAAGTTATCCGTGATCATTCCCGAAAAAGTTGTCTCTACCGGTCCGATGAGAAGCACAGGTCCCACGCCATCCCATTGAACCGTTACGGTTCCGCCATCACATTCAACTTCAACGGGATTGTCTAACAAACCACGACGAATTCCGTTAACAGCGGCGCCACAAGAGCAGGAACCTGAACCGAGCGGAATACCACCCCCGCGCTCCCAGATGCGCAGCCGAATGTGCTTTCGGTTAATGATCTGGACGAAGTGCACGTTCGTCCTGAGGGGAAATAGAGAATTTGTTTCAATTGTCGGTCCGATTGTCGCTATATCAAGGGCTGTTAGATCATCCACAAAATAGGTGCAGTGCGGATTTCCCATGCTGCAAGCTGTTGGGTCACCAGCAAGAGGCAAAGCAGCAGTGTCCAGTTCCAGAGCCAGGGGAATATCTGACCAGCTGAAGAGCGGTTCCCCCATGTTGACGGAAATTGCGCCGGTAGAGGTTCGTTCGCAAGTGAGTAGACCACGGTTGGTTCGGAGCGCTATCGAAGCGGTATTTGATTCGCGCATCAGCATATCCGCGGCACCCCGCGTTGCGCTGCCACAAGCGTCCAGCGTGGAGCCATCTGCATTCCAAAACATCAAACGCGCATCTGCATCATCGCAATCGAGCACCACCGCGAGTTGATTGAATCCGACTCCTCGGTGCCGATCACCCATTCGCCGAGCCAGGGTACTTGTCATTGGATTGGCCGCGTTTCGCGAGTCCACAATAACGAAGTCATCGCCATTGGCATGCATTTTATGAAAACTCAGCGGCATAAATAGATCCTGGCGGAATTGACGTTTAAAGGCGATTTAGCCCCAATTCGGTGTTCTGATCCGTATTTTCCTGCGCTATCTGCATCTGTAACGCACACAGCCACCCGCTCACAATAACGGCACGCTCCGCAGTCGCGGCAACTGCTGCACCGCAAACTCATAATGTAGGAGGCCCAATGGGCAAGATGGCGATTTTCCTGGGTGGATTTCTGGTGTTAACCATTTTGATTGGTGCCCTAGCCACGATCTCTCCCGCTTAGTCCTTTCTGCGATCAAACATCCTCCCGCCAGCGCCGCGCCTGAACCACCAACGCCGGCGCAAAGTGCAGCACGACCATTCGCACCAGGTGATGGGTCAGGATGAACACCACGTTCAGCCCGCCACTAAAGGCGACGAGGGCGATGGTTTCGATGGCGCCAGGCATGTAAATCGAACACGGCGGCGAGTGCGCCCGGATACACGGCTAACACGGAGTCCTTCGGGTTCCATCCCGATACTCTGAGTAGCCGCAAACCGGCCACGGTGCTCTGGACCATCAAGCCCAGCAGCATGAAGCCAGGCTGGGCAACATGGCGGCCGCCGTTTGGCTGTTCCACGAGGTGAACATCAGACCGGTCGCGATCCCCAACACGATTTGCACGTAGCCAAGGCTGAAGGGCAGCGTGGGGGAAAAACGCAAATTGCTGGCGATCAACGCGGTGGCGAGTATCGAACCCAGCAACAGGCCATGGGGGATACCAGCGTACTGCAGCGCGGTGCCGACGCCAGTGGCGATCAGCAAACACAATAGGGTTTTCATGGTGTTGATGAGTCTTCCTTGATTCTTGTTGAACCCAACGCTTGCATCCGGGCCACGCACGTTTTCCCATCTGACGGTGTGAAGCGTCAAGTGACAAAAAGCACAACGCCTCCACAGTGGGAGGCGTTGCAGTTTCAGCAATACCGCTGGTGTTACTTGAGATCGAAGCGATCCACGTCCATCACTTTGGCCCAGGCGGCTACGAAGTCTTTAACGAACTTCTCCTGCGCATCAGCGGTTGCATAGACTTCAGCCAACGCTCGCAACTGCGCATTCGAGCCGAAGACGAGGTCGACACGGGTGCCGGTCCACTTCACTTCGCCGGTTTTGCGATCGCGTCCTTCAAACTCCTCATTCGCGTCCGACACCGGTTTCCATTCCACGCCCATATCCAGCAGGTTCTTGAAGAAGTCGTTGGTCAACGCTTCCGGCTGCTTCGTGAACACACCGTGTCTGGTTTGCCCGACGTTGGTGTTCAGCACGCGCATGCCGCCAATGAGCGCGGTCATTTCTGGCGCGGTGAGTGTCAGCAGTTGCGCCTTGTCGATCAACAGCTGCTCGGCCGCTACGCTGTATCTGACTTTGAGGTAGTTGCGGAAGCCATCGGCGATGGGTTCGAGGAAGCCGAAAGACTCCACGTCCGTCTGCTCTTGGGAGGCGTCCATCCGTCCTGGTGTGAACGGCACTGTCACGGTTTGACCGGCATTTTTCGCCGCCTGTTCGACGCCCGCGTTACCGGCCAGCACGATCAGGTCTGCCAACGAGATCTTCTTGCCGCCGCTGTTGAACTCGCTTTGGATGCCTTCGAGTTTCGCCAGCACGTTCGCCAATTGCTCAGGCTGGTTGGCCTGCCAGAATTTCTGCGGGGCCAGACGCAAACGCCCACCGTTGGCACCACCGCGTTTGTCGGAGCCGCGGAAAGTGGAAGCTGCCGCCCAAGCCGTTGATACAAGCTGCGAGACGGTCAGGCCGGAGGCCAGGAGTTTGCTCTTGAGTGCGGCGACGTCACTGTCGTTGACCAAGGCATGGTCGACCGCTGGAATCGGGTCTTGCCACAGCAGTTCTTCGCTCGGCATTTCCGGGCCGAGGTAGCGGGAGAGGGGACCCATGTCGCGGTGGATCAGCTTGAACCAGGCACGGGCGAACGCGTCGGCCAACTGGTCTGGATTGGCTAGGAAGCGTCGCGAAATCGGTTCATAGATCGGGTCGAATCGCAGCGACAGGTCGGTGGTCAGCATGGTCGGATTACGACGCTTGGACGGGTCGTGAGCATCCGGAATGATGCCGGCGCCGGCGTTGTTTTTCGGTATCCACTGGTTCGCACCGGCCGGGCTTTTACTCAGTTCCCACTCGAAGCCGAACAGGTTTTCCAGATAGTTGTTGCTCCACCGGGTGGGCGTGGTGGTCCAGGTGACTTCCAGGCCGCTGGTGATGGTGTCAGGGCCCTTGCCGGTGCCGAAGCTGTTCTTCCAGCCAAAGCCCTGTGCTTCGAGGCCAGCGGCTTCGGGCTCGGCGCCGACGTTGTCGGCAGGTCCGGCGCCGTGGGTCTTGCCGAAGGCGTGGCCGCCGGCGATCAATGCCACGGTTTCTTCGTCATTCATCGCCATGCGCGCGAAGGTTTCGCGGATGTCCTTACCCGCAGCGACGGGATCCGGGTTGCCTTCCGGGCCTTCCGGGTTCACGTAGATCAGGCCCATCTGCACCGCAGCGAGGGGATTTTCCAGGTTGCGCCCCTGGTCGGTACGGCTCTCCTCATTTTCCCCCGGCTCGGCAACGAGTGGGCCTTCGCCGGGCTCTTGCATGGGCTCGTTTTCTTTGCCATAGCGGGTGTCGCCGCCGAGCCATTTGTTTTCCGAGCCCCAGTAGACGTCCTCATCCGGTTCCCAGACGTCCGCACGACCACCGGAAAAACCAAAGGTCTTGAAGCCCATGGACTCCAGCGCGACGTTGCCGGTGAGGACGATCAGATCTGCCCAGGAAATTTTGCGGCCATATTTTTGCTTGATCGGCCAGAGCAGTCGGCGCGCCTTGTCGAGGCTGACGTTGTCCGGCCAACTGTTGAGTGGCGCGAAGCGTTGCTGGCCGGAACCGGCGCCACCACGACCGTCACCGGTGCGGTACGTACCGGCGGAGTGCCAGGCCATGCGAATGAAGAGTGGCCCGTAGTGACCGAAGTCCGCCGGCCACCAGTCCTGGGAATCGGTCATCAACGCCGTCAGGTCTCTTTTGACCGCTTCAAAGTCCAGGCTTTTGAATGCTTCGGCGTAGTTGAAGCCCTCGTCCATGGGATCGGACAGGGACGAGTGCTGATGGAGGATCTTCAGATTCAGTTGGTTCGGCCACCAATCGCGGTTCGTCGTGCCACCGCCAGCGGCGTGATTGAACGGGCATTTCGATTCATTTGCCATGTGTGAGCTACCTTTGGTCGTGTTCATCCGGCTATCCGGCCCAGCGTGGGCGTTAAATAGCAACGGGCGAAACCAATGACACAGGCTGCAGGGCCAGCAGTTTGATCAACTGATTGTTTTGATCACACGGGAATTCTGAATAGCGGCAATCGAGTTGCCTGCACGGTGGCCTACGGCAGGTTTAGTCAGGCTTCTGACCCATTCCTATCTCCTTATCAGCTCTTGACCGGCCGGCTTATGGTGCCGGCGCTCGAATAAGGTTAGACCCCAGTTGGGAAGTCAGCTAATAGGGGGAGTATTGGGGCGTGATAGGCAGAGTCTTTTACGGGTATCAGGGGAAGGCCCCGCGTCTATTTGAAGCATAGTCGCGGGAAAACCGTTACTTACGCACATTCTTGGATGGATCCAAACCATGCACCTCACCTACCGTCCCGTCAGCGCTGAAGATGTCCTGACGATTTGCGATTTCCCCCAAAATCCCCAAGAGCTGTTTTTTATGTTCCCGAAGGCGCAGTACCCGCTGAAGGAGGATCAACTGCAGGCATCGATTGCTCAACGTTCCGACTCAACGGTGGTTGAGGGGGAGGGTTCTGTTTTGGGCTTCGCGAATTTTTATACCTTTGAGCGTGATGGCGTTTGCGCGATCGGCAATGTGATCGTGTCGCCCAAGTCTCGGGGGAAAGGGGTCGCGAAGTTTTTGCTGCAGACGATGGTGGGGCTGGCGTTTGAACGTCATCGGGCACGCGAGGTGCAGCTGTCGTGTTTCAACGAGAATACGGCGGGGCTGCTTCTGTATCCGCAGCTTGGGTTTGTTCCGTATGGGGTTGAGGAGCGGTTGGCGCCGGACGGGCGCCGGGTGGCACTGATAAACATGCGGTTACTTACCGAAGCCATCAGTATGGAAGTCTCATGTGCGTAGATAAAGCGTGCTCCGTCGTGCTGCGAAACAAGCGTTGCGAGCGCTTCTGGAAGAGCCTGGTGGAGGATCGTGAATTAGACTAAACACCGGACATCCGACGGTAGGAGCGACAACAGTGGCGGAATTGCGATGGACTCGCTGATCACGGCCGCAGCGCAGGCGCTGGCGGCGGGTGATCCGCTCGGCGCGCTGAACCGGGTCGCGTTGCGCGAGGATGCGCCGGCGCTGGCGTTGCGCGGGATTGCGATGGCGCAACTCGGCGATCTGGTGCGAGCCAAGGCACTGGTGCAGAGGGCCGCGCGGGCCTTCGGGCCGAAGGAGGCCTTGGCTCGGGCGCGCTGTGTGGTCGCCGAGGCCGAGATCGCGCTCGCCTCCCGGGAGTTGGGCTGGCCGGTGAAGGCACTCGAGTCGGCGCGAGTGACGCTTGAGACGCACGGCGATCGAGTGAACGCCGCTCATGCGCGGTATCTGCAGATACGGCGTTTGCTGCTGATCGGGCATCTCGCAGAGGCCGACGTGCTGCTCGCCGAGCTTGACCCCGCGCCATTACCGCCGGCATTGCGCGCCGCCCACGAACTGCTCGTGGCCGGGATCGCGATGCGACGACTCGAGACGAACAAGGCGCGGTCTGCACTCACAAGGGCCGAGCACGCCGCGCGCGACGCCGATATTCCTGCGCTGACGGCCGAGGTGGAAAACGCTGCCCTTGTCCTGGACACGCCCGTCGCGCGTTTGATTGCCTATGGCGAAGAACGGCCGCTGTTGCTGGAGGAGGTTGAAGCGTTACTCGCGTCCACGTCGATGGTCGTGGACGCCTGTCGCTACGTGGTGCGTGGCGCCGGCATGTCAGTTTCCCTCGCCACACGCCCGGTCCTGTTTGCCCTCGCACGGGCACTGGCCGAAGCGTGGCCGGCCGACGTGTCGAGGGAAACGCTGATTACCCAGGCCTTTCGTTTGAAGCACGCCGATGAGTCCCTTCGCGCGCGGTTGAGAGTCGAAGTCGGGCGACTGCGCGCGGCGCTGAAACCCTTGGCCGGCGTCACTGCAACCCAACGTGGTTTTGCGCTGGTGTCGCTGGTTGCCTCTGACGTTGTGGTGCTGGCGCAACACGTCGAAGAGAAGCACGGGTCGGTGTTCGCTTTCCTCGTCGACGGTGAGTCGTGGTCGAGCTCGGCCCTGGCACTGGCCCTCGGTGCCAGCCAGCGGACGGTGCAACGGGCACTCGAGGAACTGGCCCGCGCGGGCAAGGTGCAGTCGTTCGGTCGCGGCCGGGCACGTCGCTGGATGACCCCGCCGGTGCCGGGTTTCGCGACGACCTTGTTACTCCCGGTTCCGTTGCCGGGTGACTAGGATGAACGCCACCCACCCGTAACGAGGAATGCCAATATGAAACAGTCAGCAGCTCAAATCCTCCGTGAATATGGACCCTTTGCCGGTGTCGACAAGGTGCATGGCGTCACCTGGGACGGCCAGCACGTGTGGTTTGCCACCGGCGACAAACTCAACGCCCTGGACCCTGAAAGTGGCAAGACACTGCGTTCAATCGATGTCGCCGCCCATGCCGGCACCGCCTTCGACGGCCAGCACCTGTTCCAGATCGCCGAGGATCGCATCCAGAAAATTGACCCGCAGACCGGTAGTGTACTCGCGACTATCCCGGCACCTGGCGGCAGTGACTCAGGGCTGACGTGGGCGGAAGGCACGTTGTGGGTCGGCGAGTATCGGGATCGCAAGATTCATCAGATCGATCCCGAGACCGGCGCGATTCTGCGCACCCTTGAATCCAACCGCTTTGTCACCGGGGTGACCTGGGTCGAAGGTCAACTGTGGCATGGCACCTGGGAAGAAGACGAGAGTGAGTTACGCCATATCGATTCGACAACCGGCGAGGTGTTGGAGAGCGTGAAGCTGCCGGCGGGCGTCGGGGTGTCGGGGCTTGAATCGGATGGCGACGAGCAGTTTTTCTGCGGCGGCGGTGGCAGTGGAAAGGTGAGGGCGGTGCGGCGCCCTAAATAAGGCGCCGCTCAATCATTCAAGGCGCGCCAAACAACATCGTCCAATAAACCCCCTCATCACTGCGCGCGTCCGCCGCATAGGCTGCACCCATCTGGGTAAACATCGGGTTCATCAGGTTGGCGCAATGACCCGGGCTGGCCAGCCAGCCCGACATGGCCTTGCTCGGTGAGCCCTGGCCGGCAGCGATGTTCTCGCCGATCTGCCGGCCACGGAAACCAGCGGCTCTGGCCCGGTCCGCGGGCATATCACCGTCGGGGTCCTGGTGGGCGAAGTAGTTGCCGTAGGCCATCGCCTTGGTGTGGCCTTGCGCCGCAGCGCCCAAGGCGGCGTTCCAGGCCAATGGTCGTGCGGCGGCGAAGCGCTGACGACCGCAGAGCCGCGGCTTTGAGCGTGCCGCATTGACCTGTACCAGCAACGCTTTGCTGACGGCTCGCGAATCACCCACGCGACTGTCCAGCACGGGCTGCGCCAGCACCACCTGCCACTCACTTCGGGCGCGACTGACGCCAATGTCGGCGTATTGGGTATCGAGCAACGCCCCGCAGTAATCACTCTGGAGCATGTCGAAGGCCTCATCGGCATCCTGCGCACCGACCACACGAATCGTGCGCACGGTCACCGCCTGATAGCCGGACGCTTTCAATCGATCGCGCAAACCGTCGCCGTAGCCGATCGGCAAGGCCAGGTTCGACTTCAACGCCAGCGGCGATAACGCTCGACCCGCGCGCCCCGAGCAGCGATCGGGGTGAGCGCGGTAGTCGTTGATGGCTTCCACCAACTGCCTTTCGGCACCGGCATGGGCGGGGTTGGCGAACAGGGAAAACAGCGGAATCAAACAGAGCGAGGCAACGCGAACGGACAGGCGGGTTTGGCGCATGGATGAATAGCTCTGAGCGGGCAAGTGGAATTCACGGCTCGGCTATGACTGGCGCTTCAACACATGGTTCACGGGCGAAAGAGACATATTTGCGCTGGGTGCAGTGCGTCCTCCAAAGAGGGCGTGGAGGTATCGTATGATGGCTTCTTTTTACCCGTCACAAGGACCCACCCATGCCGTTAAGCAAACGCGATCAGGCGCACATCGAGCGTCGCCTGATTGCCACCCTGACCGAGGCGTGTGAGACGGCCAAAGTGGACATCCTCGGGTTCTGCTGGCTGACCCACGAGATCGATTACGACCTGTTTCCCTCCAGTCTGCGGGTCATCTGGGTCTTCGATACGCAGGCCAACAAGGATCAGGCGCTGGCCAGTGGGCAGGGCGAGCGCATGGTCGAGTTGACCGCCAATGCGTTAAACGAAGCGGACGTTCTCGTCAGCCCAATATCGGCCCATGTGCAGTTCGATTCTGAAGAAGCCTGCCAGCGCGCCAATGGCGGAAACTGGCAGCAACGCTTGTCGCGCTCGCTTACTTCGAAAACTTTCGCGCCCCGGCCACGCAAAGGATCACCGCGACGGTAACCCCCAGCATGCCGATGCTGACGTGCTCGTGAAGCAGGGTGGCCGCCAGCGCCAAACCAAAAAACGGCTGCAGCAGTTGCAGCTGGCCGACGGCAGCAATCCCACCTTGGGCCAACCCGCGGTACCAGAATACGAAACCGATCAGCATGCTGAAGATCGATACGTACGCCAGGCTGAGCCACGCGGATGGGGTGATTCCCGAGAACGAAGCCGGGGCCATGAGCCAGGTCAGCGGGACCATGACGGGCAGCGACAGCAGCAACGCCCAAGAGATGACCTGCCAGCCTCCCAGGGTTCTTGAAAGCTTTGCGCCTTCGGCATAACCCAGCCCGCAGGCGAGGATGGCCAGCAGCATGAGAATGTCGCCGGTCGGCGAAGCGGTCAGGCCTTGAGAGACGGCAAATCCCACGACCAACGCGCTGCCCAGCACCGAGAAGAACCAGAACACCGGTCGCGGACGTTCCCCTCCGCGCAATACGCCGAACACCGCAGTGGCGAGTGGCAACAAGCCAACGAAGACGATGGAATGCGCCGACGTCACGTACTGAAGCGCCAGCGCCGTCAGCAGCGGAAATCCTACTACAACGCCCATTGCCACGATCGCCAAGGGCAAAAGCTGACGCTTGGCAGGACGTTTTTCTTTAAACAGCACCAGCATGCAAAGCGCCAGAAGCCCGGCAATCGCCGCTCGGGCAACGGTCAGGAAAACCGGGTCGAATTCCAGCACGGCCAACCGTGTGGCCGGCAGCGAGCCGCTGAAAATCAGTACGCCGATAAATCCGTTGAGCCATCCGCTCGCGGTCTTTTCCGTCATTGGGTTTTGCAGGGTCCGTTCCATTTGAGGGCACTCTGAATTTGCAGAGATCCATCGTATGATCGACTATCATTACAATCAAAAAATTGTCATGGATACATCTCGACATGCCTCGCTCACGGTACAAGTCATTAGTGGATGCTTTTGCGGCTGACATCCGGTCAGGCCGATTGTTGCCGGGCACGCGCTTGCCGACACACCGCCAGCTGGCGGCAACAGAAGGGCTGGCGCTGGTGACCGCCAGTCGGGTCTATGCAGAGCTCGAGGCCATGGGCCTGGTCAGCGGCGAGACGGGGCGAGGCACGTTCGTGCGGGAGACGTCGTTGCCGCCGGGCTTGGGTATCGACCAGAAAAACGTTGCAGTGGACATGACCGACCTCAACTTCAACTATCCCTCGCTGCCAGGGCAGGCAGAGCTCTTGCGAAATGCACTGCGCCAGCTCGCCTCGGGCGGTGATCTGGAGTCCCTGTTGCGCTACCAGCCACACGCAGGGCGTCTGCATGAGCGCGCCTCGGTGGCGCGCCATTTACTCGCCCGAGGGCTGACAGTGGATGCCGAGCAAGTGTTAATGGTCAGTGGTGCTCAGCATGGGCTGGCCGTGACGATGATGGCGCTGCTGCAACCCGGTGATGTGATAGCAGCGGATGCGCTGACCTATTCAGGATTCATCGTGCTGGCCGAAGCCTTGCACCTTGAAATCGTGCCCATTCCCGTGACCGAACAGGGACCTGATCTGAGGGCGCTGGATAGTCTGTGCCGGAGTCGCCGCGTGCGGGCGGTGTACACGATGCCGACGCTGCACAATCCACTGGGATGGGTGATGAGTGCCGATCAGCGCGAGTCGCTGGTCACGATTGCGCGCAGGCATGACTTGCTCATCATCGAGGACGCCGCCTATGCCTTCCTTGCCGAGAACCCGCCGGCACCGATAGCGCAACTCGCCCCCGAGCGGACCGTGTACGTTACAGGACTCTCCAAAAGCGTGGCCACGGGACTGCGCGTAGGCTTCGTCGCAGCCCCGACCGAAAAAGTGCCCGCGCTGGAGCGAACGATCAGGGCGACCACCTGGAATACCCCGGGCGTGCTGACGGCGATCTCGAGCACGTGGCTCGACGATGGCACCGTCATGCAACTGGAAGCTGAAAAACGCCAGGATGCGCAAGCCAGACAGACCATGGCCGCAGAAGTGCTGGCGGGCCTTCCGTGCATTCGCCATCCGTCGTCCTATTTTCTTTGGCTGCCGTTGTCTGAAGATGCGAGGGCAGACCAGATCGCCGCGGCGTTGCTGCGTGAAAAAGTGGCGGTTTCAACCGCCGAGCCTTTCGCCACGTCTGCTCATGTACCGCATGCGATTCGCTTGGCGCTGGGGTCGGCAGAGATGGGCGCACTGCGTGAGGCGCTTGAAAAAGTGAAGTGGGTGATTGGTGCTTATTCATAGTTCGAAGTCGCCCATCAGCCTGCCGGGAATGGACCGCGAAACGGCCCGGGCGCACCGAAAAGGGCGGCCACTTCGCGGCCTGGGAACAGCCGCAGCTTTTTACCGAGGAACTTCGCACGGCGTTCCGATTGCTGCCCTAAGTCGCAAGGCGCCCACCTTGCAGAAACATTTGTCTTCGCGCGGAGTGCCGCTGCGGCGCTAGTCGAACACCGGTATCGGCGCGGCGGGCACCGCCACTTACAAACCACCCCCCAACACCTTGAGATACTCGGGGCTCTCGGATATTGAATTGTGCCCCGTACCCGATATGACCTTCAGCGACGCCACCCCGTTGGCAAAATGCGTGAAGAGGCGCTCGGTGCTGGAACGCGGTATCACTTCGTCGTGTTCAGCCGCGATCAGGAGCGTTGGCACCGTGATGTGGGCGGCGTACTTCCAGGATTCAAAGGTGTCCTTGAGCAACCATTTCACCGGGAAGATGGGGAACTGCCGGGCGGCGAGTTCTAAAACACTGTTGTAGGGCGTGATCAGCACCAGACGCGCCGCCGGGCGTTGGCTGGCGAGGCGCACGGCGACGCCCGAGCCCAGGCTGCGACCGACCACCGTAATGTGTGGATGGGTGGCGTAGACCAAGTCAAACAAGGTCATGGCGTCGCGCGAAATCATCTCCTCGGAGGGCGATCCGGAACTGCCACCGTAGCCTCTGTAGTGCAGCAAGTAGAGGGCGTGATCGGCAAAGGCTTTGGAAAACGAAGGCAGGCTCCGGGAGACATCCTCGGCATTGCCACCGAAATAGATCAATGCATTGGGCCCCTCGTGCGGTCGGACGGAGACCAGCACCTGCGCGTCGTCGACTGTCAGCGTGAGCAGCGTTGCCGAGGTGCCGACAGCGCGGGGTTGCGGGAAGTAGATGAGGGCGCGCTGGAAGATGAACAGCGCAGCGCAGAGCGCCAGATACACAACGGCGATGATGACGACGATTGACACCAGGATTCGTGGCATTCGGCTAACTTTAGTGGGCGGCATTGACGGCTCTGGCCTGAAGACGGCTCTCGCTTGATCGCTGTCAGAGTGTAGTAGACCGATAGCGCGACGCACCGGGAGGGGCGCTTCAGCTAAGGATTTGAGCACCACTATCCTTGTGGGAGCGAGCTTGCTCGCGATAGCGGACTGGCAGACAACGTATGTGTTGAATGTAAGACCGCCATCGCGAGCAAGCTCGCTCCCACAGATTCTGCGCCTTAACTGACTGGCATTAGGCGTTCGCCTTCCATTTCTGCGTGCGGGTGCTGTTGGAGGTTGCGGTGCTTGTTGTATGTCGAACAGGGGCGAATTGTCGCCGGTAGCTATGCTGACGTGGCGAGCCTCGTGCGTCCGGCGCGAGAAGTGCTGTGGACCGTGGCTGACAGCAAAAATATGGAAGGGCAATTCCATGAGCCACACTGATGGGTACTCGCGTCGAAAAATACTCACGCTGGCTGCCGGTGCTTCGGCGGTTTTCACCTTCGATCCGGCTTTTGCAGCATCCGTGCCGTCGACCGAAACAGGAGGCAAGAACATGCTGACCCGGGCCATTCCATCCAGCGCCGAACTCTTACCGATCGTCGGGCTGGGTACGTATCGCGGTTTTGATGTCGAGCCTTCAAGTCCCGCTTACAAGCAGCTGCCCGCTGTGCTGCGCGCGTTGTTCGAGAAGGGCGGGAAGGTGATCGACAGTTCGCCGATGTACGGTCGTGCCGAACAGACGACCGGTGAACTGCTGTCGATTCATGAACCGCGCTCGCCGGCCTTTCTGACCACCAAGGTGTGGACCCGTGGCCGCCAAGAAGGCATCGCGCAGATGGAACAGTCCTTCAAACTGCTGCAGACCGACCGGATCGACCTGATGCAGATTCACAACCTGCTGGACTGGAAAACCCATTTGCCGACCTTACGCAAATGGAAGGAAGAAGGGCGCATTCGTTACATCGGCATCACCCATTACACGGCGTCGGCGTATGACGAAGTGGAAGCAGTGCTCAAGGCTGAGCCATTGGACTTTTTGCAGATCAACTATGCCCTGGACGATCGCGGCGTCGAGAAGCGCATTCTGCCGCTGTGTCGCGAGCGGGGCGTGGCGGTGATCTGCAATCGGCCCTTCGGCGGCGGTGATTTGCTCGCCCGCTTGAAGGACAAACCGTTACCGCGCTGGGCCGCGGATGTGAGGGTCAATAGCTGGGCGCAACTGGCGCTCAAGTTCCTGCTGACGCATTCGGCGGTGACTTGCGTGATCCCCGGCACCGGCAACCCGCGTTACATGGCAGAAAATGCCGGTGCAGGTTTCGGTCCGATGCTGACGGGGGCGCAGCGCGAGCAGTTGATTGACGTGGTGGGGTAGGCGAACTTTCGAGGCCTGTCAGGTGTTGTCCGGCGTCTGGCGAAATCGCTCCGGGATGGCCTCCGCAAATGGATAAAACGAAAACCATGGCCTGGCTTCGTCGATGACCCGCTTGACGGACGGTCTGCTCATCAGCCTGTCGAAATAGGCTTTCAAGTGACCGTAGTCGTTGGGAAACGGCTCGAGCGTACTGGCATAGAAAAGTGCCGGGGCCGCGGCGCAATCGGCCAGGCTGAAATCTGCACTGGCGAGCCAGATTCTGGAGGCCAATTGGTGGTCGAGCATGCCGTACGTCGTCTGCAGTGTGGAACGTTCTCTGCTCAAATCGCCGTGAGCGCCGCGTAGGCGATCAAGCACAATCTGTTGCAGCGGCGCCTGTAGATAGTGGTCGCACACACGGTCCCACAAGCGGACTTCCAGTGCGGTGTCCCAATCGCTGGGAACGAGTGGATGTTCACCGGCATAAAATCGGTCCAGGTATTCGATGATGATCGTGGTCTCTGCCACGTTGCGCTGGCGAGCGTGGTCGCGGATGACCGGGAATTTGCCGAGCGGCCATAGCGCTTGCAGCTCTGCTCTGTCTGCATCGTTGGCGAGATCGATGATCCGCCTTTCGAATTCGACAGCGTTTTCATAGAGCGCGATGAGCACTTTGTGGCAGAACGACGACAGCGGATGGTAGTAAAGAGTCAGCGACATCTCTCAGCTCCTCGAAAGGCAAGTGACCCCCATCATCATAGTCGTCGTCCGGGACTGTTAAGTACGCGGTGCTAGACTTTCAGGGTGGGATGGATGATCGAACAACCTGATCCGGCGGTGCGATGGTGAGAACGCTGGAGGTATGACATGACGACTCAACTGCTGGCTAAAGAACACATCAACGTGGTGGTCCGCAATTATGTAGAAGGCATGGTGTTCGCTGATGAAGCCTTGCTGCGACAGGCCTTTCATCCTTCTTGCCGCATCATTGGCCATTACGAAGAAAAGCTTGAATGGGCATCCCTGGAGGAATTTATCAGCGCGATCAAGGCCGAGGGGCCGGCAGCCAAAGAAGTCAAACCGTTTTGGGAAGTACTCAGCGTCGATGTCACGGGTGATGCCGCCGCGGTAAAAGTCACTGATGAGTATCTCGGCATGCGATTTACCGATTATCTGTCGCTACTGAACATCAATTACCGCTGGATGATTGT
Organism: Pseudomonas frigoris; assembly: GCF_047758635.1. Lineage (NCBI taxonomy): Bacteria > Pseudomonadati > Pseudomonadota > Gammaproteobacteria > Pseudomonadales > Pseudomonadaceae > Pseudomonas > Pseudomonas frigoris. The sequence continues at coordinate 2,828,774 of NZ_CP180479.1, forward strand.
GAACAAGCTGTATTACCTGAACGAATAGCGCGTGAGCCCGGGAGCCAAAAGGCTCCCGGGCATCGTTATGCAATCAGCGCCGATCCAGCCACACCGTCTGGGCATTGCAGAATTCGCGCACACCGAAATGCGAGAGCTCACGGCCAAAACCGCTTTTCTTCACGCCGCCGAAGGTGACGCGTGGGTCGGAGGCGCAATAACCATTGATGAACACACCACCGGTTTCCAGTTCACCGGTCATCTGCTCAGCAAGCTCGACGTTGCGTGTGTAAATGGTTGCGGCGAGGCCGAACTCACTGTCATTCGCTAGTGCCAATGCATGCGCCGCATCGCGCGCCGTGATGATCGAGGCCACCGGGCCAAACAGTTCCTGTTTGAACGAGGTCATCTGATCGGTGACATCACCGAAGACCGTGGGCTCGTAAAAATTGCCGGCGCCTTCAGCCTTCTTGCCGCCCATCAGCAACGTCGCACCTTCTTCCAGGGTGTCGCGCACCTGTTGATCCAGTTCATCACGCAGATCAAAGCGAGCCATCGGCCCGATGTAGGTGTTGGCGGCCAGTGGATCACCGACAACCAGTTTTTGCGTGGATTCGACGAACTTGCGCGTGAATTCTTCGACGATGCCTTGCTCGACGATCAAGCGTTTGGCCGCCGCGCAAACTTGCCCGGTGTTCTGGTAGCGGCCAATCACGGCAGCTTTGACCGCTTCGTCGAGGTCGGCATCGTTAAGGACGATGAACGGATCGGAGCCGCCCAGTTCCAGCACACACTTCTTCAACGCCGCACCGGCTTGAGCGCCGATGGCGATGCCGGCTCGCACGCTGCCGGTGAGGGTGACTGCCGCGATGCGTGGATCGGCGATCGCAGTGGAGACGCCGTCGGGCGTGACATTGATGACCTCGAAGACACCTTCGGGGAAGTCGGCTAGCTTGAAGGCTTCCCGCAACAGATAAGCGCTGCCCATCACGTTAGGCGCATGTTTGAGCACATAGGTGTTGCCGGCGATCAACGCTGGAACCGCGCCGCGCAGGACCTGCCAGATCGGGAAATTCCACGGCATCACCGCGAGAATCGGGCCGAGCGGGCGATATTCAATGCGCGCCTTGCCGCCTTCAACCAGCGTCGGTTCAGCGCTCAACATCGCGGGGCCGTGCTCGGCGTACCACTCGCAGAGTTGCGCGCACTTTTCGATTTCGCCGCGCGCCTGAGAGATCGGCTTGCCCATTTCCAGGGTGATCATGTTCGCCATCGCGGCGGCGTTGTCGCGCAAGGCCTGAGCCAGGGCGATCAACAATTGCGAGCGTTGATCAACCGGTTTGCTGCGCCAGGCGCGGAACCCGGCAGCGGCGCGGGACAGGGCATCGTCCAGTGCCGATGCGGATTCGAAAGGGTAGTGGCCGATCTGCTCGCCGTTGGCGGGGTTGATCGAAATGGCATGGGTGAGGCTGGAAACTTGGGTCATGGCACCGTCCTGCTAGGTGGGGATGCGCTCAGGTTACGGTGGCGTTTGTTTTCTGGAAACTGAATAATACTGAGCATATCGTTCACGTTTGGAGAATGCCTTGGATCTGGTTCAGCTGGAAATTTTCAAAGCCGTCGCCGAACACGGCAGCATCAGCGCGGCGGCTCAGCACATCCACCGGGTGCCGTCGAACCTGACGACGCGGATCAAGCAGCTGGAGCTGGATCTGGGCGTGGACCTGTTTATCCGCGAGAAGAGCCGCCTGCGCCTGTCGCCGGCCGGCTGGAGTTTTCTGGACTATGCCCGGCGCATTCTCGACCTGGTCCAGGAGGCTCGCGCGACGGTGGCGGGCGAAGAACCGCAGGGTTCGTTTCCCTTGGGATCGCTGGAGAGCACCGCTGCGGTGCGCATCCCTGAGTTGTTGGCCGCGTATAACCAGAAGCACGCCAAGGTCGAGTTGGACCTGTCCACCGGACCTTCGGGGACCATGATCGACGGGGTGTTGTCGGGACGATTGGCGGCAGCGTTTGTCGATGGATCGGTGCTGCACCCGGCACTGGAAGGTGTGCCGGCGTTTGAGGAAGAGATGGTGGTGATCGCGCCGCTCAACCATTCCCCCATCCATCGCGCGCGGGATGTTAATGGCGAAAACATCTATGCCTTTCGCTCCAATTGTTCCTACCGGCATCACTTCGAAAGCTGGTTCGCCAAGGACGCGGCGGTGCCCGGCAAGATTTTCGAAATGGAGTCCTATCACGGCATGCTGGCGTGCGTCAGCGCCGGTGCGGGCCTGGCGCTGATGCCCCGCAGCATGCTCAACAGCATGCCCGGATGCACCACCGTGAGCGTCTGGCCGTTATCGGAATCGTTCCGCTATTTGCGCACCTGGCTGGTGTGGCGCCGGGGGACTGTTTCGCAAAGTCTGACCATGTTTGTGCGCTTGCTGGAGGAGCGCGGGGTGGTGCGGGATGAAGTGGCGCGCTAGTTCGCGCGCTTGAGAATGTCCAGATCGGTGTGCCGGCTCATTCCCCGGCTTTCGTCGACTTGATGAGATTGTTGCGCAGCTTCACGATCGCCTTCTGCATGGTCGTGAACTCGTCGAGCGTCAGGCCCGTCGCGTCGGCGAGGCCCATTTCCGGTTGGCTTTCGCGCAGCTGTCGACCGTTCTTCGTCAGGCTGATCCGCACCTGGCGCTCGTCCTCGGGATCGCGCTGCCTTTGCAAAAAGCCCATCGCTTCCAGCTTCTTCAGGATCGGGGTCAGGGTGTTCGATTCCAGAAACAGCTTCTCGCCCAGGCTGCCCACGGTCTGATTATCTTCCTCCCACAGCGCGACGATGGTGATGTATTGCGTGTAGGTCAGCCCAAGCTGCTCGAGTATCGGCTTGTAAGCCTTGCCGAAGGCCAGGTTGGTGGAATAGACCGCAAAACACAGGAATTCGGAGAGCTTCAGGTTGTCGGGGGCGGCGTTGTCGGTGGGTTTCATGTGCATCCTCGTTGGCCAAAGACGGATGGCTCGCAAAAAAATGAAATATACCTCGTATGCGATTGTGTCGGAACGACTCTAACTGACGGTGGCGACCGGTTCGACGGCGAAAGTCGAACCGGTCGTACGGTGCATCATGCGGTCAGGGCGTTGATGACAACGTCGATATTGCCGCGCGTTGCCTTCGAGTACGGGCAGATTTGGTCTGCGGCGTGCGCCAGCTCCGTCGCGACGTCTTGTGCCAAGCCTGGCACGCGAAGATTCAGCCGGGCCTGGAGGAAGTAGGCCGGACCGGTCTGGCCCAGATCGACCTCAATATCAACGGCCAGATTGGGCGGCAGCGTCACCTTCATATTTTTCGCCGCCAGCTCGACGGCCGCGGTGTAGCAGGCCGACCATGCGCCGGCGAAAAACTGCTCTGCCGTTGGGTGCGGCACAATGGCTGCGAACTCGTGTGCCAGTCTAGGGTTTCCAGGCGACGAGAGCTGGATGGCGAGGCCGCAGGAAGAGTTGTCACCGTCGCTGAACGTCGTGTGGGTTTTGCCTGTGGCCAGGACTTTTTCGATCTTGTTCATGGTTGAGTCCTCAACGTTGTGTTGGGTTTGTAATACGTATGCGCTTAAAGCGTATGCGATATATGTGGCGTATCGACAATGCCGATCGATAGCAACGCCGCGCGGTGCGTCAAGCCGTGAGGACGTTCAGGGCCACGTCAATGTTACCCCGCGTCGCTTTCGAGTACGGGCAAATTTGATCGGCAGTGTGCGCCAGTGTCGTCGCGATATCGTCCGACAAGCCCGGTACGCGCAGGGTCAATCGAGCCTGAAGGAAGTAGGCCGGACCGGTCTGACCCAGATCGATGTCGACGGACAGATCAGACGGCAGCACTACATTCATCTCACCGGCCACCAGCCCGACGGCGGCGGTGTAGCAGGCCGACCAGGCGCCGGCGAACAGTTACTCGGCAGTCGGGTGCGGCTGGGTGGCGGCGAACACTTGGGCGGGCTTGGCGTTGCCAGGCGTCGACAGGATGATGTCGAGGCTGCCGTCATGGCCGCGCGAGGTGTTGCCAGCGTCGCTGACGGTGGTGTGGGTTTTGCCGGTGGCCAGTACTTTTTCGAACTTGCTCATGATGATTTCCTGAGTTTCTATTGTTTTCGTATGCGCTTATATCGCATGCGACATAATTGATGGGTTAAAGCGATCTTCACGCCGTCAGGACGTTCACCGCCACGTCGATGTTGCCCAGCGTCGCTTTCGAGTACGGGCAGAGTTCGTGTGCGGCGTGCGCCAGCGCTGTTGCGACGTCGTGTGCCACGCCCGGCAAGCGGACAAAGAATCGAGCCTGAAGGAAGTAAGCCTGACCGGTCTGGCCCAGATCGACCTCGATGTCGACGGACACATCGGCCGGCAGCGCCACTTTTTTCGCCTTGGCTATGTGTTCGATGGCGGAGATGTAGCAGGCCGACCATGCACCGGCGAACAGTTGCTCGGCGGTCGGGTGCGCTTGGGTGGCTGCGAACACGTGGGCCGGTTTTGCGTTACCTGGCGACGACAGCTCGATGTCGAGGTTGCCGTGGGCACGGGTCGCATCGCTGAACGTGGTGTGGGTTTTGCCGGTAAACAGTACTTTTTCGATCTTGCTCATGGAATGAATCCTCAACGTTTCAATAAGTGGTATTTATCTGTCGTATACGTTTGTATCGTACGCGATGTAAATAATACTCGCGCAGAGCTCAATCGGTGTCAAGGGGTGGTGTGAGGTCCAGCCGACGAGCGGCCGTGTTGCCGGGATATGCCGAATTCGTCGTCGACCGGGCCTAAAGCGATCAAGCCGTGGCGTCTGGAATGGGCCAGTCTGGGCGGTCTGTCCAAGGAGTTGATGATGAAACGACTGTCCCTGGCCGAAGCTCGCGAGCTGGCCGAATCGATCTTGCTGCACAACGGTTTCAACCTTGCCCACGCTCAGGCGGTGGCCGCCACGGTGATTGCCGGCGAGCGCGATGGCTGCGCCTCCCACGGTTTGTATCGGGTATTGGGGTGCGTCAATTCGCTCCGGGCCGGCAAGGTGGTGGCCGATGCCGAGCCACGGGTGATCGACCAGGCCCCTTCGATCGTGCGGGTCGATGCGGCGGGTGGTTTCTCCCAGTTGGCGTTTCAGGCGGGTCTGCCATTGCTGGAGGAGAAAACCCTGGCAAACGGGATTGCGGCCTTGGCGATCAATCGCTGTGTGCATTTTTCCGCCCTGTGGGTCGAGATCGAGCAAATGACCGCTGCCGGCCTGGTGGCGCTGGCGTGTAATCCCAGCCATGCCTGGGTCGCGCCGGCGGGAGGCAGTCAACCGGTGTTTGGTACCAATCCCATCGCGTTCGGCTGGCCGCGTTCGGGCAAGGATCCGTTTGTGTTTGACTTCGCCACCAGTGCGATTGCCCGTGGCGAGATCGAGTTGCATCGGCGCGCCGGCAAAGCGATTCCTGAAGGTTGGGGTGTGGATGCAGACGGGCAGCCGAGTACCGATGCGAACGTGGTGCTCGATGCCGGCGCGATGCTGACGTTCGGTGGGCACAAGGGCTCGGCGTTGGCCGCCATGGTGGAGTTGATCGCCGGGCCGTTGATTGGTGACCTGACCAGTGCCGAATCGCTGGCGTACGACGCAGGCAGCAAGTCGTCGCCGTACCACGGCGAGCTGATCATCGCCCTCGATCCGCGACGCTTTCTCGGCGAGGCCACCGAGCAGCACCTGGCCCGTGCCGAAGTCATGTTTCAGAGCATACAAGGGCAGGGCGCACGCTTGCCGTCGCAACGGCGTTACGAGGCGCGAGCGCGCAGTTTGGTGGAGGGCGTGCAGATTCCCGAAGCCTTGTACAACGACTTGCAGGCACTGCTGGGCTGAAGAAGTGGGGGTGGCCAACCCTCCTGTGGGAGCGAGCTTGCTCGCGATAGCGGTGTAACAGTCGACATAAATGCTGAATGTTATGGCCCCATCGCGAGCAAGCTCGCTCCCACAGGATTTCGCTGCACATTTAGTGTTTTTTAAACCGGTTGGCGATGGCTGTTGCCATCGACCAGACGAGCGATGCCCAGTGGATTGGCGTTTTTCAGCGCATCGGGCAAGAGCACATCCGGGCAGTTCTGGTAGCACACCGGACGCAGGAAACGCTCGATAGCCAGGCTGCCGACCGAGGTGCCACGGGCATCGGAGGTGGCCGGATAGGGTCCGCCATGCACCATCGCATCGCAGACTTCGACACCGGTCGGGTAGCCGTTGAACAGTACCCGACCGACTTTCTGTTCAAGCAGCGGCAGCAGTTCGCCATGGGTTTGCAGGTCCCCGGCTTCGGCAATCAGGGTGGCCGTGAGTTGACCGTGCAAACTCTGCAATGCCCGTTGCAGTTCGGCCTTGTCGGCCACTTCCACCAGCACGGTAGTCGGGCCGAAAACTTCTTCCTGCAATAGCGGGTCGCCGTTGAGCAGTAGGCTGACGTCGGCCTTGAACAGCTGCGGTTGGGCCTGCTTGTCCTGTTGTTCGCGGCCGGCCAGGTGGCTGATGTGCGGATGCGCGTGCAGCGCCTGCACGCCCTTGGCGTAGCTGGTTAACGTGCCGGCGTTGAGCATGGTTTGCCCCGGCTGGTCGGCCATTGCCGCGCTGAGCGATTCAACAAATGCGCTGAACTCGGGGGAGCGAATGCCGATCACCAATCCGGGGTTGGTGCAGAACTGGCCGCAGCCGAGCACCGCAGACGCGGCAAGTTCGCTGGCGATTTTCTCACCCCTCAGTTGCAGGGCTTCGGGCAGTACCAGCACTGGATTGATGCTGCTCATTTCGGCGAACACCGGAATTGGCTGAGGCCGTGCGGCGGCCATGTCGCAGAGGGCGCGACCGCCCTTGAGCGAACCGGTGAAGCCGACCGCCTGGATCGCCGGATGCTTGACCAGCGCTTCGCCGACACCCGCGCCGTAGATCATGTTGAACACACCCTTGGGCATGCCGGTTTGCTCGGCGGCGCGGATGATCGCATCGGCCACGAGTTCGGCAGTCGCCATATGCCCGTTGTGAGCCTTGAACACCACCGGGCAACCGGCGGCCAGGGCGGCAGCGGTATCGCCACCGGCGGTGGAGAATGCCAGCGGGAAATTACTCGCGCCAAACACCGCGACCGGGCCGACGCCGATCCGGTACTGACGCAGGTCCACCCGTGGCAGCGGCTGACGGTCGGGCAAGGCGCGGTCGATGCGCGCGCCATAGAAATCGCCACGGCGCAGGACCTGAGCGAACAGTCGCATCTGGCCGCTGGTGCGACCGCGCTCACCCTGGATACGCCCGGTCGGCAGCGCCGTCTCGCGGGTGACCAGAGCAACGAACTCATCGTCCAGCGCCTCCAGTTGCGCGGCGATGGCCTCGAGAAACTCCGCTCGGCGGCTCGCCGGCAAGTTGCGGAAAGCCGGGTAGGCCGCAGCCGCGGCTTGGGCAGCGGCGTCGACTTCTTCAACGGTGGCTTGAGCGAACGCATAGGGCAACGCTTCACCGGTGCTGGCGTCATGGCTTTGCACGGTGATGTTGCCGGCGGCACTGCGCGCACCGCCGATGTAGTTGTGGCCGATGATGTGGGGCATGAAAAACTCCTGTCAGAAAAGGGGGCTCAGGCAAGTCTTTTTTTCTGCTTGCCAGATCGCCAAGATCGCAGCCTGCGGCAGCTCCTACACAAGCTGCGTACACCCGATAACTCGTGGATACACGCTATCCCTGTAGGAGCTGCCGAAGGTTCGGGCCGCGTTCGGACGATCTTTTGGCGGTTTCAAGCCAGAGAATCACCCCGGCGTGCAGTGGCGGGTTCGGCGGTGCCCAAGGCAGCGATCCGCGCAGCGGATTCGCTATCCACCAGGTGCAGCGACTTACCCCGGGTTTCCCGAGTCAGGCCGACGGCGACGATGGAGATCAGCGCGGCGCCGACCAGGTACCAGGCGATCGGTGTCGAGCTGTGGTACTTGTTGAGCAGGGTGAGGGCAATCAGCGGCGCCAACGAGCCGGCGAAGATCGGTGCCACCTGGTAGCACAGGGACAACGCGGTGTAGCGCACGTGGGTCGGGAACATTTCGGCCATCAGCGCCGAGTAGGGCGCGTAGGTCATCGACTCGATCGCCAGGCCCAGGGTAATTGCCCCGATGATCAGCCAGTTGTTGCCGGTGTCCATCATCGGGAAGCCGATGAAGCCCCAGAACGCGGTGAGGATTGCACCCGTCAAGTACACCGGTTTGCGCCCGACCAGGTCGGACAGATAACCCATCAGCGGGATCATGAAGAAATGCAGCAGGTGCGCGCCAAACATCAGAAACAGAATCTCTGAAGTGTCCTTGTGCACCACCAGTTTCAAGTAGGTAATCGAGAAGGTCACGACGGTGTAGTAAAGGATGTTCTCGGCAAACCGCGCGCCGATGCCAACCAGCACTGCACGCCAGTGATGACGCAGCACTTCGACCACGCCCAGCTGTTGTTGCTTGTTTTGCGCCTGCCGGGCCTGGGCTTCCTTGAAGATCGGCGCGTCATCGACGCTGGTGCGAATCCAGTAGCCGATCAGCACCACCACCGCCGAGAACCAGAACGCCACACGCCAGCCCCACGCGAGGAACTGCTCCTCCGACAGGTTCGACGACAACAGCAGCAACGCAACGGTCGCCACCAGGTTACCGGCCGGGACACCGGCTTGCGGCCAACTGGCCCAGAAGCCTCGGCGATTGTCCGGGCAGTGTTCGGACACCAGCAGAATCGCACCGCCCCATTCACCGCCGAAGGCGAAACCCTGGATCAGCCGCAGCAGCACCAGTAACACGGGCGCGGCGTAGCCAATCTGGTCGAAACCGGGCAGGCAACCCATCAGGAACGTGGTGATGCCGACCACCACCAGGCTCAATTGCAGCAGGCGTTTGCGGCCGAACTTGTCACCGTAGTGACCGAACACCAAGCCACCCAATGGGCGGGCAAGGAAGCCGACGGCATACAGGGCGAAGGCAGCGAGAATGCCATCGATCGGACTGTCGGTTTGACGGAAGAACAGCTGGCCGAAGACCAGTGCCGAGGCGGTGCCGTAGAGAAAGAATTCATACCATTCGGCGACGGTGCCGGCCATGGCGGCGGCCACGACACGCTTGAGTCCCGAAGGTGTGGTTGCGCGGGCGGTGCTGTGAGGATTGGGCATGCTGACGTTTCCTGTAGAGGCGCAAAGACAGGTAGCCGGGCCGAGTCCGCAAGGGACCCGCCCGGCAATCACTCAGAGACCGACGTCCGGCAGTTCCGGACGGTTGGCGAGGGCCTTGGCCATGATCCGCTCGACGAAAACCCGATCGGCTTCCGGCAGGGCCAGGCGTGGCGGACGGGTCAGGGCGCTGCCGCGACCGGCGATGGCTTCGCACAGCTTGATGCATTGCACCAGGTCGGCACGGGCGTCGAGGTGCAGGATCGGCATCAGCCATTCGTAGATCGGCATGGCTTCGGCGAAGCGACCGGCCTTGGCCAGGCGGAAGATGGTTTCACCTTCTTTCGGGAACACGTTGGACATGCCCGAGACCCAGCCTTCGGCCCCCACCGCGATGCTTTCCAGCACCACGTCATCAAGGCCGGCGAACAGCACAAAACGATCGCCCACTTCATTGCGCACGTCGATGAAGCGACGGGTGTCGCCGGAGGAATCCTTGAAGCACACCACGTTGTCGCAGTCGGCCAGGGAAATCAGGATGTCCGGGGTGACGTCGTTTTTGTAGATCGGCGGGTTGTTGTAAACCATCAGCGGTACGTCGGCATTCTTCGCCACGTAGCGGTAGTGCTCGGCGGTCTCGAACGGCTTGGAGCCGTAGACCAGCGCCGGCATCAGCATGACCCCGTCAACACCAACCCGGCGCACGGCATTGGCGACCTTGGCCGCTTGCACGCTGGTGAATTCGGCCACACCGCAGATCACCGGCACGCGGCCGCGGGAAGCGTCGACCGCGACTTCGGTCACGGCGATTTTTTCTTCGGCGGTCAGCGAGGTGTTTTCCCCCACCGAACCGCACACAACCAGGCCCGATACGCCGTCACGGATCACGTTGGAAATCACCTGGTGGGTTTTTTCCAGGTTGATGGAGAAGTCGTCGTTGAATTGAGTGGTCACCGCGGGGAAGACGCCACTCCAGTTAATGCGCTTGCTCATTGTTGCCTCCGGTTCATTTTTTGTATTTCGTATACGATATTGCATGTGAAAAGACTCGGCCAGTGCTTTTTTCAGTTACGAGGGGGTTTTTGCTAGCCGTTGGTCAGAGATTTGGGTGAGGGTTTGTAAGGCGGTGCTCAGGCCCCAGGCCAAGTGTCAGAGAGTCGATAGCCTTGTGGCCACGGATCACTCGGATCGAGCAGCAATTGATGAGTGCCGGTAATCCAGGCCCGGCCGGAAATGCACGGGTAAATTGCTGGGCGTCCAGCCACTTCCGTCAACGAATCGATGCGGCAGTGGAACTCGGAACCGATGATCGAACGGCCGATAAAACGCTCGCCGACCTGCATCAAGCCCTTGGCCTGCAGCACCGCCATACGCGCCGAGCAGCCGGTGCCGGTCGGTGAACGGTCGATCTTGCCGGGCTGAATCACCACCGCGTTGGCGCCCGTGGCGATGCCATTTTCATAGACGAGGGGAGCCGCGATCTGGCAGAAGGAAATGTGCGACCACTCGGGGTTCAGCGGATGGACAAAGCCCAGTTGTTCATTCGCCGCACGGGTGATTTTCAGCCCAACCTCGACCAGCTCGGCCGCTTCATCAGGACGAATGGAAAAGCCCAGGCGCTTGGCGTCGGCGATCACAAAACTGTCGCCGCCGTACGCGGTGTCGACCTGCAACGAGCCGAGGCCTTCGACTTCGATCCAGGCGTCGAGGCGGTCAGCGAAGGAGGGCACGTTCTTGATTTCCACCCGTTCGACCTTGCCGTCACGGCAGTCGGCCACCGCTTCGATCAGCCCGCCTGGGGCTTCGAGCACTAGCCGGGTTTGCGGTTCGGTCATCGGCAGGATGCCGCTGTCGAGCAACACGGTGGCCACGCACAGCGAGTTGGAACCGGACATCGGCGGGGTGTCGGCCGGTTCCATGATGATCCAGGCCATCTGCGCCCGAGGATCCTTGGCCGGCACCAGCAGGTTGACGTGACGGAACACGCCGCCGCGCGGTTCGTTTAGGACGAAGTTGCGCAGGGTCTGGTCCTTGGCAATCCAGCGCGACTGTTCCCACACGGTGGCCCCGGGTGGTGGCGCGACGCCGCCGACGATCACGTCGCCGACTTCGCCTTCGGCGTGGCAGCTGACTACATGAATGACTTTCGATGAGCGCATGGTTTGCTCCTTGTTTTGTCTGTTAGGGCCTCATCGCGAGCAAGCTCGCTCCCACATTGATCTGTGCTGGCCACCGATTTTGTGTACACCACCAAACCCTGTGGGAGCGAGCTTGCTCGCGATGGGGCCATCCGTTACTTCACCGACTTGAGGAACGCCGCGGTTTCCGCATGCACCGGATTACCGATGACCTGATCAGGCGAGCCGATCTCATGCACCAAACCATTGCGAAAGAACGCCACGCGGTCGGACACATCACGGGCGAAGCGGATTTCATGAGTCACCAGGACCATGGTCATGCCGTCTTCGGCAAGCATGCGCATGGTGTCCAGCACCTCGCCCACCAGCTGTGGATCGAGGGCCGAAGTGGCTTCGTCGAACAGCATGTAGTCCGGCGACATGGCCAAGGCGCGCGCGATCGCCATGCGCTGCTGCTGGCCGCCGGAGAGCTTGCCGGGAAAGGCTTTGAGCTTGTCGCCCAGACCGACATGGGTCAGTTGTTTAACCGCGAGTTCCTCGGCTTCAGCCTTGCTCTTGCCCAGCACTTTGCGTGGCGCCAGCATCACGTTTTCCAGCACGGTCAGGTGCGGGAACGCATTCCATTGCTGGAAGACGATGCCGATCTTCTGCCGCAGGCGGTTGAGGTCGGTGGCGCTGTGATGGACCTCGACACCGTCGACCCGGATGTTGCCTTTCTGGATCGGCTCCAGGCCGTTGATGCACATCAGCAGGGTCGATTTGCCCGACCCGGAACCGCCAATGATCGACACCACCTCGCCCTTGTTCACCGTCAGGTTGACGCCCTTGACCACTTCGAGGTTGCCGAAGGATTTGTGTACGTTGTCGATCTCAATCATTTTCTTGCCACCTTCTTTCCAGACGAGCGCCCAGGCGAGCGACCACCAGGCTCATGACGTAGTAGATGAGGCCCGCGATGCACAGCACCAGCAGCGGCTCCTGAATGCGGGTCACGATGGTTTGCGAGGCGCGCAGCAGTTCGACGATGCCGATCCACATCACCAGCGCGGTGTCTTTCATCACACTGAGGACCAGGTTCAGCCAGCCGGGAAAGGCTACCCGCGTGGCCATCGGCAGGACGATCCAGCGTAGGTCCTGGAGGAAACTCAGGCCCAGTGAACGACTGGCACGGCGCACGGTGAACGGCACCGAAAGCACGCCGCTGCGCACGATTTCGGTGAAGTACGCGGCGGCGTAGACCCCGAGCACAATGCAACCAACGCTGAAGGCGCTGATGTTCAAGCCGACGATGCTTTTCAGCGAGTTGAACAACACAAACTGGATCAGCAACGGCACGCTGCGAAACACGTCCAGCACCCAGGCCAGTGGCAGGCTGGCGCGCGGCAACAGCGCCCGCAGCAAACCGAACAGCAGCCCGGCGAAGGAGCCGAGGATGATCGACCAAAACGTGAGTTTCAGAGTGACCCAGGCGCCATCAAGCAAGAACAACAGGTCATTCCAGGAAAAACTGGTGGTCAACATGGTCACCTCCTCAGTAACGGAACAGTCGCCAGGCCATCAGCCGGGCGACGGCGACGATCGCCTTGGCGATCAGGTAATACAGCGCCGCGGCGATGGCGAAATATTCGAAGGTGCGGAACGTCTTGACGTTGTAATCCTGAGTCACGCCGGTGAGGTCATTGTTCAGCCCGACGATCACCCCTAGCGACGTCATCAATACCGCCCAGACCATCTGGTTACTCAACGGGTAGAACACGATCCGCAGCAGCTGCGGGACGATGATCATCCGGTAAGCCTGGAAGGCACTCATGCCCAGCGAGCGTGCGGCGCGAACTTGCGTGCCCGGCACAGCCTTGAGGCCACCGCGAAAGTTTTCTGCCAGGTAGCCGGCGTTGTTGAAGGTGATCCCGGCCAGCAATGCGAACCATGAGCTGACATGCAAATCCAGTGAGCCGAGGCCGAAGTAGAGGACGTAGATCTGGAACAGCGACGGGGTGTTGCGGGCGATCGACACCCAGCCGTTGCCGATGCCGCGCAACAACGGTTGTTTGGTTTCGCGCATCACCGTCAGGGCCAGGGCGATCAGCACGCCGAAGATCATCGACAGCGCAGCGGTCTCGAAGGTGACCCAGGCGCCGGCCAGCATGTCCGGCAGGGCGCGCAGGGTCGCGCGCCATTGGAAGGTGTAATCAAACATGCGCGTGGCTCTCCAGTGAGGCGGCCGATTGCAGCCAGGCCGGCAAACGACCGCTGGCCGTGGCGCTGCAGGCGGCGTCGACACATTCGGCGAGGTTGGCGAAGTGCACCTTGCGGCCCACCAGGCCGGGTGCGTAATGGGCGTACTTGCCCGAGTTGGTCATCAAGGTTTTGGCGGCCAGCGGGATCACCGGTTCGCCGAGCATGCACCAGCAGGTGTCGGTGACCAGGGTCGCACCGAAGGCTTCGATCACCGCGATATGTCCGGCCTCACGGGCCTGCTCCAGCACCGCGCGACCGCAGGTGATGGCGAGCACGACCTCGGGGTGTTTGTGCCGACCCCGACACAGCCGCGCCAGATGCGCGAATTCGCTAAGAGAGAAATGCGGGTTGCCCAGCGAGACCACATCCACCTGGCTGTCGCGGGCGCTGTTGAGCTCACGCCAGCTGAGCAGCAAATCCTTGAGGCGAATTTTTTCCACCGGCACATCGGCATCCGCCTCCAGCACCTGCGTCGGGTCGAGTGCTTCCGGAGTCACCCCGGCGATATGGAACAGCGGCGCGGCGGAGGTGGTGGCGAAAGCAGCGCCGAAGGCTTTCAGGTCATCCAGGCTCGGCTTGCGGTGTTCCAGCCCCAACACCAGCGCAATCCTGCTGCCGGCCAGGGCACCGATGTGGTAACCGAGCAGGGGGTAGAAGGCATCGTCCAACTCGTGCAAAACCGGTAATTCGATTTGCAGTCTCGCTTTACGTTGCGCGTCCAGATGGCAGCCAATCAACGGCGCGCGGCCGGTCAGGGCGATGCAGATATCCAGGTAGTCCGGGTATTTCAGGGTGCGTGCGCCGAGCACGCTGTTGGCATACACCACGGCGTTGGATTCGGCCCAGACGATTTGCTCGCCGGCCTTCGGCGCGCTGTCGAGCAGGTAGGGTGCGCAGGTAAAACTGAGCTGCGCGCCCATCGCCATGTACGCATCGCCCAAGGCGCTGGCCGGCACGCCGAGAGCCGGATCAATGCCCAACTCGCGCCAACGACGCTGGTCGACGGAAATAGAATTGAGGGTGGTCGGCACCCGTACGTTTGCTCCCCATTGCACCAGTTGTTCAGCAAAGCGCAGGCTCGCAGGCCCCGTATAAATGCAGCCGTCGATGTGTGCCTGGGTGACATCCACCAGGTGTCGCGCGCCTTGCAGTTCAGCCATGCGCAGGACGATCTGCATGGCCACTTGGGCGGCCTTGCCATGCTTGCCGTCGAGCAGCGCCCGATCGAGTTCGGTGAGTTCGATCGAGGTGCTTTTTTCTGCTGTCGGCAACGGACTGTCGAGTGCCTGCCAGGCATCGCCCGGCAGGTGTTCGAACACGGTCACCGTTGATGCTTCGACCCGAGCAAAGGCCTTGCCGCGCAAGGCGGCGAAGGCCTCCCGGCCGATGCACAGCACCGGCAGGGAACGCTCGAAAATGGTCTGTGCCACGAGCACGCCCAGGGTCAGGATCTCATCGGGTTCGGCCAGTACCAGTGCGGCCGGCGCATGACCGTTGCTGATCAGTTCCATCAGCACACTGCTGCCGGTGCACGAGCCGCGGCCGCTGGGAATCGCCAGCACCCGGCCAGCCAGGTATTCGCCGCTGAGCGGGTGGTGACGGTCGATGACCTCGCCGCTGTAGGGGTCGACCCCGCCCCAGAAGCTCAGCCCGACATCGGCAAACAGCAAGGCGCCTTGTGCGGCACCGGCGACCAGGCTGCGACCGGTCAGAGAGGTTGGCCTAGGCATGCCGGACACCTCAGTAATAGACCTTGGGCACGGTCAGGTCGGTGGGTGAAATCTCGGTGCCGACCCATTTGGTGAACAGCTCGTTGTAGCGGCCGCTGCGCACTTGCTGATTGACGAACAGGTTGAGGTAGTTGAGCAGGCCATACTCGTTGCGCTTGGCGCCCAGGGACACGTAGTCGATGGTGTACGGCGCGTTACCGGCGATTTTCAGGTTCTTGTATTTACCCGACTTGATCGTGGCGGCGGCCACGGTGTTGGTGACCACGGTGGCGTCGATGTGACCCTGGGCGACCGCCAGCAGCGTGTCGTTTTGCGACTGATAAGCGCGGAAGGTGCCGGTGCCCCAGTTCTTCACGTCTTTTTCCAGGGCGATGGCTTCATAGGTGCCGCTGGTGTTGCCCAGGGCTTTGCCTTTGATATCGGCGAAGCTGTTGATGCCGGTGTTGTCGCGGGTCAGCACCACCATCTGGAAGGCGAAGTACGGCACGGTGAGGCCGACGGTTTTGGCCCGTTCGAGGGTGTCGGACGTGGACGCAACGATCACGTCGGCACGCCCGGAGACCAGCGCCGGAATTCGATCGGGGAAGGGCGTTTCAACCACTTCGGCGTCGACCCCGAGGATCTTCGCCAGGTCGCGGCAGTAGTCCACGTCGAAACCGGCGGGGTTGTTACCTTCATCGCGAAAACCCATGGGCGGGAAGTCGAGGGTCACGGCGCAGCGCAGCTTGCCCGAGCCAATAATGTCGTCGAGCTTGTCAGCCTGGGCGGTGGCGATAAAGGAAGTACTGAGAACAGCGCTGAGGGCTACGGCAAATGCGGGGTTTTTCATAGAGGCCTCGTTGTCGGAAAGTGCTGTTGGATATCGTATTGTGAATTTCGTATACGATATGTGATTAGCAATGAGCGTGCCTGTTTCCGAACAGAGGCGAGAATTAATCGCCAAGCCTTGAGTTAAAGGTCTTACGAGATTGTGGGAGTAGGGCGTAGGAGAAGAACGCCTCGATGGACCGTATCAGGCGGTGTTACAGAAGGGAGCAGTGGGGACGCCGGGCGCCCCTTAAAGGAACACTCGCCCGGGTTCAGCGACGGCTTTCGCGATACTGACTCGGCGCCAGACTGGTCAAGGCACGGAACTGCCGGCTGAAGGCACTGTGATCGGTGTAACCGCAGCGCAGGGCGATCTCGGTGATGGGCAGGTCGGTGTGCAGCAACAGTCGGGAGCCTTCTTCCAGGCGTGCCTTGTGAATCATCTGCCTTGGGGTGAGCTGGAACACCCGTTTGCAGTGGCGCTCCAGTTGCGCCACGGAAAACCCGGCGATTGCGGTCAGTTCGGCGAGGCTGATCGGCCGGGCGAAATGGCTGCGGATATGCGCGTCCACCGCCGCGAGTTTCTGGAACGCCGGATGGCTGGACTGTGGGGCTTGCAAGTCGCGGGAGATGCCGGCCAGGCCGACGATCTGACCTTGCAGGTCGCGCAGCGCGAGTTTATGGGTCAGGCACCAGACTGGTTGGTTACCGTAATACAGGTGCAGTTCGAGTTGGTCGGCCAGTTCGCGACCGGTGGACAGCACCCGCCGATCCTGCTCGGTGTACAGCGGGCCGAAGCGCTCGGGAAAGACCCTGTCGGCGGTGCGCCCGAGCAGTTCGTCACTGTGTTTGAAGCCGCAGCGCCGGGCCAGGGTCTGGTTGACGAAGGCGTAGCGGGCCTCGCTGTCCTTGATGAAAAACACTACGTCCGACAGAGTGTCGAGCAGCGCCGCGATCGGCTGCAGACTGCTCAGCAGAGTGGGCAGGTCGCAGGGTTTGAAGGTAGTGAGCGAGGCATACATGGCGCTGGGCGTCTGGAGGCAATGCCCCGGATCATAAAGACTCGGCGACGGACCCGAAAGCCCCGGGCCGGCATTCAGGCATGCGGGGTGTCGTCCAGGCACAGCAAGGTCTCGATCCGCGCCGGGCTGAACGGTGGCCGTGGTGCCGAAGGTTGCCAGCCGAACAGGTGCTGCAACGCGCCGCCACACACCCGGCCCTGGCAGGCGCCCATGCCGCAGCGACTGGCCAGCTTGGCCTCGCGCCAGTCAGTGTGCCCGGCAAGCAAGCCGTAAGGCACGTCTTCGCAACGGCACACCAAGGTGTCGGGTTGTGCCAGCGACTTGAGTTGCGGATCGAGAGCGAATGCTTTGTTGAGGGCGTTGGCGAAACCGTGCCAGCGCGCACGACGCGGCCACAAAGCTCGGGCCGACTCAAGGTCACCGACCGCGGCGTGACCGGCAATTGCGCCTTCGACCAACGCCAGTTCACTGCCCCCGAAACCGGTGCATTCACCCGCCGCATAGTGATCGGCACGGCGAGTGGTCTGCCAGGCATCGACGGCAATCGCCGGGCCATCGAGCTCGCAGCCGAGGGCCTGGCCGAGTTGGGTATTGGGAATCAGACCGAAACCGCAGGCCAGGCGATCACATTCCAGCTCGACGATTTTTCCTTGCTGTTGCAGGCGCACACCTTCCAGCCGTTCATTGCCCACGGCGGCCAGTACGTAGGTCCCGGTACGGTAATGGCAGTCGAACAACGTGACCGACTGCATCAGCTTGTTGGGCCAGCGTGGCAGTTGCGCGGCGAAACCGGCGACGGCGGTCGCGTGGGCTTGCTCGGCGATGCGCCGCACCCGGGCGCCGTTGTGTTTTGCGGTGGCGGCGCTGGCCAGCAATAACGGTCCGCTGCCGGCAATCACAATGCGTTCGTCCTGCACCGGCAGCCCGCCCTTGATCAATGCCTGGAGGCCGCCAACTCCCGTCACGCCGGGCAGCGTCCAGCCGGGGAAGGGCAGCAGCAACTCGCGGGCGCCGGTACACAGAATCAGTTTGTCGTAACCGATCAACCAGCCTCGATCGGCGTCTTCGACCAGCAGTTGTTTCGGCCCGGCGCAGGCAATCACCCGAGTGCCGGAGTGACGGCGGATGTGGCTGCACGCCTCCAGTCGCTCGCGCATCTGACGCGCCGGGTTCGGCAGGTTGGCCTGAGGCCCGTCACGCCAGATTTGCCCGCCCGGCAGCGGGTTGTCATCGAGCAGGACGATGCGCGCACCGCTTGGCGCCGCAGCGAGCGCAGCGGCCATGCCGGCGGGACCGGCACCGATGATCAGCAGGTCGGCGTATTCGCTCATGCTTGCGTCTCCACGTGCATGCCGTCACGGCACAGCGTTTGGCAGGCCAGGCGCCGGCGACCGTCGATGGTCACCCGGCATTCCTGGCAAATGCCCATGCCGCATAGCGGGGCGCGGCGTTGGCCACTGACCGATGTGCGCGTGCAGCCATCGCCGCCCAAGGCCAGGGCAGCCGCGACACTGGTGCCTTCGGCAACCCGCAGGGCACGTCCGTCTAGCATCAATTCAGGCATAAACGGGTTCTCCGAGAAAACGTTGCGGCAGATACGGGTGCGCGGCCAGTGGCGGCGTTTCGTCGAACAGCTGCGCGACCAGCAGGTCGGCGGTGCCCGGGGCGGTCGTCACGCCGAGGCCCTCGTGACCGACTGCCAGCCATAAACCTTTGCGTTGCGGGTGCTGACCCACCAGCGGTAAACCGTCGGGGCTGGCAGCGCGAAAACCGGTCCAGGCGCGGATGCCGTTGAGCTGAGCCAGACCCGGCATGTAGTCGGTGGCACGCCGGAGCATTTTCGCCAGCATCCAGCCCTCGACTTGAGGGTCGGTGGTGCCGAATTGTCGCGAGGCGCCGATGAACAATTGCCCGGTCGGCCGAGGCTGGATATTGCACGCCGTCGAGGGACCGCTGGCGTTGTGGGCACTGGTGACGTAACCGAGTTCCACCAGGGTGTGAGTGACCTTGCCGGGGTAGCGGTCGGTGATCAGCAAGTGGCCTTTCTTCGGTTCGATCGGCAGCTCGGGGCAAAGCGCGTTGGCCTGGATGCCGTTGGCCAGAATCACTGCTTCGGCGCTTAGCCAGTGGCCGTCGTCGAGTCGCACGCGGTTGCCATCGACTTCGCTGACCCGCGCCCGGCGTTGGCTGATGTTCGGTGTGTCGAGCATCCAGTTGGCGGTCGCCGGGGCATAAAGAATGCCGTCGCCATTGATCAGCAGTCCGCCTTCCAGGCCCTCGCGCAGTTCCGGTTCGCGCTGGTGCAAGGCATTGCTGGAGATCAATTCGCAGGCCACGCCTTGGGCATGCAAATTCAGGTATTTGCTGTGGGCGACGGCCATTTCTTCAGCATTGGCGGCCAGCCAGAGGGTGCCATTGCAACGGTAGGCGCAACCGTCGGGCAAGGTCGGCGCGAGTTCGCGCCAGCGTTGCAAAGAATATTGACTGAGGGCCAGTTCGGCCGGGTTGTCGTCGAGGACCAGCAAGTGGCCCATGCCCGCCGCCGTAGCGCCGGGCAGGCCGGCGTCCAGCACCAGCACGCGCAAGCCGCGACCTGCCAGCGCCTGGGCACAAGCGGCGCCGATGATGCCGGCGCCAATCACGATCACATCGGCCACCCGGCCCTCGTTCACGGGCGAATGCCCCAGGCGAACGGGTCGTCCTGTTCGATGATCAGGCTGGCTTCGGCGCTGATAAAGGCGCGACCGCGAATGGTCGGCACGATGCGCTCACCCTGAAGTTCGTAGGAACCTTCGAACTCGCTGCCGATGACACTGGCCTGACGCCAGATCTGTCCCGGCTGCAATTTGTCGTCGGCCGCCAGGCACGCCAGTTTGGCACTGGTGCCGGTGCCGCAGGGCGAGCGGTCGTAGGCCTTGCCGGGACAGAGGACGAAGTTGCGGCTGTCGGCCTGCTCGTCATCGGCGAACAGCTCGACATGGTCGATCAAGCCGCCGTCTTCGCCGCGAATACCCTGAGTCTCCAGTGCTTGCTGCACGGCGAAGGTGTAGGCGGTCAGCGCATCGAGGTTATCGCCGGCAATGCGCAGACCGTGCTCGGCAATCAGGAAAAACCAGTTTCCACCCCAGGCAACATCGCCGGTCACTTGACCGATCCCCGGCACCTGCAGCGCCAGCGCTTTGCAGTAACGGTACGCCGGCACATTGCGCACGCTCACCGAATGGTCTTCGTGCAGCGTCGCCTGCACCGTGCCCACCGGGGTTTCGATGCTGTGCACCCCGGGGCCGATCTTGCCCAGATGCGCGAGTGAGGCCACCAGGCCGATGGTGCCGTGGCCACACATGCCGAGGTAACCGCTGTTGTTGAAGAAAATCACGCCGGCACAGGCGCTCGGGTCCACCGGCTCACAGAGCAGGGCGCCGACCAGCACGTCACTGCCCCGTGGTTCGAGCACGCAGGCAGCGCGCCATTGATCATGCTGTTCGGCCAGCCGCTGTCGACGTTCGGCCATGCTGCCGCTGCCCAGGTCAGGAAAACCGGCGGTCACCAGGCGGGTCGGTTCGCCGCCGGTGTGGGAGTCGATCACGGTGATGCGTTTCATGGGATGGCCACGTCCGTTCAGATGAGTGAACGAAAGAGTGGCCTGTGCGGGGGCTTGCCGGCTTGATGGTTTTATTCAGTGTCGATGACGAAATCGGCACAGTGCGGCGAGCTGTCAGTGGTGGTGAGGCAGGTGCTCGAACAGGGTCTTGCAGACGCCGGCAATGTGCTCGTCGAGCAACTTCACCGCCAGGTCCACGTCACCGGCGCGGCAGGCCGCAAGGATTTCCCGGTGTTCGTGATCGGCGCGTTCCTTACCGGCCGACAGGCTCATCTGCATGCGCAGGTAGCGCTCCAGCTTGTCGTTGACCGAGCGGATCAGGCCGACCAGAAACGGACGTTGCGCCGGCTCGTAGAGGCAAGCGTGCAGTTCCCAGTTGAGCTCGGCCCAGCGCCCCACATCATCTTCGCCGATGAACTCCTGGCAGATACGCTCGGCACGGGCGAAGGTTTCTTCGGTCATGTTCGGAATGGCCAGGCGCAGCACCTTGTCTTCGAGCAGCATGCGCACTTCGAACATCTGCGCCAGTTCTGCATCGGAAACCCGGGTGACCATCGCCCCGCGATTGCGCTGGAACATCACCAGGCCTTCGGCCTCCAGGCGCTTGAGGGCTTCGCGCACCGGAATCTTGCTGACGTTGAACTGGCGGGCGATGTCGTCCTGGCGAATCGGCTCGTCCTCGGCGAAATGCCCGGCGACGATGGCGTCACGCAGATGACGGGTGATGATTTCCGACGTCGAAGGCGAATTGCCAAGGTCGGGAGCGTTGAGTTTTGTCAGGGCCACGGTCGTGATCGTTCGGAATGAATTGCAGATAGGGTATACGAATTTGCACTGGGTGTTCCTTCGGCAATGATCAGGACCTCCAGCCACCGTCTGCCAATGCTGACGCTATCAACGTTCGGGCAGGTTCCAGCGTTCGTGAAAGTGCTCGTATTGCGCCTCGGGCATTTGAACCAGCAGAGGGGACTGGCGAGGATCCAGCCAATTGAACAAGCGAGAAATATCCGCTGGATCCATGGCGGTGCAACCCAGCGTCGGCGAGGTGGGACCACGCCAGATGTGGAAGAAAATGCACGAGCCCAAGGCGGGGGACGCCGGCGTATTGTGCTCGATGAAAATGCCTTTTCGATACATGTCGTCATCGCGACGCATACGTTCGGCGCTGTTCCAGTCTTTCGAAACAGTCGCTCCATCAACCAGCTCGTTATAGCGTGCGGAGTGGCTGTCATCCACGCATTCGATGGTCGAGGTCAACGCAAGGTAAGGCAGTTTGGTGTCAGCCGTACTGTCGTAGCCAAAAGCCGTTCCCAGTTTGAATACCCCGGCAGGCGCTTTTCCATCGCCTTCACTTTTGACCGGACCTTCGCGTTGCTCAACGCTGCTCAGACCCTTGCCCCACGCCAGCCCGCTCTTGCCGACCACCACTGGAAACGACGTTTCGTATTTTCGAAAGGTATTCCCCTGCCGTTCATAGCGCTGGGCCATGCCGTGGATGTCAGTCCAGTTTTTTGTGGTGACCACAATCAGCTGATTGGCGGTGTCGAGAACATCGCGTGTACCCAGCGGCGTGATGGGGAAGTCCATGACGTTCTTCGGAGAACCTTCCCCACTGTATGTGAAGTGCCACCATTCCTTCGAGTACCCGGTAAACCCTTCTTTCTCCATGGCCCTGCTGAGCTTCTGGCGATTGTCCCTGGCGGCAGCGCTGATCGTCGGGTTGTCGGTATGCGCTCGCTCATCGAAGCAATCGAAACCGGTACCCATGTCGAGCGCGCCGTCGCGCCAACGCTGGCCATAGGCGGCCGTGCAATCGACTTGCCCGGTTGAAGGCGTCCAGCTAGCGGCGGGCAGTGCATCCGGACCGGTCAGCGTCAGGTCCACGGTTGAGCCTTTGGAGTGGTTCGACACCCGGGCCACGTAACCCAGGCGCCAGAAGTCCTGCTTGTCCACGCGCGGATAGAACTCGGCCTTGCGTGGGTCATCCGGCACCAAAGCGAAACGCCCCATATCGGCAACGGCACGGCTGGGCCGATAACAGTCAAACACCTTCAAACCGTAGCCCTGCGCCCGCAAAGCCGTTTGTACCCGAGCGAGGGCCTTGGCGGCGTCCAGCGATAACAGGCACTGCGCCGCGTCGTAACCGTCGAGTGGGTGCCCGGTGAAGTTGTGAGCGCTGGCGTAGCGAATGTCTTGCTCGATGCCCGGATCAATCGTACGCAGATACACCATGTTCTCGGGTCGTGTCTCTGCACCGGCGATGCCGGGCACGACAATGCTCAGGCATAAAATCCATCGCAGACAGGTCCGCGTGAGCCTGTTTGGCAGACGGACTGGAAATGGCGTCGAGAAGGACGGAGGTTTGATTGGGCACAAAGGGCGCATGCGATGCCTCCAAAGATTCTGGTTTCTAAACCAGATCATAAAACGTGCGGCTGCGATTATGAGTTTGATCCAGTCGGCACGGCTTAAAGGGCATGATCCGTATGCCTATCTAAAAGATGTGCTGACACGGCTGCCGACACAGCGGGCGAGTGAGATCGGGCAACTGCTACCGCATCAGTGGGTGCCGGACCTTAGGGGCAGGTAGCCAGAGGCCAACCGACGCGCGCTGCACGGAGGAGGTTGGCCTTAACAACCAAGCGGTGAAATGGGGCAATAACGAAGATGTAGGCCCGGCCTAGACGGTTGTGGCACTGGACCACGGTTGAAAAAACGAGTTGGCGACTGCCTTCTGGCTCTGCCTCTCCAGAACATAGGATCGATATCCGGAAGTCGAGGTGCTTGTCGTCCTCTCCCAACACGATTTCAGTCTGGTTCGTGCTGTAGACCTTGAAGGCTCCAATCCGATTAGCGAGTGATGCCAAATGTTTGGCTGTCTTGAGACCAAAACAGGCAACGATAGTGTCTCGGACTTTAATGAGCCATCCGATCCAGGATGGCTGGTGGGAAAGGATGAATCGAGCTAGCAAATCTGGATTGCTAGATGTGCCCGCAGGGAGCCGAATCGCAAAAGCGTCCGCTAGGTGCATCGACTTGTAAAGGTGGGTGATGCCGGACCTCGAGGGGACTGGCACGGACATAATGAGCTCAAATTCTCGGGGCATCGGGGATCTCTCCTGAGTTCTAACTACTAATTAGACGACATGCCATGTCGCGTTTCTTGTTGCGATGGTTTTGTCGTATAACGCTCCTTGTCGCCCTGTAAGTGCTTGTCTAGCTTAGAAGTGACGGTTACCGACTTTCAAGCCGGACAGGGACAACCGCGCTCACTGCTCATTCCCAAGCACACGAGGTATCTGCATAGTGGAGGAGTCTCGCTGTACAAGCGGCTCTTTTTCCATATTGCGGCGTGCCTACTTAGGCTATCAGGTACGTATTCAAGTGTGGGGTTCACGGCAACTTCAGGTTCCAGGCGCAGTAGCGCACCAGGAGCGGAGCTCGCATGGGTCGTGGCGATGCCGTCCGGATAACCAATGTCCACGCCTTGATGAGGTCCAGAGCCTCGCTGAGCGAGCATGGATTAACTAGATGTTGTTGAGGCGCCAACTTCTCCTTGTCGGATACTGAGCCCGATCAAGGCATCATAGAGCTCTTGCTGCCCAGCTGGCAGAACAGGGAGCAACGTCGCACGGCGCTTGTCGACATCGAACCAGGATTCAACCAACCATCCCACCAGATAGAGCGCCGAAAGGCATCCGCCAGCGGTTGCAACGTTCCCCTGGCATACAAGAGGCTGGTCCATGGGCTCAAGTCCCAGAGCTTGCAAGCTTGATCGTGCATCCGGGTGTGTAGTTGCTTGGCCGCTGAGCAGCCCAAGCCGTTCGAGAATGAAAGCTCCGGCGCATATGGAGCCGATTCGCTGGCGTCTGGAGTCAAGTTCAAACGACGGCAGGAAATCTGGGGCGGCAAGTGCAGCGGGTATCCCTTCCTTGCCGCTGACGAACAATACCGCGTCGGCACTATTGGCCTCGGAAAGCGGACCATGCACCGAAACAGGCAGGCCGTGCGCCGATCGCACGATAGAGCTAGAACCCAATATTCGGACGTGCCAGTCCTCAGTGTTGCGGCCTAAAATGTCCCACATCAGGAATAGGTCGATATCAGTGAATTGGTCGAAAGCAACCAGAACGATTTTCTTCAAGGCGAGCTCCATGAAAAGTGCTGGCGTGCAAAACGCAACGGCCATCTTTGCTGGTGTTCGCAGCGTATCAATCGGTTGCGCACCATACACAGTCTGTATGGCGCTAAATATGGAGCGAAATAACTGGTGAGAAAACTAACTCGTAACCATTGGATCGCGGCTGGTTTTGAGGCTCTCGATCAAATAGGGCATATTGGCGTTTCGGCCGAGAGTCTATCGCGCCGATTGAATGTGACCCGCGGATCGTTCTATCACCATTTCCGCAATCGCGAAGACTTTGTCCGCACCTTGCTGGCCGCTTGGGAAGAAGACTACACGGAGCGCATGCTCGCTTATGCGGCGCAGGGTCGTAGCGCGGGCGAAACCTTGAAACGCTACTTGAGTATTGCCGCTGAGAAACAACCTGGGCGGGAAGTTTCCATCCGAGCCTGGTCGCTGCACGATCCGTTGGTAGGCGAGTTTCAGCAGCGTGTTGACACAAGACGACTGGACTTCGCGATACGGACGTGCCGCCGCTTGGTCCATATGCCAGGCGAAGCAGAAGTGATTGGTAAGGTGGCCCATCTGTGCCTGATTGGTGGTCAACAGGCAGGGCTGCGGCGTGATGCCGCTCGCTTCAACAGTTTCCTGCATCGAGCCTTTTCACTTTTCGAAGAGACTCTTCCACCGTGGCGGACCTAAGTCATGAACTAAATTGGGTAACTGAATAAGGCAAGCCGCCGAGCTAACGCGATCTACCAATCTCCAGCTCTAGTGCACGCCATTGGTTTCCTAGGGCTAACGTCCATGTCACTGGCCCACGGCACTAATTTGAGTACGGCCTTCACCACACGCATACCCTGCACAAGGCGTATTCCCCGTACGCTTAGTGCGCCAGTTAAAGCTGGCGGAGGATAGTCGATGAAAGTTCGATACTGGTAAGAAATGGCGAATCAACCAGACCCCGAGTCATGCATGTTGCACCGTGAGGTGCAGGGTGAAGCGTTGACAGGGGAAACCGATGGGCCAGCCATTGAGCCGCGTAATCAGGAATTCGGGATGCCGATGCTGTTAAGCGAAGCAGAAGGCAACACGGAGCATGGCGTTATACGCCAGTCATGCTCTGATCCCGCGCGGTCGGAGACCCTGTGCACGTCGGGAAGTCCTCCGCACAGAAACTGGGAGATCTCAGCGGCGCCCAGTGCGCAAGCACCGGGCGGAGCAGGAAAGGCCAAAAGCCGTAACCCTGCTGTTCACGTCGCTGAGAAGTCGGATACGTCCGTAGTACCTGAGAAGCCATCGAACAAAGGGCCTGGCCCTGCGGAGATAGTGGAGGAAAGGGACGTAGTCAAGGGAAACACCAACAGGCCTCCCGCGCCCCGGACACTGAGCCGGATCAGCTGCGCGTCGATGGGACTTGACGGTGTACGTGAAGCAGCCCGAAGGAACAAGGGCATGCAGTTCACGGCATTGCTGCACCACATCACACCGCAGTTATTGGCGCAGAGCTTCTATGCCCTGCGCCGCGATGCAGCGGCGGGCGTGGACGGCATGTCGTGGCGAGAATATGAGGAAGGTCTTCTCCAGCGGGTGACCGATTTGCACGGAAGGCTCCACAGGGGAGCCTATCGGGCAACGCCGTCGCGGCGGGTCTATATCCCCAAAGCCGACGGCAGGCAGCGCCCGCTGGGCATTGCCTCTTTGGAGGACAAGATCGTACAGCAGGCGGTCGTTACCGTTCTGAATGTGATCTATGAAGAGGACTTCCTGGGATTCTCGTACGGGTTTCGACCGGGACGCAGCCAGCACGATGCGCTGGATGCGTTAACGGTCGCGCTGAAGGGCCAGAAGGTGAACTGGATATTGGATGCGGATATCACGTCGTTCTTTGATGAGATCGACCATGAATGGATGCTGATGTTTCTGGGACACCGGATTGCAGACCGGCGCCTGCTCGGGCTTATCTGCAAATGGCTTCAAGCGGGTGTTATGGAGGATGGCCGTAGGGTGGCTGCGCTGAAGGGGACTCCCCAAGGGGCAGTGATATCGCCATTGCTGGCGAATATCTATCTTCACTACGTGCTGGATCTATGGGCAAGGCAATGGCGCCAGCGGCATGCCCATGGCGATGTGATTGTTGTGCGCTACGCGGACGACAGTGTGGTGGGTTTCAGGACGCAATGGCAGGCTCAGCAGTTTCTGGTGCAGTTGCAGGAACGCTTGGCCAGGTTCGGTTTATCCCTCAATGCCTCGAAGACACGGCTGATTGAATTTGGTCGTTTTGCTGCGAGAAATCGTAGGAAGCGAGGGTTAGGTAAACCGGAGACGTTTGACTTCCTGGGCTTCACGCACTGTTGTAGTACCAACAGAAGCGGTGGTTTTCAAATACTGCGACTGACGGTCAAGAAGCGAATGCGTGCGACGCTGCTGGCTATTCGGGATGAGCTGAAGCGCCGACGTCATGAGCCCATCCGGGCTCAAGGGCAATGGCTTACTCGGGTGGTCAGGGGCTACTTCAATTACCACGCGGTGCCGGGAAACCTGATACGTCTTGGTGGTTTTCGTTCGGCGGTATGTCGCCTATGGCGGCAAGCCCTCAAACGTCGCAGCCAGCGTAATCGGCTTCAATGGTCACGCTACGGACGCCTTGCTGACCTCTACATACCTAGACCCAGAAATGCACATCCTTACCCTGAGGATCGCTTCGCGTCACACACCCGAGGCAGGAGCCGTATGCGGTAGTTCCGCACGTACGGATCTGTGCGGGGGGTGGCAGGTAACTGCCATCCCTACCGCGACCGGTCATTCCACGGCGGCAATGGGATTTCACTTCATCTGCGGTCAGGAGGTTCTGGGGTGTGAGTAGGTCGTGGAAGCGATGCGATCATTTGATCAAAGGCCGCTACCGCATATCTTCCATCAAGGCTTTTCAAGGTCGGCATTTCTGAAGGAAAACTGAATCGAACTCTGCCGGGAAGCACTTCATCCATAGCTGAGTACCAGGTCCGCAGAGCTTGTTGGAGGCGCACGTGTAGTTCGAATCTACTCCGTCGGCGGGTGGTGTCTGCTTTGGCTCGTTCTCGCGCGAGTTGAGGATCCATGCGGCCAACAATGTAACAGTCAGCAAAGCCAATACGTCCTTGTGCGATCGTTTCTCTTGTGGCGTCCAACTCTATGCGCGTTTTTAGGCCTACCAGCCATACCCTGCCGCGATGATCAGCGGAGAAACCAGCAGCGTTGCCCAGAACCCCGATTTTGGAACTGCAATGACGCAAATGATCGAGATCATAAGCACATAGATGCCAACCATTTTAAGTAGCGCGAGATCGCCAACGGCTACGGCGTGAATCGCTGTCTGCCCTGCGAGCATAAAAAGCGGCCCCAGCATGGTAAACCAGAGAGCAGTGCGCCGATCTTCGTGCGTTTTGAATTGGTCAACGAAGCCAGAGCCTACGGCGGCGGCGAATGCTGTTTTGAACTTGATAATACCGAATGGAATATGGAGGACGCCCAGGGCGAACAGGGTCCATGCGACGATGTTTGACATGTCTTATATGCTCCGTACGGTAAGGTTGGATAAGTGCCTAACGTTTGTTTAAGGGCGCGCGGCCCGGTCCCAGCTTTATCGCGCAGCGTCCAGCAACCGAGGAGAGCGACATTGAGTGCGTAAATCAGCTCTCAGGGGAAATGATCGAGTCTGCACTGGGTTCAGCTGCTAGTTTCAATCGGTCAGCTTTACTAATGTATTTAGACTTGCTTGACGGTGCCAATTTGGCGCTGGCCTTTTTTGCGTGAGCCTTCAATAACTGCTGTATTTTTTTACGACGATTCATGTTTTCTGCTCGGCTTGTCAGTTCTTGGATGATGGTACCAGCAGCACCTACTTCAGCCCAAAGCATACATTCACCGCAGCAACACTCAGGCAAACGCAGCCTCGACAAATGCCTCCAGCGCCTTGTCTTCCAGGATTTCGATAGAGAACTGCCCAAAGCGCTTGGGCAACCAGATGATGCGTGTCCCGGACGGGGATTGCAGGTTCGCGCGGGCCAATGGCTCTCCGTTTTCGTCTTCTGGCTGAACACCGGCGACCATCAGTTCGTCAGGCTTTCTCGATGTCCGGTGTCGAGTAGCAGTGGCGATAAATCATCCCCTCGCCCGAGGAGTCCAATAGCTCCTTCAGGTTCCCCGCCAACGGGGGGGAAGCATCTATGTTCAAAGTAACGCCCAATCCACCGGACACCGATCCGGTGTCCCCGTACGAACCCGATTCGAACAAACTCAACGAGGCCGCCGAACGGGCCCTCGACTTTCACTTCCCGTCGACTGCCGACATCAAAGCCACCGGGCGTACCCACCGCACTCTGTTTTCCGTGGACCCAGGGGCTACTACCGAAACCCTGGCCGTTTATTTGGTCGAGACGCTGGCTTCGGTCGATGTGATGGTCCATCAGCTGGTGGATCATCTGGACGGTGGGTCGCGCTATGCCCTGTGGGGCATTTCAAACAGCATCAAGGTGGCGGAGATCACGGCGAACCGGTTGCTGGATAAAATCGGTCTACCTGCGTAGGCGCGGCTCGCTGTGGCAAGGGAGCTGGCTCCCTCGCCACCGTTTGCTCATGACTGCAGCAATCAACTTCCAGCCCGTTTATTCAACGCCTCTTCAGCCGCCGCAATTTCAGCCTGACGCTTGACGATCATGTCGCCAATCGGCGGACCCTGGAAGCGGCGGGCTTCAAAACCGAACCAGACGATTGCCGTCAGCACCAGAAAACCGATGGTGATGTACAGCGCCCATTCGTTCGGTGGCTGGATGCCGATGACGAAAATGATCACCATCGAGAGGATCGAGAGGAGGGCAAACACCGAGTACCAGAAGCGCCCCATGTTCCACGGTCCCATGGTTGGCCACTTCGAAGTCCCGTAGGTAAACAGGCCCAGCACGATGGGAATGATGAAGGAGAAGAACAGGAAGATCACCGTGCAGGACACCACGATGGTATAGACCGGCGTTTCACCGACCGAGATCACCGACGATCCCCAGACGAACAACACCGCGAGCGTGGCACCGGTCCAGATCGCCGCCACCGGGCTGCGTAGGGTCGGCGAGACCGAGGCCAGTGCTTTGGAGAAGGGCAGGCCGCCGTCACGGGAAAACGCGAAGATCATGCGTGAGACCGAGGTCACGGTCGCCAACCCGCAAAGAAATTGCGAGATGAAAATGGCCACGTAAAGCGCCAACTTCACAGTCGGATTGACCTGGGTGTCCATGGCCCAGAAAAACACGGTCCAGCCATGCTTCGCCGCCTCGTCCATGCTTGGCAGCATCAGCACAAACGAACTGAGCATGACCCAGCCGAACAGCAGCGACCAGACCACCGACATGACCATGCCGCGTGGCACCGACATGGCGGCATTTCGGGTCTCTTCCGAGGTGTGCGCAGAGGCGTCATAGCCGGTGATGGTATAGATCGGCAACAGCAGGCCGAGCATGAAAATCCAGCCGTTCGACACCTGTGGCCAAACGCTGCCGCCAGCCTCGCCGGAATAGTTGCTGAAGGTCCATAACCGGACGAACTCATAACTGGGTGCAGAGATCAGGCAGACGATGGTCAGCGCGAGCGCCGTGGCGAAGATCAGATACCCCGAGAAGTCGGTGAGCTTCGCGGTCAGGCCGATACCCAGGTGGTTACACAAGGCCTGGAGGCCGGTCAGGATCGCCAGGAAAATCACCCTCACCGTGGTGGTGTCCTCCATGCCCAGGGCCGGTCCGAAGGCGCCGAAAAAGAAGTAATAGGTACCGACGTTGATCGCGCCGAGCACGGTGACCAGCCCGAGCAAGTTGAACCAAGCGGTCAGCCAGCCGGTGAAGCGGTTACCGAGAATCGAGCCCCAATGATAGAGGCCGCCAGCGGTGGGGTAGGCCGAGGAAATCTGCGCCATGGCCATGGCGAAAACCCCGGAGATCAGGCAACCGATCGGCCAGCCGATGCCGATTGACGCACCGCCTGCACCCGAGGTGCCCTGGGCGAGTGAGTTGATACCACCCGAGAGGATGCAGATGATCGAAAAGGAAATGGCAAAGTTGGAGAAAACGCCCATGCGTCGTGAGAGCTGCTGGGCATAGCCCATGCTGTGCAGCACCTTGACGTCATCGTCTTGCGGCGCGCTCGTGCCGGGCTGGCTTGCTGGATTCATGTTGTGTGCCCCTTAGGTTTTGATACGCATCCATCCGGGTTTTACGTGGCCGGATGGGCTGGCCTTCAACCCCTTGTCGTACTGCTCCTGTTTCTTACGGATAAACCCGGTCCATGCGCGAGTTCGCACCTTGGCCATGGACAGACAACTGCTCTACAGACGGCCGTGGTACGCCGCTTCGAAAATTTCTGCCGCGCCATTTCGGGTCAATGGCAGCGGGTTGCCGCCGGCGCAAGGATCGACAATCGCCATGTCCGCGATCAGGTCGGCCTGCCGGTCATCCACCCCTAGCTCAACCAGCGTATGGGGCACGCCGATGTCCTTGCGCAACTTGAGGACGAAGGCCAGAAAACTGTCGAAGCCGGGCGAGGGCAGACGCAAATAAGCCGCGAGGCGGGTGATGCGTTCCTCGATGGCCGGGCGATTGAATTTCAGGACATAGGGCATGAACGTGGCGTTGGTCATGCCGTGATGGGTGTCGTACAGGGCGCCCACCGGATGTGAGAGGGCGTGCATCCCGCCCAGGCCTTTCTGGAAAGCGGTAGCGCCCATCGCGGCCGCCGCGAGCATTTCCGCTCGCGCCTCCAGGTCCGAGGGTGTGTGTACGGCTCGCACCAGGGCATTGGCGACCAGGCGCATGCCTTCCACCGCAATCCCTTCGGCCATGGGATGAAAACCGGGGGCGCAATACGATTCCAGACAATGCGCAAACGCATCCATGCCGGTGCCAGCGGTGACCTTGGCCGGCATGCCGACGGTGAGTGCCGGGTCGCTGATGACCACGCGCGGCATCATTTTCGGGTGGAAGATGATGCGTTTGGTGTGCGTACGCTCATCGATGATCACCGCGGCACGGCCCACCTCCGAGCCGGTACCCGCCGTGGTCGGCACCGCAATGATCGGGGCGATGCTGCCTTCGTCGGCGCGGGTCCAGTAGTCGCCGATGTCTTCGAAATCCCACACCGGGCGGGTCTGGCCGCTCATGAAGGCGATGAGCTTGCCCATGTCCAGGCCGCTGCCGCCGCCGAAGGCGACCACGCCATCGTGTTTACCGGCGCGCCAGGCGTCGAGCCCGCCCGCCAGGTTGGCCTCAACCGGATTGGGTTTAAGGTCGCAAAACAGCGCGACGCCAAGGCCGGCGGCGCGCAAGGCGTCCACTGCTGCCGTGGTGATCGGGGCACGCGCCAGGCCACTGTCGGTGACCAGCAATGGTCGCTGGATTCCTTGGCTGCGGCAGATCTCGGCGAGCTCGGCAATGCGGCCGACACCGAAGCGGATGCTTGTGGGGTAGTTCCAGTTCGCGGTCAGGCTCATGGCTCAGATCTCGTGGCGCAAATGGAAGGATTTCGCGCGGGTCAGATTTTCATAACCCAGGCGCGACAACGTGACGCCGCGTCCGCTGTTCTTCACTCCGGTCCAGGCCAGGGCCGGGTCCAGGTAATCGCAGCGGTTCATGAACACGGTGCCGGTGTCGATCTCGTTGCCCAGGCGTTCGGCGGCGGCAAGGTCTTGCGTCCAGATGGAGGCGCTGAGCCCGAACTCACTGTCGTTCATCAAGGCGATGGCTTCGTCGTCGTTGGCCACCGGCATGATGCCGACCACGGGACCAAAGCTTTCCTCGCGCATCACCGACATTTGATGGTTGACGTCGACTAATACTTGCGGGGCGAGGTATGCGCTGCCCGGCGCGTCGGCAGGAAAATCCTTTGGATCGATCAGTGCCCGAGCGCCTTGGGTCAGTGCATCGGCGATCTGCCCACGAACGAAATCAGCGGCGTTCGGTGTGACCAGCGGACCCAGTGTGGTGGCTTCGTCCAGCGGGTTGCCCAGCACGTATTGGCGAGTCAGCGCGACGAAGCGTTCGACAAACGCCGGGTATATTTTTTCATCGACATAAATACGCTCGTCCGCGCAACAGCTTTGCCCGGAGTTGAAGAAGCTGCCGTCCACCAGGTTTTCCACCGCGTGTTCGAGGTTGGCGTCTGCCCGTACGTAGGCCGGGTCTTTGCCACCGAGCTCGAGGCCCACGCCGAGGAACCTTCCGACGGCAGCGTGTTCCATGGTCTTGCCGGCTTCGACCGAGCCGGTGAAGTTCACTTGCTGCACGCGTCCAGAGGCAATGATCGCTCCGGTATAAACATGACTGAGCAGCAGGTTCTGGAATAGCCCTTCGGGCAGATGGGCGCGGCGAAAGGCCTCGGCGAACCGTTCGCCCACCAGCAGCGTTTGCGACGCATGTTTGAGGATGACGCTGTTGCCGGCCATCAGCGCCGGGATAATCGTATTCACCGCCGTCAGGTAGGGGTAATTCCAGGGGGCGACAACCAGCACCGTACCCAGCGGCTCGCGTTTGATACAGCGTCGAAAACCGGCGACGGGCGTGGGCTCAAGCGCTGCCAGGGCGTCAGGCGCAATGGCGATCATATGCCGGGCACGCTCTTCGAAACCGCGCAGTTCGCCAGCGCCAAAGCGCACCGGTCGGCCCATCTGCCAGGCCAGTTCCGGCACGATGTCAGCCTTCATGGCCAGCATCGCGTCCACCGCGGCGCTGCAAAAAGCGGCGCGTTCGCTCAGTGGCCGGCGTTTCCATTGCGCCTGGGCAGCTTCGGCAGCCGCCAGCGCCTGGTCGATTTGCGCCGCATCGGCGCAGCGGCGTTCGGCATAGACCCGGCCATCGACCGGTGAGATGAGTTGAATCGTTGAAGTCATGATGGCGGTCTCAA
Source organism: Pseudomonas frigoris (assembly GCF_047758635.1). Lineage (NCBI taxonomy): Bacteria > Pseudomonadati > Pseudomonadota > Gammaproteobacteria > Pseudomonadales > Pseudomonadaceae > Pseudomonas > Pseudomonas frigoris. The sequence continues at coordinate 2,862,492 of NZ_CP180479.1, forward strand.
TAGCGCTCAAACCCGCGCTGCAGTTCCCAGTCGGTGATCCGCCGGTCGTACTCTTTCTGCTCCCATTCGGCGGTGTGCACGTAGTGGTCGATCACTTCATCGCCGAACGCCTCGCGCAACATGGTCGAGCCCTGGAGTGCGGCGCAAGCTTCACGCAGGGTCTTCGATACTTCAGGCAAGTGTTCGTCTACGTAGGCATCGCCCTCGAAGGGCGGCGCGAGGCTGAGCTTCTCGTCGATGCCGGCCAGTCCCGCCGCGATCAAGGCGGCGAAGGCCAGATATGGGTTGAGGTCGGCGCCGCCGATGCGACATTCGATGCGGATGGCTTTGCTGCCTTCTGCGCACAAACGAAAGCCCGCAGTGCGATTGTCCCGACTCCACACCGCCCGGGTCGGTGCAAAAGTGCCGGCCTGAAAGCGCTTGTACGAATTGATGTAGGGCGCGAGAAAACAGGTGATGTCGTTGGCGTATTTGAGCTGCCCGGCCACCCAGGAACGCATCAGTTTCGACATGCCGAACTCCGCCTTGGCGTCGAAGAACAGCGGCTTTTTACCGTTCTTGTCCCACAGCGAATTGTGGATGTGGCTGCTGGAACCGGCGGCGTCATAGCGCCACTTGGCCATGAACGTGATCGCCTTGCCCTGCAGTTGCGCGATCTCTTTGCAGGCGTGCTTGATGATGACGTGGTGGTCGGCCATGGTCAGCGCATCGGCATAACGGATGTTGATCTCTTCCTGGCCCGGCCCCCATTCACCCTTGGAATTTTCCACGGGAATACCGCTGGCCTGCAGATGCTTGCGAATCGCCCGCAGCACCGGCTCTTCGCGGGTGGTCTGCAGGATGTTGTAGTCCTCGATGTAGTGACCGGCCGTCTTCGGCTTGTGGTAGTTGCGCTCGTGGATGGCGTCGTAGCTCTCGTCGAACAGATAGAACTCCAGTTCCGAAGCGAACATGCCGGTGTAGCCGCGCTCGCGCAGTCGCTCGACCTGCTTTTTCAGAATCGCCCGCGGGCTGTGCGGCAGGTCGCGCCGATGGTGATGATCGAGCACATCGCAGAGCACCAGCGCCGTGCACTCCAGCCAGGGCACCTTTCGCAATGTGGTCATGTCGGGTTTGAGCACGAAGTCGCCATAGCCTTTGCTCCAGCTGGCCGCGGCGTAACCCGGCACCGGCTCCATGTCGATGTCGTCGGCCAGCAGGTAATTGCAGCAATGGGTTTCTTCATGACCGCTGTCGATGAAAAACTCGACCTGGAATCGCTTGCCGACCAATCGGCCTTGCATGTCGACCATGCAAACAAGAACGGTATCGATCTCGCCGGAGGCGGCGGCACGCTTGAGTTGATCAAAACTGAGGAGGGGCTCGGTCATCACGTAGTCCTGCGTGAATTGTTTGGGCCTGTCTGAAATAGCTGTTGCAGACGCTCTCCAGAACAAACCAAAACCTGCAGACGCGAGCATCGTGTGCAATGAGCTGCTGTAAGCGTAGCCTACTGTTGCAGTGTGCAAGTTTCGGAAATCGCAGCCTGATGACTCGGGCGCAAAGGCGAGAACTGATCGCCCTCCAACGCGAGGAAACAAACATGACAAAGAAGAAAACGCACAACACCTACCAACGTCTCGAACAGCAGTACCCGGATTACCTGGCTGCCGTGGAGGCCTTGGGTACGGCGGTGCGTCATACCGGCCCACTGGAAGAGATCGTTGTCCAGCTGATCCAGCTCGGTGCCGCGGCGGCCATCCGCTCTGAGGGCGCGGTGCACAGTCATACCCGACGGGCACTGGAGGCGGGCGCTACGCCAGAGCAGATCCGTCACACACTGATCTCACTGACCAGCACGATCGGTTTCCCCACCGTCGTTGCGGCCATCAGCTGGGCGGATGATGTGATTGAGACGTGACCTATTGAGGCGCGTTTGAGCAGCTGACTCGTCAGCTGTTCGAAACCCTCCATTCATGCGGAATCTGGCAACACTGTCAATGCAGACTTCAGCTTTACCATTAAGCCAGATACCGCCGAAACCATCCGAGCGACCGGTCCCAGGCCAGCCTGGCCGCGGCGTCATCGTATCGAGGCGTGGAGTCGTTATGAAAACCATGGTTGGCGCCGGGGTAAATGTAGGCTTCATACGTCTTGCCCGCGGCTTTCAATGCCTTCTCATAGGCGGGCCAGCCTTCGTTGATGCGCGTATCCAGCTCACCGTAGTGAAGCATCACCGGCGCCTTGATTCGGGCGACATCGCTGGCTTCTGGCTGGCGGCCATAAAAGGACACGGCAGCCCCCAGTTCCGGATAGGCGACGGCCGCGGCATTGACGACGCCACCGCCGTAACAGAACCCGGTGATGCCGACTTTTCCGGTGGTCGCGTCATGCTTCATCAGCCACTCGATGGCGGCGAAAAAGTCATTCATGAGCTTTTCAGGGTCGACGGTCGCCTGCAGCTCCCGGCCTTTGTCATCGTTGCCGGGATAGCCGCCCACCGACGTCAGACCATCAGGGGCGAGGGCGATGAAGCCTGCCTTGGCCACACGCCGCGCGACATCTTCGATGTAAGGGTTGAGCCCGCGATTTTCATGCACGACCACCACCGCCGGCACCTTGCCGGTGGCTTTCGCCGGGCGTACCAGATAGCCACGAACCTGCCCGTTGCCCTTGGGGGATGGATAGGTGATGTATTCGGCAACAATGTCCGGGTCGGTAAATTCCACCTGCTCGGCGAGTGCATAATTCGGACTCAGGGCGGCGAGGACGGCGCTGGCGGTCAAACCGCCCAAGGTGAACAACGCCGCTCGATCCAGAAACTCTCGCCGGTTGATCTTGCCGTGGGCGTAGTAGTCGTACAGTTCGAGCAGTTCCGGAGCAAAGTCTTTCGCAGTGAGATGGGTCATCTGTGCGCTTCCTCTTGGGCGGGTCGATTGCTCTGTCGGTTGGACAGTGTGAGCGGTACCTATCGAGCGTAGCCGTTCAAAAAAGAGGCCTCGCAGACGGGGTGAAAACGCGAAGAGGGTGACTCAAGCAAACGCCAGGGATTGTTTGGGGCGCTTGCTTTTGGGGTGGGGCAGACGGAAAAGGGCTTTCAGCCCATCAGTGCCATCACAATATGAAACAAATAGTCAATTGAGTTGTTATGTAACGAAATTATAGAAGTGTTCTGCTTTCCCGCGAGAAAAGTTAATTTTTCTTACGTTGCAAGTTGCATTCTTAAACCCTCGCCATGGAAGTGCGCAGGGTTCGTTTCACGGAAGCATTGAAAAATGTCCCGTGATTTTTTTGAGGTAATAAGGAGCTTGGATCAATGGTGTTAATAAATGAGACAGCGCAACACAGAGCAAAACGATGGTCAGCCCTAAGCGTGCTGATGCTGCCAGTACTACTGGTGACCGTAGACAATACGGTGCTTGGATTCGCGTTACCAAAGATTGCCGAGGCCCTGAATCCGAGCGCTAGTCAGCAGTTGTGGATGATCGATGCCTATTCGCTGGTATTGGCGGGATTACTGGTGTCGATGGGAAGTCTGGGGGATCGAATCGGTCATCGAAAGTTGTTACTGGCCGGGTCTTTGGGTTTTGTCATTGTGTCGGTGCTGACCGCCTATTCCCAAACGGCCATGCAACTGATTGCCGGGCGAGCCTGCATGGGGATTTTCGGTGCGATGTTGATGCCTTCTACTTTGGCATTGATACGTTCGGTGTTTCTGGACCGAGAGGAGCGCAGAGTAGCTGTCGCGATCTGGGCAACAACTCTGACGGTAGGATCGGCGCTCGGCCCATTGGTCGGTGGGGTTTTGCTGGAGTTTTTCAGCTGGGGGGCGATTTTCCTATTGGCGATACCCGTATTGGTGCCGTTGTTGGTATTGGGACCAGTGTTGTTGCCCGAGTCCGAGAAAGACTGTTCAGGGCCATTGGATCCGCTAAGTATCCTGCAATCGATGGTTGCCCTCAGTGCCATCGTTTACGGCATTAAACACAGCGCCAGTAATGGTCTCGACTGGATGGCGCTGACAGCATTTGTAATCGGCATGGTTGCTGGATGGAGGTTTGTGCATCGGCAGTTACGTCTGCCTGTGCCGCTGATGGATCTGAGTCTGTTCCGAAGTGGCACCTTTAGCGGCTCCGTACTCATCAATCTGATGAGCCTCGCATTCCTCGTCGGCTTTGTGTTCTTCACCACTCAGTTCTTACAGATCGTTCTTCAGATGTCACCGTTGAATGCCAGCTTTGCGTTAGTACCTGGTCAGATCATGGCGATCGTAGTGGGAATGGCAGTCGTGCCTGTAGCGAGGCGAGTACAGGTGCATGTGCTGGTACCGATTCTGATGGCGTTTGCTGGGGCGGCGTTTTTGTTGGTCGCCAGCATCGGCAGCAGTCTGATCGTTCTGGTGGTGGCTTTTGCCTTGCTGAACATTGGCGTGGGCGCGATCGCGACGGTATCCAACGATGTGATTTTGTCGGCTGCACCGCCGGAAAAGGCGGGTGCGGCGTCGGCCATTAGTGAAACGGCCTATGAAGTGGGTGTGGTTTTGGGGACGACGGTGCTCGGTGGTCTCGTCACTGCCTACTATCGCGGTGCATTGCAGCTGCCGGGCTTTTTGAGCGAGGTGCAGACGATGCTGGCGAGTGAGACGCTATCGGGTGCTAATCATGTAGCGGTGCAGTTGTCGCAAGATCAAGCACAAGCGCTGATGACGCAGGCGGGAAGTGCCTTCGAGGGTGGAATTAATCTGGTTTCGTGGGTGATGTTCGGCTTGGCACTCATGGCGATTTTAATTGCCTGGCGCGCTCTGCGGATACCGAAGACGAAGCTTGCTGAAGGGCAGTGATCGAAAACGAATGTCGGGCCGTTTACCACACGGCCCGACCATTTCAGCGCTCTGCTCAAATCGGTTCGGCTCAGTTCAGGCATTGCGCCCCGGCCTTGGCCACCTGCGCGTCCTGCTCGGCTTTGACACCGGACACCCCGACCGCGCCGATCACCTGACCGTCGACGATGATCGGCACGCCGCCCTCAAGGGATGTCAGCAATGGCGCGGACAAAAAGGCGTGGCGTCCGCCATTGACCATCTCTTCATAACCTTTGGATTCGCGCCGACCGAGGGCTGAGGTGCGGGCCTTTTCGGTGGCGATGTAGGCGCCAATCGGAGCGCAACCATCGAGGCGTTCGAGGGCCAGTGGATGGCCGCCGTCATCGACAATCACGATGGTCACGGCCCATTGGTTGTTCTGCGCTTCGGTGCGTGCAGATGCAAGGATTTGGCTGACTTCGGTCTGGCTCAATACGGCTTTGCTTTTCATGGGGATTCTCCAGTACTCGGTTAGGGCAAGGCGGCTTCGACCAGTTCGATCCAGTGCCTGACAGGGGTTCGGCCCGCACCGTCGAGGTGGGACTGACAGCCGATATTGGCCGTGACAATGACTTCGGGGTGTCCGCTTTCCAGCGCATTGAGCTTGTTGTCGCGCAGTTGCCGGGACAGTTCGGGTTGGGTCAGCGAATAGGTGCCCGCCGAGCCGCAGCACAGGTGACTGTCGGCAACAGGCGTGAGGTTGAAGCCCAGACTCATCAGAATCGCTTCCACCGCACCACCCAGTTTCTGCGCGTGCTGCAAGGTGCAGGGGCAATGAAAGGCCAGGCGTTGGGCACTGTGGATACCGAGCTTTTCCAGCGGCTCGTCGCGCAGCACTTCGACCAGATCCTTGGCCAGCGCACTGACCTTTTTCGCCTTCTCGGCATAGGCCGGGTCGGTGCTGAGCAGGTGACCATAATCTTTGATGAAAGCACCGCAACCGCTGGCGGTTTGCACGATGGCCTCGGCACCGTTTTCAATGCTCGGCCACCACGCATCGATATTGCGGCGGGCGCGATCCAGACCGGCCGCCTGAGCGTCGAGGTGATAATCCACGGCGCCGCAGCAACCGGCCTCGCGGGTCGCGGTGACGCTGATCCCCAGGCGATCCAGTACTCGCGCGGCGGCCGCGTTGGTATTGGGCGACAGGCTCGGTTGCACGCAGCCTTCGAGCATCAGCACCTGCCGGGGGTGGCGAGTGACCGGGCGCGGCTTGGCCGGATAGACGCGGCGAGGCAACTTTATCTGCAAGGTGTTGGGCAGCAGCGCCCAGAACACCTGGCCACTGCTGACCAGCCCTTTGAACAGCGCCGGATTGGGTACGACGCTGCGCAGTCCTTCGCGTAACAAGCGCTGACCGAGTGGGCGCGGCACCGCCGCATCGACCACCGCCCGGCCGATGTCCAGCAAGTTGTGGTAGTCGACGCCGGAAGGGCAGGTGGTTTCGCAGTTACGACACGACAGGCAGCGATCCAGGTGCTGTTGGGTCTTCTGCGTGACTTCGTTGCCTTCCAGAACCTGCTTGATCAGGTAGATGCGGCCCCGCGGTCCATCCAGTTCATCGCCCAGCAATTGATAGGTCGGGCACGTGGCATTGCAGAAACCGCAGTGCACACACGTGCGCAGGATGCTTTCGGCTTCTTCGGCGCGGGGCAATTGGCGGGCTTGTTCGCTCAAAGTGGTCTGCATGGGTCAAAGCTCCGCGTACAGGCGCCCGGGGTTGAAGATGCCCCGGGGATCGAGTTGTTGCTTCAGACTGCGGTGGTAGCGCATCAGCGCTGCGGCCAACGGTTGAAATGGACTGTCGATCAGGCCATGGGTGTAGCAGGTCACATGCCCGCCGACGTCTTCCACGATCGAGCGAATGAACGCTGCCTCTGCGTCGGATTTGAGCCAGCGCTGTGCACCGCTCCAATCGAGCAACTGACGGCCAGGCAGGGAAAGCCGAGGCGTGTTGTGAGGAACGGACAGGCGCCAAAGTGCCTGGTCCTCATCGAAGAAGCTCAATCGATGCTCGTTGAGATCATCCCAATACGAAGCGTCCAGCAACTCGCCGCCGAGTCGGTCATGAGCCGCCGCCACCGAACCTTCGCCACCCTCAAGCCGCAGGTGCAGGCGCTGCCCATCGTGGCACGCGGCGCTGATCGGCAGCGGCTGTTGCCCCCATTCGGCGAGGCGAAGCAAGGCGCGATCGCTGTCCATGTCCAGGCTGATACTTAACGTTTGACGCGGCTTGGGCAGGACCTTGAGCGAGACTTCGGTCACCACGCCCAGCGAGCCGTAGCTGCCGGCCATCAAGCGCGACAGGTCGTAGCCGGCGACGTTTTTCATGACTTCGCCACCGAAGCGCAAATGCTTGCCATGACCGGTGATGACCCGTGTCCCGAGGACGAAGTCCCTGACGGATCCGGACCAGGGACGCCGTGGTCCCGACAGCCCGCTGGCGATCATGCCACCGACCGTCGCGCCGTCGCCGAAGGAGGGCGGTTCGCAGGGCAGCATCTGCTGCGCCGCGTCCAACACTTCAGCCAGTTCTGCCAACGGGGTGCCGCAGCGGGCGGTGATCACCAGCTCCGTCGGGTCGTAGCTGACGATGCCTCGGTGGCTGCGCGTGTCGAGCACTTCGCCCGCCACAATGCGCCCAAGAAACGCCTTGCTGTTGGCGCCTTGAATGCGCAACGGCGTAGCGTTTTGCAGCGCCTGGTTGACCTGCTCCAGCAGCGAGGCGCTGTCGTCGATATCGTGTTCGCTGCGCATCAGAAACGCTCCAGTTCAGGGAAGGGCAGCTGACCCATGTGAACGTGCATGGCGCCGAACTCGGCGCAGCGGTGCAGCGTCGGAATGTTCTTGCCGGGGTTGAGCAAGCCACTCGGATCGAAAGCGGCTTTGACGGCATGGAACACGGTCAACTCATCGCTATTGAACTGCGCACACATCTGATTGATTTTCTCCCGGCCCACGCCGTGTTCACCGGTAATGCTGCCACCGACCTTCACGCACAATTCGAGGATCTTGCCGCCCAGGGCTTCGGCGCGATCGAGCTCACCCGGTTGATTGGCATCGAACAGAATCAGCGGGTGCATGTTGCCGTCACCGGCGTGGAAAACGTTGGCCACCCGCAGGTCGTACTCGGCCGACAAAGCTGCAATCGCGTGCAGCACACCGGGCAGCTCGCGGCGCGGGATCGTCCCGTCCATGCAGTAATAATCCGGTGAGAGACGGCCCACCGCCGGAAAGGCATTCTTGCGCCCGGCCCAAAAACGTACGCGTTCGGCTTCATCGCGGGCCTGGCGCACTTCGGTGGCGCCGGCCTGTTCCAGCACTTGGCGCACGCGGTCGCAGTCATCGTGAACGTCGGCTTCAACGCCATCGAGCTCGCACAGCAGAATGGCTTCGGCGTCGACCGGATAACCAGCGTGGATGAAGTCTTCGGCGGCGCGAATGGCCAGGTTGTCCATCATCTCCAGACCGCCCGGGATGATGCCGGCGGCAATAATGTCACCCACCGCGCGGCCCGCCTTTTCGACGGAATCGAACGCCGCCAGCAGCACTCTGGCGGTCTGGGGTTTGGGCAGCAGTTTGACCGTGACCTCGGTGATGACACCGAGCATGCCTTCGGAACCGGTGAACAACGCCAGCAGATCGAAGCCCGGAGAGTCGAGCGCCTGAGAACCCAAGCTTAGGTGTTCGCCATCGACGGTGAGGATGTCGACCTTGAGCAGGTTGTGCACGGTCAGCCCGTACTTCAGGCAATGCACGCCACCGGCGTTTTCCGCCACATTACCGCCGATTGAACACGCGATCTGCGAGGAAGGGTCCGGCGCGTAGTACAAGCCAAACGGCGCTGCAGCCTGGGAAATCGCCAGGTTGCGCACCCCCGGCTGAACCCGAGCGGTGCGGGCGGCGGGGTCGATGTGCAGTATAGAGTTGAAACGCGCCATCACCAGCAGCACGCCTTTTTCCAGCGGCAATGCACCGCCAGACAAACCGGTGCCGGCGCCGCGGGCGACCACCGCGACCTGCCGCTCATGGCAGAGCCGAAGCACGCCTTGCACCTCGTCGATGTGGCGCGGCAGCACCACCAGCATGGGCGTGGTGCGGTAAGCAGAAAGTCCGTCGCATTCGTACGGCTTGAGCTCTTCCTGTTGATGCAGGACTTCCAGATCCGGCCACTGCGTGTGCAGGGCTTGCAGCAAGGCAGCTCTGTCGACATCAGGCAGGACGCCGTCGACCCGCTCATCGTAAAGAATGTTCATAGTCGGTTGACGACCCTCAGTTGTTTTTATAGGAGGTCTGTGTCCGTTTACCACTGACTTGCATCATTGGCCTGAGGCGTTCTACTGTCTATGTGTTGTTTGGCTGGTCGAACCAGTTTTTTATTCGATGGCTTTTTATTAGTTAAAAAAAACGTTTTTAAAACATAAGTTTATGTTTGTGTTTGAACATTTGTAGTTTTGGCAGCGAGACTGGTCATACCAGTTGGAGAGTCGATGGAAAGGGCAGAAACGAGCCGTAATCCACAAGTCGCAGACGTGGTCTGTGAACGCATAGAACGGCTGATCGTGGACGGGGTACTCAAGACCGGGCAGCTATTGCCGTCGGAGCGTCGTCTGACCGAAAAACTCGGCGTTTCCCGCACGGCACTTCGCGAGGGCCTGAAGTTGTTGCGCGCTCGCGGGATCATCAAGACAGAGCAGGGCAAAGGCTCATTTGTAGCCGACCTTTCGGGCCACGGTGCCGCGTCACCGCTGATGCACCTTTTCAGCTCACAACCCCGCACGCTCTACGATTTGTTCGAGGTTCGCAGTCTGCTCGAAGGCGAGTCCGCACGCCTGGCGGCGTTGCGCGGAACTGACGCCGACTTTGTCCTCATCACCCGCAGCTACGAGGCGTTGCTCAATGCCCATAGCCGTTCGCTGGAGGCGTCCGAGCACGCGCGGCTCGATCATGCGTTTCACCTGGCGATTTGCGAGGCCTCGCACAACCCTGTGCTGGTGCAGACCTTGCGCTCTCTGACGGACTTGCTGCTCAACACGGTGTTTGCCTCGGTCAACAACCTCTACCACCGCGAACCTCAAAAACGTCAGATCGACCGTCAACATGCGCGGCTCTACAACGCCGTCACCGGCCGTATGCCGGAACAGGCGCGTAAGGCTGCCATCGCGCATATCCAGAGCATCTGCGAGAACCTCAAGGAAATCGAAAGCGAGGAACAACGTCTGGTTCGGGCCACGCTGCGACTTGAGGGGTGGGCGTAATGCCCGGGCGGTGAGCCCGGGCTACGTCAATCAATGCCCGCCCACCACCATATGGCTGAACGGCGCCACATACGCCTGCAACGTCACCAAGCCACCGACCAGGATGGCCAGGATGATCGAGTGGAAAAACACATAACGCAGGATTTCCCCTTCATGCCCGTACCAGCGGGTGGCGGTCGAGGCCACCACGATCGACTGGGCGTCGACCATCTTGCCCATGACCCCGCCGGAACTGTTGGCGGCCGCCATCAACACCGGGCTGAGGCCCAATTGCTCGGCGGTCACCCGTTGCAATCCGCCGAACAGCACGTTTGACGCCGTATCCGAGCCGGTCAACGCCACGCCGAGCCAGCCGAGCAGGGTGCCGAACATGGGGTAGAAAATGCCCGTCGCGGCGAAGGCCAGGCCCATGGTCGCGTCCAGACCCGAATAACGAGTGAGGAAACCGAGGGCGAGCATGGCGGTAATGGTGATCAGTGAATAGCGCACCACCCACAGCGTTCGCAGGTACTGGTGGATCAGTTGCGGAATGGAATAACCCATCAGCAACCCGCCGAGGATCGCCGACAGCAGGATGCCGCTACCGGTGCTGGTGAACCAGGTGAACTTGTAGACTGCGTCCTCGGTTTTAGGCGCGGGCACCACGGGCGGGACCTTCTCGATCTGCTGGTGGATCGTGGTGAAAGTCACGATCGGAGCGAAGATCGGGTTCGCTTCGCGCATCGGTTTGCCTTGAGGGTCGAGCTTGGCCGAGTGGGTGGCCGGATCAATCGCCGGGCGGGTATCGAACATGTTTTTGAAGCCCTGGGTTCCCCAGGCGAACACGAACACGGTGAGGATGATCCACGGCATCCACGCGCGCATCACAGCAGGCTTGGCATCGCTGGCAAAGGCCGCGCTGGCGACGGGTTTTTCGTCATGCTCTTCGGCTATTTTGGAGTTGTCGACGCGCCCGGACAGCGCGGCGGAGGTATGCACGGTGGCCGGTTTCCAGACCCTGAGGAAACCGGTCAGGCAGGCCATGGAAATCAGCGCGGCGATCACGTCCACCAGCATCGGTCCGTGGTAGTTGGACACCAGGAACTGCGGCACGGCGAAACTGACCCCGGCCACCAGAATCGCCGGCCAGATTTCCAGCATCTTGCGCCAGCCGGCGAAGGCCCAGATCAACCAGAACGGCACGATCACCGAGAAGAACGGCAGTTGCCGGCCGACCATCATCGACAGCTCCATTTCATCCAGCCCGGTCACCTTGGCCAGGGTGATGATCGGCGTACCCAGCGCACCGAACGCCACGGGCGCGGTGTTGGCGATCAACGCCAGGCCAGACGCGGCCAGTGGCGAGAAGCCCAACCCGATCAGAATCGCCCCGGTCACCGCCACCGGCGTACCGAAGCCTGCGGCCCCTTCGAAGAAAGCACCGAAGCAGAAGGCAATCAGCAGCAATTGCAGGCGTCGATCGTCGGTGATGCGCGCCAGGGAATCCTGCAGCACTTTGAACGAGCCGTTCTCGGTGGTCAGCCGATGCAAGAAGATGATATTGAGCACAATCCAGCCAATGGGCAGCAAGCCGTTGGCGGCGCCGTAAAGTGCGGCCGAGCCGGCCATGTTCGCCGGCATGCCGAACGCGAAGATCGCGATCACCAGCGCGGAGGTCAGGGCCAGCAATGCGGCCAGATGCGCCTTGATATGGAAAAACGCCAGGGCTGCCAGCATCACCACGACCGGCACTGCTGCCATGATGGTTGAAAGTATCGGGTTGCCGAACGGATCGTAGACTTGCTGCCAGACCATGTTCCACCTCTGCTTTTTATTGTTGGGAGTGCAGACCCCGTGGGGGCGGTGGCTTCTAGTATAGGTGGCATTACGCCGCTGTCCTGACAGGCCTTTCAGTGGGCCGCACTGAGCTAACATGGCCAATGGGTAAATGCGCTACTCGGACTTCAACGACGGGAGAAATGCAGCCATGACTGAACGCCATATGCACCACAAGGAAACACTGTCGAACGGATGCAAGATCGAGGTCAAAGCCGAGATATTGAGGGACGGCTCGCTGAAGATGTTCATCGGCGTTTACCGGCCGGACGGCACGGTCATAGAGGAAGACAACAAGCCATCCCCGCATCTGCTGGATATGGAAGACGCCTTTGACTGGGGAATCAAAAACGCAAGGGACGTCGGAAACGGTCAAAGAACCCTGTAAGGCCACGCTTTGGACACCCTCATGAAAAAGGCGACAACCACCATGAAGAAAGAGCAGGTCGGTGCTAAGGAAGAAGAGGGAGGACCTTCGGCCTCTCAGCTGATAGACGCGAGAATCAAAGACCTGGGAGATTGGCGGGGCGAGACGCTCGCTCGGGTCCGAACGCTCATCCAGCAGGTCGACCCCGACGTGGTCGAGGAATGGAAGTGGCGGGGGGTTCCAGTGTGGTCGCACGCCGGAATCATCTGCACCGGTGAGAGCTACAAGCAGGTCGTGAAGCTGACGTTTGCCAAGGGCGCCTCGCTGGAAGACCCTTCAGGGCTTTTCAATGCCAGTCTTGAAGGCAACACCCGACGTGCCATTGATTTGCATGAGGGGGACAAGCTTGATGAGAGCGCATTGAAGGCGCTCATTCTCGCCGCTGTGGCGCTCAACGCCTCGGCACGCGCGGCCGCTCGCACCAAACCGCCTGTGAAATCCTGATTCGTCTTCGCCGATCTGCCAGTCGAAAAGCACGCTGACGAGATGACCGCAATTGAGGTCTCTCGTCATGGCGTGTGAAGCGCGTTGTCGTACAACGCGGCTCAATCATCAAATCACCCATACCCTGTGTTTAACACCCGAAACGTCAAAAGGCTAACGGCCCCACAACCAGCAGCACGCGTACGAAATCGCAATGTTAACGGGCGGTCTTTGTCGAGACGAACGGCTATTTTTCAGATTGACAGCCTAGTAGTGAACTCGATATAAAAGGCATTGTTGTACGACGACAGACGATCATCGGCTGTTAAACACTAAAAATAAAAACGAGTGTCGGCCCCATCATGAATTCAATCCTCCCGCGCGCCTCTCTGAATACCGCTTCTTATGATTTCAGTGTCCGAGCAGTGCCCACGCTAATGAGCTGAAACCGGGCTGTGGCGCGGATTCATCGCGTTTTGCCGATGCTCTACGACACAATTGATCTCGCTTGAAACCGAGAGATCATCACCATAAACCAACAATAAAGTGATGCCATGAATCTGAACGAGCCCATCAATCCGCAACGAATCGGCCAGGCTGTCGGCAAGTACCGCTGGACGATTTGCGCGCTGTTATTTTTCGCTACCACCGTCAATTACCTGGACCGTCAGGTACTGAGTCTGTTGGCGCCGGATCTGTCGACGCAATTTGGCTGGAGTAACACCGACTACGCGAACATCGCCTCCGTCTTTCAATTTGTGTACGCGATTTCCATGCTGTTCGCCGGCCGCTTCGTTGACAAGATCGGCACCAAGACCGCCTATGTGGTAGCGATCGGCATCTGGTCGACCGGCGCGATCATGCACGCCTTTGCGGTGCCGATGGGCGAGGGTATTGCCGGCATCAGCAGCGCCTTGGGCCTTGCCGTCATCCCGGTTTCGATCGCAGGTTTCATGCTGTCGCGCGCCGTACTGGCGATCGGCGAAGCGGGTAACTTCCCGATCGCGATCAAGGCCACTGCCGAATATTTCCCGAAGAAGGAACGTTCCTTCGCCACCGGTATCTTCAACTCCGGCGCCAATGTGGGCGCGGTCCTGGCACCGATCTGCGTGCCGCTGATCGCCGGTATATGGGGCTGGGAAGCGGCGTTCATCGTGATCGGTGCGTTGGGCTTCGTTTGGGTGGCGGTGTGGATTGCACTGTACGAAAAACCGGAGCAGCAAAAACGCCTGTCGGTGCAAGAGCTGGCCTATATCCGCAGCGATCAGGGCGCGCAAGCACTCACCGGCACAGACTCGGGTGCCGCCGCCAAAAAAGTATCGTGGTTCAAGTTGCTGACCTACCGCCAGACCTGGGCCTTTGCCTTCGGCAAGTTCATGACCGACGGCGTGTGGTGGTTCTTCCTGTTCTGGCTTCCGACCTATCTGTCGGCGCAATACGGCATGAAGGGCCAGGCCATCGTGTTGCCGCTGGCCGTGCTGTACAGCATGACCATGGTCGGCAGTATCGGCGGCGGCTGGTTCCCGAGCTATTTCATGTCACGCGGCGACGCGCCGTATGACGGTCGTATGAAAGCCATGCTGGTGATCGCTTTCTTCCCGCTGCTGGTGTTGCTGGCGCAGCCATTCGGTTACATCAGTTTCTGGGTGCCGGTGCTGCTGATCGGCGTGGGCGCATCGGCGCATCAGGCGTGGTCGTGCAACATCTTCACCACCGTGTCTGACATGTTCCCGCAAAAGTCCATCGCGTCGGTGGTCGGCATTGGTGGTTTGGCCGGCGGTTTGGGCGGGGTAGTGATGACCAAGACTGGCGGTTGGGTGATCGACCATTACAAACTGATCGGCGATATCCATACCGGCTACATGATCATGTTTGCCATCTGTGCGGTGGCCTACCTGGTGGCGTGGAGCGTGATGAAGGCGCTGGTTCCACGTCATAAGGAAATCACCGATCTGTAAACGGCTGGCACGACCCAGTGAGCCGAAAAGCGGGGTACACGACGACTATTTTTGTCGGCGTGTACCCAGGTGACTGGCGATAGCATTTTTCCATCCTGCCACGCCTGCGACAGGACAAAAACGTTCTAAAAAGCCCGCCTTGCGCTTTGGAGTTTGTACTATTCTTGAAGTTGTAGGTGAAGACGCAGACTGATGCGCAAGCGGATGGCGAGGAAACGTGGGGCGCGTTCCGAAGGGTACACGGTTAGAAAGATCTCCGCGCTGAGATCCAGCCCTTATGCCGTGTGAAGCAGGACAGCACAAAACTGTTCTGTGGGAGGCCTGATAAACCTTGTAAGCCGGAGACCAGCGCCGGCCACCTACTCGATTTACAAAGCCCGCCTTGTGCGGGCTTTTTCGTGTCCGCGGGATTTGTTTGTATCGGAACGTATCCCGCGCACCTGCAGCTACCTTCGCATACAAAACCAGGGCCTTGGCGACACTTGCGCGATACACGGCGGCCTCCAAATAGAGCCACCGCATCCGCGGCAAGCTCCGCGCGCATTCCCGCGCACAGATTGGAGAAATGCCATGTCCCGTTTCAACCACCGTATTTTTGCTGGCATGCTCGGCGTCGCCGTTGCTGCGGCACTCACTGCCTTCGCGGGCCTCTCTCAAGCACAAGAGGCGCCGCCAGTAAAAAGCTGGCAGGCGGGGCTTCACCGCACCGATCTGCTGCGCCAGGACCTCGACGTCGCCGGGCGTGAGGTGATTCAGGTCCGCGTTGATTTCGAGCCGGGTGTGGTGTCCCCCAAACATTCGCATCCCGGGGTGGAAGTGGCCCACGTGATTGAGGGCACGTTTGAATATCAACTCGAAGGTCAGCCCCCTGTAACGCTCAAGGCTGGCGATTCCTTGTATATCCCCGCAGGCACTGCGCACGTCGCGAAGAACGTCGGCGCGAGCAAGGCGTCTGAGCTGGCGACGTACATTGTGAAGAAAGACACGCCACTGGTCGTGCTGGAAAAGTAAACGAGGTATCGGGTTATCGGCGGTCACGACGCACTGCCAACGCGCGGCTTCCCAGCGCGATGGCCAGTGCGACAGCGATCAGCACCAGCGCCACGGCGAAGGTGATTCGCATACCGCTGGCAACCGCTTCGGGTCGCGCCGTTGCAATGTCGACCGAGGCCGATGCGAGCGCGAACACCGCGCCCAAGGCGGACGCCCCCGTGATGAGCCCCAGATTGCGTGACAAGTTGAGCATGCCGGAGATGACGCCTCGCTCGTCCGGCTGAACATCTGCCATGACCGCCGTGTTGTTGGCTGTCTGGAACAGGGCATAGCCGAGGGTTATCACGATCATCGGCAAGAGGTAGCCGCCGATGCCGAACGTCTCCGGCAATACCGACAGCGTGAGGCATCCAGTCGCCATTGCCGCGAGGCCGACGAGGGTCATGCGTTGGGCGCCAAAGCGGTCGGCAATACGGCCAGCGGGCACACCCGTCAATGCCACGACAAACGGGCCGGCCGACAAAACCAGTCCAACCAGAACCGCATCGAGCCCCAGCCCATGCGCGAGATAGAAGGGCCCGACCACGAGCGTCGCCATCATCACTGTCGCGACGAGCAGGCTCATGGCGAGGCTGCCACTGAGCACGGGATCGCGGAACATCGCCAATCGAATCAACGGTGAGGTGACTCGAGCTTCGGCGAACACGAAGAGGCCAACGCCGACACCCGCCGCCAACAGCAAGGCGATGTTGAACGGACCGAAACTGCCTCGTCCAAGGGTCATGGCCAGCGCATAAGCGGCGAGCGTCAACGCCAGCAGCAGTGTGCCCAGCGGGTCGAAGCCGGCGCGATCGGTCTTGAGCTTCTGGCGATCGGCAGGCAAGTAGCGATGCGCGAGCACCAGCGTTAGTAAGCCCAGCGGTACGGTGATGAGGAAGATCGCCTGCCAGCCAAACCCGCCAATCAGCAGGCCGCCGAGCGACGGCCCCATCGCGGTGCCAATCGCCGACATCGTCCCGAGCAAGCCCATGGCGCTGCCGGTTTTTGCCTTCGTCACCGTCTCGCCGACAAAGGCCATGGTCAGCGCCATCATGATTGCCGCACCGATGCCCTGCAGCGCCCGGGCGCCAATCAGCAGCCAGAGCGTGGGCGCAAAGCCGCACAGGGCCGACGCCAGGGTGAACAAACCGATACCGGCCAAGAGCAGCCGCCGACGGCCAGTGATGTCACCGAGCCGACCGACACTGACAATCAGGGTGGTAACGGCCAGAAGGTAGGCGAGGACGATCCACTGCACGTGCTGGAAGGAGGCGTTGAACACCTGGGCCAAGGTCGGCAAACCCACATTGGCGATGCTGGTGCCGAGCGAGGACAGCAGCATCGACAACGAAAGACTGGCCAGCGCCCACCGAACCGACGGTGTCTGTTGCGCACGCTCTGCGATTGCACTGAGTGATTTCATGCTGTTCCTCTTCTCTGGCCACTCCCGAAGCGGAGCTATCAGAAATCTACGCCCCGGCCTAACATGGCGGAAGGCGCACCGTTTGCACTTGATACGTGCGTTTAACGCCATATCACTCTGCTGCGGGGCGCTGCATGTCCACTCCTGATTTCAATTTGCTGATCACCCTTGATGTGTTGCTCGCCGAAGGCAGCGTGGTGCGCGCCGCCAAACGCTTGCGACTGAGCCCGTCGGCGATGAGCCGGGCACTGGCGCGATTGCGTGAAACCACCGGCGATCCGCTGTTGGTCAGGGCCGGGCGGGGACTGGTGCCCACCCCGCGAGCGCTCGAACTTCGCGAGCGGGTCAGTCAGCTGGTGCAGGACGCCGAAGCGGTCCTTCGGCCTGCCGAGCAACCCGACCTCAAACTGCTGAGCCGCACGTTCACGCTGCGCACCAGTGAAGGTTTTGTCGAGAATTTCGGCGCGGACCTGATTGCCCGCGTCGCCGAGCAAGCCCCTGGCGTGCGGCTGCGCTTCATGCACAAACCCGACAAAGACAGCGCGTCACTGCGCGACGGGACGGTCGATCTGGAAACGGGTGTGGTGGGGACAGCCGCTGGCCCGGAGTTGCGTACCCAGGGCTTGTTTCGGGACCGTTTCATTGGCGTCGTGCGAATGGGGCATCCGCTGAGCGAAGGCGAGATAACCCCCGCGCGTTATGCGGCAGGCAACCACATCAGCGTCTCTCGGCGGGGGCTCGACAAGGGGCCCATAGATGAAGCCCTTGAGCTCCAGGAACTGGAGCGGCACATAGCAACAATCGTTGCAGGCTTCTCCACTGCGCTGGCGCTCGCCCGAGCCACTGACCTGATCGCCAGCGTTCCCGAACGCCACACCGCCAGCCTGCGCGCCGACATGCACAGCTTTGCACTGCCGTTGTCTCTGCCGGCGTTCACCGTCGCCATGCTCTGGCATCCGCGGCTGGATGCCGACCCTGTGCATCGCTGGTTGCGGGGTTGCCTTCGAGAGGTTTGTTCTGAGTAAAAAATTGTCAGATTTGATCTAATGTTAATTATTGAAACAGGGGGTGTTTCACTCGTGTAACTATTGCATGACTATTCTGGTTCTATAAGTGAGTAATTTTGGTATAAAAATACTTTGAACTTATTAATATATAGGCGGTAGCTGAAAGGCTTTGTCGCAAATGGGAATTAACTGCTGATGCCATTAAATGGCGCGACGCTATCAATGGTGGCCATTAACTAGTAGTGAGTGTGGTTGTAACTCTTGAGTTACTTAGTGCGTATAACATGATGAAATATAAGTAATTATTTTTTACGATGATCAGGCGCTTTATTGCGCTGAAACGCGGTGAGCAAGGCGGGATCCAATTAAGGTTGATGGCGAAATATTGACGGTCTATATATCAAAAAATAACTTCATAATAATACTGACGTTTTTCTGTTGCGGTGCTAGTGTTTCTAACTCGTCTTCATCGTACTTGTCTGTCTGCAGAGGCCGTGCGTCATGCCGACTCCAACTCCACGAATTGCAATACTGGGTATTAGAGCTCCAAGCTTGAATAGTCCAGAGCTTGAACACTTTGCCGATATAGCCAGCTTGTTGGCTGCCCCCGCCTTCGATGTCGTGCTGCTGGACCTGCCAGCCGCTTACGCAGGGCGGGTGCTTCGAAAGTTGCGCTCGATTCCCCCTTATCGCTACAGCCTCATTTACTGTTGCCGTGATCAGAACGGCTGGTGTGAAGCCTTGGGTGATGGTGCGTGCCCTGTCGATTCCAGCGAAATAAGAACCCTCTGGGGCGTGTGGCAAGAACGCTACAGGTTGTTCAATCAGGGTTCTGCCCCTGAGCGTTTCGAAAGTCGGGTGCTTTCGTGGTTGTGGTTGCGCGACAACGCGCACATTTATGCCCTGCGAGACCCAGAGGTGCCTCAGCATTATCGCTACCCACTGCTGGACGCCCTGGCTGATAACGAGCAGGTCAACTCGTTTGTCTGGCTCAGCTTGATGGTGCAGCAGGACTGGCTGCAAGAGGGGGTCCTGGTCGATCGCGTTCGCCTGTGTTCGGAGTGTGGCTCGGGCCGGCTCAATTACATTGATGTGTGTGCCGAATGCCAGGCCCTGGACATTTCACGGCAGCCTTCATTGCACTGCTTTACCTGTGGGCATGTGGGGCCACAGGAAAACTTTCTCAAAGACGGGGTGTTGTTGTGCCCCAACTGCTTGAACCGGTTGCGCCATATCGGCAGTGATTACGACCGTCCTATGGAAAACTATCGTTGTCGCTCATGTCAGGCGTTTTTTGTCGATGCCGACGTGCAGGCGCGCTGCCTGGACTGCGGCCTGTCACACACGCCTGACAAGTTGCGAGTACGCGAGGTCAGGGATTTTCGCCTGGCCGAGGCCGGCCGTTTCCGCTGCCGCCAGGAGTTCAGTGATCAAACGGTCCATCACTTCGGTCGACTCAATCTGTTAGGCGGCAAGGATTTCTATGACCTGCTGACCTGGCAGATGCAGGTCGTACGCCGCTACCAGACGCCTGCCTTCTCACTGCTCGGTCTGCGCTTCGTCAACCTGGCCGGTACGTTGACTCGCCTGGGTGAACATCACGGTCATGCCTTCATCGATAGCGTGGCCGAGCGTTTGAAAGAAACCGTCAGGGACACGGACCGCTGCTCTCGAAGTACCGAAGAGTACTTCTGGATCATGCTTCCGCATACCGATGACAAGGGCCTGGAAACCGTCAAACAACGCTTGAGCCGGGTCGCCGAGTTGTTTTCAGCACCGGAGGTCAGCGACATTTCCTTGCGTGTCGTCAGCATCACGGCGCCCCAGGATCTGCTCGAACAGGAAGATGGCGAACTACTACTGGCCCGTCTGGCCAGTGAGTTGGCGTGACCGCCATGAGTCCTTTCCTGGAGCAACTCCTCAGCGCACTCGGCGGGCTCATGGGGCCGGATGGTTTGAGCCGGGTGTTTTTCATGCTTTTCCCTTTGTTTCTGATCTTTGAGTTACCCCTGATGATCATGGTGATGCTGGGGGTATTGCGCTGGTTCGCACGTCGGCGTACCCGTGTACCGAAGATCAGTGTCTATCGGCCCAAGGTCTCTTGCATCATTACCTGCTACAGCGAAGGGATGGACGTTCAGACCACGCTGTTAAGCCTGTGCGAGCAGACGTACCCCGGCCACATCGAGATGATTCCGGTGGTGGACGGGGCCACGATGAACCAGCCGACGCTCAGCGCCGTGCGCAGTTTCAACGTGGATCCGCAGTTGTACCCCAGACGCCATTTGCGCCCGATCGCCAAATGGCAGAGGGGCGGGCGGGTGTCGTCATTGAACGCCGGCCTGTCGCTTGCCAGCGGTGAAATCGTGATGGCGCTCGATGGTGACACGTCCTTCGACAACAACATGGTCAGCTCCATCGTGCGCCATTTCGAGGACCCGTCGGTGCCAGCGGTCGCGGGTAGCCTGCGAGTGCGCAATGTGTGGGCTTCGTGGGTGACCGCGATGCAGGCGCTGGAATACCTGTTATCCATCCACATGTCGAAAATCGGTCTGGCCGAATGGAACCTGGTCAATAACGTTTCGGGGGCCTTCGGGGCATTCCGCCGCAGCTTCCTGGTGAAAATCGGAGGCTGGAACACGCACACCGCGGAGGATCTGGACCTGACGTTGCGCATCAAAAGTTACTTCAAGCGACACGACTTGAGGATTCCCTTTGAGCCGGAAGCGATTGGACACACCGATGCACCGTCGACGCTCAGTCAGTTTCTGATGCAGCGCTTGCGCTGGGATGGCGACCTGTTTTTTCTGTACATCAGAAAACACAACCACAACATCAACCCCAGCTTGTTGGGCTGGCCGACCTTTCTGATGATCCTGCTCAGCGGCTTCTTTTTTCAGCTGGTGCTGCCGTTTCTCATCTTCAGCTACACGTTGCTGGCGCTGTTTGTTCTGCCGGGCAAGACGCTGTTGTTTCTGTTTGTACTGATCTATGCGCTGTACCTGACGATCACCGCGATGTTATTCGCCGCCATGTTGTTGATGGTGTCCGACCGACCTGCAAAGGACATGGTCCTGGGGTTGTTGGTGCCTTTCTTCCCGCTGTTCATGCTACTCCTGCGGTGCTGGAGCGCAGTGGCCATGCTCAACGAGATCTTTCGCCGGGGCCACGAAGAAAGCTCGATGGCGCCGTGGTGGGTGCTTAAACGAGCCACGAGGTTTTGATTATGCGATCGATACTTCTGCTTCTGACGCTGTCGTTGCCGCCGATGATACTGGCCGCACAAACTCTGCCGGCTCAGGCAGCGGTGGCGCCGTCGAGCCAATGGTCCCAGGCCAGTTATGTCTGGGACAGCGAAGCGTTGCTCGATCCCGATCAACGCAAGGCGGAGCTCGAGCAACTGCGTAAAGCCGGGATGGACAAGATCTACCTTGGCCTCAAGTCCGCCCAGTTGAAAGACTTTGCCAAGACGCGCCAACGGTTGGAACAATTGCTGCAGGACGCGGCCGGCAAGGGGGTGCAAGTCAGTCTGTTGCTCGGCGATCCGGCCTGGATCGAGCCGCAGGAACGCCATCAGCTCACCGATTTACTGGCGAAGCTGAAGGGGCTTTCATTCACCAGCCTGCACCTGGACCTGGAACTCGAACAACTGGGCGTGCCGGTCCCGGATCAGCGCTTGAAGGACTTGCTCGATACCTTGCGCGCAGCCTCCGCAGCCAGCCCATGGCCGGTAGAAATCTCCAGCCATCATCGTTGGTTTGCAGAGGCAAAACCCGGAAAAACCTGTCTGCCGTGCGCGCTTCCCGAGGCGGGCGTGCGTCAGGTCAGCCTGATGATCTATACCCGCAACCCGAAAAACAGCGCACGAATGGCAGAGCAGATCGCCCAACGTTGGCCTGATCTGCAGTTTCGCCTGGCGCAAAGCACGGAGCCGCAACTGGATTCCACAGAATCCTGGGCCGGCGCGTCGACTGAGCAGTTGCAGCACCAGACCAATGTCTGGCGCGAACAGCTGCAACCACGGGGAATTGCCGGCATTGACTGGCAAGCCTGGCGAGACTTTCCAAAACGGTGAGCCGTCATGAAGATTCGATTCGACAGTCGCAAAGAACTGAACCCCACCCAGGAACAGGGTTTGACGGTGCTGTACGCACCGGGCAAACGCATGGCGTTTCGCGTGCGTTGGTATTTGATCCTGTTCCTGGTCGCGAGTCCCTTGATCTGGCTGGGAGCGCGGCTGACTTACGGCCTGGTGATGATCGACGCGCCGGCGCAATTGCGCCTGCCGATTCTTGAGGTACGCGCACGGGATGCCGGTCGGGTCGATCAGCTGTTCGTCATGGCCGGGGAGCAGGTCCAGATCGATCAGCCGTTGGTCAGTCTCGACAATCCCGAATGGCGTGCGCGGCTATTGCAGCTCGCTGCGATGCCGACGAAGACGGTGCCCACCAACAACACCAAACTGGACACCAGGGAGCGTCAGTTGCTCAGGACCCGAGTGAGCAGGACGGAGGAGCGCGTGCAGGTGCTTGAGGACCTCGTTGTATCAGGCGCAGTCTCTCGTGGAGAAGTGCTGGCCGCCCAGTCCGAACTCGACGCTTTTAAAGCCGACCTGTTGGCGTTCGAGCGCCGCGAACAACTGGCTCGTCAGTCGCCGCTGAGCGTTGAGCGCGAAATTATTCAACAGACCGCCGAGCAACAGTGGTTGAAAACGCGACTCGCCGCGTTGTCGGTCAAGGCTACCCAGAGCGGTCGAATTGCGGAGGTGTTGGTCACGCCCGGCGAAAACGTCGGCGCCGGAACGTTGTTGATGCGCCTTGAGCGGCTGGAAGAGCCCCTGCTGTGGATTTATCTGGAACCGCTGAACATCAGCTACGCCGCGATTGGCCAGCCGCTGCGCGTTCGCATGCCCGATGGCGAGTGGTTGGCAGCCCATGTTGTTCAGGCCGTCGACAGCGCCGGTCGCACGCCGACGGTGTTGCGTGGGCCGTTCGCTGCCAGCGAGATGGGTTTGCAGGTCGCCGCCCGGTTTGATCGCCCCCTGTCGCCGCGCTGGAGAATCGATCAACTGCCGTTGAATGTTCGTTTTCCGACCGACTGGCAACAAATGCTCAGTAACAGCCGTGAATTCATCGAGCAATTAGGCGACTTCATTGCAATGGATCGAACACCCACCACTGCGCCGGGGAGTAAATAAATCATGACTGCTGATCGAATTCTTGTGACGGGCGGTGCCGGTTTTATCGGTTCGCACCTGGTCGAAGCACTGCTTGAAAGCGGTTATAGCGTTCGGGTTCTGGACGATCTTTCCAGTGGGAAACTGTCGAACCTGCCGATTGATCGCTGCCATTTGACCCTGGTGGTGGGGGATGTCGCCGACGCGCCGACGGTGGAGCGGGCGATGAAAGACTGCAGCGCGGTGGTGCATCTGGCGGCGGTGGCCTCGGTGCAGGCGTCGGTCGATGACCCGATCGCGACTCACCAAAGCAACTTCATCGGTACGCTGAATATCTGCGAAGCCATGCGCGAGGCTGGCGTTAGACGGGTGGTTTACGCGTCCAGTGCGGCGATCTATGGCAACAATGGCGAGGGCATGGCAATTACCGAGGACACGCCCAAGAATCCGCTGACCCCGTATGCCGCCGACAAGCTGGCCAGCGAACATTTCCTCGATTTCTACCGACGCCAACACGGTCTCGAACCGGTCATTCTGCGGTTCTTCAATATTTACGGACCCCGTCAGGACCCTTCATCGCCTTATTCCGGTGTCATCAGCATTTTCAGCGAGAGGGCGCAAAAAAAACTCCCCATCACGGTTTACGGTGATGGGGAGCAAACAAGGGATTTTGTATACGTCGATGACCTCGTAAAGGTCCTGGTACAGGCGGTCGGTGAGTCAGAGCCGATTATCGAACCGGTCAATGTCGGGTTTAACCGATCCACTAGCGTTAACGAATTGGCGGCGACGTTAAGCGAGCTTTTGGGACGGTCCCTGACATTGAATTACGACGCGCCACGTTCCGGGGATATCAAACATTCGCGAGCGGACAACAGTCGCCTGCTTGAGCGTTTTTCCTTGAAATCACCGACCTGTTTTGCCGAGGGCCTAGGGCAGCTGCTCAGAAGTATTGATTCCGGGGGGCGGTAGCGGCGAGCTCAGTCGCCAGCAGGTGCTCCTCCAGCACATCGCTCAAGAATCGGAACTGATCATTTAGCCCAATCACTTCATTGTTGAAGTGATTGGCGGCGGACGGCATCAGTAACGCCTCGAAGTTTTTGTCGAACACCAGTTCGAACGTTTTGCGCGAAACGAAGGACTGGGAATAGTAGTTATTGCCGAACACCGCAAAGCTTACAGCCAGGGTCACGGAGTGAATCATGACGTGTGCTCCTCGGACAGGACGTACCAGCAAAAAACGCTCAGGGTGACGGCCGTCAGGGCCAGGCAGGTCAGGAGATGGATAATCATGATTCGCCCCTCCGATGCGGGGTTTTGCGTTGGGTTAAGGCTGATCCTACGCTGACGGTTTTTACGCGGAAGGCATTCGTGGCGATGGTGAATATCGACATAAGTGATGGTGAGATCTTCGCCGTCTGATCCGGCCCCTTCGCGAGCAAGCCCGCTCCCACATTTGGCCCGCGGCGCTCACAAATACTGTGTCCACTGAAGATCAAATGTGGGAGCGGGCTTGCTCGCGAAGAGGCCCTTAAGAACACCCTCAACCCCAAGCGAACAAACACCGACACCTATACTCAAATTAATAGACCTTTGAACACCGGACATCCCGTTCGGGCAAGTCTGTAGGAACCGCGATCTTGAACCTGCGTTCGCTGATCGTCGCCGTGTTGGTGGTGTTGGCGGGATGCGTCACGACTGAGCGTGCCCCGGTGGAAGTGGTGCCGGTGATCATTTCCCAAAGCACCTGGCAGATGGTGGACCAGGAGATTGTTTCGGCGTCGCAATCGGCCACCGAGCAGACCAGAATCTACGCGCGCGGTGCCATGGATTACTGGCGAACGCGGGTCTATCAACTGACCGAAGAGAACTTCATTCCCTGGTTCAGCAGTTACTGGACCCAGGAATGGCTGTCGATGAAAGTCAGCTGGTACACCCTCAGCGCCAAGGGCGAGCAGGATGCCTCGGCCAAGCGCCTGGCGGCCTATCTGCTGGAGCAATACCAAGAGCGTGTGCTGGCGCCGGTCGCAGTGGAGATCGATCCCGATGCCATTCTTGGCCTGGCAACGGCGTTCTACGTGGACATTCTTCAGGAAGAACTGCAGAAAATCTCCCAGCGTCACGGCGTGCCGATGGCCCAGCTCAATGGCCGAATCCAGAAAATCCCGGCGATCGCTCTCGGGCCGCCGCCGGCCCGGGACGCTTCGCTGTATCAAGTGGTGCACACCCAGCCGCTGAATACCTTGCCGGCCTACGCGGCGCTGATCGAGAAGATCCACAAGGCGGGCGGTGACAAGGGGGTGGCTTCGACAGACACCGCCATGGCGCCGGTGGCCAAGCGCGCCAGTAAACGGATGGAAGCCGAAATGGTCCCGCGAGGTGCGGCCAGTGCTGTGGCCGCTGCAGCGGGCAAATTGGCCGGGGGCTTGATTTCTGTGGGTGTGGCGGGGATCCGCGCGATTATCCAGGCCAATGATCGGCCTGACAGCGAGGCACTGATTCGCAGCAGTCTGGGTAACACGTTCGACAAGGCCTGGCTGAAACTGGTGCAAAACCCGACCACCGGCGTGATGGCCGGTACGTTGTACATGGCGGCGCAGATCGAGGGCAATCTGGCGGGGAGCGCCGAAGTACCGTCGGTCAGTTCGGGCAGCGGAACTGTCGATTGGGGGCCGACGGAATCGACTAACCAGCAGATCGCCCCATAACCAAGGAGAACGACCATGTCCTACGTTGATGGCTTCATCGCTGCCGTACCTACCGCCAACCGCGAAAAATTCAAGAAGCACGCCGAAACCGCCGCTGTCATTTTCAAGGAAAGCGGCGCCCTCAGCGTTGCCGAATGCTGGGGCGACGACGTCCCTGACGGTAAAGTGACCTCGTTTCCGATGGCGGTAAAACTCAAGGAAGAGGAAACCGTGGTGTTCTCCTGGATCATCTGGCCAGACAAGGTCACCCGCGATGCAGGCATGGAAAAACTCATGACCGATCCGCGCATGCAGCAGGACGTCAACCCGATGCCGTTCGATGGCCAGAGGCTGATCTTTGGCGGGTTCGAAATGATCGTAAAAGCCTGAAACCAACGACAGGATCACTCCGGTGTCGGGGTGATCCTGCAACTCTTGCGATTACGAATCTCGCTGTCCGTCGGCCGCTCTTTGACGAACTCGAAGCGCGGCTCACCTTCGTTGTAATGAACCAGCCAGCCCCATTCCAGCTCGGACTCATCCTGACCAGGTTTCGGTGGCACGGCCCACCATGGTTCCTTGCTGATGATCTCGCGCATGGCCCCCTCCAGTTGAATCGTTTGCATGAACTATAACTTGGATGTCAGGAGGTGCCAGATATGAGCGACGAATCCCATGAACCGTTAAAACGACTGTTTTTTGCCCTGAACTGCACACCCGAGCAACGTCGGGCCATTGCCCAATGGCGCAGCGCACTTGAGCTCAGGAGCGGACGCCCGGTGCCGGTGGAAAACTTTCATCTGACGTTGATGTTTTTGGGCGCTGTCGAGGTGGCGAAAATCGCCGATATCTGCACAGCCGCTGCCAATATTCGAACGCCGGGTGTGCCTTTGAGGGTTGCGCTTGATCGGCTGGATGTCTGGCGCAGGGCAGGGGTGTTGGTGCTCGCTCCGGAGCAGGCATCACCGGAGTTGCTGCGGCTGGTGTATGCGCTTGAGCAGGCAATGCTGCCGTTGGGGTTTGAGGATTCGCCGAAGGAGTTTCGGCCGCATCTGACGCTGATGGGTGATTACCGAGTGCCGGTGCCTGAGTCCGCAACGCCGCCCGAGTTCTATCTGCGGGCCGATCACTTCACCTTGTTCGAATCCCATAAGGGCCGCTACCGAGCGCTGGCCGAATGGCCGCTCGTTCCATCATAAAAAAAAGGCGCCCGAGCAGGGCGCCCAAATTCACCTTAACCGAGGAAGCCAGGTGAGGCCGTTCTACAGATAGGAGTGCAGCGGTGGTAAGGCGCTGCGTGAACGGAAAACAGAATTCAGGGTGTCCACAACCCTCTGTAGGAGCTGTCGAGTGCAACGAGGCTGCGATCTTTTGATCTTGATCCGGAAAAAACAAGATCAAAAGATCGCAGCCTCGTTGCACTCGACAGCTCCTACAGAAGCGGATTTTCGTGGTTATTTACCGAGCTTCACCCGCGTCCAGCCGCGGGTCATCACCCGCTGAACGCCAATCGGCATATCCGGAATCGCATACAGCGTCGCCATCACAGCCTGCGACGGATACGACCCCGGATCATCCCGAATCGCTTCATCCACCAAAGGCGTGGCCGCCGCGTTGGCGTTGCTGTAGCCGATGTTGTTGGTGATCTCGGCGATGATGTCCGGGCGCATCAGGAAGTTCATGAACAGGTAGGCGTTTTCCACGTTCGTCGCGTCCCGGGGGATTGCGACCATGTCGTAGAAACTGCCCGCGCCTTCCTTGGGAATGCTGTAATCGACCTTCACCTTATCGCCAGCTTCTTGGGCGCGCGCCTTGGCTTGCAGTACATCACCGGAGTAACCGACCGCCACGCAGATGTTGCCGTTGGCCAGGTCCGAGATGTATTTCGAGGAATGGAAGTACGCCACCGAAGGACGAATCTTCATGAACAGCGCTTCAGCTTCGGCAATCTGCTCCTTGTTCTGCGAGTTCACCGGGTAACCCAGATAGTGCAGGGCGGCCGGGAGCATCTCGGTCGGCGAATCAAGGAAACTGATGCCGCACGCTTTCAGCTTCGCGGCGTTTTCCGGTTTGAACAGTAAGTCCCAGGAGTTGGTCGGCGCATTGCTGCCGAGCACTTCCTTGACCTTGTCCGGGTTGAAGCCGATGCCGATGGAGCCCCACATGTACGGGAAGGCGTGGCCGTTATCCGGGTCGCTGGCGGAAGCATTTTTCAGCAGGACCGGGTTGAGGTTTTTCCAGTTCGGCAGCTTCGACTTATCCAGTTCCTGATAGACGCCAGCCTTGATCTGCTTGGCCAGGAAACTGTTGGACGGCACGACGATGTCGTAGCCGGATTTACCGGCGAGCAGCCGTGCCTCAAGGGTTTCATTGCTGTCGAACACATCGTAGGTCACGCGGATGCCGGTCTCGTCTTCGAACTTCTTGACGGTGTCCGGGGCGATGTAATCCGACCAGTTGTAGACGCGCAGTACCTTGTCATTGGCCTGGGCGCCGGTAGCCATTGCGCCCAATAAGGACAGTGTCAGCAGAGTCCTGCCAAACATTTTCATCGGTACAACTCCATTTCTCTTTTTATTCAAAATCACACAGCAAAAATGCAGTGAACACACAACCCTGTAGTAAGGGGATTTACCTGTAGTGAGGGGATTTATTTGTGGTGAGGGGATTTATCCCCGTTCGGCTGCGAAGCAGTCGTAAAACCATCACACGCGGTGTGCCTGATACACCTTGGTTGCAGGTTTTGGGGTCGCTTCGCGACCCAACGGGGCGGTGCGACGTTTCGATAAATCCCCTCGCCACAGAATCTCCCTCGCCACAGTTAACTCAACAGCCTAGGCCGTCGCTTCTACCATTTGCTTTTTAGGTTGCTGCCAGGACTCGCTGGCGGTCTGGTCCATGGCTTCCTGGATCGCACGTTTACGGGTCGCTTCGGCGCGGCGGCTGAAGAACCAGACCATGAAGGTCACGATCGATACGGCGAGCAGAATCAGGCTGGCCACGGCATTGATCTCAGGCTTCACGCCCAGACGCACCGCCGAGAACACTTCCATCGGCAGGGTGGTGGAACCCGGGCCGGACACGAAGCTCGCCAGTACCAGGTCATCCAGCGACAGGGCAAATGACATCATGCCGCCGGCCGCCAGTGACGGCGCGATCATCGGAATGGTGATCAGGAAAAACACCTTGAACGGCTTCGCCCCGAGGTCCATGGCCGCTTCTTCGATGGACAGGTCCAGCTCACGCAAGCGCGCCGAAACCACCACCGCCACATACGCCGCACAGAACGTGGTATGGGCGATCCAGATGGTGACGATGCCACGTTCCTGCGGCCAACCGATCAACTGCGCCATGGCCACGAACAGCAGCAACAGCGACAGACCGGTGATCACTTCCGGCATCACCAGCGGTGCCGTCACCAGCCCGCCGAACAACGTGCGGCCCTTGAAGCGAGTGACGCGAGTCAGCACAAACGCCGCCAACGTCCCCAGCGCCACCGCAGCAATCGCGGTGTAGCAGGCGATTTCCAACGAGCGCACCACCGAGCCCATCAGTTGCGAGTTATCGAGCAGGCCCGCGTACCACTTGAACGACCAGCCGCCCCATACGGTTACCAGTTTCGAGGCGTTGAACGAGTAGATCACCAGAATCAACATCGGCAGGTAGATAAACGACAGGCCGAAAATCAGCATGAACTTTGCAAATCCGAAGCGTTTCATCCCCGTGCCTCCATCTCTTTGGCCTGGCTGCGGTTGAACAGCAGAATCGGCACAATCAGGATCAACAGCATCACCACTGCCAGAGCAGACGCCACCGGCCAGTCGCGGTTATTGAAGAACTCTTGCCACAGCACGCGACCGATCATCAGGGTCTCCGGACCGCCCAACAGCTCCGGAATCACGAACTCACCGACCACCGGAATGAACACCAGCATGCAGCCGGCGATGATGCCGTTCTTGGCCAGCGGCACGGTGATTTTCCAGAAGTTGTTGAAGTTGCTCGAACCCAGGTCCGACCCCGCTTCCAGCAGGCTTTGATCGTGCTTGACCAGGTTGGCGTACAGCGGCAACACCATGAATGGCAGATACGCATACACCACGCCGATATACACGGCCGTGTTGGTGTTGAGGATCTCGATCGGGTGGTCGGTCAGTCCAGTCCACATCAGGAATGCGTTGAGCAAACCGTTGTTGCTGAGGATGCCCATCCACGCATAAACGCGGATCAGGATCGCCGTCCAGGTCGGCATCATGATCAACAGCAGCAGAACGTTTTGCGTTTCCTTGCTCGCTTTGGTGATCGCGTAGGCCATCGGGAAACCGATCACCAGGCACATCAGCGTGCTTAAAAACGCGACCTTCAACGAGCCGAAGTAGGCCGAGATGTACAACTCATCTTCGGTCAGCAGCGAGTAGTTGCCGATGTTCAGCAGCAGCTGAAATTTCTGCTCGGCGAAGGTGTAGATTTCTGAGTAAGGAGGAATGGCCAGGGCCGCTTCCGAGAAGCTGATCTTCATCACCAGGAAGAACGGCAGCATGAAGAACAGGAACAGCCACAGGAAAGGAATCCCGATGACGAGCTTTCGACCACTCGGCATCAGCCGCATAAACTGCTGATTGAGTGTTTTCATGAGCGCAGTACCACGCCGCTGTCGTCTTCCCACCACACGTAGACTTTATCGTCCCAGGTCGGACGTGAACCACGGCGTTCGGCGTTGGCCATGAACGACTGCACAACCTTGCCGCCAGGCAGCTCCACGTAAAACACCGAGTGGCCGCCGAGGTAGGCGATGTCATGCACCTTGCCGCTGGACCAGTTGTAACGGGTATCGGGTTTGGTGGTGCTGACCAGCAGTTTTTCCGGGCGAATGGCGTAGGTGATTGACTTGTCCTGCACCGAGGTGCTGACGCC
Organism: Pseudomonas frigoris; assembly: GCF_047758635.1. Lineage (NCBI taxonomy): Bacteria > Pseudomonadati > Pseudomonadota > Gammaproteobacteria > Pseudomonadales > Pseudomonadaceae > Pseudomonas > Pseudomonas frigoris. Next base: position 2,893,449 of record NZ_CP180479.1, read on the forward strand.
GTGACCGACGTAAATCTTCTGCTCCAGGTCCGGGCTGTGAATGATCGCGTGACCTTCAAGGTCTTCCACAACCGTACCGTCGAAGGCGTTCACGTTGCCGATGAACTCGCAGACCATGCGGCTGACCGGCGCTTCATAAATGTCCACCGGGCTGCCGATCTGCGCGATCCAGCCGAGGTGCATGATCGCGATGCGTTGGGCCATGGTCATGGCCTCTTCCTGGTCGTGGGTTACCATCACGCAGGTCACGCCGACCCGCTCGATGATCTCCACCAACTCCAGTTGCATCTGCGAACGCAGCTTTTTATCCAGCGCGCCCATCGGTTCGTCGAGCAGCAACAGCTTCGGACGCTTGGCCAGGGAGCGGGCGAGGGCCACACGCTGACGCTGACCACCAGACAACTGATGGGGTTTGCGTTTGGCGTATTGGGTCATGTGCACCAGTCGCAGCATCTCTTCAACGCGGGCGTCGATTTCGCTGGTGGACAGACGATCCTGCTTCAGCCCGAACGCAATGTTCTGTGCCACCGTCATGTGCGGGAACAGCGCGTAGGACTGGAACATCATGTTGATCGGCCGTTCGTACGGCGGCATGTCGGTGATGTCGACACCGTCGAGCAAAATCCGCCCTTCGGTCGGGCGCTCGAAACCTGCGAGCATGCGCAGCAGGGTCGATTTACCCGAACCGGAACCGCCGAGCAGGGCGAAGATTTCCCCTTGATGAATCTCAAGCGAGACATCGTCCACCGCGGTGGTTTCGTCGAATTTCTTGGTGACGCGGTCGATTTTCACCAGCACCTTTTTCGGTGACTGGTGACCTTCAAGAGCCTTCCTGTAGATGCTGGAGGCGTTTGCCATGTGAAACTCCCAACAGGTTTCAGTCGTCGGGCCAACGCGGCCTGACTTAATAGTTGATTACAAGCCCGAACTGTACGACGCCAGTCAATTCAACGGTGATCCCCTGTGGGAGCGGGCTTGCTCGCGAAAGCGGTGTATCAGGCAGCATCAATGTCGACTGACACTCCCTCTTCGCGAGCAAGCCCGCTCCCACCCTGGAATTGCGTTTGGCTCACTGGCATCGCCCGGCCTGGGCTTATTCGGCGCCGCCGTCCTGGCTGCCTGGTAGTACTTGTTGTTATTGCAGTGTGTTGTTTTCGCGAGTCACGGATGCGCAAAGGCACACCCGCCAGCCTCACGGGGGCAGTAAATTGATTAATCGAGTGTTAAGTCAGCGCTTGTTACGTAGCACCGCCCGTCGCCGGCACGCGTCGCCAAACGCCTGGAAAATACTCAAATAAGGAGGGTTCGACAGAACCTGCCATTCCGGGTGCCACTGCACACCGACGGCGAAGGTCGGGCTGTGTTCAACCGAAATCGCCTCGATCAAGTCGTCCGGCGCAATTGCTTCGGCGCGCAGTCCGGGAGCCAGTCGGTCGATGCCCTGACTGTGAATCGAATTGACCTGGAACACTTGCGGCAAATCCAGCGCCTCGAACACACCGCCCGGTTGCACGTTGACCGCATGCGCCGGTGCGTATTGCACCGCCAGGTCCGGATGATTCGCTTCCCGGTGATCCAGCATGCCGGGGAGTTCGTGGACCTTCTGATGCAGGCTGCCACCGAACGCCACGTTCATTTCCTGAAAGCCCCGGCAGATGCCGAGCACCGGAACGCCCGCCGCAATGGCCGCACGCAATAAGGGGAGGGTGGTGGCGTCCCGTTGCGGATCGTGATCCGTGCCGGGGGCGCTGTCGGGGCCTTGATAGTGGAAAGGTTCCACATTCGAGGGTGAGCCGGTCAGCAGCAGACCGTCGAGCTGCGCGAGCAGGTCATCGATTTCGGTCAGATCGCCTAAGGAAGGAATGACGACCGGCAGCCCCAAAGCCGCGATGCTGACAGCACGCAAGTACTTATCGCCGCTGACATGGTAGGGGTGCAGGCCAATCTGTTTGACGCACGCTGTAACGCCGATCAATGGCTTGAATGCCATTTTTATCACCTCGAAGTTTCACACTTGAACGAGCTTTTCCGGAGCTTAGCCTTGTTGATTTTAATTAACAACTCTCATGTAAAAAATTCTAAACGCCGCACGTCCGATCTTCAGGATTTACACGGTGCGCAGGACTGATCTGGCACTCTCGTGCCCAAGAAAGGCCCGAAAATAAAGGTTGAGAGGCCAGGTGTTCGCTATTGACTTCACTTTGCCGTTCGGGTTGACTGGGCTCGCAACAAGGTAGTGAACATAATAATTAACAGCTAATAGGTGCATCATGTCGGTCCCTCTGCGTACCGTTCAACTCAACGAAGCAAACGCATTCCTTAAGAAATATCCTGAGGTTTTGTACGTCGACCTTCTGATTGCGGATATGAACGGTGTGGTGCGCGGCAAGCGCATCGAGCGCACCAGTCTTCATAAGGTTTACGAAAAAGGCATTAACCTCCCGGCGTCACTGTTTGCTCTGGACATCAATGGTTCTACGGTGGAAAGCACCGGCCTGGGTCTGGACATCGGCGACTCAGACCGAATCTGCTTCCCCATCCCGGATACGCTCAGCATCGAGCCTTGGCAGAAGCGCCCGACCGCGCAACTGTTAATGACCATGCACGAACTCGAAGGCCAGCCGTTCTTCGCTGACCCTCGCGAAGTGCTGCGTCAGGTCGTGAGCAAGTTCGATGCAATGGGCCTGACCATCTGCGCCGCGTTCGAACTCGAGTTCTATCTGATCGACCAGGACAACGTGAACGGTCGTCCGCAATCGCCACGCTCGCCGGTGTCGGGCAAACGTCCGATGTCGACTCAGGTGTATTTGATCGACGATCTGGACGAATACGTCGATTGCCTGCAAGACATCCTCGAAGGCGCGAAAGAGCAGGGCATCCCTGCTGACGCCATCGTCAAGGAAAGCGCCCCGGCGCAGTTCGAAGTGAACCTGCATCACGTCAATGACCCGATCAAGGCCTGCGACTACGCGGTGTTGCTCAAGCGTCTGGTGAAGAACATCGCCTACGACCACGAGATGGACACCACGTTTATGGCCAAGCCGTATCCGGGCCAGGCGGGCAACGGTTTGCACGTGCACATTTCGATTCTCGACAAAGAAGGCAACAACATCTTTGCCAGCGAGGATCCCGAGCAGAACGCCGCGCTGCGACACGCGATCGGCGGTGTGCTCGAGACCCTGCCGGCGCAGATGGCGTTCCTCTGCCCGAACGTCAACTCGTACCGTCGTTTCGGCGCGCAGTTTTATGTACCGAACTCGCCGAGCTGGGGCATCGACAACCGTACCGTTGCGGTACGTGTGCCGACCGGTTCGCCGGACTCCGTGCGCATCGAGCATCGTGTAGCCGGCGCCGACGCTAACCCGTACTTGCTGATGGCGTCGGTACTGGCCGGTATTCACCACGGCCTGACCAACGAAATCGAGCCGGGCGCACCGGTCGAAGGCAACAGCTACGAGCAGAACGAGCAGAGCCTGCCGAACAACCTGCGCGATGCACTGCGCGAACTGGACGACAGCGAAGTCATGGCCCGTTACATCGACCCGATGTACATCGACGTGTTCGTGGCGTGCAAGGAAAGCGAGCTGGCCGAGTTCGAGAACTCCATCTCGGACCTTGAGTACAACTGGTACTTGCACACGGTTTGATGAGCCAAGTGGTGTACGCATTCTCTGCAGACACCAACAATCAAATGTGGGAGCGGGCTTGCTCGCGAAAGCGGTGGATCAGTCAACACTGATGTCGCCTGACACACCGCCTTCGCGAGCAAGCCCGCTCCCACAGGGGATTGCATTGCAAGTTTCAACTGACGGGCATCAGCCTGACGATCACTTATTCCTCTGCGTCGAGTCACAACCATGACAAACACTCGCAGCGACTGGGAGCAACGCTTCCAGTCCTTAACACTCGAAGGCCGTGCATTCATCGACGGCCAATACTGCCCGGCACTCAGCGGCGACACCTTTGAATGCATGAGCCCGGTCGACGGCCGCTTCCTGGCGAACATCGCCAGTACCGACGAAGCCGACGCCAATGCGGCAGTCGCCGTCGCACGCCGCACCTTCGAATCCGGCATCTGGGCGCGGCTGGCACCCGCAGAACGCAAGCGCATCCTGATCCGCTTCGCCGACCTGATCCTGGCCAACCAGGAAGAACTCGCCCTGCTCGAAACCCTCGACATGGGCAAGCCGATCAACGATTCCATGAACATCGACATTCCAGCGACCGCCAACGCGATCCGCTGGAGTGCCGAGGCCATCGACAAGATCTACGACGAAGTCGCCGCCACGCCGCACGACCAACTCGGCCTCATCACCCGCGAACCTGCCGGTGTGGTCGCCGCCATCGTGCCGTGGAACTTCCCGCTGATCATGGCCAGCTGGAAGTTCGCCCCAGCCCTCGCGGCCGGCAACTCGTTCATCCTCAAGCCTTCGGAAAAGTCGCCACTGACCGCGATTCGCATCGCCCAACTGGCGCTGGAAGCGGGCATCCCGAAAGGCGTGTTCAACGTCCTGCCGGGCTACGGTCACACCGTCGGCAAGGCGCTGGCGTTGCACATGGACGTCGACGTGCTGGCGTTCACCGGCTCGACCGCGATTGCCAAGCAACTGCTGATCTACGCCGGGCAAAGCAACATGAAACGCGTCTGGCTCGAAGCAGGGGGGAAGAGCCCAAACGTGGTGTTTGCCGACGCGCCGGATCTGCGCGCGGCAGCACAAGCGGCGGCCGGTGCGATTGCCTTCAACCAGGGCGAAGTCTGCACCGCCGGTTCGCGCTTGCTGGTGGAGCGTTCGATTCGCGAGCAGTTCATTCCGCTGCTGGTGGAAGCGCTGCAAGCCTGGAAACCGGGGCACGCCCTCGATCCAGAAACCACCGTCGGCGCGGTCGTCGATCAGCGTCAACTGGACAACGTGCTGCGCTACATCCAGATCGGCAAAGACCAGGGCGCGCAACTGATCGCCGGCGGCAGCCGCACCCTCGAAGCCACCGGTGGCCTGTACGTGGAACCGGCGATTTTCGACGGCGTGACCAACGCCATGACCATCGCCCGAGAAGAAATCTTCGGCCCGGTGCTGTCGCTGATCACCTTCAACACCGAGGAAGAAGCGCTGGCGATTGCCAACGACAGCATCTTCGGCCTGGCGGCAGGCGTGTGGACCAGCAACCTGAGCAAGGCTCACACCTTCGCTCGCGGCTTGCGCGCCGGCAGCGTCTGGGTCAACCAGTACGACGGCGGCGACATGACCGCGCCGTTCGGCGGGTACAAGCAGTCGGGTAACGGTCGGGACAAATCGCTGCACGCGTTCGACAAATACACCGAACTCAAAGCGACCTGGATCAAGCTCTAATACCTATAAAAAAAGCGACGGTCGCCGGCAGGTGCCAGCGGCCATCGGAGAAACCTATGAAACAAGCACATGTAAACAGCTACTACGCCGCCACCCGCAACTTCACCGGCGACTTCCCGGTGCTCGAACAAGCGGTGGACTGCGACGTCTGCGTGATCGGCGCCGGCTACACCGGTTTGTCCTCGGCCCTGTTCCTCGCCGAAGCGGGCTACAGCGTGACCGTGCTCGAAGCCGCCAAAGTCGGTTTCGGCGCCAGCGGCCGCAACGGCGGCCAACTGGTCAACTCCTATAGCCGCGACGTCGATGTCATCGAAGAACGCTACGGCGACAAAACCGCCGAAGTCCTCGGCAGCATGATCTTCGAAGGCGCCGACATCATCCGTCAGCGCATACAACACTACGACATCCAGTGCGACTACAAGCCGGGCGGCATCTTTGCTGCACTGAACAAAAAGCAACTCAAAGGCCTGGCCGAGCAGAAAAGCAGCTGGGAGCGCTACGGCAACAAGAACCTGAAAATGCTCGACGCGGCTGACATCAAGCGCGAAGTGGGTTGCGACAACTACGTCGGCGGCCTGCTCGACATGCAGGGCGGCCACATCCACCCGCTGAACCTGGCCCTCGGCGAAGCCTCGGCCATCATCGGCCTGGGCGGCAAAATCTACGAACAATCGGCCGCAGTAGAAATCACCTACGGCGAACCGATCACCGTACGCACCGCCAAAGGTGTGGTCCGCGCCAAGTACCTGCTGATCGCCGGCAACGCCTACCTGCCGCAAGACCTCGACAACCGCGTCACGCGTAAAAGCATGCCGTGCGGTTCGCAAATCGTCGTCACCGAGCCGTTGTCCGAAAAGGTTGCCCGCAGCCTGATCAAAAACAACTACTGCGTCGAAGACTGCAATTACCTGCTCGACTACTACCGCCTCACCGCCGACAACCGCTTGCTGTACGGCGGCGGCGTGGTCTACGGCGCCCGCGAACCGGACGACATCGAACAGCTGATCAAGCCGAAAATCCTCAAGAGCTTCCCGCAACTGAAGGACGTGAAAATCGACTACCGCTGGACCGGCAACTTCCTGCTGACCATGTCCCGCATGCCGCAATTCGGCCGCATCGAGAAAAACGCCTACTACATGCAAGGCTACAGCGGCCACGGCGTCACCTGTTCGCACCTCGCCGGCAAACTGATCTCGGAAATGATCCGCGGCGACGCCGAACGCTTCGATGCATTCGCCTCGCTCCCGCACATGCCCATGATCGGCGGCCGCACCTTCCAGGCCCCACTCACCGCCATGGGCGCCGCGTACTACGCACTGCGTGACCGATTCGGTATTTAAGTTAAGCCTGCTGCAATCCCTGTGGGAGCGGGCTTGCCCGCGATGAGGCCATATCAGTCGCTATCAATGTCGCCTGATACACCGCCATCGCAAGCAAGCTCACTCCCACAGAGATCCATGGCATACACAAAATCTGTATACAACCAGAACCAAAATGTGGGAGCGGGCTTGCTCGCGAAGAGGCCATCCCAGTCGCTATCAATCCCACCTGACACCCAGTAACCGCATCCACAGTTCGCACGGTCAAACCACCCAACTTCAGGTCAAACCAACCTTTTTACCCAACCATTTATCGAACCTGCTGAGCAACGCCACCAAACGTGATTTAATACCCGCCTTTCAAATTTCCGGGACAGGGAAGCGGTGTTTTTCGCGGCCAAAAGTCGCCCGCCATCCACCCCCATAACCCTTAAGTATTCTTCGCATAAGGCTGTCATGGACACGGGCTCACGACTCAAACTAGTACGCGAAAGCTACAAACTCTCCCAGCGCGAGCTGGCCCGGCGTAGCGGCGTCACCAATGCCACCATCTCCCTGATCGAACAAAATCGCGTCAGTCCCTCCGTCAGCTCCCTCAAAAAACTGCTCGAAGGCATCCCTATGTCTTTGGCGGACTTCTTTACCTTTGATCAGCCGCCGCGTGAGCACCAATACGTGTTTCGCGCCAATGAACAGCCGGATCTCGGGCGTCATGGGCTGCGGTTGTTGTTGATTGGCGCTTCGGTGCCGAGTCGGCAGATGCGACTGTTGCGCGAGCAATACGCGCCTGGGGCGAGCTCGGGGGAAGAGCCGATTGTGCATTCGGAAGGGGAGGAGTGTGGGCTTGTTACCCGTGGCACTGTGGAGCTGACTGTTGATGGGCAGATTAGTGTGCTGAATGCCGGGGATGGGTATTACTTTCCGACGACGCTGCCGCATCGGTTTCGGAATATTGGGGCGGATGAGGCGGAAATCATCAGTGCTAACACGCCGGCTAACTTCTGATCTCAACAACGGACGCCAACCTGTAGTAGCTGCCGAAGGCTGCGTCCGCGGCCACCACCCATGCCAAATGGAAGCACCTGCTTCAGGGTTTAAACAAAGTAAATGGACTTCACTTCATGACTAAACACCGCATCCGCCCCCTCGCACTCTGCATCTTCCATCACGATGGCAAGATACTAGTCAACGAAGCGTACGACCCCATTACAGGAAAGCCATTCTTGCGCCCAATCGGTGGCGGAATCGAGTTTGGCGAAACCAGCGCCCAAGCCGTAATTCGTGAAGTAGATGAAGAACTCGGTTTATCCATCACCGATGTTCGCTTACTCGGCACGCTCGAAAACATCTTCACGTATGCCGGCACGCCCGGTCACGAAATCGTGCAGGTCTACGATGCGAAATTCGTGGATGCGAGCGTCTATGAACTGCCCCACTTGAACGCTCAAGAAACCGATGGCGTTGCCTTTATTGCGAAGTGGCTGCCGTTCGAAAGTATTACTGGCGATACGCCGCTGGTTCCTGCTGGGTTGTACAAGCTGCTGAAGAAGGTCGCACTGCTGGACTGATGCTCCGTCATTAGAAATTAGCGGAAAAGTGACTTTGAGGTGCTATATCGGCGCGCTGTAGTCGATGCCCTGATCCAGAGACCAGAACATCGGGCAGTAGGTTTTCAACTGTGATCCCTCCTGGGAGGGCACGCACTGCGTGGTGTATTTCCTGATTGCTCACATGAAAGCGACCGCTCGGTTTTCACACAACGCTAGCACGATTCAGATTGCTCATATGTCCGATGCCGGCGACCTTCAAACGGCTGACCAGATCTTCGCGTGCTGCTCGCCCACCCGATCGGACATATTCAAGCTCCGATGCGGTGATCAATACCATCGAAACTAACCTGACCGGAGATAACGGCATGTCATCCAGTAGGGTCGGGAAATCCGGTTCCAGGGCTCCCAGCAAGACGCCTGTACAGTCGTCTTCGGTCACGAAGTTTTTGGGGAGTTGATCGCTCATGTGGTGCGACAGGCTGAACCCGGGAATTTCGAGAGATAGCGTACCGTACTGATCGAGACGTTCGGTGACTCCTCCAGCGTCAGCCACCGTTTTGGCAACGTGCTCCAACAGTTCGAATGCCCAGCTGTTTTTTAATGGATCGACGTCACCAAGTGAACCACGTGCGTGCTCGGGTATGTCAGCTGTTTCCATGAACAACTCCATCTCGAAACCATTGCCCATCCCTTCAACTCCATCGAATGGATCCGACAGGCCGTCGGTGGCAAGGAGTATCGAGTCACCACGGCGAACGACCCGGTAGGCCTGACGAGTCGAGGGCCAGTCAGGGCCACCACTGAAACTCGGACTGATCATATAGGCAATGACGTCCCGCTCGACCGTGCCGACAGAGCGCCAATGACGATCCAGGCACGCTTCGCCGGCGAGTCGCGCCGCCAGATTGGCCGCTTCGGCCTCGTTCAACTCGCCGAAAGCCACCAGTTTCTGGAATGCCTCGATTTGAGGTTCGGCCTGGAGGTCTTGGGTGACAGGGCTTCTCAGTGAGTCGAGAAGTTTCTTAATGAAATTCATGTGCGTTCCTTGCCGGGTTTTGGCATTGATGTGAAAACGCGGAAGCAGATTGTGCTTACACTTCTACGGTTTTTTTTGCTAATGGGCAGCCAACTCAAGATTCCACCACCTCAATCGTCCATTCGCCCAGCACGTTCTTCGTGACGTATTGAGTCTGCACAAACACGCCATACGCTTCGAGGTAGACGTAAAGGTTGGTGGCGTATTGATAAGTATCTTTCGTGCAACTGAGTACCTTGGCCGTCCCGGTCAAACTTGGGTGATACGTGCTGGCCGGTTTCTGCGACTCCACCTCGCAACTGTATCTGTTGTCGACCGGCACCAAGGCTCTGGGACCTTTCCCGCCGTTGCCGTAACGGAACTGCATATCCTGCGCCGTGTATCGCAGCAGTGCGCCGACTGGCATGTTCACCCAATCGCCTTCGAAGCTGAGGTTCGTGATCGCGTTATCCTCGATCGTTATCTCACCTGCACGAGTTCTGTATTTACTTTCAGCCAAGTCAATCAGGCCTCGGAAAGTGACTTTGGCCCACTGACTTCCTCTGCCTTTAAAACGCTCCGTCAGTTGTTTACTCGTCTCGTCAGAAAGGTATTTCGAGTCACGCCCGTTAAGCCGTACGCCTTCATCTGAATACTGCCTTGGCTCGGACTTATCCGTGAACACCCGGCGCAAGTGCTGAATGCTTTTCTCCGGTTTGGGCATATTCAATGCCTCGATGGCTCTCACCACCGGGACGGCAACGGCGGGGACCGGCAATTCGAAGGGAGACTGCTCGCGTCCTTCAAAGTGTTTGTATTGATCCAGCGATTGCGGCTTGCCACAGGCCACCTGAAAAAGCTGACGCTCATCGGCGCTGACGCTTTGCAGGCCGATGGCTTTAACTTCCGTTTGAACCGCTCCATTGATCACGCGGCTGTGCGCATCAAGATAGAAATGGCTTAACGCGGTCAGTTGTTGCAGGGCGCAGTTGGCCGTCCAGCGCTGGCGTGCCTGACTATACAAGACGTTTTTTGAGCCGGGCAGCAACAGCTCGGCGGGAAGTACCCGAGCCGTCCAGAAAGTCACCTCATCACCTTTTACTTTCAGGCTGGCGCGGTCGATCATCTGCCAATCCTGATGCTCGGGTGCCGAGAACACGCGCCATTGAGGAGGTGTTGTCTGGGCACACACCTGCTTCAACTGCGCACTTTGCAGGTACTGACTCTTTTGTTCAGCAGGCAATTGCCAGGATTCCTCTGAACCCCCCCGCGGTTTAACGGCGAATAGAGACATCCCCGCTTTGCTGCGGTAAGCCATTTGCGCATCGGGTTGGCTGCAGTTGGCGTCGAAACGTGCCAGATAGTGGAGTTCCGGACTTGGGGACGAAGCCACTACATAGGTGATCCGATCTCCCTCGCGAATGATCGAGTTCGGCTCGGGTGTCTCGAACATTACACTGTTGAAGACCTCAAGGCCTGGCTGGACCTCAGGTGTTGTGATTTGAGCGGACGCGGGCTTTGTCGCTTGGCATCCAGAAAGGATCAACGCAGCGGTAAGCAGTGAAAAAAAGCTGAAAGGGTGGGACGTGGCATCCATGCGGGTGTACTTCATCGAAAGAGTGATAGCATATTAACATGAGTGCTGGCAGCCAAATAGGACGGCGCTTATAGAGACGATATTGTGTTCGTGCTGTGCTGATAGAGAAAACAATCCTCTCGGTAACTCGACAGGCCTGAACAAAACAAAAAAACCCGCTACTCAGTGCGGGTTTTTTACGACTCAACTCTGATCACTGACTCTTTGGTACATCAAAGCCACGTTGCTCAATCACCCGAAACACATCGCTCACATCCTGGACCATGATCCGGGCGATGTTGGTGACGGTGTTGATGTCGTTTTCGGCGTAGTCGGGGAGGCTGGTGCAGGCCATGAGGTGCAGGTATTTGAGGACGGCGTTGAGGCGTTCGCTGACGCAGTTGTGGAGTTCGCGGAGCGGGGCGTCGCTGTCGATGAGGAGGACGGGGTAGTCGGTGGCGAATTGGGACATGGGGGTGAAGCGGCGAGGCGGGTTGTTCATTTTCATTAGATAAGATTCTTTTTGAAGGGAATGAACTGCCATCTTTTTGCTGCGAAACAAAATGGGTGGCAACTGTGCGCGGGTTCGCAGACCAGGAAAGAATCAAACCCGGCAGACTCGAAAGTCTCCCACGCACAGCCGCCATAAACTGCGACACAGGCGAAGCTCGCCTGGGTGTTTTATGACGGTGCCGGCTGATTCTATTCTGTAGGGCTGCGAAACCCAATCGCTAACTGCTGTCAGCGACGCGTCGAATATAGGCGTCGATTTTGGTGGCTGCAAACGGGCGTGTAGGACGTGAGTTCGGTTTTTGTGGTTAATGGCGGAGCCTGTATTCGGCTGAGAAACAGTCGGGAATCAGAAGTTGTTTAGTGTCAGCTGGACCTTGCGTGGCGGGTTTGCGGCTGCTGCGCACCCGAACGCAGGCTTCGCCAGCTGCTACAGGGGTTGGGTGTTGTTTAACTGATCGGCAGGGTTTGGGTCGGCTTCGCCGCCCAGCGGGAGCAAGCTCCCTCGCCACAGAGGGTGGTTTCCTACAAGATTTTCGGATCGGAAGATCAGAAGATTTTGGCTTTCGGTGGCTTCCACGCTTATCGAATGCCTGGAAACAACAAAGCCCCGAATCATCAGGGCTTTGTTCTTTGAGATTGCGCAGTTCCAAAATCCTTACCGCACAGCATTCAGTGTCATTGTCTGGCCTGCGGTGAATGCGGGTTGTGATCGGTGTGTTTCGGTCCCGCCAGTGCCCACGCTATCAGCCCGAATAGCGGTACAAACACGATCACCACCATCCATACGAGTTTGTTGCTGGATTTGCCTTCGGCTTTTCGCACTTTGTTGATTGCCCATAACTCGACAAGCACAAGTATTGCGGCGAGAACGATCCAGATGGTTTCGGTTTGCATTGGTTACCCTCCTGATGGTCATTCAGTTAGGTGGGTGGGTGTGGGCGGGGTTCAATAAATTTCGGGAGGTTGTGGAGATGACGGGTAAAGCGAAAACGGGTTTGCTCGCGAAAGGTGTGACAGTCGACATGGATGTTGAATGTCATGACCTCATCGCGAGCAGGGGATTGGGTTTTACCTTAGAGGCTGTTGGCGAGTTTTCCGGTTGAGAGGCGGCGTTTGTAGGCGGTGTCGCGGTTGGCTAGCCAGTAGTAGAGCGGGGAGGTGATTAGCAGGCCGACCAGCCAGGACAGGTCCGCGCCGTTGATGTGTTCGGAGATGGGGCCGACGTAGAGGGGCGTGTTCATGAAGGGGATCTGCACCACGATCCCGATCGCATACGCCAACAACGCTTGCGGGTTGTACCGCCCATAGATCCCGCCATCCACCTTGAAGATCGAGCTGATGTCGTACTGACCTTTGTGAATCGCGTAGAAGTCGATCAGGTTGATCGCGGTCCACGGCACCAGCACCACGAGCAGCACCAGGACCATGTCGACGAAGTGGCCGATGAAGTTGGCGGAGGCGCCGACGGCGGCGAAGCAGCAGGCGGCGAGGACGATGATCGAGAGGACGGCGCGGCTTTTGGCGGTCGGGATCCAGCGGTAGGCGAAGGTTTGGACCAGAGTGATCAGCGACAGTACGGCGCCGTACAAGTTGAGGGCGTTGTGGCTGATGACGCTGAGCAGGAACAGCACGAGCATCAACGGGCCGATGGAGCCGGTGGCGAGTTTGACGGCGTCCATGGTGTCCATGCCGACGGGCGTGGCGAGGACGGCGACGGCGCCGAAGATGAACGAGAGGCTGGAGCCGAGCACGGTGCCCAGATACGTGGTCCAGAACGTTGAGGCCACGGGGACGTTGGCCGGCAGGTAGCGCGAGTAGTCGGAGACGTAGGGCGCGAAGGCGATTTGCCAGAGCGCGGCGAGGGAGACGGTGGCGAGCCAGCCTGAGATGTTGAAGCTGCCACGGGTTAGGAAGTCGGCGGTCTGCACGTGGGTGAAGATGTAGCCGAAGCCCAGCACGATGCCGGCGCCGAGTACCCAGGTGCCGATGCGGTTGAGCACGTGGATGAAGCGGTAGCCGATGATGCCGATGATGCCCGAACCGAGGGCGCCGATGACGATGCCCACCGGCACTGGCACGCTGTCGACTACGCCGTGCAGGGATTTGCCGGCGAGGACGATGTTGGAGGCGAAGAAGCCGATGTACATGATGCCGGCGATCAGCACCACCAGCAGTGCGCCGAGGGAGCCGAACTGGGCGCGGCTCTGGATCATCTGCGGAATGCCCATCTGCGGGCCTTGCGCCGAGTGCAGCGCCATCAGCACGCCGCCGACGAGGTGGCCGACGAGGATGGCGACGATGCCCCATACCAGGTTCAGGTGGAACATCTGCACGCCGAGGGCGCCGGTGACTATGGGTAGTGGGGCGATGTTGCCGCCGAACCAGAGGGTGAACAGGTCCCTTGTCTTTCCGTGACGATCTTCGGGCGGCACGTAGCCGATGGTGTGTTTTTCGATGAGCGGGGCGGAGGTTGTTGCTGCGGTAACCATGACGGACTCCAAGGCAAAAGTGAGTACGTGGACGTACTTCGGTGAGCGCCGCGCGGGGGCGACGCTTTTCTTGTTGGAGTTGATGATGTGCGGTGGGGAGTGAGAGATAAATTAGTAAGTTTGTGGGTATAGACGTTAAAAAATGTATGCCAGTGGGGACGGTGAAAAACCTGTGGGAGCGGCGGTGCGACGATTCGACTTGCTCGCGAAGGCGGAGTGTCAGTCGACAATGATGTTGTCTGACACTCCGCCTTCGCGAGCAAGCCCGCTCCCACAGGGGATTTGTGGTGTTAATGAAATTGTGATTCAGCTGATCGATAGCAGCATCCGTTGCAGCATGGCGTCGCAGGCGGTGAGTTGTTGGAGGCTGACAAACTCGTCCGGTTTGTGGCCTTGATCCATGCTGCCGGGGCCGCAGACGACGGTGGGAATGCCTGCTGCGTCGAACAGACCACCTTCGGTGCCGAACGCTACCGTTCCGAATTCTCGGGAGCCGCAGAAAGCAGCAATCAACTCAGCGGCTTCGCTGTGCGCATCGGTCGCCAACCCGGGATACGCCGACAACTCGCTGAAGCGAATCTCGCTCTGTTCACTCACCGCACGCATGCGCGGCAAAACTTGTTGCTCGGCGTAGGCCTTCAGTTTCTGCGCAACCTCACTCGGATCATGCGAGGGCAGGGCGCGGATTTCGAAGTCGAAGCGGCAATCGGCGGGGACGATGTTCAAGGCCTTACCACCGGAAATCACGCCGGTTTGCACCGTGCTGAACGGCGGATCGAAACGCGCATCGTGATGCTCGGGCGCTTTGAGTCGGTTGCCAATCCGCCCCAGTTCACCGATCAGTTCGGCGGCGTACTCGATGGCATTGACTCCGAGTGGGGCGTATGCCGAATGGCACGCTTCACCGTGAATATCGCAGCGCATCGCCAGTTTGCCCTTATGGCCCAGCACCGGTTTGAGCTCGGTCGGTTCACCAATGATGCAGAGCATCGGTTTGACCGGGCGTTTTTCCAATTCCGACAGCAACGAACGCACACCGAGGCAGCCGACTTCCTCATCGTAGGACAGCGCGATGTGCACCGGCACCCGCAGCATGGCTTTCACCAGCGACGGGACCAGCGCGAGTACACAGGCGATGTAGCCTTTCATGTCCGCGGTGCCGCGACCGTACAACTTGCCGTCGCGCTCAGTGAGCTCGAACGGCGCAACAGTCCACGGCTGGCCGTCGACGGGCACCACGTCGGTGTGCCCCGACAGCACGATGCCCGGCCGGTCCGCCGGGCCAATGGTGGCGAACAGATTGGCCTTGCTGCGCGGCTCGTTGTAGACCAGCTCGCAAGGCACGTCGAAGCGTTCGAGGTAGTCGCGGACGAATTCGATGAGGTGCAGGTTTGATTCGCAGCTCGTGGTGTCGAACGCCACCAACGTTTTCAGCAAATCGAGGCTGTTGCTCATCGCTCGTCTCCGGCGACACCGTAGCCAGGGGATTTGTCGGGAGCGAGGGCGCGGTCAATGTAGTCCTGAACCTGTGGGCGATAGGCGCCCCACAATTTCTCAAGCTGGCCGATCGGGTCGTGATCCGCCCAGTCCACCCGCAGGTTGATGATCGGCCAGGTCAACTCGCCGACCACCACCACCGCCGCCGAATGCACTGGCCCGGCTTCGCCGCCCGCTGCGATTGCCGCTTTCATGGCCGCGAGCAAGCGGTCGGTCAGTTGACCTTCGCCATGCTCGAATGCCTCGACCATGGCCTCGATCACTGATCGATCCGCCAGCATGTTGCCGGCAGCGACGCATTGATCGCCGGACACGGCGTTGTGGTTGCCCAGGGTTTGCGAACCGCTGAAATGCGCGGTGCGGCCGAGATGGTCTATCGCCGTGATCTGGCGATATTGGCTGTAGCCGTTGCGGGTCAGGACCTTGTCCAACGCCTCGGCCGGTGTAAGGCCTTGTTCCATGAGGGCAAGGGCTTCCGGGCCGAGTGACGGCAGGGTGATGTTTTGCGTAGAGACGGCGCCGACACCCGGCAGTAGCCAGGGGCAACGGGCGCCGACGGCGATGCTTGAGGAACTGATCGCAATGCCGAACTGACCGGTTTCGGGGCAACGTGCTGCGATGGAGAAGGTCATGGTTTTGCTCCTTGTATTGCCTTGGCTGAGGTGGTGTCTGTGCTGGCCTCATCGCGAGCAAGCTCGCTCCCACAGGGGATCTTCAGTGGCCACAGTTTTGTGTACGACGCAGATCAAATGTGGGAGCGGGCTTGCTCGCGAACGCCGCGACTCGGTAAACCTGCTTACTCAGGAATCACCGCAATCACATCAATCTCCATCAACCACTGCGGCTGACCCAGTGCCGACACCACTAACCCGGTCGAAATCGGAAACACGCCTTTAAGCCACTTGCCAACTTCCTGATACACCGGCTCGCGATACCGCGGGTCGATCAGGTAAGTGGTGGTTTTCACGATGTGGCTGAGGTCGCTGCCGGCCTCTTCCAGCAACTGCTTGACGTTGCGCATGGCTTGCTCGGTTTGCGCACGCGGGTCACCGAGGCCTACCAGGTTGCCTTCGAAGTCGGTACCGACCTGGCCGCGAACATACACGGTGTTGCCGGCCCGGACGGCTTGGCACAGGTCATTGTCCAGGCTCTGGTTCGGGTAGGTTTCCTTGGTGTTGAACATGCGAATACGGGTATGGGTTGGCGTGGACATTTGAAGCTCCTGAAGAAGAAATTAAGCACTGACCGTTGCTTTATGGGCGACCGGGACGGTTTCAGCCTCGCGTTGCGCGGCATCGTGGTATTCAAGGTATGAACGCTGGATGGCAATGTGGTCAGCCACGTACTTGGCATCGTGCCAAACGCCCCAGATGAACGAAGACCCGCGACGCGACTGCCACGGCAGGCCGAGGAAATACACGCCAGGCTCGCTCGACACGCCGCGCTGATGCGCCGGTTTGCCGTTGTCGTCGAAGGCATCAACCTTGAGCCAGCTGTAATCCGTGGCAAAACCGGTGGCCCAGATGATCGAGGTCACGCCGGCCTTGGCCAGGTCGAGCTCAAGAATCGGGTTAGTCACACAGTCTGGATCGGAAAAGGTAATGCGCGCTTCAGGCTCTTCCGGCAGGTCCAAACCGTTGCGTTCGATGTAGGCATCGGCGGCATTGAGCAGCGTCAGATAATTCTCGTCGCCGCGCGCCAGGTTCTCGGCAAGGTTCGGTTGAAAAGTCGCTACGCCGCCGTTGAACGATTGGGTCAAACCCACCAGTGTCATGCCGCGATGGGCGAGGCCACGGAAGTCCACCGTGCGGCCGCCATGTGCACCGCTGACCGCGATGGTCACGTGTTCCCGGCCGGGTTTCATGGCCGCCTGATCCCATTCGCCGAGCACACCCAACCACCAGCAGAAATCACGGTTGCGATAAGCGCGGGGAGGGCGATCGTGTGCGCCGACCGAGAGGTAAACCTTCTTGCCGGCACGCTGCAGTTCATCGGCGATTTGCACGCCTGACGAACCGGCGCCGACCACCAGAACCGCGCCTTCAGGCAGTTGCGCTGGATTGCGATAGTCGGCCGAGTGGATCTGCAGGAATGGCTGATCTTTCGGTGCGATCGGCGGGATAACCGGACGCTGGAAAGGCCCGGTGGCAGCCACCACGCGGTTGGCCTCGATCACGCCCTCGGAGGTTTCAATGGTGAAGCCCGGGCGACCGGCATTGCGCTCAACCTTCAGCACGTCCACGCCGGTGCGGATCGGGGCGTTGAATTTCTTGGCGTAGGCTTCGAAGTAGTCGGCGACCCGCTCTTTCGGGGCAAAGTCATCGGGGCTGAGGTCGTCGAAATCGAGACCGGGAAAACGGTCGTGCCAGGCCGGACCGTTGGCCACCAACGAATCCCAGCGCCCGGTGCGCCAGCGTTCGGCGATACGGTTGCGCTCCAGCACCAGGTGCGGCACGCCAAGTTTGCTCAAGTGTTCACTCATGGCCACGCCAGCCTGACCGGCGCCAACTATCAGCGTATCTGTTTTTATCTTTTCAGTGGTCATCTCTATACCCTTCGAAGTTGGATTTAGGTCGGTAACGGCCTGCCATTTCTTGGGGTCAAGACTAGGGATCACCCTGGTATCGGTAAAATATTATTAAGCTGGCATTTGAGTATAAATAACTGATGCAGAGCGTTTGGTTCGGTGGCTCTCCCTTTAAACGCTAGGCGCTGGCATCGGCTTCATGCTCGTCGGCGAAGGCCATGAGCACCTCCAGATCGAGTACATCCAGCTTGATTCGGGAAATAAAAGCGGAGAAGGCCAGGTTGGCGGCGAGCAGACGCAGATCGCAGGCCCAGGCCGGGACATGGACCGGCCCCTGGAGCCAGCCGGACTCGAAGAGCGGGGCCAGGCGCACGGTATCGCCCAGACTGAGGCGCCCGGCGAACAAATGGCCCACCAGTTCCGGCCGGTTGTCGCGGATCGCGATGCGCAACAGGGTATGCACGCCGAGCAAACCGGTCAGGTAGGCGGCATCCTTGGTGAACGCCGAACCGCCGCGCAGGTCGGCGCCGCGGAAAACCCGCTGGGTCGAGCGGAAGGACTCCTCTTGCGACTGACCGGCGGCGAGAAAGCCTTCGAATACCTGAATGAAGTCGGCGCCATCCAGCGCCTGCTGGACCGCGAGCACGCGCAGGGCGAGGCGGCGAAGGCGGTTAATGTCCATGCTACCGGTGAACAGCTCGGCCAGGGTGGCGATGCCCTCCTGGGTCTGGGTCGTGCGTGGTGCCCCCAGGCCCAGGCTTTTCAGGTTGGGTTGCAGGGCGCCGTTTTGTGCCGTGGCGACATGCACGAAGGCCTCATGCTGCAACAGCTGGTTCTTGTCCAGTTCCGAGAACAGCGCGCTGGCACGCAGGCGGATGCGACTGGCCCCGGCGATGGCCTTGGCGGCCAGGGTCGGATCGAGCACGACGGTGATCCGGCCCGGTCCGAAGAAGCGGTCCAGTTCCGGCTGCATCCAGGCGGCGAAGACCTCGGCCGGGATTTCTGCCGGGCACGGTGGAATCCGCGCACCGCCCAGAAGGGCGTCGGTGGTCTTGAGGAAGAATTGGGCCGCGTCCAGCATGCTCAATTTCTGGCTCGAGTAATAGAAGTCCGGGCGCCGGTACAGCGCTGACGAATACTGAGTAAAGGCGGGTGTACCGATGGCACCGAGCATATGCCCCGCCGTCGCATAGCTGCGCGCCGTCATGGCGAGGTGGCGCCCGGCCGGATGGCCCTCATCGCAGCGGCCGATAAAGGCTTCGAGGGCGGCGATATCGGCGCTGTGGTCGTGCGGGCGCAGCTCGACCTTGGGCAGTTCTGCCTGCCCGGCGCGCCAACGTGCCAGGAATACTTCCTCGACCCCATCCGGCCAGGCCAGGGCATCCAGCACGCGGATCTTGCGGGCCAGACCGGGCAGGGCGGCATCGAGCTCGGACAGGGGAGTGGCACTCACAGACATCACCTTGGGAGACGAGGTTCGTCGCAAAAGTTTAGTCGTTGTCGATGCATCCCGTTGTGAGAGGTCACGCCTGAGCTGTATCTAGTGGAGTGAAAAGGCTCTCTGGTCAGGTATCGATTCACTGGAAGCTCTGGAGTTGCGAACTCTCGACGATGGACGGCTTGCGACAGAAGACCAGGCCAAAAGTCTGCCCAATGATCAGGTGCCTGGTGACGAGTTTTTTTATACGCAGGATTGGGATGGAATGAGAAAGACTAAATCTGTATCAACTATGTCAATACCAGCCTGTGAAAGCAGCGTAGTAACCTGGCCACGGTGATGGGTTTGATGGTTGAAAAAATGCATGACCAGGCTGTAAAAATCCTTATCGGACACTACACCTTTCATGCTGGCGTAATGGAGAGTGTGGTCCAGATCGGACTCTGTAATAGAGTGAGCCCATTCGACAATTATCTGATCGAGTCTCTCTCGATGCACTGAGAGCTCTGGAATAGTAGAGAACAACAATTGGTCGAGGCTTTTCGGATCGCAAAGTTGCCTCACCGGCTCCAGTGCCGAGTGGTCCGCTGGATGCTTGGCGAATCGCTTTAGCCACACAGTGTCTCCGATCGCCACGTGGTTTAGCGTCCCGAGAATAGATTTGAAGAACGCTTTTCTATCGGCTGAGAGCTCATCATCGGACAAGCAACTGGTTGCCCCATAGATCTTTGCGTTCATCCATTTGTTATAGGTCGCCATCAGGCAGATGTGTTCGGTGCGGCTCATGTGTTCATCCTTTGAGTATGTGTTCGCACTATCCATGCGAGGCCGGGATGTTATCGCCTCCAATGCGGAGCAGCTACTGAAGAGTAGCCAAAGCCGTGCCGCTGAATGCGCTGCTAAAATGCACGAACCCATTCCGATTCTGGAGAACCAAGATGATCAGCAAAAACACGATTTGTCTGTGGTACGACGGCACCGCGTTGGATGCAGCGACGTTCTACGCCGAAACGTTTCCCGACAGCGCTGTGGGAGCTGTCCTTCGCGCGCCCGGCGACTATCCGGCAGGCAAGCAGGGCGATGTCCTGACAGTCGAGTTCACGGTGATGGGCATCCCTTGTCTCGGACTGAACGGGGGCTCGGCGATCAAGCACAACGAGGCTTTTTCGTTCCAGGTTGCGACCGACGACCAAGCCGAAACGGACCGCTTGTGGAACGCGATTGTCGGGAATGGCGGCCAGGAAAATGTATGCGGCTGGTGCCAGGACAAGTGGGGAGTGTCATGGCAGATCACACCACGTGTTCTGACCGCTGCGATCACCAATCCTGATCAAGCCGCGGCCAAGCGTGCGTTCGACGCCATGATGGAGATGGGAAAGATCGACATCGCTGCGATTGAAGCGTCCATTAAGGGTTGACCAACGCTGCTTGGGGCCGGGCGATTGACAACCCACGTCTCCAACAACACTATCTGCCCATGACTTACACATCCCGCATGTACATGATGTATTCCTCCATGACCGCTTCCGGCGGGCCATGAGGTCATGCGTGCTTGGAACCTGACGTATTCACCAAGGCCCCGCCAGAAATGGACGGGGCTTTTTAGTTCTCCGTCCGCCGATGGCTAACGGAGATTGAAGTGTTAGAGATCAAACGAGCCCATCAAGGCGATTGCCGGGCGGCATTCGACATTCGCCGTCACGCGATACGGCATCAGTGCATCGGCGCCTATACCCCGCAGCAAATGGACGTCTGGACGGCAGGGGCCGCTGAGGACGGATATTGCGACCTGATGGAAAAACACTTTTATCTGGGGTGTATTCAGGGAGAACCTGTGGCGACAGGCATGCTTGATCTGGAGAGGCGTGAAATCGGCGCGATCTTTGTCCTGCCTGGTTTTATGCAGCAGGGCATTGGCAAGCGCATTCTGGATTACCTTGAGTGCCTGGCGCGGGATCTGGGGCTGGAGGAAGTTCAACTGGACGCTACGTTGAACGCCGCTCACTTCTACCGGCAATGCGGTTTCGTCGGTGAGCAGACGGCTATTTACCATTCGCCCTCCGGTCTGCAACTCGCTTGCATTCCGATGGTGAAGGGGCTGTTGCGTTCTTGAGCGGCTATTTCGTTTTCCAGTGACCACCACCCGACTCGCAATCAATTTTCGCCTGACTCAAATGCTCAGCGCCGTAGTAATACGTAGTGACCTGAGCATTGTTCGGAATATTCAGCGATGTGCTGTTCTTGTCTTTGCTGGTGGAGTGAGGATTGGCCAGCGATTCTTGCGTCAACGTGGCGATGCAAGTGGCCTGAGAATGATCGGCGCACTGTTCGACTTTTTTCTTGGTACTGGCCAGCATGTCTTTGCTCTCGTTGCTGCATGACCAATTGATGGCGTTCACCGGCATGCCTTCGTACTCATAGCAGCTATGCGTTTCGACCACCGGCACGGAAGGGCTTTGAGAGCGGGTCAGCACGTCACAGCCTTCAGCCATGACCAGGGTGGGACTCAGGCTGGCAAGCAGAAGCAGCAGTCTACTGTTCATCGGGATTTCCTCTCCAATGGCGCCTTGTTTGATCAAAGATCAGCGCTGATAGGGTTTCGAAAACGCGATGAGGCGCGGGGTTCCATTGGTTTTTCAGATCCGCTGTGGGAGGGGGCGCAAAAAGCGCAGGCCCGATGGTATGCTCGCCGCGCCACGCGCTGGCAATCCAGGGAACACTCTTTAAGGAAGGGGATGGCGGATGATCGATTTCAACAACAAAGGCTTTTTCAAACTCAAGCAAAACAACGAGTACGCGGAGCGAGTCACCGCGCTGCTGCTGGACGGCGAGCAGGTCATTGATGCCTATAAATCCATGCGCGACGGCGTGGTGTTTACCAACAAACGAATCATCGCGGTGAACGTGCAAGGCATCACCGGCAGCAAAAAAGATTTCACTTCGTTGCCTTACAAAAACATCGTCGCTTACTCCGTGGAAACCTCGGGCACCTTCGACCTGGATTCTGAGCTGGAAATCTACTTCTCGGCGCTGGGCAGAGTGAAGTTTGAATTCACTGGGAGGACGTCGATGGTCGAGATTTCCAAACTCATCTCACAGCATCTGTTGGGCTGAGTTTTTAGGCTTCGTGACAGTTTTCAGAGGTAACAATGGACGCATGGACACTGCATTGGCTGGAAGCCTCGGGGAGCCTTGCTGAACTTCGCTCCGATTTGATCGGCGAATTTGACGCCGCTTACAAGACGGTCTCCCGTCTGATTACGCCTGCGCGACTTGATGTGTTGATCCAGCGGCTCCCTGGCGAGACCATTCCTGAAATGGGCCTCTTGGGGCGCGCTTATCGAAGCTCAATGTTCACGATGACCATCGATCCAGACAACCCGAATTTTTTGCCCAGCCTGCGCACGGGCACGCTGCATCGACAAATCGTCCATGAGGTTCATCATTGCCTGCGCATGGCGGGGCCTGGTTACGGTTGGACGTTAGGTGAAGCCTTGGTCAGCGAGGGACTTGCCGGACAGTTCGTCCGGCATTTGCTCGGCAATGACCCAGAGCCTTGGGAGTGTGCCGTTACCGACGCCGATCTGCTTCGCTTCCCGGTAGACCTGAAGACCCTTGAGTCCACGCATTACAATCACAGTGAGTGGTTTTTCGGTTTTGGTGCTCATCCGAAATGGCTTGGCTATACGCTTGGTTACGAGATGGTTGGGCGCTGGCTTGCGTCAGTGGGCGAAATCGATGCTGCAACCTGGATCAACGTGCCTGCACACGATATTTTCGCCTCAGCGCTTGAGGAAGGCATTGTGGTGCTCTGACCCAACGACCGTTAAGGCATTCAAGCCTGGGAGCTGCAAGATGACTCAAACACTGGAACGCGCCATTGCCATCGCCGCCACTGCGCATGAGGGGCAGGTCGACAAGGGCGGTAGCCCTTACATCCTGCATCCGCTGAAAGTCATGCTGCGGGTCACGACGCTGGAAGAACGCATCGTCGCGGTGCTGCATGACGTGGTCGAAGACTGCGGCATCAGCCTTGATGACCTGCGCAAGGAAGGGTTCAGCGAAGCCGTACTGACGGCCATCGAATCGGTCACCAAAGTGCCGGGGGAGTCCTATGAAACCTTCGTCGAACGCGCGGCGCAGAACCCGATTGGCCGGGTGGTGAAACTGGCGGATCTGGAAGAGAACAGCGACTTGTCGCGAATCGCGCAGCCGTCGTGGGAAGACCTGGAACGCATTGAAAAATATCGGCGGGCGATTGGCGTTTTGCGTTCCTGACGAGCCGAACAAATAGATCAATTACGCCCCGCACTGTGTAGCAGCAGGCGAAGCCTGCGTTCGGCTGCGCAGCAGTCGTAAAACCTGAATACACGGTTTTCCTGAAACATCGCATTGTCTGAACATTACGACTGCTGCGCAGCCGAACGCAGGCTTCGCCAGCTGCTACACAGTGCGGGTTGCATTACTGCGCAATAAAGTCGCGAATCGCTCGAATGGTCTGTGTTGGCGCTTCCTCCATCAGCCAATGTCCCGCCCCCGGAATGACCACCTGCGTCACAGTGTCCGCTGCATTGCGCATCACGATCGCTTCATTCTCCGCAAAGGATGTTTCCCCACCGACGGCCAGCACCGGCATCGTCAGCCGCGTCGCCATCGACGCTTCGTTGTCCACCGCGTCCTGACGAATGCTGCGGAACTGGGCGAAGGCCGCGTGCATGGCGCCGGGTCGGGCATAGAGCTTGGCGTAATGCTGACGGGTGGCTTCATCCACTTTGGTGGGGTCGCCCGCGAACTCGTTCCAGAACCGGTCCAGGTAGATGCGCTCACGACCGGCGACCAGGCGTTCGGCATCCGGTCCGCAGAAGTCGAAGTGCCACAACATCGGTGAGCGGACAATGTCGTTCCAAGGAGGAATGCCCGGCACGGGCGCATCCATCACCACCAGGCGGTCGGTCAGCTGCGGATAGCTCGTGGCGTAGGCGAAGGCGACCATGGTGCCGATGTCGTGGCCGATAACCACCGAGTGTTCGATACCCAGCGCTGCCAACAGCGCACGGATGTCGCCGGCCTGGGTTTTCTTGTCGTAGCCGCTGTCCGGGATCGACGACAAGCCCATGCCGCGAAGGTCCGGCACGACGACGGTGTGATCCTTGGCCAGATCGGCGGCCAGTGGCGCCCACATGTCGCCGGTGTCGCCGAAGCCATGCAGTAGCACCACGGCGGGCCCCTTGCCGCCGACGCGCACATGGAGCGTGACGCCTTCGACCGGGATGTCCTGAACTCGAAAGGCAGCAGGAAATGGCGTCACCCCGGCCTGTGCCGGGATGCTGAGCGCAAGCAGCATAAAAGCGGTTAACAGACGGATCATGACGGTGTACCCCATCAGTGCGCGGGGAAGGAGCCCCGAAGCCATTTGGATGAGCGTAGACCGTTTGATCGTCTCTGGATTGCCCTCTCCCTGGCAGGAGAGGGCGGGTGCCAGCCTTAGGTGTGATGAATTTCCCGATCCTTGGTTTCCGGCATGAAGAATATGCCAAGAATGGCCGTCATCACGGCGATGACGATGGGGTACCAAAGCCCGTAGTAGATATCACCCGTGGCCGCGACCATGGCGAACGCCACCGTGGGCAGGAAGCCGCCGAACCAGCCATTGCCGATGTGGTAGGGCAGCGACATCGAGGTGTACCGGATGCGCGCCGGAAAGAGTTCCACCAGCCAGGCGGCAATCGGACCGTAGACCATGGTCACGTAGATCACCAGGATGGTCAGGAGCAGAAGCACCATCGGATAGTTGGTCTTGGCCGGGTCGGCTTTCTCGGGGTAGCCGGCGTCTTTGAGCGCGGTGCCGAGGGAGGCGGTGAAGGCGTCGTTCTTGGCCTTGAAGTCGGCGGCCGGCATGCCGGTGCCCTCGAAGCTCGGGATCACCTTGTTCCCGATGCGGACCTGCGCGACGGCGCCAGGCTCAGCTTTCTCGTTCTTGTAGGGGATGGCCCTCTTCGCCAGCACCGTCTTGGCGAGGTCGCAGGAGCTGGTGAATTTGGCCTTGCCCACCGGGTCGAACTGGAACGAGCACTGGTCAGGATCGGCGACCACTGTCACCGGGTTCTTCTCCTGCGCGATGAACACGTCGGGGTTTCCGTATTGGGTCAACGCATGGAAGATCGGGAAGTAGGTCAGCGCCGCGAGAATGCAGCCGGCCATGATGATCCCTTTGCGGCCGATGCGGTCGGACAGGCTGCCGAATATGACGAAGAACGGCGTGCCGATCAGCAGGGAGCCGGCAATCAGCAAGTTGGCGGTCTGCGGATCGATCTTCAGCGTCTGCAGCAGGAAGAACAACGCGTAGAACTGCCCGGTGTACCAGACGACGGCCTGACCGGCAGTGCCGCCGAGCAGGGCCATGATCACGATTTTGAGGTTGTCCCAGCGGGCGAAGGATTCGGTCAGCGGCGCCTTGGAGGACTTGCCTTCGGCTTTCATCTTCAAGAACACCGGCGACTCGCTGAGTTGCAGGCGGATGTACACCGAGACGATCAGCAGCAGGATCGACAGCAGGAAGGGAATCCGCCAGCCCCAGGCCTCGAAGGCTTCGGTGCCGAGGATGGTGCGGCAGGCGAGGATCACCAGCAGCGAAAGGAACAGACCGAGGGTCGCAGTGGTTTGAATCCACGAAGTGAAGTAGCCGCGCTTACCTTTCGGCGCATGTTCGGCCACGTAGGTCGCCGCGCCGCCGTACTCACCGCCCAGGGCCAGGCCTTGCAGCAGGCGCAGGCTGATCAGAATGACCGGCGCTGCCACGCCGATGGTCGCGTAGCCGGGCAAAAAGCCCACTACGGCCGTGGAGATACCCATGATCACGATGGTGATGAGAAAGGTGTGTTTGCGCCCGATCATGTCGCCCAGTCGGCCGAACACGATGGCGCCGAAGGGGCGTACCGCGAAGCCCGCGGCGAACGCAAGCAGCGCGAAGATGAAGGACGTTGTCTCATTGACACCGGCGAAGAAGTGCTTGGCGATGATCGCAGCGAGGGAGCCGTAAAGGTAAAAGTCGTACCACTCGAACACGGTACCCAGGGACGAGGCAAAAATGACCTTGCGCTCCTCCTTGGTGATCCCGTGGTGGGGCGCGCTGCCCGTGGATGTGTTGTCGATTGCGGCCATGAGTCTTCTCCGTCGTTCTTGTTGTAGGCCGGAGTACCTCACTACCTTTTTTGCCGCACCCAGGCCCTGGGGCTGATGTCGTCGGATTACGGATTGCGCGAAGCATGCACACAGGCTGACGGCCTCGCATCGCTGCAAGGTTTCCTGAAGCATAATCGGCTTCGCGCAGATATCCACTCGCCATCACGCTCAACCCCGGGCTGATTCCCCAATGTGAGCCGCAAAACCGAATTCATCCGCAGCAATCTCGTCGCGCAAGGTCAGTTGCGGAATCTCATACGCCCCCGAATTCTGCGGACGAAACGCGATGGGCTGCGTCGTCCAAAGGTCATCCAGCCGCTGCCCAAGTGAGTCACACGTCGCTGAAAAGCGTGCGTCGTCCATTCGGCCAGTGCGATAGATCATGAACGGTGGCAGCACGTCGAAACCGGGGTAAAACAACACGCCGTGGTGGATCGGGAATAGCAGGTCGTCGATCGGGCCGTTGATCCCCCTCGGGCTGTAATGAGACTCCCAGCCGCCGGCAGTCACGACCAGCATCGCCCGCTTGCCCGCCAGCGTGCCTTCCCCATAACGGTCGCCCCAGCGCGCGTCGGAGTGTTCCCCCACGCCATAGGCGAAACCATAGGCGTAGACCCGCTCCACCCAGCCTTTGAGGATCGCCGGCATCGAGAACCACCACAGGGGAAATTGCAGAATCACCGCGTCCGCCCACATCAGCTTCTCCTGCTCACACGCGATGTCGTGTTGTTGCACGCCTTCTGCGTACGCACGCTTGGAGTCCAGCGACGGATCGAAGCGCGAGTTGGTGGGCCGGCCGAGGCTGTCATCGGCATCCAGCGAGGCTTTCCAGTTCATCGCGTACAAGTCTGAAACCTGGACCTGGTGGCCGGCAGCTTCCAGCCGTTCGATGGCGAAGTCTTTGAGCGAGCCGTTCAAGGACTTGGGTTCAGGGTGGGCATAAACGAGCAAAACATTCATCACTGAGTCTCCGGTGTCTGGAGGCTGCAGGATCGGACGTTGACCGGTATATTGGAAATGAATAACCAATATGTCAGGTATTGTGATGAATAATCTGCGGCGCCTGGACATCAACCTGTTGCTGACCCTTGATGTCCTGCTTTCGGAACACAATGTGACCCGCGCGGCTCACCGTCTGAATCTGTCGCAACCGTCGGTGAGTGTGCACCTGGCGAAGTTGCGCGATATTTTCGGCGATCCGCTGTTGCTGCCGGGCCCACGGGGCATGCGGCCCACCGCCCGGGCCGATGAATTGCGCGAACCGCTGCGCCAGGCACTGGAAGCTCTGGAGCGCGCCGTGTCGCCCGCGGACGCTTTCAACCCGGCCGAGGCGCAACAGACGTGGAAGGTCATGGCGTCCGATTACGGCGAGTCGACCATCCTGTTGCCCGCATTGGCCGGGCTGCGCTCGGCAGCACCGGGCACGCGCCTGGCGGTGTTTGACCTGGTGCCGCCACGGTTGGCCAAACAAGCGGAGCAGGGCGCCATCGATCTGGCTTTTCATACCCGCGAGGACTCGCCACCCGGTTTGCATCGCCGGGCATTGTTTACCGAACGCTATGTGCTGGTGGGGCGTGCCGACCATCCGCGTCTGCAAAAGCGGCCGACTCTGGCGCAATTCTGCGAGCTCGATCATGTGATCGTGTCGCCGGATGGCGGCGGCTTTCACGGCACCACTGACAGGGCGCTCGCTGAAGTCGGGCTGACGCGTCGGGTCGTTCTGTCGGTTCCGCATTTCCTGTTTGTCCGCTCGGTGCTGGAGAGCACGGATCTGGTGGCGATGCTGCCAGCACGGCTGGTTCGTGACGTAAACGGGCTGGCGGTGTTCGAGCCACCGCTGGAGGTGCCGGGTTACGAGATGAGCATGCTCTGGCCGGAGCGCTGCCATCGCGATCCGGCGCATCAGTGGTTGCGGGCGTTTATTGTGGGGTCGGTGTGAAGACTCAAGGCTTGATCACGTACCCATAGGCTCGAATGCGACCACCTTCTTGTTTCAAATACACGCCCTGGAGTTCCGGGGTGAAGCCAGGAAGAGCGTTGATACCTTCCTCCAGCGCCAGGAAGTACTTGAGCACCGCGCCTCCCCATATTTCCCCGGGCACCACGCAGAGCACGCCGGGTGGATAGGGAAGGGCACCTTCGGCAGCGATGCGACCCTCCGCGTCCGCCAGCGCCACCAGTTCGACGTTGCCACGGATGAATTCGAACTGTGCTGCCTGCGGGTTCATCGCCTTTTTCGGGAAGTGTTCCTTGCGGAACATTGCCTTCTGCAATTGCTGGACGTTGTGGGTGCGGTAGAGGTCGTGCATCTCCTGGCAGAGTTGGCGAATGGTGTAGTTGCGATAGCGCTCCTGATGCGTTGCATAGATGGCCGGCAACACCCGGCTCATCGGTGCGTCATCACTGATGAAGCGTTCAAAGCGTGCGATCTGTGCGGCGAGATGCGTCATCTTTGCCCAGTCTTCGGCAGGGGTGAGCAGGAACAGAATCGAGTTCAGGTCGCACTTTTCAGGAACGATGCCATTCTCGCGCAGGAAGTTGGCGAGGATGCCGGCATGGATGCCGAAGTCGGTGTAACTGCCATCGACCGGGTCGATGCCTGGCGTGGTGAACAGCAACTTGCAGGGGTCGATGAAGTATTGCTTGTCGGCGTAACCACTGAAGGCATGCCAGCGATCCTTCGGATGGAATTCGAAAAACCGGATGTCGTTGGCGATGTCCTCAGTCGGATGGTCCTGCCAGGGGCGACCGTCAATGGTGTCCGGCACGAAGGGGCGAACCATGGTGCACGCTTCCAGAATCAATTTGCGCGCGTCGATGCCGAACTTCACACAGTCTTCCCACAGGCGCAGGCCACTGCGGCCGGAATGGATGCGCGCGTTCACATCCAGTGAGGCGAACAGCGGATAAAACGGGCTGGTAGAGGCTTGGGCCATGAAGGCGTTGTTCAGCCGTGCATGGTTGCAATAACGGGCCTGGCCTTTGATATGGCGATCTTTCTTGTGGATCTGCGACGCCTGGGAAAACCCCGCCTGCTGTTTGTGCACCGATTGAGTGACAAATATACCGGGATCGTTTTCATGCAGATCCAGCAGCAACGGCGAGCAATCCTTCATCATCGGGATGAACTGTTCGTAACCCACCCATGCCGAGTCAAACAGGATGTAGTCGCACAGTTTGCCGATGCGATCGACGACTTGTCTGGCGTTGTAGATGGTGCCGTCATAGGTGCCCAGCTGAATGATCGCCAGACGAAACGGCCGTGGCAGTTGGGCCTTGTCCGGTGCCACTTCGCTGATGAGTTCGCGCAGGTAACCTTCTTCGAAACAATGGGCGTCAATCCCGCCGATAAAACCATAAGGGTTGCGCGCGGTTTCCAGGTAAACCGGGGTAGCCCCCGCCTGGATCAACGCACCTTGGTGATTGGATTTGTGGTTGTTTCGATCGAACAGCACCAGATCGCCAGGCGTGAGTAGCGCATTGGTGACCACCTTGTTAGAGGCCGATGTGCCATTGAGCACGAAGTAGGTCTTGTCGGCGTTGAACACCTGCGCCGCGTGTTTTTGCGCCTGAAGTGCCGGGCCTTCGTGGATCAGCAAGTCGCCGAGCTTGACGTCGGCGTTGCACATGTCGGCGCGAAATAGAGTCTCGCCGAAGAAGTCGAAGAACTGCCGGCCAGCCGGGTGTTTGCGGAAAAACTGGCCGCCCTGGTGGCCAGGGCAGGCGAACGTAGCGTTGGCCGATTCGGTGTAGTGCTTGAGCGCGTCGAAGAAGGGCGGCAGGAGACTTTCTTCATAGGCTTTTGCCGCGGTCTCCAATTGGTTGCCATGGTATTCGGCGTTATTGCGCGAGGGGTCAAAAATGCCATTCACCTGAAGCAGCACATCTTGCAGGTGCTTGTAGACGTCCCGGGCGCGGTTGCCGGAACCGGGAGAGGCGACGAGAAAAATGGGGATATCGAAACCGGTACGCTGCAGGGCGTCCAGGGCGCCCGCCATCACATCCTCCACAGAGAACACCGCAACCGCGACGTCGGTGTAGTCGGTTTGATTGAGCGGGATCACTTCTCGGGAGGTCTGGAAACAATCGAACGCGGAATCACTGGCGGCTATTTTCAGGGCTTTCATGCGGGGAATCTCCTAGCGGACAGTCACTTGTCGGCTTTTTTCAAGAGATCAATTTAGCGAGGGCGCCTTCAAGGTTCCCTGATCCAAATCATGTCGCCACTGGTTATAGACCATGCGGGGAAGGGTTACGGCTTTTCTACCGGTTTTTCCCAAGGACTGCCGACAGGCGTTCGACCACTTCTGCTTCGGCAACCCCTTCGTCGGCGCCTTCATGAAAGACCACGCAACTCGCCGCGTTTTCGCCATCAACGCAGCGATAGACCGCCACTACGCTGCCCGGGCCGGCGCCGGTGTGTCCGCTCAACGTCAGATCGCCCGTGACCAAACCCTGCATCAGGCCGAGACCGTAGCCCGGGGAAGTCCACGGGCGACCGGGAATCGGGCCGCCGAGGACGCGTACCGTTTGCATCGCTTGCAGCAGCGCGTTTGGCAGAAGGTTGCCGGCCAGCAGACCGTCCAGACAAAGGGCGGCTTCCTCAAGTGGGCCAACCAGCAAGCCGTGATACACCCAGCCGGGGTCGTAGGTTGGCGCGCTCCCCATGTTCACGCCGTCCAGATCGGCTTGCGTTTTGGCGAGGCGTACGCGGGATAAACCGAGGGGGGCGAACACACGCTCCGTGAGCGCTGCTTCAAGCGTGCGCCCCCGTCACGCGTTCAATCAGTCGCACGACGAACAGATAGCCGACGTTCGAATAGCGCCAACCGTCCCCGGGTGCGTAGCGCAATCGGCTGGCATCAAGGCGTTGCAGCATGTCATCGGCCGGCCAGGGCGTCTCATGGCGGGCCACGGCGTTGTGGTAGTCGGCGAGTTCGCCATAATCCGCCAGCCCGGCCTCGTGCCGCAGCAGTTGGCGCAGCGTGAAGGGGCCTTCAGCAACGGTGTCGTCAAGGTCGATCAACCCGTCACGCACCAGTGACAGCGCGGCAGCAGCGAGCACGGTTTTGGTAAAGCTCCACCAGGGCACCGTTGTATCCGGCCTTTCAGGCGTGACGAGAGCGCCGTTCGATACAAGGGAACACAGCATGAGTCGACTCTGGATGGAGGAGGGAGCGAATGGCCTTTGGCTTCTGCTGATCAGGCGTGACCCAACGCAATCGCGAACGAGACCACGATCATGCAGGCAAAGGCAAAGTTTAGATTCATGAAGTTTTCATCCAAAATATGTGTGATGGCGCCATCTTGAACAAGTCACAAACAAATAAAAAATTCGGCTTCATGATTTGAATTATCGAAACAATTGATGTCCGGGTGGTTTGTGTTTATCCCGCGCTTTGGCTAGTCTCGCACAAGCACGCAATTTCGCGCAAAAACAGGCAAAAACATGCACGACTCACACTCAGCCGCCGAGCTCCCTCATCTGCGCCGGCAAAAAATCCTGTTGATTCTCGAACGTGACGGCAAGGTCATGGCTAGTGAGCTGAGCCTGCATTTCGCAGTGTCCGAAGACACCATTCGCCGTGATCTGGCGGAGCTGGCCACCGCCGGGCTGGTGCAGCGGGTGCACGGCGGGGCACTGCCGCGGCCCAAGGACACCGGCAAGGATTATTTCACCCGCGTCAGTGAAACCGATGAAGTGAAAACACACCTGGCGCAACTCGCCGCACGCCAGGTACACAACGGCCAGATTGTGATTTTCGATTCGGGGAGCACGACGCTGCAAATCGCCCGTTCTCTACCTTCGGACATTGCCATTACGGCCGTCACCGCCTCGCCGATGATTGCGATCACCCTGGCCGAATACAAAGGCATCACGGTGATTCTGGCCGGCGGGCAACTCAATCCCGCGACCCTGTCGGCCAGCGGACATGAAACCCTGCGGCTGATCGAGGGCATCAAGGCTGATCTGTTGTTCACCGGCGTCTGTGCGATTCACCCGGAAGTCGGCATCAGCTCCCTGCATTTCGACGAGGTGCCGGTCAAACAGGCGATGCTCGCCAGCGCCTCCCATGTCGTTGCCGTCACCACCGCCGACAAACTGGGGGCGGTGGAGCCGTTCGTGGTCGCGCCGTGTCAGCGTATTCATACCCTGATCACCGAGCGTCATGTGGCGTCGGGCAATGTCGAGGACTATCAAAAGCTCGGGATTGAGGTGGTGCAGGTGGAGGCGTGAAGCGCCCCATCAGTGCTTCGTTGCTTGGCAGGTCGTCCAATCACTATTGATGACCCAGTGATCGACAAAATCCATGACGGGTTTTTACTGTCCGGCGCCCAAAAGTGAGCTCCGGGTTTGTGCCTGCAAAAAAACCGGGCGTTTATGGCGTCCCGAACATCACCGTCCAGTAAATCCCCGGATCACTCTTCGGATCAACCGCATATGCCGCGCCCAACTCCCGGTACTGTGGGTTCATCAGGTTCGCGCAGTGACCGGCGCTGGACACCCAGCCATCGACCACCTTGCGCACGGTGTCTTGTCCGGCAGCGATGTTCTCGCCGATCAGCCCGCCGCTATAACCAGCCAATTCAGCTCGATCACCCGGCATGCGGCCATCGCGGTCCTTGTGATCGAAGTAATTGTTGTTGGCCATTGACCGGGCGTGCTCCTCGGCCGCCGTCGCCAGCGTGGCGTTCCAGGCCAGTGGCGTGGTGGCGGCAAAGGATTGCGTGCCGCACTGGCGCGGCTGACTGCGTGCGATGTTGAGCTCGGCCAGCAGCTTCTGACCTTCCGCCTGCCAGTCGCCCAGACGAGCGCTCAACAGCGGACGTGCCAGCACGATGCGCCACTCACGGTCCTGGCGGCTGACGCCGACATCGACGAATTGCGGGTCCAGCACGATCTGGCAAAAGCTTTCCTGAATGGCTTTCATCGCCGACGGCGCATCACGCGGCCCGGACAGGCTGATCGCCTGCACATTCTTCATCGGATAACCCGCGCTGGCCATTGCCTGCTGCAGATTGCCGACGCTGTTGGCGTTCAGCGCCAGCCGTGGATCGCCGGCCAGCGGTGGCAGTTCCTGCGAGACCTGACCCGCGCAGCGCTGCACCTGGCTGCGGTAGAGGTTGATCGAATCAATCAGTTGTTTCTCGTCGGCCGCCAACGCATTCACGGCGTACAACATCCCCAGTGACAACGTGGCAAGACGCATAGCAGATGATTTGAAGCGCATGGAAATCCCCTTGAGCTGACTGCGCCCATGATGCGCGATTTCACCCCCGCGAGTGCAATGCCTTTTCGCGTCCAAACACAGTTTTTTTGTCCATCTGTTGGAATGAATTTTGGCAACTACAATCAAGCAAAGTCGCCAGTGCGGCGTGCTCCCGGTTCCGTCCGAAGGGTCGATCATGCGAGTTATCTGGATATCCACCTGCTTCGCAATAACCCTTCTCGCCGGCCCGGCCATCGCGTCTGAGCAGGAGCAAAAAAAGGAAGTGGCTGAGGACAAGGCCGAGGTCCTGGAGCAGAAAGCCGCGGAGAAGGGCACCGATGTGCCGGTGCCCAAGTCCGAAACCATCACCACCTCCGAGGCTCAGGCGATCGATCCGGCCGGTCAGTCGCCCATGGATGATGTAATTACCTGTCTGGCCCGCTCCATTTACTGGGAAGCCAAAGGCAAATCGTCCGCGGACATGGAAGCCGTCGCCAGCGTCGTCATGAATCGTCTGGGCCATGATGGCTTTCCGGACACGGTATGCGCCGTGGTCAAGCAGGGTTCTGAAACCAGGAATTGTCAGTTTTCGTGGTGGTGTGATGGACGCTCGGATCAGGTCCAGGAAGAAACCCAATACGCGATTGCCAAGGAAATCGCGCGCAAAGCGCTCAACAAACAACTGAACGACCGAACCTATGGCGCGATGTATTTCCACGACAGGAAGGCGAAACCCGTTTGGGCCAGGAAATACATCAAGACCACCGAGACCTCGATGTTTCTTTTTTACAAGCCGCGTGGCGGGTCGGCGAAGTAAGGACGTTCGCATGAGCGAGGTCCACGCCATCCTCAAAGCCTATGGCTTCAACCTCGGGTATCCAGGCGTATATTGATAGTGTCGATCCATATAGTTGAGGCGATAGTAAATCGTCGGTGGTGTGACAGGCGAGAGCGCTGGGGGGAGCTAGATATCCCGGAACGTTTGGAGGTGTTACATGAGCCAATATCAACGACTTTTTCTGATAGCCGGTCCAGGCATGCGTCACACACCGGCGTTGGAGCGAGCTGTCGCCATTGCCGAAGCCACCGGCGCAGCGCTGCACATCACGGTGTTTATCGAAGACTCCAACCTCTTGGGTTTGAAGAGCGCTGGTGCACGTTTTCGTGAGGCCTGTCAGCAAGAGAACGAAAAATGGTTGACGGATGAGGCCGATCTAATACGCGAGCGCGGGGTCATGGTGAGTACCGAAGTGCTTGTCACGCGAACCGCGCTGCAAGAAATACTTCGGCATGTGGCAGAAATGCAGCCGGATCTGGTTATCAAGGACGTGCAACACGAGTCAGCGCTCAAACGCGTTTTCATTACGCCTCTGGATTGGCACCTGTTGCGCGAATGTCCGGTGGCTGTGCATCTGGTCAGCGCAGTCAGGTGTCCACTTCCGCGGGTGGTAGTGGCGGCAGTCGATCCGTCAAAACCTGAGACTCAGATCACTGGCATCAACGACCGCATCATCCAGGCGGCGAACGGATTGTCAATGCAATGCAGCGCGGAACTGCATCTGCTGCATGCCTACGATCTATCGCTGACACATATATCCGACGCAGGCGCTGGTGCAGTGACGATGCCAGGTTTCAGCAGCGATGTGCGCAAGTCACTGCAAAAGTCATTTATCGCATTGGCCGACCACTACGGTGTGCCCACTGAGCGACAACACTTCGTTGAAGGGCCACCTGGCAAAGCGCTGGCCGACTTTGCAGGGCATCACCGGGCCGATGTGATCGTCATGGGAAATGCGCATCGCAAGGGACTGGGCAAATGGGTGGGCAGTACGACGGAGCATGTTCTGTATCAAGTGCCCTGCAACATTTTCGCCGTTACGGGGTCTGCGGATCAGTGAATGTATTCGCTATTAAAAGCCTCGCAAGGAGCGCCTCAGCGACTGGGGCGGGATTTTTGAGGGCGCGTGTTGAGGTATCCCGGTAAGTATCGCCATCGGTTGCCGCCAAAAGCTCAAATCAAACAGCGTATGCCGACATGCCAGCAGCTTGTCCGCCGGTCGCTCCTCGCCGACTCCGGCCATCCGCGACCAGTTGCAATCGACCCGAAGCTGCCAGTCGCGAGAACTTTCACCCTGTCCCATTCTGACTGTAGGTACGCGGAGCGTGTAAGGCTGTTTATGAGCTGGCTGTGTGTTTCTTCACCAACCCCTCAACCCGCCTGCGATAGCAGCGTATCCCACTGTATGCGCACGCAATGGTTTTGAAAGGCTTCGAGGGCATCTGCGGCCTGCGCGGTTGAGTTCACTGACAGCTAGTCACTTGGTAGCCGATCGACGAGGAAATCCACTAAAGTCTTCACCCTTCGGATCGGCGTGCCGACGGTAGTGACCCAATGAAGCGACTAAATTTTGTGATGGATCTCCAGCATCCTGAACGTCACTTTTCCACCCTCGCTGGGATAGCCGGTGTTGTCCTGCACATACGCACCGGCTTTGAAATACAGTGGTTTGGTCTTCCAGCTCGGGTCGATGGTGGTTCTCCAGTTGTATCCTGCTGCGCTGATGCCCAGCGCGCCCTTCGGGCTGAGGTGGATCTGGTAGGAAAAGTCGCGGTTGAGCGGCACACCCGTCGCAATGGTAATGACCTGGCCTTCTTCATCGTCGGGACGCATGCGCACCTTGGCGACAATGTTTCCCGTCGAAGTCGACGTTTTGTACTGGTATTCCAGCTTCACCATGGGGCTGTTGCTGTCCTTGTTGTGAATCTGGCCAATCACGATCTTGCCGGTGCTCGGAACCTGATTGACGGCCAGACTCGCGCGCAGGGTGTTATCCGCCGCTGAATACTGCCAGTTGCGCAGCGTTCCATCGCTATAGGTTTCCCGCAACTCGCTACGCGGGTAAATAGCGTTGGCCGTCCTGGAACCGGTCACAGGTGCCCAGAAGGAAAGGGTAGCGGCTTCAGAACTGAAATACTGGTCCTTGAACCCTTGCGCCAGTCGAGGCGTTTCTATGGTGGCCGGTGGGCTGCCTTCAGGGATGCTTAAATTCCAGGTGGCGAGGTCGATCATGTCAAGAATCCTGTATGCGGAGAATGTTGCGGCCACAGTTGCGCTCGAACCTGCGCTATTGAGCTGTGTCAGTTGGGTCTGCTGATTAGGAAATTCGTATGGCGGTAGATTGACGTCAAATGTTCGTCGATGGAGTTATTGCAGGCTTTGTGCCCACGGGCGTAACCGTTAGTCGGCTATTTTGGAAGTTGACGGAACTATTGTGGGTTGGCTTGCGGCAGCGAAGGAACCAAACCATCAGCGGTGGACCGGTCGGCCAGGACGAGTGCATGCACTGGACGAAGAACACGCGCAGAATCTGGTTCTGAATAACCGGCGCGGCGCGCCATAAAGACAGGAGACCGCTCATGAGCGACCGAAGCAATTTTGCGCTGTTGAGCTTTGATCCGGCGTTTGCGTCGTTGCGCGATGGCCTTTCGGTCGCTCAGCAGATTGACGACACACTCTGGGTGGCGAACGACGAAACCACGAGCCTGGAACGCCTGAAAATCCAGAATGCTACGCCCGGCGGCGGCGTAAGGTGCGACGAGCACCAATCATTTCCACTCCTGGAATATCTGGATTTGCCCCTACCGAAACAAGACGCCGAGATCGATATCGAGGGCTTGGCCTATGTCCATGACAGTGGTTACCTCTGGGTGGTGGGCTCCCATAGCCTGAAGCGCAAGAAGGCCGAGGCCGGCACTTCTGCACAGAAGAATATCAAGCGCCTGTCGACGGTAGAGGCGGACGGCAATCGCTTTCTGCTGGCCCGCATCCCTGTGGTGCAGAACGACAGCTATGTACTCGCCAGGAAAGTGGATGCCGATGGACGTACGGCGGCGCAGTTGCAGGGCAACGAAGTCGGTAACGACCTGACCGCGGCGATTGCTGAAGATCCTCAGCTACGCGACTTCCTGCGTATCCCGGGTAAGGACAACGGCTTCGATATCGAAGGGTTGGTGGTGATCGGCTCGCGCCTTCTGCTGGGGCTGCGTGGACCGGTTCTACGCGGCTGGGCCGTGTTGTTGGAGATCGAACCCGAGTTGAACGACGCCTCGTCTGACACGCTGGTGCTGAAGAAGATCGGTCCGGATGGGCGCCGCTACCGTAAGCACTTCTTCGCGCTCAATGGCCTGGGCTTGCGTGACCTGTGCACCCGCGGTGACGATCTGCTGATCCTGGCGGGCCCCACCATGGAGCAGGACGGTCCGGTAACGGTCTTCCGCTGGCGCGGCGGTTTCGCGTCCGACGAGGAACGCGTGGTCTTCACCGATCAATTGGAGAAGGTGCTGGAGGTGCCTTTCGGGCAAGGCAACGATCACGCTGAGGGCATGTGTCTGTTCCAATCGGGCGAGCAGCCTGGGGAGGCTCTGCTGATCGTCTACGACTCTGCGGCGGAGAGTCGTAAACACGGCGATACGGATGTGGAAGGGGACCTGTTCATCCTGGATTAGCCACGCACATCGACATCAACGCGGCCTGTAGATCAGTTTGCCTGGGCTGCTGGTCGCCACCCTCGGACTTGCCGCACTGACCCAGCAGTTCGAGTCGGTCTTCATCGCGGTGAAATGGCTCGGCGTTGCCTTTATCCTGTTCATCGCCTGGAACTTATGGTCAAAGAACACCGAACAAATGCAGGCACCTCCAAAGCGCTCAGCAGGCGCGGGCCTTCTCGCCGGAGCCGTGCTGACTCTGAGTAATCCAAAAGCCGTCGTATTTTTCGGCGCGGTGTTGCCCCATGCATTTGATCTGACGGCTCTGTCCTAGCCAGAAGTCATCTTCATTACCGCGCTCGGCATCGGGATCGATCTCACCGTCCAATTGACTTACCTCGTTACCGCGTCGCGAATCAAGCGGGCCATCCAGTGACCGCTTTTGGCCGATAGTAGCCTGTCCGGACGGTCAATTTTCGCCCCGTCGCAGTCGTTGATAACACCCCTGTCGATTGATGTGGGCGAGCATTTAGACATTGAAAGCAAGTGCAAGGAGCGGGGTGCCACCAGCAACGACGATTCGCCAGTTCACAAAAGCTGCACATTCCACAAGCGCTTCAAATTGTTCAGGACAGCGGCGCTTGAAGCTCTGGGCATTGTCGATGACCAATGAAAGCGTATGTCCGCTTTGAACGTGGATGGACGACATTTCTGCGCTGGGGTCATCGAGGTATGAAAGACAATCAACCCAGGCGTCCATATTGCGGCCGTAGAAGCTAGGAAAGCCGAATTTTTCTGCGAAAACACTGTGGAATGTTTGCCAGTCAGTAATCAGGTTTGCATCCACTTGCACCATTGTCAGATTAACCTTCGCCACGTTGGAAAAAACAAGTATGGCGATCTCGCAAGGTGAAGTCAGTTGCTGACTGCGCGCAATCCAAGGCTCAATCCACTACAAACGACGTTGCAGTGACCGCTTCTGGCCGTGAGTTGACGCCCGCCAACCCTGTTCATTCGCGCGTAGATTCCGGTTCTTCCAGGTGATCGATGTGCTTGAAGCGCTCGACCAGGAAATCGATCAGGCTGCGTACCCGCGCCGACAGGTGCAACTGTTGTGGATACACGGCGTAGACATCGGCGCGGGTGGGGGTCTGGTCCTCCAGCACCAGGCGCAAGCGGCCACTGCGCACGTAACGGGCGATGTCCCATTCGGCCCGCAACAGAATGCCGTAACCTTCCAGCGCCCAGTTCAGGGCCACTTCACCGTCGTTGCAGCCTAACGCTCCGCGCACCTTGATGTTTTGCGTGCGCCCACCGTTGGTGAAACTCCATACGCCGTAGGGCGTTTCGTTTTGGCGCAGGAAGATGCAGTTGTGTTGCTGTAAGTCCGCCAGGCGTTGGGGGACGCCATGCTTTTCCAGGTACAGCGGCGAGGCGCATAACAGACGGCGATTGGAGGCGATCTTTCGGGCATGGAAAGCGGCGTCCGGCAGCGTGCCGAAACGAATACCCAGGTCAAAGCCATGAGTCGTGAGGTCGAGCGGGTGGTCGCTGATTTCCAGCTGTATTTCCACCTCCGGGTACTGCGCGAAGAACGCGCCCAGGGCCGGGCCGATATAGCGCCGACCGAATCCCAGCGAAGCATTGACGCGAATCAGGCCTTTAGGCGTCGCCCGACTGCTGCTGATCAGCTGCTCGACCTCATCGATCTGCGTCAGGATGCGCGCGGCATGGGAAAAATACAGTTCACCTTCCGAGGTCAGGCTCATCGAGCGCGTGGTGCGGTTGACCAGGCGTATACCCAGTCGTGCTTCCAGCGCGGTCAGGCGTTTGCTCACCGCCGGCGGTGTGACGCCCAGCTCGTTCGACAGGCACACCAAGAACGTGACGAGAGTGGAGTTTATTGATGAGCGCATACAAAATTGCTGCGGTTCCAGGTGACGGTATCGGTGTAGAAGTGATCGCCGCGGGCGTCGAGGTGCTGCAAGCCTTGTCGACGAAATCCGGCTTCGAACTGGATTTCAAACACTTCGACTGGAACTCGGACAACTACCTTAAAAACGGCTACTACATCCCGGAAGGCGGCCTGGAAGAACTGAAAACCTTCGACGCCATTTTCTTCGGCGCTGTCGGTGCGCTCAACGTACCGGATCACATTTCGCTGTGGGGCCTGCGTCTGCCGATCTGCCAGGACTTCGACCAATACGCTAACGTGCGTCCGGCTCGCGTACTGCCTGGGGTCAAAAGCCCGCTGCTCAATGGCGATCAAATCGATTGGGTCGTGGTGCGTGAAAACTCCGAGGGCGAGTACTCCGGCAACGGCGGTCGTGTCCACCGGGGGGCTGCCCGAAGAAGTCGCCACCGAAGTGTCGGTGTTCACCCGTGCCGGGGTCGAGCGCATTCACCGTTTCGCCTTCGAACTGGCGCAAAGCCGTCCACGCAGACACCTGACCATGGTCACCAAATCCAACGCCCAGCGTCACGGCATGGTGCTGTGGGACGAGATCTTCTATGAAGTCGCCAAGGACTTTCCTGATGTGAAGATCGACAAGGAACTGGTCGACGCCGTGACCACGCGCATGGTGCTCAAACCGTCGACGCTGGACGTGATCGTCGCCACCAACCTGCACGCCGACATCCTGTCCGATCTGGCCGCCGCGTTGTCCGGCAGCCTGGGCATCGCGCCGACCGCCAACCTGAACCCCTCGCGCAAATTCCCCTCGATGTTCGAACCGATCCACGGCTCGGCCTTCGACATCACCGGCAAAGGCGTCGCCAACCCGATCGCAACGTTCTGGACGGCGGCAATGATGCTCGAACACCTGGGCGAAGCGGCCGCGGCGAAGCACCTGATGTCGGCCATCGAGGCGGTGACCGAGAGCGGTCTGCATACCCCGGATCTGGGTGGTACGGCCACCACCCGCCAGATCACCGATGCGGTCATCGAGTTGATCAAACGCTGATTCAAGCGGCGGCACAACGCCAAGGGGCTGATCACCGATCAGACCCCTTGGCATTTCCTGACAACAATAAAAAATCAGGGCCCTGTCATGAAAAGAATATTCGGCAAGCTTTACGTACAAGTGCTCATCGCCGTGATCCTCGGCGCCATCGTCGGAGTGCTCGTGCCCGAAACCGGAACAGCGCTCAAACCCTTGGGCGACGCGTTCATCAAACTGATCAAAATGCTCCTCGCCCCGGTGATTTTCCTGACGGTGGTCACGGGCATTGCACGCATGGAGAACATGAAAGAGCTGGGTCGTGTCGGCTTTCGTGCGCTGATCTATTTCGAAGTGGTGTCCACCCTGGCACTGGTCGTCGGTCTGGTGGTTGTCGATGTGTTCAAACCCGGCGCCGGCATGAACATCGATGTCACCACGCTGGATACGTCCAGCCTGGCCACCTACACCAGCGCCGTGAAGCATGCGTCGTTCATGGACTTTGTGATGAACATCATCCCCGACACCATCGTGGATGCCTTCGCCAAGGGCAACGTGCTGCAAATATTGCTGTTCTCCCTACTGCTGGGTATTGCCCTGGCGCATGTCGGACCTCGTGCCAAGGTGTTCGTCGACACGCTGGACAGCCTGATGCAGGGCATGTTTCGCATCGTCAACATGGTCATGCGTCTGGCCCCCATCGGTGCCTTCGGGGCGATTGCCTTCACCATCGGAAAATACGGCTTTGGCTCGCTGTTCTCGCTCGGCAAGCTGATGGCTTGTGTCTACCTGACCTGTGCCGTGTTCGTGATTTTTGTACTGGGTCCGATCTGCCGCTACAGCGGATTCAGCCTGTGGAAGTTTCTGAAATTCATCAAGGAAGAACTGTTCACTGTCCTCGGCACCAGCTCTTCGGAATCGGTACTGCGATCAACTGATCCGTCAGGGTCAGCGGTGTGTTCGTGGCCTGCGCGATGAATGTCGGAAGCGCGAGCGATCACCAACACCATCGGCAATGGCGTCGGGACAATGGCCATTGCCAAATGGGTAGGGGCGCTGGACACCGTGAAGATGCACAAGGCGTTGAATGGTGAGGTCGAAGGGGAGACGCCCGCGACGGCTCAGGCAGAGGTTATCGCTGCTCCTTCGGCGTTGGGCGCTCGCGTGCTGCCAAACCGCCCAAAAGCCCCTCAGGCGTGAGGTGTGAGGCGCTGAACGGTGTGATGTTCAGCGCCCGGTTGTAACGGAAGGTGCTCAAAGTTTGTAGCCGATTTGCCGCAACAGGTTCTTGCGCCACAGGATGTCTTCCTCGCCTTCAATGCCACGGGCACAGAAGCCATCCACCACGCCCAGAATGGCTCGCCCTTGGTCCGTCTCAGCGAGAATCACTTCAGTCGAATTAGCCGTTGCACAAAAAATGCGGCACACCTCTGGAACCATTTTGACGGCGTTCAACACGTTTACGGGATAGAAGCCATCGTCGAGGAAAATGATGAAGCTATGGCCGGCGGCGATGGCTTGGGCATTGCTCCGGGCCAGTTCGATCATGGCGGTATCGGTGCCAGACCAGCGCACCAGGCAGTTACCGGAGGCTTCGCAAAAGGCCACGCCAAAGCGGATACCCGGCACGGCATTGACCAACGCTTCGTGGATGTCCTCGACGGACTTGATGAAGTGGGTCTGACCGAAAATGAAGTTCGTTGCTTCCGGCTTGTCGATTTTCAACGTGATGAGTTGCATCTCGAACGCCTCCTTTCACGATGTCGGTACTCTTCAGCCTAGCGTGAGAACGAGCCGGGTGTTGAGCGTCGCCGCTTTTGATACGTGAAAATACAAAGCGCCCCGGTGCTGACACATTGCAGATACATCAGTGCGCTCTCATGGGCCAGCCCCACACTCATAGAGAGATTTGCCATGTACCGCAAACTGCAGCATGTCGCGAAGTTCCTCAGCCAGAGCGCGCGTTTATACCGGTCAGCGAGGTACTGAGCGTCGCGACTCGTTCGCGGATCATCTTGAACTTGCCGGTGGTTGCTTCACTGCGATCATCAGCCCGGACGGTTCGGTGTTGGGTTCGTTGACTGAAGGCGAAGGCGAAGTCATCGTCGACCTCGACATGGGCCTGATCGACAAGCGTAAACGCATGATGGATTCGCGCGGTCACAACAGCCGCCCGGAGCTGCTGAGCCTGCTGATCGACCGTACACCGACGAGTCATGTGCATGATCGCAGCGTTCATCCGAAGTTGATGGTGAACGAGGTGGTGGAGGAAACCAGTCGTTAAACGGCTGAAACTGTGTCGACCCCATCGCGGGCAAGCCACGCTCCCCCTGTGGGAGCGTGCGATGCGGCGATCCGACTTGCTCGCGATGAGGCCATTACAGGCGCTAAAAAAGTCTGGCCTTACAGTTCCTGACCCAAAAAGATCAACGTATTGCCATGGGCCTCAGCCGCTGCGCGTTGGTTGTAGCTGTCGCGATGCGAGCAGTTGAAGCCATGTTCGGCCTCCGGGTACACGACAATTTCGACGTTATCGTTGGTATCGAAACGTTCGGCGATTTTCTCCACGGCTTCCAGTGGGATGTGGCTGTCCTGTTCACCGAAGTGCATCAGCAGCGGTACTTCGATGTCATCGGCGCGGTCCAGCTGATTCTGGATTCCGCCGCCGTAATAGGCGATTGCCACGTCCACCAGCCCATTGGCGGCGGTGTGGTACGAGAGCAAACCACCGAAGCAGTAACCAATCGAGGCGATCCCGCCGTCCAGGCCCGGCTGGGCTTTCAAGGCGTCGATGGCCAGTTCGATGTCGGTCTGTGCCTTGCCGATGTCGGTGGCGTTCATCAACTCGACG
Organism: Pseudomonas frigoris; assembly: GCF_047758635.1. NCBI lineage: Bacteria > Pseudomonadati > Pseudomonadota > Gammaproteobacteria > Pseudomonadales > Pseudomonadaceae > Pseudomonas > Pseudomonas frigoris. The sequence goes on from NZ_CP180479.1 coordinate 2,937,389, forward strand.
GCGCGTTTCCAGCCGGCCTCGTCGTAGGTCAGTTCGATGCGGTGGCCGCTGCGCCAGAACAGGTCCGGTGCAATCACCAGGTAACCGTCGGCAGCGTATTGTTCGGCGACCGAGCGGATGTGTTCATTCACGCCGAAAATCTCCTGGATCAACACGATCCCTGGGCCTTTGCGGGTGTGCGGAATCGCCAGGTAAGCGCCGAATTTACCGTCGTCGCTGTCGATCTCGATCCATTGGGTGGTCACGCTCATGGTGGCTCCTGTCTACACAAGTGAGTTGGGTTGAAGCTTATTTCGGCTGCGTGGCCTTGAAGTTTGGCAGAGACTGCATACGTTTCCACCATCCGTCGAAACCGTCCACCGAAAACACCTGCGGTGCATCCGGGGTCATGGCGATGTAGGCGCAGCCCGGCGCCAGGTAAAAGTCGCCGATGCTGGGTTCAAGACCTGCGATATAGGGATCGGTGCCTTTTATTTTCATCAGCTCGCGCAGCACCCGCTTCGAGTTCTCGATGCCTTTGCGGCGCGAATCTTCATTCTGTCCGCCAATGAAGTCAGGAAAAAGATGATAGCCGAACACCTGCACAAGGTTGCCGTAGCCATAGGAATCGTAAATGCCTTGGGCCATGTGGGTGCGAGCGCGGTCGTGGGCGTTGTCAGGTGTAATGGACGGGCCTGGCAGGACTTCGTCCAGGTAGGCCACGATCGCGCCGGTTTCGATCACCCGGAACCCGTCATGGTCGATGACCGGCACCTGGTCGAAGCCCGCGTCTTTTTCCACCAGCAGTATCTTCACGGTGCGCACATAAGTACTGCCGTCAAAACCATAGAGGGTGAGACTCATGACCATTGCTCCACTATTGAACCGAGGGACGTTATCGAGTCCATGGCGCTTCAGCGTTTATCGCGACGCCAGAAGACTCGAGCCAGCAGCGCATCGAGGCTGAGCTTGCCGGCACCCGAGAGCAACAGCGGCATAAAGGCCGCGAGGTAGATCAGCGGCAGTTTGAAGTTGCCGTGACCCTTGTTGCTGATGGCGTAACCCTGGGCAAGCTCACTCAATGTAGACCAATCGGCCGGCCAGTGAACGGCGGCGGTCGCGACGACCGTGACCACGATCAAAATGCTTGCCGAGATCCGCGTTCCCAGGCCGACCAGTATGGCCAGGGCGCAGATCAGTTCGGCCCACATCGACAGGTCCCAGTTCAGCGTGGCCGGCGCGTGGTTGAAGGGGAACGGGAAGCTGTCCTGAATATCGGCGAACCAGTTCTCGCCATTGAATTTTTCCAGGCCTGATTCGAAGAACTCCCAGGCGAGGAACACCCGCAGGGTCAGCGGCGCGATCCAGCTACCGGCACGGTCGAGGTTCAGGTGCAGGCCTTTCACGGCCGATGAGAGTGAGGTGGTCATGGGCTTGATCTCCGTTCAGTCAGGGAAGTGGGGCAACGCGGTGCCCCACACATTGGGTTACTCGCCGGCGCCGCACTTGCCCTCGCCGCATTTACCTTCCGCCGGTTTTTCTGCCGTGTCGGCCTGGACCTGGCTGTAGCCGTGGGTCAGTTGTTTCATGCTGAACGCCTCGGACTCAGAGGCTGAAGCCACGTTGGACAGGGCCAGGCCGCCAGCGATGATCAGGCCGAGGGTCAAGGAAGAAGTCGAGAGCTTGAACATGGTGATACTCCGTAGCATTGAGTGAGTTGAGCGCTTTGATCGGCGTGGCCAATCGACAGGCACAGTTCATCAAGCAGGTGTATCTGCGATGTGTCTTTGGTGGGGGGATTTAGGGGCGCGGTGTGTCGGGAGGGGCGCTGTACACACTCCGATACACAACCAACACAAAACCAATGTGGGAGCGGGCTTGCTCGCGAATGCGGTGTGTCAGCCAACATTTTTGTTAAATGACACACCGCATTCGCGAGCAAGTCGGATCGCCGCACCGCCGCTCCCACAGGGGATCAGTGGTGTAGTTGAGATTGGGTTCATCCAGTGCCGCGGTTTTTACAAAACTGTGATCCTCTACCGTCCGCTGGCGTCTAGCGTTTGTGTCCCCGCAATCCCATGGGGCGTGACTTCGGAACCCGGCATGCAAGCGCTGTTGAACGAGATCCTTGACGCAGTACGTCCCCTGATCGGTCAGGGCAAGGTGGCTGACTACATTCCCGCCCTCGGTACGGTGCCGGCCGATCAGCTGGGCATCGCGGTGTATGGCAATGACGGTGAACTGTATTGCGCCGGCGATGCCCATACGCTGTTCTCGGTGCAGAGTATTTCCAAGGTGTTCAGCCTGGTGCAGGCCATCGAACACTCCGGCGAAGACATTTGGAAGCGCCTGGGTCACGAGCCTTCCGGCCAACCGTTCAATTCGCTGGTGCAACTGGAGTTCGAGCGCGGACGCCCGCGCAATCCCTTCATAAATGCCGGTGCGCTGGTGATCTGCGACATCAACCAGTCACGCTTTGCCGCGCCGGCACTGTCGATGCGCGATTTTGTCCGTCGGCTGTCCGGCAACCCGCAAGTCATGGTGGACGGCAAGGTCGCCGAGTCCGAGTACCAGCACCGCGCGCGCAACGCGGCGATGGCTTATCTGATGCAGTCTTTCGGCAATTTCCATAACGACGTCGAAGCGGTGCTGCGCAGTTACTTCAGCCATTGCGCGCTGCGCATGAGCTGTGTGGATCTGGCCCGGGCGTTCTGTTTTCTGGCGAACGACGGTTTCTGCAAGCACAGCGGCGAACAGATCCTCACCGCCCGCCAGACCCAGCAAGTCAACTCGATCATGGCCACCAGCGGCCTCTACGATGAAGCCGGCAACTTTGCCTATCGCGTCGGTTTGCCCGGCAAGAGTGGCGTGGGCGGGGGGATTGTCGCGGTGGTGCCGGGGCAATTCACGGTGTGCGTCTGGTCGCCGGAGTTGAACACTGCCGGCAACTCCCTCGCGGGCATGGCCGCGCTGGAGTTGCTGAGTCAGCGGATTGGCTGGTCGGTGTTCTAGTCAGAGCGGCAACGCTTCGACCCGGCTGCGCAAACACGCCTGCGTTTCATCGTCCAGCACCTTGGTGATATTCAGGTGCTCTTTTGCCTGGAAGAGGTTCATTGCATCCCGGGTCTGTTTGCCGACGATGCCGTCGACGGGGCCGGGATGCCAGCCCAGGTATTTCAAGCAGGTTTGCGCCATACGGATTCTCAGGTCCGGCGTCCCTCCATAGGAGAACTTCTGATACGCCGCGCTGAGCCGCACGTGGTAGTTATTGATCGCGTAGTTGGGGCCGTTGTAGCGGCGCGCAAAGTTGGCCCAGTCCTTGGCCCGTAATGCCGCGACTGAGCCGCCCTCGATCAACGTGCCAACGGTGCACAGCAGTTGTTCGTTTTCGGACACGACCATCCGTTTGATCATCGTCAGGTTGACGCGCAACACCCTGATATCAGCAGCAAAACCCCGGGAAAGAACCGTTGCCGGACGTTTCTACTGCCAAAACAGCCCAGCGTTGCGCGGCACTGACTTTGGCAAGGTCCAGCGCAGCCGCCAGACCATCCTCGTCAAGGGCCGCTCCATGGCTTGTGAATTCATCGCACATGACGGCCTCCTTGGAAAACAGGAAACGCTTCTGTACCTCTTTCAGCGTAGGAGGGCAGGGTGCAGGGCTGCCGGGTTTTCGATTACCGGCCAGGCGTGCGGTTAATGACGCTCCAGGGATTTTCCTATACATTTTCCGGCCGCCCACTGCATGGTGAAACCGCTTCATGTCTCTTGCGCTCGAACGTCTAGTCGCTGGCACGCCGATCCCTTTCGCCGGGAATCGTGTCTCTGTGGTCAGCCCCGAATTGGCCGCGCGCTTTCAGCCCGGGGACCATTTGCTGGTGGAGCAGGTCAGCGGCGAATTGTTGCTGATTCCGGTGGCTGACCAGCAAGCGGCGGCCATTGCAATCGAGCGTGCCGAAGCGGCCTTCAGCGCAATGTCCGCGGTCTCCGATCAAGCCATCAGCGAGTTCTTTGATCGCTTCGCCCAACGCCTGGAAGACCCTGCCTGCTGGGCTTTGATCGAAGCCGCCAACCTGGCCGACATCGATCGAGCCAAGGCCCGCGGACGCTCCACCACGCGGCTTCTGGCGGATGAACGCATGCGCCGCGACATGATCGCCGGCCTCAGGGCCTGGCGCGATGCGTCGGCCACGCGCGGCAAAGTGGTCAGTTGCGTCGAGCATGACGGCTGGAAAGTCGAGCAAGTGGTCTCGCCGCTGGGCATCGTCGCGTTCGTCTTCGAAGGCCGGCCGAACGTCTTCGCCGACGCCGCCGGTGTGTTGCGCACTGGTAACACGGCGGTGCTGCGCATTGGCAGCGATGCGTTGGGCACGGCCCAAGCCATTGTCACCCACGCGCTGAATCCGGCACTGAGCGACGCCGGGTTGCCGACCGGCGCGGTGTCGCTGGTGGAAAGCGTCAATCACGCCGCCGGCTGGGCGATGTTCGCCGACCGGCGCCTGTCGTTGGCGGTGGCCCGTGGTTCGGGGCGCGCCGTCAGTCAATTGGGCAGCATCGCCCAACAGGCCGGCACCGCCGTCAGCCTGCACGGCACCGGTGGTGCCTGGCTGATTGCTGACAAGGATGCCGATGCCCAGCGCTTTGCCGCTGTAGTGCGCAACTCGCTGGATCGCAAAGTCTGCAACACGATGAACGTCTGCCTGATTCACCGTGACCGTGTCGCAGAACTGCTACCGCTGTTCCTCGACGCGTTGCAACAAGCCGGCACCGCACGCGGGCAGGGCTGCAAATTGCACATCGTCGAAGGCAGCGAGCCGTACTTGCCGACCGATTGGCAGACCGCAAGCGTTGAGGTGTACCGCGCCGAAGGCTATCAGACCGAAGCGTTGGCCGAACCGCTGCCCGAGGACCAGTTGGGCCGCGAGTGGGAATGGGAAGAAACCCCGGAAGTCAGCCTGAAGATTGTAGATGACCTGGACAGCGCCATCGCGTTGTTCAATCGCTATAGCCCGCAATTCACCGTGTCATTGATCAGTGAAGATGCCGAGGCTCAGGAACGCTTCTACAACGCGGTCAACGCACCTTTTGTCGGCAATGGGATGACCCGCTGGGTCGACGGACAGTACGCGCTGAACAAGCCGGAACTGGGGCTTTCGAACTGGGAGAGCGGTCGTCTGTTTGCTCGCAGCGCGATTCTCTCGGGAGATGGGGTGTTCACGATCCGCAGTCGCATGACCCAGACGGATCTGTCGGTCAAACGCTGATCCAGCACCACGACCCCAGCCAACGGCCGCACTATACTTAATGTGCGTCTGTAGGGGCGCGGCGAGCACTCCAAAACGAATCAGATGTCCATAACGCTCGCCTGAGAGTCAGAAGGCTGCACAGCCAATGGACGGGCAGTGCATCTGATGACGGAGAGAGGGTTACACCATGAAACTTCATTCCTTTCAACAATACTCTCATGATCTGGAAAGGGGCGTTCACGACACGTGGATTACCGCCAGGGTGAAGTCAGCCCTGGCAATGGCCGAACCCAGCCTTGGCCTGCAAATCCATGTCAAAACCCACGGGGGCACGGTGGCATTGAGCGGTCGCGTCAACACCCATAAACAGTGTGAGCAGGCTGTAGCTCTGGCCCGTTCGGTTCAGGGGGTCGTCGACATCGATGCCAAAGACTTACTGACTCACGTGTTCACGCCCGGCAGTATCCCAGAACCCCCCAACGCCGAAGAGAGCGCTGAAATTCGGCCACAATCTTCAGCAAAGATGGACGATAAATAACCCGGTCGATCGTGTCAGTGCAGCGCGCCCGTGAGCCGGGAGCGCTGCGTCGATCGTCTCTGCCAGTGGATACACACTTCAGGCTGCTGCTTCTATGGATCGGGCTTGAAGGGCGCAGGTGTCCGGATACTCGGCGAGCGCCACAAAACGGTGGTTGTTGGCATCCAGGGCGTCGACCGAACCAGTCTCGATGTCGTAAACCCAACCATGCAAATTCAGCAGGCCTTTCTCCTGAGCCAGGCGCACGCTCGGATGCGTCTGAATATTGGCCAGTTGCGCGATGACATTCTCCCGAACCATTGAACTCACCTTCGCCGCTTCATTAGCGTGAGGGCGGGATTCGTTAATGACTTTCGCTGACTCGGCGTGCTGCAACCAGCCGCTGACGGCGGGCAGGTGGTCCATGCATGTGCACTTGGCGACGGCGGTCATGGCGCCGCAGTCCGAGTGCCCGCAGATCACAATATCGGTGACGCCGAGCACTGCGACCGCATATTCGACCGTGGCCGACACACCGCCGGGGTGGGGGCTGTAGGAGGGCACGATGTTGCCGGCATTGCGGATCACAAACAGTTCACCGGGTTCTTGTTGGGTCAGCAGCTCCGGCACGACACGGCTGTCGGAACAGGTGATGAACAATGTGCCCGGATGCTGGGTGGTAGCCAGGTGCTTGAACAGGTCGGTCCGTTGCGGAAAGGCGTCTTTCTGGAACTTCAAAAAACCTTCGATGAGCGCTTTCATGGTGATGTCCTCATACGTGAGTCGGGTGATTTCTGTAGCAGCTGCCGAGCCCGCGAGGTTGCGTCCGAGGACGAAGTCCTCGACGATCCGTGCGACTGCTCCGCAGCCGGACGCAGCCTCGCGGGCTCGACAGCTGCTACAGGCGTAGCGTGTCAAAGGTGGTCATTCGTCGCGTCACGGCGGCCGGCATCCACTTAGAAAGGACGCAGTGGCAGGAACTTGCCGTCGAGGGTGATCACCGCGCGGGAGCCGCCTTCCGGGTCTTCGACTTTCTTCATGTCGAGCTTGAAGTTGATCGCACTGATGATGCCGTCGCCGAATTGTTCATGAACCAGGGCTTTCAAGGTGGTGCCGTAAATCTGGATCATTTCGTAGAAGCGGTAGATGGTCGGGTCGGTCGGGACACCTGAGAGGCTGCCGCGCAACGGGATGATCTGCAGGCGGGCCACGGTGTCGGCGTCCAGGTCCAGTTTCTCGCCAATCACTTTGGCGGCGCTTTCCGGCAGCGGGTGCTGACCGAGCAGGGCGGCAGTGACATAGGCCAGACCGAGGCCGGTGCCGTCGGTCAGGTCCTGCCAGGACAGGTTTTTGCGCGCTTTTGCATCGAGGATCGACGTGGTCAGGGCCAGGCTTGGGTCGTTGTAAGCGTGGGACTGTTGCATGGTGTTTCTCCTGTCGGGAGTGATGTTGCTTGGGTGTGGAGCAATCTTCTGCTGATCGATCCATAGCGTCCAAGACCGATATACAATGCAGCGCATAAGTACAGCCTATAGATGGTGATTCCCCATGCTGCTCCGACATTTGCGCTATTTGCTGGCGGTCGCCGACCACGGCGGTTTCACCCGCGCCGCCGAGGCGCTTCACGTCTCGCAGCCGACCCTGTCCCAACAGATCCGGCAACTGGAAGAAACCCTGGGTGTCAGCCTGTTCGACCGAACCTCGCGCACGGTCAAACCCACCGATGCGGGCGAGGCCTACATCGAATGTGCTCGTCGTGTGCTGGTGGAACTGGAGGCGGGTAAACGTGCACTGCATGACGTGAAGGACTTGTCCCGCGGCACCTTGCGGCTGGCTATGACGCCAACGTTCATGGCGTACCTGGTGGGGCCGCTGGTGCGCGATTACGTGGCGCGTTATCCGAACATCCATCTACAGATTTTTGAGCTGTCGATGGATGACATCGAGGCCGGTCTGGTGGATGACTCACTGGACATCGCCATCGCCTTTACCCAGGTCAGAAATGCCGACATCGAGTCGATCCCGGCGTTTACCGAGACCTTGGGTGTCATGGTGGGACGCGATCACCCGTTATACGAAAGCCAGGTCGGGTTGTCCGCGCAAGAGGTTGCGCAGCTGGAGTTTGCGCTGCTGGCCCCCGACTTCGTTACCCGCACCCGCATCGATGAGTATTTTGCCCAGGAGCAGATCACGCCGAAGGTGGTAATCGAGGTCAACTCGGTGAGTACCTTACTGGAAGTCATTCGGCACACGGCCATCGCCACCATCCTTCCGGAGCCCATTGCCACCGAGGACCGCGCGTTGCGTAAAATCCCGTTGTTGGGGGAGTCGCCCAAACGAGGGGCCGCGCTGCTTCGACGCAAAAACAACTATCACAGCGCTGCGTCGGTGGCTTTTATGGAGCTGGTGTTGGGTGCGGCTGCAGGTGAGTCGACGACGTCAATCTTCTATTAATTGGCACACACCATTAGGCGCCTTGCCCGTGGAAGACACCGTGACCGAGTCGTCATCGGAGAGGAGGATCGAGATGACGACGCCCGAACCCTTGGCTTCGAATCGGCGATCGTCAATGGCTTTGGTCTCGGCTTCCTTGCTGTTGATCAATACCGGCCCGTCCTGATTCGCGTGGACGATGATTTTGCCGGGGCAGTCCGCATCGAACAACGGAACGCCGATGATGCTGTTTGCATGGGCAGCACTGGCCATTACGAGCAACAGCAAGCCTGTCAGTTGTATGTTCATCACAATCCTCCAATGATCCAGTGCACACGGTTAACGATAGCGTTGTTTGGTGCGCACGAGACAAACAAAAAGGCCCCGCTGGATGTGACGAGCGAGGCCTTTTTATGGATGGGGTGTGGAGGTATCAGGAGAACCGGTCAATCACCCGAACTTCGTTCTGGTTCTGCATCGAGGCCCATGCCTGTTTCAGCGTTCGCAGAACATTACCGATGAAGTCCTTGTCAGCCGCGGCTTTCTTGCCGACATAGCCTTGGCCGCGACGGTACATCTTCAGTCGGGCGAGCAGGTTCTGGTTGTTCTTGTCGAACTCCGCTTCATGGGCGTGAGGCGACAGGCAGTCGATTTGCACCTGACCCGACTTGCTGATCCATAGAATATGGCTGTCATGGCTGTCTTTTTGCGCAGCGAACAGATGAGCCAGTTCATCGATAGTGGGTTGATTGTTCAGATTCATAGTAAGCCCCTTGACCATTTGGTGATCTTTCAAAGTTGATTCGCTAATACAGGTAGCCCATCGGTTAGTTGATCCCTGGCACCGAAACCAGGACGTCAGCGGTCGGCCGCCAAAATGACGGGGTCCCGCGTCTGTTGCATGTAGTCGTGTTGAATAACTGCTACGCAATAGCGTCACAACGAGGAGAAGCGGCGAAAACCTTCTGGCCACTGCCGACATTTTCAGGGTCGGCCACAAGCTTCATGAGGATTGATCGCCAGCGCTTCTCGTCCTTGTACTGGACGTTCAGGCCAGGTCAGCTTCTTCAATCTGCCTTGTGGGCAGCGTGTATCCGGGAAAAACAGCTCGGCGGTCAGACGAGCTTGCTCAAACGTGTTGCCTGTTCTCCCGATCGGGGAGACGTCTGCATCATGCAAGGGCAAATCGGAGGCGTCAACGGTTTTGTAGTGATTATTTTTGGTCACTACATATTGTCGGACAAAGTCGTTTGGAATTAAAAATCGGAATGGGAAAGCGCCAGTCAGGACGATGGCAGCGATGTTTGGAATCGGTAAACGGTGCAGGGATAACCGTCTACCGGCAGCTGATGCAGGGTGAACTCGCCATGGGTGAGATCAGACAAGACCCGGGTCCAGAACCGCTGCGCAGGCTGATTCGCGTCGAGGTGGAAAATTTGCCATTGACCAGGGAACCGGCTCAAGAGGGTGGAAACGACAAACTTCGCGACGCCTTGGCCACGAAAGCGTCGACTGACAAAGAAGTAGCCGATGTTGTACTCGGCGCCGTGAAGATGGGTTTCGTCATCCACCGTCACGAAGCCGGCTAATTCTCCGTCGACCTTGATCAGAAACGGCCTGGTTGCGGGGTTGCGCCAGTAACCCGGTTTGGGCTGGGCGTTGAAGAAACCGTGCTCACCGAGCTTAAGCGGCAGCCACTCGCTGAATTCATACATGTAGAACTGCATCAGGTTTTCAATCGTTTCCAGTTCGTCGCGCTGGGCGGTGTGCAGTTCGATCAAGGGCATGTTGATAGCTCCTGAGGTGCAGGCCATCCCTGGCCCCGGCATGATCACTCAGTGGGGGGCGAAATCGTATTTCCCACCTTTTTTCAGTGCGGCTTGATAGGCCGGACGAGCCTGAAAGCGTTCAATCCAGGCCGCTATATGAGGATAGTCACCGAGCTTGCCTTGGGCTCTGGCGATCTCGCCGATAAAACTCATCTGGATGTCGGCGGCGCTGAACTCATCGCCCAACAGGTAATAGGACTGGCTCAGAGCCGTGTCGAGGTAGCCCAGGTAGTTAGCCACCTCCGAATTGATCCGCGGATGCAACGGCGCACCGGCTTCACCGAGGCGTCCCACATACAGGTTCAACATCAGCGGCAACATCGCTGACCCTTCGGCGAAATGCAGCCACTGCACGTATTCGTCATAGGCGGGGGTGGACGGATCGGGTTGCAGGCGACCGTCGCCATGACGTCGAATCAGGTAGTCGATGATCGCGGAGGACTCGATCAGCTTCTGCGCGCCGTCTTCGATGACCGGTGATTTACCCAGGGCATTGATCGCTTTCAATTCCGGCGGTGCCAGGTTGGTCTTCGGGTCGCGCTGATAGCATTTCAGCTCGTAAGGGATGGCCAGTTCTTCCAGCAACCAGAGAATCCGCTGGGAACGGGAGTTGTTCAGGTGATGCACGATAATCATGGTCGATGCCTTCTCAGAAAATGGGGCTGTCGCTGGGCTTGAAGAACACTAGACCCTTTTGGCTCGCCCGAAGTGCCCTCAAGCCTTGCTCGCTGGTTTTGCCGCGCGTTTGGTGCCGGTCGAGGGCTTGCGTTTGGCGGGCTTGCGTTTGTTTTTCCACGGTGTGGCACCGCGCCCGGCGGGGCTTGCCGGTCCACTGATGGTCAGGCTCAGGCCGGCGCAACGGGCGACCTGTTTGCTCATCCACGCGGCCTGTTTCGTGACGAATTCTTCCAGGCTCATCTCGCCACTCTGCACCATGTCCAGCGCCTGCTCCCAAATCGCCGTGGTCCCGGGGTCGGCGATGGCACGCGGCACGGCATCGATCAGGCTGAAAGCGGCCGGGGTGGCGGCGAGGGCCTTGCCGTTCTTGATCAGATAACCACGGTCGAGCAGGCCCTGGATGATCGAGGCGCGGGTCGCTTCAGTGCCGATGCCGGTGGTGTCCTTGAGTTTCTGCTTGAGCAGGGGATCTTCCACCAGTTTGGCGACGTTCTTCATCGCCTTGATCAGATCGCCTTCGGTGAACGGTTTGGGCGGTTGCGTCCAGAGGTCCTTGAGCTTCACGTCGGCCACCGCGCAGTCACGTCCTTCGGCCAATGCCGGCAGCGTTTGCGGCGCCGGTGCTTCGCGGCCCTTGGCCGGGGCGAGGGCCTCGGGCAGGGCGCGCTTCCAGCCGGGCTCGACGATCTGCTTGCCGACGGCACGCAAGGCTTCACCGGCGCAGTCGAAGTCGGCCTGGCTCCGGTCGTATTCATGGTTGGGCAGAAACTGCGCCAGATAACGCGCGCGGATCAGGGTATAGACGGCCCGCTGCTTGCCCACCAGCCGCTCGAGGTTTTTCGCCGCAGCGGTGGGGATGATGCCGTGGTGAGCGCTGACCTTGGCGTCGTTCCAGGCCCGTGAGCGGCGCTGAGGCTCCAGGAAATCGTTCAAGGCATTCAGTGCCGGATCAGCCTGCCTCAGCGCGGCCAGAATGCCCGGTGCTTCGCTGTGCTGACTCACGGGCAGGTAACCGCAGTCGCTGCGGGGATAGGTGATGACCTTGTGGGTTTCGTACAGGGCCTGGGCGATGTCGAGGGTTTCCTGGGCACCGAGCCCGAGCTTCTTCGAGCAGACTTCCTGCAAGGTGCCCAGATCGAAGGGCAGGGGGGCCACTTCGCGCATTCGCTCGGTACGCAGTTTGATCACCCGGGCACTCGCCGCACTGCCAATGGCTGCCGCTGCATTTTGCGCCAACGCCTGATTCAGGCAGCGATCCTGATCGTCGCAAACCTCGGAGGCTGCACGCCACTGGGCGGTGAACGAGGTGCCGTCGTGCAGCAGTTGCACATCGATGGCCCAATAGGCGAACGGCACGAAATCGGCGATGCTGCGGTCGCGATCCACCACCAGGCGCAGGGTCGGCGTTTGCACCCGACCGACCGGCAATACGCCCTGATAACCCGACTGACGCCCTAGCAGCGTGAATAGCCGACTCATGTTCATCCCGATCAACCAGTCGGCCCGCGAGCGCCCGAGTGCCGAATGGTACAGGCTAAAGGTCTCGGCCCCCGGCTTCAGGGCTGCCAACGCCTTGCGGATTGACGCATCGTCCAGCGCCGACAGCCATAGCCGCTGGATCGGCCCGCGATAACGGCAATGCTCGACCAGTTCCCGGGCGATCATCTCGCCTTCACGGTCGGCGTCGGTGGCGATCACCAATTCATCGGCCTCGCCGAGCAGCCGCTTGACCGCTTTGTACTGGCTGGCCGTGCGTGGTTTGACGGTCATCTTCCACTTCTCTGGAATGATCGGCAGATCCGCCAGCACCCAGCGCTTGTAACGCGCGTCATAGGCGTCCGGCGGCGCGGTTTCCAACAGATGGCCGATGCACCAGGTCACCGTGACGTCCGTTCCCAGCCAGCAGCCGTCGCCACGACGCCTGGCGCCGAGGACGGCCGCAATGTCTTTGGCCTGGGAAGGTTTTTCACAGAGGTACAGCCGCATAACCACCATCGCTCATCAACTGTCGAGAGGCGGACAGAATGGCGGCTGATGAGCGATGGGGCAATCTTTATCTGTATGGATGTACAGTCGGTGCGTTGCGATTCATTGCGCAGACGCCTCAGTAGTTCAGGTTAACCACCGGCTGGTCCAGCTTCCCGTCGGGCTCTCGCCTGAGAATGGTCAGCAAGGCTGCGGTAATAACGTTCACATCATGGTCGAACCCGCCGTGGGAGGTGTCCGGTTTGGTGCCCGCGCCGTAGTTCATTTGCGAATCGTTGAAGATATGCAGGGTTTTCGCGAACGCCTCGGGAAGCCCACGGCCTGTGGCGGCGAAACCGGCCGGAATGGTTTTTCCCCAGTAAAACTGGTTCCACTGCTCGGTCATGTTCTTGGCGGCAATGTTCCACTGCGCCACATCGGGGTTGCTGAAGTCCTGGAAGTTCTTGTCCAGGCTCTTGGCCATGCCCAGCAGCGGCATGCGTTGCAGTTCTTCATAGGCACGGGAAACAAGGTACAGCAGTGACTTGTGGTACACGCCGATGACGTTGTCATCCTGTTCGCGGTTGTCGGACATCATGTAAATGTGGAAGTCCTTGCGTTTGAGGCCTCCACCTTCGATGACTTTGCGGTAGGTCTGGTTGGCGAAATCGAGGGTACAGGCCGGGGCCATCAGCGTCGACGTTTCGATGGCCAAGCCTCTGGCCGACAGCAGTTGAGCCAAGTGGCCATTGATCAAGGACCCCGCAGAATGACCGATCAGATGAAGTTCGACGTTCTTCTTGCCCATGTCGGCGACCAGTTTTTTCAGGTTCTCCGCCATTTCCACCAGCCCGCGCGGGGTAAAGTCTGCGACTGAGGCCGCTTCGGCGTTCTGCTTCATCTGACTCCACTGATCGCCGCCGAGTTTTTTGGTGGCCAGTTCCACCGTGCGATCAAAACCTTCCAGGGCCTTGTCCTTGAGGGTCTTCAACACATCGCTGATGCCGCCAGCCTCGGGAAACAGCCCCGGGAGGGCGTCCTTGACGATGTCGGCAAATGTCTCCAGCGCCCCGGTTCGCCAGGTGACAAACAATGGATAGATGCCGTTTTCAAGAAAGTACGGCGCCATCGCACAGATTCGATTGATGGAGTCCTGCTCGGAGTTGAGCCCGCCATGGGTGATGACGGCGATGCGCAGCACGGCGGGTTTGTTGGCTGCCGAGAGCTTGTCGTACCAGGCGCGCGGTGACTCGTAGACGATTCGCTTGACGCCCGCGCGGACGTTTTCGACGTCGGTGAGGCGGGGGCCGATACTGCCGTTGTTTTCCATCACGATGGTCAGGCCATACGCCTGATCCATGGTCAACAGGGGAGGTCCTTTGCGACCGGTATCGCGGGCACCGGCGGTGAACAGCGAGAAACCTTCACGCTTGGCGCTGGAGCTCGACAGCGCGCTGCGAAACGCTGATTGAACATCGGCCCGGGAACGTGAAGGCCGCGCGTTGTGCGATAACGCGCCGTGTTCAATCGGCACACCGAGGGCCACGGTCCAGGCGTCGGTGCCGTTGGCCAGCCAGTCCTCGAACGTCAGGATGGCGAAGCCCGAGAATCCCCAGTCGGTTGACCAGGAATTCTGCACGATGAACCCCTGACGGGTGTAGCCGATCAAGGCAAAGGCGTGACCGCCCTGGCTGGTTGTCGGCCATTTGATGACGGGCAGCTGAGACATGCTCTGGAACACCGCCGGCGGACGTTTTTTGCCTTTGGGCTGCATGAGTGCCCAGCCCTGATGCACATTGGCGGAAACGTAAAGCGCACCCGCTTCGTACAGCGCCGCCATCATGGCGGTGATGTCGTCTTTCTCGACGCGGTAGTAAACCCCCAGCGGCCGGGTCACGGCGTCTGTTGCCCAATTTTCGGCGGGCGCTTCAAACGCCGGAACCGATCCGTCGGGCTTGACGGTATAGGGCCACAGTTCCTCCGCGCAGACTCCGTGCTTATGCCATCCCTTCAACGCGCCGCGACAACTGGAACCGGTGTAGTCCTCTCCTGGCCATTCGTCATAGAGTTTGGCCAAATGATAAAGCTGACGCGGGCTCGTCTTGATGGACGCCCGGTCCCGCAGCCACAACAAATAGTTGACCACCGCCGCCAGCCCGAACCCTGTGCACGCACCTTCGTTGCCTTGGTAGAGCACCAGGCCCTTACCCAGGTAGGCAGAGAGTTCGGTGGCGATGTCTTTGTCGGCGGGCCAGGAGGGCGGCAGTGACTGGACCCGTGGGGTGAAGATCCGATCACGCAGGTCGAGGCGATCGGGACGGGCATCCAGGGTGATGATTTTCTGATCGAGAGAAAACTTCGTGGCGGGCATGTGGGGACCCTCAAGTTTCTGAGACTCGAACCCCCACGCCACGACTGCCTGACTGCGCAGTAGGGGTGACAACGGTGCTATTGATCGTAGACGATGTTTCACCGACTTCGAATATTCAATTCGGTGGAAGGACCAAGGACCTCGCCGTGCAGGGACTTGGCATTACCTAGGCCGTCGAGGAGGCTCGTCGGAACGCCGCACCGTCCCGTTCGGCTGCGAAGCCGTCATGAGTGCAAAATCTGGGTTATACCTGAAAGTCGTGTTCTCAGGTTTTGGGGCTGCTGCGCCGCCCACCTCGGGCAAGCCTCGCTCTCACAGGTTCATCAGCGTCAGGAGAAACGTATTCCATGAAAAGCTCCGGTCCTAGTCCTGTCATCACCATCGCAGAGCAGCCGGGCTGCCTGCTGGTAAAGTTTCACGGTATTCAGGTGGCCGCGTCCTCACGGGCGCTGGTGTTGCTCGAGGCCAACTATCCTCCGGTGTATTACGTACCGCGGGAGGACATTGATGAAAAGTACTTTGCCCGCACCGATCACACGAGTTATTGCCCCTATAAGGGCGATGCCAGCTATTTCAGTCTGCAAGTCCCGGGACATGAGGGCGCTAACGCGGTGTGGAGCTATGAAGACCCTAAAGTGTCGGTCGATCAGATTCGCGGCTACATGGCGTTCTATCCCGATCAAGTGACCTTTGAAGTTCTCAAAGACGTTGAGTGAGGGGCGCTTTCCAGGCACACATGCGTAGCGAGAGGGCGGAGGATCAAGAGCAAGAGCGAGGCGGCCGATCTGTCTTTTGTTGATCGTGTGCATATCCGTTTCTGCGGTCACGGCGGCTTAGGGTTCCGCCCTTACGGCGGGTCACTTGGAAATGCCCCAAGTAACCAAAGGCTCTTGCCCCTTTCGTTCGGCCCTTCGCCTAGGCTCAGGGTGCCCTCGTTCCGGTCCTGCTCCGTGGGCCCGCCGCCATCGGCCATCCATGGCCGGGGGCGGCTAACCCGGCATCCATGCCGGGTTGCCCACTGCGCAGAACCTCCACTCGGCCTCTCGAGGGGGCGTGCACCGCAAAAGCCAAAGCGAGGCGGCCTACCGGCCGGCCTGTTTTCTCAACGCCTGCGCGTATTGATCGTTCCCTCGCTCTGCGTGGGAATGCCGCCGGGGACGCTCCGCGTTCCGTTGTCGACACACGACTCGAGCCCTGCGCAGGGGCGGGGCGTTTTTAAGAGCAGGTGTTCAGCTCATCGAACAGCATCCACCAGCGTGGATTCATCAATCTGACTAATAGAGGTCACCCCGGTCAAGGTCATGGCGACGCGCATTTCCTTGGCGAAGATATCCAGCATATTCTCCACCCCGCGTTGACCATCGGCGGCCAGTGCATAAGCCATGGAACGCCCCAGCAATACGCCTTTTGCGCCCAGCGCCAACATCCGTACGACATCAAGCCCCGAGCGGATTCCCGAGTCGACCAGCACCGTCAAATCATTACCGATGGCTTGCATGATGGGCGGCAATGCCTTGGTGGTGGAGAGCACGCCGTCCAGCTGTCTCCCGCCGTGGTTCGACACGACAATGCCATCCGCGCCAAAGCTGACCGCGTCTCTGGCATCCTGAGGATCGAGAATGCCTTTGATGATCATCGGGCCTTTCCAGAACTCACGAATCCACTCCAGATCGCTCCAGCTGATCGAAGGGTCGAAGTTGTTGGCCAACCAGCCCATGTAGTCTTCGATGGTTACGGCTTTGCCAAGGTACTTCGAGATATTGCCCAGGTCGTGTGGACGCCCCATGACGCCGACGTTGAATGCCCAGTCGGGTTTGGTCATGGCCTGAAGCATTCGCCGCGATGATGCAAAAGGGCCTGACATGCCCGAGTGTGCGTCCCTGTATCGGGCGCCGGGCGTGGGCATGTCCACGGTAAACACCAGGTTTTTCACACCGGCGGCCTTCGCCCGCTCCAGTGCATTTTTCATGAAGCCTCTGTCCTTCAACACATACAGCTGAAACCAGATGGACTGTTGGCTTTGTGCCGAGACCTCTTCGATCGAGCATACCGAAACCGTTGATAGGCACAGTGGAATGCCTTTGTTTTCCGCCGCTTTAACCGCCTGCACTTCACCACGGCGGGCGAACATGCCCGTCAGGCCGACCGGGGCCAATATGATCGGCATTGAAAGCGGTTGGTCGAAGAGGGTGGTTTCAAGGCTCAGGGTTTCGACGTTTTTCAGAATGCGCTGACGCAGGCTGATGCCCGTCAGATCAGCGCTATTGGCCCTCAGCGTGTGCTCTGCATAAGCACCGCCATCAATGTAATCAAACAAAAAACGCGGGAGTTTGCGACGTGCTGCCTCGCGATAGTCGGATGCGGATGAAATGATCATGGTGCCTCGGTCTGGTGAGTGGCGGGGCGATGGTTGCGTCGAGCGTCGGGTCAGATTAACGAAAACGCCCCGCATTGCGGGGCGTTTTTTTTGCCCGTGCTGTCAGTTGGTATCCAGATCCACGTTCTTGGTCTCACGCAAACAGATCATCCCGACGACCAGGCTCACCCCGGTAATCAGCACCGGGTACCACAGCCCGTAGAAGATGTCCCCGGTGTACACCACCAAGGCAAACGACACTGTCGGCAGGAAACCACCGAACCAACCGTTACCGATGTGGTAAGGCAGGGACATCGAGGTGTAGCGGATGCGGGTCGGGAACAGTTCGACCATCAATGCTGCCAGCGGGCCGTAGCACATGGCGGAGATGATGATCAGCGCGACGATCAGCGCCACGATCATCGGTTTGTTGATCAACTGGGTGTCGGCTTTTGACGGATACCCGGCCAGGGTCACGGCGCCACGCAGGGCCGCTTCATCGTAACCATCGAGTTTCACTTCGCCGACGCTGACCTGCACGGCGCTGCCGGCAGGTAGAGCTTCGCTGTTGTAGGGAAGGCCCTGTTTCACCAGGAAGGTTTTGACCTTGTCGCAAGGGCTGTCAAATTTCGCCTTGCCCACCGGGTCGAACTGGAAGGTGCAGGTGGCCGGGTCAGCCAGCACGGTGATCGGTGCCTGACGGCTGGCCAGGTCGATGGCCGGGTTGGCGTAGTGGGCGATGGACTTGAAGATCGGGAAGTACAGTGCAGTCGCCAGCAGCAGGCCGATCATCAGTACCGGTTTGCGCCCGACTTTATCCGACAGCCAGCCGAAGAAAATAAAGAACGGTGCACCGATGATCACGCTGACGATCAACAGACTGTTGGCGAGCGCCGGGTCCATTTTCAGGAACTGAGTGAGGAAGAACAGCACGTAGAACTGCGCCGCGTAGAAGGTCACGGCTTGCCCGGCGTTGATGCTGAACAGGGCGATCAGGACGACTTTAAGGTTTTCCCATTTGCCGAAGGAATCGCGCAGTGGCGACTTGCAGAGCTTGCCTTCTTCTTTCATTTTCACGAACGCTGGCGACTCGTGCAGGCTCATGCGAATCCAGGTCGAGATGCCCAGCAGAATGATCGAAAACAGGAACGGAATCCGCCAGCCCCAGACTTCGAACTGGTCACCGGTGAAGTAACGGCAACCGAGCACCACCAGCAGCGACAGCAGCAAGCCGAGGGTCGCGGTGGACTGAATCCAGCTGGTGTGGAAGCCGCGTTTACCCATCGGCGCGTGTTCCGCAACATACGTGGCAGCGCCGCCGTATTCACCGCCCAGGGCCAGGCCCTGAAGCATGCGCAGCAGCACGAGGATGATCGGCGCGGCAATGCCGATGCTCGAGTAGGTCGGCAGCAACCCGACGCAGAAGGTCGCCAGGCCCATGAGGATGATGGTCGCAAGGAACGTGTATTTACGCCCGATCATGTCCCCCAACCGGCCGAACACCAAGGCGCCGAACGGCCGCACGATGAAGCCGGCAGCGAAGGCCATCAGCGCAAAGATGAACGCCGTGGTGTCGTTGACCCCGGCGAAAAACTGTTTGCTGATCACCGCCGCGAGGGCACCATAGAGGAAAAAGTCGTACCACTCGAAGACCGTCCCGAGCGACGAGGCGAAGATGACTTTTTGGGTTTCCTTGCTGGTGCCCGCGCTGCGCACGGCTTCCAGAGGCTGAACATGTTCTGACATATCGGTATCCCTCACAGTGATTGTTTTTTTTGTTCCACTGTCGGCGCCGGCCTTATGGGCTGGCGTCGCTACTGTCGATGTATCGGGTGTACTGGCTCCCTGTAGGAGCTGGCGCAGCCTGCGATCTTTTGATCTTGATCTTCCAGCGCCTTCAAAGACGCCAAAAGATCGCAGGCTGCGCCAGCTCCTACCGGTGTGATTCAGGCGTTGGTGGTCAGTTCCTTCTGCGCGGCGATGCTCCTTGTGTTGGGGTTAAGGATCAACTGTGCTGCCTTTTCGGCAATCATCAGCGTAGGCGAACAGGTGT
This sequence comes from Pseudomonas frigoris, assembly GCF_047758635.1. NCBI lineage: Bacteria > Pseudomonadati > Pseudomonadota > Gammaproteobacteria > Pseudomonadales > Pseudomonadaceae > Pseudomonas > Pseudomonas frigoris. Next base: position 2,956,816 of record NZ_CP180479.1, read on the forward strand.
TGCCCGAGGTGATGCGCGGCATGATCGAGGCGTCGGCGATGCGCAGACCGGGGATGCCGTGAACGCGCAGCTCGGCATCGACCACCGCGTCCGCGTCGTTGCCCATGCGGCAGGTGCCGACCGGATGGAAGATGGTGGTGCCGATGCGGGCGGCGGCTTCGTGCAGTTGTTCTTCACTCTGCAAGCTGTCGCCGGGCAAGTACTCCACCGGTTTGAATGCTTGCAGGGCCGGTGCCGCGACGATGCGCCGGGTCAGGCGAATGGCATCCGCTGCCACCCGCAAGTCCTCCGGATGGCTCAAGTAATTGGGCTGAATCAGTGGTGCTTCCTGCGGATCGGTGGAGCGAATCTCGACGCGGCCACGGCTTTGCGGGCGCAGATCGCACACCGACGCCGTGAAGGCGGGGAACGCATGCAACGGCTCGCCGAAACGCTCCAGCGACAGCGGTTGAACGTGGTACTCGAGATTCGCCGACGTCTGCTCCGGCCCCGAACGGGCGAAGGCCCCGAGTTGGCTCGGCGCCATGGACAGCGGGCCGCTGCGGTCGTACAGGTAACGCAGGCCCATGCCCATCTTCCCCCACAGGCTGCCGGCGATTTGATTCAGCGTGCGGGCGTTTTCCAGTTTGTAGATCAGGCGCAGTTGCAGGTGATCCTGCAGATTACCACCCACGCCGGGCAGTTCATGGGCAACGCCAATCCCCAGTTTTTGCAGCAGCGGGCGAGGGCCGATCCCGGAACGTTGCAGGATGCTCGGTGAGCCGACGGAACCGGCGCACAGCACGATTTCCTTGCGCGCCTTGAAGGTTTTCGCCTGACCCTGCCAACGCGCACTGACCGCTGATGCACGGCCGCTTTCCAGCAGCACGCGATCCACTTCGACGTCGGTCAGCACGGTGAGATTGGGGCGGTTGCGGATCGGTTTGAGAAACGCCTTGGCCGCGTTCCAGCGAATACCGGCCTTCTGGTTGACCTGGAAGTAGCCGCAGCCTTCGTTGTCGCCCTGGTTGAAGTCATCAATGCTGGCGATGCCGCTTTGCTCGGCGGCGCTGCGGAAGGCATCGAGAATTGGCCACGACAGTCGCTGACGTTCGATCCGCCATTCCCCGGCGGCGCCGTGAAACTCCGAGTCGCCGGCAAAGTGGTTTTCGCTCTTTTTGAACAATGGCAGGACGTCTTGCCAGCTCCAGCCGGGATTGCCCTGAGCCGCCCAGCCGTCGTAGTCGCCGGCCTGGCCGCGCATGTAGATCATGCCGTTGATCGAGGAACAGCCGCCGAGCACCTTGCCTCGCGGATAACTCAGGGCGCGACCTTGCAGGCCGGGTTGCGCTTCGGTCTTGAAGCACCAGTCGGTGCGCGGGTTGCCGATGCAGAACAGGTAACCCACGGGGATGTGAATCCACGCATAGTTGTCGCGGCCGCCGGCTTCGAGCAGCAGCACCCGACTCTGTGGCTCGGCCGACAACCGATTGGCCAGCAAACAACCGGCCGGGCCGGCCCCGACCACGATGTAGTCGTATTCATCCAGGGAAGTCTGCATCCGTGACCTCATGTTGTTGTTCTTGTTGTCGGTCATCCTAGTTGTTAGCTTTCGTCAAAAGAATGTTAGTTTTTGCGCAGCCGCTGTGCGTTTTTAAACAGCGCCTCAAACAGCGTAGACACAAGGACGACTCATGTTCGACTGGAATGACCTGCGGTTTTTTCTCGAGTTGCAGCGCAGCGGGCGTTTGCTCACCGCTGCCCGCCGTTTGAACACCACCCACGCCACCGTGGCCCGGCACATCGAGGCCATCGAAAAGAGCCTCGGCACCGCGTTGTTTGTTCAGCATGCGCAGGGTTATGAGCTGACCCCGGCCGGCGAAGCGCTGCTCAAACATGCCGAAGCGATGGAAAACGTCGCGTTGCTGGCTCAGGAAGAAATTACTCAGTCCACGGCGCCGCTGGGCAAGATCCGCGTGGGCGTGACCGAAGGGTTGGGCATCATGTTCCTCGCCAGTCGCATGAATGGCCTGTTCGAACGTTATCCGGGGCTGGAAGTGGAACTGGTGGCGGTGCCGCGCTTTGTCAGCATTCTCAATCGCGAGGCCGAGATCAGCATCCACCTGGAACGCCCGGCCGCCGACATGCTGGTCACCCGCAAACTGACTGACTATCGATTGGCGCTGTACGCCAGCCAGGAGTATCTGGATCGTTCGCCACCGCTGCGCAGCCGCGAAGACCTCGGTCGTCATGCGTGGATTGGCTACGTCGACGACTTGCTGTTCAGCCAGGAACTGATGTTCCTCAACAGCTTCTGTCGCAATCCGCAGGTGGTCTTCCACAGCACCAGCGTCATCGCCCAGCAACAAGCCGCTCGTTCCGGGTTGGGGATCGCCGTGCTGCCGTGCTACATGGCCAGCGCCGATCCCGGCCTGGTGCCGTTGTTGCCGGATGAAAGCATCCAGCGCAGCTACTGGATCAGCACGCGGCGTGAGCTGCACAAATCCGTGCGGTTGCGGGTGTTGTGGGATTACGTGGTGCAGCTTTGTGAGAGCGAGCAGGATTTATTGCTGGGCCCCAATCCCCTGTAGGAGCAGAGCTTGCTCGCGATGGCGTCAGGTCTGACACACCGCGTTTTCGTTCATCGCGAGCAAGCTTTGCTTCTACAAGGGTTCGTGTTTCAAGGGAGAATTTCGAATGAGGTGCTGGCCAGGCGCTCTCCATTCACCAGCACGTGTACGGCGTGTTTGCCCACGTAGTGTTTGCGGGTGGTGAGTTCCTTGATCTGCTGGCTACGGGCGATGGTCTCGGTCGCCTTGCCGGGAAGCGTCAGCGCCTTGAGCTTGAACACCTTCGCCGACGTGCTGCCGTTGGCTTTTACGTAATCGATGGCGTAGTCGATCACCAGTCGCTGACTGTCCTGGACCGTGGATTTCACGGCGAAGGACAGGGTGATTTTTTCACCCAGACGAATCACCGCCGGTTCCACCTTCACATCAATGATCTCGACCTCAGGCTTGCGGCCCGCGCCAATGATCGCCAGCGCGCGTTGATTGCCCTGTTTGATCAGGCTGCGCAGGGCGTGTTTGGCGATCCATGCGGTGTGTTTGTTGTCCAGCGACCAGCCTTCGATCAGGCCCAGCACCCACTCGGGATGATCCTTGGTGATGTCGTTGAGGTGGTTGGCCACGGACTTGCGCACGTAGAGACTGTCGTCGGCCTTGAGGTTGTCGAGGATCGCTGCCGCCAATGTTGGGTCAGCCTGAATCTGCTCCATTCGAAACGACCACGGCAGGCGCGGTCGGCTGCCTTCGCTGGCCAGGCGGCGGACGTGTTCGTGTTCGTCCAGGGACCACTCGTGCATGACCGCCAGTGAGCGTTCGATGTCGCTGCGCAGGAAATGGCGGATTGCGAACTCCGAGGAGCCGAAGGTGGTGAAGTACTTGAGGGCGTCCATGGACTGTTCGAAGGCATGCGCGCCGTACGTCGCGACGTAATGCGGTAATGAAATGCTGACGAAGCCGCTGTTCAGCCGCGGGGCGAGGGCGCGCAGCACCTCCAGCGTTTCTTCATAGCTCAACGGCAGGACCGCGTGCAGGCACTCGCTGACCCGGGCCATGCGCTGCATGATCGATAACTCGGCAAGCCCGTCGTTGGCCAGTTTCAGGAAGGCCTTGGCGTTGAACGCGGGGTAGACCGCGGTCATCTCGGTGGCGATGTGTTTGAGGCGGTCGGCGTTGAAGATTTCTTTTAGGGCGGGGGCGGGTTGGTCTGCCATAGCGAGTTCCTTGGAAATTCTGGTTTGCCTGAAATACCGCGTTATCGTTCTTCGCGAGCAAGCCCGCTCCCACACTTGATCTCAGTCGTACACACATTCTGTGTTCACTAAAGAACCAATGTGGGAGCGGGCTTGCTCGCGAAGAGGCCCTCACAGTCGCCTCAACGCTTACCTGATTCTTCTTCCAACTGATCCGCCTCAAACAACCTCGCCAGTTCCGCCCGGGCTTCCTGCGCCGTCTGCAATACCTTCACCGCATCGTCATAAATCGCATGCTGGGCTTCCAGCACCTGCTCGTCGTGATGCTTGAAACGCTTGATCCGCGCATCGGCCTGGGCCTGGGTCAACCCCAGACCGACGAGGGTGCGCCGGCTCATTTCCAGACTCGAATAATAGGTTTCCCGAATGGCCTCGGCGCCAAGGTCCACAAGCCGATGCACATGCTGACGATTACGCGCCCGGGCGATGATTTTGATGTGCGGATAGAGCTTGTGCACCAGTTCGGCGGTCTTGATGTTGGTGTCCGGGTCGTCGGTGGCGATGACAAAGTATTCCGCCTGCTCGACCTTGGCCGCGCTGAGGATCTCCGGGCGCATCGGGTCGCCGTAGAACACCGGCACACCGCCGAAGCTGCGGGACAGTTCGATGGTTTCCACCGAGGTGTCGAGGGCGACGAACTTGATGTTCTGCGCGCGCAAAATCCGCGCAACGATCTGCCCCATACGGCCCATGCCGGCGATCACCACGCGCGGCGTGTCGGTATGGATCTCGCGGAATTTCTCCGGCACCACCACCGGTTGAACCTTGGGGCTGACCAGTCGTGCGCACACCAGCAACAGCAGCGGCGTCACCGCCATGGACAAGGTGATGGTCAGCACCAGCAAGTCGTACAGGCGCGGCTCGAACAGTTCCTGATCGCGGCCGATCTTGAACACCACAAACGCAAATTCACCACCGGCCGCCAGCACGATGCCGAGGCGAATCGCACTGACCTTGCCCAGCCCTCCCGCCAACCGACCGACGATAAACAGCAGCGGCAATTTGATTGCGATCAGCAATAGAGTCAGACCCAGCACCGTGATCGGCGCACTCAGTAGCAGACTCAAATTGGCGCCCATGCCGACACTGATGAAAAATAGCCCCAGCAGCAATCCCTTGAACGGTTCGATTTGCGCTTCCAGTTCGTGACGGTATTCGGAGTCCGCCAGCAGCAACCCGGCGAGGAACGCCCCCAGCGCCATGGACACGCCGACCAGGTCCATCAGCCACGCCGTACCGATCACCACCAGCAACGCGGTGGCGGTGGACACTTCCGGCAAACCGGTCTTGGCCACCACTCGGAATACCGGTCGCAGCAGATACCGCCCACCGATCACCACCACCGCGATGCTACCCAGCACGCGCAAGCCGTGATTGAGGCCTTCGCCAGCGCTGCTGGTGTGATCGCCGCCCGCCAGCAACGGCACCATGGCGATCAACGGGATAGCGGCGATGTCCTGGAACAGCAGAATTGCGAACGCCAACCGCCCGTGGGGGCTGGTCAGTTCCTTGCGCTCGGCCAGGCTTTGCAAACCGAACGCGGTGGACGACAGCGCCAGGCCCAAGCCCAACACGATCGCGCTGTTTAACGGCTGGCCGAACACGAACAACGCCAGTACACCAATCACCGAGCCCGTCAGCAGTACCTGCGCCAGGCCGACGCCGAACACCGATTTGCGCATCACCCACAAACGTCGCGGCGACAGTTCAAGACCAATGATGAACAGCAGCAACACCACCCCGAGTTCGGAAATGTGGCTGACGCTTTGCGGATTGCCGATCAAGCCCAGCACCGATGGCCCGATGATCACGCCGGCAAACAGATAACCCAGCACCGCTCCCAGTTGCAGGCGCTTGGCCAAGGGAACGGTGAGCACGGCCGCGAACAGAAACACGACAGCGGCTTGCAACAGGTTGCCTTCATGGGGCATGGCTTACTCCAGAACTCGGTACGGCGGGGGCGACAAGAATAAAGGGTGATGCTTCATGCGTCAGCCATGACATACAACGATGTTGCCTGACCCACCACTATCGCGAGCAAGCTCGCTCCCACATTTGATCAGCGTCGCCCACGAGTTCCATGCTTGCTGGAGATCCATTGTTGCATCGAGCTTGCTCGCGATAGCTGCCTTGCCGACGACATAGATTTCGTTACATGTTGCATCAATTGGTTACATTCATCGGGTAAGCTGATCAATCTGTCCCGTTCCCGAGTGCGCACCATGGCCATCCACTTCGACCTTAACGAACTTGCAAGCCTTTCGCGCCGTGGTGGAGCAGGGCAGCTTTCGCAAGGCGGCTGACACGGTGCGTATTTCCCAACCGGCGCTGAGCCGGCGCATTGAAAAGCTCGAAGACGCCCTCGGTGTAAGGTTGTTCGAGCGCACCACACGCAAGGTCAGCCTGACCCAGGCCGGACGCGGTTTTATGCCGAGCGTCGAGCGTCTGTTGGACGACCTGGACGTGGCGCTATTGGGCATCAGCGAAGTCGCCTCGACCCGCCTCGGCCACGTCACCGTCGCCTGCGTACCTTCAGCGGCTTACTACTTCATGCCGCGAGTTATCGCCCACTACCACCGGCAGTTTCCACGGATCAAGGTCAAGGTCCTCGACTCCAGCGCCCACGAAGTGCTGAGTGCGGTGGTCAACGGCGAGGCGGATTTCGGCCTGAGTTTCATGGGCACCCTGGAGGCGGAAGTAGAGTTCGAGCCGCTGGTACAGGAAGGTTATGTGGTGGCGTGCCGGCGCGATCATCCGTTGGCCGGGCGCAGCAGCGTGACGTGGGATGAGTTTTATCAGCAGGACTACATCTCGCTGGACAAGACGTCCGGCAATCGCTTTCTGCTGGATCAGGCGCTCACGGGCATCGTGCCGCAGCGGCCGAGCATCTGCGAAACCCGGCATGTGACGACGATGATTGGTTTGGTCGAAGCGGGGTTGGGCGTGGCAGCGGTGCCGTTGATGGCGATGCCGGCGGCGGATCACCCGATCCTGACGCGGGTGCCGCTGACCGATCCGCAGGTAATGCGCAGTGTCGGTTTGATCAAGCGCCGGGGTCGCACATTGACCCCGGCGGCGTTGGAACTGGAACGGCTGGTGGTGGAAATGAAAGTCCAGGTCAGCGACTGACCGAGTCCAGCCCGGTGGCTTTGACATCCGGCTGAGCGGCGGTGGAGGCCAGGTAATCCAGCAATGCCTTGGCTTGCGCCGGGTGTTGCGCGCCCACCGGTATACCGGCAGCAAAACGCGTCACCGACTGCACCGACTCCGGAATCTTCGCCACAAAACTCACGCCCGGCACCGGCAGCAACTCGCTGACCTGCTGAAAGCCCAGTTGATAGTCACCGGTGGCAACCACCGATGCCACCGGGATTTTCGGGACCATCGTCGACTTGGGTTTGAGCTGGTCTTCGATGCCCAGACGCTTGAACAACTGATCCTCGATGTACACCCCACTGGCGCTGTCGGAATAGGCCACGGACTTCGCGTCGAGCAAGGTCTTTTTCAGGCCGTCGACAGCGCTGATGTCCGGCTTCGGCGCGCCTTCACGTACCACCAGACCGATCCGCGAGTCAGCCAGTTCGACCCGTGAGGCGGGATCGACTTTGCCTTGCTTGATCAGGTCATCGAGGGCGTAACCGACCATGATCACCACGTCGGCTTTTTCACCGCGAGCGAGGCGATTGGGGATCGCTTCCGGCGCCTTGCCCATCGAAGGGCCGAGGGCGGTGTCCAGTGTGTTGCCCGTGGAGGCGGCGAACTTCGGGCCGAGGATTTTATAGGCGGCGGTGAAACCGCCGGAGGTCATCACGCGGATCTCTTCGGCCTGGGCGACGGTGCTCAGACCCAGGCTGACCAGCAAAGTCAGGGCCGCAAAATTGAATAGCTTTTTCATGGTCATGTGCTCTCAAAGGGTTCGGGACATCGCCGGTTGCAAGCGACCGGTCGAACGGCGATAGAGATACAGCGTCGCGCACAACGCACAGAACGCGGCAAAACTCATCCAGTAGCCGGGCGCAGCCTTGTCGCCGGTGTACTGGATCAGGAAGGTCGATATCGCCGGCGTAAAACCACCGAACACCGCCGTGGCCAGGCTGTAAGCCAGGGAGAACCCGGCGACCCGCACTTCGACCGGCATGATTTCCGTCAGCGCGGCAATCATCGCGCCGTTGTACAAACCGTAAATGAACGACAACCACAGCAACACCAACAGCATGTTGATGAAGCTCGGTGCCTGCACCAGATACGTCAGCGCCGGATACGCCGTGGCCAAGGTCAGCAGGGCCATGGCAATCAGCACCGGGCGACGGCCGATGCGATCCGACAGTGCACCGCCAATCGGCAGCCAGAAGAAGTTCGAAACGCCCACCAGCAAAGTCACCAGCAGCGCATCAGATGTACTCAGGTGCAGCACGGTTTTGCCAAAGGTCGGTGCGTAAACGGTGATCAGGTCAAACGCGGTGGTGGTCAGGGCGACCATCATCATCCCGGCGAACACGATCACCCAGTTCTGCGCCAACGTGCGGAACACATCGCCCATGCTCGGACGGTGTTTGCGGGCGGCGAACTCTTCGGTTTCCTCAAGGTTGCGACGCAGGAAAAAAATGAACGGCACGATCATGCAGCCAACGAAAAACGGAATCCGCCAGCCCCAGTCGGCAATCATCGCCGGCGCCATCCATTGGTTCAGGCCATAGCCCAACGCTGCCGCGACAATGATCGCCACTTGCTGGCTGGCCGACTGCCAACTGGTGAAGAAGCCTTTGTTGCCGGGCGTGGCGATTTCCGAGAGATACACCGAGACGCCACCCATTTCTGCGCCGGCCGAGAAGCCTTGCAGCAAGCGGCCGATCAAGACGATGGCCGGGGCGAACAGCCCGATGGTTTCGTAACCGGGCACCAGCACAATCAAAATCGTGCCGCTGGCCATGATCGACAGGGTGACGATCAACCCTTTGCGCCGGCCCACATCATCGATGTAGGCACCCAGCACCACGGCGCCCAACGGTCGCATCAGGAAGCCTGCGCCGAACACCGCGAAGGTCATCATCAGCGAGGCGAACTCGCTGCTGGCCGGGAAGAACACGGCAGCAATCTGCGTGGCGTAAAAGCCGAAAAGGAAGAAGTCGAATTGTTCGAGGAAGTTGCCCGAGGTGACCCGGAAAATCGCACTGGCCCGGGAGCGACCGGAAGTCGCGGGCCGTTGGGTTGATGCTGTCATAGACGTGTACTCCACCGCTTTTATGACGTGCACCGCCTGGACGCGGCGCACGGTTCTTATTGGGGCGGATAGTGGAGCAGGGTCATCGATATGTTAATTGCATTGTTGGCATTCATTGATGTGTGAAACGGATCAATGCAACCCATAAGGAATGATTCGCTGCATATGCAGTCGGAGTCTGGTACCGCGACATCACAGGAGGATCACCCCATGAACAGCAAATCCCTCATCGCCGCCTTGGCCATTGCCGCCGGCGTTGCCGGTATCAGTCCCATTGTTCAAGCCGATGACCCACCGCAAAAAACCGTCCAGCCGGGGGTTAACAATTCCCGCCAACTGGTGATGGGTGATCGTGCCCCCGACGTTTACCAGCGCAGTGAAAAAGCGCTGAGCAACTGGAAGCAGAAAGGCCTGAAAGCGCCGAAGGCTCAGGCGCAGTGGGTGCAGATCAATGACAAGTACATGATGGTGATGATCACCAACGGGACGATTGTGGATATCACGCCAGTGGAGCGTTAAACCGTCGAAGGGCTATTCGCTGTGAGCGCGTGCGGGGCTTTCAGTGCCCAACCGATACTGATTATTCCCACTGCGCTTCGCCTCATACATCGCCAGATCCGCAATATGGATCAACCGGTCCATGCTCGGCGCATGGTCCGGGAACACCGCGACCCCCAGGCTGGTGCCGATGTGTCGTTGATCATTACCGATGGTCACCGGTGGCGACAGTTCGACGAAGATTTTCTGGCAGATGCTGCGGGCTTCGTCTTGCAGGCTGTTGCCCTGGGGCAGGCCTTGAAGGATGACCACAAATTCGTCGCCACCGATCCGGGCGACGGTATCGGTTGAACGCAGGATTTTCTTCAGGCGGGTGGCGGTGGTGATCAGTACCCGGTCGCCGGCGGCATGGCCGTAATGGTCGTTGATTGCCTTGAAGCCGTTGAGGTCGACAAACACCAGCGCAACCCTCGTGGCGCTGATGCGCGCCTGTTCCAGCGCCTCGGACAGACGCTCCTCGAGCACCAGACGATTGGGCAGACCGGTCAGCGGGTCGAAGTGGGCCAAGTGTTGCAGGTAGCTGGCGGAGGCTTTTTCCTCGGTGATATCGCGTACCACGCCCATCATCTTGATCGTTGCATCGTGGTCGTTCTTGACCACATTGCCGGTTTCCCGAAGCCAGCGGATCGTGCCGTCGGGCCAGACCACCCGATATTCCTCGTCATGGTTGTCGCCGGTTTCCAGGCAACGCAATTCCCCGGCCCGGACCTTGGCCCGGTCGTCCGGGTGAACACATGAGCAAAACAGTGCGTAGGAGGGCGTTACTTCGTCGATCTTGAAGCCAAACATGCCGTAGATCGCGTCCGACCAGTAGAGCTTGTCGGTGTCGACATCCCAGTCCCACGTGCCGATGCGGGCGAAATACTGGCTACGCTTGAAGCGTTCGGCGTCGCCATCCTGGCGGATATTTTGCCCATCCGTAAGGCTGGTGATCAGCACGCGATACTCGGCCAGCTGCTTTTGCAGCGAGCGCTCGCGACAGATCAACGCGACGATCAGGGCTAGCATCATTGAGCCGATGGTTGCGCTGGTCCAGACAAAATTCATTCAGGGGTTGCCATCATGGCGTGTTGATCCGTACGGGTAGGTGTTGCTTATCTTAGTTCACGGTCACTGCGGGAAACAGGCTTAAACCCCTCGCCAGGTGATCGGAATGGTTGCCAATCGACTGCAAATCTGGGAAAACGGCGCCCATTAAGCCTATTGGGCAAACGAACACACGAGTGCATGCAATGAATGACGAGCTTCAGGTAATCGACCTCCAGGTGGGTGACGGCAAAGCCGCCGTCAAAGGCGCGCTGATTACCACCCAATACCGCGGCTGGCTGGAAGACGGGACTGAATTCGATTCTTCCTACAGCCGGGGTAAACCTTTCCAGTGCGTGATTGGCACGGGTCGGGTGATCAAGGGTTGGGATCAGGGGATTATGGGCATGCAGGTCGGCGGCAAGCGCAAGTTGCTGGTGCCGGCGCATCTGGCCTACGCTGAACGGACCATGGGCAAGATCACCCCGAACTCGAACCTGATTTTCGAAATTGAATTGCTGGAAGTGCTGACGCGGGATGATTGATGGCTGTGTGGGCTGAAATGAGTTTTTGTGGCGAGGAGGCTTGCCCTAATACCGATAAATTAAGCTAACTGCGCCGCACTCTCTGTAGCAGCTGCCGAAGGCTGCGTTCGGCTGTGTAGCAGTCGTAATCCGGCTAACGTGGTGTGCCTGACGTATCGCAATCTCTGATTTTACGACTGCTTCGCAGCCGAACGCAGCCTTCGGCAGCTGCTACGGATAGTGTTACGGCTTAATTTATCGGCATTGGCGCTTGTCCCCTCGCCACGGTTCATCGGCTATTGCAGCGGATCGATGTTATCCAGCGCCTAAACCAGCGACTTTTGAATTCGATGATCAAATGTATCTAGAAAATCGTGCATGCTGATTTCTCCGAGATCTACAGCTTTAGCGCCGCCGGCCGCAATAAAGGTGATATCGGTGATACCCAGGACGTTCAGGATCAGTTTCAAATATTGGGTCGCAATGTCACGGTCTCTAATCGGGGAGTCGTTGGTGTATACACCTCCCGAGGCGAGCAGCACCGTTGCCTTTTTACCGGTCACAAGGCCTTTACCATCTAAGCCCAAGGTCAGGCCTTTACGTACCACGTGATCCACCCACGCCTTGAGCGCCGCAGGGACGTTATAGTTGTAGACCGGCGTTGAAATAACCACGTGATCGGTTTCCAGCAACTCGGCCGCAAGCTCATCGGATAGCTGCAACACGGCTTTCATTTCAGGCGAATGTTGGGTTTCTGGGGTGAAGTAAGCCTGTAACCAGGGGGCCGTCACGAACGTAAGCGGAGTGTCCGCTAGATCCCGTATTTTGATGGCGCCCCTAGGGTGTGCAGCTTCCCACGCGGCCAAAAATCGGCGAGTGAGCTGCCGGGAGATTGAAGCATCCCCACGTGGGCTGGTTTCAATGGTGAGAAGCCTGGACATGAAAGTAACTCCTGCGCGGTGACGCGGCGGTATGTTTTGCGTTGTCGCTTTAGGCGATGTGCGACACACTCTACCCAATGCGATCTATACACAGGAGTGATGTAAATATGATTGAGTCCATCTGTTTAAGTGATGGATCATGATCGGAAATCTCAGCTTGGATCAGTTGCGGATCCTTGTAACCATTGCTGATACAGGCAGTTTCTCGGCAACGGGGCGTCACCTGCGGCGCGCTCAATCTGCCATTAGCCAGTCGATTGCCACACTTGAGTCAGTTCAAGGTGTGAGGCTGTTTGATCGGAGCGGCCATCGTCCAACTCTCACTGAGGTAGGTAGAGTGCTAGTGGTTCAAGCGCGCGTAGTGCTGGCAAGCGCTGCCCAGTTTGAAGCAATGGCCGAAAGTACGGCAGCAGGGATTGAGCCGGAGTTGGCTCTCGCCATAGACCCTTTAGTCCCTAGCGCACCGCTCATCGAAAGCCTCCGCGCTATCCGTGAGGCTTTTCCGCATCTGGCAGTGAGTTTTTCTACAGAAGGCTTAGGAGGCGCAGAGCGCCGATTGCGCAACGGAGATGCGGCACTGGCGCTTTGCATATTGATTCCGACAGTGCCCGACGATGTCAACGCACTGCCGCTGCTCAGCGTCGACTTGAAGCCAGTAGTAGCCAGCGGACATCCCCTGGCTATGTTAGGCCGTCGGGCAACAAGTGCAGACCTCAAGCCTTATGTGCAACTGGTACTTTCCGATCCGGTTTCTCCCGACGGCCCTAGCTATGGGGTGACGGGCAGTCACCAGTGGCGGTTTGTAGATTTGGCACGGCGGCTGGATTTTTTGCTCGCCGGGTTCGGTTGGTGTCGAATGCCAGAGCATCTGATTGCGGATCATCTGGCTTCAGGGCGCCTCGTTCCGCTTGAGTTAACCGCCGAACTTCAGCGCACACCAGACACACTGACGATCTACGCAGCGCACATGCAAAATCGCTCTTTAGGGAAAGCAGGCCGATGGCTTCTGAATGATCTGACCCGTCGTCTGTGCATGTGATGATATGAAGACGACTAACCTAAGACTGAAAGATGTCCCTGTAGGCATAAAGACCCGGTGTTCCACCCGTCATCACGAACAGCACGTTGTCCCCGGAACGGTAACGTCCTTGCCTGAGATCGGCCAACAGCCCGGCAAACGCTTTGCCGGAGTACACAGGGTCGATCAACAGGCCTTGGGCGCGAGCCATCAGGCGCACTGCTTCCTGCATGGCTGGCGTCGGCAGACCGTAGCCGTCGCCCAACTGACTGCCGTCAATGGCGATCTCTTCAGCCTGAACGATGTCGCTACTGCCCAACAGCGCCAGTGCGTCCTGGGTCAATTGCCGGGTTCTGGCCGCTGACGTGTCTCGATCGGACAAAACTGAATAGGACTTGATGATCGAGGTACCTCGGCCCAGCAATTGGAAGCCCGCCGCGAGCCCGGCGTGGGTGCCGGCGCTGCCGTTGGGCACCACGACTTGATTGAAGCTGAGGCCGAGTTCCGCCTCCTGCTGCGCGATCTCCGCCGCGCAGCGCGCATAACCGAGACTGCCCAGAGGCGTTGAGCCACCCGTGGGAATCACCAGCACGTTGCGCCCCGAATCCCGAAGTTGCGCGGCGCGTTTCTCGGCCTCGACTAGTGAGTCGCTGCCCCCGGCAAGCACCTGTAGCTGTGCTCCGAACAACTGGTCGAGTAGAACGTTGCCGTTGAGTTCGTAATCCACATCGGTTTTGGGTACCGCGCGGGTCAGGATCAGTTCGCAGGCAAGGCCCAGGCGAGCACACACCGCGGCGGTCAGGCGCGCATGATTGGACTGAATGCCGCCCACGGTGATCACCATGTCGACTCCGGCCGCCAGCGCCGCGCCGATATGGAATTCGAGTTTGCGCAATTTGTTGCCGCCACCGCCAATCAGCATGTGATCGTCGCGCTTGAGAAACAGGCCGATTCCTTGCGACTTCAAGCCCAGCAGTTGTTCGAGGCGTTCGGCGCGCTGAATGGGCGTGGGGCCTTGCAGAAGGTCTGCCCGCGCAAAAGAACTCAGTGACGTGTCCAGTAGGGTTTGCATCGATGGAGCCTCGTTGTTCACGTTTATTTAAGTGACTCTATGGAGAAAAACCCTCGTGATAAACGCATTGTCGGTTATTACTCCTTTAACCTGATGTACTTAATCAAGCGTTCCGTTTCCTCCCTTCACAAGGCATGGTCATGAGCAAACTCAGGCAAATGGAAGTTTTCGTCGCCGTGGTCGAGGCGGGCAGCTTTGCTGATGCGGCCAGTGACGTCGGGATGTCGGCGGTCATGGTTGGACGGCATATCCAGAGCCTGGAGAAAACCCTCAACACCCAACTCATTCAACGCACCACCCGACGGCAATCCATCACCGGGGAGGGGCGGTTGTTTTATGAAGAAGCCAAGCGGGCACTGGAGCAGGTGAAGTACGCATTCAGCCGGGTGGAGGCGTCGAACCCGGAGCCCAGCGGCCTGTTGCGAATCACCGCGCCGATGACCCTCGGCGTGGCATTGGTCGGTCCTCTGGTGTCGGAGTTCATGCAGTGTTATCCGTTCCCACCACTGCGTGGGAACGATCGGTCTTACCGCAAATCGCTAAACAGCGGAATACGCCCGTTCAGCGAAGGCCGGTAATGCCAGGTCAGGCGATCCAAAGCAGGCTTTATCGTCAGGATCTCTTTCAACGTAGCGCTGGCAATGCTTAGGGCCAATGTCTGTCCCGGGCATTGATGCCGACCCGTACCAAAGGTGAAGCTACGCCGTTCTGGACGATCAGGAAGAAGGACGTCGGGATGGTCATTGAGCTGCGGATCGCGATTGGCCGAGGCCAGCAGCACCAGAATCACGTCACCAGTATTCAGGCTTACACCGTCGATTTCACAAGGCGCAGCGACAAACCGGCGGGTGTTCTGCACCGACGGATCGAAGCGCTGAACTTCAGCGATCAAGTCGTCAACGCGTGTCGACTCACTATGCAACGACGGGTTTCGAATCAACGCCAACAGCGCATTGCCGATCAGCCCGGCAGTGGCTTCATAGGTCTGGGAAAACAACCCGATCAGGTTGGCGATCAACGTTTCAGAGTCGCCAGAGGTTGCTGCGAAGCGCTGGCGGATCCCGGCGAGCAGGGTGCTCTGATTGTTCGGGTCATCCAGCAACTCAACGAAATAGCCGCTCAAGTGTTCCGCCGCAACGTGCGCTGCATCCCGTTGCGCCTGATCGCCAAGGGGCGACAGGCACGTGACGAAGTCCCCGGTCAGCTCGCTGATAGTCCGGCCCTGAGCCGGAGAGAACCCCAGCAATGCAGCCACCACGCACACCGGCCCGCGGAACATCGCCTTGTGCAACCCATCGGCGCCCGGAGTGATCAGACGCGCGCCGACCAGCGCATTGACTTCAGCGACATCAATCAACGCCAGCTCCGGTTGAACCGCCGACCTCGGGCAACGCTGCCGTTCGCCCTCATTCATCCGCATCAACTGACCAAAGACCTTGCCGGCCATCCCGCCAACAATCGCCTTGGGCACCGGTTCGTGGGACGGCCGGACATGACAGTCAGGATGCGCCAGCACGGCCGCAACGGCTCGGGCGCTACTCGCCACCCACACTTTCAGTCCTTGGTGAAAAACCAGCCCGCCCTCCAAGCGCAGTTGCGCGTAATAGGGATAAGGATTGGCATGAGTCGCAGCGATAATTGGGTCCATGGGTCGCAGCCTTGTTCGTGGTTGGAAAAGTGTTGCTACTATCTCCAGTCCGAAAGGGCCTTGATTCGTCCGGGAGCGAAATATGAACGTAGAACAGCACGACATCGGCGTTTCTCAGGTGGCTGCGGCGATCGCGGAACCGGCCCGGACGAAAATCCTCTGTTCGCTGATGGACGGCCACGCCCGGACCAGCACCGAGCTGGCAGCGATTGCCGAGGTCAGCGCCTCCACCGCCAGCGCGCACCTGGCCAAACTCAAGGAATTGGCGCTGGTGCGGCTGCACGTGCAGGGCCGGCATCGTTATTACAGCCTGACGGACAAGCGCGTCGCCCAGGCGCTGGAAGCGTTGATGGTGATCGGCCAGAACGCTGCGCCGACCTTCAATTCGCGTACCCCGGATCGCCTGCAATTCGCCCGCACTTGCTACGACCACATGGCCGGCACGTTGGCGGTGCTGCTGCATGACCGGATGATCGAAGCGGGGTGGTTGCTGGAAACCGATGAACAGGTCTATCAGCTGAGCGACAGCGGTGAGGCGTTGTTTGAAGGGTTGGGTATCGAGGTCAAGGACCTGAGTACGTTGCGCCGCCGCTTCGCCTGCCCATGCCTGGACTGGAGCATGCGCCGGCCGCATCTGGGTGGCTCGTTGGGGGCGGCGTTGTTGCAAACGGCGATCAAGCGCAAATGGGTAACTCAGGACCTGGACAGTCGCGCGCTGGCGTTGACGGCGACGGGGCGAAAGGAACTCAGCAGCCGGTTTGCCGTTGAACTGCCGGTTCAGGTATCGACAGCACAACCCGCGTCCACCGAGACCAGACGGCGCGCGATCGCCAGTTCTGCGCCTTAGCGACTGGCCGAGGCCATCAGCACGCCGAAACCGGCGAAGGTCACGCCCGAGACTTTCGCCGCCAGCCAGGAACCCTTCGGGCTGGATAACCAGCCTTTGGCGGCATTGGCGAGCAAGGCATAGCTGCCATGCACCAGAATCACCAGCACGCCGTAGGAGGCGACCAGCTTGAAAAACTGGGTGGAGAAGTGCGCTGAAGTGTCAATGAATTGCGGGAACACCGCCAGAAAGAAAAACACGGCCTTGGGGTTCAAAAACTGGATCGAAGCCGCTTCAAGGAAGCGGTAGCCCGGGCTTGAGGGGCGCGTTTCAAGCAGTGTGTTGAAACCAGCCGAGCGCCAGCTTTTGTAACCCAGGTACAACAAATAGGCGGCCCCTGCGTATTTCAACGCGGTAAAGGCGTTGGCGGAGGTGCTGAGGATCAGGCCGACACTGGTGGCGCTGATGGCGGCGACGATAAACGCACCCGACGCGATCCCCAGAATGCCCGGCACGGCCCCCGTCCAGCCGTGGCGCACCGCGTTGGACAGGGTCAGCACCACGCCAGGCCCTGGACTCAAAATGGTCAGGGTGGCGAAAAGTAGAAAGAGTCCATAGCTGTTCATGTCTTGCTCCGTCAGGTGGCGCTGGCTGCGTTCTGGCAGATTGGCGTGGCGACGTGAGCGTGACAAACGCTTTAATTGCGGTGCATATGTGACTAAATTAGACGCATGACAAATCCACTACCGCCGCTTAATGCTGTTCGCGCCTTCGCCGTTGCTGCTCGCCATCAAAGTTTCAGCCTGGCGGCCGAAGAGCTGCATGTCAGTCACAGTGCCGTCAGCCGACATATCAAATTGCTTGAGGAACACCTGGGCGTGCTGCTGTTCGAGCGGCGTGTCCGTCAATCGGTGCTGACGCCGGCCGGTCAGCGTTTTTATGAGCAGGTCAGTGCCGGGCTGGCGCAGATCGCCAACGCCGCCGCTGCGCTTAAGCAACATGCCTCGCTGCCGACCGTGAAGATTAATGTTCGTCCGTCCTTTGCGATGCTTTGGCTGATGCCCAGGCTGGAGGATTTCATTGCGCAGCACCCGGACATCAAGCCGCAAGTGATTACCCAAACCCAGGCACCGGATCATGCACGCGACGGGTTCGACATCGTCATTCGCCGTGGTCGTGACGATTGGGCGCCGGCGATTGAGGCGCGAGCGCTTTTCGAAGACGAACTGTTGCTGGTCGCGGCACCCTCGCTGATCCACCGCCTGGCCCTTGAAGACCTCGCGTCCCTGAGTCGGCACACGTTACTGACTGCCAAGGCGCGTCGCGAAGATTGGCACAACTGGGCCCTGCATTTTGGTCAAGGCCAGTCAGCCACTCAGGTCACCCGGCAGTTTGATCACATGCACCTGGTGCTTGAGGCCGCCGTGGATGGACAGGGCATTGCCTTGTGCCCGACCTCTTTGCTGGGCACCCACCTCTCGAGCGGTCGCCTGATTTGCCCGTTGCCCGAATTGCGGATGCCGTTGCCGCGTTATTACTACGGTGTTTCGCCGGACGTGACGGTGCAGACACGGGTGTTTGTGGAGTGGTTGTTTGCCCGGATCGAAGAGGATGGCGGTCAGGTGGGGCGGTTGATTGCTGGGTGATTTGAAGATCAAAGGATCGCAGCCTTCGGCAGCTCCTACATGGGATTGCATTTCAATGTAGGAGCTGCCGAAGGCTGCGATCTTTTGATTTTTCCCATAAAAAAGCCCACCCAGCGCGTTAACGAGGGGTGGGCTTTTTTAGTGCCTGAAGCGCTGGATCAAACCTTGACGATCCAGCCCGCTGGCGCTTCGATGTCGCCGGTCTGTACGCCCGTCAGCTCTTTGTAGAGCTTCTGGGTGACCGGGCCGACTTCGGTTTCGCTGTGGAACACGTGCAGTTTGTCGTTGTAGCTGATGCCGCCGATCGGGGTGATCACCGCAGCAGTACCGCAAGCGCCGGCTTCCTTGAAGTCGGACAGCTTGTCGATGAACACGTCGCCTTCGACCACTTCCAGGCCCAGACGCGATTTTGCCAGCTCGATCAACGACAGACGGGTGATGCCCGGCAGGACCGACGGCGAGTTCGGGGTCACGAACTTGTTGTCGTGGGTGATCCCGAAGAAGTTGGCCGAACCGACTTCTTCGATTTTCGTGTGGGTCATCGGGTCCAGATAGATGCAGTCGGCGAAGTGGGCTTTCTTGGCCTGGGAACCTGGCATCAGGCTGGCCGCGTAGTTACCACCGACCTTGGCTGCACCGGTGCCTTGTGGGGCGGCGCGGTCGTAGCTGGAGATCAGGAAGTTGTGCGGGGTCAGGCCGCCCTTGAAGTAGGCACCGACCGGAATGGCGAAGATCGAGAAGATGAACTCGGGGGCGGTACGCACGCCGATGTTGTCACCCACGCCGATCACGAACGGACGCAGGTACAGCGCGCCGCCGGTGCCGTAAGGCGGGATGAAACGCTCGTTGGCGCGGACCACTTCCTTGCACGCTTCGACGAACTGCTCGGTGGATACCTGTGGCATCAGCAGGCGCGCGCAGCTGCGTTGCATGCGTGCGGCGTTCTGGTCCGGGCGGAACAGGTTGATCGAACCGTCCTTGCAACGATAGGCCTTCAGCCCTTCGAAGCATTGCTGGCCATAGTGAAGGGCAGTGGAACCTTCGCTGATGTGCAGCACATTGTCTTCGGTCAGGGTGCCTTTATCCCACTCGCCATTACGCCAGTGCGACAGATAGCGCTTGTCTGTCTTGATGTAGTCAAAACCCAACTTGTCCCAATTGATGCTTTCGTTACCCATGACACCCTCTATCACTTAACAACCGCCGAAACGGTTCAAGGCTTCTGACGTTTTTCTGGATGGGGACAACAATACTTCATTCCGGGCCCATTTCGCAGCCGGAATTCAATCTCTGCGACCATCGAAGCACCCGATGCACCCGATGCACCCGATGTAGCAGCTGTCGAGCACCGCGAGGCAGCGTTCGGCGGCGAAGCCGTCGTACTCCGGCTGACTCGCTATGCCTGAAAGCACTCGGTGGCAGGTTTTGCGACGACTTCGTCGCAGAACGCTGCCTCGCGTTGCTCGTCAGCTGCTACAAGGGTTTGCGTCTGGTTTTACAGGTGCAGCGCATGACCAAGCGCACGCAACGCCGCTTCTTGAACAGCCTCACCCAACGTCGGATGCGCGTGGATGGTGCCGGCAATGTCTTCCAGCCGGGCGCCCATTTCCAGGCTCTGACCGAACGCCGTCGACAATTCCGACACGCCCACACCGACTGCTTGCCAACCGACAATCACATGATTGTCACGCCGCGCCACGACCCGCACGAAGCCGCTTTTCGATTCCAACGTCATCGCTCGACCATTGGCCGCAAACGGGAAACTGGAAACGATGCAGTCCAGACCCGCCGCCTTGACGTCGTCCGGTGTCCTGCCGACCACCACCAGTTCCGGGTCGGTAAAGCACACGGCGGCGATGGCGGTCGGGTTGAACTCGCGGGATTTACCGCTGATCAGTTCGGCAACCATCTCGCCCTGAGCCATGGCCCGGTGGGCCAGCATCGGTTCGCCGCTCAGGTCGCCGATGGCATACACGTTGCGCATGCTGGTCTGGCAGCGGTTGTCGATCTTGATCGCCGAGCCGTTCATGTCCAGGTTCAAACCTTCGAGGTTCCAACCCTGGGTATTCGGTTTGCGGCCGACGGCCACCAGTACCTGGTCGGTTTCCAGGTTCAGGGTGTCGCCATTCGGGTCAAGCACTTGCAATGTATTACTAACAGAATCAAAACCTTGGACGCTGTGCTTCAAGTAAAGCTTTACGCCAAGTTTTTTCAGTTCGTCATGCACAGGCTGCGTCAGTTCGGCGTCGTAGGCCGGCAGGATGCGATCCTGGGCCTCGACCACGCTGACGTCGGCGCCGAGCTTGCGGTAGGCAATCCCCAGCTCCAGACCGATGTAACCACCACCGACCACAATCAGCCGTTTCGGCACGGAGGTCGGCGCCAGGGCTTCGGTGGAGGAAATGATCGGCCCGCCAACTGGCAGCATCGGCAGGTTCACGCTTTTCGAGCCGGTGGCCAGCACCAGGTGCTCGCACTGAATGCGCGTGTCGCCGACTTCTACGGTTTTACCATCGATAACTTTCGCAAAGCCTTGAATAACCTGGATTTTGTTCTTTTTCAGCAGCGCCGAAACTCCCGTGGTCAGGCGATCGACGATGCCGTCCTTCCACTCGACACTTTTGCTGATGTCCAGGGTCGGCGCCGAAACGCTGATGCCCAGGGCCGAGTGCTGGCTGTGGTGCTGCGTCTGGTGAAACTGTTCGGCGACGTGTATCAACGCCTTGGACGGAATGCAGCCGATGTTCAGGCAAGTGCCGCCCAGGGATTCGCCTTCAACCAGAATGGTCGAGATGCCCAGCTGGCCGGCACGGATCGCCGTCACATAGCCGCCAGGGCCGCCGCCGATGATCAGCAGCGTGGTGTTCAAAGTCTGTTGCATGCCTGCTCCACTAATAATTAGTCCACAAACAGGGTGGCGGGTTGTTCGAGCAAGCCACGGATGGCCTGGATGAATTGCGCCGCGTCCATGCCATCGACCACGCGGTGATCGAAGGAGCTGGAGAGGTTCATCATCTTGCGAATCACGATCTGGCCTTTGGCGACCATCGGGCGTTCGACGATTTTGTTGACGCCCACGATCGCCACTTCCGGCAGGTTCAGCACCGGGGTGCTGACGATACCGCCCAAGGCGCCGAGGCTGGTCAGGGTGATGGTCGAACCGGACAATTCATCGCGGCTGGCCTTGCCATTACGGGCAGCGGTAGCGAGGCGGGAAATTTCCTGAGCGCTGTCCCACAAGCTGCGGGTTTCAGCGTGACGGACCACCGGCACCATCAAACCGATATCGGCTTGTGTGGCGACGCCGACATGCACCGCGCCAAGACGCGTGATGACCTGGGCTTCGTCGTCGTAACGGGCGTTGATCTGCGGGAAGTCGCGCAGGGCAACAACCAGAGCGCGGACCAGAAACGGCAGCAAGGTCAGCTTGCCGCGGGTCGCGCCGTGTTTTTCGTTCAGATGAGCGCGCAGTTCTTCCACGGCGGTGACGTCGATTTCTTCGACGTAACTGAAGTGAGCGGCGCGCTGAGTGGCATCCTGCATGCGCTGGGCAATCTTGCGGCGCATGCCGATGACCGGGATTTGTTCTTCGTCGTTACGCTGGGCGTAAGCGGCGGCAGCGGTGGATTGCGGCTGCTGACCCTGGGCCAGATAGGCGTCGAGGTCTTCGTGCAATACGCGACCGGCAGGGCCGGTGCCACGCACCAGACGCAACTGGATGCCGAGGTCCAGCGCATGTTTGCGCACGGCCGGGGAGGCCAGCGGACGCTCATCAGCTTCGCGAGCGACCATCGGACCTTGGCATACGGCCGCTCGCGGCGCTGCAGCGGGAACCGGTTTGCTTTCAACAGCGGCTGCAACTTTCGGTGCCGCAACCGGCGCTTCTTTGACAGGTGCAGGCTGAGCCGACTCTTTAACGTTGCCCGCGCCTTCGACTTCAATGCTGATCAGGATGCTGCCAACCGCCATGACTTCGCCGGGCACACCGCCCAGCGCAATCACCTTGCCGTTCACCGGCGAAGGGATGTCGACCATCGCCTTGTCGGTCATGACATCGGCCAGTACCTGATCTTCAACGACCATGTCGCCGACTTTGACGTGCCATACCGACAATTCAACTTCTGCAATGCCTTCACCAATGTCCGGCATTTTAATAACGTGCGTGCCCATTCAGACCTCCATAACCCGATGCAAAGCCGCGCCCACTCGGGACGGACCAGGGAAATACGCCCACTCTTGTGCGTGCGGGTAGGGAGTGTCCCAACCGGTGACGCGCTCGATAGGCGCTTCCAGGTAGTGGAAGCAGTGCTCTTGCACCAGGGCGACCAGTTCGGCGCCGAAACCGCAGGTGCGGGTTGCTTCATGAACGATCACGCAACGGCCGGTTTTCTTCACCGACTTGACGATGGTCTCCAGGTCCAGCGGCCACAGGCTGCGCAGGTCGATGACTTCAGCGTCGATGCCGGTTTCTTCAGCCGCCACTTGCGATACATAAACGGTGGTGCCGTAGGTCAGGATGGTTACGTCCTTGCCGGGACGCGCGATGGCGGCCACGTCCAGCGGCACGGTGTAGTAACCGTCCGGCACTTGCGCGGCCGGGTGTTTCGACCACGGGGTAACCGGGCGTTCGTGGTGACCGTCGAACGGGCCGTTGTACAGGCGTTTTGGCTCGAGGAAAATCACCGGGTCATCGTTTTCGATGGAGGCGATCAGCAAGCCTTTGGCGTCGTAAGGGTTGGACGGCATCACCGTGCGCAAACCGCAGACCTGGGTGAACATCGCTTCGATGCTCTGGCTGTGCGTCTGGCCGCCGTAGATGCCGCCGCCGCAAGGCATGCGCAGGGTCATCGGCGCGGTGAACTCGCCGGCCGAGCGATAACGCAGGCGGGCGGCTTCGGAAATGATCTGGTCCGACGCCGGGTAAACGTAATCGGCGAACTGGATCTCGGCCACTGGCCGCAGACCGTAAGCGCCCATGCCCACGGCGACGCCGACGATCCCACTTTCGGAGATCGGCGCGTCGAACACCCGGGAGGTGCCGTACTTGTTCTGCAGGCCTTCGGTGCAACGGAACACGCCGCCGAAGTAGCCCACGTCCTGGCCGAACACCACGACGTTGTCGTCACGCTCAAGCATCACATCCATGGCCGAGCGCAGGGCCTGGATCATGGTCATGGTGGTCGTGGTCATGGCGGTTTCCAACTCGATTTTGTTGTTGTGATCGTTCATGTCAGATCCCCAACTCTTGACGCTGGCGCTTCAAGTGCTCCGGCATCTCTTTATAGACGTCTTCGAACATGGTCGCGGCGCTCGGAATCTGGCCGCCGGCGAGGGTGCCGTACTGTTCGGCTTCTTTCTGCGCGGCGATCACTTCGGCTTCCAGTTCGGCGCTGACGGCGAGGTGTTCCTCTTCGGACCACTGACCGATTTTCACCAGGTGCTGCTTCAGGCGCGCAATCGGGTCGCCCAACGGGAAGTAGCTCCAGTCGTCGGCAGGACGGTATTTGGACGGATCATCAGAAGTCGAGTGCGGACCGGCGCGGTAGGTGACCCATTCGATCATGGTCGGGCCGAGGTTGCGGCGGGCGCGTTCGGCGGCCCAGGCAGAGGCGGCGTATACCGCGACGAAATCGTTGCCATCGACCCGCAGGGAGGCAATGCCGCAACCGACGCCACGACCGGCAAAGGTAGTCGCTTCACCACCGGCAATCGCCTGGAACGTGGAGATTGCCCACTGGTTGTTGACCACGTTGAGGATCACTGGCGCACGGTAAACGTGGGCGAAGGTGAGGGCGGTGTGGAAGTCGGATTCAGCGGTAGCGCCGTCGCCGATCCAGGCCGAGGCGATTTTGGTATCGCCCTTGATCGCCGAGGCCATGCCCCAGCCCACGCCTTGTACGAATTGGGTGGCAAGGTTGCCGGAAATAGTGAAGAAGCCGAAGTCTTTGACCGAATACATGATCGGCAGCTGGCGGCCCTTGAGCGGATCGCGCTCGTTGGACAGCAATTGGCAAATCAGGTCCACCAGCGGTACTTCACGCGCCATCAAAATGCTTTGCTGACGGTAGGTGGGGAAGCACATGTCGTCGATGTTCAAGGCCAGGGCCTGGGCGCTGCCGATGGCTTCTTCGCCAAGGCTCTGCATGTAGAACGACATTTTTTTCTGACGCTGGGCGACCACCATGCGGTTGTCGAAGATCCGCGTCTTGAGCATGGCGCGCATGCCTTTACGCAGGATCTCGACCGGCACGCCTTCGCCCCAAGGACCGAGGGCATTGCCCTCGTCATCGAGCACGCGAATCAGGCCCTTGGCCAGGTCAGCCGTGTCGGCCGGTTCAACGTCGATTGGGGGTTTGCGCACCGTGCCGGCGTCGGTCAGACGCAGGTAGGAGAAGTCGGTTTTGCAGCCAGGACGGCCCGATGGTTCGGGAACGTGCAGTTGCAGCGGTTCGTACGCTTGGTTCATGGCTTCTACGCTCGATCTTGTGAATTTCTTGTAGTGAGCTGACCGTCATTCTTCGATAAAAGAAATCTTGTCCTACAACAATCATAGGCCGGGCCAAGAAGAATATTTCTCTCTGTTTCGTTGCGTTGGCGATCATTTGAGGATAAAAAATCTGCATAAACATAAAAAACAGGTGGTTTTGTCTCATGCGCAAACTGGACCGTACCGATATCGGCATTTTGAACAGCCTTCAGGAGAACGCGCGCATCACCAACGCCGACCTCGCACGCTCGGTCAATCTGTCGCCAACTCCGTGCTTCAACCGGGTCAAGGCGATGGAAGAATTGGGCCTGATTCGTGAGCAAGTGACGCTGCTGGATGCCGAGCTGCTGGGGCTGCATGTGAACGTGTTCATTCACGTCAGCCTGGAAAAACAGGTGGAGGAGGCGTTGCAGCATTTCGAAGAAGCGATCTCGGATCGCCCGGAAGTGATGGAGTGCTATTTGATGGCCGGCGACCCGGACTATTTGATCCGGGTGCTGGTGCCAACCATTCAGTCGCTGGAGCGCTTCATGATGGACTTTTTGACCAAGGTGCCCGGCGTGGCGAACATTCGGTCGAGCTTTGCGCTCAAACAAGTGCGCTATAAAACTGCGCTGCCGTTGCCGGCCAACGGCTTGACCCTCGCCTAAAGGCAAGATCAAAGATCGCAGCCTCGTTCCACTCGACAGCTCCTACAGGGGTTCAGCGTACGCACGCGATCAATGTAGGAGCTGTCGAGTGAAACGAGGCTGCGATCTTTTGATCTCAAAGCTTATTGATCGGGATTTTGAGGTAGGTCACGCCATTGCCCTCGGCCGGCGGCAAATTCCCCGCCCGCACATTCACCTGGATCGCCGGCAGCAACAGCGTCGGCATGCCCAACCCCGCATCGCGCTGGGTGCGCATGGTGACGAACGCGGCTTCGTCGATACCGTCATGGATATGAATGTTGCTTTTGCGCTGCTCGCCCACCGTGCTCATGCACTGAGGTTCGCGGTCTGCGGGCGGGTAATCGTGGCAGACATAAAGTCGAACGCTGGCAGGGAAGGCCAGCAGTTTGCGAATCGAAGCAAACATCTGGTTGGCATTGCCGCCGGGAAAGTCGCAGCGCGCGGTGCCCACATCCGGCATGAACAGCGTATCGCCCACCAGAATCACATCGCTGTCGATCAGATAGGCCATGTCCGCTGGCGTGTGGCCGGGAACATGCAGTGCCGTGGCCTTGAGGTTGCCGATCCTGAATGATTCGTCCGGCGCGAACAGATGGTCGAACTGCGAACCGTCACTGCGAAATTCCGGCTCAAGGTTGAACAGGGTCTTGAACACGCCCTGAACCTTACTGATCGACTGACCAATCGCAATCTTCCCGCCCAGTTCCCGACGCAGATACGGTGCGGCGGACAGGTGATCGGCATGGGCGTGGGTTTCCAGCAGCCATTGCACCTGCAACTGATTTTGGCGAACGAAGGCGATGATCTTGTCGGCCTGGGTGGTGCCGGTTCGCCCGGCGGCGGGGTCGTAGTCGAGTACCGGGTCGACGATGGCGCAGTGCCCGCCATCGTGCTCGTAGATGACGTAGCTGAAGGTCGACGAGGCAGGGTCTAAAAAAGCTTCAATCAAGGCGGGCATGGTGGCCGTTTCTTTCTGGACAAGTCATGAGGGTAGTTTCATTTTCCCTGCGCTGACCAGCCCGCATCAATTCAATTAATGAAAAAAGTTGTGCGGGCTCTATCCTGTCAGTCATCGATACCGGGCGCTCCCGGCTTTTTTTTTGCAGATCACGAGTGTTTTATGTTGCTGGCGAGCTTTTTTGGCGTGGTGATGGGGTTGGTGCTGGGGTTGACCGGGGCCGGTGGCGGCATTCTTGCGGTGCCGGCGCTGGTATTGGGGTTGGGCTGGACCATGACGCAAGCCGCGCCGGTCGCGCTGTTTGCGGTGGGCAGTGCGGCGGCTGTCGGCGCCATTGACGGGTTGCGCCATGGCCTGGTGCGCTACCGCGCAGCGTTGCTGATCGCCCTGCTGGGGGCGATTTTTTCGCCGATCGGCATCTACTTCGCCCATCAGTTGCCGGAAAAAATCCTGATGATTCTGTTCAGTCTGCTGATGGCCATGGTGGCCTGGCGGATGCTGCGTCGTGAGCGCCAGGACGAAGGTCCAAGCGACCACGGGCACGCCAACTGGGGCCAGAAGAACTGCATGCTCGATCAGCAGACCGGGCGCTTTTCCTGGACCGCCAAGTGCACCGCGACCCTCGCGGCATTGGGCGCGGTGACCGGTGTGGTCTCCGGGCTGCTCGGGGTGGGCGGCGGCTTCCTGATCGTCCCGGCGTTCAAGCAGCTGACCGATGTGCAGATGCGCGGGATTGTTGCCACGTCCTTGATGGTGATCAGCCTGATTTCCGCCATCGGCGTGATCGGCGCGTTTCAGGCCGGGGTGCGAATCGACGGTTTGGGCGTGGCGTTTATCGTCGCCAGCATCGTCGGCATGATCATTGGCCGAAGACTTTGCGCGCGAGTACCGGCCCGGGGATTGCAGATCGGCTTCGCCAGCATCTGTGTCGTGGTCGCCGCTTACATGCTGTTTAGAGCGGGCGTCTAGCAAGTACCGGTTCCTGTGTACGCCAGTCCGTTCCACAGGCGTACACCTTAAGTTTCGGGCCTCGTCGACGGAGGGTCTTACACCGAACTTGTCGCGCATTACCTGCCACTCCAAAGCACTTCAAAACCGCCTCCAAGGCAGCGTATGACGCCGCCGGTCAGCTTTCGATAATCGCCTCCGACATCCAGTCCCCCGCTGCGGAGCGCGTCATGCACAACAATAAGAACATCAAGCATCGTTTCTTGCCTGCCTTCATCGCCAGCCTGTCGACCCTGGGTTTGAGCTCGATGGCTCAAGCCGAGATCATGCTGTACGACAAGGACCAGACCACGTTTTCCACCGACGGCTACATCAACGCCTTCTATGTGAACAGCAAAGTGGACCGTGCCGGCGACCTGTTCGACCGGCGACAGGCGCGTGTGAAGATGGGGTTTCTGCCCAACTATCTGGGCTTCAACATGAGCAAGCAGATCGACGACCTCAAGCTCGGCGCCCGGTCCTCCTTCTGGGTGACCATCAACGACAGTGAAACCAACGGCACCGACACCGCCATCGACGTGCGGCAGTTCTACGGCACCGTGGCCAACCCGGAGTGGGGCGAAGTGCTGATCGGCAAGGACTTCGGTCTGTTCGCCCGTTCCAACATCCTGCTGGATGAAATGCTCGCCGGTTACGGCCAAGTCAGCGATTCCCTGGGGCTGGTGGATGGTGGGGGGGTGTCGTTCGGCAACATCGGCACGGGCTATCCGTACCCGTTCCCGACGTCGCAGATCACCTACCGCACGCCGGTGATGGAGGGTTTGCGGGTGGCCGTGGGGATCATGGACCCGGTGGACACCAACGACAGCAGCCCGACAGGCAAGGCTTACCAAGAGAACCCGCGTACCGAGAGCGAGATCACCTATCAGTTCGACGTTGCCGGGGCGAAGATCTACAGCTGGGTCAACGGCAGCTACCAGACGTCGGACAATACCGATTCCACCGTCCAGTCCGTCACCTCTAAAGGCGTCGGCTATGGCGTGCAGGCGAAAATGGGCGGCTTGTCCCTCACCGGCTCCGGCTTCCAGGCCAAGGGCATCAACCCGTTCTTCACCAACAACGCCGGCGAACCGACCCTGCGCAACGTCGACAGCGACGGTTACCTGCTGCAGGGCTCCTACAAACTGGGCAAGAACCGGCTGGCCTTGTCTTACGGCAAGACCAACGACGACGGCAATGGCGTGGTCGGCAGCGGCGCGGACTACGAAACACGCGGCATTGCGCTGTTCCATGACGTCAATGACAACCTCAAGCTGGTGGCCGAGTACAACCAGTTCGCAATCAACGGCCACGACACCAATGCCCAGGACGAAGACACCGACACCTTTGCGGTGGGAGCTGTGCTGACCTGGTAAGCCTGTCATTGGCATCATGCAGATCCCTGTGGGAGCGGGCTTGCTCGCGAAAGCGCAGTGTCAGGCGACATCAAAGTTGACTGAAAGGCCGCCTTCGCGAGCAAGCCCGCTCCCACAGGGGATGTGTGGTGTTGTAGATCCTGAGCACCGCTCTAATCCCATCGAAGCGGCTACCCGCTACCCAAGTAGCATACGTAGCAGCTCACAGGCTTCGTACACTCGTGCCTCATACATTCGCACCTGCGGGAGGCGACGATGCAGCAGGTCCAGAGTGATGAAGGTGTGGTCAGCGCAATGTCCCAGGCCACCGATGCCCAACAGGTGGCCCAGGAGCTGGCGCGACAACTGTTGCACCCGCACTTGGGCTTCGTGCTGTTCTTCTGTTCCGCCGAGTACGACTTGCAGGCGCTGGGCCAGGCCTTGCAACAATGCTTCGGCGGCATTCGCCTGGTGGGTTGCACCAGCGCCGGGGAAATCACGCCCTTGGGCTACGGCCGCAATTGCGTGACCGCGGTGGGCTTCGACCATCGGCATTTCTCCATCGACGCCGAACTGATCTCCGAAATGGAGCGTTTCAGCCTGATCGACGCCCAGCAAATGGTCGAGCGACTGGTCAGTGGCTGTCGCAGCAACACCCAGGCGCCGATCAAGGGCAACAGCTTTGCGTTGACCCTGCTCGATGGTTTGTCCAGTCGTGAAGAAATGGTCCTCGCGGCCCTCAGTGCAGCGTTGGGCGACATTCCGCATTTCGGCGGTTCGGCCGGCGATGACAATTACCTGACCCACACTCACGTCTATTTCAATGGCGAGTTCCACAGCGGCGCGGCGGTGGTGGTGCTGGTCAATACCTGGCTGGATTTCGAAGTTTTCACCACCCACCACATTCTGCCCCGAGCAGAAAAACTGGTGGTCACCGGGGCCGACAGCGCCTCACGCCGGGTCTTTGAACTCAATGCCGAGCCGGCCGCCGAGGAGTACGCCCGGCACATTGGCGTGCCAGTGGCGGAGCTCGATCATCGGATCTTCGCCGCGCACCCGTTGGCGGTGCGGATCAATGATCAGTATTACGTGCGCGCCATCCAGCAGGTTCATCCGGACCTGAGCCTGAGTTTCTACTGCGCGGTGGAAAACGGCATCGTCCTCACGGTCATGACGCCAGGCCCGATGCTGCCGAACCTGCAAACCCTGTTCGAAGGCTTGCAGGAGCGCCTCGGCGATCTGTTGCTGACCATCGGCTGCGACTGCTTTCTCAGGCGTCTGGAACTGGAAGACGGCGGCAGTCTGGAACAGATCGGAACATTTTTGCGTGACCAACGGGTGATGGGTTTCAACACCTACGGAGAACAGTTCAATGGCATGCACATCAACCAGACCTTCACCGGGGTTGCCATTGCCCGAGGCCGGTCCCCTGGACACCGTTGAGCTTCAGGCACAGATCGCCAGCCTGCAGCTCGACAACCACAAACTGCAGCGTATCAATGGCGCGCTGATCGAGCGGATCGAGTCCGGCATCACCCGCGGCAACGACCCGTACGCGGCGTTCCAGCATTCGGTGGTGCTGGCCGAGCAGGTGCGTGAACGCACCGACGCGTTGAATCAGGCCATGGCCGAACTCAAGTCGGGCAATCACTTGCTCAGCGAGGCGCGCCTGCGGGCGGAAACCGCGCATCAGCATTTGATCGATGCCATCGAGAGCATTTCCGATGCGTTTGTGCTCTTCGATGCGGACCAGCGGATCGTGCTGTTCAACAGCCGCTTCAAGGCGTTCTGGGGCAACAGCCGGGTGCGGATCAACGCCGGCATGCGCCTGGCCGAGGTCAAGCGGCTGATGTCCGCCACCGGGCTGTTCACTGAAGAGCCGCGTGGGCATGCCGACGAAAACCTGCTCTATCGCTTGCAGGACGGTCGCTGGTTGCAAGTCAGCGAACGACCGACTCAGGAAGGCGGGCGGGTGATCCTGTTCACCGACATTACCGACGTCAAACTCAGCGAAACCGTGCGCCGCGAGCAGGCGGTCGCGCAGAAATCCCATTTGTTGCAACGGGCGGTCGACAACCTGTCCCAAGGCGTGGCCATGGTCAACGCCGAGGGCATCCTGGAGTTGTGGAACCGGCGTTTCCTCGAACTGAGTGGCTTGGCGCCGGTGGCGGCTCATCGACCGTTTGCCGAAGTGATCGGCGACAGCGAGTTGAACCTGCTGACCCCTGCCAGTCGGGATCTAAACGGGCGGCACGTGCAGGAATGCGAGCAGCGCCTCTACGATGGCCGGGTGCTGGAAATCCGCACCCATCCATTGCCCACCGGCGGTTTTGTCAACACCTTCACCGACATCACCGAACGCTACCAACACGCCGAAGCGCTGAGCGAAAGCGAGCGCTGGATTCGCCTGATCACCGACCATGTGCCGGCGCTGATTGCCTACCTGAATGCCGATCTGGTCTACGAGTTCACCAACAAGGTGTATGAAGAATGGTACTGCTGGCCTCGGGGCGTGATGCTTGGTCAGAGCCTGCGCGAAGTCCACAGCGAACAGCATTACCAGCGCCTGGAAGCCTACGTGGCCCGGGCCTTGGCCGGTGAGAGCGTGACGTTCGAGTTCGCCGAAACCAACATCAACAATCAGGAGCGCTACATGCTGCGCTCCTACGTACCCAATCGCCTGGCCACCGGGGAAGTGGTGGGGATTTTCGTGTTGATCCGCGACATCACCGAACGCCGCCGCACCGCCGAGGCGCTGCACCAGGCCTATCAGAATCTTGAGTTGCGGGTGCGCGAACGGACGGCAGAACTGACCACGCTCAACGACCAATTGTTGCGTGAGATCGACGAGCGTCGGCGGGCGGAATCTCGCCTGCGTGAAGCCAAACTCGAGGCCGAGCAGGCCAACCTGTCGAAGACCAAGTTTCTCGCCGCCGTCAGTCACGACCTGCTGCAACCGCTCAACGCCGCGCGGCTGTTTACCAGCGCGTTGCTCGAACGGCGGGAGCCCGTGGCCAATGCGATTTTGGTGCGTAATGTCAGCAACTCCCTGGAAGACGTGGAGAACCTGCTGGGTACGCTGGTGGACATCTCCAAGCTGGATGCCGGAGTGATCAAGGCCGACATTGCGCCGTTTGCCCTGAGCGAATTGCTGGAAAACCTCTCGGCCGAGTACACCCAGGTGGCCCGCAGCGAAGGCCTGGAGCTGCATTTCATCCCTTGTTCCGCGCTGGTGCGCAGCGACATTCAGTTGCTGGCGCGGATTCTTCGAAATCTGCTGAGCAACGCCATTCGCTACACCTACAGCGGTCGTGTGGTGCTCGGTTGTCGGCGTCATCACCAGCGCCTGTCGATCGAGGTCTGGGACAGCGGCATGGGTATCGCCGAAAACCGCCTCGAGGAGATTTTTCAGGAGTTCAAACGCGGTGATGTACAGCGTCCAGATCAGGATCGCGGGTTAGGCCTGGGTCTGGCGATTGTGGAAAAGATTGCCGGGATTCTCGGTCACCGCATTCATGTGCGTTCGTGGCCGGGCAAGGGCTCGATGTTCTCGGTCGAAGTGCCGCTCAGCGCCACGGCACCCAAGACGCTGCCGAGTCTGCTGATGAGTGAACCGATGCTTGAACGTCTGCGTGGGGCGAGGGTGTGGGTGCTGGACAACGACGCGGCCATTTGCGCCGGCATGCGCACGTTGCTCGAAGGGTGGGGGTGTCTGGTGGTCACAGCGC
The DNA here is from genome assembly GCF_047758635.1 of Pseudomonas frigoris. Taxonomy (NCBI): domain Bacteria; kingdom Pseudomonadati; phylum Pseudomonadota; class Gammaproteobacteria; order Pseudomonadales; family Pseudomonadaceae; genus Pseudomonas; species Pseudomonas frigoris. The sequence continues at coordinate 2,989,278 of NZ_CP180479.1, forward strand.
TGTCCGAGGAGGACCTGGCGCGGCAAGTGGACAACTATCACGAAGAAGCAGACTTGCTGATTGCCGACTATCACCTGAATGACGATCAGAACGGCGTCGATGCCGTGGCCCGGATCAACGCCCGTCGCGGTTCGGCGATTCCGGCGATGATGATCACCGCTAATTACAGCAATGAACTCAAGCAGCAGATTCGTGAGCTGGGCCACACCCTGATGCACAAACCGGTGCGGCCGATGAAGCTCAAGACGGCGATGAGCCATTTGCTCGGTAGGCCTTGAGGCTTCTGGTGTCTGTACTGGCCTCTTCGCGAGCAAGCCCGCTCCCACATTTGACCGAGTTCACTCAGATCCAATGTGGGAGCGGGCTTGCTCGCGAAGAGGGCGACTCGGTCTCAACGCCGTAAGTAAGACCCGAAATCAATATCCCCGGCACTCAAAATCGCCTGCACCCGATTGTGCACATTGAGTTTGCGCAGGATTGCCGAGACGTGGGCCTTGACCGTGGTTTCGGCGATTTCCAGGGTGTAGGCGATCTGTTTGTTCGACTCGCCCTTGGTCATGCGTTCGAGCACCAGCAACTGCTTGCGGGTCAAGGCCTGGAGCAATTCAGGTGGGAAGCTCGGGGCATCGTTCATGCGCCTTGTACCGCATTTTTGTGTGCGGATGATGTCCGGCGGCAAGTAGACATTGCCGTTGAGGATCTGCTGGATGGCCTCGGTCATCTGCACCCGTGGCGAGGATTTGGTGATGAAACCCACCGCACCATAAGTGATGGCTTGCAGCACGACTTGTTTGTCCTGTTCGGCCGAGACGATCACCACCGGAATGGTTGGCGCCTCGTTGCGCAGGTTGATCAGGCCATTGAGGCCGTGCATGCCGGGCATGTTCAGGTCGAGCAGGATCAGGTCCAGGTCGTCGTGTTCCTGCGTCAGCACCAAGGCGCTGTCCAGGTCGGCGGTTTCCATCACCTCGCTGCCGGGGAAACCGTCGCTGATGACGTTATGAATGGCTTCGCGAAACAGCGGGTGATCGTCGGCAATCAGAATTTTGTACATAGCCTTTCACCTCATTATTTTGATTAGGGTGTGGCAACAACACGCACGCGTAACGGTCAGGGAAAGGGCTCGGGCTGAGCCAGCGTTACGGGCAGGTTGGCGGCCTGCCAGGCGTCCAGGCCGTCGCGATACCAATACAGCGTCTTATAGCCCATGGCGGCGGCGCGCTTCACGGCGTTCCAACTCAGCCAACAATCGGAGCGGCAGTAGAAGACCAGCGGTTGCGCGAGATCACCTGCGGTCAATGAGTTCAGCTTACGCGCAAAATAGTCCTGCCAGTCGGGCGTCAGGTCACCGTCGCCGGTATTGGCCAGCCAATGGCTGCCAGGGAGGTTTTCGTGGGGCTGGTCCTCGATGAAACGTCCTTGCAACCACTGACGGCGGTAGACGTCGATCAGCACCGGACGCGGCGTCTGGGTCAGCAGGGTTTGCAGGGCCGCGGTATCGATGATGCCGGCGCCCTGGACTTGATTCGGGGTCGGGCTGCGGTACAGCCCGATGCGATAGCCGTCAGCGGAAAACAGCAGTGTTTCGGCCTGCGCGACGCCCAATAACAGGCTCAGCGATAGCGCAGCGAGAGAAGGGCGCAGCAGACGACGTCGGGCACGCGGCATGGGGTTCAATCCTTATAGTTATGAACCTATTACATGCCAGTCTCGGTGCGATTGGAATGCGACGATAGACAGGGAAACCAGTACTAAAGTAGTAATTTCACCTGATCGCTGGTTGCTTTATGTGGGAGCGGGCTTGCTCGCGAAGGCGGTGTGTCAGTCAACGTAAATGTTGAATGTGAAGCCGCATTCGCGAGCAAGCCCGCTCCCACATTGGATCTGTGTTGTCAGTTGGTTTTGCGCAGGGCGGCGTGTTGCGGGTTAAAGGTGAATACGGCGAGCAGGGCGAATACCAGCGTCAGCCCCACGCACACCGCCAGCGCCAACGGATTGAAGCGTTCATACAGGGCAAACCGCACCAGTTCCACCGCATGGGTGAACGGGTTCAATGCGCACAACCAGTACAACCACTCGCTGGACTCGCGCATCTTCCACAGCGGATACAGCGCCGATGACAGGAAAAACAGCGGGAAGATCACGAAATTCATCACCCCGGCAAAGTTCTCCAGCTGACGGATCGCGTTCGACAGCAACAGGCCCAACGCGCTGAGCATCAAAGCCACCAGCAGCAATGCCGGCAAGGCGATCAACAGCCCCATGGCCGGTGGCCGCACGCCATACACCCAGGCAATCGCCAGAAATGCGTAGACCTGCAACAGCGAGATCAACGAGGTGGCCAACAGTTTGCTGCACAGTAGGAAAGTACGGGGCAGAGGGCTGGTCAGCAGCACGCGCATGCTGCCCATTTCCCGGTCGTAGACCATCGACAGCGAACCTTGCATGCCGTTGAACAGCAGGATCATGCAGGCAAGGCCAGGGATGATGTAGACCTCGTAGGGAATGTAGGTGTCATAGGGCTCGATGATCGCGATCCCGAGTGCCGCGCGAAAACCGGCGGCGAACACCAGCAGCCACAACAACGGCCGCACCAGCGCACTGAGAAACCGCGTGCGCTGCAACACAAAACGCAGCCATTCACGCAGCACGATGCCGCTGAAACATTGCCAGTAGGCATTCATTGGGCGGCTCCTGAAGTCGTCAGTCGAGTGAAGGCCGAACCGAGGTCGCCGCCGTGTTCCAGGCTCAGGGCGTCGGCTTGTCCGCTGGCGACCAGCCGGCCCTGATGCAGGATCAACAAGTCGTCGCTCGGCTGTACTTCATCGAGTAAGTGAGTGGTCCAAAGCACGCTGATGCCTTGCTCGCTGCACAAACTGCGGATGTGCTGATTGAGCGCCAGCCGACTGGCCGGGTCGAGGCCGACGCTGGCCTCGTCGAGCAGCAGCAGGCGCGGTTCATGCAGCAACGCGCGGGCGATTTCCACCCGGCGACGGTGGCCGCCATTGAGTTCGCGAACCCGCTCGCGACGGCGTTCGGTCAAGGCCTGACGTGCCAGTTCGGCGTCGACCCGCAGGCTGGTCTGACGTCGGGACATCCCATGCAGTGCGGCGTGATAGCGCAGGTTCTGCTCGACGCTGAGGTCCAGATCCAATGTGCTTTGCTGAAACACCACACCCAATTGCTTGAGCGCCGGACGCGCCGCGTTGCGCAGTGAACAGCCGCCAACGCGGATGTCACCGCGCTGCACGTCGTAGAGTCGAGTGAGCAGGGCAATCAGCGTCGATTTGCCCGCGCCGTTCGGCCCCAGCAATGCAGCAAAACGGCCGGGTGCCAGGCTGAAACTCACCTGGCGCAACGCCTCTTTCGCACCATAAGCGAAACTCAGCTCGTTGACTTCGAGTGCGTTCATGGGGTCACCACCACGCCCCACGGATAACGCCCGACCTTGATCGATTGGGTGACCTTGAGGCTGTCGACATCGATCACCGACACGTCGCCGCTGACGCCATTGGTGGCCAGCAATTGCTTTTGATCCGGGGTAAACGACATCTGCCAGACCCGTCGCCCGACCAACAGATAATCAAGAATTTCGAAGGTCTTGGCGTCGATCACCGCCACATGATTGGCCGGGCCGAGGGCGACGAAACCGTACTTGCCGTCGGCGCTGAGCTTGATGCCCACCGGTTGAACCTTATCCGGGTGCACGCCCTTGATCTGGAAGGTCAGTGTCTTGAGGGTTTTGCGGGTAGCGACGTCGAGAATGGTCACCGTGCCGCCGATTTCCGCCGAGGCCCAAAGCTTGGAGCCATCCGGCGTGAACTCGACGAAGCGCGGCCGCTGATCCACCAGGGTGCTGTCGGCCAGGGTCTGGGTGCTGGTGTCGATCCAGTGCAGCATATTGGTGGTTTCGCTGGTGTTCACCGCCCACTTGCCGTCGGGGCTGACGGCCATGCCTTCGGGTTCGACGCCGACGTTGATCTGGCTCAGCACCTTGGAGGTTTCGGTGTCGATCACCGTTACCAGGGCATCGTCTTCGTTGGAAACGTACAGCCAGCGATTGTTGGGGTGCAGGGCGAACTGCTCAGGGTCTTTGCCCGAGGGCAGCTCCTTGATGATTTTGCGCGTGGCGACGTCCATCACCTGGACCCGGTCCGAGTCGCTGGCGCAGATGTACAGCAGCTTATTGTCGTGGGACAGCAGCAGGCCGCGTGGGCGCTGGCCAACAGGCAAGGTGTCGGTGACTTGCAGGGTCTGCAGGTCAACCAGGCTGAGGCTGTTGTCCTTTTCGTTGGAGACCCAGGCAATGCTGGCCGCGGCCTGCCCGGCGGCGAGCAGCAGGGCCCAGAAAAATAGGGAGCGGCAGAGCAGGCTGCGGCGCATGGCGGATTCCTTTTTGTTGTCGTTCTTGTGGAAAGTTGGATTAGGGAAAGCGGCAGGTCACTTCGGGTTTGTCGTAGCCCAGGCTGTCCATTTCGTTGGACGGGTGCAGGAAACCGTCCTGGGGCGAAGTGCTGACCAACGCCCGGGGTTGCACAATGGGGATCGGCTGACGCAACTGGCCGTTCCACGGTCGATAGCTGAGCTTGCGACCCTTGAAACCGTCCAGCGGCAATTGATCGCTGATTTCAAGCGTACGGATCGCCATCGGATCGACCTGACGCAGTTTGCTCACCGCACTGGCGATGCTGCGCACGGCGATCCACGCGGCGAAATCGCGGTCATTCATCCAGCGCCCGGTCAGGGCTTCGAAGCGTTTCTGCAACTGGGCGGCGCCGTAGGTTTCCACGGTTTTGTGCCAGCCCGCCGGGGTCAGCCCCTGAGTGCCGGCGACCGGCCGTGGGTACCAGGTCTGGTAGGGCACGTATTCGCCGAAATCACCGCGTTCATCCGCCACCAGCACCACGTCGTACTCGGCGGTCTGGGTGAACAGCGGCATGTCGGCCTGGGCGCTACGGCGCTGATCGTTGTCGAAACTCCAGGCTTTTTCCGCGACCAGTTTCAGGCCGAAGCGTTTGGCGGCTCGGCGCAGGGCGGCCGCATAGGCTTGATCGTCCGGGGTTGGGCCGACGATCAGCAGCGCCCGCTGCCATTTGCGCACCACCAGAAATTGCGCCAGCGCATCGGCGAGCATCGCCCGACTTGGCAGGCTGTGCAGCACGTTCGACAGGCAGTCGGTGGTGCGCAGGCTGTCGTCGGGGCTGCCGGCGTTGAACAGCAAGCTGTCGGGCAGCACGGCGCTGAGTTGGCGCAGGCTGGCGGCCGGTGCGTTGACGACAAACAGACGCAAACCTTGTTCATGCTGAGCCTTGGCCGCTTCGACCAGGGCATCCGGATTGTCGACGTTGGCGCTGACCAGGTTGTAGCTCTGGTTGAGGAAACGCCCGGTGCTGTTGCTGTCAGTGATCGCCAGTTCGGCGCCACGCAGCCCGGCATCGACCGGCTCGGGAATGACGTTCGACAGCAACGGGCCCGGGTCGGGGCGATAGCCCAGGTAGCCGATTTGCACCTGCAACGGCGCGTCGGCGGCCTGGCTCTGGGTCGCCAGCCCGGCGGCGCAGGCAATCGCCAACAGATAGATCAGGGCGTAAGGGGCAAGCTGGCGCATAGGGCACTCCATTACAGGTAGCGCCAGCATAGGAACGCTGTGAGGCAGAAGGAAATATGCAGAAAGTACCAGTGAGCCAGTACCAAGGTAGTAAAGGCGCCGGAAGCGTACCCGGGTGCGCGCCACAGGCCCTACTACCAAGGAACTAGGCGGCGACCACCAAAGCAGCATGGGGCTTGCGCGAAGCCCTTCCTAAGATGGGTGCCATAGCCTCTTCAAAGAGGTTTTGCGTGCAATCAAGAGGGCATAACAATGACAACAAAACGCAACGCCTTACTCGTTGCCGGACTGCTGGCCGGGTTTATCAGCGCAGGTTCCGTCTGGGCCCACGGCAACGTGGTGCCGCAAGCGGTGGAAACCCCGGGCCTGACCCCGATCAAGGACGCCGGCGTATCGCTCGATGCCGATGGTTGGGCATCGGTGAACCCTTACCGCGCCTCGCCGGAACATGATAAGGCCCTGGAAATCGGCTCCTCGGCGTACAACCAGAACTGTGCGGCCTGCCATGGCCTGGAAGCCAAATCCGGCGGCATCGCCCCCGATTTGCGCATGCTCGATGTCGCTGATGCCGGAGATGAGTGGTTCGTCGAACGCGTGCGCCACGGCGCCGTGCGTGATGGCCGGGTCTACATGCCGAAGATGGCCGACTACCTGAGCCAGGAAGCCTTGTGGGCGGTACGCACCTATCTGGACAGCGTTCACGTCGAGGAGTAACCCATGCGCCTGCTCGCTGTGTTGATCAGCGCTGTGTTGCTGTGCTGCCAGGCAGTGCAGGCGCAGGTCCGTACCTATGACGAAATGATCGCCGCCGGGGAGCTGAAAGTGGCGGTCTACAAGGACTTCGCCCCCTACAGTTTTGAAGACGCCGGCCAGGCCCGTGGCGTTGATGTCGAACTCGCCCAGGCCTTGGCCAAGGCTCTCGGCGTGAGGCTGACGTTGATTTGGGCGCCGGCCGGCGAGAAGCTCGACGACGACCTGCGCGATTACATCTGGCGTGCCAGTCAGTTGCACGATCTGCAACTGGCCGACCTGATGATGCGCGTGCCGTACGATCGCGATTACGCGCAGAAGCGCAATGAACTGGGTGAGCTGGAAAACGGCCATGTGGTGATGTTCGGGCCGTACCAGAACGAACAATGGCAGGTCGCCTATGACCGCCGCCGGCTGGAGTCGGTGGGCAGCGTCGCGGTGTTCGAGCACCACCCGATCGGCGTCGAAGTCGACAGCGTGCCGTCGTTCTACCTGACCTCGGTGTTCAGCGGCATGCTCGCCGCCAAAACGCATCACTATTCCGGTGTACCTCAAGCGTTCGCGGCCATGAAGGCCGGTGAAGTCGACGCGGTCATGGCCATGCGCGGCGAGATCGACTGGCAAGTGCATGAAGCGGCGGACCCGCAAGTGGCGCTGGCGGAAAACGCCTACCCGAACATGGGCAAGCAACTTTGGGAGATCGGCATGGCGGTGCATGAAAGCAACCGTCAACTGGCCTATGCCGTGGAAGAGGCGCTGGAAGCCTTGATCCGCGAGGGCTCGGTCAAAACCATTTATGGCCATTACGGCCTGCGCTATGACGTGCCCGAGATGTATCAATAGTGAACTGGCGAGCAGGTTGTCTATTGGCCTGTTGGCTACCCATCGTCGCGCACGCCGTGGACATCGACCCGGGCAAAGACCCGGTGCCGTCGGTGATGTGGGCCTTCTATCACAAGCAGATGCTTGGCGATGCGCCGTTCGTGTTCGACGAGCGGGTCAAGCTGCTCGCGCCACCGTTCGCCGAAGACGCCCGGCAAGTGCCGTTGGAAATCGACGCGCGAGCGTTCAAGGGCGAGGTGGTGAAAATCCTCGCCTGGGCTGAACTCAACCCGTTGCCGAAAATTGTCGATTTCCAGCCGCTGGACCGGGTGCTGCCGTGGCTGTCGATCCGCATCCGTATTGAACAGGCCACGCCGTTGCGCGCGGCGGTACTGACCCGCGATGGGGTCTGGCATGTCGGCTCGACCCTGATCGATGCGGCCGGCGGCGGTTGCACGGCGCCGAGTGTGGTGCGCACTCAGCCGGGCTGGGAAGAGCACATTGGCGAAGTGCTGGGCGGTCGTTATCCCCGTGGCGAATTCAGCCGTGTGCGCTTGCAGGTGGCGCATCCGATGGACAACGGCATGGTCAGCGGCATCCCGGAATTCTTCATCAACCATGCCGAACTGCGGGATCAGCACGATCAACTGCTGGCCCGTCTGGAGCTGTTTCCCGCCGTCAGCGAAAACCCCAACCTGGCCTTCGACATCGAAGGGGCAGGGCAGACGCGCCTGATGCTGCGGGACAACAGCGGCAATCAATTCGATGCGGCCATACCCTGACCCAAAGGAGCGCGTGATGCGCTGGATGCTGCTGTTGTTTATGAGCCTGAGCCTGCCGGCCCTGGCCGACCTCGAGTACTCACTCAAACCCCGGCAGATCGCCGAAGACACCTGGCTGCTGGAAGGCAGTACGGACAATTTCGCCAAGGCGAACGGCGGCAACATCGTCAACACCGCGTTCATCGTCACCGAGCACGGGGTGGTGGTGATCGACACCGGGCCGTCGAAACGCTACGGCGAAGCGATGCGCAAGGCGATTACCTCGATCACCGACAAACCGGTGATCGAGGTGCTGCTGACCCATCATCATCCTGATCATGTACTCGGCAGCCAGGCCTTCACTGACGTGCCGATCGGTGCGCTGGCCGGCACCACCGAGCTGTTGCATCAGCAGGGCGATGCCATGGCCGAGAACATGTATCGACTGGTGGGCGACTGGATGCGCGGCACCGAAGTGGTGTTGCCGACCCGGACGCTGACACCCGGCGTGAGAAGTTTTGGGGATCACGATCTGCGTCTGCTGGGCCTGGGTGGGCACACGGGCGCGGATCTGGCTATTCTCGACCAGAAAACCGGCGTGCTGTTTGCCGGGGATCTGGTGTTTTACCAACGGGCGCTGACCACGCCCAACAGTCCGGGGTTGGCAGTGTGGCTGGCGGACATCGCCACGCTTCAAGGCCTGTCATGGACGCTAATCGTGCCCGGCCATGGACCGGTGGCCAGCGATCAACAGCCCTTCGAGCAAATGCGTGACTACCTCAGCTGGCTCGACCAGTTGATGCGCGATGGTGCCGCCAATGGCAGCGACATGGCCGAGATGATCCGCAGTCCCATTCCCGAGCGTTTCGCCGGGATCACTCTGAGCCGCTACGAGCTGATCCGCAGCGTCAGCCATCTGTATCCGCGTTACGAACGCGCACAGATGAACCGAGTCGATTCCGCCGCGAACAAGTGACCCAGCGGCGACGCAACCCCTTGTAGCAGCTGGCGAAGCCTGCGTTCGACTGCGCAGCAGTCGTAAAATCAGCGCTCGCGGTGCATCAGGAAAACCGTGCAAAACGGATTTACGACTGCTACGCAGCCGAACGCAGGCTCCGCCAGCTGCTACAGGTCGAGGTGAGACTTAACGGGTTGGCATCACCCGACCCGCTACTAAGGAACTAGCAATCTCAGCACTGCGGGCAATTGTTCCAAGGGCGGCGGCACCCAAGAATCTGCACCAGACCGGGAAAATTTCCCAGGTATAACAAAAACTGCAGAGGTAGCCGTCATGACCCAACCCGCACGTCGCCAACCCTTCGTCTTGAGCGTGCTGCTCAGTGCCATGCTGTTGTCCGGCACCGCGCTGGCCGGCGTCACCGATCAAGACATTCTCCAGGACCCCAAGAACCCGGAGCAGATCGTCACCAACGGTCTGGGCGTCCAGGGTCAGCGCTACAGCCCGCTGGACACGCTCAACGTCAACAACGTGAAGGACTTGCGGCCGGTCTGGGCGTTCTCCTTCGGCGGTGAAAAACAACGCGGTCAGCAAGCACAGCCGATGATCAAGGACGGCGTGATGTACATGACCGGTTCTTACTCGCGAGTGTTTGCGGTGGATGCGCGCACCGGCAAGAAGCTCTGGCAATACGATGCGCGCCTGCCCGATGACATCCGTCCTTGCTGCGACGTGATCAACCGTGGTGTCGCGCTGTACGGCGACCTGGTGATCTTCGGTACCCTCGACGCCAAGCTCGTGGCCCTGAACAAAGACACCGGCAAAGTCGTCTGGAGCAAGAAAGTCGCCGACCACAAGGAAGGCTATTCGATCAGTGCCGCGCCGTTGGTGATCAACGGCAAACTGATCACCGGTGTCGCCGGTGGCGAGTTCGGGGTGGTCGGCAAGATCGAAGCCTACGACCCGAAAAACGGCGACCTGCTGTGGACCCGGCCCACCGTCGAAGGCCACATGGGTTATGTCTACAAGGACGGCAAAGCGGTGGAGAACGGCATCTCCGGCGGTGAAGCTGGCAAGACCTGGCCCGGCGATCTCTGGAAAACCGGTGGCGCGGCGCCTTGGCTGGGCGGTTACTACGACCCTGAAACCAATCTGCTGCTGTTCGGCACCGGCAACCCGGCACCGTGGAACTCGCACTTGCGCCCTGGCGACAACCTCTACTCCTCGTCGCGTCTGGCGCTCAACCCGGACGATGGCACGATCAAATGGCACTTCCAGAGTACGCCTCACGACGGCTGGGACTATGACGGCGTGAACGAGCTGGTCTCGTTCAACTACACCGAAGGCGGCAAAGAGATCAAAGCCGCCGCGACCGCTGACCGTAACGGTTTTTTCTACGTGCTGGACCGCACCAACGGCAAATTCATTCGCGGCTTCCCGTTCGTGGACAAGATCACCTGGGCCACCGGCCTGGATAAAGATGGTCGGCCGATCTACAACGAAGCCAGCCGTCCAGGCGCACCGGGCACCGAAGCCAAAGGTAGTTCGGTATTCGTAGCCCCGGCATTCCTCGGCGCGAAAAACTGGATGCCGATGGCCTACAACAAGGACACCGGGCTGTTCTACGTGCCGTCCAACGAATGGGGCATGGACATCTGGAACGAAGGCATCGCCTACAAAAAAGGCGCGGCGTTCCTCGGTGCCGGTTTCACCATCAAACCGTTGAATGAAGACTACATCGGCGTGCTGCGCGCCATCGACCCGAAAACCGGCAAGGAAGTGTGGCGCCACAAGAACTACGCACCGCTGTGGGGCGGCGTGCTGACCACCAAGGGCAACCTGGTGTTCACCGGTACGCCGGAAGGTTTCCTGCAGGCGTTCAATGCCAAGACCGGCGAGAAAGTCTGGGAATTCCAGACCGGCTCCGGCGTACTCGGCTCGCCTGTGACCTGGGAAATGGACGGCGAACAGTACGTCTCGGTGCTGTCCGGTTGGGGCGGTGCTGTTCCGCTGTGGGGCGGCGAAGTGGCCAAGCGCATCAAGGACTTCAACCAGGGTGGCATGCTCTGGACGTTCAAACTGCCGAAAGACCTTGTAGTGGCCAAGCACTAACTCTGAGTCCACCGCATAACCCCTGTGGGAGCGGGCTTGCTCGCGAAAGCGGCGTCACATTCAACACATCGGTTGACTGACACACCGCCTTCGCGAGCAAGCCCGCTCCCACAGGGAGGATTTGCCACATGGAGATGTGGGCAAATCTACTACCAAATAACGAGAGTCCTCCTGCCAACGGCGCATTCGTCTGACGCGCAGGGCTCTCTACTATCGATTCATCGCCTGTTTGCCCGACAGGCACCGACCCAGACAGAGGCCCACCATGATCTACGCACAACCTGGTACACCTGGCGCCGTCGTTACGTTTAAACCGCGCTACGGCAATTTCATCGGCGGCGAGTTCGTCGCCCCGGTCAATGGTGAGTACTTCACCAACTCTTCGCCGGTCACCGGTGAAGTGATCGCCGAATTCCCTCGCTCCAGCGCCGCCGACATCGAAAAAGCCCTCGACGCAGCGCATGCCGCCGCCGATGCCTGGGGCAAGACCTCGGCGCAGGACCGCTCCCTGGTGCTGCTGAAAATTGCCGACCGCATCGAACAGAACCTGGAAATCCTCGCCGTCACCGAAACCTGGGACAACGGCAAAGCCGTGCGCGAGACCCTCAACGCCGACGTGCCACTGGCCGCCGACCATTTCCGTTACTTCGCCGGTTGCATCCGCGCTCAAGAGGGCGGTGCCGCCGAGATCAACGAGCTGACCACCGCCTATCACTTCCACGAGCCATTGGGCGTGGTCGGACAGATCATTCCGTGGAACTTCCCGCTGCTGATGGCCGCCTGGAAACTCGCCCCGGCCCTGGCCGCCGGTAACTGCGTGGTACTCAAACCCGCCGAGCAGACGCCGCTGTCGATCATGGTCTTCGCCGAGCTGATCGCCGATTTGCTGCCGGCCGGCGTGCTGAACATCGTTCAGGGCTTCGGTCGCGAAGCGGGTGAGGCGTTGGCCACCAGCAAGCGCATTGCCAAGATCGCCTTCACCGGTTCCACCCCGATTGGCGCGCACATCATGAAATGCGCGGCCGAGAACATCATTCCGAGCACTGTCGAACTGGGCGGCAAGTCGCCGAACATTTTCTTCGAAGACATCATGCAAGCCGAGCCGCAGTTCATCGAGAAGGCCGCCGAAGGTCTGGTGCTGGCGTTCTTCAACCAGGGCGAAGTCTGCACCTGTCCATCGCGAGCGCTGGTGCAGGAGTCGATCTACGACGACTTCATGAAAGTGGTGATGAAGAAGATCGTCAAGATCAAGCGCGGCAACCCGCTGGACACCGAAACCATGGTCGGCGCCCAGGCGTCCGAGCAGCAATACGACAAGATTCTCTCGTACCTGAAAATTGCTCAGGAGGAGGGTGCCGAGCTGCTCACCGGCGGCGCGGCCGAACGTCTTGAGGGCGACTTGTCGACGGGTTACTACATCCAGCCGACCCTGCTCAAGGGCCACAATAAAATGCGCGTGTTCCAGGAAGAAATCTTCGGCCCGGTGGTGGGTATCACCACCTTCAAGGACGAAGCCGAAGCCCTGGCGATTGCCAACGACAGCGAGTTCGGCCTCGGCGCCGGCCTGTGGACCCGCGACATCAACCGTGCCTACCGCATGGGTCGGGCGATCAAGGCCGGGCGTGTCTGGACCAACTGCTACCACCTGTACCCGGCACACGCCGCGTTCGGTGGCTACAAGAAATCCGGTGTCGGTCGTGAAAACCACAAGATGATGCTCGACCATTATCAGCAGACCAAAAACCTGCTGGTGAGCTACGACATCAATCCGATGGGGTTCTTCTAACCCGTAAGAACACCGCAAAACCCTGTGGGAGCGAGCTTGCTCGCGATGAGGCCAGTACATTCAACATCACAGTTGACTGATACACCGCCATCGCGAGCAAGCTCGCTCCCACATTGGTTTTGTGTGTACTGAAAAACCGCGCACCACCCCCTACCAATGCACGCCGCCACCTCGTTCGAAAGTAGCATTCGGGTGCCTGGCGCCCCGTGCATTAATGGCTTTACCGGAATCGTCCGGCACAAAAAGAGGATTGACCCATGTGGACTAAACCCGCGTTTACCGATCTGCGCATTGGCTTCGAAGTGACGATGTATTTCGCCAACCGCTGATTGTTCACCCGGCCAGTCGTTACGTTGGCCGGGCCTGCCTTCTGGAGCATTGCCCATGCACATTCGCGTTCTCGGATCCGCCGCTGGCGGTGGTTTTCCGCAATGGAATTGCAATTGCCGACAGTGCGCCGCGATGCGCGATGGCAGCCTGCGGGCCCAACGGCGCACCCAGTCCTCGATTGCCCTGAGCGACAACGGTGTGGATTGGGTGCTGTGCAATGCTTCACCGGACATTCGCGCGCAACTTGAGAGTTTCGCGCCGCTGCAACCGGCGCGCCGGGTGGGGGATACTGCGATTGCCGGCGTCGTCCTGCTGGACAGCCAGATCGACCACTGCACCGGCCTGTTGAGTCTGCGCGAAGGCTGCCCTCATTCGGTCTGGTGCACCGAACGGGTCCATGAAGACCTGAGCAGCGGCTTCCCGTTGTTCACCATGCTCAAACACTGGAACGGCGGGTTGCAGTGGCAACCGGTCGGGCTCGACCGCGAGCCCTTCAGCATCCCGGCTTGCGCGCACCTGCGATTTCGCGCGATCCCCTTGGTCAGCAACGCACCGCCGTATTCGCCCAATCGCGGCAATCCGCAGCCGGGCGACACCATCGGCTTGTTTATCGAAGATCGGCGCAGCGGCGCTTCGCTGTTCTACGCGCCGGGCCTGGGACAGGTCGACGACGAGGTTCTGAGCTGGATGCAACGCGCCGATTGCCTGTTGCTGGACGGCACCTTGTGGCGCGACGACGAGATGCGAGTCTGCGAAGTCGGCCAGAACCTGGGCAGTGAAATGGGTCACCTGTCGCAAAGCGGCCCTGGCGGCATGCTCGAAATCCTTGAAGGCTTCACCCGCCAGCGCAAGGTGCTGATCCACATCAACAACACCAACCCGATCCTCGATGAAGACTCGGCCGAGCGGGCGCTGCTGGAGCGGCGCGGGATTGAAGTGGCGTTTGACGGCATGAGTATTGAGCTATAGCGGAGGGCCCCTTCGCGAGCAAGCCCGCTCCCACAGGGGATCTCCACTGGACACAAAATGTGTGAACAACAGAGAACCAATGTGGGAGCGGGCTTGCTCGCGAAGGCGCCAGAGCAGACACCGCAGATTCCCCGGAGAACCGCAATGACTGACACCCCAATGTCCCCCGCCGAATTCGAAGCGGCCCTGCGCGCCAAAGGCGCCTATTACCACATCCACCATCCATTCCACCAAGCCATGTACGGCGGGCGCTCCAGTCGTGAGCAGATTCAGGGCTGGGTCGCCAATCGCTTCTACTATCAGGTGAACATCCCCCTGAAGGACGCCGCGATTCTCGCCAACTGCCCGGACCGCGACGTGCGCCGGGAATGGTTGCAACGAATCCTCGATCACGACGGCGTGCCCGGCAGCGAAGGCGGGATCGAAGCCTGGCTGCGGCTGGGCGAAGCGGTGGGGCTGGATCGCGAGCAAATCCTCTCACAGGAATTGGTGCTGCCCGGTGTCCGTTTCGCCGTCGACGCCTACGTCAATTTCTCCCGTCGCGCCTGTTGGCAGGAAGCCGCCAGCAGTTCGCTGACCGAGCTATTTGCGCCACAGATCCACCAATCCCGACTCGATGCCTGGCCAACCCATTACCCTTGGATCGACGTCGGCGGTTACGACTATTTCCGTAATCGCCTGAGTCAGGCTCGACGGGATGTCGAGCATGGCTTGCGCATCACCCTCGCGCACTACGTCACGGTCGAAGGCCAGCAACGCATGCTGGAAATCTTGCAATTCAAGCTCGACGTGCTGTGGAGCATGCTCGACGCCATGAGCATGGCCTACGAGCTGGAGCGCCCGCCGTATCACACCGTCACCACCGAGAACGTCTGGCACCGGGGGATTGCCCTGTGAGCCTGATCAACCGCGAGCAATCACCGTCGCTGCGTCAGGGTTTTCGCCTGCAATGGGAACCTCGTCAGGACTGTCACGTGCTGCTGTACCCCGAAGGCATGATCAAACTCAACACCAGTGCCGGGCAGATCCTTGATCTGGTGGACGGCCAGCGCAGCGTTGCGGCGATCATTGATCGACTGTCTGCGAATTTCCCCGGCGTACCGGGGATCGACGAAGATGTGCTGGCGTTTCTGGAGGTGGCCCATGCTCAATTCTGGATCGAGTGACTCGCCTCCGGGCCCGCCGCTGTGGCTGTTGGCGGAGCTGACCTATCGTTGCCCGCTGCAATGCCCGTATTGCTCCAACCCGCTGGACTTTGCCCAATCAGGCGAAGAGTTGAGCACCGAAGAGTGGATCCGGGTGTTCCGCGAAGCCAGAGAGATGGGCGCCGCGCAACTGGGCTTTTCCGGCGGTGAACCGTTGGTTCGTCAGGACTTGGCCGAGCTGATCAAGGCCGCCCGGGACATGGGTTACTACACCAACCTGATCACCTCGGGCATCGGCCTGACCGAGCAGAAAGTGCGCGATTTCAAGGTCGCGGGGCTGGACCATATCCAGATCAGCTTCCAGGCTGCCGACGAAGCGGTGAACAACATGCTCGCCGGCTCGCGCAAGGCCTTCGCCCAGAAACTGGCGATGGCCCGGGCGGTAAAGGCCCAGGGCTACCCGATGGTGCTGAACTTCGTCACCCATCGGCACAACATCGACCAGATCGCGCAGATCATCGACTTGTGCCTGGAACTGGAGGCGGATTTCGTCGAGTTGGCGACGTGCCAGTTCTACGGCTGGGCCGAGCTCAACCGCGTTGGCCTGTTGCCCACGCGCGAACAATTGCAGCGTGCCGAGCGCATCACCCACTCATATCGCGAGCGTCTTGAAGCGCAGGGCCACCCGTGCAAGTTGATCTTCGTCACCCCGGATTACTACGAAGAGCGTCCCAAGACCTGCATGAACGGCTGGGCCAATCTGTTTCTCGACATCACCCCCGACGGCACGGCGTTGCCTTGCCACAGCGCCCGCCAGTTGCCGGTGCAGTTCCCCAATGTGCGCGAGCACAGCATCGAGCATATCTGGACTGATTCTTTCGGTTTCAATCGCTTTCGTGGCGATGACTGGATGAAAGAGCCGTGCCGCTCCTGCGATGAAAAGCACAAGGATCTGGGCGGCTGCCGCTGCCAGGCATTCATGCTGACCGGCGACGCCGCCAACGCTGACCCGGTGTGCAGCAAGTCCCCGCACCACGGTGTGATTCTCAAGGCCCGCGAGGAAGCCGAGGCACCGGGGCTAGGCATGGAACACCTGACGTTGCGTAGCGAGAAGGCTTCGCGACTGATCTACCGCGGATGAATCGAGCGACACAAATCCCCTGTGGGAGCGGGCTTGCTCGCGATAGCGGAGTGTCAGGCAACATCATTGCTGCTGGAAGTCCGCTATCGCGAGCAAGCTCGCTCCCACAGGGGGTCTCTGGTGAATTCAGAGTCTGAGTACACCGGCCTGCTACCCATTGGTCTGATTGCATTCACAGCCGGATGCTTTAGTGTGGACATTACCTTCCAAAACAATAAAAACAGGCTTTCCAATGAGCCAGAGTCTCAGCCAGCTGCGTAAATTCGTTTCGCCTGAAATCATCTTTGGTGCCGGCTGCCGGCACAACGTCGGCAATTGCGCCAAAACCTTTGGTGCCCGCAAGGTGCTGCTGGTCAGCGATCCCGGTGTGATTGCCGCCGGTTGGGTCGCCGATGTCGAGGCCAGCCTGCAAGCCCAGGGCATCGAGTATTTCCTGTACAGCGCGGTCTCGCCCAACCCTCGGGTCGAAGAAGTGATGCTCGGCGCCGATCTGTACCGGGAAAATCATTGCGATGTGATCGTGGCCGTCGGTGGCGGCAGCCCGATGGATTGCGGCAAAGGCATCGGCATTGTCGTCGCTCATGGACGCAGCATCCTCGAATTCGAAGGCGTGGACACCATCCGTATCCCCAGCCCGCCGCTGATCCTGATTCCAACCACCGCCGGCACCTCGGCCGATGTCTCGCAATTCGTGATCATCTCCAACCAGCAAGAACGCATGAAGTTCTCCATCGTCAGTAAGGCGGTGGTCCCGGACGTGTCGTTGATCGACCCGGAAACCACGTTGAGCATGGACCCGTTCCTGTCGGCCTGTACCGGCATCGATGCGTTGGTGCATGCCATCGAAGCGTTTGTGTCAACCGGTCACGGGCCGTTGACCGATCCCCATGCGCTGGAGGCGATGCGCCTGATCAACGGCAACCTGGTGCAGATGATCGCCAATCCGAACGACATCGCCCTGCGCGAGAAAATCATGCTCGGCAGCATGCAGGCCGGGCTGGCGTTCTCCAACGCGATCCTCGGCGCGGTGCACGCCATGTCCCACAGCCTCGGTGGCTTTCTCGATTTGCCTCATGGGCTGTGCAACGCGGTGTTGGTGGAACACGTGGTGGCGTTCAACTACAACTCGGCACCGGAACGCTTCAAGGTGATCGCCGAGACCTTTGGCATCGATTGCCGTGGCTTGAATCACCGGCAGATTTGCGGGCGTCTGGTCGAACATCTGATCGCTCTGAAACATGCGATCGGCTTCCACGAAACCCTGGGATTGCACGGGGTCAGCACTGCGGACATTCCGTTCCTGTCACAACACGCCATGCACGACCCGTGCATCTTGACCAACCCGCGCGAGTCCAGTCAGCGTGATGTCGAGGTCGTCTATGGCGAAGCCCTCTGACGAACAGCAACGGGCGCTGGCGGGGTTACTGGGATTAGGCAGCCACTCGGCGCGCAAGAGCCATTACCCGGAACTGGCCGCGCGCCTCGACGAGCTGGAAACCGAGCGCAATCGCTACAAATGGTTGTTCGAAAATGCGGTCCACGGAATCTTTCAGGCAAGCCTCCTGGAAGGCATGCGTGCCGCCAACCCGGCCCTGGCGCGGATGCTCGGCTATCAGGACCCTCAGGAAGTGCTGTTCTCGCTGGCCGATCTGGCGAGTAACCTGTTTGTCGGCGGCGCTCAAGAACTGGAAAACATCGGTGAACTGCTCAAGCGCGAGCGCAGCCTGCTCGGCTACGAAACCCAATTGCGGCGCAAGGATGGCAGCAGCCTCGACGTGCTGATGAACCTGTTGCTCAAGCCCGATCAGGAAGGGCTGGTGGAGGGGTTTGTCGCCGACATCACCGAACGCAAACTCGCCCAGCAGCGCCTGCAGCAACTCAACGACGAACTGGAGCAGCGCGTCACCGCGCGCACCGACGAGTTGCTGGAAGCCAACCGCAACCTGCAACAGCAGATCACCCAGCGTAAACAGATCGCCCAAGCCTTGCGCGATGCCCGGGACGCCGCCGAGGCCGCCAATCGCAGCAAGGACAAATACCTCGCCGCCGCCAGTCATGACCTGCTGCAACCGCTCAATGCCGCGCGTTTGCTGATCTCCACCTTGCGCGAACGCAAGCTTCCCGACGTCGAACAGGTGCTGGTGGAGCGTACGCATCAGGCGCTGGAAGGGGCGGAGGATTTGCTCACCGATTTGCTGGATATTTCCCGGCTCGATCAGGCGGCGGTCAAACCGGACATTGCGCTGTACCGTCTCGACGAATTGCTCGCGCCGCTGGTGTCGGAGTTCCAGTCAGTGGCCGAAGCCGCAGGGTTAAACTTGCGGGTGCACATGGGCGATTACGCCATCAGCACTGACTTGCGCCTGATGACGCGGATTCTGCGCAACTTCCTCAGCAACGCCTGCCGCTACACCGACGAGGGCAGCATCCTGCTGGGTGCCAGACGCCGGGGTGAAATGCTGCGCCTGGAAGTCTGGGACACCGGGCGCGGGATCGCGGCGGACCGGCTGGATTCGATCTTCCTCGAGTTCAACCAACTGGACGTCGGACGCGCCGCCGACCGCAAGGGTGTGGGCCTGGGGTTGGCGATCGTTGAACGGATTGCCAAGATCCTCGGCTATAAAGTCGGGGTTCATTCGTTGCCGGGGCGCGGTTCGATGTTCAGCATCGATGTGCCGATTTCCCATGACGTTCCGCTGCCGATCAGTCTGGCCGCGCCCCTGCCGGGCACCGGAAATCCATTGCCGGGCCGACGTTTGCTGGTACTGGACAATGAAGTGAGCATCCTCGAAAGCATGAGCGCGCTGCTCGGGCAATGGGGCTGCGAGGTGGTCACGGCCACGGATGAATTTTCCGCACTGGCCGCCTTGCAGGGGCGACCGCCGGAACTGATTCTGGCGGACTACCACCTCGATCACGGGGTGGTGGGGTGTGATGTGGTCAGGCATTTGCGCGAGCATTACCACCAGGTGATTCCCGCGGTCATCATCACCGCAGACCGCACGGACCAGTGTCGGCGCTCATTGCAGAGACTCGATGCACCGCTGCTGAACAAACCGGTGAAACCCGGCAAGTTGCGTGCGGTGCTGAGTCAGTTGCTGGGGTAGCGATAGTGCAGGCTGAAACCGAGCTCGGCTGACTCGCCTTGCTCCAGCAATCGCAACCCCGGTCGACCGGGCAGGTGATGCGCATTGACCGGGTGGCTCACCGGTTCGATACAGAAAAAATCCAGGCCCACCGGGCAGTAGAGCAGGAAGTAATCGCTGCCGGTGGCGCGGCATTCCAGCTCATAGCCCAGCGCTGGCTGGCGGATCAGGCAGTGGCCGTCCCATTCGCAGAAGCCGTTGTCGACCAATGTGTCGGGCAGCGCCTTGAGCGACTGGAAATCCCATTCGGCCGGCAACGCACTGAGGTGTGTCGGCAGTTTTGTTCCGTCACACAACCAGACGTGCCGGGCTTGCGCCTGCAACTGGGTGCCCGTGGTACGCGGAAAGTAAGGATGCAAGCCGAGCCCATGCCAGGCAGGGCTTTCGGCCAGATGGGTGACCTTAAGATCAATGCTCAGCTTGCCTTCGCGCAGATGGAATCGTTGCCGGGCGCGATAGGCGAAGGGCGTGGTGCTGTCGAGTTGCAGGACGACTTCATCGCGCGTCTGCGAAACCACCTGCCACGGCTGTTGCCAGGCGCTGCCGTGAATCGGCAGGGGATCGGTGAGGCTGTTGGGTGTCAGCGCCAGCCAGCCATCGGGGCATTCAAAGCCGCCTTCGGCAATGCGGTTCGACCACGGTGCCAAGGGAAAACACCCGAGTTTTCCCGGCAGACCGGTGTTCAGCGCGTGAGCATCGCTGTGGCGCAACAGCGGCAAACCCGTGCCGCGCACGCTCCAGTTGACGATGCTGCCACCGAGTTCCGGGGCGAGGGTGAGATGGGTGAATTCGTCTTCGAGTTCAAGCAGCGTTGGCGTCATATTACCTTCGGCTCCGGCAAACCTTTCACCCCGGGATTGAGGGCGAACACACCGCCGGCCAGTGACTGTTCGTCATGGTCGTCGCCGAGGCGGATCGAGGTCACGAACAGTGTGTCCAGACGACTGCCACCGAAGGCGCACATGCTCGGTTTTTTCACCGGTACGGAGAGGGAACGGTCCAGTCGGCCGTCGGGAGTGAAGCGGTGAATCAGCCCGGCGTCATTAGCACAAATCCAGTAGCCGCCTTCGGCATCGACCGCTGCGCCATCGGGACGACCAGGGAGTTGATGCATGTCGACAAACAGCCGCCGGTTGGACGGTATGCCGCTGTCGATGTCGTAGTCAAAGGCCCAGATTTGCTGGACCAGGGGATGAGAGTCAGACAGGTACATCGTTCGCCCGTCCGGGCTGAAACCCAGGCCGTTGGGCACGATAAACCCGCTGAGTTGCGCCTCGAGTGGCCCGCGTTGCCCGGCGCTGTAGCGGTAAAGCGAGCCGTCGGCAGCGTTGGCCCCCATGTTCAGCACCATGCTGCCCGCCCAGAAGCGCCCCTGACGATCGCAGCGACCATCGTTCAGGCGCATATCGGTGCGGGCGTGTTCGACCGGAGCCAGGAGGTTGCTGTCGAGGCTGCCATCGTTATGCGGGTGCAGATGAAAGAACCCGCTTTGCATCCCGGCAACCCAGCCGCCGTTGCTGTGACGTGCAATGCAGGCGAGCATTTCCGGTGCTGTCCAGGCGTGAACATGGCCGGTTTCGGCGCTCCAGCGTTGCAGGCCTCCGACGGGAATATCGACCCAATACAGGGCGTTTTCCTCGGGGACCCAGACCGGGCATTCACCGACTGCGTTGCGGGCATCGACAATCAATTCGGCTTGCATGACAACTCATCCCCTCGGGTTTTTGTTGTTGGGATCAAGTGAGGTACGCGGGTTCAGTCGCCGAACGGGCCGGACGCGACAAACGCACCACCCTGGTAGACCCGAGCCGGGTCGTCAGCGGCCGGCATCGGTTGGGCTTCGACTTTTTCGCGGAACACTTCGGAACTGTCCTGAGGTTCATAACCCAGGCAGGTGGCGAAACGGTTGTCCCACCAGACGTTCTTGTTGTCGGACATGCCGTAGACCACGGTGTGGCCGACATTGGGGGCGTACAGCGCGCATTCGAGCAATTGAGTCAGGTCGCCGAAGCTCAACCAGGTGCTCATCATTCGGCGGTTGAGCGGTTCCGCGAACGAGGAGCCGATGCGCACGCTGACGGTCTCGATGCCATAGCGATCGAAGTAGAAACTGGCCATGTCTTCGCCGTAGGACTTGGACAAGCCGTAGTAGCTGTCCGGGCGGCGAGGGGAGTGGGCGTCGATGACTTCATCCTGCTTATAGAAGCCGATCACGTGGTTGGAACTGGCGAAAATCACCCGCTTCACACCATGACGGCGAGCGGCTTCATAGATGTGGAACACGCCGCAGATGTTGGCGCCGAGGATCTCTTCGAACGAGTGCTCCGTCGACACGCCACCAAAGTGCAGGATTGCGTCCACGCCTTCAACCAACTGATGGACTGCTTGCTTGTCTGCCAGGTCGCAGGGCACGACTTCTTCACGGTCATCGATGGCCGGGGCGATGTCAGTGATGTCCGACAGGCGAATTACATTGGCGTAGGGCCGCAGGCGTTCGCGCAGGACTTTGCCGAGGCCACCGGCGGCACCGGTCAGGAGTAGACGATTGAAAGGAGTGCGGGCTTGAGTAGTGATGGTCATGGAAGTCCCTGAGCAAGCAGTCATTGTTATTGAATTTGTTGTAGGTTGTCGTACGACTAGATTGAAGTATCGTTAGGGTCTCAGGTCGTTGTCAACGCGTCATCGGCTGAAATTGACGGAGGGTTGTTTCCTGCATCCGCTGACCCTGTGAAGCTCTTTGTGGGAGCGAGCTTGCTCGCGAAGAGGCCTGCACATTCAACATCTCCATTGCCTGACCCACCACTTTCGCGAGCAAGCTCGCTCCCACAGGGCTCGTGTTGATCCCCCGCCCCTCGGCTTACAACAACGAGATCGGGTAGTTGATGATAATGCGGTTTTCGTCGAATTCATTGGTGCTGAAGTCCTTGCGGATCGACGCATTACGCCATTTGACGTTGAGATTCTTCAGCGCGCCGCTCTGCACGGTGTAAGCCAGTTCTGACTCGCGGCCCCATTCCCTGCCGTCGGTAATGGTGCCTGTGTGCACGTTATCGCCGCTGATGTAGCGGTTCATCATCGTCAGGCCGGGAATGCCGAGCGCCACAAAATTGTAGTCGTGGCGCAGCTGCCAGGATTTTTCCTTGGCGTTGTCGTAGCTGGAGTTGTAGCTGTCGTTGGCCAGGGTGCCGCCGCTGGTGCCGTTGACCCGCATCCAGACATCGTCGCCGGTGAGTTTTTGCAGGCCGACAAAGAAGGTGCTGCCGCCGTATTTGGCCGAGAGCATGGCGAACGCGGTTTTGTTGTCGAGGTCGCCGGCCAGGGCGCTGCCGTCTTCCTTGCCGATGAAGTAGCCAAGGTTGGCGCCGAGGGTCCAGTCGCCGATGGGCTGGCTGTGGCTCAGGTTGAAATACTGCTGCTGATAAATGTCGCTGAGTTGCGCGTACCAGACGCCGACCTGGGTGCGCTTCTCGTTGAACGCATATTCACCGCCGCCAAAGTTGAAACGGTCCGAGGTGAAGGCAGCCGATTTGCCGTTCATGAACATGTCTTGCATGCTCGCATCGTTGCGCGGGCTGTTGGCGCGGAACTGGCCGCCGTAGAGCGTCAGGCCACTGATCTCGGTGGATGTCACCTGACCACCACGGAAGGTTTGCGGCAGGGAGCGGCCGTCGTCGGAGCGCAGGATCGGCAACACCGGCATCCATTCGCCGACCTTCAATTCGGTTTTCGAAACTTTCCCTTTCAGCGCCACACCCAGGCGCCCGAAATTGTCGGCCGGGCGGCCGTCGTCATGAATCGGCAGCAACGAGGTACCGCGCGTGCCTTTGCCTCCGTCGAGTTTTTCCGAGTACAGGCCCAGCACATCCATGCCGAACCCGACGGGGCCCTGGGTGAATCCGGATTTGGCATCGAGGATGAAGCTTTGCGTCCACTCTTCAGCCTTGCCCTGCGGGTAGGCCGGGTTCGTGAAGTTGCGGTTGATGTAGAAGTTGCGCAGGTTCAGCGTGGCTTTGGCGTCATCGACGAAACCTTCGGCATGACTGGTCATGGGCAGGGCGAGGGCCAGGCTGCTGCAACCGATCAGGCTCAGGGTATGACGGAGTGCGAAGGCTGGGCGAGGGGTGCAAACGGAGGAATTGCGGACGAGCTTGCTCACAGTGACGCTCCCGTGTTTCTTGTTGTTTTTATTTTTTGTTATACGTCGTCGTACAACATCGGGGCGGATTATTTGCAAGTGTTACGGGGAATGTCAATCAGAAGTTGTACGATGACTCGGCTCAATCAGGGGCATGTCGAAGAACCCCTGTGGGAGCGGCGGTGCGGCGATCCCACAGGGTTTTGTGTTTTAGCTCACGATCATCGGCGGCATCGTGCCGAGTAAAGAAACGGCAGCCACCGCTCCCATCCCCAGAAACCATTCCATGATCACGCTGGTTTTCAGCGTTGGCAGTCGTTGCTCGCAATGCTTGATCCGCAACCGATTGAACAACGCCAACCCCAACATCGCGGCGACCAGCACAACCTTGATCAACAGAATCAGCGCAAACCCGGACAGCAACGGCGTCGGCCAGAATTGCCCGGTGAGTACCCGTACGTTGATCAAACCGGTCATCACCAACCCCGCCACCAATACGTAACCAACGCCGCTGAAGCGTTGCAAGGTCGCTTTGATTGAATGCTCTGTCGGTTGCCGCAGGATCATCACCAACAACATCAAGCCGCCGAGCCAGGCGCCGACGCAGGTCAGGTGGATGATTTGATTGAGGATCAGCAATTGGCCGTTGAGACCGTCGAGCATGGCTCCGTGGCCGACCGGGGCTAGGGTGGCCAGCAGCAGGCTGGCGAGGCCGATTCGCAGGGGTAGGTTTGAGCGCAATGGCGTCATTAGCAGCGCGACCAACAACGCATTGAGCAGCAAGTGCCAGCGCCAGACCTGCCCGAAAAACGTCTTGCCCAGCACCAGTTGCAGGGTCGGAGGATCGAATGCCGCGTCCCACGAACCGGCCATGCTGGCGGTGATCAGCAGCAACCAGCTAACGCCAGTGACCAACGCCACCGCCGCCAGCCAGCGGCTTGTCTTCGTCAGTCGCTGATCCAGATTTCCAGCGTCGCCATTGACCAATAGAGGCCTGAAGACCCACGCCCCGAACAGCATCAGCACAACGGTGAAATGCAGAAAGCGGCAAAGCACCATCGCGCTCGACATGAATTACTGGCCAACCTTGAAGCTGTAAGCACCTTCGCTTTTGTGGGTATCGACCGACACCGCGTGCCATTCGACTTTGTAGGCACCCGCAGCGAACGGTGCGGCCGGGGTGACGATCAGGGTTTTCTTGTCGCTGCCTTCGGTAGCCAAGCTTTTCACTGCAACGGGGACGCCGTCCTTGCTGATCGTGACCTTGGAAAAGGTCGCTTCAACGCCTTCCGAAAACACCAGGCGCAGTTCCGACGGCGCGCTCACTGTGCTGTCGGCGGCCGGGGTCTGGTCTTTCAGATGGGCGTGGGCAAACACCGATGAAGCGGCGAACAGCGAGCCGAGCAGGGTGACGGTGGTCAGGGTTTTCTTGAGCAGCATCGTGGAATACCTCTGAGGCAGGTTCGAAAAGGCGGTCAGTTTACCTGCGAGAAGCTGGGCGTACGAAGTTTCGTTTTCCCTTGTCGCCGCGAGGTAGAGCGGATGCTAGTCTTGAGCAACGCTGTTGTCAGGGAGCCCTCATGGGCAATCACAAGATCGAGATTCGTCGCAGTAACGTCGAGAAAATTCTGTTGGGGGCCGAAAAGGTTTTCGCCGAAAAAGGTTTCGGCGGCACCGCCATGGCCGACATCGCCGCCGAAGTGCAACTGCCGCGCTCCAACCTGCATTACTACTTCAGCACCAAGAGTGAGCTGTACAGCGCAGTGCTGTTGGGTTTGCTGGAAGTGTGGAAACAGGATGCCCTGTGCTTCGAGATGTTCGACGACCCGCGCGTGGTGCTCAGCAGCTACATCCGCGCCAAGATGAACCACTCCCGCAGCCGGCCTTACGGCTCCAAGGTCTGGGCCAACGAAATCATCCATGGTGCGCCGACTCTGGGTGAGAAACTGGACGTCAGTCTGTACGACTGGGCCAAGATGAAAGAAGCGAAAATTCGCCAGTGGGTGGACGACAAACGCATCCTGCCGGTGGAACCTTCGAGCCTGCTGTACATGATCTGGGCGTCGACCCAGCATTACGCCGACTTTGATCATCAGGTGAATATTCTGAATGACCATCAGCCGTTGTCGGACATGCAGTTCGAGCGGGCGGTGCAGACGGTGACGAGTGTGATCTTGCGGGGAATCGGGTTGGAGCCGTGAATCAAAAGATCGCAGCCTCGTTTCACTCGACAGCTCCTACGAGGGATTGTGTAACCCTGTAGGAGCTGTCGAGTGAAACGAGGCTGCGATCCCTTGATCTTCAACGATCAAACAGCGACGTGGTAAGGATTGCGCGGATCATGGTTCCAATCCAGAAACGGCTTCCTGTTCTCCATCGGCACCATCTCGATACAATCCTGCACCGGGCACGTGATCTGACACAGATTGCACCCCACGCACTCATCATCAATCACTTCATATTTATGCGTCCCGTCCGCCTGCTTCAGGCTCGCAACCGCCTGGTGTGAAGTGTCTTCGCAAGCAATGTGGCAACGACCGCAACCAATGCAGGCCTCCTGGTCAATCCTGGCAATCACTTGATAGTTGATGTCCAGGTACTTCCAGTCCGTGGTATTGCCCACCGCACGCCCGGAAAACTCTGACACGCTGGCGTAGCCTTGACTGTCCATCCAACGCGATAAACCGTCCTTCATCTCCTCGACAATCCGGAAGCCATGCAGCATCGCCGCCGTGCACACCTGCACCGAGCCGCTGCCCAGCGCGATGAATTCCGCCGCGTCGCGCCAGCTGCCAATGCCGCCAATGCCGGAGATCGGCAGGCCTTGCGTCTGTGGATCGCGGGCGATTTCAGCGACCATGTTCAGCGCAATCGGCTTCACCGCCGAACCGCAATAACCACCGTGGGTGCTTTGGCTGCCCACCGCGGGATTGGCGACCATGCGCTCCAGGTTGACGCTGGTGATCGAGTTGATCGTGTTGATCAGCGACACCGCATCCGCGCCGCCACGATGAGCTGCGCGGGCGGCGACGCGAATGTCGGTGATGTTCGGCGTGAGCTTGACGATCACCGGCAGCGAGCAATACGTCTTGCACCAACGGGTGACCTGCTCGACATACTCCGGTACCTGGCCGACCGCCGCGCCCATGCCGCGCTCCGGCATACCGTGCGGGCAACCGAAGTTCAGCTCGATGCCATCGGCGCCGGTGGCTTCCACCAGCGGCAGAATGAATTTCCAGGATTCTTCGACGCAGGGCACCATCAGCGACACGATCAGCGCACGGTCCGGCCAGTCCTTTTTGACCTGAGTGATTTCCCGCAGGTTGATCTCCAGCGAGCGATCGGTGATCAGCTCGATGTTGTTGAAGCCCACCACTTCGCGGTTGGCACCGAAGTGCGCCGAGTAACGCGACGACACGTTGACCGCCGCCGGGTCTTCACCCAGGGTTTTCCAGACCACGCCACCCCAGCCGGCCTCGAAGGCGCGGACCACGTTGTAGGCCTTGTCGGTGGGTGGCGCGGAGGCCAGCCAGAACGGATTGGGGGCTTTGATGCCGGCGAAGACAATCGAGAGATCGGCCATTTACGCAGCCTCCACGTTGAGCATGAGTTGGGCGTTGATGGCCTCGGCGGCCCGTTTGCCGTGCTGTACGGCCTGCACGGTGAGGTCCTGATCGAGACTGGTGCAGTCGCCGCCGGCGTATACGCCGGGGATGCTGGTGCGCAGGTTTTCGTCCACTTGAATCCGCTCACCCTGACGCTTGAGTTCACCGGCCAGCGGGTCGACGAGGGCGCTGGCGTCGAAGGCCTGGCCGATGGCTTTGAAGATTGCGTCAGCGGCCAGTTCGAAGGTTTCGCCGGTGGTTTGCAGGCGACCTTCGACTAACCAGGTCCGGGCGAAGCGCATGCCGCGTACTTGGCCTTGAGCATCGAGCAGGACTTCTTCGGGTTGTGCCCAAGTCAGCAAACGCACTTGATTGGCTTTGGCGATGTCCTGTTCGTGGCCGGTGGCGCCCATTTCCTCGACACCGCGGCGGTACACCAGGTTGACGTCGCGTGCCCCGAGGCGAGCCATTTGCACCGCCATGTCGATGGCGGTGTTGCCGGCACCCAAAACGATACAACGGTCAGCGAGGGGGAGTTGGGTCAGGTCACCGGCCTGACGTAGTTCGCGGATGTAATCGGTGGCGGCCAGCAGGCCGGGTGCATCTTCATGAGCAAGCCCCAGCTGTTTGCTGGCGGCCAGACCGAGGCCGAGGAACACCGCGTCGAACTGCTGATGCAGCTCGCTTAAGGTCAGGTTCTCTCCAAGTTTTTGCCCGTGGCGGATTTCGATGCCGCCGATTTCCAATAGGAACTCAAGCTCCTTCTGCGCGTAGTCGTCCACCAGTTTGTACTTGGCGATCCCGTATTCGTTGAGGCCGCCAGCCTTTTCCCGTGCCTCGAAAATCACCACGTCATGACCGTGCATGGCACTGCGGTGAGCGCAGGACAACCCGGCCGGACCGGCGCCGACCACGGCGATGCGCTTGCCGGTTGATGCAGCACGTTGGAAGGGGTGTTCGTTGAAGTGTGCGTTGTCGACGGCGTAACGCTGTAACAGGCCGATCAGTACCGGTGCGCATTCATGGTCGTTGTTGCGCACGCAGGCTTGCTGGCAAAGCACTTCCGTCGGGCACACCCGGGCGCAACTGCCGCCGAGGATGTTCGCCGAGAGGATTTTCTGCGCGGCGCCCTGAACGTTCTCCTGATGGATGTTGCGGATGAACGACGGAATATCGATTTCGCTCGGACAGGCATTCACGCAGGGCGCGTCGTAGCAGTACAGGCAACGCGAGGCTTCCAGATGGGCCTGGCGATCGTTGAGCGGCGGTGCCAGATCGGTGAAATGGCCGGCGAGGGCGGCCGCATTCTCGTGCGGATGCGGGAGGTGGTTCAGGGTCTTGATCACGGTGTTGGCCTCACGGTTAATTGAGGTGATGCCTCTATCGGGCATTGGATTTTTTTGTTGTCTGGACTGGCCCTATCGCGAGCAAGCTCGCTCCCACAGGGATCTCGGGCGTCCACAAACCTGTGGGAGCGAGCTTGCTCGCGATAGGCCGAAGGCCGCTTTCAGCGTTTCACAGCTGTCGGCTTGTTCAACTCAGCCCGCTTACTCAGCAAATCAAACACCGCCGGATACGCCGGTCGCTCGACATACCGGCCGGCACCACGCTCGGCGCGCAAATCACCATCGGCCCACACCACCCGGCCCTGACTGACGGTATGACTCGGAACACCGCGTACGGTCTTGCCTTCGAAGATGTTGAAGTCCACTTGCTGGTGGTGAGTCTTCGCCGAAATCGTC
Source organism: Pseudomonas frigoris (assembly GCF_047758635.1). NCBI lineage: Bacteria > Pseudomonadati > Pseudomonadota > Gammaproteobacteria > Pseudomonadales > Pseudomonadaceae > Pseudomonas > Pseudomonas frigoris. The sequence continues at coordinate 3,018,288 of NZ_CP180479.1, forward strand.
CGCGTACCTTCCGGATCCCACAGCACCAGATCCGCGTCCGCACCGATGCGGATCGCGCCTTTGCGCGGGTAGAGGTTGAAGATCTTCGCGGTATTGGTGGAGGTGAGCGCCACGAAGTGCTGCATCGACAAACGCCCGGTGTTCACCCCTTCATCCCAGAGCACCGCCATGCGGTCTTCGATACCGGCCGTGCCATTGGGGATTTTGCTGAAGTCGTCACGGCCAGCCGCTTTTTGCTCGGCGCAGAAGCAGCAATGGTCGGTGGCGGTGGTGTGCAGGTTGCCCGATTGCAGACCGTGCCAAAGCGCCTCTTGATGGCCGCGCGGACGGAAGGGCGGGCTCATCACGTAACCGGCGGCGGTCTGCCAGTCCGGGTGTTGATAGACGCTGTCGTCCAGCAGCAAATGCCCGGCCAGGACCTCGCCGTAGACTTGTTGGCCCTTGCTGCGGGCGTAGGTGATTTCGTCGAGGGCTTCCTTGGTCGAGACATGCACCAGGTACAACGGCGTGCCCAGGGTTTCGGCGATGCGGATCGCCCGACTGGCCGCTTCACCTTCAACCTGCGAAGGGCGCGACAACGGATGCGCTTCAGGACCGGTCATGCCCTGGGCCATCAACTTGCGTTGCAGGTGATAGACCAGCTCACCGTTTTCCGCATGCACGGTCGGCACTGCGCCCAACTCCAGGCAGCGCTCGAAACTCGCCACCAGCGTGTCGTCGGCGGCCATGATCGCGTTCTTGTAGGCCATGAAGTGCTTGAAGCTGTTAACCCCGTGATGGCTGACCAGCTCGGCCATTTCCTCGCGGACCTGTTCGCTCCACCAGGTGATCGCGACATGGAAACCGTAATCCGACGCCGACTTCTCGGCCCAGCCGCGCCACTGATGGAAGGCTTCCATCAAGGATTGCTGCGGATTGGGAATCACAAAGTCGATGATCGACGTCGTGCCACCGGCAAGTCCCGCCGCAGTACCGCTGAAGAAGTCTTCACTGGCCACCGTGCCCATGAAGGGCAGTTGCATGTGCGTGTGCGGATCGATGCCGCCGGGCATCAGGTATTGGCCGCTGCCGTCGAGCACTTCGGCACCTGCCGGAACATCAAGATTTTCTCCGATGGCTTTGATCACGCCGTCGGCGCAATAGACGTCGGCGCGATAACTTTCATCATGGGTAATAACGGTGGCGCCACGGATCAACAGAGACATTCCGAGTTCCTCGCAGGCAATGACCGACTTGTGCCGGTTCTAAATGTTTTATATGAAGCCGACGCAAACAGGTATATTCCTGTCAGCGCTGTCAGGAATAAACGCTAGCCTGAGTTTGAGGATTGAGCAAGAATATTTTTTATAAGCTTATATCTGTTTTAACATATTGATAAGTAACGAATAAATTTGTAAATCGCCAAAATGGTGAGGCCTCTCACCATTTTGACGCACTTGACAGGTTGTAAAAATAGACGAGATTTCTTATGTGAAATCAGCCGCTTGAGGATGGTCTATGGTTGATGCGCAACGTTGAAAAAAAGTGGTATGCACCAGATTGAGTCCTGACTGTTCGGACAACTTGCCTGGCATTTGGCCTGAGTGAACAAGCAAGTAACCGGTGACTCATCGGCTATATAAATAAAACTGATAAACATCAGTTGGTTACAAAGTTTTTATGGAACTGCCCGGTGCGCAAACGGGGTAACCGGCACGTTAATTGATGCCGCCAGCCCCTGATGAGCAACAATAATCAAAAGAACAGTGGAGCGGCCATGCAACAGATCAGATCGCAAGTGACCGAGCGCGACGGCTTGTTCGAGCTCGAAGCCGGCAGTGACGTCCTCGACAGTCCCCGTTACAACCACGACATGGCACCGACCAAGGTGCGCGACCGAACCTGGAACAAATGGCACATCACCGCCTTGTGGGTCGGCATGGCGATCTGCGTGCCGACCTACACCCTCGGCGGCGTGCTCACCGCGTATTTCGGCCTGAGCGTCGGTGAAGCGCTGCTGGCGATTCTGTTCGCCAACATCATCGTACTGATCCCGCTGACCCTGAACGCCTTCCCCGGCACCAAGTACGGCATTCCGTTTCCGGTGTTGTTGCGTTCGTCCTTCGGCATCCTCGGCTCCAACATTCCGTGCCTGATCCGGGCGCTGGTGGCGTGCGGCTGGTTCGGCATTCAGACGATGTTCGGCGGACTGGCCATTCACCTGTTTCTCGGCTCCGTGTTCGAAGGGTGGAAATCCCTCGGCGGTACCGGTGAAGTGATCGGGTTCATGGTGTTCTGGGCCTTGAACCTGTGGGTGGTGATTCGCGGCGCGGACTCGATCAAATGGCTCGAAACCCTCTCGGCGCCATTGTTGGTGCTGGTGGGCGTGGGCCTGCTGGTATGGGCGATGCCGAACGTGTCGATGACCGAGTTGCTGGCGATCCCGGCCAAACGTCCGGAAGGCGCGAGCGTGGTCAGTTACTTTGCCGCCGGGCTGACCGCCATGGTCGGGTTCTGGGCCACCTTGTCCCTGAACATTCCGGATTTCAGCCGCTATGCGAAAAGTCAGAAGGATCAGATCGTCGGGCAGATTATCGGCTTGCCCCTGACCATGTTTCTGTTCGCCTCCCTCGGCGTGGTGATGACGGCCGCCTCGGTCAAACTGGTGGGCGTCACCGTCTCCGATCCGGTTACCTTGATTGGTCATATCCAGAGCCCGGTTTGGGTCGCACTGGCCATGGCGCTGATCATCATCGCCACGCTGTCGACCAACACAGCGGCCAATATCGTTTCGCCGACCAACGACTTCCAGAACGTCGCACCCAAGTTCATCAACCGCACCAAAGCGGTGATGCTCACCGGCCTGGTCGGTTTGGCACTGATGGCCCATGAGCTATTGAAGAAGCTCGGTTTGATCGTCTCGGATTTAAGCCTGGAGACGGTGTATTCCAACTGGCTGCTGGGTTATTCGAGCCTGTTGGGCCCGATCGCCGGGATCATGGTGGTGGACTATTTCCTGATCAAGAAACAGCAACTGGATCTGGCCGGTCTTTACCGCGACGACGTTTATCCAGCGTGGAACTGGTTCGGGTTTATTGCGTTTGGTGTGCCGGTGGCGCTGACGCTGCTGTCGCTCGGTAGCAATGCATTCAGCTGGTTCTACGACTATGGCTGGTTTACCGGCTCAGCGCTTGGCGGGCTGATTTATTACGGGTTGTGCTCGATGCGCCCCAGCCCGTCTGTTGCGAAATCTGCGGTGTGATTGATGGCCTCTTCGCGAGCAAGCCCGCTCCCACACTTGAAATGCATTCCCCTGTGGGAGCGGGCTTGCTCGCGAAGACGGCCTCATAAACGACAACGATCAGCCTGAAGAAACCTATAACAACTGCCTGAGGAGATCATCATGAACGCTGCCGTAGACGTTCTGCAGTCCACCCATCAGCACATCAACCGCGACCGCTTGTGGCAGTCGCTCATGGACCTGGCCAAGCTCGGCGCCACGGTCAAGGGCGGCGTCTGTCGCCTGGCCCTGACCGACCTCGACCGCCAGGCCCGGGACATTTTCGTCAACTGGTGCGAGGAGGCCGGTTGCACCGTCAGCATCGACGCCGTCGGCAACATCTTCGCCCGCCGCCCCGGCCGCAACCCCAACCTGCCACCAGTGATGACCGGCAGCCACATCGACACCCAACCCACCGGCGGCAAGTTCGACGGCTGCTTCGGCGTACTGGCCGGCGTCGAAGTCCTGCGAACCCTCAATGACCTGGGCGTGGAAACCGAAGCGCCGCTTGAAGTGGTGGTCTGGACCAACGAGGAAGGTTCACGCTTCGCCCCCTGCATGATGGGCTCCGGTGTATTCGCAGAAAAATTCACCCTCGAAGAAACCCTGGCCAAGGTCGATGCCGAGGGCGTCACCGTCGGTGAAGCCTTGAACGCCATTGGCTATGCTGGCGAGCGCAAGGTCAGCGGCCATGCCGTCGGCGCCTATTTCGAGGCCCATATCGAGCAAGGCCCGATCCTTGAAGACGAACGCAAAACCATCGGTGTGGTGATGGGCGCTCTCGGGCAGAAATGGTTCGACTTGAAACTGCGCGGCGTCGAAGCCCACGCTGGCCCGACGCCGATGCACCTGCGCAAGGACGCCCTGGTCGGCGCATCGGTGATCGTCGGTGCAGTCAACCGCGCCGCCCTCGGTCATCAACCCCACGCGTGCGGCACCGTCGGCTGTCTGCAAGCCTATCCCGGCTCACGCAACGTCATCCCCGGTGAAGTGCGCATGACCCTGGATTTCCGGCATCTGGAACCGGCGCGCCTGGACTCGATGATCGCCGAAGTCCGCGAAGTCATCGAAACCACCTGCGAGGAACACGGCCTGACCTTCGAACTCACACCCACTGCGGATTTCCCGCCGCTGTACTTCGACAAAGGTTGCGTCGAAGCGGTACGCGGCGCCGCCCAAGGCTTGGGCCTGTCACACATGGACATCGTCAGCGGAGCAGGGCACGACGCAATCTTCCTCGCCGAACTCGGCCCGGCCGGGATGATCTTCGTACCGTGTGAAGGCGGCATCAGCCACAACGAAATCGAAAATGCCGCGCCGGATGATCTGGCGGCCGGGTGTGCGGTGTTGTTGCGGGCGATGCTGGTGGCTTCGGCGGCGATTGCCAGCGGTCAATTGGCGGCCTGAAGATCAAAGGATCGCAGGCTACGCCAGCTCCTACATGGGAATGCGTGCCCCTGTAGGAGCTGGCGCAGCCTGCGATCTTTTGATGTTGCTCTTCATGTGTCACAAACCATGGTGCTGGATCGTCATCCTGTTGAATCCCCCAAACAGTGGAGCAACACGATGTCGTCCAACACCCAACCGGTCAACTTGCTGCAATCGATTCCTCAGGTGTTCGAAAGCCTGACCCAGGTCCACGTCACCCTCGACAGCCACGACCTGGCCCCGACCCTCAAACAGCTGCTGCACCTGCGTGCCTCGCAGATCAACCAATGCGGCTTCTGCGTGAAAATGCACACTCGCGAGGCCCGTGAAGCCAATGAAACCAACGAGCGGCTGGACCGCCTGATCGTCTGGCGCCACGTCAACGATTTCAGCGCCTCCGAACGCGCCGCCCTGGCCTGGACCGAAGCCCTGACCGTACTCGATGAAAAGACCGACTACGCCAGCCTGCGCGGTGACTTGCGCGAGCATTTCAACGACGCCCAGATCGGCGCCTTGACGGCCGAGATCGGCATGATCAACCTGTGGAACCGTTTGCAGGTGTCGAGGCACTGATTGATGAACTCCGCTGAAAACGCCGCCGCTGTGTTCGAGCAGCGCCGGCCCTTTTTGCTCGGTCTTGCTTATCGCATCCTCGGCTCCCGCGCCGAAGCCGAGGATGTCGTGCAAGAGCTGTTCATCAAATGGCTGGAGGCCGACCGCGCCGCCATTGCCACGCCGGCCGCCTGGCTGACCACGGCCTGCACCCGGCACTGCATAGATTTGCTGCGCTCGGCTCACAAGTCGCGGGTCGACTACATTGGCACCTGGCTGCCGGAACCAATTCACACCACTCACCAGGATTCACCCGAACACAGGCATGAACTGGCCTCGTCGCTGTCCACCGCGTTCCTGTTGCTGCTGGAGCGGTTAACCCCCAAGGAGCGTGCGGCGTACCTGCTCTACGAAATATTCGACATGGATTACACGCAAGTCGCGGATGCGGTCGGGGTTCAAGAGGCTGCGTGCCGCAAACTGGTGTCCCGGGCCAAGGCCAGCCTGGGCAGCGGACAAACGCGCTTTCAGCCGGAACCGGCGCGTCAGGACCAATTGCTCAGCGCTTTCCATAACGCCATCGCCAGCGGCTCGACCGCTTCCTTGACCGCGATGCTGAGCGAAGACGTCGAACTCTGCGCCGACAGCGGCGGCAAGGCCTCGGCCATCCGCGAAACGTTGACCGGCATTTCCAGCGTGCTGGATTTCATTGGCCAGTCGTTGCACGTCTATTGGCAGACTTGCGAATGGCTGCCCAGCGAAATCAATGGCGCCCAAGGCGTGATCATCAAGGCGGAGGGGGTCATCGCTGCGTCGATGACTTTTGGTTTTGATGAGGCGGGGCGGGTGAGGCGGATTTTTATCATGCGTAATCCGCAGAAGTTGGCGGGGTTGGATGCATCGTTGCAAGTGCAATAGTCAAAAGATCGCAACCTTCGGTAGCTCCTACAGAGAGTTGCGTACACCTGCAAATTCCAAGGATGTACGAGATCAATGTAGGAGCTGCCGAAGGCTGCGATCTTTTGACTTTACCTTTCAAAGCCAAATGGCATCCCACAGTGGATAATCGCCAATCCGCTTGACCAGTCCCGCACGCAACGGATTCATGACGATGTAACGTGCTGCATCCTTGATGTCTTCATCACGACGCAAAGCGCGATCGTAATACCCCCGTTGCCATAGTCTGCCTTGGCCCTGACGCACGACATTGATCGAACGGCTATTTCTGGATTTGATTCGACACATCAGCTCGGCCAACGTGCCGTGCTTCAGTTCCATCAACCAATGCAGGTGATCCGGCATCACCACCCAGGCCATTGAGGTCACTAGCGACGCTTCATCGGCACAACGCAGTTGATCGACCAGAAGCCGTCCCAGTCGCCAATCTGCGAACACCGGCTCTCTCTGATGAGCGACAGCGGTCAGCAGATAAATACGACCAGATTCCGAAAATCGAGCTTTGCGGAGACGACATCCATTTGCAGCGACAGGCATTCCTTGCCCTCCTTGAAATGTGTTGGCAGATAAACGTTAGCTGATGGTGTTTCTGTCGTTGGCCAAAGCATTTTCGTAATATTTCGAGTACGCCGAAAAGATCGCAGCCTTCGGCAGCTCCTACAAAGGGTTGCGTACACCTGCAAATTCCACGGATGTACGCGATCAATGTACCCCGGCATATCTGCACGATCATGATTGCCTGCGGTCGTAATCTTCACAGGGCGGCGCATGAATGCGCCGCCGTACGCGTGGAGATCCAATGAGCCAGGACGTCCTGACCACCGAAACCAATCGCCGTCAGTTGCAGCAGATCATCGCCGGCCTGTCCGATGGGGTGATTCTGCTGGAGCTCGACCAGACCCTTCTCTGGGCCAATGACGCCGCGTTGGCCATGCACGGCGTCGGGCAACTCAGCGAACTGGGGGCGAATGCCAAGGAGTACGCCAAGCGCTTCGCTTTGCGTTATCGCAATAATCACCCGGTTCAGGCCGACAATTATCCGATCAGCCGCGTTGCCCGAGGCGAGTCCTTCAGTGATGTGTTGGTTGAGGTGACTCCGGCGGACGAGGAGCGCACCTGGGTCCACAGTGTGCGCAGCATGGTATTGGCCGACAGCGCTGGCGAGCCGGAGTCGCTGGTGCTGATCATGAACGATGTCACGGAGTGGGCCAGCGCCGAACAGCGTTTCGAGAAAACCTTCAACGCCAACCCGGCCCCGGCGGTGATCTGTCGCCTCAGCGATTTGCGCTACATCAAAGTCAACCCGGGCTTCCTGGAGATGACCGGCCATGCCCGTGATCAGGTGATCGGCCGTTCGACCTATGAACTGGACGTGCTGGAGGGCGCCGAAAACAAAGACCTGGCCAAGCAGCGGTTGCGCGAAGGGGCAACCATTCCGCAAATGCAGGCTCAGTTGCAGTTACGCGAAGGTGGCAGCAAACAGGTGATCGTCGCCGGCCAGCCCCTTGAGCTGAACGACGAAGCCTGCATGCTGTTTTCCTTTGTGGACATCGAGCCTCGGCATAAGGCCGAAGTCGCCCTGCGCCAGAGCGAGGAACGTTTCGCCAAGGCTTTTCGACTGACCCCGGTGCCGATCCTGGTGTGCAACGCCGGCGATCAGGTGGTGATGGACGTCAATGAAGCCTTCCTCGATACGCTCGCGTATTCCAGTGAAGAAGTGCTCGGCAAATCGGTGACGCAGATCGATTTTATCGATGACACAGGCGCCTGCGCGCGACTGTTTGCGGCACTGGAAAAAACCGGAAGCGTGGATCGTGTCGATGTTCGGGTACGCAAGAAAGGCGCGGGGCTGATTGATTGCGCGGTCTCGGCCGACACCGTGAACATTCAGGACAGTCCCTGCTACCTGCTGGTGTTTATGGACATCACCGAGCGTAAACGCACCGAGCTGGAATTGGTGTCGGCGATCGAAGAGGTCATGAAGGACGCCTCCTGGTTCAGCCGCACGCTCATCGAGAAGCTCGCTAACGTGAAAAACGTCAACTCGCCGCAGTTGCCTAGCGTTTCTTTCACCGACCTGACCGCCCGCGAGCGCGATGTGCTCGGCCTGATCTGCGAAGGCCTGGCCGACAAGGAAATCGCCGCGCGGCTCAAACTCGCGCCGAACACGGTGCGCAACCATGTCTCGACGGTGTATTCCAAGCTCGATGTTCACAGTCGTAGCGAGGCGATTGTCTGGGCTCGCGAGCGCGGTTTGTTCTCCAGCGAGTGGCGGCCCAAGGCCCAGCGTTAGGTGCAAATGCACTAATCGAGGGGGTGCAAATTCATGTTCTGGCCGGGCGCGGCAGTTCTTAGGCTGTAAGGGTGCGATACAGGTCTTCGGGTATCGCGTCCCTTTCAAAACAGCGACAGGAACTGCCGGATGATTTATGTGGCGCAATTGCGTATGCAACTGGAGCGGAGCTTTTCGCCGTTGGCCTGTGACTGCAATGTTACGGGTGATCATTCACTGACGGTGAAGCTCTATCATCCGGTGTCGGGTCAGGTGGATCTGGTGGTCACTGGGTTGAGCGTGGCCAACCTCAGAACGAGGGAGGCGGTGGCAGCGTTGATCGAAGAACTGCGTTATGAGCTTGAGAGCAACACGTTGCATCGTCGCGAGACGTCCTAGGAACTGTCGGGATTTGCCGGCGGTCGTATAAAGAATACGAGAGTATTTTTTCTGTGACCGGTCCGCGGGTTCGCGGTGAAGCAGTTGGGGTCGCGGAAATATGTCGATCACTTACCGCGGGTCAACCTATGAAAAGTCTTGGGAAACGCATTTTTACAACACTGTCGTTCGCACTCTGGATAGCGATTCTGGGTGGTTGTGCGAGTCCTCCACCGCCACCTCCCGCTGCGCCGCCTCCACCCCCTGTGCGCACCTGCCAGACCACTGAAAACACTGATGTGCAAGGCGATATGAGGGCTGAAGGGCAGGTGACCCGGGAAACGACGCTTACTCGTTGCGTCACTCAGTAAGCGTCCATCTGCTCACGTTGAACCGCCAGCGGCACTGTGCTGCTGGCGGGTATCTGTGCGTTTCGCTCAGACTTCCTCGATCTTGACCCACCGCGATTCTTGCGCTGCCAGTCGAATGGCCGTCGCCAGGCGTTCGACTTCCCACGCCTGTTCGAAATCTGTTCCACCCTGAGACAAGCCTGCCAGCGCCATCACCAGATCATGGACTTCCAGTGTCTTGAGTTCGTTGTATCCGAGTTGATGCCCTGCCGCCGGGCTGAACGCCGCATAACCCGGCAGATTCGGCCCTGCCAGCAAACGCTGGAAACCGTCTTGGCCGGCACGAAACAGACGCAGCTCATTCAGGCGTTCCTGATCGAATGCCAAAGTCCCTCGGGTGCCGCTGATTTCAAAACTCAGGTGATTCTTGTAGCCGTGCTTGAGCCAGCTGCTGCTGAACGTGCCCCGGGCGCCATTCGCAAACCGCAACAAGGCGTGGACCTGATCGTCGACCGCGACTCTGCGTTGTTCCGGGCTGCCAGCCGTGGCGGGACGTTGCCGGTGCACGGTCTGGGTGTCGGCGCTCACTGCCTCGACATCGCCCACCAGATAGCGGGCCATGGCCAACAAGTGACTGCCCAGATCGGCCAGTGCACCGCCGGCATGATCGGCATCGCAACGCCACGACCAGGGTGACGCGGGATCGGCCATGAAGTCTTCGCTGAATTCACCCTGGAAACTGATGATCTGACCCAAGTCGCCGTTTTCAATCAGCTGCCGGGCGAGCACGATCATCGGGTTGTGCTGATAGTTGTAACCCACCCGCGTCACCACACCCGCCGCTTTCGCCGCCAGACGCATGGCGTCGGCCTGTTCCAGATTCACCGCTAACGGCTTTTCGCAATACACCGGTTTGCCGGCGGCGAGGGCGGCCATGGCCATGGGGTAATGCAGGTGATTGGGCGTGGTGATGGCGATCAGATTGACCTGTGGGTCATCGATCAGTTGTTGCCAGTCGCTATGAGCGGTGTCGAAACCCCAGGCATCGGCGCGGTGGCGGGCACGCTGCGGATCGGCGTCGGCCAGGGCGGCGAGTTTGAGCTTGAGGGGCAGTTCGAAAACCGCACTGACGTTGCGAAACGCCAAGGCATGGGCGCGGCCCATGAAACCTGTGCCAATGAGTCCGATACCGAGTTCACGCATAGCCGGGGTCCTTTTGGGATTTTGTTTTCAGGAGGGGCTATTAATGGAATAAAAATTCCTTATTTGCAAATGGTGGAATTAAAATTCTTTCGCGTGGGCAAAAAAGAAGGCAGCCCTAAGGCTAATGCCAGTCAGTTAAGCAGTAATGCAATCCGTAGCAGCTGGCGAAGCCTGCGTTCGGCTGCGAAGCAGTCGTGAATCTGGCTAACGCGGTCCGCCTGACGCACCGCAGTTGCTGATTTTACGACTGCTACGCAGCCGAACGCAGGCTTCGCCAGCTGCTACGGATCGCGGCTTAACTGACCGGCATTAGCCCTAAGGCTGCCTTTTGTTCATCCGGTAAATCGGATCAGGACAAGAACCCACCATCCACATTCAACGAAACCCCGGTGGTGTAACTCGACGCATCACTGGCCAGATACAACACCGCTCCCGCCATTTCACTCGGATCCGCCACACGCTTGAGCGGAATCTGTTGCAACGCGGTGTTCAAAATAGCCTCATTTTTCACCAGCGCCGAAGCAAATTTGGTGTCGGTCAAGCCCGGCAGCAGGGCGTTGCAGCGGATGCCGAACTGCGCGCACTCCTTGGCGAACACTTTGGTCATGTTGATGACCGCCGCTTTGGTCACGGAGTAGATGCCCTGGAAGATCCCCGGCGAGATGGCGTTGATCGAGGCGACGTTGATGATGCTGCCGCCGCCGTTTTCGCGCATCAGCTTGCCGGCTTCCACCGACATGAAGAAGTAGCCGCGGATGTTCACGTCGACGGTTTTCTGGAAAGCGCTGAGGTCGGTGTCCAGTACGTTGCAGAACTGTGGGTTGGTCGCCGCGTTGTTGACCAGGATGTCCAGGCGCCCGAACTGTTCGCGGATACCGGCGAAGACCTGGCTGATCTGTTCCATTTCACCGATGTGACAAGCAACGGCAGTGGCTTTGCCGCCGGCGGCGATGATCGCGTCGGCCACGTGCTGGCAGCCGTCGAGTTTGCGACTCGAGACGATCACGTGGGCGCCTTGCTGGGCCAGCAGTTTGGCGATGGCTTCGCCGATGCCGCGGCTGGCGCCGGATACGAATGCGATTTTGCCGTCGAGATCGAACAACTGAGTCTTGGACATGGTTTTTCCTTGTTATTGGGGCCAGTGGCGTGATCAGAGGCTGGATTTCGAAATGACTTGCAGGCTCATCTGCTCCAGTAGTTTGTTCATGTGAATGAACTGCGCGAAGCGTTTGTCCTGGGTCTGACCATGGAAGAAGCGGTAGTAGATCTGCTGCACGATGCCCGCCAGGCGAAACAGGCCGTAGGTGTAGTAGAAGTCGAAATTGTCGATCTGGATGCCTGAACGCTCGGCGTAGTAATCGACGAATTCACGGCGGGTCAGCATGCCCGGTGCGTGGCTCGGCTGGCGGCGCATCAATTGCACCGGTGCCGGGTCGCCGGCTTCGATCCAGTAGGCGAGGGTGTTGCCCAGGTCCATCAGCGGGTCGCCGAGGGTGGTCAGTTCCCAGTCGAGCACGCCGATGATGTCCATCGGGTTGTTCGGGTCGAGGATCACGTTGTCGAAGCGGTAGTCGTTGTGGACGATGCTGGAGGTCGGGTGATCGGCCGGCATCTTGTCGTTGAGCCAGGCTTTGACCGCTTCCCACTTCGGCGCGTCCGGGGTCAGGGCTTTTTCGTAGCGATCGCTCCAGCCTTTGATCTGCCGCGCGACATAGCCTTCGGGTTTGCCGAGGTCGCCCAAACCATAGGCGTTGTAGTCGACCCGGTGCAGCTCAACGAATTTGTCGATGAAGCTCTTGCACAGCGCTTCGGTTTTCGCCGAATCCAGACCCAGTTCCGGCGGCAGTTCGGAGCGCAGGATGATCCCCTTGACCCGCTCCATCACATAGAACTCGGCGCCGATCACTGATTCGTCGGTGCAGATCACGTAGGCTTTGGGGCAGTACGGAAAGCCATCGCGGAGCTGATTGAGAATGCGAAATTCGCGGCCCATGTCATGAGCGGACTTGGCCTTGTGCCCGAACGGCGGCCGACGCAGCACAAACTCCTGTTCGGGGTATTCCAGCAAGTAGGTGAGGTTCGACGCACCGCCTGGAAACTGGCTGATCTGCGGCAAACCACTCAGGCCCGGAATGTGGGCCTTGAGGTACGGATCGATCAGGCTGGCATCGAGTTCTTCGCCGGTGCGGATACGGGTGGACTGATCAGTAAGCGCCATGCTTATCCCTTCTGCTTATTTTGGAGGCCTGAGACTATTGGCTAATCTAATGCGCACGCCCGACACCCACAACCACGAACGGCCCTTATAGGTGAGCGTGTTGCCGGGCAATCATTGTTTTTGATACACCTGTTTGAATGGTGTTCAGATCATGCTCGTCGTCGATGGCAGGGCAATCGGGGTCAATACCGGATTGCCGGTGAAGAACGCCACCAGATTGCGACCTACCAGCTCCACGGTGCCTTGAGTGGCTTCCGGGGACAAACCGGCGACATGCGGGGTGAGGATCACATTGGCCAACGCCTTGAAGGCATTGGGTACTTGGGGTTCTGTGTCGAAGACATCCAGCGCAGCGCCGGCAATCCTGCGCTGCTCAAGCGCGCTGATCAGGTCTGCGGTGACAATCACGCTGGCTCGGGCGATGTTGACGATGAACCCCTGGGGGCCCAAGGCGTCGAGTACTTGTCGGTTGATCAGGTGTTTGGTGCCCAGTCCGCCAGGGGTGGCGACGATCAAAAAGTCTGATTTCCGTGCCAGCTCCGTCGGCGTCGAGCAGAAGCTGTACGGCACATCGCTGCGATGCTGGCGGTTGTGGTAACTGACCGTCATGTCGAAGCCGTGGGCGGCGCGTTTGGCGATGGCCATGCCGACCGCACCGAGGCCCAGGATGCCCAGGCGCTTGCCGGCCAGGGACGGGCGCATGATTTTCGGCCACTCACCCCGGCGCACGGCGGCGTCGCAACGGGGAATGTCACGCACCAGAGACAGCAGCATCGCCATGGCATGGTCGGCGACTGAAGAGGCATTGACTCCGGCGCCATTGGTAACCGTTATGCCCCGGTTGGCGGCGGCTTGCAGGTCGACGTGTTCGTAGCCGGCGCCGATCACGCAGATGATCTTGAGATTGTGCAGGGCGGCGATTTCGTCGGCATACAGGCCCAATGGGCCGCGGGTCAGCACCGCATCGATCTGCGCGCCATGGCGTTTAATGGCATCGGCGCGCTCGGCAGGCGTGGGCGCCAGAATCAGGTGAAAACCCTGATGTTCGAGAATCGGCAGGTAATCATTGATGGTTTCAACCAGTACCAGAACGGTTGCGGGCATGCTGGGCTCCTGTGCGCATTGGAAAGTCGGGGCTCGAAAGTTGCTTCAAAACGTTGCTTCAAATTGCTGATTGCGCAACGGTTTGGCATTTACCAAAGATAGCAGGCTTATGGCCTGTGACTCAGTGTAGGAGCGTTCCGTAGCGCTTACACATCCACGGTGTTCAACACCTTTGCGAAGGCACCGTTCAACGTCGCGTTATGGTGTTCGATGATCGACCGCGCCGGCAGCGCCGGTGTGTCCATGCAGGTATGCGCATCGGCCACGAGTATGGGTTTGAACCCCAACTCGGCCGCCGCCCGGCAGGTGCTGTCGATGCAATATTGGGTTTTCATGCCGGCGATGAACACCTCATTGATGCCGCTAGCCCGCAGTTGCTCCGCCAGCGCGGTGGCGTAAAAGGCATTGGGTCGGGTTTTGTCGAACAGGGTGTCGGTGCTGGCATCCAGATCCAGTGCGGGCAATAGCTGCCAGAAGGGGCTACCGACTTCGATGGGCGAACCTTGAGGGCCGGTATGGCGCACCGCGAAGATCGGCACGTTACGCTCCCTGGCCTGACGAATGAGTTGCTGGACGTTCGCCAGTATCCGTTCACCGTCGTAGGGTTTTTCCGGGCCGTGGAACAGGCCGACCTGCATATCGATGATCAACAGCGCTGATGACATGGGTGTTTCTCCTTGGGTGTCGTACGAAAAGTGCCGAACGGACGGGAGAAACGACAAGGCCCCGTCCATTGCTGGCGGGGCCTTGGGTTCACTGCGCTGTGTTTATCTCAGCCAGCCACCGCACGACCCGCCGGAAGCGGTCGTGGTGGTGCGGGTGAGGTTCAGCGCAGGAATATTCATGAGGCCGATCATGCTGTCGGCGTCGTGGGTGTGTCAACGGCCGTGTCCGAGGTGAGAAATGTCCGGGCTGCGTCGAGAATTTCATCGGACAAGGCGTCACCCCGGGTTGCACGGGCCAGGGTCAGGGCGCCGACCATCAGCGAATAGTCCACCAACGCTTTTTGCCAATTGGTTTCGGGCTGATCCGCGCCCATCAGCGGTGCCAGCATCTGCAGCAATGCCTCCAGCCCTTGGGTGTAGGTCTGGTGCAATCCACTTTCAGCGGTTTCATGGCACATGTCGCCGGCAAACGCGGTCACCGGGCAGCTTTCGCCCGGATTATCGCGATTGGCCGCCGACAGGTAGGGCGCGATGATGCTCTCGCGGGCCGAGAGGCTGTCGTCGTTATCCTCTATTTTCTGCTTCCAGCGTTCCATGGATTGGGTGAACGCCCGGCTGCACGCCTCTTGCGCCAGCGCTTCCTTGGATTCGAAGTGACCATAGAACCCGCCATGGGTGAGGCCGGCCGCGCCCATCACGTCGACGACACTGATCCCGTGCAGGCCGCGTTCGCGAAACAGCCGCGTGGCGGCCTCGACGATGATCTCGCGGTTGAGTTCGGCTTGTTTGCGGGAGACTCGGGGCATTGACGGCTCACAGGTATATAAAAGGTAGAAATCAGCTGGCGTATTGAGCAATGCCGTTGCCAAACGACCAGTTCTCTTTCTTGACCTCCACCAGATTGATGAATACATCTTCCAGGCGCACCGCCAGTTCTGCGTTAAGGCTCTCGGCAATGGTTTTGTAGAGGAGTTTTTTCTGCTCGATGGTGCGGCCTTCGCTCAGGGTGATCTGAATCACCACCAGATTGTCGGTGCGATTGATGCCCAGGTAGCCGGGATCAAAGATGAAATGCTGTTCATCGTGCTCGGCAAGAATCTGGAAGTTATCGTTCTCCGGCACGCCAATGGCGCTGTGCATGGCGGCGTAGATCAATTGCCCGACACGTTTGGCATAAGTCGGGTCTTGATGCTTTTTGATGTCGACGCGAACGAGTGGCATGAGAGGGCTCCGCAAGTAAGGACTGCCGGTCAGCAGTCACGATCGAAATTACATGACGGTAATCCTTTGTTAAATAGATTTTTTAAAACATCTATTTAATAAAGGATGCCAGAGGATCTGATCCGCACAACCACTCCTCAGCTAAGTCTTTGCTTCTGCTCATTAATCCCGGACAATCGCGCCCCTGTTTCGGCCAGGGCGCTGCCTGTCGGATTTTTCCGACTCGTCCTGACCGGGTAGCAACTGACCGGAATGCGGAGATCCCACCGGATGAATGATCAGGCCAATAGCGTCGACGAACGCTATGTATCGGCGGCACCAGCGACGCTTGAGAGCTGGAATCGCCATGACACCACCTGGATGCTGGGCCTGTTTGGCACGGCCATTGGGGCTGGCACGCTGTTTTTGCCGATCAACGCGGGTCTGGGCGGCTTCTGGCCGTTGCTGGTCCTGGCGGTGTTGGCGTTCCCCATGACGTTTTACGCACACCGTGGCCTGACACGTTTTGTGTTGTCCGGACGCGAAGGCGCGGACATCACTGAAGTCGTGGAAGAGCACTTCGGGATCAAGGCTGGCGCGCTGATCACCTTGCTGTACTTCTTCGCGATCTTCCCGATCCTGTTGATCTACAGTGTGGCCCTTACCAACACCGTGGGCAGTTTTCTCGAGCATCAACTGCACATCATGCCGCCACCGCGCGCCGTGCTGTCGTTGGTGCTGATCCTCGGCTTGTTGGCGGTGGTTCGTTGCGGCGAGCAGGCGATCGTCAAGGCCATGAGCCTGATGGTTTATCCGTTCATTGTTGCGTTGCTGTTCCTCGCGGTGTTCCTGATTCCCCACTGGAACGGCGGCATTCTCGCCACCGCGTCGACGCTGCCAGAACCGTCGGCACTGCTCCACACGCTGTGGCTGGCGATTCCGGTGATGGTGTTCTCGTTCAACCATTCACCGATCATCTCGGCGTTCGCGGTGGACCAGAAGCGTCGTTATGGCGATCACGCCGAAGAGCGCAGTTCGCAGATCCTGTCCCGCGCCCACGCCTTGATGGTGGTGATGGTGCTGTTCTTCGTGTTCAGTTGCGTGCTGACCCTGTCGCCAGCGCAATTGGCTGAAGCCAAGGCGCAGAACCTGTCGATCCTGTCGTACCTGGCCAACCACTTCAGCAACCCGACCATCGCCTTCGCGGCGCCGTTGATTGCGTTCGTGGCCATTTCCAAATCGTTCCTGGGTCATTACATCGGCGCCAGCGAAGGTCTTAAAGGTCTGATCGTGAAGAGTGGCAAGCGCCCGGCACCGAAGACTCTGGATCGCATGACTGCCGCCTTCATGCTGGTGGTCTGCTGGATCGTTGCCACGCTGAACCCGAGCATTCTCGGGATGATCGAAACCCTCGGTGGCCCGATCATCGCCGCGATCCTGTTCCTGATGCCGATGTACGCGATCCGCAAGGTTCCGGCCATGGCGCGTTATCGCGGTCAGGCTTCCAACGTCTTCGTTACGGCGGTGGGCCTGGTGGCAATTTCGGCGTTGATCTACTCGCTGACTGCCTGAGTTTGAATCACCACTGATGTTTCTGTGGGGGCTGTGAGTCCGCTATCGTCGGAACGCCGCCCGGAGCAAGCTCGCTCCCACAGGTTCTGCGCGGTCCGTGTGGGAGCGAGCTTGCTCGCGATTGGGGCCGCGCGGTCCTCGGGTAAGCAAAGCAGTGAGTCCCACATTTGCTCAGGCATAAAAAAACGCCGCTCATCATCACGATGGGCGGCGTTTTTTTATGCGTTGAAAATGCTCAACACCTGACCCAGAGCCGACATTCCGTGCGCTTAGCGATTAAGCTTGAGGTTGCATAAACGCGTCATAGAGCGTTTGCCGAGGACTTTTCCCGGCCAGTCTATTTTTCTCTGGAGACGCTTCATGGCTCAGGCTCACGGCGCATCGGCGCAACCCCGTGCCGATAGGCCCAACCGTTGGCTGGATGTGTTGGCCGGGTTGTCGATCGCCGGTTTGTTGTTACCCGAGGCGGTCGCCTATTCAAGTATCGCCGCGTTACCGCCCCAGGCCGGCGTGATTGCGTTATTTGCCGGTCTGCTGTGTTACGGGCTGTTCGGCACCAGCCGTTTTGCCATCGTTTCTGCGACGTCGTCTTCGGCGGCGGTACTAGCCGCCGCCACAGCCACTTTGGCCAATGGTGACTCGGGCCTGCGCATGACGCTGGCGATCGGTCTGGTGCTGGTGACGGGTGGGTTTTTCCTGCTGGCCGGGTTGTTCAAACTCGGCAGCGTGACGTCTTTTATTGCCAAACCGGTGCTGCGAGGCTTTGCCTTCGGTCTGGCAGTGACGATCATCCTCAAGCAAGTAGCGAGCATCGTTGACGTGCACTTGAGCAATGGCAACCTGATCCGTTTCCTGGCGCAACTGCTTGAGCAGTTGCCGCAGTGGAACCGGGTCGGCGCGCTCGTGGCGGCCGTGTCCTTGCTGGTGCTGTGGCTGTGCACGCGGGTCAGGCGTTTGCCAGGAGGTTTACTGGTGGTGGCGCTTGGCATCGCGGCCGGTCAATGGCTGAACTTGCCCGCTTATGGGGTGAAACTGATTGGCGTGATCGACTTGAGCCTGGAGGTGCCGCGCCTTCCTGTGCTGCCGTTTACCGACTGGCTGCGCCTGGGCGAATTGGCGTTTGCCATGGTGATGATTCTGTACGCCGAGTCTTACGGATCGATCACCTCGTTTGCGCTCAAGCACGGCGACCGTGTGTCCTCGAACCGCGATCTGCTGGCACTCGGTGCAGCCAATTTGCTGTCGGGCCTGTTCCATGGCATGCCGGCGGGCGCCGGTTACTCTGCGACGTCGGCCAATGAGGCGGCTGGTGCTGGATCGCGTCTGGCGGGCGCGGTAGCAGCGGGGGTGGTGTTGCTCATCGTCTTGACGGTGTTGCCCTGGATTGCCCTGACCCCCGAGCCGGTACTGGCGGCCATCGTCATTCATGCATTGGCACGCGGCTTGAGCCTGCAGCCATTGGGCCGGTATTTCGTCTGGCGTCGCGATCGGCTACTGGTGATTTGCGCGGTGGCGGCGGTGCTGGTGCTGGGTGTGTTGGACGGCTTGTTGGTGGCGGTGGTGATCAGCGTGGTGCTGATGTTGAAACAGATGTCATCGGCGGATATTCAGGTGCTGGGCCAAATGGGCGGCGGCCATGATTTTGTCGACGTGCAACGCCATCCCCAGGCTAGCGAGATCCCCGGAGTGTTGATCGTCAGGCCGAGCGAGGCGCTGTTTTTTGCAAACGTGGAGCGCATTCTGGGCGGTGCATTGCGCCTGGCCCGGCATGCATCGCCACCGATTCATACGATCATTCTCAGTCTGGAGGAGTCTCCAAACCTCGATGGCACCAGCATCGAGGCGCTGGAAGCGTTTTTTATGCAAGTGCGGGCGCTGGATAAGTTGTTGATCCTGGCACGGCTCAAACACGAGGCCAAGGCGGTTCTCGCACAGTTACCGGCGCAGGAGCTGGAGCAGGTGAGTCTTAGCGGTTTGAGCGTCGACGGTGCCGTGCAACAAGCACTCAAGTCGTCCGCATAACCTGTGGGAGCGAGCTTGGTCCGGGCGGCGTTCCGACGATGGCGGTGTGTCAGTCAACATTGATATTGAATGTACTACCGCCATCGTCGGAACGCCGCCCGGACCAAGCTCGCTCCCACAGGGGTTAGGGCAAAACATACGTGCATAAAAAAACGCCGCTCATCTCACGATGGGCGGCGTTTTTTATTGCGTTGCAGCGTTAGGCTTGAACGACCGGGATGTTGGCGTTCGCAGCAGCTTCACGGAACTCGGCGATCTGGTCGAAGGACAGGTAGCGGTAAACATCGGCCGCCATGCTGTCGATCTTGCCAGCGTATTCCATGTACTCCTCGACGGTCGGCAGGCGACCCAGGATGGAAGCAACAGACGCCAGCTCGGCCGAAGCCAGGTAGACGTTCGCGCCGTCACCCAGACGGTTCGGGAAGTTACGGGTCGACGTCGACACAACAGTCGAGTTCGGCTCTACACGTGCCTGGTTACCCATGCACAGCGAGCAGCCCGGCATTTCCATGCGAGCGCCGGCCTTGCCGTAGATGCCGTAGTAGCCTTCTTCGGTCAGCTGGTGAGCGTCCATTTTGGTCGGCGGCGACAGCCACAGACGGGTTGGAAGCTGACCTTTGACCTGTTCCAGCAACTTGCCGGCAGCGCGGAAGTGACCGATGTTGGTCATGCACGAACCGATGAACACTTCGTCGATCTTCTCGCCAGCAACGCTGGACAGCAGACGGGCGTCGTCCGGATCGTTTGGCGCGCAGAGCACAGGCTCTTTGATGTCGGCCAGGTCGATTTCGATGATTTCAGCGTATTCGGCGTCAGCATCGGCAACCATCAACTCAGGGTTGGCGATCCAGGCTTCCATCGCTTGAGCGCGACGTTCCAGGGTACGTGCATCGCCGTAGCCTTCGCCGATCATCCAGCGCAGCAGGGTGACGTTGGAGCTCAGGTACTCGGTGATCGACTCTTTCGACAGCTTGATGGTGCAACCGGCAGCCGAACGTTCGGCCGAGGCGTCGGACAGCTCGAAAGCTTGCTCGATGCTCAGGTTGTCCAGGCCTTCGATTTCCAGGATGCGGCCGGAGAAGGCGTTCTTCTTGCCTTTCTTCTCGACGGTCAGCAGGCCAGCCTGAATCGCGAAGTAAGGAATGGCGTGAACCAGGTCACGCAGGGTGACGCCCGGTTGCATTTTGCCTTTGAAGCGCACAAGGATCGATTCCGGCATGTCCAGCGGCATAACGCCAGTGGCCGCAGCGAACGCTACCAGACCGGAACCGGCCGGGAACGAAATGCCCATCGGGAAACGGGTGTGCGAGTCACCACCGGTACCGACGGTGTCCGGCAGCAGCATGCGGTTCAGCCAGCTGTGGATGATGCCGTCGCCCGGACGCAGGGAAACGCCGCCGCGGGTCATGATGAAGTCTGGCAGGGTGTGGTGGGTGGTCACGTCGATCGGCTTAGGGTAAGCCGCGGTGTGGCAGAAGGACTGCATTACCAGATCGGTCGAGAAGCCCAGGCACGCCAGGTCTTTCAGTTCGTCACGGGTCATCGGACCGGTGGTGTCCTGAGAGCCGACGGTGGTCATTTTCGGTTCGCAGTAAGTACCTGGACGAACGCCTTTGCCTTCTGGCAGGCCGCATGCCTTGCCGACCATTTTCTGTGCCAGGGTGAAGCCCTTGCCGGTGTCGACAGGTGCTTCAGGCAGTTTGAACAGGTCGGTAGGGCCCAGGCCCAATTCGGCACGGGCCTTGTCGGTCAGGCCGCGGCCGATGATCAGCGGGATACGGCCGCCAGCACGAACTTCGTCCAACAGCACCGGCGTCTTCATTTCGAAGGTGGTCAGGACTTCGTCAGTGCCGTGTTTGCAGACTTTGCCAGCATGCGGGTACAGGTCGATCACGTCGCCCATGTGCATGTTGGTGACGTCGAATTCGATTGGCAGTGCGCCAGCATCTTCCATGGTGTTGTAGAAGATTGGAGCGATCTTGTTGCCGAAGCAGAAACCGCCAGCACGCTTGTTCGGGATGAACGGAACGTCGTCGCCGAAGAACCACAGCACCGAGTTGGTGGCGGATTTACGCGAAGAACCTGTACCGACCACGTCACCGACGTAGGCGATAGGGAAGCCTTGACCGCGCATTTCTTCGATCTGCTTCATCGGACCGGTGACGCCCTGGACGTCAGGCACGATGCCTTCACGGGCCATTTTCAGCATGGCGAGGGCGTGCAGAGGGATGTCCGGGCGGGACCAGGCGTCCGGAGCAGGGGACAGGTCGTCGGTGTTGGTTTCGCCGGTGACCTTGAACACGCGCAGGCTGATCTTGTCGGCCAGGACAGGGCGGTTTTTGAACCACTCGCCGTCAGCCCAGGATTGCAGCACGCCTTTGGCGTGAACGTTGCCGTTCTTGGCTTTTTCAGCGACGTCGTGGAAAGCGTCGAACATCAGCAGGGTGTGCTTGAGTTCTTCGGCAGCGACTGGCGCCAGTTCGGCGTCGTCCAGCAGATTAACCAGAGTCACGATGTTGTAGCCGCCCTGCATGGTGCCGAGCAGTTCAACAGCGCGTTTCTTGTCGATCAGAGGGGATTTTGCTTCGCCTTTAGCGAGGGCAGACAGGAAACCGGCCTTTACATAGGCTGCTTCGTCCACACCTGGCGGAATGCGATTGGTGATCAGGTCAACGAGGAAGGCTTCTTCGCCAGCCGGGGGATTTTTCAGCAGCTCGACCAGGCCTGCAGTTTGTTCGGCGTTAAGCGGCTGGGGAACGATACCCAGTGCTGCACGCTCTTCGATATGTTTGCGGTAGGCTTCAAGCACAGTTATTACCCTCATCAGTGGTCCCAAATGGGTGTCCGGGACGCTCATCCCGAAATTGCCGTACTCATGCGCTGCGAGGCGTTGTGGGCCACTTAGCCAGAATTACCGACAATTCCTTACAGAAGCTGCTTTCAAAGTTTTACGCCTGCAGAACGGGGAGCTGATGAGGGTTGGCGTTGGGCTTTTCCCCGCTGGAAAAACCCTTCGCCAACACCGCTCTGAAGGAACGACTGTGCTCGTGACGCTTTGAAAACAGCTTCTAACGGACATTGGCGCCTTAAAAGGCTGGCTGATTCTACGGCAAAAAAAAATTAAAGGTAAGTTAGACCCTCAAGATTGAGGGGTGATCAATGTTAGACAAAGGGCTAACATGCCGACCTGTTCTGCTTTCCCGTGCTCTCCCAACCTATGCCCAATCAGACCATCAAGACCCCCTGCGTCGGCCTCTGCTCCACTGTTTACGGTGATTTGGTGTGCCGTGGCTGCAAGCGTTTCCACCATGAAGTGATCAACTGGAATGGTTACAACGACGAGGAGAAACGCGCGGTGTGGCTGCGTCTTGAGCTGCTGCTGTCCCAGGTGATGGCCAGCAAGCTTGAAGTTTTCGATCCACAGCGTCTTCGACTGCAGCTGGAGCAGCGCAAGATCCGCTTTGTGCCGCATCAGTCGGAATATTGCTGGGCCTATCAGTTGATCGCCCGGGGGGCGCGGGTCATCAACAACCTTGAAGCGTATGGAATGGTGCTGATGCCAGAGTTTCGCGACTGGAACCTGCCGGAACTGCGAGACGCCATTGATCGGGAGTTCTTTTTACTCTCCGAGGCGCATTACCAGCGCTACATTGCACCTGGCTTTCTCAGGGATGCCTTCGGCGGCTGATTTTTAAAGTCAAAGATCGCAGCCTTCGGCAGCTCCTACAGAGGGATGCGATTCATGTAGGAGCTGCCGAAGGCTGCGATCTTTTGATCTTGCTTAATGCTGGGTCACGATCTCCTCCAGATGATCCATGATCGTATCCGGCTTCAGCACCAGCACATCGCTCTCCACCGCATCCAGTACCACCTCCGCCGTATTCCCGATCAACGCCCCTGACAAACCCGATCGTGCGACAGTGCCAATCACCGTCACCGCCGCCTGCAGCTTGTGAACTATGAACGGAATCAACACATCCGCCGGACCTTCCTCGATATGCAGGTGCTCGTCATCGATATCGAACTCGGCCTGAAACGCCTTGCACTGTTCGCGATAGCGCGCCTCGATGGTTTCGCTGAGCTGCAACGTCGGGTCGGCCGCCGACAGCATCGGCGACGGATGGGCGCTGACCACGTGCAAATGGGCCTTGGCCAGGCTGGCGATGTCGTAACCGTGATCGACAATGCAAGAGTGCAAGGTGCGGTGTTCACCATCGGTACTACCGACGTCGATCGCCGCCAGAATGACGCCGCCAGTCCAGGGTTTCGAGGTTTTGACCAGCAGCACCGGCGTCGGGCAGTAACGCAGCAGTTTCCAGTCCGCCGGGGTCAGCAGGGCTTTTTTCAGCGGACTGTCGGGGTAATGCTGCTTGACCACCAGTCCGCAGCCTTCAGCTTGCTGCACATCGACAATGGTTTCGTGCAGGCTTTCGTTCCAGGCCTGCTCGGTGGTGACGCTGTAGCCGTCCTCGATCAGCGCGGCCTTGAGCACACCCAACATGCCGCTGTGGTCATGCTTGCGGTCGCAGACCAGCAGATGCAGATGAGCCTGGGTCACGCCGGCAATCAGCTTGGCCCGTTTGAGCGCCAGGCTTTCCGAGTGTTCAGGTTCGAGGACCACCAGAATGCTGCGAATGGCTTGCATGATCGGGATCTCCATGAAGTAAAAAATACTGCGTTGGACAACTATAGTTGCTGCCCGGCCATTCGGGACTTGATGTATATCAACGGTCGCGACTGGTGGTCTGCCGGCAGGCCGGTATAATCGGCGCCCTTCGATTTTGAACCTCTTATCCGTGAGCCCCATGATCCTTCCCGAAATTCACGAGTTCCTCGGCTGCCGCACCCCCGATGGCTGGGTTCAGGCCGCGCTGGCTGATCAGGAAACCCTGCTGATCGATCACAAAAACTGTGAATTCAAGGCCGCCAGTACCGCGTTGAGCCTGATCGCCAAGTATCACTCCCACGTCGATCTGATCAACCTGATGTCGCGTCTGGCCCGGGAAGAACTGGTGCACCACGAACAGGTCATGCGCCTGATGAAAAAGCGCAAGATCGAGCTGCGTCAGCTGTCTGCCGGGCGCTACGCTTCGGGCCTGCGCAAAGTGGTGCGCAGCCACGAGCCGGTCAAACTGGTGGACACCCTGGTGGTCGGCGCGTTTATCGAAGCTCGTAGCTGCGAGCGTTTTGAAGCGCTGGTGCCGCATCTGGACGGAGAGCTGGGCAAGTTCTACTTTGGCCTGCTGAAAAGCGAGGCCCGACATTTTCAGGGTTACCTGAAACTGGCCTACCAGTACGGTGATGCCAAGGACATCGCCCAGGTGATCGACAAGGTCCGCGCCGCCGAGCAGGAGCTGATCGAGTCGCCGGATGTGGAGTTTCGTTTCCACAGCGGTGTGCCAACCGCGGCGTGAAGATCAAAAGATCGCAGCCTCGTTTCACTCGACAGCTCCTACATTGGAGTGCATTTCCTGTAGGAGCTGTCGAGTGAAACGAGGCTGCGATCTTTTACGTCTGAATTGTTAAAAACTCTTAAAAGAATGAAACATCTCCGAAAACCGGCCCCCGTGGCCGGTTTTTGCTGCCTGCGATAACCGTCCGGTCACCGATTGGCGCCATAATGCCGGCCACTTCACACAAGGGTTGGCAGACGGGCGTTATGGATAACCTGGGTTTTGGCAAAGTACTGCTGGTGGAAGACGACGAAAAGCTCTCCGGGCTGATCGCGCATTTCCTGTCCCAACACGGTTTTGAGGTGCTGCAGGTGCATCGCGGCGACCTCGCATTGGCCGCGTTCCTCGAATTCAAACCGAAAGTCGTCGTGCTCGACCTGATGCTGCCGGGCCAGAGCGGTCTGCACGTGTGCCGCGAGATCCGCAGCGTATCCGACACGCCGATTGTCATTCTTACCGCCAAGGAAGATGACCTTGATCACATTCTCGGGCTGGAGTCCGGCGCCGATGACTACGTGATCAAACCGATCAAACCGCCGGTTCTGCTGGCCCGGTTACGCGCCTTGCAACGCCGCCAGTCGCCGGACAGCGGCGTGTGCAGCGCGCTGGAATTCGGCCATCTGAGCATCGACCGTAGCTGCCGGGAAGTGCGGCTGGCGGGTGAGGGCATCGAACTCACCACCATGGAGTTCGAACTGCTGTGGTTGCTGGCCAGCGCCGCCGGCAAGATTCTGTCCCGCGACGACATCCTCAACCGCATGCGCGGTATTGCCTTCGACGGTCTCAACCGCAGCGTTGACGTCTACATCAGCAAGCTCCGAGGCAAGCTCAAGGACAACCCTCGAGAACCGGTGTGCATCAAGACCGTCTGGGGCAAGGGTTACCTGTTCAATCCGTTTGCGTGGGAGTTGTAAATGCTGCGGTTATTTTTGGGGTTGTTTCTGGTGATGACGGTGGGCCTGGTGCTGGGGCTGCAAACCGTCGAGCGCACGTTCGATGCGCTGCTCGACGGTCAGATGCAGAGCTACAACCGAGAGGCGGTGCGTGGCCAGGCCTGGTCGCTGGCCGAGCAGTTGCACGGTCTGGACGGTTCGGCCCGGGAGCGACAACTGGAAGCGGTGCGCCCCCACTACGGCTTGGGCCTGACCCTGGTCGAGACCGATCAATTGTCCCTGACCGAGCAGGAGAAAGCCGAGTTGGCCCAGGGCCTGCTGGTGATTCGCGACAAATACACGCAGTTCATCTCGCGCATTGACGACGGTTCGCAACTGCTCAGCATCAAGCTGCCGGCCGAACCGAGCCTGATGCCGTTCTACATTGCCGCGGCCTATCTGATGATCGCGGTGATGATCGGTTTCGTGTTGCTTTTCTGGGTACGGCCGCACTGGCGCGATCTGGAGAAGCTGCGTCTGGCGGCCGAGCGTTTTGGCGATAATGATTTATCGGCGCGTATTCAGCTTTCCAAGCGTTCGAACATTCGTGACCTGGCCGACCACTTCAACCTGATGGCGGCGCGCATCGAAAGCCTGATTGCCAATCAGCGCGAGCTGACCAACGCGGTGTCCCATGAACTGCGTACGCCGATTGCCCGGCTGTCGTTCGAGCTTGACCAGCTCAAGCAGCAACCCGATCCAACCCATAACCGTGAACTGATTGCTGACATGTACGCCGACCTCGGCGAACTGGAAGAGATGGTGTCCGAACTGCTCACCTATGCCAGCTTCGAGCGCGGCGCCACGGTGATCACTCGGGAAAACATTCAGGCCAGCAGTTGGCTCGACAGCGTGGTCGGCAGCGTCGCGCTGGAAGCCGAAGCCGCCGGCGTGCAATTGCTGATTGTCGAGTGTCAGGTCGATGAGGTCCGCATCGAGCCGCGTTTCATGGCCCGGGCGGTGATCAACCTGCTGCGCAATGCCATTCGTTATGCCGATGAGCGGGTGGAAGTGTCGTTGGTGCGCACCGGTGATCACTACGAAGTGCGGGTCAACGACGACGGGCCGGGTGTGCCGATGGACGGGCGGGAGAAAATCTTCGAACCGTTCTCGCGCCTGGACGCCAGCCGCGACCGCCGCACTGGCGGCTTCGGCCTGGGCCTGGCGCTGGTGCGGCGGGTGTCGCAATCCCATGGCGGGCAAGTGGAAGTGGCGGACTCGCCGTGGGGCGGGGCGTCATTTCGCATGACCTGGGCACACCTGGATTAGATCAAAAGATCGCAGCCTTCGGCAGCTCCTACATTGGCATGTCGTACACCCTGTAGGAGCTGCCGAAGGCTGCGATCTTTTAAAAGGTGTACACAACCTGCCCAGCCAGCGATGTCTGCATCCGCCGCTCAACAATCGGACTGTCCGCCGCATCATTCGCCAAATACTGCACCGCCAGCACCGTCGAAACACTCCACTGATCATTGATGGGCAATGTCCAAGTCAAATCCGCCCCGCGACTCACCAGCCCGCCATGGGTGTCATAAGCCCTGAACCGACTGCGCGACGCTTGGGCATCGCTGACGCCGTACCAGGTGCGCACGTAATTGCTGTCACCAAACTGGCTATTGAGGCTGCCCACGACCTTGCCATGTTCACCTTCATAAAACGGCGCGCTGATGCTCAGTTTCAACCGGTTCCATGCCGAGCCGGTGTCATGATCGTCATCGTCTTTTTCCAGCGCATGCTCAAAGCTCGCACCGAGGATAATCGGCCCCATGTGGTAAGTCCCGTCGAGCCCCAGCGCCGGGCGCGACTTGATCGAGCCCATGCCGTTCAGCTCATCCGAACCTTTGAACCCGGTCTTGCGATCCTTGCGCACATCACTGGCGCCGATGTGCACGCTGAGGCCGAAGTCGTTCTCGTCAAACGCCCAGCCCAGACCCTTTTCAGTGTCCAGGAAGAATCCGTAAGGGCTGACGATTTCACCGCCCAGCAGCGGCGCCACCACGCGTTCGTCACTGCCGCTGTAACGGGGCACGCTGGCTGCACCGGCCCGCAAGGTGTAGCGCCAGTCTTCAGCGCGCAAAGAGTCAGTGGGAATGAGCAGGCAAAGCGAAGTCAACGACAGACATAGCGAGCGAAACATGCGAGCACCCGTGGGAGTTTGGATGCGCCCATGCTAGGCGGCTGCCGGCCAGCAATCTTTGACAGCTTTGTCGGGAAACTGTCAAAGACTGTGAACCGGCTTAGCGGCTCAAACCCAAGCGGTCATGCCACTCGGCGATGGATTCTTCGGGATAGACGTCGAACTGCTGATTCCCAGGATGCGCCTCGACTTCCACCCACGGCGCCTTGGAACCGAGCATCAAGTGCGTGTGCTCCGGTGGCACCGGCAGCGGGGTGTCGATGGCAGAGGCAAACGGGTGAATCAGCTCCGGCCATTCCGGGCTGAACAGCCACAAGCCTGAGCCACACAGAGAACAGAAGTGCCGCTCGGCGGTGCTGCTGTGGGTGCGTTTATCGCCTTCGTCCTTGAGTCGTGCGTGATAAATCGCGATGTGCTTGCGACCGCGCACCTTCAGGCTGGCGGCATCGCCACCCAGGTTGATCGCGTAGCCGCCACCGCCCTGGGTCTTGCGGCAGATCGAGCAGTAGCAACGTTGATACGGGTAGGGGTGGGCGCTGGTCAAACTGAACGACACCGAGCCGCAATGGCAGGAGCCTTCGAGCTGCATGGGAACCTCCGACAGGTCTGGAACTTACCCAAGACAGCCTAGACCTTCAGCGCCCCTCGACCGGTACGAGAATCGCATCGCCGGTCGCCACCAGTTTCAGTTGATCGCCGGTTTGCGCAAACAACTCGGCGCGGGCGAACACCTGCTTCTTGCCAGCCTTCACCACCTGACCCCGAGCGATGAACACTTCGCCGATGGCGGGTGCCAGGCAGCTCACTGAAAAATGCGATGCCAGCACGTTGCCGGCGACCGTTCCGGCTGCGAATCCGCAGGCTGTGTCGAGCAGCGCGCCGATCAGTCCGGCGTGCAGGAAGCCTGCGTACTGCGCCATATCGCTCTCGCGAAAAGCCATGGTGAGCTCGGCTTCGCCGCTCTCGGCGCGAGTGACTTCGAAACCGGCCCAGCGGTTAAAGGCTGAGGTTGAGTTGATCTGTTTGAGTGTGTTGAGCATGGCGAATCCCTCCGATTGAGAGATTCAACATGCGCCGGGTTTGGGGGGAAGTCATGGTGGATAAGGGAGGGTGATGGGGCGTTGGATTTGTGGTGAATGTGCTGGCCTCATCGCGAGCAAGCTCGCTCCCACAGGGGATCTCCTGTGAACACAAACTCTGTGAACGACTTAGATCAAATGTGGGAGAGAGCTTGCTCGCGATGAACGATAACGCGGTCCCGCTGGACGCCCGCAAATGACCAAGGCAGCATGAGCGCCTTCATCACTGGGGCTGAACTCATGCGACGACTGCCTTCTTTAGCAGCACTCAGAACCTTCGAATGCGCCGCCCGTCACGCCCATTTCGGCCGGGCAGCGGCGGAGTTGTGCGTCACCGACAGCGCGGTCAGCCATCAGATTCGCCAGCTCGAAGAGCAATTGGGCGTGACGTTGTTCATCCGAGAAGGCCGGCAAATTCGCCCGACGATGGCCGCCGGGCGCCTGATGCAAAGCTTGCAGCAGGCCTTCGAGCTGATTGGCGACGCCTGCGATGAACTGCGTGACCCGTCATCGCTGGCGGTGTTGCGCCTGGCGGTCACTGCCGAGCTGGCGCAAAAGTGGTTGATGAGTCGCCTGACGGATTTTTACGCGCGCTATCCGCACATCACTTTGCACCTCTACGAACAACCGATCGACGCCACGGCGCCGGGCGAAGACATCGACCTGGCGATCACTTACGGTACCGGCCCGGTGGACAGCAGCGCGTACTTCGTCCGGCCGTTGCCGGCGTTGCAGTTCTTCCCGGTGTGCAGCCCCGGACTGTTCAACCAGGGCACCTTGAAAACGCCGAAGGATCTGGCGCGTCATTGCCTGCTGCACGACGATCAGGACGGCAAGACCTGGACCGCCTGGCTCACCAGCCATGCCGGTGATCAGCGCCCGGAACGGCAGCTGTATTTCGCCCACGCCGGTTTGGCGCTGGAAGCGGCGGCCCAAGGGCAGGGCGTGGCCATGGGCGATAACTTGACCGCGCAGGAGGATTTGCTCAGCGGTCGGCTGGTCCGGCCGTTCACCTCCAGCATGACTGCACTCGGCCAATATGCGTTGGTGTGTGAGCGGGTGCGGCTGGAGCGCCCGGCAGTGGCGCAGATGCTGGAATGGTTCAACGATCAGCTGATCGATTGATGAATTGAATTCAAGTATTCCGAAATAATCCTCGTTGGCGAGGAGGGCGCCGGCGACCGTAGCCTGTGGTTATTCCAATCCCCGCTGATGAGGTTTGACCATGGCACGTTTGCTCGACTCCACCCCCAAACTCGATGGTTTCCGTTTGCCTGGCGAATTCGAAACCAAGTCCGGTTGCTGGCTCGGCTGGCCGGAGCGCACCGATGTCTGGCGCAATGGTGCCAAGCCTGCGCAGAAAGTCTGGGTGCAAATCGTCACCGCCATCTCCCGGAGCGAACCGGTCACCGTGTGCGCGTCCGCCGCGCAGTTCGCCACCGCTCGCCGCCAATTGCCACCTCAAGTGCGGGTGGTGGAAATGACCTGCAACGACACCTGGTACCGGGACAGTGGCCCATGCTTTGTGGTCAACGACGACAGCGGTGAGGTGCGCGGCGTGGACTTCGAGTTCAACGCATACGGCGGCCTCGATGGCGGCTTGTATTACCCGTGGGACAAGGACGACCAGATCGCCAGCAAAATCCTCGAAATTGAACGGTTCGACCGCTACCGCGCGCCGCTGATTGCCGAGCTGGGCGGTATCCAGAGTGACGGCCAGGGCAGCATTCTCACCACCGAACAATGCCTGCTCAACCGCAATCGCAACCAGCACCTGGGCAAGGAAGAAGTCACCCGGCGACTGACCGACTACCTCGGTGCCGAGCAAATCATCTGGCTGCCACGGGGCTGCAAATTCGACGAAACCGACGGCCATGTCGACGATCTCGCGTGCTTCGTGCGCCCCGGTGAAGTGGTGCTGCAATGGACCGATAATCGCGATGATCCGCAATGGGAAATCTACCAGGAGGCCTACGACATTCTGCGCAGCACCCGCGACAGCCGTGGCCGCGAGCTGAAAGTGCACAAGCTGCCGCAACCGGATGTGCTGGAATGGACCGCCGAGGAAGCCGAAGGCCTGGATCAGCAAGACAGCACGCACACCCGTCAGGCCGGGACGAAAATCTGCGCCTCGTATATCAACTATTACGCCGGCAATTCCTCGATCGTGGTGCCTTTGTTTGGTGATCGCCATGATCAGGCGGCGCAGGCGACTCTGGCCGAACTGTTCCCGCAACACACAATCGTCGGTATCGAAAACTCTCGGGAAATCCTCCTCGGCGGCGGCAATGTCGCCTGCATCACCATGCCGCAGTACGCAGGCAGTGCCTGCAGCAAAAAGGGAGTTTGAAAATGGGCCTGCACAAACTGACTCAAGCATTACTGCTGGTGCTCGCACCCCTGTGTGTGCAGGCTGCCGACACCGCCAAACCGGTGGTCAATCTGTACATCTGGGGCGAGTACCTGGCCCCGGACACCCTGACCAATTTCGAGAAGAAAACCGGCATCCACGTGGTGGCCGACCACTTCGACTCCCTGGAAACCGTCGAGACCAAACTGCTCACCGGCCGCAGCGGCTATGACCTGGTGCTGACTGCGGGTCAGCATTTGTCCCGGGCGATCCAGAGCGGTGCGATTCAAGCCCTGAATCCGCAACAGCTGCCGCATTTTGCCGGCGTGGGTGATGAGTTCCGCCAGCACATGGCGGTGTTCGATCCGGGTAATCGCTACGCCGGGATCTACGCTTGGGGCACCACCGGCATCGGCTATCAGGAAGAGGCAATCAAGAAGCGCCTGCCCGACGCTCCACGGGACAGTTGGGCGATGCTGTTCGACCCGGCGGTGGTGTCGAAATTTGCAGATTGCGGGGTCAGTTTGCTCAACGATCCCAACGAGGTTTTCGCCGCGGTCATGAAGTACATGGGGCTGGACATCAACCGTCAGAACCTCGATGACCTGAAACGGGCTGAACAGCAACTGGCGAAGATTCGGCCCTATATCCGCTACTTCGACAATGACCTGAACATCAGCGACCTCGCCAATGGCAACACCTGCGTCGCGATGTCATGGAACGGCAACGTGGCCATCGCCGCCGGACAGGCCGAGGCTGCGAACAAGCCGTTCACGCTGAGTTATCGGATTCCGAAGGAGGGCACGTTGATCTGGTTCGACGCGATGGTCATTCCCAAGGATGCGCCGCACCCGCAAGCGGGGCTGGCGTTGATGGATTATCTGATGACGCCGGAGGTGATTGCGCCAATCACTGACGCCATCCACTACGCCAACGCGATTACGGCGGCGGACGGCTTGATTGATCCGGCGATTCGCAATGACCCGGGGACGTATCCGTCGGCTGAGGTGAGGGCTTCGTTGTATAGCAAGAATGACAATGGCAAGGCGTTCAATCGGGCTTTGATTCGGGCGTTTAGTCGGTTGAAGTCGGGGTTGTGACTGGCCTTGGATGATGTGTTGAATGTGCTGACGCCTTCGCGAGCAAGCCCGCTCCCACAGGTTATGCGTCGAGCACAGATGTTGCGTACACAAAGAACCTTGTGGGAGCGGCGGTGCGACGATTCGACTTGCTCGCAAAGAACGATAACGCGGTCTACTTGCCAGTCATCCGCCACAAATACCAGGACGCCACCGTCCGGTATGGACTCCACGCCAACCCGATCTCAATCATCTGCTTGCGATTGGGCTGCGCCTCCAACCCCTTCATCCGCCGATATCCCTCACGCACCCCGAAATCATCGGCGGGCAAGATATCCGGCCGTTCCAGGCTGTAAATCAACAACATCTCAACCGTCCAGCGCCCAACCCCACGTAGCGTAATCAACCGCTCGATCAGCGCCTCATCATCCATGGCCAGTGCCGTGGCGTAATCCGGCACTACACCGTCCAGCGCCGCTTGGGCAATGCCCTGAATGGTCGCGATCTTGCTGGCGGAAAAACCGCAACTGCGCAGTTGATCGAACTCGGTCGCCAGAATCTGTTCAGGCCTCGGGAACGCGCCCGTCCCAAACAACGCCAGCAACCGACCGACAATCGCATCCCCGGCCTTCGCATGCAGTTGCTGGTAGGCAATCGCCCGCACCAGCGACTCATAAGGATCGCGAGCCGCATGGGGCTGATGCAGGCAAGGGCCGATGGCGGCGATGTGGCGGCGCCAGTCCTCATCGATGGACGATAGAAACTCGGTGGCGGGCAGATAGACGTCGGGCATGGGGTCAAGCTTTCCCGGACGGTGCCAACAAGGCGTTCACTTCGCCATAGGTGAAGGCCTTCAGATCACGGCTGTCGAGTGTCCCTGTTTCCAGAAAGCTCTTGGCCAGTGCGCTCATGGCGCCATAAAGAAACTCGGCGATGCGGGAACCCGCGCTCAAACGGCGTACGCCGAGCGCTTTCAGCTCTTCAGGCGATGGCAGTCCGGGGAGCCCGAGCACGTTCACCGGCAGCGTGGTGCCCTGGCACAGCGCAGCGATTTCGTACTCAGCCCTGACGCCAGCCGCGAACAAACCATCGGCACCGGCCGCCTGATACAACGCGGCGCGCCTGAGCGTCTCTGCCACGCGATCTTCGGCGGGCACCAGGCTCTTGAGGTACACATCAGTCCGGGCGTTGATGAACAGCTTCACATTTCGGCGACTGGCAATCTGCCGAGCGATTTCGATCTTGCGCACAAGCAGCTCGGGCGGGGACGCACCGTCCTCGATATTGATCCCGACGGCCCCGGCGGCAATCACCGCATCGATGAGGTCGGCCACCCGCGTCAGGTCATCGGAATAACCGGCCTCGATGTCCACGGTCAGCGGCACCGAGATCACCCGGGCGATGGACTCGACCGTTGAAATCAGGCGCTCAAGGGGCAGGGCATTGCCATCCGGATAACCGTGCGCCCAGGCCACCGCCGCGCTGCTGGTGGCTACGGCTTTGCTGCCCAGTTGCTCCACGATTCGCGCGCCGGCGGCATCGGCGACGTTGGTGAGAATCAGCAGGCCGTCCTGGTGCAACTGGTGAAATTGGTTGTCGAGCGTGTCCATCGAATGTCCTTCCTTATGACTATTTGAGAAACCTGTAAATGATCAGAATACGAGTTGTTGCGTGATCTGCACCGCCGCTTTTTCCAGCCTTAGCAAGAACGCCTTGCGCGGTTGTCCTCCACCATAGCCGGTCAGCGAGCCGTCTGCGCCGATCACCCGGTGACAGGGCACGACAATCGAAAGACGGTTATGCCCGTTGGCCAGGCCCACGGCGCGACTGGCACCGGGCTTGCCCAATAACGCCGCAATGGCGCCGTAGGTGCTGGTCTGGCCGTACGGGATCTTCGCCAGTTCGGCCCAGACCTGTCGGGCGAAATCGCTGCCAGGCAAGTGTAGTGGAACGTTGAAGTCAGTGAGTTTGCCGGCGAAGTACTGCGTCAGTTCGGCTTCAATCTGCTGCAAATGCGCGTTATGCCCTGGCGCGACGGCATAGCCGTATCGATTCTGCAATTCTTCGACTTCCTTGGTCAGCGCTGGCCGATCAAGAAACTCCAGCAGCACCAGCCCGCGTCGTTCGGCCATGGCGATCATCGGCCCCAGCGGGGTGGTCAAGCGAGTGAACAGCAGCGGCTCGCTGTTGGCGGCGCGGCCGGGCGTGATGTTGAAGGACTTTTGAAACGCATCGCGAAACCCGCTCAGGGACTCGTAGCCCGAATCGAACGCCGCGTTGTCGATGGAATCGCCCTGTTTGATCCCGCCCAACGCCATGCCCAGGCGTCGGGTGCGCAGCCAGGCGTGAAAGGTCATGCCGAAATGCTGCTTGAACCAGCGGCGCAGTTTCAACGGCTCGATGCCCTCGGCCAGCAGCTGCGCGTCGGTCCAGCGCTGCTCGGCGTCGGCATCCACCGATTTGAGCAGCCGCTGCACCCAGTCCGGTGCAATGGCTGCCGCGTCCAGCGGTTTGCAACGCAAACAGGCGCGGTAGCCGGCCGACATGCACTCATCGGCATGGGCGAAGAACTCGACGTTCTCCGGCTTCGGCTTGCGCGCCGTGCAACTGGGGCGACAGAAGATGCCAGTGGTTTTGACCGCGGTAAAGAACACCCCCTCGTAGGCGGTGTCTCGTTCGAGCATGGCGCGAACCATCTCGGCGTGGGGCGGAAGCAAAGCGTTTTGTAGGTTCATGGCATGAGCATAAGACGCGTCGCCCAACGCCTCCACCGGAAAATCGACAGAGAATTCCAGTCACTTGTCATGAGGACTGCCTAATGGTTATGTCGGTGATGGATGTCCGGAAAATGTGGATGACTGTGGCGCAGCGGCGTGTGTTCATGTTCGTGACTGTGGGGCTCGGTTCCGTCCCACTGGAACGAATGTTCATGTTGATGGTGCTCGTCATGCACGTGGCGATGAGCATGCTTGAGCGCCTCGTGTTGATGCTCATGGGCATGATTTTCCTTGAGGTGAATCCATACCCCAAGGCCCATCAACAGCGAAGCGGCCCAAAACGTCAGCGTGACGGGTTCATCCAGCAGCAGGATGGCGATTGCCGCGCCGAGGAAAGGTGCCGTGGAAAAGTAGGCGCCGGTACGTGCAGTGCCCAGGCCTCGGAGCGCCAGAACGAACAACACCAGGCTGATGCCATACCCCAGGAAACCAACGATCAACGTCGGCCCCAGCACCGTCATGTGTGGCAGTGTTGCGCCGAGCAACAGCGCCAGAGAACAGTTCACCATCCCGGCGATCAACCCCTTGATGCCGGCAATAAACAGCGCATCCGAAGCCGATACCTTGCGCGTCAGGTTGTTATCGATGGCCCAGCAGACGCAGGCCAGCGCTACCGCCAACGGTCCGATCCAGCCCTGTGACTGCGCCGGGTTCTGGGGCCAGGCCAGTAGTAAGCCACCGGCGACGATTGCCAGCATTCCGGCGACGATGCGTCGGTCAGCGTTCTCCTTGAATACCACCCAGGCCAGCACGGCGGTCAATACCGATTCGAGGTTGAGCATCAGCGAGGCCGTGGCGCCGGAGGTCAGGGTCAAACCGAACATCAGCGCCACCGGCCCGAGCACGCCGCCAAAAGCGATGGCACCGATCAGCCAGGGCCACTCCGACGATTTCAGGCCGCTGGGCTGCCAGCCCCGGTCGCGCAACAGTCTGACGAGCGTCAGGCCCAGGCCGCTGCCCAGGTACAACAACCCGGCCAAAAGGATCGGCGAAAGGTTCAGGCCCAGCAACTTGGCCAATGGCGTACTCGCGCCAAAAAGAGCGGCAGCGCCAAGGGCATAGATAACGTTCAGGTTCATTCAAGGCTCGTTGGGTATTGATACGGGATCAAACGCAGTTTGAACCTGCGTTGCGTCCAGTCAATCCATAACCTCAGGCCCGCCGCGCCATCAGCAACACCGAAGCCGCCGCTGACAACAATCCCGCGCAGCAACGATTGAATATCCGCTTGCCCCGAGGTTCGGCGAACCAGCGGCGCATGTGCAGGCCCATGTAGGCGTAGGCGCCGATGGCGATCCATTCCAGCATCAGGAACAACGCGCCCAACACGGCGAATTGCGGCGAAACAGCTTGGGTCGAGTCGACGAACTGCGGCAGGAACGCGGTGAAGATCAGGATCGCTTTCGGATTACCGGCCGCCACCAGGAATTCCTGCCGCGCCAACGCCAGCATCCCCACCGGCGCGCCCGCCACCACGGTGTCTGCCCCTGGATCCGCGCGCCACAATTGCCAGGCGAGGTAGAGCAGATACGCTGCTCCCAGAATCTTGATCCCGTAGAACAACAACTCCGACGTTTGCAGCACCACCGCCAGCCCCGCCGACGCGAGGGCGATCATGCCGGCGAACGCGAGCAGCCGACCGATCCCGGCGACACAGGCGATGCGATAGCCGTAGCGGGTCGAATTGCTGACCGACAACAGGTTGTTCGGCCCGGGCGCCATGTTCAGGGCGAAGCAGGCCGGAAGAAACAGGGTGAGGGTGGCGAGGTCCATGACGGGGCTCCAAAAGCAGGAGCGGTATTTTTATCACAGGCCAGGGGTGGCTTGACCCATACAGTGGTGGACGTCGGTCGCGGTACAGCTGAGGGGTGTTTTGTTCAATACAGCCGTCAGGTCGCTCTTTACCTTGAGGCCTCGTTCAACTGAATTGAAGAAGGTCTGTGATGAGTCTGATTATCTCGATGGCGGCGTTTGCACTGGTGGCCTCGATAACCCCGGGGCCGGTGAACATCGTGGCGTTGAGTTCCGGCGCGCAATTCGGTTTTCGCGCCAGTCAACGGCATGTGGCCGGGGCGACGCTGGGTTTCGTTGTGTTGTTGGTGTTGATGGGATTAGGGATGCATGAGGTGTTGCAGCGATGGCCAGCGCTGACGCAGGTGGTGCAATGGGCGGGTGTGGCGTTCCTGTTGTACATGGCCTTCAAGTTGGCCGCCGACAATGGGCATCTGGATGCGAAGGAGTCAGGCCGGGCGCCGTCGATGCTGTATGGCGCGGTCATGCAATGGCTCAACCCGAAAGCCTGGCTGGCGTGCGTAGCGGGCATGGGCGCTTTTGTGGCGGATGGCGAGGCGCGGCTGGTCTGGCAGTTTGCGGCGGTGTATCTGGTGATTTGCTACCTGTCCGTCGGCTGCTGGGCCTATGCCGGGACGTTTTTACGGGGCTATCTGAGTAACCCGGCGGGCATGCGCCTGTTCAATCGGAGCATGGCGTTGCTGCTGGCGGCGAGCGCAATGTACCTGTTGTTTTAGCCGCGATACTGCCCCGGTGTCGCCGCCAGATGCTGTTTGAACGCACGCTGAAAATGCGCCTGATCGGCAAACCCGGCTTCGAGCGCGACATCGGCGATCAGCTTGCCGCTGCGCAGTTGATCGCGGGCGAACTGGATGCGACGGTTGACCAGAAAGGCGTGGGGCGTCATGCCGTAATGCTGCTTGAACGCACGAATCAAGTAGGACGGCGATAGCTGAGCCGACTCGCAAATGTCTTCGAGCTTGAGCAGGTGCGTGCAGTTGTCGCGGATGTAATCGGCCGCCCGTTCCAGTTTGAAATTGGGCTCTCGCAGCGGTTGATCGATCGGGTTGAGCCGCTGCTGCACGTCGGTGAAAAACTCCACGGCCGCGCTTTGTTTGCGCAACACGTCTTGCTGCGCATCGACCAGCACGTCGTACAAACTTTTCAGACCGGCATACAGATCACTGTCGTGAGTGTGGGTGATGGAAAACCGGCGAAACGCCAGGTCCTGGCTGAAACCGAGCTGATGCTGCAAATCGGTCAGCCAGGGGGTTTCGACGTACAGCATCAGGTACGACCACGGCTGGTCATCGATGGGATTGCAGGCGTGGACATCACCGGGATTCATCAGCACCACGGTGCCGGCACTGACCTGAAACTCCGATTGCTCGTGGTGGTAGGTACTGCGTCCGGCCGTGATCGCGCCGATGGAAAAGTGCTCGTGGGAATGCCGGGTGTAGCAGACCTCGCGGCCGTCGGCGATGGAGCGGGCTTCAATGAAGGGCAGGGCGTCGTCGCGCCAGAAGCGCGGGGCTTTGTCAGCGTCTTTGGCAACGGCGGGCTTCATGGTCAGCGTCCTCGGCAGGTCAGCGTCGAAGTGTATTAGCTCTCGCCGTCAAAGGCTCGTTGCAGTGCAGCGATGTCGAGTTTTTTCATCTGCAACATCGCCGTCATGGCGCGTTGTGATTTCGCCGTGTCAGGGTCTTTCATCATGTCCATCAGGGCCACCGGTACGATCTGCCAGGACACGCCGAATTTGTCCTTGAGCCAGCCGCATTGCTGGGCCTCAACGGGACCGCCCGCGGACAGACGTCCCCAGAAGTGGTCGACTTCTTCCTGAGTATGGCAATTGACCTGAAATGAAACCGCTTCATTGAACGTGAAGATGGGACCGCCGTTGAGGCCGGTAAAACTCTGTCCGTCCAGTTCGAAACTGACCGTCATCACCGAACCTTCGGGCCTGTCGTGAATCTCCTGACCGGCCTTGCCGTAGTGGGTGGTGGCGCTGATTTTCGAATGATCGAAGATCGCACAGTAGAACTTCGCGGCCTCCTCGGCCTGATTGTCGAACCACAGGCAGGGCGTGAGCTTTTGTACGCGGTGCATGGTGTAGCTCCTCTACGGATTTCTCAAGCTGGACTTTCAGCGTAGTCAGCCTCGGGTCGTCTGGCCGTACCGTAGATCGACAAGTTGAAAGAGTTTCCTATGTCGACGGAATCAACAATGTCGGCATGACACGATAGCCGCTAGACTGCGGACCTGGTTTGCCGCAAGGACGCTCTGCATCATGGTTATTCCTCGTTTATTGGCTGTTTCCTGTCTGCTGACCGCCGCTGCGGTGAGTGCCGAACCGCTGACGTATCACCTCACTGACCCCGCGAAGAAATACGTCATCGACGTGCTGTTTGCACAGCCGCCCGCCCAGACTTTCGACGGCGCTCCTGCGCTGATTACGTTGCGCGAAAGGGCCGGCGGGCAGGTGCTGCAGCGCATCGAGTCAGCCGAAGCGTTCGCTCTGTTCAAGCCTGGCCGCAAAGCTTCGGAGTTCGACCGCAACCTGGCGTATGCCGATCAAAGTCTGCTGTTGTTCGGCGATTTCAATTTCGACGGGCAGCAAGATCTTGCCGTACGCAATGGCAATGACGCGGGCTATGGCGGTCCTTCCTACGACATCTATCTGT
Organism: Pseudomonas frigoris; assembly: GCF_047758635.1. Classification (NCBI taxonomy): domain Bacteria; kingdom Pseudomonadati; phylum Pseudomonadota; class Gammaproteobacteria; order Pseudomonadales; family Pseudomonadaceae; genus Pseudomonas; species Pseudomonas frigoris. The sequence goes on from NZ_CP180479.1 coordinate 3,057,747, forward strand.
TCGATCCCGAGCGCCCGACGCTCGTGTTGAGCACGTCCTTTTCCGCACTGACCCGTGACGCAAATCTGGGCATGTTCGAGATCGACCCGGTCACCAAGCGCCTGCATACCCAGTCCAAAAGCGGTTGCTGCTGGCGCCAGAGCGCGACTTGGCAAATACAGGACAACTTGCCTGTGAAGGTGGCCGAGAAAACAGAGGTGGTGCAAAAGCCGTCGGAAGCCAACCCGTTCATGCCTTCTGGCTATGTGGACGTTACCGATCGTGAACTGAAGTCCGGCCAGTGGACGGAGCGTCGTCGTCTCGAGGGGCCCGTCGGTGAAGCGCCCGTCATGTTGCGTGGCACCCTGGATGACAAGATCCCCGTTGAGCTGTGGTGGCAACTTCAGGGTGATGTCTATGTTGGCGAAGTTCGCTACAGCAAGACCGGCAGCGGTAAACCGATCCGGCTGGTGGGCAATACCTACGAAGAGGGTGGAATCGTTCTGCGTGAACTGGACGACGACGGTCAGATGATCGGCAACTGGTTCGTCGAAGGCACGCCGAACGAGCAGGGCCGCCAAACCGGCACGTGGATCAACGGTTCCCGTCAATTAAGCATCGATGTGCGGCCGACTGCGTTCAAGGTCGCCTCGCAAAAGCTTGAGCGGGTTGCTGACAGTCAGCGAGAAGGGCGCTACCTCGTGAGCAATGTCCAGGACCAGCGTGTCGGCGAGTTGACCCTCAAAGTATTACCGGGAATCGACAGCGGCCCCGAGATGGCGGACATCAACCTGAGCATTTTTCAGCTCAAGGATCCGCCTGTTGAAGTCCATCATCAGTATCCGCTGCTCGCCGGCAACCTTGTCATTGCACTGGATTCTGAGGGCGATCCGCTGTTTCGCCTGCAGTTGCTCAACGGCGCCGCAGAAGTGACTGGTTTTGGTGAGTATCAGAAGTACAGCGCGGCTTACGTGAAACAACCTTGATGCGTCTTCTGGCGCAGCATCGGCTGGGCAAAGGTTTGGTCGGCGCCGTGGTCTGAAGGCGACGGTTCAGCGGCGGCCCAGGACTCCTTTTTCGAATCCCGGCATCGAAGCCGCCGGCCATCAGGTCAACCGTGGCGTCGTCCAGGGAAATATCGAGAGTGACTTGCGGATAGGCCGAGCGAAACAGCGGAATTAGCGGCTCCATCAACAAGGCCCCGGACAATCGCGGTGCCGTGAGTCGCAGCGTGCCCATGGGCTGATCACGGAAACCGCTGAGCACCGCCAGGGCTTCATCGATTTCACTGGCCGCCGGACGCAAGCGGGAAAACAGGCTGGCGCCGGCTTCGGTCAGCGCCACTCGGCGCGTGGTGCGCTGAAACAGCAGCACGCCGGTGCGTCGTTCCAGCAGTTTGATCGCATGGCTGACAGCGGTGGGCGTGACGGCTAGCCGAGTTGCGGCCAGGGTGAAACTTTTGTGCTCGGCGACGGCGAGAAACTCGGTCAAACCATCAAACGGGTCGTGATTCATATCGGCGCCATTATGAAAGAGCGTTTCATAGTGCTTGTAACACGAGGGCATTTTTCCAACCAATGTTCCTGCGTACCTTGTGCTTACCCCAACTGCCTACAAGGATTCGCGATCATGACCACTTCCCAATACTTCAAACGTGTCTGGCTCATCACCGGTGCTTCTCGCGGTATCGGCGCCAAGATCGCTGCCGCCGCGCTGGCCAATGGCGACGCCGTGGTCGCCACTGCCCGTGACGCCAGCAGCATCACCCAGCGTTTTGGCGAGCAGCCAGGTTTGCTGGCCGCCACCCTTGATGTGACCAACGAAGCCCAAGGCGTTGCGGTTGCCAAGTCGGCCATCGACCACTTCGGGCGCATCGACGTGCTGGTCAACAATGCCGGCTTCGGCGTGCTCGGTGCGGTGGAAGAAGCCAGCGCCGATGAAGTGCGACGTGTGTACGAAACCAACGTCTTCGGCTTGCTGAATGTCACGCGCGCCGTCCTGCCGCACATGCGCGCCGCTCGCCGTGGACATGTGATCAATCTCTCCTCCGTGGGCGGTTACAGATCAGGGCCGGGCTTCGGCGTTTATTGCTCCACCAAATTTGCCGTCGAAGGCTTGAGCGAGGCGCTGCACGCCGAGTTGGCCCCGCTGGGCATCAACGTGACCATTGTCGAGCCGGGCTACTTCCGTACCGAGTTCCTCGAAGGCAATTCGCTGGTCGAATCCCCGGCTTCGATTGCCGACTACGACAGCACGGCGGGTGAGGTGCGTAAAATTGCCAAGGCCGTGACCCTGAATCAGCCTGGCGATCCGGACAAGCTCGCCCAGGCCATGATCACCCTGGTGCAAGCGCAAAAAGCACCGCTGCGCTTACCGCTGGGCAGCGACTGTGTCGCAGCGATCGAAGCCAAGAACGCCTTCGTCGCTGAGGAGTTACAGACGTGGCGTGAGCTGTCGGTGTCCACCAACGTCTAAGCCCCAACACGGTCCGTAGCAGCTGCCGAGCCTGCGAGGCTGCGTTCGGCGACGGAGTCGTCGTAAACCCTGCGAACGCAGTTTTCCTGGCACACCGCAGAGCCTGACTTCACGACGACTACGTCGCCGAACGCAGCCTCGCGGGCTCGGCAGCTGCTACACAGAGTGAGTTACTTCAGTCTTCTTTGTGTGACCGGTGGTCGATGAACCCGTCTCACCCGGTAATTTGCGCTTAGCTGAAGGGATAACCCGAGGCGCGCGTAGGCTCTGCACCGCCACAGCGACGCCCCTTCAGAACACCGTGAGTCTGAGGAAAATCGCAATGCTGACCCTCAACATCAATGGCAAGGACCAGGCGCTGGATGTCCCCGCAGACATGCCGCTCCTGTGGGTCCTGCGCGATGTCGCGCACCTGACCGGCACCAAATTCGGTTGCGGCATCGCCCAGTGTGGCGCCTGCACCGTGCACGTCGACGGCGCACCACTGCGCTCCTGCATCACCCCCGCCACAGCCGTGGCCCATGGGCAGAAAATTCTCACCATCGAAGGCCTGTCCACCGACGGTTCGCACCCGGTGCAACAGGCTTGGGCCGAACTCGATGTGGTCCAGTGCGGTTACTGCCAGTCCGGGCAGATCATGTCTGCCGCCGCGTTGCTGGCGAAAATTCCCAAGCCGACCGACAGCGACATCGATCAGGCGCTGTCCGGCAACATTTGCCGCTGCGGCACCTACCCACGGATCCGCGCAGCGGTCAAACGCGCTGCCGAGATCGGTTGATGCCACGTTGACGGGAGTCCGAACAATGAACAGCCTCAATCCTCTGTCACGCCGCGGTTTCCTCAAGGGCAGCGCGGTGCTGGGCGGTGGTCTGGTGGTGGCGTTTGTCATCCCCGGTGGCCATCGCTTTGCGATCGGCGCCGAGAATCAAGGCAATGTTTTCGCGCCCAATGCGTTTTTACGGATCGGCAATGACAACAGCGTCACTATGCTGCTCGGCCATTCGGAAATGGGCCAGGGCATCTGGACCGGCCTGACCATGTTGATCGCCGAAGAACTGGACGCCGACTGGTCGAAGATCCGCGTCGAACATGCACCGGCTTCGGCCGCCGAGTATGGCCTGGCCGGGTTTGGCGGGATGCAAATCACTGGCGGGTCCACCTCGACCTGGATGGAGTTCGACCGCTACCGTCAGGCCGGTGCAGCGGCACGTTTGATGTTGATCGATGCGGCGGCGAAACGCTTCAACGTTGCGCCCTCCGAAATTCGCACCGAATCGGGTGTGGTGATTGCCGGCGATCAAAGCGCCACCTACGGCGAACTGGCCGATGACGCCGGCAAGCTGCCGGCACCGGATCCGGCGTCGATCAAGCTCAAGGAGTCCAAGGACTGGAAAATCATTGGCAAACCGACCAAGCGCCTGGACACCCCGGAGAAAATCACCGGCCGCGCCAAGTTCGGCATGGACGTGCAGTTCGACGGCCTGATGACCGCCATGGTCGCGCGCTCGCCGGTGTTCGGTGGCAGCGTCAAATCCTTCGAAGGCGCCGAAGCGCTGGCGATTCCGGGCGTGCACAAAGTGGTGCAGGTGCCCACCGGGGTGGCGGTGATTGCCGACCATTACTGGGCGGCGAAGCTGGGGCGCGATGCGTTGAAGATTGATTGGGATCTGGGCCCGAACACCGGGCTCGACAGTCAGAAGCTGCTGGAAAGCTTCCGCAAACTCGCCGCCACTCCTGGCATGTCGGCCAGTCAGGCCGGTGATGTCGCGGCGGGTCTGGGTAAAGCGGCGAAGACCATCGATGTCGAGTACAGCGTGCCGTACCTGGCCCACGCACCGATGGAACCACTCAATTGCACGGTGAAAATCACCCAGGATAAATGCGAAATCTGGACCGGCACCCAGTTCCAGACGCTGGATCAAATGGTCGCCGGGAAAATCACCGGGCTCAAACCCGAGCAGGTGGAGATTCACACCGAGTTTCTGGGTGGCGGTTTCGGTCGCCGGGCCAATCCAACCTCGGACTTTGTTGCAGAAGCCGTGGAAGTCGCCAAGGCAGCGGGCGCGCCGGTAAAAACCGTCTGGTCCCGGGAGGACGACATTCGCGGTGGGTACTATCGCTCGGCGTTCCTCCATCAGGCCCGTATCGGCCTCGATGCCGGCGGCCTGCCGATCGCCTGGAAGCATGTGATGGTCGGGCAGTCAATCATGGCGGGCACGTCATTCGAGGCGACCATGGTCAAAAATGGCATCGATAAGACGTCTGTCGAAGGGGTCGCCGACAGTCCTTATCTTGAGGGACTGGCGAATCACCAGGTTGATTTGCATTCTCCGCAAACCGGCATCCGCGTGCTCTGGCTGCGTTCGGTGGGGCACACCCACACCGCGTTCGTGATGGAGTCGCTGATCGACGAACTGGCAGAGGCGGCCGGCAAGGATCCGGTCGAGTACCGACGAACCTTGCTCAAGGACCATCCACGGCATCTTGGCGTGCTGAACCTGGCCGTCGAGAAAGCCAACTGGAAGGCGCCACTGCCGGACGGCCATGCGTTGGGTGTCGCGGTGCATGAGTCTTTCGGCAGCTACGTCGCCCAGGTGGCCGAGGTGTCCCAGGACAACCTGGCGATCCGCGTACACCGGGTGGTGTGTGCGGTGGATTGCGGCATTGCGGTCAACCCGATGAGCATCGCGGCGCAAATGGAATCGGCCATCACCTTCGGCCTCGGATTTACCTTGCACAGCAAACTGACCTTCAAGAACGGGCAAGTGGTGCAGTCCAATTACCACGACTATCAAGTGCTGCGGCTCAACGAAATGCCTGTGGTGGAAGTGCATATCGTGCCCAGCAGCGACAAACCCGGCGGCATCGGCGAGGCCGGTGTGCCGCCCACGGCGCCGGCAGTGGCCAACGCGGTGTTCTCCCTGACCGGCCAACGCTTGCGCGAACTGCCGCTGCAACTGTCGGGGGTGTGAGATGAGACGACATCTGATTCTTGGCGCGGTGGTGTTGATCGGCCTGATCGGCTACGCCGAGGACCTGTTTGCTGACGATAAGGAAGCCATCAAGGCGTTCGATACCGTGCAAAAGGTCTTTCAGAGCCCACGCTGCCAGAACTGCCATATCCCCGGCGATTCGCCGTTGCAATTCGACGCCGGGATTCCCCACGCAATGAACGTCGTGCGGGGCATGGACGGCAAGGGCGCGGCGGGTTTGCCCTGCGCTACCTGCCACGCCGAGAGTAATCCGCCGGCCAGTTACGGCGCTCATGCACCCCCAGGGGCGCCGCACTGGAGCTTGCCGCCAGCCGCGCACAAAATGGCCTGGATCGGTCTGCCGGCCGACCAGTTGTGCGCAATGATCAAGGACCGTTCCAGCAATGGCGACCGCGATTTCGCCGCGCTGATCAAGCATGTCAGCGACGACAAACTGGTGCTTTGGGGCTGGAATCCAGGTCAGGGAAGGGTGCCGGTCCCGGTGCCGCACGACATTTTCGTCACCCAGTTCAAGCTTTGGGCTGACGCGGGAGGGCCATGTCCGGTCGTGGGTAGTTGACCGGCGGTCCGTTAACAGGGAGCCAAACCGGGTATGGACGACTCTAAGAAATATACCCGCCAATGGAGTGAGTAATGCTGATCCCAGGCAAACCGGTAAAACCAGGCGCGTGCGCCGACCCGTTGCGCACGCCACTGCAGGAGCGCGAGCTGCTGCGTGACTTGGCCCGCAAGGCCGAGGAGGAGTTGATGGGCGTGCAGATGGCGAGCATGGACGAGTTGACGCTGCTCTCCAACCGACACGGTTTTACAGCGCTGGCCCAACAAGGGCTGGATGTCTGCCAACAGCTGAAAAAGCCAGCGACGCTGCTGCTTTTCAATATTGATGACTTCAAACACATCAACTATCTCTATGGTCGTGCCGAGGGCGACAACGCCCTGAAAACCTTCGCTGATGTGCTGCGCATTGCCTTTCGCGAGAGCGATGTGATCGGCCGTTTGGGCAGCGACAAATTCGTTGCGTTGCTGACCGGCTCAAGCGTCGTGGAGATTCCCGCGATCAGGGCGCGACTCGAAGAAATACTCGAAGAGCGCAATGCCACGGTGCATCGCGGTTATGACATCCGCTTCAGCATCGGACAACTCGAGTGCAACCCTCAGGTCCCCGGCTCGATCGAGGAGCTGCTGGCACAAGCCGACGTATTCACTTGGCAAACAATTGACCTACGTCCTTGAATGCCTTGAACTCAAGCGCGTTGCCGCACGGATCGAAGAGAAACATCGTCGCTTGTTCACCTACCAATCCCTGAAAGCGAACGCCCGGTTCGATCACGAATCGGGTGTCGAGGGCTTTCAGGCGTTCGGCCAGCGCCTCCCATTCCGCCATCCCCAACACCACACCAAAATGCGGCACCGGCACGTCATGACCGTCGACAGCATTGGTGTGCGCGGCTTCTTGAGAGGCGTTTTTCGGCGCCTGGTGAATGACCAGTTGATGGCCGAAAAAATTGAAATCGACCCAATGATCGCTTGAGCGACCTTCTTCCAGGCCGAACACTTCGCCATAAAAATTCCGCGCGGCAGTCAGGTCGTAGACCGGGATGGCCAAGTGAAAAGGGGAGAGTTGCATCGGATGTGCCTCGGCTGTCTGGATTCAGATTGAGTTTAGCCCTGTGCTTTTTGATTAAAAGACGATAATTTTTGCATCGAGCTCAAATTATTTCGATGAATCGAGAACGCCATGCTGCGGGAACTGAAAACCTTCATTGCGGTGACGCGCTACGGCACTTTTGCCGCGGCCGGGATGCACATCGGCCTGACCCAGTCGGCCGTCAGCGCGCAGATTCGCAATCTGGAACAGACCCTGGGTATTCGCTTGTTCGACCGCACCGGGCGTCAGGCGCTGCTCAATGCCGCGGGCCAGCGCGCATTGCCGATGGCCAGGGAAATGCTCGAGACTTTCAGCCGCATGGCGGTGAGCGATGATGTCAGCGAGTATCGCGGCGAGTTGAAAATAGGTGCGGTGGCCACGGCCCAGACCGGACTGCTGCCCCAGGCGTTGCTTCGACTGAGGCAACAGGCGCCGTTGCTGGAACCGAAACTGGTGCCCGGTGTGTCGCTGAACCTGTTAAGTCAGGTGGACACCGGTGAGGTGGATCTGGCGATCCTGATCAAGCCGCCGTTCGAGTTACCCAAAGAACTGTCAGCGCAGCTCATCCGCAAGGAACCGTTTGTATTGATCGTGCCAGCGGACCTTGAAGGCGATGCGCCGTTGCAGATCCTCGCGAGCCATCCGCATGTGCGCTACGACCGCAACTCGTTCGGCGGAAGATTGGTGACGCGGTTTTTGCGTGAGCAGCAGATTGATGTGCAGGTGGCTTTGGAGCTGGATGAGCTGGAGGCGATCGTGAAGATGGTTGAATGCGGATTGGGGGTGTCGCTGCTACCCAAGGCGGGGCTCTGGCTTGAGCATGGGGCGAAGGTTCGGATCATCCCGTTGGGGGAGTTGACGTTCTACCGCGAGATTGTGCTGTTGCAGCGTTATAGCCAGCGCACACAACCGATCCAACAGCTGTTTTCCAGCTGCCTGACCCACATCGATGATTAACCACGAATCCCCTGTGGGAGCGGGCTTGCTCGCGAATGCGGTTGATCATTCAACATTTCTATCGACTGACACACCGCATTCGCGAGCAAGCCCGCTCCCACATTTGATCGAGTCTGCCTTGAAATTGCAGGCATAAAAAAACCCGCCTGAAGAGGCGGGTTTTTTAGTTGGCTGACCGAAGATTACTCTTCGAGGCTGCCCATGGCCGTGGTGTTGAAGCCACCGTCCACGTACATGATTTCGCCGCTGATGCCGGACGCCAGGTCCGAGCACAGGAAGGCGCCGGCGTTGCCGACTTCGTCGATGGTGACGTTACGACGCAGCGGGGTTTGCGCTTCGTTGGCGGCCAGCATCTTGCGGAAGTTCTTGATGCCGGAAGCGGCGAGGGTGCGGATCGGGCCAGCCGATACGCAGTTGACGCGGGTGCCGTCCGGGCCCAGGGAGCCGGCCAGGTAACGAACGCCAGCTTCCAGGGAAGCCTTGGCCATGCCCATTACGTTGTAGTTCGGCATGGTGCGCTCGGCGCCCAGGTACGACAGGGTCAGCAGGCTGCCGTTGCGGCCTTTCATCATTTCGCGGCCGGCTTTGGCCAGGGCCACGAAGCTGTAGGCGCTGATGTCGTGAGCGATGCGGAAACCTTCACGGGTGGTGGCTTCGGTGAAGTCGCCATCCAGTTGGTCGCCCGGGGCGAAGCCGACGGAGTGAACGATGCAGTCCAGGCCGTCCCACTTCTTGCCCAGTTCAACGAAAACCTTGGCGATTTCTTCATCGCTGGCCACGTCGCACGGGAAGCACAGGTCAGGGTTGGAACCCCAGCTTTGTGCGAACTCTTCGACACGACCCTTGAGTTTGTCGTTCTGATAAGTGAAGGCAAGCTCAGCGCCCTCGCGATGCATGGCGGCAGCGATGCCGGATGCGATGGACAGCTTGCTGGCGACACCGACGATCAGTACGCGCTTACCGGCGAGAAAACCCATGTGTTGCTCCTCTCTTTCAGGTTATTGCGCAGTGGCTGGGGCCAGGAAAGCGGCTTCCAGCAACTGCTGTGTATACGGATGTTTGGGGGCCGCAAAAATACTTTGCGCGTCTCCCTGTTCGACCACTTTGCCTTGCTTGACCACCATCAGCTGGTGGCTCAGTGCTTTGACGACAGCCAGGTCATGGCTGATAAACAGATACGTCAGGTTGTACTTGGTTTGCAGTGCACGTAAAAGCTCCACCACTTGGCGCTGCACTGTCCGGTCGAGAGCCGAAGTCGGCTCGTCCAGCAGAATCAACGCCGGTTTTAGCACTAATGCCCGGGCAATGGCGATTCTCTGCCGTTGCCCACCGGAAAATTCGTGGGGGTAGCGGTTCCGGGTTTCCGGGTCCAGACCTACCTCCTTGAGTGCCGCAATAATCGCCAGTTCCTGCTCCGCCTCGGTGCCCATCTTGTGAATCCGCAGGCCTTCGCCGACGATCTGGCTCACGCACATCCGTGGGCTCAGGCTGCCGAACGGGTCCTGAAACACCACCTGCATCTCCCGCCGCAGCGGTCGAACCTGTTGCTGCGTCAGGCAGTCTAGCTGCTTGCCTTCAAAACGGATGGCGCCTTTGCTGCCGATCAGCCGCAAAATCGCCAAACCCAGTGTCGACTTGCCCGAACCGCTTTCTCCCACAATCCCCAGAGTCTGGCCCTGAGACAGGCTGAAATTGATTCCGTCCACCGCTTTGATGTGGTCGACGGTCTTTTTCAGAAAGCCTTTCTTGATCGGGAACCAGACTTTCAGGTCCTCGACTTGCAGCAATGGCGGGCCGATAACGTTAGTTGCCGGCTTGCCGCTGGGCTCCGCTGCCAGCAGTTCCCGAGTGTACGGATGCTGCGGTGCGCGGAACAACTCTTCGCACGATGCCTGTTCGACGATGCAACCGCGCTGCATGACACATACGCGATGCGCAATTCTTCGCACAAGGTTCAAATCGTGACTGATCAGTAGCAGCGCCATGCCCAATCGGGCCTGTAATTCCTTGAGCAATACGAGGATTTTCAGCTGAACGGTTACGTCCAGCGCGGTGGTTGGCTCGTCGGCGATCAGCAGTTCCGGCTCGTTGGCCAGGGCCATGGCAATCATTACCCGCTGACGCTGGCCGCCAGACAATTCATGGGGCAGGGCCTTGAGGCGCTTCTCGGGCTCCGGGATGCCGACCATTTCCAGCAGCTCCAGCGTGCGCTTGGTCGCGACTTTGCCGATCAGGCCTTTGTGGGTGCTCAACACTTCATTGATCTGCTTCTCGATCGAGTGCAGCGGATTGAGCGAGGTCATTGGCTCCTGGAAGATCATCGCGATCCGGTTGCCGCGGATGTGGCGGATGGTTTTCTCTTTCAGGCTCAACAGATTTTGCCCGGAGTACTCGATGGTCCCGGACGGATGCCGGGCGAGCGGGTAAGGCAACAGCTGCAGGATCGAGTGGGCGGTCACCGATTTGCCGGAGCCACTTTCGCCCACCAGGGCCAGGGTTTCCCCGCGCTTGATATCGAAGCTCACGCCTTCGACCACTCGTTGAACGCGCTCGCCAACGACAAATTCGACGGCCAGGTCGCGCACTTCGATCAGATTGTCCTGATTCATTTCACTTCCTCGGGTCGAAGGCATCGCGAGCGGACTCGCCGATGAACACCAGCAAACTCAACATCAACGCCAGCACGGCAAACGCGCTCATGCCGAGCCACGGCGCTTGCAGGTTGGATTTGCCCTGGGCCACCAGTTCACCGAGGGACGGCGCGCCCGGCGGCAAACCGAAGCCGAGGAAATCCAGCGCGGTCAGGGTGCCGATGGCGCCGGTCAGGATGAACGGCATGAAGGTCATGGTCGAGACCATGGCGTTGGGCAGGATGTGACGGAACATGATCGCCCCGTTTTGCATCCCCAACGCCCGCGCGGCGCGCACGTATTCCAGATTACGCCCTCGCAGGAATTCGGCGCGGACCACGTCCACCAGGCTCATCCACGAGAACAGCAGCATGATCCCCAGCAGCCACCAGAAATTCGGCTGGACGAAACTGGCGAGAATGATCAGCAGGTACAGCACCGGCAGCCCAGACCAGATCTCCAGAAAGCGCTGCCCGGCCAAATCCACCCAGCCGCCGTAGAAACCCTGCAAGGCCCCGGCAATCACGCCGATGATCGAGCTGAGAATGGTCAGCGTCAGGGCAAACAGCACCGAAATCCGGAAGCCGTAAATCACCCGCGCCAACACGTCGCGGCCCTGATCGTCAGTACCCAGCAGGTTGTCGGTGGAAGGCGGCGCTGGGGCCGGGACTTTCAGGTCGTAGTTGATGCTTTGATAGCTGTAGGGAATCGGCGCCCACAGGACCCAGGCGTCTTTTTCCTTGAGCAATTCGCGGATGTACGGGCTCTTGTAGTTGGCTTCCAGCGGAAACTCGCCGCCGAAGGTGGTTTCCGGGTAACGCTTGAGCGCCGGGAAGTACCAGCCGTTGTCGTAGTGCACCACCAGCGGTTTGTCGTTGGCGATCAACTCGGCGCCGAGGCTCAGCCCAAACAGCAGCAGAAACAGCCACAGCGACCACCAGCCACGCTTGTTGGCCTTGAACAGTTCGAAGCGTCGGCGATTGAGAGGGGACAAATTCATCTCAATGCTCCCGGCTTTCGAAGTCGATGCGCGGATCGACAAAGGTGTAGGTGAGGTCGCCGATCAATTTCACCACCAGTCCCAACAAAGTGAAGATGAAAAGCGTGCCAAAAACCACCGGGTAATCGCGATTGATCGCCGACTCGAAACTCATCAGCCCGAGGCCGTCGAGGGAGAAGATCACCTCTACCAGCAACGAGCCAGTGAAGAAGATGCCGATAAACGCCGACGGGAACCCGGCGATCACCAGCAGCATGGCGTTGCGGAACACATGGCCGTAGAGCACGCGGTGATTGGTCAAGCCCTTGGCCTTGGCGGTGACCACGTATTGTTTGTTGATTTCGTCGAGAAAGCTGTTCTTGGTCAGCAGGGTCATGGTCGCGAAGTTGCCGATCACCAGCGCCGTCACCGGCAATGCCAGGTGCCAGAAGTAATCGAGCACCTTGCCGCCCATGCTCAATTCGTCGAAGTTGTTGGAGGTCAGCCCTCTGAGCGGGAACCAGTCAAAATAGCTGCCGCCGGCGAACACCACGATCAGCAGGATGGCGAACAGGAACGCCGGGATTGCGTAACCGACAATGATTGCCGAACTGGTCCAGACGTCGAAGTGGCTGCCGTGTCGCGTGGCCTTGGCGATCCCCAGCGGGATCGACACCAGGTACATGATCAGCGTGCTCCACAGCCCGAGGGAGATCGACACCGGCATCTTTTCCTTGATCAGGTCGATGACCTTGGCGTCGCGGAAGAAGCTGTCACCGAAATCCAGGGTGGCGTAGTTCTTGATCATGATCCACAAGCGTTCCGGCGCCGATTTATCGAAGCCGTACATGTGCTCGATTTCCTTGACCAGCATCGGGTCCAGGCCCTGGGCACCGCGATAGGCGGAGCCCGCCACCGAGACTTCGGCACCGCCACCGGCAATGCGGCTGGTGGCCCCTTCGAAGCCTTCGAGCTTGGCGATCATCTGCTCCACCGGCCCGCCGGGGGCGGCCTGGATGATCACAAAGTTGATCAGCAAAATGCCGAGCAAGGTCGGGATGATCAGCAGCAGTCGCCGAAAAATATACGCCAGCATCTGATTACTCCGTGCCCGCAGGGTCGGCTTGCAGTTTGGTTTCGACTTCTACCGCAGGTTTGGCATCGGGCTTGACCCACCAGGTGTTGATGCCGATGTCGTACTTGGGGGAGATTTTCGGGTGGCCGATGTGGTTCCAGTACGCCACGCGCCAAGTCTTGATGTGCCAGTTGGGGATCACGTAATAGCCCCATTGCAGCACGCGGTCCAGCGCGCGTGCATGGGCCACCAGGCTTTTGCGCGAATCGGCGTTGATCAGTTGCTCGACCAACTGGTCCACCACCGGGTCTTTCAGGCCCATGGAGTTGCGGCTGCCGGGTTTGTCGGCGGCGGCGGACATCCAGAACTCGCGTTGCTCGTTGCCCGGCGAGTTGGACTGCGGGAAGCTGCCGACGATCATGTCGAAGTCCCGTGAACGCACACGGTTGATGTACTGCGAGACGTCGACCCGGCGGATCACCAGGTCAATCCCCAAGTCGCTCATGTTGCGCTTGAACGGCAGCAGCACCCGCTCGAATTCGGTCTGGGCCAACAGGAACTCGATGGTCACCGGTTTGCCCTTGGCGTCGACCATCTTGTCATCGACGATCCGCCAGCCCGCCTCTTGCAGCAGTTGATAGGCTTTGCGCTGCTGGGCGCGGATCATGCCGCTGGCGTCGGTCATTGGGTTCTGGAACGCCTCGCTGAACACCTGCTCGGGGATCTTGCCGCGGAACGGGTCGAGGATCGCCAATTGATCGGCGTCCGGCAGGCCGCTGGCAGCCATTTCCGAATTCTCGAAATAACTGCGGGTGCGCACGTAGGCGCCGTTGAACAGTTGTTTGTTGGTCCATTCGAAGTCCAGCAACAGGGTCAGGGCCTGGCGCACGCGCACATCCTGGAACACCGGGCGGCGCAGGTTGAATACAAAGCCTTGCATGCCAGTGGGGTTGCCGTTGGGGATCTGCTCCTTGATCAACCGGCCCTCGGTGACGGCCGGAATGTTGTAGGCGTTGGCCCAGTTCTTTGCTGCCATTTCGAGCCAGTAATCGAACTGCCCGGCCTTGAGCGCTTCCAGGGCCACGGTGTTGTCGCGGTAGTAGTCGGTGGTCATCACGTCGAAGTTGTAGAACCCGCGGTTGGCCGGCAGGTCCTTTCCCCAGTAATCCTTGACCCGCTCATAGCGCACCGAACGCCCGGCCTTGACTTCGCTGACCTTGTACGGGCCGCTGCCCAACGGCATTTCCAGGTTGCCCTTGGTGAAATCGCGCGTCGCCCACCAATGCTTGGGCAGCACCGGCAACTGGCCGAGGATCAGCGGCAGTTCACGGTTGTTGTTGTGTTTGAACTTGAACAGTACCGTCAGCGGATCTTCAGCGACCACTTCCTCGACATCGCTGTAGTAACCGCGGTACAGCGGCGCGCCGTCCTTGATCAGGGTCTGGAAGCTGAACACCACGTCCTCGGCGCGCATCGGATGCCCATCGTGGAAGCGCGCTTCGGGGCGCAGGTAGAAACGCACCCAGCTGTTGTCCGGGGCTTTTTCGATCTTGCTGGCGACCAGGCCGTACTCGGTGAACGGTTCATCCAGGCCCTGTTTGGCCAGGGTGTCGTAGATCATGCTGATGTCGTCGGCCGCGACACCCTTGTTGATGAAGGGATTGAGGCTGTCAAAGCCGCCGAAACCGGCCTGACGGAAGATCCCGCCCTTGGGCGCCTCGGGGTTCACGTAATCGAAATGTTTGAAGTCGGCCGGGTATTTCGGCGGCTCGTTGTACAGGGTCAGGGCATGTTGCGGGGCGGCACAGGCCAGCCCGGCGAACAACAGACCGCTGGCCTGCAAGAGCAGGGCGCGTATGGGTTTCATCGATCTTTCTCCGAAGATTTCAGCCACCACGCGCTCAGGCCCAACGTGTAGGGCGGCGTGGTGACGAAGGCGAACCGGTTGCGGTAGGCCAGGCGGTGATAATTGAGATACCAGTTGGGAATGATGTAGTGCTGCCACAGCAACACCCGGTCCAGGGCCTTGCCGGCGGCGACCTGTTCATCGCGGGTCTGGGCGGCGAGCAATTGTTCGAGTAAATGGTCGACCACCGGATTGGCAATACCGGCGTAGTTTTTGCTGCCCTTGACCCCGACCTGGCTGGAATGGAAGTACTGCCATTGTTCCAGGCCCGGGCTGAGCGTCTGGTTGAGGGTCATCAGGATCATGTCGAAATCGAACTGATCGAGGCGTTGCTTGTACTGGGCGCGATCAACCGTACGCAGCCGGGCATCGATGCCGATGCTGGCGAGGTTCTCGACGTAAGGCTGAAGGATGCGTTCCAGGTTCGGGTTGACCAGCAGGATCTCCAAACGCAACGGTTGGCCTGCGGCGTTCTGAACGTGCTGGCCACTGAGCTTCCAGCCGGCCTCGGCAAGCAGGCCCAAGGCCTTGCGCATGGTTTCCCGGGGGATGCCGCGCCCTTGGGTCTGCTGCAGGCTGAACGGCTCGGTGAAGAGCTTGGCGGGCAACTGCTCGCGATACGGCGTGAGCATCAGCCATTCATGGCCGACCGGAAGGCCAGTCGCGGAGAATTCGCTGTTGGGGTAGTAGCTCATGGCGCGTTTGTAGGCGCCGCTGAACAGGGTGCGATTGGTCCACTCGAAGTCGAACATCAGGCCCAGCGCTTCACGGACTTTGGTCTCGGAGAAGGCCGGGCGCCGGGTGTTCATGAACAGCCCCTGGCTCTGGGTCGGGATCTGATGCGGTATTTGCGCCTTGATGACGTCGCCGCGTCGCACCGCCGGGAAGCTGTAGCCGTTTTCCCAGTTCTTCGCCTGGTGCTCGATATAGATGTCGAATTCGCCGGCCTTGAAGGCTTCGAACGCGACGTCGCTGTCACGGTAGAACTCGACTTCCATGCGGTCGAAGTTGTATTTGCCGCGATTGACCGGCAAGTCCTTGCCCCAGTAGTCCTTGACCCGCTCGAAAATGATCCGCCGTCCTGGCTCTACCGACGTGATTCGATATGGCCCACTACCCAGCGGCGGTTCGAAGGTGGTGGCCTTGAAGTCGCGACCTTTCCAGTAATGCTGGGGCAGCACCGGCAATTCGCCCAGGCGCAGGATCAGCAACGGATTGCCGGCGCGCTTGAAGACGAAACGAATGCGCTGCGGATTGAGGATGTCGACCCGCGACACTTCCTGGAGGTTGGTGCGGTATTGCGGATGGCCTTCCTTGAGCAACAAACGGTAGGAGAACGCCACGTCATAGGCGGTAATCGGCGTGCCATCGTGGAAACGCGCTTCGGGGCGCAGATTGAACACTACCCAGCTGCGGTCTTCGCTGTATTCCACCGATTGTGCGATCAGGCCATAGCTGGAGGTCGGTTCATCGCCGGACGGCGCGTACTGGCCGGTGCCGACCATCAACGGTTCGTTGAGCTCGTTGATGCCGTATTGCAGGAAATTCGGCGTGGAAACCGGGCTTGAACCCTTGAAGGTGTAGGGGTTGAGCGTATCGAAGGTGCCAAACGCCATCACCCGCAACGTACCGCCCTTGGGCGCTTGCGGGTTGACCCAGTCGAAGTGGGTAAATCTGGCCGGGTACTTGAGCGTGCCGAATTGCGCATAACCATGGCTTTCGCTGATCGTCGCGCTTGCGGGGGAGCTCAAGGCCAGGCTGATCAGGAGCAGGAGGAGGGGACGCTTCAAGTCAGGGATCCGATCCAGGCGGCTTGGGCTTTGTGGCCCGTACAGTAACAGCTTGTATCGACAGGAAAAAGACGGGACTTAATGCGGGGTTAATTGCTGGCGCGATGGGCCGATAGGGCGCAGAAACTGTGGGAGCGAGCTTGCTCGCGATAGCGGACTGACAGGCAACATGCGTGTTGAATGTAAAACTGCTATCGCGAGCAAGCTCGCTCCCACTAGGATTTCGGTGTATTGGGGTAAGTATCCTCGCCACAAAAACCTCAAATAGCAGGCCAAAAAAAGCCCCTGAAATCAGGGGCTCATTTTAGTGCGGCGAAGCCACCGTCAGCATCTGCCCAGGCTTCAGCGCCTGGCCAACACGTGGGTTCCAGCGCTTGAGGTGTTGCATTTCAACATTGAAACGTTTGGCAACCATATACAGCGAATCGCCTTGCTGGACCTTGTATTGGGTCTGCGGCTTTTCCTTGACTGCTTTGCTGTTGGTTTTGCTGTTCGCCGCCACGACCGTGTTGACGCGACTACCGCTACGCTTGGTGGTGTCCTGCATCACCAGGGTCTGGCCAACCTTGAGGTTCTTGCCGGTCATCTTGTTCCAGCGCTGTAAGTCCTTGATGTCGACCTTGTTGGCCTTGGCGATGGCCGCCAGGTTGTCCCCGCGTTTAACGCGGTAAGCGCGTTTGAGACTGGCGAGTTCGGAGTCGTCCGAGCCTTCGAATACCGGCTTGAGCGGCTTCTTGCTGATCAACTCTTCAGGACGCATGGTCGACAGGCTGGCCGTCAAAAGTTGCGCCTTGGACGTTGGCACCAGCAAATGCTGGGGGCCATCGATGGTGGTGCGCTGCTTGAAGGCCGGGTTGAGCTGGAACAGTTCGTCTTCGTCGATGTTAGCCACCGCGGCGACCTTGGACAGGTCCATGCGCTGGTTGATTTCGACGACCTGGAAGTACGGTTCGTTGGCGATCGGGTTCAGGTTCACGCCGTAGGCTTCAGGTGCCAGCACCACTTGCGACAAGGCCAGCAGCTTCGGCACGTAGGCCTGGGTTTCGGCCGGCAGCGGCAGGTTCCAGTAATCGGTCGGCAAACCGAGCCTTTCGTTACGCTCGATGGCCCGGCTGACGGTGCCTTCGCCGGCGTTGTACGCCGCCAGGGCCAGCAGCCAGTCACCGTTGAACATGTCGTGCAGGCGGGTCAGGTAATCCATGGCCGCGGTGGTCGAGGCGGTGATATCGCGACGGCCATCATAGAAACGGGTTTGACGCAGGTTGAAGTAACGCCCGGTGGAAGGGATGAATTGCCACAAGCCAACCGCGTCGGCCCGGGAATAGGCCATCGGGTTGTAGGCGCTTTCAATCACTGGCAGCAGCGCCAGTTCCAGCGGCATGTTGCGTTCTTCAAGGCGTTCGACGATGTAGTGAATGTAGAGGCTGCCGCGTTCGCCAGCGTTTTCGAGGAAGGACGGGTTGCTGGCGAACCACAGGCGCTGTTGCTCGATGCGCGGGTTGACACCCAGGTTGTCCTGCAACTGGAAGCCCTGGCGCATGCGCTCCCAGACATCTTGCGGAATTTGCGGCGTCGGTTTTTCGCTGAGCCAGATAGGCTTCTGTTTGGCTCGGGCGGCGATATTCGGAGTGTGTGTCGCTTCGGTCTGCGGCACATGGCTTGAGCAGCCCGCCAGAGTGGCGGACACAGCCACCGCGATGGCTTGAGCCAATCGGGTCAATGCGTCTGAATTGATGGCTTTACGAATAGATGACGACATTGGCTGGAAGTAAGTTCCGGGCAAAAATGTCGGGCGATTCTAGAAAGCGCACCCCCTGCGGTCAACCATTCAGAATTTTTGTACCAACAGGTAGCCAGCTTAGAACTTATCTTTCCAAGCCCGCAAGGCAGCAAAAACCGCACTCGGAGCACGGTTTTGGGTTCCATTCCGTTCGTCCACTTTTTCTTTAACGGATGTTTCGTCGACACGTAAAAACGGGTTGGTAAGCTTTTCAAGCGCCAGAGTAGAGGGCAGCGTCATGATTCCTGCTTCACGTTGTTCGGTGACTTTTTCCAGACGTGCGGTGGTGTCCGGATTGCCTGGTTCGACCGCTGCGGCAAACTTCAGGTTGCTCAGGGTGTATTCGTGAGTGCAGTAGACCAGCGTATCCTCAGGCAGCGCGGCAAGGCGGGTCAGAGAGGTATGCATTTGCTCCGGCGTGCCTTCGAACAAGCGCCCGCAACCGGCGGCAAACAGGGTGTCACCGCAGAACAGCAAACCATGATGGTAATAGGCGATATGCCCCAAGGTATGGCCGGGGACGGCAAAGACATCGAAGTCCCAGCCCAGCACGCTGACGCGGTCGTTGTCCTTGAGGGCCACGTCCCGGAGCGGGATGGTTTCGCTGGCCGGACCGTAGACTGTCGCGTCTGTCGCTTTTTTCAGCTGCTCGACGCCGCCGACGTGGTCATGATGATGGTGAGTGATCAAAATATCACTCAACACCCAACCCGGATGCGCTGCGAGCCAGGCCTGCACCGGCGCGGCATCGCCCGGATCGACCACTGCGCAGCGCTGGGTGCGGTGGTCTTGTAACAACCAGATGTAGTTGTCGGTGAAGGCGGGCAGGGCACTGATCTGTATCATCGTCGGATTCGCCAAGCGGAAAACAATGGCGCATCTTAGAACTTCCTGGCGCGTTGGAGAATGCAATGGCCGATAAAGCGTTCGCTCAGGCTGATCCTGAATGGCTGACATTGATCAGCGCGGCCCGAGAATGGCTGTCCGGCCCCATCGGGCAATTTCTGCTGGACGAAGAACGTCGCATGCTCGAAGACGAGTTGGGACGGTTCTTCGGTGGCTACCTGGTGCATTACGGTCCGTCGGCCCAAACGCCGCCGTCGGCGCCGCAAGTCCAGCGCAATGTGCGGCTCGGCGCGCCATTGCCGGGTGTCGAGATCGTCTGCGAAGAGCAGGCGTGGCCTTTAAGCGAGCATGCCGCCGACGTGGTGGTGTTGCAGCATGGGCTGGATTTCTGCCTGTCGCCCCACGGCCTGCTGCGCGAAGCGGCGAGCAGCGTGCGGCCCGGCGGGCATCTGCTGATCGTCGGGATCAACCCCTGGAGCACCTGGGGCTTGCGTCACGTTTTTGCTCACGACGCCTTGCGCAAGGCTCGCTGCATCTCCCCATCGCGAGTCGGTGACTGGTTGAACCTGCTGGGCTTCGCGCTGGAGAAACGCCGCTTCGGATGCTATCGTCCGCCGCTTGCGTCACCCGCCTGGCAGGCTCGTCTGGCCGGTTGGGAGCGCAAGGCCGGTGACTGGCAACTGTCGGGTGGCGGCTTCTATTTATTGGTTGCGCGCAAGATCGTGGTGGGCCTGCGGCCCGTCCGTCAGGAGCGGCGCGAACCGATGGGCAAGCTGATTCCATTGCCAATGGCCAAGGTCAATCGTCGCCGCATCGATCCGTAATACACTTTTTATTTTCCCGGCCGGGTTTGCCCCGGCCTCGGGCATCGTCGATCACCGATCGGCGAGCCACCGCATTTTCTGGATAGATTGGCATGAGCGATAGCGTAGAACTCTTCACTGACGGCGCCTGTAAAGGCAATCCTGGCCCTGGCGGCTGGGGCGCGTTGCTGGTGTGCAAGGGCATTGAAAAAGAACTGTGGGGCGGCGAAGCCAACACCACCAATAACCGCATGGAGTTGATGGGCGCGATCCGTGGCCTTGAAGAACTCAAGCGCTCCTGCGACGTGCTGCTGGTCACCGACTCGCAGTATGTGATGAAAGGCATCAACGAGTGGATGGACAACTGGAAGAAACGCGGCTGGAAAACCGCCGCGAAAGAACCGGTAAAAAACGCTGATCTGTGGAAGTTGCTGGATGAGCAGGTCAATCGCCACAACGTCACCTGGAAATGGGTGCGTGGCCACATCGGTCACCATGGCAACGAACGCGCCGACCAATTGGCCAACCGTGGCGTGGATGAAGTGCGCGGTTACAAACAAGCCTGACTGCTGAATCCCCTGTAGGGCTGTGTAGGAGCTGTCGAGTGCAACGAGGCTGCGATCTTTTGACTTTGTTTTTTAAAGACAAGATCAAAAGATCGCAGCCTCGTTGCACTCGACAGCTCCTACAGGGGCCGTGTTCACGGCATCAAGACGCCAGTCACCTGGCGGCACGGCGTGTTAACATCGCCGCTTTTGCACGAATGACCCGTTGAGAGCTGAGCACTGATGGCCACCAGATCCGTTGTACTCGATACCGAAACCACCGGCATGCCGGTGACCGACGGCCACCGGATTATCGAAATCGGTTGTGTCGAGTTGATCGGTCGGCGCCTGACGGGCCGGCATTTCCACGTTTACCTGCAACCGGACCGCGAGAGTGATGAAGGCGCCATTGGCGTCCACGGCATCACCAACGAATTTTTGGTCGGCAAGCCGCGCTTCACTGAAGTGGCCGATGAATTCTTTGAATTCATCAAGGGTGCGCAGCTGATCATCCATAACGCGGCGTTCGACGTTGGCTTCATCAACAACGAATTCGCCCTGATGGGCCAGCACGATCGTGCGGACATCACGCAGCACTGCTCGATCCTCGACACCCTGATGATGGCCCGGGAACGTCACCCGGGGCAGCGCAACAGCCTCGACGCCTTGTGCAAACGCTATGGCGTCGACAACTCCGGTCGTGAACTGCACGGCGCCTTGCTCGACTCCGAGATCCTCGCCGACGTTTACCTGACCATGACGGGCGGCCAGACCAGCCTGTCCCTGGCTGGTAATGCTTCCGACGGCAACGGTTCCGGGGAAGGTGCGGACAACTCCGCCACCGAGATCCGCCGCCTGCCGGTCGATCGTCAACCGACGCGGATTATCCGTGCCAGCGAAGATGACCTGGCCCGACACGTGGCACGCCTGGAAGCCATCGCCAAATCCGCCGGCGCGGCGTCACTCTGGCAACAACTGGCCGAGGCCAAGGCTCAAGCCTGATTTTCTCGCCACACAATGGTGCGCCCGATGACCTCCTTCGGGGCACCGCACTCGCCACATGCGCTCGAACCCTCTACCCTGAGGTGATTGGCGGACCACGGTCTGCCGCCTCAGGATACTGAGCCCCATGTATAAAGATTTGAAATTCCCGGTCCTGATCGTCCATCGCGACATCAAGGCCGACACCGTCGCCGGTGATCGCGTGCGTGGCATCGCCCGGGAGCTGGAGCAGGAAGGCTTCAGCATTGTCTCGGCGGTGGATTACACCGAAGGGCGTCTGGTTGCCTCGACCCATCACGGTCTTTCCTGCATGTTGATTGCGGCCGAAGACGCCAGTACCCACTCTCATCTATTGCACAACATGGCCGAGCTGATCGGCCTGGCGCGGGTGCGTGCGCCCGACTTGCCGATCTTCGCGCTGGGTGAGCAGGTGACCCTGGAGAACGCTCCGGCCGACGCCATGGCTGAACTCAATCAACTGCGCGGGATTCTTTATCTGTTCGAAGACACCGTGCCTTTTCTGGCCAGGCAGGTCGCTCGAGCGGCACGCAAATATCTGGATGGTCTGCTGCCGCCGTTTTTCAAAGCGCTGGTGCAGCACACGGCCGACTCCAATTATTCCTGGCACACTCCCGGCCATGGCGGCGGCGTGGCGTACCACAAGAGCCCGGTGGGCCAGGCGTTTCACCAGTTCTTCGGGGAAAATACCCTGCGATCCGATTTGTCGGTGTCGGTTCCGGAACTCGGTTCCTTGCTCGATCACACCGGTCCGCTGGCAGAAGCCGAGGCCCGTGCTGCCCGCAATTTCGGCGCCGATCACACCTTCTTCGTGATCAATGGCACCTCGACCGCCAACAAAATCGTCTGGCATTCGATGGTCGCTCGCGATGACTTGGTGTTGGTGGATCGCAACTGCCACAAGTCGATATTGCACTCGATCATCATGACCGGCGCCATTCCGCTGTACCTGTGCCCGGAGCGCAATGAGCTGGGGATCATCGGTCCGATTCCCTTGAGCGAATTCAGCCGCGAATCGATTCAGGCCAAGATCGACGCCAGTCCGCTGACCAAGGGCCGGGCGCCCAAGGTCAAGTTGGCGGTGGTGACCAATTCGACGTACGACGGCCTCTGCTACAACGCTGAGCTGATCAAGCAGCAACTGGGCAACAGCGTCGAGGTCCTGCACTTCGATGAGGCCTGGTACGCCTACGCGGCGTTTCACGAGTTCTTCGCCGGGCGTTACGGCATGGGCACTTCCCGCAGTGAAGACGGCCCGCTGGTGTTCACCACCCATTCCACCCACAAACTGCTGGCGGCGTTTAGCCAGGCATCGATGATTCACGTCCAGGACGGCGGCGCGCGGCAGCTGGATCGGGATCGCTTCAATGAAGCATTCATGATGCACATCTCCACCTCGCCGCAGTACAGCATCATCGCGTCGCTGGATGTGGCGTCGGCCATGATGGAAGGCCCGGCCGGGCGTTCGCTGTTGCAGGAAATGTTCGACGAAGCGCTGAGTTTCCGCCGGGCGCTGGCCAATTTGCGCCAGCACATCGCCGCTGACGATTGGTGGTTTTCCATCTGGCAACCGCCGTCGGTGGAGGGCATCAACCGTGTGGTCACCGACGACTGGCTGCTGCAACCCGATGCTGACTGGCACGGCTTTGGCGGTGTGACCGACGATTACGTGCTGCTTGATCCGATCAAGGTCACGTTGGTGATGCCGGGTCTGACGGCAGGCGGCGCCCTCAGCGAGCGCGGGATTCCGGCGGCGGTGGTCAGCAAATTCCTTTGGGAGCGTGGGTTGGTCGTTGAAAAGACCGGGCTGTATTCGTTCCTGGTGCTGTTCTCCATGGGCATCACCAAGGGTAAATGGAGCACGCTGCTGACCGAGTTGCTGGAGTTCAAGCGCAGCTACGATGCCAATGTCAGCCTCGCTACTTGCCTGCCGTGCGTGGCGCAAGAGAATGTCGCGCGCTATCAGGGCATGGGTTTGCGCGATCTGTGCGATCAATTGCACGCCTGCTACCGCAGCAATGCCACGGCCAAACACCTCAAGCGCATGTACACGGTGCTGCCGGAAATCGCCATGAAGCCGTCTGACGCCTATGATCAATTAGTGCGTGGCGAGGTTGAAGCGGTGTCGATCGATGCTCTGGATGGGCGGATCGCCGCTGTCATGCTGGTGCCGTACCCGCCGGGTATTCCGTTGATCATGCCCGGCGAGCGCTTTACCGAGTCGACGCGCTCGATCATCGATTACCTGGCATTTGCGCGCACGTTCGATAGCAGCTTCCCGGGGTTTGTCGCTGATGTGCACGGATTGCAACACGAAGACGAGGGCAATGGACGGCATTACACCGTTGATTGCATCAAGGAATGAGGACCTTTCCCAGTATGCAACCGATCATGAATCCGAAATACCCAGGGCTGTCGGTGCGCGTTGCCGACGATGGTTTTGCAGCCTACATCTGGGGCAGTGATTTCAGTTTTGAAGTCGCGGCCTACGGCGCAGCCGAAATCGGCAAACCGGTGGAGCAGTGGCCGGTGACGCCGATCACGCCCTATCGCAAGTGCTACGGCATTGACCCCGAAGAGTTCAGCAGTTTCCGCGATGCCGCTGACAGCGCGATTTTCATGGCTTATCTCGATGATGAGCCCGTGGGTCACCTGGTGGTCAGTACCAACTGGAACGGCTTTGCCCATATCGACGAGTTGGCGGTGCATGCGCCAGCGCGTCGTCATGGCGTGGCCAAGGCGTTGCTGGATGTGGCGCAGTTCTGGAGCCGCAAAAAGAAACTGCCGGGCATCATGCTCGAAACCCAGAACAACAACCTGGGAGCCTGCCTGCTCTATGAGCGCCGCGGTTACGTCTTGGGCGGAATCGATCATCTGCGTTATCGCGGAATCGATCCGAACACCGCCGAAGTGGCGCTGTTCTGGTATCGATTGTTCGATAATCCGCTGGAAGCGCCGCTTAGTTCGCCAACATCGCCACGGCTTGTTCCGTGATGATGCCCAGCAATGCCTGAACCGCTGGCGATGGCTCGCCGTTGTTGAGGGTCAAGGCATACAGGCTGATCGGCACGGCCGGCGCCAGCGGGCAAGCATCCAGCCCGGCCGATTTGGCCCCGAGGGCGGTGAAAGGGTCGACGATGGCCAGGCCTTCACCGGCCTCGACCATGCTGCGCATCATCTGGTGAGTCTGTACCCGGGTCTGAATGACCGGGGCAGGGCGCAGAGCATGCAGCTTGTTTTCCAGCGCCGGGCTCAGCGGATCATGACCTTCCAGGCCAACCATCGATTGGCCGGCCAGGTCCTGCAGCGCGATGTACTTTTGTTTGGGTTGCAACCAGCCGTGGGGCGCGAGCAACTGAAGTTTGCCTTGGGCAATCATCTGGCAATTAATGTCGGCGTGATCGGGGTCATGCAGGCTCAGGCCCAGATCGCTTTCGCGCAGCAGCAGGTTTCTGACGATTTCGCGAGTCGGTTGGCTCAGAAGGGTGCAAGGCGCGTCAGGAAGGCGTCGGCGCAGGGCGGCAATGCTCTGTGGCAATAGCTGCTGTGCCAGGGGCGGCGTGCAGACGATTCGCAAGGGCGGAGCCTGATATTGCTTGAGGCTGTTGGCCAGCCGCTGGACCGGCTCGAGCGCTTCATAGACGTGGGCGATCTGGACCTGCAACTCCCGCGCCTCGCGCGTAGCCTGCAAGCGTCCACGCACGCTGGAAAACAGCATGAAACCCAACTGATCCTCGGCGTCGCGCAGAATCCCTTCGACTTCGGCCACAGGCAACTGCAGCCATTCGGCGGCGGTGCCCAGGTGACCGGTCTGCAGGAGCGCCTGGATCACTTCGATATGACGTAAACGCATGCGTGAAGTCCATGTTCAGCAGGTGAGGGAGTCAGTGGCTGAATCCTATCTCAAGTGCGCGCATATGACTTCTGCTCATAACACGGGGGTTATGACGCGACGTTGGTTTCCGGCCGGCTGCCGACATAGGTGTCGGGCTCGCGCACGATAGTGACGTCCGATTGCACCAGCAAAAACTGGTTGTCATCGAGCTTTTTAACGCGATCGCCAATGGCCAGCTTATAAGTGGTAACAGGCACCGAGCCAGTGAGGCCGTCTGCCGACGGGGTGGATTCCTGGAACTCATGCACGGAATAAACGCGGCCTTCCGCGTCTCTTGCATGGAACTGACCGACGAGTACTGCTGCCATCTGCTTAGAACCTCTGGGGATAAATCACTCAATTTGCGGCTCTGTAGACCGTGGTTGGGCGAGGTAAGTTTTCCTACAGGAAAAAAATAGTCAGGGGCGGCGTTTTTCAGTCGCCCACTGGTTGAATCGTCATCTATAACTACAGGCTCTTTCCATCGACAGTCGAGAATCTTCCATGAGCAACGTCTATAAGATCGCAGTACTGGTCGGCAGCTTGAGAAAGGAATCGATCAATCGCAAGGTGGCGCTGGCCCTGGCCGAGCTAGCGCCTGCCAATCTCAAACTGGTTATCGTCGAAATCGGCGATCTGCCGCTCTACAACGAGGACATCGATGGCGCTTCACCGCCGGCAGCCTACAGCACTTTCCGGCAACAAGTGAGCTCATCCGACGCGGTGCTGTTCGTGACCCCCGAATACAACCGTTCGGTGCCTGCGCCGATGAAGAACGCGATCGATGTGGGTTCGCGTCCCTATGGCAAGAGTGCCTGGAGCGGCAAGGCCGGAGCGGTGATCAGTGCTTCGCCGGGCGCTATCGGTGGTTTTGGCGCCAACCATCACCTACGCCAGTCCATGGTGTTTCTGGATGTGCCGTGCATGCAGCAACCGGAAGCCTATCTGAGCGGCGCCGGTTCAGCGTTCGACGAGGCAGGTAACCTGTCCGAGTCGCTAAAACCGTTTTTGCAAAAATTCATCAATGCCTATGGGCAATGGGTCGAGCAGCATAAAAAGCAATGACGCTCATTTAGCCACGGAGCCGGCCACAGATCATCGATTCGATCTCCAGCAGCCATGCGGCGGTTTGCGCCGCCGCAGGTTGTGCGCTGACGCAATAACGGCGCCCGCCCCAAGCCGTGATTAGCCAGGCATCAATGGTTGTTTCTGAAGGGCATACGGGTAAATCGGTACAGGCTGCGAAGGCTTCGCGCCACTTCTGCGACAGCTCCTGGAACACTCGCCGATGGTGTTTGGGTTCGGCGATCTGGTGTTCAAGGGTCATCAGTTCATAGTCGAACAACGGTTGCCTGGCCTCGACCGGGTCACAGGTCAGGCGTATCAGACGGTTGGTCCGGGTCTGCCAATCCAGATCCGTGGGCTGTACGACCTGTTCATCCACCTGCTGCAACAGGTGCTCCAGGCAATGTCGGACGTAACCTGACAGCAAGGCTTCCTTGCTCGGGAAGTAATCGTACAACGTGCCAATGGCGACGCCTGCTTCCAGGGCCACCGCACGCGTGGTCAACCCCGACCAGCCGTCGCGCTGCCAAATCCGAACAAATGCTTCGTAAATCGCCTCTACGGTGAAAATCGCCCGAGCCTGGCTCGGCCGTTTCAGCGGCTTTGCGCGGGGATTGAGGGTGGGCGCGATGCCCTTGGTGTTTCCGAACCCGCTCTTCATTGGCTGCCACTACTCTGGTGCTACCCGCCATTCACTCGCAGCAGGAGTCTGAAAGATGCAAAGTCCGAGCACGGTAACACGGCTGATCACCCGCAAAAACGCCCTTGACCAAAGCCGAATCGAGCAGGAGCAACGTAGCCTGATTCCGGCTGCCGGCGAGGTGATTTTCAAGATCGACCGGTGCGCGTTGACCACCAACAACATTACCTACGCGGCCTATGGCAATTCGATGAACTACTGGGAATTCTTTCCTACAGGGTTGGCGGAATGGGGACACGTCCCGGCGTGGGGTTTTGCCGATGTTGTGGCGTCTGATGTGGCCGGTATCAAAGTCGGGGAGCGTTTCTACGGGTATTTTCCGATTGCCAGCCATCTGTGGATGCGCCCGGAACGGGTCACCGAGCGTGGTTTCTATGACGCCGCCGAGCATCGGCAGGCACTGACGTCGGCTTACAATCAATACACCCGTTGCAGTTGGGATTCGTACTACAGCCCAGAAACCGAAAACCTGCAGATATTGCTCAAACCGCTGTTCCTGACCTCGTCGATGCTGGCGGATTTCCTGCAGGACAAGCAGTTCTTTGGCGCGTCCTGGCTGGTGTTCTCCAGCGCGTCGAGTAAAACCGCCTATGGCACGGCGGTCTGCCTGGAAAATCACCCTGACCTGGAGCGGGTGGCGCTGACCTCGACCGGCAACAAGGCGTTTGTCGAGAAGCTCGGTTGTTATGAGCGAACGGTGGCCTACGCAGAACTGGCGAGCCTGGCCAATGACCGCCCTACGTTGTATGTGGATTTTTCCGGCGGCCTGGATTTACGTGATCAGGTCCACCAGCATTTTGCCGGGCAGTTGGTTTACAGCTGCTTCGCTGGTTCTGCGCAAAGCACCGATGAGGCTCGATTGACGGCCATTGAAGGTCCGCAACCAGTGTTCTTTTTTGCGCCGATCCAGATCCGCAAGCGCAATACCGAGTGGGGGGCGGAAGGAGTCAGTCAGCATATTGGTGAGGGTTTGCAGCGTTTCTACCGGCAATTGACGGCGGCTGATAAACCATTGCTGGAAGTGGTCGAGAGCAAAGGCTATGAAGCCGCGCAGAGCGTGATTTCCAGGCTGTTCCATGGCCAGATCGCGCCGATCGAGGGTCATGTGATCCGGCTATAGCACACCGATCTGTCGTAGCAGCTGCCGAGCCCGCGAGGCTGCGTTCGGCGACGAAGTCGTCGTAAACCCTGCGAACGCGGTATTCCTGGGACACCGCAGTGCCTGATTTCACGACGACTGCGTCGCCGAACGCTGCCTCGCAGGCTCGGCAGCTGCTACATCGAGCCCGGTGCGTTGAGGGGGAGGCAGCAAGTTTGGGCTTTACTCCGCTCGTGTGTTGCGGCTGAATCGCGGTTTGCTTTTCCGACAAGGCTGCACTGCATGCTGACCGCATCGTTGATTTTCCTGCTGACCATCACCTTGGTGATCTGGCAGCCAAAAGGCCTTGGCGTCGGCTGGAGTGCGGTATTCGGCGCGGTACTTGCGCTGATTTTCGGGGTCGTACACCTGAGCGATATCCCGATGGTGTGGCAGATTATCTGGAACGCCACCGGGACCTTTGTCGCGCTAATTGTCATCAGTCTGTTGCTGGACGAGGCGGGGTTCTTCGCCTGGGCGGCGCTGCACGTCGCCCGTTGGGGGCGGGGCAGCGGACGCAAGCTGTTTGCTTATATGGTGCTGCTCGGTGCGTTGGTCTCGGCGTTGTTCGCCAACGACGGGGCAGCGCTGATTCTCACACCCATCGTGATTTCCATGCTGCTGGCGTTGCGCTTTTCCCCGGCGGCGACCCTGGCGTTCGTCATGGGCGCCGGTTTCATCGCTGACACGGCGAGTCTGCCGTTGGTGGTGTCGAACCTGGTGAACATCGTTTCCGCGGACTTCTTCCATATCAGTTTCAACCGTTACGCGGCGGTGATGATCCCGGTCAACCTGGTGAGTGTCGCGGCAACCCTGGCGATGTTGATGTGGTTTTTCCGTCGTGACATTCCCAAGGATTACGACCCCGAGCAACTGGCGCATCCGGCTTCTGCGATCCACGACAGCGCCACGTTTTATGCCGGTTGGGCCGTGTTGGTGATTCTGCTGCTCGGCTGCTTCGCGCTGGAACCGCTGGGGATTCCGATCAGTGCCATTTCTGCGGTGTGCGCGGCGTTGCTGCTGGCCATTGCCGCCCGAGGTCACAAGATTTCCACGCGCAAAGTCATCAAAGAAGCGCCGTGGCATATCGTGATTTTCTCGCTGGGCATGTACCTGGTGGTCTATGGCCTGCGCAACGCCGGGCTCACGGGGTATCTGGCCGGATGGCTGGATGGTTTTGCCGGTTACGGCGTGTGGGGCGCGGCCATGGGCACGGGCGTGCTGACGGCGCTGCTGTCGTCGATGATGAACAATCTGCCGACGGTGCTGATCGGTTTGCTGTCGATCGATGCCAGCCAGGCGACCGGGGTGGTGAAGGACGCGATGATCTACGCCAACGTCATCGGCAGTGACCTGGGGCCGAAGATTACGCCGATCGGCAGCCTGGCGACGTTGCTGTGGTTGCATGTGCTGGAGCGCAAGAGCATTCGGATCGGCTGGGGGTATTACTTCAAGGTCGGGATTGTGCTGACGGTGCCGGTGTTGTTGGTGACGTTGGCGGCGCTGGCATTGCGGTTATCGGTTTAGACCGCGTCGGCTCCTTCGCGAGCAAGCTCGCTCCCACAGGGATCTTCGCCAAAAGGAGATCAAATGTGGGAGCGAGCTTGGTCCGGGCGGCGTTCCGACGATAGGGCCAGCCCAGACGCTAAAAGACTCAACCACTGCCAGGAACGTTAGGCCAAAGATCCGCCACCAGAAACAGCCGTTCGGCTTCTTCCCAATCGCCCTGGGTGTTTTCTGTGAGTCGCACCAGCAACTGCGCCGGGGCCAGTGGTTCCAGATCGCTGAGCCAGGCATTCAGCTGTTCAGTGCTCCAGGTCTGCTCCACCGGATAGTGCGCCGGCGCCAGCCAGGCGTGGCGGGGCAGGGGTTGCCAGCGACCGAACGGGCGTTGCACGACAAAGTCTGCCCAGTCCTTCTGGTGCAGCCAGCTACCGCGTAAATGCTGGGGATGTGCACCATTCGGTGGCTCGGCCGGTCCCGGCCACGGATACAGCAAATAGCCGCCCAGCCACAAATGTGCACTGAACTGCTGGATATCCAGCGCCGCCAATACTTCGCGGCTCTCCGGGCGCGCCGAAATCGGCAATTGATGCTGCGTCAGATGGGCCAGTTTGCGGTCCAGCCGATCGTGGCAACCGGGGCCGAGCCACTGCGCCGTGTCGTGTCCGTCGCCATTTTGCGGGCCAAGGTAAAGTTTGATCGCCAGTTCCAGATGATGCACGCCGTCACGATCGCGCAGCAGCATGTCCAGCTCGCCCA
The DNA here is from genome assembly GCF_047758635.1 of Pseudomonas frigoris. Taxonomy (NCBI): domain Bacteria; kingdom Pseudomonadati; phylum Pseudomonadota; class Gammaproteobacteria; order Pseudomonadales; family Pseudomonadaceae; genus Pseudomonas; species Pseudomonas frigoris. The sequence continues at coordinate 3,088,212 of NZ_CP180479.1, forward strand.
GCGTGTGGCCTTCGCGGCGGATCGGCATGTTGGCGGCAATCAGGTCGATACCCGGCGCGTGCTGCACGGCGTATTGCCAGAGGCGTTCGTAGTACAAGCCCAGTCGCCGGGTCCGGGCCTGCGCCAACCAGTGCAGCAAGTCATAACTGTCGTGATCGAGTTGCCGCAGCCACCGTTCCAGCTGCTCCGGCGCTTGTACCCAATCACTGCCGGTCAGTGGGTGACGCTGCGGCCACGTCGTGACGCCAAGCATCGGCGGCGCGAGGATGACCCATGCCAGGTCGCGCACTTCGGGGTGGCGCAACTGGTGGGGTAACTGCAGCAAATCGGGAAATAGGATCATCTTGCGAGCATAGCCTCAATCGTGAGTACACCGTTGTGGCTGAAAGGATTTTGTCTATCCCGCGCTTTCGCCCATAATCGTGTTTTTCGCCGCCGCTGACCCGTAGGGTCTGTTGACGCTTGGTGGCGAGCCGCGTTGCTGGGCCAACGTGTGCGAGGCAAGGCGCGGGATGCCGCCAATGGCTGTTTCCTTGGCAAATCCCGCAACGCGGCCGCCACCAAGCGTCAACAGACCCTAACTTTAGGAGCCCCATGGAGCAATTTCGTAATATCGGCATCATCGGTCGCCTGGGCAGTTCTCAGGTGCTGGATACCGTTCGCCGACTGAAACGGTTTCTGCTCGATCGTCACCTGCACGTGATCCTCGAAGACACCATCGCCGAAGTGCTGCCGGGGCATGGCTTGCAAACTTCGTCGCGCAAGATGCTCGGCGAAGTGTGTGACATGGTGATTGTGGTCGGTGGTGACGGCAGCCTGTTGGGCGCCGCGCGGGCATTGGCCCGACACAATATTCCGGTGCTCGGCATCAACCGTGGCAGCCTGGGCTTCCTGACCGATATTCGCCCCGATGAACTGGAAGTCAAAGTCGCCGAGGTGCTCGACGGCCACTATCTGGTGGAAAATCGCTTCCTGCTGCAAGCCGAAGTTCGTCGTCACGCCGAGGCCATTGGTCAGGGCGACGCGCTGAACGACGTGGTGCTGCACCCCGGCAAGTCGACGCGGATGATCGAGTTCGAACTGTACATCGACGGCCAGTTCGTCTGCAGCCAGAAGGCCGACGGCCTGATCGTCGCTACGCCCACCGGTTCGACCGCCTACGCGCTGTCGGCGGGCGGGCCGATCATGCATCCCAAGCTTGACGCTATTGTGATTGTGCCGATGTACCCCCATACCTTGTCGGGCAGGCCGATCGTGGTCGATGGCAACAGTGAGCTGAAAATCGTCGTGTCCAAAGATATGCAGATCTACCCGCAAGTCTCCTGTGACGGGCAGAACCACTTCACCTGCGCGCCGGGTGACACCATCACCATCAGCAAGAAGGCCCAGAAGCTGCGGCTGATACACCCGCTCGACCACAACTACTATGAAGTCTGCCGGACCAAACTCGGCTGGGGCAGCAAGTTGGGTGGTGGAGGCGACTGATGCTCGATCCCGCGCGAAGCTACGACCTGATCGGTGACGTGCACGGTTGCGCTCTGACCCTTGAGCACTTGCTCGACCGGCTCGGTTACCAAAAACACGCTGGCGTCTGGCGGCATCCGTCGCGCATGGCGGTGTTCGTCGGCGACATCATCGACCGCGGCCCGCGGATTCGCGAAGCGCTGCACATCGTTCACGACATGGTCGAAGCGGGTCAGGCGCTGTGCATCATGGGCAACCATGAATTCAACGCCCTCGGCTGGAGCACGCCGGCGCCTCCGGGCAGCGGCAAGCAGTTCGTGCGCGAACACACCCCGCGCCATGCCCGTTTGCTGAACGAAACCCTGACCCAATTCGAAGACCATCCGGCTGACTGGCATGACTTCCTGCAATGGTTCTATGAGATGCCATTGTTCGTCGATGCCGGGCGATTCCGGGTGGTGCATGCCTGCTGGGACGCGGGGCTGATCGAACCGCTGCGAGTCCTGTTCCCCAACGGGTGCGTCGATGAGCACTTTCTCCAGGCCTCCGCGGTGCCGGGCAGTTTCGCCTGCACCGTGTTCGACCGCCTGCTACGCGGCACTGACATGCGCTTGCCTCATGGTCTGACAATGACCAGCGGCGATGGCCTGACGCGTTCGTTCTTCCGCACCAAGTTCTGGGAAGACGACCCGCAAACCTACGGAGACATTGTGTTCCAGCCTGACGCCTTGCCCGAACCCGTGGCCCGGACGCCGCTGTCGTCCACTGAAAAAAACACCTTGCTGCGCTATGGCGTCGACGAGCCACTGTTGTTCGTGGGCCATTACTGGCGCAGCGGCAAACCGGTGCCGATCCGGCCGAACCTGGCCTGCCTGGATTACAGCGCAGTGCTCTACGGCAAACTGGTCGCCTACCGGCTGGACCAGGAAACCCGTCTCGACCCGCACAAATTTGTCTGGGTCGATGTCGAGCGGCCGGAGGTGCTGCGATGAGTGCCGTTGCCGTTTTGCGGCTGCCGCTGGCGGTGGACTTGAGCGGGTTCGTCAAACTGTTGCAGCGCATGCAGGTGCCGCATCGGGTCAGCGAAGAGGCGGGTGAGCAAGTGCTATGGGTGCCGGCCAACATCAGCGAAGACGTGCGCTCGTTGTACGAACGCTACCCGGCCGGTGATCCCGATCAACAGCTGGACATTCCTGTGGCGCAAACCATAAAGCGCCCAAGTTTCGTCGAGCAACTGCGCCACGCCAAGGCGACAGCGTTCGTGTTGCTGCTGAGCCTGCTTGTCGGCGCGGTGACGCTGCTGGGCGAAAACCTCGACACGATGCGCTGGCTGACCTTCCTCGATTACCGCATTGTCGGCGAGTACATCCACTTTGTGCCCTTGGCTGACAGCCTGGCGGCGGGGCAATGGTGGCGTCTGGTGACACCGATGCTGATCCACTTCGGCATCCTGCACCTGGCCATGAACGGCATGTGGTACTGGGAACTGGGGCGACGCATCGAGTCGCGCCAGGGCAGCATCAACCTGATTGGCCTGACGTTGCTCTTCAGTCTGGTGTCCAACTACGCCCAATATTATTTCAGTGGCCCGACCCTGTTTGGCGGGTTGTCCGGCGTGCTCTATGGCCTGCTCGGGCATTGCTGGATTTTCCAGATGATTTCGCCGAACCGTGCTTATAGCCTGCCGCGTGGCGTGCTGGTGATGATGCTGGTGTGGCTATTGCTGTGCCTGTCCGGGCTGGTCTCGATGATCGGCTTCGGTGAAATTGCCAATGCGGCCCACGTCGGCGGGTTGCTCGTCGGATGCTTGACCGGCTTGTTGGGTGGTTTGTACAACCGCCGTAAACTGGCCGCCTAAAACTGTTATGTATTAAAGAGCGCGGAGCCCTTGATGTCCTCTTTTAACGAAATGATCAACAATATCACCCCTGATATCTACCAGAGCCTGAAACTGGCGGTGGAAATCGGTAAATGGTCCGACGGTGGCAAACTCACCGCCGAACAACGCGAACTGTCGCTGCAAGCGATGATCGCCTGGGAAATCCAGAACCTGCCCGAAGACCATCGCACCGGTTACATGGGCGTGCAGGAGTGCGGCTCGAAGTCGATCGAAGTGCCGAATATCCTGTTCAAATCGGATGCCGTACATTGATCGAGATTGGCCGCGGTGCAATCAGCAAAATGTCGGCGCGCCTTGACGGGCCGAACGTGCAGTACGCGTTTCTTCTGGACGACGTCGAGGTGCCGGTCAATCCCTTGATCGGGACCACGGTGCGCCTGGAATACCTGGGGGCGATTCACTGCACCCATTGTGGACGCAAGACCAAAACCAGTTTCAGCCAGGGTTACTGCTACCCGTGCATGACCAAACTGGCCCAATGCGATATCTGCATCATGAGCCCGGAGCGTTGCCACTACGACGCTGGCACCTGCCGTGAGCCAGAGTGGGGCGAGAAGTTCTGCATGACGGATCACATTGTGTATCTGTCCAACTCTTCGGGGGTGAAGGTCGGGATTACCCGCGCCACCCAGCTGCCGACCCGCTGGATCGATCAGGGCGCCCGTCAGGCCTTGCCGATCATGCGCGTCTCGACCCGTCAACAGTCGGGCTTCGTCGAGGACCTGTTCCGCAGTCAGGTGGCGGACAAGACCAACTGGCGTGCTTTACTCAAGGGCGATGCGGTGTCGGTCGACCTGGCGCAGGTTCGTGATCAGCTGTTCGACAGCTGCGCCGAAGGATTGCAAGGTTTACAGGAACGATTCGGCCTACAGGCGATCCAGACTATTGCCGATGTAGAAACGCTCGAAATCCGCTATCCGGTCGAGCAATACCCGGCCAAGATCGTCAGCTTCAACCTGGACAAGAATCCGATCGCCGAAGGCACGCTGTTGGGAATCAAGGGCCAGTACCTGATTTTCGACACCGGCGTAATCAATATTCGTAAATACACGGCCTACCAGCTCGCCGTGCATCAGTAAGGACTCCAGCATGCGCACCGAACAACCGAAGATGATCTACCTGAAGGACTATCAGGCGCCCGAGTACCTGATCGACGAGACGCACCTGACCTTCGAGTTGTTCGAGGACCACAGCCTGGTCCATGCGCAACTGGTGATGCGCCGCAATCCTGAACGTGGCCCGGGCCTGCCGCCGTTGGTGCTGGATGGTCAGCAGCTTGAGTTGCTGTCGGTCACCCTGGCTGATCGCGAGTTGACCGAAGCGGACTACCAACTGACCGAGAATCACCTGACCCTGCACCCGACCAGCACCACCTTCACGGTCGACACCAGCGTCAAGATCCACCCGGAAACCAACACCGCGCTGGAAGGCCTGTACAAATCCGGCACGATGTTCTGCACCCAGTGCGAGGCCGAAGGCTTCCGCAAGATCACCTATTACCTCGACCGTCCGGACGTGATGAGCACGTTCACCACCACGGTCGTCGCCGAGCAGCACAGCTATCCAGTGCTGCTGTCCAACGGCAACCCGATTGCCAGCGGTCCGGGCGAAGACGGCCGGCACTGGGCGACCTGGGAAGATCCGTTCAAGAAACCTGCCTACCTGTTCGCGCTGGTGGCCGGTGATTTGTGGTGCGTCGAAGACACCTTCACCACCATGACCGATCGCTCCGTGGCACTGCGCATTTATGTCGAGCCGGAAAACATCGACAAGTGCCAGCACGCCATGAACAGCCTGAAAAAGTCCATGCGCTGGGACGAAGAGGTTTACGGTCGCGAGTACGACCTGGACATCTTCATGATCGTCGCAGTCAACGACTTCAACATGGGCGCCATGGAGAACAAGGGTCTCAATATCTTCAACTCCAGCGCCGTGCTGGCCCGCGCTGAAACCGCGACCGACGCCGCGCACCAGCGGGTCGAGGCGATTGTTGCCCACGAGTACTTCCACAACTGGTCCGGCAACCGCGTGACCTGCCGCGACTGGTTCCAGTTGTCGCTGAAGGAAGGCTTCACCGTGTTCCGCGATTCGGGCTTCTCCGCCGACATGAACTCGGCCACGGTCAAGCGCATCCAGGACGTGGCGTATCTGCGCACCCACCAGTTCGCCGAAGATGCTGGTCCCATGGCTCACGCCGTGCGCCCGGACAGCTTCATCGAGATTTCCAATTTCTACACCCTGACCGTGTACGAAAAGGGTTCGGAAGTGGTCGGCATGATCCATACCTTGCTCGGAGCCGAAGGCTTCCGCAAAGGCAGCGACCTGTACTTCGAACGCCATGACGGCCAGGCCGTGACTTGCGACGACTTCATCAAGGCCATGGAAGACGCAAACGGTGTCGACCTGGCCCAGTTCAAGCGCTGGTACAGCCAGGCTGGCACACCGCGCCTGGCAGTCAGCGAGTCCTACGACGCGGCGGCGAAAACCTACAGCCTGACCTTCCGTCAAAGCTGCCCGGCAACCCCGGACAAGGTTGAGAAGTTGCCGTTCGTGATTCCGGTCGAGTTGGGCCTGCTGGACTCCAAAGGTGCGGCCATTGCGTTGCGTCTTTCCGGTGAAGCCAGCGCTCAGGGCACCTCGCGGGTCATTTCGGTGACCGAAGCCGAGCAGACATTCACCTTCATCGACATCGCGGAACAGCCATTGCCTTCGTTGCTGCGTGGCTTCTCGGCGCCGGTGAAACTGAGCTTCCCGTACAACCGCGATCAGCTGATGTTCCTGATGCAGCACGACAGCGACGGTTTCAACCGCTGGGATGCGGGTCAGCAATTGTCGGTTCAGGTGCTGCAAGAGCTGATTGCTCAGCAGCAAAAGGGCGAGAAACTGGTGCTGGATCAGCGTCTGATTTCTGCCTTGCGCACCGTGTTGTCTGACGAGACGCTGGATCAGGCGATGGTCGCGGAAATGCTTTCGCTGCCGGGCGAGGCGTATCTGACAGAAATCAGCGAAGTGGCTGACGTTGACGCCATTCACATCGCTCGCGAGTTTGCTCGTAAACAATTGGCAGAGGGTTTGTTCGAGGCGTTGTGGCTGCGTTATCAGGCCAATCGCGATCTCTCGAAGAAAACCCCATATGTAGCCGAGGCCGAGCACTTCGCTCGTCGCGCGTTGCAGAACATTGCGCTGTCGTACCTGATGCGCAGCGGTAAACCGGAAGTATTGGCGGCGACGCTGGAGCAATTCGAGACGAGCGATAACATGACCGAGCGCCTGACGGCGTTGGCGGTGCTGGTGAATTCGTCGTTCGAAGAAGAGAAGGCCACGGCACTGGCGAGTTTTGCCGAGCACTTCAAGGACAATCCGCTGGTCATGGATCAGTGGTTCAGCGTCCAGGCCGGCAGTGTATTGCCCGGTGGTCTGGAGCGGGTCAAGGCGTTGATGCAGCATCCGGCGTTCAATATCAAGAACCCGAACAAGGTGCGTGCGCTGGTGGGGGCGTTTGCCGGGCAGAACCTGATCAATTTCCATGCGGCCGATGGCTCGGGTTATCGGTTCCTCGCGGATCTGGTGATTGAGTTGAACGGGTTCAACCCGCAGATCGCTTCTCGGCAGTTGGCGCCGCTGACTCGCTGGCGCAAGTATGACGACGCGCGTCAGGCGTTGATGAAAGGTGAGCTGGAGCGGATTCGCGCTTCGGGTCAGCTGTCGAGCGATGTGTTTGAAGTGGTCAGCAAAAGCCTGGCTTGATATTGACACTGCGGTCTGCCTGGCAGACCGCAGCGCTCCTTTCGCGAGCAAGCCCGCTCCCACATTCGACCGCATTCTTCTGGTAGAACACGGTTAAATGTGGGAGCGGGCTTGCTCGCGAAGACGTCAGAGCAGACACCACGGCTTTCTCCACTTGATTCATCCATCATCCGTCCGAATACCCCCACATTCACCCACGCCCGTTATCCCCCCAGTTAACAAAACATAACGTGGCGTCGATTGTCAGACCTTTCCAAACCCCGATAGGATAAGCCAGCTTCCGAAGGGGCTCTAGATTGCGTATTTCAGGACTATGCTCCAGAAAAGGCATTCGCAAAGAGCACCCTTATGGCGCCCAGAAAGGTTGAACGACCTAACAATAATAATGGGGGAAGGTCTATGAGTGAGCCTGTCATGGGTGTGGGTATCTGCCGCCCGCCGGCACTACGCAAATTCGCGTTGCTGGCTACAGCGCTCTCGCTGTTGGGCTGTGCCGTGCTGTCGGCACCTGCGCTGGCCGCTGCTGCGCCAGCATCCGACATTGTTTATTCCGTTGAATCTGCCAAAGCCAGCAAGAGCCTGATGCTCGACGTCGTGCACGCCGGCAAGCGCCTGGTGGCGGCCGGGGATCGCGGGCACATTTTGTATTCCGATGACCAGGGCGCGACCTGGACCCAAGCCAAGGTGCCGACGCGGCAACTGCTGACGTCGGTGTATTTCGTCGACGACAAACACGGCTGGGCTGTCGGCCATGACGCGCAGATCCTCGCGAGCGAGGACGGCGGCGTCACCTGGACCAAGCAATTCGAAGATCTGAAACGTGAATCGCCGCTGCTCGACGTCTGGTTCCAGGACGTCAACAGCGGCTTTGCCGTGGGTGCTTATGGCGCGTTGCTGGCCACCACCGACGGCGGCAAGAACTGGGAAGATGTCAGCGATCGCCTCGACAACGAAGACCAGTACCACCTCAACGCCATCGCGGCGGTCAAGGATTCCGGTCTGTTCATCGTCGGCGAGCAGGGCAGCATGTTCCGCTCCGCCGACTGGGGCCAGACCTGGGAGAAGCTTGAAGGTCCCTATGAGGGCTCGCTGTTTGGTGTGATCGGCACCGCTCAAGCCAATACGCTGCTGGCCTACGGGTTGCGGGGCAATCTGTTTCGCTCCACCGATTTCGGCACGACCTGGGAACCGGTTGAACTCAAGGCCGCTCGCGGTGCGCTGGAATTCGGTCTGTCCGGCGCGACGCTGCTTGATGACGGTTCCATCGTGATCGTCGGCAACGGCGGCTCGGTGATCCGCAGCAACGACAACGGCGAAACCTTCAGCGTGTTCAACCGTCCGGATCGCATTTCCGTTTCGGCAGTCACCGCAGCGGGCAACGGCAATCTGATTCTGGCAGGACAGGGTGGCGTTCGTGTCACCTCGCCAACCGGCGCAGAGAATGGAAAAAATGGGTCGTCCAAATGAGCCGGGCAAATAATAAGAAGGCGGGTCTATGACATCCTTGAGCACTCATCATCATGACAAGGCGACGTTTCTCGAACGCCTGATTTTCAACAACCGCCCGGCAGTGATCGTCATCTGCCTGCTGGTCAGTATTTTCCTGTTCTGGCAAGCGACGCTGATCCGGCCGTCCACCAGTTTCGAAAAAATGATCCCGCTCGAGCATCCGTTCATTCAAAAGATGATGGAGCATCGCAACGATCTGGCGAACCTGGGCAACACGGTGCGCATCTCGGTGGAAGCCACTGATGGCGACATCTTCTCCAAGGAGTACATGGAGACTCTGCGTCAGATTAATGACGAGGTGTTCTACATTTCAGGTGTTGACCGTTCCGGTCTCAAGTCGCTGTGGAGCCCGAGCGTACGCTGGACCGAAGTGACAGAGGAGGGCTTCGCCGGTGGTGAAGTGATTCCGCAGAGCTACAACGGCTCCCAGCAAAGCCTCGACCTGTTGCGCAACAACGTGCTCAAGTCCGGTCAGGTCGGGCGTCTGGTGGCCAACGACTTCAAGTCGAGCATTGTCGATATCCCGCTGCTGGAGTCCTACCCGGACCCGCAAGACCAAGGCAAGTTGCTGGCGCTGGACTATCGCAAGTTCTCTCACGAACTCGAAGACAAGATCCGCAACAAATTCGAAGCCCAGAACCCTAACGTGCAGATCCACATCGTCGGTTTCGCCAAGAAAGTCGGCGACCTGATCGATGGGTTGGTCATGGTGGTGATGTTCTTCGGCGTCGCCTTCATCATCACGTTGATCCTGCTCTACTGGTTCACCAACTGCATGCGCAGCACCGTGGCGGTGTTGAGCACCACGTTGGTGGCGGTGGTCTGGCAGCTCGGTTTGATGCACTTCTTTGGTTTCGGGCTTGATCCCTACTCGATGCTGGTGCCGTTCCTGATCTTCGCCATTGGTATTTCCCACGGCGTGCAGAAGATCAACGGTATTGCCTTGCAGTCCAGCGAGGCAGACAACGCTTTGACTGCAGCGCGGCGCACGTTCCGTCAGTTGTTCCTGCCGGGGATGATTGCGATCCTCGCGGATGCGGTGGGTTTCATCACGCTGCTGATCATCGACATCGGCGTGATTCGTGAACTGGCCATCGGCGCGTCTATCGGCGTGGCGGTGATCGTGTTCACCAACCTGATCCTGCTGCCGGTGGCGATTTCCTACGTTGGCATCAGCAAACGCGCCGTGGAACGCAGCAAGAAAGACGCGCACCGCGAACATCCGTTCTGGCGTCTGCTGTCGAACTTTGCCAGCCCGAAAGTTGCCCCGGTGTCGATTGTTTTGGCCCTGGTGGCCTTCAGCGGCGGCCTCTGGTACAGCCAGAACCTGAAAATCGGTGACCTCGATCAGGGCGCTCCGGAACTGCGTCCGGACTCGCGCTACAACAAGGACAACAACTTCATCATCAGCAATTACTCCACCAGTTCCGACGTGTTGGTGGTGATGGTCAAGACCAAGTCCGAAGGCTGCTCGCGCTACGAAGCCATGGCGCCGATCGACGAGCTGATGTGGAAGATGCAGAACACCGAGGGCGTGCAGTCGGCGATCTCGCTGGTGACCGTGTCCAAGCAGATGATCAAGGGCATGAACGAAGGCAACTTGAAATGGGAAACCCTGTCGCGTAACCCGGACGTGCTGAACAACTCGATTGCTCGGGCTGATGGTCTGTACAACAACAGCTGCTCATTGGCGCCGGTGCTGGTGTTCCTCAACGATCACAAGGCCGCAACCCTGGATCGCGCCGTGCATGCAGTGCAGGACTTCGCCAAGGAGAACAACAAGGAAGGCCTGGAATTCATCCTTGCCGCCGGTAACGCCGGGATCGAGGCCGCCACCAACGAGGTGATCAAGGAATCCGAGCTGACCATCCTGATCCTGGTGTACATCTGCGTGGCGACCATGTGCATGATCACCTTCCGCTCCTGGGCAGCGACGTTGTGCATCGTGCTGCCGCTGGTCCTGACCTCGGTACTCGGCAACGCCCTGATGGCCTTCATGGGCATTGGCGTGAAAGTCGCAACCCTGCCGGTTGTGGCGCTCGGGGTGGGGATTGGCGTGGATTACGGCATCTACATCTACAGCCGTCTGGAAAGCTTCCTGCGTGCTGGTCTGCCGTTGCAAGAGGCGTACTACCAGACGCTGAAGTCCACCGGTAAAGCCGTGCTGTTCACCGGCCTGTGCCTGGCGATCGGCGTGTGCACCTGGATCTTCTCGGCCATCAAGTTCCAGGCCGACATGGGCCTGATGCTGACCTTCATGCTGCTCTGGAACATGTTCGGCGCACTGTGGCTGCTGCCAGCGCTGGCACGGTTCCTGATCAAACCGGAGAAATTGGCGGGGCAGAAAGGTAATTCGCTGTTCGCTCACTGATGCCTGGCTGAAATAGAAAAGCCGCAACCAAGGTTGCGGCTTTTTTACATGTGCGCCAGGCATGGCGCGTTGCGCGCAAGCGCAACCAGCTTGGCTGTGGTGGCCTCGCTGGTGACTTGGAGGTGAAAGTCCTCTACACACCCGGCAAGGGGAAGTGTTAGCCAGAGGCAAGGGTGTCGCGGGTGACCGCGAATCTGAAGGAAGCCCGAGGCAAAATGCTGGCTTGACGAACAGCAAGCGGATAGAGGCGGCGCAGCGGGGTAAAGGGGCGTGTTTCCCTAAAGCCCAATACTTGCACGGGACGCTGCGACGTAGATCCGACAGGCATAAGCAGGAAGGTCGCGCGAATTACCCTGGGAGATCTGCACGTTTGCCACAGTGCTACCGAGCGTCGAGAGGCGACGGGATGAACGTGCAGAAGTCAGCCGAGGCCGTAGTAAGTGGCGAATAACCCCGTCACCAAGGGCCGAACAAGTTATGCCGCCAGTAGGCGTCAAAGTCTCGTTGAATACCGAAATGCAGAAATTTCTCCAAGAGAAGACTGTTACTCCGAGTCCCGGACAGTATCCGAGGATGACGGCTGACAGCGCACAGGTATCGGCGGCGTCTGTGACGTGGACGAACGCGGAGCCGGACACGCTGATGGAGCGGGTGCTTGCACCGGCCAACCTTAGGCGTGCGTATCAACGCGTGGTCAGCAACAAGGGCGCACCGGGTGCCGATGGCATGACGGTCGACGACTTGGCGGACTACGTGAAACAGTATTGGCCAATCCTCAAGGATCGGTTGCTGGTCGGCGAGTACCACCCGCAAGGTGTACGCGCCGTCGACATCCCCAAACCCAAAGGTGGCACAAGGCAGCTGGGGATTCCCGGCGTCGTGGATCGCCTGATCCAACAAGCCCTGCTGCAACAGCTCACGCCGGTCTTCGACCCGCTGTTCTCGGACTACAGCTACGGTTTTCGTCCGGGCAGAAGCGCTCATCAAGCCATCGAAACAGCCCGCGGCCATGTGGCGGCGGGTCATCGTTGGTGCGTGGAACTCGATCTGGAGAAGTTCTTTGATCGGGTCAACCACGATGTCCTGATGGCCTATGTGGCGCGTCAAATCGAAGACAGGCGTGTGCTCACGCTGATCCGTCGTTACCTCGAAGCGGGAACGATGTCGGACGGACTCGTCAGCCGACGGCAGGAAGGGACGCCGCAAGGTGGCCCGCTCTCGCCGTTGTTGTCGAACATCCTGCTCAACGAACTCGACCGCGAACTGGAACGACGAGGCCACCGCTTCGTGCGTTATGCCGACGACGCGAACATTTATGTGCGCAGTCAGCGGGCTGGCGCACGGGTGATGGTCGGTGTTGAGCGCTTCCTGAATCAGCGCCTGAAACTGACGCTGAACCGGGAAAAGAGCCACGTAGCACGGCCTTGGGTCTGCGACTATCTGGGTTATGGGATGAGCTGGCATCAGCAACCGAAGCTGAGAGTGGCGACGATGAGTCTGGGTCGCTTGCGCGACTGGCTAAGAGACCTGCTGCGCGGGGCGCGGGGCCACAAGATGGCGAATGTCATCGAACGGATAAATCCTGTGCTGCGCGGGTGGGCAGGCTACTTCAAGCTCAGTCAGAGCAAACGGCCACTTGAGGAAATTGACGGCTGGGTGCGGCGCAAACTTCGCTGCGTCGTCTGGCGACAATGGAAGCGGCCCTCAACGAGGGCACGTAACTTGATGCGCCTGGGGCTTAGCGAAGCTCGCGCCTGCAAATCAGCCTTCAATGGCCGAGGCCCATGGTGGAGCTCAGGCGCATCTCATATGAATCAGGCGCTGCCGAAGAAACTATGGGGTCAGCTTGGGTTAGTTTCGGTACTGGATACGATAAACCGGCTTAGCCGCATAGCTTGAACCGCCGTATACGGATCCGTACGTACGGTGGTGTGAGAGGACGGCGGCTGTAAAGCCGCCTCCTACTCGATCTCAAAATTGACGCTGAACCCAATGTGGGAGCGGGCTTGCTCGCGAAGGCGGTCTACCATTCAACACCTGTGCTGACTGACACGCCGCCTTCGCGAGCAAGCCCGCTCCCACATTGGATTTGTGGTAGTTATGAGGGATCGGTACCCAGCACCGCATTCAACGCGCTACGCGCATCATCCAGCTGCACCAACGTGGCATGCCGCGCACCCAGCGCATCCCGGTTCTCGATCGCCGTCAGAATCGCCTTGTGCCGTGGCAATGCCAGTTCATGCAGATTCGGTCGCTGGTTGGAATGCTTCAAGGCTTCGGCAATCGCCACCGACAGCATGTTGCACAGGTTGGCCAGCAAGTCGTTATGGGTCGCATCGGCGATCCGGCTATGGAAATCCAGGTCCGGTTGCAAGAGCGCTTCGGGGGTCGGTGCGGCTTCCATACGTTGGTAGGCTTCACCGATGGAGGCGATGTCATCGTCCGTGGCGAACTGCGCGGCGAGGGCGGCCGCGGCGGGTTCGATGATGCTGCGCACGCTGGTCAGCAAATCGAAGAATTCATTTTGCGGGCTGCTTTGCATCAGCCAATGCAGCACATCGGGATCGAGCATGTGCCATTCCTTGCGCTGCTTGACCACGGTGCCCACTCGCGGACGGGAATACACCAGACCCTTGGCGACCAATACCCGGGTGGCTTCGCGCAGGACTGGACGGCTGACCGCGTACTCCTCGCACAACAGGGCTTCGGCGGGCAGTTTGTCACACGGCTTGAAGCGTCCGGAAACGATCTGCATGCCCAGTTCCTGGACGATGCGCGAATGCATGCTTTTGCGGTCGGAGGGTTTGCGGTAATCCATGGGGAACGGCGCGATCCTGGGCGATGGGGTGCTGCGCATGATAACAGGCGCGGCGCAATCTTGAGGCGGGCATAGATCAAATGTGGGAGCGGCGGTGCGGCGATCCGACTTGCTCGCGAAGAGGGCCGCACATTCAACATTAATGCTGGATGATCGACCGCCTTCGCGAGCAAGCCCGCTCCCACAGGGGACTGGTGGTGTTAGTGGGAGTGGCGGGGGACTTCGGAGCCGCGGCAACCGACCAGGAAGTCGAAATCGCAACCCTGATCCGCCTGCAACACATGGTCGATGTACAGCTGACGATAACCACCCACGATCAATTGCTGCGGTGGCTGCAAATCAGCCATGCGCGCCGCCAGTTCGGCGTCGGGAATGTCCAGGTGCAGACGACCATTGGCGCAGTCAAGTTCGATCCAGTCACCTTCCTTTACCGTCGCCAAAGGTCCGCCAGCGGCCGCTTCCGGGGCCACGTGCAGAACGACAGTGCCGTACGCCGTGCCGCTCATGCGCGCATCGGAAATACGCACCATGTCGGTCACGCCCTGAGCCAGCAACTTGGCCGGCAAGCCCATGTTGCCGACTTCGGCCATACCCGGGTAACCCTTCGGACCGCAGTTTTTCATCACCAGAATCGAGTTGGCATCCACCTCCAGCTCCGGATCGTTGATCCGTGCCTTGTACATGTCGAAGTTCTCGAACACCACCGCACGCCCGCGGTGTTGCATCAGTTCGGCGCTGGCGGCGGAAGGCTTGAGCACTGCACCGAGTGGCGCCAGATTGCCGCGCAATACGCAAATGCCGCCGTCGGCGCGGATCGGGTTGTCGAGGGTGCGGATCACTTCGTCCTGGCCGTAGATCGGTGCGTCTTTGGTGTTCTCGCCGAGAGTCTTGCCGTTGACGGTCAGGGCATTCGGATGCGGAATCAGGTTGGCTTCACCCAGACGACGCAGCACCGCTGGCAGGCCACCGGCGTAGTAGAACTCTTCCATCAGGAAACGCCCGGACGGTTGCAGGTCGACGATGGTCGGCATGCCGCGACCGATGCGGGTCCAGTCGTCGAGGTCCAGCTCGACACCGATGCGCCCGGCAATGGCTTTCAAGTGGATCACGGCGTTGGTCGAACCACCAATGGCGGCGTTCACTCGAATAGCATTTTCGAAGGCTTCTTTGGTGAGAATTTTCGACAGCTTCAGATCTTCGCGAACCATCTCCACCGCGCGCATGCCGGACATGTGCGCCAGCACATAACGACGTGCATCCACCGCCGGAATCGCCGCGTTGTGGGGTAGGGAGGTGCCAAGTGCTTCAGCCATGCAGGCCATGGTCGAAGCGGTGCCCATGGTGTTGCACGTGCCGGCCGAGCGGGACATGCCACCCTCGGCCGCAAGAAAATCGTCGATGGTGATGGTGCCAGCCTTGACCTGTTCGCTGAGCTGCCAGACCACGGTGCCCGAACCAATGTCCTGACCTTTGTGCTTGCCATTGAGCATCGGCCCGCCGGTGACGACGATTGCCGGTACGTCGCAACTGGCCGCGCCCATCAACAACGCCGGGGTGGTTTTGTCGCAACCGGTCAGCAGCACAACACCGTCAATCGGGTTGCCGCGAATCGCTTCTTCGACGTCCATGCTCGCCAGGTTGCGAGTGAGCATGGCGGTCGGACGCAGGTTCGACTCGCCGTTGGAGAACACCGGGAATTCCACGGGAAAGCCCCCAGCCTCGATCACCCCACGTTTGACGTGTTCCGCAATCTGGCGGAAATGCGCGTTGCACGGGGTCAGTTCCGACCAGGTGTTGCAGATGCCGATGATCGGCTTGCCGTGGAACTGGTGGTCGGCGATGCCCTGATTCTTCATCCAGCTGCGGTACATGAAGCCGTTCTTGTCGGCAGTGCCAAACCATTGGGCGGAGCGCAGGGTGGGTTTCTTATCAGACATAATCGGTTCTCTTATTGTATGACTATATTGTTCAAGCTGAGGCGTAACATAGGCGTAAATCCGAATGTTTGGAAGTGTTGTTGATTAAATAGTATTACTATATAGTCCGTTTCAACGGAGGGATTGCCCTGGCGGTTTTCCGCGAGAGGCGTCCCCCGAGGTTCTATAACAACAACAATCGGAGACCGATCTCATGAGCCAGGAACTGCGGCTTATTCGTCGCATCACGCTGAAACTGATTCCCTTCCTGATCCTGCTGTACCTGATCGCCTATGTGGATCGCTCCGCCGTAGGCTTCGCCAAATTGCACATGGGCGCCGACCTCGGCATCGGTGACGCGGCTTACGGTTTGGGTGCCGGGCTGTTTTTCATTGGCTATTTCCTGCTGGAAATCCCCAGCAACCTGATGCTCGAACGCTTTGGCGCGCGGCGCTGGTTCGCGCGAATCATGGTCACCTGGGGCGCCATCACCATCGGCATGGCCTTCGTCCAGGGGCCGCACAGTTTCTATGTGATGCGCTTTCTGCTCGGCGCGGCGGAAGCCGGGTTCTTCCCGGGCGTTCTCTACTACATCACCCAGTGGTTCCCGGTGCGCCATCGCGGCAAGATCCTCGGGTTGTTCATCCTTTCCCAACCCATCGCCATGTTGATCACCGGTCCGGTGTCCGGCGGTCTGCTCGGCATGGACGGCATTCTTGGCCTGCATGGCTGGCAGTGGCTGTTCATCGTCATCGGCACCCCGGCGATCCTGTTGACCTGGCCAGTGCTGCGTTGGCTGCCGGACGGTCCGAAACAGGTGAAATGGATGGACCAGGCCGAAAAAGACTGGCTGACCGGCGAACTGAAAAAGGATCTTGAGGAGTACGGCCAGACCCGCCACGGCAACCCGTTGCACGCCCTCAAGGACAAACGTGTCTTGCTGCTGGCGTTGTTCTATCTCCCGGTGACCCTGAGCATTTACGGCCTGGGTTTGTGGTTGCCGACCCTGATCAAACAGTTCGGTGGCACGGATCTGGTGACCGGTTTCGTGTCATCGGTGCCGTACATCTTCGGGATCATCGGTTTGCTGATCATCCCGCGCAGTTCCGACCGCTTGAATGATCGCTACGGCCACCTGGCAGTCCTTTACGTGTTGGGTGCCATCGGCCTGTTCCTCAGCGCCTGGCTGACAGTGCCGGTGCTGCAACTGGCGGCGTTGTGCCTGGTGGCCTTCGCGCTGTTTTCCTGCACCGCAGTGTTCTGGACCTTGCCGGGCCGCTTCTTTGCCGGGGCCAGTGCGGCGGCCGGAATCGCGTTGATCAACTCGGTGGGCAACCTTGGCGGCTACATCGGTCCGTTCGTGATCGGCGCGCTCAAGGAATACACCGGCAACCTGGCTTCGGGTCTGTACTTCTTGTCCGGCGTGATGGTGTTCGGGCTGATTTTGACCGGTGTGGTCTATCGCCTGCTGGAACGCAAGCACGTACTGCCGGCCGACCAGTTCGCTGCCAGCGCCCGTGGCGCGACCCGCGCATAAATCTGAAGGTTAACCCCAATCAAATGTGGGAGCGGCGGTGCGGCGATCCGACTTGCTCGCGAAGAGGTCGTTACATTCAACATCAATGGTGACTGACACACCGCCTTCGCGAGCAAGCCCGCTCCCACATTGGTTTTGCGGTGTTTTCGAATTTCGTTTACAGGAGAAAAAATCATGCGTTTAGTTCAGTTCGAATTGAGTAATGGCGAGCGTCGGGTGGGCGTGGTCGAGGGCGATCTGGTGCGCGAGGTGCAGGACGCGCGCACGGTTCGCGACCTGGCGTTGGCGGCAATCGAGGCGGGCGTCAATCTTGAGCAGCAGGTGAAAACCCTGGGCCTGGGCATCAGCCATGACTATGCAGAACTGTTGGCCAAGCTGCGTATCCTGCCACCGCTGGATCACCCGGACCCGGCGCACATGCTGGTCAGCGGTACAGGCCTGACCCATTTGGGCAGCGCGTCGGCACGGGACAAGATGCATCAGCAAGTCGGCGACGAAGCGGCGATGACCGACACCATGCGCATCTTCAAATGGGGCGTGGAAGGCGGCAAGCCGGTAGCGGGGAAGGCCGGCGTACAACCGGAATGGTTCTACAAGGGCGACGGCAGCATCGTCGTGCGTCCGGGCCAACCGTTCCCGCTGCCACCGTTTGCCGAAGACGCGGGGGAGGAGCCGGAGCTCAGCGGCCTCTACGTCATCGGCCATGACAGCAAACCGTATCGACTCGGTTTTGCCGTGGGTAACGAGTTCTCCGATCACGTAATGGAACGCAAGAATTACCTCTACCTGGCCCATTCCAAACTGCGCAGTTGCAGTTATGGCCCGGAACTTCGGGTCGGTGAACTGCCGGAGCATCTGGCAGGCACCAGCCGCATCCTGCGTGACGGTGAAGTGCTGTGGCAGAACGAATTTCTCAGCGGCGAGGCCAACATGTGCCACAGCCTGGAAAACCTCGAGTACCACCATTTCAAATACAGCCAGTTCCTGCGTCCGGGCGATGTGCACATTCACTTCTTCGGCACCGCGACCCTGTCCTTTGCCGATGGCGTTCGCACCCAGCCGGGTGACGTGTTCGAGATCAGTCAGGCCGAGTTCGGTGCACCGTTGATCAACGGGATTGTACCGGTTGAAGCGGCGTTCGAGCCCGGCACCGTTGGCACCCTTTAAGGAGACAGGCATGACCCAGATTCTTGGTCACAACTACATCGGCGGTCAGCGCAGCGCTGCCGGCGAAATCATCGTCAAAAGCGTTGATGCCAACACGGGCGAAAACCTGCCTTACAGTTTTCACCAGGCCACCCTTGAAGAAGTCGACGCCGCCGCCAAGGCTGCCGCCGCGGCTTACCCGACGTATCGCAGTTTGAGCGCCGAACGCCGGGCGCAATTTTTCGACGCGATTGCCGACGAACTGGACGCGCTGGGCGACGACTTTGTTGCGCTGGTCTGCCGCGAAACCGCGCTACCCGCCGCACGCATTCAAGGCGAGCGAGGTCGCACCAGCGGCCAGATGCGTCTGTTTGCCAAAGTGCTGCGTCGCGGTGATTTCTACGGTGCGCGGATCGATCGGGCGTTGCCTGAGCGCCAACCGTTGCGGCGTCCGGACTTGCGTCAGTACCGCATCGGCCTCGGGCCGGTCGCGGTGTTTGGCGCCAGTAACTTTCCGTTGGCGTTTTCCACGGCGGGAGGCGACACCGCGTCGGCGTTGGCCGCCGGTTGCCCGGTGGTGTTCAAGGCCCACAGCGGTCATATGGCCACCGCTGAACGGGTGGCCGACGCGATCATCCGCGCCGCAGAAAAAACCGGGATGCCGGCCGGCGTGTTCAACATGATCTACGGCGGTGGGGTCGGCGAAGCGCTGGTCAAGCATCCGGCGATTCAGGCGGTTGGCTTTACCGGTTCGCTCAAGGGCGGCCGTGCGTTGTGCGACATGGCTGCCGCGCGTGCGCAGCCCATTCCGGTGTTCGCCGAGATGTCGAGCATCAACCCGGTGATCGTATTGCCGCAGGCGCTGCAAGTTCGCGCCGAATCGGTCGCCCGTGACCTGACCGCTTCGGTGGTGCAGGGTTGCGGTCAGTTCTGCACCAATCCCGGTTTGGTGATCGGCATTCGTTCGTCGCAGTTCACCACCTTCATGCAACAGGTGGCGGGCCTGATCGGCGATCAACCGGCGCAAACGATGCTCAATGCCGGGACCTTGAGCAGCTATGGCAAAGGTGTGCAAAAACTCCTCGCTCATCCCGGTATCGAGCATCTGGCCGGCAGTCCGCAACAAGGCAATCAGGCGCAACCGCAACTGTTCAAGGCCGATGTCAGCCTGTTGATCAATGGCAATGAAGTGCTGCAGGAAGAAGTGTTCGGCCCGACCACGGTGTTTGTCGAAGTGGCCGATCAGACGCAGCTCAGCACAGCCCTGAACGGTCTGCACGGACAGCTGACGGCGACGATCATTGGCGAACCGGCGGACTTCGAGCAGTGCGCTGAGCTGACGCCGTTGCTGGAACAGAAGGTCGGACGGATCCTGCTCAACGGCTATCCGACCGGGGTGGAAGTCTGCGATTCGATGGTCCATGGCGGGCCGTATCCGGCGACATCCGATGCGCGCGGCACGTCGGTGGGCACCTTGGCCATCGACCGTTTCCTGCGCCCGGTGTGCTTCCAGAACTACCCTGACAGCTTGCTGCCGGATGCCTTGAAGAATGGCAATCCGCTGCGTATTCAGCGCCTGGTGGATGGCCAACCGTCCCGCGACGCGCTGTAACGACCGAGCACAATCCCTGTGGGAGCGGGCTTGCTCGCGAAAGCGGAGTGTCAGTCGACTGATCTTTGACTGTTACACCGCTTTCGCGAGCAAGCCCCACACACATTTGTTCGACGTCATCTTTGAGTTGAGTGACCGGCACTGGACTGCTCCCACATTGAGCTATCATTGCGTCTTTCCCATTCAAAGATTGACTGCCATGACCGCCCCAGCCGACACCTTGCTCGCCACCCTCGAACACTGCGATATGGTGGAAATCGACGGGCTGCACGCCTTCGAATTCTCCCTCGATGAAGACGATAACCTGCACATCGAATGCTTGGACGGTCGTGTGTCCAAGCATTGGGAGTTCACCCCGGCCGAGGTCGAGGCCGCGACCTTCGATCCAGACCTGCAAAGCTGGCTGATCACCGGCACTTCCGGTGAGCACCGGTTGGTGTGCATGACCGCGTTTCGCGGTGATGACGACGAGGAAGAAGCGAATGAGGATGCGTAAGCTCTTGCCATTGTTGATCGCCGGCAGCGTCGGCGCGATGGGTTTTCAGGTTGCGTCGGCCGACGACTATCAGTTGCTGGTCGGTTCCTACACAGCCGGTCAGAGCCAGGGGATTTATCGCCTGAACTTCGACAGTGCTACCGGGCAGATCGATGCCAAGCCGCTGCAAGTGGTCAAGAGCGAAAACCCATCCTGGCTGACCCTGTCCAAGGATCAGCGTCAGCTGTTCGTGGTCAACGAAAACGGCCCGGGACAGACCGATCCGGTGGGGCGTGTCAGCAGTTATGCGATCGACCCCCAAACCCATGAGCTGAGCCTGATCAATCAGGTGCAAAGCCTGGGCAACGAGCCGACGCATTCGGGCCTCAGCGTTGAAGCCAGTCACCTGTTTGTCAGCAACTATTCAGTGGCTGAAGATCCGGGTGGCACCCTGGCGGTGTTGCCGGTAGGTGCCGACGGCAAGCTCAAGCCCGTGGTGCAGATGAGCAGCCATCCATCAAGCCGGGTCAATCCAGAGCGGCAGATGTCGGCGCACGTGCATTCAACGGTTTCGTCGCCGGACGGCCAGTATGTGTTCTCCAATGACTTGGGCGCTGACAAGATCTTTGTCTACCGCTTCGACCCAAAGGCCAACCCGGAACTGCCCTTGACCGCCGCTACACCGGCGTCCGTCCAATTGCCACCCGGTAGCGGGCCGCGTCATCTGCTGTTCAGTGCCAATGGCAAGCACGCGTGGCTGACCATGGAAATGAGCGCGCAGGTTGCGGTGTTCGATTACAAGGACGGCAAACTCGAGCAAACGCAGATGGTTGAGTTGGCGACGGATCAGCCCGTTTCGGACAAGGCAGCCGCTGCACTTCACGCGTCAAGCGATGGCAAGTTCCTCTACGTCAGCAACCGTGGCACCGCCAATCAGCTGCTGGTGTTCGCCATCGATCCTGCGACCGGGCACCTCAAGGAACTGCAGCGCCGTTCAGTAGAAGGTGATCACCCGCGCGAGTTCAGCCTCGACCCGAGTGGCAAGTTCTTGTTGATCGCCAATCAGAAAAGCAACCAGATTGTCGTCGTCGAGCGCGATTCAAAGACAGGCCTGCTGGGTAAAACCGTGCAAAAACTGCCGATGGATGCCCCGAGCGACCTCAAGTTCATGGTGCGTCAATAGGCCGCAGGCCCCGGTTGATGGGGCCTGCATCCTTCTATTAATGACGCTGATATCTGCTAATGCTACAAAAGATTTCAAGGCGCCAACCTCGAAGGTTAAGTTTGCTTCACGGCCCCACCGGGCAAGCAAGCCAACTGAATCCGAGGAACATCGCCATGAACTTCAATCTCTTCTCCGTAATCGCCGCTTCCGCTATCTCAGCCACCGTTGCTTTGCCAGCCAGCGCCAACGTTGAAATCAGCGACAAAAAATCCCACGCCCAAAGCTACACCCAGAAATACCTGCAACAGAGCGCCAACTTTTACGCGGCTCTGGATCACAAGACCCAAGCCTGAAATTTGAACCCTGCACCTTTTATGCAGGAGCGAAGTCACTTGCGCCGATCGAGCTGAAAAGCTTTGAGAAACCTGAGTGATGTCGCTCCTGCATAACGCGTTTACGACAGCATCATATTGCTATCAATGTATTGCTTGATATCACATGGCCATAAGTTTAAATTTGACGCTGATTTTTTGACTCCTTCCCATGATAAGGATCGACAGCATGGCAATGCGTCTGGCCGTGGTTCTTCTGTTTCTCTATTCCACCCCCATTCTTTCGGCTGCCCAGCCCGTTCCAGACGAGCCGGATGCGGCCCGCGAGCGCTTGATGAGTTTTATTGAAGACTGAAATAGACTGGCTTAATGATCAACGAAGCTGATGGTCACTATGGATAACCCTGAGTGGTTATCACCGCTTTTTTGATCGATTCTGTGGGCATCGAAACACGCCTGCGGAGAACATCATGGCCAGCGCAATCATCACTTCTGCCAAACACGGCGCCTACCTGGCTATCGGTCTTTACGTAGTCCTGGTGCTGGTTGTCAGCTTCTCGCCTCAATCGCAACAGACCCTCGATGCGCCGATTCAAGTCGCTCATCCCGGCATCCAGTTTGAACACCGTTCGCAAACCGCGATGGTCGATCACGCTGAACTCGCAGGAGTCGCCGGGGAATGATAGGGCACAGACTTTGGGTCATCGCCTTCCTGGCGTTCATGACCAATGGATCCTCCTTGTTGGGGATCGGACAGGGCTCGGCGGGGTCGGTGGCACGGACTATCGAAGCCAATCACAACCTTGCTCGTAACATTGAAACCGCGAAGGCCCTGGGGCTGCTGGCCGGCAATCCGCCGATCAAACGCCAAGGCAGTTTTTTCGGGCCGTTCCACGTGGATTGCTCGGCGTTAGAGATGTGTAAAGCATTGGCCTGAGTCGTTGAGACGACTCACCTTGTAGCAGCTGGCGAAGCCTGCGTTCGGCTGCGCAGCAGTCGTAAATCCGTTATTTCAGATCTATTTGGAAGACCGCGTGCTCTGGTTTCACGTCTGCTGCGCAGCCGAACGCAGGCTTCGCCAGCTGCTACAGGGGGAGGTGCGGCTCCTTCTGCATTACGCCGACAAACAAATCCGACTCAAGGATTCGCTGCAACCAGCCCTGCAAGCGGTGATAGGGCGTCTGCCCGAACCATTCGCGATCCACATGGGCGAACTGCCGCACGAACGGCATCAGTGCCACATCCGCCAGACTCGGATGCTCGGCCAGCAAGTAGTCGCGTCCTTCCAGCAACTGATCAAGCCTGCACAAAAACACCTCGCCCTCGGCGCGATAAAACGCCATTGGCTGCTCGGGGTATCGCTCGGCGTACTTGTAGCGATTCAGATGCACCTTGAACATCTGATCGTTTTCTTCGATCAACCCGGCGATGAGTTGCTGCCCGACAGGGTCATCCTTGAGCAACCAATCCTGCGGATCGCTCTGCGCCAACGCCCAGTGCATGATCGCCAGGCTTTCATCGATCACCTGACCGTCGACGCTCAGCACCGGCACCGTGCCTTTGCTCGACAACGCGAGCATTTCGGCAGGTTTGGCCTTCAGGCTGACCTCGACAATGTTCACCGCAACGCCGCAGTAGCGCAGGGCCATGCGCGCCCGCATCGCGTAGGGGCAGCGGCGGAAGGAATACAGCGTATTCATTTCACCTCCAGCGTACTCAGGCCGTTGCCCTGACGGCGGACCTGAATCTGCACCGGAATCCGTTCATGCATTTCCTGCACGTGTGAAATCACCGCGACTTTACGTCCCTGCGCTTGCAAGCCGTCGAGAGCATCCATGGCCAGTTGCAGGGATTCCGGATCAAGGCTGCCGAAGCCTTCATCGATGAACAATGATTCGATTTTCAGCGTGCTCGATGCCATCGACGCCAAACCGAGCGCCAGGGCCAGCGACACCAGGAACGTCTCGCCGCCGGACAACGAATGCACCGAACGCAGTTCATCACCCATCTCGGTGTCCATCACCAACAGCCCGAGCATGCTGCCGCCACGTTTGAGGCGATAGCGCCGCACCAGTTGCCGCAACTGAACGTTGGCGTGATGCACCAGCAGGTCGAGGTTGTAGGCCTGGGCGATCTTGCGGAAGGTGTCGCCCGTGGCCGAACCGATCAGTGCATTCAAACGTGCCCAGCGCTGGTATTCGGTGTAGGCGTCGGCGATCTGCTGCGCGAGGGCCTGATTAGCGTTTTGCCGGCGCTGATCCTCGGCCTGTTCGGCGCGCAGCTCGGCGCAACGGTGTTCGCTGGCGGTGAACAGGTTTTGTAGCTCGGCAAGCGCCGTCGCCAGCTGTTCGGCGTCGAGATTGCCGTTGTGCTGTGCTTGATGATTGAGCAGACGCTGATCGCGTTCCTGCAACAGAACCTTGGTCTGTTCGATGGCTTTTTCGCTTTGCTGCAATTGCTGACGCAGTTCGCTGACCTGCTGGTCGTCGACACTCAGCAGATCTTCCAGACCACCGTCATCCAGTTCCGGATGCAAGGCGCGCCAGTCGGCAATCTTGCCGCTCAGCTCGCGATCTTCGGTTTCCAGTGCCTGCGAGCGTTCCTGCTGGGCCTTGAGTTCGGCGCCCAGCTGCACCAGCCGCGTACGCACGGTTTGCAGTTCCTGATTGGCCGTCGCTTCAGCATTGCGCGCCTGTTCGACGGCTTGATCCAATTGCTGCTGCCACTGCTCGGCGCTGGCGTGTTCGCCGAGCAATTGCGTGAGTTTTTGCTGGCAGGCCTGTTGCTGGTCGGCGAGAGCGGTGAACTGCTGGCGGGCCGTTTCCAACTGCTGGAGGCGAGTGAGTTGGCGGTCCTGTTCTTTCTCCAGCGTCTGCTGCCGTTGTTGCTGTTCGCTGAGTTCATCGCGTTGCTGATCGAGTTGTTCCAGGCGCTGGCTGATCTGCCGGTCCAATTTCATGAAGGTCGCGGCCGGTTCGTTGCGCAGCGCTTGCAGCGTGTCGGCCGGGAGCAGGTTGCTGAACGCCGTCAACTCCTCGTCCAGACGCTGGCGATCACTGCTCAACTCACGTTGTTGGTTGGCCAAGTGCTGGGATGCTTGCTGGCTCGCCGCTTCAGCGCTACGCAGTTGCTGTTGAAGGCGCGCGGCGTCCTGTTGCAGAGAGAGCAGGGCGGTCTGCCGTTGTTCGTCCTGAGTGATGCTCTGGTTTAGCTGACTGCTTTGCTGCACCAGCCAGGCATCGCGTTTGAGCGCATCCTGCATGAGCAGCTGCGCAGACAACGGATGTGCTTCAAGGCTCGGTGCCAGGCTCTGCTGCTGGGTCGCGAGGTGTTCTTGTTGTTGCAGCAACTCCTTTTGCTGCGCAATCACACCGCCCACTTCAGCACGCAGGTCAGTGAGCTTTTCTTTCAGCAGGTCGACGGCTTTTTGGGCGTTGGCCTGTTCGCTTTCATCATGCCGGCCAAGGCTCTGCAGCAGGGCTTCGGGCTGATGATAAGGATGGTCGGGGCTGCCACAGACCGGGCACGGCTGATCGTCCTGCAACTGCTCGCGCAGTTCTTCGACGCTGGCGCTGCGGGCCAGGCGCTGGCGTTCCAGCAGCTCGCGGGTGACGGTCAGGGTCTGTTCGGCAACGACCAATTCGTTCTTGGCTTTCACACCGCCCTGGGTCAGACGTTCTCGTTCTTGCTGAGCGGTGAGCTGGCGCTGCTGGAGTTCGGACGCGCGCTTGTCCAGTTCCTGATGACTGGCCCACAGGCGCGTCAGCTCTTCAAAGGCCCGCTGTTGCTTGCGGTTATCCTGCAACAGACTCCCGAGAATCTGGATCTGTTCGGCCACCGCCTCCGGTTCGGCGCCGGCCTCTTTGTACAGCACTTCAAGGCTCTGGCGCTGAGTGGATAGGTCCTCGGCAGCGCGAGCGGCGCTCTGTTCCAGGGCGGCCAGTTCAGCCTGGCCCTTGTTCAGGCGATTGCCGATCAGCATCAGCTGTTGCAGGCGATCACGGTAGGCGTTCCAGGCATCGCACAAGGGCGCCAGAGGGGTGCTTTGCTCAAGCTCCCCGGCAATCCGCTGCAAACGTTCGGCGACCTGTTTCTGTTGGTCTAGCAAGCCTTGAATCGTGTTTTGGCTCTGAGTGCAGGCCAGTTCCGCCTGCTGCTTGAGGTCGGCACCGAGGCCGGCGTCCTTGACCAGGCGAGCGAGGGTGCTTTGCTCTTCGAAGGCCTGACGCAGCAGCGGAGCGCTGGAGGTGTGTTGGCCTTGGGCTTCGACCAGTGCGGTCTGCGCAGCGCTCAGGCTGTTTTCGAGTTGCGCCTGGCGCTCATTCAGTTCGGTTTGCTGTTGGGTGTGCTGCTGAATCTGCGCAGCCAATGGTGTGAGCTGGGCGGTGAGTTCGGTCTTGCGGGCGAACTGGTGCCGTTGCGGGGCCAGTTGCTCCAGGCGAGTCAGCTTCAAACGTTCGCCGGCCAGACCTTCCCAGTGCTGCCGGGCCGATTGCAACTGCTCGGTGGCGCTCTGCTGCTCGTCCTGCAATTGACGCAGGTCCTTGAGCCAGGTGTGTTGCAGCTCCAATTGCTTGAGTTGCGCTTGCTGGCTCTTGAGTTGTTGCTGAGCCTCGTTGAAGCGTTCATCGAGTTCAGCCCGAGCTTCTGGCGACAACGGTGTCACGCCGGTGGCCTGGTCCTGCAGCAGCTTGTGGGTTTCGCGAGCTTCTTTGGTTTTGTCGAAAGCCCGGCGGCCGAGGCGCGTATAGAGCGCGGTGTCGGTGAGTTTTTCCAGCAGTTCGCTACGTTCGTTGTCGTTAGCCTTGAGAAAAGCACTGAATTCACTCTGGGCCAGCAACACCGCGCGGGTGAATTGCTCAAAGTTCAGGCCCAGTACGGATTCGAGATGGATTTTGAATTCAACTTTCTGACTGGCCAGCAGTTGATCCAGATCGATGTCGCGCAAGCTCTGGCGGCTGGCTTGCAGCTTGCCGCCGGCCTTCTCGCGGGCGCGGTTAGCTTCCCAGCGAGCGCGGTAGCGACGGCCATCGATGCCAACGAAATCTACTTCGGCATAACCTTCACCCGTGCCGCGACGCAGCAGCGTGCGCGGGTCGCCAGTGCTGATCTCGCCGTCGGCGTCTGGCGCTTTGGCAGACACCTGAGCATTGCTCAGCCGAGGCACAGCACCGAACAGCGCCAGGCACAAGGCATCGAGCAAGGTGCTTTTACCGGCGCCCGTCGGCCCTGTGATCGCGAACAGACCGGCGCTGGCCAACGGCTCAGCGGTAAAGTCGATTTCAAAAGGCCCGGCCAGTGAGGCGAGGTTTTTCAGGCGGATCGCGAGGATCTTCATGGTTGTTCGCTCTCCATCTGCACGTCTTGCAACAGCTCGGCGAAGTCCTTGAGGGTTTGCTCGTCGACCTCGCTGCCGTAGTTGTCCTGCCAGGCGCGGCTGAACAGTTCCTGAGGTGAGAGCTGGTCGAGTTCGATCAAGGTCGTGCCGTCATCGACGCCATCGCGGCTGCCGTTGCCGGCGTATTCAGCGGCGATCCGCACCAGGCGCACGGCTTTGCCTTGCAGGGCGGTTTCCACTTGAAAACGCAAGTCGGGTTGCGGCTCATCGAGGCGCACCCGAACTTCCAGCCATGGCTGGCGCTGGATATCGGCCAGCAGGTCGATGTTCGGCAAGTCGGCCAGTTGCAGCAGGATTTCCGCCAATGGCGCGGGACCGATGCGTTGCAGATTCACAGCCCGGGGGATCAGTTTGGGTTCGACGCTGACCAGGGTTTCGCCCTCGAGTTTGATGTCGAGAATCTGGTGCTGATAGCCAATCTCGGAGAACGACAGCGGAATTGGCGAGCCGCTGTAGCGGATACGCTCTTCACCATTGACCTTCTGCGGCTTGTGCAAGTGACCGAGGGCGACGTAACTGATGCTCGGCCCGAACAGGTTGGCGGGCAGCGCTTCGGCATTGCCGATGATCAGGCTGCGCTCGGAGTCTTCCGACACCGAACCGCCAGCCATGTGCGCGTGGCTGATAGCGATCAGTGCCTGGCCCCGCTTGCGTTTGGCATTAGCCGCTTCGATCAGCCATTCGTGAACCTGACCGATGCCGCGCAGGTAGTTGTCGCCCAAGTGCGCGCCGGTCACTTCGGCGGGGCGCAGGAACGGCAGCGCCAGGCACCAGGCGACGGTTTTGCCCTTGGCATCCGGCAATGGCAGCAACAAGCGCTCGGCGTCGAGTTGACCGTCATCCAGCCACAGCACACGCCCCAGCGCATGCGTGCGCAAACGCCGCATCAATGGCGCGGGCAGTTCGATCCGCGAACCGGAGTCATGGTTGCCGGCGATCATCACGATGGTCAGCTTCGGCTGTTGTTCATGGGCGCTGACGATGAAATCGTAGAGACGTTCCTGGGCTTTGACCGGCGGGTTGACCGTGTCGAAGATATCGCCGGCGATCAGCAGCACATCAGGCTGGTCCAGCTTCAGCTGGCGCAACAGCCATTCGAGAAAGCAGGCGTGTTCGAAATCGCGTTCCTGGCCGTGCAGGTTCTGCCCGAGGTGCCAGTCGGAGGTGTGAAACAGACGCAAGGTGAACTCCGTAGGAAATAAGGTAATGGCCGCGAGGAAAATGACAACGGCGAAAGGGGAGAGAGTTTACTGGCAAAAGAGCGGGGATGCTGAATGCCTTGAAAGATTGCCTGTCGATTGGGGGGTACAGCTTCAGTATGGTAGAGGGCAGTCGAACGCTGCTGCGCAGCATCAGGGAGTTTTAATGTTTAAGGAGGCGTCATGACTCAACGGTTACTTCAACTGGATCAAGTGTCGTTCAACCTGCCCGACGGGCGCGTTCTGTTTGATCACTTGAACCACACCTTCAGTACCAGGGCCACCGGCATCGTGGGCGCCAATGGCTGTGGCAAGTCCTTGCTTGGCCGGCTCCTGACGGGGGAGCAACGGCCCACCAGCGGCATCGTCCGTCGCGAAGGCCGGGTTTACGCCGTGGCGCAGTTACTGGAACCCGAGCGCTATCCCAGCGTTGCCGCGCTGGCCGGGGTCGACCCTATTCTGGCGGCGCTGGATCGCATTGCCCAAGGCAGCGTCGACGATGACGACCATTCGCTGGCGGTCGACCAATGGGATTGCGCCACACGCCTTGAGGCGGAACTGCAGCAGATCGGCCTGGGCCATTTGAATGCCGACGCGCGCACCGATGCACTCAGTGGTGGCGAACGGCAACGGGTGGCGTTGCTGGGGGCGTGGTTATCCAGAGCCGACTGGCTCATTCTGGATGAGCCCAGTAATCACCTGGATATTGATCAGCAATACAAGTTATCGCAGCAGATCGATCGCTGGCCCAACGGCCTGGTGTTGATCAGCCACGACCGGGGTCTTCTGGAGCACGTAAACGAAATTGTCGAGCTTTCACCTTTGGGGCTGGCGGTTTATGGCGGCAACTACAGTCAGTATGCGGCGGCACGCGAGCAAGAACAGCAGTCGTTCCAGTCGGCATTGCAAGGGGAGCGGGCGCAGGCCAAGCGCGAGCAACGTGAGATGGCCGTGCAGATGGAGCGTCAGCAACGGCGTAATGCGCGCGGAGACCGTCAGGCCCGCGACGGCAATCAGACCAAGCTGATCACCAACGCACAGAAAGAGCGCAGTGAAAACAGTCAGGGAAAATTGCGCCTCAATCAACAGGTGGCCCGGGAGCAACAGCAACAACGGATCGCCGAGGCCCGTGCGCGGTGTGCGCCGGACATACAACGCATGATGTTGTCTCCGGAAAGCGTAGTGCCCAATGGCAAGCTGATTGTGCAGCTCAGCGACGTCATTCTCCCGTTCGGTTACGCAACGCCGGTCAATCTGACGCTGACGGGGCCTATGCGCATGGCTATCCTAGGCGCTAACGGTAGCGGCAAGTCGACCTTGTTGCAGGTGATTGCCGGCCAACTGCCGGTGCGCGAAGGCGAGGTCGTGCGCAGTTGTCATGTTGGCTGGCTGGATCAACACGCCGGATTGCAGCACCCCGAACGCACGGCGGTGCAATGGCTCTACGAGAGTAATCCGCAGTTGCCCGAAGCCGAGGCGCGAACCCGGTTGGCGCAGATGGGCATTGATGCGGATCGTGCGACGCTCAAGACCTGTCAGTTGAGTGGCGGTGAGCGTCTGAAAATCGCACTGGCTGCGCAGTTATATGCACAGCGGCCACCGCAATTGCTGTTGCTGGACGAACCGGACAACCATTTGGACTTGCCCAGTAAAATTGCGCTGGAGCAGATGCTCAATCAGAACCAAGGGGCATTGATCGTCGTCTCCCACGACAGCGCTTTTTTACAGGCCATTCATCTGGACGCCGAGTTCCATCTCAACAGCTAGGGGCCGTTACTTCGGATAAAGCGGTGGCAACCCACTGTCGCCCACCGGGTCCTGAACCCGCTCGGCAATCGGGATCGCCTTGATCGCCCGCCACAAGTCTTCACCTTGCCAATGCTGGCCGGTTTCGCTGTAGAGCGCGCCGTTCAAGCCATCGAGGGCGTCGGACAGCGGCACAAAACGCGCCGCCATATCGGCCAGGGTTTCCGGTTGTTGCCGGGCCCAGGCGTCGAGGGCCTGGCGGGTGGCGTGGGAGTCGTTGGCCTGACAGGCGCGCTTGAGATCGTCGAGCACGGTGCGCGGGCTCGGGCCGGTCTGCGCGGCGCGCAGGATCGCCGGTTGCCAGCGGGCGCGCCACCAGAGACCGAAGCCCAGCAGGGTAGTGCAGGCCAGGATCAGGGTGCTGAGTTTCCACCACCAGAGGGCTTCGTTGTCGGCAGCGGAAAAGACTTGTGGCATGCCGGCCGGGGTGTCGACCATCAGGCTCGGATTATTCGCCACTGGCAGGGTTCGGGCCGGCAGGCTGCTGTGATCCAGATGGTCCTCGAAGGTGTTCCACCAGATCACTTCAACCGCTGGCAACTCGATTGCGCCGCTGCGCGTTGGCACCAGGGCCTCACGATCTTCGCGGCTGCCGATCAGCCCGCGCTCGCTGTTCTGGTTGCCCAGCACCGGTTGATCCGGGTAGCGCCGCAAGCCGTTGACGTCGGTGGCGGGCAGCGGCGGCAATTGCGAACTGTCCAGGCCTTCAGCCTTTACAGTCAGGCTGCGGGTCAACGAATCACCCACTTGCGCGTGATCCGGTTCCGGGTTCCAGCTTTCGCTCAGGCTGAGGCTGCGGGCCGGCAGCCATGGCACGTCGGCCGGGTAGGTGATGGGTTTGGCCTTGACCGTCAGCAGAATCTCGGCGGAGCTGACCCGCATCAGTTTGCCGGATTTCGGTGCCTGCGCGGCGGAGTCCTTGGCGGGTTGTGCGTCCACGAGTGCGGCATTGAATATCTGCGGCGGAATGACCAACTCACCGCTGTGTTGCGGGTAGATTGCGTAGCGCATCTCGATCACGCCGTGGCGCAGACCATTGATGTCTTTCTCGTAGGTGCGCGCCTCGCCCAGTTGCTCGATGCGCACATCGGGGATTTGCAAAGGGGGCAAGCTGCTGTCGTCGTACAGCGACACCGAATGGTAGATGCGCAAGGTCAGGATTGCCTGGGCTTGTACGTACACGCTGTTTTGATCGAGGCTGGCGTCGATGAACACCGGGGCCCGTTTGGTCGGGCTGTCCTGGGTTTCGGTTTCGACCACTTGCACGGTGATTGGCTGGCTCTGCACGTCACCCAGTTGCAGTGACGGAATCACCACGCTGCCGTTCTGCCGAGGCAGCAGGGTGATGATCCATCGGGTGGTCGCACGGTTGTCGCCGTTCAGGGTGGTCAACTGGTTGACCTGGCGGGTGCCGCGCACTTCGAACAGCGGCTCCAGCGGTGCCAGGTCAGGCTTGCCGAACTGCGTCACGTCGTTGGATTCGAGGGTCAGTTCAATCGTTTCGCCGCTGTTCAGGCGACTGCGATCCACACTGGCGACCAGCGCGGCTGCCTGTGCCTGAACAGTGCAGAGCAACAGTGCGAGCAAGAAAGTGGTGAAGCGGGTCATCGAGTTTTTCCCTGATCCTGATGTTGTTGCTGTTCGTACCAGAATTTGCGTCTGAGCAATTCACCCGGGTCATCCGGGATCTTGCGCAGCCATTGCTCCAGCGCCTGGCGCTGTTCACCATCGATGCTGTCGCTGGCCGGACGCATCGGTGGTCGGGTGCTGTCTTCATTCCCCAGCTCGCTGCCCGGGACTTCATTGGTGCCGGGTTTCGACGGCGTTTTGCTCTGTTGCTCGGAGTCCGTCGTGGTTTGTTGGCCGTCGGTTTTCGGTTCGCCCTTATCCGACGGTTGCGTGGCCGCGCCCGGCGGCGGTTCTTGCGTGGGGGGCTCGGTCTCGTTACCAGCGTTTTTGTCCGGCGCAACGGGCGGCGGAGTGTTTTTCTGCTTCAGCAGACTTTCCACCAGCGCCTTGTTGGTCAGGGCCGGGCGCAAATCCGGTTGGCGTTCCAGCGCCTGTTCGTAGGCGTCCAGCGCCGCTTCCAATTCACCGCTTTTGGCCAGGGCGTTGCCACGATTGTAGTGGGCGTGGGCGTCGCTGCCTTCGGCGAACCGCTGGGCGGCGCCGCTGTAGTCGCCTGCCTCGTAGAGCGCCACGCCTTGCCATTGGCGATCTTCGAAATGCTGCGCAGCCTCGGCCGGGCGCTTCTGCTTCAGCAAGATCAGCCCCTGTTGGTCGGGCCGCAGCCACAAATCGTTGAAGTCGAAGGCGTAACTCGGCTGTGGTAGCAGCAAGAGCAGTGGCAGACAGAACAACCAGCCCCGACGGCCGGCGCACGCCGCCAGCAGCAACAACGGCAACAACAGCCAGTAACCCTGGTCGGCCCATGTATCGAGGCGCAGAGTCTGGCCGTCGTTGCGCAACGCGCGTGGACCGTCGAGCAAGCCGAGGGCGCGCAGGTCGGCATCATCCAGGCGCGCGTGGCGATAGCTTCCGTTCAGGTCGTTGGCAAAGGCTTTCAGGCCTGGTTCGTCCAGATGTGGTACCAGAATTGCGCCCTGGTCGTCCTTCAGAAAACTGCCGTCCTCCTGGGTGATCGGCGCACCTTCGGCAGTGCCGATACCGAGCATCAGAAATTGTGTCGACTTGCCGTCCAGCGCCTGCTCAATCCCATGGCGTTCCAGTTCGGTCAAGGTCGAACCGATCAGCAGGATCCGCCCGTCACCGAGGGCGCCCTGTTCCAGCAGGGCAAGGGCCTTGGTCACCGCCAGATCGGCGCGATGTCCTGCTTGGGGCATCAGTGAAGGCTTGAGGGCATCCAATAGATTGCGGCTGGTCGACAGGTCATCCGACAGCGGCACCAGCGTGTGAGCGCTGCCGGAGTAGACGACAATCGCAGTCTGGGCGTCGCTGCGGTTCTCCAGCAGGTCGAACAGCTTGCGCCGGGCCTGTTCCAGCCGGTTGGATGGTACGTCGGTGGCGAGCATTTCCGGGGTCAGCTCAAGGACCACGACGAGCGGGTCGGCGGGTTTCTGACTGGCTTGCTCGACACGTTCCCAGCTCGGCCCGAGCAGCGCCAGAACGGTCAGCACCCAGGCACATCCAAGGATGACCCACGGCAATTTGCTGTCGCGACCGTTGCCACCACTGAGCAACGCCGCGTGGAAGGCCGGTGGCAGAATCATCTGCCAGCGCCCGGCGCGTTTCTGCCGATGCCAGAGCTGCCAGAGCAACCAGCCGAGCAATGGCAACAACAGCAACCACCAGGGGCGGAACAAGTACGGCCAGAGTGCACTCATCGGCGCCTCCGCAGACGCAGGCGTTTAAGCCGCTGGCGCCAGTCGGGCAGTTGCGATTGCAAAAACAGATCCTTGGTAAACAGTCGCCGCAACGGGTTGTCAGGCCAGCGCTCGCGAACCACCAACAGCATGCTCAACAGCAACGCTATTGCCAAAGGCCAGTGGTACAACGCCTGAGCCGGGCGGGCCTGAGTCGGTTGCTGGGTCACCGGTTCCAGTTTGTCGAGGGTGTCCTTGATCGCTTGCAGTTCCTTGTCATCGTGGGCGCGAAAATACTGGCCGCCCGTGGCTTCGGCGATCGCCATCAAGGAGGGTTCATCGAGGTCGAGGCTCGGGTTGACCCCAAGGAAACCCAACGTGCCACTTTGCTCCGGATCGGCGCCGATACCGATCGGGTAGATTTTCACGCCTTCGCTGGCCGCCAGCCGCGCAGCCGTAAGCGGATCGATTTGGCCACCGTTGTTGGCGCCGTCAGTGACCAGAATCAGCACGCGACTTTGTGCCGGGCGTTGGCGCAGGCGTTTGAGGGCCAGGCCAATGGCATCGCCGATGGCGGTGTTCTTGCCGGCGATGCCGATCCGCGCTTCGTCGAGCCACACGCGCACCGTGTGCCGGTCGAACGTCAGCGGTGCTTGCAGATACGCCTGGCTGCCGAACAGGATCAGGCCGACGCGATCGCCATCGCGACTTTCAAGGAAGTCACCGAGCAAGTGCTGAACCAGCGTGAGTCGACTGACGTCTTCGTCCTGCCACTGCATGTCGGGGAAATCCATCGAGCCGGACACGTCGACCGCTACCAGCAGATCGCGACCGCTGGCGGCGATGGGCAGCGGTTCGCCAAGCCATTGCGGGCGCGCCGCCGCGATCAGTAGCAACAGCCACAGCAGAATGAACGGTGCCTGTTGGCGCCAGGCCGGCAGGTTGGCCCGGGCGCGGCGGCGGACCAGGCCTTCGAGGTCGCCGAGGAAGCTGACCTTGAGCGCCGGTTCGCCACTGTCGGCGACAGGCAGCACGATGCGCATCAGCCAGGGCAGCGGCAGCAGGGCAAAGATCCACGGCCAGGCGAACTCAAACATGTTTACGAATCCAGGTGTCGACCGCTTGAGTCAGGCCGGCGATGGCCTTGTCGTCGAGTTTGCATTCGGGTTTGTAGGCGCCTTCGACCAGCACCATCCAGCGGGTCAGGCCGGCGGCCGGGCAACGATTGTCGAGGAATGCCAGCCATTTGCGCCCATTGAGGGTATGGCTCTGGCTGTAGGGGTAGTGGTTGCGGCACAGGCGTTTGAGCAAACCGTTGAGTTGCTGCAACCAGGCACCGGCCGGAGCGCCGTCGTAGGGTTTTGGCATCCGCGCGAGTTCTGCCAGCGCGGCAAGGCGCACCGGGTCCAGCGGTTGTTCGGTGCGCACGATCGGGCGTTTGTTCGCAAAGAAGTGCCTGGCCTTCCACAGACCGAAACCGATGAGCGGCAGTAACAGCAGCAACAGCCACCAGCCCGGTGCCGGAGGCCAGATTTCGATCGGTGGCGGGGAGATCAGTGGTTGCAGTTGATCGAGGCTGCTCATCGGCCTTTCCCCGGTTTCTGTGGGTTCAGGTACTCGCGCAATTGTTCAACCATCTCGCTCTGGGTGCTCAGGGGCATCAGCAATACCCGCAGCTTCTGCGCCAGCAATTCCCAGCGAGCGATGCGCGCTTCGGCCTGGGCGCGATAGGTCTGGCGCAGCTCGAAATTCAGGGTATCGAGTTCCAGTTGCGCACCGCGTTCGGCGAAACGTAAAAGTCCGGCGGCGGGCAGGGCGTGATCGAGAGGGTCAGATACCGGCAGCAGCAACAGATCGCAATGCCGCGACAACAGACTAAGCTGTTGCTCGGCGCCATCGGACAAGGTGCGTTCGTCGCAGATTATGATCACCAGGCTGCCGGGGCGCAGGACTTCCCGGGCACGGCGCAGGGCAATGTTGAAGGCGTCCCGGTCCGGCTCGTTTTCCGTGTGCAGCGACTGATTGACTCGCACCAGACGGTTGAGCAACTGCAGCAGGCTCTGTTTGCTGCGTCGTGGCTTGATTTCATAGTGTTCGTTGTTGCCGAACACCAGTCCGCCGACGCGATCGTTATGACCCAGTGCGGCCCAGCCGATCAGGCTCGCGGCCTGGGCGGCGAGCACTGATTTGAACATCAGCCCCGAGCCGAAAAACAGCCGGCGACTTTGCTCGACCATGATGAAAATCGGCCGCTCGCGCTCTTCATGGAACAGCTTGGTGTGGGGTTCCTGGGTGCGGGCGGTGACGCGCCAGTCGATGCTTCGCACATCATCGCCGGCCTGATAGACCCGCACCTGATCGAAGTCCACCCCGCGCCCGCGCAGTTTGGAGTGGTGCAAGCCGATCAGCGGGCTGCGCTGGCTCGGCGTGGAAAACAGTTGCACTTCACGCACGCGATGGCGCATCTCGATCAGCTCGGCGAGGCTGACACGGATGCCCGGCTCGGGCGGCAGGAGGGCGTTCATCGGGGTCAAGCGACGGCTACGACGTCGAGAATCCGCTGGACCACTCGGTCCTGGTCGATGCCCGCGGCTTCGGCTTCAAAGGAAAGAATGATGCGGTGACGCAGCACATCGAACAGCACCGCTTGAATGTCTTCCGGGCTGACAAAGTCGCGACCGGCCAGCCAGGCGTGGGCCCGGGCGCAACGGTCGAGGGCAATCGAACCGCGCGGGCTGGCGCCGTAGGCGATCCACTCGGCCATCTCCGGGTCGAACTTGGCCGGGGTGCGCGTGGCCATGACCAGTTGCACCAGGTATTCCTCCACGGCGTCGGCCATATACAAGCCGAGGATTTCCTTGCGCGCGGCGAAGATCGCCTGCTGGCTGACCCGGCGCTCGGGCTTGGTTTCGCCATTCAACGCTTCGCCACGGGCCTGTTGCAGGATCCGACGTTCGACGGCGGCGTCCGGGAAGCCGATTTTCACGTGCATCAGGAACCGGTCGAGCTGAGCTTCGGGCAATGGATAGGTGCCTTCCTGCTCGATCGGGTTTTGCGTGGCCATTACCAGGAACAGCGGCGACAGCTCGTATGTGCTGCGCCCGACGCTGACCTGGCGCTCGCCCATGGCTTCGAGCAAGGCCGACTGAACCTTGGCCGGGGCACGGTTGATTTCGTCCGCCAGCACCAGGTTGTGGAAGATCGGGCCTTGCTGGAACACGAAGCTGCCGGTTTCCGGGCGATAGATTTCCGTACCGGTAATGTCGGCGGGCAACAGGTCGGGGGTGAACTGGATGCGATGGAACTGTGCTTCGATGCCTTCGGCGAGTTCTTTGATGGCCTTGGTCTTGGCCAGGCCCGGAGCGCCCTCGACCAGCATGTGGCCGTCGGCGAGCAAGGCGATGAGCAAGCGCTCGATGAGTTTTTCCTGGCCGAGAATCTGCGTTGAAAGAAAGGTTCGCAGCGCTAGCAGCGCTTCACGATGTTCCATCGATGACTGTTCCTGGAAAGGGTGACCGAAGACGTTCGAATAACGCCAGGGCTGGGGGCGTTACTTTAATCTATCGCGGGGGGCGGCGACTAACGGCATTTTGTGCAAAGTGCGGGAATTGACCGGCAAGATTGTTTGAAATTTGTAGGACCAGGGTAGGGGAGTGAACTCTCGGGCCTCATCGCGAGCAAGCTCGCTCCCACAGGTGACCGAGTTGTTTCAAGAAAATGCGATCAAATGTGGGAGCGAGCTTGCTCGCGATGGCGCCAGTTCAGACACTCGAGAATCCGAGGCTTAGAGCTGGCTGATATAGGTGCCAGTGCCTTTAAGGATGTTTTGCAGTGTTTCTTCCACTTCCGCCAAATCCGCCGCATCAGTGCTGTGAATGATTTCCAGCGAATCATCACCATTCAGCGCATCAGCGTCCGCCGCCGCGATTTCGATCAGCAGGCGGGTAGGGCTGAGGGTGACTTTGACGCCGTCCAGCGTCGAAGGCTCGCCGTCGAGGGTGATGTCCAGCGCGTCCTCGTCCGGGTAGCGGGTCATCAGGAACATATCGCCCTGATCGCTGTGGCAGCAGAGCATGGCCATGTTGTCTTCTTCGTCGTCGCACGGGTTGACGATCAAGAGGGCGGTGGTCATTTGCATGGGGAATTCCTGGCTCGACGAGCGTTGTGAAGACGAACAAAGGGCGATTCTGCCAGCCCTCGGGAATTTCTGCTCGCCTGAGTGTCAGAGGATGTGTCGTGAACATTTGGGGTGTTGCTGGTCATTTCTGGTACGGATGTGCCGCAAAACCGGGCTTGAATCCCCCGTTTTGCTGTGCGGCTGCTAGTGTTGTTCGATGCACAAGGCGCAAGCTGCGTACCGATGACCGAATATGTCGCAGCGCTGCAAGCACGGGCCTTGCCGCACTGGTTAAGCTGCGCAACGGATGAGCACCTGTAAAGACATTGCGCTGTACCTTGCCCAGTCGTTTTTGCAGATGCCCATTCATGGAAGGTGAATGTGACCTGAGTGTCTCGTCCAGCTTCACCCACCTGTCATCCTGTTTCCTCTGCCCGAGAATCAGGAACAGGGTGACGGATTACCCCGAAAGGGGTTTGCACGCGACGCTTCCATCAATAACAAGCC
The DNA here is from genome assembly GCF_047758635.1 of Pseudomonas frigoris. Classification (NCBI taxonomy): domain Bacteria; kingdom Pseudomonadati; phylum Pseudomonadota; class Gammaproteobacteria; order Pseudomonadales; family Pseudomonadaceae; genus Pseudomonas; species Pseudomonas frigoris. The sequence goes on from NZ_CP180479.1 coordinate 3,126,554, forward strand.
CAAGCGGAGTACCACAGATGGCGTTCTTCACCGCAGCCAGCAAAGCCGACTTCCAGCACCAACTGCAAGCGGCACTGGCCCAGCACATCAGTGAACAGGCACTGCCACAAGTGGCGCTGTTCGCGGAACAATTTTTCGGCATCATTTCCCTGGACGAGCTGACCCAGCGTCGGTTGTCCGACCTCGCCGGCTGCACCCTTTCTGCGTGGCGCCTGCTTGAGCGCTTCGATCACGCGCAACCGCAAGTGCGCGTCTACAACCCCGATTACGAACGCCACGGCTGGCAGTCGACCCACACCGCGGTCGAAGTGCTGCACCACGACCTGCCATTTCTGGTGGACTCGGTACGCACCGAGCTGAACCGTCGCGGCTACAGCATCCACACCCTGCAAACCACTGTGCTGAGCGTGCGTCGCGGCAGCAAGGGCGAGCTGCTGGAAATCCTGCCGAAAGGCACCCAGGGCGACGACGTACTGCAAGAGTCGTTGATGTACCTGGAAATCGACCGTTGCGCCAACTCGGCCGAACTGAATGTCCTGAGCAAGGAATTGGAACAGGTTCTCGGTGAAGTCCGCGTCGCGGTCGCCGATTTCGAGCCGATGAAAGCCAAGGTCCAGGAAATCCTCACCGGCCTGGACAACAGCCAGTTCGCTGTCGATTTTGAAGAAAAAGCCGAAATCAAAAGCTTCCTGGAATGGCTCGTGGGCAACCACTTCACCTTCCTCGGCTATGAAGAGTTCGTGGTTCGCGATGAAGCTGATGGCGGCCACATCGTTTACGACCAGGACTCCTTCCTCGGCCTGACCAAATTGCTGCGCACCGGCCTGACCTACGATGACCTGCGCATCGAAGACTACGCCGTGAACTACCTGCGCGAACCGACGCTGCTGTCGTTCGCCAAGGCTGCGCACCCGAGCCGTGTACACCGTCCGGCTTACCCGGATTACGTGTCGATCCGTGAAATCGACGCCGACGGCAACGTCATCAAGGAATGCCGTTTCATGGGCCTGTACACCTCCTCGGTGTATGGCGAGAGCGTGCGGGTCATCCCGTACATCCGCCGCAAGGTCGAAGAAATCGAACGCCGTTCCGGCTTCCAGGCCAAGGCTCACTTGGGCAAGGAACTGGCGCAGGTAGTTGAAGTGCTGCCCCGCGACGACCTGTTCCAGACCCCGGTCGACGAACTGTTTGCCACCGTGATGTCGATTGTGCAGATCCAGGAACGCAACAAGATTCGCGTGTTCCTGCGCAAAGACCCGTACGGCCGCTTCTGCTACTGCCTGGCCTACGTGCCGCGCGACATCTACTCCACCGAAGTGCGCCAGAAGATCCAGCAAGTGCTGATGGATCGCCTGAAAGCCTCGGACTGCGAGTTCTGGACCTTCTTCTCCGAGTCCGTGCTGGCCCGTGTGCAACTGATTCTGCGTGTTGATCCGAAAAACCGTCTGGACATCGACCCGCAGCAGCTGGAAAACGAAGTGATCCAGGCTTGCCGCAGCTGGCAGGACGACTACTCGGCCCTGACCGTCGAAACCTTCGGCGAAGCCCATGGCACCAACGTGTTGGCCGACTTCCCGAAAGGCTTCCCGGCCGGTTACCGCGAGCGTTTCGCCGCGCATTCGGCTGTGGTCGACATGCAGCACCTGCTGAGCCTGAAAGAATCCAATCCGCTGGTGATGAGCTTCTATCAGCCACTGGGCCAGGTGTCCGGTCAACGCGAGCTGCACTGCAAGCTGTATCACGCCGATACCCCGCTGGCACTGTCCGACGTGTTGCCGATCCTTGAAAACCTTGGCCTGCGCGTGTTGGGTGAATTCCCGTATCGCCTGCGTCACAACAATGGCCGCGAGTTCTGGATTCACGATTTCGCGTTCACCGCCGCTGAAGGCCTGGAACTCGACATCCAGCAACTCAACGACACCTTGCAGGACGCGTTCGTCCACATCGTGCGCGGCGATGCCGAGAACGATGCGTTCAACCGCCTGGTGCTGACCGCCGGCCTGCCATGGCGCGATGTCGCGCTGCTGCGTGCCTACGCCCGTTACATGAAGCAGATTCGCCTGGGCTTCGACCTGGGTTACATCGCCAGCACCCTGAACAACCACACCGACATCGCTCGCGAGTTGACCCGGTTGTTCAAAACCCGTTTCTACCTGGCCCGCAAGCTCGGTACTGACGATCTGGAAGACAAGCAGCAACGTCTGGAACACGCGATTCTGAGCGCACTGGACGACGTCCAGGTGTTGAACGAAGACCGTATCCTGCGTCGCTACCTGGACCTGATCAAGGCCACCCTGCGGACCAACTTCTACCAGACCGACGCGCACGGTCAGAACAAGTCCTACTTCAGCTTCAAGTTCAACCCGCACCAGATTCCAGAGCTGCCGAAGCCAGTACCGAAGTTCGAAATCTTCGTTTACTCGCCACGCGTCGAAGGCGTGCACCTGCGCTTCGGCAACGTTGCTCGCGGTGGTCTGCGCTGGTCCGACCGTGAAGAAGACTTCCGTACCGAAGTCCTGGGCCTGGTAAAAGCCCAGCAAGTGAAGAACTCGGTCATCGTGCCGGTGGGCGCCAAGGGCGGCTTCCTGCCGCGTCGCTTGCCACTGGGCGGCAGCCGTGACGAGATCGCGGCCGAGGGCATCGCCTGCTACCGCATCTTCATCTCGGGCCTGTTGGACATCACCGACAACCTGAAAGACGGCGCGCTGGTACCGCCGGCCAACGTCGTGCGTCATGACGATGATGACCCGTACCTGGTGGTGGCAGCGGACAAAGGCACTGCAACCTTCTCCGACATCGCCAACGGCATCGCCATCGACTACGGCTTCTGGCTCGGCGATGCATTCGCATCGGGCGGCTCGGCCGGTTACGACCACAAGAAAATGGGCATCACCGCCAAGGGCGCGTGGGTTGGCGTTCAACGTCACTTCCGTGAACGCGGCATCAATGTTCAGGAAGACAACATCACGGTGGTCGGCGTCGGCGACATGGCCGGTGACGTATTCGGTAACGGCTTGTTGATGTCCGACAAGCTGCAACTGGTCGCAGCGTTCAACCACCTGCACATCTTCATCGACCCGAACCCGGAGCCGGCCAACAGCTTCGCCGAGCGTCAGCGCCTGTTCGACCTGCCGCGTTCGGCCTGGTCGGATTACGACACCAGCATCATGTCCGAAGGCGGCGGGATCTTCTCCCGTAGCGCGAAAAGCATCGCGATTTCCCCGCAGATGAAAGAGCGCTTCGACATTCAGGCGGACAAGCTGACCCCGACCGAACTGCTGAATGCCTTGCTCAAGGCACCGGTGGATCTGTTGTGGAACGGCGGTATCGGTACTTACGTCAAAGCCAGCAGCGAAAGCCACGCCGATGTCGGCGACAAGGCCAACGATGCACTGCGCGTGAACGGCAACGAACTGCGCTGCAAAGTCGTGGGCGAGGGCGGTAACCTCGGTATGACCCAGCTGGGTCGTGTCGAATTCGGCCTCAATGGCGGCGGTTCCAACACCGACTTCATCGACAACGCCGGTGGTGTGGACTGCTCTGACCACGAAGTGAACATCAAGATTCTGCTGAACGAAGTGGTTCATGCCGGTGACATGACCGACAAGCAACGTAACCAGTTGCTGGCGAGCATGACCGACGAAGTCGGCAACCTGGTGCTCGGTAACAACTACAAGCAGACTCAGGCGCTGTCTCTCGCAGCACGCCGTGCCTTCGTGCGGATTGCCGAATACAAGCGTCTGATGAACGATCTGGAAGGCCGCGGCAAGCTGGATCGCGCCATCGAGTTCCTGCCGTCTGAAGAAGCGATCAACGAGCGCCTCGCGGAAGGCCACGGCCTGACCCGTGCCGAGCTGTCGGTGCTGATCTCCTACAGCAAGATCGACCTCAAGGAAGCGCTGCTCAACTCCCAGGTGCCGGATGACGCTTACCTGACGCGCGACATGGAAACTGCGTTCCCGCCGACCCTGGTGAGCAAGTTCGCCGACGCCATGCGCCGTCACCGCCTGAAGCGTGAGATCGTCAGCACCCAGATCGCCAACGATCTGGTCAACCACATGGGCATCACCTTCGTTCAACGACTCAAAGAGTCGACCGGCATGAGCCCGGCGAATGTTGCCGGTGCATATGTAATTGTTCGGGATATCTTCCACCTCCCGCACTGGTTCCGGCAGATAGAAGCCCTGGACTACCAGGTTTCCGCTGACGTGCAACTGGAACTGATGGATGAGCTGATGCGTCTGGGCCGTCGCGCTACGCGCTGGTTCCTGCGCAGCCGTCGCAACGAGCAGAATGCTGCCCGTGACGTCGCGCACTTCGGTCCACATCTGGCAGCGCTGGGCCTCAAGCTCGACGAACTGCTGGAAGGCCCGACCCGCGAAGGCTGGCAGACCCGTTATCAGGCGTACGTTGCGGCTGGCGTTCCTGAGTTGCTGGCGCGCATGGTTGCAGGCACCACTCACCTGTACACCTTGCTGCCGATCATCGAAGCGTCCGACGTGACCGGTCAGAACGCAGCTGACGTGGCGAAGGCTTACTTCGCTGTTGGTAGCGCGCTGGACATCACCTGGTACCTGCAACAGATCAGCGCTCTGCCGGTTGAAAACAACTGGCAGGCCCTGGCCCGTGAAGCGTTCCGAGATGACGTCGACTGGCAACAACGTGCAATCACCATCTCGGTCCTGCAACAGGGCGACGGCACCCAGGACGTGGAAACCCGTCTGGAGCTGTGGATGGAAGAGCACGAAGGCATGATCGAACGCTGGCGCGCCATGCTGGTAGAAATCCGTGCCGCCAGCGGCACTGATTACGCCATGTATGCGGTGGCCAACCGTGAGTTGCTGGATCTGGCGTTGAGCGGTCAAGCGGTAGTGCCTACCACTGCCGCTGTCACTGCCAGCGCTGAGTTGGAGCCGGCCGCCTGATCAGGCGCTGAATGAAGAAGCCCCGTCTCGAAAGAGGCGGGGCTTTTTTTTGGTCTGATGGATTTGTGTCGTTTGGTCGGACCCTTTCGCGAGCAAGCCCGCTCCCACATTAGTTTTGCGTCGTACACATAATCAATGTGGGAGCGGACTTGCTCGCGAAGGGGGTATCACATTCAATACAAATTTATGCCTGTTGTGTTATCGATCATCGACACTTTATCTGTCGGTCTAGTCAATAAATTGCTGAGCGACTGGTCAAACTTCTGCAAGGCCCGAACTTGCACGTTTTGTTGTTCGTTAATGTCGGCAACTATCTCTTCGCTGCGTTTATAGTCCGCCCATACCGGACTCAGTTCTTTAGCGTCATGCCCTTGCGCAGTGCCGATGTAGTTGAAGTGGGTGTCGTAGAACGCTGCGCTGACATTCGCGCTGATATCCGAACTGCGAGATGTCATCAATTGACTGCGCGTGTCGACGATGGCGACCACGTCCGGTTTAGCTGCCCTGAGACTTTGCATGTCGGGGTATACGGTCACCGAGCCAAACTGACGTTGCAAGGATGCTTTGACCCAGTCCACCGCAAGGTCCGGTTTGGAGGTGGCAACGTAGGCGTCGTGAATCGACTGCACCAGCAGGCTCTGGCCGAAACCGGTGCCGGCGTTGGCCTGGTAATCCTGAAGGTAGGCGCGGTTAGTCTGAGTGTTGCGGCTGTAGACGATGCCCAGGGACACGTTGCTGCCATTGGTGACATGCGTGGCGCTGCTGCGGCCCACCGGCTCGGTGAAGACGCCGTCGAGCGAAGAAACAGCCTTCGGTGCAGTGGGTATTGAACAGCCCGTTAAAAGAATCGTCATCGTCAAGGTGCTGACAAGTGCAAGTTTCATGGTGTTTCTCCCGTGAAACAACTTGGGTCGGAACGTTGATAGGCCGGACACAGGCGGCGGAGATTCCAGACTAAACCTGTCGTCACTGAATGAAATGGCCAATCACTGCACTTGTCAGGTGACTACTAGTTTTGTTTGGTTTAAAAGACCCCGGTTAATTACGCCGGGAAATAAAAAGGCCCGAATGCTTAATTCGAGCCTGTTTATTTATGGCTGGCGCAACAGCTATCAGTTTTCCAAAGGGATCAATACTTTTTCGTCGGGCGCTAACACCATAAACACCAAGAGTTTGGCAGGTTTGGTGGCGCTGGCATTTTTCGAGACCAAATGTTCCGATCCGGCCGGTTCATACCAATACTCACTGGCCTTGTAGGTCTTCGGTTGCTCGCCTTTCACTTGAGAAACGATCGATCCAGAAATAACGTAAGCCATGGCCGTGCCCTCGTGCTTGTGGGCAATGGACGATTGGCCGGGTTTGTAATCGACTTCGATCATCAGCGCTTTTTTACCCGGCACGTTTTTCAGCATCTGGTCCTGCAACACCGTGACTTTTTCCGAAGGCTCGTGGGCGAATGCCGCAGCGGAAACGGTCAGGGCGAGGGCGGCGAGAGCGGCGAGGGGGGCAGCGCAGTAGCGGAAGGCTTTCATGGGTATCACCTGCTTTGGTTAGTCGTCAGGGACCACAGTAAGTCTCGGCCAAGGCCAATCAAACAGCCAATTTTCGTGAAGGCGAGGGGACCAATCATGCGCGTTGAAAAAACAAGATCGCCGCCTCCAGCCACTCCTGCAGGGGTACCCATTGCCCTGTAGGAGTGGCCGAAGGCGGCGACCTAATTTTCTAAACGATAGGAAAACTGTTGAAGTCGACGCTGTTGGCCAGACGGCTGTCGATCAGGCCGATAAAGCCTTGTACTTCAGGGCAGTTGAAATGCATTTGCATGGCCGCTTCCGATTGCCAGCGGGCGCTGACAGTCCAGCGGTTGTCGTCCTCGGGGCAGCGGTCGACCATATAGGAATCACAGCCCGGTAGTTCGCGCAGGGTGTCGACAATTTTTTGCAGTTGCTTGCCCAGTTCGTCCGAGCGGCCGGCGGCGGCCTGCACCTTAACGGTATTGATCACTTCGTTGGACATTGCTCACACTCCTGAATCAGGCCGGACGAATCCTGCTCATTGAGGGATAACACTTATGCAGGATAGGCCCGCATCCCCGGACCACCAATAGCCAATCGCGGGATAAAAACGCAGACCAATCCGTCAGGCAACCTGCTGCAAAATGTCCCGCAGGCGGTCCAGGGCGATGTCGATGTCGAGGGTTTCGATGGCGCCAAAACCGAGGAAAAGCCCGGCCTGCGGCGCTTGCTGATAGAAAAAACTGTCGATGGGATACAGCCCGACTTCGACCTTTTTCGCAAGTGTAATCACCAATGGAATATCGATAGACACTTTGCACATAACCACCATGTGGAACCCGGCGGTAGTCGGGACAGCCTCTAGCCACGGTGAAAGATCGCCGGCCATGCGCTCGAGGATCCGCTCACGACGCCCGGCATAGATCGTATGGCAGCGCCGAATGTGCTTGAGCAGACAGCCTTCGGCGATGAACTTGGCCAGCGCCCATTGGGGCAGGGTGGACGTGTGCAGATCGGTGAGCTGCTTGGCGCGAATGACCGCTTCGAGAATCGCTGGCGGCAGGATCGCATAACCCAGGCGCAGCTCCGGCAGCAGGGTTTTCGAAAAGGTTCCGACGTAGGCGACGATGCCGCGTTCGTCCATGCTTTGCAGCGAGTCGGTGGGCCGGCCTTCGTAGCGGAATTCGCTGTCGTAATCGTCCTCGATGATGATCGCGCCCAACTCATGAGCCCGCTCCAGCAGCGCCACCCGGCGCGCCTGGCTCATCGGCATGCCGAGCGGGAACTGGTGGGACGGAGTGACATAGATCAGCCGGGTGCCAAGGGGAATCTTGTCCACCTGAATGCCTTCCGCATCCACCGGGACGCCGATCACCGTGGCGCCGTGGGTACCGAACAACAGGCGTGCAGGCGGATAGCCGGGGTCTTCCATGGCGACAATGCTGCCGGGACGGGTGAGCACCCGGGAGATCAGGTCCAGTGCCTGTTGCGCGCCGTTGCACACGACCACGTCTTCGTCCTGGCAATTGACCCCGCGGGAAAACGCGATGTGCCGGGCGATCGCATTGCGTAGCGCCGGCAGGCCTTCGGGCAGGCTGTAGAAACCCTTGGAAGCGGCGATCTGGCGCAAGGCGTGAGCGGTGCAGCGCCGCCAGTCATCCTGGGGAAACTGGCCCTTGCTAGTGGCGCCGCCGATGAAGTCGTAGCGCAACGAGCCTTCCAGTGTCGGATGGCGAAGGAACACCGGCAGGTTGCGCCAGGACTCGATGACCTCGGCACTGGCCAACTCCGAATGGCTCTGTTTACGGGTGATTTTCGCCGGTCGGGCATTGACGTAGGTGCCTTTGCCGATGACCCCGGTGAGGAAGTTTTCGTAGGTCAGTTGCGTGTAGGTGTCGGAAATGGTCTTGCGCGAAATGCCCAATTGTTCAGCGAGTAAACGACTGGGCGGTAGTTGCGTCCCGGCTGCCAGACGGCCGGATTCGATGGCGCTGCGCAGTTGATTGTACAACTGGCCTGCCAGGTCCTTGCGGCCGTTGATGACAACGTGAAGTTCCATACCGGCGAGGCTCCTGGGGCGATTGAGGCGCGTGTGCGTCGGGCCAGATTACCCGCATGAGCGCCAGCGCAAAAGTTGCGAGGGCGAAAAACCTCCGATTGGTCTGGTGCCTGAGTGGTCCACGGGTATTTCGCAGAATTGGATCTGTAACGCCTGCGTATCAACGCCTACCTTGAGGGGCACACATTCGATCCACGAGGTCACTCCATGAACCCCCGCCTGGATTACTACAGCGCATCGCCCAAAGCGATGAAAGCGATGAAAGCGATGATTGCCATGGAGGCCTTGACCAGCAACCTCAGCATCGAGCCGGCCTTGCTGCACTTGATCAAAATCCGAGCCTCGCAACTCAATGGCTGCGCCTTCTGCACCGACATGCACTCGGTGGATGCCCGGCGCCTGGGCGAGACTGACCGTCGGTTGTATTCGATCGTGGTCTGGCGCGACAGCGGCTTCTTCAATGCGCGAGAACGCGCGGCGCTGGCCTGGACCGAAGCCGTCACCTTGCTCTCTGAAAACCATGTGCCGGACGACGTCTACGCGCAGGCCCTGGAGCAGTTCAGCGAAGGCGAGATGGTCGACCTGACCATCGCCGTCACCACGATTAACAGCTGGAATCGCCTGGCGGTGAGTTTCCGGCAAACCCCTGGCGGCTGAATCGATTTTCCGCCCCGAGTGTCACATCAGGTTCATAAACGCTGCGCAGGATGAGGCTTTCAAGGACAGATCGACAGGGAGTCAGCGATGCCATTTATGGAAACCACGGATCGTCAGCAAATTGCCGAGTACCGCTCGCCCGTTGAAAAGACTTCATCCTGGCGCGCACTGGCGGCAGGGATCGATCCGGTGCTGGCGCAGTCTTTTCGGGTCAGTGCCCGTTGCGGCTGTTTCATGCAAGCGGCCCGCAGTCTCAACATCAAGACCACCCAGCTGCGCAAACAATTGGCGCAGCTTGAAGCGCACCTGCAGTGTTCGCTTTTCAGCCACTCAGAGAATGGCGTTGCCCTCAGTCGTGACGGGGTGCAGCTGCAATCGCAGTTGATTGCTTTGGCCCACGAGCGCGATTTGCCGGTGACCGAACAGCCGTTGATTCGCCTGGCCGTCGCCGAATCGATCCTGCATGACATTCTCGGTCGCGATCTGGTTGCCTTGTTGCGGCGTAACGCCAGCGTGCGCCTGGACATCATCACCCTCGACAGTGAACTGTCCCTGCAAGCGGTCAGTGCCGATGTGGTGCTGTGGCTGGCCGGCACCGATTCACCGCTGCCAGGCCCGAGTTTTGCTGTCAGCGAGCCTCGGCGTCTGGCGCGGCTCGACTACCTGCCCCACATCGCCAAACGTTATTCACGGGTCGCGTCCCGCCCTGACAGCCTCGATGACCTGGCGGATTTCCTGCTGGTGCAATGGCAGCATGACCGTCAGGTCGACTGTTTTCGCCCGTGGAATACCCTCGTGGACCAGCGCCTGGCCGGGGTGGTGCAGTTGCATTCCTATGAGCTGATGCTGGAGATGATCCGTTGCAGCGCCTGCATTGGCCTGCTGCCCGGATACATCAGTCGATTCGACCGCGGCCTGATTGAATTGCCGGGGCTGTTCAGTCAACCGATGCAGCGCCAGGTGTGGATGGCGGTCAATGCCGAGTCCGAGGGTTCAGCGCAGGTGCAGATGATCGTTGATCTGATCCAGAACACCTTCGAAGAGCGGCGGGAGTGGTTCGAAGGGTGACCGCCGTCCAAAATGTGGGAGCGTGCTTGGTCCGGGCGGCGATCCGACGATAGCGGCCGGACAGTCGACATCAATGTTGAATGTGATGGCCCCATCGTCGGATCGCCGCCCGGACCAAGCTCGCTTGTATGTTTAGACTTGAAGGGGTGGGCGGGACTAAAAGCTCGATTCTGACTCTGACCAGTACAGACCGTGGGAGACTTCTCGTCCCGCCCTTTCTACCCAAAGCGCCGATAAGGAATTCATCGGTAAAACCGACGATAGAGGCAAGCCAGCGCAACGGTAGACCCCGACAAGCTCTTAAACCCTAGCTCCGAGGATTCGTCATGACAATCCTTACTTCGCAGACGGTTGTTGGCATCGATATCGCCAAGGCTGAAATAGTTATCTATCGCTCCGACCTGCAAACCACTGACGCCATCAAGAACGATCGAACAGCCCTTAAACGCTGGCTTAAAACATTGCCCGCCCAAAGCGCTATCGCCGTTGAAGCCACCAACATCTACCACCTGGACACTGTCGAGTTGGCCCATGCGATGGGTCACCAGGTCTATGTCGTGGATGCTTATCGGGTGAGCAACTATCGCCGCGGCATCGGCCAGCGAGCCAAGAACGATCCCTGCGATGCCCGTCTGCTGGCGCGTTATTTGACGAACGAACAAGACGGACTGCGGATCTGGAGCCCGCCACCCAAGGCCTACACCTCGCTGAAAAGCCTGCTCCACAGGCGTGCAACGCTAATCCAGAACCATGCCGGTCTGATGCTGAGCTGGGCCAATGAACCCTTGTTGAAGAAAGTGCAGACCGCCCAGCAAAAGGCCTTCAAGCAAGCGGATCAGGCCATTCAGAAACTGCTGCGCAAGGTCTGCAAAGAGGCGGGTATTGAAGAGAATATCGACCGCTGCAAAGCCATCGAAGGGGTTGGCGAACTGACTGCAACCGGGTTGGCGACGACCTTTATGCGCGGTGATTTTGCCAATAGTGATGCGTTCATCGCGTTTCTAGGGATGGACCTTACGGTCGATGACTCCGGGAAGAAGAACGGCCCCCGGCACTTGACCAAAAAAGGGGATCCGGAAGTACGCCGGTTGGCTTACAACGCCGCAATGGCAGCCTGTCGCTCAGCTAAATGGAAACCGTTTTACGAGTCATATTTGGCAAGAGGCTTCTCGAAAACCCAGGCATTGGTGGCCCTTGCCCGGAAACTCTGCCGGGTGGCATTTGCCCTGATGAAAAATCAGAGCAAATACCAGCCGGCCTGAAGTTGCGGGGTTGCCCTGCAACATAGAATCTCCCACATGGGTTCTCGCCATGTCGCAAGTACGCGGTATAGAGTGGGCGGCCATGTCTGTATCAAGGATGAATCACCCATGTCCGCCACTGACGCTGTCATCTCCCTCGAACGTTTCAACGAATCCCACATCGACGGCATTACCGCGCTCTACAACGACCCGGCCATTACCCGGCAGGTACTGCAAATGCCATTTCAGTCCCCCGAAGTCTGGCGCAAGCGCCTGGCGCCGGATAATGAGCGTGTGGTGCAGCTGGTGGCGCTGCATCAAGGGACGGTCATCGGCAATATCGGCCTGGAGCAGTTTTCGAGGATCCGTCGCAGCCATGCTGGCAATCTCGGCATGGGCGTCGCGGTGGGCTGGCAGGGCAAGGGCGTCGGCTCGAAGCTGTTGGCGGCGGCGCTGGACATCGCTGACAACTGGATGAACCTGCAACGGCTCGAGCTTTCGGTTTACGCCGACAACGAAGCTGCCATCGGGCTTTATCGCAAGTTCGGCTTCGAAACCGAAGGGCTGTTTCGCGACTACGCCGTGCGTGATGGTGGATGGGTCGATGCCTTGAGTATGGCGCGGCTGCGTCGCACGCCCAAGGCCGGTTGAGTCACTCGCCCAACGCGAACGCCACCGCCGCCTGTGCATGCAGTTCGGTGGTGTCGAGCAAGGGCAGGGCGCTGTGCTCGGGTTTGATCAGCAGGCCGATTTCCGTGCAACCGAGGATGATTGCCTGGGCGCCGCGTCGGGTCAGTGATTCGATGACCTGCTGATACACCTTGCGTGACGCCTCGCTGATCACCCCGACACACAACTCGTCATAGATGATCCGGTGGACGGCCTGACGTTCATTGGCCTCCGGCACCAGTACGGTCAGCCCCATTGAAGTCAGGCGTTCCTTGAGGAAGTCCTGCTCCATGGTGAACGCTGTGCCGAGCAATCCGACCTCCAGCGCACCCGTATCGACGGCAGCCTGACCGGCCGGATCGGCGATGTGCAGGAAGGGAATGGCGATCGCTGCCTGAATCTGCCCGGCCACTTTATGCATGGTGTTGGTACACAGCACCACGCAATCGGCACCACCGGCCTCTAGCCTACGCGCCGCATCCACCAGAATCGCCGCTGCATCGTCCCAGCGCCCGGCATGCTGGGCCTGTTCGACAGGGCCAAAGTCGACGCTGTACATTAGCAACTTCGCCGAACGCAACGGCCCGAGCCGGTCGCGTACCTGCTGATTGATGAGACGGTAATACTCGGCGCTGGACTCCCAGCTCATGCCGCCGATAAGGCCGATGGTGCGCATGTCGTGCTCCTGTTGATGGCAACCCTTGTTCGAGCATGCCCTTATTTGAGAGTACCCGTGGCTCTTCATCGCGATCTATCAGGAAATTTCACATGCCAGCGGCGCTGAGCCAGGAGCTGCTGGGCGGCAGACTCTGCTTGCAGCTTTTGCCCCGTGCGGCTTACAGCGCGCGTGACCCTGTGCAGTGGCAAACCCTTGGGGTGACGCTGGAACGTCAACACGGCGTGCACGCCATCGATTCGGATCATCGGGTGGATTTCGACACCTTGCCTGGCGTACTGGCTTACACCCCGGTCGGCGTGGAGGTGTTTTCCGAATCGGCCAGCGGTGGCGAATACCTGCTGATGCGTCTGGACGAGCCGTTGGCTAATCAGTGTTTACCCTCGGTTGACCGCCGTGTGCAGTCTACAGGCAATCGCCGCGCGCTGATGCTGGGCCGGGAACTGCGGCGTCTGTTGCTCGCTCCGCAACCGGACAGGCTGGCGCTTGAGCAAAGGGCGGTGGAATTCGTTGGTTTGATGAACCCGAAGACCAATACCGCGCAACGTGTCACGTCCAGGGTTTTCACCCAAGTGCTGGATCAGATCGCCGAGCAGTTCCACGAACCCCTGACCCTGGAACAATTGGCCGCCACCTACGGACAAAACGAGCTGCGCTTCCTGCGCGACTTTACCCGGGCCATCGGCCTGACACCCCACGCTTACCTCGTTGAAGTGCGGCTTCAGGCGGCACGCCGGATGATCGAACACACCGACCTGTCCCTGGCCGACATCGCCCTGGACGCGGGGTTCGCCCATCAGTCCCACATGGGCAGTGCCTTTCGCAAATACCTGGCCATGACCCCCAGCCAATACCGTTCACGCTTTTAGTCGTACGCCGGCAGCGCGCATCTGCCATGCTCAAAGTCCGCAGCACCGCTTCAACAAAGGAACACCGCAATGGACGACGTACAGCAACTGGGTGAGATGCTTCGCCATTACGCAGAAAGCGAAGCGCACAAGAAGCAACTGTTCGAGTCGCAATCGGCCGTGTGGGCGACGCGCATTGGTGAACTGTTCGATCAGATCCAGCAATGGCTGGAACCGGTCCAGGCGCCGAATCTGCTGGAGGTGAGCCGCGAGGCCTATGTCGCCTCGGGGCCGAGCGTTCCGGTCGAGACGTCAACCTTCAAGACCGAGAAGCTGTCCATTGTGATTGCCGGTAAACCGGTGGAGTTTGTGCCGGATGTGATGGGTGCCGGTGGTCAGATTTCACTGGCCGTAATGGGCCTGACGGCCGCGCGCTACGGCAGCATTTCGCTGGTGTGCCTGCCACCGTCCAGTAGCTGGCAATGGCGCAAGACCAATGGCTTGAAAGACCCGGATACATTTGCGTTCGATGCGAACTTTTTGGCGCAGCAGTTGCAGAGCCTGATTCCCCGCGAACGCAGCTGAACTCTCTGACCTGACACATACCCTGTGGGAGCGGGCTTGCTCGCGAAGAGGCCATAACATTCAACATCAATGTTGAATGACAGTCCGCCTTCGCGAGCAAGTCGGATCGCCGCATCGCCGCTCCCACATTGGATTTGCGTTGCGTCAAATTTCGAGGTTGACCCAACCCGGTTTCGCTTCTTCCGGCGCCACCGTCTTCACACGCTTGCCCGTCGCCAATTCCACTCGCCGCGCCACCTCCGGGTCATCGGCAAACGGAATCAAACTGGCTTCATCCAGACTCTCTGTTGTCTGGTGTTTCAGGCAGTATTCAACCGCCAGCCAAAGCCCCGCGACGCCCAACACATTCAGCACGACCTCAATCATCTCAAGCCCCTTGCCTCAGGCAATCTGCGCTTCGCGGTGGGCCATTTCAACGTCCGAAACCCGCACTGTGCGCCAGACGTTGTAAGCCATCAGCAACATGCCGCTGAGGAAGAACACACCGCCGGCGAAGCGCACCACGAACCCTGGATGGCTGGCCTGCAAGGCTTCGACGAAGGAGTAGGTCAGCGTGCCGTCGTCGTTGATCGCCCGCCACATCAGGCCCTGGGTGATGCCGTTGACCCACATCGAGGCGATGTACAGCACGGTGCCGATGGTCGCCAGCCAGAAGTGCAGGTTGATCAGCGGCGTGCTGTACATCTGCTTGCGGCCGAAGACTTTCGGGACCATGTGGTACAGCGAGCCGAAGGTGATCATTGCCACCCAACCCAGAGCGCCGGCGTGAACGTGGCCGATGGTCCAGTCGGTGTAGTGGGAGAGGGCGTTCACCGTCTTGATCGCCATCATCGGCCCTTCGAAGGTCGACATGCCGTAGAAGGCCAGGGACAACACCAAAAAGCGCAGGATCGGGTCGGTGCGCAATTTATGCCAGGCACCCGAGAGGGTCATCATGCCGTTGATCATTCCGCCCCAGCTCGGTGCCAGCAGGATCAGCGACATGGCCATGCCGAGCGACTGCGCCCAATCCGGCAGCGCGGTGTAATGCAAGTGGTGCGGGCCGGCCCAGATGTACAGGGTGATCAGCGCCCAGAAGTGCACGATCGACAGCCGATAGGAATACACCGGTCGCCCGACCTGTTTTGGCACGAAGTAGTACATCATCCCCAGGAACCCGGTGGTCAGGAAGAAACCCACTGCGTTGTGCCCGTACCACCACTGCACCATGGCGTCGGTCGCCCCGGAATACACCGGATAAGACTTGAACCAGTCCACCGGAATCGCCAGGTGATTGACCACGTGCAACATGGCGATCACCACAATGAACGCGCCGAAGAACCAATTGCCGACGTAGATGTGTTTGGTCTTGCGTTGCACCACGGTGGTGAAGAACACAATGGCGTAAGCGACCCAGACCACCGTCATCCACACCGCGCCGGAAAATTCGATCTCGGCGTATTCCTTGGTGGTGGTGTAGCCCAGCGGCAGGGTGATCAGCATCACCACGATTACCGACTGCCAGCCCCAAAAGGTGAATGCCGCGAGCTTGTCCGAAAACAGCCGCACCTGGCAGGTACGCTGTACCGCGTAGTAACTGGCGGCGAATTGCGCGCTGCCGGCAAAGCCGAAAATCACCAGGCTGGTGTGCAGCGGGCGCAAGCGGCCGAAGGTGGTCCACGGCAGGTCGAGGTTCATCTGTGGCCACACCAGTTGCGAGGCGATCCACACCCCCATCGCCATCCCCACGACACCCCAAACCACGGTTGCCACGACGAATTGGCGGACGACCTTGTAGTTATAGGCCAGTCCGATTGTTGCTGTGCTCATGGTCAATGCTTCCACGGTTGCAAAGTCTTGCCAGGCCACCCGGACTGGCATGTCGTGCACTGTAGAAACCCTGCCGGAAACAAAACAGACTCAGAAAAACCGAGTTTATGCGGATCAGATAAAGCGCATGCCTGCGGTGATCAGCCGCAGTCTGATACGGTTTTTTACCATTCAGGTGAATCTGTAACGTGCTGCGCCACAGGTCCATAGTCAACACCACAAGCACCGCCAATCCCCTGTAGCAGCTGTCGAGCCTGCGAGGCTGCGTTCGGCTGCGAAGCAGTCGTCAAACCAAGCGACTCGGTCTGTCAGGTGAACCGTGTGCACAGGGTTTACGACTGCTTCGCAGCCGAACGCAGCCTCGCAGGCTCGACAGCTGCTACAGGGTATGTAGAGCGTGCGATCAATCCTGATGAGGTAGCCACATGTATCAGTACGATGACTATGACCGGGCCCTGGTCTTTGAGCGGGTCGCGCAGTTTCGCGATCAGATCGAACGCTTCATGGCGGATGAGTTGAGCGAAGAAGAATTCCTGCCGCTGCGTTTACAAAACGGCCTGTACATGCGAAAGCACGCCTACATGCTGCGGGTGGCGATTCCTTACGGCACGTTAAGCGCGCCGCAAATGCGTACGCTGGCGAGCATCGCCCGGGATTACGATCGTGGCTACGGCCACTTCACCACCCGGCAGAACATGCAGTTCAACTGGATCGAACTGGCCCAGGTGCCGGACATTCTCGAGCGCCTGGCGCAAGTGGAAATGCACGCGATCCAGACCTCCGGCAACTGTGTGCGCAACATCACCACCGAAGCCTTTGCCGGGGTGGCGGACGAAATGATCGACCCACGACCGCTGGCGGAAATCCTGCGGCAATGGTCGACCATCAACCCGGAATTCCTGTTCCTGCCGCGCAAGTTCAAGATCGCCATCTGCTCGGCGGAACAGGACCGGGCGGCGATCATGATGCATGACATCGGCCTCTATCTTTCCCCGGGAACCGACGGGCAAATGCTGCTGCGGGTCATCGTCGGCGGAGGGTTGGGGCGCACGCCGATCCTTGGTTTGCAGATTCGCGAAGGGTTGCCGTGGCAACACCTGCTGTCCTACGTCGAAGCGGTGCTGCGGGTCTACAACCGCCACGGTCGGCGCGACAACAAGTACAAGGCGCGGATCAAGATTCTGGTCAAGGCGCTGGGCATCGAAGCCTTTGCCCGGGAAGTGGAGGAGGAGTGGCAGTACCTCAAGGACGGTCCGGCGCAGTTGACTGAAGTCGAATATGAGCGCGTGGCCAGTGCCTTTGTACCGCCGGATTACCGCGCTCTGGCGGACACCGATCTCGATTTCGGCACACGCCTGTCCGAAAACCCGGCCTTCGCCCGTTGGGTGTCGCGCAACCTTCAGCCGCACAAAGTGCCGGGTTACGCCAGCGTGGTGCTGTCGACCAAACCGGGCATCGCCTCACCGCCGGGTGATGTCACGGCCGAGCAAATGGAGGCCGTGGCCGACTGGTCCGAGCAGTTCGGTTTTGGCGAAATTCGCATCGCCCATGAACAGAACATTGTGTTGCCCGACGTGCCCAAGACTGATCTCTACACGCTCTGGAGTCGCGCCTGCGAACAGGGCCTGGGCTGCGCCAACATCGGTTTGCTGACCGACATCATCGCCTGCCCCGGCGGCGACTTCTGCGCGCTGGCCAATGCCAAGTCGATCCCTATCGCGCAAGCGATTCAGGCACGCTTCGAAGACCTCGACTATCTGCATGATCTGGGCGACATCAGCCTGAACATCTCCGGCTGCATGAACGCCTGCGGCCACCACCACATCGGCAACATCGGCATTCTGGGGGTCGATAAGAACGGCAGCGAGTGGTACCAGATCACCCTCGGCGGGGCTCAGGGCAAGAACAGCGCATTGGGCAAAGTCATCGGCCCGTCCTTCAGCGCCGCCGAAGTGCCCGGGGTGATCGAGCGGATCATCGCCACGTTCGTCAATTACCGCGAGAGTGAGGAAGTGTTCGTCGACACCTTGCAGCGCATCGGTCTGGAACCGTTCAAAGAGCAGGTCTATCCGAAGCTGTTGGAGGTGTCGGCATGAACAATGTGCTACGGCTGGAGGAGGGTGTGGCGCGGATTGTCGCTGATGATCCATGGACCCTGGTCAGGGATGTCAACGATGAATGGCCGGCGGGTGCAGTGATTCTGCCGTTGGCCCGCTGGCTTGAAGGTCCACCGCAAAAGGGTGTGTGGTTGGGGCCGGACGATGAAGTGGACAGCCTCAAGCCGTGGTTTTCACACCTGCCGCTGATCGCCCTGGACTTTCCGAGTTTCCGTGATGGTCGCGGTTACAGCCAGGCGTACTTGCTGCGCACTCGATTGGGCTGGACGGGCGAGTTGCGCGCGGTCGGCGACGTACTGCGCGATCAACTTAGCCACATGCGCCAATGCGGGTTCGACAGCTTTGCGGTGCGTGAGGACAAGTCGGTTGAAGAAGCGCTCAAGGGGCTGGCCGGGATGAGTGTGCTGTATGGGCGTTCGGTAATTGAGCCGCGGCCGTTGTTTCGACGGCGTCAGTAGAAACCCCGGTGAGGACGGCGCATCCTGTAGAGCTGGATGCGCCTAGCGCGGTCAGTTGATACGGACCAGAGCAGCTCGATCGCTTGGAGAAAGCTGATCAATTTCGAGCAGTGTCAGGCTTTTTGGCGCTTCACCAGGCAGTGGGCTGCCGAGATTGCCCGCAGCATCGGCGGGAAGTTTGTACATCGCGCCAGTGAGTGGATCGACAACGAGCATGCCAATCAACCCACCCAACAACAGGTTGCCCCAATACCAGCCACTCATGCTTGTTTCCAGCGTAGCGCTGGTATCGGCATAACCTTCTTTCTTAAAGGTGATGGTGTAGGCCTCACCTTTGAAGTAGCCACGACCTGAAGGCAGGGTAACGGTATTGGGCGTGGAACCGTTATGAACGATGACTCCGTCCTTGTTCTTGATGGTGAAGTCGGCACCGCTTGGAGTGCTCGACACGTTCACTGGGTATTTGCTGTCGCCTACGATGCTTGCACAGCCCGAAGTCAGCAGTGTGGCGGTCAGGGCTGTAACGGTGAACAGCGTGCGGAGAGCTTTCATTGATGATCCTTGAGACCGGGATTGCCGTCATTGGCCGAGGTACGCTTCATGTCGCCTCGTTGTGAGTATTGGGGGCTGACTGCCCGGCGCGGACTCTAGCACTAATGGCAGTGAGCCATCATCCAGAATTTAAATTAATTCGGTGTAGTCGCACGCCTTGGGAAATGTTGTGTGGTGGCGCAAGGCATTTGTACTTGGGTCGATGATGGCACTTTGGTAGAGTCCGCATTTCATAAGGAAGTCGTACCGAAAGGAGTCTGGTTTGAGTGTGGGCAAGAAGATTTTAGGGTTAACCGCGTTTCTGCTGATGTTGACCCTGTGGGGCGGTTACTTTTATGTGTTCCAGGAAAACCGCGGCGGGCAGTTGGGTGGTGCGTTCGACAGTTATGCCTGGTGCGGCACGCCACCGGCCGCCGATGCGCTGTCGCTGGGCAAGGATCAGCTGACCCTGCGCATCACCAACAACCTGCGTGGCGAGTTCATGCTTAGCGGCGCGGTGATTGTTTCCGAGCGCACTTTCAACCGCTACGACCTGGGCCGAAACGAGCTGCGCTTGCGCCTGGAACCGCTGCAATGGTCCTACGGCGCCACGCCGATTTTTCTCGAACAGGTCAGGATCAAACCCCTGAGCCGTAACCTCGCCTCAGACAACAAAAGTGCATACGCGGAGCTGGAGCCGCGACCGATCGGCGTACAGGGACGCGCCAGCGAGTTTCCCTTCGACACCTACCGCTACGGCTACAAACCGGTGCTGTATTACCTCAAGGGCAATGAGCGCATCGACTTGCGCTTTCGCCACATCACCACGGTGATGGAGATGTCGAACACCTTTACACCCATTCAGAAGTACAACCGGGCCGAGTACATCAACGAGAAAAACGCGTTGGTGCGTGACGAGGATTACAAGCCTTACGCCGTCAACGAATGTGCGTTCAGCGTCGAGCGCAAAGGCTCGTTCAAAGTGATCGTCTTGCTGTTGCTGCTGGTGATTTGCCTGCCGCTGATGCATGTGTTTTATCGCGACGAGCCGGGCATCGATTTTCTCGCCACGCTGGTGAGTATCGGTGCAGTCCGGATATTGCTGGTCGGGCCGTTGCAGGACTTTCATCTGTACAACATCGACTTCCTGTTTGGCGCGGCGATTTTGCTGGTGGGGACGGTGTCGTTGATCAAGGCGATGCGGGCGAATAGTCGGCGGGAGTTGGCGTTGAAGAGCGGGTCGTCATGGTGAAGATGTGGGGTGTCATTTATATCCACCCCTTGGGGTTGTGGGTGGCTGGCCGCTGTTTATGCCTCGTAAAGCGACCTGGCTGCGATTCTCCAGAGCAAGACAGTTTGGACACTCACCAGCTGCCGTAAGGTATTCCAAACTTCTGGATATAGTGCTTAGAATTTTCACTCACGGGGTATGCATAACGGCCGTCATTCTTGCCTTGGCTTGGACCCAACGGCTCAATCTCTGCTTTGGCTTGCGCTACCTCGACGGGACGGTGGCATGAATCTCTGACCCATATCTGTACGACGCCACCGGGGGCCAGGCCCAGGTAGATAGAGGCCATGTACCGGGCCTCTTGTTCAGGGGTTGCCGGGCAGCGCTGCGTGATCGATGAACGCATAAGTTGTCTGGCCTGCTCGGGGATGTCCACCCAGACCTGGTAAGTCTGTGGCTCTACGATGGACTGCCAGCGCACGAAAATACGTTTGGGTAGATCGGCGCCGACCACCGCTTTTCCAGAGCCGCCGACGCCTCGCCAACCTTTGGCGGATTCTGTGCCGTCTTCTGGTTCGCCGCCCGAGGCCGAACCTGCGCCGGTGTGTTGAAACACCTTGCCATTTATGTCTTCTACGGAACTGTCCTCCACCCAGACCTTCATGTAGTGGGGTTCGGTAAACGCGAGTTCCCACCATTGAGACTTAGGGTCATTTTTTGATGAAAGCGGTTCCGCAGCCTGGCAACCGGCAATGAGCAAAATGCCCAGTAGCATGATGAGTCGTTTCATTACCAAAGCGTCCAGTCAGGTACATGAGGGTGTTGCACGCGGATCGCGTCCTGCGTGGGGGCATTAATGTAAACAGCGTTTAGACCGCTACCATCGTTTCTACCTAAAGGGTGGTTCCAGTTGGCGGACGTATGGATGTACTTCAGTTGCAGCAGTCGTTCATCTTGCGGTGTGGTGCTGTAGTCGCCCGCGACAAACCTGTCACACAGCGCCTGAAGTTCAGCTGGAACCGCCAGATCAGGCGAATCAGGGATATCGTTGAAACGAACGCCTTTTTCCTTCGCCAAGTGATGCATCACTCGCAGATACACCCTTGAAAGCATGCCACTCACGGGACGCTTGAGCTGCAACGCAGCGTAGACACGTTTTGTTCCTGGGCTGAGCCGGTCTTGCGGGGCATTCGGTAATTCGAACGCAGCGGGTGTGACAATCTCCAGTAACTGCGATGGCCAGCCTTGGGAGACCCACAGGCTTTTTACACTCGCCGCATCCCGGTAAATCGACGTGGTGACGACATCTGTATTGAGTGGTACTTCGAGCGCCTGCATGGGGCTGATCAGCACACACTCTTGTGCCTCTTCGAGGTAGCCGCCGCCGATGTCTGAATGGACGCCGGGCACCCTAATTTCTGGGAATGCGGGTTTGATTCGACTGAGGGCAAAGTTGGCTCGGCATTCGTCACGTGCGACCAGTTGGACGACGTCTGTGAAAAAACGACGATCGAGGTAGAGTTTGATGCCTGTTGCGATGGGGCTTTTGATATTCCCCAAATTGGACCACCCGGCAATCGATGGCACGGTATCGAACAGGCCGATAAAGCCCATGTGAATGCCGCTTTTGTATTGGTCGTTGAAAGTTGCGCTGTAGGCGTTGGGGTTGCTGCGCAGGACATCCCCTAAAGGGCCCTGCTTGGCGCGTACGATTTCATTGGCAAAGTGCCGAGCAGCTGCGGCGCCACGGCTGAAGCCAAAGGTGTCGAACGTCAGTGAGGTGATTTCACTTGCGGGGTTGTCTACCAACACTTCATTGATGCGCTGCTTGATCAGTGCGAACGAGGACTGGACGCGCCCTGCAACACCGGTATCACCACGTCCGGCGCCTGCACCCAGGACACTGTCTTTTTCATCGGCTTCGGTGCCGATGCCCTCGACATAGACGATGCGCGAGGCGCTTTTTTGCGAGCCTTCCCCTTCTGCTTGTTGAGTCACGCTATACAGATCACTCAGCTTTTTCACATTGCTGGTGTCGTTGCCATAGCTGCTGTCCGGATCACTCATGAACGGCTTGCAACTGGCATCGATGTCTTTTGGCGCAATGGGGTGATGGGCACCGCAGAGAAGACCCGCCTCGACGTTGTTGGCGTTGTTGCCGGTGCCATCGAAGAAGACGCCGATCCGTAAGGCTATGCCGGTTTTCTGAGGCGCAGATGCGGGTTCTTTACCGTGCTTTTCGTATTCCGCCCAGCGTTGGGCGTGTATATCGACGGGTTTGGCTTCTTCGTAACGGTGGTTTTTAGGCGGGTTGGGTACGTAGCCACTCATTCCTTGATTCCTTGGGCCTGATCCTTGATTAACGCGCGCAGGGTGACACTTGGGGGGCGAGGAATCAACGGATGGCACATTGCCCAAAATAGATCTGCAATCAGAAAGAAAAGTTAATGTGGCGACTATATTGTTAGCTCGCCTTTGAGCGTGAGCGCCCGCTGATTAAACATCGCTGAAGAGTACTTGTTTAAGCGCCCTAATGGTTACGTCCTGAAAGCTACAAGACCTTGCGCCGTTGCCTACGGCTGCGCCAGAATCCGCCGGCTTGTGCGCCTTAGGGCCGCTCGGTAACTTGATTCGTGTCACTGCCCATCAGTGATCGGGTTTCGCAGCCCGGGTAAACTCTAGACGCACAACGTCTACCGCCCGTGAGCAGACGCTTCATTAGGTCTGTCATTCATGTCATGGCGGCTGTGCGTGGGAGGCCTTAGGGTCTGCCGGGTTCCTAGAGTCCTGGTCTGCGAACCCGCGTACAGTTGCCACCTTTTTTCGTTTCGCAGCGAATGGTGGCAGCTCCTTTTCTCTAGGAGTTTCACCATGTTCAAGGTCACACCCAATCCGCCGGACACCGATCCGGTCTCCCCGTACGAACCCGATTCAAAGAAGCTCAACGAGGCCGCCGAGCGGGCTCTGAACTTCCACTTCCCGTCGAATGCCGACATCAAAGCCACACCGCGAACGCGCAGCACCCTGTTTTCCGTGGACCCCGAGGCGACTACCGAAACCCTGGCGGTTTTTTTGGTCGAGACGCTGGCCTCGGTCGATGTGATGGTCCATCAGTTAGTGGATCATCTAGAGGGTGGGTCGCGCTATGCGCTGCTGGGCATTTCAAACAGCATCATGGTGGCGGAGATCACTGCGAACCGGGTGCTGGATAAAATTGATCCACCTGCTTAGGTGCGGTCTGCTGTGGTGAGTGAGTAACGTTGGGCTACGCAGCAACCCTTTTTTGGGGCCGCTGCTCGGCCCAGCGTGTTTGCCGTCACTTCGGTCACATGTTGCGTATCGCTTCGTCCGCTTTAAGCACGAACTCCATTCCAATACCCACTTCCTTCAGTCCCCTCCACCCGCTGGGGAGAGGGTTAGGGTGAGGGGTGGATTTCAAGGATGCACACCATCAATTACTTCAACGCCGGATCCCCCATGTTCATTTTCTTCCAGCCCTGCAACAGCACCTGTGCCTTCGGTTCCTGCCCGTTATCCAGGTAGTACTGGATCAACGACAACCGGGCATTGCGATTGGCCGGTTGCACTTTCAGCAGCCGCTCCAGCTCTTGGCAGGCCTCATCGACCTTGCCGCTGTCGTGCAACGCCACCGCCAACACGTAACCGTATTGGGCGTTCTGAGGCTCCAGTTGTGCGGCTTTGCGCAGGGCCGGCATGGCCTGGGCTGATTTGCCCGCGCGCACCAGCGACAGGCCTTGCGTGTGTTGCAGCAGGGCGGCATTTGGATGTTCTTTCAGGCTCTGCTCCAGCAGCGTCTGAGCTTCCTGACTGCGTCCGTTCTCCTCCAGCCATTGCACCAGCGTCACCAGCGCCGGGTAGAAATCCGGATCGCGTTTGAGTGCGGTGCGCAGCAGCGCTTCGACTTCGTCGCTACGACCGCTGGCCTGATAGAGCATGGCCAGGTTGAGGTTGGCTTCGGCGCGTTCGGCCAGGCTCTTCTGGACTTCCTCGTATTCAGCGATGGCTGCATTCCAGGGGGTCTGGGCGCTGCCTAATCCATTACGGGCCACGCTCAGCAGGTCCCGAGCCGCGACAATCCGCACAGCCTTCACCGGGTCGCCCAGCAACGGCGTCAACAGCGGCGCGCGCTCCGGTGGCGGCAGGAACGCGGTGATCGCCCGAACGGCGCTTTCACGCACTTGTGGGGCCGGGTTGTTCAAGTCCTTGGTGGCCAGTTTTAACGCCTGTTCGCTTGGGTACAGCGGCAACTCGGCGAGTAGGGTCGCGCGCTGAATCGCTGGCAAATTGCTGCGTTGAAGCTGCTCGTACAAGGCTTGTGCGGCGCCGGGCTGACCGTTGCGAATCAGCCACAGGCTTTCGTCGTAACGCGGTCCCTGCGCGATGGTGGTGTTCCAGAGCTTGAATTGCTCGGTGACCTTGTCGCCTGCCTTGCCCTGGTGACAGGTCAGGCAAGCATCCGGCGTGCCGAGTTTTTTCGCCCGCTCAGGGTTGGGGATGCTGAAACTGTGGTCATGCCTGAAGTCATTACCCATGTAGAACTTGCCGGGCATGTGGCAATCCATGCACTGCGAACCCGGCTGGCCCATGGTGTGGCGGGTGTGTTCGATGGAATCGTAGTTCTTCGCTTGCAGCCCTTTGCCGTCGACGCCGTCCACCGAAGTCTTGCCGGCGGTGTTGTGGCATTGCAGGCAGACACCGTTTCCCGGTGCCTTCAGCTCGGTGCTGTGCGGGTTGTGGCAGTTGCTGCAGCGCACGCCTTTGTCGAACATTTTGCTCTGGGCGAAGGAGCCGTGTTCGAACACTTCGTCCTTGATCTTGCCGTCCAGCGCGTACAACTCGCGGGTCAGGGTGCTCGGCAGGTAGTCATCCATCAGGCGCTTGCCGGCGGTGAAGCCGTCACCCAAAGGGGCACGGCGCGAGTGGCATCGGGCACAGGTTTCGATTTCGACAGTGGCGTTCTTGTCCTTCAGGTCGACGGCAAAGCCGGCATGGACCAGGTCACCTTTTTTTGCCGTCCATTCCAGGTGATTGGAGGCCGGACCGTGGCAAGCCTGACAGCCGACACCGAGGCTGTTCCAGTGACTGTCGAAGGTGTTTTTCGCGGCATCGAAATTGCGTTTGTAACCGGTGGTGTGGCACTCGACGCACATGAAGTTGGCGTTCTGGCTCGGCTTGCTCCAGTGCAACGGGTCTTTGAAGTTCACACCCTGGCCCGGATAGAGGTGAAACCAGCGGTGCTTCTCGGTATCCCAGGCCACGCCGAGGGCCTGCAACCGACCTTCGCCGACCTCGATCAGGTATTGCTGCAACGGCGCGATGCCGAAGGTGTAGGCGACCTTGAAGTCGGCATTCTTGCCGTCAATGCCGGGAGTGTTAACCCAGAATTCGTTGCCCTTGCGCGAGAAACGGGTGGTTTCATTTTCCGCTTTGAAGGAGACGTTATTGAAGTCGCCCAGCATCGTCTCGGCATTGGCTTCCTGCATTGCCAATTGGTGATGGGAGCCTTGCCAGTCCTTGACCTGCTCGCTGTGGCAGCCTTGGCATTGTTGCTCATCGACCATCGTTGCCTGCGCCACGGCGACCGGTTGCGGTTTGGCCGGCTGAGCGACCGGAGCGCTGACAGGCGCATAAGTCACGGGGGCCGGTTTGCTGCTGAACAGAAACCAGCCGATGCCCGCGACGGCCAATAGCAAGACGCCGAGGGTGACGAGAAACAGGTAACGGTTGATCAAGGTCGGTGGCGAATCAGGGTTTGTCTGTACCGCTTTATTTTTATGTTTCGGTATTGCGACTTCCATAGTCCGGGTGCGTTTGCCGTCAGGCGCGCGTTCAAGCTCGACGCAACTTTGCCGGATGGCCGGCGTCTGTCAAATGACGGTTGTGATTTACTGTGTAGCGTTGCCACCCTCGGGTGCCACGGTCATGGTGATGCGCTGGGTGGACCCCAAACTCGACATCAACAAATTCACCAGTGTTTACATCGAACCGACCCAGCTCTATCCCAAACCTCAACCGACCGTGAAAATCCCTCAGGCGACCCTGAACGGAATCACCCGTTACTACGATCAGGCACTCAAGCGCGAAATCGGTAAATCCCTGCCGTTGGCCGCAGGTCCTGGTCCGGGTGTGATCGTGGTGCGCGCCGCCATCACCGCCGTGAGCAGCAAGACTGAAAGCCTGAAGCCCTATGAAGTGATCTCGATCGCCCTGGTGGCAGCGGCTGTGAACACGGCCAGTGGCATTCGCGCTCAGGAAACCGACCTAGCCACTGAGGCACTCGTGGGAATGATCGTGGAGGCGCTGCATCACTCACCGACAGGTCGCCGCCTGAACGCCGAGTTTGTCACGGAGTTCTTCCTGTCACAGCGCGTAGGAAACCAGCGGCAAGGCCCACAGATAACTTTGGGTCGCCTGTTGGAAATCCAGCTCGGCGTAAAGCCTGGCGATCGATTCTTGGGTCGGCGATTCGCCTGCCATCGCGATCTTGCCGATCCGCATATCGAGGTCCCGAGCACCGACGCCGCAACTGACGAACATCGTCATCAGGCTGAAACCGGCTGCGCGAATTGCAACGTGCATATCAAAGTCCTCATGCCGAAGGTGACGTTGGTCCCGGCGAGCTGTGCGAATTGCAGTAGGCCATCGCCGTTGCTGTAGCCGCCGTTTGGGTGGGGGCGAGTGTTGATTGGCACGGTGGCGCGCAGCATATCGCCGGGAGCGAGGGTTAAGTGCCACGCATTAGAACGTCATTGGTGTGGATATTGGTGTCGTGAGGCGCGGGCGTGTAGTCATCCTGGAGGGTGGGTACCGGGCCTGTAGGACACTCTGTTGAAGCTAGCAGCTGACGCCGGGTTCGCCAGCCGAAGGGGGAATCCTTGGTTTTTTGTACACGTTTGCGTGAGTTCCGTGTACTAAAAAGTTGTTGGGAAACAGGGGGTAGAGATCCATGGACTGCCGATGTGGCGAGGGGGACACGCCCCCTTGCCACATTGATTGGATTATTCAGCGTTTTTTCGCCTGCTCGCGAAGTCGCTCCTCCTGCTCTCGCAACTCCGGTGTGAACTCAGCCCCGAAATCTTCGGCCTCGAACACCTGGCGAATCTCGATCTCGGCGTCGGTGCCTGGCATCGGGTTGGGGCAGCGCTTGACCCACTCGATTGCCTCTTGTTTCGACTTCACCTGCCAAATCCAGTAGCCGGCGATCAGTTCCTTGGTTTCGGCGAACGGGCCGTCGATCACCGTGCGCTTTTCACCCGAGAATCGCACCCGGGCGCCCTTGCTGCTGGGTTGCAGGCCATCGCACTCGATGAGGATGCCGGCTTTGACCAGCTCCTCGTTGTAGTTGCCCATCGCGGTCAACAGTTCCTCGCTGGGCATCACACCGGCCTCGGAATCCTGGCTGGCTTTCACAATGATCATGAATCGCATGGTCTTATCTCCGCTGGATGTGAGTGATTCACAGGTTAGTCGAATGGCCGTCGCTTGAATCGACAGCGCTGGCTGCCTTGCATGCATCCGATCCTGTGGGAGCGAGCTTGCTCGCGATAGCGGTGTACCAGTCGACTGTTAGTCCGCTATCGCGAGCAAGCTCGCTCCCACAGGTTTTGTGTTGATTGTTAGAGTTGTATCCAATTTAGGGGGCGACACTTCACAATTTGTATCTGGGCATAGGTCGTCGGGCCATTTCGTGGTTAACTTCGGCCTCTTCAAAATTCTCTACAACAACGTTCAGAAGGACTCCGTTCATGGCTCAAGTCACTCTTAAAGGCTCCCCGGTTCAAGTCAACGGCCAACTGCCACAAGCCGGTTCCAAGGCGCCAGCCTTTTCCCTGGTTGCCGGCAATCTGTCCGACGTGACCCTGGCGAGCTTCGCCGGCAAGCGCAAAGTGCTGAACATCTTCCCAAGCGTCGATACCCCGACCTGCGCGACTTCGGTTCGCAAGTTCAACGCCCAGGCCAGTGATGTCGCCAACACTGTCGTGCTGTGCATTTCCGCTGACCTGCCGTTCGCTCAAGCGCGCTTCTGCGGCGCCGAAGGCCTGGAAAACGTACAAAACCTGTCGACCCTGCGCGGTGCCGAGTTCATCGAGAACTACGGCGTTGCCATCGCTGACGGCCCGCTCAAAGGCCTGACGGCCCGTGCCGTCGTGGTTCTGGACGAAAACGACAACGTTCTGCACAGCGAACTGGTCAAGGAAATCGCTGAAGAACCGAACTACGAAGCAGCACTCGCCGTTCTGAAGTAAAAGTAGTTTTACAATTGTTAACGGCCTAGGGGGCGTTCTCACTCAATTTCCCCGCCGCGTTGTCGCCTTAAAGCGGGCCAGGCAAGGCGCAGGCCGCTGGTAATGGTTGTTCCCTTCCCAAGGCCTGCAACGCAGGCTGGCCCGCTTTAAGGCACAACCCGAAGGGCCGGGCCTGCTGTTGTGCAGGGCTGCGTTGCTCGAAGCTTATTTGGAATGACCAAACCACGCTTCTCGCGCCTTGCCCTGCACAACAGCAGACCCGGCGCGACGGGGGAATTCAGTGAGAACGCCCCCTCTGTCCAGGCCGTTTTCATTTGTGATTCAGTGTCTTGGCAAAACATCCTGTTACGTAAGCCAAAGGTAAATTGCCGGTAAAGCCGCTTTGCTTAATGCCCGCCAGTGCTTATCGTTCAGCCTCCTGTAGAAGAAGCCCACGCGCCCAATGGTTGATCATTCCATGCAATCCTCCGTTTCCCGTAGTCCCCGTCGCTGGCTGTTCGGCCTGCTTGTCCTGTTGGTCATCGCTGGCCTGTGCTGGAAATTCTGGCCCGCCGGCACTGCCCAAAAAGAGGGCGCAGGGCAAAAAGCCGTTGCCGGCCATACCGGCAGGTCGGGGGGGATGCGTCCAGGTTTCGGCGGGGCGACCGGACCTGTTCCAGTGCGTGTCGCGCCAGCAGTCAAGGGCGACTTCCCGCTGTACTACAAGGCGCTGGGCACCGTGACGGCGCTGAACACCATTAATGTGCGCAGCCGCGTCGGCGGTGAGCTGATGAAGATCTCCTTCGAGGAAGGGCAGATGGTCAAGGCTGGCGATCTGCTGGCTGAAATCGACCCGCGTCCTTACCAGAACGCCTTGCTTCAGGCTGAAGGCACGTTGCTGCAGAACCAGGCACAACTGAAAAACGCCCAGGTCGATGTGGAACGCTATCGCGGCCTGTATCGCGAAGACAGTATTGCCAAGCAGACCCTGGACACCGCCGAAGCGCTGGTGGGCCAGTATCAGGGCACGGTCAAAACCAATCAGGCGGCGGTCAACGACGCCAAGCTCAATCTGGAATTCACTAAGATCCGCGCCCCGATTGCCGGGCGTGTGGGCTTGCGTCAGCTGGATGTCGGCAACCTGGTGGCGGCCAACGACACCACCGCGCTGGTGATCATCACCCAGACCCAACCGATCAGCGTTGCGTTCACCTTGCCGGAAAACAGCCTGGAGACCGTGCTGGCCCGTTATCGCACCGGCGCCAAACTGCCCGCCGAAGCCTGGGACCGTGGCGACACCAAGTTGCAGGCCACCGGCGTCTTGCAGAGCCTGGACAACCAGATCGACGTCACCACCGGCACCCTGAAATTCAAGGCTCGTTATGAGAACCGCGATCAGGCGCTGTTCCCGAACCAGTTCGTCAACGTCCACCTGCTGGCCGACACCCTCAAAGACGTGGTGCTTGCACCTTCGGCAGCGATTCAGTTCGGCACCAACGGCACGTTTGTCTACGCCTTGGACGGCGACAAGAAAGTCGCGATTCGTCAGTTGAAAGTCGGCGCCAGTGACGGTGAAAACACCGTGATTACCGAAGGCCTGGCCCCCGGGGATCGCGTGGTCCTTGAAGGCACCGACCGCTTGAAGGAAGGCAGCGAAGTGGAAGTGGTCAACGACACCAAGGATGTACCGACCACCCCGACCGAGCACCTGCAAGGCAAATCGGCCGCCACGGTGCCTGACGCGACGACCACCGACAAGGCGAAAAAGGGCGGCGCATGAACATCTCGCGGCTGTTCATCCTTCGCCCGGTCGCCACGACCCTGAGCATGCTGGCCATTATCCTGGCCGGCGTGATCGCCTATCGGCTGTTGCCGGTGTCGGCATTGCCTCAGGTCGATTACCCGACCATCCGCGTCATGACGCTGTACCCCGGTGCCAGCCCGGATGTCATGACCAGCGCCGTGACAGCGCCCCTTGAGCGTCAATTCGGGCAGATGCCCGGCCTGACCCAGATGGCTTCGACCAGTTCCGGCGGCGCGTCGGTGCTGACCCTGCGTTTCAGCCTCGACATCAACATGGATGTCGCCGAGCAGCAGGTGCAGGCGGCGATCAACGCCGCGACCAATTTGCTGCCCAAGGACCTGCCGGCGCCGCCGGTGTACAACAAGGTCAACCCGGCAGACACCCCGGTGCTGACCCTGGCCATTACGTCCAAGACCATGCTGCTGCCCAAGCTCAATGTTTTGGTCGACACGCGCATGGCGCAGAAAATTGCCCAGATCAGCGGCGTCGGCATGGTCAGCATTGCCGGCGGCCAGCGTCAGGCTGTGCGGATCAAGGTCAACCCCGAGGCGCTGGCGGCCAATGGCTTGAACCTGTCGGACGTACGCACCTTGATCGGCGCGTCCAACGTCAACCAGCCCAAGGGCAACTTCGACGGCCCGACCCGGGTGTCGATGCTCGATGCAAACGATCAACTGACCTCGCCCAAGGACTACGCCAACCTGATCCTCGCCTACGCCAACGGCGCGCCGTTGCGGCTCAAGGATGTGGCAGAGATCGTCGATGGCGCGGAAAACGAGCGTCTGGCGGCGTGGGCCAATGAAAACCAGGCGGTGTTGTTGAACATCCAGCGTCAGCCTGGCGCCAACGTCATCGAAGTGGTCGACCGGATCAAAGCCCTGCTGCCGAGCATCACCGACAACCTGCCGGCCGGTCTCGAAGTCACCGTGCTGACCGACCGTACCCAGACCATCCGCGCCTCGGTCACCGACGTGCAGCACGAATTGTTGATCGCCATTGCGCTGGTCGTGATGGTGACCTTCCTGTTCCTGCGTCGGGCCAGCGCCACGATCATTCCGTCGGTCGCGGTCCCACTGTCGCTGATCGGCACCTTCGGCGTGATGTACCTCGCGGGTTTCTCGGTCAACAACCTGACCCTGATGGCACTGACCATCGCCACCGGTTTCGTGGTGGACGATGCGATTGTCATGCTGGAGAACATTTCCCGATTTATCGAAGAGGGCGACAGCCCCCTGAATGCGGCGCTCAAGGGCGCCAAGCAGATCGGCTTCACCCTGATCTCCCTGACCCTGTCGCTGATCGCCGTACTGATTCCGCTGCTATTCATGGCCGACGTGGTAGGGCGGTTGTTCCGCGAGTTTGCCATCACCCTGGCGGTGGCGATCCTGATCTCCCTGGTGGTGTCCCTGACCCTGACGCCGATGATGTGCGCGCGTTTGCTCAAACGTGAACCGAAGGAAGAAGAACAGGGGCGTTTTTACCGTGCCAGCGGCGCCACAATTGATTGGATGATCGCGGCTTACGGGCGCAAGTTAAAGTGGGTTCTCAAGCATCAACCGCTGACCCTGCTGGTGGCCATCGGCACGCTGGCGTTGACCGTGTTCCTTTACATGGTGGTGCCCAAGGGCTTCTTTCCAGTGCAGGACACCGGGGTGATCCAGGGCATTTCCGAGGCGCCGCAGTCGATTTCCTTTGCGGCCATGAGTGAACGTCAGCAGGAACTGGCCAAAGTGATTCTGGCGGATCCGGCGGTGGAGAGCTTGTCGTCCTACATCGGCGTCGACGGTGACAACTCGACGCTCAATAGCGGTCGTCTACTGATCAACCTAAAATCCCACAGCAATCGCGACCTGAGCGCCACCGAGGTGATTGCACGTCTGCAACCGGAACTGGACAAACTCATCGGCATTCGCCTGTTCATGCAGCCGGTGCAGGACCTGACCATCGAAGACCGCGTCAGCCGGACTCAATACCAGTTCAGCATGTCGTCGCCGGATTCCGAGCTGCTCAGTCTATGGAGTGGTCGTCTGGTGGAAGCCCTGGCCCAACGGCCAGAGCTGACCGACGTCGCCAGCGATTTGCAGGACAAGGGCTTGCAGGTCTATCTGGTGATCGACCGCGATGCGGCGTCGCGGGTCGGTGTGTCGGTGTCGAACATCACCGATGCGCTGTACGACGCCTTTGGTCAGCGGCAGATTTCCACCATCTACACCCAGGCCAGCCAATACCGCGTGGTGCTGCAATCGCAGGCCGGCGAGAAGATCGGCCCGGATGCGCTGAATCAGATTCACGTGAAAACCACCGACGGCGGACAAGTACGCCTGTCCAGTCTGGCGCACATCGAGGAGCGTCAGGCGCAGCTGGCGATCACTCATATCGGTCAGTTCCCGGCAGTGATGATGTCCTTCAACCTCGCGCCCGGCGTGGCGTTGGGGCATGCGGTGGAGATCATCGACCAGGTGCAGAAAGACATCGGCATGCCGATTGGCGTGCAGACCCAGTTCCAGGGCGCGGCCGAGGCATTCCAGGCGTCGCTGTCGAGCACCTTGCTCCTGATTCTGGCGGCAGTGGTGACCATGTACATCGTGCTCGGCGTGCTCTACGAGAGCTACATCCACCCGATCACCATTCTCTCGACCTTGCCCTCGGCGGCGGTCGGCGCCTTGCTGGCGTTGCTGCTGAGCGGCAATGACCTGGGCATGATCGCGATCATCGGCATCATCCTGCTGATCGGTATCGTGAAAAAGAACGCGATCATGATGATCGACTTCGCCCTCGACGCTGAACGCAATCAGGGCATGGACCCGGAAACGGCGATCTATCAGGCGGCGCTGCTGCGTTTCCGGCCGATTCTGATGACCACACTGGCCGCGTTGTTCGGCGCAGTACCACTGATGCTGGCGACCGGCTCCGGCGCGGAACTGCGTCAACCGTTGGGTCTGGTAATGGTGGGCGGCTTGTTGGTGAGTCAGGTGCTGACGTTGTTTACCACTCCAGTCATCTATCTGTATTTCGACCGCCTCGGTCGGCGCTGGGGTCGCAAGCCTGAAGCCGTGGAAGCGGCAGAACAGCCATGAACCTGTCCGGACCTTTCATCAAGCGCCCGGTCGCGACGATGTTGCTGAGCCTGGCGATCCTGCTGCTGGGCGGCGTGAGCTTCGGCCTGTTGCCGGTGGCGCCGTTGCCGCAGATGGACTTCCCGGTGATCGTGGTCCAGGCGAGTCTGTCCGGTGCGAGCCCAGAGGTCATGGCCTCGACGGTGGCCACGCCGTTGGAACGCTCCTTCGGCGCCATCGCCGGGGTCAATACCATGAGCAGCCGCTCCAGCCAGGGCTCGACCCGGGTGATTTTGCAGTTCGACCTGGACCGCGACATCAACGGCGCGGCGCGGGAAGTGCAGGCGGCAATCAACGCCTCGCGCAATTTGCTGCCGAGCGGGATGCGCAGCATGCCGACCTACAAGAAGGTCAACCCGTCCCAGGCGCCGGTCATGGTGCTGTCGCTGACCTCCGACGTACTGGAAAAGGGCCAACTCTACGATTTGGCCTCGACGATTCTGTCCCAGAGCGTGTCTCAGGTGCAGGGCGTCGGCGAAGTGCAGATCGGCGGCAGTTCCTTGCCGGCGGTGCGCATCGAACTCGAGCCGCAGGCGCTCAACCAGTACGGCGTGGCGCTGGACGATGTGCGCAACACCATCGCCAACGCCAACGTACGCAGGCCAAAAGGGTCGGTCGAAGATGGCCAGCGGTTGTGGCAGGTTCAGGCCAACGATCAACTCGAGAAAGCCAAGGATTACGAGTCGCTGATCATTCACTACGCGGACGGCGCGGCCTTGCGCTTGAAGGACGTGGCGAAGGTCAGCGACGGCGTCGAAGACCGCTACAACAGCGGCTTCTTCAACAACGACGCGGCGGTACTGCTGGTGATCAACCGTCAGGCCGGCGCCAACATCATCGAGACGGTCAACGAAATCAAGGCTCAACTGCCGGCGTTGCAGGCCGTGTTGCCGGCCAGCGTGAAGCTGAACGTGGCGATGGACCGGTCGCCGGTGATCAAGGCGACCTTGCACGAAGCGGAAATGACCCTGTTGATTGCCGTGGCGCTGGTGATTCTGGTGGTGTTCCTGTTCCTCGGTAACTTCCGCGCCTCGCTGATTCCGACCCTTGCGGTGCCTGTGTCCCTGGTCGGCACCTTTGCGGTCATGTACCTCTACGGATTCTCCCTGAACAACCTGTCGCTGATGGCGCTGATTCTGGCCACCGGGCTGGTGGTGGACGATGCCATAGTGGTGCTGGAGAACATTTCCCGGCACATCGACAAAGGCGTACCGCCGATGAAGGCCGCGTACCTCGGGGCGCAGGAAGTCGGCTTCACCTTGCTGTCGATGAACGTCTCGCTGGTGGCGGTGTTCCTGTCGATCCTGTTCATGGGCGGGATTGTCGAAAGCCTGTTTCGCGAGTTTTCCATCACGTTGGCGGCGTCCATCGTGGTGTCGCTGGTGGTCTCCTTGACGCTGACCCCGATGCTCTGCGCCCGCTGGCTCAAGCCGCATACACCCGGTGAGGAAAACCGTTTGCAGCGCTGGAGTCAGCGCGCCAACGAGTGGATGGTCGGCAAATACGCCACAAGCCTCGACTGGGTGCTGCGTCACCGCCGGTTGACCTTGCTTACCCTGATAGTGACAGTCGGCGTTAACATTGCGCTGTATATCGTTGTTCCTAAAACATTTTTACCTCAGCAGGACACCGGCCAGCTGATCGGTTTCGTGCGCGGCGACGACGGGCTGTCATTCAGTGTGATGCAGCCGAAAATGGAAACCTTCCGCCGTGCCGTGCTCAAGGATGACGCGGTGCAAAGTGTCGCCGGCTTCATCGGCGGCACCAACGGCACCAACAATGCCTTCATGCTGGTGCGGCTGAAACCGATCAAGGAGCGAAACATTTCTGCGCAAAAGGTCATCGAACGCCTGCGCAAGGAAATGCCCAAGGTCGCCGGTGCGCAGCTGATGCTGATGGCCGATCAAGACCTGCAGTTTGGTGGCGGTCGTGAACAGACCACGTCCCAGTATTCCTACATCCTGCAAAGCGCCGACCTTGGCGAGTTGCGCGAGTGGTATCCGAAAGTCGTTACCGCACTCAAGGCGTTGCCGGAGCTGACGGCGATTGATGCCCGTGAAGGCCGTGGCGCCCAGCAGGTGACCCTGATCGTCGATCGTGATCAGGCCAAACGCCTGGGTGTCGACATGGACATGGTCACCGCAGTGCTGAACAACGCCTACAGCCAGCGGCAGATTTCGACGATTTACGACAGCCTTAACCAGTATCAGGTGGTCATGGAGGTCAATCCGAAATATGCCCAGGACCCGATCACCCTCAAACAGGTTCAGGTGATCACCGCTGACGGCGCGCGGATTCCGCTCTCGACCATCGCTCATTACGAAAACAGCCTGGAAGACGACCGCGTCAGCCACGAAGGCCAGTTCGCTTCCGAGAGCATTTCCTTCGACATGGCCGAAGGCGTGACGGTGGAGCAGGGCACAGCGGCCATCGAGCGGGCTATCGCCAAACTGGGTATGCCGGAAGACGTGATCGTGAAAATGGCCGGCACCGCCGACGCCTTCGCCGCGACCCAGAAGAGCCAGCCTTGGATGATTCTCGGCGCGCTGGTGGCGGTGTATCTGGTGCTCGGTGTGCTGTATGAAAGCTATATCCATCCGCTGACCATTCTCTCGACCTTGCCGTCGGCCGGGGTCGGTGCGTTGCTGTCGATCTATGCGCTGGGCGGTGAGTTCAGCCTGATCTCGTTGCTCGGGCTGTTCCTGCTGATCGGCGTGGTGAAGAAAAACGCCATTCTGATGATCGACCTGGCGTTACAGCTGGAACGGCATCAGGGCATGGCGCCGCTGGAATCGATTCGCAGCGCTTGCTTGCAACGTCTGCGGCCTATTCTGATGACCACCCTGGCGGCGATCCTCGGCGCGTTGCCGTTGCTACTGAGCCGCGCCGAAGGTGCGGAAATGCGTCAGCCGCTGGGCCTGACCATCATCGGCGGGCTGATCTTCAGCCAGGTGCTGACCCTTTACACCACCCCGGTGGTTTACCTCTATCTCGACAAACTGCGCCATCGTTTCAACCACTGGCGTGGGGTGCGTACCGATGCTGCTCTGGAAACTCCGCTATGACTGACCGTTCGCTTATCACTCTGGCTGCACCGCTGGTAACGGCCCGAGGCTCGCGTTTGTTGAGCCTGGCGCTGTGCGTGGCGATGCTCAGCGCCTGCGCCATCGGCCCGGATTACCAGCGCCCGCAAGCGGCTGCGCCGGCGCAATACAAGGAAGCGGCAGGCTGGCGTCAGGCCAATCCCGGCGATTCTCTGGCTCGTGGCGCCTGGTGGGAGTTGTATGGCGATCAGAGGCTCAATGGCCTGATCGAAAAACTCAACAGTTCCAACCAGACCGTCGCGCAGTCCGAAGCCCAGTACCGTCAGGCCCAGGCCTTGGTGCGCAGTGCCCGTGGCGCGTTTTTCCCGACCGTGGACCTGACCGTCGGGAAAAACCGCTCCAGCCAGGGCACCGGCAGCAGCAGTTCGAGCCTGACCAGTTCTTCCAGCGGGATTCGCGACACTTACACCGCACAGGCTGGGGTGAGTTGGGAAGCCGACATTTGGGGCAAGCTGCGCCGAGGCCTTGAAGCCGACACTGCTAACGCCGAGGCGAGTTTTGCCGATCTGGCGGCGATGCGCTTGAGCCAGCAGTCGGAACTGGTGCAGAACTATCTGCAACTGCGCGTGATCGACGAGCAGAAACGCCTGCTGGAAGCGACGGTCGAGGCCTATCAGCGCTCGCTGACAATGACCGAAAACCAATACCGCGCCGGTGTCTCCGGCAAGGACGCGGTGGCTCAGGCTCAGACTCAGCTCAAAAGCACCGAGGCTGACATGGTTGATTTGATCTGGCAGCGCGCTCAATTCGAGAACGCCATTGCCGTACTGATCGGGCTACCGCCGGCCGAGTTCAGCCTGGCAGAAACCAAAGACATCCCTGCGTTGCCCGAGATACCGCTGAGCCTGCCTTCGCAATTGCTCGAGCGGCGCCCGGACATCGCCTCCGCTGAACGTTCGGTGATGGCGGCCAACGCCAACATCGGCGTGGCCAAGGCTGCGTATTACCCGGATTTGACCCTGAGCCTGAACGGCGGCTATAGCAGCAGCACCTATGCCAACTGGATCAGCGTGCCGAACCGCTTCTGGTCGGTCGGACCGCAATTGGCCATGACCGTGTTCGACGGCGGTCAGCGCTCCGCGGAAGTTGACCGCAGCGAAGCGGCCTACGACGAGACCGTGGCCAAGTACCGCCAGACCGTGCTCGATGGTTTCCGTGAGGTGGAAAACTATCTGGTGCAGCTCAAGGTCCTGGAAGACGAAGCGGGCGTGCGCCAGGAAGCACTGGACGCGGCGCGAGAGTCCTTGCGCCTGACCCAGAACCAGTACAAAGCCGGTGTGATCGCTTATCTGGGCGTGGTGGTCGTTCAGGCCACAGCGTTGAACAATGAACGCAGCGTGCTGAGCCTGTTGCAGAGCCGGTTGATTGCCAGTGTGCAGTTGATCGCGGCACTGGGCGGTGGCTGGGATGGTCAGCTACAGGTGAGCGACAAAGAATAGCGACACATTCTCTGACGGCAAGTCGAGACTCCGTAGCAGCTGTCGAGCCTGCGAGGCTGCGTTCGGCTGCGTAGCAGTCGTGAAATCAGACGACACGGTGTTTCAGGAAGACCGCGTGTGCCGGGTTTACGACTGCTTCGCAGCCGAACGCAGCCTCGCAGGCCCGGCAGCTGCAGGTGAACGCGGCCGCCGCGAGGTATCAAACAAGTGTTTCATCGGCTTGATGGCCATTTGCTTATTTTGTCAGTGCGTTCTTTTGCGTAATCAGTACAATCGCCCGATTTGCCCCCCGAGAACGGAGGGCTGTCGCGAGTAGTCTCATGCTTATCGGTAGCTATTCCCCCACGCTGGTTATCATCTCGCTTTTTGTGGCGATTCTCGCCTCCTATACCGCGCTCAACCTGACCGAACGCATCGCCACGGCCAAGGGCCGGGCTGTGCATCTATGGACGGCTGGCGGCGCCTTTGCCATGGGGGTTGGCGTGTGGTCGATGCATTTCATCGGCATGCTCGCGTTCAAATTGCCCATCGACCTCGGTTACGACGTCGGCATCACATTGCTGTCACTGTTGATTGGCATCCTGTCCTGCGGCTTTGCCCTGTGGCTGGTCAGCCAGCCACAATTGCCAGCGTGGCAATTGGCGTTCGGCGCGCTGGTCATGGGTTCCGGGATCAGCGCCATGCACTACACCGGCATGGCCGCTATGCGCATGCAGCCGGGTATCGATTACGATCCGACG
Source organism: Pseudomonas frigoris (assembly GCF_047758635.1). Taxonomy (NCBI): domain Bacteria; kingdom Pseudomonadati; phylum Pseudomonadota; class Gammaproteobacteria; order Pseudomonadales; family Pseudomonadaceae; genus Pseudomonas; species Pseudomonas frigoris. The sequence continues at coordinate 3,165,391 of NZ_CP180479.1, forward strand.
CTGTTCGGCGCCTCGCTGCTGATCGCCGTAGTCGCCTCGGGCGCCGCGTTGTGGATCGCTTTCCGCCTGCGCCAGCACACACCTTATGTCGGCCTGATCCGTGGCGGTGCGGCGGTGATCATGGGGTTCGCGATCGTCGGCATGCACTACACCGGCATGGCGGCAGCGCGTTTCCCGGATGGCAGCTTCTGTGGCGCGGCCGTCAGCGGCCTGAACGGCAAGGGCCTGGACAATCTGGTGCTGATCACCACCCTGGCAGTGTTGAGCCTTGCCTTGTTGACCTCGATCCTCGATGCGCGCCTTGAGGCCCGCACCGCAGGCCTTGCCCACTCATTGACCGAGGCCAACCGCGAACTGACCCAACTGGCGCTGCATGACACCCTGACCGGCCTGCCGAATCGCGTGTTGCTGGCTGACCGCATCGATCAGGCGATGTCCATGGTGCGCGAGCAGGGCGGTTGTTTCGCGTTGATGTTCATCGATCTGGACGGTTTCAAACCGGTCAACGATGCCTTTGGGCACCATATGGGCGATCTGTTGTTGCGTGAGGTCGGCTTGCGCCTGCGCGAGGATTTGCGCAGCCAGGACACCCTGGCACGGATCGGCGGTGATGAGTTCGTATTGCTGGTGCAACTCGGCGAGCAGAATGACGCATTGAGCCTGGCGGCCCGTCAAGTTGGGGTGATCGGGCGTTCGTTCCGGGTCGCTGAACATGACTTGCAGATTTCCGCCAGCGTCGGCATCGCGATTTATCCGGGCAACGGTGAAACCGCCGAGGAATTGCTGATGAACGCCGACGCGGCGATGTATCACGCCAAGGGTGCCGGGAAAAACGGCTATAGCTTCTTCGATGCCTCGATGAACAGCAACGCGCGCAAACAGCTGCAGTTATTGCAAGACTTGCGTATCGCCATTGATCAGCAACAATTCAGTCTCTATTACCAACCCAAGTTCGATGCCAACAATGGCCGGCCGGTCGGTGCCGAGGCGCTGCTGCGCTGGGTGCATCCGACCCAGGGCATGTTGCTCCCGGACAAGTTCATCGAACTGGCGGAAAAGACCGGGCTGATCATTCCGATTGGCGAATGGGTGCTCAACGAAGCCTGCCGTCAGATGCGCGAGTGGTACGTGCTCGGGTACACCGACTGGCGCATCGCAGTGAACCTTTCAGCCTTGCAGTTCTGCCACGCGGGCCTGGTCCAGAGCGTCGCCAAAGCCTTGGCCACTCACCATTTGCCGGCCAACAGCCTGACCCTCGAGATCACGGAAACCACCGCCATGAGCGATGCCGATGCGAGCATGACGGTGCTTCAGGAGCTGTCGACAATGGGGGTCGACCTGTCGATCGATGACTTTGGCACCGGTTATTCGAGTTTGATGTACCTCAAACGCTTGCCGGCCAACGAACTGAAGATCGACCGGGGTTTTGTCCGCGATCTGGAGCGTGACAGCGATGACGCCGCCATCGTTTCCGCCATCGTCGCCCTAGGTCAGGCGCTAGGGTTGCGGATCGTCGCCGAAGGGGTGGAGACCGACTCGCAGCAAGACTTCCTGACGCAACTCGGTTGTGATTCGCTGCAGGGTTATCTGCTCGGGCACCCGTTGCCGGCCGAACGCTTCATGGTCGATATTCTGCGTGCAGAGCAATTGGCGGTGAGTTGATAACAATGTGATTGATGTGAGCCCATGCAAAAGCCAGCGATGACGGTTATTCTTGCCCTCGACCGCTAACGCTTGGAATGGGGGAAAATTCGCATGGACAAAGTCATCGTCATCACCGGCGGCAGCCGCGGTATCGGCGCTGCCACAGCCCTGTTGGCCGCCGAACAAGGTTATCGGATCTGCATCAACTACCTGGCCGACGAATCCGCTGCGCAAACTGTGCTGGAGCAAGTCCGCGCTCTCGGCGCCCAAGCCATCGCAGTGCGCGCTGACGTCAGCATTGAAGATGAAGTGATCGCGCTGTTCCACCGCGTGGACACTGAGTTGGGCCGGGTCACGGCACTGGTGAACAACGCCGGCACCGTCGGGCATAAGTCCCGAGTCGATGAAATGTCCGAATTCCGTATTCTCAAAATCCTCAGAACCAACGTCCTGGCGCCGATCCTCTGCGCCAAACACGCGATCCTGCGCATGTCGCCCAAGCATGGCGGGCAGGGTGGCAGCATCGTTAACGTGTCCTCGGTGGCCTCACGCTTGGGCGCTCCCGGTGAATACGTTGATTACGCAGCATCGAAAGGTGCGCTGGATACGTTCACCATCGGCCTGTCCAAAGAAGTGGCTGGCGAAGGCATCCGCGTCAACGCGGTGCGTCCTGGTTACATCTACACCGATTTCCATGCGTTGAGCGGTGACCCGGATCGGGTCAGCAAGCTGGAGTCGGCGATTCCGATGGCTCGGGGCGGGCGTCCGGAGGAAGTGGCTGAAGCAATTGTGTGGTTGCTGTCGGATAAGGCTTCTTATGCGACCGGGACATTCGTTGACCTCGGTGGCGGGCGTTAACCTATAGATTCGTTGTTGTCTGATCTGGCCTCTTCGCGAGCAAGCCCGCTCCCACATTGGAATGCGTTCAATTGTGGGAGCGGCGGTGCGGCGATCCGACTTGCTCGCGAAGGCGTCAGTCGTGACGCCATCAAACCTTCAGAACGATCGCACAATCCGGCCCAACGTCTCCATCGCCTTCTCGGCTGTCTCATCCCAGGGGCTGCCGTAATTCAGCCGGATACAATTCCTGAAGCGCTGGGTCGGTGAAAAAATCGGCCCGGGCGCAATGCTGATCCCTTGCGCCAACGCCATCTGAAACAACTTCAGCGAATCCATCTGCGGTGGCAGCTCCAGCCACAGGAAGTAACCGCCGGCCGGTTGGCTGACGCGAGTTTGCGCCGGGAAGTAGCGAGCGATGGCGGCGAGCATGGCGCTTTGCTGTTCTTCAAGGGCGTAGCGCAGTTTTCGCAGGTGCCGGTCGTAGCCACCGTGTTGCAGGTAATCGGCAATGGCTGCCTGGGCGGGCATCGACGCGCACAGCGACGTCATGAGTTTCAGTCGTTCGATCTTCTGCGCATAGCGCCCGGCGGCGACCCAACCGATGCGGTAGCCGGGGGCCAGGCTTTTGGCGAACGAACCGCAGTGCATCACCAACCCTTCGGTATCAAACGCCTTCGCCGGTTTCGGCGCTTGTTGGCCGTAATAGAGTTCGGCGTAGACGTCGTCCTCGATCAACGGCACCTGATGGCTACGCAATAGCTCAACCAGTTCCTGTTTCTTCGCCTCGGGCATCGTCGCGCCCATCGGGTTCTGGAAACTGGTCATGCACCAGACAGCCTTGATCGGGTGCCGTGCCAGGGTTTGCGCGAGTACGCCAAGGTCGATGCCATCGCGCGGATGCACAGGGATTTCCACGGCTTTGAGCTTCAGCCGTTCCAGTATTTGCAGGCAGGCGTAGAACGCCGGGGCTTCGATGGCCACCAGATCGCCGGGCTCGGTGACCGCTTGCAGGCACAGGTTCAGCGCTTCCAGCGCGCCGTTGGTGATCAGCAGTTCTTCCATGGGCAGCATCAGCCCGCCGACCATGTAGCGCAGGGCGATTTGTCGACGCAGTTGCGGATTGCCCGGAGACATGTCGGTGACGACCATGCGCGGGTCCATCTCGCGGGCGGCACTGGCCAGGGAGCGGGACAGGCGCTGCAGCGGGAACAGGGTCGGGCTGGGGAAGGCCGAGCCGAAGGGCACGGTGTTCGGGTCCTTGATCGAGTCAAGGACCGAGAACACCAGTTCGCTGACGTCGACTTCGGTGGACTCATTGACCTGGCTGCTGATCACCGGCTCCGAGAACGGGCTCGGCGCGTGCGCGTTGACGAAGTAGCCGGAACGCGGGCGAGCGCGGATCAGGCCGCGGCGTTCGAGCAGGTAGTAGGCCTGAAACACCGTGGACGGGCTGACCCCGTAAGTCTGGCTGGCGTAACGCACGGAAGGGGCGCGCTGGCCGGGGCCAAGGACACCGGAGCGGATCAGTTCAGCGATGTCGTCGGCGAATTTTTCGTAGCGTTTCATCGAGTGCCTGGATGGGTGTCATTCATTGAAAAAATGGGTGGCAGTCAGGTCGCCAAGATCGCAGCCTTCGGCAGCTCCTACAATGGATCGGCGTACACCTGTAGGAGCTGCCGGAGGCTGCGATCTTTGGCTTTGCATCTTAAAGGCTCAACGATTCATCGGCGCAACAAACCGGCTTTTTGCCACGCTATAGATCTCTGGCTCATCACTGTCGACAATCTTGAAGCTGATCGTCTGCGAACTGCTGCTCGGCCGTTCCGTAGTCATTGCCACCGACACCGGCACATCCACAATCTCGCCCGGGGCCAGGCTCAGTTCGGTCTTGCCTTGCAGCAGGAAGCCGTCGCCGTCGACCAGGGTCAGACGGTAGTCCTGACGTTGCTGGGTCTTGTTGATGACTTTCAGGCTGTAGATGTTTTCGATCTGCCCCTGACTGTTCTCGCGAAACAGGCCACGGTCCTTGCTCACGTCCAGCGACACCATCGGCCGCTCCACCAGCGCCAGGGCAAGTGCACCGATCATCACCAGCAGGACCGCGGTGTAGCCGATCAAACGTGGCCGCAACAAATGTGTCTTGCCACCCTGCAATTGATGCTCCGAGGTGTAGCTGATCAGCCCGCGGGCGTAGCCCATTTTGTCCATGATCGAATCACAGGCGTCGATACACGCGGCGCAGCCGATGCATTCCATCTGCAAGCCGTCGCGGATGTCGATGCCGGTCGGGCAGACCTGCACGCACAACTGGCAGTCGATGCAATCACCGAGGCCGACTTCAGCCGGTGCCACGTCACGTTTGCGCGGGCCACGGTTTTCGCCACGGGCGACGTCGTAGGAGATGGTCAGGGTGTCTTTGTCGAACATCACACTCTGGAATCGTGCATACGGACACATGTGCATGCACACCGCTTCACGCAGCCAACCGGCGTTGATGTAAGTCGCGCCGGTAAAGAACAGCACCCAGAACAGACTGACGCCGCCCATCTGCAAGGTCAGCAGTTCTTCGGCCAGCGGCCGGATCGGGGTGAAGTAACCGACAAAGGTCAGGCCGGTCAACAGGCTGATGGCCAGCCACAAGGTGTGCTTGGCCGAGCGGCGGATCAGTTTGTTCAGGCCCCAGGGTGCGGCTTGCAGCTTGATCCGCTGGTTGCGTTCGCCTTCGGTGAGCTTCTCGCACCACATGAAGATCCAGGTCCAGGAACTCTGTGGGCAGGTGTAACCGCACCAGACTCGCCCGGCGAACACGGTGATCGCAAACAGGCCGAACGCGGCAATGATCAGCAGCGCCGACAGCAGGATGAAATCCTGCGGCCAGAAGGTTGCGCCGAAGATGTGGAATTTGCTTTCGGAGAGGTCCCAGAGCACAGCCTGACGGCCGCCCCAGTTCAACCACACCGTGCCGAAGAACAGCAGAAACAGAAACCCCGCGCCGCTCATGCGCAGGGTACGGAATAAACCGGTGAAGCTGCGGGTGTGGATCAGGTTGTCGTTGGACTTGGCCTTCATCTTTGGACGCGAAGGCTCATAGCTCTGCACTGAAGGGTTCTGTATTAAAGGGGCGGTTTCTACGGTTCGGACGGGGATTCTTTCGCTCATGGTCTTTCGCTCATCAGCCTCCATCAGGCCTGAACACTATGAGCGGCGATCTGTTTGCATAACAGACTCACCTAATGCAATAAAAAGCGGATCAGATGGACATTGATCCGCTGCCTGCGACAAGTTGATGCACCCGCAGAAGCGGGGCGCAGACGCCTATATCAAGCATCTACGGGTGTTATTGATCCGGGTCAGTCAAATCACCGAATCACTGTCGGTGGCCTTCAAATGCTTACGCCCGTCAACTGCGCCTGCTACGGTCAATGCGTCGGCTTCTGCTTCGGTAATGTAGAAGCGCTGGCCATCAAGCTCCACCGCCGACATGGCTTTTTCCGGGTCGGTAATGATGGTGACGTCGGGACACAGACGAATTTCTTCGCCGTTCTCGGTAATGAAGAAGCAGGTCTGGTTTTCGATGCGCACAGTCATGGAGGTGTCCTTTTTTCTGCGGGTCTAAGGTGTTAGGGCACAGCCGAGGATCATCGTTCTGTGCAACCGATTAATGGTCGACGCGATCCATCCTGAAACGACCTTTAACAAGGACAACGCCATGAACGCATGGTGGCATGAGGTTTGGGTGACCCTGCAAGCGGAGTTCGCCGACATTGGCGACGCTTCACAACTGACGCGCATTACCGTGCGCTTGCTGATGGCGGCGGTGTTGGGCGGGATTCTCGGCTTCGAACGCGAGCACAAGGGCAAGGCCGCCGGGGTCCGCACCCACATGCTGGTTGCCCTCGGCGCCGCGCTGTTCGTGCTGGTGCCGCAAATGTCAGGCTCGCAGGCCGATGCCATGAGCCGGGTGGTGCAGGGTGTGATCGCGGGGATCGGCTTTCTTGGCGCAGGGACTATTCTGAAAAACAACGAGGGCGACGAGGGGCACGTCAAAGGCCTGACCACCGCCGCGGGGTTGTGGATGACCGCCGCCATCGGCGTCTCGGCCGGGTTGGGGCGAGAGGCGACGGCGGTGTTTAGTACGTTGCTGGCGTTGGCTATTTTCAGTGTGATGCCAAGGATCGTGCGATTACTGGAGAGGGATCACACCCCGTAGGAGCTGCCGAAGGCTGCGATCTTTTGATCTTGAAAAGCAAATCAAGAGATCGCAGCCTTCGGCAGCTCCTACGGTGTAACGATCACCGGCGGCATCGTCTCTGGCGGTTCTTCCCGCGGTGGCGGGGTGGTGCCGGGCGGATCTTGCTCAGGCACAGGCGTAGGTTCGGTCGGCGGAATGGTCGGGCTGTCGATGTTTGGATCAGGCGTTTCGGCAGGGATCGGAATGCTCATAAATTCAGTCTCCAGTGGCACATGGCGTAAGTCGTGCTTAAGTGTGTTGACCACCATGCAAAGGAATTGATTCCCCCGAAGACCCAGGCAAATCCTCGTGAACTTTACCGGTGCCTGTCGCTCGGAACCTAAGTGAGTTCATTCCGGGGCGGACGATCCTGCGGGATGGCTATCCAGTTACAAGCCACAGACACAAGAGCGTCCATGGGGCGTAAAGGAGAGATGCTCGATGACTGCTGAAAAACCGACAGAGCTGAACTACAACCCTCATATGCCGCTGTCGCAGGCTTTATTGCTACCGCGCATCGCAATCGAAAACACCATGCCGACCCTCGATGGCGGGCAGTTCGCCGTCAAAGCCGTGGTGGGTCAGGACGTGGTGGTGACCAGCAAAGTGTTCGCCGACGGTCACGACAAGTTGGCCGTGCGAGTGCGCTGGCACGCCGAGGGCGAGGAAACCTGGCAAAGCGAAGTCATGGCCGACCTGGGCAATAACGGTTGGCAGGGCCAGTTCCGGGTCGCGCGCCAGGGCCGTTATGTGTTTTGCATCGAAGCCTGGATCGATCAGTTCGCCAGCTTCTGTTATGAGCTGGAGAAAAAACACGCAGCCAGGGTGCCGATCAGCCTGGAGTTGCAGGAGGGGCGAACGCTGGTCCAGCAAGCCGCCGAACGCACCGAAGGGCAGCTGAGTGAACAGCTGGCGGCGCTGCACCATGAATTGTCGGGTCTGCTCGAAATCGAGCAGGTCGAGTTGTTTTTGCACCAGCGTAGCGCCGAGCTGATGACGCAGGCCGATCATCGTACCTATTTGAGCATCAGCCCCGGGTACCCGCTCGACGTCGAACGGGACCTGGCGCAGTTCGCCAGTTGGTATGAATTGTTTCCGCGTTCGATCACTGACGATCCGGCCCGTCATGGCACTTTCAACGATGTGCATGCGCGGCTGCCGATGATCCAGGACATGGGCTTCGATGTGCTGTACTTCCCACCGATCCACCCGATCGGCCGCAGTTATCGCAAAGGTCCGAACAACTCCTTGACCGCCGGGCCGGACGATCCGGGCAGTCCGTATGCCATCGGCAGCGAAGAGGGCGGGCATGAAGCCATTCATTCCGAGCTGGGGAGCCGCGAAGACTTCCGCCGACTTGTCGCGGCGGCCGCGGAACATGGACTGGAAATCGCCCTCGACTTCGCGATTCAGTGTTCCCAGGATCACCCATGGCTGCAGCAGCATCCGGGCTGGTTCAACTGGCGGCCGGACGGCACGATCAAATACGCCGAAAACCCGCCGAAAAAATACCAGGACATCGTCAACGTCGATTTCTATGCCAGCGATGCGATACCGAGTCTGTGGGTCGAGTTGCGCGACATCGTGGTGGGTTGGGTCGAGGAGGGCGTGAAACTGTTTCGAGTCGACAACCCTCACACCAAACCGCTGCCGTTCTGGCAATGGCTGATCGCTGATGTGCGGGCGCTGTACCCCGAGGTGATCTTCCTGGCCGAAGCCTTCACCACCCCGGCGATGATGGCGCGGTTGGGCAAGGTCGGTTACTCCCAGAGCTACACCTATTTCACCTGGCGCAACAACAAGTCCGAGCTGGCCACCTATTTCACCGAACTCAATGAGTCACCGTGGCGCGAATGCTTCCGGCCGAATTTCTTCGTCAACACACCGGACATCAACCCGGCGTTTTTGCATGAGTCAGGACGCGCCGGTTTTCTGATCCGAGCCGCGCTGGCCACCATGGGCTCCGGTCTGTGGGGCATGTATTCAGGCTTTGAACTGTGCGAAGCGGCACCGGTGCCGGGCAAGGAGGAATACCTCAATTCCGAGAAGTACGAAATCCGCCCAAGGGACTTCAACGCGCCGGGCAACATCATTGCCGAGATCGCCCAGCTCAACCGCATCCGCCGGCAGAACCCGGCGCTGCAGACGCATCTGGGCCTGAAGGTCTACAACGCCTGGAACGACAACATTCTGTATTTCGGCAAACGCAGCGCGGATGGCAGCAATTTCATTCTGGTGGCTGTCAGCCTTGATCCGCTTAACGTCCAGGAAGCGAATTTCGAATTACCGCTGTGGGAAATGGGCTTGCCCGACGACGCCAGCACCCAGGGCGAAGACTTGATGAGCGGTCATCGCTGGACCTGGCACGGCAAGTACCAATTCATGCGGATCGACCCGGCGAATCAACCGTTCGGGATTTGGCGAATTACCAATTCCTGAGCCTGACGAAGATCAAATGTGGGAGCTGGCTTGCCTGCGATAGCGGCGGGTCAGCGCCGAACATACTCGCTGACACATCGCTATCGCAGGCAAGCCAGCTCCCACACTGATCGCATTTCTTCAGGCAGTTGATGTTTTTCCAGAGTTTTTCAGGAGTTTCAAATGGCGAAGAAACCCAAGGCAGCCACCTTTATCAAGGACCCGCTCTGGTACAAGGATGCGGTGATCTACCAGGTTCACGTTAAGTCTTTTTTCGACTCCAACAATGACGGGATCGGCGACTTTCCCGGTCTTATCGCCAAACTCGATTACATCGCCGATCTGGGCGTCAACACCATATGGCTGTTGCCGTTCTATCCCTCGCCACGACGCGATGACGGCTACGATATTGCCGAATACCGTGGCGTGCACTCCGACTACGGCACTATGGCCGACGCCAAGCGGTTCATCTCGGAAGCCCACAAACGTGGCCTGCGGGTGATTACCGAACTGGTCATCAACCACACCTCTGACCAGCACGCCTGGTTTCAGCGGGCGCGCAAAGCCAAACCCGGTTCGGCGGCGCGGGACTTTTACGTCTGGTCCGATGACGATCAAAAGTACGATGGCACCCGCATCATCTTTCTCGACACCGAAAAATCCAACTGGACCTGGGACCCGGTGGCCGGCCAGTACTTCTGGCACCGTTTCTATTCCCATCAGCCAGACCTGAATTTCGATAACCCGCAAGTCATGAAAGCCGTGCTGTCGGTGATGCGCTACTGGCTGGACATGGGCATCGACGGTCTGCGTCTGGACGCGATTCCGTACCTGATCGAACGCGACGGCACCAACAACGAAAACCTGCCCGAGACCCACGACGTCCTCAAGCAGATCCGTGCCGAAATCGACGCCAATTACCCGGACCGCATGCTGCTGGCCGAGGCCAACCAATGGCCGGAAGACACGCAACTGTACTTCGGCGACACCGACGCCAAAGGCCTGAACGGCGACGAATGCCACATGGCGTTTCACTTCCCGCTGATGCCGCGCATGTACATGGCGCTGGCTCAGGAAGACCGTTTCCCGATCACCGACATTCTGCGTCAGACCCCGGAGATCCCCGCCAACTGTCAGTGGGCGATTTTTCTGCGCAACCACGATGAGCTGACCCTGGAAATGGTCACCGACAAGGAGCGCGATTACCTGTGGAATTACTACGCGGCCGACCGTCGGGCGCGGATCAACCTGGGCATTCGCCGCCGCTTGGCGCCGCTGATGGAGCGCGACCGTCGTCGTGTGGAGTTGCTGAACAGTCTGCTGCTGTCGATGCCCGGCACGCCGACCCTGTATTACGGCGATGAAATCGGCATGGGTGACAACATCTACCTCGGCGACCGTGATGGCGTGCGCACGCCGATGCAGTGGTCGATTGACCGTAACGGCGGTTTCTCCCGCGCCGACCCGGCCAGCCTGGTACTGCCGCCGATCATGGACCCGCAATATGGCTACTTGTCGGTCAACGTCGAAACCCAGGCCGGCGACCCGCATTCGCTGCTGAACTGGACCCGGCGCATGCTCGCCGTGCGCAAACAGTCCAAGGCCTTCGGTCGCGGCACACTGAAAATGCTCTCGCCGAGCAACCGGCGGATCCTGGCCTACACCCGGGAATTCACCGGACCGGACGGCAAGCACGAAATCATCTTGTGCGTGGCCAACGTGTCCCGCAGCGCGCAAGCGGCGGAGCTGGACCTGTCGGCCTACGTCGGCATGGTGCCGGTGGAAATGCTCGGCGGTAACGCCTTTCCGCCTATTGGTCAGTTGAATTTCCTGCTGACCCTGGCGCCTTACGGCTTCTATTGGTTCGTACTGGCGGCGGAAAACCAGATGCCAAGCTGGCACGTGGAACCGGCGCAAAGCCTGCCGGACTTCACCACGCTGGTGCTGAAAAAACGCATGGAAGAACTGCTCGAAGCGCCGTCCCGCAGCACGCTGGAGCAGAGCATCCTGCCGAGCTGGCTACAGAATCGCCGCTGGTTTGCCGGCAAGGACGCGGCCATCGAACAGGTCAACATCGCTTACGGCGTGCGCTTCGGCGATCCGATGCACCCCGTGCTGTTGAGTGAAATCGATGTCACCAGTGGCGGCCAGACCAGCCGCTATCAGTTGCCGTTCGGCTTTATCTCCGAAGATCAGGTGGGTGCCGCGCTGCCTCAGCAACTGGCCTTGTCTCGGGTCCGGCGCGTGCGTCAGGTCGGTTTGATCACCGACGCCTTCAGCCTCGACACCTTTGTGCATACGGTCTTGCACAGCATACAAAGTAATTCCGTATTGCCATCCAGCGCGGGCGAGATTCACTTTGAGCCGACGGCGGAACTGGCGAAACTCGGCCTGACCGGGGAATCGGAAGTGCGTTACCTGTCCGCCGAACAGTCCAACAGTTCGGTGGTGATCGGCAACAGCCTGGTGCTGAAACTGATCCGCAAAGTCGCGTCTGGGGTGCACCCGGAACTGGAAATGAGCGCGTACCTGACCAACGCCGGTTTCCGCAATATTTCGCCACTGCTGGGTTCGGTGGTGCGCCGTGATCCGGCGGGCGAGGACAATCTGCTGATGATTGCCCAAGGCTACTTGAGCAATCAGGGCGACGCCTGGGAATGGACCCAGAATAACCTCGAACGGGCGCTGCGCGACGAACTGGCCGACGCCATGTCCGAGCAGGAGCAACACTACAACGCCTTGGGTGAATTGAGAGACTTCGCCGGCATGCTCGGTCAGCGTCTGGGCGAAATGCACCAGCTGCTGGCGGCGCCCAGCGACAACCCGGACTTCGCCCCGCAGGTTACCTCCCAGAAAGATGCCTTGGCCTCGACCAAGGACGTGGCGGCGCAACTGGAGTACGCGCTGAAGTTGCTCAAGCAGCATCAAAGCGAATTGAATCCGGCAGACAAAGCCTTGGTCAGTCGTTTACTGGACAACAAAAAAACCATCCTCAGCCATGTTCAGGAGCTGGGTAAAAAAGCCGTCGGTGGTCTGCGGATTCGCGTCCACGGTGATTTGCACTTGGGCCAGGTGCTGGTCATCAAGGGCGACGCTTACCTGATCGACTTCGAAGGCGAGCCGGCGCGGCCGCTGCACGAACGACGGGGCAAACACAGCCCGTCCAAAGATGTGAGTGGCGTATTGCGCTCCTTTGACTACGCTGCGGCGATGGCGATCAATGTGCACAACGTCGACAACACGGCCGATGCCCAAGCCGCTCGTCAACGTGTCGCTGATCGCTATTTAAATGAAGCAAGACAAGCATTTGTCGACGCTTATCGGCTGGCGGCAGCTAGTCTTGCTCATGCATGGCAAGATCCGGAAGGCGAGGACGCCGCATTGGCGTTGTTCGGCCTGGAGAAGGCAGCGTATGAAGTGGCCTATGAGGCAGAAAATCGCCCCACCTGGTTGCCCGTGCCGTTGCACGGTTTGTATGGACTATTGAGTGGGCTTAAACCCTTTTCCGATCTTGGTGGAGAGTAGTTATGAGTTTCTCGAACAAGGAGCAGGGTCACGCTAAAGAAGCGCTGCTGCCCAGAGCACGGGATATCGATGCGCTAGTACGCGCCGAACATCACGACCCCTTTGCGATTCTCGGCCCCCACGGCGATGGTGCCGGCGGGCAATTCATTCGGGCCTATTTGCCGGACGCCTTGAGCGTGCAGGTACTGGCCAAGGACTCCGGGGAGGAACTCGGCACCCTTGAGGCGACCCAGACGCCGGGGCTGTTCGTCGGGCACTTCGATCGGGCGCAGGCGTATCTGCTGCGAACCCGGTGGGCCGGCGGCGAACAGGTTTCCGAGGACCCTTACAGCTTTGGCCCGTTGCTCGGCGAGATGGACTTGTACCTGTTCGCCGAAGGCAATCACCGCGATCTCAGCGCTTGCCTGGGCGCGCAGCTGCAAACGGTCGACGGTGTCGATGGCGTGCGGTTCGCCGTGTGGGCACCGAACGCCAAAAGGGTGTCGGTGGTGGGTGACTTCAACAACTGGGACGGTCGTCGGCACCCGATGCGCCTGCGTCATCCTACCGGCGTATGGGAAATTTTCGTCCCGCGCATGCAAGCGGGGGAAACCTACAAATACGAAATCCTCGGTACCCACGGCATTCTGCCGCTCAAGGCCGACCCGATGGCGCTGGCCACCTCGCTGCCGCCGGACACCGCGTCAAAAGTCGCTTCGCCGCTGAACATCGAGTGGCAGGATCAGGAGTGGATGCAATCCCGGGGCGACCGTCATCGGGTGAGTGCGCCGCTGTCGATCTACGAATTGCACGCTGGCTCGTGGCAATGTGAGCTGGATGATCTGGGCGAGGTCGCCCGCCAGTACACCTGGCATGAGTTGGCCGAGCGGCTGATTCCTTACGTGAAGGATCTGGGTTTTACCCACATCGAGCTGATGCCGATCATGGAACACCCGTTCGGCGGGTCCTGGGGCTATCAGTTGCTGTCGCAATTCGCCCCGAGCGCCCGCTACGGTACGCCGGATGACTTCGCCGCGTTCGTCAATGCCTGCCACCAGGCCGACATTGGCGTGATCCTCGACTGGGTGCCGGCACATTTTCCGACCGATACCCACGGCCTGGCGCAATTCGACGGCACCGCGCTGTACGAATACGGCAACCCGCAAGAAGGCTTCCATCAGGACTGGGACACGCTGATCTACAACCTGGGTCGCACCGAAGTGCACGGCTACATGCTGGCCTCGGCGCTGCACTGGCTCAAACATTTCCACGTCGACGGTCTGCGGGTCGATGCCGTGGCTTCGATGCTGTATCGCGATTACTCGCGCAAGGCCGGCGAATGGGTGCCAAACCGTCACGGCGGTCGGGAAAACCTCGAAGCCATCGACTTCCTGCGCCATCTCAATGACGTGGTAGACCTCGAAGCCCCTGGCGCGCTGGTGATTGCCGAAGAATCCACCGCATGGCCGGGTGTCAGCCAGGGCACGCAACAGGGCGGACTGGGCTTCGACTACAAGTGGAACATGGGCTGGATGCACGATTCGCTGCACTACATCCAGCAGGACCCGGTGTACCGCGCTCATCATCACAACGAACTGAGCTTCGGCCTGGTGTATGCCTGGTCCGAGCGTTTTATCCTGCCGATCTCCCACGACGAGGTGGTACACGGCAAGCACTCGCTGATCGACAAGATGCCCGGCGACCGCTGGCAGAAATTCGCCAACCTGCGCGCCTACCTGAGTTTCATGTGGGCGCATCCGGGCAAGAAGCTGTTGTTCATGGGCTGCGAGTTTGGTCAGTGGCGTGAGTGGAACCACGATCAGCAACTGGACTGGTACTTGCTGCAGTACTCGGAACACAAAGGTGTGCAGAAACTCGTCGGCGATCTTAATCGGCTGTATCGCGAAGAGCCGGCGCTGCATGATCAGGACGACGCGCCGCAAGGCTTCCAGTGGCTGATCGGTGATGATGCAATCAACAGCGTTTACGCCTTCATGCGCTGGAGCAGGGAGGGGCGGCCGGTGTTGGTGGTGGCTAACTTCACGCCGGTGCCGCGTGAGGGTTATCGCATCGGCGTACCGTTTGCCGGGCGTTGGACCGAGGTGATCAACAGCGATGCGGCCACTTACGCCGGTTCGAACTATGGCAACAGCGGCGGGGCGTTTACCGAGGAGGAGCCGAGCCATGGCCAGGCACTCTCGTTGGTATTGAACCTGCCGCCGCTGGCGGTGTTGATGCTGCGTCCGGAGGGTTGATCTAGCACCGAGTCGCTCCCATCGCGAGCAAGCTCGCTCCCACTTTGGATTTATGTCGTACACAAAACCAATGTGGGAGCGGGCTTGCTCGCGAAGGCGTCAGCCGAAACAAAACACCTCTTGAGGTCAGACGCTCACCACCGCATCCGCACACCCAAACTCCCAATCAACCCGTTCAAATCATTCTCATCCACACTACTGCTGTAGTCGGCGCTGACGTAGAGACTCACGGCAGGTGTCACTCTGGCCACCAAGCCCAAACCCACTTCGACGGTCGATGAATAGCGGCTGCTGCTGATCTTCTCGACCTGATCGAGGTTCACGGTATCGCTGGTGTAGACCGTGTGCCACACGTTGGTTCGCACATAGGGTTCAACCCCCAGGCCGTTGATGTCGTAATTACCTTTCAACCGTGCACCGACCCGGCCGCTCCAGGACGTCAGATCGCTGGACGAGGCATTGCCTGACCCGGCATACGGGGTGTCCAGGGTAATGCGTTGATTGATTAATTGCGCCTGGGGTTCGACTACCCAGTGATCGCTAAGGCCAATGGGGAAACCACCTTCTACCGACAGCGTCACCGCGCTGCCCTCGGTTGCTTGTCGGGCGCCCTGGTCATTGCGGCTAAAGCCGTTGACGCGGCCGCCGCTGGCCGTCAAGTCCACATGCCAGCCTTGTGGCCCGGTCAGACTCCAGTAAGCGCCGAGGCTCTGGCCTTCGAGGTTGAGGGTGTCGTTGCCGGGGTCAGCAAGGGCGCGACCGGTCAGCAGTCCGTCGCTGTTGCCTTGTAACTGTGTCATGCCGCCGACCAGTCCGACCCGCTGGGTATGACCGCTACCGCTTTGCAGAGTCAGGATCGCCGGACCTTTGAATTCGCTACTGCCAGGGATAGCAAATCCCTGAGCCAGAACATCGGTTTGCGCCTGCCGCGAGGCCTGTCCATACACCTGATCCCAGGCCGAAGGCGCAGTGTCCTCGATGGTCAAGCGCGAACTTCGTGGATCGGAGGCGGCGCTGAAACGGCCGGAGGAGGGGGCGGAGAAAGTGACGGCGGGTAAAGTCATGACCGGAACATCCTGACGATACCAAGGCGTGGTTTCATCCTCTGCCGGCCCTGCCTGTACTTCCATGGACGAGCACAGGAGTAGTGAACTCGAGACAGTGCAAAAAGTAACTTTGATCTCATGTTGGGTGAAAGAAGTTTTCATGGAGGTCTACCTTGCAATCGCGTGCGGTATCTCGCTCTGGCGTCTCTCCTACCCCGAATGAGGGGCGACCGAATATAGTGGGGCAAGCCTCTGGCCGCCCGATTTTGCGGGTGTCTCGGGGTTTGCCCCATGGTGTATTTCCGGGGGTAGTAACGTGTAGCTAAGAAGACCCTTGACATCGCGTCAAGAAAATGGCCGATAAATGGTATGTGTATTTTAGGACTTGCAAGTGACTGATTTACGCCGCACATCTAAGGTCTTGTTTGTTCGAAAAATCGTCAAAAAATCCGCGTTCCAGAGCGGTTTTGATAGTTGGCTACCGGTCTACCAACTCACCCTGACACCGACATTTGCGGCAATTGCGCGCAGCTGATTGCTGTCGATATTGCTGGTGTAGTCGACTCCGCCATACACGCTCACGGTTTTCGCGAGGCTAAGCACAAAGCCGACACCGAGGTCGGCCGATGACGATTTTTGCTCGGTATCGATCCGGTCCGCGCCGTCGAAGGTTACCGAGTCGGTACCGGAAAGGGTGTGCCACAGATTGGCTCGTATATAAGGTTCCAGTGGTCGTCCACTGACTTGGTAGCGGCCTTTGAGTCGAGCGCCGAGGCGACCGGTCCAGGCACCGTCGGAGTCGAATGAGACCTTTGAATGCTGCTAAACAGCGAGGACGCAGGCGCCCTCGCTACCCGCCTGGCGACTACCCAGGCTTGTGGTTATCCAGTACTCGATTGACCGCTAACTCACCCAACATGATCATCCTTTGCAGCACCAGCATCGTTTGGCGTCGTGGGCCATCCGTCAAGGCGGTGAGATCGTTGACCATGGCGCTGGCTGATGCCAACGATTCGCAGGCCTCGACGAGCAACGTTTCGTCATCCACCGCTGCGTCGATGGTGAAAATGGTGCTGGGCTTGTAGGGCGGTATCTGCGTTTTCGACGCCCCGGGGTTGAGGTAGAAGCTGAGTGCGCGGTCGGCCGCCTCTTTCATTTTCTTGGGGTCAAGATCAATAAAGGCGTCGTAGGGTACCGGACCGGTGTTAGGGGGGTTGGGCGTTACCTTGAACATAGTTAGAACTCCTTATGCCGTGAATAAGAGCCAACCAACCTCGCTACCAAACGAAGGGTGGTGGCCATACGCAGGTTGGTAGACCGGGACATAAGGAAACCGGCGCACCCGAAGGTGCCCTGCGCATGACCACCATAGTGCCGAGACGAAAAAAACGCCGCGAATGGTGATGCTGTGCATTCCTTATATCCGGGCTACCAAACCCGATCACTGTTTTGCAGTGACCAGCAAACGATATAGCCCGGCATCAAGCCGCACAAGCCGGCGGATTCTGGCGCACGTGTAGGTAACGACGCAAGGCGTTGTAGCCGTTAGGACGTAACACCGAGTGTCTTTAAACGCGTCCGCTAAACGCATGAAAGCGTCTAAAAATTCGAGGAAGCGTCCGACATTAAGTGCGATGCCGGTTGATTCGTCGACGACGTGTTTGGTGCGGCGCACGTTTCCGAATTTGCGCATGTGGGTGACGCTGGGCCAGGCCGCGGTGCGGTTGCCCCATAGGCGCAGGCCGGCACAGCAGTCTACGAAGCTAATGGCGTTTCAAAGATGCACTTCCACCGCCAATGGCAAGTGATCCGACAAATGCGTCCAGGGCTTGTGCCCCAGTATTCGCGGCTCA
Organism: Pseudomonas frigoris; assembly: GCF_047758635.1. Lineage (NCBI taxonomy): Bacteria > Pseudomonadati > Pseudomonadota > Gammaproteobacteria > Pseudomonadales > Pseudomonadaceae > Pseudomonas > Pseudomonas frigoris. Next base: position 3,183,182 of record NZ_CP180479.1, read on the forward strand.
TGACTGCTGGCGTTGCGCAAATAAATCCGATCCAGGCGCAGAAGCGGAAAACGCGCAGGATAGGTTTTCGCCGGGCGGCCGTGGTGACGCTCGAAGGCTTCATGCAGGTAGTCGCGTCGGGCGAGGGCGGTGTTGCCTTGCAGCTGCCAATCGTTGAAGTCGCCGGCGATAATCACCGGTGCATCGTCGGGTAACGATTCGAGCAGTTGGCAGAGTAGCTGGAGCTGTAGTTGGCGATGGCTTTCCAGCAGACTCAAGTGAACGCAGATCGCATGGACTTCAGTGTGCCCCGGTACATCCAGAACGCAATGCAGCAGGCCGCGGCGTTCGGGGCCGGTGATCGAGACGTCGAGGTTGCGGTGTTCGCGGATCGGGTATTTCGATAACAGGGCATTGCCGTGGTGACCGTTGGGGTAGACCGCGTTGCGACCGTAGGCGAAGTCGCTCCACATGCTGTCGGCCAGGAACTCGTATTGTGAGGTCTGCGGCCAATCGTTGTAGCGAGTGGAATGGCGGTCGTGTTCACCGACGACTTCCTGCAGGAACACCAGGTCCGCCGACGTACTGCGTACCGCTTCACGCAGTTCCGGGAGAATGAAACGTCGGTTGAGTGCGGTAAAACCCTTGTGGGTGTTGACCGTCAGCACTCTCAGTCGATGAATCGCCGGGGGCGTGTTCAATGGAGATGATTCGACGGCCTGCCACTTGGAATCACTGGTCACGTTCACTCCTCTGAATCAGGACTGCTTATGTATGCGACTGATGCAGCGGCGGGCAGTTCAGAGTGATTCGTCGCAAGCAGCCTTCACGCCAGAATGTAGCAGCTGTCGAGCCTGCGAGGCTGCGTTCGACTGCGTAGCAGTCGTAAGACCGGCAACGCGGTGTGTCAGGCAAACTCCATGTTCTGGATGGCGACTGCTGCGCAGTCGAACGCAGCCTCGCAGGCTCGACAGCTGCTACAGGCTGCTACCAGCGCTGCGTCAGACGAAGACAATTTCATAAGGCAACCGTATCCGCTCCAGAAGCACCGGGGGCAGCAGCGGGGCGAGGCCGATGGCCGGCTCGCCGTCGAGCTGGCTGGCATAGGCGTGGGTGGCGTGGCTTTTGCGCGCGACGGTCCAGGTGTCCAGGCGAATCTTGCGCGCGCGATGCCACGGGATGAGCCCTCGATCACGCGTTGGCCAGTGCCAGGCCCAGACCGGTACTTCGTTGAACGCCGCCCCGACCATGGCCGCGGCCTTGACGCTAGCCCGGCCGACGGCGTCATGGTCGACAATGCCATCCTCGCGCCAGGTGCTGAACACCACATCCCCGGGGCGTAAATAACGGGCAATGAATTGAGTCATCTGAAATTCCCGTTCGGCCAGGGCGTTGTCGGTGAAGCCGCCACGAATCCATTTGAGGCTGTGCATCGGCAACCCGAGCCGGCGCAAGGCTTCGAGGCTTTCCTGGGGGCGGAACACGCTCAAGCGTTTCTCCGACCACTGTTGCGAGCCCGGATGGCTGGCGCTGCCGTCGGTAATCGAGATTAACTGGAGCGGATGTCCCAGGGCGCTGAGCAACTGCAGCAGGCCGCCGCAGGTCACGACTTCATCGCCAGGGTGTGGGGCAATCACTACAGCGCGTGCGCCGGCGGGGACCAAGGTCTGAGTGCTGATGACAGGAATGTTGTCCAGTTGCGGGGCGCTGTTCCAGATTTGTACTGGCGGGATGCTTTCACTGATGGTGACCGTTTTCATGGCTACGTCCTTGTTCTCGTTGATAGCAATGTGCAGCGCTCCAAACCCTGGATTGCCGCGAGCAGAGTATTGCTCATGACACGCTATTCGTCGCCTCGATGCTCCATCCGGTACGTTTTTTTATCCGACCTGCGCCATGTCCCGCAGCGAAACCAACTCATGTTGCGCCGGGGTCTAGGCGGCTTGCAGGCACCGGCCTAACGCCTGAGTATCGGCGTAATCCGGTGACTGTCGATCGAGAAACCCCTGAAGGTCCATTTCACTCTTCTTCCTCATGCTGCAATTCGAACAGCAGCAGAGAACGACCGGTGACGGAATATTCGTGTCCGAACTCGAAGCGTTCCTGCCCGCGAATCGACGGTTGATTGGTGTCGATCATGCACGTCCAGTGATAGCCGTCAGGTACTTCCGGCAAGGTGAAATTGACGATATCGTGGTGCGCGTTGACCACCAGCAACAGGGTCGCGTCACCGCCCTTGCGGCGGATACCGGTTTCCTGGGCGCGGCCATCCATCAGCATGCCGAGGCAGCGGCCATGGCCTTCCTCCCATTGTTCGATGGACATTTCGCTGCCATCCGGCGCGAGCCAGGTGACGTCCTTGACGCCGATGTCCTCGTTGTAATTGCCCACCAGGAACCGGCCGCGACGCAGGATCGGGTAGGTCAGGCGCAACTTGATCAGGCGTTTAACGAACTTGAGCAGGGCCTTGCCGTCTTCGCTCAGGTCCCAATTGACCCAACCGATCTCGCTGTCCTGGCAATAGGCGTTGTTGTTGCCTTCCTGGGTTCGGGCGAATTCGTCGCCGGCCACCAGCATCGGCGTACCTTGGGACAGCAGTAGCGTGGCAAAGAAATTGCGCATTTGGCGCTGACGCAGCTCATTGATCTCGGGATCGTCGGTCGGGCCTTCGACGCCATGGTTCCAGGACAGGTTGTTGTTGCTGCCGTCCTGATTGTTCTCGTCGTTGGCTTCGTTGTGTTTGTCGTTGTACGACACCAGGTCGTTGAGGGTGAAACCGTCGTGGGCGGTGACGAAGTTCACCGAGGCGTACGGCCGCCGGCCACGCTGATTGAACATCTCGCCGGAGGCGGTCATGCGACTGGCGAAGTCCGCCAGTTGGCCGTCGTCGCCTTTCCAGAACGCACGTACGGTGTCGCGGAATTTGTCATTCCATTCGACCCAGCCTGGCGGAAAGTTACCGACCTGATAGCCACCGGGGCCGCAATCCCAGGCTTCTGCAATCATCTTCACCTGGCGCAGCACCGGGTCCTGACGGCAGGCCACAAGAAAGCTGTGACGTTCGTCGAAGCCGTCGTGGTAGCGCCCGAGAATGGTTGCCAGGTCGAAGCGGAATCCGTCCACGTGCATTTCCGAAGCCCAGTAGCGCAGGGAGTCGGTGACCATTTGCAGCACGCACGGGTGACTCAGGTCCAGGGTGTTGCCGGTGCCGGAATCGTTGATGTAGAAGCGCTTGTCGTCGGGCATCAAGCGGTAGTAGGAGGCGTTGTCGATGCCGCGCATGGACAGGGTCGGGCCTTGCTCATTGCCCTCGGCGGTGTGGTTGTAGACCACGTCGAGGATCACTTCAAGATTGGCTTCGTGCAGGTGCGCAACCATCTCCTTGAACTCGGCGATTTTGCCGCTGGCCAGGTAACGCGGGTCGGGGGCGAAGAACGCGATGCTGTTGTAGCCCCAGTAATTGGTCATGCCTTTGTGCAACAGATGCTGGTCGTTGACGAAGGCATGAATCGGCAGCAATTCCACCGTCGACACGCCGAGCTTGCGGATGTGTTCCAGCACATCATCGACCATCAACCCGGCGAAGGTGCCGCGCACATTCTCGGGGACGGAGGGGTGACGCATGCTGATACCGCGCACGTGAGTCTCATAAATGATGGTCTTGTCCCACGGCACGCTGACCCGATGGTCGTGACCCCAGGTGTGGGCGGGGTCGATCACCTTGCATTTGGGCACGAAGGGCGCGCTGTCCCGTTCATCGAAACTGAGGTCGGCGTCGGGGTGGCCGATGGTGTAGCCGAACAGCGCTTCGGACCATTTCAACTGGCCGACCAGTTGTTTGGCGTAGGGGTCGATCAGCAGTTTGTTGTGGTTGAAGCGATGACCGTTCGCCGGGTCGTACGGGCCGTAGACACGGTAGCCGTAGATCATCCCCGGATGCGCGTCGGGCAGGTAGCCGTGGTAGATCTCGTCGGTGTATTCCGGCAGTTCGATGCGTTCCAGTTCGACCTCGCCGGCATCATCGAAGATGCACAGCTCGACCTTGGTGGCATTGGCGGAAAACAAGGCAAAGTTGACCCCCAGGCCATCCCAGGTCGCGCCCAGCGGGAAGGGCAAGCCTTCACGGATTCGCGAGGCCTCGATCTGAGGTTCTGGCGCGGCTTTCTTCGGACTGGTCATAGGTGCTCCTGCAAAGGGGGTTCAGTTCTTGGCTCTGGTTTTTTTTGAGGGCGAGCGAGCCCTCGGTGGCGAGAAGGCTCGCCACGAGGTCAATCAGGACAAAGGTGAGAGGCGTCAGACCGCGGGCGGTTTACGCGCTGCTCGAGGTTTTTTCTCGTTGGCTTTTTCGCCCGGCGGGATCACCTTCGAAGCCGCGGCGGGCTTGGCTTTGGCTTTTGGCTCGGCAGCCTTGCCATTGGCTTTGCTGGCAGGGGCCTTGGTGCCGGCGGTTTTGCTGCCAGCCGCTTTTGGCGATTTGCTCGGTGCCAGGGCTTCGGCTTCAGCCAGTTTGCGGGCCATCTCCCAGTGGCGGGCTTCCTGACCCTCGGGTTTTCCTTCCGATTCCCAGATCTGATAGGCGAATTCGCGGATGCGTTTATCGTTAGTGCTCATCGCAATGCTCCTGAACTGAACTCAAGTGTGGGTAGTTTGGATAAAAAGATTGATCGGGAAATCCCCCAGCGCGGTGCTGATGTTCAGTTCCCTTTGGGGTGTGACTGGTGTGCTTGAAAAAAGTCCCTCTAAATTTTCATCAGGGGCGGTGAACGGTAATTTGACCCGTGTATCGCCCCACAGCGGCGCGCCAATCCGGGGTTCGGCACTGTTTTTCAGCAGTTCGGCGCAGCGTATCGGCACGATGACGATGGCGCGTTTTCCTTCCAGCGAGCGAGCAAATGCGAGCACCCGGTGAGCCTGGCTGCCGACGACTTCAAGGGCTTGATACGTCCCTCGCCGAAACAGTTCGGTGTGCTCCAGCCGCAGGTTCAACACATGAGCGATCAGCGCTTGTTTAATGCGCCCGTCACGCCAGTTAGCCAACAATTCTGGCAGTTCCAATGGCGTCTGCATCGACTGCTGACGGCTGGCGTAATCCACCGGCCGGCGGTTGTCCGGATCGACCAGCGAGAAGTCCCAGTACTCGTTGCCCTGATACAGGTCCGGTACCCCCGGCACGGTCATGCGCAGCAAGGTTTGCGCCAATCCATTGAGCGCGCCGGGGACGGCGATGCTCTTGGCTGCTTTGCCGAGGGCAGCGCGTAGCAGTTCACCTTCGGGGCTCAGAAGCAGACGTTGCAGGAATTGGTGAACCGCTTGTTCGTAAGCCTCGTTTGGCGCGCTCCAGCTGCTTTGCAACTTGGCTTCGCGCAAGGCTTTCTGTTGCCACTGCCACACTCGTTGAGTGTAGTTCTCCAAGGCTGCTTGATCGTCACTGCGCAAATCGAGCGGCCAGCTGCCGAGGATCGCTTGATAGAGGATCAACTCATCGCCCGCAGTCGGCATCTGGTCGTCGTCGCGCAGGGGGCGGGCGAGGGCCTGCCAGAGCGGGACTTGCTCGGCGTACCAGGCACTGCGCTCGCTCAGCACCGCGAGGCGTGCGCGGGTGTCTTCGCCGCGTTTGTGGTCGTGGGTCGCGGTGGCCAGCAAATTATCGGGGAATGCTTCGAGGCGATGGGTGCAAGCCGCATGGAAATCGGCCACCGGCGCGCTGAACTGCTCGGTGCTGAAGCCCACGTCATTGCGCGACAACAATGTCGCCGAGCGATAGAACGCGGTGTCCTCCACAGCCTTCGCCGCTGCCGGCGACGTCAGTTGCTGAAAACGCACACAGGCATGCTTGAGCATCTTGCGCGGCCGGCCCAACGGGTGTTTGCGCCAGGGTTCACCGCCCAGCCAGTTGGCCAGGCAATCGAGCACCGGCCAGTCGGCCTCGCCGAGGGTTTGCCTGGCACCGTCCATGGCTTGCTGGAAAAACACATCGTCTTCAGCCGAACGCCCACGGGGGCTGATGTAGGTGCGGTACACCGGGAAATGCACGATCAGTTCCTGCAACGCCCGACGGATCGCACCGAGGGTCAGGTCGCGGGTCATCAGGTCATCCCGGGCCACTTGCAACAGGGCCTGGGCGACGCTTTCAAAGTCTCCGGCGAGGGAACCGTTGAGGATCTGCTGGCGGGCCAGTTGCGCTTCCTGACGGAAATCGGCGGGCCGTTCGCTGTAACGATTCCACAGTTCGCCCAAGGTGTCGGCGCCTTCGGGCGCGTGTTGCAGCAGCGACAGCTGATTCATGAACTCGTAACCCGTGGTGCCATCCACCGACCAGTCGCGGTGCAGGGTTTCACCTTCGCCGAGGATCTTCTCGACGTAGATCGGCAGGTGCCGATCCGGCGACAGGCTGTCGACCCGCCGCCGCAATTTTCGGCAGTAACCCCGAGGGTCGGCGAGACCGTCGATGTGGTCGATGCGCAAACCGTCAACCAGGCCTTCGGCTACCAGCTCGAAGATTTTCGCGTGGGTGGCTTCGAACACAGCGGGGCGTTCAACCCGCAAGCCACCCAGTTCGTTGATATCGAAAAAACGCCGCCAGTTGATGTCATCGGCCGCCGTGCGCCAACTGGCCAGGCGATAGCTTTGGTGTTCAAGCAACTGGTGCAGGTGCTGGAAACCTTCGGCGGTGAGCGAGTCGTAAGCGCTGAGGTTTTGCTGGATGGCCTGGAGAATCGCCGGATCGCTAGCCAGTTCACGCAACTCTGTTTTCAGCGGCATCGCCAGACTGTGGGCGTCGGTTTGGTAGCTCAAGGTGCTGAAACGGTCTGCCAGCGACTTGAGCGATTCGGCGGTCAGCGGGTCATCGGTTCTGAGCAGTTCGCCGTAATGGGTCGGGCAGATCGGGAAGTGATGTTCATAGTGCTCGACATAAAACGCGCCCTTTTGCGCATCGAAGCGCAGGGGCAGGGTGCCGTCCTGCAAGGCGATGCCGTAGTCGCTGCCGAGGAAGGGCAGCAACAACTGGCCTTCCATCAACGGGTCGGGTGAATGCCACTGGATATCGAAGAACTCGCCATAAGGACTCAGGCGTCCCCATTCCAGCAAATCCTGCCACCAGGGATTATCGCCACCGCCGACGGCCATGTGGTTGGAGACGATGTCGAGGATCAGCCCCATGTTCTGCTCGCGCAATGCGCTGACCAAACGCCGCAGCGCCGCTTCGCCACCCAGTTCCGGGTTGACCGTGGTCGGGTCCACGACGTCGTAGCCATGCATGGAGCCGGCGCGGGCGCTCAGCAGGGGTGACGCATAGACATGGCTGATGCCGAGGCTGGCGAAGTACGGCACCAGCGGTACCGCATCGTCCAGCGTGAAGTCTTTATGGAACTGCAGCCGCAAGGTAGCCCGCAGCGGTTGGATAAGCGTTTGCTTCATTGGTCACGCTCGGCCGCCTGAAGCCGCGCGCAGGCGAGCAGTTCCAGGCGCCGGGCGGCGTCCGGGTCATCGAGCAAGGCTTCACTGTCGCCGGGTAAGCGTCGGGACCAGTTGGGGTGCGTGTCGGTGGTGCCGGGCAAGTTGGCCTGCTGTTCGATGCCCAGGGCATCTTCCAGCGGCAGCAACACCAGCGGCGCACGGGTATGACCGAGGAAACGTATTGCGGCGTCGAGCACCTGATCGGTTTCGTGGGACTCTTCGCGAAAGTTCTGCGGGTCCTCGCTCAACACCCGACGCAGGCCTTCGCGCTCGCGTTCACGGTGGTGGCGCCATTCGATTTCACCGGGGGCGTCGACCAGGCCCAGTCGGGCGTTCCAGTCGATATCGTGGCCATGCCACCAGCCATTGAGCGTCGGCAGGTCATGGGTGCTGGTGGTCGCGAGGGCGTTGTCCGGCCAGTCGAGAATCGTTTTGAAGTGCGCGTTGTCCTGTTCGAACAGCAGCACGCGCATGCCGAGGATCGAACGGGCGATGAGCTTTTCTCGCAACCCATCGGCCACGGTGCCAAGGTCTTCACCGAGGACGATGGCCTGATGGCGATGGGACTCGAGGGTCAGCAAACGCAGCAGGTCGTCCACCGGGTAATAGAGGTAGGCGCCGTCGGCGGGTGACGCGCCATTGGGGATCACCCACAGCCGTTGCAGGCCCATGACGTGATCGATGCGCAGGCCACCGGCGTGGGCAAAATTGGCGCGGAGCATTTCGATGAAGGCACGAAAGCCATTGCGTACCAGACCTTCGGGCGAGAACGCGGAAATCCCCCAGCCCTGACCGGTGCGGTTAAGGATGTCGGGCGGTGCGCCCACGGTCAGCGAGGCGAGCAATTCGTCCTGACGACTCCAGGCCTGACTGCCACCGCCATCGGCACCCACCGCCAGATCGGCGATCAAGCCAATGCTCATGCCGGCGCTGCGGGCGGCGGTTTGTGCGCGTTCCAGGCACCGCGTAATCAGCCATTGGCAGAAGGCAAAGAAGCCGATGCGTCCGGCGTTTTCTTCGGCAAATTCGGCCAGTGCAGCGCTGCGCGGGTTTTGCCATTGCTCGGGCCAATGCCGCCAGTCGAGACTTTCACCCTTGGCGGCGCGGGCTTCTTGAATGGCTTCAAAGCGGCAGTGGTTTTCCAGGGCCTCGCCAGCGGCGTGGCGGAAGCTGCTGAAGTCGGCATGCAACGGGTGTTCACCCTGGACAAAGCCTTCGTACAACGCCTGCAACAGACGGTGTTTGGCTTCGGCCGCTACCGGCCAATCAACCAAGGGCAAGGCTTCAAGGTGCTTGAGTTCTGCCGCCAGGCCTGTGGAATCAATCGCGGTCCGCAACGCTCGGTCACCCAGGATCGCGCCCGGTGCGGCGTACAGACTGTTGAGAAACAAACGGCTGGACGGCGAATACGGGCTGTAGCGCTGGGTATCGCTGCCGAACATGGCATGCAGCGGACTGATCGCCAACGCTTCGGCACCGCGTTCACCGGCTACACGGGCCAGGTCTTCCAGCGCCTGGGTATCGCCGAAACCGCCATCGCCCGGACGACGCAGCGAGTACAGCTGCACGCTCAGGCCCCAGGCGCGCGGGATCGGACTGTCGACGGCATCGCCGACGCTGTAGCAGCGCGTCGGTGCAACGGCCAAGGTAAATTCCTGCCCGTCGATGCTGATGTGTTGATAACCGACCGGGACCAGGCCGGGCAGCATCGCCTCGGCATCCAGTTTCAGGTTGAGTCGCGAGCCATCTTCAAGGTGGATCTCGCACGGTGTTTCAGGCTCAAAGTAATGCGCCAGGCTGAGGCCAACACCGAAGTCGGCGGTCAGCAGCGGCGGCAGGTGTCGGGTCTGTTGCACCTGCTGCAGTTCCAGCAGACTGGCGTCGATTTCCTGAGCGCTGCCGGCCGGGTGACCGAGTCCGATGAGGACGTTGCGTAACACTGATGGAGCGACTTTCTGTGGGCGGCCGTTGGCGTCGATCCAATCGACAGCCAGGCCAGCTCGGCTGGCCAGTATTTCCAGTTGCGCATCGCTCATTGGCGCTCTCCATCCGGGGTTAGCAAAGGGGCTGCGGCCGTGAGGCTGACTAGCGCGCAATACGGGGCAAGCGTGCCCTGATCCAACAGGCCGGCTGACTGTGGCGGGTATTCGAACAACAACGAAGCGTCGGCCTGTGGGGTGTGGACCACAGGTGTGTCGCTGAGGTTCAGGTCAATGCACAGCAGGCTGCCATCGCCCAGTCGCCAGCGCGCCGTTACTGCGCCTGCGCCCAGTACGTCCGCGCCCAATGCTTGAGCACCGGGGAGGCGGGGAATGATCTGCTGATGACGGATCTGCAACAGTTGGCGATACAGGTCGTGTATGGCGGATTGTCGGGTTGGTGTCAGCTCGGGGCGTGAAGCCTCAAAGGTCTGGCGCGCGTTGGGGTCGGGAATCTGCTCGCGTTTGTGCGGATCAGCAAACGCGCTGAAGGCGGCAAACTCGTTACGTCGTCCCTCGCGGACCAGCTCCGCGAGTTCACCGTGATGGCTGGTGAAGAACAGGAACGGTTGCTCGGCGGCGAACTCGTCGCCCATGAACATCAGGGGGATCATCGGTGACAACAGCAGCAATGCGGTGGCTGCCTTGAGCGAATCGGGGTTGGCCAGTTGATGCAGCCGTTCGCCCAAGGCGCGGTTGCCGATCTGGTCGTGGTTTTGCAGAAACAGCACGAAAGCACAGGGCGGCAAATGACCGCTGGGCTCGCCACGGGTTGTACCGTGACGGGTCACGTGGCCCTGAAACACAAAGCCCTGGCTCAGGCAGCGAGCCAGTTGCTCGGTGGGGTTTTGCGCATAGTCGGCGTAATAGGCGTCGGTTTCGCCGGTCAGCAGCACGTGCAAGGCATTGTGGCCGTCGTCGTTCCATTGCGCGTCGAAACCTTCTTCGAGCAGGCTGGCCTGGTTGTGTTCGTTTTCAACGGTCAGCCACACATGCCTGGCCGGATCGGTTTGCTGGCGAACCTTTTGCGCCAGTTCCTGAAGAAAGTCAGGGTCTTCGATGGCGTGTACTGCGTCCAGACGCAAGCCATCGAAGCGGTACTCCAGCAACCACATCAGCGCATTGTCGATGAAGAAGTCCCGCACCTCGCGTCGCCGGAAGTCGATGGCCGCACCCCAGGGGGTGTGCTTGTCTTCGCGGAAGAAGCCCTTGGCGTAGCGATGCAGGTAATTGCCGTCCGGGCCGAAATGGTTGTAGACCACGTCGAGAATCACCGCCAGGCCATGGCCGTGGGCGGTGTCGATCAGGTGTTTGAGTTGTTCGGGAGTGCCATAGGAGGCTTGGGGCGCGTAGGTCAGAACCCCGTCGTAACCCCAATTGCGATCACCGGGGAACTGCGCCAGCGGCATCAATTCGATCGCACTGATGCCCAGCTCCACGAGGCGCGCCAGGTGCTGCTCGACTTCGCTGAAGCCGCCGAGCGCACCGACGTGTAATTCGTAGATCACCGCCTCATTCCACGGCCGCCCGAGCCAGGCGCTGTGTTGCCATTGATACGCAAGTGGATCGACCACCACGCTGTGGCGGTCGATATCACCGGCCTGCGCGCGGGAGGCCGGGTCGGGCACCTCCAGCTCGCCGTCGATGTTGTAGCGGTAACGCGTGCCGGCGGGGCAGCGGGTGTTGATCACGAACCAGCCATCCGCCTGAGGCAGGAGTGGCAAGGATTGTCCATCTTCCAGTTCGACACTGACGTAAAACGCATCTGGCGCCCACAAGGCAAAACGCGTGTGCTCTGCGTCCAGCATGATTGCGCCGTGGGGCCAGGTCTCAAGGGTCCGTAACGGCATCTTTGAAAACCTCTTAATGTTTGCCCGATTTACCCAGCGCCTTGGTCACCAGTTTTTCGTAGAGTTCGGCGTACGGTTCGACCGCCTTGCACCAGTTGAAAGGCGCGGCCATGGCCCGGCAGCGCATGGCATTGAGCAGGTCGGGGAAGGCAAAAACCTTGAAGGCCCGGCTCAGGGCTTCCTGATAACTCTCGGCCGTGGATTCGTCGAACAGGAAACCGGTCACGCCGTTTTCAATGGTGTCGGCCAAACCCCCGGTGTTGCGAGCCACCGGCAACGAACCGAAGCGCTGGGCGTACATCTGGCTCAGCCCGCAAGGCTCGTAACGCGAAGGCATCAGCAGGAAATCACTGCCGGCGAACATGCGACGGGCGTCGGTTTCGTTGAAACCGATGCGCACGCCGATCTGGCCTGGAAAGCGCAGGGCCAGTTCACGCATGGCTTGTTCTTCTTCCGGCTCGCCACGACCGATGATCGCGATCTGCCCGCCGGATTTGACGATGTACTCGGAGACAGCTTCGGTCAGGTCCAGGCCTTTCTGATAGACCAGTCGCGAAACCACAGCGAACAGTGGACCTTCGCAGGCGTCCAGGCCGAACAGGTTACGCACGTGGGCGGCGTTGACCGCTTTGCCGTTCCAATCGCCAATTTTGAAGGGGCAGAACAGGTGCGGGTCGGTGGCGGCGTCCCAGCTTTCATCGATGCCATTGGGAATACCACTGAGCAGACCTTGCTGGGTCTTGGCGGCAAGAAAACCGTCGAGACCGCAGCCGAAGGCCGGGGTGGTGATTTCCTGGGCATAGGTGGCGCTGACGGTGGTGATGTGGCTCGAATAAGCCATGCCGGCCTTGAGGAACGACATCTTGCCGTAGAACTCCATGCCTTCCTGTTGCAAGGCATGCAGGGGAATACCCAGTTCCGGGCACGAACCAAGACTGGTCACGCCCTGATAGGCGAGGTTATGAATGGTGAACAGCGTCGGGGTACGCTGTCCACGCCAGTGCATGTAAGCGGGTGCCAGACCGGCAGGCCAGTCATGGGCGTGCACCAGGTCCGGGCACCAGTGAATTTGTGCAAGGTTGGCGGCGATATCGGCGGCTGCCAGGCCCAGACGGGCGAAACGAATGTGGTTGTCCGGCCAGTCGCGGCCGTTGTTGGCGCCGTAAGGCGAACCCTCGCGCTCGTAGAGCTCGGGGCAGATCAACACGTAAATGACCAGACCGTCAGGCATGTCCATGCGCCCGATCTTGCAGGGGGGCAACGCGGCGTGACCACCGAGCTCACCAATGATATGAATCGGGTTTTCGCTGTTCAGCACTTGCGGGTAACCGGGGATCAACACGCGCACATCGTGCAAGTGAGCCATGGCTCGCGGCAGTGCTGCGGAAACGTCGCCCAGACCACCGGTTTTCACCAGATCGGCGATCTCCGAGGTGACGAACAGCACTTTCTTCTTGTTGGGATTCTGACTCGGCACCGGTGCCAGCGTCCTGGTGCCGGGGACGCTGATCGATTGGTGACTGGGGGCGCTCACAGCGCTCGTTTCGCCGACCTGCTGATGAGCACGTTCTCCCTGAATATCTAAAGCCGCACTGATCATATGAATCTCCCGTGTTGTTGATCTAATTCTTAGGTCTGGCACAAACGGTGGTTCGTGGCCAATTCCTGTGGCCGGGCGCAAACGCGCTACGCATCGGTGAGCAAACGCTGCCAATGCGTTGAAGCAGAATGGCTGAAGTGGACATTGCAAGGATTGCACCAGTCGCAACGCACCTCCCTTTAACCTGACCCGTCACGAGCGGCAAAAGTTTAGACTTTCTTTCCGCTTTGTGACCCGCCGGTTTCGCCCCGCGGAACTGAGTCTAGGCCAGAACTTAGAGCGGGGGAGGCCAGATGGCAAAATTGTTCGACAATCGGTTTAAGAGGTACGGACGTACCGCTTCGAGGGAGCAACGCACCGACGAAGGGCATGTTTTTTTACCGTTTTGCCTCAAAAAGAAAGTCGAGATGTCACATGAATGTGCGAAGCGCGGCAAGGCTCGCGCACCGTTGTGGTGCGCAGTGGCCAGTCCCGTCTTTGGCCGAACCGCTGCCTTACGGTGCGCCTTGATGCCTTGTTATAGTCCGGGCCTCATTTTCTGCCCGGTAAAAGGATCACTGCCATGTCTCAGTACACTGCGTTCACCGTCGAACTGGCCGATAAAATCGCCCATGTGCAGATCAACCGGCCGGAAAAGATCAATTCGATGAATGCCGCGTTCTGGAGCGAGATCATCGAGATTTTCCAGTGGGTCGACGACACCGACGAAGTCCGGGTGGTGGTGCTCAGTGGTGCGGGCAAGCATTTTTCTTCTGGCATCGACCTGATGATGCTGGCCGGCGTGGCCAATGAACTGGGCAAGGACGTGGGGCGCAACGCGCGCCTGCTGCGCCGCAAGATCCTCGCCCTGCAAGCGTCTTTCAATGCCGTCGACAATTGCCGCAAGCCGGTACTGGCGGCGGTTCAGGGTTATTGCCTGGGCGGCGCCATTGATTTGATTTCGGCCTGCGACATGCGTTACGCCGCCGAAGACGCGCAATTCTCGATCAAGGAAATCGACATAGGCATGGCCGCCGACGTTGGCACTTTGCAACGCTTGCCGCGGATCATCGGTGACGGCATGCTGCGTGAACTGGCTTACACTGGTCGCACGTTCGGTGCCGAAGAAGCGCGTGGCATGGGCCTGGTCAATCGCGTTTACAGCGACACCGCCAGCCTGCTCGACGGTGTCATGGGTATTGCTCGCGAGATCGCCAGCAAGTCGCCGATTGCGATCGCCGGCACCAAAGAGATGATCAGCTACATGCGCGACCATCGCATCGACGACGGCCTCGAATACGTCGCCACCTGGAACGCTGCCATGCTGCAATCCACCGATCTGCGCGTGGCCATGGCCGCCCATATGAGCAAACAGAAACCCGAATTTCTGGATTGATTAAAAATGACTTCACGCTGGACCACTGCAGTACTGGACACCGACCAGCCCGGCGGCTGGGCGGTGGCGCGCAGCCCCGAAGGCTTTCTGTTCGATGACAATGGCGCGCTGTTTCCCCGCGAATGGCTCAAGCGCCAGGACCTGTCGATCCTCGCTGAACATGGCATCGGTCACCTGGACGGCGAACCGGTCTATTTGCTGGAGCTGCGCAGTCACAGCGCCGTGCCGGGCTGTAACTGGAAAGGCCTGCGGGCGTTCATGCTCGAAGGCGACCACACGGTCTACAAGGTGCTCGGTTATGCCGCGCAGATTGGCACCTGGTACCGCGAGCATCGCTTTTGTGGCAACTGTGGTCAGGCGGCGACGCAAGTTCCGCGTGAGCGGGCGATGTACTGCGAGCCGTGTGATTTGCGCTATTACCCAAGAATTTCGCCGAGCATGATCGTGCTGGTGACCCGGGGCGATGAAGTCCTGCTGGCGCGTTCGCCGCGCTTTGTCACCGGGGTCTACAGCACGTTGGCAGGGTTTGCCGAACCGGGCGAATCGGCCGAAGACTGTCTGATTCGCGAAGTCCGCGAAGAAGTGCAGATCGAGGTCAAGAACATCCAGTACATGGGCAGCCAGTGCTGGCCGTTCCCGCATTCGATGATGCTGGGTTTCCATGCCGAATACGCCGGCGGCGAAATCGTGTGTCAGGAAGACGAGATCGAAGACGCCCAGTGGTTCAACGTCCACGAGCTGCCGCCGTTGCCGGCGTCACGCTCGATTGCCCGTTACCTGATCGACGTCTATGTGGCGCGGCGCTTAGGCCACGCTGAACCAGTGTTGCCAGGCTAACCGCACGGTCAAGCCCAGCACCACGGTGATGAACACCGGGCGAATGAACTTCGCACCGCCGCTGATGGCGGTGCGAGCTCCGAAGAACGCCCCGACCATCACCGACAGGCCCATGCTCAGGCCGATGATCCAGTCCACCTGCCCGGAAAATACGAACACCGACAGTGCGGCAATGTTGCTGACGAAGTTCATGCTGCGCGCCACGCCGCTGGCCTTCACCAGATCGATGGGGTACATCAGCATCGTGCTGACGGTCCAGAACGCACCCGTGCCGGGACCGGCCACGCCGTCGTAGAACCCGAGGCCGAAGCCTTGGGTCGATTGCCACTTTTTCTTGATCGGTGCGTCGCTGTCCAGCGGCGCTTTCGGCGTGCCGCCAAACAACAGATAGACGCCGCAGCCAAAAACGATCACCGGGAGCATCTTGTTCAGCCATTCCGCGGGCAGGTAGTGAGCGACCACAGCACCGGTCAGCGCGCCCACCAACGTGCCGACAATCGCGTGCATCCATTGCCTTGGATGGAACAGCTTGCGTCGGTAGAAGGTGAAACTGGCGGTGGCCGAGCCAAACGTTGAACTGAGTTTGTTGGTGCCCAGCACCAGGTGTGGCGGTAGGCCTGCGGTCAGCAGCGCCGGGGTGGTCAACAGACCGCCGCCGCCGGCAATGGCGTCGATGAAACCGGCAATGAAAGCGACGAGGGCCAGAATGGCCAGGGTGGTGAGGTCAACACTGAGTTCGAAAGGCATGGAATCGGCTTATTCGGCGGGGTGCAGGAAAGGGCTGCGGGGAAGGGCCGATATCTTACGCATATCCACCCTTTGCGGCGACCCGTCCGGCCCCTTCGCGAGCAAGCCCGCTCCCACATTTGACCGCATTCTTCTGTGGGAACACGGTTAAATGTGGGAGCGGGCTTGCTCGCGAAGGCGTCCTCCCTTGCGCTACATCACTTGCGGTCAGGCCCATTCCCGATCTGCCACACAAACGGCGGCTCGGTCCCGTTGATCGCCCAATCCCCGACAATCCGTGCCTTGTAGATCACCGGATTGTGCGACGACACCGTCCGCGCATTGCGCCAGTGCCGGTCCAGCGATTTACCCACCCGAGTATCCGAAGCCCCCAGTGCATTGAACAGCTCTGTGGTCGCTCGCTGGATCAGCTCCGACACCACCACCTGCGCCTTGGCCGATTCGATTTCCGCCGCGACATTCGCCGCCTGTTCCAAGGCTTCATCACCCGAGAATCGCGCCAGATAAGCCCGCTGCGCCGGTTGTGCAGCCCTCAAGGCGCTGGCCTCGGCCGCATACACCAGTGCCGCAATCTCACCGACCACCTGCTGCACCTGCGAATCCTGACTGACGTGCTGCGCATTGCCATGACTGTAGATGCGTTTGCGTCCGCGTACTTGGTGAGCCACATCGCGCAACGCCGCACGACCGATCCCGGCCAGTGTCGCCAGCAGCACCAACTGATAAAACGCAGTCTGGTATTTGAAGCGGGTGGCGAAGTCGATGATGTTCTCGGCCTCCACGTCGGCATCGATAAACCGTGAAGTACCACTGCCGGTAGTGCGTTGGCCGAAACCGTCCCAGTCGTCGCTCTGCACGATGCTCGGCTGACGGGTCCGGACCGCGGCAATCACGTCGCCGCCGGTGTCGCTGCGTTGCGCGTACACATCGATCCAGTCGGAAAACAGGCTACCGGTGCTGTAGAACTTCTCGCCGTTGAGCCGCCACTGATCGCCGTGCGATGAGACTTTGGTGATGACATCGCCAATGGCGACGCTGCCGATTTCGGTCCAGGCATTGCCGGCGATGTCACCGTCGACGAAACGCTTGAACCACAGATCCCGGCCCGGCCCAGGTGGCGAGTTCAAGCGATCTTCGGCAAAGGCGAAGTGCCCGCGCAAGGCCTGAGGCACGTTGGAATCGGCTTCGGCCAATTCGATCAGCAGCTCAAACAGTTGTGGCAGGGAGGCGCCACCGCCGCCGTATTCAACCGGCACCCGTACGGCGCCGAAACCGGCGTCCTTGAGCCACTGAATCGGCTCGTAAGGAAGGGTGCGGGACTGTTCTCGCTCAACGGCACCGGCGGCGATGCGTTGGAAAATCGGCCGGAACCTTGCGGCCAGCGCTTCGTAGTCGGTGCCAATGGACAGCGGATTGATTGCCTGGTGTTCGGTCATGGGACGGCTCCTTGATTCGGCAGTGAGTGCCAAGGGGGATTGCACGGTCCATGCCGAATTCAAAGGCCTGTCATTACGGGCTTGCACGGTTTTGCCCCGACTGCAACTGTTGCAGCGCCAACAGTGCATCAGCAAATTGCCCCAGACACACCCGGATCCCTGTGGGAGCGGGCTTGCTCCGGGCGGCGTTCCGACGAAAGCGGTATGTCAGCCAACGAAGATGTTGAATGGCACACCGCTTTCGTCGGAACGCCGCCCGGAGCAAGCCCGCTCCCACAAGGATCTCGCTCGGCTCAAGGCCGTCGTGTCACACGTCGCGATTCTGCGCTGGCACGGTTGCTGCTCTCACCCCAGGACATCCCTAAAGTCCCGAGGACATGCCAATGAGTCAGCAAGCCGTCAAATTTGCCTACTGGGTGCCGAACGTCAGCGGCGGGCTGGTGGTCAGCAAGATCGAGCAACGCACCCACTGGGGCATCGACTACAACCGCAAACTGGCGCAACTGGCCGAAGAGGCGGGGTTTGAATACGCCTTGACGCAGATCCGCTTCACCGCCGGTTACGGCGCCGAGTACCAGCACGAATCCGTCGCCTTCAGCCATGCGCTGCTGGCCGCCACCACCAAACTGAAAGTGATCGCCGCCATCCTGCCCGGCCCTTGGCAACCGGCGCTGGCGGCCAAGCAATTGGCAACCATCGACCAGCTGACTAACGGCCGGGTGGCGGTGAATATCGTCAGCGGCTGGTTCAAGGGTGAGTTCCAGGCGATTGGCGAACACTGGCTGGAACACGACGAACGTTATCGCCGCTCCGAAGAATTCATCCGCTCGCTGAAGGGCATCTGGAGCCAGGACAACTTTACTTTTCGCGGTGACTTCTACCGCTTCGACAACTACAGCCTCAAACCCAAACCGCTGGGTCAGCCGGAAATCTTCCAGGGTGGCAGTTCCCGCGCAGCTCGGGACATGGCGGCACGGGTTTCGGACTGGTACTTCACCAACGGCAACACCCCGGAAGGCATCAAGGCCCAGGTCGATGACATCCGCGCCAAGGCTGCGGTGAACAACCATTCGGTGAAAGTCGGCGTGAACGCGTTTGTCATTGCCCGCGACACCGAAGAAGAAGCGCGAGCCGTGCTGGCGCAAATCATCGATCAGGCAGACCCCGAGGCGGTGAATGCGTTTGGCGATGCGGCGAAGCAGGCGGGCAGGGCTTCACCTGAGGGCGAGGGCAACTGGGCCAAGTCGACGTTCGAGGATCTGGTGCAGTACAACGACGGCTTCAAGACCAACCTGATCGGTACGCCGCAGCAGATTGCCGAGCGGATCGTTGCGCTGAAAGCGGTGGGCGTGGACCTGGTGTTGGCGGGGTTTCTGCACTTTCAGGAAGAGGTGGAGTATTTCGGCAAGCGGGTGTTGCCGTTGGTACGTGAGCTGGAAGCAAAAGCAGCGGCCAAGCAGCAGGCCGCGGTAGCCTGAACACCACAAAACCCTGTGGGAGCGGGCTTGCTCGCGAAAGCGGTGTATCAGGCAAAATGATGTCGACTGACACTCCGCCTTCGCGAGCAAGCCCGCTCCCACATTTGAACTGTGTGAGCTCACAGGCCGAGGTCGGACAGACCTGGATGGTCGTCAGGGCGACGGCCCAGCGGCCAGTGGAACTTGCGGTCACTTTCCTTGATCGGCATGTCGTTGATGCAGGCAAACCGATTGGCCATCAAACCGTTCTCGTCGAACTCCCAGTTTTCGTTGCCGTACGAGCGGAACCAGTTGCCCGAGTCGTCGTGCCATTCGTAGGCATAACGCACGGCGATGCGGTTGCCGGTAAAGGCCCAAAGTTCTTTGATCAGGCGGTAATCCAGTTCCTTGGCCCATTTGCGCGTCAGGAAACCTTTGGCTTCTTCGCGGTTGTAGGCGAACTCGGCGCGGTTACGCCATTTGGTGTCCAGGGTGTAGGCCAGCGACACCCGTTCCGGGTCACGGGAGTTCCAGCCGTCTTCGGCCAGGCGTACTTTCTCGATGGCCGATTCACGGGTGAATGGCGGCAATGGCGGACGAACTTCGGCATTAGACATTAATAGTCTCCCTATCAAAGTAAAGTTCTAGCAAGTTGTCGGGCTTGGTTTAAGTGTTACAGGTCCAATAACTTTCGCGCCATGCATTGCGCATTATCGGCGGCACTGTGATCACCCATGACAAGCGCCACGGTAATGGCACCGTCGATCAGGATCAGCAGCTGTTTGGCCAGCGTCTCCGGGTCTGTGGCGCCATGTTCGGTGCAGAGCTCGCGCACGTAGTCGAGCAGCTTCTGTTTATGGTCTTTGGCAACTAGGCGAACCGGGTCTTGCGGGTCGCCGGTTTCGCCGCTGGTATTGATGAATGCACAGCCACGGAAGCCTTCGGAGGCAAACCAGGCCTTGAGCACGGTAAACAGGTTAAGCAACCGGTCGGCCGGTGTTTCAGCCTGGTCGACTTCGCTTCTGTACCAATGCATCCAGCGCACATCACGGCGTTGCAGGGCCGCGACGGTGAGCTCCTCCTTGTTGGCGAAGTAGCGGTAAATACTCTTTCTGGAGACGCCGGCGGTTTTCACCAGAAGATCCATCCCGGTGGCAGCGATGCCACTTTTGTAGATCAACTTTTCGGTGATATCCAGAATGATGTCGCGTGTGTCGTTGCTGGTGATTTCGTTCATGCGGCGAACAGTAGAACGATCGTTCTCCTTGGTCAAGCAGATATTTTTGTCGCCTGAAAAACCGCTTTCGCGAGCAAGCCCGCTCCCACATTTGAAATGCGTTCCCTTGTGGGAGCGGGCTTGCTCGCGAAGGGGCCTTTACAGACACTAACAAGACCCAAGGCAATCCATGGTGTAAGCTCTCGGGTTCTTCGGATTCGACCTTTTTGCGAGCCCTATGCCGTCGCTTTTCAAACGCTCTCTGCTGCCCAAACTGCGCAGTTTTCCGCTGACCGCCGATGCCGTCACCATCCTCTCTGGCGCTGCCGAGTTTCGCCGGTGCCTGCTGGAAAAGATCGCCAGCGCCACCCAGCGCATTTATATCGTCGCGCTCTATCTGCAACAGGATGAAGCCGGCCAGGAAATTCTCGATGCCTTGCACGCGGCCAAACTGGCGCGTCCGGAACTGGACGTGGTGGTGGTCGTTGACTGGCTGCGCGCCCAGCGCGGTTTGATCGGCGCCGGCAAGCAGCCAGGCAACTCGGCCTGGTATCAGGAAGCCACCCGCACTCATGCCAGTGAAGTGCCTGTGTATGGCGTTCCCGTGCAGACCCGAGAGTTGTTCGGCGTGCTGCATTTGAAAGGCTTCGTGATCGATGACTGCGTGATCTACAGCGGCGCGAGCCTGAACAACGTTTACCTGCACAAATTCGACAAGTACCGCTACGACCGTTATCACCTGCTAAATAACAGCGCGCTGGCCGATTCGATGCAGCACCTGATTCAGCACGGTCTGATCGCCTCCAAAGCAGTGCATCGTCTCGATTTGCCGAACCTGCCGACCACCCGTAGCCTGCGCAACGACATCGGCGACTTGCGCAGCCGCCTCAAGCACGCGGCGTACGACACCACGACAGGCACCACGGAAAAGGGCGGTTTGTCAGTCAGCCCATTGCTCGGTGTCGGCAAGAACAACCCGTTGAGCCGAGTGATTTGCGAGTTGATCGCCAGCGCTCATCATCAACTGACCATCTGCACGCCGTACTTCAACCTGCCGCTGCCCGTGACCCGGGAAATCAACCGGGCACTGGCGCGGGGCGTGAAGATCGACATCATCGTCGGCGACAAGACGGCCAACGACTTCTACATCCCGCCGAGCGAACCGTTCAAGGTGATTTCGGCGCTGCCGTACCTTTACGAAATCAGCCTGCGGCGTTTCGCCAAGCGTCATCATCGCAGCGTCGACAGCGGCCAGTTGAACCTGCATCTGTGGCGTGACGGCGACAACACCTATCACCTCAAGGGCATGTGGATCGACCAGCGCTACACCTTGCTGACCGGCAACAACCTCAACCCGCGGGCGTTCCGTCTCGACCTGGAAAACGCCTTGCTGATTGATGATCCGAAAGGCGAACTGCTGGAGCCGCGTCGTAAAGAGTTGGCGGAGATTTTCGAGAACACTCGCCGCATCGAGCGTTACCAGGAACTGGAAACGCTGCTGGAATACCCGGCGGGGGTGGCCAAGTTTCTCAAACGCGTGAGTCGGGTGCGGATCGAGCGGTTGCTCTATCGCATTCTGTAAGGCTTAAAGCAAAAGATCGCAGCCTCCGGCAGCTCCTACAGTGGGACGACGTACACCCGTAGGAGCTGCCGGAAGCTGCGATCTTTTTGCAGACAACGCCGACGTTTAGTTCAACCCCAACTTCCCACGCAACGTCGACAAGTCCTCAGCCTGCGTATTCACCGGCCCTACCAGCGCCTTGCGGTCGTTTTCCTTCACCTTGTCATACGTCTCGAAACCACCGTCTTGGGTTTTGTACTTGGCCAGCGTCTTGGTCACCGTCGCGAAGTTCTTGTCGACTTTGGCAATGAAGACCGCGTCCTGCTTTTCGATTTGCGGACGGAACAGGTCGACGATTTTCTTCGCGCCGTCGATGTTGCCCTGGAAGTCATAAAGGTCCGTGTGGCTGTAACGATCTTCTTCACCGGAGATCTTGGTCGCCGCGACTTCTTCAAGCAGTGCAGCGGCGCCGCCAACCACTTTTTCCGGGGCGTCGAGCTTGGTCAACTTGCCTTCAGGGTCCTTGGCATAGTCCGGGACCTGGGTTTCATGCTCGCCGCTCATCGCCGCCCATCGCCGCCCATCGCCGCCCATCGCCGCCCATCGCCGCCCATCGCCGCACCGGTGCTCTTGACCCGGCCGAGAATGCTTTGCTGTTCCTGCAGCGGCGTGCGGTCCCAGCGCTCGACGAAGTTGCGGATGATCCGCACGGCCTGTTAGCTGCCATTGGCCGCCCAGGTTGGTTCGTCGCTGCCGGGCTGAAACCAGACGATGCTGTCCATTGACTTGGCATTGTTGGAATCGGGGTTGGCCGAGCCGTCGCGAAAACCGAGAAAGTTGCGCGCACTTTGCGCAGGCATTCCGGGTTTTGCCGGGGCCTGGGGCGGCACGCAGCCTTCCTGTTTCCAACGCACCAGCAGTAAGTCCGGTAGGTTTTTCACGATGTCGCGCAGGGCGTGGATGTTGGTGTCGGTGGTGTTGGAGCAGAACTGCACACTGAGGTCGCCGTGGCGGCAATCGGTTTGGAACCGGTCGGCGCGTGATCGAGAGAAACGTGCAGCGACTGTTTGATCGAACGCGCGACTTTGCGCATCCAGAACACCATGGAGCTGAGAATGCCCACGGCGACCAGGCCGACCACGCCTTCAAACAGTTCCTGTTGCTTCTGCGGGAACTCGGCACTGACCAGTTCCAGGCCCCCGCCCACTAGCAGCGCGAGGGCCGCGGCAAGAAATACGCCGATCCACACCGCCGGCATCCACTGACCTCGACCGGTCTGCTTGAGGTAGCTGGCGATGATGCCAACGATCAGCGCGGCTTCAATGCCTTCGCGCAGCATGATCAGAAAAGGAACAAGCATTCAGCACCGCGGCGTCATTAGATGGGGTGCTAATTTGCAACATAATGACGCTCATTCCCAAATGGCATTTATTGGCATTTACCTGAGCCTAACCTGAACGCATTGTTCAATGCGTCGTCAAAACAGCGGATTCACCCGATCGTTGTACACCTCGATCAACTGATCATAGCGGCGGCCGATCCGCTCGAAGTCATCACTCAGCTGTTGTGGCGAGGCGTTGGCCGCCCAGTCGTCGCGCAGCCTGTTAACGGCATCCAGATAGTTCTTGCCGGGTGAACGCACATAGTTCCAGATGTTTTCCGGGTAATCGGCGTTGCTGGTTGCCGGGTTGGCTTGCAAGTAACGGGTGCCGTCGTCCCAGGCCTGTTGAAGCTTGAGTGTCGCGTCGCTCAGGTCACTGGAGGTAAAGGTCTGTTCGCGAACACGGCTGTCGAGCTTGAGCATGAGGGTTCGCGCTTCGAGCATGTAGGTGAGGATGTGCGCGTACTTGAGTTGATCCCGAGTCTTTAGTTGTTCGAGCTGGACCTGTCGCAAACCTTGATCCTGGGTATCAAGCGCACGGCGCAGGTGGTCAGAGGCGTTGAGGTAGTCGTTGGCTAGCGGGATAAACAGGTTGTCGCGCTCGGCCTTATCTGCAGGGCTGACCGAATAGAGCGGCGTGGGGCTGAAAAAATCGAATTTCTCGGCCGCTTGGTTGGCCGCCGTCAGCGACGCTTCAAAGCGATTTTGCAACGGTATCAACTCAGGTGCCGACCTCTGAAGATTCTCTTTTCGCACTGGGTCCAACCGGCAAATGTAAACATCGTTGGCTCTCCGGTAGTTGAGCCGCTCGCGGAGGCTGACCATCGGGTCGAAGTCTTCGGGAAAACGCGCTTTCAAGGTTGGATCGGCTTTGCGGTCCCGGTTCAGGTAGGTGGTGTAGGCGTGACGCCAGCGGCTGTCGACTGAGTTCAGGCAGGCAATCAACGGACGCAGGGCGCTAGCCTTTTCCCGTTCGGCGAGGTCGGGTTCATGGATCCAGCGCTGAATTGGGGTCAGGAGGGTGCTTTGATGCTCTCTCAACATACCGAGAAAGGTGACTGTCAGCACGGCGGTAATTGCGATTGCCTTAACGCGTTTGTTCATCGATGACCCTCCTGCGCGCGTGATTGCCCATACCATTGCTCCTGCGTGGGGGCGATCCGGCATTCCTGACGGCTGTCGAGGGGCCCACTGCAACTGCGTTTGGAAAAAGGTTGTAATCCTTGATCCGGGCCCATCAACTGACTGCTGGCAATGGTGTAAAACAGGAGCGTCAGACCAATGACCCCAATCATCAGAGCAATCGACGGTGCGCGTCCCAAAGCGGGCAGCCGAACCTTGGGAGGCTTGATGTGCAGCGTTTCCGGCCAGGCGATACGACTCAATCCTCCTAGCGCTAGCACCACCACGGTGTAGCTGGCAAATGCCGCCGCGCCACAACAGGCCCATGTCAGCGCCCCCATCAACCAGCAGGGCAGCAACTCGCGCAGCACTAGCGGCGCAGGGCGTTTGAGGCTGAGTCGAGGCGAAACAGCGCGACTCAAACGCACGTCCAATGACCAGAACCGGTCCGCCGTCGGGCACCAGACCCACAACAATGCCGCGCTCGGCGTAGCCAACACGCACAGCCAGAACAGCATCGCGGCAAAGCTTGCGCCGATACCCGATTTATCACTGAGGTATTCACCGGCTGCCCAGGTAAGTGATGCCCCCAGCAACCCGGCAAACATGGGCCAGGTCTGGCGGGGCTGCACAAGGGGCTTCCAGAAAAATGGATCGCCGTTTGGCATTTGGCGGCATCGGGCCGGGCCCAGGCGCTGGAGCTTCTCGCTGAGGGTGCGGCAGGCATTCCAGTCCGCTTCAAAAAACCTCCGGGCGAAGGCGCTTCGCTCGGTGTCGGTCATTGGCGTCAGTAACAAGCGTGCTGCGCGGCTCTGGGGCTCACGATCATTCAGGTCGGCCAGACGTTCCAGGGTTTCAACAAAAACCTGGTCATCTCGGCGCTGCAACAGTGCCGTCCAATAAGGTGGCGGGCAACGCCCTTCGATTTCGGCTTCGTTCGCGGCGACGTACCAGTGCTGATGTGAACACAGCGTTTCGAACACGTGGACCGACCAGAAGCTCGAATCCACCAGTAAACGGGCCAGGGTTTCATTAAACCAGTCGTGGCGTTCGAACGGCTGCAACCAGTCGGCCTGTTTGAGCGCCACAAAGCGCTCGATGAACGCGTCGACCTGGCCCGCGTCAAGCAACTCGCGCAAGTCCTTTTCCACATGCTTACAGTAAGCGCGAAGCAGCAACTCCAGCGCTTGCGAGGATAAATCCAGGCGTTGCCAGGCACTGAGCCAGTTGAACTGCACCAGCCCCCAGGCGGCCAGCAACATCCCGTCGTCGCGCGGTGACAGGCACATCATCAACAACTGATCTTCGAACTCTCGGGCGCAGTGAGACACCCGTGCCTGCGCCAGACGTTCATCGAGCCGCTCTACCGTAACGTCTGCCAGTAACTGCTCGGCCTGTTGCGCTCCGGCGCGCTGTTCAAACCGTACATGTTCCAGCTCGAAACTGAGCTCCGCTTCAAGTGACGGAGCAAGAGCCTGTCGTACAACCGTGGGTTCGCGGCGGCTCCACTCCATCGCCTGCTCGTAGGCTTCGCGCAGACGCTGAAAACCGGTCGGGTCTTCATCCGGGCGGTGTACCTTGAGAAGCGTTGCGTATTGGCGTTTGATGCTGCGTGAGTCAGCATCGGCTTCCAGCCCCAGAATGGCCCAGCAATTCACCGCCACAGCCCCTGTTCCAGTTCATCGAGCTGTTGCGTCAGTTGCAAGCGCAGTTCGCGTATCGCTCGTTCGTCCTGGGTGTTGAGCATCTGCTGGAAACGGTTGGCCATGTGATCGAGCCGTTGGCGCAAATCGCCGAGGCTTTCCTGATAGAGGCGCTCGAGACGGGCATTTAGCAGGCTGTTGACCTGTTGCTCGCGCGGGTGAACCTTGAGGTTGGCCAGCGCAGTCAGGCGTTGCTGAATCTCTTTAGGGGCGAGTACACCGGGATTGTTTTCGATCACCAGGGTCCGACGCTCACCGGTACGATTTATCAGCGCCTCGGCTTCGAGCAGGCCGTTGTTATCGTAAGTGAAGCGTACATCGATGCTGATCTCGCCAGCCGGCGCCACGGGCACCTCGATGTCCATTTCCCCCAGATAAATGTTTTCTTTTACCCAACGACTTTCGCCCTGGTAAATCTTCAACTGCACAACGCGCTGATGGTGGCGCAGGGTCGAGACGGTTTTGACCCGGCTCACCGGGACCACGCAGTTACGCTCGATAATTGGCAGGTAATGACCCGCTTGCGTACTTTCGCCGACGCTGACCGCGACTTCGATGCCCAAGGTGTAGGGGCAAACATCGGTCAACACCACCTCTTCGAGTGCGGCATCCCGTGCCTTCAGGGCTGCCTGCACCGCTGCGCCCAGTGCAATCGATTCGTCCGGGTTAAGCGCAATCGAAGGGAACCGACCGAACAACCCGGCCACCATCCGCCGGATCATTGGCATGCGGGTCGTGCCGCCCACCAGCAGGACTTCATCCAGCTCCGATGGCCGAATACGCGCGTCGCGCAGCGCGGTTTCGATCGGTGTGCGCAGACGCACGAGCAGCGGCGCGCAGAGTTCGGCCAACTGTGTCTGGGTGAACGTCTGCTCCCATTGACCGGAGCCATGGCGCAGGACGAAGGTCGCGCTGTCGGCCTGGCCAAGGGCATGGCGCACGCGCTCGGATTCGCGGCGCAGGCGATGGGCGATAGTCGGTTCCGTCGGTGAGGGCATGTCGCTACAGTTGGCGTGTGCGGCGACAAAGGCCTGAACCAGCACGGTGTCGAAGTCTTCGCCGCCGAGAAAGTTGTCGCCAGCGCTGGCGCGCACTTCCATGACGCCGTCGAACAGTTCGAGGATCGACACATCGAAGGTGCCGCCACCGAGGTCGAACACCAGAAACGAACTGGCGCTGTCGCGTTGATGCAGTCCATAAGCGAGGGCCGCGGCAGTCGGTTCGTTGATCAGTCGTTCGACCTTGAGGCCGGCCAATTCGCCAGCGATTTTCGTGGCTTTGCGTTGAGCGTCGTTGAAATAGGCGGGTACGCTGATCACTGCTTCAGTGACAGTTTCTCCGTAGAGGCGTTCGACGTCTTCCTTCAGGCTGCGCAACACCAGTGCCGACAGCTCTTCCGGGCGGAACGATCGGGTGCCGAGACGAAGTTCATGAGCGCTGCCCATGTGTCGTTTGAACAATGCCGCCGTCAACTGTGGATGAGTCTGCAAACGTTCCTTTGCAGCCTGACCGACCAGCACTCGACCTTCGTCGTCAAGGCCCACCACGCTTGGGGTCAGTAGACTTTCCAGAGCGTTGGGAACCAGTTCGGGCGCGCCGTTGCGCCAAACGGCAACCAGGCTATTGGTGGTGCCCAAATCAATGCCGACGATCATAACGTTTGCAACTCCATGTCTATTCGGGAATTCCCAGCAACAGCCTATCGGCCACAGGGCCAGGTAATTGAGCCGGATTTTGCGCAAGACTGGCTTTTTACTCCGTGCTGCCTAAGATGGCCGACAGATTAATCAGTGCACCCGAGTGACGTTTATGTCGGAAAAAGACACCATCTCCATTCAACTGGTGCGTGAAGCGCTGTTGCAAAGTTGTGCTCCGGGAGGCACCACTGACGAGGTAATGAGCACAGTCGGCATCGATCCGGCACTGCTCGAAAGCAGCGATGCACGCGTACCGGCCACGGCTTATGCAAGGCTGTGGCGTTTATTGGCCCGGCGCCGGGACGATGAGTTTTTTGGCATGGACCCGCGCAAACTCAAATCCGGCAGCCTGGAGTTTCTCTGTCGCTGCTCTATGGTCCAGCCGAGCCTGGCCGCCGGCCTTACCTCGGGTTTGAGCTTTTTGTCGTTGATGCTCGAACACCTGCCCGCGCAACTGGTTCGTCAGCAAAGCCTGGCGGAAATCGTCCTGCTCGAAGACGACCAGGACCCACGCCGCGCCTTCACTTATTTCACTTACTGGATGATCGTCCACGGCGTCGCCTGCTGGCTGGCGGGGCGACGGATTCCGATCCTGGCCATCGAGTTGCGCTGTCCGGCACCGGACTTCTGCGATGACTATCAGGTGATGTTCTCCGAGAACCTGCGTTTCGACCGGCCGCGCACGCGGATGATTTTCTCGGCCGAGTGCCTGGACTTGCCGATCAAGCGTAGCCCGGAAGAACTCAAGCGTTTCCTGGCCCATGCGCCGGCCAATATTCTGGTCAAGTACCGGGACCCGGAGAGCCTGGCCAGCCGGATCAAGCACGATTTGCGGCAACTGCCCGCCGAACACTGGCCGGAAACCGAACCCCTGGCACAACAGCTGTGCATGTCGGCTTCGACGTTGCGTCGGCGGTTGTCGGAAGAAGGTCAGACCTACCAAGGGCTCAAGGACAGCGTGCGCAAGGAGTTGGCAATTGTCTGGCTCGCCGAGCCTGCCATCAGCTTCGCCGAGATTGCCACGCGTTTAGGGTTTGCCGATACCAGCTCGTTCTACAAGGCGTTTCGCAAGTGGTCGGGATCAAATCCGGGGCACTACCGGAGTTTGATCCTCAACGAAGCGAGCTGATTCGGATTTTGTGTTGATTGGTCGGGCGCCTTCGCGAGCAAGCCCGCTCCCACATTTGGAATGCGTTCCCCTGTGGGAGCGGCGGTGCGACGATTCGACTTGCTCGCGAAGAGGCCATTCCTGACGACGCACCTCTTGAATCTTGGCCAAACCAGTCACGCAACTTGATAGCTTTGACCATTGTCCCGCACCCCGCGCAGAGCGAGTATTTCCCTGTTAATTACGGTTCCCCCGACCTAATAAAAATACAAAGGGATTCTGGCAATGCGCGATTATTTGTCTGCTACCTCACAGTTCAATTATCAGCACACCGTCGACGCCGCGCTCGACGGCGATTTGACTGCCCTCAACGCCTGTGTCGAGTGTTGCGACCGGCATGCCTTGCCGGGGCGCATCGCGCTGTTCTGGGAAGGTCGCGATGGCGCCAGCGCGACCTACACCTTCAGCGACTTGCAGGACAAAGCTGCGCGTTTAGCCAATTTCCTACTGGGCCAAGGCGTGAAAAAAGGCGACAAGGTTGCCGGTCTCCTGCCACGTAACATCGAACTTTTGATCACCGTATTCGCCACCTGGCGCATCGGCGCGGTCTACCAGCCGCTGTTCACGGCATTCGGCCCGAAAGCCATCGAGCATCGCCTCAGCTGCTCTGGCGCCAAAGTGGTGGTCACCGACGCGGGCAATCGTTCCAAACTCACTGAAGTCGCCGACTGCCCGACCATCGTCACCGTCGCCGGTCCAAAAGGCCAAGGCGTTGTCCGCGGCGATTACAGCTTCTGGGCCGAACTAGCGAATTATTCTGCTGAGTGCGAACCGGTCCTGCTGACCGGAGAAGACCCGTTTCTGCTGATGTTCACGTCGGGCACCACCGGTCCGTCGAAAGCGCTGTCCGTTCCGCTCAAGGCCATCGTCGCCTTCCAGAGCTACACCCGTGACGCCGTGGACTTGCGCCCTGAAGACGCCTTCTGGAACGTCGCCGATCCGGGTTGGGCCTATGGCATCTATTTCGGTGTTACCGGGCCGATGGCCATGGGGCATCCGATCACCTTTTACGATGGTCCGTTCACCCTCGAAAGCACCTGCCGGGTGATCAACAAATACGGGATCACCAACCTCACCGGCTCGCCGACGGCCTATCGCCTGTTGATCGCGGGTGGCGACGAGTTCGCCCGCTCGATCAAGGGCAAGCTGCGCATCGTCAGCAGCGCCGGCGAGCCGCTGAACCCGGAAGTGATTCGCTGGTTCGCCGACAACCTCGGCGTGGTCATTCACGATCATTACGGCCAGACCGAACTGGGCATGGTCCTGTGCAATCACCACGGCCTGGAGCATCCGATCCACATGGGCGCCGCCGGTTTCGCTTCGCCGGGCCACCGCATCGTGGTGCTGGATGACGAGTACAAAGAACTCGGCGTCGGTCAGCCGGGCATTCTGGCCATCGATCGCACCCAATCGCCGATGTGCTGGTTCGCCGGTTACGAAGGCGCACCGACCAAGGCCTTCGTCGGCAACTATTACCTGAGCGGCGACACCGTCGAGTGGAACCCGGACGGCAGCATCAGCTTCGTCGGTCGCAGCGACGACGTGATCACCACCTCCGGTTATCGCGTCGGTCCGTTCGACGTGGAAAGCGCGTTGATCGAACACCCGGCCGTGGTCGAAGCGGCCGTGGTCGGCAAACCCGATCCGGAGCGCACCGAACTGGTCAAAGCCTTTGTCGTGCTCAGCCCGCAATACCGTGCTGCGCCGGAGCTGGCCGAAGAGCTGCGCCAACACGTGCGCAAACGACTGGCCGCGCACTCGTACCCCCGTGAAATTGAATTTGTCAGCGAATTGCCGAAAACCCCTAGCGGCAAATTGCAGCGCTTTATCTTGCGCAACCAGGAAATCGCCAAGGCTCAAGAGGCCGCCGCGAAGAACGTTTCAGCTTGAATCCAAGGAAACAATGATGCAGATCGAAAACAAGGTTTTTCTCGTCACCGGCGGTGCGTCCGGCCTCGGTGCGGCCACTGCTGAAATGCTCGTCGCGGCGGGCGCCAAAGTGATGCTGGTGGACATGAACGCCGAGGCCGTTGCGGCCCAGGCTGAACGTCTCGGCGCACAAAGCGTGGTGGCGGATATCAGCAACGAAGCCGCGGCGGAAGCTGCTGTGCAGGCGACGGTCAAAGCTTTCGGTGGCCTGAATGGTCTGGTCAACTGCGCCGGCATCGTGCGCGGTGAGAAGATCCTCGGCAAGAACGGCCCCCACGTGCTGGCCAATTTCAGCCAGGTGATCAACGTCAACCTGATCGGCAGTTTCAACATGCTGCGCCTGGCGGCTGCGGCAATCGCCGAAACCGAAGCGGATGCCGATGGCGAGCGCGGCGTGATCATCAACACCGCCTCGGCCGCAGCCTATGATGGCCAGATCGGCCAAGCCGCGTATGCCGCCTCCAAGGGCGCAATCGTCAGCCTGACCTTGCCCGCCGCCCGTGAACTGGCGCGCTTCGGCATCCGCGTGATGACCATCGCCCCGGGCATTTTCGAAACCCCGATGATGGCCGGCATGACCCCGGAAGTCCGTGCGTCCCTGGCAGCTGGCGTGCCGTTTCCACCGCGTCTGGGTAAACCAGGCGAGTATGCCGGGCTGGTCAGGCATATCATTGAAAACAGCATGCTCAATGGCGAGGTGATCCGTCTCGACGGCGCCTTGCGCATGGCCGCCAAATAAGGAGGATTTGTCATGACTACTTCCAACGATCCAATCGTTATCGTCAGCGCCGTCCGCACCCCGATGGGCGGTTTCCAAGGCGAACTGAAAAGCCTGACCGCACCGCAACTCGGTGCTGCCGCAATTCGCGCCGCCGTTGAACGCGCCGGTGTGGCGCCAGACTCGGTTGAAGAAGTGCTGTTCGGTTGCGTCCTGTCCGCCGGCCTCGGCCAAGCCCCTGCGCGTCAAGCTGCATTGGGCGCCGGGCTGGATAAATCGACCCGCTGCACCACCCTGAACAAAATGTGCGGTTCGGGCATGGAAGCGGCCATTCTGGCTCACGACATGCTGGTGGCCGGCAGCGCCGACGTGGTTGTCGCTGGCGGTATGGAAAGCATGTCCAACGCGCCGTATCTGCTGGACCGCGCCCGCAGCGGTTACCGCATGGGCCACGGTCGCGTGCTTGATCACATGTTCCTCGACGGGCTGGAAGACGCTTACGACAAAGGTCGCCTGATGGGCACCTACGCCGAAGATTGCGCGGAAACCAACGGTTTCACCCGTGAAGCTCAGGACGCGTTTGCCATTGCCTCGACCACCCGCGCGCAGCAGGCGATCAAGGACGGCAGCTTCAAAGACGAGATCGTGCCGGTCACCGTGACTGTCGGTAAAGAGCAGGTGCTGATCAGCAACGACGAACAACCACCGAAAGCCAAACTGGACAAGATCGCTTCCTTGAAACCGGCGTTCCGCGAAGGCGGCACGGTGACGGCGGCGAACTCCAGCTCGATCTCCGATGGCGCTGCGGCACTGGTGATGATGCGCCGTTCCGAAGCTCAAAAGCGCGGCCTGAAACCGCTGGCAGTGATTCACGGTCACGCGGCGTTTGCCGACACCCCGGGCCTGTTCCCGGTGGCACCGGTGGGCGCGATCGAGAAGCTGATGAAAAAAACCGGCTGGTCGCTGGACGAAGTCGATCTGGTCGAAGTCAACGAAGCCTTCGCCGTGGTCAGTCTGGTCACCATGACCAAACTGGAAATCCCCCACGAGAAGATCAACGTTCACGGCGGCGCTTGCGCCCTCGGCCACCCGATCGGTGCGTCTGGTGCGCGGATCCTTGTGACCTTGCTCTCGGCCCTGCGCCAGAAAGGCCTGAAACGCGGCGTTGCAGCGATCTGCATCGGCGGCGGTGAAGCCACGGCCATGGCCGTTGAATGCCTGTATTGAAACTGACGCTATCCCCATGTGGGAGCGGGCTTGCTCGCGAAGAGGCCGTGTCAGTCGACATCAATGTTGAATGACACACCGCTTTCGCGAGCAAGCCCGCTCCCACAGGTCCAGCGTTTCAACCAGGTATTTTGTGCGATAGGCTCAATTTTTAAGGATTTGGCATGATTCCCAATGACGAACAACTTCAGATCAGCGACGCGGCCCGGCAGTTTGCCCAGGAACGGCTGAAACCGTTCGCCGCCGAGTGGGACCGCGAGCATCGCTTCCCCAAGGAAGCCATCGGCGAGATGGCGGAACTGGGCTTCTTCGGCATGTTGGTGCCGGAAGAGTGGGGCGGTTGCGACACCGGTTACCTGGCCTACGCCATGGCCCTGGAAGAAATTGCTGCCGGCGATGGCGCCTGCTCGACCATCATGAGCGTGCACAACTCGGTGGGTTGCGTGCCGATTCTCAAGTACGGCAACGACGACCAGAAAGAACGCTTCCTCAAACCGTTGGCCAGCGGCTCGATGCTCGGGGCTTTTGCCCTCACCGAACCGCAGGCCGGTTCCGACGCCAGTGGCCTGAAAACCCGTGCCCGTCTGGAAGGCGATCACTACGTGTTGAACGGCTGCAAGCAGTTCATCACCTCCGGGCAGAACGCCGGGGTGGTGATCGTGTTCGCCGTGACTGATCCGAGTGCCGGCAAGCGTGGCATCACGGCGCTGATCGTGCCGACCGATTCGCCGGGTTACAAAGTTGCACGGGTCGAAGACAAGCTCGGCCAGCACGCGTCCGACACCTGCCAGATTCTGTTTGAGGACGTGAAAGTGCCGGTGGCCAACCGGTTGGGCGAGGAGGGCGAAGGTTATCGAATCGCCCTGGCCAACCTCGAAGGCGGTCGTGTCGGCATCGCTTCGCAATCGGTGGGCATGGCCCGCGCTGCGTTCGAAGCAGCCCGCGACTACGCCCGCGAGCGTGAAAGCTTCGGCAAACCGATCATCGAGCATCAAGCGGTCGCGTTCCGCCTGGCGGACATGGCAACCCAAATCGCCGTCGCTCGGCAAATGGTGCATTACGCGGCGGCGTTAAGAGACAGCGGTAAACCGGCCTTGGTCGAAGCGTCCATGGCCAAACTGTTCGCCTCGGAAATGGCCGAGAAAGTCTGTTCCTCGGCGTTGCAAACCCTCGGCGGTTACGGTTACTTGAACGATTTCCCGCTGGAGCGGATCTACCGCGACGTGCGGGTCTGCCAGATCTACGAAGGCACCAGCGATATTCAGCGCATGGTTATTTCACGAAGTCTCTAAGAATGAACCCCCGGTAGGAGCTGCCGCAGGCTGCGATCTTCAGCGATCTTGAAATCACCGAAGATCGAGATCAAAAGATCGCAGCCTGCGGCAGCTCCGGGGGATCGAGTGTTTATCAGGAGTCATATATGAGCTACGAAACAATTTTGTTGGAAACCCACGGTCGCGTCGGCCTGATTACCCTGAACCGTCCCCAAGCGCTGAATGCGTTGAACGCGCAGATCGTCAGCGAGCTGAACCACGCTCTCGATGGCCTGGAAGCCGATTCGAACATCGGCTGCATCGTGCTGACCGGCTCGAAAAAGGCCTTCGCGGCCGGTGCCGACATCAAGGAAATGGCTGAGCTGACCTACCCGCAGATCTACCTCGACGACCTGTTCAGCGACAGCGATCGCGTGGCTAACCGCCGCAAGCCGATCATTGCCGCCGTCAACGGTTTCGCCTTGGGCGGTGGTTGTGAACTGGCGCTGATGTGCGACTTCATCCTGGCCGGCGACAACGCCAAGTTCGGTCAGCCGGAAATCAACCTCGGCGTACTGCCGGGCATGGGCGGCACCCAGCGCCTGACCCGCGCAGTGGGCAAGGCCAAGGCCATGGAAATGTGCCTCAGCGGTCGACTGATCGATGCGGTGGAAGCGGAGCGTTGCGGTATCGTGGCGCGGATTGTTCCGGCCGATGAGTTGCTGGAAGAAGCGTTGAAAGTCGCGGCGCTGATTGCCAAGAAGTCGTTGCCGATTGCAATGATGATCAAGGAAAGCGTCAACCGCGCGTTTGAAGTGAGCCTGTCGGAAGGTGTGCGCTTTGAGCGCCGGGTGTTCCATGCGGCGTTTGCGACGCAGGATCAGAAGGAAGGGATGGCGGCGTTTATTGCCAAGCGTGAGGCTGAGTTCCAAGGTAAGTAATGCGGCGTTTTCGCTGACGCTATCACGAGCAAGCTCGCTCCCACAGTGGATCTCCAGTGCGCACAGATCTTGTGTATACCAGAGAACCCTGTGGGAGCGAGCTTGTCTCCGGGCGGCGATCCGACGATGCTTTTGGGGCATCACACCAGGTAGTGCTTCAGCTCCCGAGCAATCACCATCCGCTGTATCTCGCTCGACCCTTCATAAATCTGCGTAATCCGCGCATCCCGGTAATAACGCTCCACCGGATAATCCTCCAGATACCCATACCCGCCATGAATCTGCATCGCCGACGAACACACTTTCTCGGCCATCTCCGAAGCAAACAATTTGGCCTGTGAAGCCTCCGACAGACACGGTTTGCCGGCACTGCGCAACCGCGCAGCATGCAAGATCAGCAGTCGTGCCGCGTTCAACCGGGTGTGCATATCGGCCAGCATGTTGGCGATGCTCTGGTGCTCGATGATCGGCTTGTTGAACTGAACCCGATCCCGCGAGTAGGCCAGCGCCGCTTCAAACGCCGCGCGGGCAATGCCCAACGCCTGCGCCGCGATGCCGATGCGGCCGCCTTCGAGGTTCGACAGGGCAATCGCCAGTCCTTTGCCGCGCTCACCCAACAGGTTGGCTTCCGGAATCGTGCAGTTGCTCAGGGTCACCGCGCAGGTATCGGACGCGCGAATACCCATCTTGTGCTCGGTGCGATCAACGATGAAACCCGCTGTATCGGTCGGCACCAGAAACGCCGAGATGCCGCGCTTGCCCAGATCCGGATCGGTCACCGCAAACACGATGGCCAGTTTCGCCCGTTTGCCATTGCTGACGAATTGCTTGGCGCCGTTGATCACCCACTGGCCGTCGCGCAGTTCGGCGCGGGTGCGCAGGTTGTGGGCTTCGGAGCCGGCCTGGGGTTCGGTCAGGCAGAAGCAGCCGATCGCCTGACCGCTGGCCAGATCCGGCAGCCAGGTCTGTTTCTGTTCTTCAGTGCCGTAGTTGAGGACCGGACCGCAGCCCACGGAGTTGTGAATGCTCATGAGTGCGCCAGTGGCGCCGTCGCCGGCCGAAATCTCTTCCACGGCCAAGGCGTAAGCGACGTAATCGACATAGGTGCCGCCCCATTCCTCGGGCACCACCATGCCCAGCAGACCCAGCTCACCCATCTTCGCCACCAGACCGTCATCGATCCAGCCGGCCTTTTCCCAGGCCTGGGCGTGGGGGGCGATTTCGCCGCGGGCGAAGTCCCGGGCCATATCGCGGATCATGACTTGCTCTTCGCTCAATTCGATATCGTGCATGGCTCAGCTCCCGCTTTGGTCAAAACCCGTGAAGAAACTCGCGACGTGCTCGGCGTCCAGCGCCTGCAAGGTCGGCGGGTTCCAGCGCGGTTTCTTGTCTTTGTCGATCAGCAAGGCGCGCACGCCTTCGATCAGGTCGCCGCGCTCGAACCACTGACGGTCCAGGTGCAGCTCAAGGGCGAAGCAGTCTTCCAGACTCAAGTGCCGGCCGCGACGGAGCATTTCCAGGGTCACGCCCATGGCCAGCGGTGAACGGCTCTCCAGCAGGTCGGCGGTGGTCGTGGCCCACTCGTGGCTGTCGGCGACCGTTACTTCACGCAGTTGCTCAACAATACTCGGCACATCGGGCAGGGCGAAGAAGTGATCGATGGCCGGGCGCAACGCCGCCAAAGGTGGTGCCGGCAGTTGTTGCACGGCGAGTTTCGCCAGCAGACCTTGAAGGTCCTTCAACGGTGTTTCGGGCCATTCGAGTTGATCGAGTTGCTCGTCCAGAGTGCTCAACTTGTCGCTTTCCAGGTACCAGTCGGCCAGGCCGCAATAGAGCGCATCGGCCGCACGGATCTGCACGCCGCTGACGCCGAGGTAAATACCCAGTTCACCGGGAACGCGCGGCAGGAAATGGCTGCCACCGACATCCGGGAAATAACCGATCGCCACTTCCGGCATCGCCAGGCGGCTTTTCTCGGTGACCACTCGCAAGTCGGCGCCTTGCACCAGGCCCATGCCGCCGCCCAGGACAAAACCATCCATCAAGGCGAGCACAGGTTTGCGGTAATGGTGAATTGCGAGGTCGAGGGCGTATTCCTCGACGAAGAAATCTTCGTGCAGCGTGTCGCCGTTTTTGAAGCTGTCGTACAGCGAGCGAATATCGCCGCCGGCACAGAAAGCCTTCTCGCCAGCACCGCGCAAGACCACCGCGTGTACGTACGGATCGAGCGCCCAGGCGTCGAGCTGACGCTGCAGGTTGCG
Source organism: Pseudomonas frigoris (assembly GCF_047758635.1). Taxonomy (NCBI): domain Bacteria; kingdom Pseudomonadati; phylum Pseudomonadota; class Gammaproteobacteria; order Pseudomonadales; family Pseudomonadaceae; genus Pseudomonas; species Pseudomonas frigoris. The sequence continues at coordinate 3,220,077 of NZ_CP180479.1, forward strand.
CACCATGTCCAGGGTAATGGCGTTGAGGCCGCCGGGGCGATTGAGGGTCAGGTGACCGATGTGGTTGCGAACCTCGGCCAGCACTTCGTTTTGCGTGGCATCCATGGACGAAGTCCCCTTCGATGAAACCTGAGCAGTCATCACTAACTCCCTGCTTTTATTGTTCTTTATAGAGAAGCTCGCGCGCGAGCGATGCTGGATCGTAACAGTGCAAATTTGTGATGTACAACCAGCATATGTGCAGGGTTAGTTTGCGTTTTTGCGATAAGGCAGAATCAAAAGATCTTCAACCCTTATTGGAAAACACATCCCCAATGCTGCGGCGTCTGGCATGCAGTTCGCTCGCGTGGATCAGCTGTTCGAGGTCTTCGGGGGTGACGTCGAAGAAGGCTTCCATGTCCGCCAGGGCCCGTTTAAGGTCCTGGGCGGTGATCGCCTGGCTGTCCGCCGACGGCATCATTGGCGCAGGCTCGACGGCGCGTTTTGGGTAACCAATGCGCGTCAGGTTGTTGTAGGCCAGGGCGCTGAGCAGCATGGTCGATCCGCTGAGCATGACCGGGCCGAGGGCTTTCCAGTCCAGGGCAATGGTCGCCGGGTCTGCCAACACTAAAAGCAGTGCCAGCGCCCCGGCCGGTGGGTGCAGGCAACGCAACCAGCACATCAGAATCAGCGCCATGCCGGCCGCCAGGCAAGCGCTGCCGAGGGTTCGTCCGAGCACGTGAGCGACCAGCAGCGAAACCACCCCGGCGCTGAGGTAGCCGCCAAGAATCGACCAGGGCTGGGCGAGGGCGCCGGAGGACACTGCGAACAGCAACACGGCCGATGCACCCAGGGGACCGATCAGGTGCTGCGCCACTTGCATGCCGAATACCTGGCTGCAGAGCCAGACGCTGAACATCGTGCCCAAGGACATGCCGATCGCGGCGCGGCTCCATTCGGAGGGGCGAGTGTTGATGGCGGCGGGAAACCAGCGAGCAAACATGAGGCAGACGATCCGTTGAAAAAAACCGAGGCAAAAAAAAGGCTTAGCTGGGATACCCAGAAAGCCCTTGAAGTTGTTCCAACTATTGGGGGAGGAACGGGCACAGTGTGCCGTTCATTCCTGATGCTGACAAATTCATATTAATGCAGTTTTAGTGCATTAATTTTGCTGTAATGCCACCCGGCGACCGCTCATGAAACACAGGAAACCGCCCATGGCGGTCAGCGCGCTCAGGGCATAAAACATCGTTGGCGCGGGGGTGTGCATCAGCAGGAAACCGCAAATCACCGGGCTCAGGGCACCGCCGAGGGCCGCGAGGTTTTGCGCGCCGTAATAACTACCGCGCAGTTCTTCCGGGGCCAGGGTGTCGACGAAGAGGAATTCGGCGGGGTAAATGATCATTTCACCGAAGGTGAAGATGAACATTGCCACGCACCACGACACCAGGCTGTCAGCCAGGCTGAAACCGATCAACCCGACGATGAACAGGCTGGTACCGCCCGCGATCTAGTAACGCAATTGTTCGCGCTTGAGGAAACGGCCGATCTGGTATTGCAGCAGGATCACGCTGATCGCATTGCAGGCGAGCAGGGCGGCCATGGTTTCCAGTGCCCGTTTGGAGTCATGGGTTACCAGCAGATATTGCGACAGGTACAAGGTGAAACGGCCGTGGACCACGGTACTGAGCAGGCAGCCGCAGGTGAACATGATCAGCGTGCGGTCGTTTTTCAGGGTGACCAGCGTCTTGAGAAAACTCGCGGGCTGGCCAATCGCGGGTGCCTGGGCCGAGTCCTTCGGTATCCCGATCATCAGGAAAATACTGAAGAACGCGATGCCACCGGCGATCAGGAACGTTGCAATCGGGTACACGCCGGCAATCACCACGCCCAGCATCGGGCCGGTGGCGTAGCCGATGTTGGTCAAGGTGTAGCGCAGGGAAAACGCCTTGGCGCGCTGGCCCATGGGCAGGTTTTCGCTGAGGATCGCCTTCGAGCCGATCAGGAACAGCGCCGAGGCGGTTTCGGTGATCACCAGGGTGGCGGTGGTCAGGTAGAGGTTTTCGGCGAAGGTCAGCAGCACAAAGCCGATGGCGCTGGAGAGCATCGCGAGGATCAGCAGCCGGCGCTTCTCGAGGCGGTCGATGATGTAACCGCCGTAGAGCGCGAGCAGGGTGGCGATAAACACCGCGATGCCCAGCAGCAAGCCAACATCCTGTTGGTTGAGGCCGAGTTTGTTGCTCAGGAACAACGTCAGCAGCGGGCTGGTGATGGCGCGGCTGACGACGATGGTCAGCGAAACGATCATCAACCGGCGGATAACGAGTGAGTAAGTGGCCACGGTGGGGCAAATATCCTTATTTAGATTCTGCAGTGTTCGACGTAAAACCGAGTCGCTACCATTCGCGAGCAAGCCCGCTCCCACAGGGGAATGCATTCCAAATGTGGGAGCGGCGGTGCGACGACTCGACTTGCTCGCGAAGAGGCCGGATCAGGCAACGCAATGTTCAAGTCAGCCACCGATCCAGAGCCCTAGCCGATTCCAGCTCATCCAACCGCCACAACTGGTCAAGCAGTTCTTGCGCCTGATCCCCTCATCCGTCTCGATTGCCCGGCGATGTTGTTCGGCATCGGTCACCTGCGCATCGGCAAGCCAGGCCAGCGAAGGGTCGCAGCGAAACAACTCGGCCGCCGAACGTTCGATAGCGGGGAGGGCAGTGGCGTCGATAGATCGGGCACGGCGCAAGGTAATCATCATGTTAATCACGGTTCATGTAGGAGCTGCCGAAGGCTGCGATCTTTTGATCTTATTCTTTTAGCGCCTCAGCTATTGTTGAAGATCAAAATCAAAAGATCGCAGCCTTCGGCAGCTCCTACAGGGGATTGAGGTGCAGCAGGACGTAATCGTTTTTGTCGAAACGGCCGCTCAAAAGGGGCGGCAACGCACCCAACGGCGTGCCCTGCAGGGCGCGGTAGTCGTTTTCATCCATCATCAACCACGCATGAACTTGATCGCCTTGGCGTCTTTACCCATGGCGTGCAGCACCAGAGGCGCAGGGTCTTTCTGGACCAAAGCGAACGCCGCACGGCTGAAGGTTTGGGTGCCGTAGAGGCGACGTTCAACCGGATCGAACACCAGAATGTAAACCCCAGGGCAACTGCGGCCCTGCGCCCGGCGTCGATTCACTTCGACACGCCGTTCTATTTGATTTGCGTCATAACACTGTGCGTAGCCCATTGGTGAAGGCGTTTGTCCAGGCGCTGAGGATTGATTTGAGGGTGGTAGGTTGAAGGGCTAATGGGAGTAAAAGACTTTATTCTCCGTCAAGTTTTAGAAGCTTTTTTGGAATAATTTTCAAACCGAAACCTGACACAACAACAAAGCACATAACTACCACTATTCTTGCCGTTAAAACGTCCATCTCGAAAAAATAAAATATTAATAGTGAGATCCAGGCTGTATGAAAGCAGGAGCAGGCAATAATAAATAAATACATTGTCGCTGCAGCGAGTATTTTTTCGAGAGTCAACATTTGATTTTCCACTTCATAGGGCATACAAATGAGTGAAAAAAAATACATATGAATGCAATCCGGCCAATAAACGGATGCTCCGAAATTATGTCCGGGCGATAACCGAGAAATGGAAAGTTATTAGATTGAACAATATCTATATAAGGCACGGCGAATAGGGCGTTGAATGCAAGGCCGAAATAAAGCTTTGTGTGATTTAAATCTTCACCGGACAAGCGTATTTTTAAAAAATAGGCTGCGCTAACGGAGCAGGCTGCTATTAATGGAAAAAGCCAAACAATCATTTTTCCATCTCTTCATATACTTGCTTTCCTGTCTGAAGGGTAATCTGTCCTTCTAGTATAAGTGTTTGAGGTGCGATGGTTTTGTATGCGCGGACGTAGTCCGTTTTGATATATCTAAACAATCGCCAAGCATCCGGTTTTAGTACAGTTCGAGTAAGTCCATACACGGACATCCCAATATCCAACGACCCATACGCAATATTGCCCTCTCTTTCAGTCTGTCCAACAACCTTAGCTATCGCTTGATAAACCTTGCGGGTCGGCCCCTCCGTATCAGTGCGGTCCTCCAAAAGGCTACGCCCATTTTCATAAACATTATTCGCACGATGGAGCATCATCGGTCCACCAAGGAAAAGGCACAAAGTACCCGCGGAGCCATAGCAAATCCCCGCACCTGTCAATATTTGCATCCCCCCAGCAATAGCGCCCGCGCCTTTTTGGGCTACTTCCCACGACTGACTCAGCAAACTACTCTGTTCGTTCTTGATCTCCTTTAGACCCTGCTCAGCACTTTTACGTCCCTGAGCTACATCATTAACAATACTTCTCGCGTAGTAAGACACTTCGCGATTGAATTGCAGACGCAACGCCCCGTCATTTATATGTCGTGCGCCCAACGTGCAGGCCTGATTGGTCAAATTGCCCGCCGCCTTACTAACCGCCCAATAGTCACAACTACTTGACTCGCAGCGACTATTTAATCCTCCCATTCGTTATTTCCCCATGAAGCGTACCCGCTGGTTCCTGCGAGGTGGTGTCTCCACGTGATTTCACGATAACGAATAGCGACATGCTCCTGGGGGGCGGCGTCGTTTTGTAAAACCACATGGGGCATATCAAGTGTCAGGTCGGCAATAATGCCGCCTTCAATTTCAATGCTGAAGAATTTCTCCTGAAGACCGTACGAAGAAATCCGGTAGAAACTTATCGCACAGCTAATTCCCTCTCTGCTAGATAGCGCTTGCGCGAGCAATGGAGATGATTTGTCGACATTTTTTGTGATGACGAGCGGGCGGTGTGTAGGCTTATTGATGTTTCCTATATTGGACATGTTGTGACTGTAAGACAGCACCGATGATTTCATCGGTATGTGCTGTTTGACATTTGTTGCCGATAGAGTCTTGAGTTGAACAACCCGCCGATATCAGTCCTTGAGTCTTTCCTGTGATGGTCATGTAACCGTGATTAGCCATGTAGGTGCCGCTCCTTTTGTCGATGCGGCACCTTATTGAAAATGTTTCCGAGTATATGTAGGGCGTTTCCGGGTGTTCGGTAGGACGAGAGCGAATCTGCGGGTGTAACGCGTTACAAGGTGGAATGCAGCAACACGTAATCGTTTTTATCGAAACGGCCGCTCAAAAGGGGCGGCAACGCACCCAACGGCGTGCCCTGCAGGGCGCGGTAGTCGTTTTCATCCATCATCAGCCAATGCGGCCCCTGAAGGTTTTCCAGTTCTTGGGTCGATTCGGTGAAAACCGGCTGTAAGTCCTGCTCGATGTTGACCATGAACTTGATCGCCTTGGCGTCTTTACCCATGACATGCAACACCAGCGGTGCCGGGTCTTTTTGTACGAGCGCAAATGCCGCACGGCTGAAGGTCCGGGTATCGTAGAGTCGGCGTTCGACCGGTTCGAATACCAGAATGTAGACCGACCACAGCGCCAGGACTGCGCAAAAGGCAAGTGTTTGCGCCCGCCAGTGCGGTCGTACAAGCACCGCCAAGGCAATGACTTGCAGCACACCGAGAATGATCAGTATCGAAGTCAGCGTTGTTAGTTCATCGGGAAACCGTCGCTGGGCGACCAGCAGTCCGCCAATCAACAGGGCAGGGACCACTAGCCACAGCCCTTGCATCAACCCCCGCAACCACTCGAATACCCGACCTTGCGCCACCTGAAACGGATACGCCGCAATGATCGCCGCCATGGGCAACATCGGCAGCAGGTAGCGGGCCTTTTTTGCCTGGGGGATCGAGAGCCCGACCATCACGATCAGGCCGGCGGCCGTGCAGTACTGCAACAGGCGCAACGCAGGACCCGCCTGCCGAGGCGTTGTCAGCCAGACGGCGGCCAGTACCAGCAACGCCAACGGATACGCGAGCGCATAGTTGCCCACCGAGCCGGTGAAGTAATACAGCGAACCGCTGACGCCTTCGCTACCGTCCATGCGCCCCATGAACTGCATGCGCACCACGTCGTGCATGAAGTCCGGGCCGCCGATGGTTTCCGCCAGCCACAGCAGCACGCCAACGCACACGGCCAGCAGCACCGACGCCATCAGGCCAAAACCAAAAAATTTCCGCCATTGTCGATTGAGCAAGAAATAGCTGCACAGCATGCCCGTGGGAATCACCAGCCCGATCGGTCCGCGAATCCCGAAGCCCAGCAGCAACATGGCAACGATCAGCCACCATCGCCGCTTTGCGGCGAAATGATCGACGGCATAACCCAGGTAGAACACTGAAAAAGCCACCGCCGCGAGCATCAGATCCAGGGACACGGCACGGGTTTCGGTGACAAAGGTGTTGGTCAGTGTCATCAGGGCGATGCTCAGCAACGCCCAGCGCTGGGAGTAGGGCGCCAGTAGCCGGTACATCAACGTGACGATCACCGCCCCGGCTATGGCGCTCGGCAACCAGGCAGTCAAACTGTTGACCTGCCCGAACGGCAGCGACAGCAGCCAGGTGAAAAGCGTCGAAAGCGCCGAATAGTCCGCATACGGCTGGCCATAGGTAGTCGGAAAAAAGGACGGCCCGTGGCGCAACATTTCCTGAGCGAACAGCACAAAACGCGAATCGAAGCCAATCGCTGTCTGTTGATACACCCCGGCGCTGAACAGCAGCAGCGCCAACAGCCCTATGCCTAGAGACTGTCGGCGGATACCGGGTGATATCGAAATCAAGCGATGACCGAAGCAGCGGGCCACTGCTGATGCGGAATCGGCAGATTGCGCGATTCACCGCGACCCATCGGGAAGTACTTGAAGCCGGCGCGAGCGAGGCGATCGGCGTCGTAGAGGTTGCGTCCGTCGAAGATCACCGGTGCGTTAAGCCGCTGCTGGATCAGGCTGAAATCCGGGGCCTTGAACTGCTGCCATTCGGTGCAGATGATCAACGCGTCAGCGCCGGACAATACCGATTCCGGTGTGCCCATGAGCATCAACTTGGGTTCATCGGGATACAGTTGCTGGGTTTCCTGCATGGCTTCCGGGTCGAACGCGCGGACGTTGGCCCCGGCGGCCCACAGCGATTCCAGCAGCACCCGACTCGGTGCATCGCGCATGTCGTCGGTGTTCGGTTTGAATGCCAGGCCCCACACGGCAAAGGTCCTGCCGCGCAAATCGCCCTTGTAGAACGCGTTGATGCGTTCGAACAGCTTGTGCTTCTGACGCTGGTTGATCGCTTCCACCGCTTGCAGCAGATCGCTGGAGCAATGCGCCTCTTCAGCACTGTGGATCAGCGCGCGCATGTCCTTGGGAAAGCACGAGCCGCCATAACCGCAACCGGGGTAGATGAAGTGATAGCCAATGCGCGAATCGGCGCCGATGCCCAGGCGCACCGATTCGATGTCGGCGCCCAGGTGTTCGGCCAGTTCGGCGATCTGGTTGATGAAGCTGATCTTGGTCGCCAGCATGCAGTTGGCGGCGTACTTGGTCAGCTCGGCGCTGCGCAGGTCCATGAACATGACCCGGTCATGGTTGCGGTTGAAGGGCGCGTAGAGGTCACGCATCACGTCACGCACTTCATCGCGTTCGCAGCCGATGATGATCCGGTCCGGGCGCCGACAATCGGCCACGGCCGAGCCTTCTTTCAAAAATTCCGGGTTGGAGACGATATCGAACTGCAGCAAGCGGCCGACCTTGATCAGGCACTTGTCGATATGCGCGCGCAAGGTGTCACCCGTGCCCACCGGTACCGTGGATTTCTCCACCAGAATCACCGGTTGTTCACGATGACGCGCCACGGCTTCTCCCACCGACAGCACATAACTCAGATCCGCCGAACCGTCGTCCCGGGACGGTGTGCCGACCGCGATAAACAACACCTGACCATGCTGCACGGCGAGTTTTTCGTCGGTGGTGAACTGTAGACGTTTGGCGTCCAGGCCTTCGCGCACCAGGCTGGCCAGCCCCGGTTCGAAAATGCTCACGTGGCCTTGTTGCAACAGCTCGATTTTCTTCTCGTCAATGTCCATGCAGACCACGTCGTGGCCAACTTCTGCCAGGACGGCGGCTTGCACCAGACCAACGTAACCGCTACCAAATACACTGATTTTCATGGGGCACTCCTGAGTTCGCGCGCGCGAGCAGGCCGAGAGTTAATGGTAATGACACCGAGGATGACCAAGGCCACCCCGATGGTTTTTGAAAGGCTGAATGCTTCGTTGAACAGCGGCAGGCTGGCGGCCAGCAGGTACACCAGCGCGTAGCTGATGCTCAGCAGCGAATAAGCCCGGCCCAGCGGTAAATCCCGCAGGGCGGCAAGCCAGCTGAGCATCGACAGGGCGTAAGCGAAAATGGCGACCAGCACCACGGCGACAGCGGACAGATCGATGCTGGTGGTGAACCAGTGCTCGGGCGGCGGCAGGCGACTCATGCTCCAGCGCATGCCTAATTGCGCGGCACTGACCAGCAACACGCTGCCCAGCGCGAAGGTAATTCCGCGACGCAGGTTCATGTGTGTTGCCCCAGCAGCACCACGCCACCGATCACCAGCGCCACACCCAACCAGTGGCGACGGTCGATGGTTTCGTGGAAAACGAAGCGGGCGACCAGGGTGATCAGTACGAAATTGAGGCTCAGCATCGGGTAGGCAATGCCGACTTCGAGGCGCTGCAACACCAGCAGCCACACCAGCAAGCCCAATCCCAGAGAGGCAAGCGCCAGCCACAACCACGGCGAACGCAGTTTCTCGCTCCAGCCCGACGCCTTGTCGCGCCAGCTTTCCACAGCGTATTTCTGGGCGATCTGGCCCAGACAGGTCAGCAGGCAGGCGGCCAAGAGCAGTAACAGGCTCATGACGCCTCCTGAGGAAAAATCAGAATCACAATGTTGCCTTGTTCATAACGCTTGCCATCCTTGGGCAGCAGTTCGATTTCGCGCAGTTCGTCGTCACCCTTGATGCGCATGACCACGCCGACCGAACCGCTCTGGCGGGCGTCGCGCATCCACGTTTGAACCTGGTGCGGGTCGACTTGCTGCTGTGCGCCGTCAGGATAGGCGAGGCCATATTTCAATTCGCCTATCGTGTTGTACAACGCCACGTCCGGGCGTTTCAGGCGCCAGGCCAACGCCCCGGCGGCGCCGAGGTCGTTGCTCAGCAACTGGTCGGTCTGGCCGAGCTCCTGGGCATGCTCGAGGATGAATTGATCGGGCATCTTGTTGGCGACCACCGACTCGGGCATCCCGGCCGGCAACAGGCCGATCAGCAGCAGACTGCCGAAGGCTGGCGCCGCCCAGCATTGCAAAGGTCTGAAGGCTTGCAGCAGGTTGGCCATGATCCAGCCGGTCAGACCGATGAACACCAGCACCAGGTTGTGCAGTTCATGGTTGTAGAGCGGTTTTTTCAGTTGCAGGTAGACCAGGGCCACCAGGATCGTCAGGCCCAGCAGCAGGTTCAGCAGACCATTGATGCCCAGTACCCGGCCTTGCTCAAGCTTCAAGCGGTCCACCAGTGCGTGGCCCAGCAGCAACGCCAGCGGCAGCAGGCACGGCAGGATGTAGCTGGGCAATTTGCCTTTGCTGAGGCTGAAAAAAATCAGCGGCATCAGCAGCCACAGCAGCAGGAAAGCGATGTTGGCCTGGCGTCGTGTGTCCCACGCCTGTTTCAGCGCCGACGGCAGCAACGCCACCCACGGCAGACTGAACGCCACCAGCAACGGCAAATAGAACCACCACGGCGCATCATGCTGGGCGTCATCGCCGGCGAAGCGGCGAATGTGTTCGTGCCAGAAGAAGAACCGCCAGTAATCGGGCTCCTGCGCGTGCACCGCCAAGACCCACGGCAAGCTGACGGCGATGGCCACGACAATCGCCAGCGGACCGTAGATCAGCAGTTCACGCCAGCGTTTTTGCCAGATCATCCAGGGCAGGGCGATCAGCACCGGCAGCAGCCAGGCGAGAAAGCCCTTGGTCATGAACCCCATGCCGCAGGCCAGGCCCAACACCGCCCAACCGATCAGGCGCTGGCCACGGCTGACGCTGTCCAGGGCAAACCACAAGGCAACCAGGCTCAAATTGACCCAGAACGTGAATTGCGGATCGAGGTTGGCGTAGCCCGCGGCGCCAGCGATGACGGTGAGACTCATGTACAAGAGCGCGCAGGCAAAACTCTTGCGTGGTTCGTTCCAGAGCCGACGGGCGATCAGGTAGCACAGCAACACACTCAACCCGGTGCTCATCGCGGAAGCAAACCGCACGCCGAACAGGTTGTCGCCAAACAACGCTTGGCTGGCGGCGATCATCCAGTAACCGGCCACCGGTTTTTCGAAATAGCGCAGGCTCATGAAATGCGGCGACACCCAGTTGCCGCTCAGGAGCATGTCCTGGCTGATCTGGGCGTAGCGGGTTTCGTCGGGAATCCATAAGCCATGGCTGCCCAGCGGCAGCAGATACGCCAGAGCGAAGATGGCCAGCAACAACGGCAATGCCCAACGCTGGCTCATACACCTTGCACTCCCAACCAGCCTTCGCGTCCTTCGAGGGTGCCGCGTAGTACCCGGCCAACCGGCAAGGTGTCGGGGGCCTCGGGCAGCAGATCGCCCAAGGGTTGAAAATGGATGTTTCGCTGGCGCGCATCGGCCAGCAGTTGACGAAAATCGTGGGCCATCAGAATCCCTTCTACTTCGGCATGGATCGTGTAGACGTTGAGTTTTTCGGGGCTGAAGCAATCAAGAATAAAGGCGTTGAAGTCCTTGGCCGCCACGCTGGGGCCGACCACCTCATCGAAGGTCGGCAGGTCCACCGGAATCTGCGGCGCACCCAAACCACCATTGGACAATCTCGGCTGGAACAGGCTCTGGCCCCGGCAATCGCTGTTGTAGCGAAAGCTGAACGCCTGCTTGGCCTCGATCACGCGCTCGTCTGCCCGCCACCCGGCGGACGCCGAGCATTCGACGTTTTGCCCGAGGATGTCGGCGAGGGTGTCGACACCCCGACGAAGGTGCTCGATCAGCTGCTTGTCACTCCAGCGCCCGGCATTGGCCTGCCAGCCGTGATGATCCCAGGCGTGCAGCCCGACTTCATGCCCGGCTGCAATGGTTTGACGCATCAAATGCCCAAGATCACGGCCGATCGGTTTGCCGGGCCACGCGGTGCCGGCCAGCAAGATGTCCCAGCCGTACAGGCCTGCCGCGTTGGAACGGAGCATTTTCCAGAGAAATTGCGGGCGGATCAGGCGCCATAAATGACGCCCCATATTGTCCGGCCCGACACTGAAGAAAAACGTCGCCTTGACCTGCGCTTCATCGAGGATTTCCAGCAGCCGCGGCACCCCCTCACGGGTGCCTCGGTAAGTGTCGACATCAATCCGCAGACCTGCCCGCATCAGCGCTTGTCCGCGATTTCGAGCATGGCCTCGCGCAAGAAGAAGTCCAGCGTATTGCCGATGGTCTCGCTCATTTCAACCGTCGGGGTCCAGTCAAGCAGACGTTTGGCATTGGCGATGCTTGGTTTGCGGTGCGACACGTCCTGATAACCGGTGCCGTAGAACGCTTTGCTTTCGACATCGCGGAACCCGGCGAACGGCGGGAAGTTGTCGCGCAACGGGTGCGCTTCGAACTGACGCAACAGCTCTTCGCCCAACTGGCGGATGCTGGCTTCGTTGTCCGGGTTGCCGATGTTGATGATCTGGCCGTTGCAGGCATCGTTGTCGTTGTCGATGATCCGCGCGAGCGCTTCCACGCCATCGGCAATGTCGGTGAAGCAGCGTTTTTGCTCACCGCCATCGAACAGACGAATCGGCGTGCCTTCCACCAGGTTGAGGATCAACTGGGTGATCGCGCGGGAACTGCCGATACGCGCCGAGTCCAGGCGATCGAGGCGTGGGCCCATCCAGTTGAAGGGACGGAACAACGTGAAGTTCAGGCCTTTCTGGCCGTAGGCCCAGATCACCCGGTCGAGCAGTTGCTTGGAGATCGAGTAGATCCAGCGCTGTTTGTTGATCGGACCGACGATGAGGTTGGAGGTGTCTTCGTCGAAGTTCTGGTCCTGGCACATGCCATACACTTCGGAGGTCGACGGGAAGATCACGCGTTTGTTGTATTTGACGCAGTAGCGAACCAGTTTCAGGTTCTCTTCAAAGTCCAGCTCGAATACGCGCAGCGGGTTGCGGGTGTACTCGATCGGCGTGGCGATCGCCACCAGTGGCAGGATCACGTCGCACTTCTTGATGTGGTATTCGATCCACTCGGAGTGGATGCTGATGTCGCCTTCGACGAAGTGGAAATTTGGGTGACTGCGCAGGCGTTCGATGGCGTCCGAGCCGATGTCCAGGCCATACACCTCGTATCGGTCGTCGCGCAGCAGGCGCTCGGACAGGTGATTGCCGATGAAGCCGTTGACGCCGAGGATCAGCACGCGAGTGCGACGCGGGGCGCGACCGGACTCGGCGCCACGCAGCACGGAACCGTCCACCAGACCCAGTTCGTTGGCCAATTGCGGGCCACTGAGGTACAAACCGTTGTCGTTACGCTGGCCGGCGGTGATTACCAGGGAGTCTTCGCCGCAGGCGATGCGCAGTGGGTCGACACTGATGACGCGCCCCGGTGCCTGACCTTCATTGCCTTGGGCGACTTCTGCGTTCCAGACAATCAGCTTGTGCTCGCCCACGGCGCAGAAGGCGCCCGGGTAAGGCTGGGTGACGGCGCGAACCAGATTGAACAGTTCTTCCGCCGGTTTGTTCCAGACCAGTTTGCCGTCGGCTGGCGTGCGCCGGCCAAACACCGTGGCTTTGGATTCGTCCTGTGGGGTTTCGTTGACTTTGCCTTGAAGCAATGCCGGTAGCGTGTCACGCAGCAAGTCGCTAGCGGCCAGACGCAGTTTTTCGTGCAGGCTCAGCGCCGTGTCGCTGCGCTCGATCGCCACCGTTTTCTGGGCGAGGATTGCGCCGGCATCGGCCCGTTTGACCATGCGGTGTAGGGTCACGCCGGTTTCGGTTTCACCGTTGACCAGCACCCAGTTGGCCGGCGCACGACCACGGTAGCGCGGCAACAACGAACCGTGCAGGTTGAAGGCGCCTTTGCTGGCGGTGGCCAACAGCGGTTCGCTCAACAGGTTGCGGTAGTAGAACGAGAACAGGTAATCCGGGTTGAGCTTGCTGATGCGCTCGATCCACAACGGGTGATTGGCATCTTCCGGGGCGTGCACCGGGATGCCCTTGCGTGCGCACAGTTGCGCAACGGAGCCGTAGAACGCGTTTTCCTTGGGATCATCAGGATGAGTAAACACCGCGGCAATATCAAAGCCCGAGTTGAGCAGGGATTCGATGCCGGCACAGCCAATATCGTGATAGGCGAAGACAACAGCTTTTGCACTCATGAGTGAACCTGATCTGAAGAAATGGAGGTGAGACCGTCAACGGTGACAACGGGAGCGGGGGCAGCGGGTTGGTTACGCAGCACTTTTTCAATAAAGAACCGGGGGCGGGCGCGAACGTCGCCATACATGCGACCCAGGTACTCGCCCAACAGGCCCATGCCGATGAACTGGCCACCGGTGAAAATGAACAGCACGGCGAACAGCACGAATGTCCCGTCGCCGGCCCAATGGGCGCCGAAGGCCAGGCGCAGCACGATCAGCGTAATGGCGAACAGCACGCCGAGGGCCGCCATGCCGAAGCCGACGATGCTCAGCAAACGCAGGGGCGTGGTGGTCATGCAGGTGATCAGGTCGAACATCAGATTGATCAGGCGCATGGGGCTGTACTTCGATACCCCGTGTTCGCGCTCGGCGTGGGGCACGAGAATTTCCGTGGTGTGCCGGGCGAAGCTGTTGGCGAGGATCGGGATGAAGGTGCTGCGTTCACGGCAGGCGAGCATGGCATCGACAATGGTTCGCCGGTAAGCGCGGAGCATGCAGCCATAGTCGGTCATGGCAACGCCGGTGGAGCGCTGCACGGCCAGGTTGATCAGCTTCGACGGCCAGCGCCGTAACGCCGAGTCCTGACGGTTGTTGCGCACGGTGGCGACCACGTCATAACCCAGCTCGGCCTGAGCCACTAACCGCGGAATCTCCTCGGGAGGGTTTTGCAGGTCGGCGTCGAGAGTGATGACCACATCGCCTTTAGACTGCTCGAAACCGGCCATGATTGCCGCGTGCTGGCCGTAGTTGCGGTTGAGAATGACCGCTACGAACGGGCTGCCTTTGAGCGATGCTGCCTGTTCCAATATTTGCGCCGATTCGTCCCGACTGCCGTCGTCGACCAGCACAATTTCGTATTTGTGGCGTAATTGCTGACACGCCGCTTCAGTACGCCGGAGCAACTCGGGCAGGCTGTCTTGCTCGTTGTAGACCGGGATGACGATCGACACGCAATGGATCGGGTAAGGTTTCACAGGCTTGCGTCCAAAACGTTTTCAATGGCACCGACCACACGATCGACGTCATCGGTGGTCATGTCGGGGAATAACGGAATCGAGCACAGCCGTGCCGAGTTCCATTCTGTGTTGGGCAGATAGATGTTGGGGAAGCGCTGGCGGTAGTAGGTGTGGAGGTGAGTGGCGATGAAGTGAATACCGGTGCCGATGTTCTGCGCTTGCAGGGCCTTCATGAACGCTTCACGGTCCAGCCCGCAGCGCTCGGTGTCGATACGCAGGATGAACAGGTGCCAGGCGTGCTGCTGCGCATAGGCTGGAAGGGCCAGGGGTTGCACCGGCAAACCTTCCAGTCGCTGCAAATAAGTACCGGCCAGCTCCGTGCGTTTGGCGTTGATTTCGTCCAGTCGCTTCAGCTGCACCAAGGCGATGGCGGCATTGATGTCGGCCAGGTTGTACTTGAAGCCGGGCTCCATGACCTGAGCCTGAGGTTTGCGGCCGTGGCTCAGGCGGTCATAGGCATCGACACCGAGGCCATGGAACTTGAGCATGCGCACACGACTGGCCAGGGCTTCATCGTCACTGACAAACATGGCGCCCTCGGCGCAGGTCATGTTCTTGATCGCGTGGAACGAGAAGATTGCCGTGCCTTTCGCGCCGACGTGACGACCTTTGTAGAAGGTGCCTGCGGCGTGAGCGGCGTCTTCGATAACGGGGATGCCGTGTTTGTCGGCCAGCGCATAAAGCGGATCGAGATCGAACGCGGCACCGGCGTAATGCACCGGAATGATGGCTTTGGTGCGCGGCGTGATCGCTGCTTCGATGCTGGCCAGGTCACTCATCAGCGTGTCGCGATCAACGTCGACGAACACCGGTGTCGCGCCCAACAGGCAGATCATGTTGGCGGTGGACACCCAAGTCTGCGACGGCGTAATGACTTCATCGCCCGGACCAATTCCCAATGCCAGTAAAGTGATGTGCATCCCGCCGGTGGCCGAGGACAGTGCCACGGCATGACGGCACCCCACGTAATTGGCGAATTGCTCTTCCAGTTCCTGGTTTTTCGGCCCGGTAGTGATCCAGCCGGAGCGCAATACTTGCTCTACGGCGGCAATTTCTTCATCGCCGATACTGGGGCGGGAGAAGGGGAGAAAAGCCTGACTCATGGGCACCTCGGGGCTGAAGAGTGAATAGCCGGTGAGGCTAAAAAAAAATTGGATCCATTGCAAGCGTAGACGCTAAAAACAAAAGCTGCATCAATTGGTTACTCGAAATACCTGACGATTTAGATAGGTTGACATTTTCTGCCATGGTCGGCAGGTTGGTCCCTCGCAAAGAGACAGGCCGGACTCATTGAGGTTATTCCCGATTTTGTGAAAGGAATATGAAAAACCGGTCGGCGAATCGTTTATCTGGAGGCCATACAGCCACGGTTCAGAATTCTGCCGCTCATCGAGTTTTCCAGTAGAAAGTTCCTACAGAAGTGTCCTGCTTTACAGGAAGGGTGTTTCAATCCTTAGTTGTTTAATGAACTGTTTCCACTGAAGGCCGTTTCGTTTGATCGACTTACCCGCTACCGACTCAACTCCCTCAAAGACCAATCCGTTGACCCTGTATCTGGCGCGTCTGGCACCCTCCAGCCAACTGACCATGCGTTATGTTTTGCAGGACGCCGCTGACCGGTTGGGCTTCGAAGACATGAACGTCGAGGAGATTCCCTGGCACAACCTGCAACCCGAAGATGTCATTGCACTGGTGGCCACCTTGCGCACCGACGGCTACGCGCCGAACACCTCTTCGCTGTACGTCAACGCGGTGCGCGGGGTGATGAACGAGGCGTGGCGCATGAGCCTGATCAGTCAGGAACACTTGCTGAAAATGCGTTCGGTGAAGGGGATTGCCGGCACGCGATTGTCTCAGGGGCGAAACCTCAGGCGCACGCTGATCCAGGAATTGATGGCGGTCTGCGCCGCCGATCCTCGGCCACAGGGGTTGAGGGATGCAGCGATCATCGGGATTTTGTATGGCTCGGGCATGCGCAAATCGGAATCGGTGAACCTGGACCTGAACCAGGTCGATTTCACCGAGCGCAGCCTTCGTGTGACCGCCAAGGGCAATAAGCAATTGATCAAGTACGCTCCGGCCTGGGCGTTCGCCAAACTCAATGACTGGCTGGAACTGCGGCGCTCGCTACTGAAGGAGGGTGAAGTGGACGATTCGTTCCTGTTCAATCGCATCCGCCGCGGCAGTCACATCACCCGCGAGCGCATCACCAAACATGCGATCTATTACATCGCCAGACAGCGGGGCGCGCAGGTCGGGGTGAAAATCATGCCGCATGATTTTCGACGTTCGTTCATTACCCGAGTGATTGAGGAGTACGACTTGTCGATCGCCCAGAAACTCGCCCACCACAGCAACATCCAGACCACGGCCAACTACGATGTGCGCGATGACAACGAACGGCGTCGGGCCGTGGACCGGTTCGATCTTTGATGGACGGGGTTCAAGATTCGCTCAGTACGTGGGCATGGCCGATCGTCGAGACGTGAACCGCACTGCCGGCGGGTGGCGCATACAGGCCCGAACTGCGCACCATCAATGATCGACCAGGCTGTTGCCCGGAAGCCAAAGCCTCCAATTCCACCGTCAATGTGCAGGTATTGCCGCTGAAATCCCTCTCGGTCACAACGGCACGACACCCGGCGGCCTCGGTTGGGCTGGGCTGGATGCTGACGAGTTGCAGTTGCTCGGGACGCAGCATGATCTGCGCCGATTTGTTGTTCCGGTGGTTGTTCACCGGTATGCGACCGAGATCGCAATGGGCCCAGCCGGCTTCGATTCTGGCGGGCATGACCACGGCATCCCCCAGAAACAGCGCGGTTTGTTCATCCTCGGGGTAGCGGTAAAGGTCCAGCGGATGGCCTGACTGCACCAGCCGACCATCGCGCATCACCGCCAGCTGATCGGCAAACGACAAGGCTTCACTCTGGTCATGGGTGACCAGAATGGTGGTCACGCCGGCGTCGGTCAGTAGCCGTGCGACCATTTTGCGCATGGCGCCTCGAAGGCCGGTGTCGAGGGCCGAAAACGGCTCGTCCAGCAACATCAAGCGTGGCTGTTGCGCCAGCGCCCGCGCCAGCGCCACGCGTTGTTGCTGGCCACCGGACAGTTCATGGGGCCAACGGTTGGCCATGTTCGCATCCAGCGCCACGCTGTCCATCAGCTCTGCGACTCGCTCATGTTTTGCACCGCCCTTGATCGAAAGCCCGAAACCGATGTTCGCGGCCACAGTCATGTGCGGGAACAGGGCGCCGTCCTGCGGAACATAACCAATCAAACGCTGATGCGCCGGGACTTCGTGGGTGTCGTCGACGAGCGTTTGGCCATTGAGTGATAGTCGGCCTGCGTCCGGGAATTCGAAGCCGGCGATCATCCGCAACAACGTGGTTTTTCCTGAGCCGGACGGGCCGACGATGACCGTTCGGCTGCCCGTTGGCACCGACAGGTTGATGCTCTCCAGCGCTTGATGGGAGCCGTAGGACTTGGAAATGGAATGGAGTTCAAGAGCGTTCATCGGCCAGCCGTTCGTTTTGATTGGTGATAAAGAAGTCCGGTCAGGGGAAGCGACAGCAAAATCATCAGCAAGGCATAGGGCGCAGCCGCGGCGTAATCGATTTCGCTGGTCATGGCCCAGAATCCGGTGGCCAGGGTGCGTGTGCCGTTGGGGGCGAGCAGCAGGGTGGCGGTCAACTCATTGGTGATCGCCAGAAACACCAGCGCGGCGCCAGCGGCAGCGCCGGGCGCGGCCAGGCGCAGGGTGATCAGCCACAATGCCCGGGCGGGGGAGCGGCCGAGGCTGCGGGCCATGTTTTCCAGCTCCACCGGCGCCTGGGCGATCCCGGCGCGCAAGCTCACCAGGGCACGGGGCAAAAACATCAGCAGGTACGCCAGCAGCACCGTGATAGTCGTCTGGTAAATCGGCCGGGCGAAATGGATGGTGGCGGTCACCAATGCCAGGGCCACGACGATCCCCGGCAACGAACTGGTGATGTAGTTGCAGCTTTCCAGCACACGTTGCAACCGGCCCGGAGAGCGAATCGACAGCCAGGCAATCGGGATGGCGGCGCAGGTGGTCAGGGCGGCGCCCGCAACGCCGAGCAGCAGCGTCTGTTCCAGCGCCGGCAGAAGCTCGTCCATCTGCCAGACCTGCGTACCGCCGGCGATCAGCCAGTTACCTAAAGTCACCAGTGGCACGCCCAGCGCCAGCGCGCAGGTCGCGACCTGCACAGTCAGCGCGAGGAGGGTGGTTCCAGATTTCAGGCGCACCACCCGCTGTTCGCGAGCGCTTCCCGACCCGATGCGGGCGTAACGCGCCGTGCCGCGAGCGGCCGATTCTGCAGTCAGCATCACCAGGCAACACAGGGCGAGAACGCTGGCCAGCATGTTGGCGGCGGGGCCGTTGAAGGTGGATTTGAACTGATCGAAGATGGCCGTGGTGAAGGTGTCGAAGCGGATCATCGCGTACAGGCCATATTCGGCCAGCAGGTGCAGGCCCACCAGCAAAGCGCCGCCGCAGATAGCCAGGCGCAATTGCGGCAGCACCACGCGGAAAAATATCGCCCAGGGTTTTAGCCCCAGCGATTCGGCAACGTCTTCGATGGCCGGATCGAGCCTGCGCAGGGTCGCAGCAATCGGCAAGTACAGGAACGGGAAGTAGGCGATAACCGAGACCAGAACCCCGGCAAACAGGCCGTGAATCGGCGGGACCAGACTCACCCACGCATAGCTGTGCACGAACGCCGGCACCGCCAGCGGCGCGGTCGCCAGCAAAGACCACCAGCGCCGCCCCGGCAGGTTGGTGCGTTCTGTCAGCCAGGCCAGAGACAGGCCTAACGTGACGCACAACGGAATCGTGATCACCACCAGTAAAACGGTGTTGATCAACAGTTCAGCGACCCGCGGCCGGAATACCAGCGGCACAAGGGTCGCCCAGCCTGTCTGAAACGATACGCCGATGACGAAGGCAATCGGCAGCAGCGACAGCAGCGACACCAGCACCGACAAACTGATCACCCACGCGCCACCACGCCCCGCGAAGAGGCCGCGGGATCGTCGTCGCAAATTCGCGGGTATCGCCTCGGCGACACCCGCTGGTAAGGTTTCAGGCATCAATTAGAGCAGTCCCGCCTGAGTCATCAACTCCACGGCTTTTTTACTGTCGAGTTTTGAAGCATCGACTGTCGGCGCGTCAAGTTGCTGCAAAGGCACCAGTTTTGGGTTGGATTCAGCGTTCTTGCCCACCGCGTATTCAAACGATTTGCCGGTTTTGAGGATGGCCTGGCCATCTTTACCCGTAATCCACTTGAGGAACGCCTGGGCTTGTTCCTTGTGTTTGCTGGATGCCAGAACGCCGCCACCGGAGACGCTGACAAACGCGCCCGGATCCTTGTGCTTGAAGTAGTGCAGGGCGGTGTTCTTGCTGTTTTCGCCGGTCTTGGCCTGGTCGCCGAAGCTGTAATAGTGGTAGATCACGCCGCTGTCGACCTGCCCGGCGTTGACCGCTTTCAGTACCGCACTGTTGCCGCGATAGATCGTGGCATTGGCCTTCAACCCTTTGAGCCATTCCAGCGTGGCGGCTTCACCCTTGAGTTCCAGCACGGCGGCGACGATAGCCTGGAAGTCGGCACCGGCTGGTGAAACGCCCCAGCGACCTTTCCAGCTCGGGCCAGCGAGGTCCATCAGCGACTTGGGCAGTTCGGCTTCGGGCAGTTTGCTCGGGTTATAGACAAACACCGTGGAGCGCGCGGCGATCCCCACCCATTTGCCATGGGCCGGGCGGTAAGCATTGCCGACCTGTTCCAGGGTGGCCGGCGCAACCGGCGCAAAAAGCCCCGCATTGTCGACCAGCACCATGGCCGGGGAGTTTTCGGTCAGGAACACGTCGGCCGGGGAGGCAGCGCCTTCCTGTACGATCTGATTGCCCATCTCGGTGTCGTCGCCATTGCGCACGGTGACTTTGATCCCGGTTTCCTTGGTAAAGCCCTCGATCCAGGATTTGGTCAGGCTTTCGTGCTGGGCGTTGTAGACTACGATGCCATCGGCATCCGCGGCATACACGTGACCGGCGCTCAGCAGCGCGGTGGCCAGCAATGCTTTTTTCAGGAAAGAAGGGATACGGGCATTCATTCTGTGGGCAGCTCCTGTTCTTTTTTAGAAGTCATGCACGTAGATTCGCTGCTAGAACAATGCGAATCATTGGCATGTTTTGAGTTGCAGCGAATGTAGAGAACAAAATGAGAAAAAAACGTTAAAGAAACCGTTAATACATGTCATTTTCATTCAGATTAGCAGCACCTCAGCCCATTGCGCGGTGGATCGGGTATCAAACGATGTCGTCGATCAGGATGTGGCGTTGGCCACGGCTGCATTGCTCGACCCTTGCCTCAACCTCGTAGACATCGCGAAGCATCTTCACCGTAATCACTTGATCGCTGGGCCCGCTGCCCTGGCTGGTGCCATTGGCGATCACTAATACCTGATCGGCAAAGCGTAGCGCCTGATTCAGGTCATGGATCGCGATGAACACAATGACTTCGCGTCTGCGCGCCAGTGCGCGCATGAAGTTCAGCACTTGCACCTGGCGATGCATGTCCAGCGCGCTGGTCGGTTCGTCCATCAGCAGAGTTTCCGGCTCGCGCACCAGGGTTTGGGCAATCGACACCAGTTGTTGCTGGCCGCCGCTCAGTTCCCCAAGGTTGCGGAAGGATAGTTCAGTGATCCCCAGGGCGCGAGAGTACCGGCTTATGCCGCATGATGGCGATGGTTACACGAGTGCCCGCCAGCGGCGTACTTTGAATCGACAGGTGCCCACCCAGTCTTTCGATAATCCGTTGGCAGTGGGCAAACCCAAGTCCGAACGACGTCGATTGCGAGCGTGCGGTGTCGGCACGAAAGAACACTTGCCCCAACTGCCGGACCTCGTCGGCAGACATGCCTGCACCGTTATCGGTGATGCAAATGGTAAAGCTGCTGTCCGGCTGTTCTTCCAGCGTGACGTCAACGGCACCACCGATGGAGGTGTGCTTGATGGCATTGTCGAGCAAGTTGCCGAAGACCACCTCCCATTGCTCCGGACGTCTTGAGTTCATGGGAGGCGTTGGCGATAAACAGCCGTTGGCGCTCCAACACCTCCTGGACTGCGGTTTCCATTTGCGCATAGCTGTCGAACAGCAGTTTTTCTTCCGCCGAATGCGGCTCGAACACCACTCGACGGGTGAACTCCGGCGGCTTCAATGTGCGCAGTTGTCGGGCGAAGCTACGCAGGTTTCGAGTGGAGTACGACACCACGAAAAAGCTGCCGAGCGTGGTCAGCAGCAGTATTCCCGAGCGGCAAGCGCCACCACGTGTTTGAAGGCGGCGACCGCATCAAGTACCGGTTGTGCGTTGGTAGCCACCAGCAGTTTGGCCTTCATCGGCCCCTCGGGGCTATTGCGTTCAAGGTCGCCCACCTGCGCAATCCATTTTTCGTAACCGACGTCGAACAGGAACGTTTCTTCGCCGCCCGCCCGAACCTGATTCATCGCGCGGCGAAGTGCTTCGCGCATGGGTGGAGTCGGGCCTTGAGAGTCTTGCAGCAGCGCGCTGTCGCAATTGCGCTCGGGCAAGCCAGATCCGGCAGCCTGTGCAGAGGCGTTGAAAACCCTGCTGGCGAAGCTGGAAACCAAGCAGAGCAGTGCCGCCCCCTCAGGGGTGGCCGCGACCGCGGGGTCCATGGGCGATTTGTCTTACCTGAAGGTTATTCTGTCCGACACTCAACAGCTGCTCGCCAGCGGCGACATGAAAGGTGCCCGTGCACGGATTACCGACCTGGAGAGTGCCTGGGATCAGGCCGAGGAAAAACTGCGTCCGATCGACCCTGAAGGCTGGACCTCGATCGACAAGTCATTGGACCGGGCGTTGAAGCAGGTCAGGACGGGGTCGCCGGATCTGGCCGCGTGTACCGAGGCGCTGATCACGTTGTCGACGAAAATCGACAGTAAAAATACGCACTGACGGAACATTGAACGCGATTGAATAGAGAGGCCCGTCAGTTAAGCAATTTCAGCCGCGACACTCTTTGCAGCTGCAGATCGCGTTACGGCTTAACTGACTGGCATTGCCCCTCGGGCCTCTCTTTTTTTGAGCGCCGTCCTTGTCAGGGTTGGCGCTGCGGGAAAATCAGAATCTCCAGATTGCCGCGCTGATAACGCTTGCCATCGATGGGCAACAACTCGACTTCTTGCACTTCCTGGACACTGTTGACCCGCATCACCACGCCGACCGCGCCTTTTTTGCGGGCCTCGGTCATCCATTGCCCAATACTTTTCATCGTGACTATTCTTGAGGCCATGGAGGGATCATCGAGACCGTACTTCAGCTCGCCGATGGTGTTGTAAAGAGCGATCTGCGGCTGCTTCAGGCGCCAGGACAACGCCGCCGCCGCACCCAAATCGTTACTGAGCAGCGAGGTGGTCTGACTCAAGGCATCCAGATGCTCGGCAATGAACTGATCGGGCATCTTGCTATCGACGATCTGGCCGGGCATCGCCGCCGGCAGCAATGCGACCAGCAGCCAGATGCCCAACGCCGGCATGGCCCAGAACATCAATGGACGCAAGACTTGCAACGCGTTAGCGATGATCCAGCCAATCAGCACGAAAAACACCAGCGACAGGCTGAACATTTCAGTGTTTTCGTAGATCTCTTTGGTGGTCTGCAGATAGAGCAGGACGATCAGGGCTATGGTAGCAATGACGACATTGAGCATTCCGTTGATACGAATCGCTCGGCCGCGCGCGTTGTTCAGCGACTCGGTCAGAGCATGGCCCATCAGCAACGCCAGGGGTAACAGGCACGGCATGATATAGGTCGGCAGCTTGCCGCTGCTCAGGCTGAAGAACCCCAGTGGCAACAGCAGCCAGAGCAACAGGAAACCGATCGCTGGCTGGCGTTTTTGCTGCCAGGCCTGGACGAATGTCGTGGGCAATAACGCAGCCCATGGCAGGCTCGAGGCAACCAGCAGCGGCAGGTAGAACCACCATGGACGAGCGTGTTGAGCATTATCGGCAGCAAAACGGCGAATGTGTTCGTTCCAGAAAAAAAACCGCCAGAAATCCGGTTCCTGATGGTGGATCGCGAGCGCCCACGGCAGGCAAACCACCACTGCGACAAGCACCGCCAACGGCCCGTAGCGCAACAGCTCACCCATGCGTCGTTGCCAGAGCATCCAGGGCAGGGCGATCAACACAGGGAGTAGCCACGCCAGAAAGCCCTTGGTCATGAAACCCATCCCACAGGCAACGCCCAACAGCGCCCAGGCGCCGAGGCGACGACTCAAAGAACGGCTATCAATGGCGAACCACAGTGAGACCAGACTCAGGTTGGCCCAGAACGTGAATTGTGGATCGAGGTTGGCATATCCGGCCTGACCGCTGATCAGCCCGAAACTCATGTACAGCATTGCGCAGGCAACGCTTTTGCGCCGCTCGCCCCATAAGCGGCTGGCCATCAGGTAAGTCAGCCAGACACTCAGTCCTGTGCTCAGTGCCGAGACGATACGTACCCCAAACAGGTTGTCGCCAAAGATGGCCTGCGCGATGGCGATCATCCAGTACCCGGCGATCGGCTTCTCGAAGTAGCGAATGCCCATGAAATGCGGGGAGGTCCAGTTCCCGCTCAGCAGCATTTCCTGGCTGATCTGGCCATAACGGGTTTCGTCTGGCGTCCACAGGCCATGGGACATCAGGGGCAAGAGATAAAACACCAAAAACGCCAGCAGCAACGCAGGTAGGGCCCAGCGTTCGGTGAGGGTGGAGGTCTGGACAGCGGGGCGCAGTAAATCGTCAGCAGCGTAGGACCGCAAGTTATCAGGTGTCATGATTCGACCTTGGCGCAGCAGAGGTTGCTCGGAGGGGGACATGCGCAGTGCATTTCAGCATGCGCGGAACTTAATCTATGTCGCAAATCAATAGTGATCCGAACTGCAAGTATCTGTTAGTTGCGGCGGGCGCTGAGAGCTTTTAGGGAGGGGCCGCTCATCAAGGCTGCAAACTTATTGCTTGGTCCACGGGTCTTTAAACAAGGAGTGCCAATCACCGGCATTAAGTATGCCGAGTACTTGCAGCTGGCCATTGGCATCAATGCGGACAAATAACGAACTACCATACTCACTCGAAACCGCGTGTTTAAAACCGGTCTGGGTTTCGAAATCGCTGATGCAACCGCTGTGCGTCACCAGCACCAGATTGTGCTGGGCACGTTTGTGCGCCACCACATCATTACGCAGGGTTTTGCCACAGCTGGCCAACCATTCCTGGGTCATTGCGTCTTTGCCAAACATGGAATGCGAGGTTTGTGCCGTACGGGTGACCGGGCTGCTCAAGACATCGGTCTGGTCCATACCCAGACGCTGGAACCCTTGACCCACGGCCACGGCGGCATCGCTGCCGACTCGGGTAATGCCGTCGGCCGGGCCCAGGCAAGGATTGGCCGAGCGGTCGCAGCGCTCGGTATGGCGAACCAGTACGATGATCTCGCCCGCTTGCCACTGATTGATCAAGCGCGTGGTAGCGTCGGATCCGGTCGTGCCCAGATTTACCGGCGATCTTGGCCACAAGACAAAACCCGTCACTAACGCTACAGCGATGAGTGCCACCGCCGACAACGTCAGCCTGGTCAGCCGCGGGCTCAAGACTCGCCTGGGTAACTGCTTGCGCAATGAAGATTTAATCACGTTTTATTTATCCGTCAGTACGCAATAGCGAATAACTTACAATACGCCCATGCCGAATAACATATCAGTCAGGCCAGAGCGCGGATTCAAAATTGAGGTGGTATAAGAGAGGCTAAATATCGACAGGTGTGGGGCAAGTGAAATGGATGTGAAAAATTTGCACGGCCTATGGGCAGCTCCTAGATAGTTTATGTTTGCGAACTCTTATCTTTTACACCTTGCTAGTGGAAACAAAGAATGGATTTCAAACAGAGCCTGACGAAAAGGATCGTCATCGTATTCGCCCTGATGAGCGCGTTGGTGGCGGGCGTATTTGCGGTGGGCATCGTCGCAACAGTGCACCTGGTTGACCGAAAGCTCACGACGACGCGATTGGCAGGAGGGATGCACCGTCTGCTGTCGATGGACAATCCCGGTCAGTGGACCCATCAACCGGAAAAAGACGAGCTGTTTTTTACCCAGGGCGGGAAGGGCCTCATGGCGCTTGATTCGCAGCTGGAATCGCTACGTCTTGGATTTCAGGAAATCCTGTATCACGGCGCCGATTTCTACGCGATGGTCGAGGTCGTGGATGGACGCAAGTATGTGTTGCTGCGCGATCAGCAAAGCCTCGAACAGCGCGAGCGGATGTTGTTTGCTGTCGTCATGGTCAGTTTCGTTTTGAGCATTCTGCTGGCGATTCTGCTCGGCCGGTTATTGGCCCGGCGTGTGATGGCTCCGGTGATTCGCCTGGCGCGCCAGGTGCGTCATCGCGATCAACTATTGGACCTCGCGTCGCCGCTTCGTCCCGACTATGCGGCTGATGAGGTGGGAGAGCTGGCGCAGTCCTTTGACCAGACCCTGGGACGTCTGCGCGCAGCACTGGGCCGGGAAAAACTCTTCACCAGTGATGTCAGTCACGAATTGCGTACACCGCTGATGGTACTGGGCAGCTCCTGTGAGCTTTTGCTGAGCAATCCCTCGCTGGACCCTCGTTCCGTGGCTCAGGTCAGCCGAATCGCCCGGGCCACCGACGAAATGCGTCAATTGGTCGAAACGTTTTTGATGCTGGCTCGCGCTCGAGAGGATTCCGCTTCGGAGGCGAATGCCACCCTCAAAGAAGTCGCCGATGCGCTGGTGGATATCTGGGGTCGACTGATCCGGGAGAAGGGCATCGAATTCATTTACGACATCGAGCACGTTTCGTCGGATCGTCATAACCTGACGTTCCTGCAATCGGTCATGGGCAATTTGTTGCGAAATGCCTGGCACTACACGGATCAAGGCCACATCCGACTGACCCTGCGTGAACACGGCTTCATTATCGAAGACAGCGGCATAGGCATCCCGGAAGAAGAACGCGATGCGATATTTCAGCCGTTCGTGCGCGGTGACGAGAGTCGAGGTGAAGGGTTGGGGTTGGGCCTTTCACTGGTACAACGGATCTGCAGCAATCAGAACTGGCGAGTACAACTCAGTAGCCGCCAGCCCAACGGTTGTTGTTTCACCGTTGAGCTGGACCGCGAGTAAACTTTTTACTGGGCCGATGGACAACCTCTCGGTGTTCCGGCGGTGGCCTGACTGATCAACGCGGCCAAGCGTTTGACGTTGCGCTGCTGAGCCGCTACCAGTTCATCGATGGACGGCCCTGAAGGTGTTTGCAACGTACTGCGACAAGTGACGAGCGCGTTATCGCTTTCGCCAAGATTGCGCAGACGCCATTTGACGTCAATCAACCCGTATTGGCCGGGGATCGAGTCAAACCGTTGCACGTCCAGCCGCACCGATACCTTGCGCTGGGGATTGCTGTTGACCAGTTGGTCCGCCAGGGCAGTGCGCAATTCATCCGACAGGCTCGCGCCCCACCATTGTGTTTCGAGGATGGCCAGGCCGCTGTTGCCCTGACGAATGACGATCTGCGGGCGGTCGACCTGAGGAGGGACGCTGAGGCTCTCGATCTGGATATCCGCAGCGCTGGTCCTTGAATTGCCGCTCGGTTGGGCCGGGGTCAGGGTGTGGAATTGAATCGGATCACTGCGGCAAGCGGCGAGTAGCAACAATGCAGTGACCAAGCTGATCTTCAGCGGATAAACCATAAGTGATGCTCCTGTGGTCATTTGCGCGGCGGTCCCTGCAGGTCCATCGGCGCAGCATTGTCGGGACGACCGCGAATCAGCGATTCCGGATGCCGGCCCAGGTAATCCGAGAGTTCACGCAAGGAGCGCGACATGCGCCCGAGTTCGTCCAGGGTCTGACCTAATTGTTCGCGTTGCGGCGAGTCTTCGGCCAAGGTCGAACTGGCCGATTGCAGGGTCTTGCTGACGTCCGCCAGCGTGGTCTGCACGCCGGGCAGGGTCTTGGCGTTGAACTGTGTGAGGCCTTTACGCAGTTCGACGAGGTTGCTGTCCAGGTTGCCGGCAATGCGCTCGATCGGCAGTTGGTTGATCTTGTTGACCATGCCCTCCAGTTTTTCCTGCAATTGTTCGAGGCTGCCAGGAACGGTTGGGATAGAGACTGGACGGGCGGTCGGATCGAACACGACTTTCTCCGCTTTGGGGTAGAAGTCGAGCGCAATGTAGAGCTGACCGGTCAACAGATTGCCGCTCCGGGCCTGGGCACGCAGACCGTTGTCGATGAAGCTGCCGATCAGGCGTACGCCAGCGGCTTCGTCGTTGGGGTCATGCTTCAAGACCTCGAGCATTTTGATGTGGGCCTGGCCGAGTCGTTGCGGGTAGATCACGATGCCGACATTGACCGGAAAACTGCGTTTTTTCGCGTCGAAATCCAGATTGACCGCCACGACTCTGCCGAACTCGATGCCAAGGAATTCCACCGGTGCACCGACCTTGAGCCCGCGCAAGGCCTGATCGAAACGCAAACTCAAGAATTGCCCCTTGCCACTGGGCGGAGCGAGGGCGGTTAGCTGGTCTTCGAACAGATCGAAGGCTTTGTCCTCTGCGGCCGGTTGATCATTGGGGCTGTATTCCGGAGCGCGGAAGGCGATACCGCCCACCAGGATCGATGACAGCGATTCGGTTTTTACCGAAAAGCCGTTGGCGCCGACATTTACGTCGATGCCGCTGGCGTTCCAGAATCGGGTGTTTTCAGTGACGTAGGCATCATTGGGCGCGTGGATGAACACTTCGATGTTGACCCCTTTACCGTCGGCGTCCAGAGCATAGGCCACCACTTGACCCACCGGAATCTTGCGGTAGTAAACCGGAGAGCCGATGTCCAGCGAACCGAGGTCTTCGGTGTGCAGGGTGAAGCGCTTACCCGGCTCGCCATAGGTGATCGGCGGCGGGTTTTCCAGGCCGGTAAAGTTTTTGGCGCGGGCGTTGGCCTGGCCGATGTCGGCGCCAATGTAATCACCGGACAGCAGGGTATCGATCCCCGACACCCCGCCAGCGCCAATGCGTGGACGCACGACCCAGAATTGCGAGTCTTCGCGGGTAAAACTTTCCGCCTGTTTGGACAGTTTGATGGTGGCGTTGACGCTCTTCTGATCATTGCTCAGTTCCACGTCCGAGACATGGCCGATCACCACGTTGCGGTATTTGACTTCGGTTTTGTTGGCGGTCAGGCCGCTGCCGGTTTTGAACGTGACGGTGATGGTCGGACCTTCCTGCAACATGGTGTGTACAACCAGGGAAATCCCCACCAGCACCGCGACGATCGGTACGATCCACACCAGCGAAACGCTGAAGCGGCGGGTCTTGACAGGGGCTTGCCCGGGGGCTTGCGGCCCATCAGTGGTTTGCGACTTCATCCATGACCTCCTCGTTTGGGTGATTCCGCTCTTCTTTATCCCAGATCAGGCGTGGGTCGAAACTCATGGCCGACAGCATGGTGAACACCACCACCAGGCCAAAGAACAGAATGCCCGGGCGCGGTTCGATATCGGCCAGGGCTTGAAACTTCACCAGTGAGGCCACCAGGGCGACCACGATCACATCGAGCATCGACCAGTAACCGATGAGCTCGACGAAACGGTACAGCGTTGACCGCTGCTTACTCGCCCATTGGCTGTCGCGCTGAACGGTCACCAGTAACAGCGTCAGGGCGACGAACTTGATGCCCGGCACCGCGATGCTGGCGATGAAAATAATCAGGGCAATGTCCCAGGCTCCGTGCTGCCAGAACTCCAGTACACCGCTCATGATCGTGCTATCGGCGCCGTTGCCGACCATCTTGGTGTTCATCACTGGCAGCAGATTAGCCGGGACGTAAAACGCCAGGGCAGTGAACATGTAGGCCCAGGTCCGGGCCAGTGAGTTGGTTTTGCGCCGATGCAGCGGCGCGCTGCACCGTGTGCATTCGTGAGGTTCATCGGTCATGTCACAGGCCAGGCCGCAGCTATGACACAGGCACAGGTTGAGTTCACTCGCCACCGGCGGCCTGTTCATAAGATGTCCCATAGATCACGGATGTCGCGCCCGGCAATGCGGATCATCATCAGACTGAGAATGGCCAGGGCAAACAGGCCGATGCCGGGCAGCACATCCAGCAATCCAGCGAGTTTGATGACCGCGACCATCGCCCCCAGCAGACAGACCTCCAGCATGCTCCAGGGCCTTAGGGTTTCCAGCCAGCGCATGCAGAACCTGAAACCGGGCGAGCGACGGGAGGCGAGGGCGAAGCTCAGCACCCAGATAAGCAGCAACAGCTGGAAAATCGGCGCGATGATCATCGAGATCGCCGCCACCATGGCGATGAAAGTGATCGGCCCCAGACTCAGGGCAAGCACCGAATCCCAGAGTGTTGCGCTGTTTTTAAGGCCTTTGAGGCTGATGCTCATGACGGGATAGAAGTTGGCGAAAATCCACAGCATCAACGCGGTGAAGGTCAACGCCAGACGTTGTTCCACCGTCAGGCCGTTATAGCGCTGAAGCACGCCGCCGCAGCGTGTACACAGGGTTTTCTGATGTTTGGCGAGCGTGACTTTTTCGTACACGCAGTCGCAGTGCTCGCAGATGATCAGTGGGTCAGTCGTAGCCATAGGCTGCACTCGCCAGGACGCAGGGAAGTCAGAGCACCTCCTCAATATAGAAGCGCCGGGCAATTGAGCAAATTAAAAGGCTGTTCAATGAGATGCGGACGGACGGTGATCTCCTGTAGGAGCTGCCGAAGGCTGCGATCTTTTGATCTTCAAGATCAAGGTCAAAAGATCGCAGCCTTCGGCAGCTCCTACAGGGGAATGGCGTTTGATCTAAAGTGGGGGGCGGTCAGCCGAGCAGTTCGCGCAAGCGATACCAGAACATGCCGAGGGCCAGCAGCGGAGAGCGCAGCATCGGCCCACCGGGAAAGGTCATGTGCGGCACCGCGCTGAACACGTCAAAGCCCTGGCTGTGTCCGACGTGGATCGCTTCGCCCAATAGCTTTGCGCACCAGTGGGTCACGTTCAGGCCATGACCGGAGTAACCCTGGGCGTAAAACACGTTCGGGTGCTGGCTCAAGCGCCCGACCTGTGGGAAGCGATTGGCGGAAATGCCAATCTTGCCGCCCCATTGATAGTCGATGCGCACGTTGGCCAGTTGCGGGAAGACCTTGATCATGTGCGGGCGCATGTAAGCTTCGATGTCCGCCGGATCACGCCCGGAATAATGGCAGGCGCCGCCGAACAGCAAGCGTCGGTCCGCCGAGAGCCGGTAGTAATCCAGGCCGACTTTCTGGTCGCAGAGCGCCAGGTTTTGCGGGATCAATTGCGCCGCAACGTCGGGCGCCAATGGTTCGGTGGCGATGATATAGCTGCCCGCCGGAAGGACCTTTCCGCTCAGTTTCGGTTCGAGCTCTTCCAGGTGAGCGTTGCACGCCAGCACCAGACTGCCGGCGCGCACCGTGCCGCCGGCACAGCGAACCTGCACGGTGCTGCCATGGATCAACTCCAGCACCGGGCTCTGCTCGAAAATCTGCACCCCTAAGGATTGCGCCAATAGCGCTTCACCAAGGACCAGATTGAGCGGGTGCAAGTGACCCGAGCCCATATCGACGAGACCACCGGCATACACGCCGGAGTTCACCACCTGCTGACGGATCTGCTCGGGCCCGACGAGTCGGGTTTCGTGGGCGTAACCCGATTCGGCAAGGCCTTGCTGCTCAGCCTTGAACGCCGCGAACTGCGCTTTAGTATTGG
This sequence comes from Pseudomonas frigoris, assembly GCF_047758635.1. Taxonomy (NCBI): domain Bacteria; kingdom Pseudomonadati; phylum Pseudomonadota; class Gammaproteobacteria; order Pseudomonadales; family Pseudomonadaceae; genus Pseudomonas; species Pseudomonas frigoris. The sequence goes on from NZ_CP180479.1 coordinate 3,251,288, forward strand.
CCAGTTCACAGAACCCCCAGCGCAGGTCGCAATCAATCCCGTGTTCACGAATGCGGTTGCCCACGAGCGCTACCGACTCGACGCCCGCACGCTCAAGGTAGCGCACGCCTTCTTCACCGACATGACGGGCAAAACCGCTGACGTCATGGCCGATGCCGCGGATCAACTGCCCGCCGTTACGCCCGCTGGCGCCCCAGCCTATCCGCCGGCCCTCCAACAGAATGACCGAGAGCCCGCGCTGCGCCAGTTCGATCGCCGTGTTAACGCCGGTAAAGCCGCCGCCGATCACACAGACATCGGCTTCAAGGTCCGCGGCCAGTGTAGGGTAGGGCGCCATTCCATTGGCCGACGCCGCGTAATAGGAGCGAGCATGTTCGTTGCTGTACTGGTTCATTGGTTGGACTTCACTTTGCTCCAGGAACGGGTCATCAAACGCATGATTGCCTGGGGCGGGGTGGTCGAAATGTAGAGCTTGTCGAGGACTGCCTGAGGCGGATAAACCTCAGGATTGTTGACCAGTTCAGGGTCCATATCTTGCTTGGACGCGGGGTTCGGGTTGGCGTAACCGACTGACGCACTGACCTTGGCAATCACTTGCGGATCGAGCAGGTAATTGATGAAAGCATGCGCCTCTTTCTGGTTGCTGGCGTCTGCGGGAACCGCCAACAGGTCGAACCACAAGTTACTGCCTTCCTTGGGGATCGCGTAGGCGATGTTCACGCCGTTCTTGGCTTCCTTGGCCCGGTTCGCGGCCTGGAACACGTCACCCGAGTAACCGAAAGCCACGCAGATGTCGCCGTTGGCCAAATCTGAAACGTACTTCGAGGAGTGGAAGTAGGTGACATATGGGCGGATGCTCAACAGCTTGGCTTCAGCCTTTTTGTAATCCTCAGGATTTTCGCTGCGCGGGTCCATGCCCATGTAATTGAGGACCGCCGGGAACACTTCATCGGCCGAATCCATCATCGACACGCCGCACTGACTGAGTTTCTTCAGGTTCTCAGGTTCGAAAAACACGGCCCAGGAATCGATACGGTCAATGCCCAGCACTTGCTTGACCTTGTCGACGTTGTAGCCGATGCCATTAGTGCCCCACAGGTATGGGACCGAGTGTTCGTTGCCCGGATCGTTTTTCTCCAGCAGCGCCAACAGTTTCGGGTCGAGGTTCTTGAAGTTGGGCAGCTGCGAACGATCGAGCTTCAGGAACGCGCCGGCTTTCACCTGGCGAGCGAGGAAGTGGTTGGACGGCACCACCACGTCATATCCCGTGCGACCGGCGAGCAATTTGCCTTCCAGGGTTTCGTTGGAATCGAACACGTCGTAGATCACCTTGATCCCGCTTTTCGCCTGGAAGTCGGCGAGGGTGGTCTCGCCGATGTAGTCGGTCCAGTTGTAGACGCTGACGGTTGGCTGAGCCTGCGCAACAGCGCTGAACAATAACGCCAAAGCGACTGGAACCACGGATTTCAATAGACGCATATCGACACCTCTTTGAGTTATTGGATTTTTCAGGTGATTGTTTGGTGTTCTCTATCCCTGTGGGAGCGGGCTTGCCCGCGAAGAGGCCGGCACATTCAACATCTCGGTTGACTGACAGGCCGCCATCGCGGGCAAGCCCGCTCCCACAGGGGATGTGTGATGCCATGGGGGAGCGAGGTTTCTAAACGCTGAGCAGCAGGAACTCACGCTCCCACGAGCTGATCACGCGCTTGAAGTTCTCATGTTCGGCGCGCTTGACCGCGACATATCCGCGGACGAATTTGCTGCCCAGATAACGCCCGACGGTTTCGCATTCTTCCATCTGCGTCAGAGCGTCTTCGATGGTGATCGGCAGGCGCAGATTACGGCGCTCATAGGCACGACCCTGGACCGCAGCACTCGGTTCGATGCGTTCGACCATCCCCAGATACCCACACAACAGGCTTGCTGCGATCGCCAGATAAGGGTTGGCGTCGGCACCCGGCAAACGGTTTTCCACGCGCATCGCGTCCGGCGTAGAGGTCGGCACACGCAGACCCACAGTACGGTTTTCTTCGCCCCATTCGACGTTCACCGGCGCCGAAGTGTCCGGCAGGAAGCGGCGGAACGAATTGACGTTCGGTGCAAACATCGGCAGCACTTTGGGGATGTACTTTTGCAGGCCGCCGATGTGGTGCAGGAACAGCTCGCTCATCTGCCCGTCGGCATCGGCAAAGATCGGCTGGCCGGTGGCGATGTCCACGACGCTCTGGTGGATATGCATGGCGCTGCCGGGTTCATCGCCAATCGGTTTGGCCATGAAGGTCGCGGTGACGTTGTGCTTGAGCGCCGCTTCGCGCAGGGTGCGTTTGAATACGGTGATCTGGTCGGCCAGATCCAGCGCGTCGCCGTGACGGAAGTTGATTTCCATCTGCGCCGGGCCGTCTTCGTGGATCAAGGTATCGAGGTCCAGGCCTTGAAGCTCGCACCAGTCGTACACGTCTTCAAACAGCGGATCGAATTCGTTGGCAGCGTCGATGGAAAACGACTGTCGACCACTTTCCGCACGGCCCGAACGACCCAGCGGTGCCTTGAGCGGCAAGTCCGGGTCTTCGCAGCGCTGGGTCAGGTAGAACTCCATTTCCGGCGCGACAATCGGCCGCCAGCCTTTGTCGGTGTACAGCTGCAGGACCTTTTTCAACACGTTGCGCGGCGACAGCTCGATCGGGTTGCCGAACTTGTCGAAGGTGTCGTGAATCACGATAGCGGTGGGCTCGATGGCCCATGGAATCACGTACACCGCGTCGGAAACGGGCTTGCACACCATGTCGATGTCGGCCGGGTCGAGCAGGTCGTAGTAGATGTCGTCGTCGACAAAGTCCCCGGTTACCGTTTGCAAAAGCACACTTTCCGGCAGGCGCATGCCTCGCTCATGCAGGAACTTGTTGGTGGGTGCAATTTTGCCGCGTGCGATGCCGGTCAAGTCGCTGACCACACACTCGACTTCGGTAATCTTGTGATCTTTCAGCCACGTGAGCAGCTGATCGAAAGGGACATTCATAAAGACCTCGTTATTGGTTTTATTAACGCCGGGGAGGCTGGTTTCATCCACCACACACTTCCCCTGTGGCGCGTTGACGACTATCTTGGGCGAGCCTTGACGTTCCATCTATCCACTTTCAGCAGCACCAAAACGCACCAAACGAGTGCGTAAGGTCACCCATGACAACGTGCAACCCCCTGCAAGTCCAAGCGTTCAACACCGCCGATGTAGCCGAGCAAATCCGCGCCACGCCGGGTTGGGTGCAGCATTACCAGCAAATGTCACCGGGGCATTTCGCCGGGCGCGTGCGCTACCTGGACCTGCACGGCGTGGAAATTTACGAGGAACAGATGAACACCCGGGTCGAGCAGAATTTCAGCGCGCCCGAAGGTGCGCTGGCGTTCTGTTTCGATCGAAGCGACAACGCGCTGTATGTGTTGAATGGCGAAAGCCGCAACATCTGGATCACCCCGGAGAACTACCAGGAAATCGCCGTGGTGTTCGGTCCGGCGTTCGTGCAGCGTCACGGTTTGAATGTGGCCAGGCTCGAAGGCCTGTTCATGGCGCCACTGAACTCGGAACAGAACGCGTTGTTCAGTCGCTGGCTCAGCGGGACGTTGACCCGATTGGCGCAGACGCTTGATCCGCCGAGTAAAGAGGCGTTGACCCAGCAGTTGCTGGAAGACTGCCTGTACATCCTCGACAACGCGTGTGTTTGCCTTGATCGCGGAGGTTTACAGCGCCGCGCCGAAGAGCGTGCAGTGATGAAACGCATCGGTGAATGGGCGGCTGATACCCCGGAAGACACCCTGAATCTGCTGGAACTTTCGCAGGTCGCCGGGGTTTCACTGCGTCAGTTGCAGCATGCGTTCAAGGCTTATACCGAGATGACCCCGACCCATTGGCTGCGCTTGCGCCGACTCAATAGCGCACGCCGCGAATTGCTCAGCCGCACAGCGATGGACACCACCGTTGCCGAAGTGGCAATGCATTGGTCGTTCTGGCATTTAGGGCGATTTTCCAGCAGCTATCGGGCGTTGTTCAACGAACTTCCCAGTCAGACGCTCGCCCGTAAACCCTGTGGCCCAACAGGTCGCGGGTAAGCCGGGGACACGTCAGCGCGGCTTTGTGGCTTTCGCCGATTTGCTGTTGCCCGGCATGTGCAGGTAAGCCATCACGCTTTCGGTCAGTTCGGTCGCCAGTTTGACGGCTTCCTTGTTGCGCGCCATGACGCCCGCCACCAAGCCTTCGATCAAGGCGAGCACCGCGATGTTGGAACTGGTCAATACCGGATGGTCAGCGGGAGCAAACAGCACATGTTCGGCAATGCTGGTGAGCGGCGAGGCGGGTGAATCGGTGATTGCCAGCACCGAGGCACCCCGCTCATTGGCGAAACGGGCGAGTTGCAGGGTGTCGAGGGAATAGCGCGGCAGGGAGATCGCCAGCAACACATCCTGATCGGTAATCGCGGCCAGACGGTAAGCAGCGTTTTCGTTGCCACCCTCCATGCTGATGGCGGTGGCGTCGGCGCAGAAGGGCATCAGGGTCGAGGCGGCGAGGCCGGCGAAGTAGACGCTGTTGCCAAAGCCCAGGATGTAGATTTTTCGCGCGGTGGTCAGGCGCGTGACGAAGGCTTCAAAGGTGTCTGCATGGTTGTTGGTCGCCGCCGTGGCGAGGTTGCTGCTGGCGCTTTGAATTTGCTCATGCAGGCCAAACGCGCCGCCAGGACGATGTGCCAGTTCGTTGCGCAGTTTGTCGACCGGCGACACCATTTGCTGCAATGTCGCGACCAGTTCGGCCTTCATGCCGGTATAGCCACCCAGGTTCAGGGCCTTGGCCAAACGGTTGACCGCCGCTGGCGAGGTGGACGTTTCGTGAGCCATCTCCTCGATGGTCAGCGTCGCGGCCCTCAGTGGGTGACGCAGAATAAAGTCCGCCACCTTGCGCAGTGACGGCTGCAAATCGCCAACGATCTCCGCCAGTTTGCGCATAACCGGTGCGGCATAGACCGTGGTGTTTTTCGATGGGGTCGGCATATCCGGCTCAACATTTCCTGAGGGTTAATAAGCTGGCGGGAGTGTATCCGAAGCCGACACCTCGGTGTGCAGCGGCTGCCAAGGGTCGGTGATCGGGCCGGTCGGGCAATGCCAATCAGTTAAGCCATTTCAGCCACAACGCATACTTTGTAGCAGCTGGCGAAGCCTGCGTTCGGCTGCGCAGCAGTCGTAAAACCTGACCGCGAGGTAGTCCTGAGGAACCGCATTACCTGATTTCACGACTGCTACGCAGCCGAACGCAGCCTTCGGCAGCTGCTACACGGAACGCGTTACGGCTTAACTGATTGGCATTAGGCCGGGCCGGTTATTTCAGGCTGCCGGCAAGAAACTGCTGGAGGCGTTCGGACTGCGGGTTGACCAGCACTTCGCGCGGGTCGCCACGTTCTTCGACCTGACCCTTGTGCAGGAACACCAGTTGATTGGAAACCTCGCGGGCAAAGCCCATTTCGTGGGTAACGACCACCATGGTGCGACCTTCGAGGGCGAGGTCCTGCATGACTTTCAGCACTTCGCCGACCAGTTCGGGGTCGAGTGCCGAGGTCGGCTCATCGAACAGCATCACTTCCGGCTCCATGGCCAGCGCCCGGGCAATCGCCACACGCTGCTGCTCGCCGCCCGACATATGGGCCGGCCAGGCGTCCATCCGGTGCGCAACGCCGACTTTGTTCAGGTAGTGCTCGGCCTTTTCCCGGGCTTCTTTCTTGCTGATGCCCAGCACATGCACCGGGGCTTCCATGACGTTTTCAAGGGCGCTCATGTGCGACCACAGGTTGAAGTGCTGAAACACCATCGACAGCCGCGAACGCATGCGTTGCAACTGCTTGGGTTCGGCGGCCTTGAGCCCGCCGAGTTTGTTGGTCACCAGTTTCAATTGTTCGCCATTGAGCACGATGTTGCCGGCGTTGGGCTGCTCCAGCAGGTTGATGCAGCGCAAGAAGGTGCTTTTGCCAGAGCCGCTGGAGCCGATGAGGCTGATCACGTCGCCGGCTTTCGCCTCCAGGGACACGCCCTTGAGCACGTGGTGGCTGCCGTAGCTTTTGTGTAGATCCTGAACTTCAAGTTTGTACATGGTTTTTATTCTCTGGAATCAGTCGCTGAGCAAGCGACCCTGGCGAATAAGGCGGGTGCCGGCGACTTTGGCCAGCCACAAACCGGGCTGGGCAAAGCGCAGGCGTTCTCGGGCATAGAGGATGCCGTCGGTGCTGGCGCGCACGATACTGTGGCGATCGGTCAGCGGATCCAGCACTTCGAACAACGGATCGCCCACCCTGACCCGGGCACCCAGCGGTTGCAGAAAACTCACCACCCCCGGATGCGGCGCATAGGCGTACTGCGCGCCGGCGAATGGCGTCGCTTCACAACAGGTCGGAGGCGCTGTTGGCCAGTCACCGCTGATCAGGCCTTGCTCGGCGAGATAGCCAAGAATGGCCTCGGCGCTATCGACACATTGCTCGCGTTCGGTGTCGGCCATGCCGCGCAACTCGATGGTGGTGGCCACACAGGCCAGCGGAATATCGGCTTCAGGAAAGCGCTCGGCCAACCGCAACCAAGGGATCGCACAGGCTTCATCGAAGGCACTGCCGCCCGCACCCTCGGCCAGCAGCGCCGCGCCGGCACCGAGTCGAGCGGCCAACGAACGCAATCGCGGCCAGTTTTGCGGCATGGCGTAAAGCAGCATGATCGACTCGAAATCGCAGTGCAGGTCCAACACCAGATCGGCGTCACAGGCATGTTGCAGCAACAGGCGGCGCAGGCCATCGAGTTCCGATGTCGGTGCCGACATGTCAGTAAGAACAACGCTCATGGCGCGGCGGATCAACGCAATGTTGGCGTCGGCATCGTCTCCCAGTTTTCCTTCCAGCAGCGCCGCCACGGCTTCGGTCAGCTCCGGGAAACCCCGATTGAAATTCTTCCCGCTGGAGAACTCAAAGCGTCCCTGATGGGTGGCCTGGAACATCTGGGCGATGCCAATCGGATTGGCCATCGGCACTAACTCGATCACTCCGTTCAGATGACCTTGTTCTTCCAGCACCCGCAGACGTCGTTTGAGTTCAACCGCCACGCGCATCCCCGGCAGCTCATCAGCGTGCAGGGACGCCTGAATGTAGGCCTTGCGCGGTCCGCTGCCAAAACGAAACAACGACAGTTTCCGTTCAGTGCCCGAGGCACTCCACGGCAACAGGTATTCAATGTGCTCCATAACAGCTCCTTAGTGCTTGCGCGGTGCCAGGTACGCCAGCCAGCGACGCTCGGCCAGCTTGAACAGGCGAACCAGGATGAAGGTCAGGGCCAGGTAGATCAGACCGGCAGTGATGAAGGCTTCGAACGGCAGATAGAACCGAGAACTGACCGTACGCGCGGCGCCGGTGATATCCACCAGCGTGACAATCGATGCCAGGCTGGTGGTTTGCAGCATCATCAGCACTTCGTTGCTGTACTGCGGCAGCGCCCGGCGCAAGGCCGACGGCAGCAGAATGCGGTGGTACAGGGTAAAGCGCGACATGCCCATGGCTTTGGCGGCTTCGATCTCGCCATGAGCCGTGGCCTTCAAACTGCCGGCCAGCAGTTCCGCGCTATAGGCACTGGTATTGATCGCAAAGGCCAGGCAGGCACAAAAGGTTGCGCTGGACAGGTACGGCCAGAGCGCGCTTTCACGTACCGCTGCGAACTGCGCCAGGCCGTAATAGATCAGGAACAGTTGCACCAGCATCGGCGTGCCGCGAATCACGTAGGTGTAGAGCCAAGCAGGGAAGTTGATCAGGGGCGATCGGGACACCCGCATCAATGCCAACGGAATCGCCAGCACCAGGCCGAAGGCCAGGGAAATCAGCAGGACTTTGAGGGTCAACAATGCGCCATTGAAATACAGCGGCAGGTTTTCCAAGATCAGGTTGTAGTCGAGAATCATGGGGTTGCTCCCAATCACAATTCGGCGGCTTTGATGCCGACCGAGTAGTGTTTTTCCAGATAGCGCAGCACCAGCAATGACACGCTGGTCAGCATCAGATAAAGCGCCGCCACCGCAAGGAAAAACGTGAACGGCTCATGGGTGGCGTCCGCGGCGTTCTTGGCTTTGAACATCATGTCCTGCAAGCCGATTACCGAGATCAGCGCGGTGGATTTGGTCAGCACCAACCAATTGTTGGTGAACCCGGGAATGGCGAAACGAATCATCTGCGGCACCAGAATCCGCCAGAACACTTGGCTGCCACTCATGCCATAGGCCAAGCCGGCCTCGGCCTGACCTTTAGGGATCGCCATAAACGCGCCGCGAAAGGTTTCTGACAGATAGGCGCCAAAAATGAAGCCCATGGTGCAGACGCCGGCGATAAAGGGGTTGATGTCGATATAGCGCGTGTAACCGAGCGCAAGGGCGATGCGGTTCACCAAGTCCTGGCCGCCGTAGAAGATCAGCAGGATCAACACCAGATCAGGAATACCGCGAATCAGGGTGGTGTACCCTTCGCCCAGCATCGCCAGCCATTTGAGCGGCGACAACCGAAAGGCTGCGCCGATCAGACCCAAAGCAATCGCCATGCTCATGGAGGTCAGGGCCAGGTTAATGGTCAGCCAGGCGCCATCGAGAATGCTCGATCCGTAGCCGTGAAGCATGATGAAGTTCCTCAAACGAGCGCCGCGAGGCGCGCGAGGCGCGCGAGACAAGCCCAAAGCGGCGCCCGCAAAGGGCGGCGCCGGGGTTTGGGGTAAAGGCTTATTCGCCGTAGATATCGAACGCGAAGTACTTGGCCATCACTTGCTGGTACTTGCCGTTGGCACGGATGGCGTCGATCGCTGTACTCAGACGTGCAACGTTCACGGTGTCGCCTTTTCGCACCGCGATCCCGGCCCCTCGGCCGAAATATTTCGGGTCGCTGATGTCCGGTCCCACCAGCGCGAAACCTTTGCCTGCCGGTGTTTTGATGAAGCTCTCATCGGTGTTGACGATGTCGGCGAGCGTGGCGTCCAGTCGACCCGACGCCAGATCGAGGTAGGCTTCATTTTGTGAGCCGTAGCGCACCACTTCGACGCCGGCTTTTTCAAGCTGCTCGGTAGCAAAACGGTCGTAGGTCGATGAGCGTTGCCCCCCGACCTTCTTGCCCTTGAGATCAACCAGCGGGTCGTTGATCACATTGCCGGCCTTCATCGCGAACTTGCCTGGTGTGTGGTAGTACTTTTTGCTGAAGTCGACCGACTTCATACGGTCTTCAGTGATCGACATCGACGACAGCACGGCATCGATCTTGCGCACTTTCAGCGACGGAATCATGCCGTCGAATTCCTGGATGACCCACTCGCATTTGACCTTCATTTCTTCGCACAGGGCGTTGCCGATGTCGTAATCGAAACCACTGACGTTGCCCTCCGGCGTCTTGAAAGAGAAGGGTGGGTAGGCGGCTTCGATACCGATACGCAGGCTGTCTTCGTCGGCGTGTGCCAGCAAGCTTGCGGCGCACAGTGCCAGAGCACCTAGAAGTTCTGTCTTGTTCATATTGTTGACTCCTTGGAGGGGCGTTGGGGTGGTACAGGCCATCCGATCTGGCACGGTGGATCAGTCCTGATGATTTTGCGTGGCTATAAATGACATGTTTTATTTCACAATGCAATGATGTGAAAATAAACGTGTCATTCAGTGACGCAAAAACTCACAACGATCCCGTGTAATCACGAGCATCTTCAGTCGCCAGGCAGGCTATTGATGGGCATTACGCGGGGGAAACAGGCTTGGCCAGTTCGATGCCGGCCGCACCCAATCGCTTCAGGATCTCAAAGAGCAGATCGCTCTTGGTCGTACTGACAATCCTTGGGCTGCTGACATAGCCGGTGATGGTTAGGGTGATGCCTTCAGGACTCAGATTGCTGAATCGGACAACGGGGGAGGGTTTGTCGAGGATGGTTTCATGTTCGCAATAGGTGGTGTACAGCAGGGTTTTGACTTGTTCGGGGTCGATATCCAGAGGGAACACCAGCTCGAGTGTGGCCACCCCTTGGGCGCTGCCGCCCATGGTCACATTGCGCAGGTTCTGGGAAATAAGCTGCGAGTTGGGCACGATCACGATCGAACGGTCACTGAGCTGTATCTCGGTGGCCCTGACATTGATCCGCCGGATATCGCCTTCGACCCCGCTGATGCTGATCAGGTCGCCGACCTTGACCGGACGCTCGGTGAGCAGGATTAACCCGGATACGAAGTTCTTGACGATCTCTTGCAGGCCGAAGCCGATCCCCACCGACAACGCACTGACGATCCAGGCCAGGTTCGTCCATTTGACGCCCAAAGAAGACAACGCCAGCAGAATGACCAGCGCGTACCCGATATTACTGAACAGGGTGCTCAGCGACGCCCCCATGCCGGGGTCCATATCGGTTTTCGGCAGGAATTCGTTATCCAGCCATCTGCGCAGCGATCGAATCAGGTAAATACCGATCAACAGTGCGAGGACCGCATTCAACAGATTGCCCGGAATGATGTTCAGCTTGCGCAAGCCATCGCCGCCGAGGATCGCTGAAACCCTGTCAGTCAGCTGTCCAAAGGTCGCTCCAACCCCCCCCACAAACGTTGTAATCGCGGCAATCAACAGTAAGGCCGCTCTGCCAATACCCGACACAACAACCTCGATTTGTTCAAGCCGTACGTCGCCGATACCCAGCAACTGTTTGATCGCCTTGCCGCTGGAGTGCTTGGGCGAAAACAGGTAATCACACAGGTCCCTGAACAACTGCGTCAGCAAATAGAAGCTGGCAAGAACGATATAGAGCCAGACAATTTCGTAAGTGATGAACCGGGCCAGGGAGATGTAACCGACCAGCAGGCCAAAAATCGAGATCAACATGGCGATACTGACGCCGGTATAAATCAGCCCCGCCAGCGTAGTACCTGACTCAGGGTGTTCCCCGGCAATGACCATCGCTCGGCGGGTTTTACTGACGCGTAGCAATAACGCACCCATTATCAAGATGACGACTAATGACACGACGCCCCGGCTGAAGAGAACCACCTGCGAACTCATGCCCGTCGCATTGGTGACTTGTACCAGTGAGATGAGTATCAACATTGAACCGGCCAGCAGCGCCGGAAAAGGGCTGATCGAAAGTGCGACTTCATCGGCGATGCCAGGTAACCGCCATGAGGGATTGCGTTTAGACAGCAGGGCCCGACTCAGACCGATAATCAGGGCGCAGGCGTAAGCGACTTTCTCGACATCGTCGAAGTAGCCTTGCAGTGGCTGCGGCAATGGTTGAAGGCGGGTAGCCGCCGCGGAGATGAGCTGTATTGCGAAACCTGCGCTCAGCATCGTGGCAACTACCGTCGCTATCGCCAATGAACTTCTGCGCAGGCGACCTTCCGGTACTCGATGAATGCAGATCCATGTCAAACCACGCTCAGCCAGTCTTCGCCCCGGCGTCCAGAAGGCCAGGGCCAGCAATAACAACGTGACGGTCACGGCACGCCGGCCGGGTTGCCAGACGGACTGAATGACACTGTTGGACTGGTCAATCAAAAACGTCAGACGGTTCTTATCCTCCGGCAGTGGAGAAAACAGCGGTAACCAGAAACGGGGGTTGAGGAGGCTGGCGGTTCGCTGGGCGAGTTCGGTTTCCAGTTGTGTGCGCCGAATGCTGGCGATCTGAGCGATGAGGTTAGTAGCGCCTTCTTTGATGGCCAGCAGTATGTTGAGATCGGCATCCACCTTGTCTTTTTGTTCGGTGAGATAGGACCTCTGTTTCACGAGATCGGACTTTTCGATGGCAACGCTGGTGGCGGATGCCATCCCGAGCACACTGAGTTGTGCTTGCAATTGCGCCTGCTCGGGAAGTAACACGGCCGCCAACTTGTCCGCATCACTGAAGAGCAACTGAACGTTGTCCTGAAAGCCTATCAACTGGGTGTAGTTACTGGTCAGTGACACCTGCTGTTTAAGGTTGTCCAGCCTTAATTGCAGTGCTTCCAGATCGCTTTTTGACACCGTAGCGGTAGCGCTGGCCGCACCGTTGCTTGACGTGTTGGGTAGTTCATCCGCCGACAGCTCGCCGATGTTCGCCCCCATCAGCGCGAACACAACGAATATGAGTAATTTCAATGCAGGACGCATAGACATGCCTCCAGCGGCTTTAGCCATTCAGGTTAGGTCATGGCGTGTGCAGGCGCGAAAAATAGTTCCGCACGCCGGCCACGAATAGGGAAGGGGGGCGGGTGAGAAGGGGGGATCTACAATCATTTATGCTGAACCACGCTCAGGCACACGAGGTGTGACGTATTGAGCGGTCTGTCTACCGACCCAGTGTGCTTGCAGAGTGCCGGGCCCTGTCGGAGGTCATTATGAAAAGGTTGTCATCCATTAGCCTGTGCATCGCACTGTCGGTTTCCTGGACCCAAGGGTGGGCGGAAACGGTCGTGCCGATGAAAGGGCAGAGTTCGCAACAAACCCAAACGGACATTACCGAATGCCACAACATCGCGGCCAGTCAGAGCGCCTCGACTGCACCGCCTCCTTCCGGTGGAAGGCTGAAGGGGGCCGCCGTGGGCGCTGCGGCAGGGGCTGCGGGGGCGCAGGTGCGGGGACGTCAGCATGACGAGTTTTATGATCGCGTCGATGATGACGTTAAGCAGGACTATCGCCAGAATCGCGCCAAGGAAACCGCCGCGGCAGGCGCGGTCGTCGGAGGCTCGCGTCAGCGTCAGGAACGCCGGGCGCAAGAGAAAACCAGTGCTTCGACCAGTTCTACCGCCTATACCAGCTGCTTGCAGGGTAAGGGGTATCAGGTTAACCCTTGAACGTCATTTTGCCGCCGTTGATCAAGCAGATGAACCATCAGGCAGGCATACAGCGTCACGAGGATGAACAAGCCCATGCGGATGGCGAACGCTGTGTAAACGTCCTTGCCTGCTGCGCTGTCCTGTACTGACTGACCCAACAGAATGATCAGCGTGATCAGGGTATTGAGCCAAAACCCCGGGGTAAACCGCGTCGGGCTCAGGGCATACAGCTTGCGCGCCAGCACCAGGCCGAACAGCAGCATCCACAGAAAGAACATCCACAGATGCACAAACAGACTGAGGGCACTCCAGAAGAGGATCGCCAACAGGCCTGCGAGCAAGGTTGAGCCGAGCAGCTCGCGACCGGCGTTGCGGGCATTCGTCGCGGAGCTTTGCTGTCCCAAGCCGACGGCCTTCAGGATGATCGGCAGATAACCGGCCGGGTCGATCAGCGCCAGCAGGAATGCCGGTAACACGATCAGGGTTGCACGCAGCGCAATCCGACTGACTTCTTCTGCCGGCAGGAGTGGGGCAGCCGGCGGGGAAGGGGCATTGGGTGGATCCGGGAATATCCCATGACTGAACGCCACGACGACAACGGCGAGTAGCAAACCCTTGACCAGTGCGCCGATGACCATCGCCGCCAGATCGAATTCGGCGATACCGGCCGAGGAAATCATGGTCAGGCCAATCACCAGGAAGGTCATGATCAAGGTGTTGCCGCCCCGCAGGCCAAAGCGGAACGCCAGGAACAGACCGACGCTGATCAACAGCACGCCGCTGACGGGGTAATAACGCAGGACCGGGATCAATAGCAGGCCGATGCCGGTGGTCAACATGGCGGCCAGCGCGAGAACCAGTCCGGCCTTGAACGGCAGCGGGCGATTGACCGAGGCCAGCAACAGCAGGCAAAGCACCGGCGCCATAAAAGGAATCGGCAAGCCCAGGCCGAAACTGGCGGTGAGGCTCAACGCCGTGCCGGTGGCCAGGCGCAGTGCGCGTTGATCCCGCGGCGTGCGCCGAGTAGACATGCCCTTAATAGGCATAGCTCAGCCAGCTCATGAACCCCACAAACACGCGGCCGAGTGGGTTCAGCGGATTGCCTTCGATGGGGAAGGCCATGACTTCGGCCTGCCCACCGGCACGGATCCCCCGACTGTCACGCAACGTGTTCAACGAGTCTGGCGAAAACTCGATAATGACCGGGAAACGCTGGGCCGGACGCAACCAATCGCGGCTGTTCTGCACGCTGGGCAAGGTGCCAGGCGCGGGTGTCTGCCCCACGCTGACGCCGTAACCGACGCTGCGCACGCGCCCCTCGAAGACCTCGCCCGGCAGAGCATCCAGAACAATCGAAACCGGGGTGTGGAGCTTCACCAGACCGAGGTTGTTCTCGGTCATGTCCGCACTGATCCACACATCGTGAATGGCGATCAGGGTCATGACGGGGCTGCCGGCAGCAGCGAATTGCCCTGCGTCAGTACGCAGATCCGTAATCAGCCCGGCCGAGCGAGCGCGAATCTGCGTGTTGGACAGATCCAGTTCAGCTTTGGACAACGCCGTGGCGGCACTGCGCAGCAAAGCGTTGTCTTCCTCGCTGCCACCTTCCTGTTCACGCGCGCGCTGCACTTCGGCGCGGGCAGCGGCGACCTGACTCACAGCCTGTTCGCGGTTGGCGCGAGACACTTCGAGCAGACGTACGGAAATGGTGCCGGGGTCTTCGCGATACAAACCTTCAAGACGCTGATTGTCCTGGCGCGCCTTGAGTTCATTGGCCTGGGCGGCCCGCAAGTTGGCTTGCGCCGAGGCAATGCCGGCGGTGCTCGCACCGATCTGTCGGCGGGTCGATTCAAGGTCGGCGCGCGCGCGGTCGACGGCAATCTGGTACGGCTGCGGGTCCACCTCGAAAAGGATTTCGCCGGCCTTGACGTCCTGGTTGTTGCGCACGTTCACCCGGGTCACGCGGCCTGCCACTTCCGAGGCGACCGGAATCACAAAGGCACCCACCCGGGCCTGTTGTGTGTAGGGGGTGAAACGATCCGCCAACAGGTACCAGGCCAGGCTCAAGAGGATCAGTAGCAGCACCCATTTGATGCCTTTTTTTGCCGGGTCGGCCGCCGGTGCTGGCGCCTGGGTGACAGGTGTCTCGGGCGTGGGCTGGGCGGCTTCACTCATTGGTCTTTTACCTTGTAAGACATTGGAATGGCAGGCTGTGCAGTGGCGGGTTCTTCCAGCAGATCGCCCCAGTCGGTACGGTTTTCCATTTGCTGGCGGGTGGTTGGATCAACTTTCGGCTGGGCGCTGTACCAGCCACCGCCCACGGCTTTGTACAACGCAATGACATTACTGACGGCATTGCTGCGTGCGACCAGATAATTGTCCTGTTGTTCGAGCAAGGCACGTTGCGCATCCAGCACCCGCTGGAAGTCCGAATAACCTTCGCGATATTGCGCGCTGGCCAGCACCAGCGAACGCTTGGCCGCCACCTCGGCCTCACCCAGAATGCGTTCGCGCTCCAGGGATTTGATCAGGCCATAGGCCGCATCGTCTGCCTCGCGTGCCGCCTGGCGAACCTTGTCCCGGTAAGCCTCGATCAACTGCTGCAACCGCGCATCCTGCACGCGCACGTTGTTGCTGATCTGGCCGTGATCAAACAGATTCCAGCGCAGACTGGGGCCGCCGATCAAATCCAGATTCCGGGGCGTGCCACTGAGCGTGTCGGTGGACCAGACGATGCTGCCCAGTAAGGTCAGCGACGGATAGAAATCGCTCTCGGCCACACCGATCAGCGCTGACTGGGCGGCGACATTAAGCTCGGCGGCGCGCACATCAGGCCGACGCAGGAGCAGGTTGGCCGGTACATCTTGCAACACGGCACGGTCGACCAGCGGGATCAATCCCACGTTATCGAGCAGTTGCGGCAGTGGGCCGGGTGGCTGACCAATCAACACCGCCAACGCATTGCGGGTCCTTTGCAACTGGTCTTCGAAGTTGGGGATGGTGCTCAACGTGCCCAGGTATTGTGTCCTGGCTTGTTGCAGGTCGAGTTCGGCGGTTTGGCCGCTATTAAACAGCTTCTCGGTGATCTCGAAGTTGCGCTTTTGCTGTTTGGCGTTTTCCCGGGCGACGCGTAAACGGGCTTCGGTGGTGCGCAGCGAAAAATAGGTATCGGCCACTTGCGCGCGCAGCAGGACGAGCACGTCTTCATAGTTGGCCTGAGCGGCGAAGTAGCTGGCATCGGATGACTCGATGGCGCGACTGAAGCGGCCCCAGAAGTCCAGTTCCCAACCTACATCGAACCCCGCGCTGTGTTGCCAGAAATGGCTGTCTTGCGGGTTGGTTCCGCCGGATTGTCTGCGGTTAAAGTAAAGACTGTCGACACTGGCTTGCTGCAGTTGCGGGTAAAGACCACTTTGAGCAATGCCGAGTTGGGCGCGGGCTTCCATGACGCGCAGGCCGGCGATTTTGAGGCTGGAGTTGCGTGCATCCGACTCGGCAATCAAATGATTGAGGACCGGATCGGCAAAGACTTGCCACCACTGACGGATGTCCGGATTAAGGCTGCGTTGGCTGGATTGCTCGAGGGCAGGGGTGCTCCAGTGTTTGACCCATTCTTCGCCGGGCGGCTGGAAATCCGGCCCAAGCCGTACGCAACCACTGAGGCCGAATACTCCAAGCAACACGAACCGGCCAGGCCAATTCAGCAGGGTTGTACCTGGATGCATTACGCATTTCCCGACCAACAAAGATCACTGGAGCATAGCCGTCCAAATGGGCACACGGCTGCTACGCTTTTTTAAGCGCCATCAAATCTACTGTGATCCGCTAGAAAGGTACGACGATTATGAATAACACCCCGGGTGTTGTTGAACCCCATTCAGCCGGTTGGCGCTTTAAGTTGGGAATAGTCATTATCTGCTTGATGCTGGGTTCCTGGCTGTTGGTGCCACTCGCAGCGGCAGCCGATGTGCCGGGGTCAAAGATCGCTGCACTGACCGGCGTGCTGTTCATCAGCAACAAAATCCTGCTGATTCTCGCCATTGCCATCATGGGCAAGTCCGGATTCCAACAGTTAAAGCGCAGCCTGTTCGGTTATGTGTCCTCACTTGCACCCAGCACGGAGGTCGAAGTGGGCCCATTACGTCATAGAGTTGGCATCGTGATGTTTTTTGTGCCGCTGATTTCCTCCTTTCTTGAACCCTACATCGACAGCATTTGGCCGGGGCTCAGACCCAACCTCTGGCAAGTTCAAGCGCTGGGTGACCTCATGCTGATCGGTAGCTTTTTTGTATTGGGGGGGAATTTTTGGGAGAAAGTGCGCGCCTTGTTTATTCGCACCGCTCGTGTCGCAAACACAAGTGCAGCGTAAATAACAATAGTGGACGAGGGTAGTGAGTACTCGTGTGCTCAAGCTCTAATGGCTAGCTCTACTAAAGAGCCATTTATCATAGTTATTATTAATCATATGCGTAGCTATAATAGAGTTAGCGCATTAATTGCGCGCTATTTCAAAGGCTGGAGGGCTCAATCAACATGCCTACCAACACCTTTGATAAACACATTCCCAGCGCTGAGGCTGTAGTTGCAGCACTGAACCTGGAACCCCACATGGAAGGCGGTTTCTACCGCAGAACCTTTCAAACCGATCACCACGCGATGGTTGAGACCGCTGGGGGCCGGCGCTACCTGATGACATCCATTTACTACTTGCTGACCAAGGATTCGTCGACAGGTCATTTCCATCTGAACCAATCGGACATCGTGCATTACTACCATCTGGGAGATGCGATTCAGTACAGCCTGATTTTTCCGGACGACACATTAAAAACGGTTGGTTGCATGTACCGGGTGGTGTCTGGAAAGCTTCGCCGCTTACAAATGGATTGGCGGGATACGGCCTGATCAGCGAAGCGGTTACACCAGGGTTTGATTTTGCAGATATGGAATTGGGCAGTCAGCAAAAGCTTATCGAGCAATTTCCCGAACATTCGCAGCTGTTTGAGAAGCTGATGTGACCCTCCTTTAAAAATGACTATTTCCTCTAGGCCCCTGAAACCGGGTCATCCAGCGATCTTCACTTTTCACCGGTATGGCCTGTCACGACGGTTAACGCTGCAGAGAAAGGCTTCAACCTTTTGGCGAGACGCAGGGCTTTGCTTTCGCAGCTCAGCTCAGCCCAGCCCAGCCTGGCCGGTGCAGACGTTTGAGACACTGAGCCAAGCAATAGAAATGCTCGACGGTATCGCGGAACTCAAACAAGAGCTCTCCGTGACTTATACCGACATCATCGAAACACTTGATGTACGCGAATTAGTCGCAGATTGGCAAAGCGCAGAGCAGTCGTTCTGGCCCAAGTCACTGATGGGGACGCGCAAAGCCACAAAGACTCTCTCAACAGCCGACTCCGGTGATGCAGAACCCGATGTGGCGAAAGATCTACTTGTCTGGATTCAGATCCGTGACCTGCGCGAGAAGCTCGACACAATGGAGTTGGGTGAACACTGCACGCAAATCTGGGACGGCTCACTGTCGGTTGTGCAGAATCTTAAGGCTGTCATTCAATTGCGCCAGGCAACGCTGTGCGTGACTGCGGACGAGCCTTGGACGGATATCGGATTTGATTTAGTCGCTGAAGGTCATTGTGGCGAGCAGTTGAAATCAGACCTCGTCCATATGCGTTCTATTGTCCTGCTTGACCAGGAGTTGGCTCCCTATTTGCTCCTGGGCGACCTCACAGAAGGATTATGGTCTGGGCTTGACACCGACGCGGAACCGCTGTTCGCTGCAATTGCTTTTCAAACCTCGCGTCGTCCAGTGGTCGACCAGGGTGGGCTCGAGGGTGATCATGATCCAGTAGCAGTCGGACGATGCGGCGAGACCATGCAGTCGGATTTGGCCGTGCTTCAGCAGCGACATCTCGTTGAAAAAGCCCTATTGGAATTCGATGATCTGAGTGCGGTTAGCTCTGGATTGTGGGTGGGTCTTAAAACCAAAGTAGACAAGGTCACGGAAGCGGTAGCGTTCCAAGGCAAGCTAGCATCTGCACTCGCTCAGCTCGGTACGACACCCGAACTTGTATCTGCGTATCGCAGTGCAATACAGGTGCTGCTCGGCGACGCGAATGCACTGCTTGAACCCGAGGGCATAGCTTGCCAATCAGGTGCTGAATTGCGTGAGTGCTTTGAGTTACTCCGTCAGCGTGTGGATGTTCTAGCGACAGCGGGGCGTTTTACAGAATCGGGGCAAGCGAACATCCAGCTGTTTACGCTGGATGCGCTACTGCAGCATTGCGAGTCCATGGTTCGATCTGAGCCCGGTGTTCGTGCCTGGTGTGCATGGCGCAAGGTGCGTGAAGAGGCGGTTGGTGCGGGGCTCTCGAATCTGGTTCAGGCTATGGAAGGCAACCTTGTTAGAGCCGGTGAAGTCCGCCATTCATTTGAAACCAACTACGCGCGGTGGTGGCTGAACGCGGTCGTAGACAACGAACCTGTCATTCGTGGTTTTGTGAGTGTTGAACATGAGCAGCGAATTCGGGATTTCAGAGCCTTGGACGATCGCTTCACTGCATTGACCCGTGATTGGCTACGGGCACGTCTTTGTGCGGATCTTCCTAATCCGGAGAGCGTGACTCGTTCCTCGGAGTGGGGTGTACTCAGGTACGAGATGGGTAAGAAAACTCGTCATTTGCCGCTTCGCCAGTTGATGTCCAAGATTCCAGATGCGTTGACGAAACTGACGCCGTGCATGCTGATGAGCCCGCTGTCCATCGCCCAATACCTCACACCTGGCGCGAGTGCATTTGACTCGTCATTTTCGACGAAGCCTCGCAAATCCCCGTGTGGGATGCAGTTGGGGCCATGGCGCGTGGTAAACAAGTTGTGATGGTCGGTGACCCCAAACAGCTACCTCCAACGTCATTCTTTGATCGCGCAGAATCGACGGCGGATGATGAAGATGTTGAGGCCGATCTTGAGAGCATTCTGGATGAGTGCATCAGCGCGAACCTTCCGGTTCGTCACTTGAATTGGCACTACCGCAGTCGCCATGAAAGTTTGATTGCCTTCTCGAACCAGCGTTACTACGAGTCCAAGCTTGTGACGTTTCCATCCCCCGTGACGAATGACCGTGCCGTTAAACTGCACGAGATCGCGGGTGTCTACTCCAAGGGTGGTTCGAGAACAAACCTGATTGAAGCACGTGCTATCGTCGCTGATGTAGTTGGTCGTCTGCGCTCACCAGGTTTCCGAGAAAGCAAGCTGACCATTGGTGTGGTGACGTTCAACGGTGAGCAGCAGAAACTCATCGAGGATTTGTTGGACGAAGCTCGTCGTAACGAACCTTCGCTTGAAGCGTACTTTGCCGATACCGAACTTGAGCCTCTGTTTGTTAAGAACCTTGAGAGTGTTCAAGGGGATGAGCGAGACATCATCTACTTCTCGATTACTTACGGCCGCGATGCAGCGGGTACTCTGGCCATGAATTTTGGCCCTATCAATCGCCCTGGCGGCGAGCGTCGATTGAACGTAGCAATTACAAGAGCTCGGCACGAGCTGTGCGTCTTCGCTAGTTTGCAACCTGAGCAAATAGATCTCACGAGAACACAGTCGATTGGCGTACGTGACCTGAAGCACTTCCTTGAATTTGCCCAGCGCGGGCCTCGAGCGCTCGCTGAAGCAGTCACTGGCAGTGTCGGCGGCTTTGACAGTCCTTTCGAAGAAGCGGTCGTCGCGGCGCTCACAAGCCGAGGATGGCAGGTGCATACTCAAGTCGGTGTTTCCGCATTCAGGATCGATTTGGGCGTGGTCGATCCTGATGCACCTGGTCGCTACCTGGCGGGTGTGGAGTGTGACGGGGCGACCTACCATCGCAGCGCTACGGCGCGGGATAGAGACAAGCTGCGTGAGCACGTATTGCGTGGGCTTGGCTGGGAGATTCTGCGTATCTGGTCAACTGACTGGTGGATTAACGCCGTTGGCACCGCTGATCTTATCCATGAACGTCTGACCGCTTTGCTTGTGTTGAGTTGAGCTCAACGCGCCGAGCATGAAGCCCGGGAAGAGGCCGCCCGCTTGCAGGCCGAAACTGCAGTAGTGGAGGTCATCGAGTTGATCGAGGAGGTCACAGGTTCAATCACTGAGCCGCTGACAATCGAGAGTGCTAATGACGAGGCAGATGCCCCTCAGAGCCAGCAATACGCAGCAGTTGCTTTGGCACCTCAGCCTGTGAGCAGCCCCCAATCGCATTATTTTCCGGCGGCGGTTGTTTATTACCGAGAATCCGATCCTGCTTCGAATGTCCAAGGGGTGGATCCGGAAGCTTTTTTTGATGCGAGTTACTCCGGCGTTTTAAGCGCACTCATCGAGCATGTGATCAGCGAAGAAGGGCCTATTCTCGATGTAATACTTGCTCGGCGAATTGCCAGGGCTCATGGTTGGGTGCGTACGGGTTCGAAGATTCGAGAAAGAGTGTCGGCGATGGCGCAGAGCACTCATCGTATGACGATTGATGATGTCGGGGAGTTCTACTGGCCGAGCCAGATAACTGATGCATCTGCCGTTGTCTGTCGGCGTCCAGAAGATGAGGCGAGTGTCCGACCGGTTGATGAAATCTGTGGCGATGAGCTGGCATCACTCGCTCGGGAGCTTCGTGCCAAAGGCAAAGCAGGGGAGGCATTACTGCACGCCATGGCCAGAGAGCTGGGACTTCAGAAACTGACCGCGTCCAGCCGACTGAGGCTCGAAAAAGCGAGCCGAGTAGAGCAGGAAAAATAGACTCGTTGTAAGCCCAGGGTTAATACAATGGTGTTGACTCTGGGGCCTCTCAATCGAGCGGGTATCCATAAACATAAATGCTCTGAGGTGCCGCGCTTCTGCTGTTCGTTTTCCCCAGCTCATTTTTCCTCTGGTGTTCTGGAGTTTGCGGCACTCAATGAGAGATACCAGTCGGCATAGGGTGTATTGGCGACCTGACATGTATTGAAGTCAGGGCTACCGTCGTCCCACCAAACCGGCCCGCGCTCCCCGAGCGCCACCTTAGTTGTTTGGACGCTCGCCCTGGCCAACTTTAGCTGCCCAGGATCGCCGGAGGCTTTCGCTGCCTTTACCTCACGTCGCGCTTCCATGAGTTCGTCGACAAGACGCTGTCGCACATCTTCATTTAACGATGGGTTGGTGCAACGCCACAGCTGTCCTTTGACCACAAAGTAGCGACCGTCAGGAGTCGTCGGATACATGTCTGAAACTCCTCTGAGTACCGTGGTTTAGCTCGGACTGAACCGCTAGCGGCGTCACCAGAATGGGTTTCAGCTGGGGTAGGCTATACAAGGCCGACAAACGACAGGATGACTAGGACGATCACCACTGCCCCAACGATGTAGATGATATTGTTCATGAAAACTACCTCTTTATCTGAACGGGATTTCGACACCAAGGTGTCTAATACAAACGACACCACCGCTGACAATTCCGTTCCGCAAATCAGAGTCAGATGCGGCGCCATCACACCAATGTTCTGTTGCGATATTACGAACCTTCGCTCGTCGCCAAATGTCTATTAATGGACGTTTGCTCAAGTGCGAATCCTGCAACGGAGACGACTTAATGAGTAAAGTAAACGCACCTCGCTTCATGCAAATTGGAGTTTTTGGTGTAACGTTAGAATAACAATCACGGAGAGATTTCCCATGTCCAAGCTCGCAGAGTTCCGTCAGCTCGAAAAACACCTAGCTGAACAGCTTCAAGCACTCGAAGCCCTCAAAGGTGACGCGGGCTTGAAGGCTGAAATCGAATTCGAAACAAAGCTCCGAGCCTTATTGGCGAAGTACGGCTTCAGCTTAAAAGACATTGTCAACCTACTTGATCCAAAGGCAGGTCGTCGCGCACCCACTGCTGAGTCGAAGAGCAGCACTCGCAAGCCTCGCCAGGTGAAGGTTTACAAGAATCCTGAGTCCGGCGAAGTCGTAGAAACAAAAGGCGGCAATCACAAAACACTGAAGGAATGGAAAACTCAGTATGGCTCCGACACCGTAGAGTCTTGGCTGGCCAAGTAAGTTGATTTGAGTACAAAAGGGCCCTTCGAGGGCCTTTTTGTTGGCGGACTTTCATTGCTTCAAATCAGCGACTTGACGCGTTATCTGTTGCATGAGGTAGCAGAGCTCGTGTCAAGCGTTCTTCAGCGGGTTGAGTTCTCAGAGAGTCTCCGTGTCTCCAGGAGGACGAGGCCACACGTAATGAGGTAATAAGCTCTCGGAGACCTGGAGGCATTCGTCTGCGCCCCCGGGTAATAGATTTGGAAAGCAGGTTCGATAATCGTGTAGATCATTGAGAGCTAACCGGTGCGGCACGACGCATCCCTATCTCTGTCGGCCATTTATGCTCGGTGTTCAATGTCGAGCAAACAGTCTCTGCCTCAGCTCTAACCTCAAACACACCGTGTTTGCTCGCTGAGCCTCCCTCAACCAGATCTACAACCCTATATCGCTTGTTGCCATCCTCTAGTCTGGTGGTTTCAATCACTCTGAATCTGGGCCCCATGGTGCGCTTCCTGCTAACGAATGGTGTCCTACAAGTACCGCCAAGGCACGACGATTTCAATACCAGCGCAAGGTTCAGCTGAGACAATTTATGACAGCAGATTGCGGCTCTATTTCTCAGGGCCGAGACTGGAACGTAATTCGGTTGGACTCATCAGTGAATGCGAGCACGAGCACGCGGTTATCGTTCGATGAATTTCACCCGCTTTTTGCTTCCATACTGCTTCAGCAAAAGCGCTCAGGGCTCGGCTGGGGTCGGGGTACCGGCGGAAGGCTTGAGCTCCACTTCATTGCACGGCCCCTCATTTTGATTTGCAAGCGCGGCGCTGATTACAAATAGTAATCAGCATCGCGACAAGCGGCCGATGGCAGGCTTCAGGCGACCGTCCCGACCCAGGTGGTAGCGTTGCAGGTCATCCGCCAGGATCAACTCGCCGGTGAAGTGTGCCGCTGCTTCCTCGCGGACATCATCAATGGACGGGCTAAGTTTGGGGTTGGATTGATAGCGCGCGCTGAAGTGGGTAAGCACTAGATTTGGGATGCGTGCCGACTCAGCAAAACGCGCCACAGCAGCGGCACTACTGTGTCCATAAGTCGTCCGCGTGCGATCGATTAAAGGCTGAGTGAAGGTCGCCTCGTGCACGAGCACGTTTGTGCCAGGCGCCACCTCCGTCAATAGTTCGGGGGAATCGTTATCGCCGCAAATGATGATGCGCTGGTCTGGTCGGGCAGGCCGTAAATAACGATTGGAACGAAATATCTGTCCAGCATGCTCAACATCATGTCCATGCGCCAGCTCTCCCCAAAGAGGGCCTCGGGGGACACCATCTGTCTCGAGGCGTTGCACATCCAATCGTGGGTCAGGGGTGGCCTCGGAAAATATATAGCCATGACATGGGACTCGGTGGGAGAGGACAACGGTGTTGACTTGAACATTGCCATTTCGCCAGCCCTCAAAGTTTTCGCTCGCATGCAGATGCAACTCGAAGGGTAGGTAGGACTCACTTACAGTCACGCTTAGACGCAACCAGGCATGTAGGGCAACCGGCAACACTATATGTAGTGGTTCGAGACGTCCCGACATGGCGGCGCTGGCCAGCAAGCCGGGTAGGCCGAAGCAATGATCGCCGTGAACGTGCGTGATGAAGCATCCTCGAAGCTCGTGTAATGACAATGGAGTACGCAACAGTTGATGCTGAGTGGCTTCACCACAATCGATCAGATACCAACCTCTGCCTGCGGACTCGAGCAAAGCGGTGCCGCTCACATTTCGATTTCGGGTCGGAACGCCTGCTGAAGTACCGAGAAATACGAGATCCATGGCCGACCCTTTCTTAAAGTGATCTGATAATCAGGCAGCGAGTGAAGCGCCGAAAAAATCCTTTTTCCCACTCTTATGTCTTCGACAGGCTGAAATGGGCATTTGGCTCTGTGTTCTTCAGTTCCGGTGGGTACTGAAGCGGATACCCACACCGTTTGTCCCTTGCGCTGCACTTGGATGCACTGGGTTACTCCAAAGAAGACCCACTACTCCGCATTGGAGCCCCCCTATGAAACCGCATTCAACCAGCACTCAAAATTTGCCAGAAAATGACTCGAGCCATCCGAATGATGATGGCTGCATTTTGGGCACTGCCGGTCGCGACGAAGATCCAAATGCGACTACCGACTGGGATCACGAAAGCGACTCTGCGGGCAATGTTCTGACTCCGGAAGATGCGCGCGGCTTGCCCGGCTACCCGAGTGACTCAGAAAATGATCAGGCACCCTCGATACCGCCTGCGCGGCAATCGAACGGTGAAACGGAAACGGTTATTGAAACACCGAAACAGAACAATGACCGCGTTGATTGAGCCGCAGTAGTCGCATTTGAAGAGGCTTTTTTCATTATGGCGGCGGCTAATTCCCGTTGGTCGTGTCAACTGGGCGAAGGCTTATGGTGCCGCCTCAAATGAAGGTAACTATTTTTTGCTTTAAGGAGATCAGCCATGACCAAACGACAAGAACCGCATCACGGCTTTTCCGATGACCCTCAAAAAGTCAAAGAGGCGGGGCGCAAAAGCGAGCCTAATGCCAATGTCGCAACTGACAAGGCTGAGAAAGCTCGAATCGGCGGGCAACATAGCCATGGCGGGACGCGCGGAGAACGGTGATAACAGCTGACCTGCTGTCATGCCTATGTCAGCAGGTCGGTATCCTCATAAAGCAGGGCGAGACAACGAACCAGAGAAGAACTACCGAGATCAGTTGAATGAGCAGGACTTCGGTGAGGGGACGGACGAAGAGCACGTCAGTAGGGAAGAGGAACCGGCGGGTGACAGAGACAGGGTTACGCCGGGCCCAGTAGATGAAGAGCGACTACCCAATTAGTCATACCCTGCCTTAAAGGATGTGCTGCGGATGAGCATTTGGTCATCAAGCCTCGAGTCTTTTCGAGACAAAATTGCGGCCGATACTTCGGTACCAAGCTGCGGTGCCACGTCATGCGTCTGTGCCAGCTTCGGGCTTGCGCTTCTCCTCATGGCGCTACGAAAATCTGCTGCCTGTAACCTGGAGGACGAGCGGAAAAAGACCATCTATGAGGTGGAGCAACTGATGGACGTCATGAAGGCCCACGCCGACAACGATATTCGAACGTTCAGTGCTTTTATCAAAGAGCCTGCGGTTGACTCTCAAGGTCACAGTCAACAGCGAACACTGGAAATTACCTTAGGTGCACTCGCTGCTGCGAGATGCTGCCTTCAAGGCATCGAACTTGCGGAGACAGGCTTACCCTGTGTGAAGCCATTCTTGCACTGCGATGTGGTCGCCGCCGTCTTAACCATGCACGCAAGCCTCTCGGCAATACTGCTGAATGTCGATTCGGACGTTGAACAGCTCGCACCGTCCGCTAGGAGAACTGATTTGGTTCATAGCCGCTCCGACCTTCAGCGAAAAGCCGATGAAGCGCTCGCTCGCGTCTGGCGTGAGGACAAACCGCTCCTGGCGTGAGCACGTAGCCAAAACACCTGTTCAAATCGATACAGAGCCTCCACGGCTGGCGAGATCGTTGAGAGCAGGGTGAAGGTCACGAATTGCTAGGGGAGGCTTAGAAGCCATGCCCCTGAAAAAATAGTTTGCGAGCCCCCTTGAAATCAAAAAAACGCGACGGAGTTGTTATATTTGATTCCAAACAAAAAGCAGGGAACTTCATCACACTGCTTTTTCCAATAGCCAACGGCTTTAGGGCCATCGACTCGATTGCTTCGCCGTTGCTTTTGCCTCTGTCGTTGTCTTCAGGAAATTTAAAAGGAAGTAAATGGCAGGGATGGGCGGAAGGCGGCTTTGCCCGCAGGGCAAGGAGGGATCGTTTTTTGCGACGCAGGCGCGGCTGGTTTTTGATTTTAGAGCAACCAGAAGTCCGTCAAAAAAGCTGGATGGATTACTTTAGGTCACGATCTTCCCGGTCGAAACCGGCATCAGCAAATACTAAAAACCTACGACATGCACCTTGTCAGCATCCTACTCAACCGCTTGATAGCCCAGGGGAGGGGCGAATCATTTTTCACGTTTCACGTTTCACGTTTCACGTTTCACGTTTCACGTTTCACTCGTTACGAGGTGATTTCCGAACCGCTCTACAAAGAAGTCTACAAACGCTCTCACCTTCGGAGACATTTGCTTACTGCTAGGCCAAAGAATCTGGAAAACAGTGGTGCGGGTCATGTACGAATCCAACACAGATCTGAGGCTCCCATCAGCCAGGGCATCCTTGACCGCAAAATCCGGCACGCAAGCGAAACCGCGTCCGTCATGCACCAGATGAAGCAATGCTATCAAGCTACTGCTGATTGAGCTGCACTCTGGCGCCGAACGTGTCTCCAAAGAGTCTCATGACCTTGCATTGGAGGCATCTATGAAAACCCCATCTACTACCCAGGACAAACCCATCAAGGATCTGGGCAACCCCAATGACGACGGCTGCGTGCTAGGCCAGGCTGGCCGTAATGAAGATCCGAATGCCACCACGGATAGGGATAACAAAAGGAATTCGCCAGGCCATCGTCAAGGGCCGAATGAGGCCCGGGGGTTACCTGGTTACCCGCACGAAGCCCCCGAAGAAGAGCTTGGCATTGAAACGCCCGAACAGGACAACGACAAGGTTGGCTGAGCTTCACCTGTCGTTCCAGCAGCGACTCTACGCATAGGCGAAAGGCGAGGATTAATGACAACGACAGTCAGCGATTTTCTGGTTGAGCGACTCAGCCAATGGGGCGTAACGCGGATTTTTGGTTATCCGGGGGACGGTATCAACGGTGTTTTTGGGGCGCTGAGTCGTGCCCAAGGCAAAATCGAATTCGTTCAGGCACGGCATGAAGAAATGGCTGCGTTCATGGCCTCCGCTCACGCCAAGTTCACGGGAGAGCTGGGCGTATGCATTGCGACCTCTGGCCCCGGCGCTTCGCATTTAATCACGGGGCTTTACGATGCGCGAATGGATCACATGCCGGTGTTGGCCATCGTCGGCCAGGAAGCGCGTGCAACACTTGGGGGCAACTATCAGCAAGAGTTGGATTTGCTGTCTATGTTCAAGGATGTAGCTGGTGCATTCGTGCAACAAGCCTCGACGCCATCGCAAGTCCAGCACTTGATCGACCGGGCGGTGCGTACCGCAATTAGCGAGCGTCGGGTGACCGCGCTGATCTTGCCCAATGACTTGCAGGAAGCCGAATACAAGGCGCCCGCCAGGGAACACGGCACCGTTCATTCAGGCGTCGGTGATAGCAAACCGAGGGTTGTTCCGTATGAGGCGGATCTTCAGCGAGCAGCGGATGTGCTGAATGCCGGCGAAAAAGTCGCCATCCTCGTTGGCGCTGGCGCGTTGGCTGCGACCGATCAAGTCATTGCAGTTGCCGAGAAGCTCGGCGCTGGTGTCGCCAAGGCCTTGCTCGGTAAAGCGGTACTGCCCGACGATTTACCGTGGGTCACCGGCAGCATCGGCCTGCTCGGCACCGAGCCCAGCTACAAGTTGATGACTGAGTGCGACACTTTGCTGATGATCGGTTCAGGCTTCCCTTATTCCGAATTTCTGCCTAAAGAAGGCCAGGCGCGCGGTGTCCAGATTGATCTTCAACCTGACATGTTGAGCCTGCGCTATCCGATGGAGGTGAACCTTGTGGGCGATGCGGCCGAGACCCTGGCGGCGCTGCTGCCATTGCTGGAACACAAGACCCCACGCAAGTGGCGTAAAAAGGTCGAAGGCTGGCGCGCCACCTGGGAGAAAACGTTGGAAAAACGCGCCTTGGCCAAGGCTGATCCGATCAACCCGCAACGGGTGGTTTACGAACTCTCACCACGCCTTCCTGGACACGCCATCATCACCAGCGACTCAGGGTCGTGCGCTAACTGGTTCGCGCGTGACTTGAAGATTAGGCGCGGCATGATGTGTTCGCTTTCCGGCGGCCTGGCATCCATGGGCGCCGCCGTGCCGTATGCGATTGCAGCGAAATTCGCTCACCCGAAACGCACAGTGATTGCCCTGGTCGGCGATGGCGCAATGCAGATGAGCAACATGGCCGAGTTGATTACCGTCGCCAAATATTGGCGGCAGTGGCAAAGTCCGAAGTGAATCTGATCGAATTCAAGACTGACCCGAATGTCCCATCACTGCCGCCGCATATCAAACTTGAGCAGGCGAAGAAATTTGCCTCGACCTTGCTGCAAGGCGATCCGGATGAAGCTGGCGTCATTGTGCAAACCGCCAAGCAGATTTTTGGGGCTGTAATGCCTGGAGGTTTCCAAAAAGTAAGTAACGCTCCAGCTGTCAGGGATGCCTGCCAGCTTTTTTGCGTTCGGAGACATCGGGCGAAGCACTAAATGTTGCGAGACTTGATGAGTCGATTGTTTACCTTGGAATTTCGGAAATCCTCGCAAAATGCCGATGACTCATAGGCTTGTGAGCCAATCATCTCGCGATTGGATCCAGGTGTGAACGTGCGGCCTGCTGTTTCTCAAACAATGCCAGCAGGTTCCATGACTCTAATCATGCTCTTTCGTAGAGAGCACGTTCGCGCCGTCCATGACGATAAAGCGCAAACAGAGCTCCGCCAATTAATAGCGTTGCGCCGACTGCCAATAGCATGGAAGGTCTCCGCTTGGCTGCGCGCCAGCCACCTTCAATGCGACGTTGACCGCTTGGCGGCGCGAAAAGGTTGCCTGATGTCGATGCCGACTGTGGGCTGTGTTCCAGGCCCATACGAGTCAGCCATCCATATAGAAGGGGAAAGCCGGGCACCAAAAAATGCGCTAGTCGCGCCATCGTGGCTGCTCCTCCCACGGTGGTACTCGGCCTTGGACGTAACGCGCAGGCAACCATACCTTGGGCGACGAGATGCGGATCATAAATGGGTGGAGGTGGCTTAAGGGCATGACCGGTGAAATTACCCCCGTCACGAAATCCCGGTGTGTCCATGACGGCTGGATAGATATCGCAGACATGTATATCAGGATACTCATTCAGCTCACCACGTAACGCTTCGCTCAAACCCCGCAGACCGTATTTGCTGGCCGAGTAAGCTGCTGCGTAGGGTTGTGCGCCCCAGCTCCCGAGTGAAAGGGTATTGATCAAAATACCCCGTTTTTGCGCCTTGAAATAGGGCCAAGCCACATAGGCTCCTCGCAGGTAACCGAGCAGATCCGTTTGCAGCACCTGCTCATGAGCCTCAAGAGGTGTTTCCTCGAAGTTGCCCACCGCACCGACACCTGCATTGTTGATCCAGATGTCGATGCGACCGTCCCCAAAAGCGGCAGCCTGATCGGCCAACGCTCGCATCTGTTCGCTGCTTGTCACATCAGTGCGAACTGCCAGGGCCGTCGCACCGCGTGAAACACATTCTTCGACGACTTCAGCAAGCGCCGTTTCATCACGAGCACCAAGCACCAGACGGGCGCCCTCGCTGGCGAACGCATGTGCCGCCGCACGACCTATGCCGCTTGATGCCCCGGTGATGACCACCAGTTTGTCGCAGAGTGGCCCAGACGCCTTGCGACGGTAAAGATCAGGGGTGGCGTTGATTCCTTGTGTGGGGGGATCCACTTGGGCGGTATAGCGCACCTGGTTCAACTTCAGACGTGCACCATCGGCCAAGGTTAATGTCAGGTCTTCGATGGTGCCAGCGACCCGATTTGGAAACACTGGTTCACCTAAAGGGTCAAGTTCGTCATACAAAAATTGCTGACCTTCCAGCCACCCGACGGCGGTCATTAACTCGGGCTCTAGGTAATACTTTCCATCGAGAAAGAAGCCTGAAAAATTACGAGTGCGTTCGAGGCTTTCGACGGCGTAACGCTCGCCTGGCTTCATACCGGTTAGTGAGTGAATCATGGTGACATCCTCAGGTTCGGCTGGTGTTGCGATAGAGGACGGGTTGTAAACAATGTTCCATCGAAATGACCCAAAGGCGTACAGATTGATGGGGCAGTCTTTCTATCCTTCGGCATCTAGGGAGAAGTTGCATCGCTCATCATTTCATTGGAACTCCCTATAACGCTGCTCCGTCATCTGAAATGAGGGGGGGCTGCGGGCACTTCGTGGCGAACCCTGATAACGCTTTTTCATCCAGAAGGCGAGGGACGACATGAATACTTCAGACAGCACCACCGGAAGTCAGCCAGATAAACCCAACTCCGGAGGGACAGAGCAGAACTTCGAACACTTGAAAGAAAACGTTACTGAGGCGCTTGGCGACGCCAGGCAGCAAGCAGACGCGCAGTTTGGACAATACCGCGACACGGCAGCAGACCAGATAGAGGCGCTGGCCCAAGGAGCGAAGTCCTTCGTTTCCGAGATCGAAAGCAAGGACACGCTCGGCATGTCCGATTACCTTGCAGACATGGCTGAATCCATGAGTGGCCTGGCGGGCAATCTGCGTGGAAAAAGTGCCGAACAGCTGCTTCATGACGCCGCCGACCTCGCGCGTAACAACCCTGCACTCTTCATCGCCGGCAGTGTTGCGCTGGGTTTTGGTCTATCGCGCTTCCTGAAAGCAGGGAGCTCGCCTGCGGCGACATTCACTGATACCAGCGATCCAGCAGCAGGTAACTCAATGCCTCCGTCAGGTGGTTTTGGCGCTCAACGACCCTATGAAACCTCCGTTCCATCTCGCACCGATCAAAGCCCCGGCCTGGCCACTGGCATCACCCCGCCTTCACCGAATGAGCATGATCATCCTTTGGACTTCGCAACGAACTCGACACCCGGTTCAACAAACGTCAAAGGAGCACTGTGATGAACAGAGATGATCCAGATTTTCCGGGCTCAAGACCAGTGCCTGTGCCTGATCCCGACGCTTCGGTCGTCGGGTTGATACGGCAGCTATCCCGTGAAGTGCCTGCGCTGTTCACCAAGGAACTCGCTTTGGCCAAAGCAGAGCTTCAGGCGAGCCTTACGACGCTCAAAGCAGGCATTGCCGGTGTCGCGGGTGGTGTGATTGTGCTGATGGCAGGGTTCATCATCTTATTGATGTCCGCCGTCTATGGCCTGAGCACTGTCCTAGCCCCGTGGTTGGCAGCCCTGATTGTCGGTGTCGTGGTGATGATCGTAGGGTTCGCCATGCTGCAGTCCGGGAAAAAACAATTCGAGCCGTCCCACTTCAAGCCTGATCGCACGCTAGATGCCTTGAGCAAAGACCAGGAAGCGCTGCGGAGGAAAGTCTCATGAACAGTGAATTCGAAACTGAGTCGCAGAAAAGCCCAGAGGCTATCGAGCGTGAAGTCGATGCGCAGCGGGCGAGTATCGGCAACATCGTTGATGCCCTAGAAAGCAAATTCACGCCGGGTCAGGTGTTCGATCAGGCGTTGTCTTTGATGCAGAGCAACGGCACGACATTCCTGACCAACCTGGGCACCAGCGTTCGAAATAATCCCCTTCCTGCGGTACTGACGTCGGTTGGATTGTTGTGGTTGATGATGAGCCAGAACCGTCCGCCAACCCCTCGCCCTGGTTATCGCGCCGGCCCGGATCAGAACACAGTCGGAGAATGGGCCGATGGGCTGGCCGACGGCATCGACAGCGCGCGTGACCATTTGCACCAGACCGCCGACACGTTCAAGGAAGGGTACCAGACCGTCAAAGGTAAAGCTGCGAGCCTGGGGGACAACCTGGAGGCTGCCACCGAAAACATCAGCCATGCCGTTCATGACGCCAGCGACCGTTTGGTGCGCAGTACACAAGTGATGAGCAATCAATTCAGCCAGTTGCTGAAGCAGCAGCCTCTGATGGTAGCCGCTGCAGGTATCGCGTTAGGGGCGATGTTGGGGGCGGTATTGCCTTCGACGGAGACTGAGCAACGCTATATGGGCAAGACCAGCGCAGGCCTGGCCGACAAGGTAAAACAACAGGCGAGGGAGGGATTTGATGCGGTGCGCGATACGGTGACAAAAACGACTGATCACTCAGACGTAGACGTGAAACCGGAAGGGGAGCTCCGGGCAGCATCCGAGACGCCGGCCGATCAATCTCGAGGATTGGGTACTTCATAAAAGGTTGACTGAACGACGGGAGGTCTGACACTGACCTCCCGCTTCTCATTTGGTCAAACATACTTCAAGCCTGCTGCTAGTTGCCATCCGCGACCTTACGTTCTATCTCCGCTGTTTTTCGATTGAGTTCCTCAACCTCTTGTTCCTTGGTTCGGGTAGAAGATGGCGTAATGGTTTCATCGACTCCTTTGGTGTCGCTGTCCGCGTCCTGTAAATCTCTTTCGACCACATTCACGGGTTTTCCCGATGTATCGGTGGGTGGGGCATCGGACGTTGGTTCTGATTCGAAGTCGTTATCACGGTCATCATTATTCATGTCGCTTTACCTCCATAGACCTACACATTGGATACAACGGTGCGAGTTCGAGCTTTTTTAGGCGTTCACATTGACTGTCGGCGGTCGTTCATTCGCTTTGACCTCGATTACCAATTGAATGAAGAGAACAACAACTATCGTTGCTGAGTCAGTGGCAGTGTCGCCAAATTAAAATACTGATGCCGCCGAAAAAGTGGCAACAAAGTGAGGCGAGAGACTGCCGAGCTGAAGGTTTACAATTGGTGCAAGCTGTCCGACGTCGAAACATATTTGCAGGTGTCTTCAACCTTGACCGCGTTAGCATCGCCAGAAAGCGCCAAGCGGTGCAGACGATCTGCGATCCTGCATGAAGCCAAGGTATACATGGACGTCGTTGGAATTTCGTTTGTTACAGCCTAGCCTCATCACCGTATGAGGAAGGTACCTGAGAAAGGCCACTTAGCACGGTCTGAGCTGCCAGGGAGACCGCGTGCAGTGCTTACGACCATCTCTCTTGGGATGATCGCCAAGAAGCAGAGCGAGCTCAAATTTCCGGAAGCGGTTATTCCTGCTGCCAAGCCCTGCCCTCGAAGATCTTGTCTAGAGGGGTATGAAAGAGGTGATTGGAATAATTACTCAACGTCTTTATCGCAATCGCCAGAACGACCTCCAAGATCTGCCGTTCGCCATAGCCGACCCCCTGGAATGCATCAACGTCTGACTTAGACGGCAACCCCCGGGTATGGAACATCACACGTGTGAACGCGGCCAATGCCGAGAGCTTTTCATCTTCGATCTCCGTGTTGTCACGAATCGCATTGGTGGCTTGCGGGGCGAGCCCTGACTTCATATCGGCAATGGTGCTATGAGCCGAGACACAGTATTCGCATCCGTTTTCGCGACTGATAACCAAAAAAATCAACTCCTGCTCCGCCGATGTGAAACCTGACTCGTTACGGAAGGCTGAATAGCCTTCCAGGTATGTCTCCAGCAGGCCAGGCGAGTTCGCCATGTGGGAGTACATGTTTGGGAGAACGCCTGCTTGTGCTTTACCTTTGGTCAAAACGTCCTTTGCTCGGCCTTCGGAGGCCTCCAGTTCAATAGCTGGCAGCGTCATTTGGTATTCAGAAAGCATGTAAGTGCTCCTCATAATATAGACTGATTGGTCTTTTAATTGGTAGCCAGAGTATTTAAATGACAACCTCATCCAGATACCCGAGGACAGGAATGAAATCGGGGGCAAGGTCGATTGGACTCAACGAGTAGGCCACGACTAACACGGAAATGCACTTCGGCAGCCAAGGCGTTAGTGGAACCTGATAACAAAATCAGAGAACAATGGTTTGGCGCTTGAGATTCTTGGCCCGGCTCCGCAGGTGTTCGAGGATTCCGTCCATTTTGACTCCGTCCCTATCAGTGCCAATTTTCGTAGCATCCGCAAGAAGTTTCTAAATTCGTGCCGGCATACAAGCTGGTGGACACACCTCACGATGGCTATTAGTTAAAACGTGAACTCCATAATTTCGCCATCTGCTGGGATCCGCAAGCGCTGGTCAATACCGGCTAGTTTTCCTGCTTTAGCGAGCGCAGGTCTAGTTACCGGGCAATGGCTGACCGCCTCCATGTGATTGGCCACCACCGTTCCGCGTTTCAACCGGGTGAATTCAACGACCTCGTCAATCCCCATGATAATATCGTCACCAAAATCAAATTGTGCGCCGCCAGCAGGTACTACGCTGACTTGTGGCTGATGATGTAGCACGAAATCCCTTATGGTCGGCGTGAGAATTGTATCGCCAGCCAGATATAGGCTGGGTTCGCCTGGCATTTCGATAAAGTAACCGACACCGTGCTCCATCAATTTGCCTATCAGGCCTTTCCCATGGGTGCATTTGATTGTACGAATCGTTCCGCCCAAAAAGAGATTAGGCTGCTCATGATTTTCAGGAAGCGGCTGGATGTTTAGGCCTTGCTTTGCAAGATGAGGCGCGTCGTGCGGTGAACAGATCACTGGAATTTGTCTATCGCGAAGCCATTTTTTAGCTGCTCGATCCAAGTGGTCGAAGTGCCCCTTTTGGCAGTGGGTGATTAGACAGTGGGTTACCGCATTGAGAACAGCCGGGGTTGAATCCGGCAATTCGACGATTGGGTTACGCTGCCTGGCGCCGAATAATCGTAACGGCGGAAGCGCATCTTTTCGCGCCATCATTGGGTCGACAAGGATACGATAGAGGCCAATTTCGACAATGATTGTGGCATTTCGAATTTGTTGAATTTTCATCATAAAACCCTCCTGGAAAGAGATCTCATGGTGCCAATCCGATACTGAGGCCATAATGGCGAAACTAGCCATAATCGATTCATTTTCAGCCATGCCCAGAACCTTACGAATTGGACTGCTCCTTTTCTCCAACTGCATGCCTGCGGGGTTGTTTGCATTCGCTGATCTTCTGTACGCAGCGAATCGGCGTACAGGTCATGATCTGTTTGAGACTGTCTATGTTGCGGTGCAGATCGGGTCAGTTGAATGTGCGCATGGCGTAACGTTGCAGGCGACAGAGTCCCTCGACAGCGACGAGCTGGACGCCATCCTAGTTCCAGGTTTCTGGGCGGAGTCGTCGCAGGAGGTTGAAACGGTGTTGGTAGCTCACTCGCCCTTGGTGGCAGCGCTATCGAATCGTGCCAAAAGATGCACGCTTTTGAGTTATTGCACGGGGGTTTGTCTACTTGCAGCGAGCGGTCAGTTAAATGATCAGGCGGCGACGATTACATGGTGGCTCGTGGAGACAATGGCTCAACGCTATAAAAAGGTGCGCTGGCAAAGCGAGCAGACCTGCATCATTAATCAGAGAACGGCCACAGCTTCAGGCGTAAACGGATATCTACCCATTGCCCAGGCGCTAATCGAAAAGAATGTCAGCTCTGAAATTTTTCGAGACCTCATCAAGTTGATGGTGCTACCACGCCCGGCAGTCGTTCACACCGCCTTTCAGACAATAAGCCTAATGGAACAGTCCGACAGGTTATTGCGTAAGCTAATTGTCCTCGTTGAGCAATTGCCGGCTGAACAACTTACAGTGGACAAATTGGGGGATAACCTCGGAATGTCCGCGCGCACTCTAGCGCGCAAGGTCAAAAAAGAAACCGGCCTAGCGGTTGCAGCCTATGCCCGTCTTATAAAATTAAACCAGGTCAGCGAACGCCTCACGTTGACGTCATCAACCGTCAGCACAATCAGCCTAGAGCTTGGTTTCAGCAGTGATTCCAATTTGCGGAGAATGTTCAAAGAGTTGACTGGCTTAACGCCAGCGGAATACCGACAGAAGTTTGGTCGTTATTGATTTAAGTAGGGTCTTTATTAAGTGTCTAGTCAAAGTTTCGCTTCTGCATTCTGTTTCGAAATCTGTCGCTCCCTTAACGTAACGAGCATTCATGTAATCGTTCAGCATCATTTTTACTTTCCTGCAATGCAATCTCAAAAATTAGGGTTGCTGGCGAAAAATTTTTAGCCTTGCTGCAAAGAATTCGAATAGCGAACTGATGACAGAATGCCGTAGCTTATCAAAATACTGTACGTGATATTTTTTATATAGGTTTTGATCGCGGCACATGTAAACGTATTTCAATCAATACACTGGTTTTCGAGTGGGATTTGCCAGCGAGGTGCGAGTATCGACAGTTCTACCTGAGAGATGGTCAGGTCATTTGACGATGATTAGTCAACCTTTCGAATGAAATTCTCGAGCTAAGGCCCAGCACACATCGGTTATGCCAAGTTGTTCTGCTTGTATTTTAGCTTGGCACATTGGCATAAAAACAGGACGGGGCACCGCATTCACTCCTGCGTGGAGAGCGGCAAAATGACAGGCATCGGCCTATTCCCGTCAATACCATTGGTAATCCGCGTAAATATCGATTGCTGCTGCCAACCGCTGATTCCCGTCTGCGCTGGCTAATGGGGAGTGGACGGCATGGACGCGGTTGATTCGGTACTGATTGCGGCGCGTGTCCAGTTCGCGATCACCATCAGCTTTCATATAGTGCTGGCGGCACTCACCATCGGTTTGGCCAACTTTCTGATGGTGCTTGAAGCGCTTTGGCTGTGGCGTGGCCGAAAAGTCTACCTGGATGTGTATCGTTACTGGTTGAAGGTATTAGCCCTCAATGTGGCGGTGGGCACTGCTTCGGGACTGATTCTGGAGTATCAGTTCGGTCTCAACTGGTCGCGGTTGTCGACTCAGGCGGGAGATATCCTCGGCCCCTTGATGTTCTACGAAGTGCTTGCCGCCTTTTTTTTAGAGGCTGGTTTTCTTGGCATCATGCTCTTCGGGTTGAAGAAGGTCGGCCCTCGTATTCATTTCTTCGCCACTTGCGCGGTGGCGCTCGGATCACTGATCAGTGCGTTCTGGATTCTGTCAGCCAACTCCTGGATGCATACACCCGCTGGTTACTCCATTGCCACAGATGGGCGTTTCATAGCCGACGACTGGTGGGCAATCATCTTCAATCCATCGTTCCCTTATCGACTCGTGCATATGACGTTGGCGGCACTGCTCGGCAGCGGCACGCTGGTAGCCGGTATCAGCGCCTGGCAGCTGTTACGTGCACCTGAGAATCCGCGAGCTCGGCTTACATACTCAATGGCGCTTTGGGCGATTGTGGTGCTTATACCAGTACAAATTCTCGCGGGAGATCTTCATGGTGAGCACAGCTTTAAGGTTCAGCCGCAGAAGGTGGCCGCCATCGAAGGCTCCTGGACTCGCCCAGCTGAAGGAGCGGGCGAACCTTTACGCTTGTTTGCCATTCCTGACATGACCGCGCGGCGCAACCATTGGGAAGTGGCTATTCCGCGCATTGCGTCGCTGTACTTGCGGCACGACCTGAGTGGCACTATCGCCGCGCTGGACGAATTCCCTCCTGAGAACATCCCGCCGGTGCCTGCGGTGTTCTTTGCATTTCGCGTCATGGTCGGTCTAGGCCTATTGATGCTGGGACAGGGCCTGACCGGTTTGGTATTGCGACGGCGGCAACGATTGTACGCAGCGCGTTGGATGCTCCGAGGGTGTGTGCTGATGACCCCGGCTGGATTTGTGGCGATGCTGAGTGGCTGGGTAGTGACCGAGGTGGGTCGCCAACCCTTTACCGTCTATGGCCTGCTGCGCACCACTGACGGTCTTTCGTCGGTGTCTCGACAGCAGGTGATTGGGTCAACATGGTTCATCCTGTCGTTTTACCTGTTGATATTCGGCGTTGGCCTATGGGTGCTTCTGCGAATACTGCGTGAACCACCGCACGAAGACGAGGCCGGGCCACAGCCAACCCTGGCTGACGAGACAGGTGATTCCTAAGGGCATGAATCCATGTTGGACAATGACTGGATAACACTACTTTCTGCGGCGGCCTTGGCGTTCTCAGTGATGAGCTATGTGCTACTGGATGGCGCTGATCTTGGTGTAGGCGTACTGCTTGGTCTTACCCGCTGTAGCAAGCAGCGACGTGCCATGGCAGTGACTATTTTGCCGATTTGGGATGCCAATGAAACGTGGCTCGTACTAGGTGGCGGCGGCCTCCTGGCACTATTTCCGCTGGCCTACGCCATCCTGCTGCCGGCGCTTTATTTGCCCTTTATTCTGATGTTTTTGGCGTTGATTCTTCGAGCGGTAGCGCTGGAATTTCGTGATTACTGGCCCAGTGACGGAATCAAGCGCATGGTCGATGGCTTGCTGCTGGTCGGTTCACTGCTCGCCGGCGGATCTCAGGGCGTGGTGTTGGGCACGCTGGTACAAGGCGTATCTAATGACGGCGGGCAATACAATGGTAACGGTTGGGAATGGCTGGCTATGTTCCCGCTGTACTGTGGCGCGGTGCTCGTCGTGGGCTACACATGGCTGGGCGCCTGCTGGCTTTATTGGCGTACTCAGGACGATCTCCAAAGGAGATCAAGCCGTCAGGCGAGGACGCTGGCAATCGTAACTGTGGTGCTATTGGTCGTGTTGGTGGCCTGGACAGCGACACTCGATACTCGCTATGCGCATCGGCTTTCAGATCCTCTTGTCTGTCTGCCGGCCTCAACGCTGCTCATTGCACTGCTAATTGGCTTCATCTTGGGATTTCGAAGCCGCCGAGAATATCTACCGCTGTTCGCTGCGTTGGGAATCTTCGTCTTGGCCTTCGCATTGATGATCGCAGCGCTTTATCCGCTGATTGTCCCGCCGCATTTGACGTTGCAAGCCGCCGCCTCCAGTCCGACCAGTCAAATTTTCATGTTGGTCGGTTTCGCCGTGCTGATCCCAGTGACCCTCATCTACAACACCTACGGCTTTAGCATCTTTAGCGGGAAGGTTCGTGCTGCTCGCGATTGACTGCAACGCTGACCTGCTTCTGACCGGGTAAGGGCGAAAAGCAATGGCATCAATTGAGGGAATCGGGGCGCGCTGACTGGTGACCGTTACAACGATCTCGCACGGTTCAACAGCCGCGCCCATCAGCGTGCCCGCCTACTCTGAGAATGATGCTGGCACAGCATCGATGTTGAGGATGGCTTCAACGTCTAGCGAAAACTCATACATCGATTTGGAACTCCAGATCACCGTTGTCTAACTTGTGCGTCTGAGCCACCGTGCCTGTCAGATGTTCTTTGGGGGAAAGGATTATTGTCAAGGAATGTGCCTTGTGTAGGTCATCTGGTACTGGAGAAAGCACCTGCACCTGAAAAGCGCCGGGGGTGATAGGCGTAATGACAAGGTCGCAATCAACGCTTTTCGCTATAGGGCCGAAAAGAGTGTCGTGGAAGTAATTCAAGCGTGCGGCAGTGGTGGCCATGGCAATCTCCTTGAACATACAAGGGTTGAGGGCTAAGGGCTGAAGCTTTTGCCCCATCTATGCGCTAGACGGAGGGTGTGACGCTTGAGTTCAACGCCAAGGCCCAACGGTGTATTTCGAGGCCCATTGCTTGGCGTGCTTTTTTCTAGGCTATTTCCCCAAAGCGCCAATTCCATGATGGCAGCAACGATTGCTCTCTCGTGATTAGTCTTTGATATACAGCTATATATCGCGGAGCGGGCTAGGCTCATCCACCGCTGACTTTCCAATGTTTGACATTATCAGCGAACATCATTTGCTTCATCTCATGCGCAATCCCGTATGCAAGAGACTCATGAGCGGCGATGACTTTTTCTTCCGCTGAAAGGCAATGAAAAATATCGAGCTTGGTCTCTGCATCAGCCGTTTCGAGTGTGAAAATTTGCACGTAACGTGCAAGGTCGTTGTCGAGGCTCGACAGGTATTCACGCAGGCGCTGATGGTCGACTGATTTTTGGCTGAAGTACCAATTCATCGGGTGAATCAGGAAGCGTGAGTGGGGCGAGGTGATACGGCGGCCTGCCGCCAAAAACATGATGATGCCCATTGATTCGATGTTGCCCGCGTTGATCGCGCATAGCGGCACCGGCAATGACTTCAGGAACGTGTAGAGGGTGAAGCCAAAGTTCGTGCTACCCCCGCTTGTAGAAAGATTGAGGAGCAAGGAGGTGGCGCCTTGATCGATGGCTTCGAGGCAACAATCCCGGAAGCGCTCAGTCGTTCCCTGATCGATCTGGCAATGAAAATGCACGATGTGTTCAGTCATCGATTGACCGCCTGAGTGTGATGCATGGAGGGCTTCTACGAGTTATTAAGTCTAGTAAACATCGATCGTTTTAATCTGAAATTCGACGAAGGATGCCCCCTCTATGACGCATACTCCGTCCATCGAACGCGCTCATTTTCGATGGAACCAAATACCCCTATCCACTCGTCGCGAGCCCAATATTTCCGTTCAAACTTTCTGTTTTGTGCGTCCTCCCAATTAGACGAGCCCATGCTCGTGCTAACGATGTAGAGGTGAACAAAAATGGCCAATACAGGAAACAAAAATCCAGGCAATTTTTCTAATGACCAGGACAAGGCTTCTGAAGCCGGTAAGAAAGGTGGAGAAGCCTCTGGCGGAAATTTTGCCAAAGATCCACAACGCGCGTCTGAAGAAGGCCAAAAAGGTGGTCAAGCTTCCGGCGGACAACAATCTCGCGATAGCGATCGCATGTCCGGAGGCGGGCAGGGTACGAATCGCGGAGGCGAATTTGCCGACGATAAAGAAAACATGTCCAAACCAGGCCAAAAAGGCGGCCAAGCTTCAGGCGGACAACAATCCAACAAGGCTGATCAATCGTCCAGCGGTGGGCAAGGAAGCGGACGCGGCAGCAATGTCGCCGATGACCGCGATAAGTCCTCTGAAACGGGACGCAAGGATGATGGGATGAGCGGAGGCGGAGGACGCAAACCCTGATGACGTCTGACCCTATCAAGCCCCGAATCTTTCGGGGCTTGATTTCGATATTCCCGGCCAATACTGAGATCCGAGCCTTGGCTCAAAACTCAGCGACGAATATGTTTGGGGGGAACAATATCGTAGAGGCGAGTGCCGATCGCCAGAATTTTAAGAATTGCTCTAGCGCTTTCGAAGGGATTGGCCCCAAAACCATCGAAATTTTCACGCAAGAGGCGGCACAAGTGATCCTATGAAGAGGTATCGGCCTTATTCACGAAACTACCTCTTAAGATGTCGAGGTTATCTAAATGCACCTGGTCGAAATTTTTTTGCCGCTCAACACTAACGATGGCACACCTCAGCCCGTTGAGCTTTTTCGCCGTGTAGGGGAACAGATGGCCGATCAGTTCGGAGGGGTCACGGCGTTCACCCGCAATCCGGCGAAAGGTTTTTCGCTGCAGGAAGGTAACGAGAGAGCAGAGGACGACGTCATCGTCTATGAGGTCATGGTTGAAGCTGTTGATCGGCTTTGGTGGCAAAGCTACAAGCGCGATCTAGAAGAGCGTTTTCACCAGGAAGAAATTCTAATCCGCGCCACTGCCGTGAGTCTCATTCGCTAACCAAATCGCTGAGACGAAATAGATGCAAGAACTGCGAATTGTGGACACCAAGATGGTAGTGCCGTGCAAATGACTCGTGAATGAGCAATTCGGAGGCGTGGCTAATCACGCTCTTGTAGGCAGTATCCAAAGGCTCGGTCAGGAGTGAACTGTCTCGGTAGACGGTCAACCGGGGTGACGCCTTAGATGCGCAACAGTGCAAGTGCTAGCCGACGTACCGAAACCCATCGGTTACTCGATTGCCAAGAGTGGCGTTTGCATAAGAAGGCCCAAGCGGAGCAGCTGAACGAAAAGCTGACCAATAATTCAATATCGTAGGCTGATCCCACATTACAAGGATCTCACCGTGCACAACTACACTCTGGAATACCTGTTTAACGGCGAGCCCCGCACCCACATTTTCGAATTGAAGCAGCCTCAGCTGCCCGCACATGAGGCGGCGATGCACCTGCTACAGCTGCATTTTGGGGATGGAGAGAACAGCCTGATCATGCCCACTGCGGACGCGACACCGGAGGAGATTTTAAAGCAGGCTGAGCTGGTAGGGCTGACGCAGATTAAGGTCGTCGATCAACCCGGTTGATTTAAGGTGCAGCGACCTGCAGCGCGCGCCTTGGCAGATTTAAAGGGATGATCTTGGCCGATTGCTGCCTGTCACAATGGACTGCAACCGACCCATACCGAAAATTGATCCCTTAGATCTTAACGAGATGTGCATGGGAACGGCTGACAAACTGGCTCAATACTTAATAGGCTAAAAAACCAGTTTATCTACCTTGCATTGCTGCGGGTTTCCCCAAGAATTCTTGCCGCGTCTCGCGCCGGCAGTAAGCCAAACACTCGTGCGTAGTCGCGGCTGAATTGCGTAGTGCTTTCATATCCGACCTCGAGTGCCGCGCTGGTCACACTTTTGGCGTTGGCCACCAGCAGCGTCCTCGCGTGAAGTAAGCGAACTCTTTTTTGATACTGCAACGGGCTTAGTGCGGTGACGGCTTTGAAATGCCGGTGAAAGGCTGACACGCTCATCGCAGCCCGTTGTGCCAGCGTCTCCACCCGCATGGATTCGGCAAACTCCCGGCGAATGTACTGGATGGCTAGGCTGACCCGGGCCATGGCGCTATGGGGTGCCGCGATATCACGCAGCATCCAGCCGTGGGGGCCTTGTAAAACACGGTACAAAATCTCTCGTTCGTAAACCGGCGCTAGGGCCGCGATATCTTCAGGCCTGGCCATCAAACGTAGCATGCGCACCCAGGCGTCCATCAAGTCGGGCGTCACGGCGGCTACAGAAAATCCTGCATCCTTGTCGTATTGTCCGAGGGGCTTTAGCAGGTCGGCTAGTAGGGTCGCCAAAACTGTCGGGGCGAGTGTCAGGCTGACTGCCAGGTAAGGCCCGCCGCTAGCGCTGGGGTAAACTTGACCGACCGCAGGCAACTCGATGGACATGACGAAACGTCGCCGGGTCATACCGAAGCGTGCGGTCGCCGATGGTCATTGATTTGCTGCCTTGCAGGATCAGGTTAATCATCGGGTCGTAAACGGCAGCCAGCAGGTGTTCAGGGATTTTGCCCTGCACCATGGCTACGCGCGGGATGCCCGTTTCCGTGCGGCGGTTCTCAGCCCGAGAAGCCAAAGCGCGAAGTTCCTCCAATTGATTTTTCATGGGGAGCATCTGAACTCAGGCTGATACACCCACGCAAGCAAAAAGCAGAAACAGGCAGGATTCGAGTAGGAACGGCTGCGCTCGTCGCGATGGCGAAGATTACTGTGGTGATTCAACTCAGTGACATTGGAGCAGCGAATGAGCGTTATCGTCATTACCGGTGGCAGCCGGGGCATCGGCGCCAGCACTGCCGAACATTGTGCCAGGCGCGGCATGGGGGGGCATCCTGACCTACAAGAGCAATGCTGATTCAGCAACCGCTGTCGTCCGTCGTATCCAGGCATCGGGCGGCGAAGCTGTGGCGCTTGAGCTGGACGTCGCCGATGTCAGCAGCTTCGACAAGTTTCGTGAAGCCATCGTAATAGCATTACAGGCAACCTGGGGGGTGGCAACGCTCGGCGGCCTGGTGAACAACGCCGGCCACGGCTTGTTCAACCCCTTGGAGTCGGTCACCGAGGCACAGTTTGACGGCTTGCTGAATGTTCACCTCAAAGGCCCGTTTTTCCTGACTCAAGCCTTGCTGCCGCTGATGGAGGAGGGTGCCGGCATCGTCAACCTGACCAGCGCCACGACCCGCGTCGCCACGGCGGGTGTCGCGCCTTATGCGGCCTTCAAGGGCGGTCTCGACGTGCTGACCCGGTACATGGCCAAAGAATTCGCTGATCGACGCATACGTGCCAATGCTGTCTCGCCGGGGGCGATTCGCACCGAACTGGGTGGCGGTTTGAATGACGAGTTCGAGGCGTGACTCGCATCGCAAACCGCGCTTGGCCGAGTAGGCGAGCCCCAGGACGTCGCTCGCGTGATCGCCATGTTGCTGTCCGAAGAAGGAAGCTGGATCAATGCCCAGACTATCGAAGTTGCAGGCGGCTATTTCATCTGAATCCGCATCTGAACAGTGAGGCAACCGCAATGCTTGATCATATTTTTATCTCCGTAAGCGACGTTGAACGTTCCATCCTTTTCTACACCGCAACGCTGACCCCGCTTGGCATTACCGCGCGGCTTGACTACGACGGCAAGGACGGGCCGCCAGGC
The DNA here is from genome assembly GCF_047758635.1 of Pseudomonas frigoris. Classification (NCBI taxonomy): domain Bacteria; kingdom Pseudomonadati; phylum Pseudomonadota; class Gammaproteobacteria; order Pseudomonadales; family Pseudomonadaceae; genus Pseudomonas; species Pseudomonas frigoris. Next base: position 3,296,073 of record NZ_CP180479.1, read on the forward strand.
CATTCTGATCTCAAGGGCTTCGGCGCCAATGGGCGGGTGTTCTTCTGGTTGCGCGAGGGCGTAGCGCAGGGGCGGGCAGTTCATGTCGGCTTCGTGGCCAACAGCAAGGCCGAGGTCAACGCAGCCTATACGGCGGCTATGGGAAATGGAGCTGTCGACAACGGCCCGCCGAGTACACGCCTGCATTACGACCCCAATTACTACGCTGCCAATGTCCTTGACCCGGACGGTTACAGACTCGAATTTGTCTACAAAAACTGGCAGCACACTCAATGAATACGTTGATGATCTACGGCGCGACGGGCTACACCGGTCGCATGGCTGCCGAGCATGCCACGGAGCTGGGGCTGGACGTTGTCATCGCTGGGCGCAATGCCGAAAGGTTGGTGCCGCTCGCCGCGAAACTGGGCGTTGCTTACCGGATCTTCGCGCCTGATGCCCTGGCAACAGAATCCCTGGACGGCATCGGCGTGCTGCTGAATTTTGCCGGGCCTTTCGCACAGACGGCGGACGCCTTGATGCAGGCCTGTATCAAGGCTGGAGTCGACTATCTGGACATCACGGCGGAGATCAATGTCTATAGGCTGGCGGAACGGCTCGGCGCGCAGGCTGCCGAGGCGGGCGTCATGCTGTTGCCCGGTGTCGGCTGGGACGTGGTGCCGACAGATTGCCTGGCAATGCACGTCGCTCGCCGTGTGCAGGATCCGCAGTCGCTGAAAGTGGCGCTACAAGTCGCCGGCTCCATGTCGCGGGGATCGGCCTTAAGTGTCAGCGAGATCATTGGCGCGGGCCTTTTGGCGAGAGTTGAAGGGCTACTGGTTGCAGCCCCCGATGCGCAGCCGCAACTCTTCGATTTTGGCGAAGGGCCGGTACTGTGTGCGCCGCTGTCTTTCGGTGATCTGGTCACCGGCTGGCATACCACCGGCATCCCCAACATTTCCATGTTCGTGCACATCACTGGCGATGCTTTCCCGGAAGGCGATCTCTCACTACTTCCCGACGGCCCAAGTGCTCAGCAGCGTGAAGTCTATCGCGCCCGTGCCGTGGCTGAAGTCATAGGCGCTGACGGCACAATTGCGCGCTCGGTCATTGAGACCGTCAACGGCTACACCTACACACCGTTAGCTGCTGTGGAGGCAGCACGGCGGGTGTTGGGCGGTGAGCGCCGACCAGGCTTTGAAACGCCCGCACGAGCGTTTGGCGTCGGATTCGCCGAGACGATTGCAGGCACAACTATCACGGGTTTTTAGGGCGCTACAACGCCTCGATTTCGCGCTCTTCAAATGCGACTGCACCTGGAGCGCCCAATGCAGCCCATTTCCACGCGCCTGGTGGCGCTGTTTGTTCTTTGCCTGACTCTTGTAGTGCCAGCCCAGGCCAACGCCTGCCCAGCTGGCGAAAAACAAGTGTGCCTGGACGGCTGCATCTGTCTGCCAGACCTGGGACAGGTGCTCGGCCCCCGGCCTGATCGTATCTACAAGATTGCGGCACCTGTCCTGGCGCTGTGGCTAAGCCAAGCCCGCGCTGAAGCCGCCACCGCCGGCACCCAACCCATTCCACCGAAAATCCGGGAACAACTGCTGCGCTGTACGCCCCCAGTGCCCTCGATACCGCGCGCGGTTTGAGTACAACAGGGCCCTTCGAAGGCCCTTTTTATTTGCAGTTTATCGAAGTCAGCGACCAAATCCTCAACCGGCGTTTCCGGCTATCTGCTACACCTCCATTCGTGTGCTTGGCAAACCTTCAACAGAGGCAAGGATGATGAATTCAAGCTGGGCAGATCAGGTGGCGCTTGTGAGTGGAGCGGGCAGTGAGCTTGGAATCGGTATGGCTATTGCCCATCGTCTTGGGGCTCAAAGGGCCAAGCTGATCGTCACGGCAAGCAGCGCACGCATCAATGAGCGGGTTGCGGAGTTACGCGCCGCCGGCTTCGAAGCAGAGGGTCGACCGGTAGACTTAACTCAGGAAACTCAGGTTAGTGAGTTCGTCGCTTGGGCTGAGGCCGTCTGGGGTCGCATCGATATTCTTGTAAATAATGCCGGTATGGCGATGCAAGGGAGTCCAGAACCGTTCGCCGAGTTCACGAATACGAGCCTAGAAATCTGACAACTGCGTTCCTGTTAACTCAAGGGGTGTTGCCTGGGATGCGGGCTAGAGGATATGGCCGCATAGTGAACATCAGCTCAACCACAGGCACACGAGCCAGTAATCCAGGAGAGGCTGCTTATAGTGCAGCAAAGGCCGGAATGGTAGGGATGAACATGAGTCTTGCTCTTGAGGTTGCTCATCTAGGTATCACTGTGAATTCAGTTGCCCCTGGTTGGATAGCTACAGGGTCGAGCACTCCTGATGAAGTCAAAGCAGCACGCTCTACACCTCTTGGGAGAGAGGGTCGGCCAGAGGAAGTGGCCGCTGCCGTTGTATTCTTGGCTTCACCTGAAGCGAGTTACATCACAGGTGAGTTGCTCGTGGTGGATGGAGGCAATTGCTTGGTTGAGAACAAAGCTTATTAAGACTTTTTTAATCCCTTCTGCGACCGTTGAGTCCTGGCTGACCAAGTGATTCTGGTTTGAGTACAAAAGGGCCCTTTGAGGGCCTTTTTTTGCCAGGAATTTATTCGGAACCGATCTTTACTTGATCGCTTATAAGCTGGGCAAGTATCCGCACCGGTTCGGTAAAGGTCTGCCGAGATCTATGCACAAGCCCGATATCACGGTGGAAGGTGTGCTGACCAAGGTCGAGCGCTCGTACACCTGCTGGCCATTCCTGATGGGGTGCTGTCTGCGGCACTAGCGCTACACCTACACCATTTTCCACCAGCTTGATGATGGCCTCCAGTTCATCCAGCTCACAGACTTCACGTAAGGTGAAATGCATCTGCCGCAGGAAGCGATCTACCTGCCTTCCCCCGAAGGATGATCGGTCGTACCGAATGAACGGTTGGCTGGAAAGTAGTTTTGACCAATCTTCTCCCGGTACATCGCGCGGAACGATCAAGCGATAGGGCTCAAGCGCCAAGGTCGTCCACCGCAGATCGCTTTGCAGAGAGAAGGGCGGGCGAATGATGACTGCCATGTCAATTTCGCCGGCATCTACAAGGTTGACCAGTCCCATCGACAAGCCTGGAATTACGCGTGTTCGGCACTGTGGGCATTGTTGGTGAAACTTTGCTAAGGCGTCCGGTAAATAGGAGCGCTGTACGGAAGCGATAGCGCCGATATTCACCAGGACGCTGGCAGGAAGTCCCACTGTGGTGGAGCCAAGGTTGTCGTAAAGGCGAAGCAGCTCTTGCGCTTGCAGGAGTGTCTGGTGGCCCATTCTATTGAGGTGGGCCGAGCGTCCCTTTCTGTCGAATATCTCGAAGCCGAGCTCAGCCTCCAGACGCTGAATCTGGGCACTTACTGCAGCCTGGGTGAGACCGATCTTGTTGCCGGCGGCGGCGAAAGTGCCTTCCCGTGCTACGGCAATCAGTGTTTTGAGTTCTTTGATCATTCACAAATAATAATTGTGTTTCTAAGAAATATATATTGATTTTTTTACTCGGCTTGCAGCTCTACGATGGCCCCATCCTCAAAAACAATAAGGGTCAGGGTATGCAACTGCTGGGGAATCTTCTGCAAGCTGTAAAGCCTTCACCGACGCTTGCCATCACTCGAAAAGCGGCGGATCTGAAGCGCCAAGGCGTGGATATCATCGGCCTGTCGCAAGGCGAACCGGACTTCCCAACGCCCGATCATATCAACGCGGCTGCCAAGCTTGCGATCGACAAAGGCCTGACCCGATACACTGATGTCGATGGTACGCCGGAACTGAAAGCCGCCATTGTTCGCAAGTTCGAACGCGAGAATGGCCTTGTTTATGACTCGTCAGAAATCAGTGTCGGCACGGGCGCCAAACAGATCATCTTCAATGCTTTGCTGGCGACCCTGAACCATGGCGATGAGGTGATCATCCCCGCGCCTTACTGGGTCTCCTATCCGGACATGGTGCGGCTAGCCGGTGGCATTCCAGTGGAAGTGAGCTGCCCGGAAAACCAGAGCTTCAAGATCACAGCCGCTCAGCTTAAACGCGCAATAACCCCCCGCACGAAATGGGTCATTTTGAACTCACCGAGCAACCCGACCGGTGCTGGCTACTCCGCAATCGAACTGAAACTACTGGGTGCCGTCTTGTTGGGGCATCCGCAGGTGTATGTGCTCTCGGACGACATCTATGAGCACCTGCGGTATGACGGTTGGGAGGTCAACACCATCGCAGCTCAGGTGCCTGCACTGCGCAACCGAACCCTGACCGTTAACGGTGTTTCAAAGGCGTATTCCATGACGGGCTGGCGTATCGGCTTTGCGGGAGGCCCGAGAGAGCTTATTGCCGCAATGTCCACTTTGCAGTCGCAAAGCACGAGCAACCCCTGCTCCATCGCACAAGCGGCGGCGCAGGCAGCGCTGGACGGGCCTTTAGATTTTTTAGAGAGCCGAAATCAAATTTTCAGCCAGCGGCGCGATCTCTGCCTAGGTGCTTTCGAATCCATTCCAGGTTTGACCTGTCGTCGACCAGAGGGTGCGTTCTACCTGTTCCCTTCCTGTGAGGGCCTGATCAATCGCCAAACACCTGCCAAGAGGTTGCTAAGCGATGACACGGATGTTTGCCGCTATTTACTTGAGCAAGCGCGAGTCGCTGTGGTGCCTGGCAGCGCATTTGGTCTCGAAGGATATTTTCGGATGTCATTTGCGACATCTACTGAACAACTTGAGCAGGCGTGCATGCGCATACGTTTGGCGTGCGAACAACTGAGCTAATTATTGAAATTCACTTCCGCCCAAAACGCTAAAAGGTTGTGGGCGGTGCGCAGAACCGTCGGGCGGCATTAATACGCTGTTCCTTTTTTCACAAACAAAAATACTGTAATTGGAGTTCTAATGAGCCTCTCTCCTTTCCACCTCGCAATCCCTGTCTACAACCTCGCTGGAGCACGCACATTTTATGGTGAAGTGTTTGGACTGGAAGAAGGTCGTTCCAGCACACAGTGGGTCGACTTCAACTTTTACGGTCACCAACTGGTTATTCATGAACATCCAAAAACTGCTTCGCAAGAGAGTGTCCATAGCAACCCGGTAGACGGACACGACGTGCCGGTTCCTCACTTCGGCATTATTTTGGGCTGGGAGCAATGGGAGGCACTGGCAGAACGCTTGAAGTCTTTTGGCACCGAGTTTGTGATTGAACCGTACATTCGTTTCAAGGGGCAGGTTGGCGAGCAAGCGACGATGTTCCTGTTCGACCCATGCGGTAACGCGCTTGAATTCAAAGCTTTCAAGGATATGAGCCAGCTATTTGCAAAATAACAATGACACTTGGCATAACTATGTTGTGCCATTTTTATTCAAGTGAGCTGGAAGCTCATGACTCTAGCAACTGCTCTGTAACGCAGTCCTTTCATTCCAACAAGAAGGCTAGACATGAAACGTATTCCCTTGGTGTGGCAAATAGTTGCCGGGCTTTTGCTTGGCGTGCTCGTCGGTTGGTACTTTAATACCAATCCGCAATATCAATCGTGGGTCAGTGCTGAAATCCTGAAACCGCTTGGAGATATCTTCATCAAAATGATGAAGATGGTTGTTGTTCCTATTGTGTTCTGCTGCATGATTCTTGGCATCGCTGGAGGTGGAGATAACAAATCCTTTGGCCGAATGGGAGTGAAGTCGCTGACTTACTTTTTTGCGATCACGGGCTTAGCCATCGTATTAGGGCTGTGTTTTGCGAATATTTTCGAACCTGGAACGGGCACTGATATTTCAGGAATCTCCCACAGCGCCGCGTCGATAACCATGGAGCCTTCGAAAGGGGCACTCGTTATCTTGCAAAATATCGTACCTGACAACGTCATCGTAGCGATGTCAGAAGCGAAGCTGTTGTCGGTGCTTTTCTTCGCGGTGCTGTTCGGTCTGGCTTTGAACTCGCTACCTCGAGAAAAAAGCGCGCCAGTGGTCGCGGTGGTTCAGGGCATTTCTGATGCGATGTTCAAAGTTGTCTCAATCGTCATGGCTTACGCGCCAATAGGCGTATTTGGCATGATTGGCGCTACCGTCGCGACCTTTGGCTTTGCCTCGCTCTTGCCCTTACTCAAGCTGATTGGTGTGGTTTACCTGGCACTCATTGTCTTCGCGTTGGTGGTACTCGGCGGAATTTGCTATCTGATCGGCGAGAACGTTTTCAAGCTGATCAAATATTTCCGAAATGAGCTGATCTTGCCTTCTCGAGTGCCGCATCGGCGGCGGTTATGCCGCAGTTGATGACAAAATTGGAGAGCTATGGTGTTCCACGCCGTATCGTCAGTTTTGTGGTTCCAGTCGGTTATGCGTTCAATTTGGATGGAGCATCAATTTTCCTTGGGGTTGCTACGATTTTTGTCGCTCAACTCTATGGTATCGACCTGTCGCTTTCTCAACAGATTCTGCTGGTGGTCACAATGGTGCTGACCTCCAAAGGTGCTGCTGGGGTACCTGGATTTGCCATCATTATTCTGTCTGCGACATTGGCTTCTGCCGGTCTTCCATTGGAAGGGGTGGCGCTTATCGCGGGGATCTTCAGGATTATCGATAGCGGAACCACCACGCTGAACGTGCTGGGTAATGCCATCGCCCCCTTGGTAATTGCCAAATGGGAAAAGGCGGCCCTTGAGCCTTCAAGAGCTGAGTTGGTAACACAGAAAGCATAGCTATTCAGGGGGAGCCATCGGCCATCAAAAGCCTTTGGCTCTTCTTGTTTTCGTCGTTCAACAATAGTTGTTATGTGTGTTCTCTTTGCCGGGTTCTGATCTGTGCAGTTAGGTTTTTCCTTAACTGCATCAATTCGGATTTCCGCGTTTTGCTGCCGATTACTAATAAAAAATAAGGTACTTTATGCGCAAAGAATCCTTTCCCGATTCACATCGTAAGTTTGCTTTTTTGTGTGCGGTTTTACTCGCCAGCTTCCTGACCGTGGGAAATGCTCAGGCCGCTTCAGGTAACACTGTTAAATCGCATTTGTTGACCCATTCTGCGGTGGCAGTACCTGATCGTTATGCGGCTGAAACAGCTAGAGCCATCTTTGCCAAAGGTGGCAATGCCATCGATGCGGCGGTGGCCATTGCATTCACTTTAGCCGTTACCTATCCGGAAGCTGGCAACATTGGCGGTGGTGGGTTCATGACGATCTATCACGAGGGTAAGCCTTATTTCCTTGATTACCGCGAGCGGGCACCGCTCAAGGCGACTAAGGACATGTTCGTCGCCGGCAATGGACGAGTGATCCCTGCTGATAGCACTCAGAGCAGCGTGCTTGGTTACAAGGCCGTGGGCGTGCCAGGTACGGTCGCCGGCCTGTGGGAAGCCCATCAGCGTCTTGGCAAACTCAGCTGGCAGGTGCTGGTCGAGCCGGCAATCCGCTATGCAGATGCGGGCTTTCGAGTTGATGAAATGCTAGCCGGTTTGGCGGCAGCGGAAAACAAACAGCGATTCGCTGGAAAAACCAATTTCTCACAACATTTTGGTACGTTGCAGTCGGGCATGCTTTTCAAGCAGCCTGAACTGGCAGCGGTATTGAAACGAATCGCGAAGCACGGCACTGCAGGTTTTTATTCCGGCAAAACAGCCGAACTGATCGTTGCTGATATGACGGAGCATGGCGGACTTATCAGTGAAGCCGACCTGCGGAACTACAAGGCAATTTGGCGAGAGCCGATACAGGCAAACTGGAATGGTTTCCAGGTGGTGACCGCGCCACCGCCCAGTTCCGGTGGTATCGCGCTGGTTCAGTTATTGAAGATGAAAGAAGCGCGCAACGCGGATTTTAGTGGCGTGCCGCTGAACTCGCCAGAGTACATTCATCTGGTCGCAGAAATCGAAAAGCGAGTGTTTGCCGACCGAGCGCAGTACCTGGGCGATCCCGACTTCTACAAGGTTCCGGTAAGACAGTTGCTGGATGAGAATTACCTACTGCGGTGTGCGGCGGAAGTGAGTGTTTCGGCCCCCTCAAACACCAGCAAAGTAGTCGCAGGTTTGAAGATTACCTTCCCGGAAAAACCGGAAACGACGCATTTTTCAATTGTCGACAAATGGGGGAACGCGGTATCCAACACCTACACATTGAATGGCTTCTTCGGGTCTGGAGTGGTTGCCAATAAAACCGGAATACTGCTCAACGATGAAATGGATGACTTCTCGGCCCTTGCCGGAGTGCCCAATCAGTTGGGGGTTGTCGGTAATGACACCAACGCGATTGAGCCCGGAAAGAGACCACTTTCCTCAATGTCGCCGACCATCTTCCTGAAGGACGGAAAAGTCGCATTGGTCATTGGCACGCCGGGTGGCCCTAGAATTTTTACGTCGATCTTTCAGGTGGTGAGCAATATCTACGACTTCAAGTTGCCGCTGAAAAATGCCGTTAGCGCGATGCGCTTTCATCATCAATTGCTGCCGGCAAATACCGTTTTCTGGGAACCTTACTCTCCGATCACGGGGCAATTGGCCAGAGATCTCAGCGCCAAGGGCTATAACCTGGTCAACCAGGGCTTCAATGGTGATATTCAGGCGATCAAGGTGGATAGCGGTATCCCGGAACCGGTGACAGACCCGAGAGGAAGGGGAGTAACGATGCTGGTCAAATAATTCGTCATTCCTAACTGATAACTCGATCTGAGCAACGGTTTCCGTTTCCATCGTCGGGCACTGAGGTGAGACTTGGCGATTTGAGGGATAGCAGAATTCTAGATTGGGAAAACTTCTCTAGACGACCGGTCTAGTTTTCTGTAGGCTTCCTATCCTATGAAGAAACCTATCCAAGACATGCGGCAGCACATCATCGATGTAGCGAAGTCGCTGATGACCAACAAGGGCTACACCGCCGTGGGGCTGTCGGAAGTGCTGACAACCGCTGGCGTACCCAAAGGGTCGTTCTATCACTACTTCCGTTCGAAAGAGGAATTCGGCCAGGCGTTGCTTGAAGAGTACTTTCAGGAGTACATCGGGCGCGTCGATGTCGTGATGGCCGCAGAAGGAACCGGAGCCGAGCGGCTGCTGGGCTATCTGCACTACTGGGCAAAGACGCAAGCGTTCGATCACCCCGAGGAGAAATGCCTTGTGGTGAAACTGGGTGCTGAAGTCTGCGACTTGTCGGAAGACATGCGTGCGGTGCTGGAGGAGGGCACCGCGCTGATCATCCAGCGCATCACGCGCTGTGTCGAGCAGGGCATGGCAGATCGTTCCATTTCGCCGACCCTGGACGCGGCGATATTGGCCGAATCGCTGTATCAGCTATGGCTTGGCGCCTCGCTGCTGGTCAAGGTCAAGCAGACCACGGCCCCTTTTGAAACCGCACTGATCACGAGTAAACGCCTGCTTGCATAGGGGCGTTTTTTTTAACCGGAAAACTAGACGACCGGTCTAATATTAGAGGTATTTAGAATGCTTGATAGCAGACGTAACACTGACCTTTTTTCGCCGGTGCAGATGGGCGCCATTGAGATGGCAAACCGTATTGTCATGGCTCCTGTTACACGCAGCCGCATGGGAGATGACGGCGTACCCAATGAGCTTCATGCCACTTACTACGCCCAGCGTGCCGGCGCAGGCCTGATCATCGCCGAGGCCACGAACATTTCTGCTCAGGGCCGCGGCTATGCGATGACGCCTGGTATCTGGTCGGAAGAACAGGTGGCAGGCTGGAAAAAAGTCACTGACGCGGTACACGCGGCAGGCGGCAAGATCGTCAGTCAGCTATGGCACGTAGGCCGCTTCTCCAGCGTCGAGTTACAGCCAAACGGCGAGGCGCCGGTAGCTCCCTCGGCAATCAAGGCCGAAGGTACCACCTACACCAACAATGGCATGGTCGAAGTGTCCATGCCTCGGGCGCTTGAGACTTCAGAGATCCCGGGGATCATCGAGCAATACAGGCATGCGGCAGAAAATGCAAAGCAAGCCGGTTTTGATGGTGTGGAAGTCCATTCTGCCAACAGCTATCTGCTCGACCAGTTCCTGCGTGATTCCACCAACCAGCGCACTGACCAGTACGGCGGCTCCATCGAGAACCGGACTCGGCTGACGCTCGAAGTCACCGAAGCAGTGGTTGCGATCTGGGGCAGTGACCGGGTTGGCATCCGCCTCTCGCCAGTGACTCCTGACGCAGGCAATACCCCTCCTGACAGCAACGTCATGGAGACCTATGGCTACCTGATTCAGCAGCTCAACAAGTTCAACTTGGCCTATCTGCACTTCGTTGAAGGCGCCACCGCCACCTCTCGTACCGTTCCCGAAGGTGTGGATCTGGACGCGCTGAGTGCGCAGTTCGAAGGGCCGTTCATTGGCAACAACAACTATGACCTGGATATGGCGCTGGAGCGCCGGGCGCAAGGGCGGATTGATGCCGTGGCGTTTGGCCGCTTATTCATTGCCAACCCAGACCTCGTAGAGCGCTTGCGTCGTGGTGCCGAGCTCACTATCGCTCCGCGCGAGAGTTACTACGGCGGAGGTGCCAAGGGCTACACCGATTGGCCAACGGCAAGCTACTGAGTCGTGCCCTTGCGCCAGCCAGGCCCGGGGGAAGTCCGTCGCAACAGCATTCACCGTAAAGAGGTACTGAGCATGAATTATCTGCAGAACAAAGTAGCCATCGTCACTGGCGCGTCTTCCGGCATTGGTGCTGCCACCACCCGCGCATTGGTCGCACATGGCGTTCGCGTCGTGGCAGCAGCACTCGATCAGAACGGGTTGGAAGCGTTTGTTGCCGAGCTGCGTTTGGCCGGGAGCGACGTGGTCGCTTTCACCACAGACGTTACCCATCTGGATCAAACCAAGGCTCTCGCGAAGTTTGCACAAGACACCTACGGCGCCGTGGACATCTTGGTCAACAACGCCGGTCTGATGCTCTTTTCCAACTGGGTCGATCTGGCCGTGCAGGATTGGGAAAAGATGATCGATGTGAACATCAAGGGCTACCTCAACGCTACTGCTGCGGTACTGCCGTTCATGCTGGAACAGAAGTCCGGGCAGATTCTCAACATGGACTCTGTCGCAGGTCACCAAGTGGGGCCGGCAGCGGGTGTCTACAGCGCTACCAAGTTTTTTGTCCAGGCCATGACCGAGTCCATGCGCAAGGAGTTGGGCGTGCAGCATGGCATCCGCGTCAACACTGTCAGTCCAGGCGTCATCAATACCGGCTGGGCGGACAAGGTTAGCGATCCTGAAGGGCGCAAGGCTGCTCAGGAGCTTAACCGGATTGCCATTGCGCCTGACGATATTGCCCGTGCAGTGATTTACGCGCTCAACCAGCCGGAAAACGTCACCGTCAACGATCTGATCATCTCTCCGACACGCCAGGATTGGTGATCGTTGGTGGGCCATGCCCGCGCCCATCCAGACCTGGTGGGTAATCGGAAATTTTTCAATCAGGAGTCCATCATGAGCAATCCAACTTACGTCCAGGAATACAACGCGATCGTCGACGTGCTTGGCCAGTACAACGAAGGTGGTGCCAAGGCTGACAGCACTTTGATGAAGCCCGCGTTCAACGAGCAGGCCACCATGTTTGGGGTCGACGGCGACAAGCTCGTCGGCGGCGCGATCCAGAATCTGTTCGACGTCATCGACAACTCTTTCCGCCCATCTCCCGAAGCCAAAGCCGCGATCGTTCGCATCGACATCGTGGGCACTGCCGCCAGTGCTCGCGTCGATACCGACAACGTTTCGGGATTTCGTTTCACCGACTTCTTCAACCTGCTGAAGGTAGAAGGCAGGTGGACGATCGTCAGCAAGATTTACCACACCCATCCGAGCGCTTGAGCACTCGAGCGCCTCTGGCGAGGTGTGTTGTACCTCGCCCTTATTGAAAGGAGAGAACCATGTCAAAGAATATCAAGGCAGTTTCGACTGCTGAGTACAACGCTGTCATCGCCACCGCCAATCAGTACGTTGCAGGTCTGCGTGTGGGCAGTGCAGAAGGCGTTGCGCAAGCTTTCCATAAAGATGCCGTGATGTACGGTTTCACTAATGGTGTTCTGCTAGGTGGCCCGATTAAGAATCTGTTTGATTTCGTTCAGAAGAACGGCGATGCCCCCGAAATTACTACCCGGCTCGACGTGCTGGCGATCACACCTACGACTGCCGTGGTACGTGTCGACATGGAGAAAGATGCGATTGGCGCTGATTACAACGACTACCTGACTTTGATCAAAATTGACGGCACCTGGAAGGTGATCGCCAAGGTTTATCACCAGTTCGAAGGTTGAGCGTTCACCGATCCCGGTTGAATCAATGCCGGGATCGGAGCTCGTTCATCGTCAAATGGAGAAGCGATCATGAGTAAGGTTTTCATCATCGGCGCCGCTGGAAAAGTGGGGCGGCGATTGGTTATGCAACTCGTCGGGCGAGGTCACGAAGCGATCGCACTGCATCGGAACCCGGAGCAGGGGAGTGAGCTTGCGGATTTGGGAGCGATGCCCATCGAAGGCAATTTGTTGGAGCTTGAATCAGGGCAAATGGCGCAGCTTATGTCGAGCAGTGATGCCGTGGTCTTCACTGCAGGTGCGGGCGGCGCAGGTATGGATCTGACCAATGCGATTGATGGGCGAGGATTGGAGTTGGCAGTGGCCGCAGCCATTCAAGCAGGTGTCAGGCGTTTCATTCTGGTCTCGGCCTTCCCCGATGCGCTGCGCGGTAGCCCGTTATCCGAAGGTTTCGAAAATTACATTGCCGTGAAAAAACGAGCAGATGCTCACCTGGTGGGGTCGGATTTGGATTGGGTGATTGTGCGCCCAGGAACGCTTCTGGAAGACACCGGCACCGGCAAAATCCTTACTGATGTCGCTATTCCCTACGGTGAAGTTTCAAGAGATGACGTGGCAGCGACACTTGCCGAGTTGATCGACCAGCCCAAGGTGAGCCGAGTCATTATCGAGCTCACTCAGGGTGACACGCCAGTCTCCGACGCGGTTCGCAGGCTTGATCGTGGGCGTTGCTCGCAATGAAGTTGGTATTGGTTGGCGCTACCGGTCTTGTTGGGCGCGAGGTACTGAAACAGGCGCTCGATGATCCAAGAATCAGTCAGGTGGTTGCACCGACTCGCTGTGCGCTTGCTGCGCATCCCAAGTTACATGCGCCACTAACAGACTTCGACAATCTACCGGAAACAGTCGACTGGTGGCGGGCGGATGCCGTGATTTGCACATTGGGTACGACGATGCGGCGCGCTGGATCGAAAGACAGTTTTCGACTTGTTGATTACGAGTACCCGTTGGGTGTGGCGCGCTTGGCCAGGATGAATGGCACCTCAGCATACGTTCTCAATTCGGCCACCGGAGCGAACCCAAACTCGAGCTTTTTCTACAACCGGGTAAAGGGCGAGTTGGAGACATCTCTTACAGGGCTTGGTTTTGAATCACTCACCTATGTGAGGCCCGGCGTCATCAGTGGGACGCGCGACGAACTGCGGTTGGGTGAGCGAGCACTGGTAGTCGTACTGGGCCTGGTGGGGAGATTGTTACCCGTTCGCTGGCAACTTAACCCCGCGTCGCGAATCGCCCAGGTGTTGCTCGAATCAGCCCTTGAGCACAGACCGGGTGTTCACATAATCACCTCCGAGTGCTGCATTTGAGCCTGAGTTAGCTGTTTTCACAAATAGATCATTTGAAGGGAGATACACAATGCCTATGGTTGAGTTTTCCGCTGTCTTGAACAGCGATACAGGACACGCCTGGAGCGTGTTGAAAAAATTTGGAGAGATTCATAAATGGCATCCCTCTATAGTCGAAAGCAGTATTGAGGATAACCAGCCTGATGGATTGGTTGGTTGTGTTCGCAAGCTCACACTGGCCGATGGCGCGGTTGTCAGGGAGCGTTTGTTAACGGTGGATGATCGCAATCTAACGTTGTGCTATCGCTTCGAGGAGTCCCCGTTACCATTAGATAACTATCTCGCCACTGTGAAATTGGTCTCACTTACGGGACAGTCCAAGACGTTCATCAATTGGTCTGCAAGCTTTGACCTGCAAGATTTGAATACAGCAGACCACTACCAGGAACTCATACGAGGACTGATCGTGGATGGCCACAATAGTCTTCAGTTGTTTCTAATCCGGCATTAAAGATTTAAAGGAATTGACACGTCCAGTCTTGGCTAGGCAAGCATTCTAAACTTGAATGCAAAAGGGCCCTTGGAAGCTGATGACATTCAGCTAAGTTGACTTACTGCGGCCATCGCTGAACACCCGGGTTTCGATCAGGGTGTTTTATTTAACCGAGTGCATTGCTGGAACTCTGGCGGGCCGTAGCCTGTGTGACGTCAGTACAAGGATTAAAAACTCAGACCACTCGTTCGGCTGGCAGGATATGCACACCGGGCTGGGGCTTTAGGGTCACATAAAGCAACGCCTGGGTATGTTGGGCGCCGGGTTAAGCCGCCATCGCTTGGGCAGCAGAGGCCCTTCGAGCCCAAGATTGCCACCAGCAATCGCTTGGCGAGACGGAATTCGTTGCGATGGTCGCCGATCACGCCAGGGCGTATCAAGGCTAAGGCTGCGCTAAGGCCCGACGCTTGCGCGAGATCAAATGCTGGAACAGGAGGCGACCGAACTTACCGGCATCGCAGAGCGCCTGAGTTCCAAAATTTTACGCTCATGTACAGCTCCCCATTCCCGCATGGCACTCACCAAAGGCGCGAGAGAGCTACCTAATTCTGTCAGCGAATACTCCACCTTTGGCGGCACCTCGCGATAGATTTCGCGATGAATAATCCCATCAACCTCCAGCTCTCTCAGCTGGAGTGTCAGCATCCTCTGAGTGATATCTGGTATTAGGCGTCGCAGTTCGTTGAAGCGCTTCGTTCCTGACATCAGGTGAAACAGTATGAGCGATTTCCATTTTCCACCAATGACATCGACAGTAAACGCGACGGGACAAGCGAAGGCCTCAATTTCATCCTGAGGGTTACATTTTTTCACTGTTATCACCACGGTATAAAAAGTGTGCCTACAGCACATAATTGTGCGTACTTACACGAAAGTGCTGCGTAAGTTAGCATGATTCCATATTAACCACTATGGAATCCGCTTGATGAGCTTGCTGCTTTCGCCCCATGAAATTAAAGGCCTTAAACTGAAAAACCGCGTCGTTATGTCCCCTATGTGCATGCACATGGCAGCGGATGATGGCTTTGTCACTGAATGGCACCGCGTTCATTATGGAGCTCGTGCTCTGGGTCAGGCGGCGCTGATTTTTCCCGAAACGTTGGCTATTCAGGCTGACGGTCGTATCGGAGCCGGTGACCTCGGTATCTGGAGCGATGAACACGTTGTCGGCTTGAAAGCGCTAACTGAACTACTTCACAGTTTTGGTGCAAAAGCCGGCGCTCAGATCGGCCATGCGGGGCGCAATGCTGACCTGCCCAATCTCATTCACATCGCGCCATCGGCGATTCCGTTCACGGAAACCAGCCCTGTTCCTCGCAAACTCGCGGCGGATGAAATTCCGGGTTTGGTTAAGCTTTACGGCGATGCCGCAAGGCGTGCCAGCGACGCTGGATTCGATGTACTCGAGATACATGCCGCGCACGGTTACTTGTTGAGTGAGTTTCTCTCGCCGCTGGCTAACACCCGCGACGACGAATACGGCGGTGATGCCAAGCGTCGCTATCGCTTCCTGCGCGAGGTGTTGGAGGAGGTAAAAAATCATTGGGGTGATCGTCCTCTGTTCGTACGGATATCCAGTTCTGATTATGCCGATGGCGGAAACACGCCTGAGTCGTTCCTTGAATATGGTCGCTGGATGAAAGAGCAGGGTGTTGACCTGATCGACTGCAGCTCCGGCGGAATCAAGACGTTCAAGGTGCAGACCTACCCGGGTTACCAAGTACCTGCCGCCGAATTACTGCGTAAGGAGCTGCATATTGCTACTGGTGCTGTGGGTGTGATTCAGAGTGGGCGTCAGGCTGAAGAAATTTTGCAAAACGGCCGAGCCGATCTGGTGTTCGTGGGTCGCCAAATGCTGCGAGATCCATTCTGGGTGCGCACCGCGGCAGATGATCTGAGGGAGGTCATAGAGATTCCTGAGGCCTACACACGTTATGGATCTGTCTGGCTTGATACCAAAGCCTGAAGCTTTTCTGCATTAATCAAATCAGTAATCAATGCAATCCAACGAATCAGGAGTAAAACCATGAGCAAACCTACTTACGTACAGGAGTACCAAGCTATTACCGAGGTGCTGAATAAGTACATTGAGGGCTGCAAGCAGGCCAAAAGTAGCGTCATGAAGCCGGCTTTCAGTGAGCAAGCAACGATGTTTAGCGTCGATGGCGAAGGTAAGCTGGCAGGCGGCGCGATTCCAATTCTGTTCGAAGGGATTGACAAGGGTTTCCGCCCATCTCCTGACGCACCGGCAGCCATCGTCCGCATCGAGATCGTCGGTACAGCGGCTAGCGCTCGCATCGACGCTAACGACATGTCTGGCATTTCCTTCACCGACTTCTTCCATCTTCTAAAAGTCGATGGTCAGTGGACGGTAATCAGCAAGATCTTCCACACCCACGTCGCCCCTTGAACCTCTGCCATCCTTGAGAAGGGGGCAGATGAGGCTTCGCAGCACGCCTAATTTAATAATGCACACACCCAAGCAATACAAAGGAAAGATCATGAAAACCCTCACCTCCGCTTTTGCCCTTTCCGTCGTGACCCTGTCGCATTGGTAATGCACTTGCAGCCGACCAGTCCGGCGTTGAACACAACACGGCAGAATTCTTAAAATCCCTCGAAGGCGGCAAGACGCTGGATTCCATGACACCGCTCGATGCCCGCGCCGCGCTGGTGGCTGCTCAGGCTGCCCCGCAAGTGGCCTTGCCGGCAGCTGACGTCAGCGAGAAGACAATCAGTGTCAATGGCAGCGACCTGAAGCTGACCATCGTTCGCCCGGTCGGCAGCGAACAGAAGACACTACCTGCGTTCATGTACTTCCACGGAGGCGGCTGGGTGTTGGGCGACTTCCCGACCCACGAACGGCTGGTGCGTGACCTGGTGGTAGGCTCGGGTGCGGTGGCGGTCTTCGTCAACTACACCCTCTCGCCTGAGGCGGGATACGGCGTCGCCATCGAGCAAGCCTATGCTGCGACAAAGTGGGTGGCCGAACATGGCAAGGAGATCAACGTAGACGGCAAACGCCTGGCCGTAGCTGGCAACAGCGCAGGCGGGAACATTGCAGCCGTGGTTGCCTTGATGGCGAACGAGAAGGGCGCACCAGCACTGCGTTCGCAAGTGTTGCTGTGCCCGGTGACGGATGCAAACTTTGACACGCCGTCCTACAAGGAGTTTGCCAACGGCTACTTCCTGACGAAGGACTTGATGGTGTGGTTCTGGGACAATTACGCACTCGACGCCGAAGCACGCAAGCAGATTTACGCTTCGCCGCTGCAGGCGACAACCGAGCAGTTGAAGGGCTTGCCGCCGACGCTGATCCAAACTGCCGAATTCGATGTCCTGCGCGATGAAGCTGAAGCTTACGGCCGCAAGCTCGACGCTGCGGGTGTACCTGTGAAGTCGGTACGCTACAACGGCATGATTCACGATTTTGGGCTGTCGAACGCATTCAGCCATCTGCCGGCGCCCCGCACCGCGATCGAGCAGGCATCTCAAGAACTTAAGACCAGCCTGAGCAAGTAGTTTCAAAAACAAAGAGTCCGCAGGTTACGGTGAAACTGCGGCATTAATTATTGAAAACACATCGTTCATTTCATTTCATTTCATTGCGATGCAACAGCAGCACCGAAGTTTTCGGAACGTCTGCTGTGCTTTTTGCAGTTGAGTATAAATCAGTAATTGCCAACCTTATTAAGAGCAACTAAATGAAAATTACTTTTATCAAGAATTTGTTTTTTGTGGCAGTAATTTCGAGCTTGGGCGCGATTGCTCAAGCAGAAAACCTACCGAGCGACCAACAAGTTATCAGTAGTAAAACAATGAGCAAACCTACGTACGTAGAAGAATACCAAGCTATCACCGAGGTGCTGAACAAGTACATTGAGGGCTGCAAGCAGGCCAAGAGCAGTATCATGAAGCCCGCTTTCAACGAACATGCGACGATGTACAGCGTCGGCGCCGATGGCAAGCTGGCAGGCGGCGCGATTCCAATCCTGTTCGATGGGATCGACAAGGGTTTCCGTCCATCTCCTGACGCACAGGCCGCTATAGTCCGCATCGAGATCGTCGGTACCGCGGCTAGCGCTCGCATCGACGCTAACGACATGTCAGGCATCTCTTTCACTGACTTCTTCCATCTGCTGAAAGTCGAAGGTAAGTGGACTGTGGTTAGCAAGATTTTCCAAACGCATGTAGCGCCTTAATTACTTGAGCCGTCCGGCGGCTTTGTGCTCGACTATCTAGGGCTTCTGCGCTGGAACCCTTCGATCACAGCCATCGACTTTAGTTAGTGGAGTCGGTATTCAACCGCCGGATGACCCAGTCCTTTCTTGATCTTACGAAATTTTGATTACTACTTTACCAAAGGCGCCTCTGGCCAAGTGCTCATACGCTTGGCGTGCTTGATCAAATGGATACACGTGGTCGATTACCGGGCGAATCTTGTGCTCATTCAAGAATTCGTTCATGCGATCAAATGAGGAGCGAGGAGCAACGGCGATGCCACGAATCGTTGTTTGCCGGAAGATCAAAGGCATCAGGTTCAGCGCAGAGGTTTGGCCGGTCAGGAAGCCGATCTGTGCGATACGTCCTCCTGCCTTTGTCGCTGCAACCGATTGATTGATGCCATCCCCGCCTGCCACATCCAGCAGGAGATCGACCCCCTTGCCGTCAGTGAGCTTTAGTACTTCCTCTGCCCACTCAGGGCTAGTGCGATAATTTACACCCGCAACAGCACCCAGTTTTTTCACTGCTTGCAGATTGTCATCTCGACTGGAAGTGACGATAACTTTGGCGCCAAGTGCCGTTGCAATTTGTGCAGCGAAAACAGAAACACCCCCTGAGCCCTGAACCAAAACGGTTTGGCCTGCCTCGATCTGGCCGAAATCAACGAGCGCATACCATGCCGTCAGAGCAGCAATTGGAAGCGTCGCAGCTTCCTCATCTGACATATTGTCGGGAGCACTTACCGCGCTGTCTTCATGGATAATCATGTACTCCGCCAGACCGCCCGGCAATGGCGAGCCGAAGCAGTAATTGGGCTCATCAGGCCCTGGCATGCCATCCAACCAACGTGAGTAAAGATGTGAGTTAACTCGATCTCCGATAGCGAAGCGGCTGACGCCATCACCGACTGCTACGACAGTACCTGCCGCATCGCTTACAGGGATTAGCGGCTTGGGCACCATATGAGGCTCATAGATGCCGTCAACGATTGCCTTGTCCCGGAAGTTGAGCGATACAGCCCCTACTTTTACCAGCAATTCTCCAGCTTTGGGCACGGGTGTCTCAGCTTCCCCCTGCACAAGATTGTCCAATCCGAAATCTTTCAGAAGCCACGCTTTCATTTTCAGTCTCCAGCAATTTTGAAAGAGCAGGGGAGGAAAGCTCCTCCCTCACGCTTAGGACATTGTTGAGATTTCGCGGCAGTAGATAAATGTGCAGAAACCAACAGGATTGTTATCCTGATCAGCAACAATCATCCAGTTATCATGTTTCCCGAGAAAGAGACTTATGGAGCTTCTACAGTCGATGCAGGTATTCGCCAAGCTGGCTGAGTTGGGAAGCTTCACAAAAGTCGCGGAGGCAATGCAGGCAGGACGCCCGCACGTCACACGCACCATTCAGGATCTGGAAGCTTCGCTGGGTGTCCGCCTGTTCCAACGCACTACCCGTAAAGTGAAACTGACTGCTGAGGGCGAGCGGTTTTATGAGCGTGTCAAAGAGATTTTGGCAACAATCGCAGAAGCCACTTCCATGTTCGACCGTAGTGGATCGACGTTGCGGGGACGGCTTCGCATTGACATCCCCACTGCATTTTCCCAGCACAGCTTCATGGAAAACCTGAGAAAATTTACAGAGGCATTTCCCGAAATCGAGCTTTCGCTGGGCGTGACCGACCGTGCGGTAGATCTCGTAGCCGAGGGCATCGACTGTGCATTGCGAATCGGTGACCTCCCGGACTCAAGCATGGTAGCTAGAGAAATTGGTACCGCCACCATGGTGACCTGTGCGTCTCCAAGCTATCTCGAAGCCTGCGGGGCACCCAAAACCCTAAATGATTTAGCAGACCACCAATGTGTCAGCTTCCTTTCCGGTCAAAATAACAGACCGCTGCCTTGGCATTTCTCGGTAGACGGTGAAGATCGTCCACATACGCCTCATGGTGGTATCACTGTGAATGAGTCGAATGCCTACGTTCAATGCGGTGTTGCAGGTTTCGGCATTGTTCAAGCTCCGGGAATTACCGTTGAGACTTTCCTCGCAAGCGGAGAGCTGGTTGAAGTGCTCAGGGCATTTCGTCCAAAGCCTCGCCTGGTTTCCGTGTTGTACCCAAGCAGAACGCATCTTGCACCTCAGGTGGATGCATTCGTGGATTGGCTAAAGGAGCATTTTCCTGTGCTGCACCCCAGCTGGTTCAAATCTCACTGAACTGCATTTGTATGTTGGCTCGGCAATAGAGGTAGTTTCTTGCCGTAACATGTATTGGGCGGACGATCATCAACTCCTGTGTATCGGGCAGCAATCGACCCAATCGTTTCCTCACGGTCTTGAGAAATACATTGGCAATACAAATGCGGAAGTAATGGAAAGCAGAGCACGGCTCCGCAATCGTCGAATCCTGGCTGACCAAGTGATTTTGGTTTGAGTACAAAAGGGCCCTTCGAGGGCCTTTTTTGTTAAACACGATGTACTATCGTAATGGCTTTTGCCGTGATCGGTATGTTCTGGGGCATGCTGGCAGCGTAAAGCATCTTTCTGAAATTTAATCGGTTGATTCAGTCATTACCGGTGATTGGATCTCCGCTCATCAACATGAATCTCACGGTGCTCATGACGCCAGAGTGACCCGACCTAATGCAATTTTTCACACGGAGAATTCCAGAATGGCAGCGCATCATAAAGAGAAACACTCAATAGACAACATTGGTTGGCTGCGCGCTGCCGTATTGGGGGCCAATGACGGAATCGTTTCAACTTCAAGTCTGATTCTGGGCGTAGCCGCCTCTCACGCAACTCACAACAGCATCCTTATAGCGGGTGTCTCTGCTCTCGTCGCCGGTGCTATGTCGATGGCTACCGGAGAGTACGTTTCCGTGCAGTCCCAAGCCGACACGGAAGCGGCTGCCCTAGAGACGGAGCGAATTGAGATTCAGGAAAATCCGAAGGGCGAGAATCGTGAACTGACAGGAATTTATGTTGAGCGAGGACTTGAGGTGCCGCTTGCAAAAGAAGTCGCGACTAAACTAATGGATCACGACGCCTTGGGGGCGCATGCCCGAGATGAGTTGGGAATCACCGATGCGATGAGTGCAAAGCCATTACAGGCTGCTCTTGCATCTGCGCTAAGCTTTGCCGTAGGTGCGGCACTACCATTACTCGTGGTCGTAGTAGTTCCACAAGAACATCTCATCCCAGTCATCGTCGTCGCGTCGTTGGTCTTCCTTGCTATCCTTGGCGGCTTGGCGGCCAAGGTCGGCGGGGCGAATATTAAAAATGGGGTTTTACGTGTGACTTTTTGGAGTGCGCTTTCGATGGCGGTGGCAGCAGGAGTCGGTACCCTGTTGGGAACCACAGTATAAAACCCGGAGCGGATTCCAGAATTAAATTCTTGATGGTGAGAGTGGGCCTTTATACAAGGATGGAACAGGGTTTATATATTTGAAGGCAAGAGAAAAGCAGCGCTGCCCCCAAACACCTTTATCCGATAGGATGCCGCCGGTTTTTTCTTCTGTTTTCTTTAGCTTTTTAATCCCACAGGATTGAAAGCTGGAACAGAGTAAGCGCTCCATGAAGCCCACATTCCAAGTCGAAATCTGATGCTCGAAGCTGTGCTCCCCAACTCTTTCTGGAGCCAGCACCTCATGATGCGACCCGATGCAAAAGTCGAAAAAGTGTACCTCTACCCCAAGCCAGTGGACTTCCGAAAGTCTATCGATGGCCTGGCTGCGCTGGTCGAACTGGATATTAAAGTCGCCGTGTTCGACCCCGTGCTATTTGTTTTTCTGAATCGCCACCGTAATCGAGTGAAAATCCTCTACTGGGGTGTGTCACGAACGCTGGCGTCAGCCAGCGATGCTGTATCAAAGATGGGAGTAGGCCTCCCGGAGTCTGCTTGCAGGAGCTGGCTTCAAACCGCCCGGTGCTGCTGCGTTCAAAAGGCGTGGTGGTGAGCGACCGTTGGAAAAGGCGCCGATAACGGCGTCAGGTACGTATTGAGAAGATGAGCGAAAGCAAACCGTCCGAAGACGCATCGTTAAGGATTCAAGCGCTGTCAAAACCGAGGTCGCCCAGTAGCCTCGGGATTAGTCTGGAAGATATCTGTCTACTGTCCAGATGGCAGCCGGTGTATAGGCGGCATGAGCTCAATACAGGCTTTGATATGGAACGTGAGAACCTCGCCTTTGATGCCAAGGGAAATGACAAGCGGCTACCACCGCAAGGAAGAATACCGATGCAAAGGCCGAGGGGCGGAGCCATTCGTAGTAGTGATGAAGTTCTTGTAATGAGAGTGGAGCGAAGGGATGGCGTTGCCCAGCTCGCTTATGTCGTCAACCGGCTTCGGCGGGGAAGAGCGGCATGAGCGCAGCAAAGTCGAACAGCATTTCCAAGCTGACAGTTTGGGAGGCCTTCCAGCGAGTGAAAGCCAATCGAGGAGCCGCTGGGATAGATGAACAATCTATTGCCCAGTTCGAGCAGAAGCTGCAACGGAACCTGTACAAGGTTTGGAACCGCATGTCGTCGGGTTCCTATTTTCCGCCACCGGTTCGGCAGGTGGAAATTCCGAAGCAATCAGGAGGCAAACGCAAGCTGGGTATTCCAACAGTAGCCGATCGGGTGGCTCAGACCGCCATCAAGTTGCTTATAGAGCCGAGTCTGGACTGTCTGTTCCATCCGGATTCCTATGGATACCGGCCGGGAAAGTCAGCCAAACAGGCAGTGGAGATCACTCGTAGGCGTTGCTGGAATATCAATTGGGTGGTGGAGTTCGATATCAAGGGAGCCTTTGATCACATTGATCATGAGCTGCTGCTCAAAGCGGTCAGGCATCACATAAAGGATGAATGGATTCTGTTGTATATCGAACGGTGGCTTAAAGCGCCGTTTGAGACTGCTGACGGCGTTCAGGTTCCGCGTGAAAGCGGTACACCCCAAGGTGGGGTTGTCAGTCCCTTATTGATGAATCTGTTTATGCACTATGCGTTCGATGCCTGGATGCAACGGACTTTTCCAGGTTGTCCATTTGCATGCTACGCCGACGATGCGGTGGTTCACTGCCGTAGCGAAAAGCAGGCGTGTGAGGTCATGGCGGCAATCAAGGCACGGTTGGAAGTATGTCTGCTGACCATGCACCCGGAAAAGTCGAAGATTGTGTATTGCAAAGACAGTAACCGCAAAGCAGCGTACCCAACGACGCAGTTCACGTTTCTGGGGTTCACCTTCCGGCCACGGGAGGCATGGGGCAATAATGGACGCCGGTTTACCAACTTCCTGCCCGGGGCCAGTAATGAGGCGTTAAAAAGAATGCGTCAACGAACTCGCAGCTGGAATATCCAGCGGCAAACACCGGTCAGCCTTCTTGAGTTGTCACAACAGTACAACGCTACCCTGCGCGGGTGGTGGAACTACTATGGGGCTTTCTACAAAATGGTCATGCGCAAGGTCTTCAATCACTTTGACTTGAAGCTGCAACGCTGGGCCCGTCAGAAGTACAAACCACTGGCGGGGCACAAGCGCCGCAGTGTTGATTGGCTCAACCGGATGAAGAAAGCCTGTCCATCGTTGTTCGTGCACTGGCATGTTTATGGAAATGAGTTTCGACCGGGCAACGGGAGCCGTATGAGTTGAGAGGCTCACGTACGGTTCTGCGAGAGGCTGAAGGTGAAACTCCTACGGCCTACTTACCAGCGCAACGGCTTCTGCCTTTGGCTCAAGCGCCTAGAGTCTAAACGGTTCAAAACCTCGCCCGACGTCACTGACGAGGCGATCGTGCTAACGGTACAAGAGCTGAACTGGCTGCTCGACGGTTTTGATCTCTGGCGCAACCGTCCGCATCAGGTTTTGACGCCGCGATTCGTTGCTTGATTGGGTATAATCCGGGCCATGGTGCGACACGAGAAGGCGCGTGCTTTGCTTCGAAAGCTATACCGTCCGGGTACGCGCTGTAAGCTCCGAATCTCATTGCTCAACTCCGCTGTCCGGGAGTAACGAGCCTGTCGTGTATCCGTCAGTTCACTAGATCGGCATGCGTCAGGAGCCAATCCTGAGGTGTGAAGCCCGATTAACAATGTCCTTCTTGCAAGAGAACGCAGTCCGGTGACGGGGTGCGCAGTACATCCGAATTGCACGGAGGTACGGGGGCTAGTGACCCAACCCGCATGGCTAACATATGTGAATCGTTGACAGAACCCTCGTAAGGATTGACGGGCCTACGGCAATTATCGGCCCCAGCCAAAAAGGCACTGCAGCCAGTCATCCCTGTCAAGTAATGGAACGCGGTACTAGAAACGCTGCCGGGGGATAGACGAAGCCTAAACGGGAAATTGATGCGATTCGGGGAACGTGGCAATCCCGATCACTCGCCTTACCAGCAATGTCCGCCTTGGAAGTTAATGTTTTGGATGAACATCTCACATTCGCACGTGAAGAAGGTTGGCATTCACGAGACTATCTTTGCCAACACAAATCAGGACACAGTTTTTTCGCTCAAACGATGATCGCCGTTCTACGTGAAGACGATGATGAGTTTTCTGGCTATACAGTTGTGCTTCGAGATATCACCGAGCGAAAGGTGTCGAGTGATAATCTGGCCAACTTGCTCACTAAAGACCACCTCACAGGCGCAGTTAATCGCGCTCACTTTTTCAACTTGGCAGAGAAAGAGTTTGCTCGGGCAAGTCGATACGAGCACTCAATATCGATAATCATGCTAGACGCCGATCACTTCAAGCATGTTAATGATAGCTGGGGGCATCCCATTGGCGACGAAGTTCTTAAGTCTATAGTGAAAATTGCTGAGGGAATTCTTCGTCCCGGAGATACTATAGCTAGGTTTGGGGGAGAAGAGTTTGTCGTTATGTTGCCTAAGATAAATAGCCTGGATGCGTCAGTTACTGCGGAGCGACTCAGGAGCAGCATTGAAGCATCTAGTGTCGATACTGGTGGTGAGGAAATTAAAATCACAGTCAGTATTGGGTGTGCCTCGATGAATGAATCGCGATCCACTCTCAAGCAGTTGTTAATTTCCGCAGACAGTGCGCTCTATCACGCAAAATCCAAGGGTAGGAATTGTATAGTTGATATTGATGACTTCTAATTGATGGCATCTCGTGGATTAACACGAGATAGGTTGCAAAGCCATTGATGAAGATATCGAGGATATGTACCAGCTGCTGAAGGAAAGACGCAAACAGCATGCGGGCACCATGTCCGGCGGCGAGCAACAAATGCTGTCCATTGCCCAGGCGATTATGTCCCGTCCGGATTTGTTGATTTTGGATGAGCCGACAATGGGGCTTTCACCTAAAATAACTGAGATTGTGCTGGATACCCTTCGAGAGATCCGCTCGCGTAAAACGCCAATCCTGCTAGTCGAACAGAAAACAGTGGAAGCCATCCAGATGGCGACCCGGGTATATGCGATTCGCGTCGGGGAGATCGTTTCCGTGTTGGCGGGGAAAAGCGTGACCGAAGAATCTTTGAAAGACATCTATCTAAGCTAGTTCAGGAGTTTGGAAAGACACGGATCTCTCTATGCATCACCGGGCTTTGCGTTTTCTCCTGTCCAAGTAGAGGCGGGGCGCTCATCAGGAGGGCCCGTTGCCTTGCTGGCCACCTTTCAATTCAAGCCGCAAGTTCGAGCTGTTTGTCGATGTGAATCTTTCATGTATGAATCTAATTTGGGTAATTTGAATGGCTGCTTCTGGCCGAACGCCGTAACGCCGGGGGACGTCAATACCGCGAGCGTCAGTTTGAAGAACTTTTCGTTTCTGTCGATGGCGTCCAGCGCGCTGTGCGCATTGTCGGCGACATCGACTGATCCGCGTCGCTTTCAAACGCGGGGACAAAGATCGGGCCGCTCCCTTATTTCATGCACGACTCTTCCGTCCCGCTATAGCGGCTGACTTTGACGGAGAAGGTTCGGGGCTAAACGAACCAGCGATCAGACGGTATGAATTATTTGGCGTGTTCGTACTCCACCGCTCGAGGAGCAGTTGTTTCTCAATGGCGGTGACCTCCGCGCCGAGGCAAAGCTAATGGCATCGATCGAAGATTTCAGGATGAAATCACACGAGCTCCTGATAGAACTCGACGCCGCTACGATGGAAATGATGACGCTGGTGACATCCAAATGCGTTTCAGGCCCCGACTGGGATTTTGCCAGCAAGAGGCAGCACGACGCCTATAAAAGCTGGGATGCCTTTATGAATACGCCTAACACAAATATTTAAATTGCAGATTCTGAAAAGGACGGGCTCACTAGCTGAGATTGACAATCTCGATCAATGCTTTTTGTCTGATGCAGGAGAGTCCTATGAGTCGGCAAGAAGTGTTTTTAGCAAAAGCGTTAGAAATACATCATGAGTACGAAGTGGCGACAGTTGTCATCTGCGACATGCTGAGCGCGCCTCGCGGGTAAAAGTCTACAAAAATCCGCATACCGGCGAGGTCATCGAAACCAAAGGCGGTAACCACAAGGGTCTTAAAGAATGGAAAGCTGAACACGGCTCCGACACCGTCGAGTCCCGGCTTTCCAAGTGAGTTTAGTTTGAGTACAAAACGGCCCGAGAGGGCCATTTTTGTTGGCCTTGCGGAGGAATGCGGTTAAACGTCCGGCTAACACAGATATTAGTGAGTACCAATGCTAACGTGGGAGATATCCAATTCAATTCGCAGGTTGGGATGGGTGGAAAGCCGGCTTCACATGTTTGATGAGGATGAACCCACCGTGCCGAGAATTTTGACTTCACAGATAAGTGACACCGCACTAAACGAGCACAATGCCAGGATGTTCGGGTCGCCAAAGGAACGCTTGGATTTTTACCGAAGAGAGATTCAGTACGAAACCAGCATCTTGGCTAATCGTACTGACGCCTTTCTGGCATCTCAGTCTTTTTTGGTCATCGCATTTGCCTCTTCTATGGGCAATCTCAACCCCGAATGGGGCAAGTTGTTCACGCTGGTAGTACCACCGTTTCTTACGTTGCTTGGAGTGCTAAGTTCGTTGAATGCTTGGCCCGGTATTCGTGCGGCATACGACATTATCGGCCATTGGCATTTCAAGCAGAGTGAGCTATTGCATAGCGAGCCTTTAATGGGGTTGGCGTATGACGAATCGCCTTTATTTTGTGAGAGAGAGTCCACGCAAAAGGGGTATCGAAAGGCGTTGCTGTTTTCGGTGCGCACACCTTGGATCTTTGCGACGTTCTGGATATTGCTTGGCATTTGGTCGGTTTATATCCAAATCGCAAATCCAGGTGTTTGAGACGTAGACAGAGAGGCAAGTCCTTGCTGTTTGGGACTACTTTTTTTCAGCCACCTAGCTGGCATCCGGACATCATCAGCTCTGCGCCCAAATGAAAACTCGATCACAGGTTATAGGGTGTACCATCGATAGGTGCCCATCAAAAATTAGTGAGCCATGTCCAGGGAAAGCGAAGAGGGCCGCCAGATCGTAGCTTCTCTGGCGCGCCGGGTCGGTGACATTGCTGATCTTGCAAAGACCGCCCACGCAATTATTTCAACCTTGCAGGATATGGACGCAGCCCTCAGGCCCATCATCGGCCAGCAAGGGGTTGTCGCGCTTTATCGCCGCAGCCTCAATCTGTGCGTTTCCACTCATCCGCGACTGGCCGGCACCTGTGACAGAGTGCAGGCAGGCATGGATCTGATTGCCCTCAAATCCGTAATCGTTGAGCAAAGCGACGCCGATGCGCTGTTTTTCGGTGAAGTGTTGCTGACTACCTTTTACGCACTGCTGACCACGCTGATCGGGCCCTCGCTCACCGCACGTTTGCTTCGTGGTATGTGGGAACCTTTATTGAGCGACACCCCTTCGCAGGAAAATTCGCCATGAGCACCAAAGTGACTATCAACCGCCTGGCCACCGGTGTGCCAGGACTGGACGAGGTGCTGGGCGGAGGACTGCCGGAGTTTTCGTTCAACCTGATCGCCGGCCCGCCGGGTTGCGGCAAAACTACCCTGGCGCACCAGATGATGTTTGCCCTGGCGACGCCCGAGCGCCCGGCGCTGTTCTTTACCGTACTGGGCGAGCCGCCGCTGAAGATGTTGCGTTATCAGCAGCAATTCGACTTTTTCGACAGCGAAGCGATCAACCAGTCGATCCGCTATATCAACCTGACCGACGACACCCTGGCCGGGAATCTGGACGAAGTGCTGAGGCGCATCGTCAGCGAAGTCGAGGCGCACTCTCCAGCGCTGGTGTTCGTCGACTCGTTCCGTTCGGTGGTGCTGGCCAGCCAGACCCAGGACAACCCCAACAACAACCTGCCGCAATTCGTTCAGCAACTGGGCATGTTGATGACCACCTGGCAGGCGACGACCTTCCTGATTGGCGAATACTTTACCGAAACCGACACCAACCCGATTTTCACCGTGGCCGATGGCTTGATCTGGCTGCGTCAGAGCGTGCAGCGCAATTCCATGGTACGCAAGATTGAAATCATGAAGATGCGCGGCCAGCCCACGTTACCGGGCTTGCACACCTTCCGCATTGCGACGTCGGGGATCAAGGTGTTTGCACCCGCGCCACTCAACCCGGTTGAAGCGCCGCTGGAGATCCCCATCAAGCGCCTGAAAATGGGCGTGCCACAGCTCGACGAGATGCTGGGTGGCGGCCTGCCCCGTGGTTATTCCTTGCTAGTGGCCGGGCCGTCGGGGTCGGGCAAAAGCATCCTGGCAGCGACGTTCCTCGCAGAAGGCGCACGCAACGGTGAAACCGGTGTGATCGCGGTGTTCGAACAACGGCCCAATCATTTTCAAAATGCCGCCCTCATTCAGTTGATCCAAAGCGGTCAGGTAGGCTTGGTGGACAGTCGTGCACCGGACTTGTCCATCGACGAAATCGTCCAGTTGCTGTTGGCCGAGATATCTCGCCTGAAAGCCACTCGTTTAGTGATCGACTCGTTGTCGGGCTTCGAACTGGCGCTGGCGCCGACCTTCCGCGAAGACTTCCGTGAATCGCTGTCGCGAATGGTCACCGCACTGACTGGTGCCGGGGTCAGTGTTCTGATGACCTCCGAGCTGGAAGACCGCTACACCGACTTGCGTTTCAGCCCTTACGGCACGGCGTTTCTCACCGATGCGATCATTGTCCAACGCTATATCGAAGTAGAGAGTCGCTTACTGCGCATCATGGCCGTGGTCAAGTTGCGGGCCAGCGCCCACTCCGATGAGCTGCGCTTGTACCGCGTCGATGAAAACGGCTTGCAGATTGGCGAAATGCTTCATGAACAAGAAGGTCTGCTCGGAGGCCGACCCACAAAGCGGATTTCAGGTGTATCACATCCAGGAGATAAAAATGCTTGAGCCCGACTCATGAGTAATGTCGATGGCACGAATGAGCGTGAGATCGCTAATGCCGCTCACGAACTCTTCCTGCTTGGCCAGAAAACCGTTGAAGCACGCGCCGTGCTGGCAGCTCTTCAAAAAGAGTTGAGCGACACCAGCAGCCGGCTGGTGGATAGTCAGCAGGTTGAACAGGTGATTGAGGCTAATCCGCAGCACGTACCGGCGAAACTGCTGGTGCCGTCAGACGCTATAGTCGCCCCTCGCTTGGAAGAGCAGCGTTTGTACCAGGAACTGCGTGAGGCTAATGCACAGCTGGTCATAGCCGCGCTCAGCGCTCAAGACCTTCAGGCTGTAGCCGAGCGCGCACTGAGTCAGCAAAAAAGCATACTGGCGACAGTGGCCCATGAGCTACGTAACCCATTAACACCCATCAGCATGATTGCAGAACGTATGGTGCGTTTGCCTAGCGATCAGCTGCCTCGGATGCGGGAGTTGATCGAAGGCCAAGTGCAACATATGTCACAGCTGGTCGACGATCTGCTGGACGTCTCCCGTGCCTGCACTGGTAAGTTGCGACTCAATCGCCGCGATGTCGACATGATTCAAGTTCTACGTGAGGCCATTGATGCGTGTCGCCCTTTGATGAGCGCACAAGAGCAGCGTTTCGACGCCCATCTTCCCGATGGCATCTTGATGGTAAATGGTGACCCGGGGCGCCTCGCGCAGATTCTTCACAACCTTCTGGCGAATGCGGCTAAATACACCCCGACCCACGGTAGAATCGAACTCTCTGTAACAGTAGCGTCCGACGTTTTGCAGATAACCATTTCCGACAATGGAATCGGCATTTCCGCTAAAGCACTGCCGTTTATTTTCGACCCCTATGTTCAAGACGTGCATGCCGTCGGATTCAATGGGTCAGGCTTGGGCATCGGACTGACAGTAGTCCGCGAGCTGGTTGAGGCGCACGGCGGCGAAGTTACCGGTATGAGCAAGGGTGATGGCATGGGTAGCGAATTCGTGGTCACGTTACCGATGGTAATCCATTCAAACGGATAAAAAGGCGTGGACAGTGATTGATCTAAGTCCAGGGGCATAGGTCAGCTCTCACCAGACAAGATTATTGCCGTCCATCGCTCTGACTGATCCATAAAAAACCGCAATCAAGATTCTTGGCGGGTACTGCAACTCGTAACATCGAATCAGACCCGCTGAGCACAGGATCCGACATGAACGCAGCGGACGACTTTAGATTTAAATCTCATGAGCTGCTTTTAGATCTAGATGCAGCTATTAACCAAATGATGATGTTGGTCGCAACTCGCGAGCTTTCCGGTGAAAGGTGGTGTGCGGCTGTAACCCAACATTCGGCCGCGTATGCAGCTTGGAATTCTCATCTCAGTGAGTCATCGCTACCGAACGCTCATTTTCTTTAAGTCGGAGAAATCATCTCTGGGTCACTGAGCGAAAAGAGAGCGGTCGTGCGACCAACGGGGCCAAGCCTTGGATGCTATCTGACGTCTCTAGGTGCGGCATTGTGATCAACCGCTTTACTGCCGAGCGAGTGGGCTTGGAATACATTGATCTTGGCAATGGCACGCGATGACCGTGACAGTAATTTCAGCCTGGTTCATTGGTTCTCAACAGCTACGTCGGCGGATGATCCTTTTCTGGGGACTCATCGCGAGTAATGCTTTGAAGGTGATCTGGGGACTTCATGCGAACGCATATGCATTGATTCTGCTCGAGTGCGCACTTCGGGGCCTGAACGCCCGTGGCTTCAATAAGAATCTCAATGGATACCGAGCTTCCTGATGCCCAGTGCCAGAGGTACGGATTAGTACCTGAAAGCGCCTGATTTTGACGGATAAACCTAGTGTACATCGAGGTTCTTCTTGAACCCGCGAAGGTTCATTAGGAAAAGGCAAATCTGCAAGACGATGAGAGCATAGGCTTCTACGTACACCCCCCAAATCACCCACAGCATATTGCTCAGGCTGAAACATACAAATCCCGTCATTCGCCTTGCAGGTCGTTGAGATCCGATCAACCAAGCGGCAAATACCGTTACCAGCATCGCAGGCCACTGAACCCAATCCAGGTAGTTCAAACGACTCCCCTCAATTTCTCCGAGAATGAAAGATAGAGGGTGATATTGACGAATGATTCAGAATTTTTTGGTGAGACATACTCCGTAACCGCTCGTCAGGGCATGAGTAGATTTGTTGAACGAGCGTTCCTTTATTCCGGACAGATAAACCATGTGCTGACGAAATGCACCCCTCATTCGGCCACCTCTTAAATATCACCATCTAGGAGAAAATCATGAGAGTGCTCGTTACGGGAGCAGGTACAGGGTTTGGCTATGAAGTAGCCCTCAGACTCGCTAAGAGAGAGCTGGATGTCATCGCCGGAGTCGAGGTAGTGGCCCAGGTGCATTCACTCGAACAAGACGCGAAGCGCCGTGGGGTTTCCGACAGGCTTTGGACAGCGCAACGTCTGATATACCTATTTCTTGGGCCAGCTTCAGCACAGGGGTTTCCCATGCTTTGTCGAACAAATCTCTGGGAGTAAAGCGGGGGGCAAACCGCTTTCGTGTAGCTCGCACGATCATGACTAGAAACTAGAAGGAGCCCGCACGGGCTCCGAAAAACTGAACCGTTACGCGTTTAAGCCGAGAGGTACTCGTCCACAGATTTAACGGTGGCGTAGCCGAACTCAAATGCTGCCATCATCGCCGCATGCGCTTGAGCGGCAGGCACGTTCACGCCGCGAAATGTGAGATCCAGGGTGGCGCAGGCATCATGCAGCACAGTAACCGGATAACCCATGTCCGCCGCAGCACGCACGACAGCGTCGATGCACATGTGGCTCATCGCACCCACCACCACGACATCCTGGACATCGAAAGCATCTAGCTGCTTCTTGAGATCAGTGTCTCTGAAGGCGTTGATGTGCTTTTTAACGATCACGGGTTCTTGACCAACAGGAGCTACAGCGGTCTGAATTTCCGCTCCGCTAGATCCCTTGATAAATATCGTGGCACCCTCATTATCGGATTCATGTCGTATATGGAAAACTGGAATGCCTGTATCTCGCGCGCGACTAATCACTCGGCTAGCATTCGCCACAGCTGCTTCGACCCCAGACAAAGGCAATTTGCCAGTCGGCAGGTATTCGTTTTGCAGATCAACTACAACAAGGCCTCGTTTCATAACGATCTCCAATTAAGTCACTAATTTGTTTTTTCCGTGAAGGCTGATCTGCCTCTGACAGACTGCGTAAAAGCGGGCCGTTGAATAAACCACTCTCTTCGTGAGAACCCAGTCGCTAATAGGTGATCACGAGCCGCCTTCAACAGCGGCTCCCGGTGCTTTAAATCAAAACTCCAACGAAGCGCCATCTTCCGGAATATCTACGCGACTCTCGATACCCTGCTTCTTGACATAGGTGCGCAATTCATCGCGGGTCAGGGACATGTGATTGATTGCGTCCATGTGCACGGCGACGATTTTCGCGTTCTTCGCGGCCTTTGACGCGCGCAGAACGTCCTCCTCGCCCATGATGATCGCACCCTCGTAGCCGGTCATTTTTGCTTTCCCAGCATTGAGCACGATGACCTCGGGGTGATATTTCTCGATGGTCTGGTCGACCTCTTTACGCCAGATAGTGTCACCGGCGAGGTAGAGGGTCTTGTAGCCTGGCGCTTGAAAAACGACGCCCATGGCTTCGCCCAGAGGTTTAGCCAAAGCTGGTACGGCATACATTTCGTCAGTGCCATGCTGACCACCGGTCTTGGTGATTTTGACGCCCCCGAATTCAGCTTCATCAGTCAGTACGCGCACATTCTTGAAGCCTTGGGAGCGAATCAGCTGCGCGTCTTCTTCATGCTGCGTGAACAATGGGATGTCTTTAGGCAGCGCTTTTTGTGCGGCATCGTCCCAGTGGTCAAGATGCGTATGCGTGACGATGACTGCGTCGACACCAGAGATAACTTCAGCGGGCGACTCGGTCAGATCAACCAGAGGATTGCGCAGGTTGCTCCGGTAGGTATTTTCAAACCCTGGGTAGGCTCCCTTTTTGGCCAGCATAGGGTCGATCAGGAAGGTCGTGCCGCCGTAGGTGATTTTCACCGTTGCGTTACGAACTTGCTGCAAGTCCACTTTATGGGATGCGTCCGGCGCGTTGGTGACGTTTGAGACCGCAAATGCCGGAGTGGCGGCAGCAGCGCAAACAATGCTGAGGGCAAGCGGAAGCGTTCTGAAGTTCATGTGATTAATCCTGTAGATACATCGAGAACACCATTCTTGCCGAATGCTTTTAAGCCTGACAGTGGCCTGAATGACATATTTCGATATAATCGGGCCAAGCGATACGCGGGGTCTGGATTTATGCGATTAGGGGGGCGACGTTCCCTTCCGTCCTTGAAATACATCACTGTGAACGATCGCTCACAATTCCTGTATGCGTTCGATAGCAATTACACGGCAAATCCGAGGCGGCCTGATGCAATCCATACGTGTTGCTGTTCTAGCTTTCAACGGCGTGAGCCTGTTCCATCTCTCTGTGCCGGGAGTGGTGCTGGGGACGGCTCAATCCGCACCTGGTGAACCTCGATACGAGGTTAGTTACTGCGCAGAGACGCCGGGTATGGTGAGTAGCGACCAAGGCATCGGCTTGGAGGTCACTCATGGCCTGGAACTGATGGAGTCCTCTCACGTAATTGTCATTCCAGCGTGGGGCGATCAATCGGTCGCTGCATCCGCACAGCTCGTGAAAGCCTTACAGCTCGCTAATGTCCAAGGAAAGCTCATAGTCGGGTTATGTTTGGGAGCATTCGTGCTCGGAGATGCCGGGCTGCTTGATGGCAAAGAAGCAACCACTCACTGGGCAGTCAGAGACGAGTTTGCGCGACGCTTCCCTGAAGTTCGTTTCAGGCCCGAGGTGCTCTATGTCAGTGATGGCAACATCATGACCTTTGCGGGAACCGTGGCGGCAATCGATTGTTGCCTGCATCTGATACGCCAGCGGCTCGGTGCTGATGTGGCGAATCGCACCGCGAAGATGCTGGTGACGCCGCCGCATAGGCAAGGAGGCCAAG
This sequence comes from Pseudomonas frigoris, assembly GCF_047758635.1. NCBI lineage: Bacteria > Pseudomonadati > Pseudomonadota > Gammaproteobacteria > Pseudomonadales > Pseudomonadaceae > Pseudomonas > Pseudomonas frigoris. The sequence continues at coordinate 3,330,857 of NZ_CP180479.1, forward strand.
CTCAATACGTAGAACATCCTGTGCCGCAGCTATCCAGCGAGACTCATTTGTCTGATGTACTGGCGTGGGCCCGAATGAACCTAGCCAGTGATCTATCGCTCGACGTCCTGGCAGACATGGCGAAAATGAGTAGGCGCACGTTTACTCGTCGCTTTAGGGAGGCCACTGGCAGTACCGTCTCTAAATGGTTGAATGCTGAGCGAGTCGTCAGAGCGCAAGAACTGCTTGAAACGACTGATTTACCTATTGAATGCGTTGCCGGTGAGGCAGGTTTTGGAACCCCCTTATCCTTGAGGCAACAATTCGGCGCTCATCTCGGCACTTCGCCTTCTGAGTATCGGCGAATGTTTTTTCGTGAAATGAAGCCAGAAGGAAAATCGTAGGAAGCTGTTAGCTAATTACGTGGGCGTGTCGGCAGCTGCGGGCTTGTTCGGTGTGCAAGGCATAGCCCTGGCAGCCGTCGCGAACGCGGCGATAGTGCCCACAGTGAGCATCCTGTGTGTGATGGTCTTCGCGAAGTACGGATCGGGCGGCAGGATGCCTTTAAGCAAACTCCTTCAGCAGTTGGCCCTGAGCCCGCTGGTACTGGCGTGCTTCGCAGGCGGATTGATTCAGCCGTTAGGCTGGGGCTACCTGTAGGTATCGAGCCCGTGCTCAAAGCTTTGGGGCAAGCGTCACTACCGCTCGGTTTACTCTGCGTGGGGGCCGCGCTTGAGTTCGGGAGCATGAGGCAATGGCTACACCCGGTTGGTTACTCGTCGCTGGTGAAGTTTTTGATCATGCCACTGGTCACGCTTTGGGCCTGCCATCTATTCGGGCTTGAAGGAAAGGCCGCAATTGCAGCACTCCTATTCCAGGCGCTGCCCACAGCCTCATCCTCGTACATCATGGCGAGGCAGCTAGGGGGAGATGCGCCCCTCATGGCTGGGATCATCGCTTGCCAGACCCTGCTGGCAGGAGTAGCACCTCCCGCCGTTATCCTAGTGATGACCCAGTGGGTTTGACTTTAAGGAATCTACAGTCGTCGGGCAAGGTAGCGCTCGGCTGGAGTGTTTCTCTAATACTGCACGAGTAAACCATCCAGATATCAGTAGGTTCGTTTGGGATGGTGATTCATCTGGAGTCGGGATTCCTGCGCCGTCGTTCCGACATTGTTCGTCAGGCGCAAGCGCAACGCCAAATGGAACCTGCCAGGTGGCCGTGTCAAAAAAGGCGAGACGCCCTGCAGGCAGCGATGCGTGAACTGGCTGAGGAGACGGGACTGACGTTTGACCAACTTTCCTATGTCTCAGAGTACAAGGACGACAAGGTTATTCATTCCTCTTCGAAAGGACAGTGCAACATCTACCGATCAACTCGTCGTTCGGGAAGGTTAAATCAGAGTTGCTACGCCGATCAACGCCATCGGGGCGAAGCGCCGGAATCTACGTCCTAGCAAGTCACGGCGATGCCCGACCTCGAGGAGTATCCAGAGACCATATTTACAGGTTTGCTTTCAAAAAAGCGGCGGTCGTGATCGGCGGTCGGAAGATGGGTGGAGTCATACCTTCCGAAAAGCCGGTAACGATTCAGGGCGATTTTGTTGAACATCCAGTCTCGCATGGTTGCTGGGACAACCGTTGCAACTGTTAGCCAGCGCCTCGGGGCGTCCAGGTGACCCAAAATCCCGAACATCGGCTCACCCCAGCAACGACGAAAGCAAACACATGCAAAACGATGCCGATGAACCTTGCCTGGTAGTCATACGCCGGGCCTGGAGTCAGAGCAAAATCGTCACCTATGTGCGGCTGGTTGATCCGTTCACTCGCTATCGACAGGGCAGTCGCCTGCCATTGAATGGGCGCACAGGAACAGATGACTGTCAGGCTATGCTCGTGTCGCAGACGCTTCAATCAGCCGTATTCCCGGCACCATCCAGCCTCCATCACGCTTCCTGAAGCAGTCGACCAGATAAATGGCTGATTGATTGCCTATGCCTGTCTGTACAAGTATGTATTTGCGCGTTAGAGTCGACCACGCGTCTCGACACGTTTATCCGCAAATTGGGGTCTGTGTGTGTTCTGTGTAACGACACACGTGCTCCATAACTGTACTCGTGCGCCACAAGCGCTTCTGTTGGTTCTTAGGAATAAAAACAATGAAAAAATCTATTTTGACCCTTTCAGTATTGGCTCTATGCGTGGCTGCTGGCTCTGCCCTGGCCAAGGAGTACAAGGAGTTGCGCTTTGGTGTTGACCCCTCTTATGCGCCCTTCGAATCCAAGGCCGCCGACGGTAGCTTGGTGGGCTTTGATATTGATCTGGGTAACGCGATTTGCGCTGAACTGAAGGTCAAGTGCAAGTGGGTAGAAAGCGATTTCGACGGCATGATTCCCGGCCTGAAGGCCAACAAATTCGACGGCGTGATTTCTGCCATGACCGTGACCTCATCGCGGGAAAAAGTCATCGATTTCTCCAGCGAATTGTTTTCGGTGCCCACGTCGTTCGTGTTCAAGAAGGGCTCTGGCCTAAGCGAAGACCTCAAGACGCTAGCCGGAAAAACCGTTGGCTATGAGCAGGGCACCACCGAGGAGGCCTACGCCAAGGCCGTGCTGAACAAGGCCGGGATCAAGACCCAGGCCTATTCCAACCAAGACCAAGTTTATTCTGACTTGGTGACTGGTCGCCTCGACGCCTCAATTCAGAACATGATGCAAGCTGAAATGGGTTTCCTGAAGTCCCCGCAAGGCGCCGACTTTGAAGTCAGTAAGCCAGTCGATCACGAGCTGCTGCCAGCGAAAACGGCGATGGGTCTCCTCAAAGGCAACGCCGAGCTCAAAACCCTGGTGGACAAAGGTATAAAGGCGCTGCACGACGACGGCACCTACGCGGCCATCCAAAAGAAACACTTCGGTGATCAGAATATTTACAGCGGCAAATAACGACGCTGCGCCCATTCGCGGATGGGCGTTTTCCTGATTTACGAAGGGCTCCCCAATGTTAGAAAACATATTGCAGATGCTGGGGCTGTCAGGCTTCAGTCTCAAGGGCTTCGGCCCACTGTTGCTGCAAGGCTCCTGGATGACTGTCAAGTTATCCTTCCTTTGCTTGCTGCTAAGCGTGGTCTTGGGCCTGATCGGTGCCAGTGCCAAGCTTTCAAAGTCGGCACTGTTGCGCGTCCCCGCGCAGGCTTACACCACGCTGATCCGTGGAGTGCCGGATCTGGTTCTGATGCTGCTGATCTTCTACAGCCTGCAAACCTGGCTGACCAATCTGACCGCAGCCATGGGTTGGGATTACATTGAGATCAATCCATTCAGTGCCGGTGTGATAACTCTAGGCTTTATCTATGGGGCGTATTTCACCGAGACTTTCCGTGGCGCGATCCTCGCTGTGCCCCGTGGCCAGATGGAGGCAGCCACTTCTTACGGCCTGACCCGTGCCCAGCGTTTCCGCTTCGTGCTGTTCCCGCAAATGATGCGTTTTGCTTTGCCGGGTATTGGCAATAACTGGATGGTCATTCTCAAGGCCACCGCTCTGGTCTCGATCATTGGCCTGGCCGACTTGGTCAAGGTGGCTCAGGACGCGGGCAAGAGCTCCTATCAACTGTTCTTTTTCCTGGTGCTGGCGGCCTTGATTTATCTGATCATCACCACCGCATCGAACTACGTCTTGCGCCGGCTGGAAATCTTCTACGCCGCAGGCACTCGGGAGGCCGTGCGATGATCGAGCTACTGCAGGAATACTGGAAACCCTTCCTCTATAACGATGGTTACCACATCACCGGGTTGGCGATGACGCTGTGGCTGCTCAGTGCCTCGCTCTTCTTCGGTTTCGTGATGTCGGTTCCGTTGTCGATTGCCAGGGTTTCGACCAACGTTTGGGTGCGATTGCCGGTGCAGTTCTATACCTATTTGTTCCGTGGCACGCCTCTGTATATACAGCTGCTGATCTGCTACACCGGCATTTACAGCATTGCAGCGGTGCGATCCCAGCCCATGCTCGACGCATTCTTCCGTGATGCATTGAACTGCACCATCCTGGCCTTCGCCCTGAACACTTGCGCGTACACCACAGAAATCTTCGCTGGGGCGATCCGTAACATGAATCACGGTGAGGTCGAAGCAGCCAAGGCTTTCGGACTGCGCGGCTGGAAGTTATATGCCTACATCATCATGCCGTCTGCACTGCGTCGCTCGCTGCCGAACTACAGCAACGAAGTAATACTGATGCTGCACTCGACCACCGTAGCGTTCACCGCCACTGTGCCGGACATTCTCAAGGTCGCCCGGGATGCCAACTCGGCAACGTTCCTGACTTTCCAGTCGTTCGGTATCGCCGCCGCGATTTACCTCGCAGTTACTTTCTCTCTGGTTGGCCTGTTCCGTCTGGCTGAACGCCGTTGGCTGTCTTTCCTCGGCCCGGCTCATTAATTCAGGATGTTTGAACATGTACAAATTGACCGTTGAAAACCTGCATAAAAGCTATGGCAACCACGAAGTGCTCAAGGGCGTTTCGCTCAATGCCAAGACAGGCGATGTGATCAGCCTGATCGGCGCCAGTGGATCGGGCAAGAGCACCTTCTTGCGTTGTATCAACTTTCTGGAAACGCCCAACGACGGTGCCATGGGCCTGGATAACCAGCCGATTCGCATGATCCATGACCGCCACGGCATGCATGTGGCCGACGCCGATGAACTGCAACGCCTGCGCACGCGCCTGGCGATGGTGTTTCAGCATTTCAATCTGTGGAGCCACATGACCGTGCTCGACAACATCACGATGGCCCCGCGCCAGGTACTGGGTGTCAGTAAGAAGGATGCAGAGGAGCGGGCCCGGCGTTACCTGGACAAGGTAGGTTTGCCGTCCCGCGTCGCCGATCAATACCCGGCCTTTCTCTCCGGCGGGCAGCAACAGCGGGTTGCTATTGCCCGGGCTCTGGCCATGGAGCCGGAGATCATGTTGTTCGACGAGCCGACTTCGGCGCTGGATCCGGAGTTGGTGGGCGAGGTGCTTAAGGTTATCCAGGGTCTGGCCGAAGAAGGCCGAACCATGATCATGGTGACCCATGAGATGAGCTTCGCGCGCAAGGTGTCGAACCAGGTTTTGTTCCTCCATCAAGGGCTCGTGGAAGAGCAGGGTTTCCCTGAAGATGTCCTGGGCAATCCCAAAAGCGAGCGCCTTCAGCAGTTCCTCAGTGGCAACCTGAAGTAACCGGAATGCCTTCGAGCGGCTGTTCGGTCGCTCAGATGCTCCTTCGCACGCGCTCTGCCCGTTCGGTCGTGCGTTTGCGGTGGGAGTAGGCCGCTGTCCAGTTTGATGAGGAGAACCACGTGCCGAAGAAATCCCGGAATTTTCCTTCGCGGGTCGATCAGCTCAGTGATTCCCCCGCGCCGCTCTATGCACAAGTCAAACAGATGATCACCCAATTGATCTTGAGTGGCACCTGGTCGGCTCACGAACGTATACCTTCGGAAAGTGAACTGGCTCAGGAACTTGGATTGAGTCGCATGACCATAAGTCGCGCTCTTTCTGAGCTCACCGCCGATGGTGTGTTAGTGCGCATGCAAGGGGTGGGGACGTTCGTAGCCGAACGCAAAGGTAAATCGGCTTTATTTGCCGTCAACAACATTGCTGATGAGATCAGCGAGCGTGACCATCGCCATCACTGCAAGGTGATTCTCCTATGCGAGGAGGGGGCTAGCGCTGACCACGCCTTGTCGCTGGAAATACGCGAAGGGCAGCGGGTGTTTCATTCTCTGATCGTGCACTACGAGAATAATGTGGAGGTGCAATTGGAGGATCGCTACGTGAACGCGGCAGTGGCTCCGGATTATCTGCGGCAGAATTTCGTGATGCAGACGCCCTATGCCTATCTTTCCAAGGTCGCTCCTCTGACTGAAGGTGAGCATGTGGTCGAGGCGATCCTGGCCAACGAGGAGGAGTGCAGGCTGTTGCAGATCACACGTCATGAGGCGTGCTTGTTGATTCGTCGGCGGACTTGGTCTGGCTATCAGTCTGTCACGTCTGCGCGCCTGATTCTGCCGGGTTCACGGCACCGTCTGGAAGGGCGATTCGGTTCATGACTCGGGTCTGAGCCTGTCGTCCTCAGGGGCCGCGCGCCTCGATTGCCTGCCATAACCTGCGACAGCGCAGGACTGTCGAATTGCTGAATCCCATCACTTCGCTGTCTTAACCACCTCTTCAAATAGCCTTGCCCTTCATCTGCAATAAGCACAACCCTGCTGGATGAACGGGTCACAAAAGACAAATTACAGGCGAGTAAAATTTTGCTTGATTATGGTTGTATATACATGATTATATTTATGTGCGATCTGTAGCGCTAAACCAATAAATAGGCTGAGAAAGTCATTTCGAGAGGATTACCGGTGAGCAAGCCATCCCATTTCCGTAATGTCGAAATCCGCGCCGCGCGTGGTAATAAGCTGACCGCCAAAAGCTGGCTGACTGAAGCTCCACTGCGCATGTTGATGAACAACCTCGACCCGGAAGTGGCCGAGAACCCAAAAGAACTGGTGGTTTACGGTGGCATCGGTCGTGCGGCGCGTAACTGGGAGTGCTACGACAAGATCGTCGAGAGCCTGACCAACCTGAGCGACGACGAGACCCTGCTGGTGCAATCAGGCAAGCCGGTCGGCGTGTTCAAGACCCACAGCAACGCTCCGCGCGTGCTGATCGCCAACTCCAACCTGGTGCCGCACTGGGCGAGCTGGGAACACTTCAACGAACTCGACGCCAAGGGCCTGGCCATGTACGGCCAAATGACCGCCGGCAGCTGGATCTACATCGGCAGCCAGGGCATCGTCCAAGGCACCTACGAAACCTTCGTCGAAGCCGGTCGCCAGCACTACAACGATGACCTCAAAGGTCGTTGGGTGCTGACCGCAGGCCTCGGCGGTATGGGCGGTGCCCAGCCGCTAGCCGCGACCCTGGCCGGCGCTTGCTCGCTGAACATCGAATGCCAGCAAGTCAGCATCGATTTCCGTCTGAACAGCCGCTATGTCGACGAGCAAGCCAAAGATCTCGACGACGCACTGGCACGTATCGACAAGTACACCAAGGAAGGCAAGGCGATTTCCATCGCGCTGCTGGGCAACGCGGCGGAGATCCTGCCGGAACTGGTCAAGCGTGGCGTGCGCCCGGACATGGTCACCGACCAGACCAGTGCCCACGACCCGCTCAACGGTTATTTGCCAGCCGGCTGGACTTGGGAAGAGTACCGCGCTCGCGCCAAGACCGAGCCTGGGGTCGTGGTGAAAGCCGCCAAGCAATCCATGGCCGTGCACGTTAAAGCGATGCTCGAATTCCAGAAAATGGGCATTCCGACCTTCGACTACGGCAACAACATCCGTCAGATGGCGCAGGAAGAAGGCGTGGAAAACGCCTTCGACTTCCCGGGGTTCGTACCGGCCTACATCCGGCCGCTGTTCTGCCGTGGCATCGGCCCATTCCGCTGGGCTGCACTGTCGGGCAACGCTGAAGACATCTACAAGACCGACGCCAAGGTCAAGGAACTGATCCCGGACGACGCGCACCTGCACAACTGGCTGGACATGGCGCGCGAACGCATCAGCTTCCAGGGCCTGCCGGCACGTATCTGCTGGGTCGGGCTGGGCCTGCGCGCCAAGCTCGGCCTGGCATTCAACGAAATGGTGCGTAGCGGTGAATTGTCGGCGCCAATCGTCATCGGTCGCGACCACCTGGATTCCGGTTCTGTGGCCAGCCCGAACCGCGAAACCGAATCGATGCAAGACGGTTCCGATGCCGTGTCCGACTGGCCACTGCTCAACGCTCTGCTGAACACGGCGAGCGGCGCGACCTGGGTCTCCCTGCACCACGGCGGCGGCGTCGGCATGGGCTTCTCCCAGCACTCGGGCATGGTGATTGTCTGCGACGGTACGGACGAAGCGGCCGAGCGTATCGCTCGCGTACTGCACAACGACCCGGCGACCGGCGTCATGCGTCACGCCGATGCGGGTTACCAGATCGCAATAGATTGCGCCAAAGAGCAAGGCTTGAACCTGCCAATGATCACCCCCTGTTAAAGGAGCCAAAGCATGAACACACTCAACATTATCCCAGGCCAACTGAGCCTTGCCCAACTGCGTGATGTCTACCAGCACCCGGTGAAAATCACCCTCGACAACAGCGCCTCGGCCCAGATTGAAGCCAGCGTTGCCTGCGTGGAACAGATCCTCGCCGAGAACCGCACCGCCTACGGTATCAATACCGGTTTCGGCCTGCTGGCCTCGACCCGCATCGCCACCGACGACCTGGAAAACCTCCAGCGCTCGTTGGTTCTGTCCCACGCTGCCGGTGTTGGCGAGCCGATCAGCGATGCGCTAGTCCGACTTGTTATGGTGCTCAAGGTCAACAGCCTGAGCCGTGGCTTCTCCGGCATTCGCCGCGTCGTTATCGAAGCGCTGATCGCATTGATCAACGCCGAGGTTTATCCGCACATTCCGTTGAAAGGTTCGGTCGGCGCATCCGGCGACCTGGCGCCTTTGGCGCACATGTCTCTAGTACTCCTGGGTGAAGGTAAAGCCCGCTACAAAGGCGAATGGCTGGAGGCGACCGAGGCGCTGAAAATCGCCGGTCTGACTCCACTGACACTTGCTGCCAAAGAAGGTCTGGCGTTGCTCAACGGCACGCAGGTGTCTACCGCATACGCATTGCGTGGTTTGTTCGAGGGCGAAGATCTGTTCGCTGGCGCACTGGCCATCGGTGGTTTGACAGTTGAAGCAGTCTTGGGCTCGCGCTCGCCGTTCGACGCTCGCATCCACGCCGCTCGTGGACAAAAAAGCCAGATCGACACCGCTAGCGCTTACCGTGACTTGCTGGGCGAGCGCAGTGAAGTCTCTGACTCGCACCAGAACTGCGGCAAGGTTCAGGATCCGTACTCCCTGCGTTGCCAGCCGCAAGTCATGGGCGCGTGTCTGACCCAGTTCCGTCAAGCCTCCGAAGTGTTGGTCGTCGAAGCTAACGCCGTCTCCGACAACCCGTTGGTCTTCGCTGCCGAAGGCGATGTGATCTCCGGTGGTAACTTCCACGCCGAGCCTGTGGCCATGGCTGCTGACAACATGGCATTGGCCATCGCTGAAATCGGTTCCCTGAGCGAGCGTCGCATTTCGCTGATGATGGACAAGCATATGTCGCAACTGCCGCCGTTCCTGGTGGCTAATGGCGGCGTGAACTCCGGCTTCATGATCTCCCAAGTTACCGCAGCGGCGCTGGCCAGTGAGAACAAGGCACTGGCGCATCCACATTCGGTAGATAGCCTGCCGACTTCCGCGAATCAGGAAGACCACGTGTCCATGGCTCCAGCAGCCGGCAAGCGGTTGTGGGAAATGGCTGAAAACACCCGTGGCGTGCTCGCTGTAGAGTGGCTAGCTGCCTGCCAGGGCCTAGACTTGCGCGAAGGTCTGAAGACTTCGGAGAAGCTGGAGCTTGCCCGCACCAGTCTGCGCAGCAAAGTGGCCTACTACGAGAAAGATCGCTTCTTCGCGCCGGATATCAACGCGGCGAGCGAGCTGTTGGCTTCCCGTTGCTTGAACGAACTGGTGTTGCCGAAGTTGCTGCCTAGCTTGTAATCGGGGGGAGGGGCCTTTGGCCCCTGTCTCGGGTGAGCTGAATTGTTCGAGTAATCCCGCACATTAGCTACAGCGGTAATGTGGTTTTTTGCTCTACAGCTATTGGCGACAGACCGTCGTTGTAGCTGTGGAGCTTTTTTTGCGTTTGTAGTACATGACAACTCGCGAAGGTTGCCGCCTGAGAATATTAGTTTCAAGAAGATGCCTATGACTGACGCGCCTTCGCTGAAGCGGTGCGTACAGAATGCCCGCTCGCTCCACCGGAAAACCTTGCGTCGGATTGTCGACAGCAAGATCGGAGCTTTTAGCATTAGATTCATCTGACTGCTTGCCGAGCCTCCATCCCAGGCAACCCCCAGAGCAATGCGCACCCTGTAACGACAACCGCAAAGCAGGCCGCCTTGGCCCAACACTCGAGTGTACTTTTGACCCGGCCGCTAATGGCATCGCCTGCGCACTGAGCGACGGTATCGATGACGCTTTTGGCTTTGTATTTACTCTGGGCGTCGAGCGGCGCGAAGAGCTACTCCCGACCGGGACGGGCGAAGGCATATTGCCGATGCGGCGCACGATCATTAGGGCAGCTAGGATGATAAAACTTGGTGCCAGCGCGACCCTAATGAAGCCGATGCACATCATCAGCGGCACGATCGCCAGAAGCATGCGTACCCCCAACTTCTCCGCCAAGCGGCCTGTCAGGAGTAGCTGCGAGAATAGGGCGAGAGCCCGGACAATGAGGATTCGCAGATCGGACGCAACATGAAGTAGCCGGTGAAAAAGCAAAAAATAGCAGGAAGACTGCGGCGGGGAGCAACTCCCGAGACTCGGCGCTGATACCTTGGCTCGAACGAAGCTGCAGCTATGACGCGTTCATTCCAAATCATGTTGGTTCAATTCATCAAGTGCCTTCACGCCTAACTATCTCTGTGCGCCCCATTTACTGGCAGGCGACTGCCTAGACGATAGCGTGAGGACGGGTGCACTAAGCGAACATAGGTGACGATTTTGCTCTGACTCCACGTCCGGCGTATCAGCACCAGGCAGGGTTCGTTGGCATCAATCTGCATGTGTTTGCTTTCATCGTTGCTGGGATGACAGGCTTCGACGATATGTTCCATTTCATCGGGCTTGACGACCTGCAACAGGTATCTTGCTGGTTGCAGGTGCTCCCCAAAGTCTTGCTTCAAAAACTCCGGCACCAACTCGGGATTGACGTAACGATCCTCGAGCTGCACCGGCACGCCTTCTTCACTGTGCACGCAGACCAGATGAAAAACCGAAGAACCGGTGGTCAGGCCTAGCGCGGACGCGACCGGCATCGAGGCCGACTCGCGTCCCAGGTGTAGGACGCGACAGGTATAACTGTGACCCCGGGCGAGGATTTCGTCGGCTATATTGGTGATGCGCAGCAGGTTCGATTGCGGTTTGCTTTCAGCCACGAACGTGCCAACGCCTGAAATCCGCACCAAATGACCTTCCTCGGTCAGTTCACGTAAGGCCCGGTTGACGGTCATGCGCGAAATGCCCAGTTCTTGCACCAGTTGGTTTTCTGAAGAAATCAGATCACCAGGTTTCCAAACGCCCGCGCGAAGTTGGTCTTGCACATAATCCTTTGCACGCCGGTAGAGCGCTTGTGGTGCATTTTTGATCATTAGTCAGTCCGTGTCTCTAGTGCGGCAAGGACGCTTGCCAGTGCTTGGAGGAAAAGGTCGTTATCCTCACAGCTTCCGACAGAGACGCGCAAGTACCCAGTATATCCAACTTCGCGCCACGGTTTGATGATAACCCCTTCACGTAGCAGTGCCTGGTTGATTACTTCGGCCGGATGAGGCGTGCTGAAAAACAGGAAGTTGGTCAAGGAAGGTGCGGTCGTAATGCCTTGCTCGTGCAGCGCCACTTCCAGCCGCCGGCGTTCGCTGGCGACATGGGATAGGCAGGCGTTTAGATGATCATTATCTGCCAGCGCCGCAATCGCTGCAGCTTGTGCCACGCTGTTGACGTTGAACGGGGTGCGCAGGCGGTTGATCAGATCTGCCAGCAGTGGATCGCTGACGATACCGTAGCCGATGCGCAAACCTGCCAGGGAATAAGCCTTGGAGAAAGTCCGCAAGAGGATAAACGGTTTGCCGCTGGCCTGAATCAAACCGAGGCAATCCGGGTACTCGGCCTCCCACTGCGCGTATTCATAATAGGCCTCATCAAACACCAGCAGACACTGTGAGGGCAATGCGTCGAGCAGCTGCTGCAACTCGTCGGCGCTTAAGGTGCAGCCGACCGGATTTGACGGGCATGAAAACATCAGCACATGCGTGTGGGGGGTGAGTGCAGCGATCATTGCCGTAACGTCGAAGGTGCCTCTGTCGGTCATGGGAACACCGACCACCCGGGCACCAGCTGCCATTGGGTAGATAAGGTGCAAACCGAAAGATGGCACCACGGTAACTACTTCGTCATCGTGGTCTAAAAACACCCGGCTGATGACGCTCAGCAAATCTTCCGAGCCGTTGCCGAACACCAATTGATTCTCGGGTACGTCGAGCTTTTCCGAGAGTGCAGAGCGTAATGCCTGGCAGCCAGCATCGGGGTATAGCGCAATTTCGCTGCAAGCTCGAGCCGTTGCGGCGCTAACGGCGGGTGCTGTGCCCATCGGGTTTTCGTTGCTGCCTAGTTTGGCGACGCGAGTCAGGCCGAAACGCTTGCGCACAGCATCCGAGGCGAGGCCGGCGTTGTAACTGGCCAATTCGCGCACTTCTGCGCGGGCAAGCAGGTTCAAGTCATTGGCATTCATACAGGGCTAACCTCATTAGTGTCTTGCTGGAAGGCATTACGATCTAGGCAGTTCTGCAGGAGTTGCTGCAGACGCGGCTATTCGGCGTTATGGCTGATCTCGTACGGCTGGTAGTTGAATGGGTCTGAGCGGTATCAGTACATTCATGAGTAACATCCTTGGGGGAGCAGGATGATTACGCAGCAGACATCTGTATGTGCCTGTATATACCAGTAAGGCAAAATGCAGGCCAAACTGTCTGAGCTGCTCTTGATTCCGCAGCACAGGCCTGTTTCTAGCGAAGTAGATCAGGCTGATGATCGCTGCCTTTTAGCCTTATGTAACCAATGGTTGCGCCAGGAGTGTTACCCATGATGCCTAGTGGGGAAAAACGAAACCTTGAGTATCGGGGCGCCTAAGGTGTCCTAATCGCGAGAGAAGGGTAAGTCGCTCTACCTTAAGCTCATGGCGCATTTTTTGATCGAGCGGCATGGTAAATGCTTAATCTTGTATATACAGGTTAAGTGTTTCAGACTGAAACCGGCAGTCCACCCCTCCTGAACCTATTAAGCAACGACCCGACATGATCTCAAACAGCTGTTTGCTCCTGATCTATGTGTCCGGTGTCCGCGAGGGGGATCACATGCTCAAGCGTATGCATGACTCAATGGCCTACCGTAAAAACCGCTGAAGTCGAATCAATGATTCACAACCGGTGCTCGTTGATGGGCGCCTCCTTGAAATACCCAAGAGAGAACTGCCATGACCGTTAGCAATCTGCCCTTTTCCAACGTCCGCCACAGCCAAGGCCTGGTTTTTTTGTCTGGCGAATTGCCGTTTGGTGAGGACGGTAGCTTTCCTGAAGGTATCGAAGCGCAAACGCGTTTGACCTTGACGCGTATTGCCCAGACGCTGGAAGCCGAATCGCTGTCGCTGGACGATGTTGTCAGCGTTACCGTGTACCTGACCGACCGGAGTAATTTCGCCGAATTCAATCGGGCTTATGCATCATTCTTCACGACCAACCTGCCCGTGCGCGCGACCGTCTGCGCCGGCCTTGTGGTCGATGCATTGGTCGAGATCAGTGTCATCGCGCAACAGCGTGCTTGATTCGGAGGCAGCGTGAACGAAAAACAAGTGGTGGTACTGGGGGCCGGCATTGTCGGCGTATGCACGGCGTTGCATTTGCAACGCCGTGGCTGCGCGGTGACGCTGGTGGACAAAGGTTTGCCGGGGCGTGAAACGTCGTTCGGCAACGCAGGCATCATTCAGCGTGAGGCCATTGAGCCCTATGCGTTCCCAAGGGATCTTGCCAGCCTGATAAACGTGGCAGCCAAGCGTGACATTGGCGTCAATTACCATCTGCGCGCGATGCCTGAATACGTGCCTGCTTTGGTCAGGTATTGGGCCAACTCCGCGCCTAGGCATTACCAGGCCATTGCAGATGCCTTTCGCACGCTGATTGAGCACTCGATCAGCGAGCACTCGGAGTTGATTGAGCAAAGCGGTTCGCAAAACCTGATCGTGCGCAAAGGGTGGATCCAGGCTTTTCGTAGCCCACAGCAATTCGATGAGGCGGTGGAGCGTGCGGTACGCGTGAGTGCACACGGCGTATTGTCCGAGCATCTGGACGGTGTCGCGCTCAGACTGGCGGAACCAGCGCTGAGCGATGCATTGGTGGGGGGCATTCATTGGCTGCAACCCTGGACGTGCATTGAACCGGGTGAGTTGGTGCAGCGTTATGCCGATCTGTTCGTGCGTGAAGGTGGGGAAATTGTGCGCGGCGATGCGCGCTCGTTGCGTCAGTCGGGAGCCGGCTGGAGCGTCGCCACCGATTCTGGATCGGTCGGCGCGTCGCAGGTGGTCGTGGCGTTGGGCCCTTGGGCTCACGAATTGCTTGGCGAGTTGGGTTACCGCATTCCGTTGTTCGTCAAGCGTGGTTACCACGCTCACTTTGCCGATGGCGCGACATTGAGCCGCCCGGTGCTGGATACCGAACAAGGCTACATGCTGGCGCCGATGAAGCGCGGTATCCGCCTGTCAACGGGGGCGGAATTCGCCAGCTTGAGTGCGCCTCCAACACCGGTGCAACTGGGCAAGGCCGAGCGGGCCGCACGGCAGGTATTAGCGTTAGGCCCCCAGGTAGAGCGCACGCCATGGAGCGGCGCCCGACCCTGCACGGTAGACATGAAGCCGGTGATCGGCGCGGCGCCCTTGCATAAAGGGCTCTGGTTCAATTTCGGCCATGCCCATCAAGGATTTACGCTAGGCCCGGTCAGCGGTCGACTGCTCGCAGAATTGATGATGGGCGAGACGCCTGTGGTCGATCCGGCACCCTTTGCTCCAGGGCGTTTCTGAGCTGAGCAGCAGTGCATGAACCTTCTCGCCCATCTCCGTCGGAGTAACGGGCGAGAACCTGCCTGTCAGGAAAATAAACACTGATTTTTATCTACGGACGCTGCCCTGCAGATTTCGTGGCAGTCGTCGTGGGCGCTGTTCTGATTTCAGTCCGTTCCATCGGCTCGCCCTAACTCCTTATAAATACCCGCTGGAGAAGTCATGAACATCAAACAGAAGCTGACATGGGTATTTTCCGCCATCGCCTGCCTTCCGGTGATTCTGGTCGCGGTGCTTGTCGTGTTGAACTTGCGGAGCGCGGCACAAGCCAATTTCCTGGATAGCAGCGGTCGTGAAATTCGCCAGATCGATAACGGTATGAAGCAGTTCTTTGACAGCATCCGCCAAAACGTCGAATACCTTGCCAAGGATCCTCGGATCTCCACCGTCAAGGGATTGAAAAACTATACCGCTGCCAATGCTGAGCAAACGCCTGTGACCGAAGCCGATCAGCGGCTCCAGGCTATTTTCGATCGATTTGCCGAGACCCATCCGACCACCGCGTCCATTTCCCTGGGGCTCAACGACGGCGGCTTTGCCGGTTGGCCCGACGACCCGAAAATGGCCAGCTACGACCCCCGAGTACGTCCTTGGTACAAGACCGCCATGGCGGCCGCGCCAGGCTCAACCGTGCGCACGGACGCTTACTACTGGGCGCCGGATGACATGGTGCTGGTCAGCACGGTTCGCGCTTTCGCCGACGCCAGCGGCAACCCGGCGGGTGTTGTCGGCGTGGATGTTTCGCTCAAGCAACTGACTGAACTGGTTAAAACCATCAAACTGGGCAACAGCGGGTACCTGATGATGGTCGAAGCCAATGGCAACGTTCTGGTCGATCCGGCGAAAGCCAAAAACAGTTTCAAGCCCCTGGCCGATCTGGGCCCCGGCTATACCGAGCTGGCAAAGAGTGGTGACGGCGTGACCCAGGTCGAGTTCGATGGCGTGCCATACATGGTCAATGTGGTCAGTTCCGAAAGCCTGGGCTGGCGCTTCATCGGGCTGATCAAACGCGACGAAGTCATGGCTCAGGCCACCAGCCTGACAGGGTTGATCGCACTGATCGCCGCCGTGTTGGCAATCATCTTCGCCATCGTCGGCGCGAGCTTCGCCGGCGTGATCGTTAGACCGATTCGCGGTGTTGCCGATGGCCTGCAGGAAATCGCCGAAGGGGAGGGCGACCTGACCCGCGAACTGGAAGTGCGGGGCAAGGACGAAACCGCCACTTTGGCGGGTTGGTTCAACCAGTTCCTTGGCATGATCGCGCAACTGATGCGGCGCATCGGCAGCGCTTCCTCCGATTTGCAAGAGGTCGCTGCGGACACCAGTCAAGTGGCCAGTAACATGAACAACGCCGCAGTGCGCCAGCGCGAAGCAGTTGAGTTGGTGAGCACAGCTTTCAACGAGATGGTCGCTACCTCTAACGAAGTGGCCCGCTCTTGCAGTCATGCTGCTTCCAGCGCGGACGTCGGTTATCGAGAGGTGTACGACGGGCAACGGCACATTGGTGAGGCCACGGGCAGCGTTCTTAAATTAAGTGACGACCTGCAGCAGTCGGCAGGTACCATGCAGATGCTCGAGCAGGACAGTAAGAACATCAACACCATCCTCGATACCATTCGTTCGATCGCGGAACAGACCAATCTGTTGGCCCTCAATGCCGCCATTGAAGCGGCGCGCGCCGGCGACCAGGGCCGTGGATTTGCGGTGGTGGCCGACGAAGTACGCGCTTTGGCACGACGCACTGCAGACTCAACCGGCGAGATCGACAGCCTGCTCGGCAACTTCGCGCGGCGAACCAAGGAGGTCACCCAGCAGATGCAACGGAGCCTGGATGTGTCGCAAACCAGCGTTGAATGTATCCAGCAGGCGCGCGACAGTTTCGACAAGATCCGCGACTCGGTGGACTCGATTCGCGACCAGAACGCTCAGATCTCCACGGCAGCAGAGGAGCAGCATCAGGTGGCCGAAGATATTAACCGACACATTGCACAAATCCATGCCGATGCCCAGTTGGTCGAAAGGTTTGCGCATTCGGCGCACACCGGATCGGGTCGCCTGACGGATATTTCTGGTCAATTGAAGGGGCTCGTAGGGCGCTTCAAGTTTTAATAAAGACGCCTAAGCTAGGATGACTACGCTACCCTTCGAAATCACGTTGACCTGTGTCTGATAGACCTCCGCAGAGGCAATGTAGAAGTCGCCGGTTCGGGCCAGGGGGCCCGGCTTAGTTGTAGGTTTTTCAGATGGAGATGAAAGTGCTGTCATCGATCATGGAAGCGCAGTTCGGCTGCCTCATTTCTCCTCGGCGTTGCCAGGCTGTCCGCTATCCCAGGTTTCAGTGAGCTCGTCTATTCGATCCGCGATTTGAGGCTTTTTTGATAGGACTAGGCAGCGCGTGTTGCCGACAATTTCTTCTATCAGATACACAGTGTCGCCGACATCCAACTCCAATTCCTGCAGCGCTTCATCGGGAATTCGGATTGCACCGTCACCATCCCATTCTTCGATGATTATTTTCATAGGGGGCTTTTTCACGTGTGGGCTCCATCGCTTCTGCGTCGGCAATGGTAACGTGCTTTTGCTTCCAGGCTCATTGGGCAGCGAGCAAGCGTTCGAGCTGTTCACGCTCCCAGGCACTCAACAGTTCAACAGGATCGGCTCCGTCACTCTGGCAGAACCCAAGTGTCCCGACTCAGCCATCAGGCGACCTGCAGTACTCGCAGTAGTCTAGGGTGTCACAGTCATTGAAGAGTGTGAGCTGCCAGCCATCAATCTCTACGGGTAGGCTGATCCGGGGCATTGTGGAGGGGCACCCAACCACGGCTGGGCGCCATTTGACTCAGCCAGTGTGGTGACTCTCGGCAAGGCCATAGACGGATGTGTCGATGCCTTCGAAGCGCGCTTTTAACTGCAGCGCCAGATACAGCGAATAATGCCGTGACTGATGCAGGTTGCCACCGTGGAACCAGAGGTTTTTCTGCTGTGTTGGCTTCCACATGTTCCGCAGTTCGCCCTCGTACGGGCCAGGATCATTCGTGGTTCCAGAACCCAAGCCCCAGCAGCGGCCGACCTTGTCAGCTACTTCCTGGGAAATCAGCTTCGCCGCTCAACCATTCATTGAGCCATAGCCCGTGGCGTAGACGATCAGATCTGCCGGTAGTCGAACCATGTTGCTGAGCCTATGTTAGGAGCCCTAACAAGTGTGCGTATACCCTCTCGGTCAGCGATGCGGGTGCCTATGGCGTGAAGCAACGTGAGGGGTAGGTGAAATAGTATTGGCCGATCCTCTAAGATCGATTGTTGGCCGGCAAATACCGCCGCCAAGATGTACGCGCCGTCGAAATTCACAAGTCCAAACGCAGAATTGAGCAGGTGGGGATTTTCCAGCGTTGTGATTGCCTGATTCAAGAGGCTTTGCTGTGACAGCTCATGCCGATTTTCTACCATCGGACTATAGCTACGGTTTCGCCCGGGCAGAAAAACGCACCAAGCCATCGAAGCTGCCCGCCTAACAACCCTGGTGCGTGACAAGCTGGTGGCAAATCGAAAGCCAATGGGTGTGCTATCACCAAATTAACTAATTCTTATAGTGATGCCCTGACCACCAATGGACAATCAACTGGCTGGGTTCCCGATACCTCAATGGTCTCGATCAGGTGCTGGGCAGCCTTACGACCGATCTCGTAGTACGGCAGTTGCACCGTCGTCAACGGCGGGATGAACAGCTCAGCGATACCGATCATATTGTCGTAGCCGAGCACGGCGACATCGTCGGGGATTTTCAGACCTCGGCCCAACAACAGCTGATAAGCACAAAACGCAATGCGGTCGTTGCCACAGATCAGAATGTCGAACTGGGGACGACTATCAATGATATGCCGGTCGAGGATGCCTGCGGTTTCACCGTAGGCATCATGATCGGAAAGGTTGTATTGCAGGAGCGCGTCAGGCGCCAGTCCGAATGCCTGACAGGCACGCTGCATGCCTTTTTGCCGCAGGCCCCAGGCCAGACTCTGTTTTGGCAGATTGATGCACAGAGGGCGCCGATAGCCCTGGCTCAACGCATGATGTACCGCTCGATACTGCCCCGTTTCGTCGTCTGGCACATAACTCACCAGGCGACTGTCATCTGCCAGGCAATTGGCGAGTACCAGGGGTTTGCTCTTCAAGCGCTCGGGAATGTTCACGTGGCGAAACCCCATGGCGCTGAAGATCAACCCGTCGGGACGGTGCGATAGCATCAGGTCGATATTCTGGTCGGTGGGCGGGTTGCTTAGCAGGTTAAGGATAAATACATTCCAGCCTGCTTGCTGCGCGGTCTGTTCGATGGACAGCAGCAACTCGACCGCGAACGGTGTGGTCGCGGTGTCCAGCGCGAACACACCAATGGTTCGGCTCTGGAGGTTGTCGCCGCGCATCTTGCGCGCCGACAGGCTCGGTACGAATTGCAGTTCATCAATGGCGCGACGCACCCGCAGAAGGGTTTCGGGACTCAGTTTTTCCGGATTATTGAGCGCTCGAGAAACCGTCATCAGGGACACGCCGGCCAGCTGTGCAACGTCTTTCACTGAAGTCATGCGAGGCGAGGCCGGTCAGGTTGACGCAGAATCATGACACATGGCCTGCGCTTCTCGCGACTCGTATGACGCTGCTCATAGCCATCCCGAGGCGAGAGGCCATGCTCTGGGAATGGCGACACGCCCGCCACTCCCGCTCGCAATGAGCTTCACACCCAGACTGCCAGGCTGGGGGTAGAGGCGACTGCTGAGGCTGAAGCGCCCGTTTTCGTCGAACACCTCGATGGACGAGCGATCGAGGAACACCCGCAGTTCCAGTCGCTCTTGTGTCGGTTCTATCGACACGCTGCGCTGACCTGTGGCTTGCGCACCCGAGCGGCTACGGTCAAGCACCAAACGCTGCAGCGACGCATCGTAGTAGAGCAGGGTTTCTTCATGGCCATCGTCGCTGCAGCGCAAGGCGATTCCCAGGTGGCCGTTGGTGCAGCCGAGCAAATCCAGATGCACATGGATTTCGAGCATGTCGCCTTTCACTTCCGGCACCCACCGGGTTCCCGACCCATCCCACCAGGGCGTGTCCGGCAATGGCGCCTTGCGTAGAGCGGTGAGCTCCCGCGCCGGATACACGCAAAGGCGATCTGCGCGCAGTTCGAGTTCGCGCGGCAAACCGAGCATGCCGCACCAGTGATGGGCCTTGCTCGGCATCGGGCTTTCCCACATGTCGAGCCACGCCCACAAAAGTCGCCGACCATCGGCGGCCAGTAGCGTTTGCGCTGCATAGAAATCGTGGCCGTTATCCAGCTCGATAAAAGGCCCGCCAGCGAAGTGCCAGTCGCTGTCGAGTCGGCCCACTCGATAACCAGTCTGGTACTTGTTGAGCCGTTCGTAACCCTGGGGTTGCATGCCTTGGGGGGAGTACAGCAGTACATCGCGTCCGTTCAGTCGAAACAGATCCGGGCACTCCCACATATAGCCATCGCCCTCGCTGCCGCTGGACACGTAGTCAAGGAACTCCCAGACGTGCAGATCCGTGGAACGGTACAGCGGGAGCAACGGCACATCGCCCAGACGTGCGCCGGCAATCAGGTACCAATAGTCATCCTCCTTCCATACCTTGGGGTCACGAAAGTGCATGATCGTGTCTTGCGGCGCGGTCTCGATGACTGCGCCATGCTTGACGAAGTGGATGCCGTCGATACTGGTGGCCAGGCACTGGACTTGACGGATAGAGCGTTCGTCACCCGGTTCCCCCAGCCAGGTGTGTCCGGTGTAGATCAATGCCAGGGTATCTCCACACACCACCGCGCTACCGGAAAAACAACCGTCACGGTCGAAGTCATCGCCGGGTGCCAGGGCAATGGGCAGATGCTGCCAATGAACCAGATCGGCACTCTTGGCATGCCCCCAATACATCGGGCCCCATTTCGCCTCGAAGGGGTAATGTTGATAGAAAACGTGATATTCACCACGAAAGTACACCACCCCGTTAGGGTCGTTCATCCAGCCTGCCGGGGGAACAATATGATAACCGGGTCGATAATCGTGGATGACGCGAGACAGGCCGTCACTCAGTGCACGCTGCGCAAGGTCAAGGGAAGAAGACATTGGTTCGCTCATGGTATTCAAAGACAAGGTCATAGGGCGCGTGCTCGGACTGAGCGCAGAGAGACGTCATTCGGCAGGTTTTCAATGGCTTGTGGGTGGCGCTTCAAGGCCGTGCCGTCGGCGTCGAACAGGTGCAGGTTGTCGATATCCAGCTGCAGTTCGACCCGATCGCCCGCCTGCCATCCGGCGTTGACCTCACAACGACAGATCAGTGGCTCGTCCTGACCTGTTTCGAGGTGCACATAGGTTTCGCTACCCAGGTATTCGACCCCGGTCACGACGATGCCGACGGCTCCCTCAGCCGCTTTGAGCGAAATGTGCTCCGGGCGAATCCCCAGGCTCAGCTGCGCGTCTGCCGTCAGGTTCGAGCTGTCGAAGGGCAGGGAGGTCATACCCAAAACGGGGGTGTCGACCAGGCTGGTTTCGCCCGGGGCATGCAGGCGCGCCGCCAGAAAGTTCATTCTGGGCGAACCGAGAAAACCGGCGACAAAGCGGCTGGCTGGGCGTTCATAGAGTTCGCGCGGTGAACCGACCTGCTCTACGCGACCGCCATTGAGCACGACAATTTTGTCGGCCAGGGTCATCGCTTCCACCTGATCGTGGGTGACGTAGATCATGGTCGAGCCCAGTCGAGCATGCAGACGGGCGATTTCGTTGCGCATCTGCACCCGCAAGGATGCATCCAGATTGGAAAGCGGCTCATCGAACAACAAAATGTCCGGCTCTCGTGCCATGGCTCTGCCCATGGCCACACGCTGACGCTGCCCTCCTGACAGTTCCTTTGGCTTGCGTTGCAGCAGTTTGTCCAATTGCAGGATCTGCGCAGTTTTCAGCACCCGCTCGCGCAAGCTGCTCTTTTCAGTCTTGGCCAGTTTGAGACCAAAGCTGATGTTGTCGTAGACGCTCATGTGCGGGTACAGCGCATAAGACTGAAACACCATGCCGACGCCACGCTCGCGCGGTTCCAGGTCGTTGACCCGTCGCCCGTCGATCAGCAGGTCGCCGGCGCAGATCGAATCCAGTCCGGCGATCAGTCGCAGCAGGGTCGACTTACCGCAACCCGAAGGGCCAACGAACACCACGAATTCACCCGCAGCGATCTCCAGGCTGACGTCGCGAAGAATCCGCACGCCGCCCAATTGTTTGTTCACGTTGTCTAGCTTCAATTTGATCACGATGCTGTTCCTTGTATTTGTTGGGCATCAACCCTTTAACGCGCCGGCAGTGAGACCGGAAACGATTCGGCGCTGGAAGATCAGCACCAGAATCACCAGTGGGACGGTGACCAGCACCGATGCAGCCATCAACAGCCCCCAAGGCAGCTCATGGGGACTCCCGCCGGAAATCAAGGCGATGGCGACCGGTACCGTGCGTTGCGTGTCTGTGAGGGTGAAGGTCAGGGCAAACAGGAACTCGTTCCACGCTGCGATAAAGGCCAATAAGCCAGTGGTGACCAGTGCGGGCCAGAGCAGCGGCAACAGCACACGGGTAAGCGTCACCCATGGGGACGCGCCATCCATGATTGCCGCTTCTTCCAGTTCATGGGGCAGTTGCCCCATGAACGTGGTCAGCACCCAGACGGTGAAGGGCAGGGTGAAAATCGTGTAGCTCAGGATCAACGCCCAGGACGTGTTGTACAGACCCAAGGCGCGGATCACTTCGAACAGCCCCGACAGTACAGCGACTTGGGGAAACATCGACACGCCGAGAACCATCATCAATACCGTGCCACGTCCACGGAATTTCACCCTTCCCAATGCATAGGCGGCGGTGAGGCTGAGGAACAGCGCCAGCGTCACCACGCAAAGCGCAACCACCAGCGAGTTACCGATAGCCCGCAGGAATGAGGCTTGATGGAGTACCGCCGCGTAATTGGAGAAGTCGGGGTTTTCGATCCAGTAGCTCACCTCGAACAAGGCACTGGACGGCTTTAGCGAAGTCACGATGGCGTAGTAAAAAGGGAAGACCGCATACAGCAGCAACACCCCGATCAGACACCAGAACCCGAGGCGCCACAGCGCTTTTTTCAGTAGGCGCTGGCTCATGACCGAACCTCCAGTTGACGGCGTCCGAGGTAGAGATAAAGCATGGCGATTACCGCAACGACCAGAAACAACAGAGTCGAGGCCGCGCTGCCATAGCCAACATCCTGGAACTCCACCAGGTGCTGGCGGGCATAGACCGACATGCTCATGGTGCTCGATGAGTTCGAGGTCAGCACATAGATGACGTCGAAAACCCGCAGCGAGTCGAGGATGCGGAAGATCGCCGCCACCAGCAGTGCGGGCATCAGCAGGGGAAGCGTGACACGCCAGAACACCTTCAGCGGATGAATGCCATCGACCCTCGCGGCTTCGTAGCAATCGCTCGGCAACATCTGCAAGGCAGCCAGCATCAGCAGCGTGACAAAAGGTACGGTCTTCCAGACGTCGACGACGATGACCGCCCACATCGACAGATCCGCATCTGCCGTCCAGGCCAGAGGAGCGTCAATCAGTCCGAGGCTCAGCATCAGGTGATTGATGATGCCGAACTGGTCGTTGAGCATCCATGACCAGATCTTCGCCGAGACAATGGTTGGAATCGCCCACGGAATCAGAATCAACGCACGCACCAGAGAACGGCCGGTGAACTTGATGTTCAGCAGCAACGCCACCAGCAGTCCCAGGACGACTTCCAGTCCCACCGACACCACGGTGAAATGCAAGGTGTTGCGCACCGCGTTCCACCATTGAGGATCGACCAGGATGCCCGACCAGGTGGAACCGTTGTGGAACAGATAATTGCTCAAGCCGACGAAGGATCCGCCACCGGTGTCCGCCAAGTTGGCGTCGGTCAGGCTGAACCAGAATGTTCGCAGTAGCGGCCAGGCCGCCACCAGGGCCAGACAAAGCAACATCGGTGTCAGAAACAGCCAGGCAGCGCGTACTCGGCGACGTTGTACGGGCGTTTCCCTGGTGAGCAGGAGCTCGTCACAGGGGGCATGGGTAGAAGAGACAGACATGGTGATTTCTTTCCTTGTGGCTTACCAGTTCCGGCGTTTGATGCGCGTGAGTTCGCTTTCCAGTTCGGCCAGCGCCTGATTGACAGGCAACTCGCCCGCCAGCACTCCATGCACTCGATCGAAGAACGCATTGGAGACCCGTGGATAGCGATCGGCAGTGATAGAGGCGGGGCGCATGACCCCATCGTTGAGAATGCTGTGCAGCTGACTGTAATAAGGCATTGCCGCGAGCAGTTCGGGATCTTGATAGAGCGACTCGATAACCGGGTTATAGGCGCCTATCAGGGCACGATGTTTTTGCTCTTGAGCACTGGTCAGATAGCTCACCAGCTCTGCGGCAAGTTTTGGATGGGCGCTGTAACGCGATACCGCCAGACCCCAGCCACCGAGGGTGGATGCATGGCTGCCGGTCTTGCCGCCACGGGGCAGGGGAGCAACCCCGACCTTGTCTTTTACGGCACTGTCCTGGTTTTGCACCAAGGCCCAGACGTAAGGCCAGTTACGCATAAACAGCGCATTTCCCGATTGGAATACCCCACGTCCTTCTTCCTCGGTGTAATTGAGTACGCCACGCGGGGAGATGTCTCCTACCCAGCTTTTCGCCAGGGTCAAAGCCGTTCTTGAGGCCTGACTGTTGACCACGATGTCGCCTCGTGGATTGACAAGCCCTCCTTCCGGTTGGCTGCTGATCCACTCCAGCGCATTACACGTCAGGCCTTCGTAGGCGCGCCCCTGAAAGATGTAACCCCACGCATTGGGGTTCCCGGCAGCGCGCTCGGCCTGTTGAATATTCCTGGCGGTAGCGGTCATTTCCTCCCAAGTCTGGGGAACCTGCTGGTTGTACTTCTCGAGCAAGTCCTTGCGGTAATACAGCAGGCCCGAGTCGGTGAACCACGGCATCGTCACCAGCCGTCCGTTCACCGTGGCGTTATCCACCTGTGCCTGGAAATAGCCTTGGGTCGCGTTGGCGGGAAGCACCTCGCGAAGATCCGTCAGATGTTTGGCCAGCATTCCCGGCCACACCATATCGATTTGAATGATGTCGATGTCGGCGGACTGCGCACTGAGGATCTGCTGGTAGAACGACAACCGCTCGGTCGCCGAGTTAGGCGTGGAAACCACCTCGACGTTGTTGCCGGTCTGTTTCGACCACGCCTCGACAGCCTCCTTGCAGAGTTGTAACTCCGCACCCACCGCACCGCACGAGATCGTCAAATTGGCTGCGCTCGAGAGGGATGGAAGCCCTGCACAGAGGGTGAGCAGTGCTGCAGGAAGGAGAGATTTCAGCTGTTTCATAGAGCCCCCTTTATTTTTGTTTTTAGAAAAGTTAACGTTAACATCGCCAAATGTAGCAGCGTATTTGCGATGAGGCATCCTTTTTTTCGTCGATTGCGACAATTCACAACTCACGAAAAATGGCCGGTCGCGGGAACAAAACAATAAAAACAAAACAGGGAAATCCACATGCAGAAAGCACCAGGCTGGCTACTCGCAGGCGTGCTCGGCACATCGGCGGCAACCTCTCAGGCCGCGACTCTGGAAGAACGCATGGCCGCGTTTGAAGCCCGTACCAGCGCAGCGGAAAAGCGTGCAGCCGCAGCCGAACAGCAAACCCAGGCACTCGCCAGGGAATTGCAGCAAATCAAACTCGCAGCTCCCGCCTTGCAGCCCGCTGCGTCTACTGCCGCAGCCATTTCGGCGCCTGCTTTGGACACCCGACTGGCAAAACTCGAAGCCCGTCAGCAAAGCATGGAAAAGCAAGGCAGCAGCGGCCACCTCACGGACGGCTTCAGCTTCAAGGGTTATGCCCGTTCCGGATTGCTGATCAACGATGGGCTAGGTGGTGGTCGTGGTGGCCCTTATGCAACCCCTGCCGGTTCAGTCGGTGGTGCAGTCGGGCGACTCGGCAACGAAGACGACACCTACATGCGCATAGACCTGTCGAAAGAAACCTATGCGCAGAACGGCACCCGCTCCAAATTCACGGTGTCCATCGCCGATGGTGTGGAAAGCTCCAATGACTGGACGGCCGACGAGAGCAACCTGAACGTGCGTCAGGTCTTTACCGAACTCGATCATCTCGCCGCCTTCAAGGGCAACTCAGTGTTCGAGAACTCCACCTTGTGGGCAGGCAAACGATTCGACAGAGATAACTTCGATATCCATTGGCTGGACTCCGACGTGGTCTATCTGGCTGGCACCGGAGGTGGTATCTACGATGTGCAGATGAACAAGAACTGGCGCTCGAATTACTCTTTGATCGGGCGTAACTACGGGGATTTCAGTGAGGGCGGTATCAACGCCGATGTGGAAAGCTACATCCTGACCTCAAACCAGTTCTTCGACGGTGGTCAGTGGCAGTGGATGTTCAACGCCATTGGCTCAAAGAAAAACGACATTGGCACTCGCAGCAATGAAGCAGGGCTGACGCCTGCGGATTCCGGCTTGCACAGCATGTTGGCCAATCACCAGAAAAACTTCTTCGGCCGGGAAGGCTTCTTCAAAACAGCGCTGCTCTATGGGCAAGGTCTGGGGGCAGAGGTCAAGAACGTCGGCTCGGATGGTGAGCTGATTGACGATGCCCGCGCTCTGCGTCTGGCACTTTACGGCGAGACCCCCATTGCGCCTGGTTGGCGCATCGGCCCAAGCTTGTTGGCCGAACAAAGCAAGGATAGATACGTCAAGGGTGACAATTACCGCTGGATGACCCTGAACATGCGTTTGGCCAATGCAATCAACAGCAATTTCGAGATGGCCTACGAAATGAGCTGGCAAACCATGGATCTCGACCCCAAGGGCTACCTGCAGCGCAATGCGGTCGACGGTAACTTCTGGAAATTCACAGTCGCACCGACATTCAAGCCTGACGTTGGAGACCTTCTCACACGTCCCGAATTGCGAGTGTTCGCAAGCTTCATGAATTGGTCTTCGGATCTGGACAGATACAGTACCTCAGACTCCTTCGGCAAGACGGATTTCAACGCCGGAGGTGTGTGGCAATACGGGATACAAATGGAAACCTGGTTTTAATACTTGAACGCGTCCGGCCAACCCGCCTTCAGCGTACCTGCCGGCGGTTGTTGCAAATAGAGACGTCGGTTTGAGAGATCTGCTTTGAGATTGGCTATGAAAACTCTCTAGCTTCAACAATCACTGCCCTCCCAAAAAAATATTTTTTCCGTGCCCTTGAATCTAAAAAAAGGAAATGGAGTTCTTATATTTGATACCAAAAAAAAGCGGGGATCTCGATGGCTGTGAGCTTTCGTGACTCCACAGGCTTTAGGGCAATCGACTCGATTGCTTCGCCGTTGCTGTTGTCTCTGTCCTTGCCTTTTTGGAAAATTAGAATGAAGTAAATGGCAGGGAATGGCTGCAGGCGGCTTTGCCCGCTGGGTAGGAGGATCGTTCTTTTTGCGACGTCAGTCGCGGCTAGCTTTTGATTTCAGAGCAACCCGAAAACCAAAAAACTAGCTTTTCCAAACCTCCGCGTGCGCCTGAGTACCGTTGTCGGAAGCCTCTAGCCAATGCGCAACGTTTGATACGTTTCACTTCTCCCAGATAAAAAACGGAATGTCATGCCTCGGACGCCACTCGATCCACAGTTGCCGGTCGGGATGGTTCTGAATCAGATTCGCAAGTCACCCGCTCTGATGAATTCGATGAGCGCTTTTAAGACAGGTGGCACATGGCGCCGGCTGGAGTAATAAAGAAAGAATCGGCTTGGCGGTGCTTTCCATTCCTGGAGTATTTCTCTGAGATGCCCGTTCC
The DNA here is from genome assembly GCF_047758635.1 of Pseudomonas frigoris. Lineage (NCBI taxonomy): Bacteria > Pseudomonadati > Pseudomonadota > Gammaproteobacteria > Pseudomonadales > Pseudomonadaceae > Pseudomonas > Pseudomonas frigoris. Next base: position 3,358,504 of record NZ_CP180479.1, read on the forward strand.
GGATTTCGGCGCGCGCCAACTACTCGTAGACATAGGCAATACCAGCGCCATCTTTCGCCGCTTGGATCATCAGCGCATCGTCTTCCAGAATGAGCGGGCCTGTGACGGACACCAGTCTTCATCAAAATCTAGTTGATGAATTGTTGGCAGAAGGTTTACCTGTGCTGCCGGTGTACCTAAGCAGCTCCGTCAAGATGCGCGAATCTCACGAGGTTTCAGTACCCATCATCCATTTGGCCCCTCGGCATAAGCTTTCTCGGGAGTTTTTTGGTTTGCTGGATGCTCTGGAGCGAGCCGCTTAGCTTCATCAATGACGGGTTGCTACAAGCGTAATCGACCCCTCAGGTTGTCCCTCCAGTTAGCGTCAAATGAGCCGGAGCCGGTGATTCAAGCCAGTTCGGGCAGCTGAAATACTGACGAAACATTCTGGCCATATGATTCGCGTCACTGAAATCCAGGGAGCTGGAGATGAATCGACCATCAAGAAGCATGCGCAAACTGCTCGACTCCGTCGCCACTAACAATGAGGTAGCGGCGCTCGATATGATGCGCGCAGCAGAGCAGCTCCAAGACGAAGTGCTACGCCAACGGTTGCTCAACATGATTCACCGACTCAACCAGGACGCTATTGACTTACGAGCGGCGCGTGACGATATCCAGGGCGCAGCCATAAAGCTCGCGTGATCGGTCTCGGTGACGTCTCTTTGTCTGTATGCCGCACTGGTCTCTTGGGCCAAGGGCGTGTTGACCCGTCCCGAGCTATCCCGGTGGGTCAGCCGGGTAGTTGGGTCGACGTTCATCTGCTTCGGAGCAGCCATTCTGACCATGCGTCGACAGGCTGCATAAGAGGAGGGCGACTAGGTACCGATTACCGCCAAAACATCACCACTGATTTGATGCAGAACCCGCCTCTTTCAAGCCTGGGTAATCATCGAGCGCAAGGCTAGACTCACCATCGTCCATTGGCTCGCTCACTGATTTATGTATCACTCCGGCTTCAGCATCTGCACGCATCTGGTCAAGCTCTCTGTGGAACGCCTTGTCCTGAATAGTTTGCTTGCTCGTGTAAGGCTTTCGTTCGGGTTCAGGCTTAGCTGCGTAGGTAGTCACGGCATCAGGGTCGCGTTGAAGTTTTTCTTGAATTTGAGCTTCGAGCATCGCACGAAGCGAGTCTTTATCTGGACGAGTCAGCACTTTTGTTTCCTATCAAAAAAACCATCTCTCAGTAACCGACTGAGCAGGTGGACGGGTAGTAGAAATGAGGTCGACATGCTGAGAGCTGCGGTTGCCGCGCGTTGAGTCGGACACAGGTCAGGCAGGGCACACTGTCAATTTCTTCCAACCAATTGACGGTGTCAAATAGTGTGCTGGATTTGAGTGAGTCGAAAAGTAGGCAGAAACGCCAATCAAGGAAGTTCTAACCATCAACCCTATCCCACTCGACAGCCTTCACTGTCGCTTCACAACGCCTCACTTGGCTGACCTTGATAGCGCTCATGGGGTATGCGTCCGGGCATCCCGTCTTGCGCAACTAAACCGGTTGCCACCTATGCGGCAGCAACTCGGAAATTTCACTCGCCCGCTGCGTCGGCAGCCGCGTGAGGACGTCCTTCAAATAAGCATACGGATCATGCCCGTTGAGTCGCGCCGATTGGATCAAACTCATGATCGCCGCTGCCCGTTTTCCGCTGCGCAGTGATCCTGCGAAGAGCCAGTTCTTGCGCCCCAACGCCCAAGGCCGGATCTGGTTCTCTGCCCAATTATTGTCAATGGGTACGGCGCCATCATCGAGATAGCGCGACAGCGCCGTCCAGCGTTTGAGGCTGTAATCCAGAGCTTTACTGATCGCCGAGCCGTCGTGCACGATCTGGCGCTGGGCGATCATCCAGGCATGCAGTGCATCCATCACCGGTACCGCTTTTTCTTTCCCTGATTTTACTGAGGCTTACTGTTTGGTAGACGGTTTCAAAATTACAAATTGGTCACTTCGTAAACCTATCCCAATTGTAGGTGGATTGATTGGTGGTGGCGGTTAGCGTAGCGCGACCGACGCCATCAAATAATTCACCAACTACTTGTAATCCTCTCATGGTTACCTTTATAGCTTTACAGCGCTTTTTTCTCGCTTTGTTTCTGTTCACTTTCGTTTCTTTCTCTCATGCTGAAGATTCTCCCCAAGCGCTGAACTTTGATTTCCAGACGATCAAGGTTTCTGACGCCTTGCAACTCTTGGCTGATTATCGAGGGTTGAACCTTGTCTTGGACGATAATGTTCGTGGTTCACTTTCAATGAGGATGAAAGATGTTTCTTGGGATGAAGCTATTGAGTATGTAACATCTGCAAAGGGCCTTTTATACACTGTTGAAGGTAAGTTTCTTCGTGTTAGTGGCTATCCACGACCAGGTGATTCCTATTCAACAAATTCATATGCTGCTGCCCAAGATCAGCAAATTCAAAGTAGTCCTTCCTTTGGCGTCAACTCCTTTGATGTTTCGATCTTCAAGGTGCATAACATTTTGGCGTCGGACGCAATAAAAGCATTTCCTCTTGACCCTGGAGAGACTCTAAGTTTTGAAGACGGTTCTTCGATCATCGTTGCCGGAATGAGTAAGCCGCGTTTAGAGCAACTCAAAACCCTGATTGCTGCTGTTGATTACTCCAGGAAGCAAGTGATGATCCAGGCTCGTATCGTCGAGGTGGATCGCTCGTATTCCAAGAATCTGGGCGTTCAATGGGGTGGCACTGTAGGCAGCGGTGCCGGGACTGTTTCAGGCTCTGTGCCGCTTGGCTTTACCTCTGGTGCCATTGGTGCTGTTGGCATTGTCTCAAGCGCTTTGACACTCGATGCCAGGCTTTCAGCGATGGAGCAGGAGGGCAGGGGCAGGGTGATTTCCAGCCCTCGCGTTTATACCTCTGACCGTCATCAAGCCAAAATTGTCAAAGGTTCTCAGGTTCCTTATCAGCAATCGGCCGGCGATGGTGCAACATCCACATCCTTCAAGCAGGCTGCTTTGTCGCTCGACGTGACTCCGATTGTTAACGATAAAGGCGTGTTACTTGATGTGATCCTTTCAAAGGATGAGCCTGATTATTCCAACGCTATGAATGGCGTCCCGCCGATCAACACGACCTCGCTGACTTCCCGTGTTTCTTCGCCTTTCGGCCAGACCATTGCATTGGGTGGTGTTTATTCGGACGTCGATACAACCGTGGTTAGAAGCGTCCCGTTCTTAGGCAAAATCCCAGGCTTCAAATGGTTGTTTTCCAGCAGTTCAACCGTGTCGACCAGCACTGAGCTGGTTCTTTTTCTCACGCCGGTGTTGGTTGTTGAGTGAGCTAAATTTCGACCCTCCTTGAGGAGGGTCTCAGCCGGTGCTGTTGCAGCACCAGGGCAGGACGTTTTTACATCGTCATCGACGAACTGGTTTGATCCAGCAAAGGGGTGCGATCGCGAGATCCCTGTAACCACCCGATTACCACCAGCACATTGTGAGCTATTTTTTTGTTTTTAGTACATCGTCACTATTTTGCTTTTCTTGTTATAACTAAACTAAACAGCCATTTAGTGTAGTTATAGCTCATGATTATTAGTGGAGTAGGGTAGCTCACCAGATGATCTACGGGTAGCTCATCCTTGTTCGTTATCTTCCAAGCATGTGCGGTATCTTTCAAGAACACGTCTAATCGGTAAAAAGCCCCGTAAATCAAGGGCTCTAGCCATCTGAGGTGCCCATTCAAAGGAGTATTCAATGGGTCATTTTCCAAGCTGGATGCTTCAAAGCGCTCATAATTACCTGAAAGCTTCTGAGGTTCTGGACGCGCAGAACCTACCGCACGTTGCCCAGGTCAATGCGGCGATTGGTATGGAAATTCTGCTCAAGAGCTTTATTTCCGTGCCTGACCAACATCAAGGTACATCCGGCGAGACCTACAAACTCGACTCTGTAGCGTTGGCTGCGGCTCACCAACATCTGAAAAGCGTCGGCAAAACCAGCCGTAAAACGGCTGATAAGCACGATCTGTTGACGTTGTTTCATGCGATGCCCGAAGCGATTCGTAGCAGCTTGTCCCTGGACAGCCAGGAAGATTCCTTTGAGAGATACCGCGACGTGTTCACCAACAGCCGGTATCCGTATGAGTCGAGCAGCTGGAAATTTTCCGACCCGGTGCTGATGAGGTTGCTGCGGTGGACGCTGGCCAATGTGGTTGGCTATTACAAGGCGCAAGGTTCTCAGGATCCGTTCGTCCTGAATTACATCGTTGAGGTGCAGGCACGAGCTGCGGCAGAGTGAATCGAGGCCTGGGCGTGGCTTCAAATCTGAACACCAGAGCCCCCCAGTTCTGTATAGGACGGTACGCATAATGTATATTATGTTAAATGTCTGAGTGGAACTTCTTCCAAGGTCCTCTCTTGTACTCATGAAAAACGAAGCTCATGAACACAAACCGGCGCAGCGAACTTCGCCTACGGGGCATCGAAGGACTCTATAGATCTCAGAAATCACCTGCATCGTTGCGTCTTCGATCGTTCCTTCATTACGGCATAAAACCCAGCCGTGATCTGCAATCGCTCGCTCGAACGCCTTGGTACAAGCAACTTGTTCTTCCAGCGTATGGATCACGGTACTGCTCAGCCCACGCCGTCGTGCCGCTGCCCTCGTCCATGAAACATCAGGGGCGGTGACAACCCCGACATGCAGGTCTGGCACTCGCACGTTTCGATCAATGTTCAACTGTAGAATTTCTGCAAACGGGACTATCCGGCGAAACGCGGCATCAGACGGGTACCAGCGATCGATCAAGATGATGCTGTCTGGTGGCTGTTTAGCCAGCACGTGCCGGGAAATCCAGGTACGGCTATCAGCAAAGCGCTCACAAACCTCCAACTCCAAATCCCGGGTGGGATTTCTGACGAGTTTGTTAACGAGGGTCATTGTTTCACCCCTAAAGGGATCGCTTTTTCTCTCGCAAAGTCGGATCACCTTTTTGTTGTCTGCCCTCAGTACTTTCGTAACGGCTTCCAACAGTGTGGTTTTGCCGGCTCCTTTGGGCCCATCTAGAGAAACAAACAGCGGACGATTCATTCTTCACATAACGATTGATATACGGTTTTTTTGCCCGGTTCGTTCGCTGGAACCGCTTGGCGCGACTACGCGAATCGAGTGGAGGGTGCTTATGAACAGACATTGACGAACACTCTAACCTGATTTCTGACTGACGGGTTTCAAAATCCAGGGTTACAGCCCCTTATGAACATCGGTCATCGCCCATCTGTTCAATTATGTGTCAGGGTGGAACTTCTCCACAGGAACATTTAGTGGCGCTCTACTTGACGGAGGCAACAGCTCGGCCCCAGGCACGTTCGTCTAAAACCCTGAAACGGAGAAGCCAACGTGAGCACCTTGAAACTTCACCCCGCACTGGACAACGGTATCTAACCCGCCGCCGCGAATTTCACAGGCGGCACCCTGCAATGCCTGTGTGCGACCGACAAGGTCGAGGTCAAGATCGACGCACAAACCCTGCATTACCACGCGTGCGGCTGCAGCAAATACTGGAAACCACAAAACGCGACATTCGCCGTCATCGGCGTGGTGCCTCGAGATTAGGTCAGCGTCATTGCCCACGGCGAAAAACTGGAAATTGTCGACGAAACCGCCACCATCCAGCGGCACGCCTGCAAGCAGTGCCACGCCCATCTCTTCGGGCGCATCGAGAACAAGGACCATGCGTTTTATGGCCTGGACTTCGTCCACACCGAGCTTTCGCCGCAGAGCGGATGGGCTGCGCCGGGATTCGCGGCGTTCGTGTCCTCCATCATCGAAACCGGCACACCGCCAGCGCAAATGAAGGCCATCCGTGAGCGCCTGCGCTCGATCGGCCTGGAACCCTATGACTGCCTGTCCCCGGACTTGATGGACGCACTGGCGACTCATGTCGCCAAACAAAAAGGCTTGCTCCCCGCCGCCTGATTTGTCGCCGGTACCTAAAAGCCGTACTTGGCCTCTATGCCATACATCCCAAAAAACAACGATATGCGCCCCCTACCTTGCCTAATTCCTGAGGTTTGAGTCCATTGCAGCTCAACAGCGCGGACGTAAACACCAGAATCACCGAATCGCCTAAAAGCGACTTTGCAATCATCCGCACAACCAACCCGGCTCGTTGGGGCTGTGACGTTCACGTCACCATTGCAGGATGATCAACACCATGAAATCAGGCTAATCCCGGCACCATCAAACGCCTACCGAATGCTCCAATCGTCCAATGAGATCAATGACGGCTTGGGTCTCTACACAGTGCAAGCGAACCGCTTGTAAAACACAAAAGGGGATACCTTGGTCGTGGAGGCCTGGCGCCGCGTGAAGGCCGCCCTATCGTTGCCCAAATATCTGTTTGAACAGTCTCGACGGGGTCATATTTTTTGATTGATGAGTCCATACCCACCTCAAGGGTCTTCAATTATCCAATCATGATCCTGTGGAGCTATGTGATTGCAGCAAGAGTCCGAACGCCAGTTTCAATTCACTCGGTTGCGCCCGCTGCGCTTGGCTTGGTAGAGGGCATCATCGGCACGAATCAGAAGGCTTTCCACATCGTCACCTGCTTTGGCGAGGGCGACACCAAAGGACGCAGTTACAGTGTCTAGCACCTCATCCGTGCCACGAACCTTGATCCGCAGTGCCTGAATTTTTAAGCGCAGCTGCTCAGCAAATGTATGAGCACTGGTGAGATCAAAACACTCGTGCAGGACTACACAGAACTCTTCACCACCATAGCGTGCCGCCAAGGCCTGAGGCGGGATTGAGTTCCGTAACACCTGACCAACATGCTCAAGTACCCGGTCGCCCAAAGGATGGCCATACCGGTCATTGAACTGCTTGAAATGATCGATATCCAGCATGACCAATGCCACCCCGTGAGGCGTGTTGATCAATGCATGCTCCAGCAAGCGAGTGAAGGTAGCTCGGTTCAACACCTTAGTCAGCCCATCCAAAGATGCCGCCAGCTGGGCTCGCTCGAGCTTGTCTCTCAGACTCTTAATTTCATTTTGCGCTGTGTGCAGCTGGGAGAGGAAAAGCTCTTGCTGATCCTGCATGACCTGGGTGCTCTGTTGCAGCTCGCTCAGAATGGCGGGCAACCTCTTGTCGACCGGCTCCGCGAGCATTTCCATGCAATGACCAAGACTGGCTTGAAAGTTGGCACTGCCATTCACGCTACGCGAGACATTACGCTCCATGTCGTCAACCAGATTGATCGCTTGTTGTTGCCCTGCGCGCGCCTCCTCCAATTCGTTACGAATGATGTAGTCGCGGAAAAGCTTCGTAGCGGATTCTGGAGGGAAACAGTCGAAGTCTTTGACCACCCTGTCCAGATGGCGATTAAGCTCTGGCTCCTGACCTTTGCTGTAGGTGTACCAGAGAGCATAGTGCACGGGATTTGGTGGAATGTTGTGACGCACCATCAGTGGTACGGCCTGCTTCAGCAGAGCCGCCGCCTCGCGGGAGTCCTCTGGATACAGCGCTAGGGCAGTCGCACGCGTCTCTGATTGGCTCATAACGTCACTGTGGTTGGTTTTTATTGGCATATATGAATTCGGGGGGCAGCATATCCTTACGTACACCAAGCAGCCATACATAAGTTCATCAGCAAGATGTCCAGCGAGGCGACTGCGAGCGCGGACTATCCATCACCGTTATGCCTCTGGATAGCACCCAACTGACTTGTGAATACCATTTTTAGCCTTGTAACTAGCATAGTTAGCATGGCGTGATAGTCGGAAACTCGCGATCAAGGAGATATGGCTTTCAATCACCTTTATCACATTGCCATTCTTATGCGTTCAAGCCGATCCAGCCAGGGATACCCGCATAGAGGCCAACCCCAATGATCAGCACCCTGAAAATCGAAAAAGGATCGTAGCTTTGTACTCTCTCACTGCCTGCGTTCCCGTTGATTAAGGAATCATCCCAGGCATGTTCCCAATTTGACACGATCGCCGTGTTGGAAGAAATTGATGATCCGCCTCCTCTCTTCGACCTTAAATCCTTTGGCTGTATCTGCAGCCCAAATTTTCGACACGATCGATTGGATGTTCCCCAACCGGCCACTGGCCCAGTCGATTACTGGGTGCCTGGTTTCCTAATAGGAGTGACAAATTGCTGAATCGGCCCGACAAAGATGCGCTACGTGTGATGCTGGAATCGCAAGTACAAGAAAAGCTACAGCACGACCCTGATGCGGTAACGACTTATGCAGCACAGCCTGAACCCGAACGAAAGCCATACACCAGTAAACCCACGGTTCAGGACAAGGCATTTCACAGGGAGCTCGATCAGATGCGTGCGGATGCTGAAGCCGGAGTGATACATAAATCAGTGCGCGAGCCAATGGACGATGGTGAGTCTAGCCTTGCGCTCAATGATTACCCTGGCTTGAAAGAGGCAGGCTCTGCATCAAATCAGTGGTGATGTTTAGCGCCTGTGCTGCGGTAATCGGCGCCTAGCCGCCCTCCTCTTATGCAAGCTGTCGACGCATGGTCAGGATGGCTGGAAGCGCTCGCGGCGGGTCTACTTACGCTTGCCGGCATACTCGGCATCGGCGAAGGACATCTGTTTCATCTGGGCTCAACCGTTCTGTTCATGTGAGAAGCGTATTTCACCAAACCTGGAAGTCTTTTTCAGAGTTTCTCTTAGACTGCCTAATGAACTCCGCAGTAGGCTCTATTCTCATGCGAGTGAAGACTCCACATTCAGCAAAACGCATTGGGGAGGTGACAAAACCGACCCAACGCCATACGACCCGACACAGTTGCCGCGCATCGACTAGCGCAACGTGTTCAAGCACACCACCTTGGGCTGAGTCATTTCCTCATAGGCAAATCGCACGCCTTCCCGGCCCAGGCTACCGTACTTCGAACCGCCAAACGGCATCGCATCGAAGCGGTAGTCGGAAGAGTCGTTGATCATTACCCCTCCGGCTTCGATCCTTCGTGCGGCGCTCATCGCCGTTGCCAGATCATTGGTGAAGATCCCCGCATGCAGGCTGTATTCGGGTTCATTGGCCAAATCGATGGCTTCGTCGAAAGACTCAAAGCACTGCAATACCACCACCGGAGCGAAGACTTCATTGCGCCAGAGTCGACTGGCGTGATCGACATTTTCCAATACGGTGGCGGCATAGCACGATCCTTCACGCCGATGGCCGCAGAGCAACGTGGCGCCCTCTTGCAAGGCCTCGTTCACCACTTGCTCGGCATTCTGCGCGGCTTGCGCAGTAATCATGGGGCCGATATCGGTATCGGCCAGTAATGGATTGCCGACCACAAGCGCACGGGCTTGACTGACAAAACGCTCTCGGAACGCTTCATAAATCGACGCCTGAATCAGCAAGCGCTGGGTGCCTACGCAGTTCTGCCCCGCGGCCCAAAACGCTCCGGACACACAACTCTCGACAGCCGCCTCAAGGTCGCAATCGTCCATGACGATTACCGGCGCATTGCCGCCCAGATCCATAGCCAGTTTCTTCAACCCAGCCGTGCGGGCGATCTGCTCTGCGGTGACGAAACCGCCGGTGAAGGAAATCATCCGTACCTCACGGGCGGCGACTAACGCCTTGCCCAGTTCCGCGCCGCCGGTGGCCACTGTAACCACTGATTCAGGCAAGCCCGCTGCGACCAGATAAGACACCAGTTTAATCGCCGACAATGGCGCGAGCTCGGATGGTTTGAGAATCACCGCGTTACCGCCCGCAATGGCCGGTCCGAGTTTATGCGCCACCAGGTTCAACGGATCGTTGTACGGCGTGATCGCAACAATAAGACCCAGAGGTTCACGGGAAAACCAGCCCTGACGCGATTCGGAACCTTCATAAGCGTCAAAAGGCACCACCTCCCCGGCATTGCGCCTGGCCTCCTCGGCCGACAGCTTGAGGGTGTTGACGCAACGCTTGACCTCCTTTTCCGCCTGTTTGAGGGTCTTCCCGGCCTCGTCGACGATCAGCCTGGCAAACACATCGGCATCACGTTCGATGTTGATTGCGGCTTGCTCCAGAATTCGAGCCCGACGATGACGAGCTAACGCGGCGCACGCTAGTGCACCGCTGCGTCCCGTCTCCAACAACTGCGGAACTTGCGACGCACAGACATTTGTTACGCTGCCGATGACGGAACCGTCATAGGCGTTAAAGACTTCAATGGGCGGCTCCATGACATTTAGAACCAGGCGCGATAATTTCACAGGCGTTACTCCTGGTTGCGTGCAATGGATTGATGAATGCTGATGATGTCGGAGAGCAGCGCAAACGCCGTTTCCGTACGCCCGGCTCCCGGCCCCGAAATTGTCACCGCACCGAGCAGTTCGCTGGTAAACGACACCGCATTGGTCGCACCGCCAACACTGGCCAGCGGATGGTCATTGTTCAACAGCCGCGGTTCGACATTGGCACTGATCGAGCCGTCGGCATGGCGCACTGCCGACCCGATCAGCTTCCAGCGAGCGCCGTCCTGCCGGGCTTTTTCGATGTCGCCAAGGCTGAGGGATGAAATGCCGCTGCACGTGACGTCGCTGACAGTGAGCTTGGCATCCAGCAGTTCGTTGGCCAGGATCACCATCTTGAGGCGCACGTCATGCCCCTCGACATCGGCTGTCGGGTCGGCTTCGGCGTAGCCCAGTTCCTGAGCCTTGACGACGGCCTCGGCAAACCTAAGGCCGCCTTCCATACTGGTGAGCACGAAGTTGGACGTGCCATTGAGAATGCCTTCAAAACCGACAATGGAACTACCGGCCAGCGCCTGCTTGGCCAGACGAATGACTGGCGTGCCACTCATCACCGAACCTTCGTACTCAAACGCGACGTTGTTGCGTCGAGCCAGTGCTTTGAGCTCGCTACCGTGCAAGGCAATGGGTCCCTTGTTGGTGGTGACGACATGCTGGCCACCCTCTAGCGCCCAACGGCAGAACGAAGTTGCCGGCTCACCGTCTACCGGGTTGGTAAAGGTGGCTTCAACAATGATGTCCGCTCCGGAATCCTTGATCACCGCTTCATTGAGGGCTATGACATCGCCACCCGACAGTTGCGCCATTGCACCTTTGACTGCCGGTAATTGGGCAAGCACATTGGCGTCCAGCCCTTCGCGGCCAATCACCGAACCAAGAAACAAGTCAGTCACACCGACAATTTTCAGGGTGAAACCCAATTCTGTCTTCCACTGTTCGTTACGTTCGGCAATCAGTTGAGCCAACGCCCGGTTAACACCGCCAAATCCAACCAGCGCCAATTTGTATTCAGTCATTTTGTTATGCCCCTGATCCAGGTGATGGGTTGTTGAGTACTAGGTTAGGGATGAGGCCAGGGCAGTGAAATAGGCCAATTTGCTCTATTTTGTGGGCGTTTTGACCAGAGCCAGAGCAAAGCTTCAGGCGTAAAAAAAGCCAATACAGGTTGGCTTTTGGCTGCACGAAAAGCGGCTACACGACAGACGACAATACGAAGGAAGTCACCGTGTTTTCCACGCCGGGCAATGCGGCAATTTCGGTCCAAACCTTGTGCACCCGCTGTGGGCTAGCCGCGCCGACCCGCAGCATCAGGTCGAACTCGCCGCTCATCACATCGCACTGGAGGACTTCTGGAATTTCCCGCAGCGCTTGCAGTACATCTGCGCCACGCATCCGGTCGTAGCGGTAAACGAAAATCACAGCGTTGATGTTCGAAGCGGCTTGTCGTCCCTCCCCGGTTTTCACCGTATATCCCTGTATTACCCCGTCGCGTTCAAGTCGTTCGATGCGCTGACGTACCGCATTGCGTGACAGGTTGACCTTGGCTGCCAGCTCGGCATGTGCAGCCCTGGCATTGAGCTGTAGTTCCGCGATGATGTGTTCATCGAGAGGGTCCAGAATTCGCTTCACTTGGCCTCCTGTTTCCGCGCCATCACAGCGCGCCGAGCAGCTCATGGATGGTGTCTAGGTCGTCCGGCTCAATCCGGTAAACCTGCGCCTGCCCTTGCGTCGCGACCCCAGGTTGCGGCCTCGCGACACTGATGCCCAACTCGCCAAGCAGTGCCGCCGACTTGACCGGTGAGATTTCCCCCAGAGTCACCATTGGCGCCACCAGGCTTCGCCGATATAGCCGGGCGGCCAGCACACCAGTGGCCGTATGCGGGTCGATGACGTATCCGGTGTCGCGATACAGCGAAGTAATCTCCTTCAGCGTCTGCTCATCACTGACCGCATAGGAGTCGATGATCATCCGCGCCTGCAACCAGAACTCGTTGGCAATGACCATCTCGCCGCTGGACTCGAACCCCTCCATCAGGGCACACACCGCCTGGTCGTCACGCCCGTATAACTCCCAAAGGAACCGTTCCAGATTGGAAAAAATCGACAGGTCCATGGCCGGTGACAACGTCTTGTTGGCTCGTGACCTGCTGTAGTAGTTCTTCTGAAACAACTGATGCAACGCATCATTCTGGTTGGTTGCAACAATCATCTGGGTAATCGGCAGGCCCATTTTTTGTGCGATGTAGCCTGCATACACCTCGGCAAAACTCGCCGCTGGTACGCTGAAACCGATCGGACGTTGACCACCGCCCAGTTGCAACACGGCGTGGAAGTAAAACACCAGTTGCGCCAACACACTGACCCAATTACTGGAGTTGAAACCGATCACCTCGTACTGCGCATACGGCCATTGTCGGAACAGCCGGGTGACAATGGTCTGGCATTCGTCGAAGCTGCCATTCACTGCGAACTGATGAACCCTTGGGTGCGCGGCTGCTTGCAGATGCTGGAGTTGGTCCCGAGGCACGCCCGCCTCCGGGTAAAACACCATCACCAGGGTGTCCTCGCAGTGCTTGAACGCCTCAATGGCGGCCAGCCCGGTATCGCCGTTGGTGGCGCCGATCACCACCCCGCGACGCCCACGCTTGCGCAGAAAATACGGCACCAGCCGCGCCTGCAACTGAGCGGCAAAATCCTTCGAGGAGCGAGTCGGCCCGTGGAACAGCTCCAGCACCCACTCGTTACGATCGACCTGATGCAAAGGTGCAAGGGAACGATGGCTGAATTGGCTGCCAGCTTCTTTGAGCAAGCGCTTGAGGTCTGTCTCGGGGATCGACTCACCCACAAACGGACTGATCACCCTGTAAGCCAGTTCGTCATAGGGCAGGGTCGACCAGTTGGCGATGTCATGCGATTCAAACAGCGGCAGTTCGAGCGGTACGAACAGCCCACCGTCGTCGGCAATTCCAGACAATACGACCTGTTCGAAGTCGACCTGCACAGTCGAATTTCGGGTACTCACATAGCGCATGGTTGGCTCCGGCCATTCATTTGAAACGATGTGCCTGCTCGACAAGCCAGGTGGAAAATTTCACCGCGTCGGGGTGCTGCTCGGCCCCGGAACCGCGCACAAGGTAAAAAGACTCGCTGGCTTCAATACGCAGGGTAAAGGGTTCGACCAACCGTCCGTCCTGAAGCATCTCCTCCACCATCGAGGACCGCGCCAGGGCAATCCCCTGCCCTAGCTCGGCCATGCGCAAAGTGGAGATCAATGTGTCGAACTGCATACCCGTCGAGGAGTCGACGGTATCCGCACCGACCATGTTCAACCAGTAACCCCAACCCTCTTCGTAACCCAAAACATGCAACAGCGGATGGTGCGACACATCAGCAGGTACCGTCAGCGGTGACATCGCCATCAGGTCCGGCGAGCAGACCGGGAACAGCGTGTCCCAGCTCAGGCGCTGCGACACAAGGCCGGGCCATTGACCGTGGCCCCAGCGAATTTCCATGTCATCCTCACCGTCCAGTTCCTTTACCCAGATATTGCTTATATATCGGATATCGACATGCGGATGCGCCTGGCTAAACCCCGCCAGCTTGGGCGCTAGCCAATGCACGAAAAACGCCAGGCTGCCGCGCACCTTGATCGGCCGACGTTTGTGCTGGCCGAAAATTTCGTTGGTCCCCACTGCCAGTCGCGTGATCGCATCCTGCACCACTGGCAGATATGCCTGGCCTTCCTCGGTCAGTCCCAAGCCGCGTGGCAAGCGTTTGAAGAGCGCCACCCCAAGATGGCTCTCCAGTTGGCGGATCTGCTGACTGACCGCCCCCTGGGTCAAAAACAGCTCTTCGGCGGCATGGGTGAAGTTCAAACAGCGGGCAGACACCTCGAATGCCCGCAGCCAGTTCAATGGGGGTAGCGTCTTTTGCTTCATGGCTTGAACCTCTTGGACGCCCCCTCCACCGAGCACGCTTGCCCATCCCGTCGACGCTGACTAGATCGCGTCGGACGGTTGTGGCAAGGGGACAACCGACAAGCGTTGCTCGCGGCTTTTACGGGTAATGTAATACACGAAATAGCACCAGGCGATGAATGGCAAACCGAAGTACAACGCTACTCGCTGCTCCGGATCGAACGCAATCCCCACACATGCCAGACTGCAGCAGACCAGCGCTCCCAACGGCACCCATGGATAACCCCGGACACGGAATTTCAAGTCGCGGATGTCACCGCCGTTGGCCACAAAGTGACGGCGAAAAGCAATCTGGCTCGCGGCTATGCTCATCCAGACCACAACGACCGCCAATCCGGAGATCGACACCAGAGCCAGATAGATAGTGTCGGCGGCAAACACGCTGCTGAGCAACGAGGCAGCCCCACCCGCCATGCTGACTATAATGGCGTTGAGCGGCGTACCCATGCGAGTCAGGGCCGAGAACCGCTTGGGCAGATGACCCTGATCACTCAGCGTCCAGAGCATCCGTGACGCGGCATACAAACCGGAGTTGGCGGCTGACAGCAAGGCACTGATGATCACAAAGTTCATGATGTCTGCCGAATACGGAATCCCAATGTAAGTGAACACAGTGACGAATGGACTCTCGACGAGACCGGCCTGTTCTCGGGGCAATAGTGTCGCAAGGACGAAAATGGTCCCCACGAAAAAGATCGCCAGGCGCAGCACCGTCGTGCGAATGGCACGCGGTACGTTGCGCTGCGGGTCCTTGGTTTCCCCAGCGGCAATACCGATCAATTCAGTGCCGGAGAACGCAAAAGACACCGCCAGCAACGTCATTGCTATCGGCATGATTCCGGTAGGAAAAAGTCCTTCGCGAGTAAAGTTGCTCAACCCGATACTGTGGCCCTGCTCGATGTGCAGCAGACCGAGAATTGCGCCACCGCCGATCATCAGAAACACTATTACGGTCACCACCTTCACCAAAGATAACCAGAACTCGGTCTCAGCGAACAGACGCACCGAAATCACATTGGTCAGAAACACCAGGCCTGCAAACAAGGCACTCCAGATCCATACCGGTGTATCCGGGAACCAACGCGCCATTAAGATGCCGGCAGCGGTGAATTCAGAACCGATGGCCACCGTCCAGGTCAGCCAATACAACCAAGCCACGGTATAGCCGGTTCCAGGCCCGAGATAACGGGTGGCGTAAGTACTGAATGAACCGGTTTCCGGCATCTGCACCGCCAATTCGCCCAGGCACATCATCACCATGTAAACCATGAGCGCGCCGATAATGTAAGCGATCACCGCTCCCAAGGGACCGGCCTGGTTAACCGTGTACCCGGACGTGAGAAACAGCCCGGTACCAATGACGCCGCCTAATGCCAACATGACAATATGCCGTGTCTGCATTTCCTGTTTAAAACCGGAATGTGTATTAAGTTGTTCTTCTTTTATGGACATGGTTGTTCTCATGAAAGTTATTAGGGCACGAATTAACGTCTGCGATGATTGACTCGGCAGAGTAAAAACAGATCGCCACTAAGTTTTATTATTATTCCACTTCATGAACGCCCCACTCACCTCCTTGCAGTGAGGTTTTACGCTAATGCTTCAGTTTGTAATTCCGGCGCAACCTTCATTGATTGAAAGCTGCGTATTTGATTGTGCGGGTTCGTTGCCAGACCCTCTGACAAATGCGAACGCCTGTTTCAGGTCGTCGAGCAGATCGTCGGTGTCTTCGATGCCGACAGATATCCGCACCAGCCCTTCTGAAATACCCAGGGCCAGTCGTTCCTCCTGCGTGTTCTCGACATGGCTGGTGGTTCGCGCGGGACCGTAGATGGTTTCCACCGCACCGAGATTGCCAGCGCAGTGGGCAAATCGCAGTCGTGGCAAGAGCACCTTCACCGTGTCCATGCCGCCCGCCACAACAAAGCTGACGATTGCACCGAAGCCGGACATTTGCGCGCACGCCACCGCATGATTCGGATGGCCGGGCAAACCGGGATAATTGACCGACTCCACCAACGGTTCGACGCAGAGGTACTCGGCCAGTACACGGGCACTATTTTGCTGCTGACGCATGCGCAGCACCAGGGTTTTCATACCGCGAATGATCATGTAGGCAGAGAACGGGTCAAGCGCTGCACCGTTGATTTCCCGGTAATGACGAACCTTGGCCATCAGCGATTCACTACCGCACACCAGGCCGCCCAGCACGTCGCCATGGCCGCTGAGAAATTTGGTGGCACTGTGAATGACCACATCCACCCCCAGTCCCAGCGGGTTCTGATTCAACGGCGTGGCGACGGTGTTATCCGCCACCACCGTGGCACCGACACGCTTGGCTGCAGCCACCAGACGCTCGATATCGAGTATTTTCAGCGTCGGGTTGGTCGGCGTTTCCAGGTACACCAATTGGCAACCTTTGGCGATTTCACGTTCGATTTCTTCGTGATCGAACGTCTCGCACAACGTCACGTTCACACCGGTACGTGGCAGGAATTCTTCGAAAATCTTGTTGGTGCCGCCATAGCTGTCCTTGGTCGACACCACACGATCGCCATTGGCCAGGAAGGTGTAAAGCACACTGCTGATCGCCGCCATTCCGCTGCTGAAAGCCACGGCTGATTCGGCCAGCTCCAACTCGCGAATCTTTGCCTCGAGAGTCTCGACTGTCGGGTTGCTCATGCGGCTGTAAATAAATCCAGGGGCCTTGCCCAACGCCACGTCGTACCAGACATCAATGTCGTCATAACCGTAAGCGGCACTGACCACGATCGGCGTTTGAGTCGCATTGTAGGGATGCCTGACGTGCTCCCCGCCCCACACTGCGCGGGTTCCCGCACCGGCATTTACAAACCCTGCGTTGCCTGGTTTTTTATTCATTAAGACTACTCGCACTGAGGGTGGCGAATGTTGAGTCACTCACCGGATCTGACGGCCAATATAGTGAAAAGCAGCGCCTCCGAGAAACGATGTTATAGGTGCCAAAGGGCCGCTTTTTTTAATGGCTGTGATTGCGTGAGGGTTAAGCAAATTGCAGTCTTTCGACAGGTGCGCGAGATATAAACGTCACCTTGAGGCAATCAGCCAAGTTGTTTGCTGCGCAGAACCAGTGGCCCTTCAGGACGGCCAAGGAAGCTGAGAATCTGGAGGGTAGGAGAAGTTTCAGGGCATATCGCAGTGGACGAGTCTGGCTCCTTAATCGTTGATCTCATGAACGTGGTGCCAATGAATGATAAAAACGGGCAGTGGAAACCGATATTGAGTTTGACTCGTCGAGTTCGTCGATGATGGAGTATCGCTGTCGAATGGAAAGCGGATTAATCGCTGGCCATTGTTATTAACGCAACGTGCTGGGCATTGGTCATCAATCGATCTCTTCCACTTGGAGACCTGCCGGTGATCCGAGCAGCGGCTCACGCACAATCATTGCATTCCGTAGCGCCTGACACGGGTTCGCCTTGGTGCCGGCCTGAACATCGTAAAACACACAGGTTACAGCCCCTTCGCCACACAGTTCGCCGTTCCATATTGCGTACTCTTGCACGAAGCTAGTACTCCCCATCCGCTTGAGACGAGTGGTTATCAGGGCCTGTTCACCCAGTAACATCGACTTGTGATAGGTGAACTCGACCGAGCGCACCACCAGTCCAATCCCGCCCTGTCCTGGAAAATGACCGGCCACCAGTGCGAAATGACGACTACGCGCCTCCTGACACCAGTCTAGGTAGATCAAGTTGTTGACATGGCCAAAGGCATCAATACAGCGCCAGTCACAGTCGCGCTGGATAGCGGATCGCCAGGCCCCGACCACCACCTGAGTTGTCTTGTTATTCATCTTCTCTTCTCGAACTAACTCTTGAATGACTCACCGGTAGGGCTGGCAAGAGGCCAGACCTTCACGCCAGCCGCGGTCCGCTTTTGTGACTGCAGCGCGTACGCGTCCTGTGCCTCCCGACTGATGTCATAACGACGCGCCACCAGCTGGTGGCGTAACAAGAACTTTTTCCATGCATGTTCCGCAGTTTCTGCCGGCACCGCTCTCGAGCGTCGCCGCCATGTTCTAGGATACCGAGGGCTTAACCAAGTCCGTGACATGGCCCCGTCCAATATGCAGCTTCATGTGGGACACCTGGATGCGTCGGAACAGGCCGCCAATCAGAAGACCTTCTTCGCTCCAGTCGAACTGAAAGGCCTCTGCGAGTGCGAACGTCAACGGTACAAAGGCGCGCAAAGACTTGCCTTGCTCACCTCGCCACGAGCGTACAAACGCTGTGAGCTGGCTGTAGCCGCCGTCGTAACCCTCGGCCTTGATCTGCTCAAAGAGTGCTGTGGCGCTCCTGCGGTTGTGCTTTGCCCGAAACGAAATCGGCCTTGAGCGCCTGCTCCAGCGTCTCGTGAAATGGACTGAGTTTGTTGAAGGCTGCGCACCGCTGGTACGCCGGCTGAGTAGCTTCGGGCGCTCTGACCCATTTCCGTATGGTGTTTCTCGACAGCCCGGTTCGCTTGGCTATCTGATGCAGCGACAGCATGTCGCGAAAATACATGCGCCGAATTTTGGCCATCATTTCCATGCTGATCACCCTGTGTTCTCCTGCTCAAAAATTGAGCAGAAGCAGTTGAACACCTGGGTCAGTTTTAAGTCGGCAGAACAGCCTTTACTGGGTCAGTTTTCGGTCAGCGGCAACACTTGATGCACTAGTAAAGCGCAGGGGGGCTGAGATTTTGCGTTGGTAGCGCAGGCTCTCGATGTAGACAAACCATGCCAGGCGGCCGAATCGATGCTCTAATTCAGCTTGTGCTGTTTCGTTCCCGTTTTCGACCTCGATTACGACTCCATAATCAGGATCACTGGCATGCGCCTATCTGACTTCATCATCAAGAACCTTGAGCCAATTCTCCAAGCTTGGGAAGACTTCGCAAGAACCATTGAGGTCCCCGGCGAAGCACTGGACCCCAAGGCTCTACGGGATCACGCCGAACAGATGCTGCGTGCAATAGCGATAGACCTGTGCACCTACCAGTCTGCGCAAGAGCAAATCGCCAAGGCCCAGGGCAATGCTCCTATGGAGGAGTTGGAAACCCCTGCGGAAACCCATGCAGTAACGCGTTTAATGGCGGGGTTCACGCTGGATCAGATGGTATCTGAATATCGAGCGCTGAGGACAAGCGTACTCAGTCAATGGCTGGGGCAGATGAAGGCAGGGACAGTTTTGGAAGTGGACGATATGATTCGCTTCAACGAAGCCATAGACCAGGCGCTCGCTGAGTCTATTGCTAGCTACTCGCGTGTAGTGGAGGCCTCACGCAACGTTTTTTTAGGCATCCTTGGCCATGATTTGCGCACGCCACTGGGGGCTATTTTGCTGGGTGCCGATGTTTTGCGGCGCTCGGATGAGCTGGGGGCGCGGGAGACTAAAATTGCATCGGGGATATACACCAGCGTAAGTCGAGCTAGCCGGATCGTTGGCGACTTGCTGGATCTAACCCGCTGCCAAATGGGCCCTGGGATTCCCATCAAAAAGGAAGACATCGACCTAACGCCACTATGCATACGAATAGTTGAAGAGATCCGCACTTTTCATTCAAGCGCGGATATTGTCTTCAAAGTGGGGGCGTCGGCTCGCGGTGAATTCGATGGCGCCCGCATGGAACAGGTGTTTTCCAATCTGCTCAGCAATGCCGTGCAGCATGGTGATCTGCGTTTCCCGATTAAGGTTTCACTGGAGGTATCTGACAGCAGCGTCGTGTTCGTCGTCCATAATCTCGGCGAGCCTATCCCGGAGGACATTCTGCCCTTCATCTTTAACCCCATGGGACGTTTCTCTCAGCACGCGTCTCTTGATCTAGGTCCTAGCACTGGCCTTGGCCTAGGTCTGTACATCGCTTCCGAGATCGTGGCTGCGCACTTGGGGACTATAGATGTGACTTCCGACAGCGAGCGCGGAACCACTTTTCTCGTAAAAATGCCTATGGGGGGATTAACAACGTAAGCAGGGCAACCACACCAACTCGGTAGCAATTGGGATACTTCGATTGCTCTGCTGTATGTGTCAGTATCGGTCTACGCTATTTGGTGAGGACGAAAATAAATACGGAGAGCACAATCTACGCACCGGCATTTGTCGGCCAAAAGCTGCGGTGCATCACGGATCCAATATGTCGGCGAAGTTTTTTCCAAATTGAATATCCCTAACGCTACTAATGCGCAGTGTCGCATGCGTAAAAAAGCTACTGCCCCACACAAGTCTTACTTCAAGGCGACAATATTCAGGCGTCATTTTAGTGACCGCCACAACTATTACCCGAGGACGTGTCGATCTACTACGTAGACCGCGACCATTACCACCAATGAGTAATTCAATCGCACTGACGAACGGACTAAAATTATAAAATAACAAGAAAAAACAAAAAGTTGGATATTAAATAATAATCTAAAAAAACCGCCCACAAATTACAAGAAACCAGAAAAGACCGACCACAAATATAAAAGTTCCAAGCTTGATTATTTAATTAAAAAACAGATATAACACTTTAAAATATTCGCCTTCGATGCTAATAATCCGGCCAGTTCCGGGTTTCCCCAGGCGACACATACCTCACATGAAGTGAACATCAGATCTCACACTGATTACCCGGCCTTTACTAAATTCAAACAACGCTAGCTTGCTCAAGTTTCAATAAAACTTGGGCCAGCTATTGTGCTGCGCACTAAAACTGCGCAAGGAAGACATCATCGTTCGCCATCATTCAAAGATTAAAATTCTTTCGATCTTCGGTACCCGTCCAGAAGCCATCAAGATGGCGCCTTTGGTCAAAGCCCTCGCTGCGGAACCTGGCATTCATTCGCAGATATGCATTACCGGCCAACATCAAAGCATGCTTAAACAGGTGTTGGATCTGTTCGACCTCAAGGCCGATTACACCCTCGATGTGATGACGCCGCACCAGTCGCTCAACTCATTGACCGCGGCGCTTTACGGGGCGATTGACCCCGTGCTGGAAAAGACTTGCCCGGACCGGGTGCTGGTACATGGTGACACCACCTCGGCCATGGTTGCCTCAATGGCTGCGTTCCATCGACGCATTCCAGTCGGTCATGTTGAAGCCGGGCTGCGAACCGGTGATATCTACAGCCCCTGGCCGGAAGAAATGAACCGCCGCTGCATCGACCTCGGTGCGGACATGCTGTTTGCGCCGACCCACGAGTCGCGCCAGAACCTGCTCGACGAACGCCTGCAGGGTCGCACCTTCGTGACCGGCAATACGGTGATCGACGCGTTGCAGATGACAGCGCGACGTATCGAGCAGGACGCAGACCTGCGTGCAAGCCTGGACCGGCAGTTCTCGTTCCTGCAAACCGGCCGCAAGGTGCTGCTGGTCACCGGGCATCGCCGGGAAAACTTCGGCGAAGGATTCCTCGATATCTGCAAGGCTTTGAGCCACCTGGCCCGACGCGCTGATATCCAGATCGTCTATCCGGTGCATTTGAACCCCAACGTCCTGGGCCCGGTCACCGAGCAGTTGGGCGATCTGCCCAACGTGCACCTGATCAATCCGCTGGACTACCTGGCCTTCGTGCGCCTGATGCAACGGGCGCATGTGATCCTCACTGACTCCGGTGGCGTGCAGGAAGAAGCACCGTCCCTGGGCAAGCCGGTGCTGGTCATGCGTGATGTGACCGAACGCCCGGAAGCTGTCGCGGCGGGCACTGTGCGCCTGGTCGGCACCTCGCCGGACTCGATCATCGCTGGCGTCAACGCATTGTTCGATGACGACCTGCTGTGGCGCCGATGCTCCCAGGCGGCCAACCCTTACGGCGATGGCAAGGCCAGTGCGCGCATCGTCGATGCCCTGATGGGGCGCCCGGTCGATGATTTCGTCGTGGCTGGGGTGCGATTGCCCAAGTTCCTGCACCACCTGTCGGGAGTACCTGTACCCGAGAAAAGTCTCCCGGCCTTCACTTCTCTTTAAACCAAACCGCTCCTCCCCTTATCAGCTCGAGATCTACCTGAATGAAGTCTTCCGTTGCCATCCATACGGGCACGCTCAGCGCCCTTGCCTGTGGCGTGAGCCTGCTCGCGCTCATGCCGACCTTTGCCTTGGCCGCGGACAGCCCGCTCACCCAGGCGATCAACCGGCTCAACGCCGACACCCGACAAGAGCGTGAGATCCGCTTGAGCGATCTGGGGATCGATGCACCGATCATCCTCGGCTCCACCGATGCCCGCCGCGAATTGTATTTGCCAGTGCCGGCGGGTGTGCCGTTGACGGATGCCACACTGAATTTCGACGCCAGCTACCTGAATGGTGAAGGCGGTCGCAACACATTGCTGCTGTCGCTGGACGGCTATCCCGTGCGCGCCGAAGGGCTCAGCGAAGCCCAAGGTGATGCCAGCGCCACACTGGGCGTGGACAAGAAAGCGCGTGACAACGGCTCGCTGCGTCTGGGCATTGCCTGGTCGTCAGTCGTGTCCCGTGTGTTGTGCGAAGACGAACGCGCGATCGGCAATGTATTGCGTATCGAACCGGACACTCGCCTCAATTACAGCTATGACGCCAGCCAGTTACAGGACGTCGGTGCTGCCTGGACGGCATTGCCTGGCAAACCGGGGATCATGGTCGCGCCGGGCACCTTGTCCGCCGACAGCTACGATGCGGCCTGGCGTCTCGGTGTGGCACTGGAGCGGATTGGCAAGCACAGCCGCGTTCTGCCCTTCCCCGCCGTACAAGACACTGTCGACCTGACCGGCCTGCGCATCCCGGCCGAACTGCTGGCTATTCCAGCGTTTGCCAGCCTCAATGGCCAAGGCCCGCACGTTCTGGCCAACCCGGCGCAAATCGGTGCGCTGTTGATGTTGGGGCAGACGCCGAACGTCCAGGCGGATCTGGCAATCAACGACCCGCAACTGCTCAAAGCCGTCAATGAATCGCTGGACGCGCTGCAGAGCCAGATTCAGGGTCTCGACGCAACGGCAGCCAACGCCTTCACGCAATGGCGTGAGCGGCATATCAATGCAGGTCTGGCCGCCACCGGTACCGACAACATACGCCTGGCATTGCTGGGCACCCGCCCGGTGCTGATGATCGCGCCGCAAGCAACCGGCAAGGCGCTGGCGCTGTTCAGCACTGCCTGGAACGCACTGGCACGCAGCCGCCAATTGACGGTCAGCGAAGCACAAATGCCATTGAGCGCCGACGGTCGTGTGGCCTTGTCGCGCCTGGGCGGAAACCCCGACGCCATTGAAGTGCTGGCCAAATCCGATTGGAGCACCTCGTTCCCTCTGGGCAGCGTGGCCTACGACGGTCGCCTGCCGGTGAAGGCGGTGGTCGATGTATCTGCCGCCCCCGGTGCCTCTGACACCGCGCCGGTGGCCTCGCTGTTTCTCAACGATTACCTGATTGGCGCGCAACAGCTCGTGGCCAACGGTGAACAGCAACGCATCGAAGCACGTATCCCGCGTTACGCCCTGGGTTCGAAGAACGTGCTGCGCGTGTCGTTCCAGCGTCAGCCGGTCAGCGATCGTTGCCTGGAAACACCACAAGCCTTCCCGGTTTCGGTGCTGCCGACCAGCCACATCGTGCTGGAAAAAACCGCGCTGGCTGATGACTTTTCCGGCATGGCCGCGCGCTTTGCCATGGACACGCAAATTCTCGTACCACAGGCCTACCTCGATCATCCGGCGAGCAGCTTGCCGCAGGTTATTTCGGTGGCTGACGCCGTCGGTGTTTCGCCGCTGCGGGCGCAACTGAACGTCAGCGCCGACCCAAAGGTTTCGGTCACGCCGGACAAAGCCTTTCTCGCCTTCGAGCTGCCGGTCAAGGACAGTAAGGAATCGGTGCAGGTCGATGATCAGGGTCGCTTGCGCATCAATCACAAGGATCAGATGTTGTTGGACATCCATCCCCTCAACCACCTGGCCTCGTTGCAAGTGGTGGATGCCGGCGGCCAGCATGGTCTGGTCTATCGCGCCCTGGGCAATGACGCGCCACGCTTCGCCAAACAGATTCTGCTGACCCGCGGCGACGTGGCCATCCTCGGTGACAACGGTGCACTGACCACCTTCGACACCCAGGATCCAAGTGGCAGCCAATTGATCGACAACGAAGAACCCAAGGGCCTCGACGCCTGGCGCAAGCCGTCGCTGTTGTGGCTGATTCCGGGTGGCATCCTGTTGGTCCTCATCCTGTTGCTGGCTGGCCGTAGCGCCCGTCGCAATCGCCAGTAACGGAAACTTTCGATGACGTCGCTTTATTGGCCCTACTGGCTGGCCCACTACTACAGCTTCCTGGAGATCTCGACCATCGTGGTCGCAGTGCTGATCCTGATCTCCAGCCTGGACGATCTGTTCATTGACTTGTGGTACTGGTCTCGCCGCCTGTTTCGCAAGTTCACCGTGGATCGCAAATACCGGCCGCTGACCGCCGAGCAATTGATGGCCCGGGATGAACAGCCGTTGGCGATCATGGTCCCAGCCTGGCTGGAATATGACGTCATCGCACCGATGATCGAGAACATGGTGTCGACTCTGGATTACCAGAACTATGTGGTCTTCGTCGGCACCTACATCAATGACCAACGCACCATCGATGAAGTGGAACGCATGCGTCGGCGCTACAAGCAGCTGCATCGCGTGGAAGTCCCGCATGCCGGGCCGACCTGCAAGGCCGACTGCTTGAACTGGGTGATCCAGGCGATCTTTCTGCACGAGAAAACCCACGGCATGACCTTCGCCGGCGTGGTGCTGCACGACAGCGAAGACGTACTGCACCCGATGGAGTTACGCCTGTTCAACTACTTGCTGCCGCGCAAGGACATGATCCAGTTACCCGTGGTTTCGCTGGAGCGCAACTGGTACGAATGGGTGGCCGGCACCTACATGGACGAATTCGCCGAATGGCATGGCAAGGATTTGGTGGTACGTGAAAGCATGACCGACACGGTGCCGTCTGCCGGGGTCGGCACCTGTTTCTCCCATCGTGCCTTGCGCGTACTGGCCGGGGAAACCCAGAACCAGCCGTTTAACACTGACAGCCTCACCGAGGACTACGACGTCGGCGCACGCCTGGCCAAGGTCGGCATGAACGCAATCTTCGTGCGCTTCCCGGTGCAGTTTCGCGTGTTACGTAAATCATGGTTTCGCAAACCTTACGAATCGACCCTGAAGATGCCGTTGTGCGTGCGGGAATTCTTTCCCGATACCTTCCGTACCGCGTTCCGCCAGAAAGCCCGCTGGACGCTGGGCATTGGCCTGCAAGGTTGGGAGCAAATGGGCTGGAACGGCTCGCTGGCCAACCGTTATCTGCTGTTTCGTGATCGCAAGGGCGTGGTGACGGCATTCGTCAGCATCATCGCCTACGTGATTCTGGTGCAGCTGCTGGGCCTGATCATCCTGCGCCAGAGTGGCCTGTGGGACGTGAGTTTCCCGACACCCTTTGAAACCAATGGCTTTATCCAATACCTGCTACTGGCCAACGGTATCGCGCTGGCCTGGCGTATCGCGCACCGCTGCTATTTCACCACCGTACTGTACGGCTGGCAGCATGGTTTGCTGTCCATCCCGCGCATGGTGGTGGGCAACTTCGTCAACTTCATGGCCGCATCACGCGCCTGGCGCATGTTCCTGGTGGGCAAGGCGCTGAACCGCAAACTGGTGTGGGACAAGACCATGCACGACTTCCCGTCCACCGACCTGGTGGCTGCCGCACCGCGCAAGCTGGGCAGCGTGTTGCTGTCCTGGCAGGCGATCAACGATGCTGACCTGCAAAGCGCCCTCGCCGAACAGAAAACCCGGCACATGCCCTTGGGGCGGATTTTGCTCAGCAACGGCTGGCTGGACGATGAGACGCTGGCTGAAGCCATCGCCTTCCAGAACGATCTGCCGCGGGTGTTCAATGTGGCCGCCAAGGCACGGGACTCGATCCTGACGCTGGACGATGAGTTCGCCCTGCGCTGGCGCGTGGTGCCGCTTGGCTTGAATGCCGACGGCCGCGCGCAAATCGCCGTCGCCAGCCCTCTTCCGGCCGAAGGTCTGCAACAGGTCAGCGATGAACTGGGCAGCGAACCGGTGCAGCTGATTGCCCGTGAAAGCGAAATCGTCGCGCAATTGCGTCAACTGAACGTGCGTGAAGGCCAATCCGTGCCGGATGCCCGTGCGCCGCTGCTGGGCGACCTGTTGATCGAAATGGGGCTGCTGGATCGCGACGTATTCAATCGCACCATGTTGCAGTACCGCCCGCAGCGTCACGGACGCATTGGCGACTACCTGGTCGACAGCGGCGTGCTGCCCCGCTCCACCATCGAAAAGGCTGTGGCGCGTCAGCACAGCCACTACCCTGCGGAGCTTCCGGCATGAACCGCCCCTTCCTGACCCTGATGGCCACGGGGCTAAGCCTGTTACCTGGGCTTGTTCATGCCGAGACGCTGCCCCTGCCGTTGACCGGCCCGGCCTTTGAAACTGCCAACGAGGCGTACAGCGCGTACGAGCGTAAAGATTACGACCTGGCCATCGCCAAGGCCCGCGAAGCGTTGCGTCAGCGGGCTGATATCACTCGCTTGAACACCTTGATTGCACTGGCACAACGCGACAAGGAACAGCGAGACCATCCCAAGCGCTACCCGCAATCACGTCAGGCCCCAGGCTTCGGCCCCGCGGCCCAGGCGTTCAAGGCCTATGATCGCGATGACTTCGGCGTGGCTGCCCAAGCGGCACGCAAAGCCATCGCCCAAGCGCCCAAACGCATGGATTATCGACTGCTGCTGATCGAGTCGTTGCAACGCCAACAACATCTACAGGAAGCGGATCAAGCCACCACCCAGGCCCTCGCGGTGTTCCCGGACGACGATACGTTATTGATGCGTCGCGAAGCGATTCGTCGTCAACTGGCGGCGCCGCTGGCGGTTCAGGGCTATCGCGCCCTGGACCAAGGCAATGCGACCCTCGCCATTGACCAAGCCCGAAAAGCCGTCGCCCTGTCCCCGGAAATCGGCGCCAATCAGCAATTGCTGATCAGTGCCCTGCTCGCTGCCAGGGATTACCGTGGGGCCGAACAGGCCGCGTCAGGCGCTTTGGCACAAGACGATGGGGAAATCGCGCCGTGGATTCTGCGCAGCTACGCCCTTGATCGTCAGGGCAAAACTCAGGCCGCCCAGGCTGACCTGAATCACGCCCTGGCCATCGATGGCCTGCTGGAAGCGGAAATTCGTGACATTCGTTTCTTCGCCGCGGACGCCGCACTGGCCCATGGCGAGCCTCAGCAGGCGCTCGATCATCTGCAGCCACTGGTCGACGATGAAGGCGGCGAAGTGGCCCGCCGACGTACCGCTGCCCGAATGGCGCTGCGGCAGAAAAACAATGGCGCGAACGTGATTGCCCACTTCCCTGCTCCGGCTTTGAACTGTCAGGAAACGGCTTTCGGCCTGGTCTGTGATATCTGGCCGGGCAACCAACGTGATGGCGGAACCGACATGGCCGGCCAAGCCTACGCGGCCCTGGCCCGCAAAGACCCTGCGACGGCGGTTGCCCTGACGAACGAAGCCATTGCCCGTGCGCCACAGAATCCGGCTTACCGCCGACTGCTGGTCAGCGCCCTGAGTGATCAGAAACGTGTGCCCGAAGCCATCGCGGCAGCCAGCGAAGGTCTGAAGCTCACGGGCGATGACGCTCGTCTGCTCGCCCAGCGCGGCCGTCTGCGTCAACAATCGGGTGACGATGCCGGGGCGCGCAAGGACTTTACCCAGGCACTGGCGCTGGCCAGTCTTCCCGCTTACGAAGAAGCCAGTCTGTATGCCGCCATCGGCCAGCGCCGAACTGCGCGCGAACGCCTGCAACAAGCGGGGGACACGGGCGAGCTGGAATCGATGAGCGACCTGCAGATCGCTTATTTGTCGGTCCAGGCCGGCGACGATGACGCTGCCCACACTTCGTTCCGCAAGGCTGATGCCGATACCCGACTCACGCCGACAGCAACACAGGATGCGGCGTACAACGCCATGCGGGTCAATGACGACGAGCAAGCCGTTACCTACTTCAAGCGAGTCATCGACGCGAAAAATGCCGGTGAACTCGATATGTCCCCACAGCAACTGTTCGACACCCGTCGCGCGGTGGCCGATGTGTCGCGCACCTGGGGATTGACCAGCACTACCAGCTATCGCGGCAACAGTTCGAGCAGCGGTTTGAGCTCAGCGCCGAGTAGCGGCAGCAACAGCAATGACAGCCTGCAAAACAGCACCGAGCTTTCCTGGCGTCCCTTGGGCTATCGCAACGCACGTTTTGTCGAACTCTACGGACGCATCACCGACACGCTGTGGAGCAAGAACGGCGATTCGGATACCGGTTTCGATGCGCTGCAAGGCGCCGTGGGTGTCCGGGTCAAACCCTTCACATCGCTGAACGTGATGGCCGCCGTCGAGCGTACATTCCCCTTGGGATCGTCGGACGTCGACGGTGACTGGCTGGTGCGTCTGGGCTACGGCTCAAGCATCGGGACCGATCTGCGAGTGGATGCCTCCAGCTGGTGGACCTCGCAGTTGTTCGCTGAAGCCGGTCATTACGTCAACGACTCGCGCGACTACTTCAACAGCGAATGGCAGGTGGGTCGCAGCTACGCCATCGGCGGCACAGGCTCGCGCTGGGTGAGTTTCCCCCATGTCGTGGCCGCGTTCGACTACGACTCCAAGATGAACAGCAAGACGGACACCGACGGCAGCACGGACTCATCATCTGGCAAGGCCGGTGGCGTTGGTATCGGTAACAACGTCCGGTACTGGTTCCGTGAAGATGCGTACAACGCCCCCCGCTCGTATGTGGACTTTTCTCTGCAGTACCGCGTGAAGGTGCTGGGCGATGACCGCGCTCAAGGCGTGTTCGCTCGCCTGACCTATTCCTATTGAGGACTTGCATGAACGTTCGAATGTGTTTGTGGCTAGGTCTTGGCCTGGTCCCGATGTGGGCACACGCCGCCCCTGAAATCGCCCAGCTGTATGCGCCAAAACTGCCCGAGGGCTCGGCGTATGTGCGGGTGGTCAATCCCGGCGATACCGCCATGCAGGTTCGTATTGAGCAAGGCGCGACCTTTGCCCTTTCCGCCCAGAGCACGGTGGCCAGTCCCTTCCAGGTCGTGGACTCGCGGCAACCGCTCAAGCTGACCATCAATGGTCGCGAGATAACAGGCCTGAGCGCACCGAAAAGTGCGTGGGTCACGCTGATTCTCGACAGCGATCCGGCACGGGCGCCACGCCTGGTCATCGACCCGCCGCTGCGCGGTAAATACCTGCGCGCCGAGCTCAGCGTTTATAACCTGAGCAGCGGTTGCGAAAAGGCTGAAGTCAAACTGGCCAATGGCGCCCCGGTATTCACCCAGCTGCCGTTCAACGGACAAGCCCAGCGCACGATCAACCCGGTGCAGGCGACGTTGGTTGCCAGCTGCAATGACAACGCCAGCCCGCCGTTGAAGCTGGCGCCCTTCAAGGCCGGCGATCGTTATAGCCTGTTCCTGATCGGCTCCCGCCAGGCCCCTCGCCTGATTGGCCTTGTCGACCAGACCGCCCCATGAACCTTCAATCCAAACCCGATCGTTTTACCCGTCGGTTGTCGATGTCCGCCATGATCGCTGGCCTGCTGTCGAGCCTGTCAGGCACCGGCGTTCAAGCGGCGTCGGCGGTGATCACCGGCAACGGCGGCTGGTTATTCCCGGCCTGGGAAAGCCTGAGCAAAGTCGACAACACCGGCACTGCCCGCAGCATTGCACTGGTCAAAGAACTCCAGCAGCAACTTGAACGCGAACATATCGGGCTGGTAGTGCTGGTGGTGCCGATGAAAGCGCCGTTTTATGCCCAGCGGCTGCCCGCCGATCAACCCTTGAGCGTCGCCGTGATGCAGCGTTACGACCACCTGCAAAACGACTTGGCCCAAGCAGGTCTGACCACGCTGAACATCAAGCCAATCCTGCATCGGACCGAGCAAGGCAAACAGACCGCGTTTTACCGCGCCGACTACCACTGGACAGCCTGGAGCGCCGAAAACACCGCCGACTTCACGGCGCAACTGATTACCGAGCGCTACCGTCTGCGAGGTGACCCCGGTGGTGGCGCGGTGCTGGGCCAATGGTTCGACAGACGCGCGTTCGGCGACCTGGCCAGTAATTTTCTGCCAGCGATCAAGCGCAAGGCGATTGGTCGCGACATCTACACCGTTCGCCATCAGGCCGAAAACGACTTGCTGATCGACGATGCGCCGGCACCGGTCCAAGTGATAGGCAACAGCTTTGTCCAGCCTTACCTGGGTTTTACGCAGAAGCTTTCAAATACCCTGGACCGTCCCGTCGCACTGACCTGGAACCCCGGCGACGTCGGTCCGTGGGCTACGCTGCTGCAATACCTGGAGTCGGCGGATTTTGCCGAACACAAGCCGCAAGTGATCGTCTGGCAATTCAACGAGGGCCAGTTCCACCTTGGCCCTGATGCGGCAGCCAACTGGAACGCCAAAGGCGTCACCTCGCTGAGCCAATGGCATCAACGCATCAAAAAGGCACTGCCGTGAAAATCTTCGGCTACACCGCCAGTCGCGCGACCGTTGCTGCTCTGTTGCTTGCCGTCACCGTCGGCGCAGGTACCGGCATGCTCTACGTGACGAAGACCAAGGCCCTGGACCCGGGGATTGTCGGCATCGTCTGGCAGCCGGATAACAAGACCGTCGGAATCAGCGGACACTGGGAAAAACTGGGAGCGCGTGAGCTGCTGGTCCAATGGACAGTCGTGGACGATCAGGCCTTCGTTCCCGGTACCTGCCTGCCCACCGTACCGGTGCTGCCCGATTGGGCGCGCATCGCCAAGGCACCCTGGGCGCAGGACGTGATCCTGGGGCTGGCGGGTTATTTCAGCGAGAACCGCTCTCGGGACAACATCGAAGAACTGGCCACGGTCTCGGAGCGGATCGCCAAATTGCCTACGCCGTTACACGTGACCGGCTGGTATTTCCCGGCTGAAGTCGACCCCAGCTGGACCCGCGCCAAAGACCTGCCCGCCCTGCTGGCCAAGCTGCCAAGACCGTTGTGGATCAGCGTTTATGACGGTGCCAATATCGGCCCCGTCGCCACCGCCGAATGGCTCAAGCAATGGCTGCCGGATGACATCGGCGTGTTCTTCCAGGACGGTGTTGGCGTCTACGCCCGCACTGCACCGGTCGCGCGAACCTACGCCGACGCCCTGCGCCAGCGTCTGGGCAATGACCGTGTGCGGATCATCGTCGAAGCCTTCCGCCCCAACTTTGGTGGCGGCTTCCGCTCCGCGACCGCTGCCGAGCTCAAACCGCAACTGGCGGCCTATGACGGATATCCGCTCTACCTGTTCGACGGGCCGCACTACGTGACGCCAGAGTTGGTCGAGCAAATGGTGCAGTAAAGCGTGCGCAGCTGACGTGTTAACTTTCAGCGTGAGCGCTTTCGGCCAGCGCTCGCAGCCCTGAATGCTTCGCGTGGACGCCAATCAAGTGTCCAATCGCCTGCGCATCCATGGGCCGGCTCAAGAAATACCCTTGAACCTCATCGCACCGCGCATCCTGCAACGCCTGAAGTTGCTCGATCGTTTCCACCCCCTCTGCCGTGACTGTCAGCGACAGGGCCCTGCCCAGCCCGACGATGGCCTCGATGATCGACTGATCATCACCGCTGGCGGCCAGCCCGGAAATAAAGCTGCGATCGATCTTCAACCCATCGAAAGGAAATGAACGCAGGTAGCTCAATGACGAGTACCCAGTGCCGAAATCGTCCATTGCCAGGCGGACACCCAAGGCCTTCAAGTCGTGCATGATCTGCAGCGCGCCCTTGGCGTCGTCCAGCATGACATTCTCGGTCAATTCCAATTCCAGCCGGGCCGGATTCAAACCGGTCTGCGTTAACACCGCCTGAACCCTGGACACCAGTTGCCCGCGCTGAAACTCTGTCGGCGACAGGTTCACCGATACAAAGAGTTCTTCAGGCCAGGTCGACGCGGTCCTGCAAGCGGTGTGCAGCACCCAGTTGCTCAGCGGCAGAATCAACCCGGTTTCTTCCGCTATGGGAATGAAAACGTCGGGCGCCAACAGCCCTCTCACCGGGTGCTCCCAACGTACCAGCGCTTCGGCACCGGCCATGACCCTGCCTGCAATCTGATAACGCGGCTGAAAGTGCAGACGCAACTCATCATGTTTGATCGCGTGACGCAGATCGCTTTCCAACTGACGACGATCGAGGATTCGAGCATTCATGTCGCCCGCGTAAAAACGCCAGGTATTGCGTCCTGCATCCTTGGCTTCATACAACGCGATGTCGGCATAGCGCAGTAACTCATCGGCCAGGGTGGCGTCGGCCGGTGCCATGGCAATGCCGATGCTGGCACTGATAAACACCTCATGCTCATTAATCTGGAACGGCTGTTCGATGCAGTCGATCAGGCGCTGGCACAGGTGCTCGACCTCATCCTGAGAAACCATATTCGCCACCACCAGCACAAACTCATCGCCACCGATTCGCGCGACCAGGTCATCGGAGCGCAAGCACTGCCCCAGCCTTTTGGAGACCTCGTTGAGCACTTGATCGCCTGCGGCATGCCCGAGCAAATCATTCACCGGTTTGAAGCGATCGAGGTCGACGCTGAGCATGACCAACGGATCACTCAGGGTCGGCGCAGCCTTGAGTTTGCCATCGAGGAATTCCTGCATACGGGCGCGATTCGCCAGGCCCGTCAGCGCATCGTGTTGCGACAGGTATTCGATCCGTCGGCGGGCCGCCACTTCTTCGGTGATATCGCTGGCCGTGCCGCGATAGCCCAGCCCCTCCATCTCCCGCACGGAAAGACGGAAAATCCTGGCTTGCCCGTCCCCTGACAGATAGCTGCATTGCAAGATGGCGTTGGCCCGTCGCGAGTGGTTTTTCAACCACTGGGAAAGCGGGCCCTGATCAGACACCAGCAAGTCATCGATAGGACGACCAAGACACTCGGCCCTGCGCAGTCCCGTCACGGTTTCGAAGCGCTCTGACAGGTAGGTGAAGCGCAACCCGGTATCGATTTCCCAAATCCAGTCGGAGGACGCTTCGGCGACATCACGAAACCGCGCCTCACTGGCCGCCAATGCCGTGCGACTGACCTGCAAGGAGGTGTAACTGGCATCCATCACTTGCGCAGCCGCCGTGGTACGCCGCTGAAAAAGCCAGGTCATCAGTCCGATAATCAGCCCCGCTATACCGATCAGCGGCAACACCACGGTCATCAACCGATACCCCGGCTGCGCCGGTGTCCACTGCAGGGTGCCCGCCGTACCGGTTTCCCCCAGACGCAAAAACGATGTGCCGAGCGCTGCGCTATCACCTGAGGCCACGCGCAATTGAGCAATCCCGAAATCACTGGCCATGCTACTCAATCGGGCAGCATCGAGCCTGGAGACGAACAACAGTATTGAGGCTGGCCTGTCATCCGTTTCGACTTGGGGGTTGGTGCCAGGCGTCAGGGGCGCGGCAGCGACCAACACCGGGGTGCCGTCGACATCGAGAAACGCCTTGATGGGTGTTTCGCTTTCGACATCGATGCGTGCACGTTCGATGAGCGCGGTGATGGGTTGTTTCAACCAGTCTTCAGCGGTGACCGATTCCAGCTGCCCATTGATGACCGAGTACACCGTACGATCGGTCGGATCGATCACAAACACGCCCTCAAACCCGAAATCCTCAAACAGCGACGAACCGGCATTCTGGCGGACAAATGCCCAGTCGGTATCCACCTTCCTGTGCAGGTGCTCATAGGCATCGCCCCAGAATGCGTAATCCTTGATCGTCAAAAGAACCGACTTCTCCAGGGCCTGCACGGCCTTTTCCGTATAAAAGCGACTGCGGCGCTCGGCGTCCTGGTTTTGCTCGAAGGCGATGTAAACAATCAAGGTGCTGGCCAACAGGAAGATCGACAACAACAGACAAGAGAAGCCCGTCAAAGACATGCGGGTCAGGGAAAGATTGGAGGTTTGCATCTGCGGCAGAGGGTCGAGAGGCTTGCTTTTCATTAGGCTTCCAGGCGGCGGACTGTTGGCAGGACAAGTCCGTAATGTACTTGTTGATCTTATCGGCCCGAATATCGATGCCTTGACCCGCTATCGTCCTCAACCGCTCAACGGTTGCGAGACAAGCCAATCCTGCTCAATTTTTCTGACTCTGTTTTGGATTGGGCTGAAAGGAGCGAGCGTCAACAGAACGTTATTTTTTCGAAACACCTCACAACCGCTGATCAGTTAGTGCGGTTTTTTGACACCTCCCCGATATGTGGTCACAACTTTTGCGCTTCGTTGGGCCCTAACACCGTGGCTGTCGATGGAATATTGGCATCTTCCGAGGTTTTAGCCCGATACGGAGATAAGCTCATGATTTTCAATGTTCAAAATTTTGGCGCCAAAGGAGATGGCATCACAGACGACACCGCGGCAATACAAAGTGCGATTGATGCAGCGGCCGCCGCAGGTGGGGGGCAGGTGTATGTGCCGACCGGAACTTACATCGTTTCGGGAGGCGAGGAACCCTCCGACGGTTGCCTGATGCTCAAGAGCAACGTCTCCCTGTACGGCGACGGCATGGGCAAAACCACCGTCAAGGTGGCTGACGGCTCCGACACCAAGATCACGGGTGTCATCCGCTCGGCCTATGGCGAGGAAACCCACGACTTTGGCGTCAGCAACCTCACCATCGACGGCAACCGTGACCACACCACCGGCAAGATCGACGGTTGGTTCAATGGCTTCATCCCCGGCCAGGAAGGCTACGACTCCAACGTCACCCTCGACAGCGTCGAGATCAAGGATTGCTCCGGGTACGGTTTCGACCCCCACGAGCAGACCGTCAACATGGTCATCAAGAACAGCGTGTCCCACGGCAATGGCCTGGACGGCTTCGTTGCTGACTTCCTCAGCGACAGCACCTTCGAAAACAACGTCGCCTACGACAATGACCGCCACGGTTTCAACGTCGTCACCAGTACCCACGACTTCACCCTCACCAACAACGTTGCCTACAACAATGGCGGCAACGGCATCGTGGTGCAGCGCGGCAGCGAGAACATCCCCTCCCCCAGCAACATCACCATCACCGGTGGCGAGGTGTACGGCAACGGCGCCGAAGGGGTGCTGATCAAGCTGTCCAGCGAGGTGACCGTCAGCGACGTCGACATTCACGACAACGCCAGCGCCGGGATCCGCATCTACGGCAGCAACCACGTCGAGATCATCGACAACACGCTCAACAACAATTCCCTGGGCAACCCCGTACCGGAAATCATCATCCAGTCCTACGACGACACCCTGGGCGTGTCCGGCAAGTACTTCAACGGCAGCGACAACACGATCCAGGGCAACATCATCAGCGGCAGCAACCTGTCGACCTACGGTGTTGCGGAGCGCAATGAAGACGGCACCGACCGCAACGCCATTATTGGCAACACCATCAGCCACACCAGCAAGGGCGCGACGCTGGTCTATGGCGACGGCAGCTACGCCAGTGCCACGGCGCCGATGACCACCGTGCAAGGTACGGCTGGCAACGACACCCTGCTGGGCAGTGCCGCCAGCGAGATTTTCTACGGCGCAGCCGGCAACGACACCATCAATGGCGGGGCCGGTGGCGACATTCTGGTGGGCGGTGCAGGCACCGACAAACTCACCGGCGGTACCGGCGCCGATACGTTCCGTTTCGTCGCTCAGTCCGACAGTTACCGCAACGCAACCGCAAGCTTCGATGACACCATTACCGACTTCGACGTCACCCAGGACAAGATCGACCTCGCCGGCCTCGGTTTCACGGGTTTGGGCAATGGTCGTGGCGGCACCCTGCAGGTCAGCTACAGCGCCAGCAACGACCGCACCTACATCAAGGACTACGATGCCGACGCCAGCGGCAATCGCTTCGAGTTGATTCTCTCGGGCAACCTCGCCAGCACCCTGACCGCCAGCAATTTCATCTTCAATCACGTGGTCACCGGCACCAGCGGCAGCGACTCGCTGCTGGGTACCGATTCGGCGGACACCCTGCTCGGCCTCGCGGGTAACGACAGCCTTGGTGGCGGCGCGGGCGACGACAAGCTCGACGGCGGCGCCGGCATGGACACCCTCACCGGTGGTGCCGGAGCGGACACCTTTGTGTTCTCCAATCGCATGGACAGCTACCGCAACTACAACACCGGCGGTGCCAACCTTAGCGACGTGATCACCGATTTCGATATCAGCGCCGACAAGATCGACCTCTCGGCCTTAGGTTTCACCGGCTTGGGTGATGGCAAGAACAACACTGTGTCCCTGGTGCTCAACAGTGCCGGCACCAAGACTTACATCAAGTCCCTGGCCGCCGACGCCGATGGCAACCGCTTTGAAGTGACGCTGAACGGCAACTACGTCGACAAGCTGACCAGCGCCAATTTCGTCTTCGCCACTTCGCCAACGGTCAACCATGCGCCGGTGGTAGCAACGGCGTTGCTGGATCAAAACGCGACCGAAAACACCCCGTTCAGCTACGTGGTGCCGGCCACCAGCTTCACCGATCCGGATAACGACAGCCTCAGCTACATCGCCAAACTGGCGAATGGCAGCGCCCTGCCCAGCTGGCTGACATTCGATGCAGCGACTCGTACGTTCAGCGGTACACCCAGCGATACCGCATCGGGCACTTACTCCATACAGGTCACCGCGACTGACGGCAGCAACGCCACCGTTAGCGACAGCTTCACCCTCGCCGTGCAGGACGTGCCCGCCTCACCCACTGTGATCAACGGCACGCCGAACAACGACACACTGACCGGCACCGCTGCCAACGAACAACTCTTCGGTGGCGCCGGTAACGACACGCTGAATGGCGGCGCGGGCAACGACATCCTGGTCGGTGGCGCCGGGGTGGACAAACTCACCGGTGGCGCGGGTGCCGATGTGTTCCGCTACACCTCGACACTCGACAGCTACCGCACCAGTTCCACCAGCGTCAGTGACCAGATCCTCGATTTCGACGTGGCCGCCGACAAGATCGATGTCTCGGCGCTCGGCTACACGGCCCTGGGCAATGGCCTGAACGGCACGCTGCAAGTGACCTACAGTGCTTCGAGCAACCGCACCTACCTCAAGGATCTCACCGTCGACGCGAACGGCAACCGCTTCGAATTGTCGATGGCGGGCAACCTGGTGAGCAGCCTGACGGCGAGTCATTTTGTTTTCGCCGGCCAGAACGCACCCAGCAATGTAGCGCCGGTGGTGGCCATTCCCCTCCTCGACCAGAACGCCACCGAAAACACGCCGTTCAATTACACCGTCACCCATGACAGCTTCACCGACGCCGACCAGGATGCGTTGACCTACACCGCGACCCTCGCTGACGGTAGCGCCCTGCCCGCGTGGCTGAGTTTCAACGCGGCCAGCCTGACGTTCACCGGTACGCCGATCAGCACGGCGTCGGGCAATTACAACGTACTGGTCAAGGCCACCGATCCTTCAGGAGCGTCGGTCAGTGACAGCTTCGCCCTGGCGGTGGCCGATGCGCCCGCCAATACCATCGCCGGCACCAACAATGCCGAAGCCCTCAACGGCACGGCGGGCGCGGACCTGATCCTCGGCCTCGGTGGCAATGACACAATCAAGGCCGGCACCGGCGCGGACATCGTCGACGGTGGCGCCGGACGCGACTCGCTGTACGGCGGCGACGGGGCCGACACCTTCCGCTACACCAACGTGCTCGACAGCTACCGCGACTACGACACCGGTGGCGTCACGGCCACCGACACGATTTATGACTTCACCGCGGGCGTCGACAAGATTGATGTGTCAGGCTTGGGGTTTCTCGGCCTCGGCGATGGCAGCAATGGCACGTTGTACATGACCCTCAACGCGGCCGGCGACAAGACCTACATCAAATCCGCCGAGTCCGACGCCGATGGCAATCGCTTCGAAATCGCCCTCAATGGCAACTACCTCAACACGCTGACCGCCAGTGATTTCGTGTTCGGCGAGCGCGCCCAGCAGGACATCCTCTACCTGCCCACACTCGGCCAATCCAATGCGCGCCTGCTGCGCATGACGGAGGACGACAATCAGTCCGGCACCTCGATGCTGGTCGAAGACCTGGACCGCTACACCCCCTATGACGTGCGCAGCCAGTTCACCGACGCCGATGGCAACGGCATCGACATCGCGGTGGGCGGCAGCACGGTCAACGGCCTGTCGACCATGAGCGCCGAGGAACTCAAGTTGTGCTGGTGGTTGACCGACACCAATCAGCCCGGGGCTGCGCTGTTGCGTGCCGTCGCGTTGCTGGGGGACCAGCGTACCGAACTGCAATCGATCGATAACGTCACCATGGGCATCATTTGGGGCCAGGGCGAGGAAGCCGCCCAGGAGATCGGCCGTGCCACGGACAAAACAGCGGCGGCCGCTGCCTACAAGGACGCGACCCTGAAGGTGTTTGATTACCTGCATACCCAGTTCGGCAGCTTCAGCGTGTACATGATGGAAACCGGTCACTACCAGGAGGATGCGGCGCGCGCCCGTGGTTATTCGCCAGAGAAGATTGCCTCCATCGTCGAGGGCGTTGGCTATGTCCGCGCCGTCCAGGAATCAATCGCCGCCGAGCGTGCTGACGTCAAGCTGGCGGTGGACTACACCGACCTGCCCTTGCGCTACGAAGTCGATCCGCTGGTGTATCCCGACGACGTCTGGCACCTGCACGAGGAATCGGCGGAAATCGTCGGCCAGCGCCTGGCCGACTACATCGCCGATGACCTTGGCTTTCAAGGCAACCCCAGCGACAACAACAGCGCGCAGGCGATTTTCGACAACGCTCAAAACCAGGGCGGGATGATTTCCGGCACCGACCAGGCAGATACCCTGGTGGGCAGCTCGGGCAACGACACACTGGATGGCGACCTGGGCGCCGACTCCATGACCGGTGGCGATGGCAATGACATCTATGTGGTCGATAACGCGTCCGACAGCGTGGTGGAAACCAACACCTCGCCCTCGCAGATCGATACGGTGCAGGCCTCGGTCAGCTGGACCCTGGGCGCCAACCTCGAGAATCTGGTGCTGACCGGCGTGTCGGACATCGACGGCACCGGTAATGAGCTGCGCAACTTCATCACCGGCAATGCCGCCGCCAACGTGCTCAATGGTGCCGCAGGGGCCGACAGCATGAGTGGTGGCGATGGCAACGACACCTACTATGTCGACAACGCCGATGACACCGTGATCGAGACCAACAGCAATGCGGTGCCTGGAGGGATCGACAGCGTGCACAGCAGACTGGCGGCCTATACCCTCGGCAACAACGTCGAGCGTCTTTATATCGATAGCACTGGCGTCGCCAATGGCACGGGCAACGCGCTGGACAACACGCTGTTCGCCGGAGCCGGCAACAACGTGCTGGACGGGCGCGATGGCAATGACACGGTGTCTTTTGAACGCGCCCTGTCCGGCGTTACCGTAAACCTCTCGACGTCAGCGCAACAAAACACCGTGGGCTCCGGGCTCGACACCTTGAAATTCTTCGAAAACCTGACGGGAAGCGCCTACGCCGACAGTCTGTCGGGCAACAGCGCAGCGAACGTTCTGAACGGTGGTGCGGGCAACGACACGCTGGTGGGCGGTTCGGGCGATGACCGGTTGATCGGCGGCGCAGGCACCGACACGCTCACCGGTGGCACTGGCGCGGATACCTACGCGTTTGGTGCGCTGTCGGACATGGGCGTCGGGGCTTTGCGCGATGTGATCAGCGGTTTCAAGACCACCGAGGGTGATCATCTGGATTTTACCGGCCTGGACGCCAACCCGCTGACCGCCACCGTCGACGCCTTCACGTTCATCGGCAGCAACGCCTTCGACCCCACCAACGCCACCGGCCAACTGCGCTTTGCCGAAGGCATTCTCTACGGCAGTGTCAACGCCGACGCCACCCCCGAGTTCGAATTCGAAGTGGTGGGCGTCAAGGAGCTGCAGGCCAGCGACTTTACAGCCTGACGTCTTATGGGAGCGAGCTTGCTCGCTCCCATAAGGGATTTGCAGTGCCCGAAAAACCAAAGACCACCACAGACCCTAATGTCAGTCAGTTAAGCCGCACCCCGATCCTTGTAGCAGCTGGCGAAGCCTGCGTTCGGCTGCGAAGCAGTCGTAAATCCTGAACCCACGGTTTAACTGACACACCGCGGTGACTGGTTTTACGACTGCTTCGCAGCCGAACGCAGGCTTCGCCAGCTGCTACAAGGATCGCGTTGCGGCTTAACTGATTGGCATTAACCACAGACCCAATCACAAACGACCGTGTGCCGATTACACGGTCGGGTCATTGAGGCGTGAGGCGTCGAACGCAGCGGTCATGCTCATTCCTCTTTGAAGGCCGCAAGCAAGCGTTCACGCAAAGGTTTCATCAGGTAATTCATCAAGGTGCGTTCCCCCGTCACCACCGTGACATCGGCGAGCATGCCGGGGCGCACAAGCAGGCCGGCGGCCTGCAGCGAGGCGACGGTGTCGGCGGGAATTTCGACCTTGGCGGAAAAGTACGGCTGGTGCGTCTGTTCATTGATCAACTGATCCGCCGACACCGTAGTCACCGTGCCAGTGACCGTCGGCGTATCCACCCGTTGCAGCGCGGTGAAGTGCACATGCACCGGCAGACCCGGGCGCAACTTGTTGGCCATCAGCGGCTCGAAACGCGCGGTGATCGCCATCGGCGCATCCAGCGGCACCACCTGCATCAGGGTTTGGCCGGCCTGCGCAACGCCCCCGACCGTATGAATGCTCACGTCCATGACCTGCCCGGACGCTGGCGCACGGATCGCACCGTTGTCGACTTCAAACTGCAAGGCATGAATCTGATCGGCATAACCTGCCGCCTCGGCAGAGACCTCGCTGAGCTGGGTTTCGGCATCGCGGCGAAATTCCTGCTGCGCCTGCAAGGCCTTGAGCCGGCTTTCGTTGATCGCCTGGCGGGTCCTGCCGACATCGCCCACTCCGGAGGAAATCTGTCCAGCCAATTGGGCAGCGTTGCGCTCGGCCTCGTAGAGTTTGTTGCGCGGAATGTAGCCTTCAAGGGCCAAATTACGCAGGCCTTCCAGCTCCTGCTGCTGGAAGCGCATCTGCGTATCGTAGTTACGCTTGACGCCTTCGTAGCCGAGCAATTGCTGCTGCAATGCCGCGGCTTCGTGTTCGATGATCTGCAAGCGGCTGCCCAGTTCTGCGCGGCGAGTCAGAAACAACTGGCTCTGCAAGGCCATGGCGGCCTTGACCCGCGACTCGTCGGCGCGTTCCAGCAGTTCAGCGGGCCATTGGATCTCGGCTGAGCCCAGGCGCTCGGCAATCAACCGTGCCTCGACGCTGCGATCGTTGAGTAACTTGCCCAGGGTCACGTCCCGTTGCGACTGTGCCTGCACCGTATTGAGCTGCACCAGCAACTGCCCCTGGGTGACGCGGTCGCCATCGCTGACCAGCAGTTTTTCCACCACCCCGCCGACCAATGACTGCACAGCCTTGCGTTCGCCCGCCACCACCACGGTGCCACTGCCCACGACACCCTGGTCGAGTGGCGCGAGGCAGGCCCAAAGCAGGAAGCCGCCCAGCGTCAGGACCAGGAAACCCACACCATAGCGTGCTGCCCCCCCGGCGTCGGTATTGGCGCAGGGCAGCGT
The DNA here is from genome assembly GCF_047758635.1 of Pseudomonas frigoris. Classification (NCBI taxonomy): domain Bacteria; kingdom Pseudomonadati; phylum Pseudomonadota; class Gammaproteobacteria; order Pseudomonadales; family Pseudomonadaceae; genus Pseudomonas; species Pseudomonas frigoris. The sequence goes on from NZ_CP180479.1 coordinate 3,400,423, forward strand.
TGTGGCGCCGCGCACGCTCGGCCGTTGCTCGCTGTACGTTTGTGTTCCGGGGGTCAGATCACGCATCTTTGCCAGCCTCCCTGACCGCGGCCGGTCTTGGCCCCGGCATCAATGCCTTGAGCACCCGGTCCCGTGGACCGAATGCTTGTTGAGTGCCGTCCTTGAGCACCAGGATGTGATCGACCACCGCCAGCACATTAGGCCGGTGGGTAATCAGCACCACGGTGCTGCCAGCAGCCTTGAGCGCACGGATGGCCTGCACCAGCGCCTGCTCCCCGGCTTCATCGAGGTTGGAGTTGGGCTCATCGAGCACAATCAGCGACGGGCGCCCATAGAGCGCGCGAGCCAGGCCGAGGCGTTGCTTTTGTCCACCGGACAAGCCAAGCCCGCCGGGGCCCAGCGGCGTGTCGTAACCCTTGGGGAACCCCAGGATCATCTCGTGAATGCCGGCGTGACGCCCGGCGGCGATGATCTTGTCGGCGTCCTGCTCGCCGAAGCGGGCAATGTTGTCGGCCACACTGCCGTCGAACAGCTCGATGTCCTGCGGCAGGTATCCAAGGTGCGGGCCCAGGGCGTCGTGGGACCATTGACTGATCTCGGCGTCGTCCAGGCGCACCGACCCGCCCATCGCCGGCCATACCCCGACCAGCGCCCTGGCCAGCGTTGATTTACCACTGGCGCTGGGGCCGACGACGGCGAGCACATCACCTTTGGCCAGGCTGAAATTGATGCCTCGCAGGATCGGTTGCGAGGCGCCGGGCGGGCCGACATACACCTGCTCCAGGCGCACTGCGCCGGTCGGCGGTGGCAAAGGCATGCGCAGGCGCTCGCGCGGATGCTCGGCAAGCAGTTGGCTCAGGCGCTGGTAGCTCTGGCGGCCGGAGTTGAATTGCTTCCACGAGCCAATGGCGATTTCCACGGGTGCCAGGGCACGCCCCAGCAGCAGCGACATCGCAATCATCATGCCCGCCGACAATTGGCCTTCAAGCACCAGCAACGCCCCCAGACCCAGGGCCAGAGACTGTCCGGAGATGCGCACGAAACGGGTCATCGAAGTGATACGCGCGCCGCGGTCGCTGGCATGGGCCTGGGCGGCAATGATGCGTTGCTGCAGCAGGCTCCAGCGCTGGCGCAACGGCCCGAGCATGCCCAGGGCCTGGATGACTTCGGCATTGTGTAACGTGCTGTTTACATAGATCGACGACTGCACACCCAGGCGATTGGCTTCGCCCAAGCGTGTGCGAGTCGCCAACTCGCCCCACAGCGCCAGGCCGGTCAGCACCAGGGCCAAAACCAGCGTCAGCACGCCGAACCAGGGATGAAAGATGAACGCCACCAGCAAGAAGATTGGCAACCATGGCGCATCGAGCAAGGCGATCAGGCCCTGGCCGGTGATCAACTGCCGCAGCGTCGCCAGATCGATGAGCACCTGCGCCGGGTTGGCGTTGTGCTCGCGCAGGCTGCGGGCGAAGGCGGCGTCGAAAATCCGCTCGCCCAAGGCATCGTCCAGCCCCGCGCTCATACGAATCATCACCTCGCCGCGTGCCCACTCGATCAGGGCGCTGAACATGAACAGTCCCAGGGCGATCAAGGTGAGCATGAACAAGGTGGTTTCGTTGCGGCTGGTGAGGACCCGGTCGTACACCTGCATCATGTAGAGCGACGGCACCAGCACCAGCAGGTTGATCACCCCACTGAACAGCGCCAGCGACCAGAACACCCGGCGATAGCTTAATAAAGCGGCATCAATGTCATGACGCGGATCGAGAAGCAAACCCATAGAGTGTCGCTCGCAAAAGGAAAAGTCGGTTCAAGACGCAATCCATCGCGAACGTTTTGCCCTAAGGCATGGAGAAAACACTAAACGTAGCTGGATGCGCCGCAATCAGAGACGGTCCTTGTCGCTACAGGCGCCAATTACTGACCACGCAACCAGGGGTTAGTGCCGGTTCGACGGGCTGGGGTTCAATGTGGGTGACGGGCGGGGATGTTGGAGGCAGAGTTCTTGATCTCGTCCTCAACAAGCCCAACACAATACGCACAAACAAAAACGCCGCTCAAAGAGCGGCGTTTTTGCGTATGGAGCGGGAAACGAGGTTCACCTGTATGTTGCGAACCTCAAGCGTTTCAGCTCCAGGGACGATCTCCATTCTCGTCCTTGATGCGGGTCGGCAGGCCCATCACATCCAGTGCCTTGAGGAATGGCTCAGCCGGAAGCTCCTCGACGTTGGCCATGCGCTGCACGTCCCACTCGCCGCGGGCGACCAACAGGGCTGCTGCCACGGGTGGCACGCCTGCGGTATAGGAAATGCCCTGGCTGTCGGTTTCCGCGTAAGCGTCTTCATGATCAGCCACGTTGTAGATGAACACTTCGCGCGGCTGGCCATCCTTGGTGCCCTTGACCAGGTCGCCGATGCAGGTCTTGCCGGTGTAGCCGGGCGCCAGCGAGCTCGGATCAGGGAGCACGGCCTTGACCACTTTCAGCGGCACGACTTCCAGCCCCTCGGCGGTCTTGACCGGTTGCTCGGAGAGCAGGCCGAGGTTCCTGAGCACGGTGAACACATTGATGTAGTGCTCGCCGAAGCTCATCCAGAAACGCACGTTGGGCACGTCGAGGTTTTTCGACAGCGAGTGCACTTCATCGTGGCCGGTCAGGTACAGGTTCTGCGCGCCTACGACCGGCAGATCGTCGGTGCGTTTGACTTCGAACATGGTGTTGCTGGTCCACTGACTGTTCTGCCAGCTCCACACTTGTCCGGTGAATTCGCGGAAGTTGATTTCCGGGTCGAAATTGGTGGCGAAATACTTGCCATGGGAACCGGCGTTGACGTCGAGAATGTCGATCGAATCAATGCGGTCGAAATACTGTTGTTGCGCCAATGCTGCATAGGCGTTGACCACGCCCGGGTCGAAGCCCACGCCGAGAATGGCGGTAATGTTCTTCTCTTTGCACTCTTCGAGGTGGTTCCACTCGTAGTTGCCATACCAGGGCGGCGTCTCGCAGATTTTGCCCGGTTCTTCGTGAATGGCGGTGTCCAGATAGGCCACGCCGGTATCGATGCAGGCGCGCAGCACCGACATGTTGAGGAAGGCGGAACCGACGTTGATGACGATCTGCGATCCGGTTTCGCGGATCAGCGCCTTGGTCGCTTCCACATCCATGGCGTTCAGCGAGAAGGCCTGGATTTCGGCGGGCACTTTGAGGCTGCCCTTGGCCTTGACGCTGTCGATGATGGCCTGGCACTTGGAGATGTTGCGCGACGCGATAGCAATACGACCGAGTTCATCGTTGTGCTGCGCGCACTTGTGGGCCACCACCTTGGCGACACCTCCTGCACCAATGATAAGCACGTTCTTCTTCAATTTTTCTCTCTCTCCTTCTCTGCCAGCTTACGAAAGGCTGGACATGTAGTCGTTGTAACCAAACTCACGAACCACCTCGACAGTACCGTCGAGTTGTTTCACCACGATGGACGGCATTTTCAAGCCGTTGAACCAGTTCTTCTTGACCATGGTGTAACCCGCTGCGTCGATGAACGACAGCCGATCCCCGATAGCCAAAGGACGATCAAATTGATACTCACCGAAAATGTCTCCGGCCAGACAGGATTTGCCGCACACCATGTACGTGTGCTCACCCTCGCTGGGCGCCAGCTTCGCATTCAGGCGATAGATCAGTAGATCGAGCATATGCGCTTCGATGGAGCTGTCCACAACCGCCAGGTGCTTGCCGTTGTAGAGGGTGTCGAGCACAGTGACTTCCAGCGACGCGCTCTGCGTGATGGCCGCTTCGCCCGGTTCCAGGTAAACCTGCACGCCGTATTTTTGCGAGAAGGTCTTGAGGCGTGCGCAGAACTCGTCCAGCGCGTAGCCTTCACCAGTGAAGTGGATGCCGCCACCGAGGCTGACCCACTCGACCTTGTGCAGCAAGTCGCCGAAGCGTTCTTCGATGGTGCACAGCATCTGGTCGAACAGGCCGAAATCACCGTTCTCGCAGTTGTTGTGGAACATGAAGCCAGAGATCTGGTCGATGACCTGCTCGATCTTCACCGGGTCCCACTCGCCCAGACGGCTGAACGGCCGCGCGGGGTCGGCCAGCAGATAATCCGAGCTGCTCACCTGCGGATTGACCCGCAGGCCGCGCACCTTGCCTGCTGAAGCCTCGGCGTAGCGCTGCAACTGGCTGATGGAGTTGAAGATGATCTTGTCGCAGTTGTCGAGCATCTCCTCGATCTCGTCGTCGGCCCAGGCCACGCTGTAGGCATGGGTCTCGCCAGCGAACTTCTGTCGACCGAGCTTGAGCTCGTAGAGCGACGACGACGTGGTGCCGTCCATGTATTGCTGCATCAGGTCGAACACCGACCAGGTGGCGAAGCACTTGAGTGCCAGGAGCGCCTTGGCCCCGGATTGTTCGCGGACATAGGCGATCTTCTGCATGTTCGCCAGCAGCTTTTGTTTATCGATGAGGTAGTACGGCGTTTTGATCATTTCGAGGCGCCTCCGGCAAGGCCAGCCAAAAAAGGATGCGCATTGTGCCTTCACTGGCTACATATCGAAAGAGCAGGAAGCACTGTCCACGCGAATCGTGGCTCAATTTAAGTCCCAGGCCCCGTCACATCACCGCGCTACTGATCCCGCCGCAGATTCGCTACTATGTTTGACCGTTAGCTTGACCGTCAGCTTTCCTTAATCTGGAGCCCGAATGCCTAATCAAAAGGACATCGCCGCCGAAAGCGGCGCACCGATGATTCCTGAACAGCGCCGTGAATTGATGCTGCGACAGTTGCGCAAGCATCAGGTGCTGAGCGTTCATCAGTTGATGGAAATGTTCGACTGTTCGCACATGACCATACGTCGCGATATCGCGTTGCTGGAGCAGGAAGGTCGTGCTTACTCGGTAACGGGTGGGGTGCGGATCGCCAGCCAGCTCCATAGTGAGCCCAGCCACCAGCTCAAGGCGGTGGTCGAGTTGCCACAGAAGCAGGCCATGGCCAAGCTCGCCGCCCGGCTACTGCATGCCGATATGACGATCTACCTGGATGCGGGAACCAGCACACTGGAAATCGTCCCCTACATCAAGGCGATGTCCGGCATGACCGTGGTGACTAACGACTTCGGCATTGTCCAGGCGCTGATCGAAGCCCCCCATGTCACGGTGATTCATACTGGCGGGCAGCTGGATCACTCCAATCAATCGTGCGTGGGCGGCCTGGCGGTTGCCACCCTGCGCCAGGTCGTCACCGACATCGCGTTCATATCGACCAGCTCATGGGACTTGCGTCGCGGCCTCACCACGCCTTCGGCCCTGAAGGTGGAGGTGAAACAAGCCGCGATGCAATCGGCCTCGCAAGTGGTGCTGGTGGCCAGCAGTTCGAAATACGGCACATTCAGCATGTACAAGATTGCCGGGCTAGAGCAGTTCGACATTATCCTCAGCGACGATGCGTTGACCCCGGCCGCGGCCGATGGCATTCGCAAGCAAGGTGTCGAACTGTTGTTGCCGTCTGACTGAAACGACGAGCTCCGGCAGCGTCCGTCGCCCCCCTCCTCTGTTGCGCTTAGCGCACCTTCCAGTCCCGTAGCCATTGCAAGCCGGCCGAAGTATTGCCACGCGGCCGATACTCGCACCCTACCCAGCCGTCATAACCCAACTGGTCGATCAACTCGAACAGATAGGGATAGTTGACTTCTCCCAGGTCCGGCTCATGCCGGTCTGGCACTCCGGCGATCTGGATATGGCCGATACCGTCGAAGTCCCGACGCAGTTTGGTGGCCAGGTCGCCCTCGACGATTTGGCAGTGATAACAGTCGAACTGAACCTTCAGGTTACTGGCGCCCACTTCCTTGCAGATGGCCTGGGCCTGGTCCTGCCGGTTGAGGAAAAAGCCCGGCATGTCTCGTGTATTGATCGGTTCCAGCAGCACCGTGATACCAACCTTGGCCGCCCGGGCGGTGGCATAGGCCAGGTTCTCCAGGTACACGCCGTGATGCCGTGGGCGATCGCTTTCCGACGGCAACAGCCCAGCCATCACATGGATACGTGAATTCCCCAGCACGCCGGCGTACTCCAGGGCACGATCAAAACCGCTACGAAATTCACTCTCACGGCCCGGCAACGACACCGTGCCCCGCTCGCCTGCCGCCCAATCACCGGGCGGCGCGTTGAACAGCGCCTGCACCAGGCCGTTATCGCTCAAGCGTTGCTGGAGCTCTTCAGCGCTGTAGTCGTAGGGGAACAGATACTCCACTGCTTCGAAACCATCGGCAGCCGCGGCGGCGAAGCGATCCAGAAACGCATGTTCCGGGTAGAGCATGCTGAGGTTGGCAGCAAAACGAGGCATGGTAGCTCCTGAAATTAAGAGTTAGACAAATGGCCAGATCAGCAGGGTAATACAGAAACCCAAGGTGCCGAGCAACGTGGTCAACACCGTCCAGGTGCGCAAGCCGTCGGCCACGTTCAGCCCGGACAGCTTGGTGAAGATCCAGTAACCGGCGTCATTGATATGGGACATGGCCAACCCGCCACCGCCCATGGCCAGGCACAGCAGGGCCATGTGGTTCGGGGTGAGATTGAGGGTCGCAATCAGCGGGCTGATGATGCCGGCAGTGGTCACCAGCGCCACCGTCGTCGAGCCCTGCACCGCGCGCAACAGCAGGGTCAGCAGAAAGCCCAGCGCCAGCACCGGCAGACCGGTGGTGCGCAGCATATCGGAGACCACGGCGCCGATTCCGGTATCCACCAGCACCTTGCCAAACACCCCGCCGGCACCGGCAATCAGGATCACCATGGCCACACCGGGCAAGGCCGAACCGATCACGTCGGACACCTGAGTGCGGCTCCAGCCCCGACGCGAACCCAGCAACCAGGCACACAGCAACGTGTCGATCAGCAGCGCCACCAGCGGCGCGCCGAGCACGGTCATGATGCCGCGCAGGGTCGATTCGGCAGGCAGCAACGAGGTGGACAGCGTTCCCAGCAGAATCAGAATGATGGGCAGCAGGATCAGGCTGACGATCAGGCCAAACCCTGGTGGGGGTGCCGGCGGCAACTTGGAAACGATGCTGCTGGTGGACTCTTCCAGGCCCATGTGCGACACGGCCACAGCCGCTCGCTCAGCGCTCTTGTCGTTGCCATTGGACCAGGCGGCCAGATCCTCGTTGGTGACATGCGGGCCATAGACCTCGGCACGAATATCGTCGGTCATCGGGTACACCCGACGGGTCATGCGCCCGGCCACGCGGTAGCCGACATAGCAAAGGAACGCGGTGAGCGGCAGACCGAACATCAGCACGCGACCCAGGTCCGCGCCCAACTGACTGGCAGCGGCCACGGCGCCCGGGTGTGGCGGCAGAAAGGCGTGTACGGTCAACAAGGCCGCGCACATCGGCAGTGCGAAGACCAACAGCGGCTTACGCGCACTGCGCGCAATGCCATAGGCCAGCGGCATCAGGATGATCACGCCGACTTCGAAGAACACCGGCACCCCGACCATGAAACCGGCAATCGTCAGCGCCAGCGGTGTGCGCCGGTTGCCGAAACGAGTAATCAGGGTCTTGGCCAGCGCCTCGGCACCGCCGGAGAGTTCGATGATCCGCCCGATCATCGCGCCCAAGGCAATGATGATCGCGATATGGCCCAGGGTCTTGCCCATGCCGCCTTCGATGGTCGCCACCAGATCGGCCGGTTTCACGCCGGCCACCAGCGCCACCAGAATGCTCACCAGCATCAACGCTACGAAGGGTTGGAACTTGTACTTGAGCACCAGGAACAACAACAGCGCGATGCCCACCCCTGCGGTAATCATCAGGACTAACGGGCTCATTTCAGAACCCCTCCACGCCGGGTAAACGAAACGGTTCTAGCACTGAATCTGAAAATGCCGCAGTGAAGGTGAGTCATGCTTGGATTTCCTGTTGTTATTGTTTTTTCAGGCAAGCCGGGTCCGTCGAGAGTCGCTGCGCGTCTCATGTACAGGGCCTGCTGTATCGATTTGTCGTGTTAAGCCAGCGCTTTACCAGGACGCTCCGAAAGTCTCTCGCAACTCGTCCAAAGCCGCCTGGTCGAGAGGTTCCGGTTTGGGATGGCTCATCAGCCAGAGCCGTGCAGTTTCCTCAAGCTCCTCCAGGGCGTAACTGGCCCTGGACACCGAACTTTCCCAGACCACCGGGCCAAGCCGTTCAAGCATCACGCCGCGAACACTATTGGCCAGCTGCGCGACTTGCTCGGCAACCTTCGGCGACCCGGGTCGCTGGTAGCCAATCAACGGGATATGCCCGACTTTCATGACCTGATACGGCGTCAGCGGCGGCAGGATGTCGTCTGCCTGCCAGACACCGGCCAGCGTCAACGCCACCAGATGAGTGGAATGGGTATGCACCACGCCGCCGACATTCGGGTTGCGGTCGTAGACCTGGCGATGCAGCGCCAGAGTCTTTGAAGGCCTGTCACCGGACACCCATTCGCCGGCCAGATTGACCTTGGCGATGGTCGCCGGATCGAGGCGCCCGAGGCAGACATCGGTCGGTGTGATCAACCAACCGTCATCCAGGCGCGCACTGATATTGCCGGCGCTGCCGACGGTATAACCGCGCTGGTAAAGGCTGCGGCCAACCTCGCAGATTTCTTCGCGCAGGGCGTTTTCGTTACTCACTGAGCACCTCCCGCGAGTTGGCTCAAGGCTTTGCTGAAGAAGTCGCGGCCACCGAAGTTGCCCGATTTGAGTGCCAGCGCCAAAGGTTCGTCAGTATTGCTAACGGTCGCCGGCACACCCGGATCGATCTGCGCGCCGATCTGCAGCAGCTGTACGCCCAACGCCTGAACCACAGCGCCCGAGGTTTCTCCGCCGGCGATCACGAAACGGCGCACGCCGCTCTGGCGCAGACCTTGGGCAATTTCGCCAAAGGCGTTTTCTACCAGACTGCCAGCCTGCTCGACACCCAGTTGCTGTTGCACCGACTTGACCTCATCCGGTGAGCTGGTGGCGTAGATCAATACGGTTTGTTCGTTATCACGGGCGAAGGTCAAGGCTTGCGCCACCACCGGTTCACCCGCGGCCAAGGCCAACGGATCAATCCGCAAGGCCGGCCGCCCGGCTTCGAGCCAGGCCGCCACTTGTCCATTGGTCGCGATCGAAGCACTGCCGGCCAACACCACTTCCCCGCCGAACACCGCCGGGAGCTTTGAGGCATCGAGGTCGCGCAGCTTGCCAGCGCGACGGAAATTTTCCGGCAACCCCAGGGCCAGCCCCGAACCACCCGTCAACAACGGCAGATCGGCGCAGGCGGTACCGAGGGTGTACAGATCGCTGTCCGACAAGGCATCAGCGATGGCCATGCCGACACCTTGAACCCTCAGCTCTGCGATTCGCGCACGCACCTGCTCAGCGCCGCGGGCAATGGTGTCGTAACGCAACAGGCCGACATTCAGGCCAGTCTGCGATTGCAGGACCCGAACCAGGTTGGCATCGGTCATCGGCGTCAGCGGGTGATGCTGCATGCCCGACTCGCTGAGCAGTTGATCCTGCACAAACAAGTGGCCGCGAAAGATTGTCCGGCCATTCTCCGGGAACGCCGGACAGGCCAGAGTGAAGTCGCTGTCCAGTGCGGCCAGCAGCGCTTCGCTGACCTGGCCGATATTGCCGGCCGCGGTGGAGTCGAACGTCGAGCAATATTTGAAGAAGATCTGCTCGCAGCCTTGTTCGCGCAGCCAGGCCAGCGCTGCGAGGGACTGTTCGACCGCTTCGGCGACAGGAATGGTGCGCGACTTCAGGGCAATGACGATCGCATCGGCGTCAAGCCCGGCAGCAACGTCTGCGCTCGGGATTCCGATGCTTTGCACGGTACGCATTCCGCCGCGCACCAGCATGTTGGCAAGGTCCGTGGCACCGGTGAAATCGTCGGCGATGCAGCCCAGCAGCGGGCGTGCGGTGGAGGTAGTCATGGGGTGTTCCTCAAACGGGCTCGGGCTTCAAACGGACTGGGGCTTGGCAGTCGGCAATTCGATGCCCGGGAAAATCTTGATCACCGCCGAGTCGTCCTCACGGCCGAAGCCGGCACTGGACGCCTGCATGAACATCTGGTGAGCGGTGGCCGACAGCGGCAGCGGGAATTTGCTGGCTCGGGCGGTATCGAGTACCAGGCCCAGGTCCTTGACGAAAATATCCACCGCGGACAACGGCGTGTAGTCAGCCTTGAGAATGTGCGGCACGCGGTTTTCGAACATCCAGGAATTACCGGCGCTATGGGTGATCACCTCATACAGCGCATCGGCATCGACCCCTTCGCGCAGGCCCAGCGCCATGGCTTCGGCAGAGGCGGCAATATGCACCCCGGCGAGCAGCTGATTGATGATTTTGACCTTCGACCCCAGGCCATGAACGTCACCCAGGCGATAAACCTTGCCGGCCATGCCCGCCAGAATTGACTCAGCCTTGGTATAGGCGTCGGCCGGCCCCGAGGTCATCATGGTCATCTCGCCAGCGGCAGCCTTGGCGGCGCCACCGGAAATCGGTGCATCCAGATACAGCAGGCCCAGCGCAGCCAGGCGCTGGCCCAGATCCACCGCGTAAGTCGGGGCTACGGTGGCGCAGCCGATCACCAGACTGCCCGGCCGCAGTGCGGCCACGGCACCACCCTCACCAAACAATACGGTTTCGGTCTGCTCGGCGTTGACCACCACGGTCACTATCACGTCGCATCCAGCGGCCATGTGCGACGGCGAAGAGCAAGCCACACCGCCCTCCCCGGCAAACTGTTCAGTCACTGCAGCCCGCACATCACAGGCATGCACATTGAAACCGCTGCGCAACAACGAGCGAGCAATGCCCAGGCCCATCGCGCCCAGACCGACAACACCGACATTCTTGTTATTCATGGGGTACTCCAGAGGAAAGCAGCGACTGCTTGCGCGCCTGCCAGGCGCAGACATTGGCCGCGTTGTAGAGAGGGCTGCGGTAGACAGGATCAGCGCCGAGCGGATAAACCCGCTGAGGGGCGCTGTCATTCAGCACATGAGTCGGGATCTCGTCGAACATCAAGGCAATCCTGTTTTTGTCGTGTTATCAGGTTGTCATACCGGCTGCTGGAGATCATCTACCAATGATCAGATTATGTGAAGTATTTTTTCTAAATAACATTTTTTAACATCGCCAGAAGTGGCAAGTTTCGAGCACTGACTTACACTGCGATACACCCAATGCGAACGAATGAATGTCCAACAGATCGATAGGTTCCATGGCAATCCGGGGATCGCGTAATGATCTGGGTGAAGCCAACATGAAAACGGTCACGACCCTTTTCACCTGTCTGCTCGCTGCCAGCGTTTGCGCGGCGATGAGCACCTGCGCAAATGCTGCGTCGTTCAAGACCAGTTTCGATTGCGCCACGGCAAGGGCATCCGTCGAAAAGCTTATCTGTCGCGATTCGCAACTGGCACAGATGGATATCGAATTGACGCGTCTTTATCGCCTGGCGCTCACGGATGAACGTTCAGTACCGCGCCCAGACAAAGTCTTGATCGACCAGCAGTTCTGGATCGACTCCCGTAATCAGTGTGCGTCCACGCCTGAGCCCAAGGCGTGCACGATCCGAAGTTATGCCGAGCGCGCGCACCAGCTACGCCAAGGCTCGGCCATTGTGAGAACCAAGGATCCAGACACGCTCACCGAAGGTCCCCTGGCTTTTCGTTGTACAGGGTTTAACGCACTGATTGCCGCCACCTTCTTTAACACGCAGCCAGGTGTCGTGTACCTGAAATGGGCGAACACCTCGATCACCCTGAGCCAGGTGCCGAGTGATTCGGGAACCCAATACACTGGCAAGGATTCCCAGGGGAGCTACCGCTTCTGGCAAGACGGCAACGGGGTGATTTTCCAGAAGCCAGGCTCAGGGGCAATGAGTTGTACGGCCGAGCCGGTCAGCTGATTTCTCTGGGGCAAGTGCGGAAAATCAAGCGCCGCTATTCCAATATTTCAGCCGCGACACTTTTGTAGCAGCTGCCGAGCCCGCGAGGCTGCGTTCGGCTGCGAAGCAGTCGTGAGTCCGGCTGACGCGGTATGCCTGATGTACTGCAATGACTGATTTTACGACTGCTACGCAGCCGAACGCAGCCTCGCAAGCTCGGCAGCTGCTACAGATCGCGTTACGGCTTAACTGACTGGCATTAGGCAGAACGCCGGCCCTCTCTCACGTACTCGGCGATTTATGCCACGGATACCCTTTCGCGCTGAGTTGAAAGGCGTAGTCGAACAAGCGCTTCATGTACTCGCCATCAAATCTATGATTGCGAGAAATATCAAAATCGGAGCCGATGTACGCCAGATTGAAGTCCGCGCCATCCTGCTGTGCAATTCGGTAAATTCGGTCCAGATCGCTGATCCCCTGAGTCTGGATCAATGCGCTGATGGCGCGACCGCCGATGCTCAAGGTGCGGCGCTTGGTTCCGGACCACTGCAACTCCAGTTTGCCGTTGCGAATGACATAGAAATGCCGTTCATCACGCAAACGCGCCCCGGACACGCGGTTCAGCGCCATCACGGTGCCGGGTGGGTAAAGGAACACTTGAGTAAGGACGCCTCCGTCCACGTGCATTTCCTGAAACTGTTGACCGTCAACCTCCACATCGATCATGACGGGTGAGACGGCGCCGGGAATACTCATCGACGCGATCATGATGTTGCGAAACAGGTCGAGCGCGCCCGGTGCCTGGCTGGAGGCAATAGCGCCCATGTTCCAGGTGACCGGGCGTCCAGAATCAAGGTCGGTGGTGCCGATCATCAGAAGACGCCCTTTGGCGTATTGCGACGCGATCGCCGCAAGAACCTCGGCAGTGATGTGCTGTGCAATCAGCCGCGACAGTGGCTTGCTGTGCGCCATACCATCGCTGGCAAGACGGGTCAGCATATTGCGCGGATGGAAAATGTCTTTTGGACCGACTGCATTGCAGATACCCAGAATGACACCGTCGTACTGGGGCCCCAGGTAGGCAAACGGGGCGACCAGGGCGCCAGCGCTAATGCCGGTGACGACTTTGAACACGGGACGAGACCCATGCAGGGTCCATCCCGCAATGATGCCCCCCGCGAATGTGCCGGCATCGCCGCCCCCCGAAACGGCCAACATGCTTGCCAGCGGCAGGGTGTCACTGGGCATCCCTGCGCTGGCGAGCGCCTCAGCCTCTCGAAGGTTGGCTTGACTCACATCCCGAATGAACGGGGTCAGATCCTGGTCCAGCCAGTAGCGAGCATCTGGAATGTCAGGGATGAGCGCTTTTTCCGTTAACGTTGGCGGCACCGCATCTCGGCGTTGCAGGCACGCTTGACGCAACATGTTCAGCGTTGAGGCGCTAGGCCCGAGCAGGAATGTTTTCAAAACGCCTCCTCCGGCCCCTGCAAGATCCCGTCTGCCAATGTCAGGGCGAGTGTCTGAACACCTTTTATGCTAGCGCAAGCCCGGGCCGTCATAACGTCCGCGGGACGTCCGGTCTGTTCTGCGGCTGATCCTCCACCCATTGCCAGAACAACTGATAGCCGACCGCAAGCACCACCGGGCCGATGAACAGCCCGAGGATACCGCTGGTGACCATGCCGCCCAGGGCACCGATCAACACTACCGGCATCGGCACATCGACACCGCGCCCCAACAGCAATGGCTTGAGCACGTTATCCACCAGGCCGGCAACGAACACATAGATGGCGAAGACGATGGTCGCCGTGCTGGCCCCTTCGGTGGCGAACACAAAGGCAATCACGGGCAGCGTAATCAGCGTCGCCGGTAATTGCATGATGCCGAGCAGCAGCACCGCCAAGGCGAGCAGACCGGCGCCGGGGACACCCTTGATCACGAATCCGATGCCCACCAGCAGCATCTGGATGAAGGCGATGCCGACCACCCCCAGCGCGACCGCACGGATCGTTGCGGTACACAGTTCGGCGATTTTCGGCCCCTTGGCCGGATCGCTGACGCGTGAAGCGATCTGTACCGCACTGCGCCTGCCGCTCTCGCCATAGGCCATGAAAATGCCGGCGATGATCAATGCAAAGATAAAGGTGAGGAACCCCATGCCGACGCCGGCCAGTTTGCCCAGGAAGCTCACGCTGAAATGTTTTATCTGCGGCAGGTACTTCGCCGCCAGGTCGGGAAGATCGGTTGAGGCCTGCAGCCATAAAGCAGAAACAGACTTGCCCACTAACGGCCAGTCAGCGACTGAATCGGCGGGTGGCGGAATATGGAAGTTGCCGTCCCTCACGGTGGTCATGGCATGCGCGACCGAATCGGCAATCGAGGTGACCAACAGATAGATCGGCACCATGAGCACAACGATAGCGATCAGCACAATCAGCGCCGCAATACGGCCGTCTTTCTGACCCAACGGCCCTTTGAGCCGCACTTGCAGTGGATAAAGGGTGATCGCCAGGATCAGCGACCACAGCATGAGGTCGCGGAACGGGCTGAAGATCTCAAAGCAGAACAGCACCAGTACGGCAATCAGCCCGGCACGGATCAAAACATCGAGCAGACTGCGTGTGAACGCCTTCTCGGAGCTGGAGGTGGGCACCATTGCTGCCTCCTTGCAGATCGCTGCAGAGGGATGAGATGGGTTAGCCCAGCATAGTCGCTCATTAGAAAACGCGAGCAATCACCGTAGCTTCAGCGGATCGACCAGTTCAGCGGCGATGGCCATGCCCACCAGGTCCGGCAAGGTATTGGCCTGCATGCGTTTCATCACCCGCGAGCGATACAGGTCGACGGTTTTTGCGCTCACGCCCAGTTGCTCAGCGATCTCACGGGTGGTGTAACCCTGCACCAGCGGCAGCAAGACATCGCGCTCCCGTGGGGTCAGTGTCAGCAAACGTGCCTGCAAGGCTTCATGACCCTGATTGCCCGAGCGGTTTGCTGCGCAGTTACTGAGCGCCTGTTGCACGCTGTCCAGCAGCAATTGCTCGTTATAGGGCTTCTCGATGAAGTCATGGGCGCCTGCCTTGAAGGCGCGAACCACGATCGGCACATCCGCGTGCCCGCTGACGAAAATGATCGGCAAGTTCAGCTCACGTGTGCGCATTTCTTCCTGCACGTTCAAACCGCCCATGCCGGGCATGCGAACATCGAGCAGCACGCAGGCATCGAGCGTGGCATCACAAGCACTGAGAAACTCCACGCCACTGGTAAACGGCAAGGCCTTGAGCCCTACCGATTCCAATAACCAGACCGTTGAGTCGAGCATGCCTTGATCGTCGTCGACCACATACACCACGTGCTCCGTCACACCTGCCATTACGTTATTCCTGTTGTTGTTGTTTTGTTGGGCCGGCCAGCGGCAAGCGGCAGCACATCAGCAGCCCGACAGCTTGGCGTCGGGCCTGCAATTCGCCACCGAAACCTTCGATGATGCTGCGGCTCATGGACAAACCAAGCCCCAGGCCATCGGCCTTGCTGGTATAGAACGGGGTAAATATCTGCTCCAGTTCGGGCTCGCTGACGCCCGGTCCCTGGTCTTGCACACTGATTTCCACGGTGGCACCACCGCCCTGCCCCGCAGCCATCACGATCAGGGAAGGTTGCCCCGGATGTTGTTCGCGGTTGGCATCGATGGCATTGCGCAACAGATTGAGCAGCACCTGCTCCAGCAGCACCCGGTCGGCATAAATCGGCGGCAGATTATCCGGCAGGCGATCCTCGATTGTCACTTGGCAATTGCTCGCTTCCCAGGCACACAAGCGCACGGCCTCGCGGGCGACATCGGTGAAATTCAGGGCCTGCATCCGGCGTTGTCCCTTGCGTAGAAACGCCCGTAAACGTCTGATCACTTCTGAAGCATGCGTGGCGTGATGGGTAATGCGCTCCAGCCCCTGCGCCATTCGGGCGGCGGCTTGGGGATTGGAATCCAGCGTCTGTAAATAGCGCTGGCTGGCATTGGCATAATTGACCACCGCCGCCAGCGGCTGGTTGATTTCGTGAGCGATGCCCGAGGCCAATTCACCCAGGGTGACCAACCGCGCGGTGTGCGCCAGTTCGTCCTGATGGCGGCGCTGTTGCACTTCACGCAGTTCACGCTCGGTCATGTCCCGCGCCACCAAGGAGTAATAGCGCTCGCCGCCGGCCGAACGGTGCGCCAGCAACACCAGCGATACCGGCACTGAAGTGCCGCCACCCGGTGGCTGCAATCGCGCATCGGTGCTCCAGACACCGTCGCGTTCGGCGCTGCTCCAGCCATCACGCTGCAGACGTGCCAGGTCAGCGCTGGCGAACAATTGCGCCAGGGCCGGCATCGGTTGCTGCTCGTCGATCCCGAGGATGCGCCGAGCAGCAGGATTGAGATAAGTGACCTGCCCCTCGGAGTCGATGAACAACACCGGATCGGTGTTGGCCTCGACCACCTCCGCCAGACGCCGCTTGTTCTCCTCGGCTTGCACCCGAGCGGTAATGTCCCGGGACACGCTGACCACTTCAACCACCGTCCCGGTGTAGGTTTCACGAATCGCCCGGCTTGCGGTTTCGAACCACAGGTAATGCCCGTCGCGATGACGAATGCGATAGGTCATCGTGTGATAACCGTCCTGCTCCAGAGCATCCCGCGCGCGCTGCACCAGGCTGGCCAGGTCTTGACCATGGAACAAGCCTTGGGCCATTTGCCCGCGCAACTCCTCCGGCCAGTAGCCAAGCAATGTCCAGGATGCGGGCGATGCATCCAGAAAGCGCCCGTCCGGTGTGTGTCGGGAAATCAGGTCAGTGGTGTTCTCGATGATCAGCCTGTACAGCCGCCGTGCCGTGGCGGCTTCACGCTCGGCCAGCACTTGTGCCGTGGCATCGCGGCAACGGGCGAGCACGCGGTTGTCCTGGGGATCGGGGATAAACGTCCAGATCAGGATCTGCGCTTCGAATTGGGCTTCGACCCCGTCGATGGCGCGTTGCTGGTCGAGGCAGGCACGGACCAGCACCCGGTGATTGACCGGCAAAAAGCCCAGCACATCGGTCAGCGGCTTTTCGGCGAGCAGCGCCAACAGCGCGGCATTGAATTCCAGCGGTCGGCCCTGGGCATCGAGCAACAGACTCGGTTGCGGATCGTGGCCCAACAGCGGCGAGCCCCGCAACATGCCGTTGACGCTGCTCAGCAACGTCGTCAGCAAGTCCTGCACCCAACCCAGCCAATCAAGACTCACGCCCTCGCACACTTCCACCAGCAACAAACCCGGCTGCCCAGGCGTCAAGGCCAGATCAAACACCTGGCCATGGCTGATAGCCGCCCGGCGCAGTCGGCCGGCCAGCCAGCAATCGAGTTGACGTACTTGAGCCAGGTCCAGCCGTCCCGCCTCGACCAGCCGATCAAACAGCCGCTGATCGCTGGCCAGCGAAGGGTCGCCCAGCCCCGGTGGAAAATGCTGGGCGGCGCCCTCGTGGCTGTAAATCCGCGCATTGGGTTGCCAACTCAGATAAACCGCCCGGCGCACCTCGGGGCAATCCTGCAGCGCACGGCACAACGCATCGGCCCGGGCGGCCAGAGACACACCCTCGCGCTGCAGGCGCAACCAGCTGTGCAATCGAACGGGGGTCAGGGTCATCACAGGTCCGCTTCGTTGGGGAAGCCAAGGATATACCGGCCTTGGCGGTGTGGCTGTATTGATTTAGACCTGCCAGAATAAAATATAGTACATACCCTATATGACGTAGGTTGTACTTCCATATCAATAGCTGAATGTTATATAAAGCAAGCCGGACATAAAAGATGCCCTCAGCGGCGACGCTGCAAGGTCATCTATAGAGCTAACAATCAGCCACCGAGTACCCGTACATGTCGATTTATGAACAAGGGCTAGGCCCTGCGGCTGTCAATCATATTGCCTTGTCTCCGCTCAGCTTCATCGAGCGCACCGCCAGCGTTTACCCCAACTACCCCGCCGTCATCCATGGTTCTATTCGCCGCACCTGGGCGCAGACCTACACCCGCTGCCGCCGTCTGGCTTCGGCGCTGGCCGGTCGCGGCATCGGCAAGAACGACACGGTGGCGGTAATGCTGCCCAACATTCCCGAGATGCTTGAAGTGCACTTCGGCGTGCCGATGATTGGCGCGGTGCTCAACCCGCTCAACGTGCGTCTGGATGCCGAAGCCATTGCCTTCATGCTGCAGCATGGCGAAGCCAAAGTGCTGATTACCGACCGCGAGTTCCATGATGTGATTCACGCGGCGATCGGCATGCTCGATCACCCGCCACTGGTCATCGACGTTAATGATCCGGAGTACGGCGAAGGTCAGGCGGTCAGCGATCTGGACTACGAAGCGCTATTGGCCGAAGGCGATCCAGCCTTCGCCTGGCAGTGGCCGGCGAACGAATGGCAAGCCATCTCGCTGAATTACACCTCAGGCACCACCGGCAACCCCAAAGGCGTGGTTTACCACCATCGCGGTGCTTATCTGAACTCGTTGGGCAACCAGATGACCTGGGCCATGGGCAACCACCCGGTGTACCTCTGGACCCTGCCGATGTTCCATTGCAACGGTTGGTGCTACCCGTGGATCATCACTGCCATGGCCGGTGTGCATGTGTTCCTGCGCCGTGTCGATCCACAAAAAATCCTCACGCTGATCCGCGAGCATCAGGTCACCCATCTGTGCGCCGCGCCGATCGTGCTCAATGCCTTGGTCAACATGCCGGAATCGGCTAAGGCGGCGATCGATCACCCGGTCAACGCGATGGTCGCCGGTGCCGCGCCACCGGCCAAAGTGATCGGTGCCGTGGAAGAAATGGGCATCAAGGTCACCCACGTGTATGGCCTGACCGAAACCTATGGCCCGGTGACGCTCTGCGCCTGGCATGCCGAATGGGATGAGTTGCCGCTGGACGAACGGGCGCAAATCAAATCCCGTCAGGGCGTGCGCTACCCGACGCTCGAAGGCGTGATGGTCGGCGATTCGAAGACGCTGGAGCCGACCCCGCGAGATGGCCAGACCATCGGTGAGATCTTCATGCGCGGCAACACCGTGATGAAGGGCTACCTGAAGAACCCGACCGCCACGGCCGAAGCGTTCGAAGGCGGCTGGTTCCACACCGGCGACCTGGCGGTGTGTCATCCGAACGGTTACGTCGAGATCAAGGACCGACTCAAGGACATCATCATTTCCGGCGGCGAGAACATTTCCACCATCGAACTGGAAGGTGTGCTCTATCGCCATCCAGCCGTCATGGAAGCGGCCGTCGTCGCCCGCCCTGATGAGAAGTGGGGCGAAACGCCCTGCGCTTTTATCACGTTGAAGGCTGATCACCAGGACGTTCGCGAGGCCGACATCATCAGTTTCTGCCGCGAACACCTGGCCGGTTTCAAAGTCCCGCGCACGGTGGTTTTCACCCTGCTGCCGAAGACTTCAACCGGCAAGATCCAGAAGTACGTTCTGCGCGACAGGGCCAAAGCGCTCTAACCGAATCCACGTTGTACCCGTCAAGCGGCCGGTGTTTTTACCGGCCGCTTCGGGCTCGTGCAGGCCGGATTCGGCTCTGCTCTGCTCTGCCCTGCCCTTAAATGCCATAAGCATCGATAACAACAACAAGATGGAGCCACCCATGATCGACATCCATTCAACCGATACCCAACGCTGTGAACGCATTCGGTCCAATCCGAAATTCCTTCAATTGGTGAGCAGCCGTTCGCGCCTGGCCTGGTCACTCAGTGCTGCGGTGCTGGGTACTTACTACGCGTTCATGCTGGTGGTGGCGTTTGCCCCGCAGTGGCTGCATGCGCCGCTCGCCGAGCATCGGATGTTGACCCTGGGCATGCCGGTTGGCGCAGCGATCATCATATTTTCCTGGCTACTGACCGGTTGGTACGTCTACAGCGCCAACACGCGTTTCGATGCACTGGGCGCCGCTATTCTCGAGGAGAGCAAGTAATGAACCTGCTCCGTAAACTTCTCCTCGCCGCTGCCGGGCTCTTGCCGGCCTCCGTTGTGCTGGCTGCACCCGCGCTGGGTGCGGTGGAAAAACAACCGCTCAACCTGCATGCGATCGGCATGTTCTTCGTCTTCGTGCTGGGCACGCTGGCCATCACCTGGTGGGCCGCGCGGCAAACCAAATCCACGTCGGACTTCTATACCGCGGGCGGTGGGATCACCGGGTTCCAGAACGGTCTGGCGATTGCCGGCGACTACATGTCCGCCGCCACGCTGCTGGGGTTGTCCAGCCTGGTGTTCGCCAAAGGTTACGACGGCTTCATCTATACCATCGGCTTCTTCGTCGGCTGGCCGATCATCACCTTCCTGATGGCCGAGCGTCTGCGCAACCTGGGGCGCTACACCTTTGCCGACATCGTGTCCTATCGACTGGACCAGAACAAAGTGCGGATCTTCGCTGCGTTTGGTTCGTTGACGGTGGTGTGCTGCTACCTGATCGTGCAGATGGTCGGTGCCGGTCAGTTGATCAAATTGCTGTTCGGCCTCGACTACCCGGTAGCCGTGGTGATCGTCGGCGCATTGATGTTGGTGTACGTGATCTTCGGCGGCATGATCGCCACCACCTGGGTGCAGATCATCAAGGCTGTGTTGCTGCTTGCCGGCGGCACGACTCTGGCGTTCATGGCCATGTCGCAATTCGGTTTCAGCTACGAAACCCTGGCCACCAAAGCCGTCGAAGCCCATGCCAGCGGCTGGAACATCATGGGCCCCGGTTCAATGCTCGCCGACCCGATCAACACCGCTTCGATGTCGCTGGGCCTGGTGTTCGGGATTGCCGGTCTGCCGCACATTCTGATGCGTTTCTTCACCGTGCCTAACGCCAAGGAAGCTCGCAAATCGGTGTTCTACGCCACCGGTTTCATCGGTTTCTTCTTCCTTGTCGTCTGCACCCTGGGCTTTGCCGCGATGGTGATCATCGGCACCGACCCGCAGTACTACGTTAATGGTGAAGTCGGCGGCGCCTTGATTGGCGGCGGCAACATGGTCGCCATGCACCTGGCCAAAGCGGTCGGTGGCAACCTGTTCTTCGGTTTCCTCTCGGCCGTGGCCTTCGCCACCATTCTGGCGGTGGTCTCCGGGCTGGCCCTGGCCGGTGCCTCGGCGATATCCCACGATCTCTACGCCACGGTGTTCAAGAAGGGCAAAGCCAGCCAGAAACAGGAAATGCGCGTGACCCGCATGGCCACCGTGGGCCTGGGCATCATCGCGATTTTGCTGGGCATTCTGTTCGAGAAGATGAACGTCGCGTTCCTGGTGGGCCTGACCTTCGGCATCGCCGCATCGACCAACTTCCCGGTGCTGATCATGGCCATGTACTGGAAAGGCTTGACCACCAAAGGCGCGATCATCGGCGGTTTCGCCGGCCTGATCTGCGCGCTGGTGCTGGTGATCCTCTCGCCAGCCGTCTGGGTCACTGTGCTCGGCCATGCTCACGCGATCTTCCCGTACGACCACCCGGCGCTGTTCTCCATGCCGCTGGCGTTCTTCGTGATCGTCGTGGTGTCGAAACTCGACCGCAGCGTGCGGGCCGACAAAGAGCGTGACGCTTACGCCGACCAGTTCGTTCGCGCCCAGACCGGCCTCGGTGCCGCCAGCGCTTCCAGCCATTGATAGAAAGGGCACGGCCTGCTAAAGCGGCGCCGTGCCCATCGCACAACCTTTTGAGGTTCACGTTATGCCCGAATTCAACGCCCCGCTGCGCGACATGCGCTTTGTGCTGCATGAAGTGTTCGACGCCCCGGCCCTGTGGGCACGCCTGCCAGCCCTGGCTGACAGTGTCGATGCCGCCACCGCTGACGCCATTCTTGAGGAGGCGGCCAAAGTCACCTCGCACCTGATTGCGCCATTGAATCGCAGCGGCGACGAGGAAGGCGCCCAGTGGGTCGATGGCCAGGTCAGCACGCCGATCGGTTTCAAACAGGCTTACGCCACCTACATCGAAGGCGGCTGGGTGGGTCTTTCCGGTAACGCCGATTTCGGTGGAATGGGCATGCCGAAGATGCTGGCCGTGCAGTTCGAAGAAATGCTCTACGGCGCCAACTCAAGCTTTGCCTTGTATTCGGCGTTGAGTTCCGGTGCCTGCCTGGCGCTGGATGCCCACGCCAGCGACACCCTGAAAAGCCTCTACCTGCCGCCGATGTACGAAGGCCGCTGGGCCGGTTCCATGTGCCTGACCGAGGCCCACGCCGGCACCGATCTGGGGATTATCCGCACCCGCGCCGAACCTCAGGCCGATGGCAGCTTCAACATTACCGGCAGCAAGATCTTCATCACCGGTGGTGATCAGGACCTGACCGAAAACATTGTCCATCTGGTGTTGGCCAAACTGCCGGACGCACCGGCGGGGCCGAAAGGCATCTCACTGTTCGTAGTGCCCAAAGTACTGGTCAATGCCGACGGTTCCCTCGGCGATGCCAACGCCGTGAGTTGCGGATCGATCGAACACAAAATGGGCATCAAGGCCTCGGCCACCTGCGTGATGAACTTCGACGGCGCCAGCGGCTGGCTGGTCGGCGAGGCCAACAAAGGCCTGGCGGCGATGTTCACCATGATGAATTACGAACGCCTGTCCATCGGCATTCAAGGCATTGGCTGCGCCGAAGCGTCCTATCAGAGCGCCGTCACCTATGCACGCGAACGTGTGCAGAGCCGCGCGCCGACCGGTGCCATTGCCCCGGACAAAGTGGCTGACCCGATCATCGTCCACCCCGATGTGCGCCGCATGCTGCTCAGCATGAAAGCCCTGACCGAGGTCGGCCGTGCGTTTGCCAGCTATGTCGGGCAGCAACTGGACCTGGCGAAGTTTTCCGATGACGCCAAGGAGCGCGACAGCGCGCAAACCCTGGTCGCGCTGCTGACGCCGGTGGCTAAGGCATTCTTCACCGACACCGGCCTGGAAAGCTGCATCAACGGCCAGCAAGTGTTCGGCGGCCATGGCTATATCCGTGAATGGGGCCAGGAACAATTGGTCCGTGACGTGCGCATCGCGCAGATCTACGAAGGCACCAACGGCATTCAGGCCCTGGACCTGCTCGGTCGCAAAGTGTTGGCCGATAACGGCGTCGCGCTGCGCCAGTTCACCGGCGAGATCCGTCATTTCGCCCATCAGCCTGACGCGCCCTACTCCGCTCAACTGTTCGATGCCGTACAGCGCCTGGAAGACCTGAGCGACTGGCTACAGGATCAGGCCACGACCAACCGCAACGAAATCGGCGCCGCGTCGGTGGAGTATTTGCACCTGTTCGGCTACGTCGCCTACGCCTGGCTTTGGGCGCGCATGGCTCAGGTTGCCAAGCAAAAGCTGCACGAAGACGAAGGGTTTTATGGCGCGAAAATCGCCACCGCCGACTTCTATATCCACCGCCTGCTGCCGCGCATTTTGAGTCTGGAGCAATCCATCCGCGCGGGCAGTGCTTCCTTGTTTGGCCTGAGCGCCGAACAGTTCTAACGATTGAACCGCACGCGGCGCCACGCTCCTATCTTTTCGGCGTTCGCGTTTTTTTATCGATAAGCCCCCGCCCACCTGGCGAGGGCCGCTGGACCTGTCTTTCCATAATAAAAACAAAGGGGCTTCACCATGGACCGCAACACCCGCACCCTCGCTACCCGACTGTTGCTGGCCGGCGGCGTCATCAGCCTCTCGGCCCCCGCCGCTGCTGACTTCGTCAAAGACAGCAAGACCAGCCTTGAGCTGCGCAACTTCTATTTCAACCGTGACTATCGCCAGGACAACGCCGCCCAATCCAAACAAGAGGAATGGGCACAGGGCTTCCTGCTGCGCTATGAATCGGGATTCACCGAAGGATTGATCGGTGTCGGTTTCGATGCCATCGGCCTGGTCGGCGTCAAGCTCGATTCCAGCCCGGATCGCGCAGGCTCCGGCCTGCTCAAACGCCACCGCGACACGAGCAAAGGGGCTCAGAACGAGTACGGCGAACTGGGCCTGACCGCCAAAGTGCGCGCCTCAAAAAGCACGCTGAAACTCGGCACGCTGCTGCCGAAACTGCCGACGGTACTGGCCAACGATTCACGGCTGTTGCCACAAACCTTCAAGGGCGGTCAGTTGACGTCGCTGGAACTCGAAGGCCTGACCGTGGATGCCGGGCGACTGACCCAGGTCAATCAGCGCGACTCCTCGGACTACGAGGACATGGGCATCACCCGGACCGGCGCCAAAGGCATCATCACGCGTCATGCCGACAGCGACAGCTTCGATTTCGCCAGCCTGAACTACAAATGGACCAGCAACCTCGCCACCGGTTACAGCTACGGCCATCTCGACAGCTTCTACAGCCAGCACTTGGTCAACCTGACCTATGTGTTGTCGGTGACAACGGGCCAGTCGCTGAAGACGGATCTGCGCTTCGCCCGCTCCACGGACGACGGTGGCAGCAATGTCGATAACAACGCCATCGGCGCGATGTTCACCTACTACCTTGGCGGGCATGCGTTGGGCCTGGGTTACCAAGGCATGAGCGGCGACACCGGCTACGCCTACGTCAACGGCACCGATGCCTTCCTGGTGAACTTCGTGCAGATCGGCGATTTCGCCAGCAAGGACGAAAAGTCCTGGCAGGCTCGCTACGACTACAACTTTGCGGCCATTGGCGTTCCGGGGCTGACGTTCATGACCCGCTACCTCACCGGCGACAATATCGATCTGGGCGGCAATCGTCCGGAAGGTAAGGAATGGGAGCGTGATACCGACATCGGCTATGTCGTGCAGAGCGGGCCGTTGAAGAATGTCGGGGTGAAATGGCGTAACGCGACGGTGCGCTCGACCAATTTCGGCAGTGATCTGGATGAAAACCGTTTGATCGTCAGCTACACCTTGCCGATCTGGTAAGTAGATCAAGAGATCGCAGCCTGCGGCAGCTCCTACGGGGTACGCATTCCTTCTGTAGGAGCTGCCGAAGGTTCGGGCCGCGTTCGGACGATCTTTTGATTCTGCCCTTAGCCCCTCCCTCCCAACACCAAACCGCTTCAGTGGCCAGAGTAGGTTAAGATGCCTGCAAACCAGGCCCGCCGCGAGACGCCCCGCATGACTGATACCACCCCCCGCCTGATCAAGAAGTACCCCAATCGCCGACTGTATGACACCCACACCAGCAGTCATTTGACGCTGGCGGACATACGCCAGTTGGTGGTCGACAAAATTGCCTTTCAGGTGGTCGATGCCAAGAGCGGCGAGGACCTGACGCGCAGCATCCTGCTGCAAGTGATTCTGGAAGCCGAAAGCGGCGGTGAGCCCATCTTCACCACCGAAATGCTGATGGGAATTATCCAGTTCTACGGCCCTTATCAGGGCGTTCTCGGCAGCTATCTGGATAAAAGCATCCAGACAGTCATCGACATCCAGTCCCAGACCGGCGCCCAGTCGTCCGAGGCCTGGAGCGACTTCATGCATCAACAGGCCCCGGTGATGCAGGACCTGATGCGCCAATATGTCGACCAATCCAAGGCGTTGTACCTCAATACCCAGAACCTGTTCGGCATGTTTGGCGGTAAACCCGGCACCGATAACGGGCCGAAAAAAAATGGCGATGGGGAATAAACCCATCGCCATTGGTGCCGCTTACTTGATGCGACTTACTTGTTACCGCTGGTAGCCTTGGTGCTTGCTTCTGGAGCAGCTTTGGTGGCTGCGGCAGTCGCTGCGTCGAAACTGCTCTGAGCCACATCGGCAGCCTGTTTTACGGCTTTCTGTGCGCTTTCGAACACAGTACCGGCATTCGCCAGGCTCGACTTGAACGCTGCCACAACAGGCTCGGAGCCGGCCGGTGCATTCTTGCTGATGGCTTCAACAAATTCTTGCACCTGTTGGGTGCCCGCTTCGACTTGACTCGAGGTCAGTTTGGCGATGTCCGACTGAGTACCGACGATCAGCGCTTGGACCTGACGGTTGAATTCAGCCAGACGTTCAGTCTGTGCACTTGGCTGGGTGAAAGAAGCATGAAGTTCAGCGAAACCTTGTGGATCACGGACGGCCAGCAGCTTGCGAACACCTTCGAAGTGCTCTTCGGTGGAGTCGCGCAGTGCCTTGAACTGCAACTGGCTGAGCTGTTCAACGCTGGCGAAGACTTTGCCGCTGATTTGCTGCAAAAGATCGAGGTTGGCTTTCTGAGCGGTTTGCAGTTTTTCCGAATTGAAAAAAGACATGCTTGAATCTCCTGGTACTGGAAGGCCCTGATGGACCTGAGGACGCGATAGCGATCCGGCCAGTCATCGCGTTAGCCTTGATATTGCAGTGCACAAAACTATTTGGCAACGTCTATTTTTGTGCGGTGCAAAATAAACTTTGCTCATGCCCTCCCTATTCGCTATAAACTCCAGACTATCGAACGGCCAGCCTAGTCCTCTTTAACTAAAGGGTTCAGATGCGCAGGTTGCCATGCATAGCGTCAGGAGATCACGATGGGTCAGGAAGTTAATATTGCGCTGCAAGATGAAAAGCTCTCCGAACCCGCAGGCTTGTTCGAGCACCTCAATCATCTGCAACGCCTCAATACCCGTAACGTCCTCGACGCCGTGCAGAAGCGCCAGGCAAAAACCTTCGCGCCTTTAAGCCTTGGGCAACTCCGACAGCCAACGCCTGCTGACTGGCAGGAATACTTCACGGACCTCGGACAACGCAGCGTGTTGTTCTGGGATACCTTGCGCCAGCGCGGCGACAACACCCTGGCCCACGAACGCGCCGGGTATCCGCTGCTGCTCAAGTTCAATCATGAAACGCTGGTCGCCGGCGAAGACCTGCCCCGCCCGGTCAACTATTCGTTGTTGCAAATCCTCGGCGGCCCCGGTCAACAGATCGACAGCAAAAAACAGCCGGTGATCATCATTGACCCACGCGGCGGCCACGGCTCGGGGATCGGCGGTTTCAAACAGGATTCGGTCATCGGCGAGAGCCTGAGAGCCGGCCACCCGACCTACTTCGTCTCCTTCAGCCACTCGCCCCGCCCTGGGCAAACCCTCGCCGATATCAGCGAAGCCCAGGCGCGGTTCATCGAAGTCGTCAGCGCCCGACATCCCGACAGCACCAAACCCGTGGTAATCGGCAACTGCCAGGCGGGCTGGGCCTTAATGGGCCTCGCGGCCACCCGGCCAGAGCTGCCGGGTCTGATCATTGTCAATGGTGCGCCGTTGTCGTATTGGGCCGGCGTCAATGGCCGCAATCCGATGCGCTACACCGGCGGTTTGCTGGGCGGTGGCTGGATGGCGCGCCTGGGAAGCGACCTTGGTAATGACCGTTTCGACGGCACCTGGCTGGTCAGCAATTTCGAAAACCTGGACCCGGCCAACACCTATTGGGGCAAGTACTACCACTTGTTCAGCGAAGTCGACAGCGAGGCCGCACGCTTTCTGGATTTCGAACGCTGGTGGGGCAGCCCGACCCTGCTCAATGGCGAAGAGATCGAGATGATTGTCGACGACCTGTTCATCGGCAATCGGCTGTCCGGCGGCCTCGGTCGCAAGAGTAGCGGGCTTGACCTCAAGCTGATCGAAGTGCCGGTGGTGGTGTTCTGCTCGTATGGCGACAACATCACCCCCCCGCAACAGGCACTGGACTGGATCTCCGACGTCTATCCAAGCGATCTCGCGTTGCAAAATGCCGGACGCACCATCGTGTACCTGCGGCACGCGAGCATCGGTCACCTGGGCATCTTCGTGTCCGGTGAAGTGGCGCGGCGCGAGCACCGTGAATTGCTCGGTGCGGTCGATGCGATCAATGCGCTGTCAGCCGGGCTGTATGAAATGCTGATCGAAGACCTGCCGGAGAATTCGGCGACGCCGTATGCCGTGCGTTTCGAACGCCGGCGTATCGCCGACATCCATGGCCAGGTGCAGCCGCCCCGTGATGACGATCGCGAATTTGCGCTGGTCCAGCGCGCGTCCGACATCAACAACAGTGTGTACGACGAATTCATACGCCCGTGGTTGCGCCAGCTGATCAACGAACCGAGCGCCGAAATGCTGCGCAGGGCGCACCCTTTCCATCAGCAACAAGTGGCCTGGAGCAGTTTGAACCCGGCGCTGTGGTGGCTGGCAGGCAGTGCCGCCCAAGTGAGCAAGGATCGCCACCCCGCCAGCCAGAGCAACCCTTTGCTGGTCTGGCAGGAACTGTTTTCCAACCAGGTGCAGGACGCCTTGAACGGCTATCGGGATCTGCGCGATGCGGCTCAGGAAATGTGTTTCTACGGCGTGTATGGCGTACTCAACAGCCTCACCGGCAATGCACCCGGGCGAAATCTTCAGGAACATGCAGAGCAGCACGACAAGGTATTGATCGAGCGCTTGCAGGATGCCCTGCCCCTTGGCGGCCTGATGGAAGCCTTGATACGGATCCTGTTCCTGCTGGGCCGCGACAGCGACGAGCCAGGCAAGGAAAGCGTCGAAAAATTGATCCAGCAACTGCAAGTGTTGCTTCAGGACTACAGTGCCGAGCCGCTTGATCTGCGCGAAACCCTGCGCCTGCAAAAACTGCTGGTCGCCACCCACCCGCAAGAAAGCCTGAACAGCCTGCCCTTGATGCTTGCCGAGGTCGAAGAACGCCAGCAAGTGCTGGCGGCCGTCGCCAATTTGCTGCCGGAACTGCTGACCAGCGGCGCAGACAACCCCTTCTGGCGTGAGCTGCACACGCTGCTGGACGTGCCGCTGCCGGGTTTCAGCCTGACCCAACCACCCGGTGAAGCCGATGCCATCGAAGAGAAAGTCCCGGTGGTAACCCCTGAGCCGATCAAGCCGCAAACTCCGGTCGTCGTGCGAGAGTCCGTCAAACAAAAGGCCGCGGTGGTCGTCGCTGAGCCGATTGCCCCGGTAGCGCCGACAAAAGCGCGCAAACCCGCCAAGGGCAAAAAAGGCGCGAAGAAACCTCCTGCACCCTGATGAGCAACCTGTGTGGCGGTGCGACGTTTCGCTAAATCCCCTCGCCACACAGGACCGCGTCAGACCGACGCGGCTTCCTCGATTTCAAACGATTCATCGGCCCGATACTGACCGGGTGTCATGCCAAACCAACGGCTACAGGCTTTGTTGAAACTGCTGTGATCATGAAAACCAAGGAGATACGCGACATGCTTCATGTTGAAGTGAGAATGGCGCAGGTAGAAATCGGCCAATTGCCGGCGCACCGCGTTCTGCACGTCCTTGAATTGCGTCCCTTCCTTTTCCAGCGCGCGTTGCAGCGTCCGCTTGCTAATGTTCAACGCCGCCGCGATCGACTCCATGTCGCATTGCCCCTGGCCCTGACTCAAGCGCTCGGTCAGCAGCGCGCGAATCCGGCCGACAATGCAAAAACCAAACAGCAGATCCAGTTGAGCCTCGGCAAAACTGTCATGCATGACCGCCAACGCTTCGTTGGCCATGCTCAACGGACGCAGCAGCTCCTGCTCGTCAAACAAAATGCTGTCGTAAGCCGCATCAAAATGCAGGTCGCAGCCAAACAGCCGTCGATGCTCGGAGGTGTCTTCAGGTTCGGGATAGGTGAATCCCACGCTCAAGGGTTGCGGTGAGTTGCTGCCCGCCAGCTTACGGCAGAAACCCAGCAATGAAGCCAGCGCTGCATCGGTGTACTGGCGAGGTTTGACCGAGCCTTTTTGTTGATGATCGAGCCCGGACAGTCGGTAATTGTGCTGTTCCGATGTGAAGAAAAGGCTGAATCCAGTGCCAATCAACGGACTGAAACGGATCAGTCGTTCAAGGGCTTTTTTCAGATTCAGGCTGGACATCATGGTGTAGCCGACGATCTGAAAGCTGCCGGGGTGGAAACTTCCATAGGCCCTCAAGCCAATGTCCGGATCACCCGAGGCCTGAGCGGCCAGATCCCATAGTCGATAGATAGCCTTTCGCTCGCAAAACGCTCCTGGTTTGTTCGCGAGCTGTATGTCTAGTTCAGCCTCCCGACACAGACTGGCAACATCCAGTCCTTGAGCCGAGAGCGTATTTACCAGCACGCTGGCATAGCCCGAACTCATTCTATACATGGCGTCCTCAATGACCTGTGGAACCGAACATCCTGTCCGGAGCCATGACTGATCTGCGATAAATCAAATACTAACGGGTGGTTCAGTTGCCAATATTGATCCCAGTATAGGTACTTCTCACTTTTAGCCACTATTTCAGGTCAGTCGTCACCTTGTAGCAGCTGCCGAGCCCGCGAGGCTGCGTTCGAGCCGGGGTCGCGCTCGACCGAAGTCCTCGCAATCCTGCGTACGGGTTTGGCTGAAAGACCACGGTGTCCGGTTTTACGACTGCTTCGTCCGAACGCGGCCCGAGCCGAACGCAGCCTCGCAGGCTCGGCAGCTGCTACACGAACGCTTCGAGGCGACGACAGCAGTGTCGAATAGTTCTATTTCATTTCGTGCATGGCACCGTTGGACACCAGACCGTCACCTCTCAACACTTCCGCACACCCCGTCTATGCCGAACAATCCCCCCATCTTGCAACGCAAAATACAAAAAGGAAGAGAGCATATGAAGTCGCTTGGTCGTATTGCGTTGGTCACGGGTGGTATGGGTGGGATTGGCACTGCGATAAGCCAACGCCTGTACAAGGAAGGATTCAAGGTCATCGTGGGCTGTAGCTCAGATTCCTCCCGCAAGAAAGAATGGATGGCGAGCCAACTGGAGGCGGGTTATCAATTCGAATGCATCTACGGCGACATCACCGATTGGGAATCAACGCGCAAAGCGTTCGAGATGGCTCGCGAGCAGTACGGCCCGATCGATGTATTGGTCAACAACGCCGGCATCACACGTGATGCTTCCTTTCGCAAACTGACGCCCGAAGACTGGAACGCGGTCATCGGCACCAACCTGAGCGGCCTGTTCAACACCACCAAACAGGTGATTGAAGGAATGTTGGCCAAGGGTTGGGGACGGGTCATCAACATCTCATCGATCAACGGTCAGCGCGGCCAGTTCGGCCAGACCAACTACAGCGCGGCCAAGGCCGGCATCCATGGTTTCACCATGGCCCTGGCCCGGGAAGTGTCCGGCAAGGGCGTGACCGTCAATACCGTCTCCCCAGGCTACATCCAGACCAGCATGACCGCGGCCATCCGCCCGGACATTCTCGACACCATGATCGCGGCCACACCGGTCGGGCGCCTCGGCCAACCTGAAGAAATCGCTTCCATCGTGGCCTGGCTGGCTTCCGATGAATCAGCCTATAGCACCGGGGCCGACTTCTCGGTCAACGGCGGCATGAACATGCAGTAGACCTGTCAGGGCATGGATGCCCTGCTTCCGCTCGACAAAATCTTAATGAGGTCACGCATGAACGAAGTCGTAATCGTTGCCGCTACTCGTACCGCCATTGGCAGTTTTCAAGGTGCCTTGTCCGCGATTCCAGCCACCGAGCTGGGCGCAGCGGTCATTCGCCGTTTGCTGGAAGAGACCGGTCTGGACGGCTCGCAGATCGATGAAGTGATCCTCGGCCAAGTACTCACCGCAGGCTCGGGGCAAAACCCGGCACGCCAGACGGCGATCAAGGCTGGCCTGCCCCATACCACCCCTGCCCTGACCCTCAACAAGGTCTGCGGCTCGGGCCTCAAGGCTGTCCAACTGGCGGTCCAGGCCATCCGTTGCGGCGACGCCGAACTCATCATTGCCGGCGGTCAGGAAAACATGAGCCTGGCGCCGTATGTGCTGCCCAAGGCCCGCACCGGTTTGCGTCTGGGTCATGCGCAACTGCAAGACAGCGTGATTCAGGACGGGTTGTGGGACGCCTTCAACGACTACCACATGGGCATCACCGCCGAGAACCTGGCGCAGAAGTACGAGCTCAGTCGCGAAGACCAGGACGCTTTCGCCGCGGCCTCGCAACAGAAAGCCGCTGCTGCCATCGAAGCCGGTTACTTCAAGCGTGAAATCACCCCGATCCTGATCCCTCAGCGCAAAGGTGAGCCGCTGGTCTTCGACACCGATGAACAGCCGCGTCCGGACAGCACGCTGCAAGCGCTGGGCAACCTCAAACCCGCGTTCCAGAAAAACGGCAGCGTGACCGCCGGCAACTCGTCGACCCTCAACGATGGTGCCGCCGTGCTGTTGCTGGCCAGCGCCGCCAAGGCCAAGGCCCTCGGCTTGCCGGTGCTGGCACGCATCAAGGCTTACGCCAGCGCTGGCGTGGACCCGTCGATCATGGGCATTGGCCCGGTACCGGCCACCCGTTTGGCATTGACCAAAGCTGGCTGGAGCCTGGACGACCTCGACCTGATCGAAGCCAATGAAGCGTTCGCCGCGCAATCACTGGCCGTCGGCAAGGAACTGGGTTGGGACACCAGCAAAGTCAACGTCAATGGCGGCGCGATTGCCCTGGGTCATCCGATCGGTGCATCGGGTGCGCGGATTCTGGTGTCGCTGTTGCATGAGCTGATTCGTCGCGACGGCAAAAAAGGCTTGGCTACGTTGTGCATCGGTGGCGGCCAGGGCGTCAGCCTGGTCATCGAGCGCTAGAAACACAGGAGTGTTTGCTTAAGTTGCTGACGCGGCGCCGAAGTCCGGCGCCGCGGTTTTTTTCTACCCGGTTTACTGATGTGGGCAAGGAGCTCCATGGACAATAACGCGCATACCTTCAACACCTTCTGGTCAGGCCAGGTTCCGTTCATTGCCTCCTTTGCAGTGCAACAATTACGTCTCTGGGTCAGTAGCAATCCGTGGTTTACCGGCCAGGAATACAACGAGTGGTTTGACCTGCCGCGCGGCACCCTGGACAGCCTTCAATCGGATTACCAACAGCAATGGGGCGAACTCGGCCAGCAACTGCTGACCGGTCAGCCATTCAGCTTCGACGATCGACGTTTTTCCAGCGGCAACTGGAGCCAGCCACTGTTCGGCTCCCTCGCCGCCTTTTATCTGCTCAACGCAGGGTTTCTGCTGAAGCTGCTGGACACGTTAGCGATCCCGGACAAAAAACCGCGCCAACGCCTGCTCTATCTGGTGGAACAAGCCATCGCCGCCGGGGCGCCGAGTAACTTTCTGGCCAGCAACCCCGATGCGCTGCAACGTGTCGTCGATACTCAGGGAAGCAGCCTCCTCACCGGCCTGTTGCACCTGGCCAGCGACCTGCAAGAAGGCAAGATGCGCCAGTGCGACGCCGGCGCCTTCAAAGTCGGTGTCGATCTCGCCAACACCCCCGGCGAAGTGGTGTTCGAGAACGAACTCTTCCAGCTCATCCAGTATTACCCGCAAAGCGAAACCCAGTACCAGCGTCCGGTGTTTGTCGTGCCGCCGTCGATCAACAAGTACTACATTCTCGACCTGCGCCCGGACAACTCGATGGTTGGCCATTTGTTGAAACAAGGGCACCCGGTGTTTCTGATGTCGTGGCGCAACTTCGACCAGGAGCACGCTGGCACCACCTGGGATGACCTGATCGAAACCGGCATCATCAAAGGCCTGCAAGTGACCCGCGAAATTAGCGGCGAGCAGCGGCCCAATTGCGTCGGCTTCTGCATCGGCGGCACCCTGTTGAGTTCGGCGCTGGCGGTCCTGGCGGCGCGCGGTGACCGCGAGATTGGCAGCGTGAGCCTGTTGACCACCTTCCTCGACTACCTCGATACCGGCCCCATCGACATCTTCGTCGACGAACAATTGGTGGCCTACCGCGAGCGCACCATCGGCGGCCAAGATGGCCCCATCGGCCTGTTCAAGGGCGAGGACATGGGCAATACCTTCTCGCTGCTGCGTCCCAACGACTTGTGGTGGAACTACAACGTCGACAAATACCTCAAGGGCCAGAAACCGATCCCCCTCGACCTGCTGTACTGGAACAACGACAGCACCAACCTCCCGGGCCCGATGTACTGCTGGTATTTGCGCCACACCTATCTGCAGAACGACCTGAAATCCGGTGAGCTGGACTGTTGCGGGGTCAAACTGGACCTGCGCGCCATCGATGCTCCAGCGTACATCCTCGCCACCCATGACGATCACATCGTGCCGTGGAGAAGCGCTTACGCCAGCACCGAGTTGCTCTCCGGGACCAAGCGTTTTGTGCTGGGCGCATCAGGGCATATCGCCGGGGTGATCAACCCGCCGGCAAAGGAAAAACGCCACTACTGGACCAACAACCGGGTCACCAAAAATCCGGAAACCTGGTTCAAGAACGCCCAGCAACATTCCGGTAGCTGGTGGAATGACTGGTTCGTCTGGCTGGCTGAACAGTCCGGCGAACGCCAGCCCTCGGTGCTGCATACCGGTAACGCCCAATACCCGGCGATTGAGTCGGCGCCTGGGCGTTATGTGATGCAGTGATCGACAACCCTGCACGGCGAAAAACTCGGCTCTGTGGTAGTGCCATTTCAGCAACAACGCCTGTTTTGTAGCAGCTGTCGAGCCTGCGAGGCTGCGTCCGACTGCGAAGCAGTCGTAAACCCTGTGTATGCGGTGCGTCTGACGCACCGCAATGTCTGACCTTGCGGCTGCTACGCAGCCGGACGCAGCCTCGCAAGCTCGACAGCTGCTACAGCGCCGAACGGGGTGGAGCAGCATTCCGGCAAGCCCCCTCGCCACAGAGGATCGTGACTACTCAGATGGAACGCGCGATCTTGACTGTGTGGATTTGGCGCTAGCGCGGGTCCCACAAGTGGTGTCGAAAATCAAAAAATAGAGGATTTGTCCCACAAGTTTTTCGGGTTGGCCGTCGGACGCGCGACGTTTAACGTGGTAGCTCAAGTCAGGCAAGAGAGAGAGCGTCTGGCGCCCGGCAGGCTTGGTCAAACTCAATTGCGCAGGTTGCGACATTTGGCGCTATGATTACGTCAAATGTCGTATGGAGGTAATCGGTATGCCCGCCGCGAATCAAGCAGACAAGCCTGCCGTCAAATCCACAGGAAAAGCAGTCGTAGCGACGGAGACAAAAAGTGTCACCCGAAAGCCGACTGAGGTGCTGTTACATGGCCGCGAAGGTGATACGCGCATGTTGATCATCCGATACACAAAGGAAGGCTTTGACCTGAGCGACGTCAGGGACATGCTTTCTATATCCGATCTTTACATGGCGCACGGCCTTGTTCAGCGCATTACAGGGAAGTCCCTCAGGACTGTCCAGCGCTTGGCGAAGGAGACCAAACCAGTGCGGCTAAACCAGCAACAAAGTACAGTCGCCTTCCAGTATGCGCAGGCCCTGGAGCACGCCATCAACGTGTTTGGCAATCAGCAGTTGGCTGAGGATTGGTTGAAGAAACCCTGCAAATACCTGGACGGAAATATCCCGCTGGAGCTGATCGACAACTCGCTTGGCTTCCAGGTAGTCGAGGACTATTTGACCCGGATTGAACACGGGGTTTATCAATGAATCCTCTGCCCTGGGATGGGAAGTGGCACGCTTGGCGCCTTGACCGCGAGGTCTTCAAGGACACGTGGGACAGTGGCATTGGTGCGCAGCAATCCGGTGGTCGTTGGAACCCTCCCGGCCGCCGGGTTATTTACGCTTCGGCCGACCCGTCCACTGCCATTCTGGAAGTCGCAGCCCACGCAGGCTTCGATACGCTGGATATGGTGCCTCACGTGTTGACGTGCTTCGAAGTGCTGGATTCGAATTTCATCAAGGTTGTTCAGCCCGATGATGTGCCGAACCCGAATTGGCTCATCCCGTCTCAACTCTCGCCCAATCAGCAGCTGTTTGCTGATGAGCTACTGGCCGAGCATCCCTTTCTGCTCATCCCGTCTGCGGTTACCCGTCATTCGTGGAATCTATTGGTGAGCTGCGACTTGGCCGCGGATCAATTCAAACTTGTTTCTCAGGAACGCTTTGGGCTGGATACCCGGTTGCTCAAGTGAGAGGAAAAATGGCGGAAGGCAGCCGGAGTCGAACCTGCCCGGGAACGGATGCCGTCCCCAACCGGGTTTGAAGCCCGGCCGCGCCACCGGGCGCGATTGCCTTCCTTGAAGTCAGTGCTCGGTGCCTTGGGCCAAGGCATTGTCGAGGCGGATATGGCGCTTGTCGCCAAACCGTCGCGTCAGGCCAATCCGGTCGAAGTATTCGAGAATCTGGATGCTGCGCTTGCGACCCAGGCCCACTGCATCACGAAACGCCGTGACCTGAATCACCGGGTTTTGCGCGGCCAGTTGCACAAGCATAGCCGCCAATCGACGAATCATCGTATCGGTGTAGAACAGGTCACGGACGACTTGATGCACTAATCCCAACCTCGCCATTTTGCACAGCAGCAAGCGCACGGCCGCCTCGTCATGGTCAAGGTCACGCACCCACAGCGGATCAAAACCAGCCTGTTCAAACAACGGTTGCAAGTGTTGCCACAGGGCTTCGTCGTCTTCGCTCAAACGCACCTGATGATCGGGTAAATGCAGCCATGGCCCGCTGGCGGCAATGGCCCCGCTGGCGAGTAACTCGTCGAGCAGGCTGATGAACGTCGGACGGTCCAGCGCGGTGCCGGTGAACCGCCGCAGGCGATCCCGGTCCGGGCCCATTTGATCCGGTTCCAGTTGATGAAAGCGTGCGAGGTGTTCCAGCAATGGTGCTTTCAGTGCTTCCCAGCGGACAGCACTGAACAGTAATGGACCTTGGCGGGTGTCGATCAGGCGCACGTCATCGGGCAAAACCCACGTGTTGCGGGGGCGGTTGAACTGACGCTCCAGACGCTGCGGATCGAGCCCGGTATCGCTGTTGGCCAATAACGCCGGCAGGCTGTCTTCCAACTGATTGCATGTGGCGAGGGCGTGTAGCTGCGCCAGCCGCTCGGGGCTTCGGCGTTGTCGGGTCGGTGCAAACGGGTCGAGCACCCGCGCGCCGCCGAGGGTGCGTTGGGCGCTCTGGTCACGCAGGATCAACGGATCGCCCATCACCGCCTGCACCGGCGCATTCAGCAGCAGTTGCGCAAACATCCGTTCACCCGGCGCCAGGCGGGCGCCTTCCAGCAACGCCACCCGCCCGGTCACATCCTGAGTCCCCATGTGAACGTGCACAGGTTGGAAGTGCTCGAAGGCTTTCGGTTCGCTGGCTAACAATTGCAGGTCGACATCCACTCGCTGGGTCGGCGCGTACAGCCACTCGGCCAGCAACCAGTGACCGCGATGAATCTGCTCCAGGGCCAAGCGTTCGGCACTCAGGTTCAACGCGACTCGCTGTCCGGCCATTGCGACTTCGGCGGCCCGATTCTGTGCATGCAGGCCGCGTACACGCACGGGTTTGCCCTGCGGGCCGAGCATCAGCGTATCGCCCACCGCCACCACGCCAGACAACGCAGTGCCGGTCACCACGATACCGACGCCGGCCACGCTGAAGGCGCGATCGATCGCCAGGCGAAAACCACCGGTGGTGCTGCGTTGAACGACTTCACGCTGCGCCTTGAGCAAGGCTTGTCGCAGGGTCTCGATGCCCTCCCCGGTCACACTCGACAGCGCAATCAGCGGCGCGTTGGCATAAGGCCCCGGTGCCAGTAATGTCTGGATCTGATCGCGAACGGCTTGCACTCTGGACGGTTCGACGCGGTCGCATTTGCTGATCGCAACCATTGCCCGAGGGATGCCCAGCAGTTCAACGATGGCCAGGTGTTCGCGGGTTTGCGGCATGACGCCGTCGTCGGCCGCGACCACCAGCAACACCAGATCAAGGCCCTGAGCCCCCGCCAACATGTTGTGGGTGAAACGCTCATGACCGGGCACATCGATAAAACCGGTCAGGGGCGCTTGCGGTTCCAGCGCCGCGTACAGGTAGCCGAGGTCGATGGTCATGCCGCGTTCACGTTCTTCTCGGCGACGGTCGCCGGCCTGACCGGTCAGGGCCTGGAGCAAGGCGGTCTTGCCGTGGTCGATGTGCCCTGCGGTGCCGACGATCACTCTGCGGCTCCTGCAATTTGATCGAGTTGCGCCAGCCACGCCGGCTCATCGTCCAGTTGCCGCAGGTCCAGCCACAACGCATCGTCATCAATGCGCCCGAGCACCGGAATCGGCAACGCACGCAGGGCCGCTTCCATACCGTGCAGCTGCCGTCCGCGAAGACGTTTGGACGCGTGCGGCCGCAGGCATAGCGCGGCACTCGGTAATCGCGCCACCGGCTGGCTGCCGCTGCCGATCATGCCCAGCGCCGGGACCGCGCTGACGCTCCAGCCGTCGCCCAAGACTTTGGCCAGCGAGGGTTGCAGGCGCTCAGCCAGCGCGAGGATGTCCGCCTGGGGTCGGGTCAGCAGACGCAAACTCGGCAACCTCTCAGCCAGTCGATCAGGGTCGCGGTACAGGCCCAACACCGCTTCGAGGGCGGCCAGGGTCAGTTTGTCGACCCGCAAGGCGCGCTTGAGTGGATTCTTCTTGATCTTCGCGATCAGGTCTTTGCGGCCGACGATCAACCCGGCCTGGGGCCCACCCAGTAGTTTGTCGCCGCTGAAGGTAACGATGTCCGCACCATCGATCAGCGCCTGGCGCACCGTCGGTTCGGCGGGCAAGCCCCAGCGCGTCAGGTCCAGCAGGCTGCCGCTGCCGAGGTCTTCAAGCAATGGCAAACCGTGTTTATGCGCGAGTTGCGCCAACTCGGCGGTCGGCACCCGAGCGGTGAAGCCTTCGATGTTGTAGTTGCTCGCATGGACGCGCATCACCAAACCACTACGGGGGCCGATGGCCGCCTCGTAATCGCGGGCATGGGTGCGATTGGTGGTGCCGACTTCGTGGAGCCTGACCCCGGCTCTCGCCATGATGTCGGGAATGCGGAAGGCGCCGCCGATTTCGATCAGTTCGCCCCGGGAAATGATGCCTTCCTTGCGCGCGCCCAGGCTGTTGAGCGTCAGCAACACCGCTGCGGCGTTGTTGTTGACCACCGTCACCGCCTCGGCGCCAGTCAACTCGCGGATCAGGCCTTCGATCAGATCGTCACGGTCGCCGCGCTTGCCGCTGTGCAGGTCGAATTCCAGATTGAGTGGATAACGGGCCGCCCTCTGCACGGCGTCGATGGCTTCCTCCGGCAACAACGCTCGCCCCAGATTGGTGTGCAGCACTGTGCCGGTGAGATTGAACACCCGGCGCACGTTGCTGCGATGCTGGGTGGCCAGGCGTTCACCCGCCCTGCCCGCCAACACTTCAGGCGTGATCTCAATGGCGTCGAGTTCCCCTGAAAGCACCTGTTCACGCAAGTCATCCAGCAATTGCCGCAAATTCGCCAACAACGCGTCACGCCCATAACGCTCGGCCAGCGGTTGGCAGGCGGGATGGCGCAGCAGACTGTCGATGGAAGGCAGCCGCAGAGTTTGGCTGGCGGATCTGGAGGACATCAGGCGCTCCTGATTACGAATGATCGTAGCGCCTGAGTGTAGCCGCAGAGTTCAAAGGCAGAGCTCAAAGGCAGAGCTCAAAGGGGTAGCTCAGCCACCTCCGGGTGCAAGCAGAAGATTAGGCGCTGGACGCTGGTAGCCTTCCTGCTCCAGGCGCATGTCCAGCAGCAGGCTGGTCAGGTCGGTCGAGAGCGCTTCAGCTTCGGCGTCGTTTTCCAGGTAAAGCAGTTTCAGGTAGCTGCCGCAGCCAGGACAGACCTCCGCGCGTAACGGTGCCTGATTGGCGGCGTAGCGGTCGTCATCGAGGCTGACGTATTCAAGGCCTTTGCTCTGTTCGCAATACACGCATTTGACCCGCACAACATGCCATTCGCAGGCACACAGCGAGCACACCAGATACCGCAAGCCGTTGTACTTGCTGCGATGGCGAATCACCCCGGCCATGGCCGGCGAACCGCAGGCCGGGCATTGGCTGAGACTGTCGCCGGGTTTCAGCGCAAGGTCCGGTGTACTCAGCAACCAATGACTCCAGGCCACCTGCAACGCCGCGCCGAGAAACGGCACCACGGCGGCGGGCAGCATGGTGAACTGGCCGCTGACCAGCGCAATCGCCCAGGCCTTGAGTTGCCCGACGTGGGCGCTGCGCAAGGTCGCCACGGCTTTTTCCACAGCAGGTTGCGGTGGTGGCTGGTAACGCTGCAATAGAGTTTCGAGGTACGGCAGCCAATGGTCCTCGCGCACCAGACTGTCGGCGGCGAACGGCGGCAAGCCGTGTTGCTGGCACACGCGCATGCGTTGGGCATCGGGCATGGCGGCCACGGGTGGATCGTCCATCAGACCCTGCTGCACGTGGCATAGGCCGGTCACCAGCCGCAGGTAATCGGCCAGTGGATGGCCGACGACCAGACGCTCCAGGCGCAAGGCGCGCAAGGTGAACAGGTTTTTCGGAGGCAGGTAGAGAAACGGCGGTGAACTCGCCGCCGCTTCGATCTCGCCAGGCTCAAGAATCGTCGCCAAGGGGGTTATCCTTTTTTGCTGATCGGCCGGTCGGGGTGCTCGTCGCGGGTCACTTCGCGGTACCACAGTTCATGGTGTTTTTTCGCCCAGGCGCGGCTGACCCGCCCATGCAGCATGGCGCTGACCGAACCCTTGATCCAGATGCCGGCGTAGATGTGAACGATGATGCTTAGCACCAGGATGAAACCCGCCAACGCATGCAGCAGCATGGCCCAACGAATGCTGGTGATGCCGAAGTACTCGCTGAAATACGCACGCCAGATCACCAGCCCGCTGAACAGCAGCACCAGCATGCAAATCAGCAAGGTCCAGAACAGCAGCTTCTGCCCAGGGTTGTACTTGCCGATGGGCGGCACGCCCTCCTCCTCATTCTTGATCACCCGCCCGACTCGCCTCAGCCACAACCGGTCGTTGCTGATAAAGAAGTTCGCCCGCCAGAAACGGATCACCAGCCCAAGGAACAGCACAAACATCACCACGCCCATGAACGGATGCAGGATGCGCGTCCAAGGCCCGCCGCCAAACAGGTTGCTGAGCCAGAACAACGCCGGATGAAACAACGCCAGCCCCGACAGTGCCGCCATGAAAAACAGAATCGCCACCAGCCAATGGTTAGTGCGCTGGTTTGATGTGTAACGAAGGATCGGTTTGTCGTTCATGGCCTGTCCTCCCCCTTCGGATCATAGGTATGCACCGATGGGTCGATTTCATGCACGGCGGGATCGGGGATGGTCGGGTGTTCGTCCTCCTCGACCAGCTGCGGCCCGATGCGCACGTAGTGGAAGAACCCGGCCAGCACCGCCAAGCCCATGGCCAGCAACCCCAAGGGTTTGCTCACGCCTTTCCACAGTTCCACCAGCGGACTGATGGTCGGGTGGTCCGGCAGACCGGCATACAACCGGGGCTCATCGGCATGGTGCAGCACATACATCACGTGAGTACCACCGACGCCTTCCGGGTCGTACAAGCCTGCGTGTTCGAAGCCACGGCTCTTGAGGTCGACGATCCTTTCGGCCGCGTGTTCTTTCATGTCGTCCTTGGTGCCGAACACTATGGCGCCCGTCGGGCAGGTTTTTACGCAGGCCGGCTCCAGCCCCACCGCCACCCGGTCTGAGCACAACGTGCATTTATAAGCCTTGTGATCCTTTTGCGAGATTCGCGGGATATTGAACGGGCAACCGGTGATGCAATACCCGCAGCCGATGCAATGGTCCTGGTCGAAGTCGACGATGCCATTGGCATGCTTGATGATCGCCCCCGGGCTCGGGCACGCCGCCAGGCAACCGGGCTCGGCGCAGTGCATGCAGCCGTCCTTGCGAATCAGCCACTCCAGATTGCCGGCGTCGGTTTCGTGCTCGGTGAAGCGCATCAAGGTCCAGGTTTCTGCGGTCAGGTCCTGAGGGTTGTCGTAGGTGCCGAGGTTGTGGCCGACATCGTCGCGCAGCTCGTTCCATTCCGAGCAGGCAACCTGACATGCCTTGCAGCCAATGCACTTGGTGGTGTCGATCAGCTTGGCCACTTCCTCTTGATTGCGCACCGAGGACGGGACGGTCGTGGTGGCCGAACGGGCGATGATGTCTTGGCTGGCCATTTAGACTTTCTCCACGTTGACCAGGAATGACTTGGATTCCGGGGTCTGAGTGTTGCCATCGCCGAGGAACGGCACCAGGGTGTTGGTCAGGTAACCGTGGCGCGTGAGCCCGGTAAAGCCCCAGTGCAGCGGGATACCGATCTGGTGCACCACCTGATTGTTGACCTGCAGCGGACGAATCCGCTTGGTCACCACCGCCACCGCTTCTATATGTCCGCGCTTGGAACTGACACGGACCCGGTCGCCGGCCACGATGCCTTTCTCCTTGGCCAGCACCTCACCAATCTCGACGAACTGCTCGGGTTGGGCAATCGCGTTGAGCTTGCAATGCTTGCTCCAGAAGTGGAAATGCTCGGTCAGCCGGTAGCTGGTCGCGGCATATGGATAGTCCTTGGCCACGCCTAAGGAATCCCACACCGAATCGAAGATCCGCGCCGCCGGGTTGCTGGTGGCTTTCTTGTTTTCCGGGTGCAACGGGTTGATGCCGATCGGCGTTTCGAACGGTTCATAGTGCTCGGGGAAAGGTCCTTCATTCATCTTGTCGACGGCAAAGAACCGCGCCACGCCTTCGGGGTTCATGATGAACGGATTCATCCCGGCTTCCGGTGGCGAGTCGGCCTTGAAGTCCGGCACATCGGTGCCGCCCCAGACTTTGCCGTTCCACCACACCAGACGTTTTTTCTCGTCCCACGGCTTACCTTGCGGGTCGCACGAAGCGCGGTTGTAGAGAATCCGTCGGTTCGCCGGCCAGGCCCAGGCCCAGCCCTGATGTTGTTTCATGCCGTACGGGTCGCTGTTGTCGCGCCGGGCCATCTGGTTGCCCGCCTCAGTCCAGCTGCCGCAGAAAATCCAGCAACCGGAAGCGGTGCTGCCGTCGTCCTTGAGCTGGCCAAAACCGGCCAGTTGCGCGTTGCCCTTGATCGCCGCGCCGGTAGCGTCAGTGAAGTCCGTGGTGGCATAGCCGTTGATTTCCTTGGCCAATTCTTCCGGCGAAGGCTCCTCGGCGATTTTGTACGGCCAGGACAGTTTGAGGATCG
Source organism: Pseudomonas frigoris (assembly GCF_047758635.1). Lineage (NCBI taxonomy): Bacteria > Pseudomonadati > Pseudomonadota > Gammaproteobacteria > Pseudomonadales > Pseudomonadaceae > Pseudomonas > Pseudomonas frigoris. Next base: position 3,443,224 of record NZ_CP180479.1, read on the forward strand.
GCTCGGCATAAGCGCCGCCGTTGGCCTGGTAACGCTGGCGCAGACGGATAAACAGCTCGCTCATGATCCGCACATCGGTGCGCGCTTCGCCGGGGCCGTCGGCACCTTTCCAGTGCCATTGCAGCCAGCGGCTGCTGTTGACCAGCGAGCCGTCTTCTTCGGCGAAACAGGTGGTGGGCAGGCGAATCACTTCGGTCTGGATGCCAGCGGTTTCAACGTCGTTGTACGGCCCGACATTGCGCCAGAACTCCGAGGTTTCGGTGGACAGCGGGTCCATCACCACCAGCCACTTCAGCTTGGCCAGCGCCGCCATCACCCGGTTCTTGTCAGGCAACGCGGCGATGGGGTTGAAGCCCTGGCACATGTAGCCGTTGACCTTGCCCTGGCCCATCAGGTCGAACACTTTCAGGATGTCGTAGTTCGGGATGTCCAGTTTCGGCAGATAGTCATAAGCCCAGCGGTTTTCGAGCGTGGCATTCGCGCCGTACCAGGCTTTCATCAGGCTGACGTGGAACTTGCCGTAGTTTTGCCAATAGGACAGCTGCCCCGGACGCAACGGCATTTGCGTGCGCTTGGTGATGTAGGCGGTGTAATCCTGCTCGGCGTCGCCCGGCAGGGTCAGATAGCCCGGCAGCGAATTGGACAGCAAACCGAGGTCGGTCAGCCCCTGGATGTTGGAGTGCCCGCGCAAGGCATTGACGCCCCCGCCCGGCATGCCGACGTTGCCCAGCAGCAATTGCACCATGGCCGCGCTGCGAATGATCTGCGAACCGATCGAATGCTGCGTCCAGCCCAGCGCATAGAGAATCGTCATGGTCTTGCCCGGTTGCGAGCAGGTGGCGATTTCTTCCCAGATCTTCTGCATGGCATCCACCGGCATGCCGCAAATCTGGCTCGCCAGTTCGATGTTGTAGCGGCTGTAATGCTGCTTCATCAATTGATAGACGCAGTGCGGATCTTGCAGGGTCGGGTCGACCTTGACGAAGCCGTCTTCACCGAGTTCATAACCCCAGCCGGACTTGTCCGTGTAGCTGCGTTTGGCCGCGTCGTAGCCGCTGAAGATTCCGTCCTCGAAGCCATAACCGGCTTTGACGATGAACGACACGTCGGTATAGGCGCGCACGTACTCGTGCTGGATCTTGTCTTCAGTCAGCAGGTAATTGATCAGGCCGCCCATGAAGGCGATGTCAGTGCCGGTGCGAATCGGCGCGTAATAGTCGGCCACCGAGGCGGTCCGGGTAAAACGCGGATCGACCACGATCAAGCGGGCCTTGTTGTGCGCCTTGGCTTCGGTCACCCATTTGAAGCCGCACGGGTGCGCTTCTGCTGCGTTGCCGCCCATCACCAGGATCAGATTCGCGTTGCCGATATCGGTCCAGGTATTGGTCATGGCACCACGGCCGTACGTCGGGGCAAGACTTGCCACCGTCGGGCCGTGTCAGACACGCGCCTGGTTATCGAACCCCAGCATGCCGAGACTGCGAACAACCTTGTGGGTGATGTAACCCGCTTCGTTGGACGCCGCCGAGGCCGCGAGGAAACCGGTGGTCAGCCAACGGTTTACCATTTGGCCCTGGGCATTCTTCTCGATGAAGTTGGCGTCGCGGTCGGCCTTCATCAAGTCGGCGACGCGATCGAGCGCTTCATCCCAGGAGATCCGCGTCCACTCGGTGGTGCCAGGTTTGCGCACCTCTGGGTATTGCAGACGACCGGGGCTGTGAATGAAGTCCAGCAAGCCGGCGCCTTTGGGGCACAGGGTGCCGCGGTTGACCGGGTGGTCGGAATCGCCTTCGATGTGGATGATGTTTTGCGCGACGTTCTTGGCGGCATCGCCCTGGCTGTACATGATCACGCCGCAGCCGACCGAGCAGTACGGGCAGGTGTTGCGGGTTTCATGGGTGTGGGCAAGCTTGAAGTGGCGCACCTGCTCGGCGAAGGCAGTCGCGGGGGCCATGCCCAGCGCGCCGAGGCTCGAGCCAGCAAGGCCGATACCAGCGACCTTGAAGAACTGACGACGGTTGAGGTCCATCGTGCACTCCTGTCAGGGGGAGACCCGGTACTTTTGCCGGGTTTTTCTGGACAATCACGGTTGTGGCAGTCTGGCTGCCGACATTTAAAACTGTAGACAATGTTAGAACTGACTGTGTGAAAACCGACCATCGGGCAATACCGGGGCATCAGCCATCACACACAGGCTCGCTCCCACAGGTCCTTGGCGTTTATCATTGCCCCACGTTCAACCACGCTTTTTATGAGACTGAGCATGACTTTCGATTTTGATCAGGTGTTCGACCGCCACAACACCGGCAGTACCAAATGGAGCCGTTATCCGGCCGACGTGTTGCCGATGTGGGTGGCCGACATGGACTTCTCCGCACCGCCGGTGATTCTCCAGGCCCTGCAAAAACGTCTGGAACACCCGATGCTCGGCTACAGCGTGGCCCAGGATGACTTGCGCGATGCCATCGTCGCTGACCTCTGGAACAAGTACGCCTGGCGCGTATTGCCTGAGGAGCTGATTTTCTTGCCGGGCGTGGAGTCGGGTTTCAACATGGCGCTGAATGCGCTGGTCCAGCCGCAGCAGAACGTCGTGGTTCAGGTCCCGAACTACCCGCCGCTGCGTCATGCGCCGGGGCACTGGGGTTTGAACAAGGTTGAACTCGAATTCGACGCGTTGGCGGACGGCACTTACGCCACGCCACTCGATGCCCTGAACCAGGCGCTGACCGGTGGCGGTGCGCTGCTGCTGAGCAACCCGCATAACCCGGTGGGCAAAGTCTTCCCGCGAGAAGAACTGCAAGCGGTCGCCGACATCTGCCTGGAGCAGGACGCCTGGATCATCTCTGACGAGATTCATGCCGAGCTGTGTTTCGACGGGCGCGTGCACATTCCGACGGCCTCCCTGAGCCCGGAAATCGCCAAGCGCACCATCACGCTGATGTCGGCGAGCAAGGCCTACAACATTGCCGGTCTGAAGACATCTTTCATGATCATTCAGGACTCGGCTTTGCGTGCAAAGGTCAACCACGCCCGCTGCGGCATGGTCGACAGCGTCAACCCGTTGGGCATGGAAGCGACGCGCGTCGCCTACAGCGAAGGCGGCCCTTGGCTGGCCGGGTTGAAGGCGTATCTGCAAAGCAATCGGGATTATCTGGTGGAAGCAGTCAACACGCGCCTGCCGGGTGTGACCATGAATATCCCGCAAGGCACGTATCTGGCGTGGCTCGATTGCTCGGCGCTGGGACTGGATAACCCTCAGCAGTTTTTCCTTGAGCAAGCCAAGGTCGGGTTGAGCCCTGGTCTGGATTTCGGCGATGACAGCAAACAGTTCGTGCGCCTGAACTTCGGCTGCCCACGGGCATTGCTGGAAGAAGGCATTGCGCGGATGGAGCGTAGTTTGGTCAATCGCAAAGCCTGAATCCAGATCAAAAGATCGCAGCCTTCGGCAGCTCCTACGCGAAATTGCGTACACCCTGTAGGAGCTGCCGAAGGCTGCGATCTTTTGATTTTTCGCGACATGAAACCCAACCGAACTCAAGGCAAAACACCAGGGTCAACCCTTTGACTCTTCTGCCTTGCGAACGGAGATTTCCCAATGACTGCCTATCCCAAACCACCCTTCCCGAAACAGGCCCAGCCAGTCCCCGGTTCCCAAAAGAAAATGGACCCGTACCCCGACTGTGGCGAACAAAGCTACAAAGGTTCTGGCCGACTGGACGGCAAGATCGCCCTGATCACCGGCGCCGACAGTGGCATCGGTCGCGCCGTGGCGATCGCCTTCGCCCGTGAAGGCGCCGATGTCGCCGTCGCCTACCTCAATGAACATGAAGACGCCCAGGAAACCGCACGCTGGGTCGAACAGGCCGGCCGGCAGTGTCTGTTGCTTCCCGGTGACCTGGCGCAGAAAGCGCACTGCCAGGCCTTGGTGGACAAGACGGTCGAACGCTTCGGCCGGATCGATGTGCTGGTCAACAACGCCGCGTTCCAGATGACCCACGAACACTTAGAGGACATCCCGGACGAAGAATGGGTGATGACCTTCGACGTCAATATCACCGCCATTTTCAGGCTCTGTCAGGCCGCGTTGAAGCACATGAACCCCGGCAGTTCGATCATCAACACCAGTTCGGTCAATTCAGACATGCCCAAACCCACCCTCCTGCCTTACGCCACGACCAAAGGTGCGATTGCCAACTTCACCGCTGGCCTGGGGCAGATGCTGGGGCCGAAGAACATTCGGGTGAATTGCGTGGCACCGGGGCCGATCTGGACGCCGCTGATTGTCTCGACCATGCCCGATGAAGAAGTGCAGAACTTTGGTGGGCAGACCCCGCTCGGCCGGCCGGGTCAACCGGTGGAAGTGGCGCCGATTTATGTGTTGCTGGCCTCGGATGAGGCCAGTTACATCACCGGGCAACGGTACGGGATTACCGGCGGCAAACCGATGCTTTAAATTGAACCTGCCGGCATTTCCAGAACTCCACATTTTATAGGCCCTCCTTTGGCGGGCCTTTCGATATCTGGAGCAGCACGCACCCGACGAGTACCGAGCATGAGCTTCATTTTATGGGTGGCGGTGTTGGGTGCCGTGCTGCTGACACTGGCACTGACGTCGTCGTACCTGCGCTGGATGCCGGTGACTACGTCGGCGGTATGCCTTGTGCTGGGTGTGGCGATCGGGCCAGCGGGGCTCGGGCTGTTGAAACTGGACACCGATAATGCGTCCACCTGGATGGAGCACCTGACGGAAGTCGCAGTGCTGTTTTCGTTGTTTGTCTGCGGTTTGAAGTTGCGCTTGCCGTTCAAGGATAAAAACTGGCGCATTGCCTACGGGCTGGCCGGTCCGGTCATGGTGCTGACCATTTCCGGCGTCAGCCTGTTGCTGCATTACGGTTTCGAATTGTCCTGGGGCGCGTCCGTGTTGATCGGTTCGATTCTGGCGCCCACCGACCCGGTGCTCGCTGCCCTGGTACAAGTCAACGACGCCCGGGATGATGACAGCGTGCGCTTTGGGCTGTCGGGTGAGGCCGGGCTCAATGACGGGATCGCCTTCCCGTTTGTCATCCTCGGCCTGCTCCTGGTGCAGCACGACGGCAACCCCGGCTGGCTGAGCGATTGGGTGCTACGCAGTCTGTTGTGGGCAGTCCCGGCCGGTTTGCTCACCGGCTACTGGATGGGACGCGGTATTGGCCGCCTGACCTTGTTGATGCGAATCCAGAATGACGACAGCACCCTTTCCCCGAATGATTATCTCGCCCTCGCCTTGATTGCCCTGGCTTATGTCGGGGCCGAGTCGATTCACGGTTACGGCTTTCTGTCGGTGTTTGCCGCCGGTCTGGGCTTGCGTCACGAAGAAGTCAAATCCACGGGCAACGACGAACTTCCCGCCGAGCATCTCGTTCAGCCTGTTGTGGGACATCAGAACGTCGAGCCACAAGACGCCGTTCATGGCGATACCGAGAACCTTGAAGACACCCAGGTCGCGGCGGGAATCATGATGGGCGACATGCTTGCCTTCGGTAGCCTGGTGGAACGGGCCATGGAAGTCTTTCTGGTAACGCTGCTCGGCGTGGTGCTGATGGCGCATTGGGACTGGCGTGCGTTGCCGATCGCCGGCGTGTTGTTTTGCCTGATACGACCGCTGAGCGTCATCGCCATGCCTTGGGGCAATTTGCTCAACGGGCGCCAGCGAATGTTGATTGGCTGGTTCGGCATACGCGGCATTGGCAGTCTGTATTACCTGTTTTATGCCCTGAACCACGGGCTGGGCGCGTCGATCTCAACACTCTGCATGGATCTGACCTTGTCCGTGGTCGCGCTCAGCATCCTCATCCACGGGATCAGTACTCAACCGATCCTGGCTCGATATGAACAACATAAAAAACAGGATATTTGATTTGAGGTCTGTGCGTTCAGGGTCGGAATTATCGAATTTTCACGTTCATAAATTTGAAATTCTTCGCGACCCGGCCAGTCACAACTCTAATCCCGCCCGGCTTTTGCACGGAGGGACTTGCCAGGTTCGGTTCCCCTGCGGCGTCGATACCTATCAACAGGAACCTTGAGAAAATCAGGTGCTGGTCATGATTCACTATTCCACCTCCGAAGAAATCAAAGCCTGCCGGGCCTTCGCCCTGGAACGTAATTGTCAAATGTTTGAAGACGCCCAGGCACTGAGCCGCAGCGCCTGGGCGTTACTTGAGGTGAGCGACATGGATGTGGAACGGTTTGATCGCTATCAGGCCATGCGCAGGAAGGCCGACTTGAAGTTCGAGGAAGCGATCGAGCACTTGCGGCTGCTCAACGAAGATTTCCCGCCTGTCTCGATGTCCACGCAAAACGCTCATCGTTTGCTCCAGCACCCCGAATCCCGAGCCTGAACTTGAAAAGCCCGGGCATAGTCGCCGGGCTTTTTATTGTCTGGAACATTAATGCTCCCCTGCGAACTGCATGAGTCAATTTCCGGACTCATGCAGGCTGCATGACCGCAGTTCGCCATCAGTCACTTCAACTTATTGTTTTATAAACAAGTTATCGCACCGGCAAACCGGCACGACAAATGCTCAAGGACAATGAGCGACTTTCGGCCTTGAGACCGTTCGCGCTCACCCCCTGACTCGTTGGAGAGACTCGACCATGAACGCCATAGACCTGTTGAAAGCAGACCATGAACGCGTAAAAGGCATCCTGACCCAATTAAGCGAATCCACCGAACGTGGTGTTAAAAAACGCGGCGAGTTACTGGCCAAACTGGAAATGGAGATCGCCATCCACACCCGTCTCGAAGAGGAGGTCTTGTACCCGGCGTACAAGAAGGCTGGGGGCAAGGAACAGGACGTCATGTATTACGAAGCCAAGGAAGAACATCGCACCGTAGATTCGCTGGTGCTGCCAGACCTGAAAGTCACCGATCCGTCCACCCCGGAATTCGCCGGTCGCGTGAAAGTGGTCAAGGAACTGCTGGAACATCACATTGAAGAGGAGGAAACGGAAATGTTTCCCCAGGCCAAAAAGCTGTTGGGTAAAGCCACCCTGGAGGAATTGGGCGCACAGATGGAAAGCTTGAAAGCCCAATACAAGAAAGAAATGAGCGCAGCCAATCTGGCGGCTTGATGCTGGTGGCGAGGCAGCAAAAGGCCCGGCATATGCCTAATGCTGGTCAGTTAAGGTGCAAAACCTGTGGGAGCGAGCTTGCTCCGGGCGGCGTTCCGACGATGGCGGCGCAACATTCAACATCAATGCTGACTGACCTGCCGCTATCGTCGGAACGCCGCCCGGAGCAAGCTCGCTCCCACAGAGGTTGCGGTGTTCACCCCCTTAACTGACCGGCATTACGGCATATGCCGGGCCTTTTTGGTTGTTCGGTTCACGCGCCGGGGTTGGTCACCTGGATATAAAACGCGTAGCTGCCCAGCAGCACCCAGAAGGAGGCGAAAATCCATGGCGTACGCACCGAAAACAACAACGACTTGCGATACCCCTTATGGGACGATTCCATCTCACTGAACAGCGGCGACTCATCGTAAGCGAGGCCCATCAAGGGTTCGCTGCGCAACAACTCACTCTGCTTGAAATGCCAGTGATCGATGATGTCGTATGCCGCGCGAATCCCCGGCCAGGCGTTGAGCGAACTGAGCAGCCCCAATAGCGCCAGGAATGGCGGCACCACCAGGGTGAAGAGTTTTCCCCACTCGGGGTTGAGGTTGGACATGCAGGACGCGAAGGCAATCACCAAAAACGATTGCGCCGCCAGGTAGGCGTCGGTGCGATTGGCCAGAATGCTGGTTTCGTACTGGATTTCCCGGCGGTAGAAATCCAGGCGATCTTTGGGTGAGCCGAACATCTTCGCATTGTGTTCGGTCAGGCTTTCTTCGGTCGGGGCTTTGGTCAGTATTCTTGGCACAGGAGGGGCACGCACGGGGTAGGAAACGTTTAGAAGAAACGTCTACTGACAAGTTCAGCTGGATTTCAACGCGCCCTCCAGGCACCCATCAAGGCACCCTCGCCGCCATACACAGGATCGGCCAAGGGAAGCGGAACCTTGGCAATACGAGCAACGGACTGGTCGTGAGTCGTCGGGTCCGGACGCTGAATGTCATACTTTTCCTGGCCTTTTGGATAGGCACCAACGACCAGAAAATCACTGCTATGGTCCAGGCTGCAGTGCCCGGTGCCCGCCGGCATAGGATGGCTCATGGCGGGAGTGCTCCAGGACGCTGTTAAAAACTCTGAGCCACTCGATGGCGAAAAATTCAAAGGCATCGTGAGGCAAAGCCTCGAACGGTGCCTCGTCACTGTGGTCCCTCACATAAGGGTCTGACATTAAGGAATGGGGATGGATTATCTCGATTGGGTGCAATGGCCAGCGATGCTGATCACGGTGCTGGCGGCGTGGTTGATCGGCTCGCAAAACCCCAGACGCAGGGTCTCGGGTTTCATCTGTTTTATTGTCAGCAATGTTTTATGGGTGATCTGGGGTTACCACACTCAAGCCTATGCACTGATCGTGTTGCAGTTTTGTCTGTGCGCCATGAACGTGCGCGGCTTCAAGAAGAACGCGGGATCCGCCGCCGAACATTGAGCTCGCTGGTCATTTCATGGCCGTGGCGATGATCTCCACCAGATTCAGTTGGGTAAAAGGTTAGGACAGGCGCGGAAGTCTGGTTGCGAAACCTTCCAGGCGCTCGGCGTAACCGGTGGCAAGGATGATCGGCAGGTCCGGCTTCATGGTTCGGATAGCCTGCGCCAGTTCCGCGCCATTCATCTGGGGCATGGCCATGTCAGTGATGACCAGGTCAATCGCTGACTCACTGTCGAACGCTTTCAGCGCTTGCGCCCCGGATGTCGCACTGATCACCCGATGCCCCAGGTCTTCGAGTAACAGGCAGGTACTGGTCAACACCAGGCTGTCATCATCCACGACCAACACGCATAGACGGTGCATCGGCGGTGCGGCCTCCTCGGTAACGGGCTTGGCAACCGAACCAGTCGTGGCGATGGGTATCCACAGTTCGGCGATCGTGCCTATGTCCTTCTGGCTTTTGAGGACGAATCGTCCGCCCAGTTGCTCGATGTAACCATGCACCATCGAAAGTCCCAGCCCCGTGCCTTTGCCAACGCCTTTTGTGGTGAAGAACGGGTCCATTGCCAAACCGAGCGTGGCGTCATCCATGCCCTCCCCCGTATCGCTGACACTCAGGCAGACATAACGGCCTGACAGCAGGGATAGCTGCGGTTGATCCCAGGTTTCTTCGGTCTTGGCACTGATCACGATTTTTCCGCCATGGGGCATTGCATCGCGGGCGTTGGTCACCAGGTTCAGCACCGCCAGCTCAAGCTGATTGACGTCGGCCAAGACCGGTTCCAGTTCTCGCGAAAAGCGGGTTTCAAGTACCACGGAAGGCCCAAGCGAGCTACGCAACAGCCCGATGATCCCTTGCACCAGCGCCGGTATCTCGACGGGTTCGGCTTTGAGCTCCTGACGTCTGGCAAAAGCCAGCATGCGTTGGGTCAGAGAGACGCCGCGCAAGGCTCCCTGAGTGGCGTTGTCCACCAATCGGGTGATTTTCGGATCGTCCCCCACGCGTTTGCGGACGATTTCGAGATTGCCGAGGATGACGGTCAGCAAATTGTTGAAGTCGTGGGCAATGCCGCCGCTGAGTTGGCCGATGGCCTGCATCTTCTGCGCCTGAAACAGCGCTTCGCGGGTTTGCTCCAGCACCTGCTGGGCTTGTGCGGCTTCGGTGATATCACGGGTGATCTTGGCGAAACCGAGCAGCGTGCCGGTTTCGCCCCAAATCGGATCGACCACGACATTGGCCAGGAACCGCGTACCGTCCTTGCGCACGCGCCAGCCTTTGTTTTCGAATCGCCCCTCACGTATTGCAATGTCCAGGGTCCGTTGTGGGGCGCCGGCCTCGCGGTCTTCCGGGGTGTAAAACATCGAAAAATGCTGGCCGATAACTTCTTCGGGCAAATACCCCTTTATTCGCTGAGCCCCGGGATTCCAGTTGGTCACGCGGCCATCCGGGGCGAGCATGTAGATGGCGTAGTCAGTGACGCTTTGAACCAGCAGGCGGAACTGCTGCTCGCTTTGCTTGAGGACTTCTTCGGCCATTTTGCGGTCGGTCAGGTCGCGGGTAATCTTGGCAAACCCTAGCAACTTGCCCGACGTGTCGAGAATCGGATCAATGACGACGTGGCACCAGAAATACGTGCCGTCCTTGCGAACCCGCCAGCCTTCCCCCTCGAAACGCCCCTCCCTGATCGCCGTGTCCAGCGCTCGCTGGGGCAAACCGGCACGGCGATCCTCTTCGGTATAGAAACGCGAAAAGTGCTGACCGAGAATCTCGGCCTCTTCATACCCCTTGAAACGCTTGGTGCCAGCGTTCCAACTGGTAATGGTTCCATCGGGATCAATCATGTAGATCGCGTAATCAACGACAGCATCGATCAACAATCGAAAACGGCTGTCCTCGATGGCGCTGGCTTTTTCTCGACCCTCGCTCATTGATTCCTCACGGCACTGTTGTTTTTCTGGAGTATGCGGCAAACCACGAAATTGGAAAGTCAGATAAACGACTCTCGTCGTACGTGTTATCGATTCACGTGTTTGACGATGTAGGCGTAGAGATCGTTGTAGACGAAATTCGGAACATGCGAAGCATGAGTCGCAATCTTGCACAGTGCCAGATGGCACTCTTTGACCACTTCGTCGCGATCGCTCACCGCGAAGACATGGTTGTCGATGATGCTGGAATAGACGCTGTACGCAAAATCCACCTTGGTTGTCGTTGTGGTGACGGAGCCGTCGGCAGCTTTGGTGTAGGTACTCTGGGCAATCAAGGTCCGCTCGTTCAACACGCCGAACCCGCGTTCGTACACATTGATTTGCGAGCCGCTAACCGCCTTTGCAGCCGTCTCGAAGGCCAGGATGATCGCAGGCGCATAACTCATGCTGGCATTCAGCTTCGATACCGTGAGAAACCGTTCCATTTTCTGGTCTTCAAGGCTTTTGAACGCTCGTTTAATGCTCGACACATGAGCAAACTCTTGAGTGCAGCCAACGATGTGAGTCTCGAATTGATAGCCGGCGGCGGTCGCCGAAGTCGCAAAAGCAACGAAATCGACACTGTCGAACGCACATTCCATGATGATGTTGAATTTATCCGTGAAGGCCTGCGTAAAGATCTTCCTACTGACTTCACGAACAAATGCCTCGGTATGCTCATACGCATGCAAGACGCCAAGTTTGATCATCTCTGTGTATTGGGGGTGTTTCTTGCGGTAGTCGGGCAGGTAAAGGCGAACATAGTTTTCGTAGCGTTTTGAAGGCAGCAGGTTCTTTTCCAGCAGATAGGTTTTGCCTGACCCTTGCAGCCCGGCAACGACCAGAATTTTTGGGGTTGCCTCGGCCGTGATGCCGCTGAACAGTGTCACTTTTATTTCATTGAATGCTGCGGTGACTTGCTCAGGGGTGTACGTGTATTTCGGTGCTACTGACATATCTTGATTTCCTTATCAAAGATTCAGCTTGAAAGTGATGACTGGCTCTTTGAATAAAGACGGCATTCACTGATTGTTCAAACGGGCCTTTCTTTCAAGATATGTCGATGTTTTTAAAGTAAAAAATCCTACTCGATAGCGTGCAAAATCCTCGGAGCAATCGACCACCAGCGCGGCAGTAACTGCTTGACCTTGCTATCGCCAAACCGGTCATCGATCAACATCACCACCCCTTGATCCTGCTGGGTGCGGATCACCCTCCCCGCCGCCTGCACCACTTTCTGCACACCGGGAAACAGGTAGGTGTAGTCATAACCGGCGCCGAAAATCGCCGCCATGCGCTGTTTCAACTGCTCGTTGACCGGATTGAGTTGCGCCAGTCCGAGGGTGGCGATAAACGCTCCGATCAGCCGCGCGCCCGGCAAGTCGATGCCTTCGCCAAACGCCCCGCCCAACACCGCGAAACCGACGCCCTGACTCTCGGCGGTGAACTGATCGAGAAAGTCCTGTCGCTGCCCTTCCCCCATGCCCCGGGACTGCGACCACAGATGGATGTGTGGATGTTTCTCGGCCAGCAACTGCGCCACTTGCTGCAAATAATCGAAGCTGCTGAAAAACGCCAGGTAATTGCCAGGACGTTGGCTGAACTGCCGGGCAATCAGCTCGACGATCGGCGCAAGGGAAGACTGGCGATGGACGAATCGCGTAGAGATCTGGCTGACGATGTGCACTTGCAGCTGATCGGCGTGAAATGGCGATTCAACGTCTATCCACACCGTGTTCACCGGCGTGCCCAGCAGGTCGGCATAGTAGTGGCGAGGGCTCAGGGTCGCGGAAAACAGCACGCTGCTGCGTGCTGCCGTCAAGCGCGGGCGGATGAAGCCGGCGGGCACCACGTTGCGCAGGCACAGCTGCGACAGGTTGCGCTGGCGGTCGAGGTCGCGCTTGCTGATGTCGAACAGAAACTGTTCATCAAAGAGCTCGGCCACCCGGCAAAATTGCAGCATGTCGAAATAGAAGTTCTGTAACGCTCCGTCCAGGCCTTGCGGATGATCGTTCAGGTAGTCGCCGATGCTCGCGCTGCACGACGACAACGCCTGGAGCAGTTTTTCCGGCGCCTTGTCATAGGCCTGATAGGCGCCGAGTTGCAGGTTATGCAGGGCATTCCACTCACGGTTGACCCGTTGCAAGGATTTTTTCAACGCCTCAGGCGCGGTTTTTCGTGCGCCGCTGAGGGTCGATTGGTCAAGGCTGGCGCTGTACATCTGCCGGCCCCGCTCCACCAGATTGTGCGCTTCGTCCACCAGCACCGCGACTTTCCAGTTATTGGCCTGGGCCAGCCCGAACAGCAGCGCGCTGAAATCGAAATAGTAGTTGTAATCGGCGACCACCACGTCTGCCCAGCGGGCCATTTCCTGGCTCAGGTAGTAGGGACAGACGTCGTGTTGCAGGGCAACCTCGCGCAAAGCGTTCTGGTTCAGCAGGGACAACTTGCTGGCCGCCTGGCGAGCGGCGGGCAAACGATCATAAAACCCCTGGGCCAGCGGGCAGGATTCTCCGTGACAGGCTTTGTCCGGATGCTCGCAGGCTTTGTCCCGGGCGATCATTTCGAGCACCCGCAAGGGTGGCGCGTCGGCGCTGTCGAGGATCACTTGCGCGGCGTCCAGCGCCAGTTTGCGCCCCGGGGTTTTCGCCGTGAGGAAGAACACCTTGTCCAATTGCTGCGGCGCCAGGGCCTTGAGCATGGGGAACAGCGTGCCGACCGTCTTGCCGATCCCCGTAGGCGCCTGAGCCATCAAGCAACGACCGGTGCTGACGGCCTTGAACACCGATTCCGCCAGATGACGTTGCCCGGGTCGAAAGTCGGCATGGGGAAACGCCAGTTGTTGCGCGGCCCGATTACGCCCTTCGCGATGAGCCATTTCCTGCTCGGCCCAGAGCAGGAACAAGGCGCAATGTTGTTCGAAGAACAGCCGCAGTTGCGCGGCGCTGAAAGCCTCGACCAGGCAGGTTTCCTTTTCATTGACGATGTTGAAGTACACCAGGGCCAGATTGATCTTCGCCAGCTGCAGTTTCTGGCACATCAACCAGCCGTAAATCTTCGCCTGCGCCCAGTGCAGCTGACGGTGGTTGGCCGGTTGCTTGCTCAAGTCGCCGCGATAGGTTTTGACTTCTTCCAGGCAATTTTGCGCGGGGTCGTAGCCGTCGGCCCGGCCCTTTACCTTTAACGTTTGATACAGGCCTTCAAGCGCGACTTCACTCTGGTAGCCCTCGCTGCGCCGGGACGCCACCGTACGGTGGCCGACAATCCCTTCCAGCGCCGTCGGCGAAGGCGTAAAACGCAGGTCGAGGTCACCGACCTTGGCGGTGAACTCACACAGCGCCCGCACCGCGATGCTGTAACTCAAGCGCTCTGCTCCGCCCATTGCACGTAGCAGACGGCAATCGGCATCTGGTGCTCATGGCAGAACTCGAGCCAGCGCAATTGATTGTCTTGCAGGCGATCACCGGGGCCTTTGACTTCGATCATCCGGTAGGTTTTGTCCTGCGGCCAAAACTGGATCAGGTCTGGCATGCCGGCGCGATTGGCCTTGATGTCCAACAGCAGTCGATTGAACCAGTGCTTGAGGTGTTCGGCCGGCAGGCAATCGAGTGCCTGATCGAGCAATTCTTCGCTCAGCACACCCCAGAACACGAAGGGCGATTGCACGCCCCACTTGCTGGCATAGCGTTGACGAATCGTCTGGCGGTAACGCCCGTCATCGAGTTCAGACAGGCAACCCTGGAACAGCTCCGCGCGGCGTGCGTGAAAGTCCTCATTGTGCAGATCCACCGGCCCACGCTGGAACGGGTGGAAAAACGCCCCCGGCAACGGCGCGAAAATCGCCGGCCAGCACAGCAGACCGAACAGCGAGTTGATCAGGCTGTTTTCGACGTAATGCACCGGTGCCGACTCTTGCGCCAAATGCGCCTGAACGTAAGACTCCACCGACAACGCCGGGTCGGTTCTGGGCAGTTGCAGGTCCAGGCGCAGCATCTCCCGTGGGGACGAGCGCTTTATCACCGGCCCGCCCAACTTGCGCCGCAGCCTGGGCAGCACACGCAGCAATTGTTGCTGTTCGGCGGCACTTTCCGGCGATTGCTCCACCGCGGCGGCCAGGTCCATGGCCAGCTGGAATTCACCGCAGCGCTCCAACACGCGAATCAACCGCAGGCGCGCGCCGGGATAGGCACACTCGCGGTAGATCGCCAGTGCGGTAGAGAAATCCGCCATGCGCTCGCAGTGCTGACCTATCTGGAATAACAATTTGCCGCGACGTCGTTGCAGCCAGGGATTGCTCAGCGCCAGCCCTTTTATCTGCTCGACAATGCCGTCCACGGCTTCGCCGGCCTCGAAATGCTGCTGACACTCATAAAGGAAGAGGCAGGCGTCCACGTCGTCACGGCTGCGCAGGCCTCGGGAGTCGGCGCAGAACTCGACTTTTTCATAGGTAAAGATGCCCAGGTCAGCCAGCACGAACTCGGACCAGTCCTGGTACAGATTGCCGAAAAACATCAAGCGCAGGCGGTCGCACAGGCCCATGATGGTCAGGCTGAACAATCGGTCATCCAGCGACGGGCACCACTGGCCGAAGCTGTGAGCCTGAGGAAACTGTTCGCTCAATGCGGGCAGCCAATCGGTCTTTCTTCCTTTTGGTTGATCGATGGTGGTGCCAAAACACTGGAGAATTTCGGCCTTGAGCAACACCTCGAACAGCGCTTCGATCGACAGCGGCGATTGCTCATCGATCCAGCCCAGCGCCAGCAGTGGGCCGGCGGCGATGGCGATGTCGCCGATTTCGACATAATGCAGCTTGCTCGCCCGGAAGTGATTCCCCTTGCGCATCACCATCCTGACCAGCAGCGCCCTGGACTCACGGGGCAACCGCTTGAACTCGCGAATGAAGTGTTGCTCTTCGACGCTCAGCACATCGGCATAGCGATGCTCAAGCCAATCAAGCACTTGCATGAAGTTGTTCAAGTAGTAGAACGGATCGTCGAGAGGGTTTGCAGTCACAGGAAAAAGGCCATGGCGAGCGAGTACTGGTTATGCGTACAGATACCAGCTACGCCCTGCCCGGTGCAAACGGAAAAGGATCAGCGGCGGCGTTATTCGGTAATTTTTCGGATGGCTATGAACTTTCTGCCGATCCATCGCACCAACCGCGTTAGAGGTACAGTGACGATTGATTTCGCTCGTGGCAGTCGCGCTGTTTTTTTGAAGGATGAGAGGTGGTTATGAATATCAAGACTCTGGGCTTGCCCCTGGCGGTAGCGGCCTTTTTGGCCCTGGCCGGTTGCTCGACACCAACGGTTGTGACGCTGCAGAACGGCACCCAGTATTTGACCAAGGACACGCCGAAAACCAAGACCAAGGACGGCTTCTTCGAGTTCGAAGATATTTCCGGGGCGAAAGTGAAGGTCAAGGCCGATGAAGTGACCACGATTCGACAGGAAGACTGAACAGCAAAATCAAAAGATCGCAGGCTGCGCCAGCTCCTACACCCACGACCGGCGTAGGAGCTGACGAAGCCTGCGATCTTTTGATGGTGTGGCAGCAAACCTAGGCGATAACGATTACCCCGCCCGGCAAGCTATCCAGCCCAACCCCGACCAACGTCACCGAATCCCCCCCAAACGTCAGCACCGTGTCGTGCCCCACCGCCGTGGCATGCGCCCGATAGTCGTCGTTCGGCGTCACCCCCTGAACCCCGAGAAATACCAGTTTGTCGCTGGCCTGGTAGCCAACCACCCGGTCCTGACCAAACGCACCGCTAAACAGGAACGTATCGATCCCGCCTCCCGATTCCAGCAAGTCATTACCGGCCCCGCCGACAAACACATCGTTGCCCTTGCCGCCGAGCAAATGGTCGTTGCCGTCCAGCCCCAACAACCAATCGCCACCCGCGTGAGCCGTGAGCGTATCGGCTCCGGCCCCGCCCTTCACTGTGGACGCGTACTGAGTCAGGTTGTTGCCCGCCTTGAGGCCTTCGGCAGTGACGCTGTGGGTCACGTCATCCTTGAACACCCCCCACAGAAACCCTGGCTCCTTGGTCACGAGGCTGCCGATGTCGCGGGTAATACTGATGCCGCCATTGAGATCGCGGATGTACAGGTTGCCGGCGCCGTCATTGGCGAAGTCGAAGTTTTTCACCGACTGCTGCACATCCAGCACGTTGTTGCCCTTGCCGCCCAACAGGATGTTGTAACCACCACCGTCGCGGAAGGTGTCGTTGCCATCGCGGCCTTCCAGGTAGTCATTGCCCTTGCCACCCTGGATCAGATCGTTGCCGTCACTGCCGATGATGAAGGTGCTGCCCTTGTGGGTTTCAGCGTTGCGATTCAGATCCTGAACCCAAGTGTTGGCGCGCGCCGGGTCCGACAGATTGGCGACGATGATCGTCGAGTCTTTACTGGTGAGGTCGTAGAACTTCGACTCGATCACCCGGTTCATGCCGTCGCCATAGGCGGTGGGCAAGTGCGAGATCCAGGTCGGGATGTTGAGGATCGAAAACGGCAGCACATTCCACGCTGTCGAGGCGTAGTGGTCGTTGAAGCTGACGATGTTATCGGTCGTCGAAACCTTGGCGGCATCGTGCACGCCCACCGACGACAGGTTGAACGATGAACCGTCGAGGGCGCGGTACACCGGGTCGTTTTCGTAACCGACGTTCAGCACTTTGTCGGTGCCGCTTTGGGTCGGCGAGGCGTAGGCAATGTAGTTGGAATCCTGGTAGAACCCGGCCCACTTGTCGTTGCTCAAATCCGCCAGGCTGTTGACCGCCAGCCCGCCGAGGCTGTGACCGCTGACCAGCACGTCCTTGCCCGACAGGCCATTGGCCCGGGCAAAGGCCGCAACGTCGCCAAGCAGGTTGCCGAAGGCTTCGCCGACGTAGTTACTGGCGTAATCCTTGGGCCCTAGCGCCGCCAGCAGATCATTGATCACATCGCCGATGGAGTCGCTGATCTGGCTTTCTCGTGGGCCGCTAGTGCCGCGAAAGGCGATACCGATTTCGCTAAGATGCCCCTGCGCGTCGTACTTGCCGAGGATTTCCACCTGAGCGCTGGTGTACCCGGCCTTTTCGCCGAAGAACGTTCCGCGTGCGTCGACCTTGCCGTCATAGCCCAGTTGCGTGGCGGTGATCGGCGTCCAGCCGGCTTTCTGCACCGCGTCCAGTGCGGCTTTTTCCGAATCGGGATTCCATGGGATTCCGGGAATGACGCCCTGGGAGTCGGTGCCACCGATCAGTGCGGTCACCAGTGTCGCCGGCAAGCCAAGGCCGAAGCCGTTGTGCTGATAGCCGGTGGCAAAGCCGTTATCCAGGTTGTGATAGGAATACAGCGTGATCGCCATCGCGTCGGTAAATAACGCTTTGGAATCGGCTGTACCGAAGTTTTTGTAGTTGTACACACCCATTGGTATTGCCTCTCTCTTTGTTGGAATTGTTAGAGATAGCTCACAACCAGGACGCCCGATCATGAGGCGCCCCGGAGCATTTAGTGCATGCAGCCTCAGGCAAACGTAATGCCTGAAGCCGACAGGTTATCCAGTCCCACCCCCACCAGGGTCACGGCAAAGTCGCCAATCTTCAGCACCGTGTCATGGCCCGACTGCGAAGCGTGTTGCGTGAAGTCATAACCCTGCCCCGCGCCCTGAACGCCCATGAACAGCAGTTTGTCGTTGCTCTGGTAGCCATTGATTACGTCGAAACCAAAGGCGCCGCTGAACAGGAACGTGTTGTTGCCACCTGAGGCCTGCATTACGTCATTGCCCGCGCCACCGACGAAGGTCACGTGGCTTTTGTCACTGCGCAGCAGATCGTTGCCGGCATTGCCGAACAACCAGTCGCCGTCGACGCTGGCTGCCAGTGTATTGCCGTAGGCATCACCGTTAAGCGAGTGGTTGTAGGGGGTCAGTTCACTGCCGTTGAGCAAACCGTTGGCGGTGACGCTGTAAGTCACCTCCTTGCTGCCCCACCATGAGCCCGACTCTTTACTGACTAGCGCGCCAATGTCGCGGGTCATGCTGATGCCGCCATAGGCATCACGCACGTACAGCGTGCCGTCGCCGTCGTTGGCAAAGCTGAAGTTCTGCAACGGCTTCTGCAATTCGAAGGTGTTGCTGCCCTTGCCGCCCAGCAGGAGGTTGTAGCCACCGTCATCGCGGAACCGGTCATTGCCATCGCGGCCTTCGATGAAGTCATTGCCAGCACCGCCCTTGAGCAGGTCGTTGCTGTCGGTGCCGATGATGAATGTGCTGCCGGTGTGAGGTTCGCCGCTGCGTCCAAGGTCCTCGACCCAGGTCTTGCCCCGGGACGCTTGCGCCAGGTTGGACACGATCAGCGTCGAGTCCTTGTCGGTGAGGTCGTAGAAACGCGAGTCGATCACCCGGTTCAACCCGTCGGCATAACCCAGCGAGCCGTGAGCCGACCAGTTCAGCGGGTTGAGGATGCTGAACGGCACCAGGTTCTGCGAGGTGGACGCGTACTGGTCATTGAAGTTGACGATGTTGTTGGTCGCCGAGTCCTGATGTCCGTCGTGCTTGCCCAAGGATCCGCTGCTGAACGTGGTGCCGTCGAGTACCCGAAACACTGGATCGTTCTCGTAACCGATGTTCAGCACGTTGTTGCCGGTAGCGCTCTGGGTCGGCGAGGCGAAGGCAACGTAGTTGGCCTCCTTGAAGAAACCGCCCCAGTTGTTGCCGCTCAGTTCGGCGAGGCTATTGACGCCCAATCCACCGAGACTGTGACCGCTGACCAGCACATCCCTGGCGTTCAGGCCATGGGCGAGCGCAAACGTAGCGACGTCCTTGAGCAAATTGTCGAAAGCGTTTTTCGCGTAGTTCGTCGCGTAATCCACCGGGCCGACAGCAGCCAGCAGGTTGTTTTTCATGTCGCCGAAGGTGTCGCTGTAACCCAGGCCGCCGGTGCCACGAAAGGCAATGCCGATACCGATCAGCTTGCCCGCCGCGTCGTACTTGCCGAGCACTTCGGCTTCGGCGCTGGTGAAGCCATCCTTCTCACCATAGTAGGTGCCTTGTGCGCCGACCTTGCCTTGATAACCCAGCTGCGTGGCGCCAATCGGCGCCCAACCGGTCGCCGGCAGCGGTTTACCTGTTGGCGTGTACGCATACAGCGTCAGCGCGATGGCGTCGCTGTACAACGCCTTGCCGTCAGCATTTTTGTAATCAAACAGTCCCATAGGTTTGCTTCCTTTACGTTAAATCAGAACTGCCAGTCGAGTGTCAGACCCACACCGTGGTCTTTCTCGTTGGAGCCAAGCAGTCCGTTGTAATCCAGGCTCAAACGAACGTCCTGCGCCACCGCCAAACCGGCCCGCGCACCCACAACGGCGGCGTTACGATCCAGGGAAACGCTCTGCACGCTGAACGCGGTATTGCCGTTGGCGAAGGCCAGGTGATCTTCGGAACGGGTGTTGCTCAGGTTGTGCTGCCAGCCCAGCGTGCCGGACAGTTCCAGCTGCTGTTTGTCCGACAGGGCAATCGCTTTGCTCGCCCGCAGGCCGAGGGTCGAGAGCACGGCGTCGCGGTTGTCTTCGCCACCCTTGAGCGCCGCGGCATCACCTTTCTCGGTGAAGCTGTCGCTGTTCAAGTGCACGTAAGCCAGGTTGGCGAACGGTTCCAGCGCCAGCGGTTGCAGGTCCAGGCGATACGCCGCTTCGGTAAACAGTTGCGCAGTCGTCGCATCGCGTTTGGATTTCTGTTTACCGCTGACGTCGCCGAATTGCAGGTCACGCTTCACGTCAATGCGATGCCAGCTGTATGCGCCGCCGACGCTCAGACGCAGCGCATCGATTTCTTGGCCCAGATAGGCGCCCAAGTGGTAGCTGTCGACCGAGGCGGACGAATGCGTGCCATCGCCCATGCTCAACGAACTGTCGCTGTAACCGGTCACGAAACCCAGCCGCGTATTTTCAGTGATCAGACCGTCGACACCGGCCAGCAAGCCGCCGATGGAGCTGTTGGAACTGGCGTTGTCATGCCCGCCATCGCTCTTGCCCCAGGCGCCGAGGACTTTGACCCAGGCGTTGCTACGGTCATCGGTGGGTGCCGCAGCGTTGAACAGATCACGCTCGCGCAGGCGTTCGCCGACGGCATCGCGCAGGTAACGGCTGTCGTTGATCAACAACGTGCCGATCGCCGGGTGAATCTCACCGGACAGTTGCTGAAAGGCTTGTTGCGCGACGGCGGCGGTCGGCGAAAGCAGCAAGGTTTCATAGAGCGCATTGCCGGCGCCCAGTTGCTCGGCGGCCGCGGCGACGGCGCGTTGGTTCGGCGTTTGGCCGACGCTGGCGAAGGACGCTGCGTTGCGCTCTACCGCCAGTTGGATGCCATTGGCCGAGTAGCCGAGTGCGCCTCCGATGAACAGATAATCCGGTAGCACGGCGCCGAAACGCCCTTCGATCCCGCCGGCCGCTTGCAGAATGTTGTATTGGTTGCCGAGCAAGGATTTCACTTCGCTGGTGGTCAGCAAGGTCGGGCTATTTTCCAGAGACAGGCTGACGGTAGCGCCGTCGATCACGGCTTTACCGCCCGCCACGATCTGATCGCTGCTGGTCGGCGACAACTCCACGGCGTACGTCGAGCCAGGTTCGAAGGTGACGTCGCCCGCCACCTGCAAGGTGCCGATGGAATTGCCAGGCGCCACGGTGCCACCGCTTTTCGCGGTCAATGCACCGATGCGGCCATTACCGCCGAGGATCCCGCTGTCGTTGACGGTGACCGCCGAGAGCAGCGAGCCGTTGATTGCCAGGCGGCCCTGATTGACCAGGGTCGGGCCGACGTAAGTGTTGGCGCCGGTCAGCACCAGCGTGCCGATGCCCTGCTTGGTCAGGCCACCATGGCCGGAAATGTCGTTGCGCCACGTGTCGAGGCCGCAGTGCACGTCATTGCACACGCGTTCGGTCGGTTTGCCCGCGTCGATAATCGCGCCGATCCCCGGCAAGTCCGCCACAAACTGGCTCGAACCGTAGGCACCCTGGATGCGGAACTCCTCGGGAATGTCTTGCTCGGTGACCAACATCGCCGGGCCATCGATGCCTTTGCGCAGGTTGATCATGCCCCAGCCGTACAGCGAATCGACACCTGGCGCACCGAGGTCGGTGGCCGTGGTGCGCATCACGCTGGCGACCTGGGCGCCGGTCATGTACGGGAAGCGTTCCATCAGCACGGCCATGGAACCGGTGACATGCGGCGCCGCCATTGAGGTGCCGTTGTAGTTGGCGTAGCCGGTGGTCAGGTTGTCGGCGTTGGTACCGCTGATGATCGAGCTGTAGATCTTGCTGCCCGGTGCGGACACGCAAAAGCTTGCTGTGTAGCCGCAACGCGATGAGAAGGTGCTGATGTTGTAGAGGTCCGGGCTGTTGAGGTTCGGGTTTTTCTGCAACGCCGCCACGGTGACCCAGTTCGGCGCGATGTCCGGGACGAAATAGCCCAGGCCTGCGATAGCGTCCGGGTTGTTGAGGTTGTAGTCGTTGCCGGCCGCGAAGATCGTCACGATACCGCTGCGGGCCGCCGCGATGGCGCCATCGTAGGCTCCACCCGGTTTGGTCCCGAGCAACGGTCGGATCTCGTTGAACTGCAATTGCGCGTCTTGCACGGTGAAATGCGGGTAGGCGGGGTTGCGTCCGCCGAGGTCGAAGCGATCGGTGATGCCGATGCCCCAACTGTTGTTGATGATCCGCGCGCCGCTGGCGATCAAGGCATCCCAACCGGCCTTGTAGACCGCGCCGTCGTTGCCGCGAATGATGCCGTCTTCCGGGCCCGGATCTCCGTTGTCCGCACTGATGATCTGCGAGCCAAACGCCACGCCATGCATCGGGCCTCCATCGCGACTGCCGGCAGCGATTCCGCCAACGTGGGTGCCGTGGGCACCCAGCTTGCCGTCGGAACCGATCGAGGGCGAGCCATCGTAGCGAAAGGCGTCTCCCGCTTTCACCGGGATGTACGGGTCGGTGTATTCGCGGATGCCGCTGGTGACCAGAGTGATCACTTTGTTCGGGCCGGAAAACTCCGGATGCGCGGCGTAGACCGGTTGATCGAAGATCCCCAGCTTCACGCCTTTACCGGTGTAACCGGCGGCGTAGGCCTCTTGTGCGTTGACCGCTCCCAGCCCCCAATCGGCATTGAATTCAGTGCTGCGCCAACTGTTGGGATCGCCCGCTCTACCGTTTTCCACGTAAGGCGCCGCTTGCGCGGTACCGAGGGTGGCCAATGCGCAGAGCAAGGCAACGTTGTTGTGCTTGTTATTCATCCAGCTACCGTCCTTAGTTGTGTTGCCAAAATCCCTGTGCCTTCAAAGCACCCATTTCTATTTGTGAATCACGCCCCTTGTAGCAGCTGGCGCAGCCTGCGTCCGGCTGCGCAGCAGTCGTAAACCCTGAATGCACGGTGTAACTGATGGACCGCAGTGTCTGATTTTGCGACTGCTTCGCAGCCGGACGCAGGCTGCGCCAGCTGCTACAGGTTCTGCATTAAAACTGCCAATTGAGGCTGAGGCCTACTCCATGGCTTTTCTCGCGGCTGGCCAGTTGGCCGGTGTAATCGAGGTTCAAGCGGATGTCCCGGCTCAGGGCGAGGCTGGCATGGGCGCCCAGCAGCGCCGCATCACGCACCATTGGCGAACTCTCCACGGAAAATGCTGTGCTGTCGCCGGCAAACGCCAGGTGCTCTTCAGAATCGGTATGGCTCAGGTTGTGCTGCCAGCCGAGGCTGCCGCTCAGGTCCAGTTTCTGCTGGCCGGAGAGGTTCACGGTTTTCAATGCGCGCACGCCCAACGTGCTGAGCACCGCGTCACGCGTGTCGCCACTGCTTTTCAGTGCGGCGGCGTCACCTTTCTCGGTGAAACCTTCGGTGTCGAGGTGCACGTAAGCCAGATTTGCGAAAGGTTCGAGCGCCAGCGCTTGCAGGTTCAGGCGATACGCCGCTTCACCGAACACTTGGGTGGTCCCGGCATCGACCTTGGCTTTCTGTTTGGCGCTGACGTCGCCGTATTGCAGGTCACGTTTGACGTCGGCCCGATGCCAGCTGTAGGCACCGCCGGCACTCAGACGCCAGGCACCTGACTCGCGGCCGGCATAAGCACCCAGGTGATAGCTGTCGACCTTGGCCGATGAGTGAGTGCCAGAGCCCATGCTCACCGAGCTGTCGCTATAGCCGGTGACCAGACCGATCCGGGTTTGCTCATCGAGCGCTCCGTCGACACCGGCGAGCAAGCCGCCAATCGAGGTGGTGTAACCGGCGGTGTCATGGCGCTCATCAGTTTTGCCCCAAGCGCCCAGCGCCTTGATCCAGCCATTGCTTTGAGTGCCTTGGGCGTCAATCAGTCGCTCGCCGACAGCATCACGCAGGTAGCGGCTGTCGTTAATCAGTACCGATCCCAGCGCCGGATAGATTTCCCCCGACAACTGCTGAAACGCCTGTTGGGCGGACGTCGCGGTGGGCGACAGCAGCAGGCTTTCGTAAACCGGATTGCCCGCCCCTAGCCCTTCCACGTCGGAGGCTACGGCGCGCTGGTTCGGCGTTTGGCCGACGCTGGCGAAGGTCGTGTCGTTGCGCTCGACACTCAGTTGAATGCCGGTGGCGGCGTAATCGAGGCTGCCGCCGATGAACAGGTAGTTGGGCAGCACCGCGCCGAACTGACCTTGAACGCCGCCGGCCGCTTGCAGGATGGTGTACTGATGACCGAGCAGGCTTTGCACTTGTTGAGTGCTGAGCAAGGTCGGGCTATTTTCCAGTGACAGGCTGACGGTCGCGCCGCTGACCGTGGCCGTGCCGCCCGCGACGATCCGGTCGCTGTCGGTCGCCGATAGCTCCACCGCGTAAGTCGAGCCCGGCGCAAACGTGACGTCGCCGATGACCTGCAAGGTGCCAATGGAGTTGCCGGGCGCAACCGTAGCGCCGCGGTTGGCGGTCAGTGAGCCGACGCGTCCCGACCCACCCAGCGTGCCGCGGTCATTGACGGTCACTTGCGATGCCAGCGAACCGTTGACCGACAGCAGACCGCCATTCACCGTGGTCGGCCCGCGATAAGTGCTGTTGCCGGTCAGCATCAGGCGTCCGACACCGGATTTGATCAGGCTGCCTTCGTAGACCCGAGTGGAGGCGGCGAGATCGCGTGCCGAGCCCACCGCATAGTCGGTCTGGTCCTGCTGGCTGGCACCGACCGGTACACCGTTTTCCCAACCTTTGGTCTTCAGTGTCTGTTGCCAGGCACTGTGTTCCGCCGCGTCTTCGCTCTGACGCTGAATCAGCGCCTTGTCGGCGATGTCGTTGCTCCAGACATCGCTCTGCCCTGCCCCCAGATTGGCGTCGAAACGTCCAAGTAATTGCCCCGGCCCGCGCATCGCCCGTTCGAGGTTGGCCACGCCCCAGCCGACGCGGGTATTGGGCGCCTCGGTAATCGAACCGTCGAGTTGGGTCGCGGTGGTCAGCAGGGTTTCCAGCGCCTGCTGGTTGGTCATGTACGGATAGCGTTCCATCACCAGCGCCAAGGCACCGGTGGCATGCGGCGCGGACATGGAGGTGCCGGACTTGATCGCATAGCCTGCGCCGGGAATGGTGCTGTCGATCTTCGCGCCGGGGGTGGTGATGCACCAATACTTGGCGATTCCGCACTGGTTGTATTTCTGCTGGTTGCCTTGATCCAGCCCCGACACCGCCAGCCAGTGGCCTTCCAGGTCCGGCTCAAAATAAGGCAAAGCTGAGCGCACGCTGGCGTTGGGGTAACCGCTGTTACCGGCGCTGAACACGTTGATCACACCGCGCCTGGAAACGTCCGCCGCCTCATCGAGCCAGGTGCCTTTGTTCCAGTGCTGGGCGTAGGCCGCATGCAGATCGTCGAGGGTCCGATAGCTGACGTCCGGCGGTTGGCTGCCCCAGCTGTTGTTGATTGCTCGCACACCGGCATCCGCCAACGCGTTATAGACCGCTTTGAAGTAGCGTGGATCAGGGTTGGGGCCGAACAGGAAGCTGTCGTTCTTGTTGGTGTTGCCGACGTAGACCTGCGCGTTGTAGGCCACGCCGTGCATGCCGGTGTCATCGCGCGAGGCACCGATAGTGCCGGCGACGTGCGTGCCGTGGGAGTCGTTGTTGGCGTTGAGTGTGCCGTCGACATTGAACCGGGAGCCGTCAACGTAACTGCCGCTGGCGGTCACCGCGTGGTAACGGTCGGTGGCGAATTCGGGATGGGCAGCATCGAAGCCTGAATCGAGCTCGCCGATTTTCACGCCTTTGCCAGTGATGCCGGCGGCGTAGGCTTGATCGGCTTGCATGCGGGCGAGTCCCCAGTCGCGCTGGAACTCCGCCGAGCGCCAACTGGCGGCATCGCCGGGCACGCCGGTTTCCAGGTAAGCGGCTTGCACCGAGCCGGGCATTGCTGACACCAGGAGTAATAGCGTGCCGACCGACATCGGCTTGATCTGTACGTCCATGTTCACTTCTCTTTTTTTTGTTTTTTGTAGGAGCTGTCGAGTGAAACGAGGCTGCGATCTTTTAACGTTCTTGAAAGCGTTGAAGATCAAAAGATCGCAGCCTCGTTTCACTCGACAGCTCCTACAGGGGGGCATCTATTGGGTTCTCGGGCCTTGGCCGAACGCCTCGTCCACTTTGGCCAAATCCTGCTCATTCAATGTCCCGGCGTAGTAATGCAACTTGGTCCAGGCCATCAAGTAGTCGTAGCGTGCCTGTGCCAGATCGCGGCGGGTGGTAAATAGTTGTTGTTCGGCGTTCAGCGCATCGAGGTTGACGCGCTCACCGCCCAAGATGCTTTGCTTGGTCGAAACCACCAGCGCTTCGGCAGACTTCAGGGCTTTCTGATAAGCCCGCAACTTGTTCACGCCCGACAGGCAGGCGCTGAACTGGCGACGCAGTTCAATCAGGGTTTCCCGGGTCTTGCCGTCCAGTTCGTACTCGGCCTGCTCCATGGTGCGGCTGGCCTGACGGGTCGAAGCGGAAACCCCGCCGCCGGCGTACAGCGGCACGTTTACTTCGATGCCGATGGTGTTGGTGTCGTAACGCTGGTTGTAGGTGTTGCCGCTTTCCGACTCGTTCTGGCGCACCGAGGCGTAGGCACTGACTTTGGGCAGGTGCCCGGCGCGGTTGCGTTCGACTTCATAACGCGCGACTTCCACGGCATGACGCTGCGAAGCCAGATTCGGGTTGTTGGCCACGGCCATCTCGTGCCAGGTGTCGTAATTGGCCGGCTGCAGGGTGAACGTCTGGAAACTCTGATCCAGCGGCGCCAAATCCCCGATGTCGATCGCCGGCACGCCAATCAGCGCGCCCAGCTCTCGTAACGACGCGTCCTGCTCATCACGGGCTTCGATTTCCTCGGCCGTGGCCAGTTCATAGCGGGACTCGGCCTCAAGGATGTCGGTACGCGTGCCCTCGCCCTGTCGGAACATGTGTTCGTTCTGCTGGAACTGTTGCTCGAAAGCCTTTTTCTTGGCCTGCGCGATGTCGATCTGATCCTGAGCGAACAGCGCGTGGGTGTAATTCTCCAGCACCCGAACCAGCAATTCCTGGCTCTTGCCGCGAAAGGCTTCGTCGGCAAACAGCGATTGCGCCACGCCTTTGCGGTACGACGCGTAAGCCTCGTAGTCGAGCAGCGGTTGTTGCAGGGTCAGGGTCGAGCCGTAACTGCTGTAGTTGCGGTCATCGGTCCGGTTCTGCCCGCGCTCATTGAGGGCGGTGGCCTTGGAGGAGTTGCGCCCCTTGTTGTAGTTGTAACCGATCCTGGGCAACAGCCCGGCGCGGCCGATGGCGCGGTTTTCAAGGCCTGCATCGCGTTCCTTGATGGCGCCGAGAAACACCGGATCATTGCGCAATGCTTGTTCGTAGATGTCGAACGGTCCCATCGCCAGCACACTGTTGCAGGTCAGCAACGCCAGGGTCGCGGCGAGCATGGAAAGCTTATTCATACAGCGGAACATCCTTATTCCTCAGTCAACGCGGAACCTGCCCGGTCGAGCAGCGGCTTGAACAAATAGTTGAGGAGTGAACGTTCACCAGTGCGCACGAACATTTCCGCCGGCATGCCAGGCTTGATCACCAGACCGTTGAGTTTTTCCATGGCCTGATCGCTGACGCTGCTGCGCAGCACGTAATACGGCGCACCGGTTTTCTCGTCGATCATCTGGTCGGCGGAGATCAGGCTGACTTCGCCGGGCACGCGCGGCGTGCGGCTCTGGTTGAATGCAGTGAACAAGATGTCCACCGGCAAGTGCGTGCCGACCTTGTCGACCAGGTTGACCGGCAGGTGCCCTTCCACCTCCAGACTCGTCCCCTGAGGCACGATCTCCAGCAGGGTTTCGCCCTGACGCACCACCGCGCCCACGGTGTGAACCCCGAGGTTGACCGCAATGCCGTCGGCCGTGGCGATGATCTCGCTGTGTTGCAGATCAAACCCGGCGGAGGTCAGTTGCTCTTCCAGCGTCACGCTTTTCAATTGCGCATCGGCCAGTTGGGTGCGGACCTCTTTCTGGTATTCCTCGATGTGCTGTTGCAGTTTCAGCCGCGATTCGAGGATGCCCTGCTCCACCCGGCCGCTGTCGCCGGTGTTTTCTGCCAATTGTTGTTGAACCTGCGACAGCTGACGCTGGTACTCCATCAACCGATTGCGCGGGATGTAGCCGTTATCCGCCAGGGGCTGAAGGTTGCTCAGCTGTTGTTGCAGAGAGCTGGCCTGGGCAGTCAAATCCGTGCGGGCGCGGCGCATGCCAGCCAGTTGTGCGCTGGCGCCTTCGATGCTGGCGCGCAAGGCAGCCTGTTCGCGGGAAAACGCTTCACGGCGGCTGCTGAACAACTGCCGTTGACCTTCCAGCACCAAGGCCAGACGCGGGTCAGGATTGTTGCTCAGTTCAGCGGGGAAACTCACCTGTTTGAGGTTGTCCCGTTCACTCTGCCACCGCGCCAGACTGGCCCAGGCCATGCGGTATTGCGCTTGCAGCGATTGCACGTCAGCGGCGACTTGCGTCTGGTCGAGCTGGAACAATGGCTGGCCCTGCTTCACCACTTGGCCCTCGCGCACCAGAATCTGGCTGACCACGCCACTGCTCATCGATTGCACGGCTTTGCGCTTGCCCGACACCACGACCGTGCCTTGCACGGGAATGCCTTGGTCAAGCGGCGCGAGACTGGCCCAGGTGAAGAAAGTGCCGGCGCCGACGATCGCCAGAATCCAGCCCATGCGGGCGAAGAAACGCGCGTCGCGCTCAGGACGATCTGCGATGTAGTCGTGTTCCATGGTGGCTTCGCTGATGTTGCTCATACGCCCGAATTCCTTGACGAGGGCTGATACTGCCGGCTCATGCTGAGCCCGCCCGGTGCTTGCGCAGCTTTTTCACGTTGTTGTTCCTGGGCGCCAGAGAGTGCCTTGAGCACGTCCTGGCATGCACCGAAGGCTTGCAAGCGTCCTTCGTTGAGCACCAGCAACTTGTCGGCCTGGGCCAGTGCCGAGGAGCGATGGGTCACCAGAATCACGCTGGTGCCTTGGGCTTTCATTTGCGCAATGGCGCTGGCCAATGCTGCTTCGCCCACGGTGTCGAGGTTGGAATTCGGTTCATCCAGCACCACCAGACGCGGGTTGCCATACAGGGCGCGGGCCAGTGCCACACGCTGCTTCTGCCCCCCGGACAAGCCGCTGCCGTCCTCGCCGAGCACGGTGTCGTAGCCTTGCGGCATGCGCAGAATCAGTTCGTGAACGCCGGCCTGCTGCGCGGCTGCAACGACTTTTTGCGGGTCCGCCTCGCTGAACCGGGCGATGTTTTCGGCGATGCTGCCGCTGAACAGCTCGATGTCCTGTGGCAGATAACCGATGTAGGGGCCAAGATCGTCGCGGTTCCAGCGATGAATGTCCGCGCCGTCGAGCCGCACCGTACCGCCCAGCGTCGGCCAGACGCCAACGAGCACCCGGGCCAATGTCGATTTGCCAGAACCGGAGGCGCCGAGTACGCCCAGCACTTCCCCGGCACCGAGGCTGAAATTGACCAGGTGCAGCGTGGCTGCCCGTTGCCCCGGCGGTGCGGCGCTGACCTGCTCGAACGCGATCTGGCCTTTCGGCGCCGGCAGCGCCATGGCCTCGTCACTCGGCGGAAAGGCTTGCAGCAACGAATCAAGCCGACGGTAAGCGAGCTTGGCGCCGCTCCACTGTTTCCACACGGCGATCAACTGATCAATGGGGCTCAGGACCCGACCCATCAGAATGGAACCGGCGATCATCATCCCGGCCGTCATATCACCCTTGATCACCAGCAAGGCGCCAAGGCCCAGCACCAGAGATTGCAGGCACAAACGCAAGGTTTTGCTCAGGGAACTGATGACGGCGCCGGTGTCGCTGGCCTGGTTCTGCAAGCCGAGGAAACGTGAATGGACCTGGAACCAACGTGTACGCAACGCCCCGAGCATGCCCATGGCCTGAATGGTTTCGGCGTTGTGCAGGTGACTGGTGGCCAGTTGGCTGGATTTCTGGGAAAACCCCGCGGCTTCGCCCAGGGGCTTTTTGGTCATTGTCTCGTTGAGGCAAGCAAGGCCGATCAACAGCACCGTGCCCACCGTCGCAAACACGCCGAGCCAGACATTGAACAGGTAGATCACGAACAGATAGACCGGAAACCACGGCGCATCGAAGAAGGCAAACAGCGCAGGACCAGTGACGAATTGGCGAATTTGCGTCAGGTCCCCCAAGGCTTGCCCGGCGTTACCTTCGCCCTTGAAAAGATTGCGTTCGAATGCGGCCTGATAGACCCGCAGGTTGAAGCGGCGCTCCAGTTGGCTGCCGATGCGGATCACGATGAAGCTACGCACGATCTCCAGCAAACCGATGAAGGCAAAGAACCCGACCACCATCAACGACAGCATCGCCAGGGTGGTTTCATTTTGCGAAGACAGCACGCGGTCGTAGACCTGAAGCATGTAAATCGACGGGACCAGCATCAGCACGTTAATTAACGCGGTAAAACAACCGACGCTGATCAGGATCCTCTTGTATTCGCCCAGCGCTTTGAATAAGGGTGCGGTGGCCGGGCTCTTTGCCATCTTCATGGGTTATTCCTGAGGTGTTATTCCTCGCCCTATCTGGCGAAGTTTCCGTTAACTGTCCGCGCAGGGGCGGATATAGGCTCTGCGGGAGCGTTTACAAACTAATAACAACTTTTCGTGGGCGACAGAGCGCTTCGATTAGTTGTGCTGTGCTTATCCCGGTAATGACCAGCGTTATATTCGAAGCGTGTTATTGCACCTGGCGCACAAGTGTTATGACCAGATCGGATTTCAATGTGGCTTTATACGATCCGTCGCGTTGGCGGCTGAGAAATAGAATCTTCGAGCCTTCTTTGCCGGTGATCGCCAGGCCATCCGGCTCAGGGAACCAGCCAATCGCAGATTCGCCGTCCAGCCAGGCGCTGAGACAATCGGCGCCCTCACCCAGCGTCTGTTTCGGTTGAAAGTCGATGACGCAGGCGTTGGACGGTTTGTCCTGCAACGCCTGGGACTCTGGCGAGTCATCTTTGGCGCTCAGGGTCGCCTGCCATTTGCCGGCCAGTTCCGAGGGGTCTGCTAATTTCAGGCTGCTCGCCATGGCTAAATCTCCAAAAAACATCATGAACGTCGCCAATAGCCACGCGGTTGCTCTGTAAGTGAAGCCGTTATCGATCATAAGGCGCTTTACTCCGATCAAGGTGCAGAGAGCAGCGCGTCTGCGCCGCCCTCCTTTTCACCTCACATTACGCAGCGATGTCGGAGTAAGCCGCCTGACCCACGGTGCTGACCAGGAAATCAGCCACGCCATGCCCGGAGAAGTCCACCGACAACAGGCTGTTGCCACCCGAAGAGGTCAACACCGCATCGCCTGCCGCACCGGTGAACGAGTTCACGAAATGCAGGCCTGCGCCGTTGGTGATACCGGTCAGGTCGATCTTGTCCAGGCCGCTGACAAAATCGAGGATCTGGTCGACAGCACCGGGTTTGGAATCGCTGCTGGCCGCGAACACGAAGGTATCCGAACCGGCGCCACCCCACAGTTTGTCCGCACCGCCCGCGCCGAAGAGGATGTCGTTGCCGGCACCGCCCTTCAGTTCGTTGGACACGCTGTTGCCGATCAGCAGGTCGTTACCCGAACCGCCGATAGCGTTCTCGACGCTGACGCCCTTGGCGATGGACACGTTACCCACCAGGCCGCCAACGTCGGAGAACGAGGCCTCATTGAGGTTGATTTTTTGGTTCTGGGTGAAACCGGAGAAGTCCAGGGTGTCCTTGCCGCCCGCATCCCATACCGAAAACACAACCTTGTCCGACGACGAAGTCGCGCTCAGGAAGTCGCGCCCGGCGTTGGAGTTGAAGCCGTAAGTGGTGTCACCGGTACGGGTGGTGGTGTTGGCGCCGTAGAGCTTTTGGATGGCCGCGATATCGTCCATCAGCGGACCGGACGAATAGGCTTCGACGCCGCCCTTGCTGAAGTTCTGGCTGGTATTGCTTTCACTCCAGTAGCTCATGACGCTGTAACCGCGGGTGTCTTGCCCGTAGGAAGCGTCGTTGTAGGTGGGAGCGCCCTCGCCGGCGTTGTAGTCGCCAGGATGGGCAAGGCCCAGGGTGTGACCGATTTCGTGGGTCAGGGTCTGCCGGCCGTAATTGTTCAAATCCGGCGTTTTGTTTGGCGTGTAGCTGCTGTTGGTCAGGTACCAGGAAGTACCGTCA
The DNA here is from genome assembly GCF_047758635.1 of Pseudomonas frigoris. Classification (NCBI taxonomy): domain Bacteria; kingdom Pseudomonadati; phylum Pseudomonadota; class Gammaproteobacteria; order Pseudomonadales; family Pseudomonadaceae; genus Pseudomonas; species Pseudomonas frigoris. The sequence goes on from NZ_CP180479.1 coordinate 3,475,478, forward strand.
TAACCCGCGCCAGTGCCAGGCAGATAGGCGAAGGCCGCTGCACCATCCTGACCGCCGCTGTAGTTGCCGAAGGTCATGTGACCGTCACCGCCCGTGGCCTTGTCGGTGAACGTGACATTGGCCACATCGGCCCAGGATTGCATGGCAAGCACAGCCTGGCCTTTCTGCTGAGCGCTGAACTGGCTGAACCCGGTAATCCCGTGCTTGTTCATGGTGCTCGACGACGCCGAGGTCAGGAACGTGTAGGTGAGTTCGATTTTGCCGCTGCCGTCCTTGTCTTGGTAGGCAGCGCCATCGCGCAGCAACTGGGTAGCTGCCTGGTCGACGGAGAAGGAGGGTTTGCCATTGACCGTAAGGTTACCGCCCCGATCATACTGATGGCTGAAGCTATTGATCTGGTTGAACGCAGAACTGGATGCAGCCAATGCTTGCAGTGGCTGGAACGCCTGTTCGGCGGTATCAATAGCGTTGTCTTTTACTTTCGACATAAACACACTTCCTTGTTTAGCTATGGAACAGTTTTTTGTCAGACAGCGACAATCTCTGGCGAGATCGTCCTATCACTCGCCCAATGAAGGCGAAAGAAAACTGACACAATTTGAAATCAAACGTCCACTACTTTTTTGACGTCAAATTGAGTTGTTCCTGCAAGTACCCGAAAACAATGCCTGCGCTGTCGAAATATTGTTTGTTAGATGACGGTTTGCGCAAATTGTCTGACAATTTGTTATTTAATTATTAAATAAAGGTAAGTTGTTTTTTGTCGATGGGGTCTCACTTTGTGTGAGTTATTAATATGAGTGCCAGCGCATTGATATCAGTTGGAGATTTGTTGGGTTTTAGATTTTGGCGACTGCTGCGCCGCCGGACGCAGGCTGCGCCAGCTGCTACAAGGATTGCGGTGTACGCGAAACCTGTAGCAGCTGCCGAAGGCTGCGTTCGGCTGCGCAGCAGTCGTCAGATACTCACAACCAACACGCATCCCACAGCGGATAATCATGAACGCGTGTCACCAGTCCTGCTCGTATTGGGTTGGCCACGACATACCGGGCAAGCGCCTTCACATCTTCCTCCCGCCGAACCGCACGATCGTGATACCCCTTCTGCCACAACCTCCCTCGCCGCCCTAACGCCTGATTAACCGCCAAACCGCTCCGGGATTTGATTCGGCACATCAGCTCCGCCAGCGTCTTGTCATGCAGCTGCACCAGGCAATGCATATGGTCTGGCATGACAACCCACGTCAAAAAATCCGCCCAACCCTCCTCCTGCGCCTGACGCAACTCCTGAACGACCAACCTCCCCAGTCGCCAATCAACAAAAAACGGCTGCCGTTGGTCAGCGACAGCCGTTAGCAGATAAATACGTCCGGACTCAGAGAAGCGACCAACGCGTAGCTGACCCGCATTTGTATAAACAGGCATTCCATTGCCTCCTGATCCATCGAAAGGAGGCCAGGAATCTACAGCGTGTCAGTCAACCCGATGAGCACCCAATGACTACAAGATATGAACTCTTAACTCCCGGTCCGAATCTTGTTCCACACCCGCGTACGAACCCGGTCAATGTTCAGCGGCATCGCCTCCAGCGCGAACAATTTCCCCATCATCTCCGGGCTCGGGTAGACCTTGGTGTCATTCTTGATCGCCGGGTCGATCAAACTGTCGGCCTGTTCGTTACCGTTGGCGTAATGCACGTAGTTGCTGATGCTGGCCATGACGTCCGGACGCAGCAGGTAGTTCATGAAGGCGTAGCCGGCTTTTTCATCCGGGGCGTCTACGGGCATGGCAACCATGTCGAACCAGATGGCGGCGCCTTCCTTGGGAATCGAATAGCCGATGTCGACGCCGTTCTTGGCTTCTTTCGCACGGTTTTCGGCCTGCAGAATGTCACCGGAGAAGCCGACGGCCACGCAGATGTCACCGTTGGCCAGGTCGCTGGTGTACTTGGACGAGTGGAAATAGCTGACATACGGGCGGACTTTCATCAGCAGCGCTTCAGCCTTTTTATAGTCTTCCGGGTTCTTGCTGTGATGCGGCAGGCCCAGGTAGTTCAGTGCCGCCGGCAACAGTTCGGGGCCGTTGTCGAGGATGGCCACGCCGCACTTCTGCAGCTTTTGCATGTTTTCGGGTTTGAAAATCAGGTCCCAGGAGTCCACTGGCGCGTTATCACCCAACACGGCCTTGACCTTGGCGATGTTGTAACCGATGCCGGTGCTGCCCCAGAGGTACGGGAAGCCGTGTTCGTTGCCCGGATCGTTGCTCTGCAAGGCCTTGAGCAACGCCGGGTTGAGGTTTTTCCAGTTCGGCAGTTGGCTCTTGTCGAGTTTCTTCAGCGCCACGCCTTGAATCTGCCGCGCCATGAAATGGTTGGACGGGAAGACCACATCGTAGCCGGATTTGCCGGTCATCAATTTGCCGTCGAGGGTTTCATTGCTGTCGAAGACGTCGTAGCTGAACGCAATGCCGGTTTCTTTCTGGAAGTTTTTGGTGGTGTCCGGGGCGATGTATTCCGACCAGTTGTAGATCTTGACGGTCTCGCCCGCGTGGCCGAGAGTCGCGAAGAGCGCAAGTGGAGCCAGAGTCAGTGTCTTTCGGATCATGAGTCGATTCCTGTTTGGTTTGTCTTCTTTTTATTGGAGAGCTGGCAGGCAATCAGAGGATCAAAAAATCAAAACGTAGGTCTTGCGCACGGTTTCCTGGACATCCCAGATACCAAGGCTGTTGGCTGGCAACATCAGTGCATCGCCGGCTTCTATGTGCAGGGTTTCACCGTCATCCGGGGTAAACGTGCAGCGTCCCTGGATGAAGTGACAGAACTCCTGGGCGACGATCTGCCGCCGCCAGCGGCCGGGCGTGCATTCCCAGACGCCGGTTTCGACGCCATCGTCGCGTTCAACGCTGGTGGTCGAGGCCACTGCCACGGGCATGCCCAGTGGTACGGCGACCGGATTCGACTCTTTCAGCTTCAGGGTTGCGGTGTTCTTGAATTGCGTGATGCTCATGGGAGTACCTGTCGATTGAGCCTATAGATGAAGAGCGCGCCGTTTACTGCATGAATCCTTCCATGAAGCCGGCAATACCGGTGGCCAGTTTGCGACGCCATGGTGCGGTGGCCGGGTTGGCCAGGGTCTGGTCTTCATGGGCGAAGCTGCGGATGATCGCGTTGTAACCAAGCCAGCGGCAGGGCTCCGGCTCCCAGGCCCTGAGCGCGTCGAGCCCTCCCTGGATGACCCACGGCTGGCGAACCAGCTCGGTATCGCGCTGCAGAATCAGATCGGCCAGGGTCCGGCCGCCCAGGTTGCTGGCACCGACGCCCTCCCCGCCATAGCCGCCAGCCAAGGCGATGCCGCTGGCCTGATCGCACAGCATGTGCGGCTTGAAACGCCGGGACATCCCCAGATTGCCGCCCCAGGCATGGGTAATCCGCACGTTCTTGAGCTGCGGGAAGAGTTCGCCAAACAGATAACGCCGCAGCTCCACTTCGCTGGTGCTCAGGTCGAAGTCGTGGCGTAACTTGCCAGCGAACTGATAACCGCCCCGGGCACCGAACACCAACCGGTTATCAGCCGTGCGCTGACCGTAAGTGACTTGGCGACTGCTTTCGCTGAAGGCCTGGCCGCGACTCAGGCCGATTTCATCCCACGTGGCAGCGGATAGCGGCTCGGTGGCCACTATCAAGCTCTGCACCGGCAGCTGATAACGCCCCAACGGTGGCAAGGTGACCGAGTAACCTTCGACCACCGGCACGATCCAACGGCTGCGAACCGAGGCTTTCGCCGTACGCAGGCCACCCGATTGCCATTGGGTGACCGGGCTGTTCTCGTAAATCCTGACGCCCATTTTCTCCACCACCCGAGCCAGACCTCGCACCAACTTTGCCGGGTGAATGGTCGCGACGTGCGGTGCATAGATACCGCCATAAGGTTTGGCGACTCTGATCTGTTGCGCCAACTGCTCGGGGCTGAGCCAGCGGTAATCGCTTTCGGTCAATCCTTGGCTGTAGAGCGTGTCGAGATAATGCCGAAGGCTGGCTTCCTGCTCCGGATAGCGTGCTGCGCAATACAGCGCCCCGCCTTTGCGGTAATCGCAGGCGATGTCTTCACGTTCGAGGACAATCCCGACTTCATCCGGAATGCCGTGCAGCAAATCGAAAGAAGCCCGGCGCTGTTCGGGCGGCAAGTCGGCGAGCAGGCGGTCTTCGCCCAGCACATTGCCCATCAGCCAGCCGCCGTTACGCCCCGAGGCGCCAAAACCGGCGGTTTGCGCTTCAACGATGGCAATGCTCAGGTCGGGCGCCTGGCGTTTGAGGTAGTACGCGGTCCAGAGCCCGGTGTACCCCGCGCCAATGATGGCGACGTCGACGTCCAGATCCTGTTCCAGCGCTGGACGCGCCAACAATGGCTCGTCGAGTTGATCCATCCACAAACTGATAGTGCGCCACGCCGACATGCAAGACTCCGCCACTCAAACTTCGATGGCGTCGATCCTAGTGCGTGGACTTAGAGGCTGTCTTGCGCGCGTGCACGCAAAGAAATTTGTTTTACGTAGGCCTTGGGCGACTGGCCGGTGTGCTGACGGAAGCAGCTATAAAACGCCGACAGCGAATTGAACCCGGCGGCAAACGCCAGTTCGTCGATACGCAGTGGCGGCGTGGCGTTATCCAGCGCCGCGAGCAAATGCTGCAGGCGCGCCTGGTTGACGTATCGATAGAAGCTCTGGCCAAGCACCTGATTCAGCAGGTAGGAAATCTGATTGCGGCTATACCCGCACTCCTTCGCCACCCGTTGCAGGTCGAGTTCGGCATCGAGGTAAGGTTGTTGGCGCTGAAAATACTGCTGCAAATCTTCAGCCATGAAACTCAGCTGGCGTGCAGACAGCCCGAGTCGACTAACCGCCGGGCGTTGGCTGCTGGCGGCTTTGCTGACGGGCTGTTCATGGACCAGCGAGGCGTATTCGTTGACCTGCCAGATCAGTCCGTCACGTACGGTAATCGCCTCGCTGGCCCGGAACGACACCAGGCCTTCACCGCCGCGAAGGGTTATACGGTACTGAATGAACGCCGTGTTGCCGTCCAGACGAATACGGTCCGAGTGCTCCAGGGCTTCATCGGGATCGCGGGGCATGCTGCTGCGCACGTATTCACGTAATTCCGACAGCCCCATCACACGGTTCTGGAAGAAATCGCTGTACTGAATCTCTGGGTGATAGAGCGCCATCACTCCGCCCAGGTCCCGGTGTTTCCAGCGCAAGTGATAACGCATCACCGTGTCGCCCGTGGCCTGGGTTTGCAGCGGACCATCATCATCAGCGTGCATATAGGACTCGGCGAGAAAAAGCCGAGCTTGCCGAAATTCCGTCTCGGCTTCAATGACCAACCAGTGGTGGCCAACTGCCGAACACCGACCGTTCCCGTGACCTGCATCAAAAAAACTGAACCAATCGCTAAACGGCCTGAAAAATCCACATCGTTTTCACAATTGGCTGCTACTTTTAAAGGCAGTCATCGGTTGAGCCATTGAAGGCTCTTCCCTCCTAACATGAGCTAAAGGAAGCGCTCGATGAATGAGGCGGGCTACATATGAATAAAGGGTTCAGTAAAGTCACCTTTCCAAACGCCTGCCAGCTGATGCGCTGGCATTTTCATCCCATGGGTTTCGAGGCGAGCATGGATGCGCCGGGCAGTATGATTGCCCGTCTATTTGACCGTGCCAGTGGCGAGACCATGATCGCCATCGCCGGCATTCCTTGCGCGACGGTAATGAATGCTGCGGATGTAGAACGAATAATCGAAGCGGTGGAAGACGAGCTTGAGGCTTTCATTCCACCCACCGCCCTCAGGAGCTACGCCTGAAGGCTGAACACTCAACAACAAGCCCACGTTAAGTGGGCTTTTTTGTGTGCGACGATATCTTAAGGTTCACGCCGATGTCTTGCCCAGTCGGTGATCGGCAAAGAACACTTTGCCTTTGCCGATCCGATCGGAAGCTTTAGGCAGGTTGGCTGCCTGGGTGTCTTGCCCATCGACATACCAATAGCAATGACTCACCGCCCGAGTGATGCCGACGTAAGCCAGTCGCAGGATCTCGTCTTTCTGTGCGCTGTCGTACGCTTCGCTGTCGCCTGTCTTGCCAAGACCCGCCATGCGATAGACCTGGTTCTTGTACGGCGAACTGGTCAGGTGCTGGCAATCACCCAACAGGAACACGGCGTCAGCCTGAAGTCCCTTGGCGCTGTGATACGTCAGCTGCTTCAGCCGTCGTGCTTCGTACGGCAAGCTAGAATCTACATTAACTACAGACTGAATATGTTCTTCTATCAATGACTTATCGCTACTTTTTCGATAAAGCATCAAGATCGAATCGCCCTTTCTGTAGTGCTCCATCAGGCGTTTGGCCATGCCTTGATCGTCACGATCGAGAACGTTAACCGGCAGCAATGCCTTCGGCTCGCCACTGGCCTTGGCCTTCTTGCCAGCGATCGCCGGCGCCGCACGAACGATGTGTTCGGCGGCATCGATGATGTGCTGATGGCTGCGGTAGTTGTCGCTGAGCATGACCTTGGTCGTGCTCGGCGAAGGGAATTCCTTGTTGAATTCCATGAAATACGTCGGCGAACTGCCCCGCCAGCCATAGATGGACTGCCAGTCATCGCCGACACAGAGCAACGACGAACGTTGTGCGCCGCGCCCCACGTGCATGGCCGGGCCGCGACTGCGGATTTCCGTGAGGCTCGCGCGAATCCAGGAAACGATCTGCGGCGATACGTCCTGAAATTCGTCGATCATCAAGTGCGACATCGGCCTGAGCAGCTCATCGGTCAGCAGCTTCAGGTTTTCCGGCGAATGTTCGCTGAACAAGGCGAACATCCGGTTGTAGGTCATCACCGGTGGTTTCTGATCAAGCAGATGATCTTCCAGCGCTCGCCAGTACAGGCTCAAGGCCTCGAAGAAAAACCGGTCGGGGTCGTCCTTGGCAAAACTCATCTGGCCCACGGCATTGGGTACATCCAGGCCGAGGTTCTCGATAAATCCGGCGGCAGCGACAAAACAGTCCAGTAACGGCGCAGAGCTGAGTTCGCCCTTGACCTTGTAATCGAAGCCCGGCCCGGCACTGGCATCGCCTCCAAGGGACGCCAATACTCGCTTTGATGACTCGTAACTATCCAGCCATATCAATGGCTTACGACAGAAAGCTTGAAACAGGGTGCGCTTGACCGCCCATTCCGCCCGCACGCTCAATTTGGCATTGGGGCGGCTGACCTGCGGGTTTTCCCGAGGATCGAACCCCAGCACCACCCAAGCGTCCAGGCTAGGAATATAGCCATGACAATGAAATGTCGAGCCGTTGATATCGAACGTCTGGCGCTTCGGCTCGATGCCTTTGATTGGCCAGGCGCTCGCACGAAACCACAAATCTTCGATAGCGTCGCAGAGCTCCTCGTCGCGTTTGGCGGCCAGTTCGGTCACAGCCATGCGCTTTTGCACGTCCGGGTGATCGCGTTCCAGCTCCTTGAGTTGCAGCGCGTGACGGGACAAGGGCTTGATCAATTCGCGAAAGCGCTCATTGCGAGTGTGCAGGCTGTGATAGCAAGCGTTGAGTTGCTGGCGCTGGGCGTCGTTGATGCGCAGGTCGAAAGGATTACTATCGACCTCCTCATCGCCGTTTTGCGGACGGTGACTGAGGTTTTCGAAGGCTTGCAGCCGCTCGAACCCCGGCAAGCTTCGAACCATCGGCAGGATTCGCGAATGGAAGGTGCGCACCAGATCACGCGCCTCTTTGAAACTGAGCGACCGATCCCAGAGTGCAAACAGCTCGATCAGTTTGTTGATGAAGTCTTTGCGCGATTCACGGGTAAAGGTCACCACCGTCATCGAACTCAGCTCGAACCCCAGATAATGGGTCAGCAGCAAAATTCGCAACACCAACGTGGTCGACTTGCCCGCACCCGCGCCGGCAATCACCGAGGTCGAGGGCGTGTCGCTGAAGATCATTTTCCACTGCGCGGCGCTGGGCTGGGCATGCGGTGGCAGCAAGCGAGCGACATCCGTCTTCATACGCTTCTTCAACTCGGCGCTCAACGGCAGACGCCAATCGTCGAACAGATTCTCGTCAACGTTGGGCGGCCGGTGTTCGGTCGAGCGTGAGTCGCGGATCAGCAATACCTGCCGGCCTTCTTCCAACCCTTCAAGTTTGCCTTCCTTATAGCCGTAATCCACCCCGGCACTGTGCCCACTGCGAAAGCCGTCAGCCTGGCCGTGCAGCCAGGATGCCCGGTGTTGTGCGCGCAGACGCGTCAGGCCGTGACCAAAGAACCGGGCGGCCAGACGCTTGAGCAGCGGCATCTCGGTCAGGGGACGAAGTTCAGGAGGAAGATCGGGAGTGTGTTGCGGCACGCGGGCTGACTCCAGGGTCTGTTGAGGGCTATGGTGTCTGCATTTGCCGTTCAGTTCTAGTGAAATGCTTACAGGTCATTGGCTTATGCGATGAAGTGAAGGTTGGGTGAGAATCTTTCGAGGTTGTTTGATATCAAATTATTCGATTGTATTGAGGCATTTTTTACGCTTTTTATCGATCAGTGCCTGATAGATGATGCTCGCCATCAACCACCGGTTCGCGTTTCGTGGCTCAGGCGCTCTGCCCCATGACGAACCTTTTCAGGAGACGATCATGCTTGAACTCAGACCCTTCAAATCCCTGGGCGGCGCCCACCATGGCTGGTTGGATGCCCATCACCACTTTTCGTTCGCCGAATACCATGACCCAAAACGCATGAACTGGGGCAACCTGCGGGTGTGGAACGACGACGTGATTGCCTCTGGCACCGGTTTCCCGAAACATCCGCACCGGGACATGGAAATCATTACTTATGTCCGTGAAGGCGCAATCACTCACGAAGATAACCTGGGCAACAAGGGGCGTACCGAAGCGGGCGACGTTCAGGTCATGAGCGCCGGTACCGGGATCGCCCACAGTGAATACAACCTGGAAGCGACAGAGACCAAGATCTTCCAGATCTGGATTATCCCGAACGAAACCGGTTTGGCACCGTCCTGGGGCGCCAAGCCCTTCCCCAAAGGCCAGCGCGAAGGTTTCTTGACACTGGCAAGCGGCAAGGCCGGCGACGATCAAAGCCTGCGGATTCGAGCCGATGCCCGATTAGTGGCCGCGAACCTGAAGGCCGGTGAATCCGCCGAATATCGCCTGGACAATGGCCGTCGCGCCTATCTGGTACCGGCTACTGGCGTCATTGAAGTCAATGGCTTGCGTGCACAAGCTCGAGACGGTATTGCGGTTGCCGATGAGCAAGTGTTGCGGGTGACCGCCATCGAAGACAGTGAAATCGTCCTGGTGGACCTCGCTTGATCGGGTAAACGCGGACAAAAAAAGGGGCGACCGTCATGGCCGCCCCTTTTTACATTCTGGATTACTTCGCAGAGATCGCGCCGTCCACCAGTGTTTGCGCTTCTGCCACCAATTGCTTGAGGTGGTCGTCACTGACGAAGCTTTCAGCGTAAATCTTGTAGATGTCTTCAGTGCCCGACGGACGCGCCGCGAACCAGCCGTTCTCGGTCATGACTTTCAGACCACCGATCGCTTGGTCGTTACCCGGTGCATGGCTGAGGATGCTCTGGATCGCTTCGCCCGCCAGTTGGGTCGAAGTGACCTGATCCGGCGACAATTTGCTCAGCAGTGCCTTCTGCTCAGGATTGGCCTTGGCATCGACGCGCACCGAAAACGGCTCGCCCAGCTCATCGGTCAAGGCGCGATAGGCCTGACTTGGGTCGCGGCTAGTGCGGGCGGTCATTTCTGCGGCCAGCAGTGCCGGGATCAAGCCGTCCTTGTCGGTGCACCAGACGCTGCCATCCTTGCGCAGGAACGAAGCACCGGCGCTTTCTTCGCCGCCAAAGCCCAGAGAGCCGTCGAACAGGCCGTCAGCAAACCACTTGAAGCCGACCGGCACTTCGTACAGGCGACGACCCAGACGTTTTGCCACGCGATCGATCAAGCCGCTGCTGACCACGGTTTTACCCACGGCCGCATCGGCGCGCCATTGCGGGCGGTTCTGGAACAGGTAATCGATCGATACGGCGAGGTAGTTGTTCGGCGCGAGCAAACCACCGGACGGGGTCACGATGCCATGGCGATCGTGGTCCGGGTCGCACGCGAATGCTACGTCGAAACGCTCTTTCAGACCGATAAGGCCCTGCATGGCGTGAGTGGACGATGGGTCCATGCGGATCTGACCATCCCAGTCGACGGTCATGAAGCGGAAGGTCGGATCGACCTGTTTGTTGACCACTTCCAGATCCAGACGGTAATGTTCGGCAATCGCCGACCAGTAGCGCACCCCTGCTCCGCCCAGCGGATCGACACCCAGACGCAGCTTGGCATCACGGATGACATCGAAGTCGATCACGTTGATCAGGTCGGCGACGTAGGTATTGAGGTAATCGTGACGATGGGTCGTGCTGGCCTTCAGCGCCTGCTCGTAGCTGATGCGTTTGACGCCGGCGAGCTTGTTGCTCAGCAGTTCGTTGGCCTTGGCTTCGATCCACTTGGTGATGTGGGTATCGGCCGGGCCACCGTTGGTAGGGTTGTATTTGTAGCCACCGCTTTGTGGCGGGTTGTGGGACGGCGTGATGACAATGCCGTCCGCCAGGCCCGATGTGCGTCCGCGGTTATAGCAGAGAATGGCGTGGGAAATGGCCGGTGTCGGGGTGTATTCGTCACCTTCGGCGATCATCACTGTCACACCGTTGGCGGCCAGCACTTCAAGGGCGCTGGCGCCGGCCGGGGTGGACAGCGCATGGGTGTCGATGCCGACGAACAGCGGGCCATCGATACCTTGGGCTTCGCGGTACAGACAGATCGCCTGGCTGATCGCCAGAACATGCCATTCGTTGAAACTCAAGTCGAACGAGCTGCCTCGGTGCCCGGACGTGCCAAAAGCTACGCGCTGGGTCGAAATGGCGGCATCGGGCTGGCCGGTGTAATAGGCCGTTACCAGTCGCGGGATGTCGACCAACAGTTCTACCGGTGCCGGTTTGCCCGCAAAAGGACTGAGTGTCATGCAAAACCTCTGAAGTCGAGTGGTTCAGGAATAGGAACGCAGTTTACTGGCAGTTTGACCGCAACGCGATGGGATCGATCCATGAGTGTCACGCAGGGTGTGTGGCCCCGTTCAATCGATCGATTCCATACGCAAGGCGTCCCCTAACAAGCCCACTGCCGCGGCAAGGTCGTGATCACCACCGAAGGTGTGACTCAGGCGCAAGTGTTGCGCATGCAAGCCCTGGAGACTGAACAGCTCTCCCGGCGCGATCACCACCTGGTGCTTGAGCAGGCGCTGAAACACGCGACGTACATCGACCTGGCGCAGCGAACGAACCCAGATGGTTGCACCGCCCTGGGGTTCGACAAAGTGCAAGGCATCTCCCAGACGCTCCTGCAACAGCTGAGTCATCTGCACCTTGCGGTCCTTGAGCATCCGCCGTAATACCTGAAGGTGCTGATCGACACGTCCGTTGCCGTACAAGCGAGCGATGGCTTTCTGGCGAATCGGTGACAAGCGGAACGAACGCAGCAGAAAGTACCGTTGCAGTTCAGCACTGAAATGCCGCGACAGCAGATAGCCGTATGGCGCCTCCGGTCCGATGATTTTCTCGAAGGTGGAAAACACGATTAGCCGATCGGGGTCCAGCAAGTCGCGAAACCGCTGGCCGTCCGGTTCGAATCCGAGTTCGCCGTAGCAGTCGTTTTCCAACACCCAACTGCCATGTCGCTCCAGCAAGTGCGCGACGACTTGTCGGTTGTCGTCGGGTGCCAGGCTGCCTCGCGGCATGTTCAGCCCGGATGAAACCATCACCAGCCGCACCGGCTCGGTCTCCAGCAACTCCTTGAGCCATTCGACGTCCAGGCCACCGCTGGATTGCACCGCCAGCTCGATCACTCGCACCTGCGCAGCCTGCAGCAACCGCAGAATCGCCCAGTCGCAGGGCGACTCGACCAACACCGTGGCGTCCTTGAGATTCAACACAGCGATCAGTATTTCCAGCACGCCACGCAGGTCGGCGCCAATATAGACATCGTCGGCGTGCCAGCAGCGCAGCGGCGAGGTGGTGTAGCGCGCTGCCAAGGCAATGCGCAACTCCAGCTCGCCGCAAGGTTGCGATGTCGGTTGCGGCTGACGCGGATACTGGCGCAGCAGTTCTCGCTCCAGCAGTAACAACGGACTGTCGAGGGGTTGCAACAACGCCGGTTCATCGGCGCTCAAGACCAGCATTCCTGGACGTCTGGCGTTGACATAAACGGTTTCGAGCAGGTCGTTGCCACTGCTGAGCATGCTGATGGAGGACACCGGTAACGCGTAATAGCCAGACTTGGCCACCGAATAAACGCGCCCTTCCTTCTCCAGCAGCGAATAAGCGTACTGAATGGTCGAGATCGACACGCTCAGACGCTCCGCCAACTGTCGCAACGAAGGCAGACGGACTCGCGTGTCACTGACCGGTTCGTTGATCAGGTTAGTCAGATATCGGTACACCGCCTGATACGCGAAGTCAGTTTCTCGTGGCCCTTTCATGGGCAAGGGCCGAATGCCATGTGAACGTCATCACGCATCGTCGAGAAGTCCGTCAAACCAGACACTTTCAGCGCCCCGCTGACCATTCATCCGCCACAGCCGTGTCGTCGTCATAGTCGGCTGCTTCGGCTTGCAAACCCGCGCCGCCGAGTTCCGGGGCGCCTGCCCTACCCTCATCCGCAAACACCGGGCCCATGCGGTAAAGCTTGCCGATCAAGCTGACAGGCAATCCGCTGACGTCAATCATCCATTGCAGAACCTGCTCCGGCACCGGATTGCCCTGCATTGCCCGGTGCAAATCAGGCATCGCCACGAGCATGCCGGGGTGACACTGGCGCAGAAAACGCTCAAGCGCCGCGCCATTCTCGACGAAAGGTGAAAAGAGCAGGCACACCAGTTGAGCCTCGCTCAGGCCAAGGTTTTTTTGAGCCTCGGCCGCTGCCAGCACACGCTGCTCGGCCAACGCTGCCGGATTGCCGAACGCCTCTACCGCTTGCTCACACAACCGTTCCGCCAGTTGTTTGCGCCGCATCATCACCAATGCCCGTTGCAGGTATTCGGCGACACCCGTCTCGTAGCCGCGGTCGTGCACGAAGCACGACTGCAAACCCCGCATGTGTGCAGAGATAGAAAGGCTGACGTACTCGTTGTCGCTGAGCTGGGCCGCCAGTTCGTCAGGTTGAAAACCGAGAAACTCTGTGAGCAGCGGCCAACGCTCTTCCAGGTTGCTGACCAGCATGTCGTGAATGTCGATGTACGTGGCGCGACGACAGGCCTCAAATCGTTCGGCCGGACGCCACGCAACCTGCTCATGCTCAGCATAAAAAGCGCGGTAGCAGTCGCTGCCCAGTTCATCGAGCAGCGCGAAAAGCGCCTCATAGCCGGTTTCGTGGTGATTCGAGGTCTTGAGCCCGGCCTTGGCGGCAGCACGTTTCAACCCGTCGAGAAACTGCTTCTGCTGACGAGGTGAATCGCTACTGATCAATGCATCGACACCGCTGTCCCAACGAGCTATTTGCCCATAGAACTCGCCGGTGGCCAGATACCCGTCGTCCCACAGATCAAGCGGCCCGTTCCAGGCGCGACGATGGCCCACCATCAAAAGATTGAGCCGATTCGACTCACGGCCGCCTTCGGAAACCGGCGTCAGGTGGTTGAACGGCAGGACTTCCCGGTTATCGACCATCAACACTTCGACCCGAGGATCGTCGTAGAGGAACAAGGCGCTGTAGCTGCGATGGATGTTTTCCAGGGCCGTCGGGCTTACGTCGTTCAAGCGCAAGGATGCCACTCGCAACTGGAATGTCGCAGGTGCCCGGCCGGCGATACTCAGTTGTGCAGCGCGCAGCAGCGCCAGGGTGTAACAACTGTCACGGGACCCGGACTGAATCGCCAAGACTTTGTAATCGCCAATACGCTCCATGCCCCCGGCGGCCACCACCAGTCGCTGAATCATCAGCTGCAATGCCGTGCGTTCGGCGCGCGAAAAGAAACTCAGCAATCGCTGCAGCACTTGCTGATAGACATAGTTCATCGCTTGGACATGGATATTGGTCATCTTTATTTACCTGATGCTTTTAAGTTCGATATCGCACCAACAACGACACGCATTGCGCAATGGGTTGCTTGCCACGATTGAAGTACTGGACGTTATTGCCAAATGCTAGCACTTAAGCTTTTAGTAATTATTTGAAATAACTGGAGGTCTCCCCTGCTCCGTCCAGAGGCAGGTGGCCGCCAGGCCCTGTAGAGCCGGCCTCTTGCGGTTGCGAGCGACATCCTAGGAAATGTCCGACAGCGTCCCACAGACAATTAGCACAAGAAATAGAGAAAGAAGTCACCCATGTTTTTTTGGCAACTGCGCAACGACGAACTATTGGTCGGATATGTATTAACAGTGTGTATTGAAAAGTATCAACCTGATACCCAGCCATGACTCATTCCTTGAGATGAAAGTGATCATTCAATTATCAAGGCTTATATGATGATTAGAAGATACAGATTGAGAGCAAAAACCAGTTCAGTTGCTGAACTGACCCATTGACGGGGCAATGGGACGTCTCATTTTGGCAGGTGCTGAAAACAGAAGAGTCCGTGGGGGCACGGACTCTTGCAGAGGGGGCTTACATGAAGGGCTTATGCAGGCTCGACCTGGAGGGCGACCCGTTCGCGGCATGGGCATTCGTCCATGTAGCGGTGTGCTTCGACAAACTCGGCAAACGGGAAGACCCGAGTCTTGAGCGGCAGCAGCACGCGGTCGGCAGTCATCTGGTTGATGTCGCGCAAGGCGCGTTGCAGTGCGACCTGGTCCTGGATGATGCCCAGTTCAGGCTTGCCGGTGAAGTTGCCGATGCAGTGCACAAAGAACTGGATGTTCTTCTGGAACGCTGCGCAGGCCGGGAATGGCGTCTGGTTGCCACCTTGCAGGCCGTACAGCACCAGGCTGCCGCGAGGTGCAAGCACATCGCCAAGCAACGACATCTGTGGACCGCCGAGACCGTCGAACACAACGTCCACGCCGCGGTTGTCGGTGATCTTGTTGATCTGCATCAGCAGATCCTGTTCTTCGGTGACGATGACTTTCTCGGCACCCAGGGACAGCAGATTCTCACGCTCTTCCGCCGTCTTGGTCGCCGCAATGACCCGGATACCCAGAGCCTTGCCCAGTTGTACAAAGGACGGACCGGCACAGTGACTGGCGTCGGTCACCAAGGCGAATTGCCCGGGTTTGACCCGTGCCAGATCGACATAAGCGAAGTAAGCGATCAGCAGCGGCGTGTAATGCACGCTGGCTTCGATCGGGCTGAGCACGTCCGGGTAACGGGTAAGTGCCGAGCGCGGCAGAACGATCTGCTCGCCGTAGACCGGATAATCGTTGGGGCTTTCAGCCGGGAAGCTGGCGACCTTGTCGCCGACTGCCAGATCATCGACGCCTTCGCCGACCGCCGTCACGACACCGGACATTTCATGGCCAAGGCCTGAAGGCAGTCGAGCGTGGGAAGAGGCCAGGTTCTGGCGCCAGAGAATGTCGTACCAGCTGATGCCAATCGCCTCGACGCGCACCTGCACTTCGCCCGGCGCAGGGAGAGCGGCCGCATGCTCTTCGCATTTGAGCACCTCGGCTGGACCAAACTTGTGAAAACGGATCGTGCGGGACATCACAAACCTCGTCAAAGAAACCTCTAATGCCCTGAACTCTATCTGGGCTTTCTACCCAAGACTATCAGTGGCTATTAATAGTCGACATGCCTGTCATTGATTCCGCAGCGCCGGTGACATCATCAAATGCCGTGAAAACCGAAGCAGCCATTTCAGGAAAACTGAATTACTCGGTGCAGAGTAGCAGCCTTTCCCCTTAATATTCATGCCGGCCATTGTTCTCATATGGCCGCTCTCGTCAAGCTTGATGACTCTGCCAGGACTCCAGATGAATCGTAATGACCTGCGTCGTGTCGACCTGAACCTGTTGATCGTTTTCGAAACATTGATGCACGAACGCAGTGTGACCCGCGCTGCGGAGAAACTGTTCCTCGGCCAGCCGGCCATCAGTGCGGCACTCTCGCGCCTGCGCGGGCTGTTCGATGATCCGTTGTTCGTGCGTACCGGCCGCAGCATGGAACCGTCCGCCCGGGCGGTGGAAATTTTCGCCCTGCTCTCTCCTGCACTGGATTCGATTTCCACCGCGGTCAGTCGTGCAGCGGAATTCGACCCGGCCACCAGCACCGCGGTGTTTCGCATCGGTCTGTCGGACGATGTCGAGTTCGCGTTGCTGCCGATGCTGCTCAAGCGCCTGCGCGCCGAATCACCGGGGATCGTGCTGGTGGTGCGTCGGGCCAACTACATCCTGATGCCGAGCCTGCTGGCCTCGGGCGAAATTTCCATCGGCGTCAGCTACACCGCCGACCTGCCGGCCAACGCCAAGCGCAAAGTGCTGCGCCGCAGCATGCCAAAACTGTTGCGGGCCGACACGGTGCCAGGGCCGTTGAGCCTGGATGATTTCTGCGCACGGCCTCATGCACTGGTGTCCTTCGCGGGCGACCTCAGCGGCTTTATAGATGAAGAGCTGGAAAAGCTCGGGCGCAAACGACATGTGGTGCTCGCAGTGCCGCAGTTCAACGGACTCAGCACACTCATCAGCGGGACCGATATTGTCGCGACCGTGCCGGATTACACGGCTGAAGCGTTGACGGCGGCCGGCGGCGTGCGGGCTGAAGACCCGCCGTTGCCAGTGCGCAGTTTTGAATTGCACATGGCCTGGCGTGGGTCGCAGGATAATGATCCGGGCGAGCGTTGGCTGCGGTCGAGGATTCAGATGTTTTTCGGGGATCCGGATAGCCTTGCTTGATCCTGATTTTGCATGAGGGCTTCTGGCCCTATCGCGAGCAAGCTCGCTCCCACAGGGGATTTGTGTCCGTTACCGATCCAGTGTGGGAGCGAGCTTGCTCGCGATAGGCCGCAACGCGGTCTCAAGCTGAACCTTTGCATTCCCCACAACACTGAATTGTCATTAATCTAATTGATAGCCGCCTAACGAAAGGTGCACGCTAGAGAGCTTGCATCGGACTTATATCATTCCGAATGATAGTTACCTTTGCCTCATTCGATTCGTGCGATACATCCTCGCCGAGCATCATCCGTCCATTCTCAATACATTGGCGGATGCATCCATGGAACAATCACTCAAACATTTACGCTTCCCGTTGGCCCTATTGGCCGTACTGGTGATGAGCGCCTGCGGCAAGACTCCGGACACGGCCGCCACTATGCCCGCAGCCAAGGTCAGCGTGGCCAAGGTGCTGGAACAACCGGTTAACGAGTGGGACGAATTCACCGGGCGCCTTGAAGCGCCGGAAACCGTAGAAATCCGTCCACGGGTCTCTGGCCAGATCGATGAAGTGGCTTTCACTGAAGGCGCATTGGTCAAGAAAGGCGACCTGTTGTTCCAGATCGACCCACGTCCGTTCCAGGCCGAGGTTCGCCGCCTCGAAGCCCTGGTTGCCCAGTCCCGCGCCAACGCCACCCGCAGCGAAAACGAATCCCAGCGTGGCGAACGTCTGCGCACCAGCAACGCGATCTCCGCCGAGCTGGCCGATTCGCGCACCAGCGCTGCTCAAGAAGCCCGCGCCGCCGTCGGTGCCCTCCAGGCGCAACTGGACCTGGCCAAACTGAACCTGAGCTTCACCCGTGTCACCGCGCCGATCAGTGGCCGCGTCAGCCGTGCGGAAATCACCGCCGGCAACCTGGTGACCGCCGATACCACCGCGCTGACCAGTGTGGTGTCCACTGACAAGGTCTACGCCTACTTCGACGCCGACGAGCGCGTATTCCTCAAATACACCGCGCTCGCTCGCCAAGGCAAACGCGGTGCAACCACCCCGGTTTACCTCGGCCTCTCCAACGAAGACGGCAACCCACACCAGGGCGTGATGAACTTCGTCGACAACCAGGTCAACCCGAAAACCGGCACCATCCGCGGTCGTGCCGTGTTCGACAACAGCGACGGCGCCTACACCCCTGGTCTGTATGCACGTCTGAAACTGGTCGGCAGCGGCACCTATTCCGCCGTGCTGATCAACGACGAAGCGGTCGGTACCGATCTGGGTAAAAAGTTCGTGCTGGTGATGGATGCCGACAACAAAACGGTTTACCGCTCGGTCGAGCTGGGTCCGAAGATCGAAGGTTTGCGCATCGTCCGCAGCGGCCTGAGCAAGGATGACACCGTCATCGTCAAGGGTCTGCAACGGGTACGCCCTGGTTCGCCGGTCACGCCAGAAGTGATCCCGATGGCCAGTGAACAAACCCTCGCGGCACTCGCACAACAACGACAAGCGCTGGAAGCCAGCAACCTGCCCCAAGTCGCACCTGCCAAGGTCGCGCCGGGTTCGGTTGTGAAACTGGCTGCTGCGACTCCACGCGGTTAAGGGACGACAACTCCGATGAATTTCTCCCAATTCTTCATTTCACGGCCGATCTTTGCGGCGGTACTTTCGCTGCTGATCCTGATCGCCGGCGCCATCTCGCTGTTCCAGTTGCCGATCAGCGAATACCCGGAAGTGGTTCCGCCGACCGTTGTGGTCCGCGCCAACTTCCCGGGTGCCAACCCAAAAGTCATCGGTGAAACCGTGGCCGCTCCACTGGAGCAAGCCATCACCGGCGTCGAGAACATGCTGTACATGTCCTCGCAGTCCACCGCTGACGGCAAGATCACCCTGACCATCACCTTTGCGCTGGGCACTGACCTGGACAACGCACAGGTACAGGTGCAGAACCGCGTGACCCGGACCGAGCCAAAACTTCCAGAAGAAGTGACGCGCATCGGTATCACCGTCGACAAGGCTTCGCCCGACCTGACCATGGTTGTGCACTTGACCTCGCCGGACAAACGCTACGACATGCTCTACCTGTCCAACTACGCCTTGCTCAACATCAAGGATGAGCTGGCGCGTCTGGGCGGTGTCGGTGATGTGCAGCTGTTCGGCATGGGTGATTACTCACTGCGTGTCTGGCTCGATCCGAACAAGACCGCTTCGCGCAACCTGACCGCCACCGACGTCGTGACCGCGATTCGTGAACAGAACCGTCAGGTGGCTGCCGGTGCACTGGGTGCGCCGCCTGCGCCGAATGCCACGGCGTTCCAGCTGTCGGTCAACACGCAAGGTCGTCTGGTTTCTGAAGAAGAGTTCGAGAACATCATCATTCGCTCCGGCGAAAACGGTGAAATCACTCGCCTGAAAGACATCGCTCGCATTGAGTTGGGTTCCAGCCAATACGCGTTGCGTTCGTTGCTGAACAACCAACCGGCGGTGGCGATCCCGATCTTCCAGCGCCCTGGTTCCAACGCGATCGAAATCTCCAACGAAGTGCGCGACAAGATGGCGGAGCTGAAAAAGAGCTTCCCGGAAGGCATGGACTTCAGCATCGTCTATGACCCGACAATCTTCGTGCGCGGCTCCATCGAGGCGGTGGTTCACACCCTCTTCGAAGCACTGATCCTCGTGGTTCTGGTGGTGATCCTGTTCTTGCAAACCTGGCGCGCCTCGATCATTCCGTTGGTGGCGGTGCCGGTTTCGCTGATCGGTACGTTTGCCGTGATGCATCTGTTCGGCTTCTCGCTGAACGCCCTGTCACTGTTCGGCCTGGTATTGGCCATCGGTATCGTGGTGGACGACGCCATCGTGGTGGTGGAGAACGTCGAGCGGAACATTGGACTGGGATTGACTCCGGTCGAGGCAACCAAACGGGCCATGCGTGAAGTGACCGGCCCGATCATCGCAACGGCGCTGGTGCTGTGTGCGGTGTTTATCCCGGCGGCTTTCATCTCCGGGCTCACCGGGCAGTTCTACAAGCAGTTCGCCCTGACCATTGCGATCTCGACTGTGATCTCGGCGTTCAACTCGCTGACGCTGTCGCCCGCCCTGGCTGCGGTATTGCTCAAAAGCCATGACGCGCCGAAGGACCGTTTCTCCAAGGTCCTCGACAAGATCTTCGGTGGCTGGTTGTTCCGTCCGTTCAACCGCTTCTTCGACAAGGCCAGCCATGGTTATGTCGGCACCGTGGGCCGGGTTATCCGCAGCAGCGGCATCGCCCTGCTGCTGTACGCAGGCCTGATGGTGCTGACCTTCTTCGGTTTCGCCAACACCCCGACCGGTTTCGTCCCCGGCCAGGACAAGCAATACCTGGTGGCCTTCGCGCAACTGCCGGACGCCTCGAGCCTGGACCGTACCGAAGACGTGATCAAACGCATGTCCGACCTGGCACTGAAACAGCCAGGCGTGGAAAGTGCCGTGGCCTTCCCGGGCCTGTCGATCAACGGTTTCACCAATAGTCCTAACGCCGGCATCGTGTTCGTGACCCTGAAACCGTTCGACGAGCGTAAAGACCCGAGCATGTCCGCCGGTGCGATTGCCGGTGCATTGAACGGCCAGTTCGCCGGGATTCAGGAAGCCTACATGGCGATCTTCCCGCCGCCGCCCGTACAAGGCCTGGGCACCATTGGTGGTTTCCGCCTGCAGATCGAAGACCGGGGCAACCTGGGTTATGACGAGCTGTACAAAGAAACCATGAACATCATCACCAAGAGCCACAACGTGCCGGAACTGGCCGCCCTGTTCACCAGCTACACCGTGAACGTGCCACAGGTCGATGCGGCTATCGACCGCGAAAAAGCCAAGACCCACGGCGTGGCCGTCAGCGACATCTTCGACACCCTGCAGATCTACCTGGGTTCGCTGTATGCCAACGACTTCAACCGCTTTGGTCGTACCTATCAGGTCAACGTTCAGGCTGAACAGCAGTTCCGTCTCGAACCGGACCAGATCGGTCAGCTGAAAGTGCGTAACAACAAAGGCGAGATGATCCCGCTGGCGACCTTCATCAAGGTCAGCGACACCTCGGGCCCGGACCGCGTGATGCACTACAACGGCTTCATCACCGCTGAAATCAACGGTGCAGCAGCCCCCGGCTACAGCTCCGGCCAAGCCGAAAAAGCCATCGAGAAACTGCTCAAGGAAGAACTTCCGAACGGCATGACCTACGAGTGGACCGACCTGACCTACCAGCAGATTCTGTCCGGTAACACCGCACTGTTCGTGTTCCCGCTCTGCGTACTGCTGGCGTTCCTGGTACTCGCGGCTCAATACGAAAGCTGGAGCCTGCCACTGGCGGTGATCCTGATCGTACCGATGACCTTGCTGTCGGCCATCACCGGTGTGATTGCGTCGGGAGGCGACAACAACATCTTCACCCAGATCGGCTTGATCGTACTGGTGGGGCTTGCCTGTAAGAACGCGATCCTGATCGTCGAGTTCGCCAAGGACAAACAGCAGGACGAAGGCCTCAGCCCGCTCGCCGCGGTACTGGAAGCCTGCCGCCTGCGTCTGCGGCCGATCCTGATGACTTCCTTCGCATTCATCATGGGTGTTGTGCCTCTGGTCTTCTCCAGCGGCGCCGGTGCCGAAATGCGTCATGCCATGGGTGTGGCGGTGTTCTCGGGGATGCTCGGGGTGACCTTCTTCGGTCTGTTGCTGACACCAGTGTTCTACGTACTGATTCGTAACTTTGTGGAGCGCGGTGAAAAGCGCAAAGCGGCCAAGGCCCTGAAACTGGAGGCGCAACAATGAGCCTGAAAGCCTTCCTGCCGAGCCTTCTGGTACTGGCCCTGAGTGCCTGTGCCGTCGGCCCGGACTACAAGACCCCAGCCACTGAGCCGGCCAACATCACGACCGCTACCGATGGCAGCGCCGGTCAGAAGAACTACGACCGCTCGCGTTTCGAAGGCATCTGGTGGCAGCAGTTCGAAGATCCGACCCTCAACCAGTTGGTGACTCAATCGCTGCAAGGCAACCGTGATTTGCGCGTAGCCTTCGCTCGCTGGAAAGCGGCCCGGGCAATTCGCGATGACGTCAGCAATGACGCCATGCCGACCATCACCAGCCGGGTCAGCAGTGACCTGGCCAAGGGTCAGATCCCGGGCCAGACCACCAAACGGGTCAATAGCGAACGCTACGACCTGGGCCTGGACATGGCGTGGGAGATCGACCTGTTTGGGCGTATCCAGCGCAACCTGGAGTCCGCCGACGCCGAACAGCAAGCGCTCGAAGCCGATCTGTACCAACTGCAAGTCTCGATGATTGCTGAACTGGTGGATGCCTACGGTCAACTGCGCGGTGCGCAGCTGCGGGAAAAGATCGCCCTGGCCAACCTGAACAACCAGCAAGAATCGAGCAAGATCACCGTCAGTCTGCGTGATGCCGGTGTCGGCGATCAGCTCGATGTGGTTCGCGCCGATGCACGCCTGGCATCCGTCGAAGCCAGCGTGCCGCAATTGCAGGCTGAACAGGTTCGACAGAAAAACCGCATCGCTACCCTGCTGGGTGAACGTCCGGACAAGCTGACCGTCGACCTGAGTCCAAAAGACTTACCGGCGATCGCCAAGGCATTGCCGATCGGTGATCCGGGTGAACTGCTGCAACGTCGCCCGGACATTCTCAGCGCCGAGCGCAAACTGGCCTCCGCCACCGCCCGTATCGGCGTGGCCAAGGCTGATTTGTTCCCTCGGGTCAGCCTCAGCGGCTTCCTTGGCTTCACCGCCGGGCGCGGTTCGCAAATCGGTTCCTCGGCGGCCAACGCCTGGGCACTGGGACCAAGCATTACCTGGGCGGCGTTCGACCTTGGCAGCGTGCGCGCCCGTCTACGTGGCGCCGATGCTGATGCCGAAGGCGCCCTGGCGACCTACGAGCAGCAAGTACTGTTGGCGTTGGAAGAATCGGAAAACGCCTTTAGCGACTACGGCAAACGTCAACAGCGCTTGATCTCGCTGATTCGTCAAAGCGAATCCAGCCGCGCCGCGGCCGACCTCGCCCAAATTCGCTACCGCGAAGGCACTGCGGACTTCCTCGTCCTGCTCGACGCCCAGCGTGAGCGCCTGGCGGCGGAAGACACTCAGGCCCAGGCCGAAGTCGATCTGTATCGCGGCATTGTCGCGATTTACAAAGCCCTGGGCGGTGGCTGGCAACCAGAGACGGTCGCCAGCAAGTAATGTCTTAACGAGCTCCTTTGGTTGGCCGCAACCAACCAATTCCTTTGCCCTGTGCCTCATTCGGTCGCGGGGTTTTTTTGTCTGTCCCAAATTCCACACATATCCCTGTGGGAGCGGGCTTGCTCGCGTATGCGGAGTGTCAGTCGACATAATTTTGCCTGACACACCGCATTCGCGAGCAAGCTCGCTCCCACAGGGTTAGTGGGTTGTGCTGCTATCGCGGGTTTCCATTATCGTTACGGTGGCGGTGGTGCCGGCACGCAGTCGGTTTTTGGCTGCGTAATCGGCGTCGATCTGTATTCGCACCGGTACCCGCTGCGCCAGTTTTACCCAGGTGTAACTGGGGTTGATGTTGGCCAGTAATCGGCCGCCGGGCAGGTTCTCCCGGTCGGAAATGGCGAAAGCAATGCTTTGCACAGTGCCGCCGAAGGTTTCGCCACTCATCAATTCGATCCTGACCCGGTCGCCCTCCTCGATTCGCGGCAGCTTGGTTTCTTCAAAGTAGCCGCTGACATAAAACGAATCGCTGTCCACCAGCGCCAACAACGCGCCTCCGGCCGCGGCATAGTCACCCTGACGGGTCAGCAGGTTGGTCACGTAACCCGTCACGGGTGCTTCGACCCGCGTGCGCTGCAAGTCCAGTTCGGCCTGGGTCAATGCGGCGATGGCCAGTTGCACGTTGGCGTGGGCTAAACCGAGGTTGGCCTGGTTGCGCAGCAACTCAGCCTGCGCCACCGCCACTTCCGTGCTGGATTTCTCCCATTCTTCGCCAGAAATTGCCAACCGCTGCTTGAGCGTGCGCCGTCGGCGCTCTTCACTCTGACGCTGGCGGAGCAACGCTTCACTGGCGACTATCGTTGCCTCAGACTGACCAAGGGTGGCTTTCGCCACTTCCACCGAACGCTTGGCATGCTCAACCGCCAGGACATAGCGCGCCGGGTCGATCTCCAGCAGCAACTGGCCTTTCTCCACATGCTGGTTGTCCTGCACGCCCAGGCCAACGATGCGCCCCGAGACATCGGCGGACAACGTCACCACATCGGCACGCACCCGTGCATCGCGGGTCCAGGGCGCGCGGGTGTAATGTTCCCAGGCAAACCAGCCGAGAACAAAGGCCAGCAGTACCACCGCCACCGTCGCAAGTCGGGCAAGGATCTCCTTCAAAGCATCAAGCTCCCATTACCAGAATCAGCGTTGCGCAAACGCAGGCGTACAACGCGCCTTCGAACAAGGCTTCATGCCAGACGAACCGCAGCACGCCAATACGGCGCAAGATCCAGTCCAGAAGCAGGTAAATCGGCAGGGCCAGCAGTAACGCCTGGGCAATCGGCGGCAAGTAGACACCACCCAATTCAAAATCAATGGGCAAGGGTCGGCACTCCTTCCGCTTCTGCGGGTGAAAAGTATTTACGATGTCGCTCCAGAAACGACACCACGATCAACAACGCCACGCGCATCCTGAATACCGACCACAGGTGTTCATGAACGTCTAAATGCAAGTCGTCCATTTCATCGCCCAAGACACGCAAGTTTCCGAGTAGCTGCTCAAGGTCAATCCCGGGCCGCCCGGCGATCAATCGTCCTGTCTCACGGACAGCAGCGAGCAAACGGTTTTGTTGCTCAGTACTGAGCAACGTGTTGCTTTGCCCCTGCTGCCTGAGCTGGTTCAACGCCACACCCAGTGCCATGCATCCGAGGCTGACTTCGAACAGCTCGCTGGATTGCTTGTCGTTGGTAGCCGGCAATAATCCCAACATCATGGTCAGGCGATCGACCATGCGGCTTTCAAACGCAAATTGCTGCTTATCGGTGGCCGGTGTCTTCAGTAAAGCGTAGACCTGCTCACAGTTTTCATTGAACAGCCGGCGTATTCGCAAAACGGGCCTGAACGGGAAGATCAAGGCATAGACACTGAGCGCCAGCGCGGCTGCGCAGATATAGGAACCGGCAAACTCGAACCACTGAATGGCACTGTTTTGGCCGATTTCTGTGTTTTGCGGGCCCAACAACAGCATTGTCGTTAGTCCAAGACCAATGCCTGTGCCCGTGGTTGGCGGACTGGACAACCCCACCGCGACGGCATACAGCAATGGGGTTAACAACAAGGCGAGTAACTCGAAGTCACTGATCATCGGTATCAGCAGGAACAGATACAGCGCCGATACCACCAAGGCCAGGCCCAGCCCCCTGGCAAAGCTTTGGCTGGCCAGCAACGGCCGGGGAAAAGTCGCCATCAGCGAACAGAGAATTCCCGCCACGATCATCCCGCCACGCGCCCCGTCCCAACCGGTCTCGATCCAGATCAGACCGGCCACCACCAATGCGATAAATGCGCGGATCGCGTTCATTGCCGCCAACGTGAAGTCCAGATGAAGTGGATTGTCCTGGCCGCGGAACATGCTACTGGCCGCACGCCCGTCCTGAATTGCGTCGCTCAATTGGAGAATCTGGCCGAGCTGCTCCAGCATCCGCGCCTGTTCCCAGCGCAGTGCCCAGGCCAGTGAACGCAGGGTGGCTGGCATCGTCTCGGTGAGTTGTTCGGCCTTGTAGGCCTGGTCATCGAAACGCTGTTGCAGCGCCGCGAAACGGTGCCGCGCCTCGGTCGACAGCGAGCGTCCCTGCTGGGCAAGGTCATCGAGAAAGACCAGTTCTTCGGCGCGCAAACGCTGTATCTCCTCCGGCAACGCACCTTTCCAGCGCTCGGCAAGCAGCTCCCGCTGGTGACGCAAAGCCGTCAGCCGTGACGTCAACAACACCAGCTGATTGCCCAGCAACTGCACCAACTCATTGGAGCTGCGCAACCGTGGCGCATCGAAATACAAATGCCGACGTACCCCCTCCAGGGCGCTGACCGCGCCGAGTAGCTGCATCTGCCGTCGATGGAAATCGGCCTCGCTTTCCTCGGTTCGAATGACCGCAGCGGCGTGGGTCGCAAGCAGCTTGATGACCTGATCGATCTTGGCGAAGTAATCCCGGGCCACGGCTTCCGGCCGCGCGGTGAGCAGGCTGACCACGCACACGCAAGCAACCGCCAATAGCGTCTCGGTCACGCGGGTGACGGCGAGAAGGAACGTACCGTCTTGATCGGGTATTGCCAGCAGTGCCACCACCACCGCCGTGTACCCGCTCAGAACAAATGCCTGAGAACTGGTGTAGCGCAACAAGGTGCCGCCGGCGGTACACAGCGCCAGCCACAAGGCCAGGGTGAGGATGAGAGGCAGGGGCGCCTGGGGAAAGATCGCCATGATCAACACCGCCACGACCGCCCCGAGGGTGGTGCCGATGACCTGGCCGAAACTCCGGGCCAGGGCCATGCCGCCCAATGGCTGGCTGACAATGACCACCGCCATGATTGACCACTTGGGCTGCTCAAGGTCGAACAGGAACGCCAGATACAACGTCAGCAGCCCGGCCCCGATGGTCCGCAGGGCGAACAACGCCACTCCGGGCCCGGGGTTGAGTATCGCTTTGAAGTACTGAAGCAGGGGTTGCATGGGAACGCTCATCGAGTCATCTCCAGCAAGCGTAGTCACTGCCAAGGCGCCTCGACGGGTTTCAATGTCGACGCAACCTGTAGGCAAAATCATTGAAAAGCCAGACTGCCTTGAATCGACTGACTCACGTATTCAACTGAGTCTTGGTTTGACTCACAGCCTTACCTGACCGAAGCTGGCAACTTTGCAACAGCTTGCCAGCTCCCGGATTCCTGCATGCCCCAGTCCCGCCGCTACTTGCTCATCAGCCTCTGCGTCCTGTTTGCCATCGGCCTTGCCTGGTTTTCCCTGCGCAGCACAACCCCCGCCGTGCCGGAGGCGATCAAGCGTGGCTACAGCGAGGCGCTGAACCAGGCTCGCGCAGGCCAACCGGGCGCAGCGCGGGTCCTCTACCAGCAATTGGGCCGCCCTGATATATCGCCCAAACGCCGCGTCTGGTTGCATGCCGAACTGCCCAACTACCCCAGCTCCGTGGCCCTGAAACTGGCGGATGCGGACTTGCAGCATGAATCGCCAGACGTGCGCATCGCGGCGATCAAAAGCATCAGCGGTCTGGTGCCCAGCGGTCAGCGCAGCCTGCTGCTGGGCCCGTTACTCGATGACAGCGAACAGCGCGTCCGCTATGCCGCCGTGAACGCCTTGCTGGGGCTGTCGCCGGACGATCTCGGTTTGTACTTCGGGCCGCTGGAGCAAGCCATCGACGCCTGGGAACAGGACCTGAAGAGTCAACCGGAAAGCGCCGACAACCAATATCAACTGGCTCGGCTGCATCTGCACAATGCCGAATTGAAAGAGGCGCAGCAGGCACTCCAGAACACCTTGCGTCTTGCGCCCGGCAACCTGCCCGCGCTGGTGATGCAAATCGACGTGCTGGATCGCCTGGGCCAAAACGATGCTGCCCGACAGCTGTTGGCCAAGCAGCTGAAGGCTCAGCCCGATTCTGCCTACCTGCAGCATGCCCTGGGACTCTGGCTGCTGCATCACGGGCAAAGTGAATTCGCCCTGCTCGGCCTTTCCAAAGCCGTGGAGCTGGAGCCGGACAACAAGGATTACCGCTACGATCTGGCCACCACGCTTCACGATGAACAGGAGCTGGAAGCGGCGCAGAAACAGTTGCAGGAGATCGTCCAGCGCCACCCGGCCGACCGAAAAGCCCGGGTATTGTTGATCAACTACTGGAAAGAAAGCGGCCAGCTGCAGAACGTACAGATTCTGTTGGCGCAACTTGAACAACTCAATCCCGACGACCCCGCCTTGCAGCAAGGGCTTTAACAACAGCAGAAATTTCGTTGAACTCGTCGTCTCGGCCAAGGGTCAAGAGAACAGGCAGTCCATTCAGGCACTTACGGCCTGCTGCCTCGTTTCCCCTAGTCATGAGAGGGCATTTTTTGTCTACATCTAACGAGTTGATCAGTGCAAAAGCCGCCACCGGCATCGAAGGTCTGGATGACATCCTGGCCGGTGGATTGTCCCGCGGGCATGTGTTTTTACTGGAGGGTGAACCCGGAACCGGCAAAACCACCGTCGCTTTGCATTTCCTGTTGGCCGGCGCTCGTGCCGGCGAGCGCTCGTTGTACATCACGCTGTCGGAAACCGAGCGGGAGCTGCGACAGGGTGCGTTGTCCCACGGTTGGGAGCTGGATGAGAACATCCACATCTTCGAGCTGACGCCCCCGGAAAGCCTGCTCAACGCCGAGCATCAACAGAGCTTGTTGTATTCCTCGGACCTTGAACTGGGCGAAGCCACCAAGCAGATTTTCGAAGTGGTCGAACGGGTCAAGCCGACCCGTGTGGTGCTCGACAGTCTTTCCGAGATCCGTCTGCTGGCCCAAAGCTCATTGCGCTACCGTCGCCAGATCCTCGCGATCAAACATTACTTCGTGCGCTATGACGCCACGGTGGTGTTGCTGGACGACCTGACCACCGAATCCCTCGACAAAACCGTGCACAGTGTGGCCCACGGCGTCATTCGCCTTGAGGAACTGACCCCCAATTATGGCGCCGAGCGTCGGCGGATCCGTGTGGTGAAATACCGTGGTCAGAAGTACCGAGGCGGGTTTCACGACTTCACCATCATGGGCGATGGCGTACATGTGTTTCCGCGGCTGGTGGCCGCCGAGCATCGCGGTCGCTATGTCCGCCAGCAGTTGACCAGCGGCATCAAGGCCATGGACGCCCTGCTCGGCGGCGGGATCGAGACCGGTTCCAGCACGTTGATCCTCGGCCCGGCCGGTACCGGCAAATCGCTGATCTCGATGATCTTCGCCGCTGCCGCCGTGGCCCGTGGCGAAAAAGCCGCGCTGTTCATTTTCGATGAAGAGCTCGGGTTGCTGTTCGAGCGCATGAAGAACATCGGCATCGACCTCAAGGCGCTGCAAGACACTGGCAACCTGCTGATCGAGCAAGTGGACGCGGCCGAGTTGTCCCCCGGAGAGTTTTCCTACCGGGTTCGTCGCTGCGTCGATGAGGGCAATATCAAGACCGTGGTAATCGACAGCATCAACGGCTATCAAGCGGCGATGCCAGAGGAAAACGCGCTGGTACTGCACATGCACGAGCTGCTGCTGTACCTCAATCGCCAGGGTGCCGCGACCTTCATGACCGTGGCCCAGCATGGACTGGTCGGTGACATGCAAGCCCCCGTGGACATCACCTATCTGGCTGACACGGTCATCCTGCTGCGCTACTTCGAGGCATTGGGCAAGGTTCGCCGGGCGATCTCGATCATCAAGAAACGCACCGGCAGCCATGAATCGACCATTCGTGAATACCGCATCAGCGCTCAGGGCATGACCATTGGTGAACCGTTGGATGCATTTCAGGGGGTATTGCGGGGTGTCCCGACCTATCTGGGTGCCAGCAATCCTTTGCTTGAGGAACAAAGCCCGTGATTGCCCAGGAAGCGATGTCCGAGCGCGCGATCATTCTCGCGCCGCTGGGTCGCGACAGCCAAATTGCGCTGATGATGCTCAATGAAGCGGGTTACGACGGGGTGATTACTCGGGACCTGGTGGCTTTGTGCAACGAGCTGGAGCAAGGGGCAGGATTGCTGTTGATCTCTTCCGAGGCCTTGTTGGGCGGTGATCTTGAACCGCTGCTCGGCCTGATCGAGCAACAGCCGGCCTGGTCGGACCTTCCGATTGTATTGATGACCTACCATGGCGGCCCGGAACAAAACCCGGCGTCGCGCTACGGCCCACAATTGGGGAACGTGACCTTTCTTGAGCGCCCCTTTCACCCGGTCACGTTGATCAGCCTGGTGACCACCGCGTTGCGCGGACGTCGACGACAGTACGAAGCCAGGGACCGGCTGATCGATCTGAGTCAAAGCGAACTGCGGTTGCAAAACACCCTCGAAACCCTCGAACAGCAGGTCGAGGAACGCACCGCCCAGCTACGACACAATGAAGAAGCCCTGCGCCAATCGCAGAAGATGGAAGCGGTCGGCCAGCTCACCGGCGGTATTGCCCACGACTTCAACAACATGCTGACCGGCATCATCGGCAGCCTGGAACTGCTGCGTCGACGCCTGGCCCGGGGTCGTACCGAAGACTTGGACAGTCTGATCGATCTTGGGGTGACCTCAGCCAATCGCGCGGCGGGCCTGACCCACCGTCTGCTGGCGTTTTCACGGCGTCAGTCGCTGGACTCCAAACCTGTGGAGATGAACACCCTGGTGATCTCCATGGGTGAATTGCTTCAGCGCAGCATCAACGAAAGCATTCAGTTGGACATGCAGCTAGACGAGCAACTCTGGGTGGCCGAAGCCGATCCCAACCAATTGGAAAGCGCCCTGCTCAATCTGGTGATCAATGCTCGGGATGCGATGCCCGACGGCGGCAAACTGGTGGTGAAAACCAGCAATCAGTATCTGGACATTGGCTTCACCGAGGCCCAGAGCAACCTGCAACCGGGTGATTACGTGGTGCTGAGCGTCACAGACACCGGGTGTGGCATGCCGCAAAGCACCATCAACCGGGCCTTTGATCCGTTCTTTACCAC
This sequence comes from Pseudomonas frigoris, assembly GCF_047758635.1. Lineage (NCBI taxonomy): Bacteria > Pseudomonadati > Pseudomonadota > Gammaproteobacteria > Pseudomonadales > Pseudomonadaceae > Pseudomonas > Pseudomonas frigoris. The sequence continues at coordinate 3,506,095 of NZ_CP180479.1, forward strand.
CAAACCCATCGGCCAGGGCACAGGCCTTGGATTGTCGATGATATATGGCTTCAGCAAGCAATCACGCGGCCACGTCGCCATTCACAGCGAAGTGGGCAAAGGCACCACGGTGAGTCTGTTTCTCCCGCGATTCGGCGGTGTCGTGCCTCAGGACAGCCCGGTGGACGTCCAGCACGCTCCGTTCGCACAGCATGGCGAAACGGTGCTGATCGTCGAGGACGATCCGGCGGTTCGGGTGTTGGTCAGTACGGTGCTGAGTGATCTGGGCTATGCCTTCGTCGAGGCTGGCGATGCCGACAGCGCAGTGCCGATTCTCGACTCCGGGCAGCGTATCGATCTGTTGATCAGCGACGTTGGATTGCCCGGCATGAATGGCCGGCAACTGGCAGAAATCGGCCGCCAATACCGGCCGGATCTCAAGGTGTTGTTCATCACCGGCTACGCCGAACACGCGGCGGTGCGCGGTGGTTTCCTTGATCCTGGCATGCAGATGATCACCAAACCGTTCACCTTCGACCTGCTGACGGCGAAGGTGCGGGAGATGATCCGGATTTGAAGATCACTCGTGTAGGAGCTGCCGAAGGCTGCGATCTTTTGATCTTGCTTTTATAAGATCAAAAGATCGCAGCCTTCGGCAGCTCCTACGATAGTACGCGGGATATCAGGAAAGCATTTCCTGCATAAGCTCTTGCAGCACTTCCAGATCGAACGGCTTGGCCAGGATCGGTGCTTTACGGGTGATCGGGCTGTCCGTCTCGCGGATCTCCTGCGGATAACCGCTGATAAAGATCACCTTGAGTTCCGGTCGCAGCTTCACGGCAGGTTCGGCAATCTGGACGCCAGAGATTCCGCCCGGCAGGCGGAAGTCGGTGATCATCATGTCCAGGTGCGGTTTGCTCGACAGAATTTCGAAGGCCTGCTCGCCGTTTTCGGCCTGCAATACCCGGTAGCCCTCACCCGACAGATAGGCCGACAGCACCATCAAAATCGAGGGGTCATCTTCGACGATCAATACGACGTCTTGTGCATCTTCACTCATGGGAAGCCTTTGTTCGGTCAATAGCTGCTGATACGACCGTGGGGTCGATCAGAGGTTGCGTTTATCCGGCTGTTTTCCTACAGCGGCAGACAAACGCGAAACAAGGCGCCTTCGCCAATCCGGCTTTCGACGGTAATGGAACCGCCATGGGCGGCCACAATCTGCTCGGAAATAAATAAGCCCAGGCCCAACCCCGCGACAGCGTGTTTGGCCGTGACGCGTTCGAACTGCTGAAAAATGCGCCTCTGGTTCTCCTCACTGATGCCAATCCCTAGATCGCGTACTTCCACACAAGCCTGACCGCTCTCACTGTACACCTTAACGGTGATCGGACTCTTGGCGCCGTAGCGCAAAGCATTGGTCAGCAGGTTGGAAATCACCTGTTCAACGCGAAATTCGTCCCAGTTGCCCACCACCGGTTGCTCGGCCTCGAAGGTGACCGAGGACTCGGCAGCATCGATCTGCGGTGCAAAGTTCTGCAACAAGCCGCGAACCAGCGTCGACAGATCGAAGCGCGTCGGTCGGATCGACAACTTGCCGGTACGAATGCGCGACACATCGAGCATGTCTTCGATCAGGCGGATCAGGCTTTTGATCTGCCGCTCGTCGCGGTCGACCATCGCGTGCATCTTGTCCAGGGTGAACGCCGCGGCGTTATCCCGGTCCAGGTGCATCTTGCGCAACTGGGTTTCGAGGATCAGGCCATTGAGCGGCGTGCGGACTTCGTGGGCAACGATGGACATGAAGTCATCGCGCATGCGCACCGATTGCTCCAGTTCCAGCTGGGTACTTTGTAATTGCTTGAGCAGCGTTTCCTGCTCGCGGCGGCTTTGCTCCAGCTCTTCGACCTGCTGTTTCATCGCCTTGCTTTGGCGATAAAGTTCGACGAACACGTTGACCTTGCTCTTGACCGCGTGGATATCCAGCGGCTTGTAGAGGAAGTCCACGGCTCCGCTCTCATACCCCTTGAACGCGTAGTTCAGCTCACGACCGGCGGCACTGACGAACACGATCGGGATGTTCTTGGTCTTTTCCGTGCCGCGCATCAGCTCGGCCAGTTCGAACCCGTTCATGCCGGGCATCTGCACGTCGAGAATGGCCATGGCGAACTCGTGTTGGAGCAACAGCGACAAGGCTTCGTCGGCGGACAAAGCTTTATAGACAATACGGTCTTCGCGCCTGATCAACGCTTCGAGCGCCAACAAGTTCTCCGGCAGATCGTCGACGATCAGCAATTTGACCTGGATAGTACTTAGCATGCGATTCGTTCCAGCTCGACAAGCAGACGGCCGATGCCGCGTATAGGGAGAATATGGTCCGGCTGGTGTATATCAAGCGCAGCCTGAGGCATGGTCGCGACCTGGGCTTCATCCGGGTCCTGGACGATGGTCATGCCGCCACGGCGCTTGACCTGAGCCAAGCCGCGAGCGCCATCGCGGTTGGCGCCGGTCAACAACACGGCGGCCAAGGCTGAACCGTAGGCATCGGCGGCCGACTCGAACAGGTAATCAATGGCCGGTCGCGAATAATGCACGCGGGCTTCCAGGCTCAAGGAAAAACTGTGGTCCTGCTCCACCGACAAGTGATAACCCGGTGTCGCGAAATACAGCGTTCCGGCTTCGACCAGCGTCTTGTCGTGGGCTTCCAGTACAGGCATGGCTACTCGCCGTGCGAACACCTCGGCCAGTTGGCTGCGACGTTCGTCCGGCAGGTGCAAAACCACGATGATCGGCAGCTTGAAGCCTTCTCGCAGTGGCGTGAGGATGTTCAGCAATGCCTCCACGCCGCCGGCCGAGGCACCGATCACGATGGCCTCTATAGAAGGTAAATTCGCTGCACTGTTCATGATTTGCGGTAAATCCGTTCTTGTTTGACCAACGGTTCGAACTGGTTGCCGTAGGCCGAAAAATCCAGGGTTTCCTTGCTGCCCAGCACCAAAAATCCTCGATGGCAAAGGGATTCATGAAACAAACCGAACGCACGATCCTGAAGCTTTTTGTTGAAATAAATCAAAACATTACGACACGAAATTAATTGAGTTTCTGAAAAGACACTGTCAGTCGCGAGGCTGTGATCGGCGAAGGTCACGTTCTCACACAGTGTCTTGTCAAAAATGGCGTAACCGTAAGCCGCCGTGTAGTAGTCGACGAACGAACGCTGGCCACCTGCCTGCTGGTAGTTATGAGTGTAGGCGCGGACATTCTCCATGGAGAAAATCCCTTGCTTGGCCTTGTCCAGCGAGCGCGGATTGATGTCGGTGGCGTAGATGATGGTGCGATCGAGCAAGCCCTCTTCACGCAGCAGAATGGCCATCGAATAGACCTCTTCCCCCGTGCTGCAACCGGCGATCCAGATCTTGATCGAGGGGTAAGTCTTGAGCAGCGGCACCACTTCCTTGCGGATCGCGAGGAAATGCGAAGGGTCGCGGAACATTTCGCTGACCGGGATCGTCAGCAGTTGCAGTAACTGCATGAACGCCGTCGGGTCGTGCAGGACCTTTTCCTGCAACGCTGAAATGGTCGTGCACTCGAACTGGCTCAACGCGTGATTGACCCGGCGCTTGATCGAAGCGCCGGAGTAGTCGCGAAAGTCATAGCTGTATTTGAGGTAGATCGCCTCGATCAACAAGCGAATTTCGATTTCGCTATTTCGCTCCACTGAAAAATTGCGTTCCACTAAATGCGTTCCATTTTTGGTAACCACACGCGAATCAGCGAGAACAGGCGATCCAGGTCAATGGGCTTGGCCAGGTAATCATTGGAGCCCGCTTGCAAGCAGCGCTCCTGATCGTCCTTCATGGCCTTGGCCGTCACCGCAATGATCGGCAGCTTGCGCCAGCGCGGGTCCTTGCGAATCTCGATGGTGGCTTCGTAGCCATCCATCTCCGGCATCATCACGTCCATCAACACCAGATCGATGTCCTCGACTTCATTCAGTCTTTCAATCGCTTCACGGCCGTTCCGGCCGATGACCACGACTGCACCCTTTTGCTCCAGAGCACTGGTGAGGGCGAAGATATTGCGTACATCGTCGTCCACCAGCAGCACCTTGCGACCCTCGAAAACCTTGTCGCGGCTGCGCGCGGTCTTGAGCATCCTCTGGCGCTCATGGGACAACCTGGATTCGACTTTGTGCAGAAAGAGTGTGACCTCATCCAGCAAACGCTCTGGCGAGCGCGCGCCCTTGATGATGATCGAGCGCGAATACTTGCGCAGGTCCGCCTCTTCGTCCCGGGTCAGGTTGCGCCCGGTGTAGACGATCACCGGCGGGAACGAGCAGATATCTTCGGTGGACATGCGCTTGAGCAGATCGTTGCCGAGCATGTCCGGCAACTTCAGGTCGATGATCATGCAATCGAAAACCGTCGTGCGCAGCAGGTCCAGTGCATCCTGGGCCAGGCCAACGGCAGTGATCTCGATGTCATCGTCGCCGATCAGCCGGGCGATGCTGTCGCGCTGCAGATCATCGTCTTCGACCAGCAGGACCCGTTTGACCTTTTGGGTCAGCTTGGCCTCAAGGCGGGCAAACACGTCCTTGAGTTCTTCTCGGGTAGTCGGCTTGACCGCGTAACCAATGGCGCCCATGTGCATCGCGGCTTCGACCCGGTCTTCCACCGAAATCACATGCACCGGAATGTGCCGGGTTTCAGCGTGTTCCTTCAGGCGTTGCAACACAGTCAACCCGGAATGATCCGGCAGGCGCATGTCCAGCAGAATGGCGTCCGGGATGAACTCCTTGGCCAGGTCGTAACCCTCGTCGGCGCCGTGCGCCACCAGGCATTGATACCCCAGCTCATGCGCCAGGTCATAAAGAATATTGGCAAAGTTCGGCTCGTCTTCCACCACCAGAATGCAACGAGTGGCGAAGGGCGCCTTGGTGCGATCGTCGTCGAAACGCGGAATATCGACATCAGCAATCAACGGCACCAGCGCGGCCGGCGTCACTCTCGGTGTAATGGCCACCGGCGTGGCTCTCATCGGTTCGACAGGCTCTTCGCCCGGTTCAACGTATTGCTGCGGCAAAACCAGCGTAAACACACTGCCCTGCCCCGGCTCGCTGGTGACACTGATGGAACCGCCGAGCAAGGCGGCCAGGTCACGGGAAATCGACAAGCCCAGGCCGGTGCCGCCGTAACGGCGATTGGTGGTGCCATCGGCCTGGCGGAAGGCTTCGAAAATGCTCTCCTGCTGATCCGCGGCAATGCCAATCCCCGAATCGCGAATGATAAAGGCGATACCGTCGCCTGGCTGGCTGGCGACCGTCAGGCTGACCGTACCTCTTTCGGTGAATTTCACCGCGTTGGACAGCAGGTTCTTAATCACCTGCTCCAGACGCTGGCGATCGGTGAAGATCATCATCGGCGCACCGGCCTGCACCTCGACCTGGAAATCCAGTTTCTTGTCGGTCGCCAGGGGTTGGAACATCCCGCGCAAGCCATCCACCAGACGCGCGACACTGGTGTTCTCCGGTCGAATCTCAAGCTTGCCGGCCTCGACCTTGGAGATGTCGAGAATGTCGTTGATCAAGTTGAGCAAATCATTGCCGGCGGAGTAGATCGACTCGGCGAACTTGACCTGCTCGGCGCTGAGATTTTCCTGGGGGTTTTCCGCCAGCAACTTGGCCAGGATCAACGAGCTGTTCAGCGGCGTGCGCAACTCGTGGGACATGTTGGCGAGGAATTCAGACTTGTACTTGCTCGAGCGCTGCAACTCTTCGGCGCGTTCTTCGAGCTGGGTCTGGGCCTGATTGAGCTCGGTGTTCTTCAGGTCCATGGCGTCGCGCTGCTCGGCCAGTCTCCCGGCCTGCTCGGCGAGCTGCTCATTGGTTTGTTCAAGCTCGACCTGCTGGGTTTCCAGGTGCGCCTGAGACTCCTTGAGAATCCGCGACTGCTCTTCCAGTTCTTCGTTGGCGGTCTTGAGTTCTTCTTGCTGAACCTGCAGCTCTTCGTTGAGCTGTTGAGTTTCGGCCAGCACTTCCTGCAAGCGCTGGCGATAGCGAGCGGCCTCGATGGACGTACCGATGTTGCCGGCAATCAACTGAAGCAATTCGACATCGCGGTCCGTCAGCGGGCGCAGGAAGCCCAGTTCGATCACACCGTTGACCCGATCGTCGTCACTGGTCGGCACGACCAGCACGCTATGCGGCAGACCTTCGCCCAGGCCGGAGCTGACCTTGAAGTAATCGCTCGGTACGTCATCGAGACGAATCAAGCGAGCCTGGTTCGCTACCTGGCCGACAATGCCTTCATCGCTGTAAATCTGCTGTTCGCGCGCTTCCTGCTCGCGAGAGAAACCGTAGGAGGCAATGCGCTTGAGACCGCCATGGTCTTCGCGGACATAAATGGCTGCTACGGCAGAGCCCAGGTACTGCGCACAGAACTGCAGAATGTTGCGGCCCAGCAGATTAAGCGACAGTTGCCCCAGCACTTGTTCGGCCAGTTCGGTCTGCCCATTGCGCAGCCAGGCCTGCTGCTCCAGACGCTGGGCGCTGGCCTGTTGCGAGGCGAGGTTGGCGCTGTAACTTTGTGAAAGGTTGAGCAAGTCCCGACGGCCAATGTAGGCCAGCAATGCGCTGATCCCGGCGATGAACAACAGGTAAAGGCTGATGCTCCAGATCGTGGTGCGGCGCACGTCCTCGTTGCGCGTGGTGCGCAACTGTTGCTCCATGTCGATCACGTCTTCGAATTGCTTGCGGATCTCATCGGTCAGCCGCTTGCCGCGCCCGGCCTTTACCGCGCTGCGGTAATCGCCGCTGGATCGCTGCAATTCAATTATTGCCTGCGCGTAAGTGGCCCATTCATTCTGCAAGGCCTGGAGCCGGTGCAGACGGTCGGTCTGCACCGGGTTGTCCGCGGTCAGTTCGAGCAAGGTATTGAGGGCGACAGCGATTCGCGGCTTGGCCATTTCGTACGGTTCAAGGAAGTGCTCGTCGCCAGTGAGCAGGAAGCCGCGCATACCGGTTTCCAGATCGACGGTCAGCTTGATCGATTCATTGGCGTTATTGATCACCCGGGCGGTGTGCTCAACCCACTGGATCATCGACAGCAGATAAGTAATCAGCGAAACAAAGAACACTGCACTGAGCACGCCGACACCCAACGGCAGGCTGACGTTGCGGCTCAGGAGTTTACGGAATCGTTGCTCATCAACCGAAGACGCGGATGTCATGGGGGAAACCTTGTCGAGCTGTTGAAAACCAAGGAGTTTGCCCCAAAAGCGGCGGATTGATCCAATTTTCTGACGCGTTTTCGCGCAAAATCCTACATTCCACTGCTCCAACGCAAAGGAGCGGTTATCCTTGTCAGCACGAGTACAGCTATTCTTTTTTCCACGGCGTTGGGAACTTGTCGGGTTCCGTCACTTACTCAAACAAGAGCCCGGCGATTTCGATCGACCGGCAACCGCGAATTCAACCTGAGAACCCCCCACTATGTACTCCAACACGTCCATCATCCTTGTAGTCGAAGACGATGACATCGTGCGCATGCTGATTGTCGATGTGCTGGAGGAGCTGGAGTTCAAGGTGCTTGAGGCCGATGGCAGTGAAAAGGCGCTGGAATTCCTCAACGATGAAGATCAGTACATCGATTTGATGATGACAGACGTCGGTTTGCCGGTGATGGACGGCCGTGAATTGGCCACCCAGGCCCGGATGCTGCGCCCTGAGTTGCCGATCCTGTTTGCTAGTGGCTATGCCGAAAGCATTGATGTGCCCGAAGGTATGCACGTGATTGGTAAACCGTTTTCCATTGATCAGTTGCGCGACAAGGTCAAAGGCATGCTGGTCTGAGACAGTTGACAGGGCATCCTGGCCCCAGCACTTTTCTGCATAAACCGACGTAAGGCTGCATTTTTCGGCGTTTTTGGGCTCAGACCTGTCAAGTTTGACAGTAGAAAAGGCCGCCCGCCTGGCGTTTGATTGGACCGGTGATCCCACTCATAAGGAACCGAGTCCATGCCGAGTCGAACCGAACGCTACGCACGTAATTTGAAAATCAGCGGATTATTGCTGATGCTCATCGCCGGATATGGTTGCCAGTCAGCCTCTTCCGACAATCCCCAGCACTGCTTTGAACAGAGCGGACAGGCGTTCAGCGAAGTATTGAGCTGCTATCGCAAAGCCGAAGCGACGCAACCGCTGCGCTACATCAGTAAGGGACAAGAGCAACAGCCCGGCGTCAACATCCGGCGCTTCGAGTTGACGTCACAGTCCTGGGGCCAGGGCGGTCAAGTCGCCCCGGCAGACTGGACCCATGGAGTCGACCTGTACATTCCCGACAACGTCAAGGGTACGCGTGCCGTGCTGGTCGCCAACGACGGCGTCAACAACCCTTTGTCCGGTGAGTCTCCGGGAGCACCCAACAACTTTTCGCAGCAAACACTGCTCAACATTGCCCGCCAAACCGGTTTGATCGTAGTGGCTGTCAGTAATGTCCCTAACCAGTATTTGACCTACAACGATGACGGCGTGCCGCGTACAGAAGATGGCAGCGTTGCCCACAGCTGGAAGCTGTTCATGCAGGGTCCAAAACAACAGCCTTTTATGTCGCTGCATGTGCCGATGATGGAAGCGCTGGTCAAGGCCATGGACCTGGCGCAAAAGGAAACGCAGCCAGGCCAGGTGCGGAGTTTCCTGGCCACCGGCGCATCGAAACGCGGTTGGGCGGTATGGCTGTCCGCCCTTGCGGACTCACGCGTCGATAGCATCGTGCCGTTTGTTATTGACGTCTTGAACACGGAAAAAGTGTTCGACCAGACGTTTCTCGCCTACGGCGGTAACTGGCCACTGGCGTACATCGACTACTACATGCAAGGCGTGATAGCCCAACGCAAGACCGAGCCGTTCAAGCAGCTGATGCAGATCGAAGATCCGATGACCTATCGGAATCTGTCCGGCTACACCGACCGCTTGAAGATCCCGAAATACATCGTCAACGCCAGTGGCGATGACTTCTTCATCCCGGATGCTTCACGCCAGTATCTTGCGGATCTGCCGGGTGACAATACACTTCGGGTCATTCCCAATTCCGCCCACGATGTGCGGGCGTTTGTTGAAGCGAACCTGATTCCTTATATCAAGCGGCGGCAGACCGGCAATACCGCACCGAGATTAAAGGCACAGGAACAACGCCTTGACGCCACATCGACCAAGTTGCACCTGACCTTGTCCGAAATACCGATCAGGATGACCCAGTGGACAGCCCGCAACCCGCAGGCTCGGGACTTCCGGTACAACTGCGGCGTGCGCTACACCGCAGTACAATTGCCGGCCTCAATGGACGTCCAGACGACTCTCCGTGCTCCCAAGGTGGGTTGGAGCGCAGAGTTCTTCGAAGCTGAGTACGCGGACGGCGTTGTCGAGACGACGATGGTCAAGGTTCTTCCGGATACGTATCCGAATCAGGCACCACCCGCCGACGAGGCGTTTTGCAGAACGCTACCCGCCACCCTGGGTCAGTAAATCAAGACACGACAATCTCAACCCTTTTGCTCTGTGGGGTTGTCGTGTTTCCTTGACTGTTCTGGGTCATCCATTTTTTTGCGCCTGACACCGGAGCGTTCAGTTCAATGCCACGCTTGCTGTAGTTTAATTGCGCCCCTGCCCGATTACCCGTCTCAAGGAATACCGATGACCCAGCCCCGCGTTCAAGGTACTCGAGGCCAATGGCAGCGAACAGGCGCTGGAGTTTCTCAACGATGAAGATCAGTACATCGATTTGATCGATGACCAATGTGGGGCTGCCAATCATGGACGGTCGCGAATTGGCCAAACAGGCGCGCATGCTGCGTCCCGAGTTGCCGATTCTGTTCGCCAGCGGCTATGCCGAAAGCATCGAGGTACCTGACGGCATGCACGTGATCGGCAAGCCGTTTTCCATTGATCAGTTGCTGAACAAAGTCAAAAGCATTATTTAAAACTGCAATAAATCACCTGACCTCTTGCCTGTTATAGCGAAGAGGTATTTGCATCCGAACAACATAGCAACCGACTAAAGCCGTAATTATTTTCAGGCAAATGCAACACACACTTACATACATCCACTTGCTACCATTCAAACATTAAAAGAGGACACCTCAAACATACCGCCCAGAAAATAAATGGATTTATCATGACCATTAGAAATACAGACATTATCTTTCAAAGACACTTATCAAGACCTTCAGCTTATACCCCACCCCAAGATCATGTCCAACGACCTGCTGACAGGTGATTGGGACTTGAAGCATGGAGAGAGTATTTATAAAGCGTTTCCAAAGATGCTCCCCAATCTGATTTCTCCGGATGGAGAGTTTTACCGTCAACTCAATCGAAACTATGTGTCACATACGCAGGCCATGAGTACGCATTTGAAACTGGCCCTTTCATCCTTGCCGCTTCTTGATCGGGCGCGGCTGCTGCGCGGACAGGTGACGATATTCTCTGTACGGCCTTCAGTCGCTACTCTTCATCCAATCACCCGCCCCCCCATGAATCCATTATCGTCCACCCTTGACGCCATACTGAAAGTAAAGTAAAGGGTTCCCATGGAGAGTCAGAAAGACAAAGAGCAGGCCACCGGTCGTTACGGCGTGGTGATGTGTACCTACTTCGAAGGACGACTGAGTTGTTATGAGCTGTTCACCTTGCACGGAGTCTGCCGTGAAAACACGGAACTGGCCGAGCTGATCGAAAGGGAGAACCTGTTACATACAAGCCCCCGCAGCAGTGAAAAAAAACATTCCCACCCGGCACCGGTGCATCAATTGCCTACCAACATCGAGTGCTACACCCATGGAGTCACACCTGGCCTTGTCAATACCAGTCGTGGCGTCATTGAAAAAATCGGTGAACTATCAGCGACACGCCTGCCTTCGAACATTGAAAGCAAAGGCTATTACCAAAGTTTCTATTCAAGTGAATTCGACCCGCTCGCGAACTTCGTGCTCAAGCACCGGCCAATCGCAACCTACGATGAGTTGGTAAAAGAATGTTGGGGGCAAACCCGGCTGGAGGCATTGCGCGCAGAACGTGAAGAAGATTTGAACACGTTTCTCAATATTGTCGTACCGTTCAAGTCATGCATCGAAGACATCAATTCAGACGATCTGGATCGACAGTTCCAAGGAGTAGGTGCCTGCACCCTGGAAGCTGCGATGACACTTCTGTTGGTGGTCGGGGTCATCGGTAAGGTAGCCAGTCTTGCCGTCAAAAGCATGACCCTTGCAACGAAAGCCAGCGCCATGGCCAAGACCGGCCTGGGCCTGGTGAGCAGCTTGCTAAATCCGCTGGATGGCGTTACGGATTTGCTTATAGGTGGCGCGAAACTGTTGCGCAAAGGTTTTAACGGGAGTGTTGCGGCCTTGGAAAACGGCATTTCCGATCTTCGCCAGTTGACGGGTCAGACTCAATACGAGCAATTGGCCAGAGCCGGCGATCCAGACATCATTCGTCTTGGAACCTGGCGCCCCGTGGAATCTTCGAAAGACCTTTTCCGGGTCTGGGGTATACGCCAGAACGACAACTGGTACGCACTCAACCGGCACGGTCAGCCATGGGGAGCGAAGCTCAACAACTTCGAACCAACGAAAATCTGGCATCTGCTCAAGCTGGATAAGCTGATGCCGGCATCCTACACCCGCAAACTGCTCAAGGACGCGTGCCAGCCTCTATTGCAAAGATCGACGATGCTATCAGAGTCCTGACGGACGCTTCACTTGAAACCGACTCTGGGAAGATTGTGAAACTGCTGTAAGGTGACAACTCCAGTCAAGGTCGACGCAAACTTCTGAATCACCTGAACGAAGTAAAAAGCGATATTGCCAAAGTCACACCCGACAACTTTGTCCTGGACACCGCGGAGTCGGAAAGTTATGCAGCCCTGAACCCGGACTGGTATGCAGAATGAGCACGCGCAACCCCGAAGGAAGCAGCCAAAAAGAAGTTCATGCGCATCTATATCCATAACTTCAATCGGCAGTTCCGTACCGAAGGCTATAGCCATGAGGTACTCGCCGATGACATTGTTCATGAGTTGTTTCATGGAGCCCCCAACACACTGGATCACTCCTATGCCCACAATCCAATATCCGGACGCCAAGGTAACTACCAACGAGTGGATGTTGCTCCGCTGATTAACCTGGCATCCGGCCACCTGCGTGATCCGGGTACGCTGAAAGTGATCGACAAGGCCAACGCTTTCAATAATGCGGATTCGTTCGCACTGACCACATCACTGCTTAGCCAGTTATCGAAAGATCCAGCCTCGTACCGGCGAAACATTGAGACGATGTCGAAGGCGCTCGAAAGAAGCCAGAACGGCTACATCGGCTGGGAGGCTCTTGTGAAGTTGAATCCGGTTAAAGCCACACGATCTGCCGCAGGTCGGCCTGCGGCAGATTGGCTGAATGGAAACAACTGACTGTGGTTTAATTGCGCGCTTTTTCGACGCCCAGTGCCCGCATCAAGGAATGCCCCATGAGTCAGCCCTCCTCCACCAAAGTCCTGATCATCGGCTACGTCTGGCCCGAGCCCCGCTCTTCGGCGGCCGGCGGGCACATGATGCAAATTCTCGAGACCTTCTTGCAGCAAGGCTGGGACATTACTTTCAGTAGCCCGGCCGGCACCGGTGAACACCGGGCAGACCTGACGGTCTTGGGCATTCGCGAAGTCCCGATCGAATTGAACAACAGCAGTTTCGACACCTTTATCAGCGAACTGGCCCCCGATATCGTTCTGTTCGATCAGTTCATGATGGAAGAACAGTTCGGCTGGCGCGTTGAAAACCACTGTCCCGCTGCCTTGCGCGTGCTTGAGACCTCCGATCTGCGAAGCCTGCGAGATGCCCGCCATCAACGCCTCAAGGAGCGCTTGAAGGCCAGCGACGACGCCAATGATTTCAATCAACTGTTCGCGCCGGCATTACGTGAAGAGTTTGAGTTCATGGCCCAGACCGATCTGGCCAAACGGGAAATCGCAGCGATTTATCGTTGCGACTTGAGTCTGATGGTTTCCGAAGTAGAGATCGAGTTGCTGGTCGAGCAATTCAAGCTGCCGCGCCACTTGCTGCACTGGTGTCCGCTGATGGTTGATCTACCGAGCGCGCCCCCGGTTTCGTTTGAAGACCGCGCGCACTTTCTCAGCATCGGCAACTTCCGTCATGCGCCCAATTGGGATGCGGTGCTCTGGATGAAAACCACTATCTGGCCGCTGATCCGCGCGCAACTGCCCGCCGCTCAGTTGCACATATACGGTGCTTACACGCCCCCCAAGGCGACTGCGCTGCACAACGCCAGCCAGGGTTTTCATGTAATGAACTGGGCAGAAGATGCGTTAGAAGTCATGTCTGGCGCGCGTATCTGTCTTGCGCCCCTACGCTTTGGTGCTGGTATCAAAGGCAAGATTGTCGACGCCATGTTGTGTGGCACGCCCACGATCACAACGCCAATCGGCGCAGAAGCGATGCATGGCGAACATCTCTGGCCGGGGGCTGTGACCCGAACAGCACAGGCGTTCGCCGATTGCGCGGTTCAGCTGTACAAGGACGAGGCTCTGTGGACGGACGCCCAATCCCAAGGGAAGACATTGCTGGCCGGTCGTTATCGACAATCGGAACATGGTCCGGCGCTGATCGAAAAGTTGTTGTATTGCCAACAATACTTGGCACAACTTAGAAGCGACAACTTTACGGGAAGCATGTTGCGTCATCACCACCATAAAAGTACGCAATACATGGCGCAATGGATTGAAGCGAAGAATCGAAATCCGTTATAGAGCTCACACCAACAACAAACATTTTGCATTACCGCTGTTATTGACCGAGCCCAACATCCTCCTTATAAACACCCAGCCAAGCTTAGTTAAGTTCGGCACCATCAACCCTTCCTATAAGTAAATGCAAGGATGCATTAAATGAGCAACTACGCCAATAATAACTGGATGTCCGCCACGCCGGCCATTGACACTTTATCGCTCTGCGAACTGACTCTGCCTGGCACTCATAATGCTGGCTGCGACTGGAAAGCGTCCTGGCCGTTTTTCGGCCCTCCCGCCCACTGGGTGGCCTGTCAGCATGAATCGTTCTACAGCCAACTGTGTCATGGGTCCCGAGCACTTGATGCCCGTTTGATTTATGACGCCACTGCCCCAGGGTTAGGAAAATTCATATTTTTACATGACCGTCACCGTTCTAACCGCACGTTGGGAAACCTGGTAACCGATCTAAATAAATTCCTTTTGGAAAACCCTGATGAATTTGTCATTCTGGATTTTCACCAACTCAAGGACGGCAAGCAACCATTTGACTTCAAATACTTCAACGACATGATATTGAGGTTTATCGGCGATCGAATGATTCCTGCCCAAAACCAGGGCCTGAGCCTTAATAGACTCAAGCAAATCAGTCCACGCCAAAGGATACTGGTCGCGACCCCATGGCACAGTGCTCTTGATCGAAATGTATTTCATGAGCAGATCAAGCACAAATGGTCTGGCAGCGGTATTACCAGCACCGCGGATTTGGAAAAGCACATTATTAATGTGCTGAAATACCCGCCAGGCACATGGGCACCATGGTCGCTTTCCGCCACCAGTTACAGCGCTCTCGGCGACCCCGTGGACATTCATGATGAGCTTAACTCCTGGTTCGACCCGAAGAAAAATGACTGGGCGTTAAAGTGCAACATCATCAATGTCGACTTTATTGAAGAGTCCAACATTGTCTCTTATTGCCGAACTGTAAACCTGACCAAAGCGAGCAAGCGAAATTAACAATTTTCGCGCCATCAAATAGCTATTCTTGTGTAAGTGTTTCCACCGCTGGCAATACTGCCACGCACCTCTATGCTGGGTCATGAAGCCTTTTGTCTCAGGCGAGTGATACGGATGTAGCACCCAGCCACATCCGACACATGAACTTCTTCTCCCCATGGATGGGGCGAATCAACGACAAGGAACTGTCATGACCCGCAATACAGCAACCACACTCGACAAACAGCGATGGATGAGCAACGTACTGGATATCGGCCAGTTGAAGCTGACTGATATTGTCTGGCCCGGCACGCACAACGCTGGCATGGACAAAAAAGCGCCCAACTATGAGGTGGTGGTCGGCAACTGGACAACGTGCCAGAACGACTCATTTGCCTGGCAACTGGCCAACGGCGCACGGGCGTTCGATATCCGGCTTGGCTGTACCGCCGGCCCGGTAGTACCGGTGTTCTACTTCCATCACAACGGCTATCAATCCCACCGCATTCTTGATGA
This sequence comes from Pseudomonas frigoris, assembly GCF_047758635.1. Lineage (NCBI taxonomy): Bacteria > Pseudomonadati > Pseudomonadota > Gammaproteobacteria > Pseudomonadales > Pseudomonadaceae > Pseudomonas > Pseudomonas frigoris. Next base: position 3,521,375 of record NZ_CP180479.1, read on the forward strand.
ACTGATCGACGCGGTGACGACATTCCTCGACCGAAACCCGAACGAATTCATCGTCCTCGACTTCCACCAGTTAGGGGATGCGGCGAAGCTTTTCGACTACCAACAACTCAATGATCTACTGATGCGCCGCCTGGGCTCGCGCTTGATCCGTCCTTCGGACGCGCGCAGTACAGTGGAACAGCTCAAGCGCGCCAGTTCGCAGCGCCGCATTGTCATGGCAGCACAGGCGAAACCCGGACTCGACAGTGATTATTTCTGGCCGCAAATACCTCACAAGTGGAACGGCAAGGTATTCACCGACACCATCGATCTGCAATCGCATATCCAGACCACCCTTGTGGGGGCGCCTTACGAGAGATTTCTCTGGTCTTTGCCGGCGACGTGCTATTCGCTGTTGGGTGGCCCGCAGCACATCAAAAATCAAATCAACGACTGGTTCCACACCACCCGCGACTGGGTCACCCGTTGCAGCATCATCAGCACCGATTTTTTTGACGAGGCGGATATTGTCCGCTACTGCTGTAGCGCCACCAGCATGAAAGCGGTTTACGGAGACAGGTTGCACGCGCCGGCCTAAGCGAAAGCCATAGCAGGCTGGCACAGCAGGCGCCAAAAGAGGCATGATCCGATAGCGATAACAAGAAAAGCGTCCTGACATGACCCGAACAGCCCGCGTGACAGACCCCTCCTACGAACTGATGGACGACCATAACGGGTTGTCCATCATCTATCGTCAGCACGGTTTTCCCTGCCCGTTGGTGCGCTGGCATTTTCACAAGGAATACGAACTGCACCTGATCGTCGCCAGCTCCGGCAAAGTGTTCATCGGTGACTACATCGGTAACTTCTATCCGGAATCGCTGTTTCTCACCGGCCCCAACCTGCCCCACAACTGGATTAGCCAGGTGGCCGAAGACGAAGTGGTGCCCAAGCGCGACATGCTGGTCAATTTCACGGACGAGTTGTTCGACAGCGGCCACTTGGTGTTTGCCGAGCTCAAGACGCTGGCGCCGCTGTTGGAGCGCGCCCAGTACGGCATCGAGTTTCGCTGCAAGCGCACTATCCGCCAGGCCATGACTTTGATGCAGCGCATCGCCGACACCAAAGGCGTTACGCGCCTCGGGCACTTTTTCATTCTGCTGGAGTTGCTGGCGACCTCTGACGACTATCAGCTGCTGTCCGGGGCCACGACACCGCAATTGGCCGACGAGCACAATATTGATCGCACCAACCGGGCGGTGGATTACATCTTCGCGCATTACGCCCGTGAACTGCCGCTGGAGGAAGTCGCCGAGCATTTGGGCATGAAGCCGACTTATTTCAGTCGAGTGTTCAAGCAAGCCACCGGCCGCTGTTTCATCGAATTCGTCAATCGACTGCGCATCAGCAAATCCTGTGAGCTGTTGGCCGACGGTGACAAACCGGTAACCGATGTGTGTTTCGAATCGGGCTTCAACAATATTTCCAACTTCAATCGGCGCTTTCAGCAACTCAAGGGCATGACGCCGTCCCATTACCGGCGGTTGGCGGTGCAGCGGTTGACTGAGCAAAATCTCGGGTAAAGAAAGATCAAAAGATCGCAGGCTTCGCCACCTCCTACAGGGGATCGCATTCCAATGTAGGAGCTGGCGGAGCCTGCGATTTTTTGATCTTGGGGCCCGAAAACCTGTACGGAATCCATAGGGTCTAACCGCTAAAAAGCCGTTCCCTGCACCTCTCCTTCCAAACCCAAGTGCAAAATAGTATCGATTCAAGTGCGATGGATGATTTGTCACGTCATCAATTGAAGGCTGTAATCAGTGCACATTCTTCCTGCCGTCGGAAGACACAAAAACAATAACTGTCCTTCTGTAACCCGCCGGGTGCAGAAAAGGAGTGCACGATGCAACCTTCTGTAAAAGCTCTGCTTGCCCTCACCTGCATGACCCTCAGCAGCGTCAGCCTCGGCGCCCAGACCCTGACCATCGCCACCGTCAACAACAGCGACATGATCCGCATGCAAAAACTCTCGAAAACCTTCGAGGCCGAGCACCCGGACATCAAGCTCAATTGGGTGGTGCTGGAAGAAAATGTCCTGCGCCAACGCCTGACCACCGACATCGCCACTCAGGGCGGACAGTTCGATGTACTGACCATTGGCATGTACGAAGCCGCACTCTGGGGCGCCAAGGGTTGGCTGGAGCCGATGAAGGATTTGCCGGCCAGCTACGCCCTCGACGATGTGTTTCCATCGGTGCGTGAAGGCCTGTCGGTCAAGGGTTCGCTGTATGCCTTGCCCTTCTACGCTGAAAGCTCCATCACCTATTACCGCACCGATCTGTTCAAGGAAGCCGGGCTGACCATGCCCGAGCATCCGACCTGGACCCAGATCAGTGAATTCGCCAGCAAGCTCACCAATAAGGATAAAGAACAGTACGGCATTTGCCTGCGCGGCAAGGCCGGTTGGGGCGAGAACATGGCGCTGATCACCACCGTCGCCAATGCCTATGGTGCGCGCTGGTTCGATGAGCAGTGGAAGCCGGAATTCACCGGCCCCGAGTGGAAAAACGCGCTGAACTTCTACGTCGACACCATGAAGAACTCCGGTCCACCGGGTGCATCGAGCAACGGTTTCAACGAAAACCTCGCGCTGTTTAACAGTGGCAAGTGCGCGATCTGGGTCGATGCCAGCGTCGCCGGTTCCTTCGTCACCGACAAGACCCAAAGCAAGGTCAGCGACCACGTCGGCTTCACCTACGCACCGCACGAGACCACCGACAAGGGCTCGGCCTGGTTGTATTCCTGGGCGCTGGCAATTCCGACCAGCTCCAAGGCCAAGGACGCGGCGAAAACCTTCAGCGCCTGGGCCACTTCCAAAGAATATGGAGCGTTGGTTGCCGAGAAAGACGGCATTGCCAACGTACCGCCAGGTACCCGCGCTTCGACGTACAGCGATGAGTACATGAAGGCTGCGCCGTTCGCCAAGGTGACCCTCGAGTCGCTGAAAGCCGCAGACCCGAGCAAACCGACCCTCAAACCCGTGCCCTATATCGGCATCCAGTTGGTGACCATTCCTGAATTCCAGGCCGTGGGCACCCAGGTCGGCAAGCTGTTCTCGGCGGCACTGATCGGCCAGACCACGGTCGACCAGGCCCTGACCGCTGCCCAGTCAACCACAGAACGTGAAATGAAGCGCGCCGGTTACCCCAAGTAACCCGCGTCCCCCTGTGGGAGCGAGCTTGCTCGCGATGAGGCCATGACATTCAACATCTATGTCGGCTGAACGATCGCTATCGCGAGCAAGCTCGCTCCCACAGTTGTTCTTCATTTGTCTGTTCCTTATCGGTTCTATCCCATGAATATTTCAACTGCCAAAGCTCACATGGACATTCACCAACCTGTGCGTAAAAGCCGGTTGGCCAACCCCGGCTGGTTTCTGGTCAGCCCCTCGGTGGCGTTGTTGCTGCTGTGGATGATCGTGCCGCTGGGCATGACCGTTTACTTCTCGCTGATCCGCTACAACCTGCTCTACCCCGGTGAAAACGAGTTCGTCGGGCTGGAGAACTTCAGCTACTTCCTCAGTGACTCGGGTTTCCTGCCCGGCGCCACCAACACCTTGTTGCTGGTCGGCAGCGTGCTGCTGATCAGCGTGGTGTTCGGCGTGTTGATCAGTGCGCTGCTGGAGGCCAGTGAGTTTCTCGGTCGCGGCATCGTACGGGTGATGCTGATCTCGCCATTTTTCATCATGCCCACCGTCGGTGCGCTGATCTGGAAGAACCTGATTTTCCACCCGGTCTCGGGGATCCTCGCCTACGTCTGGAAGCTGTTCGGCGCGCAGCCGGTGGACTGGCTGGCGCATTACCCGCTGCTGTCGATCATCATCATTGTGTCCTGGCAATGGCTGCCGTTCGCGATCCTGATCCTGATGACCGCCATGCAGTCCCTCGACCAGGAGCAGAAAGAAGCCGCGCGCCTCGACGGTGCCGGGCCGATCGCGATCTTCTGGCACCTGACCCTGCCGCACCTGGCACGCCCGATTGCGGTGGTGGTGATGATCGAAACCATCTTCCTGCTCTCGGTGTTCGCCGAAATCTTCACCACCACCAACGGCGGCCCTGGCTACGCCTCGACCAACCTCGCCTACCTGATCTACAACCAGGCGCTGGTGCAGTTCGACGTCGGCATGGCGTCCGCCGGTGGCTTGATCGCGGTGGTGATCGCCAACATCGCGGCCATCGTGCTGGTGCGGATGATCGGCAAAAACCTGACAGACAAAGCCTGAGGCCTGAGCCATGACCCTTCAACAATCCCGCCGTCTGCAAAGCCTGCTGCTCGGCACCCTGGCCTGGGCCATCGCGATCCTGATCTTCTTCCCGATCTTCTGGATGGTGATGACCAGTTTCAAAACCGAAATCGATGCGTTCGCCACGCCGCCGCAGTTCATCTTCACGCCGACGCTTGCGAACTACCTGCACATCAACGAGCGCAGTGATTACTTCAGCTTCGCCTGGAACTCGGTGGTGATTTCCTTCAGCGCCACAGCTCTGTGCCTGCTGATCGCGGTGCCGGCGGCCTACTCGATGGCGTTCTACGAAACCAAACGCACCAAAGGCACGCTGCTGTGGATGCTCTCCACCAAGATGCTGCCACCGGTGGGCGTGCTGATGCCGATCTACTTGCTGGCCAAGAGTTTCGGCCTGCTCGATACGCGCATCGCGCTGATCGTGATCTACACGCTGATCAACCTGCCGATCGTGGTCTGGATGATTTACACCTACTTCAAGGACATCCCCAAGGACATCCTCGAAGCCGCGCGCCTGGACGGTGCCACGCTGTGGCAGGAAATGGTCCGGGTGCTGCTGCCGATCGCCAAGGGTGGCCTGGCGTCCACGGTGCTGTTGTCGCTGATCCTGTGCTGGAACGAGGCGTTCTGGTCCTTGAACCTGACCTCGTCGAAAGCCGCGCCGCTGACCGCATTGATCGCCTCGTACTCCAGTCCCGAAGGTCTGTTCTGGGCCAAGTTGTCGGCGGTGTCGACGCTGGCCTGCGCGCCGATCCTGATCTTCGGCTGGATCAGCCAGAAACAATTGGTCCGCGGTCTGTCGTTCGGCGCCGTGAAATGAATCAAAAGCAAAAGATCGCAGCCTGCGGCAGCTCAGGGGCACCGCATCGGCCGGACGTTCCGTGTAGGTGCTGCCGAAGGCTGCGATCTTTTGATCTTAAAAAACAACAAGCGGAGGCCCACCACCATGGCCAACCTGAAAATCAAGAATCTGCAAAAAGGCTTCGAAGGCTTTTCCATCATCAAAGGCATCGACCTGGAAGTGAACGACCGCGAGTTCGTGGTGTTCGTCGGGCCGTCGGGCTGCGGCAAATCCACCCTGCTGCGCCTGATCGCCGGCCTGGAAGAAGTCAGCGGCGGCACCATCGAACTCGATGGCCGCGACATCACCGAAGTCAGCCCGGCCAAGCGCGACCTGGCGATGGTGTTCCAGACCTACGCCCTGTACCCGCACATGAGCGTGCGCAAAAACATGTCGTTTGCCCTCGACCTGGCCGGCGTACCGAAAACCGAAGTCGAGAAGAAAGTCGGCGAAGCGGCGCGCATCCTCGAACTCGGGCCGATGCTCGAACGTAAACCAAAACAGTTGTCCGGCGGTCAGCGTCAGCGCGTGGCCATCGGCCGGGCCATCGTGCGCAATCCGAAGATCTTCCTGTTCGACGAACCACTATCCAACCTCGACGCCGCCCTGCGCGTGCAGATGCGCCTGGAACTGTTGCGCCTGCACAAAGAACTGCAAGCCACGATGATCTACGTGACCCACGATCAGGTCGAAGCCATGACCATGGCCGACAAGGTTGTCGTACTCAATGGCGGCAAGGTTGAACAAGTGGGTTCGCCGCTGGATCTGTATCACCAGCCGGCCAACCTGTTTGTCGCCGGGTTCCTTGGCACGCCGAAAATGGGTTTCCTCAAGGGCAAAGTCACCCGCGTCGAAAGCCAGAGCTGTGAAGTGCTGCTGGACGCCGGAACCCGGATTACCTTGCCGTTGAGCGGTGCCAACCTGAGTGTCGGCGGAGCGGTGACGTTGGGCATTCGCCCGGAGCATCTGAATCTCGCGCAAACCGGCGACTGCACTTTGCAGGTCACGGCCGACGTCAGCGAACGCCTGGGCAGCGACACCTTCTGCCACGTGGTGACCTCGTCCGACGAAGCCTTGACGATGCGCGTTCGCGGCGACCTGGCCAGCCGTTATGGCGAGTCGCTGAGCCTGCATCTGGACGCCGAACACTGCCATTTATTCGATGCCGACGGTGTGGCGCTGACCCGCCCACTACGCGCTGCGGCCTGATTTCGAGACCTTGTGATGAAACTCAATAAACAAAACCTCAACCGCCTCGCCCCCGAGGTGGTCCTGCCCGCCTACGCCCTGAGCGACACCCGCCAAGGCATCGCGCACATCGGTGTCGGCGGTTTCCACCGGGCGCATCAGGCGTATTACACCGATGCGTTGATGAATACCGGCGAAGACCTGGACTGGGCGATTTGCGGCGTCGGTCTGCGCGCCGAAGACCGCCGCGCCCGGGACGATCTCAAAGAGCAGGATTACCTCTTCACCCTGTTCGAGCTGGGCGATACCGACGACACCGAAGTTCGGGTGATCGGCGCGATTCGCGACATGCTTTTGGCCGAAGACGGCGCACAAGCGCTGATCGACAAACTCGCCAGCCCCGAGATCCGTATCGTTTCGCTGACCATTACCGAAGGCGGCTACTGCATCGACGACAGCAACGGCGAGTTTATGGCCCAACTGCCGCAAATCCAGCACGACCTGGCACACCCGAACGCACCGAAAACCGTGTTCGGTTTTCTCTGCGCCGCGCTGGCCAAACGTCGCGCAGCCGGCACGCCGGCATTCACCTTGATGTCCTGCGATAACCTGCCGCACAACGGCGCGGTCACCCGCAAAGCGTTACTGGCGTTCGCCGCCCTGGGCGATGCCGAGCTAGGGGACTGGATCGCCACCAACGTGAGTTTCCCCAACGCGATGGTCGACCGCATCACGCCGATGACCAGCACCGAACACAAGCTGCAACTGCACGATAAACACGCTATCGACGACGCCTGGCCGGTGGTCTGTGAACCCTTCGTGCAATGGGTACTGGAAGACAAGTTCGTCAACGGTCGTCCGGCCTGGGAAAAGGTCGACGTCCAGTTCACCGACGACGTCACGCCCTACGAAGAGATGAAAATCAAACTGCTCAACGGCAGTCACCTCGCACTCACTTATCTGGGTTTTTTGAAGGGTTACCGCTTCGTTCACGAAACCATGAACGACCCGCTGTTCGTGCGCTACATGCGTGCCTACATGGACCTGGACGTGACCCCGCAACTCTCACCCGTGCCGGGGATTGACCTGACCGAGTACAAAAACACCCTGGAGGCGCGCTTCTCCAACCAGGCGATTGCCGATCAGCTCGAGCGCGTGTGTTCGGACGGTTCGTCGAAGTTTCCGAAGTTCACGGTGCCGACGATCAATCGATTGATTGCTGATGGACAGGAGACCAAACGGGCCGCATTAGTAGTAGCGGCTTGGGCGTTGTATTTGAAGGGCGTGGATGAGAATGGCGATACCTACAGCATTCCTGATCCGCGGGCGGCGTTCTGTCAGGCGTTGGTGGCGGATGATGCGTTGATCACGCAGCGGTTGCTGACGGCTGAGGAGATTTTTGGTACGGCGATCCCGTATTCGCCCGAGTTTGTGGCGGCGTTTGAGTGGTGCTGTAACAGCTTGCGGGACGTCGGTGTGTCGCGGACTTTGGAGCGGGTACTGGCGTAAGTACGGCGGTGAACCTGCTGCCGTCTTCGCGAGCAAGCCCGCTCCCACATTAGATAGCTGGCGTATACAACATTTGTGGCCACCTCAGATCAAGTGCGGGAGCGGGCTTGCTCGCTAATGGGTTCAACGAGATCGACCTGACACACCAAGGACATCCCATGGCAAACCAACAACTATTCCTCGGCATCGACTGCGGCACCCAAGGCACCAAAGCCATCATCCTCGACGCCGTCAGCGGTCAGGTGCTGGGCCAGGGCGCTGCAGCGCACAGCCTGATCAGTGGCGCCAATGGCCACCGCGAGCAAGACACCTCGCAATGGCTGGAAGCCTTCGCGCTTGCCACCCGCCGTGCATTGCTCGCGGCAAAGGTCGACGGCCAGGACATCCTCGGCATCGGCGTTTCCGGCCAGCAACATGGGTTGGTGCTGCTCGACGATCAGGGCCAGGTGCTGCGTCCGGCCAAACTCTGGTGTGACACCGAATCCACCCCGGAAAACGACCGTCTGCTGACCCATCTGGGTGGCGAAAAAGGCTCGCTGGAACGCCTCGGCGTTGTGATCGCGCCGGGCTACACCGTCTCAAAACTGCTCTGGAGCAAAGAACAACATCCAAAGATTTTCGCTCGCATCGCGCGCATCCTGCTGCCCCACGACTACCTCAACTATTGGCTCACCGGCCGCAGTTGCAGCGAGTACGGCGACGCCTCGGGCACCGGCTATTTCAACGTGCGCACCCGCCAGTGGGATTTGCAGCTGCTGCGTGACATCGATCCCACCGGGCGACTGCAAGCCGCGCTGCCGGAGCTGATCGACGCTCATCAAGCGGTCGGCACGATCCTGCCGAGCATCGCCGAACACCTGGGCATCAACCCGCAGGCGCTGGTCTCCAGCGGCGGTGGCGACAACATGATGGGCGCCATCGGCACCGGCAACATCAAGCCCGGCGCTATCACCATGAGCCTCGGTTCTTCGGGGACGATATACGCCTATGCGGATCAACCGAAGGTCAGTGCGGACGCTTCAGTCGCAACGTTCTGCTCCTCCAGCGGTGGCTGGCTGCCGCTGATCTGCACCATGAACCTGACCAACGCGACCGGTGTGATTCGGGAGTTGTTCGAGCTGGATATCGAACAGTTCAATGCCCTCGTCGCGCAAGCACCCATCGGTGCCGAAGGCGTGTGCATGCTGCCGTTCCTTAACGGCGAGCGCGTCCCCGCCCTGCCCCATGCCACCGGCAGCTTGCTGGGGTTGACGATGACCAACCTGACTCAGGCCAACCTGTGCCGCGCGGTGGTCGAAGGCACGACCTTCGGTTTGCGTTATGGACTGGACCTGCTGCGCCAGAATGGCTTACAAAGCCGCAGCATCTGCCTGATCGGCGGCGGCTCGAAAAGCCCGGTGTGGCGGCAGATCGTCGCTGACATCATGAACACCCCAGTCATCTGCACCGAACAAAGCGAAGCCGCGGCCCTTGGCGCCGCGATTCAGGCCGCGTGGTGCAAGTCCTGGGCAAACGGGCATGAAGACAGTCTGGCGGACCTTTGCGAGCGTTGCGTGAAGCTCGATCCAGCCAGCGAAACCTTGCCGATGGCAGACAATGTGGCAGCCTGTCAGCAGGCCTACGAACGCTATCAACAGCATGTCGCAACCCTTTAAAGAGTGAATAACTATGTACCTGGTGTGTGGCGAAGCGCTGTTCGATTTCTTCAGTGAAGACGATGCCAGCGGCCTGGCTTCAAAAGTGAATTTCAAGGCGATTGCCGGCGGCTCGCCGTTCAATGTCGCGGTGGGTTTGCGCCGTTTGGGCGTGGACGCGGCGCTGTTTGCCGGGTTGTCGACCGACTATCTCGGTCGGCGCTTGCAGCAGGTCCTGCAGGATGAAGGCGTGCGGCCGGATTACCTGGTGGATTTCGCTGCGCCTACGACCTTGGCGATGGTGGCCGTCGGTGCCAATGGTTCGCCGCATTACAGCTTCCGGGGTGAAGGGTGCGCGGATCGTCAGCTGAAAACCGAGCATCTGCCGGAACTGGGACCTGAAGTGCGCGGCTTGCATATCGGTTCGTTCTCGCTGGTGGTGCAACCGATTGCCGACACGCTGTTGGCATTGGTGCAACGGGAAAGCGGCAAACGCTTGATCAGCCTTGATCCCAACGTGCGGCTCAATCCTGAGCCGAATATCGACCTGTGGCGTTCGCGAATTGCGACCTTGGTTGAGCTGGCCGACCTGATCAAAGTCAGTGATGAAGATTTGAGCCTGTTGTACCCCGAGCAGGATCCGCAGCGGGTGATTGAAGGCTGGCTGCAGCATCGTTGTCAGTTGGTGTTTCTGACCCGTGGTGGCGAGGGGGCGACGGTGTTCAGCCGCCTGCATGGCTCCTGGTCGGTGCCGGCGAGTTCAGTGAAAATCGCCGACACCGTGGGCGCTGGCGATACGTTCCAGGCGGCGTTGATTACCTGGCTGACCGAGCAGCAGCTGGATTCGGTTGAGGGTGTGCAGCAGCTCAGCCGCGAGCAGATCGACGGGATGTTGAAGTTTGCGGTGCAAGCTGCGGCGCTGACTTGCAGCAAGACCGGACCGGACTTGCCGTATCGCCAGCAGTTGGATCTTCGCTGAGGCTGATGGTCTCTTCGCGAGCAGGCTCGCTCCCACATTGGATCGCGGTCGAATGTGGGAGCGAGCTTGCTCGCGATGGCGGCGTAACTCACACCGCCAACGGGGGTAAGTGCCAATGATGGCAGGGGGCTGTTACCGGCTACAGACGACTTTAGTCGGTAAATGAAGGCTCGTTTCCTTGAACGAGGCGCTTTAATCCTGCACCATCCGCCCCAGCTTATTCAAAGGACGGAATTAAAGGCATGCTGGACGCGAACGCAACCCATATTTCCCTGACGCTGGAAGGCGTTTCCGTTGACCTTCAGGTACTCAGCTTCGTCGGTCGCGAAACCCTCAATCAGCCGTTCTGCTTCGACATCGAACTGGTCAGCGCGCGCCCCGACCTGAAACTCGAAGAGTTGCTGCACAAGCCCGGCTGCCTGACCTTCGGTGCCACCGGCAAAGGCATCATCCACGGCCTGGTGTATCGCATCGAGCAAGGCGATTCCGGCAAAAGCCTGACCCGTTACAGCATCAGCCTGGTACCGCAACTCGCCTACCTGCGCCACAACCATGACCAGCAGATTTTCCAGCATTTAAGTGTGCCGAAGATCATCGCTCAGGTCCTTGAAGCGCGCGGCATCCTGGCCGACGCCTACAGCTTCCAGCTCGGCGCGATCTACCCGGAACGCAATTACTGCGTGCAGTACGACGAGTCCGACCTGCATTTCATCCAGCGCCTGTGCGAAGAAGAAGGCATTCACTTCCACTTCCAGCACAGTGCCAGCGGCCACAAACTGGTGTTCGGCGACGACCAGACGGTGTTCCGCAAACTCGCGCCCGTGGCCTACCAGCAAGACTCCGGCATGGCCGCCGAGAAACCGGTGATCAAGCGCTTCAACCTGCGCCTGGAAACCCGCACTACCCGCGTCAGCCGCCGCGATTACGACTTCGAGAAACCGCGCATCCTGCCCGAGGGCGCCGCCAAAAGCGCGTTCGCCCCGGACCTGGAAGACTACGACTACCCCGGCCGCTTCACCGACCGCGAACGCGGCAAGCAACTGGCAACCCGCGCCCTGGAACGCCACCGCAGCGACTACAAACTTGCCGAAGGCAAAGGTGACGAGCCAACCCTGGTCAGCGGCCACTTCATGGCCCTGAGCGAACACCCGCGCGCCGAGTGGAACGACCTCTGGCTACTGTTGGAAGTGGTGCACGAAGGCAAACAGCCGCAAGTGCTCGGCGCAAACGTCACCAGCGACGTCACCCAGAACAAAGACGATTTCCACCAGGGCTACCGCAACCGCTTCCTCGCCACCCCGTGGGACGCGCACTTTCGCCCTGCCCTCGAACACCCGAAACCCAAAGTCCTCGGCAGCCAGACTGCCATCGTCACCGGCCCAGCAGGTGAAGAAATCCATTGCGACGAGTACGGTCGCGTCAAAGTCCAGTTCCACTGGGACCGCGAAGGCCTGGCCGACGACAAGACCAGCTGCTGGCTGCGCGTCGCCACCGGCTGGGCCGGCAGTGCCTACGGCGGCATCGCCATCCCGCGCATCGGCATGGAAGTGCTGGTGTCGTTTATGGAAGGCGACCCCGACCAACCACTGATCACAGGCTGCCTGTACCACAAGGAAAACGTCGTCCCGTACGACCTGCCGGCGAACAAAACCCGCAGCACCTTCAAGACGCTCAGCTCACCGGGCGGTAACGGTTACAACGAGTTTCGGATTGAAGACAAAAAAGGTGCGGAACAGATCTACCTGCATGCCCAGCGCGATTGGGATGAAAACATTGAGCATGACCAGAAGATTCGCGTCGGCAACGAGCGGCATGACACCGTTGAGGCCAATGTTTTAAGCGAATTCAAGGTTGAAGAGCATCGGATTACCCACCTCGACCGCAAGACTGAAACCCGGGCGAATGATCACCTCACCGTTGGCGTGACTCAGCATGTGAAGGTGGGGACGGCGCAGTTTGTCGAGGCTGGGCAGGAGATTCACTACAACGCTGGGGAAAAGGTTGTGGTTGAGGGTGGCATGGAGCTGACGGCCAAGGCTGGCGGGAGCTTTGTGAAGGTGGATGCGGGGGGCGTGACGATCAGTGGCGCGCAGGTCAAGGTCAACTCCGGCGGTGGGCCCGGCGCGGGGACAGGGATTCAGATTCTCCCTCCTGTTATTCCATGGGCCGCCGCCCAGGACAAAGCAGGCGCCCTGCTCGTCCCGGCGGCCGTGCAAATGGCTATGGCTAAAGCCGCCCGTGCGGCTGGCGACATCCGCTGCCCGATCTGCGAAGCCTGCCGTGAAGGCAAGTGTGATTTGGGGACGGCAGCATGAGCGACGCACTGAACAACTGGCTCGGCGAACAAACCCGGCTCAACCGAGTCCTGATCCTCGCCCTCGACAGCCTCGCCGAACCGAACCCGGTCACCTCGCTGTACAGCGCCGGCCTGATGCAGCGCTCGGTGCAACTCTATCGAGGCACCCAGTACGCCGAATTCGTCGCCATCAGCCCATGGCTGACCGAACTGTCCAACCCCAGCGCCGACGCCTTCCGCAAACTGCTGGACGACCCACAGCGAAACTGGGGCTGGATCGGCAGCATGGACAACGCCGACCTCGACGGCCTGACCCAACACTGGCGAGCGCGGATGATCATCGACGAAGACGGCGAGCGCTCGTTGTTCCGTTTCCAGGACAACCGTGTGATTGCTCGTTGCCTGACCAACCTCAAAGCATCGGAATATCCGCTGCTGCTCGGCCCGATCAGCAGCGTGCTGTATTGGGATGAAAATCAATGGAAAAGCGCGGATAACGCAAGGCCCGGGGTTTATCCGGCTCCTGATCCTGCGCCTTGGTTGCGAAACCCTGAGTCCGGCGAACAGGCTCGAAGCATCCTGCGCGACAACCTCAAACGTTGGCTGCTGACCTATCACGTCGAAGCGGCGGCTGAGTTGGCGGAAACACGCGTCGTCAGCAAGTGGCTTGAAGAACAAATGGACTTAATGGATCTGTGGCAATGGAAAACGCCGGAACAGAGAGAGTTGATGTTGAGCCGACGACTGAGTCCCAAGTGTATGGAAGATATTGCGTGGGAGCCTTTACCGGGGGAAACGCTTGAGGCGCATTTTGAGCGTTGTCAGCGAGTGTTTTCTGAATCGAGTGTCGGTATTGAGGTTTGAATATAAGGCAATGGGTATGGGCGAAGACGCTCGCAAATTCGCGGCCTACACAAATTGCAATGAGCAAGGAACATCAAATGAGAAGCCATTATTTTTCATACATTTTGAAGTCTGCTTTTTTTCTTGCTGTTCCTCTGATGGGCGCTTGCTCTTGGGCTGGGCAGGTGGCGAAGGATAGCGCTGAATCTGCAACCAGTTACTATGGCTCCGAATCTTTCACATTGATCGCGACAACCCCGGCTAATTTTGGATTTACGTCGAAAGCTCAATATGCACCGCGCGCAGGACAGGACTGCAAAACTTACGTACCTGGCTTGGGTGGAGAAGTCACCAGACACCAGCAAAAAACTGACCGGATCGACGTTAAAAATATCGAGCAAACTGAACGCTTCGATATACCTTTGGAATACCGCATCGCTGGATGTGTGATGGATTTGACGCATGTAGACACCCGCATCGACGGAAGTTACGGTCCTACCTCGTTAGATATTGGTGGTGACGGTGGCGGAATATCAATCAGCAACTCAACTGAGGAAGCTGCGCCCAAAGCAACTGACTCTGATGAGATCAAATTTCGCGGCATTTGCAGTTGGATGTTTCAATTAAGTGTCGCAAGAATCCAAAAAGATGGCATCTCCAAAATCCTCTCATGCACTGCAACAGACAAGCACTGGAGCGTGAACGAAGATCGTTATAGCAGAGGTAAGCCTGGTGGCACCCTGAGTCGTGATAGTTTGCCAGGAAAAGTAGTCCATTTTGAAATTCGCTTTTCACCTGAAGAAACACCTGCTTCGGACGGCAAATGGCAGAAGTTTCCGAACGGTTGGAAACCATGCTTGGGCAAGGGCGTTAATGACGTATACGGTTTTTGCCGAGGAAACACTAAGGATTTCAGACCCTTTAAGATGAATGGCCGCGAGTGCACCGTCTACCCAAATTGCACAGAGCAAGGAGCGTTTAATGAGTAACAATTTTTTTTCAGGCAGCGCCAAGTCTGTATTTTTTCTTGCTCTTCCACTGATGGGGGCCTGTAGCTGGGCTGGGCAGATGGCCAAAGATAGAGTCGAGGGCGTGGGCAGCTATTACGGAAGCGAACATTTCACACTCGTTGCCAGCGTTCCTCCAAATTTCGGCTTTACCTCCAAGGCGCAGTATTCACCTAAAGCAGGTCAGGATTGTAAGGTTTATAGCCCAGGCTTAGGGGGCTCGGTGACTCGACAGCAACAGAGATCCGATAAATTTCCGGCAAAAAACACAGAGCAGAAAGTCGCTACAGAGATCCCGTTGGAGTACCATATTGGTGGTTGCTCGATGGCGCTCACCAGAGTGAATTATGAAGTTAATGCCACATATGGAACCGACGATTGGGATCAGTCTTTGGACCATGCTGGTGGTTTATCGATCGTTAATGCCGCATTGAATAACTCGTCTACCTCCTCTTCTTCCGAGCAGCGTGGACTTTGCACCTGGCTGTTCCAGATAAGCACTGCTAAAGCTAAAAAAGGACAAATTGAAAAAATCCTTTCCTGCACATCTGCGGACACGGAATGGAAAATTCCAGAGGATCGTTTTAAGCGACGTAAGCCTGGAGCTGCACTGGTAAGAGGCGAACTGGCAGATAAAATCATTCCTATAACATTCAGGCTGTCGTCAGAAGAAAAACCTGGCTACCAAGCGTATTGGTATAAAGTTCCAAACGGTTGGAAACCTTGTACCGGCCGTTGGAATTCTGAAAGCGAAGAGCTATGTACAACTCCTCCAAAATTTAGAACCTTCAAAATGAATGGACGCGAATGCTCCGTATATCCTGGATGCAATGAATAAGGATTTTTATGCAAAACCAAGAAAGCCCATTGCTCGTAGATCAGCGCCGTGCGTGTCCAATGCGTGGAGAATGGATCAGTTTTCGGCTAGTTGATGAATTTGGAGATACCAAGTCTTATGCCGGACTAGATTACGTATTGACAGACTCAGAAGGAACGCAACACAAGGGTATATTGGATGCCGAAGCTTATGCTCGCCTATCTGGCAGTTACAACGGACCACTAATATTGACACTGTCCGAGCCGTACAAGGGTGCCGAGAAGATTTACTCTAATCTTACACAGCGCTCTGATTACCCTCTTCCTATAACTGAATTGCAGGTAGCAGCGGAAAAAACCCTACGCCGTCCTATCGGCAGCCCCGGAAAAACGGGCGCGTATCGAGCTGCAGCAGAAAAAGGCGAGTTCCACAACGTAGAAGTTCGTGAACTTGTTGAGTTCACAAAACACTTACCACCGGCAGCAAAACTATCCAACCCTGTTTCACCCGGTTGCGCCAAACTGGCTCGTGATTTCGCGGGTGATAAAGTGCCGGACTTCGGTGTAGGTCTGCTTCCGGAAAAACATTACGTTCTTGAAGTACGTGCGCTTCGCGCATTCCGACCTCTGCTGTCGTTAGCTCCTGAGTTCAGCGCTCTTAACCTGTATCAGTTGTCACTGCTGGCGACACTGAGCTATGGCGCCTTTGGTCAAGTTCCCGAAACGCTGGAGAAAGAGGAGAAGCCAAAGAAAGATTTTGCCTTCTCATACCCAAAAATCGGAACCGTTGGACATGTATTGAACACATGCCTTGCGTGTTACGAAGAGCCGATGCGTTACGCGGACTCGAAGAAACCGGCGTTCCCGCTGGTGGAAGACGTACCCTATTCAAAACGTCTGGAAATCGTTCCCTTTGACCCGGACCGTTATCCTCAAAATGATCCCTCATCCGGGGAAAACCAAGAAACACCGTCGTCAGTGCATTTTTTCAACGACGCTCGACAGGGAACAACTGACTGGACGAATACTGATACGCAAGCTTATGCCACGCACGATGATCGAGTTGTATTGATCGGAGTCAGGGGAACAGCCGAAGGTTGGGATGGCTGGCGAGATGCCGATGCTCAGCAAGTGCCAATTGAAGGCGGGACGGGGAAAGCGCACCAAGGTTTTTATGAAGCCTTTATGGCACTTCGCCCTTTCATAGCAGACTACGTTCGTCGTTTTCGACGAGACCAAAAAATTCTTGTCTGTGGCCACAGCCTCGGCGGTGCAATCGCATTGTTGTTGGCCGAATGGCTTCGCCAGAACATCACAGATGACGTAATTCTCTACACCTTCGGCTCACCACGTGCCGGCGATGCCGATTTCGTCGACGGGGCCAAAGCATTGATTCATCACCGCATCGTCAACCATAACGATCCGGTTCCTAGCGTTCCCGCAGGATGGATGGATACCAAGAAACCGATCTGGATCACCGGCCTCGCCGCAACCGTCTCGGGCGTTCTGACGCCGGCAGCTGGCGGTTTGGTATTCGCAGCCGGCATGGCTAGGTTTGGCGGGAAGCCCTATTGGCACCACGGAGAACAGCGCCACTTCATGCCATTGCAGCTACCGGGGCAGGTTGTTTCCTCTGTGTTGTGGAAACCTGGATGTGAAGGCTATGAAGAAGCCGCGATGGCTCGCTGCGTGGCCCAAATGAAAAAGAACGACATGCCTGATCGCAGCCAATTCATGGCACAGGTGTTCAGCGCCGCAGATCACAAGATGCTCGATGGCTATATTCCGTCTTGCTGGGCATCACTTCGACGCTGGCAGGAAACACAAACGACTGGCGGCTACGTCATCAGCTCGACGGAATCGAATCGTCTGAAACTCGAAGTGGAAACCTACCGTACTGAACTTCAGAAATGGCAGCGCAACGCCGATTCGGAGTTCCCCGGAGGGACTATCGAAGGCCGTCCTCAAGAGCGCGCCACGCCGTTGCAGCGTCGATCCACGATGTCTGATCTTCAGGAGCGTCAAACGGCGGTCAATCAGGCAGTGCGACACAATAAAAAAGAGCTGCAAGCCATCGAACTCACCATGCAACGGCTGACGTCTTTGAGCAGCACCAAGCTGACTATCGCTGACGTATATGGCGATTGCACTGAATTGCCAGAGCTGAAAACGCACATCGACCGGTGGGCCGCACATACGGAAAACCAAGCGTCGGTGCGAATTGCGCAGATTCCGCCGTCAACTTCAGTGAGCATGGCCTGATCAGGTATTCCCCTATTTGCAATCTCAATAAAAAATCCAGCCTCTAAAGGGCTGGATATTTTATCTGTGCGCCGTCAGACCGGCGCCTTCCACCCCATCATCTGCTGCTGCGCAACCACCAGCAAATCGCACCCATCCTGCGTCAGCAGATAAAGCGCATGAGTAATGTGCGGAATATCTTGAACATCACCGTTCTTGAAACACTGGCAATGGAGCGTTTCGAGTAACTGGCTGGCGGCTCGGACCCGCTGTAAAGCGGCTTCGAGAATGTCTTGGGGATCGGCCTCGGTGTCGATGACCATTGGGTTTGAGTCGGTAACGCTGCTTTTGATTGAGCGATAGCGATCAGGAAACGGATTAAACGTTGTCATTAGGATTACTCGAACGTCAGTTAAGTAACCGCCAGCACCGTGACCAAACGATGGGAGGCGGACTGTGTACAGGCTTGGTCAACCGATAACCCGCAAATCGGCTCGCCCGAAGGCGTCCAGCACACAGCCGCCATAACAACGCACAACGAAGACAAAGATGTCCGCGGGGCGAATGATGGCACATATGTATGCGGGATATCAGGTGACCAAACCTGCTCGCTGATTTTGCAGCGAGGTCAAACAGTAAACGCTGGTAGCCTGCCGGCGAAAGACGACAAAGAGTCCGACCGTGTAGGAACGGGCCGAACCTCCCTCAGTTTTTTTACCTACATGAAACCTCTGTCAGAAACCTCCTCACGACAGGCGGCATTCAGTCGGGTTAACCATCGCTTAACCCCGCGGTCCAAAACTTTACTGGACCGCACGCCCTCAGAGTTCTCTGACGCCCAGTGCGGCAGGTTCGACGCCAATACGTCGAGCTGACTTCCCCCCGCACCGGAGATCGTTCATGAACATGCGCACCTTGCTGATCACCACCGCCCTCGCCTGCACCGCGTTTGCCGGTCTGGCTCAGGCCAATGACACTTCATCCTCCCAGGCCGTGCCCTATCATTACGGCATGCCGCTGCACGTGGGCAAGGTCATTACCTTGACCGAACCGTCGACGCTGGACTGCAAAGTGGTCACAGCCGACATGAAGTACATCGACAGCACCTCGGGCAAGCCTGCGGAAATCTCCTATCGGAAGCTTTCTGACGCTTGCAGTTATCAAAACTGACGGAAAGGTCTGATTCAATACTTTGCGGTATTCCTGTGAGGGGTTCTGGCGCTATGCTCAGCGCCTCTCCCCACTGCCGCAAGGATTCGCCATGCAGTTATCGTTTCGTACCTTGTCGACTTTTACCGCCGCGCTGTGTTTTCTGTTGGCCCTGGTCTGGGGTTTGATGCCGGACAGGTTGCTGTCACTCTGGAGCATCGAATATTCGTTGGCGGTGGGCGTTGTCGCAAGGCGCAGTGCAATGCTGTTCGCGGCATTGGGCGTGATGTTTTATCTGGTTCGAAACGAGTCGCCTTCGATCACCCGCAATGCGCTGACCAATGGTTTCATGGTCGGCTGCTGGGGGCTGGCAGCACTGGGCTTTGGCGAATGGCTCAATGGCCATGCCGGTCCGGGCATATTGCTTGCTGTGGTGGTCGAACTGGCGCTGGGCCTGGCGTTTCTCCAGACCAAGCGCGTGTCGATGGAACTCGAAACCGTGGGTTAAAGCGCTTTCCGGTCTGGATGCAGGGTCCGGGCAATGGTTTGGTGCTGCATGTCAGAGCGCAGCCCAGCGATCAGGTCATTGATTTCTCGGCAGCCATTTAGCTGTTTGGCATTTATTCCTGTCTTCATTAGATCGAGGTGATCGGTTTCACGATCGGAATACACCTTGACGGTCATCGACAGGTCCGGCGACAGCGTGCATTGACAACGTTTCGGCAAAAAACTGCTTTCAATGATATTGCGAAGTTCCAAGGCAGAAAGAAACATGGCGACCCTCTCCTTAATGTGAGACTGCCAATCAACTATCGATACTGACGCAATGAAATCCCCGGTCAGCTTAAGACCAGCTTCAGCATAAAACATGCCTTGGATTTCGCACTGCAGCTCATCGGTAAATCAACGATTTAGCGAAACCGCACGTAAATAGCCCCTGCAATATGCAAGAAAGGCGTTGTGGTGCCCCTGCAATTTGCATACATCCAGCGACAAGTTTGCATTGGCCGACGACGCCAGTAAGAATGCGGCCACTCAAATCAGTATCCGCTGACCCCACTCGCAAGCAAGGAGGCATCATGGGTTCTTTGACCTGTATCACTACCGTCGGGCTGATTCTTGCCGGGCTGTCGACCATCGCTCACGCCGCGAAACTCGAAGAGGTTGCGCCGTTCCCGAAGCCCGAGAGCGGTTTCACCCGCCAGGTCATTCACCTTGCCCCACAGGCTCAGGAAGACGGCTACCAGGTCGAAATCCTCGCGGGCAAAACTCTGACCGTCGACTGCAATCGCCAACGCCTGGGCGGCATTCTCGAGGAGAAAAACCTCGAAGGCTGGGGCTACCCGTTCTACCGACTGGAAAAAGTCATCGGCCCGATGAGTACGCTGATGGCCTGCCCGGACGGCAAAAGCAAAAAGGATTTCGTGCCGGTGGTCGGTGACGGTTTCATGTTGCGCTACAACAGCAAACTGCCGATCGTGCTCTACGTGCCCAAAGACGTCGAAGTCCGCTACCGGATCTGGTCGGCGTCGAGCAAGGTCGAGAACGCCGTCCAGGAATAACCGTTCTATCCCGTTACAGGAGCGCCATTTTGATTACCTGCCACGTCAAATATGTGATCGATCCGTATCAACTCAGCGAATTCGAAGCCTACGCCAAAGCCTGGCTCGGCATCGTCGAGCGTTTGGGCGGTACGCACCACGGGTATTTCCTGCCTTCCGAGGGCGCGAGCAATATCGCCTACTGCCTGTTCAGCTTTCCTTCGCTGGCGGACTACGAAAGCTACCGGCATATCGCGATGACTGACGCCGAAAGCACCGCGCTCGTAGCTTCGCTGGTCGAGAAGAAGTTTATCGTCAGTTATGAGCGGACCTTCCTTCGCCCGCTGCTGGCCTGACACCGCTCACGCCGGGGCGCCGCTCAATGCGGCGCGCTCGGCCACATGGCGCAAACTGTCGAAATTGATATTGGCGCCTGAGTTGATCGCTACCAGTGTCTGATCACGGGCACCGGTCTGCGCCACGTATTTCTTGATTCCGGCCACCGCCAAGGCACCGGAAGGTTCGGTGATCGAGCGGGTATCGTCGTAGATATTCTTGATGGCGGCGCAGAGTTCGTCGTTGCTGACCGTCAACACCTCATCGACACAGAACCGGCAGACTTCGAAACCATACGCACCGATCTGGGCGACGGCCACACCGTCGGCGAACGTACCTACGGTTGGCAGGACAACTCGGTCGCCGGCCTGTAATGCCGCATATAAGCAGGCGGAATGCTCCGACTCGACGCCGATGATGCGGACTGCTGGTCGCAGGTATTTGACGTACGCCGCGATGCCGGCGATCAAGCCACCACCGCCCACCGGGACGAAGATCGCGTCCAGTGGACCTTGATGCTGGCGCAGGATCTCCATGGCCACAGTGCCCTGCCCCGCGATCACGTCCGGGTCGTCGAAGGGCGAGACAAAGGTACGACCGGTTTGCCGCGCCAGGTTCAGTGCATAGTCCAGCGCAAACGGAAAACTCTCGCCATGCAGCACGGCATCGGCGCCCCGACTGCGCACACCCAGCACCTTCAGTTCCGGCGTCGTACGCGGCATGACGATGGTCGCCGCAATTCCCAGTTCACGGGCCGCTAATGCCACGCCTTGAGCATGATTACCTGCGGAAGCGGTGATTACCCCGCGAGCCTTTTGCTCATCGCTCAACTGCACCAGTTTGTTGTAAGCGCCGCGGATCTTGAAGGAAAAGGTCGGCTGCAAGTCTTCGCGCTTGAGCAGGATCTGGTTACCCAAAACCTCGGACAGTGCCGGTGCTACCTGCAACGGCGTACGCACCGCGAGCTCATACACGGGCGCGGCGAGGATCTTTTTCACGTAGTGCTCAAGCAAGGTCTGCTGGGCGGTGGTGCTCATGGTTGTCTCCTGTCGTACACCGACTGTGTGTAGGAGCTGCCGAAGGCTGCGATCTTTTGATCTATCTTGCGGACGCCAAGATCAAAAGATCGCAGCCTTCGGCAGCTCCTACGCCGGTCGGCGTTGGTTCAAGACCCAGGAGACAGAAAGTAAAAACCCGCCTCTAGGGCGGGTTGGGTGCTGCAGTCGTGAGCTAGCCCGCCAAATAAGGAATGGCGGTAATAATGCTTGGCTGGCAGCGCAATACAGTGGAAGTCATGTCCGAAAATTAGCCGGGCGCTGATGGCAAGTCAATGGCCAATTTTCCTCGGCCTCTGTAGGCTGACGACTCTGCTCATTGTCCCAAGGAAGGAAACTATGAAGTCTGTCGCCCTGCCCCTCATTGCCCTGATCGCGTTCGCCGGCTACACCGTTTCGGTGATGCTTCAGGCCGAACAGTCATTGATCGACTTCGGCCTCAGCCTGATGTCGCGCCCCGACACGGCGCAGGTAGTGATTGATTTGTACCTGCTGGCGACGCTCGCGGGCATCTGGATGTACACGGATGCGCGCAAGCGTGGGCAGTCAGGGCTGTCGGTGGTGCCGTATCTTTTGCTTACCGCAATATTTGTGTCCATCGGGCCGTTGTTGTACTTGGTGGTGCGTGGGCTGCAGGATCGGAAGAAATCCGTAACCGTCCATCAAGAAGTCTGATCCTGAATTTGTAGTGCTGTTGAGATTGCCATCGCGGGCAAGCCCGCTCCCACAAGGGTTCTGTAGAGGACTCGGAGCTTGAGTACACCCTGATCAAAATGTGGGAGCGAGCTTGCTCGCGAAGGCGATCTGACAGCCGCCAAAGTTATTTCGCCAACCGTCTGAGCCCGAGCACCATCACTCCAGCCCCCATTATCATCGCAGTCAGAAACAGCGGATACGAAACCCACCAAGGCACGCCCGCCGTCATCATGCTGAACTCGGACATGCCGCCGATACTTGCAATCAGGTTCAGCGGCAAAAACACCACATTGATCAACGTCAGTTTGCGCAGCAGGTTGTTCATGCTGTTGTTCATCAGGTTGCCCCGGGCGTCGATCAGCCCGGAGAACACCGTGGAGTAGATTTCCGCCTGTTTGTAGCACTGGTTGTTTTCGATGATCAGGTCGTCGATCAGGCCAATGGCTTCGGCGCTGAAATGTTCCTTTGCGGCGTGATTGCGCAACCGGGTCAGGACTGCGCCGTTGCTGTGAATCGCGTTGATGTAATAGATCAGGCTTTCGCTGAGGTTGAACATCTGGATCAGGTGCTGGTTCTGCATCGACGCGTTGAATTTCTGCTGCAACTCCCGGGCAACCAGCTTGATCACCTTCAGGTGGCCCAAGTAGTGATGGATGTTGTTGAACAGCAGGTCGAGCAACACATCCAGCGGCCTGTTCAGGGGCTGGCGCATGCCGAGGCCACTGAGCGGCGAGTCGTCGGTGGCGATCACCAGCAAACGATGCTCGGAAAACAGCAAACCGCAGGACGACACTTCGAAGGCCAGGCTGCCGGCGCCGGAATAGTTTTCCGGGCGTTTCCAGATCAGGAACAGGTTGTCGGGGTGAAACTCGATGCGTGACACCTCGTCGGGGTCCAGGGCCGAGGCCAGGGCGTGTTCATCAACTTTGAAATGGCTGTGCAGCAGATCCCGTTCGGCCGCGTCGGGATTGCTGAACAACATCACGTCGGCGTCCAGCCGTTCGACTGCTTGCAGGGCACCGTGGCTCAGTTGAAAGCGCTTGATCATCCGCCGCTCACCAGGCCTGGCCGCGGCGCTTGAGTTCCAGGCGACGGACGAATTCTTCCAGCACAAGTGAATACAGATCGTCCTGCAAGTAAGCGTCTTCGACGCCGGCGTCCATGTTGGGATTGTCGTTGACCTCAATCACGACCACTTTGTCGCCGGACTGCTTGAGGTCGACACCGTAGAGGCCATCGCCGATCAGGTTCGCAGTCTTCACCGCCAGCTCCACCACCGCCCGCGGTGCTTCGTGAACCGCCAGGGTGCGGCATTCGCCATTGATGTCCTGGCCCTTGGCCTTGTGGTTGTAGATCTGCCAATGGCCCTTGGACATGAAGTACTGGCAGGCAAAGATGGGTTTGCGGTTGAGCACGCCGATACGCCAGTCGTATTCGGTGTAGAAGAATTCCTGAGCCAGCAACAGCACCGAATGCTCGAACAGTTCGGCCGTGGCGTCGAGCAAGGCTTGCTGGCTTTCGACCTTGATCACACCCCGAGAGAAACAGCCGTCGGGGATCTTCAGCACCAACGGGAAACCGAGGCGCTCGCCGACCCGTTCAAAGTCTTCCGGTCGCTCCTTATAGAGAATCTCGGTGGCGGGCATGCCCAGTTGATGACTCTTGAGCAGATCGGTCAGATACACCTTGTTGGTGCAACGCAGAATCGACGCCGGGTCGTCCATCACCACCAGCCCTTCGCTCTCGGCTTTCTTGGCAAAACGGTAGGTGTGGTTGTCGACGCTTGTCGTCTCGCGGATCAGCAGCCCGTCGTACTCGGCAATACGTGCGTAGTCCTTACGCTCGATCAGCTCGACGTCGATGCCCAACGTCTTGCCAACCCTGACGAAGTTGTCCAGCGCCTTGGCATTCGACGGCGGTAACGCTTCCTGGGGATCGTGCAGGATGGCCAGGTCATAACGGGCCAAACGCCGGGAACGCGGCACGCGCCAGATCTTGCGACTGAAACTGTCGAGTGAGTGGGCGAACTGATCTTCCTGATCTTCGCGTAACTTATGTATGGCGCCGGACTTTACCCCTTCAATGTGCCAGCCATTAGTTCGGCGAAATTCAACTAACAATATCGGACACGGAAACAATTCAAACAACTGTCGTGCCAGATCCTGTAATGGCTCGATATGAGTCTTGCCAAAGTAGAGCGTCAGGGTAAAGCCTTCGGTATCGCTGTAAAGATGATGACTGAGGGCTTTTTCCAGGGTTTTATCCAGATCATCCAGGGCCAGGCCGTACAAGGATTTTCGAGTCAGTTCGCTGATGGTCCGCACCGACGGTATCACCTTGTGCCCACGGGCTTCGGCCAGCAGCGAGCAGTAGTAACCGTGCCCCAGGTACTTGTAGCTGCGGCACAGGTTGATCACCTGGACCCGCTTGCCCTGCTCGTTGGCCCGGGGTTTCTCGAGGTATTCCTGAGCGCTGACGATGTCTTCACTGGGGAAGTAGGAGGTCCAGTCTTCCTTGCGCTCGACGATGATAATCAACTGACTGGAAGTTCTAACACTGTCATTTAAATAAGTTGCTGCCGGCAAAGTTTGCTCGGATACTTCGCGCCAATGACCCTGTACCGCTGACATAGTGATTGATCCGTTGGAGAACAAGACCTTTCCTATTAAGCACGAACTTTTTAGAAAGTCCCGTTTCGTTACGCAACTTTTACGGTGGTCATATGAACCTGGTTTTTCGCTTGGCGGTGGTTGAAGACTTACCGGCACTGCTGGAACTCGAACAACACTGTTTCACCACGGATCGGCTTAATCGTCGCAGTTTTCAATGGATGATCACGCGCGCCAATGGGCAACTGTTGGTGGCCCAGCGTGGCGAACACCTGGTCGGTTACGCCGTGGTGCTGTTTCACCGGGGTACTTCGCTGGCGCGCCTTTACTCGATTGCGATCGCCACCGAAGCTCGCGGCAGCGGCCTGGGCAAGCAATTGCTCCAACGCATCGAGGCCTGCGCCCTTGAGCACGACTGCGCCTACCTGCGG
This sequence comes from Pseudomonas frigoris, assembly GCF_047758635.1. Classification (NCBI taxonomy): domain Bacteria; kingdom Pseudomonadati; phylum Pseudomonadota; class Gammaproteobacteria; order Pseudomonadales; family Pseudomonadaceae; genus Pseudomonas; species Pseudomonas frigoris. The sequence continues at coordinate 3,546,828 of NZ_CP180479.1, forward strand.
CTGGAAGTACGCATCGACAACCCGGCAGCGATTGCCCTGTACGAGCGCAACGGTTACCGACGCTTTGCACTGATCCACGACTATTACCAGGACCATGCCGACGCGCTGCGGCTGGAGAAGCGCATCCTCCAGCACCGCGACTCGCGCAACATCAAGGTGCCCTGGTACCCGCAGACCACCGATTTCACCTGCGGCCCGGCCTGTCTGCTGATGGCCATGGGCGCGCTGCAAGCGGATCGCGTGCTGGAGCGTCTCGAAGAACTGCAGATCTGGCGCGAAGCGACCACCGTGTTCATGACCTCCGGCCATGGTGGCTGCAGCCCTCAAGGCCTGGCGCTGGCGGCATGGCGACGGGGTTTTGGAGTGCGTCTGCAACTGAGCATGGCCGGGGCACTGTTTCTCGATGGCGTACGCAATGCGCATAAAAAAGAGGTAATGCGTCTGGTGCACGAGGAGTTTACGGCGCAGCTGCACACCACTGACGTCGAACAGGTGATCGGCGGGCCGCTGGATCTTCCGGGTTTACTGGACGGAGGTGGACAACCGCTGGTGCTCATCAGCAGCTATCGACTGACCCGTTCCAAATCGCCGCATTGGGTGATCGTCACCGATTGCGATGAAGAGTTCGTCTACCTGCATGACCCGGATGTCGATCACAGCCAGCATCGCCAACCCATGGACTGCCAGCATTTGCCGGTCAGTCATGGGGAGTTCGACAAGATGAGCAGCTTCGGGCGAGGCAAGTTGCGGGCGGCGGTAATTCTGTATGCCCGAACGTGACCAAAAACACCCAGGGAGTGGGTTTATTTAAGGCCTACCTTGTAAAGCGCCCCGTCGTCCTCGTCGGTCAACACATACAAATACCCGTCCGGGCCTTGCCGCACATCGCGAATGCGCTTGTTGAGTTCGCCCAGCAATCGCTCTTCGTGAACGACCTTGTCGCCATCGAACTGCAAGCGGATCAACTCCTGGCTCACCAGTGCGCCGATAAACACGTTGTGCTGCCAAGCCTTGAAGCGGTCAGCGTCGTAGAACGCCATGCCGCTGAGGCCGGGGGACTTTTCCCAGACATGGTGCGGGGCGACGGTACCTTCGGCGGTCTTGCCTTTGGCTTCCGGAATCGGCTGGCCGGAATAATTGATGCCATGGGTTGCCATCGGCCAGCCGTAGTTCTTGCCACGCTCGATGATGTTGATTTCATCGCCCCCCTGGGGACCGTGCTCGTTTTCCCAAAGGGTGCCGGTCCAGGGATTGAGCGCCGCGCCTTGCGGATTGCGCTGGCCGTAGGACCAGATTTCCGGGCGCACGCCCGCCTGACCGACAAAGGGGTTGTCATCCGGCACCTTGCCGTCCGGGTAGAGCCGCACGACCTTGCCTTGCAGCTTGTCGAGGTCTTGGGCGGTCGGCCGATCGTTGTTCTCGCCAAGGGTGATGAACAGATAGCCGTCGCGGTCGAACACCAGGCGCGAACCAAAGTGGTTACCGACCGAAAGCTTGGGCTCCTGGCGAAAGATCACTTTGAAATCCTTTATGGCTGTCAGGTCGTCAGACAGACGTCCGCGACCAACTGCCGTCCCGGCCTTGTCGCCCTCACCGCCACCTTCGGCATAAGACAAGTAGACCGTGCGGTCTTGCTTGAAGTCGGGCGACAACGCTACATCCAGCAAGCCGCCCTGCCCCTTGGCCCAGACCTTTGGCACGCCACTGAGCGGAGCGGAAAGATTACCGTCGGCGCTGACCACCCGCAGGTTGCCGGGCCGTTCAGTCACCAGCATCCCTTGGCGATCGGGAAGAAACGCCAAGGCCCAGGGATGTTCGAGCCCCTTGGTCATTGTCGTCACCTCAAGGGTGCCCTGTTCGCTTTTAAAATTCTGGGTTGGCGCCGCGAAAACAGGCGCCGTGACGGTGATCAGTGCGCTGGCACACAGTGTGGCCAGAAGGGTTTTACACAACATGCACGATTCCTTTTGTCGTTCGAATGGCTGGCAAGAACGCTGTCGTGCCGTTCAACGGTTGCTGGTGTCCGCGTCTCGATGAGGTGGATTGGGAATGAATTTCGGAGGGGTGGCGGGAGGCGAGCGATCCTGTGGATAGCGGTTGCCGACGCCACCATTATCAAGCGTCGGTGGCCGCGGCACGGGCACTGTATTCGGCCCACGAATGCTCGGCGCGCTGGGTTGCGTGCCTTGCATGCTGTTGGGATTGGCCCGGCGAATCGGGCTGTTGTAAGGATTACTGGTGTGGCCCGTCGGGCTCTGGACCAACAGCAATGAAGAAGGTGGCGATGCGGTGTCAGCCTGGGCCAGATTGCTCAGCACGCCACTCAACGCCAATGCGGTGCAGCCGAGCACAAATCTGTTCATGGGGAGCCTCTGGACATCAGCGTGGATAGGAACTTCGATATCACGCTACGCCCGGGGTTCGGATTTGTTAACTAAAACCTCCTTCACAAGATGTAACACGAGTTGACCTGACCGCCGATAAGCCCGCAGGACCGGGTCGCAGCCCGCTGAAACTTTTGCACAGCGTCACAGGTCACCTGAACATCACTCGCGAGAAGACGACCATGGCACGGGCAATCTGGAAAGGCGCGATCAGTTTCGGTCTGGTGCATATCCCTGTGGCGCTGGTCTCGGCGACGTCCTCGCAAGGGGTGGATTTCGACTGGCTCGACAGCCGCAGCATGGACCCGGTGGGCTACAAGCGCGTCAACAAGGTCACAGGCAAGGAAGTGACCAAGGAACACATCGTCAAAGGTGTGCAATATGAAAAGGGGCGGTATGTGGTCCTCAGCGAAGAGGAAATCAAGTCGGCGCACCCTCTGTCCACTCAGACCATCGACATCTTTTCCTTTGTCGACAGCGAGCAGATTCCCCTGCAAAACATCGATACGCCCTACTACCTCGCGCCGGATAAACGCGGTGGCAAGGTCTATGCGCTGTTGCGCGAAACGTTAAGCAAAACCAATAAAGTCGCCCTGGCTCATGTTGTGCTGCACACGCGTCAGCACCTCGCCGCGCTGATGCCGCTGGAATCGGCGATGGTATTGGTGATGCTGCGCTGGCCCGCCGAAGTGCGAAGTCTGGACACGCTGGAGCTGGGCAGTGAAGTCACCAAGCCCGAACTGGCCAAAGGTGAACTCGATATGGCCAAACGTCTGGTTCAGGACATGAGCGCAGACTGGAAACCCGAGGATTATCGCGACAGTTTTGAAGACAAGATCATGGCCTTGGTCGAGAAAAAGGCTAATGAAGGCAAGATCGAGGATGTGGAAACGGCGACTGGCGAAGAGGAACGGAAAACCGCGGATGTCATTGATTTGACCGAGCTGCTTAAACGCAGCCTCGGCGGTAAAAGTGCCGGCAAAACCAAAACGGCAACCAAACCGACCGCTCACAAAAAAGCCACGAAGACTTCTCGTGGCTGATTGAAAGTTTGCGGTGAATGTTATGACCTCTTCGCGAGCAAGCCCGCTCCCACATTAGATCGCGGTTAACTGTGGGAGCGGGCTTGCTCGCGAAGGCGTCATACGCCACAACGCGGAAATCAGATCAGCACGATAATCGCCAACAAACCACCAAAAATCGCCCACTTCTCCAGGTAATAGAGCTTGCGGTTGCGCTTTTTCAGCGCTTTGCCGCGCAGGCGAATCTTGTAGATTTTGGCAAACAAGCGGTTGATGCCTCCGGTCTTGTCACCGACATCGTTCGGTGCGCCCGCCGCCGACATCACGTTACGGCTGAACCAGCCATTGAACGCCGCCGCCCAGCGATACTTCATCGGCCGCTCCACGTCGCAGAACAGAATGATGCGGTTCTGCTCGGTGGTGTTTTCGGCGTAATGAATGAAGGTCTCGTCGAACATGACCGCTTCACCGTCGCGCCAGTGGTAGTTCTCGCCATCGACGTTGATGTAGCAACCGGCATCGTTCGGTGTTTCCAGGCCCAGGTGATAGCGGTAGGAACCCGCATACGGATCGCGGTGACGGACCAGTTTCGAACCCGGTGGCAGCTCGGCGAACATCGCAGCCTTGATCGAGCCGATGCTTTGCACCAGTTCGGTGGTGCGCGGACAGAGTTTCATGGCCGAAGGATGGCTGTCGCCGTACCACTTCAGGTAGAAACGTTTCCAGCCAGTCTTGAAGAATGAGTTGAAGCCGACGTCGTCGTATTGATTCGAGCGCTTGATCTCCCCGGCCCTGAGCAGGTTTTGGCCCTCGGCGCGAATGTCTTCCCAATGGTCCTGCAACGGACTCAGATCAGGGAAATCGGCCGGGTTCAGATAAGGCTTGTTGGGGATTTTCGAGAACAGATAAAGGAAGCAGTTGATCGGCGCGAGAAACGTCGAGTGATCGCTCAGTTGGCGGCCCAGCTTGTGACGCACGCGTCCGCGCAAGTGAACGTACGCAATGGAAACAACGTAAATAGCGGCAATGATCAATTTCACAAAAAATCGTCACATGTCAGAAGTGAACAAACTGCGTCCCTTGCCGGCCAATCGGCCCAAGGGTCTTGTGCAGTGTCTGAATACGAAACAACGGTCCCGATGGCGCGTCCTTGAGCCTATGCCGTCTGTCGGCATCAGGTGATAGTTGGCATTTTAGCTACAGTTTGTAACCAATAGTTAACCTTCAACTGTGAAAATCTGTCCACTGATGCTGCCAAAGTGGCCGTGCGGCCTTAACGCCCTATCGTTTAAAGAGCCAGACCAGTACAATCGCCGCCAAACATTACGCGCCCCCCTTGGTTGATGACGGGAATGAACCCCGTCTCAGCGCACTTCGACTCGGGCCAAGCGCTCCATATGCTGCTGTCCACTTATTGCCAGATGGACCTTCCGCTTCTGACCGGGATGCATTTCCTGTGGTTCGAAAACCGGAAACGGGTACTGAATCGGTACTGCCGCAACCCTAGCTACTCTGAATGCTTCGCAGGAAAAACCTTTGATCTCTACAGCTAACATCACGATGCAGTTCGGCGCCAAGCCGCTATTCGAAAACGTTTCGGTCAAATTCACCGCGGGCAACCGCTACGGCCTGATCGGCGCCAACGGTTGCGGCAAGTCGACTTTCATGAAAATCCTCGGCGACGACCTCGAGCCGTCCGGCGGCCAGGTCATGCTCGAGCCGAACGTGCGTCTGGGTAAATTGCGCCAGGACCAGTTCGCTTACGAAGAATTCACCGTGATCGATACCGTGATCATGGGTCACGAAGAGCTGTGGAAGGTCAAGGCCGAGCGCGATCGTATCTACTCGCTGCCGGAAATGACCGAAGAAGACGGCATGGCCGTTGCGGAACTGGAAACCGAGTTCGCCGAAATGGACGGCTACACCGCCGAATCCCGTGCCGGCGAACTGTTGCTGGGCCTGGGTATCGGCATCGAGCAGCACTTCGGCCCGATGAGCGAAGTGTCCCCAGGCTGGAAACTGCGCGTATTGCTGGCTCAGGCGCTGTTCTCCGATCCTGAAGTGCTGTTGCTCGACGAACCGACCAACCACCTGGACATCAACACCATCCGCTGGCTGGAAAACATTCTGACCCAGCGTTCCAGCCTGATGATCATCATCTCTCACGACCGTCACTTCCTGAACAGCGTGTGCACCCACATGGCTGACCTGGACTACGGCGAGCTGCGCCTGTTCCCGGGCAACTACGACGAGTACATGACCGTGGCGACCCAGTCCCGCGAGCAACTGCTGTCGGACAACGCCAAGAAGAAAGCGCAGATTTCCGAGCTGCAATCGTTCGTCAGCCGCTTCTCGGCCAACGCCTCGAAAGCCAAGCAGGCCACTTCCCGCGCGAAGGCGATCGACAAGATCCAACTGGCCGAAGTCAAGCCTTCGAGCCGCGTGAGCCCGTTCATCCGTTTCGAACAAACCAAGAAGCTGCACCGTCAGGCGGTCATCGTCGAGCGCATGGCCAAAGGCTTTGACGGCAAGACACTGTTCAAGGACTTCAGCTTCCAGGTTGAAGCTGGAGAGCGCGTGGCGATCATCGGCCCGAACGGTATCGGTAAAACCACCCTGCTGCGCACCCTGGTCAACGAACTGACCCCGGATGCCGGCACCGTGAAGTGGACCGACGCCGCGGAACTGGGCTACTACGCCCAGGACCACGCGCACGATTTCGAAGACGACTGCAACCTGTTCGACTGGATGGGTCAATGGACCCAGGGCGGTGAGCAAATCGTTCGCGGCACCCTCGGCCGGATGCTGTTCTCCAACGACGAGATCCTCAAGTCGGTCAAGGTCATCTCCGGTGGTGAGCAAGGTCGCATGCTGTTCGGCAAGCTGATCCTGCAAAAGCCGAACGTGCTGATCATGGACGAACCGACCAACCACTTGGACATGGAATCCATCGAGGCGCTGAACCTGGCGCTGGAGAACTACCCGGGCACGCTGATCTTTGTCAGCCACGACCGTGAGTTCGTATCGTCCCTGGCCACCCGCATTATCGAGTTGAGCCCTAGTGGCGTGATCGACTTCAGCGGCACCTATGACGACTACCTGCGTAGCCAGGGCGTTGTGTTCTAAGCGTTCGCTATAAATGAAAAGCCCTGTCCTGGTGACGGGGCTTTTTATTGTCTGAAGATCAAAAGATCACAGCCTTCGGCAGCTCCTTTGGAATGCGCCCCCCCCTGTAGGATCTGCCGAAGGCTGTGATCTTTTGATTTTCGTTAGCCTGCTTCCTTTTATTTGCAGCCCGCGCCATGATGCAGTTCTCCTACCGCCGCCCGCGAACGAGCCCTCATGTCTGTGCAGCAACTGCCACCACAAAGCTCCATGGCGATCACCCTGCAGATCGTCTCTATCGTCTTCTATACCTTTATTGCCTTCCTCTGCATCGGTCTGCCGATTGCGGTATTGCCGGGCTACGTCCACGAACAGCTGGGTTTCAGCGCGATCATCGCCGGGCTGACCATCGGCTCGCAGTACCTGGCCACCCTGCTCAGCCGCCCGATGGCCGGGCGCCTGTCGGACAGCATCGGCACCAAGCGGGCGATTGTTTACGGGTTATCAGGGATTGTGTTGAGCGGCGTGCTGACGTTGATTTCAACGCTGCTGCAAAGTTTTCCGTTGCTGAGCCTGCTAATCCTGATCGCCGGCCGCTTGTTGCTGGGGATTGCCCAGGGCTTGATCGGAGTCGGCACCATCAGTTGGTGCATGGGTCAGGTGGGCGCTGAACATACCGCGCGCTCGATCTCCTGGAACGGCATCGCCTCCTACGGCGCCATCGCCATTGGTGCGCCGCTGGGTGTGGTGATGGTCGGCGAGCTGGGGTTCGCCAGTCTTGGGATCGCGCTGTCGGTGCTGGCGCTGGCGCTGGCGGCGTTGTTGCTGATCCGAAACAAACCCTCGGTGCCGGTGATTCGCGGCGAACGCCTGCCGTTTTGGGCGGTGTTCGGGCGCATTGCGCCGTTCGGCGCGAGCCTGAGCCTTGCCTCCATCGGTTACGGCACGCTGACCACTTTTATTACCCTGTATTACGTCAGCCGTGGCTGGGCCGGTGCGGCTTATTGCCTGACGGTATTCGGCGCGTGTTTCATTCTGGCGCGACTGTTGTTCATCTCCAGCATCAGCCGTTTCGGTGGGTTCACCTCGGCCATTGCCTGTATGAGCATTGAAACGGTGGGCCTGGCGTTACTGTGGCTTGCGCCTTCGACCGGCTATGCACTGATCGGCGCAGGCCTGACCGGATTCGGTCTGTCGTTGGTGTATCCGGCGCTGGGGGTCGAAGCGATCAAGCAAGTGCCCAATTCCAGTCGCGGGGCGGGATTGAGTGCTTACGCGGTGTTTTTCGATCTGGCGCTGGCGATTGCCGGGCCGTTGATGGGCGCGGTGGCGTTGAACCTGGGGTACACGTGGATTTTCTTCAGCGCGGCGTTGCTGTCGGTGACCGGCCTCGGTTTGACCCTGTTACTGAAACGCCGCGCAATGGCCTGACGCTGCAATCCACTGTGGGAGCGGCGGTGCGGCGATCCGACTTGCTCGCGAAGGCGGTGGGTCAGTTGACATTAATGCTGACTGCTACACCGCTTTCGCGAGCAAGCCCGCTCCCACATTATTGATCCGCCGTCTGCATCCCGGCCCGGGTCGGTTTGCCAAGCGCATGAGAGAAGAAACGCCCGGCTTCGGACACCATGGTGCGATGGATGTCTTTGCGATCGACGCCATCGGCATCGGTGCACAGCGCCGGCATGGCGAGGATCTGCTCATCGTTGCAAGGCGCCAGGAACACAAAGTGCCCTGCCCCGGCCAGCAACTTGAAGTCCGGTGCAATCGGCAGTTTGCGCGCCAGGGCGGCGGCATTCTTGTCGAACGCCACCAGTTTGTCGCCGTCGCCGCTGTACAGAAGCACCGGCACATGCACGTCGGCCAGGGTATGGCGACCAAACTTCAGGCTCAGCGGCGCCATGAGCAGCAAGGCACGAACCCGCGGGTCAGCCACCGGTTGCAAGTCATCGCGGTCAGCAATCAATTCGCCTTGGGTGTTGCAGGCATCGCGGTCGTCCGGGCGTTCCTGACAATAGCGGCGCAGACGGTCCAGGTCGGGCGTCGCGCCGGACAGAATCAGCGCCGTCTCCCCGCCCGCCGAATAACCGATCACACCCACCTGATCGGCATTGACGAAGGGCGCGAGCATACGATCGCCCAGCGTCGCGGTAATGGCTTCGGAAATCTGGATGGGCCGACCGTAAAGGTTACTCAACGTACCGAGGCGGCTGTGGTCTTTGGAGTTGTCACCGGGATGGATCACCGCCACCACCACAAACCCTTTGCGTGCCAGCGACGTGGCGAGGTCGTTTAGGGCCAGCGGGGTTCCGGTGTTGCCGTGGGACAGCATTAGCATCGGGAAATGACCGATGGCGACTCGGGTGTCTTCGCCCGCTTCGACCGTGTAGCCCTCGATGATGCTGGAGTGCTCCTTGTCGCTGGAGGGATAGAAGGCGATGGCGCGCATCGGCTGCAAGTCCAGAGGGTCGAGAAAGCTCATCTCATGGAAGCCGACGCTCCAGTGAGGATGCGGCGCAGGCGCGGCGTGCACTGAGTTCAGGCTGCTGAGCAGGCAAATCAGTAACGTTGCACAAAGACGCACCATGGGATGCCCACCTTGTTACTTGACCGGAGACGGTAACCCTCGACTGCATAACTCGGGCCAGGAGATGAAATAGCCAGAAACAAAAAACTCCGTATCTGGCACTTGCGTGATCAGAATACAGAGTTTTTTGGGTATTGCCCGAGCTGTTTGATTTTCTTTACACAGGCCTTACGCTGCGGCGAACAACTGCTCGCTGATTTGTGTGTGAGCGTCGCTCATGGCTTTGGTACGAACTTCGTCACCGTAGGCAAGGCCATGGGCACGGACGAACTCGAGGTCAGTGATACCGATGAAACCGAACAGCACCTTCAAGTACTCTTCGTGAGCAACACCAGTCGCCTGACCCGCATGCAGACCGCCGGAAGTCGAGACGATCACGACTTTCTTGCCACCGCACAGGCCTTCAGGGCCGGCTTCGGTGTAACGGAAGGTCTGACCGGCAACGGCGATGCGGTCGATCCAGGCCTTGAGTTGGGTCGGGATGGTGAAGTTGTACATCGGAGCTGCAATCACCACGGCATCGGCGGCGAGGAATTCGGCCAGGGTAGTGGCGCTCAGTTCGGCTTCGTGCTGCTGCGCGGCGTTACGCAGTTCAGCGGTGGTACCGGCGGCAACCAGGGTTGTGGCGGAGAAATGGCTGATGGCATCGGCGGCCAGGTCGCGATAGGTCACCACGGCAGTCGGCTCGGCGGTTTGCCAGGCTTTAACGACTTCGCTGCTCAGCTGACGGGAAGCCGAGTTGTCACCAAGAATGCTCGAATCGATATGCAGCAGTTTCATGTGGGATCTCCAGGTGAGGATCGCTACGAGGCGATCTGATGGGGAGAATCCTACAGGCGAAACCAATAGCTGATTAGACTGCAACAATGCGATAGTTCGTCCTACTGATAGAACAATCGAGCTCATACCATGCAAGACCTCAATGATCTCTACTACTTCGCCAAGGTGGTTGAAGCCGGTGGCTTCGCGGCGGCCGGGCGTTTGCTCGGAATTCCCAAGTCGCGTTTGTCCCGGCGCATCGCCGAGCTGGAAGAGCGTCTTGGCGCGCGCCTGCTGCAACGCACGACCCGACAACTGAAGCTGACCGCCGTGGGTGAACGTTACTTGCGGCACTGTCAGGCAATGCTGCTGGAAGCCGAAATGGCCGACGAAGCCGTCGCCAGCATGTCCAGTGAACCTCGCGGGCGATTGCGGGTGTCCTGCCCCGTCGGGTTGGCCCACGAAATTCTGCCGACAGTGATCAGCGATTTCCTTGAGAAGTTTCCTCAGGTTCAACTGGAGGTCATGTTGCTCAACCGCCGCGTCGACCTGGTGACCGAGGGCGTCGATGTGGCGCTGCGGGTGCGTGAGTTGGGCGATGAGGATCCACTGCTGGTCACCCGACGTTTGCGCCAGGCGCAGATGGCAATGGTCGCCAGCCCCGGGTTTTTGCAGGGACGTGAAATCAACCACCCCGAAGACCTGAAAAACCTGCCAGTGCTCGGCGCCCTGGAAGCCGACCGCCTGGTGCATATCCGCATGCTCGACCAACAGGGCAAAAGCTGCGATCTCACCCTCGAAGCGCGATTGGGCATCGATGACTTTATCGTGCGCAAGGCCTGCACCCTCGCCGGCCAGGGTTTTACCATGCTGCCGATGATGTATTGCGAGCAGGAACTGGAAAACGGCGCCCTGGTGCAGTTGCTGCCCGATTGGTCGCTGCCTGGCGGCTGGCTGCAAGCGGTCTACCCTCATCGACGCGGGGTGATGCCGGCCGTACGTGCCTGGCTCGACCATTTGATCGAGTCATTCAATGACTGTGGGGACCGACTGATATGAAGGCTGGACGTATGAGCGAAGAGGATGTCGCACAATTCTGTCTCGCGCTGCCGGGTGCGCGGGAAGACTACAAGTGGGGCGGCGTGCGGGTGTTTTCGATTGCGGGGAACAAGATGTTCGCCTTGCAGAATCTGCGGGGCGAATCCCTGGCCTTCAAGGTCGACAAGGATTTGTTTCTCGGTCATTGCGACCGCCCGGGAATCCGCCCGGCGCCTTATCTGGCGCGGGCTCAGTGGATCATCATGGAAACGCCCTACCCGTTGGGCCCTGAAGAGCTGCAAGGCTTGTTGCAGCGCTCCCATCAATTGGTGGTGAGCAAGTTGCCCAAGCGCACCCAGGTTGGACTGCTGCTTTAGGGCAGCGCGAAAAGATGGGCGCCGAGAAACAACTGGTCGATCCAGAACACCTGATGCATCAGCACGATGATCCAGAACACCAGCTGAAACGAGAGCTTGCGCGTCTTGTGCCGAAACAACTGCTGCGCCAGTAAGGCGCCCGGCCAGCCCCCGGCGAGTTCCACCGCATGCAACACGTTCTCCGGTGTGCGCCAGTGGTCGGCGCGCGCCTTGCGTTTGTCGCTCCAGTACAGCAAGAACGCCAGCAGGCTGACGACCCCGTACGCCGCCAGGGGAATCACCGAAACCCCGCGCAGCCACAACGACATCGAGCCGTACAGCGGCAGCGCGCACAGGACCGCAAACACCAACAGTTTCAGCTGAAGATTGCGAATCTCTCCTGCGGGCTTGCGTCCGGGGTTGTTGCGCGCGCTGGCGTCACTCATGGCTTGACCGCGGCCCAGTCAACCCAGCCAAACTGCCAGGTGGCCAGGATGACCAGGCCGAACGCGATGCGATACCAGGCAAACGCTGCGTAGCTGTGGCTGGCGATGAACTTGAGCAAGCCCTTGACGGCAATCATTGCAAAGATGAACGCGGTAACGAAGCCGATTGCGAACACCGGAAAATCCGACGGGACGAACAGGTGGCGGTATTTGTAGCCCGAGTAAACGGCCGCAGCGACCATGGTCGGCATCGCCAGAAAGAACGAGAACTCGGTAGCGGTCTTGCGCGACAGCCCGAACAACAAGCCACCAATGATCGTCGAGCCGGAACGCGAAGTCCCGGGAATCATCGCCAGGCACTGGGCGAAGCCGACTTTCAGGGCGTCTTTCCATGTGATTTCATCAACGGTTTCGGCATGCACTTCATGCTGACGCTTTTCGGCCCACAACATGACGATCCCGCCCACAACCAACGCCGTCGCGACGGTGATCGGGTTAAACAGGTACTCGTGGATCAAATCGGAAAAAATCACCCCCAGTACCACGGCCGGCATGAAGGCAATCAGCAAGTTTGCGGTAAAGCGGCGAGCGCCGGGCTGCGTTGGCAAACCGGTCACCACATCGATGATCTTGCGGCGGAACTCCCACACCACTGCCAGAATTGCCCCCAGCTGAATAATAATGTTGAAAGCGATGGCCCGCTCGCCACCGAAGTTGAGCAAGTCCGCGACAATGATTTGGTGACCGGTGCTGGAAATCGGCAAAAACTCCGTCAGCCCTTCTACAACCCCAAGAATCAATGCCGAAAAGGCAGTCCAAAGATCCATCAATCCCCCAAGAAGCGATGCGCCACGGCATGCCCCGTTAATATTTTTTCAGAACGTTTACTGCGATCAGCCTAGCTGAAGTCCCGTGCGCACAGGATCCAGACGGAACCATAAAAATTCCGTGAAAAATCAACTTGGATTCAGGTTTTTCCGTGCGGGGCCGAAATCCTATCAGACAAGTCCGATTAACGCTGCCGCGTTATTGGACTTGGGTCGGATATGACCGATCGGAAAAGTGTGGTTGGATGCTGGCGATCATTTATTACAAGAAAAAGAAACCGGAGTGACAGCGTTATGAACAGCTTGCGCAGTATGTCGATCAGCCGGCGTTTGTGGCTCATCTTGATCGTGGCCGTCCTGATGCTAATGACGTTGGGCGTCTTGATGCTCAAGCAGATTCACGATGACCTGTACCACGCCAAGGCCCAGAAAACCCAGCATGTGGTGCAAACCGCCAGTGGCATTCTGACCTATTACCACGACCTCGAAACTGCCGGCACGCTCACCCGCGACGCCGCGCAAAAGCAGGCACTGAGCGCCGTTCGCGGTTTGCGCTATGACCAGAACGACTACTTCTGGATCAATGACCTGACGCCGGTGATGATCATGCACCCGGCCAACCCGAAGCTTGATGGCCAGAACCTCTCGGCGATCCGCGACCCCGACGGTTTTGCCCTGTTTAACGAAATGGTCGCCGTCGCCAAGACCAAGGGTGCCGGCACCGTCGACTATCGCTGGCCGAAACCGGGCGCCAGTGCACCGGTAGAAAAAACCTCCTACGTCAAACTGTTCGAGCCTTGGGGCTGGGTGATCGGTTCGGGCGTGTATATCGATGACATGCAGGCCGAGTTCTATGGCCAGGTCTGGAAGGCTTCGTTCGTGGGGCTGGTGATTGCCCTGATCATGGCGCTGCTGGTCATCCTGATTGCCCGCAGCATCGTGCGTCCACTGCAGGAAACCGTGAATGCCATGGCCAACATCGCCAGCGGCGAGAGCGATCTGACCCGCAGTCTCGACACCCACGGCCAGGATGAAGTCACGCAACTGGCACGCCACTTCAACGCCTTCACCGCCAAGCTGCGATTGGTGATCAGAGAACTGCAAGTGTCCGCCAGTGCCCTGGGCCAGTCTTCCAGCGAACTGGGCAACGACGCCGCCCAGGCCCAGCAACGCAGTCAGCAACAGTCCCAGCAAATGGAACTGGTGGCCACGGCCATCAATGAAGTGACGTATGGCGTACACGATGTCGCGAAAAACGCCGAGCACGCCGCCAGCGAAATGCGCGATGCCGAGTCTCAGGCGCAGCAAGGTCAGGTCAACATCGATGGCAGCCTGCAACAAATCGACAAGCTGTCGTCCACCATCGATCAGGCGGTGGAAGTGATTCGTACCCTGGCCGCCGAAAGCACGCAGATCGGCAGCGTTCTCGAAGTGATCCGCTCCATCGCCGAGCAAACCAACCTGCTGGCCCTCAACGCGGCCATCGAAGCCGCCCGGGCCGGCGAGCAAGGTCGCGGTTTTGCGGTGGTGGCCGATGAAGTGCGACTGCTGGCCCAGCGTACCCAGAAGTCCACGGCCGAGATCCAGTCGATGATCGAACGCCTGCAAAGCCACTCCGAAGCGGCGGTCAAAGTGATCGGCGACAGCAGCCGTGCTTCGCAGTTGACCATCGAGCAGGCCGGCCTGGCCGGTGCAAGCCTGAATGCCATTGCCCAGGCGCTGCGCAACCTCAACGGGTTGAACGCCTCCATCGCCAGCGCGACCTTGCAACAGGCGCATGTGGTCGAGGACATCAACCAGAACGTCACCCAGGCGGCCGGTTTGTCCCACAGCACGGCGCTGGCGGCCGAACAGTCGAGCGTGGCCAGCGTTCACCTGAAGGAATTGAGTGAGCAATTGAACGGGCTGCTCAAGCAGTTCCGGGTGTAACCCGAAAAGATCGCAGCCTGCGGCAGCTCCTTGCGGGATTGGCGTACACCCGTAGGAGCTGCCGCAGGCTGCGATCTTTTGATCTTCAAACTTCGCTCCTTCCCGTTACAATCCGCACCCTCTTCGATTTCCCCAAGGAACCTCCATGTCCGGCCTTGAACTGTTTGCCGCTGCCCTCGGTGTCATTGCCGTCTGGTTGACGGTCAAACAGAACCCCTGGTGCTGGCCGATCGGTCTGGTCATGGTGCTGCTTTATAGCTGGATCTTTTTTGAGGTGAAGCTCTACTCGGACATGCTCCTGCAGGTGATCTACGCCGCATTGCAGCTCTATGGCTGGTGGCAGTGGACGCATGTGGGGGACGCGCGCCATGGTCGGCAGGTCAGCCTACTCGACGCTAAATCGGTCGCTATCAGTCTGGTCATTGGAGCGGTCGGCAGTCTGTTGCTGGGCGCTGCAATGGCGAACTGGACCGATGCCGCACAACCCTGGCTCGATGCGGCACTGACTGGCTTCAGCCTGGTGGCGCAGTTATGGATGGCGCAAAAACGCGCTCAATGCTGGCCGCTGTGGTTCACCCTGGATGTGATCTTCGTCGGGCTGTTTATCTACAAAGACCTGTACCTGACCGCCGGGCTCTACGCGCTGTTCGCCCTGATTGCCGTGCAAGGCTGGAGGGAATGGCGGGCCGATCCGGCGTTGCGTACATGAAAGTTCTGGTACTCGCAGGCCCCGAGTCCAGCGGCAAGAGTTGGCTCGCAGCCGAGTTACAACAGCATTTCGGCGGGGTCCTGGTAGACGAATATGTACGCTGGTTCATCGAACAAAACCCACGAGACACCTGCCTGGCCGACATTCCGAAAATCGCCCGAGGACAGCTGAAATGGGAGGACGAGGCACGCGCCCGACAGCCGCATTTGCTGATTCTCGACACTCACTTGCTGAGCAACATCCTCTGGAGCCAGACCTTGTTTGGCGCTTGCCCGACGTGGATCGAGCAAGCATTGCTGGCACGGCACTACGACCTGCATTTGCTGCTGAGCCCCGAAACAGTGGCCTGGCATGACGACGGGCAGCGTTGCCAACCGCAGCTGGCAGCACGCCAGGCGTTTTTCCAGGCCAGCCGCCAATGGCTTGACCTGCACCGCCAGCCTTACCAGGTGCTGCAAGGTGATTGGAAACAGCGCAAGGACGCGGCATTCGAGGCTGTGACGCGCTTGCTCAAGGCCTGACAGGGGTACCCAGCCCTGCCGCAAATGTCCATTCCTGAAACACCCCCCCCTGCGCAAACCTGCGAGCTGAAGCGGCCCGAGCACTCCAGCAAGAAAATGTTAAGCCACTGATACAACCTGCCTTCAGCGCCCTTGGCGAGCAATGCCGCCAGCATGGACGGCGTTTTTGCGTGGCTCTTGTCTCAGTGGCGTTACAAAATTTTTTTGACCACCTCGACAATTAAAGCCAACCAACTGGTTTTAAAAGAAAAACAAGAACCGGCACACCTTCTGCTCTCTTCCTCGTAACGCTGATAAGGGCCAGCGTTTCACTTACAGAAGGAATTGCCGCTGTGGGGAAATTTGATAAAAGCATTTATAGCCTCTTGCTGATCGGATGTGCACTGGGCTCAAGTGTCTGCCTGCCTGTACAGGCTGACAACGGCATCATCATTATCAAACGTGATGTCCAACCACGCATGGCAACGCGTGCGCCGTTGATGCCCGACCCTAGCCCCACGACCGCCAATGCCAATCCGTCCAAACAAATCATCAGTCAAACGAACGAGTTGAGCGACGGCGACTTTGCCGGTGTCGCCAGTGGTGCAGGCATCTCCCGCCTGATCACTCAAAACACCAACAACCTGGGCGGCAATATCAGCAACCAGACCCAGCTTTCCAACCTCCCCGCCGGACGTTCGGGAAATTCGGGCAACGGTATTGCAAACATGGTCAATTCAAGCGTCCAGCAAGGCCTGGGTGCTCTGAAAGTCATAACGGGAGACCGTTAAGATGAATCGTACGCTGCTGATTATCGCCATGTTTTGCAGTGCATCGACCTTTGCCCAATCTCCCGTCATCAACAACGCCGAAATCGACGGCTCGGGCACGCAGTACCAGGGCAACCTCGCGGTCAACCAGGCTGCCGGCGATCTACAGCAACAGGCTAACGCCCGGGCCATCGCCGTGGGCCATGGGGCCAGCGCGACCACACAGATTCGCCAACGGCTGCGTACGGTGGTCGACCCCAGGATCGATGCTCGATCCAGCATTCAAGGCGACTCCTTCAGCCACGGCAACGGCGTACTGGGCGTCAACCAGAGCGCGGGCGCCAGCAACCAGCAAGCCAATGCCCTGCGGATAAGCATCAGTACACAGCCGCAAAGCATCGACGACAGCGTCCTCAGGCAACAGAACGTGACGCTGATCACTAACTCCGATCCAACTGACTCTGCACCAGGCTATCGCCAGGTCGCTACCAGCGATCAGGCCTTCACCGGTAGCCGTGGGGTGATCCAGTTGAATCAGAGCGCCGGGGTGGGAAACCGAACGGCCAATACCCTGAGCGTACGGGTCACGGATTGACCCAAACAGGTAGGTACAACACTTAACCTAAAATAAGTACGGAGAATCACCATGAAACCTTCGATGGCAATAAAACCTCTGGTTTTTGCAATCGCTGCGGTCTTGGCTGTTGCTGCTCAAGCTGGACAGAACGATCGACGTGATCACCATAACAACGGTCACCACACCCCTCCTCCAACATGGATCCATACCGACGCGACCGCCAATGCGAACGATAGGCAGACCAGTACCGGCAACCGCATCCACAACGAAGGGACTCGGAACTCAGCCGAGATGAGCAGCTCTGCCTCAGGCGCGAGCGGCAACGTCGGCGTCAACGTGGCAGCAGGCGCCGGCAACCAACAAGACAACGCGGCCGCCATCGCAAACGCTGGCTCCACCTCCAGTCTCGATAACAGCTTCGTGTTCGGCACTTCCGAAGCCACCGCTCGAGTCTCGCAATTCAGCAACAATAACAAGGTCAACAACTACGGCGTCACAAACTCTGCCGTGATGAGCGGTTCGGGCAATGGCAGTAGCGGCAACATGGGTATCAACATTGCTGGCGGCGACCTCAACCAGCAGAAAAACACCATGGCAATTGCCAACTCCAATGCCCCGCTGGGTAACGCAACAGCCAGCGCCTCTGCCAATCAAAGCGGTCCTGGCCTGACAGTGAATAACACCGCTGATCGGACCTACCGCGTGGATACGATTACCGTTACCAACACGGCCAGCGGTAGTTTCTCTAAAGATAAGTCATTCGAGGTTAGCGGCAGTGAAAGCGCTTCTTCGAGCTGGGCCGCGGCCGGTGCCGAGAGCTCTAATTCCAGCGGTTCCCTTAGCGTTGATATAAGCGGTTCGAAGAGCAGCAATGCGAGCGGTTCCAACAGCAGTTCTGCGAGCGGTTCTAACAGCAGTTCTGCGAGCGGTTCCAACAGCAGTAGTGCAAGCGGTTCTTCGAGTGCATCCTTGGATGCTTCCTTGAGCGCTACTTTGGACGCTGCTACTGCGGCTTCCCATTCCACTACCGTCAATAATGGCAATGGCGATCGCACCCGCAGCAGCAGTTCCGACGCATCGCTTACCGCATCGCTTGACGCAACGCTTAACGTAGCGGTAAACAAATCGTTCGACACATCGCGCGATTCCTCCTTCGACAGATCTCGCGACTCCTCGTACGACAGATCTCGCGATTCCTCGTACGACAGATCGAGCGATTCCTCGTTCGCAAAATCGTTCGATAAGTCGTTCGAGAAATCGAACGCCTCCTCGTTCGAAAAATCGGGCAGTAAATCGTCCGAATCCGAGTTCGCAAAAGCGGGAAGCTTCAGTGAGAGCAGTTCATTTGATTTGAGCAACACCTATTCCTATCAAGTGCTGACTCCAACTGGCTGGGCCAACCCTGTGACCAACACTGCAACCCTGAGCGGTTCGGTGAATGGCGGCAGTGGCAACCTGGGCGTCAACGTGGCTGCCGGTGTGGGTAACCAACAAAGCAACTCGCTGGCCATTTCCAACCAGTCGTTCTAATTGCTGTCTCTGGAGGCCCCCTTATGGGGGCCTTTTTCAACACAACCAGAAGGCGTCCCACTATGCGCATTATCGCCTTGGCATTTTTGCTTTGCGTGGCCAGTGTGATCGAGGCTGCACAACTGCCGCTTTCCGTCCTGCCGGGCGGCGCGGTGGTGTTCAAGCCGATCCAAAGCGTGCGTGAGCGCAAGTTTGCCGACCTGGTGCAACAGAAAACCGACTTCAGTTGCGGCGCCGCTGCGCTGGCTACCGTCTTGCGCCAGGCCTATTGGCTGGACGTGAACGAAGAACAAATCATCGAAGGCATGCTGTCACACTCCGATCAGGATCTTGTCCGCGTCCAGGGCTTTTCCATGCTCGACATGAAGCGCTACGTGGAAAGTATCGGCATGCGGGCCCGTGGCTACCGGGTAGCGCCGGAAACGTTGAGCGAGATCAGAATTCCGGTCGTGGTACTCATGGATATCCGTGGCTACAAACATTTTGTGGTCATGCAAAGAGTCCATCAGGGCTGGGTATATATCGGAGATCCGGTACTCGGTCATAAACGTTACAAAGTCGAAGACTTTGTAAAAGGCTGGAACGGCATCATCTTTGCCGTCATCGGCCAGGGCTACGACAAAGCCAATGCGTTGCTCGCCCCCCCACTGCCACTGACCGCCAAAAACCGCATCAACACCTTCAGCCCGGTGCAAGACGCAGAGTTGATGGATTTCGGATTCATCCAAAGCGACTTCTTCTAATAACAAGGGAGCACGACGCTCCGGGAGCATTCCAATGAAGACTCCAATCTGGCTGGCCGTGGTTTGCCTGGCCGCCAGCCTGCCGACCCAGGCACAGACGTTCAAACCCATTGAACTGAATGATCAGGAATTGGCGACCCTGCGAGGCCGCTATGTCATGCCGGGACGGATCGTCAGTTTTGGCATTGTCATGACCAGTACTTGGCAAAATGCCAACGGTGAAGTGATCGGGGCAACTTCCTCGATGCAAATTCAACAATCGACCATCAAGCCACAGTTCTATGTATTGATGATCGACGAAAAAGGTAACGGTTCAGCGAGTTCGCAAGGCACCGGCACTGTCATTGGCGGCAGCGGCCTCAACAGCACCGAAGGCGTCACTCAGGTCGTGCGCGCTGCCGGCGACCATAACACTGCCTACAACAACGTTGATATCAACGTCACAAAAGCTAACCAAGCACCAGCAACGCAACAGCAGGGCCAGGCACTGGCCGCAGGCTCGACGTTGGTCGGCGCCAATGGCGCGGGCTCGCTGAGCATTTCCTCGACCGGTACGGGTGTGCAACTCAACATCGTGGCCAACAACAACCAGGGCAGTACCGAACAACGCCTGGCACAGGGTGGGCTGATGCAGAACACGACTTTGCTCGGCGGTGGTAACCAGGTCCGCAACTTCACGTCCCTCAATGTCGTGCTGAGTGACAACGTGGCGACAGGCGGGTCGCTGAATGGCAACCTGGACCAGCTCAAAGGTCTTCGCACTCAAGGATTCTGATCTACGCTCAGTCTCATCAGATGAAGTCAGAAGGGACGGCTAACCTATGCACCGATCGTTAACGTTCAGAGCTATCGTTTGTTTGAGTAGCCTGGCCCCGGCGGCACTGCTACACGCAGCACCGGACCCCCAGGTCGAAATACTAAAACAAGAACTAATGGAGTTGAAACAGCGTTACGAAGCACAACAGAACGCGCTGATGGTACTCGAGCAACGCGTTCGCCAAGTCGAAGAAACACCTGCGACACCGGCTCCCAAACGCCTGACCAAATCCCCTGCCGAAACGACCAAGGGTGCCCAGACGGTGGCCGCCGGTGCGCCGGGAACCACAGGCAGTTCATACGGCCAATCGCTCAAGGATGATTCGGAGCCTGCGCAAAGCGTTTCCAACCTGTATGACGAAGCCAGCGGCTTCTTCGGTGGCGGCAAGTTCAGCCTCGAAACCGGCATCACCTACACGCACTACGATACCCGTGCGCTGACGCTCAATGGCTTTCTGGCACTGGACTCGATTTTTCTCGGCAACATTGATATCGACCGTATCAAGGCGGATAACTGGACACTGGACCTGACCGGCCGCTACAACGTGGCACAACGTTGGCAGTTCGACATTAACGTCCCCGTGGTTTATCGCGAGTCAACGTATTCCTCCGGTGGCGCAGGTGGCGCAGGCCCGGTGACGTCGGACGCAACCGTTACCCGCGACCCGACCATCGGTGATGTGAACTTTGGCGTTGCTTACAAGTTTCTGGATGAGTCGGCCAGCCTGCCCGACGCGGTCGCTACACTGCGCGTCAAGGCGCCGACCGGTAAGGATCCATACGGCATCAAGCTGGTCAAGGACCCGGGCAACGATAACCTCTCGGTACCCGAAGACTTGCCTACCGGCAATGGCGTCTGGTCCATTACCCCGGGTATCTCGCTGGTCAAGACCTTCGACCCGGCCGTGCTGTTCGGCAGCCTGGCCTACACCTACAACATGCAAGACTCTTTCAGCGACATCAGCCCTCAGGTCAACTCCAAGGTACGCGGGGACGTGAAACTGGGCGATTCCTGGCAGGTCGGCGCAGGCATTGCATTCGCCTTGAACGAGAAGATGAGTATGTCGTTCTCGTTCACCGATCAGTTCGCCCGCAAGAGCAAGATCAAGCCGGACGGTGGCGATTGGCAATCGATTACCAACAGCGATTACAACTCGGCCAACTTCAATATCGGCATGACCCTGGCAGCAACCAATAACCTGACCATCGTTCCCAACCTGTCCATCGGACTGACCGACGACTCGCCAGACTTTTCCTTCAGCCTGAAATTCCCGTACTACTTCTAATCCACAACAACAAAGCCCCGCTGCGACTTCAATCCCAGCGGGGCTTTTTTTGTTGTAGATCAAAAGATCGCAGCCTCCGGCAGCTCCTACAGGGTGAACCCATTCCAATGTAGGAGCTGCCGGAGGCTGCGATCTTTTGATTTTTAGATCTTGCGTCTAACGTATCTGATGCTTGTGCAACAAACGGTAGAAGGTAGGCCTGGATATCCCCAGCACCTTGGCGGCGATGCTCAAATTATCGCTGTGGCGGTTAAGTACATCACACAAGGCCTGGCGCTCTGCCCGGTGCTTGTAGTTCTCCAGCGTGCCCATCGGCGCGGCAATGGCCTGCTGGCTGATCAGCCCCAGGTCTCGCGCTTCGATCTGCCGGCCTTCGGCCAGTACCAACCCGCGACGTACCCGATTGGCCAGCTCGCGCACATTGCCCGGCCAGTCATGCTTGCCCATGGCAATCAAGGCATCTTCACTGAAGCTGCGCGGACGGCGGCCGGTTTCATGGCTGTAGAAATGGGAAAAGTGGTTCGCCAGCATCGACAGATCGCCATTGCGCTCACGCAGGGGTGCGGTCGCGACCTGCAACACGTTCAGGCGATAGTACAGATCTTCGCGAAAGCGTTTCTTCTCGATCGCGGCCTCAAGATCGACATGGGTCGCGGCCAACACCCGCACATCCACGGGAATCGGCTGACTGCCGCCCACCCGCTCGATGTGCTTTTCCTGGAGGAAACGCAACAGGTTCGCCTGCAGCTCCAGGGGCAGATCACCGATTTCGTCGAGAAACAGCGTGCCGCCATTAGCCGCTTCGATCCGCCCGACCTTGCGTTGATGGGCGCCAGTAAAGGCCCCCTTCTCGTGGCCAAACAGTTCGGACTGGATCAAGTGTTCGGGAATTGCGCCGCAATTGATCGCAACAAAGGGTTTGCTGTGACGCTGGGATTGTCGATGGAGCGTGCGGGCGACCAGTTCTTTACCGGTACCGCTTTCACCGCGGATCAATACCGGAGACTCGGTGGGCGCCAGCTTGCTCAGCAACTTGCGCAGTTCGCGAATGGGTTTGCTGTCGCCAAGCAGTTCGTGTTCAGGCTGATCAATGTGAACCGCGCCCTGCCCACGCAGGCGTGCCATCCCGAACGCTCGGCCCAGCGTCACCTGAACCCGGGACACATCGAATGGCAAGGTATGGAAATCGAAAAACCATTCGCAGACAAAGTCCCCGACATTCTGCAATCGCAGGACTTCCTGGTTGAGTACGGCGATCCACTCGGTACCGCTACGGCTGATCAGCTCTTTGACGGCTTCCGGGCGTTCGAGGTGAAAAGGCTGCAAACGCAACAGGCCGACATCGCAGGTTTTGTCGGCAACGTTTTCCAGGGTGCAGCTGTCAACGTCCCAACCCACAGAGCGCAAAACCGGCAGCAGACGATGACAGTCGTCGCAAGGGTCCACTACTAACAGACGTCGTAAGGCAGGCGCTTCGATCATGACTGTTCCTTGGCGCCAAATTTATGAAATATTATTAAAAACAGTCGTTTGGCGGACCTGGCTGTAACGTTAGCAATAATTTGACGTGACCTTGTACCGTTTGACTATAGAGCAGTTGCGTTATTAGTTATAAGAAGCGACTTAGTTAGTTACCTAACGAGTCCTGCCTTTCATTCAGCTTTCAAACCCTGTCCAAACCTTGAGCCAATGAAAGAAAGTTGATATTTCTTTTAATTGTATGTGACCCACCCCCCGGTTGCGGGCATCAGTACAAGTAACCAGCCGAACGGTAAGCCCAACCGACGGCACATCACTTGATTGGGCATACAGAGAGAAAAACCCATGAACGCCCCGCTCCGCATCAACGAAGCTCTTTTGATTGCCGACCGCGCATTCCAACCGTTCCAATGCGTGGCCTGGGCCCCACAAGACGGCAATGGCGAACTCAGCCTGACCGTTATCGATCGCACCAACACCCGCAGCATCGGCCGCAAGCAGATCCCAAGCAGTGCCTATACCGATCCTGCGCAACTTGAATGCCTGCTTGAAGCGGCACGTGCGGAATTGAGCGAGGAGGGTTACAAACTCCAATCGTGGTCGATGCCACACTAAGCGTTTTGCGGGTTACTAAACGGTAACCCGCACCCTCCCCGATTATTCTTCGAACTTGCACGCACCCAACTACTTGGCAGGCTTGTCAGTGGGTCGAAAAGACACTGTTCTGGCACACAGCGACCCTCCGCCTGTTAGTTATGACAGTTGTGCATCCAGGCGTTCAGGGATTGAATGTTTCCTTATACAGTCGCCACCCAAACTCCCGGTTCAGGACGACTCGCAAGGAGCTGCGTGCATGTCAATCCAGACCGCATTTGCATTACCGGCAACCCTGAACAACGCCGGCAAACTTGATACAACCTTTGCCTCGTCTGGCAAAACCCAGGTGTATTTCGCTGGCAGCCTCTCAAGCATGGCCAATGGGGTCGCGATTGACTCTCGTGGCAGGTTGCTGGTGGCGGCGAAGGTCGGAACGCCAGGCGGTAGCCGCTTCGGCGTGGCACGCTTGCTTGAGGACGGCTCGGCGGATCTGGCGTTCGGCAATCAAGGCAGCGTCATCGGGCAATTTGAACACGGCTTCGAGGCCATGGCCGGCAAAGTCAACGTACTGCCCGACGGGCACATTCTGGTAGCCGGCCTGCACTACGAAAATGCTCACCGGACACTGCCCGCCCTCGCCCTGTTTGATCAGTATGGCCGGCCGGCTCAATGGTTTGGCGACAATGGCCGCTGCGTCGTGCGTCTGCCGGGCGGCCTTTCCCAAGGCGTGCGTGACACCTGGCTCCCCCCTGGCGTATCGGGCGCAGAAGGTTGTGATATCTGCGTGCAGGAGGATGGTCGAATCCTGCTGCAGGCCAATCATCACTTCGAACTGTCCGATCATGTCGGCATGCTGATACGCCTCAACACCGACGGCTCGCTGGACGATACCTTCAACGGTCGTGGCTTCGTGATTGTCAGGCACTTGTTGATGAACACCTGGCTCAGCAGCCTGATGGTGCAACGAGACGGCCGGATCCTAGTGGGCGGGTCGATCAACTTCCCTGAAGAAGGTCTGTTGGCCCGCTATCAAACCGACGGCAGGCTCGACGATTGTTTCGCCGTGGATGGTTTCATGACCTTCAAGGCACGTGGGTATAGCGCTCAGGTCAGCCGGATCGTCCAACAGGAAAATGGCGATGTGCAGTGCTTTGGCAGCAGCCGCGACCCGATGCATTGCCTGGCACTGAAAGTACACAGCAACGGCCGCCCGGACATTCATTGCAATGGAGGCCAGGCCCAACTGCTGGAAATCGGTCACAGTGGCTGCCAGTGGACCGACGCAAAGGCACTGCCGGACGGCTGCGTGGTGACGGTCGGAGCCACGATCGGCGGCGTCGAGGCGGATTTCATTCTGGCGCGACATCTACCCGACGGGCAACTCGATCGCAGCTTCGGCAATGGCGCCGGCTGGGTTCGCACCCGCCTGAGCCGCAGCCTGGATACCGCGACTTCAGTGGTCATGCAGGCCGATGGAAACATCGTCGTCGGAGGCTATTCACTGGACGGCAACTATCGATCGATCGTCGCACGCTACCTGGGGTAGGCCTGCACAGTTTTCCTACACTTGATCTTCCGTTCCGCTTACGGCAAGTTGCGCGCTTCTTAATACAAGGAGTAGCCGATGCCCGGTTCAATGGCTCAGGCGTTCGCGCACAATTTTCTCGGGCATTCACCCCGCTGGTACAAGGCAAGCATTGTCGGTTTCCTGATTCTCAACGCATTGGCGCTGTGGACCGTAGGCCCGGTGGTGGCCGGCTGGCTGCTGGTGTTGGAGTTCATCTTCACCCTGGCCATGGCGCTCAAGTGTTATCCGTTAATGCCCGGCGGCCTGTTGTTGATCGAAGCACTGTTGCTGAAGATGACCACGCCCCAGGCACTCTACGACGAGCTGGTGCACAACTTTCCGGTGATCCTGCTGCTGATGTTCATGGTGGCCGGCATCTACTTCATGAAAGACCTGCTGCTGTTTCTGTTCTCACGGCTGCTGCTCGGGATTCGCTCCAAGGCGCTGCTGGCGTTGATGTTCTGCTTCCTGTCGGCGTTTCTGTCGGCGTTTCTTGATGCCTTGACCGTGACCGCCGTGATCATCAGTGCAGCCGTCGGCTTTTACTCGGTGTATCACCGCGTCGCCTCCGGCAATGATCCGCGTCAGGACAGCGCGTTTGGCGATGACCAGCACCTGCCCACACTCCATCACGCCGACCTCGAACAATTCCGCGCCTTTCTGCGCAGCCTGCTGATGCACGGTGCCGTGGGTACCGCACTGGGCGGTGTTTGCACATTGGTCGGTGAGCCGCAGAACCTGCTGATCGGCCACGAGATGGGCTGGCACTTCTCTGAGTTCTTTCTGAAAGTCGCCCCGGTTTCATTGCCGGTCCTGGTGGCCGGCCTGGTGACCTGCGTCCTGCTGGAGAAACTTCGCTGGTTCGGTTACGGCACGCTGTTGCCGGACAACGTGCGTGCGGTTCTGGCCAATTACGCCGCCGAAGACAATGCCGAACGCACCTCGCGCCAACGTGCAGCGCTCATCGTGCAGGGATTGGCAGCGCTGATTCTGATTGCGGGGTTGGCGTTCCATGTTGCTGAGGTCGGCCTGATCGGTTTGATGGTGATCGTGCTGATCACCGCATTCACTGGCATCACCGACGAGCACCGTATCGGCAACGCGTTCAAGGACGCCATGCCGTTCACAGCGCTGCTGGTGGTGTTTTTCGCGGTGGTGGCGGTGATTCACGATCAGCAACTGTTCACGCCTTTGATCCAGTGGGTGCTGGCGCTGCCAGCGGATCAACAGCCGGGCATGCTGTTTATTGCCAACGGCTTGCTGTCGGCCATCAGCGATAACGTGTTCGTCGCGACCATTTACATCACCGAAGTCAAACAGGCCTTCATCTCCGGCCACATGAGCCGTGAGCATTTCGAGACGCTGGCGATTGCGATCAACACCGGCACCAACCTGCCGAGCGTGGCGACGCCCAATGGTCAGGCTGCGTTTCTGTTCCTGCTGACCTCGGCGATTGCACCGCTGATTCGCCTGTCGTACGGACGGATGGTGTGGATGGCGTTGCCGTACACCGTGGTGATGGGTGTGCTGGGGTGGTATGCGGTGAGTTATTGGCTGTAAACCCGGAACAAAATGTGGGAGCGAGCTTGCTCGCGATAGCGGTCTGTCATTCAACAATGATGATGGCTGACATGGCGTCATCGCGAGCAAGCTCGCTCCCACAGGGTTCTACGTTGATTTTCGAGGGAGGATGTAGCGCTCGATCGCCTGGGCCGCACCGTCCTCGGTATTGGCGCCCGTCACCACGTCTGCCTGGCGCTTCACTGCCTCTTCCGACTGCCCCATGGCGATCGACAAGCCTGCGCGGTGAAACATCGCCGGGTCGTTGCCGCCATCGCCCAGCGCCGCGGTCTGCTCCAGCGGCACGCCGAGAAATTCGGCCAGTGTCGCCAGTGCTGCACCCTTGTTGGCTTGCATCGCGGTCACGTCCAGATAAATCGGCTGTGAACGGGAGACCTGTGCCTGGCCTTCCACTTTGGGCAGCAGGAGCGCTTCAAGCTCAATCAACAACTGCGTGTTGTTGCTGGTGGCGACGATCTTGTCGATGCGTTCCAGGTACGGCTCAAAACTCTCGACCACCACTGGCGGATAACCCAGGCCGTGCTGTTCACGAGGCACCATTGGGCCGTTCGGATCTTTCAGCAACCAGTCGCCACCACTGAACACCCAGATTTCGATGTCCGGCCGGTCGGCAAACAGCGCCAATGCCGTCAGCGCCGCCGTTGCCGGCAAGTAATGCGCGACCAGCAAACTGCCGTCCGGATTGACGATGGTGCCGCCATTGAAGGCTGCCGTCGGCAGGTCGACGCCCAGGGCTTCAATCTGCTGCAACATGGCTTTGGGTGGACGACCGGTGGCCAGGCTGAAGAGCACGCCTGCTTCGCGCAAGGAGCGGACCGCTGAGAGGGTGCGTTGACTGAGGCTGTGATCGGGCAGCAACAAGGTGCCGTCCATATCACTGAGTAAAAAACGGATGGGAGGCTGCGGTGCGTCGCTCATCCGAGGCCGTGCCAGACGCGACCGTCGCGGGTCAGGAGATCTTCTGCAGCCTGCGGGCCGTCTTCGCCAGCGGCATAGCTCTGCACGCTCGCGTCCTGCTGCCAGGCATCGAGGAAAGGCTGCACGGCGCGCCAGCCGTTCTCGATGTTGTCGGCGCGCTGAAACAGCGTCTGATCGCCGGTCAGGCAATCGTAGATCAGGGTTTCATAGCCGGTGGACGGCTGCATTTCAAAGAAATCCTTGTAGGCAAAGCCCAGTTCGATATTGGCCATTTTCAAGGCCGGACCGGGCCGTTTGGCCAGCAGATCGAACCACATGCCTTCGTTAGGCTGAATCTGGATTCGCAGATAGGTCGGTTGCAGCTCATCGACCTCGGTATCGCGGAACTGCGCATACGGCGCCGGTTTGAAGCAAATGACAATCTCGGTGTCGCGCACGCTCATGCGCTTGCCGGTGCGCAAGTAAAACGGCACGCCGACCCAGCGCCAGTTGTCGATCATGACTTTCAGCGCGACGTAGGTTTCGGTATTGCTGTCGGGCGCCACGTTGTTTTCCTGGCGATAACCCGGCAACGGCTTGCCATCGATTTCGCCGGGCGCGTATTGGCCGCGCACGGAGTTGGCCAGTGCTTCCTCGACCGACCAGGGGCGAATCGCACCGACCACCTTGGCTTTCTCGCCGCGTACCGCATCGGCGCCAAAAGCGGCCGGCGGCTCCATTGCGACCATCGCCAGCAATTGGAACAGGTGATTGGGCACCATGTCCCGCAAGGCGCCGGTGTGTTCATAAAAACTGCCACGGGTCTCCACGCCGACGGTTTCGGCGGCGGTGATTTGTACGTGGTCGATGTAGTGATTGTTCCAGAACGCTTCAAACAGGCTGTTGGAAAACCGGCTGATCAAAATGTTCTGCACGGTTTCCTTGCCCAGATAGTGATCGATCCGGTAGATCTGGTTTTCCGTCATCACCTTGAGCAAACAAGCGTTCAAGGCTTCGGCAGTATGCAGATCGGAACCGAAGGGTTTTTCGATCACTACCCTTCTGAACGCTTCTGGCGACTCTTGCAGCAAGCCGGCGGCGCCGAGACGACGCACCACTTCGCTGAAGAAACGTGGCGCAGTGGCCAGGTAGAAGACGGCGTTGCCGGTGCCGCTGGCGGCGATTTTCGCCGCCAGGGCTTGATAGGTGCTGTCGTCCAGGAAGTCGCCCTGGACGTAGCTGATGCCTTTGGCCAACTTGGCCCACAAGTCCGGGTCAAGGGCTTGATCGCCCTTGCCGACCTTGGCGGCCACTTCGGCTCGAATGAAGTCTTCGAGTTTTTTCGCAAAGGCTTCATCGGTGATGGCGTTGTGGTCGACGCCGATGATCCGCAGTCCATCCCCAAGCAGACCGTCACGACTCAGGTTGTACAGCGCCGGCATCAGCAGACGCTTGACCAGGTCACCATGGGCACCGAACAGGAACAGCGTGGTCGGTGGTGCGGGTTCTGCCTTGGATTTATTGCGGATCAAGCGGGTCATTTTTTCGCAGTCTCCACATGGCCGCCGAAGCCGAAGCGCTGGGCCGAGAGAATCTTGTCGCCAAAGGTGCCTTGCCCGCGCGAACGGTAGCGGGAGAACAGCGAGTTCGACAGCACCGGTACAGGCACCGATTGCTCCATGGCGGCTTCGATGGTCCAGCGACCTTCACCACTGTCAGCCACTTCACCTGTGTAACCGTCGAGTTTCGGATCGCTGGCCAGCGCGTCGGCGGTCAGGTCGAGCAACCAGGACGACACGACGCTGCCACGACGCCAGACTTCGGCGATGTCGCCGACGTTAAGGTCAAAACGCTGATCTTCCGGCAGGTTGGTGCTGGCCTTGGTCTTGAGGATGTCGAAGCCTTCAGCGAAGGCCTGCATCATTCCGTATTCAATGCCGTTGTGGATCATTTTCACGAAATGGCCCGAACCGGCCGGGCCTGCGTGGATGTAACCGCGTTCGGCACGATCGTCTTCGGACTTGCGGTCCTTGGTCCGAGGAATGTCGCCCAGGCCCGGTGCAAGGCTTTCGAACAGCGGATCAAGGCGTTTAACCACCTCGGCTTCGCCACCGATCATCATGCAGTAGCCCCGCTCCAGGCCCCAGACGCCTCCGGAGGTGCCGACGTCGACGTAGTGCAGGCCTTTTTCCGACAGGGTTTTCGCCCGGCGGATATCGTCCTTATAGAAGGTGTTGCCGCCGTCGATGATGGTATCGCCAGCTTCGAGCAAGGTGCTCAGGGTGTTGATGGTGTCTTCGGTCGGTGCGCCGGCCGGCAGCATGACCCACACCGCACGTGGCTTGGCCAGGCCAGCGACCAGCGCCGGCAGGTCGATGACGCCAGAGGCGCCCTCTGCGGCCAGGGTGTCGACAAAGGCGGTATTGCGATCGTAAACAACGGTGGTATGACCGTTAAGCATCAGGCGCCGCGCAATATTACCGCCCATGCGGCCCAGTCCAATAATCCCGAGTTGCATGTGCTGATGCTCCCTACTACAAATAATGTGTGTCAAAGGTTATAGCCCAACGCGACTCATTCGACTTAGTCCAGCGTTGGGGCACATAGTTTCCGGGCATTGTGCCCGATCCAGATTGATAACGTCGGTAATCGCGCCGAAGACACAACGACCATAAAAAATAAAAAAGTTCCCTTCCGGGGCAAAAGAAATCAAAATCGCAGCCGATAGTAAATAAGCACCGATGTCGGGGCGGATTTACAGTTGAGACAGCCATTTGCGAGGTGAGCAATGGGCACAGTACACGCAGCACTGCCAGCACAAACCCTTTACGTCACGATCCGTCGCGATGAATTGCGCCAGTTGAAAGACGAGCGCGACCAGTTGAAGCAGGAGCTCGCGCAATTGCGCTTGTTGACACAAAGCAATCAGGCCCAGCCTTTGCCCGTCACTCACCGTGTGCCTCACGCCTGATCCCCTCGCTTGATTCGGAAGCAGCCCAGTGCTGTTTCCGACCTGCCATCCCCCTTTCCCTACGCCATTGCGCGACTGCTCTGTCAGACACCCCCAAAGATAATAACTATTCTCGTTTAGAGCTAAATCCCGCCTCTCCCCTTCGTCTTTTAACAAACGGAATTTTTTCTTCGAAGACAAGGAGTCGGCTGCGATGTTCGCGCCTATCACCCGTT
The DNA here is from genome assembly GCF_047758635.1 of Pseudomonas frigoris. NCBI lineage: Bacteria > Pseudomonadati > Pseudomonadota > Gammaproteobacteria > Pseudomonadales > Pseudomonadaceae > Pseudomonas > Pseudomonas frigoris. Next base: position 3,577,519 of record NZ_CP180479.1, read on the forward strand.
CCATGACTTTTACCCTGGGCCTGTGCAGTGCCGCCCTGTGCCCCGACTTGCTGGCTGAAACCGGCCCTGACAAAGAGCCTGGCCGCACCCTCGAACTGGGCGCCACCAATGTCACCGCCCAAGGCTTGGGCAGCACCACCGAAAACACCGAGTCATACACCACCGGCGCCATGAGCACTGCGACGCGCTTGAACCTGTCGATCAAGGAAACACCGCAATCGGTGTCCGTGGTCACGCGTCAGCAAATGGACGATTTCAAACTCGGTACGCTTTCCGAAGCCATGGGCCAGACCACCGGCGTGGTGGTTCAGCACAACGATTCGGATCGGGTCAGTTATTCGTCCCGGGGTTACACGATCAGAAATTTCCAGGTCGATGGCATGCTGAACACCTTCAGCTACATGAAGTCCGACTCGGACACCATCATCTACGACCGCATCGAAGTGGTTCGCGGAGCAACCGGCCTGACCACTGGCGCCGGAGACCCTTCGGCCACCATCAACATGGTGCGTAAACGGCCGACGTCGCAGTGGGAAGTCCAAACCGGGGCCAGCGGTGGTAGTTATGACGACTACTACAGTTATCTGGATGTCGGAGGCCCAATGGCTTTCGACGGACGCCTGCGCGGACGCAGCGTGCTGGCCTATCGCGACAGCCATTCGTTCCGCGACAAGTACCAGCAACAACGTGAAGTCGGCTACGGGATTCTTGAAGCCGATTTGACCGATGACACCGTATTGGCGGTGGGTTACGACTATCAGAACAAACACGTCCAGGGCTCCTCCTATGGCACCACGCCCTATTGGAACGCTGACGGAGGCAAAGCGAACCTGGGACGCTCCACCAACATGGCCACGTCCTGGAGTTCCTGGCCGTTAAAGGACAAGACAGCGTTCGCCACTCTGGACCAACAACTGGGCGCCGGCTGGCACTTCAAAGCAGCCTACACGCACCGCGAAAGCGATACGGACGGCAAGTTGTATTACGGCGGTGGCGGCTTCCCGAATGAGGACCGCAGTGGCATGAGCGCCTACTTGGGCCATATGCTCGGGACGCAGAAAATGAAGGCTTACGACTTTAACGTGGCAGGCCCCTACTCGCTGTTCGGTCGGGAACACGAAATGATGTTCGGGTATGGCGAGGCCGAACGCCGCGAAGAAAGTCCCTACCTGGTTGAGGGCGCACAGCCGTCGGGTTACTTGAACATCCCCGACTGGAAGTACATGGGCGGCATCGCCAAGTATCCCGACACCGTCACCCACCTTTCAGGTTCAAAAAACAATACCCGCCAGAAGGCTGGCTATCTGGCCACTCGCCTGAGCCTGACGGATGACCTGCACGCGGTGCTCGGCAGTCGTTATGGCAGTTGGAAAGCTTCGAGCACGACCAACAGCTACGACGACAACCTGCAGTTGAGCAGCGTCGATGCCACCCGTCAGGAACACAACGACATGTGGACGCCCTACGCCGGGCTGCTCTACGACCTCACCCCCGAATACACGGCGTACATCAGCTACACCGACATCTTCAACCCGCAAGACAACCGCGACAGCCATCGCAAATACCTCAAGCCAGTGGTGGGCAGCAACTATGAACTGGGCCTCAAGGGCAGCCTGCTTGAAGAACGTCTGAACCTCGCCACCGCGTTGTTCTGGAGCAAGCAGGACAACGTTGCCGAACGCGACGACTCGGTACCGCCGGACCCGGTGACCGGCGAGGAGTTCTTCAAGTCAGGCGGCAAAGGCAACAAGGTTCAGGGCTTCGAAGTCGAGGTCTCTGGCGAGGTCATGGCCGGCTGGAATATAACGGCCGGCTACACCTACACCCACTCGGCCAATGGCGAGAAGAAACGCGCCAATACCAACCAGCCGCTGAATATGTTCCGGCTCTCCACGGCCTATCGCCTGCCCGGCGACTGGCAGGCACTGACCGTGGGTGGCGCGGTGAACTGGCAGAGTGACGTCTTTGGCAACTCGAAACGCCCGGACGGACGCAACGCAGATGGCACGCTGATCACCGAAAGCGCAAAGATCCGGCAGGAGGCCTACACCGTGGTCAAACTGATGTCGCGTTATGAGGTCGACAAGCACGTGTCGGCCTCGCTGAACGTCGATAACCTGTTCGACAAAAAGTATTACGACAACGTCGGGTTCTATAACGGTGTGTTTTGGGGTGACCCGCGCACGGTGACCCTGAGCCTGGACTGGAAGCTCTAGACGCAGGTAATTCCCATTTAACGGAATCGGCGGATAATGTCCCTTCGACATTGCTTCATGGAAGAAAGGACCCGACAACTCGTAGTGGGGCACACCATGAAACGTACAACCATGATCCTCGCCGGCCTGATGATGCTCAGTTCAACCGCTGCATTGGCCGAAGGTGGCGCTGAACGCATGCGGTACTACTTTGAGAGCCTGCGGCTCAGCCAAGAGGCAAATCAAAGTAACGCCAGCAACACCGCTGAAATCAGGGTTCCGGATGATCAAACTGCGCAAGTGACAGAGCACTACAAACCGTAACGACAAAGGGCGTCCTGATGGACGCCCTTTTTCTTTGCTCGTAATACCTTAAAGCGCCTTGGTCCAGAACAGCATCCGACCGTGCGCCGGGTCGAACATGCCTGCAGCAAAACCGAACTTGCCATAGGAAGCCTGGGCGACTGCATTACCTTCCAGCACCTCCAGTGTGATTTTGCAGCAACCGCGCTGGCGAGCGATGTCCTCGACCTTTTGCAGCATCTTCTGGCTCAACCCCAAGCCGCGAAACTTCTTCACCACCACCACATCGTGCACATTGACCAACGGCCGACAGGCGAAGGTCGAGAAACCTTCAAAGCAATTGACCAGTCCGGCCGGCTCGCCACCGACAAAGGCCAGAACGCTGAACGCGTGGGGACGCTTGGCCAGTTCCGCCGGCAGTTGCTTCAACAAGTCGGCGGGCAACGAGTGGCCGCCACCCATCGGGTCTTCGGCGTAAGCATTCAGCACCAGTCCAATAGCCTCGGCATGCACCGGATTGGTATAGCTGGCCTGAAGTACAAGAATTTCTGCGGATTCCATTTCCACCCTCGTTCACACATTAAGTTGCCCCAGTGCATCTCGCACTGAAGGGCCGACCGACAATATCGCGGGCACAGCCGTGTCGACAACCCGATCCTGCTGTAATTTTTCGCTCAAGCGCCCCAGATCAGCGCCTCGGTCCACCCCAGCTCGGCAAAATCCTCAGCCCTCAGGCCTGACTCACCAGCACAGAAAAACTCGTCCAGTTGCGGTGGTTTGACCGAGGTACCGCTGAGCATGGCGTGAACCTGCCCGCGATGATGAATCTGGTGTTCGAACAGATGGGAGAGCATGCGTACGCGGCTCTCATGTTGCGGCGTGTCCCGGGCGATGGTCACGATCTTGCCGAGGTCGGCGTCGCGCATTTGCTCGCAGTAGGCGATCAGTCGACGGTCCACCAGCGCTTGTTCGCGCTTGAGGTGTACCGCTTGCGTAAACGGCTCGTCCTGATTGAAAAACACGTAGCAGTCGGGATGCGGATCGTCGCCGCGCAACTCCCGCTCCAGCGCATCCACGTAAAACCAGTCGCAGGTCAGGATGTGATTGAGGGTCGCGCGCAGACTGGGAAAGAAGCTGACCCGCAGTGCCGCCAGATCGGCCGGGCTCAACTGGCTCCAGGTCTTGGCGAGTCGATGATTGGCCCAAGCGTTTTGATAGGCCATGGTCAGCAGATGGTGCGACAAAGGCTGATTCATGTTCGCGGCTCCTTGTTCAAGCTTCGGCGAAACGTTGCAGCTGCATTTCCTGTAAACGGCTGAGGGTGCGGCGGAATGGAAACTCCAGATAGCCCTCGGTGTACAACGATTCCATGGGCACCTGCGCTTCGAGGCACAGCGGCACCTTGCGGTCGTAGCACTCGTCCACCAGGGCGATGAAACGCCGTACACCGTCGTCATGCACCGACAATTGCGGCAGCTCGCGATCACCCGCCACCACCCGTTCGACGCCGTCTTCAGTGCCTCGGGCGATGCGCCCTTCGCGCTTTTGCGCGCTAAGGTTGGGCACGTCACTCAACAGAATAGCGCTGAAGGTGTCGCACAGGGCGATGAAATCCATGGCGGCAAAAGGCTGTTCACAGAGATCGGCGTAACGAGTCCAGAGTACGGTTGGGCTGGCCTGCACGACATTGAGTGGGCGGTAGCCCACCTTGATTGGGTCACTGGACACCGACTGGCCGACGGTCAATGCCTTGAACACTTCTCCCAGAGCGCTGGGTTGCCCCGGTGCCGCCACCCAGTAACGTTGCAAACCTTTGCCGGGGTGCAGGCGATGATCTTCGCCGCCATCCACCGCAATCACCTGCATATGTTTCTTGATGGCCTCGATGGCGGGCACGAACCGGTCGCGATTGAAACCATCGGCGTACAGCTGGTCCGGTGGCTGATTGGAGGTGCAGACCACCACCACGCCCTGCTCGAACATCACCTGAAACAAACGCCCGAGAATGATCGCGTCGCCGATGTCGTTAACGAACAATTCGTCAAAGCACAGGACCCGCACTTCCTCGCTCAGTTCGCGAGCCAGCGCCTTCAACGGGTCGGCGGTGCCGGTCAGCTGAAACGAACGCTGATGCACCCAGCCCATAAAGTGGTGAAAGTGTTGGCGGCGGGCCGGGACCTTCAGGCTTTGGTAAAACTGGTCCATCAACCAGGTTTTGCCGCGCCCGACCGGGCCCCAGAGGTACACGCCAGTGATCGGCGTGTGCCCTTCATGCAGCGCTTCGTAGCATTTCTGCAGCGCCCACACGGCATGCTCCTGGGCTTCGTCCTGGACGAAGCCCTTCTGTTCGATGGCGTGTTGCCAGGCGCTTAAGGGGGAGTCGACATTCATGCGCGGCAGTATGCCACGCGGTCTGGTTAGAGAGAGATGTCTAGCCGGGCAATCTTGCCCTGTTCATTCAGGCGAAACATGTAGCGCAATTCCAGAGGGCTGCCCGGAAACGTTCCGGAGATCAGGTTATGCACCAGCACTTTGCCGGTGCGCAGTTGCACGTCGAGCACTTCGACCCGTGGCTGGTAACGCTGGGCGGTGTCTTGCATCCATTGCGCGATGGCGTGAGTGCCGACCTGGTGCTGGCCTTCATCGAACACATTGGCATCCTCAGCGAAAAAACTGGCGACCCGCGAGGTGTCGCGGGCATTGGCCGCAGCGATATAGGCGGCGATGGCGGGTGCCAGTGAAGAGGCGGGATTGGACATGGTTACGGCTCCTTGTTTGTTGATTCTGGAGCCATGCTAAGACAAGCCTGTGTCAGTTCTTGTCAGGAGTGAAGCGCCCGGCTTCGTCCAGTTGCATCTGCTTGCGCCAGGTGCGCAGCAGGTCGCTGCGCCGCCCCGGATAACGCTCGCCCTGCTCGTTCGCTGCCGAGATCCGGTCAGTGCGAAAGGTGCGATAGGCGCTGCGCAATTCACACCAGGCGACGATGATTCGCACCTCGTTTAGAAACCCCAGGGCCAGCGGCCAGATCAGCCGTTGACTGGGCACCTGATTGACGTCCGCATAATCGATGTGCAGCTTGATCTGATCGCGGATGGCCTGGCGAAACACATTCAGTGGCACCGCGTTGGGCGCAAAGCCATAGCCGGGCGGCCCCGGCAACACCGTCGGGTTGCGTAACGCGTCCAGCGCTTCAGGCGCCAATACCGCAGCAATCTTGGCCAACGCATCCGCCGCAGCCTTGCTCAACACCTCATCGCCGCGCTGATCCACATAGCGCAACCCCAGCACGATGGCTTCGGTTTCATCGGCGTTGAGCATCAACGGCGGCAGAAACAAACCGCTGCGCAGCACGTAGCCGATCCCCGCTTCGCCGTAGATTGGCGCGCCAAGGGCTGTGAGTTCGGCGATGTCGCGGTACAGCGTACGCTCGGAAATCTCCAATTCGCCAGCAAGTGTTGCCGCGGTCACTGGACGACTTTTGCCACGCAGCACTTGCAACAAGGTCAGTAAACGAGTGGTACGCGACACGATCGGCAGGCTCTGTCCGTAAAAGTTGTCGGAGCTTAGCAGAGGACCCTGTCAGAAAGTGGCAGTAGCGATGACGCCGATGGTCGGCCTTTCTCTTGCGAACGGGAAAGCGCCTTGACGGCCGTTGCCGCGGAACTGGGCGCGGCGGGGCATATTCGACTGGGGTTGGTGGTGGATCAGCTGAAGCTGGCGGATGCGTGCCAGCGGATTGCGTTGTGTGCGGCGGACCTTCTGGAGACGCGTCGGGCCTGAAGTTGTGCTGGCTTTGATGGCCCATGCGCAAGACACAAGCGGGCTTGCTCGCGAAAGCGGACTGACATTCAGCTTAAATGTTGAATGTTATGTCCCCTTCGCGAGCAAGCCCGCTCCCACAGTTTTGACCGTGTGTTACCGGTCGACCTTATGTTTAGCTGCATACAAACACAGCATTTCCATCGCCAACGTCGCCGCCGCCAGTGAGGTAATGTCCGCACTGTCGTAGGCCGGCGCCACTTCCACGACGTCCATTCCCACCAGATTAATCCCGCGCAAGCCACCCAGGATTTCCAGCGCCTGCACCGTGCTCAAGCCGCCGCACACCGGCGTCCCGGTGCCTGGAGCGAAGGCCGGATCGAGGCAGTCGATGTCGAACGTCAGGTACACCGGGTTATCACCGACCCGCGCCCGAATGGCCTCGACAATCGCATCAACACCACGTCGATGCACTTGTCGCGCATCCAGCACCTGGAAACCCTGGTGATCATCATTGGTGGTGCGCAAGCCGATCTGCACCGAACGCGACGGATCCACCAACCCTTCCTTGGCCGCGTGCCAGAACATCGTGCCGTGATCGACGCGCTTGCCGTCTTCGTCCGGCCAGGTGTCACTGTGGGCATCGAAGTGGATCAACGACAGTGGACCATGTTTACGCGCATGGGCCTTGAGCAGCGGATACGTGATGAAGTGATCCCCGCCGAACGTCAGCATCGCGCTACCGGCGTTGAGTATGTGTTCGGCATGGGCTTCGATGCTTTCCGGCACCGAATGCGGTGTGCCGTAATCGAAGTCGCAATCGCCGTAGTCGATGACCGCCAGGTGGTCGAACGGGTCGAAGGCCCACGGCCAGTGACGTTCCCAGGCAATCCCGGTGGACGCGGCACGAATGCCCCGTGGTCCGAAACGCGCTCCGGGGCGGTTGCTGGTGGCAGTGTCGAACGGGACACCGCTGACCGCTACGTCAACGCCGCGCAAGTCGCGACTGTAGCGACGACGCATGAAACTGGTGATACCGGCGTAGGTACTTTCGGCGGCGGTGCCATAGAGGCTGTCGCGGGTCATGGCCTGATCGTTTTGCATCGGGACGTCCATCTCAGGTTCCTTATTATTGGCGGCTACGGAAAGTGGTCCACAAGCGAGTGCGTTGACGCATGTCCTTGAGGCTCATGCTGCGGTCGGCGTACAGCCGGTCACGCACGTCGGCGGGTGGGTAAATGTCCGGGTCGGTGCGCACGGCCTCATCCACCAGCGGCGTGGCGGCCTGGTTGGCGGTGGCAAAGAACAAGGTGTTGGTCAGTGCCGCGACGGACTCCGGACGCAACATGAATTCAATGAACTGGCGTGCGGCTTCGGGATGGGGCGCGTCCTTGGGGATCGCCAGGTTGTCCTGCCACACGATCGTGCCTTCCTTGGGAATCCGGTAGGCGATTTCATAGGGTTTGTTGGCCTTGCGCGCCTGATCGGCGGCCATGCTCGCGTCACCGTTATAGGCCAGGGCCAAACAGACACTGCCGTTGGCCAGATCATTGATCTGTCGGCCACTGGCGACGTACAACACGTTAGGCTGCAACTGATGCAGCAACGCTTGCGCCGCGTCCAGGTCGTTCTTATCCGTGCTGTAGGGATCTTTACCCAGATAGTGCAACGCCAGACCGATCACCTCCTGCGGCGAGTCAATGATCGCGATGCCACAGTCCTTCAGTTTGCTGGCGTACTCCGGTTTGAACAGCAGGTCCAGGCTGTTGAGCGGCACGTTCGGCAAGCGTTTTTGCACCGCTTCGACATTCATCCCAAGCCCCAGCGTGCCCCAGGTATAGGGCACACCGTAGAGATTGCCCGGGTCGACCGCGGCGAGTTTTTCCAACAGATCCGGATCAAGGTTGGCGTAGCCCTTCAGGCCTTCGTGAGGAATGGCCTTCAGCGCACCGGCCGCCAAGCCACGGGCCAGCACGCTGGACGATGGCACTACCACGTCATAGCCGCTGCCACCGGTGAGCAGTTTGGTTTCGAGCACTTCCGGCGCGTCGAACGTGTCGTAACGTACGTGAATGCCGGTTTCCTGCTCGAACCGCTGCAAGGTTTCCGGCGCTACATAATCGGCCCAACTGTAGAGATTGACGACTTTTTCCTCGGCCTGAGCCGATACGGCCATGGCGAGAAACAGCGCGGGGAAACACAGTTTGAAGGTGGGAGCCATGACGAACACCTGACCAAAGGAAGTGGATGCAGAATGCGTCGTCGGATACATTGGTGAAATATTAAGTTTGTTATCCTGACTTTATCCCGGAGTAATGTTTGATGCTCGGCCAACTCCATGATCTCGATCTGCAACTGTTGCGCCTGTTCGTCAACGTGGTGGAGTGCGGCGGTTTCAGCGCGGCTCAGGGTGAGTTGGGCTTGAGCCAGTCGAGCATCAGCCAGCAAATGGCCAAACTGGAAACCCGACTCGGCTATCGCCTGTGCAGTCGCGGCAAGGGTGGTTTCAAGATCACGCCCAAGGGTGAACAACTGCTCAACGCGACTCGTAGCCTGTTCGAGTCCATCGAAGCCTTCCGCCACCAATCCAATGGTGTGGCCGGGCGTTTGATCGGCGAGGTTCGTCTGGGGCTGTCCGAAGCACTCGATCAATCCGTGCTGCAACGGGTGGCCGATGCGATCCGGCGCTTTCGTGAACGGGACGAGTCGGTACGTATCGAGTTGATCAGCGCCATGCCCGGCGAAATGGAACGGTTGCTGCTGCAACAACGACTGGACCTGGCGATCGGCTATTTCTCACAAGTGCAAAGCGCTTTTGACTACCGCGAACTGTTTACCGAAACCCAGCACCTGTATTGCGCCCCCGGCCATCCGCTGTTCACCGACGATGCGCCTGATGATCTAGCGCTACAGGCTTGTGATCGGGTCGATCACCCTTACCGTTTCCTGCGCAGCGACGAGCCCTTCCAGGGGAAGATGTGTTCGGCGCGCTCGGAGCAAGTCGAAGGCACCCTCGCCTTCATTCTCTCCGGCAAGCATGTCGGTTATTTGCCCGAACACTTTGCCCTGAGCTGGGAAGACAAGGAATTGCTGCGCGCCGTGCGTCGTGGCGATATGAGTTTCGACGTGGCATTCCATCTGGCCCGCCATCGCGCCCAGGTGCCGGGGGATGCGCAAAAAGCCTTTGAAGAGGATTTGTTGGCGGCGTTTGCCTGAAGGTCAAAAGATCGCAGCCTTCGGCAACTCCTACATGAGATTGGCGTAGGAGCTGCCGAAGGCTGCGATCTTTTGATCTTGCTTCGGTCGTTTTTTTGCCGTGGCCCGACCGTTCTGGCATCCTGCGCCTCCATTTTTTGACCCGGCCCGCCTTCTGGCATGCACACCACCATGACCGCCTCTGAAAAAGCCCCTGCCCCACGCAATAACGACCTGATTTACGGCCTCGACGATCGCCCGCATCTGACCGCCACCGTCTTCGCCGCCCTGCAACACGTACTCGCCAGTTTCGTCGGCATCATCACCCCGACCCTTATCATGGGGGGCGCCCTCGGCCTGCAAAGCGAAGTGCCGTACCTGATCAGCATGGCGCTGTTCGTCTCGGGGCTGGGCACGTTTGTTCAGGCACGACGTTTCGGCCCGATCGGTTCCGGCCTGCTGTGTCTGCAGGGCACCAGCTTCTCATTCATCAGCGTGATTCTCAGTGCCGGTTTCATGGTCAAGGCCCGGGGTGGCGGCACCGATGAAATCCTGTCGACGATCTTCGGTGTGTGCTTTTTCGCCGCCTTCATCGAAGTCGTGTTGAGCCAGTTCATCGGCAAGTTGCGGATGCTGATCACCCCGGTGGTGACCGGCACGATCATCACGCTGATGGGCCTGTCGCTGATCAAAGTCGCCATGACCGACATCGCCGGCGGCTTCGGTGCGGCGGACCTCGGCGCCGCCAGCCATCTGGCCCTGGCGGCCCTGGTGCTCGGAACGATTGTGGTGTTGAACCGGGTCGATGTGCCGTTCCTGCGCCTCGGTGCGATCGTCATCGGCCTGACCCTCGGCTATGTCGTGGCCTGGCTGATGGGTGACGTCAACTTCACCAGCCTGCCCGACGTACCGCTGATGAGCGTACCGGTGCCGTTCAAGTACGGCTTTAACTTCGATTGGGTGGCGTTTGTGCCAGTGGCGGTGATTTTCCTCGTGTCGCCGCTGGAAGCCGCCGGTGACTTGACCGCCAACTCGATGATTTCCCGGCAGCCCGTCAAAGGCCCGATCTACATCCGCCGGATCAAGTCCGGTCTGCTCGCCGACGGCCTCAACTCGGCCATGGCCGCCGTGTTCAACAGCATGCCGATGGTGACCTTCGCCCAGAACAACGGCGTGATTCAGCTCACCGGCGTGGCCAGCCGTTACGTGGCGTTCTTCATTGCCGGTTTGTTGGTGGTGCTGGGGTTGTTCCCGATGATCGGCGCGGTGCTGCAGCTGATGCCCAAACCGGTACTCGGTGGCGCTGAACTGGTGATGTTCGGCACCGTCGCCGTCGCCGGGATCAAGATCCTCGCCGAAGCCGGCCTGCACCGGCGCAACATGCTGATCGTGTCGATTTCCCTCGGCATGGGCCTGGGTGTTGCGGCGGTTCCGGAAGTGCTGCGCGAGTTGCCGAAGGCGCTGCACAACATCTTCGAATCGCCGATCACCGTCGGCGCGTTGTGCGCTATCGTGCTGAATATCTTCCTGCCCGAAGAGTTCATTGAGCTGGAGGAGGACGATTTCGATCCGGAAGCCTCGATCCTGCGGGTCATGGAAAACCCGGATGTCCCGGCCAAGGGTGAACCCGTCTCGCCTGCCGCTGTCGCACCCTTGAACCGCTAGAAAATGCTCGAGGCCGAGCCACTGGCGGTTCGGCCTTTTCTTTAAGAGAGCACGTTTATGCGCAGTGTCCACGCCGTTATCCTTTCCCTGCTTTTGCTCTCCCTGAGCGCCTGTGCCCTGTTCCCCAATCGCGACCCGCTGAACATCAACGTGGTCGGCTTCGAGCCGCTGCAAAGCCAGGACATGGAAGTACGCTTTGCCGTGAAAATACGCGTACAAAACCCCAACGAGACCACCATCAATTACAACGGCGTGGCCCTCGACCTGGAAGTCAACGGCCAGCCACTCGCCTCTGGCGTCAGCGATCAATCGGGCTCGATTGCACGCTTTTCCGAAACCGTGCTGACCGTTCCGGTAAGTGTTTCGGCGTTCTCCGTGCTGCGCCAGACCCTGGGCCTGAGCAAAACCCAAACCCTCGACAACCTGCCCTACGTCCTGCGCGGCAAACTCGCGGGCGGCTTGTTCGGCACGATGCGTTTCGTGGACAGTGGAAAACTCAGCCTGCCAACGTCGACGCCCGGCACCTGGTAAGTTCGATTCAAGGAGCGACAAAGAACATGGAAGCCACCCCCACGCTCTACACCGAACTCTATTCATGAACACAACAGGTGTGAACGTCACAAATCAAATGTGGGAGCGGCGGTGCGGCGATCCGACTTGCTCGCGAAGAGGCCGGCACATCCAGCATAGATGTTGAATGTTATGGCCCCTTCGCGAGCAAGCCCGCTCCCACAGGGGGTTATGCGGTGAAGCTAACACCCGGTTTGGCGCGTTCATCTACTGTCAGTTCGAAGACGTCCGGGCGCGCGTAGTGCCCCACCACGTCGAAGTCGTAACGGGCACGGACCAGATCATCGGTGTCGATTTCTGCGGTGAGCAAACCGACGCTGTCACGCAGAGGTCCAGCCAGAATATCGCCCATCGGCCCGACGATCACGCTGCCACCGGCAATCAATGGCCGGTCCGCCGGCCAGTTGGCGATCTCCACGCCCAAGGCTTGCGGTGAATCCTGAACCTGACAGGCGCTGACCACAAAGCAGCGTCCTTCATGGGCGATATGGCGCATGCTGACCTGCCACATTTCCCGTTCGTCCACCGTTGGCGCGCACCAGACTTCCACGCCTTTGGCGTACATCGCGGTGCGCAGCAGCGGCATCATGTTTTCCCAACACACCACCGCGCCGATCCGCCCGACCTGACTGTCGATCACCGGCAACGTCGAGCCATCGCCTTTGCCCCAGATCAACCGCTCGGTGCCGGTAGGCATCAGTTTGCGGTGCTTGGCGACCAGCCCGGCCTGCGGATCGAAATACAACGCGGTGCAGTACAAGGTGCTGCCGGCGCGTTCGATGACACCGATCACCAGGTTGGCGCCGGTGCGCGCTGACAACCCGGCCAACGCTTCGGTTTCCGCGCCTGGCACGTCGATCGCATTGGCGAAATACCGGGCAAAGGCTTCACGCCCTTCCGGCAGTCGATAACCCAACTGAGTACCAAAGCCCTCGCCTTTGGGGTAACCGCCGAGCAACGCTTCCGGCATGACCACCAGCGCAGCGCCGGATTCGATAATCGCGTTTTCCCAGGCAAGGATCTGTTCCAGGGTCTCGGCTTTGCCGCCGGGTAAAGAGCCGATTTGCAGTGCAGCAACGATTGACTTGGGCATCGCAGTAACTCCGAAAGTAATGAGGTGTTGCTCATTTTCAGGCGCCACGGGATCATGAATAAAGCCCCATTCACTGCTGAATGATATGAATCAAATGAATATCGCCACCGTCGATCTCAACCTGCTGAAAGTCTTCGAAGCGCTGCATGAAGAGTCCAGCGCCAGCCGGGCCGCGTTGCGTCTGGGCGTGACGCAATCAGCCGTCAGCGCCGCACTGCGAAGGCTGCGGGAGGTGTATGGCGATCAGTTGTTCGTGCGCACCGGTCGAGGACTCGGGCCCACGCTCAAGGCCAACCAGTTGAAACCGGTGGTCAGCGATGCCCTGAACAAATGCCGGCAGAGCCTGGCGATGGTCGATCCGGCCGCCCACCATTACGACGGGCGCTCGGTGACCGTGGGGATGTCAGATGATTTCGAGATCGCTTATGGGCGCCGGCTGATCGAAGAAATCGCCCGCGTCGCGCCGAAGCTGCGGTTGATCTTTCGTCAAACCCATAGCCAGATCGTCGCCCAGGCGTTGATGGAACGCAGCATTGATCTGGCGATCACCGCCGGTGGGTTTGCCGAGCGCTTGCTCAGCCGTCAGGTGTTGGGAGAAGGCGGTTATCTGTGTTTGGTGGACCCGCTCAGCCTGGCCGAGGGACAGCAAACCCTCAGCCTTGATGAGTTCGTCGACCGCGAGCACATTCTGGTGTCGTCGGGCGGCTTTATCGGGATCACCGATGAGGGGCTGGCGGCGCTGGGGTTGACTCGGCGGGTATGCGCTTCGACCACACACTTTGCCGCGTTGCCGCACTTGCTCAAGGGCAGTCAGGCCGTGGCGACCATTCCGGCCCATGCGGCCCAAAGCATTGCAGCGCTCAGCGGGCTGGCACTGCTGCCCTGCCCTTTGGCGTTGCCGCGTTACCCGATCGAACTGGGCTGGCGCACCAGTACACAGCTCGATCCGGTGGTGCTGAAAGTGCGGGAAGCGATTGTCGCGAGTTTTGCGAGCGCGTAGGAGCTGCCGCAGGCTGCGATCTTTTGATTTTGCTTTTTTAAAACAAGATCAAAAGATCGCAGCCTTCGGCAGCTCCTACAGAGATGTGTGTCGGGTTCAGGTTACTTGGCAGCCATCAGACGATTAATCTCGCTGCGCACCATGTTCGCGAATTCCGGGGGCGACATGCCGTCAAGTTCGGCACGGACCCACTCCGCCCATTTGCCTTTGCGCTTGGCGCGTTCACCGAACAACCGCGCGGCCTCGCCCTTGGACTTGCCCAGGTTGCTTTGCCAGAGATCGAACAGACGGGATTTCTCATCTTCAAGCGCAGCGCGCTCGGCAAGGGGTTTGTCGGCCAGATTGAAGCTCATGGGAGTTACCTGCTGCGTAAAATAGGCGCCATCTTACACTGTAGGAAGAAATGTCCGACTCAGGATTTTTCCTCAGGGTTGGGTCAACGCGAAAATCCACTGCAACTTTTTCGCTGACGACAGACTCCATTGTTCACTGTCCATTTATCTGCAAGGAGTACCTCAATGGCCCGAAAAACCGCCGCACAAGTCGCCGAAGACCAGATCAAGGATCAAGCCTTCAGCGAACTTCAGGCTCTGATCGAAGAGTCGGAAAAGCTGCTCAAGAGCAGTGCCTCACTGGTGGGTGAGGAAGCGGACACACTTCGTGGGCAGATCGCCCAGAAACTTCAGCAGGCTCGGGACTCCGTCACCAGCGTTCGAGACCGGACCAAACCTGCGGTCGAAGCCACTGAAACCTACATCGGTGGTCATCCGTGGCAAACCGTGGCGATCTCTGCCGGTTTCGGCCTGGTAGTCGGGTTGTTGCTGGGTCGGCGGTAAGCGGTTCTGCTTTAGGTACAAAAGCAAAAAGGCGAGCATTGAGCTTAATGCCAATCAGTTAAGAAACGACACAATCCGTAGCAGCTGGCGAAGCCTGCGTTCGTCTGCGCAGCAGTCGTAAAACCTGGGTTTGCGGTCTTCCTGAAACACCGCATCGTCTGATTTCACGACTGCTGCGCAGCCGAACGCAGCCGAACGCAGCTGCTACAAGGAAGTGCGTCGCAGCTGAAATTGCTTAACTGACCGGCATTAAGCAACGAGCTCGCCTTTTTCTTGCCCGGGTTTTATGCAGGACTCAGAGTCCGGCCAATTCCCGCAAACTCGCCAACGTCTGAGTATCGAGCCGGATGCCTTCGGTGCTGGACTTGGCCCGTTGTTGGTGACGTCGATCACCTGGCAAACGCTTGAGCCCCACACCGTGCATCTGCCGGACCAGTTCCTGACTGCGCTCGGCAAAACTCTGCCCGGCCGCCTTGCTCGGGTCGATCACGATCAACAGTTGGCCAGTCCACGGTGTCTTGGCGCCCGGATGATTCGACCAATCGAACTCGAAGGAAAAATTGCCACCGGTCAACGCCGCCGCCAACAGTTCCACCATCATCGACAGCGCCGAACCTTTATGCCCGCCAAACGGCAGCAATGCGCCACCCTCAAGAATCGCTTTCGGGTCCTGGGTCGGCTGGCCGAGACCGTCCACCCCCATGCCTGGCGGCAGACGCTCACCCTTGCGTGCGGCGATCTGCACATCGCCATGGGCAATGGCGCTGGTCGCCAGGTCGAAGACAATCGGATCGCCGTCAGCCCGAGGGGCGGCGAAAGCAATCGGGTTGGTGCCGAACAGCGGACGGTCGGCACCGTGCGGCACCACACAGGTCATGCTGTTGACCACGCTCAGCGCCACCAGCCCTTCATAGGCGAAAGGCTCGACATCCGGCCACAAGGCGGCGAAATGGTGGGAGTTACGAATCGCCAGCACCGCAATGCCGGCACTCCGGGCTTTTTCCACCAACAAACCGCGTGCTGCGGCGAGGGCCGGTTGGGCGAAACCATTACCGGCGTCGACCCGGACAAAGCCCGAAGCCACGTCCTCGACCACCGGCACGGCCTGGCCATTGACCCAGCCGCTCTGGAGCGTCGACACGTAACCGGGAATGCGGAACACGCCATGGCTATGGGCGCCATCGCGTTCGGCGCCGGCGCAGTTGAGGGCCAGTATCCTGGCCACCTCGGCGGAGGTGCCATGGCGCTGAAAAATCTGCTCAAGCAAAAGAACGAGCGCGTCGAAATCGAGCGTTTGAGTGTTCGAACTGACGGCCACTTCGGGCGTTGCGGTCATCTGAAGCTCCAGTTTTATTATTGAGTACGGGCAACAGGGTGAAGCGAGGTTGCAGGGCAACCCAAAACAGTTGTCGATTAAGCGCTGTTTTACCGGCTTCCTGTCAAGTCTCGACAGTCTGTTCGGATCAAGCAATATGTACCGCCCCCGAGCCTTCCACTGACCGTACTGTTTTTCCTCAATCCAACGACCGGCGATTACCCGCCGATCGCAGCACAACGAGGAAAAACCATGTCTGCTCCCCTACTCCCGTATTTTTTCGACGAGGCAGAACTTGCATCCAATGCCAGACAGCCCGATGAACGTGAAATGGCACTGTCCTTCACGATTGATGACCTGAAGTGGTTGAAGGTTGTTTATCTGGCGACGCATGCAATCCGTGGCGCCAATAGCAAGCCTATGCACGTCGATCAGCTGCTTTTAAGCGTGCCTGATGCACCCGATATCCCCCTGGCCGGCGCTTTTGCCATGAGCCGGCCCAACGATGGAGAAGTCACGCTCTACACACCGTGGAAAGGCCTGATCAAATTCGCGGACATGGAGGACCTCAAAAGCAGACTCAAGGAATGGTTGGCACAGCCCACCGGGAAGCGTGAGTTATTGCGCTTTCTCTCCATCGAACAACGCAGCGCTTTACCCGCCACCACTGCGCCAGACATTGCCACGCAAATAGTCGAAGGTGCGGTGTTCCAGGACCAGGAGCTCACCCTCGAGCGCAATCAGGCTCAGAACATCAAGACGATGATGGGTGAGCTGGTCAAGCTGCCAACGCTGCAATCGATGCTGGACGATACCCTCAAGAACGCGTTGCACAAACCGTTCCCCAGACTGGACCAGCGCCTTACTCGACTGAAGAGCTTTGTCATCGACAGCGATGACCAACAATTGCTTTCCTCGCATTCACTGAGCGATGCCCTGCTGCATTACTACCTGACCAACGAGTGGCCGACTGGCGATTCCAGAGTCTTTTCCAATCCCCAACACAGTGTGAGCAGCGACGCCGATAACCAGGCCTGGGAAAGCGCAGTCAAAGAGATCGCGCAAAGTTTTACCCCTCACTTGCAGAGCCTGCTCAAGACGTTCTGGAACACACCGATGAGCAACGGGCAGTCACGCTCGGAGTTTTTTGCCGAGGGTTTGCGCGACACCTTTCACGTGAAGCTTTTGCTTCAGCGTCAGCAAGGTATTCTAACGACGCAGGAATACCTGCGACTGATGAATGTCAGCCTCGAACCTGAAACCGTCGATCCTCTTCGCATCGAAAAAGTGCGTATCACCGCGCCCTTCAAGCATTACGCGCAGCTGGCCTCGACCTTGATGATCGGCAGCCGCGAAACCCTGGGCTTTCTGTACACACAGTCCAGAGGCATTGAGGCGACGAGCGACCTGCCCGCTGTCAGGAGAATCGTCCTGGAGATGATGAAAAGCGAAGGCCACGAAGACACGCTGCTCAACTTCATGTCTTTGGGCGAACGCGGCACGTTTCTTTCATTGGAGCCGGATGAGCGCGTCATTGTCGGTGAACCGATCATCAGCCCGGTGTTTGAACAATTGATGGACGACATCCTTGGCAAACAACGGGAGAACCTGTCCCACGCGCTGAGCCGTTATCGTGAAAGCGAAGGTACACAGGATCCTCATGCCTTGATCGACAAGGCACTGGATGTCCGGGGATTGATCGACGACCGACTGCTGGCGGCCGATACCGCAGGACGTTGGAGTACACACGCGGACCAGCGCTGGAGCGCACAACCGGCCACCGTTCGTGCCGAGTCGGCCAAAGAGCAACTGGCCCGACTCTCCTCCGTTAAGGTGGCGCTCGACCAACTCCTCGACAACCATCCGGTCATTCCCACAACAACCCGCACGATTACCGAGGCGCAGCGCATCGTCGGTTCGTCGCTCGGGAGCTTGCAATCGAGTTTCACTCACACCCTGTCAACGGCATTGCGCAGTGAATTGAAGCTGCACGCCGTCACGCGCACCCTGAGTGCGATGGAACAGGCGATCATCAAAACCGTGCTTGATACCCCGGTACGCTTGCAGCGAGCTGCATTGAACGGCTTTTTGCCGGACGTATTTTCCTTGGCGTTGAAGGCAAGCGAAGCCACGGCCCCGTTGAAACTGGCTAGTTGTTTTGTGCTGACTGAACGTGGAGGCCTGGACCCAAAGCATTCGGGCAAGGCGATTTTGTGGACGCCGGCGTCGGGATTTGAAGCCTTCAGGGCATTGACTCCGTTGCTGACCGAGCTGGATCGACGCCTCAAGGACGCCGATGATCGCACCACCCTTCTGGAGAACCTTGGGCGTAGCGAGAGAGTGGCTGGGCAGACTTACACCCTGGCGCCGCTACAGCGAATAGATGAGCATTTTCTCGATCACGTGCAAAAGCCCTATGTCCAGCTGGACCAGGCGTGCGTCACCCGTGCGCTGGCCACGAAGCTTCCCGCGACGACCCTGGCCAGTCTTTTGAAGCTGGTGGCGCTGCGTCAACCGATGACGGGGTTAGACCGTGCGACGGACATTGCCCAATCCCTGGCGACCCAGCAAAAACTGCCGGCATGGCTGGCCAAGGCGTCCATTCAAGACCAGATACTGCATGGGGAGTTGCTTCAGCAATACCTCAACAACGTCACCGACGACCAGGACTACCTCACCGGCATACGCTCCCTGGCGCGCACGGCGCACCATGCACTTGAAAAACAACTCAAGGCAGATACGTTCGACATCGATCCGGATAAGGTCCAGATCCTGATCAGCGCACGCTCGAGGTCTGCGGCCAGCACCCAAACCCTGACCGACTTTGCACTGACCCATCTCAAGGATCTGGACAAAACCCATTTCACACTGGTGTCGCTTGATAACACCGAGATTCCCGGGGACATGGACCAAAGCTACATCAGAGACCTGATACGAAACTTGAAGCTGGGTGAACATCAACAAAAAACACTGAACGAAGCCTTTGCAGACACCCAGGCGAACGCAACGGACCGCAGGAAGCGGTTTTACACGCAATTACCCTGGCAGCTGATGCATTACGCCCACACGGAAAAACTGCAGGAGCGCCTGAGCGAGACGGGGTTTGATCTGATACGCCAAGTCATGGACATGCCTGACGCTATCGCCCGCACGGCAGTCGACGGTGCCCACGCGATTATCCGACCACTTGAGCTCCTGGGCATCAAGAGTGAACAGGCGATCAAAGTGCCAGGCGTCTATCTGATTGGCTCATCGGCCGATAGCACCGCGCCACAAGTCCTTGTCGCGCCTCACAGCCCTCGGCACGGAGTGAAAGAATATAAGAATGAAACACAACTGCTGACAGAACTGAAGACTCGCGGCGGTCTGCTCGACTGGGTACTCATGAACCTCCCGCAGCCTGATCGGATACAGCTTGAGTACAGGATGATGACCTCCAGTAACCGCCTCCCCGAAGTGACGCTGGCGTCCAATCCGATCAAGGGGAATCTGTTCAAACACTTGTTCAACGACAACGTCGGGTTATTAGTCCGATTGCTCGGTTGTCAGATCGATGACAACAAGCAGGGTGAATGGGCAACCATCAAGCATGTGCTGAGTGAAGATTTGCATGAGGCATTTACGTTCTTGACGGGCAAGCTTGCCTACCCGATCACGGTGTGGCGCAGTTATCGCGACATCAAGCAATCCGCCGAAGACCTTCAAACGCACAAATGGGGGGCGGCGATAAAGGAATTTATCAGCGGCATTGCGCAACTGGCCTCGTTGCGACAATCGCTGGAAGCGCAAGCGAAGTCATCTTCTACGCCAAGTACACCTGCGCCAGAAACGCCCGATACCCGATTCAAATGGCAGAACGTTGCCATTACAGCCCCCGAACGTACGCAGTTGAAGCGTCATGAAAGCATCGACGTCGATCTGAATTCGCTCACATTGAACTCAAGTCTTGGGCTCTATACCCATCCGACGACAAAAAAAACCTACGCACCGGTTGAAGGAAAGGTATATCCGGTCGCAAAGCGCGGCACACACTGGCGCATCGCTGACACAAAAATTCGTGGGCCTCGGCTGACTCAGAACGTGTCGAAACAATGGGTTCTGGACAGGCAAACGCCAGCGCCCCGTTTCAGCATCGGCAATCGGTTGAGCACCGCATATTCGGTTTGGGAGGGCATGAACGTCGATGCCAGTGGAATGCCCGAAATCCGTCGACTGTTTCCGCAAAAGGCTCGTCAGATTGACGAAGCGCTGGACCTGGCAACCACCTATGCCTGGAACTGCTTTCAAAACCTGCAATTGCTGAAGTCTTCCGACAAAACGGTTACCCCCGTGCATCAACTCATCATGGATTTTATTGATGTACCGCAGGTGCAGTCCGCGCATGTGGAGCAGTTTGAAAAAGTCTTGGGCGACATTTTTGCGGCCTTGTTGGACCCCTCACTCAGAAAGCCGAAGAGCAGCCGTTTTGTAGTCGGCAGGCTGGTCAGTGGTGCGGAAACGTCATTCGCTTTCACCATTCCAACGGATGCAAAGCGGAAAATTTATCTGGCAGAAAAATTCTTCAACACCGGTTTCGACAGCTACCACCCACATCTTTCCGACCCCTCCTTCCCAATCAACACCCATGCTCGAGCAGCAACCCTTATTCATGAGCTTTCCCACCTCTTCTGCAACACCGAAGACATTGCTTACCTCGATTCCGGCAGACCATTCTCCCATCTGATCGATACGACCAGCGCAGCCGCCAGAGACCTCAAGGACGCGTTGAACACCCTTCAGGACACCGCACTCTCGATCAAGACACCCCTGACTCAGCTGTTCATGACCCAGGATCCTGATACCGGTGAGTGGGAGGATCCGGGCAGCACTTCATATGAAAATACTGATCGGGTAAAAGCGCATATATTGACCTTGACCGGCGGAGAAAATCTGAGCGGTGCCCGCAAAATTTTCAAGAGAGATCCACTGGTCAGACTCAAAGTGCTACTCGGAAACGCCGACAGCGTTGCATGGCTCATCAGCCATATGGGGCGCCAACTGCATACCAGCACCCCGTGAATCAGAAAAATAAACTCCCATTTGGTGGGTCATTGCCATGACGGTTGTTCTCGCAGACTTCCACACAAGGTTAGAATGCAGGAAATCAGGATGAGTCAATGACCGACAACCCTCTCTCGCAAGCCGAATACGACGCTGTCACCGATGCCGCTGCGCATTGGTGCATGCGTCTGCACGCCAACGATTGCACTGCTGAAGAGCGGCTGGCGTTCGAGCAATGGCATGACGCTCATCCGCTTCACGCGTTCGAGTACGAGGCCATGCTGGAGATCTGGGATGTCGCGGGGGACCTGCCACGTCCAGAAACCGTGGTCCCGATGGTCCGCGCCAAAGCTGCTACGCCTTGGCGCACCTTCGGTATCGCCGCCGCGGTTTGCGCCATGGCATTGCCGCTGGCGGCCTATAGCGGCTGGAACCTGGGCTGGCTACCCAATTCCTACCAACATTTCGAGGCGAACGACAATGTCCGCCAGGTCACCCTGAGCGATGGCAGTCAGGTGGAACTGAACCTGGGCACTGAGCTGACGTTCAGTAACTACAAGGATCAACGTCGGATTACGCTGAAAAAAGGCGAAGCCTTCTTCAGCGTCAGCCATGACACTCGGCACCCCTTCATTGTCAAAGCGGCCGAAGGCAGGATTCGGGTCACCGGAACCAAATTCAACGTCTGGATGTATGAAGATCAGGTACGTGTGAACCTGATAGAAGGTTCGGTGCTGGTGAGCAGCAATGATGCCCTGACGGGTGACGGCTTGCGCCTTGAGCCCGCGATGCAGGCAAGCTTTAGACGCGGCGACTTCACTCCCCGGATCAGTCAGACCTACGACAATGACAACTCAATGGCGTGGCGCAACGGAAAACTGGTGCTCGATGATCTGGCGCTGACCGACGCATTGCCATTGATCAATCGCTACTTGAGCAAACCGGTGATGGTGGCCGACAACAGCACTGGCTCGATTCGCATCGGCGGCATCTACAACATCAAAGAGCTCAACAACCTGGTGGCTTCCCTGCCCAAGGTGTTACCGGTCTACCTGACCCGCAACAAGGATGGCAATCCGGTCCTCAATTCCATTCCGCAACAAACCCCAAAAAGCTGAAGGCCGCGACCTTTGCAAGGTGCGGCCTTCATTCTTCGTTCAAACACCATCAGCGTTACTGTACGGCCACCTTCCCGGCTTTTTCATCCTGCTCGCGGATCGTCTGAACCTGGTACTGCGGATCGGACGTGATCTGCTGTTCGGTGAACGGCAACACACTCAACTGCTTCCTGGAAAATGCCACGGTCTGATCTCTGGAGTACTTGGAGGCCGGGTCACTGGAGAGCGAGAATGCCAGCAGCCCCTGGGCCTGCGGTCCCTTGTCATCGAAGGTCACCACCTGCAAATAGCTGGTCCCGCTGACGACCTCGAGTTTACCGTCGGTTCTCGGCACGCTCTGAATGGCGTTATAAACCCCCAGAGTGCCAGGTCCACCGTGAATCGGTGTCTGCGGGCCACCGCTGCTGACCACCTGGATATCACCCCAGCGGCTATCGGCCTTGAGCCCCATCTTGTTGATCTTCGCTATCGATGCCTGCATCGCTTCGCGAACTGCCTTTGCGACTTCCGGACGATCGACCGCCAGGCCACGCGGGGTGTGTTGCGGGTCTTTCGGATCGAACGCCACACGCCACAGATCAGGCGTTTCCTGTAGCGACGCCATGACATCCTGGAAATGCACAAACCCCAGGCCGCTGTCCAGATTCGCACTGCGATCCCAGGCCTTGAGACTGGCACACAGCGGCGCGAGCGCTGGCGCATCGGTACCCAGTGCCGCCGCACAGAACTGCAGCAGGTCCGGCATCACTTGTGCCGCCTGATACACCTGGTCGTCCATCACCATGTGTTGCAGATCCGTCGCTGCTATGGGACCTGCCATGTTCAACGTGTTCAGGCGATCCAGCGCAAAACGCGAGCGCAGCCCCAATGGCTGGCCATCCTGGCTGATCAGCGGCGAAAAACCGGTGAGCGGTTGCGCCGGGTTGGCCATCCAGGCCGAATCGTTGGAGTGCTGCACAAAATCCTTGCGCAACAGTTGCGGCAACTTGTCTGCCGCAAAAATGCCTTTTTGTGCAGCCGTCGGGTCGATGTCCCAGGCACACGCACTGTTGGAACCGTCGAGGACGATCATCTGCAAACCGGCCCGCGGATCACTGCACCTGGCCAGTTTGTCGGCACTGACGTTCGGCACGACCGAGAGATTCATGTACAGCGTCTGCCCCTGATCATCCGTCGCCAGGGTGTTGACCCACGGGATCCCCTGGATCTTGTGCACCGAGGCCTGCAAGTCCTTGAGGCTGACCGCGCGGTTCATTGCATACCACTGCTGCAAGACCCGGTCGTTATCCAGGTTCGCGTCGCGCAAGCTGTAGGCGAACTGGTTGTCCCAGTCGAGCTTTCCGGGCCACTGCACGATCGGGCCGAACTGCGAACTGTAGACCACATGAGAAACTGGCCGAGTCTGGCCATCCGGTTGCTTCACGTTCACAGTCAGGGTCTGTTTCTGCATCGGCAAGGACTTGCCATCAAGCAGATAGCGTGTCGAATCCTTGGGATCGAGTTGCAGGCGATACAAGGTGAAATGCTTGGACGTATCCACTGTATGGGTCCACGCCAGGTGCTGGTTGAAACCGATGTTGATCATCGGCAACCCCGGCAGCGCCGCGCCCATGACGTCCAGTTTGCCGGGAATGGTCAGGTGCATTTGATAGAAACGCATCCCGCCGACCCAAGGGAAATGCGGATTGGCCAGCAACATGCCGCGGCCGTTGAAAGAACGCTCACTGCCGACCGCCACGGCGTTGCTGCCGCGGTCCAGGGCAAACCGCTGCATGCGCGAGGCGGCCATTTGGAACGACACCGGTTCGCCTGCCACATGTGCAACGGCTTTAGGGGGGGTGGCAACGGCCAAGGCTTCGGCAAACTGCCCTACTCCGCCTTCGACCAGCAGGCGCCGCGTCAACTTGACCAGGTCCTGGGCGGTAATCTCGCGTACCCAGTCGCCCTGACACTGCTGCGGCAAACCCTGCACCCGACGTTCTGTCAGCGAACGGTTATAGCCCGCCACATACCCTTCAATGAGATCGCGCACTGGCGGGGTTTGCGCCTGCCAGAAACCCTCGACGGCCTGTGGCGTGTTCAGCCAATTGAAAAACAGATCGCTGACCAGGTTTTCGCGTTCTTCGACCGTGAACTGATCCGGGCCGAAATAGCGTGAACGTTCGCCGTTCACGGTAGTGATCTCATTGGCCAGCAGGCACAGGTTGTCCTGAGCGTAGGCGTAACCAATGCCATAACCGAGCCCGCGCTCGTTGTCGGCACGGATATGCGGCACACCGAAACTGGTCCGGCGAATGTCGGCGCTCACCTGCTCCGGCTGACTGCGTGCGTTTGCCGCAAGACTCAAGCCTACCAACACGCCTGCAAGGCTCAACCGGGTTAACTGCCTGGAAATAATCACGCTCGCTCCTGATCGAAAAGACAAACACCCTGCGTCATACACGCACTGCGCCTTCCCTAGGAACGAAACAAATGACAAAAATTTAGGCCCTGAAAGGCGCTTTTCACGGACATCTCACAGGCCACTGACGTGATGGCGACAAAATTTCTACATTTGGGGCTTCATTATTTGCCCTGCTCGTACGTCTTATTGAATGAGAGCACCCATCACATTTCCTGGCCGGCTCGGAAAAGGAGTTTTTGCATGTACAATTCGCAACTGCCAACGGACGGTAGCAATGCGCCAAAGGGCTCTGCCATGGGCTCCGGTGTTTTCAGTCAACGCAGTGAGCGCAATGGCAACGAGCGGATCAGGTTACTGCTCAAAAGCTATGGTCTGCGAACCAGTCTGATCCGCCTCAAAGTCATCGACGCCTTGCTGAGCGCCGCCGAAAGCGACCGTAGCCTTGGCGTGCGTGGCGTGCACAGCCACTTGCTGGACCTGGATATTCCCCTGTCCTTTCTCAGTGTGCGGGAAGTGTTGAAACGCTTGTGCAGCGAAGGCGTGATCACGCTCAATGCGGACAAAAGCTACAGCCTGCATCCAGACGCTGTAGCCATGCTCCACCGCGAGTAATCAGCTTGGCTTCGTCACTCAGGGTTTGACCTTGCGACGCATCACGCCATTGATCACCACTACGATCACCGCCACGCCGATGGCGATGTACTGAAACAGCTTCTCGCTGATGACGCCTGCGTTTTGCAGATACGAAAGGCCGAACATGATCCCCAACACCACGAGGGAGATCAGAATCGAGTATTTCAAACGTTGCGACTGAGTCATTGAGAATTCCTGAACCTGAAAAATGTATCCGGTTTGTATCAGAGCGCATGCCAAGCCCCTACCGTTCTCCGGGGATGGAACGCTACAAACGGGGTCTCATGTTACAGCCGATGAAGAGTTTTGGCTTCATAGTGGCGATAACCATGAGGATTTTGAAATGTTCCGTCGAATCACACTGCTGATTCCGCTGCTTGCCATACTTTCCCTGAGCGGCTGCATCATTTTCCCCCACGGCGGCTGGCACGGCGGCCATCATTACGACCGTGGTGGGCCGGGTTATTACCAGCATCGATAACATCTGATTATTACTTTAAAGAGGGAACAACTGCGTATTCCCCATAGGAAGTAGAACTAACCTGACAAGCCCAGTAACAATGCCCGCCCTATAGCGGGCATTTTTGTGTAGGACTTTCCTTAAGCAGTTGTAGTTTATTTTGCGAAAATACGTTCATTTTTATTCCTTGGCCCGCGATCCAGACACTTGGCGAAAAATCTGAAACTTTAAGTCTCAATAGCCGCGCTGAAATTATCGATCGACAATGACTATTCTTGTGATGCCACCTCGAGAACTGATTATCGAGCTGCACATTCACAGGAAGATCATGCATAAACCTTTAATAGATATAAGCTCACCTCAATTATTTGGCTTTTGCCTTGCAATTACTTTTTTCGAACTTCTGACGTATATGGCCAGCGACATGATCATGCCCGGCATGTTGACCGTCACCCGCCAACTGGATGCCAGCCCCGACCATGTTCCCTACGCCTTCAATCTTTATCTGGCAGGCGGCATTCTTCTGCAATGGCTGATTGGCCCGCTGTCTGATCATTTCGGTCGCCGCCGGATGTTGCTCATCGGTTGTACGGTATTCGCCCTGGCCTGTGCCGCCGCGTTCAACGTGCAAAGCATTTATGCGTTCAACGGCTTGCGACTGATTCAGGGCATGGGATTGGGGTTTGTCATCGCGGTCAGCTACCCAGCCCTGCAAGAAGTTTTCTGCGAAGCCGACGCGGTCAAAATCATGGCGTTGTTAGGGAACGTTGCACTGCTCTCCCCGCTTCTGGGGCCGTTGCTTGGCAGTCTGCTGCTGGAATGGTTGACCTGGCGGGAATTGTTTTTACTGCTGGGTCTCGGCGGCGTGATGGTCTGGCTCGGGCTTTACCTGTTCATGCCGGAAACCGTGGGCACCCTGCGCCACGACGGTCAGCGACTGGAAGCAGTGCGTTTTGAATGGCACGGCACTCTGCGCCGCTATGCCGCGCTGCTGACTAACCCGCGATTCCTTTGCGCCGCAGTCGCGCTGGGCGTGATGAGCCTGCCCTTGATTGCCTGGATCGGGTTGGCGCCGCTCTTGCTGATCCACAACCAGGGGCTTTCAACTCTGCACTATGGCCTGTGGCAAATCCCGGTGTTCGCGGCCGTCGTTCTCGGCAATCTGATCCTCAACCGACTGATTGCCAACATTGAACTGCCATCACTGATTCGATACGCGCTTTGGCCGTTTTGCGGCGGGCTCATCGCGCTAGTCGCCGCCAGCATCTACGGTGCTTCGACAGTCGTGCTGATCAGCTGCCTGGCGCTTTACGCCGTTGGGCTTGGCATGAGCAATGCCGCGCTGTACCGGCTTGCGCTGTTCGCCAGCGACGACAGCAAAGGTCTGGTCTCGGCCATGATCGGCATGATCTCGATCGCCGTCATGGGCGGCGGCGGCTCCCTTATTGCGGCCGCCGGTGCCGGTGACAGCCACGAATCGTTCGCTTTGATGGCGGGTATCGCGGGGCTACTGAGCCTGGCGCCCCTACGCCTCTTTCTGCGGCGCGCTCACATCGCGCTTGCCGTCTGACACCACACAGTAGGTCTTTTGATGATCCATTTACCCCACACCGATGCGCTCTGCGCGTTAACGCAACCCTATTGCCTGGATTCCGTACCCGAGGGTCTGTTCGACCAGGCGATGGGGGAAATTAGCCTGTTTCATTGTCACCACACGCCTGGCTACGAACGCTGGCTAAACGCCAACGGGCTCGATGCCCAGGACCTGGAGACACTGGATGACTGGTCCAGGTTGCCACCGATTTTCGCCAACTATTTCAAACGCCACTTGTTGTTCGGCCCCACCGGCGAAGGCGCGCTGGAGCTGACCTCATCCGGCACCAGCGGCCAGAGGAGTCGCATGCGCTATGACCCTCGCAGCATGGCGGCGGCCCAAGGCATGGTGAGCCACATTTTCCGGCACTACGGTTGGGATACTCCGCAAAGCCCCTGCAATTATTTGCTCCTGAGCTACGAGCCCGAAGCGGCCATCACCTTGGGCACTGCTTACACCGACCAGTTTCTCTGCAGCTATGCGCCCGTCAATCGAATCGTCTACGGATTGCGCCGGTCGGGTAAAGGTCACGAGTTCGACCTGTTTGGCGTGATTCGCGCCTTGCAGGAGTTTGCCGACGAGGGATTGCCCGTACGGATACTCGGATTTCCTGCGTTTCTTTCGCATGCGCTACAGCACATGGAAAACACCTGCGCACCGAATCTCAAGCTATCCGCACAGTCATTGGTGTTTTTGGGGGGCGGCTGGAAAACCCAGGCAGCACAAGAGATTCCCTTGCTTGAGTTGTATGCCCGAATCAACCGGCAACTGGGCATCGACCTGTCCCGCTGTCGGGATGGTTACGGCGCCGTCGAGCATGCCGTGCCCTACATCCAATGTGCCCACCATCATTTTCATGCACCCATTTACTCGAAGGTTTTCGTGCGCAACCCATCCGATTTCACGGTCCGGCCATACGGCCAGCGCGGCTTGCTGGAATTCGTCTCCCCGTACATTTCGTCAAGCCCTGCTCACGCTGTGGTCATGGGAGATCTGGCGACATTACACCCCGGCGCACATTGCGGATGCGGCCTGACGACCGATTGGTTCGAGCTGCACGGACGCGCTGGCACCACCGCCAGTCGCAGCTGCGCCATGGCGGCTTCAGAACTGCTGGGAGGGGCTTGATATGTACCTCATCAATGGCCAACTGCGTGACGACGTTACCCCGGAAAGCGCCCTCGAGCGCCTTCAGAAACAATTGCCCGGATTGCTTTCTGCACCGATCGACAGCGAGACCGTCATCGAAACCGCGGCTCGTTTCGCCACGCAACTACAGACTCGCAGCCTGAACCTGCCTCTGGACGACGATCAATGTCAGGGGCTGATCGAGTTCTGCCAGCGCAGCAACCTGAGCACGAAGCTTGAGCGGGAACTGGGTTCGCAACCCCGATCGCTGAGGCGTATCGACTACCAGCGGCCACACTTTGAAAGCTGGCACCCGTTGGGGCTGGTGGTGCATGTGACGCCAGGCAATGCGCCGATGCTGGCGATCTGCGCGGTTCTCGAAAGCTTGCTGGCCGGTAACATCAATTGGTTACGCCCCAGCGCCAGCGATGCGGGTTTGACCGCGCAATTGCTGGCCGCCCTTGTGCGGTGCGACACCAGCGGCAGGCTTGGCGAATTCGTCGCGGTGCTGCCCGTTGACACCTCTTGGATTGCCGAACTCTGCGCCCAGGCCGATGGCGTGTCAGCCTGGGGCGGTGAAAAGGCGCTCAAGGCGATTCGTCAGCAGATCCCCACTGGATGTCGCTGGATCGATTGGGGGCACAGGATTAGTTTCGCTTATCTGTCGCCTGACGCGGCCAACTCTTCGGCGCTGGATGCGTTGGTGGATGAGGTGTGCAGTCTGGATCAACAAGCGTGTTCCAGCCCGCAATGGCTGCTGGTGGACAGCAACGATCCGGCCATCCTGCAGGACCTGGGCGAGCGTTTGAGCGAAGCCTTCAAGCGTCGCGCATCGCACTGGCCGGCGCTGGTGCCCACGGACCAGGAAGCGTGCGAGATCACCACCCGCACGGCCATGGCGCAACTGGACTATTGTTTTGCGAACCAGACCGGCCAGGTCTGGGCCGGCCACGGATGGCGGATCATCTGGGAACACCATCAGACACTCGCGCCTTCGCCGCTGTTTCGCACGGTGCTGCTCAAACCCGTGCCGCAACACTTGATCGCTGAGACGCTGTTGCCCTGGCGCACGGTCCTGCAAAGTTGCGCGCTGATTTGCTCTCCGACAGAAACGTCAGGACTTGTGCGAACGCTGGTCAACGCTGGGGTCACCCGTATTGCGCCTTGCGCGGCGATTCATGACGGCTACGCCGGTGAGCCCCATGATGGCGTCTACGCGTTGACGCGTCTGAGTCGCCGCCTCTCGGTGAGTCTGTCACCGGATGTTTTGCCTGGCCGGGCAACGCTCGACCCGGTCCCGCCCGCCCCTGACACCCCCCGTGCGCCGATCATGGACAAAAACACCTTCACGACCCAGCCGATGGGCGCTGCGGCGCAATTGTATTTTCGCTCAGGAGGGAGCAGCGGTACTCCAGCCCTCGCCGGTTTCAGCTATCGCGACTTTCAACGGCAGATGCGCGCAGCGGCCGACGGCCTGTTCGCCGCCGGGCTCGATCCTTCACAGGACCGGGTCATGAACCTGTTTTACGGCGGCAGCCTGTACGGAGGCTTCCTCAGTTTTACCAAAATACTGGAACAGATGGGCGTCACACATTTCCCCATGGGTGCGCCCCAGGACGATGACTTCAGCGAAATCGCCCAACTGATCGTTGACCAGCGTGTCACCGTGCTGATTGGCATGCCGAGCACCTTGCATCGTCTGTTCTTCAACGAGCAGGCCCGACTCCGCACGTACGCAGGTATTGGCAAAGTGTTCCTCGGCGGCGAGCATCCGGGCCAAACCAGCCTGAGCCTCATGGAAAGCTGCGGGGTCTCGATGATCCGCTCGGCGATCTATGGCTCCGTCGATGCAGGTCCCTTGGGGCATGCGTGCGCAGCCACCGCGAACGGGGTGTTTCACTTGATGTGCGATACCCAGCATCTGGAAATTGTGCAGATCGAACAGGATGAACCGGTTCAGACCAATGAAATCGGTCGCCTGCTGTTTACTTCACGAGCGCGGCAGGGCCAAACCGTGCGCCGATATGACGTGGGCGACACCGGTCGCTGGATACCCGGAACCTGCCCGTGCGGACTGGACTCACCCCGGTTCGAACTGCTCCAGCGCCACGGAAAACTGGTGCGAATGGGCGCGGAGTTCATTTCGCCGTCGGCTCTGCAGGATAGCGTCGGCGCGCCCATTCAGATTGTTCTGGACCACGCCCCTGATGGCGTCGAGCGACTCAACGTTCTAACGGATGCAGACATCAACCAGGTTCGCAACGCATTGCTGAACCATGAAGCGCTGGCAAATGCCGTAAACGCCAACCTGTTAACTGTCGAAGTTCAAGTGTGCACGGAGCAAGCGTTCACTCGAAACAAACACAGCGGCAAAACACCGTTGGTTATTGATAAAAGAAAATAAAAATACCGCCGACTACTCACAACTTGTTTTTAACCTCTAGACGCCTGATAAAAAAAAGAGAGCCCCCAGTGAAATCAACTTATTCGCTCGAACAACTACTGCCTTATATAAGGCAACATTCAAACTTCTACCGCCAACAACTGGAACACTTACCGTCGCAGGGCATTACGTTACAAGATATACCGCTCACCAACGCCGTGGACTATTGGTCTGGCAGCAATGACTTGAGTCATTGGCCGGTCCTGACCGCAAAGGTCGACGATGCGCTGGTGTTTAAAACCGGCGGATCGACCAGCCAGGGCAAACTGACGGTGTACACCTATAACGAATGGCAAGAACTGGTCAGTACGTTCGGAGAAAGTTTCTCCTCTCAGCTGAACGACGGCGACCGTGTCGCCAATCTGTTTTTTTCCGGTGATCTTTACGCCAGTTTTCTGTTCATCCACGACTCACTGGCGCACGTCAGGCGATCGATCTGCGAGTTTCCATTTACCGGGCAAGTCGAGCTGGATGTATTGGCCGATGCGATTGATCAGCACCGGATCAACGTGCTGGTCGGTGTCCCGGCACAGCTGCTGCGACTGGCGGCCTACCTGAACCAGCATCGGCGAGTACTGCGCGGGGTTGATACGTTTCTGTATGGCGGCGAAAGCCTGTTTGCCCCGCAGGTGGCAATCCTCACCGACGTGTTTCCCAACGTGCGCATTGCTTCCATTGGCTACGCCAGTGTAGACGCCGGCCTTATCGGGGCCAGCGGTCGCGACTGCGCCTTGGGCGAGCATCGGGTGTTTGAACCACAAACCTTGCTGGAGATCGTCGATGAACTCACCGGTGAAGTCATCGAAGAATGCGATCGCACCGGATTATTGGTGGTGACCAATCTGACTCGCCGGCTCATGCCACTGCTGCGTTATCCGGTGGGCGACCGCGCGTGCTGGCGCGAACCCGTCTCAACCCCGAAGCGCAAATTCGCCCTCAAGGGACGTAGCGTGCACAGCCAGCGAGTGCGAGTCGGGGTGCTGTCGCTGCTGATCGATGACATCCAGCAGATCGTCCAGCGCATTGCCCACAACGACCAATGGCAATTGCTGATCGAACATGACGAATACAAAGATATTTTGAGTGTGAAGTGGGTTCCCTCAGCGCTATCAATGGCCACCGTACCGGTGTGCCGAGAGTTGTACGAGGCGCTGGTTGAACACTATCCCGCCATCGAGGAACTGAGCCGCGAGGGTCTGTTGGAGTTGCGAGTGTTGTCCTGTGCGGTCACCGCAATGAAGCTTCACCCACGCTCCGGCAAACAACTGCGGGTCCTGGACTTGCGCGTGTATGACGCACCGTCGCCGGAGCCCGCATGATGCCGCATTTGATTTTTCGACCCTATCGGCCATCCGACGCGCGTGCCGTGAGCCAGTTGTTTCGCGAGGTCTATGGCGATCATTACGTTCAGCCGGATGTTTACTTGCCGAATATGATCAATCAGCACAATGCCGAGGGGCGCTGGAAGTCGATGCTGGCGGTGGATGACGTACGCGTTCTAGGGCATGCCGCGTTGTGCCATGACACACCTGCGGACACCACCGAGCTGGCCCTCAGTGTGGTGCATCCGGCCGCGCAGGGACAGAGTATCGCGACCCGTCTGGGACGGGAGTTGCTGTCGCGGTCAGGTTCCATGGGGTTCAAGAGCGTCTCGATCAAACAAGTGACACACCATCCCTACACGCAACGCATGGCAGCAAACATCGGCTTCCACAGCACGGGTTTGCTTCCTGACTACGTCCCTTCGCCCTTCGCTGAGCCGCTGCCGGAAACCATCGTGATGGGTTGTTACGTCGCCGAAGGACATACGCGTCCACTCCCCGACATCCCATGGCCTGACAGCTGCCGGGGGGTTATGCAGCACTTGTGTTCCGTGTTCGGGACTCATCCGGACACGACGCCGTTGTCTTCTCTGCCCTTGCAACTCAAGCAACACCATAAAAGATTCGACATGGTCATTCAGCGTTTGACCAAACGTCTGCTTGACCAGATCGGTCAATTGCCCAGGCACTGGCTGATCTCGGTCAAACTTCAGATGTCACGGCACTTTGCCCAGGACTTTCGCAACTTGGCGGCCCTTGGCTTCACCTTTACCGGGCTGATGCCTACATCAAACACCAATGGGTGGTTCGCCCTGTTTCATCGAGGGGCGCAGTCTCGACACCTCAACCTGCACTGCCCGCACATGCAACGCTTGCATGACGATTTACAGCAAAACGCCAACACGCAGAGTAGCGCCGAAGCGCTGAACAGAGACCGCTCAGCCGCGTGAGTCTTTTCGATAAAAGTCATTGCCCGGCTGCGCGCAAAGCTCAACCAGCCAATCGACAAACACCCTCACCCGCCGGGACAACTGACGGTGTGGCGGGTAGAGCGCCGTCAGCGGCATCCCCGGTGTCGGTACCGTCCTGAGGACTTCACACAAACGGCCTTCGCTCAGCTGGCGGGCTACGTGGTAATACGGGGTCTGGACCAGACCATACCCCGCCTCACAAGCGGCCAGGTAACCATCGGCGCTGTTGACCGAGACTTGCTTGGGTAGATTAATAGCCTGAACCTGATCATTGACCATGAACTCCAGCCCATAACGCTTGCCGTTGCTGCTGGAGAAGTACTCCACCATCTGATGGCCTTCAAGGTCAGCCAGACACTGAGGCGTTCCGAATCGCTTCAAGTAGTCGGGGCTGGCACACGTGACCTGGTCCAGCATGGCCAACGGCCGCGCCACCAGTGAATCGTCCAGTGAGTCGCCGCCCCGCAGCACGCAATCGACGCCTTCGCGTATCAGGTCGACTGGCCGGTCATTCAAGCCGATTTCCAGCTCGATCAAGGGATACCGGGCAGTAAAGTGCGGTAATGCCGGGATCACCATCAAGCGTCCCACGCCCGCCGGCATGTCCACGCGCAACAGCCCCTTGGGGTTGTTGCGTGCAGCGCTGAACACCGCTTCGGTTTCCTCCAGGTCCGCCAGCAACCGTACGCAACGAGGGTAATAGGCCGCACCGTCGAGCGTCAGGCTGATCTGCCGCGTCGTGCGTTGCAGCAACTGCACACCGAGATGCGCCTCCAGCTGCTTGATCAGGATGGTCACTGAGGCCCGGGGCAATTGCAGGCTATCCGCCGCCTTGGCAAAGCCGCCCAGTTCGACGATTCGAGTGAATACGCGCATGGCGTTAAAACGGTCCATTGCTTTTGCTTACCGGCTGATTATTTAGAAATTACGAACAGTGATAGCAGTTTTAGCCGGTTTATCTTGTTTCTGTCGAGGTCAACAATGGACTCCACATTCACAAGGAGCTGATTTCATGCAAACACGTCAACTGGGCAAAAACGGTCCACAAGTGAGCGCGATAGGTCTGGGCTGCATGGGCATGAGCGATTTCTACACGACTGGCGTGGACATCCGCGAAGCCACGGCCACTCTGCACCGCGCGCTGGAGTTGGGGATCAACCTGCTCGACACCGCCGACATGTACGGCCCGCACACCAATGAAGAACTGATCGGCAAGGCCATCGTCGGCAAACGTGACCAGGTGTTTCTGGCCAGCAAATTCGGGATCGTCCGCGACCCGGGCAATCCGGTTGCGCGGGGCGTCAACGGCCGACCGGATTACATTCACGCCTCTATCGACGGCACCCTCAAGCGCCTCGGTGTCGAGACCCTGGATTTGTACTACCAGCACCGCATCGATCCGCAGGTGGCCATCGAGGAAACCGTCGGCGCCATGGCCGACCTGGTGAAAGCCGGCAAGGTTCGGTACCTGGGTTTGAGCGAGGCCTCGGTCGCAACGCTTGAGCGGGCACACAAGGTTCATCCGATCAGTGCGCTGCAGAGCGAGTATTCGTTATGGAGCCGTGACCAGGAGGGAAACGGTTGTCTGGCTGCGTGTCAGCGCCTGGGGGTTGCCTTCGTCCCCTACAGCCCTTTGGGTCGTGGCTTTCTCACCGGAGCGCTGAAAAGTCCTGATGATTTCGCGGCAGACGACTACCGCCGTTTCAGCCCGCGTTTTCAAGGCGAGAATTTCGCCAAAAATCTGTTGCTGGTGCAGCAAGTGCAGGACCTGGCCGCAGAAAAAGGCGTGACCGCCGGCCAACTGGCGCTGGCATGGGTACTGGCTCAGGGTGATTACGTGATCCCGATTCCGGGAACCAAACAGCGTAAATACCTGGAAGAAAATGTGGCCGCGCTGGATGTGAAGCTCAGCGGCGAAGACTTGCAAGCGCTGGAAGCGATATTCCCGGCCAATGCCACGGCTGGTTTACGTTACCCGGAGGAAGTCATGGAGTTGCTTGACCGGTAACCGACACCTGGCCCATTCGACAAGTTGAGTGGGCCAGGACAATCGGGCGTCACGCCTTGGAGCTGACGCCTTTGTCGGTCGGCACCGTCGTGCCATTACCCTTGCCGTAAGTTTGTAAATTCTGCAGCACGTAGATCGCCGTTTTGTATTCCGGGATCAGGCCCACGGCGTACTTGTCACCCCTGATACTGTTGTTCTGAATGGTGTCCAGTTGGGTGGCGAAATACTCCAGTGCGTTGAATTTCGCATCCGGGTCTTTCTGTATCCCAAACCGGTCAAACTTGTCACCAGCATTCATTAGCGTCATCGACGTAATATCGGAAATCAGGCCTTTGCCTCTCAAGAAGGCACTGAGATTGCCCAGCTGTTTGGGGGGGACGTTTTCCGAGTCGAAGCCTTTGATGTTTCTGTGCAGTTTCTGCTCATCCATTTTCGCGGTGTTCAGCAAGGTTGGATTGGTACCCACCAATGCCAGCATCTGCTTGACCCTGGCGTTATGCGTCACAGGTTTGCCGCCCGCCGTGTCCTTGACCAGCAACCCTGCCTTGGCCGTCCAGGCCCCGG
Organism: Pseudomonas frigoris; assembly: GCF_047758635.1. NCBI lineage: Bacteria > Pseudomonadati > Pseudomonadota > Gammaproteobacteria > Pseudomonadales > Pseudomonadaceae > Pseudomonas > Pseudomonas frigoris. The sequence continues at coordinate 3,613,135 of NZ_CP180479.1, forward strand.
TATAGCCGATAGTCATGACCGAACTTCCGACTGCGCTACCTGATGCAGACGTCCGTGTGAGGCGACCATAAAAAGCTCCTTGTTTAATCTGGTTTAGAGCGGGCGAGTATCAGCCTGGCCACTAGCCACACCTACAATTATTTCCGACTTTTTACAATTCTCATACATTTACGATACAACCAGGCAATTGCCCTTTTTCATTGATCCAGGCATTAACTTGGAAAGTGAAATAGCAACTAACCAAGTGGTACGTACGCTTTGGTTAGTTAGTTTGTATCCATCACTATACCGCGCACCGCCCGTCACCCCGCACCGTTCCTGCACGATGGTACCTAAAGCTCGGCTTTCGCGAGCCGATAGCCCTTGGAAGCGTCGACTTCATACCGACGACCACAACAAGAACGCTGCACTAAGGACCGGTCCCATGCCCGCATTCCGTACCATTCAGGCTCGTTACACGCTGTTTCTGGTCCTGTTCATCCTGCTGTTGTCCGTGCTGACAGTGGTCGGCATCAGCCAATTGGTCGCACCGAAGCTGCGTCACACCGAAGAACAAGTGGCCCTCAACCGAATTGCCGAAGTCGCCGAGCAAATCCAGGGCGAACTGAACAAGGTTCAGGCGCAACAGCGAAGCATCACCCAGACCATTCCCCTGCTCGACAGCGCCGCCATCGACACCGTCCTGCCGGGCCTGGTCGACCAGTACGGCGAGCTGAAAGTGTTCGGCGGCGGGATCTGGCCGCTGCCCGGTCAGCGCGAAGCCGGGCGCAACAAGTTCAGCACGTTCTGGCACCGGGATGCCTCGGGAAAACTGGCCGTTAACACCTTTTGGAACAGCGATGCCGCGCCCAACTACTACGACCAGACCTGGTACAAAGGCGGCATGCAAACCCCGCGCGGCCAATGCGCGTGGGCGGCAGCCTATAAAGATGACGCCAGCGCCGAGCCACGCACCAACTGCGCCATGGCCATCCAGAAGAATGGCGCGGCCTACGGCGTGTCGACCATCGACGTGACCCTGGGTTTTTTCAATGACCTGGTGGCACGCAAGGAGAAAGACCTCGGCGCCGAAATGCTGATCGTCGAAGCCGACGGCAAGATCATCAGCAACAGTTCGCGCATCAGCGGGCCGATCGTACTGAAGAACATCAGTGAGCTGGCCGGCAACTCGCCGTTCGCTACCCAGGTGAAGGCCGGCTTGCAAAACCGTGACCAGTCGCAGCGGGGCGAGTTCGACAACAACGGCGAAGCCAGCACCTTCTTCATGCGCCCGATCGAAGGCACACCCTGGTTCCTCGCCACCGCCCTGCCGACCAAGCTGATCACCGCCCAGCGCGACGACGTGCTCAGCACCCTGAGCCTGCTGCAAATCCCGATGGTGATCCTGCTGGTGTTGCTACAGATCTATGCGATTCGCCAACTGGTCCAGCGTATGAAAGCCCTGAAGGCCAACATCGACGCACTGTCAGCAGGTGACGCCGACTTGACCAAACGCATCACCATTCGCGCCGAAGACGAACTGGGCGCCATCGGCCACTCGGTCAACGCCTTCATCACCTACTTGCAGAACATGATCGGCGAAGTCACCCTGGCCACCGGCGCCATGGCCTCCAGCCTGGATAACCTGCAACGCACCTCCGCCCACACCAGCCAGATACTGGTGCGTCACGCCTCGGAAACCGATCAGACCGTCACCGCCATCACCGAGATGAGTTCGACCGCCGAAAGCGTTGCGCAAAACGCCGCCGAAACCGCTGCCTTCACCCAGCGCGCCAACGAAAACGCCGACCGTTCGCGGGTCGTGGTGGGCGAAGCGTCCAGCAGCGTGATTGCGCTGATCGACGAAGTGGCCAGCGCAACCCATAAAGTCGAAAGCATGCAACAGGACGCTCAACGCATCACCGAGATTCTCGGGGTCATCGGCGCCATTGCCGGGCAAACCAACCTGTTGGCCCTCAACGCTGCCATCGAAGCCGCCCGCGCCGGCGAACAGGGCCGCGGTTTTGCCGTAGTCGCCGATGAAGTCCGCGCCCTCGCCGCCCGCACTCAGGCCAGTACGTCGCAAATCAATGAAATGCTCACCCGCCTGACGCAGGGTGTGAGTTCGTCGGTAACCGCCATGGAAAACACCCAGACCAGCTGCCAGTCGGCCGCTGATGCCACGGCACGGGTCAACACCGGTCTGGATGAAATGGCCGGCAACGTCAGCCACATCAACAGCCTTAGCACCCAGATCGCCACGGCCGCCGAGCAGCAAAGCGCGGTGACCGAAGAGATCAACCGCAGCATGGTGCAAATCCGTCACATGGTCGACGAACTGGTGAAAAGCGGCCAGGCCAGCGAGCTCAATACCCAACAACTGCTGGAAGCCAACAGTCGCGTGAGCGCGATCATGGGGCGGTTCAGAGTTCGTTAATTCTGCCCTACCCTGAGTGCCGTCCCCGGCACTCAGCGGCCAACCTGACAATCTTGTAATGTGCGCCTCATCTGACTGACAGCTTTGATCTACGATGATCAAGGCTGGCCAGTTTTGTATTACTTCGAAACACTCCTTGAATGCCTGGCCAAAAAAAATGGTCAGAATGCATTTTTTTGGCCGCAATTCGAAACGAGATTCCCCATGCGAACCCACCTGCGTCTGGTCGCCCTGAGCGCCCTGTTCATTTCCTCCCTGGCCCAGGCCGCCGACCTGATCCCGATCGAGGTTCACCGCGATGCCAATTGCGGTTGCTGCAAAAAATGGATCAGCCATCTGGAAGCCAACGGCTTCAAAGTCGAGGATCACGTCGAAGCCAATATGAGCGAATTCAAGCAACAGCACGGCGTGCCTCCGCGTCTGGCGTCGTGCCATACCGGTTTGATCAACGGCAAATTCGTTGAAGGTCATGTCCCTGCCGATCAGGTGCTGGCCTTGAGCAAGCGCGACGATCTGTTGGGCGTGGCCGCACCCGGTATGCCCATGGGGTCGCCGGGCATGGAAATGGACGGCATGAGCGATGCGTATCAAGTGATCGGCCTGAAAAAGGACGGCTCTGACGTGGTAGTGGCGGACTACCCCGCCCATTGATGTTCGGTGCGTACATCGGGCTGTTCTTCGCCGCATTCGGTGCGGCAACCTTGCTGCCCTTGCAGTCCGAAGCGGTGTTGGTGGGGCTGTTGCTCAGCGGCAAGTATTGGCTCTGGTCGCTGCTAGCCGTGGCGACATTGGGCAATGTTCTGGGGTCGCTGGTGAACTGGTGGCTGGGGCGCGGTATCGAGCGGTTTCGTGATCGGCGCTGGTTTCCGGTCAGCCCGCGCCATCTGGAAAAAGCCCGAGTCCATTATCAGCGCTACGGTCATTGGTCGTTGCTGCTGAGTTGGGTGCCTGTGATCGGTGATCCGCTGACCTTGGTGGCCGGCGTGATGCGCGAGCCGCTGGGGCGATTCCTGCTGATCGTGACCCTTGCCAAAGGCGCCCGTTATGGTGTGTTGGCCATGGCCACATTGGGCTGGATGGGTTGAACGATCATCCACGGCGATTGCCTGTGTTTAATGTCGCCCTAATCATGCCGATCCAGCATCGGCCGATTTCCAATGGAGTTCACCCATGTCCCTCACCCGCTCCCGCTGGCTGCCCGGCCTGCTGCTGACCGCTGCATTGCCTGTCATTGCTCACGCCGAAGGCCCGGAATACGGGCCGGAGCTGCAAGGCTTCGAGTACCCCTACACGGTCAAGCATTTTGCCTTTGAGTCCCAGGGCAAATCCCTGCAAATGGGTTACATGGATGTCGCAGCCCACGGCAAGGCCAATGGACGCAGCGTGGTGCTGATGCACGGCAAGAACTTCTGCGGTGCCACCTGGGACACTTCGATCAAGGCCCTGAGCGAGGCCGGTTACCGGGTCATCGCCCCGGATCAGATCGGTTTCTGCACCTCCAGTAAACCGGACAACTATCAGTACAGTTTCCAGCAACTGGCAACCAACACCCAGCAACTGCTCAAGGCCCTGGGCATTCAGAAGGCCAGTGTTCTCGGGCATTCCACCGGCGGCATGCTCGCCACTCGCTATGCGCTGCAATACCCCGATCAAGTCGAACAACTGGCACTGGTCAATCCCATCGGCCTGGAAGACTGGAAAGCCCTCGGCGTGCCCTATCGCACCGTTGATCAATGGTATGAGCGCGAGTTGAAGGTCACCGCACAAGGCATCCATGACTATCAACGCAGTACCTATTACGACGGCCGCTGGAAACCCGAGTTTGACCGCTGGGTGGACATGTATGCGGGCCTGAGCAAAGGCCCGGGTAAAACCCAGGTAGCGTGGAACTCGGCGCTGATCTACGACATGATCTTCACCCAACCGGTGTACTACGAGTTCAAGGACCTGAAGATGCCGACCCTGCTGCTGATCGGTACGTCCGACACCACGGCCATCGGCAGCGACATCGCACCGCCCGAGGTCAAGGCGAAACTCGGTCACTACAACGTCCTCGGCAAACAGGTGGCGAAACTGATTCCCCGGTCGACGCTGGTCGAATTCCCCGGCATGGGACACGCGCCGCAAATGGAGGAACCGGCGCAATTCCACCAGGCCCTGCTCGCCTGGCTGAACAAAACCAACCCCGTTCATTGATGAGGTAAGGCTGATGGCAGTGCAGATTGCGGTGATTGATGACTGGCAGGACGTGGCCCGTGACGTGGTGGACTGGTCGGTGCTGGACGACATCGGCCAAGTGAATTTCATCCATGACTACCCTGCCGACAACGAAATCCTGGCGGCACGGTTGGGCGAGTTCGAGGTGATCTGCGTGATGCGCGAGCGCACCCGGTTCGATGAGGACCTGCTGCGACGCTTACCGAAACTCAAGCTGCTGGTCACCGGCAGCATGCGTAACGCCGCCCTGGACCTGAAAGCGGCCGCCGCGCTGGGCATCCAGGTCTGTGGTACCGACAGTTACAAGCACGCCGCGCCGGAACTGACCTGGGCGCTGATCATGGCTGCGACCCGCAACCTGGTGGTCGAAGCCAACGCCCTGCGCGCCGGTTTATGGCAGCAAAGCCTGGGTGGCGACCTGCACGGCAAGACCCTGGCGATCCTGGGTCTGGGCAGCATCGGCACTCGCGTTGCCCAGTTCGGTCAAGTATTCGGCATGCGGGTGATTGCCTGGAGCGAGAACCTGACCGCCGAACGTGCAGCCGAGGTCGGCGTGTCCTACGTCAGCAAACAGGAACTGTTCGAACAGGCCGATGTGCTGTCGGTCCATCTGGTACTCAGCGATCGTAGCCGAGGCTTGGTGGACGCCCAGGCGCTGGACTGGATGAAGCCCTCGGCGCTGCTGGTCAACACGGCGCGTGGGCCGATCGTCGATGAAGCGGCGTTGATCAAGGCGTTGCAGAAACGGCGACTGGCAGGCGCTGCGCTGGACGTCTTCGAGCAGGAACCCTTGCCGCCTCATCATCCGTTCAGAACCCTGGACAATGTGCTGGCCACGCCCCACGTCGGGTATGTCAGCCAACAGAACTATCACCAGTTCTTTTTGCAGATGATTGAGGACATTCAGGCCTGGTCTGCGGGAGAACCGATCCGTCTACTGAGCTAATACCGAGTCATCGTTCTTCGCGAGCAAGCCCGCTCCCACATTTGATCTGTGTCGTCCACAAATCAATGTGGGAGCGAGCTTGCTCGCGAATGGCCTCACCACCGATCTAACTGCCCTTCTCTGCCACAAACGCCGCCGTCTCATAGGGCACAGCGACTACGTCTCTGCCACGCAGATCAGGCTCCGCCGCAATCAGCGCCCTGATCTGCTCATCAACCTTTGCCCGCTCCACCGCCGGTAATGCTGCAACAAAACTGGTGGAGCGCACGCGGTTGAAAATCACATCTTCCGGCGAACCTGTATGCCCATGGCTGAAACGCTGTTCTGCCAGCGGTCCGAACGCCGCATGCGGAAACGCCTGCCGCCAGGCCCCGGTGTAATAGCGCGGCGTATCGCCCTCCAGCGCATTGACGATCGCATCCAGTTTCGGCACCCAGCTCACCCGGGTATCCCGCAGGTTCCACACCAGTCCCAGCTTGCCGCCGGGTTTGAGTACACGGGCAATTTCGGTCAGTGCTTCAGTACTGGCAAACCAGTGAAAGGCCTGGGCGCAGATCACCACGTCCACCGAAGCATCGGGCAGCGGCAGGTCCATGGCGGTGCCGCTGACGGCCAGCACTTCGGGGAAGGCTTCGGACAATTTCTCGAGCATCTGCGCCACCGGCTCCACCGCAATCACTTGCGCACCCGTCGCCACCAGCCGACCGGTGAACTTGCCAGTGCCGGCGCCCAGATCAACCACGGCTTTGTCCGCGTTCAAACCAAGGGTGCCCGTCAGCCAATCGGCCACTTGCGGCGGATAGTCCGGACGACCGCGAACGTAGGTATCAGCGCCGGCTTTATAGCCGGCGGCCGCCGAGTGATGGACCTGATCTTTCATGGCAGTGCTCCAGATCTACAACGAATGCTATCGAGCATAGCGCCTCGATTTGAGCTTTCCTTGCACAGACCGCCAGAAAGAAATGAATAATTGTTCACCCTGTGGTGTTCACCTTTCATCCCCCATGAGAGTTCACCATTTCAGCCTGCGTGATAATACTTTGCGCCGCACATTGCCGGGACGTGGTACGAACTGAAACGAATTAACCTGTGGAGCATCGCCCATGAACACCCGTTTCGCTGTGTTAACCGCCCCGTTGCTGCTGGCAGTCGCCTTGTCCAGTTCGCTTTCATTCGCCAATGGTGGTGGCGATGACGCCCCCGCAAGACCTAGTTGCCCCAAAGGGCAGGTCTTCGACTCCCGGTCGCAAAAATGCCTCAAGCAAACCAGCAGTCTGGTACCGGACGCCGACCGCGCCGATTACGCTTATCGCCTGGCCAAGGACGGTCGCTACGAAGAAGCCTTGGCCCTGCTCGACACCCTCAAAGAGCCAAACACCGCCAAGGCCTTGAACTATCGCGGCTACGCTACACGTAAACTGGGGCGCACCGACGAAGGCATCGGTTATTACCTGCAATCGGTCCAACTTGACCCGCACTACGCACAAGTTCGCGAATACCTCGGCGAAGCGTATGTGATCAAAGGTCGGCTGGACCTCGCTCAGGAACAGTTGCAGCAGATCAAAACCATCTGCGGCAGCACCACCTGCGAGGAATACCAGGACCTGGCCGAAGCCATCAACGATTCATCGAAAACCTGACACACCGAGCAGACGGAGGTCGCCATCGCCAGCGATCAGGCAATACGGACAGAACTGGGGCAGCACTTGGCGCGTTTATGGCGCTACGGCTTGCTGTTGTCCCGGCAACGGCATGTCGCCGAAGACCTGGTGCAGGCCACCTGCGTGCGGGCGCTCGAGCGTGCCGGGCAGTTTGTCCCGGGCAGCCGCATGGACCGCTGGTTGCTGTGTATTCTGCACTCGATCTGGCTCAACGAAGTCCGCTCCCGAAGGGTGCGTCATGGACAGGGGCTGGTGGATGCCGACAACGCCTTGTCGTTCGATGGTGAATACGCGGCGCAAACCCATGTCCTCGCGGCTCAGGTGATCAGGCGTGTGGATGCCCTGCCCGAAGCCCAGCGCGAAACGGTGTTTCTCGCCTACGTCGAGGGTTTGTCCTACCGCGAAGTGGCCGAGGTCCTGGACGTGCCCATCGGCACGGTCATGAGTCGCCTGGCCGTCGCACGCGCGAAACTGGCCGAGTATCCGCCATTGCACACTGTGCCGAACCCTTCCACTGGAGAACGTCGATGAACGACAGCGCACGACCGACGATACCCTCGGATGAGCAACTGGTGGCCTACCTCGACAACCAGCTCGACAGCGAACAGCGCACCCGCATCGACGCGGCCATCCTTGATGACCCAACGCTCAACCTGCGCCTGCAATGGCTGGCCCGCAGCAGCCTGCCGTTCAAGGAGGCCTACGACGAGTTGGGTCGACAGGCGCCCGTGGATCGCTTGCAATCGATGCTCGACACCTTGCCTTCACCTGAACGTCCGGCCATGAATCGGCGCTGGTTTCTCGCAGCGGCCGCCGGATTGGTGGTGAGCGGTGTGGTAGCGGATCGGCTGTTCCTCGGTTGGCAGTTGAGTCAGCAAAAGGAAAACTGGCGCGGGCTGGTGGCCGAGTACATGTCGCTTTACGTGCCGCAAACCCTGGACCACTTGCCCACTGACGAAGCCGCTCAGCAGGCGCAACTGCGGACCATCGATGCGCGTCTTGGCCTGAATCTTGTGCCGGCGAAACTGACCCTGCCACGGTCCGAGTTCAAGCGCGCGCAAATCCTCGAGTACGACGGCGTCGCCATTGCCCAGATTACCTACCTGGACCCGGCCCACGGCCCCATGGCGCTGTGCGTCACCCGCTCCAACAGCGGCAGCCGGCATTTCGCCCAGGAGCAACGGTACGGGATGAACATTGTCTATTGGGCTGACATGCAACATGCCTGGATGTTGATCGGGCATAATCCGGTGGCGGACCTGGAGGACATGGCGAAATTGTTGAGAGGCCGACTTAGCGCGTGATCCCGTTTGTCACTATGCTCGGTTTCTCAATTCCAAGGAGGAACCTAGCCATGCCAATCTCTTCACGCACAGCCTTGCTGGTCATCGACGTACAGAACGACTTCATCCCCGGCGGCCATCTACCGGTGCCGGAGGGCGACCGGATCATCCCGCTGATCAACCGCCTCGGCGCCCGGTTCACTCAAGTCATCATCGCCCAGGACTGGCACCCGGCCGGACATGCGTCCTTCGCCTCCAGCCACCCGGGCCGCGCGCCTTATGACGTCATTCAACTGCCTTATGGCGAACAGACGCTCTGGCCGGACCATTGCGTGCGAGCCACGCCCGGTGCCGAGTTGCACAAGGATCTGGACCTGCCCCACGCCCAATTGATCATCCGCAAGGGCTGCAACCCGGACATCGACAGTTACTCGGCGTTTCTGGAGGCGGACCGAACGACCACCACAGGCTTGGCCGGGTACTTGAAGGAACGCGGTGTCGACACGGTTTATCTGGTTGGGCTGGCACTCGATTTCTGCGTGATGTTCTCTGCGCTGGATGCGCGGGCGGCAGGGTTTAACGCGTTTGTGGTGTTGGATGCGTGTCGGGCGATTGATCTGGACGGCTCACTGGCCGCGGCGATCGAGCGGATGCAGGTGGCTGGGGTTGGGTTGATTCCATCAACCGAAGTGCCAGGTTAACCCCCTGTAGCAGCTGTCGAGCCCGCGAGGCTGCGTTCGGTTCGGGCCGCGTTCGGACGGAGCAGTCATAAAGTCAGGCACCCCGTTCTTCCAGGAAAACCGCATCCGTCGGGTTGGCGAGGACTTCGGTCGAGCGCGACCCCGGCTCGAACGCAGCCTCGCGGGCTCGGCAGCTGCTACAAAAAATGCGTCAGGCTGAGGTGGGCAGCCACAAACGGAACCGTGCGCCGCCCAATGGCGACGGTTCCACAGTCAGTGTGCCGCCCTGGGCTTCCAGCGCCCGCCGACTGATTGCCAACCCCAGACCGAAGCCTCCCGTGGCCCGATCCCGACTGCGATCCAGCCGATAGAACGGTTCGAAAATCCGCTCACGCTCCTCATCCGGAATACCGATCCCGTCATCGTCCACCCAGATTTCAGCCCCCTTGGCACACACCCGCACACCAATCTGAATGCGTTTTTCGCAGTAGCGCATCGCATTGCGCAGCAGGTTCTGAATAGCGCGGGCAGTCAGCCTTGGGTCGAGGGCGAAGCGTTCAAGTTGTCCGTGCAAGAGCACATCGATAACGATGTCCGGGGATTCCAGTTCTTCGTCGACGCTGCCAAGGATGCTGTCGATAAATTCATCCAGCGACACTTCGACCTGCTCCGGCAACCGCGCCGGGTTTTGCAGGCGGCTGTAGGACAGCAGTTCCAGCACCAACTCATCGAGTTCGCGAATGTGCGCGACCAGACCTTGCAGACGCTCGCGGCTGGCGGCAGGCAAATCGTCGGATAACGCCAGCGCCAGGCCGAAATCCAGTCGTGTCAGGGGCGTGCGCAATTCGTGAGAGACGGCATTGAGCAGGTCACGCTGCTGGTTAAGCAGGTTCTCGATGTCGCCGGCCATGGTGTCGAAGACATTGGCCAGGCTGCCGATGTTGGAGCTTGGGGAAATCTGCGTGCGCTCGCCGAGGTGGCCCTTACCGAAACGTTCAGCCGTACCTTTGAGACGTTCCAGGTCGCGCCAGTGCGGGCGCAACCACAGCAACAGGCAGGCGAGCATGGTCGCGCCGATCAGCACGTTGATGCTCCAATACAACAGGCTGACGTCCATCGGGTCCGGCGGCACGACCATCTCCACCACCGTCCGCTCGTTCAGCGGCGACACCGCCAGGGTGCGCCAGCCCCAGTCGCCGATGCGCACGACGTTCTCGCCACGCTGCAAACGCTTGCGCTCATCAGGGGTGAAATCGGCATCGTCGTTACCGGTCAGGACGATGTGCAGCGGCTTGAATTCCTTGTCCATCTCTGCGGCCAATGCCGGCCACTGTTCCGGGGGCACGGCGTGAAACTGTTTGACGATGAGGGTTTGCAGCCCGCGCGAATAATCGAGGTTGTAGGTGACAAAGCGCTCCTGGAAGACCTTGATCACCACGTCAGGCACCAGATAGATCGCCGCGCTGTACGAAACGATGGTCACCAGGTACAGGCGAAACAGGATTCTGAACATCGACTCAGCATTCCCACTCGGAACGGCTGAACAGATAACCCTTGCCCCACACGGTCTTGATCTTGCGCGCCTCGCCGGCGTGGTCGTCGAACTTGCGGCGCAGCTTGGAAATCGCCACGTCCACCGAGCGGTCGGTGCCATTGAACTCGATGCCGCGCAGGCGTTGCAGAATCTGGTCGCGACTGAGCACTTCGCCGGCATGCCGGGCGAGCACCACCAGCAGGTTGTATTCGCCGCTGGACAGTTCGACCAACTGCTCGCGCCACGTCACGGTGCGCTCGGACAGGTCGATGCACAGATTGCCCATCAGAATGCGGTCATTGGCCGTCTGCGGTTCGGTGAGGCTGCTGCGCCGCAGCAACGTCCGCACTCGGGCCAGCAACACCCGCGGTTCGCAGGGTTTGGTGACGTAGTCGTCGGCGCCCATTTCCAGTCCCAGCACCTGATCGTGACTGTCGTCGCGGGCGGTGAGCATCAGGATCGGCAACGTGGCCGAATCGGCGCGCAGCAAGCGGCAGACTTGCAGGCCATCGAGCCCCGGCAGCATCAGGTCGAGGATCACCAGGTCCGGCGGATTGACCCGCGCACGTTCGCGCACATGGTCACCACGGCTGATCACGCTGACGCTATAGCCGTTGCGTTCCAGGTAACTGGCAATCAATTCGGAGAGCGCGGTGTCGTCTTCGACCAGGAGGATGTTGGGCATGGGTGTTTCCAGAAGGTGCTGTAGCGCCTGATACACCGCTATCGCGAGCAAGCTCGCTCCCACAGGGGAATGCATTTCAAAATGTGGGAGCGAGCTTGCTCGCGAAGGCGGCCTGACAGTCGCAAAAGGAATCAAGCTGCCAAGGATATACGCCCTCGCCCGTGCCTGAGTAAAACCCTTACACAATTTCACACAGCGCCTACAAAGCTTCACCGCTACCGTCGTCGCCTCCCCGTAGGATGCTGGGGGGTCATTATTGGGGTATTACATGTCAAAGAATCTGCTTGCCAGGCTCAGCCTGATTGCACTGGCGGTGACGCTGAGCGCTTGTGACAAGGCCTCGACGGCCGAAGAACAGGCGCCTCTGGCCACGGTTCGCATCGAGACCATCCAAGCCAGCCCCCTGTCGATCACCAGCGAATTGAGCGGGCGGATTGCCGCGCCACGCATTGCCGAAGTCCGCGCCCGGGTTGCCGGGGTGGTGTTGCAACGGGCGTTCCGTGAAGGCAGCGATGTGAAAAAAGGCGAAGTGTTGTTCCGTATCGACCCGGCGCCGTTCAAGGCTGACCTGGACAGTGCCGAAGCGGCGCTGCGCAAGGCTGAAGCCAATGCGTTCCAGGCGCGCCTGCAAGAGCAGCGTTACGCGCAGTTGATCGAAGGCAATGCCATCAGCGGCCAGGATTATGACAACGCCCGGGCCAGTGCCCGGCAAACCGCTGCCGACGTCGCCGCGAACAAAGCCGCCGTGGAGCGGGCGAAACTCAACCTGGGTTACGCCACGGTCACGGCGCCGATCTCCGGGCGCATCGGCCGCGCGTTGGTGACCGAAGGCGCACTGGTCGGGCAGAACGAAACCACACCGCTGGCATTGATTCAGCAACTGAACCCGATCCACGCCGACCTTACCCAATCGACCCGCGAACTCAACGACCTGCGCCGGGCGTTCCGTTCCGGCCAGTTGCAGCAGGTCGGTCAGGACCAGGCCAAAGCCACGCTGATCCAGGACGACGGCAGTCTCTATCCGTTACCCGGCAAGTTGCTGTTCGCCGACATCACCGTCGACCCCGGCACCGGTCAGATCATTCTGCGCAGCGAATTTCCCAACCCGGACCTCGACTTGCTGCCGGGCAGCTTCGTTCGCGTCCGTCTGGAGCAAGCGGTCAATCAGCAAGGCATCAGCGTGCCGCAACGGGCCATCCAGCGTGACAGTGCCGGCATCGCCCAAGTGCTGTTGCTCGACGCCGAACAGCGGGTCGGCCAGCAACCGGTCGAACTGGGCGCCGTGCAGAACGATCGCTGGATCGTCACCGCCGGGCTCAAGCCCGGTGATCGCATCGTCACCGAAGGCCTGCAACACGCCCGTCCCGGTGAAAAAGTGCAGATCGACGACACCCCTCTTCCTCTTGCCCAGGCTTCTGGTCAGTAAGCAGGACGCTTCTTTATGCCGCAGTTCTTTATCGATCGCCCGGTGTTCGCCTGGGTGGTTGCCCTGTTCATCCTGTTGGCCGGCGCCTTGGCCATTCCACAGTTGCCGGTGGCGCAATACCCCAACGTAGCGCCGCCGAAAGTCGAAATCTACGCCGTGTACCCCGGTGCTTCGGCGCAAACCGTGGACGAAAGCGTGGTCAGCCTGATCGAGGAAGAACTCAACGGCGCGGACCATCTGCTGTATTTCGAATCCCAGAGCAGCCTCGGCAGTGCCACCATCACCGCGACGTTCCAGCCGGGCACTGACCCGGAAATGGCTCAGGTCGATGTGCAAAACCGTCTGAAAGTGGTCGAGTCGCGCCTGCCTCAAGCGGTGACGCAGCAGGGTTTGCAGGTGGAGAAAGTTTCCGCCGGTTTCCTGCTGCTGATCACCCTCACCTCCAGCGACGGCAAGCTCGACGACGTGGCGCTCAGCGATTACCTGGCGCGCAACGTGATGAACGAGATAAAGCGTCTGGACGGCGTCGGCAAGGCGCAGTTGTACGGTGCCGAACGGGCGATGCGAATCTGGATCGACCCGCAGAAGCTGATCGGTTTTAACCTGACCCCGGCTGACGTCAATGCCGCCATCGTCGCGCAGAACGCTCAAGTGTCGGCGGGCAGCATCGGCGACTTGCCGACCCGCGCCACTCAGGAAATCACCGCGACCATTCTGGTCAAAGGCCAGTTGTCGACGCCGGAAGAATTCGCCGACATCGTCCTGAAAGCCAATCCCGACGGCTCAACGGTGCGCATCAAAGACGTGGCGCGCGTCGAGATCGGCAGTCAGGAATATCAGTTCTCCACCCGCCTCAACGGAAAACCGTCGACCGCCGTCAGCGTGCAGTTGGCACCGGGCGCCAATGCCTTGAGCACTGCCACGCTGGTGCGGGCGAAGATGGACGAGCTGGCGAGCTACTTCCCGGCTGGCGTGGAATACAAGATCCCGTATGACACCTCGCCCTTCGTCAAAGTCTCGATCACCAAGGTGGTTTACACCCTCGGCGAGGCGATGTTGCTGGTGTTTGCGGTGATGTTCCTGTTCCTGCAAAACATCCGCTACACGCTGATTCCGACCCTGGTGGTGCCGGTGGCGCTGATGGGCACCTTTGCGACCATGTTGGCCCTCGGCTTCTCGATCAACGTGCTGACCATGTTCGGCATGGTACTGGCGATCGGCATCCTGGTGGATGACGCGATTGTGGTGGTGGAAAACGTCGAGCGGATCATGGCCACCGAAGGCCTGTCGCCCAAAGAGGCAACGCGCAAGGCGATGAAGCAAATCACCGGAGCAATCATCGGCATCACGCTGGTGCTGGTCGCGGTGTTCATTCCGATGGCATTCATGCAGGGTTCGGTCGGGGTGATTTACCGGCAATTCTCCTTGTCGATGGCCACCTCGATTCTGTTCTCGGCATTCCTCGCCCTGACCTTGACCCCGGCACTGTGCGCAACGTTGCTCAAGCCGATTGCCAAGGGCGAGCATCACGAGAAGCGCGGGTTCTTCGGCTGGTTCAACCGGCGTTTCGAGCAACTGACCGCGCGTTACCAGGGCTGGGTCGCCTACGCGCTGAAACGCACTGGCCGTTGCCTGCTGATCTACGGCGTGCTGTTGATCGGATTGGGCGTGTGCTTCAGTCGACTGCCCTCCTCGTTCCTGCCGGTGGAGGATCAGGGTTACACCATCACCGACATTCAACTGCCGCCGGGTGCGAGCAAGAACCGCACGGTGCAGGTGGTCGAGCAGATCGAAGCCCACAACGCTAACGAGCCGGGCGTTGGCGACAGCACGGTGATTCTCGGTTTCAGCTTCTCCGGTAGCGGGCAGAACGCCGCGTTGGCGTTTACCACGCTCAAAGACTGGTCTGATCGGGGCAGCGACGACTCGGCCAGTTCCATTGCCGATCGCGCCAACATCGCGTTGAGCCAGATCAAGGAAGCCGTAGCGTTTGCGGTACTGCCGCCGCCGGTTGACGGTCTTGGCACCTCCAGCGGTTTCGAGTTCCGCCTGCAGGACCGTGGCGGTCTTGGCCATGCCACGCTGATGCAGGCACGCAGTGAATTGCTCGCTGCCGCCGAAAAAAGCCCGATCCTGATGAACGTGCGCGAAAGCGCGCTGGCCGAAGCGCCGCAGGTGCAACTGGTAGTCGACCGCAAACAGGCGAACGCGTTGGGCGTTTCCTTTGCCGACATTGGCAATGTGCTGTCCACCGCCGTCGGTTCGGCCTACATCAACGACTTCCCCAATCAGGGGCGGATGCAGCGGGTGGTGGTTCAGGCCGAAGGCGATCAGCGCAGTCAGGTCGCCGATCTGCTGAAGATTCACGTGCGCAACAGCGTCGGGAAAATGGTGCCGTTGTCGGCCTTCGTCCAGGCCAAGTGGACCCAGGGGCCGGCGCAATTGACTCGCTACAACGGCTACCCGGCGATCAGCATTTCCGGCGAACCGTCGCCCGGTCACAGCACCGGCGAAGCCATGGCCGAAATCGAACGGCTGGTGGCGCAAGGGCCGGCGGGATTGGGCCAGGAATGGACCGGGTTGTCATTGCAGGAACGGTTGTCCGGCAGTCAGGCGCCGATCCTGCTCGGGCTGTCGCTATTGATCGTGTTTCTGTGTCTGGCGGCGCTGTATGAGAGCTGGTCGATTCCGACCTCGGTGCTGCTGGTGGTGCCGCTCGGCGTGCTCGGCGCGGTATTGGCCGTGACCTTGCGCGGGATGCCCAACGACGTGTTCTTCAAGGTCGGGCTGATCACCATCATCGGGCTGTCGGCGAAGAATGCAATCCTGATCATCGAGTTCGCCAAGAGCCTGTACGACGAAGGCCACGACCTGATCGACGCCACGCTGCAAGCCGCGCGCCTGCGCCTGCGGCCGATTGTGATGACGTCGATGGCGTTCATCCTCGGCGTGGTGCCGCTGGCGATTGCCACCGGTGCCAGCTCGGCAAGCCAGCAAGCGATCGGCACCGGGGTGATTGGCGGGATGATCACGGCGACGCTGGCGGTGGTGTTTGTGCCGGTGTTTTTTGTGGTGGTGATGAAACTGGTCCGCAAGCGGCATAAAGACCTCTAACCCACACCACCGGCCTCCTGTGGGAGCGAGCTTGCTCGCGATGAGGCCATAACAGTCGATACCTATGTTGGCTGTTATGCCGCTATCGCGAGCAAGCTCGCTCCCACAGGGATCCTCATTGGTTTCACCAGTGTGGTCACAACGAACTGCGCTGGGCTAAGGTGTTTGCAAAGCCCTGACGCATCGAGTTCACATGCCCTTCCTCGCCCGCACCCACCCTCGCCTGTCCGCCGCCTTCACTCTCGGCGTTGCGGCAGGCATTCTGACACCAGCCGACTCGATCATCAGCAAAATCCTCATCGGCTGGAACACCGGGGTCTGGACTTACCTGATCCTGATGCTCTGGCTCACCGCGCGCGCCAAAGCGCCGGACGTGAAGCGCATTGCCGAGGTCGAAGACGAAAACGCCGGGCTGGTGCTGTTTGTTGTATGCGTCGCCGCAATTGCCAGCCTGGCGACCATCACCTTCGAGCTGGCCGGCAGCAAGGACCTGGAAACGGCCCGCAAGCTGCTGCATTACGGTTTTACCGCGTTGACGGTCATCGGTTCATGGCTGCTGATCGGGGTAATTTTCAGCGTGCACTACGCCCGTCTGTTCTACACCTGGGGCGGCAAAGACCCGGCACTGCGTTTTGCTGAAGGTCTGACAACGCCCAATTACTGGGACTTCCTGTACTTCTCGTTCACCATCAGCGCGGCGGTCCAGACGTCCGATGTTGGCGTGGCGACTCGGGATTTGCGCAAGATTGTCCTGGCGCAGTCGCTGATCGGCTTTCTGTTCAACACGGCCATTCTCGGGTTCTCGATCAACATCGCGGCGGGACTGTTCAACTGATCCCTGCACAAACGTTCTAGTGTCCTGTCTCCGAAATAAGTTTCTAGTCTGAGCTATGCTTCTGTGGTCAGTCAGTGCATGGAATGATCACATGAATTTTCAGGACATTGTGCTCAGTGAAGCCGAACAAGTTGAACTGAGTCGGCGCATAAGATCCGCCACAATCAGTCAGCGCGACGGTCGTCGAGCGCGGGTGATTTTGCTGGCGGCTCAAGGTCGTTCGCGTAACGAGATTGCCCAATTGACCGGTCTTTCCGTTGTTTCAGTCACCCGTTGGTGCAAGCGTTTTCAAGAGCTGCGTCTACAAGGCCTGGTGGATCTGCCCGGACGCGGTCGCAAGCCATCCTTGCCGGCCGAAGCATTGAAACGAACCCTTGAGCAAGTCACTCAACCGCGTATCGGTCAACCTCGCTGGAGCTGCCGAAGCATGGCGCGAGTCGCCGGCATCTCGCCGGCCAGCGTCCAGCGCATATGGACCGCCAACGATATAAAGCCGCACCTGACACGTACCTTCAAACTGTCCAACGATCCAAACTTCGAAGAGAAATTCTGGGACGTTATTGGGCTGTATCTGGATCCGCCGGATAAGGCATTGGTGCTCTGTTGCGATGAAAAAAGCCAGGTTCAGGCCTTGGAGCGCACTCAGCCTGGACTGCCTTTGGGGATCAGTCATATCCGCACGCAATCGCACGATTATATCCGCCATGGCACCGTCACCTTGTTCACAGCGCTGGACTATCTTCAGGGACGCTTGATCAGTTCCATCGAGCGCCAACACCGGCATCAGGAATGGCTGGAGTTTCTCAAGAAGATCAATCGCGAAACGCCCAAGCACCTTCAGCTGCATTTGATCGTCGACAACTACGCCACGCACAAGCATCCAAAAGTGAAGGCTTGGCTGGAAAAACATAAACGCTTCCACATGCATTTCACCCCGACTTCCAGCTCGTGGATGAACATGGTTGAACGCTTCTTTCGCGATATCACGGTGTACCTGCGTGACGGCAGTTTCAGTTCGGTTCGCGAACTGGAAAGCTCGATCACCACCTTCCTGGCACTGCGAAATGCCCAGCCGACCCGCTACGTTTGGAACGCAAAGGGGGAAGATATTTTGAACAAGATACAGCGAGCCCGTGCGGCAATGGTCTCACAGGCATGAGGAGCTTTATTTGTGAGACGGCACACTAGTCATCGCCCTCGGCGCAGGCGTTAAATAAGTCGGCTATCCGTCTCACAGGTGCAGCATGACGACTCACAACTGGATCGACCTGGCCCAGGACGCCGACACCGGCATCGAGACCCTGCGCGCGCATTTCGAAGGACATGCCTACGACCCGCACTGGCATGACAGCTATCTGGTGGGCGTCACCGAACAAGGGGTTCAGCAGTTTCATCGAAGACTGCACTGAGTTCACGTTTCAGCCATTGCGGATCGAGGTACAGCATGCGGTAGGTGAAACCGTCTTCGGTCGGTGCTTCGCCGTCGTGGATGTCACCCGGTTCGAGCAGAAACACCTTGCCCGGCGTACTTTGGTGCTTTGCTCGCGCCGACAGCATTACGCCGGGGCCAACAAACATTTTGGTCCTGAGCAACAGCGCGAGGTACGGTTTCAAAGCCGCATTGCCGATCATTTTCGGAGCCTGCGCCAGTGCGGCACTGGTAGTAATGCTGGCAGGCAGCGGTTTGGGGCAAGCCTTGAAAGCCCATCCCGTTATAGAAACTTCCATGCTATGGGTGGGCACTGTCTGGCTCAGTTACCTGGCGTGGCAGATTTTCCGCTTGCCGCCAGACCTGATCGATCCCCAATCTCCGTCCGACAGCCCTCAACTCGGATTTTGGGGAGCGGCCGGACTCCAGTGGATAAACCCCAAGACCTGGATGATGGCGTTGGCCGTGGTGGGTGTTTTTTCCAGGAACGGTGCAGAAAAAACCCTACAGGTGATGCACTTGTCGCTGGTGTTCTTTTCGGTGTCGCTGCCGTGTGCGGGGGCCTGGGCGGTATTGGGTGCGAGGTCTGGCAGATTGTTGCGATCACCCGCGGCGCAAACGTATTTCAATAGAGGCATGAGCGTTCTGTTGTTATGTGCTGTCTGGTTGCCTGTCACGGTATAGCAGCGAGCACTATAAGTGCCTATCAGCAGACATCTTGCACGATGGTTTCGTCATTAATTTCACGAATGCCAGCCTTTGTAAACTGTCAACAATGACAGTTTACAACCTGCACCATAACGGGCTTTTATAGTTCATCCAGGATTAGGGCCGAGCAAGGCCTTTGGATACCTTACTTAACGTAACGGAGACCGAATCCATGAACGCTGTGATCAAACGCACCAGCTTTGCAGCCGGCAACTACGTCAACGCCTCTGCTTTCGCAACTGACAAAGAATTTCCAGAGTTTATTGCCACATCCCGACTGATCGAGAGGGTCAAAGCGGGCGCCAACAAAACTGAAGCCGTGTTGATTACGGCTATTGACCGGCCTGCTTCAAAAACAAAAGCGAAAAGCATGCCTGCTCGAGAGCTGCATATTTGCATTCCCGCAACTTTCGACGTGGGTGAATACCCATTGAAAAGTCGCGACGATGTGAGCTTCAGCTTCAAAGACGCAGACAACATTATTTATGAAGGTGTTTCGGGCAACATCGTGTTGGAGCCAGCCGTGGGAGAAAGTGTCAAGGGTTCCTTCAAAGTCGACCTCGAACTGCCAGACACTGACGGAAAGACCTTTCTTCTCAAGGGCAACTTTCAGGTACTAAAAGCGGGATAGTCCAATTTGGCATCAACAAAAAGGGCAATAAAAAGGGAAGCCGAAGCTTCCCTTTTTATTTAGCACTCAGAACGAGTAATGAGCCCCCATGTTCACGCCAAAATCCTTAGTGACATTGTCGCCTTTACTGGTATCCAGTTCAGCATGGAGCTGCCAGCGATCGTTCAATGTCCACGAGCCCCCTGCCCCGACTTCGAACCGGCTGCCCGACAGGTCATTATTGAACTTGTTATCGTTGACCCGCACTTCGTTGCTTTTCACGAACTCATGAACTAAGGCTGCCCGAATGTGCGGTTGCAGTACGCTGCCGTTGGACAGTGTCATACCCCGCCCCAAGGTTACGCCCGCCTTGCCAAGCATGGAACGCGTCGTGTCGGCGTCAGCCTTCAAACCATTATCCAGACTGAAGTCCTTGCCTTGCACGGAGGCTGCTTGCCACTGGGTAAACACTTCTGCGTAATACCCGTCCTTGATGTCGATGTGTTTACCAAACTCGACCGATGCGCTCGCGCCCAGGTTGTTGTAATTACCCTCGGTTTGCCTGCCGTCGCTCATCGTCACCTTGGCATCGTTGCGGAAATGATTGAGTTTGGCCACGGTATCCAGGTAGTAGCCGCTATCGCCGAGCCAGGTACCGTAAAGGCCGATGGACGTACTATCGATTTCGCCGGAGCTGCCGCGACTCAAGTCGAGATTCGACTTGCTGTAACCGGCAAAAACACCCAGCAATACTCGCTCGCCTGCAATCTGTACCGGGGTGTCGACCCCCATGGAAAACCCGTACTGGTTCTGGCTGTAACCATTCCCGTAGGCATTGTTGCTGATGCTGTATCGACTACCGAAAGAGCGGACCCATCCCCCTGTTTGCCCGCCGTTGACGCGAAGATCCCCCATCCGGTTGTTCAATAGAACGGTCTCGCCATAGATCACCGTCGGCGCTACGGCGGAAATCGCCATGACCGCACGGGTCGGCGTGCTGACGACTTCTTTATCGGGTTGCAGGTACCAGTCATCACCTTCCTTGACCAAGCGGTAAGTAAACGCCCCGACATCAACCCGATCGTTGACGAGGCCGTACTGAGCGCTTCCTGCGACGCTCTGCACCACCTTGATCGACGAATCATTGACCGGGTCAAGGCCTGTGCTAGACACCAGTAATTGATGATCGCCCGCAGCGCTGCCGGTGACGTTCAACAGATCGCTTATACCCTTGGCGAAATCAGTGCCCATCTCAAACGTGCCACTGCCCACCAGATTGGTCACGTTCAGCTGGAAGTATTCCTGATTCCCCCCCAGGCGCACCCTGCCGCCATTGTTAAGTGTGAGGTTATTGACCGACTGGCTGTCGGTCATTTGCCACAGGGCCTGATTGCTGATGGTGAAGTTGGAAACATTGTTCACCTGACCGAGCAGGCTGGCACCGTTGTCCAAAGACAGGCCGGCAACACTGTCAGCGGCTGCAGTGACATTCCCGGTCATCACGCTCTGGTTGTTGATCGTTGCATTGGCCACATCTTGCAAATTACCGGTAAACGCAGACCCGTTATCGATCACCACGCTTGAGGCGCCCAGCACGTTGCCGGTTATCACGCTTTGGTTGTTGATCGTTACATTGGCTACCTCTTGCAAATTGCCGGTGAACGTAGACGCGTTGTCGATCACCACGCTGGAAGCGCCCAGCACATTGCCGGTCATCCGCGCCTTATTGTTGAGCATAGCGGTGGTAACGTTCTGTAAATCACCGGTCAACGACGCATTGTTTTGCAAGGTGACGTTGGCTGAACTGCCGGCAGCAACCACGACATTGCCAGTCAAGTTACTGTTATCCACGAGAAAACCGGCCGAGGCGCCAGGGCGGACTTCAAGCAGCGTACCGTTACCGGCGACCAGGCTCGAACCATTGCGTACTTCAATGTTGGCCACGGTGGGGAAATCAGGCGCGTTGATGCCAACCACAATGGCCGAGCCGCTCTTGCCCTCCACCCGAGTATTGTCCAGCACGATTTTCGTTGGAATGATCGCTGACGCCTGTGTGTCAGTACCCACCGTCAAGCCATTGAGACCACCGGTAATCGTGCTACCGCTGGCCGATAATGAACCCTCAAGCAGACGAATCCCGAAACTGTTGGCGCCGGTGCCTTCGACAGTCGAGTTCTGAACGTTGATTTCACTGAAACGGTTGCCTGCGATCCCGCCTTGCAAACCTCGAACAACAGCCTGGTTACGCAGGGTCACTGTGGAACCGCCAATACTTGAGACGCCTCGTACAGCCGATATGCCGATCCCGGAGACACTGGTAACCGTTGAATTGCTCAGTGTGGCGTTGGCATTCGTCAGGAAAATACCTTGGGCAAAACCACCTTCTCCCGCGGAGGTGACGCTCGAGTTGGTCAGGTCGATCACCCCGCCCGCTGAACTGGTGATACCGAGCGTTGCGGCACCGGAGCCGATAAGTACGGCGTTGGCTTCAAGTTGCCAGGTCTCAAGGGGGGTATTGGAATCGATGGACCGAGGGGGGCCAGCCGGAACAGTGGCAGCCTGGATCAGTGAAGAATTCAACACGAGGGACATAAACGAAATTGCCCAGATGCCGATTGATGCTTTGGGAAATGGAGGTTGCGTCTTTAACGACATAGTTGAGTCCTACTCGATTGCATTCCCTCAGGAACGAGTCTCCGACTCAAACAGTGCGCAAGCCGGACTAAAACGGCCGCCAGACTACGGTTTACCTATCCAGCTATATGTAGGACAAATCCTTGTATATGTGAGATTTATCCATTGTTGTTGTGAGAGGCTCCGTATCTGAACGTAAAAAACTTCGCTTCCACTGATGAAGACGACAACTAACGCTGCCTCCATCAGTAGGAAGATTTACTTGAAGTATCGATTAAGGGGTTGGCTCAGGACGCTCTTGCTCGCAATACACCAGGCTCGAGTTCAACAACGCCACAGGCACCGTGACCTCCGACACAATCCCGTTGACCGTATAAGCGATACGCGCATAGCGGGTAGCAGGACGTTGGCCCGGAGTCGTACTTGGCAACTGGATCGTCCTGATCGCGGTGTAGTTTGTCAGTCTGAACTCAAGGTCCCCTGTCGGTGGCATAGGTGCCGAAGCGGTGATTTGTGTATTGGGGATAGCAGGGGCACCCACCGCGTTGGTTGTCCGGCCTTCAAAGTCCAGATCCACCGTGGCACCCGTCGGGATATTGGCATCGCGCCGGATCCTGATCCGCAGTTGGCGCGGTTGATAAGGCGGCATGGGTCCATTCGCCACTGCCGGGTGGTTGAGGCTCGGACAGTTGATACTGGTAACGACGCGCTCCGGTACTAATGCAGCTGTTGTTCGGAAGGCTGAAACAATAATTTGAGGTGCCGGCAGATTGATCACGATCGCTGTCACGTCGACTTTTGTCGTAACCACCTGTTTCATCACGTTGGCACTGCCAGGGTACTCGACGGTCACGTAAGCCTCTCTGGGATTACCGCCTGCGACAGTGCCGTTCATTTCAGCCCGAATCGTCTCCCAAGGCAATGTGGTCGTGACTGTTGTATCCCCCACCCGCATTGGTATCGGGTCGCCAACCTGTTTGCCCTGGTAGTAGAACTTGACGATCTCCCGGCCTGTTACAGGGCGATTGAGGTCAGTCCACACAAGCCAGTTCATGGCCGCCGCAACGCCTGCCTGCGCTGGGCCGAGCGTGTTAGGGGCCGGCGCCGGGTTACCTGCGCCCTGGATGACCACCGGTGAAATATTAGGGTTCTCCAGCTCCGGCAGGTTCGGTTGTTCCGGCCCGGCGTAAGCAAAGTCGACGACACCAAATGCGGATGGCGAAACCGGATTGTCCGAAATCGTAGAGCGGGACAGTTCATACCAATATTCGAACTCCACCTCTTCGGCCCCGTTGGGATCTCCAAAAACCTGATCAAAAATGTCGTAATCCAACTCGAAAGTCAGAGGGCCTGGGGTACCTGCGGGTGGAATCACTTGTTCCGGCAAGGCAATAGGCGCACCTGCCTGGTCGGAGGTGATGTACGGGATGATCCGGTCACCGGGAAACGAGTTAAGTGGAAATTTGATTTCCATGATGGCTTTGGTCGGCGCAGGATGCACCGTCGAAAAGGTGATCGGCGTACGGCCAGAAGCTCCGGTAACCGGGATTGTTGGCGCTTCGAGAACAGGTGCCGGTGTCTTGACCCTTCTGAACATGGTGGTAATGGCAGCGTTGTTGCTGATATTCCCTGGTAAATCCGTGAGGTTGTAGGAGTAATAGTACGTGCCCTCATCCAGGGCAGTCAGATACGCAAGCGGAACATTAATAGCTCCACCCGTGGGTAGTGGAAAGTCTGGAACCGCTGCGCCTGCACCCTGCATCAATGAAAAAGTTGTTTGCGTAGAAATATAGAAGTTGACCTTGTCGTTGCCCGCTTCAAATTTTTGATAAGCGGTGGGAATGGTCAGGTTCAGTCCACCGGAGTTGGCGGGGTCGTTCAACCAGGCATCGTCGATGACGGCTGGCACCGTAGCACCAAGGGTCAGCAGCGTCGGCCTTGGGCCCGTACCGTTGGGCCCGCCGGGTTGCCGTTGGTAAGGCGCGGTCAAGTCGACCAGAGCTTCGGCGTATGGACCGGAGGTATCGCTGTTTTCAAAGGCATCATAAATAATGAATGCCAGCTCGTAAGGCGTGTACTCACCGTCAACATGGAACCTCTCGATCAGTGACGTGACGGGTACTTCAAACTCAATCGGATATGCCCAATCCCCCCCAGTCTGGTCGGCTTTTAATTTGGTCACGACGACATAAGTGGGATCGAATTCGACAGGGATTACACCTTTCGGGAACAAATGAAGTTCGACTTTAGCGCCGCCGTCGGGACTTTTATCGTCAATATCGGCTAACCGCACCTTGATGATTCGGTCTTCCCTGAGTTGCTTATAAGTCAGGCGATTATCCGGCAGCTGGTCGACAATGGTGGGTGGTAAAGCCAGTACACCGACACCTGTTTTAACCTGCATATTCATTTTCGTACTCTCCATCATGAGTTAATAATTGACCCGCACACGTCATTGCCCGATGGAGAACCGCGCGACTGCTGGCTGCATGCTCCGAGTATCAGGTGGTTGACCCAGTACTTGAAATCCGGCATTGACGTTTTTCAGTTTCAAATGCTGTTAAACGCTAAACACTTACAACTATTACTGCTCCTTCAGTAACTTCATGGACCACAGAACTCTTTCTGCCCTGGAATGACGCGATCGATCTTTACCAAGCCCACGGCAGACTTTCCCACTGGAACGTTATAGCGATAAAGCGAGTAGCTCACTAATGCCGAACCGAGACCCTCGATGGGCCTTATTAACCTGTCGTACTGCATGAGTACGAAGCTGAAACCGTTAGCAGCCTCTTGCTCCGTCAACCGTTTGGTGAAACGAGTGGATGTATTCGGGATGGCGCCGATTCCATTCAGGCTCCTGAAAGACTCCCAATCCAGAAAGCACTCGTCATCGCGCTCAAACTTGCCCGCTTGTGGCGGAATACGAACCCGAATCTCTTCCCACATAGACGGGACCGATTTGCAATTGAGGTAACCCCAAAGTGTGGCATTGGGAAAAACCGGTTCAGCCAAATTGGTCGGCACCTGACGCCTTAAGGTGAACCGTTGAGGCAACGCTGTGTCCTCGTTGCCGTTATCTCCCAATGTCACCCGGTACCGCAGGCTGATCTCACCTTCACGTTGCAGGTACTGTGGCGGCAGAGGGAACCGCGCGGGGATTGTTATCGGGACAGGAAAAGGGTGGCTATAGAAACGCGTTTCAACCGGAAGTCCCGGTTCCAGCACCCAGATTTCCAACAAGTCGCTTTTTCCAGCCTCTATGGATGGCGATTCCCACAGGGGAATGTTCAGGTAGACGCCATTGGTCGATGCATCAGGCGGTAACTGCGCCGTCGGGTCGTTTGGGTCCACTCCCTCCACGGTGAACGCTTGGGCGAACAGGCCAATCCCGGCACTTGTTGTAGAAGCCATCCGCTATTCTCCGGTTCAGAGCAATCGGGTGTGTATGGAAGAAATTAGACCCGCTTATCTCATTGCCGCCTACTGTCATATTTGACAGGTATTGCTACCGCTCGTCGGAATATAAACGTTTAGCGCGTTGGATCGCGGCACGACTTGCTTGACGGACGACCATTAATGGAGTTTCCTGAAACCGGTTTCAGCGCAGCGTGCTCGAGCCTAATAATTCCAATAGAAAGGTCGACCCTTTGAACGACTTCTCCGCCGCCCAGCGCAGCCGCGTGACCATGCTCGACGTCGCCGAACACGCCGGCGTCTCCAAAGCCAGCGTCTCGCGCTTCATCGGCGATGACCGCGCCCTGCTCTCCGATGCCATTGCCCTGCGCATCGAACAGGCGATCAGCGAGTTGGGCTATCGCCCGAACCAGATGGCCCGCGGTCTGAAACGCGGGCGAACCCGCCTGATCGGCATGCTGGTGGCCGATATCCGTAACCCTTATTCGATAGCCGTGATGCATGGGGTGGAAACCGCCTGCCGTCAGCACGGCTACAGCCTGGTGGTGTGCAACACCGACCGCGATGACGAGCAGGAACGCCAGCACCTGGCCCTGCTGCGCTCCTACAACATCGAAGGCTTGATCGTGAACACCTTGGGTCATCACCGCGATGAATTACGCGAGCTGCATCGGGAAATGCCGCTGGTGCTGGTGGATCGCAAGGTCGAGCAGCTGGAGAGTGATCTGGTCGGGCTGGACAATCCGGCAGCGGTCGAACTCGCCCTCACGCACCTTGAAGAGCGCGGCTATCGCGATGTGCTGTTGGTGACCGAGCCGTTTGACGGCACCAGTTCGCGGATTGAGCGGGTCAGCAGTTTCAAGGCACAGATCGAGCAGCGTTCGACGCTTCAAGGGACCATTGCCGAGACCGGCAGCGATCTGAGCACACGTTTGAAAACCTTCCTCGAAACGCCAGGCCCCGGCCCGAAGGCGCTGTTCTGCGCCAACGGAATCGCCGCGCTGGCCAGCACCCATTCGTTGCGTGAACTGAAGTGCAATCTGTTCGAGGACGTCGGCCTGATCGCCCTCGATGATCTGGATTGGTATCCGCTGGTGGGCAGCGGGATCACCGCCCTCGCCCAGCCGACGGCCGAAATTGGTGCCAGCGCGTTCGAGTGTTTGCTCAAGCGTTTGCGCGGTGATGACGGGCCGGTGCGGACCCTCGATTTTTCGGCGCGGTTGATTGTGCGTGGGTCGACCGAT
This sequence comes from Pseudomonas frigoris, assembly GCF_047758635.1. Classification (NCBI taxonomy): domain Bacteria; kingdom Pseudomonadati; phylum Pseudomonadota; class Gammaproteobacteria; order Pseudomonadales; family Pseudomonadaceae; genus Pseudomonas; species Pseudomonas frigoris. The sequence continues at coordinate 3,639,974 of NZ_CP180479.1, forward strand.
GGACATTTTCGGTGACTGGACTGGCCCCATCGCGAGCAAGCTCGCTCCCACAGGGGGCCTACGGCGCTCACAAAACCAGTGTGGGAGCGAGCTTGCTCGCGATGAGGTCCTAAAGGTCACCAACCTTTTTTTTGAATAAAAATGAAACCGGTTTCAGAGGTATACAACAATGAATAAACCACCCGTTTCCATCAGCCTTTCGAGCTACGGCGCCGACCTTGTTCGCCAACGCGGCCAGGGATCGTTTATTGAGGTGTTGGCCGCCGCCGGCGCCACGCGCATCGAATGGCGCGAAGAACTGCTGACCGTCGAAGACCCCGCCCAACTGGCCAATGCCACTCAGGCCCAGGGCCTCGAAAGTGTGTATTCCTCACCGATGGAGTTGTGGCTGGCTGGCCAGTCCAAACCCAATCCCGAACTGATCTCTGCGTTACAGCGCGCCCAGGCATTCGGTGCCAAATGGCTGAAAGTGTCCCTGGGCTATTTCACCGACAACAGCGACCTCCAGACCTTGGCCCGCGTACTGGGAAAAAGTGCGGTGCAGTTGCTGGTGGAAAACGATCAAACCTTGCACGGTGGCAGGATCGAACCGTTCCAGCGCTTTTTCGCTAAAGTCGAGCAACACAGCCTGCCGGTCAAAATGACCTTCGACATCGGCAACTGGCATTGGCAAGACCAGTCCGCCGCCAGCGCCGCGCGGTTGCTCGGTCGCCACGTCGGCTACGTGCACTGCAAAGCCGTGACACGCCGGGCCGACGGCAAACTGGTCGCCATACCGCCGGCCGCCAGTGACTTGTATCTGTGGGAACAACTGCTGCGGCACATGGCCCAAGGCGTCATGCGGGCGGCGGAATATCCGTTGCAAGGCGACGACCTGGTGCAGTTGACCACCGAGCACGTCGCCACCCTCGCCCGCCTCGGTCAAACCCGGTTGGAGAGCGCTCATGTCTGAGATCGATATTCTGTCGTTCGGCGAAACCATGGCGATGTTTGTCGCCGAACACAACGGTGATTTGGCCGACGTCGGCCACTTCCACAAACGCATTGCCGGGGCCGACAGCAATGTTGCCATTGGCTTGTCGCGGTTGGGTTTCAACGTGGCCTGGCTGAGCCGGGTGGGCGCTGATTCGCTGGGACGGTTCGTCATCGATACTTTGGAGAAAGAAGGCCTGGATTGCAGCAACGTCGCCATCGACACCGCGCACCCAACCGGTTTTCAACTCAAGTCGCGCACCGACGATGGCAGCGATCCGGTGGTCGAGTATTTCCGCCGAGGGTCTGCGGCGAGTCATCTGTCGCGGCAGTCGATCGCGCCTGAATTGCTGAACGCCCGGCACTTGCACGCCACCGGCATTCCCCCTGCGCTGTCCGAAACGGCCCGGGAAATGTCTTTCGAGTTAATGACCCGCATGCGTGATGCCGGGCGCAGCGTGTCCTTCGACCCGAACCTGCGTCCGAGCCTGTGGGCCAGCGAGCAACGGATGATTACCGAGATCAACCGCCTCGCCACCCTCGCCCATTGGGTGCTGCCGGGGCTGAGTGAAGGCCGCTTGCTGACCGGTTTTGAAGACCCGGCCGACATCGCGGCGTTTTACCTCGATCAGGGCGCTGAAGCCGTGGCGATCAAACTGGGCCCGCACGGTGCGTATTACCGCACCCATCTGGATCAGGGTTTCGTGGCGGGCGTGCCGGTGGAAACGGTGGTCGACACCGTCGGTGCCGGCGACGGATTTGCAGTCGGCATGATCAGCGCCCTGCTGGAAAACCACAGCTTTGCCGACGCCGTGAAGCGTGCCAACTGGATTGGCAGCCGCGCGGTGCAGAGCCGTGGGGATATGGAGGGGTTGCCCAATCGCCTCGAAATGTCTGCCGAGTTTGAGGCCGCCATCGTCGGATCGCCGCCCGGAGACAAGCTCGCTCCCACATTGGATCGGGTTCAAACACAAATCACCTGTGGGAGCGAGCTTGCTCGCGATGAGGCCCGCACAGTCACTGAAAATCTTTAACCCGTTACCTGCTGCGACAAAAACAACAAGCTCAGGAGCACCACTATGAAAACCGCAACACTCGCCGCCCGCCGCTGGTGGTACATCATGCCCATCGTGTTCATCACCTACAGCCTGGCGTACCTGGACCGCGCCAACTACGGGTTCGCTGCCGCCTCCGGGATGGCCGCCGACCTGATGATCACACCGGGCCTGTCGTCGATGCTCGGCGCGCTGTTCTTCCTCGGCTACTTCTTCTTCCAGGTGCCGGGCGCGATCTACGCCCAGAAGCACAGCGTGAAGAAGCTGATTTTCGTCAGCCTGATTCTCTGGGGTGGTTTGGCCACGTTGACCGGGATCGTCTCCAACGCCTACTGGCTGGTCGTGATTCGCTTCATGCTCGGCGTGGTCGAAGCCGCGGTGATGCCGGCGATGCTGGTGTACCTGTGCCACTGGTTCACCCGTGCCGAACGCTCGCGCGCCAACACCTTCCTGATCCTCGGCAACCCGGTGACCATGCTCTGGATGTCGGTGGTGTCGGGCTATCTGGTGCAGCATTTCAGCTGGCGCTGGATGTTCATCATCGAAGGTTTGCCGGCGGTGCTTTGGGCATTTATCTGGTGGCGTCTGGCCGATGATCGTCCCGCTCAAGCCAAATGGCTAAGCGATCAAGAGAAGCAGGATCTGCAAAGCGCCCTGGCGGCCGAACAGGTCGGTATCAAAGCGGTGAAGAACTACGCAGAAGCCTTCCGCTCGCCGAAGGTGATCATCCTGGCCCTGCAGTTTTTCTGCTGGAGCATTGGCGTTTACGGCTTCGTGCTGTGGCTGCCGTCGATCCTCAAGGCCGGCGCGCAAATGGACATGATCGAGGCCGGCTGGCTTTCGGCGCTGCCGTATCTGGCAGCGGTGATCGGCATGCTGCTGGTGTCCTGGGGCTCGGACAAATTGCAGAAGCGCAAACGCTTTGTCTGGCCGCCACTGCTGATCGCTTCGATTGCGTTCTACGGTTCCTACGCGCTGGGCGCTGAACACTTCTGGTGGTCCTACACCTTGCTGGTGATCGCGGGCGCCTGCATGTATGCGCCGTATGGACCGTTTTTCGCCATCGTCCCGGAAATCCTGCCGGCCAACGTCGCGGGTGGCGCCATGGCGCTGATCAACAGCATGGGTGCGCTCGGCTCGTTTGGCGGTTCGTATCTGGTGGGCTACCTGAACAGCTCCACCGGCTCGCCGGGTGCTTCTTATCTGTTGATGAGCGGCGCGTTAATGCTCTCGGTGGTGCTGACGATGTTCCTCAAGCCCGGCGCCAGTGACCGGGTTGTGGCCAAGGCCGTTGTGCAACGGCCGACCGCTGCTCATTCCTGAATTGAAGTTGAGATGACGATGATGAAAAAGCAGGTTGTGCTGTACAAGAAACTCTCGCCGCTGCTGATGGCTCGCCTGCACGAGCAGACCGAGGTGACGCTGATCGACAACCTCAATGCCGACGGCCTGGCAACGCTGCGCGAGGCCCTGCCCCGCGCCCACGGGTTGCTCGGTGCGAGTCTGAAACTGGATGCCGGATTATTGGATCTGGCACCTGACCTGGAGGCCATCGCCAGCGTCTCCGTGGGGGTCGACAACTACGACATCGACTACCTGACCGAACGACGGATCCTGCTCAGCAACACCCCGGACGTACTCACCGAAACCACGGCCGACACCGGTTTCGCGCTGATCCTGGCGACCGCCCGGCGCGTGGTGGAACTGGCGAACATGGTTCGCGCCGGTCAGTGGAAGCGCAATGTCGGTCCCGCGCAATTCGGTACCGATGTGCACGGTAAAACCCTGGGCATCATCGGTATGGGGCGGATCGGTGAGGCCTTGGCCCAGCGTGGGCATTTCGGGTTTGGCATGTCGGTTATCTACCACAGCCACTCGCCAAAACCGGCGGTGGAACAACGGTTCGACGCGCAATACCGAAGCTTGCCGGAGCTGTTGCAGCAGGCGGATTTCGTTTGCCTGACCTTGCCGCTGACCGCTGAAACCGAAGGGCTGATCGGCGCCGAGCAGTTTGCCCTGATGCGCCCCGAAACCATCTTCATCAACATTTCACGGGGCAAGGTGGTGGACGAGCCAGCGCTGATTCAGGCCTTGCGTGAGGGGCAGATTCGCGCTGCGGGGCTGGATGTGTTCGAACGCGAACCGCTGAACACTGACTCGCCGCTGTTGCAACTGAACAACGTGGTGGCGACGCCGCACATTGGTTCGGCGACGCATGAAACGCGGGAGGCGATGGCCACTTGTGCGGTGGATAATCTGCTGGCGGCGCTGGCGGGTGAAAGGCCGGCGAATCTGGTGAATGTCGGGGCGTGGAAGGCTTGATGGATTTGGCGTTTGTTAGATAGCTTTCGCGAGCAAGCCCGCTCCCACATTTGATCGCGGTCGAATGTGGGAGCGGGCTTGCTCGCGAAGGGGCCATCAAAGCCAGCACAACTTCAGGCCCGACGCGCCTCCAGAAGGTCCGCCGCACACAACGCAATCCGCTGGCACGCATCCGCCAGCTTCAGCTGATCCACCACCAACCCCAGTCGAATATGCCCCGCCGCGCTCGGGCCGAACGCTTCACCCGCCAGCACCGACACGCCATAACCTTCCAACAGCCGCTCGGCAAAACTCTGGGCACACAACCCGGTCTGGCGCACATCGATCATCACGAACATGCCGCCATCAGGCCGGATCGGCCGGATGCCCGGGCAATCACTCAGGCTCGCGCACACCAGGTCGCGACGCTGGCGATACTCCTCGCGCATCAACGCCACTTCCGGCAGATCCTCATCCAGCGCCAATTGCGCGGCGTTCTGAATGAAATCCGGAATGCCAAACAGCATGCACAACGACAGGTGCACCAAGTGTTCGGCCAAAGGTTTCGGCCCGATCACCCAGCCCACACGCCAACCGCTCATGGCGTGGGATTTGGACAGGCTATTGATGGTCGCCGTGCGCTCGGCCATGCCCGGCAGGCTCGCCGGGCTGATGTGTTCGCCTTCGTACAACAGATCGCTGTAGACCTCGTCGCTGATCAACCACAAGTCGTGACGAACACACAGCGATGCCAGTTCCTGCCAGACCATCAGTGGCAAACTGGCGCCGGAAGGATTGTTCGGACTGTTGAGCACGATGGCGCGGGTTTTAGGCGTGATCAGCGCCGCGACATCCGCCGGATCGACCCGAAAGCCGTTCTCGGGGCGCACCGCCACCGGCACCACTTTGGCTGCGCAAGCACCGAACACGCCTTCATAGGTCACGTACATCGGCTCGGCGACGATCACTTCATCGCCGGGGTCGAGCAGGCATTGCGCGACCGAATACACCGCACATTGCGCACCCGGCAGCACGATCACATGATCGGCATCCACTGCTTGACCACTGCGACGTCGATGGCGGTTGGCAATGCTATCGCGCAACCCCCGACTGCCACGTATTGACGGGTAGTGGGTGTCACCGGCCAACAAGCTATCGATGCACGCCTGAACGATGGGCTGCGGCGTATCGAAGTCGGGATCGCCGATCGATAGCAGCAGCACATCAACGCCCTGCTCGATTAATTCCAGTGCTCGGTCATGAATCTGCCAGGCCGCTGCGCCGTCACCGGCAATTCGTTTGGTCAAGGCTGAATAGCGCATGTAATTCTCCAGTCGCGCGGGTTCCAAGCCACAACCCTATCTCAAATCACGAAACGCGCCACCATGGCATTTAAATCCACGGCCAGGCGCGACAGTTCGTGCGTCGCGGCGCTGGTCTGGTTGGCGCCAGCGGCGGACTGGGTGGCCAGGTCGCGGATGTTCACCAGGTTGCGGTCGACTTCGCGGGACACCTGGGCCTGTTCTTCGGACGCGCTGGCGATCACCAGGTTGCGCTCGTTGATCAGCTGGATCGACTGAGTGATCTGCTCCAGCGCCACACCGGCGGCGCGGGCCATTTCCAGGGTGCTTTGAGTGCGTTGATTGCTTTGCTGCATTGAGGAGACCGCTTGGCCGGTACCGTTCTGGATGCCGGCGACCATTTTTTCGATTTCCTGGGTCGATTGCGCGGTGCGATGGGCCAACGCCCGAACCTCGTCCGCCACCACCGCAAAACCGCGCCCGGCTTCACCGGCACGGGCGGCTTCGATTGCAGCGTTCAGCGCCAGCAGATTGGTCTGTTCGGCGATGGCGCGGATCACGTCCAGCACCTTGCCGATGTCGCGCCCCTGAGCGGCCAGGCCTTCGATCATCACCGAGGTGTTTTGCACATCGTGGGTCATGGTCTGGATCGCGCCGACGGTTTCCACCACACGGTCGCGACCTTCGCGGGCGGCCTGAGTCGACTGGTTCGAGGCTTCGGACGTCGACACCGCGTTGCGTGCCACTTCTTCCACGGCAGCGGTCATTTCGTTGACGGCGGTGGCGGCCTGTTCGATTTCGTTGTTCTGCTGTTGCAGACCGCGGGACGCTTCTTGGGTGACCGTGCTGAGTTCTTCAGCGGCGGCACCCAGTTGGGTGGCGGAACCGGCGATCTGTTCGATGGTTTTGCGCAGGTTGGTTTGCATCGTGGACAAGGCACCGAGCAAACGGGCCGGTTCGTCCTTGCCGTCGATGTCGATGGTTTTAGTCAGGTTGCCGCCCGCAATGTTTTCGGCCGCCTGGAGCGCACGGTTGAGCGGCGTGACGATGCTGCGGGTCAGCAGCCAGGCCAGCAGCACGGTCATCAGCGCCGCAGTCACCGCCACTGCGATGATGCCAGTCACGGCGTTGCTGTAGTGCTCGCCCGCTTCGGCCGCGGCGGTTTTCGCATATGTGTTGTTGAACGCTACCAGTTTGTTCAACTGCTCGCCCATCTGGTCCGTACCGTCCTTGATCCGGGTGTTGATCAGCGTGCGCATCTCATCGAGTTTGTTCTGCCGCGACAGCTCCAGCATCTGATTCTGGTCTTGCATATAGCTGTCCAGTGTTGTCGTGAACGTCTTGTACAGCGCGGCTTCTTCCGGGGTGGCCGGCAACGCTGCATAACTGGCTTGTGCGCTGCGAACCTTGTCGACCAGCAAGCCGGTACGTGTCTGGGCTTCCTGCAACGCGTTAGGATCACGGTTGACCAACACCCGGAAAGAAAGAATGCGCAGGCGCAGGATGTTTTCTGTCAGGTTGCCGAGAAACACGATGCTGGGCAGCTGCGTGGTTGCCATGTCGATGGAGGCTTGGCGGATGGTCGACATGCGGTTCACGGCAAACACACCCAGCACGATGACGAGCAAGGCAATGAAGGAAAAACCCAGGAAGGCTCGAGGCGCGATATTCAGATTACGCAGTGACATAGGATGATTCTCGGGTGATGGGGCTACGAGCATCCTTGCGTGATCGCTGAAGGGCGGGCGGTGGCGCACGCGCTTTCAGTTTGGCGCCACTGTTGGAATAGGTTTGTGTGGGCCTATTGGCTGTATCGGCTGGGGATGAGGATTCCTGCGGGGATTTGGAGAAAAATATTTCACCGGATTACGAGTGTTTCAACCATGAAACACTCTAGCTCTATGTAGCAGCTGCCGAGCCTGCGAGGCTGCGTTCGACTGCGCAGCAGTCGTGAAGTCATGCGGCGCGGTGTGTCAGGAAAAACCGGTTGCCGGATTTACGACTGCTTCGCAGTCGAACGCAGCCTCGCAGGCTCGGCAGCTGCTACAGGCGATCGTACGGCTTCAGGCTTTGCGAGCGGCCACCCGCCAAACCCGCGCAACATCACTGGCCCGTTCCCGTAACAACCGGGGCGCCTCGGCACACGCCTGCTCCAGCGTCATTGGCCCGCTGGCCAAGGCAAACGCGGCATCGATGCCATGTTCGTACAGTGCTTGATAACCCTCACCCAGTGTCCCGGCGATGACGATCACCGGCACGCCATGCTGCCGAGCAATACGCGCCACACCAAACGGCGTCTTGCCGCGCAGGGTCTGAGCGTCGAAACGGCCTTCACCGGTGATCACCAGGTCGGTGCCCTTGACCGCATCGTCCAGGCCGACCAGTTCGGCGACCACTTCGACCCCGGCCTTGAACTGCGCCCCCAGAAACGCCTTGGCGGCAAACCCCAGGCCGCCTGCCGCACCGCTGCCCGGTTCGTCACGTACGTCTTTGTTCAGGACTTGCGCGCACCGCTCGGCAAAGTGCCCGAGCGCTCGATCCAGTTGCTCGACTTGCTCGGGTGATGCCCCTTTTTGCGGGCCGAAAATCGCTGAGGCACCGTGAGGTCCGCACAGTGGATTGTTGACGTCGGCGGCGATGTCGAATTGCACTTCGGCCAGTCGCGGGGCGATTCCACTCATGTCGATTCGCGCTAGTTGCGCGAGGGCCAAGCCGCCCGGTGCCAGTATTTGGCCCTGGGCGTCCAGCAGCTTGACGCCCAAGGCCTGCATCGCCCCCGCCCCGCCGTCGTTGGTGGCGCTGCCGCCAATCGCCAGAATCACCCGTTGCGCCCCGGCATCGAGCGCCGCGCGGATCAACTCGCCGGTGCCGAACGTACTGCTGATGCAGGCGTCACGCTTGCCCGGCGGAACCAGTTGCAGGCCACTGGCCTCGGCCATTTCGATGATCGCAGTGTGGCTCTGGGGCAACCAGCCCCAAGCGGCCTCAACCATTGCGCCGAGCGGCCCACGGACATGGGTGCGGCGAAGTTCGCCCTCGCACGCCGCCAGAATAGACTCGACGGTCCCCTCCCCGCCGTCAGCCATCGGGCATTTGACCAGGAGCGCATCGGGCCAAACCTGCGCCAACCCCAGAGCAATGGCATCAGCCACACCCTGGGCACTCAGGCTGTCCTTGAACGAATCGGGGGCGATGACGATTTTCATGCGAATTCTCCAGTTCCAATGCGTTCCATGCTGCCAGCAGGCAAGAACAATAACGCCGGTCCGCTGCACAAGCCGGTGTGGCGTTTATTGTTCATTTCCACAAAACCTCCCTCCACACCGTTCGTTGTAGCAGCTGCCGAGCAGCGCGAGGCTGCGTTCGGCGGCGAAGCAGTCGTAAATTCTGCAAGCACGGTTTACCTGATGCTCCGCGTCGCATGATTTCACGACTGCTGCGCAGCCGAACGCAGCCTCGCAGGCTCGGCAGCTGCTACGGATTGGTGTTGGGGAGTTCGGTTTGGGGAAGGAGCTGGACACCGAGATAAAGCGCCAGCATTCCGTCCAGCCTTAACGGGTCAACACCGCTGAGCTCGGCAATCCGCTCCATCCGGTAACGCAAACTGTTGCGATGGATGCCCAGCGCATCGGCACAGGCCTGGCTCTGACCATCGTGATCGCACCAGCTGCGCAGGGTCGCCAGCAGTTGGCCGTTGCCATCCTTGGCGATGACTTTGCGCAGCGGTTTGAGCAACTCGTCCAGCGCGTCGTCGTTGCGGTGCCGCCAGAGCATCACCGGCAACCGATAACGGTTGAGCGTCAGCAAACGGGAGTGCGGTAACACATCGCGCCCATAGGCCAGCAAGTCGCCAACGCGTCGATAGCAACGACGCAGCCCGGACAATCCATCCGCCTGCCCGCCTACGGCGATGCGCAGAATGTTCCAGCCCAGGCCGTCGAGTTTTTCCAGCAGCCGGTCATTCTCGATCGCCTGCGCCGCCGGTCGGCACCAGAGCAACGAGGACTTGGCCGAACTCACGCACCAACTGTCCGGGTAGCGTGAGGTCAACCAGGCGCTGAGCGCCTCGACGGTTTGCCCCGGACCGTGTTCCATCCCTAACTCGAACAGATACGGCACCCGCGTCATCTGCGGCTTGAGCCCCAGTTGTTGCGCTTCGTCGATCAACCGCGGCGAATCCCCGGCCTCGCTGAGCAGCAATGCCAGCAGATCGTCGCATCGCTGGCGCCGCCATTGCTGTTCGGCCTGCTGATTGCGCTGGCCGACCAGCATCTCGGCGGTCATCCGCACCAGTTCGGCATAGGTGCGCAATTGCTCGGGTTCACCGGTGATGCCCAGCACGCCAATCAAGCGCTGATCGAGCAACAGCGGCAGGTTGATGCCCGGCTGCACGCCTTTCAGATGAATCGCCGTTTGGGCGTCGATCTCCACCACCCGCCCGTTGGCCAGCACCAGTTGCGCGCCTTCATGGCGGGTGTTGACCCGCTCCGGTTCGCCGCTGCCGAGTATCAGGCCCTGGCTGTCCATGACGTTGACGTTGTACGGCAGGATGGCCATCGCCCGGTCGACGATGTCCTGGGCCAGGTCGTGATCGAGTTCGAACATAGCGGTGATCCTTGAAAGCGTGATGGAGCGGATTGTTCACCCGCACAGGCCTTGGTTGCAAACCCTGTGCTCAGGCACAAAGACAATGACCCAAGCGGTGGCCGAGACTCACTGGGCGGTCAACGTTACCCTTGCATCGCAAAAAATCATAATAAAGAGAGAACCCGCCATGTCACAGAGCGCCGCCGCTACCCAGGCCATCGTTGACGAGAAAAACGCCGTCTACAAACGCATTACCCTGCGTTTGATCCCCTTCATCTTCATCTGCTACCTGTTCAACTACCTCGACCGGGTGAACGTTGGATTTGCCAAGCTGCAGATGCTCGACGCACTGAAATTCAGTGAAACCGTGTACGGCCTCGGGGCCGGGATCTTCTTTATCGGCTACGTGTTGTGCGGCGTCCCCAGCAACCTGGCCCTGACCAAATTCGGCCCGCGCCGCTGGATCGCGCTGATGATGATCGTCTGGGGCTCGCTGTCGACCTGCCTGCTGTTCGTCACCACACCGACCGAGTTCTACACCTTGCGCCTGTTCACCGGCGCGGCCGAAGCCGGGTTTTTCCCGGGTGTGGTGCTTTATCTCTCGCAGTGGTTTCCGACCTTCCGCCGTGGCCGCATCATGGCGTTGTTCATGTCGGCGATCCCGGTGTCCGGCCTGCTCGGCAGCCCGTTTTCCGGCTGGATTCTCAACCACTTCGGCGCAGGCCAGGCAGGCCAGGCAGGTTTGGCGGGCTGGCAGTGGATGTTCCTGCTGCAAGGCATTCCGACCGTGATCCTCGGCGCCCTCGCCTACTTCCTGTTGAGCGACAGTTACGCCAACGCCAAATGGCTCACGCCGTTCGAGCGCTCGGTACTGGAAGCCGACCACGCTGAAGACCTGGCCAACAAACCGAAAACCACCACCGACTCGTTGCTGGCCGTGTTCAAGAACCCAGCGATCTGGGCCTTCGGTCTGATCTATTTCTGCATCCAGAGCGGCGTCTACGCGATCAACTTCTGGCTCCCGTCGATCATCAAGAACCTGGGCTTCAGCGATAACCTGGTGATTGGCTGGCTCAGCGCGATTCCGTACCTGCTGGCGGCGCTGTTCATGCTGATGGTCGGCCGCTCGGCGGACCTGCGCAAAGAACGCCGCTGGCACTTGGTGGTGCCGATGCTCATGGGTGCGGTCGGTTTGCTGATCGCTGTGAATTTTGCGACTACGCCGGCCATTGCTATCCTCGGCCTGACCATCGCCACCATGGGCGCCCTCACCGGTTTGCCGATGTTCTGGCCGGTGCCTACCGCGCTGCTGAGCGCGGGCGCTGCGGCGGGTGGTTTGGCGTTGATCAACTCCATGGGGCAGATGGCCGGGTTCCTGAGTCCGTATCTGGTGGGTTGGGTCAAGGACAGCACCGGGTCGACCGATGCCGCGCTTTACCTGCTGGCGGGCGTGATTGTGTGCGGGAGTTTGTTGGCGTTGCGCATGACGCGTACGCTTCGCGTCTGATCACCGAAGATCCCCTGTGGGAGCGAGCCTGCTCGCGAAAAGGGAGTGTCAGTCGGCATCAAGGTTGCCTGGCACACCGCTTTCGCGAGCAAGCTCGCTCCCACATTTGATCTGAGGGTGTTTTAGATTTGCGTTTGCTCTGGACAGTCGTTCTGGTATTTGATTGAGCCTTTCTCCCACCGGTAAAAGGATTTCGTCATGAGCTATCGCACGCTGGGTCATTCGGGTTTACAGGTTTCCACCCTGACCTTGGGCACCATGATGTTCGGCGAACAGACCAGCACCGAAGATTCCCTGCGGATCATCGACAAGGCCTGGGACCAGGGCATCAATTTCATCGACACCGCAGACGTCTACACCAACGGCCGCTCCGAAGAGATCGTCGGCGAAGCGATTGCCGGTAACCGCCACGAATGGGTGCTGGCGACCAAGGTCGGTTTCGGCCCGGTGGACGGCGTTCCGAACCGCAGCGGTTTGAGCCGCAAGCACATCTTTAATGGCATCGATGCCAGCCTGACGCGCCTGGGCACCGATTATCTCGACATCTATTACCTGCACCGCGAAGACCACAACACGCCGCTGGAAGTCACGGTGTCGGCGATTGGCGATCTGATCCGCCAGGGCAAGATTCGCTATTGGGGTTTGTCGAACTACCGTGGCTGGCGCATCGCCGAGGTGATTCGTGTGGCCGATCAACTGGGCGTCGACCGGCCGGTGATCAGTCAGCCGCTGTACAACATCGTCAACCGTCAGGCGGAAACCGAGCAGATCACCGCCGCGCAAAACTATGGACTGGGCGTGGTGCCTTACAGCCCACTGGCGCGTGGTGTGCTCAGCGGTAAATACGCGCCGGACGTGAAGCCGGATGCCAACAGCCGCGCCGGCCGCGCAGACAAACGCATTCTGGAAACCGAATGGCGCGTCGAATCCCTGCGCATTGCTCAGCAGATCCAGCAGTACACCCAGGGTCGCGGCGTGGGCATCGTCGAATTCGCCATCGCCTGGGTGCTGAACAATAGCGCCGTGACTTCGGCCATCGTTGGACCGCGTACCGAAGAACAGTGGGATGCCTACGCCAAGGCGCAGGCGGTGAAGATTACGGCCGAGGATGAAGCGTTTATTGATTCGCTGGTTGTGCCTGGGCATGCGTCGACGCCGGGGTTTAATGATGTGAGCCACTTTGTGTCGGGGCGCAAACCGCGCTAACAGCAAAAGATCGCAGGCTTCGCCAGCTCCTACCTAGATCGGTGTACCCCAGTAGGAGCTGCCGAAGGCTGCGATCTTTTATCTGGCGACACATTCTCCGGCCGAACCACGTATCCTCTGCGCCCGTTTCACGTTCAACTTCGCGAGGACAGTTTGTCTAAAGGTATCGCTCTATCGGTTTCAGCCTCGGTGCTGTTTGCCGTCATGTATTACTACACCTCGCTGCTCACGCCTTTGAGCGGCGTGGAAATCTTCGGTTGGCGAATGCTGCTGACCCTGCCATGCATGACCGTGTTCATGGTGGTTTCCGGTGAATGGAAACGCGTAGTCGCCCTTTTTCGGCGGCTGGTTGGCCAACCAAAACTGCTCGCCGGCCTGATCGTTTCCGCGACTTTGCTGGGCCTGCAACTCTGGCTGTTCATGTGGGCGCCGCTCAATGGCTATAGCCTCGATGTGTCCCTGGGCTACTTCCTGTTGCCGCTGTCCATGGTGCTGACCGGGCGGGTCGCCTATGGCGAGCGACTGTCTTACCTGCAAAAGGTTGCCGTGTTTTTTGCTTCCCTCGGCGTGCTCAACGAGCTGTATCAGGTCGGCGGCTTTTCCTGGGCGACCTTGCTGGTCGTCATCGGTTATCCGCTCTACTTCATCCTGCGCAAGCGACTGGCGACCGACAACCTCGGCGGTTTGTGGATGGACATGGCGTTGATGTTGCCCGTGGCGTTCTGGTTCGTTCAGGGCGGTGAACAGGGTTTCGCCGTGTTCGATCAGCACCCGTGGCTGTCACTGCTGATCCCGTTACTCGGCGTCATCAGTGCTTCGGCGCTGGTGGTTTACATCATCGCCAGCCGACTGCTGCCGTTCAGCCTGTTCGGGTTGTTGAGCTATGTCGAGCCGGTGCTGTTGCTCGGCGTTGCGTTGCTGCTGGGGGAAAGCATCAAGGCCGGTGAGTGGCTGACGTACATCCCGATTTGGTTGGCTGTTGTGGTGTTGGTATTTGAAGGGTTCAAGCATTTGATGCGACATCGACGCCCTTAAAAGCAAAAGATCGTCCGAACGCGGCCCGAACCTTCGGCAGCTCCTACAGTGTGAACACAATATCCCTGTAGGAGCTGCCGAAGGCTGCGATCTTTTGAACTTAAAAAGCCCGGCCAGCATTGCTGCTGACCGGGCTTTTTTACATCTGAAACGGTTTAGTCGGTGGAGAGCACGCCACGACGAACCTGGTCGCGCTCGATGGATTCGAACAGCGCCTTGAAGTTGCCTTCGCCGAAACCATCGTCGCCTTTACGCTGGATGAATTCGAAGAACACCGGGCCCATCAGGGTTTCCGAGAAGATTTGCAACAGCAGACGCTTGTCGCCCGACTCGGACGAACCGTCCAGCAGAATGCCGCGCGATTGCAGTTGATCAACCGGCTCACCGTGGTTCGGCAAACGGCCTTCGAGCATTTCGTAATAGGTTTCCGGCGGCGCGGTCATGAAGCGCATGCCGATGCTTTTCAGGTGATCCCAGGTCTTGATCAGGTCATCGCTGAGGAAGGCAACGTGCTGGATGCCCTCGCCGTTGAACTGCATCAGGAACTCTTCGATCTGCCCGGCGCCCTTGGACGATTCTTCGTTCAGCGGGATACGGATCATGCCGTCCGGCGCGGTCATGGCCTTGGAGGTCAGGCCGGTGTATTCGCCCTTGATGTCGAAGTAACGGATCTCGCGGAAGTTGAACAGCTTCTCGTAGAAGTTGGCCCAGTAGGCCATGCGACCGCGATACACATTGTGGGTCAGGTGGTCGATGATCTTCAGGCCAGCCCCGACCGGGTTGCGGTCAACGCCTTCGATGAATACGAAGTCGATGTCGTAGATCGAGCTGCCTTCACCAAAACGGTCGATCAGGTACAGCGGCGCACCGCCGATGCCTTTGATCGCGGGCAGGTTCAGTTCCATCGGGCCGGTTTCGATGTGAATCGGCTGGGCGCCCAGTTCCAGGGCCCGGGCAAACGCCTGCTGGGCATTCTTGACGCGGAACGCCATGCCGCACACCGACGGACCGTGCTCGGCCGCGAAGTACGAAGCGACGCTGTGCGGTTCGTTGTTGAGGATCAGGTTGATCTGGCCCTGGCGATACAGGTGCACGTCTTTGGAACGGTGGGTCGCGACCTTGGTGAAGCCCATGATCTCGAAGATCGGCTCCAGGGTGTTCGGGGTCGGCGATGCGAATTCGATGAATTCAAAGCCCATCAGGCCCATTGGGTTTTCGTATAAATCTGCCATGGTTGGCGCCTCATCATTTTCTTGTCAATTAACGGATCGTTAGTTGCTAGCAATGCTGAGACCGGCGGGTGGCGCGCAGGAGATACCCCGCACGCTGCGGGCGAGGAAGTCACCATAGATCAATTGAAACCCGAAACTCTTCATTGTCGACCCAAGGCTCTTGCGGGCAAGGCTTCTGCTGCCAGAAGACGATTATTCTTATATGCGTAACCAGATTCTACACAGCGTAAATAGGTTTGTCCGCCTTCTGTATCAAATCCCCTTTTTCCCTGCGCGCGCAAGGGGTTTGTTGCACAGGAAAATCCCCGCGAGGATCAGCCCTCCTCCCAGGCACATCGCCAAGGTCAACTGCTCGCCTAACAACAGCGCACCGAGGATCACCGCAGTCAGCGGGTTGAGGGCGATGAACACGCCTGAACGCGTCGCGCCGATTTTGCGAATACCGTCGTAATAGCCGATATAGGCCAGCGCCGAGCCCAATACGCCCAGGTACATCAGGCTCAACCATTGCGTTGGTCCGAGGCTGGTGAGTGCCGTAATACTCAACTCACCGCGAACAGCACTGGTCACCCACAGCATCAGCGTGCCCATCAGAATTGAGTACGTCACCGTTTGCACCGGCCCCAGGGTTTGATTCAGGTCTTTGGAGAACAGCGAATAAACGCCCCAGCCGAGCACACAGCCGAAGATCAACAGATCGCCGATCCAGGCATCGGGGTTGCTGGCCAATAGTTGTGGGTTACGGCTGATGATTACCAGGCTCGCCCCGGCAATACAGATCGCAATTCCGATGACTTTCGCTCGGCTCAAGCGCTCCTTAAATAGCAGCCATGACGCCAGCCCGATCACGGCAGGGTTCAACGCCACGATCAATGACGCCCGTGAAGCATTGATGTAGTGCAGCCCATAAAAGAAGCACAGGTTGTAGAAAAAGATTCCGAAAAAACCCAGCAGCGCCAATTGCAGCCATTGCCTGGGGCTGGGCCTTGCAAGAGGCACGCGAGCCAGTAGCAGAAACACCAGCAGCGCCACACTGGCCAGCAAGAATCGCAGGCTGGCGGCAAACAAGGGGCTGAGGCTGTCGGCCAGAAACCGCCCGGCGACAAAGGTGCCGCCCCAGATCATGGTGACTGCCGCCAGTTTCAGATAAACCGGCACGTCCGAAGGGTTGGACAGGCTCTGCTCATAGGTCGTCATAGGTTTCCAGAACGAGAAATCGGGAGAGATGAAGTATCATTCGACTAATACCTTCTCATCGTAAAATGAGTAAACACTCATGACCCTTGCCCAACTGGAGATATTTTCTCTGGTCGCCGAGCTTCAAGGCTTTACGGCGGCAGCCAATCGCTCGGGGATTTCCCAATCCGCGGTCTCTCACGCCCTCAAGTCGCTGGAACAGGAATTGGGCGTCGAGCTGCTGCGCCGGCATCAGTCCCGGGTCGAACTCAGCGACATCGGCCAACAACTTTTGCTGCGCGCCCGAGCGATGCTGGGCCTGGCCAACACCTTGCGCCAGGAAGCGGCGGATGCGCGCGGGATGAAACGCGGCACATTGCGCATCGGCTCGTTCGGCCCGACCTCATCGATCAAACTGCTGCCGCTGATCCTGCAGCACTACCGCGCGGCTCACCCGGGCATCGAGGTCCACATTGACGAAGGCCCGGACCGGCAGGTGATCCAGTGGCTGGAGGAACGGCGTATCGATATCGGCTTCGTGGTGTTGCCCGAGGAGCGGTTCGACACCTTTGCGCTGATCGCAGACCAAATGGTCGCGCTGCTACCCGTCGATCATCCGCTGGCCCGTCGCGACAGCCTGACCCTGAGCGATTTGTGCAACGACCCCTTTGTCTTGACCGAGGCCGGTTCCTCGGAACTGGTGTCGCGACTGTTCAGTGCCGCCCGGCTAACTCCGAACATCCGTTATCGCTGCTCGCAACTACTGAGCACGCTGGACACCGTTGGCCGAGGCGACGCGCTGACGGTTGTCGCCGAAAGCTCATTACCCGACGACCGCGACAGTCGCTACGTGAAAAAACCGCTATCGCCACCGGTCATCCGTCAGGTTGGTCTGGCGGTACTCGACCAGCGCCAGTCATCCCCTGCGGCGCTGGCTTTTATCAAACTGGCCGAACGCCTGAATTACCGTTGAGCGGCACACACACCGAGGGCCAACTATCATGGCCTCTACCTGAACTCTTTTTGGAAGGCGTCCCGTCCTGCCAGCATTTGAGAGCCCTACTTCATCGTGACAGGTTTCGCAAATGCCACTGAACGTCAAAACCCGCCGCAAACGCGGTATCAGGATGGCTGTGACGCTACTGAGCGGATTACTCCCGGTGCTGTTGGGATTTGCCATTCTTTATATGCAAGCTGAGCGTGCGCTCAAGCAAAGCACTGAACAGACGGCCGAAGAAGCCATTCGCCAATTCGAATTGATGCTCGACAACACCGCCCAGGCCGCTCGGGAGCTTCTGCCGCTGGCCGGCCAAAACTGCAACGACGTCAAACTGGCCTTGCGCGAACAGGTCACCCGCCGGCCGTTCGTGCGCTCGACCAATCTGGTGTGGGACAACACCATTTACTGCAGCTCTTTGTTCGGTGAAGTTCAGGAAACGATCGTTTCCGGCGACTACAGCGAAGGCGCGTTGTTGCTGATGAAGGGCAACCCGGTCACGCCTGATACCGCATTGCTTGTGTATCGGCTCAGCAAAGAAAAACAGGGCGCGATGAGCACCCTGGACGGGTATCACCTGAGTAACGTACTGCGGCTGATCGGTCGCAAGACATTGCTGCTACTCCAAGTAGGCCCCCATTGGTTGTCCGCCGATGGCAAATTCCATGAAGGTGCCCTGCCTGCCTTTGCGGTGGCGCAAACCGAATTGGCGTCCTCGCGTTACGCCTTTTCGGTGACGGCCGGATTTCCCGAAGGCGAAACCTGGCGCTTCATGAGCAGTGAGTATCCGCCGCTGTTCAGCTTGCTGATCTTCTTCGGTGTGATTTCCGGATTGATCGGGCACTTTGTGCAAAAACGCTCGTCATCACCGAGCAATGAAATGCGGCGCGCCCTGGAGGCGGCGGAGTTCATTCCGTACTTTCAACCTGTGGTGCATGGCGATAACAAGAAGTGGTCCGGCGCCGAGGTGCTGATGCGCTGGAATCATCCCAAGGAAGGTCTGGTGCGTCCGGAGCTGTTCATTCCGTTTGCCGAACACTCCGGGCTGATCGTGCCGATGACCCGCTCATTGATGCAGCAGACCGCCGAATGGTTGGCGCCTGTTTCATCCTCTTTCGAGGGCGCTTTTCACATCGGCATCAACATTACCGCCAGCCACTGCAAGGACCTGGAACTGGTCGAGGATTGCCGTCAATTCCTCGCGGCCTTCGAACCGGGTGCCGTCAGCCTGGTGCTGGAACTCACCGAGCGCGAACTCATCGAACCCACGGCCATCACCCACCAACTGTTCGAGCAGCTTCACGCGCTGGGCGTGATGATCGCGATCGATGACTTCGGCACCGGTCACTCAAGCCTGGGTTACCTGCGTCAGTTCAATGTGGACTTTCTGAAAATCGACCAGAGTTTTGTCGCCATGATCGGCGTTGACGCCCTCTCACGGCATATTCTGGACACCATCATCGAACTCTCGGCCAAGCTCGACCTGGGTATCGTCGCCGAAGGTGTGGAAACCGTGGAGCAAAGTGATTATCTGACCACCCACGGCGTGAACTTCTTGCAAGGTTATCTGTTCGGCCGACCGATGCCCGGCGCGGACTTCATTAACGCATTAAGTCACCATTAACTAGCGACGCTAAGCGACGAGACAAGGAGATCGCGCACCCATTTGAATCAAAAGACTACTGTTGTTACATGAAGAAAAAGACAGGATTTACTCTTGGCCAATTAACTACTACAATTTTTCATGCCTGCGCTAGATTGGCAGGTGAGCCATTATCACCGAGTCGCTTCAAGGCTCTTGGCTTATAGCTTTGTTTGCGGTTGGTATCAGCCAAACACACTATTGGAGTAAAGATATTGTCCAGACTCGCTGAATTTCGTGCAGCTGAAAAGGCCCTTCAAGAGCAGCTCAAGCAGCTGGAAACCCTGAAGAATGATGCCGGGCTCAAGAAAGAAATCGAATTCGAAGAAAAGCTCCAGGGGCTGATGAAAACCTACGGCAAGAGCCTGCGCGACATCATCGCCATTCTCGATCCGAACCCGGCAAAATCCGGTCTGCAACAGCCGACGCCTAAAACCCGCCGCGCTCGCGTGGTCAAGGTTTATCAGAATCCGCACACCGGTGAACTGATTGAAACCAAGGGTGGCAACCACCGCGGCCTGAAAGCCTGGAAGGAACAATACGGTGCAGCTACCGTTGATTCCTGGCTGCGTGGCTAAGCACTCACGGTGACAAAAAAAGCCCTGCCAATGCAGGGCTTTTTCATGGACGCCTTCTAAATGCAACGATTAGCGTCGATCAACTCGCTACTTGCTGAATAACTTTGTGCTTAATCCGTTTGGGTATCTAAAAATTTCAGAATGCGCTGAAACCGGCAGCCATTGAAATCATTAACTAAAGTTTCAAGCTGTTACGGGCCGCGTCTATTTCATCCTGACTTGCCTTATAAACCTCAGCCTGCCCCGCGTAGGAAAGAACATAGGCCTTATCGGCATCCACGGCGGCAACCAATGTTTGAGAGAGCACATGCCTTCCGTTCTGCGTGATCGTGCAGGTTGTTTCCAGCGCTGATAAGCGGCTCAAGGTCGTCGGATGAATCTTGTTGCAGACACTTTGATAACCGCCTTGAAAGAAGTCCTTCTGCACCGACTTGCGCATCTCCAGCAATACGCCCTGCAGATTCACCTTATGACCACTTTCCACCTGAGTCATGGTCAACTCCATCACCATCACCGGCGTGCCACCCTGATCGTTTTTCACCGCACGCTGGCGGGAAACGTGGGTGTTGGCGTCATCTTGCGGGACGGCTTCGACTTCCCAGCCGTTGGGCCAGGTCATGACTGGCGCGTCTGCGTGAGCGCTGTTAACACCTGAAAGCACGCCGATCAGGACGAACATAGATTTACAGAAACGAATCATTGCAATGAACACTCACGGATTGAACCGTAAAGTCTGAGCCTCGCCCGCCTGTCAGGCAATAGCCGACGCTTTGGGTTTGGTGATGTCAGAGCCCTTGCGTATCATTGTCGCCATTCGTTAGCCCCACTTATTTTCCGGAGGGCCCATGAGCCTGCACGAATTGAACACCTTCCCAGGCGTGACTGCCCAACCTGACACCGCCACCCAGAAGTTCGTCTTCAACCACACCATGCTGCGGGTCAAGGACATCACCAAGTCCCTGGATTTCTACACGCGCATTTTGGGTTTCTCGCTGGTGGAAAAACGCGACTTCCCGGAAGCCGAGTTCAGCCTGTACTTTCTGGCGCTGGTCGATAAAAACCAGATCCCGGCCGACGCTGCTGCCCGCACTGAATGGATGAAGTCGATCCCCGGCATCCTCGAACTGACCCACAATCACGGCACCGAGAACGACGCGGATTTCGCTTACCACAACAGCAACACCGACCCGCGTGGTTTTGGCCACATCTGCATCTCGGTGCCGGATATCGTCGCTGCGTGCGAGCGCTTCGAAGCGCTGGGCTGCGATTTCCAGAAGCGCCTGAATGATGGCCGCATGAAGAGCCTGGCCTTTATCAAAGACCCGGATGCGTACTGGGTTGAGATCATCCAACCCGCACCGATGTAAGCCCCACTGCAGATCCCTGTGGGAGCGGGCTTGCTCGCGAATGCGGTGTGTCATTCATCAGTGATGTCGGCTGACAGTCCGCATTCGCGAGCAAGCCCGCTCCCACATTGGGAATGTGTGAAGCACAAAAAAAACCCATGATCGCTCATGGGGTTTTTGTGTTTTCAGCGTCGGGTTTTATGCCGGAGCCGAGGTCCGGATCAGGTGATCGAATGCGCTCAGGGAGGCTTTGGCGCCCTCGCCCACCGCAATCACAATCTGCTTGTACGGCACGGTGGTCACGTCACCGGCAGCGAACACGCCCGGCATTGAAGTCTCACCGCGAGCATCGACGATGATCTCACCGCGAGGCGACAACTCGATCGTGCCTTTGAGCCAATCGGTGTTTGGCAGCAAGCCGATCTGCACGAAGATCCCTTCCAGCTGGACGGTACGCAACTCGTCCGACTGACGATCCTTGTAGCGCAGGCCGTTGACCTTCTGACCGTCGCCCAACACCTCAGTGGTTTGCGCACTGGTGATGACAGTGACGTTCGGCAGGCTGTGCAACTTGCGCTGCAAGACCGCATCGGCGCGCAACTGCACGTCGAACTCCAGCAGTGTTACGTGGGACACGATGCCCGCCAGATCGATGGCCGCTTCGACGCCGGAGTTACCGCCGCCAATCACCGCTACGCGCTTACCTTTGAACAGCGGACCGTCGCAGTGCGGGCAGTACGCCACGCCTTTGTTGCGGTATTGCTGCTCACCCGGGACGTTCATTTCACGCCACCGCGCACCGGTCGCCAGGATCACGGTCTTGGCTTTCAGGGTCGCGCCGCTGGCGAAGTGGACTTCGTGCAACTCGCCGTTCTTGCCCGGCACCAACTTGTCGGCGCGTTGCAGGTTCATGATGTCGACGTCGTACTGCTTGACGTGTTCTTCCAGTGCCACAGCCAGTTTCGGCCCTTCGGTTTCCTGCACGGAGATGAAGTTCTCGATGGCCATGGTGTCGAGCACCTGCCCACCAAAACGTTCAGCCGCCACACCGGTACGAATGCCTTTACGGGCAGCGTATATCGCGGCCGAAGCACCGGCCGGACCACCGCCGACGACCAGTACGTCAAAGGCTTCTTTGGCGCTGATCTTCTCGGCTTGACGCTCGATCCCGCTGGTGTCGATCTTGGCGAGGATTTCTTCAAGGCCCATACGACCCTGACCGAAGTTCACGCCGTTCAGGTAAATGCTTGGCACGGCCATGATCTGACGATCATCGACTTCGGCCTGGAACAGCGCGCCGTCAATGGCGACGTGGCGGATGTTCGGGTTAAGCACGGCCATCAGGTTTAATGCCTGGACCACGTCCGGGCAGTTCTGGCAGGACAGCGAGAAGTAAGTCTCGAAGCTGAACTCGCCTTTGAGCGAACGGATCTGTTCGATCACTTCAACGCTGGCCTTCGAAGGGTGACCGCCGACTTGCAGCAGGGCCAGCACCAGGGATGTGAATTCGTGGCCCATCGGGATGCCGGCGAAACGCAGGCTGATATCGGCACCCGGGCGGTTGATCGAGAACGATGGTTTACGTGCATCGTCACCGTTGTCGAGCAAGGTAATTTGGGTAGAAAGACTGGCAACGTCTTTCAGAAGAGCGAGCATTTCCTGGGATTTCGCACCGTCGTCGAGGGATGCGATGATCTCGATCGGCTGGGTGACCCGTTCCAGGTATGACTTCAACTGGGCTTTAAGATTGGCGTCCAACATACGGGCGATTTCCATGCTTTTAATAGGGAGTGAATTCGAAAAAAAAACGCCCGAGCGAATCTCGCCCGGGCGTTTTTGAGGGCGGTTGCAGCTTACTTAGGTGCGGAAACCCGCCCTGATGATGCGATCCACAGACTTAGATCTTGCCGACCAGGTCCAGGGACGGAGCCAGAGTGGCCTCGCCTTCTTTCCACTTGGCTGGGCAAACCTGGCCTGGGTGAGCAGCGACGTACTGAGCAGCCTTGATTTTGCGCAGCAGCTCGGAAGCGTCACGACCCACACCGCCGTCGTTCAGTTCGACGATTTTGATCTGGCCTTCAGGGTTGATCACGAAGGTGCCACGGTCAGCCAGACCTGCTTCTTCGATCAGCACGTCGAAGTTGCGGGAGATGGCGTGAGTCGGGTCGCCGATCATGGTGTACTGGATTTTGCCGATGGCTGGCGAAGTGTTGTGCCAGGCAGCATGAGCAAAGTGGGTATCGGTGGAAACGCTGTAGATCTCGACGCCCAGCTTCTGGAACGCGTCGTAGTTGTCAGCCAGGTCTTCCAGTTCGGTCGGGCAAACGAAGGTGAAGTCGGCTGGGTAGAAGAACACGACAGACCACTTGCCTTTCAGGTCAGCGTCCGACACTTTTACGAAGTCGCCATTTTTGAAGGCGTCAGCTTTGAACGGTTTAACTTGGCTGTTGATGATAGGCATCGATGACTCTCCGTCAGGGTTGAAAAGTTGGGTTGAGAAGTTGGGTTGAGAAGTTGATGGCGTGAATCCTACCGACTCGATTGCCGGATGGCTCATTGGCAAAGCTCATGCTGCTCATTGGTTTTCGCTATTAGCCGAACGTATTAATAGAAGAAAACTTACTTAGCAGCGCCAATGGTTTTTTCCGCGAGCGGTGTCATCCCGAGAAACGGGCTGGCTTCAACATAGCGCATGGCGGACTTCATATCCTTCCAGCCCACGTAACTCATCAACGACTTCAAGTCCCACCCGCTCTGATGAGCCCAAGTGGCAAAGCCGCGCCGCAAGGAGTGACTGGTGTAGTGCTCGGCCGGGATGCCGGCACGTTCAAGCGCCTGGCGCAGTAACGGGATCACGCTGTTGGCGTGCAACCCCTCCTCGCTCAGGTGGCCCCAACGGTCGATGCCCCGGAATACCGGTCCACGGACCAGCGCGGCTTCGGTGATCCAGTCGATGTACGCCTGCACCGGGCACAGGCGCTGCAACGCTGGCGTCTGGTAAGTCTTGCCGAGGTTTTCGCGGTCACTCTTGGTTCGCGGCAAATAGAGCGTGATGCCTGAGCCGGCAGCCGCTTGCACGTGCTCGATCTGTAACCGGCACAACTCATCGCTACGAAAGCCGCGCCAGAAGCCCAACAGAATCAGCGCCCTGTCGCGCCTGGCCCGCAAAAGGGCAGGTTGATCGTGCTCAGATTTTGCGGTTTGCGCTTCTTGCTCCAACCAGGCAACCACTTGCTCCAGATGCTGAAGCTGTAATGGCTCGGCCTGTTTTTCTTGAGCCGGGTGTAGCGCGCGAATGCCCTTGAAGACCTTGCGCACTACCGGCGCCTTGGTGGGGTCGGGAAATCCCTGACTGTTGTGCCATTGCGCCAGTGCTGACAAACGCAACTTCAAGGTATTGATCGACAGCACGCCCGCGTGAGCAACGAGGTAGCGCGCGACGCTGTCGCTGGTCGCTGGCAGGAAGCCGCCCCAACTGACTTCGAAATGCTCGATAGCCGCCCGGTAACTGCGACGGGTGTTGTCGCGGGTGGCGGCTTGCAGGTAACGATCCAGCTCAGTCATCGGCTCAACTCTCTAAAACGTACCGCTTTGGCGGGTGAAAACACGCAACAGGGCTCATCACACGGGGTAATACCAGTATATCCCGCATGAATACCTATCGTATTTAAAGTTTTTCGTTAGCGTGGTACAGTATGTACTTAAGTGGCATGTACCACAGTACGAAATCGTAGGAGAACTCATGGCTCGTGGCGGCGTTAATAAAGCAGTGGTGCAAGCGGCACGTTTGGCAATTCTCGCCCGCGGCGAAAACCCAAGCATCGATGCGGTACGGATCGAGATGGGCAATACCGGCTCAAAAACCACTATCCACCGCTATTTGAAGGAGCTGGATGACGGCGCCGAGCGCGCCGAAGTGCCGCCAGAACCCATTGATGACGAGCTGGCGGGACTGGTCTCGCGACTGGCACAAAGACTCAAGGAGCAGGCTCAGGAACCCATCGATCAGGCCCGCGGGCAGTTCGATCAGCAAAAAAAACAGCTGGATACGCAGTTGCATGAAGCCCAACAAGCCAACACGCAATTGCATCAGCAGTACGAGATTCAAAGTCTGGCACTGACCCAAGAGTCCGAGTCCCTGCTAGAAACCCGCGCCATGCTGCAGACCGAGCAAACCCGCAACGCCGGACTGAACCAGGCGCTGGCCGATTTCGAATTACGCTTGCAAGACAAGGATGAGCAGATCCGCTCATTGGAAGAAAAGCACCTGCACGCTCGCGATGCCCTGGAACATTATCGCAACGCTGTCAAAGAACAGCGCGAGCAGGAACAACGTCGCCACGAAGGCCAGGTGCAGCAAATTCAAATGGAATTGCGTCAGGCCCAGCAAAGCGCATTGGTGCGCCAGGATGAGATCACCCAACTGCACCGCGACAACGAGCGTTTGCTGACGGAGAACCGTGGCACCCTGAGAGAGTTGAGCCTACTGCAGGATCAACTCAAGCAAACCAACGCTCGACAGGATCAGCTACTGGAACAGGTGAACCGTATCGACAGCGAACGCACCCTCCTCCAGGAACGCTTGCGCGCTGCCCTGCTGGAAAGCCAGTCGCTGAAACAGAGCGTCGATGAGCAGTCGCAGATAAACAAAGCGCTGGAAATTGAGTTGCTCAAGACCCAGGCGAGCCTCGATGAGAGCGTGCGCCTGGCGGCCGTCATTGCGACAGCGCCAGACGCATCAGAGCCCCAAAAGGACGATTAACCCGCGACCGGCGTGCGCATGGTGACGAACTCTTCGGCGGCAGTCGGGTGCACGCCGATGGTCTCATCGAAATCTCGCTTGGTGGCACCCGCTTTCAAGGCGATCGCCAAGCCCTGCACAATCTCCCCAGCCTCCGGACCGACCATGTGACAGCCCAGAACCTTGTCGCTCTTGGCGTCCACCACCAGTTTCATCAGGGTGCGCTCCTGGCATTCGGTCAGGGTCAGCTTCATGGGCCGGAAGCGGCTTTCGAAGATCACCACATCGTGACCGGCCTCCCGGGCCTCTTCCTCGGTGAAACCGACCGTGCCGATGTTCGGCAAGCTGAATACCGCGGTCGGGATCATCTTGTAATCGACCGGGCGATACTGCTCAGGTTTGAACAAACGTCGCGCCACGGCCATGCCTTCCGCCAACGCCACCGGCGTCAGCTGAACCCGACCGATCACATCGCCAAGCGCCAGGATCGACGGCTCAGCAGTCTGATACTGCTCGTCGACCTCGACGAAACCTTTCTTGTCGAGTTTGACGCCGGTGTTTTCCAGCCCAAGATTGTCGAGCATCGGACGTCGACCGGTGGCGTAGAACACACAATCCGCTTCAAGCTCACGGCCGTCCTTGAGGGTCACCTTCAGGCTGCCATCGGCCTGCTTGTCGATACGCTCGATGTCGGCGTTGAATTGCAGGTCCATGCCGCGCTTGGTCAGTTCTTCCTGCAAGTGTTTGCGCACCGCACCGTCGAAGCCGCGCAGGAACAGCTCACCGCGATACAGCAACGTGGTCTCGGCACCCAGACCGTGGAAGATCCCGGCGAATTCGACGGCGATGTAACCACCGCCTACCACCAGAACGCGCTTGGGCAGCTCTTTGAGGAAGAACGCCTGATTGGAACTGATTGCATGCTCATGCCCCGGAATTTCCGGAATCTGTGGCCATCCACCGGTAGCAATCAGGATGTTTTTGGTGGTGTAACGCTCGCCATTGATCTCGACCTGGTGCGGATTAACGATTTTGGCGTGGCCTTCATGCAAGGTCACGCCACTATTAACCAGCAGGTTGCGATAGATACCGTTCAGGCGATTAATCTCGCGATCCTTGTTGGCGATCAGCGTTGCCCAATCGAACTTCGCTTCGCCCGGCGTCCAGCCAAAACCTTGCGACTGCTCGAAGTCTTCGGCGAAATGCGCGCCGTAGACCAGCAGCTTCTTCGGCACACAGCCGACATTCACACAAGTGCCACCCAGGTAGCGGCTCTCGGCCACGGCCACTTTCGCGCCAAAACCGGCAGCAAAACGCGCAGCCCGCACACCGCCGGAACCGGCGCCAATCACATAAAGGTCAAAATCGTAGGCCATTTTCAATCTCCTCGGCAGTCCACAAGCATACCCGCAGACGTCCGCTGGGCAAGCGCTGCAATCGATATGGGGACGGAAAATGAAAAAGCCACCTGAAGAGGTGGCTTTTAAGAAACAACTGGGTCAGAGGCTATTAATAGGCCTTGCCAGTCTTGTAGAAGTTCTCAAAGCAGAAGTTGGTGGCTTCGATGTAGCCTTCAGCGCCACCGCAGTCAAAACGCTTGCCCTTGAACTTGTAGGCAATCACGCAACCGTTTTTCGCCTGCTTCATCAGGGCGTCGGTGATTTGAATCTCGCCG
Source organism: Pseudomonas frigoris (assembly GCF_047758635.1). Classification (NCBI taxonomy): domain Bacteria; kingdom Pseudomonadati; phylum Pseudomonadota; class Gammaproteobacteria; order Pseudomonadales; family Pseudomonadaceae; genus Pseudomonas; species Pseudomonas frigoris. Next base: position 3,667,325 of record NZ_CP180479.1, read on the forward strand.
CCTTTGCCTGGCTCGGTTTGTTTGATCAGCTCGAAAATATCCGGCGTCAGGATGTAACGACCGATGATCGCCAGGTTGGACGGTGCGTCTTCCGGGGCTGGTTTTTCGACCATGTTGCGAACGCGGTACAAATCATCAGCGATCAGCTCGCCGGAGATCACGCCGTACTTGTTGGTTTCCTGCGGATCCACTTCCTGGATCGCTACGATGGTGCAGCGATACTGCTCGTACAGCTTGACCATCTGGGTCAGGACGCCGTCGCCTTCGAGGTTGACGCACAAGTCGTCCGCCAGCACTACCGCGAACGGTTCGTCGCCGATCAGCGGGCGGCCAGTCAGAATGGCGTGGCCCAGGCCTTTCATTTCGGTCTGGCGAGTGTAGGAGAACGAGCACTCGTCCAACAGTTTACGGATGCCGACCAGGTATTTTTCCTTGTCGGTGCCCTTGATCTGGTTTTCCAGCTCGTAGCTGATGTCGAAGTGGTCTTCCAGAGCCCGTTTGCCGCGACCGGTAACGATGGAAATTTCGGTCAACCCAGCGTCCAGTGCTTCTTCGACGCCGTACTGGATCAGTGGCTTGTTTACCACCGGCAGCATTTCTTTGGGCATGGCTTTAGTCGCTGGCAGGAAGCGAGTACCGTAACCGGCTGCTGGGAACAAGCATTTCTTGATCATAAAAGTCCTTGATAGGGCTGTGTGTACGAGTTTCGGCGCAGTCTAATCAGGCGGCGTGCACCTTACAATGCCCCGCACTGGCTAACCGATGCCATCATAGAGAAATATTCTCGCGGATAGTTCCCGAGATAGCTCCGCAGCCTTTATAGATAGCACAGACCATCAGATCTGCACGGCCGCGAATCGCACAACCCTACACCATCAGCACCGGTTGAGTGCATTTGGCGCTAACATTGCGCGATTGAACCAGCCAACGAGGCAGATAGATGTCGGAAGCAAAAAGTGTCAACGGGTTCCTGATCAATCAGGCGAAAGACGGCCAGTGGTGGGTAGACAGTGCCAGCGGCGAGAATATTGCCGGGCCTTTCCCGACCGAGGCGTTGGCGATCGAAGTGGCATCCGTATTGGAGCTCGAACACCCAGCCCCGAAGCGTCGCGGCAAGGACAAGTCCTGAGAAGCACCCGACTCGACCCAAGCCCTGCTCGCGCAGGGCTTTTTTGTGATTGCCTGCAACCAAGTGGCCATTCGCTATAACCTTTTGATGCCAGCGCTGTCACAGGCTCAGCCCCTTCATCCTGACGACGACAACGACATGAATAAATTTTTGCCACTGATCGCGGCACTGGCCCTGAGCGGCTGCGCCACTTCCGAAACGACCTACCTGAACAACGGCGAGCAAGGCCTGGCGATCGATTGCTCCGGGGAAGCCAATTCCTGGGCGACCTGCTACGAAAAAGCCGATGCCTCTTGCGCCGGCACCGGCTATCGGATCGTCGGTACCGACGGAACACCTTCGACCAAGGAAAGCGACAAGACGCTGGGTGTCGACGTCGGCAACTACAAGAACCGCAGCGTCGTGGTGGTCTGCAAGTAAGGCGCCCTGCCCTACATGTGAATTTCGGCGAACTTGATCCCGAGACCGCGCACCGTCTCGATCAAATCGTCGAGGCTACTGAAGGATTCGACTTCATCGTTTTCATCCACCAGAAAATAACTGCGACCGGCGCTTTTTTTGAAAAACACGATCCATTCTCCCGAATTCGCCGGATTCTGAATCACGTGGGTGGCAGAGATGTGACCCTCTGCATGGCGCTCCCGTACCTGCTCTCGCTTCATGCTCGACTCCAGAAATGACAATGCCGCCAAAGCGCTGCTTTGGCGGCATCGGTGCTGACGGGCGACAGTCTATCAGCCGGAAATGCACGCGGTAGCGGCATTACGTACATCCATGGGGCGCAACGGCACGTTGGAGATGCGCTCATGCAACTTGATGCTGCTGCCGCCGGAGCGGTCTTCGATATCAAATACGGCGGCCGGGCCCGAGGAGAACTTCTGCGGCACGATGACTCGCATACCGTCCTTATGCGGTTCGACTTGCAGCGCTCCCCGGCTGCTGGCCAGTTTCTCGGTCAGGCATTGCGCGTACTCATGAGGCTTCTTGCCTGAAATCACGTTCATGGTGGGCAGCGTCTCATTGATCTCCGAGACACTCGCACAGCCACTCATCGCTATCGCCATAGGCAGGACCAGCACACCCCACTTCATACAACACCTCCGATAAAGACACTCCGACAGTACAAATGCTGTTTTTCTCCGAGGCTTGCTGCGTTTATCGCTCATAGAATTCCGTATAACTGTTTTTAATTGTCAAAGCGGACCCCGACGACCGGATAATAACCCGTTCGGGCTGATAAACTGCGCCAATCGCCCATGCTATCGTTTTGATTTTGTAGAAAAAGCCCTTCTGGAGGCGCCTCATGAAATTTATCCACCAGCGCGAGCACCTCAACGAAGACGACATCGTCGTCATTCAATGCTCCCAAACATGCAATATCCGCTTGATGAACGACGCCAATTTCCGCAGCTTCAAGAATGGCGGCCGCCACACTTACCATGGTGGAGCATTCGACACTTTCCCTGCCCGGATTACTGCACCGAGTACCGGTTTCTGGAACATCACCATCGACACGGTCAACCGCCGGCCGATCAGCGTAACTCACAAACCGACCCTGACTCACACCATCAAGATCATCCGCCGCTCCAGCACGAAACTGAGCTGAGTGACACCCAAACACGAAGACAAGCAGGTATGACCGTGGCCCAAACGACCAAGTACGTCATCAAATACAAACTCAATGGTGAGCGTCGCTTCGAATTTGCCCAGCTTGAAAACGGCACGGAAGAAGAAGCCAAGGCCGCGCTGGATGCTCTTCATGGTTCGAGCGAAGACGTCATCAGCGAAATAAGCGTCAGCAAAGCGCTGTAAAGGGACCCGGAGCGACAACATGGACGTCTGCTCCCGCCTCTGGAATTCAACCGCAAGCGCCGGAGTGTTAACGAAGTCCCCGCTCCCTAGACTGGCCACCTCAACCTTTGGTTAAGGAGTCAGAACATGTCTACTACCTCGATTCGCTTCATCAGCGGCACTTCCAGCCTTGGCGTCTTGCTGCTCGCATTCAGCGCCGAGGGGTTGTGTGCGCTGCTGCTCGGCGATGACCAGGCCACGCTGGAACGCGATCTTTCGCAACGCTTCCCCGGCCAACAAGCACCGCAGCGTGATGAAAGCTTGATGCCTGAGCTGGAGCAAACCTTTCGCCACCTCGAAGACCCGCGTAGCACCCTTGATTTGCCGCTGGATCTGACAGGCAGCGTATTTCAACGACGAGTCTGGGATGCCCTGCGGCAAATACCGGTGGGTGAAACCGCCAGCTATCTGGATATCGCGCGACAACTGGGTCAACCCACGGCTTTTCGGGCGGTGGCCAATGCCTGCGGAGCAAACCCGCTGGCGGTTATCGTGCCGTGCCATCGAGTGCTGCGTCAGGATGGCAGCCTCGGCGGCTACCGTTGGGGGCTGGAGCGCAAACGGCAACTGCTGGATCGTGAGGCGCAGCGATGAGCGAGCACTCTCTCGATGGACTGGACTGGGTCATGCTCGAGCAGCAACTCGATCAGGATGGCTGCGCGATCATCCGGTCGCTGTTTAGCCACGAGACGTGCGATGAAATCAGCGCTCTGTATGCCAGTGCCGAACCGTTTCGCTCGCAAGTGATCATGGCTCGTCACGGCTTTGGCCGTGGCGAGTACAAATACTTCAAATACCCGTTGCCGGATGTCGTCGCCCGTTTGCGCAGTGCGCTCTACCCTCGCCTGGTGCCGATAGCCAATCGCTGGTACGAGCTCATGGACCTGCCGACGCGTTTCCCTGAAACCCATGAAGCGTTCCTCGAACGCTGCCATGCCGCCGGTCAGGAACGCCCGACGCCGTTGTTGCTGCAATATGGACCGCAGGACTACAACTGCTTGCATCAGGATCTGTACGGCGAACACGTCTTCCCGCTGCAAGTGGCGATTCTGCTGTCCGAGCCCGACGACGATTTCACCGGTGGCGAGTTCGTACTGACGGAACAGCGCCCTCGAATGCAATCGCGACCCCAGGTCATTGGCCTGAAGAAAGGTGACGCGCTGATCTTTGCCGTCAACCAACGGCCGGTCAAAGGCGTTCGTGGCTATTACCGAGTCACCCTGCGTCACGGCGTGAGTCGCCTGCACAGCGGAAAACGGCATACCCTTGGAATCATCTTTCACGATGCGTTATGACCCCATGAACCCGATCACCTTCGACTTGTTTGCCGACGCGGAACCCGAGCAGCAAACCAGGCTCGATCGGATCGGCGAACAGTCCTGCGTCCTCAGAGGCTTTGCCCTGCCCTGGCTGGATCAGTTGCTGCCCGCACTGGACGCAGTTCTGGCGGCGGCACCGTTTCGGCAGATGATCACGCCCGGGGGCTTTACCATGTCGGTCGCCTTGAGCAGTTGCGGCGCGCTGGGCTGGACCACCGACCGCAGCGGCTATCGCTATACCCGCCATGATCCGCTGACCGGAGAACCCTGGCCAAAAATGCCCGAGGTGTTTCTCGAGTTGGCACAAGCGGCGGCGCGGGAAGCAGGGTTTGCGGATTTTGTACCTGATTCCTGCCTGATCAACCGTTATGTTCCCGGAGCCAAGATGTCGTTGCACCAGGACAAAGACGAAGTTTCCTACGCAGCGCCCATTGTTTCAGTGTCCCTGGGATTGCCGGCGATGTTTCTGTTCGGCGGTTTCGAACGCAGCGATAAAAGCCAACGAGTGCCGCTGTTGCATGGCGACATCGTGGTCTGGGGTGGCGTGGATCGCTTGCGGTATCACGGCGTCTTGCCAATCAAGGACGGCCAACACCCGCGACTGGGCGAACAACGGATCAACTGCACCTTTCGTACCGCCGGGTGAAGCCTTCGAATTCGACCGCAAGACCCGGGGTGCAGCGACCCCGTCGGCTGGTTAATCTGCATGAAACGGATCAACGGACATGAAGCCATGACAAGCCATTCGACAAAGATCGCCACCGAGAACGACCCGCGCTGGGCCGCCGTCGTCGCGCGTGATCCCCGGGCAGACGGACAGTTTGTGTATGCGGTGAAAACCACCGGCATTTACTGCCGTCCCAGCAGCCTGGCGCGTTTGCCGAAACCGCAGAATGTCGAGTTCTTCGACACTGCCGAACAGGCCCAGGCGGCGGGTTATCGCCCCAGTAAACGCGCCGCGAAAGATCAAAGCGACGTCGCCGCACAACATGCCGCGACGGTGGCCGCCGCTTGCCGCCAGATCGAAACCGCGGAGAATCTGCCTGTTCTGAGCGAGCTGGCTTCTGCTGCGGGCCTGAGTAGCTTTCACTTCCATCGGGTGTTCAAAGCGGTGACCGGTCTGACGCCCAAGGGCTACGCCGCGGCCCATCGTTCACGCAGGGTTCGTGAGCGTCTCGCGGACGGAGACTCGGTGACCGACGCGCTGTATGACGCCGGCTTCAACTCCAACAGCCGTTTCTATGAATCCGCCGATCAACTATTGGGCATGAAACCAGGTGATTACCGCGCCGCCGGTCAGAACAACGACATTCGTTTTGCCGTCGGCCAGTGTTCCCTGGGAGCGATTCTGGTGGCGCAGAGTGAGCGTGGTGTTTGCGCGATCCTGCTGGGCGATGACCCGCACCAACTGGTCTGCGATCTGCAGGACAAGTTTCGACGTGCGAATCTGATTGGCGCCGATCACACGTTCGAGCAACTGATCGCCAAGGTTGTAGGTTTTATTGAAGCGCCGGCCCTGGGCCTGGACTTGCCGCTGGATGTTCGTGGCACCGCTTTTCAAGAACGGGTCTGGCAAGCCCTGCGGGAGATTCCCGTCGGTCGCACCGCCAGCTACGCCGATATCGCTCAGCGAATCGGCGCGCCAAAAGCGATGCGCGCCGTGGCTCAAGCCTGCGGCGCGAACAACCTGGCGGTGGCGATTCCGTGCCACCGCGTGGTGCGCAGCGACGGCAACCTTTCAGGCTATCGCTGGGGTGTGGAGCGCAAGCGTCAGTTGCTTGAGCGCGAAAACCCGTCTGAGTCCTGAATGCCGATATAGACCGACACTGAATCCGGGCTGGTATAAACCTCGAAGTCTGTGGCGAACGTGCGGCAAACCTGCGGGTTGTCCTTAAAGTAGGCCCAGATCAGGCCCCACGCCTGAATGACGCTGTCTGGCATCGCCCCTTTGGCGCTGAACACCAGGTATTCGCCTCCCTCCACCTGAACCTGCGGAAAGTCCTCGGAGGGCGCGGTGACCGCCACCCCCGCGGTCACATCGAAGTGGCCCGAAGCGTCGGACTCGTAGTTGGAATAGACGCCGTAAACAAAGGAATCCGGCTGCTTGTGGGCGATCTTGTCGAAGATTCCCTCAACGAAAAATTGTTCCCACATCGGGCCGATGCGCGCCGTGTCTGGTTGCTGCTCTGCGGCATTGCAGGTGCGCACTTGCAGGCCCGAGACGCTAAAGGGCCGCACTTCACGCTGTTTTACATCCATGGTCGATAGTCCTTGTCTCTGTCGTTTGTCTGTTTGATTGGCGGTGAGACAGTCAACGATTGACGTCGACCACCACCCGACCACGCAATTGGCCGGCGAGTAATCGCGGTGCAGCCTCGATCACTTCGCTCAAGCCGATTTCGTGGCTGATCAGCGGCAACAAGGTGAAGTCGAGATCCTTGGCCAGACGATTCCAGGCCAGTATCCGCTTGGCTTTGGGCTGAGTCACGCTGTTGATCCCGGCCAGGGTCACGCCGCGCAAAATGAACGGGGCGACTGAAGCCGGGAAGTCCATGCCTTGCGCCAGGCCACACGCGGCGACAGTGCCGTCGGCCTTGGTGCTGGCACAGGCGTTGGCCAATGTGTGGCTGCCGACCGAGTCGATGACCGCCGCCCAACGCTCCTTGGCCAAGGGTTTGCCCGGCTCGGACAGCGTGGCGCGGTCGATGATTTCGCTGGCGCCTAATTGCTTGAGGTAATCGTGCTCGGAGGTGCGGCCGGTAGACGCGACCACCCGATAGCCGAGCTTGCTCAGCAGTGCGATGGCGAAACTGCCTACACCGCCATTGGCGCCGGTGACCAACACGTCTCCCTGCTCGGGCGTCACGCCATTATGTTCCAGCGCCAGGATGCTCAGCATCGCCGTGTAACCGGCCGTGCCGATAGCCATCGCTTGCGCCGCGGTGAACGCCTTGGGCAGCGGAATCAGCCAGTCGCCGTTCAAGCGAGCCTTCTGCGCGAGTCCGCCCCAATGCCCTTCGCCAACACCCCAGCCGTTGAGTACGACTTGATCACCGACCTTGTAGTCCGGATGCCCGCTGACTTCGACAGTACCTGCCAGATCGATCCCCGGCACCATCGGGAATTTTCGCACCACCGGGCTGCTGCCGGTGATCGCCAGGCCATCCTTGAAGTTCAGCGTGCTGTACGCAACACGCACTGTCACATCGCCCTCGGGCAGTTGATCGTCATTGATCTCTTGCAGTGTGGCCCGGTAACCGCTGTCGTCTTTGTCGATCAAAATGCCTTGGAACATTGCTGCCTCCAGATGGAATCACTCAGTTGTCGTGCAGTTGAAATAACACACAGCCACATTTCACCGTACTCGACTTTAAGCCAAGAGTGGCACACGAACTGAAAACTCGACTGGCCTTATGTCAGTCATTGCTGATACAAAAACGGTCCTACCGTCCCTGCCCTGTTATGACGTCGGAGAACCCTTCAAATGAGCAAATGGCCAGACACCCGCATTCTTGACCTGCTTGGCATTGAGCTGCCGATCATCCAGGCGCCCATGGCCGGCGCGACCCATTCGGCCATGGTTATCGCAGCCAGTAATGCCGGCGGACTGGGCTCAATGCCGGCAGCCATGTTGAGCATCGATCAGTTGCGCGAGGAGCTGAAAACGATTCGTCAACACACTCAACGTCCGATCAACGTCAACTACTTCTGCCATCAGCCACCCGCCGCCGATGAGCAACGCGCTCGAGACTGGAAGAATCTGCTGGAACCCTACTACCGGGAACTTGGCGTGGACTTCGACGCGCCGACGCCAGTGTCCAATCGAGCGACGTTCGATAGCGCAGCCTGCGAAGTGATCGAAGAGTTTCGCCCCGAAGTCGTGAGTTTTCACTTCGGACTGCCGGAAAAGTCCCTGCTGGATCGCGTGAAAGCCACTGGGGCGAAAGTACTCTCCTCGGCCACCACCGTCGAAGAGGCGATCTGGCTGGAGCAGCAGGGTTGTGACGCAATCATCGCCATGGGGTACGAAGCCGGTGGCCATCGGGGCATGTTTCTCAGTGATGATCTGAGCAGCCAGGTGGGCCTCTTTGCGCTGGTGCCGCAGATCGTCGATGCCGTGAAAGTGCCGGTGATTGCTGCCGGCGGGATTGCCGATGCACGAGGCGTCGCGGCGGCTTTCCTGTTAGGGGCTTCGGCGGTGCAAGTGGGCACGGCGTACTTGTTCACGCCAGAGGCCAAGGTCAGCGCGTCTCATCACAAGGCGTTGCGCACGGCCAAGGAAAGTGAAACTGCCGTCACTAACATTTTCACCGGACGCCCGGCGCGCGGAATTCTCAATCGGGTGATGCGCGAACTTGGGCCGATGAGCGCAAAAGCCCCGGTCTTCCCGCTGGCGGGTGGTGCGCTGATGCCGTTGCGGGCCAAGGGGGAAGCGGATTTCAGCAATCTCTGGGCGGGTCAGGCATTCACGCTGGGCGTTGAAATGACCACGGCTGAACTGACCCGGCGCCTGGCTGAGGAAGGATTGGCCAAGTTGTTGGGTCGGTAATGCACTCACCTGTAGCAGCTGCCGAAGGCTGCGTTCGGCCCGGTCCGCGCTCGGGCGAAGCAGTCGTAAATTCAGCTGCCACGATTAACCTGAAAGACCGCGGTATCTGGTTTCACGACCGCTTCGCAGTCGAACGCAGCCTTCGGCAGCTGCTACAGGGTTATGCGTGGCCTCAATAACGCGCATCCGACACATTCCGTTTGCAGGCATTTCGCTATATATTCCGCTATATAGCGTTTCACCCCCTCGTTGCACTTGCCTATAACGGAGCCGTTTCATGACCATTCGTGCCTCACGTTTTGCCCCCACCTGTCTGGCAACCCTGCTTGCAGTGTTCGCTTTCGGGTCAGCCCAGGCGGACGAAGTCCAGGTCGCCGTCGCCGCCAACTTCACTGCACCGATTCAGGCGATCGCCGCTGATTTCGAAAAAGATACCGGGCATAAACTGGTCACCTCCTATGGTGCCACCGGCCAGTTCTATACCCAGATCAAGAACGGCGCACCGTTCGAAGTGTTCCTCTCGGCGGACGACACCACCCCGCAAAAACTCGAAACCGAAGGCGACACGGTCAAGGGCTCGCGCTTCACCTACGCCATCGGCACCCTGGCGTTGTGGTCGGCCAAGGAAGGTTACGTCGATGCCAAGGGCAAAGTGTTGAGCGACAACCAGTATCAGCATCTGTCCATCGCCAACCCGAAAGCCGCGCCTTACGGTCTGGCCGCTACTCAAGTGCTGGCCAAGCTGGGCCTGACCGACAAGGTCAAAACCAAGATCGTTGAAGGCCAGAACATCACCCAGGCCTATCAATTCGTCTCTACTGGCAACGCCGAACTCGGTTTTGTGGCCTTGTCGCAGATCTACAAAGACGGCAAAGTCACCAGCGGCTCGGCCTGGATCGTTCCAGCCGACATGCACGACCCGATCAAACAAGACGCGGTGATCCTCAACAAAGGCAAGGACAACCCCGCTGCCAAGGCACTGGTTGAGTACCTCAAAGGTCCGAAAGCCGCCGCAATCATCAAATCCTACGGTTACCAACTCTAAATGACGCTATTGAGTGCCGACTTTTCCGCCATCTGGCTGACCCTGAAACTGGCGTCCCTGACGACGCTTATCCTGCTGGTCATCGGCACTCCGATTGCGTTATGGCTGTCGCGTACTCGCTCGTGGTTGCGCGGCCCGGTCGGGGCGATCGTCGCCCTGCCCCTGGTGCTGCCGCCGACGGTGATTGGCTTCTACCTGTTGCTGGCGCTCGGCCCCAACGGGTTTGTTGGCCACTTCACCCAGTCACTCGGCCTCGGTCCCCTCACGTTCAGTTTTGCAGGGCTGGTGATCGGCTCGGTGCTCTACTCGATGCCGTTCGTGGTCCAACCGCTGCAAAATGCTTTTTCCGCCATTGGCACTCGCCCATTGGAAGTGGCCGCGACCTTACGCGCCAATCCCTGGGACACATTTTTCAGCGTGATCCTGCCGCTGGCCCGCCCCGGTTTCATCACCGCTGCCATTCTCGGTTTCGCCCACACCGTCGGTGAGTTCGGCGTGGTGCTGATGATCGGCGGCAACATTCCCGACAAGACCCGCGTGGTCTCGGTGCAGATCTACGATCACGTCGAAGCCATGGAGTACGCCCAGGCCCATTGGCTGGCCGGAGCGATGCTGGTGTTCTCCTTTATTGTGTTGCTGGCGCTTTACTCCAGCCGTAAAACCAAAGCGGGCTGGAGCTGATCGATGATTCATACGCGTCTGAAACTGAGGTATTCAGGGTTCGCCCTGGAGGTGGATCTGCAATTGCCCGGCCGCGGCGTCACTGCCCTTTACGGTCATTCCGGTTCGGGCAAGACCACCTGTCTGCGTTGCATCGCCGGCCTGGAGAAGGCCGAGCAGGGTTTCATCCAGGTCAACGATGAAGTCTGGCAGGACAGCGACAAGAAGATTTTCGTACCGCCACATAAACGGGCATTGGGTTACGTCTTCCAGGAAGCCAGCCTGTTTCCCCATCTGTCGGTGCTGGCCAATCTGGAGTTCGGCCTCAAGCGCATTCCTCGCCCACAGCGACGGGTCGACATGGCACACGCGACCGAACTGCTCGGGATCGGCCATTTGCTGGATCGCCATCCGCAGCACCTTTCCGGTGGTGAACGGCAGCGGGTCGGCATCGCGCGCGCCCTGCTCACCAGCCCGAAACTTTTGTTGATGGACGAGCCGCTGGCGGCATTGGATAGCCAACGCAAAAACGAAATCCTGCCTTACCTGCAACGACTGCATGATGAGCTGGACATCCCGGTGCTGTACGTCAGCCACTCACAGGATGAAGTCGCGCGGTTGGCCGACCACATCGTCTTGCTGAGTGAAGGCAAAGTGCTGGCCAGCGGGGCTATTGGCGAAACGCTGGCCCGTCTCGACCTGCCCCTGGCGCTGGGCGACGACGCCGGCGTGGTGATCGAGGGGCACGTCAGTGCCCATGACGCCGACTACCAGTTGCTAACCCTGCAACTGCCCGACACGACCCTGAATATTCGGGTGGCTCACTCACCGATGACCTTGGGTCAGGCGCTGCGCTGCAAGGTTCAGGCACGGGATGTCAGCCTGAGCCTGCAAAGCGTCGAGCAAAGCAGCATCCTCAATCGCCTGCCGGTCACCGTGATCAGTGAAATGGGCGCGGACAACGCCGCCCACGTGCTGATCCGTCTGGACGCTGGCGGCACACCGCTGCTGGCGCGGATCACCCGCTACTCCCGAGACCAATTGGGCGTGCACCCCGGCCAGCAACTCTGGGCACAGATCAAGGCAGTAGCGGTTCTGGCATAAATCCGCTGGCACGACTGCAACGGCGTGCGGTCAATGGCTGTAACGGCCCCTGATCCGTCGCCAAGGACTACCGCCATGCCCGATATCGCGCTGCCCGATGCGCTGCCATCAGACCTGCATTACGTCGATGACACCCAGCCCGGCATCGCCCGCAAGAAACTGCGCGGCAAGTTCTGCTATTACGACCTTGCGGGTCAGCTCATCACCGATCAAGACGAGATCAAACGCATCAATGCCCTCGCCGTGCCCCCGGCCTACACCGATGTATGGATCTGTGCCGACCCGCGCGGCCATCTGCAAGCCACCGGCCGTGACGCCCGAGGTCGCAAGCAATACCGTTATCACCCACGCTGGCGAGAAGTGCGTGATGCCGACAAGTACTCACGTTTACGGGACTTTGGGTTGGCGCTGCCGAAACTGCGCAAACAGCTTGAAGCACTGCTGGCAGCTCCCGGCTTCAGTCGCGACAAGGTCATGGCCACGGTCATCACCTTGCTCGACGCGACGCTGATCCGGGTCGGCAACACCCAGTATGCTCGGGACAACCGATCCTACGGCCTGACCACCCTGCGCAACCGTCACGTCGAGGTCAACGGCAACGCGATCCTGTTCCAGTTCCGTGGCAAGAGCGGTGTCGAGCACCAGATCACCGTGAAAGACCGACGCCTGGCGCGGATTATCAAACGCTGCCTGGAAATTCCCGGGCAGAACCTGTTTCAGTACCTGGATGAAAACGGTGAACGACATACCGTCAGTTCCTCCGACGTCAACGCCTACCTGCAAACCCTCACCGGCGCCGACTTCACAGCCAAGGACTACCGAACCTGGGCCGGCAGCGCATTGGCGTTGGCGGTTTTGCGCGAACTGCAGTGGGAGCCCGAGTCGGATGCCAAGCGGCATGTGGTGGAGATGGTCAAGAACGTTGCCAAACAACTGGGCAACACCCCGGCAGTCTGCCGCAAGTGCTACATCCACCCGGCGGTGCTCGATGGTTTTCTTTTGGGTGCGTTGGCTGAGCTGCCCAGACCACGAGCGCGCAAAGGGCTCAGGGCAGAGGAAGTCGGGCTGGCGGTGTTTTTGGAGATGCGGGGCAATGGCTGAGGCGACGAACTGACCTGTCTATTTTTTTGCATGATCGCCAATGGCTTCTATAGTTGATGTGAACCTGAATTAGCTGCGGTGAGCCATGGAAGACATTTTCGTTGTGAAGCGATGCAACAAGATCATCATCCATGGTCGCAGGGCCGGAGAACCCGATCATCCACCACCCGACGCCGCCGTCTGGTATCGCATCGCCGATACTCGAACCCGCGGCTTCATCGGTGACGGTTTCGATCGTGAAGAAGACGCCCTGCGTGAATGCTGGCAGCTTAATGCCAGGTCGCAAGTGACGGCCCGACAAGGCTGAGGTCACCTGCCATTTAGGGGTCTATACTGAAAAAGCTGAAGGAATAGCGACCCCATCGGCAGAAAGCTCGCTCCCCGCGGGCTTTTTGCTGCCAAATACAGGTTTCTTGAACGGAGGTGTTTGCCATGTCCGAAAAAGAGTCCATCACCACTCTGCTCACCCTTCTCGATTCCCGTCAGGCTCGCCTGGCAGCGGCGTGCAAGGAAATCGCCGACTGGGTCGATCATCAAGGCGGGCACCCGACGGCCCTTAGAATTCGTGATCGTCTGAACGACATCGAGAAGGACGCACCACTGATTCGCAATACGCTGTCTTCGCTCAAACCTGTCGACCCGCCCCTGCCGCGGTTCAGATGATTCGATCTGGACATCCTCAAGGACACGGCCTGATTCAGGACGCATGAACGGCGACCTTATCGTCACCGGGTGCGTCCTTGCCTGAGCGCTTCCTGCTACATCCCCAACCCAGCCTGGCGCTGGGCTTTTTTTTGGCTGCGCAGTCTGTTTCACACTGTATTCACAACTCACGCCCTACAGTGGCCCCGACTCCTTTGAAGAATCCCCCTGGCCCGCCCGCATGCGGGCCTTTTTTTGCCCATTAATCAGGCAACGAACGTCGCCGTACGCTGGAGGTCAAACCATTACACGCAACGAAGGAGACGTCTGATGGTTACTCACTTTAAAGTCGGCGGGCATCTGGCCTGCGGCCATAAAGGCAGCAAGCTCGTTTCAACCAGTGAACTGACCCGGGTGAAATGCAGAAGCTGCCGCAACACCGACGCGTTCAAGGATGCGCGCAAAGACCAACGCAACGCTGCACGCCGCGCCGCACGCAAAGCCAAAGTTACGCATACAGCCAATGACTGGCGCGCGGCTTGGGTCGAACGGCTCACCGCCATGGAAGGACTGCAACGATTGCCTCGTGGTTTCACCGGTCAGCCTTTCGTTTAGCTGACAGCATCGGCGGCTGAATCGAATTCACTCGATCCGGCCGCTGGCGCCATGATTTCCAGCAACGACATGCGCTTTTTCCGAAGCCGCTGATGAAATCGCCCGTGCGACAAAACGCGAAATCCGTTTCGCCGCAGTACCGTCGGAGGCTTATCGTCAGGCGTTGGCACAGGAAGAACTTCCCGCACAACTGATCGACTTGGTGCTGTATCTCTTCACCATCGTGCTTGATGGCCGCAATACACCGGTTGCCGATGGCGTACAGTGAGATAACGGGTGTGCGTTAGCTGGATGATACTTAACTAATGCACACTGAATTTATTGTTAGTTGTCTTTGTATTTTGGTCTACAAGCCACACTGAAGCGCCATCACTGTGCACGGTATTGCATTCCTTTCCATATTCTTTATAGGTGACGCAGATCACGTCACCCGCCACAGTCCAATTACCTTTAACCTCTGGATAATTAGCAATTTTAATTAACGCGGCTCCGCCAGGACTCAATGTTTCCGAGAACGGCTCGCCTTTGGCGTTATTGCTTTTGAGTTCACGACCAATCAACACCTGGTGAGTTTCATCCCCGCTTAATTGCTTCGCACCAGCAGGTGCCGGGGTATGGGCATCGTTTGGAATCTGAGGTCCGGAAGAACATCCAGAGAGAAAGAACGCTACAGCAATGGCAGCCAACAACTTACGCATCACTTCCACCTCTTACAATTTTTTATATTCAGACAACGTAACTTTTAAGGCTAGATAACCCCAAACTGATCAATATATTTTTTGACGATAACATCAATAGCGGCGTCAGCGAGGTGTGCACCATTGCCATGCAATTTTTTGGCGGCAAACAGATTCCTCAACTAGGGTTCTATCGAACCAAAATTGCGCCGACGGTGTTGGCGGGCACTCATCAAGGAGGGGACAGATGACATCAATTCGTAAGACCGAGCAAACCTATCGCACCTGGTCCAGCCCAATCTTGCTTGAACTCAAGGAGAGAGAGCACCAGCTGGACGCTGAAGCCCGCCAGGCCCTTCAAAATGTCTTGGTCGAGAGAAGGCTTGTCGATACCGGCAACCCTTCTGGCGAAGATCGACGCGCCGCTAATCCAGGGGCTAGCGGCCGGGGTCAATAACTGCTACGGGCTAAAAAACAGCAAGCAAAAGAAATCGGGCTGCAGGGATCCCGCATTCGAAGGCAAGACGGACGGACGTCGGTCTGTAGAAATGGCTTTTGCTAGCTGGATCGCCGATCAGGTGGGCCATACCAACGGCAACATGATCCGTAAGCACTACGGAACCTGCATCAATGAGGACGGACCGGACGTGGTGGGCATGCTGCAACTGGCCCTGAAACTGTCACCGGTTACAGCTCTACACTGAATCAACTCAGGCCGACGCTTTCGGCAAAGCGCCATACCGCGGTCAAGCTGGACCAGGTGCGCAACGGCTCACGTCTTGAGCGCACCGGCACCCAGCGTGCGCCGCTGCCGCCCAGGCGAATCGACACCCCCCAATCGGGGCCGCCCGCGATCCTGGCCACCAGGCGAACCGAGTTGACGTTGGCCGGCGGCTCAGGCGTCAACTCGAATTGCCCGACATTGATCAGCAGCCAGCCGCCACCCGGTTCGTTGCAGGCGTCGATTATTTACCCCTGCACCATGTGCCCGTCAGGCGGGATCATCCGCAGCAGGTTGGCCGCCTTGGATCCTTGTAGATACTGCTGCAGTTCAATGCGGGCTCGCCCAGAGTCGGCATCGCTCAAGCGTACCGGACATTCGAGCGTCGTCAGCTCGATCGGTGCCTGCCCCAGGTAGCGGGCGATCACGGCGACGGTAGCCAAGCCCTCATAGACTTACGACATGAAGGGTGCTCCCTGTTCGAAGAAGTGGGCCGAATGCATCGACCAGACAGTAAGGGAATGGTAGACCAGCACGGTGGGGAGTAGTTTACACGGTCGCCAAAAAAGGCCCCCACACCTGCGCCAGGTGTGGGGGCCGATTGAACATAGGGTGGAATTCAATGTACCGGTCGTCAAAGACTGCAATCGCCCAAAAGGGCACATGCCATGCGACTGAAGTGCCCGAAAGATCCAGGACATTTCTGTCTCCCAACTGTTAAGTTTGTTATTTTGGAGCGACTAGAATGCGATATGGCAGGCATGCATGAAACACTGGACTGAGCCCAACGGAATACTTTTAATTCAAGTCCCAATCGATTGGCAGTACCTTAATTCAGGCCTTAGCGACTATGAAGAGAAGTCGCCTTACGGGTTTCAACCTTATGAAGACCCGTTAGGCTGCTTTCAGCTGAGTTGCTATCCGTTGAACGAACTTGCTCCCAGAATTGCCAAAGCCAATCCCAACGGAGTCAGAAAACTAAGCTGGAACGAGTCAAGGGAAGATAACTCCGAGTTTTGCACACATCTGTTTTTCGGCGCTTATTATGATCAAGCATTGATAGGTAAGTATATCTACGATGTAGGCCTTGAAGGCGACAAGAGGATTGCCGAACAGCTTGCAATCGTGAATAAAATTCTGAATTCGGTCGTAATAGTCCCCGAGAGTGATCGTAAACTGGCTGCAGACCTCGATAAGTTTGATCGATTTACAGGGGCTCTTGCAGCGTCATATGATCTTCTTTACTCAGCAATTGATGCTATGGCATTCATTGAGATCATTGCGATTGCAGCAAATCAAATAGATGCGCATTTAAGGTTGAGCTTGGTAATTGCAAAACAGCTGGAGGAAAAGACAGACAATATCGAAATTAGATACCTTTTCCAGGCAGATGGTGAAAAGGGCATATTGGAGAGAAAAGTCTTCGATGATGCTTTAAAATTTCAAGTAATTGATGTGGAGACTTTCGATAGTTTGAATGAGCTCTATAATTCGAGAAATCGCGTTATCCACCGATACATAATCTCAGATATAAGATCGCGTGATCTTGTCGCGATTGCTGGAAAATATTTGAGTGCTTTGGAAAAAACACGTTTAATCCTTCGCGACTTTGAACAGAAACAAGCGGTCGTGCCCTATGGGTTGTACGGAACGAAGTGTGGGAAAACCTCTATTACAGACGACGCTATAAGACGATTATATGCGAAAGCAAATGACAAACATCTTCTCGAAAAATATAAAAGAAGCATTAGTGACAGAAAAAGCTAACAAGATGCTACAGGTCACACTTGACCCGCTGTGCACTTTTTTGCAACGCAAAGTGGTCATTCCTCCAAAGCACCGGCCTGTGAGTCGGTGACCGCTTTCGACCCATAGCGGCCCCTCGCAACAGGCAGCAATCGGCCGATTCTGTTGAAAAAGTCGGCCATAGTTTCCGGTGCAGAAAAGTATGCGTCTGAGATTGAAATCTTGTAACTGATCCATAAACCCCACCTATCCAAACAGGCGGCGTCTGAGGTGGGGGAGGAATCAAATCATGCTGGCGCGGAGGCCATTCGCGGCGCAGCTACTTCATTTTTTGTGGCTTGATATCCACCACCGTGCCCGCTTGTACGTTTTTGATCGGTGAAAGCAAGTGCGGCGAAATATTCCAGCGTTGGCTGGTGTCGGTTACCACTGTGACGGTCTTGCGGTTGAACTTCATGACGGTACCGGACAGGCGCTCACCACTGGGTGAGTCGAAGCTTACCCGTGCTCCTGGATGGAACTGCATCATCGATTTATGAGCTTCCAACGACTCCAGCATCTTCAGCCGTTCGATAATGTGATGATTCAATGTCACTAACTCATCGACACTCAGATGATCAATATTGATACTCATGATGCCCTCCAATTCCAGGGTAGTAGCGCTTCAACGTCTTCACCCGACTCAGCCTGCGGTAATCGCTCCAGTACATGGCGCAGCCACGTATAGGGCTCCTGGCCGTTTGCCTTGGCGGTCTCGACCAGACTGTAGATCTGCGCACTGGCTGCGGCGCCCTTGGGCGTATCGCTGAATAGCCATGCTTTGCGACCGATCACAAACGGTTTGATTGCTCTTTCGGCGGCATTGTTGTCGATTGGTAAAAAGCCAGCCTCTATATAACGCTCCAGCCGGCTCCAGTTACTGGCCAAATAACCCACGGCCTTGCCCAAGGCACTTTGTGATGTGACCTGGGGATGAGTTTTCTCCAGCCAGTTTTTTAACTGGCTGAGCACCGGCAAGCTCTGTTCCTGGCGACCGGCAAAACGCTGTTCATCGGTCATCTCTTTCAACCCACGCTCGATGCCGTACAACTTGTTGATCATCGTCAGCGCAACATCGGCTCGACCGGCTTTGCCCTTGGGCTGCACTTTTTGCGCATCGACAAACTTGCGCCGTACATGGGCCATGCAGGCCAAACGCTCGATACCCGGCTGCGCGCCCAAAGCGTTATAGCCGGCGTAATCATCGGTCATCAGATAGCCGCGATAGTCGGCGAGCAGCCGCAACGGCACCTCCTGCGCTCGGCTGGTGGTGTAGTCAAACAGGATGACTGGGCGCTCCGGTGGGCCACTGGCTTGTACCCACATCCAGGATTGGCTGGTCGGGTCTCGGTCTGGCTCTTTCAGCACCTGCACTCGCGTTTCATCGCAGTGAACAATCGGACTCTCCAGTAACCGATCACGCATCAGATTCAGCAGTGGCTGGAAGTGTTCGCAGCACTGGATCACCCAGCGCGCCAAGGTTTGACGCGGAATATCGACACCGTGACGAGCGAGGACTTTTTCGAAACGGTGCAGCGGCAGGCCATCGACGTACTTGGTGGTCAGCAGCATCGCCAATACGCTGGGGCTGGCCATGCTTTTTTCGATCAGTTGCGCGGGTTTGTCGGCGGTGACCGGTGCTGTTTCGCAGCCTCGGCAGCCGTAGACCTTGCGGATATGTTTGATCACCCGGATCTGCATCGGCACGATCTCCAGCTGTTCGCTGGTTTCTTCACCGATGGCGTGTTTGCGGCAACCGCAAGCGCAGGTCAGTTCGTGCTCGGAGAGTTCGTGGATGACCTCGATGCGTGGCAAGTCAGCCGACAGTGGCTTGCGTTTGCCACGGCGCTTGGTCGGGGCGACAACTTCTCCGTCAGCTTCAACGGGCGCTGGCGTGTCGATACTTTCGGCTTCATTAAACAGCAGCAGTTGTGGCGTCGCCGGATCAGCGGTTTGCTCTGACTTGCGCCCGAACAGGCGCTGACGAAGTAGCGCATTCTCTTCTTCAAGAAGAACGACCTTCGACTGCATCTGAGCAAGTAATTGCTTGAGCGCAGCCAGGTCATCGGGAAGGTTGTCGGGCATGGAAATCATGGCCCGGATTATACCCAATCAAGCAACGAATCGCGGCGTCAAAACCTGATGCGGACGGTTGCGCCAGAGATCAAAACCGTCGAGCAGCCAGTTCAGTTCCTGAACCGTCAGCACGATGGCTTCGTCGGTGCCATCGGGCGAGGTTTTGAAACGCTCAGACTCCAGGCGCTTGAGCCAAAGGCAGAAGCCGTTGCGCTCCCAATAGAGGATTTTCACCCGATTACGGGGGCGATTCAGAAAGACGAAAAGCACGGGGTCGAATACCGCTACCTTGATATCTAGCTCGATCAGGGCCGCGAGGCCGTCGATGGATTTTCGGAAGTCCACGGGCTTGGGGTATAGGTACACTTTTTCGACTTTGGCGTCGGGACGCATCATGACGGACTGGCTCCAGAAAGAAATCGGGAGCACAGCATCGGACATCAGGTTTCGGCTTGGAATGTGGGCTTCATGGAGCGCTTACGAAATCTTTACTTTCGACAGAGGTTACGGATGGGCAAAGGACGAAAACACCGTATTCTCTGGCCTGAAGCGGCCGGTGGGGACGCGAGAAGGGGTTCGAATCCCTCGCTCAATTATGAAACGCCCCCCCAAAACGGCCCCCAACTGATTGCAGTCAGTACATGCACCGCTGGAAACCGTGAAAACAGTGGGGCGGGCGAAGGGAATTAAGCCTCGTTATCAGCTTGGGAAGCTGATAACGAGTTTGCGTGCGATTACTTTAGCTGTTTGACATAGCAAGGGTTATGTCAATTTTTGTAGAGTGGAATTTTTTTTGCACTTTCGGTCCACTCAGTAATTTTCTCTGGGTGTGAGTCAAGATAATGGGTGATAGCCCCATCGGGGTTTGAAGTCTCATGAGACTCGGCCATAATTCCCTGCAAGTCGGCAAGGGGGATTTTGTAGTTTTGAAGGAAGTTCGCTGCTCGAGGAAAATCTTCACTGAACCCTTTGCGAGAAAGGGTATGTACGCCTTCAGCACCACCTAAAGAGCCCTTTGGATCTTCCAAATAGCGTAGGTTCCACTTTCCAAACATCCAATGAGGGGTCCAGGCTGTGGCAACGATCCAGTCTTTTTTAAGAATGGCTCGATCCATCGCAATAGTCATTGCAGTTGCGCTGCTAGCAGAGAGTTTGTAATCGACTAAGTTGTAATTTTTTATTGTTTCTTCGGATTTTCTCATTAAGCCTGCACCAGGGTCGATGCCTTGTATTGTTCCTTTAAATTTCTTTGCAACTTCGGGATTTTCCAAATCAGCGATTGTTCTTACTTCGTTAATCGGCACGTAGTCTGGCACCACCCATCCAAGCTTCCCGCCATAGATTATGCCTAAATCATCAACACTATTTTTATACTTGTCCCAATAAGCAGCTTGGGTGTTCGGTAGCCAAGCCATGAGCATAACGTCAAGCTTTTTAGTTGAGATGCTTTGATATTGCACGCCAAGTGCTAGCAGTGAGAGTTTTACTTTATAGTCGAGTTGTTCCTCTAGGATTTTTTTGGCCATATTTGTAACGATTTCAGAGTCCGGCTCTGAAATAAAACTCAATCGCAAGGCTTGATCTTCCCTGAATTCAGACTCCGTCGCTTGAACGCCTAATGACATTAAAGGTACCACTGCCAACGTCGCACACTTGAATACATACATAAAATCAAGCTTCATTTTAATCATCCTATTATTTTAGCTTTTGGGTGGTGTATGGAAGATCAATTTACGCCAGCGCAAGCTCTTGGAGTTCCTGAATTCCGAGGAGATCCTATTTAAGCGGTTACCTATGCGTGTACGGGTAGGACTTCCCACGGTGCTACCCAGTCGCCCGCAACTCGCAACGCTATCTTTGCATCATCTTCAATGAGCCGGCAGACACTCATTTCACCGGAACGCTCACCGTAACGCTGCTTCGCTTCTTCGAAGCGCGCATGAGTTGCACGGGTTAGCTCGCAGCGTGTTCCGGTTTCATTTAACAATTCTTCTATCAGGCCAAGATCTTTCAGGCACAGCGCAAGCGGGAAGGATGGGTCGTAGTGACCGGCAAATATCGACGGTACATCGTGTTGCATTACGAAGCTATCGGCGGCCCCTCCCTTCATTGCTTCCCACCATACCTCTGGCTCCAAACCTGCAACCTTAGCGGCCACCATAGCTTCGCCTATAGCGGCAGCGTGGATTTTCCAAAGCTGGTTGTTAACCAGCTTAGCGACGTAACCGTTGCCATAGCGGCCAACTTTTCGAATTACACCCATTGCTTCAAGAACAGGACGCGTTTTTTCGATATGAGCATCCTGCCCACCTACAAACAAAATCATGTCACCACGTATGGAGGAATCAACTGACCCGGTAACGGGTGCATCAATAGGAAATCCACCCCGCGCGACGAACTCGTCGGCGAGCTTGCGCATCATAAACGGACTGCTGGTTGTCAGGTCGATCCAGTATTTGCCAGTAATATCGGCTTCAAAAAAACCGCCGGCACCACGTACGACTTGATCAATTTGCACTGGTCCGAAGACCATGCTAACTACGACATCCACATTCTCAATCACTTCTCGAGGGCTGTCAGCCCACACAGCACCATTGGCTAATAAAGACTCTGCCACTTCCCTCCGCAGGTCATATACAACCAAGTCAAAGCCTAAAGCCTGAATGTTCCGAGCCGCGGGAAGTCCCATTGTTCCTAAACCAACAAATCCAATTTTCATAATGTTTCTCGTTTTTATTGATGGGGCGATTGGAAGCTAGGAGCAACATAAAATGCTTGTTGGCTATAAACAAATGAAATATTATTATAGTATCGATCATGAAACGTGATAGTAGGAGGTAAGCGATTGAAAAACCTTGATTTGAACCTGCTCCAGGCTTTTATAGCCATTGTCGACAGTGGAGGTTTCACGCGTGCTGCTCACTTTTTATGCCGTACTCAGTCAGCAGTAAGCATGCAGTTGCAAAAGCTTGAAGAGCAGATGGGCAAACAATTGATTCAACGGGATAATCGTCAAATAAGGTTGACGGAAGACGGTGAGATACTTCTCGGTTATGCGCGTCGTATGATCCATCTAAATGAAAGCGCCTTTGCGGCCGTTGGAAAGCCATACACTGAGGGGCACCTCAGACTAGGCATACCTGATGATTACGCTCAGTTTTTTTTACCTTCTGTGTTGACCCGTTTTGCACATGCTTACCCACGAGTGCAGCTTGAAGTAACTGGGGCTTTGAGTGGGGAGCTGCTTGACCTACTTGAGGCGGGAGATCTTGACGTGGCTCTGATCACGCGACAGCCAAATCGAAGCTGCGGAAAGATTTTGCGCAAAGAACGGTTAGTCTGGGTAGGTTCGCGCCAACATATGGCTCAGAGCATGGAGCCGGTTCCGCTGGCGTTTTTCCCCGAAGGGTGTGTGTTCCGTGAGCATGCCATAGCTGCTCTTAACGCCCATGGACGGCCTTGGCGAATTGCCTATTCCAGTCGGAGCTTTGCTGGAGGAACAATCGCTGTAAACGGAGGTTTAGCAGTGACTGTAATGGCCCAGAGCATGGTTCCGGTTGAGTGGCGGATCTTCGGGGTCGAGGATGATTTTCCTCAATTGCCCGAGATCGAGATCGTTTTGCATCGAGCACCGAGCAAGCTACCATCAGCCACAACGCTGTTAGAGGAACAGTTGATTGAAAGCGTCCAGACAGCTTTTAATTCAGCTTTCCGACAAGGTAGCTATCTAACACGGGCTTAGTAAAGCGCTCACTTCTCAAGCGTCAGCCTCGATGAAGCAATTGCGCATATCGGCTTCTTGGCAGATTTTTGCCGGCCGATCGTGAACAGCCTTATCCCGCTCTTCGTCGCTCCAATGGGTGTGGCCAGCTCGTAATTGCCCGACCCCAGCCGCTTCATCCCGTAGGGTTCCAGGCAGTAGCGCCCGATGTTTTCCCCGGCTCGCTTTCTGCTGCGCACGAACTTGCTATTGTTCTCGACAACCAGGCGCAGCACGACAGTGGCGACCAGTTCGGCATCGACCTCTCCCGGCAGCCAATGAGCGTCCGCATCGCGGCCCACATGGCCTATGCACTCCATAATGAGGCAGAGGTTGCGTACAGCAACGCCGACTCTCAGCTTGGCCACGCGACTCAGAAAATCACTGCGATCGATCAGGTTCTTGATGTCACGGATGGTGCCGCGTTATTGAGCAGATTTAACGTCAGGGACTAACGTTATTCCGGATAGCGTCTAACCCGAATGACCGCTCCTGGCCGTTTTTGGCCCGTCGCGAGAGGTAAGAAACGGCCAATAGCAGCCCTTGATGTCCGGCAGTTACCGGCCCCATGTACCCATGCTTCATCAGCTTGATTTCACGAGTTGGACTTTTACCGTGCTGTTCAGCGGGGCGAGCCCCTTACCTCGCGAACCCCAAGTTCTACTTTTGGCTGAGCGCCGCGATCGATACCCCCGACGCCACAAACGTCAGCCCTGCTCCCACGTTCAGACCATTCACGAGTCGTGGCCGCTGGCGTAAAAAACCGGAGAGTGCAGTGGCGAAGACGCCCATGAGTGCGAATCCAGCTGCCGTAAGTACAGCAAACCACACCCCATACACCAGCATTTGGATACTCACTGAGCCGCGGTGCGGGTCAACAAACTGCGGGATGAATGCCAACACGAAAAAGCCCGGCTTGGGGTTCAGTGCTGCGGAGCAGAAGCCTGTCAGGAAAATGCTTGGCAGGGATTGTCGAGCTGCCGGATGAAAGCTAAGCAGGCTACGAGAGCGCAGCACCTTGATACCTAGCCAGAGCAAGTAGCCAGCACCGATAAGCTTGACGATCCAGAAGGCTGCTGCGGAGGTCTGCATAAGTAGCGTCAGTCCTAACGAAGCGGCCGTCACATGAAAGAGAATTCCTGCGCCGGATGCCAGTCCCGATAATATCGCGGCTGTTTTCCCCTGGCTGAGCCCGCGGCCCACGGCCAACAGATTGTCCGGACCTGGCGCGAGCACCAGAAGCAGGCACGCTGCGGTGTAGGCAAGCCAGATATCGATTGGAAACACGATGTTCATCTCTGACGTGATCGAGGCATCCAGCCCCACGTAGCGCAAACTGTAGCTCTTTCTCTTGCAAAGGCAAACCTGTGCGCGGCGGAGCGATCGCAGAGCAACACTCGCAGCTACAGCGTAGAGGGGCAGCGACTCCTAGGCGCCCACTGATCCATGACCGAATAATCTCCTTGCCTGCCACATTTACAGCAGGCTGTTTCCGGCCAGAAGTGGACACCTGAAATGCCCCTGACCTTTACATCGCCTTGGAAGAGATCGTATTGGCCAACCCAAAACGTGCCTTGAGCAAACGCGGCTAGGTGCGTTCACGCCGCTATAGTCGACTCTATTGCCGACCGTACTTCCAGGAGCTTTTTCCAGTGTCTGACATGCCGACCAATTTCGCTTACACAAAACGCTTCAACGCCGTACTCGCCTACATTGATGCCAATCTCGAAGGCGACCTGTCGGTGAGGACGTTGAGCCATGTGGCGAACTTTTCGGCGTTTCACTTCCATCGACAATTCACCGCGTTCGTAGGAGTGCCTGTCTCACGTTATGTGCAACTGATGCGACTACGACGCGCGGCACATAGCCTAGCCGCCCTCGCGGATCACTCGGTACTGGACGCCGCACTCGGTGCCGGCTTTGAAAGTCCCGAGGCATTTTGCAGGGCGTTCAGACGGGCGTTCGGTATGACGCCGAGTGCGTTCAGGAAGGAACCGAACTGGCAGGTCTGGAATGCGGTATTCGCAATCCCTCACTTTTCCAGGACTATCATCATGCAAGTACGAATCATAGATTTCCCTGAAGTCAAGGTAGCAGCGCTTGAGCACTGCGGACCAGCCGGGCTCGTCAATGATAGCGTGCGCACGTTCATCGAGTGGCGTATGCAGAGCGGACAGTCGCCGGTGGCATCGAGTCGCACCTTTGGCATTCCCTATAGCAACCCCGATACGACACCTCCACAAGCATTCCGCTTCGCAATCTGCGGCGAGATTCACGAGGCCGTGGCGCCGAATGAGTTCGGCGTGCACGAGATCGTCATTCCTGCCGGTCGCTACGTCGTGGTGCGACACGCGGGGTCACCGGATCACATCGGCGAAACGATCTATCCGATTTACCGCGATTGGCTTCCTGCCAGTGGAGAGGAACTCCGTGACCAGCCGCTATTCTTCAATTACCTGAGCGTCCATCCCGAGACACCACAGGATCAATGGCAAACAGATGTGTATGTTCCGCTGCAATAGCGGAGCAAGCAGCTTTCGACCCTTTGCCGTCGGTCATGCTTCCCGGAAGCTGTCGTTCAAAGCCGAGCTAACAGGCCGCAACCTATGCCGCGCAGCGGCAGTCTTCGGTTGCGGTCCGAGTTGAGGGAAGGGTTAGACCTCAGTTGGCCGCGCATGATGATTTGGGCTTTGGCTTACGCCTCCGTCGCCGACGGCCAGCCGATCCGTGCCGCACTACGAAGATTGGACTGAACGACTAAGCGATGAAACGGGGCAATGAGAAAAATATAGAGACGACCTAAGCGATTGTGGCAATGAACAACGGTCGACAGAGTCAAGTGACGTTTAGCTCCCGGCGACGACTGACCGGAACACAGAACAGAGAGCCTGAAGTCCAGGTGCTTGTCGTCTTCTCCAAGAACAACTTCAGTTGGACTTGTGCTGTAGATCTTAAAGATGCCGAGTCGGCCCGCTCCGCTCTCCGCATCCAGTGATGCGAGATGCTTAGCTGTCTTGAGGCCGAAACCGGCTACGAGCGCGTCTCGAACCGTTAAGAGGCTGCTGACCCAAGGCGCTTGGTGAGCGAAGATGAACCTCGCCAACAATTCGGGATTGGTTGACGCTCCGGTGGGAAGCTCGATCGAGTAAGCGTCGGCGAGATTCATCGATGCGTAGGCTTTAGCAATCGCCGACTCCGGAGGAAGCGACACAGATGTTGCTTGATGGTGTTCGGTTGACATGTATGCGGCCTATGGTTCGTTTCTGAGGTCTAAAATTTCAACCACATGATCTGGCATCTCCTGCGGGAGCATTTGCCTAGCACTGTAATTGGCATCTTATTGGCCATCCGCCCGAATCGGCCTTGTGCCTTCG
Organism: Pseudomonas frigoris; assembly: GCF_047758635.1. Classification (NCBI taxonomy): domain Bacteria; kingdom Pseudomonadati; phylum Pseudomonadota; class Gammaproteobacteria; order Pseudomonadales; family Pseudomonadaceae; genus Pseudomonas; species Pseudomonas frigoris. The sequence goes on from NZ_CP180479.1 coordinate 3,693,733, forward strand.
GACCAGGACTCGCTATCGAGCGACGACTTGAGGCGATATCTGTACTTCACGAAAAAGAACCTCAGTGCTGTCATTTTTTGGCCCTAGATGAGGGTTCGAGTACGAATCACAGGAAGCGTAGCATTGAATAGCCCCTGGCTTAGTAGACGCAACCGAACGCCCCACTGATCTCAGACTCTTGTTGGTACTCGCCGGCCGCTTTTGGCCGTTCTCTGCCGATCGTCATTCCCATGTGCGCTGGTCAAGTCCGATGCAAATGACTGGTCAGTGGTGATGCAGTTGGGGGCAATTCCGTGCAACCCCAAACGGCTTTTTACTGCCCGCTCATCTGCTCAGTCGCACACTTTTCACCTGCCAACTTCAAACTATTACGGCCCAGAAAAGCTGGACCTCATTGGTGAGGTGGGTATGTCTTCCGATTCGAGTTTTCAAGACCAAACACAAGGTTCTGTTCCATCCAAGCCTGAGTCAGGTTCAGATGAGCCGACGCTAGATCCAGACGATCCGAATAAATACGATCCGTTAACAAAACCCAGCGATGATCGCCCAGAAGACTGGAAAGAACCTGGTGAGAGGACTACACCAGAGGCAGATGAAATAACACCGCTATCAGACGATATGCGATAGGAGAGAAAGCCCGGCCAGCAAGCCGGGTTTTTTGTGTTCGCCGTCTGTCCGATGGTAGGCACTTGCAGCGCACGACCGCTTCTCATGTTTAAGCACGGAAATCACGCGCATTAGGTCGGAGAGCCACCATGGAAATTAACGAGAACGCACCAGGCAATAAATCGCAGCAACGCGAAACACGCACTACGGACAACGAAACTGGCCACGACCCGAGCTGGAACCAGTACGAAGTTCCATTACCGACCGACGATGAAGCTCCTGTCGATGCAGATATGGCTGATGTGGCTGATGTGGCTGATGTGGATGCTACTAATTCGGTATCGAGTGAGCATCCAAAAGCTGGTACGAACAGCCACGTCGATAACCCAGACAACGACCCACAGATGAACGACCAGGACGAAAACGATAAGGAGGCTCGCGGGTTGCCTGCGAGTGACCCTGAATCAGGTGCCTGAATTAGTTCGGATGATTTCCGATGCCCGCTCAACGCGGGCAGCCCTCGGGGAGGCCTGAACGTCGTTAGCCGGATAGTGCAACGTACGGAATCAACGTCGCCAGCCCGCGCACCCTGACCTTACATGCATTCGGGGTGGTGCGAGACGGGATCAGCGAGACCGATGCAATAGGGCGTCGGCGCCGTGAACGTCTTCGGCAGACAGCGGGATTTAGGTGTGTTGCTCCGACCGGTTGAATCCACAGCCGATTGCTGCCTGTCGTAACTGACCGAAATCCACAACCCTTTGCAGACATTCATAACAATCAAGCTAAAAGGCCAGCTTAGTCGGTCCCGGTGAACGAGCCGAACGATTTGAATCTAATACCCCATTTAAGAATTATCCGCCTCGGGCGCACGGAAGGCCTTACTGTAGTAACCGGACTGGTCGAAACAGCAAACGTGCTTCTTGCCGGATGCGAGCATATCGCAGGCATCACTGATTCGTTTTGCGCGGGTCTTGAGTTGCTTGGCTGAAGTAATCCAGTGAATCCAGTCTACTCGTGCGATGGTCGTCGTATTGTTCCAGACTTTACGAGCCTCAGGAGTGGCTGCCAGTGCCTCCTGAAAATCTGCCGGGATGTCAGGCTCGGGTTCCTTCTTCACAGAGGCTAGCTCCAGCGTAACGATGTCCCCAACAGCCGCGCCTGCGGCTTCGAGTAACTCTCTGCTGACCCGCAGCCAATGGCTCAGCTGACCATCCGGCTCAAGGGTTGCCTGGAAGTGGTGCGCATTGATTGTGCCTTCAACTGTCGTCCTTCCTCGCCTCGGAAGCTGTTCACTCGCGTCTCCTGGCAGTACCAGAAACGCCCACGACGTATCATTACCAGGCTTTGCCGGACGGAGAAGCTTTGCTTCGAATCGGGATTTCACATCGATTGTTGTCATTGCAACTCCTCCAACCAATACGCCTGACGACTCAACTACGGGAAAGATTCAGTGCAGAGGGTCGACGCTACCTATTAGCCACTAGTCTGTCCAGCGGCTGCTTATGGCCCAGAGCGTGTAAAAACGCTCATGGACCTCGTCGTTGTGGAGTAGTGACATTCGTTGGCTGAGCGATCGCACGGTTATGTCGCGGGCCACATCAGTCTCAGCCTGGAACACGCCAACGCTATTTTTACAGCCTCTGGGATGGGCCAAAATCAGCCTTTTTCAGGCCGTCAGCGCTTTCATCAAACCGTTGGCACCGATGATTTTCATAACCCGTTTCAAGTTGTAGGCGAGCACATTCAAGCTCATCTCCGCGCTCACCCCGGCCAGCTTTCGCGTCAGGAAGTGCGTCGCCCCCATCCATTGTTTGAGCGTCCCGAAGGGATGCTCAACCGTCCGTTTTCGGACTCGCATCATCTCTGGTGCTTTGCTCAGCCGAAGCTGCATCTCCTCCAATACGTCTTCATGCTCCCAGCGTCGAACTCGTCGTTCTGTGCTCGGAGTGCATTGCGACTTCAACGCGCAGCCCTGGCATTTCGAACTCCAGTAACGATGCAACTTCAGGCCTTTTTCAACGTAGGAGTAGTGCCAGATCAGCGCCTCGCCAGCTGGACAAATGTATTCGTTTTTTTCCGCGTCATAGATGAAGGCATCGTTATTGAAACGTCCGTCAGCCTTGGCTCCAGAGGTCATCGGCTTGGGCACGTAGGGGGTGATGCCTGCATCGTGACAAGCCAAGATTTGTTCGCTTTTGAAGTAACCTCGGTCCGCCACCACCGACAACGTTTCTGACGCCATCGCCTCGCGGGCCTGCTTGGCCATCGAGCTGAGCTGATCGCGGTCGGAACCGACATTGGTCACCTCGTGTGCAACGATCAAATGGTGCTGAGTATCGACCGCCGTCTGCACGTTATAGCCGACGATTCCCGTGCCGCGAGTCATCATGGAGCGGCTGTCTGGATCGGTCAGTGAGACCTGTTTGTCCGGCGATTCGTTGAGCTGGATCTCGATCGCTTGAAGCTCTTTCATTTGAGTTTTGAGCTTGGCGATTTTTTCTTCCAGCCACACGGTACTGGGCTCGGAAGCTGTTGGTTCTTGCCGATCGGCAGCATCAAGCGCGGTCAGGTAACGGCTGATGCTCGATTCGATTTCTTCCATTCGCCGCTTCAGCTTGGCGCTGGTGAAATTGCGGTCACGGTTGTTGACGGCCTTGAATTTACTGCCATCGATGGCGACCAGATGTTCTCCAAACAGTCCCAACTGCTGACACAGCACAACGAACTGGCGACAGACACCTCGGATGGCCTTGCTGTTGTCTTTTCGGAAGTTGGCGATGGTCTTGAAGTCCGGCATCAAACGCCCGGTCAACCACATCAGTTCGACGTTGCGTTGAGCTTCTCGCTCCAAACGTCGGCTCGACTGAATGCGATTGAGATAGCCGTAGATGTAGATCTTCAGCAAGATCGCGGGGTGGTAAGCCGGCCGGCCAGTATCGGCTGGAATGGCACCTTCAAAACCCAGATTGACCAGATCGAGTTCGTCGACGAAGACGTCGACTACACGCACCGGATTGGTATCGCTGACGTAGTCGTCGAGGCTCTCGGGAAGTAAGGTGCCTTGGCCTCGATGTTCACCTTGGATAAAGCGCTTCATGGGCGATCCCTGCGATGAAATCCTCAGAAATCATAGCAAGGGTTCGCGAAGGCGTTTTTACACACTCTGGGCCGAAAGCAGCCAGCCCCCCGTCACATTTTTCAGGACGGTAGAACGATATATTCGCCAAGCATGGCCTAACGCCATGCTGCGCAAGAAGTTGCGCAGTTGTACGTAATACCCCCCCCTGAAAACCGCTGCAAGGCACGCTGATCAAGGCTTCCAGCCAAGTGCGCAAGAAGTTGCGCAGTACTGCGCAACTTCTTGCGCACTTTTCTCCTGAATCTCTGCTTTTTTTGGCAAATTCAAGGACGCTCTAAGCCAAGCCCTTGGTTTATACGGCTTCGAGAATCCTGGCACGCTCTTTGATCACAGTAAGGCACCCACCGGGCGATACCGCCTCCCGGGCACCCTAACTTTTAGCAAGGAGCACATCCATGGCTACTCCAGCGTACATGTCCGTCACTGGCGAAAAACAAGGTCTGATCACCGCCGGCGCATTCACCGCCGACTCGGTTGGCAACACTTATCAAGAAGGTCACGAAGACCAGGTCATGGTTCAGGCTTTCAGCCACGACGTGATCATCCCGCGTGACCCGCAGTCCGGCCAACCGACCGGTCAGCGCGTCCACAAGCCAGTCGTGATCACCAAGGTCTACGACAAGGCTTCGCCACTGCTGCAGGCGGCTCTGACCTCCGGCGAGCGCATGAGCGAAATCGTTATCCAGTGGTACCGCACCTCGGCTCAAGGTACCCAAGAGCACTACTACACCACCAAACTGGAAGACGCGATCATCGTCGCCATCAACAACAAAATGCACAACTGCCAGGACCCGTCGAACTCGCACTTCACTCACCTGGAAGAAGTGCAATTCACCTACCGCAAAATCACCTGGACCCACGAAGTATCCGGTACTTCGGGTTCCGATGACTGGCGTCAGCCGGTCGCCTGATTCAGGCCGACCGTCTCAAGCATCGGCCAGCTCTGCTGGTCGATGTTGTTTTCGCCCTTCCAGAATTTTGCGTCTGCTGATTCCTTTTTCCGGTATTGGCGAGCGCCGCTGCACTGCACGAGGAACAAGGGATGTTCGCGCCGGCCAATCAAACTCACTTTGCCCTGACCATCGAAGGTCTTTCCAGCGACTTCCAGGTTCTTTCCCTGCAAGGTCGGGAAGCCATCAGCCAGCCCTTTGTGTTTGAGGTGGAGCTGGTCAGTGAACAGCCGTCTCTGGACCTCGAGACCCTGCTGCACAAACCGGCCTTCTTGCAGCTCTCGCCTGACGGCAGCGGCATTCATGGCCAGATCTACCGCGCCGCCCAGGGTGATTCCGGCAAACGCCTGACCCGCTACGCGGTGACCCTGCGCCCGCAACTGTCTTACCTGGCGCACCGCATCAACCAACGCATCTTCCAGAACCTTAACGTGCCGAAAATCATCGGCAGCGTCCTCGAAGAGCACGGCATCCAAAGCAACGCCTATGAATTCAAAGTCGGGGCGATTTATCCCGAGCGCATTTACTGCGTTCAGTACGATGAATCGGACCTGCAGTTCATCCAGCGCCTGTGCGAGGAAGAAGGTATCCACTACCACTTCCAGCACAGCGCCACGGCCCACAAGCTGGTGTTCGGCGATGACCAGACGGTGTTCCCGAAACTAACCCCCGTGGCCTACCAGCAAGACTCCGGCATGGTCGCCAACAACCCGGTGATCAAGCGCTTCGACCTGCGCCTGGAAACCCGCACCAGCCGCACCACTCGCCGCGACTACGACTTCGAAAAGCCGCGCCTCACCCTCGAAAGCGAAAAACGCGGCGACGCCCTGCCCGACCTCGAAGACTACGACTACCCCGGTCGCTTCATCGACCGCGAACGCGGCAAGCACCTGGCCAAGCGCGCCCTCGAGCGTCACCGCAGTGACTTCCAGCTCGCCGAAGGCAAAAGCGATCAGCCGTTGCTGGTCAGCGGCCACTTCCTGGCCCTGACCCAACACCCGAAAGCCAAATGGAACGACCTGTGGCTGCTGACCGAAATCCTCCACGAAGGCAAACAGCCGCAAGTGCTGGAAGAGTCGGTCACCAGCGACACGACCAAACTCAAGGACGATTTCCACCAGGGCTACCGCAACCGTTTCCAGGCCACCCCGTGGGATGTGCCGAACCGTCCACCGCTAACGCAGAAAAAGCCGCGCATCCTCGGCAGCCAAAGCGCCGTGGTTACCGGGCCAAAAGGTGAAGAAATCCACTGCGACCAATACGGCCGCGTCAAAGTGCAATTCCATTGGGACCGCGAAGGCCAGGCCGACGACAAGACCAGTTGCTGGCTGCGCGTCTCCTCCGCCTGGGCCGGTGCTCACTACGGCGGCATCGCCATCCCGCGCATCGGCATGGAAGTGCTCGTCACCTTCCTCGAAGGCGACCCCGACCAACCGCTGATCAGCGGATGCCTGTACCACAAGGAAAACGTCGTCCCATACGCCCTGCCGGCGAACAAAACCCGCAGCACCTTCAAAACCCTGAGCTCCCCCGGTGGCGGTGGTTACAACGAACTGCGCATCGAAGACAAAAAGGGCCAGGAACAAATCTTCCTGCACGCCCAACGCGACTGGGATGAAAACGTCGAGCACGACCAGAAAATCCACGTCGGCAACGAACGCCACGACACCGTCGAGCAAAACAGCTACAGCGAATTCAAAGCCGAAGAACACCACACCGTCTACGCCGACCGCAAAGTCGAAACCCGCGCCAACGACCACCTCACCGTGGGTGTTAACCAACACATCAAGGTGGGTACCGGGCAATTCATCGAAGCCGGCCAGGAAATCCACCTGAGCAGCGGCATGAAAGTGGTGCTCGAAGCCGGCAGTGAACTGACCCTCATGGGGGGTGGTAGCTTCATCAAGATTGATGGCAGCGGCGTGACCCTGAGCGGCCCGGTGATCAACATGAACTCCGGCGGCAGCCCCGGCAGCGGCACCGGCGCCGCTCCGCTGATGCCCGGCGTGCTGATACAGGCCGACGCCGACAAGGCCGGCCAGGTCCTGACCCCGGCGCAGATCAACACCCTCAAACGCAACGCGCCGTTCTGCGAAGAATGCGAAAAATGCAAGGCAGGTGCCTGTGCCATCTGATCGACTGACACCCAAGGACTGGCTGGCACAACAGCCGCTGCAGACTGGCGAGCGTTTGTATCTGGTTATTAGTGCGGCGAGTGATGCCGATGCACTGAAAACCTTGTACCTGACCGAACCCACCGCCCAGCTCCTGCCGATCTGGGGCGGCACGCCCTACTCCACCTGGCAACCGGTGATGCCCTACGTCACCGAGCTATCGTCCAACTCCGCATTCCTGCCCTGGATCGCCGAAACCGACGCCCTAGACTGGGGCTGGCTGGCGGTATCACGCGCCGAACCGAATGACGTCTTCGAGCATCTGCGCAGCCTGACGCAGGTGAAGATGCCAGACGGGACTGAAGTGTTTTTCCGGTTCTGGGACGGGCGGCATATCTATCCGATTCTGCATGGGCTTGGCGACAAAGCCGGGGAAGTGCTGCCGATGTTTGAGCGGTATCTGATAAACGGCCTAACGCTGGAGGTTGGGACGAGGGTGTTGCCGAAGGTGCGGGACTGGCCGTGGTGGGAGGTGCCGAAATCGTTGCTGGACAGCTTGACCAAGGAAAACCCTTCGACACTGATTGGCAATCTCCTGCAGTGGCTCGAAGAAGAACGTCCGGACATTTACAACGCTTGGCCAGAGAACAACCTGAAGCTGAAAGTCAGCCGTTTCGTGCGCCGCCCGGATGCGCCGAAAAACCTTAAAGAAGCACTGTTAAACCACCTGATTCTGGAGCAAGGCTGATGGATCGCGTTGCCACTATCGAAACACAATTGGACTCCTTCAAAAACAGCCTGAAGCTGTACCGTGAAGAAACCAAGAGCTGGTACGCGCAGGTTGCTGACAAAGCCAGCCGAGCCGCAGACATGCCCTCCCTGCTGGGTATGGAGCGCGTGATAAAGGCTGGCAACTCCAGTAAGTCTGTCAGCATGACTGATGGTGATTTTTCATACGTCGCCAAGTGCCCGCTAGTAGGTCCGCTGCTGATTGAGAGCAAATTCGAATCGGTTTTCGACATCCCTATCGGCGATATCAAGGTCGACATCATTGCAGTGGATGGAGGCGCGAAGTCGACGATTACCTTAGATAAGCAAGGTAAAGGCAGCTTTCAGGGCCAGCCTGGAAAATCCTATAAGATCCACGTCCACGATCAGGTGACGCCTGCGCAGATCGACACCCTGTTCAAATCCTACGACGGCTTAGCTGCCGATCTGGAAGGGTTTCTGCGCAAGGAATGGGCAGGCTTCAAACCGCAGTGGTCGAATCAAAGTGCGTCAGCCAAAGCGATGGCAATTGGGATCGGCATTCTCGAAGGCGGATGGGAAGCCATCAAAGGCGTCTGGGATGGCATCTCAAAGGCCTTGGACATCCTTCAAAACCCTAAAAAGTTCGCAGAGGACTTGGGGGCCGGTGCCGAGGAACTGATCAAGCTGGCCAAAGAGGCGCCAGATGTGATGAAACAGGCCATGTTGCTTGCTAGCGACGAGGCCGCACTGTTCTTGATGGTGCATTGCGCTTCTATCTGGGTTTCAGCATTGCCACCGACGCAAGCGGCTGGCCAAACGGCGAAGATGACATCTGCAGCCGTTATCGGGATTCTCATCGACATCGTCATTTCGGTCGTACTGACCGTCGCAGCCGAAGGCGCCGGGCTATTTTACCTGGCCGCACGTTTAGCGAAGTACGGCCAGATCATCGTCAAGGCTGTTACCGGATTTGTGAAGTCGTTGTTCAACATAATCAAAGGCTTCATGGGTTACGTAGGTAAATACGTTGCTGTTGCCGCCCGAGGTGTGGCGACTCGGGTAGAAAAAGGAGTCGCGCAGCTACGCTTTGATGGCAAACGTAATGCGACCGTTGAACACAGCAAACGTCCTGATGACGCCTCGAAACAATCAAAGAACCCCGACGAAAAAAGCGCGGCGCCGGCGCAAGACACCTGCACCAACGGCTGCCCGGTTTCGATGGTCACGGGTGAAGAACTACTGACTCTTACCGATGGCCAACTCGACGGCCTGCTGCCTTTTGAGTGGACGCGCCTTTATCGCACCAGTGCGGTCGAGATCGACAGCCGTCTTGGATATGGCTGGAGCCACGCCCTTTCTCATCGACTGGATCTGGACGATGAAGGCGTCCTGTGGACGGATAACGAAAACCGAACCACTCGTTTTCCGATGCCGACACAGCAGCGCCCTGCTATCACTAATAGCTTGTCGAAAGCGGCCATCTACCTGGGGTCCACTCCCGGCGAGCTCATCCTGACGCAGGCCGGGCAAAGTCCGCGCTTTTACCATTTCCGTGCGGGCCGTTTAATCACCATTAGCGACGCGTACGACAACCAGTTGCTGTTGAGCTACGACTTTGCTGAGCGTATCCAGCGTATCGACAACGGTGCCGGTCGCTCCTTGCTCATCCAATACGAAGATCGTCATATCGTCGCCGTGGATTATCAGCAACGGCGCGCCGAATACACAGATCAGGGTCAACGACAGGAACCTTGGGTCACCGTACAAACGTTGGTGACCTATCGGTACAACCGACAAGGCGAACTGGTCAGTGCCACCAACGCTGCAGGTGAGACTGAGCATTACCGTTACAACGACCAACACGTCATTTTAGAGCGTCAACTGGCCGGCGGTGCGAGCTTCTTTTGGGAGTGGGAAAACGAAGGTAAATCGTCACGCAGCGTCCATCACTGGGCCAGTTTTTCGCAGATGGACTCGCATTACGCTTGGGACGATGCCGGCAAAGTCACCGTTACGAACGCGGATGGCAGCGAGCAGATTTATGTGCATGACGAAAATGCGCGACTCATCAGTGAGACCGCTGCAGACGGCGCCGAAACACAAAAGGTCTATGACGACAAAGGTCGTCTGATCGAAGAAAAGGATCCGCTCGGCGCAATCACCGAATACCGCTACAACGTCGCCGGACTGCTTGCCGCTGTTATTCCGCCTGAAGATGCGCCGACATTTTACGAATACCGTCACGGTTTCGTGAGTGAGATTCATCGCGGCAAAGCCAGTTGGAAATACCAGCGAAATAGCCAGGGCGACATCACCCGCCAGACAGATCCTGATGGTAACGAAACACACTACAGCTACGATGCCCAAGGTCGTGTGCTGGAGATCGTACATCCAGACGGCGGACGACATCAGCTCGCCTGGAATGGACTGGGTCAGTTGCTCGAAGAAGAATTGCCTGATGGTGGTCGACGTAAATACCGCTACGACGCACTGGGTCGTCAGATCACCCGCCAGGACGAGCACGGCACCATCACCCATTACCAATGGGATGCGGCTGGCCGCTTGACGCAGACCATACAGCCTGGCGGTTCGACCCGCTCTTACACCTATAACGCCTACGGGAAGGTTACAGCCGAGCGCGATGAACTGGGCCGCATCACCCGCTACGAATTCGCCGACAACCTGCAACTTGTCAGCCGCCGCATCAACCCGGACGGCAGTGAGCTGCGCTATCGCTACGACAACTCACGCCTGCTGCTCACGGCGATTGAAAACGAGCGCGGCGAACATTACCTGCTCGACTACTACTCAAACGGTCTGATACAGCAGGAAACGGGATTCGATGGTCGTCGTACTGCCTACGAATATGACCTGAACGGCCACCTGCTGAAAAAAATCGAGTACGGCGACGACGGAAGCGAACTGGTCACTGGATACCAGCGTGATTCCGCCGGTCGCTTGCTCGTGAAGACGTTGGATGATGGTGAAGAAATTCACTACAGCTATGACGCTCTCGGTCGCTTGGTCAACGTCGATGACGGTCACTGGCCACTGGCCTATGAATACGACTCCCAAGATCGGCTGATCACCGAACATCAGGGATGGGGCACCCTGCGCTACGAGTACGACAGCATCGGCCAACTCAAGCATTGCCGTCTACCTGACGGTAGCAAGCTCGACTATCGCCGATTGCCCGGCGGTAATCTGAGCAGTATTGACCTCAACGGTTCTCGCCTCACCTCTCACCAGTTCAAGGCTGGTCGTGAACAGCAGCGCCAGCAAGGCTTGCTGTTGAGTCAGTATCAATACGACGATCAAGGTCGCCTGCAGGCCCACAGCGTGAGCCAACGCGATAGCGTCCTGATCCAACGCCGGTATAACTACGACGCGACAGGCAACCTCGCAGGCATCAATGACAGCCTCAAGGGTGCCCGCAATTTTCACTACGATCCGCTTGATCGTCTGATCAGCGTTCGAGGCGCTACACCGGAGAGCTTCGCGCACGACCCAGCCGGCAATCTGCTGGGCCAAAATGACGTGCCCTCCGCCCACTTGGTCAACATCAAGGGCAACCGTCTGCTCATGCAGGGCGACCGTCACTACGACTACGACGCCTACGGAAATCTGATTCGTGAGCGCCGAGGTACCGGACAGAAACTCGTCACCGAATACCGCTATGACTGCCAGCATCGTTTGATCGGCGTTAGCCTACCGGGCGGTAGTATCGCCGCCTACAAGTACGACGCCTTTGGTCGACGCATAGAGAAAACGGTCGACGGCCATACCTCCGAATTCCTCTGGCAAGGCGAACGTCTGATCGTAGAGAGTGGTGACAATCGGTATCGCACCTATGTCTATGAGCCGGACAGCTTCCGGCCCTTGGCGATGCTCGACGGTGAAGGCCCACTGAAAGCCACGCCTTTCTATTACCAGCTCGATCATTTGGGCACGCCGCAGGAACTCACCGATTACAGCGGTGCGATCATGTGGTCGGCCAAATATCGGGCCTATGGCAACCTGGCTGCGCTGGATATCGCGGAGATCGATAACCCGCTACGTTTTCAAGGCCAGTATTTCGACGCAGAGACGGGGCTTCATTACAACCGCCATCGCTACTACAGCCCGAGTACAGGACGGTTTCTGACCCCAGACCCGGTAAAGCTGGCAGGTGGCTTAAACAACTACCAGTACGCCCCCAATCCAACTGGATGGGTAGACCCTCTCGGCCTGATGTTCAGGGCGATTACGAAAGCTGTTTCCGGTGTGGCCAAGAAGGCACCGCTGAAACCCTCAGCGAACTGCCCCAAGCCCGGAGGATCATCGTCTCCAAACACAACCCCTACCCTCGCAGACTCCAGCGTAAAAACTGGAGATGTCACCCCACCGGCAGTCATCGAGTCGAAGCCCGACTTCTATGTCGGACCATCCGGACCGGACTCGACCTTGCCTGCGACGGGTTACCGATACATGGGCTACAAGAATGCTGACGGAACCGTAAACACCCACGCGCAGAACACGATCAACACTCAGGAAGCTCGACTGTCGTATTTTGGTTTTGAAAAACTTGAGACAGGTGACGCCGCAACGGAAGCTTTCCAGGTACGAGCTCCGAAGCACGTTACAGCGGCCGACCCGGATCCGGCGTGGAGTGATGGGCGCCTGCGCTTGAAGTTTGACACGCTGCAACTCTACAAAGACGGTGTACCCAACGCTACAGTGCCGTACGAACTCGGTGGTAAAGGTCCGAACCTGGAGCCGTTCACAAAAGCGTACCCTGAGTACGGTACGGGTGGTGCGCAGCAACTCATCCCCAAACCGGGTACCACCACCATCATCAAAGCGGATGAAATCACTATCTTGCCGGAGAAGTAACAGTGCTAACCGATCTAGAGGCGCGCGTAGCGCTCAAAGAACTGATTGAAAAATACCTCAAGGGCAGAGATCCCGATTACGACCGTCTGATCGAAATTGTTCAGGATCCTTCGCGGCAAGTTCCGATCAGAGGTGTGCTTGAGGACATTCGACGGTACAACAAGGTTCAGTACTCACAGCAGGAGCTTGAGCTGATCGACGACCTTTTGTACATGTATGGGTAAAGCGCTCTTCGCCCTAAGGACTTCCGCCCAGGAAGGAGCGGAAGTATCAATCAAGCAGTTTGATGGTGCAGCCTCCAGCAGGCTTCCAATAACATGCCCCTGGCGAGTTTTGATAGACCTGTCGGCGAGACCTAAAGCGTAAAAAGCCCAGCCGAAGCTGGGCCTTGTTTGCTAGCTATTGCAGCGGCCAGTTGGTCTGGCCGTGCGCAATCACGCCAGGAGTACGACCGTAGCGCTGCGCCAGAGAGGGAGCCAATTCAGGAAAAAGCTCCTCTATATACGGGACCATCATGGCCACGTATACCCCGAAGGAGGGGTGCTTACGCCATTGGCCTGCTTCAATAGTACTGTGATATGAACGATCAAACCATCCGCGCAAAACCAACAGCGCCCCCTCAATACGATCTTCCAAGAGGTCGGCACTGCGCGCCTTGGTGTGGCCATCCTTTTTCAAGGTTTCGCGCTCCACGTAAGTTCCTGGGCGATAGCCAGTGATCTCCTGAACCTCCATGATCCGCTCATGAATCTCGCGATGCTCCCTCTGATCGTCCTTAAGATCAGCAGCGAATCGAAAATCACAGTAGAGGCAATGCGCGACCGCATTCGGACCACTTGGTGAATCCAGGTACTGATCGATCACTGCCTGAAACCAGCGGTTCAGCTCGTGATAATTGCGAACACCGAGAAGCTCAGCCGCGGCAAGGTCGAGCCGCTTACCGTGAGGCAGTTCAGGATGCGCTTGTTTGAGTTGCTTCGCGAGGCGCTTGACGCTTTGTACGTCAGCGAAAGTAAGGGCGTGTTGCATATCAGCCTCCAAAGGCTGGGCCTGTTGTCCACTACGAGAACCCAATACAGGGTTGGTATGAAACGGGTGAAATCACGATAGCGCTATTGCTTTGCCAGAGTGGACGGCGGGCACCTACCGAATGTGCCTGTTTGTAGATTACTGGAATCCTAACGATCGCCGCAAGTAACCAAAAAAAGAGATGAGTCTCGTGCTCCTACTGAGGTTGCGGAGTCGGCAAGCTAATAATGGCGATCATTCATGCCATAGCTAGAAGCGCGGATCACTGCTGGTGCAGTTATCGATTACTGCAGAGGGTTTCACGATACGTTTGGCGACAGGATATTTCTGAATGAATTTCATGGAGGCGAGCGAACCATCATCATGAGGTTCAGCTGTATGTCTGGGTAACCAGACTGAATGCAGCGGCTGCAGTTCTCTAGCAGCTTGATCCTTAACTCCAACGCAGCACGCTACTCCTCCGGCTGCTCTTGAACTCCGAGATCTCGATACTTTTGCTTACCCCACACGGTAGGATCGGGAATCACCTCGATCACCCTCGTCGGCGGAGTGTTGATACTAAACCCTGGCTCCATCTTCTCACGCATTTCGAGGTACTGGCCTAGGAAGGCGTCGTAAGCCAGACGGGGCGCGTACAGAACGTTTCCTTTCTGGTCCACCGCTTCGCCGTGGTAGAAGAAGTCCACGCCCTGGGTAAGTGGCACTAAAACGCTGGCGGCAGGCTTGTAGTCGCCCTCATAAAGCGTGAGCCGCAGCTTTGCCTTGTCGCCGTACAGCAGGCCCATCTGTTCGGCGAACCAATTGACGTATTGGTCGCCGTTGATCCGTGTTGGGTTGCCAGGCAGCGTATAAGCAGCGTCCAGGTCTCGATTCTTACGGATGCGGCTTGCCATCCCGCTCAGTTCCAATCCTTCAGCGAACTCGACATCGACCTGTTCTCCAGTATCGATTTTGATCGGCTTGCTCATTGAAATCACAGGCCATAACAAGTTCTTGGAAAAGTATGAGGCGCCACCTTTCGACAGATTTCGCGCCTGCACTATCTCCCACTTAGCTGACGTCAGGAGAATTGGCGCCGCCGTAATATTTGTCACACGGACTGAGATGTAGACCTGCTCATTTACAGTTTGCTTACCGCTGTTGGGTTGTCCGAACATCTCAGTTGGACTGAGCCAAGCTTCTGCAACAAAGAGCCTCCGGCTCTGGCTCACGGCAGTAGTCTCGGTCAAACGCCTCAGCACTTCTTCCGTGACGCCGATGCAAGTGCTATTAACAGATGCGCCCGCACCGGTAACGATCGACGAGCATGGCCCCGTGGTCTGCATATTCTGGGATTGCGCCAGAGCAAGCTGAGGCAATGCAAGCACCGAAATCATCATCACCGCACAGCGGAGTTTTTCCTTCATCATGGCCGCGTATCGACAGTGGATTTAACCACAGCTCCTTGCCCGGTCACGATTGGTGAGGCCGCACCGTGGGTGGATATTCCGTTCTTCGGTGTGGCATCTGCGGCCGCCGGCCTGTTTGGTCCTTTGGCGTCAGTTACGACATGCGCATTAGGCGCAGTGATGATGGGAGAGGCGGCGCCGTAAGTGGAGATAGAAGGGCTCGGTTGCTCTGCTGGTTGCAACGTCAAACCTATCTGTTTGGGGGTTACTTCAACACTCAGCCCACGATTTTGAACAATTGCTGAGACGGCCATCCCCCCAATCAAAACTACCAGTGTGAACGTCACTAGCGCCATCTTCCGGACACGCCCCCATCTTGCGGGCGTCTCACGCGAGCTTCTATTCAATTTTGAACTCCTGTAATTAAGGGCTGGGCAGTATCCCTATCGCCACTGCAGATAGCTACTGTGCAAGGTACATCTAGTCTAACGCGATGAGAGTACATTAACGCGCACATGAGATGCGACAGGCCCACTCGAAGACGACGTACTTGCCAGAGCCTATCAACATGCCGATCAACCATTAAGAGATGCTTTGGACCTGTTCTATCTGACAGGTCAAAGGGTCGCAGACACGTTGAAGATGGATGAGCGAGACATAAAAGACGGGAAGCTTTCCGTGCAGCAAGGCAAGACTGGGGCGAAACGAAGGATCGAGATTATTGGTGAGCTCAAAATCGTGATCGACCGAATCATGGCTCGAAAGGCTGGACACAAAATCAGATCAACACGTCTGGTGGTAATCGATTCTGGACAACCGATGACGACGAGCATGCTCAGGAAAAGGTTTGATGACGCCAGGGAAGCAGCCGGGATTCCAAAAGCAGAATTTCAGATGCGCGACTTACGAGTAAAAGCGGCAACGGATAAAGAGGAGTCAACAGGGAGCATCCGCGAAGCTCGGGACCAGTTAGGGCACACAACCGTCGGGATGACAGAACAGTACATCCGAATGCGAAAGGGCATGAAGGTAACCCCAACGAAGTGACTTACGGTCGCGAATTGCGGAAAAGATTTTTTGATTGCGGAAAAAAGAATTAAGGACTTGCATGAGGTATGTCATGCAAGCCCTTGATATTCATGGTGCCCGAAGCCGGAATCGAACCGGCACGCCCTTACGAGCGGGGGATTTTAAGTCCCATGCGTCTACCAGTTTCGCCATTCGGGCGGTAGCGCGGTGAAGCAGTCTGAAGACTGTCAAATAACGATCTGGCAGTTCTGACGCCTGTGCAGCAGAGGGGAAATATATACATCCCGCTCCGGCGAAGCAAGTTTGCGACTGACCTTTTCAAGACTAAATCTTGCAGGGCAGTGCAAATAAAAAAGCTCCGTAAATCATAGATCTACGGAGCTTGTTTAAAGTGGAGGCCGAGGTCGGAATCGAACCGGCGTAGGTGGATTTGCAATCCACTGCATAACCATTTTGCTACTCGGCCTCAAACATCTGATGTCATGTAGCACAACATCAAACGCGTACAAACTTGGAGTAAGATTCGTGATCTAACTCCTTGAAAACATTGAGCTTTTTCAGCGGTCAGTGCTTTCGATGGCGTGAATTATGTACTGATTTCCCGAGGCTGGCAACCCCTTGATTTCAAAAAAAATTCCGTCAGGTGGTTTCTATGTTTCAAGGGGGTTGCTCAGCCCTTCCGGCCGGGATCGTCCGTTACGTCTTCTACCGCGATCAACGGTTCAATGCCCCAGTCGCCATGCAGATACCAATCGTCTCCGATCATTTCGGCCGGATGCATTGTCCTGTCGGAGCCATTGCCGCACGCCAGGGAATTGGCTGGACAGTATCTATCGCAGCCCCAGCAAATGCGCTCGGGATGTTTGGGGCTGATGGGAAAATTCTTGGCCATGTCGATCCCCGGTTCGCCTCTAGGATGTGCCTCCAACCTACATCGCCTGCGCAAGAACGCCCTTGATACGGATCAAGGACTGAAATCAAATGCCTTAATCACTCCAAACTTGATAATAATCATTATTATTCGCAGGAAAGCTTCCTACAATCGGGCTCTTACTCGTCAGTGCCCAGGAAGACATCATGCGTACGACCTTTTCGCTGTCACTCGCCCTGCTCTTGCTCACACCGTTGTCTGAGGCCAAGGAATACCCGATCGGGGAACCCCAGTTATGCCCAGGGCTGGAAGTCGGGGCGGTGTATTTGCAGCCGATCGAGATGGCGCCTGCCGGAATGATGCGGGCCACTGCGGATTCCGATGTGCACCTGGAAGCCGACATTCGCGCCACGGCGGACAATCGACAGGGCTTTCAGGAAGGCAGTTTTGTGCCTTACCTCAATGTCTCGTTCAACCTGAAAAAACAGGGCAACGAGAACGAACTCAAAGGTGATTTCCACGCCATGGTCGCCAATGACGGTCCGCATTATGGCGACAATATAAAGCTGCTCGGTCCAGGCAAATATCAGCTGACCTTCACCGTCCTGCCACCCGGCGGTCATGGGTCCCTTGGCCGCCATACCGACAAGGAAACCGGTGTAGCTCCCTGGTTTGAACGCTGCGAATTGCACTATGAGTTCATCTACGCCGGCATCGGTAAAAAAGGCGGCTATTGAATGAAGCGCCTGCACATAGCCTGGCTGGTGCTGGCCGGAGCAGTGGTGCCATTAACGGTTCATGCCGAGTTACCCAGCTACGAGCTAAGCCTGCGCGATGGCCACTTCTCTCCCGCTTTGCTGGAGGTTCCGGCCGGACAGCGCTTCAAGATCATCCTGAAAAATATCGGCCAAGGGCCAGCAGAGTTCGAGAGCACGCCATTGCGGGTTGAAAAAGTACTGTCGCCGGGTGTGACGACGTTCGTGGTCATTCACCCCCTCAGGCCCGGTCACTACCCCTTCTTCGACGAGTTCAATCCGCAACTGCCCGAGGGCGGCATCCTCGCGAAATAACCCGTTCAAACACGGAGTTCCCATGAATCAATCAATGTTCATTGTCTGGCGCGAAAGCGTCGAGGCGCTGCTGGTGATCGGCATTCTCCAGGCCTGGGTCAGCCAGCAGCATCAGGGTGATCGACTGGCGAAGTTCTTGTGGGCAGGTGTGGTACTGGGGATGATGCTTTCGGGCCTGCTGGCGGTGTTGATTCTGTTTGCCGGTGAGGCCATGAGCGGCTCAGCCAGTGAATGGTTCCAGGCTGCACTCGCGCTGGTGGCCAGCCTGCTGATCGTGCAAATGGTCGGCTGGATGCACCGCCACGGGCGCACGCTCAAGCACGATTTGCAACGACACGCCGATAGCCACCTGGCCCAGCAAGGTGGCGCAGGTCTGTTACTGCTGGCCATGCTCGCCGTCAGCCGCGAAGGCAGTGAAACGGTGGTCTTTCTCTATGGTGCAGGCGCTCAGTTACGAGGTCCGCAGCTCGGTTTGTTTGCCATCGGCGGCGCAATGGGATTGGTGCTGTCGGCGCTGACCATTGCCCTACTGCACAGCAGCCGCCGGTTCATTTCGTGGCAGCGATTCTTTGCCATCAGCGAAGTTGTTTTGCTGGTACTCGGCGCGGCATTGCTGGTCAGCGGCACCGAGCGAATCGGCGGTCAATTACTCGCCCTGGATTTACCGGAGGTGATGTACAGCCTCGTCGGTGATGCACTTTGGGACAGCAGCGCATTGCTCAGCGACAGCCATGGATTGGGTGGTTTTCTCGCGGGCTTTGCCGGTTATCGTGCGACGCCCAGCGGCATGACGTTACTGGTGCTGGCCGGTTATTGGCTGACCGTCGGCGGTTGGCTGCGTCAACGGGCTGCGGAAAAAGTCCCATGCCTGAGCTGAGTCGCCGCAATCAATGGCTGCAGCGCCTGGGCGATGGCATGCGTCGTCACGCGCCCGTCATTCGTGCCATGCAGTGGGCCGTTGTACTGTTCTACGCGATGCTGTTGGTGGTACCAGCGGTGTTGCCGCTGCCGGACAGCCAGGCACGGCTGCTCGATAACCTGACCCTGTTCGCGCAGTTTTTGTTCTGGGGCATTTGGTGGCCGTTCGTGTTGCTGTCGATCGTGCTATTCGGCCGACTCTGGTGCGGCGTTTTATGCCCAGAAGGTTCACTCAGCGAATGGGCCAGCCATTACGGCAAAGGTTTGGGTGTGCCGCGATGGTTGCGCTGGGGCGGCTGGCCAACCCTGGCGTTCTGTCTGACGACCCTCTACGGCCAGTTGATCAGCGTCTATGACTACGCCCAGGCGGCGCTGTTGATTCTGGGCGGCTCGACCGTCGCCGCGGTCGTCGTCGGGTTGCTGTTCGCCCGGGGCAAGCGGGTCTGGTGCCGATACCTGTGCCCGGTCAGCGGCGTCTTCGCCCTGCTCGCCCGCCTGGCGCCCGTGCATTTTCAGGTCGACGAACAACGCTGGATGGACAATGCCGCGCAGCGCCTGCCGCCGCCCAACTGCGCGCCCTTGCTCGATATCCGTCGTATGCGAGGCGCCAGTGACTGCCACGCCTGCGGACGCTGCAGCGGACAACGCGGCGCCGTTCAGCTGATCGCCCGTTCCAGCAACCAAGAGATTCTTCACGCAACGGCGCAGACGCTGTCACCGTGGGACGCGCGCTTGTTGCTGTTCGGTGTGATCGGCCTGGCCATGGGCGCCTTTCAGTGGACGGTCAGCCCATGGTTCGTCGCCCTCAAACAAACCCTCGCCCAATGGCTGGTCGAGCACGACCAACTCTGGGCATTGCAGGACAGCGCGCCCTGGTGGCTGCTCACCCATTACCCGCAGCTCAACGACAGCTTCAGCTGGCTCGACGGTTTCAGCATCGTCGTTTATCTGAGTTTGAGCTCGATGGTGTTGGGCACGGCGTTGATGATCCTTCTGCGCCTGACGGCTCGACTGGCGCAAGATCCCGCACTGTATTGGCCCCTGGCGCTGACACTCACGCCCCTGGGTGGTGCTGGATTGTTTCTCGGGCTGTCGGCCACAACGGTGAAATTGCTGCGCTACGAAGGTCTGTTGCTGGAATGGGTGCAACCGGCCAGGGCTTGTCTGTTATTGGCCGCGATGGGCTGGAGCCTGTTGCTGGGATGGAAACGGCTGGACCGCGAAGGCCTTTCCCTGGCGCGGCGCGGGTTCGGCAGCGCTTGCCTGTTACTGGCCATCGGGACGGTTGGATGTGGCTGGTGGTTGCAATTCTGGGGCTGGGCCTGAGCCCCCGACACAACCACCCACCGGATCAACTAGACCTTAAAACGCGCCACCGTCTGGTGCAGCGCCCCGGCCATCTGCGCCAAATCGTGACCCGCCGTGTGAGTATGCTGGGCGCCGAGCAAGACCTGCTCGGACAAGTTGCGAATCCCCATCAGATTACGATCCACCTCCCGCGCCACCAATGCCTGCTCTTCCGTGGCACTGGCAATCATCAGGTTGCGCTCGTTGATCTGCGAGATCGACCGGGTGATTTCATCCAGTGCATCGCCCGACCGTTGCGCCACTTCAAGGGTGGCCCGCACCAGGTTGCTGCTGCTTTGCATGGCAGTCACCGCATGGCCGGTATCGAGACGAATGTTGCCAATCATCTGCTCGATCTCCTGGGTGGACTCTTGGGTGCGATGCGCCAGGGCGCGCACTTCATCGGCGACCACGGCAAAACCGCGTCCGGCATCACCGGCACGGGCCGCTTCAATGGCTGCGTTGAGGGCCAGCAGATTGGTCTGCTCGGCGATGCTGCGAATCACGTCCAACACCTTGCTGATGTCCTGCACCCGGCCCGCCAGTTGCTCGATGCGTTGTGAGGTGTCGGTGACGCCGTCGGCCAGTGCGCCGATTGAAACCACAGTTTCCTGAACCTGTTCACGCCCGCGCTGTGCGGTTTGCTCGGACTGCCGCGAGGCCTCGGAGGTGCTGACCGCATTGCGCGCCACTTCATCGACCGCAGCGGTCATCTGGTTCACCGCGGTGGCTGCCTGCTCGATCTCCAGCCCCTGCAATTGCAGGTTACTGCTGGTCTGGCTGCTGACCGCACTCAGCTCTTCGGAGGAACTGGCCACCTGGTCCACCGAGGTCGCGATGTGCCTGACCATGGCATTCAGACTTTGCTGCATCTGATGCATGTTCATCATCACGCTGCCGCCGACACTTGAGTTCACGGGCACCTCAATTGTCAGGTCGCCCTGAGCGATCTGACTCAAAAACCGTGCGGCATCATCCGGCTCGCCACCCAGTGGCCGGGTCACACTGCGCGTGACGATCACCGCGGCGGCGATGATCAGCGCCACACAGAACACAAACAACGCGAGCATATTGCGCCGGGCATCGCTGTACAGTGCCTTCGCCGACTGTTCCCGGTCGGCGAATATTTTGCCTTGCAGCACCATCAACTGATCCAGGCTGCCATAAACCTCGCGCTCGGCCGGCACGACCTTTTGTTTCAGCTGTGCCATGGCGTCATCGAAGGCCCCTTGCCGGATCAACACCTGCACTTGAGTGAACGCCGCAACGTAGGCTTCGCGATTCTTTTTCAGCGCGGCATAAGTGGTTTTGCCCTCTGGCAAATAGAACAACGGTTCAAGCGTTTCGAGCGCCTGAGTGATCCGTTTCTTGGTGGCATCGATCGACTGCTGCACTTGCTGATTGTCTTTATCGATCAGTAAATCCCGGGTGTTCCTGGCGTTATCGCGCACGCCGGTGGCAATGATCATGATCGGATCGATCTTCGGCCAGTCCTGCTTGACGATGACCACTGCCTGATCCTTGAGCGTTGCCAGATCGTGCAACGCGTAAAACGCCATGCCCATCAATGCCAGCGGCGCGATTGCAAAACCGATGACGATACGTTGTGCCGTAGTTAATTTGGCCATATCAAATGCTCCCCGTTTGATACCTGCTGATTGGCAGCGCTTTTGAAAACCTAATGGTGGATCTCACCGCTAAACGTTAAACCTCAGCCTCGGTTACCCCCGTAACACGAAGGCTGGAAACAACTCGCGCATGGCCTCCCACAGCTCAGGCAGCAAGGCTTGTGCCGAAACACTCGGCAGCAGCGGATCGAACATCCGCTCGGTGCGGACCAACTGCACGGCGAAGCGTTTGACGCCGAGTTCACTCAAGCGTTTGGCGAGGATCAGCAGACGCGCCGGTTCGAACAGATGCCAATGCACCGTGGTGCGACATTCGTAGTCGACACCGCTGGCCAGCAGATGCTCAAGGCTGCGCCAGTTGGCGGTTCCGCTGCCCTCGACCCGGGTGATCGCCTGGCAATCCTCGGGCAACGCCTTGACATCGAAACCGACCCAATCGGCCCCGGTCAGTGCCTTGGCGAACGCTGCGGGTTTGATGCCCACGCTGTGCAAGCCGATGCGAAATCCCATCGCCCGCACCTCATCCATGGCGCCGAGCAAACCATCCTGCAAGGTGGGCTCTCCGCCACTGAACACCACCGCATCGAGCAGGTCCTGACGCCGTTGCAGAAACGCCAGCACCCGCCGCCAATCCACTTCGTCTGTGCCACGAGGCGGGATCAACTGCGGGTTATGGCAGTAACGACAACGCCAGGCGCAACCCTGGCAAAACAGCACGCAGGCGAGCTGTCCCGGATAGTCGATAGTGGTCAGGGGCACCATGCCCCCGACCCGAAGCGTTCGACTCATTGGCGCCCGGCCAGCGCCGCGCTTTCAGTGAAGTGCACCCGCTCGCGATGCTCCGACTGTTTACCCGGATTGAACGCCGACACAGGGCGGTGATAGCCCATTACCCGGGTCCAGACTTCGCAGCGTTGACGTTGAGCCTGGGGCAATGTTTGCGATGCAGTCATGGTGAAGCTCCTTGCAGTAGAGTGGATCGAATTCAATGAACGGTGCCGAGCTTCTGTTCTTGCAGCAGCAGTGCTTCGTCGCACTTGGGGCAGAACTCATGCTCGCCATCGAGGTAGCCGTGCACCGGGCAGATGGAAAACGTCGGGGTCACGGTCAGGTACGGCAGGCGGAAGCGCCCAAGGGCTTTGCGCACCAGTTGCTTGCAGGCCTCGGTCGAAGAAATCCGCTCGGCCATGTACAGGTGCAAGACCGTGCCGCCGGTGTATTTGCATTGCAGCTCGTCTTGAAGTTCCAGCGCCTCGAAGGGGTCTTCGGTGTAGCCCACGGGCAGTTGCGAGGAGTTGGTGTAATACGGCGCTTGCGCGCTGCCGGCCTGGAGAATGTCGGGGTAGCGCTTGAGGTCTTCCTTGGCGAAGCGGTAGGTCGTGCCCTCGGCCGGCGTCGCTTCCAGGTTGTACATGTGGCCGGTTTCTTCCTGGAAACGCAGCAACGTGGCACGCACATGATCGAGCATCTTCAGGGCAAACTGCCGGCCGTGCTCGGTGTGCATGCCCTCCTCGTCGCCGGTGAAATTGCGCAGCATTTCATGCATGCCGTTGAGGCCGATGGTCGAGAAGTGGTTACGCAGGGTTCCGAGGTAGCGCTTGGTGTACGGGTACAAACCGGCATCCATGTGGTGCTGGATCACCTTGCGCTTGACCTCCAGGCTTTCCATCGCCAGTTCCATCAGCGTGTCCAGGCGCTGCAGCAAACCGCTGGTATCACCCTTGAACACATAGCCCAGCCGCGCGCAGTTGATGGTGACTACGCCGAGCGATCCGGTCTGCTCCGCCGAGCCGAACAAGCCGCCGCCACGCTTTAGCAACTCGCGAACATCCAGCTGCAAACGGCAGCACATCGAGCGCACCTGATTGGGTTGCAGGTCCGAATTGAGGAAGTTCTGGAAATACGGCAGGCCGTAACGCGCGGTCATCTCGAACAGGCGGTCGGCGTTTTCACTGTCCCACGGAAAGTCGTGGGTGATGTTGTAGGTCGGGATCGGAAAGGTGAACACCCGCCCTTTCGCATCGCCGGCCTGCATCACCTCGATGTAGGCGCGATTGAGCAACTCCATTTCGACTTGCAGGTCGCCATAGGCAAACGGCATTTCCTCACCGCCGATGACGGGTATCTGCTCACGCAAATCCTGCGGGCACACCCAGTCGAAGGTCAGGTTGGTGAAAGGCGTCTGGGTGCCCCAGCGCGAGGGAACGTTGAGGTTGTAGATGAACTCCTGGATCGCCTGGCGCACCTCCTGAAAACTCAGCTGATCCTTGCGCACATAGGGTGCCAGGTAGGTGTCGAACGAGCTGAACGCCTGGGCGCCGGCCCATTCGTTTTGCAGGGTGCCGAGGAAATTCACCATCTGCCCCAGGGCACTGCTCAAGTGCTTTGGCGGACCGGCTTCGACACGCCCCGGTACACCGTTGAGCCCTTCGTGCAACAGGGTGCGCAGCGACCAGCCGGCGCAATAACCGGCGAGCATGTCCAGGTCGTGCACATGCAAATCCGCCTCGCGGTGAGCCTGGCCGATGGCCTCGCTGTACACCTCGTCCAGCCAGTAGTTGGCGGTGACCTTGCCCGACACGTTCAACACCAGACCGCCCAGGGAATACCCCTGATTGGCGTTGGCCTGGACCCGCCAGTCTTCACGGTCCAGGTATTCGTTCATCGAGGTCGCCACTTCGACCATGGTCCGACGGTCGCGGCGCAAGCGCCCGTGCTGTTCGCGGTAGACGATGTAGGCCCGCATGGCGAGGAAAAAACCCGCGTCCATCAACACCCGTTCAACACGGTCCTGGATTTGCTCGACGTGCAGCCTCGGCAACCCTTCGAGCCTGGCCAATACCGCCTGAAGCAAGCCTTCAACCTCAACCTCGCCGTACTCCCCCGTCGCCTTGCCGGCGGCGATCAATGCCTGACGGATTTTGTCGGCATCGAAGGCGACCTGACTGCCATCGCGTTTGTGCAAGCGGTTACATCCTACTGCGATCAGCGTGCTCTGCATTTGGCCTCCAGACACTACATATAGACTTAATAAAACTTAAAACCACAACATGCAGTGAAGGCTACGGACAAAGTGCTGATCTGCAATTGATCGATATCAAGATTTGTCGGTGAAAAAAAACCGCCCTAAGGCGGCAGAGATCCTGTGGCTAGTGAGGATCTAATGTGGGAGCGGGCTTGCTCGCGAAGAGGCCATCACATTCAACATCATTGTTGACTGATAGACCGCTTTCGCGAGCAAGCCCGCTCCCACATTTGATCATCTGTGTTCTTATGAACCGTGAAGGACAGTTCAACCCCCACTCATGTTCATGAACCGCACAATCTGTACCTCCCCGTCGGGGCTGAAATCGTGGCGTAACGGCTTACCGCGCAAGGCCTTCTGCACCGCATTGATCACCGGTTGATCATCCAACGGATAACGCCGCAGCAATCCACGCAAATCCAGGGCATCGTCCTGGCCCAGACACAGCAACAACTTCCCTTCAACAGTCATCCGCACCCGATTACAGCTGCCACAAAAGTTATGGCTATTGGGCGAAATGAAACCAATGCGTGTCTCAGGATGGCGTTCCAGACGCACATAGCGCGCCGGTCCGCCGCTGTTCTCGGTGCTGTCGAGCAACCGATGCTGGCTGGCGATCAGCGTGCGCACTTCGTCGCTGGAACAGAACGATTCGCCCCGGGAACGACCGACGTCGCCCAAGGGCATTTCTTCGATGAAACTGATGTCGATGCGCTGGTCGATGGCGTATTGCACCAGCGCCGGGACTTCATCGAAGTTGCGTCCCTTCATCACCACACAGTTGAGCTTGATCCGCTCGAACCCCGCGTCCCGCGCCGCTTCAATGCCGTTGAGCACTTGGTGGAGATCACCGTTACGGGTGATCGCCCGAAACTTCTGCCCGTCCAGGCTATCGAGGCTGATGTTCATCCGCTTGACCCCGGCGTCGACCAACGGCCGGGCCAGACGGCCCAGCTGCGAGCCGTTGCTGGTCATCACCAGTTCGCGCAAACCGGGCAAGGCGGCGATGTTGCGGCACAGTCCTACAATGCCGGGGCGGATCAGCGGCTCGCCGCCGGTCAGACGGATTTTGCGTACACCCAGGCCGACGAACAGCGTCGCCAAACGCTGCAATTCCTCCAGCGTGAGCACCTGCTGACGCGGCAGGAACGTCATGTTTTTCGCCATGCAATACACACAGCGAAAATCACAGCGGTCCGTCACCGACATCCGCAGATAATCGATCTGCCGCCCAAAACCATCCTGCATCACAGCGTTCATCACTTCTCCCGGTTTGCCCAATGCTCACTGCACCAGCGGTGAGTCGGCGCCCTGCAAGTGGATGCCACGGATATCG
This sequence comes from Pseudomonas frigoris, assembly GCF_047758635.1. Taxonomy (NCBI): domain Bacteria; kingdom Pseudomonadati; phylum Pseudomonadota; class Gammaproteobacteria; order Pseudomonadales; family Pseudomonadaceae; genus Pseudomonas; species Pseudomonas frigoris. Next base: position 3,719,808 of record NZ_CP180479.1, read on the forward strand.
GCTGCACCGATCAGGGTTTGCAGGTATTGCACCAGCGCTTTCTGCCAGACGCCTTGCTGCAACTGCGTGCGGATCGCCGTCGACACCACTTCGTAGGGCAACGGCATGCCTTCGATTCGCTGATCGACACTGACCACATGCCAGCCGTAGCGACTTTCCAGCGGTTTGCTGGCCAGGCCCGGAGCCAGGGTGAACAGCTGACGCTCCAGTTCGGGCACGGTCTGGCCCTTGCTGATCTGCCCCAGAGAACCACCCTGAGCCTTCGACGGGCAGGCCGAATATTTCACGGCCAGCTCGGCGAAACTGCCGGGAAACTCATCCAGTTGCTGCAGCAGGACTTCCGCCTGACCATGCGCAAGCTCCCGGGCCTCGACATCGTCCGGCGCGCATTCGAGCAGGATGTGCCTCACCGCCAGCAACGGCGCGCTGTGGAAGCGTCCGCGATTGTTTTCGTAGTAACGCAGACTCGACTCCTCGTCGCACTGCGGCACTTTCACCTCACGTTCGAGCAGCAAGCGCGTGGCCGCTTCTTCTTCGTTCTCACCGGCGCCGATCACCAGCGACACACCAAGCTCGGTGATGCGCTGCTGCAACAACTCACGGATCACCAGCGCCCGGGCGGCCAGGTAGACCGCCTCCTCCCGGCTTTCGGCCGGGTGATATTGCAGCTCCTGGGCCATCGCCTCGGGGGTGATCGACACCTCGTTGACGTTGATGATCGGCCACTCCTGTTCACTGCTGGCGATCAACTGCGCCGGGGCATCATCGGCCGCTGCGGGCTCAACCGGCAGTGCTTCAAACTGCGCCTGTGCGACCGGCGCGATGTCGAGAACGACCTCTGCTTTTTTTGAAGAACCGCAGCCACCGCTGCCCCCGTTACCGCCACCACATCCACATCCACCTGACATGATTGTCTCCTCAGTACTTCTGACGAACGATTTGATAACGACGCCCCAGGTACCAGATCGGTGCGCTGATCATGTGTACGAGACGGGTGAAGGGGAACAGCACAAACAGGGTCAAACCGAGAAACACATGCAACTTGTAGATCAGCCCGACCGGCGCGATGGCCGCCGCTGCTTCTACCGGACGCAACAGCACGGTGTTCTGCGCCCAATCGGCGAGCATCACCATTACCGAGCCGTCCATGTGCCCGGTGGACGCGACGATGGTCAGCAGACCGAGCAGCAATTGCGCGAGCAGCACCAGCAGAATCAGGATGTCCGAAGGGCTGGAAGTCGCGCGAACCCGAGGGTCGCTGAGCCGCCGGTTAACCAGCATCAGCAGGCCGATCAGGCACAGCAGGCCGAAGAACCCGCCCGAGACCATTGCCAGCAACTGCTTGTTCTCAGTGCTGATCACATGGTGATAAATCGACGCTGGGGTCAGCAGGCCGACGAAGTGTCCGGCCAGCACGAACAACACACCGATGTGGAAGAAGTTGCTCGCCACGCGCATGCCGCGCTGATTGAGCATCTGGCTGGAGCCCGCCTTCCAGGTGTATTGCGACAGATCGAAGCGCGCCCAGCTGCCAATCAGGCAAATCGCCAGGGCGACGTAGGGATAGACCCCGAACAACAACAGATTCCATTTAGACATTGCCTACCTCCTTGGCTGGCACAGCGGCCAGCCCTTCATGCTGAAAATCCACCCAGTGCAACGGCACCGCGCTTTCCTCACGGGCCTTGCCCGGTGCGCTTGGCAGTCCACTGCAGCGGTCCTGCTGTTCAGCCTGGAGAAAGTCCACGGCCTCCTCTTCCCAGATCTTGTCGAGGGCTTCGAGGGAGTCGTCGCGAGGTTCCGCCGCGACCTGCGCCCGCAGGTCGGCGACCGCCTGATGCGGCTCGGCCCCGGCAATTTGCAGTAGCGCCCGGAAGCAACTGGCATAGGCGCTTTCGCGCTCTTCCAGACGCGCGGCGAGCAAGGCCAGCAAGTGCGAAACATCCGCGAGGCCCTCCCGGGCCTCGATGTCTTCGCGGGTGGAGAGGAACTCCAGGTACAGCGGGATGTAATCGGGCAACTCTTTGACGCCGATGGCAAAACCGGCTTCTTCGTATTGCGCCATCATGTCGACCATGGCCTGGCCACGGTCGCGGGATTCGCCGTGCACATGCTCGAACAACAGCAGCGACAACGAGCGCCCCCGACCGAACAGCGCACCGTAGTGCTCCTGCCCGTCCATCAGGTCATTGGCGCAGATCAGCTCGAGCAATTCGAACAACGCACCGCGCTGCGTCGGGCTGATTTCCCGTGACTGGATGATCGCTTGCTCCAGTTCGTCGCGACCGCCAATCAGCGTCTCGGTCGGGTAATCGAGCAGCAGCGAAATCACTTTGAGAATTTGCATGCTCATTCCTCCCACAACTGGACGGTTTTCAGGATGTCGCGGCGGTTGGCTTTCTTGGCCCCGAACATGTTGGTGTCGGAACTGCCGCTACAGCCGCTGCCGAAACTGAAGCCACACCCGGAGCGCTCGGCAAAAGCGTCGCTCATGGCGTCTTCACGGTGCGCGCTCGGTACCACAAAGCGGTCTTCATAGTTGGCAATTGCCAGGTAGCGATACATCTCCTCGACCTGGGCCACGCTCAAACCGACATCCTTCAGCACTTGCAGGTCCTGAACGCCATCGACTTGCTCGGAACGTTTGTAGGCGCGCATCGCCAGCAAGCGTTTAAGCGCACGCTTGACCGGTTTTTCATCGCCCGCCGTCAGCAGGTTGGCCAGGTACTTCAGTGGAATACGCAGGCTGTCGACGTCCGGGATCACCCCGTTCATACCGACGGTGCCGGCAGTGGCAGCGTTCTGGATCGGCGACAGTGGCGGTACGTACCAAACCATCGGCAAGGTGCGGTATTCCGGGTGCAGCGGCAGTGCAAGTTTCCAGTCCACGGCCATTTTGTAGACCGGCGAACGTTGCGCTGAATCGATCACCGATTGCGGTACACCGTCTTCCAGAGCCTGGCGAATCACCGCCGGGTCATTCGGATCGAGGAAGATCTCCAGTTGTTTCTCGTACAGGTCCTGCTCATTGGCGGTGCTTGCCACTTCGCTGATGCGATCGGCGTCATATAGCAGCACACCGAGGTAGCGAATGCGCCCGACGCAGGTTTCTGCGCAAACGGTCGGCATCCCGGCTTCGATACGCGGGTAGCAGAAGATGCATTTCTCGGACTTGCCGCTCTTCCAGTTGAAATAGATCTTCTTGTACGGACAGCCGCTGATGCACATCCGCCAGCCACGGCATTTCTCCTGGTCAATCAGGACGATGCCATCTTCTTCACGCTTGTAGATCGCACCGCTCGGGCACGACGCGGCGCACGTCGGGTTGAGGCAGTGCTCGCAGAGGCGCGGCAAATACATCATGAAGGTGTTTTCGTACTCGCCGTAAATGTCCGCCTGGATCTTGTCGAAGTTCTTGTCCTTGCGGCGCTTGGCGAATTCGGTGCCGAGGATTTCTTCCCAGTTCGGGCCCCACTCGATCTTCTCCATGCGCTTACCGGAGATCAGCGAACGCGGGCGCGCAGTGGGCTGGTGCTCGCCCAGCGGCGCGGTGTGCAGGTGCTGGTAATCGAAGTCGAACGGTTCGTAGTAGTCGTCGAGGCTCGGCAGGTCCGGGTTGGCGAAAATGTTCGCCAACACGCGGAATTTACCGCCGATGCGCGGGTTGATCGTGCCGTTGGCATTGCGGATCCAGCCGCCCTTCCACTTGTCCTGGTTTTCCCATTCTTTCGGGTAGCCGATCCCGGGTTTCGATTCGACGTTGTTGAACCAGGCGTATTCCATGCCTTCGCGGCTGGTCCAGACGTTTTTGCAGGTGATCGAGCAAGTGTGGCAACCGATGCATTTGTCCAGGTTCAGAACCATGCCGATTTGTGAGCGAATCTTCATCTCAGTTCTCCTCAATATCGGTCGGCAGTGGACGCGGCAGGTCATCGCCACTTGAACCATCGAGCCAGTCGACTTTGGACATTTTGCGCACCACAACGAATTCATCGCGGTTGCAACCGACCGTGCCGTAATAGTTGAAACCGTAGGCCTGCTGGGCATAGCCGCCGATCATGTGGGTCGGCTTGAGCACCACTCGGGTGACCGAGTTGTGGTGACCGCCACGGGTCTTGGTGGTTTCCGAACCGGGCACGTTCACGATCCGTTCCTGGGCGTGGTACATCATCACCATGCCGTCCTTGACCCGTTGGCTGACCACCGCACGGGCAGTCAGTGCACCGTTGATGTTGAAGCACTCGATCCAGTCGTTGTCCTCGATACCGGCGCGTTTTGCGTCGTTCTCCGAGAGCCAGACAATCGGCCCGCCACGGCTGAGGGTGAGCATCAGCAAGTTGTCGCTGTAGGTGCTGTGGATGCCCCATTTCTGGTGCGGGGTGATCCAGTTCAGGACGATTTCGATCTCGCCATTGCTGCGCTTGCCTTTCACCCCTTCGATGGTGCGGGTGTTGACCGGCGGCCGATAACTCATCAGTTGCTCGCCGAACGCCTGCATCCACGGGTGATCCTGGTAGAACTGCTGGCGACCGGTGATGGTGCGCCATGGAATCCCTTCGTGAACGTTGGTGTAACCGGCGTTGTAGCTGACGTGATCGTCTTCGAGCCCTGACCAGGTCGGGCTGGAAATGATCTTGCGCGGCTGTGCCTGAATGTCGCGGAAACGAATCGCCTCGTGGGCCTTGGACAGCGCCAGGTGGCTGTGGTCGATACCGGTGAATTCCGACAATGCAGCCCAGGCCTTCACGGCAACCTGGCCGTTGGTTTCCGGCGCCAGGGACAGAATCACTTCAGCGGCGTCGATGGCCGTGTCGATTTTCGGACGGCCGTGACTGATACCGGCATCGCCTTCTTTGTGATTGAGTTCACCGAGGAATTTCACTTCGTCTTCGGTGTTCCAGTTGATGCCCTTGCCGCCGTTGCCGTGTTTCTCCAGCAATGGCCCGAGGGACGAGAACTGTTTGTAGATGTTCGGGTAGTCACGCTCGACCACGTGCAGGTTCGGTGCGTTCTTGCCCGGCACCGGAGCCACGCCGGCGCTTTTCCAGTCGGTGCCGCCAAACGGTTGGGCCAGTTCGCCGACGCTGTCGTGCATCAACGGGATGGTTACCAGGTCCTTTTCAACGCCCAGGTGCCCTTCGGACATGCTGGAGAACGCCTTGGCGATGCCTTTGTAGATTTCCCAGTCGGAACGCGATTCCCACGCCGGGTCGATCGCGGCTGACAACGGGTGAATGAACGGGTGCATGTCCGAGGTGTTCATGTCGTCTTTTTCGTACCAGGTTGCGGTCGGCAACACGATGTCGGAATAGACGCAGGTCGAGGACATGCGGAAGTCTAGGGTGGTGACCAGATCGAGCTTGCCGATGGCGCCCTCGTCGACCCATTCGGCTTCTTCGGGTTTGCAGTCACCGACCTGGCCGATGTCTTCGTTCATTACCCCGTTTTTGGTGCCGAGCAGGTACTTGAGCATGTACTCGTGGCCCTTGCCCGAGGAGCCCAGCAGGTTGGAACGCCAGATGAACATGTTGCGCGGGAAGTTCACCGGGCTGTCCGGCTGTTCGCAGGAGAAGCGCAGCGAACCGTCCTGCAGCGACTTGACCACGTAGTCTTTCGGGTCCATGCCGGCCGCAGCCGCGTCGCGGCAAATGTGCAAAGGGTTAGTGTTGAGTTGCGGTGCGCTGGGCAACCAGCCGGCGCGTTCGGCGCGGATGTTGTAGTCCAGGGCATGCTCGGGGAATTTTGATTTATCCGCCAGCGGCGAGAGCACGTCGTGCATGCTCATCTTCTCGTGACGCCACTGCGAACTGTGGGCGTAGAAGAAGCTGGTGCCGTTCATTTGGCGAGGCGGACGGTTCCAGTCCAGGCCGAACGCCAGAGGCAGCCAGCCGCATTGCGGACGGAGTTTTTCCTGACCGACGTAGTGCGCCCAACCGCCGCCGGTCTGACCGACACAGCCGCAGAGCATGAGCATGTTGATCAGTCCGCGGTAGTTCATGTCCATGTGGTACCAGTGGTTCATCGCCGCGCCGACGATGATCATCGAGCGACCCTTGGTCTTGTCGGCGTTGTCGGCGAACTCACGGGCAATCTGGATAGCTTTCTCGCGGCTGACGCCGGTGATCTGCTCCTGCCAGGCCGGGGTGCCGGGCACCGAGGCGTCGTCGTAATCCTTGGCCACATTATCGCCGCCGAGGCCGCGATCGATGGCGAGGTTGGCGGCCGACAGGTCGAACACGGTGGCGACTTTGGCCACGCTGCCATCCGCCAGCACCACGTTATGCACCGGCACGCGGCGGTATTGCACGGCATCGCCGGCCACGTGCTGGAAGTGCTCGTGGGACTCGCCGGCAAAATACGGGAACGCCACTTCGGCGACGTCATCGCCGATCAGGCTCAGCGTCAGATCGATCTCACGGCCTTCACCGCCTTCACGGGGCAGGATGTTCCACTTGCCCTTCTCGCCCCAGCGATAACCGATGGAACCCTGAGGGGACACCAGTTCGCCGCTGACATCCAGGGCGATGGTTTTCCATTCCGGGTTGTTTTCCTGGCCGAGGTTGTCGGTCAGGTCACTGGCGCGCAGGAAGCGGTCCGGCTGGTAACCGGCGCCCGGTGCCTTGTCGACCATTTGCTTGAGCAGCACCAGCACTGGCAAATCGGTGAAGCGCTTGGCGTAGTCGGTGAAATAGGCGCTCGGTTTATCCAGGTGGAATTCTTTGAAGATCACATGGTTGAACGCCTGGGCCAGCGCCGCATCGGTGCCTTGTTTAGGGTTCAGCCACAGGTCGGTGAGCTTGGCGACTTCCGAGTAATCCGGAGTGATCGCGACCGTCTTGGTGCCCTTGTAACGGACTTCGGTGAAGAAGTGCGCATCGGGGGTGCGGGTCTGCGGGACGTTGGAGCCCCAGGCAATGATGTAGTTGGAGTTGTACCAGTCGGCCGATTCCGGCACGTCGGTCTGCTCGCCCCAGACCATCGGCGAGGCCGGTGGCAAGTCGCAGTACCAGTCGTAGAAGCTCAGGCAGGCGCCACCGATCAGCGACAGGTAACGCGAACCTGCGGCGTAGCTGACCATCGACATGGCCGGGATCGGCGAGAAGCCGACGATCCGGTCAGGGCCGTATTGCTTGATCGTATAGACGTTGGCCGCAGCGATGATCTCGTTGACTTCCTCCCAGTTGGAGCGAATGAAGCCACCCATGCCGCGTTTGCTTTTATAGGAGTCGGCCTTGACCTTGTCCTCGACAATGCTGGCCCAGGCTTCCACCGGCGCCATGGTTTGCCGCGCATCGCGCCAGAGCTTGAGCAACGGCTTGCGGATTTTCGGGTACTTGAGCCGGTTGGCGCTGTAGATGTACCAGCTGTAACTGGCACCACGCGGACAGCCACGGGGCTCATGGTTCGGCAGATCGTTACGGGTACGCGGGTAGTCGGTCTGCTGGGTTTCCCAGGTGATCAGGCCGTTCTTGACGTAGATTTTCCACGAGCACGAGCCGGTGCAGTTCACCCCGTGGGTGGAACGCACGATCTTGTCGTACTGCCAGCGTGAACGGTAGACGTTTTCCCAGTCGCGAGACTCTTTGCGGGTCTCGCCATGACCGTCGGAAAACTCGTTTTGCTTGCGATTGAAAAACTTCAGTTGATCCAGTAAATGACTCACGGTGTAGTCCTCTCAGGCTTGCTGCGGGGTTCTGTGCCCCGCCCACGCAATGGTTGGATTCGGGTCGTCTTAGCAGGGTGTCGCAGCGCCTTTGCGCGCGTACCACCACCAGGTCACCACGATGCAGCTCAGGTAAAAGCCGACGAACATGTAGAAGGCCATCTCCGGGCCGCCGGTCTGGGCCATCGAAGTGCCGAAGGATTTGGGAATGAAGAACGCACCGAAGGCGCCCATGGCCGAACTGAAGCCCAGGACGGCGGCTGACTCTTTGCCGGCATTCTTCAGCGCTTGTTCGCGCACGGCGGGTGGTTTGCCGGCCGAGGCTTTTTCATGCTGGGTGCGGAAGATCACCGGGATCATGCGGAAGGTGGAGCCGTTGCCGATGCCGGTGGTAATGAACAGCAGCATGAACATGCCGAGATAGCCGTAGAAGTTGCCGGGCTCACCGTTCTGCGGCAGGAAGTGCATGACGCCGAAGACCATCACGATCATTGTCACGAAGTTCCACAAGGTCACTTTCGCGCCACCGAGCTTGTCCGCCAGCCAGCCGCCCAATGGGCGTACCAGCGCACCTACCAACGGGCCGAGGAAGGCGAATTTCAACGCGATGACATCAGGGAACGAGGTTTTGATCAGCAACGGAAACGCGGCAGAGAAACCGATGAACGAACCGAAGGTCGCCAGGTACAACCAGCACATCAGCCAGTTGTGTTTGCGTTTGAAGATGACGGCCTGCTCGCTGAAAGAAGCGCGGGCACTGGACAAGTCATTCATGCCGAACCAGGCCAGCACCGTCACCAGGACAATAAACGGCACCCAGATGAAACCGGCGTTCTGCAACCACAACTGACCGCCGTCCGGCAGCGCTTGCGGCGAGCCGCCCATGAAACCGAACACACCGAAGGTAATCACCAGCGGCACACAGAACTGCATCACCGAAACGCCCAGGTTACCCAGCCCGGCATTGAGGCCAAGGGCTGTGCCCTGTTGCGACTTGGGGTAGAAGAAGCTGATGTTGGACATGCTCGAGGCGAAGTTGCCGCCACCAAAACCGCAGAGCAAGGCAATCAACACGAACACGCTGTAGGAGGTGCTCGGGTCCTGCACGGCGAAGCCCATCCAGATCGATGGCAACAATAGGGACGCGGTGCTCAGGGCCGTCCAGCGACGGCCACCGAAGATCGGCACCATAAAGGAATAGAAGACGCGCAAGGTCGCACCGGACAGCCCCGGCAACGCCGCCAGCCAGAACAGTTGGTCGGTGGTGAAGGTGAAACCGATGGCGTTCAGACGCACGATCACCGTGCTCCAGACCATCCACACTGCAAAAGCCAGCAGCAGCGCAGGAATGGAAATCCACAAGTTGCGCGTGGCGGTCTGTTTGCCGCTACGTCCCCAGAATGCTGGGTCCTCGGGGCGCCAGTCATGAATGACCGGGCCTTTGTCAGGCTTTTGCAGAACGGACATGTTCTTCTCCTAGGGCAATGCTGGAAATCGGGGACGGGGTCAGCAGCGGCGCTTTACCCAGCACCGCGCTTTTGCGTATTTCGCTGAAGTACATCCAGGTGAGGGAGACCCAGACCACGCCGTACATCAACATGAAGCAGGAAGAGCGCACGCCGGTGAGGTCCACCAGGGCGCCGAACAGGATTGGCAACACGAACCCGCCCAGGCCACCTGCGAGGCCGACGATGCCGGACACCGCGCCCATGTTTTTCGGGTAGTCGTTGGCGATGTACTTGAAGACCGAGGCCTTGCCGAACGCGAAGGCGATGCCCATGACGAACAGCAGCACGGTGAACAGCGCGGGATTGAGGCCGATGTGGAAGTCCACCGGGCCGTTGATCGTTTGCACTTGCAGTTGGGTCTGCGGATACGAGAGCAGGAACAGGCAGATCCAGCTGACCCACAACACCCACCAGGTCACGCTTTGCGCACCCCAGCGATCCGACATCCAGCCGCCGACGGCACGCAGCACGCCACCGGGCAGGGAAAAACACGCCGCCAGCAGCGCCGCGCTTTGCAGGCTGAAACCGTATTCCTGCACGTAGTACTTGGTCATCCACAGTGCGAGGGCGACATAACCACCGAAGACGATCGAGTAGTACTGGCAGTAGCGCCACACCGCCGGGTCCTTCAGCGAGCTGAGTTGCTCACGCAAACTGGCGCCGGTGGCACTGCGGTGGTCCTTGTTTTCTGCGCTGAGGAACCAGAACAACAGCGCAGTAATAAACAGGATCGCGCTGAAGACTTTCGGCACCAGCTGCCAGCTGCCGGCAGCAATCAGCGCCGGGGCGAGAAACTTGGTGACCGCGGCTCCGGCGTTACCGGCACCGAAGATGCCCATCGCAAAACCCTGATTCTCTTTGTCGAACCATTTGGCGACGTAGGCAATCCCGACCGAGAACGAGCCGCCGGCCAGGCCGACGAACAAGCCCAGCACCAGGAACTGCCAGTAAGCGGTGGCATGACTGATCAGGTACAGCGGCGTCACGCAGGCCAGCATCAGCAGGAAGAACACGCTGCGCCCGCCAAAACGGTCGGTCAGCAGTCCCAGTGGCAAACGCACCAGCGAGCCGGTCAGCACCGGGGTCGCGGCCAGCAGGCCGAACTGGGTTTCGTTGAGCTGGAGAAGGTCCTTGATCGGTACACCGAGCACGGCAAACATCATCCAGACCATGAAACACACAGTGAAGGCCAGCGTGCTCATGCCCAGCACCAAGCCTTGTCGTACACGCGGTGGGTTCACAAATGCTCTCCAATCAATTAGCCATGGCGGCAGACTAGAGAGGCGAACCCCGCAAAAACTTGATCCATGTCAACGAAGCCCTAGGGGGCATAGGCCTATGCTTGTGCTGTCTACCTCCAAGGAGGTAGTACAGGGAAACCCTAAAACCGGCGGTTTATCAGCGTCTTAAGGTTTCCTGCCAAGGTTTTTGCTGACAAGGATCAGTCGACAACTCTTTAGAGGTAGCGCGCCCGGGATCGGCGGCAAAACCCCACCCTGGAGCTGCACATGCTCTGTTTTCCTGTCTTTCTCCGAGACCTGCGCTGATGATCCGCTGGTTGCGCAGCTCCCTGCCCGCTCGCGCCGGGCTGGCGGTGATCCTGATCGCCGTGCTCGCCCTCGCCAGCTCGTTGAGCGCCGGACTGATCGCCTGGTTCAGCCAGGGCGATGCGGCCGCCATCAACACTGCAGGCTCGGTGCGTATGGAGACTTACCACCTGAGCTGGAAACTGGCCGCAGGTGCAACCGGCGAAGAAATCATCGCCATCACCGACAGCCTGCAAACCCGTCTCACCAGCCAGTCGCTCAAGGCTGTGCTGGAAGATGGCCCGACCGCCGCCCTGCAAATCAGCTATGGGCAAATCCAGCAACACTGGAACGAGGATTTGCGTCCGGCACTGGAGCGCGGTGATGCCGCCTATTTTCAGGTCCAGGCCCTGCCCTTCATTGAACAACTGAACCAGTTCGTCAACCTGTTACAGCGCCAAAGCGAACAGAAGCAAGGCTGGCAACAGGTGATCCAGGGCCTGGCCCTGTTCACCACCCTGTTCGTCCTGCTGATTGGGCTCTACGAATTGCAGTACGGGGTCGTCATGCCCTTGAAAGAGTTGGTGGATGCGACCCAGCGCTTTCGTCGCGGCGATTTCAAGGTGCGGGTCAACCATCAGTCCCAAGACGAACTGGGCCAGTTGGCCATGAGCTTCAACGCCATGGCCGAGACGATCGAAGACTCGCATCGCACCCTTGAGAGTCAGGTCCAGCAAAAAACCCTGAACCTGCAACAAGCCAATGCCGCCCTCGAGTTGCTGTACCAAAGCAGTCGAAGCCTGGCCACTCGCCTGGCCAATGCCGAAGGGTTGGATGAGTTGATCCGACGCTTCCAGCAGCGCCTGCCCGGCTTGCGCCTGTCGCTGTGTCTGCAAGGGCAATTGCAGGCACCGGCCCAGCAGTTGCTCGCCCTCCACGGTGCGAACATCCGGGAAGTCTGCGCCAGCAGCGATTGCGCCACGTGTCAGAAGCACCATAAAGCCAGCCCGCAAACCTTCAGCATCAGCAATCAGGGCAGCGAACTGGGTGAACTCAAGGCGCATTTTGTCGACGGGCACCCGACGCAAGCCTGGGAAACCCAACTGATCCAGGCCTTGGCCAACCTGATCGGCACCTCGCTCTCGCTCAAGCGTCAACGGGAACAGGATCATCGCCTGCTGCTGCTCGACGAGCGCACGATCATCGCCCGCGAACTGCACGACTCACTGGCCCAGGCCCTGTCCTACATGAAGCTGCAAGTCAGCCGCCTGCAAACCCTGATGCGTCGTGGCGAACCGGTCGAAACCCTGGAAAACGTGGCTGCCGAACTGCGCGAGGGGCTGAACAATGCCTACCGCCAGTTACGCGAGTTGCTGACCACCTTTCGCTTGCAGATTCACGATGCGGGGCTGGTGCAGGAACTCAAGGACACCGCCGAGGAGTTCTCCCGTCGCGGGGAATTCCAGGTGCACCTGCACGTCGACGCACTGGCCTTTCAGTTATCGGCCAGCGAGCAAATCCACATCTTGCAGATCACCCGCGAGGCGCTCTCCAACTGCCTGCGCCACGCCCATGCGCAAAACGCCTGGCTGCAACTGCGTCAGGACGGTGAAACCGTGAGGCTCATCGTCGAAGACGACGGGCGCGGCTTCAGCGGCAACGTCGACCAACGCGAACACCATGGCCTGAAAATCATGGATGAGCGGGCCCGCAGCTTGCGCGGTCAACTCGAAATAGGCTCCAGGGAGCCGCAAGGCACCCTCGTCCAACTGGAATTCCACCCGGAGTTTCTCGGGCAGCAAACAGAAGGTAGCGTCACATGAACCCGTCCCTGCAACACACCATCCTGCTGGTCGACGACCACCCGATGATGCGGCATGGCATCCGCCAGATGCTCGAACTCGAAGACGATTTCCTGATCGTCGGTGAAGCCAGCAACGGTGAAGAAGCGCTCGGACTGATCGAGCCGCTGCAACCGGACCTGGTGTTGCTCGACAACAACATGCCGCTGATGAATGGCATTGAAACCCTGCGCCAATTACGGGCGATGCACTACACCGGCAAGGTGCTGCTGTTTACGGTCTCGGATGCCGAAGACGATATTCGCGACGCGCTGCGTCTGGATGCCGACGGCTACCTGCTCAAGGACATGGAGCCCGAACTGTTGATTCAGTACATCCGCAATGCCTTGAACGGCGAATTGGTGATCAGCCCGGGGCTGACCCAAGTCATGGCCCAGGCGCTGCGCTCACCGCAGCGTCAGACCGTGGTGGAACTGACCGAGCGTGAACGCCAGGTGTTGAAAACCATCGCCAGCGGCTTCAGCAACAAAGTCATCGGGCACAAGCTGGGCATCACCGAAGGCACGGTCAAGGTTCACGTGAAAAACCTGCTGCACAAACTCGGCTTGCGCTCGCGGGTCGAGGCGGCGGTGTGGGCCATGGAGCATCTGCGCAATGCCGGCTGACGGGCATGCCTCCTTGGAGGTAGGCCGGCAGAGGCATAGGTCATCCGTCCGGCGCTCTCTACTATGAGCGTCAGCGGAGGTACGCCATGCTGACCCACCCTTCCATCGTTTTAACGTTGCGCCGTCATCATCTGTTCAGCCAGCTCCCGGAGAAAATCTTCGAGGAAGTCTGCGGCCTGGCGATGCTCAAACGCCTGGCCTGTCACAGCACACTCATGCACCAAGGCGATCCGGCCAAGCGCTTTTTCCTGCTGGTCAGCGGCCAGATCAAGTTGTACCGGCTTACCGGCGAAGGTCAGGAAAACCTGGTGGAGATCATTCAGCCCGGCCAGACCTTTGCCGAAGCCTTGCTGTTCAGCCAGGCCCGTCTCTACCCGGTGAGCGCCACGGCGCTGAAGGACAGCGTGCTGGTGAGTATCGAGGGCAGCCATTACCGCAACGCCCTGGAAGACCAGCCGAAAGTTTGCCTGGCGATCCTGGCGAGCATGAGCGTGCATTTGCATCTGCGTCTTCGCGACATCGACACCTTGACCATGGCCAGTGCGAGCCGTCGGGTGATCAACTTTCTGTTCCAGGAACGCAACCCGGTCAGCGGCTTGATTGTCTTGCAGGTGTCCAAACGCCTGGTCGCCTCGAAGCTGGGTATCCAGCCGGAAACCTTTTCGCGGATCTTGCACCGACTGGTGGACAGCGGCCTGATCGCGATGGAACGGCGCAACATCAGCATCCTCGCCGAAGAGGATCTGGCGGCCTTCCAGTAGACGGAATTGACCGCAGTCAATGCGCAACGCCACCGGCCTTGCACACTGAAGAAGTCCATCCATGGAGAGCGCTCATGTCCCGTTCAACCTTGCCTCTGATTTACTCTTGCTCAGGCTGCTCCAACGTCGCCCAACTGGCCAACACCCTGGCCGTGCGGCTTGATCGCAGTGGCCTGGCTGAAATGTCCTGCATCGTCGGGGTTGGCGGGCATGTGGCGGCACTGGTCAACAAGGCACGCTCGGGACGGCGGATTTTTGCGCTGGATGGTTGCCCGTTGCAATGCGTTGAAAACTGCCTGAAGCAGCATGGTCTGCACGCGGATGTGCACTTGATTCTTAGCCATTACGGGTTGCGTAAGCGCTACGGCGAGGACTGCACGCAGGCGCAGGGGGATGAGTTGTTTGAAGGGATCAAGCAGTTGATTGCCAGTGATGCTCGGCAGCATGTAAACCAGCAGGAAACTTTGGCCTGACGGCCAACGAAAAACCACTGTGGGAGCGAGCTTGCTCGCGATAGCGGTAGAACAGTCGACATCAATGTTGAATGTGCCGCCGTCATCGCGAGCAAGCTCGCTCCCACAGTGGATCGGGGGGCGCAGGTTCTACTGCGCCGCCAACCCCTTCCCTGCCCGCTCCAGATTGCGCCACAGCCACACCGGCAACACATCAGGATCAAGGCTGTCGATCAAGTTCTTCAGCGCCAGCCCCAACTCCGTATCACCCTCGATCACCAGACGCCTGCGAAAGAACAGCGTGTCCGGATCTTCCTGACGGCTGGCCAGCAATAAAAACTCGCGCCAGTTACCGCTGATGGTCACGTGCGCGTTGGCGCGCTCAGCAATTCGCAACCCTTCACGGGTCAGCGTCAGGAACCAGGACAACCCCAGGTCCGGAATCCGCAGGCACATCCAACGCCCGCGCAACACCTCGAATTCACCATCGCGCAACGGCTCGGCGAGGCAGCGATTGAGCGCCTGCTGCAACGCCAGGCGCTGCACCGCAAAAGGCACCCGGCGCACCAGCGGCAACAACCGGTCGGCACCTTTCAACAGCCACTTTTTCCGATTCAACACAGGCCGACCTCCTCGACGCGCAACATACCGGCCTGGCCATGCCAGTAGCCGTTGCAACCGTCGACGAACAGCGGCGGCGTCTCGCCCAAACGTACCCGTTGATAGGCGGCAATGACCTCGGCCATGCCCTGAGCGCGAGGGCTCAGACGCAACAAGTCAGCGCCACAGGCCACCAGCCCGGTGTAATCCGCCAGCAGATTGGTCACCTCGGCCGACATCGTTTGAATACCGTTGATGGTGAACAGCGCCTGCCCTTCCTGACTGGTCAACGGCAGGCCGTCGGGGTAGTTGATGCAGCAAAACTGGCAGTCGTCCTTGGGCCGGTTTTCCGCCCGAGCGGTGAAACAGCGCGCGGAATAGGCCAACGGCAAATGCCCATAGGCAAAGATTTCAACTTCCGGAACCTCACGGCCCAGTTCGCGCACCTGATCGAGCACATCGCCAATCAGCGCCGCCGAACACTCCACTGGCGGCACCCAACGGGTCATCCCGCAGTCCAGCAGTTGCGCGAGCGTATGACCGTTGTACAAATTCAGCGCCGGACCGCCCACGAACGGCAGCTTGCGCTCGGCCAGAAACTGCACCGCGCCCATGTCGTTGGCCTCCACCAGCAATTGGCCGTTGTCGCAGAGCCGCCGCAGGCTGGAGAGCTCGGACGCTGCTTCGATCAGCGTCAGGCTCGAGATCACCAACTGTGCCTGGCTGCATTCCTGCAACTCGCGCCCCAGACCCAGCCATTGATCCAGTGAAAAGGCCCGGCGTTTCGAACACACGGTTTCCCCCAGATAAATCACATCCAGGGGTAAGGCCGACATCTCGGCGTAAAAGTTGCTGAGTTGCTCTTTGTCCCAATAAAACAGGACCGGTCCAAGGCTGAGCTTCATGTCGCCTCCCTCATTGCCATGATCGATGGTAAGCACCCAGGGTGGTCTGGCTGCCTTCGGACAAACCGGCCAGCACCCGGCGCCATTCGTCCTTGACCCGAAAACTGCCCGGCGAGCCACGATGGGCATCCAGTGCCGCGCGCCAGACGCGGGTGACTTGCTCCACATAGGCCGGGCTGCGTTGCCGGCCCTCGATTTTGATCGCTTCGACGCCGATGGCCGTCAATTCCGGCAGCAAGTCCAGAGTGTCGAGGCTGGTGGGTTCTTCCAGTGCATGAAAGCGTTTGCCGCCGACCAGGAAGCGGCCTTTGCACAGGGTTGGGTAACCGGCGGGTTCATCAGGGGTGTAACAGTCGATCAGCACTTCACTGAGCCGTGCGCTCAAGCCTTCAGCGTCTTCGCTCCAGCGCACCGCTTTGGCTGGCGAACAGACACCGCACAGGTTTGGCGACTCGCCGGTAATGTAGGACGACAGATGGCAACGCCCTTCGGCCATGATGCACAAGCTGCCGAAGCCAAACACTTCGATGGGCACCGGGCTACTCGCAGCCACCTGGCGTACCTGCGCCAGCGACAACACCCGCGGCAGCACCGCGCGACGAATCCCGTAGCGCTGCGCATAAAACTCCAATGCCGCGGCATGGGTCGCCGAGCCCTGGACCGACAGGTGCAACGCCAGCTGCGGATGCCGCTGGCTGGCGTAGTTGAGCACGCCGGGATCGGCGGCGATCAGCGCATCCACACCGAAATCGGCGGCACGATCGACCGCGCGCTGCCAGCGTTCCCAGCCCTTGGGTTGCGGGTACGTGTTGACCGCGACGTAGAGTTTGCGTTGATGCTGGCGAATGTGGGCGACCGCCGCGTCGAACTGTTTGTCGTCCATGTTCAGCCCCGCGAAATGCCGGGCATTGGTGTCATCGCGAAAACCGACATAAACGGCATCGGCGCCTTGGCGCACCGCCGCTTTTAGCGCAGGCAGGTTCCCTGCCGGGCAGACCAGTTGCATGGGTAATCCTCATGGAAAATCGCGTCTCGACCCTCAATCGATGCCTGTGGCGCAGCGATCGAAAAAGGCGCTGCCAGTCTAGCGAGACCGGCAGGCAGAGCCTTGACGGCAATCAATTGCGATCAATGCATCAGGTCGGCGAAGGACAGGAACATCACGCTGTCGTGCTTGAGCACTTGCTGCTCGCACTCGATCACCGCCAGCCCGTCAGCCCAACACGCGGCGGTCAACATCGCCGAGCTTTGCTGAGGGTGCAGCTCCACACTCAACTGGCCGTCAGCACCAGGCGTCAGCCGAGCCCGCAGGTACTGCCGACGCTTGTTACGCTGCAACCAGTCGAACCCGGCGGGCACGGCCAATGGCCGCGGCAACACGTCAACCACGCCTTGTGCCCTGAGCAAGAACGGACGCACCACCACCAACGCGGTAATCAGCGCCGCCGAAGGATTTCCCGGCATGCCGATCCACGGTTTTCCGGCCACTTCGCCGAAGGCCAGCGGTTTACCCGGCTGAATGGCCAGCCGCCAGAAATCCAGACTGCCGAGTTCCTCGATGGCCTGTTTGAGGTGATCTTCCTCGCCCACCGAGACGCCACCGGAACTCAACAGCAGGTCGCATTCCGAAGACGCCAGGCTCAAGGCATGCCGGCTGGCCGCCAACTCATCGGCCATGACGCCATAGTCATGCACCTCGACGCCCCAGCCACTCAACAACGCCGCGAGGCAGTAACGATTGCTGTTGTAAATCTGCCCCGGCGCCAATGGATCGCCCGGCTCACACAGTTCATTGCCGCTGCTGAGCAAGCACACCTGCAGCGGTCGATAAACCTCGACCCGCGCAATGCCAGCGCCGGCCAGCAACCCCACTTCTTGCGCACGCAGGCGTTTACCGGCCTGGAGCAACAGGTCTCCTCGGCGAACCTCCTCACCTTCCTTGCGCACGTGATCGCCGGCGTTTACGGGCGGAAACCAGACACGCTCGCCCTCGATCCGGCAGCGCTCCTGCGGCACCACCGTGTCGGCACCCGGCGGCAATGGCGCGCCGGTAAAGATCTGTACCGTCTGCTGCGCGAGCAAGGGCGAGCACGCCTGGTCCCCCGCCGCGATTCGTCCGCCAATCAACAAACAGCCACCGTCCGGTGGCAGGTCAGCGGCCCTGAGGGCATAACCGTCCATGGCACTGTTGTCCCAGGCCGGCAGGTTGACGGGGGAATGAATGTCCGCCGCCAGCACCCGCCCCAAGGCCTGATCCAGCCCGATCTTTTGCGCCAGGGGCGGCGGCGGAGCCTGATCCAGCAGACGGCTGATGGCCTCGTCCACTGGCATCAGGTGGCCGAGGTCGCACACCCGGCCAGTCATGAGCGGGTCTCGCAGGCGTCGATGACCCGTTGCCCTTGCGGCTTCAAATGCGGGGCGAAATTGCACGGGCCGGTGCGGCTGTCCAACTGTTCGAGCAGGATCTGGTTCCAGGCGGTTCGACACGCGCCGGGCGAACCCGGAACGCAGCACACCAGCACTCCATTGCTCATCCCGGCCAATGCCCGTGACTGCAGACTGGACATGCCGATTTCCGCCAGGGACACCTGGCGGAACAATTCGCCGAAGCCTTCCACGTGTTTGTCCAGCAACGGCAAAACCGCTTGCGGAGTGTTGTCGCGCGCGGTGAAACCGGTGCCGCCGGTCATCAGTATCACTTGAACCTGAGGGTCGGCGATCCAGTGGGAGACCTTGGCGCGGATCTGATAAATGTCGTCTTTGACCAGACCACGATCGATCAATACATGCCCGGCCGTTTGCAGCAAATCCGTCAGGGTCTGCCCCGAGGTGTCGGTGTCAAAGGTGCGCGTATCGCTGATGGTCAGCACGGCAATGTTCAGCGGTTCAAACGTGCGTTGCGCCAGATGGGCCATATCCAAGCCTTCCCGTGAATGAGGGTATGGGACAAAGCCTGAACCGGAATCCGCAGTGAGCCTATTCCTCCAAGGAGGTACCTCCACAGGGTACATAACTTGTGGGAGCGGGCTTGCTCGCGAAGGCGGTGTGTCAGGCAACATCAATGGTGACTGACACACCGCCTTCGCGAGCAAGCCCGCTCCCACATTGACCTGCGTCGCTACATGACCTGCGCAGTGGATCTCAAGGCGCCAGGCGATTGCGTTGCCATACACCATCGCGCAAACGGTAATCGAGACGGTCATGCAAGCGGTCGGCACGGCCTTGCCAGAATTCCAGACGATCAGGGTGCAGGCAGTAGCCGCCCCAATGCTCGGGCCGCGGCACGGTCTTGCCGGCAAAACGTTGGGTGGTTTGTATCAACAGCGATTCAAGCTCGGCGCGATTGGCCAACGGCCGGCTTTGCGGTGAAGCCCAGGCGCCCAGGCGACTGTCCTGTGAGCGGGAATCGAAGTACGCATCCGACAGCGTCGGGTCGAGCCTGGAGACCTGGCCTTCGATACGCACCTGACGCTCCAGCCCCGGCCAGAAAAAGGTCATGGCGGCATGCGGGTTGGCGGCCAGTTGCTGGCCTTTGTCACTCTGGTAATTGCCGAAAAATGTGAAGCCTTCATCGCTCAAGCCCTTGAGCAGCAGGACCCGGCAGTGTGGGCGACCTTCACTGTCGACCGTCGCCAACACCATGCTGTTGGCTTCGACAGGCGCGCGCTCGGTGTCGCGGGCCAGTTGCATCCATTGCCGGAACATGGTCATCGGGTCGTCCAGCTCCGACTCGTCTTGCAGGCCAAAAAGGGTGTAGTTGCGGCGCATCTGTGCCAGGGAAAGGGGCATGCCGGTGATCTCCAAAAAGGTTCTGCCCAGTGTGCGATGCACTGCGCAAGACCACCTTGACCACCATCAACACTGAGCATGCCCAGCCTTATTTGAGACGCAGACGCCGAGCCAGTTTGTGCAGGTTGCTGGGATCGACTTCCAGAATCCGCGCAGCGCTGGCCCAGTTTTCCCCGGACAGGCTCAAGGCCTGGAGGATTTTCTTGCGCTGGTAATCGTCGACCGCTTCACCCAGGGGCTGGAACGGCTCATCAGCCATCACGTCCAGGGGACTTTCGACGACCGCGCCCTGCCCGCCCATGGCACTGTCGAGGTCCAGAATCTCGGGTTCCAGCGTCATGATCAGGGTGCGACTCGTGCCGCGACTGAGCTGCTTCAATGCGGCTCGGCTGATCACATGTTCCAGCTCGCGCACGTTGCCCGGCCAGCTGTAAGCCAGCAGCGCCCGCTCGGCCGCCGGCGACAGACGCAAACCGCGCAGGCCGAGCCGCGCCCGATTGAGTTCAAGGAAATGCCCGGCCAGCATCAACACATCGTTGCCCCGCTCGCGCAGCGGCGGAATCGGCACCGGGTACACCGAAAGCCGGTGATACAGATCGGCCCGAAACAAGCCGTCGCGGATGCTATCCGGCAGGTGCCGGTTGGTCGCGGCGATGATGCGCACATCGACATGCAACGGCTTGTCGGCGCCGAGGCGCTGGATCTCGCCGTTCTGCAGGGTGCGCAGCAGCTTCGCTTGCACAGCCAATGGCAATTCACCGACTTCGTCGAGAAACAGCGTGCCACCGTTGGCCGCATCGAAACGTCCGGCACGGTCACTGGTGGCGCCGGAAAACGCGCCTTTGACATGGCCGAACAATTCACTCTCTGCCAGAGACTCCGGCAAAGCGGCGCAGTTGACCTGCACCAGAGGCTTATGACTGCGGCGCGACAGACGATGCAAGCGCCGGGCGAACAGCTCTTTGCCGACGCCGGTTTCGCCCAGCAGCAACACCGGCAGCTCGGAATCGGCGAGTACGTCCAGTTCATTGAGCAACTGATGCAGCACCTCACTCTGCCCGAGGATTTCGCCTTCATCAGCCGGCCTGCGCACGTCTTGAATATCGCTGCGGGACAAGCGCAGGCTGCGGTTTTCCTGCTCAAGCCGGGTGACTCGCACGGCGGCTTCGATCTGCAAGGTGCAGCGCTTGAGTTCTTCCCGCGCACGGCTGTCGAAGGTCCCGGCGTGCAGCGCATCGAGGGTGATCGCGCCCCAGATCCGCCCCTCCACGTACAGGCTCACGCCCATGCAGTCGTGCACCGGCATCGGTTCGCCGGCGTGATTGTCGAGCAAGCCGTCATAGGGATCCGGCAGGCGACTGTCGGGCTCGAACCAGGTGGGTTCGCGCGACGCCATGATCGCCGCCAGCCGCGGATGCTGGGCGATGACGAACCGGCGCCCCAACGCTTCATGCACCAGCCCCACCGTCGCAACCGGCCTCAGGCTGTCGTCATCCAGACGCAGCAATCCCACGGCGCCACTGTTGAAGTACTCGCGCAGGGTCTGGACCAGTCGTTGCAACCGCACAGCATTGGGCAACTCGACAATCAGGTCGGCCGCCAGGCTTTCACGCAGCATGGTAGTTATTACCCTCTATGGTTGGATTCACCCTAAAGCGTCCGGGTGCCTATCACCACAACTAATAAATAAGCGTTATTTTTCAACACGTTAAATATGGCATGCCGGATGCAATGAGCCTGGGGAACCGTTGAAATCCAAACAAGGAACCCCTGATGAGCCTGACCCTACTGGAACAAAGCCTCGGCCAACTGGCTTGCGACATTCCCGGCGCCACGCGGATTTTTCACACCTTCAAACTGGACTTCTGTTGTGGCGGGCATAAAAACCTGCGCGAAGCAGCCGCTGGCAAAGACCTCGATCCGGTCCTGATTGCCGATGCGCTGCACCGGCTGCAAGACACCGGCGAAACCCAACACGACTGGCGCAACGAACCGTCGGAGCTGTTGATCGCCCACCTTCTGGCGCGCTACCACGCTCGCCATCGCGAGCAACTGCCGGAACTGATCCGCCTGGCCCGTCGCGTTGAGCAGGTCCACGGTCCGCGCAGCAGCTGCCCCAACGGCCTGGCCGATCTGCTGACCGACATGCAACAAGAACTCGAAGGCCACATGCTCAAGGAAGAACAAGTGCTCTTCCCGATGCTGCAACAGGGCATCGGCCCTCAGGCCGCGCCGCCGATCCAGGTGCTGCGCTTTGAACATGATCAACATGGCGAAGCCCTCGAAAAGCTGCTCGCACTGACCAACAACATCACCCCGCCGCCCGATGCCTGTAACACCTGGCGTGCCCTGTATCGTGGGCTGCTGGAGTTTCGTGACGACCTGATGCAACACATCCATCTGGAAAACAACGTGTTGTTTGTTAACGCCTTGAACCGTCGTCATTGATCGATTGCCGCTCACACCCTACCCGCGCCAGCCCACCGGTTGACGTGGGTTTTGTCTGTCAGGGACGGCTGGCGATCAACCGTGCCAATAGAACATCGCCTTGGCCAGGATCACGATCAACACCATGTGCACGAGGATGCTGCGGCGAATCCAGCTGGCACGGGGCGCAGTCAGTCGTGCGCTTTTCAGCCAGTACGCCAGCAGGAAGTAATGGCCGATGATGCTCAGGGCCAGGACGATCTTCAGGCTCAGTAACGTGCCAAAACTGCTGGCCAGCGGCTGACTCAATACGCCACGGTGCTGCCACGCCAGGCTGATGCCGGCGCCATACAACAGCAACACCACGCCATGCAGCACCTTGCGCGAACGCACTGCAATCGCTTGATCTGCGGTCGATTGCGCGGCATCCGCCAACTGCTGGCGGGCGCGGTGCCAGATCACCACCTCGAAAAACAGCGTGCCGATGAAGGCAATCGCCGCCAGCAAGTGGGTGACCAGTAAAAAGGGATATAACACCGGCAGCCTCCATCAATTCACTTGCTTAGCCTGGATGGCCGTCCACCCGGGCTCGCAGCAGCATCGGCCCATAGCGCCAGGCGTACAGCGCAAACGCCAGCGCCCAACACAGACCGGCCAGCCACAACGCAGGCAGGGGAAAGAACAGGATCAACACGACCCGGCTCAAGCACGCCAGGTTGAGCAAAATGAACGCCAAAGTCATGCCCGACGGCGGCTCCAGCGAGCGGCCGGTATGTCCCAGGCTGACCCGCGCGATCATCGCCAACACCAGGCCGCCCATGGCGCCGATCGTCAGGCAATGCACCGCCAGACTCGGGTTCACCGGCACGCCGAAATGCCACAGCGCCATTGCGAGACAGGCCACCGCCAACCAGGCATACGCCAGGTACAACGACCACAGCAACGGCACGCGCCAGAGGGCGCGATCATGCCAGCGAACCAGACGCACCAGATGCCCGGCGGCCAACGCGGCGAACAACAGGCCCACCCAGAGATTGGGGTCAAGCGCAGGTCCGGCGGCATACAACAACGCCACCAGCGGTGAGCCAATCAGCAGCAGCCAATCCAGCCACGGCCAGGGGGTAACGCCTTCGACCTTGCCGAGGCCGCGCTGGATGAAGAACGGAATGACCCGCCCGCCGATCAACCCCATCATCGCCGCCACCAGCCAGAGGCCGGTCAGCACGCCTTGACGCTGCCAGCCTTCATGACCTTCGACCAGGCCGTACAGGGACAACCCGTCGGCCGCCGCTAACAACAGCAGCACCACCGCAATCGGGTAGTTACGTGTCTGCCGCACCTTCCACAGGGTGAAACCCATGAGCGCGGCCACCGCCAGCGGGAACGCCAATTCCAGTACCGCAAGCACCGGCCACGGAGCATTAACCAGCCAGGCCGCGCGCGCCAACAACCACAGCAATGCCAGCGCGGCCAGGGGTCGCCCGCTGATGCCGGGACGACCGGTCCAGGTTTGCACGGCCGTCAGCAGAAAACCCGCGATGATCGCCAAGCCGAACCCGAATAACAATTCGTGTCGATGCCAGCCCAGCCAGCCACCCGCTGGCTGCCAACCGGAAAGCCCACCACTGAAGGCAGCCAGCCAGAGCGGAATGACCAGCACGGCCAGCAGGCAGCCGGCGAGGAAAAATGGCCGAAAGGCCAAACGTAACAGCGGCGCGATGGCCATCGCTTTACGGCGGTCAAGCACTTGCATAAAACCACTCCTTTACCTTGCTGCTGACCTGACGCAAACCCGCACGCGTCAAGGTAAGTCCGGGGGCAATGATCGGGTATTGACGATCAATTGCCTTTGTCGCAGATCAAGTGTGCAAGGGGCGTGCCCCGCAGCTTTCTCGTTTTCCAGTGGCGAGGGAGTTTGCCCTTGTGGGAGCGAGCTTGCTCGCGATGACAGCGGTACATTCAGCATCAATGTCGGCTGACCCGCCGCTATCGCGAGCAAGCTCGCTCCCACAGGGCTGATCGGCTCAGGGTACAAATGACCCTTTAATGGTTATTTAAACCATAAAGCTTGTGGTCGTTTTTACCCTCTTATCTGACAACCCTAATAAACAAGGGCCTCCAGGCATGGCCCGCGTCTTGCTCAAGCTTTCGGCAATCGAACAAACCTTGATCCCTCTCGATCCCCAGGAGTCGTCATGAAAAAAGTCATCCAGCCACTGGCCTGGTTTGTGGTGTTGACCTCGGTTCTGGCGTTGGCCAGCGGCGTCTCACTGGGCCTCGTTTGACTTGATCGCCATCCCCTCCTCAATCCTCAGGATGAATTCTTATGGTGCTTCATCGCGTCCATCACCAGATTCTGCGCAGTCATCACTTGTTCGAGCCGCTGAACGAAGAACAGCTGGATGAATTGATGAGTACCAGCCACTTGTTGAGCATCGACAAAGGCGAACCGTTGTTCCGTCAGGGTGAGCCGGCAGACTCGTTTTATTTCATCATTGCCGGGGCGGTGAAAATCTACCGCCTGACACCGGATGGGCAGGAGAAAGTGTTTGAGGTGATCAGCGATCGGCAAACCTTCGCCGAGGCGATGATGCTGATGGACACCCCGAACTATGTGGCCTCGGCAGAAGCGATCTGCCCGACTCAGCTCTATCGGTTATCCAACAACACCTACATGCGACTGCTGCAGAGCAATAGTCGACTGACCTTTGCGCTGCTCGGCAAGCTCTGCGTTCGCCTGCATCAACGGGTCAACGAAATTGAAACCCTGTCCCTGAAAAACGCCACCCACCGGGTCGTGCGCTATCTGCTGACGCAGCTGGTGCGCCAGCAAACCGTTGACAGCCAATTCGAGCTGCCGATGGCCAAGCAATTGATTGCCGGGCATCTGTCGATCCAGCCGGAAACCTTTTCGCGGATCATCCGTCGCCTGATCGATGAAAACATCATCACCCAGGACGGCCGCCAGATCGCCATTCTCGATCGTCTGCGCCTGGAACAGTTCGAGTGAGTGCCATGCCCGTCTGTTTGTATTGCCAACACGTAAACCCTGCGCAAGAAACCGAGTGCCGCCAATGCGGCATGCCCCTGCCGGCATTGGCTGCACACGCGGCGCAACGTCGGCTGCGCCGATTCATGTGGTTCTGCATCGGCCTGACGATCTTCTGCGTAGCGATGTTTTTCTGGCTGCCACGCAGTATCTGATCCCCGCACATTTCCCCTGTAGCAGCTGCCGAGCCTGCGAGGCTGCGTTCGGCTGCGCAGCAGTCGTAAATCCTGAGTCCCCTTTTTACCTGACACACCGCGGCGACTGGTTTGACGACTGCTTCGCAGCCGAACGCTGCCTCGCAGGCTCGTCAGCTGCTACAGAGACCGTGTCGATCACGGTTGGG
This sequence comes from Pseudomonas frigoris, assembly GCF_047758635.1. Lineage (NCBI taxonomy): Bacteria > Pseudomonadati > Pseudomonadota > Gammaproteobacteria > Pseudomonadales > Pseudomonadaceae > Pseudomonas > Pseudomonas frigoris. Next base: position 3,745,298 of record NZ_CP180479.1, read on the forward strand.
TCAACTGACGGTACAACTGCGGCAAGCGCAGGGGTAATTGCTCGGGCTGGCGGATCAAGGTGTAGCCATTGGCACCGAACATGTAAGGCAGGTAATCGCCAGCCTCGCGATCAATCGTGATACAGAACGGCGTCAACCCCTGACGCCGTGCCTCCAGCACCGCCTCGCGGGTGTCTTCAACGCCGTAGCGCCCCTCATACAGATCCAGATCATTCGGTTTGCCATCTGTCAGCAGCAGTAACAGTTTGCTGCGTCGTTTGCTCTTGCCCAGCAGCTGGGTGGCGTGGCGGATGGCGGCGCCCATGCGGGTGTAATAACCCGGTTTGAGCCCTTGAATGCGACCGCGGGTGTTGTCGTCATAACGCTGGGTGAAGGATTTGAGTTCCTGCATGCGCACTTGATGACGACGCAGCGAGGAAAACCCGTACAGGGCGAAATCATCGCCGAGCACCGACAGGGTTTCGCCGAACAGCAGCAAACTGTCGCGGATCACATCAATCACCCGATGCTCATCGTTCAAATGCGCGTCGGTGGACATCGACACATCAGCCAGCAACAGGCACGCCAGGTCGCGGCGCGTCTGCCGTTGTTCCATGAACAGACCGCGTTCCGCACACTGGCCATGCTCGCGTTCAACGTGAAAATCCAGCCAGGCCTGCATGTCCAGTTCAGACCCTTGAGGTTGCTGGCGTAACCATTGGCGGTCGTTGCGCAATTGCTCGAACTGGCGGCGCAGACGGTGCGCCGAGGATTTCAGACGTGGCGGCAGTGGCTGCGCCTCACAATCGCGGGGCACCATCATTTGCAGATTGACGAAGGCGTCCTGCCTCTGTTGTTTGCGATAGTCCCACTCCGGCAACTTGATGCCTTCGCCCAGGGGAATATCGTCAACATCGGCGGGCGGCAAATCCAGGTGCAGCTTGAGGCCGCCGCCCTTGCGCAGACGGGTGCGCGACAGGCTCAATTCGTCCAGGTCCTCGGCGACTCTGGCCGCGTCCGGGTCTTCGCTGTCGTCTGACCAGCGATCCAGGTCCACGTGTTCGGTCCAGCTGAACAGGTTCTCCAGGCGCACGATTAACAACCCGCCATCTCGGTTGCCTTCATCGATCCGCTTGGCGCGTTTGCTTCCACCTTTCTGCTCACCGGGAGGGGTCGTCAGCGACTCTTCCGACTCGTCACCGAGGTCGGCCGCCTGCGGACTCGCGAGGTGTTGCGGCGGGTACAACCACAGCGGCAGCGGCCAGGCGGCCCGTTCGCTGCGGGGAAAATGTTCGACACTGCCGGGATCGCGTAGCGCCTGACATAACGCTCGTTCCAACGCAGCTTCGCCGGTATTCAATGTTGCCGGATCCGGGCGCAATTGCAGATGCGCATCGACCAGGCGTTTGTACCGGGCACGTAACGCGGGATAGCGCCGCAACAGCTGTTGCGTCCAGCGCTGATTGTCTCGACCCCAGTGCCGCATTTGACCGGCCTGGGCTGCCAGCAACGCGAGCCAACGATAAAGTTCCTCGTTCAGTGCGACTTCAGGGAACACCGCGAGGCTCGACGGCAGGCGAAGGTTCGCCTCGTCGCACCACGCCAAGGGCACTTGTTTGCAGGTGCCGGCGATCTGCTGCAGCACGTTGCGTCGCAACAGCAGATCGCGGTCGCTGGCGGCTTCGACACCGATGCCGCTGGCGCCGCCCATGGCGCGAAACAGCAGCGCCAGTGGTCGTTGTTGACTGGCCAGCTCGACGCGGGCTTCAGGGAAGTCCGGGCTGGCGCGCCGGGTGATGAAGCGATGCCAGACACTGCCTACCCACTCTTCCAGTTCGACGGTAAAGGCCATGGTACTTGCCCTTTTTGTAAAGCAAAAAAACGGCCCGCTGTATCAGCCGGGCCGACCTTTTCTAGCCGTTACAACGGCTCATGAAGGAACCACGGCAGCCGGGGCGCGCAAGGCTGCGCGGCCACGCTGCTTGAAGCTGAACAGGTAACACGCGAGCCCGGCGAAGAACCCCAGACCGGCACCCAGACGGGCCCAGAACAGCACCTGCAGATGTTCGACCGTGGCCATGAATGGCAACGCGACTCCATCGGCCTGCCAGCGTTGCAGGTAAACCTGTACGACACCCGCTGCGGTGAGGAACAGCGTAATCATCACCATCGACAGGGTCATCAACCAGAAGCCCCAGATTTCGTAGGTTTGCGAGCGCTCGTCAGCCGCTTCACCCAGCCCGCGCAATCGCGGCATGGCGTAGCTGATCAAGGTCATCACGATCATCGCGTAAGCACCGTAAAAGGCCAGGTGACCGTGAGCCGCCGTCAGTTGCGAACCATGGGTGTAGAAGTTGACCGGAGCCAGGGTGTGCAGAAAACCCCAGACGCCTGCACCGAAGAACGCGGTGACCGTGGTGCCTTTGGCCCACAGGGTGGCGGCGCGGTTCGGGTGTTGCCGGCGACGGTTCTTCACCATGCTGAAGGCGAAGATCACCATGGCCAGGAACGGTAGCGGTTCGAGTGCCGAGAAGATTGAACCGACCCACAACCAGACCTCGGGCGCACCGATCCAGAAGAAGTGGTGACCGGTGCCGATGATCCCGGTAATCAGCGCCATGGCGATGATCACATAGAGCCATTTCTCCACGACTTCCCGGTCTACACCGGTGATCTTGATCAGGACGAAAGCGAGCATCGAGCCCATGATCAGTTCCCACACACCTTCCACCCAAAGATGCACCACCCACCACCAGTAGAACTTGTCGCGGGCCAGGTTGCCTGGGTTGTAGAAGGAGAACAGGAAGAACACCGCGAGCCCGATCAGCCCGGTCATCATGACCATGCTGACGGTGGTCTTGCGACCTTTGAGCAGGGTCATGCCGATGTTGTAGAGGAAGCCCAGGCACACCACCACAATGCCCATCTTGGTGATGGTCGGCTGCTCCAGGAACTCTCGTCCCATAGTCGGCAGCAGCTCGTTGTGGGTCAGTTTGGCCAGGCCGGCATACGGCACCAGCAGATAGCCCAGGATCGTCAACACACCAGCGGCGGCGAATACCCAAAACAGGATGATCGCCAGTTTCGGACTGTGCAGTTCGCGGTCGGCTTCTTCCGGAATCAGGTAATAGGCGGCGCCCATGAACCCGAACAGCAGCCAGACGATCAGCAGGTTGGTGTGCACCATCCGCGCCACGTTGAAGGGAATGATCGGGAACAGAAAGTCCCCTATCACGTATTGCAGGCCCATGATCAAACCGAACAGCACCTGGCCGAGAAACAGGATCAGGGCGAACACGAAGTACGGTTTGGCCACGGCTTGCGAAGCGAATTTCAGATGCGGATTAGCAATGCTCATCGCTTAGCCCTCCTTGTTTGGCGGCCAGCCATTGGTGTTGATTTTTGAGCTCCATTTGAGGAACTCGGCGATGTCATCCACCTCCTGGTCACTCAACTTGAACTGCGGCATCGCGCGCCGGCCCGGTACGCCCAGTGGCTGCATTTTCATCCAGGCATGCAGGAAGGGTTTGAAGCCCGCCTCTCCGCCGCGCCGCTGGAACACGTTGCCCAGCTCAGGCGCGAAGTAGGCGCCCTCGCCCAGCAGCGTGTGGCAGCCGATGCAATTGTTTTGCTCCCAGACCAACTTGCCGCGCACCACTGACTCGGTGAGCTGCGCTTCATTGCTGCGGGCCGGAAAGGTCTGTTCCGTGTGATAGGTCAAGGCCAGGAATATCAGGAAGAAGAAAATGCTTCCCCCGAAGTAGATATTCCTGGCCATGCCTTTGGTGAAGGTGTCTGACATGGTCGCTTCCTCTTTGCTAGGCCCGTCCATGATAGGAAGCGAAGGGTTGAAACCTGCTTGATGGCGATCAAGAAAGGCAGATGGTTTTGGTCGGGTATTGCCGACAACGCCGATCGAATGTGGGAGCGGGCTTGCTCGCGAAGGCGGTGTGTCAGTCGCAATTGATGTGCCTGACACACCGCCTTCGCGAGCAAGTCGGATCGCCGCACCGCCGCTCCCACATTGGAGTTGCGGTGTTTTACAGACGGTGTTCCTTCAGTGGAACGACACCAGTGTCAGCCCCACAACGGCCGCCAACACCAGCGCCCAGCTCAACATCAACCGGCGCCACAGTCGCGGAGCGTGGCGCATCTCCATGAAGCCATCGGTGATCAGCCACGCCTTGCCGACTGCCACCAGCAAAATGGCAATCGACAACAACCACGTCGCCCCGGCTTGAGCCAGCACCACGGTGCAAACGCTTAACGTCGCGAGCGCTGCCCAACAGACGAGCAAAACCCTGGAAACAGACATGAGAACCTCGTCAACTCAGCACGTAGACCAGCGGAAACAGCATGACCCAGATCAGATCGACCATGTGCCAATACAGCACGCCGGATTCAAAGCCACTGCGCTTGCTGGCGTCGTACAGGCCACGGCGACAGCGCTCGGCCAGCCATCCGAGAATGACCATACCGAGCACTACGTGGAGAAAATGAAAACCGGTAAGGATCCAGTAGAGCGTGAAAAAGGTGTTGTGCTCCATGCCCAGCCCCGAGGCCAGCAAGTGTCGGTATTCCGTGAGTTTCAGCCCCACGTAGACACTGGCGGCGAGCAACGCCATCAGCAGGAAGACGGCGCCGTAACGGGATCGTGAGCGCCTGACTTGCTCCTGCGCCAGCGCGGCGAGCAGCCCCGCGGTGAGCAGGCTCAGGGTCATCGCCAGCCCGGTGGAGGTGTTCAGCAACAGACGGCTTTCACTGAACATCTGCGGCTTGAGCGCCTGGGTCACGGCGAACGTCAGGATAAGGATGGCGAATACCGACAGCTCGGCCAGAATGAAAAACCACATCGCCAGATCGCCCGGCAAGTGACGGCGCGAGACGCCCGTGGGCTCAGCCGAAGTGGACATCAACCACGTCCATCAGCGCGGCAACGGTCAGCGGATCATCGCTGAGCGGCTCGGCCAGGCAGGCCATGCACGCCTCACGGGGGCTCATCCCGGAGCGGATCATCCGCGCGGTAAAAATCAGCAGTCGCGTTGAGGCGACCTCCTCCAGATCATGTTGATCGAGCCGGCGCAGTGCCTGCCCCAGCCGCACCACTTGCGCCGCCAGTGCGCTGTCCACCTGAGCCTCTCGGGCAACGATGCGTTCCTCATCGGCCACCGGCGGATAGCCGAAACGCATCGCCACGAAGCGTTGGCGGGTGCTGGGTTTCATGCCTTTAAGCAGGTTCTGGTAACCGGGGTTGTAAGACACCACAAGCATGAATGACGGCGGCGCCTTCAGCACTTCGCCGGTGCGTTCCAGGAACAGCTCCCGACGATCATCGGCCAGTGGATGCAGTACGACCACGGTGTCCTGACGCGCCTCGACCACTTCGTCGAGGTAACAGATGCCGCCTTCACGCACCGCGCGGGTCAGTGGCCCGTCCTGCCACCAGGTGCCCTGGGCACCGATCAGGTGACGGCCGATGAGGTCGGCCGCGCTCAGATCGTCATGGCAAGCCACGGTGTACAGCGGCAGTTTCAGCCGATGGGCCATGTGCTGGACGAAACGGGTTTTGCCGCACCCCGTCGGGCCTTTGATCAGCACCGGCATGCCGTGTCGCCAGGCTTGTTCGAACAGCGCCTCTTCATTATTGAGCGGTTGGTAGAAGGGTTCGATCGGGTGTTCGCAAGACTGGATACGGTCCATGGGCTGCCTGTTCCAAAAGCGGATTCAACGAACACGCTACGGGCCCCTGCGACAACCTGGCAAGTGAGATGGCCGGCAAACTTGATCGTCGTCAAGCGAACATTGGCCTGCTCGGGCATAGCCTTGCACGGCACTAAGAACCTGCGTTCTGCGCTGCCGTTTCAGCACATCGCAAAGGTCTTGCCTGAGGAGAAATGGAATGCTGATCAGCAATAGAAAAACGTTTGCCCTGACCCTGACCACGCTGTGTTCGGCACTGGCCCTGGCGGTGAGTCATGCCGCCAGCGCTGAAGAGCCCGCCGCCGCTGCGGCCAACCCGCCCATGGTCAAAACCGCTGGCGCTCCCGACATGAGCCAGGCCGAGTTCGACTCGTCCAAGGAAATCTACTTCCAGCGTTGCGCCGGCTGCCACGGCGTTTTGCGCAAAGGGGCCACGGGCAAACCGCTGACACCGGACATTACCCAGAGCCGCGGGCAACCGTATCTGGAGGCCTTGATTACCTACGGCTCACCGGCGGGCATGCCGAACTGGGGGACGTCCAATGCGCTGACCAAGAATCAGATCACGGTCATGGCCAATTTCATTCAGCACACGCCGCCGACGCCACCGGAATGGGGCATGGCCGAGACGCTGAAAACCTGGAAAGTGCTGGTCAAACCCGAGGACCGTCCGAAGAAGCAACTGAGCAAACTCAACCTGCCCAACCTGTTTTCGGTGACGTTGCGCGATGACGGCAAGATCGCCCTGATCGACGGTGACAGCAAGAAGATCGTCAAACTCATCGAGACCGGTTACGCGGTGCACATCTCGCGGATCTCTGCCTCAGGTCGCTACCTGCTGGTGATTGGCCGAGACGCGCGGATCGACATGATCGACCTGTGGCCGGTCGAGCCAACCAAGGTCGCCGAAGTCAAAGTGGGCATCGAGGCACGCTCGGTCGAGACCTCCAAGTTCAAGGGCTACGAGGACAAGTACACCATCGCCGGTTCTTATTGGCCGCCGCAATTCACCATCATGGATGGCGAAACCCTGGAGCCGAAGCAGATCGTCTCGACCCGCGGCATGACCGTCGACAAGCAGGAATATCACCCGGAACCCCGGGTCGCGGCGATTATCGCCTCCCACGAATGGCCGGAGTTCATCGTCAACGTCAAGGAAACCGGCAAGGTCATGCTGGTCAATTACCAGGACATCAAAAACCTCACCGTCACCTACATCGACGCCGCGCCCTTTCTGCATGACGGTGGTTGGGACAGCACGCACCGCTACTTCATGACCGCCGCCAACAACTCCAACAAGGTCGCCGTGATCGACTCCAAGGAGCGCAAGTTGACCGCGCTGGTGGACGTCGGCAAAACCCCTCATCCGGGTCGCGGCGCCAACTTCAACCATCCGACCTACGGCCCGGTCTGGGCCACCAGCCACCTGGGTGATGACGGCATCTCGCTGATCGGCACCGACCCGACCAAACACCCGCAATACGCCTGGAAACAGGTCGCCTCGCTCAAGGGCCAGGGCGGCGGATCGCTGTTTATCAAAACCCACCCCAACTCTCGCCACCTGTACGTCGACACCACCCTCAACCCGGACGCGAAACTCAGCCAGTCAGTCGCGGTGTTCGACATCGACAAACTCGACGCCGGCTACACCGTGCTGCCCATCGCCGAATACGCGGGCATCAAGCAAGGCGCGATGCGCGTTGTGCAACCGGAATACAACAAGGCCGGCGATGAAGTCTGGTTCTCCGTGTGGAGCGGCCAGGCAGACGAGTCGGCGCTGGTGGTGATCGACGACAAAACCCTGAAGCTCAAGTCAGTCATCAAGGACAAACGACTGATCACACCCACCGGGAAGTTCAACGTCTACAACACCCAACACGACATCTATTGAGCTCCATCAATGCAAGGAAACACCATGAAAAATACTCTGTTCTCACTGTTCGCCCTGACCGCTGCGCTGAGCGTGCAGCCGGCCATGGCCCAAGACGCGCTGGAGCTGTTCAAGAGCAAACCCTGCGCAGCCTGTCATTCCGTCGACACCAAGATTGTCGGCCCGGCGCTCAAGGATGTAGCGGCCAAGAACGCTGGCGTACCCGGGGCCGTGGACACCCTGGCTGGCCACATCAAGAACGGTACACAAGGCAATTGGGGCCCGATGCCCATGCCGGCAAACCCTGTCACTGAAGAAGAAGCAAAAATTCTCGCGACCTGGGTACTGACACTCAAATAACCGCCTGGAGGGCGTCAAGATGGTTTATCGACACGCTGTGATTCTGGCGGCCCTCCTCCTCATTTGCGCAACCGCGGTTGCGGCGCCGGACGCCCAGCGTCAGGTGCAACTCGAACACCTGCTGACCCAGGACTGCGGCGCCTGCCATGGGCTGCACCTCACCGGCGGGCTGGGCCCCGAACTGACGCGCGCAGCGCTGGCCGGCAAGTCACGGGACAGCCTGATTGCCACCGTCAGCCAAGGCCGGCCCGGCACCGCGATGCCCGGTTGGGCCCCGTTGCTCAGCCCCGGCGACATCCGTTGGCTGGTCGATCTTCTTCTCCAGGGATATCCCGCATCATGATCCGTTCAATCCTGCTGTCAGCGGCGACCGGGCTGTTGTTGTCCGCTTGCGTTCAACCACCGTTGCGCGGCACCGGTGATCTGGGCGTGGTCGTGGAGCGCGCCACCGGTAGCGTGCAAATCATCGAAAGCGACACCCACACCGCGCTGGCCCGACTCGAAGGTTTCGGCGACCTGTCCCATGCCTCGGTGGTGTTCTCGCGTGACCAGCGCTATGCCTATGTGTTCGGGCGCGACGGCGGGTTGAGCAAAATCGATTTGCTGACCCGACGTATCGATCATCGAGTTATCCAGGGTGGCAACAGCATTGGCGGGGCCATCAGTCAGGACGGCAAGTTGATCGCGGTGTCCAACTACGTGCCCGGCGGGGTCAAGGTGTTCGATGCCGACACCCTGCAGCAGGTGGCCGATATTCCGGCCACGCCGCTCGCCGACGGCACCAAGCGCTCCCGGGTGGTTGGCCTGGTCGACGCACCGGGGCAACGTTTTGTGTTCAGCCTGTTCGATACCGACGAGATCTGGACCGCCGATTTCAGTCAGGGCAACACACCGCAGATCAGCCGTTTCACCGGCATCGGTGAGCAACCCTACGACGCCCTGATTACCCCCGATGGGCGCTATTACATGGCCGGCCTGTTCGGTGAAGACGGCATGGCGCAACTCGACCTCTGGCATCCAGACCGCGGCGTGCAACGGGTACTCGGCGACTACGGACGAGGCCAGGCGAAACTCCCGGTCTACAAGATGCCGCACCTGGAAGGCTGGGCCGTTGCCGACAACCAGGCCTTCGTGCCCGCCGTGGGTCGTCATCAGGTATTGGTGATGGATTCACGCACCTGGCAGCAGACCGCGGTGATCCCGGTGGCCGGTCAACCGGTGTTCGTCACGTCGCGCCCGGACGGTCGGCAGCTGTGGGTCAACTTCGCCTACCCGGACAATGATCGGGTTCAGGTCATAGACACCGAAACCCATGCCGTGGTCGCCGATCTGCACCCGGGGCCAGCGGTGCTGCACATGGAATTCACCGCACGCGGCGACCAGCTGTGGCTGTCGTTACGCGACGGCGATCAGGTTCAGGTCTGGGATCCGTACAGCCTGAAGCTGCTGAGTACCCTGCCAGCCTCCGCGCCAAGCGGCATCTTCTTTAGCAGTCGCGCGCAGAAAATGGGGTATTGAAATGGACCTTGAACTGCTCAGCCGCCAACTCATCGACCGCTTCCAGCACGGCATGCCGCTGTGCCCGACACCGTACAAAGAGATGGCGCGGATTCTCGGGTGCCGCGAATCGCAAGTAATGGCCTGCCTGGAAGAAATGGACCGGGCCGGCACCCTCTCACGCATCGGTCCGGTGTTCGAACACAGCCGCGCCGGGGCCAGTACCCTCGCCACCCTCGCCGTGCCCGCCGAACACCTGCAACAGGTGGCCGATCGTGTCAGTCAGTACCCCGAGGTCAATCACAACTACGCACGGGAGCATTTCTACAACCTGTGGTTTGTGCTGACCGGCCCTGATCGCCAACACATCGACCGTGTGCTCAAAGAACTGGAGGACGACACCGGCCTCATGCCGCTGGACCTGCCGATGTTGACCGCCTACCGCATCGACCTCGGCTTTGCCCTGGGAGAAAACTCATGAAGCCTGGATTGAGCCCCAAACAAGCGCTGGCGCTGCGCCGGCACCTTGAAGGCGGATTGCCGCTGGTAGCGCGCCCCTATCAGGAACTCGCCGAACGGATAAACACCGACGAAAACCAGGTGCTCGAACAAATGCGCCAGTGGAGCGAGCAAGGGCTGTTTCGCCGTATCGGCCTGGTGCTGCACCATCGCGCGCTGGGCTTTACCGCCAACGCCATGCTGGTGCTGGATATTCCTGATGCGCTGATCGACGAAGTCGGCCAGCGCCTGGAGCGAGCGCCCGGCATTAACCTCTGCTATCAGCGGCCACGGCGCTTGCCGCAGTGGCGGTACAACCTGTTTTGCATGGTGCACGGGCGGCAACGTGAACAGGTGGAGGCGCAGATACAGGCGTTGCTGGAGGAGCATCTGCTGAGCGACCTGCCCCATCAATTGCTGTTCAGCACCCAGGTCTTCAAGCAGTGCGGCGGCCGCTTTGCGCCCTCGCGAACAGGAGCACCGCCCCATGGATGACCTCGACCGTCGCCTGATCAACCGCTTGCAACTGGGCCTGCCGCTGGTGCGCCACCCCTGGCGGGTATTGGCGGCCGAACTGGAGACCAGCAGCACTGAACTACTCGGCCGACTGCATACCCTGCTCGATGACGGAATGCTCACGCGCTTCGGCCCGATGTTCGACATCGAACGCCTGGGCGGCGCCTTCACCCTCGCCGCGTTGGCGGTCCCTGAAGAACGTTTTGAAGACGTCGCCGAGCAACTGCATGGCCTGCCGGAAGTGGCGCACAACTACCGACGCGAACACGCCTGGAACATGTGGTTCGTGCTCGCCTGCGCAACTGAACATGACCTGACCGAGACCCTGCACCGCATCGAAACCCTGACCGGCTTGCCGCTGCTCAACCTGCCCAAAGAGGAGACCTACCATGTCGGTCTGTATTTCCCGGCCTGAAGACACCCTCGTCCAGCGTCTGATCGTGTTGACCCAGGCCGGTCTGCCGCTGCTGGACGACCCGTGGGCGTGGCTCGCCGAACAGCTGGGGCTGAACATCGAAGCCACCCTGGATCTGCTCAAGCGCTTGCAGGCCGAGGGCGCGATTCGGCGTATCGCCGCCGTGCCCAATCACTACCGACTGGGCTACCGCCATAACGGCATGACGGTCTGGGATGTGCGCGACACCGAGATGCCGCGCCTTGGCGCGCTGATCGGCGCGCAACCCTTCGTCAGCCACTGCTATCGCCGTCCGCGCCGAACCGACTGGCGCTACAACCTGTTCGCCATGGTTCATGGCCGCAGCAGCGATGAAATCAACAGCTACCGCGAGCACCTGCGCTACTTGCTGGGCGACGCCTGTGGGGCCGACGAGATGCTGGTGAGCAGCCGCATCCTGAAAAAAACCGGCTTGCGCCTGATGCCGGTCAGTTAGCAACGCATACCTTGTAGCAGCTGGCGAAGCCTGCGTTCGGCTGCGCAGCAGTCGTGAAATCAGGCAGTGCGGTATGTCAGACACACCACGCACACAGGTTTTACGACTGCTTCGCAGCCGAACGCAGCCTCGCAAGCTCGACAGCTGCTACGGGCATCAGGCTTGCGTTTGACTATTGCTTCGCGCTGAACACGTTCCCGACTCAAGGAGAGTTACATGTTGAGGATCAGCCAATACCTGCGTGCGCTGGCCGGCCAGGCGCCTGCGCCCAGAACCAGTCCACCGGGCAGTAACCGGGCGCCGGTGGTGATCTGGAACTTGCTCAGGCGCTGCAACCTGACCTGCAAACATTGCTACGCCACCTCGGCCGACAGTGTCTTTCGCGATGAACTGGATACGGCCGCTGCGCTGACCGTGATCGACGACCTGCACGATGCCGGGGTGAAGGTGTTGATTCTTTCCGGTGGCGAGCCGCTGTTGCGCGAGGATCTGTTTGTGCTCAGTGCCTACGCCCGGACCAAGGGTTTCTTTGTGGCCTTGTCCACCAACGGCACACTGATCGATGAGCAGAACATCGCGCAGATCAGCGCGGCGAATTTCGACTACGTCGGGATCAGCATCGATGGCCTGGAGCCCACCCATGACGCCTTCCGCCAACTCAAAGGCAGCTTCGCCCGCTCCATGCAGGCGATCCGGCTCTGTCGCGAACAGGGCATTCGCGTTGGCCTGCGCACCACCCTGACCCAGGAGAACCATCAACAACTGCCCCAACTGCTGGCGCTGATGCGCGAGTACGACGTGCAAAAGTTTTACCTGTCGCACCTCAACTACAGCGGGCGCGGTAAACGCAGCCGCAAACTCGACGCGCACCAGCAGATGAGCCGCGAGGCCATGACGTTGATCTTTGAGCGCGCCTGGGAAGACATCCAACAGGGCCGCGACAGCGACTTTGTCAGCGGCAACAACGATGCCGACGCCATTTTGCTTCTGCAATGGGCAGGCCTTCGTCTGCCCGAGCAATACCCACGCCTGGAAAACATGCTGCGCGCCTGGGGCGGCAACGCGTCGGGCAGCGGCATTGCCAACATCGACAACACCGGCGAAGTGCACCCGGACACCTACTGGTGGCAGCACTCAGTGGGCAATGTCCGGCGCACGCCGTTTCGCACGCTGTGGCTGGATCAGCCGGATACCTTGCTGCTGCGCCTGCGTGAACATCCCCGCGCCGTCGGCGGTCGTTGCGCGCAATGCCGCTGGTTGCCCATCTGCAACGGCAACACCCGCACGCGTGCTTGGGCCGAGGGTGATTTGTGGGGTCAGGACCCCGGCTGCCACCTCAGCGATGACGAAATCGGTGTGCCGCCATTACCCACCATCCCTTGCATCACCCACTGAATAGCCCGTCCGGCCAACCACCTGACAAAGGCTGGGGCCGGCCAACCTGATGAAGCACCAAGGACGTCCCATGCCTCCATCGATTGCTATACCGGCCACACTTGAGTCCCCGTTCCGGCCGGGCGAAGTTGCCCTGGTCGGCGCCGGCCCGGGCGATCCACGCCTGCTGACCCTGCGCGCCTGGAGCCTGTTGATGCAGGCCGACGCCGTAGTGTACGACCGACTGATCAGCCCCGAACTGCTGTCGTTGATCCCCCTCACCTGCGCCCGCCATTACGTCGGCAAGGCCAGCGGCTGCCACAGCCTGCCCCAGGAACAGATCAACGAACTGCTGGCCGACCTCGCCGATCAAGGGCAGCGCGTGGTCCGGCTCAAGGGCGGCGACCCGTTCATTTTTGGTCGCGGCGCCGAGGAGCTGGAGTACCTGCTGCAACGCGGCATCGACTGCCAGGTGGTGCCGGGCATCACCGCCGCGTCGGGTTGCAGCGCTTACGCAGGCATACCGTTGACCCACCGCGACCTGGTCAATTCCTGCCGATTCATTACCGGCCATTTGCAGCGCGATGGCGAGTTGTCGCTGCCCTGGAGCAGCCTCGCCGACAGTAGCCAGACGTTGGTGTTTTACATGGGCTTGTCGAACCTGGGGATCATCGCTCAGCGTTTGATCGAAGCCGGGTTGTCGGCCGACACACCGGCGGCGCTGATCAGCAACGGCACGCGTCCCGACCAGCACGTCGCCCGTGGCAAGCTGCACCAATTACCGACCCTGGCGCTGGATTGTCCACCGGGCATTCCGACACTGACGGTGATCGGCACCGTGGTCGATCTGTTTGGCGCAGAACAACTGGAATACCCGGCGCGGCTTTACCCGGCCCAAGCACTGCAACGCCACGCCAAGGTGGCGATATGAGGCGCATGATCCTTGCCCAGCTTTTATGGGTCAGTACGGCCCAGGCCGGCGCAGCGGCTCCGGCATTTGAACAGGCGGCGGAAAACTATCAGCAGCATTGCCAGAGCTGTCACGGCATTAACCGTCTCGGCGGTGCGGGGCCGGCGTTGTTGCCGGAGAGTCTCAGCCGGATCAAACCGGACGAAATTCGCAGCGTGATCCAGAACGGCCGCCCCGCGAGCCAGATGGCCGGCTATGCCAACGTGTTCAGCCCCACGCAGATCGATGCGCTGGTGGACTACCTTCAGCAACCGCCCGCCACCCCGCCCACCTGGAGCAATGACGACATTCTCGGCAGTCACTCGATGCTCGCGGATCTCGGCAAGCTGCCCACCACGCCCCAGCATGGCGCCGATCCGTTGAACCTGTTCGTGGTGGTGGAAGCTGGCGACCATCACATCGACATCCTCGACGGTGACCGCTTTGAGGTGTTGGCGCGGTTTGCTTCGCACTTCGCCGTGCATGGCGGGCCGAAGTTCTCACCGGACGGACGCTTCGTCTACTTCGCCTCCCGTGACGGCTGGATCAGCCTGTATGACTTGCACAACCTGAAGCTGATCGCCGAGGTCCGCGCTGGTCTCAACACCCGCAACCTGGCGGTGAGCAAGGATGGACGCTGGGTGCTGGTGGGCAATTATTTACCCGGCAATCTTGTAGTGCTCGATGCCCGCGATCTGTCGCTGGTCCAAACCATTCCCGCCATCGGTCAGGACGGTACCGAGTCACGGGTCAGCGCGGTCTACTCCGCCCCGCCGCGGGACAGTTTTATCGTGGCGCTCAAGGACGTGAAGGAAGTCTGGGAACTGTCCTGGGCCGGCACACCGGATTTCAAACCACGGCGGATCCCGGCCGGGGATTTCCTCGACGATTTTTCCTTTTCACCGGACTACAAACAGTTGCTGGCCACATCGCGCAAAGCCCAGGGCGGTCAAGTGATCGACCTCGACAGCGGCAAGGTGGTCACCGACATACCGCTGCCAGGCATGCCGCATTTGGGCTCGGGGACCTATTGGAAACGCAACGGCGAGTGGGTGTTCGCCACGCCGAATATCAGCAAGGGGCTGATCTCGGTCATCGACTTCAAGACCTGGAAACTGATCAAGGAAATCCCGACCCTGGGGCCGGGTTTCTTCATGCGCAGTCACGTCAACTCACGGTATGCCTGGAGCGACGTGTTCTTCGGGCCCGACAACGATGCGATCCACCTGATCGACAAACAGACGCTGGAGATTGCCCACACCTTGCGCCCGATGCCCGGTAAAACCGCCGCTCACGTTGAGTTCACCCGTGATGGCCGTTTCCTGCTGTTGAGCATTTGGGCCACCGACGGTGCGCTGATCGTTTACGACAGCAACTCCCTGAAGGAGATCAAACGTATTCCGATGAACAAGCCTTCGGGCAAGTACAACGTGGGGAACAAGATTGAGTTTGCCGAGGGGACTTCGCACTAGCTCTGCGGTGCTCCCAAAAGATCGCAGCCTGCGGCAGCTCCTACATTCGAATGGCGTACACCCTGTAGGAGCTGCCGCAGGCTGCGATCTTGGCGATCCGGTATACGCAGCGACTCCCTGCGGCTTCAGACCAAGGTGTAACCGCTGTCGACTTTCCAGTCCTGACCGTAGACACCCCGAGCGCCCTGCGACAACTGAAACACAATCACATTGGCCACCGCCGCCGCGTCGAGAAAGTGACCGGGCAGCAGACGTTTGGTGAGGTTAGTAGCGACATCCTCAAGCTGATCTTCGCTCAACCCCAGGTTGTCCCACATCGAGGTCGCCGTCGGTCCCGGGGAAACCAGATTAATGCGTACATCAAAACTCGCAAATTCCACCGCCAGCGTCCGCGCCTGAGCCGCGAGCGCAGCCTTGCTGGCAATGCAGGCGGCCAACCCGGGAAAGCTCGAACCGGTCAGGAAACTCCCGACAAACACCACCGACGCCGGGTTCGCCAATTCACCCCGCAACGCCGCCAGCGTATTCAACGCCCCGGCACCGTTGACCGCCCACTGACGCTGGAAGGCCTGCATATCCAGGCTGTCGGCCATTTCGGCAATCCCCGCGTTGGGCACCAGATAGTCCACGGGACCCATCGCCGCCGCGCGCTCGGACAGTTCGCGCAGATCTTGCTGATTCGTGACGTCCCCGGCAAACCACTGCAACCGTTCGCCGTAGATCTGCTGCAAGGCCGGCAATTCACCGAGGGTCCGCGACATCGCAAGCACCTTGACCCCGCGCGGTAACAGCGCGGCGCACAGTGCCAGGCCAATCCCGGAGCTGGCACCCGTGACCACCGCCAAACGATCCTGAAACTCGGTTTTCATCATTTAATCCTGGGCATCACGGATGCCAAGCACTGGGGACGTAGCGAGCCCCTATCTTTGAACAGGAAAAGAAAAAACGACTTGACGGCGATCATATTTTTTCAACGTCGTTAGTGTTGCTGCAGCAGCGCCGGAGTGATCTCGCTGAACCGCAGCAAGTGACCGCCCTGTTCAGCGGCAAGCTTTTCAGCGGCCTCGCGACTGGAGAAGGACGCCAGCACCACGCCCATGGCACCTTTGAGTTGGGTGCCGACCACGTAGAACGCGTCTTTGGCATCGATCAGGTGAGCGTCATCCGGCGCATTCCAAGGGCTACGGCCCATGTCGTGGACATACAGTCTGGCATCGCCATGATGATTTTCCGGCTGCAACCACCAACCGATCATTTCCGCCGTGGAGCAGAACTTCTTGACCCCGGCCCGCTCGACGACCTCGCCCTTGGGCCCGGGGAATCCGTTGATGATCATTCCGCAGACATGGCATTCATCACTGGGATGAAAGGCTGCAGCGGCGCTGCTGTAGGTGGCTTGTGCCGGGTTGTCACAGGCCGTCAGCAACAGACACATCATCAGGCCCACCACAGCGCGGACCGTCGTCAGATAAAACGTACTCATCGTCAACTGCTCCAAATCTATCAAAGTGGAAATTCATGTCGCCCGGCGACGAAACAACAGCCAGGCCGAGCCCAATGGCAGCGCCACCCAGAGCGACAGGCACAGCCAGAGCATCGAGTCCGGCATCGGCAAATCGCTGCCCAGCGTCAGCACACCCGCGGTACTGGCGCCGGGCTCAAAACCGGAGAGGTTGATCAGGCGGTAGATGTCAGCGGGGTTGAGCAGCAGCAACCAGGGCAGCACTTTGGGGTTGAACTGCCCTTCGCTGAGCACCAACAGCGCCAGCAAAGCCAGATCGAACACCAGCACGAAGAAGAACCAGACACCCAACGCCAGCCCGGCCGCCGTGGATTTCTCGGCGGACACACTGCTCAGCACATAGGCCAGCCCCAGAAACCCCCAGCCCAGCAACGTCGACGACGCCATGAACCGGCCAAAGGCCCAGAGCAGCAGGCTCAGTTCGACATCGTCCACGAGCACCGCGATGGCCAGCATGGCGCAGCCGAAACCGATCAGTGTCGCCAGCGCCAGGATCAACCCGTGGCCGACGAACTTGCCGAGCAGGATCTGCCCGCGACCCAGCGGATACGTCAGCAACAGCAGCAACGTGCCGCTCTCGTCCTCGCCGACGATGGCGTCATAGGCCAACAGCAACGCAATCAACGGCATCAAAAACGTCGCCAGACTGGCGAGGCTGGCGATGGTAGCCGGCACCGAGGTGAAACCCAATTGCCCGGAGGCCGCGGCGCCCAGCCAGGCGATGCCGATGGCCAGCACCGCGAACAACACACTGATCGCCAGCAACCAGCGATTGCGCAAACCGTCGCTGAATTCCTTGCGGGCCATGTTCCAGACAGCGTTCATACGGCCTCCCCGATCGGCGCCGCAGCGGCCCGGCTCATGTAGTAGCGGTAAATATCTTCCAGAGACGGCTGATGGATTTCCACGTCAGCCGGTTCGTCTTCATTGAGCAGTTGGCGCAACAGCCCAAGCTTGCTGCCATTGAGCGCGGCGACTTCAAGACCTTCGACGCCCCAGCGCTCGGTGACGTGCCCGGCGTTGTTCCAGCGTTGCTGCAAGGGCCCGGCGTGCTTCAGGCCGTTGGCGCGAATCAGCGTCGGCAACCCGGCTTCCTCGCGCAAACTGTGCAGACTGCCCAGAGCCAGCAGGCGGCCCTGGGTCAGAATCGCTGCGCGGTTGATGTGCGCCTCGACACCCGGCAACACGTGAGAACAGAGAATGATGCTGGTGCCCTGGCTGCGCAGGCGATCGAGCAAGCGATAAAGATCCTGGGTGGCGATGGGATCGAGGCCGACGGTCGGCTCGTCTAGCAGCAACAAACGCGGCTCGCCGAGCAGCGCTTGCGCCAGCCCCAGGCGTTGGCGCATGCCTTTGGAGTAGGTCTTGACCCGCCGATACGCCGCACCGGCCAGGCCGACCTCCTCCAGCAGTACGTCCACCTGAGCGGACGCGGCGCCTTTGAGTCGCGCGAAATGGCGCAAGGTCTCACGACCGCTCAGCTGCGGGTAAAACGTCACGTTCTCCGGCAGATAACCAAGCAGGCGCCGCACGTGGGGATCGCTGGGCAAACGGCCGAACACCCTGACCTGCCCTTCGCTGGGCTGGAGCAGGCCAAGCACCAGTTTCATGCTGGTGGTCTTGCCCGCGCCGTTGTGCCCGAACAAGCCCAGCACTTCACCTTCCGCCAGGCTCAGGTTGAGCTGATGCAACACGGTGGCATGCCCATAGCGCTGGCTCACGCCTTGTAGGTCGATGACGTTCATGAGGTGGGCTCCTGGGTCAGGGTTTGAGTGGATGACTTCATCAATGGATGACTGTCGAGCACCCCCGGCGATTTCATCACCGGAAAGGCCCGTTGCACCCAGCGCAGCAACTCGATGCCGGGGCTGTTCATCAACAGCCGCACCTGCGGGTACAGCCACAGCAGTCGGTCGACGTTGTCATTGGGTTCGTAGGCGATATCGCCGAGGCCGTCGTTGTTGCGGTCCCAGCCCAGGTAATCGCTCCAGTAGTTGCCCCGGCCATCCGCCGACCATTCCTGCAAGCGGGTGGCGACGTACTTGACCTGCCGCTGGTTGCCGACAAACGCGTTGTCGGCGATACGGTTATCTTCCGAGCCGGCGGTGAGATGGATGCCCACAGCGCTGTGCTCGAAGTGGTTATGTTCGATGCTGTTGAACAGCGAGTTGTAGATGAACAACGCCTTGCCCTCAGCGCCGCTGATCATGCTGTCGCCGGTCGAGCCGTCGCGCACGTCGGTGACGAAGTTGTCACGCAAGGTTGAATAGGTGATGTAGTTCATCAGGATCCCGTAGTTCTGATCCTGTTCGGAGCGATTGCCGATCACCGTGAGCTTGCGGCTTTGCATCAAGGCGTAGCCGGTGCGGGTGCGGCGGGTGGTGTTGCCGATCAGCTGGTTATCGTTGGCGAACATGTAATGCACGCCGTAGCGCAGGTCTTCCAGGGTATTGCCTTGCAGCAGGTTGCCGTTGGAGGTGTCGATGTAGATGCCATCGCGGGTGTCGCGCACCTGGTTGCCAATGACCTTGGCGCCATGCACGGCATACAGATGAATGCCGTTGCCACGATCTTGCGAGCGCATCGCCGGATCACCCTGAATGCGGTTGTCGATCAGACTCACATCCTGAGTGCCGTCGACCCAGATACCGAAACCCTGGCCTTGCAGGCGATTGCCTTTAATCACCGCGCCATGGGCCTTGGGCTGGATGAACAACGCCGCATTCATGGCCGTGAGGTCGTGCCCCCAGTCCAGAAAGGTGCAGCCCTCGATACCGACATCCGGCGCACTGATGATCAAGCCGTTGCCCTGCCCCTCGCCCTGAAATACCGCGCCCGGCTCGCAGACAATCTGCATCGGTTGATCGACGCTGAACGAGCCACGGTATTCCCCTGCCGGCAGGTGCCAGCGTTGATCGGCATCCACCGTCAACGGCAACGTGGTGATGGGTTGCACCGCCAGCGCGCTGCCGGACATCAACAGGAGCGCAAGCGCAATGACCTTCACCGGGTTTCCCTTGCTATTAGTCATTGCTTCGCTCCTGTCGATGGGCAACGGTCAGGCCTTCTCGACCTTCATGCGACCGACCATTTCCATGTGCAGCGCATGGCAGAACCAGCTGCAGTAGTACCAATGCAGGCCGGCCTTGTCGGCGATGAAGGTGATCGATGAGGTCTGCTGCGGGCTGATTTCCATGCTGACGCCATGGTTGGTCATCACGAAGCCGTGGGTCACGTCTTCAATCTGGTCGATGTTGGTGATGGTCACCGTGACCTCGTTGCCCTGTTTGACGGTGAATTCCGGCAGGCCGTAGGCCGGGGCCATCGAGGTCATGTAGACGCGGACTTTGTTACCGTCGCGGATGACCTTGTTGTCGGTTTCCAGCTTGATGCCGTCCTTTGCGGCGATGACCACGGTTTCGGCGAAAAACGGGTCGTTGCGGTCCCAGATCTTCTTGGTCTTGATCTGGTCGCGACGGGCCATGACGCAGTCGTGGGGTTCGGCGAAGGCCGGGCCGTCGTGCACCAGTTTCATTTCCTCGCCGGAAATATCGATCAACTGATCGTTTTCCGGATGCAGCGGGCCGGTCGGCAGGAAGCGGTCCTTGGAAAACTTGCTGAGCACCATCAGCCATTGGCCGTCGGCCTCACGGGTTTCGGTCAGCGAGGCATGGTTGTGGCCTGGCTGGTACTGCACATCGAGTTTCTGCTTGATGTAGTTGACCTTCTCGCCGGTGTAAGCACGGATGGCCTCCTCCACGTTCCACTTCACCACCTGGCTGTCGATGAACAAGGTGGTGTAGGCATTACCGCGGCCGTCGTAGGTGGTGTGCAGCGGGCCCAGACCCAGTTCCGGCTCGCCGACCACCACGTCGCGCGGGTCCTTGAGTTTGTCGTCGAACAGATCATCCAGCTTCGCAGTGGCGATGATCGTGCAAGTGGGCGAGAGTTTGCCGGCGGCAATGAAGTACTTGCCATCGGGCGTCATATTGATGCCGTGGGGGTTCTTCGGCACCGGGATGTAACGGGTGAACGCGCTGTCCTTGCCCTCGTTTTTGCGTCCATCGACTACCGGGACTTTGGAGCCGTCCAAGGTGATGAACTTGCCGGCCTTGATCGCCGCTTCGATGCGCTCGATGTTGAACACCACCACCCAGTCGCGCTCATTGCGCATCATGCCGCCCAGGTCGTAGGCCTTCTCCGAGTTGTAGCAGGTCGAAGCCGCATATTTGCCGGTGTAGTCGGCGTCGGTGTTATCCAGGTTGCCGTCGACGATGACCTGGAAGGCCATTTCCATTTTCTCGGCATCGATGGCGTTGAAAAGGGTGTAGCTGTTCTTGTCCTGCAGGTCGAAGGTGCTGCCGTCATTGGGGTGCGGAATGACGAATTCGGCATTGGCGAACACGTACTTCGTGTGCGGCACCTTTTGCAGGCGCAGCCCGTGAACCGCCTGCACATTGGGCACGGTGAGCATCTTGTCGCACTTCATGATGTCCAGACGGATACGCGCAACGCGGCTGTTGGCCTTGTCGTTGATGAACAGGTATTTGCCGTCGTACTTGCCGTCGGTCATCGACAAATGCGGGTGGTGACAGTCGCCGTTCTGGAAATGCGCGCTGTCGCCCATGATCCGTTTGCTTTCGTTGGTCAGGCCCCAACCGGTGGCGGAATCGACGTTGAACACCGGAACACGCAACAACTCGCGCATCGACGGAATGCCCATGATCCGCACTTCACCCTGATGGCCGCCACTCCAGAAACCGTAGTACTGGTCCAGCTCGCCCGGCCCGACGTGGGTTTTCAGTTGCGCGTCCTTGGCCGCTGCCGCCCATGTCTCACGGGTGAAGACCGCGCCACCAATGGCCGTGGCGCCGGCCAGTACCGCACCGGTCACTGCGCTGGTGCCCAGGAAGCCGCGACGACTGAGGCCGGTCGGTTCCGGCACTTCAGTGGTCTTTTTGGATTCTGTGTCGTTCATCAGGTGTTTTCCTTGAAGGGATAAAAACGGTCACTGCGGACGGGCGCTCGCGGGGTTCATTCCAGAGCGGTCACTTCCACGACAGGTATCAGTTGCACAGGAGCGGGTACCGCTTTGCCGCGCTTCTTGCGCTTGTTGATCAGCGGCGGGCACTTGTTGTCGTTCTGGTAAGTCATCTGGCAATCGAGGCAGTAGTGGCACTCGTTGGCATTGATCCGGCCATCGGGATGAATCGCCTGGATCTCGCATTCCTTGGCGCACAGTTGGCAGGGCGTGCCGCAGTCCTTGCGGCGTTTGAGCCAGTCGAACAGGCGAAATTTGCTCGGAATCGCCAGCGCCGCGCCCAAGGGGCAGATGTAGCGGCAATAGACTTTGCGCGTGAAGATGTTGATGACCAGCAGCGCGACCGCGTAGAGCACGAACCACCACTGGCGGTCGAACCTGAGGGTGATGGCGGTCTTGAACGGCTCCACCTCGGCGAACAGTTCGGCGGTGGACATCGACTCCAGGGAGATGCCGAACAGCAGCAGCAAAATGATGTATTTGATCGCCCACAAGCGCTCATGCACCGCGAACGGCAATTCGTATTGAGGGATTTTCAGCTTGCGCGCGGCCTCGTTGATCAACTCTTGCAAGGCGCCAAACGGACACAGCCAGCCGCAGAACACGCCGCGACCCCACAGCAGAATGCTCGCGGCGGCGAAGACCCAGAGCATGAAGATCAGCGGATCGGTGAGAAACAGCTCCCAGCGGAAGTGCTCGAACAGCGCATGCACAAAGGTCAGGACATTGACCACCGACAACTGCCCCAGCGCATACCAGCCGATAAACACCACGGTAAAGACCAGGTAACCGCGGCGCAGCCAGTGCAGAAAATGCGGCCGGCGGGTGAACTTGTCTTGCAGGAACAGGATGGTCGTCAGCAGCAGCAACGCAGCCCCGAGGACGCCGATCTGGAAGTGTTTCTGGTACCAGATGGTCAACCACATCGGCCGACCGGCTTCCTCGAGGGCGGCCAGTTCTTCGGCGCTGGGCAGCGGCCGTTCAAGGTACGGCTCGGGCAATTGATAAGGCAGTTCAAAGCTGCTGAACGTGCCACTGAGCGGCCCGGTCTGGCGACGCACCAGCAACTCCAGGGACCAGGGCGATCCCGGATCGAACTTCGCCGGTTCGCGCACAATGAAAATCGACATTTCAGTGAATTCCGGCATGCCCTTGGCGAACACGTCGGAGAGCCGCTGATGGTCCATGTCGCGAAAACTGATGACGTTACCGAACTGGCGCAATTGCACCCGATCGAAAATCCCGCCGCGCACATACCCCGAGCCTTTATAGGAAAACAGCCCACGACCCAGCACCGCGATGGCCTGTTCGCCGGGCTTGAGGTCTTGCATGAGGAATCGATATTGATTGTCGCCCAGCAGCGCGCGGCCGATGGTCGGCGGATTCAGGTCGGCGGTGTAGAGCTCGATAAAGGTCTCATCCACTTGGTCGGCGGCGGCGTTTTCGACGCCTTCGGCTTCGGTGCCCTTGAAGGCGGCATCGACCTGGCCACGGGTCAGGTTCAAGCGGCGGATGGCGCCGTTGCCGGTCAGTTGTTCCCAGGTGGCGGGCTCGAAAAAGTCCAGCCGTACGGTGGCGGGCTTGCGTGCCACACCGGCCGTGTCCTCGATCAGTTTCAGCGATACGGCCACTTCGTGGGCGGCGCGCATGATGACCTCGTTGACCACCATGGCCGTGACGGTAGCCCCTGCAATCGCATCGACGGTGACCGCGTTCGGGTCACTGGAATGGCCGACGACGACCCGCTGGCTGACCTTGATGCCTTTGTATTTGGCGCTGAAGCCGTGAAGTTTTGCCTCAGGGATGCCTATCAGCAGAATCGGCTCGTGGTGTTCCAGCACATAGGCATCCTGAATCATGCCGGTCGTGTCGAGGATCACCTGGGTGTTGATCGGTTTGCCCGAGTAGGCCGGAATATCCACCACGTCCAGGCTCTGGAACACATAACCGATGACCTTGCCGGCGGCGGACAGCGTGCGCACCTTGAACGGGCCTTCGGGGGCGGAAACAGAATCGGTCTGAGGGAAGGTTTTCTCAATGCGCTGCTGCTCGATGTCACCGTATTGCTTGGCTTGCACCGCCTCGAAGGTGGCGAGCATCAGCATCAGCAGGACCACCAGCCCGACGCCCCAGGCGCGCAGGTTGCCGTGTATCGAAGGCTGATGGATTGTCATGGGTTCGCTGATTTCAAAAGGGCTTTCGGTCATGTTAGGGAGCGTTGCGCCCCCTGCCCTTGATTGAAATCAACTTAAGAAAGTAGCCCCGGAAGACAGGCTCCAGGGTAATGCCGATCAGTTAAGAAATTGCAGGCAAAACACGCTCTTTGTAGCAGCTAGCGAAGCCTGCGTTCGGCTGCGTAGCAGTCGTAAAAGCTGAGTGCGAGGTCTTCCTGAAACATCTTGTCGTCTGATTCCACGACTGCTACGCAGCCGAACGCAGGCTTCGCCAGCTGCTACAAGGTTTGCGTTGCGGCTGCAATTTCTTAACTGATCAGCATTAGGCTCCAGGGTCTCAGACCGTGCGTGAAAACTGCCCTTTTTGTTCACCACCCAGATAGGCGTCGAACGCCATTGCGGCACTGCGCATCATCAAATGCCCTTGTGGCAGCAGCACCAATTCGTCGCGGTGAATCTGCAGCAATCCATCGCGCACATGCTCGCCCAGCTGCGCCAGCGCCTCGGCAAAATACTCGGTGAAGCGAATGCCATGACGCGCCTCATACTTGTCGAACGCGATACGGCCATGGCACATCAGGTCGCTGATCACCTCGCGGCGCAGCAGGTCGTCGGCGTTCAAGCGATAACCCCGATGCACTGGCAACAACCCTTGATCGATACGGGCGTAGTACTGCGAAAGCTCCTTGACGCTCTGGCTGTAGCTGTCGCCGACCTTGCCGATCGACGACACCCCAAGGCCGATCAAATCGCAGTCGGCATGGGTGGAGTAACCCTGAAAGTTACGCTGCAAGGTGCCATTGGCCCGGGCCAGCGCCAGCTCGTCCTCCGGCAAGGCGAAATGGTCCATGCCGATATAGACGTAACCGGCCTCGGTCAGACGGCGGATGGTCAGCTCGAGCAATTCCAGCTTGCGCTCCGGTGGCGGCATGTCGGCGGGGCGAATCAGCCGTTGCGCGCGGACCATTTCCGGCAAATGCGCGTAGCTGTAGGCGGCAATCCGGTCTGGACGCAGCGCGATGATCTTGCTGAGGGTGACGTCGAAACTCTGCACGGTTTGCAGTGGCAGACCGTAGATAAGGTCGACGCTGATCGACTTGAATTGCGCCTCGCGCGCTGCAGCGACCAGCGCATAAATCTGCTCTTCACTTTGCAGGCGATTGACCGCTGCCTGCACGTCGGGGTCGAAATCCTGCACGCCGAAGCTCAAACGATTGAAGCCCAACTGGCACAACGATTGAATCTGCTCGGTGCTGATGGTCCGTGGGTCGACCTCGATGGAGAACTCATGGTCATCGCTGTCATCCATGTTGAACACCTGGTGCAGGCAGTCCATCAGGTCCGCCAGCTGTTCGCTGGTCAGATAGGTCGGCGTGCCGCCCCCCAGGTGCAACTGAGTGAGTTTGCGGGTGCTGTCGAACAAGGCCGCCTGCATCGCGATTTCACGCTTGAGGTACTTCAGGTACTCGACCGCGCGATGGGTTTTCTGGGTAATGATTTTGTTGCAGGCGCAGTAGTAACAAAGGCTTTTGCAGAACGGGATGTGGATGTACACCGACAGCGGTTTCGGCGCGGCCACCTGATTGCTGTCACGGGCTGCACGCTGATAGTCGTCAACGGCAAACGCCTGGTGAAACTGCGGTGCCGTGGGGTAAGAGGTATAGCGCGGCCCCGGTCGGTCATACTTTTCGACCAGGGCGCGATTGAAATCAAATGTCGTGTTCATGATCGATCAACTCGCAATGGGTTAATGCTTCGCACCGCCCAAATCCTTTTCAAACAGGTTGCAGATGGCATCCACTTCCGGCCGACCGGCGGGAAGGATGCTGATGAAACGGTCTGACAACTCAATCAACCCATCCCGGCTCAATTGCTCCAGCAACGGCCAGACAGAGGAAAAGTACTTGGAAAAAACCAGACCGTAGCGCCTCTCGATGGCGCGGATATCCAGTTCCTGATCACAGGCCAGACGCTCCATGACCATCTGCCTGATCTGATCCCCCGCCTCGAAGCGCCAGCCTCGACACGTCGGCAATTGCCGCATGTCCAGTTGCTGCTGATAGCGTTCAATCTCGTCGGTATTTTGCGTGTACAAATCGTCGATCTGGCTGATGGCACCCAAACCGAATCCAACATGATCGCAATAGCCGTGACGGGAAAAACCCTCACAGGTACGGCGCAACCGGCCTCGCTCCTGGGCGACCGCCAAATCATCATCAGGCCGGACAAACTGCCCCAGACCGATGTAGTGATAACCCGCGCAAATCAGTTGATCAAAGCAGATCTGGCGCATCGCGCCTTTATCGTCCTGGCGGCACAGCGCTCTGACTTTGTCACCGAGCACCGGCCGATAGCGCCGTGGCGGCCGGGCATAGTCGAACACCATCAGCCGGTCAGGCTCCAGCTCGATAATGGTCGCCAGCTTCAGCGCAAAACTGTCTGGCGTCTGCCAGGCATGGCCAAAACCCAGATCGACGTTGATGGATCGAAAGCCAAAGGTGCGCGCGGCATCCATGAGCGACTGGATCGGCGCCGGGTTCTGGTAGCAGGCCACCGACCTGTCACAGTCGGCGTCGATATCCGGAACGCCGATGCTCACATGATTGAATCCCTGGTCGCGCAGCAACCCCATGGTCGACCAGTCGGTATGGTGAAGGTCCACCTCGACGCTGTAGTCACCGCCTTCATGTTCAAGAAAGTTGAACCGGCCACGCAGATGACTCATCAGCCGCTCCAGATGGGCAGGCGCGGGTGTTCCGCCCCCCAGATGAAACTGCTCGACCCGTTGCTCTGCACCGAGGTGACAACCGACGAGATCGATTTCACGCTCCAGGCGCTGCAGGTACTGCTCGATTCCATTGTGCTCGCCGGCGATATCGCGCGGGGAACAGGAAGACGGCTTGAGGCTGGAAGGCAGCTGCACGTTCAGGGACAGCGGACGGCACTTCTGGCGGCTGACGCGCAATGCACGAAGCAGATCCAGAGAGCCAATACCGTCATGAAATTTTTGCGTGTCGGCGTGACAGTTTGGGTCAAGCACGCCTTGATCGCACCGAGCGATCAACTCGCCGGGGTTGTGAAATAAATCGAGCATGACGGTCTCCGAGACTGGCTGCGGATTTTCAGTCTCCGGGTTTAACCATCAATGCTCCTTGATTTGCATCAAGCGCAAGCGAAGTGTCTGCACAACGGAGCACCGGTCAAACCCGATTACCACGTCAGGTAAAACATGCCCTTGGCCAGCAGCACGATAACGACCATGTGGCAGAACAGGCTGCCATGGATGAAGTGCAGGTATCGCGGGCTCATCCGGCCGCTTTTGAACAACAACATGGCGCCCAGGAAATGCAGCAGCACACTCACGGCCACTGCGATTTTCAACGCCAGCAATGTGCCGAACGATGAGGCCAGTGGTGAGGCAAGGGCTGGCAAGTAGCGCAACCAGACCATGCCCAGCCCCGCGCCGAACAACACCAGCAGCACCCACGGCATCAGCGTGCGGGCTCGGCGGCCGATGCCCTGCTCCACTAGCAGCATCACCCTGGCGGGTAACTGTTTGCGGATGCTTTCCAGGAACAGGACTTCGAAGAACACCGTGCCGATGAAGATCAGCGCGGCAAACAGGTGCAAGGTCAGAATCAGTGGGTAGATCATGGAGTTTTCGCCCTGGGTCAAGGCAACCCGCGCTACGGCGAACATTGGGGGGGAGCGCACTGGCTGTCGGTCTCTGGAGACTACAGAGCCCGCCTGGGCATGCGGTTGACACCGATCAAGAAACCGGCAAAACCCCTGTTCACCGTGTAATGCTGTTCACTTAAGGTTGGGGTACATATCCGTTTCTGCGGTAGCGGCTGCTGGCGGTTTCGCTTTTACAGCGAGTCACTTGGAAATACGGAATGCCGCCCAACCCCAAGTAACCAAGGGCTCTTGCCCCGCCATTCGGTGCCTCGCTTAGGCTCGGCATGCCCTCACTCCGGCATTGCTCCGGGGGCCCGCCGCCATCGGCCATCCATGGCCGGGGGCGGCTACCGCGGCATCCTAGCCGCGGTGCCCCCTGCGCGACGCCTGCGTTCGGCCTCTGGGAAAGGGGCGGCAGATCTGAAGCCAAAGCAAAGCAACAGCAACGGCAAGATCAAAAGATCGCAGCCTCGCTTCGCTCGACAGCTCCTACAGGGGAACGCGTGCACTTGAGCCCAGGCCGGCCGGTAGGCCGCCTCGCTTTGGCGTTTGCGGTGTACGCCCCCTCGAGAGGCCGAGTGGAGGTTCTGCGTAGTGGGCAACCCGGCATGGATGCCGGGTTAGCCGCCCCCGGCCATGGATGGCCGATGGCGGCGGGCCCACGGAGCAGGACCGGAGCGAGGGCATGGCGAGCCTGGGCGAGCCACCGAACGAAAGGGGCAAAAGCCCTTGGTTACTTGGGGCTTTTCCAAGTGACTCGCTGTAAAAGCCAGCCCTTTCAAGGTCTTTTGACTTTCGCGGCTTTGAGCACCCGATCCGTCGACACGTGGGCATTCACTGCCTTACCCTCCAGCCACTCTTTGGACTTGAGCACCTTCGGACCTCGTTTGCTTTTGGCGACCGCTTTGGGCTGGACGTTTCGGGCTAGCGTCAGCAGGTACTGAGCCAGCCCTCCTGCGGGGATGGGGAGGGATAAGTGCTCTGGCGGCAAGGCTATTTGCATACCCTCATAACCGCTGCGAACCTGTACCGTCAGGTGAAAGATCGACGCTTCCCAGCCCTCGGGTTGGGTCTGGCAATGAGCCTGTTCGACACTGCGTTTAAGCACGGACAAAACGTTGTAAGCCAACACGGCGGACGCGAACCCCAGCAGGGCGGCTTTGGGGTTGCCCAAGGTTTCGATTTCACTGTCCAGCACCGATTCCAGACGCTGGAACATCCCTTCAATACTCCAGCGACGTCGGTACAAATCGGCGATCTGCTCTGCGCTGATGGTGTCGGGCAAGTTGCTCCAGAAGGACAGCGTGGTGTCGCCGGATTCGGTGGGGTTTTGCAGGTTCAGTTCGACACGCCGCCACTGGCGTCCGCCTTTTACTTCGATGGTTTGCTCGCGCACGCTGCCGGTTGCGACCGGGACAGGCTCCTGCCAGTCGCTTTCTTTAAGCAGGCGTGGATGCTTGCTTTGTTCGCGAATGATGAATGAAGCGCCGGCATCTTCGCAGGCCTCCATGACCGGGAGCGTGCAGTAGAGCCGATCAGCCATCCATAGCTGGCCCGCCGTGGCCTTTTCCAGCAACGGCAGCACGCTGACGCGCTCGCTGGCATAGGCATCTTCACAGGGCTGAAGGTCGACGACTTGGTCGAGATCAGGGTCGTAAACCACGACCGAAAAACCAGGGCGGGCGGCACCTCGTTCGCGGCGCAAAGCGCCCAGACGTTTTTCGCTGGAAGGCAGATGGTTGCCGTCGACGACGCGTAATTGCCAGCCAGGCAAAATGGCCGAGCAACCCAATTCTTGAATCGTCGGAGCCAGGCGCTGCGCGCTACCAGTTACCAACGCGCGCAACAGCGCAGGTTCGGTTCGGCTGACCTTGTCATAAAGCGCCGCCAGGCTGACGGGAAGATCCTCCATCTGCCGCGCGGCGGCGTGTAGGGAGGGCCGCAAACCCAGAGAAACAAGGGACATCAGCTCAATAATGGTCGAAAACAAAAGCTCGCGCGGGTACTGGCGCTGACGATGTTCTTCGAACACCTGATCAACCCACTCTGCCGCAACGGCCTGCTCCAAAACCAATTTGGCCATGACACTGGCCGGTGCTTTTTTCTCGAACCGCGCTAAAACTTCTGCCCACATCGTCTCGCCGTCCTGACTGGAGTTTTGAGGATTTTATCAAAGACCTTGAAAGGGCTGGCTGTAAAAGCGAAACCGCCAGCAGCCATCACCGCAGAAACGGATATGTACCCCAACCTGAAGTGAACAGCGAGGCCCCGTTCAGTGCCCACGAATGTAATGCTCCAGTTGCCGAATCAGATCCGCCTGTTCGACGATGGCTTCCTTGACCAGATCCCCAATCGATAACAGCCCAATCAGTTCGCCACCATCCACCACCGGCAGATGTCGCAAATGACTGTCGGTCATGACCGCCATGCAACGCTCGATGCTCTGCTGACTTTCAGCGGTCACCACGGGCGCGCTCATGATGGCGCGCACCGGCGTACCAACCGAAGAGCGCCCCTGCAGAACGACCTTGCGTGCATAGTCACGCTCGCTGATCACACCGACCACCTGCCCGGCCTCGATCACCGGAAGCGCGCCCACGTTCTTTTCGGCCATGATCCTCAGGGCTTCAAGCACCATTTCATCGGGCGCGATGCTATGCACCTGGCGGTTTTGCACGACCTTGAGTTTCAGCAATTGTGCGGCTGTTTTCATCAGTGCCTCCGATACCGTTGCGCGATCCTGTTGACCACCTTCAAGCCACCCCGACTTGCACCGCGCCGGCGTTCAACCGCACAGGCCAGACACGCAGTCGCTGTTGCGGGTACTCCAGGCAGCTACCGTCCTCAAGCCTGAAATGCTGTTTGTAGATCGGCGAAGCAACCACCAGATCCCCCTTGATGCTGCCCACCAACCCGCGACCAATGACATTCGCCCCAGATTGCGGGTCATGATTGTCGATGGCATAGAGGGTCCGACCCTCGGCACCCGGCAGGTAGAACAGCGCCACCTGTGCGCCATCGAGCCATACGACAACGCCGGAGTTGCTGACCAGGTCCTGTTGCTCGCACACCGTTTGCCAGGCCTCGGTGTTTTCCAGGGAATCGATGCGTTGGGTATTGGACTGGCTCATCAGGCAATCTCCTCGATAACAGGGATAAGGTTGAGTTCGGCGGCCATGATCGGGCGCCGCTGGCCGCGTTCCTGGACAAAGTGGATGTCCGGGTCCGGGCGTTTATCGTTGACGAAGGTACGGAAGCGCTTGAGTTTTTCCGGGTCTTTGAGGGCGTTGGCCCACTCGCATTCATAGCGATTGACCACCAGTTGCATCTGCGACTCGAGCTCTTCACCC
Source organism: Pseudomonas frigoris (assembly GCF_047758635.1). Taxonomy (NCBI): domain Bacteria; kingdom Pseudomonadati; phylum Pseudomonadota; class Gammaproteobacteria; order Pseudomonadales; family Pseudomonadaceae; genus Pseudomonas; species Pseudomonas frigoris. Next base: position 3,776,168 of record NZ_CP180479.1, read on the forward strand.
AGCCCGAGGCTGTCGTGGATGATCACGTCTTTGAGGTAATCGAGGCCGCCCTCCAGGCTTTCGCGCCACACCGAGGTACGCTGCAATTTGTCGGCGGTGCGGATGTAGAACATCAGGAAGCGGTCGATGTAGCGGATCAGGGTCGCATCGTCGAGGTCGGTGGCGAACAGTTCGGCATGGCGTGGGCGCATACCGCCGTTGCCGGCGATGTAAAGGTTCCAGCCTTTCTCGGTGGCGATCACGCCAACGTCTTTGCTCTGGGCCTCGGCGCATTCCCGTGTGCAACCGGACACCGCGAACTTGAGCTTGTGCGGCGAACGCAGGCCCTTGTAGCGGTCCTCGATGGTCAGGGCCATTTGCACACTGTCCTGCACGCCATAACGGCACCAGGTGCTGCCGACACAGGACTTCACCGTGCGGGTCGATTTGCCGTAGGCGTGCCCGGTTTCGAAACCCGCTTCAATCAGCTCGGCCCAGATGTCCGGCAGTTCATGCAACTGCGCGCCAAACAGGTCGATACGCTGGCCGCCGGTGATTTTGGTGTAGAGGTCGTATTTCTTCGCCACCACACCGATCGCGATCAGTTTGTCGGCGGTGATCTCGCCACCGGGGATGCGCGGCACCACCGAATAGGTACCGTTTTTCTGCATGTTGGCCATGAACGTGTCGTTGGTGTCCTGCAGCGGCACCAGCGATGCGTCCATGATCGGCTGGTTCCAGCACGACGCGAGGATTGAGCCCACCGCCGGTTTGCATACGTCGCAACCGGTGTGGCCACGGCCATGCTTGGCCAGGAGTTCTTCGAAGGTGCTCACCCCTTCTACCCGCACCAGCGCATAAAGCTCCTGACGGGTATAGGCGAAGTGTTCGCACAGGCTCTTGTCGACGCTGACGCCACGAGCAATCAACTCATGTTCGAAAACCTGCTTGAGAAGCCCGGCACAACCACCGCAACCGGTGCAAGCCTTGGTCTGCGACTTGAGCAGGCCGAGGTCGGTGCAACCACCGTCGATGGCCGAGCAAATGGAACCCTTGGTGACGTTGTGGCACGAGCACACCGTGGCCGCTTCGGGCAACGCGCCCGGGCCCAGGGTCGGCGCGCCTTCGGACGACGGCAGAATCAGGCTGGCGGGTTCCGCCGGCAGCGCAATCGCGTTCTGCATGTATTGCAGCAGCGTGTCGTAATAGCTGTTGTCACCGACCAGCACCGCACCGAGTACGTGCTTGCCGGTCGCGTCCACCACCAGGCGTCGATAGCTGGCCGTGGTTTCGTCGATGAACTGATAACTGCGTGCGCCTGGCGTGCTGCCGTGGGCGTCGCCGATGGAACCGACATCGACGCCCAGCAGCTTGAGTTTGGTCGACATGTCCGCGCCCATGAACGGCTCGGCGGTTTCATTGCACAGCAGTGCGGCAACACTGCGCGCCATTTGGTAGCCCGGGGCGACCAGGCCAAAAATGCTGCCGTTCCACGCCGCACACTCGCCGATGGCATAGATGTTCGGATCGCTGCTCTGGCATTGATCGTCAATTACAACGCCGCCGCGCGGGCCGACTTCCAGCGAGCATTGACGGGCCAGTGCGTCTTGCGCACGGATACCGGCGGAAAACACGATCAGGTCGGTTTCAAGGAATTCGTCATTGGCGAAGTTCATCCGGTAGCGGTATTCCTCGCCTGCGCTGATCGATTGAGTGCCGCGCGACAGGTGCACACCGACGCCGAGGCGTTCGATCTGCGCCTTGAGCGCCAGGCCACCGTATTCGTCCAGCTGCACCGGCATCAGGCGCGGGGCGAATTCCACCACATGGGCTTCCAGCCCCAGGGTTTTCAGGGCGTTGGCGGCTTCCAGGCCCAGCAAGCCACCGCCGACCACCACACCGCGTCGGGCGTTGCTTGCCGCGGCACGAATGGCGTCGAGGTCTTCAAGGGTGCGATACACCAGGCGCGAATCGCCCTCGGCGCCTTCGATCGGTGGCACAAACGGATAGGACCCGGTGGCCAGCACCAATTTGTCGTAGGAGACACAGCCTTGCGCGGTGATCACCTGGCGGCGGGCGCGGTCGATTTCCAGGACCGGCACCCCCAAATGCAACGTGACGCCCGGGGTCTGGTACAGCGAGGCTTCACCGAGGGCCAGTGACTCGGCATCACGGCCGGAGAAATACTCGGAAAGGTGCACACGGTCGTAGGCGCGCATCGGCTCCTCGCTGAACACGTGCAGCCGATAGTGATCAAGGGCACCGCGTTCGATCAGCTGTTCGACACAATGATGTCCGACCATGCCATTGCCGATCACGATCAGCGTTTGCAGCTTGTTCAAAGTGGCAACATTGGAATTCATAAGAGACACCCGTCGATAGCTGTTCAAAAAGCAAAAAAAAAACGCCTGAAACCTTGCGGTTCCAGGCGTCTTTGCCTGTTCGTTTACGGTGCTAAGTCAGGCATCTATGCCGGATTCACCGATGTTGCCCGCGACCTGTTCGGCCAATCGATCGTCGTTGACCGAGGGGGCTGCCCACTCGACTGTGTTCACAGTGGGCCTGAACAGTGTCTTGCAGACTTTGTGCCAGTCGGCCATTGGCAGTCCTTGCGCCAGTAAACGTTGACCACGGGTGTCCATGAACGCCCGATGTTTGCCTTCGCATAGTGCAGAGGCGTGTTGCGCGGCCTTATAAAAGTGCACAAAGGCGATCCCGTTCCGGATCAGAATTTGCCACCCAGCGGGTATTCGATCGCCAGGCGGATCTGATTGGCGTCCAGCTCTGCTTGCGCCGCATTCGCGCGATGAACCGCATGGCGCAGGCTGAACGCGAGGTTTTTCGCGACGCCCGACTGCACCACGTATTTGGCCTGCAGATCACGTTCCCAGTGCTTGCCGCCCTGCCCGTAGCCCAGCCATTTGTAGCCGCCGTTTGGGTCCATGTGCGTACCGTCAATACCGCTGCCGCGCACGTACAGGGCGCCGAAGGTCAGGCCGGGAATGCCGTAACCGGCCATGTTCAGGTCGTAGCGCGCTTGCCAGGAAGCCTCCCGGGGCGCGTTGAAATCGGACAGTGCCACGGCGTTACTCAGGTAAATCGCGCCACGGGTCACGTAATCGAAAGGCGTGTCGCCATCGACCTTTTGATAACCCAGGCCGAAGCTGTGGGCACCGAGCTTGTAGGTCGACAGCAAACTCCAGGTGGTGTTGTCGATGCGGCCGGACAAGGCCTTGCCGGTGTCCTGGGTTCGGTACAGATTGAGATCAAAGATCAGGTCCTGGCCTTCCGCCAACGGCTGGGTGTAAACCGCGCCCAGGTAGTGCTGTCGCCAGGTGTCGGCGTAGTCCGCGCTGAACAGGCTGGCGTTGAGCCCTTTGACCGCCGTGTTGCGCACCCCCACCAGGTCGAAGCTGTCGCCCTGTTTGCCGTTGGAGTAATTGACCACAAAGCCTTGGTCATGACTGGTGGCGTTGCGGTCGGTGCTTTCGTTGAAGTGCCCGCCATACAGGGTGGTGGCGGGCAATTGGCGACTGGTCAGCAGCCAGCCGGTGGCGGTCTCCGGCAGCAAGCGGCTGTCGGATGAACCGAACACCGGGGTTTTCACCCGCTGCTCGCCGTAACGCAGTTCAGTCGAGGAAAACCGCAGCTTGGCCACGGCGCCGCCACGGCTGAACTCATCCTTGGGGTGCCCGTCATTGTCCACGCCCAACACCCGCGCCTTGCCGGCCCGCCCGCCGCCGCTGTCCAGTTGCCAGCCGGAATAGACATGGGCGTCCAGGCCCAGCCCCACGGTGCCGGCGGTGTAGCCGGAGGTGAAATCGGCCATCAGGCCGTAGGCCCACTCCTCGGCCAGGTCGCTGCGTTCGGCGCGGGGCTTGAAGGCATTGCGCGCGCCATTGCTCAGTGAGCCGTGTTCATAGTCGCGACGGTCGTAGAGGCTGCGGTTGAGCAGGCTCCATTGACTGTCCTCGATAAAGCCTTTTGCGGTGTCTTGCTCTGAAGCCAGGGCGAGCAGGGACTGCCCGCCCAATGCCAATAGCAGGGTGTGCGTCGATAGGGTTTTCACAGTGCAACTCCACAGAATTCGGGGTCTGCAAGGTGTCCCGCCGAACGGGGGACACCATAGGTCAACTCAGAGGTATTTGAGGATCGCGATATCGCGGCGGCGCTGTTTGAGGTTGGCGAACCAGCGCGTCGGGAAGAACAGCAACACCCCGAGGATCACACTCCACAGCCACACCGTGGGCAGGTTGTCGAAGCCATAGTAGGCACCCTGATTGGCGCCCCAGATCGCGACTGCCACCAGGTACATGGCCTTGAGTACGTACAAGTGCAGCAAATAGAAGAACATCGGCGCCCCGCCGTAAATCGCCAGGGTCGCGGTGGACCAGCGATCCTGCAGCTTCTCGAACAGCGCCAGCAAGATCAGCGAAAGTCCAATCGTCGGCATCAGGAACATCAGCGAGGGCGGGTACTTCTTGGCGCTCATGAAACTCATGAAGGTGCGCAGCGAATCACCGGTTTGCACCCAGGGCTTCTCGCCATAGACGTTCAGGTAACGGATGAACACGAACGCCACCAGCAGGCCGACGCCCAGTTTAAGCAGGCGGGAAATCCGCTCGGCCGGGTCCATGTCCTTGCCGAACCACGGCCCGATCCCCCACCCCAGCAGGATCACGCCAATCCAGGGCAATACCGGGTACGTGGTGCGGGCCCGGGTGAATTCGGTGATGTCGATGAACACCCGCTGATGCAGGATCGACCACGGCACGAAGAACGGCGACTCCGGCCCAACGGTCACGCCATCGAGCAGGTTGTGCCCGGCGACAATGGCCACGCCGAGCACGATCAGCCAGCTGCGTTTGAAGTGCAGCAAACCGGCGAGCACGATCATGCAGATGCCGATGCACCAGATCACCTGCAGCCACAGGGTCTTGGGCGGGAACTCGGCGTTCCAGGCAAAGCACACGAAGGTAACTTCGAGAAACACCAGGAACAACCCGCGCTTGAGCAGGAACACCGAGGTTTCTTTCGCCGTGTGTTTCTGGCTGTAGAGCCAGGCCGACAAACCGGTGAGGAAGATGAATGCCGGGGCGCATATTTCGCTGAGCATGCGGGTGAAGTACAGGTCCGGCGTGACGCTCAACGCATCGATCGGGTCGGTGACCTGACGGTGCAGCAGAAAAGTTTCCCGCACATGGTCGATCAGCATCAACAGCATGACGAAACCGCGCAGGGCGTCGATCGCCAGCATGCGGGTGTTGGCCTTGACGGCACTGGTTGCAAGCGCAGGGGAAGCGGTTGTCGCCGGCCCTGCCAATCCTGAAGATGGGGTCATATCAGTCACTCATGTAGTGGTCGAGGGGTCAGGCCTGTTTCTTCAGCCTGGCGACTTCCGATGCCGGCAGCTGCGACGGCGCGCGCGGCAACGGCGTCTGGCCCTGTGATCGATAGAACGACAATGTCGAACTGAAGCTCTTTATATCGAACGGTTCGGCCTTGCCTTGAGGACTGATGCGCTCGCCGGGCGTGCGGTCCTTGTATTCCACAGCCACCACATAGGTGCCCTGCCACGGCAGATCGAAGCTGACTTTGCCCGCGGCGTCGGTGCGCTGGGTGAACACTTCACCGGAACCGGTTTCCAGCACCACGTCCTGGTCGGCCAACGGTTTGGACGCATAGAACACCTGGAACTGCGCCTTGCCTGCATCGGCGACACCGGTGGGCACGATGTCCAGGGTCAGTTCCGGGGTGCGTGCGCGCAAGTCACCGACCCAACGGGTCGCTGGCGTCCAGTGAGTCTTCAGCGCCTTGTCCGCCTCATGAATATCGAAGATCGGATAGTGCGGGTCTTGGGCCAGCAGCGAGTCATCTGCCCGGGTTTGATGCGCCACCGTAAAGGCCTGACGCTGCAAGGTCAGTGTCAACGGCTGGGACCGGTTACTGATCGACCAGCCCTTGAGTTGCTGGAACCGGTCCATCCCGCCCGGCGTGACTTCCAGCATGTTCTTGTCATATTCCCCGTAGTACAACGCCAGGGGTTGCCCGGGTGGTTGTTCATACCAGATTTGATGCGCCTCGCTGCTGCTCGCCAGCAGGATGACGCCGTACCCAATAGTGCTTTTGCGTTGCTCATTCGCATTTTTTTACGCTCCGATTGGTGTTATTCAGCGGGTCATTGCAGCCGCATCGTTTTATCGAAACCAGCAAGACAACAAACCGCTCCCCTCTCTCTGAACGCATTACACCGCAGAGACTTTTGCGCGTTGTTCTGTATTCATCGGTCGCGGCGCATCTGAAGACTGTTTTGCAGGCAGCAAACAGCTGTTTATGCGGACTGCGCCAGCATGAAGCGCCTTAGGCAGTTCCAGAGGCCCCATGTCCAAACACAGTGCGTCGCGAACTGCAAAACAACTGTGGGAGCGAGCTTGCTCGCGATGGCGGCGAGTCAGTCGGTAAAGATGTCGACTGATCAACCGCTATCGCGAGCAAGCCCGCTCCCACAGGGGATTCGTGTTGGTGTTGAGATTGGAGTCTGTCAGTGGCGCAGGAGCTTGCGCAGCGGCACGCCGTCCTTGAGTACCGGAGACTTGATGACGATGTAGCTGAAGTACTTGGAGATGCCGATGTTCTTGTCCAGCAGGCTTTCGATCACTTCCTGATAATGCTGGATGCTGCGGGTCATGAAGCGCACCAGATAATCGTAGCCACCGCTGATCAAATGGCATTCGAGCACTTCGTCCACCAGACGGATGTTGGATTCGAACTTGGCGAAGTCTTCGCGCTTGTGGTCGCTCAAGGTGATTTCGGTAAACACCGTCACCGAATCGGTGATCTTGGCCAGGTTCAGGTGCGCCTTGTAGCTGGAAATATACCCGGCCGACTCAAGCCGTTTGACCCGTTGCAGGCAGGGACTGGCCGACAACCCCACCGCATCGGCCAGGCTGACGTTGGTCATGCGCCCGTCCTTTTGCAGCTCCACCAGGATGCTGATGTCGATTCGGTCCAGTTTGACTAACCCTTCCATTGCGTACCTCTTGACTGCCGTTTGTAAGACAATCTTCTAGCAAAATCAGCGCCGTAAAGACAGCTGATGCTGAGCCACCAGATCCGCCATGCTGTTAATACAGTAATCCGCCGCGCAGGACGTGGGGTGTTTTGAGCGGCCGCGACAGATCAGGCACACGTCTTTGGCCGCCTGTCGACCGGCCGAAGGACGGGTCACGTGCAGGATGCTGCCGGGTTCAAGTTCGTTGGCCTTCAACCACTCTGGATCGAGCAACGGGTCGCTGGCCAGTGAGATGAAATCGTCGGGCATGATCCCCAGTCGCTCACACAGCAACCCTCGATCCTCGGCATCCCGGTCGCCGTGCACCAGCAAGCGGTAGAACTTGCGCAGGTACAACATCGCCCCGGGCGCGTCCTCGAACAGCGACCAGCCGGCCGCCGAACGGGCAAAGCTCATGCCCTCCTCCCAGCTGGCTTTCAGGCCCCAGCGCTCGGCCAGCTGGCGATGGGCGAAGCACAGCACGCCACTAAAGCCGAGTTCAGCGAAACGCGGATAGAGCGCACGCACCACCTCGCTGTATTCGGCCAGCACCTGTTCCTTGTCCAGATGACCGCCTCGGCTGTCCAGCAGCGGTTGCAGTGCCGTCCAGACACCCGAGTCCCGATCGACCAGGACCTCATCGCAATCGATGAGCAGTGCTCGATATTCAGTCAGCCCCATGGTGCGCAAAGCCTCCGATGATGTATTCCATCAATCCATGCTCCATAAACGCTCACGGGCAATGCCTTGTGGCACCGCCCCGAGCAGGCATGAGCTCAGTTCAAGACCCGTGCCAACGCCGCTTCAAGAATCTGCAGCGCTTCATCGACCTGTTCTTCGGTGGTCACCAGCGGTGCGAGGAAGCGCAACACGTTGCGGTACACACCGCATTTGATCACCAGCAAACCACCGGCCCGGGCTTCATCGATCAGTCGCTGATTCAGGTCGGCGTCCGGCGAGCGGGCCTCATCATTTTTGATCAATTCGATCGCCAGCATGAACCCGGCGCCGCGCACGTCGCCGATTTGCCCGTGACGGGCCTGCAAACGCAGCAGCCCCTGACACAAACGCTCGCCCAGTGCTTCGCTGCGGGCCAGCAATTGTTCCTGCTCGAAAGCCTCGATCACCGCCAGCGCGGCGGCGCAAGACAAGGCATTGCCACCGTACGTGCCGCCCAGGCCACCGGGTAGCGGCGCGTCCATGATCTCGGCCTTGCCGACCACCCCGGACAACGGCAAGCCACCGGCCAGGCTCTTGGCGACGGTCACCAGGTCCGGCTGAATGCCGGCGTGCTGGAAACCGAACCACTTCCCGGTACGGCCGAAACCGGTCTGGATTTCATCAAGAATCAGCACGATGCCGTGTTTTTCCGTCAGCGCGCGCAGGGCCTGGAGAAACTCCGCCGGCGCTGACAGGAAACCACCGTCGCCCTGCACCGGTTCGATGATGATCGCGGCGACACGCTCAGGGGCAACCTGGGTGGCCAGCAACTCGTCGAGGGCCTTGAGCGCCATCTCGCTGGTGACGCCGCGATAGGCATTCGGATACGGAGTGTGGAAGACCTCCGGCGCGAACGGCCCGAAGTTCTGCTTGTACGGCTGGCTCATGCCGGTCAGCGTGGTACCGAGCAAGGTACGGCCGTGGAAGCCGCCGCGGAAGGCGATCACGGCCGAGCGGTTGGTGTGAGCGCGGGCGATCTTCACCGCGTTTTCCACCGCCTCGGCACCGGAGGTAAAGAACGCCGCTTTATACGCTTCTTTGCCACCGATCATTTCACACAAGCGCTGGGCCAGATCGAGATATGGCTTATAGGCCACCACCTGGAAACAGGCGTGAGATACCTTTTGCAATTGCGCCTGCACCGCAGCGACCACCTTCGGGTGGTTGTGACCGATGTTCAGCACACCGATGCCGCCGACAAAATCCAGGTAGCGCTTGCCGTCCACGTCCCACAACTCGGCACCTTGGGCGCGATCGATCACCAACGGGTGAGCGGTAACCAGGCCACGCGGCACGAATTGATCGCGCTGACGAAGCAAATGAGGGGTTTCGTCGACTTTGCTATTCATGGCATTTCCCATCGTGAGTCCGGCAACCGGGAGGTGGTTGCGATGGTGTTCAGGTTAAGCCTTGCGCGAAACGATCTACGCCGAACTTGGCCCCTGAGAAATTCGGATCGACTGTTTTCACCCTGCCAAACGGCAGATTCCTTTCACCCGCCGAATCTGCCGGGCCGTCGCCGATCGAACATCACGAAACCCGTTTAACCCGGCCCTTTCGACAGATCCTGCGCTGGCATTGCGCGATGATGTTCAGCACCTTCATCCTTCAGGACATGCCCATGGCCCTGCTTTATAAAGCTGACCCTGTGCGCGGCGAACAGTGGCAAGCGCTGTTCGCCGAACACGCCCCGGATATCGAATGGCGCGCCTGGCCGGACATCGGTGATCCGTCTGAGATTGAATACTTGGCCGCATGGCAGGCACCGGATGATCTGGAAACGCTGCTGCCAAATCTGAAAGTGTTGTTCGCGTTGTCCGCCGGGGTCGATCAACTGGACCTCAGTCGCTTGCCCGCGAGCTTGCCGGTGGTGCGCCTGCTGGACCCCGGCATCACCCGCGGCATGTGCGAGTACGCCAGTTTCGCGGTGCTGAGCCTGCACCGGGACATGCTTCGCTATCGCCAGCAGCAAATGGCGCGGTGCTGGCAAGCGCACTTGCTGCAACCGGCGACCACGCGCCGGATCGGGGTCATGGGCCTTGGCACCCAGGCTCAGCAGATTCTGGCGACATTGCAGCCGTTGGGCTTTGCCTTGTCGGGTTGGGCGCGCAGTGCGCATCAGGTCGCTGGCGTGGAATGCTATGCCGGGCGCGAGCAACTGCCGGCGTTCCTCAGCCAGTGCGACATTCTGCTGTGCGTGCTGCCGCTGACTGAGCAGACCCAGGGCATTCTTGATCGTGAGTTGTTCCGGCAATTGCCCCATGGCGCGGCGTTGATCAACATGGGCCGTGGCGGGCATCTGGTGGAAAGTGATCTGCTGGAGGCGCTGGACAGCGGGCAGCTCAGTGGCGCGGTGCTCGATGTACTACTGGAAGAACCGGCGCCGGCGGATCATCCGTTTTGGGACCATCCGCAGATTCTGCTGACACCGCATATTGCAGCGATGACGCAGCCGGAGAGTGCGTTTGGGGTGTTGTTGGAGAATATTCGGCGGCATCAAAGAGGCGAGCCGATGGTGGGCCAAATCGATCGCACCCAAGGTTACTGAACACTCGCAGATCCAATGTGGGAGCGGGCTTGCTCGCGAAGGCGGCTTAACATCCAACATCATCGTTGACTGATACACTGCTTTCGCGAGCAAGCTCGCTCCCACATTGGTTGGGCGGTGGGTTTAAAGAATGTCGGCGATGGCTTTGCCAACCTCCTGAGTCGACCCCTTCCCTCCCAAATCCGGCGTAATCGGCCCATTGGCAATCACATCCTCGATCGCCTGCAAAATCCCGTCATGCGCCGCGCGATAGCGCTCATCTCCATTCCCCAGGAAATCCAGCATCAACGCCCCCGACCAGATCATCGCAATCGGGTTGGCGATGTTCTGCCCATAGATGTCCGGCGCCGAGCCATGCACCGGCTCGAACAGCGACGGAAAGCGGCGTTCGGGATCGAGGTTGGCCGACGGTGCAATACCAATGGTCCCTGCACACGCCGGCCCCAGGTCGGACAGAATGTCGCCGAACAGGTTCGACGCCACCACCACATCAAACCGGTCCGGTTGCAGCACGAAACGCGCGCACAGAATGTCGATGTGCTGCTTGTCCCAGGTGATGTCCGGGTACTGCGCCGCCATCAATGCGGTGCGCTCGTCCCAGTACGGCATGCTGATGGAAATCCCGTTGGACTTGGTCGCTGCCGTCAGGCGCTTGCGCGGCCGGGTCTGGGCCAGCTCGAAGGCGAACTTGAGAATCCGGTCCACGCCGCGTCGGGTAAACACCGACTCTTGCAGCACGAACTCATGCTCGGTGCCTTCGAACATCTTGCCGCCCACCGACGAATACTCGCCCTCGGTGTTCTCGCGGATCACCACGAAATCGATGTCCCCCGGCTTGCGTCCGGCCAAGGGGCACGGCACGCCGGGGAACAGCCGCACAGGGCGAATGTTCACGTACTGATCGAAGTCCCGACGGAACTTGAGCAGCGAACCCCACAGGGAAATGTGGTCTGGCACTTTGTCCGGCCAGCCCACGGCGCCGAAGTAGATCGCGTCGAAGCCCTTGAGCTGTTCGAACCAGTCGTCGGGCATCATTTGCCCGTGTTCCAGGTAGTAATCGCAATGCGCCCAGTCGAGCACTTCGATGCTCAGAACCAGCTGCCATTTCTTCGCGGCCCGCTCCAATACTCGCAGCCCTTCCGGCAGGACTTCCTTGCCGATGCCATCGCCGGCAATCGCGGCGATTTTGAATGTCTTGCTCATCAATCTGCCTCCCCGTGTCTGTGAATTACAGCCCACCGATGTGGAAGGCTTTGACTTCAAGGTATTCGTCCAGGCCGTACTTGCTGCCTTCGCGGCCCAGGCCCGATTGCTTGATACCGCCGAACGGCGCGACTTCCATGGAAATGATCCCGGTGTTGAGGCCGACCATGCCGAATTCCAGCGCCTCGCCGAAACGCCATGAACGACGCAAGTCCTGGGTGAAATAGTAGGCACCCAAACCGTAAGGCGTGGCATTGGCCAGCGCGAGGGCTTCAGCCTCAAAGGTGAAACGCATCAGCGGCGCCACCGGGCCGAAGGTTTCTTCGTTGGCCAACAGCATGCCCGCGTGGGCTTCGCCGAGGACCGTGGGCTGGACAAACTGGCTGTCGCCCGCGGGCATGCCGCCGCAGAGCAAACGCGCGCCCTGGCTCAGGGCATCGTCGATGTGCCGCGCGACTTTGCTCACCGCCGCCGGATTGATCAGCGGACCGATGGTGACGTCGGCGTCCAGGCCGTTGCCGACCTTGAGCTTGCCCACCTCCTCCACCAGGCGCTGGGCGAAGCGTTCGTAGATGCCATCCTGCACCAGAATGCGATTGGCGCAGACGCAGGTTTGCCCGGCGTTGCGAAACTTGCTGAGCATGATGCCGGCCACCGCCTGCTCAAGGTCAGCGTCATCGAACACAATGAACGGCGCGTTGCCACCCAGTTCCAGGCTCAAGCGCTTGATGTGTTCGGCGCTTTGGTGCATCAGCAAGCGGCCGACGGCGGTGGAGCCGGTGAAGGAAATCTTGCGCACGCTCGGGTTGCCGGTCAGCTCTTCGCCGATCCCGGCGGGCATGCCGGTCAACACGTTGAACACCCCGGCCGGGATGCCGACCCGTTCGGCCAACACCGCCAGGGCGAGGGCTGACAACGGCGTCAGGTCCGAGGGTTTGACGATGATCGGGCACCCGGCCGCCAGGGCTGGTGCGCATTTACGGGTGATCATCGCGTTGGGGAAATTCCACGGGGTGATCGCGGCGCAAACTCCCACCGGTTGCTTGAGCGTCAGCAGTCGGCGGTCACCGCTGGGGGCCGGCATGGTTTCGCCGTAGACCCGCCGGGCCTCCTCGGCGAACCATTTGACGAAACCGGCGCCGTAGCGAATTTCGCCTTTGGCTTCGTTCAACGGTTTGCCCTGTTCGCAGGTCATGATCAGCGCCAGGTCGTCGAGGTTGTCGATCATGGCCTGATACCAGCGCTCCAGCAGCGCCGCACGTTCCGCTGCCGGGCGAGCGCGCCAGGCCGGCCAGGCTTTTTCGGCCGCTTCGATGGCGCGACGGGTTTCCGCGCCTTGCATCGCCGGTACGCGGCCAATCAACTGACCGCTGGCCGGGTCAATGACGTCCAGGGTCGCGGCGTTGTCGGCGCCGGTCCACTGCCCGTCGACATAGGCGAGTTCTGCCAAAAGGCTGGGGTCTTTCAAACGATTATTGAGCATGGTCGAGTCCTGATCCGAGACACGCTCCAGTCTAGGGAGGTGTGGCGGGTGAGGATGCTGAAAGCGATTTCAGGACAGTGTCGGATGCTGAAATTAGCGGTGGAACGGCAGATTCATGATCTGTCAGATCAACACAAAACCATGTGGGAGCGGGCTTGCTCGCGAAAGCGGTGTGTCAGTTGTCATAAATGCTGACTGACACGACGCCTTCGCGAGCAAGCCCGCTCCCACATTTGATCTGTGTTTGCCATGGAACCTGATTACAGTTTCAGGGAACCGAGCAGGCCATCAAGAAACCGCTCACCGGCCTCCATCTGGCTGATCTCGATGAACTCGTCCGGTTTGTGCGCCTGTTCGACCGAACCCGGGCCGCAGACCACCACCGGCACATCCAGACGCTGCTTGAACAGCCCGCCTTCGGTGCCGAAGGAAACCTTGGCGGTGCCGGTATCCGGCGCGGCGAAGTTCTTCAGGAAGCGCACCGCTTCGACGCTCGGGTGCGTATCGAGGCCGGGATAGACGTTGACGGTTTCAATGTCGATCGCGGCGACACTGGACAGTTTTTTGGCCTCACGCACGATGACTTCGGCACGCTCGCGCATCTGTTCCAGAAACTGATCCAGATCGTCCGCCGGCAAGTTGCGCACTTCGAAGTCCAGGGTGCACAGATTCGGCACAATGTTCAGCGCCTTGCCGCCAACAATCTGCCCGACATGCACGGTGCTGTAGGGCACGTCGTAGTCCGCATCCTGGGTGCCCTGCTCTTGCAACTGCTGCTGGCTTTGACGCAGCGCGGCGATGAAATCGCAGGCCACATGAATCGCATTGACCGAGCGCGGTGCCAGCGAGGAATGCGCTTCCAGGCCCCGACAGTAGGTGCGGTAAGAACCCTTGCCCTTGTGCCCCAACACAAACTGCATGTTGGTCGGTTCACCGATCAGGCACAAAAACGGTCGTACCGGCGCAAGGTGCAACACGTCCAGCAAGCGGCGCACGCCGACACAACCAGTTTCTTCGTCATGGGACAGCGCCAGTTGCAGCGGCCGGCTCAACGGGCTGTCCGCCGCGTCGAGCATGGCGTCGATGGCCAATGCAATGAAGCCCTTCATGTCGCAACTGCCACGGCCGTAAATCCGCCCGTCCTGCACCGTCGCCTGAAACGCCGGGAAGGTCCAGGCCTGCCCCGCCGCCGGCACCACGTCGGTATGCCCGGACAGCAGAATCCCCGGCAACTCGCGTGGACCGGTGCTGGCGAACAGGTTGGCCTTTTTGCCGGTTTCATCCTTGACGATCAGCGACTCGATGCCCTTGGTCAGCAGCAAGTCACGCACGTACTCGATGAGGGCCATGTTCGACTCCGACGACACGGTGTCGAAGGCCATCAGGCGTTTGAGAATATCCAGTACACGGGGTTTCATGAGGCCTTGCTCCGTTGCTCGGCTGAGAGGGCGAACCGGTTGATGGAGAACGGCTCAATCGACGTGCTGGTGCTGCCGGTGCTGATCAGTTCGGCCATCACGTCGCCGACGCCAGGACCGAGCTGGAAGCCGTGGCCACAGAAGCCGAAGGCGTAGAACAAGCCATCGACGGTGCCGCTGGGGCCCATCACCGGCAGGGAGTCGGGCAGATAACCTTCGATGCCGCTCCAGACCCGAATGATGTTCAGGTTGCCGACACCCGGCAGCAGACGGCGCATCTGCTCCATCTGATTGAGGATGCTGCGCGGCTCGACATAGGCCCGGCGATTGAGCATGTCCGGTTTGCTGCGGTAGCCGCCGCCGATGACGATGTTGCCGCGCGGGATCTGGCGAAAATAGATCACTTCCTCGGGAATTTTGGTGTACACGCCGATCACGGTCGGCAAGGCGTAAGGCACCGGTTCGGTCACGGCCATTTGCGGGCCGTGGGTGTCCAGTGGCACCGGTTCGCCGAACTGCGCCGACAGCTTCTGGCCCCAGGCACCCGCGGTGATCAACAGCTGAGCGGCGCTGAACTGGCGGCCATCGGTGGTGGTGACGTTGAACTCGCCACCGACCTTCTGCACTTCGGCGACTTCCGTCTGTTCTTCGATCCGCGCGCCAAGTCGCCGTGCGGCACGGGCAAACGCCGGGGCGGCCAAACGTGGGTTGGCGTGGCCGTCGTGGGGCGCGTAGGAGCCGCCCTTCACGTCCGGGCCGAGGAACGGGAACCGCGCGTGCAGTTCGGCGCCGCGAAAGATTTTCAGATCCAGTTGCGCCGCTTCGGGCGCTGCCGCGTAGGCTTCCAGTTCAGGGATTTCGTCTTCGCGGTAACACACACGCATGTGCCCGCTGGCGATGAATTCGAGGTCGTCGTCGATCAACTCCGGCAAGCGTTTCCACAGCGCCCACGAACGGTTAGCCAACGCCAGCTGCCCGAGGAATCGGCCCTGGCGCCGTACGTTGCCGAAGTTCACGCCGCTGGCGTACTGACCAATCTGGTCGCGCTCCAGCAGGATCACCGACTGACCGCGCTGACGCAGAAAAAACGCCGCCGCCGAGCCCATCAGGCCGCCGCCGACGATCACGACATCGGCTTTATGAACCGTCATGGCGACACCTCCTCGGTGAGCATCGATAGGGGTTTGACCGGCGCCTGACCGCGCTGCCGACCGACCTGTTGCACGCTGACACCAGCAGCGGCAGCAATCACCTCGGCCCCGGCCTGGGAACAATAACGTCCCTGGCAACGGCCCATGCCGACGCGGCTGAACGCCTTGGCCCGATTGACTTCGCAGGCACCCTTTTCGCTGACGGTGCGGCGCAATTCGCCGGCGCTGATCATTTCACAGCGACAGACGATGGCGGCATCCGGTAGAGCTTTGGCTTGCGCCGACGGCCAGGGAAACGCCTGGGCCAGCCCCAGGCGAAACTGGTCCATCACCGCCAGCGCGTGGCGTTGTTCGTCGCGCAACCCGACATTCAGCGGTTGCTGCAGGTCCTCCAACAGCGCCATGGCGACCAGCCTTCCGGCGTGTTCAGCGGCATCCGCGCCGCGAATCTTCGAGCCGTCCCCGGCCGCGTACACACCACTGACCGAGGTTCGGCCATCCTCATCAACCGCCAGCAACCATTGGCTGGACGCCTCATCGAAACGCAGGCGACAACCGGCAAGGTCCGCCAATTGCGTTTCCGGGCGCAGGTGATAACCCAGGGCCACGGCGTCGCAATTGACCGTCAGGGTTTCCCCGCTCGCCGTGCTGACCCGCACGCCACTGACGCCGCTCGCCGCGTCGCCCAGCACTTGCAGGGGTTTGATCCCCAGGTGTACCGGGATTTTCGCCTGATACAGCTGCGCCAACAGTTTCATCCCGGTGAACAGTAATCCGGGACGCGCCAACAGTTTGGGCATGGCAAGGATGCGTTTGCTCAGCGGCGAGGTGTCGAGCACTGCCGCCACGTTGGCGCCGGCTTTGACATATTGGCTGGCCACCAGATACAGCAACGGCCCGCTGCCCATGAACACCACGCTGTGGCCAATGGAAACAGCTTGGGATTTGAGTGCGATCTGTGCTCCGCCGAGGCTGTAGGTGCCCGCCAGTTGCCAGCCTTCGATCGGCATCAAGCGATCGGTAGCGCCAGTGCAGAGGATCAACGCGTCGTAATCCACCATCGTATGCTTGCCCTGTTTCACGCAGCACAATTGCCCCGCTGTGAGGTTCCACACCAGCGTGTCCGGTCGGTAGTCGATCGATCCGCGCAAGCGATCGAAGCTTTGGTGCAGGTCCTGGGCTTTGGCGGCTTCGGTGCCGTACAGCGTGGCGTAATCGCGGGTGAAGCCTTCCGGTTGGCGA
This sequence comes from Pseudomonas frigoris, assembly GCF_047758635.1. Classification (NCBI taxonomy): domain Bacteria; kingdom Pseudomonadati; phylum Pseudomonadota; class Gammaproteobacteria; order Pseudomonadales; family Pseudomonadaceae; genus Pseudomonas; species Pseudomonas frigoris. The sequence continues at coordinate 3,792,963 of NZ_CP180479.1, forward strand.
CGGTAGATCTGCCCGCCATCCCGGCGATTTTCATCGATCAGGATCGGTTTGAAACCCGCGTCCACCAGGGTTTCGGCACAGCGAATCCCGGCCGGCCCAGCGCCGACAATAACGACTTTATTAGAGCTCAGCCGTGCAGTGGCCATATCGCCTCCGGTTGTGTGGTGACGATGTCCAGCCCATCACGGACTTCATTGGAACAGGCACGCAAGCGTTCGCCGCTGCGGGTCCAGACCCAGCAATCCTGGCAGGCGCCCATTAAACAAAAACCGGCGCGGCGGCCCGAATCGAATTCCGACTGGCGCAACGCCGAGCCCTGGGTCAGCAGCGCGACCATCAGGGTATCGCCCAGCAACGCCTCGATGGGTGCGCCGTCCACCTTCAGATTGACGGTCGGTCGGCCCTGCTCGGCCAGCCTCACAAAACGCCCCTTCATGCATAGGCTCCCTGGGTCATGATGTTCAAATCCTGCTGGGTTTTCAGCAGCTCGGCGGTGTCGTGGTGGCAAAGGATTTCGCTGCCACCGGCGATGATCCGGCGGTTCGGCGCGGTGCGATTACACAGGCTGTCGACCCGCACCGGGCACCGATTGAGAAAGGTGCACAGCTCTGGCACGTTGGCCCTGGCGCCGATTGGCGGCAGTTCGCCGCAAGTGGTGCCACAGTTCTCCAGCCAGCCCTGACGCAGTTCCGGCACCGAATGGATCAACAGGTCGGTGTAAGGATGGAACGGGGCTTGGGCGAACGCTTGCCGAGTGCCGGCCTGAACCTTGTGGCCGCTGTACATCACCACAATGTCATCACACAGCGCGCGGACGGTGGAGATGTCGTGACTGATGAACAGGTACGAAACCCCCAGTTCCTGACGCAGGTCGCGCAGCAGTTCGAGAATCGCCGCGCCGACCACGGTGTCGAGCGCCGAAGTCACCTCATCGCACAGAATCAGGTCCGGTTTGGCCGCCAGCGCCCTGGCAAGGTTGACCCGCTGCTTTTGCCCGCCGGACAGTTCATTCGGACGCCGTTCCGCCATGTCTCGCGGGAGGCGCACCAGGTCCAGCAACTCGTCGATGCGCTCGCGCAATGCGGTGCCCTTGAGACCGAAATACATCTTCAGCGGCCGGCTCAGAATGGTGCTGACACTGTGCATCGGGTTGAGCGCAGTGTCGGCATTCTGGAACACCATTTGAATGCGGCGGAACTGTTCGGCGGTGCGCTCGGACAGGCTGCCGCCCAGCGGTTGACCATCGAAGGTCAGCCCGCCCAGCGCCGGGGTCAGCAGCCCCGCCACCACCCGCGCCAGGGTCGATTTGCCCGAGCCCGACTCACCGATCACGCCGATGGCCTGGCCCCGGCGCACGGTCAGGTCGATGTCTTCCAGCACCCGAATCGACGGCATGCCGTGCATGTTCTTGTTGCCGTAACCGGCAGTCAGGCCCTGGATGGTCAGCAAGGGCGTGTCTTGCGCCACATCGCAGGGCGGACGAATCGTCGTGTCCGGCCGCGCCGCCGCCAGCAGGCTGCGGGTGTATTCGTGGGCCGGGCCTTTGAGTAATGGCGCGGTGGCACTTTGTTCGAAAATCTCACCGCCGTTGAGTACCACAATCTGATCGGCCATCTGCGCCACCACGGCAAGGTCGTGGGACACGTAAACCGCCGTCGCCCCACGTTCGCGCACCACCCGTTTGAAGGCGCGCAGCACGTCGATCTGGGTCGTCACGTCGAGTGCCGTGGTCGGTTCATCGAGCACCACCAGCAGCGGATCGCTGATCAGTGCCATGGCCGCCATCACCCGCTGCAGTTGCCCGCCGGAGACCTGATGGGGATAGCGCTGGCCGATGCGATCGGGGTCCGGCAGCGCCAGGTCGCGAAACAACTCGACGGCCTTGGCTTCGAGCACGGCCCGGCTGCCCAGGCCATGAATCAACGCGCCCTCCACTACTTGATCGATCAGTTTCTTCGCCGGGTTGAACGCCGCCGCCGCACTCTGGGCAATATAGGACACCCGGTTGCCCCGCAGGCCTTGCAGCTCGCTTTCGCTCAACGCGAGCATGTCGTGCTCGCCGATCTGCACCACGCCAGACGCCAGGCGACAACCGCGCCGGGCGTAACCGAGCAGCGCAAGCGCGATGGTGGTCTTGCCCGAACCGGACTCGCCGATCAGCGCCAACACTTCACCTTTGGCCAGGGAGAAACTCACGCCCTTGACGATTTCTACTTCGCCGCGCTCGCCACAGGCGACCACGCGCAGGTTTTCGACTCGAATCAATTCACTCATTTCAATGGCCTCCCGAACGTCGACTACGTCGCGAAGACAGGCGGTCGATAAACAGATTCACACCGATGGTCAGGGTGCCGATGGCCAGGGCCGGAATCACGATGGCCGGCGCGCCCTGGTTGAGGCCGCCAATGTTTTCGCGCACCAGTGAGCCGAGGTCGGCATCCGGTGGTTGCACGCCCAGACCGAGGAAGCTCATGCCGCTGAGCAGCAGCACGATGAAGCCGAAACGCAGCCCCAGGTCCGTCAGTACCGGGTTGAGCATGTTCGGCAGGATCTCCACGCACGCGATGTACAGCCGACGTTCGCCGCGAGTACGGGCCACTTGCACGTATTCCAGGGCTTCGATGTTCACCGCCATGCTGCGGGCGATGCGGAACGCGCCGGGGGTGAAGCTCAGCACCGCGGTGCAGATCAGCAAGGTAACCGACGAGCCGAAGGCCGAGACCATGATCAGCGCCAGCATCTTGCTCGGGATCGAGATAAAGGCGTCCATCAAGCGACTGATCACCTCGTCCAGCCACTTCGGCGACACCACCGACAGCAGCGCGCAACTGGTGCCAAGACCGCTGGCCAACACCGCCGCCACCAACGCCAGGCCGACGGTGAAACGTGCGCCGACGAGGATGCGACTGAGCATGTCGCGGCCCAGGTAATCGGTACCGAACGGGTAAACGGCGCTGATGCTGTCAAAGACATTGTCAGAGACCACTTCACCCACCGGGTGCGGCGCCAGCCAGGGGCCGAAGATCGCCACCAGCAACCAGATAACGCACATCGCAGCCCCGATCAGACCCAGCCAGGCCGGACCATGAGACACCTTGCCAACCGACAGGTCCGGGGTCGCAGGCGTCGATTTCACAATGAGATTGTTCATTGGTTTCTCAGCCTCGGATTGGACAGAATCGCGCACAGGTCGGCAATCAGCACCAACCCCAGGTACGCCGTGCAAAACAGCATGGTGCAGGCCTGGACCAGCGCCATGTCGCGGTTGGTCACCGCATCGACCATCAGGCTGGCGATGCCGGGGTAGTTGAAGATCGTCTCGACGATTACCACCCCGCCCAACAGGTAAGAAAGGCTCAGGGCGATGGCATTGGCGATCGGTCCGATGGCATTGGGCAAGGCATGGCGCAGCACAATGCGCATCGGGCTCACGCCTTTGAGCCGGGCCATTTCCACGTAGGGGCTGTCCAGTTGATCGATCACCGCTGCCCGGGTCATGCGGGCCATTTGCGCGACGATGACGCAGCACAGCGTCATCACCGGCAAGGCGTAAGTGCGCATGAATTGCCAAGGTGAGGTGATGTCGCTGGCATAGGACAGCGCCGACAACCAGCCCAGGTTCACCGCAAAAATCAGCACCGCCAGGGTCGCCACCAGAAACTCCGGCACGGCCACCATGGCCAGGGTGAAAAAGCTCAGGAAGCTGTCGATGCGCCCCCCGCGGCCCATCGCCGAGCCGATGCCCAGAATCAACGCCACCGGCACTGACACCAGCGCCGTCGCGGCCGCCAGCATCAAGGTGTTGGGCACCCGCCCGGCCATCAACTCGCTGACCGGCATGGCGTTGGAGACCGACTGGCCCATGTCGCCGCTCAGCAGGTTCATCAACCAGTGCAAGTAACGCAACACACCGGGCTGATCCAGCCCCAGTTTCAGGCGCAAGGCCGCCACCTGTTCCGGCGTGGCGAACTGCCCGAGCGATTGTTGCGCCGCGTCCCCCGGCAGTACCGCCGTGATCGCAAACACGACCATGGACACGATCAACAAAGTCACGATCGCGGCGCCCAGGCGCCGGCCGATCAACCACAGTGTGTTGCTATTCATCGCCCTACCCTCATGCAATGTCCCCGTCGCTTCAACCACTGCTCATCAAGCGTCCAGCCAGACCTGCTCGGCGAACATGTAGCCCATGAAACCACCCAGCGGGTTGCTGCCATAACCTTTGATGCGCTGGTCGACACCGTCGATGTTGCTGATGAACACCGGCACGCCGATACCACTGTGGTCATGCACCAGGGTCTGCATGTCGGCGTACATCCTGGTGCGCTTGGCGTCGTCGGTTTCACCCCGGGCGAGCATCAGCAACTGATCGAACTGATCGTTCTGCCAGCCCGATTCGTTCCACGGCGCTTTCGACTGGAAGAACTGCGAGAACATCACGTCGGCGTTCGGCCGCGGGTTGATGTTGCCGAAGCTCAGCGGGTGCTTCATCCAGTGGTTGGACCAGTAGCCATCGCTCGGCAGGCGATTGACGTCGAGCTTGAGCCCGGCCTGTTTCGCCGATTGTTGCAACAGCACGGCGATGTCCACCGAACCGGTGGCGGCCGGTGATGCGACCAGCGGCATGGTGATGCTTTCCATGCCGGCCTTCTTCAGCAGGAACTTGGCTTTTTCCGGGTCGTAGACCCGTTGCGGCAGGTCGGCGTTGTAGTAGCGCGAACCGGGGGAAATCGGATGGTCGTTACCGACCACGGCAAAGCCCCGGAACACTGCGGATTTAACCTGTTCACGGTCCAGCAGGTGCTTCATGGCCTGAGTGAATTCGGCACTTTTGCCCGGCATCTGGTCTTGGCGGATGATCAAGTCGGTGTAGTTACCCGATGGCGCATCGACGACCCGGTGCTTGGCGCTGGCCTTGATTCGCGTGGTCGAGCGCGGGTTGACCTCGTTGATCATGTGTACGTCGCCCGACAACAGCGCGTTGACCCGCGACGGTTCGTCGGCAATGGCGATGAACTCGATTTCGTCCAGGTACGGCAGGCCCGGTTTCCAGTAGCCGGTATTGCGCGCGGCAATCGAGCGCACGCCCGGTTTGAATTCCTTGACCTTGAACGGCCCGGTGCCGATGCCCTGGTTGAAGTCGGTGGTGCCTTCCGGAACGATCATCAGGTGCGACACGGCGAGGATCGACGGCAGCTCGGCGTTCGGCGCGCTCAGGCGGATTTGAACTTCGTTGGGGTCGGTGGCTTTGATTTCTTCGAACTGCGCCATCAGCGGCATGACCTTGGAGCCGGTCAGCGGATCCTTGTGGCGCGACAGGGAGTACACCACGTCGGCAGCGCTCAGGGTCTTGCCGTTGTGGAAGGTCACGTCCTTGCGCAGGGTGATGGTCCACAGCGTGGCGTCGGTGTTGTCGATGCGCTCGGCCAGCTCCAGTTGCGGCACCAAATGGGCGTCGAAACGGGTCAGGCCGTTGTAGAACATGAAGTGGCGCACGTAGTCGGTCGACAACGCGCCTTTGGCCGGGTCCAGCGTATCGGCGGTGGAACTGGACATGCCGGCGACGCGAATCCGCCCGCCCGGTTTGCCTTTGCCGGGGGTGGCGGCTTCTTCGGCAAACAGTTTACCGGCGGCGCCGAACAGGCTGCCGGCGCCCGCCGCAGCCACACCGGCCACGCCGAGCATCTGCAAGGCGTTGCGGCGCGACATGCCGCGATTTAGGCCTTCGAATACCCGTAGGCTTTCCTGGCCGGAGATCAGTTGGGAGTCGATCTTGTTGTCAGTCATATCAGTTGTACCTGTCGAAAATGAGAAGGCTCGAGTGTCCCGGTTGACCGGAACGTCCTGGAAACGCAAACGACGGTGACGCCACAACATCAACTCAATGCAAATAATCCTGGAAGCGGTAATAGGCACCTACGAACGGCAGGAACCACGGTTTGCCGAAATGGCCTGGAATCGCCGGCCATTCGAGTTCACGCCAAGGGTTGGCTTCGACGTTGCCGGCCATGACATCGGCCATGACCTGGCCCATGTGCACCGACATCTGCACGCCATGGCCGCTGTAGCCCATGGAGTGATAAACACCGCCGTGCTGACCCGCCCGAGGCAGTCGGTCTGAGGTCATGTCCACCAGCCCGCCCCAGCAGTAGTCGATCTTCACGTTGGCCAACTGTGGGAACATCTGCACCATCGCCGCGTGCAGCACCTTGCCGCTTTTGGCGTCGTTGACGCTGTCCGACATGGCGAACCGCGCACGGCCGCCAAACAGCAGGCGATTGTCCGGGGTGAGGCGGAAGTAATTACCGATCATGCGGCTGGTGACATAGGCGCGGCGGCCCGGCAACAACTGCTCGATCAGCGACGGTGGAAGGACTTCGGTGGCGATGACAAAACTGCCCACCGGCACGATCCGCCGCCGATACCAGCCCAAACCACCGTGCTGACAGGCGCCCGTGGCCAATAACACCTGACCGGCGTGCAGCGATCCTTTGCTGGTGTTGACCTGATAACCGCCGGCCTGGGCTTTCCAGTCAGTGACCGAAGTGCCTTGATGGATCAGCGCGCCGTGACGTGCCGCTGCCTCGGCCAACCCGACACCGAAGCGCCCGACATGCATCTGCACGCCGTTGCGCTGCAGCAAGCCACCGTGGAACTGCGCGGAATTGACTTCCGCGCGGGTCTGCTCGGCGGTCAGCAATTCGACGTCGGCATCGACTTCCTTGCGAATCAGTTCGCAGGTCCGTGCCAGCCCTTCGTAGTGCATGGGCTTGGCGGCCAGTTTGAGCTTGCCGTTGCGAATCAGGTCGCAGGCGATTTGCTCCTGCTCCACCAACGACACCACGCTCTGCACCGCGCTTTCGTAGGCTTGGTAATAAGCCCGAGCCTTGTCGGCACCGAGGCTGGCGCTGAGCCCGGCGTAGTCCTGGGCAACGCCGGTGTTGCACTGGCCGCCATTGCGCCCCGAGGCTTCACCGATGACCCTTCCGGCCTCGAGCACCACCACGCTGGCGCCCTTCAAGGCCAGCGCCCGGGCCGCCGCCAGGCCGGTGAAACCACCACCGACGATGGCTATGTCGACCTGCCCGGGCAATGCGCCGAGCTGTGCACCGCTGAACGCCGGTGCGGTGTCGAGCCAGTAGGATTCACTGCCCATGTCTAACCCGCCTATGCCAAAAAAAGAATGCGTTGAAGAGCGCCGTTACCGTTCGACTCAGAGACCAACCAGTGCGGCCAGCCCGCCAATATCGGTGATCTGTTGGTAGCCGTAGAAGGCATTGGCCGGGACTTCGTGACCACGGGCGACGAAGGCCTTGTTCTTGATCTTCATGTCGTGGGCCGGCATCAGGTCATAACGGAAGCTGGAGGACACATGCAAGATGTCTTCCGGTCCGCAGTTGAGGTTGTCGAGCATGTACTCGAACGCGGCCAGACGCGGCTTGTAGGCCTGGGCCTGTTCGGCGGTAAAAACCTTGTGGAACGGCGCGCCGAGTTTGTCGACGTTGGACATGATCTGGCTGTCGCTGGCGTTGGAGAAAATCACCAGCGGGATCTTGTCGGCGATTTTCGACAGGCCGGCCGGCACATCGGGGTGCGGGCCCCAGGTCGGTACGGCGTCGTAATACAGTTGACCTTCGTCACGGTACTCGATGCCCCAGCGCTTGCAGGTCCGCGCCAGTGCGGTCTTGAGGATTTCGTCATATGGCATCCAGTCACCCATGACCTGGTCCAGGCGGTAGGCCGAGAAGTCCTTGACGAACTGATCCATCTGCTCGGGCTTCACGCGATCGGCGAACAGCTCGCGAGTCATCGTGCCCATGTGGAAGTTGGTCAGCGTACCGTAGCAGTCGAACGTAATGAATTTGGGGCGAAGAAAGCTCATTGAGTGCGGTCCTGAAGTTCGTTGAGGTCATGGCGTGACAAGCATTCGCTCCGTTACCGAAGCTGTGATGCAACGCTGCAGCACACCGTCATTACAACACTGTGAAATCAGCAGATGGCGTTAAAAGCGACCTTCGCTCGATACAAACCACCGTTTTGGCGCCTGCCCTCAGCAGACTTTGCGGCGCGCACAAGCCTTGGGCAAACCCCGTATTTGTGCGCTCTTATGGGCCTTTATAGCCCTGCAAGGCCCGATCACGCACCGATCTACCGCAGAACCTGCGCCGGGCTGAACGAAAACGGGCGCTTCCTTGCGGAAGCGCCCGTTTGGGTGCTGATTCAAACGTGGCGAATATCTGGAGGTTGCTGAGAACCTGTGGGAGCGGGCTTGCTCGCGAAGGCGGTGTGTCAGGCAGCATTGATGTCGACTGACACTCCCTCTTCGCGAGCAAGCCCGCTCCCACAGGGGGATTTGTGTTATTGCACGATATCGATCAGCACACTCTTGAAGCGTAAATTGGCTTCGAACGCTTCGCGCCCCAGGTCCTTGCCGATGCCGGAGCGTTTGTAGCCGCCAGTCGGCAGGATGTAGTCGTTACTGCGCCCGTAACGGTTCACCCACACCGTCCCCGCCTCCAGCCGCCGGACCAGGCGCAGGGCGCGATTGATATCGGCGGTGTGTACACCCGCCGCCAAGCCGTAGGTGGCGTGCGCGGCCAGGCTCAGCGCCTGTTCTTCATCATCGAATGCCTGCACCGTCAGCACAGGGCCGAAGATTTCTTCGCAGACGGCCGGGTTGTCATTGTCCAGCCCCGTCAGCAACGTCGGTTGGTAATAAGCGCCGCCCAGACCTTCAAACACTCCGCCGCCGGCCAGCACTTCAGCACCAGCCTGACGCGAGCGTTGGACGATACCGTCGATGCGACTGGCTTGCAGTCGGGAAATGATCGGCGACAACGTGCTCTCGGATGACCAGGTCGGCCCCGGGCGTAGTTCCTCGAAATACGCCTGCAAATGCGCAACAAAGGGTTCCAGGATCGAGCGCTGGATCAACAACCGCGAACCAGACACGCACACCTGCCCGGCGTTGCCGGTGATGGCCAGCGCCACGGTGCGCGCGGTTCTGGCGATGTCCGGTACGTCGGCGAACACCAGTTGCGGGCTCTTGCCGCCGAGTTCCAGGGTCACCGGTTTCGGCCCCACCAGCGCACAGGTCGACATGATGCTCGACCCGGTCGCCGTGGACCCGGTGAACGTCACTTTGGCCACTCGCGGATGGCGGCACAAGGCATCGCCCGTGATGCGGCCATCGCCCTGGATAACGTTGAAAATCCCCGCCGGAATGCCCGCCTGCAGTGCCAGTTCGGCAAAGCGCAGGCTGGAGAATGGCGTCAGCTCCGAAGGTTTGAGCACCACGGCATTACCGGCTGCCAACGCCGGGGCCACTTTCCAGGAGGCCATGCTCAAGGGGAAGTTCCACGGTGCGATGGCGGCAATGACGCCGTAGGGTTCGGCGATCTGCATGCCCAGTCGATCGGTCTGGGTCGCTGCCACGTGACCGCCATGCTTGTCCGCCAGTTCGGCGAAGAAGCGAATGCCTTCGGCGACATAAGGAATGTCCCAGGCGATCACATCTTTATAAGGACGCGTCGAGCCCACGGCTTCCAGCGGTGCCAGAATGGCGGCGTCCGCCTCGATCAGATCGGCCCAGCGGCGCATCACCCGCGCTCGCTCCCGGGGTGGACGGCTGGCCCAGTCACTGCGGTTGAACGCCTGCCAGGCATCAGTGACCGCCTCATCCACCAGGTCGGCATCGGCGATTGGCAACTGAGCATAGACCTGGCCGTCAGAGGGGCGCACCACCTCAAGCCCGGGTTGCGCATCGCGGTACTTTCCAGCAATGAAGTGAGCGCTGCGCACAGCGATAAGGCGGGGATCGAAGCTATCCATGGAGCACTCCAAATAAGGGACGACGCGTCGTGAACTCAGGTCTTCATCGTAGAAAAAAAGCCCTGGCATTTGCTGCCGACCTTGCGGTGCATTTAAGTAGTAAGTGTGGTCTGCCGGCCTCGGGCTTGCGGAATCTGCCGAATGCTCCAGCCCCCCTTGTCAGGCCTTCGCACAGATGGGATACAGGCACCATCGCGCTGGAAATCCGGCCGCTCGCGCACACTGTCCAACGGAGACTCGCCATGTCCGCCTTGCAACAACCTGCTTATGTCTATCGGCCAATGACGGCCGCCGACCTGCCCTCGGCCCACGCCTTGTCCGTGCAGTTGAAGTGGCCCCATCGCCTGGACGACTGGGCGATGCTGCAACGGGTCAGCGACGGCTTTGTGGTGCTGGATGGCGAGCGTGTGATCGGCACGGCATTCGCCTGCCCCCAGGGTGGCTTTACCACCATTGGCCTGGTGATTGTCAGTGATGACTATCAAGGCAAAGGCATCGGCCGCAAGCTCATGGAACAGGCACTGGATGCCTGCCAGTCACGCACCCCGATGCTCAACGCCACACTGGCCGGCGCACCGCTTTACGCCAGCCAGGGCTTTGTCGAATTCGGCCGGATTCAGCAGCATCAGGGCAACGTCAATGCACCTGCACCCGCCGCACTGGCCGACGGCGAACATTGCCGTGCACTGAACGCGGCAGATCAGGCTCGCGTGCTGGCTTTGGCCAACGCCGGCAGCGGGCTGGATCGCGAAGCGGTGCTCGCGGATCTGTTTGAAGTGGTCGAGCATTCGGTGGGGATCGAGCGCGACGGCCAGTTACGCGCCTTCGCCTTGCTGCGCCCCTTCGGCCGTGGTCGTTGCATCGGCCCGGTCGTCGCCGAAAACCTCGAACAAGCCAAACACCTGATCGCCGTTTTGCTGGCGCACGTACCGGACGCTTTCGTGCGCATCGACATTCCGGCAGACAGCGGCCTGGCCGAATGGCTGGAGTCGGCGGGTTTGAAGCAGGTCGATACCGTGGCGCAAATGGCCAAGGGCACGCCACCGCAAACAGCCAATGGCGTCCAACAGTTCGCACTGGTGACTCAAGCCATTGGCTGACCGCTATCCCCCACAGTCCTTTTTAAGGAGCGTCACCCGTATGTCTGAACCTACCGTTCTGCTGTTGGCTCGCGCCGACGGCAGCCGCGTGACCACGTCTTTTACAGCAGCGTCTTTGGGTGCTTTCGATCCGTTCAAGGACGGTCGCCAGCTGGCCTATAACGGCCCGGATGGCGTATCAGCGGGCATCGTGCACATCAGCGGAACGCTCGATAGCAATGACTTTCCGCACACCGAAGTGATCGTGGTCCACGCCGGCCACGTCGTGCTGCAATCCGAAACGCAGACGCTGGAATTGGGTGTCGGGGCCAGCGCCGTGATAGGTCGCGGGACATCGCTGCGACTTCAGGCTCATGCTGATACGTGCTGGGCCTTTTGTGCCGTCACCAGCCCCGCCGCAAACCCGACACCCGGCCTGACCGCGCTCGACCCGCTGGACATGCTCTCGCCTTCGGTCGCACCGGAACCGCAGATTTTGATAGGGCCGACGCCGCAGTGCCGGTCACACAATGCCTTCGAAGACGACGCCACCCACCTGCGCGTCGGCGTTTGGGATTCGACACCGTATGAGCGTCACGGCCGGCCCCACAAACTCCATGAGCTGATGAACCTGATCGAAGGCAGTGTCACCTTGCTGGCGCCTGATGGAACGAGCGTGGAGGTCAACACCGGCGACAGTGTGTTTGTGCCGCTCGGTGCACCGTGCGCGTGGAAAAGTACGCGGTATGTGCGCAAGTTCTATGCGGTGAAGTAGTGCAAGGCATACCCGTGCCCATTTTTCCTATCCTTTTACGCACACCACCTGACGCAAGGTGTGCAGCACCTCCACCAGCTCGCGCTGGGCGTGCATGACCTGGTCGATGTCCTTGTAGGCCATCGGAATTTCATCGATGACGGCAGCATCCTTGCGGCACTCCACGTGGGCGGTGGCTCGGATCTGATCTTCGACGGTAAACAGGCTTTTCGCCTTGGTACGACTCATGGTGCGGCCGGCGCCGTGGCTGCAGGAGCAGAATGAATCCTCGTTACCCAGCCCACGGACGATGAAGCTTTTGGCGCCCATCGAGCCCGGGATAATCCCCAACTCGCCCTTCTTGGCCGACACCGCGCCTTTGCGGGTGACCAGAATATCCTGACCAAAATGCCGCTCTTTTTGCACGTAGTTGTGGTGGCAGTTCACCGCTTCCAGCGCAACCTCGAAGGGCTTGCTGATCACTTTTCGTGTCGCCTGAATCACCGCTTGCATCATCAATGCACGGTTCTGCCTGGCAAAGTCCTGAGCCCAGCCGACCGCTTCAACGTAGTCAGCGAAGTGCCGGCTGCCCTCTTTAAAGTAAGCCAGGTCACGGTCCGGCAGATTGGCGAGGTGCTGACGCATATCCGCCTGGGCCATTTGAATGAACAGGTTGCCGATAGCGTTGCCGACGCCACGGGAACCGCTGTGCAGCATGAACCAGACCCGGTTGGTTTCATCCAGGCACACCTCGATGAAGTGGTTCCCGCTGCCCAGCGTGCCCAAGTGCCCACGGTTATTGGTGTTGGCGAGTTTCGGGTACTTGTCGGTGATCGCCTTGAACCGTGGGTCCAGTGCCGCCCAAGCCCGGTCCGCCTGATGCGGAACGCTGTCCCAGGCGCCCTTGTCCCGACCGCCGCGCCCACTGGTGCGACCATGGGGCACCGCTTTCTCGATCGCGCAACGCAAGCCATGCAGGTTGTCTGGCAAATCACTGGCGGTCAGCGACGTGCACGCGGCGATCATGCCGCAACCAATATCCACTCCGACGGCGGCCGGAATGATCGCGCCGACCGTGGGAATCACACTGCCTATGGTCGATCCCTTGCCCAGGTGTACGTCGGGCATCACAGCCAGATGTTTGAAGATGAACGGCATCTTGGCGGTGTTCATCAATTGCTGTCTGGCTTCGTTTTCTACCGGAACGCCTTCGGTCCACAGCTTGATCGGTTTGCCGTTGGCGACTTCCAGCAGTTGGTAGGTATGTGCTTGCATGACTTCGATTCTTTTCGATTGGCCGATTGTTCGGCGTTGTTCTGGCGCCTGAGGTGAAAAAGGTCGGTGCAATAGGCATCGCCGGTCGCCTGTTGAGAAAGGTATAGCAGCCGACGTATCAGCTTTGATTTTCCTACTTTGCGGAAAAAAGGGGGACAAATTTATTTACTGAGTGATCGTTCAAGACGGTCTCAGAGACGCGCTGCAAATGCATTCCATGAATGTGAATCTGTCACGGTGCCCCCATTGATTTCTCATGACTGCTTTCGCGTTGCAGTGCCATTGGCGTTGCCACGCAACACCGCAATATCCCGCTTGGGGGGTACGCCAAACAGACGGCTGTATTCGCGGCTGAACTGGGACGGACTTTCATATCCGACCTTGAAAGCCGCACTGGACACATCCTGATGTTCATTGAGCATCAAACGCCTTGCCTCGTTCAGTCGTAGCCATTTCTGGTATTGCAAGGGGCTCATTGTGGTTAGTTGGCGGAAGTGGTGGTGAAAAGTAGGAGTGCTCATCTGAACTCGGGCCGCAAGCTCCTCGACGCGAAGCGCCGAGGTGTAATTCAACTTCAACCAATCGATGGCTTTGGCGATCCGATAACCTTGGCCATCGACAGAGGTTATTTGTCGAAGCCGGCTCGCCTGATCACTCTGCAAAAGACGGTAGTGAATCTCGCGTTGGATCAAGGGGGCGAGAACGGGGATGGACTCCGGCTCATCGAGCAGTGCCAATAAGCGCCCGAATGACGCCAGCATTGCAGGGGTCACTGAACCAATTCCTACCCCCTTCGCAACTGTACGATCACGGGTTGGCGGCAGGTCACTTTGCGCTATCAGCTCAGCCAGCATGCGCAGATCGAGTTTCAAAGTCAGCCCCAGGCATGGCTGTTCCGGGCTTGCCGCTAGCACTTCTGAATTGGCAGGCAAGTCCAATGAGGTGATCAGAAATCGCGACGTGTCATACGGGTAGCCCTCGCCCCCCACCCAGAGCTGCTTCTCCCCCCGGGCGACAATGATGATGCTTGGCTCGACCATGCAGACGACGGGCGGCGATGGATGTTCGCGCCTGAAGAAGCCGAGGCCCGCAATGGGCGTTCCGAAATCCCCTGGTTTGGAGACCTGCGTGCCAATGACTTGGGCGAGCGCTTCCTGGGACGATGTGGCGGTTGCGTGTTGGGTCGTCATGTTCACCTCGTACCTCTGGCTGAACTGTATCTCGCCAGCACACGACCGTCCTGCAAAAAAACAGAGACTCATAGAATCAGGCAAGTAATCCAGTGGAATGCACTACAGAGAGTCTGGGCAGAGCCGGAGAATGTTCATCCCGACAAACCCATTGAGGAATCTCCCATGACATCAAGTATCGCTTCGTGATCGACAACGCCACGTTGGCTGATTAAGCCCTTGGGTCAAAACACTCCAGCAAACTACAAATCAATCGAAAGGAATATCCAGTGAAAGGAATTTTGCTTGCCCTGGGGCTTCTCGTTACCTCGTTTTCTTCAATGGGAGCCGATATGTCAAACGGTGCGGACAACTTCTACAAAAGCGACAAGGTGACCGTAGTAAAGGTCACCTTCAAGAATCAATACGGTATGAAGGTGGCGGGCAACCTGTTCACCCCGAAAGACCTCGACCCCAAATCCAGGAACGCTGCCATCATCGTCGGCCATCCCATGGGGGCGGTGAAGGAGCAGAGCGCAAACTTGTATGCCACCAAAATGGCCGAACAAGGATTTGTCACATTGTCGCTGGACTTGTCCTTCTGGGGCGAAAGCGAGGGCGCGCCTCGCCATGCAGTCTCGCCAGATATCTACGCGGAAGACTTCAGTGCTGCTGTCGATTTTCTCGGCACTCGACCGATTGTCGACCGTGAGCGAGTTGGCATCCTCGGCATCTGCGGCAGTGGCAGCTTCGCTATCAGTGCGGCCAAGATCGATCCGCGTCTGAAGGCCATCGCCACCGTCAGCATGTACGACATGGGCGCGGCCAATCGAAATGGCCTCAAGCACGGCGTCACTCTTGAACAACGCCAGCAGATCATTCGTGAAGCGAGCCAGCAGCGCTATGCAGAATTCCAAGGTAGTGAAATCCGCTACACCGGTGGCACGCCGCTCAAACTGACCGGCAACGCCGTGGGCGACGAGTTCTACGATTTCTATCGCACGCCGCGAGGCGAAGTCACTCCGACTGGCGCATCGGCGCAGACAACCACCATGCCGACGCAGACCAGCAACGTGAAGTTCATGAACTTCTATCCGTTCAATGACATCGAGAGCATCTCCCCGCGCCCACTGCTGTTCATTGCCGGCGCCCAGGCACACTCACGCGAGTTCAGTGAGGATGCCTACAAGCGAGCCGCCGAGCCTAAAGAGCTGCTCATCATTCCAGATACCGGACACGTGGATCTTTACGATCGGGTCAGCCTCATTCCATTCGCCAAGTTGACCACGTTCTTCAAAAGCAACCTGAAGTAGCCTGATCGGTGCCCTGGCCGGGCACCGGTTCTCTCGTAGCCTCGTTCTCGGGGTTGCGACGCTTCGCGTAATACAGGATTCAGACAATGACTGATCACCTCCTCCCAAAGCCCCATAAATCATGGGGCGCCGTATTCGCCATGTCGCTCGCCGCCTTCGTGCTCGTGGCGTCGGAGTTCATGCCCGTCAGCCTGCTGACACCGATTGCCGCAGATCTGCATATCACCGAGGGACAAGCCGGCCAGGGAATCTCCATCTCGGGACTGTTTGCCTTGTTCACCAGTCTTCTGATCGCATCGGTGGCTACGCGTGTTGACCGCAACCCGCTGCTCCTTTCACTGACACTGTTGATGATCCTTTCCGGAACAGTGGTCGCGTTCGCGCCGAACTACTGGGTGTTCATGATCGGCCGCGCGCTGATCGGTGTTGCGATAGGTGGGTTCTGGTCATTGTCGGCGGCAACCGCCATGCGTCTGGTGCCTGATGACCAGATCACTCGCGCAATGGCAATCGTCAACGGCGGCAACGCTTTGGCGACAGTGATTGCAGCACCATTGGGCAGTTTTCTCGGCGCCTTGATCGGCTGGCGCGGTGCATTCTTATGCGTCATTCCGGTCGCGGTAGTCGCCTCTGTCTGGCTTTTGTTTAGCCTTCCAGCGATGAAATCGCAAAGCGGTTCAGGCACTGGAAATGTCTTCAGGTTGATGAAAAGCATACCGGTCGCGTTAGGCATGGTGGCGGTCAGTGTCTTCTTCATGGGCCAGTTCATGCTGTTTACCTATTTGCGCCCGTTCCTTGAAACGGTCACGCACGTCAGTGTTTCCATGCTGTCGCTGATGTTGCTTGTCCTGGGTCTGGCGGGCCTCGCGGGAACCTTCCTGATTGAAGCGTTCTTAAAAAATGGCCTGCATCGAACCCTCGTCGTCATCCCGATCTTGATGGCGGTGATTGCACTGGCGCTTGTTTCATTCGGTAGCTCGGTGGCCACCACGACTGTCTTGCTTGGCCTCTGGGGGCTGGTTGCGACTGCTGCGCCCGTGGGATGGTGGACATGGCTGGCAAGAACGTTGCCAGACGCTGCTGAAGCGGGAGGCGGCTTAATGGTGGCGATCATCCAACTAGCCATTGCGTCTGGCGCAACCATTGGCGGGCTGGTCTTTGACGTAAGCGGCTATCGAGCGACCTTCGAGTTGAGCGCGGCTTTGCTGGGCGTGGCAGCCGCTCTTGCATTCCTGGCTGCACGCGCAGCATCACAGGAGCCTCTTGCATCGGCGAACATCGCTTGAAATAACCACAAGACACGCCAAGGCATGCCTTGTAGTTTAGATTGAGCACACATTCGAACGTTGGACGTTACGGTCAGCGTGCGCTGTCGATGATTTGGCCACGGTCCGGCGTCAGGCTGTATCCCGTCAGGAATTGTGCATCCTTGCTGGCGAGGAATAGCACGACCGGCGCAATGTCCTCTTCAGGTGATCCATAACGGCCAAGTACGTTAGTGGGCGCAGGCACATCTGCCGCAGTCCCCCAAGTGTCTGCGACCGGCATGACATTGTTGAGAGTGATCTTGTCAGCCCCCCACTCCCTTGCCGCCGAGCGAGTCAAGGCACGCACCGCCTCCTTCGCCATGTTGTAAGGGGCGTATCCCTGCAGGCCGATGACAACCCGCGCAGGCCTGGGTGTCACCCCCAGAAGCATGGAGATGCTCGGTCCAGACATGCGTGTGCTGGGTGAAAATGACGGATTGCCGCGACTGCCGGACGTGACCTACTACCTGTGGATCAGGCCCAACACCGCGAACTTGATTGCCCGCAAGGCTTATGACTTGATTCGCGCGAGCCAGGGGCTGTCCTTTTCTTGACGTGAGCGGCTCCGCGGATTCAAGCCCTGGCCATTTCAGAGCTTGGCGATCGAGACTTCGGTGGATTTGACGAAGGCAATCACCTCGCTCCCCACTTTCAATTCAAGATCGCGCACTGAACGGGTGGTAATCACCGAGGTGACGATGCCGGAGGCGGTTTGCACATCGATTTCGGAGACCACTTCGCCTGTCACAATTTCCTTGATGACACCCTTGAACTGGTTGCGGACGTTGATCGCTTTGATGGTCATGATGAGGCTTCCTGTCTGATGTCGAATACATCCGCACGGATGTGCAGGCCTTCAAAATGAACCTCCCGAATCAATATTAAAAGGAATATATATTGATTTGCTTATTCCCAAATAGAATATCCAAGCCGATATCCGCTCCCTGAAAATCATCTACCACAGCGCCACGGTGTAGCTGACGATCAGGCGATTCTCATCCAGGTCATTACCGAAGTTCGAGCGCACTGACGCGTTGCGCCATTTGAGGCCGAGCCCTTTCAACGAACCGTCCTGAACCACATAAGCGATATCGGTGTTGCGCTCCCATTCCTTGCCTTCACCCGGCGCAGTGCGTTGCACATTGTCGCCAGAGATGTAGCGCGTCATGAAGGTCAATCCCGGCACACCGAGTGCGGCAAAGTTGTAGTCGTAACGCGCCTGCCAGGAATGTTCGTCGATGTTGGCAAAGTCACCGATCTGCACGAAGTTGACCAGGTACGGATCGCTGCGCCCGATATACGGAAACGGATCGTCGCCGCTCATGCGCTGATAGCCAAAGCCCAACGCATGGCCACCCAGGCTATAGGTGAACATCGCACCGAAGGCCTGGTTATCGATATCTCGAAAGTTGCCGTCTTCGGTGCTGCGCGCATAGCGTACGTCGCTCTTGAGCGACTGGCCGGCGCCCAGGTCCAGCAAGTGCACAAGCCCGAGGTAATTTTGCTGGTAGATGTTTTCCAGCTGGCCGTAGCGGTACTGCGCGGTCAGGTTCGGCAGGAACTGATAGTCGGCCCCGGCAAATTGAAACTTGTCACTCTTCCCGCCAATGCGGTTGGCGGTCATGTCCTGATAGTCGGTGGAGTCGACAAAATTGATCTGTGTAAGTTGACCGGCAGTGAGCTTCAAACGATCGATTTCCTGCACGTTCACCAGGCCGCCCTTGAACGTTCCGGGCAGCAGGCGGGTATCGTTGGAATTCACCACCGGGTCTTTGATTTGCAACGTCCCGAACTTCAGGGTGCTGTTGGACACGCGCATTTTGCCGGTCAGGCCTAACTCGCCATAGCGATCCTGTGAGCCGCCGGACAAATCCGGTGGCAACAAGTTGGTACCGGCCGTACCGCCACCGGAGTCCAGTTTGAAACCGGCCATGCCCAAAACATCCAGGCCAAAACCGAACGTGCCCGCGGTGTAACCCGACTCCATCCGCAACAGAAAACCCTGCGCCCATTCCTCGGCCTTGTCGCGCGAACCGTCCTGGCGAAAATCACGGTTGAAGTAGAAGTTGCGCGCTTCCAGGCTGCCTTTACTGTCCGCCACGAAATCCGCCTGAGCGGCCGGCGCACAGAGCAGACTCAGGCCGAGCAATGTGCCGGCCGGGGCGTACCCCTTGAATGGGCGGGTGCGACCCGCTTTTGAAGGCACGTGGACAGTCATGATTTTTTCCATGGAAGAGGTTCCTGCGGCAGCAAGCGAAGATGACGGACGCGCCTCATTGTTTTTTTGTGAAGGCGTTGTCGTGGGGGGCGGACGCAGCGACCTGCGTCGTGGAGCGGATTCTTCGTGTCGGGGCAGAACGGCGTCAAACGGGAAAAAGGCGAGGTTATGCATAAGAAAATTTGATGCCCGCGATGGGGGACTCTGGAGTAACAATTGCAACTCGCCCCTTCATTACAAGAGCCACAAGCGCCAAGGGAACCGCCATGAACCTCAAATTCCTCGAAACCTTCGTCTGGGTCGCCCGCCTGCAAAGCTTCAGTCTGACCGCCGAGAAAATGTTCAGCACTCAGGCCGCGATCTCCAGCCGGATCGCCGCGCTGGAAGACGAGTTGGGCCTGCGCCTGTTCGTGCGTGATTCACGCGGGGTGTCGCTGACGCCCGAAGGTCTCAAGGTGCTCGACTACGCCGAGCAAATGCTCGAGGTTCAGCGCGCACTGAAACACTCGCTGGACAACACCAGCCCGCAGCAGGGGCTGGTGCGCATCGGCGTGATGGATACGGTGATCCACACCTGGCTCAGCCCGTTGATGTCGACCCTGATGCAGACCTTCCCTGCC
Source organism: Pseudomonas frigoris (assembly GCF_047758635.1). Taxonomy (NCBI): domain Bacteria; kingdom Pseudomonadati; phylum Pseudomonadota; class Gammaproteobacteria; order Pseudomonadales; family Pseudomonadaceae; genus Pseudomonas; species Pseudomonas frigoris. Next base: position 3,812,529 of record NZ_CP180479.1, read on the forward strand.
GTGGAAATCGAGATCACTGCCGACGCCGCGCGCAATCTCTGCGAGCAACTGCAAAAGGGCTATCTGGACATCGTTTTCCAGACGGACCTGATCCGCCACGAAAGCGTGCGCAACCTCGAACTGGCGCACTACCCCATGCACTGGATCGCCGCCAGCAACTCGATCTACGCCCGGCCTTATGCCTCGCTCGCCGAGATGGCCGGCGAGCGCATCATCACCTTCGTCAAACACTCACGACCGCATCAGGATGTGCTCAACCTGCTGCACGCCCATGGCATCGGCGCACCGCGCGTCAGTTGCGTCAACTCGGTGTCGGCCATGACCCGGCTGATTCGTGACGGCTTCGGTATCGGTGCGTTGCCGGCGGCACTGGTGGCCAAACCCCTGGCCAGCGGCGAGTTGATCCAGCTGGATCCCGGCAGCCGCTTGCCGCAACTGGATGTCGTGGCCTCGTGGCGTGCCGGGGTCGGGCTGGAGCTGATCGAGAATATTGTCGAGATGAGCCGCCAGGTGGTCTGCCAATACGCTGCGGATGTGGGTCCGTTACTCATGGTGGCGGCGCCGGGCCTCGACAGCCGACTGCCCCCTGAATAACTTTTAGTTGTCTGGGGGCAACAAGATTCCTTGTTGGACGGCATCACCGTGGTTTTCTAAAAAGGGTCAAAGAACCTGCCGAGATGCCATGATGAATCAACCCGCCCCGTCCTTCGAACAACTGCAGCGCAGCACCCCTCTCGCCCTGCGCCAAAGCATCGCCGCCGGGCACTATCAGGGTCACACCAGCGGCCTTGGCCAAGGCCGGGTGCAAGCCAATATCGTGATTTTGCCCAGTGATTGGGCCAATGAATTCCTCAGGTATTGCACCCTCAATCGTCAGGCCTGCCCGTTGCTCGACATTACCGAGCCAGGCGATCCGTACTTTCGCAATCTCGGGACAGCCATTGATATTCGCCACGACGTGCCCCGCTACAGGGTCTATCGCCATGGCGAACTGAGCGATGAACCGCTGGATATCGAGCACCTTTGGCAGCATGACCTGGTGGCCTTCGCCATTGGCTGCTCGTTCTCCTTCGAACAACCGCTGCTGGATGCCGGCATCCCCCTCAAGCACATCGATCTGGGGCGCAATGTCGCCATGTACCAGACCAACATCGACACGCGCCCCACCGCTCGCCTCGGTGGCAAGCTGGTGGTGAGCATGCGGCCGATGAAAGCCGCTGCCGCCATCCAGGCCATTCAAATCACCGCACGCATGCCCAGCGTCCACGGCGCTCCCGTGCACATCGGCGATCCGTCGCTGATCGGCATCCACGCGCTCAACACCCCGGACTACGGCGATGCCGTTCCCATTGAAGCTGACGAAATACCGGTGTTCTGGGCGTGCGGCGTGACGCCTCAATCGGTGGTGCAGGCCTCACGCCCGCCACTGTGCATCACCCATGCGCCCGGTTGCATGCTGGTGACGGATTTGTACAACAGTGCTTTGTAAAGGCGTGGGTGTGCTTGAGTTCAGGGGGGTGCCGGAACGAAAAAAGAGGCCGAAGCCGTAATGCCAATCAGTTTAGGAACGAAACAATCCGTAGCAACTGGCGAAGCCTGCGTTCGACTGCGAAGCAGTCGTGAAATCAGACGATGCGGTGTTTCAGGAAGACCGCAAACTCAGGTTTTACGACGGCTGCGCAGTCGAACGCAGGCTTCGCCAGCTGCTACGGATCGCGTTTTGGCTGTCGTTTTTTTACCTGGTGTATATGCAAAGTCGAAGCCTTGTAAAACCACTCAATGTAGTCAACGATGCAATCGGCCTTCGTCCCTTGTTTTGTGCCATGGACCCTGCCCCATTTCCTGAATGTTCAGGACTAAAGTTCGCGCACATTACCCACAAAAGACCTGATGACAGCAGAACCGACTATCCTTTCGGACAGTGAACGCTGCACTCTTGGCAAAAAGGGACGCCATGCCAGACCATGATCGCGCCATCGGCTCCAGACCCGGCATCACATGCGGTGATCGAACCTGTCTGATCAGGTCCGGGCTACCCTGGATGGCTTCAATTACGGCTTTCTGTCTTTTCACGGCAACTCCCGGATTCGGCCAGAACCTGCCAACCGCCGCGGGTGTCGAAAACGCCACGGTTACGGTGATTCAAGCGCAGGAAATCGTTTCCAGGGCCACCCTCGAAGCCGTTCGCTGGAGCGGCCCTGAATCCGGCCCGCAAGCCCTGCGGGGCAAGAGCATCGCCTTTGTCGCAGAAGATTTGCGTAACGGAGGAATTGTCGGTGTCGCGCAGGGCGCTCGCGAGGCAGCCAAGGCGATGGGCTGGACGCTGAAGATATTCGATGGCGCGGGATCATCGGCCGGGCGCGCCAAGGCCTTTTCCGATGCCCTGGCAGCGAAACCCGACGGCCTCATTCTGTGCGGCTCCGATGCCCTTGAGAACAATACGGCGCTGACCCTCTTCGCCAACAGGGATGTGCCAGTGGTTGGCTGGCACGCCGGGGCACGACCCGGGCCGATTGACGGCACGCCGGTGGCCATGAACGTCACGACCGACCCGCTCGAAGTGGCTCGCCTCACGGCCATGGCGGCAGTGGCACAGTCAAACGGACAGGCCGGCGTGGTCATCCTCACCGACTCCAAGTACAGCATCGCCATGGCGAAAGCCAAGGCCATGGAAAACGTCATTCGGGCCTGTCGGGAATGTACGTTGCTGGAAGTGCGCGATGTCGCGATCTCCGAAAGTGGCGAGAAGATGCCGGCGATCACCAAGGAGCTGCTTCAGCGCTATGGCAAGCGCTGGACCCACACGCTGGCCATCAACGATATCTATTTCGACTACTCGATCGCCTCATTGACCAACGCCGCAATACCCAGTGACGGCATCAGTCTGTTGTCTGCCGGTGATGGCAGCGCTTCGGCTTTCTTGCGCATACAGGCAAAAACCTACCAGACCGTCACCGTGGCCGAGCCGCTCAACCTGCATGGCTGGCAAGTGATGGATGAATTGAACCGGCTGTTTGCAGGTCAGCCGGTGAGCGGCTTCGTCGCGCCGATTCACCTGGTCAATGCCGACAATATCGCCTTCGACGGCGGGAAGAAATTCCAGTACGACCCTGACAATGGCTATCGAGACATCTATCGCCACCAATGGAATCCCTGAGATTGGACGTTATTTCCCGGCTCGGACGCCAGCTATTGCCGCAATCGCTACGCGCACAGTTCACACTGGCGTTTCTGACGCTGGCGCTACTGATTCTGGCGAGTGGTGCAACTGCGGTCTACGCCTTGCGCACGTCAAACAGCGCAACCCGCCAGCTGACGGATGAACGACTGGTCCGCATGCAAGATGGGCAAGACATGCTGCAGCGTACGTTGCTGATCGAACGCCAGACCGATCAGCTTCTGACAACCCGCTCCCCCGACACCCTGCGTTCAAGCTATGCGGCGACCGTCGAACAGCTTGAAGCCCTTGATCAACTGGTGCAGCAGCTGACTGCCGCGAACAGTGGCGTGGCGATACTCGACATGCATCAGTCGAGTCAGATGTTCCGCAATACCGCCAACATCGTTGCGCAACTGCGAGAAAGCCTGCTGCAAACCGAGGTCACCTTCGAGCAAACCATGGAGGATCACACCACCCGGTTAACCGCGCCTCAGACCCGGGCCAGCCTGGAACTGGCGATGTTACTTTTCGATCTGCCGCAGGCTGTTGACAGTGATGCCGTGCAACGGCTGCAGATCCGCTATGAGCGCCTGTCACGCACCGCAGGCAAGTTACCCGACGCTGATGTGGAGACGCCCGATCTCTTCTCCCTGCGCCTGAGGCTCATCAATCAGCACAGCGTCATACGGCGCTTCAATGAGGAACTGAAGAATGAGGCAGGGGTTCTGGTCGCGGTGGCCCGTGCGCAATCCAGTGCTTACACCGAAGACTATCGCGAAGCCCTGCAGCGCCTGGTCGAGGCCTCAAATCGTAGCCAGCAATGGGTGCTGATCATGTTGGGGGTCAGCCTGGTGTTCGCCTGGTTCGTGACCCGGGTTTTCATGGGCCGTCATGTGCTCGTGCGTCTGAATGAAATAAGCCGGCAATTGCGTCAGGAACACACTGACAAAACGCATTTGATGATGGCGGAACATGGGAAGGACGAGATCGGCAACATGGCTCGCGCGGTGAATCAATTCCTCGAAGACCGACTTCAGCTGGAAAAAAGAACGGTCCAATTGAGTATCGCCACAGAGCGGCTCGCCCTGCAAAACAGCCGATTAGAGCAAGAAGCCGTCATCCGTGCCGGACAACGTCATGTCCTGGAACTGATCGCCAGGAGCACCGAGCTTGCAGAAGTCCTCGACAGCCTGGCTCACCTGGTGGAGTCCCAACTGAAGGGGATGATGGTGTCCATCCTGGTGCTGGATGAGGATGGCAAGCACCTGCTGCACGGGGCTGCCCCCAGTTTGCCGAAAGCCTATAACCAGCTCATTGACGGGATTGCAATCGGTCCGAACGTCGGTTCATGTGGCACCGCGGTGTATCGACGAGAACCGGTCATCGTCACGGATATCGAGCTGGATCCGCTGTGGGAGGAGTACCGTTCAGCCGCTGCGCCCTATGGATTTCGCGCCTGCTGGTCGACGCCGATTCTGTCCCATGAGCGAAAGGTATTGGGTACGTTTGCCTTGTATTCCAACACCGTACGCAGCCCCAGCTCGGCCGAGACGCGACTGATCGACATGGCGACACCGCTTGCCGGCATTGCGATAGAACGCCAACTGACCGAAAAGCGCATTCGCTATATGGGCGACCATGACGCACTGACCGGGCTGCCGAATCGCACACTGCTCGAAGACCGTCTCAAGCAGGCAATACTTTATGCTCAGCGCTACAGCCGCCTGGTGACGGTGGTGTTTCTCGATCTGGACAAATTCAAACTGGTGAATGACAGCCTTGGGCACAGCGCTGGAGACGAACTGCTGAAAACCGTCGCCCAGCGCATGCTGGAGTGTGTACGCCGCACCGACACCGTCGTGCGACTGGGTGGCGACGAGTTTGTGATCATCCTGTTCGACCAGCCCTCAGACCTCGACGGCGTTACTCCAGCCCTGCACAAAATCCAGGAAGCCATCCTGCGGCCGATTCAGCTCAGCGGACATACACTCCACGTCACCTGCAGCATGGGGTTGGCCACCTACCCTGCCGACGGCAGCGATACCGACACGTTGCTCAGCAACGCGGACGCCGCCATGTACCGGGCCAAGGAGCTGGGTCGCAACAGTTATCAGTTCTATACGAGCGAGATGAATAACAAGGTTCAGGGCAAGCTCGCCATGCAAGACGGGCTTCGAAACGCACTCAACCATGACGAGTTCCTGCTGCTGTACCAGCCACAGGTGGATTTGCAGTCAGGTCAGATTATCGGCGTAGAGGCACTGATCCGCTGGCGGCACCCCGAACTCGGCATCGTGTCTCCAATCAAATTCATTCCGCAGGCCGAAGAGACCGGGTTGATCGTGCCCATCGGCGACTGGGTGGTCCATACCGCGTGCAGACAGAACAAGGCCTGGCAGGACGCGGGCTGGCCCCCGATCACCATGTCGGTGAATATTTCAGCACGCCAGTTCATCGAAAGGGACCTGATCGATCGGGTGAGGCATGCCTTGCAAGAAACTGGACTGGACCCGATGTACCTTGAGCTGGAGCTGACCGAAAGTCTGATCATGCAAGACCTTCAGCAAGCCATCAGCAAAATGAAGGAACTGCAATCTATGGGGATCAGTCTCTCGATCGACGACTTCGGCACCGGCTACTCCAGCCTCGCCGCATTGAAAAGCTTCCCGATCGCGAGACTCAAGATCGACCAGTCTTTCGTGCGCGATCTGCCCGACAACGAGAACGACAAAGCCATCGCCACCGCAGTGATTTCGTTGGGGCACAAACTGAACCTCAAGGTCATTGCCGAAGGTGTCGAAACCGAAGAGCAGCAAACCTTCCTGCGTGAAAACGGCTGCGATGAAATTCAGGGCCACTTTTTCAGCAAAGCAGTAAGCGCAGAGGAAATCAGTGTGTTACTGCGTACGCCCCGGTTGCCTCAACCGAGCCGCATTGCGAGCCCTGACTCGGTAAGCCGAAAACGCGATGTAAAACGCCCACGCAGTCCAATGCCCGGGCATTAATACTGCGCAGGGCCCATACCCAATCTTTCAACAGTAAAGTCGCGACGTTACCGATCGGCGACAGCCCGCATAGCTGCCGTTAGTGACGGGCAGCTATCGGCCACTAGGGACTGTGTCTACCATTCACGACTGGCAGCAATCGGCTGTGTCAGATACACAGTTAGCCTGATCGAGAGCTACGCTAATGCCTAGTGAGGCCCCGTCCATCCAAATCAGCAGTGGCGCACGAACATGGTTTTCTCTTTACTGATGGCGTTGGTATTAGCGTTCCTGATTGGCTGGGTTTCGCAGCGTATGGGTATGTGTCTTGTCAAAGCGAGCGAACAATTGCTGGCGGGGCGCCCGACGTTGTTTGTGGCACTGACATCGTGTGGATTGTTCGGGTTGATGCTGGCCCCGCTCTATCGTTTCTCCGAGGTCAGCCTGCCGCTGTACTCGCCTGGTATTTCCTATCCTTCACTGGTTTCGGGAGGCTTGTTGTTCGGGGTGGCATCGGTGCTGAACAACGGTTGCAGCGTAGGCACGCTAACCAAGTTTGCCTGTGGCAATTTCAATAAACTGTTCACGATGATCGGTTGGGTCCTGGGGATCGTGCTCTGGTATTACATGCGCATGATGCCCGAACAGAAGACCATTCTGATGCCGGAAATTTCCAGCCGCCATTACTGGCTGTTGATCGGTGTAGTGGCGCTGGTGCTGATATTTTTGGTCGGCATACATGGTAATAAACACCTGGTGCTCTCCAGTATGCTGCTGGGTGCGTTGACGAGTGCGCTCTATACGTTCGAGCCGTTATGGACACCTAGTGTGTTCTTTTACAATGTTTCGCAGATGTTCTGGCAAGCCGATATGGCAATCAGCGCCCGGCGTATTGCGGTGTTTGTTATGTTGCTGGCAGGCATGCTGAGTTTTACCCTGTACAGGAAAACGTTCCGTTTCGAGGCCTTTACCCCATCAAAGGCTGGCGTTCATTTGTTGGCGGGTATTTTGATGGGGATTGGGGCTTCGATGATGCTCGGCGGTAACGACTCGCAAATACTGTTGGTGTTTCCAACACTGGGCGTTGCTTCAAGCATTCCACTGGTGTCGATTGCCACAGGCATTCTGGTGTCATTGTGGTGCAAAAAACGCGGTACGAGTTGAACACCCTCAAGATGGTTCCAGAGGTGTGCCGTATTTTTTGTGTAACAGCCAATCCAACTGAAGTGATTCTCGCTGAGACGGAACAAGGGCGAGCGATCCTGGGCGTAGTGGATGGCTTCTGTGCCAATGACGTTGAAGGCGATGAAGACATCCTGTGGCGCAAGAACTTGTTGCGGCAGATTGGCTACAAGCTGTGAATTGCAGAGCGAGCATTTCGTGGGAAAGGGACTGGTTTGATTTCGTCTGGCTGAACATCTGCAAAGTGTCGATTGGAGCTGGTCGCTGACAGCCGCTTTCGACTCAATATAGACGGTGACGACAGACAGAAAACGGCCACTAGCCGACACCGATACAGCGATCAAGCAATAACGTTACACACCTTCCGGCACTGATACTTTTTCAACTAGCTGCATCCAGTTCGTCCTCCAGTGGGTAGTACAGGTAGTAGCCATAGCTGCTGAACTGATCACCTTTCTGGAGAGCTTTGCATGAACGCTAAACGAGTCCTGGGCATTGTCAGTACTACGCTTGCTGCAACCTGCTTGTTGGTCACAGTCCCAGCTGCCTATGCCCAAACAGATCTGCCCGACAGCATCAAGGTCCCTGACGGTCACAAGGTCGCGCTGGAGACCGTGGGCGTGGGCGAAATCACGTATGAGTGTCGCGACAAAGCGAACGCCGCTGGCCAGACTGAATGGTTTTTTGTCGGGCCTAAAGCGGTATTGAATGATCGCAGCAGCAAACAGGTCGGTACCTACTTCGGGTCGCCTGCCACCTGGCAAGCCAAAGACGGCTCTAAAATCACCGGGGCGCAACTGGCGGTTGCACCCTCAGGTACTGGTGACCTCCCTTATCAGTTGGTCAAGGCCAACTACGCCTCTAACACCTCATTATCGGGCAAAGCGCCCTACGCACATGCGCAAAAACCTACCTACCCCCACCACCCAAGCCAGCGCAACGATCCGAAGAGACATGTTTTGTCTTCAGTGAAAAGGAACTGGTCCTGCTGAGCACTCATCAAATGGCCAACCGCAGAAATAGTTGTACAAAAAAATCGACCTGTACAGCATGCACCCTATTCTTTAAAAAGCTGTACAGGATTCTTCGAGCTGTACAAGAAAAAAGGGGGTGAGTTCCATGGTCGACACCACAGACACCGGCAAAATCGGGATCAGCACCTCATCCAAGCGAGGTGACCCATTTGGCATAGCGAATTACCCAGGGCAGACTCTCAACGTCGCCAGAAGACACCAGCGGACGCTGAATTCGACCAAGAATCTGCCGGCAGTGGAGACGCAACGTGTCTGACTTCCTGCGATGTTTCGCCAACGACTTCGCAGCGCTGGACGCCAGCAATTTGCACAAACTTAGGAGTTGTACAGTCACGATGTGCGCTTCAGTGATCCGCTACATGAGATCCAAGGCCTAACAGCGCTGCAAGATTATTTTACAGAGCTATACGCCAACGTCAGCGAGCTAGGTTTCACGTTTCACGGCTACGACCAGGTGCAAGACGGCATCGGTTACCTACGCTGGACCATGCATTATCACCATCCTCGCCTGCGCCGTGGCCAACTGATAGAGGTTGTTGGTCGACGTCACCGTTGTCAGCCCGGGCTTCGTCGATACGCCGCTCACGCAACAGAACGACTTCCCAGTGCCTATGCGTTGGCCGGTCAACAAGGCTGCTGTCTATATCACCACTCGGCTGGAAAGACGACCGCTAGAAATCGCATTTCCCGGGCCATTTATCGCCGCCCTACGCGTATTAGCGATATTGCCTCAACGCCTGCAACTGACGCTGGGCAAACTCATGGCGCGTCCCGCCACAGAAGAGTCTTCATGAAAATAGCCATCATCGTTAGCGGTATTTTCCGGTCTGACCTGCGCCTACCTGCTCAACCGTCAGCACGATGTCATGGTGTTCGAGGCGAGTGACTGGATCGGCGGCCACACCCATACTGTTGACGTTGAAGTAAAGGGCGAACGCTATGCCATCGATACTGGTTTCATCGTCTTCAACGACTGGACCTATCCCAACTTCATCCGTCTGCTGGATCAACTCGGCGTGGCTTCGCAGCCCACCGAGATGAGTTTCTCAGTTCAGGATCCGCGCAGCGGCACCGAATACAACGGCAACAACCTCAACAGCCTGTTTGCCCAGCGGCGCAACCTACTCTCACCCAGCTTCTGGGGCATGCTACGCGACATCTTGCGCTTCAACCGCGAAGCCTTGCGTGACCTGCGCGAACACCGCATAACCGCCGACACCACCCTCGGAGCCTACCTGCGGCAAAACGGCTACGGTCTGCGTTTTATCGAACATTACATAGTCCCTATGGGGTCGGCGATCTGGTCGATGTCACTGGGCGATATGCAAGGTTTTCCGCTTCAGTTCTTCGTGCGCTTCTGTAAAAATCACGGGCTCCTGTCGGCTACCCATCGGCCGCAGTGGCGTGTGGTCAGCGGCGGCTCGCGCAGTTATGTAGCGCCGCTGAGCGCCGGCTTTGTCGAGCGTGTCCGCCTCAACTGTCCGGTGTATCGTGTGGTACGTGACATGGCAGGAGTGAACCTGCACAGCTCCGCCGGCAACGAGCGCTTTGACACCGTGGTGTTCGCCTGTCACAGCGACCAGGCATTATGCCTGCTGGCGGCTCCCAACCAAGCCGAGCGGGGAGATACTCGACGCACTGCGTTACGCCGAGAACGACGTGGTGCTGCACACCGACACCCGTCTGCTGCCGAACCGCCGCCTAGCCTGGGCAAGCTGGAATTACCGCCTCGGCGGCTCAGCCCAGCAACCGGCCGCTGTCACCTACAACATGAATATCCTGCAAGGGTTCCAGAGCGACACCACCTTCTGCGTTAGCCTAAACCAGACCGCGGCCATTGACCCGAGCAAAATCCTCGACCACTTCCGCTACGCCCATCCGCAATACAGCCAAGCTGGATTGGTCGCCCAGGCACGCTGGCAAGAACTACAGGGTGCTCAACACAGCTACTACTGCGGCGCCTACTGGGCTAACGGCTTCCATGAGGACGGAGTGGTGAGCGCCTTGCGCGTGACGGCTGCTTTCGGAGAACAACTGTGAACAGCGCGCTGTATCGCGGCTGGGTCAGCCACCGTCGGCTGCTGCCGCGCGCCCATGGGTTTCGTTACCGTATGGGTATGCTCTACCTGGATCTTGCGGAACAACCGCAGGTGCTGGGCTTATCGTGGCTGGCCGGACATTCGCGCTGGGCCGCCTTCGCCTTCCGCGAAACCGACTACCTGCCGCACGCCACGCATCAGGGTATGACGCTGAGCGATGCCGTACGCCAGCGCGTGGAGCAAGCCCTCGGGCACGCCCCGCAGGGACGAATCTGTCTGCTCACCCAGCCGCGTAGCTAGGGGCTTTCCTTTAACCCGATCAGCCTTTTTTACTGCTTCGAAACGGACGGCAGCTTGGCTGCAATTCTCTGCGAAGTCAGTAACACCCCTTGGCGAGAGCGTTACCACTACGTACTGCCGACCCATGCGACCGCTGAGTCACGCCATAGGGTCGCCAAGAGCTTTCACGTCTCGCCCTTCCTGCCTCGCGATCTGGAGTACCGCATGCATTTCTCTGCTCCCGACCAAAAGCTGCACGTGACCATACAGGACTGGCAGGGCGAGCAAAAAATGTTTGAAGCTGGCCTGGGCTTGGAGCGCATCGAACTGACGCGCCAAACCCGGGACACGACCGCAGCCCTTCGGCCTAAAGGCATGAGCGAGCGGGGCCAGTTGTTGCTGAACGCAGGGCTGTTCCAACTCGGCTGGTTCGCCTGCGTGTTTGGTGCGCAACGGCCATGGCTGCTGCTGATTGCAATCGCCTGCCTAGCTATACACCTGCTTTGGATTGCCAACGACCTTAATGAGTGGCGCAGTCTGTTACGGGTGGCAGCCTGCGGTTGGGTCCTGGACAGTGTCCTATTGCACCTCGGGCTGTTCTACTTTTCCGGTGCCGCTACTTTTCTGCCGCTGTGGCTGGCAATGCTATGGCTGCTTTTCGCCAGCACTTTGCGTCACAGCCTGAGCTGGACGAAACGGCCTTGGTGGATGGGCAGCCTACTAGGGGCCTTAGGCGGTCCGCTCTCCTATTTGGGAGGCGCTAAGCTAGCAGGCGTGGGTCTGCCGCTAGGTGTTTGGCCCAGCGTTCTGCTACTCGCATTGATATGGGCGATGTTGACGCCGGCGCTGCACTGGATGGCCGGACAGCATGCACGTTGACTCAAGACTGCTTGCGGAAGAACAAGGTGATCTGGCCTACCTCCACCCCGAACTTGGTCATGAACGAGCGATTGATCATGGTGTTCTTGTCTAATAGGTACATCCAGTCGTCTAAGTGAACCTGATACTCCTTGCCATCCACCGGTAGGTTCAGCACATATTTCCAGCGCAGTGTATTGCCTGCCACCTCACCACGCGCCTCGCCCACCACGTCGCCAGCGGTTCCGCGCCATTGACTAGGGCCAGCGGGGGTTAGAGTCCAAACCCGTTTTTGCTTGGTACCGTCGCTGTAAGTGAATGATTCGTCGAGGATCAGCCTATTGCCTTCGGTGTGGCCATTGATCTCAACGTGGAAACGCTTGGTTACCTCGCCTGAACGCTTTTGAAACATACCCCAGGCTTCGACCCGGCCCTCGAAGAATTCGCGCAACTCAAGCGTGGGCGTCTCCTGGCTGTAAGTGTGCACATCCACCCGGCTGCAACTTGTAAGGCCAATGCATAGCAGCAGCATCCATATCTTCAACATGCGCATTTCCTCAACGGACTCAGGGTTTAACTGCACCCAGCAATTGGGCGCGCAGCTCCGGGTTGCGTGTTCGGGGGTCAAGCCAGATCGCAAAAAAGGCTTTGGCGAACGCATCATCCCTCACCACATGTTGTAGGTTCTCGCCAACGTAAAAACGTGCGCCCTCTCCAGGGATATAGACTCCGGTGATGCGGTCACCGGCGCGCACATCGACAAACGCCTGCTGCATCTCCCACTCCCAGCGGGCCATCAACTCTGAATTCAGGGAGTTGGGCGACAAGCGACGGATTTCCTTGATGCTGGCCTCAACCAGATCATCGCGACTAATAGCGCGACTGTAGGTCAGCTCTAGCGCAAAAGGCACATCTGCACCCAGTGGTTCTCCGGCAATCAGGCGTGGGCTCCAGAACTGCGCGCTGTAGATGGAGAAACCGAATACGCGCATCTCCCCGCTACCCAACCGACGAGAATCGGGTAACGCCTCGCGCCAATCAGCAAATAGTTCAGCACTCTGGAGCATCAGCACAAGACAGATAAGGTGGCGGATTAAGCGGTCCGTCTGCATGGTCATGCAAAGACCTCGATAGGACTCAATGGACACCTTTAAAAGTTATACTAAATAATTATTTTGTACAGCTCTTAAACTGGCCTTATCCCCCACCAACACGGACACAATGTCTTGTTCAAATGATGCAATTGCCAAGCGCCTGAACTCCCTCGGCAAGCGATAATTGAAAGCGTTGTGCAGACGCTGCTCGTTGTAGTGTTCGAAAGCAATTGTCAGGTTACGCAGCGCCGTTTCTCGACCCGGCTTGGGCATGCGCTGTTTTGACGAGGCGACTTCTTTATTACTGTCTTGCGGGACATCAGAGGCTGCTGGCTGGCTCAGATTTAAACTTGGTATCGATCGCGGTCAGTCATGACAGGCGGAAATCGGCCAGAAACAGACCATCAACGCCCCAGTGTCGCTTGGGACTCTTCAAAATAATGCCGTAACAATGGCACCCCTCGCTAATAGTCAGCGTAGACACCTACTCGCCCATAAAATCCCTCTTGAAAAGCGCGATAAATAGCTAGCTATTTGTTGACGAAAGTCTGAAGTATTCATTTGAATTTTCAGATTCTTCCACCCCGCCGCCTATGCCTAACATCGGCTCCACAGCGAACCAGCCTCGGCAGCGCTTAGTGGGACCCATCAGGCAGAGACCCGGCTCAAAAATCCTGTGCCGTTGCTGGCCCTTGATCGCCGACTGGCTTTGTCGAAGTGCTTTTGCAGTAGGCCTAGGGATTTTTGAGGATCACCGATGAAGCTGGAAATCTTCCGCACGCTGTGGGGTTACACCGCCATCAAGGCCCAAGCGCTTGAAGAGCTGCTGCAGGCGGGCTTTGATGGAATGGAAGCACGTCTGCCACTGGACGCCCGTGAACGGGCTGAGTTCGCCTTCTTTCTCCAGGCCAATCGCCTGGGTTACATCAGCACAGTCTTCACGGCGTACGATGTGCTGCCGGACCAGTCGGCGACCGCTGATGTTCACCTCAATGACCTCGATCAGAAACTGGCGTGGGCCGCCGAGCTCGGCCCACGTTTTGTCAACGTGCTGGCGGGCAATGACCGCTGGTCCTTGCCACAACAAGTGGAGTTTTTTGGTCAGGCGCTGGATCTGGCGCGCAAGCACGGTCAGGTCTGCAGTTTCGAAACCCACCGCTCGCGCTCGCTGTTCAACCCCTGGGTGACCCTGGAGTTGATCCGGCAACTACCCGATCTGTTGTTCACCAGTGACATCAGCCATTGGGTCGTGACCTGCGAGCGTCTGTTGAATGACCCGGCCGATGATCTGAGCGCTTTCATCGAGCGGGTTCACCATATCCAGGCACGGGTCGGTTACGACCAAGGCCCGCAGGTTCCGCACCCGGCGGCTCCCGAATATGCAAAAGAACTGGCTTTCCATCAGCAGCACTGGGAAAGCATCTGGCGCTCGCAGCAAGCCCGCGGTTACCAGGTCAGCACCCTGACCCCGGAATTCGGCGCCGACGGTTACCTGCATCATTTGCCCTTCACCAATGTCCCGGTCGCCGACCTGTGGTCATTGAACGTGTGGATGGGCCAGACCGAGCGCGAACACTTCGAGCGTTTCCACCACTCAAGCAATCCTTAGGGAGCCGATGCGTCATGCCTGACAATAAAAACAACAGCGCCAGCACTGACACACACAAAGCCAACTTCAATAGCATCCCGGTGGTCAACATCGCCGGCCTGTTCAGCTTCGAACTGGAACACCGCCTGGCCGTGGCCCAACAATTGGGGCGCGCCGCCAGCGAAGTCGGGTTCCTCTATATCACCGATCACGGTATCGACCCGCAACTGATCGCCAACCTGCGCAAGGCTGCCAAGGACTTTTTCGACCAGCCCTTCGACACCAAGATGCGGCACTACATCGGCACCTCGCAAACCCACAAGGGCTTTGTACCCGAAGGCGAAGAGGTCTATTCCAAAGGCAAGCCGGACCACAAGGAAGCCTTCGACGTCGGCTTCGAAGTCCCGGCCGATGACCCGCTGGTGCTGGCCAACACCCCGTTGCTGGGGCCCAACGACTGGCCGCAGTTGCCGGATTTCAAGGCGTCGGTGCAGGCCTACTATGAAGCGATCTTCGCCTTGGGCCGGCGCCTGTTCGGTGGCTTTGCCCTGACCCTGGGCCTGGAAGAAAACTATTTCGACAGCCTGGTCACCCGCCCGCCGTCCAAGCTGCGCCTGATCCACTACCCCTTCGACGGTGCCGCCCATGACGCACCGGGTCTTGGCGCCCATACTGATTATGAGTGCTTCACCATCCTCCTGGCCGACAAACCAGGCCTTGAGGTGATGAACAACCTTGGACAATGGATCGATGCACCACCGATTGCCGATGCCTTTGTGGTCAACATCGGCGACATGCTGGAAGTGATGACGGCAGGCGCATTCGTTGCCACTGCGCACCGGGTGCGGAGCGTGAAGGAGGAGCGTTATTCCTTTCCTCTATTTTATGCCTGCGACTATCACACCCAGATCAAACCACTGCCCGGGTTCGCCCAGGGAGGCAACGACTACGAAGAAATCACAATCGGCGAACACATGTATGGCCAGGCACTGCAGACCTATCAGTATCTGCGCCAGAGGGTGGCCAATGGGGAAGTTCAACTGCCAGGCAAGGCACGCAAGCCCGCCAGTTTCGGACATTTGAAAAATCAGGCTCAACCGTCCTGATTGAAGTTTTCAGTTACCCCTTACCTACGCCGGAGTCAGTAAAAAATGAAAAACAATAAAAAAAACCTGTTGAGCTTGGCTGTATTGGCAGCCGGTATGCTCGGTGCCTCGGTGAGCATGGCCGCGACAGACACGTTCAAGGTCGGCATGGAAATCACCTACCCGCCCTTCGAGTCCTATGACAAAGACAAAAACGTGGTGGGTTCGGATCCCGAACTGGCAGCGGCCCTGGCCAAGCACATGAACGCCAAGGTGGAGTTCGTCGACACCAAGTTCCCGAGCCTGATCCTGGGCCTGAACTCCGCCAAGTACGACGCGGTCATTTCCGGCATGTACATCACGCCGGAACGCCAGACTCAGGCCCAAACCATCGCCTATGCCAACACCGGTGCCGCAGTCATGGTGCCCAAGGGCAGCGAGATCAATGCGAAAAAACCTGAAGACCTGTGCGGCTTGAAACTGGGGCTGGAACAGGGCACCACCTGGGTCAAGGAATTCAAGAAGCTCTCCGATGAGTACTGCGTGCCGAACAACAAAGGCGCCATCACCGTCAGCGAGTACCCCTCGGCGCCCGAAGTGACCCAGGCCCTGTTGTCCAAGAACATTCAGGCCCAGGTTGAAATCGCTGGCGCTGCAAAAATGATCGCGGAAAAGACCAATGGCCGGGTAGTGATCACCACGGAAAACCCGATCTATCAGCAAACCCTGGGTATCTTCGTCAAAAAAGGTAACGACGAAACATTCCAGGCCGTGCAAAAAGCCTTCGAGGAGACCAAAAAGAGCGGTGAATACGCCTCTATTCTTAAGAAATATGGCTTGGAAGAACCGACTGCCAACTAAGAACGTGTCCTTGTAGTCTGGTCATCTGCCGCCCCTGCACCGGGGCGGCAGATTGAGGTGCCCTATGCAATTCGATTGGTCGTATTTCCTCTCCCTGTTCTCCCTGCCGGACTTCTGGAAGGCCTGCGTCACGGTGGTCCAGCTCAGTGCCCTGGCCTGGTTCCTCGGCATGCTGCTGGGCTTTGGCCTGGCCACGGCGAAGTTGTCCCAGTCGCCCTTACTGCGCATTCCCGCGGCGGTCTACATCTGGTTCTTCCGCAGCATCCCGTTGCTGGTGCTGGTGGTCTTCGTCTACAACTTGCCGCAATTGTTTCCCGGTAGCGGACCGATCCTGTCAAACCCCTTCTACTCTGGCTTGCTTGCCCTGGTGGTCACGGAAGCGGCTTACATGGCGGAGATCCACCGTGGTGGCCTGATCTCCGTGGCCAAGGGCCAGAAGGAAGCAGGCCGCGCGCTGGGTGTCGGCCTGTTCGGCATGCAGCGCTTGATCGTGATCCCCCAGGCTTTCCGTATCTCGCTGCCTACGTTGATCAATGAATACATCACGGTGGTCAAGCTGACGTCGCTGGTCTCGGTCATCTCCTTGACCGAAATCCTCACGGTCGGCCAACGCCTCTATGCCACCAACTTCCTGGTCATGGAAACCCTGGCTGCGGTGGGCGTGTACTACGTGCTGATCGTCACCGTGTTCGGCTTTTTCCTGCAGCGTCTGGAGCGCTACCTGGACCTGAACTTCCGCAAGCCGCATACACTCGATGCCGCCGCCGTGGTCAAGCTCAAGGCCATCGCCGAAGCCTTGCCCGACAATGCGCGCAAAGCCGCGGGCAGCAACGCGACGCCAATCCTGCAACTGAAGAACATCCAGAAGAGCTATGGCACGCACCAAGTGCTGATGGGTATCGATCTGAATGTCGAATACGGCCAGGTGATCTCGATCATTGGCCCATCCGGTTCCGGCAAAACTTCGCTGATCCGCACGGTCAACGGTCTGGAAAGCATCGATACAGGCGACATTCTGTTGTTCGGTGAAAAATTCATCGAAGCTTCGGACAAGCCCAACAGCGCCCGTCTGCGCAAAGGCGTGCGGCACATTGGCATGGTGTTCCAGAACTTCAATCTGTTCCCGCACCGCACCATTCTCGACAACGTCACGCTGGCGCCGCGTTACCACGGCATCCCGGGTGAGCTGAGCGAGCACCGTGCTTATGCGCTGCTGGACAAGGTCGGCCTGCTCGCCCACGCCCACAAGTACCCGCACCAGCTCTCCGGCGGACAGCAACAGCGCGTGGCGATCGCGCGTGCTTTGGCCATGGAGCCGGACATCATGCTGTTCGACGAGCCTACGTCAGCGCTCGATCCAGAGCTGGTGGGCGATGTGCTGAACGTCATACGCGACCTTGCCAGTGAAGGCATGACCATGATTATCGTCACCCACGAAATGGACTTTGCCATGTCGATATCCGACCGGGTCGTCTTCATGGAGAACGGTAATATCCAACTGGATGCTGCACCTGAAACCATACGCTGCGATGCCGAAGGAGAGAGAGTGCGGCGCTTTATGGGAATCAGTACTCGATCGCCAAACCTGCCTGTCACTGCGAATCATGCGTGAGCATGGGTGCTGCAGTAGGCAACCACTTTCTTTGAGCTTCCTTCTTTCAGGAAAACACGCATGAATCTTGGAATAGCAGGACGCTGGGCGCTGGTGTGCGCGGCCAGCAAAGGCCTGGGTAAAGCCTGCGCACAGGCACTCGTCAGCGAAGGCGTGAACGTGGTGATCACCGCCCGAGGCGAACAGACGCTGAATGAAACTGCCCGTCAGCTCAGAGCGATAAATCCTCAAGTGACTGTCATCGCCGTAGCCGGAGACATTTCGACGCCTGAGGGTCGCACGGCAGCCCTGGCGGCCCATGAGCATTTCGATATTTTGATCAACAACGCTGGAGGCCCTCCTCCCGGGGATTTCCGCGAATGGAACCGCGACGCCTGGCTCAAGGCGCTGGATACCAACATGCTCACCCCTATCGAGTTGATCAAGGCAACGGTAGACGGTATGGCGACACGCGGATTTGGCCGAATCATCAACATCACGTCGAGTGCCGTGAAGTCCCCTATCGAAAGCCTGGGTCTTTCCAATGGCGCGCGCAGTGGTCTGACGGGATTTATCGCAGGGCTTTCCCGGCAAGAAAGCATCGCCAGTCGGAATGTGACGATCAACAACCTGCAACCGGGCTCATTCGACACCGATCGACTGCGTGACAACCTGGTCGCTGCTGCCCAAGAGTCGGGGCAAGACAGTGAGGCATTCCTCGGCGAATGCCGTAGCGAAATTCCTGCTAAACGCTTCGGCTCACCCGAGGAGTTCGGCGCTCTGTGCGCTTTCGTTTGCAGCAGTCATGCGGGCTACCTGACCGGGCAGAACTTGTTGATTGATGGAGGGGCCATTCGCTCCAGCCAATAAAGACGGCAGGCGCAAGTGGAGCGGATGGCATAGGGGCTTTCGCCATTCGCCTCCTGTGTACGACGTGGTGGATTGTGCGGGTGCTATATCTGTTTAAGTCGTGAGTCGCGTTTGCAAATCCGATGCCCCGCAGCAACTTTTAAACCACCGCTATCTATCCGTGAATGAAGCACCCCATCGGTTGCATCCAGCCTTTGAGGTGCAATTCATCAAGCCATCAAGAGCGCCCTACGGAACCTGTGACCGGTAGATTCCCCAGCAAGTTAAGCCCGGTACTTTTCACGAAAGCGTCATAGTCCATCGGTCTCTCGATACGGGTTTCAGCGTTGGGTAGTACGTAGGCCCAGGCACGCTTGGACGATGCGTCGTAAACCAGTTTGAACAGGCGGGTCGGCACCCAGACCTTGTTGTCGCCAATGGTGGTGTGGCCAGAGTCAAAGAGCGGGCCGGTGAAGACAAACACATTGCCATCGGCTCGCTTGGCAAATTTTCTGACATCCGCCTCGACCTTGCTCCAGATCTTCCGGTTGTTGGTGGGGTCTTGCGGCACCATGTTCGACAGCGCAAAGGATTGGGCCATTGCATTGGGGTTCGGTGCATCGGCTGCCGGGGATTGATGGCCGCGGTCCACGGCCGGATGCTGGCTACGGTAGTCGCTCAACTCTGCCCGTCCATTCTTGGGGATGCGTGGGTCCGGGTAGAACTGGTTGGTGCGCTCCTCCCCCTTGGCATCCTGCAGCTGGGCTGCATTAAGGCGTTCGACCACTACCAGCGGCGTCCTACTGGTTTGCGAGTACAGCACCGCGAAGTTGTCAGAGCACAGGGCCAAGGGTTTCATGGTTGCAGGCACAGTGGCCATGTTGATCGGTTTCGCTGCTGGGAACAGATCTGCGCAGCCGTCAAACGATGCCTGTTTCTGTTTGTTTGAATAGAGTTCCAGGGCCGCGTTCTGGCTGATCGAGCCCGAGTGGGACGTTTGTTCCTGATGCTGGGTGGGCGGTTTGAGGAAATCCAGCAGACTGCGGGCTTCTGCCCCGGTCGAGAGCAAAACAAGGGCCGACAGCCCAACTGCAATTTTGCGTAGGTGCATGCTTTTAATCTTCGAATTGGATTGAGGGGTGAACGTACGGCGAGTCCCGATTCACGGAACCCGGTGGAGGCGGTTGTTGATTATCTTGCGGCGAGCATGCTTTCACTGTCCTTGATCAAAATGCCGATGTGGAGCCGGTCGGCTCCGAGCAGTACGACCGCTGACGGTCGTGCGGGATTTATTGACCATGACAAGTCACATTAGTGCTGGGCAGCGTTTACATTCTGCTTGCCAATGCCTAAGCAGGCTCGTTAACTGGCGCGAAACGTTGTGCGTACTCCTTTGGACTCACCCCCATGCGTCGCACGAAGGCTTTTCTCAGCACGTCGACACTGTGGTAGCCGCATCGGCGCGCAACCTCCTCCATCGATCGCCTTCCCAGCTCTATTTGCCGACAGGCCGCTTCGACCCGGACGTCCTCGACGTACTTCGCAGGCGTTGTCTTGAATTCCCTCTGAAACATGCGAATCAAGGTCCTCACACTTGTGGCGAGCCTGTCTGCAAGTATCTCGACCGTAAGCTCCGAAGCCACAGGTTTCTCGCCCGCCTGAAGATTGTTTGGGCCGGCCTTGTAATCGGGGTCACAGTCCCGCGACTTTGCCGTCGCTGCTATCCCAGCCTCCCCCAACGCTTTATAGATCGCGCCAATTCCCCGGTACTGATCAATTTCACCCAGTGCCTGAGCGTCCTCGGCGTTCAGCCGTTCACGCTGTGCATGTAGCAGCACCAGATAATCCACCGTGCCTTCCTTGTACAGGATAGCCGCCAGGGCTGCCGCGGCGCGGCTCGACTCACTTTGCTTGATCAACGACAGCAGCCGCTGCTGGCGTGCTCGATGCCAGCGGCGCAGTGGTTTCGCCGGCGGTCTACAGCGGTCTGTTGTCACCCACGATCTACAGCGGCATGGGCGTCGGGCAGGTCATGGCGGACAGCATCGGCGGCGGCAATCTGGTGGCCAACATCGTGCTGAACATGTTGGTCCTGGCCACGCTGCTGGCAATCATGACCTCGATGTCCGGCTCCTCGCGCACCCTGTATCAGGCGTCGGTCGATGGCTGGCTGCCGAAATACCTGGGCCGCACCAACGAACACGGCGCGCCTACCGCAGCGATGTGGACCGACTTGTCGTTCAACCTGCTTCTGTTGCTGATGTCCGATTATGTGTTCGTGCTGGTCGCGTCCAACGTCAGCTACATCATCTTCAACTTCCTCAACCTCAATGCCGGATGGATCCATCGCCTGGACCGTCCCGACTGGATACGCCCGTACAAGGCCCCGACCGTGCTGTTGTCCGCGGGTGGCGTACTGAGCTTCGTCAACCTGGCGTGCATGGGGCTGGGTGCCGATATCTGGGGCGCCGGCACCCTGGTGACCGGCCTGTTGCTGGCGCTGTTGATTCTTCCAGTGTTCTGCTACCGCCACTATGTGCAGGACAAGGGGCGCTTCCCGGAAGCGATGCTCAGCGACCTGTACATTCAGGCCGATGCCGGTCAAAAACACGCCGGCTGGCTGCCTTATGCCACGCTGATCGCGGGTGTACTGGTGGTGTACGGTTGCCATCAACTGGTAGCCTGAGCGCCCTTGCCTGCTGGTCTCTGATGGATCATCGGGGCGCAACGACGCCTCGATGATCACTTCGCCCCCCTATCAATCAAGACGACGGTGACTCTTTTGATCAGCACCACCCCTGCTCTTGCCCGCGTTATCGACGGCAAAGCCATCTCTGCCCAGGTTCTCGACGAAGTTCGAGAAGAGGTTCTGGTCCTGGCCGGACAGCAGATTTACCCCGCCCTGGCCGTGCTGCTCGTCGGTGAAGACCCGGCCAGCGAGGTCTACGTGCGCAACAAACTGCTGCGGGCCAAGGACGTCGGGATCCGCTCCCTTGAATACCGTCTGCCGGAAACCGCCAGCCAGGCGCAAGTACTGGAACTGATTGCGCAGCTGAATGCCGATGCCACGGTGAACGGCATCCTGGTGCAGCTGCCATTGCCGGTCCATATCGACGAAGGAGCGGTGATTCATGCCATTGATCCGATCAAGGACGTGGACGGCTTTCATCGGGAAAACGTCGGCGGCCTGGTGCAAGGCATCGAAGTCCTGACACCCTGCACACCTAGCGGCTGCATGCGCCTGCTGCACGAAACCTGCGGTGACTTGAGCGGCTTGCACGCGGTGGTCATCGGCCGCTCGAACATTGTCGGCAAACCCATGGCGACCTTGTTGTTGCAGGCCAACTGCTCGGTTAGCGTGGTGCACTCGCGCAGCGTCGATGCACCGGCGTTGTGCAGGTTGGCGGACATCGTGGTTGCGGCGGTGGGTCGTCCTGAGATGATCGACGCCAGCTGGCTCAAAGCTGGGGCGGTGGTGATCGATGTCGGCATCAATCGCATTGCCAGTGAGTCCGGCAACCGGCTGGTAGGCGATGTCGATTACGCCAGTGCGCGTACCGTCGCCCGTGCGATCACGCCGGTTCCGGGAGGCGTGGGGCCGATGACCATTGCGTATCTGCTGAAGAACACCCTGATCGCCAGTCAATTGCAGCGTGCCGTCGCAGCGCGCGAGCGAAAGTCGATCAGTGAAGCAGCGTTGAGCTGAGCACCACGAAAACGGCCCACTCGAAAGTGGGCCATGTCGTTCAATAGTAACGGTCAGTGGTTGTAGGCACTCTCGTTGTGTTCAGCCAGATCCAGCCCCATGTCCTCCACCGATTCATCGGCACGCAAGCCGATGACGGCGTTGATCACTTTGAGAATGATCCAGCTGATGGCGAAGCAGTACACCGTCGTCAGCAACACGCCCTTGATCTGCGCCACGACTTGAGCGCCCATGCTCACGCCTTCCACCAACCCGCCCAGGGACGGCACGCAGAACACGCCGGTCAATACCGCGCCAATCATTCCGCCGATGCCGTGCAAGCCAAACACGTCGAGGCTGTCGTCATAACCGAAGCGGCGTTTCAGCACAGTGACGCTCAGGTAGCAGAACACCCCGCACAGCAGACCGATGGCCAACGCGCCGCCTACGCCCACATACGCACACGCCGGAGTAATGCCGACCAAACCGGCCAAAGCACCGCTGGCCAGGCCCAAAGCGCTCGGCTTGCCGACCTTGAACCACTCGGTGAACATCCAGCCGAGAATCCCCGCGCAAGCGCCCAGTTGGGTATTGAGCATGACAATGCCCGAAGTGCCATTGAGACCGCCACCGGAACCGATATTGAAGCCGAACCAGCCGACCCAGAGCATCGCCGCACCGGCCATGGTCAGGCTCAGGTTGTGGGCCGGCATCGGCGTATTCTGGTAGCCCTTGCGCTTGCCGAGAATCAGGCACGCAGCCAAAGCAGCGACGCCGGCATTGATATGCACCGCAGTGCCGCCGGCAAAATCGAGAACGCCCCAGTTATGCATCAAAGCGCCCGAACCTCCCCAGACCATATGGGCGACAGGCGCATAAACCAGGGTGAACCACAGCGCCATGAACCACAGCGCTGCCGAGAACTTCATGCGCTCGGCGAATGCACCGGCAATCAGCGCCGGGGTAATGATCGCGAAGGTCATCTGGAAGGTTACAAACACGCCTTCCGGGATGTCACCGACCAGGCTTTCCGGGGTCATGCCGGCCAGAAAGGCCCGGCTCAAACCACCGACGAAACTGTTGAACGTCACCTGCCCCTCAACCATGCCGGTGCTGTCAACCACCATGCTGTAGCCATAGATCACCCACAGCACGCCGACCAGGCCGGCGATGCCGAAGCACTGGGTAAACAGTGAGAGCATGTTTTTCGCCCGCACCAGACCGCCGTAAAACAATGCGAGGCCCGGCAGACACATGAACAGCACCAGCACCGCGGCGGTCACCATCCAGGCGGTGCTGCCGGTGTTCAATGTGGGTGCGTCGGCCGCCTGGGCGAGCGGCGCGAGTGCGCCGGCCGCCAATAAGACAAGAAGGGATTTGCCGAGAAGACGATTGACCATGTTCAAAGCTCCTGCAAAGGAATGGTAGGTGTCTGGCAGCGAGCAGTTGTTATCTCATGGGCCTCTTGTCGGGCCCCTTGATTTGATCGTTCCCACGTCGAGGCGTCGAACCGTCCGCGTGGGAACGAGCACTCTCTCAGTAACCGGAACCAGAACCTGGAATCCAGTTGGTCCCCGCCAGCGGCACCCGCGCCATGGCAGCCGACTCCACCGTCAGGGCTACCAAGTCCTCAGGATCGAGGTTGTGCAAGTGCGACTTGCCGCAAGCCCGGGCCATGGTCTGGGCTTCCAGCACCAGCACGCGCAGGTAGTTGGCCAGACGCCGACCACCTTCCACCGGGTCCAGACGCTTGGACAGCTCCGGGTCCTGCGTGGTGATACCGGCCGGGTCCCGGCCGTTCTGCCAGTCATCGTAGAAACCGGCGGCCGAGCCGATTTTCTTCAGTTCCTCGTCCAGGCGTGGATGGTTATCGCCCAAGGCAATCAGCGCCGCCGTCCCGATAGCCACCGCATCCGCACCCAGCGCCATCGCCTTGGCGACGTCGGCACCGTTGCGAATCCCTCCGGAAACGATCAGCTGAACCTTGCGGTGCATGCCCATCTCTTGCAAAGCTTGTACCGCTTGCGGAATGGCCGACAAAATTGGAATCCCGACGTGTTCGATGAACACTTCCTGAGTCGCCGCGGTGCCGCCTTGCATCCCGTCGAGCACAATCACGTCAGCCCCGGCTTTTACCGCCAACTTGACGTCGTAGTACGGTCGGCTCGCGCCGATCTTCACGTAGATCGGTTTTTCCCAATCGGTGATTTCCCGCAGCTCGGCAATCTTGATCGCCAGGTCATCCGGGCCAGTCCAGTCCGGGTGGCGGCAGGCGCTGCGCTGGTCGACACCGATCGGCAAGGTGCGCATACCGGCCACACGTTCGGTGACCTTCATGCCCAGCAACATACCGCCGCCACCGGGTTTGGCACCCTGCCCCAGGACGATTTCAATGGCGTCGGCCTTGCGCAGATCGTCCGGGTTCATGCCATAGCGGGACGGCAAATACTGATAAACCAAATGCTGCGACTGGCCGCGTTCTTCCGGGGTCATGCCGCCGTCACCGGTGGTGGTGCTGGTACCAGCGATGGTCGCGCCACGGCCCAGGGCTTCCTTGGCATTGGCCGACAAAGCACCGAAGCTCATGCCGGCGATGGTCACTGGAATCTTCAGGTGAATCGGCTTCTTGGCGAAGCGGTTGCCGAGGATTACATCGGTGCCACACTTCTCCCGATAGCCTTCCAGCGGGTAGCGCGAAACGCTGGCGCCGAGCAGCAGCAGGTCATCAAAATGCGGCAGTTTGCGCTTGGTACCGCCGCCACGAATATCGTAGATGCCGGTTTCCGCGGCACGCTGGATTTCCTGGATGGTCAGGCGGTCGAAGGTGGCTGACTCGCGCAGTACGGGAGGCGCTTTTTGGCTGATTGGGTCGCTCATATCTTTTCTCCTCGCGCGGATCAGTACGCGGACGCGTTATCGACTTTGAAGTTGTACAACTGACGGGCTGAACCGTAACGCTTGAAGTCAGCCGCCTCGTGCTCGAAACCGGCGCGATTGAGCAGCCCTTGCAGCTCCTCCAGGTGCTCGGCACGCATCTCTTTTTCGATGCAGTCCGAACCCAGGGATTCGACGGTGCCTTTGACGTAGATGTGGGTTTCGTACAACGAATCGCCCAACGCATCGCCGGCGTCGCCGCAGACCACCAGGCGACCGGCTTGGCCCATGAAACAGCTCATGTGGCCTATGCTGCCGCCGACCACGATGTCGATGCCTTTCATGGAAATCCCGCAGCGTGCCCCGGCATCGCCTTCAATCACCAGCAAGCCGCCATGTGCCGTGGCACCTGCCGCCTGCGAAGCGCTGCCTTTGACCCGGACGTAGCCGGACATCATGTTTTCGGCGCAACCCACACCGACGTTGCCGTGAACGGTGATCGAGGCCTTTTGATTCATCCCCGCGCAGTAGTAACCGGCGTGACCCTGGATATCGATGGACACCGCTTCATTCACCCCGACTGCGAGGTTGTGCTTGCCATCGGAGTGAGTCACCACCCACTCGTGATCGGTGACGTTATTGACCTGATCGTGTAGCGCCTGATTAAGGTCACGCACAGTGGCAGTGGAAAGATCGATGGTTTTCATGTGTGCGCTCCTTAAGCTGACTCGCGTTCCCAGATGTACAAGGTGGCCGGTGCCGGCTCCCAGATCCTGGCGTGTTCGATTCCCGGCAGGCTCGACAGCGCCTGATACTCGGAGGCCATGGCCACGTAGTCGTCGGTCTCGGCGAGGATCGCCGGCTTGCAGGCGACCGGGTCGCGGATCACCGCAAACCCGTTGCGGGTGCCGATGGCGAAGGTGAAGAAACCGTCGAGATCCTCCAACGAATGATCCAGCGCTTCTTTCAGCGAGTCGCCTTGCTGCAGGCGCCATGTCAGATAGCCGGCGGCTACTTCGGTGTCGTTGTCGGTTTCGAAGTGGATGCCTTCACGCTTGAGTTCCTGACGCAGGCGGAAGTGGTTGGACAGCGAGCCGTTGTGCACCAGGCACAAGTCGGCGCCGGTAGAAAACGGGTGGCTACCTTCCATGGTCACCGCACTTTCGGTGGCCATTCGGGTGTGGCCAATGATGTGGCTGCCCTTCATTCCGGCCAGGCCGAAACGCTGGGAAATTTCCTGGGGCAAGCCCATGCCCTTGAGGATTTCGATGCTTTGCCCGGCGCTCATGATGCGCAGGCTCGGTGCCAGTTCAGCGAGGGCCAGGCGTACCGGCGCCTCTTCGGCATGGATCTTCAACACCGCGGCACTGGCGTTCTGGAACCAGTCCAGCGAACAGCCGAGACGCCCTTCCAACTCGCCCATCAAGGTTTTCCAGTCGAAACCTTCGGTGGTCGCCTGCAGGGTCAGCTTGACCCAGCCATCAGCCACTTCATCGCCATAAATGGCGAAGCCGGCACTGTCCGGGCCACGATCGGTCATGGCCTGCAGCATCGGTTCGAAGAGCTTGCCGAGCTGGGATTCCAGCTGCGGATTTTTCAGGTAAAGACCTACGATTCCACACATATCAAGTCTCCTTCGGAGGCAGTGAACGCCCGACGCCGTGCCGGGTGCCCGAATGGTTGTCAAAGCACACAGTCAGAAAAATTCGGTGTAGCGCTGGATTTCCCAGTCGGAGACGTGGCGGCTGTATTCCACCCATTCCATACGCTTGAGCTTGATGAACTCGCCAACGATTTGCGGGCCGAGCACCTCGGCGAACAACGGGTCGGCTTCGAGCGCGTCGCAGGCTTCCTTGAGCGATTGCGGCAGGGTCTTGATGCCCCGCGCGGCGATCTGCTCGAGGCTCAGGCTGTAGAGGTTTTCATTGCAGACGTGGTCGATTTCCAACTGACGGTCGATGCCGTCCAGGCCCGCAGCGATGATCGCGGCGCTGACCAGATAGGGGTTGCAACCGGCGTCCGGCAGACGGAATTCGAGGCGGCCGTAAGGCACCCGAACCATAGCCGAACGGTTGTTGGCGCCGAAGGCAATAAAGGCCGGCGCCCAGGTCGCGCCGGACAATGAGTTGCCCACCACCAGACGCTTGTAGGAGTTGACCGTCGGCGCGGCGAAGGCACACAGCGCCGGGCCGTGGGCGAGCAGACCGGCAGCGAAGTGATAGGCCATTTTCGACAACCCCATGCCGCTCGGATCACTGGCGTCATGGAACAGGTTTTTGTTGTCGGCGCTGCTGATCGACAGGTGAAAGTGCATGCCGTTGCCGGCGCGTTTCGGGTCGGGCTTGGGCATGAACGAGCAGATCATGCCTAGGTCGTTGGCGATCTCGCCGGCGGCCATGCGGAAAAACGTGAAGCGATCCGCCGAGGTCATGGCGTCGCTGTAGGTGTAGTTGATCTCGAACTGGCCGTTGGCGTCTTCGTGGTCAATTTGATAGACCTCGAAATCCACTGCCTGCAGGGCTTCGGTCAGCCGCTCAAGGAAAACGCGGGAGCGCGACAAGCCTTTATAGTCGTAGCAAGGCTTGTCGAGGTTGTCGCTGGGGTCGACCAATTGCAGCTTGCCCTGCTCGTCGCGACGCATCAGGTTGAACTCGGGTTCCAGACCGGTGTTGAGGATCCAGCCCTTTTCTTCCAGGCGTTGCAATTGTTGCTGCAACACATAACGACTGTCATACGGATGCGGTTTGCCGTTGACATGACCGACGCATACCACCCGCCCGTAACCCGGTTGCCAGGGCACCGGGGTCAGGGTGGACAAGTCACCGCGAGCCATGAAGTCCGGACCGTGGGGCTCCATGCCCATGCCACTGATCGCAAACCCGGCAAAACCCGCGCCCTCTTCGGCGACGGTCTTGAGCCCACAGATCGGCACCGACTTGGTCTTGGCCGCACCGTGAATATCCACAAATTGCGCAAGCACGTACTTGATCCCGTGCTTGTCGATGATGCGCTGGGTTTCTGCTGGCAACATTGCTCGTCACTCCTCGCGAAAGGCAAAACATCTTGGATGGGCCTTGACCGTCTTTTTATTCCTAAAAAGAAAGTTAGTTTCCCAATAGGAATGCAAGGCCCTTGCCAGCTTCGCGAGTGAAACGTCGAAACGCCGTGACAGGCGCTTTTGTGCTGTATATATGGGAATATTCTTTTCCCTGTGGGAATACTGCTCGATGAATGCGAGCCGAACGCCGCGATTTGCACTTTCTCAGTGCGAAACTAATATTACTGAACGGAAAGTGTGCAGGATCTGATGACTATGTCGACCGAAACCGCCCCGCGCCTCAAGCTTGAGCAATATCTGGGAATGCAGATCAAGCGCCAGCGCCAGGCTCAGGATCTGAAATTGTCTGACGTGGCCAAGATTGCCGATATCAGTCAGGGCATGTTGAGCAAGATCGAAAACGCCCAGGTGTCCACCAGCCTCGATACCCTGAGCCGTCTGTGCGACGTACTCGGCCTGCCACTGTCCAAGTTGTTCAGCGAATACGACCAGCAAGACGGCAGTGCGCTATTGGTCAAGGCCGATCAGGGCATGGAAGTGGTGCGCCGCGGCACCGAGAAAGGCCATACCTACCATCTGCTCAACCACACTCGCGGGCCGAAGAAGAGCTTCGAGGCCTACATGGTCAGCATGGATGACGCCAGTGAAGAGTTTCCGACCTTCTCCCACCCCGGCACTGAATTCCTCCACCTTCTTGAGGGTGAACTGATCTATCGCCACGGCAATCAGCTGTACCGCATGGAAGCGGGTGACAGCCTGACGTTTGAAGGTGAAATCCCTCACGGTCCGGAGCAGCTGGTGCACGTGCCGATCCGCCTGTTGTCGATCATGAATTACGGCAGCGACAAAGAGTAACGCCCCCCTCTTCCCCCGCTCTGCCCTGCCTTGAGGTCGACCCACGGTCGGCCTCACGTATTTTCCTGTCAGTTAAAAAACTTTCTTGAAAGCTCTGGACGCGGCGCGACCATTCCCCTATAAAGCCACCAACAGGAATAATTTATTCCCCACAAGAAAACGCGCTCATGGATGAGCCTGCTGTCCGCTGATGATTTTTTTCGCTATGCGATGAGCTGCCGCCATCATCCCGAGGACGTGTCATGCAACACGAAAAAAACCATTTCATCATCAAGATCACCTGTCCCGCGGTGTCCGGCATCGTCGCTGCCGTCACCACTTATCTGGCGGACAACAGTTGCTACATCGGGGAGATGGCGCAATTCGACGACGACTTCAGCGGCCGGTTTTTCATGCGCGCGGTGTTCCGCTTCAACGACGGCCACCTGGGCGACATCCAGCAAATCAAGGACGGCTTCACCGACGTAGCTCAAGCCTTCGACATGTCCTGGGAATTGCACGACACCCGCGAGCCGATGCGCGTGCTGCTGATGGTCAGCAAGTTCGACCACTGCCTGACTGACCTGCTCTACCGCTATCACAAGGGAGAGATGGACATGACCATCACCGCCATCGTCTCCAACCACCTCGACTTGCGGCCCATGGCCGAACGCGAGGGCATTCGCTTCATCTATCTGCCCGTGACCAAGGACACCAAAGCCCGGCAGGAAGCCGAGCTGATGAAAATAGTCGACGACACCAGCACTGAACTGGTGGTGCTGGCGCGCTATATGCAAATTCTCTCCGATGATCTGTGCAAGCAACTCTCGGGCCGGGCGATCAACATTCACCATTCGTTCCTGCCCGGCTTCAAGGGCGCCAAACCGTATCACCAGGCCTACCAACGCGGGGTGAAACTGATTGGCGCCACGGCCCATTACGTCACCAGCGACCTCGACGAGGGACCGATCATCGAGCAGGAAGTGCAGCGCGTCGATCACGTCTACCTGCCCGATGACCTGGTCGCCACCGGCCGTGACACCGAAACCGTGGCCCTGTCCAAGGCGGTCAAGTACCACCTGGAGCACCGGGTTTTCCTCAACCAGGACAGAACGGTGATCTTCCGGTGAACATGCACAAGCTGATCGACGGAAAAGCCACCGCTGCCCGCGTGCTGGTACTGGTCCGCAAGGACGTGGAGCGCCTGCGCGAGCAAGACATTCAACCGGCACTGGCGGTGATTCTGGTGGGCAGCGACCCGGCCAGCCAGGTCTACGTGCGAAACAAGATCCTGCGCGCCGAAGAGGTGGGCATCCGCTCGCAGGAACATCGGCTGTCCACAGACACCAGCACTGAACAGTTACTCATTCTGATCGCCCGATTGAATGCAGATCGCTCGATCCACGGCATTCTTCTGCAGCTGCCGCTGCCTTCGCATATCGATGAATTACGCGCACTGGAGGCTATCGCTCCGGACAAGGATGTAGACGGGTTCCACAGTCAGAACGTCGGCGGTCTCAGCCAGGGTCGCACGGTACTCGCGCCCTGCACTCCCAGCGGCTGCCTGTATTTGCTGGAACAAACCTGCGGCGATCTGCGCGGCAAGCACGCAGTGGTGATCGGCCGCTCGAACATCGTCGGCAAACCCATGGCAGCGTTGTTGCTGCAGGCCGACTGCTCGGTGACCGTCCTGCATTCGCGCAGCCCGGATCCGAAGACTCTGTGCCGGCAGGCAGACATCGTCATCGCCGCCGTGGGTCGCCCAAAGCTGATCGACGCCAGTTGGCTCAAGCCTGGCGCAGTGGTGATCGACGTCGGCATCAACCGCATCGAAGACGATGGCCGCAGCCGTCTGGTGGGCGATGTCGACTTCGACAGCGCCCTGCCCCACGTCGCAGCGATCACCCCGGTACCGGGTGGTGTCGGGCCGATGACCATCGCCTTTCTGATGAAGAACACCGTGACCGCAGCCCTTGCGCAGCACCAGGCTCAACGCAGCCAATCGGAGGCCCTATGCCATTCAATCTATTGAAATACGGGCTGAGTTCGGAGTACCCGGTGGAAGTGGATTTGCCGCCACCGAAGGAACTCAAGTCGAGCTATGACGTAGTGATCATCGGCGCCGGCGGCCACGGACTGGCTACCGCTTACTACCTGGCCAAGTACCACGGCATCACCAACATCGCGGTGCTGGAAAAGTCCTATCTGGGCGGCGGCAATACCGCGCGCAACACCGCGGTGATCCGTTCCAACTACCTGACCAGCGAAGGCGTGCGTTTTTATGCCGAGTCGGTGCGGATGTTCCAGTCGCTGTCCAACGAATTCGATTTCAACATCATGTACTCCGAGCGCGGCCAACTGACCCTGGCCCACACCGATGCCACGGTGCGTTCGTTCCGTCAGCGAGCCGAGGTCAACAAACATTTTGGCGGCCGTACCGAGATGATCGACCGGCAGCAGATCCGCGAACTGGTGCCCAGCCTCAACCTCGATCCCGGCCACTTGCCGGTGATCGCCGGTCTGTGGCACATCGACGGCGCCACCGCGCGCCATGACGCGGTGGCCTGGGGTTACGCCAAACAAGCCGCCAAGCGCGGCGTGGAAATCCATCAGCTCACCGAAGTCCAGGACCTGATCATCGAGAACGGCGCCATCACTGCCGTAAAAACCAATCGCGGCACCATCAAATGCGGTTGCGCGGTGCAGGCGATTGCCGGGCACAGTTCGTTGCTGATGGCCAAGGCAGGGATCCGTTCGCCGATCCAGACCTTCCCGCTGCAAGCGATGGTCACCCAGCCATTCAAACCGTTTCTGGATCCGCTGGTGAGTTCCTCCGCCCTGCACTGCTACGTGCAGCAAACCAGTCGTGGCGAGGTGGTGTTCGGCGGCGGCTCCGATCCTTATCCATTGTTCAATACTCGTTCCACGCTCGATTTGAAGGAAAGCTTGCTGGCCCACGCCATCGAGATGTTCCCGTTTTTGGCCAATGCCAAGCTGATGCGCCAATGGGCCGGGATCACCGATATGACCCCGGATTACAGTCCGATCATGGGCCTGTCGCCGGTGAAGAATTACTACCTCGACGCCGGCTGGGGCACCTGGGGTTTCAAGGCCACGCCGATCTGCGGCAAGACCATGGCCGAGTTGGTGGCCAGCGGCGGCAAGGTGCCGGAGCTGATCAAGCCCTTCAGCCTTGAGCGCTTCTCAACCTTCCAGCAAGTCAACGAAATGGGCGCCACGGCGGCCAGTCACTGACGGAGAGCGGACTATGAAAATCATGAATTGCCCGCTCAACGGGCCGCGCAATATCAGCGAGTTCACTTATGGCGGCGAATTCAAGCCGATGCCTGACCCGGTCAGTTGCAGCGATGCCGAATGGGCCGACTACGTGTTCAACACTGACAACCTCGCCGGTGTGGTGCGCGAATGGTGGATGCACACACCGTCCAGTTACTGGTTTCTGGCGGAGCGGCACACCGTCACCGATGAAATCCTGCGGACCTTCGATCCCAAAGAGCTCTTCAGCACCCGTGTCGAATTCAACGCCGCCGCCAAGGAGATCGCAGGATGAATCGCCTACCCGCCCCCATGGGCTTGCTGATCGACCGTGATCAGCCGCTGGATTTCAGTTTCGACGGCCACCGCTATCAAGGCCTGCAAGGCGACAGCGTCGCCAGCGCCCTGTTGGCCAACGGGCGTTTCCTGATCTCCCGTTCGTTCAAATACCATCGCCCCCGCGGCCCGCTGACCATGGCAGGCCAGGACGCCAACAGCCTGGTGCAACTGCCCGAAGAACCGAACGTGCTGGCCGACGCGCACGCGTTGTCCGCCGGGTTGCAGGTGACGGCGCAGAACGTCAACGGCTCGCTGGACAACGACAAGGACGCTTACCTCGGCAAGTTCTCCAAATTCATGCCGGTGGGCTTCTACTACCGTTCGTTCTACAAGCCCAAGGGCATGTGGAAAGTCTGGGAGCCGATCATTCGCAAGAAGGCCGGCCTCGGCGTGCTCGACCTGAAATTCCAGCCCGAGTACTACGACAAGGCGTACTTGTTTACCGACGTCGCGGTAATCGGCGCGGGTCCCGCCGGACTCCATGCGGCGCTGATGGCAGCCAACGCGGGGGCTAAGGTGTTGCTCATCGAGCAACAACCTGTTCTCGGCGGTTCGCTAACCTATGCCCGCTTCGATATCGAAGGCGACAGGGCTGAAACCCTGCGCCAAAAACTGCTCGCGGCGGTAGAGCAACACGCCAATATCCAGATCCTGACCGAAGCCACTTGCAACGCCTGGTTCACCGACAACTACCTGCCGGTGATTCAGGGTAAACGCATGTACAAGGTACGTGCCCGCCAGTGCCTGGTGTGCAGCGGCTCCTTCGATCAGCCGGTGATCTTTCGCAACAACGACCTGCCGGGTGTGATGCTGACCAGCGCTGCGCAACGGCTGATGAAGCTGTACGCGGTCAAACCGGGTAAACGCGCCGTGGTGCTGACGGGCAACGATGACGGTTACCTCGCCGCGCTGGATCTGCATGACCAAGGCGTGGAGGTCGTCGCTGTGGTGGACCTGCGCCATGGTCCTTCGGACGAATCCCTGCTGCGCGCACTGGCGCAACGCAAGATCTACCGCCAGGGCAACAGCACCGTCTATGAAGCCCTGCACGAGAAAGGCATGCGCCATATCAATGGCGTCGACGTGCGCAAAATCACCGCACAAGGCCAGGTCGCCGAGAGCGGGCAATGCCTGGAGTGCGATTTACTGTGCATGTCCGCTGGTTACATGCCGGTCTATCAACTGCTGTGCCAGGCCGGCGGCAAACTGGCCTACGACGATCAGCGTGCCGAGTTCACGCTCAGCGGCCTGCCAAAAAATCTAAATGTCGCCGGCTCGGTCAACGGTCGTCACCAGCTCGACAACGTGATTGCCGATGGCGTGAATGCCGGTGCCGAAGCCGCCCTCGCGCTGGGCCTGACAGTGGGTACGCAACGCGAGCCATTGAGCGGCGAGGCGCGGGTCAACTTTAATTGGCCAATCTTCCCGCACCCCAAAGGCAAGGACTTCGTCGACTTCGACGAGGATCTGCAAGTGGCCGACATCGTCAACGCCACTCGGATCGGCTATCGCGACGTACAACTGGTCAAGCGCTACTCCACCGTCGGCATGGGACCGTCTCAGGGTCGTCACTCGGCGTTGCCGACCGCGCGGTTGGTGGCCTGGGCCACCCAACGCAATATCAGTGAAACCGGTGTGACCACGGCGCGACCGCCGTTTGTTGCGGAAAAGCTGGCGCATGTCGCCGGTCGCGCGTTCGACCCGTACCGGCAAACGCCGATGCACGCTCGTCACCTGCAAGCTGGCGCGAAGATGATGCCTTCGGGCATCTGGCAACGCCCGGCCTACTACGGCGAAGCGAAGGATCGCGAAGCCTGCATGCAGGCCGAAGCCCTGCACGTGCGCAACAAGGTCGGCATCATCGATGTCTCGACCCTCGGTGGCCTTGATGTGCGCGGCCCGGACGCGGCCGAACTGCTCAATCGGATGTACACGTTCGCCTTTCTCAAGCAGCCGATCGGCCGCTCCCGTTATGCGCTGATGACCAATGAGCACGGCGTGGCAATCGACGACGGTGTCTGTGCGCGGTTTGCCGAGAACCATTTCTACGTCACTGCCACCACCAGCGGTGTCGACCGGATCTATCAGCAAATGCTTAAGTGGAACGCGCAATGGCGCCTGGACGTGGACGTCGCCAACGTCACCGCGGCCATTTGCGCGGTGAACCTTGCCGGGCCGGACTCGCGCAAGGTGCTGGAACAGGTCTGCACCGACCTCGACCTGAGCGCCGAAGGCTTCCCTTATCTGGGCGTGCGTCAGGGCACAGTCGCGGGGATCAAAGCGCGCTTGTTGCGGGTCGGTTTTGTCGGCGAACTGGGGTACGAAATCCACGTTCCTGCACGCCACGGTCTCAAGCTTTGGGATGCGCTGCTGGACGCCGGCAAGACCCATGACATTCGCCCGTTCGGCGTCGAAACTCAGCGCCTGCTGCGTCTTGAAAAAGGTCACGTAATCATCAGTCAGGACACCGACGGCATGACCCACCCGGCGGAAATCGACATGGGCTGGGCGGTCAGCCGCACCAAGCCGTTCTTCGTCGGCCGACGCTCGGTGGACATCCTCGAAGCCCAGCCACTGAAACGTAAACTGGTGGGTTTCAGCCTGCCCAAAGGCAGCCTGCAACCGTTGGAAGGTCATCTGGTGCTTAACGGCCCGGACATCAGCGGCAACGTCACCTCCTGCGAGTATTCCGCCTCCCTGGGCAAGATCATCGGCCTGGCCTACGCCGGCATCGACCAGAGCACGCCAGGGCAGCGGATTCCGATCCGCGTCGAAGGCGGCATCGTGGTCCAGGCCGAGGTGGTGCAGTTGCCCTTCTTCGATCCCGACAACCAACGCCAGGAGCTTTGAGTCATGACCAGTCTGAGAGAACAACACAGCATCGCCCGGCAAGCCCAGGCGCCGTTTCCGGGGTGCTGCCTGGTGGACCTGACCGACCTGCCACGGGTCGGTTTCCGCGGCGCCCACACTGCCGAGTACCTGCGCAGCCGCGGCTTCGTGCTGCCAGATGCGCCCAACCGTGCGGTGATTCAAGCCGATGGCAGTCAGGTGGCGCGGCTGTCGCAGACCGAATACCTGCTGCTGGGCAGTCCCGAGGATCAGGGCCAACGAATGGCAGATGAAGAGGCCCGCTGGGAACTCGATCATCAAGCCAACTATCTGCTGCCTCGTCAGGACAGCCATGCCTGTTTTCAGCTGACGGGGGATCATCTGAGCGAAGTATTGGCCAAGCTCTGCGGGGTTGATCTGAACCCGCAGGTGTTCGGCCCGGGGGCGGTGGCCCAGACGTCGGCGGCACGCATCAACGTGATCGTCATCAATTCCGGCACCGTGCAGCAGGCGAGTTTACACACCCTCTGTGACCGGGCGTCGCAGGAGTATTTTCGGGGGACGTTGGAGGACGCAATGCAGGAGTATTCAGGTCTGGCTACAGCTGTGACAACGCGCTGACTCTGCCGCCCTACTGGTCATGCATGCTGAGACGAAATTCCGTTCCAAGCATGCATGGGCAGATGCCGATAGTGATGACAATGCCGCTTGTACACGCGGCGCCGGCGACTAACAACGCCCCAATAATTTAGCTTCTCAGTGTAGCGAATTCGCTTCTGTGAACGCCCGATCAATGAGCAACGCATTACTGACGCTTCAAGCCAGGATTTCGATGTACGTTTTAATGTACAAAAAAGCGTGGCTGATGATGGTTTTCAGCAGAACTCGCTGGAACGAAAAAAGAGGCGGAAGCCTCTCTTTTCAACGCTGAACGTAAATGTCACGCACAAAAAAACGCCACTCATTGAGTGCAATGCTGTTCACTTAAGGTTGGGGTACATATCCGTTTCTGCGGTCACGGCGGCCTAGGGTTCCGCCCTTACGGCCAGCCCTTTCAAGGTCTTTGATAAAATCCTCAAAACTCCAGTCAGGACGGCGAGACGATGTGGGCAGAAGTTTTAGCGCGGTTCGAGAAAAAAGCACCGGCCAGTGTCATGGCCAAATTGGTTTTGGAGCAGGCCGTTGCGGCAGAGTGGGTTGATCAGGTGTTCGAAGAACATCGTCAGCGCCAGTACCCGCGCGAGCTTTTGTTTTCGACCATTATTGAGCTGATGTCCCTTGTTTCTCTGGGTTTGCGGCCCTCCCTACACGCCGCCGCGCGGCAGATGGAGGATCTTCCCGTCAGCCTGGCGGCGCTTTATGACAAGGTCAGCCGAACCGAACCTGCGCTGTTGCGCGCGTTGGTAACTGGTAGCGCGCAGCGCCTGGCTCCGACGATTCAAGAATTGGGTTGCTCGGCCATTTTGCCTGGCTGGCAATTACGCGTCGTCGACGGCAACCATCTGCCTTCCAGCGAAAAACGTCTGGGCGCTTTGCGCCGCGAACGAGGTGCCGCCCGCCCTGGTTTTTCGGTCGTGGTTTACGACCCTGATCTCGACCAAGTCGTCGACCTTCAGCCCTGTGAAGATGCCTATGCCAGCGAGCGCGTCAGCGTGCTGCCGTTGCTGGAAAAGGCCACGGCGGGCCAGCTATGGATGGCTGATCGGCTCTACTGCACGCTCCCGGTCATGGAGGCCTGCGAAGATGCCGGCGCTTCATTCATCATTCGCGAACAAAGCAAGCATCCACGCCTGCTTAAAGAAAGCGACTGGCAGGAGCCTGTCCCGGTCGCAACCGGCAGCGTGCGCGAGCAAACCATCGAAGTAAAAGGCGGACGCCAGTGGCGGCGTGTCGAACTGAACCTGCAAAACCCCACCGAATCCGGCGACACCACGCTGTCCTTCTGGAGCAACTTGCCCGACACCATCAGCGCAGAGCAGATCGCCGATTTGTACCGACGTCGCTGGAGTATTGAAGGGATGTTCCAGCGTCTGGAATCGGTGCTGGACAGTGAAATCGAAACCTTGGGCAACCCCAAAGCCGCCCTGCTGGGGTTCGCGTCCGCCGTGTTGGCTTACAACGTTTTGTCCGTGCTTAAACGCAGTGTCGAACAGGCTCATTGCCAGACCCAACCCGAGGGCTGGGAAGCGTCGATCTTTCACCTGACGGTACAGGTTCGCAGCGGTTATGAGGGTATGCAAATAGCCTTGCCGCCAGAGCACTTATCCCTCCCCATCCCCGCAGGAGGGCTGGCTCAGTACCTGCTGACGCTAGCCCGAAACGTCCAGCCCAAAGCGGTCGCCAAAAGCAAACGAGGTCCGAAGGTGCTCAAGTCCAAAGAGTGGCTGGAGGGTAAGGCAGTGAATGCCCACGTGTCGACGGATCGGGTGCTCAAAGCCGCGAAAGTCAAAAGACCTTGAAAGGGCTGGCTGTAAAAGCGAAACCGCCAGCAGCCGCTACCGCAGAAATGGATATGTACCCCATCCCATCCCAAACTTTTCTTAAGTGAACAGCATTGCACTCATTGAGTGGCGTTTTTTGTGAATCTTGGAGCGGGAAACGAGACTCAAATCTGGTGTCCGACCCGTTGAAATCTAAGGGGTTTATTTTATTCCTGAAGCAGGAATGGACTCAATTCTGGACTCGCTATTGGGGTGTTTAAAGAGCAAAAAAAGAAGAAATTTCAAGGCAAGCTATTGGGTTCTGCTCATAGCCAATCAGACGAAGAGGCCGCAAGTCAGCGTATCGTGGAGCAAGTCAACAGAAGCAAGCACAACCCCTGCCCTTCGATGGCGGCCGATACCAGCGCGGCGCCATCATTGGACCGAAAGCGGCAGCGCACGTCCACCATGTGGGTTGGGCCTTTGGTGGCAGCGGAGGGTTGAGTTCCCATGGCAGCCTTTCTGTCTGCGTTTACAGTTTGAGCGGAGTGTGAGCAGCGACCTTAGAGACAGTGCCGTACCCGCCGCACCCAGTCAGGAAACTGCGTCGGCCACTAATGCAGCCGCCCAGGCTCTGGGCATGTTGTAAAGATCAGGCAAGCGCATTCGATACCTCCGCTTCCAACAGGTCAAAGAGGTCGTTTGCCTTCTCCTGCTTGTCGATGTTCAGCAGGAATGCCTGTAGCTTGTCCATCCGGTCCTTTGCGGCAATTCCCTCTGTGAGCGTGTTGAACTTGGCGGCAATCGCCTGTCGCTGAGCGGACGGCCTTCGCCGCCGGTCGGCGTTTCGACCATTTGCTCTACCTGGCTGCCATCGTTGAAGGTGATTGCGAGGTGAGTGGTATAAGGCGTGTGCGGCTTCTGATCATAGGAGTCGTTCATCCTGACATCCGTCTTGCCGACCAGGTCCCACACATCACCGGCCCCGATACGCGCGTGCGCAAACCTTTCAAAACGTTTCAAGCCTACGGCATTGCCGCACTGCTCTACATGCTAGTGGCTTTCGCGTTGGTGGGCGGGTTTCGACTGGCTGAGCATCGGTTACTGGCCGAGATAGAAGCGGCACTGGCCTTGGGCATGACCCGCAGCCAACTGTTCATTCACGTGCTGATACCGAGCATGCTGCGTCGAGCACTCCCCGCTTACAGCAACGAAGTGATTTTTGTCCTGCACGCCACAGCTATTGCCTTTACTGCAACCGTTCCTGACATCCTCAAAATAGCGGCAGATGTTAACGCAGCGCGGTTTTCCGATCCAGAAACCTGTCGAACCGATTACCGCGCAAATGAGCCTGCGCTACAGCATTGCGGTAGCGCTGCTTGACGGTGCTGTGCTGACCAAGCGCAGCGTGTTTGCCGAAGCCACTTATGAAGAAATTTTGGGGCAGTCGATCTCTGTACATCAACCCGGCTAGTTTTTCCCGAGGATGGTCGACGGCCCTGAGCAGGATGCCGGGCCGCGGGCGATCAGAGAATCCAGTTCGGCGATTTTCCCGCCCTCAGTCTCAGCTAAGTTTCGGCCCGTAGCCTCTCCTGTACGCACTTAAAGCACTTGCTCAGGAGAGACAATCCACATGAATCCGACCGTAGCCGGCTGGCTCAACAAAGTCCCCGAGGTCACGCTGTCGTTCTGGGTGATCAAGATCATGTCCACGACCGTGGGCGAAACCGGCGCGGACTTTCTCGCCGTCGATGCCGGCTTCGGTGCCGGCTGGACCAGTATCGGCATGGCCGCGCTGCTGGCGATCGCATTGTTCTACCAACTGCGCACCAAGGCCTACACACCCTGGATCTACTGGCTGACCGTGGTGCTGGTGAGCATCGTCGGGACGCAGATCACCGACATTCTGACCGACATGCTCGACGTCAGCCTGTACACCAGCACGGCGGTGTTTTCCGTGTTGCTGGCGATCAACTTTCTGGTCTGGTATCGGATGGAACACAACTTGTCGATCCGCGAGATCGTCACGCTCCGGCGCGAGCTGTTCTATTGGGCGACCGTGCTCTGCACGTTTGCCCTTGGCACGGCAGCGGGCGATCTGGCCACCGAAGCGCTGGGCCTGGGCTTCACCGTGGGCGCCATGATTTTCGGCGTGTTGATCGCCGCCACCCTGGTGGCCTGGCACTTGGGCGGCAACGTGGTGCTGACCTTCTGGATCGCCTACATCCTGACCCGCCCGTTCGGCGCGTCCCTCGGCGACTTGCTGACCCAGGCCAAAACCTATGGCGGCCTCGGCATGGGCGCCACCTGGACCAGCGCACTGTTCCTCTGCGTCATCGTCATTCTGGTTACCGTGGCGCAAATAAGCGTCGGCAATCGTAAAGCCATCACTCAATAACTCATTCAAAAAGGCATTAAGGAATCACTATGTACCGCGTTCAAAACCTCATTCGTCACGTTTGCATCGTCTCGGCTATTTTCATGCTGAGCATCGCCACCGGTTGCTCGAAACCCGCCGACAAACCCAAGGCGGGTACGACCTCGGCAGTCGAGATGACTCAGAACTCGGCCTCGAAACTGGGCGACTTGTCCGAGTTTCGCAACATCGCCGCCGACGTCGTCGGCCTGGTCGACAAAAACGACCTGCCCGCCGCCAAAGCCCGAATCAAGGACCTGGAAACCTCCTGGGACTCGGCAGAAGCCGGCATCAAGCCCCGCGCCGCGAGCGATTGGCACGTGGTGGACAAAGCCATCGACCGCGCGCTCGACGCCTTGCGCGCCAACAAGCCGCAGCAGAGCGACTGCAAGGCGATGATGGTTGAATTGTTGAAGGCTTTCGATTCGATGAAAGCAAAGCAGTAAACGCACACAGATGCTTCAATACAGGCGCTAGGGTCATGACCCTCGCGCCTTTTTTTTACCGGAGCGGGACATGCGGATACTGTTGGTCGAAGACGACCCGATGATTGGCGATGCAATCCACGGTGCGCTGAACGACGCCAGTTACGCCGCCGATTGGGTGAAGAACGGGCTCACCGCCCTGGCGGCCCTGGAAACTCAACACTACGACCTGGTGCTGCTCGACCTCGGCCTGCCCGGTAAGGACGGCCTCGACGTGCTGACCCGGATTCGCGCCAACAACAACCCCGTGCCGTTGCTGATCATCACCGCTCGGGACAGCCTCGATGATCGACTGCGCGGCCTCGATGGTGGCGCCGACGATTACCTGCTCAAACCGTTCGAGATGGCCGAGTTGCTGGCGCGGATGCGCGCGGTTTTAAGGCGCAAGGGCGGCAGCGCGCTGTCCGTGCTCGACAACGGCGTGGTGTCGCTGGATCTCGTCTCCAAAGAAGCCTCGACCGCGGAGCATCCCGGCGTCCAGCTCTCGGCCCGCGAGTTCGCCCTGCTACAAGCGCTGTTGATTCGGCCGGGGGCGATCCTCTCGCGCAGCGAACTCGAAGACCGGCTCTATGGCTGGGGCAATGAAGTGGAAAGCAACGCCGTGGAGTTTTTGATCCATGCACTGCGGCGCAAGTTGGGCAGCCAAGTCATCAAGAACGTCAGGGGTGTGGGATGGATGGTTTCAAAAAACGCTTGAGTGAATCAGTACAACTCAGGCTGTCCGTCACCCTGTCGCTGGCGATCCTGATTGTCGCGCTGGTGGCCGGGATCTTTGCGTTCATTTCCGCATTCGATGAAGCCCACGAGATGCAGGACGCCACGTTGCGCCAGGTCGCCGTGCTGTTTGACCGGCAACACATGACGCTCAAGTATCCCGAGGGCAAAGGCATTGCCGGCGACGATGAGGAATCCAGGCTGATGATTCAGTACCTGGCCGATGGCAGCAGCGCCTCCGGAACCGATGATGACGTCACACCACTGCCCTTCCCGACGACGCTGGCCGATGGCTTGTCCACAGTGAATGTCGGCGGCGAAGCGTTTCGGGTGCTGGTCCGGACCACCGCCCGTGGCGAACGCATTGCCGTTGCCCAGGAAACCGGTGCCCGTAACAAGGACGCCCGCGAAAGTGCCTGGCGCAGCCTGCTGCCGTTTCTGATTTTATTTCCGGTGCTGTTGCTGGTGGTCAGCGACCTGGTGCGCAAGCTGTTTCGGCCCATCGCCACACTGTCGTCGGAAATCGATCAGCGCGCCGAACAGGAACTGCACCCGATTGACGAAAGCCATCTACCCACCGAAATCCGGCCTTTCGTGGTGGCGATCAATCGCTTGCTCGCACGCGTGGCGAACGCCATGGAAACCCAGCGCCGCTTCGTCGCCGATGCGGCCCACGAACTTCGCTCGCCGCTGACGGCCCTCTCCTTGCAAGCCGAACGCCTGGCCGCCGCGGAGATGTCGGCCGTGGCCCACGAGCGCCTGGTGCCACTGCGCCGAGGCATCGAGCGCGGTAGAAACCTGATTGATCAACTGCTGACCCTGGCCAAGGTGCAATCCGACACCCGGGAGCCGACGTCGCCGGTTTCGGTGCATGACGTCTATCGACGGGTGCTGGAAGATCTGCTGCCGCTGGCCGACCTCAAACGCCTGGACATCGGTGTTGAGGGTGAACAGGACGTGCGGGTGCTGATCAATGAGATGGATTTGATGACGCTGGTCAAAAACCTGGTGGACAACGCGATTCGCTATACACCGCAGGGTGGCCGGATTGATCTTTCAGTGGTCATGGATAACGGCGCGGCGCTGCTGCAGATCAAGGACTCGGGGCCAGGGATCACGATTGAGGAGCGAGCGCGGGTGTTTGA
Source organism: Pseudomonas frigoris (assembly GCF_047758635.1). NCBI lineage: Bacteria > Pseudomonadati > Pseudomonadota > Gammaproteobacteria > Pseudomonadales > Pseudomonadaceae > Pseudomonas > Pseudomonas frigoris. Next base: position 3,855,208 of record NZ_CP180479.1, read on the forward strand.
TCCGTTTTATCGCAGCCTGGGGACCGATGAGGCTGGGTCCGGATTGGGGTTGTCCATTGTTCAGGCGATAGCCGATCGCACGGGGGCACAGATACGATTGAGCTTCTCGGACGAGAATCAAAAAAGCGGGTTATGTGTCTCGGTATCACTGAAAACAAATAAGCACTGAAACCCTATTCTAAAGCGTACCTCGGCAGATGCATGAAGCGCACGTTGACCGAAGCCAAAGCCCTGCTGCTGACATTCAAGGCCTTAGTGGGCATCTCGGAAAATGAAAACTGCGCCCGTCGCAGTCACTTCGCACCGCTGGACCTGAACCTGATCAGCGCCGATGCCGCCGAACGCTATTAGCCGTTGGTCGAGGGACCCCGTATCCGCCTGACGCGCGATGAAAGCCAAATCCCGCCATCATCGTCGGGGACTCGCAGCTATTGGTTGATATATCCAACGTTGCTGTTCCTCGACGAAGCCACCTCTGGACTGGACGAGAACGCAGAACGTCACCTGTATCAAGCATTATCAGCCACCAACATAACGGTAGTCAGCATCGGCCACCGTGAAAGCCTCGCTGCGTACCAGCGGTGATTGTCGGTAGGTCGAACATCGTCGGCAAGCCAATGGCGAATTTGCTTCTGCAGGAAAACTGCACCGTCACAATTGTTCACTCGCGCACGCGAGATCTAATCGCCGAATGTCGTCAGGCTGACATCCTGGTGGTGGCGATTGGCCGGGCTGAATTTATCGGTGCAAGCGCGATAAAGCCAGGCGCAGTGGTCATCGACGTAGGTATCAACAGAATCGAAAAGAACGGAGTATCGGTGCTGGTGGGTGACGTAGATTTCAACTCTGCGAAGGACGTCGCAGCGGCCATGACTCCAGTCCCGGGCGGCGTGGGTCCAATGACCGTTGCTTGTTTGATGAGAAATACGCTGACAGCGGCAGAGGCGATTGAGAGTAATACTGCTGCTCGGTACTGAAACCGACCCTCGCGTCACCTTCGGCGGCGTGAAGAAAAGCAGTTTTGGCCGAGAGCTGTCGCATTTCGGGGTGCGCGAATTCTGTAACGCACAAACGGTGTGGCTGGATCGGCGCTGATTGCATCGACGATGCCTGGAAGTGTTGGCTCCAAGATATGTCTCGAGCTGCCTCCCGGACTCAAATAAGCTCTGCAGTTTTTTTGCCTGCCATCCGGTTTCGGGCTAACCAGACTACGTGACAGTCATAGCTCGAATGGCCGAAATGGATAAAGCCACAGTGCTGATGCGCAATTTTTACTACAACCATGACCTTCGGGATTCAAACGCTCCGGCTCAATCGAAGATCGAGGAGTGGGCGCAAGGCTTCATTCTCAAGGCCGAATCGGGTTACACCGAAGGCCCGGTGGGATTCGGTCTGGACATGTATGCCGGTCTCGGGATCGTCTCGTACTGAATCTCCCTTCGGTAAAAATCCAAGCGCTCCTTTGGCGACCCGAACATCCTGGCATTATGCTCGCTGAGTGCGGTGTCACTTATCTGGGAAGTCAAAATTCTCGGCAAGGCGGCTCATCCTGATCAAATATGTGAAGCTGCGGCTTACCACCCATCCCAATCCGCGAATTGAACTGGATCTCCCACATCAGCGTTGATCATTCACTAACTGGCTCAGTAGATGCTCGGCGGTCTGTTCAATGTCCAGACCATCGACTCCCGCTGCCCCCTTGTTGGCCTTGACTCGCTTCCACGCCCGTTTCAGGTTTCTCTCGCAAAGGCCCGATCCAGCAGCCCTTGCCCTGCGTTGTCGGATTCATCTTGCGGGCGATTGACCTCGTCGCTGACGGGACTTCTCACGGCTTCACCGCTCGCAGTCTCCATCCGCCCCGCGTTTGGCAGGCATCTGACTTCCGGTCTTTCGCATCAACATGGCCTATAACGCTCTCTCTCGTTCGGCCCTTCGTCAAAAAAAAGACTACTACGGCCTCTGCTGACTTCTCGCTCCGGCTGGCACCGTCGCCCTTTCAGGCACAAGGCGAGATCTCCCCAGGTAAGAACGCAATCCTTCGCCACACAACCGCCGGATTTACACAGCCTGACCCTTGACCACAAGAGCTTCGCGGTTTTGTGCCCGCTCGCCCTGATCGGCCGCGCCTTTTATCCGGTTCTTGTACATCGGCTCATGGCTTCGATTCACGCTTCCTCCCCACATTCGGTCACCCTCATGCAGTTGCGCTTCACTTCGTTCGCTGTGGTCAGCTTACGGCGGAACTTTCACCCACAAGATTGCGCCCATGCTGGGCGCACACAAAAAGCCCGACTCAATGGTCGGGCTCTGATTCTTATCGCCTGTCGTCAGATAGTGGCGTTTCTTCATCCGCCTCTGGCAGATCCCTGTCAGCTGGAGCCTTCCAATCCTCTGGACGCTCCTCCTTTACATTGTCCGGGCGTTCCAGAGGATCGAATTTGCCGCGATCTTTAGGATCCAGCGTCGGCTCATCTGTACCTGGCTCAGGATTGGAAGGGACAGTACCTTGCACCGTCTTGTCTTGGAAACTCAAATCGGTAGACATACGCACCTCACAACAGAGGTCCAGATTTTCCGGGCCGTACAGATTTGAAGTTGGCGCCTAGGCAGCGTGCATTCGAGTAGACGAGCGGCGCAAATGAAAAACCCGACGCACTGGCCGGGTTCAGATATTCGTGTGCGTGATGCGTGAATTGCACACCATGGAAAAAGCACGCATAAATCCCTGTCATATCAATATATTTATGCCGCGTTGTATTATTTTTCCGCGCGACTCACCTGCCAAACAGGTTGCACCACTCACCTGGGCCTTGTACGACTGAAGCGCCAGAGTGACCAGGTAATGCGCCTTCACTCGCTTCGCTGCGTTCAGATCGGGCAGCTCTGCTTTCGACGCTACGATAACCAAGTCGGCAAACAAGCCACCCGACGCCTGACGGCGCAATGCATCGACCCGAGCGCGGAGCTGAACGAGCCACGCGAAAAAGTTCGTCAACTCGAAAGTGCTGCCGAAACGTCCGAAGACGATGCTGAGGATCTGCGCGAGGGAATGGCCGAGGCTTGCGTGTGGATCAAACGCGCAATTGGACCCCGAAGACCGGGAGGTTCACTGAATGCCCGACCTCCTGGATCCTCTGCAAGAGAATCTGGCACTGGGACTACCTTGATTATTTGAGGTGATCTAAAACCGCGTCGCTTGTGCCCTCGGCCTGTTCCCGTTCGGATGGAACGACTCTGGCGCCCTCTCGATTGAGCTCAGAAGAAAAGGTCAAGCCTTGCACTGCGACGGTGTGACGCTAACTTCAGTTATGTCGCAAACCAGGTGACATCACCTTCCGGCCAACCGTGGACGCAGCTATGCTCGTTAGCATACAGACTTTGGCCAGCCTCCTTTGGCAGACTCGAAGCCTGCCATCGTTGTGTGATGCAAGGTGCTCGTGACACAGCTATCAGGTCAAGAGCAGCGTCGGGAGCACTGCCACCCTCATCACGCCATTCGTCGAGAGAGTGTCATGCAAGGAAACATGGACAGTCATTGGACCAATGTACTCTTCCAGTTCTGGCGTCTGCCTGCCATTTACTATCGCCAGTGGAGCGAATCACGTAGGAAATTCGAGTACGAACCACTGCTTCGCTCGGAGTTGTTCAGCGCCGAACAGATGGCCAGCCATGGAACTCTACTGGCTCAACAGCACCATATTAGTGGCCGCACGGCGAAAGACTCTCTGCTGGCGCGCCTAGCCGACAACGAGGCGACGCTAGCCAGTAGCTGCAAGGCGCTCACTGCTGCACCGTTGTCCGCCCGGCGTGCAACACCGGCAGCGGAATGGTTGCTGGACAACTATTACCTGGTCGAAGAGCAAATCCGCACCACCAAGTCTCACCTACCCCGAGGCTACAGCCGTGAGTTGCCGCAATTGGCCGATGGCCCGTCGGCCGGATTGCCACGGGTCTACGACATCGCTCTGGAGACCATTTCACATGGCGACGGCAGGGTCGATGAGGAGAGTTTGAGCCGTTTTGTAGTGTTCTATCAGACGATCACACCACTGACTCTCGGCGAGTTGTGGGCGATTCCGATCATGCTGCGCCTGGCTCTGATCGAGAATCTGAGGCGAGTAGCCTCGCGCGTCATGGCTAACTGGGATGACCGCAACCTGGCCAATGACTGGGCCGATCACTTGATCGAAACCGCCGAACGCGATGCCAAAAGCGTGGTCCTGACAGTGGCTGACATGGCGCGCTCGGGGCCACCGATGACCTCATCATTCGTCGCTGAATTGGCGCGACGGCTACAAGGGCAAAGTGCCGCGCTGATACTGCCATTGGCCTGGATCGAGCAGATGCTCAGCGAGTCAGGACTCAATATCGAGCGACTGGTGCAGGTGGATGCCCAGCAGCAAGCCGCCGATCAGGTGTCCATCGGCAACAGCATCGCCAGCTTGCGTCTGCTGTCGGCCACCGACTGGCGGGAGTTCGTCGAGCATCTGAGCCACGTCGAGCACGTGTTGCGCACAGACCCGGCAGGGATCTATGCGCGGATGGATTTCGCCACCCGCGATCACTATCGGCATGTGGTCGAACGCATGGCGAAGAACTGTGACCAGACTGAAGAAAACGTCGCGCGAGCGGCCATCGCTCTGGCCGATGCGCGGGTAAGACCACCGCCCGAGGGCGACGTGGCCGGACATGTGGGTTACTACCTGGTGGGCCCTGGACTCAATGAGCTCGAGCATCGAATCGCCGCTCGGGTGCCCTTGGGCGAGCAATGGGCACGCCTGCTGCTTCACGCACCGCTGACCTTCTACCTGGGTCTGGTGCTGATCCTGTCAACATTGTTCGCTTGGCCTTTCCTTGAGGCCGTTTATCGCGACGCAAGGTCTGGATACCTGCTGGTATTGCTCGCGATACCCACGCTGCTGATGTCCAGCCGCCTGGCCATCGGGCTGGTCAATTGGCTGATCACTCTCACCATGCCCCCCTGCATTCTTCCCCGACTGGACTACAGCCAGGGTATCCCGGTGCAAGCGCGCACGTTGGTGGTCATTCCCGCGCTGATAGCCCATTGCGTAGATGTCGAAGAGTTGGTCGAAGGCCTGGAAGTACGCTTCCTGGCCAATCGGGATGCCAATTTGCACTTCGCCCTGCTCACCGATTTCATGGATGCCCCCACCCAGGAGCTGGAGCAGGATGCGAGTCTGCTGTTGCTGGCACGGCGGCTGATAGAAGCGTTAAATCAGAAATACCCCGCCCCAGACAACGACCGATTTTTCCTGTTGCACCGACCACGACGCTGGAACGAGGCAGAGCAGACCTGGATGGGCTATGAGCGCAAACGCGGCAAGCTCGCCGAGCTCAATGCCCTGCTGCGAGGCCGTGGTCAGGAGTACTTTTCACTGATCGTTGGCGATATCCAGACACTGACTCCCGTTCGTTACGTGATCACCCTCGACACTGATACCCAACTACCGCGTGATGTTGCACAGCAATGCATCGGCGCGATGGAGCACCCGCTAAACCACCCCGTGTTCGATCCGCATCAGGGCCATATCAGCAGCGGTTATGCGATTTTGCAACCGCGAGTGGGTATCAGTCTGCCGAGTACTGCACGCTCTTCCTATGCCCGGCTGTTCGGGAGCGATGCAGGCGTCGATCCCTACACCCGCGCTGTTTCGGACGTCTATCAGGATCTTTTCCAGCTCGGTTCATTCATTGGCAAAGGGATCTACGCCGTGGATGCTTTCGAGCACGCCCTGGAAGGATGTTTCCCGGAAAACCGCATCCTTAGCCATGACCTGATCGAGGGTTGTTATGCCCGCTCGGGATTACTCAGCGACGTGCAACTGTTCGAAGAATACCCCTCCCGTTACAGCACCGACGTCAAGCGCCGGCATCGCTGGATTCGCGGGGACTGGCAATTGCTGCCATGGGTCATGCCCTGGACGCCCAAGGCAGGTGGAGGGTTGGAACGCAATCGCCTTTGCGCCGTGGCTCGGTGGAAAATTTTTGACAATCTCCGGCGTAGTCTGGAGCCGACCGCTTTCCTGACAATGTTGCTGTGGGGCTGGCTTGGAGCAATGGAGCCGCGTTCGTGGACCTTCGCGGTGCTTATCCTGGTACTGATCCAACCGCTGTCGAGCGCCTTGCAGGAGCTCATGCACAAAACCGTCGACGTTCCGATCGAGCAGCATTTGACAGCGGCCCTGGGCACCTCCAGCCAACACTTTACGCGGGCGATCCTTCCTTTGGTTTGGCTGCCGTTCGAAGCCTTATACAGCCTGGATGCAATCGGCCGTACGCTGTGGCGCATGCTGATCAGCAAGCGTCGTCTGTTGCAGTGGAACCCTTCACGGGAAGTGGAACGCAGCGACAGCAACAAGCTATCTGAGCTGTACCGCACAATGTGGATAGCCCCATTGCTGACGACGGTCCTTTTTGTACTGTTACTACCCACTCCGAATGTGCTCGCCTTGGCCGGACCATTTTTGGTGCTGTGGCTGACGAGCCCGGCCGTCGCTTGGTGGCTCAGCCGGCCTTCCCCCCGGGCGAAATTCAATCCTTCAGCGCAGGAGCTGCGCTTCCTGCGATGTCTGGCGCGAAAAACCTGGGCATTCTTCGATCAATACGTCGGTCCGGCCGACAATTGGTTACCCCCTGACAACATCCAGGAGCAGCCCCACCCAGCCATTGCACACCGTACATCGCCGACCAATATGGGTATGGCGCTGCTGTCCCACCTGGCCGCGCACGACTTTGGCTACCTGAGTAGTGGACGGTTGCTCGAGCGCCTCGATCAGTCCTTGTCCAGCATGGCCGGCCTGGAGAGCTACCGTCGGCACTTCTACAACTGGTATGACACCTTGACGCTCAAGCCCTTGCCACCGCTCTACGTATCGACGGTAGATAGCGGGAATCTGGCAGGACTGCTACTGACCTTGCGCCCTGGGCTGTTGGACCTGATTGATGCGCCCCTGTTTGATCTACGGGTGGTCAACGGACTTATCGACACCCTGGATGTGCTGCAAGACACCCTCCTCGCCGCGGGGCTGGACGACCACGACGTACGAACCCTGCAAGACGAAGCGCTCGTGGCGCAGGCCCGGGTTGTTTCGAGCCCTGACGACGCCTCCGAGACCCTCCTGACCTTGCTGGAGCGCATGAGTGCACCCACTGCCCTCAGCGACTTGGCGACGGTCGGCGAGGCCGCCTTCTGGCTCGAGGCGCTGCGTGCACAATGTCAGGATCTGCAGGCCGAACTGCTGAGCTTCAGGCTGCCGCCCGCCATTGACAAGGCCGAGCCGTTGGCACTCAGCTGGCGCCAGTTGGCGCAACTCGATGTCGCTCGCTGGTTGCCGGCTCAGCAGGCTCAAGTGACGTCCGTGCAGCGCCTGGCTGTACAGCGCATTGCCTCGGTCACCCGCCTGGCCAATCTGGTCGACACCATGGCGAACATGGACTTCACCTTTCTCTATGATTCCCAGCGCGATCTTTTCGCCATTGGCTATAACGCCAGCGAGCACAAGCTGGATACGGGTTATTACGACTTGCTGGCCTCGGAGGCGCGACTGACCAACTATGTGGTTATCGCTCAAGGCCAGTTACCTCAAGAAGGCTGGTTTAGCCTTGGAAGGCTGCTCACCAGCAGCGGCGGCATACCCGTGCTGCTGTCATGGACAGGCTCGATGTTCGAGTACCTGATGCCCATGCTGGTAATGCCCAACTATGAAGGTACCCTGCTCGACCAGACCTGCCGCGCAGCGGTCGCCTTGCAGATCGAGTACGGCAATCACTTGGGCATTCCCTGGGGGGTTTCCGAGTCGGGTTACAACATTCAGGATGCTCATTTCAACTACCAATATCGCGCATTCGGTGTACCAGGCCTGGGTCTCAAGCGAGGCCTTGGCGAAGACACCGTTGTCGCCCCCTATGCCAGCGCCCTGGCGCTGATGGTGGCCCCCGAGGCCTCGTGCCGGAACCTGCAGCGACTTGCCGCGCTGGGCCTGGCCGGGCGCTACGGTCTGTATGAAGCCGTGGACTTTACAGAGGCGCGCTTGCAACGCGGACAGCGTTGCGCAGTCGTCTATTCCTTCATGGCACACCATCAGGGCATGAGCCTGCTGGCGCTGACTTGCCTGCTACTCGACCGGCCAATGCAGCGACGTTTCGAATCCGACCCGCAATTCCAGGCGACCGCCCTGCTGTTGCAGGAGCGTGTGCCGAAGACCGCCGCACAGTACCTGCATGCCTCGAACGCGCCGGTTGTGGACCATGCATCACGAGTACGTGAAACCAAGCTGCGGGTCTTTGCCGACCCTGACCGCAAACGCCCTGCGGTGCAGTTGCTCTCCAACGGCCGCTACCATGTGATGGTCAGCAGTGCAGGCGCAGGTTACAGCCGCAGCAACGAAATTGCTGTTACCCGCTGGCATGAAGACTTCACCTGCGACAACTGGGGTATGTTCTGCTACCTGCGCGATGTTGCAAGCGGCACATTCTGGTCCGCCGCGCACCAACCGACATTGCGCCATCCGGAAAGCTACGAAGCCATCTTCACTGATGCCCGTGCCGAATTCCGTGTACGTGAGCAAGACTTCGACACCCATACCGAAATCGTCGTATCACCGGAAGACGACATCGAGTTGCGCCGCTTGCACATCACCAACCGCGCGCGAACGCGCCGCAGTATTGAACTCACCAGCTACGCCGAGGTAGTGCTGGCTTCGGCCATCAGCGATGCGATGCACCCGGCCTTCAGCAATCTGTTCGTGCAGACCGAGCTGTTGCGCCCGCTGCAGGCAATCATCTGCACCCGTCGGCCGCGCTCCAGCCAGGAAACAGTGCCCTGGATGTGTCATTTGCTGGCAGCGCACGGTGTAGATGTCGATGCGATCTCCTACGAGACCGACCGTGCGCGCTTTATCGGTCGTGGGCGCAGTGTCGTGGCCCCGGCGGCAATGGACGATGAGGTCGAACAATTATCAGGAACCGCCGGCCCGGTACTTGATCCGATTGTATCGATACGTTGTCGCATCACCCTGGACCCCGGTCAGACGGCGACCATCGACTTGGTGACCGGCCTTGCCGACAGCCGTGACAACTGCCTGCACCTGATCGACAAGTACCGCGACCGTCATCTGGCCGATCGCGTCTTTGACTTGGCCTGGACCCATAGCCAGGTGCTGCTGCGCCAGCTCAACGCTTCACTGAGCGACGCACGTCTGTTCGAGCAGATGGCCGCGTCGATCATCTACGCCAGCGCTGCATTACGGGCCGAGAGCAGCGTGCTGGTGGCCAACCGGCGTAACCAGTCCAGCCTCTGGGGCCAGGCGATATCGGGCGACTTGCCCATCGTGCTGCTGCAGATCAACGATCTGGCTAACATCGAGTTTGTGCAGCAGATGGTCAAAGCTCATGCCTATTGGCGTCAGAAGGGCCTGTCGGTAGATCTGGTGATCTGGAACGAGGATCAGGCCGGCTATCGCCAGCAACTGCATGACCTGATTATGGGACTGGTGACCTCGGGCAGTGAAGCGAGCCTGGTCGACCGTCCTGGCGGGATTTTTGTGCGGCAGGCACAACAGTTGTCGGGCGAGGACCGGACACTGATGCTATCAGTGGCCCGCCTGGTACTCAATGACAGCCACGGCAGCCTGGCCGATCAGGTCCATCGGCGCCGCGCGGACCCTCTGCTCCCCAGGCTCGAACCGAGTCTTGTGCGAGTGGAGCAACCACCTGTGGTCGGTGCCACACAAACCGACGCTGCCTTGATATTGAACAATCCCTACGGTGGCTTCAGCCCGGACGGTAACGAATACGTAGTGATCCTGCGCCCAGGCCAACCCACACCAGCGCCTTGGGTCAATGTGCTGGCCAATGCGCAATTCGGCACGGTGATTTCCGAAAGTGGCGGTGCTTACACCTGGAGCGAGAATGCTCACGAATATCGTCTCACCCCTTGGCATAACGACCCGATCTCTGACCCCAGCGGAGAGGCGTTGTACCTGCGCGACGAAGATACCGGCCACTTCTGGTCGCCGACCCCACAACCCTGCCCAGGTAGTGGCCTTTACCGTACTCGCCATGGTTTCGGCTACAGCGTATTCGAGTATGAAGAGGACGGCATCCAAACCGAGTTGTGGGTCTATGTGGCGCTGGATGCACCGATCAAATTCTCGCGCCTGAAAATTCGCAATACCAGCGGCCGGCCGCGGCGTTTGTCGGCAACGTGCTATGTGGAGTGGGTACTGGGGGATTTGCGCAGCAAGTCGGCCATGCATGTGGTCACGGAGGTGGACCCATTCAGTGGCGCACTGTTCGCGCGCAACGCCTTTTCGATCGAGTTCTCCGGGCGCGTCGCCTTTCTCGACACGGATTCGACGGGGCGCAGTTTTAGCGGTGATCGTGCCGAATTTATTGGTCGCAACGCAAACCTGCAAACTCCGGCAGCACTGACTCGTGCCCGGCTGTCTGGACGTTGCGGTGGTGGCTTCGATCCCTGCGCGGCAATGCAGGTCGCACTGGAGCTGGCGGACGGCGAAAGCCAGGAAGTGGTGTTCCGCCTCGGCGCCGAACAAGACGCCAAATCAGCCACTCGCCTGGTGCAGAAATACCGCGGCGCCAAGGCCGCGGCGGGTGAACTGGACGCTGTGCGTATACATTGGCGCACGACCTTGGGGGCCATACAAATTCAGACTCCCGATCCAGCCATCGATGTGCTGGTCAACGGCTGGCTGATGTATCAGGTCATCGCGTGCCGCTTCTGCGCGCGTAGCGGTTATTACCAATCCGGCGGAGCCATTGGCTTTCGTGATCAATTGCAGGACAGCATGGCAATGATCCATGCCGACCCGGCTGCCGCGCGCCGCCACCTGCTGCTCTGCGCCGCGCATCAGTACCCCGAAGGCGACGTACAACACTGGTGGCATCCACCGCAAAGTCGGGGTGTCCGAACAGGCTGTTCCGACGACTTTCTTTGGTTGCCCCTGGCAACCAGCCGCTACGTGTACATCACTGGTGATCGAAGCGTACTGAGCGAAGTGGTGGGTTATATCGAGGGACGCGCACTCAATGCTGGCGAAGAGTCCTACTACGATCTGCCCGGCACTTCGCAACTCCAGGAAAGCCTCTACCAACATTGCGTTCGCGCCATTGAGCATGGCCTCAAGCGCGGTTCCCATGGGCTGCCGTTGATGGGGTGCGGAGACTGGAATGACGGTATGAATCGGGTCGGAGAGCAAGGCCTTGGTGAGAGCGTATGGCTTGGCTTCTTCGGCTACGAGGTGCTGCTGCAATTCTCCCGTACTGCGCAGCTGGAAGGTGACAGGGTCTTCGCCCAGCGTTGTACTGAGCTGGCGGCGACTTTACGTGTGAGCCTGGAAGATCAGGGTTGGGATGGCGCCTGGTACCGCCGCGCTTACTTCGACGACGGCCAGGTATTGGGCTCTGCGAGTAACGAGGAATGTCGTATCGACTCCATAGCGCAAAGCTGGTCGGTGCTCTCCGGGGCCGCGTCGCAGGTACGGCGCAGAACGGCCATGGACTCACTGGATCTGCACTTGGTCCGGCGCGATACCGGTGTGGTGTTGTTACTGGATCCGCCGTTCGACAAGGGTGCACTGGATCCCGGTTACATCAAAGGCTACGTACCCGGCGTACGCGAGAATGGAGGCCAATACACTCACGCTGCCGTTTGGGCAAGTATGGCCTTCGCCCGTCTTGGCGACAGCGACAAGGCATGGGAGCTGCTGCGTATGATCAATCCCGTCAGCCGTCGCAGCGCTGCACAAATAGAAACGTACAAGGTTGAGCCTTACGTGATGGCCGCCGACGTCTACGGGGTTGCACCCCACACAGGACGCGGCGGCTGGACCTGGTACACCGGCTCCGCTGGCTGGATGTATCGCCTGATCGTCGAATCACTGCTGGGATTGACACGCTGCGCCAACTCGCTGCGCATTGAACCGGTGCTGCCAGCCGATTGGCCGGGTTTCACTCTCCATTACTGGTTCGGTGCAACCCTCTACCACATAGAGGTGCGCCAAAACGAAGACGCAACACGCACACTCAGCCTGGATGGCACGCTACTCACCGATGCGACGCTAGGACTGCTGGACGATGGGATCGAACATCGTATCGTGGCGACTTTCCCGAAATCTACGGTGGTTAATGAGGGGCACGTCACATCAACTTCTTAACGACTGTTGTAACAGGGGCTCTGAGCGATAGCGCACAGAGTGCCTGTTTGGATTAGGCCGGAGGGAGAAAGTACTCATTCTCTGAACGGTAGCGTGGATGCAGTCAATCACGAGCGGCACGAACCTTCCCGCTAAAGACTTTAAAGCCATAGGTGTTGTATATCAGCGTCACCGGTATCAATACGGCGAAACCAACCAAAATGAAAATCTGGCTGGTCGGACTGGAGGCGACGGCTTGCAGCGTCAGATTCGGCGGGATAATCAGCGGATAAAGCGCTGCGATGACCAATGCGAAGGCCAAAACGAAGATTCCCAATGCAGCGAACAGCGGCAGATATTCCCGGCGGCTTCGAAATCCCAAGACGAAGCCGATTAACAGTGCAATGAGCATTGTTGAGGCCGGCAGCCAGAGAAGAGGATCTAAAAGCCGATGTGCATATCGAGTGTCCAGTGTCGTTGTCCAGGTAACCAACACGGCCAATAGCCCTAAGGTTACGATTGCCAGCGCCCTCGCCTGACGACCTGATCGTTGCTGAAGTTCTTCTTCAGTACGCCAATAAAGCCAGCAGGCGCCCAGCCACGTGTAGCCCACCACGAGCACTGCGCCACAGTACAGCGGAAACATACCCAGCCACTCCCAGCCGTTACCACTGTACTGCCTACCATCATTAGATATGCCTTGAACAAGCGAACCCAAGACCAGCCCCTGGCATCCACCGGCGAGCAGTGAACCGCCCAACAGCAAGCCGTCGACGGCGCGCTTGATCCCGTCACTGGGCGCGTAGTCACGAAATTCCAGCGCTACCGCTCGAAGAATCAATGCCAAAAACATCATAATAAACGGCAGATAAAGCGCCGGCAGCAGGATGGCATAGGCCAGCGGAAATAACGCCAGCAGGCCGCCGCCTCCTAGCACGAGCCAAGTTTCATTAGCATCCCAAATCGGCAGGATTGTCACTGCCATGACACGGCGATGTTTACTACATCGGGTAAGGCCCAGCAGTACACCGACGCCAAGATCAGTGCCGTCCAACAGCACATAGTTCAACACCGAAAACGCCAAGGCTGCAGCGGATAGTAGTGTTATCCAGTCGTTGTCTAACATGGATTCATGCCCTCATGACTCACCCGTCTCGTCAGCCAAGGTTGGCTGCGGCCCGGCCTCGTCCTTGTGAGGTGGCTCGCGCAGAATTCGCAGCAGCACCCAGAGCCCAACGCCGAATATCAGCAGGTAAAACGACAAGATGAACCATGTTGAGCTAATCACCTGCTGCCGAGAAACCGATGACAGACTGTCAGCCGTGCGCAGCAGACCATAGACGGTGAAGGGCTGGCGGCCCACCTCGGTCACTACCCAGCCACTCAGCATCGCCAAAAATCCAGCCGGGGCCATCAGCACACACCCTCGGAGCATCCAAGGCGCCGTGTACAACCGTTGTCGCCATCGCAATACCAAACCGGTCAGGCCTTGCCCCAGCATCAACAGACCCAGACCGACCATGAAACGAAAAGCGAAGAACACCACTGGAACAGGTGGTATGTCCTGAGGCGGGAACTCGTCCAGTGCAGCGATGGTGCCACTCAGGTCATGCCGCAGGTACAGCGAAGCTATGCGCGGAATCGCCACTTCCCAATGGTTGCGTCGCTCATTCATGTCGGGAAGAGCGAACAAGCGTAATGGTTCGCCCGCACCATCAGCCGGGCGAGTCCAGGAGCCTTCGATGGCGGCGACCTTCTGCGGCTGAACTTTGAGGCTGTGTTGACCATGAAGGTCTCCCACCACCATTTGCACAGGTGTGATCAAGACAATCGCCCACAGCGCCATGGAGTATGCAAGCCGTGCTCGCAGATTCTCAGGCACACGCAACAGCTGCCAAGCGCTGATACCGGCCACCAGCGTGGCGGTGCCGAGCAACGCGGCCAACGTCATATGCACAAGACGATAAGGGAACGACGGATTGAAGATGATCGCCCACCAATCCTCGGCAATGAACCGTCCATCTGTGCCAATGGAGTAACCGGCGGGTGTTTGCATCCAGGAATTGGCCGACAGGATCCAGAATGCGCTGATTAACGATCCGAGCGCTACGGCACAGGTGGCGAAGAAATGCAGACGACGGCCTACCTTCTTCAATCCAAATAACATGATGCCAAGGAAGCCAGCCTCCAGAAAAAAAGCGGCAAGCACTTCGTAGAACATCAATGGGCCGAGGATATCTCCTGCCTGAGTCGAAAGCCGCGACCAGTTGAGCCCGAATTGGTACTCCAATATAAGACCCGAGGCAGTGCCCACCGCCACGTTGAGGGCAAACACCTTCAGCCAGTAAAGGTAGACGTCCAGATAGACCTTTCGCCCACGCCACAGCCAAAGCGCTTCAAGCACCATCAGAAAGTTGGCCAAACCAATGGTGAAAGCCGCCAACACGATATGAAAGCTGATGGTGATCGCGAATTGGGCCCGCGCGGCCATCAGCGTCGAATCAATTGCGTCCATGCCGTCCACTCACCGTTGGCCAACGCATGCGGGAATAAGCTGTTGGCAGCACCAAGCGAAGGTTACGCGGATAGCTAAATGTGTTGGCGAGAATAGGCATGGCACGTGTCCGATGCAGTATTTGTCGGTTGACTCTCCTCAGTGCCAATGATTCCGAAAGTCAAAGCTCGAACAGAATATTCCTCCCTGGACAATCGGAATTGAGCGGCAGCTATCGGCCCAGAGTGTGTAAAAACGATCATGGGCCTCATTTTCTTGGGGCGTCGACGTTCGTTGGCTGAGCGATCGCACGGTCAATACCACGGGTTGCATCGGTAGCAACCTGGAGCACGTCAACGCTGTTTTACAGCCTCTTGGATGGGCCAAAAACAGCCTTCTTTACGCCGACAGCGCCTTCATCAAACCGTTAGCGCCGATGATTTTCATGACCCGTTTCAAGTTGTAGGCGAGCACATTCAAGCTCATCTCGGCGCTTACCCCGTTAAGCTTTCGGGTCAGGAAGTGCGTCGCACCGATCCATTGCTCGAGCGTCCCGAAGGGATGCTCAACAGTCCGTATTCGGATCCGCATCATCCACGGCGCGTTGCTCAGCCTGTTCTGCATTTCCTCCAATACGGTTTCATGCGCCCAGCGCCGAACTCGCCGTTGCTTGCTCGGTGTGCACTTCGATTTCAGCGCTCATCCCTGGCAATTAGAACTCCAGTAACGGTGCAACTTCAGGCCTGTCGCCACCATGAAAATCGCATCATGCAGCTGGTCGAAAAAGTTGAATCCGGGTTAAGAATCGAAGACCTGGTTAATGCAGAGCAATTGCAGGCGGATAACTTAAAATTCAGCGTGGTGCTTCATAAGTGCGAGTGAAGCTACTTCGCGCGCACATGCTCCAACACCACTTCCAACGGATGACGCAGCTGCCTGTCGGCCAAGCGCTTCACTTGACTCCGACAGGAGTAGCCCGTGGCCAGCGCCTCACCCTGTTTATCCAGCTTGCCGGCCCATGACTGCTCGAAAATGGTCCGCGAGGTGTCCTGGTTTCGGGCTTCGTGGCCGTAGGTGCCAGACATGCCGCAGCAGCCGGTCGCCTCCGTCACCAGATTGAGCCCAAGCCGGGCAAACATGGTTTCCCATTGCGCAGTACTGGCTGGGACATTGGTCTTCTCGGTGCAGTGCGCCAACAAACGGAATGTCTCGGTCGCGGTGTGCGGGTTTTCAGGCAACGCATCGAAGAGCCATTCCTGAGGTAACAGGACCTTCGGGCAATCGTTGAGCCCTGGTACTTTCTGATATTCCTGGCGGTAGACCAGCGTCATCGCCGGGTCCAGGCCCACCAGCGGCACGCCACAGGCGGCGAGCGCCTTGAGCTGATTGCCGTTGCGGATCGCCGCCTTGGCGAAAGCGCCGAGGAAGCCCTGCACGTGCAAAGGCTTGCCGTTGGCACTATAGGGCGCCAGAAACACCCGGTAGCCCAACTGATGCGCCAACTGGATAAAGCTCGCCAGCAACGGCGTTTCGAAGTAACGGGTGAAGGCGTCCTGCACCAACACCACGCTCCGCTCACGTTGTGCAGCGGTCAGTTCGCGCAGGGCTGGCACGCTGGCGACAGCGACCTTGCAGCGGGTCAACGTGGCCTGCAAGTCATGGCGGTGGATCAGCGGACTGTCGAGCATGCCGACCTGTTGCTCCAGCAGGCGGCTCACCCATTTCGAGCCCATCACCGCGTTGTACAGGCCCGGCGCGTAGGCCATGTAAGGAATGGTGAACTCCAGCGAGCCGATCAAATAGTCACGGAGCGGGCGTTGATAGCGACCGTGGTACAGCTCGAGAAAACGAGATCGGAATTCCGGGACGTTGACCTTGACCGGGCATTGTCCCGCACAGGATTTACAGGCCAGGCAGCCCGCCATCGCATCGTAGACTTCATGGGAGAAATCCGCCTCACCGCGCGAGCGCGCCAGGTTATTGCGCAACCGCGTCGGCAATCCGCTCAACCACGACAACTTGCCCCGGGCCGCTTGCAACACATCGATATTGGCCGCGCCTTGCAGACGCAACCATTCGCGAATCAACGACGCCCTGCCCTTCGGCGAATGCTGGCGTTCACGGGTGGCTTTCCACGACGGGCACATCGCATCGTTGGGGTCGTAGTTGTAGCAAGCGCCGTTACCGTTGCAGTGCATGGCGGTGCCGAAGCTTTGCCAGACGCGCTCGTCGATTTGTCGATCCAGATCACCGCGCAGCGTTACCTCGTTGACCTTGAGCAAGCCTTGGGCGGTATCCGGCGGCGTGCAGATCTTGCCGGGGTTGAGTTGATTGTGCGGGTCGAACGCACCCTTGAGCGTTTGCAGCGCCGGGTACAGCTCGCCAAAAAACTCGGGGACATATTCCGAACGTAGACCTTTGCCGTGCTCGCCCCACAGCAGCCCTCCGTAACGCCGGGTCAACTCGGCCACCGCATCGGAAATCGGCTTGACCAGAGCCGCCTGGGCCGGGTCTTTCATGTCCAGCGCCGGACGCACATGCAACACACCGGCATCGACGTGACCGAACATGCCGTAGGCCAGGCCATGGCTGTCGAGCAATGCACGGAACTCCGTGATGTAGTCGGCCAGTTTCTCTGGAGGCACGGCGGTGTCTTCAACGAAAGGCTGCGGACGAATCTCGCCGTCAACGTTGCCCAGCAGCCCGACCGAGCGTTTGCGCATGGTGTAGACACGGCTCACCGCTTCGGCCCCTTCGGCCAGCGTGTGACCCAGGCGCTCGATCGTTGTGTCCGCTTGCAGGTGCTCCACGAACGACGCCACGCGAGCGTTCACTTGCGCCACGTCATCGCCGCTGAACTCCACCAGATTGATGCCCAGCGTCGGGCGCCCGGCGTCAACCGGGAAATACTCGGCAACGCTGTGCCAGACGATGTCTTTCATCGCCAGCAGCAACACCTTGGAGTCCACGGTTTCAATGGACAACGGCTTGTGTGCCAATAACGCATTGGCGTCGCGCAGCGCATCCATGAAGCTGCCGTAACGCACGTTCACCAGTACCGAATACTTGGGAATCGGCAGCACGTTGAGTTTGGCTTCGACGATGTAGCCCAACGAACCTTCCGCGCCGCACAGCACGCTGTTGAGATTGAAACGCCCGTGCTCATCACGCAGGTGCGCCAAGTCATAGCCGGTCAGGCAGCGATTGAGTTTGGGGAACACCGCTTCGATCAGGTCAGCCTGGGTTTCCTGAATGTGCCGCGCAGTCCGGTACACCTCGCCGATGCGGCCGGGTTGCGTGCATGCCACTTCCAGCTCCGCGTCGGACAGAGGCTGGCTGTGCAGGCGCTCGCCACCGATCAGCACACTGTGCAGTTCCAGGACGTGATCGCGGGTCTTGCCATAGGTGCAACTGCCCTGGCCGCTGGCGTCGGTGTTGATCATGCCGCCGACGGTGGCGCGGTTGGACGTCGACAGCTCCGGGGCGAAGAACAGCCCATGGGGTTTGAGCGCGGCATTCAGCTGGTCCTTGACCACGCCCGCCTGCACCCGCACCCAACGCTCGGCGACGTTGATTTCGAGGATGGTGTTCATGTGCCGCGACAAGTCGACCACGATGCCATCGGTCAATGACTGGCCGTTGGTGCCGGTACCGCCGCCCCGCGGGGTCAGTTTGATCTGGCGAAAGCGTGGTTCGGCCATCAAGGTCGCGATGCGTGCGATGTCGTCCGCGTCCAGGGGAAACACCGCTGCTTGCGGCAGACGCTGGTAAATCGAGTTGTCGGTCGCCAGCACCGTGCGGGTGGCGTAGTCGGCGCTGAGCTGGCCGCGGAAGCCGCTGGTACGCAGGGCTTGAAGAAATTCCGGGTACTGTGCCGCGAGTGCAACGGTGGGCAACTGGGCGATCATCGCAGGCTGTTCTCTTGTCGGTCTAATCACGGGGAAAATCAAAATACTTGTCGCCTGAGCATTAATGGGTCAGCCTCAGGTCGTCGGCTGCACCAATGATCCTGCAGGCTCTGGCGCCGGACAAACGGATAATCTTGCCGCTATCGATGACTTTTACGAATGAATTACCGTCACCTCACCCCTTCGATGTCGTTGCTGCTGGCTTTTGAAGCCGCCGCCCGCCATGAAAGCTACACCCGCGCCGCGATGGAACTGTCACTGACCCAAAGCGCCGTGAGCCGGCAAGTCCAGGCGCTGGAACAGCAACTGGGCCTGACGCTATTCCGCCGTGAAGGCCGGCAAGTGCAACTGACCGATGTCGGTCGTCTTTATCAGCGGGAAATGAGCGAAGCGCTCGGACGCATCCGCAGCGCCACATTGCAGGCCATGGCTTATCAATCCGGCAGCGGCACGTTGCGCCTGGCCACTTTGCCGACCTTCGGCTCGAAGTGGTTGTTGCCGCGCCTGCATGACTTCTACAAAACCCATCCCGGCATGCTGGTGCACATCAATTCCCGGATCGATGCCATTGACTTTGAAACCAGCGGGATTGATGCCGCGATCATGGTTGGTACCGCCGACTTGCCGGGCCTGATCAGCCATCGCCTGCACACCGAAGAACTGATGGTGATCATTTCGCCAGAAGCGGCCGAAACCCATGACGCCTGGACCCCGCAGCGCATTGGTGGCCAGACGCTGCTCAACGTCGCGAGCAACGCCAACGTCTGGGGCGAGTGGTTCAGCCACTACGGCCTGCCCCATCGAATGATGCGGCTGGGGCCGAGTTTCGAACTCACCTCACATTTGATCCAGGCCGTCAGGGCCGGCATCGGCATCGGTCTGGTGCCGCGCATTCTGGTGACCGACGAGTTGGCCAACGCAGAGCTCATCAGCCTCGACCAGCCCTTCGCCAGCCAGCGCAGTTACTACCTGACCTACCCGCCGCGCAACGAAATGCTGCCGTCGCTCGTCGCGTTCCGTACCTGGTTGCTGGAACAGATCTGAACGATTACCGCCCGAGGAAGGCGTAGCCAAAACCCACTACCTTGGCGTCTTCGCCGTAGCCGCCGAGGAACGAAACGCCGACCGGCAGGTCGCCCTTGATGGTGCCTGCCGGAACCGTGATCTCGGGAAATCCTGTCGCGGAGGCAATGTACGACGACGCGTAGGTGTCGCCGGATGTGCACACGTAACTGTCATCAGTCACGCCGTGCACCACCGAAGCCGGGCAGTTGATGGTCGCGAAGAACAGGCTGTCCACGTTGTTCTTCTTCATAATGCCCATCAGCTGCTCGCGCAATTGCGGAATCTTCCGGGAGAGGATGGAGATATACAGCGGCGAATCGGTGCTGCCGGCATTCGCGACCGTTTCCAGTCCGGCCAAGCGTGCCGGGTTCATGCCATGCGATCCGTTTTCCGCCTGATTTTTCTTGGCCAGGTCGAGAAACTGCGCAAGCGTTCGCGGTTGGCTCGGGTTGAGGGTGGCAAGGTAGCGTTCGAATTGCGGTTTGAATTCGCTCTCCCCCACTGGGCCGAGCACGTCGCTCCATAGCGTTTCAAAGGCTTTTGGCAGGTCGATGGAGACGACATGCGCACCGCGCTTGCCGAGGGTTTCCTGCGCCGACTTGAACACCGCATCCACCTCTGGGTTGGCGCCTTTGAAGTTGGTGATAACCCCAATGGTCTTGCCTTGCAGCAAGGAGCGGCTCAGCGCTGGCTCAAACTGTATTTTGTCCGCGGCAAGATCCAGAGTCGCCGGGTCACTTTTGTCCTGTCCCTTGATCGCATCCAGCACGATGGCCTGGTCCAGCACGCTGTTGGTAATGACGCCACCGGTATCGAATGCGAGCGAGAGCGGAATAATGCCGCTGCGACTGATCAGCCCCAGCGACGGTCGAAAACCCACCGTACCGGTGACGCTGGCCGGTGCGCGAATCGACCCGCTGGTATCCGACCCCAGCGCAAAGGGTGCGAACGCGGCTGCCACGGAGGCGGCAGAACCGCTGCTGGAGCCAGAAGCGTCACGCTTGGTATTTTTCGGATTCAGTGTTTGGCCGCCGAACGAGCTGTAGCCAAACCAGCCAAAGGACGCCGCCAGTTCCGAGAGGTTGGCTTTACCGAGAAGAATCGCTTGTCCGTCGATCAGCTTCTTGACGGTGAAGGCATCCTGGCTCGGCACAGACGAACGCAGCACATAGGACCCGCCGGAGGTGACCATACCGGCGGTGTCAAAGTTGTCCTTCACCACGAACGGAATGCCGGCCAGCGGTGCGTACTTGGCATTGGGATTTTTCGCCCGTTCGGCATCCCACTTGCGGGCCTGATCGATCGCCTGTTCATTGATGGTCACCAGCGCATTGATGTTTTGGCCCTGGTGATTGTTCGCCTGAATGTTATCCAGATAGTGCTGCACCAGTTGCTCGGAACTGAGGGTCCCGTTATTCAACGCATGACGCATATCGGCGAGGGTCATGCGGTCGATACCGTCATCCGCCTGAGCGCTTGCCGCCAGTAGCAAAAACGAGCACGCCACGAACTTTTTATTCAACTGCATGGGTAATTCTCCTAGTGAGTACAGGCGAACGGAATGAGCTCGTCCCAAGCTATTGGGATGAGCGTTACAACTAAGCAGGATAAAAAGAGGCCAGCGATATTCAGCTGGCCCGGACAGTCATGATGAAGCCGAGTGACTTCAACACCACAGCGGAATAACTAGAGCAACTTGTTCTTCTGCAGAAATTCCTTGGACACGCTCTCGATAGATTCACGGCCGACGTCGACTCGAGAATTGAGGCCTGCAATGGTGTCGTCGTCCAGCTTGGACGACAGGGCGTTGAGCAACTCACCTATCTTCGGGTTCTCTTTAAACACTTCAGTCCGAATCACTGGCGTCAGCGCATAGCTGGGGAAGAAGCCTTTATCGTCTTTCAGTACCACGAAGCCGAAGGCCGGAATCCGCCCATCCGTCGACAGGACCAATGCCAGATCGACCTGACCGTCTCTGAGCGCCTGGTAGGTCAGCCCGCCGTCCATACGAACGATGTTCTTGCGCTCAAATTCAAACTTGTACGTCTCTTGAAGAGGACGCAAGCCATCGGGTCGCGAGAAGAACTCAGCGTTGGAGGCGAATTTATAGGACTTGCCGGCTTCGATATTCTTCGCAAGATCGCTGATGGAGGCGACGCCATCCTTTTCCGCCTCTCCCTTGCGCATAGCGAATGCGTAGGTGTTATTGGCCTTGGAAGGGTTCAACCAGGTGATGCCCTTCTGCGCGTCAAGCTCGCTGATCTTCTTGTACGTTTCGTCAGCGTCCAGCTTTTCCATGACTTTATTGTAAGTAATCAGAGAAGTGCCGGTGTACTCCCAATACACATCGACCTGACCGTTCTCTTGTGCCGCGCGCAATACGGACGAGCCCAGGTCCGGGCGTTTATCGACACTGTAGCCATTGGCGCGCAGGAGTTGAGCGGTCATCTCGGCAACCAGTTGCTGCTCGGTAAATTTCTTGCCGCCGACCACAATCGTGCTGTTGGCAGAAGCACTGCCCACAACACCTGAAACAAGACTCAGGGTAAAGATCAGACTGGCTAGCATTCGATAAATCATCGTGCACCTCATATTATTGGTTTTTGTCTATGGTCTTCAGATTCATTCGCGCCCGGCCAACCTCAAGCCCCGTGACACCGCAATGTTTTGAATCAAGCCGCAGCCCAGATCGACTGCAATCGCCAACAGCGCAGTCGCTGCGGCGCCGGCCAGCATCATGCCGAAGTCGTTCAGGTCGATCCCGGTAAAGATCAACTCGCCCAGCCCGCCGCCACCGACCAGGAAGGCCAGCGGCGCGGTACCGACGTTGATCGCCAGCGCCGTGCGTATGCCCGCGAAAATCACATTCATTGCATTAGGAATTTCGACTTTCCACAGCGTTTCCCGTGGCGTCATACCCATGGCCTCGGCCGCTTCGACCAAGTGTTGCGGCACTGCGCGCAAGCCTTCATAGGTGTTGACCGCCACGGGCAACAACGTCGCGACAAACAAGCCGATGATGGCCGCGCCGCTACCAACGCCAATAAAGCTCATGGCCAATGCCAGCAACGCGAGCTTGGGAATCGCCTGCCCGACGTTAAGAACCTGCATGCTGGCCATGGCGTAACGCTGGTTCGCCGGACGGCTCATCCACACGCCCAACGGCAGCGCGATGACCAGGGCCAGCGCCCCGCTGACCGCCACGATCTGCAGATGCTGGACCGTCAGGTAGCTGATGTCGCCCCAGTAAAACTGCAGCCCTTCCCCCAATCTGATCAGTAAGTCAGACATCGTCAGTGCACCGCCGGAGTAATGTTTTCAACAAGCCGCGCCAGGATGTCGGCCTGGTGGACATAGCCGATGAAGCGTCCGTCGCTGTCGTTGCAGAGTGCCCAGTCCTGGCCACGTCCCAGCAGTTGCGAGAGCACCTGGCGCAGGTCATCCCCGGGCTTGACGATCAGGTGTGTGTGCGAAGTAACACCGCTGTTGCCGCCAACGATCTGCATGTGTTCCCGTGGCGGGATCTTGCTGGCCACGTCAGCCGCGCGCAGCAGACGCAAGCGCTTCATAATCCGGTCGCCGCCCATGAAATTCGCCACGAACTCGCTGTTGGGCCTCGCCAGCAGATCATCCGAGCTGCCGAATTGCTGGATTTTTCCGTTGTGGAACAGCGCGACGCAGTCCGCCATCTTCACCGCTTCATCGATGTCGTGACTGACAAACAGCACGGTCTTGCCAACGAGGCGCTGGATGCGCATGAACTCGTCCTGGATCACTTCCCGGTTGATGGGGTCGATCGCGCCAAACGGCTCATCCATCAACATGACCGGCGGATCCGCTGCCAAGGCTCGGGCCACCCCTACTCGCTGCTGTTGGCCGCCGGAGAGTTCACACGGGTAGCGCTTGAGGAATTTGGACGGATCCAGCGCGACCACTTCCAGCAACTCCGCGGCGCGCTTACGGCTTTTGGTTTTGTCCCATCTCAACAGATTAGGGACGACGCAGATGTTTTCCTCGACGGTCATGTTCGGGAACAACCCGACTTGCTGGATCACATAGCCGATTGAGCGCTTGAGGGTGACGCTGTCCAGTTCGGACGTGTCGCGACCACCGATTCTGATCGTGCCGGAGGTGGGTGTGATCAATCGGTTGATCATTTTCAGCGTCGTGGTTTTACCGCAGCCCGACGGCCCAAGCAGTACGCAGATCTGCCCCTCTTCAACATTGAATGAGACATCTTCTACTGCAGTGATTGAGCCGAATTGCTTGTTCAGGTTTTCGATCTGGATCACGTCGTAGCTTCCTTCATTCGGCCACTGGCCACTTTGTTCTTGTTCAAGCCTTTTGGCGTCAGGAGGCGCTGCAAGCCGTACAGCGCATAATCGGCCGCAATGGCAATGACACTGATGACGATCGCGCCGGCCAACAGCTGTCGGGTATCCGATTGCGCGATGCCGCGAATGATGAGACTGCCCAGGCCGCCGGCGCCGATGTAGGCCGCAATGGCTGCGATGCCGATGTTGATGACGGTCGCCATCCTCACGCCCGCCATGATCAGCGGGACAGCAATCGGCAGCTCAACCTTGCGCAGCCGTTGCCAAGTCGACATGCCCATTCCGATCGCCGCTTCGCGCAAGGCAGGATCGATGTTGGAGATCGCGGTGGTGGTGTTTCGAATGATGGGCAACTGGGAGTAGAGAAACAGCGCAATGACCGCAGGCACAACGCCGATCCCATAGCCAATCAGCGACAGGGCCGGAATCATCAGACCGAACAGCGCAGCAGAGGGAATGGTCATCAGGACAGCGGCAAACGCCAGGACCCAACGGCGCGTTCTGGGGTGCTGGGATATTGCGATCCCGACAGGCACGCCGGTCAGAATCGCCAGCCCCACCGCTATCGCCACGATGAGAAGGTGCTGCCCGAGTAGCAGACTGATCAGCCCGCCGTTTTCCAGAATGAAACTCAAGGTTTCCATGATTGTTATGCCTTCTGTACGTCATTGTTATTTTTGTCGGCATTGCATCTGGAATTGAACGCCGGATCTGTAGGAAACATTACCGCGCTACCGTAGGCAGACTGAGCTTTGAGTCCGACGATTTCTATCAAAAAACCGACGTCACGTGGCACGCCAGCGTGCAATGCAAGACGAAGGGTTGATTGAAGAAAGAAGTATGCAGGATCGCCAAATCCCCAAGGCTAGACAGAGCGCACCGCCTGTCGGACCAAGTCATTAGCTTGCTATGCGGTTTTTCAGAGAGGATCGGCTCAAAGGTTTTTCGGGGGATTAGCGTTCATTGACCAACGCGCTCAGTGACTGCAATCAGGAATGAGCATCATCAAATTTCCGCCGCTCTTCTCCGGGCGTACATCCCCACACCCGACGGTAAGCCGCGCCCAGATGTGACGCCGAGACGAATCCACAGCTGTAGGCAATGGATGCAATGGGCTGGGTGCTTTCACGCAGCAACCGGCGAGCTTCGTTGAGCCTGAGTTCCAGATAGAATTTCTTCGGCGTCATCCCGAAGTGCTGATGCCACAACCGCTCCAGTTGACGGTGCGACAGATTGCAGCGGTCAGCGATCTCTTCGATGCCGACGATGTTCTCCAGATTGTCCTCCATGTAAGCAATGGCGGCGGTCAGCCGCCGATCGTGAATCCCGAACCGCCACTGAATCGACATCCGCTGATGTTCTTCCGGGGCCCTTATCCTGGCGTGCAGGAATTGCTCGGCGATGCTCGCGGCCAGCTGATTGCCGAAATCAAGCGCGATCTGCGCCAGCATGAGGTCGATGGCCGCCGTGCCCCCGGCACACGTCCAGCGGTTGCCATGGTTGACGTACAGCTCCTTGGTGACCTCGATCGTGGGGAATTCCTCCGAAAACTGACCGATGGACTCCCAGTGCAAGGTGCAGCGCTTTCCTTCCAGTAATCCGGCGCGTGCGAGGATGAACGTACCGGTGCTCAGTGCGCCAACGGTTATCCCGCGAGACGCTGCGCGCTGCAAGAAGCGCAGCATTTTCGGTGGTTTTTGATGTTCGATGTCCAGGCTCGCCAGGACAAAAACGCGATCCAGCTCCGGCGCCTGATCAACCGGCACGGTCTGGATTTCGATACCGCTGCTGGAGCTGACCGGTCCACCCGATTCCGTGAGCAGGGTCCACTCATAGAGCGTTTTGCCGGAAAGCCGGTTTGCCGCACGCAAAGGCTCGCTGGCACCCGCCAGGGCCATCATGGAGAACTGAGAGAGAATGAGCAGCCCGATTCGCTTGGTTGTGTAGTTATTCACAGACGTCGCTGATTCACCGGGGGCTGTCATCGCCAGATCCTTGTCATGGGTGGTTCCAGTCGTTCAAGTGAACAGCTTAGGCCAGCCCGAGGGAGTGGCTTTGGACACGCTATGTTAGGGCCTGGGCACGCATTCAGCCAGATTGATCTTTGGGACAGCGAAGGGCAAACCCGACGCATTGCGACGGATCGGAATTATCGGAAACGTCGCACGGGGAATGCACCACGACGCTGGAAATCGCTGCGAGACCTCGTTGCCCGAGGCCTCACAGGATAATGACGAGCGGATCAGCCGCGCGCGCGGATGGCCTCATCGATGCTCTGGATCATCGACTTGAAAACAGGGCTGTCGACCTGATTCTGCTGGCCATGTTGCATGTGCGAGATGATCAGCGCGCTCGGGCCTGCATCGCCCGGATAGTTCTGGTGCAAACGAACTGACTCTGACGGCATGTGCAGGGTGTTGTCGCCGCCGTGGATGATCAGCGCAGGCGGGAAGCCTTTTGCACCTTCGATGGACTGCTCCGGATCATACGCCACATAGGACTTGTAGGACTTCGCCGTCACGTGGGTGCAACCCGGCCAACGGTCCGCGCCGCCCGCTTCGGTGTAGCCGCCCAGTTGCTGATCAACATAAGCCTGTGTTTCAGGATCCAGCGGATAGTAGCCGAGGCAGGTCGCATCAGTCCCGGTGTCGAACGGAGGGATCGGCGCGTCATCCGCGAGTTTCTGAATGGCTGCGTCAGCCGCATCCTTGTCTGCGCGCAAGGCTTGTAGCTTGCGAATGTTGGTGTAGCTCATCGGCACCCAGAAGCGGATCTGTTCACCGCCTGCAGCGGCCAGCTCAGCCACTGCACCGAGGCTCGCCACCGAGCCCATCGCCCACGACGCGACCACCGGCATCTCACCGAAACTCTCGCGCGCCCACTCAACGGCACCGAGCACTTCATCTTTCTGGTCTTCGAGGATGACGTTGGTGATGACCTTGTCACCCGACTCAAGGGTGTTGCGGATGTGCTTGTTGGAGAAAAAGCCTGCCACGTCGTAGGTCATGACGCGATAACCACGGGCTGCCAATGCACGACCGAACAGCTGGCCGTACATCGTCACCCCGCCGGTGAAGCCGGAGTTGAAAATGACGGGTGGCAGTTTTTGCGACGTAGCGTCTGGTTGTTCTGGCTGAAATACCGTGCCTTTTAGACTCAGGGTTTCGTCGCCGTACTTAACGGTAAAGTTGATTTCTTTTGTTGTAATGGTCGTCATCGCTAGAGATCTCGAAGTGGGAGCGTGGGCGTAGATCAACGTACCAATTGGCCAGATGCTCCTCGGAGAAGTTGGCCAACAGGAATTCGGGTTTCTTTGGAAACATGATTTGCAACAGCATCAACAAAGTTAAAAGCTTTGCTCAAATCAAACCGTTCGGAATACGGCGCACCCTGGTTGTCGGTGCCGACATGAGGAGCATCGGTGGCTTCCAGAAGGATCTTGTCAGCGCCGACTGCGCAAACAATCTGCGTCACGAAACGAGCGGTTTCCTCGGGATGAACAGAGGTGCGATAGCCCGGGCCTTTGAACCACACGTTGCCCCGCTCTCTCGCTTCGGTGAGCAGCGCGATGTAAGCCGGCTCGGTGATGTCCCGCTCGCGGTGACAGGTGCCCAAGTGATCGATGATGACCCGCACATCACGTGGAATCTGGCGCAACACGCGCAGATTCGTCTCGGCTTCTTTCGCGTAAATGTGCAGGTGCTGGTGCGGGAGCAGGCGGGCATAAAACGCCGACCATTGCCCATCGCTGAACTGAGTATCAGAAACCAATTCAGGCCTTGCATCGTGCAGGACGATCCGGGTGCCAATAACCTGGGGATGTGCGAGACGTTGCTGGGTCGCGTAAGCAGGCTCTGCCTTGATCGTGCCCACCAGTTTGACGTCCCCATAGCGCAGCGGGTCTATTGCCTGGAGGTTCTTGAGTTCCTCAAAGGAAGCGAACACGTTTTCCGAATCCGGCAGGATACTGAGATGGACATTATTGATGAGCGTCGGAGTAATTCCGGCATCGATCAATTTATCAAGATAAGCCGTCAGCGGATGCGGCTCAGGTAACGTATAGGGCAGCGAACCGGCCACCCGGCGGAGATCTTCCGAAGTATAAAAATGAACGTGACTGTCTATTCTTTTGGTCAGCGGCAGCATGATTATTGTTTCCTGCTTTTGTGCGAAAACAATAATCGTCGTCAGTGCTTCGTCGCTCCCGCCAACTCGACGTGTAGTATCAAAATTTCGCCATATGCGATTTTATGGGCAAGGAGGATTTTGGAATTCCGGTTCGGACTTGAATGGTCGGAATAGCCATTGGGCCGCTCTGCTGCGGGCTCTGCAGGGTTTTACCGTCGCAGAAGTGAAGCTGATTTGTCTGCAGCTTGTTTGGGCAATGGCGAAATTTTGTTGTCGTGCCAAAGGAGAAAACTGTAGGAGCGAGCTTGCTCGCGATTCACCTGAGATCGCCGCGTTTCCCCTGGTAAAAACGCGTTTTCGTTGACGACCATCGCGAGCAAGCTCGCTCCTAAAGAAAGACTTTTCTCTGGACGAAAAAAATGGACCTCTTTTCAGAGGTCCATTTTTTAATGCTTGGAACGGGAAACGAGACTCGCATCTGGCGTCCGGCAATTTTGACCACCGCAATTTTATTTTTTGATGGACACAATCGTGGCTTTGCCGCCCTCAAGCCGGAAGGAAAACGACACTCGGTCTCCAGCCGTCAGCCCTGTCAGCTGATCTTCCGTCACGGAAAAGGCCATGGTCATCGGCGGCCATTGCACAGCTGGAACAGCGCCGTGAGAGATGGTCACCGTATGCTTCGTCGTATCGATAGCCTTGATCGTTCCGTCGGCGGTGGCGACTGGAGCCTGCGTTGTTTCCTGCTTCATCTGCATGCCCTCCATTCCGTCCATTTTCATGCCTGGCATATCCTCCGCGTGGGCCGATAGAGACAGCGTGAATACGGTGCTTGCAACTGCAATCAGGGTCAGTTTCATACGACTTTTCCTTGAGGGGTGATGGGTTCAACTGAGAGGTGCCGGCGACGCATCAGGCGATAGGCCGCCGGAATGACAAACAGGGAAAGCAAGGGCGCCGTGACCATGCCGCCGACCATGGGTGCAGCAATTCGACTCATCACCTCGCTGCCGGTCCCGCTGCCCAGCAAGATGGGTAACAAGCCAGCAATGATGACGGCCACGGTCATGGCCTTGGGTCGAACACGCTGCACGGCGCCTTCACGAATCGCCGCAACCAGACCGCGCTCTGTGCTGTCGCCGAGGTCTTCACGTTCGGCCCAGGCGTTCTTCAGGTAGAGCAGCATGATCACGCCAAACTCGGCGGAAACACCGGCCAAGGCGATAAAACCGACCCCGGTGGCGACTGACAGGTTGAACCCCAACAGATAGAGGAACCATGCCCCGCCAGTAAGGGCGAATGGCAGAGTGGCCATGATCAGCAAGGCCTCATCGAAGCGGGCAAAAGTCAGGTAGAGCAGCACGAAGATGATCAACAGCGTGGCAGGCACCACCAGTTTGAGTCGTGCGTTGGCCCTTTCGAGAAACTCGAACTGCCCTGAATAACTCAGGCTCATGCCGGGCTGCAACTTGACCTGCTCATTGACGACCCGTCGTAGATCAGCGACCACAGACGCAATGTCCCTACCACGCACATCGATGTACACCCAACCTGAAGGTCGTGCGTTCTCGCTCTTGAGCATCGGCGGACCGTCCGTGACTTTGACCTTCGCCACTGTGCCGAGGGTGATCTGGTTCCCTAGCGGGGTATAGATGGGCAGTTGCTCCAAGGCACCGAGCGAGTCACGCCACTCCCGTGGGTAACGCACGTTGATCGGGAAGCGTGCGAGCCCTTCAATGGTCTCGCCGACGTTTTCACCGCCGATAGCGCCGGCCACGATGGACTGCACATCGGCGATATTCAGTCCGTAGCGAGCGGCGGCTTTGCGGTCGATATCCACATCGATATAGCGACCACCAGTCAGTCGCTCGGCCAGAGCCGAACTGACACCGGGTACACCCTTGGCCACTCGCTCGACGGCCTGAGTCGCGGCATCGATCTCCGATAGGTTGGTGCCGGCAACTTTCACTCCGATGGGACTCTTGATCCCCGTGGCAAGCATGTCAATACGGTTGCGAATCGGTGGTATCCAGATATTGGTCAGCCCAGGGACTCGTACCACTCGATCCAGTTCTTCCACCAACTTTTCCTGGGTCATACCTGGCCGCCATTGCTTGTGCGGCTTGAATTGAATGGTGGTTTCGAACATCTCCAGCGGTGCGGGGTCGGTGGCGGTTTCAGCGCGACCGGCTTTACCGAAGACATGTTCGACCTCTGGCACGGTCTTGATCAGACGGTCAGTCTGTTGCAGCAGTTGCGCGGCTTTCTGCGCCGACAGCCCTGGTAGAGCCGAAGGCATATAGAGCAGGTCGCCCTCGTCCAACGGGGGGAGAAACTCGCCACCCAAGCGAGACATTGGCCATAGCGCACTGACAAAAACCAACAGCGCCACCAACAGGGTGATTTTGGGACGACGCAGCACCGCATCCAGGGCTGGCTGGTAGATCCGAATCAACCACCGGTTCAACGGGTTCTGTTGTTCACTGGGAATTCGTCCTCGAATCCAGTAGCCCATCAGCACCGGCACCAAGGTCACTGACAATCCCGCCGCTGCGGCCATGGCGTAGGTCTTGGTGAAAGCCAAAGGGCCGAACAGCCGTCCTTCCTGAGCTTCCAGGGTGAACACCGGAATAAACGACAGAGTGATGATCAACAAACAGAAGAACAGCGCCGGGCCTACCTCTGCCGCCGCTTCGGTCATTACATGCCAATGACGTTCACCCTTCAGTTCTTCCCCCGGATTGGCCGCGTGCCATGCCTCAATCTTCTTGTGGGCGTTCTCGATCATCACCACGGCGGCATCGACCATGGCGCCGATGGCGATAGCTATCCCGCCCAAGGACATGATGTTGGCGTTGATGCCCTGGTAGCGCATGACGATGAAGGCAATCAGCACCCCCACCGGCAGCGAAATGATCGCCACCAGGGATGAGCGCAGGTGCCAGAGGAAGATCCCACAGACCAGCGCGACGACGATGAACTCTTCGATCAGCTTGTGGCTGAGATTTTCCACAGCGCGGTCGATCAGCTTGCTACGGTCGTAGGTGGTGACAATTTCCACCCCGGCCGGCAGACTGCTTTTCAGTTCGTCGAGTTTGGTCTTGACCGCCGCAATGGTCTCGCGAGCATTCTTGCCGCTGCGCAAAATCACCACGCCGCCGACGGTCTCCCCTTCTCCGTCGAGCTCAGTAATGCCACGCCGCATTTCCGGTCCCAACTGAATCGTGGCGACATCGCCAAGGGTCACCGGCACACCACCCGAACCCAACTTGAGCGGGATCGCCCGAAAGTCATTGAGCGTCTTCAAGTAGCCGGAAGCACGCACAATAAACTCGGTCTCTGCCATCTCCAGCACCGCGCCACCAGTTTCCTGGTTGGCCTTGCCGATAGCGTCGATCACCTCAGCCTGAGTGATACCGAGGCTGGCCAGTTTGAGCGGATCAAGTTGCACTTGGTACTGCTTGATCATGCCCCCCACGGTGGCCACCTCCGCAACGTTGGGCAGGGTCTTGAGTTCGAACTTGAGGAACCAGTCCTGAAGTGCGCGAAGCTGTGCCAGATCATGCCCGCCACTGCGATCCACTAGCGCGTACTGATAGATCCAACCCACCCCCGTCGCATCTGGTCCCAACGCCGGCTTGGCGCTGGCAGGCAACCGATTTTGTATTTGGCTCAGATACTCCAACACCCGCGAGCGAGCCCAGTACAAATCAGTGCCGTCTTCGAACAGCACGTAAACGAAGCTGTCGCCGAAGAAGGAATAACCACGCACCGTCTTGGCGCCCGGTACTGAGAGCATGGTAGTGGCCAACGGATAGGTCACCTGGTTCTCGACAATCTGCGGCGCTTGTCCAGGAAAAGGGGTGCGGATGATCACCTGAACATCCGAGAGATCTGGCAGTGCATCGATGGGCGTGCTCTGCACCGACCAAATGCCCCAAGCCGTGACAAACAGCGTCGCCAGTAACACCAGGAATCGGTTGGCCACTGACCAACGAATCAGGGCGGCAATCATGGCTGGTTCCCCGATTTATCCAGACGTTCAACACGCAAACCATCATCGGTCTGGCTCACCGCGACCCGGACCTTGTCGCCCGCTTTGAGGCCCTGTATCAGCGCCGGGTTGGCGAGTGGAAAAGTCATCGTCATGCCAGGCATTCCCAGCGTCTTGAAAGGGCCATGGGCGAGCGTGACTTCTTTGTCGTTGATCTCAACGATCTGTCCATCTGCTTCATGAAAGCTTGAGGCTGCTGCGCTGGGTGGTGACTCTTCCTCTGAACTTGCAACGATGCCCTTAAGACTGGCTTCTGAGTCGAGCAGGAACTGGCCAGACGTAACCACCTTCTGGCCTTCTTCCAGGCCTTTCAATATCGCCGTCTTGCCATCACTTTCCTGCCCGAGTTGCACTTCAACAGGGCGGTAGCGGCCGGCGTCTTCGGCGAGCATCACCAAGGCACGTCGGCCCGTGCGAATGACGGCCTCGCTCGGCACCCACAACACACTTTGTCCGGTCGAACGATTCAGGCGTACCTGCGCCGTCAAACCCGGTCTGAGGCGTCCGTCCGGATTGGGTAACTCGACACGTACTCGAAGAGTGCGGCTGTCCGGGTTGGTCTCGGGCAAAATCGCGCTGACCTTGCCGTTGAGTATTGTCCCTGGGAAAGCTGGCAGACGCGCTTCGACTGCCTGTCCCACGGTGATCGATCCGGCATCCGATTCTGGTACGGCCACCGCTAGCCAGACACTACTCAAGCCATTGACGCGTGCCAGGGTGTCGCCGGTCGCCACGGTCATACCCGCGCGTACGTTCAACTCTTGCAGCACACCACCAATAGGGCTGGTGAGCGTCAGGTACGGCTGAACCTTACCGCCACGCTCTACCTGAGTAATCAGTGCTGCCGGCATCCCCGTGAGCCGTAGACGCTGGCGGGCCGCAGCCAACAGGTCAGCATCACCGCTGCGCTTCAGGGCAAGGAACTCTGTCTGGGCAGCGGCCCACTCAGGCACCAGGATATCCGCCAACGCCGCGTTGGCTTTGAGCACATCACCAGGAGCATGGGCATAAACCCGCTCCACAAAGCCGACTGTGCGAGCCTGAATCACAGCAATATCACGTTCGTTGAATCCCAACACACCTGTCACATCGAGGCTGGAGTCAAAGATTCCACGGGTGACTGCTGCAAAACGCAGACCGAGATTCTGGGTGAGGCTTGGATCGATGGTGACGGTCGCACGGTCCGCTGCGCCACTGGCGTACTGCGGGACCAGTTGCATGTCCATGAAGGGGGACTTACCCGGCTTATCGAACTTTTGCTGGGGGTACATGGGGTCGTACCAATACAGAGCCTTGCGTTCGTCCGATGAATTGAGGCCCTTCTCCTGGGTGGTACTGGGTATTCCGCTCATGCGCTGGTGAGCGAACCAGTAACCACCGGCAACACCCAATGCCATCGAGATACCTACCAGCAATGCCCCGTTCCATTTTTTAAGGATCATTGGCTGGACTCCCCATAAGCAAAATACAGACGCGCACTGGTCAGCGCTCGCTGCTCTTCCACGTCGATCTGTTTGAGGCGGGCTTCGATGAGTTCACGTCGGGCGGCAACAACGGCGTTCAAATCGCCTTTGCCCGAGCGATAACTGGCCATGCTGAGTTCGACCTTTTCCTTGGCCAGCGGCAACAGGCTTTCCTGGTTGCGGCGCACGGCACGATTCAGGCGCTCATAGTCAGCCAGTTCGTTTTCCAGTTGCTGGGTGTGCTCGCGAGACAGAGCTTCGCGCTCGGCCTCAAGCTGACTGAGTTCAGCCTGTTTGGCTGCAATTTTGGGGTTTTGGCGCGAGCCAGGAAACAGCGGTAGATCCCAGGAAAATTGCACGCTGACCATATCGCCAAACTCACGGCCACGGCGCTGGTAATCCAGTTCCCAGCTCCAGTCCGACTGCTTCTCCGACACGGCTTCACGAACCTTGGCTTGCGCTTCACGGGTCATCGGCGCAAACGCTGCCAACTCGGGATGGTGTTGCAGTTTATGAGAGTAGCTTGAGGTATCGACGGGCCACTCCGGCAAGCTGCCCACAGGCTTGTCGTTGGCGGCTGAGCCAATCCAGCGTTTGAGGGCTGCTCGGGCCTGCGCTCTCTGGAGAATCAGATCATCCTGTTGCTCCGCCAGTTGAGCCGCTTCTTGCTTGGGCGTCACCGCATCGGCGGGTTGAGCGCGGCCACCGGCAATCTGGGCCCGGACAGTATCGGTCAACAGGCGGTTTTCTTTGTAGAAGTCCTGGAACAGCGCATCTTTACGCTCAACCGAGTAGCTGCTGATCCAGGCCAACGCCGTGGACTGACGAACCTTCAGGCGTTCGACTCGACGCTCCGCAGCGGCGCGATCAACGGCCGCATCGGCGACCTCAATGCGCGCTTTGCGCTTGTCGCTGTTGGGCATCTCTTGCCTGACCCCGACCATTTGCATGGTCATGAAGTCCTGGTCGATGCTCCAGCGATCCGGACCGCCAATGGGGTAGTTCTGCACACCCAGCAGCAGTTTGGGGTCAGGTAGCTCACCGGCTGGAATAGCCGCGCTGCTGGCAGCCTGAATTTTGGCGTCTTGTGCAGTCAGCGACGGTGCATTGTTTTCGGCCAGCCGCAACGCTTCATCGAGTGTCAATGCGGCAGCGAAGCTCGGCAATGCCAGTACGCTTGCCGCCAGACCGGCCACGAGGGACCAGCCTGTGCAATAGCACTTGGAGTTCATGTTTACGATTCCTGTGATCATCCACTGCGCGCGGCAAAAGACACGCACGCAGCTAGTCCATCCCGCTAATGCGGAATGAGGCTCAATGTGGGACAGTAATCAAACGCGAGGCGGTCGCCATACCCCGGACGGGGTCTGTACAGGTAGGGAATCGCTGAAGAAGGAAATCACGACGGGGCTGAATACGGTTACAGGAGGCTTGAAGATCGAGACTTGCAGCATGCCGCCTGTCTTGCATTCCTGGCCCTGCTTGCAGGGTTTACCGTGATCGGAAGGACTTTTCATATCGTTGCAGCAGTCCATCCCCATGTCGTCCATCATCGCCATGCCCATCGTCTTCATTGGGCACGGTTCTGTCGGTGCCTGAACGCCCGCCATCCCGCTGAGGGGAAGCGCCAAGCTAATCATGAAGATGATGCAAAACCGCAGATAGCGTTTCATGGGCTGGAGTGTAGTCGCTGAAAATGGCTCTTACAATTGGGCGCATGGCATAAACAGCCTGCCGAAATGCCTAAGACAGGCGATAACACCGAACCTGAATTAAGCCAGCATTATCTGGCACAAAATAGAAGCTCATTCCGAGCAGACTCTAGGTCTGTTGATGGTCCATGCGCATTTTTGCGCACTCTAAGCCACTGGCCCACGACTCGAATAGGCTCAAGACGTCGGCGTTTCAATCATCCCGAGTGGCAAGCAGGCACTGAAGGCCAGAAACCGCCTCGAAACGGTCATTCATTTCTGTTTCTCACTGTGGCGAGCTAACAAGACCTGCCCATCCCAATCCGCATCTGCTGCTCCTTCGGTCCGAGAGAGGAGCCGTCCACTGTCAAGATCGGCAGCTAGCGTGCTCCTCGGTGCATTCACATCGGGCTGTGTCGACGTCAATGTGACGAGAGATAGGAGATGATAAAAACGCTCCTCGACAATCGAGCCCATCCAGAGCGGTGTAGTTCGTCCGTTTGTGAGCTGAAAATCTACGACCCACAATCGAAGCACGAGGCGCGAACCGGCAGGTGCACCATCGCTATACGGTCGGACGAGGGTCAGACTGGGAAGACGACCACTTGCGAAAAGAGGAATAACTGGAAAAACGGTAGGGTCGGTCTGGGTGGTAAGCCAATTCAGGGCATTCAACGGTGTCCAGGCCGCTGAGTCGCGCCACCCGTCAAGTTGAAGGACATTTTGCAAGTCCGGCAGGCCACCGGCCCACTGGAACGTCAGTGGCTCATTCGTCTCGCCCGTGAGATCGATACGCCGCGCCGGCAGTTGCTGCCAATCCGACGCCCACCAATCAGTGGCCCTCATGCTTGGCGTCCCAACCTTGACGGCATAACGACCGCTGTCGGTCGCATGGCTACGATAGATATTGAAGCCGCCGACGAGGATAAGTGCCGCACATCCGAGGGCGAGCAGGCCCCCTGGGTTGATGCGCTCGGCCTGCCGCCGCAAGTAGGAGAGTCCGAGCAACGCCAGCCAAGCGGACCCAAATGCCATCCCCCCGAGCACGTCGGAAAGCCAATGCACACCGAGGTAGAGCCGCGAGAATGCAATCAGAAATATCAGGGTTGCGGCGCCAATAACGACCGCGAGGCGCCATGCCGGGCGGATATCACGCGCGATGAGGAAAGCGAGGAAACCGTATAACACGACATTGATCGTGCTATGGCCGCTGGGGAAGGAAAATGCACTCCACCCGGAGTAGAGAAGCTCACCGGGTCGGGCTCGATGCAATGCTACTTTGATGACAGTGTTGAGCACCGAAGCGCCACTGATTGCAACCAGCCAATAGGCTGCTGTACGCCAGGCGCGTGTCCACATGAGCCACAGCAAGACAACAATCGTGACCGCCACCACGACCTTGGTGTCGCCGAGTTCTGTAATGGCGATCATCGCCGCATCACTTGGCGCTGTACGAAGATCCTGAAGCGCACGATGTATCGCGCTGTCTGCGAGCAGCAACGGGTCACCGCTGACGATATCTTCAAGGACACCGAAGAAAAGCCAGGCGGCACCGACGAGAAAGACAGTCGGTAGTACGAGAGCCCGTGCTTCGGGCCGTGAAGGGTCGAGCAAGCTGCTGAGCCGCCGGCTCAACCAGGTGTCGTGGGTGCCGGCCCAACTCCGTAGCCGCGCCACTCCGACGATGAGGTACGGGATGCCGTAACGCAACGTCCAGCGCACGATTTGCAGGACTGCCCAACCCGCCGCAGCCAGAACGACCAGCAAAATCGCGAGCGGCTTTGCGGCCGCACCGAGAATACTGAACGTCGCGCCTAAGAGAACACCTGACAGGATATGCGACACAGCCCAAGCGAACGCAGAGGCAACATTGACGACATAGAAACGACTGACCGCCATTCCCAGCATACCGGCAAGGAGCGGAATGAAGGCACGGACGCCTGGTACGAAGCGCGCAAGAAACACACTCTTGGCGCCGTGACGCTCGAAAAAGGCCTCGCTACGCTGAATCAGTTCAGGGTGACGGCTCAATGGCCAGAGGCCAAGAATTTCGCGGTGGTATCGATGCCCGAGCCAGAACGAAAGACCATCACTCGCGATTGCACCTAACGTGGCGGCGACCAGCAACGGCCAGAGCAATAAGACGCCGCTCGGCACCAAGGTGCTGAGGGCAAGGATCACGGCTGTACCGGGAACGACGACACCAATGATCGGGATTGACTCGGAAAGTGCCAAGAGAAACACCGCCAGATAGGCAACATGCGGATGCGCCGTCAGGAACTCGATGACCGATGAGACCAAGGACGTCATAATTGGCGGGCTACCCATAGAGTGCCGGTGATGAGGCCATTGATGCGCGTTTCGGCAATTGCCAGCTGCAAAAACATTTTCTGCAACAGACCAAGCATAGCTACTCATTTGCTAATGCTCCGTCCACCGGCTGCGTTTGATCGGAGGTCACTCACCAAAACGGCAAGGAACTATCGTGCAAGATGCGGTCTCCTGCCTATAACGTCCGTAGTAGGCGAAAAGCCCAACGCCATTCTGAGTTTTTTCGACTTGAGACAAACTCAATGAAGCTGCCGTTGCCTCTGTAACTCTGTCTTCAGCCAGGTGCTTGCTGGTTGAACGCCTCCTGGACATCGCACTTCATAGGCGCGGCCACTCATACTGCTTTTAGTCGCAGCAAGGTCGATGAAGTCTTCTGCGCTGCTCACCATGTTCTTGCCTACGAGATAATTCAGTTTCTTCTCCAGATGCTGAATCATGCAGATGTGGATAGTGGCGGCTCGTCCCATCAGCCAATAGCTGATTGCAACTGGTATTAGCCTTATCGCAATCGTAACCAACGCGCAGGCTCAAACCACACCTCAAACCACTCAAGAGATAAAGGGCTTGCTGGACTTTGTCGAGCACAGTGAGTGTCAGTTTTTGCGTAACGGGAGCGAATTCCCAGGTCTCCGGGCTCGGGCAACCGATGCATCCAGGCGACTTGCTAGTAAAAGCTCGCTGAGCTTCCAGAGAAAGCATTCTTGACTTCTAGCTCGTCGGTCGACTACGTAACGCCAATCACCGATTGACAATCATTTTCCGATTCCGACATCGTTGCTTCGGATTCCGCATCGCTGCAAGAAACCTATCCGTGTGGACGGGCTGCTGGCAGGCAAGACACCGGTAAAACTGATGGTGTATGGCTGAGACTAACTCTATCGCATCACTTTACTGCGGGGTGGGCTCAACTCGGAACAACCGGTTTTCACACCCTGAAGGTTCGCCGGTTATTCCAATTTCTACCCCGCGCCTGCGCGATAGCTTTCCAGATCTTGCCTTCGTTCTGCGGCAGATAGACATCACGCTTGATCGTCGCCATCGCCCACTCCTGAGCATTACTCAGACTCTGCTCCAGGTAGGCGACGGCATCCTGATGGAGTAGTGGTTAGGCCCGGCTATGGTGCCTTGCGTGCAACTGGCTAACCCGCTGGAGAACGCCTTCCTCATATTCTCGCCACGACATGCCGTCCCCCCCACCGCCGCATCGCGGCGGAGCGCATAAAAGCTCTGCGCTAATAACTGCGGTGTGATGTGGTGCAGCAATGCCGTGAACTGCATGCCCTTGTTCCTTCGGGCTACTTCACGTACACCTTCAAGTCCCATCGACGCGCAACTGATCCGGCTCAGTGTCCGGGGCGCGGGGGGCATGTCAGTGTTTCCCTTGGCTACGTCCCTTTCCTCCACTTTCTCCGCAGGGCTAGACCCTTTGTTCGATGGCTTCTCAGGTACTACGGACGTATTCGACTTCTCAGCAACGTGGACAGCAGGGTTACGGCTTTTGGCCTTTCCTGCTCCGCCCGGTGCTTGCGCACCGGGCACCGCTGAGATCTCCCAGTTTCTGTGCGAAGGACTTCCCGATGTGCACCTCCGCTAGCTTTAACTGGCGCACTATGCGTCCGGCTAAGCCATCTATACCATTGGTCATCCGGCCAGTGGTAGAGCCCTATTCAATCCTGTCGATTTAATAAAGAGCAGTGATGGTGGGAGTACTTGGCAGCAGCTTAGATAGCCCTCTTCAGACGTAGAGAACATTTGATGCGCCCCTCCTCTACCGGCATGATAATCGAGAGAAAACAGCCAATTACGCGATGAGTTTATTTCATACAAACAACGCGAGATAGACGCGTAGAAGAAAGCAACTCTAAACTTTCAGGTCTATACCGAACTCATATCCATCTCCGGACTCAAGGTTCCTAGCCAAGCGACAAGACACACGATAATCACTGCAACGGAGAACTCAAAGATCATACTACGTCGTAAGGCATTAACGGCGACGGCATGGTCTCCTCTCTTGATTGAGCGCTCTAACAGGGGGCTCAAATGGAAGCGATTTAGAGACGCCAATATAACCATCCCTGCAAATAGCAAAACCTTCAAGAGCAGCAATATACCATAAGTGCTAAGCATCACCTCGTCCAAGGCCGGACCTACAATAAAAAAGTAATTTACTATGCCGGTAACACCTAGAGTTACGACAATTAGCGCTCCCGCTGATTCAAATCCAGTCAGAACCCGGGAAAGAACTCGTATTTCTTGTTCACCGTTAAGTATCTTCTCACGCAACAGTAAAGCGAATGCAGCGAGAGCCCCCATCCAGCCCCCTGCGGCCAAAAGGTGAAATATGTCGCTGGTGAAATGCATATAACGACTGCCGCCCTCGTCCATCGCGCCATGTCCTGTCCATGCCAAAGTCGCCAAAGCAATCGCAGAAAAGACGGTGACAGCCCATAGGCTGAGACTTGGGAAACGCTTGTTAAGTGTAACGGCTATACCGGCCATCACAAGGGAAACTATTCGCACCATCCATGTCAAACCGACGTCGGTTCCCATAAGAACCATTTCAAATATATGGTGATGCAGCTCCATTAGCTCTGAAACGCCGCTCATCGCTTTCGCAAGAAACAACATAGCAGCAAGGGATAAAACGATACCAATAACTACCGCACCTAAAAGGAGCGACTCAAAATTCAAGACAGCGCCGGATACTCGCTCTTTTCCCTTGAGGCTGTACAATCCAAAAATTGCTAATCCAAACAGCAGCATTAGATCCAAATAAAGAGCGAAACGAAGGGCGATGTTGATTGAGTCGCTCATAAATCATTTCACTTTAAATGTAACGTTGCCTGTAATGGGATGAGTGTCTGAAGAAACAGCACGCCATTCGACCTTGTAAGTACCAGTGGTCAATGGTGCAGCGGGCGTGATGACCAT
The DNA here is from genome assembly GCF_047758635.1 of Pseudomonas frigoris. NCBI lineage: Bacteria > Pseudomonadati > Pseudomonadota > Gammaproteobacteria > Pseudomonadales > Pseudomonadaceae > Pseudomonas > Pseudomonas frigoris. The sequence goes on from NZ_CP180479.1 coordinate 3,895,780, forward strand.
CGTTTTTGGATCGTCGCCGCCTGAGACGCCAGCCTTAACTCCCATCGGCGAGTTCGGCATGCCCGGCATGTCGGTCATGATCAGTTTCGCTCCTGAGAACTGAGTCGTGAGGTTCTCCGAGAAGTGCAGTTCGATCTTGGAAGGTGCTCCGGCGGTCGAGCCCTCCAAAGGGCTAGAAGACACCAACTTTGGATGCGCTTGTGCCACAGCACTCAAAAGCAACCCTGCGGTTAGTGCAACCATCACGGTGGTAGTTTTAAAAGGTGACATGCAAGACTCCTCACAGCATAAGCTGTAGATTCGAGGTTTGGCGGGGAAGATCTAGTTTTATATTTTCGATCAGGCTAAAACCACATAACACAGCCAAATGCATAAACCGTCATGGTATTAACTGAACTTAGGTAATTGATCAAAGACTCTTGTGTCTTAGAGCTGAGCCACGATGCCACATTGCAGCCGACTGGTCGATTACAATTCAGTAAGCTTGGTGCCCAGATCTCTGCCTCAGCATTGTGGTGACAATCGACTCGGACGACCCCAACCGGGACGGACGGTAATGGCTAATAAGAGATGCGTCGCGTTACCTGTTACTCCATCGATTGGATACTACAGCCAATGAAACTGGACGGGTATCTATCGAAAGCCTCGTGATTTGTCTCTACACCGAAGTCTGAGCTGAGGTTTGGAACAGGACTCGCGATTAGGGTGAGTGAACGAGCCACATGATGCTAGCTTCAAAGCTATCCGTTTTTCATGGGATAGGTAATGTGCGCACCAATCGATCAGAACCAGCTACCTCGGCCTCGCCAACCCCGAGCAACTCCCTGCCCTTACAGCCAGTCCTGTGGTCCATAGCGACGCGCAGCTATTGTTCAAACCACTTTGAGCTGCCCCATCATTCCCGTCGCTTCATGTTCTAGAATGTGACAGTGGAACATACGCAATCCGGACCATCGCTGGACAGTTTTAATCCGTACGATCTCATTCGAACGCAGGTTGACCGTGTCCTGCCAGGCACGGAATGGAGCAGGCGTGATCACCCCACCCAGCTCTCGCTCAACTACTTGGAACTGGGTGCCATGCAAATGGAAAGGATGATCCATATCAGAGCGATTGACGAGTTCCCATAGTTCCACCTCGTTGATTTTGCTTACGAGGTCGACCCGCCCCATGTCGTACTCCTGATCGTTGATCAGGAATTGCATGCGATGAGTACCATTGGCCATGTTCATTTTTTCGCTGAACACCACCTGTTTGTGTGCTACGACCGGACCGAGATCGGCTACTGAACCAAGCCTACCAGGCAAGGCAGCCAGAGCTGTTGTTCTGACCGCCGTGAAATCGACCGTTAGCAGAGACATGACCTTGTCAGGCTCGACGTCGCCCATTTTGCCGCGTGAGTAGATATTCGCGTTCAGCTCTATGCGATCACGAAGGCTGCCAGCATCGACGATCAGTTCGATCCGCTGGGCAGGTGCCAATAGGTATTCCGCCTGTACAGGTTGAGGGGCTTCAAGCAAACCGCCGTCGGTACCGACCAGGGTCAGCGTGCTACCGGGTAATGTGAGTTGCAGATAGCGGGCACTACAAGCATTCCAAACGCGCCAACGCTCACGACCTCCCGCGTCAAACGGCAAGACTGGTTGACGCTGAGCGTTGACCAAGGCGAACTGCCCTTCGCGGCCATTCATCCAATCATTGGAATCGTTCGGGGCGATGGCGGCGTAGCGGTCGAGTTTGAGGTCGGAGACCACCAACAATCGCTCCGGCAGTTCGGCCAGTGGATCCTTTCGCGTCCGCACCAACAGTGGCCCGGCTAATCCACGGTAGGCTTGTTCAGCCGTGTACTGATGTGGGTGGGGGTGGTACCAATAGGTGCCCGCACTCCTCTGCGGCAGATTGAAACGGTAAGTATGGCGTCCGCCAGGTGGCACCGGATCATGGGGATTACCGTCTTGCTCAGGCGGAATTGGCAGACCGTGCCAATGAATAGTAGAGGGTTGCTTGAGGTTGTTGATGAAGGTGATCTCCACCATGTCACCCTCAAAAAGCTCAATCAGCGGACCAGGTAAACTGTCGTTATAGGCCCAGAACTCGGTCGATGCATGTCCGGGGATCAAGGGCAGCGTGAGCGGCGCAGCGGTCAGAGTGGCTTGAAAATGGCCTGGAGTGCTGCTCGAATTAGCCAGTTTGGGTAATTCGCGCAGTGTGGCACCAGCCGGTAGTAGATCTGATGCAAGCAATGGTAATCCAACAGGCGCCGAGGCCATATCTACGGCTGACCACGCTTGCAGCCAAGGCGCCGCCAACCCTGCAACTGCCACCCCGCCGAGGAAGGTTCGGCGCTGCATTGGGTACGCCTTCATTTGGACATCTGCATGTTCATCATGCTGGACTGCTGATCCATCATTTGCATCATCATGTCCATCATCCCCGTGCCACTGCCGTTTTCTGACTTAGACATACCCATACCCTTGCAGTGGTCACCTGAGTGCATGTCCCGCATCATGGCCATGGACCCCTTCATCGTTTGCATGCTCTCTTGCATGGCAGCCCGGCGCTCTGTCGGAGTCTTGGCTGCGGCGACCTTGTCGTGGGCGGCCTGCATTTTCTGCATTTGCTCAGCCACGGCTTTGTCCGTGGCAGGCTTGGTCTGCCCGCTTGCCTGGGCTGAGGGCGTTTGAGCGTCGTCTGGATGATGAGTGTCAGTGGCGTTAGCGAGTACAGCAGCGCTAGTGAGTAGGAGCGCTAGAACAAACTTCAGTGGTGCTTGCATGACGATCTCCAAGGGTAAGAGGGGAAAGCTCGCATGGTTACCGTGGAACGCAAAAAAGGCAGACACCAGAAACAAACCAAAGATCAGCCTCAAGGGCGTCTGCCAGAATGAATGCTTCGAATCTAAAAATTGGCTCTCTGCCAATTTAAGAATAGCTCTCGCCTGTTTTCGGAGCGTTGATATAGGTCAAACAGAAGCGCACATCCTGCAAAACTAACGTCCATGTTGGATGGAGTTCTTGGGCGTGGAGCCGACTAAAGAGGCGTCTCCAAATTCAGGCGCGTTTCAGTCCGGCACTAGGGAGTTCAATATGAAAGCCAGTTGTTCCATTGGACGAGGTGCACCAGATCCTGCCCTCATGAGCTTCAATGATTGATCGAGTGATCGAGAGACCCAGCCCAGCGTTGCTAGGGCTTCCTTCACGTCGTGCAGGATCTACGCGGTAGAAACGGTCAAATAGTTTCTCAAGGTGTTCAGGCGCAATGGTCTTCCCGGGGTTTTGCACCGTCACCAATGTCGACGTATTTTTCTGACGGATATCCACACGGATGGTTTGGCCCTCTGGCGTGTACCGTAGCGCATTTGAAAGCAAGTTCGAGATCGCCCTGCGTAACATCAATACGTCACCCCGGACACTTCCTGCCCCCGAAACGCTAAGCTCAATGCTGCGCTCATCAGCCACCAGACGGTAGTATTCAAGCAGCTTCCCCACCTCCTCCTGTAGGTCTATCTGATCGTTCTCTGGCTTGAGCAATCTATTATCGGACTTAGCCAAGAAAAGCATGTCATCGATCATGCGAGACATTCGCTTCAAATCATCCAGGTTCGAGTACAGATTGTCTTCGTAGTCCTCGATGTTCCTTTTTCTTGAGAGCACCACCTCAGTGTGGGTCATAAGATTGCTGACCGGGGTCCGCAGTTCGTGAGCAATGTCTGCGGAAAAATTCGACAGTCGCACAAAAGCATCGTCCAGACGTGACAGCATCGCATTGAATGACGACACCATCTGTTGAAGCTCCTTTGGAACGGGCGCCAATGGGATGCGCTCTTTAAGTGATTTAGCAGACATGGATGCGGCGACCATGGTTACCTGACGAATAGGACGCATACCGCTGCGGGCAACCATCCAACCCAGCCCCGCACTAACGAGTGCGCTGATCACGAGCCCTATCCAGAACCATCGTTGAAGTGTCTCGAAGAAAAACATGTGCTGCGTAACATCAAAGATCAAGATCACCGTCAGTGGTTGGTCCTGCCCGGAAACGATTGCTTGGGCGGTGACACCTCGGTAAATATGCTCTTCGTCCCGCCACTCCCACATTGTGTTACCTAACCGTGTGCGAAACTGCTCTGGGACATTAACCGGCCCTGGGCCAGAGAAAAACAGCTTTCCGTCGCGGTTCAGAATGATCGCGGTCAAATCACGGTGAGCCCCTAGCAAAGCCTCCAACTGCGGCTTTAGCTCACTGAATTTATCGATGCTGCGCATCTCACCCAAAATCCTTTGGGCCGAGCTTAGTTTTTCGTCCAGGGTTTGCTGATCCAGCATTTCGAAATGACGTTGACTGAGGTGATTGAAACTGACTCCGGCAACGGTGAGGACAACCGTCACCGAAAGCATGAACATCAAGCTCAGGCGTGTTGTCAGGGATAGGCGGTTCATTCAAGTTCCGTGTCTGGTGAATCGAGCATGTAGCCCATGCCGCGAGCGGTTTGAATGAGTTTGACCTCAAAATCGTCATCAATCTTCGCCCTGAGCCGCCTCACCGCAACCTCAATCACGTTGGTATCGCTGTCGAAGTTCATGTCCCAGACTTGCGAGGCAATGAGCGATTTCGAGAGTACTTCGCCCCGACGACGGAGGAGCAGCTCCAGCAGCGCAAACTCCTTGGCCGTGAGATCGATACGCTTGCCTCCTCTGATAGCCCGGCGCTTGAGCAGGTCAACCTCAAGATCGGCCAGTTTCATATGGGTTTGCGATGGCGCGCCACTCCCTCGACGCAGCAGAGTTCGCACCCGAGCCAGCAACTCAGAAAACGCAAAGGGCTTAATCAGATAATCATCTGCTCCAAGCTCAAGCCCCTTGACCCGATCTTCAACACGGTCTCGCGCAGTCAGAAAAAGTACAGGAACATCCTTACCTGATGCACGCACCCTCTGTAGGACTTCCCATCCGTCCAAACCCGGCATCATGACGTCAAGAATCAGCAGGTCATATCCCTCGTTCAAGGCGTGCTGAAGGGCCTCCGCGCCGTCGGTGAATCGATCAACACTAAATCCAGCCTCCGTCAGCCCCTGCTGTAAATAGATACCTAATGTCGGTTCGTCTTCAGCAACCAAAAGTCTCATGGGACGGATCTCAAATTGATAACTTGGCTGAGTTTGCAACGAATAAGCCTGCTCCATCAGAAACTGACAGAAAAGTAATCTTAGCTTCAGGTGGATGTCGGCCGAGCGTTGCCTCGTGACGAGCATGAATACTTGCATACACTCGTCCGCAACGTCCGCGACCAAGTTCTGATCAAGAGCCCATCGAGCCCTTTCCACACAAGCACCGGCCCTTCGGAGCCACCACCGGTCTGAATGGTCACTCAGCGTAATGTGTAGTACGCGTGACTTGATCGAGGTCACAGTTTTAAAACGAGCATTGACTACGCTCAAGTATCAGACTCACGGCAACTCTTGCCATAACAGTGGGAGCTACATCATGACCCCTCATCAGCATTCTGTTGAAAACGCGGGCCCTCCATTTTGGAGGAGCAAAATGGGTGTCGTACTCATCATGCTGATTGCGATTGGCGCCTTCTACCTGGTTCGGGAACACTTCGGCCATGTTTCGCCTTATCTGCCCTATCTGATCCTTTTGATCTGCCCCTTGATGCATTTTTTTGGACACGGCCATGGGCACCATGGTGGACATGCCGACTCGGCAAAAACCAACAAAGATGAGAAAGGAAACTAGTCATGCCCAACGCCACAAGTCACCTAGACCACACCCATCCTGCGAAGGTCCTGGATGAAGGTCTACGCGATCCGGTGTGCGGCATGGCAGTTACCCCACCAATCAAGTTCAGCGAGATTTACCAGGGGCAGACGTATAAGTTTTGCAGCCTGAAGTGCCAAGAGAAATTTCGAGCAGAACCGCAGCGTTTTACCGCTCCACCGTTCAATACCGATCACTCCAGCAATACCTCAACAGCAGCTGAAACGCAGGAAGCTACTGAGTACACCTGCCCTATGCATCCAGAGATACGTCGGCCTGGCCCCGGTACCTGCCCTAAATGCGGCATGACATTGGAACCGGTCACGCCAGTGCTGGAAGAGGAAGAAAACCCCGAGTTCAAGGATTTCACCCGTCGCTTTTGGTGGTCGTTGCCATTAACTGTGATCGTGACGGTACTCGCCATGGCGGGACACTCGTTGCAACTCTTCCATGGGGTTATCCAGAACTGGATCGAGCTTATCCTCGCAACCCCTGTAACCTTATGGGCTGGTTGGCCGTTTTTTGTGAGGGGCATCGATTCGATTCGTCATCGCAGCCCCAATATGTGGACCTTGATTGGCCTGGGCACAGCAGCTGCGTATCTTTACAGCGTCGTAGCCACGCTGTTTCCCCAGAGTTTTCCCACCACCTTCATCCAAGAGGGTCGCATCGGCGTCTACTTCGAAGCCGCAGCCGTAATCATCTCGCTGACCTTGTTCGGTCAGATGCTTGAACTCAAAGCTCGATCACAAACGTCTTTGGCTATTAAGTCGCTACTTGGCCTGTCTCCGAAAACCGCACGCAGGATCAATGCCGATGGCAAAGAGGAAGACATCCCTCTAACGCATGTACACAAGGGCGATCACCTCAGGGTCAGACCGGGTGAAAAGGTTCCTGTCGATGGCTCAGTGCTGGAAGGCGAAAGCGCGGTCGATGAGTCGATGCTGACCGGCGAGCCAGTCCCTGTGATGAAAAGAAGCGGTGATAGCCTGATCGGTGCCACGCTCAATACCCATGGCAGCCTGGTGATGGAAGCGCAGAAAATTGGTGCTGAAACCGTGCTGTCGCAAATCGTTCAGATGGTTGCCCGTGCCCAACGCTCTAAAGCCCCCATGCAGCGCATGGCCGACGTCGTCGCGGGTTACTTTGTGATGGGCGTAATCGCGATTGCCCTACTGACTCTGTTGGGATGGGGGCTGTTTGGCCCAGAGCCTGGCTGGGTCTTCGGCCTAATCAACGCTGTCGCTGTGCTTATCATTGCTTGCCCCTGCGCTCTTGGGCTTGCGACACCCATGTCAATCATGGTTTCCACCGGTAAAGCGGCCAGCATGGGGGTCCTGTTCAGAGATGCCGGCGCCATCGAGAACCTTTGCAAGATCGACACGCTGATTGTGGATAAGACCGGAACACTGACAGAGGGTCGTCCGGTGTTTCACAGTGTGGAAGCCACGCAGAAGTTCGTTGCCAATGATGTACTTCAACTGGCCGCTAGCCTTGATCAAGACAGTGAGCATCCGCTGGCTCACGCCATTGTTGATCATGCCCTTGCTGAGAACCTGGACCTAACCAAACCTGAGTCGTTCGAGTCCGGTTCCGGGATCGGGGTCAGCGGCATGGTCGATGGCAAGAAAATCCAACTGGGCAATACCGCCTTGATGGAAGAGGCAGGTGTGAACATCAGCCCCCTCAAGAACCGCGCCGAGCAATTGCGCCTTGAGGGCATCAGCATCATCTACCTGGCGGTCGATGGAATACTGGCGGGGTTGCTGGCGGTGTCAGACCCGATCAAGCCGACCTCCAAGGAGGCTGTCACCAAACTCAAAGCCGACCATATAAAGATCATCATGGCCACCGGAGATGGCCTCACCACGGCACGGGCTGTCGCCAAGGAAATGGGTATTGACGAGGTACACGGTGAGGTGAAACCCCAAGACAAGGAACGTCTGGTCGCAGACCTCCAAAAAACGGGGCGACGCGTTGCCATGGCGGGCGACGGTATCAATGATGCTCCTGCTCTGGCCCGAGCAGATGTAGGCATCGCGATGGGGACAGGGACAGACGTCGCGATGAACAGTGCACAGCTTACTCTCGTAAAGGGTGACTTGATGGGGATTCTCCGGGCGCGGGCCCTTTCTGTCGCGACGGTAAAAAACATGCGGCAGAATCTGGGTTTCGCCTTTATCTACAACTCGATGGGTATCCCACTCGCCGCGGGTCTGCTGTATCCCCTGACTGGACATCTCTTATCGCCGATGATCGCGGCCATTGCCATGAGCGTTAGCTCCGCATCCGTCGTTTTCAATGCACTGAGGCTGAGGAACACTCAAGTAGATTGAGATCAATGCCTTATTTAAGCCACAACGTAGACAATTCTTGACCTTCCCATCATGTCAGCGTTGATGCTGTGGTTGCGGCTAAATGGGGCTGCTCAACACAAGAGGAATACCTATGTTCGTCTTAGAAGTTTCAGGCATTGGTTGTGGAGGCTGCGTCAGTAAAATTACCAAAGCCATTCAGTCGCTGGATAACCAGGCAACCGTTTCGGTGGATCGTGCCGCCGGCAAGGTCAACGTCGAAAGCAACGAAAGCCCAGAGCGCTTGCGTTCAATTGTTGAAGCACTTGGCTTCCCTTCCAAAATCGGCATCTGAGAGCCCCGGTCGACCTGCGCGCCCACGTTTCTCATGGACACTTTTTTCTAGCGTTCATTTCATATACCAGCGCGCAGCGGAGATGGCTTGATCCAACTCTGATCAATTAGCTTTGTATGGAAACCTTCAGACCACCAAGACGAGATGCCTACTCCGAGTGCAGTCAGGAGGCTATTCCGTAAGGAAATCACAACCTGACACAACCGTAATACTCACTTAAGGCTTCTGACAGGTTGCGGGTTTTAAGATTGCGTCGCGTCTTGAGCTTAGCCCCCACGAATTACGTCTTGATGTAGGTTCAACGGGGGTAGCCAAATCTTATCCGAGGATACCCATATGAAATCCATGAAAACCCTATTTGTCATCGCAGCCTTGGCCGTTTCTTCTCTGGCATTGGCCGAAGGTGGCAGTGATCGCGTATTCGCACGCATGGAAGCAGCCAGACAGAACTCCATGGAAGCGTACCAGGTAGCCCAAAAGCAAGGCACTCAAACCCCGGTAGCAGAGAGCAAAGACAAAGGTGACGACCACGCCAGTTGCTGAGTAGCTTGGAGTGTTCCCAAGCTGACAGAAATGTAATCACCGTGATGGTCCAGATGTGGCAATTTCTGAGTCCGCTTGCCGTATCCATTCGTCTTTGGCAACGGTGTGCGAAGCTAATCCGGGCTAAGCACGATTTCCCGAGATATTGCCTTCAACCTGTATGAGCAACTCATTAGTTGTTTATCACGGCTTCCCTTTTGACTGATTGGACATAAACGGCATGCACTCCAAAACCTCTAGGCGGACATTCGTTAAAGGCCTGGCCGCAGGCGGCATTCTCGGTGGTCTTGGTCTGTGGCGCACTCCTGTGTGGGCAGTGAGCAGTCCTGGTCTGCCGAGCGTACTCACCGGCAACGAATTTGATCTGTTTATTGGTGAAACCCCTGTAAACATCACCGGCTCGCCGCGCACAGCCATGACCATCAATGGCTCTTTGCCGGGACCACTGCTGCGCTGGCGTGAAGGGGAAACGGTCACCCTGCGTGTGAAAAATCGCTTGGACCAAGACACCTCCATTCATTGGCACGGGATCATTCTGCCCGCCAACATGGATGGTGTACCGGGCTTGAGTTTCCATGGCATCGCACCCGATGGCATGTATGAGTACAAGTTCAAGGTTCATCAAAACGGTACGTACTGGTACCACAGCCACTCTGGATTACAGGAACAGGCAGGCGTTTACGGTCCAATCGTGATCGACTCACAAGAGCCTGAACCTTTTCAATACAACCGCGATTACGTGGTGATGCTGACCGACTGGACCGATGAGGATCCTAGTCGCGTCATGGCCAAGCTCAAGAAACAATCGGACTACTACAACCACCACAAACGTACCGTGGGAGACTTCATCGACGATGTCAGCAAGCAAGGTTGGTCTGCTGCCGTAGCCGACCGAAAGATGTGGGCTGAAATGAAAATGAACCCCACCGATCTCGCAGACGTCAGTGGGGATACTTACACCTATCTCATGAATGGCCAGGCCCCTAACAGTAACTGGACCGGGATTTTCAAACCGGGTGAGAAGCTGCGCCTACGCTTTATCAACGGCTCGGCCATGAGCTACTTCGACGTTCGTATCCCTGGTTTGAAAATGACGGTTGTCGCCGCCGATGGCCAGCACGTCAACCCGGTCAGCGTCGACGAATTCCGCATCGCCGTAGCAGAAACCTACGATGTAATCGTAGAACCTGCCAATGAAGAGGCCTACACCATCTTCGCCCAGTCTATGGATAGAACCGGTTATGCACGGGGAACCCTGGCAGTTCGCGAAGGATTAAAGGCACAGGTGCCTGCCCTCGACCCTCGGCCTCTTTTGACCATGGATGACATGGGAATGGGCGGTATGGCGGGCATGGACCATGGCAGCATGGCTGGTATGGGCGGCGGTGATATGAAACAAGGTGACATGTCCACCATGGCCGGCATGGACCATAGCAAGATGACTGGCATGGACCAAAGTGACATGACCGGGATGACCGGCATGGACAGCGGTGACATGACTAACATGGCAGGTATGGATCACAGCAAGATGGCGAGCATGGACAAAGGTGACATGTCCAACATGGCAGGCATGGACCACAGCAAGATGGCAGGGATGGATCATGGCGATATGTCGGGAATGGCTGGCATGGGCGGCATGGGTGGAGAAATGCAGACTCACCCAGCCTCTGAAACCAACAACCCCTTGGTCGACATGCAAGCCATGAACCCCACGCCAAAGCTAAACGATCCTGGCATCGGGTTACGAAACAATGGTCGTCGAGTGCTCACCTACTCTGACCTGAAAAGCACATTTCAGGACCCTGACGGTCGTGAGCCCAATCGCACCATCGAGCTTCATCTGACCGGTCACATGGAGAAGTTTTCGTGGTCATTCAACGGTATTAAATTCTCTGACGCCGAGCCGCTTCGCCTGAAGTATGGCGAGCGCCTGCGCATCACCCTGGTGAACGACACCATGATGACCCACCCAATCCATCTTCACGGCATGTGGAGTGACCTTGAGGATGAGAACGGCAAGTTCATGGTGCGCAAGCACACGATTGACATGCCGCCAGGTACCAAGCGCAGCTATCGAGTCACCGCTGATGCCCTAGGTCGCTGGGCCTATCACTGCCACCTGCTTTTCCATATGGAAATGGGCATGTTCCGTGAAGTTCGGGTTGATGAGTAAAGGAGACGATCTGTGAGCACATACCTAAATCGTAAATCGCTGGTGGGTTGCCTCTTTGCCGTTGGCCTGCTGGGTGGACTTTCGTCCACGGTGCTGGCAGGGGAAAATGGTAGCGATCATTCACCTACTATTCCTGCTACAGCAACGGACAAGCCTGCGACTATGGCGAACGATTCGAAGCCCGATCACGGGTCAATGGACCACAGCAAGATGAGCCATGAGTCGATGGATCATGACCAAAAAACCAAAAAGGCAGATTGAGATCATGACCAGTAGTTTTCTACGCTCAATGCTGATGGCACTGGCAGTCTCTACCAGTCCTGCATTCTTTGTCATGGCCCAAGCCGCTGAAGAGATGGATCCGTCGATGGCGATGCCATCAAGTGCGGACTCAAAGCCTTCGACTGCGCAAAAATCCAAGCCAACCACAGCGAAAGATGGCGCGATGGATCACTCCAAGATGGACCACAGCTCAATGGGAACCATGGACCATAGCAAGATGGGGGCTATGGATCACAGCAAGATGAGCATGGACGACGGGCAAATGGACGGCATGGAAAGCATGGATGGAGGGGCGACTACCACGAGCCGAACCCCGGTGCCCGTACTTACCGACGCTGACCGTGCCGCCGCCTTTCCAGATGTGGCTGGTCATGGTGTCCACGACAAAAAACTCAATTCCTTCATGTTACTGGATAAATTTGAGTACCAGGATGCTGACAACGGTAGTGCGTTGGCCTGGGATGCAAAAGGATGGATCGGTGGTGACGTTGATCGTCTGTGGTTGCGCTCGGAAGGTGAGCGTACCAATGGCGTAACGGAAAACGCTGAACTCCAAGCACTTTGGGGGCACGCCATCGGCCCATGGTGGGATGTCGTCACCGGAGTTCGACAAGACTTCAAGCCTGGGTCGCCCCAAACATGGGGAGCGCTCGGTATTCAGGGCATGGCCCTCTATAACTTTGAAGCCGAAGCAACTGCTTACATCGGTGAGAATGGTCAAACCGCTGCTCGACTTGAGGGTGACTACGACATTCTGCTGACCAATCGCTTGATCTTGCAGCCAACAGCCGAAGTAAATTTATACGGGAAAAATGATCCTCAGCGCGGCATTGGGTCTGGACTGGCCAACACCGAAGTAGGTTTCCGATTGCGTTACGAGATTGTTCGCCAATTTGCCCCTTATGTCGGGGTTACCTGGAATCGCTCCTACGGCAAGACCGCCGACCTGGCCAGCGATGAAGGAGAAAAGACCAACGAGGCTCGATTTGTAGCAGGTATTCGGATGTGGTTCTGATTCGATCTAGCAACGCCATCAAGAGCTTTGAATGATCGGGGAACCACCTCCCCGACTCAAGGGTAAGACCATCAACCAAACCTAAGCAGCCGTACTGAAAGCTCGGGTGAGAGTTCTGCTTTTTCGCGGGATATCCCAACGCGGCCAAGGTAAAAGGAAATATTCATGAAAGGTAGCTTCCGACTCTCAAATCGATTTATGCGTATCGCAACATTCGCCGCGCTGTTCATCGTTTCAACCGCTCAAGCGGCACAGGCCCTGACCATCGATGTTCATCGAGATGCAAACTGCGGATGCTGCAAGAAATGGATTCAGCATCTTGAGGCCAATGGCTTCAACGTCATTGATCATGTAGAAACCAACATGAGTGCTGTCAAACAGGACCTCGGTGTCGCTCCACGACTCTCGTCTTGTCACACCGCGATGATCAACGGGAAGTTTGTTGAGGGCCACGTTCCCGCTGAGCAAATAATTGCGATGAGTAAACGTGACGACCTTCTCGGGATCACCGCTCCTGGCATGCCGCTAGGCTCTCCAGGAATGGAAGTCGATGGAGTACATGAGGCTTATCAGATAATCGGCCTGACCAAAGCCGGCACAGATCAGGTCATTGCTGAATACCCCGAAAACTAATCCCGCCCCATCCATCCCGTCACGGCATGGCCACCGTTCATGGCCATGCAGCGGGACATGCTCTGTCGATTTCATTCTCAAGCAATTCGCCAAGGACGATCAGCAACAGTTGTACAGGCGCGCTTGCACCGCATCGGATAACCCCGTACCGCTGTCCTCAATAACAATTTGTGTTTCGGCTGAAAAAGTAGAAAACGTAAATGACGGTGGTTTAAGAGTTCTTTTTTTGCAGGCTTTTCAGACGCAGGGTCGCGCGTTGTACAGCGGCCATTTTTTCTGGACGCTTCATTCGCTTCCATTTTCTGATGTCTTCCTTGGTGCGACCGCAGCTGACGCACAGTTCGCTGTTCAGCTGGCAAACAGAAATACAGGGATTTTCGATGTCCTTGGCCATTGTTCAATTCCTCGTCGAACTTACGCGTGCTACGGGTTCATGGCTAAGCCAGAACGGCGACCTGATCGGGTGAATCAGCGCCCAACTTCGTGCGGTACTCAACTGTCAGATGAGTGATCTCATGAACCGCCGCAAGCCGTTCTCGTATGTTTTCTGCATCCACTGCTGGGCTGCCTAGAACACTCACAATCGCGGCGCGGGCTTGCGGCCCCACCTGCCAGACATGAAGATCAATGATCGAAGCATCTCCCGGTCGCTCAACCAGTTCACGAATCTCTTCAGCGACATGATCATCTGTCTGGTCGAGCAATACACCCGCAGTCACCCGCATCAACGACCAAGCCCAGCGTGCAATGACAACTGCACCCACAATCCCCATTGCAGGGTCGAGCCATACCCAACCAAGGTATCGACCAGCAAGCAGTGCTGCGATGGCCAGAACCGAAGTCAGTGCATCTGCAATGACGTGAACGTAAGCAGAGCGCAAATTATTGTCGTGACCATGCGCATGGTGAGATTCATCGTGGCCGTGGTCATGCCCATGGTGATGATCATGACCGCCAGACAGCAAAAGCGCGCTCACCACATTCACTGCTAATCCGACAATTGCGATAAGAGTCGCTGTCTGGAATTGCACTTGAGTCGGTTGAAAGAGACGGAATAGCGACTCTCCGGCAATTCCCAAGGAGACCAGTCCCAATATCAGAGCAGAGGCGAAGCCACCCAAGTCTCCCACCTTGCCAGTTCCAAAACTGTAGCGAGCACTTGAGGCATGTCTTTTTGCGTAACCGTAAGCAGCTGCGGCTATGCCAAGTGCTCCAGCGTGCGTTGCCATGTGAAATCCATCGGCAAGCAACGCCATTGAGCCGGTGAGGTAACCCGCGGTGATTTCAGCAACCATCATTACGACGGTCAGGGCCACCACCCACAAGGTTCGCTTGGCGTTTTCTTCATGTGATTTCCCAAGGAACATATGGTCGTGGGAATAGTCGGTGTACGAATTACTCATCTGAGCAAATCCTATTTGGAATAGCGGCGAATGGCTTCGAGAAGTTCATCGACACCTTTCGCTCTTTCTTCGTTGCTGAGTGTCGGATTCGCGACGTGTTCACGAGCGTGGTCTTCGATGATTTCATCCATCAGCCCATTGATAGCGCCACGGGTCGAAGCGACCAAAAGCAAGGTTTTCGAGCAGTCATCATCAGAGTCGAGTGCTCGCTCAATCGCCTGGATTTGCCCAGCGATTCGCTTTACGCGTTTAAGAAGATTGTCTTTGCTCGATCTCATATGACCCATACCATACCCCCCCTACCTATAATGAAAGTATGATCACACGTTCCAACTAGCCATACAAGCCAGGGAGGGAATACATCCGACCGGCAGCGTCGCAGCAGTTGAATGCTGCAATCGAAACATTGAGCACGTCGCCTCGCCGAGCAAAAACAATACAAGCCGTATGGGCGGGCCCGCACTTCAATAATTCGATAGATGGCGTAGCGCCTATTTCTTGAGCTGCCATGGTCTATGGTTTAGGATCGAACTATATCCCCCCAGGGGGGATATTCGCACTCAACAGAGACGAAACCAGCTGATTGCGTCTCTTCGTGAAAAGTTCGGTAGCCGCCTGGTCACGCACTTCGCCACTTGAGATATTTCATCCTGAAAATCCTAGCCAACCGAACCTACCGTCATCTCTTTCTCGCCCAAGTGATTGCGCTCGTAGGTACTGGTCTTGCCACTCTCGCACTGGGCCTACTGGCGTTCGACCTTGCAGGCGCCCAAGCGGGAGCCGTCCTCGGTACGGCGTTAGCGATCAAAATGACGGCCTACATCGGCGTTGCGCCGATTGCAGCGGCTTTTGCAACGCATCTACCTCGTCGGGCAATGCTGGTCTCTCTGGATCTAGTGCGAGCGCTGGTCGCGCTCGCACTGCCGTTCGTGACGGAAGTCTGGCAAATCTACGTGCTGATTTTCGTCCTTCAGTCCGCTTCGGCAGCGTTCACCCCCACGTTCCAGGCGACCATTCCAGACATACTGCCGGATGAAGACGACTACACCCGCGCCTTGTCGCTATCGCGTCTTGCCTACGATCTTGAAAGTGTCGCCAGCCCGATGCTCGCCGCCGCGTTGCTGACCGTGATTAGCTTCCATAACCTGTTCGCCGGAACTGTCATCGGGTTCCTTGCCTCAGCGGCCTTGGTCGCCACAGTGCTGCTGCCAAAGGCGAAGGAGACGCCGCGACGCAGCATCTACGAACGAACTACCCGTGGCATGCGCATATTCCTGGCCACCCCTCGCCTACGGGGGCTGCTGGCTCTTAATCTGACAGTAGCTGCTGCCAGTGCCATGGTCATCGTTAATACGGTGGTGCTGGTGCAGTCGCGCTTCGCTCTGCCTCAGAGTTCTACGGCATTGGCGCTGGCCGCGTTTGGTGGCGGCTCTATGATCGCAGCCTTGGTCTTACCCCGGCTGTTGAAAAACATCAAAGACCGGACGGCCATGCTATTCGGCGGAGCAATATTGGTCGTCGGCCTAGGCCTTGGTATCAACCTGACGACCTACAACTTCCTGCTGCCTCTGTGGATACTGCTGGGCATGGGCTATTCCTTGGCCCAGACCCCAAGCGGTCGGCTATTGCGTCGCTCGGCACATGCTGAAGATCGCCCGGCGCTGTTTGCCGCCCAATTTGCTCTATCCCATGCCTGCTGGTTGGTTACCTACCCATTGGCGGGATGGCTGGGTGCCAACATCAGCCTCACGGCATCGTTTGTTGGGCTCGTTGTCGTGGCTGGTAGCGCATTGGCGGTCAGCATAGTGATCTGGCGTCCTGCTCATGACCAAGAATCGATCAAACACACCCATGAGAACCTGCCGGACGATCACACTCACCTCGACGGCCAAGATGGGGCGGATCACGAACACCCATATGTGATTGACGATCAGCATCGCCGCTGGCCAAGTTGAGGGGGCTTTAGTTCTTAAGATTTTGCCAACCCTCAGATCAGAAACCGTAGAGCTTGCGGAGCGGCAAGATGGCCCGGATAGAACCAGTGGCCCCACTGCCCCACTGGCCAAACCTTGTAGGTCATGACAGACCTAGAGGTATTTAGTGATTTGCTTGAACGCTTCCAGTGGGGCGCGCTCGCCATTGTTCAACGCCGAGACGGTGTCCTCCAGGCAGTGATCAATGTGATCCTGGATAAACGTTCGCTTGGCCTGACACACCGCTTTTTCCACGGCATGCAGTTGCTGAGCAATGTCGACGCACTCACGACCGTCTTCGATCATGGTAATGATGCTGCGCAGATGACCGTCGGCCCGCTTGAGGCGCTTGATAATCGCCTCATGGGTTCGGTGCGTATGGGGATGATCGTGTTCACTCATGACTTGAGCCTCAGACCCGATAAATACGCCAACATCATATCCCCCCTAGGGGATACATCCAAACGTATTTCAATCATGAAAACGAATCGAAATGCGAACACTCAGGCCAGAAAACCCAGAGAAAAAGAGGCTTTGAACTTGATGACTATGTTGATTGCTTGAGACGAGATGCATGGCCAAGTTAAAAGCACAGGCCATGTTTCGGTGCATTGGCCACAGTTCGCTCCGTTGCGAGTTTGTCCGTCCGGCAGTAGCTCAAAATATTCTATTCAGTCGGCGTGGCGGTCGCGGCAGGTGACTACCTTCATAGGTGCTGCTGCTCTGCCGCGCTGGGCGGTGCAAAGTTACCTCCATCGCCAATATGTCACTGCTAAACCCATCACACACGATGGACTAATCTCAGACACATGGACCGCCACATCACCCACGGAAAGTGATAAACCGTACGCTGTGGAGTTCTTATCGTTACTTAAGGAGACCACAGCAGCAATCCCTGACGTTGAGCTGATCGCCTAAGCAGGTATATGTGGCGGCCCCATAAACGTAAAGCACCAGTGAGGACTTACATGCAAAGTAAAAGACATTGGGAAAATGTTTACACCGAGAAGGCATCTGACGTTGTTAGCTGGTACCAGGAGCATGCCGACATGTCGCTGGCGTTAATTCGCCAGACGGGATTGAGTCTTGATGCGGTGCTTATCGATGTCGGTGGCGGTGCTTCGACCCTGATCGATGACCTCCTCAAGGCCGGGTACCGGAACTTGACTGTGCTAGATATTTCCGTCTCCGGACTGGACGTCACACGCAATCGACTTGGTGAACATGCAGCCTCGGTGCACTGGCTGGAAGCTGATGTTACTACAGCGATTTTTCCTAAGCATAAGTATGACTTGTGGCATGACCGCGCCGTTTTTCACTTCTTGACCGAATCGGGAGATCGCGCGCGCTACCTGCATGCGCTGGACCGAGCGCTCAAACCAGGAGGCTTCGTAGTCGTTGGCACATTTGCCGAAGAGGGTCCGGATCGGTGCAGCGGCCTTCCGGCCCAGCGTTACAATGTTGACCACCTAGCCGCGGAATTTGGCGCCCAGTTTGAGATGCTCGGCCATGCGAGTGAAGAGCACCACACTCCGAGCGGAGCTGTTCAGAAATTTCTATATTGCTACTTCCGCAAGCGAGCACAAGAGGACTTAGGAAAGCTCAAAGCGTACCAACGCGACTGACACCCCTAGTGACATCCAGATCACCGAATGACTAGCAGTATCAACCACAGCCTAACGGCTGGCTTTACGTTCAGCCAGGTAAGCGATGACCGCGTCTTGCTCGCCAGCAAATCCGATACGACCGGCTTTGCTCTCGCGCTGGTGGGCGTACATCGGGTCGTAGTACTCGCGCAGCAGACCTTCGATCCACCCACGGTGCATCTCCACCCACTGCGCTGCTGCACATCAAGAGCGGAATGCATCATCGCCTGTAACCATTGATGGCGCTGACCGCCCAAGCGCTTGTTGATCTTGTCCAGGCTTTGCAACAAACGCCCGGCGAACAGGCTGAAACCGCTCTCTTCCCCGTGGAGCGTGACGAACTCGGCGCAGAAATTCACCACATAATCGCGCAAGATACGCTCGACGCGGTTGTCGAAGCGGTCCTCCAGCCACACCAACGGGTAGCGCTGCATACCGTGGTGCAACTCCAGCGGCACATTGCAGGTGCCGACAAGGCGGCTTTCGTCTTCCACTACGAATTGTTTGATACCCGCCGCACGCTTCTTGAATATGTCTAGGGCCACGAGGTTCTCAAAATCAATCTGCGCTGGCTGGTCGGTGAAGCGCTTGCCGAAGCTAGAGCCTCGGTGGTTGGCATGACTTTCCAGATCCAGAGCATTGGGCAATTGCGCAATTGCGCAATTGCGCAAGTACATCAGTCTTGCCAGTGCCGGTCATGCCACCGACGACGAACTCACACGGCTCAACTGCCGACTCAATGGTCTCCAGCAGGAAGGTACGCATGGCCTTTTAGCCACCGATCACCCGTGGGTATTTGTTACCGGCTTCCTTGAGCCACTGCTGGACGATCTGTGAGCGCAACCCGCCCCGAAAACAGTGCAGGCCCAGCAACTCCATTCGAGCACTGCTCACCACTATCTTGGTCACGGCCTCCTGCTTATCAGGCGCTGCCGAGTCCGCAGCAGCGAAAAGTACAGGAGAGAACGATATGTCCCACCCTTCGGCATTGTCCTATGAAGTACTCGTTACTGACGGGGTAACTAGGGCGAGCGATAAACGCCTACCCAATGGTGATCGCATCGTTTCATCGCCGATCACCTCAACCCTGATCTTCGGGAAAACCGACGCTGTGCTGATCGATCCGCCAATGAGCCGTGAGCAAACGCAAAAGGTCAGCGACTGGGTTGCGCAATCCGGTAAGCACTTGAAATACATCTACGTGACCCACGGACATGGCGATCACTGGTTCGGCACTGAACAGATCCTCGAGCGGTTCCCAGGGGCCACTGTATATGCCACCGAAGGCACGATCCGACTCATGCATCAGCAGGCCACTGTCGGACGCGAAAAGGTATATGACAAGGACTTTCCCGGGCTCATTGGAAAGACCGATGTTATTGCTCAACCGATACCTGCTGAAGGCTTCACGCTTGAGGGCAATACCATCCAGGCCATAGACGTCGGTCATACAGATACTGACGACACCACGGTGCTGTATGTGCCGTCCATGGGACTGGTGGTGGCCGGCGACGTTGCCTACAACGGTGTACACCAATATCTCCTCGAAGGCGGCAACGGGGGGCTCCAAGCTTGGGTCAAGGCGATCGACCAAGTAGAAGCTTTGAAACCGCGCATCGTTATTGCTGGGCACAAACAGAAAAATCGTGCCGATGATCCAGTCATTCTGGAGCAGACCCGCCAATACCTGTTGGATGCCATAGAACTACTCGCCGAGAAGCCGACCCCACGTGAGTTCTTCGACAAGATGATCGAACTCCACCCCGACCGCATCAATCAAGGACCGCTCTGGTACAGCGCTATCGGACTGCTCGGAACGCCGACTGCATCTTCGGGCGACGCCCCCCAGCCCAAGAATTAAACCTTTACCCGTCTAGCGGAGGATCGCTCCCATGCCTAGTTTATTGACCCGTATAGTACTTCTCGCAAGCCTGGTTACAGCCCCGTATTTCGCGTTTGCGGCTGAAGAAAAAGTCACCTTCTCCGTTGAGGGAATGAACGTCGTCGGCACCCTGAACCTGCCCGACGGCGTTAAGAAGCCCCCGGTAATTCTGTTACTTCACAGTTTCGGGGGCAGTAGGGATGAGGGGATCATTCCGGCCGTCAATGAAGGTATCTATGCCCGGGCCGCACGTCTTTGGGCCGAACAAGGCATTGCCAGCCTCCGTATCGATTACCGTTTTGATGGCGACAGTGATGGTGCCAAGACCGACGGCACACTCGATACGGATGTTGAGGATGGGCTGGCTGCGCTCGACTTTCTGGCCAAGTCCGGGCGCGTCGACGCCAACCGCATGGCGCTTGTTGGATGGAGCATGGGCGGAGCAATTGGTGCTGCTGTAGCAGGACGGACCCCGCATAAACTCGACGCGGTCGCACTTTGGAACCCTGCGACCAATATGGGAGCCGCTTTCCCGCTGCTGTGGGGCGCCGAGAAGATCAAGGAAGCGTTGCACAGCGGTGACACCCCCGTCGCACTGGCAGTACCTGGTGGTGGCGAGGTCAAGCTTAAATCCGCGTTCTTTGTCAGCTTGATGACCCTCGATGCCGCCGCCGAGATCACCCATTACAAGGGGCCACTGCTCGTCGCCGTCGGCACTAACGACGACATCGTTTCTCCGCAGCCAACCCTCGGAAAAAGCTTTATCAGCTATCACTCCGGAGAACATGAGCTGCTTGTCCGGCCCATGGATCACGCCTTCAACATAACAAAAGACGAGAAGCAGATCGACGAGCTGATTTCGACGACAGCTACCTTCGTCAAGAAAACACATTCACTGATCCCGGTATCCCCGACTATTTCAAGTTGCTTGAAACGAGTCCGTTGCCGTTGACTAATGACTGGCAAGGGGCTTAGTCGCTAAAGCCGCATGACGTGACCGTGTTCGGCGAATGCGTGAGCGTCAACACGAAGACCACGCAACGGCACCTGGACTCAGACGTTGACCAGAAAAGAACCGTTCCATGTCTCAGTCGAATCAACAAAAACGGCCGTTTTCCGCCCTTCATGACTGACTGCTTTGGGTTACTGCCCGTCACGACAGGCAGCAATCGGCCGATTCTGTTGAAAAAGTCGGCCATGGTTTCTACGGCAGAAAAGTACGCGTTTGAGATTGAAAATCTTTAATTTGAGCAGAGGATTCCGCGCTCAGATTTCGCGTAGCAACGCGCAAAAAAGGCGTTTTCTGCGGTCAGTATGCAGGCAGTCTGGATGGACCGACTTTTTCAACACAATCGGCCAGAAGCGGACATTCGCCTGCCGCTTTGATGTCCTGCTCCGGACTTTACTGGAGTTCCCTATATGGACTATCACTCAATTAGTTCGCTTCGCTGACCGAGCTTGGTTACAGTTGCGGGCAAAACTTAATCGTCATATTTATGAGGTTATATGCAAGCTGGAGACATAGTTGCCACAACAGGAAATCGCTTTATTCAGGTCTATACGATAAGCAATGCAGGTGAATGCCAATATATAAAACAACACAAAGCATCCTAATTAAAAGCTGATTAAATATTATTTTTATTCCCAACTTACCATTCGTCGTCACTCGAAAAAAAATTCAAACTTTTCAAAAGCGGGTGACTCTCAATAATACAGCCATAAAGGCTGCATATACATTTTCTGATTGATTGTTGATTGTTGATAGGAGATAGCAATGAACTATGAAGATCGCGATACCTATGGCATGTACAAAACCAACCTCCTACGAGATGCCGGCTCCGAGGAACAGGGGCCCGGGCCCGACCTGATGGGTGCAGACACGCTCATTGGAAATGATGTTTATAACCATAATGAAGAGGACTTGGGAGATATTAAGGAAATCATGCTGGATGTTCGCAGCGGTAGAGTGAGTTATGCCGTTCTATCCTTTGGTGGCTTTCTTGGCATGGGAGAAAAACTGTTTGCGGTACCTTGGAACGCATTGTCACTCGATACACTCAATAAGCGCTTCGTACTCAATATAGAGAAAGAGCGCTTGGAAAATGCACCAGGCTTTGACAAGGACAGTTGGCCTAATATGGCCGACAAGTCTTGGGCAACAGAAATCCATTCTTTCTATGGAACTAAACCCTTCGATTACGATACTGTCCAGAGACAAAGTATCGACAGGAGCTAACCGTCCTTATCCAAAACGAAGAGTGATGCGCGCCGAGCAAAACAACGACATGCTAAGGCTGGCGTTGGGGGTGCCAAACCCTAAAGCGCGCATTGCGGTGACAAATGGCTCTGTCGGCAGCAACAAGGGTTAGGGTGGATTCTGCTGACCGCCGCCGAATCCAAGGCTCGGTCCCAGCCAGCGCCAGTTCATAAAACGCACCACTGGCGTGCTCGCGCCTTGCACCGTAGATGTTCGATACCGGTCTGTTCGATCCGATCATTCGCAAATTCATCAAGCTGATCAACGGCGACCCGATGAAGGCCGTGGTTTTTGCCGCGCTGCTGGCAGGCCTAGTATTCCTGGATGGTGACGGTTCAATGACCTACATGATTACCGTCACCGCGATGCTGCCGCTGTTCAAGCGCCTGCGACTCGCCGTTATCACTCACCTGTGTGGTGATACTTGCGGCGAGCGTGACCAATCTGTTGCCGTGAGGCGGTCCATTGGCCCGTACCGCAGCGTCCTTGCAGGTTGATACCTCCGAGCTGTTTGTCCCGCTGATTCCGGTCATGGTGGTGGGCTTCCTGGGGGTTATGGCGCTGGCTTACTTCATCGGTATTCTTGAGCGTCAACGCTTGGGCACGCTGCGCTTATCGGTGGGCGCTGCCGCCACCGTGTTTGACGATGAGGCTGACGACGAAGGTCTGCCATCCATGTCAGATGAAAGTGCCGAACTGCGTCGTCCAAAGCTGTTCTGGTTAAACCCCTGTCTGACGGTGGGCTTGATGGCTGGTCTGGTAACAGAGGTGTTGCCACTCTCCATTTTGTTCATGGTCGCATTCTCCGATCAACTAACTGCACATGCAGGATCAACGTCGCCGAATTTCTGCCCACGCGCCGACGGCCTTGAATCAGATCGCGATCTTCCTCGCGGCCAGCATCCTGGCAGGCATCCTGTCCGGAACGGGCATGGTCAATGCGATGCCAGCAAGCTTCCTGCCAATGCTGCCAATGCTGCCAGAGACCTGGGGCCCATACATGGCTCCGATCACTGCGTTGGCGAGTATTCCGGGCACCTTCTTCATGTCCAATGACGCCTTCTACTATGATGTCCTGCCAATTCTTGCCAAAGCTGCAGCGGCCTATGGCATCTCCGCTGCAGAAATCGGACGAGCGTCATTGGTGGGCCAACCTGTCCACTCGCTCAGCCCTCTTGTGGCCTCTGCCTACTTGCTTTGTGGCCTGGCCGGCGTGGAGTTCAGCGGCCATCAGAAATACACTATGAAATGGGCGTTCGCGTTGAGCTTGAGGCTATGGCTAAGGGCAATGCTGGCAATCGAAGCGCCGGGCTGGGCACACTCTTGAATGACCTGAGCCTTGAAGGACTTGGAATAGGAGCGGCGTGTTGGCTGCATGAAATACCCGCTTAAAAGGCTAGAACTGATGCCCACTTAAATTTAAGTGCACACCATGTCTTGGCTTTGCGGGGCTTGGAAGGTGACTTGGCCGGACGGATACGCTTTACGCGAGAGTGGTGAGGTTTTGGGAAAAGCTTCCGTGAGGTAGCGCGTGCGCTTGACCAGGATTCTCAAGGTGACCTCTGCGGCACCGTCAGAGACAAGTCAGCTCAAACCTTTTTCGCGCTGTCAAGACTGGTGAAGGTTAGTCGACAGCCCCCATGTAGGCACTACCGCACCAACACTCTCAACGATCAGTACACCGAGCTGAAAATGCGCTCAGCAAAGGGAAAAATCCTTAACTGGACGACATTGCAGATGAACATACCCGGGCCCTACCAGCTTTCTTCGCTTCATAGAGTTGCTTGTCCGCAGCCTCTATCAACGTGTGGAATTCATGGTCGTCAGTGGGCGTCAATGTGGCGACGCCTAGAGAAAGAGTTACCACACGAGCTACATCAGATGCAGAATGCTCGATACCCAGCGCCCGAATATGCTCTTGCATTTTTTCTGCAAGTTGGACCGCTCCGCAAAGATCTGTATTGGGTAGGATGCAGGCAAACTCTTCGCCACCATACCGAGCGACCAGGTCGTAGGGGCGTCTAACCGTTTCAGACAATGCTTGGGCAACAGATTTCAAGCAGCCATCCCCAGCCTGGTGCCCATATTGGTCGTTGTAGCGTTTGAAAAAGTCAACATCCACCATGATGAGCGACAGCGGCTTTTGCTCTCGAAAGCACTGGCGCCAATCCGCCAATATGTCCTCATTGAATTTGCGTCGATTAGCCACTCCAGTAAGGCCATCCATTAATGCCATGGAACGCAGCAGATCGTTCTGTAGTTTCAGAGTCAGGTGTGTTCGCACACGGGCTCTGACAATGATTGGGTTGATGGGTTTGCTGATGAAGTCCACCGCGCCAAGTTCCAGACCTAGTACCTCATCCGACTCCTGCTGCTGTGCGGTAATGAAAATGATAGGGATGTCCTGGGTCGCAGGGTCAGCCTTGAGTCGACGGCATACTTCATGCCCGTCCACGCCCTCCATAACCACGTCCAACAGAATCAGATCGGGTGATTGGGTCTGGCATACCGTGATCGCCTGCTCACCGCTGGTGGCCATGAACACATCACAGTCCTCACGAAACAACTCATGGAGTACCCGGATGTTAATCGTTTGGTCGTCAACAATGAGGAGTTTTGGGCGGTTATGGGGATGTGGTAACCAGGTTTCCATCGATTGTTCCATCAGGCAGATCTCAAAAGGTCACGACCAATCGGCATCGCAGCGGAAAAGTCTAGTGACTGCACCATGACAACCAGTTCGTCGAACTGTGGGCGCAGGGATGGCGGCGTTTTTGACGCCAATGCGTCTGCCAGCTCTATGGCTTGAAGGTTACCCGCGTCCAGCAATAGCAAAATCTCTTCAAGGGATTCTCGCCATTGCGTGAGCGACATCAATTCGGAGTCAATACAGACCTTTGCGCTCGGGCTCTGACCAAAGTCGACATTCATCTGCTCAAGGCTTTGTTGCAGTAATCTGCTCAATTCGTCAAACCATGTTGCGTCAGCAATGAGGCTCGCTACAGACTCTGCATCGCCGTGTTTTAGTGTGTGCTCCAGGTCGCCGGCCAGTAGCGACACCGCCTTGGCACCCATGGTCCCGCTGCTGCCTTTAATGGAATGGAGCACGAAAGCGGCCCCCGATGCGTCTTGCCGCTGGATCTGATCGTGCAACCGGACAAGCTGTTTTTCTAGCTCCGGGCCAAAGTTACGCAGTACGTTGCGGATCAACTCGAGGTCACCGCCAAAACGATCAATGATCGATGCGCGAGACTCGATGACGCCTTCTCCTATCTTGGCTTCCCTCAAGGCTAGAGATGCCTGGCTATCCTCGCGGCCCACCTGAAACAGCAGCGTTGCGACAAGTTGTTCCAGATCTATAGGCTTGCCGACATGCTCGTTCATCCCCCCAGCAAGACAGGCCTCACGGTCGGTATTGGAGGCATTGGCGGTCATCGCCACAATCGGCAGCGCTGCAAAGCGTGGATTCGATCGAATGCGACGGGTCGCCTCCAAGCCATCAATATCCGGCATCTGAATATCCATCAACACGGCGTCGAAGGGCACCTTCTCAGCCATCACCCTGCTCACACCTTCCAGCCCACCTTCAGCCAGCATCACCTGAGCGCCTTCCCCTGTCAGTAACTCATCGGCAACCTGCCGATTAAGCATGTTGTCTTCCACCACCAATAGCCGCAGCCCAGCCAGACGCTGCGGCCTGCCAACAGTTGACTTGGACGGGAGGGGCTGCGCAAGGCCTTTGCCGTTCAGTGCTCGCTGAACAGCGTCGGCTAACTGCTTAGGCGTGACAGGCTTGGTGAGAAACCCCACGAAGGGAGCGTCTCCCATCTCGCTTGCGTCGGCCAACACTTCACGGCCGTAAGCGGTAATCATAATGATCATTGGAGGAGGTACGCCGTTGCCCTGCTGATGGATCAATTGCGCAGCGCTCAGCCCATCCATATCGGACATCCGCCAGTCCATCAGTACCACGTCGTAAGCTTCGCCTCTCGCCTGGGCGTTTTTCACCCATTCCACAGCTTGCGTGCCACCACTCACGTGGTCGGCCTGCCACCCTAATGCATGAACGGTTCGCAACAGCAATTCACCCGCCATGGCGTTGTCGTCGACGACCAGTATCCGTATGGACACATCGACTCCAGGGCTGTCAGATCTCAGCAGCGAACTGGGCGCTACATCCAGGGTGATATCGAACCAGAAGCGGCTTCCCATACCCCGCTGGCTCTCCACCTGAAGTTCACCGCCCATCAAGCTGACCAACCGCTTACAGATCACCAAGCCCAGACCGGTGCCGCCAAAGCGGCGGGTGGTTGAAGCCTCGGCCTGAGTGAATCCTTCAAAAATGCGCTGAAGTTGCTCCGGGCTGATACCGATACCGGTATCAGAAACGGCGATGCGCAAGCTCACAGAGTTTTCCGTGCGCATCAGTTGCTCGACGCTGACCACGATCTGGCCTTCCAGGGTGAACTTGAGGGCGTTACCCGCCAGGTTGATCAGCACCTGTTGCAGCCGCAGGCTATCGCCGATCAGGTCGTTGGGTAGATTGGAGTCCAAGTCGAACATGACCTCGACTTCTTTCTCACCTTGGTTGCCGGCCAGCACTACGGAGAGGTCACGCATGAGCGGTTCGAGTTCGAACGGGTGCACGTCGAGTTGCAGCTTGCCGGCCTCAATCTTGGAGTAATCAAGGATGTCATTGAGCAAGCCCAGCAGGGATTTCGCAGCAGACTGTGCTTTGGTCACATAGTCGAGTTGACGACCATTCAGGTCAGTGTTCTGCACTAACTGCAACATGCCCAGCACGGCGTTCATCGGCGTGCGTATTTCATGGCTCATGTTGGCCAAGAAGGCAGACTTGGCCGCACTCGCGGTATCGGCCTGTTCCTTGGCGTAGAGCAGGTGTGACTCCAGCTCGCGTTGGGAGGTGATGTCCCGATTGATACCCGTCACACGCAGCGCCGCACCGCTCGGACTGCGTTCGACCTGCGCACCTGCCTGTATGAAGCGGATCTGGCCGTCCGGGCGGACGACACGGAAAATGGTGTCGTACACACCACTCCCCTCGACGGCGGCACTCAGCTTTTCAGCCGCTGACACCGCATCGTCGGGGTGAACTCGCGAATACCAGTGCTGATAACTCAGTCCATTATTGCGCAACGTCAGTGGCTGACCGTAGAACTCGAACATGCGGTCATTCCACTGCAAGGCATTGTCCGCCAACGTCCAGGACCAGACGCCCAGTTCGGCTACTTCAGCAGCCATCAGCAACTGATCATGAATCGCCATCAGTTCACTACGTTGTTTCTGTGTCGTCTCCAGGCTCGCCGCCAGCTCCCTTTCCGCCGCTTTACGTTCTGTGATGTCCACCGCGATGCCCAGGTAGCCGCTCAATTTCCCGTCGCCATCACGCATGGAGGTGACCACCAGCGTGACAGGAAACCGCGAGCCGTCCTTACGTATGTAAGTCCACTCCCGGGTTTCTGCACCTTCAAGCTCAGGTTTATGGGTCAACACACGGAAACCGTCGATGGCCTGAGCGTACTCCTCGCTCAGTTCAACGCCGCGAGCAGCGACTTCCTCTGGTACATGGATCGATTCAGGTGTGTGCTGACCCAGCAACTCATCGGCGTCATAACCCAACAAATGCTCGGCACCTTTGTTGAACACACGGATAACGCCATCGAGATCCGTCGCAATGATCGAAACCTCGGTGGCCGAGCGCAGCACAGTGCCCAACAACAGATTGAGATGCCGCAACTCGGAAGTTCGTTGCGCAACCTGTTCCTCCAGGTTGGAATTGAGTTCGAGAATTCGGGCCTCTGCTGCTTTTTTCGCCGAGATATCCCTTATCGTCTTGGAGGCGCCAATGACGCGACCACCCTCGCCATAAATCGGTGAAATGCTGGCGGAGACATCGATCAGCCGGCTATCTTTGCGACGGCGTTGAGTATCAAAGCTGGCGATACGCTCCCCGGCCCTTATGCGCGCAAGGATATGATCTTCCTCAGCGACACGCTCCTCAGGAACAACCAGACTGACCAGTGTCTGGCCCACAGCCTCCTCGGCGGTATAGCCAAAAAGGTGCTCGGCCCCTTTGTTCCAGTTGGTGACGATGCCATCGAGTGTTTTTCCGATAATGCCGTCGGCCGAACTTTCGACGATGGCAGCCAGTCTTGCCTGCTCGGCGAATATCTGCCGCCGGCGTTGACGGCTGACACTCACGACACTAGCCAGCGTAGCCAGAAGTAGAGTAAGCAAACCACCCATCAACAGGACGACCTTTGGTGAAACCTGATGCAGGCGCTGGATGAACAACGGGTGCGCGCTGAGTTCAACTTGCCATCGCCTCCCGTATACCTCGCGCTCCACCTGGTGGGTCATCAGCGTTTCATGGCTAGTCGAGTCGTCCGTGCTTTCATAAAACAGCTTCTCTCGCCCTGGGACGGTGATATCCCTCAGCCGCAGATGCACCGCCTCATTTTCTATGCGCAGGCCCCTCAGTACCTGCTCTGTCCGCAACACGACATAGCTCCAGCCAAACGCTGCGGCCTCTCGCTCAACAGCGGTCGCCGGTGTCTCTGCGCCGCGAAAGATGGGCATCAACACCAGGAAAGACTGCTGCGGTTTCCCTATGTCCTGCACTAGAGTGATGGGCCCGGTAATCCGTACCCTACCGCTTTGTATCGAGGATTGGGCAGCCTCTCGCCGTGCGGTTTCCGACGCAATGTCCAAACCAATTGCAGCCTGGTTTCCCTCAGCCGGTGCGACATACTGGATAACGTAACGCTCGCCTGAATGGGGTGAGAGTTGACGAATGGAGAAATCGGCTTTGCCATCGGCCCGAGCGTATTTGAGAAACTCGCGTTCATCGCGCTCCGGTACTCGCCTGATAAAGCCCAAAGCACTTGCGCCGGGGAACTCGGCAGCGAGGTCGCGCGTTTGGTGATATTGGTCAAAAACTTCGCGGCTGATGCCATGCTCACCCGCTGTCAGCACCGCGCCACGAGCGCCACGCAATCCGTATTGGTAAAGACCGAGGCGAGTTAAAACCAACTCCGCGGCTTCCTCGGTGGCGGCGGCGATCGCTTCTTGAGCCTGCTGCTCGTTGATGCGTTCGAGGATCCAGCCACCCAGAATGCTTACCCCTAACCCCACCACCAGAGTGATGGTTACGCCCCAGCTCAATGCAAAAAACTTATGTTTTCTCACCCGCATTGTCCCATTACAGAAGACCATCAAGCCTTCAATATTAAAATTAGAACCCTGTTGAGAGCGTCTGCAACTTAGTTCGTATGCATCACATTAACCCTGAACCCCGTGGATAAAAATGTGCATATTTGAGCCAAGGGAATAGGACGGAAATATAGATAAACGTCTTGTCGCACATTCCTTTGGCCCTCGCAAATCCCTTGTATTTAATAACAAAAAATCCTCGCCCGGCTTTTCGGCGGTGAGATGTCCTGTTGGTGTCCCCGAATGCGCTCAGGCCAGGCCCGCCAATCGTTGCAGTCTTTTGAGGTCCGCTTCAGGCTCTCCATTATTCATAGCAGCCCCAAGGCGCATGACCACTTGTTCGCGGCGTATCTGCATGGGAGGCAACGCATAGATCGCACCTATCAACTCACGCAGTGCTTGAGGGAGTCCCCAGGCGGCTTTCAACTTGATGGCAAAGGGGGCGGCGAAATCACGCAGGGCATGGGTGAGCAGTTCTTCATCCACCCTATGCCCCTGGCCCTCCCACTTCTGGATTTGGTAAAGCACACAAAGCTCGCCCATCCGGTGCAGCAACGCAGCACTCTGTAGTGGCGTCGGATCCAGCTTGCATCGTCGAGCCAGGAAAACAACCTGTTCAGCCAGACCCTCGGCATCATCCAGATAAGACTGCATGCAGGTCATCAGCACCCCATTGGTTTGGGTATTGGTCTGTCGCAGGGCCTGGCTTAACGCCAGATTCACACTGGTAAGCCCGCCCAATCGTTTAATGGCATCGATCAAACTGGTGCAGGGTTGGCCCACCCCGTGATACGCCGCGCTGTTGGCTGCCGCAATCAGATGAGCGCACAGCGCCGGATCATGCTGCCAATCCTGGACCAAA
Organism: Pseudomonas frigoris; assembly: GCF_047758635.1. Classification (NCBI taxonomy): domain Bacteria; kingdom Pseudomonadati; phylum Pseudomonadota; class Gammaproteobacteria; order Pseudomonadales; family Pseudomonadaceae; genus Pseudomonas; species Pseudomonas frigoris. The sequence goes on from NZ_CP180479.1 coordinate 3,926,090, forward strand.
TCGCGAATATCCAGCTGCTCTCCCCCATATCCACGCTGGAGTTTTTCCTTCACCTGAGCGAGTAACGGCAGATCCAGCCCATGGGTGGATAATCCACTGAGATAGTCGATCAGGTTTTCATCAATAACAGCGGGCACTTGCACAGCCGTATCGGCAGGAAGGAGCGCTTTGAGGCAATCAACGACACGCGACACTTGAAACGGCTTGGTAAAAAACGCGCTGATCCCGAGAGACTTGACTGCCAAGACACTTTCTCGATCGGAACGTCCGGTGATCATAATCAGCGGTATTTTCAGATCCTGTGCACGAATCGTTTGCAACAGGCTTACACCGCTGGCATCCGGTAGATTCCAGTCGGCCATGACCATCTGGTAGGCACTCTGCTGCCAGGCATACAAGGCACTGGCAACATCGCCAAAGCAATCGACTTGTGCCAGCGGACGGATGCTCAAAACCAGCTGTTCCAGAAGGTTTGCTATCCAGGGGTCATCATCCAGAATCATCACGCGCATTCGGTCACCGCACTGGATTGATGCACCATTTCGCAAGGCTTAGCGGCCCGGGTTTGTTCGACGACGAAGTAGAGGTCGCTGGCGTCAGGAGTGCAGTTCTGAACGAGCAATCGGAATTGAGTCACGGCGATATCCATTTCAATTTTGGGTGTGAAAACGCTCAAAACCGAATCTATTCCTCACCGGCGAACTAAACAAGCAAGCAAACAGCTCGCAGGTAAATAGGCAGGCGGGGATTCATGAATGCGGCGATAGCGGAATTGCTCGAGTGGTTCCGTCCTGCTGCTCCCTGCTCCCGGCCCCTAAAATATGCTGGATTCAAATGGTATTGCCTACCGGCCCGAGCGACACTCGACCCATTTTTTTCCGAATGGTTATATTTCAACGCCCGAGGGATTGTTCTGCCCCCTACTGAGGGGGCCGTGTCGAATGGACACAAATCATCCTGCTCCAGCATCAATTGACTCCCTTGAAAGGACAGGAAAGTGAATTTGTCTTCAGGCCTTTCGTATTCAATTTGGAACCCCCGTCAGGCAGCACGACGCGCAGCACGTTTGCTTCTTTGGGGCCTTGCAGGTAGCGGAAGTACTCAATCCGGGTGAGGTGGTTGGACGTGATAATTCCTTCGTCAGGTGTGTATAAGCACCTTCGCGAACCATTGCTATGATTTCTGAGGACTTCAGCGCGTTCCGACCGCGATCAGCTCACCCAATGGCCAAGCAGGCCCGCGAGGCGATGGCGTCAGAAATGCTGTCGGTAGTGGCTGACCGCGGTTACTTCAAAAGCGGGGAAATCCTGGCTTGTCACGACGCTAATATCACCGCCTATGTGCCCAAGCCAATGACCTCAGCAGCCAAGCCGACGGGCGTTTTAACAATGATGCCTTCATCTACGACGCTTCAAAAAAATGAATACATTTGTCCGGCTGGCCAGGCATTGATTTGGCGTTTCTCCAGCGTCTTTTTGACGGCAATGTCGATATTCACAATAAATCAAATCCGCGTTATGGAATTGAGAAGGGGTTGCTGGCGTTCTTCGAGAACTCGTTCGCGCAACGTATCGAGAAACAGTTTGAGCACCGGCGAGTCATCGTCTGCGCGGTAAGTGACGTACAACGGCACTTCCGGCAACGCTGGGGTCAGGCGGCGGAACACCAGGCCGGCTGGCGCCAGCTGCTCGATGGACGCTGGCAATAACGCCACACCGAAACCGGCTTGCACGAGGCTGAGCAAGGTTTGAACCTCGATCACCTGTTGGCGGATTTGTGGGGTAAAACCGGCCTTGATGCAGCACTGATAGAGAAAATCAGCAAATCGCGACTGCTTGAGTTCCAGCGCCACAAAAGGCTCCTGTGCCAAGTCCGCCGGCGCCAGGCTTTCGCATCGAGCCAAAGGATGATCGACAGGCATGACCACGCGAATCGGCTCGTAGATCAGCAGTTCATTGCGCAACTGCGGATCGTCATAGCCGACCCGGAACACACAGGCATCGATGCGTTTCTCCTTCAACGCTATGACCTGTGCCGCCGGCGTCATTTCATGCAGCCGCCAGGACACCTGAGGATAGCGCTCGCGGAAGAGGTGTAAGGCCCGCGGCAGCACGCCAACCATCACCGAACTGATCATGCCGATTTCCAGCTCGCCCAACTGACCACGACCGGTCTGACGCGTCAGGTCCAGCGCGCGGTTCAGTTGTTCGAACACCAGCGGCGCCTGTTCCTTGAGCATCTGTCCGGCTGCCGTCAGCTCGACCCGGTGATGACTACGCTCGAACAGCGGCGTACCCAGTTCCTCTTCCAGCAGACGAATCTGCTGGCTCAGCGGCGGCTGACAGATGTGCAAGCGCGTGGCGGCCCGGCCAAAGTGCAACTCCTCGGCAAGGGCCATGAAATACCGCAGCAATCGCAAGTCCATGACGGCTATCCCAGGGTCAGTGGCGTCGAGCGCTGGCGCACACCAGTCAAGCTGAACAGCGCATTGGCGATGGCCGGGACCACCGACGGGCTGCCCAGTTCACCGACACCTCCAGGTTTGCTCGGCTCGCCGTCCAGTACCAGAATATCTATCGCCGGCATGTCCGACATCCGGGGCACCCGGTAATCATGGAAGTTACTCTGCACCACCCTGCCCTGTTTAATGTCCATGCGGTCGAACAGCGCGTGGCCGAGGCCCCACATCAAGCCGCCGTAGATCTGCTCTTCGACACCGCCCGGCGACACCGCCAGGCCGCAATCGACCACGCAGGTGAGCTTATCGACCTTGATCACACCGTCTTTTTTCGAAAGTCTGGCGACCACCGCGATGAAGCTGGTGTAACCCTGATTGGTGGCGATCCCCAAGGCTGTCCCTTCCGGCAATGGCTGGCCCCAACCGGCACGTTCGGCGGCGTTCTTCAGCACCGCGACGTGCCGGGGCCGGCCTTGCATGTTGGCCAGGCGAAAGGCCAACGAATCCTGTCCCGAGCTGTGGGCCAGTTCGTCCATGAAACTTTCCACGGCAAACACATTGGGAATGAAACTCACGGAGCGATACCAGCCGCTGGGCACGTTGCTTTCGTGCCTGACCCAGACCAGGTCCAGATTCGCAGGACGATAAGCAAAGTCCCACGCGGTGATAGCCTCGGTAGTGCTGTAGTCCATGTGGTCGGGGCGTTCGAAATAGCCCGGCTCCCACTGCTCCGGCGAGGCGGGCGACACCGCATTGAGCTGCAACGCGGTCAACCGACCCTGAGCATCCAGCGCACCTTTGACTCGATGCAGAGTCGCCGGGTGCATGAACAGCGCACGCATTTCGTCTTCACGGCTGTTCATCAACTTGACTGGCACCTTGGCCTGCTGCGCCAGGTATGCCACTTCGAACAACCAGTACTTGGCCTCCCGCGCCCCGAAGCTGCCACCGGACACCAACTCGTTGATGGTGACCTTATCCTTGGCGATCTTGCACACCGTTTGCGCAGCTTCCAGCGCCGAGGATGGCACCTGAACGCCGCCCCAGTAGGTAATGGCGTCATTCTTCACCTCGGCTGTAATGCAGATCGGCTCCAGCGGGTTCTGCACCTTGTACGGCATGCGATAGTCGGCTTCGAGCAGCTTCGCGGCTTTCGGCCATTGAGCGCTTACATCTCCCGCCGCCATGGCTGACACCCGTTGTGTGGTCTTGTCGTCAATGGCCGCCGCTTGGGCCGTCGCCAGTTTATCGCTGTCGAATCCGGCCAGGGGCGAGTCGCTCCATTGCACCTTGAGCAATTCGCGGCCCTGATGGGCGGCCCAGTAGTTGTCGGCCAGCACGGCAACCCCCTCCTGATTACCGCCCAGCACGTCAGGTCTGCCAGGAATCGCAATCACTTTCCGCACGCCCGGCACTTGCAGGGTAGCGCTGGAGTCCAACGCCAGCACTTTCGCACCAACCACTGGCGTGCGCTGAATCACCGCCACCAGCATCTCCGGCAATTCCACGTCGATGCTGTACTTGAAGCGCCCGCAGACCTTGGCCGACGCATCGCGCTTGTGCCGCAGTTTGCCGATGTACTTGAACTGCGCCGGGTCCTTCAGAGTGACCTTGGCGGGTGCCGGCAAATGCGCGGCGACACCCACCAATTCACCGTAACCAAGGCTGCGCCGACTGGCGGTATGCACCACGCGACCCTCTTTTGTGTTGCAACTGTCCGGGCTGACTTTCCACTGTTTGGCCGCCGCCGCAATCAACAGTGCGCGGGCCGTCGCGCCGGCCATCCGCAAGCGATCGTATTCCAGCGACACGCTGGTGCTGCCACCGGTGGAATAGACTTTCCAGATCGGATGAATGTAGGCCTCGAAGAACGGATTTTCCGGGGTGATCACCTGCACCGTCATCGGGTTGACATCCAGCTCCTCAGCCACACAAGCAGCCAATGCAGTCTGGGTGCCGGTGCCGGAATCGTGCTTGTGCACCACCAGTTTCACCGTGCCGTCGGGCAGCACGCGAACCCAGGCGTTAGGCTCGAATTCAGCCGCAGGTGCAGGCACTTTTGGATCCGTCGCCGCTAAGCCCGTGGGCAGATAAAACGCAATCGCCAGACCGGACGCGACGGTGGCGGCTTGCTTGAGAAAAATGCGGCGCGGCAGTTCGACCTGAGTGTCGTCGATAAAAGACATCACGCCTCCTTCGGCGCAGCAGCCGCGCGCTTGATGGCTTTGTTGATTCGCCCGTAAGTGCCGCAGCGGCACAGGTTGCCGGACATGGCGTTACGGATTGAGTCATCGGTGACCGCCGCCCCGGTGTTGAGCAGCGCGGCGGCGGACATGATCTGACCGGATTGACAGTAACCGCATTGCGGCACATCTTCGGCAACCCAGGCCAATTGCAGCGGATGCTGTTCGGTGGGTGACAAGCCTTCGATGGTGGTGATGCTGTGCCCCGCCACGGCGGCGACCGGCAGTTGACAGGAACGTACCGCGACACCGTCCAGGTGCACGGTACAGGCACCGCACAGGCCCATGCCGCAACCAAACTTGGTGCCGGTGAGTTTCAAGTGGTCTCGCAACACCCATAACAAGGGCATGGAGGGCGATGGCTCTACCAACTCGTGTCGTTCGCCGTTTACCGTGAATTCGATCATTGTCAGGCTCCAAGAGAGCGGCCCGTCTTTGTGCGGGCCTGGTGATCGGATTATTGGGAGCCTTGAGAAATCGGGCCAGCGACGATTTCTGCCATCCTGTGTAAGTAGGACTAACAGCATGTACAAGCGATACCCGTCGGTGCAGTCCATGAGTGCCTTTATCCAGGCCGCTCGCAGCGGAAGCTTTTCCAGCGCCGCGCGCAAGCTCGACCTGACCCACAGCGCGATCAGCCAGCAGATCCGCAGCCTGGAAGACTTCATCGGTCAGCCGCTGTTCGTCCGCGAAGGCGGCGGCAGCAACCTCACCGATGCCGGGCAATTGTTTGCCAGCGTGCTGTCCGATGGGTTGGCGCAGATTGATCGGGCCCTGTCCTCGGTGAAAAACCGCAGCGTCGCGCAACGGTTGACGATCGATGTGGACAGCGAGCTGGCCCAGAGCTGGCTCAATCCACGGCTACCGGAATTGCTCGATTTATTGCCAGACCATGAAGTGGTATTGCTGTCGATGCCGCGTTCGGATCGGAGTTCGTTCGAGCGGGTGGACCTGGCATTGCGCTATGGATATGGCGATTGGGAAGACTGCGAGATGTCGCAGATTTGTGGCGATAGCGTCCGGGCCGTGGCATCGCCTGCGTTGCTGGAAAGGCATGGTTTGCAGGTGCCGATTACTCCCGCGCAGGTGCTGGAATTACCTTTGTTGGGGTACACGCGCCGGTCGTGGATTCCCTGGCTGGATGCCGCGGGAATGACCCCGACAGAGCCGGGGGCGCGAGTGGTTTTTGATAATGCGGCGAACCTGATTGCTGCCGCCGAGGCTGGGGTTGGCGCGGGACTGGTGCGCGGGTTGCTGGCGGCGGATGCGTTGCGTTCGGGGCGGTTGGTGGAACTGAACGACGCGAAGATTGCGGCGCATTACAACCTCTACGCGGTGTGGCCGCCGGGACAGGCCGAGCGGGTGGCGCCGGTGGTTGAGGTGATCAAGACGCTGGCTCAGCAAACACTGATCTGACGCCTTCGCGAGCAAGCCCGCTCCCACATCTGGAATGCGTTTCCCTGTGGGCGAGCCTGCTCGCGAAAAAGGTTCGCACATCCACCACAAAAACCTGCCCGATATCGAACACGTATCAACCCCTCGCCCAATTAATATTGTACGAACCCGATCCCCCCTTCCAATACTCCTTCCCAAGCAGCCAGCGTCCCGAGCCGGGTGCGACCAGGCGAGGGAATGCGCAGCAATGCGCATAGAAATGGCCGATTGCCCGGGACATGGCTGCTGCGAACCGCAAGGTTCCCTTCCCCGCTATCAGGAGATCGACTTCAATGATCATCGATATCAGTTGCTATCCCACCGACCTGGTGGACCTCGCCTGGAGGCATGACGGTGACCCGTTCACCGGCGAGCGTCTGCTGGAGATGATGGATGGCCCCTACATGGTCAACGGCAAACCTCGCCGCATCGACAAAGCCTTCATCCAGCCACCACAAGGCAACACCATTTACACCTGGACCGACGGCGACCTCACCGGACGCGAGTCCATCGATGCCTACATGGCTTATACGCTGAAGATGGTCCAGACCTACCCGGATCGCTTCATTGGCTGCTTCGTCTACAACCCGCGCTGCGGTGTGGAAAACGGCGTCGAGGCAATCGAGCGCTACGTCAAGGAACACGGCTTCAAGATGGTCCAGATGCAGGCCAACATGCACGCCTATCGCCCGGATCGCGCGCTGGACTGGGTCCGTCCGGCCTTCGAGAAATGCGCCGAGCTGGGCATCCCGGTCAAGCTGCACACCGGCGACGGGCCTTACAGCATCCCGTCGGAATGGGTGCCGATGATCAAGGAATTCCCCAACGTCGATTTCATCATGGCGCACTTCGGCGTGCAGACCGGCGGCGTCTATGTGTTCGAACCGATGCAGTGGGCGATGGAATTGCCCAACGTCTATTGCGAATCAGGCTGGTGCCTGCAATCGCGGATCGTCGAGTTCGCCAAGGTCCTGCCAACCCACAAGATCCTCTTCGGCACCGACACCCCGCCGAACGAGCCGGGCATGTGGCTGCGGTTGCTTGAAGTGCTCTGCCATGAGCCGCCCCAAGGACTGAACCTCGACGAGGACACCCTCGAAGAATACCTGGGCAACAACACCGCACGGATGATCGGCCTCGAGCCAACCCCGCCGCCGCGTTCCGTGTCCGAAGCCGAGGCGCAACTCAAGCGCCCAGTCACCACCCAATTGGCCAGGAGCTGAACCGATGATTATCGATACCCATCTGCACCCCACCAACCTGGTCGATGAGGCCTGGCGCCACACCGGTGAACCGTTTACCGGCGAGCGCATGCTCAAGCTGATGGACGGCCCGTACATGATCAACGGCAAACCGCGCCGCATCGACATGGGTTTCATCCAACCGCCACCGGGCAACACCGGTTACCGCGACGGCAACCGCCGGGGCCGCGAAGGCGTGCGCGACTACATGTCCTACGTCGCCGAACTCTGCGTGAAATACCCAGACCGTTTTATCGGCAACTTCAACTTCAACCCGCGCTGGGGACCGGAAAACGGTGCGGCGGAGCTGGAGTTCCACATCAAGGAATACGGCTTCAAGATGCTCAAGCTGCACGCCAACATGCACGGCTATCGCCCGGACCGCGCGCTCGATTGGCTGCGTCCGGCAATGAAGGTCTGCGCCAAGTACAACATCGTGGTGCTGATCCATACCGGCGACGGCCCGTACACCATCCCGACGATGTTCTACCCGATCATCCGGGAGTTCCCGATGGTCAACTTCATCATCGGTCACTTCGGCATCCAGACCGGCGGCAACTACTCGTTCGAAGCGTTCTGGATGGCCATGGACACGCCGAACGTGTACTGCGAATCCGGCTGGTGCTTCCAGTCGCGGATCGTCGAGTTCGCCAAGGAGCTGCCGCGCAACAAGATCGTCTTCGGCACCGACTCGCCACCGAACGAACCGGGCATGTGGCTGCGGGAACTGGAAGTGCTGTGTTCGCCGGCACCGCAGGGCTTGGGGATCGATGAGGATCACCTTGAGGACTACCTGGGCAACAACATCGCCCGGTTGTGCGGCATCGAACCGACACCGCCACCCAAGGACCTGATCGAGGCGGACATTCGTCTGACCACGACTTACCTGTAACAACCGAAGCTTTTCAGGCGTACAGAAGAACCGGCGTTCGATCGACCGGCAGGCCAACGGCTTGTCGATCGAGCGTCGCCCTCAGCCCTGCGCGCCTGCTTTTTACGAGGTGAAACCATGACCCTCTCTACGCTCGGCGACACCCAGGACTTCCACGATTTCATCGACGCCTATCGCCGGCAATACCCGGACGATGTGCTGACCGTTCACCAATCGCTTTCGGCAGACCAGGACGTCACCGCCCTGGTCGATGCCTTGGCCACCCAAGGTCGCGATCCGCTGCTGATCTGTGAAAAAGTCGGCACGCTCGGCGTGCCGGTGGCCACCAATCTGTTCGCTTCCCGGACCCGCATCGCGCGGATCTTCGGCGTCCCCCCGGCGCAGTTGCACGAGACTTTCCAGACCCGCGCCAATCATCCGATTGCGCCCCGCTACGTGGAAACCGGTCCGGTGCTGGATGAGATTTTCGAAGGCGAAGCCGTGGACCTGGCGCTGCTGCCGATGCTCAAGCACTTCGACAGTGATCGCGGACCGTACATCACCAACGCCATCATCATTGCCGAAGACCCGGTCACCGGCATCGCCAACATGAGCTATCACCGCTCGATGCGCCATGCCCGGCAGACTCTCGCCACCAGCCTGCATTCGCGCGGTCACCTGTGGCGCATGCTGCAAACCGCCCGCGAACGCGGCGAAGAATTGCACGTGGCGATGGTGGTCGGCGCACACCCGCTGTTTATGCTTGCCGCAGCAGCACGTTTACCGTTCGGCAGCGATGAACGCGAAGTGGCCGGCGGCCTGTTCGGCGCACCGTTGGAGCTGGTCAAAACACCGCGCTATGGCATCGGCGTACCGGCCTATGCCGAGTTCGTCCTGGAAGGCGCCATCGACCCGGCGGCCTACGCCGAGGAAGGTCCGTTCGGCGAGTTCAGCGGCTATTCCTCAGACCGTTCAACCAATAATGTGCTGCGCGTCGACACCCTGATGCGTCGCAAGGACGCCTGGCTGGTGGACGTGGTCGGCGGGCGTTACGCCGAACACCTGACCCTGGCGCGGCTGCCCCGGGAAACGGAGATGAGCGAGAAACTCAAGGCACGCTTCCCCGCCGTCACCGCCGTGCACTACCCCAACTCCGGCACGCACTTTCATTGCTACGTGGCGCTGGATCAAAGCCGCGACGGCGAGGCGCGGCAGATCATGCTCGCCCTGCTCGGCTGGGACCCATACTTGAAAACCGTGATCGCGGTGGACAGCGACATCGACATCACCGACGACAGCCAAGTGCTGTGGGCGTTGGCCACGCACTTTCAGCCGCATCAGGATATGTTCGTCATCGACGGTTTGCCCGGCAGTCCGCTGGACCCTTCGTCCTCGGTCAACGGCACCACCTCGCGCATGGGGCTGGATGCCACGCGCGGTTCGGGATTCGACGGGATCAAGGCGCAACTGGATCAGGACGTGGTCGCGCGTGCACTCAATCTGCTGAAGAGTTATCCGTCATGAACCGCCAGCGCCTGGTGGTCGGCATCAGCGGCGCGTCGGGGTTCATCTACGGCGTGCGCCTGCTGGAATTGCTCGCCGAGTTGAACATCGAAAGCCACCTGATCATCAGCCGTGCCGCGCTGCTGACCATGGCCCATGAAACCGACTACAAACTGGCGGACGTCACCGCGCTGGCCAGCCACTACCACCGCGCCGACGACGTGGCCGCCGGGATCGCCAGCGGTTCGTTTCGCTGCCTGGGCATGGTGGTCGCGCCGTGCTCCATGCGCACATTGGCGGAGATTGCCACCGGCACCTCCTCGGGGCTGATCGGCCGCGCTGCCGACGTCACCTTGAAAGAACGCCGGACCTTGGTGTTGATGGCCCGGGAAACCCCGCTGACACTCGCCCACCTGCGCAATATGACCGCCGTCACCGAAATGGGCGGGATCATCGCCCCACCGGTGCCGGCCTTCTACGCCCGCCCGCAAACCCTTTCGCACATGGTCGATCACAGCCTCGGCCGTGTCCTCGACCTGTTCGGCCTCGACGCCGGGACCGCGCTGCGCTGGGGTGAACCCGGCCCATCGGCCACCGGCCATTTCGCAACAACAAAGGAGCTCGCATGAACAGCCCATTCAACGCCCCTGCCCCGAACCGCAAAATTCCCGTGACCATCCTTACCGGTTTCCTCGGCGCCGGCAAAACCACCCTGCTCAACTACATCCTCAAGGAGAACCACGGCCGCAAGATTGCCGTGATCGAAAACGAATTCGGCGAAGTCGGCATCGACGGCGACCTGGTGCTCAGCTCCGAGACCGAAGAAATCTACGAGATGGTCAACGGTTGCGTGTGCTGCACCGCCGAGGTGCGCGAGGACCTGGTGCGCATCGTCCGCGAACTGGTGGCACGCCCGGTGCGGCTGGATCATATCTTGATCGAAACCAGTGGTTTGGCCGATCCGTACCCGGTGGCCCAGAGCTTTTTCATCAACGACCCGATTGCCGATGAAGTGGAACTGGACGCCATCGTGACCATGGTCGACGCCAAGCACATCGCCCAGCATCTGGAAGACCTGCAACTGGATGGCGTCGATAACCAGGCGGTGGACCAGATCGTCTGTGCCGACCGGATCGTCATCAACAAGATCGACCTGGTCAGCGAGGACGAGGTGGAGGTGCTGCGCGGCAAGATCCGGGGTCTCAATGCCACCGCAGATCTGGTGACCTCCAGCTACGCCGAGATCGATCTGTCGAAGATCCTTGGTATCGGTGCTTTCGAGTCCACGCAAAAACTGATGGAAATCGGCTCGGAGCACGATCACCACGCCGATGAACATCATCACGATTTGGATCATGACCACGACCCCAGCGTGTCTTCAGTCGGCATCGCCGTGGACGGCGCGGTGAACCTGGGCGCGTTCCACCGCTGGATAAGCACGCTGCGCACCGAGCAGGCCGACAACCTTTACCGCATGAAAGGCGTGCTGGCGGTCGTGGATCAGGATCAGCGCTACGTGCTGCAAGGGGTGCACAGTCTCGTCGAGTTCCGTGCCTCCACCTCATGGGGCACGGAACCACGCTCCAGCAAGATTGTGTTCATCGGCCGCGACCTGGACCGCGCGGCGTTGAACCAAGGCTTTGCCGCCTGCCTGGCAGGCTGAACAAGGCCCGGAGTCGGTGGATGGCGGCTCCGGGCACACAGTACGAAATGCCTGAGGCCAGGTGCAAAACCTGTGGGAGCGGGCTTGCTCGCGAATGCGGTGGGTCAGTCGACATCATCGTTGCCTGATCCACCGCTTTCGCGAGCAAGCCCGCTCCCACAGTGGACCGCAGAGTTCAATCCGTCGCGGCCTGGCATCAGAACGAATGCCCCTCTCTACAGCATAAAAACAGCAAGAGGTGATTCTCCATGTCGTCAGCCACTACCCCTTCCACGGTCCACCCGGTCGACCAGATTCTGCCGGTCCGCCAAATGCTCACCCTTGGCCTGCAACACATGGCCGTCTCATACATCGGCGCCATCGCCGTGCCGTTGATTGTCGCCAGCGCCCTGAAAATGTCCCAGGCCGACACCGTGGTGCTGATCAGCACCACGCTGTTCTGCTCCGGTATCGCCACTCTGTTGCAAACTGTCGGCTTCTGGAAATTCGGCGTGCGCCTGCCAATTCTGCAAGGCGTGGCGTTCAGCAGCGTCGGCCCGGTCATCGCCATCGGCACCAACCCGGAGGTGGGGTTCGCCGGGGTCTGCGGGGCGGTGATCGGCGCGGGGATCTTTACGATGCTCGTCGCGCCGTTCGTGGGCCGATTGCGCCGGTTTTTTCCGCCGGTGGTCACCGGCTGCATTGTCACAGTAATCGGTTTACAGCTGTTCCCGATTGCCTATGAGTGGGTCGGTGGTGGCCGCAATGCCAGCGATTTCGGGGCGCCGTCGTACTTGGCCGTCGCCGCCGTGGTGCTCGCGACCATTCTGTTGGTCAACCGCTATGGCAGCCCGCTGATGCGCAACATGGCGGTGCTGGTCGGGATGCTGGTGGGTGCGGGACTGGCTTACGGTCTGGGCATGGGCAGTTTTCACAGCGTGCAGGAATCGCCCTGGCTTACCGTGCCCTACCCGTTCTACTTCGGGCTGCCGACCTTCAGCCTGATCCCGATCGCGACCATGGTGGTGGTGATGATCGTGCAGATGGTCGAGTCCATGGGGCTGTTCGTGGCCATCGGCGACATCGTCGACAAACCGGTGGAAGAAAAACAGGTGATCAACGGCCTGCGGGCTAACGGACTGGCAAGCACCATCGCCGGGATGTTCGCAGCGTTTCCGTTCATTGCCTTCATGGAAAACGTCGGGCTGGTGATTCTGACTGGCGTGCGCAGCCGCTGGGTAGTGGCGATCAGCGGTTTGTTGATGTGTTCCGTGGCGCTGGTGCCAAAGGCCGGGGCGATCATCGCGTCGATGCCGAGCGCTGCCCTCGGGGGTGCCGGGATTGCCATGTTCGGTGTGGTCGCCGCAGCGGGCATTCAGACCCTGGCCAAAGTCGATTACGAGCGCAACCGCTTCAACGTGTTGATCGTCGGGTTCACCATCGCCGCCGCCCTGGTGCCGGTGCTGGCGCCGGCCCTGTTCAAGCAAATGCCTGAGTGGTCCCAGCCGTTCCTGCACAGCAGCGTGGTGATTGCCTGCCTGGTGTCGGTGCTGCTCAACGCGGCGCTCAACGGCGTCAGCGTTCCCGACAGCGCAGCCACCAAGCCCGCGTCCCACAGCCTCTGACTGGAGAAGCCCATGACTCAACTTCAAAACACCCTGATCAAGAATCCGCTGGCGGTGATGACCGGCCTGCGCGGCACGCGTGCACGGGCCGGTAGCGTCGATATCCGCATCGTCAACGGTCGCATTGCCGAAATGGCCGAGGGCTTGGTTGCGCAACCCGGTGAGCGAGTGATCGACGCCCGAAACTCGGTGGTCTATCCCGGCTGGATCAACACCCACCATCACCTGTTCCAGAACCTGCTCAAAGCCGTGCCCGAAGGGTTGAATCAGGATCTGCAAGGCTGGCTGGCCAGCGTGCCCTACCCGCGTCTCAACCGCTTTACTCCACAACTGGCGCAGATCGCCGCGCGATTAGGCATGGCCGAACTGCTGTTGTCGGGGGTGACAACCTGCGCCGATCACCATTACCTCTATCACGCCAACGGCACAACCGAGACCGGCGACCTGCTGTTCGACACGGCTGACGCGTTCGGGATGCGTTTTGTGCTGTGCCGGGGCGGCGCACTGGAGTCCGCCAGCGCTCATCCGGGATTCTCGAAAACGGCGCTGCAACCGGAGACGCTGGAGCAGATGGTCGGTGACATCGAACGGCTCAAATCGCTGTACCACCAGGACACTCCGGATGCGATGCGTCGAGTGGTGGTGGCGCCGACGACGCCAACGTTCTCGCTGCCGCCCACCTTGCTGCGCGAGCTTGCGCACACCGCTCGCGGCCTCGGATTGCGCTTGCACACACACCTTTCGGAGACGCAGAACTACGTCAACTTTTGTCGCGAGAAATACAACTGCCTCCCGGTGGAATTCGTCGCCGAACACGAATGGCTCGGCCCCGACGTCTGGTTCGCCCACGCGGTGCATTTGCAGCCGGGGGAAATCCGCATGCTCGCGCAAACCGGCACCGGCATTTCTCATTGCCCGGTGAGCAACGCACGGCTGGGCAGCGGCGTCGCACCAGTACCACAAATGTATGAGGCCGGGGTGCCGATATCGCTTGGGGTGGATGGCGTGGCGTCGAACGAGTCCGGGAGTATGGTCGGTGAGGCGCACACGGCGTGGTTGATTCATCGGGCCGAACAAGGGGCTTCAGCGACCACCGCCGAAGACGTGATTCATTGGGGCACCGCCGGAGGCGCGCAGGTGTTGGGGCTGGGCTCGGTCGGCACGCTGGAAATAGGCCAGGCGGCGGATCTGGTGATCTATGGCCTCGATCATCCACGGTTCTTTGGCTTCCACGATATCGCGGTGGCGCCGGTGGTCGCGGGTGAGCCGATTTCCGTGCGGTACAGCATGGTCGGGGGGCGGCTGGTGGTTGACGACGGAGTGATTCCGGGACTGGACCTGGAGCGCATGCGCGCTGAAGCGTGGGAGGGGGTGCAGCAGTTGATGCAGGTCGACGACTGATCTAACCGCCAACACAAACCCCTGTAGGAGCTGGCTTGCCGGCGATGACGGTCTGAAGGTCAGTGCCAGGTGCAAATGCCCCTCATCAGCAAGCCGGCTCCAACACGTTACACACCAACCTTCGGGAAACACACCATGTCCGGCCTCAACGACCTCCTCCAAGCCATTGAAACCAGCGCCCGGCAAGGCGAAGAAACCATCCTCGCCACCGTGGTCAAGGTCGAAGGTTCCGCCTACCGCCGTCCGGGCGCACGCATGCTCATCCCCCTCCACGGCCGAACCATCGGCACCGTCAGCGGCGGATGCCTGGAACAGGACCTGGCAAAAAAAGCCTGGTGGCTGACCGATTCCGGCGAGCCGGTGGTGCGCCGCTACAGCACCGGAGCCACCGAGGATGAAGACGACGAGCAAAGCGCCCTGACCTTCGGCCTCGGCTGCAACGGCACGGTTTTCGTCATGCTCGAACGCCTGCGCGCGAAAACCCCGTCATTGGCCATCGATCTGTTGCGGCAGGTGCGTGACAGCCTGCAACCGGCGGCCATGGCGACCATCATTGCCACGTCACGCCACACGTCAGTGCGGGTTGGCGATCGGGTGTTGTCGCACGCAAGCCCCGCGCTGCGCGATCCCGCTCTCGACAGCAGTATCCGCAAAGACCTGCGCAAAACACTCACCGAGAAAAAATCCTCTCTGCGGCTCTACACCGACGCCCGTGGAGAAGTCGAAGTGTTCTTCGAATACGTGGCTCCGCCCCCGCGCCTGGTGATCTTCGGCGCCGGCCACGACGCCCAGCCACTGGTGCGCATGAGCAAACTGCTGGGCTGGCACGTCAGCGTGATCGACAGCCGCAGCCACTTTGCCCGCCCTGAACGCTTTCCGCAGGCCGATGCGGTCATCGTCGCGAACCTCGACGCCTCCATCGTCCTCGGACCGTTGATCGAGGGGGCCGCGGTGGCCGTCATGACTCACAGCTACCGCCAGGACCGACACTGGCTCGGCCAATTGCTGCAAGGCGCACCGGCCTACATCGGCCAACTCGGCCCCCGCGAGCGGACCGAGCGCTTGTTGACCGACATTCGCCAACATAATCCTGCCCCGAATGCATTGCTACAGCTGCACTACCCAATGGGCCTGGACCTTGGCGGCGATGCGCCCGAAAGCGTCGCGCTCTCGATTCTGGCGGAAATGACGGCGGCGTTGAATCTGCGTAACGGCGGGATGCTCATGCATCGGAGCAAACCGATTCATTACGTGGATTTGCTGGTGTGTGAAAAGTTGGAGGCAGCGGCAGCGGTCGATTGAGCTGGTTTCAAACGGCGACAGTTTCTCGGCACTTATAAAAAAGTCCCTCAAGCTGAAGTGGACGACTACTCAAGAAAATGAAGGATGCAGAACCGCACGTTTCTCGTTCGGCAGACCTTTGCCATCAGTACTCTGTTATTGACGACGGCCACTTCATTGCAAGCTGCCGACTGGAGCGATAACTCAATCAGTTACTGGTATGGCACCCACTTCGCTGAGCCGGGCATCGATGGCCCGATCGCCAAGCACATCGTTGAGTTCACTCACGTTGACGGATACAAATACAGCAGCAACTTCCTCGACGTGCAGGTGTTGTTTTCCGATAAAGACGATCCAGCCGACGGCGACGGCGCTACCGAGGTGTATGCGATATATCACCATCAACTTTCACTGAATAAAATATCCGGCCAGGATTTCAAGTGGGGACCCATTCGGGACTGGTCACTTTCGGGTGGCGTCGACTGGAACACCAAAAACACTGCCTTCGCGCCGGCAAAACGCATGCTCGTCATCGGCCCGACGATCAATTTCAACGTGACAGGTTTTCGGGACTTCAGTTTGATGTACCGCTCCGAGCGCAACCACAATGGCTTGCCGTTCGCCCAGGAGCACGATATTCGCTTCAACGACACGTACTACCTGGAAACCGCCTGGGAGATTCCATTCCAGCTCGGCTCAGTACCGCTCAAGTTCAAGGGCTTTGCCAACTTCATCCCGCCCAAGGGCAAGGACGGCTTCGGGAACGACACCGTGAGCGAAACGCTCGTGCACGCCACATTACTTGTGGACGTGGGCGAGCTCACTTTCGGCAAGAAAGATACCTTCTTTGCCGGGGTGGGTTACGAATACTGGAAGAACAAGTTCGGTAACAACTCAGCCAACACACCTGGCACCGAGGCCAATACGCCGTTTCTGAATCTGGAATGGCATCTGTAATGCTCCAATCAGAAGGCACACCGTCTTACACGGACAGTTGCATTGAGCTTACCGACTCCATGGATAATGTCCGCACTAATGCGTGGGAGTTGATCCTACAACTTAGCCTCGGGCCGGAAGCCGGGCGGTGTGCTGACCGGACTCATACGGCTAAACCTCAATGAGGTCTGCGACAGGCAGCTACTGGCCATAAGCGGTGGGAACTCCTCCTCACCTCGGCATCTTGAGTGCCAGACTGAAGGTGCGAACCGCAGTCAACCGTGAGTAGGAGTCTACACATGAAGCTTATGCGCTTTGGGGTCGGCTTGGCCAAGAACGTGTTTCAGATTCACGGCGTGGATCGTCATGAGCAGCCGGTCTGGCAGCAGCGTTTACCTCGTGATCGCTGGCTTCAAACAGTGCTGGAGAAGATCGAGCCCGGCTGTGAGATCGGAATGGAAAGATGTGGCGGTGCGCACTATTGGGCGCCGCAGCTACAGGCACGTGGATTTCGGGTGAGGCTGATCGCGCCGCAGTTCGTCAAGCCATACGTCCAGAGCAACAGGAATGACACCAACGATGCCGAGGCAATCTGTGAGGCGATGAGCCGTCGCAGCATGCGCTTCGTCACCATCAAAACC
This sequence comes from Pseudomonas frigoris, assembly GCF_047758635.1. Taxonomy (NCBI): domain Bacteria; kingdom Pseudomonadati; phylum Pseudomonadota; class Gammaproteobacteria; order Pseudomonadales; family Pseudomonadaceae; genus Pseudomonas; species Pseudomonas frigoris. Next base: position 3,943,366 of record NZ_CP180479.1, read on the forward strand.
ATCGAACAACAGGATATTCAGGCGACGCATCGCATTCGGGCCGGCTTAATCGAACAGCGGACGGCCAAAGCCAATCAGATTCGTGGGCTGATCGCCGAGTACGATCTTGTTGCGCCGAAGGAATTACTGATGCTACGTCGCGCAATACCGTGCTGGCTAGAAGATGCAGATAACAGTTTGACGGCACGCTTTCGTCGTCTGCTGAATGGCTTGTGGGATGACCTGCGCGCACTTGATGAGCGCGTGAGCGAACTCGATGGCGAGATATCTGCGATCGCTGCAAGTGAGCCATCGGCCGTCCGTTTGCAACAGCTGCGTGGCGTCGGCCCGATGATTGCCACTGCGCTTGTTGCTGCCATCGGTGATACCAGTCAGTTTGCTAACGGCCGACAACTGGCCGCCTCGCTAAGGCTGACGCCAAAGCAACACAGCTCTGGCGGCAAGGATCGACTGCTTGGCATCAGTAAACGTGGGGATGCTTATCTGCGAACGCTGATGATCCACGGTGCGCGGTCGGTACTGCGCACGGCCAAGTCCAAAGACGATCGACTCAGCCGGTGGGTTGTCCGTTTAGCCGAGCGCTCACATCCCAACGTGGCCGCTATCGCACTGGCCAATAAAACCGCACGCATGGCTTGGGCGATGCTGCGCAACGGCACTGATTACCAACCGGATCGGACAGCGGCCTGACCCATTCATCCCAGGCCCCCCCCCCTCGAAACGATGCCCACTGAATACTCGCTACCCGATGTTCTCGAACGTCTATACCAAAACCAGCTTGCTTAGAGGCGGCCCTGATGGAGTTGACGTTGAGGGTTGAGAGCCAAGGTGCGACGGATACTGGCGACAATGTCCGCGGCGCGCTTCACACGATCCGTGAGAACGCCCACTAGTGTCCGGTAAAAAACGAGGGGGGAGCTTGCTCCCCCTTGCTGTTGGCGGCTGTGAGGCATAATCGGACTTTTCAGACTCGATTTTGACTTATGTTTTCCAGCACCCGTTTAACCCAACTACTCAGTGCGATCCCGCGCCAGTTTTTCCAGCAATCCATCGAAACACACCAAGCTGATCGCTACGTCAAACGCTGCACGACCTGGCAATTGCTGATGACACTGATCCGCGGCCATTTGACCCAAGCCTCAAGCCTGCGGTCCTTGGCGACCATCTCCGAAAATTTCGGCCCGCATAGCTACCATCTTAAAGCCGACCCTATTGCCCGCTCGACAATGTCCGATGCCTTGAACAAACGTGACTACCGGCCATTACAGGACCTTTGCGGGTACCTGATGAGCGCCGTCAGCCGCCAGCAGCGCAAGGAGATCGGGGCCATGGTTAGCCTGATTGACTCCACGTCGATCACCTTGCGCGGACCTCACTTCGATGGCTGGACAGCCGCGACGAAAACCCGCATCACCCAAGGCCTCAAAGTGCATGTCGGGCTGGATCTGGCGCAACTGGCCCCGGTGTACGTGAACATTACGCCTGCCAACGTCAACGTCCTGAGCGATGCACTGGAAATGCCGATCCAGGCCGGCATGACGTATGTTTTCGACAAGGGCTACTGCGATTACAACTGGTGGCACGAGTTGCAGACCAAAGGTGCTTTTTTCGTCACCCGCCTGAAGAAAAACGCCAATATTAAAGTGCTGCATGAGCACTCGACCGTGACTGAGCAAAGCTCGGTCATGACCGATGAAGTCGTCCAGTTTGGTAAAAAGCATTTGACCGGCAAACGCCTGAACGACTACCGGGAAAAGTCGGTAAGACGCGTCGTGGTTGAGCGCGAGGGGCATGCGACGCCGTTAGTTCTGGTGACCAACGACTTCACGAGGACAGCTGAAGAAATCGCCTCTTTGTACAAAGATCGTTGGCAGATCGAGCTATTTTTCAAGTGGATCAAACAACATCTGAAGCTCAAGCGCTTTTATGCCTACTCCGAAAATGCGGTGCGTTTGCAGATTTACAGTGCCTTGATCAGCTATCTGTTACTGCAAATATTCCATCGTCGCTCAGGATTTACCGGCTCGTTGTTCGAGCTGACGGTTCGCATAGTTCATGTCCTGTTTGAACGGCCCGAAACCCCAGTATTGAGGGAGCGACGAAGGCAGGAGCGAGAAAAGTTGAAGGCTTCCCAAGGCAGCCTTCAACTATGAAACATGTTTACCGGACACTAGTGTGAGAACGCCGGATTCATCAAACAGGGCCTGGCCAAGCTGAGGGCCCAAGGCCCACTCTGATCAAGACGGCGCCGACGTCCCGCCTGCAACACCCTTTTGAGCATTTGCAAATACACTCCGGAGCCAGCACGCGCTGTTCGGCGCGGCGGATGAACCCGTACGATCCAGTTCGTCAGAAACAAACCCAAATCTATATGTTCGCGGGCAACATGGCATAATATGCCAACGATCGAAACCTGATTGCGCTGAGCTGGAGCCCACCCATGGCGACTCGAAACGTTGTTCTTACCCCTCACCAGGAACAGGTTATCCATGATCTGGTTCAGTCCGGTCGTTATCAGAATGCCAGCGAAGTGATGCGAGAAGGCTTGCGTCTATTGGAGCAGCGCGTCGCCGAAGAGGCGGCCAAAATTGAGGCACTGCGTCAGGCAACATCGATCGGTATCATGGATCTTGAGCACGGGCGCTTCATTCAGTTGAACGAAGTGGACCTGGAGCACTGCCTCGAGGGGTTGAGCCTGGAGGCAACCATCCCCGCGAGGGAGAAACACTGAGCATGCCGCAGTATCGGATTTCCAACGCGGCGCGCGCCGATATTGTCGACATCCTCAGACTCTCTCAGACTCAGTTCGGCGATCGAGCACGCCAGCGCTACCAGGCGCTGATCCTCGCCGCGCTGCAAGATATCGCCGGCATGCCCTATCGCATTGGCAGCCACGACCGTGATGAGCTTGCACCGGGCCTTCGCAGCCATCACCTCATCCACTCACGCCAGCAGGCAAAACAACCCCATGGAACGGTCAAAAGTCCGCGCCATATCGTGTTCTATCGTGTGGCAAACGACGAAGTGATCGAGATCATCAGACTCCTTCATGACGCCATGGAGGTGCAGCTGCACCTGCCCAACGACTAATCACAGACCTGGCCCAAAGGGTTCACAGGCCATGAAGAGCGAATGTGAGGCACATCCCCCTTATCTCAACCTGAGCGGCCAGCGCTGTCAGCCGCTTCGGCAGCAAATTGAAGCGGGAGGCTGTGGCACGGCCGCACTATCGAGGCCGGCGGCCCGATTGGTCTCGAGCCCCGCCTCAACTATCGCGTATCGGAAAGTTGATTTAACCAGGTTCGACACTTCTCCGCCGCCGTCAGTGCACCACGACGTTCAATCTTGCACACCACCTCCAGCGCATCCTCAGACTCAACGCCTTGAATCACGTCAACGCTGAAAGACCGCTTCGAAGGTGTTTTCCGTTGCCAGGCGTAAGGCATTGCGCTCCTGTCGTCGATGGGCCCGCGGATCGATACCCCTGGCGATCAGAACCCTGGCAACATCACGCAGAGCGCGAGCCTCTCGTAGACTAATTTCAGGGTAGGTCCCGAGAGAAATACGGGGTTGCTTATCCGCCCAGGAAAAGCGGAAGTGCCAGCACTTGGTGCCTTTCGTATTCACGAAAAGGGCGAGACCGTCGTAGTCAGGGAGAGTGTAGTCCTTGGCACTGGGTTTGGCGTGTCGGACCGCGGTCTTGGTGAGAGCCATCGCACAATCTCCGTTTCGTATGAATGGAGGAGATTTGTACGGTTTGCGGTGAGACTGGCACCACGAAAAAACCGATCTGCCGAGCACCGGATTGATGTACTGGAAAATGCGCCCATTGGGGCTGGATCCGAGTGTTTTCAGGGGGGCGCGGCAAAAGCCAAAGAAAGACTTTTCTTTGGACGAAAAAAAATGGACCTCTTTTCAGAGATCCATTTTTAATGCTTGGAGCGGGAAACGAGACTCGAACTCGCGACCCCGACCTTGGCAAGGTCGTGCTCTACCAACTGAGCTATTCCCGCGTCTTGGTGAGGCGCATTCTATAGAATCCAGATGCCCCGTCAACCCCTTGATTCAAAAAAGTTTATTTCTTTTCCACGTCGGTCTTCAGATGCGGCCAGGCAGCCCGCAAATATTGGACCATGGACCACAACGTCAGGCCCGCGGATATCAGCAGCAAGGCGTAACCCAGCAGCACCCAGAACGTGAAATCCGACGGATTGGCCAGCAGGATCACTAGCGCCAGCATTTGCGCGGCGGTCTTCCATTTACCCAGGTTCGACACCGCGACGTGAGCGCGGGCGCCGAGTTCGGCCATCCATTCGCGAAGTGCCGAGACGACAATCTCGCGACCGATGATCACGGCGGCCGGCAGTGTGAGCCACAGGTTGCCATGTTCTTGCACCAGCAATACCAGCGCAACAGCGACCATCAGCTTGTCAGCCACGGGATCGAGGAAAGCCCCGAACGGTGTGCTTTGTTCCAGTCGGCGAGCCAGATACCCATCCAGCCAGTCTGTGGCGGCGGCAAATGCGAAGACCGAGGCGGACGCCAGGTAGCTCCATTGATACGGCAGGTAGAACAGTAAAATGAAGATCGGAATGAGCAGGACGCGTAGTACGGTAATCAGATTAGGGATATTCATCGGCACAACTGGCTACGAGGTGAGGGGGGCATTCTACTCGCTGTGCAGATTGGCATAAATCAACTCTGCGAGCTTTTTACTGATGCCGGGTGCTTTGGCGATCTCTTCGATGCTGGCACGAGACAGCTCCTGCAATCCACCAAAATGTTTCAACAAATCGCGGCGACGGGTCGGTCCGACACCGGCAACGCCCTCCAGGGTAGACGTGCGGCGAGTTTTCCCACGACGAGCGCGGTGCCCGGTAATCGCGAAACGGTGAGCTTCGTCGCGTATCTGCTGGATCAAATGCAGCGCGGGGGAATCGCCGCGCAAGGTGAATTCGTGGGCAGCATCGTTCAGGTACAGGGTTTCGAAACCGGCCTTGCGTGTGGCGCCCTTGGCTACGCCCAGCAGAATCAGATCAGGCACGGCCAGTTCATTGAGCACGTCGCGGGCCATGGACAGCTGCCCCTTGCCACCGTCCACCAGCAAAATGTCCGGTAGCTTGCCCTCCCCGTCCTTCAGCTTGCTGAAGCGTCGGGTCAGGGCCTGGTGCATCGCGGCGTAGTCATCACCCGGAGTGACGCCTTCAATGTTGTAGCGACGATAGTCGGACTTGATCGGACCTTCGGGGCCGAACACCACGCAGGATGCCACGGTTGCTTCGCCGCTGGAGTGACTGATGTCGTAACACTCCAGGCGCTGTGGCGGTTCGTCCAGGTTCAGCACTTCTGCCAGCGCATCGAAGCGTGCAGCAACGTGTTGACGATTGGCCAGTCGCGCTCCCAGTGCCTGCTCGGCATTGGTGACCGCCAACTGTTGCCAGCGTGCTCGCGTACCACGAACCCGATGACTAATGGTCAATTCACGACCGCGCAGCTCATCGATGGCCGAGATCAGGGTCGGGAAGTCTTCGTGAACCACGTTGACGATCAGTTCGCTCGGCAAGTCGCGCTCAGGACTGCTGATGAAGTACTGGCCGAGAAACGCCGCCATGACTTCGGAAACGTCCTCTTCAATACCCACCTGCGGAAAGAAGTTCTTGCTCCCCAGCACCCGCCCGCCACGCACACTGATCAAATGAACGCAGGCACCACCCGGATTGACAAACGCCGCGATCACGTCGACATCGCCCGTCCCGCCCTCCATGCTTTGCTGGTCCTGGACCCGGCGCAGCAATGAAATCTGATCCCGCAACTCGGCCGCACGTTCGAACTCGAGGTTGATCGCCGCCTCTTCCATTCCTGCGGACAACTCATCCGTCAGCGCATTGCTGCGCCCCTCAAGGAACATCACCGAGTGCCGTACGTCTTCAGCGTATACCTCAGGCTCCACCAGCCCGACACAGGGCGCCTTGCAGCGTTTGATCTGGTATTGCAGGCAAGGACGGGTGCGGTTTTTGTAATAGCTGTCTTCGCACTGACGAACGAAAAACGTCTTCTGCAACAAGCTCAGGCTTTCGCGAATCGCACCGGCGCTGGGATAAGGGCCGAAGTATTTGCCCTTGGCCTTTTTTGCACCGCGATGGATGCTCAAGCGTGGAAACTGGCCATCCGAGAGAAAGACGTAGGGGTAGGATTTATCGTCGCGCAGCAGAATGTTGTAGGGCGGACGCCACTCCTTGATCAGCGTCTGTTCAAGCAACAAGGCTTCGGTTTCATTGGCCGTAATCGTCGTTTCGACCTGAGCGATACGCGCGACCAACGCCGCGGTCTTGGGCGCAAGACCGGATTTGCGGAAGTAACTCGACAGACGATTCTTGAGGTTCTTGGCCTTGCCGACATAGAGCAGGCGTGCCTCGCTGTCGAACATGCGATACACACCGGGACGCCCACTGACCGTCGACAGAAAGGCGCTTGGATCGAAGACTTCAGTCATTTTCAGAGGCTGGCATCGACCATGCCGTGACGAACCGCCAACAGCGTCAACTCGACATCGCTGCTGATCGAAAGCTTTTCGAAAATGCGGTAACGGTAAGTGTTCACGGTTTTTGGCGACAGACACAGTTTGTCGGAAATGATCTGGACCTTCTGACAGCCGACAATCATCAGCGCGATCTGGATTTCCCGCTCCGACAAGGCATCGAAAGGCGAATCATTGGTCGGCTGGAAGGATTTGATCGCCAGTTGCTGTGCAATTTGCGGGCTGATGTAACGCTGCCCGGCAAACACCAGGCGGATGGCCTGGACCATTTCCGGCAATCCGGCACCCTTGGTCAGGTAGCCTGCGGCCCCTGCCTGCAACAACCGAGTCGGAAACGGATCTTCTTCGCACACGGTGACCGCGACGACTTTGATATCCGGATGACTGCGCAATAATTTGCGTGTGGCTTCAAGACCGCCGATGCCGGGCATCTTGACGTCCATCAGTACCACATCGGGTTTCAACTCACGCGCCTTGAGCAGGGATTCTTCGCCTGACTCAGCCTGGCCGACTACTTGCAGGCCATCGATGTCAGCCAGCATTCGTGTAATGCCTGTACGAACGAGATCATGATCATCGACTACTAGCACCCTAATCAAGCAGACACCTCGCGAAATGGTCTTATTGGGTTGCCGACACCTTAGCAAAAAGCAACTGGCAGACCTAGCGGCAAGCGTCATATAAAAAGTTTCAATACATCTTGAAAGGCTTGTCGTAAGCGTGTTTCTGCCGGACGAGGCATCGATATCACGCTGCATTCTCAGGAAACACTCGTCCGTGCCGACCACCTTCAGGCCCTTTCTCGCATACAACGCTTGCGCGGGATTGTTTTCAAAAACCGTCAAACGCAATGCCGGACGCCTTTCCTTGCACGCCATGGCGAATACCTGATCAATCGCCCAGGAACCGGCGCCCTGCCCTCGAAACGCTTCGAGGACGTGCAGTTCGCGGATGTACAGGGCTTTGGCGTCACGACTCAGACTGAAAAAGCCCAACACGGTACTGCCACTTACAATCAACCAGTTCTCGCGCCCTGCCCAGCCAACATCGAACCCTTCGTCCTGCCACAGCAGATCGTGCTGAATGTAATAGCGGAGCATGTTGTTGCGGGTCAGTTCACGAGCGAAGTCGAGGTCCCGGGATGTCGCCGGACGTAATTCAAATACCATCACCCCAATGCAACCTCCACTAATTGCCCTTTCCAGCCGTCAGCGTTGCGTCGAGCAACGACCATCAGGTTACCGGTTCCGGGTGCGGCCGCAATCAGCGAACCGTCCGACGCCCAGATTGCGCTGCGTCCCGCCGATTCCCAGCCACCCGTTGCACCGCCATGGTTGGCCATCAGCACCGCCATCGAATGAGCGCTGGCGTAGCCTTGCAACAACGCGGTATCCGGTGCGTAGCCGTTTTCCGTGATCAGCACGCCCGCCGCATAGAGATCCGCGCCCTGCTGGGCCGCCGCGGCGGCATGACTGGCGTGAGAGAAATCCGCACACACCGCCAACGCGACCGTATCGGCACCTATGGTCAGGGTCGAACCGCCGGTTCCCGGTGCAAATGCCACTTCCTCGCCTGGATGCAGATGCAGCTTGCTATAGATCCCTAGCGAACCATCAACACCCAACACCAGCGCCCCAATCAATACCGGCGAATCTTCCGACAGGCGAATCGGCATCCCGACGACAGTCGTCACACCGACTTCCCGCGCGAAATCCCGTAGCGGTTGCAGAACCTCGGCGTGAGGCGCAATGGCCAGCTCAGCCGCAAGTCCACGCTCGTACCCGGTCAGCGATAACTCCGGAAACACCAGCAATTGCACCCCGTGCTCCGCGGCAAGTTGCATGAAGCGCTGATGCCACACAATGTTTGCGGCAAGGTCACCGGCGATGGAGATCGATTGAGCAGCGGCGATGATCAGGGGCGTCATGGTTCGTCCTTGTGACGTTGTACGTAAGCGGAACACAAAGTGTGTCACAACCGGTGACGCACTCAAGCGATAGAAAATGCCGTCGGTGATCGATAGCATTTTCTGATTGAATCCACGTACCGGCCTCGAGTAAGCTCGGCGCACTCATCGGAGATAAACCATGTTCAACGCCCTCTCACAGCTTCGTACCGTCAGCGCCCTGCGCTCGGTGTCGGCTGCCCGGGTGAATGACGTTTGTGCTCCGGTCAGCTTTTATTTTGGGTATTGGTTTAGCCACTGGCGCGCCTGATACCCACACGGCGCCCACTTTAAACGGGTCGCCACCAGAGAATTCTCAACCCCCGGTCGGCTTCCCGACCGGGGGTTTTGTTTTTTCAGCCCCGCACATTTTTAGCGACACACCAGACAACCAGAGGATTCAAAAATGAACTACGCCACTTATTACCGTTACGACAGTTTTACCGCCTGGCGATTTAGCAGCCTCCGCTCGGGACAGCCTGCCGCCTCCGATCGGTCACCCACAGGTGGCAAGCACACACACGCAGCCAATCCGGCCAATTGTCGAACACCCCAGTAGGGCCGAGTGCGCGGGAACGAACCCGCCGCCAGCCCAGGAAGCCCGAATATGAACTCGTCCGTCTCTGCACTGCCGCTGTCCACCTTGAGCCCTGCCAATGAAGCGCTGACCCAGCGTCTGCCCAGCTCATTGCAACTCAAACAGCAACTGCCACTCAGCAACGTCCTGAGCCAGCAAGTCGCCGCCCACCGCCAAGCGGTTCGCGCGATCCTCAACGGTGAAGACTCCCGTCTGCTGGTCATCGTCGGCCCCTGCTCGATTCACGATCCTCAGTCCGCCCTCGAATACGCCGGCAACCTCGCCCGCCTCGCCGCCGAGGTCAGTGATGAAATGCTGCTGGTGATGCGCGCCTACGTCGAAAAACCCCGCACCACCATCGGCTGGAAAGGCCTGGCCTACGATCCCCATCTGGATGGCAGCGATGACATGGCCGGCGGCTTGACGCTGTCCCGCGAGTTGATGCGCGAAATGCTCCGCCTTGGACTGCCGATTGCAACCGAACTGCTGCAACCGATGGCTGCCGGCTACTTCGACGACCTGCTGAGCTGGGTCGCTATTGGCGCTCGCACCACCGAATCGCAGATCCACCGGGAAATGGCCAGCGGCCTGAGCATGCCGGTCGGCTTCAAGAACGGCACCGATGGTGGTGTCGGTGTGGCCAGCGATGCCATGCGCTCCGCCGCCCATCCGCATCGCCATTTCGGTGTCGACAGCCAGGGGCATCCGGCAATCATTCAAACACCGGGCAATCCCGACACCCACCTGGTGCTGCGTGGCGGACACCGCGGGCCGAACTACGACCGCGACAGCGTCGCCCGGGTGAACAGTGATTTGACCAAACTGAAGATCCCGGCCCGGATCATGGTCGACTGCAGCCATGCCAACAGCGGCAAAGACCCGTTGCGTCAGCCAGCGGTGTTTAACGATGTGCTTGAACAGCGCCTGCAAGGTGATCGATCACTGATCGGCATGATGATCGAGAGTCATCTGTTCGAAGGCTGCCAACCGCTGAGCCCGTCCATGCGTTACGGCGTGTCAGTCACGGACGGCTGCCTTGGCTGGAGCGGGACGGAATCATTGTTGCGCCAGGCAGCCGACCGGCTCAGAGCGCAGAGCAGCGATCAACAATCGGCGTGAGCCATACCCTCTTCCAGTCCTCCCATCGAGGACTGGACGTCGGAATCGAGACACGATTAACAGGCAAAGGGTGTTCGCGGAGTAGGCCATCGCAGTAAAACGCTCTGTTACAGATAAAAAGATGTCCAAATATTCCGACCAAGACCTCATGTACTTTCGAACTTTCGTACATTTTCTATTCCGTTTTCATCAGGTTACAGCGGCTTTTTCATACAACGCCGAACAGCGGGTGTGCTTTAGAGTGAGCCCATCAACACACCTCTGAACGACTGCGAAAAAGGAAAGAACATGCTACGGAATGCAACTACTCAGTATCCGATCCTGTTGGTCCACGGGCTCTTCGGCTTCGATCGCATCGGCAAGGTCGAACTCTTCCATGACGTCAAGCAGGCCCTCAGGAGTGCAGGCGCAAGAGTGTTTATCCCGCACTTGTCGGCTACCCATAGCAATGAAGTCCGCGGCGACCAACTTCTGGCGCAGATCGAGCGGGTACTGGAAGGAACCGGTGCAAACAAAGTCAACCTGATCGGCCACAGCCAAGGCGCACTCGCTGCACGGTATGCGGCGGCGACAGCGCCGGAGGCAATCGCTTCGGTGACCTCCGTCAGCGGACCGAATCACGGCTCGGAACTGGCCGACTTCTTGCGCAAGGCGCTGACGCCCGGGCGCCTGCCGGAACACGTCGCCTCGACAGTTGCAACGTTGTTTGCAGACTTTCTATCGTTGCTCAGCGGCCACCGTCACCTGCCGCAGAACGCCATCGCCGCTCTGAATGCCCTGACCACCGAAGGCGTAGGCGCGTTCAACGACAAGTACCCCCAGGGATTGCCGAAAACCTGGGGCGGCAAGGGTCGCGAACTGGTCGGCGGCGTACGTTATTACTCCTGGAGCGGCACCCTGCAGGGCGACATTCTCGACAAAGGGCTTGATGCACTGAGTCCGCTGCACGGGTTCCTCCGCGCCTTTTCCCGATACTTCACCACCGAACCCGAGCAGAACGACGGCCTGGTTGGCCGCTACAGCTCCCATTTGGGCAAAGTCATCCGGTCCGACTATCCGTTGGATCATCTGGACAGCCTCAGCCAGGCCGCCGGTCCGTTGCGCAAGGGCATCGACCCGATTGCCCTGTATGTGCAGCATGCGGAGCGTCTGAGAAATGCCGGTCTATAAAGGAATGCCAGCGATCTGTGCGAACTGGAGGGAACTTTGAGGAGAAATAGACCACTGAATCCGGTAGGCTCCGCACTTTACTGAACATTGAAAGGAGTATTTTTCCATGGCCAAAGCCACTGCCCGTCACATCCTCGTTGCCAGCGAAGCCAAGTGCAACGAATTGAAAGCCCAAATCGAAGGCGGCGCTGATTTCGCCGAAGTCGCCAAAACCAACTCCACTTGCCCTTCCAGCCGCCAGGGCGGTGATCTGGGTTCGTTCGGTCCAGGCCAGATGGTCAAGGAATTCGACGCCGTGGTCTTCAGCGCACCGATCAACGTGGTGCAAGGCCCGGTCAAGACCCAGTTCGGTTACCACCTGCTGGAAGTGACCAGCCGTCAGGACTGATCAACCTTTAAGTTTTCTGCACAGCGGCCCGCCTTTTGGTGGGCCGTTGTGTTTCGGATACGTGATACGGGTGGCAAGGGACGCGCCGCTAGCGTACAAATTGCGGTTATTGACCACCCGGCTCTAAGGCTGACAATGCGACTGGCTTTCCCTACTTTATTGTTCACGGCCGTGGCCCTGTTGTTGGGCGCCGCCGGTGTGAATGCAGCACCGCAACATGCGTTGACCGTGTACGGTGAACCGGCGAAGTATCCTGCCGGCTTTAGTCATTTTGCCTACACAAACCCGCAAGCCCCCAAGGGTGGCACGATGCGCCGCTCGGCCGTCGAAATCGGTCATTTCGATCATATGTTGCCTTACATCGACAAAGGCATTGGCGTCACACAGATCGACGGCCTGCTTTACTCGCCTCTCGCCCAGCGTTCGCTGGACGAGCCATACACCGTGTACGGTCTGGTGGCACAGAAGATGGAGCGCTCGGACGACGGTTTGTTCCTGCGCTTCTACCTGAACCCCAAGGCCCGTTTTGCAGACGGCAAACCGATCACGGCCGAAGACGTTCGTTACACCTTCGACCTGTTGATGACCCAGGGCAGCCTGCGTTATCGCACTCAATTTGCCGATGTCAAAGGCGTCGAAGTGGAATCACCTCTGACGGTTCGGTTCGACTTTAAAAGTAATGAAAACCGTACCCTGCCCCTTGATATCGCGACCTTGCCGGTGTTTCCCGAGCATTGGTGGAAGACTCGCGACTTCGCCAATGGTGGCGGTTATGAGCCACCTTTGGGCAGTGGCCCCTACAGGGTGAGCAAAGTCGACTCCGGTCGCAGCATCACCTTCACGCGCAATGCCGATTGGTGGGGCAAGGATTTACCGGTCAGCCGCGGCCTCTACAACTTCGATCTTTTCAGCATCGAGTACTTCGGCGATACCGACGTCGCCCGCCAAGTCCTGCGCGGCGGTGCTTACGACTACAACCGCGAATTCTCCGCCACCGGTTTCTCCATTGGCTACGACAGCCCGGCCCTGAGCGACGGGCGCCTGCAAAAGGCGCATCTGGCAACCCAAGCCCCCCAACCGGCTCAGGGCTTTGTGTTCAACCTGCAAAACCCGCTGTTCCAGGACCGTCGAGTGCGTCAGGCGCTGGTCATGCTCTGGGATTTCGAGTGGAGCAACCGGCAGATGATGCGCGACATGTACATCCGCCAGCAGAGTTATTTTTCCAACACCGACCTCGCCGCCCGACAACTGCCGGACGCCGGCGAACTGGCGATTCTCGAACCGCTGCGCGGGCAGATCCCCGACGAGGTTTTCACTCAGGTTTTCCAGGCACCGAAAACCGACGGCAGTGGCGTGATACGCGACAAACAGTTGCAGGCACTCGACTTGCTCGAACAGGCCGGCTGGAAACCCGATGGCGATCAACTGGTCAACGCCGAAGGCACGCCGCTGAGTTTCACTTTCCTGGTCAGCCAGAACGGCATGGACCGGTTGCTGCTGCCTTATAAGCGCACCCTGAAACAGATCGGCATCGACATGAACATCCGCCGCATCGACTCGTCCCAATACGTGAATCGCCTGATGAGCCGCGACTACGACATGATCGTCACCGGCTACCCGGTCACGACGTCGCCCGGGGGCGAACTGCTCAATTACTTCGGCTCGGTCTCGGCCAACGACCCTGGCGCCAATAACTACATGGTGTTGAAAAATCCGGCGGTCGACACACTGATCGCCGGGCTGGTTCGCGCCACCACCCAACCCGAAATGCTGCACTACGCCCACGCGCTGGACCGGGTGCTGCAATGGAACTACTACTGGATTCCAAACTATTACCCGCCGGGCAGCTCCACCGTGTGGTGGAACCGTTTCGGCAGGCCCAACGAGCAAGCGAGCAATGACGAAGCCATCGAGAGCTGGTGGGAAATCAGCACCACACCGCTGACCAACCAACAGATGACCGCTGAGCAAATCAGCCGTGGCAAACCCGGAGGGCCGCACTGATGTGGGCTTACATACTGCGGCGTCTGCTGCTGATCATTCCGACGCTGGTGATCATTCTTCTGGTCAACTTCATCATCGTCCAGGCCGCGCCGGGCGGCCCGGTGGAACAGGCCATCGCGCACTTGCAAGGCATCGGTGGCGCGAGTGTCGGTGGCGGTTCCGGTGAACGCATGTCCGGCACCTCCCGATCCAGTCGCGGCCTCGACCCGCAACTGATCAAGGACATCGAAAAGCAATACGGCTTCGATAAGCCGGCGCACGAACGCCTGTGGCTGATGCTCACCAGTTACGCGCGCCTGGACTTCGGCAAGAGCTTTTTCCGTGGTGCGACCGTCACCGACCTGATCCTGGAAAAAATGCCGGTGACCATTTCCCTTGGGCTCTGGGCGACGCTGATCACCTACCTGGTGTCGATTCCCTTGGGCATCCGCAAGGCCGTGCACCACGGCAGCCACTTCGATATCTGGAGCAGCACCGCGATCGTCATCGGCTACGCCATGCCGGCGTTCCTGTTCGCGATGTTCCTGATCGTGGTCTTCGCCGGTGGCACCTCGCTGAACTGGTTCCCGGTGCGCGGGCTGGTCTCGGACAACTTCGAATCGCTGTCGACCGTGGGCAAAATCGCCGACTACTTCTGGCACCTGGTATTGCCGGTGACGGCGCTGGTGATCGGCGGGTTCGCCACGCTGACCATTCTGACCAAGAACTCCTTCCTCAATGAAATCACGCGCCAGTACGTGGTCACCGCCCGCGCCAAGGGCCTGAGCGAACGCCGAGTGCTTTACGGTCACGTGTTTCGCAATGCAATGTTGCTGGTGGTCTCGGGGATTCCCCAGGCGTTCATCAGCGTATTTTTCGCCGGCTCCCTGCTGATCGAAGTGATCTTCTCCCTCGACGGCCTGGGTCGCATGAGCTACGAAGCCGCGGTTTCCCGGGACTATCCGGTGGTATTCGGTTCGCTGTTCATCTTCACGCTGTTCGGTCTCTTGATAAAACTGGTCGGCGACCTCTGCTACACCCTCGTCGACCCGCGTATCGACTTCGCCGCGAGGAACGCCTGATGTTCAAGCTCTCGCCGTTAGGTCGTCGTCGTTTTGAGCGTTTCAAGAAAAACCGTCGTGGCTGGTGGTCGCTGTGGTTGTTTGTCGGCCTGTTCCTCTTGACTCTCGGTGGCGAGCTGATCGCCAACGACAAACCGCTGATCGTCAGCTACCAGGGATCCCTCTACTTCCCGGCCCTGAAGCGTCATACCGAGCAGGAGTTTGGTGGGCAGCTGCCGTTCCAGGCGGACTACCGCAGCGACTATGTGCAGAAACTGATTCACCAGGACGGTGGCTGGATGCTGTTCCCGCCAATCCCCTTCAGCGACGACACACCGAACTATGACCTCAATCAACCAGCGCCTAGCCCGCCGACGAAGGTCAATTGGCTGGGCACCGACGACCAGGCGCGAGACGTGTTGGCCCGAGTGATTTTCGGTGCGCGGGTGTCGATCCTGTTTGCCTTGATGCTGACTTTTGTCAGTGCACTGATCGGCATCGCTGCCGGCGCACTGCAAGGCTATTACGGCGGCTGGGTCGACTTGATCGGTCAACGGTTGCTGGAGGTTTGGTCGGGGCTGCCGGTGCTGTACCTGCTGATCATCCTGTCGGGTTTCGTCGAGCCGAATTTCTGGTGGCTGCTGGGGATCATGGCGCTGTTTTCCTGGCTGGCCCTGGTGGACGTGGTTCGCGCCGAGTTCCTGCGCGGACGCAACCTGGAATACGTCAAAGCCGCCCGGGCGCTGGGCCTGACCGACCGCAAGGTTATCGTCCGGCACATCCTGCCCAACGCAATGAACGCGACGCTGAGTTATCTGCCGTTCATTCTGACCGGAGCGATCTCCACCCTCACAGCGCTGGACTTCCTCGGCTTCGGCATGCCTGCCGGCAGTGCATCGCTGGGCGAGTTGATCGGTCAAGGCAAGCAGAACCTGCAAGCGCCGTGGCTGGGATTAACGGCATTTTTTACCCTGGCGCTGATTCTTTCTTTACTGGTGTTTATCGGGGAGGCGTTACGTGACGCTTTCGATCCGAGATCATGACGCGGACTGTTGATATGAGTAACAACCTGATCGAAATCCGTGACCTCCGCGTCGCCTTCAGTGGCCAGGCCGTGGTGCGCAATCTGTGCCTGGACATCCGCCCCGGCGAATGCCTGGCGCTGGTGGGCGAGTCGGGCTGCGGCAAGTCGGTGACCGCTCACTCGATCCTGCAACTGCTGCCCGAGACCGGCACCGAAACCACGGGCAGTATTCGCTATCGAGGCCGCGAACTGGTCGGCGCTCCGGCCAAGGTGTTGCGAGAACTGCGGGGTAACCGCATCGCGATGATCTTCCAGGAGCCCATGACCTCGCTCAACCCATTGCACAGCATCGAAAAGCAGATCGGCGAAACCCTGCTGCTACACAAGGGGCTGGCCGGTAAAGCGGCGCAAGCGCGGATTCTCGAGTTACTGCATTTGGTCGGCATTCAGAAACCCAAAGAGCGGCTCAAGGCCTACCCCCATCAATTGTCCGGTGGCCAGCGGCAACGGGTGATGATCGCCATGGCCCTGGCCTGCGAACCGGAGCTGCTGATCGCCGACGAGCCGACCACAGCGCTGGACGTGACAGTGCAGCGCAAGATCCTGCTGCTGCTCAAATCCCTGCAACAGCGTCTCGGCATGTCGCTGCTGCTGATCAGCCACGACCTCAATCTGGTGCGCAGCATTGCCCAACGAGTTTGCGTGATGAAGGCCGGCGAGATCGTTGAGCAGGCACCTTGCGAGACGCTGTTTACCGAACCGAAACATCCTTACAGCTGCGTGCTGCTCAACGCCGAACCCGAAGGTGAAGCACTGCCCCGGGACGAGCGCGAGAACGTGCTGGAAGTGGACAATCTGCGCGTTCAGTTTGCTCTCGGTGGCGGGCTGTTTCAGCGCAAGACCTACCTGAATGCCGTGGACGGCATCAGCCTGAACATTCAACGCGGCAAGACGCTGGGCATTGTGGGCGAATCCGGTTCCGGCAAGTCGACGTTGGGTCAGGCGATCCTTCGCTTGCTCGATTCCGAAGGCAGCATTCGCTTTCAAGGTGAAGCGCTGGACGGTCTGACGCAAAAACAGCTGCGGCCGTGGCGCAAGAAAATGCAGGTGGTATTCCAGGACCCGTTCGGCAGCCTCAGCCCGCGAATGTCCGTGGCGCAGATCATCAGCGAAGGCCTTGAGGTGCATAGCCAGTTGACGGCTGACGAATGTAAAGCCGAGGTAATTAGGGCGCTGGAGGAAGTCGGCCTCGACCCGCAAAGTCGTCATCGCTACCCGCATGAGTTTTCCGGCGGCCAACGCCAACGCATCGCCATCGCCCGGGCGCTGGTACTGAAACCGGCGCTGATCCTGCTGGACGAACCGACCTCGGCGCTGGATCGCACGGTGCAAAAACAAGTGGTCGCCCTGCTCCGCCAACTTCAGGAAAAACATGGCCTGACCTACCTGTTCATCAGCCACGACCTTGCAGTGGTGCGCGCACTGGCTCACGACATGATCGTGATCAAAGACGGCAAAGTGGTGGAAAGCGGTGCCAGCCACGACGTGTTCGATTCGCCACAGCATCCGTATACCAAGGAGCTGTTGGCGGCGGCGCATCCTGGGTAAATCTATTGCACGCCCTGCTCTTGCGGATTGAAGACGAACACTTGTCCCGGGGTTGCGTTGAGTGTCACCCGCATGATCGGGATGTATCGTCCGGTCACCTGGAAATAGTCTTTTTGGTCGTACTTGGCGCCCGCCAATCCATTTCCACCGACAAGAGCCTGAGTGGTGTAAATGAACGCCTCGATGGGTAGTTGTTTGGGGTTATCCTGAGCCCAAGCTGCGATCATCAGTTCATTCCATCCATATACCGAGTCATTCGCACTCGGTCGTACCGCGATACTGAGCTGGAACTGCTGCGGATCAACATCGAACGCACAACTCCGATACGGTGCTGCCGAATAACGCGAGCTCCAGATCCCTACGCTGGTGACTCCCACCTCACTGCACAGTCCAGTGCTAACTCTGCAAACATCAGCCGAACCACCGGTACCTGCATCAAAGGGAAATGCACACCGTAAGCTCATCGGGTTACCCACTGGAGCCGACTGCTCACGAATAACGAATCCCTGCGCCTTGTAAAGCCTGACCACCCGCGCATCGGCACGCAGATAACTGAAAGAAGCACCGTTGCCGCGCACCGATCCCGGACTCGGATTCCACGAATGAAACGCCGTCGACTGATCCGTCGTCCGAATCAGTACCCCATTGCAATAAAACGCTGCCCGACCATCCCGGCAGGTCGGTGACGTATCGGCATACCGTGCATTCAATCGGGCTGCCACCTGATACCCGACGTACAGTTGATCCGCCTGATTGAACCCAAACAGGCTCTGTTGTGCCTCATCGCGCTGCAACCGCAGGACCGGCAGCCACTCGCCGGTCGTTTGGAAGTACGCCAGTTGATCTCGTTGCGCTCCACGCAAAGCACCTGCTGCACCCAAGTCATAAAACAGCGCCTGCAACGGTATTCGGGTCGGTGCCGCATCGTCCCAATTCTTGACCGAAGCCTCGGAGTCCGACGCTGCCGGCAGGACGTCAAGTTGCTTGCCCAGGCCGATCGCCGTGAACACATCGGTGAACACGAAACCGTTGGGCCGATCCACAATGACCGGGGCACGATCAAGCCGCCAATAGTCAAAGCGTTCGACGCCCGAGGCAACCGCCTCCGCACTGAGTTTCCAGAAGCCGACTGTCGGCGCGTTCTGCGAGCGACGCACCAACACGCCACTACAAAAGTGCACCGCCGTGGCACCGACGCAGGCGCTTGGGGTCAGCCGATAACGGGCATTGAGCAACTGCGCCACTTCCGGTCCTGTGACCGCACAAGCACTGTGGGTGGTGACCAGAATCAGAAAAAAACCGACGAACCACCTGACACTCCGCTTACCTGATTCCATGGCGAATACGCTCCTAGTGAAAGTACCTTGCCGACTGTGACGGCTGCTTACGGCGTGCTCTGATCGAACGGTTCGTAGACAAATGCGTTCGCGTCGGGTGCGTTGAGCGCTACTCGAATGATTGGCACCGCTCGGCCGGCTTGCTGATAGAAATCGCGCTGAATGAACTGGGCGTCTTTTAGTCCCGCCGTACCGGCGACCACAAAAATCGCCTCAAGCGGTAGTTGCTGGGGAATGTTTTGCGCCCATGAGGCGATGATGATTTCGTTCCACGCTGGATTGCGGTTCCGCACGTCGATACTCAGCTGTACCTGTGCGGGCGTTACATTGAAGGCACAGGTACCGCCCTGTGCCCGGTAGGCGGCGACCGTGGTAACGCCCAGTGCGTCACAGTACGTGCGGCAACTATTGGGAATACTGCTGGTGCCGGCGTTCGTTGGATAAATGCAACGGAGCGTGGCGTTATAGGGTGTCGGTGCAGCCGACTCCTTGAAAATCAGCCCCTGGTTACCGGCAATCTGCACCATCCCCACATCGACCCTGGCCCAGGAGAACGAAACGCCATTGCGCCCCACGGAGTTGGGACTAGGGTTCCATGCATGAAACTGGGTTGAAGCGGCAGTGCCGCGGATCAGCACACCGTTGCAATAGAAAGCCGCACGGCCATCGCGACAGGCGATGGCGGTATCGCGAAATCGTGCATTGAGCCGGGACGCTACCTGATACCCGAAATACAACTGATCCTGCTGATTGAAACCAAATACCTGTTGCCCTGCGTCATTCAGATCAAGACGCAGAATGGGCAGCCAAGCGCCCGTCGCCTGGAAGTAATCGCGCTGATCACGCTGCGCGGCGAACAAGCTCGCGGGCCAGCCACGGTCGTAAAACACTCCCTCTACCGGTAACGATTGCGGCGCCTGCTCGTTCCAGTTTCTGACCTGCACTTCACTGCTCACGCTCGGCTGCGACACCTCCAGCGGCTTGCCCTGCCCAATGGCGGTGAATTTGTCCGTGAACACATACCCGTTCTGCAACACGGACGGATCTCTCGCGATATCTTTGCGCAGATAAGCGAATCGCTCGAAACCGGCGCCGATCGCCTCCGGGCTGAGCATCCAGAAAGGTCGACCCTGACTGGCCTGCGAGCCACGCACCATCACCCCACTGCAATGGTAAGGCGCCGTATTGCCAACGCATGCGGAAGTGTCGATGACATAGCGACTGTTGAGTACTTGCGCGACTTCCGGGCCTGTGACGGCCCGTGCGAATCCGCCAAACAGCAGGCAAAGCAAGAGCGTGCTGTGAACCAGCAAACGATGGACATTCATGGAATTTCTCCTGGTGCTACGCCATGAGCTTTCTCAGCGCATGGAAATGCCCACAACCTGATGTGACTCATTCAGGTCGACCGAGGAAGGGTTGGGGTCCAGTGGGTCGTTCTCCGGTTTATCCAGATCGACGATCCAGGCGGTGTTGGCGCCGTTGAGTTCACCGGTCCAAAATGGATAAGGCAGCCGCCCGAAGTAATCGGTCAGTGACCCTGCACTTTCGCTGTAAATACTCATCAACTGTCGCAGTTGAGCCCGCGTCGCCGTATCCAGCCCGGCTGCAGCACAGGCTTCGCGCATCCCAGACCAATGGGCGGTGGCCGTCAGAAAGTGCAGCTGGCCTATTCCTGTAACGCTCAGTTGGTAGCTCTTGGCCTGGCCAAGGCTATCGGTCGCACGGATCGTGCAGAGGCCATTGCCAGTGGCGGTCACCTCCCCTTGTCGTCCCGCGCTGGCGACCGCGGTATCGCTGCTGGTGTAGTCATAGGGTGCGACACCCCATGTGGCCTCGCGAGTAAAACGGCTGAACGAAGGCGAGTTGAGCGGCGGTTTACCGGTGACCACCACATAGTTCCGAGTACTCAGATCCAGCGTGTAATCACCTTCGAAACCGGCCTTGATTTCAAGGCGCAACTCCCGCGAGTCATGCAGGCGCTGATTACCGAACCATACTTCGTAGCTCACCCGAATCACGCGGCCCAAGTGCTGGGTGAATTGTTCAGCGGGGACACTGAACCAGGGCGGTGTTTCACCCTGGTTCGCCCTGATTTTGATCTTGTCGATCAACACTCTTGCTGCGCCTTCCGGGGTGAAGTACAGATGCACCTCATCATTGAATTTCATCCCGGTGTAAGCGGCCAGGCGTACAGCCGTTCTTTCTGGCAGCGCCTGCGGATCCAGCGTTCCGTCGACGGCACCGTCGACAGTCGGGGCAGCGAGGGTTGCCATGACACCATTGATTTCTTCGAGCATTTTCGGTCACCTCAAAGTCAGTCAGGCACTCAGCGCCCTCACGAGGCGACGAGTGACATAGGGGATGATTGGGTTGTTACAGGGTCTCGGTGAGCCCATCGGCCTGGGCACTGGCCATTTCCATGCCGGTAGCCGTGCTGTCGACGTAGGAGACGAATCCATTGAGACCAGCGGCTCCCGCCATGGCCGTTGCATGTCCCCAGGTGACCACACGCTTATCGGTGGTGAGCGCAATGAATCCGTGGGAGCTGGTGTAGATGGCCACGACGTTGACCAGTTGCGCAGCCACCGGTGTGGTATCACCACCCAGTGTTGCGTTACCCCACGCAAAGACCCGGCCATCGGCACACAGCACCGCGAATGCATGCGCGCTACCCACAATCTGAATGGCATTGGTCAGGCTGGCGATTTGCGCGGGTACAACCCCTGCTGGCGCCGCGCCCCACGCGGCGACGCGATTGTTTTCCGTAACACCGGCAAACGCGTGCCAGGTGGACGCGACATCCACGAATCGCAACGCTGCAATACCCGGATAGCTGTTGAGGTTGCCGCCATAAGCGTTATCCCCCCAGGCGACGACATTCTTCCCACTGGTCAGCGCTACAAAGGCACGCGCATTAGCACAGCACAGCCGCTGGATGTCCGTCCGGTTGGCGAGGTCCTGCGGAATATTGCCACCGTAAGCTGCATCACCAAACGCAAACAGACGCTTGGTCTGGGTAATGCCGGCAAACGCATTGTAGGAACAGATAATCTTGTCCACGTTATTGATGCCAGGGACGGGATTAGCCACGCCGCCGCCGCCCGCTGAACCCCAGCCTGTGAGACTGCCGTCCATTCGTTCTGCCACGAACGCCAGGCCACCATTGAAAATACGCTTGATATTGCTCAGCCCCCCGGCAGGCAGCGTCCCACCGTATGAGGCATTCCCCCAGCATCGGACATCCCCGGTAGTGGTCAGCCCGGCAAAGGCGTAACTGTTGCTGGCGATCGTTTTGAACCCGTCAGGGTTGATAGCCCCCATGTTGCCGCCACTGCCGGCGTCCCCCCATGGCAACGCGAAGCCATCCTTGGTCAATGCCACGAAAGCGCCACCGGAACAAAATACTTGCCGCAGATTCTCGTGGATCAAATACACCGGTGGAATATTGCCGCCATATGAAGCGTTGCCGAACCCGACAAGATCACGACCGCCAATCGCCCCGCCACCCGAGACCCGGGCATCGCGCAGTACGGCGACCGCTGCCGCACCGCTCACGTTGGCGTCCACACCATTGCCACAGACATTCACGGGATTGAGCGTCACTTGGTCAGTCGAAGAGCGCACTTGCAACGCTCGTGCGGAGTCCGTATCGATGAATTGAGTGCCCGCTATCCACGTGGTGTCGCCTACATGGCGCCACTCTGACAACATTGGCTGGAGCGTCTGCGCGTTCAACGCCCACATCAGGCAGGGTGCACTTGAGGAGCGATACGTATTGGAGTTGTGGCGTGCGCCCATGACTTTCAATTTGCCCGAGCCAATCACTCGACGCACATCGAAATTCTTGAAATCCGATTGTCCAACGGGGCCGCCGACTTTGCGCTGGATGGTGTACCCCAGCGTGAAGCTGCCGCCATTGAACCGCTCGATTTCACTGCGTGGAATTTTGACAATCAGCTCCCGGTCTTCGTCGCTCTTGTATACCGGGCGGACGATGGGGTTGGCTCCACTCAGCATCAGCGTGACGACGTCCCCGTCTTTGAGTTGCGCGGTTGTTCCAATCCGGGCATTCGCGCCATCGGCAGGCACATCATCAGGGTTGATCTGATCGCGGTTCGGGCCCTGAGCCTCGCTGATCGCAGGCAATGGCAACGCCGCAACCTGCACGCTCAATATCAGCACGTCGGACAGTTGCTCTCCGCCCACCGCCCGCTCGACGGAGTACGACACCCGCACACCCAGGTTCGAATTGGCACGCACATACGCGTAAGGAACCTGGTGAGTGAAGGGTTTATTTTCATCATTGAACGAAATGGGCCGCTCGTAGGAATAGTCGCCGTCCGCCGCGTCGCCATCCCATTTTAGAATCAGGTAGTCGCCACTTTTCAGGTCGGCACCTTCGATGACCACCGAGGCGCCCTTGCTGACAGTGTCACCGGGATTCAAGACACCGTCCTCACTGGCCTCAGTCACTTTGGGCACGGGCAACGGTTGTTTTGCGCTTGCACCAACACTCACACTGGTCGTAGCACCAATACGCTCCGCACCCGAGCCATCGGTGGCCTGTACTGAATAACCGATGGTCAACGAGTACCCAATTTGCAAATCGAGATAATCCCGCGGAATGAAAAATGACACGGGGATGTCCACGTCACGATTATCGATATCCACCGAGTCTTCGTAGAGTTGCGAGTCCGCGGGATTGTCGGAGCGATACCACAGGTAAACTGTTTGCCCCTTCATCTCGCTGAAAGCAAGCACCTGAACTTCTGCGTCGGCAAACGGCGGTAGCAGATCCGGATCCACCACGCCGTCCTGTGCATCCACCACAATCGGTGCCTGCAAGTCAGGCTGAGGCTCACCGACCCTCACACTGTGGCGCAATGACTGGGCGGCGAGTGGATCTCCCTGGCTGGATCCGACCGTGTAATACGCCTCAAGCGCCCCCCCATCGACCTTCGAGAGAAACGCCACTGAAAGCGGAAATGTCATGTCCCGCGCTGCCTGGGAACTGCTGATGCGCCGCCCGTTGTCAAACAGGTGCACCACACCTCCGGGCGCCGTACCGATGCCGTGGAAGTGCAACCAGACCTGAGGTGTAATCGCTGCATGAGGCGAGACAATTCCAGTGGCCGCTTTGGCGGGGCTCACCACTACCCCATCGATCGGCAGGATCTTCGGTGCAGGCAAGTTCACCGCTGTCCCTTTGAGCCACACAGTGGTGCGACTGGAACGTCGGATTTCGCCGCTGCTGTTCTTGTTCAGTTCATAGCGAAAGTAGATGTGTTCCCTGGCCAGTTGCTGAACCGTGGCGTTAGGCAGAAAAAACCGCACGGTACTGTTAATTTGCGTAACGGGTTTGGTCTCGGTGAACACCACAGACTCAGCGCCGTCCTTGATCTGCGAGACCGACAGCTTGACGGTGTCCTGCAGTTCGAAGGTCGGTGACCGCGTGACGACATCGACCTGGATGTCCTTGATACCCAACGCTGCAAGGTCATAAAACAACTCACCGGTGTCCGGGTCGACCTGCACCGCTTCCAGGATGACCGGACGCAATAGATCACCAATCACCTCGACATACACGGTGGTGCGCAACGACCAGTCACTGGCACGGTTATGCACTTCATCCAGTGGACGCCAGATAAAAATCTGATCTCCGTTGCCGGCCTTCTGAATGATGTCAAACGGTACCTTTTCCTGGATTTCCTGACCGACCTGATCAAGTCCCACAGTGATGTAAAACTCGTACCCCCCCCAACTGCAGGTAATAACGTCGAATTGCCGCATGTTCGGGTAAGGCCGGATAGCGAATCTCACCCCTTCTGCGGACTCCGCCAGTTCCTTGGTCACCCCGCCGGCCGGAACATTGAGCAAAACAGGCGCCAGAAGCCGGTAATGCCCGGGGCGATCCGGCTGGGGATCCGCACCGCCGGGTAGCAGCGTTCTGATGAATACCTCCAGCGGTGGAGATGTTCCGACGTTTTGGCTATTGCGAGTAATGACGTACCAGAAGGTCTGAAAACCCGCTACGAGCAAATGCCCCGGCAAGAACACGTGGGAGATTTCATTTTCCTGACCGGCCACCAGGTTGAACGACAGCAAGGGCGTCGGATCGAGGCTGGAGAATATCTGGATGTTGTCACCCGGTTGGGAATCGGCGTAGGGGTCCACGTTCACCAACAAGCCTTTGGCATTGGAGGTGATCATGCTGCGGTTGACGCCAAACCGGTTTGGATTGGGTGCACCGTCGGCATCGTGGATTTCCGGAATCTGACCCGGAATGTAAATCGGCGCCAGCGCCAGAACTCCCTCGCTTTGTTCTGAAAGCGATTCCGGCAACAACTCTTCCGTGGTCATTTGCAGTCTCCCGTCTCAAGTAAGGCGCTCACTTGAGCAACAACCATAAGCGCCGGATGAGTGCATTGAGGGCCTGTCGCAACGTAGGCGCAACTGTCATAAATAACAGGTCAACGGGTGTTTCCGACGAACGGAATCTCCCTCCTGCTTCCATGTGTGGAATAAAAAAAACACTGAAATGGTATCCAGGGAGCCCTCCCCGGCATAATGCCGCCCACGCCAACAGGCTCATTGCGCGCATGCCTACGAGCCCACTCATTCTGGAAATGCGCCATGAACACCACCGAAAACCTCAAGGACTATCAGCGCGTTCGTTTGCTGGCGATCCGTTCGTTGTTCGAGATCATCGAGCAATCCAGTGAAGGCACGGTGATTGTCGACCGCGATGCGAACATCGTCTGGATGAACGAGCGCTATGCCCGACGCTTCGGCCTGGAGTCGGCGGAAGTGGCGATCGGCAAGGCCTGCGAAAGTGTGATCCCCGGTAGTCTGTTGCGCGAGGTGGTGCGCACCGGTCGGCCGATCCTGCTCGATATGCAGGACACCCCCAAAGAACCACTGGTGGTGATGCGCCTGCCGATTCATGACGACGCCGGCGTGGTGATCGGCGCCATCGGGTTTGCGCTGTTCGACGAATTGCGCAGCCTCTCGCCGATGCTCAAGCGCTACATGAGCATGCAGGAAGAATTGGCCTCCACCCGCTCGCTGCTGCGAGCGCGGCAAACCAAGTACAACTTCGCGCACTTCATAGGCACCAGCGCCGCCAGCCTCGAAGTCAAACGCCGCGCCCGGCGCAGCGCGAGCGCCGAGTCTCCGGTGTTGCTGCTCGGTGAAACCGGCACCGGCAAAGAGCTGCTGGCTCAGGCAATCCACGGCGCTTCGCCGCGCGCGCACAAAGCCTTTGTCAGTATCAACAGCGCGGCGATTCCCGAATCGTTGCTGGAAGCGGAATTCTTCGGCACCGCGCCCGGCGCGTTTACCGGTGCTGATCGCAAAGGCCGCGCTGGCAAGTTGCAAATTGCTCAGGGCGGCACCCTGTTTCTCGATG
Source organism: Pseudomonas frigoris (assembly GCF_047758635.1). Lineage (NCBI taxonomy): Bacteria > Pseudomonadati > Pseudomonadota > Gammaproteobacteria > Pseudomonadales > Pseudomonadaceae > Pseudomonas > Pseudomonas frigoris. Next base: position 3,969,527 of record NZ_CP180479.1, read on the forward strand.
AAATCGGCGACATGCCGTTGCCACTGCAAAGCAAATTGCTGCGGGTACTGCAGGAAAAAGAATTTGAGCCGGTGGGCTCCAACGAAGTGATCCAGAGCGATGTGCGGGTGATTGCCGCGACCTCCACGGATCTGGAAGCCGCGATCAAACGCGGCGAATTTCGCGCCGACCTGTATTACCGCCTCAACGTACTGCCGATCCAGGTCCCGCCGCTGCGTGATCGACTTGATGACCTGCCAGCCCTCAGTGAAGCGATTCTGGAGGAGCTGCGCAGTCAGCACGAATTGAACCGCGAAGCCTTGGACCTGCTGGGTCAACATGCCTGGCCAGGGAACATTCGTGAACTGCGCAACGTACTCGAACGCGCCGCACTGCTCAGTGATGACTTGATGCTGAATGCCGCGGATATCCGCGCGGCGATTGGGACGTTCACTCCGGTAGAGCGCGTGGCGCCTGTAACGATTGAGCCGGTTGCGCATGAGACTTTCAGTGAGGCTCGGGAGCGGTTTGATCGGCAGTTGATTGAAAGCACCCTCGCGCAATGCGGCGGGAAGGTTGTTGAAGCGGCGGCGCGGTTGGGGCTTGGGCGGTCGACGCTGTACAAGAAAATGGTGGCGTTGGGGATTGCGGAGTCTCCATAAAGAGACATACATCTCCACTTGTAGACAGAGCATCGTCGGAACGCCGCCCGGAGCAAGCTCGCTGCCACATTTGACCGCATTCTTGCGCGCAACTCGGTCAACCTGTGGGAGCGAGCTTGCTCGCGATGAGGCCGGCAATACCGATAAAAGTCTCAAACTAGAGATACCCAACTAAAACCCAACTCAAACAATCTACATATATCCTTATATTTCAATAGCTTGCGTGTATGGCACGAAACTCGCTATAGCCCTCTCCCACAACAGTTCCACCCTACAAAAATAACAATCCAGGAGACACACCATGAGTGTGATCATTGCCTTGGCAGCCCTCACGCTGCTAATGCTCGCGGCTTACCGTGGCTACAGCGTTATCCTCTTTGCCCCGATTGCCGCCCTCGGCGCCGTGCTGCTCACCGACCCTTCCGCCGTCGCCCCCGCCTTCACCGGGGTGTTCATGGAGAAAATGGTCGGCTTCATCAAACTGTATTTCCCGGTATTCCTGCTCGGTGCAGTGTTCGGCAAGCTGATCGAGCTGTCGGGCTTTTCGCGCTCCATTGTCGCAGCGGCGATTCGCCTGCTCGGCACGAGTCAGGCGATGCTAGTGATCGTACTGGTCTGCGCCCTGCTGACTTACGGCGGCGTGTCGCTGTTCGTGGTGGTGTTCGCCGTCTACCCGTTTGCCGCTGAAATGTTCCGCCAGAGCAATATTCCCAAGCGACTCATCCCGGCGACCATCGCCCTCGGTGCCTTCTCGTTCACCATGGACGCCCTGCCCGGCACCCCGCAGATCCAGAACATCATCCCCAGCACCTTCTTCAACACCACCGCCTGGGCCGCGCCCTGGCTGGGCCTGATCGGCGCGATCTTCGTGGTCTGCGCCGGCATGCTGTTTCTGCAGCGCCAGCGCAACAAGGCTCAGCGCGCCGGTGAGGGTTATGGCACCGAACTGCGCAACGAGCCGGAAACCGCTGCCGACATCAAACTGCCCAACCCGTGGATCGCCGTGTCGCCGCTGCTGGCCGTCGGCATCATGAACCTGCTGTTCACCCAGTGGATTCCGCAGTGGTATGGCAAGACCCACAGCCTCGCCCTGCCGGGCATGGCCGCGCCGGTGACCACCGACATCGCCAAGCTCACCGCGATCTGGGCGGTGCAGGCCGCCCTGCTGGTCGGCATCATCATGGTGTTGGTGTTCGCCTTCCAGGCGATTCGCGGCAAGTTGGCTGAAGGCAGTCGAAGCGCGGTCAGCGGTTCGTTGCTGGCGGCGATGAACACCGCATCGGAGTACGGCTTTGGTGCGGTGATCGCCTCCTTGCCGGGCTTCCTGGTATTGGCCGACTGGCTCAAGAGCATTCCCAATCCGCTGGTCAACGAAGCGATCACAGTGACCCTGCTGGCCGGCATTACCGGTTCGGCGTCGGGCGGTATGAGCATTGCGCTGGCGGCCATGGCCAATGACTTCATCGCAGCGGCCCACGCCGCCAACATCCCGCTGGAAGTGCTGCACCGGGTGGCCGCGATGGCCAGTGGCGGCATGGACACCCTGCCGCACAACGGCGCGGTGATTACCTTGCTGGCGGTCACCGGCCTGACCCACCGCGAAGCCTACAAAGACATTTTCTGTATTACGCTGATCAAGACCCTGGCGGTTTTTGTGGTGATCGGTACTTTCTACGCCACTGGCATTGTGTGAGGTATTCATGACGACTCTTTCGGGCAAGACTGCACTGGTCACCGGTTCCACCAGCGGTATCGGCCTGGGCATCGCCCTCAGCCTGGCCAAGGCTGGCGCCAACCTGATCCTCAACGGTTTCGGTGATGCGTCCAAAGTGATTGCCGAGGTCGAGCAATTCGGCGGCAAGGTCGGCCATCACCCGGCTGACGTGAGCAACCCTGAGCAGATCGCCGACATGATCGCCTACGCCGAGCGTGAGTTCGGTGGCGTGGACATCCTGGTCAACAACGCCGGTATTCAGCATGTGGCGCCCGTGGAAGAGTTCCCGGTGGAACGTTGGGATTCGATCATTGCGATCAACCTGTCGTCGGTGTTTCACAGCACTCGCCTAAGCCTGCCCGGCATGCGCGACAAGGGCTGGGGCCGGATCATCAACATCGCCTCGGTGCACGGTCAGGTCGGCTCGGTGGGCAAGGCGGCTTACGTGGCGGCCAAGCATGGCGTCATCGGTTTGACCAAGGTGGTCGGGCTGGAAACCGCCACTACCAACGTCACCTGCAACGCCATCTGCCCGGGTTGGGTGTTGACGCCGTTGGTGCAAAAGCAGATTGATGACCGCATCGCCAAAGGGATCGACCCGCAACAGGCGCAACATGACTTGCTGGCCGAGAAACAGCCTTCTCTGGAGTTTGTGACGCCGCCACAATTGGGCGAACTGGTGCTGTTTTTGTGCAGTGAGGCCGGTAGCCAGGTGCGTGGCGCGGCGTGGAATATTGATGGTGGGTGGTTGGCGCAGTGATCTGACGTTAGACCGCGTTATCGTTCATCGCGGGCAAGCCACGTTCCCACGGGTTTTTGTGGTTGGCGCTGGATTAGGGTTCGACATAAACCCTGTGGGAGCGTGGCTTGCCCGCGAATGGATCTGAAGATAGAAGAAGAGGCAAGCCATGTCCGACATCCTCTGGCAACCCAGCGCCAAGCGCATCGGCAAGACCCGCATGGAGGCCTTTCGGCGCTTCATCAATCAGCGACACAACCTCCACGTCGACGACTACCCTGCCCTGCATCAATGGTCCATCGATCAGCGTGAAGCGTTCTGGCAGGCCATCGTCGATTTCTTCGACATCCGTTTCCATGATCAACCGGACACTGTACTGGTTGAGGGCGCGCAAATGCCCAGCGCCCAATGGTTTCCCGGCGCCACCCTGAACTTTGCCGAGCACCTGCTGCGCCGTCGCGACGATGCCGTGGCGGTCATTGCCATCGGCGAAAACGGCCAGCGTGAACACTTGACCTGGGCAGAACTGGCCGAGCATGTCGCCGGGTTTCAGAACAGCTTGAAAGCCGCCGGTGTCGGCCTCGGTGACCGCGTCGCAGCGTGCATGCCCAATACCTGGCAAACCCTCGTGGCGATGCTCGGCACCACCAGTTTGGGAGCGATCTGGTCCTGCTCCTCACCGGACTTCGGCACCCAGGGCGTAATCGATCGCTTCGGCCAGATCGAACCGAAAGTGCTGATCACCTGCGCCGGTTACCGCTATGCCGGCAAGGACATCGACCAGATCGCCAAGGTCAATGAAATCCTCGAACGCTTGCCGTCCTTGCAGCAGTTGATTGTTGTGCCTTACGCCCGACCGCAAGCGCACATCGAACACTTCCACACCCGGGCCAACGTGACGCTCTGGGATGATTTCTACGACGCTGGCGGCGAGCCGGATTTCGTTGCCGTGCCCTTCGCTCATCCGCTGTACATCCTCTATTCCAGCGGCACCACGGGCGTGCCGAAATGCATCATTCACAGCACTGGCGGCGTGTTGTTGCAACACGTCAAGGAACATGGCCTGCATTGCGATCTCGGCCCCGGCGACCGGTTGTTCTACTACACCACCTGCGGCTGGATGATGTGGAACTGGCTGGTTTCGGCGCTGGCCGTGGACAGCGCGGTGGTGCTGTACGACGGCTCGCCGTTTCATCCCGCCCCCGAGCGTCTGATCGACCTGATCGACGACGAACGCATCAGTGTCTTCGGCACCAGCCCCAAGTACCTCGCAACCCTGGAAAGCAACGGCATCAAACCTCGCGAAAGCCATGACCTGAGCACCCTCAAAACCCTGCTTTGCACCGGTTCCGCGTTGTCGCCGCAGAGTTACGACTACGTCTACCGCGATCTCAAGCCTGACCTGTGCCTGGCCTCGATGTCCGGCGGCACCGACATCGTTTCGTGCTTTGTGAACAGCAATCCGCTGCAACCGGTACGCCGTGGCGAGATACAAGGCAAAAGCCTGGGCATGGCGGTGGAAGTCTGGAACGACGACGGCCAGCCGGTGATCGGCGAAAAAGGTGAGCTGGTGTGCACCCGGCACTTTCCGGCAATCCCCATCGGGTTCTGGAACGACCCTCAACAGGAAAAGCTTCGCGCCTCGTATTTCAGTCAGTTCCCCGGCGTCTGGGCCCAAGGCGATTACGCGGAACAATTGCGCGACGGCGGGATGATGATCCACGGACGCTCCGACGCCGTGCTCAACCCCGGCGGCGTGCGCATCGGTACTGCGGAAATCTACCGTCAGGTTGAGAAAGTCCCGCAAGTGCTGGACAGCGTGGCCATTGGTCAGCAATGGCAGGATGACGTGCGGGTGGTGCTGTTCGTGCGATTGCGCGAGGACGTCGATCTGGACGAAGCACTGCAGCAGCAGATCCGCCAGGTCATCCGCGCCAACACCACACCGCGGCATGTGCCGGCGAAGATTGTCGCGGTGACCGATATACCGCGGACTCTCAGCGGCAAAATCGTGGAACTGGCGGTGCGCAACGTGGTGCATGGTGAGAAGGTAAAAAACACCGATGCCTTGGCCAATCCCGAAGCGCTTGAGCAGTTTCGGGATCGGCCGGAACTCGGAACTTAAACGATCATGCGGGTGTGCGTTAATCCATATGCGAACCAGGTGGGCGCCTTCCACTGGCAGGATTCGGCGCAATAGAGTTGTTCAGAGTGATCAGAACCGGCTCGTCAATTGCGCTACCGGTGTTTGCTTCAAGCGCGCCGCGCAGGGTGGACATATTGAGTTCGTAACTACCCTTGTCCGTATACAGCTGGCTCAGCAGCGAGGTGGTCACAGCCAGTGAGTCAGCATTTTCAAAGGCTTTGGAACTGGCGTGACAGGCACGGCCCTCATCCGTAACCGGCAAACGTCCCGACGCCAAGTTCAGCAGTGGAGCCACATCCAGCAATTGCCCTCTTTCGCCGTTGCGTCCCGCATCGCGGGCATAGCTGACATCATCAGTCTGTGCAGCACCGTGGAACACCTCATGAATCAAGTCGTCTGCCACGACGTCATGGTTGAAGCCCAGACCGATGAAGTGCTTGTTGATATTGGGCGTATAGATTTCGATGAATTTCGTGTCGGATGGGTCTTTTGCATCTTTCCATTGCTTGTAAGCGTCCATGTTGAAAGCAGCAATATTGTTAGTGTTCTTGAGCGGATCGAGAAAAATATTACTGAGGGAAAGACCTGCAAAGTCTGCCCTGACCAATCTCAGATAGTTCACCAACCGTTCGAATGCATCGCTCGAGTTGCTTCCCAGCAATACCTTGATGATTGCGTTACGTTCCTTCGTTAAGTCAAGACTGGTCAAGACGTTGATCGCGTTTTCGATTTTTGTACGCGCCAGCGGCAAGCTTTGCTCAATGAACCGTCGGGTATAGCTGACGGGCAATGTCTTACTGAATCGCGGCAACTGGATAGGTGCCTGAAAGGTGAAGTTGTTCAGTTTTGGTCCCCAGGGTTTGCCCAGTCGATCAAGGGCATACCATTGGTGGCCGTTACGCCGGGCCACCACCGTTAGCGCGTCACCGGTTGCACCACGGGGTCGCCAGGTACCCTGTCCGGTGGTATCGGCGCTATTGGCTGCGCGAGCCAGGTCGTAGGTTTTATGACGGCCATTGAGTTTGCGCAACTGGGATTGCGCCAGTCCGAGCATCTCTTGAGCCTGCCTGTTAAAGCGTAGCGCCCCCTTATGGACGAGTTTCCCGGCTCCGAAAAATGCCGTAGGCACGCCATCCACGGGGTTGAAGAGGGAAACAGATGTGACGAAAGCGAGCTTGGTCAGGCGGACGGCTTTGGAAGCCGTGGAGATAGCCTTCGCCGAGATGCTCAGTGCTTTGGCGCCAGCCCCCACAAACGCCCCACCCACTGCGATGACATCCATAACGCAGCCATACATCCCATCGACCATCTTATTGTGCTCCCCGGAAGATAGATCCTCGATGCACTTTTTAAAGGGAACTACCAGATCGACAATATACGTCGCAGTTTCTTCGCCTTTTTTGCGCTGGCTTTCAAGCACTGTTGGCACAGTGGCGGCTGCTTCAAGCTCGTCAAACGTCATCATCGGACGATTGTTGACGATGAACCTGGCAATTCGAACAAGCTGCGAATTATCAAAATTTAGATAAACACTCTGCTTCCGCTCCGACGGCGTAGCAGGCGCGGCAAGTTCACCCAACTTGTCAATTATCGCCACGCTACTGCTGGCCGAACTGGCCTCTAGAAGACCATGAGTGTATTCACTAAGGATAATCGGTAATCGTTCTGGATCCGTCGGTACCTGTTGCGCTTTCAGACCACCCTTAAAATCCACTCTGGCGGCGCCCTGCAATTTTCCCGTGTTGGCGATCAGCGCACCAAGCGTGTTGTTTCTACGTAGTTCACCACGCAAGGTAAACAGTTCATAGCACGTAACAGTGTTTCCATGAGAAGCGCACATGACAATACCAAAACGCCCCGTGACAGCATCTTTGCCTTGTTGGGTTTCATAGTCTGTTTCAAGTATCAACGGGCCCCCAAAACGGTTGGAGGATGTCTCTATCGCCGGGCTGCGAAGGGTAAAGAAGGTGATCTTGCCTTTCAGAAAGGTTTCCAGATCGAAGGGAGGCATGTGTGAAAGGGCCATCTTCACATTTCTGATCACAGCATTATTCAAATTGCCGAGGTAACCCCGCAGTTGGCGGTGATACTCATCATTATTGGGCGCCAGCCGCCGCAGCCTCGGATAACGATCGTGAATGCTGAGTACGGATGGATCATAGAAACTTTTATTTTTATGATTGGTAATATTTCCATGCAAATTGGGTGCGTTAGAGTAGGGGTTGGGGAAAACCGCACGCAGATCCCAGAGGCCACCCACCAGGTCACCGGACATATGCAGGTCGACCATGGACATGGCGGTAGGTGAGGCATATAGGCCGGGTTGCTGATAGATAATTTTATCTTCCAGGAAATCACAAGTTGGCGCGGCTTTCGTCACAGCTGCCCGTGCGATGTCTTTTCTGCTTGGAATGGAGCTGGTATAGGCGCGGGCAAGGTGCGTGCCGTCCACGTACTCCTCGAACACTGTCATTGCCCGCTCAGTCGTTTCCTTTTCCGCTTGCTTAAGTTCCGTTGTCGTCACCACGTCATTAATCAGGGCCCAGTCAACGATTGGATCGAGCATTGCCAAATCCCGCAAACGTGCCAGCGGATCACTGACTGGCTCCAGTTCGGCATACGCCATAATCTGCGTATACGTCAAAACCCGCGAAGCTCCCTTGGTGACCGCTTCCACCAGGGCAACTCCAACGCAGAAGGACACCCAGCCAACCGACCCCATCATCAGCGACGACGGGACACCCTTGACCAGAAATTCTGGCGCGATTTCCGCCAGCAGCAGGTGCGATGCCAATGGCGCCACGACAGGATTCACCCAGCCTTTGGTGTGTAGAAAGGTTTCCAGCTCCTTGCGCACGACCGACGAAGATCGTTCGACATTGGTCGGTGCATACAAATCGAACGCGCCGATACTCTTTCTGGCTTGAGCGTTACCAATGTGCGGATCCAGTTCCAGCAAAATAACCGTTATCAACAGTTGCCCAAGATCCTGTGCAGAGACGTCTTGCCCGGATGTTTCACCGAACCAGTTCAGTTCCTTCAGGAGTTTCGTGGCGCAGGCTTGGGCCGCCGGATGCTTGACCAACTGAACGATACGTTCGGCGGCGTTATCGTGCGTTGCAATAGTGCCACCCGTTTCGCGGTACAGTTTGTCCAGCAGCTTTTTGTCCGGAGCTATAAGTTTTTCAGTGGTCTGACGAATATCCCTAAGTTGCTCGGCGGACAATACGATCAACGATTGATCATCGGTGATGATCTGCCCCCAATAATTGCCAAAATGATCGATTTCAGGACAGTCAAACTCGAAGTAGCCGATCAGGTTTCTGACCTGCGCAACGGTCTTTGGCACATCGAATCCATAGAATTCAAGCCACTGATCGATATTCACAATGTTGTCCGCCCACAGGCAACCTCCGGCCTCTTTGGCAATGTCCGCCAAGATCCCCATTGAATCTCGGGTAGCCTTAGAGTGGGCAACATATCCCAGCGCGACGAAATCTCTCCAATCATGACCATCAAACACTTCCAGCTTGCCAGAATGGGTAACACGAATAAGTTCGGCGTCACTCATATTTTCCTGGGTTAGTGCGCTTCTTATTGCAACCGTACTGAGCAATTCGTTCATCAGAACGCTTCCCGGCACATAGACCTCATACAAAGAGGAGCCCTTCTGCAACTCCATCTCGTAGTTAAACCAGTCTATTGTTTCGTCGTCACTGTAATCTGCCAGACAAGCTTTCAGACTGACCAAAATCAATTTCCGCTCAGCTGCATCCGCGTCTTGACGCAACTGCTCCTCTCTGCCGAAATCACCCAGAGGCTTATAGAACTTATCCTTTAATTCAAAATGCATAGCCCAACCCTTAATAAATTAACTGAATGACTTATTCAGTCCAGGCAGATCTTACTTGCTCAGGCCGAGCAATCCACCGCCAATCTATTAAGTAACATTTCCGACAGACCAACCATAGTACAACTAGCCAGCCAATAATCAGTCCATCAAGTCCCGCGCTCCGAAAATCAAGTAACTTACAGAAGTGGCACCTCCCTGAAGTTTCAGATACAACTTCAGGCTATTAGTCAACAATCAGCATGCTTTAATTCTTCTCACCGACAACACCTGCGACAACCAACTCCTGTGGGGTCAGTCCATCAGCCCCCATTCACCCGGTGGTGTATGGGGGCCGGGCGTGGCCTCGGCGTGCATTTTCAGCCGCAGGCGCAGGTTGTTCAATGAATCCGCATGTTTCAACGCTTCTGCCTCATCGATCGTACCCTCGACAAACAGCTCGAACAGCGCCCCATCGAAGGTCTGCATCCCCGCCTCTGAAGACTTCTCCATGATCCCCTTCAGTTCTGAAAACTCATTGCGCCGAATCAGGTCGCCGACGGTTGGCGTGCCAATCATCACTTCCACCGCCGCCCGTCGTTGACCGTCACGGGTACGCACCAGGCGCTGGGACACGAACGCTTTCAGGTTATTGCCCAGGTCATGCAGGAGTTGCGGCCGGCGTTCTTCGGGAAAGAAATTGATGATGCGGTCCAGCGCCTGATGGGCGTTGTGGGCATGCAGGGTGGAAATGACCAGATGACCGGTATCGGCAAATGCCAGCGCATGCTCCATCGTCTCGCGGTCACGAATTTCGCCGATCAGCACGACGTCCGGTGCCTGGCGCAGGGTATTTTTCAATGCGGCGTGAAAACTGCGGGTATCGACGCCGACCTCACGCTGGTTGATGATCGACTTCTTGTGCCGATGGATGTACTCGACCGGGTCTTCGATCGTGATGATATGGCCGCTGCTGTGGCGATTGCGGTAGTCGATCAATGCCGCCAGCGAGGTTGACTTGCCCGAGTCGGTGGCGCCGACGAACAGCATCAGTCCTTGTTTGAGCATCACCGTTTCGAGCAGCACCGGCGGCAGTTTGAGGTCTTCGAAACGCGGAATGTCGAGTTTGATATTGCGCGCCACGATCGACACATCGTTGCGTTGTTTGAAGATATTCACTCGAAAGCGCCCGACACCGGTCAAAGAGATCGCCAGGTTCATCTCCAGTTCCCGGTCGAACTCCAGACGCTGTTCGGCGTCCATGATGGACGCGGCAATGGCCCCGACTTCTCCCGGCTTGAACGGCTGATCGGCCAAGGGCTTGAGCACACCCTCGAACCGTGCGCTAGGTGGCGCCCCGGTAGACAGATAAAGATCGGAGCCATTCTGGCTGGCCAGTAGCCTTAACAGTGCATCGATTTCCATGGCAAAAAGCACCCGCGAAGCATTCAGTGAATAAAAATGACCCAAATTGGATCATCCAGCGTCTACTGCGGTACAAGGATAGTTGACACCGCTACACCGACTTAAGTGCAGGACATCTTGATGAACGCATCACCGACCGGCAGCGATGCCCAGGCCTTGATTGCCCGACTGGACTGGAGACGCAGCCCGCTGGGCGCTGCCAGTACCTGGCCGCAAAGCCTGCGAACCGCCGTGGATATCGTGATTCATTCGCCGATGCCCATGCTGTTGCTGTGGGGCCCCCAGCTCACGCAGATCTACAACGACGGCTTCGCCCTGCTGGCCGGCAGCAAGCATCCACACGCATTCGGACAGCCGACACACCTGATCTGGCCTGAGTTAAAAGACTTTACCGACCCCATTTACAGCGCCGTCCTACAAGGGCAGGTGCGGACCTACAGCGAACAGCGCTTCACCTTGCAGCGTAATGGCCATGATTCCGACTTCTGGCTGGACCTGACCTACAGCCCCATCCGCGATGAAAGCGCCCAGGTCGCCGGGATTCTGGTCACGGCCATCGAAACCAACGAACGCCGACGCATCGCCCTCGAACTCGAGCAGCGTTCGGCCGCCAGCCTCAAGGCCCAGCACGAAACCGAGGAGCGTCTGCAACTGGCCCTCGCGGCCACCGACGCCGTCGGCACCTGGGACTGGGACATAAACGAAGACCGCTTCATTGCCGACACCCACTTCGCCCAATTACACGGCATCGACCCGCTGCTCGCCAATCAGTTGCCCATCAGCGCCTACCTTCAGGGGGTGCACCCGGAAGACCGCGCCATGGTCGCCCGCAGCATCAAGCACTCCATCACCCACGGCACCGAGTACGCCGAGGAATATCGCCTGCTGCAGGCCGACGGTCAGTTGCGCTGGGTGTTTGCCCGGGGTCGTTGCTACAAGGACCACCATGGCCGGCCGATTCGCTTCCTCGGCGCCGCCCTGGACCTGACCGAACGTAAACACACAGAACAAGCCTTGCGGCAAAGTCAGACCGAGCTGCAACTGATCATCAACGCCATGCCGATCCTGATCAGCTACGTGGACCGCGAGGAACGCTTTCGCCTGAACAATGCGGCTTACCTGGACTGGTACGGGCTGACGCCTCAGGAGCTCTTTGGCAAAACCATCCGTGAAGTTCTGGGTGAAGAAGCCTATGCCTTACGCGCGGAATACATCGCCCAGGCACTGTCCGGCAAGCCTTGTTGTTTCAGCATCCGCACCCCCCACCGTGATGGCAGCATCCGCCATGCCCTGATGAACTACTTGCCGCGCCACGGTGCGGATGGCGCGGTCAATGGTTTCTACATCTTTGTGATTGACGAAACCGAGCGCAAACAGACCGAAGAAGCCCTGCGCAACCTCAACGAAACGCTCGAGGAACGAGTTGTCGCCCGCACCCAACAATTGGCTGAAGCCAACCAGCGCCTGCAGAACGAGATGTTCGAACGCGAGCGTGCCGAAGAGGCGTTGCGGCATGCGCAGAAGATGGAAGCGCTCGGCCAGCTCACCGGCGGCATCGCCCATGACTTCAACAATATGCTCACCGGGATCATCGGCAGCCTCGACTTGATGCAGCGCTACATCGCCGACGGGCGCGCCGCCGAGGTGGGCCGTTTCACCGAAGCGGCAGTGTCCTCGGCCAACCGCGCCGCCGCCCTGACCCATCGCCTGCTGGCGTTTTCCCGGCGTCAGTCACTGGACCGCAAGCCGCTGAACGCCAATGATCTGATCCATTCTCTGGAAGACCTGCTCAGTCGGACCAAGGGCGACCACATCGAGCTCAAACTGCAACTGGCCGATGACGTCTGGCCGGTCAGCACCGACGTCAGCCAGCTGGAAAACGCCCTGCTCAATCTGGTGATCAACGCCCGGGACGCCATGCCCGATGGCGGCGAGTTGCGCATTGAAACCGCCAACGTTTACCTCGACAGCAGTGACATCAACACCCTGGAACCGGTCAAGGCCGGGGATTACCTGATGATTGCCGTCAGCGACAATGGTTCCGGTATGACACCGTCGGTGCTGGCCAAGGCCTTCGACCCGTTCTTCACCACCAAACCCATCGGCCAGGGCACCGGTCTTGGGCTGTCGATGATCTACGGTTTTGCCCAGCAGTCGGGCGGGCATGTCAGCCTGTTCAGCTTGCCCGGCCAGGGCACCAGCGTTCGTCTGTACCTGCCGCGACTGCACGCCGCAGAGCCCGAAAACATCCTGATGCCGGTCACCAGCGAGGCGCCAGCCGCGATTGCCGGTGAAACCGTGGTGTTGGTGGAGGACGATCCGGCGGTGCGCATGCTGGTGCTCGACTTGCTCAACGAACTGGGTTATCACGCCCATGAAGCCGAAGACGCGAAGACCGCCCTGCCCCTGCTGGAATCCGACCTGCGGATCGATTTGCTGGTCACCGATGTCGGCCTGCCTGGGATGAACGGTCGGCAACTGGCGGAGATTGCCCGCCAGCACCGCCCCGAACTCAAAGTGCTGTTCATGACCGGTTACGCGGAAAAAGCCGCCGAGCGCCAGGGCTTCCTGGAGGAAGGCATGGACATGGTGGCCAAGCCCTTTTCCATTGACCTGTTGGCCAACAAGATTCGCGAGATGATCGGCCAACCGGACTGAGTTAAGGCATAATCGCGCCCCCCCGCTGGCACCAACATAGCCACCACCGTTGCAAGGTACTGCCCATGAAAGCTCAAGCCCGCCATATTCTGGTGAAAACCTCGGAAGAAGCCGAACAGCTCAAACAACGCATCGCCAAGGGCGAAGCCTTCGATGTGCTGGCCAAGAAGTATTCCACCTGCCCGTCCGGCAAGCGCGGCGGCGACCTGGGTGAAGTGCGGCCCGGGCAGATGGTTGGAGTTATCGATGCCGTGATTTTCAAAAAACCGTTGCGGGTTGTGCATGGTCCGATCAAGAGCAAGTTTGGTTATCACCTGGTGCAGGTCTTTTACCGGGATTGAGGGGCTTTAAAGGCCCTATGTAGGAGCTGCCGAAGGCTGCGATCTTTTGATCTTGATTTTCAGCGGTCCCGAAAGGAGCAAGATCAAAAGATCGCAGCCTTCGACAGCTCCTACAGGGGATTGCGTTTCAATCTTTGGGGATCAGCGCACCGGGCACCTGAATCACCCGACTCGCCAAGCGATGGCCCGCTTCAGCAGCCTCAACCGGGCTGCCTCCTTTCAGGCGACTGGCCAAATACGCCGCACTGAACGAATCCCCCGCTGCCGTGGTGTCCACCACCCGCTCGACCACCCGCGCCGGCACTTCAAACGACTCTCCATCACACCGAATCAGACACGCCTCGGCGCCACGCTTGAGTACCACCTCGGGCGTGCCAATCTGCTCGTAAGCCGCAAACACCGCCTCGCAATCGGAAAAATGAAAAAGCGCCTGCTCGTCATCAACGGTCAGCAACGCCAGGTCGACATAGGGCAGAACGCTGCGATAAGCCGCCCGTGCGTCCTCGATCGACGCCCACAAACGTGGCCGGTAGTTGTTGTCGAACACGATCCGCGCATCCCGCTTCCGGGCTTCGATCAGGGTTTCCAGCAACTTCTCCCGACCTTGCACGCCGAGCACCGCCAGGGTGATCCCGCTGAAATACAGCACATCGTAATCCGGCAGTGCCGCCAGGATCGGCGCGGCGGCCGGGGTGGTGAAACAATCGCGGACTGCCGCTTCATTGCGCCAGTAGAGAAAACGCCGCTCGCCGGCGGCGTCAGTCTGGATGCAATACAAGCCGGGCAATCGGCCGGGCAAGCGCTGGACCATGCCGAGCCCGATGTTTTCGTCGGCCCAGCTCTGGCACATGGCATCGCTGAAACTGTCGTCGCCCAGGGCAGTGACGTAATCCACCGTGCCGCCCTCGCCCAACTCTCGGGACAGGTAGACCGCCGTGTTCAAGGTATCGCCACCGAAACTCTGTTGCAGGCTGCCGTCGGCGCGTTGCTGCAACTCGATCATGCATTCGCCGATCAGGGCGATGCGCGGGGTGTTGGGGCCGAGGGTGCTGATGGTGTTCATGTTGTGGGGTCTCTGGTGTTTCTGTGTTGTCTGGTCGGCCGCCATCGCGAGCAAGCTCGCTCCCACAGGGATTGTGTGAACACTGAAGATCCCATGTGGGAGCGAGCTTGCTCGCGATGGCCGCGCCTCGGTCTGGAGCCTTAGAAACAGGTCTCCATGGTTTCGATGACATTCAGCTGCTCATCCACCAGACACCCGATACGCCACTTGTCGAACGTCAGGCACGGGTGCGAAGTACCAAAGGAAATAATGTCCCCCACCCGCAACTCAACACCCGGCGCCACGGTCATGAACGCATGCTGGTCCATCACTGCCGTCACCTTGCAGGCGCTGACATCATCGCCCGTCGCCGGCACCACGCCCGCCTTGTAACGCAACAGCGGCACCGGCAACCCGGCGTCGTAGGCCACGTCGCGTTTACCCAGGGCGATCACCGCAAAGCCCGGTTCCGGCAACGATTGCACATGAGCCCAGACTTCAAGCGCCGGTCGCAAGCCTTCGTGCAAATCACTGCGGCGGTCGAGCACGCAGCATTGCGCTTCTTTATAGATGCCATGGTCGTGAGCTACGTAGCTGCCAGGACGCAGCACGCTGAGGAAACGCCCCCCGGCGTTCTGCGCTTCGAAAGACTCAGCGATCAGGTCATACCAGGCCGAACCCGACGCAGTGATGATCGGCTTGGGAATGGCGAACGCGCCGCTGTCCTGCAACTGTACGGCCAGGCGCACCAAAGAATCAGCGAACGCACGAATGCCGCTCACCGCATGATCGCCGTGAATCACCCCTTCGTAACCTTCGATCCCGGTCAGCGCCAGGGCCGGTTGTGCAGCAATGGCTTTGGCCAGCGCGACCACTTCGTTTTCCGTGCGGCAACCGCAACGACCGCCGACCACGCCGTACTCGATCATCACGTTCAAGCGCACACCGCGGGAGGCGAAATACGCGCCGAGGTCAGCGACGTTGTCCGGGTGATCGACCATGCAATGGAAGTCGAAAGCAGGGTCCGTCAGCAGATCGGCGATCAACGCCATGTTCGGCGTACCGACCAATTGGTTGGCCATCAGCACCCGATGCACGCCATGGGCGTAAGCCGCGCGGGTTTGCGTGGCGCTGGCCAGGGTGATGCCCCAGGCACCGGCGTCCAGTTGGCGGCGAAACAGCGCCGGGGTCATGCTGGTTTTGCCGTGGGGGGCGAGTTCGGCACCGCTGTTGCTGACAAAGGTCTGCATCCAGCGAATGTTGTGTTCCAGCGCTTCGCGGTGCAGCACCAGCGCCGGCAGGCTGACGTCGCGCACAAGATTGGCGCCTGTATGGGCAAAGCCCTTTTCCACAGTGGCAGTATTTTTGGCAGAAAACATGGTCGAACTCCTCACATTCGCGGCCGCAGGCAGCCGCTGTTATTCGTTGATGCGACGGGCCAGGCTGTTGGCGCTGTCGATCAGCACCCGGCGGTAGTCGTTGTAATTGTTCTTGGCATCGGCCCGTGGGGCGACGATACACAGGGTCGCGATGGCCACGCCGTTGGGGTCTTTGACCGGGGCGGCAAAGCAGTGGGTAAAGGTGTCCGCGACGCTATCGAAAGAGAAGAAGCCATCGATAGCGGCCTGACGGATTTCACCGAGAAACTGTTCAAGCGGCAGGCATTCACCGTTGGGCAGGATGAAATCGTCGTGGTCAATCAGGTCGACGATTTCCTGGTCGCTCAAATGCGCCAGCAGTAGACGTCCGGAAGCGGTCCAGGGAATCGGCGCGTTCTCGCCGATATCCGAGGAAATGCGAAAATGCCGCTCGCCCTCTTTCATCAAGGCCACGGTGTATTTTCGTCCGTTGAGCAGGCACATCTGCGCGGTTTCGCGGGTCTGGCTGACGATCTCCTGCAAGGCATGATCGGCCTCACGGGTCAGGTCGAAATGGCGTAAATGCGCTTGCCCGAGGAAGTACAGCTGACGGCCGAGGTAGACGTGACCGTCCTTGCCCACGGCCTCCAGAATCCGTCGCTCCAGCAGGGAGGCAACCAATTCGTAGACCGTGGATTTCGGGCTGCCGATGCCGCTGGCGATTTCGTTCGGGCGCAGGGGCTTGCCGACTTCCTTGAGGAAATCGAGGATATCGAACGCCCGGTCCAGACCGCGAGCCCGGCGCTTGATGGTGTCTTCGGTCATGTCTGTGTTCCCATTCAAAGTCGCCCCCGTAGGAGCTGCCGCAGGCTGCGATCTTTTGATCTTGATCCTGCTCTTGCGGCTCATCCAAAAACGCCAAAAGATCGCAGCCTTCGGCAGCTCCTACAAGGGCCAATCAGCCGCGCTCTCGGTTCAGGCCTTTTTCTTGTATGCGATGCAGTCGATCTCAACCTTGCAATCGACCATCATGTTCGCCTGCACACAGGCCCGGGCCGGTGCGTGTTCGCTTTTGAAGTATTCGGAAAACACCTTGTTGAAACTCCAGAAATCCCGCGGGTCTTCCAGCCACACACCGGTGCGCACCACATCTTCCAGGCCATAACCGGCCTCTTCGAGAATCGCGATCAGGTTTTTCATGGTCTGATGAGTCTGTTCGACGATGCCACCCACAATGATTTCGCCATCCAGCGCCGGTACTTGCCCGGACACGTGCAGCCAGCCATCGGCCTCAACGGCGCGGGCGAAAGGACGGGGCTGGCCGCCACCGGCGGTGCTGCCGGTGCCGTAACGAGTAATGCTCATGAATAATTCTCCTGATTGAAAAGTGGATATTTAAAAACGCGTGTTCTTGAGAAACTCCGCCAGTCGCGGTGATTGCGGGCGTTCGAACAGTTCCTTGGGTGGCCCCTGCTCTTCGATCCGCCCCTGATTCATGAAAACGATTTTGTCCGAGACTTCAAACGCAAAACGCATTTCGTGGGTCACCAACAACATGGTCATGCCGTCCTCGGCCAGGCCTTTGATCACGCTCAGCACTTCGCCGACCAGTTCCGGATCGAGGGCCGAAGTGACTTCGTCGAACAGCATCAGGCTCGGGTTCATCGCAATTGCCCGGGCAATCGCCACGCGCTGCTGCTGACCACCGGACAACTGACCGGGGAAGTGATCGCGGCGTTCCAGCAAGCCGACCCGCTCCAGCCATTTTTCCGCCAGGGCCACCGCTTCATCCTTGTGCAGCTTTTTGACCTTGAGCAAACCGAGGGTGACGTTCTGCAACGCCGTGAGGTGCGGAAACAGGTTGAACTGCTGGAACGCCATGCCAGTCATGGCCCGATGCCGGGCGATGACTTTTTCCGGGTGCCGCACGCGCTTGCCGTTGACCTCGTCATAACCGATGGACTCGCCATCGAGCATGATCTGCCCGCCCTGAAACTCTTCGAGCATGTTCACGCAGCGCAGCAACGTGGTCTTGCCCGAACCGCTGGAACCGATCAGCGTCACGACGTTGCCGCGCTGCATGGTCAGGTCGACGCCCTTGAGCACTTCGAGCTGGCCGTACTTTTTGTGCAACCCGCGAATGTCCAGCAGGGGCTGACCGTTTTGAGCATCTTTTACGTTAGAGAGCGAAGATTGAGTCATGGCAAGGCCACCCGCTTTTCAATGTGCCGGCCGAGTAATTCGATGGCGTAGTTGATGACGAAAAACAGAAATCCGGCGAACAGGTAAAACTCGAGGGTCATGAAGGTCCGGGCGATGATCTGCTGGGTGCTGAGTAACAACTCAGCCACACCGATCACCGACAGCAGCGTGGAGGCCTTGACGATCTCGGTGGACGAGTTGACCCAGGTCGGCAAGATTTGCCGTAACGC
The DNA here is from genome assembly GCF_047758635.1 of Pseudomonas frigoris. NCBI lineage: Bacteria > Pseudomonadati > Pseudomonadota > Gammaproteobacteria > Pseudomonadales > Pseudomonadaceae > Pseudomonas > Pseudomonas frigoris. The sequence continues at coordinate 3,987,852 of NZ_CP180479.1, forward strand.
CTGAGGCAACAACACGTAACCGAGCGCTTGATAAAACGTCAGGCCGATGGCCTTGCTCGCTTCCATCTGACCACTGGGCAACGCTTGCAACGCGCCGCGAACAATCTCGGCGACGTGAGAGCCGCAAAACAGCGTCAGCCCCAACGCACCGGCCTGAAAGGCACTGATCTGCCAACCTAGTGCGGGCGCCATGTAGAAGCAGGCCAGCACCAGCACAAACACCGGCGTGCCGCGAATCAGGTCGACATAAAACCGAAACGGCGCGCGCATCCAGAACTTGCCGTACGTCAGCACCAGACCGGCGACGATGCCGACCATCGTGCCCAGCAGAATCGCCAGGGCCGAGACCTGCACACTGGTCAAAAAGCCTTGCCACAGGACTTCCCGTGCCACCCATAACTCATGCAACCAACTGGGGGATTCGTACATGTGGCCTCCTATCGGCGAATCGCCAGACGCTGCTCGAGGTAACGCAGCATCATGGCAATGAGGTAACAGGCCGCCACATAGAGCGCTGTGGTCACCAGCCAGGTTTCAATCACCCGGTAGCTCTCGACATTGATCTTGCGCGCGTAATAGGTCAGCTCCGGCACGGCAATCGCCGCGGCCAGCGAGGTGTCCTTGAACAGCGAGATGAAATTGTTCGACAGGGCCGGCAGCACATTGCGCAGCATCACCGGCACGGTGACGTACGCCTTGACCTGCCACTCGCCCAGACCGATTGCCAACCCGGCTTCCCGCTGGCCCTTGGGAATGCTCAACAGCCCGCCGCGGAACACTTCGGTCAGATACGCCCCTGCATACAGCGACAAGGTGATGATGAACGACGGGATCTTGTCCAGACGGATCCCCAGGCTCGGCAAGGCGAAGTAGATCAACAGAATCAACACCAGAATCGGCGTGTTACGGATCACCGTCACATACACCGACGCCAGCACCCGTAACGCGCGGTGCTTCGACAACAAAGCAAACGCCATCATCAGGCCGATCACGCAACCGATGGCGATCGACACCAGCGCCAGTTCGAGGCCCAGACCGAGCCCCGCCAGCAAGGTGTCGAAATCGCGCCACACGGCGGCAAAGTTCAACTGATAGTTCATGGTCAGCAGTACCTTGAACGGGGCGATTTATGACCGCCCCGCTCTCACGGGATCATTTGAATTCGACGGGGAAACCGATGGCGGGCGACGGCAGATCGACACCGAACCACTGCTTGAAGGAGGCTGCGTATGTCGGGAATTCAACGCCGGTCATGGCTTCATGCAATGTGGTGTTGACGAAGTTCAACCAATCCTGATCGCCACGTTTGACGGCGCAGGCGTAGGTTTGCGGACTCCAGGCGTAGGCCGGGCTGCGATAGCGCCCCTGGTTCTGCACCATCAGGTATTTCACCGACGACTGATCGGTGGCCGCGGCGTCGGCACGGCCAGAGTTCACTGCCTGATACATCAGGTCCACGCTGTCGTACTGATCGACCTTGGCCTTGGGCAACGCCTGATGCACCAGCTCTTCGGCGTACACGTTCTGCAACACCGCCACGGTGACGCTGTCGTTGGCGGCTTTGAGGTCTTCGATTTCCTTGTACTTGCTGTTGGCCGGCAGCAGCAGGCCAACACCTTCGCGGTAGTACGGCAGCGTGAATGCCACCTGCTGCGCACGACTGGCGGTGACGGTAATGAACTGACAGCTCATGTCGACCTTGTCGGTCAGCAGGTTAGGAATCCGCGCATCGGACGACTGCACCACGAACTCGACCTTGCTCGGGTCGTTGAACAACCCTTTGGCCACCATCCGCGCAATATCGATATCAAAACCCTGCAACTTGCCGTCCGCTCCCTGGAAGTGCCACGGCGCATTGGTACTGCCCGTGCCCACAATCAGTTTCCCGCGGGCCAGCACGCTATCGAGCTTGCTGTCCGCCGCCTGGGCCACACCCATGACAGCAGCCGAAGCCGCGAGAACAAAAACACACGCTTTAAACAAGGAAGGTCGGCGATGCATGGCAAGCACTCCAGGGTGATGTTATTCCGTTATACCGGACGTTGGTGTGTAACAACGGAATAGACAGCAGAAAGTGTGCCACAGGATTGACGGAAAATCTTCGTGGATCCGAAAAGGCTATTAATTCAAGGGGATAGAAAAATCTGACGTGAATACTGCGCACTATCTACCGCGGCGAGGCTGCTACCGCGGGCTACACCCATGAGTAGCAAGGCCACAAAAGGTGCGTGGCGCACCATAAAAACACGGCGCATGCCTGTCCGTTCGCACTAATGCGCCAGGCTATCAGTTTATGACCGTTCATCGGTTTTCAGGGTTGATCTGTCAGATCTGACAGTTGTGGACCGCAGGTTATGAGCGCTCAATCCGTGCAACCGCTCAAACCTTCCCTCACACACGATTGGCTGGGCTTGCGGTTTTTTGACAAACCACTTACAGGAGTTTTCACATGTCTCAACCATCCTCAACCGCCAATTTGCTGCTCAATGGTGATTTCTCAAATGGAGGCGAACATTGGAGCCCGACCAATGTGGACAAAGTTCGGTACGCAGATGGTTATTGCGCCCTTCAGACTCCAGGTTCGATCACTCAAGAGGTAAAACTCGACAAAGGTGGGGCGTTCCGATTTTCCGCAAAAATGCGTACTCACCAGGATGCTTACGGCAGAGTACGACTGATGATTGAACCTTCATGGTCAATCATTGATCTCGATTTGGGAAACGGCGAGGACTGGACTGTCGACTACAAAGATTTCTTCGTGGGGGATGACGCTACCAGTTTGAAAATCAAGCTCGAAGCGGCCGATGGCTCATTTGAGGATTTCGGGGTGTATGTCGACAACGTAGTTCTCGAACGGCGTTGAAATTTGACCAACTGGTAGCCAGTCATCTGGCTACCAGTCCCTTTACCGCTACAACACGTGCCCATATTGAAGACGGAGATTTCAATGAGCTCGATAAGCACTCATACAGCACTGGCCCCGGTCTACCGAAAGGCCCTGAGAACCTGGCGCCCGGTGATTCTGTATTTCGGCAATGAACACTGCCCGGCCTGCGATTGGGCGGAACCGGTCTTTCGCCAGGTTGCCGAGCGATACCGTCATCACGCGAACATCTATGTGTTGAACACCTCCGAATCCCCCCGCCACCCGCACGTCACCGGCACTCCGACCGTGCTGTTTTACAAGGATGGGAAGCTGCTGAAGAAACTCAAGGGAATTGGCACTGAGCAAACCCTGCAGGAAGACTTCGCCAGGTACATCGGCAAGGTGAAACCCCTATACGCAGCACGGAAACCAGGCCATGACCTGGCGTGGTTGCGTCGAACGCTACGGAACCTGTGCACTGTGCCTCGGGCACGCACGTTGATCAGGGTTTGAGAAGTCTGCCGTTTGACAGACAGCTATCGCGAGCAAGCTCGCTCCCACAATTGACCGAGTTGGCCGGACAGACACGATCTAATGTGGGAGCGAGCTTGTTCGCGATGGGCTCTTAAGGTCAGCGAAAACCAGAAGATCTATTTTCCATTCACTCACGATTTTTGACCTGTTCGATATACCGGGTTACCGCCGCGGACTTCTCGAACCGACGATAAATCAACGACAACCACGAACTCGCCTCGCACCCTTTGATTGCCCGGTACAACACGCCGGGCAACCCCACATGACCGACCACTGATTCGGGCACGACGGCAACGCCCTGCCCCAACGACACCAACGCAATGACCGCCACCAACCCACCCGGTTGCGCACCCAGTTTTGGCGCAAACCCACCCTCGGCGGCGACTTGCAAGGTGCCGCTGATTTGCTCCGGCAGGATGAACGTCTCGTTCTGCAAGTTTTCCGGGGCAATCTCTGGCAGACGGCATAACCAGGACTCGGCCGACACCGCCAGCACAAAGCCTTCTGCATCCAGGCGAATGGCTTCCAGGCCTTCAGGCAAGGTCATGGGTGAGCGGACATAGCCAATATCGAAACGCCCCTCGACCACCATCACCGGCAATGACGCCATGGGACTTTCCCGTACGTTCAGGCTGACGTCAGGACACTCGCGGCCGAAGGCTTGCACCTGTTTCTGCAGCAAGCCCGAATACACCGCCGAAGCCACGTAACCCAGTTCGATATGGCCAATATCCCCGCGCCCGGCACGCTGGGCGTTGTACTGAGCGTATTCGAATTGTCGCACCGTCGCCTCGGCCTCGATCACCAGCGCGGCGCCGGCCTCGGTCAGGCTGACTTCACGTGTCTGGCGCACGAACAATCGCGTGCCGAGTTCGTTCTCCATGTCCTGGATCTGTCGAGTCAAGGTCGGCGGTGCGATACCGAGTTGTTCGGCGGCGCGGGTAAAGTTGCCTTGCCGGGCAACGGCGAGGAAATAGCGAAAATGGCGAATATCCATCGGTGCGTTAGCTCAAAGGTAATGAAGTGACAAGGCGTACCTAACAAGGAAAGTAGCGACCGGCGATATGCTGCACTGACGTCCACAGTAGAGAAACGCTGCCATGCCCGTCAAACCCAAGGTGAGCCCGCGCCTGACATTACTCACAGCCTCAGGCGTTTGCTCGCTGATCGTCCTCGACACCAACATCGTTGCCGTGACGCTGCCCACGATCGCCCGCGACCTTGGCGCTAACTTTGCCGACATCGAATGGGTAGTCAGCGCTTACATGCTGGCCTTCGCCGCTCTTTTGTTACCGGCTGGCAGCATCGCCGACCGCTTCGGCCGGCAGAAAACCCTGCTCTGCGGGCTGGGCATTTTCATCCTCGCGTCCATCGGTTGCGGTGCCGCGCCCAACGCGCTGTTCCTCGACATCGCCCGGGCGATCAAGGGTGTCGGCGCGGCCTTGCTGTTGACCTCGGCCCTCGCCTCCATCGGCCACACCTTTCACGATGAAGTGGAACGGGCCAAGGCCTGGGCGTTCTGGGGCGCGTGCATGGGGGTGGCGATGACCGCCGCGCCGACGGTCGGCGGGCTGATCACCGAATACATGGGCTGGCGCTGGATTTTCTACCTTAACCTGCCCGTCGGATTGTTCCTGATGGTGATGGTCTGGCGCGCCGTGCCGGAGTCCCGCGACACTCAGTCCGCACGCCTCGACCCGTGGGGCAGCCTGGCGTTCAGTGCGAGTTTGCTGTGCCTGATCTGGGGCCTGATCGAGGCGAACCGAATCGGCTGGAGTAACCCGCTGACCTACGCTCGGCTCATCAGCGGCGCTCTGTTGCTAGGACTGTTTGTGGTGATTGAACGGATGCAGCGGCGGCCGATGGTTGACCTGCAACTGTTCAAGCATCCGCGTTTCATCGGTGCGCTGTTAGGCATGTTTGCCTACGCCGGTTGCGCCCAGGTGATGATGACCCTGCTGCCGTTTTACCTGCAAAACGGCCTGGGTTTCTCGGCCATCGATTCAGGTCTGGGGATGTTGCCGTTTGCCCTGACCATGCTGATTTGCCCGCGTATCGGCGTACGTCTGGCGAGTCGATTTGCCCCCGCCCCATTGATGGCCGCCGGTTTGACCCTGGTCGGCAGCGGCAATCTGCTCAGTGCCTGGGCGGTCAGCAGCGGCGGTTACCTGCCCTTCGCCCTGGCGATTGCCGTAACGGGTGCCGGTGCCGGGCTGCTCAACGGCGATACGCAAAAAAACATCATGGCCTGCGTGCCACGGGAGCGCACCGGCATGGCCTCAGGCATGAGCACCACCATGCGTTTCAGCGCCATCGTGCTGGCCATCGGCGTGTTCGGGGCGTTGTTGTCCAGTCATACCGAGCTGTTGTTGCGCACCAGTCTGTCGGACCATGGCGCGCAATGGCTCGGCCAAACCCAGGGTATCGCCTCGCGGGTGGTGGCTGGCGACATGACGGCGGCGATGAGCCTGCTGCCAGAAGCCGCTCGCCCGATGGTCGAGCCGTTGGCCCGGCAAGCCTTCGTCGGTGGTTTCAGCCTGCTGCTTTGGGTGGCGGGTTTGCTGGCCTTGTTGGGGGCGCTGGTGGTGGGCACGTTGATGCGTAGTCCGATCCCCACCGCGACAAGCCCTTCGGTGAAAGCGACCGACATGACTAACGCTTGAATGTCGCCAATACCCGCTGGGCATTAGCATCGCAACCCATGCCCTCGGGTCGTACCTGAATGGTGTCGATCACCTCCAACAAGCGCGCCTTGCTCTGCGCCAGGTGCAACTGCATCTCTTCGATCTGTTCGACTTTGCGCCCAAGGCCGGCCACCAGTTCTTCGTGCTTGAACTGACCGGTCGCGCTGTCCGGCAATAGCTGCTTCAACTCTTCCAGACTGAAACCAGCCTGTTGGGCGCACAGGATGATCTTCAGGGTTTGCAACGTTTGGTCGGGGTAATGCCGGTAACCGTTGGCCCGGCGTTCCACCTGACGAATCAAACCCTGAGCCTCGTAATACCGAATGCGCGACGCGTTCAACCCGCTCAATTGCGCCAATTCACCAATCTTCATCTCAGCCTCGTTTGCCTGCTTGACATCGAGCAGGCACCCGCGGATGCCTTGTTCCGGCTGTATCAGGCGTGGGCCGAAGGCGAAACCGGACTGTTGCTGACCGGCAACGTGATGATCGACCGCCGCGCCATGACTGGCCCCGGTGGCGTGGTGCTGGAAGATGAGCGGCACCTTGAACGCTTTCGCCAATGGGCAAGCATCGGCCGGGCCGGTGGCGCGCAGTTCTGGATGCAGCTCAATCATCCTGGCCGTCAAACCATGGCCAATCTCGGCCAGCAAGCGTTGGCGCCTTCGGCGGTGGCGCTGGACCTGGGTGGGTTCTCGAAGATGTTTGCCGAGCCCAAACCCATGAGCGAGGGCGACATCGAAGAGGTCATTCAACGCTTCGCCACCAGCGCCGCCCTGGCGGAAAAGGCCGGCTTCACCGGGGTGCAGATTCATGCCGCACACGGTTATCTGATCAGCCAGTTCCTCTCGCCGTTGACCAATCGCCGAACCGACCGCTGGGGTGGTTCCCTGGAGAATCGTGCGCGCCTGCTGATCAACGTGGTCAGCGCCGTGCGCAAGTCTGTGTCGCCGACATTTTGCGTGGCGGTGAAGCTCAACTCGGCGGACTTCCAGCGCGGCGGTTTCGACGCAGACGATGCCCGGCACGTCATCCAGTGGCTCAACGATCAACCGATCGATCTGCTGGAACTCTCCGGCGGCAGCTACGAAGCCCCGGCCATACAAGGCGAGGCCCGGGATGGTCGGACCTTGGCGCGTGAAGCGTACTTTCTGGAAATGGCCGGTGAGCTGGCCAGCGTGGCGAACATGCCGGTGATGGTCACAGGCGGGATTCGACGTCTGGCGATCGTCGAACAGGTACTCGACAGCGGCATCGCCATGGCCGGGATCGGCACAGCGCTGGCGCTCGAACCTCAACTGGTCAAACGCTGGCGCGAAGGTCAGAACAGTCACCCGCAACTGCCGCCGATTCGCTGGAAGCGCAAACCCCTGGCGGCACTGGCGAGCATGGCCGTCGTGAAATTCCAGCTCAATCGCCTGAGCCGTGGGCGCAAGACCCGTCCCGACGTTTCGGCGCTATGGGCGTTGATTCTTGACCGCGTGTACATCGCCCGGCGGACTCGCCAGTACCGGCAGGCGATGGGAATGAAGTGATTAAGTTGTCGAAAATCCAATGTGGGAGCGGCGGTGCGGCGATCCGACTTGCTCGCGAAAGCGGCCTTCCAGTCAACAATGATGTTGTCTGACACTCTGCCTTCGCGAGCAAGCCCGCTCCCACAAGGAGTGCGTTTGCCCCGCGAGCGTGTTTACCGTCCGGAAAAATGCAATCTGGATAGCTGACGCAAATCCCCGTCGAGGTAATAGTCATCGGTCCAGCTGTCATCCGCCGCCAACGGCTGGACCTGCTTGAGCGCGAGTTTCCTGGCGAAGTAGCGAAAGCGGTAATGCTCGTAGAACCGCAGCAGTTCCAGACCATAACGGTCTGCCAGATCGGTATCACCGCGAATGATCAGGTAGTTCTCGTCATTGCCATTGCTGGCCGCGGCACTGAGGTTATGGCTGCCGCTGATGATCGTCGGAGCATCGCTGGTGAAGTCCGTCACCACGGCTTTGGTGTGCACCAGCAGGTTGCCCTTCTGGCCTTTCATGTTTTCTCTGAGCCAGCCTTCCAACCCGGTGTTGAGTAGTGCGGTGGCGGCGAATTCGGCGGTGCGGTCGGCGTGGAAACCGGTGATGCGGCTGGTGGTGTTTTGCAGGCCGTAACGCAAAATGTCGTCGTGGGGCAGGCCGAGCAAGGCGTTCAGGATGTCGTCGGGCAAGGCGAACGCGGTGACGAACAGCACGTCTTTTTTCGCGGCGTTGATGATCTCGACAAACTCATCCAGATCCCCTTTGCCCGAGCGCGGTGAGAACCCGGCGAACATCGGCTGCAGCGGATCCATCGGGTTGTTGTGCGTGAGCCAGTTTCGGGTGGCACCGACATCCGCCGGTTTTGCCCAGACCTGCTCGAAGGTGTGCAGATAGCTGGCGCTGACGCGTGTGTCGTCCAGCACATGCACCACGTTGGCCTGGCGGTAAACGCCGTTGGGCGTGAAATTGGTGCTGCCGCACAGCACCGATTCCGGATGACGCTGCCCCGCGGCGTCGAGCCGGCTCAGCACCATGAATTTGTTGTGGAAGATATTGTGGGTGACCCGCCCGCGCTTGTTCTCTGCCGGGATTTTTTCCAGGCTGGCCTCGTTCATGGCGGTGTCTTCATCGCCCGGTTGGGCGTGATACAGCACGCGAATGTTTACCCCACGCTCGAACGCGGCATTGACCGCATCGACAATGGCCTGCAGTTCATACTCGTAGATGGCAATGTCCAGCGCCCACTGGCCATCCACCGCACGCTCGATAAACCCCAGCAAACGTCCGAGCAAACCGTTTTCCAGCCATTGCCGCGGGACATCCGGCCAGGCTTCGATGGGCAGGTTCTTGTTGGCGCTGATCAGCGCGTCGAGTTCGGGAAACTTGCGCTGGAACGCCTGGCTGGCAGCCACTGCGCGATTGAAGCTCACACTTTGGTTATTCGGCTGACCATTGTCGGAGGTGACCGTCACCTCCAGGTATTCGCCTAATTGCGGCGCATCAACGCTGCCGTAGGCCAGGTGGATTCGGTAATGGATCGTCATCCCCGGATTGACCGCGTAATCGGCCCAGCGAAATTTCTGCAACGGTGCGATATCGCTGGGGGTCGCGTGAAACTGGGGAAACGTATGCACCTTGCCGGGGAAGGTCAGGCTATTGAACAGGAACAGCCAGGGCTTGGGGCCTTGCTGTTTTTCGATGGCGAAACCCAAGAGGCCTTTGCGGCGGGGTTCGGCCAGGTCCATGGCCAATAGCACACCATTGGTGCCGGCGTAGGCTTTGACGCGGAAATCGTCCTGATTATTGACGGCTAGAACGCGCATGACTCACTCCTGTGAAGATCAAAAGATCGCAGCCTGCGGCAGCTCCTACAGGTGTACGCCGTTCATTGTAGGAGCTGCCGCAGGCTGCGATCTTTTCGGCTCACTCCATATCATCGATATGCAGATACTCAGCCTGCAACTCGGTAGCCATCACCTTAGCCCGTCCAAGACGAATCGGCCCTCGTTCGATGTCGATCAGCAGCCCCGGACAATCAAGCGCCGGCAACGTCGACCAGTCCTTCAATCGGCCATCGGTCACCAGCAACAAGCGCTGCTGTTCCGCCGGAAAACGCTTCTGCCTGACCGCCAGCCAGCGCCCCGCCTCACCCAGCGCCGCCAGCAACGGCGTACCACCGCCCGCTCCCAGCCCATCAAGCCAGTTGCGCAAACCCGCGGAGGCTTTCAACCCTTGTACCTGCCACTTCGGCACATGACCACTGGCGGTGAGCAACGCTAGGCGCGCGCGTTGGCGATAGGCATCGTCGAACAGTTGCGCCAGCAAGCCCTTGGCATCGCTCAACGCCTGATGGCGACGAGTCGAGGCCGAGGCGTCGACGATCACCAACCACAGTTCGTGAGGAGAACGGGTGCGCAGGTGAAACAAGACATCGTCGCGTTGACGCGGGCGGCCGTTCAACAATGTGCCGGGCCAATTGATCGAGCCGCTGCGCGCCGCGTGACGTTTACCCTGCTTGCCATTGTCCAGTCGTCCGGCGCGGGGTCTGGCATTCGCCCCCGCATCAGATCGAGGGCGAATGCCTAGGGCTTTTTTGGCCAGCTCGGCACTTCACGTCGTGCGCCGACCGGTAACGCTTGGGCGGGCATTTCACCCCATTGGCCCTGGCCTTCGCTCGGGTTGGAATGCTGGGTAGAAGGCGGCTGGCTTTGTTGCGGTGCCGGTGGCGATGGCTCGCGGCGGCGATGGCGCAGGGCAAATTCGGCGACGGCGTCGATGTCTTCCTCGGCGATGGCGCTCGCGCCACGCCACGCCGCGTGGGCACGCGCCGCGCGCAACCAGACCAGGTCGGCCCGCAAGCCATCGACACCGGCGGCAAAGCAGCGCTCGGTAATCTGCGCCAGCGCATGATCGTCGAGCGGGATGCTTGCCAGCGCGTTGCGCGCCTTCTGGCAACGTTCGCGCAGAGACTGCTGCTGGCTTTCCCATTCGGCGCAGAAGTTGTGGGGATCGCTGTCGAAATCCAGCCGTCGGCGGATGATCTGCCCGCGCTCGGTCGGTGCTGTGTGGCCACTGAGGGCGACGTTCAGGCCAAATCGGTCGAGCAGTTGCGGACGCAGCTCACCCTCTTCCGGGTTCATCGTGCCGATCAGCACGAACTTCGCCGAATGCCGATGGGAAATACCGTCGCGTTCGATCAGGTTGGTGCCGCTGGCGGCCACATCCAGCAGCAGGTCCACCAGGTGATCAGGCAGCAGGTTGACTTCATCGACGTAGAGCACGCCGCCGTCGGCCTTGGCCAGTACTCCGGGGGAAAACTGTGCGCGCCCCTCGCTCAGGGCGGCATCCAGGTCGAGCGTGCCCACCAGTCGTTCTTCGGTGGCACCCAACGGCAAGGTGACGAATTGGCCGCTGGCGAGCAAGTCGGCCAGGCCTCGGGCCAGGGTCGACTTGGCCATGCCGCGAGGGCCTTCGATGAGAACGCCGCCGATTTTCGGGTCGATGGCGGTCAGGTAGAGGGCGAGTTTGAGATCGTCGGCGCCGACCACGGCGGAGAGGGGGAAATGGGGGGTGTCGGTCATTTTCAATACTCGGTCATGGTCGGTAGCAGGCACACCTTGTACCTGTGGGAGCGTGGCTTGCCCGCGAAGGCGTCCGGTCGGTCAATATCAATGTTGGATGTTAGGGCCTCTTCGCGGGCAAGCCACGCTCCCACAGGTTTGCGGCGCATTAACTATCTTCTTCTATATCCAGCAACAAATTCTCCAGCGCCTCGCGATACTCGCCCGGCTCCTTCCACATCCCCCGCTGCTGCGCCTCAAGCATCCGCTCAGTCATGTCGCGCAACGCATGCGGATTATGCTCGCGAACAAAATCCCGGGTCGCCGGATCCAGCAAATACGCATCCGCCAGCAATGCATACTGGTGATCGTCGATCAGCTGCGTTGTAGCATCGAACGCAAACAGGTTATCAACCGTCGCCGCCAGTTCAAACGCGCCTTTATAGCCGTGGCGCTTGACCCCGTCGATCCACTTCGGATTGGCTGCCCGGGAGCGAATCACCCGGTTCAGCTCTTCCTTCAACGTGCGGATCTTCGGCAAGTCCGGCTGACTGTGATCGCCATGGTAACTGGCCGCTGCTTCACCACTGAGGCTTTCCACGGCCGCGAGCATGCCGCCCTGGAACTGGTAATAGTCGTTGGAGTCGAGCAAGTCGTGCTCGCGATTGTCCTGGTTTTGCAGCACGGCTTGCACCTGGCTCAGGCGCTGAGCGAACCGCTCTCGCGCCTCGGTGCCTTCGTCAGAACCACCGTAAGCGTAGCCACCCCAGTTCAGATAAACCTCGGCCAGGTCGTCGCGGCTTTGCCACAGACGACCGTCGATGGCGCCCTGCACGCCCGCGCCGTAAGCACCGGGTTTGGCGCCAAAGATGCGCCAACCGGCCTGACGCCTGGCTGCGTCTTCATCCAGCCCCGATTGCATCAATGCTTCGCGCTCGGCACGCACCTTGGCGGCCAAGGGGTTGAGGTCGTCCGGCTCGTCGAGGGCGGCGACCGCTTGCACGGCGGCGTCGAACAAGCGGATCAGATTGGCAAAGGCATCACGGAAGAATCCGGAGACGCGCAAGGTCACGTCCACGCGCGGACGGTCCAGCAGACTCAGCGGCAGAATTTCGAAGTCGTCGACCCGCTGACTGCCCGTCGCCCAGACCGGACGCACGCCCATCAGCGCCATGGCCTGGGCGATGTCGTCGCCGCCGGTACGCATGGTCGCGGTGCCCCACACCGACAGGCCGAGCTGACGCAGATGATCGCCGTGGTCTTGCAGGTGCCGTTCAAGAATCAGGTTGGCCGACTGGAAACCGATACGCCACGCGGTGGTGGTCGGCAGGTTACGCACGTCCACCGAGTAGAAGTTGCGCCCGGTCGGCAGCACGTCGAGCCGACCGCGACTCGGCGCACCGCTGGGGCCGGCCGGCACGAAGCGGCCGCTTAGGGCGTCGAGCAGACCGCGCATTTCCGCCGGACCGCAGGCGTCCAGCCTTGGCGCGACGACTTCGCGCAGGCTGTCGATGATCGCGCTGACGTCGGACCAAGTGGCCTCCTGTGGGAGCGAGCTTGCTCGCGATAGCGGTGGGTCAATCGACATCAATGTTGGATGCTCAACCGCTTCGCGAGCAAGCTCGCTCCCACAGGGACCGGGGTTGGCTTGAGGTTGGTTTAGAGTTTGCGAGATCAGTTGCGTGGCGAACAGTTCCAGACGTTCACGGGTATCCCCGGCGGTGCGCCAGACTTCATCGGTGAGGGTTTGCAGTTCAATCGGACGTGGCCCGATCCAAGGTTCGGCAAGCGCACAATCCAGCGGATCGAAGCCCAACATAAACGCCTTGGCCAAGGCCCGCAGCAGACTCGATTGCGCACCACGCCCATCGCCACGCGGAATGCGCAACAACGCCAGCAAGGTGTCGATGCGCAAGCGCCCGGTCGGCGACTCGCCAAACACATGCAGACCGTCGCGGATCTGCGACTCTTTCAAGTCGCACAAATAGGTGTCCAGACGCGGCAACCAGATCGCCGCATCGGCATCACTGTCGAGTTTTTCGTCGAGTTGCAGTTCGCGGTCGATGTGCGTGTCACGCACCAGTTGCAGGATGTCGCGCTGCAATTCCCGGGCACGGCGCGGATCGAGCAATTGCGCTTCGTAATACTCGTCGGCGAGTAATTCGAGGTTGCGCAACGGGCCGTAAGTTTCGGCGCGGGTCAACGGCGGCATCAAGTGATCGATTATCACCGCCTGCGTACGGCGTTTGGCCTGTGCGCCCTCGCCCGGATCGTTGACGATAAACGGATAGATGTTCGGCAGCGGCCCGAGCAGCGCATCCGGCCAGCAATTCTCAGAAAGCCCGACGCCTTTGCCCGGCAACCACTCGAGGTTGCCGTGCTTGCCGACGTGGATCACGCCGTGGGCACCGTAGGTGTTGCGCAACCAGAAATAGAACGCCAAGTAACCGTGAGGCGGCACCAGGTCCGGATCGTGATACACCGCGCTCGGATCGACCTGATAACCGCGCGCCGGTTGAATGCCGACGAAGGTCAGGCCGAAGCGCAGCCCGGCAATCATCATTCGCCCGCCACGGCACATCGGATCGCTTTGCGGCGAGCCCCAACGTTCCAGCACGGCTTGGCGATTGGACTCGGGCAAGGCGTTGAACATCAGCAGGTAGTCGTCCATCGACAGACTTTGCTGACACGGACGCTGGTCGAGGGTGTCGAGGTCGTTGCTGACACCACCGAGCAACTGCTGGATCAACGCGGTGCCAGTGTCGGGCAGTTCGGCGGGTAGCGGATAACCTTCTTTATGAAGCGCACGCAAGATGTTCAGCGCCGCCGCCGGGGTGTCGAGACCCACGCCATTACCGATGCGACCATCGCGCGTCGGGTAGTTGGCGAGGATCAGGGCGATGCGTTTTTCAGCGTTGGGCACTCGCGCCAGATCAATCCAGCGCCGCGCCAGTTCGGCGACAAAATCCATGCGCTCCGGTTGTGGCCGATAGCAGACCACATCGGATTGACTGCGCTCGCTGCGCCAGGCCAGGTCCTTGAAGCTGATCGGTCGGCTGATGATCCGCCCGTCCAGTTCCGGCAATGCGATATGCATCGCCAGATCACGCGGACCAAGGCCTTGTTCGCTGGCGCGCCAACCGGGTTCGTTGTCCTGGGCGCAGATCGCCTGGATCACTGGAATGTTGCGGCGAAACGGTCGCAAATGCGGCGCTTCGGGGCTGGATTGTGCGAAACCGGTAGTGTTGAGAATCACGCCGGCTTCGACTTCGTCCAACAGGTCCTCGACCACGGTCAGGCAGCCGGGCTCTTTCAGACTGGCCAGGGCAATCGGCAACGGGTTCAACCCTGCCGCCTGCAAACGCTGACAGAAAACATCGATGAATCCAGTGTTCGCCGCCTGCAAATGCGAGCGGTAGAACAGCACCGCCGCGACCGGTTGATCGGCCTGCCAATCGGCTTGCCAATCCTTCAGTTCAGCGGGGCTTTTGTGCGGGTGGTAGATCGCTGTGCGTGGCAGGGTTTGCGGCTCGGCCCAAGCGTAGTCGCGATCCAGCCAACGATTGGCGAGGCAGCAGAAAAAATCCAGGGCATTGCTCATGCCGCCCTGACGCAAAAACTGCCAGAGGCGGTCGCGGTCGCAGGCAGCCACCGTGCTTAGCTCGCTGAGTTCCGGGTCCGGGCGGTCATCGCCTGGCACCAGAATCAGCTGCACGCCACGCTCCGACAGTTGCACCAGTTGCTCGACGCCATAGCGCCAATAGGCGATGCCACCGTGGAGCGAAATCAGAATCACCTTGGCATGGCGCAGCACTTCGTCGACATACAGGTCGACCGACGCGTGGTTCTGCACCTGCATCGGATTGGCCAGACGCACGCTGGGGTAATCGTCAGGCAACTGCTGCGCCGCTTCGGCGAGCAGCGCGAGGCTTGAGTCGCCGCTGCACAGGATCACCAACTCGGCGGGGGTTTGTCCAAGGTCGGCAATGTTGTCATCCGACACGAAACCGCCGGGCTGGGTCCTGAGCAGGTGCATGGCTTAAACGCTGAGCGCAGCGCGCAATTGCGCTTCAAGCAGAGTGGCGTCCAGCTCCTGACCGATCAATACCAGACGCGTGGTGCGCGCTTCGTCGGCGCCCCACTGACGGTCGAAGTGCTTGTCAAAACGAGTGCCCACGCCCTGGATCAGCAGGCGCATCGGCTTGTTCGGGATCGCCGCGAAACCCTTGACGCGCAGAATGCCGTGCTGGACCACCAGTTGGGTCAGCGCGTCCAGCAGCAGGCTTTCGTCGGCTTGCGGCAGTTCGATGGAGATGGAGTCGAAGGCATCGTGGTCATGCTCATCGTGATGGCCGTCTTCACCTTCATGGTGGTGATCGTGATGGCTGTGACGGCTGTCGATGTGTTCTTCAGAACCGGCGCCGAGGCCGATCAGCACATCCAGTGGCACGCGACCGCTGCTGGCTTCGATGACTTTCACCGCTGGCGGCAGTTCTTCAGCGACTTCCAAGCGTACACGGGCCAGGTCTTCAGGGCTGATCAGGTCGGCCTTGTTGAGGATCACCAGGTCGGCGCTGGCCAGTTGGTCGGCGAACAGCTCGTGCAGCGGCGATTCGTGGTCCAGGTTCGGGTCGAGTTTACGCTGGGCATCAACCTGGTCCGGGAAAGCCGCGAAGGTACCGGCGGCGACCGCTGGGCTGTCGACCACGGTGATCACCGCGTCAACGGTGCAGGCGCTGCGGATTTCCGGCCATTGGAAGGCTTGTACCAGCGGTTTTGGCAGGGCCAGGCCCGAGGTTTCGATGAGGATGTGGTCAAGGTCGCCGCGACGGGCGACGAGTTCGCGCATCACCGGGAAGAACTCTTCCTGAACGGTGCAGCACAGGCAGCCGTTGGCCAGTTCGTAGACGCGGCCGTTGGCTTCCTCTTCAGTGCAGCCGATGGAGCACTGCTTGAGGATTTCACCGTCGATGCCCAGTTCGCCGAACTCGTTAACGATCACCGCAATGCGACGACCCTGAGCGTTGTCGAGCATGTGCCGCAGCAAGGTGGTTTTGCCCGAGCCGAGGAAGCCGGTAACGATGGTGACGGGGAGTTTGGCCAGTGTTTTCATCGGATGCCCTTTGGCAAGGTGGCGGGCATACGGGACGACAATCGCTGCGACGGATGCGTGCGCGCAAGAGTTCCGCCACCGGATCACCCCGCCCGGTTGTAGTGAGAATCTGTGTCGAGGCAGGTCTCCTGGCTGACGGTTTGCCGGGCTTGTGGGCCTGGCATTCGCTGCGCCTTCCCGCGAACCCGTTGCACAGGGTTTGCAGTGGCGTGGCAGCGAACATCACCGTTCACAGTTGCGGGGGCAGCCGCGGCATCGACCGCGTTCCCTTCTTAGCTTCGACAGACGCCGAAGAACCTCGAAAGCGCAAGGCTACGCATCGTCTTGGGGCGGGTCAATGTCTTGTGGTGTCCGCACCGGCCCTATCGCGAGCAAGCTCGCTCCCACAGGGGAATGCATTTCAAATGTGGGAGCGGGCTTGCTCGCGAAGGGAGCGACTCGATATCCAAGTGAGAACCCTTGCCAATTGACGCCCAACCCCCGCCCATGCTCTCCTACACGCCTTGTTACGGGTGCCCTTCACAGGGTGAAACGGGAAACCGGTGAATCATGTGCTTTACTCTAAAGTCATGTCAGTCCGGTGCTGCCCCCGCAACGGTAAGCGAGCGAAGCGTCAGATCCACTGTGCCAGCAGTTCGGCATGGGAAGGTGATGCTTGCAGGTCAAGGCGAAAGCCAGCGCCCCTCGTGAGCCCGGAGACCGGCCCGCAACACAAAGTGACCATTACGATCACTGAATAACAAACCCGCGGTGGGCGGGCGCTGTTTGAACCTCTGCGTGCCCGACTCGCAGGGGTCTTCCATGCGCTCTATATCACCCGCTGACAGACCAGAGGGAAGCGCCATGTCGATCATCATCAGCAGCACCGGCCACACGACAGCCAGCACCACCAATACCCTGACTCAACGCCTGACCGCCGCCGTGTGTGCGTCGATCCTTGGCGCGTGCCTTGTGTATTTCGCCGGTTTCTCGCACATCGAAGCGGTGCACAACGCCGCGCACGATACCCGCCACAGCTCTGCATTCCCGTGCCATTGAGACCTGCCGACATGATCAAGCGTATTGCGCAAACCGCAGGGTTCACCGGGCTGCTGGCCGCCCTGCTGCTGACCCTGCTGCAAAGCTTCTGGGTGGCTCCGCTGATTTTGCAGGCCGAGACCTACGAAAAATCCGAGCCGGCGGCTGTTGAGGTTCACGAACACGCTGCGGGTGCTGTCGCCGCTCACACCCACGATGCCGAAGCCTGGGAACCGGAAGACGGCTGGCAGCGCGTACTGTCCACCACGGGCGGCAACCTGGTGGTAGCGGTCGGTTTCGCCTTGATGCTCGCTGGCCTCTATACCTTGCGCGCTCCGACCAAAACCTCCCAAGGCCTGCTTTGGGGCCTGGCCGGTTACGCCACGTTCGTGCTGGCACCGACCCTCGGTCTGCCGCCTGAGCTGCCGGGCACTGCCGCAGCTGATTTGGCGCAACGGCAGATCTGGTGGATCGGCACGGCGGCCTCCACCGCGGTCGGCATCGCATTGATCGTGTTCAGCCGTCACTGGCTGATGAAAGTGCTCGGCGTGGCCATTCTGGCCGTGCCTCACGTAATCGGCGCGCCGCAACCGGAGGTGCATTCGATGCTCGCTCCAGAAGCTCTGGAAGCCCAGTTCAAAATCGCTTCGCAGCTGACCAACATGGGATTCTGGCTGGCCCTGGGCCTGATCAGTGCCTGGTTGTTCCGCCGCAAAAGCGATGGTCAATACCACGCATGACTGAGATCAGCACAGCGCCGACTTTAGTGGTCGGCCTGGGCTGCCAGCGCGGCTGCCCTGCCAGCACACTGCGGGCGCTGCTCGATCAGGCGTTACAGGCTCATAAAATCGCACTTCACCAGATCAAGGCCCTGGCCAGCATCGACCTGAAGCGCGAAGAACCTGGCCTGATCGAATTGGCCGAACAGCTTGCGTTACCATTGCAGTACTTCAGCTGCGAACAATTGGCCGTCTATCAAACGCAACTTAGCCATCGTTCAGACATCGCGTTCGAACGCACTGGCTGCTACGGCGTCGCGGAAAGTGCCGCCCTGGCCATGGCCGAACAGTTGGCCCAGGCACCGGCAAAATTGCTGATTTCTCGACAAAAATACGCCCAGGCCACCTTGGCATTGGCCGGCGCCGCCTAAAATCCCCGATAATCCCCGTCTTTGATCATGAGCAATCTTCATCTGAAGCCTTGCCCAGCCCCTTTTTCTCACAGGAACCGACGATGACCGTCTACTTCATTGGCGCAGGTCCCGGCGACCCGGAACTGATCACAGTCAAAGGCCAACGGCTGATTCGCAGCTGCCCGGTGATCATCTATGCCGGCTCCCTGGTGCCCGCCGCCGTGCTGGAAGGCCATCGCGCCGAACAGGTGGTCAACAGCGCCGAACTGCACCTGGAACAGATCATCGAACTGATCAAATCTGCCCACGCCAAGGGCCAGGACGTGGCCCGGGTGCACTCCGGCGACCCGAGTCTTTACGGTGCTATTGGCGAGCAGATCCGCTACCTGCGCGAACTCGACATCCCGTTTGAAATCATTCCCGGCGTCACGGCCACGGCGGCCTGCGCGGCACTGTTGGGCGCGGAACTGACGTTACCGGACGTGTCGCAAAGCGTGATCCTGACCCGCTACGCAGACAAGACCGCGATGCCCGCCGGCGAAGGGCTCGGCAGCCTGGCGCAGCACGGGGCGACTATGGCGATCCATCTGGGGGTCAATCATCTGAAGAAGATCCTGGACGAGTTGCTGCCGCATTACGGCGCGGACTGCCCGATCGCGGTGATTCACCGGGCGACCTGGCCGGATCAGGATTGGGTGGTGGGGACGTTGGCGGATATTGCCGAGAAGGTTGAGGCCAAGGGATTTCGGCGCACGGCGTTGATTTTGGTGGGCCGGGTTTTGGGCAGTGATCACTTCAGTGAGTCATCGCTGTATCGTGCCGGACATGCACATCTGTATCGCCCATAAGATCAAAAGATCGCAGCCTTCGGCAGCTCCTACATGGGATGCGTACACCTGTAGGAGCTGCCGAAGGCTGCGATCTTTAAAGACTTCACCCATAAAAAAACGGCACTCACGGGTGCCGTTTTTTTATGTCTGCAGCGAACACCTTACTTAGTAGTAGGCGTTTTCTTTCTGCGTGTGGTCGGTGACGTCACGAACACCCTTGAGCTCGGGAATGCGCTCGAGCAAGGTGCGCTCGATGCCTTCGCGCAAGGTGACGTCTGCCTGGCCGCAGCCCTGGCAACCGCCGCCGAACTTCAGCACGGCGATGCCATCTTCGACCACATCGATCAGGCTGACCTGACCGCCGTGGCTGGCCAGCCCCGGGTTGATCTCGGTTTGCAGGTAATAGTTGATACGCTCATTGACCGGACTGTCGGCGCTGACCATCGGTACTTTGGCGTTTGGCGCCTTGATGGTGAGCTGGCCGCCCATACGGTCGGTGGCGTAGTCGACTACCGCATCGTCCAGGAAAGCTTCGCTGAACGAGTCGATGTAAGCGGTGAAGCTTTTGAGCCCCAGCGCCGTGTCTTCAGGTTTTTCTTCGCCCGGCTTGCAGTAGGCAATGCAGGTTTCGGCGTACTGGGTGCCAGGCTGGGTGATAAAGACGCGGATGCCGATGCCTGGGGTGTTCTGCTTGGAGAGCAGATCAGCCAGATAATCGTGGGCGGCGTCGGTAATGGTAATAGCGGTCATGGAAACTCCTCGCAGGCTTGGGCGCAGTTTACGCCAATCATCGCGCCGTACAAAGTCCTAGTATTTTTGTCGGGAAAGAGCTGGGACTGCCTCGATAGCCAATTCGCCGTCAATTCGGCCTTTAAGCCACCGATAGCTGCATTTTTCCACCCATTCGTAACTTGCCCACGAGCCCAGACCGATTGTCGCGGCGCAAACGGCGAACATCACGTAGGGATTGATGCCATAACGCTGTGCGACAAAACCACCCGCAGACAGTACCAACACATGCATCAGGTACACCGAGTAGGAGCAATCGCCCAGCAGTTTGAGCACCCGGCTGTTCTCGACAAAGCGCTCCAACGCCATGCACGCCATCACCAGCACCGCGCTCGGCAGCCCCCAGGCCAGCAACCGTGGCTGCGGCGCCAGGTGATAAATCGCCAGCAACGCGCCGCCAATGCCCAACAACGGTAGCCAGAACCCGGGCCTGATCCAGCCGCGACGGTAGATCATGCCAATGGCGATCCCCAGCAAGAATTCATAAACAATGTCCGAGCGGTAGAACTCGCTGATCCAGCCGTAGCCGGTCCAGGCCTGACACACCGCAAACAGCAGCGCCGCGACGATCAGCAGCCGAACCTGCAAGCGGAACAGCAGCGCCCAGGCAAACAGCACGTAGAAGAGCATTTCGTAGTTTAGGGTCCAGCCGACGTTGAGCGTCGGATAAATCCCGTAGCCGCCGGGGTTTTCAGTAGGAATGAACAACAGCGACAACAGGAAATGCGACCAGTCGACTGTCTGATCCGGCAGAACCGGCTGAGCGAACACCACCAGCAGCGCCATCAGCACCGTA
This sequence comes from Pseudomonas frigoris, assembly GCF_047758635.1. Classification (NCBI taxonomy): domain Bacteria; kingdom Pseudomonadati; phylum Pseudomonadota; class Gammaproteobacteria; order Pseudomonadales; family Pseudomonadaceae; genus Pseudomonas; species Pseudomonas frigoris. The sequence goes on from NZ_CP180479.1 coordinate 4,008,683, forward strand.
TACAGCCAGTACGCCGGAACGATGCGGAACAGCCGATACAGCAGAAAGCGCCCCGGCGGCAGTGATTTGCCCTCGGTGGACAGGAAAATCACCAGCCCACTGATGACGAAGAAGATGTCGACACCCACCGCGCCCTTGTCGATGAACATCTGCCCCACCGGCCCACGGGCCTGGAAGTCGAAGAATATCTGCATGAAATGGTGGCAGACCACCGTCCAGGCCGCGAGCGCGCGCAGTGCCTGTATTGAAATCAACATCGACGGCCCTCCCGATCGCATTCCCCCAAATCACCACAGATCCCCTGTGGGAGCGGGCTTGCTCGCGAAGGCGGTGTGTCAGTCGACATCAATATTGACTGATATACCGCCTTCGCGAGCAAGCCCGCTCCCACATTGGATTGGCGGTGCCCTAAAGATCCGACACCGGCCAACAGTCAAAGGTCGATCAAAGATTCTCGTACCGGTTCATGTCCAGCACGCCCTCTTCCACCGGTTCGGTCTCATGGACGTACCGACTCAGGTCATGGAAGTAGAACCAGAACTGCGGATGGCTGCGACGAATCCCCCAGCGCTCGACGATTTTTTCGAAGCGATTGGCGTCCTTGGCGTATTCCATCTCGTCCACGAACTCAGGCACTTGCTCGGCCGGGATGTTGAACATGAAGTTCGGATAGCTGCTGAGCACGCCCGGATAAATAGTCACGGTGTCGAGCCCAGGCTGATACCGCAGGGATTCGCCGAGCAGGAACGCGACGTTACTGTGCGCGCGGTTGCGCAGCAGGCTGTAAACCTCGCGCTTGCCGCTCGCGGTTTCGATGCGCAGCAGGGTCGCTTCCGGCAACTGATCGATAACCTTCAGCCCGGCTGCCGGACGCGAAGTCAGGCGACTCAACGCCTGCTCGGCGCTCTGCAAGGCCGGGTCGATGTTCGGCCGCGAGCAATAAGCGCCGTCACAACGGTTGATCGGATCAGGCTTGGCGTTGAGGTCGCCGTAACGGGTGAGCAACTGCATGGCGAAATCGCGTTTCGGGTCCTTTTCGTCCAGTACCAGCGCCGTCTCTTTGTCGTTATCGATGGACTCGTAGTCCAGCCACATCTTGAATTTGCCGCTGCTCTGGTACCAATCGTCGAGGTAATCGTCCCGCGAATCGGCCGGCATCAGGCGCAGGAAGTTCTGCTCGGCACCGTTGCGGATCAGGTCGAAGTACAACCGGGTTTGCGCCTGATGGGAGACATTGCCGAACACGTCGAAGTTGACCGCCAACTGGTAATACGTGCGTTCCAGCAGCGGGAAGTCGAACAGCCACATCGTTTGCGGCACGTCACCGATCAGGCCCTTGTTCACCGAGGCACTGTCAAAATGCCGGAAAATGGTCAGCAAAGCGTTATCGTTGCCGGCCCATAAGGTCGACCAGCTCGGGGCTGGCGCATCGGCGTAACTGTCACGGCGCAGCGCTTCGTACTGGTTACGCTTGTTGCGGTAGTCATGCCACAGGCTCAGGACACTGCCGACATCGTCGTTCTGCCCCGGCATCGCCAGCAATGGCGTGGCCTGGCCGCGATACTTCGGATCGATGATGTAGAGGTCGTGCTCAGGCGCCTGGAACATTGCCCAGAAGTTATCGCGGATCACGTCGGTGGCGATCTGGCCGCGGCACACCGGGCCGCGAATAAACGTACAGACGAAGTATTCGGCGTTATCGAGCATGAATTGATAACGCGCCTGGGCCGGGATCGCCTCAAACGTGGTGAACGGATTGGCCCGACGCTCCGGCCCGTAGCCCGGCAAGGCGTCGACCTGCCAGTTGCCGTTATAGAAGAGGCTTTTGATCCGAGCCATCTTCGCCGCGCTCAACGGGTAGGTGATGTGGGTCTTCTGCACAATCACGCCTTGCACCGGCCACAAGCGGTAATACACCTGAGTGCCCGGATCGTCATTCGGTCGACGTGTGTTGATCAGATCGATCGGCTGGCCGGTCGGCGTGCGCGAACGCACCCACTGAAAGAAATGCCCCGGCTCGCCGTCCTTGAAATAGAGATGAGCGAGAAACCAATGCTCGAACAACCAGCGCCCCACCAGGCTTTGCCGTGCGCCCGGTGCGTTGAGCAGGTTTTCCCACTGCACCACCTGCAACGCTTCTTTGGCGCTCGGCACAAGACCTTGCTCGTCAATCGGCGCGCCGGACGCCAGCCAGCGTTGCAGCGTCTGGTATTGCTGGTCGGTCAAGCCGGTGACCGCCAGCGGCATGCCTTCTTTGGGATGTGAACGGGCGTAGCCGTCGAACTCGGCCGGCATGGCGCACATGTTTTCCCGGTTCAGACCAAGGACGATGTCCTCCGGCAATTTGGCGTTGGGTTGCAAGGGGGTTTTGTGGCCCTGCTCAAGCATTCGCGCCATCAACGCGGCCTGACTGCCCTGAGCGTCGAGTACCGAATAGAAGTCCTTTTGCTGCCAGGCGCGTTTGCCGAAGGCGTCATAAAACAGCCGGGTCGGCGCGGCAGCCTGGCGGCGTTCGCCGTCGTAGACCGGGATCTTGGTTGCGCCACGGGCAGCCCCTTCGCCACTGCCCAGGTTGAGCTGACAGGCGGCGTCGTAGCAAGCATGGCAGGCCACACACTTTTCGGTGAAGATCGGTTGTATGTCGCGGCTGTAGGAAATGGCAGAGGAAATGGCCGGATCCTGCGCGGCGGCGCCCCAGCTTAAAAACAGCAAAACCATGCTGATGACGCGATAAGACATATCCCTGGTCCCGATCTTGAAAAAACGCCGCGATTCTACCGGTCTGCACCCCACTCCAACATGAGCGATATTCATGCAAAACCGGGACATGCTCTAAAACCGCACAGGTTTGCTATTATCCCGCCCCTTCGTCATGGTCTTTCCGAGTAGTCCAAATGTCCGATCGCAGTGTTCGCCTTCAAGCTCTCAAGCACGCCCTCAAAGAGCGCATCCTGATTCTCGATGGCGGCATGGGCACGATGATCCAGAGCTACAAGCTCGAAGAGCAGGATTACCGCGGCAAACGCTTCGCCGACTGGCCAAGTGACGTCAAGGGTAACAACGACCTGTTGATCCTGACGCGCCCGGACGTGATTGGCGCCATCGAGAAAGCCTACCTGGATGCCGGCGCCGACATTCTGGAAACCAACACCTTCAATGCCACTCAGGTATCCCAGGCCGACTACGGCATGCAGGGCCTGGCGTACGAGCTAAACGTAGAAGGCGCACGTCTGGCGCGCAAGGTTGCAGACGCCAAGACCCTGGAAACCCCGGACAAGCCGCGCTTCGTCGCTGGCGTGCTCGGTCCTACAAGTCGCACCTGCTCGCTGTCGCCTGACGTGAACAACCCCGGCTACCGCAACGTGACCTTCGATGAACTGGTGGAAAACTACACCGAGGCCACCAAAGGCCTGATCGAAGGCGGCGCCGACCTGATCCTGATCGAAACCATTTTCGACACCCTGAACGCCAAAGCGGCGATCTTCGCGGTGCAAGGGGTTTACGAAGAACTCGGCGTCGAGTTGCCGATCATGATCTCCGGCACCATCACCGATGCCTCCGGCCGTACCCTCTCCGGCCAGACCACCGAAGCCTTCTGGAACTCCGTGGCCCACGCCAAGCCGATTTCGGTCGGTCTGAACTGCGCCCTCGGCGCCAGCGAATTGCGCCCGTACCTGGAAGAGTTGTCGAACAAGGCCAGCACCCACGTTTCCGCGCACCCGAACGCCGGCCTGCCGAACGAATTCGGCGAGTACGACGAACTGCCGTCGGAAACCGCAAAAGTCATCGAAGAATTCGCCCAAAGCGGCTTCCTGAACATCGTCGGCGGTTGCTGCGGCACCACACCGGGCCACATCGAAGCCATCGCCAAAGCGGTGGCAGGTTATGCGCCGCGTGAAATCCCGGACATTCCAAAGGCCTGCCGCCTGTCGGGCCTGGAACCGTTCACCATCGATCGCAACTCGTTGTTCATCAACGTCGGCGAACGGACCAACATCACCGGTTCAGCCAAGTTCGCCCGCCTGATCCGTGAAGACAACTACACCGAAGCCCTGGAAGTCGCCCTGCAACAGGTCGAAGCCGGCGCCCAGGTGATCGACATCAACATGGACGAAGGGATGCTCGATTCGAAGAAGGCCATGGTGACCTTCCTCAACCTGATTGCCGGTGAGCCGGACATCTCCCGCGTACCGATCATGATCGACTCTTCAAAATGGGAAGTGATCGAAGCCGGCCTCAAGTGCATCCAGGGCAAGGGCATCGTCAACTCGATCAGCATGAAAGAAGGCGTCGAGCAGTTCATTCATCACGCCAAACTGTGCAAACGCTACGGCGCCGCAGTCGTCGTGATGGCCTTCGACGAAGCCGGCCAGGCCGACACCGAAGCGCGCAAGAAAGAAATCTGCAAACGCTCCTACGACATTCTGGTCAACGAAGTCGGCTTCCCGCCGGAAGACATCATCTTCGACCCGAACATCTTCGCCATCGCCACCGGCATCGAAGAACACAACAACTACGCTGTGGACTTCATCAACGCCTGTGCCTACATCCGTGACGAACTGCCGTATGCGCTGACCTCCGGTGGCGTGTCCAACGTGTCGTTCTCGTTCCGCGGCAACAACCCGGTGCGCGAGGCGATCCACTCGGTGTTCCTGCTGTATGCGATCCGCAACGGCCTGACCATGGGTATCGTCAACGCCGGCCAGCTGGAGATCTACGACCAGATCCCGACCGAACTGCGTGACGCCGTTGAAGACGTAGTGCTCAACCGCACCCCGGAAGGCACTGACGCCCTCCTCGCCATTGCCGACAAGTACAAGGGTGACGGCAGCGTCAAGGAAGCCGAGACCGAAGAATGGCGCGGCTGGGACGTCAACAAGCGTCTGGAGCATGCGCTGGTCAAAGGCATAACCACGCATATCGTTGAAGACACCGAAGAATCCCGTCAGTCGTTCGCCCGCCCGATTGAAGTGATCGAAGGCCCGCTGATGTCCGGCATGAACATCGTTGGCGACCTGTTCGGCGCCGGCAAAATGTTCCTGCCGCAGGTGGTGAAATCCGCCCGCGTGATGAAGCAGGCCGTGGCCCACTTGATCCCGTTCATCGAACTGGAAAAAGGCGACAAGCCGGAAGCCAAGGGCAAGATCCTCATGGCCACGGTAAAAGGCGACGTGCACGACATCGGCAAGAACATCGTTGGCGTGGTGCTGGGCTGTAACGGCTACGACATCGTCGACCTCGGCGTGATGGTGCCGGCGGAGAAAATCCTGCAGGTGGCCAAGGAGCAGAAGTGCGACATCATCGGCCTGTCCGGCCTGATCACACCTTCGCTGGATGAAATGGTCCACGTCGCCCGCGAGATGCAGCGTCAGGACTTCCATCTGCCGCTGATGATCGGTGGCGCGACCACCTCCAAGGCCCACACGGCGGTGAAGATCGAGCCGAAATACAGCAACGACGCAGTGATCTACGTCACCGACGCTTCCCGCGCCGTGGGCGTGGCGACGCAGTTGTTGTCCAAGGAATTGAAGCCCGCGTTCATCGAGAAGACTCGCCTGGAATACATCGAAGTCCGCGAGCGCACCGCCAACCGCAGCGCCCGTACCGAACGCCTGAGCTATCCGGCGGCCATTGCCAAGAAGCCACAGTTCGACTGGAGCACTTACGAGCCGGTCAAACCGACGTTCACCGGTGCCAAGGTGCTGGACAACATCGACCTGAAAGTCCTGGCCGAATACATCGACTGGACGCCGTTCTTCATCTCCTGGGACCTGGCCGGCAAATTCCCGCGCATCCTCACGGATGAAGTGGTCGGTGAAGCCGCCACCTCGCTGTACGCCGATGCCCGGGAAATGCTCGCCAAGCTGATCGACGAGAAACTCATCAGCGCCCGTGCGGTGTTCGGCTTCTGGCCGGCCAATCAGGTGCGTGAGGATGACATTGAAGTCTACGGCGATGACGGCAAGCCGATTGCCAAGCTGCATCACCTGCGTCAGCAGATCATCAAGACCGACGGCAAACCGAACTTCTCCCTGGCTGACTTCGTTGCACCGAAGGACAGCGAAGTGACCGACTACGTGGGTGGTTTCATCACCACCGCCGGGATCGGTGCCGAAGAAGTGGCCAAGGCCTATCAGGACGCCGGCGACGATTACAACTCGATCATGGTCAAGGCACTGGCCGACCGTTTGGCCGAGGCGTGCGCCGAGTGGCTGCACCAACAGGTCCGTAAAGACTACTGGGGTTACGCCAAGGACGAGACGCTCGACAACGAGGCGCTGATCAAAGAGCTATACACCGGTATCCGCCCTGCCCCGGGCTACCCGGCCTGCCCGGATCACACCGAGAAATCCACGCTGTTCAAGTTGCTGGACCCTGAGGCCTCGGAAATGAAAGCCGGCCGCAGCGGCGTGTTCCTCACCGAGCACTACGCCATGTTCCCGGCAGCAGCGGTCAGCGGTTGGTACTTTGCTCACCCGCAGGCGCAGTATTTTGCCGTGGGCAAGATCGACAAGGATCAGGTGCAGAGCTACACCTCGCGCAAGGGTCAGGAGTTGAGTGTGACCGAGCGGTGGTTGGCGCCGAACCTGGGTTACGACAACTGATCGTGGTCCCGGGAGTCGACTGGTGCGACTCCCGGGGTTCTTATGAAAGCTGCAGGTAAACGCTACAACCCCACCAGCGTCCGTTCTTTTTCAGACAATTCGCGCACCAACTTCCCTTGCTCGAAGAGAAGGTCTGCCTCTATCGCCTGCATGGCGGTTTTGTACTGCTCCTGCGCGCCTTCGCCGTAATTTGGATACGCCTCGTCTACATCATGCTCTCTGCCTGCGAAACCCTCTCGCACCTGGGCGAACCGTTCAGGGTATTTGTCCTTCAAATAGTCGCTCCAGTACTTGCGGCCGACCAAATCATCAAGAAATGCCGATGATTGTTCTGCCGCGATCACTTCAGCATGGGCCGCATCGAGCATGGCAGGCGTAACGTTGCCGCTGTAGCGCATGCCTCTTGGTTGCCCCGGCAACTCAAGTCGCTCGGCAAGGCCGATACGATAGGCTAACCGCACTTCCGCCGGATCAGTTGAACGGCGCTGTGCCTGTCGCTGGACAATGTCACGGTTAGCGATTTCCTCGACTTTCCCCAGGCGAAACAGGTTCCTGCCAAGTCTGAACAAGACGTTGCCTTGTTGGCCCGGGGAAATTGACTTAGACGTCTCAAATTCGAAAGCCTTAACTTCTATATCGCTGAACAACAGGATTTGACCATCAACGCAAGTTGCGCCAGACCTTGCCATTTCGAATATCGTATCCCTCAGACCTGCGTCGCTATCGGCCACCCTCAGTACGGTATGGACCCGCCGCACAAGATCTGAACGTCCCGTCAGGAAGTCTGTCGTACCTTCCATTTTGGTCAGCAGATTGAAGAAGAACCGATTGTTTTGCGCTTGCTCGAAGTCATTCCATATCCGTACCAATTCCTCTGAGTCGGCTGCTGATGGAGCGATCCATCGCTCACGGGCGCCTGTACCTGTCACCTCATCCATATCCACCTCTACGTCACTTGCGATCGAGTCATCACTATCGCTGTCGGTAAAGCCGCCGCTGTCGCTACTGCGGTTAAACGGCTCCAACGCCTCGTCAATCTCTTCAGGCGTCCATCCCACTATCTGCTCGCCCGCCTGCACCTGATTACGCAGCATTAGCAGGCTCGCGGCATCCAGAGTTTCGTTGCTCGCCAGATTCGTGCCCGCACGCAATACCCTGCGCTCGTCGGCCATCAGGAGCGGCGGAATGGACTCGATCATGTTGTCGCGCAAATCCAGTGCGCTGAGCGAGGGGAGCTGAAGCGCTCCCTGCGGCCACATGACCAGGCGATTGCCACTCAGATCGAGGGCCTGCAAACGGGTAAGAGGGCTGACATCCAGCGACTCAAGCCAGTTTTCCGCCAGGTTCAATGACTCCAGGTTGCTCAATCCTGCAAGCTGACGCTGGAGCTGAGGCGCATTGGACAAACGGTTATTGACTGCCGAAAGTCGCTTGAGGCTGTTCAATGAGGTCACTGACTCTGGCAAGGCATACATTGCGTTGGCATTCAGCGCCAGGGTATGAACATGAGTAAACGCGCCGAGGAAATCGCTTAGTCCCTCTTCTCTCAGATACACGTCGTTCAGGTTCAACGCACCGACATGAGCGAAGTCGGCGGGTAGAGCCGGGAGATTGCCCAAGGGGTTATCGGACAGATCAAGGATATAACCTCCCGATGCGCTCTCCACGGCCTGCGCCCCGCGGAGGTTCTGCCTCCAGCACGCCATTATCCGGTCAGCCGCCTGACGACGCCCGGTGGCTGCAATCCACACAGGAGGAGAGGATTCACCCATCTGTTGTGGTTGGGTTTCGATCCATGTGTTCAAGGTCTTCGTCAATGCCTGATGTTGTCTGTCCCATTTGGCCAATTGCTCATACAGGGGCCAGCGCCGCCATGGCGTAACGTCAGTTCATCAATCATCTGTATCGCCTCGGCGCCTGGCAGATCCGGGTCAAGCCTTTGCAAGCGGGCTTGCGGGGTCAAGCGTGTCAGGTCATTGCCAGGTACAACGGGCAGCGGCAGTAACAAGTCCGGATTTTGCGCGACCAGAACCGGAAAATACTCTGGTTCACCCATGGTAATGCCCGCCTGCAAGCTGGCTCTGGAGATACCCATGGGATTTTCGGAAGAAGTACTCGCCAGCAAATCGGTGCGGGCCTTGGCCGTCAACCGACAGCCAATCATATCGATCCTTAGAGCGTCATGGCCGGTCAGGGCAGCCTCAGGAATCGTCGTGATCGCGCTGTTGTTCAACTCGAGCCTGCCGAGGCCGGACAAGTCCAACGCACCTTTTGGCCAGTCTTTAATGGCGGTATGCCCCACACGCAGGGTCTTCAAGCGGGTCATGGCGCTGACATCCAGCGAATCGAGCCGGTTATAGCGCAAGTCCAGGCTTTCAAGGGCAGACAACCGGTTCAAGCGTTGCTGCATACTCGGGGTAATTGTCAGGTGATTTCGGCTCAGCTGCAGATCACTGAGTTTTCCGAGGTTGCCCAATGCCGACGGAAGATCCTGCAGTTGATTGCCACTCAGATCCAACCCGCGAATGTCGGTGAAGCCACTCAAAAAACGACTGAAATCCTCGGATGAGGCCACCACACCCGACATTTGCAGGGTTTGCACATGGGCAAAATTCGTTGCTGACAGCGCTGGCAGTTCAGGCAGATCGCCCAGCGCCCAGCCGGACAAATCAAGATTCGATGAAATGATTTGTCGCGGCATGACAGGCCATGGCCGCACCGTTGAAGGTCCGGCCTGAGGTTGCGAAGATTGTGCCTCCTCCGTACCGCCATAGCGTTTACGCAGACCATCACGCCAACACTCACGGATTCGCCGGGCAATGAATTCTCGTTCCCGAATGTTGACTTGCCGGCCATTGGCTCTTGGTGTTCGCTGTTGCCACGCCTCCAGTTGCTGTCGCAATGCCTGTCCATCCTGGCGCAGTGCATTGATCCGTGCCAGCAACGCCCGCCCTGCAAACCCCTCAGCCTTCATTCGCCCAAGGGCAATCTTCGAAAGCTCGTCGCTTGTCTCCAGGGCGCTGTGTAGCGTGCCTTGGCAATAACGATCCAGCATTTGCCCGGCATCCTGCAAATGCGCAGGATTGTCGTGCACATACTCGTATGCCTTCACGAAGTCCTCAGTGCTCAGCCTGGCCCAGTTGAGTTTCATGCCAGGCCACAGTGATTCATGACCGGATAGCCATTCAGGGGGAAGTGTCTTGACGTTTGAGTGGGTGAGATCCAGCGACCGGAGCTGCGGCAATTGCAGAGCGCCCTTCGGCCAGACCTCTGTCGTCCCGTACACACTCAACGAATGCAGTTGAGTCAGGCGACTGACATCCAGCTCGTCCGCCATGCCGATCACATCCAGTCGTTGCAGTTGTGGCATGGCGTCTATCAACGATTGGGCAGTTTCGGTGAATTGCGGACCAAGCGGCCCTGTCATCCGCAGTTCACGAATACTCGGCAGTGCCTTTAGCCTCTCGGTCAGTTGAAACCTATCGACGCCATCCGGGATCCCCAACGTTAGCGACCGGGCGTTGGGGAACTGGCGCACAAAGGCTTGCGGTGTCTGACTCAATACTCCACCAACGCTCATATTCAGACGACTTACATGAGGAAAGTTGCCGGCCAGTTCCGGCAAGCTGTCTGCAGCGCCCACATCCAGATAAACACTGGCATTGCCATCGTAAATACCCCTCTGCTGCCAGACGTCTTTAATGTTTTGTGCGACTTGATGGCGGACCGTATTCGCGCCGCCGCTGCGTACCCATTGTTCGAGCTGCGCCGTCAGTGCCTCGTATTCCCGGGCCCGCATGTTCAGGAGATTGACGATCTGCGTTTCGGTCATGCCATCCAGCGCAAGCTGGATGACCATTGATTCCGCCAACTTATCGGAGAAGTTCGGATAGACATCCCGCAACCTGGAGACCAACGAGGGATTCACCATTGCTCCGGCACCTCGCCCGCTCAATGGGTAGCCGACCCTGCCGTCGGCCAGTCGCACCGGCGGACGGAATCGTGGCGTGGCGGCGTTGGGCACGAGGGTTTCCATCATCTGGTCACGGTGGCCCATGGCATAAGTGGTCAATGTCTTTTGTAACTTGGTATCCTGCGCCACATTGGGCATGCCCAACTGAGTGCGGACGTCGTCCGGCAACGCATGCATGACCGAAGAGAAAAAGTTGTCGCCTTCTTTCGGCACGCTGTTCAACGAGTTTTTTTGCTGGTCGAAGGCCTGGAACTGGTTGGCTTGATGAGGTTGATAGCCGTCCTTGACCAGGTATTTGACTTGCTCGGCCGTCTCGCTACCGATGCTGTCGAGCAGTTTTCCCCCGCAATCGCCCTGACGAACTTCCAGGCGCAGGTTTTTCGGCCAGCCGGGGAGTTTTTCCAGGCTGTGCAGCGCCAGGCGCCGGCTGTCGGATGACGCCATGCTCTCCAGCTGCAATCCGGCCAGGGCCTTGTTCAGCCGAGTAACCCGGGCGCGCACACGCCCCTTGAGCAACAGACTGCTCGGGAGTCGGCCGGTTTGTTTGATGTGCAGCCGCTCCTTGGCTGTGGCATTGGCCAGGACTTCTTGCGCCGCGTCCGTCGATAGACTGGGGAAAGTACGTTGCAGCGCCTGAATTTCACGCGATGTTGCCTTGGAGTCCTGGCTGAGTTTGTCGAACAATGAGGTTTTGTTGCCCGAAAGCCGGGCACCAAGCTGTTGTCGGAAAACCGCTTCACGCTCTGCCTCGACCCGCGCACCTTCACCCCCCAGCAAGCGAACGATTTCTTCCTCATCCAGTGCCGCAAGTACTCGTTCGGGCAATTTCCCGGCAGACACATCCTCACGGGAAATCCTGATGTTCGGTTTCACGGGTGTCGACGCCTCACCGTAGCGGGACGAAGCACCGCTCAGGCTTGCATTGTCGAACACGTCGATCACCCGCCCCTGCGGCCAACGCGGCATATTGATCACTTGCGGCAAGACCGCGTTGTAGCGGCTGTCCGGCACCGGCTGATCGAGACGAATCCGTTCAATCATGTCATTGAGCTGACGTTCGATCTGAAACTGCCGCAACGTGTCGGATAACGCTGATGGCAAGCGCAGGTTATCCGTATGGATCTTGCGCAGCACGCCATCGTTAACGCCGCTGATATCGGCGATTGTCTCCAGCGTCGCCGCGTCAATACCGTCGGTGACCGGCCCAAGACGTCGTAACAAGGTGGCACGATCCCACTCCAGCGGGCGCTCGAAACGATGACGCCACGCGCCCTCACCATTGTGTTCAAGAACGGGGGAGTAAGCGTCCGGGGCCGTCGGGTGTTTGAGACGCCATTTGTTCAGCGTGGGGTCGAAGGTTTTTTCGTAGACGTTCCCTTCGAGCCTGATATAGGTCTTGCCGCCCACTTCATACTGCCCAAGCGTGTCGGGCTTGAGCCCCGCCGGCAAGACCCTGTCGCTCAGGTAAGGCGTCAAGCCAGGCCGCCACAACTGTTCGCTGCCAAACGGCAATTTGACCTTGACCAGGCCATCGACGATGGGTGTGGACAGCACTTTCGGCGCTTTACTGGCAACCGCGCCGACAGCCGCCATGAATGCGATGTTCACGGCCACTGACTTCAAATAGCTCCAGGCCTGATCCGTGTCCCCGATGCTCCAGGCTTCAACCCCGTGATAAATGTCTGTGGTCAGTTGCACAGCCATCACGGCCATCATTACCTCGCCCAGGCCGGGCACAAAAAATGCGGCCACGTTGAGTATGTTCAGTCCCCACTCGGCATAGCGGGCGAGTCGTTCATACCAGGCGTCATGATCGACCTTGGCCGTCGGCACCGCCAGTTGCTCGGCAGTCTCCTTGAGGCGCGTCTGGTGCCGCGTGTACAGCTCGCCGAACAGCTGCGTGTCAAAAAATTCTTCACTGATATCAAGAGCCGGCTCGTCCCGGTAAACATTTTCGTAGATTCCGTCCATGTGCCCCAAGAGGGTCTGTTTACGGTAAGGGAAATCCGGGTTCCATTTGAGCGTTTGCAGAGCCGTCTTGATCTTGCCGAGGAACTTGCCCGCATCACCGTGGGGGATGAGCCTGAGGAAAGAGCGCTGGTAATTCACATCGCGCAGCCTGTAGCTCAGGTCATTTTCAAAGGCCTTGAGCGAGGCATATTCCATGACCGGCGCCACCGGATCACCCGGAATACAGACGATGATCCGCGAGTCCTGGTAACCCAGTACGTCAAACAGGTTTACACCGAGATTGGTCCAGCTGAAGTTGACCTTTTTACCTTTGCGCCGGCTTGCGCCAATGACAAACAGCTCACTGACAGGCGACCCCAGCACATGTAACTGACTGAAAGTGACGCGCTCACCGTCCAGTGCTGCCGATTGGTCGCCGTTGAGCACGGCCAGCAATGTGCTGTAGGCCGATGGCGTGATCAGCGATTTGAGGCGGGCGATATGGGCATGCACCCGCAGACTGTCCTTCCACGCGTCGACCGTTTGGGTACGCACGGTGGCCGCCCTGTCCGCGGCGTCAAACATCGCCGTCAGGTGTTCCTGATACTGCTTGCCGATATCCAGTTCACGGCATAGCGAGGCGAAATCGGCGGGTTTTATCGGTAGCTTCTTGATCCTGTAGCGCGTTGAAGGGCCCTTTTCCGGATAGTCCCAACCGTAAGGTCCTCCTTGAGTTTCCAGATAGGCAGCCCGTATACCTCGTTCAGCAATGACGTCACCTTCATCAAACGCCTGGTCTTCTTCAAAATTGCGCAGTGCCAATTGCAGCAGGGTCTGGCGAGTGATCAGCGAGCCTGCAAAGGGCTCGTAGAGCCAGGTCTGCGCAACATCAACTTTCAACCCGAACTTTTTTTGCAACGCCGCTTCGAGCAACGGTTGCGCGAATTCGGTGACCCCTTTGAGCCCGGCGAGTGTTTTGGCCAGGGTTTCGTTGGAGGTTCGACTGCGCTTCTGGTCGTCCCGTACAGTTTGCCGTTGGTCGCTGGGGGCCTTCTGAAACCAGTCCGGCATGGCATTTTCGGCCAGGCCTCCTGGTGTTCTCGCCCGATCCAGGGCCCGGATGTTTGCCGGGGTCAGGTGGCGTATCCGATGGTGCAGCTTTTTTTTGATGAAATGGTTGTGAAGGCCCTTTTCCTGGGCCGATGGGATTCCACTCATGTGGCAATACCTGATGCTGTAAATGAAGCACCAGTCAATCAGCAGGTTTGCCGTACAGGGCGGTACATATTTATACCGGGTAGCGCCAGCGCCGATCTTCTTTCCGTGGGTTGTCTATGCTTGTCTTACTCAAACGGGAGACTAGGGGTTTATGGACGATCCAGGCGACAACAAGCCGCCCACTTTCTGGCAGATGCTGCACAGCGTCATAGCGGCAGCGTTCGGGGTGCAGAGCGGGAAGAACCGGGCGCGGGACTTCACTCACGGCAAGCCCAGTCATTTCGTGATTCTGGGGATTTTGTTCACCGCGGTGTTCGCATTGACGCTGTATGGCATCGTGCAACTGGTGGTGCACCTGGCCGGGGTTTAGCGCATCAAGGTTTGCAGGTTGAACGGATAGCGATACGACGTCGGCCGGCCCTTGGCTGAAAGACGGCGGAAGTTCACGCCGTAATCCGGTGATTCTCCCATGGCCAGCAATCGCTTGGCCTGGGCCTTGTCGATCAGTTGCAACAACGGGATTCGCCGGTCTCGGCCGCCGTAATGGGTGAGATCCACGCCCTGCTCAAGATCATGTAACTCCACCAGCGCCCAGCCGCCCAATGTGAAGTGCCCGCCCAACAGCACGCTGATGCGTCCGTCGACCGTCGCCTGCAACGCCGCCGGCGAGGTGTTGACCGCACTGAACAACGCATCCTTGCCGGGTAGCCCACCCGCCTCCGAGTACGCCTGCATGGCGCCAAACGCCATTTCGTCATTGGCTGACCACACCAGCGAGACCTTCGGGTAACGCTTGAACAGCAGTTTGGCCTGTTCATACGCCCGTTCCCGGGTCCAGCCACTGTAAACCAGTTGGCGCAAGTGCACTTCCGGGTGTTCGGCCAAGGCCCGCATCATGCCTTGCTCGCGCAGTTGCGCCGAAGGGGTGATCTTCAGGCCGGAAAACGCCAGCAACTCGATGACCTGACCGGGCGCCGCGGGCGGATGCTGGCGAATCAGTTCCTTGAGCATCAGGTAGCCACCCTCCTCGTCGTTGGGCACCAGGCTGCCCAAGCGCTCAGGGCGCTCACCCAGCAGGCTCATTTGATTGGCCGTCAGGGACGCGTTGACCATAAACAGCTTCACCCCGCTGCCCTGGGCCAGGCGAATGATCTGTGGGGCGACGTACTGTTCGTTGACGAAAACCAGATAGTCCGGACGCTCGGGGCCTTGCAGCGCCTGACGGGCTTGCGCCAGCGTGAGCTCCGGCATGCGCCGGGAATAGAGAATTCGCAGATCAATGCCCAGATCCGTGGCTGCCGCCTGCATGAATTGCGAGTAACTGACCCAGAAGGCTTCCTGAGTGGCTCCGGGATTCAGGAACAACACCGATTCCGCGCGCACACCGGGTCCATAAACCGCGCCGCACATCAGCAGGAATGAGTAGAAAAACTTCAACATTGATCGTCCGAGCCCCCCGGCAATTCGCCGCGCATTATAGCCAGCGAAGTCCCGGAAAACGGCGTTTATTCGGGTTATTGTCCGACAATCGTCGGAATGGGGCCCGGACGGGGTCGGTTATTGATGGCTGACCCAAAATACCGCTGTGCTCACGACCAGGATGATCAGGAACAGAATGGCCCAAGCATCGACCGTGCTATCGGGTTTTGACGTTTTGGTAGGGTTGCTCATTGCATCGCCTCTTGTCGGTTTTATCGGTGATTGCATAAAGACTCGAGCACAGTTAAGACGATGATTGCCCGCACCACAAATGTGGGTTTTACCTCATTGGCCTTCATTAGTCGTTTTGGTTCTTTACATATACTCAAACATCACTTTTGCGCATAACTGCAAACTGGTATCTTGCCCCGGCTCCGTTGGGAGTGCGCGGCCGTGCGCGCAGAATTGCCGAGGCAGTATCGGAGACTTCAGCTAGCGAAAAACGCAACTGGATCCGACCGGCCCAAGCCTGAGAACAGGACTTATATGTACGTATACGACGAGTACGATCAGCGGATCATCGAGGACCGCGTCAAGCAGTTCCGTGATCAGACCCGACGCTATCTGGCAGGCGAGCTGAGCGAAGAAGAATTCCGCCCTCTGCGCCTGCAAAATGGCCTTTATATCCAGCGCTTCGCGCCGATGTTGCGGGTGGCGGTGCCTTACGGCCAACTGACTTCGCGCCAGACGCGAATGATGGCCAGGATTGCCCGTGACTTCGACAAGGGCTATGCCCACATCAGCACCCGGCAGAACGTACAGTTCAACTGGCCGGCGCTGGAAGACATCCCGGACATCCTTGCAGAGCTGGCGACCGTGCAAATGCACGCTATCCAGACCAGCGGCAACTGCTTGCGCAACGTCACCACTGACCAGTTCGCCGGTGTCGCTGCCGACGAGCTGATCGATCCGCGCCCGTGGTGCGAGATCGTCCGCCAATGGACCACGTTCCACCCTGAATTCGCTTACTTGCCGCGCAAGTTCAAGATCGCCATCAACGGTTCGACTTCCGACCGTGCGGCCATCGAAGTCCATGACATCGGCCTTGAGCCGGTGCACAACGCTGCTGGCGAGCTGGGCTTCCGTGTGCTGGTGGGTGGTGGTCTCGGCCGTACCCCGGTGGTGGGCGCGTTCATCAATGAATTCCTGCCGTGGCAAGACCTGTTGAGCTACCTCGACGCCATCCTGCGGGTCTACAACCGCTACGGCCGTCGTGACAACAAGTACAAGGCGCGGATCAAGATTCTGGTCAAGGCTTTGACCCCTGAAGTCTTCGCGCAAAAAGTCGATGCGGAAATGGAACACCTTCGCGGTGGCCAGACCACGCTGACCGAAGCCGAAGTGCATCGTGTGGCCAAACACTTCGTCGACCCCGAGTACAAGGCTCTGGACAACCAGACCCTGGCGTTGGCCGAACTCGATAAAGAACACCCGGGCTTCGCGCGCTGGCGCACCCGCAATACCCTGGCTCACAAGAAGCCCGGTTATGTAGCCGTGACCCTGTCCCTGAAGCCGACCGGCGTTGCACCGGGCGACATCACCGACAAGCAGCTCGACGCCGTTGCCGACCTCGCCGACCGTTACAGCTTCGGTCAGTTGCGCACCTCCCACGAGCAGAACATCATTCTGGCCGACGTTGAGCAGACTCAACTGTTCGCGATGTGGGGCGAGTTGCGCGAACAGGGTTTCGCCACGCCGAACATCGGCTTGCTGACCGACATCATCTGCTGCCCGGGCGGCGACTTCTGCTCCCTGGCCAACGCCAAGTCGATCCCGATCGCCGAGTCGATCCAGCGTCGCTTCGAAGACCTGGATTACCTGTTCGATATCGGCGAACTGGACCTGAACATCTCCGGCTGCATGAACGCCTGTGGTCACCACCACGTCGGCCACATCGGCATCCTCGGGGTGGACAAGAAAGGCGAAGAGTTCTATCAGGTGTCCCTCGGTGGCAGCGCCAGTCGCGATGCGAGCCTGGGCAAGATCCTCGGCCCATCCTTCGCCCAGGAAGCCATGCCTGATGTGATTGAAAAGCTGATCGACGTGTACATCGAACAACGTACCGAAGACGAGCGTTTCATCGACACCTATCAGCGTATTGGCATCGACCTCTTCAAGGAGCGCGTCTATGCAGCGAATAATTAAGAACAACGAAGTCGTCGACGAAACCTGGCACTTGCTGCCCAAGGACTTCAACATCGACGAGATCAGCAACTGCGACGACCTGATCGTCCCGTTGCAACTGTGGCGCGAACACAGCCGCATGCTCAAGGCCCGCGATGGCGGCCTGGGCGTATGGCTGGATGCCGATGAAGAAGCGGAAGAAATCGGTGACGACGTGGAAAATTTCCAGGTGATCGCCCTGAATTTCCCAGCCTTCACTGATGGCCGCAACTACTCCAACGCCCGCCTGCTGCGTGACCGTTACGGGTTCAAAGGTGAACTGCGGGCAATCGGCGATGTGCTGCGCGACCAGCTGTTCTACCTGCACCGCTGCGGTTTCGACGCCTTTGCGATTCGCGCCGATAAAGACCCCTATGAAGCCCTGGAAGGTCTCAAGGACTTCTCGGTGACCTATCAAGCTGCTACCGACGAACCGCTGCCGCTGTTCCGTCGCCGCTAAGTACGCGTAAAACAAAAAGCCCTGAATCGGAAATCCGGTTCAGGGCTTTTTTGTGTCCGGCGTAAACGATTACACGACGGTGCTTACCAGAAGCGTTGCTGGGTCAACCGGCTCCACCAGCTCAGCAGCACACGATCGACCGAGCCGCTGGCCGCCATGCCGATGCGTTCCTGCAGGCTTTTACGTTCGGCGTAGTGCAAGTGGTACAGCTCGGACTTCTTGGCACGTTCGGCGAGGTATTCATCGCTGGTTTTCAGCTCGTCCACCAGTTGTTTATCCAGCGCCGCGATGCCGAGCCAGATTTCACCGGTGGCCACTTCGTCGATGGCCAATTGTGGGCGATAGCGGGAAACGAAGTTCTTGAACAACTGGTGAGTGATGTCCAGGTCTTCCTGGAACTTCTCACGGCCCTTCTCGGTGTTTTCGCCAAACACCGTCAGGGTGCGCTTGTACTCGCCCGCGGTCAGCACTTCGAAGTCGATGTCGTGTTTTTTCAGCAGGCGGTTGACGTTAGGCAGCTGCGCCACGACACCGATCGAGCCGAGGATCGCGAACGGCGCGCTGATGATCTTCTCGCCGATGCACGCCATCATGTAGCCGCCGCTGGCCGCGACCTTGTCGATGCACACGGTCAACGGCACACCGGCATCACGGATACGCGCCAGTTGCGAGGACGCCAGGCCGTAGCTGTGAACCATGCCACCGCCGCTTTCCAGACGCAGCACCACTTCATCCTTGGGCGTGGCGAGGGTCAGCAGCGCGGTGATTTCATGGCGCAGGCTTTCAGTGGCCGAGGCCTTGATGTCGCCGTCGAAATCCAGCACGAACACCCGTGGCTTGGCCTCGGTTTTCTTCTTTTGCTTTTTCTCGGTTTTAGCTTCGACCTTGCGCAAGGCCTTGAGCTGGTCCTTGTCGAGCAAAGTTTGCTCCAGGCGTTCGCGCAGCCCTTTGTAGAAATCATTGAGTTTGC
Organism: Pseudomonas frigoris; assembly: GCF_047758635.1. Taxonomy (NCBI): domain Bacteria; kingdom Pseudomonadati; phylum Pseudomonadota; class Gammaproteobacteria; order Pseudomonadales; family Pseudomonadaceae; genus Pseudomonas; species Pseudomonas frigoris. The sequence continues at coordinate 4,027,501 of NZ_CP180479.1, forward strand.
TGACTTGCAACTGGCCGACCGACTTGCGTCGACCTTTGCTGCGCAACGCCGCGAAACTGGCCAGGACCACCAGAATGGCGATCACCAGTGTCACGGTCTTAGCCAGAAAAACTGCGTACTCCGCAAAAAACTCCACAGGGACTCCTTTAATACGATGCGCTGCAAAAATGCGCGCGGGATACCTCCAGCATACCCATGCGCCGCCCCGGCGACCAGCCGTGAAACCTCTGGCAACAGCCCTGTAACGGGCATTTCAAACAAGCGTATGTTTTTTCATTGACAGCTCACCCTCATCCTCATAACCTCGCCGAACCTTCAACGTACCGGGATGACGCGGACGTGGGCAGTATCTATTTGATTCGACATGGCCAGGCCTCCTTTGGTGCAGACGACTATGACGTCCTGTCGCCGACCGGTATTCGCCAGGCAGAAGTCCTCGGCCAGCACCTCGCCGAGCTGGGCATCAGCTTCGATCGCTGCCTCTCGGGCGATCTGCGCCGCCAGCAGCACACGGCCAACAGCGCACTGGAACAGTTCGCTGCGGCAGGCTTGCCGGTTCCCGTCCTGGAAATCGATTCCGCTTTCAATGAGTTCGACGCCGACGCGGTGATCCGCGCGCTGCTGCCGGCCATGTTACCGGACGAACCCGAAGCGCTGCACATCCTGCGCAATGCCGCGCAAAATCGCGGCGAGTTCCAGCGCATCTTCGCCCTGATTATCGAACGCTGGCTCGCCGGCACCTATGACACACCGGGCCTGGAAAGCTGGCTGGGGTTTGTCGAACGGGTGCAGGCCGGTCTGCAGCGAATCCTCGAAAGCGCCGACAACACCCAGAAAATCGCCGTGTTCACCTCCGGCGGCACTATCACGGCCCTGCTCCACCTCATTACGCAAATGCCTGCCAGGCAGGCGTTTGAACTGAACTGGCAAATCGTCAACACCTCGCTCAACCTGCTGAAGTTTCGCGGTCGCGAGGTGGCTCTGTCTTCTTTCAACAGTCATGCGCACCTGCAACTGTTGAAGACCCCGGAACTCATCACGTTTCGCTGAGTCCGGACTATTGTGACCCTGGCTGTATTCACCCAGCTCTAATTACCCAAGAAAGGATCGAACCATGACCTCCGTAGCTGATGCCGTACAAGCAATGAAAGCCAAGTTCAACCCAGCCGCTGCTGCCGGTCTGGACCTGGTATTCGGTTTCCGCATCGACGACACCAAGAACTTCTCGCTGATCGTCAAGGACAGCACCTGCGAGCTCCAGGAAGGCGAAAACCCGGACGCCCAGGTGACTCTGGTCATGGACGGCGAAACCCTGGAAGGCATCGTCAGCGGCGAAACTGACGGCATGCAAGCCTTCATGGGCGGCAAACTGCGCGCCGAAGGCGACATGATGCTGGCCATGAAACTGTCCGAGCTGTTCCCGGCCTAAGCGCGCCGCTCCCGACCTTCGGGGGCACGCCTGGCTGCAAACGAATCCCGCCCTCGTGGCGGGATTCGTCGTTTTTCGCCATTGGAAAACGGCTACCTGTGGATTTGCCGTCTATATTCCTTCTGGCCGCATGCGTCAGACATCGGCTGTTTGCCCTCGCTTTTTTATGAAGATACTTTGCGCGGAGCACTGCCCATGAGCCCACCTGACGACCACGACGGATTTAACCGCCGACGTGTACTGCAAGGCCTTTCGGCAGGCGCCGTCGGTGCCTGGATCAGCCCGCTAATCGCAGGGAGTAAAACCATGCCCGACACCCCCGCCGACCTCATCTTGTACAACGGACGCCTGCACACCGTCGATCGCAAAAAACCTCAGGCCAGCGCCGTCGCGATCAAGGACGGACGCTTTGTGGTGGTCGGCAGCGATGCCCAGGCCATGGCCCTGCAAGGTCCCGGCAGCCAAATTATCGACCTGCACGGTCGCACGGTGATTCCCGGTCTCAACGACTCGCACCTGCACCTGATCCGTGGTGGCCTCAACTACAACCTCGAACTGCGCTGGGAAGGCGTCCCTTCACTGGTCGACGCGCTACGCATGCTCAAGGATCAGGCAGACCGCACACCCACGCCGCAATGGGTGCGAGTGGTCGGTGGCTGGAACGAATTCCAGTTCGCCGAAAAACGCCTGCCGACGATTGATGAACTGAACAAGGCCGCGCCGGATACCCCGGTGTTCGTCCTGCACCTCTATGACCGTGCCCTGCTCAACCGCGCGGCATTGAAAGTGGTCGGTTATACGCGTGACACACCGAACCCGCCGGGTGGCGAAATCCAGCGCGATGCCAATGGCGACCCGACGGGCATGCTGATCGCCCGCCCCAACGCGATGATTCTCTACTCAACCCTGGCCAAGGGACCGAAACTGCCGCTGGAATACCAGGTCAACTCCACCCGCCAATTCATGCGCGAACTCAATCGCCTGGGTGTCACCAGCGCCATCGACGCCGGCGGCGGTTATCAAAATTATCCAGACGACTATCAAGTCATCCAGCAATTGGCCAAGGACCAACAGCTCACGGTGCGCATTGCCTACAACCTGTTCACGCAAAAACCCAAGGAAGAACTGACCGACTTCAAAAACTGGACCAGCACCTCCCACTACGGTCAGGGCGACGATTTTCTACGGCACAACGGTGCCGGGGAAATGCTGGTGTTCTCGGCGGCCGACTTCGAAGACTTCCTCGAGCCCCGCCCCGACCTGCCGCAAACCATGGAGCAGGAACTGGAACCGGTGGTCCGCCATCTGGTTGAGCAGCGCTGGCCGTTCCGATTGCACGCCACGTACAACGAATCCATCAGCCGCATGCTCGACGTATTCGAGAAGGTCAATCGCGACATTCCGTTCGACGGTTTGCCGTGGTTTTTCGACCACGCCGAAACCATCACCCCGCAGAACATCGAACGGGTCAAAGCCTTGGGTGGCGGCATCGCGATCCAGGACCGCATGGCATTCCAGGGCGAATACTTCGTCGACCGTTACGGCGCCAAGGCTGCCGAAGCCACGCCGCCCATCGCTCGTATGCTGGCCGAAGGCATTCCAGTCGGCGCTGGCACCGATGCCACGCGCGTCTCCAGCTACAACCCCTGGACTTCGCTGTACTGGCTGATCAGCGGCCGTACCGTCGGTGGTCTGGCGCTGTACCCGCAAGGTTTGAGCCGCGATACCGCGCTGGAACTCTTCACCCACGGCAGCGCCTGGTTTTCCTCCGAGCAAGGCAAAAAAGGCCAGATCAAGGTCGGGCAACTGGCGGACCTGATTGCGCTGTCGGCGGACTACTTCCACATCGAGGATGAAGCGGTCAAATGGATCGAATCGGTACTGACCATCGTCGACGGCAAGATCGTCCACGGCAGCGTCGAGTTTGAAAAACTCGGGCCGCCTCCAGTCCCCGTGGTGCCTGAATGGTCGCCAGTCGCCAAAGTACCGGGTCATTGGAAACCCCTGGCGCCGCTGACCGCGCAGGTTCATCAATGTGTCGGGGCTTGCGCGGTGCATGCCCATCGCCATGAACGGGCGCGGCTGTCCTCGGCACCTGTCAGTGATTTCGCCGGTTTCTGGGGGGCCTTTGGTTGTTCGTGTTTTGCGTTTTGAAATGAGCCGCTAAAAGACCGCAGCCTGCGGCAGCTCCTCGATCCGGGTAGCAGCTGCCGAAGGCTGCGTTCGGCTCGTGCCGCGTTCGGACGCAGCAGTCGTGAATCCTGCTGCACGGTCTTCCTGACACACCGCATGTGCCGACTTTACGGCTGCTACGCAGCCGAACGCAGGCTTCGCCAGCTGGTACATGAACTGATCCGGCGGTATCCGTTTACAATGCCTGCACTTCCCGCACCGGCCGCCCCATGGACATCGATCTCGCCCGCACCTTTCTGGAAATCGTCCGCCACGGCAGCCTTGCCGCAGCCGCCGAAAAACTCCACGTCACCCAGACCGCGATCACTGCGCGCGTACAGAAACTCGAAAGCCAGCTAGGCAGTACGTTGTTCGTGCGCAACCGCGCCGGTGCGCGCCTGACACCTAACGGTGAAGCCTTCGTGGTCTACGCCAATCAACTGGTCGAAACCTGGGAAGCGGCGCGACGGGACTTGCCGTTGCCCGAGGGTTACCGCGACGTGTTGCACATCGGTGGCGAAGTCAGTCTGTGCAACCCGCTGATGCTCAGCTGGGCCGGCGCGCTGCGCGAGAAGATCCCCAGCCACGCCCTGCGCATGGAAATTCGTGACGGTGAAAACCTGCTGCGCCAACTGGAACTGGGGGTTCTGGATGCGGCGCTGGTTTACCAGCCCGAGTATTGGCCACGCCTGCAAGTCGAACAGGTGCTGGAAGAAAAACTGGTCCTCATCCGTCTAGCCGCAAGACCCGATCCCTACGTGTACATCGACTGGGGCCCGGACTTCCGCCGTCAACACGATGCGGCCCTGCCCGAAAAAGCCAAAGCCGCGCTGAGCTTCAACCTCGGCCCACTGGGTTTGCAGTACATTCTGGAAAACGGAGGCAGCGGCTACTTCCGCACCCGGGTGGTCCAGAGTTATCTGCAAAGCGGTGTGCTGGAGCAAGTGCCCAAAGCCCCGGAATTCAGCTACCCGACTTATCTGGTTTACTCCCGCGACCGCGACTCGGCGACCCTGCAACAAGCCTTCGACCTGCTACGCGAAGTGATCAACTCCGACGATGACTGGTCGCAACGCTGGAACCCGCTGACCTGAATCCGGTTTGCACCGGCCCATGGCATTTGTGACCTCACGGTTCGGCCCGCCTGAAACGCCGGGATCGTCTAATCTGCTGGAGATAACAATAACTACAGGTGATTGCAGTGAGGCAGACCACCGAAGCATTCCGCGCCCGCTACCGCGCTGCTATTCATCCGCTCTACAACCCATGGCTGCACGGCGCTTTTGTGCTGCTGTTCGGGTTGCTGGCCATCGGCGGATTCTGGAGCACCGTGCACCAGGTTCAGCCACTGGAATGGCTGGCGATGCCGTTGACGTTGTTGTTCTTCAACTTCGGCGTGTACATGGTCCATCGGCACTTGGGGCATCATAAAAAAAACTTCGCGCGAATGTTCTACGCACGCCATGCCGGCGACCATCACAGCTTTTTCGCCCCTGCCCACATGACCTACGACAGTGCCCGGGACTGGCGGGTGATTCTGTTTCCAGCCTGGCTGATCGTGCTGCACACGGTCGTCATCACCCTGCCCGTCTGGTGGCTGCTTGAGCAGTTCGATGCCAACGTCGCCGGGTTGTTCGGCGGCTGTCTGGTCCTTGGTTACCTGACCTATGAAGTGTTCCATGCCTGCGAGCACCTGCCACCGGAGAACCCCTTCACACGCTTGCCGTGGATCCGCCAGATGCGCCGCCTGCATGAACTGCATCACCGTCGTGAGCTGATGCAGGAACGCAATTTCAATATTGTTTTTCCGCTGATGGACTACTTGTTCGGCACCCTCTATTGGGAACCGGAGCCGACGGACCTGCACCCGACGAGAAAGACCATGACCCGCATGCAGCATCAGATCGATATTGCTGGAGACCCGATTGACGTGCTCGCCTACGCCAGCACCGTGACCCGTTGGCCGGAGTGGCATCCGTCGTCCCTCAAGGTCGATGGCCAGGGCGGTCCGCTGCATGCCGGGGGGCGGTTCGAGGAAGACATCAAGGCGGGGGGGCGTGAGGGACACTTGCACTGGGAGGTTAAAGAATACCTGCCTGGACGTCGCTGGAGTGCCTGGGCCCATGACGATCACGGGTTGTCTTTAGTAGTGACTTACGAGTGTGAGGCCCTGAGCCACGGCACACGCTTTGTGCGCACTCTGGAGTACCAGTTCAGCGGCCTGGCGATGCGCATTGCCAATCGACTGCTGCTCAAGCGCCGCATCGATCGTGAGTCGGCAGCTTCGATGTTGGCATTGCGCGAGATGGCGCAAAAACAGTTGGCCCCGGCAGGAGTCATCGCGTGAGTCGAACCGTCAAGTTTCGCCATGTGCTGTTGCTGGTGATCGTCGCCATCGGCGCCTTTCTGCTGCTGATGCCGACCAAGGTTCAACCGGTGGCCTGGACACCGCCACCGGTGCCCTCCCTCACCAGCGGCATCTACGCCGACAATCAGCGCCTCAAAGGTGTGGAGCGCGTCGGCGCCGCTGATATCGATGGACCGGAAGCGTTGCTGCTGGAGGGAGACGTCCTCATCACGGGTTTGAATGACGGCCGATTGATCCGTACCAGCCTCGACGGCAAGGTCACCAAGGTTCTGGCCGATACAGGCGGCAGACCCTTGGGCCTGGCCCGTCATCCCAACGGTCTGCTGGTGATTGCCGACGGGGTCAAGGGCTTGCTGTCACTGGATGCCCAGGGCCGATTGATTCCATTGACCACGGCGGCCAACGGCGTGCCCTTCGGTTTCACCGACGACGTGGCGATCGACAAATCCGGGCACTACGCCTATTTCAGTGATGCCTCCAGTCGCTTTGGCTACGGCAGTGACGGCGAAGCGATCATCGAGCACGGCGGCGATGGCCGCTTGCTGCGTTATGACTTCCAGACCGGCAAGACCGCGGTCCTGTTGGATAAGCTGGAATTCGCCAACGGCGTGACGCTGGGACCGGACGATGCCTTTGTGTTGGTCAACGAAACGGGCGCCTATCGCATCAGTCGTTACTGGTTGAGCGGGCCGAAAGCCGGCACCCGTGATCTATTCATCGACAACCTGCCAGGGTTCCCGGACAACCTCGCGTTCAATGGTCGCGACCGTTTCTGGGTGGCGCTTTATGCACCGCGCAACGCACTACTCGATGCCACCGCGCCGCATCCCTTCGTGCGCAAGATGATCGTGCGGGCCATGACTGTCCTGCCTAAACCGGTGGAGAAACGCGCCTTCGCGCTGGGCCTGGATCTGGACGGTAAAGTGATCGCCAACTTGCAGGACGGTAGCCGCGACAACTACTCGCCGATCACGACCGTTCGCGAGTATGGGGATTGGTTGTATTTCGGGTCGTTGAAGGCGAAAAACATGGCGCGAATGCCGTTGAGTACTGCGCTGCAGTAAAAATCAAAAGATCGCAGCCTGCGGCAGCTCCTACAGGTGTACGCGGAATCAATGTAGGAGCTGCCGAAGGCTGCGATCTTTTGATCTTGGTTTAGCGGGGATCCACCTCACCATCGCGCACCGCATTATCCGTTTCCTCAAGCACCCTTTCCGGGTCCATGGCGGTGGTTTCATCCTCGTCCAGCGGGCGCGCGCCTTCACTGTCGGGCAGTTCGTCGATGCCCGGCTCGTCTTCGGGATTGACGGTGGTGCGTCCCGGACTCAAAGGCTCGGGATGTGTCGGGATGGGATCGTAGCCACCCTGCTCTTCGCTGGGGAACTTTTCTTTACCGGGGATGAGTGGTTCGGTCATGTGGCACCTCGCATGGAGCCGTAAATTCGGACCCTGAACATTCGAGGTGCCGGTATTTATCGCCGTTCCACTTTTTCTGGTCACCGATCGTCGGTGACCAGAAAGGGCGCGTCAGGACGGCGTCTGGAGCCGATCAACGATCTTTTGCTTAACCTGCACGCGCTTCTCCTTGAGTTTCTTCAGTGCGTCATCGCTGGGCGCATCCGATTGGGCGGTTTCAGCCTTTACGACCTCGGCGTCCGCCTGTGAATACTTGTTGATCAATGAATCCAGTAACGGATCCTTGGTGCGTTTTTGCTGGATATCTTCCTTTGAAAGTTTGAGATCCTGATAAAGGTCGTGTGGCACCGGCATGGAACACCTCCGTTTGTTGATCGGAGGCAAACGCGATCAATGGCGTTCACCAACTATCAGAATGGCCTTGGTTAGCGGGTTCTGTCGACCGCCTATCAGACCAGCGGTGCCCGTTCGTCGCCCTGCCGCAAACGCAATAAAACCTTTGCCCACTCGTCAGCCTCCACAGATTAACGATCACTCGATCGCCCATGAAAACCTGTGTGGAGAATAACCAATGGACGGATTTACCCTGCGCCACCTCACGTTTGCCATTGCCTTGAGTACCAGCATGGGCACGGCTTTCGCTGCCACTTCCAATGACTTCGTCGACGGCGCGGCCGCGAGCAATATCGCGGAAGTCGAAACGAGCCGATTGGCCCTGGAAAAAAGTTCATCGGCGGACATCAAGAAATTCGCCAACATGATGATCACCGACCATTCCAAGGCCAACGATGAACTGGCGGCGCTGGCGAAAAAAAATGACATCGAGGTGCCGGACAACACCACGCTGGTCAAGCAGGCGAAAGAGAAAATCCTCGACATGCGTGATGAATCTTTCGATACGGCGTACGCCAACAATCAGGTGAAGGCTCACGAAGACACCGTCGAGCTATTCAAGAAAGAAGCCAATACGGTGACAGACGACAAAACCAAAGGCGCCACGGACCTGAAAGGTTTCGCGCAAAAAATGCTGCCGGCGCTGGAGAAGCATCTGGATATGGCGAAAAAACTCCAGGCTGCTCATCCGGACAAATAACCCTCCCACAAAAAGGCCGCACCGTTTGATGCGGCCGTTTTCAATGCCTGCCTAGCCGCCATCGGTGTCGATGTCAGCATCGGTGTCATCCCCGGGTTTGGGCCGGTCGGGATTCGGCTTGAAACCCGGGCTGAACTCATTGTCGTTATCGGTGTGGAGTTGCTTCTGGTCGACCGCTTTGTCTGCGCTTTCCGGTTCGGCGGTTTTCGCCTCTTCCTCAAGATCACTGTCATCTTGCATAAGTACCTCGTTCATCACTGCATGTGCGCGGCTGAAACAGTCGGGCCTTGAAGATTCGAAGCCGCCCGGGGGACAGGGTTCCATCGCAAGGCCGAATCAAAATCAAAAGATCGCAGCCTTCGGCAGCTCCTACTGGAGTCCATGTGCGCCGGGGCCTGCCTATTACGCCCGACAAATCCCGCGGCCTGGCCTCCCACCCCGGCATCGGCGGCGGCCAATATCGAAAGGCGCAATCCTTTGACTATGCTCAAGTGAACGGACACTTATTGATCATGTACAGCGACGGCCTCCAGCCCCGTTGGAACCTGCAAAGCTGAACCCCGCTGGCTATCGCCATGGAGCCCGTCGATGAAGCGTGACATCCGTTTGCTGATCGTCGACGACAACATCGCCACGCGGGACGCCCTGCGCCGTCGCCTGGAGCGTCACGGCTATGAAGTGCTCGAAGCCGGCACCGGCACCGAGGGCCTGGAGCTGATCGACAGCGTGGCGATCGACGCGCTGATCCTCGACGTCAATCTGCCGGACATGAGCGGCTTCGACATCGTGCGCAAACTGCGCGCCGAACCCGCCACGGCCCTGCTCCCGGTGATTCACGTCTCGGCAGCCTCGATCCAGACCGGCGACATCATTACTGGCCTGGACGCGGGTGCCGATGCCTACCTGATCCACCCGGCGGACCCGGATGTGCTGCTCGCGACCTTGCGCACCTTGCTGCGGGTGCGTGAAACCGAAAATGCCCTGCGCGAAAGCGAGGCGCGGTTTCGGGAAATCTTTGTCAATGTCTCGGCGCCCATCGCGGTGCTGGATGCCGAGTTGAAGGTGCATGAATGCAACCATGCCTTCGCGCAGCTGATTCAGGACAACCTCAACCCGGACACCCTGCGCGAGTGCTTTGCCGAGGATCAGGACGTCGTCATCGAGGAACTGCGTCTGCGTCTGGCCTATGGCGAACGTTGGAAAGGCACGCTGAGCATGCGGGTCCACGGCGAGGCTCGCGAAACCGAGTGGCAGATTTCGCCGTACCGCACACCGGAACTGAGCCTGGTGTTTGTCGAGGATGTCACTGAACACCGGCACCGCGAACGCTCGCACCTGGCCCGGCTTGACGACGCCACCACCCAGTTGGCCAAAGAAGTCGCCGAGCGAGCGCGAACCGAAGCTCAGCTGCTGCAAGTGCAGAAAATGGATGCACTGGGCAAGCTGACCGGGGGCATCGCCCACGACTTCAATAACTTGCTGACCGGCATCATCACCAGCCTGGAATTGATTCAGAAACGTATCGCCGCCTCACGCACCGACAAGGTTCAGTTTTACGCCGAAGCCGCCTTGAACTCGGCCATGAGTGCCGCGTCCCTGACCCATCGCCTGCTTGCCTTCGCGCGCCAACAGCCACTCGATACCCGGCCCGTGGACATCAACGAGCACGTGCGTTCCCTTGAAGAATTGCTGGTGCGCACCATCGGCGAGCGCATTACCTTGAAACTCGAATTGACCTCTAAAGCCGCCATCGCCCTGGTCGACCCCATTCAGCTTGAAAGCGCGATGCTCAATCTGGTGATCAACGCTCGCGATGCCTTGCCCCAAGGCGGCAACATTTGGGTCAGCACCTATGCCGCCTATTCCCATGGCGATCCCAATCTGGCCGATGGTGCGTATGTCGCGTTGTCTGTGCGCGATGACGGCACCGGTATCGAACACAGCGTGATCGACAAGGTGTTCGACCCGTTTTTCACCACCAAGTCTCTGGGCCAGGGCACGGGGCTGGGGTTGTCGACCCTCTACGGTTTCGCCCGGCAATCGGGTGGCGATGCACACATCCGCAGCGTCGCCCAGCGCGGCACCGAAGTCACCATCATGCTGCCGGCCAGCTCTGACCCCACCGCCTGCGAAGCCGAGTCAGCCACCGTCGATCTTCAGGGTGCCGGCGAACATGTATTGATCGTCGAGGACACGCCGTCGGTGCGCATGTTTGTGGCCGAAGTGTTGGTGGATGCCGGTTACCGTTGCACGCAGGTGGGCGACATCGAAGGTGCCCTCGATCGCCTGCAAAACGATGAGTCTATCGACCTGCTGCTGACGGACGTCGGACTACCGCGCATGAGCGGCCGCGAGCTGGCCGATGTGGCACGGGGCTGGCGCGAAAAACTGCCGATCCTGTTCATGACCGGTTACGCCGAAACCGCAATCAACCGTCAGGTGTTCCTCGGCGATGGCATGGAGATGCTGATCAAGCCGTTCCAGATCAATGAACTGCTGAACAAGGTGCGGCGCACGCTCGACAGCGTTTAAGATCAAAAGATCGCAGCCTGCGGCAGCTCCTACAAAGTATCGGCGTACACCTGGAGCTGCCGAAGGCTGCGATCTTTTGATTTACCCTAGGGTTCTGGCCAAAAACGGTGCGGTCCGGCTCTTTTTGCTGTTGGCGACTTTCTGTGGCGTGCCACTGACGACTATCTTCCCGCCCTGATCCCCCGCCCCCGGGCCGATGTCGATCACCCAGTCACTCTGCGCCACCACGCGCATTTCATGTTCGACGACGATCACCGTATGCCCCGCCGTCACTAGCGTATTCAACTGTTCGAGCAAGCGATCTACATCCCTTGGGTGCAAACCGGTGGTGGGCTCGTCGAGCACATACAGCGTGGCCCCGCGCTGGTTGCGTTGCAGCTCGGTGGCCAGTTTGATCCGCTGGGCTTCACCGCCCGACAGCTCGGTCGCCGGCTGGCCGAGGCGCAGGTAACCCAGGCCGATATCGCGCAGCACCTCCAGAGAACGACGAATACCCGGTTGCTCGGTAAACACCGTGACCGCTTCGTCCACCGTCAACTGCAACACCTGGGCGATGTTCAACCCTTGCCAGATGATTGCCAGCGTCTCGGGGTTGTAACGCGCGCCGTGACAGGTCGAGCACGGTGCATAGACGCTGGGCATGAACAGCAATTCGACGCTGACGAAGCCTTCACCTTCGCACGTCGGGCAACGGCCCTTGGCAACGTTGAAGGAAAACTGACCCGCGTCGTAACCCTCGGCCTGCGCCTCCGGTATGGCTGCGTACAGTTTGCGTACGTTGTCGAACAGCCCGGTGTAGGTCGCCAGGTTCGAGCGCGGTGTGCGGCCGATGGGTTTCTGGTCGACTTGCACCAGGCGCTTGATCGATTCCAGTCCCGCCGAGACCTGACCGCCGCTGACTTGCGGTGCGTCGTCCTCAAGGCTCAACGCTTCGGGTTCGCTGTCACTTGCCGCGCGCCCGAGATGTGCGCCCACCAGCTCCAGCAGCGCCTGACTGACCAGACTCGATTTACCGGAACCGGAGACGCCCGTCACCGCGGTAAAACAGCCCAGCGGAAACTCGACGCTGAGGTTGTTCAGGTTATTGCGAGTGATGCCTTCCAGCCGTAGCCAATCGTTCGCCTTGCGGCTGGCTTGGGGCTGAGTGACCTGCTCGGCGAACAGATAAGCGCGCGTCTGCGAGTTCGTCACCTGCGCCAACCCTGGCGGCGGTCCGCTGTACAGGACTTGCCCGCCATGCTCGCCGGCCGCCGGGCCCACGTCGATCAACCAGTCGGCGCGACGCATGGTTTCCAGGTCATGCTCGACCACGAACAAGGTGTTGCCGGCAGCCTTCAGGCGTTGCAGCGCTTCGAACAATGCTTCGCCATCCGCAGGGTGCAGACCGGCCGACGGTTCATCCAGCACGTAGATCACGCCGAACAGCTGCGAACCCAATTGTGTCGCCAGACGCAGACGCTGCAACTCACCGGACGACAGCGTCGGCGTGCTGCGTTCCAGCGCCAGGTAACCGAGCCCCAGATCGGTCAATGTGCTGACCCGTTCCAGCAAGTCCTGAGCGATCCGCTGCGCGGCCAGGCGTTTCTCCACTGACAGGTTCGGTGTGTGGCGTACATCCGGCGCGTTGGCGTGACCACTGGCGCCGTGGGCCACTCGTTGCTCGCGGGCCACGCGGGTCTGGTCGTGCGTCAATACCTCACCCGCCGCCTCGGTCTGTTCGAGGTAGCTGTGAGCGGCCACTGGTTTCAAGACTTCGGCCACTTGCAGCAACGGCATCTGCGACAGTTCGCCGATGTCGTAACCGGCAAAGGTCACCGACAACGCCTCGCGCTTGAGCCGTTTGCCATCGCACAACGGGCACGGGCTGCCGAGCATGAATTGCGAGACGCGCTTCTTCATCAGCGCGCTTTGGGAATGGCTGAAGGTGTGCAGGATGTAGCGCCGGGCGCCGGTGAACGTGCCCTGGTAACTCGGTTCCATGTTGCGTTTGAGCGCAATTTTGGTTTCTTCGGGAGTGAGCCCGGCATACACCGGCACCGTGGGTGTTTCTTCGGTGAAGAGAATCCAGTCGCGCAGTTTTTTCGGCAGATCGCGCCAGGGTTTATCGACGTCGTAACCCAAGGTCACCAGGATGTCGCGCAGGTTTTGTCCCTGCCAGGCGGTGGGCCAGGAGGCGACCGCGCGCTGGCGAATGGTCAGGCTCGGGTCCGGGACCATCAGGGCTTCGGTGACTTCATACACCCGCCCCAGCCCATGACATTCGGCGCACGCGCCCTGGGGCGTGTTGGGCGAAAAATCTTCCGCATAGAGCATCGGTTGCCCCGGCGGATAACTGCCGGCCCGGGAGTACAGCATGCGGATCAGGCTCGACAACGTCGTCACGCTGCCCACCGAAGAGCGCGTGCTCGGCGTACCCCGTTGTTGCTGGAGCGCCACCGCGGGCGGCAAGCCTTCGATGGAATCGACGTCCGGCACCCCGACCTGATCGATCAGACGCCGCGCATAAGGCGCCACGGATTCGAAATAGCGGCGTTGCGCTTCGGCGTAGAGAGTCGAGAACGCCAGCGACGATTTCCCCGAACCGGACACGCCAGTGAACACCACCAGGGCATCCCGGGGGATGTCGACATCGACGTTTTTGAGATTGTGTTCCCGGGCGCCACGCACCCTGACCATGCCTGAGGGAGGATTGGTAGTGCGCTTGGATGTCATGAGCGGCCTTAAAGGAATGATGTGGATGAACGCGATACAAATGTAGGAGCTGCCGCAGGCTGCGATCTTTTGATCTTGATCCTGGCAATGTCAAGACCGCCATAAGATCAAAAGATCGCAGCCTGCGGCAGCTCCTACAGGGGGCTGTTCTCAGCCGTTTAGCACGGTGCGGACCATTTGGGTCAGCGCCTCGGGACCATAAGGTTTGCTCAGCAAGTAAGTGTCGGGGCTGAGTTGGTGATTGCGCGAAATAATGTCACGGGTGTGGCCCGAGGTGAACAGCACGGCCACCGGCGGCGTCTGCACCTTGGCCCAGGCGGCCAGGTCCGAGCTTTTGATCAGGCCGGGCATGACCACGTCGGTGAAAATCAGGTCGACCACGGCGCCATCCAGCAACATCTGCATCGCGGCGTCGCCGTTGGCCGCCGTCAGCACTTGATAACCCTCTTCACGCAGTAACTCCACCGCTGCGCTGCGCACCGCCTCGTTGTCCTCGACCACCAGAATGGTTTCGTGTCCGCCTCGCTGTTGCGGGTCATGACGTGTCGTTTCGTTGAGCATCGGGCGCAGGCTGCGAGGGAAATACAGCTGCACTCGAGTGCCCTGCCCGACCACGCTGGAAATCTCGATATGCCCACCACTTTGCTTGACGAAACCGAACACCATGCTCAGGCCCAGACCCGTGCCCTGGCCATCGGCCTTGGTGGTAAAAAACGGTTCGAAAGCCTGCGCGAGCACCTGCGGCGACATGCCGATACCCCTGTCAGCCACCGCTACGCAGACATAGTCGCCGGCGACGATGCCCTTGCCTGCACAAAACTTGCTGTCAAGGGCGATGTTCTCGGCGCTCAGGTCAATGGTCCCCTCGCCGTTCATGGCGTCCCGGGCATTGATCGCCAGATTGAGGATGGCGTTTTCCAGTTGATTGTGGTCAACGTAGATGTGCCAAAGAGCTTCCGCAGCGGTGAAGTTGATCTGAATGGTTTCCCCCAGCGCCCGCTGCAACAATTCCCCGAGTCCATCGAAGACCTGCCGCAGGTCGCAGACCGCTGGCGACAAGGGCTGACGACGGGCGAACGCGAGCAATTGCGAAGACAGTTTGGCGCCGCGCTCGACCGCGGCAATCGACGCACTGACGCGGCGCTGCACGTTGGCATTGTCCGGCTCATGCCGCGCCAGCAAGTGCAGGTTGCCGGCGATCACCTGCAACAAGTTGTTGAAGTCATGGGCCACGCCGCCGGTGAGGCCACCAATGGCTTCGAGTTTCTGCGATTGACGCAATTGTTCTTCAGCGGCCAACCGCGCCTCGACTTCGTCGGCAACGCGTTGCTCCAGATTGCGGGTGAACTTGAGCAGGGATTCTTCGGCGGTCTTGCGTTCGTGGATGTCGATCAACACCCCGGGAAAACGGAACGGTTCGCCCTGCTGATTGAACTCGCAGCCACCACTCGCCTGCACCCACAGATAACTGCCATCCGGGCGCAGGACCCGATACTCGGCGTTAAAGGGTTCGCCGGTTTCCACTGATTGGTTGATCTGCTCCTGCACCCAGCTGCGGTCATCGGGATGGATCCGTGCTTCGGCGATGTCCGTTGGCAGGTCGGCCAGGTTCTGCTCCGGCGGGTACGAAAAGGTGCGGGCGAAACGCTCGTCACCGGAGAGCGCATTGCCCTTGATGTCCCAGACGAATGAGCCGAGCAAAGCCCCGGCATTGAGCGCCAGGCGCACCCGTTCGTTGTCGGCGTGATAGGCGTCCTCGGCGGCCTGACGACGGCGTTCGGAAATCACATGCTCGGTGGTCTCGACCACTATCGCCATGACCCCGGCCGGTTTCCCGTCGTCATCAGCGACCGGGCTGTAATAGAGGTCCAGCCAGACGTCTTCGGGAACCCCGTCGCGCAGCAACTCCAGGACTTTGTTGCGATAGGACAAGGTGCCGCCGGCCAGGCAGGTATCGACCACATGCCGATTGAAGTCGGCGACTTCCGGCCAACCCAGTTCCACCGGGGAACCCAACAGGTAAGGATGGCGGCCACCGGCGAACGTCGAGTACGCGTCGTTATAGATCATGTAACCCTGCCGGCCCCATAGCATCACCATCGGCAGTGGCGACGCGAGCATCAACTGCACCGCGCTGCACAGGCTTGCGGGCCAGGTGTCCATGTCCCCAAGCTCAGTCAGGCTCCAGTCGAACGCGCGGATGCGCCCAGCCATTTCACCGTTCCAGCCTGCACACCCATGGCTATCGTCTAGAAACTGCATCGACTGACTCTGTATCCCTGTAGATGACTGGCTTAAGGGATCGCAACGGCATGAGGACGGTGCGTGCCCGTTTGTTTCGAGCACCGCCGTCGCCAATGGTTTCATAGAGGTTAGCTGATTCACCTCATCCAGGCTTTTGTGGCGAGGGAGTTTGCCCTGCGGACGAACCTTGTAGCAGCTGCCGAGCCTGCGAGGCTGCGTTCGGCTGCGAAGCAGTCGTAAACCCTGCATGCGAGTTTGTCCTGACACACCGAGGTGTTTGATTTCACGACTGCTTCGCAGCCGAACGCAGCCTCGCGCAGCTCGGCAGCTGCTACGGATCTCGCGACTAAACCTCGATCAGGTGCTTGAGTGGGTGGTAGCCGGTTTTCAACGTGGCGGCGACGTCGAGAATGGCCTTCTCGATGCCATTCAAATGCATGCAGGTCAGTTCGATCGCAGCGCTCTGATTACCGGCTTCGATGAACTCGATCAACCGCAGGTGTTCATCATCGCGGCAGGCTTCATGACTGTCGTCATCCAGCGCAGCGGCGTACAGCGAGGCGCGGGAAATCAGCTTGCGGAACCAGTCCAGCAACACCGGGTTGTTCAGGCTTTGCGCGAGCTTGATGTGGAACTCTCCAAGCAGATGAATCAACCGTTCATGATCGCCGCTGCGGTGCGCTTCATCCTCCAGTAACAGGTGATCACGCAGGTCCTGGGTCACGGCAGTATCACGACGACGACAGAGCTCAGTGACGATGCCGATCTCGATCAGGCGCCTCGTTTCAAACAGCAAGCGGATCTCCTCATCACTGGGCAACGACACCGACGCTCCTTTGTTGGGCTCGGTGGTGACCAGGCCATCGGCCTCCAACTGTTTGAGCGCGGCACGAACCGACGTTCGGCTGACATTAAAAAGTTCGGCCAATGAGGCTTCGCCGAGCTTCATCCCGGGACGCAATGAACGTTTGCTGATCGCCTCGTAAACCCCTTGGTAGACGCGGTCGACCGTGGTCTCGAGTTTTTTCTCGGTCATCTGAACACTCCTTTAGCGCTAAACAACCGGCCCCAGGCGATGAGCAGCCTTTGAAAAAGGGGGTTGCACGAGCAGATTAATCCGGTTATTTCTAGATTGCATCCAAATATTGCATACAATAATTAGAGGAATGCACCAACATGGGTCATCCAACAGCGATTGAAGTGCGTAACGTCTCCAAGCGGTATTCCGACGATCCGGGGCTGGCTCCAGCCCTCGACAACGTTTCAGTCGACATTGCCGACAATGAATTCTTCACCCTGCTCGGCCCTTCCGGCTGCGGCAAGACCACTTTGTTGCGGACCATCGCCGGCTTCGAACAGGTCAGCGAAGGCGAGATTCGTCTGGCAGGCGAACCGGTCAATGATTTGCCACCGTTCAAGCGCCGGGTCAACACCGTCTTCCAGAGCTACGCGCTGTTTCCGCACATGAGCGTCGCGCAGAATATCGCCTTCGGCCTCGAGATGCAGGGTCTTGATCGCAAGCTCATCCCGCAACGGGTCGATGAGATGCTCGCGCTGGTGCAAATGCAACACCTGGCCCAGCGCAAACCGGCCGAGCTGTCCGGCGGCCAGCAGCAGCGCGTAGCCCTGGCCCGGGCCCTGGCGCCGAAACCCAAAGTGCTGTTGCTCGACGAACCGTTGTCGGCGCTGGACTTGAAGCTGCGCAAGGAAATGCAGGTCGAACTCAAGCGCGTACAGAAGGAAGCCGGGATCACCTTCATTTTCGTCACCCACGATCAGGAAGAAGCGCTGACGCTGTCCGACCGCATCGCCGTGATGTCCGCCGGCAAGATCCTGCAAATCGGCACACCGAACGATATCTACGAACGGCCGCAGCATCGCTTCGTTGCTCAGTTTATCGGCGACATTAACTTCCTCCCCGGTCACCTCAAGCGCGGCCAGCAGAACGAAAAACTGTTCGTGCCGAGCGGCATGCCAGTGGAAATCCCTTGCCCGGCTCAAGGCTTCGACGGCGCCAGCGTGCAACTGGCGTTCCGTCCGGAACGTTCGCAATTGGTCGACCCGGCGCAACCGCATCACCTGCGCGGCGTGATTGAAGCGGTGTTGTATGTCGGCACCGCGACCCTTTACCAGTGCCGGTTGAACAACGACATCAAGGTCATGCTACGCGAGAACAACGAAGGCCTGAACCGCGGCCGGGTGGTCGGCGATCGCATCGCGGTCAACCTGCCGCCCCACGCCTGCCTGTTGATGGAGGCCTGAGATGAGCGTCAGCAGCACTTCTCCCGCCCTCAACCGTGCGCTGTTGCTCAGCCCGGTGGTTCTGACTTTGCTGGCGCTGATCGCCATTCCGCTCGGCATCATGGGCTACATCAGCCTGTTGCCGCGCAATGTGTATGGCGGCGTCGACTGGCAGGCCAACTGGCAATTGCAAAGCTACGTGCAGCTGTTTTTCCAGGAAGGTTTCGACGGTGAACTGGAACTGAACTGGGTCTATGCCCAGGCGCTGTTGCGCTCGGTGTTCCAGGCCGGTGGCACCACGTTGCTGTGTTTCCTGTTCGGCTACCCGGTGGCGCTGTGGATGTCGAGCCTGACACCGCGTCGGCGCAACCTCATGGTGTTGCTGATCACCATTCCGTTCTGGACCAACCTGCTGATCCGCAACTACGCCTGGCTGATCATCCTGCGCGAACACGGCTGGGTCGCCCAAAGCATTAATGCGCTGTTCCCGCAGGCGGGCGGCATCACCCTGCTCTACAACGACTTCGCGGTCAGCGTCGGGCTGGTCTACAGCTTCCTGCCGTTCATGATTTTGCCGATCTACTCGACCCTGGAAAAACTCGACTGGCGTCTGGTGGAAGCGGCTTACGACCTCGGTGCCAATCGTTGGCACGCGTTGCGGCGGATCATCCTGCCGCTGTCGATGCCCGGCGTGATTGCCGGCGCGCTGCTGGTGTTTGTGCCGAGCCTCGGTGCCTTCATCACCCCGGCGATTCTCGGCGGCGGCAAGACGCTGATGATCGGCAACCTGATCCAGCAACAGTTCGGCACCGCGCGTAACTGGCCGCTGGGCAGTTCGCTGTCGTTCCTGTTGCTGGGGATTCTGCTTCTTTCGCTGGTGGGTTACGCCCTCTATAGCCGCAGCACCGCTAAAACTCTGCGTCGGGGAGCCACCGCATGATCGCCCTGCACCTGAAAAAACTGCCCCTGACCCGCGAAGTCAGCCTGTTGATCCTGGCCTATCTGTACGTGCCGATATTCGTGCTGATCGCCTACAGCTTCAACGCCAACCGTTCGGCGACGGTGTGGACCGAGTTCTCGTTCGCCTGGTACGGGCGGATTCTGGCCAACCCGTCGATTCAGACGGCGGCGCTGAACTCGATCATCGTCGCCGGCATCGCCACAGTCTGCGCCACGGCCATTGCGTTGCTCGCAGCGCTGGCGACGTACCGGCCGTTCTATGGACAGAAGATGGTCGAGGGCGGGATCAACCTGCCGCTGATCCTGCCGGAGATTGTCACCGCCGTGGCCACTCTGCTGCTGTTCATGGCGCTGGGGATCAAGCTCGGTTTGCTGACGGTGATTGTTGCGCACATCGGCTTCTGCATTCCTTTCGCCTACCTGCCGATCCGTGCACGGCTCAATGACCTCGACAAGAGCTTGCTGGAGGCGGCGAACGATTTGTACGCCAACCCGTGGCAAGTATTTCGTCGAGTGACGCTGCCGCTGCTGTGGCCGGCAGTGTTGTCCGGTTCGGTGCTGGCGTTCGTGGTCAGCCTCGACGATTTCATCATGACCTTCTTCGTTGCCGGACCCGGTTCGACGACGTTGCCGGTGTACATCTTCTCGGCGATCAAGTCCGGGGTAACACCGGAGATCAACGCGATTTCGACCCTGATGCTGGTGATTTCCATCGTGCTGGTGGTACTGGCCTTCTGGCTGGGACAGCGCGGCAAAAACCAATGAGCCTTTGTCCTTCGTGGTACTTCTGGAGCGTACATCTATGAACATCAAAAGCATGCGTTTCGCTGTCGCCGGTCTGGCCCTGAGTTGCTTCACGGCGTTCAGCGCCCAGGCCGCCGAACCTAAGGAATTGTTCTTCTACAACTGGACCGACTATTACCCGGTGGAACTGCTGGCCAAGTTCGAAAAGGAGACCGGGATCAAGGTCACCATGGACGGCTACGACAGCAACGAAACCCTGCTGGCCAAGTTGCAGGCCGGCGGCGCGGCGTACGACGTGATCGTGCCATCGCAGTCGATCATGCGCACGTTGATCAACCAGAACCTGCTACTGCAAATCGACGCGTCGACCCTGCCCAACTTCCAGTACGTCAAACCGGCGTTCCGTGATCCGAGTTTCGACCCCGGTCGCAAGTTCTCCGCCCCGTACCTGTGGGGCACCACCGGGTTTTCCTATGACAGCGCACGGGTGCCCGGCGGCAAGCTGGACGATTCGTGGAAAGAGTTCTTCGAACCGCGCAAGGAACTGGAAGGCCAACTCGCCGCCCTCGACACCTCCAGCAGTGTGATCAACGCCGCCAGCCATTACCTGAACGTCGACGAATGCAGCGAAAACCCGCAGGACGCCAAGCGCATTCTGGAGCTGCTGCAAAAACAGAAACCGCACTTGAAGATGTACAGCTCGGACAACACCGTCGACCGCATGGCCTCCGGTGAAGTGATCATGATGCAGAACTGGAACGGTTCCACCGCCCGGGCCACGTTGCAAAAAAGCACCATCAAGTACGTGTACCCGCGCGAAGGCCTGGCGATGTTCCAGGACAACTTCGCCGTACCGAAAAGCGCCCCGCACCCCGGCAACGCGAAGATCTTTATCGACTGGATGATGAAACCGGAAAACGCCGCCGCCGTGTCCAACGCCATCGCCTACGACAACGGTATCCAGAGCGACAAGCTGATCGATGCCAAATGGCGGGTGATGGACGCGATCAACATGCCCGATGAGTTCGCCTCGCGCCTGCGCCCGGAAAAAGAGTGCAGCAACAAGGCGCGCGAGCTGCAGGACCGGATCTGGTCGAAGCTCAAGGGTTGATTGGCTGGCTTTAAACCGAGTCGCGGCCATCGCGAGCAAGCTCGCTCCCACAGGGTATTGGGTTGTTCACACATTCCATGTTCAACACAAAACCACTGTGGGAGCGAGCTTGCTCGCGATGAGGCCAGCACAGGCACCGATGCTCTAAATTCTGAAAAAGAGGTATGCAATGACTCAACCCCGCTGGCTACGCAACGTGCGCCCCTACGGCTCCACCGCCGAAGACCTGCTGATCGAAAACGGCCTGTTCAAGCAACGCCGCCCGGCATCGACCACTGCCCTCACCACCACCGACATCGACGGCCAAAACCAGCTCCTCACCCCTGCCCTGGTTGAAAGCCACGTCCACCTCGACAAAACCCTCTGGGGCCAACCCTGGCGTGCGAACAGCGCCGGCCCGACGCTCAAGGACTACATCGCCAACGAGCGCCGCGTGCTGCGTGAAGTCAACGCGCCCATCGCTCAACGCGCTGGCGCCCTGCTGGAAAACTGCATCGCCCGTGGCTCGCTGACGATGCGTTGTCACGTCGACATCGACCCGGAATTCGGCCTGCGCCATGTCGAGGCCATGCAGCAACTGCGCGAAGGCTACCGCGACCTGATCGACCTGCAACTGGTGGTGTTCCCGCAAACCGGCCTGATCAGCCGCCCCGGCACCGCCGAACTGATGCGCGAAGCCATGGCCCTGGGCGTGGAAAACGTCGGCGGCCTCGACCCGTGCGGCATCGACAACGACCCGATCGCACAGCTCGACTTCGTGTTTAAGCTGGCCAGTGAATTCAAGCGTGGCGTCGACATTCACCTGCACGACAAGGGCGAACTGGGCCTGTGGCAGATCGCACTGATCGCCGACTACACCGAACGCTTCGGGCGTCAGGGTCGGGTGATGATCAGCCACGCCTACTGCCTTGGGATGTTGCCGTGGAGTCAGGTCAAACCGCTGGCCGAGCGTTTGGCGGCCTTGGGCATTTCCCTGATGAGTTCGGCACCGGCCGATTGCGCGGTGCCACCGTTCCTCGCCCTTCGTGAGACCGGGGTGAACGTGTGCCTGGGTTCGGACGGCATTCGCGATGCCTGGTCGCCCATGGGCAACGGCGACATGCTGGAACGGGCGATGTTGATGGCCTTTCGTTTCGACTTGAACAAGGACGATGAACTGGCGGCGGTGTTCGAAGCAGCGACGGTGAATGGTGCTCGGGCGTTGGGCTGTGAAGGTTATGGAGTGCAGATCGGTGCGCCAGCGGACTTTCTGCTGATGCCGGTGCAGACGCTGGGTGAGGCGGTGGTGTCGCGACCGGTGCGGCAGGTTTATCGCTGTGGTGAGTTGATCGCCTCCGGTGGCCGACTGCTGGAAAGTCGCTTGTGAAAAGGATTGGATTGAAAGCCAGTTGCGTGGTCGGGTTCGACGGCACCCAGCATGTGCTGTGGCGCGACGGCGAAGTGGTGTTCGAAGGTTCGCGCATCGTGTTTGTCGGGCGCGATTATCCGGGGCCGGTGGATCAGTGGGTCGATTACGGCAACGCGTTGATCGGTCCGGGCTTCATCGATCTGGATGCGCTCGGGGATCTTGATTCGACGGTGCTGACGCTGGACAACGGCGATGAACTCGACATGGGCCGGATGTGGTCCGAGGACTATCTGGCGAGCGGTCCGCGGGAAAGTTACAACCCGGATGAAGAAGTCTTCAAATACCGCTACGCCTTCACTCAGTTGATCCGCAACGGCATCACCACCGCCATGCCGATCACCTCGATGTATTACCGCGAGTGGGCCGAGACTTACGACGAGTTTTCTGCGGTGGCCGGTGTGGCTGCCGAGCTGGGGCTGCGGACTTACCTTGGCCCCTGCTACATGAGCGGCATGAGTTACTGGCGCGCCGATGGAACCCTCGGGCATCACTGGGATGAAGCGCGGGGCATGGCCGGGCTCGATGCGGCTGTGCGGTTTTTCCATGATTTCGACGGTGCGCACGAGGGTTTAATACGCGGTGCGCTGCTACCGGACCGCATCCAGACCTGCACCCCAGCCCTGCTGCAACGCACCGCCGCGCTCAGCCGGGAACTGAACGCGCCGATGCGTTTGCATTGTTGCCAGGGGCTCGGTGAGGTGGCGATGGTCGAGCAACTGCGCGGTACTTCGCCGCTGGGCTGGTTGCAGCAACTGGACCTGCTGACCCCGCGCAGTCTGCTGCCACACGGCATCTACACCTCAGGCGATGACGATCTGCAACGCGTGGTGGATGGCGGCGCGAGTCTGGTGCATTGCCCGGTGGTGTTTGCCCGTGATGGTGAGGCACTGAACTCTTTCGGTCGCTATCGGGCCAAGGGCGTCAACTTCGCCTTGGGCACCGACACCTGGCCGGCGGATTTGCTGGAAAACATGCGCCAGGGTCTCAACATCGCGCGATTGATGGAGGGCGGGAACTTGCTCACCAGCACCCTGGATTTGTACAACGCCGCCACCCTCGGCGGCGCCAAGGCCCTGGGTCGCGATGATCTGGGTCGTTTGGCGCCGGGCGCCAAGGCCGACATCACGGTGTTCAGCCTTCGCGGCCTGCATTTGGGGCCGCTGTTCGACCCACTGAAAAACCTGGTATTGGCCGGGCGTGGTGACGACTGCATCGCCAGCTACATCGACGGCCGCTGCGTGATGCAGGACGGTCAGGTTCAAGGCGTCGACTACCCCGCCCTGCAACGCCAGGCCCAACAACAATTCGAAAAACTGATGCGCAGCCACAGCGACCGGACCTTTGGCCAACCGGACTGGAAAGACCTGTTCAAACCGTCCATCCCGTTCGCTGACGACTACAGCGCACGCGCGCCGCTGAGCGCGATTGATCCCCTTCTTTAGAGAATTCTGCCCATGCAAAGCTTCGACTTCAGCCAATTGAGCCCGCGAGACAAATACAAGATTTTGATCGGTAGCGTGGTGCCACGGCCGATTGCCCTGGTCACCACCATCGACGGCGAAGGTCGGATCAACGCGGCGCCCTTCAGCTTCTTCAACGCCCTCTCGGCCGACCCGCCGATCCTCGCCTTGGGCGTGGAAAACTACGGCGATCAAAGCCCCAAGGACACCACGCGCAATATCCAGCTCAATCAGGAATTCACCGTGAACATCGTCAGCGATGCCCTGGTGGAAGCCATGAACGTCTGCGCCGTGCCGTTCGCGCCCGGTTTCGACGAACTGACTGCTGCGGGCCTTACTGCCATTCCCGGGACCACGGTCAAATGCCCACGGATTGGCGAAGCTCCGGTCGCGTTGGAGTGCCGAAGGATGATGGCGCTGTCCATCGGGCAGTCACGGGAGATCATCTTTGGCGAAGTGCTGATGGCCCATGTGCGGGATGAATTGATCGACCCGAAAACCTTGTATATCGATCAGTTGGGGCTGGATGCGATTGGCCGGATGGGTGGGCATGGGTATGCGCGTACGCGCGATTATTTCGATTTGCCGACACGGTCGTTGCAGGCCTGGACGGAGGCGCCGGGGGGTGGGGAGCGGTTTTGGCCAGAAGCCAAATAGAACTCTGCCCACGTACCCAAACCCTGCAGGAGCTGTCGAGTGAAACGAGGCTGCGATCTTTTGACTTTGCTTTTAAAAAACAAGATCAAAAGATCGCAGCCTCGTTTCACTCGACAGCTCCTACGGGATTGCGGACATCAGTCAGTGCCGTATTTCGGCGAACGCGGTCCGTACAGCAACCCCGCCGGTTGTCCTGCCGACAGCAGCCGAGCGCTGGTCACACCGGCAATCGGGTGACCGGCATCGGTTGAACTGTTGATCACTTGCTTGACCGCAGCCGTAATCAGCATGCCAATCAAACCACCGCCACCGTTATTGCCACCCTCTTCGCTCGAAGCCCGAGCCGAGCCGGTCCACAGGGTGGTGCCGCTCTTGAGGTCCACCAGTTTCGCGCTGGCCGTAACCACGGTTTCGCTGTTGATGATCATGTAGCGAGTGCCATAGTCCGTCACAGTGATGTACAGCGCAGCATCGGCACCGAAGATTTCTTGCAGTTTGTTGGCCGGTGCCTGATGGATATCCGCCGGTGTGGTCAAGCCATTCTGGCGGAACGTCTCATCGACCAGGGCGATCGGCAGCACGTAGTAACCGGCTTCAGCCAATGGGTACGTGACCTGCGACAACAGGCTGTAGGACGCCTTGACGTCCGGCGAGTTGTTCAGCGGCGGCAGCACCAGAATGGTTTTCGGACGACTTTGCTTGTATGCCGAATAGTCCACGGTCTTGGGACTGACGCAACCGCCGAGTACCGCCAGAGCCAGTAGCCCGGCCATCAGTTTCAATGAGCGCGCGATCATTGGGTGTCTCCGGTCTTGGCGTTTTTAAGCAGAAAGTCCATGTACGGCGTCGACTCGGGGAACAACGTCTTCTCGGTTCTGAATTGCTGCACCATCTGATCGTCCTTGCCCATGCTCAGGTACAACAACCCCAAATGAGCGTGGTAGCCAGGCGGCGGCGTCTTGCCGGTGGACCTGATTTTCTGCAGGTCGCGCTCCAGGGCTTCGGCCTGAGCTTCCTTGGGCTCTTCACCCTTGAAGTACTCGTAGACTTCCGGCTGGTAGCTTTCCCACTGGTAAAGGGTTTTCGGGCCGCTGTTGCAGCCGGCCAACAGGCCACTGACCAGCACGGTCGACGCCATCAGCGCCCATTTCGCATAAATCTTGAACATGCTTGTACCGCTCCTTGTCTTCGACCTTGATCAGTTGCCCGGTTTCCATGCACCGGCATTCATGCCGTCCACCAGACGATTGATCGCCTCGCGCATGGCCAGGTCGAGCACTTTGCCGTTGAGGGTCGAATCGTAGGCAGCGGTGCCGCCAAAGCCGATGACTTCACGGTTGGACAAGGCGTATTCGCCCGCGCCCTGAGTCGAATAAACGACTTCCGAGGTGCTGATGTTGACGATGTTCAAATTGACCTTGGCGTAGGCCACCTGGGTCTTGGCGCGACCGAGAATGCCGAACAACTGGTGATCGCCAGTCTCTTTGCGGCCGAATTCGGTGACATCACCAGTGACCACAAAGTCGGCCCCCTTGAGGCGCTGGGACTGGCCCTTGATCGCGGCCTCCTGCTGGATCTCGCCCATGTTGTCGCGATCCAGCACGCTGAAGCGGTTGGTTTGCTGCAAGTGAGTGATCAGGATGGTCTTGGCCTGACCGCCAAGGCGATCTACACCGTCGGAAAAGATCCCGCGCATGTAGCTCGAACGGTTGTCGAACTTGCCGACCGCCATGGGTACGCGAACGCCCGCATAAGCGAGGCTGGCGCTTTCGACCTTTTCTACCGGCAAGGCGCGCGAGCTTTCAGTCGCACACCCGGCCATCGCGCCCAAAACGGCAACCGCTGCCGCCGATACCAACATCCGAGAGATCATTCTCACTGTGCATTCCTTTTGAAAAACGGTTTATCCCGGCACGGCAATAGCTTGCCACTGCGGGTTGCAGCGGCAAAAAAGCGAGGGGGCATCAAATCGACAATCGACGTGCGGGACGTCGGCGGCCGGCATTATGCCAAAGTGCCACCATCGAAGACAGTATTAAATTATTCGGGCATCAACGCGTGGGAACGATCAGGTCGAGGTCAACGGAAATCCCGGCTGCGCACGCTGATGCCGTCGAGCAATGGGCTCAAATCGCTCAACCGTCCGGCAATCAAATGCCGCACCTCGCCTTCCTTTTCCCAGCGCCCGTCGACCTTGAGCAATTGCGAGCCGACCAATACCTGGCGCTGCCGGTCGGCCAGGTCGCGCCAGACGATGACATTGACGTTGCCGAACTCATCTTCAAGGGTGACAAAGGTCACGCCACTGGCGGTGCCCGGGCGCTGTCGTCCGGTCACCAGCCCGGCGACGCTGACCGGTCGTCCATGCTCGACCTCCAGCAGCTCCTTCGAACTGCGGCAGCGCCGGGCCTTCAATTCACCTCGCAACAACGCCAGCGGATGCGGACCGAGGGTGGTGCCGACACTGTTGTAATCGGCTAGCAGGTCCTCGCCAACGGTGGGTTTGGGCAATGACACCGCGCCCTCATCCTGACTCGGCAGACCGGCAAACAAGCCGAGCTGTTTCTGCACTCCTGCCACTTCCCAGCGCGCCCGATGACGGTCACCCGCCAGTCCACGTAGCGCACCGGCATCGGCCAGTTGCTCCTGGGCGCGGGCATCGAGTCGCGCCCGCTCGCCGAGGTCGGCAATGTCGATAAACGCCCCCTTCGACCGCGCGGATTCGATGCGCCGGGCATCGTCCTCGCGAAAGCCTTTGATCATCCGCAACCCCATGCGGATCGCCGGCTGGGCACCGGTGATCG
Organism: Pseudomonas frigoris; assembly: GCF_047758635.1. Lineage (NCBI taxonomy): Bacteria > Pseudomonadati > Pseudomonadota > Gammaproteobacteria > Pseudomonadales > Pseudomonadaceae > Pseudomonas > Pseudomonas frigoris. The sequence goes on from NZ_CP180479.1 coordinate 4,054,852, forward strand.
GTTCCAGGCTGCAATCCCAGTCACTGGCGCGCACGTCCGCCGGGCGAATTTGCAAATGATGCCGGCGCGCGTCCTGCAGAATCTGGTCCGGGCTATAGAAACCCATGGGCCAGCTGTTGATCAGCGCACAGGCGAAGGCCGCCGGCTCGTGGCATTTCAACCAGCAACTGGCGTAGGTCAGCAAGGCGAAACTGGCGGCGTGGGACTCGGGAAAACCATAACTGCCGAAGCCTTTGATCTGCTCGAAAATCTGCGCGGCAAACTCGGCCGTGTAGCCGTTTTTCTTCATCCCGGCGGCCAGGCGATCCTTGTGCGGCTCCAGCCCGCCGTGGCGTTTCCAGGCGGCCATGGAGCGGCGCAACTGATCGGCCTCGCCGGGGCTGTAGTCGGCGGCGACGATTGCAATCTGCATCACCTGTTCCTGAAACAGCGGCACGCCCAGGGTGCGCTTGAGCACGGTTTCCAGCGCCGGGGACGGATAGACCTCGGGTTCTTCCTTGTTTCGGCGGCGCAGGTACGGATGCACCATGCCACCCTGGATCGGCCCCGGACGGACAATCGCCACTTCAATCACCAGATCGTAGAAGGTCCGGGGTTTGAGCCTCGGCAGCATCGACATCTGCGCCCGGGACTCGATCTGAAACACGCCAATGGTGTCGGCACGGCCGATCATGTCGTAGGTTTGCGAGTCTTCGGACGGGATCGTCGCCAGGCTCAGGTCCCGATGGCGATGACGGCGCAACAGATCGAAACAGCGGCGGATCGCACTGAGCATGCCCAACGCCAGGATATCCACCTTGAGCAGCCCGACGGCATCGAGGTCGTCCTTGTCCCACTGGATGATGGTGCGCTCGGCCATGGCGGCGTTTTCCACCGGGACCAGGCTGTCCAGAGGCTGCTCGGAAATCACGAAACCGCCGGGGTGCTGGGACAGGTGTCGGGGGAACCCGATCAGTTGCCCCGTCAGGCTCAGCACCCGGTGCAGCACCGGGCTCTCGGGATCGAACCCGCCTTCAAGCAGGCGTTCCACGGGCGGTGTTTCATCACTCCAGTGGCCACAGCAATCGGCCAGGGCGTTGATTTGATCCGGCGGCAAACCCAAGGCCTTGGCCACATCACGCACCGCGCCGGCCGCGTGATACGTGCTGACCACCGCTGTGAGCGCCGCGCGGGTCCGGCCATAACGCTGGAACACGTACTGCAAGACTTCTTCGCGACGCTCATGCTCGAAATCGACGTCGATGTCCGGCGGTTCGTTGCGTTCCTTGGAGAGAAAGCGCTCGAACAACAGCGTGGTGCGATCCGGATCGATTTCCGTGATGCCCAAGGCAAAGCACACCGCCGAGTTGGCCGCCGAACCACGGCCCTGACACAGGATTTTTTGCTCACGGGCGAATCGCACAATGTCGTGAACCGTCAGGAAATAGCTTTCGTAGCCCAGCTCGGCGATCAGCTCCAGTTCCTTGTCGATCTGCGTCAGCACCTGGGCCTGCGGGCCTGTTGGCCAGCGCCACGCGATGCCCTCTTCGGTCAGATGCCGCAGCCAGGATGTAGCTGTCTGGCCTTCTGGCACCAACTCCCGGGGATATTGATAACGCAACTGCCCGAGATCGAAAGTGCAGCGGCGGGCGATGTTCAGCGTTTCGTCGAGCAGTGTTTGCGGGTAGATCGATTGCAGAGCATCGAGACTGCGCACATGCCGCTCGCCATTGGGATGAAGGCGCAACCCGGCCTCCGCCACCGAAACGTGATGACGGATCGCGGTCATGGTGTCCTGCAAGGCGCGCCGCCCGCGAGCGTGCATGTGCACATCGCCGCTGGCCACTGCCGGAATCCGCAGTTCGCCCGCCAGGGTCAGCAGCGCAGCCAGCCGTCGGGTATCGTCCTGGCCGCGATGCAGTTGGACGGCCAGCCACAGGCAATCGACGAAGGTCTGTTTCAGCCAGTGGCCCTGTTCGAAGTCATCGACCGCGTCCGGCACCCACAACGCCAACAGCCCCGGCAAGGGTTCGCTGAAGTCCTCCCGCAGCACTTGATACTGGCCTTTCTGCGTGCGGCGCCGCGCTCGGGTAATCAGTCGGCACAGTGTCTGGTAACCCTCGATACTTTCCACCAGCAACACCAGTTTCGGACCGTTCTCGATGCGCACTTCACTGCCGATAATCAGCGGCAGCTCCACGGATTTGGCCGCTTGCCAGGCGCGGACGATACCGGCCAGGGTGCATTCATCGGTGATCGCCAGGGCCTGATAGCCCTGCTTTTTCGCCCGCTGAAAGAGTTCGAGGGCACTGGAAGCACCGCGTTGAAAACTGAAGTTCGACAGGCAGTGCAGCTCGGCATAGTCGATGCTCATGCGAACCAGCCTTGCAGCCACAACGGACCGTCCTCACCGACCGCACGATAGGCCCAGCCCTGCTGGCCGGAACGGGTTTCGATCAGGAAGTAATCGCGGCGCACATCGGCGCCGTCCCACCAACCGGACTCGATGCGTTCCGGCCCCATCAGGATGCGCGTCGAACCTTCGTGCACCGCCAGCGGTTCAGTCAGCAGCCAACCCGGACGTTGTACGGCAGGCAGCCCTGCACAGCGCTGACTGTCGACACTGGCCTGCCACGCGCATTCCGGCCGGTGATCGGCCTGGAACCGCAAACCCTGCACCGCGTCATCTCCCAACCGCGCGCGCAAGCGTTCGCGCAGTTGCTCCCACGGCAAGGATTGTTGCGGGCGGTCGTCGAACAGCTCCTGATACTGGGGAACGAAGGCCGGCAAGTCTTCGGCGCGCAGGCGAAAACCGCGCACCGGGGCCTCGACCTGGACGTGCTCCAACCGGCCCCGGGCCAGTTCAAAGAGCATCGCCGGATCACGTTCGGCGCTGAGCAGGCCGACCTTGATGACGGTGTCCGGCAACCCGGCGTGCTCCAAATGCAGGTCAAAACGCTGCACGCCGCTGTCCCGACCGCAAAGAAATGCCGACAGGTCACCGGTCAATCGGCGTAACGGAAACAGCAGCGCCTGATGGGACTGCACATCGAAGTTGAGCTCGATGCGCACATCGAACCGGTCCGCCGGCAGGTAGAACGCCAGCGCCAGCCGCCGTAACCCGAGCAAGGCGTCCAGATGCTTGAGCACCTGGGCCTCGAAACGCCGGGCCAGGCTATGGCGAGGCAACGCCTGAACCTGACTCAAGGTGCGCAGCCCCATGCGCGACAACGCGGTGGCAACGCTGGTTTCCAGCCCGATCCGGTCGATGGGCAACTGCCCTAGATGATGTTGCAAGGCTTGATCGTCGGACACCACCAGACCGTCATACGCGTTGGCCAGCACCCGTGCGGCCACCGGGTTGGGCGCGGCAACAATCCGATGGCGAAACCCCAGCTCGCCGAGTTCGGTCCGCAACCTCGCCTCGAATTGCGGCCAGGCGCCGAACAATCCCAGGCTGGACTCGATTTCAAACACCACCGCACGCGGGTAATGCACGCTGACTTGTGAACTGAATCGATAAGCCCAGGCAGCCAGAAACTGCTGCCAGTGCTCGATCTCGGCAGCGTCGTATTCAGCCGTGACAAACCCTTTGCTCAAGGCCTGGGCGGCGGTCATCGACTGGCCCGGACGCAAGCCCAGCACCCGGGCCGAAGCGTTGACCGCTTGCAACACCCGACGCTGGGCCGGGCCGGTCAGCAGCGCCAGCGGCTCATCGGGATCTGCGCGCTGACGCAGTACCGCGTCCAGCGCCAATTGCGGAAAGAGAATACACACCCAGCGCATGGCAACCTCAATGCCCCACGGGGAAGGCAATCGGCGCCGAACGCGCCAACCCGCCCCGGCACTTGAGTACGCGCAATTGCGCAGGCCTGGCATCGATGGCGATGCGCAGCGCCGCTGGCGAAGGGTTGACTGCCTCATTGATCGAGCGGTAGGCAAACGCCAGGGTCGAGCCGGTTTCCGCCGCCACCTGCAAGCGCCGCAGCGCCCGGTCATCGGCCTTGTGCGGCCAGCACAGCACGGCGCCGCAACTGCCCGAACGCAGGCATTGTTCCGCTGCCCACAAGGCATCGCGCTCGCTGGCCTGGATGATCGACAACTGACGCAGATCGACCCCGGCGCTTTGCCAGGCCTGGGGATAGGGCACGTAAGGCGGCGCCACCAGCACGATGCGCTCGCCCGCGGCGGACAACCGCGCCAGCGCTGGCCACACTAGTTGCAACTCGCCAACACCCTGCCCGGCCAAAAGGATTTCGGTCAGCGCCGCTTCCGGCCAACCGCCCGTAGGCAACGCCGCATCCAGCGCAGCATGCCCGGTGGGTTGCGGGCTGACGGCCGGTGGCGCAGGCCGGCCCTTCCAGACCTGGCCGCCATTGAACAGCGTATCCAGCGCAACGACGGCGCCCATCACCCTTGCCTCACCAGACCGCAGAACACCCCTTCGATGGCTAGGTCCTGATTGGCGTCGACGATGATCGGCTTGTAGGCCGGATTGCGTGGCAGCAATCGGACAACCTCGCCGACCCGTTCGAAACGTTTGATGGTGACTTCGCCGTCGAGCCGTGCGACGACGATCTGGCCGTTGACCGCCTCGGGATTGCGGTGCACGCCCACCAGATCGCCGTCGAGAATGCCGTCCTCGATCATCGAGTCGCCCTGGACCCGCAGCATGTAATCGGGCACCCGCGAGAAGATCGACGGGTCGAGCAGCAAGCGGCTGTGAACCTCGGCATCGGCACCGATCGGCGCACCCGCCGCCACCCGACCGAGTACCGGAATGTCCAGCAACTCGGGCCGCGCCGTTTGCCCGAGCAAACGAATGCCCCGGGCCTGATGCGCATTGACCTCGATAAAACCGGCCTCGGTCAGCGCCAGCACATGCTTGCGCGCCACGCTGCGGGAGGCGAAACCGAACGCCTCGCTGATTTCAGCGAGGCTCGGGGACTGGCCATGCTCGGCGATTCGATCGCGGATAAAGGTCAGGATGGCGGTACGGCGGGGAGTTAAAGTCGTCATGGAGTACATTTGTACTCTTTTGGCTTTTTTCTGGCAAGGACTTGTAGGAGCTGGTAGGAGCTGTGTAGGAGCTGTGTAGGAGCTGTCGAGTGAAACGAGGCTGCGATCTTTTGATCTTGCCCTTTAAAAACAACATCAAAAGATCGCAGCCTCGTTTCACTCGTCAGCTCCTACAGGTTTCAGGTCAGGCCAGAGAGGTAGGGCCAAGGGAAGATGCCGCGTTCGTGACCGTCGCTGAAGATCAGTTGCAGGCCGTAGCCCTGTTGGTTGAGTTCGATCACGCGGATGCGCTCATCGACTTTCACCGTCAGCCCTTGCAACCGAAACGCCCGGCATTGCGAGCACGGGCATTGGCGGCGCAACTCAACGTGGCCCAACAACTGCTCGCGACCATCCGGCCAGTTAAACCGCAGCTGCTGTTTACCTTGGGAATTGCCAATCGCCACCGGGTTCATTGCAGCTGACTCAAGGCGATGCGCACGGCTTTGCGCACTTCCGGGTCGCCGTCATCCTGGGCGGCCTGCAAGGGTGCGATGGCGCCTCGGTCGTTCAACTCTCCGAGCGCCAGGGCGGCCTCCTTGCGCAGGTTGCTGATGCGGTGGCCGAGGGTTTCGATCAACGCTTCAAGGGCCGGGACGTAACGCAAACGACCGAGGCTGCGGGTGGCGCGCAGGCGGACTTGCCAATACGCGTCGCTCAAGGCTTCGACCAAGGCCGGGCCGGCGTCGACGTGACCGACCTTGCCCAGCGTGGTGGCGGCTTCTTCGCGCACTTGCCAGGCGGCGTCCTGCAAGGCCTGGCGCAGCGCCGGCAGCACGTGGGCGTCGGAGGCCAGGCCAAGGGCACCGGTGGCAGCGCGGCGGACTTCGGTGTCCGGGTCGTCACTGGCCAATCGAGCAAGCGCCGGCAAGGCATCGAGTTGCTTGAGCCAGCCGAGTACACCAACGGCTTCGCGGCGAACACTGGCGTCTTCATCGCTCAATGCCCCTAAAGCAGCCGCGGCAGCATCGGGGAAGCGCAATTCACGCAAGGCTCTGAAAGCGGCGATGCGCACGTTGATATCGGCATGTCCGGTCCACGGCAGAATCACCCTGCCCGCCGCCTCGGTCTTGAGCAGGCTAAGGCTTTGCGCGGCGGCCGCTTGCACAGCTTGGGAAGGATCGGTCAGGGCCAGGCACAGCGCTTCGACCACAGGTGTGTCCTCCCAGGCTTCAAGCAAGCGTGCGGCTTCGGCGCGGACTTCTTCGGTCGGGTCTTGCGCCAGGCGATTGACCAGCCAAAGCAAACCGTCCGGCTCTTCAAGGTCGGCCAGTTCGATCAGGGCAATTCTGCGCACGCCGGGATCTTCATCCTTCAGGCGCGGTTGCAGGGCGAGAATGTCGTCGTTATCGGTTACATCGAATAGAGAGGTCATAGGGCAAATCGCGGCAGTTTGTTTTCAAGGGGAAGTCCGAGAGGGTTCAGGCGCGGTAACTGCCGACCGTCTTCGTGACGCAGCAACTCGAGGCAATGACGCTTCAAGCGGGAAAATTCGTGACTGGTGACCAGTTCGGTGGTGCGTGGCCGTGGGAAATCGAGACGCAGGTCTTCGATGATCCGGCCCGGGCGCGAACTCATGACCAGCAGCCGATCGGCGAGGAACAGCGCTTCATCGATGTCATGGGTGACGAACACCACGGTGGTGCGAATTCGCGTCCAGATGTCCAGCAGCAGCTCCTGCATGTTCAATCGGGTCAACGCATCGAGGGCGCCGAAGGGTTCGTCCATCAGCAACAGGCGCGGGCGGTTGATCAGCACCCGGGCGATTTCGACCCGTTGCTGCATGCCGCCGGAGAGCTGATCGGGCCAGCGCTCGGCAAACCCTTCGAGGCCCACCAGGGCAAGGATTTCGTCGGCAGCCTGGTGGCGTTCGGCTTTGCCGATGCCGCGCATTTTCAGGCCGAAAGCAACGTTGTCGCGCACGGTGCGCCAAGGGAACAGCGTGTGGTGCTGGAACACCATGCCCCGCTGCGGCGATGGGCCCAGGACCTGCGCACCGTCGACTTTCAGGGTGCCGGTTCGCTGTTGCAGGTGGCCGGCCAGCGCGCCGAGCAGGGTCGATTTGCCGCAACCGGACGGCCCGAGAATGCACACGAATTGCCCCGGCTCGATCTGGCAATCCAGACCTTGCACGGCTTCGAAGGCTTGCTTGTCCTCGCCGAGGACGATGGACAGTTGGCGGATGTCGATCCGTCCTTCAGGGGTTTGCATCACGCTCATCAGGCTTTTCCTCGTGGTCGGTGCCAGGGCGTGAACAGCCCGCCCAGACGTTTGATCAGCAGGCTGCTGCCCATCCCCAGTACGCCGATCAGCAACATGCCGACCACGATGTCGGCGTAGTTCTGGATGGTGTAGGACTCCCAGGTGTAATAGCCGATGCCGTACTGGCCGGAGATCATTTCGGCGGTCACCAGGCAGAACCATGAGGTGCCCATGCCGATCGCCAGGCCGGTGATGATGCTCGGCGCAGCGCCTGGCAGGATCACCTCCAGCAGAATCGCCCGGCGCCCTGCCCCGAGGCTTTTCGCCGAGGCGATCAGCCGTGGGTCGACGCCTTCGACGCCATGCACGGTATTGAGCAAAATCGGGAACAGTGCGCCGGTGAAGGTGATGAAGACCATCGACAGCTCTGACGAGGGGAACATCAGGATCGCCAGTGGAATCCAGGCCACGGCGGGGATCGGGCGCAAGACTTCCAGCGGTGGTAGCAGCAGGTCTTCGGCCCATTTAGAGCGACCGATGGCCAGGCCCAACGCGATGCCGATGATCAGTGCCACGAGGTAACCGGCGAAGACTCGGCTGAGGCTGCTACCGAGGTGTTGCGCGAGCTTGCCGGAGTCGCCGAGGCCGAGGGCGGCTTCGATGACCGCCAGTGGCGTCGGGACATTGGCGAAGGTGACCAGGCCGAGGTTCCAGTGGTGGCTGGCGGCGAGTTGCCAGAATACAAGGCAGAGCAGCAGTGAAGCGGCTCGGGGGATCCAGCGTAAATAGGATCTGTACACAATACTTCCTCTCAACCGAGATCCTGTGGGAGCGGGCTTGCTCGCGAATGCGATGGATCAGTCGACATCAATGTTGAATGAAAAATCGCATTCGCGAGCAAGCCCGCTCCCACAGGGGATTGCGGTGTTCCGGGGGTTAGCGGACGGCGACGGCTTGGGTGGTAGCGTCGGTGAAGTCGAAGACTTTTCCGCCCTGTGCCGTGGCGAATTGTTGGGCCTGGCCTTTGAGCAGAAACGCGCTGAGGCGCCCTTTCGCATCACTGGCAAACCACGCCTGATCCGCCAGCAACTTGATCCCGCTGTCACTCGCCTGGGCATACACCGCGCGGATGTTTTTGCCTTCCTGCTTCAGGCTGGCCAACGCGGTGAACGCCGACTCCGCCGAGGCGTACTGCCGAACCTTCGGCTCGCCACGCACCCAGATCTCCGCCACATGGCTGAAATCGGTGATGGCTTTGCCGCTCGACGCATCCACCGCTTTAAGCGGCGTCTGCGCGTAGTTGGCCAATTGCGCGGTGTAATCCAGCTTCGAGGCCTTGAACGCGGCGCGGATGTATTGGTCGTCGATGAAGGTATTGAGGTCCAACCCTCGATCGGCTTTTTTCAACAGTTTGAGAGTGTCGATGGCGGTCCCGACGGCCTGACGGTATTCCGGCTTCCAGCTCAGGTCGCGGGTTTGCACGCCCAGCGGACCGTGGAACAGGTAATTGACCTCGGCATCGACGCCGGTGACCTTGGCGATCAACTCGCTGTATTTCTCCGGCTCAGCCGCGAGCAACTGGTTGGCTTCAATGCTTGCACGCAGGTAAGCCACCACAATTTCCGGGTACTTTTTCGCGTAGGCCTGATCCACTAACGCACCGTGAAAAGTCGGCGCATTGGCCTGGGCGCCGTCATAGATCTTGCGAGCGAAACCACGGCTGGGGAACAGTTCGGCGAACGGCACGAAGTCGGCGTGGGCGTGGGCGTCGATCTTCCCGGCCTGCAAGGCCGAGCCGGCGACTTCCGGCGGCTGGGCGATGATGTTCACGTCTTTCAGCGGGTCCCAGCCTTGGGCAGCCACGGCCCGCAGCAACATGCCGTGCGCCGTCGAGGCGAACGGCACGGAAATGGTCTTGCCCTTGAGTTCGGCCAGCGACTGCACACTCGAGGCGCTCGGCACCACGATGCCGTTGCCACTGCCCTTGATGCTACCCGACAGCACGCTGATAAACAGGCTGTGCTTGCCCGCCGTTTCGAACGCCACACCGTTGAACGAACCGGGGAAATCGGCCATGGCGCCGAAGTCGAGTTTGCCGGCGACCATCTCGTTGGTCAGGGGCGCGCCGCTGGTGAAGTTCTTCCACTCCACCTCGTACTTGGCGTCTTTGTAGGGGCCGTCGTGGGGCAGGTATTTGTCCAGCAGGCCCAGCTCGCGAATCAACAGGCCGCCGGCGGCGCAGTTGATGGTGGTGTCCTGGGTGCCGATGGCAATGCGGATGGTTTCGGCCGACGCCGACAGGGTGAATGAGGCCAGTACCAGACCGGCAAATGCTGCACGCAGCAATATTGGCAAAGACATAGGTAAATCCCCTCGAATCATTTTTAGGATATTCGTCTCCGCCACGATCAGGGCGCGGTGGGAAACGAGGGGTGTTTGAATCAGGCGTCCGGTGGTTGCCGGATGGCTTTTTTGTTGTCAGGGCCGGCCTCATCGGCCGCAAATCCTGCCAACACCACGAAACCTGTGGGAGCGAGCTTGCTCGCGATAGCGTCCTTTCAGATCAGCGCAACAGGTACGGGATTTCGACCTTCACCGCCCCGGTCGGGCAGTCCTTTTCGCACGGCATGCAATACCAGCATTCGTCAAACGCCATGTAGGCCTTTTGCGTGGCCGGGTTGATCGCCAGCAGGTCCATCGGGCACACGTCGACGCACACGGTGCAGCCTTTGTGGGCGATGCAAAGGTCCTCATCGACCGTTACAGGCGCGTTGGAGCGGAAGAAGATTTCCTGGGGTTGATAGGCCATTTTCGCGGTCTCTCTTTTGGTGAGGCTCAGGCAGCAAAGGCACCGACTCGCAGCCGGTCGTAGGCCTGCATTTCATCGGCGCCCAGCGGGATGATGTAAGGCTCGACGGCTTTCTTGAAACTGGTCATCAGTCCGTTTTCATCCTTCTTCAGGTGGCAATGGCAGAACCAGTCGCTGTCGTTGCGTTGCGGGTGGTCGACCCGATAGTGGTAAAGCCCCCAGCGGCTTTCGGCGCGAAACAACGAAGCGCGGGCGGCCATTTCGGCGCAGTCGCGAATCATGCTGACTTCCATAGCGCGCATCAGTTCGTGGGCGTTGTGGGCCTTGATCTGATCGAGATCGCGCTGGATATCGCTGAAGCGTTGCAGGCCGATCTGCATTTTTTTGGTCACTTTCGGCGGTTGTAGGTAGTCGTTCACAAAACGTCGCAGCTTGTACTCCACTTGCGCTGGCGGCAGACCGTGTTCGCGGTCCAGCGGTGCGTAGACCCGGGCCTTTTCTGTTTCGATCTGCTGGGCATCGACCGCTGAAAATTCGCGACCGGCGACAAAATCCGCCGCGTTGGTGCCGGCAAACCAGCCGTAGGTGAACGCGCCGAGCATGTAGTTATGCGGCACCGCGGCCATGTCACCCGCCGAGTACAAACCCTTGACCGAGGTCTCGGCCTTCTCGTTGACCCACACGCCGGAAGCCGAGTGACCGCTGCAAAAACCGATTTCCGAGATGTGCATCTCGACCATTTGCGTGCGGTAGTCGGTGCCGCGATTGGCATGAAACTGGCCGCGACTCGGGCGTTCGTTGCTGTGCAGGATCTCTTCGATGTTCTGGATGGTTTCCTCGGCCAGGTGATCGAGTTTGAGGAACACCGGGCCGTTGCCGCTTTCGAGCTCCTGGTGGAACTCCCACATCATCTGGCCGCTCCAGTAATCGCACTCGATGAAGCGTTCACCCTTGTTGTTCGCGGTGTAGCCGCCCAACGGACCGGTGACGTAGGCGCAGGCCGGGCCGTTGTAATCCTTGATCAACGGGTTGATCTGGAAGCATTCGAGGTTCGCCAGTTCTGCCCCGGCGTGATAGGCCATGGCGTAACCGTCGCCAGCGTTGGTGGGGTTTTCGTAGGTGCCCATCAGGTAGCCCGAGGACGGTAAACCGAGACGCCCGGCGGCGCCGCAGCAGAGGATCACGGCTTTGGCCTTGATCACGTGGAAGTCGGCGGTGCGGCAGTCGAACCCCATCACGCCGTTGACCGCGCCCTCTTCGTCCGTCAGCAAGCGTGTGCAGACCAGCCGATTGGTGATGCTGACCCGCGCCCGTTTCAACTGGCGATACAGGACTTTTTTGATGTCGTGACCTTCCGGCATCGGCAGCACGTAGGCGCCCATGTGGTGGACCTTTTTCACCGCGTAGTCGCCGGTTTCGTCCTTCTCGAACTTCACACCCCAGCGGTCCAGTTGCTCGATGGTTTCGAAGCTGTGGGTCGCGTAGGCATAGACCGCCGCCTGATTGACGATGCCGTCGTTTGCGATGGTGATTTCCTTGGTGTATTGCTCCGGCGTCGAATGGCCGGGAATGATCGCGTTGTTCAGGCCGTCCATGCCCATGCTGATCGCACCGCTGCGTTTGACGTTGGCCTTGTCGATCAGCAACACGCGCAAATCGCGGTTGCGTTCCTTGGCCTTGATTGCCGCCATCGGTCCTGCGGTGCCGCCGCCGATCACGACGATGTCGTATTCCTGTTCGAGCGTCTTTCTAGTCATTGAGCCGTGAGTCATGCCTGCGCCCCTTTTTGCCGGTCGATCCGCAGGCGGTACTGGAAGGCATCGCCGCGATAGTAAAGGTGTTCGAAGTCCACGGGCTGGCCGCTGGCGTCGTGGGTCAAACGCTCGATGCGCATGATCGGCGAGCCGGGCTCGACGTTCAGCGCCTGGGTCAGGTCGCTGTCGGCCAGCACTGCGTCGATGGCCAGATCCGCGTGACCGAGCGCCAGGCCGCAGTCGTTTTCCAGGATCAGGAAAATGTCGCGAGTGACCAGATCGGCCTTCTCCAGGCGCTCGCCGATGGCCTTGGGCAGGTAGGTGATCTCCAGGGAAATCGGCTCGCGGTTGATCAGCCGCACGCGTTTGATCTGCGCCACCGTCTCGCCTTCGGCGACGTGCAAGCGCTCGGCAACGAGTTTGTCGGCGGGAATGAATTTGAAACTGCGCAGGCGGTTGATCACCTCGTAGCCGCGACCGGTCATGGACTCGGCGAGGCCTTGCAGGGTGCTGACGTTCTGGAAGGTTTTCGGCTTGGCGACGAAGGTGCCCTTGCCGTGGATCTTGAAGATCAGCCCTTCTTTCTGCAGATCCCCCAAGGCCTGGCGCACGGTGATGCGGCTGACTTTGAACAGCGCGCCGAGTTCGCTTTCGGAAGGCATCTGACTGTCTTGCGGGTATTCGCCGTCAAGGATGCGGGCGCGCAGCACATCCCGCAGTTGGGTGTGCAGCGGAACACTGCTCAGGGATAGAACGTTATCGGTCATGGAAGATCACTTGTCATAACGAGTTATGACGCGATCTTAAAGTTCTAATGACAGGCTTGAGAAATACTGTTTGAGCATAAGGTTAGAAGATCAAAAGATCGCAGCCTTCGGCAGCTCCTACAGGTGTACGCGATGCCATGTAGGAGCTGCCGAAGGTTCGGGCCGCGTTCGGACGATCTTTTGATCTTTTATCAGTCGCGCTTGAGGATCTGGTCCATCACCCAATCGGTTTTCAATGCCTGTTCGGCCACGGCTGGATGCTGCGCTTCTCCACGGATATGGGCGTTCATACCCTGTACGTGATGCCATTGAATGTGGTGGTGATTTTCGATGTGCAGGCTGAGAGTTTCATCGGCTTCAAGCTGAACCGGATGTTCATCGAATACGGAAAAGCTGATCCGGCCTTTGCTGCCGATCAGCTCGACCCGATCTTCACGTCGGTCCGCAACGAAATTCCAGCAGCCCATACCCAGGGCGCCCGAAGCAAACCGCCAACTGGCGCTGACGGCATCCTCGGCGGCATACAAACCGGCCTGGTGCGCGGTAAACCCGGCGACTTCAACGATGTCGCCAAGCAGGTACTGGAACAGGTCGAAGCCATGACTGGCCAGGTCGGCGAAATAACCACCGCCAGCAATGGTCGGGTCGGTGCGCCAGTTATCTGTACCGCCAAGATCGGTCGGAGATGGCGCTTTGGTCAGGGTCCAGGTCAGGTGCCGGACCTCGCCGATCCGCCCTTCCTCCAGCCATTGCCGCACCTGCTGGAAGCGTGGCAGCGAACGCCGATAGTAGGAAACAAACAGGTGCAGCCCGGCATCGGCAAAGACCTTTTGCATCTCACGGCTTTGTCCGGCATTCAACGACATCGGTTTTTCGACGCAGCAATGTTTGCCGGCGGCGGCCACCCTCAAGGCGTAAGCGTGATGACTGTCAGGCGGCGTGGCGATGTATACCGCGTCGACCTCGGGATCATTGATCAACGCGTCCACATCGGTGTAGACCCGAGCGATGCCGTGGCGCGCGGCGTAATCCGTCACTGCCTCCAGACGCCGGCCCATTACCGCCACCAGCGCCGAGCCGGGCGCCTTGTAGAAGGCCGGCCCGCTCTTGCGTTCAGCGACGCTGCCACACCCGATCATGCCCCAACGCACCACGTTCATACTCACTCCCTGATGTTTAGCTGATGCGCAGTGAGCGCAGGTCCAGATGACCGTCCTTGAGCGGCGGGCACCAGTAGTAGCCGCCGGTGATCGGCCGGCTGATGCGGTACAAACCGTCGGTGATGCCATCTTCCAGACCGCTCATGCGGCGCAGTTGGGCTTCGAAGGCGTCGAGGGAGAAACCGAAGGCCAGGAACATCAGGCCGGCGCGATCGCCTTCGATCCAGGGCATGGAACGGCGCACCACGAATGCCTCGGGGGCGAAGCTTTCCTGGGCGGTGCGTTTGACGTGAGCGGAGATCGGCGCGTCGTCTAGCTCTTCGTTGTCGCTCAAACGACGGCCCATGATGTTGTCCTTCTCATGGGACGGCCTCGCGTGGAAACCTTTCAGGTCGTGCTGCCACTGCTGGATCGCGGCGAAACTGCCGCCGACCATTCCGTCAGTGCCGTCACTCACCAGCGCGGCGGCGACGGCGGCTTCGTCGTGAGGGTTTTCGGTGCCGTCTTCATAACCGGTCAGGTCGTGGCCGGTGAGGTGGCGGAAGGTTTCGTTCATCTGCACCAGGCGCAGGGCCGGGGCCAGCGCGGCTTCGATGGCGTTGCTGCGATTGAGCAATTCGCCACGGTCGACACCGTGCAACCAGCACCAGAGCGCGTGCTGGGTCGACGGGTTATCGACGCCGACACCGGTCAACGCTGGAAAGGCGCGCAGGCCTTCGATTTGCCCCTTGAGGGCCTTGACCAGGGATTCACCGAACCCGACCACTGCCGACTTCCCGTCCACCAACCCCTTAAGATTCTCCAGCGCGGCCGGCAATGCAGCGGCGGATTCGAGTGCGAAGAACATATGACGGGCTTGAGGCGGAACTGGGGTGGCGAGAATGCCCGGCTGGTAGTAACTCATATGAACTCCTTTAGAAAGAGCGCGAAGTTTAACCGCAGCATCGGCCGTTGTGTGTTCTCAGGTCAAAAACCACCACTTTCATCCCTCTTTCAACCGATCAAGACTGCATGTGCTGTAGGTCATGACAATCCGTGTTGCCATCTGGTAAAACGATTCAGCTATGCTGATCGAGCGCGCAGTCTGTAATAGGCAGCCTCTCGCCACCACTTTCGACACCCGCGTTGTGATCAGGCCTTGACCTGATGGCAGTGCGTAGCGATAACAGACCTTATCCGCATCACCCAATCCAGACGGGGTAGCGACATGACCACAGCACACATTCTTGGCAACCTGTTTCCCGACGCCACCGACATCCCGGAAAAATACCGCCTCGACGGCCAGACCGAGCAGCGTGAATACCTGGTCGACGGCGAGCTGAAAACCTGGTCCGGGCCCCTCGCCCAGGTCCGCAGCCCGGTGTACCTGACGGGTGAAAATGGTGACGAACAAGTGATCCTCGGCAGCACGCCGCTGCTCGATGCCGACACCGCATTGACCGCCCTCGACGCCGCCGTCCGCGCCTATGACCGGGGCCAGGGCCTGTGGCCGACGATGCGCGTGGCCGAACGCATCCAGCACGTCGAAGCCTTCCTCGGACGCATGCGTGAACAGCGCGAAGCCGTGGTCAAGTTGCTGATGTGGGAAATCGGCAAGAACCTCAAGGACTCGGAGAAAGAGTTCGACCGCACCTGCGACTACATCGTCGACACCATCAACGCGCTGAAGGAGCTCGACCGCCGCTCCAGCCGCTTCGAACTGGAACAGGACACCCTCGGCCAGATCCGCCGCGTACCGCTGGGTGTGGCGTTGTGCATGGGACCTTACAACTACCCGTTGAACGAAACCTTCACCACGCTGATCCCGGCGCTGATCATGGGCAACACCGTGGTGTTCAAACCGGCCAAGCTGGGTGTGCTGCTGATTCGTCCGTTGCTGGAAGCGTTCCGCGACAGCTTCCCGGCCGGGGTGATCAACGTGATCTACGGCAGCGGCCGCGAGACCGTCAGCGCGCTGATGGCCAGCGGCAAGATCGATATCTTTGCGTTTATCGGCACCAACAAGGCCGCCAGCGACCTGAAAAAACTCCATCCAAAACCGCACCGCTTGCGCGCGGCGTTGGGCCTGGATGCGAAAAACCCTGGCATCGTGCTGCCTGAGGTGGATCTGGACAACGCCGTCAGCGAAGCACTCACTGGCTCGCTGTCGTTCAATGGCCAGCGCTGCACCGCGCTGAAAATCCTCTTCGTCCATGAAGACGTGGTCGATTCGTTCATCGAGAAATTCAATGCCAAACTCGCCAACCTCAAACCCGGCATGCCGTGGGACAGCGGCGTGGCGCTGACGCCGTTGCCGGAAGCGAGCAAGGTCGATTACCTGCACTCGCTGGTGGCGGATGCCGTGAGCAAAGGCGCCACCGTGGTCAACCCCAACGGCGGTGAAGCCCGCGCATCATTCTTCTACCCCGCCGTGCTGTACCCGGTGACGCCGCAGATGCGCGTCTATCAGGAAGAACAGTTCGGCCCGGTCGTGCCGATCGTGCCTTACCGGCATCTGGACACGGTGATCGATTACGTCCTGGAATCGGACTTCGGCCAGCAGTTGAGTATCTTCGGCACCAACCCCGTGGCTGTCGGCCGGCTGGTGGACACCTTCGCCAACCAGGTCGGGCGGATCAACCTCAACGCCCAGTGCCAGCGCGGCCCGGACACCTTTCCGTTCAACGGCCGCAAGAACTCCGCCGAAGGCACGCTGTCGGTGCATGATGCGCTGCGGGTGTTTTCGATTCGCACGCTTGTGGCAACCAAGTTTCAGGAAACCAACAAAGAACTCATCAGCGAGATCATCAGCGGACGCAGTTCGAGCTTCCTGACCACCGATTACATCTTCTGAGGAGACCGAGCCTGAGCACATTCAGAGCCAATCGACTGCCACCGTTAATGCGCCGACTGCTGCGTCCGTTGCTGGACCCGTACCGGCGTTATCGCCACGCCAGAGTGATCCACGCGGTACGTGTGTCGCTGGGGTTGCTGGCAACGATCCTGCTGACCACCGGCATCCATCTGCCCCACGGTGAGTGGGCGTCGGTGACGATGCTGGTGGTGATCGGCGGTTTGCAGCACCACGGCAACATCGGCAAAAAAGCCGCCGAACGCGCCATCGGCACCTTGATCGGTGCCGGCGTCGGCTTGCTGCTGGTGGCGCAACAGGCCTGGCTCGGGATGCCGTGGCTGACCTATTTCGCGATGGCCGTGGTTTGCGGGTTCTTCTCGTACCACGCCATCGGCAAGGGCGGTTACACCGCGTTGCTCTCGGCGATTACCGTGTTTATCGTCGCGGGGCATGGCGATAATCCGATCACCGACGGGTTGTGGCGTGGGGTGGACATCCTGATCGGCATCGCCCTGGCCCTGGCGTTTTCATTCGCGCTGCCGCTCTACGCGGTTTATTCCTGGCGCTACAACCTGGCCGATGCCTTGCGCGACTGCGCGACGATTTACGGGCGCATCATCAATGGCCAGTCGGTCACCGATGACGAACACCATAAACTCGTGGGCCGCCTGAACACGGTGATGGTGCAACTGCGCTCGTTGATGCCATCGGTGTCCAAAGAAGTGCGGATCTCCATGACCGAACTCGATGCCATTCAGCGTCATCTGCGGATGTGCGTCAGCACCCTGGAAATCCTCGGCAACACCCGACCTGACGCCAGTGACCCCGATGCCATGGCCCATCTGCAATCGGCCTTGAAAGCCGAGCATCGGCTGATTCGGGTGCAACTGATTGGTATGGCCCGAGCACTGAAATCCGGTGCGTCCCAGCGGCTCAGTCGGCCCGTCGAACTGCCGTCGGATTCAAGCCTGACCGCGCCGGTTTACAATCCGCTGGACGGCTACCGGTTATTGGTCCGGCAATTAGCCGCCAACATCGGCGAGATGCGCCAGCGCTTGGCCAAGACGGCACCGCGCTGGAACATCTGAGGTTTCTTGATGGCTTACTGCGTCGTCACCGCCCGACGAAACTTCAGGCTCCAACCCTGTTGCATGCCGGCAGCGGCCAACAGAATCGCGGCGACACCGATCCATTGCAGCGGCTCCAGGCGATGGCCGAAAGCGAACCAGTCAACGAAAATCGCTGCAATCGGATAGATGAACGACAGCGCACCGGTCAGTGCCGTCGGCAGCTTTTGAATGGCGCCGTAGAGCAGCACGTACATCACGCCGGTGTGGACAATGCCCAGGGTGACCAGACTGGCCCAGGCGCTGGGCGCTTGCGGCAGCGCCGAAAAGTGCGCGAATGGCGCGAGTAACAGCACGCCGGTGAGGACCTGAATCAGCGCGATCAGATGCGGCGGTGTGCCGGTCAGGCGTTTGATGATCAACGCGGCAATCGCGTAAAGGAACGCCGCCCCCAGCGCCAGAGCGATGCCTATCAGGTAATCATTGCCGCTCTCGCCCTGCCCGCCATGTGCGCTGACAATCGCCAGCATCCCGAGAAACGAAATGCCCAGCCAGAACAGTTTCTGCAGGGTGATTTTCTCGTTGAGGAACAACGCGGCCAACCCCACCAGCATGAACGGCTGAACGTTGTAAACCGCGGTGCCGATGGCAATCGAGGCGCGGGAGTAAGAAGCAAACAACAGCACCCAGTTGCCGACAATCGCCACGCCGCTGAGCACGGCCAGCAAAAATGTGGTGCGGGTCAGAATGCCGGGGCGCAGGAAGCCGAATGCCGCGCAGATCAGCAACAACGTGCCGGCGCCGAACACGCAACGCCAGAACACTACGTCCAGCACCGGTTGCCCGGACACCAGCACGAACCAGCCGATGGTCCCGGAAATCAGCATGGCGGCGGTCATTTCGAATGACCCGTGACGTATTGTTTTGTCCATCATCAGACTCCTGTGTTTGAGCCCAAAGTATGCCAATCCGCCGAGGGGCTTCTCCAGCGCAAAAAGCAGGCTAAACTCGATTTCTGCCTTTTTTATCAAGGCGGTTTGAATTAATTGCCTAATAGGGGTTTCGCCATGACCGACGATATCGACCAAGTGCTGATTACGGCATTGATGGAAGACTCACGCCGCTCGCTCAAGGCTCTGGCGCAGATCAGCGGCCTGTCCTCGCCCAGCGTCGCCGAGCGTTTGCGCCGCCTCGAAGAGCGTGGCGTGCTCAAGGGTTACACCGTCGAGATCGACCCCAAATGCTTTGGCTATCAACTCCAGGCCATCGTCCGTATTCGTCCGCTGCCAGGCCAGTTGCAGGAAGTGGAACGGCAGATTCAGGCCATTCCCGAATTTACCGAGTGCGACAAAGTCACCGGCGACGACTGTTTCATCGCACGCCTGCATGTGCGTTCGATGGAACAACTGGACACCCTGCTCGACCGTCTGAACACCCACGCCGAAACCAACACTGCAATCGTCAAGAAAACCCCGGTCAAGCGTCGCTTGCCACCGATGGCGTGATCCATTACTCAAATCGCAGGCAAGAAAAAACCCGCCGAAGCGGGTTTTTTCCTCAAGGCTGACGATTAGTCATCGCGGCTCATGATGCCGAACAGCTGCAACAAGCTGATGAACAGGTTGTAGATCGATACATACAGGCTAATGGTCGCCATGATGTAGTTGCGCTCGCCGCCGTGAATGATGGCGCTGGTCTGGAACAGAATGCAGACCGAGGAGAACAGCACGAAACCTGCGCTGATCGCCAGTTGCAGACCACTGATCTGGAAGAACAGGCTCGCCAGCGTCGCACCCAGCAGCACGAAGAAGCCAGCGGTGATGAAACCACCCAGGAAGCTCATGTCCTTGCGGGTAATCAGCACATAAGCCGACAGACCGCCGAACACCAGCGCAGTCATCGCGAAGGCCGAACTGACCACCTCGGCGCCGCCCTGCATGCCCAGGTAACGGTTGAGGATCGGGCCGAGCAGGAAACCCATGAAACCGGTCAGGGCAAATGCCGACACCAGGCCCCAGGCCGAATCACGGAGTTTGTTGGTGAGGAAGAAAAGGCCGTAGAAGCCGATCAGCACCACGAAAACGTTCGGGTAGCCGACACGCATCTGCTGAGCGACAAACGCCATCACGCCGCTGAATGCGAGGGTGAGAGCGAGTAAGCCGTAAGTGTTGCGCAGGACGCGGCTAACCTCTAGCTGCTCAGCCTGCACCCTGTTATTAACTGCGTAATCCTGTTCGCGCATGGCGACACTCCTGTTGGTTTGAAACGTTCAGTCGCAAAGATCATAACAGACGCTCTGTAACAAGCTATGCAGAGAGTTTGACAGTGTGTTTCATTCAGGTATTATAGCGCCCGCAACGCAAACGGAGGTGTGGCCGAGTGGTTTAAGGCAACGGTCTTGAAAACCGTCGACTGTAACAGGTCCATGAGTTCGAATCCCATCGCCTCCGCCATCTTTATACGACAAAGCCCTGATTATTCAGGGCTTTGTCGTTTCTGGGGTTTGGTGGAATCATCGTCTTTCGGCATGTCTTCCATCACTATTATGGAAAGCGTTCTGTAATTCAGTCCGTTTCACCCCCGCTCCGGCGTCGACAACGACTTTCGAATCCCCGAAACGAAAAAGCCCAGCAGTTGCACTGGGCTTTCTCGTTTCGGGGATAGGCTCAATGGAGCTGGCGTTGTCTCTGCAGCTCTGTCTTCAGCCAGGTGCTCGTCGGCTGGACGCCTGTTGAGCAACGCACTTCGTAGGCTTTGCCACTCATGCTGCTTTTAGTGGCAGCGAGATCGATGAAGTCTTCTGCGCTGCTCACCAGGTTCTTGCCTTCGAGATAATCCAGCTTCTTTTCGAGATGTGCCCGAGCCTGGGGCCCAGGGTATTCACTGCCGTTGCGCACGAACTTGCACTCACTGCGCTCCACAAAATCCAGCAAGCCCTTTATCTCCTGGTTCGCCTGTGGCGTGGTTTGAGCCTGCGCACCGCCCGCCACTGCAAAAAAGCCGATAGAAGCAGTGATCAGCCATTGGCGGAAAATGGGTCGAGTCACCGCTACTTTCAAAATACACATGATACTTCCTTGTCCTGAAAGGGGTGACTGTAGCGCGGCGTCACCCGAGCAACCAGCAGAACGCTGTGCGATGTTGTTCGTTCGAAAGGATCAACCTGAGGAAGAGAAAGGGGATCAATGAGCCCAATACCTCTGTGCGCGAGCAGTTGGCCAAAGTCGCAGTTACTTATCCCTGTATCGGCATCAGACTCATTGATCGTTGCCCAGCTCAATGTTGGGCGATTTCCATCTAACCGAATGGAGATGCATTGGCGCGTCAATAGCAGCCATGCACTATTTTTTTAACAAAACAACTTCGGCACGTCTAATCACCTTTTTCCCCGGCCTTATAGGCTCAGGAAATATCCCCTTAACAGCCAACCGCTATGGCGGCACCACCATTCGTCGCATCAAAAACGCTGCGCGATTTTTTTGACTATTCCTGGCTTAAGGTTTGCAGAAGACGCTCGTAGCAGCCCCAGAACGACGTAATTCTGACGCGGCAGCACTTTAATTAACGCTTAGGACGCCAGCGATGCGCTTGGTCAGTCACCGGGAGATGTAACGTGTCAACTCTCAATGAAATCGCAGCGAACCACGCGAGAATGGCCAAGGCTCTTGTCGAAGAGTCGACCGGGCTGAGTGAGCGCCCCACCCAGATAGTGGAGAGTTTCGAAGTTCCATCCATGGATGCGCAACACATGCCTCTGCACCTTATCGCCGGAGTGCAGGACAACCATTTCGGGCAAGCGACGGCCTACTCGCTCTGACGATGCTTGATCCGGGCATCCTGTCGGGCAGGCGGTAAAGGACTGCCTGTCGGCGCGCTAACGATCGAGTACCACTTTCTGGCCTAAACTCAACGGACTAGCCCGTTGGGGAGCTGCCGGAGTGGCATTCCCATGTTCGAAACTTTAGAGATGTCGCGCGTGAAGCACTTCGCCGCAAATGTTGCCGGCCGAGATTTCGCGGTCGGTGATATTCATGGCCATTTCACTGGGGTGCAGGCCGCACTGGATGCAGCCGGGTTCAACCGCTTGGTAGATCGGCTGTTCAGTGTTGGCGATCTGATTGACCGCGGGCCCGAGTGCCGTGACGCGCTCGATTGGCTGGACAAACCATGGTTCCACCCGGTGCGAGGCAACCATGACGACTACGTGGTGTATTTCGATACCTGCGACATCGACAGCTGGATACTCAACGGGGGCTCATGGTTCACGGGCCTGTCGTTGATCGAGAAGCAAGCATTCGCGGCGCAGTTCGCCAAGCTCCCTATCGCGATCGAAGTCGAAACGGCACACGGCCTGATCGGCATCGTGCACGCCGATTGTCCATTTCCATCATGGCAGCAGCTGCGAAAGGAACTGGAGTCGCCGGAAAGCAACAGGCGTCTGCAGGAAGCGCAGCACTACTGCATGTGGTCACGAAGGCGGATCGATCAGCAGGAAACGCATGGCGTTGAAGGCCTGCGCGCACTGGTCGTAGGGCATACGCCGCTTTATATGCCCGTCAGCCTTGGCAATGTGATTCACATCGATACGGGTGGCTGGCGGCCGGACCGTGGTTATTTCACCCTGCTGGATCTCGAAACGCTCCAAACCATCCCCGCAAGCTGACTCAACACGGATCGACCAACGCCATTCACTCAAAAAAAACCCGGCCTCATCAGCCGGGTTCTTTATTAGCTATTCAGGTGGCATCACTGCCACCGACCATCAACAGCACTTCGGCCCAGCCTTGCTTCCGTAACGAGCTTCCTGGCGTTCCCGAAAGAACACCTCATAACTCATCACCGGTTTGTCCGGGTGCTTGGTTTGCATGTGCTCGACGTAGGTGTCGTAGTTGGGCATCCCGACCATCAGGCGCGCGGCCTGACCGAGGTATTTACCGAGGCGACTCAGGTCATTGAACATGCTGCAATCCTCGATCAAGCGTCCGGCAGAGCTTGGAATGGCGCTTCTTTATCCGTACGTTCTTTAGTGCCCCAGGCGGCGATACCGACCTTGAGTGCAAAGAACAGGATGCTGAAAACCACCAGCAAGAACAGCGCCGTCAGCGTTGCGTTGGTGTAGGCGTTGTAGATCACGTGCTGCATCTGTTCGATGCTCTTGGCCGGGGCGAGGATCTGACCGTTGGCCAGCGCATCGCTGTATTTCTTGGCCAGGGCCAGGAAACCGATCGCCGGGTTGGCATCGAACAGCTTGATGAAGCCGGCGGTGGTGGTGCAGATCAGCAGCCACACGGCGGGCAGCATGGTGACCCAGACATAGCGCTGGCGTTTCATTTTGATCAGCACAACGGTCGCCAACATCAGCGCGATACCGGCCAGCATCTGGTTGGAGATACCGAACAACGGCCACAAGGTGTTGATGCCGCCCAGCGGATCGATCACGCCCTGGTACAGCAGATAACCCCACATCGCCACACAACCGGCGGTCGCAATCAGGTTGGCGGTCCAGGATTCAGTGCGTTTCAGCGCTGGCACGAAGGAACCGAGCAAGTCCTGCAGCATGAAACGTCCGGCACGGGTACCGGCATCGACTGCCGTCAGGATGAACAGCGCTTCGAACAGGATCGCGAAGTGGTACCAGAATGCCATGGTGTTTTCACCCGGCAGAAGGTGGTGCAGGATCTGCGCGATACCGACTGCCAGGGTCGGCGCACCGCCGGCACGGGCCAGGATGGTGGTTTCACCGATGTCCTTGGCCACCGCTTGCAGCGCTTCCGGGGTAATTGCAAAGCCCCAGCTGCTGACGGTCTGAGCCACCGAAACAGCGTCAGAGCCGACAAGCGCCGCCGGGCTGTTCATGGCGAAGTACACACCCGGTTCGATCACCGACGCAGCAACCATGGCCATGATGGCGACGAAGGATTCCATCAGCATGCCGCCGTAACCGATGTAACGGGCATGGCCTTCGCTGGCCAACAACTTCGGCGTGGTACCGGAAGCAATCAGCGCGTGGAAACCGGAAACTGCGCCACAAGCAATGGTGATGAACAGGAACGGGAACAGACCGCCCTTCCATACCGGCCCGGTACCGTCGACGAACTGGGTCAGCGCCGGCATTTTCAGGTCGGGCATGGTGATCAGGATGCCGATCGCCAAGGCCACGATGGTGCCGATTTTCAGGAAGGTCGACAGGTAGTCCCGCGGCGCCAGAATCAGCCACACCGGCAATACCGCTGCGACAAAACCGTAGCCGATCAGCATCCAGGTGATCTGGATCCCGGTAAAGGTAAAGGCCTTGGCCCAGACCGGATCAGCGGCAATCTGCCCGCCCAGCCAAATCGAACCGAGCAGCAGCAACACGCCGACCACGGAGATTTCACCGATGCGGCCCGGGCGGATGTAGCGCATGTAGATGCCCATGAACATCGCGATCGGGATGGTCGCCATCACCGTGAAAATCCCCCACGGGCTCTCGGCCAGGGCCTTGACCACGATCAGCGCCAGCACCGCGAGGATGATGATCATGATCAGGAAGCAGCCAAACAGCGCGATGGTCCCGGGGATGCGGCCCATTTCTTCACGGACCATGTCGCCCAGGGAACGGCCGTTGCGGCGGGTGGACATGAACAGGACCATGAAGTCCTGAACGGCACCGGCCAGCACCACGCCGGCAATCAGCCACAGCGTACCGGGCAAATAGCCCATCTGCGCCGCCAGGACCGGACCGACCAGCGGCCCCGCGCCAGCGATGGCGGCGAAGTGGTGACCGAAGAGTACGTGTTTGTTGGTCGGCACGTAGTCCAGACCGTCATTGTTAACGACAGCGGGGGTGGCACGATTGGGGTCGAGTTGCATCACCTTGGTGGCGATGAACAGGCTGTAGTAGCGATAAGCGACAAGATAGATAGCGACTGCTGCGACTACGATCCAGAGGGCGTTGATCGCTTCGCCGCGGCGCAGGGCCACGACACTTAGCGCAAACGCTCCCAGGACAGCCACGGCAAACCAGGCGAGGTGTTTAGCCAGACGGGGCATAGCGTGTCTCCTGCCGACAGCCAGTGGACTGCGGCGGTAATTTTTATAATTGTGTCCGCTGTGCGGAGCTGGCCCAATATCCCCGCATGCCGTCTACAAATAAATCCGCGTTACTACGTACATGGCGTCTACGTAGTTCTACGTAGATGACGCTGATCTTCTTGTAAGAGCGGCGGTGCGGCGATCCGACTTACTCGCGAAAGCAATCTGTCATTCAACATTGATGTCGTCTGATACACCGCCATCGCGAGCAAGCTCGCTCCCACAATGGATCGGCGTACACCTTTCGCTCCTCACCACTCATCAGGCCGAGCGTTAGCTCGCCTGCAGCTCCTGATCTTGATCTTGATCCACCCGCCCCTTCGGGAGGCTGAGTGGAGGTGTTCATCCGGGGAGTGGCGCGCAGCGCCGTTCGACGCAGTCGAACACGCTGCATGTAGGTCGTCGCGCAGCAGACCGGAGGGCAGTGTCCCCGGATGGATACCGGAGCGAAGGAACGCCGAGCCTAGGCGAGGGGCCGGACGCTCGGGGCGAGACCTTTGGTTACTTTGGGGCGTTTGCCAAAGTGACACGCCGTAAGGGCCAGCCCTTTCAAGGTCTTTGATAAAATCCTCAAAACTCCAGTCAGGACGGCGAGACGATGTGGGCAGAAGTTTTAGCGCGGTTCGAGAAAAAAGCACCGGCCAGTGTCATGGCCAAATTGGTTTTGGAGCAGGCCGTTGCGGCAGAGTGGGTTGATCAGGTGTTCGAAGAACATCGTCAGCGCCAGTACCCGCGCGAGCTTTTGTTTTCGACCATTATTGAGCTGATGTCCCTTGTTTCTCTGGGTTTGCGGCCCTCCCTACACGCCGCCGCGCGGCAGATGGAGGATCTTCCCGTCAGCCTGGCGGCGCTTTATGACAAGGTCAGCCGAACCGAACCTGCGCTGTTGCGCGCGTTGGTAACTGGTAGCGCGCAGCGCCTGGCTCCGACGATTCAAGAATTGGGTTGCTCGGCCATTTTGCCTGGCTGGCAATTACGCGTCGTCGACGGCAACCATCTGCCTTCCAGCGAAAAACGTCTGGGCGCTTTGCGCCGCGAACGAGGTGCCGCCCGCCCTGGTTTTTCGGTCGTGGTTTACGACCCTGATCTCGACCAAGTCGTCGACCTTCAGCCCTGTGAAGATGCCTATGCCAGCGAGCGCGTCAGCGTGCTGCCGTTGCTGGAAAAGGCCACGGCGGGCCAGCTATGGATGGCTGATCGGCTCTACTGCACGCTCCCGGTCATGGAGGCCTGCGAAGATGCCGGCGCTTCATTCATCATTCGCGAACAAAGCAAGCATCCACGCCTGCTTAAAGAAAGCGACTGGCAGGAGCCTGTCCCGGTCGCAACCGGCAGCGTGCGCGAGCAAACCATCGAAGTAAAAGGCGGACGCCAGTGGCGGCGTGTCGAACTGAACCTGCAAAACCCCACCGAATCCGGCGACACCACGCTGTCCTTCTGGAGCAACTTGCCCGACACCATCAGCGCAGAGCAGATCGCCGATTTGTACCGACGTCGCTGGAGTATTGAAGGGATGTTCCAGCGTCTGGAATCGGTGCTGGACAGTGAAATCGAAACCTTGGGCAACCCCAAAGCCGCCCTGCTGGGGTTCGCGTCCGCCGTGTTGGCTTACAACGTTTTGTCCGTGCTTAAACGCAGTGTCGAACAGGCTCATTGCCAGACCCAACCCGAGGGCTGGGAAGCGTCGATCTTTCACCTGACGGTACAGGTTCGCAGCGGTTATGAGGGTATGCAAATAGCCTTGCCGCCAGAGCACTTATCCCTCCCCATCCCCGCAGGAGGGCTGGCTCAGTACCTGCTGACGCTAGCCCGAAACGTCCAGCCCAAAGCGGTCGCCAAAAGCAAACGAGGTCCGAAGGTGCTCAAGTCCAAAGAGTGGCTGGAGGGTAAGGCAGTGAATGCCCACGTGTCGACGGATCGGGTGCTCAAAGCCGCGAAAGTCAAAAGACCTTGAAAGGGCTGGCCGTAAGGGCGGAACCATAGGTGGCCGTTACCGCAGAAATGGATATGTACTCAGTCAACAACAGCATGGTCGGCCCAAAGGCCGCCATCGCACCGATGCGGCGACCCGACAAGCCAGCCACAGGTCATTCCGTCCAGCACCGCTACTGGACGCGCGTATCTTTGGCATATGATGCCGGGCCTTCGCCTTCCCTCGGTCCGGACAGGAGCAGAGATGCAGCTCAAACACAAAATCGTCGCGCTCGGGATTCTGCCGCTGGTGTTGGCCATCGCCGTCATCTGCGCGCTGGTGATTTCCATGAACCGGCAACTGGGTGAACAACAGGCACAACTGATCGAAGACAGCATTCTGGCGAGCAAGCGCGCAGAACTTAAGAACTACGTCGAAATGGCGCAAAGCCTGATCGAGCCGCTGTACGACGACGGCCACGGTGACGAACACGCACAGCAACAAGTGCTGGAAGAACTGCGCAAGCTCAGCTTTGGCATCAATGGCTACTTCTTCGTCTACGACCACGAAGGACGCAGCCTGATGCACGCCCGCCAGTCCGAGCTGGTGGGCAAATACCTGTGGGACATGAAGGACCCTCACGGTTTGCCCGTGATTCAGGCGTTGCTCAAAAGTGCGCAATCGGGCGAAGGCTTTCAGCGCTACGCCTGGAACAAACCCTCTTCCGGCCAGGTGACCGACAAGCTCGCCTATGTGGTGATGCTGGATCGTTGGGGCTGGATGCTCGGCACCGGCATCTACCTTGAAGACGTTGAGCGCGCGACCCAGCAGGCGCGCGACGAAGTGGCCCAGGGCATTCGTAAAACCATGCTGGCGATTGCCGCGGTGGCCCTCGTGGCGGTGCTGTTTGTCTTCGCCAGCGGCATGACGCTGAACGTCAGCGAGCATCGTCTGGCCGACAAAAAACTTCAGCGCCTGACTCAGCGTATCGTCAGCTTGCAAGAAGAAGAGCGCTCACGGGTTTCCCGTGAACTGCACGACGGCATCAGCCAGCTACTGGTCTCCATCAAGTTTCAGTTCGAGCTGGCCAGCCATCTGCTCGAGAATGGGCAAGCACACGACAAGGGTTTGAGTACGCTGAGAGACGCCACGGAACGCCTGGGAGAAGCGATTGGCGAGGTGCGCAGCCTCTCCCATGACTTGCGTTCCTCGCTGCTCGACACCCTGGGCCTGCCGGCAGCGATCGGTCAACTCGCCGCAGAATTCGAGCAACGCAGCGGCCTGGTGGTGACTTACAACGACAACGAATTCGACTGTCACCTGGTTGATGGGGCAGCGGTCTCGCTGTTTCGCATCGTGCAAGAAGGCCTGACTAATATTGAACGACATGCCCAGGCTAAAAACGTCTCCATTACCCTGCACGGGGCCGAAGATTCCATACGGTTGACGGTGGTCGATGACGGTATCGGTTTCAACGTCGCCCAGGTCGAACGTCGTCACGCGGGCATTGGCCTGCGTAATATCCGTGAGCGTGTCGAGCATTTTGGTGGACGATTCGACCTGATCTCGATGCCGGGACGAAGTGAGCTGGACGTTTGGCTGCCAATGAAAATGCCCGGTACAACACGCTGACTCGCCCCCTGACAATAAGAGTGAATACCCGCGATGAATCTGCCCTACCCGATCCGCGTCGCCCTGGTCGACGATCACGCCCTGGTCCGCGACGGGATCAAAGCACTGCTGGCGGTCATGGCCCCCCTGGAAGTGGTGGGCGAAGCCGAGAGTGGCGCGGATGCCATTGAAATGGTCGGGCGCTGCCAGCCGGACCTGTTGCTGGTCGACATCAGCCTGCGGGACATGAACGGGCTTGAGCTGACCCGGGTGTTACGCAGCCAGTACCCGTCGCTCAAGGTGCTGGTGCTCAGCATGTACGACAATAATGAATACGTGAGTGAGTCCGTTCGCGCGGGGGCCAGCGGCTATGTGCTGAAGAACTCACCGTCGCGGGAAATCATCGCGGCGATCGAAGCCATCGCCAGTGGCGGCACGTTCTACAGTGCCGAGATCGCCCAGCGGCTCATCGCCGATAAAAATACCGACAACGAGCTGACACCGCGCGAGAGCCAGGTGTTGTACAAGATGGCTCAAGGGCTGAACAACAAGGAGATGGCCCGCGAACTGGACATCAGCGTTCGCACTGTAGAAACCCATCGCTTGAGCATCCGTCGCAAACTCAACATCGACAAACCGGCGGCCCTGGTCAAATACGCGATCGATCACGGGATCATCTCGCGGTAGCAGGCATTAATACTCAATGGAAAACCCGGCCTTATCAGCCGGGTTTTTTTTGGTTTTTTATTGGCAACAGCCATTCCTTCTTCCCTTTTCACCACCGTCCGACCAGAAACTCATTTCAGGGACTTGCGCTGCCGGTATTATGGTATACCATCAGACGCACAGACACTCTCACCCTATACGGAGCAGCTCATGAGTTTCGAAATCCGCAAGATCGTCAGCTATGTCGAAGAAACCTTTATCGAAGGCGGCAAGGCCACCGATAAGCCAGTGACCATGGTCGGGCTGGCCGTCGTGATGAAAAACCCTTGGCTGGGTCGCGGCTTTGTCGAAGACCTGAAACCGGAAATTCGCGCCAATTGCTCCGACCTCGGTGCGCTGATGGTCGAGCGTCTGGTCGGCATCATCGGCGGCGCCCAGAAGATCGAGGCTTACGGCAAGGCTGCTGTCGTGGGCGCCGACGGTGAAATCGAACACGCCTCCGCCGTCATCCACACCCTGCGCTTCGGCAACCATTACCGCGAAGCGGTGAAAGCCAAGAGCTACCTGAGCTTCACCAACAAGCGCGGCGGCCCGGGCACTTCGATCCAGATTCCGATGATGCACAAGGACGACGAAGGCCTGCGTTCGCACTACATCACCCTGGAAATGCAAATCGAAGATGCACCGCGTGCCGACGAAATCGTGGTGGTACTGGGTTGCGCCGATGGCGGCCGCCTGCACCCACGCATCGGCAACCGTTACATCGATCTGGAAGAGCTGGCCGCTGAAAACGCCCAGTAAGCAAGGTCGGTAAGAACAACAAAAAGGCATGCAGGAGCGCTCCATGATTCGGCTCACCGCTGAACTCACCCCGGCTGGCACCAGTTACCTGGCGACCGGCCAAGGCCAGCCCGTGGTTTTGATCCACGGCGTGGGCCTGAACAAAGAAATGTGGGGCGGCCAGGTCGTTGGCCTGGCCACGAAGTACCGCGTGATTGCCTACGACATGCTCGGCCATGGCGCCAGCCCGCGCCCGGAAAGCGGCACTCCCCTGCTCGGCTATGCCGACCAGTTGCTGGAGCTGCTCGATCACCTGCAATTGCCCCAGGCGACAGTGATTGGCTTTTCCATGGGCGGCCTGGTGGCCCGGGCATTTGCCTTGCATTACCCGCAACGCCTGCAAGGCCTGGTGATACTTAATAGCGTATTCAATCGCAGCCCCGAACAGCGTGCCGGCGTCATCGCCCGTACCGCTCAAGCGGCCGAGCACGGACCGGATGCCAACGCCGAAGCTGCCCTGTCGCGCTGGTTCAGCCGCGAATATCAAGCGGCCAATCCGGCGCAGATCGCGGCCTTGCGCCAAACCCTGGCAGACAATGACCCGCAGGGTTACCTGACCACCTATGAGCTGTTCGCGACCCAGGACATGTACCGCGCTGACGATCTGGGCAGCATTCAGGTGCCGACTCTGATCGCCACCGGTGAGCTGGACCCGGGTTCCACAC
Organism: Pseudomonas frigoris; assembly: GCF_047758635.1. Lineage (NCBI taxonomy): Bacteria > Pseudomonadati > Pseudomonadota > Gammaproteobacteria > Pseudomonadales > Pseudomonadaceae > Pseudomonas > Pseudomonas frigoris. The sequence goes on from NZ_CP180479.1 coordinate 4,085,249, forward strand.
CCGTAATGGCCGAGCAATTGGCCGCACGCATTCCCGGCGCGACAGTTGCCGTGCTCGCCGAGCAGCGGCATATGATGCCCGTAGAATCACCGCGCCTGGTCAACCAGCTGCTGCTGGAGTTTCTCGACACGGCGCACTCCCGACAAAACCAAATAAAGGGGATCGTTGCATGACACTCGCACGCTTCCAGATGTGCATCGGCGGTGAATGGGTCGATGCCCTGTCCGGCAAGACTTTTGAAAGCCTGAACCCGGCGCTGGCCCAAGCCTGGGCCGAACTGCCCGATGCCGACGAAGCCGACGTCGAGCGTGCCGTACAGGCTGCGCAGACGGCTTTCGACAGCCCGGCCTGGCGCGGTCTGACCGCCACCGCCCGAGGTAAACTGCTGCGGCGCCTGGGCGATCTGATCGCTGAAAACAAGGAACACCTGGCGCAGCTGGAAAGCCGTGACAACGGCAAGCTGATCCGCGAAACCCGTGGTCAGGTCAGCTATTTGCCGGAGTTCTTCCACTACACCGCGGGCCTGGCTGACAAACTCGAAGGCGGCACCCTGCCCCTCGACAAGCCGGACCTGTTTGCCTACACGGTGCACGAAGCCATGGGCGTGGTCGCCGCGATCATTCCGTGGAACAGCCCTCTTTATCTGACCGCGATCAAACTCGCCCCGGCCCTGGCGGCGGGCAACACCATCGTGATCAAACCGTCGGAACACGCTTCGGCAACCATTCTCGAACTGGCGCGTCTGGCGCTGGAAGCCGGCATCCCGCCGGGCGTGGTCAACGTCGTCACCGGCTATGGCCCAAGCACCGGCGCGGCCCTGACTCGCCATCCGCTGATCCGCAAAATCGCCTTCACCGGTGGTGCCGCGACGGCGCGGCACGTGGTGCGCAGCAGTGCCGAGAACTTCGCCAAGCTGTCGCTGGAACTGGGCGGCAAATCGCCGAACATTATCTTCGCCGACGCCGACCTCGACAGCGCAATCAACGGCGCGATTGCCGGGATCTACGCGGCCTCCGGTCAGAGTTGCGTCTCCGGCTCGCGATTGTTGGTGCAGGACGAAATCTACGATGAGTTCGTCGATCGTTTGGTCGAACGCGCCAAACGCATCCGCATCGGTAACCCGCAGGAAGACAGCAGCGAAATGGGCCCGATGGCCACCGCACAGCAACTGGCCGTGGTCGAAGGCCTGGTCGCCGATGCCATCGCCGAAGGTGCGCGCCTGCGCCTGGGCGGCAAGCGTCCGCAGAATCTGGGCGATGGCTGGTTCTACGAGCCGACCCTGTTCGAATGCGACCGCAACTCGATGAAGATCATGCAGGAAGAAGTCTTTGGTCCGGTGGCCTCGGTCATCCGTTTCAAAGATGAAGCCGAAGCTTTGGCGATTGCCAACGACTCGCAGTTCGGCCTCGCCGCCGGCATCTGGACTCGCGATCTGGGCAGGGCTCATCGCCTGGCCCGGGACGTGCGCTCCGGGATCATCTGGGTCAACACCTACCGCGCCGTGTCGGCCATGGCGCCGATCGGCGGCTTCAAGAACAGCGGCTATGGACGCGAGAGCGGTATCGATTCGGTACTGGCCTACACCGAGCTGAAAACGGTGTGGATCAACCTCTCCCAGGCGCCAATGCCTGATCCGTTTGTGATGCGCTAGGAGATTGATGAAATGATCGAACCCGGCATTTACAAAGACGTCATGAGCTCGTTCCCATCCGGGGTCACGGTGGTCACCACCCTGGCCCCGGACGGCGGCATCGTCGGCATTACCGCCAGCGCTTTCAGTGCGCTGTCGATCGATCCGGCACTGGTGCTGTTCTGCCCCAACTATGCCTCTGACACGTACCCGATCCTGCGCGACAGCAAGCAGTTCGCGATTCACTTGCTGTCCGCCGACCAGACCGCCGAAGCCTATGCGTTTGCCGGTAAAGGCAAAGACAAGGCCAATGGCATCGACTGGCACTTGAGCGCGCTGGGCAATCCGCTGCTGGGCAACGCCACGGCGATCATCGAGTGCGAACTGTGGCGCGAATACGACGGCGGTGATCACGCGATCATCGTCGGCGCGGTGAAGAACCTGATTCTGCCCGAGCAACCGGTGACGCCGATGATCTATCACAAAGGCAAGCTGGGTCCCCTGCCCGCTTTGGCCTGACGGGTTTACTCAAAACCCTGTGGGAGCGGGCTTGCTCGCGAATTCGGTCGCACATTCAACATTGATGTTGACTGACACACCGCTTTCGCGAGCAAGCCCGCTCCCACAAGGGATCTGCGGTGAGAGGATGATGATGAACAATGAAAAGTACGAAAAAGGCCTGAAAATCCGCACCCAGGTACTGGGCGAAGCCTACGTGAAACGCTCCATCGAAAACGCCGACGACTTCACCCGGCCACTGCAGGAAATGGTCACCGAGTACTGCTGGGGCCACGTCTGGGGCCGTGAGGGTTTGTCGCTTAAAGAGCGCAGCATGATAAACTTGGCCATGATTTCGGCCCTCAATCGGCCTCACGAACTCAAGCTGCATGTACGTGGCGCCTTGCGTAACGGACTGACTCGTGAACAAATACGCGAAATTCTGCTTCAGGTCGGTATTTATTGCGGTGTCCCCGCTGCCGTAGACAGTTTCCGGCTCGCCCGTGAAGCGTTCGCCGAAGCCGATGCCGAGGCCTCCAGTTAACCCTTGGCTGTTTGATCTGACCGAGCACGGAGATTCTTGCGATCGAAGTGCTCTTTTTGCATGGACAGCCACACTCAGAGCGGACCCCATGAAACGCCTGCCACTCGACGACAGCTTCAAGGTCAATCGCAACCCCGTTACCCTGCGCGAAATCGTGCTGGATAAACTGCGAAGCGCCATCATGAACTTCCAGCTCCTGCCGGGAGACCGTCTGGTCGAGCGCGATCTGTGCGATCGCCTGGGCGTCAGCCGCACGTCCGTACGCGAAGCCTTGCGTCACCTGGAATCCGAAGGCCTGGTGGAATTCGCCGATGCCAAGGGCCCACGGGTCGCCATCATTACCCTCTCCGATGCCGGTGATATCTACGAGCTGCGTTGCGTGCTCGAAGGCCTGATCGTCCAGCTGTTCACCCTGCGCGCCAAGGCCAAGGACATCAAGGCCCTGGAAAAAGCCCTCGAGGAAAACCGCAAGGCCCTCAAGGACGGCGAGCTGCAACAGGTCATCGATTCGGTTCAGGGTTTCTACGATGTACTGCTCGAAGGCTCCGGCAACCATGTCGCGGCGTTGCAATTGCGCCAGTTGCAGGCGCGAATCAGCTACTTGCGCGCGACATCGGTGTCCCAGGAAAACCGTCGTGGTGCCAGCAACCAGGAAATGGAGCTGATTGTCGAAGCGATCAAGAGCGGCGATCCCCTCGCGGCCCACCAAGCCTGCGTCAACCACGTACGCGCCGCCGCAGCGGTCGCTCTGGAATACCTCAAGCGCAAGCAGGAAGAAACCGGGGCGATCCCGCAAATCACCCTGCCGATCGCGCTTAAAGAACCGCGCATAGGTCGCTAAAGATGTTCAGCCCGAGCTTTTGCCCAAAGTGCGGCGGCAGTGACCTCGGTCACCAGCTGCCGCCGGGCGATACGCACGAGCGCCTGATGTGCCGCGGTTGCGGCTACATCCATTACATCAATCCGAAAATCATTGCCGGCTGCATCATCGAGCAGGACGGCAAGTATTTGCTGTGTCAGCGCGCCATCCCGCCGCGCCCTGGTACCTGGACGCTGCCGGCCGGCTTCATGGAAGGCGGCGAGACCACCGAACAGGCAGCGCTGCGCGAAGTCTGGGAAGAGAGCGGCGTGCGCGCGGAAATTCTCTCGCCCTACTCGATCTTCAGCGTGCCGAAGATCAGCGAGGTGTACATCATCTTCCGCGCCATCGCCCTGGAGATCACCGGCCAGTACGGGCCGGAAACCCTCGACTACAAATTCTTCGCACCCGAGGACATCCCTTGGGACAGCATCTATTACCCGGCGATCCGGCAGATCCTCGAACGCTATATCGAGGAACGCCAAGCCGGGGTTTACGGCATCTACATCGGCAACGACGATACCGGCAAGATCCACTTCATTCGGTAGGAGCTGCCGAAGGCTGCGATCTTTTGATCTTAGCTCGTTTGCGAGCCGCCAAAAGATCGCAGGCTTCGCCAGCTACAGGTGGCATCATATCGGCGCCACGCCCTCGACAATGATGATCTCGGCCCGAGCCACGCCCTCGCGGTGCCGTTTCGCCTGCTGATATTCCTCCGACTGGTAGCAGGCCAGCGCCTGTTCGTACGAGTCGAACTCAATCACCACGTTGCGTTGCGGCGTGGGCCCGCCTTCCAGCGCTTCGCTGCGCCCGCCCCGGGCCAACATCCGCCCGCCATACAACGCGAAGGCTGCCGGCGCCCGCTGGGTGTATTGGCTGTATTGATCGGGGTCGGTGACATCTACATGAGCAATCCAGTACGCCTTCATAGTGACCTCTCGGTTTATTTTGTATTATGGTATACCACAACATATTTCCATCAAACACTGAGAATCCCAGCATGGCCTTCAACAGCATCGAAGAAATTATCGAAGACTATCGACAAGGCAAGATGGTGCTCCTGGTCGATGACGAGGATCGGGAAAACGAAGGTGACCTGCTGCTGGCCGCCGATTGCTGCACGGCCGAGGCGATCAGCTTCATGGCCCGGGAAGCTCGCGGCCTGATCTGCCTGACCTTGACCGACGACCACTGCCAACGCCTCGGGCTGGAGCAGATGGTGCCGAGCAACGGCAGCGTGTTCAGCACCGCTTTCACCGTGTCCATCGAGGCCGCCGTGGGCGTGACCACCGGCATCTCCGCCGCCGACCGGGCGCGTACCGTGGCAGCTGCGGTCGCCGTTAATGCCGGGCCCGCCGACCTGGTGCAACCCGGTCATATTTTCCCGCTACGCGCCAAGGAAGGCGGCGTGCTGACTCGCGCCGGTCACACCGAAGCCGGATGCGACCTGGCACGCCTGGCAGGCTTCACCCCGGCCTCGGTGATCGTCGAAGTGATGAACGATGACGGCACCATGGCCCGCCGCCCGGACCTGGAAGTGTTCGCGCGCAAGCACGGGATCAAGATCGGCACCATCGCCGACCTGATCCACTATCGCCTCAGCACCGAAAGCACTGTGGTGCGTATCGGTGAACGTGAACTGCCCACAGTGCATGGCACTTTCCGGCTGATCACTTTTGAAGACCGCATCGAAGGCGGCGTCCACATGGCAATGGTCATGGGCAAGTTGCACCGGGACGAACCGACGCTGGTGCGCGTGCATGTGATCGATCCGCTGCGCGATCTGGTAGGCGCCGAATACAGCGGTCCGTCCAACTGGACGTTGTGGGCGGCGTTGCAGCGAGTGGCCGAGGAAGGTCGTGGCGTGGTGGTGGTGCTCGCCAATCATGAGTCGTCACAGGCGCTGCTGGAGCGTGTGCCGCAACTGACCCAGCCGCCACGGCAGTTCAGCCGTTCGCAGTCGCGCATCTATTCTGAAGTGGGTACCGGGGCGCAGATTTTGCAGGATCTTGGCGTGGGCAAACTGCGCCATCTTGGTCTTCCGCTGAAATACGCGGGTTTGACCGGTTACAACCTGGAAGTCGTGGAAAGTATCCCTTTCACCGAATGATTCCTGGCTTCTTTCTATAAACGTGAAGGCCACTACCAGTGGCCTGACGTTAAAAAAAACCTTTTTTGGCTGATAGCCGGTAAGGCAAAGTGCTTGCACAAAGTTTGGAATACCATAATATGATATTCCATAGACCGAACGACTCAGCCAAGTGCCCCCGCCAGGGAAAGCACTAATAACAGCCCTTGGCACGGTCGCCTTTAGAGACCAGATGGACCTACTGCTCCCGATAGGCGGGCATTACCAAGCCCGCTCAAAAACACAACAAATGAGGGCGTGAAAATGGTGTTGAACAAACGTGCAACCGCAGTACTGTTCGCGGGTTTACTGGCCACGGCCAGTCACGTGGCAATGGCGGCCGAAAGCGTCAACTTCGTCAGCTGGGGCGGTAGCACCCAGGATGCGCAAAAGCAGGCCTGGGCCGATCCGTTCAGCAAAGCCAGCGGCATCACCGTGGTCCAGGATGGACCGACCGACTACGGCAAACTCAAAGCCATGGTCGAAAGCGGCAATGTGCAGTGGGACGTGGTCGACGTCGAAGCGGACTTCGCCCTGCGCGCCGCCGCCGAAGGCTTGCTCGAACCCCTCGATTTCTCAGTCATCCAGCGCGATAAAATCGACCCGCGGTTTGTCTCCGACCACGGCGTTGGTTCGTTCTTCTTCTCCTTCGTCCTCGGCTACAACGAAGGCAAGCTCGGCGCCAGCAAACCCCAGGACTGGTCCGCACTGTTCGACACCAAGACCTATCCCGGCAAACGCGCCCTCTACAAATGGCCAAGCCCGGGCGTGATTGAACTGGCGCTGCTGGCCGATGGCGTAGCCGCCGACAAGCTCTACCCGCTGGACCTGGATCGCGCCTTCAAGAAACTCGACACCATCAAGAAAGACATCGTCTGGTGGGGCGGCGGTGCGCAGTCGCAACAGTTGCTCGCCTCGTGCGAAGCCAGCATGGGGCAGTTCTGGAACGGCCGGATCCACGCCCTGCAGGAAGACGGCGCACCGGTGGGCGTGAGCTGGAAACAGAACCTGGTCATGGCCGACATTCTGGTCGTGCCCAAAGGGACAAAAAACAAGGCCGCGGCCATGAAGTTCCTGGCCAATGCCAGCAGCGCCAAAGGACAAGCTGACTTCTCCAACCTGACCGCCTATGCGCCGGTCAACGTCGACAGCGTGGCGCGCCTGGATTCGGTGCTGGCCCCTAACCTGCCGACTGCCTACGCTAAGGATCAGATCACTCTTGATTTCGCGTACTGGGCCAAAAACGGTCCGGCCATCGCGACACGGTGGAACGAATGGCTGGTCAAATGAAAATGACGGCAACCGCGTCCCGCCAACCCACGCAGATCGGGAGCGCCACTGGCGCTGCCGGCTCGGCACTCGGCAAGGCGGCTGCGATGAACCAATCCCCTTCCATGGCACAGCGCTGGCGCGGTTCAAGCAACCTGATCCCCGCCCTGCTGTTCCTCGGCCTGTTTTTTCTGGCGCCGCTGATCGGGCTGCTGCTGCGTGGCGTGCTGGAGCCGGTACCGGGGCTGGGCAACTACGAGCAGTTGTTTGCCAACTCGGCGTATGCACGGGTCTTGCTCAACACCTTCTCGGTGGCCGGACTCGTGACCCTGTTCAGCCTGCTGCTCGGCTTTCCATTGGCCTGGGCCATCACCCTGGTGCCCCGTGGCTGGGGTCGTTGGATCCTCAACATCGTGTTGCTGTCGATGTGGACCAGCCTCCTCGCCCGGACCTATTCCTGGCTGGTGTTGCTGCAAGCCTCCGGGGTGATCAACAAGGCGCTGATGGCGATGGGCATCATCGATCAACCGCTGGAAATGGTGCATAACCTCACCGGCGTGGTGATCGGCATGAGCTACATCATGATCCCGTTCATCGTGCTGCCGCTGCAGGCGACCATGCAGGCCATCGACCCGATGATCCTGCAAGCCGGCTCGATCTGCGGCGCGAGCCCCTGGACCAACTTCTTCCGGGTGTTCCTGCCGCTGTGCCGGCCGGGGTTGTTCTCCGGTGGCCTGATGGTGTTCGTGATGTCGCTGGGGTACTACGTCACCCCGGCGCTGCTGGGTGGTGCGCAGAACATGATGCTGCCCGAGTTCATCATTCAGCAGGTGCAGTCGTTCCTCAACTGGGGCCTGGCCAGCGCCGGTGCCGCGTTGCTGATCGTCATTACGCTGGTGTTGTTCTACTTCTACCTGAAGCTTCAGCCGGAATCCCCGGTTGGCGCCAGCAACGCGAGGTAAGCCGTCATGCTCCTGACCCCCAATGCCATGAGCCGGCGCATGCGCTTCGGCCTGTACTTCACGACCGGATTGATCGCGTTGTTCCTGTTGCTGCCGATCGTATTCATCGTGCTGCTGTCCTTCGGTTCCTCCCAGTGGCTGGTGTTCCCGCCGCCGGGCTGGACGCTGAAATGGTACGGCCAGTTCTTCTCCAACGCCGACTGGATGAACGCGGCCGTGGCCAGCCTCAAAGTCGCGGTACTGACCACGGTCTTCGCCGTGGCGCTGGGCCTGCCGACCGCTTTTGCACTGGTGCGCGGGCGCTTCCCGGGCCGCGAATTGCTCTACGGTCTGTTTACCCTGCCGATGATCGTGCCGCTGGTGATCATCGCGGTGGCGGTGTACGCACTGTTCCTGAAACTGGGCTACACCGGGACGATGTTCGCCTTCGTGGTCAGCCACGTGATCGTCGCGTTGCCGTTCACCATCATCTCGATCATCAACTCGCTGAAGCTGTTCGATCAGTCGATCGAGGATGCCGCGGTGATCTGCGGCGCCTCACGCCTGCAAGCGGTGTTCAAGGTGACCTTTCCGGCGATTCGTCCGGGCATGGTGGCCGGCGCGCTGTTTGCGTTTCTGGTTTCCTGGGATGAAGTGGTGTTGAGCGTGATGATGGCCAGCCCGACCCTGCAAACCCTTCCCGTGAAAATGTGGACCACCCTGCGCCAGGACCTGACGCCCGTGATCGCCGTCGCCTCGACGCTGCTGATCGGCCTCTCGGTACTGGTCATGGTGATCGCCGCCGCCCTTCGCCGGCGCAACGAAATCAGCGCCTGAGCGCCCAGGAGTACGACATGAGTGCAGTGATCAAAAATTCCGCGCAACAGAGCGACCAACCGTTGGTGAGCCTGCGCAACCTGAACAAGTACTACGGCGATTTCGCCGCCGTGGACGACATCTCGCTGGACATCAAGGACGGTGAATTCCTCACGTTCCTCGGCTCCAGCGGCTCTGGTAAAAGTACAACGCTGTCGATGCTCGCCGGCTTCGAAACCCCGAGCAGCGGCGAGATCCTGGTCAATGGCCAGTCGCTGGTCAACGTACCGCCGCACAAGCGCGACATCGGCATGGTGTTCCAGCGCTACTCGCTGTTCCCGCACCTGTCGGTACGCGACAACATCGCGTTCCCGCTGGCCATTCGCAAACTGGCCACCGCCGAGCGCGAGCGCCGGGTCGATGCGATGCTTAAGCTGGTGCAACTGGAACAGTTCGCCCATCGCCGCCCTTCGCAACTGTCCGGCGGCCAACAGCAACGTGTGGCGATTGCTCGGGCGCTGGTTTATGAACCACGCATCCTGCTGATGGACGAACCGCTCGGTGCGCTGGACAAGAAACTGCGCGAAGACTTGCAGGATGAACTGCGCCAGCTGCATCGGCGCCTGGGCATCACCATTGTTTACGTGACCCACGACCAGGAAGAAGCCATGCGTCTGTCCCAGCGCATCGCGATCTTCAGCCACGGCAAAATTGTCGGTTTGGGCAGCGGCTACGACCTGTACCAGAATCCGCCGAATGCGTTTGTGGCTTCGTTCCTTGGTAACTCGAACTTCCTCAAACTCAAGGCTCAGGGCAATGCGGTCGCTACGTTTGAAGGGCAATCGTTGTCGATTCGACTGACCGCAGGATTGCAAACCAATCAGGATGTGCTGCTGATGGTTCGTCCGGAAAAAGCCTTGGCATTGAGCGTTGAGCAAGCGGCTCGGGAACCGCTGGCGGCAGGTTGGAATGAAGTCTCGGCGATTGTGGGTGAAGTGCTGTTCCTGGGTGAAAGCCAGACCTGCACGGTCATGACTTCGGGCGGCACCTCGATGACTGTCAAGGCGCTCTCCGCTGCCGGCATGCCGCTGAAGACTGGCGATCCGGTGCGCGTGCGCTGGGCTACTGCGGATGCTTGCGTTTATACCGAATGGGCAGAGAGTGATTTGAACAAGGCTGCTGGGGCTCATTGATTTGGCGCCGGCCCATGCCAGTGGGCCGTGATTTATCTGTCACCCTCGGGTCGCCGCAACGTCGGGTTGTGGCGGCCTTTTTTTTTTGCTTTTTGGGTTGGGGGCATATCCATTGTTTTGGTAACGGCGGCTGGCGGTTTCGCTTTTACAGCCAGCCCTTTCAAGGTCTTTTGACTTTCGCGGCTTTGAGCACCCGATCCGTCGACACGTGGGCATTCACTGCCTTACCCTCCAGCCACTCTTTGGACTTGAGCACCTTCGGACCTCGTTTGCTTTTGGCGACCGCTTTGGGCTGGACGTTTCGGGCTAGCGTCAGCAGGTACTGAGCCAGCCCTCCTGCGGGGATGGGGAGGGATAAGTGCTCTGGCGGCAAGGCTATTTGCATACCCTCATAACCGCTGCGAACCTGTACCGTCAGGTGAAAGATCGACGCTTCCCAGCCCTCGGGTTGGGTCTGGCAATGAGCCTGTTCGACACTGCGTTTAAGCACGGACAAAACGTTGTAAGCCAACACGGCGGACGCGAACCCCAGCAGGGCGGCTTTGGGGTTGCCCAAGGTTTCGATTTCACTGTCCAGCACCGATTCCAGACGCTGGAACATCCCTTCAATACTCCAGCGACGTCGGTACAAATCGGCGATCTGCTCTGCGCTGATGGTGTCGGGCAAGTTGCTCCAGAAGGACAGCGTGGTGTCGCCGGATTCGGTGGGGTTTTGCAGGTTCAGTTCGACACGCCGCCACTGGCGTCCGCCTTTTACTTCGATGGTTTGCTCGCGCACGCTGCCGGTTGCGACCGGGACAGGCTCCTGCCAGTCGCTTTCTTTAAGCAGGCGTGGATGCTTGCTTTGTTCGCGAATGATGAATGAAGCGCCGGCATCTTCGCAGGCCTCCATGACCGGGAGCGTGCAGTAGAGCCGATCAGCCATCCATAGCTGGCCCGCCGTGGCCTTTTCCAGCAACGGCAGCACGCTGACGCGCTCGCTGGCATAGGCATCTTCACAGGGCTGAAGGTCGACGACTTGGTCGAGATCAGGGTCGTAAACCACGACCGAAAAACCAGGGCGGGCGGCACCTCGTTCGCGGCGCAAAGCGCCCAGACGTTTTTCGCTGGAAGGCAGATGGTTGCCGTCGACGACGCGTAATTGCCAGCCAGGCAAAATGGCCGAGCAACCCAATTCTTGAATCGTCGGAGCCAGGCGCTGCGCGCTACCAGTTACCAACGCGCGCAACAGCGCAGGTTCGGTTCGGCTGACCTTGTCATAAAGCGCCGCCAGGCTGACGGGAAGATCCTCCATCTGCCGCGCGGCGGCGTGTAGGGAGGGCCGCAAACCCAGAGAAACAAGGGACATCAGCTCAATAATGGTCGAAAACAAAAGCTCGCGCGGGTACTGGCGCTGACGATGTTCTTCGAACACCTGATCAACCCACTCTGCCGCAACGGCCTGCTCCAAAACCAATTTGGCCATGACACTGGCCGGTGCTTTTTTCTCGAACCGCGCTAAAACTTCTGCCCACATCGTCTCGCCGTCCTGACTGGAGTTTTGAGGATTTTATCAAAGACCTTGAAAGGGCTGGCTTTTACAGCGAGTCACTTGGAAATACGGAATGCCGCCCAACCCCAAGTAACCAAGGGCTCTTGCCCCGCCATTCGGTGCCTCGCTTTGGCTCGGCATGCCCTCACTCCGGCATTGCTCCGGGGGCCCGCCGCCATCGGCCATCCATGGCCGGGGGCGGCTACCGCGGCATCCTTGCCGCGGTGCCCCCTGCGCAACACCTGCGTTCGGCCTCTGGGAAAGGGGCGGCAGATCTGAAGCCAAAGCAAAGCAACGGCAACGGCAAGATCAAAAGATCGCAGCCTCGCTTCGCTCGACAGCTCCTACAGGGAAATGCGTTCACTTGAAGCCAGGCCGGCCGGTAGGCCGCCTCGCTTTGGCGTTTGCGATGCACGCCCCCTCGAGAGGCCGAGCGCAGGTTCTGCGCAGTGGGCAACCCGGCATGGATGCCGGGTTAGCCGCCCCCGGCCATGGATGGCCGATGGCGGCGGGCCCACGGAGCAGGACCGGAGCGAGGGCATGCCGAGCCTAGGCGAGGCACCGAACGAAAGGGGCAAGAGCCCTTGGTTACTTGGGGCTTTTCCAAGTGACCCGCCGTAAGGGCGGACCCCTAAGCAGCCGTTACCGAAGAAACGGATATACACACACCCTAGCGCAAAAAAAAATGCCCGGCAGAGGCCGGGCATTCCAGACGCGAACTCAAGTCGGGCGCTAGTGTGTGTAACCCAGTTTCGCTGCCTTGCTCTCTTGCCCATGCCCACGCGTAGCCAGGCAGTAATACAACGGACAAGTCACCACCAACCCCACCAGCCACGACAAATCAGCCCCGTCCACCAGATTGGCATAAGGCCCGACATACAACGACGTATTGGCAAACGGCAGCTGCACGATAATCCCGATGAAATACGCAACAATCGCATGCAGATTGAACCGCCCGTAAATCCCGCCATCAGCACGGAAGATCGAGGCAATGTCATAGTTGCCACGCTTGATCAGATAGAAATCAAACAGGTTGATCGACGCCCAAGGCACCAGCACCAGCAACAGCGCCAGAATCAACCCGATGAACTGCGAGATGAAATCCGCCGAAGCGCCCAATGCGACAAAACAGCAACCCGCCAGCACAACACTCGACAACACCACGCGCACTTTGATGCTCGGCGTCCACTGACTGGCGAAGGTCTGGATCGAGGTGATGATCGACAGCACCGCGCCATACAGATTCAAGGCGTTGTGACTGATGATGTTGAGCAAAAACAGGACCATCAGGATCGGCCCCAACCAGCCGGTGGACTGCTTCACCGCCGCCATCGCTTCGGTGCCTTCTGGAGTGGCCAACACCGCCACCGCGCCGAAAGTGAAGGACAGAATGGTGCCCAGGGTCGCGCCCAGATATGTGGCGAAAAACGGACGGGTAATCCCGATATCCGCCGGCAGGTAACGCGAGTAGTCCGACACATAAGGCGAGAAGCTGATCTGCCAGATGATCCCCAACGACACCGTTGCCAGCCAGCCCGACAGGTTAAAACCGCCGCGGGTGAAGAAGTCCGCCGGCAGGTCATGGGCGAAAATGTAAAGAAAACCGGCAAGCAAGGCACTGCCCATGACCCAGGTCCCGATGCGATTGAGGGTGTGAATGAAGCGGTAACCGATCACCCCGATCGCGGTGGCACTGAGGGCGCCGATGAGGATGCTCGCCGGCACCGGAACCGAAGGCGCGATGCCGACAATCGACTTGCCCGCCAGCACGATGTTGGAGATGAAAAAGCCGATGTAGATGATCGCCGCAAAGAACACGATCAGCAGCGCACCATAACGGCCGAACTGGCCGCGGCTCTGCACCATCTGCGGAATCCCCATGCGCGGCCCTTGAGCCGACGCGAGGGCAATCACCAGACCGCCGACCATATGCCCGAGCGCAATTGCCAGCAGGCCCCAGAACAGGTCGAGGTGGAACACTTGAACCACCATGGCGCCGGTCACGATGGGCAGCGGTGCAATGTTGGTACTGAACCATAAAGTGAAAAGGTCGCGGGCCTTCCCGTGGCGTTCCGCGAGCGGGACGTAATCGACCGTGTGATTCTCGATCAGGGGGTCTTGCCGGGACATCTGGGACATGTGCATGAACTCTAGTTTGTCTGATCTTATAGTTGTACGAAGCCAAACCGGGGGAGCTCTTTGGCTGCCCCTCAGATGCCGGTCATATTATGGTATTCCATCTTTTTAACAAGACTGATCCGGTCTTTTAGCGTCCATCTGACCCGTAATCCTGGTGCCTCAGCACTCGCAAAGACGGGCTAAAAGCCCCGTAAACGTTGACTCAAAGGCCGAAGACGTACGTTTATCGGGCCAAAAAAAAAGCCCTTGCAAACTATGTATTACGGTATACCATCAGACCTACAAACACATAAAAACCTGCACCACACCGCCAGAGGACCGTCCCATGATCGATGCCGCCATCTACAAACAAGTGATGGGTTCGTTTCCTTCCGGGGTGACTGTGATTACCACGCTGGATGACGACGGCCAAATCGTCGGCCTGACCGCCAGCGCCTTCAGCTCGCTGTCCATGGACCCGGCCCTGGTGCTGTTCTGCCCCAACTACAGCTCCGATTCCTATCCGGTACTGATCAAGAACAAACGCTTTGCCATTCACGTCCTGTCCGGCGGCCAGCAGAGCGAAGCCTATGCCTTCGCGCGCAAAGGCAAGGACAAGGCGCAAGGCATCGAGTGGACCTTGAGCGAGCTGGGCAACCCGATTCTGGCCAATGCCGCAGCGGTCATCGAATGCGAGTTGTGGCGCGAATATGAAGGGGGCGACCACGCGATCATGGTCGGCGCGGTGAAGAACCTGATCGTGCCCCAGCAGAACGCCGGACCACTGGTGTATTGCCACGGCAAGATGGGCGCCCTGCCCGTGCTCGCCTGATCCAGAAAATATTTTGCGCATATTGCGAATTTCGATACTCCAATAATCAGCCAGCCGACTCCCGATCGACAGGCCAACAATAAAAGATCCGAGGTAAGCGTCATGAAGTTTTCCCTGTTCGTGCACATGGAACGTTGGGACGAAAGCGTCAGCCACCGTCAGCTGTTCGAAGACTTGACCGAACTGACCCTGATGGCCGAAGCCGGCGGTTTCAGCACCGTCTGGATCGGCGAACACCACGCCATGGAATACACCATCTCGCCAAGCCCGATGCCGCTGCTGGCCTACCTGGCTGCCAAAACCACCACCATTCACCTCGGCGCCGGCACCATCATTGCGCCGTTCTGGCACCCGTTGCGGGTCGCTGGCGAATGCGCACTGCTGGACGTGATCAGTAACGGTCGCATGGAAGTCGGTCTGGCCCGTGGCGCCTATCAGGTGGAGTTCGACCGCATGGCCGGCGGCATGCCCGCCTCCTCCGGCGGTCAAGCGCTGCGCGAGATGGTTCCGGTGGTGCGCGCCCTGTGGCAAGGCGATTACGCTCACGATGGCGATATCTGGAAATTCCCGAAGTCCACCAGCGTACCGAAGCCAATCCAGAAGCCTAATCCGCCAATGTGGATCGCCGCTCGCGACCCGGACTCACACAACTTCGCCGTGGCCAACGGCTGCAACGTCATGGTCACGCCGCTGATGAAAGGCGACGAAGAAGTCCTCGACCTGAAGAACAAGTTTCAGGCCGCGCTGGATAACAACCCGGACGTGCCACGCCCGCAACTGATGGTGCTGCGTCACACCCACGTCCACGCGGCGGATGACCCGGAAGGCTGGAAAGTCGGGGCCAAGGCGATCTCGAAGTTCTATCGCACGTTCGATGCCTGGTTCGGCAACAAGGAAGTGCCGGTCAACGGCTTCCTGGCGCCGAGCCCGGAAGAGAAGTTCGCCGAGCGCCCGGAGTTCAAACTGGAGAGTCTGCACAAGACCGCCATGATCGGCACCCCGGAAGAAATCATCCCGCGCATCAAGTATTACCAGGAACTGGGGGTCGACGAGTTCAGCTTCTGGTGCGATAACAGCCTGCCCCACGCGGAGAAGAAAAAATCCCTGGAGCTGTTTATCAAACACGTGGTGCCAGCGTTTCGCTGAGTCCACTACCCTGCCCCTCGGACGCGAAGCCGGGGGGGCTGACTGACGTGTAGGGTCGATTCCAATGATCAATGATCGCCGCCCATCACTCGCCCTTCCCTCCGGCGCCGAGCAGGCTTACCTGCGCGGCGAATGGACCGCTTCGCATCTCCATTTCAAGCGCCTGCGCGCCAGCGTTACTGCCAAGCAGAACGGCTTCTGGCAACTCGTTCCCTGAGCCCACCCGAACTGGAATTCACGCACCCCACGTCTCGTTATCGCGAAGCGTGTCCGGTGCATTGTGCTTCGCCCATGATCAGGTTTGCTCTATGAACAATAAAAACGCGCTGTTGATCATCGACATGCAACAGGAGGACGGTTTCGTCCTGGAACACTTCGACACTGTGGCGGCCAACACCGCCGCCCTGCTCGAGACCGCCCGCCGTCAGCGGGTGCCTGTTATCTATACCCGCCACATTAATCAGGCCGACGGCAGTGATTTGCCGCGCGGCGAACCGCGAGCGGGCGATGGCGGCCCCAGCAGCTATCGCGCCGGCACCCGGCAGGTGGAAATCATCGAACGTCTGGCGCCGCAGCCTGATGAACTCATTATCGACAAGGGCCGTTATAGCGCCTTCCACCGAACCGACCTGGACGCCCGACTCAAGGTGCTCGGGGTCGATACCCTGATCGTCTGCGGCGTGTTGACCGATGTCTGTGTGCTCAGCACGGTGTTCGATGCCTTCGCCCTGGGTTATCACATTCGGCTGGTCAGCGATGCCTGCACCACGACCACGCTGGCGGGACACTACTCGGCGCTGCTGATCATGGCCAACTGGGTCTACGCCCTGGAGATCCTGACCTGCGACGAATGCATCCGAGCCCTGGAAAACCGCGACTACCTGAGTCTGATCCCCGAGCACCCGGACCTGTTCGCCCACCAGCCCCATGAGCTGGAAAGCACCATCGCCCGTTTGCAAACCCACCTCGCCCGGACTCAGGAGTAATCGCCATGCAAGTCGAAAAAAGAAGCATCGATTTCATCCCTGAGACCGAACGCCATGGCCAACCCGGCTCGCTGTTCTTCATCTGGTTCGGCGCCAACATGAACATCACGACGATCGCGTCCGGCGTGTTACCGGTGGTGATGGGGCTTAATCTATTCTGGAGCGCATTGGCGATCATCATCGGTTCGCTGCTGGGGGCGATTTTCATGGCCTCCCATTCTGCCCAGGGGCCAAAACTCGGCATCCCGCAAATGATCCAGAGCCGGGCGCAATTCGGCGTGCTGGGGGCGGTGTTGCCGCTGCTGTTCGTGATGCTCATTTACCTGGGGTTTTTCGTCAGCAACACCTTGCTCGCCGCCCAGGCATTGGAGTCCGTCAGCCCGTTACCGGCCACCGGCAACATCTACCTGATCGGGGCGTTGTGCTTTGTCGTCGCGCTCTACGGTTATCGCCTGATCCATCGCCTGCAGAAAGTGCTGTCGCTGCTTTCGTTGTTGGTGTTCATCGCCGCTACGGTGCTCGCCTTGCAGCTGCCGATCCCGGCGGAACAATGGCTGGCAACGGGTTTCTCATTGTCGAAGTTTCTGGTGGCGGTGAGCATTGCCGTGACCTGGCAACTGTCCTATGCGCCATATGTGGCCGACTACTCGCGTTACCTGCCGAGCAGCACGCCGACCGCAAAAGTGTTCTGGTACAGCTACGCCGGCACGGTCAGCGGCGGTGCCTGGATGATGATTCTCGGGGCGATCCTCAGCGTTGGTATCACCGACTTTTCCAGCAACGTCGGCAGCCATGTCGCCGGGCTGTTTGGAAGCGGCGCGTTGCTGCTGTTTGCCTTCATCGTCTATGGCCAGGTGTCGATCAATGTGTTCAACCTGTACGGCGCCTTTATGTCGACCATTACCGTGATCGAACCCTTTGCCCGGCTCAAGGTGACACCTCGTGTACGTGGCCTGTTCATGCTGGTGATCAGCCTGGTGGCCACGGCCTTGTGCACCATCAGTCAGGATGACTTCATCAACTTTTTCCTCAACTTCATTTTCTTCATGAGCTATTTCCTGATCCCTTGGACAGCGATCAATCTGGTGGATTACTACTGCCTGCGCAAAGGGCAGTACCGGATCGATGACATCTTCGACAAGGACGGGATCTACGGGCGTATCAACTGGATCGCTTGCGGCAGTTTCGTGCTGGCGATCGCCCTGGAAATCCCCTTCATGAACACCACGTTGTTTGTCGGTCCGGTGGCCAACGCCCTGGATGGCGTAGACCTGGCCTGGATCGTCGGGCTGCTGGTGCCCGCCCTGAGTTACTACTGGCTGATGAGATTCGCCAAGCGTGCGCTGATGGTGGGTCAAGCGCTGCCGTAGATCACTCAAAGACACAGCGCCGGTCAAGGCCGGTGCTGTGCCTTGCCATTCATCGATAAAACTCAACTATCGAAAATGCTTGCCGATAGTCAGGACAATGCCCCATCGTCTGGGGATCCTGGAATGTGTAGCAGCGGGTTAAAGCTGATGAAAGATATCTATCTACTGATCGAGCACGGCATCGATCAGGGCGAAGTGTATGTACTGGGCTATTTCGATGATGAACGCAGGGCTAAGGAAGTCGCCGAGGAGAAGGAGTGGGAGGCGTATCGCGCCAGCTTGAAAGCCGAGCATGTATGGTCCAGCCACAAACCGTTGGCCCCGGACAAAACAGCTTATCGGCGTTTCTGGATCAAAGCGGTTTCCAGGTTTGAGCGCATGCCTGTTCCGAGATCCTCAGCGGTCCACTGAAATTGAGCAAATGCCGAATTTCAGGCAAAAAAAATCCCAGGCAGCTGATGGACGCCTGGGACTCAAAATGCATAAACCGTGGTGGTGAACGCGGGGCGAATATTACTTAATATTTCTGCCTGTAACAATATATTTTGATTCACTATTCAGTTACTAAAACGTCTAACTCATTAAATATCCACACATTTTTTATGGTCGAGCGTCGACAAGGACTGATTTAGAGGTACCAGCGATACTCCCGCGCACTGATGTCCTGCAGGAACGCCAAATGGTCCTGGCGCTTGTTTTCGCAGTAGACATCTACAAACTCCGCCCCCAAACCCTCGCGCATCTGCGCGTTGTTTTGCATCGAACGCACGGCCTCCAGCATCTCCAACGGGAAGTCGATTCCGCTGCCACGATCTTCGTTGAGAGATGCAATCGGTTCACGACCCACTTCCAGCCCTTGCTCCAGCCCGACCAGAATCGCGGCCAACACAAGATAAGGATTGGCATCCGCGCCCGCCAGGCGATGTTCAATGCGCAGATTTTTTGCGTCCGACTCAGGTACCCGCAGGCAGGCGTCACGATCTTCAAAGCCCCAACTGGCGCGCGTCGCGACATTCACCGTGCCGCTCAAGCGACGCATTGCGTTGTGATTCGGTGCAAAGATCGGCATGCAATGCGGCAACACTTCAAGGCAACCGGCCACCGCATGGCGCAGCGCCTGCTGATCGTTAGCCGCCAACAGGTTGGTTCCCGCCTCGTCGTAAAGGCTCACATGCACATGCATGCCGCTACCGGGGTGCTGCAAGTAGGGTTTTGCCATGAAGCTGGCGCGGTGGTTGTGCTTGAGGGCCACCCCCCGTGTGCTGCGGCAGAACAGGGCCGCCCAGTCGGCCGCACGCAGGCCGTCGTCAAGGTGACCGAAATTGATCTCGAACTGGCCCGGGCCCAGCTCCGCAGTGATCACCGTGGCATCGATGCCTTGCGCCCGCGCCGTCTCGACCATGTCATCGAGTACCGGTGAAAATCTCGACAGCCGTTCGATGTGCATATTCGGCTGATCATCGGCATCGTCCGTCAGCTGATCGCGAGGGAACTGTGGCAAGCCGTCACGTAATTGGCGATCAAACAGATAGAACTCCAGTTCGAACGCGACCACAGGGAAAATCCCTTTTCGGCCGAGGCGCTCGAGCACCTGCGCCAACACTTCGCGCGGCTCGAAGACGATAGGCTTTTCAGTACCGCTTGAGGTAATCAGCATTTGCCCCAGCAGTTGTTTTTCCCAGCTCACGGGCTTGAGCGTACCGGGCACCAGGCGGCGTGGAGCATCCGGGTCGCCGTCGTTGAAACAGTAGTCGCCGATTTTGAACAGACCTCCCTGCGTGCCCAGCAACACACAGTTTTGCGGTAGCTTGAGCGCGGTGCCTGCGGCGACCTTCTCGAGCATTTCTATCGGGTAGCGCTTACCGTAAAAATGCCCGGGGATATCCAGGGAAATCAGGTCAACGTAACGCACCTGCGGGAAGCGCTGACGAAACGCGCGAACCTCAGCAACCAGATCAGAGCAGACAGCATCCATCGTTAGTGTTCCTTGTTGTTTTTATCAGGTGTAAACCCAAAGCACCCGGGCGAGCTGATCCGAGAGGTTGCCGTAGCGACAATGCGTATGACTGGCCAGCTGAAAACTGTCGCCGGGGCGTAATGTCACCGGCTTATCGTCATCCAGCCACAACGTCAGTTCCCCCTCGAGGACATAGCCACCCTGCTCCGAGCTGTCGTTCATGTGCCGATCGCCACTGCTGGCGCCGGGCTCCAGTTGGCTTTCAAGCATTGAAAAGGACGCCCTCATCTTCGGAGAGACGAGGATGTCGGTAATCCCGTCGGCGTAATACAGCGTGCGTCGCTCATCCGGGCGGGTCACCCAAGGCAATGCCATGGGCTTGGGCAAGCTGTAGAAATAAGTGGTCGGCACGCCGAGTGTTTCGCTGATGGCGGTCAAGTCCGCCACCGTGGGACGTGACAGCCCCCGCTCGACTTGCGAGAGAAAGCCGACCGAACGACCGATTTTGTCCGCCAGGTCTTTCAGCGTGTACTTTTTGTGTTTGCGCAGGTCCTGGATCAGGATCGCCAGCGCCGAGATTTCTTCTTGCATGTCCATCTAAAAGCTTCCCGAAATTGATGCTTCAAATACTGTCGCGCAGCCGATACCAGGCCTTGCCGATGGCTTCCATCGGTGCTGCCAAATACTTTCCACCGGGAAAACTGCCGTTGATCAAACCCTGATACAACGCCAGCTCATCCGGCTGGCCAAGTATCGCGTCGGACACGGCACGCGCCCCGGCCAAAGTCGGCAGCACGCCATGCCCGGAGTAACCCTGTAGCCAGTAGAGATCGCCACGTCGACCGATGTCAGGCGTGCGCTTGAGGGTCAGATCGATGTGTCCTCCCCAGGCAAAGTCCAGTTCGACGCCCTTGAGCTGAGGAAACACGCGTTCCAGATAGGGCCGAGTCGCAGCGGCGATGTCCTTCGGCATGCCGCCCAAATAGGTGCAACCACCGCCGAACAGAAGACGGTTGTCCGGCGTACGGCGGAAATAATCGAGAACAAACTGGTTGTCGGTGACGCATACATTGCTGGGTAGCAACGCGGTCGCCTGTTGCTCTGAAAGTGGCGCGGTGGCCACCTGGTAAGTGCCCACCGGCAACACGCAACTCGACAGTTTCGGATCAAGCCGATCAAGGTAGGCGTTGCACGCCAGCACCAGCACGTCGGCGCGAATGCTACCGCGCTCAGTGGTGACCACGTAACGATCGCCTTCTTCGTGATAACTCAACGCCTTGCTCTGTTCATGAATACGTCCACCGGCCTGTTCAATCGCAGCGGCCAGGCCGAGCGCCAATTTCAGCGGATTCAAATGCCCGCCTTCAGGATCGAACAGACCTGCCTGGTAACGCTCACTGGCGACCCAATCAGGTAATGCCTCGCGCGAAATGAACTGCAAACCATCGTGGCCCCACTTGTGGCTGGCCTCGTGTTGCCATTCTGTCAGCAGACTCACCCGACGCGGCATCACCGACGTCCAGAGGTGACCAGGCCGATAGTCACAATCGAAACCATGGCGCGCGGGCAAATCTCGCAACTTCCGTGCAGCCCAGCGCATGCTGTCCCATAACCGGCGCGCGCGCTCATAACCCAGCGCTGCCTCCAACGGCGGCATGTCACACGACCAACCGAGAATGGCCTGACCGCCATTGCGCCCCGAGGCGGCCCAGGCCACCCGACTGGCTTCCAGCAACGTTACGCGCTTGCCGGCGAGTGCCAGACGCAACGCCGTATGCAATCCACTGAAGCCGGCCCCGATGATCAACACTTCAGTGTCCTGCTCGCCCTCCAACGCGGCTCGATCGAACAGACGATCGGCACAGGTGTGGGCGTAATAGCTGGCGACGTGCTGGGTAGATTGCTGAAACATGCAGGCCTCGTGAATTTTTATACTTATATTTTCATGAAAAAGTACACGTTAAATTTCACGACCGCAACCGTTCAAGACGCACAAAAAATCCCGCCCAAGAGAACCCGGGCGGGATTTTTTCTAAGCTGGCAGCGTTATCGAGATAACGCTAACGACTTTTTAGGCAATCGGAATCAACGGATCCGCCGCTGCCCATGCAGTTTCGCGATTGGCCACCGGAGGGTAGATCCACTGGGTGTTGATTTGCGTCTTGAGCGACTTGCCTTCCTGTTTGACCAGCTTGACCTGGCGATCCCAACCTTCAGTGTAAACCGCACCCCAAGCTCCCAAATCCAGACAGGTCACGTATTTAGGCTGGCTATACGGAGTCGGATCCACACCCAGAATCTGCGCAGCAACGTTATTGCCGGCATGGCGACCCAATACGATAGCGTGCTGGCAGGTCATCAGTGCGAAGTTGCCGATGTCATCGGTGGCGGCGTAAGCCACGTCGCCGGTGGCGAAGATGTCTTCCTGGCCAATGACTTTCAAGTGCGCGTCGACGTGCAGACGGCCCAGGTGATCGCGTTCGGCCGGAATCTGCTCGGTCAGCGAGCTGGCGCGTACACCGGTGGTCCAGACGACGGTTTTGGCATCGATGCGCTGACCATCGGCCAGCGTCACACCGTTTTCATCGACGGCGACGACCGACGATTTCATGCGCCATTTCACGCCCGTTTCAATACTGGCTTCAGCGATCGACTTGGCGATCTCGGCGCCCATGGACCCGCCAACTTTCTCGCCACGATCAACGATGATCACTTCGATGTCGGCGCGATCACCCAGGATGGCACGCAGCCGCGCAGGCATTTCAGTCGCGGTTTCAATCCCGGTGAAGCCACCGCCGGCCACCACTACGGTGTTGCGAGCTTGGCTTTCTGGCAGGTTCACCAGGGACTTGAGGTGATTTTCCAGGCGTACGGCCTGTTCGATCTGGTCCACGTCGAAGGCGTGTTCTGCCACACCTGGCGTGTTCGGCAATGCCAGGCGGCTGCCGGTCGCCAGAACGAGTTTGTCGTAGCTGCACACTTGCTGGTTGCCAGATGCATCGAGGTAGCCGACACGTTTTTGCTCAACGTCGATGGTTTCGGCAGAGCCCTTGATGAAGTTGACGCCGACCGCATCGAACAGTTCGCCGATCGGTGCGGCCAGTTGGTGAGCATTCGGTTCGTAGAAGCGCGGACGGACTCGCAGCTCGGCCTGAGGGGCCAGAACGGTCACTTCAACGTCGTTGTGACCATGAATGTCGAACAGACGCGTGGCACTCAAAGCCGTCCACATGCCACCGAAACCTGCGCCGATAACCAGAATGTGCTGTTTCATTTTTAACTCCGAGGAGAAGACCAAGTGATGAATTCGTTAAAGGTCACGCTCTTCGGTAGCGACTGCTTACCACTGCTGACCGGATAACGGCGACTATATTGATCCTAGTTACTTGGAACAAAACGAAATTACTGATGGTTAGTATCGAAAAGTTTGATTTGTCCAGAAAAGGCTATAAACAGCCAACTCTGCCGCACAACGAGCAGTGAATACGCGACCGGATGCGTTGCTCGGCTCGCTTTCCGCTGTTAACATTTACGACACCTTTAGTCGGAGATTGATATGTCTCTTTACAGCGCAGGCGTTGAGTACGGCATTCATTGCCTGATTTTTTTGGTGGGCAATGGCGGCGACACCCGTGAAGCGAGCGTGCGTGACCTTGCTGAGCTGCAAGGCGTACCACAGGACTATCTGGCAAAAATTTTCACCAAACTTGCCAAGGCAAAACTGGTGGTCGCCACAGAAGGCGTGCGCGGCGGGTTCAAGCTGGCCCGGCCTTCTGACGAAATCAGCCTTCTGGATATCGTCAATGCCATCGACGGCCAGAAGCTCATCTTCGATTGCCGAGAGATTCGGGGGCGTTGCGCCTTGTTCGAAGGTTCCGCGCCGGCGTGGGCGCTGGCGGGTCAGTGCTCGGTGCATGCCGCCATGATGACCGCGCAGAAACGCATGGAAGACGCCCTCGCCCAGCAGACCATTCTTGATCTCGCCAGGAAGGTTGGACGAAAAGCGCCGGCGCAATTCAATGCTGAGGTGGACAACTGGATGAACGATCGTCGGGAAAAGAAAATCGGTGCGAGCGCTCAGGCAAGCGACGACCCGATCATCCAGGTGACCGATATCACCGACTAGACCTTACAGACAATCACGCACTGCCTGACGCAACGCCCCGGATTTCGCCCAGGGCGGCCCCTGATAAAGCGATACGTGGCTGCCATCCTTCGATTTCACGATATCCACGATCTCGTCGGCCGTGATGATGCTCGGCGCCGTGACCCTGTAGCCATTGGAAATCGCCGATTGGGTCGTGCTGGGTATCTCCCGCTGCCACGCCGGAAGAACGCACGCGGCATAGTCTTTTGGCGTCTTGTTGCTGTACTTGCTGAGATTGGGCTCACCTGGCACCAGGGACGCGGGCAACGAACAGCCCGCCAGCAACGCCAACCCTACTCCCCCAATCAAATTGCGCATGACGCGTCCTTATCCCGAAAAAAGGAAATGTAGCGCGTCGCTGCCCGGACATCCATCCGTTACACAGAACTCAGCACGGGACGTTGTGATCCCCGGGATCCGGATACGACCTCTCGTTCAGATAAGTCATCCACCTTTCATACGCTTCATGCTGCCATTGAGTAACCCGTTCCCATTCCGGGCCGCTCAACTGATGCGCAGAAATCAGTTTCATCATTTCCGTGGTGGCCGCGTCCAGATCAACCATCAGCTCATGGGCATGAAATCTAAAATCATCGGTAGCCGTCATTTGAAGTTGCCTCGCCCTAGCAAAAATTCACTACCTCACTACGACATCAGAACTGCGGGTTCGCGTTCATTTTCCCGACAAAAGGCTGCACCCACGGCCCAGACGAACAAAACGCCCTGACCCGTGAAATGGGACTAAAATTTCGTAGCGGGGATTGGCAGGAGGTCATCATGTGGCTTAACGAATCTGAAAACGAACTTCGGCGTAACCTGCAAAGCGTTGCGTCGGATTTGAGATGGTCAGCGGTAGAGCTTTTGCGCATCGCAGAGCAGCTACGCCTGGCCGGCAATGATGTGGATGCGCAAGCAACCCTAAAACTGTGCGAGTTATTTCAGGGAGATGAAGAACGACTGAAGGGTTATGCCGAGGAAGTGAAAGCCAAGGTGATCACTCGAACGAAAGCTCATTAGCAGGAGCACTGCCATGCACAAGCCTCTATGCGCGCTGGTCGTTGTACTGGCAGCGTCGGGTGGCTGCAGCACCGAATCGCGTGTCTATCGGGATCAGCCGTTGGTTGCAAAGGTCGAGACCGGCATGAGCAAGGATCAAGTCCAGCAGATTGGCGGCCAGCCTTTATCGATAACGGATCGCACCGTCGAGCCTGGCACTTGCTTTGACTACAAGCTGACGCACGCCGGCCATCAGCAGACGTACAACGTCAGTTTCGATGGCAGGGGCAAGGTCGACCATACAAGCTTCATGACTTGCGCGGAATGGAGCCACGCGCAACAAAAAGCCCGAGAGCCTTCCCGCAGCACCGGCGGCGGTTATTAGCCCGGGACCTCAGCGCCCAGCGAAGAAAAGCCCCTGCGAACCGGGGCTGCAAGTGCGCTATTTATCTGATTTCTGGCTGCGTGCAGGCCGACTTGCTTTGGCCTTGTAGCCGGGAAGAGCGGCCGCAAAGGCCAGTGCTTCCTCTCTACTGCCAAAGGCTCCAAGCCGGTCACCTTTGGTGCACACTCGCCATGGGCCGTTGTTCACGCTGAGTACGTCATAACCGTTCATGTGCATTTTGGTCAGCATTGGAACGCTCATAGTCACCTCCATTTCGGCAGTGATGATCCTGGATTCACTTGAATACCTTACACCCGACCTTCCATGAAGTGCCGACCAGACGTCGCGCCAGGATTCCGACATCCGGATGCACTTTCAACTTCGTCCATCACTCCAACCATTGAGACAGACACCCCGGCTCGAATATTGCATTTTTATGACTGATTTATGACAAACGGCAATCAGGTAACACATGAAAGTACGCGCGACCGTCATTTGCGAGCAGGACCGGCACATTCTCCTGGTGCGCAAGCCAAGGAGTCGCTGGATGCTACCCGGCGGAAAGGTTGAGCGCGGTGAAGCCATTGCCGACGCCGCCACGCGAGAGCTTCAGGAAGAGACAGGGCTTGGAGTCGACGGGATGCTGTACCTGATGGAGATGCAAACGGCCAGCACCCGACACCATGTGTACGAGGCCTTTGTGACGAACCCGGGCGAGGCCCGCCCGCAAAACGAAATTTTCGATTGCATCTGGTATCCGCTGGACGCGGTACAGAACCTGAACACAAGCGACGCCACGCTCAGAATCATCAAAGCGTTTCAGCGTCGCCTGTAAGGCTCTCTATCCTGCGGCCAACGCCGTCGCGGCCTTATCGATGAACGCTGCAATCTCGACCGGCATCGACGCCAGGGACGCATGGCTGGCGTTCAGGGCCAGGATCTCCCTGGCGTTCAGCCGCTCCGCCATCCACTGCTGATTTTGTGGTGCGATCATCCTGTCATCTGTGGAAACCTGATACCACGACGGCTTCTTCTTCCACGCCACCGTGGTAATGGTGTCGCCGAAGGTGCTGGCCAGTGGCGCTTTCTGGGTGATGCCCATCACCCGCGATGACTTTGTTCCAGTGGGCAGCTCCGCCCCAAAAACCATGGACCAGCACGATCGTGGGTTTGTCGCTCATCACGATGACTCCGATTGAGGATGGGTTGTTGGCCAGTCGCGTCAGCCCAGGTCGCCGCCACCGACCGGCATGATCATGCCGGTGATATAGGACGCTTCGTCGCTGGCCAGAAACAGAATAGCGCTTGTCTGTTCATCCAGCGTGCCATAGCGCTTCATCAAACTGCTGTCGAGCGTCTGGTCGACAATCTGCTGATACCAGACCTTCTCCTGCTCGCTCTGATCGGCGCTGTTGCGCGGAATCACCCGCGGCGGCGCTTCGGTGCCACCGGGTGCGGTGGCATTGACCCGAATCCCGCGACCGGCGGTTTCGAAGGCCAGGCAAGCGGTCAGCGCGTTGACCCCACCCTTCGCCGCACCATACGGCACGCGATTGACACTGCGCGTGGCGATGGACGAAACGTTGACGATAGCGCCACTCCCCTGCTCAAACATGAACGGCAGCGCGGCATGACAGCACCACAGCGTCGGGAACAGCGAACGGCGCACTTCGGCCTCGATCTGCGACGCTTCGTAATGCTCAAAAGGCTTGGTCCAGATCGTCCCGCCTACATTATTGACCAGCACATCCAGACGCCCGAAACGCTCGACGGCGATTTGCATCACGCGGCTGCATTCGCTGTATTGCTCAAGATCTGCGGTCAGCGCCAGCACCTGGCTGCCCTGCCCCAATTGCTGCTGAACCTCGAACACCAACTCGGAGCGATCGACCAGAATCAACCGCGCCCCTTCCGCCGCCATGCGCTCGGCAACGCGCCGACCGATGCCTTGGGCGGCGCCGGTGATCAGCGCGACTTTTTCGTGGAATCTGTTCATACATACCTCGTGTTTGCGCCAACCCCTCCGTAGGAGCTGTCGAGTGAAACGAGGCTGCGATCTTTTGATGTCGCCCTTATAAAGATCGCAGCCTCGTTTCACTCGACAGCTCCTACAGGGACAATGCCGCAGAGAATTCTTACGCCGCGCTGGCGGCAAATTTCTCGTAGTAAAAGTTTGTCGGCGCGATGCCTTTTTCACGAATGAACTGGCTGACCGCCTCGACCATCGGCGGCGGGCCGCACAGGTAGACATCGACGTCGCCTTCGTTCAAATGCTGCGGTTCGATGTGTTGGGTCACGTAGCCCTTGAGCGGGTGCTGACTGTCCGGGTTGGCCACGCAGGCACTGAAGCTGAAGTTCGGGATTCGTGCGGCGAAGGCTTCGAGTCGATCCATCTCCACCAGATCGAAATCGTTGGTCACGCCGTAGATCAAATGCAGCGGATGCTCACTGCCCTGCTCGGCGATTTTTTCCAGCATCGCCGTGAACGGTGCCAGTCCCGTACCACCGGCCAGCAGCAACAACGGACGGCGAATGTCGCGCAGATAGAAGCTGCCCAACGGCCCGGCCAGGCTCATGCTGTCGCCGGCCTTGGCCATGCCGGTGAGGAAGCTGCTCATCAAGCCGCCGGGCACGTTGCGGATCAGGAAACTGACCTCGCCGTCGCGCTGCAACGAGCTGAACGAATAGGCGCGGGTCTGCTCGCTGCCGGGAATCCCGAGGTTCACGTATTGCCCCGGCAGGAACGCCAGTTTGCTCAGGGCTTCGCCTTTGATCGACAGCGCGATAGTGCTGTCGGACAACTGGCGCACGGCACTGATGGTGGCGTCATAACTGGCCTGACGGGTGCGGCATACCTCGGATGAGGTCGGCACGCGCACCACGCAATCGCTCTGGGCGCGCATCTGGCAGGTCAGGACAAAACCTTGCTCGGCTTCTTCCGCGCTGAGCGCATCTTCGATGTACTCCTCGCCCAAATCATAACGGCCGGCCTCGGCGAAGCATTTGCAGGTGCCGCAAGCGCCGTCGCGGCAGTCCAGTGGAATATTGATGCCCTGGCGATACGCGGCATCGGCCACGGTTTCTCCGGCGTTGGCGTCGATGAACCGGGTGACGCCGTCTTCAAAATTGAACGCAATGGAATGAGTCATGACGGCTGCCTCACAGGTGGTAAACATCGATGACCTGGCGAACGTAGTCGTTCTTCAGGATCACTTTCTTGGCCTTGATCAGCGGGTTTTCACCGCGCACATCGAGGGTGTAGAAACTGCTGCCGAAATAGCTGTCGACGGTCTTGTAGCGAAAGCTCAGGGTGTACCAGTTGAAGCGCACTTTGCAGAAGCCGTCGGCCTGCTCGAGCAGCTCGATGTTGCTGATGTTGTGCGAGGTGCGGGTGTCTGGAATGCTCGCACTGGAGCGTTCGGTCTTGATGCGGAAGACGCGGTCTTCCAGGCCAGTGCGGTTGCCGTACCAGATCAGCGAGATTTCCCGCTGCGGGTCTTCGGTCAACTCGTCGTTGTCGTCCCAGGACGGCATCCAGAACGTCGCGTCCGGGGCGTACAACTCCAGCCATTCGTCCCATTGCCGGTCATCGAGATAGCGCGCTTCGCGGTAGAGAAAGTCGCGCACGGTGTCATAGGTGATGGTCATTGCACGGCCTCCACAGGAATCAGTTCGGACTGCTCGGCGGCCAAGGCCTTGAGCATGGTCTGCTGCCAATACTTGTGTTGCAGCACGAACAGGCCTTCGTCTTCGGTGCGCACGCCGCTGAGCAGCGGATGCAGGTCGATTTCCTTGGCCGCCTCATCGGCGCCTTCGATCCAGTGTTCGGCGCCACGGGACATGTCGTTCCAGGCGGTCACGCTGCCCTGATAACTGGTCTGGCAGGAACGGAATTCTTCCAGATCATCCGGGGTAGCCATGCCGCTGACGTTGAAGAAGTCTTCGTACTGACGAATCCGGCTCGAACGGGCGTGGTCGCTTTCGCCTTTGGGAGCGATGCAGTAAATGGTGATTTCCGTGCGGTCGACCGAGATCGGCCGGGCGATACGGATCTGCGAACTGAACTGGTCCATCAGGTACACGTTCGGGTACAGGCACAGGTTGCGCGAGTTCTCGATCATCCAGTCGGCGCGGGCCTTGCCGAAGTCCTGGGCCAGTTCGTCGCGACGCTCGTACAACGGGCGATCTTCAGGGTTGGCCCAACGGGTCCAGAGCAACATGTGGCCCTTGTCGAAGGAGTAGAAACCACCGCCCTGCTTGGCCCAACTGCCGGCACTCATGGTCGGGTTGCAATCGCCGGCCTCGCGCTGCTTGCGCTGGTTCTGGGTGGCCGCATAGTTCCAGTGCACGGAGCTGACGTGATAGCCGTCGGCGCCGTTTTCGGCGGTGAGCTTCCAGTTTCCTTCGTAGATGTAGCTGGAGGAACCGCGCAACACTTCCAGGCCATCGGCGGACTGGTCGACGATCATGTCGATGATCTTTGCCGACTCGCCCAGGTGTTCAACCAACGGCACGACATCAGCCTTGAGGCTGCCAAACAGGAAGCCGCGATAGGACTCGAAACGCGCAACCTTGGTCAGGTCGTGGGAGCCTTCGCAGTTGAAGCTCGCCGGGTAGCCCGCTTCGGCCGGGTCCTTGACCTTGAGCAGCTTGCCGGAGTTGTTGAAGGTCCAGCCGTGGAAGGGGCAGGTGTACGAGCTTTTGTTCCCGGACTTGTGCCGGCACAGCGTCGCGCCACGATGGCTGCAGGCGTTGAGGAACGCATTGAGCTCACCGTCCTTGTTGCGCGCGATGAAGATCGAGTGGCGCCCCATGGTGGTGGTGTAGAAGTCGTTTTTGTTGGGGATCTGGCTTTCGTGGGCCAGGTACAGCCAGTTGCCTTCGAAGATGTGCTGCATCTCGAGATCGAACAGCCGCGGGTCGGTGAACATCTCGCGCTTGCAGCGATAGATGCCCTGTTCTTTGTCATCTTCGAGCAGGGAGTGAAGGTATTCGGGTCGCAGGGACATGGCCGCCGCCTCCATTGTTTTTATTCAGGCAGGGCCATGCTAGGACGGGCGGAAGTGGCGGACTATCCGCTGGGTGCAGACCCGTATCCGTTTACTGCAAAATGCAAGAACCCCGTAGGAGCTGCCGCAGGCTGCGATCTTTTGATCTTGCCTTTAAAAAGCAAAATCAAAAGATCGCAGCCTGCGGCAGCTCCTACGGGGTCCGGTGTTTCAGTGGCGGCGTTTGAGGGTGTCCGACGGCAGTTCGCCAAACTGTTTGCGGTAGCTGTCGGAGAACCGGCCCAGGTGCAGGAAGCCGTAATCCATCGCCACTTCCGTGACGTTGCGCACGTTGCAGGTCGGGTCGCTCAGGCAGGCGTTGATGCGCTCAAGGCGTTTTTGCCGGATGTAGTTTTTCGGCGTGGTGCCGGCGTTGCGTTCAAACAATCCGTACAACGAGCGCAGACTCATCCGCGCCTGGCGCGCCAGTTCTTCGCTGTCGATGTCCTGTTTGAGGTGGCCCGCGATGTAGTCGGCAATCACCTCGAACGTGGCCGTCTGTGAGCCGAGACTGATCCGGCTGACATTGGTCTTCATCAGGCTGAGCATCTTGCTGACGATGATCTGTGCGTAGTGCTCCTGCACCCTGGGAATCTGCTCGGTGGCCTCAGCTTCCTGGCAAATCATCGCCAGCAGACCGACAAAGCCTTCCAGTTCATCGAGCTGATAACGGTTCTCCAGAAACCGCACGCCCTGCCCCGGATAGCGCCAGCGCTGTTCATCGCACACGGATTCCAGCAACGAGGTGGGGACTTTCAGAATGAATTTTTCGCAATCGTCGGAATACGTCAGGTCCACCGGATCGTCGGGATTGATCAGCAGCAACTCGCCGGGCGCGAAGTAGTGTTCCTGGCCGTGGCCGCGCCACAGGCAGTTGCCGCGCAGCAGCACTTGCAGGTGATAGATGCTTTCCAGCGCACCGGAAGTGACCCGTACGCTGCCGCCATAGCTGATGCGGCACAGGTCGAGGCTGGCAAACTTGCGATGATTGAGGCTGGCCAGCGGTCGCCCGGCCCGGGGCATCAGAATGCAATGGTTACCGACATGCTGATTGACGTACCCCGACACCGCGTAAGGGTCGGCGTGGTCGAATACGGTGCTGCGCTGACTCAACAGTTGCGCTTGCATCATCGGGTCACTCTCATTGTTGTTATAGGTTGCGTCGGGCCATTCTAGAACAGTGCGCGCAACGGTGTGTCAGTAGGCCGACGTGCTGCCAGTCGGTTAACCGAAACCCGTGTGGGAGCGGGCTTGCTCGCGAAGGCGGTGTGTCAGTCAGCGTTGATGCTGAAGCTGATGGCCCCTTCGCGAGCAAGCCCGCTCCCACAAGATCGGGTTCGCTCACATCCCGCGATCAGTCCTCGAGTGCGCGGACCCGCTCGTGGCGTTGCTGCTCGTCGGGTTGCGCGGAGGTCTGCAAGGTGAAATCGAAGTCGATTTCGGCAAAGCGACCGCTGACGCCATGGGCCGCTGCGCGCTGTGGATCGTCGCTGAAGGTGATTTTGGCAATCAGCTCGTCACGGGTGGCATAGGCGAAATCGTCGTGCAGGTATTGATCGCCATCGAGGTTGATCTGGGTGGTCAGGTGACGATGATCCGGCGCGGAAATGAAGAAGTGAATGTGCGCCGGCCGTTGACCATGACGGCCCAGTTGATCGAGCAGTTGCTGGGTCGGACCGTCCGGCGGGCAGCCATAGCCCGACGGCACGATGCTGCGCAAGCGATAACGACCTTCGGCATCGGTGACGATACGACGACGCAGGTTGAACTCCGATTGAGTGGTATCGAAGTAGGAATAAGTGCCGCCGGTGTTGGCGTGCCAGACATCCACCACCGCGCCGGCCAACGGTTCGCCGGCGGTGTTTTTGACCTGGCCCTGCATGAACAGCACCACACCCGGATCGACGCCGTCATCCAGTCGCGCTTCGCCTTCCGACAGCGGCGCACCCGCCACGTACAGCGGGCCTTCGATGGTCCGCGGTGTGCCGCCGGCCTTGCCGGCCTGCTCGTCTTCGGCGTCCATCAGCAGGTCGAGGTAATGCTCCAGACCGAGCCCGGCCACCACCAACCCGGCCTCTTGACGCGCACCCAGCACGTTGAGGTAGTTGACGGCTTTCCAGAACTCTTCCGGGGTCACGGCCAGGTCTTCGATGATGTTCACCGAATCACGCAGGATGCGGTAGACCAGGGCCTTGACCCGCGGGTCGCCGGCGTCGTTGAGCAGACCGCTGGCCTCTTCGAGAAACTTCTGGACACTGGCAGTGTGGGAAATCTTGACGTTCATTTTGGTGGGTTCCTCATCTTGTAATTATTAGCGTAGCGAACTGAACAGGCTGGGTTCAGCGGTCATCCTCGCGAATGGAAGAAGGATGCCGGCACATCGCGTCGACCTCGATCGCCATGTACGGAAACAGCGGCAATTGCATGAGCAGGTCGTGCAGTTCCTGCACGCTGTCGACGTCAAAAACGCTGTAATTGGCATAGTGCCCGGCAATGCGCCACAGGTGACGCCACTTGCCCTGCTCTTGCAGGCGCTGGGCCAGGGCTTTTTCGTCAGCCTTCAATTTGGCGGCTGCTTGCGGATTCATGTCGACCGGCAGGTTCACGGTCATTTTTACGTGGAACAGCATAATGCTCTCCTCAGGCGTGATGAATGGCAGTAGACGTTTTGTCACGACGGAAGAACGCCAGACGTTCTTCATCGAGGCTCAGGCCCAGGCCCGGTGTTTTCGGCACGTGCAACTCGAAATCGCGATAGACCAGCGGCTCGCTGAGAATGTCTTCAGTCAGCAGCAGCGGGCCGAACAGCTCGGTATCCCACGCCAGTTTGTTCAGCGTGACAAAGGCATGGGCCGAGGCCAGGGTGCCGATGCCACCTTCGAGCATGGTGCCGCCATACAGGCCGATACCGGCCGCTTCGGCAATCGCAGCGGTTCGCAGCACGGCACGCGGGCCGCCGTTCTTGGCGATCTTCAAGGCAAACACCGAGGCCGCGCCTTCACGGGCCAGATTGAACGCATCTTCCACGCACTCGATGGATTCGTCGGCCATGATCGGCACCGGGCTCACGGCGTTCAGGCGCGCCATGCCGGCGCGGTTATTGCGAGAGATCGGCTGTTCGATCAGGTCGATGCCGTTGGTTCCCAGGATCCGGCAGGCGCGCAGCGCAACCGCTTCATCCCAGGCCTGATTGACATCGACCCGCACGCTGGCGCGGTCGCCCAGGGCTTTTTTGATCGCAATGACGTGGGCCAGGTCGCGGTTGACCTCACCCGCGCCGATTTTCAGTTTGAAAATCCGGTGGCGGCGCAGGTCGAGCATTTTTTCCGCTTCGGCGATGTCCTTGTCGGTGTCACCACTGGCCAAGGTCCACGCCACTGGCAGGGCATCGCGAACGCGGCCGCCCAACAACTCGCTGACCGGCAGCCCAAGGCGCTTGCCCTGAGCGTCGAGCAAGGCGGTTTCGATACCTGATTTAGCAAAGGTGTTGCCACGGATGCTGCGCTCCAGGCGCAACATCGCGGCATTCACATTGGCGCTGTCCTGGCCCAGCAGCAGCGGTGCGAAGTGTCGGTCGATGTTGGTCTTGATGCTGTCAGGGCTTTCGTTGCCGTAGGCCAGGCCACCGATGGTGGTGGATTCGCCAATACCTTCAATGCCGTCGGCGCAGCGCACGCGAATGATCACCAGGGTCTGGTTCTGCATGGTGTGCATCGCCAGCTTGTGCGGGCGGATGGTCGGCAGATCGACGATGATCGTCTCGATCGATTCAATGGCTGTTGCAAGCATGTCGATACCCGTCAGGTTCTTAAAGTTCTGGAACCGATTCTGGTACGGCTTTTTTCGGGAAGCCAATATAGAATTGGTCTGACTTGATACCTTTAAGGTATGCAACCGACTTGCATCTGGAGGCTCCATGGAACTGCGTCACCTGCGGTATTTTCAGGTGTTGGCTCAAACCCTCAACTTCACCCGTGCCGCCGAGCTTCTGCACATTGCCCAACCACCCCTGAGTCGGCAGATGCAGCAATTGGAGGATGAACTCGGGGTGTTGTTGCTGGAACGCGGGCGGCCGCTGAAGCTGACCGACGCCGGCCGATTTTTCCATGAACACTCCACCGCCCTGCTCGAGCAACTGGGCAAGGTGTGCGACAACACGCGACGGATCGGTCTGGGCGAAAAGACCTGGCTGGGCATCGGTTTCGCCCCATCGACGCTCTATGGCGTGCTGCCGGAACTGATTCGCCGTTTGCGCAGCGGCGAGCCCCTGGAGCTTGAACTGGGACTCTCGGAAATGACCACGTTGCAGCAAGTTCAGGCGCTCAAGGCCGGGCGTATCGATATCGGCTTCGGGCGAATCCGCATTGACGACCCGGCGATCATCCAGACTGTGTTGACTGAAGACCGACTGGTCGCCGCCCTGCCCGCCGGCCATCCATTACTGGCCGGGCCGATCAGCCTTCGCGAACTGGCGAAAGAACCTTTTGTGCTGTACCCCGGCAACCCGCGGCCCAGCTATGCCGATCACGTCATCGCGTTATTCGAATCCTATGGCGTGAGCATCCATGTGGCGCAATGGACCAATGAGCTGCAAACAGCCATCGGTCTGGTGGGAGCGGGAATCGGCGTCACCCTGGTGCCGGCCTCGGTGCAATTGTTGCACCGCGACGACATTGGTTTCACGCCGCTGCTGGAAGACAACGCGACCTCGCCGATCATTCTCAGCAGGCGCGTGGGCGACGTATCGCCGGGGTTGAATCATTGCTTGCAGATGATTGATGAACTGCAGCCGCGGAAGTAATTGCAGCTGTAACGCGATCCGTAGCAGCTGGCGAAGCCTGCGTTCGGTTCGGGCCGCGTTCGGACGAAGCGGTCGTGAAATCAGGCACTGCGGTGTTTCAGGTGAACCGCGGATGCCGGTTTTACGACTGCTTCGTCCGAACGCGGCCCGAACCGAACGCAGGCTACGCCAGCTGCTATATAGTCCACTTCAGCCGGCAAACGCCCGACGACCGGCGCGCATCTCGATGCGTAACTCGCCAATCAGATTGGAGATATCGCGAACGTTGGTCAGCCGTTCGGGTGATACACCGGTAATCAACAGATCAATTCGCCCGGCGGAGGGTTCGTAGACTTTGATCCGTAACGTTCCGTCCGGATTCACCGTGCAGGCACAGGAAAGCGGTTGAAAACCGGACTCAACAATGCGGCAAAGCTCAGGAACTGAAACCATGACAGGCGCCTCCGTGGCCATTAATCGGATCCAACTTGCTCAGCATAGATGGGCTTTTCCCATCCTGCGCTCGCCAATGCTGAAAATAAGTGTTAGCTGTTTCTCACTTTGGCGACCTTTCAGTGAGAATCCCCACCCCAGATCCAATTCCAGAGCCCCGGCAATTTAACCGGCTGTGAACTGTCGCGAACGGTACGCGCCATGGCGGCCCGTTGCAGCGCTGCCGTGTCGTCGTAAAACGGCTTTTCGGCGGTTTTCACACCGGCAGCCTGTGCACTGTCGAGCAGGATTTGCAGGTACTCGCGAGTATGCCGGGCGGTATAGCGATTGAGGTCGTGGAAGGTCACCACCACCGGAATCACCCCGTCCACCACCGGTAATTCGCCAAGGGCGATGCGCTCGCGCACTTCGGACATTGTGCGCAAGAAGTGGGCCCGCCGCCGGGGGCTGGCGTTGAAGCCCCAGATCTTGCCGTCATTAGCGCTCAGATCGGTCAGCAGCACATGCATGCCGTGTTGCTGATAGGCCGCGAAAGTGCGTTTGTCGTAGTTCCAGAATGGCGGGCGCACCAGGGTCGGTGGAGCACCGGTGATCGCAGCGATGTCGGCGCTGCCGTTGGTGAGGGACTGTTCCAGTTCCTGTGGGTCCAGGGAGCGATGATTGGTGTGCCCGGGCGTGGCCGTGTGAAAGCCCAGGATCTGACCTACGGCCTGTTCGCGATGCATGACCTGGCGCCCTATTTCACTGCCGCCGGCGCGTGAGGCGCGGGTCTGCACGAAGAACACCGCTTTGAGGTTCGGTTGCACCGGGTTAGTGGCCAAACTGTCGAGCACCGTCATCGTCGGATTCCAGAAACTCGAGGCGCTGGGACCGTCGTCGAAGGTCAGCAGAAAACGGATCGGTGGTTGCGCGCTCAGACGCTGTTCGGTCTGCGGCGTCATTTCGATGGGAGAAGCGATACACCCAACCAGCCCTGTGGCGATGATGAGTGCAGATAGAACCTTGAACAGCCGTTTCATGTTTTGCCTTGGGCCAGACCGTTACGGTCAACACGTCAAAGGGCAAAAATCCTTCGCCCATTTATCCTTCGTCGGCCCGCAAGTCGCTGCAGGCCGAGGTTGGATAAGGGTACACAGTGTTTGGTTCCAGTGTTGCCCGGCATCGTGGGTTACTGGGCAAACGCCTGCTGAAACGAGCTGTCGATAATCGGCGCCGTCGCCAATGCAGCCGGCAGCGCTTTTACCTTGAACAGGAAGTCCGCCGTGCTTTGCAGATCATTTGCTGCCTGCGCATCCACCGGGCCGACGGTCATGTGGGCCTGGCGCAACCAATGGCGCGAGACGTTCTGGTCAAGGTTGGCTTTCTTCGCCCAGAGATCGGCGTACTCGTCGGTGTGATTGTCGACCCAGGCCCGGGCCTTTTTCAGGCGCACCAGAAAGTCGGCAATGGCTTCGCGTTTGCTGTCGATCGACGGCGTCGAGGCGGCGATGGCGCTCAGGCCGGGCATCAGGTTCTTGGCGGTGAGGATCGGCCGGGCGCCGGAGAACAGGATCTGCTGAGAGATGTAAGGCTCCCAGACCGGGAACGCGTCGATGCTGCCCTGAGGCAGCGCGGCGGCGGCATCGATCGGCATCAGTTTGATGAAATCGACATAGTCTTCCGGCAGGTCGGCTTTTTCCAGGGCGCGCAGGGTCAGTTGCTGGCTCCAGGCACCGGGCCAATAAGCGACTTTCTTACCCTTCAGATCGGCGATGGTTTTGACCGGTGAGTCCTTGGGCACCAGCAAGGCGATGGTGTCGGGGTTTTGCCGCGACACGCCGATCAGTTTCACCGGCGCCTGCTTGGCGGCGAGGAACAGAAAACCCGAATCGCCGAGAAAACCCAGATCCAGCGCGCCGGTGTTCAGCGCTTCGGCCAGCGGCGCGGCGGCCTGGAAGTGCTTCCAGTCGACAGTATAAGGCGCATCTTTCAGTACGCCCGACGCCTCCACCGAAGCGCGAACGTTGTAGTAGTTCTGATCACCGACGTGCAGGACGACGGGCTCGGCGGCGTAAGCCAGTGGTGCGGCGAACAGTGCGCTAGTCAGCAGACTGCGCACGAATCGGGACAGGTTCATCGGGGGCTCCTTGAGGGTTATTGCGATAGACCATAACGCTCTTACAAGAGGCTTTTAAAATTCGATTTATGCATAAGCTCATGACCAGCAGCGAACAGTGTTTGCCCAGCAACAGCGACTAAACAGACTGTTTTCCCTTGAACATTTCTCTGCCCCTGCTTCAGCGCCAAGGCCTTGAAAACACTCGTCACGTAAAACATGGCACAGAGCCTGCAATATTCCTTTTATGCAGGAAGCATTTATAAAAAATGTTTTTTTGGAAATAAGAACTTCGCCGCCTTGCCTGGAGCTGTCCCATGAAAACCACCTTCCGTTTTCCCCACGTCAGATCTCTGCTCAGCGCTTGCGCCCTGGCGCTGAGCCTGCTACCGCTTGCCCAGGCCGCTGAAGCGCCACCGGCCGAAGTGCATCTGGATTACGCCTATTACTCGCCCGTGAGCCTGGTGCTCAAACACTTCGGCTTTCTGGAAAAAGCCCTGCCACAGACCAAGGTCAGCTGGGTGCTGAGCCAGGGCAGCAACCGCTCGCTGGAATACCTCAACAGCGGCGGCGTCGACTTCGCCTCCTCCGCCAGCCTCGCCGCCGTGCTGAGCCGCGCCAATGGCAGCCCTATCAAATCGGTTTACGTCTACAGCCGCGCCGAATGGACGGCGTTGGTGGTGCGCAAGGATTCACCCTACAAGACCGTGGCCGATCTGAAAGGTAAAAAAATCGCCGCCACCAAGGGCACCGATCCGTACCTGTTTACCCTGCGCAGCCTGCAACAGGCAGGCCTGGGCAAAGACGATGTGGAACTGGTGCATTTGCAGCACCCGGACGGTCGCACTGCGCTGGAAAAAGGTGACATCGACGCCTGGGCCGGACTCGATCCGCACATGGCCGCGAGCCAGGTTCAGGCCGGCTCCCGGTTGCTCTATCGCAACACTCATTTCAACAGCTACGGCGTGGTCAGCGTCACCGACAGCTATGCCAAAGAACACCCACACACCATCGACACCGTACTGAATGCCTACGAGCAAGCTCGCGAGTAGGCGGTAAAAAATCCCGAGGAACTGGCGAAGCTACTCGCTGGCGAATCCGGTCTGCCGCTGGAAGTGGCCAAACTGCAATTATCGCGCACCGACCTGAGCAGCCCGCAACTGACCGCCAAGGATGTGATCGCTTCCAAGGCTGCCGCACCGATCCTGGTTTCCGAAGAACTGGTTCGTCGTGGGGTGAATGTCGATCAAGTGATCGACCAACTGATCGACATCGGCTTCAAAGAAACCGTGGCTCGTGTAGGAGCTGTCGAGTGAAACGAGGCTGTGATCTCTTGATCTTGATTCGTCGTGACCGGAGAACCCAATGACCAGCAAAAGTAAACACCTGTCCGCCCCGCTGGCATTGCCGGCACTCCGACGCCTCAACAACGCCTGGAAACTCCGCCTCAAGGCCCTCGCCCTACCGGTGCTGATCATCCTGCTGCTGGAATTCGTCGTGCGTATCGGCTGGTTGCCGTCTTACCAAATGCCGGCCCCCAGCGAGATCGCGCTGACCTTGAGAGACCTCGCCGAAGGCGCGCTGTGGAAGCACATCAGCGCCAGCCTGTTGCGGGTGCTGCTGGGGTTCGCCATCGGCGCCGGTCTGGCCTTGGTATTCGCCGCGTGGGTCGGTTTGAGCCGCGAAGCCGAAGCCTGGCTGGAGCCAACGTTCGCCGGCCTGCGCTCGATTCCAAGTCTGGCCTGGGTGCCGCTGTTGCTGCTGTGGCTGGGCATCGACGAGACCTCGAAAATCGTCTTGATCGCCATCGGTGCCTTCTTCCCGGTGTACCTCAACGGCGTCGCGGCGATCCGCGACATCGACCGCAAACTGGTGGAAGTCGGGCAGATGTACGGTTTCAGCCGGCCGCGACTGGTGCGCCGAATTCTGCTGCCCGCCGCCCTGCCCGGTCTGTTCACCGGGTTGCGCAGCGGCATGAGCCTGGCCTGGATGTTTTTGGTCGCCGCCGAACTGATCGCCGCGACCAAAGGCTTGGGGTATCTGCTCAGCGACGGTCGCGAGACTTCACGCCCGGACATCGTGCTGGCGGCAATCATCGTGCTGGCGCTGTTGGGCAAACTCAGCGATGGCATCCTCGCCGGCCTGGAGAAACGTTTCCTCGCCTGGCGCGACACCTTCAACGGC
The DNA here is from genome assembly GCF_047758635.1 of Pseudomonas frigoris. NCBI lineage: Bacteria > Pseudomonadati > Pseudomonadota > Gammaproteobacteria > Pseudomonadales > Pseudomonadaceae > Pseudomonas > Pseudomonas frigoris. The sequence continues at coordinate 4,125,155 of NZ_CP180479.1, forward strand.
CAAAACGCAGAGGATTGAGCCATGACCGACCACCTGCTGGACATTCGCGTCGAGCGCAAAACCTTCGCCGCCACCACCGTGCTCAATAACATCCATTTGCAACTACAACCCCGGGAGGCCGTCAGCCTACTGGGGCCCAGCGGCTGCGGGAAAAGCACGTTGCTGCGGATCATCGCCGGCCTGGAAAAGGACTTTGAGGGCGAAGTGCTCAGCAGCGCCGGGGAAGTCGCTTTTGTGTTCCAGGAGCCACGACTGATGCCATGGCTGACAGTCGAACAGAACATTGGTTTCAGCGCCGACAACCAATACGACAAAGCCTGGGTCGCGCAACTGATCGACGAAGTCGGCCTCGGCGGTTTTGCTCAAGCCCTGCCCAAAGCGCTGTCGGGCGGCATGGCGCAGCGGGTGGCGATCGCTCGCGGCCTCTACTCGCGACCGCAGGTGCTGTTGCTCGACGAACCCTTCAGCGCGGTGGACGCCTTTACCCGAATGAAACTGCAGGACCTGCTGCTGCAACTGGGCGAACGTCACGCCATCGCCCTGCTGCTGGTGACCCACGACGTGGATGAAGCGCTGTACCTCAGTGATCGGGTGCTGGTGATGGACAATCGTCCCAGCAGCATTCGTCAGGAGCTTGCGGTGCAACTGGCCCATCCCCGTGACCGGCGGGACCCTTTGCTGGCTCGCCTCAAGGCCTTGTCGTTGACCGAGTTGCAGCGCGCCCATGTGATCTGAGCAACTAAGCTGAAATCTCCAGCCAGAGAGCTTCAGTCAGAGCTCTTCAATCGGAGTATCAGCCCATGTGCGGACGCCTGTCGCAGTACCGTGGCATTCACGATTTTGTCGCCGTGCTGAGCATCCCCGACGCGTTGATCAACCACGTCGGTGATGAACCGCTGGCCCGCTACAACGCGGCGCCCACCACGCAACTCGCCCTCCTGCATCTGGAGAGCAACGGCCTGCACGCCGATTTTCAGCGCTGGGGATGGCGGCCGCGCTGGGCGAAGGATCGGGCGGCACCGATCAATGCACGGGTCGAAAAAGTCGCCCACGGCGCCTTCTTCCGGGCGATCTGGCCGCACCGCGCGATCGTGCCGATCGACAACTGGTTCGAATGGGTCGACGCCGGGGATTCGACGAGGCAACCGTGGCTCATCCGCCGACGGGACCGGGCGCCGATTTTATGCGCGGCGATCGGACAGTTTCCCGGCGCGGGGGGTGAGTCGCGGGCCGACGACGGTTTTGTGATCATCACCGCCGACAGTGCGGGCGGCATGCTCGACATTCATGACCGGCGCCCCGTGGTGTTGTCTGCGCCGCTGGCGCGGGAATGGCTTGACCCGGCCACCCCCAAAGAACGCGCAGAGCAGATGGCGCTGTTGCAGGGTGAAGTCAGCGAGGTTTTCGAGTGGTACAAGGTTGACAGAGCAGTGGGCAATTCAAGAAATCAAGGCGTTGCACTGATTGATGAAACACCCTGAACGTATCAATACAGACATAAATGCAGGAATAAGCAACAGTTATATATACATATTCAACACTTAATCGTTACACATGTCGTCTCATCCAAGAAACACTTGCCTTTGTTTGGCGATTTAACTATTAACCGCCTGTCTGACATTTCGATACATTCAGAATAACTATGGATAGCATGCGCGCCGCATTCCCTCGGCACCCCGCAATTGACCAAAGAGTCAATAAACCAAGGAAATCCCTACAACAACAAGCCTTGCAGAGAATTAAATTGCGCGACGATTTCATAATTAATCAAATCGATGGTCTGGCGTGTGTTTATCTTTCGAAGACAGAACATTACCCACTCGACTGTTTTATCGGGCAATACATAAAGACCCGCAACCTGCATTCAATTGCCACTATCGGCGACCTCCTGCGTACAACCCTCGAACGCTATCCGGGTAAACCTCCAGTCATGGTCAACGAGCTGAACGCCTGGATCGACAAGACCTTGGGTTATCGGGCCTCCCACCCCGATTTTCTGACGCTGGAAGAGGTTTGAGTTGATGGACCGGGTTCATTCAGCCAAAGAACTGAACGAACCCGACATCGAGCCACTCTCAAAAACTGAGCTTCGGCCCAAGGAGGAATATATGAGCAAACTCATCCCCTATGCCGTGCACTATATGTTCGACGGCGTTCGTCAGCACTTTTTCAAACTGGTCGAACAGTTTTCCGATGTCGAGGCGATACATTCGGCGTCCGCCCATGCTTATCCCGACTCCGACCGTCAAATCGCCGCACACGCCAACCTCGAAACCGCGCGCATCAAAGCGCAACAATTGGGTATTACGCACATTCGCTGGAATGAAGCGATCTGATTTAATAATCGCCCAATGAAAAGCCCCGCTTGATAGCGGGGCTTTTTTGTATGTGCAGATCGGTCAAGGCTTCAGCGGACGTTCCTGGTCGCGGTCTGACAGTTCTTTACCGTCGTCGGGGTGCTTCCAGTCCGGCGTCGAACGCCTCTGCCGCTCGATTTCCTCTTCCGTGGGTTCGTCATCCACATCTTCATCCGGGTCCGGACGCTTTGGATCATTAGCCATGCTCACCTCTCTTCCTGTAGGGGTCACCTTTAAGCGTAGAACAGTTTCGACGGGAACGACTTAGAGCCACCAACGCAGCAAAAAGAAGAATCCCATGCTCAACAACATGCTGAACAAGGTATTGCGGGTGTAAAGCACCAGCCCCACCGCCACCAGCGAACTGATCAGGTACGGGTTGTCCCACTGCAGATTCAGCTGCTTGTCCGGCATGAACACGATCGGCCCGCAGATCGCCGTCAACATGCCCGGCACCGCAAACCCCAGGAACTGCCGCGCATTACTGCTCAAGCGCACGGGCAGCCGCGGCTCCAGAAACACATAGCGGTTGAGGAACACCAATAGCCCCATGCCAAAAATAACCGCCCAGACCATCATGTGCGTCCACCGTAGAATTTGTTGCAGATAAAGCCTGCGGTCATGCCCGCCAACCCCGACAGTACTAGCGCCGAGCCCCATTGCCAGTAGCTGAACAGCACCGAGCAGAACAGCGACACCGCCACACACACCACGGTCGGCACGTTCCGCACCACGGGGGTGATCAGGGCGATAAAAGTCGCCGCGATGGAGAAGTCCAGTCCCAGATGTTCCAGCCCCGGAATGCTGCTGCCCAGTACGATACCGGCCAGGGTGAAGAGGTTCCAGGCGATGTAAAATGTCAGGCCGACACCCAACGCGTACCAGCGGTTGAACTGTTGTTTGTCATGCGCACTGGTCAGGGCGAACAGCTCATCGGTGAGCAAAAAGCCCAACCCCACACGCCAGCGACCCGGCAACGGCGAAATCACAGAACGCAGGCTCATCCCGTAGAGCAAATGCTGGGAGGTCAGCAGCAGCGTCGTCAGCAAAATCGAAAAGATCCCGGCACCGCCCTTGAGCATGCCGATCGCCACCAGTTGCGCCGCCCCGGCAAACACGATGCTCGACAACCCCTGGCCTTGCAGGGGCGTGAGATTGGCCTCGATGGCCATGGAGCCGGCCAGCAGTCCCCAGGGCGCGGTGGCCAGGGACAACGGCATGATCGCCGCAGCGCCGCGAAGAAAGGCACTGCGCGGCATGAGTGAATTGGACATAACGCTCTACAACCAGGGAAAGACTTCAGACTGTGCCAGCAGTCATGGCCGAAGGCTTGAACAATCTTGCGCACTTGGTCCGCGGCCAGGCACAACGGCAGAATGCGTGCGGAGCTCGCTGATTTTCGCGATTGACAAAAATCGCGCCGGCTTTTAAAACTGAGCGCCTCATTCAGGGTGTAAGCAAGTATGTCCGCAACCTTCAACCTCAACACTGTCGTCATTGGCTTGAATGCCAAGGCGCAAGGTTGCGTTGCGCACGCCCTCAAATCGAAGAAACAGTCGCTCATGTGACCGGGGCGCGCTGTCCCGTCAGATGAGCTGACAGGACATTGAGCGCGACGGACACCCTCCCTTGCTTACTGCCTTCTACGCTTCTGACGGTGACGAAATCGGTCAACCTTCAGGAGTAAGTGCATGTCATCGTTTCAAGGTATCTGGGTCCCTCTCGTTACACCGTTTCGCAACGGTGCGATCGATTTCGTCGGTTTGCGCCGGTTGGTCAATCATCTGCTGGAAAAAGGTGTCGATGGCGTTGTGGTCTGCGGCACCACGGCGGAAGCGGCGGCACTGAGCAAACACGAGCAACTGGCGGTGCTCGATGCGGTGCTGGCGCAGGTGCCGGCGGAACGGGTGGTCATGGGCCTGGCCGGCAACAATATGACCGAGCTGCTGCAATTTCAAAGCGAAATCCTGAAACGTCCACTGGCCGGTTTGCTGGTACCGCCGCCGTATTACATCCGCCCTTCCCAGGCGGGCCTCGAAGCGTTTTTCAAAACCGTCGCCGATGCCTCCAGCGTTCCGCTCATTCTTTACGACATCCCTTACCGCACCGGCGTGGCGTTCGAGCAGGCAACCCTGCTCAACATCGTCGCCCATGAGCGAATCGTCGCGGTCAAGGATTGCGGCGGCAATCAGGCCAACACCCTGGCGCTGCTAGGCAGTGGCAAGGTCGACGTGCTGTGCGGCGAAGATAACCAGATCTTCAGCGCCTTGTGCCTGGGCGCCAAAGGCGCCATTGCCGCTTCGGCGCATGTTCATCCGGAGCTGTTCGTGGCGTTATATCAACAGATCCGCGACAACCGGTTAGCGACTGGTCGAGCGACATTCTTCCAACTGTTGCCGCTGATTCACAGCCTGTTCATCGAGCCCAATCCCGCCCCGGTGAAAACCGCCCTGGCCCTTGAAGGCTTGATCGACGACGAACTGCGCGCGCCGATGCAACGCAGCAGCGTAGCCATGGCGGTGCGTCTGAAGGAAGTACTGGCGGCGTTGAACAGCAACAATCGATAGAGCGCCAGCAACCAGCCCGAGTACCATGGAGCCATTCGCATAACGCGTCATGGAGTCGACATGCTTTACCGAATCGCCGCCGACGGGCTGGTCCTGTTTCATCTGTTGTTCATTCTGTTCGTGCTGTTCGGCGGGCTGCTGGTGCTCAAATGGCGCCCCCTGATCTGGTGGCACCTGCCCGCGGCGGTGTGGGGTGTGTCGGTGGAAGTCTTCCACCTGACCTGCCCGCTGACGCAGTGGGAAAACCTCATGCGCGACGCGGCCGGGCAAACCGGTTATAGCGGCGGTTTCATCGAACATTACGTGTGGCCGGTCATTTACCCGGCGGGCCTGACACCGGCAATTCAACTGGGACTGGGCAGCGTGGTGCTGGCGATCAACGTGCTGGTCTACCTTCGGTTGATCAGGCTGTGGCAGCGCCCAACGGGCGCGTAGGAGCTGCCGCAGGTTCGGGCTGCGTTCAGACGATCTTTTGATCTTGTTCGTTCAAGGACTCTGCCCATGTTGTCGATTGAAGATCTCACGCTGCTCGAAGCCATCCGGGAAACCGGCAGCCTGTCCCGGGCCGCGGCCCACTTGGGCAAGGCGCCCTCGACGGTGTCCTACGCGGCGCGACAACTGGAGGAACGCTTTGACGCCTTGCTGTTCGACCGTCGTCGCTACCGCTTGCAACTGACCCCGGCGGGTGAGTTGCTGGTGAACGAGGCGGCGCGACTGATGCAAGACGTCTCGCGGCTGACCCAGCGGGTGCAGCAAGTGGCCAATGGCTGGGAGAGCCGGCTATGGATCGTCACCGATGAGTTGCTCGAATTCGAAGCGTTGATCCCGGTGATTCACGAGTTCGATGCGCTGGAATCCGGCGTGCCGTTGCGCATCACTCAGGAAGTCCTCAAAGGTGTTTGGGAAGCCCTGCGTGAAGGCCGCGCGGACCTGATCATCGGCGCCACCAACGAACCACCGGCCATCCCTTCCTTGCGCTGGATGCAACTGGGGGAAATGGAATGGGTGTTCGCGGTGTCACCCAGGCACCCGCTGGCCAGGGCCCAGGAGCCGATTTCACGCGCCATGGTTGCGCAGCATCGGGCGATTGTCGTGGCCGATTCGTCCAGGGTTACCGAGGGCAGCACTTACGGCGTCTCCGGCGGCCAACCGGTGCTCGCTGTGCCGACCATGCGCGCCAAGATCCTCGCCCAGTGCGACGGGTTGGGCGTGGGTTGGTTACCGAAGCATCGGGTCGGCTCGTTGCTGAAAAACGGCACGCTGGTTGAAAAACAGATGGCCGACCCGCGTGAGCCGAATATCTTGTATGCCGGCTGGCGTGGCGATCACGACGGCCGCGCCTTGGGCTGGTGGCTGGAAAAACTCAAGCAATCGTACCTGTCCACCAAACTGGTTCAGGGCAGTGACCGGTTTGTTTGAATTCAGTTGGCAATGACGCTCATGTTCCGGCCGCTGGCCTTGGCCACGTAAAGCGCCTTGTCGGCGGCCCCCACCAGGTCGCTGGGCTGGGCTTGTGACGCCGGATCGTAAGCGGCGACCCCCAGGCTGACCGTCACCGTGCCTTCAGCCCCTTCACTGTGTCGGATGCCGGCCTGCTGAACAGCGCGGCGGATTTTTTCCGCCACCAGAAACGCCCCCACGTAGTCGGTGCCGGGCAGTACCACCGCAAATTCTTCGCCACCATAGCGGGCAGACAGGTCGCCGGGGCGCTTGATGTTGTCCCTGATGATCGTGCTGATGTTGCGCAAACACTCATCGCCGGCCACATGGCCGTAAAGATCATTGAAGCTCTTGAAGTGATCGACATCGATCATCAGCAGCGCGAGGTGGGTCTGGTTGCGCCTGGCGCGGCCCATTTCGGCGAGGATGAACAGATCGAACTGACGCCGGTTGGACAGTCCGGTCAGCGCGTCCTCCAGCGCCAGCAACTCAAGACTGCGGTTAACCTCGATCAGTTTTTCCTGCGTATCCAGCAATACGCCCTGCACATGGTTCTGCTGCCTCATGAGGCGAATGAGGCGATAACCGAGGACGCCCAGAAACCCCAGGAATAACGAGACGATCCCGGCACTCAGCAGTACCTCCTTACGCCAGGCGGCCAGGACTTCATCTTTGTTCAGCGCCGCAAAGATGATCAGCGGATAACCGTCGACCCTGCGAAATCCGACCACACGCTCGACGCCATCCACATAGGACGGGACCATTGCCGTGCCTGAATTGCCCTTGGGCAACAGTTGCGTAAACAACGGTCCCTTGGCGACGCTGATGCCGATTTCAGCTTCTTTGAACGGCCGGCGGACGACGATGGTGGCATCGTCGGCGATCAGGTTGATCACGCCGTTATGACCCATGTCGATGCTGTCGTAGAGCCCGAGGAAATGGCTGAGATAAATCGTTGCCAACGCCACGCCGGCAAAACGGCCATCCGGATGATTGACGCGGCGGGACACCGTCATGATCCATTCACCGCTCGAACGACTCTTGATCGAGGGGCCAATGTGAGGCCCACGATCGGGATGATCACGATGGAAAATGAAATATTCGCGGTCGGAATTGTTGGCATCGGGCACCACGGCGCCGTTGGAATTGGCAACCCAGCGCCCTTCTTCATCATAGATAAACAAGCCATGGAGCTGGCTCAACTGACTGCGCTGGTCCTTGAGCAAACGCTCCAGCCGGGGGAGCCGGGCCTGGTCGATGCCGTCGTTTTCGAGGCGATCCACCAGGGTCAACAGCAGCGTATCGGCTTGCTTGATCGACGCCTGCGCTTGCGAGGCCAGGGTCTGGGCAAGGTTGGACATCGCCACTTCCTTGTCATGCAGATGGTACTGGCGCGAGTTCCAGGCTTCCCAAATCACGATAGCCGTCATGGACAGGCACACCGCGACCAGCAGGATCACCGCAGAGCGGACCTTGAGTGTGACCCCGGCTTGCTCGGCGACCCAAGGCACGCCATGGCGCGATTGTTCAATTCGATTGTTGACGGACGGATGACCCATGACGCTCCCTGAATGCTGATCACACGGCGAATCTTCCCGTTCGCCCTTTTTATGCCCCCTGACGGGTATGAGCCGCCTGATGCCAGGCGACTATGCCTCATCAAACACCGGATAGGTGATTTGCGCGAGAGGTTTTCTCACCACCGGCTCGCCAGGGCTACGGTTCAGTGGTTGTCGACGAATCAGGGTTTAGGAAGTGGCCGTCGCGCGACTCGCCGTCTTCCACGTCCAAAACGTCAGGCCAATCCCGATAATCGACGCTACCGCCGATAATCGCGGCGTAAGTTAAGCCGCGATCTGTAGCAGCTGGCGAAGCCTGCGTTCGACTGCGCAGCAGTCGTAAACCCTAAGTACCCGGTGGGTCTGACGCACCGCATTGTCTGACTTTACGACTGCTGCGCAGTCGAACGCAGGCTTCGCCAGCGGCTACAAGGTTTGCGTTGCGGCTGAAATGGCTTAACTGATCGGCATTAGACCCAACGGGGCGGTTTCTGCCCACAGGTCTTACCGAGGCGCCTGCTTCACGGCCTCGATCCAGGCGGGATTCAATTGCGTCTGATCAGTGTCGATACCCAGCGCCTCCATCCGCGCCTTGTGCTGATCCATCTCGCGGGTCAACTGGCTGTGATCACTGGAGTTGCCGTCCAACTCGTGCATCTGGCTCAACCCCAGATGGTAGAAACGCAGCAGCTTCATGGCCGTCGGGTCCTCCTTCTCCACCGCCGCCGTCACCTGATGCATGACGTTGGTGATGCTCATCAGGCTGCGCTTGAGCTGCCAGCCGTAAACCGCCGGGGCCATCCATGGCTGGGTCCAGAACGTGCCGCGCATCAGCGCTGCCATCAGCAGCACCGACACAAACACGCCGCCGACGTTAAATCGCAGATTGTCGCCACCGGGTTCGCCGAACAACACCACCGCCGTGGTGGACAACACCATCGCCAGGGCCAGGAAAATCAAGGCTATGATTATCGTGCTGCGTCGCGTCTGGCTTCGATAGCGTTCGGGGTTCTGCGGCTGGATTTCGAACATCGCGACGGGGTTCCTTGAGGGCATGGGTAAAAAGGCTGCGGGGCATTATCGCCTCTGCAGGGGATTTAGCTATGCTGAGGCTCCTTTTCATCTTTTCATCGTCAAACGGGGAAATGGCGATACAGCGCAGTTCGTGCCATCTTCTTTCATGGATACATACTATTCGGATGCCATTTGCCTGTATGGATGGCATCGTTTTAAGGATCATTGAATGACCCAACGACAAGTAATCAACGCCTCGGTCAGCCCAAAAGGCAGCCTGGAAACCCTTTCTCAACGTGAAGTACAGCAACTGAGCGAAGCCGGATCCGGCAGCACCTACACCTTATTCCGCCAGTGCGCCCTGGCCATCCTCAATACCGGCGCCCATGTCGATAACGCAAAAACCATCCTCGAGGCGTACAAGGACTTCGAAATCCGCATTCACCAGCAGGACCGTGGCGTACGCCTGGAACTGCTGAACGCCCCGGCCGACGCCTTCGTTGATGGCGAAATGATCGCCAGCACCCGGGAAATGCTCTTCAGCGCCCTGCGCGACATCGTCTACACCGAAAACGAACTCGACGCCCAGCGCATCGACCTGAGCACCTCCCAGGGCATCAGCGACTACGTGTTCCACCTGCTGCGCAACGCCCGCACCCTGCGCCCCGGCGTCGAGCCGAAGATCGTGGTGTGCTGGGGCGGCCACTCGATCAATACTGAAGAATACAAATACACCAAGAAAGTCGGCCACGAACTGGGCCTGCGCAGCCTCGACATCTGCACCGGTTGCGGTCCTGGCGTGATGAAAGGCCCGATGAAAGGCGCGACCATCGCCCACGCCAAACAGCGCATCCACGGCGGCCGCTACCTCGGTTTGACCGAGCCGGGCATCATCGCTGCCGAAGCGCCGAACCCGATCGTCAACGAACTGGTGATCCTGCCGGACATCGAAAAACGTCTGGAAGCCTTCGTCCGCGTCGGCCACGGCATCATCATTTTCCCGGGCGGCGCCGGCACCGCCGAAGAGTTCCTGTACCTGCTCGGTATCCTGATGCACCCGGACAACGCCGGCCTGCCCTTCCCCGTGGTCCTCACCGGACCGAAACATGCCGCGCCGTATCTGGAGCAACTGGACGCGTTTGTCGGCGCCACCCTGGGCGAGGCCGCGAAGCAACACTACGAGATCATCATCGACGACCCGGCTGAAGTCGCGCGTCAAATGACTCAAGGTCTAAAGGCAGTCAAACAGTTCCGCCGCGAGCGCAATGACGCGTTCCATTTCAACTGGCTGTTGAAGATCGACGAAGGCTTCCAGCGTCCGTTCGATCCAACCCACGAAAACATGGCCAACCTGAAACTGAGCCGCAACCTGCCGGCCCACGAATTGGCCGCCAACCTGCGCCGCGCGTTCTCCGGCATCGTCGCCGGCAACGTCAAGGACAAGGGCATCCGCCTGATTGAAGAGCACGGGCCTTACCAGATCCGTGGCGATGCGGCGGTGATGCAACCGCTGGATCAACTGCTCAAGGCCTTCGTCGCCCAGCACCGGATGAAACTGCCAGGTGGCGCGGCGTATGTGCCGTGTTATCAAGTGGTTGCGTAGCAGGCCATACCCCCTGTGGGAGCAAGCCCGCTCCCACATAGATTGCTGCCTGGCTTGCAACAGGTACGCGATCTCAGAGGTGATCCGCGTCGATCACGGCCTTGGCAAAGGCCTGCGGATCTTCCTGCGGCAAGTTGTGGCCGATGCCGCCGTTGATGAGTCGGTACTCATATTTGCCGGTGAAGCGCTTGGCATAATCCTCGGCAGCCGGATGTGGCGCCCCGTTGGCATCCCCTTCCATAGTGATGGTCGGCACCGTAATGACCGGGGCCTTGGCCAGCCGCTGCTCCAGCGCTTCATATTGAGGTTCGCCCTGAATCATGCCCAACCGCCAGCGATAGTTGAAGATCGTAATAGCCACATGATCGGGGTTGTCCAGGGCCACCGCGCTGCGATCGAAAGTCGCGTCGTCGAAGGTCCATTTCGGGGAGGCCAGCTCCCAGATCAACTTGGCGAAGTCGTGGCGATTTTTTTCGTAACCGGCCTGGCCGCGTTCGGTAGCGAAGTAGAACTGGTACCACCATTGCAGCTCGGCCTTGGGCGGCAACGGATTCTTGCCTGCGGCCTGATTGCCGATGAGGTAGCCACTCACCGAGACCAGCGCCTCCACCCGCTCCGGCCAGAGCGCCGAAACGAAGTCCGCCGAGCGCGCGCCCCAGTCGTAGCCGCCCGACCGTGTGGCCTCGGTCAGCCTGAGCAATGCGGTACGCGGTGGTGTGGTTGTCGCGGAAAACCGCGCCGAGTTCGGCTCGAAATATCAGCGGTATTGATCGCGATCTACATCAAGACAGAGAACGAAGGTGGGAGCGAGCTTACCCCCACATTTGACTGTGTTCCGTCAGACAAAACCCATCTGCATCTCCCCATGCAGAAGCCCCTAAGTCCTGAGATCTGACGCAATAGTCCGATAATTCCTCGGGACATTTGCAGCACACCCGTACTAAGATTTGCGCTTCATTTCATCAAGGACGATTCATGAAGCGCATTGCCGGATGCCTGATGTATTTCCTGACCTTTACTGCGGTCGCGGCCGATCTGAACCTGCTCACCGACAACCATCCGCCCCTGCATTTTCAGCAAGGCAACGAACTGGTGGGGTTTGGTGTGGATGTGGTGAAGGCGCTGGCCGACAGTGCCGGCGACCAGGTGCATTTCCAACAAGTCCCCCTGCTGCGCGCCTTGCTCATCGCCACGACCGAGCCCGCTACCGGGGTGTTTACCGTGTTGCGCACTCCTGAGCGCGATGGCCAGTACCAGTGGGTCGGCCCGTTGATGGACGTGGAAACGGCGCTCTATTCCGCCAATGGCACCCAGCAACCGGTGCGCAATTTGCAAGACGCCGGCAACCTGGGCCGCATCGCCGTCCCGCGCAAATGGCTGGTCTACAGCTACTTGCAAAAACAAGGTTTGAACAATCTATACGGCGTGGAAACCCCCGAACAAATGATGCGTCTGGCACGTCTGGGGCGCACCGAGTATGTGGTGGCCGACACCCTTTCCGCCGCCACAATGGCCCGTGAAGAAGGGTTGCCGCCCGACCAGTTGCATTACCAGATGCCGCTGATGAAGCAAGGCACCTACATCGCGTTTTCCCCGCAAACCGATGCGCGCCAGGTCGCGCGCTGGCAACAGGCGCTGGACGAGATGAACCACGATGGGCGCCTGGAACAACTCAAGCAGCGCTGGCTCAGCGACAACACACCCCGCTGACAACGGATCAACGCTCTCGATAACAACTATGCGTCAGGGTGTTTTTTCATCGCGATGCTCCAGCACTACAGTGGCCACATCTTCTCCCCACGCTCTGGAGCACTATCATGAAAAGCATTATCGGTCTTGGTTTCGCCCTTTCGGTTCTTGGCCCTACCTCCGCCATCGCCGCCCCTCACGCCACCTCACAGGTCGTTGCAGCGGCCAAAGTCAGCCAACCGGCCACACTGAACGTGAAAACCGTCGGCGTTGATCACAAAGACAGCCAGGCGAGCACACTCTACGTCGCTGAAAACCGCCCTGAGTTCGGTTCGAAGTATCAGCGTTATTGATCAACGGCGTTGCGCCGCTTTAAACAACAAACCCCGGGTAGATCCGATCTATCCGGGGTTTCTTCGTAATAGCTGATCACCAAAATCCGTAGCAGCTGCCGAGCCTGCGAGGCTGCGTTCGAGCGCGCAGCGGTCGTAAAACCTGAGTGCACGGTCTGGCTGAAAAACGCATTACCTGATTCTGCGACCGCTGCGCGCTCGAACGCAGCCTCGCAGGCTCGGCAGCTGCTACAGGGGCGGCGTTGTTGTCAGGCGAGCGGCGAGTGCCTTGGCCTGGCTCGCCACGTCAGTCACCGCCGTGCTTTCCCACCACATGCCGCGCAACGGTGGGCCCATGGCGAACAGACGACTGGCGACGTGTGCATCGGCATCCAGCACCGCGCCATCGACTGCCGCTGCAATCCCCAGCGCCAACGGCCCCGGCCGGACAAGTCCGCGCGCCAGCAGTTGCTGTGGCAGCGGTCGGGCGACCCGTCGCCAGTCATATTCGATGCCGCTGGAGTTGATCAATGCCGCGCCGCTGACAATGGTAGTTTCTGCTTCACCACGACGCCGAATGCGGATGCTCACTGCTCCGTGCGCTGAAGGCTCCAGCCCTTTGAACGACGCCGCCTGAATCCGCAATCGGCCTTCCTTGTGCAGCCGCGCCACCAGTTCGGCACTCAACGGCGGCGAGCGGTGGTGATGACTTTCCCACCACGGCCGCACATGCCGCACGAACTGCCGACGCTGCACGTCCGTCGCCTGATTCCACAAGCGGCCAATGTGCGCCCGTACGGTGTCGAGCGGCGCCTGCCAGTCGATGCCTTGAGCGATGGCGTCCCGGCAATGCCGACGCAGTTCGCGCACCAGCTGTCGCGGTGTGCGAATGCTCTGATCCTCGGCAAGAAAATCTGCCCAGGCCGGCGGCTGACGACGTACATGAGGCAGCAAGCCATGCCGGGAAAACACTTCAATCGGCCCGCGATGCCCGGCCTGTTCCAGCGACACCACGGCGTCGACCATGGTCAGGCCCGAACCGATGATCAGCACGGTCGACTGCGGATCTAATTGCTGCATGGCCGCGACGTCCCACGGATCAAGCGCAGCGGCGTTCAAGCCGCTGGACTCGGTCTGTGGCGTGCGTGCAGCGGGAAACATCCCGGTCGCCAGTACGGCATAGGCGCCCTGCAAGCGTTGCCCGTCGCTCAAGGTCAGCCGCACCGAATCGTCCGTCGTTTGCAGGTCAATCACCTCGGCCCGCACATGCTCGACCGTTGAACCGTTCAACACCCCCACCGCTTGCGCTTCCGCCAGGCGCTGCTGCACGTACAGGCCGAAAATCCCCCGCGGCGGGAACAACTCGCTGACCGGCACATGTTGCTCGTCAGACTCCGGCCAGCCGCCGGCCGCGATGTAATCGGTCAGCCATTGGGTCAGGTCGTCGGCGTTGTCCGGGTCGACGCTCATCCGCGCCGCATTGCCGTTGAGCGTGTGGCCCAACTCGACCGCGCTGTACGCCTCGCCCCGTCCCAGTTCGGCGCGGGGTTCGATCACCAGCACCTGGCGTTTGCCCGGCAGGCGCAGCAACTGCGCCGCCAGCATTGCCCCGCTGAGGCCGCCGCCGACGATCAGGATGTCCGCGTGGCGAATGGCGTCGGTGGCCTGTCCGCTTTGGGTTTCAGTCATGGCGTTCTCACTGATCAATGTTTCATCTCGAAAATCTCCTGGACGATAATAGGCGCCAAACCCATGGAAGGTTCATCAAGCAGTACCAAAGTAGGACAGAGAAATACCGCTGGCTTGCAGGATGGAATCGGATAGCCGGGCAGGCGCAGGTTGCGCGTGGGAACGATCATGAATAGGACGCGACTTTCTTCTCCTGCTGCCGCAACGCCGCCAGGTCTCGATAACCCGCGCCCGGATGAATCTCCGGCAATCGCGGCCCTTCACCGAACAACTTCTCGCGCAAGGTCCCCGGCGCGTATTCGGTTTTGTAGACCCCACGCTTCTGCAACTCCGGCACCAGCAATTCCACAGCGTCGATGAAGGTTTCGTGGGTCAATGCATAGGCCAGGTTAAAGCCGTCCACATCGGTCTCCTCGACCCACTCCTGCAGCAAATCGGCGACGGTCTCGGGACTGCCGACAAACAACGGACCAAAACCGCCGATGCCCACCCAGTCAGCCAGTTCATTCGGGGTCCAGACCTTGTTCGGGTCCGCCGTGAAAAACGCTTCCACCGCCGATTGAATGGCGTTGGTATGCACATGCTTGAGCGGCTCATTGGGTTTGAACTGGCTGAAATCGATCCCGGTCCAGCCAGAGATCAACGCCATCGCCCCTTCGTAACTGACCCAGGTTTTGTATTCCTCGAACTTGGCTTTGGCCTTGGCGTCGGTCTCGCCGAGGATCACGGTTTGCAGGTTGAAGATCAGAATCTTCGACGGATCGCGCCCGGCTTCGGCAGCACGACGGCGGATGTCGGCGACGGTTTTCTTCAGCAGCACTTTCGACGGTGCAGCAACGAACACACACTCGGCATGCTCGGCGGCAAACTGCTTGCCGCGACTGGATGCGCCAGCCTGATAGAGAACCGGCGTGCGTTGCGGCGAGGGTTCGCAAAGATGAATGCCCGGCACCTGGAAGTGCTTACCGACGTGCTGGATTTCGTGGATTTTGCTCGGGTCGCTGAAGATCCGCCGCTCGCGATCCCGCAGAATCGCACCCTCTTCCCAACTGCCTTCCCACAGTTTGTAGCAAACCTCCAAATACTCTTCGGCGAAGTCGTAACGAGCGTCGTGTTCGGTCTGGTTTTTCTGGCCGAGGTTCTTCGCACCGCTTTCCAGATAAGAGGTGACGATGTTCCAGCCGGCGCGGCCCTTGGTCAGGTGATCGAGCGTCGACAGGCGTCGGGCGAACGGATACGGGTGTTCGAAGGACAGCGAGGCGGTCAGGCCGAAACCCAAATGCTCGGTGACCAGCGCCATCGGCGGAATCAATTGCAGTGGGTCGTTGACCGGCACCTGCGCCGCCTGACGGATCGCCGCGTCACCATTGCCGTTGTAGACGTCGTAGATGCCCAGCACATCGGCGATGAACAAACCGTCGAACTTGCCGCGTTCGAGGATTTTCGCCAGATCGGTCCAGTACTCCAGATCCTTGTATTGCCAGAAGCGATCTCGCGGATGCGCCCACAGGCCGGGCGACTGATGGCCGACGCAGTTCATGTCAAAGGCGTTGAGGCGGATTTCACGGGCCATCAAACCGCACTCCGAAAGCTTGGGGGATGGATGCCGTTGAGGCGGAAGTTACCGATGAGGTGGAGTTTCCGGTGCAATGGGTCATGCAACGATCCGGGCAACAGGGTGCGTTGGCCGGTGAGTTCGAATTCAGCGTTGCTGACGGCATTTAGCGCGTCGGCGCTGGCCAGGTGCGACTCGGCGATGGCGACGCTGATTTCCGTGTCGTCATCAACGCTGTTCAGAAAGTCTTCGGCGCGTTCGAGCAGCGCGGCGGCGACTTCAATGCGGATGTGCAAGTCACCAAAACGGCTGATGACGTAAGGGTCATCCGTGGTTTGGGTCTGCTGCCGGACGAAACGCAACGTCGCATCAAGCAAGCTGCGAGCATTGTGCAAATCATGCTGACTTTTGGCCAGGGGCTGCCCGGCAACAATCGGTTGAGTCAAAGCGTTCATGGTGGGCTCCTCAGTTCCAGGCGTGGCGCGCAGGCTTCACGCCGTTGAGCAGGTAGTTGCCGATCAGGTGATATTTCCAGCGTGCCGGATCGTGCAGGGTGTGCGTCCGGGCGTTGCGCCAGTGGCGGTCGAGGTTGTACTTGCCGAGCACAGAGCGAGTACCGGCCAGTTCGAAGAGTTTGCTGCTGGCAAGCAAGGCGATCTCGGCGGACAGGACTTTGGCCTGGGCGACCACCACCGAAGCGCGGGCCACCGTGTCTTCGTTGGGGTTGAGCAGTGCGTGGTCGATTGCGCGGCCGGCCTTTTTGAGGATCGCTTCGGTGCCGTGGACCCGCCATTCGAAGTCGCCGATCGCAGCGATACTGAACGGGTCCTGCCAGCCGTGATCCTGTCCGCTGTCGATCCAGGGTCGGGCTTCGCGGGCGTAGCGTTTAGTTTCTTCCAGGGCGCCGACGGCAATGCCGGTGTCCACGGCGGCCTGGATGATTTGTGAAATCGGGCCGTCGGCGGTGGGTTCGTCAAAGGCCTTGTGGGCCGGGATCACAGCACTGAGCGGGACCTTCACCGCTTTCAGGGTGACACCGCCGCTGGCCGTGGTGCGCTGGCCGAAACCGTCCCAGCTGTCGATGACGGTCAAGCCGGGATCGTCACGCTCGATGAAGGCGATGAAGGCCTTGTTCTCTTCATTGACCGCCACCGCTGGCACGATGTGCGCGAACAAGGCCCCGGTGCAGTAAAACTTCTCGCCATCAATCTGCGCAGTGTCTTTATCGAAGCGGATTCGGGTTTCGAAGGCCCCGGCGTTTTTGCTTTTGGATTCGGAGAAGGCGTTGCCGAAACGGTAGCCCTGCAAGACTTTGCCGAAGTAGTAGCGCTTCTGCTCTTCGGTAGCGGTTTGCAGCAGGATGTCGAGCACGCCGAGGTGGTTTTGCGGGATTTGACCGAGGGATGAGTCGGCGGCGGAAATGATCTTGATCACTTCGGCGACGGTCACGTAGGACACGCCGGCGCCGCCGTATTCCTTGGGAACGGTGATGCCCCAGAGGCCGCTGGCGGAAAACTCGTCGAGCTCGGCGACTGGCAGGCGTCGCTCGCGGTCGCGGACACTGGCCTCGATGGCGAAGCGTGCGGCGAGCTTATGGGCGACGGCAATCGCCTCGGCGTCCGAGCGGATCACATGGGCGGTGCGAAGGGGTTGGGCAGAGGCTGTCATGGGCCGACTCCGGGATCTGGTGAATGCACCAGAGCTTTTGCAGGAGTCGTGCCTGAAACTAAATCACCTTATTTTCAATAGGTTAAAGAATATCCGAGAAAGGCTCGCAGCTTTAAAACAGCAAAGTGTCTATCCAGTGTTGATTGGCGAACAGCTAGATCACCACATTTCGCACAAACCGCGCCACCACTGGCCCATCGTTGCGATAGGCGTGGGGCTGGTTGCTGGCGAACATGTAGAACTCTCCCGCAGCAATCTCATGCGGTGTATCGCCCAGCATCAGCGTCAGGCAGCCTTCAAACACATAGATCTGCTCACTCCAGCCCTCGGCGTCCGGTTGCGACGGATAAATCTCCCCTGGTTGCAGGCACCACTCCCATTGTTCCACCTCACGGGTGGCGGTGGCTTTGGAGAGTAAAACGGCTTTGCTGCCAGGAATCGTCCCGGCCCAGGCCACTTCGTTGATGCGACTCGGATCGCGTGCATCCGGCGCCTGGATCAGGTCGCTGAATGCGACGTTCAGCGCTTCGGCCACGCGGTCGAGGGTGGTCAGGCTGACGTTCTTCTCGCCGGCCTCGATCGCCACCAGCATCCGCCGGCTGACTCCGGATTTTTCCGCCAGAGACGCCTGGCTCATGTCAGCAGCATGGCGCAAGCGTCGAACGTTTTGGCTGACGTGCTGAAGGACCGAAGTCCGCTGAGTAGAATCTTTGTGCACTATATTGCTCACTTAGTGGGGCTGGGCAGTATACTGCGCAACATTCGGCGCATTGTGCGTCCCCCTCAGGTAGCGCGCAAGGTTATGACGTCGGTGAATACCCCTCACACTTCCTCCCGTTTCTCGCGGTTCAGCAAGGCCGAGTGCGTGCTGGTGCTGATCACCATGGTCTGGGGCGGCACCTTCTTGCTGGTGCAACATGCGATGACCGTCAGCGGGCCGATGTTCTTCGTCGGTCTGCGCTTTGCCGCGGCGGCGATCATTGTTGCGCTGTTTTCCTGGCGTCAGCTGCGGGAGCTGCCGCTGTTCGAACTCAAGGCTGGGGCCTTTATCGGCGTGGCGATCATGCTTGGCTATGGATTGCAGACCGTCGGGTTACAGAGCATTCCCAGCAGTCAGTCGGCGTTTATTACCGCGTTGTACGTGCCCTTCGTGCCGTTGCTGCAATGGCTGGTGCTGGGGCGGCGTCCGGGGCTGATGCCGAGCATCGGGATCATGTTGGCGTTTACCGGGTTGATGTTGCTGTCGGGACCGGCCGGCGCTTCATTCAATTTCAGCCCGGGTGAAATCGCCACGTTGATCAGCGCCGTGGCGATTGCGGCGGAGATCATTCTGATCAGCACGTATGCCGGCCAGGTCGATGTGCGGCGGGTGACGGTGGTGCAATTGGCGGTCACCTCGGTACTGGCGTTTTTGATGGTGGTGCCGACTCAGGAAAGGATTCCGGACTTCTCCTGGCTGCTGTTATGCAGCGCGTTGGGCTTGGGCGCGGCCAGTGCGGCGATTCAAGTGGCGATGAACTGGGCGCAAAAGAGCGTTTCGCCGACCCGGGCGACGTTGATTTATGCGGGCGAGCCGGTGTGGGCCGGGATTGTCGGGCGGATCGCGGGGGAGCGGTTGCCGGCGATTGCGCTGGTGGGCGCGGGGTTGATTGTGGCGGCGGTGATTGTCAGTGAGTTGAAGACCAAGGGTAAGGCTGCTGCGTCTGAGGAAGAGTTGGGGCGGGAAACGCAGGGTTAAGCCGCACTATCTGTGGCGCCTGATAGATAGCCTTCGCGAGCAAGCCCGCTCCCACATGGGTTCTGTGTTGTACCGCAATGGTGTGAACACAACTGGACCCTGTGGGAGCGGGCTTGCTCGCGAAGGGGCCAGACCTGCTGAAAACAGACCTTTGAAACAATGTGAATCAGGTTTTTTCCGTCTACCTTGTAGGATTCTGCGACAGCTTGGCGTTTGGTGATCCGGGAGCTGGCACGTATGATGCTTCACAAACTTCCGCAGATTAGAAGCCTATGTCCCTGATAGTTCTACTGCTTCTGCCTTTTATCGGCAGCTGTCTGGCAGCGTTGCTGCCGCACAACGCGCGAAACACCGAATCTTTGTTGGCTGGCCTGGTTGCCTTGATTGGCACCGTTCAGGTCGCCCTCTTGTACCCGCAAATCGCCGATGGCGGCGTGATCCGCGAAGAATTTTTCTGGTTGCCCAGCCTTGGCCTGAACTTCGTCCTGCGCATGGACGGGTTCGCCTGGCTATTCTCGATGCTGGTGCTGGGCATCGGCACGCTGGTTTCGTTGTACGCCCGCTACTACATGTCGCCGGACGATCCGGTGCCGCGGTTCTTCGCATTTTTCCTGGCGTTCATGGGCGCGATGCTCGGGCTGGTGATCTCCGGAAATCTGATCCAGATCGTGTTTTTCTGGGAGCTGACCAGCCTCTTTTCATTCCTGTTGATCGGCTACTGGCACCACCGCGCCGATGCGCGACGCGGTGCTTATATGGCGCTGATGGTCACCGGCGCAGGCGGTTTGTGTTTGCTGGCGGGGGTCATGCTGCTCGGCCATGTGGTCGGCAGCTATGACCTGGAAAAGGTCCTGGCCGCCGGCGATCTGATTCGCGCACACGCCCTCTACCCTATTCTGCTACCCCTGATCCTGATCGGCGCCCTGAGCAAAAGCGCGCAATTCCCCTTCCACTTCTGGCTGCCCCACGCCATGGCGGCGCCGACACCGGTTTCGGCCTATCTGCACTCGGCGACCATGGTCAAGGCCGGGGTATTTCTGCTCGCACGGCTTTGGCCGTCGCTGTCCGGCAGCGAAGAATGGTTCTACATCGTCAGCGGCGCCGGTGCCTGCACCCTGTTGCTCGGTGCGTATTGCGCGATGTTCCAGAACGACCTCAAAGGTTTGCTGGCCTACTCGACCATCAGCCACCTGGGCCTGATCACCCTGCTGCTGGGCCTGAACAGTCCGCTGGCCGCTGTGGCTGCGGTGTTTCACATCCTCAACCACGCCACGTTCAAGGCCTCGCTGTTCATGGCCGCCGGGATCATCGACCACGAAAGCGGTACCCGGGACATTCGCAAGCTCAGCGGCCTGATCAAGCTGATCCCGTTCACCGCCACCCTGGCCATGGTCGCCAGTGCTTCCATGGCCGGTGTGCCGCTGCTCAACGGCTTCCTCTCCAAAGAGATGTTCTTCGCCGAAACCGTGTTCATCAACGCCACGGCCTGGATCGAGATGACGCTGCCCATCGTCGCGACCATCGCCGGTACCTTCAGCGTCGCCTACTCGCTGCGCTTTACCGTCGACGTGTTCTTCGGCCCGACCGCCACCGATTTGCCGCACACCCCACACGAGCCGCCCCGCTGGATGCGCTCGCCGGTGGAGTTGCTGGTGTTCGCCTGCCTGGTCGTGGGGATTTTCCCGGCGCAGGTGGTCGGCCCGTTGCTGGCCGCGGCTGCCCTGCCGGTGGTGGGCGGCACCTTGCCTGAATACAGCCTGGCGATCTGGCACGGCTGGAACGCGCCAATGATCATGAGCCTGATCGCCATGTCCTGCGGCATCGTGCTTTACCTGCTGTTGCGCAATCAGCTCAAACACGGGCGTTTCAAGTACCCGCCGATCATTGGCCGATTCAACGGCAAGCGCCTGTTCGAACGCAGCCTGGTGATCATGATGCGCCTGGCCCGTCGTCTGGAGCGGCGGATCAACACCAAGCGCCTGCAAACCCAATTGTTCCTGGTGGTGCTCGCGGCCGTGTTGGCCGGGTTGATCCCGATGCTCCACAGCAGCCTGAGCTGGGGCGACCGGCCGAAGATTCCGGGTTCGATCGTGTTTGTGATCCTCTGGCTGCTGGCGATTGCCTGCGCCCTCGGCGCGGCGTGGCAGGCCAAGTATCACCGGCTCGCGGCCCTGACCATGGTCAGCGTCTGCGGCCTGATGACGTGCGTGACCTTTGTCTGGTTCTCGGCGCCGGACCTGGCGCTGACGCAATTGGCAGTGGAAGTGGTGACCACGGTGTTGATCCTCCTCGGGCTGCGCTGGCTACCTCGACGGATCGAAGAGGTGTCACCGTTGCCAAGCAGCCTGCGCAAGGCACGCATCCGCCGTATCCGCGACTTGCTGCTGTCGACCGTGGTGGGTGGCGGCATGGCGTTGCTGGCTTACGCGATGCTGACGCGCCAGACCCCAAACGACATTTCTTCGTTCTACCTCAGCCGCGCCCTGCCCGAAGGCGGTGGCAGCAACGTGGTCAACGTGATGCTGGTGGACTTCCGCGGCTTCGACACCCTCGGTGAAATCACCGTACTGGTGGCCGTGGCCCTGACGGTGTTTGCCCTGCTGCGACGCTTCCGCCCGCCAAAAGAAAGCCTGCAGTTGCCGGCCCAGCAGCGTCTGCTGGCACCGGACGTGGTGACCGATTTGGTCAATCCGCGTCACGCCAGCGATACCGCGCTCGGCTTCATGATGGTACCGGCGGTGCTGGTTCGCCTGCTGCTGCCGATCGCCTTTGTGGTGTCGGTCTACCTGTTCATGCGCGGCCACAATCAGCCAGGCGGCGGTTTTGTCGCAGGTCTGGTGATGTCGGTGGCGTTCATCCTGCAATACATGGTCGCCGGCACGCAGTGGGTCGAGGCACAAATGAGCCTGCGACCGCTGCGCTGGATGGGCACCGGTTTGTTGTTCGCCACGGTCACCGGACTCGGGGCGATGGCCGTCGGGTATCCGTTCCTGACCACCCACACCTGGCATTTCGAACTGCCGGTGTTCGGTGACATTCACATCGCCAGTGCGCTGTTCTTCGACATTGGCGTGTACGCCGTGGTGGTCGGTTCGACCCTGTTGATCCTCACCGCCCTCGCTCACCAATCGGTACGGGGTCACAAGACCGCTGCCCTGCCCAGATCCGTCGCCACGCAAGGAGCCGTCTGATGGAAGAAGTCATCGCAATCGCCATCGGCGTGTTGGCCGCGTCTGGCGTCTGGCTGATCCTGCGGCCACGGACGTTTCAGGTGGTGATGGGCCTGTGCCTGCTGTCCTACGGCGTCAATCTGTTCATCTTCAGCATGGGCAGCCTGTTTATCGGCAAGGAGCCGATCATCAAGGACGGCGTGCCGCAGGACCTGTTGCACTACACCGACCCGCTGCCGCAAGCGCTGGTGCTGACCGCCATCGTGATCAGCTTCGCCATGACCGCGCTGTTTCTGGTGGTGCTGCTGGCCTCCCGGGGCCTGACCGGTACCGACCATGTGGATGGCCGGGAGCCTAAAGAATGAATCTGATGCCGCACCTGATCGCTGCACCGATTCTGCTGCCGCTGCTGACCGCCGCCGTGATGCTGATGCTGGGCGAGAAACACCGTCCGCTGAAGGCCAAGATCAACCTGTTTTCCAGCCTGGTGGGGTTGGGCATTGCCGTGCTGTTGCTGCAATGGACTCAGGAAACGGGCGTCCCCGGCTCCATCGGCGTGTACCTGCCGGGCAACTGGCAGGTGCCGTTCGGTCTCGTGCTGGTGGTCGATCGACTATCGGCGCTGATGCTGGTGCTGACCGGGATCATCGGCGTCAGCGCCCTGCTGTTCGCCATGGCCCGTTGGGACGGCGCCGGTTCGAGCTTCCACGCGCTGTTCCAGATTCAGATGATGGGCCTGTACGGCGCGTTCCTGACGGCGGACCTGTTCAACCTGTTTGTGTTTTTTGAAGTGCTGCTCGCGGCCTCCTACGGCCTGATGCTCCACGGTTCGGGTCGGGCGCGGGTGTCATCGGGGCTGCATTACATCTCGATCAACCTGCTGGCCTCGTCACTGTTTTTGATCGGCGCGGCGCTGATCTACGGCGTCACCGGCACCCTGAACATGGCCGACCTGGCGCTGAAAATTCCGCTGGTGCCGGAAGCCGATCGCGGCCTGCTGCATGCCGGCGCGGGGATTCTGGCCGTGGCGTTCCTGGCCAAGGCCGGGATGTGGCCGCTGAACTTCTGGCTGGTGCCGGCGTATTCCGCGGCGAGCGCGCCGGTGGCAGCGATGTTCGCGATCATGACCAAGGTCGGCGTCTACACCTTGCTACGCTTGTGGACCCTGCTGTTCTCCGGCCAGGCCGGCGCCTCGGCGTACTTTGGCGGCGACTGGCTGATCTACGGCGGTATGGCGACCATCGTCTGCGCTGCGGTGGCGATCCTCGCCGCACAACGACTGGAGCGCCTGGCCAGCCTGAGCATTCTGGTGTCGGCCGGGATTCTGCTGTCGGCCATCGGTTTCGCCCAGCCCAACCTGATCGGCGCGGCACTATTCTATCTGGTCAGCTCGACCCTGGCGTTGAGCGTGTTGTTCCTGTTGGCCGAGTTGATCGAGCGCTCGCGCTCGGCCAATGAAATGCCGTTGTTCGATGACGGCGATCTGCCGCGACCGATGGAATCCTTGCAGCCGCCCAAAGGCATCAACCTCGATGACGAACAGAAAGCCGTGGTCGGCCAGGTGATTCCCTGGACCAAGGCGTTCCTCGGGTTGAGCTTCATTGCCTGCTCGCTGCTGATCATCGGCATGCCGCCGCTCTCGGGATTCATTGGCAAACTCGGCTTGCTCAGCGCCCTGCTCAATCCGTTGGGCCTGGGCAATGGCAGCGATGAGCCGGTTTCCAATGCCGCGTGGGGCTTGCTGGCGTTGCTGATTCTCTCCGGTCTGGCGTCGTTGATTGCCTTCTCGCGTTTGGGCATCCAGCGGTTCTGGACACCCGAGGAGCGGCCGTCGCCGTTGCTGCGACGTTTCGAATGCGTGCCAATCATTGCGCTGCTGGGCTTGAGCATTGCGCTGACCTTCAAGGCTGAACCGCTGCTGCGCTACACCCAGGCGGCCGCCCAAGCGTTGAACAACCCGCAGCAATACGTGATGGCGGTACTCGGCACCCGTGCGGTTCCGAGCCCGGAAGCCAAAGCCGCGATCGCGGAGGCCAAACCATGAAGCGACTGTTTCCTGCTCCCTGGTTGTCGCTGGCACTGTGGTTGTTGTGGCTGGTGCTGAACCTGTCGATGAGTCCCGGCAATCTGCTGCTGGGCGCGGTATTGGGGTTCTGCGCACCGTTGATGATGCGCAAGCTGCGACCGCTGCCGATTCGTATTCGTCGGCCGGGCGTGATTGTGCGTTTGTTCTTTCTTGTCGGTCGCGATGTGGTGGTGTCCAACCTCGCCGTGGCCTGGGGCGTGCTCAACAGCGGTCGCCGTCCACCGCGTTCGCGCTTCATCAAGGTGCCAATGGACTTGCGTGACGCCAACGGCCTGGCCGCGTTGTCGATGATCTGCACGGTAATTCCCGGCACCGTGTGGTCGGAACTGGCGCTGGACCGCAGCATTCTATTGCTGCACGTCTTCGATCTGGATGACGAAGCGCTGTTCATCCAGCACTTCAAGGCGACCTACGAGCGCCCCTTGATGGAGATCTTCGAATGAGCGCCTTGCTGTCAAACGCAATCCTGCTGAGCCTGTTCATCTTTTCCTTGGCGATGATTCTGACGCTGATCCGGCTGTTCAAGGGGCCGTCGGCCCAGGACCGGGTTCTGGCGCTGGATTACCTGTACATCATCGCGATGCTGATGATGCTGGCGCTGGGCATTCGTTATGCCAGTGACACTTACTTCGAGGCAGCGCTGCTGATTGCACTGTTCGGTTTCGTCGGCTCGTTTGCCCTGGCGAAATTCCTGCTGCGTGGCGAGGTGATCGAATGAACGCTGAACTGTCTCTGTGGGTTGAAATTCCGGTGGCGATCCTGCTGGTGCTCAGCAGTCTGTTTGCGCTGATCGGTGCCATTGGCCTCGTGCGGATGAAGGACTACTTCCAGCGCATGCACCCGCCGGCGCTGGCGTCGACATTGGGCGCCTGGTGCGTGGCGCTGGCCTCGATCATTTATTTTTCGGCACTCAAGTCCGGGCCGGTGCTGCATGCCTGGCTGATTCCGATTCTGTTGTCGATTACGGTGCCGGTGACCACGCTGTTGCTGGCGCGGGCGGCGCTGTTTCGCAAGCGCATGGCGGGGGATGATGTGCCGGCTGAGGTGAGCAGTCGGCGCACTGAGAGTGGGAGTTAGACGCCAAAAGATCGCTGCCTCGTTTCACTCGACAGCTCCTACATGGGTTTGCATTCCCCTGTAGGAGCTGTCGAGTGAAACGAGGCTGCGATCTTTTGATCTTGCCTTGCCTCAGATCCAGGCGACTGCCAACAACCCCGCCCCCAGCACCACACACAACGGCGAATACGCCCAGGTGTCGAGCCGGGCAAATTTCGAATCCTTCACCTGCTTGAAGAACCCAATCAAATTCGAATCGCCGATCGCCCGGGCGAACATCAGCATTGCAATCGCGCTGATCACCCATTGCAACGACGAGTGATGCACCGTCGGCAAATACAGGCCGACCCGCAAGCACACCAGCATCGCAATCAGCAGCAGCCCGACCGCCACCAGCAACGTGGCAAAGCCTGAAGGCTTGAAGGCCGGCCTGGATTCCCCACCGCCCTCTGCGGATATTCGCGGGACCGCCGCCTCGCTACCCAACGTGCCACCTGCCGCCCAGTACAGGTGGATCAGGCTGATCAACAGGAAGATGGCAGCCATCCATTGCGCGATCAATAGGCTCATGTTCGGACTTCCAGCGTGAAATGTCGCAGCAGAATGAACTTCCTTGAACGATTTTGTAAGGGTATTCGTCATTGGCGATGATAAAGTGCCGCCCCATGAAACTCGCCCGAACTGATCGCACATTGATGGCCTGGATGCTTTATTGCTGCGTGCTGTTCAACGTGTTCGCCTGCAGTATCGGTCACGGGCAAATGGTCGGGATGCAGCTCAACGGCATCGGCGGCCAATTCTGTACCGTCGACCCGGCCAGCCAGCTGCCGGCCTCGTCGAACACCTCCGAAGACAAACTGCCGACCCTGTCCAAGGCCTTCGGCTGCCCGTTGTGCTCCACCGGCGGCATGGGCCCGGCGCTCAACTCCAGCCTGACCCTGGCGATCCTCCCGCAGCAACACAGTCCGCCCTTGGCCGTCGTCGCCAATGCTGACCTCCCTGCCCGCTTCACCTGGCCCTCGGCCAACCCTCGCGCTCCGCCTGTCGCCTGAATTTCTTCGCCTTTTCCGATCAGCCCACCCCGCCAACGCGTGGCGTTGGCGTGTGCGCTGTTTCCTAGTCAAGCATTCAGGATTCATCGATGAAACGCATTCCTTTACTGGCAAGCCTGTTCGGCTGCCTGTCTGTTAACGCCTGGGCACAATCCACCGTCAACCTCGCCCCCATCACCATTGACGGCGAAGCGGCGGATGAGCCGGGGCTGAGTCTGGATCAGTCCAGCGGCATGGCGTCGCGGCTTGGCCTGAGCGTGCGCGAAACCCCCGCCTCGGTAGCCGTGGCCAACCGCAACGACATCGAGCGCCACGGTGCGCAGAACTTCCAGGACGCCGCCAACACCCTACCGGGCGTCAACGCCAGCGCACCGCCGGGTTTCGGTGGGTTCGTCTCCTACCGCGGTTTCACCAGCAGCCAGATCACCCAGATGTTCAACGGCATCAATGTCTCCGGCGGCCTCGCCCGGCCGGTAGACGCCTGGATCTATGATCGCGTGGAGCTGGTGGGCGGCCCGTCATCGCTGATCAATGGTGCTGGCTCCGTGGGCGGTTCGCTGAACTACGTGACCAAACTGGCGACGCGTGAAGAGCAAGCCATCGAAGGCCGGGTCAGCTACGGCAGTTACGACACCACCGAGACCGCATTCGGCCTCAACCACGCCCTGAGCGATGCCAGCGCGGATGTGCAGCACTACGCGCGGCTCGACGTCAGCCACAACACCGGCAACGGCTACATCGACCGTCAGGAGCGTGATGCGTGGAGCGTGGCGTTCTCGCTGCTCAGCGACCTGACGCCCAACCTGTCCCATACCCTGGCCCTGGAATATCAGGATGAACACGAAGACAGCCCTTACTGGGGCACGCCGGTGCTCAACCCCAAGGCCGGCGAATTGAAGATCGACAAGCACAACCGATTCAACAACTACAACGTCGAGGACGGCCGCTACGAGCAGCGCTCGATCTGGGTGCGCTCGATCATCGACTACCGGATCAACGACAGCACCACCCTGCGCAACACCCTTTACCACCTCGACAGCCAGCGCGATTACCGCAACCTGGAAACCTACCAGTACAACACCGACAACAGTGCGGTGAATCGTTCCACGGCGTATCAGGTCCGGCATCAGGGCGAGCAGAACGGCAACCAGTTCGAACTGCGTCACGACAACACGTTGTTCGGGCTGGACACGACCTGGTCCGGCGGCTTCGAGTACAAGGTCAACCAGACCACCAACTCGCCGCTGAACGTCAAAGGTGCCAACACCGTCGAACCGAATCACTTTCAGCCGGGTCACTTCTACGACATCCCGGGCGCCCGACCGGGTTTTGTCAGCGACAAGACCAACGAAGTCACCACCAAAGCCCTGTTCGCCGAGAACCGTTTGGCCCTCACCGACAAACTCGCGCTGCTGACCGGCCTGCGTTACGACGACATCGACCTGGACGTGACCAACCACCGCGTCGTGACCGCCAGCAACCCCCGGCACCTCAAGCGCAGCTGGGAGCCGGTGACCGGTCGGGTCGGCCTGACTTACCAATTCATCCCCGAAGCCAACGTCTACGTGCAATACAGCACCGCCGCCGAACAACCCAACGGCACGCAAGATTTCGACGTGTCCACCGGCAAGCAATGGGAAGTCGGCAGTAAATTCGACTATCTGGACGGTCGCGGCTCGGCGACAGTGGCGGCTTACACGATCGAGCGAAAGGACTTCGCAGTCACCGATCCACTGGATCCGACCAGCAGCATTCCCGTGGGTCAACAGACCTCCAAAGGGATCGAACTGGCCAGTTCGTTCAGGATCACCGACAAGCTGTTGGCCGAAGGCAACTTCGCCTGGGTCGATGCGCAGTACGACGAATTCAACGAGAAGAATGCGGCGAGTGTCGTGGTTTCACGCAAAGGCAACACACCGACCAACGTGCCGGACCGGGTCGGCAATCTGTGGCTGACCTATGACTTTGCGCCGCAATGGCAGGGCGGTGTCGATGCGCGGTATGTGGCCTCGGTGTTTGCCGACAGCGCCAACACCCTGACCGTACCGTCGTACACGCTCTACGGAACGTTCCTCAGCTACAAGGTCGATCAACACACCACCGTCACCGGGCGGGTGCGCAACCTGACCAATGAGGTGTATGCCGAGTTTGCCCATGTGTCACCGGCGTATTACCTCGGCACACCGCGTACCTTCGAGTTGGCGGTACAAACCCGGTTTTAATCATCGATCTACCGGATGTACCCGCTTCATGTAGGAGCTGGCGAAGCCTGCGATCTTTTGATCTTGTTGTTAAAAACAAAGTCAAAAAGATCGCAGCCTGCGGCAACTCCTACAGGATTATCGGTTTATTTCAGTTCGGCGGAGACTTTATCCGCCACATCCTTGGGCACCCAGGCCTGCCACACGTCCGGGTGCGCCTTCATGAACGCCTGCGCCGCCTGCCGTGGCGGGGTATGTTTTTCGCTCATCTCGGCCAGCGCCTTGTTCAATGGATCGATTGGCAAGTCGACCTTGGTGAAGAACTCGGCAATCTGCGGATACTGTTTCTGGAATGGCGTGGACACGCCAATGGACAGCTTCGAGGGCAGTGAGCGCGTCGGTTTCGGATTCGGGTGGTCGGCGTCGGTCAGGGTTTTCCAGGCATCGGCGTCGAACGGCGGCTCTTCCAGCTGAACCAGTTTGAAGCGGCCGAGCAACGGCGTAGGCGACCAGTAATAGAACAGCACCGGTTTGCCGCGCCGAATCGAAGAACTGATCTCCGCATCCAGCGCTGCCCCGGAGCCGCTGCGAAAATTCACATAGCTGTCGTCCAGCCCATACGCCTTGAGTTTCTGTTTGTTGACCACTTCCGACGTCCAGCCGATCGGGCTGTTGAGGAAGCGCCCCTTGCCCGGGGTTTCCGGATCTCTGAACACGTCCTTGTATTTCGGCAGGTCGCTGACACTGCGCAGGCCCGGCGCCAGCGGCTTGATGCCTTTCGCCGGGTCGCCCTTGATCACATATTCGGGTACCCACCAACCTTCGGTGGCGCCCTTGACCGTATCGCCCAGACTCGCGACTTTGCCTTCGGCCTCAGCCTTGACCCAGACCGGACTGCGACCGGCCCACTCTTCGCCAATGACCTGAATGTCATTGTTGGCCAGTGCGGTCTCCAGGGTGATGGTCGTCCCCGGCAAGGTATCGGTCGGCAGCCCGTAGCCCTTCTCGACGATGATCCGCAGGATATCGGTAATCAGGCTGCCGCTTTCCCAGTTCAGATCGGCGAAGTGGATCGGCGCCTGGGCAGCGAACACCGGAACGGGTGAAGCCAACAATCCGAAAGTGGCCATAGTAGCGGCCAGCAACCGTCGAAATCCGTTCATGCTTTTGCACCTCGTGCTGTTCACAGCAATAGCAGGATGGCCTGGCAGAAGACCGCAAAGCCTCTGAATACTCAGTCCACTGACTGTAGTAGAGGTTCCTGCTTTCGAGGGAGGTCAATCAGTTTTCGGGAGGTTCCTGCAAGCGCGACAGCGCTCTTCGTACCATGCTGGCGTACTCCGCCGGACGTAACGTATAGATCTGTGACGCCACCCAACCCAGCCATGCACCTTGCAAAACGGCCTTCTGATCGAACAGCCGCTGGGCTTCGGCTTGCGCACTGACCTGGTTCTGTTCGTGGAAGTCGGCGCGGGTCAGGGTCATTATTCGCTGGCCTTGAAGGTGACCAGTTCCCCTTTGCGCCACTTGGCAGCCTTGGCGGTGACGGCTTTCAGGGTTTTGGTCAGGCCTTCCTGCAACTGTTGGTGAGCGGCGAACACCATCACCACGCTATGGCCTTCCTTGAACACGATCCCATGGCCATCAGCGGTGGTGACGAACGCGTAATCACCCAGGCCGTACACCGTCAGTTTGATTTCGCGGAACTTGATGTCCAGCTTGCCGCCTTCGCGACTGGGCAATACAGAGGCGCTGAAATGATCGCCGACCTTGAGTTTAAGCCCGGGTTTGTCATCAACCACCAGCGCCTCTTCGGTGTCGATCTCGGCAATATAAATGCCTTCAGCGTTCTGTTCGGTGATGTAAACAAAACGTGACTGGAACTGTTTAACCAGCTTTGCGCGCAAATCACCCAGCACGAACAAAGCATGCATATCGAGATTACTTACTGCCAAGGAAACATCCCCACATCTGAAAATGATGCTGCACGCAGGAAAACAGCGCACAGCAGAAAAAAGCGGCAATGCCGAAGGTGTCGCAAAAAGGCCCAGGTTGAAATCCTGAAACGAGCAGAGGGCTCATCCATCGCGAGGCTTGAGAAGACTACTGGAACAACACTCACGTCGTCTTGCCTGGCGTTCGTCAGAGGTTGAAGGAAAAAGCCCTTCCGACGGCCAGAAAAACGGGACTACCAACTTTAGGGAAAAATCTCTTTAACAAAAGCACTTTTCCGACATATCGCCAGCAAAAAATTGCTTTAGATGAACATCGATCGCCAAACACTGACGGTGATTCTAGAGCAGCGATGCTCATCGAGACTACCCAAAACCACGTACACACGTCGGTAAAACAACGAAAAGGACTTCATATGTGCACGCTGACACATTTTGCTCACCCTCAGGCGCCCAATACGAACAGCTCGAGGACACTGCCCCCGGGGATGTTTCAATCGCATGAATACTACCCTGAAGAGCTCGCCCGGCCACGCTTTCGGGTCATTCTGGCCGGCAATGCCTTTTTTCATATCAAGGAAATTTCCACCGGCCGCGTCAGAGGTTTCCGCGGCAATCATAACGAAGCCTGCGCCCTTGCCCGCTCGCTCGAGTTACGCGGTTGACGGTCCCGCCCGTTCATTTCCATAGACGCTTCGTCATGCCGGCGACTTAACTCAGCCGCCGGCATGCAACTACTGCCATACTGCCCGACCAATGAAACCCGTCCCCAGGGTGGGCGGCGTTCAAAACAACAGAATATTTCAAGGGAAGGCTGCTACGTGACGGAATTTGATATCGGTGAATTTTTTATCCGGGGCGAAGCCAGAGAAGTCGAAGGCGAATTCCAGGCAGTCATTATCATGCGCGCCAAACCACCGCTGACCACCGTGACGTATCACCAGGTCGAGAAGGATCGCTGGTTCAAGACGTCGGACGTCGCCGCCATCGCTGCGCAGGAAGCCGCCAAGGCGCTGAAGCTTGCAGTCGATGAAGGCGCATTGAAAGCCTGATAGTCGGTTTGCAGTCTATGCTCATTTTTGCTTACGAACATCGCCATCGAACTCCTGAAGCGCGGCTCCCTCAGATGCAATGAAGCCGCCCCTCAGATCTCGCACTCGACGCGACCCGCAAGGAGATGAACATGGATTCACCCATACATGACTTGAAAGGCTTGTTCGACCAACTCGGTCTGGACTCCAACGAGAAAGCCATCGACGATTTCATCGCCAGCCATTCGCCCTTGGCTGACAACAAAAAACTCATCGATGCCGAGTTCTGGACCCCGCAGCAGGCCG
This sequence comes from Pseudomonas frigoris, assembly GCF_047758635.1. Lineage (NCBI taxonomy): Bacteria > Pseudomonadati > Pseudomonadota > Gammaproteobacteria > Pseudomonadales > Pseudomonadaceae > Pseudomonas > Pseudomonas frigoris. The sequence goes on from NZ_CP180479.1 coordinate 4,157,220, forward strand.
GCTTCCTGAAAGAACAATTGCGTGAAGACGCTGATTGGGCGCGGGTGGTCGACGACCTGAACCTGCGGATGCATCAGACTCACTAGCCTGCATCTGTAGGAGCTGTCGAGTGCAACGAGGCTGCGATCTTTTGATGTTTTAAAAGCGAAGATCAAAAGATCGCAGCCTCGTTGCACTCGACAGCTCCTACAGGGAGAGGTCTCAACGAGGGTTTTCCGGCTTGTAACCCAATCGCAGACCACCCCAATGCCGGTCCTTGAGCATGATCGGCACTGAGAGGTCGTGCATCAGCTCACCTGTGTCGCGGGTGTAGGTTTGCAGCAGTACGGCCTGCTGATGGCTGCCACAGCGGATTCCGGTGCGGTCGGCGAATTTGCGTTTGGTGCGGTTCTGTAAGGTATCGACCTGCGCATCACCGGTCAGTGGTTGGCTGAAGACCTTGTTGTGGGTCGGCACATAGCCCTGCTGCGTACAGGCAATGGCGAACACCAGACCTTCATGACGCGGCAACAAGGGTTCCTGGATCGCCGGCAAGACCTGATCGGCGTAGCGATCGAAACGGGTCTGGAACTTGGCCGGGCTGGTGTTGGGAATGGTTTGGTAATTGCGGTCAAACAGGTCATCGAGGCTCACGCGGCCCTCGTCGATATCCGCTTCAAAGCGCGCCGCGATCTGACTCGCGCCTTCGCGGGCCAGGTCATAAATCCGCTGGTGGTAGTCATCCAGCCCGACTTCGGCGAGGCGTTCGCTGATGGTTTCGGCCTGACCCTCCATTTGCACCGCGGCCTGGGCCAGGCGCTGGGTCTGTTGGTCGCTGATCGCCAGGTCGCTGCGCATCTGTTCGATGGCGTGAAACAGGCTATCGAGTTGTTCGCGGTTGGTGTCGGCGCCCCTGGCGATTTCCCCGACCTGGCTTTCGACGCCAGCGGCCAGACGTGCAATGTTCTCCAGGTGCTGACCGGTGTGCTCGACCTGTTCGACACCGGTGTCGAGGTCGCTGGACAGTTGACGGATCTGCTCCACCACTTGCGCGGTGCGTTGCTGAATATCAGCGACCATCTCCCCGACTTCGCCAGTGGCCGTCGCCGTGCGCGCGGCCAGACCGCGAACCTCATCGGCCACTACCGCAAATCCGCGACCATGCTCGCCGGCCCGCGCCGCCTCGATAGCCGCGTTCAATGCCAGCAGATTGGTCTGGCTGGCGATGGACTGGATCACCAGGGTGACCCGTTGGATATCGTCACTGCGCAGGCTCAGGGCTTCGATCAGTTCACGGCTGTTACTGGCGCGCTGACTGAGTTGATGCATACGGGCGATGGACTCGATCAGCTCCGTACGTCCTGCCGCGCTGCTCCGATGGGCCTCGCTGGCCGCACTGAGGGCTTCCCGGCTGAGTGTCGAGGTGGCTTGTTCGGTCGCGATCATCACTTCGGCGTTGCTGACTATCTGCGCCGCGGCACCGAGCTGCGATTGCAGTTTGTCGGCCAGTTGCTTGACCGAAAAGGCCACGCCGGCGGCAGACAACGCGTTATGACTGGTGGTGTAGGAAAGATCCCGAGTCAACTCGGTAATCGCGCTGGCGCTGTCGACGGGGGTTGCCTCAGGGGTGGCGCGCGAGCGTAAGCGAGGTAGCCAGATCACCAGCACCGCCAATGGCAAGCCAAGGTAAAGCGACCAGCCGCCCAGCGTCATGCCGCACAACAAGAGCATCAGGGCGATGCTTTGCAGGGTCGGCGTCAGCCAAAGGTTTTTCGGCAAAAGTACGGGTGCAGACACTGCTGCAACCACAGATCCGTCACGCGTCATCTTCGTCATCCCCCGAGCCATTCTAATTGTTGTATCGGCATTAAACGCCACTACAAGGCCATTATCTATGGTCCATTAGTAGTGGGCGTTGCAGCAGATCAATAGAAGTGCGCAGGATTTTTCGCAGACGTCAAAAAGCAAAGATCGCAGCCTTCGGCAGCTCCTACAGGAGTTCGCTTAAACCCGTAGGAGCTGCCGAAGGCTGCGATCTTTTCAAAGGCAACCCACATTAAATGGGTTGCCTCGCAGAATCAGGCCTGACGCTGGTGCTTGTCGATCTGTTCGTGACGCTCTTGAGCTTCGATGCAGTATTTGGTGGTCGGGCTGATCAGCAGGCGCTTCAGGCCAATGGCCTCGCCGCTGTCGTCGCACCAGCCGAAGCTGTCTTCCTTGATGCGTTCCAGAGCCTGTTCCAACTGAGGCAGCATGCGCTGGTCGCGATCGATCGCGTTCACCAGCCAGGTGCGCTCTTCTTCAACAGAAGCAGCGTCGGCCGGATCGGCCGGGGTGTCCAGGCTTTCGATGGCGATGCGGTTCTGTTCGATGCGCTCATGGGTTTCGACTTTCATGTTCTGCAACAGCTCAGAGAAAAAAGCATGTTGCTCGGCATTCATGTAGTCATCCGCCGGCATGGCCAGCAACTTGTCCTTTGTCATTGATATCTCTATAAAAAAACGTGCATTAAGGCGAATTAGGGAGCGTTCCGGCGGACCTGGGTCGGCCATCGGAACGGCGCCGTTTAATTCCAAGCGCCACCCGGCACTCAATTTACGAGGGGCGGCAGTCTAAGGCCGACTTGAGGCCTCAGCAACTGAAAAGACAGCGAATTTGTCCGACAAAGCCCTGAAAGTGCTCTACGGCAGCCTTTGCGGTGGTTATCGGAGTGCGTTTATAGCAAGAAATTCAATCACGCGGCTGTATATAGAAGACAAATGGTTGCGCCACGCGGGACAGGCGTGGCGCATTGGCTGCTTTATCTGAGACTCAGCGCTTGAGTTTGCGCTTGTTGCGGTACTGATCGATGACCACTGCGACCACGATGATCAGGCCTTTGATGATGTCCTGAATGTAAGCATCGACGCCGACGAAGGTGAAACCGCTGGCCATGACCCCGAGGATCAGTGCGCCGATGACCGTGCCGGTGATGCGCCCTACTCCGCCGGCCAGGCTGGTGCCGCCGATCACGGCCGCGGCAATCGCGTCCAGTTCATAAGACATGCCCATCCCGGCTTGCCCGGTCGCGGCCCGTGCCGACGCCACCACACCCGCCAGGCCTGCCAGCAACCCGGCGATGCTGTAGACGATCACCAGATGCCGCTTGACGTTGATCCCCGAGGTACGCGCCGCCTGCATGTTGCCGCCGATGGCGTAGGTGTATTTGCCGTACTTGGTGTAACGCAGGGCGATGTGAAAGATCACCGCGACCACCAGGAAAATGATCACCGGCATCGCGCCGTGTCCGATGGCCGTGTAGGAATCCGAGAGCATGCTCACCGGTTGGCCTTCGGTGTAGTAACGCGCAAGGCCACGGGCCGAGACCATCATGCCGAGGGTGGCAATGAACGGCGGGATACCGGTGATGGCAATGATGCTGCCGTTGATCGCCCCCGCCAGCAGTCCCACCCCGAGCCCGGCAATCACCGGGATCCACACTGGCAAGTCAGTCAGCGAGGGGAACACTGCCCGAGCGAAGTCCGACGTCTGGGCCAGACTGGCAGCGATCATCGCCGACAGCGCCAGCACCGAGCCGGAGGACAGGTCGATACCCGTGGTGATGATGACCTGGGTCACGCCGATCGCCAGCAGACCGATGATCGACACCTGCAGGATCATCAGCACCAGACGCTGGGAGTTCATCAGGAAGCTCTGGTCGCGCACGATCCAGCCAAACACTTCAAAGACCAGGCCGATGCCAATCAGCACAAGAAAAATACTCAACTCGGTCGGAAAGCGCCGGCGACTCTTGACCTGGGCCGTTGCTGGCTTGTTTTCCAGTATCGCGTTCATAAACACTCACCCTTCTATCGCGTCGCCGACGCTGGCCACAACCAGCACCGGCATCCATTAGTGAACCGCGGACATGCCCGAGGCCAATTGCATCACTCGTTCCTGGGTCGCTTCGCTGCGGTCGAGGGTGCCCATCAGGTCGCCCTCGTGCATGACCATCACCCGGTCGCTCATGCCGAGCACTTCCGGCAGTTCCGAGGAAATCATGATCACCGCCATGCCTTCGCTGGCGAGGCAGGAAATGAGCCGGTAGATCTCGGCCTTGGCGCCGACGTCGATACCGCGGGTCGGCTCGTCGAGAATCAGGATTCGTGGATTGGTCATCAGCCAGCGAGCCAACAATGCTTTCTGCTGATTACCGCCGGACAAGGTGTCGATGCACTGCTCCAGCGACGGGGTTTTGACCCGCAACTTCTTGCACATGTCTTCGCACAAGGCGCGCAGGGCTTTTTGCTGGATGAAACCGTGGCCGGCGTAATGCGGCAACACCGCCATTTCCATGTTCTCCAGCACCGACAGGCACGGGAACAGGCCGCTGAGCTTGCGATCCTCGGTCAGTAACGCGAAGCCCTTCTCGATCGCCATGTGCGGATCACTGATGCGTACCACCTCGCCGTCGAGACGAATCTCGCCACCGTCGCTCGGGGTGATGCCGAAAATCGCTTCGGCAACGTTGGTCCGTCCCGAGCCCATCAACCCGGCAATGCCGAGGATTTCGCCGGCGTGCAGGTTGAAGGAAACATCCTTGAAAATGCCGTCCAGTTTCAGGTCACGCACCGACAGCAGCAGATCGCCGATCGGCTTTTCACGCACCGGGAACAACTGGCTCAGCTCGCGGCCGACCATCATCGAAATCAGGCTGTCGCCGTCCATGCTGTCGGCCCGCTGCAGCCCGATGTAGGCGCCGTCACGGAACACCGCCACTTCATCGGCGATGCTGAACACTTCGTTCATTTTGTGGGTGATGTAGATGATGCCTTTGCCCTGACTCTTGAGGTCGGCAATGATCGAGAACAGATGCGCGACTTCCTTGTCGGTGATGGCCGAGGTCGGTTCATCCATGATCAGGATGTCGGAATCGTAGGACACGGCTTTGGCGATCTCGACCATCTGCCGTTCGGCGATGCTCAGGTTGCCGACCTGCTCTTGCGGATCGAGGTTGATCCGCAGGCGTTCCAGCAGTTTCGCCGTGCAGCGGTGCATTTCACGGTGGTCGATCATGTGGAAACCGTTGAGCTGCTCACGGCCGATCCAGATGTTCTCGGCGATGCTCATGTGCGGCATCAGGTTGAGTTCCTGGTGAATCATCGCGATCCCGGCCTGGAGCGCAGCCAATGGCGTTTCGAAAACCACCGGTTTGCCCCTCAGGCGCAGTTCACCGGCGTCCGGTTGATAGATGCCGGCAATGATTTTCATCAGGGTGGATTTGCCCGCGCCGTTTTCGCCCATCAGGGCCAGCACGGAACCGGGGCGTACCCGAAGCTGTACATCGGACAAGGCCACCACACCGGGAAATCCCTTGCTGACGTTGATGATCTCCAGCAGGTACGGCTCATCGACAGGTGTTGCAGCTGGCTGGATACCCACCAACGGGGTGCTCGAAGCAGTCGCTGAAGCGAACATGATCAGGTACTCCATCAGCAAGGTCGCGGTCGCAACCTTGCGTATTTATTGTTGTTATTGAACGGACGGGCTATTTGAACGTGTCGACGTTTTGCGGGGTGATCAAGCGGTATGGCACCCACACGGCCTGTTCAACCGGCTCGTTCTTGGCCATTTTCACGGCGGTGTCGATCGAACCGTCCGCCTGACCCTTGGCGTCCTGGAACACCGAGACCGCCAGGGAGCCCTTCTTCACCGCGTTCAAACCATCGGGCGTACCATCGACACCGGCGATCAGCACGCTACCCTTTTCGACGCCCGCCTGTTGCAGGGCCATGGCCGCGCCAATCGCCATCTCGTCGTTGTTGGACACGATCGCGTCGAACTTGCGGCCCTGGGTCAGCCAGTCGTTGACCAGGGTCATGCCCTTGTCCCGCGACCAGATGCCGGTCTGCTCTTGCTCGATCTTGATGTTCGGGTATTTGGCCAGAACGTCTTTGACGCCCTTGGTGCGGTTGGTGGTGGAGTTGTTCGCGAGGTCGCCCAGCAGAATCACGATGTCGCCCTTGCCACCCATTTTGTCGGCCAGGTACTGCATCTGCATTTCACCGGCCTCCAGATCGTTGGAGGCGACAGTGACTACGCCTTTGGGCAGCTTCAGGTCATCGGGACGGCGGTTGACGTAGACCAGCGGGATGCCGGCCTTGACGGCGGCTTCGGTGATTTTCTTGGTGGCGGCGGTATCCACCGGGTTGACCACGATGGCATCGACCTTCTGGCTGATGAAGCTTTCGACCTGGCTCAACTGCTTGACCACGTCGCTGCGGGCGTCTTCGAATTGCAGCTGCACGCCCTCGGGATAGGACTTGGCTTTCTTGTCCATGGATTCGCGCAGGTAGGTCAGCCAGGTGTCATCGAATTGGGACATGCTGACGCCGATCTTCATATCGGCGAGCGCCGCGCCACTGGCGAACATCAGGGACAAGGCAAGTGAGGCGAAGCGGATCTTGGTCTTCATGAAAAGTCTTTCTCCACATTCTTGTTGGTTTTATGGATGAGGCGTGACGATTTCAGTAAGCAGGCAAGCAAGCAGGAAAAGGGTTGAAACAGGTTGCGAGGCAGGTCGCTGAAAATGACTTTATTAGAAAATAATTTCTATATCAACTCATTTTAGAATTTTATTCTAATTTTATTCCATGGCTCTCTACCGGGCTCAATGCCACCACTTGATGCCGCTCGGCGCTCAGTCGCGCAGCGTCTAGCACGCGGGTGGTCGCCAGTGCATCACGGGCATCCACCGGCAGTGGGCCACCGCTCTGCAACGCGGCTTGCAGCTGTAAATAGAACTGATTCCAGCAACCGCGCTCGGAGGGAACCCGCTCGCGCACTTCGCCCTGTTCGAACCAGCCCCAGCGGCGATGCTCTTCAACGCCCCAGCGCTCACCTTCGGATTTGGGCGAGAGCCCGGCGAGTGTCGATGCTTCTTGCCCGTCCAGGCCATCGACGCTGTAACAACCTTGGGTGCCGGTCACCCGAAAGCGCGGGCCGGGGGTGTTTTGCAGGCAACTGCCGCCCAGGTGGGAGGTGACGCCACTGGCATGGGTCAGGGCCATAAAGAAGCCGTTATCGAAGACCTGGCCTTTTTCCAGGTAATCCAGCTCGGCGTAGACCCGTGTCACCGGGCCGAACAACAGCATTGCCTGATCCACCAGATGGCTACCGAGATCGCGCAGGAAGCCACCGCCACTGCCGTTGTTCACCGCCTGCGGTGAGTAACGCTCGATCCGCGATTCGAAACGGGTGACTTGGCCCAGCGCGCCGGACTCGATGAGTTTGCGCACGGTCAGGAAGTCCGAATCCCAGCGCCGGTTCTGGTAGACGCTGAGCTGCACACCCTGGCGCTCGGCCATAGTGATCAGGGTTTGGGCTTGCTGCGCATCAGCGGCGAACGGTTTGTCGCTGACCACCGCCACACCGTGTTCGATGCCATCGAGCACCAGCGCCGGACGGCCCTTGAGCGGAGTGGACACCACCAGCACATCGATCCCGGCCTCCACCAGTTGGCCGATGCTGTCGAACGCTGGCACCCCAGGGTGCTCGGCCGCCAGCAATTGTCGGCGCTCCGGTGAACGGGTGACCACACCCACGAACTTCGCCGCCGGCAAACTGCTGATCAGCGGAGCATGGAAAAACCGGCCGCCATGGCCGTAACCGACAAGTCCGATACGCATGAATCAACTCCTTCTTATTGTTATGACGATCGAAACGGTCCTGTAGGAGCTGACGAGTGAAACGAGGCTGCGATCTTTTGATCTTGAAAGATCGCAGCCCCGTTTCACTCGTCAGCTCCTACAGGGGTTTGTGGTGTCGTCAGCGGCAGAGTTCGCTTTTGACCCGTTCAAGCATCATCCGGTTGGATTCATCCGGCCGGTCTTCCCAGGCAAACACCGAGACCGTGGCGATGCCGTCGAACTGAATCTCGCGCAAGGTGCCGAAAAACGCGTCCCAATCGACTTCACCCTGACCGATATCCAGATGCTGGTGCACGGTGGCGACGACACCCGGCGGGTTGACGATGTAGCGCAACCCGGAAGAAGCCTTGTGGTTGTAGGTGTCGGCGATGATCAGGTGGCTCAGCTTCGACCCGGCATACTTGAGCATCGAGGCAATATCGCCTTTGCCGTCGTCATAGAAGAAGGTGTGCGGCGCCGCGTAAAGGTAGTTGATCCACTCGCGATCCAGACCGCGAATGATGTCCACCGATTCGTTGTTACGCTCGCAGAAGTCGTAAGGATGAGCCTGAATATCAAGCTTGATACCTTCGCGTTCGAACTCCGGGATCAGCTCGTCCATGGAGCGCATGAACTGGTTCTCGCACACCAGCGGGTTGTCCGACTGGCCGGTGAACTCGGTGTTGACCAGCTCGCAGTCCATCTCCACGGCAATCTGGATCGCCCGTTTCCAGTTGCGTACGGCGGCAACACGCAGGCCTTCGTCGGCAGCGGCCCAGTGGTACATCGGTAATAAGGAAGACAGTTTGACCCCGGTGTCGCTCAGGGCTTTGCGAAATTCCTTGATCCGCGCCTTGTCGACGCGAGGTGCTTTGTAGAACGGCAGGAAATCTTCCCGGGGCGAGAGTTCGATGTGTTCGTAACCGAGCTCGGCGACCTTATCGACCATCTTGTCCAGGGACAGGGTGCGGTACATGTAGGGGTCTAGTGCGATGCGCATTTTATTGTTCTCCTTCACCCAAATTCGACACCGCCCCCCTGTAGGAGCTGTCGAGTGAAACGAGGCTGCGATCTTTTGATTTTTAAGATCAAGATCAAAAGATCGCAGCCTCGTTTCACTCGGCAGCTCCTACAGGGGATCGGGGGTTAGCCGTAGAAGTGTGGGCGGTCTGGCAGGCTGACTTTGACGATCTGGCCGCTGTTCTGTGCTTCGATGCACGCGTCTGCTGCGACGGCAGCGGCGAAGCCATCCCACGCCGAAGGCCCACCGACCTGCCCGGCCCGCACGCCATCGATGAACGCCTGCAACTCGACGTCGTACGCCGCGATGAAGCGATCCTTCCAGTCCATCAGAATCGCGTTGGACAACTTCGCCCCGCTGCGCAACTGAACCTGCGATGGCTCCGGCAGTTTGGCGATGCCGGTCTCCCCCACCACTTCGCACTGGATGTCGTAGCCGTATTGGCAATTAACGAACACTTCCACGTCGATACGCGTGCCCTTGGCGGTTTCCAGCAGCACGATCTGCGGGTCCTTCAAATGCGCGAGGGCCTTGCTGCTCTTGCGCGGGAACACCACTTGCACCGACACGTAATCGTCATCGAGCAACCAGCGCAACACATCCAGCTCATGGATCAGGGTGTCGGTGATCACCATGTCGGTCTTGTAGTTTTCACCCACGGTCGGGTTGCGGTGCGCGCAGTGCAACATCAGTGGCTCACCAATCTGACCGCTGTCGATCACGGCTTTCAGTGCCCGATAACCTTCGTCATACGGGCGCATGAAACCGACCTGCACCAGGCGCTTGCCGTGGGCCACTTCAGCCTCGACGATTTTGCGGCAGCCTTCAGCGGTGACCGCCAGCGGCTTCTCGCAGAACACCGGTTTACCAGCGGCAATCGCGGCCAGCACGAACTCTTCGTGGCTCGGGCCCCAGGAGGTGACGAGGATCGCTTCGACTTCTGGCGCCTTGATCAGCGCGTGGCCGTCGGGATAGACCTCGGCGGTCAGTTTCAGGTCGGAAACGACCTTCGCGGCTTGCTGCAAGTTGATGTCGGTTACAGCAACTACCTGGCTATTGAGCAGGGTCTGGCTGCAACGACGGATATGGTCCTGGCCGATGGCCCCGGTGCCGATGACGCCGATCCGCAGTGAATTAGAGAGCAATGACATGAAGATTCTCCTGTGAAAATTTGTTGTTGGTATCAGGGGCAATCAGTACTGACGGGCCTTGGCCAGTCGTTCGCTCAGGGTCTTGGCGACCGCATCGGTACGCGCGCTGGTGGAGACTTGCGCCACGCCGACCCGCCACCACGACAGGTATTTGTGAATCATGGTTTTGGGCAGGACCTTGATGTCGATCAGCGTCGACACGGTCTGCAATCGCGCATCGGCCAATGCAGCTTGCAGCTCTTCAACGGTGTTCACCTTGTAGGTCTTGCAGCCATAGGCCGCCGCGCTCATGGCGAAATCCACCGGCACGAAACCGCCGTCGAGCTTGCCGGTTTCCGGGTTGCGGAAACGGAACTCGGTGCCAAAGCTGTCCATGCCGTGTTCCATCTGCAGGTTGTTGATGCAACCGAAGGTCATGTTGTCCAGCAACACCACGTTGATCTTGCGTCGCTCCTGAATCGAGGTCGCCAGCTCCGAGTGCAGCATCATGTAAGAGCCGTCGCCGACCAGCGCGTAGACCTCGCGATCCGGCTCTGCGAGTTTCACGCCCAGTGCGGCGTTGACCTCGTAACCCATGCAGGAATAGCCGTACTCGACGTGATAGGTGTTCACGCCCTTGCTGCGCCAGCTGCGCTGCAAGTCACCGGGCAAGCTGCCGGCAGCGGCGACGATCACCGCGTCATCGGCCAGGGTTTCATTGAGCACACCGAGCACGCGGCTCTGGGTCAGGCAGGAACCGGTCAGCTCGATGAATTCGTGCAGCACCGCCGGGTCCATGTGGTCGTTGATTTCCGGGATGAAGTCCTTGCTCTGGTATTCGACCTGATAGATACGGTCGACTTCCTCGTCCAGTTGCGCCTTGGCCTGACGCGGTTGATCGCCCCACGCAGAACGGTAATCGCCCAAGGCTTCAGCCAAGGCTTGCAAGCCGACGTTGGCGTCCGCCAGCAGTTGCACACCGTCGAGTTTCAGGGCATCGCAGGGGCTGATGTTGAGGTTGAGAAATTGCACGTCCGGGTGCTGGAACAGGGATTTCGACGCGGTGGTGAAATCGCTGTAGCGAGTGCCGACACCGATGATCAGGTCCGCATCCTTGGCCAACAGATTCGCCGCCAAACAACCGGTTTCACCGATACCGCCAACGTTCAGCGGGTGACTGGACACCACCGCACTCTTGCCGGCCTGGGTTTCGGCGAAGGGAATATCGAAGCGCTCGGCAAACGCCTGCAACGCGGCATTGGCGCCAGAGTATCTGACCCCGCCACCGCAAATGATCAGCGGTTTGCGCTTGCCTTTGAACAGCGCCAGCGCATCACCGAGCATCGCTTCAGTCGCCGGACGACGCTCGATGCGGTGCACGCGTTTTTGCAGGAAGTAATCGGGGTAGTCGTAGGCCTCGGCTTGCACGTCTTGCGGCAAGGCCAGGGTCACCGCGCCGGTTTCGGCGGGGTCGGTGAGCACACGCATGGCGTGGATCGCAGCCGTCATGAGTTGCTCGGGACGGTTGATGCGGTCCCAGTATTTGCTCACGGCCTTGAATGCATCGTTGGTGCTGATGCTCAGGTCGTGGAACTGCTCGATCTGTTGCAGCACCGGGTCCGGCTGGCGACAGGCATAGACATCGCCGGGCAACAGCAGCAAGGGAATGCGGTTGGCGGTCGCCGTCGCGGCAGCGGTCAGCATGTTCGCCGCGCCTGGGCCTACCGATGAGGAGCAGGCGTAAATCTTGCGCCGCAGGTGTTGCTTGGCAAAACCGATGGCGGCGTGGGCCATGCCTTGCTCGTTGCGCCCCTGATGGACGATCAGGTCACCGCTGTCCTGCTCCAGGGCTTGCCCCAGGCCCAGCACATTACCGTGACCGAAAATGGTAAAGATCCCGGCGACGAATTTGCTTTGAACCCCATCGACCTCGATGTACTGGTTATCGAGGAATTTCACCAGGGCCTGGGCCATGGTCAGTCGTGTCGTAGTCATAACCGATCCTTTCAAATACACACCCGATCCCTGTAGGAGCTGCCAAAGGCTGCGATCTTTTGATGTTGCTTTTTAAGATCAAGATCAAAAGATCGCAGCCTTCGGCAGCTCCTACGGGGGATGTGTCAGGTCAAAGATTTTTGCAGGTGGTCCATGCTCGCACCGATCGCCTGCTGGATATCCGCCAGGCCATGGACGCTGTCGGCAAACGGTTCGAACGACAGGTAGCCGCTGTAGCCGCTGCTGAGCAAGGTGTCGATTTGCGCCGCGTTGCCAAGGATGTCGCCCTCGCCCACCAGCACCCGATGCCCGTCGCGAATGCTCGCCAACGGTGCCTCGGCATCGTCGACACCGGAGATGTGCACCAGCCCGGTCAGTTCGGGGAAGAACTCATGTTCGCCGGCCAGGTGATGGTGAAAGGTGTCGTGAACCAGACGGAACACATCCAGCCCGCCGATGGCCTTGATCGCGTCCACCGCCGTGCGCTTGCGGCGTAGCGAGCACTCTTCGAAACCCAGCGGCTCGATGAAACCGAGAATGCCGTGTTCACGCAGGATCGGCGCCAGCTCACTCAACGCCGTGCGCAAACCTGAAGCGCGTGCGGCCTCATTACGCGAGTCGGTACGGTCGTTGAGCGGGCACATGACCAACCCTTGAGCGCCGCAATCACGGGCATAAGCGGCCAGCTTCAAAGCGTGCGCACGGCGCTCGTCATTCCACACATCAAACGGATACAGCGCGTTGATCGACAGCACCGTAATGCCTTGGGCGGCACACAAGTCACGGACACGCTCGGGTGCGGTGCCGTCTTCGATCTCGACGCCTTTAAGGTCGTTGCGAATTTCGATGGCGTCGGCCTTGAGGGTCACCGCCAGCTCGATGAACGCGGGCAGGGACAAACGTGGGGCGACCATACGGTTCAGGGCGAAACGCAGGGGTTTGCTCATTATTGTTGTTCTCCGCACAGGTGAATTAGTTGGCTGTCGGCATGCTGAATTCAGGGCCCTTGGCGATGCTGTCGGGCCAGCGCTGCATCACGCTTTTGTAGCGGCTGTAGAAGCGAATGCCTTCTTCGCCGTAAGCGTGGTGATCGCCGAACAGCGAGCGTTTCCAGCCACCGAAAGAGTGCCAGGCCATCGGCACCGGAATCGGCACGTTGATGCCGACCATGCCAACCTTGATCGTGCGGGCGAAGGCTCGGGCGATGCCGCCATCGCGGGTGAAACAGGACACGCCGTTGCCGAACTCGTGGGCGTTGATCAACGCGACGGCGCTGGCGAAGTCCGGTACCCGAACGATGCCCAGCACCGGGCCGAAAATTTCCTGCTGGTAGATGCTCATCTCGGTCGTGACGTTATCGAAAAGCGTCGCGCCGACGAAGAAGCCGTTCTCGGCGCCCGGCACCTTGAAGTTGCGGCCATCGACAATCAGCTGCGCGCCCTGGGCCACGCCTTCGTCGATGAAACCTTCGACTTTGGCCTTGTGCTCGGCTGTCACCAGCGGCCCCATGTCGCTGTCGCCCTGCATGCCGTTGCCGACTTTCAGTTGATCGATACGCGGCAGCAGTTTGGCAATCAACTGATCGCCGACATCGCCCACCGCCACGGCAATCGAAATCGCCATGCAGCGCTCGCCGGCCGAGCCGTAGGCGGCGCCAATCAGGGCATCCGCCGCTTGATCCAGATCCGCGTCAGGCATGACGATCATGTGATTCTTCGCCCCGCCCAGTGCCTGCACGCGCTTGCCGCGCGAGGCGGCTTGCTGGTGGATGTACTCGGCAATCGGTGTCGAGCCGACAAAGGAAATGGCCTCGATGTCCGGATGTTGCAGCAACGCGTCGACCGCGGTCTTGTCACCCTGAACCACGTTGAACACACCGTCCGGCAAACCGGCTTCGCTCAATAATTTCGCCATCAACAAACTGGCGGACGGATCGCGCTCGGACGGCTTGAGGATGAAGCAGTTACCGGTGATCAGCGCCAGCGGGATCATCCACAGCGGCACCATCACCGGGAAGTTGAACGGCGTGACGCCGGCACACACGCCCAGCGGCTGACGCAGGTTCCAGTTGTCGATGCCGCCGCCGATGTTGTCGCTGAACTCGGTTTTCAGCAGGTTCGGCGCACCGCAGGCGTACTCGACGATTTCGATGCCCCGGGTGACTTCGCCCTTGGCGTCCGAAAACACCTTGCCGTGTTCGCGGCTGATGATTTCTGCCAGCTCATCATGATGTTGGTCGAGCAATTCCTTGAACTTGAACATCACCCGCGAACGGCGCAGGGACGATTGTTCGGACCAGGCCGGAAAGGCTTTCAGGGCCGAGGCGACGGCTTCGTCTACGGTCTTCTGGCTGGCCAGCCCGACGCGCGCCTGAACGCTGCCGGTGGCCGGGTTGAAGACGTTGCTGAACCGTTCGCTGTTGCTGTCTTGCACTTGACCGTGGATGTAATGGCCGATGATCGGGGCGTTGCTCATTGATCGTGTTCTCCGTGCAGAAATTGGAATTCAGGCTGTTTAGTTCAGAGATCAAGCAGCCAGCTGTGCTGCGGATCGTTATGGAACTGCCAGACACGTTTCGGGCCGGCCATCACGTTCAGGTAGTACGACTCGTAGCCGTACGGCACGCTGACCGGGTGGTAGCCCTTGGGCACGACGACCAGGTCGCTGTTTTCCACGGCCATGGCCTGATCGATGCTGCGATCGTCGGTGTACACCCGCTGGAACACGAAGCCCTGGGGTGGGTTGATCTGGTGGTAATAGGTTTCTTCGAGAAAGCTCTGGTGCGGCAAATCGTCGGTGTCGTGCTTGTGCGGCGGGTAGCTCGACGAGTGGCCCGACGGCGTACGCACTTCTACCACCAGCAGCGAATGGGCCGGCTCGGTGTCCGGCAGAATGTCGCAGACGTAACGAGTGTTGGCGCCTTTGCCGCGCACGCTGCGTTTCATGGTGTCGGGTTTGATCAACCGTGGGCCGAGGCCGTTGGTGGTCGAACCGGGCGCGGCGCACACGGCGATTTGCACATCGCTGAGCGCGACCACTTGCGCCTGACTGCCGGGTGGCAAGTACGCGGCGAAGGGGGATTTGTCTTCGAACACCGACTGGCGATCGCCGATGTTGTCCCAGTCGAACGCACCCTGCCCCGGCGCTTCACCCTTGATGCTGACCCGGCCGCTGAGCAGCACCAGGCACAGTTCTTTATCACCGGCCGACACCGGCAGGGTTTCGCCCAGACTCAGGCGGTAAGCGGCGAAGCCGACGTATTCCAGCTCACCTTTGCCCAGCTCGACCATGGTCCGGCCACGGGCATTGCTTTTGACCAGCAGGCTCATAATGCAGTCCTCTCGTCGAGCAGCGCACGCAGGGTGTCATAGCCTTTTTTGGCATAGACATAACTCGGCGCCACCGCGGGGTCCTGCTCGGCTTCGACCACCAGCCAGCCGTGGTAACCGGCAGCCAGCAGCACATCGAGCAAAGCGCCAAAATCGATGTCGCCATCGCCGGGCACGGTGAACGTGCCGTTGATGATGCAGTCCGGAAAACTCCACAGATTGTTGCGTGCCAGTTGCACCACCGGTTTGCGCACGTCCTTGAAATGCACGTGACAGATGCGTTCGATGTGTTTGCGCAGCACCTGCAAAGGCTCGCCGCCACCCATGTAGCAATGGCCCGAGTCGAACAGCAGGCCGACTTCACTGCCGGTCAGCGCCATCAGTTTGTCGATGTCGGCCGGGGATTCGACGTAGGCGCCCATGTGGTGGTGGTAGGCCAGACGCACACCTTGGGACAGGGTGAAGCGCGCCAGTTCGGTGAGCTTGTCGGCGTATTCCTGCCAGGCGCGTTCGGTGTGGAAACGTGGGCGTTCAACCAGCGGTATGCGTTGGCCTTGAATGGAGTCGGCGACTTCACCGTACACCAGCACCTTGGCGCCGTTCTTCGCCAACAGCTCGACATGGCTGCCGATGGCGTCGATTTCTTCGGCCACCGAGCGGCGGGCCAGACGGCTGGAATACCACCCGGACACCAGGGCCAAGTCGTATGGCCGCAGCACGTCACCGACGCCTTTGGCATCCTTGGGGAACTTGCCATTGAGTTCGAAACCTTCGTAGCCGATTTCCTTGCCTTCACTCAGGGCGGTGCTCAGCGGCGTCTCGCCACCGAGGGACGGCAGGTCGTCGTTGCTCCAGGAGATCGGGTTGATGCCAATTCGAATAGCGGGCATGGCTGCACCTTTTATTGTTTTACCTAACCAGTAAGAGCGACACAAAACCCTGTGGGAGCGAGCTTGCTCGCGATGGCGGTCTGGCGGTCTGGCAGTCACATCTATGTTGAATGTGCCGCCGTCATCGCGAGCAAGCTCGCTCCCACAGGTTCAGTGTTCACACATTGAAAATGTTCAACTCCGGGCTGTGCGCCAGGCATCGATCAATTCAACGAACGTGCCCTGCACCTGACGGATCAGCGCTTCATCGTCGATTTCACCGGCCATCCACGCGCGGCTCGGCTCCTGGAAAATCGTCCGGCCGACTGCAAACCCACGGCAAGTCTGGCTCTGGCGGGCCTGTTGAAACCCTTCGGCCAGTGCTGCTGCCGGTGCATTCAGCCCCAGCAACACCACGCCTCGGCAGTACGGATCACGCTCTTGAATCAGCTCGTCGAGTTGTTTCCACTCCTCGGCGCTCTGCGCTTCGATCTTCCACCACGCCGGGTAAATGCCCAGGTTGTAGAGGCGTTTAAGGGCGCGATACAGCACGTCCGGATGCGTCGACGGGTGATCCTTGGGCGGGATGATTTCCAGCAGCAGTTCATGACCGCTGACCTGCGATGCCTGGTACAAACCCTTGATCTGCGCTTCCTGTTCCAGACGCAGCAACGGCTCATCGTCAGGGTGGAATTGCACCAGGCACTTGATGATTTGTTCCTGCGGCCAGGCGATCAGGTTGCTGCCGATGGAGCGACCATGTTCGAAGGCCAATGGCCGCGAGCCTTGCACTTCCACCGGACGCGCCACCCACCAACCGCGACCGGTGGCGGCGTTCAGCGAGTCCTGGCCGAAACGTTGATCGGCCAGCAGCCCGACATCGGCTTCGATGCCCTGCTCGCGCAAATCGGCTTCGACCCGTTCCACGGCTTTGATAAACAGTTGCTTGAGTTCGCCGATGGCGCTCAGGTCGCGACCGCCCTTGTGCGCCAGTTCCACCAGTTGCCCGCGATGGTCGAAAGCAAAAATGAACAGCTGCTTCCACTGTTTGCGCGGCACGCTGACCTGATGCAGACGCTGCAACACCGCGTCCTGATCCGGCCGGGTAATCGGCACCGGGCTGTTAAACAGATAGTCGAGTTCGGCGCGGGTCGGCATGGCCGGGGCACAGGCATGGCGCGACACCACCAGACCGCCGCAGGCATTGGCCAACTGACAGCAGCGCTCGTCGCTCGCGTCCTCCAGCCAACCGGCGAGGAAGCCCGACATGAAGGCATCGCCGGCCCCCAGCACATTCAACACTTCCACCCGAACGCCGGGATAAATGGCGCCGTCTTCGAGACGCTCCGGAATGACGCCGTGAATCACCGTGCAGCCCTGCGGGCCGAGCTTGACCACCAGGGTCGCAGCGCTCACGCGCCGAACATTGAGCAGTGCGGTGAGCAAATCTTCAGAGCCACCGGCAATCAAAAACTCTTCTTCAGTACCGACGATCAGGTCGAAACGCGGGAGGATTTTCTGCACATGCTGGCTGACGTTCTGGTCGGCGACGAAGCGGGTTTCGCCATCGGCCTTGCCGGTCAGGCCCCAGAGTACCGGGCGATAGTCGATGTCCAGCACCCGTTTGACGTTGTGCTTCTCGGCGTAATCCAGCGCCTGAATGCTCGCCTTGTAGACGCCGTCGGTGGAGAAATGGGTGCCGGTGATCAGCAAGGCTTTACTGGAAGCGATGAAGGCTTCACTGATGTCTTCGGCCCGCAGCGCCATGTCGGCGCAGTTTTCGCGGTAGAAGACCAAAGGAAAGGTTTCGCGATCCTTGAGGCCCAGCAGGACCATGGCGGTCAGGCGTTCCGGATCGACCTTGATGCCGCTGACATCGCAACCTTCGCGGGTCAGGGATTCAACGAGGAAGCGGCCCATGTGGTCGTCCCCTACCCGGCTCAACATCGCCGATTTCAGGCCCAGCCGAGCCGTGCCGAAAGCGATGTTGGCGGACGACCCGCCGAGGTATTTGGCGAAGCTTGAAACATCTTCCAACCGCGCTCCGACTTGCTGCGCATAGAGGTCGACGCCTAGGCGCCCCAGGCAAATCAGATCCAATTGACGCCCACTGGCAAAACGAGTCTGGCCCATGCTGGCTCCTGTTATTTTTATCAGCCTGCGTTCGGGGCGATGGCCGCGCCGAACACTCTTGGTGGATGCAGACTAAAACGTCCGGGACCGAACAATCAATAATTATTCCAAATATTTTTTACATGGAATATTTTTTCCAATAAACTTGGGTACAGGCGTTCCAGAGGCAGTGCATCGTTTCAGCACACCTCGTACTGACCGCAAGCTCAAGATTTTATTCCGGCCTACCCTGTAGACTGCGCACAGCCAACCTATTGTCAGGGGATGACGCCATCTGTCCTCCCTATAAGAACAAGCCAGAAGGATTCCTTATGACCCGCACCGATCAGCCGGCGACGACCGAGAGCACGCCCGACAGCGATCTCGCCAGCCCCCCGATCAATGCCGAGCGTCTGCTGCAGCTGATCACCAACGAATACGAAAGCCTGCCGCGCCAGCTCAAGCGCATCGCCAGTTACATGAGCCAGCAGAGCGACCGGATCATGGTCGACCGCATCAGCGACATCGCCCGCGAGTGCGAAGTGCACCCGTCGGCGATCGTGCGGTTTTCCCAGCGTTTCGGCTTCAGCGGCTTCAGCGAAATGCAGGCACTGTTCCGCGAGGCCTATACCCACAAGACCACGCCGGTGCAGAACTACCAGCAGCGCATTCGCAGCATGATTGCCAACAAGTCGCAGAAGGCCAGCGGCGGCGACCTGGCGCGCGAGTGCATCAATGCGACCCTGTCGGGCATCGAACGGCTGGGGCTGGAACTGGATGACCAGGCCTTCGACAAGGCCGTCGACCTGGTGGTGAATGCCGACAATATCTATGTGGTCGGGGTGCGCCGTTCGTTCGCGGTGGCCGATTACCTGGTCTACAACCTGCAGCACACCAACAAGCGCATACATCTGGTTTCGGGGCTCGGCGGCAGCTACCGCGAGCAGATGCGCAGCGTGCGCGCCAATGACCTGGTGATCGCCATCAGCTTCACGCCCTATGGCAAGGAAACCCAGCACTGCCTGCGCATTGCCCAGCACCATCAGGCTAAAACCCTGATCATCACCGACAGCAACCTCTCGCCTCTGGCAAAGCGCGCCAACACCGTGCTGCTGGTCAACGAAGGTAGCTCGTTTGCCTTCCGTTCGTTGAGTGCGACGCTGTGCCTGTGCCAGGCGTTGTTTATTGCCGTGGCGTATCGGCTGGAGTTGAAGGTCGATGAGATTCACGAACAGGTCGGCTTCGAGGATTAGCAGCACGCCGTTTGCAGCTCGCTGAAGCTAGACTAAGGTTGTCCATCCCGAAATGGACATCTGAAGGAGCGGTTCAATGAAGCTGATCGGCATGCTGGATTCACCCTATGTGCGGCGCGTCGCCATCTCCGCCAAACGCCTTGGCATTCCACTGGAACACCAGTCGGTTTCGGTGTTTCGGCATTTCGAGCAGTTCCAGCAGATCAACCCGGTGGTCAAAGCGCCCACTCTGGTGCTGGACGACGGTGAGGTGTTGATCGACTCAACGCTGATCATCGATTACCTGGAAGCCTTGGCCCGTCCTGGCAACAGCCTGATGCCCGACGATCTCGATCAACGCCTGCGCTCGTTGCGCCTGATCGGCCTGGGGCTGGCGGCGTGCGAAAAGTCCGTGCAGCTCTACTACGAACGCAACCTGCGGCCAGCGGAGATTCAGTTTGAACCGTGGGTGGAGCGGGTCGAAGGGCAACTGGCGGCAGCCTATTCGGCGCTGGAGCGGGAGCTGGAAATGCAGCCGCTGAAGACTGACGGGACGATTGGTCAAGACGGGATTACGTTGGCGGTGGCGTGGAGTTTCACCCATCTGGTGGTGCCGGATCAGGTGGATGTGAATCGGTTTCCACAGATCAGTGCGTTTACGGCGTATGCCGAGGGGCTTGAGGATTTCGTCAGTACACCGATCGAATGATGGTTTGAAGATCAAAAGATCGCAGGCTGCGCCAGCTCCTACGGATGTATGCGGATCCCTGTAGGAGCTGGCGAAGCCTGCGATCTTTTGGCTTTGTTCCCCCCCCCAAAAAAACGCGAAACGCCGCTTCTACCCGAGGCAGAAGCGGCAGAGGCAAGTGCCCCAGCGTAAGTCAGTGCATGAACAGGGCGATCAGGATGATGATCGGGATCGGTACGCCGAGAAAGAACAGCAGTAGTGAGCGCATGGTAGTTCTCCTGGGTTAGCGAACAGGCTGTGAAGTGGTGGTCACGTAAGCGTCGGATTCCAGATACACCACGGCATCCCGACGACGGCCGCCAAAGGTTGCAGCGAGGCTGGCGAAAAACGCACCGATCAGCAGCGCAATGAACATCCACAGTGAAGTCCAGGCAGCGACTTTGGCGGCGGTGTCGGCGGCTTGTTGGGCGGCGAGTTTGGCGTCGGCCACGGCTTTTTGCGTGCGGGCATACACTTCATCAACGCGACGTTCCGCGTCCGCTTGAGTGAGGTTGGTCCGTTGGGCAACCAGTTGCGCCAGGTAGGTGCGGTCTTCGGCTGCCAGTTGACCGTCGTTGCTCAGGCTGCGCACGAAGATGCGCGTCACAGTGCCACGAACGGCATCATCACTGACCGCCTCCGGGCGATCATCGCGCAACAGGCTGTCGACGAAGTAACCGTACTGGTCACTGGCAGTGTTGCCGACAGCCGTGCCGGCTGCTTGAGTCGCGGCACTCGCGGCGCCACCGACCATGCTCGCCCCGGCCTGCACGCCACCGCTGACAATGCTGCTGACCGAGCCGACCACCAGCGTCGCCGTCACCAGCGTTGCCACGCACCAGGCCAGAAAGCCATGGGCGGTGTCACGGAAGTAAACCTCATCACCGTGCATGTACGCCCACTTCACCCGCAGACGACCGGCGATGTAACCGCCAAGCCCGGAAGCCACGATTTGCGTAGCCGCCAGCCAGACAATCGTTGAAATGCCCAGGCCCTTGGCGCTCACCCCTTCATTGGCCCACGGCGACACCGCCGAAAAACCCAGGCCAAAGCCGAGCAGCACGAGAATCAACGACAACGCCGCCGCCGCAGCGGCCCCCGCGAAGATCGCCCCCCACGACACGCCAGAGAGCGTGCTGGTTTCTTCGAGGGCAGGATAGAAACCATCAGAGGATCTATTCATTGTTATATCGCTCCAGGCAGGAAAGATGGTGTTACAACTCTTCAACGGAGGAATTGCAGTCACCGTGCCAGTCGCCAACTTTAAATAAATCGCTGATTTTCAATAAGTTATAAAGTTTGAACTTCCAATGGCCATGCAATTTGCAAGGAAGCGGTCTGTAGCGGCGGGTTTTATGCATTGACCGGGAGCGGTGTTTTCAATGGAAAAATCAAAAGATCGCAGCCTTCGGCAGCTCCTACATTTAGAACGCGATCGAATGTAGGAGCTGCCGAAGGCTGCGATCTTTTCGATGCACATGAAGTTTTATTTAGAAAGCCTGCCATCATTTCTTGGCAAAATGCCGCTCAACGTTGAGTACTCCTAATCAGGCCCGCCCTATGACCCGCATCTTGACCATCGAAGACGACGCCGTGACGGCCCGGGAAATCGTCGCCGAATTGAGCAGCCACGGCCTCGACGTGGATTGGGTCGACAACGGCCGCGAAGGTCTGGCGCGCGCAGTCAGCGGCAACTACGACCTGATCACCCTCGACCGCATGCTGCCCGAGCTCGATGGTCTGGCGATTGTCACCACGTTGCGGACCATGGGCGTGGCCACGCCGATTCTGATGATCAGCGCCCTATCCGACGTCGATGAGCGTGTGCGCGGCTTGCGCGCGGGCGGTGACGATTACCTGACCAAACCGTTCGCCACCGATGAAATGGCCGCCCGGGTCGAAGTCCTTCTGCGCCGGCAGAACACCGTGACCGCCCAGGCCACCACGCTGCGGGTGGCGGATCTGGAGCTGAACCTGATCAGCCATGAAGCCAGCCGCGACAGTCAGCTGCTGACGCTGTTGCCCACCGAGTACAAGCTGCTGGAATTCCTGATGCGCAACACCGGGCAGATTCTGTCGCGGATGATGATTTTCGAAGAGGTCTGGGGTTACCACTTCGACCCCGGCACCAACCTGATCGACGTGCACATCGGCCGGCTGCGCAAGAAGATCGACCCGCCAGGCAATGTCCCACTGATACGGACCGTGCGAGGCTCGGGTTATGTCATTGCTGAACCCCTCTAACGGCTGGCGCTCATCCAGCAGCCGTTTGCTGGCGCTCTACAGTTCGCTGTTCGTGCTCTGGAGCGGGATTCTCATGGGGGTCATGTACTACGAGGTTTCCGCTTACCTGGACAACCTGGCCAAACATTCGCTGATGCAACGTCAGCATTTGTTTTCGCACTTTCAGGGCGAACAATTGGCGGACGCCCTCGCCGTCAGCATGACCTTCGACATTCGCGGCATCGACGCTTATGGCCTGTTCGATACTCAGTACCGCTACCTCAGCGGTGCGCTGCGCCACATGCCCGAAGGCCTGCCGCTGGATGGCAAAATCCACATGCTCGGCGACTGCGCCGAATCTGACGACCCAAGCCTGCCCGCCGACAGTTGCGACGCGGTAGCGACCCAGACGAAGGACGGTCGCTGGCTCGTGCTGGTGCGGGATAACGGTTCGTTGTTTGCCGTGACCCGGATCATTCTTCACGCTTTGTTCTGGGGGGTGACGCTGACCATCTTGCCCGGTATCGCTGGTTGGCACCTGTTGCGGCGGCGTCCGTTGCGGCGGATTCGTGCGATCCAGGCCAGCGCCGAGGCCATCGTCGCCGGCGACCTGACCCGCCGTCTGCCATTGTCCAATCGCCGCGATGAGCTGGACATGCTCGCCGCCATCGTCAACGCCATGCTCGAACGTATCGAACGCTTGATGAACGAGGTCAAGGGCGTCTGCGACAACATCGCCCACGACCTGCGCACGCCGCTGACGCGCCTGCGGGCGCAGCTGTACCGGATTCAGCAACAGGCTGATGAGGGTTCGACGCTGGCGGTCCAACTGGACTCAGTGCTCGGTGAAGCGGACACCTTGATGGCGCGCTTTCGAGGGTTGTTGCGGATTTCCGAGCTGGAAGATCGTCAGCGCCGTTCGGGTTTTGTGCAGCTGGATCCGGTGCCGTTGTTGCAAGAGCTGCACGACTTTTATCTGCCGTTGGCGGAAGAAGGCGAACTGGTTTTCAAGCTGCAACTGCCGGAGTCGTTGCCTTCGCTGAACGGTGATCGAGCGTTGTTGTTTGAGGCGGTGGCGAATTTGCTGAGCAACTCGATCAAGTTCACGCCGCCGGGTGGCGAGGTGATTTTGCGGGGGGTCAATGAGGGTGGGCGTACGCGGATCGAAGTGCTCGATTCGGGGTCCGGGATTCCGGAGGCAGAGCGGGAGGCGGTGTTTCAGCGCTTTTATCGTGCCGATGGTGGTAATCAGAAAAGCGGGTTTGGGTTGGGGCTGTCGATCGTTGCGGCGATTGTGAGCCTGCATGGGTTTACGCTTGAAGTCGGTACTAGTGAACTCGGCGGTGCGCGGTTAGTGCTGGATTGCCAGCAAAGCTTGATTCCCCAGACCTGACGCTAACTCAAGAACAAAGTAGATCCCTGTGGGAGCGAGCTTGCTCGCGATAGCGGTTTTTCAGTTGACACGGATGTTGCCTGGCCCGCTGCCATCGCGAGCAAGCTCGCTCCCACAGGGGATTGGTGGTGTTTTCAGTAGCCCACCACCCCTTCTTCATGCATCTGCTGCAGTAATGCCAAGCCGCTCGCCATAAACTCCGGCGACCTAGCCATCCCCGCCTCCACCGCCAATCCTTCCAGCTGCTCACGCCCGTCGAGTTGAGGAAATTCCTCAATCCGCTGCAACAACCGCCAGGCCAACGGGCTCAGCGCAGAAAACTTCACACTCCAGTCCTCAGCCCGACGCACCAGCAGCAACGCTGGCTGAGCCGGCGCTGTCTCCGGTTGATAATCCGGCCCCACCAACTGCACCGGCCAGGCATACGCCAACGGCCAGGCCAGCGGCGAAACCTGCAACGGTCGGTCCAGCAACAACCCGGCATCGCTCAGCGGCAACGGTTCCGCCTCGGATTGCTGCAACGCCATCTCGATCCACTCGTAATGCGCCAGCTCCACCATGAACGGCGGCCACGACCCTTCGATTAACGCTTGCGGTTCCGAGGCCAGGAACTCGACAAACTCCTTGGCGATCTCGCCGAATTTCGGCGTGTGCGCGCGGTAGTCGCGCAGGAAAATCCGTACCAGTGAACGCCAGTGTTCATCACCGAGAATCTTGATCAGCACCGGAAAAGTCCCGCTGAGCAACGACGACAGGTTCGCGAAAATCAGGTCTCGGTAAACCTGCGCCCGTGTCACGTCCATTTCAGCCGGTGGCGCGCAATGATCGGGATCGCGCAGGTAAAGGCCCAGGGTGTTTTGCTGCTGAAACAGGCTCGGCTTATCCACGGCTCACCCCCTTGGTTTGCAGACGGCGAATGGTCTGTAACTCGGCCACCAGTTCGGAAAATGCCGGAAAGTTGAAATCCCGTTCCAGCAGCGTAGGCTGCGCGCCGAACCGGGCGTAAGCCTCAGCCAGCAACGACCAGACCACCGGTTTGACCGAAGCGCCGTGGGTGTCGATTTTCAACGTGTCGGACTCATCGAAATGCCCGGCCACGTGCATGGCCACCACCCGGCCCGAATCGATGCCGGCCAGAAAGGTCTGCGGATTGAAACCGTGATTGATCGAGTTGACGTAGACATTGTTGACGTCCAGCAGCAGGTCGCAATCGGCTTCGCGCAGCACCGCGTTGGTGAAGGTCATCTCGTCCATATCCTGTTGTGGCGCGGCGTAGTAGGAGACGTTTTCCACCGCCAGACGCCGACCAAGAATGTCCTGTGCCTGGCGAATTCGCGCGGCGACGTGATGCACCGCTTCTTCGGTAAAGGGCAGCGGCAGCAGGTCGTAAAGGTGACCGTCATCGCTGCAGTAGCTCAAGTGTTCGCTGTACAGCGGCACCTTGTATTGATCGAGGAAAACCCGGACCTCTTGCAGAAAGCCGACATCCAGCGGTGCCGGGCCGCCCAATGACAGGGACAAGCCATGACAGGACAACGGAAAACGCTCGGCCAAGGCACGCAGCGCATGACCATGAGCACCACCGATGCCGATCCAGTTTTCCGGCGCGACTTCCAGAAAATCGAAATCGCCCACACGGGCTGCCTGAAGGTCTTTCATTAAACCGCGACGCAAACCGAGCCCGACGGTCGCCTTCGCTGATGTGATGGGGGTCTGCATGATCTCGATCTCAATGATTGTCAGAACGGAATCACAGTTAACCGAAAGGGTGTATCGGGTCTGTGTTCCACTCCGGCAGAAAATCGAAGCGGTTGTATCGCCCGCGGGTCTGTACACACTGTGGTACAGACCCGCCGTTGCGCGTTAAGCCAGGTCGTACTTCTCGCGTACCAGATGGCCTATGCCGATGCGATCCAGCACGGTCATCGGGCACAGGAATGTCACGCGCACGGTGCCCGGCAAGCGGCTGATGTCGATCGAGCCGGTGATGGTCGCGCGGTTGAGCACTTCGTCGTACGGCAGACCGGTGACCGAGGCGGCGCGTTTCAAGCCGTTCTCTACCGCGACGTTGAGGTTCTCGCCGCTGCCGATAAAGGTGATCGGCCCGCTCTGCTCGATGTCGTGCTGACCCCAGCGCTCGCCCAGCTCGCGGACTTTCTGCCGCTGCTGGGCATTCATCGGCCGGGCCATGGGCGGCAAGTCGTCGAGGTTTTGCAGCAGGATCGGCCCTTCCAGCGTCAGGTTCTTCACCACTTCCACCACCACTTCGGTTTCCCCGGAGCAGTCGGTGGCATGCCCGGCGATCTCGCCGTTGCCCTGCTGGGCGTGCATGTCGCCCATGTACACGCCGGCGCCTGGCACCTTGACCGGGCAGATCAACACGCAGCCCTCGCGAATCGAGTTGGTGTCCATGTGGCCGTCAGTCTTGGCCGCGTGCAGTTCTTCGCGAGTCATGCCAAGCGGTGCGGCGCGCTGATCAGGTATTGGCCAAAATCGGCGCAGTTGTGGGAGTCGGGCAAATCACGGGACGGCGTGGTGCCGATGTTGCCAAGGAACGGCCGCATGTGCGCCGCCACACCGGGGATGTCGGCGCGCGCCAGGGACAGGATCGAATGCTGCGCGGCGAACTCCGGCAGCGCCGACATCTCGGCTGCGTTACCGGCCAGTTGGTTGGCGACGTCCTGATTGACGGTCAGGCTGACCTGATTCTGCGCATCGAACACGATCACGTAGCCGTGGCTGAAGCGAAACGCGCTGACTTCGGCGCCACAGGTGTTACAGCGAATCGAATCCTCACCGATGCCTTCGACATGGCTGGCCGGATGCTCGGTGCCGCACTTGGCGCAGAATTTTGAGCCGAACGGATCGCCGTGGTAGCGACCTCCAACGAAGCTCATCACCCCGGACGAAGTGGCCAGCGAGGTGACGCGCATGCTTTTGATCTTGATCGCCACCGCGTCGCCGATTTCCGCACCGGCAATGGCCACCGGTTGCGTCACTTCGTGGCCACCCTCGAAGGCCGGCGTGATCATCGGCCCCCAAACAACCCGGCGGTGTGCCGGTGATCAGGGTGCCGCCGTCGGCCAGTGGCCCGAGCATCGGCTGGCTTGGGCCGATGATGCCGCTGGTGTAGTGGTCGACGCGCAGGCGATTGACGGGTGTGGGTTTCATGTCGGTTTCAGGCAGGAGCGTGGTCATTGTTGTCCCCTTCACGGTGTATAGGGTGCCAAATGGCCTACGCAGTTCATCGCAGGTTTGTATCTTGTCTGTGTTCGGCAGTGACCCTGAGTTAGCGGGCACTGTATCGAGACGGGGGTTGGATACAGTGAGATACACAACACAAATCCCTTGTGGGAGCGGGCTTGCTCGCGAAAGCGGTGTTTCGGTCGACAATGATGTTGCCTGGCCCACCGCTTTCGCGAGCAAGCCCGCTCCCCACAGGGGTTTGAGTGTGAACCAGGAAAATGGGCTTTCGTCGCTCCAGGCAGCGGTGCACGGACCCCGGACTAAACTTAGTGCACGCAGGGCGTGCTTATCGTCCTGTTCATTCCCACGACCACCGCCCAGAGGTGATCGCCTCAACAAGGCCTCTGGACTGTGATCCTGCTGAAGGAGCACACGTAATGGACGAGGCCAGACTCAATGATTTCATGGGCAAACTGGTGAACGACATGGGCGGCGCGGCGATGCTCGCCAACGTCATCCTCGGCGAAGAGCTCGGACTGTACCGGGCCATGGCCGACAGTCAGCCAGTCACCCCTGAAGCCCTCGCTGACAAAACCGGCTGCAACCCCCGCCTGCTGCGCGAATGGCTCAGCGCCCACGCCGCTTCCGGTTACATGGAACACCGCGACGGCCAGTTCCGCCTGCCCGAAGAGCAGGCCCTGGCGTTGGCGATCGAAGACTCACCGGTCTATATCGCGGGTGGCGTCGGGGTGGTTGCATCGTTTTTCCATGACAAGGACAAACTGGTCAAAGCCATGCGCGGCGACGGTGCCCTCGCCTGGGGCGATCACCATCCGTGCATGTTCAGCGGCACGGAGCGGTTCTTCCGGCCAGGTTATAAAGCGCACTTGGTCGCCGAATGGCTGCCTGCGCTCGAAGGCGTGGTGGCCAAACTGGAGGCTGGCGCCAAGGTGGCGGATATCGGCTGCGGCCACGGCGCATCTACCGTGGTCATGGCCCAGTCGTTTCCGGATTCGCGGTTCGTCGGTTTCGACTACCACGCGCCCTCCGTCACCGTCGCCACCCAGCGTGCTGAAGAAGGTGGCGTGGCCGGGCGGGCGCGGTTCTTCGAGGGCACGGCAAAAAACTTCCCCGGCGACGACTATGACCTGGTCTGCTACTTCGACTGCCTGCACGACATGGGCGATCCGGTGGGCGCGGCGCGGCACGCTTATGACGCGCTAAAACCGGACGGCACGGTGCTGCTGGTAGAACCGTTCGCCAACGACTCGCTCGACGACAACACCACTCCCGTTGGCCGCTTGTTCTACGCCGCTTCGACCTTCATCTGCACCCCGAACTCGCTGTCCCAGGAAGTCGGCCTCGGGCTCGGCGCCCAGGCTGGCGAGGCGCGGCTACGCAAGGTGTTCACCGAGGCGGGGTTCAAGACATTCCGTCGGGCCACGGAAACACCGTTCAACCTGATTCTGGAGGCGCGTAAGTAAACACCGCTGACGGCTGACGGTCTACTGTAGGAGCTGCCGAAGGCTGCGATCTTTTGATCTAGATTTGGCGATGCTGAAATCGCTGAAGATCAAAAGATCGCAGCCTTCGGCAGCTCCTACAGGCCCTCCGGAGTGTGGAACATGCTCGACAGCCTCATCCGCGAACAACTTCACCGCCTTCAGCAGTTAATGGCCGACCAGCCGTTTGTGGTCCTGACCGGCGCGGGCATCAGCACTCCGTCGGGCATTCCGGACTACCGCGACAACCAGGGCGTGCGGCGTGGCCGGCAACCGATGATGTATCAGGAGTTTCTCTCGGCCCCCGAATCCCGGCGACGCTATTGGGCTCGGGCGATGCTCGGTTGGCCGCGGGTGCGCCAGGCCCAGCCGAATGTGGCCCATGAGGCCTTGGCCAGTTTGCAAAGTTCGCAGCAGATCAGCGGGCTGATCACTCAAAACGTCGACACCCTGCACGACCAGGCCGGCAGCCATGACGTCATCGAACTTCACGGCAGCCTGCACCGGGTGTTGTGCCTGGACTGCGGAAAACGCAGCGAACGGGATTCGATCCAGCAACTGATGGAAGCGCAGAATCCGTATCTGGCCGGCGTGGATGCGGTGCAAGCCCCGGACGGTGACACGCTGCTGGATGCGGCGTTTGAGGCGCGGTTTCAGGTGCCGCATTGCCCGCACTGCGCGGGTGAGCGGATGAAGCCGGACGTGGTGTTTTTTGGCGAGAACGTGGCGCAGGCGACGGCGGCCAAAGCGATGGCGGCGGTCGAAAAGGCTGCGGGGTTGCTGGTGGTGGGGTCTTCGTTGATGGCGTATTCGGCGTTTCGGTTGTGCCGGGCGGTGGCGGATCAGGGGAAACCGTTGATTGCGATTAATCTGGGGAAGACTCGGGCGGATGACATCCTCGATTTGAAAATAGAGGCGTCGTGCGAGCGGCTGCTTCCATTACTGGTTCAGCAACTGACCACTTAAAAACTGACGGAACTCAAACCCTGTGGGAGCGGGCTTGCTCGCGAAGAGGCCTGCACATTCAACATTAATGTTGACTGACAAACCGCTTTCGCGAGCAAGCCCGCTCCCACATTGGCCTGTGTTTCATCGCGCAGAAAGGCGCTGGCTCAGGTTTTCTTCTTTGAGGATGTCGAACAGCGCCTGAGCCGCCGCCGACAATTCAACTCCAGGCTTGGTCAACACCCCAATCGCCCGCTCCACCACCGGATCGCGCAAGGTAATGCACCGCGCCCCGAGTTCCAGCATCTGCCCGACACACAGCGCCGGTACTGCACTCACCCCCAACCCGCTCGCCACCATCCGCCCAACCGTCGCCAACTGATGGCTTTCAAACTCCACCGGCAATTTCATCCCACGCGCCTGCAAGTGTTCTTCCAGCATCACCCGAACCGTCGATGGACGTTGCAAGGTGATGAACGGTTCCTTGAGCAAGGTCTGCCAATCGATGTCTTCCCGTTCGGCAAAAGGAGAATCCTTCGGCACAACGGCCACAAACCGGTCCATGTACAACGGCGTGAATGCAAGCGATGAACTTTGAGTCGGCTCAAACGCCACCCCCAGCTCAACCTGCCGATCACGCACCATCTCCAGCACCTGCTCGTTGATCACGTCATTCACCGTGACATTGACCTTGGGATAGCGCGCGCGGAAGGTTTTCAGGATCGGCGGCAGCAGGTTGCCGGCAAACGACGGCATCGCCGCCAAGGTCACGCGACCGCGCTGGAGGGTAAAGCGTTGCCGCAGCTCATCCTCGGCATTGTCCCAGTCGGCAATCAGACGACGCGCCAGTGGCACCAGCGATTCACCTTCCGCGGTCAGCGCGACATTTCGCGTGTTGCGGGTGAACAGGCGCCCACCCAGCCCTTCTTCCAGTGCCTTGATGGTCAGGCTCAACGCCGATTGCGACAGGTGCAATCGCTCGCAGGCCACGGCGAAACTCAAACTTTGGGCCACGGCCAGGAATGCGCGGATCTGCTTGACTGTCATGTGCGAGTTGCTCCAGTAGTTAGGAGCACGGCTTGCCCGCGATGGCTTCCTTGAAATCGCCATCGTCGGATCGCCGCCCGGAACAAGCTCGCTCCCACAGGGGTTATTGGTGAGTTTTATCTATCAATCAACCTTAAAAATCAACTTAACAAATGAATACTGCGGCGAGACACTTCATCCTATACGGCTAGCCAGCCGCCCACAAAGAATAAAAGAGGTGCATATGGCAGGTTTCGACAAGCGCGTGAGTTCCTACGAGGAAGCCCTTGCAGGTCTTGAAGACGGCATGACCGTGATCGCCGGCGGCTTCGGTCTGTGCGGGATCCCGGAAAACCTCATCGCCGAGATCAAGCGCAAAGGCACGCGTGACCTCACCGTGGTTTCCAACAACTGCGGCGTCGACGGTTTCGGCCTCGGCGTGCTGCTGACCGACCGCCAGATCAGCAAAGTCGTCGCCTCCTACGTCGGCGAAAACAAGCTGTTCGAAGAGCAACTGCTCAAAGGCGAAATCGAAGTGGTCCTGACCCCCCAAGGCACCCTCGCCGAAAAAATGCGCGCTGGCGGTGCCGGCATCCCCGCTTTCTTCACCGCCACCGGCGTCGGCACTCCCGTTGCCGACGGCAAGGAAGTGCGCGAATTCCACGGTCGCAAGTACCTGATGGAAGAATCCATCACCGGTGACTTCGCCATCGTCAAAGGCTGGAAAGCCGACCATTTCGGCAACGTCATCTATCGCCACACCGCCCAGAACTTCAACCCGCTGGCCGCCACTGCCGGCAAGATCACAGTGGTCGAAGTCGAAGAAATCGTCGAACCCGGCGAGCTGGACCCGGCGCAGATCCACACCCCAGGCATCTACGTCGACCGGGTCATTTGCGGCACGTTCGAGAAGCGCATCGAACAGCGCACCGTGCGTAAGTGATCCCCTGCCCCCGGACCGAATGAAGGAATAACAACAATGGCACTTTCCCGCGAACAAATGGCTCAACGCGTCGCCCGCGAAATGCAGGACGGCTTCTACGTGAACCTGGGCATCGGCATTCCGACCCTGGTCGCCAACTACATCCCGGAAGGCATGGAAGTCATGCTGCAGTCGGAAAACGGCCTGCTGGGCATGGGTCCCTTTCCTACTGAAGAAACCATCGATGCCGACATGATCAACGCCGGCAAACAAACCGTGACCGCGCGTATCGGCGCGTCGATCTTTTCCTCGGCCGAGTCCTTCGCGATGATCCGCGGTGGTCATGTCGACCTGACCGTGCTGGGCGCCTTTGAAGTAGACGTGCAAGGCAACATCGCCTCGTGGATGATCCCCGGCAAGCTGGTCAAGGGCATGGGCGGCGCCATGGACCTGGTGGCCGGCGCAGACAACATCATTGTCATCATGACCCACGCGTCCAAGGACGGTGAGTCCAAGCTCCTGTCCAAATGCAGCCTGCCGCTGACCGGCGCCGGCTGCATCAAGCGTGTGCTGACCGACCTGGCTTACCTGGAAATCGAAAACGGCGCGTTCATTCTCAAGGAACGCGCACCGGGCGTCAGCGTCGAGGAGATTGTCGCCAAGACCGCCGGTAAACTGATCGTGCCGGATCACGTTCCGCAAATGCAGTTCGCTGCCCAGTGAGGAATCATTCCATGCAAGAAGTCGTCATTGTCGCCGCCACCCGTACCGCCATCGGCAGTTTCCAGGGTGCCCTGGCCAACGTGTCCGCGGTTGATCTCGGTGCCGCGGTGATCCGTCAGTTGCTGGCGCAAACCGGCCTGGACGTAGCTGAAGTCGATGAAGTGATCATGGGCCAGGTGTTGACCGCCGGCGCCGGGCAAAACCCTGCCCGCCAGTCCGCGATCAAGGCCGGCCTGCCCTTCACCGTGCCTGCGATGACCCTGAACAAGGTTTGCGGCTCGGGCCTGAAAGCGCTGCACCTGGCCACTCAGGCGATTCGCTGCGGCGATGCCGACGTGATCATTGCCGGCGGCCAGGAAAACATGAGCCTGTCCAATTACGTCATGCCCGGCGCCCGCACCGGCCTGCGCATGGGTCACGCGCAAATCGTCGACACCATGATCAGCGACGGCCTGTGGGATGCGTTCAACGATTACCACATGGGCATTACCGCCGAGAACCTGGCCGAGAAGTACAGCCTGACTCGCGAGCAACAAGACGCCTTCGCCGCGGCCTCGCAGCAAAAAGCCACGGCCGCCATCGAAGCCGGGCGTTTTGCCGACGAGATCACGCCGATCCTGATTCCTCAGCGCAAGGGCGATCCGCTGTCCTTCGTCACCGATGAACAGCCGCGGGCCGGCACCACGGCTGAAGCGCTGGGCAAACTGAAACCCGCCTTCAAAAAGGACGGTTCGGTCACCGCTGGTAACGCCTCCTCCCTGAACGACGGTGCTGCCGCCGTGATCCTGATGAGCGCCGAAAAAGCCAAGGCCCTCGGCCTGCCCGTGCTGGCGAAAATCGCGGCTTACGCCAATGCGGGCGTAGACCCGGCGATCATGGGCATCGGCCCAGTCAGCGCGACTCGTCGTTGCCTGGACAAGGCCGGCTGGTCCATCGACCAACTGGACCTGATCGAAGCCAACGAAGCCTTCGCTGCGCAATCCCTGGCAGTGGCCAAGGATCTGGAATGGGACCTGAACAAGGTCAACGTCAACGGCGGCGCTATCGCCCTGGGCCACCCGATCGGTGCGTCGGGCTGCCGAGTACTGGTGACTCTGCTGCATGAAATGATCAAGCGTGACGCCAAGAAAGGCCTCGCCACCCTGTGCATCGGTGGTGGTCAGGGCGTGGCACTGGCGATCGAACGGGCGTAAAGCGTTCAACAGACGGCGCGGGGACCCACGAATATCCGTTCGCCGTCTGGCAAAACACCCGGTGCGACTCACGTCGCACCGGGTTCTTTTTGTCTGGTCGTCAGGCAAATTTCACCAGATTCAGCACCGGCAGCGGACCGCCTGGAAACTGCGCCAGCCGCGCCCCGACGCTCAATTCCCCAAGATCAATCCCGAAGAAGCCCAGCTGTTCGATCAGCGCTGCCACTTGAGCTTTTGCATCGGCATCATCACCCGAAAGAAACAGCACCCGCCGCCCGCCCTCCGCTGCCGGATCGCTTTCCAGAAAACGCGCCTGAAGGTGATTGAACGCCTTCACCACCCGCGCACAGGGCACCCATTCGGCAAACACTTCGCTGGAGGTGCGGCCCTGCAAATCCACCGCCTTGAACGACGGTGCCTCAATTGAGTTGTTGGCGTCGATGACAATCCGTCCGCCAAAATCCGGCAGACCGGCGAGCGCGGTCGGCAACTTCGACCAGTTGACCGCGACCAGCACGATGGCTTGTGCGGCGGCCTCCTCGCGGGTCCCGGCACGCGCCGTTGGCCCGAGTTCTGCCACCAGCGAGGCCAGGCTTTGCGGCCCACGGCTGTTGGCGATAACTACTTCAATGCCTTGACGCGACAGTGCTCTGGCAAAGGCTGCGCCGATTGCGCCGGCGCCGATGATTCCGATGGTGCTCATGGTTGTTCACTCCGTGGTTTGTCGATGGAGTGATACTGCGCTTGCCATTAGCGCTTGATTAGCGGGTAATGTTTTGAATGATTTTCAAGCATGACTAGCAGGTGCCTGCCATGGAAACCCTCGCCAACCTCGAATCTTTCGTCCGCAGTGCCGAAACCGGCAGTTTTTCCGCCGCCGCACGGGTGCTCGCGCTGACCCCTGCCGCTGTCAGCCGCAACGTGGCCATGCTTGAACGCAACATCGGCGTGCGGCTGTTCCAGCGCTCGACCCGCAAGCTGTCCCTGACCGAAGCCGGGGAACGCTTTCTGACGAGTATCGGTGTCAATCTGGAAGCGTTACAGACAGCGATCAGCGCGGTAAGCAGCGACCAAGGCGAGCCGGCGGGCGTGCTCAAAGTCAGCCTCGCGCCGACGTTTGGCATCGGTCATGTCTTGCCGCTGCTGCCGGCGTTCCTGGCGCGCTACCCGCTGATTCGCCCGGAATGGCACTTCGAAAACCGCCCTGTGGATTTGATTGCCGAAGGGTATGACGCGGCCATTGGCGGCGGCTTCAAGTTGACGCCCGGTGTGGTGTCGCGGACGTTGGCGGCGGC
The DNA here is from genome assembly GCF_047758635.1 of Pseudomonas frigoris. Classification (NCBI taxonomy): domain Bacteria; kingdom Pseudomonadati; phylum Pseudomonadota; class Gammaproteobacteria; order Pseudomonadales; family Pseudomonadaceae; genus Pseudomonas; species Pseudomonas frigoris. The sequence goes on from NZ_CP180479.1 coordinate 4,191,689, forward strand.
GCATGTGGTGGCGGTCGCCTCTCCCGCCTACCTCGCGGGACGCAGCCTGCCCGACAGTCCGGCGGACCTGTCCGGACACACCGGCATCGTGATGCGCGGCACCCGCACCGGGCGGATTCGCCAATGGCTGATGCACGATGGTGCGGGCAACGAAGCACCGGCCAATTTGAACGAACACATTGTGCTCAATGACCCGGCCGCCATGCGCGAAGCGGCGATACTCGGCCTGGGCGTGACCCTGCTGGTATTGCCGGATGTGCTGGCGCATATCCAGCGTGGCGAACTGGCGCGCCTGCTGCCCGACTGGCACGCCGACGCGGGACCGATTTCGCTGTATTACCCGAGTCGGACGTTGATGCCGGCCAAGACTCGGGTGTTCATCGATTTTGTGGTCGAGGCGTTTAAGAGGGAGACTGCGTAATCGTTCTTCGCGAGCAAGCCCGCTCCCACATTGGATTTTCTGCGCACACAAATTCTGTGAATGACCGAGATTAAATGTGGGAGCGGGCTTGCTCGCGAAGAGGCCCGGCCAGGCAACACAGCTTCCGGCTCAGACTACGAACTGCAAGATCAACCAGCTATTCGCCCCGCTGATCACCACAAACAAACCCCACGCCAGCACCCGCGTCGGCCATCGATTCACCAAAGGCCCCATCAATTTGTGATCGTTGGTCATGCGAATCAGCGGATACAACGCAAACGGCAATTGCAGACTCAACACCACCTGACTCAACACCAGCAGCTTACCGATCGCATTGTCGCCCATCATCCAGACGCCAATGAACGCCGGGATCAGCGCCAGCCCGCGCGTGAGCAATCGCCGTTGCCAGCAAGGAATCCGCAAGTTCAGGAAGCCCTCCATGATCACTTGCCCGGCGATGGTCCCGGTGAAGGTCGAGCTCTGACCCGAAGCCAGCAACGCGACGCCAAACAACACACTGGCCAGCGCCCCGCCCACCAATGGGTCGAGCAGGTGATAAGCGTCCTGGATGTCCACAACGTCGGTATGCCCGGTCTTGTGGAACGCCGCCGCGGCGAGGATCAGGATGGCCGCGTTGACCAGCAACGCCAGGGCCAGGGAGCCGATGGTGTCGATGCGCGCCAGTTTCACCGCGTCCTGCTTGCTGGCCAGGTCCTTGCCGATCCTCCGGGTCTGCACGATGGAGGTGTGCAGGTACAAGTTATGCGGCATTACCGTGGCCCCGAGAATACCGATGGCCAGGTACAGCGGCGCGGCATCGCCGATGGCTGACAGTGACGGCGAGAACCCACGGGCGACGTCCGGCCAGTAGGGTTTGATCAACAGCAATTCAACGAAGAAACACACGCCGATGGTGCCCACCAGCACCAGCATGATCGCTTCGAGCCGGCGGAAGCCACGGTTTTGCAGGGCCAGCACCAGCAGTGTGTCGAATGCCGTGAGCGCGATACCGAAGGTCAGCGAACAGCCCAGCAGCAAATGAAACGCCAGGGCGCAGCCGAGCACTTCGGCCAGGTCAGTGGCGATGATCGAGATTTCCGCCAACACCCACTGGGTCCGTGCGGTCCGCGTGCTGTAGCGCTCCCGGGACAACTGCGCCAGATCACGCCCGGTGGCAATGCCCAGGCGCGAACACAAACACTGCACCACCATCCCCGCCAGACTCGCCAGCAGCACCACGAACAACAAGCTGTAACCAAACCGCGAGCCGGCCTCGATGGCGGTCGCCCAGTTGCCCGGGTCCATGTAGCCGATGGAAACCAGCAAGCCAGGACCGGCAAAGCGCAGCATCCGGTTGAAGAACGAGGCGCGGGGATCGACGGCAACGCTGCCGGCCACTTCCGGAGGACAGAACGGCGCCGTGGCGGTTTTGGGCAAACTGAATTTCACACAAACATCCAGAAACAGGTTGGAGGGGGCAGCTTAGACGTTTCATCTCTTCTGGTGTACACGCAAATCCCTGTAGGAGCTGCCGCAGGCTGCGATCTTTTGATCTTTAGCATTTTCAGCATCGCCGAAGATCAAGATCAAAAGATCGCAGCCTGCGGCAGCTCCTACAGGACCGTGTTGTCGCAGGGTTGTATACAAAATCCGAGTATCTATAGAGCAATCACTCACCCGCAATGCTAACGTGGCCGCCTCACTCAGGTCGGAGGTGCGTGCGTGCTGTTACTCAAACTGCTGGTCATCCCTGGGTTTCTCTTGCTGATTTCCCTGGCCGGTAAACGCTGGGGACCGAGTGTCGCCGGTTGGCTGTCGGGGTTGCCAGTGGTGGTCGGGCCGATTCTGTTCTTTCTCGCCATCGAACAAGGCCAGGTGTTCGCCGCTCAATCGGCGACGGCAGCGCTATCGGCGATGTTCGCCATGATTGCCTTTTGCGTGACCTACGCTCAGGTTGCACAACGCGCGAAGTGGCCGTGGGCGCTGGTGATTTCGCTGTTGGTCTGGGCCACGGCGGCCGTTGTGCTGTCGTTGATTCCCCCGTCCCTGATGTTCTCGGTGATCGCCGCCGCGACCGCGCTGCTGGCGGCGCCGTATCTGTTTCCCTCGGTACAGCCGATCGTTTCAGGCCCGGCGCCGAAGTCCGACAAATTGCTGTTGCGCATGATTGCCGGCGCCCTGCTCACCCTCGCTGTCACGTTGCTGGCCAGCACCGTTGGTGAACACTGGAGCGGCCTGCTCGCCGTGTTCCCGGTGCTGGGCAGCGTGATGGCGGTGTTCTCCCAGCAAACCCGCGGGCCAGCCTTTACCGCTGCGTTGTTGCGGGCCACCGCGACCGGGATGTATTCGTTCGCCGCGTTTTGCCTGGTGTTGGCGTTGGCCTTGCCGAGGATTGGCTGGTGGGGATTTGGGATGGGGGTGGTGGTTTCATTGGTGATGCTATTAGTTACCAAGTGGTTAGTAATACGCTCAGATAAAAATGGTCGCCCCATCGTAACGCCTTCACGCTGAAGGACAGTTGGTCGGCACCCAATACCACGCTGGGCACCGCACTTTCAATGCTCAGCCTCGACGGCTAACCAAAATCGGGAAAATCATGGATAAAAGGATCCGAGCAACTGACATTGGGTGGAGACCCATGCTCTTGCAGACACACTACCACTGAAAATTTTCCACCTCTTGCAGGCGTGTTGCTCGCCTGCATTTTGAAATTGACACTGTCATAGTTTTGATAGGTTCCCATAGACTCCCATTTATTGGATGTGCTGTAGTAATACGCCTTGATTTCAGCGAAATCGGCCGTAGGCATTACTCCAAAAATGCTGGTGAAGTAACCTTCGTGTTCAATTTTGCTAATTACGATTTTCGAATTTGCCATATTCATAGCTCCCTGACTTATCGCTACCCGATAAGTATCAAGTTCATTCTTTCTCACCCGACAACGTTCTGCCTACCTGTTAGAAATAACAGTTTCGACGAACGGTATTGGCTGATGCCAATATCAAGCTATACCGCAGGGTGCCCGCTTATTGCCATGGAGAGGCACTCATGACTGACTTGATCCCAGTATCCTCTGTCCACAAACCTCCCAGCTCAGCAACCGCTGTTGGCGTAGCCGCGATCATTCTCTGGTCTTGCCTCGCGCTGTTGACCACCCTCACCGAGGGCATTCCCCCCTTTGAACTGCTGACGCTGAGCTTCGGCATAGCGTTCGCGGCGAGCCTGTTGATTCTGGGCCGACGCGGGATTGCCGGGTTCACCAGTTGGCGCCAGCCCTGGGCTGTATGGGCGACCGGGTTCGTCGGAATTTTCGTTTATCACGCGCTGTACTTTTTCGCACTCAAAGCCGCCCCAGCGGCCGAAGCCAGCCTGATCAACTACCTTTGGCCGCTGTTGCTGGTGTTGCTGTCGGCGCTTTCGGCCGGAGAAAAGCTGCACAAACGGCGGATGCTCGGCGCCCTGCTGGGCCTGGCCGGCACGGCGTTCATCATGCAGCAGCGCGCCCCGAATGCTGATGCCGCGATGCCCATCGCCGGTTATCTCGCGGCGTTTGGCTGCGCGCTGATCTGGTCGGTTTACTCGGTGATCAACCGTCGGTTCAGCGAAGTACCGAGCAGCATCATTGGTGGGATTTGCGGGCTGGTCGCCGTGGCCGGACTGGTCTGCCACCTGGCCTTCGAAACCACGGTACAGCCCGACTTCAGCCAATGGACCGCGATTGTCGTCCTCGGGCTTGGACCGGTAGGACTGGCGTTTTTTGCCTGGGACCACGCCACCAAACACGGCAGTCTGGCGACGCTGGGAGCGCTTTCCTACCTGGCGCCGTTGATTTCCACGTTGTTGCTGATCACCGTGGGACGCAGCCATGCCAGCCCGATTCTGATCGTCCCGGCGCTGCTGATTATCGCCGGTGCCGTCATAGCCACGTCGCGATCAGCCGCCAAAGTGCCGACAACACGTTCGATAGTTTCGAACGAGTAAAGCAAAAAGCTCGCACGTCAATCGAAAGGGTTTACTTCAACATCAGCCTCAGTTCAAAACCAACCACTGACTGAGGCCTCCACCATGAAGTTCTTTTTCCACCCTTCGCCCAACCCGATGAAAGTCGCCCTGCTGCTCGAAGAACTGCAAACGCCTTACGAATTGATCGGCGTCGACACCTTCAAGGGCGAGCAACACCTGCCGGCCTTTTTGGCGATCAACCCGAACGCCAAGGTGCCGGCCCTGGTCGATGGCGACGCGACCGTCTTCGACTCCCAGGCGATCCTGCTGCACCTGGCGCAAAAACATCAGCGCTTCCTGCCGACCTCCGTGGCCGGGCAAGCCGAGTTACTGTCCTGGCTGATGTTCATCGCCACCGGCCTTTCGCCATTTTCCGGCCAGGCGGTGCATTTCCTGCACCACGCACCGGAAGACCTGGCGTATGCGAAAAACCGCTACCTCAAGGAAGTCGAACGCCATTACCGCGTGCTCGATCAGCGCCTGGCCGACCATCAGTACCTGGCCGGCGACACCTACAGCATCGCCGACATGGCGCTCTGGGGTTGGGCCAATTACGCGCCGTACATCCTCGGCGAGAGCGGTCTGGCCGCGTACCCGAACGTCAAGCGCCTGTTCGATGAAATCAGCGCCCGTCCGGCCGCCCAGCGGGCCCACGGTCTTAAAGAGAAACTGGTGCTGAAGGCTGAATTCGACGAAGAAACCCGTCGCAACCTGTTCCCGCAGAACCAGGCGCAGTAACCCATTCACAGCATTCGAAGGTGATGAAATGAGTGATCAAGTCGCGTTTATCGTTTACCTGCCGGCCAAACCGGAGCGTTTCGCCGAAATGAAAGAACGGCTGCTGGACGTGGTGCACCAGATGTCGGCCGAGCCGGACTTCGTCAACACCTGGGTTCACCAACTCCAGGACGACCCGAACACCTTGGTGCTTTACGAAACCTGGAACTGCAGCAAGGACGACTTCATTACGCGTCACCTGAGCAAGCCGTACCGACAAGCGTATGAACAGCTGCTCCCGCAGTTGCTGGTCAGCGAACGTCGCATTGAGTTTCTGGATGTGATCAAGAGCTATCCGGTGCGACGTGGGGTCTGAGAGGACCTTCCAGCGTGACCACGAGCCGCGTGAATGCTGCTAAACAGCGAGGGCGCAAGCGCCCTCGCTACCCGCCTGGCTACTACCCAGGCTTGTGGTTATCCAGTACGCGATTGACCGCTAACTCCCCCAACATGATGACCCGTTGCAGCACCAGCATCGTTTGGCGTCGTGGGCCGTCCGTCAAGTCGGTGAGATCGTTGACTATGGCGCTGGCTGCTGCCAACGATTCGCAGGCCTCGACGAGCAACGTTTCGTCATCCACCGCTGCGTCGATGGTGAAAATGGTGCTGGGCTTGCGGGGCGGTATCTGCGTTTTCGACGCCCCGGGGTCGAGGTAGAAGCTGAGTGCGCGGTCGGCCGCCTCTTTCATTTTCTTGGGGTCAAGATCAAGAAAGGCGTCGTAGGGTAGCGGACCGCTATTCGGGGGGTTGGGCGTAACTTTGAACATAGATGAAAACTCCTTGTTGCAGATTTTAAGGAGCCATCACCCTCGCTACCAAACGAAGGGTGGCGGCCATACGCGGGTTGGTAGACCGGCTGCAACAGGAAACCCGGCGCTCACAAAGGAGCCCCACGCATGACCACCATAAAAGCAGAGTCCCAAAAAAGAGACGGCATAAGGTGTTGCCATACGGCTGTTACAAGGCGGGCTACCAAACCCGATCACTGTTTTTCAGTGACAGGGAAACGATATAGCCTGCCCCACAGCCGCACAAGCCAGCGGATTCTGGCGCACGCGTAGGTAACGACGCAAGGCGTTGTAGCCGTTAGGACGTAACATCGAGTGTCTTTAAACGCGTACGTTAAACGCATGAAAGCGTTCAAAAAATTGAGGAAGCGTCCGACATTTTTTAGGGGTTGGCTGTCGCAAGCGAGAGGTTTAGTGTGGTTGCTCCCATCAGGTAGAGATATGGGGCCACGTGGTGCTTGGCAGGGTGCACTTCATATTGACACCCACGACAGCGAGCCACATACCGATGAGATTGCTAGGTATTGATCCCGGAGGTCACGATGAGCGCCGAACTTTCCCCCATCGTTTCAGAGTTTGAAACCGAAGAGCAGGCCGCCAGTTACGACCGTTGGTTCCGTGCCAAAGTGCAAGCGTCACTCGATGATCCACGCCCGAATGTCCCGCACGATCAGGTAATGGCTGATGTGCGATCCCTTCTCGAAGCCAAGCGCAATAAGCGCGATGCTGGTTGAGGGCGGCCCGAAGCTCGGGCTGAACTGTGGCAAATAATTGATTATATTGGCGACCGCCACCTTGTTGCGGCGAGTGAACTGTACCAAGCCATCGAGGCTGCTACCTCAGCCCTTCCGCAACATCCCTACCTTTATCGATTTGGTCGTGTACCCGGTACGCGGGAAATTGTTGTGCACCCCAATTACCTGGTGGTCTACCGGGTGACGGATCGAATCGAGATCGTGACCGTTTTGCATGCCAGGCAGGAATACCCCTGACTCGACCAGTCATTTGCATCGGATTTGACCAGCACGCTTCGTGGATATAACCGGCAGAGAACGGCCAAAAGCAGTCATTCGAGCACTCTCCGGACCTGCCTCTTTTTCCGCCCAGTGGATTAACTCGTAGTGACCGGCGTTAGCAAGCATGCCGGTCACTACCATTATTTTATTTTCTTATGGACACAATGGTGGCTCTGCCACCCTCTAGCCGAAACGAAAATGATACACGGTCGCCAGATGTCAGGCCTTTGAGTTGGTCCTCCGTTACGGAAAAAGCCATGGTCATCGGCGGCCATTGCACGGAGGCGGAAACAATTATCCGAGTTGGCCACCGAAAGCTCCTTCTGCAAGACAACGCCGTGCTATCCAGCCAACTTGCAGAGTTCAGGACTGACGTTGAGTCAACCAACGGAATCTTGAGTTTATGGACGGCCATGACTATTTCCGACTCATAAATTCAACACTAAAGTCTTGTGTGTTCACAAAACCGAGCGCTTGTGGTCTTTTATCATTCTCGCCGAATAACAAAAAAAGCGAAGAGGTATAAGGTGGCTTTTCAGGTGCATGCACATTTAAACTTTTTTCGATTTGCCGAATGCAGCTGCTGTGCGTAACCAGGATCAGGTTGTGTCCTTTACGCTTAGTCTCAACCGACTTTTGCAGCATGATACCTCGGCAGGACGCAAGCCACTCCTGACCTTCAATTTCATGGTTAAACATGAAGATGGCGGTCTGCTTGGTCCTCGTCAGGGGGCTGGTAAAAATATCTGTCTTATCAAGACCGAGCTTTTGATATTGCTCGCCCAACCCCACTGCAACATCCTTACCCCTTGTAGTAATGCCATCTGGGGCATTCAGGCAGGGAGCGCTCGATTGATCGCAGCGTTCTGCGTGGCGAATGAGAACAATAACATTCCCATTGGTCCATGCCGATTTCAGATTGGTAATTTCCAAGGGCGTACTGTGAGCAAGGTTGGGCAGTCGAGGCGCTCTGAATAGAAAGTAGGCTGCTATTATACAAAGCACGATGACGAGTGCGGCAAAAAGCGCTTTTTTGCTGCGCCAATTCAACCCAGTGAAAGACAACGACATAGAGCTAGACCCCATTCAAAGCGTGGCTGATTCAGCCGAGAGCCTGCCCGAGGGACCGTGAAGAAACCGTTAGTTCGGCCACTGAAAATTAAGAATTCGTATTAACGGCTTCTTCACTGAGAGTCGAACAGGCTGGCTCAGTCAAAAAAGTGCAAGCCGAGCTATGCCTATAAGGTTACAGATCAAATCTCGCCAAGATCCCCTGTGAGTTGTGGCAAGACAACGATTTGGACACAAGTACATACCTGGTAAAAAGGATGTGAAGATAAATCTGCTGGCTGATTCATCTGCTAATGCGTTTAAGCTCAAGAATGCGGTTACGTCCTTGTTCGGCCAGCAAGTAGCGATCAGCATCGAGTCGGATGATGGTTTGTGCAGCACGTAAGTGATTGAGAATCGCCTGGAGATTACCGGACGAGTCGAGCAGCAACAGTCGGGCCATGTGGGTGGCATCCTCTGTGATCCAGAGCCCGTCCCCTGTGCACTGCACGAATCCCGGAGCGTTCAAACCCTTGGCAACGACTGTGTCAACGCCTTCAGCCTTCCATTGTTTGACCCAGCCCTTTGCCTTCTCGGTGTAAAACAAGCGCCCATCCGGGCAAATGCTGATGCCTTCACCTTCGTCGAGCCCTTCGCGAAGGACACTGAGCTCGTGGGTCTCGGGATCGTAGCGAAGCAGTCGCCCCGGCGTCTTATCCTCTATGGCGAACAACGCATGGCCATCGGTGGCAATCCCTTCGACATTGTCAGCCTCGAACAACGCGTCGCTCTTCCCATCATGTAGCCACAGCACCGGCAAAGTACCGCCCTCCTGCCCGGTCACCAGACCACCTCGGAACATGACTTGACCGTCCGGTTTGGACAGTCCTGTCAGAACTTCGGTGGTGCTGCCACCTGGCTTCAAACGCAGGATCTTCCCCTTTTCATTGGAAAGCTCCTGGCTGACGAACACAGCGTTCTGATCGTCCACTGCCAGCGCGCTGGCCATCGGAATAGCGCTATGGAAGACCTCGTAGTCCCAGCCGTTTGCGGCAGTTACTGGGTAGAAATGGCGCCACGCTGGATAGCCCAGCCCAACTAATATTGTCAGACATACGCCGAACAAAAACCTGCGCCAATTCGACCCAGTAAAAGACAACGACATAACGCTAGACCCCATTCAAAGCATTACTGATTAAATCGAAAGCTTGCCCGACGGACCGTGAAGAAGTCGTTGGTTTGGTCACTGAAAATCAAGAAGTGCGTGTTAACGGATCGTTGACGGTACTTTATGCAGACTGATGCTTCGAATCCTGAAGGAGCTTCATATGGCACGCTCAACAGCAAAATGGCTCGCAGCATCCGTTCTGGGGCTATCACTGATACAGCCGGCCTTCTCGGCGACTCAAAGCCCAACGAAGGTCTTTGGCTGGATTGAGGAAGGCGTACTGATGCCCGAAAATATTTCGGTGAAGATCAAGCTGGATACCGGGGCATTGACCTCCTCACTGGATGCCAAGGACCTTGAGCCGTTCCGCAAAGACGGTGAAAAATGGGTTCGCTTCAATGTTGAGGTGAAAGACAGCGAAACGGGAAAGCTGGTCACCGCTCCGTTCGAGCGTAAGGTTGAGCGTAATGTGAAAGTCCGGGGTGCCGGTGGTGCCGAGCACCGGCCGGTGGTGCAGATGACAATATGCATTGGCGACCAGGTTTATAACGAGCAGTTCTCTTTGAAGGATCGAGGCAAGATGAATTACCCCGTTCTCATCGGACGCCGTACTCTGGAGAATCTGGGGTTGGTGGATGTTTCCCATACGTTCACCATGGAACCTAAGTGCAGCAAAGGTGCGTCTGCCAAATAGACCTCGATGGCGACCGAGCGGGTAATGCAAAAAGGTTGTCGCTACGGGCGCCGCTTTCGCTCCAGTGGCGGCCGCATCGGCTCACCGATTTCCATGTATGAATGAGGTTATTTGAGCCAAACCATGCGAATTTTGATTATTGAAGACAACTCGGACATCGTGGCCAACCTCTACGAGTATTTCGAGCCCCTCGGACACGAACTCGACAATGCCCGCACGGGACAGGGTGGATTGGCTCGGGTGGCTGAGCAGCGTTTCGACGTGATCGTCCTGGACGGCATGCTGCCAGGCCTGGATGGGTTGGAAGTGTGCCGACGGTTACGTGAAGGGCAGCAATGCAATACGCCAGTGCTGATGCTCACGGCGCGAGACACGGTTCATGACAAGGTGAAAGGATTACAGGCGGGAGCCGATGACTACCTGGTCAAGCCCTACTCGTTGATTGAACTGGAAGCGCGGCTTCATGCGTTGGTGAGGCGAGCAAGTACACTGAGAACCGATCAGATGCTGCGTTTTGGTGATCTGGAATTTGACCCCGGAACCTTTGAAGCGCGCCGAGCGGGACAGCGGGTCGAGTTGACGCCATTCGGTTACAAGATGTTGGTGGCACTGATGCGTGCAGCCCCAAGTCTGGTAACCCGTGAGGAACTTGAACAAGAACTCTGGAAAGGCGATCCGCCGCTCAGCGATGCCTTACGAAGCCATATCCACGCCCTACGGCAGGCAATCGACAAATCCTTCCCACAATCCCCTCCAATGCTTTTCACCGTGTCAGGGGTAGGTTATCGACTGGTCGACCACCATGTATCAAAGTGACTCGTTACGCGGTCGCATGGTTGCTGCCTATGTGTTGCTGGCGGTCATCATCGTTGGCTTTTTCACCGGTGCCGCTTTCTTTGTCGTTGGGAAAATCGAGAAGGAACTCATCGATAATCGGCTCGTGCGCGCAGCTGATCTTTGGGCCGCAGATTCATTTCATGTGGTGCAGTCACAGACCCTCGATCTGAGCTTTTTCAAAGGCGCGCTGATTCCGCAGCCTCTGCAATCGTTAGGACTGGGCACGCACGAAATGAAGCTGAACGGACGGGGACTGCACGTTCTGATCGGTGAGGCCGATGGCGAGCGCTATGCCGTGGTGGATGACCAAAGCGACTTCGAGTCTATCGAGTCCTCTTCATACATCACCCTGGGCATTGCGTTCCTCGGCGGCATCGGCTTAGCCATCTTGATTGGCAGAGTCAGTGCGAACCGGGTAATTCGGCCGCTGACCAATCTGGCCTCCTCGGTTCAGGATAAGCATGCGCCAGGAAAGCTGCCTGGCCTCGATGCCACTGACGAAATTGGTGTACTGGCGAGGGCTATTGATGATCGAACCAACCAGTTGAGCTATGCCTTGCAACGCGAACGCTGGTTCACTGCCGATGTCAGCCATGAGCTACGTACTCCTCTGACGATTATGCTCGGCGCAGCGGAGGTCCTCACCAGTCGCTTGCAGGATCGTCCGGACCTTCTGGTCATGACCGAACGCATTCGACGTAATGCCTCGGAAACCGCGCAGCAGGTAGGGGCCTTATTACAGCTTGCCCGTGTGCCGGAAATTACCGACCTCGTCTTGATCAACCTGCGGCCCCTGATTGAACGTGAGCTGGAGCGTTGCCAGCCTCTGCTTCGTGGAAAGGCCCTGACACTCAACCTCTTCTGCACTGAGGAGGTTTCAGTACAAGCCATTCCGGAACTGGTCACCATCGCCGTGAGCAACCTGCTGCGTAACGCTTGCCAGCACACTGAGCAGGGCGTCATAACCGTTTGCTTGAATGCAGCTGGGATTGTGGTGGAAGACTGCGGCACGGGTTTGCCAGAGGCCGTACGTGCCCGTCTATTTGATCGCTTCGTAAGAGGGGATGATGACTTCACCAGCGGTTCGGGGCTGGGACTGTCGATCGTCAAGCGCGTGACCGAGCATCTTGGATGGAATGTTCAGCATGAGCCCAGCCCGAGCGGTGGTAGCCGTTTCACCTTGCGATTTTCCCACAGTGTGTGATTCCCCCATGACCAGCTAATCCGCTGGCTAACGGCTCCTCATTAAACACTGACCCTCAACGAGTTGTATCAATGACTTTTTCCACATTTTCCCCAAAGGCGCTGATATGAAAGGCATTCTTGAGCATCTGCGTCGTTGGGCAAAAAGCCTTAAACGCCAGACCATGGTGCTGTGGTTTTGCTATCAGCATGCCCAAACGCCTTGGCTACCAAAATGGATTGCGATTTTCGTGGTGGCTTACGCATTGAGCCCCATCGATCTCATTCCTGATTTCATCCCGATATTGGGCTACCTGGATGACGTAATCATTCTTCCACTCGGCATTCTGCTCGCTATCCGGTTGATGCCACCCTTGGTGCTGGAGGAGTGTCAGCTAAAAGCGAGTGAGTGGGAGAAAAACCATGTGAAGCGCCCGGTGAATAAGTTCGCCGCAGTGCTCATCGTCATGGTTTGGTTGGCTGCATTGGTAGCTGCATGGCTGGCTTTCAAGCACAACTGAGTGTCTGCTGGACAACAGGTGACCTTTAAGCTTTCTTCACTATCCTTGAAAGCTCATTCCAGACTCCGACGCTTGTTATTGCCCTATGGCTACGCAGTGCGGCTCAACGGTAAAGGTCTTAGAGGCATCGACAAAGCCCAGCTTGGCGATCAGGTGCTGTCCAATTATCATCGGGTAAAGCATTTTGCTTCGATCATCCAGAGTGAAGTTCTCCTTGTAAACACTTTGTCCAAAACATACATCCATTTCAACGATTGGTCGTTTTCCCGTGGTGGAAGTCTGGTTTTCTGGACTATGACCAACGATTTCACGTTCGAAGGACTGGTTTATCGGTAACCCATCGTTATTATCTTTCAGCGCGATATTAAATCGAGCCCACTGCACATCCCCTTTTTTGAACAGGGCAAGTTGCTTGACATCGATGCTTGACGTCGAAGAGTCGGTGTCTAGCTTGGCTCTGACAGCTATTCTTTCTGGCCAGATTAACCCTTCCTCGGCCCATCCAATGACCTTTGGGTGGCCTCCGGCGGGGAACGCGCTTTGAAATACGATTGAGGCAAACAAGGCGGCGATCAATTCGCCTGCACTATTCGTCACGAGCTTAATCCCTGAAATTTTGGATGTTTGCTGATCCTGAGCGAAGGCCTGTGAAGAGGATGTGATGATCTGTCGCTCCGGAGGAGCCTGCGCTCTCCATAGTGTCCTGTACGAAAATCGCCTAATCTGGACTTCTTTGAGTGACTGCTTTGGGTCGATTTCTGCCTGTCGCGAAGGACTGCAATCGACCCGAAGCAGTCAACTCTGATGGTTGGAGACGAGCAGAGGATTGGGGTCGGAAAAAATGCTTGTTGCCGGCATTCTACGAGCGAAAAAACCTTCGAAAACCAGCTGCATTCTTTCACGAAGATCGTAAACCTCCTTCCTTTTGAGGTTTTCAATCTTGAAGCTGTCTCGACGATCTAAGTGGCAGCCGAATAACAGAAAGGTGTAGCTGAATATGCGGAAAATCCGCCTAGAGAGCTCTTGGGAGGGGCTTTTGTCCATTGCTAGTTGATATAGCGCCCACTCCAGCATCCAGTAGTCATCGTGAGCCCAGATTGATTCTTCGTGTAATCGCCCTATAAACGAATAGTCGTCGTATTCCTCGCACGCAGAAGAATTTCTAGCGATTACAGAATGAGCATCCATCGAGGTAAGTCCCTTCTCACATGTCTTGGCAGATTCGCAGGGTAGCGAGAGTGCTCTCTAAAAGCGAATAGCCTAACCACTAGCCTCCTGCTATTGCCTGGCACTAAAGAAGCGTTCTCAACGACAGCTTTTGGCCGATTTCTGCCGGTAGCGACCGACAGAAATCGACCAAATACCAGCGAGCACCGGCAAGAATCGGAGATCAGTGCGGCGCACGTTTTCGAAGTTGCGCATGTGGGTGACGCTGGGCCAAGCCGCGGTGCGGTAGCCCCATAAGCGCAGGCCGGTGCCGTAGGAATTGAAGACGGTGGTGATGCCATGTTCGTTGAGCAGGTTGACCTCGCTGGTGGCGCCGTCGATGCGTGCGGTGAGTGGTCGTTTCAGGCCGATGACGCCCAGCAGCGGTTGGTTGGAGCGGGTCCATAAGTAGCCAAAGGAACGTGACCGTCCGTTAGACCGCGCTGGAATGCGCCGCAACCTCCATGGGATGATCGCCCCCCACCGCGAGACCGACCATCCCCTGGAGTTTCTGAATGTCATTGTTGAGTAAAAAAGCCGTTGTCCTGTTGTTGACGGCGGTTGCCAGTCTGGGAGCGCTGAATGCGCAGGCCGCCAAGGCCACTGCCAGCGATACCGCGCCCGCACAGAAAGTCTCGATGCTCGGCGGCAAGTTCACGTTCACCCTGCCCAAAGGTTTCATCGCCAACCCGCTGCCTGCCGGCGACGCGGCCACCGGCACCGCCGGGGCAACGGGCACCATGTACACCAATCAGGCGACTAAAACCGTCGTGATCGCCGCTGAAAACACCATCCCCGGCGGCCTCAATGTCAAAGACAACGACGGTCAATTCCTCGACTCCGCGGCGTCTGACTTCGCCACCGAACAAGCCACGGCGCTGCCGGACTTCACCAAACTCAGTGAAAAAAGCCTGACCCAGAAAGGCACCGGCCTGGGGCTGCGGCAGATCGACAGCACCGCCACTCAGGGCGGCGGCAAAACCCTCGACACCACAGTGATGGCCGCGTCCAACACGCGCATGGCGATCGTTCAGGTGATTTCCCGCCTCAGCGACAATGCTGGCCACGAGACGCTGGTCAAACAGATCGTCACCGGCAAGTAAGCATCAGGGATTGAGGCGCTGCAACCAGGCGCTCAAGTCCTGCATCTCGTTGGCACTGATGCTGTGACCGACGCCAGGGTAGGCATGAAATTCAGGCTTGAGTGACAGGCTCTGCAACAGGCTGTCGGCGTCCGTGCCGTCAATGTACGGAAGGCGTTTGTCCGCAGTGCCATGACCGATGAAAATCGCCAGCTTCTGGCGCTTTTCATCCGGTTTCAGTTCGGACTGGAGCACCGGCAAAATCCGTCCGCTCAACGCCGCGATCCCGCCCACCGCCTCGGGATGACGCAGGGCCACCTCATAGGACATGATCGCGCCCTGGCTGAAACCCACCAGGAATACCTTGTTCGGTTCGGTGTGATATTTCTTCGCCGCCTGTGCGACGAAATCCTGCAGCACCTGGCCGCTGGACTTCAGATCATCGGTCTCACCGTTGTAGGCAGCGTTACCCTTCTCGCGAAACCACTTGTAACTGTCCTCCTCCATCACCATCGGTGCGCGTACCGACAGGTAGTTGTATGACGCGGGCAATTCATCCTTGATGTCGAACAGGTCCTCCTCGTTACTGCCAAAACCGTGGAGGAAAATCACCAGGGGCTGATTACGCGATTCGGGGTGGGCCTGCTCCAGGTACTTGAGCGGCAGATCGGTTTGCAGCGGGGTTTGAGCGTGGACGGCAGCGGACGCCAGGAGTGTCAGCAGAGCGAGAAACTTCAACATAAACCTTCCTTCACAGAGCGCAGGATTCGGGGGAGAGCCTAACACTGTGAATCGGGATGTCGATGATCGGCTGGACATCATCGCCGCTTCATAGGGCCTCTTCGCGAGCAAACCCGCTCCCACATTGAATCATCTGTGTACACAAATTTCGTGTCCGACTGAGATGAAATGTGGGAGCGGGCTTGCTCGCGAAGGCGGCCTCGAAAACGACTAAGATCCTCAGTCGTTAATCAACTTCCCGACCCGAATCGGCTCGCGCCCCGCGACCTTCGCCTGCCAGGTGCCCGGCTGTGTATAGCGCCCGCGATCAATCGCAAACAACACGCCACTGGTCCCCGCGCAAACGGTCGTGACCCGATCATTCAGCGGGTCGACCACTTCAAACAGCGCATCCCCCTTCTCCACCCATTCACCCGAATCGCGCAGGAAACTGACGACCCCGTGATGCGGTGCGAACAGGTATTGAGTGCCCTCGAACGGCATGCCTTCACAGCATTCGCTCGGGGCCGCAGGCCAAGTGCCTTTGATGAAACCCTGCTCGGCGAGGAATCCGAGAATCGCCTCGCAATTGGCTTGAGCCTGATCGACTCGCGTATCACCCATGCTGCCAAGCTCCAGCGTCGTCGCCAGGTTGGCCGGCGGGATCGCGGCCTCAGGGAAAGCCCTTGCCAGACGCAACCACGGCGTTGAACACGACTCATCGAATGAGCTGCCGCCGGATTCTTCACAGAGCAACGCCACCCCAACCTTCAAACGCGCAGCCAGGGATTGCCACTGCGGCCAGTGTTGCGGCAAGGCATACAGATGAATCGCCGCGTCGAAATCACAATGCAGGTCGAGGGTGATGTCGGCATCGCAGGCGTGGCGCAGCAGCAAGCGGTGCATGGCTTCAAGCTGCGAGGCCGGTGCCGGCAAGCCGTCGAGTACCTGGCCCATGGTCTGGCGAATCAGCGCAATGTTGGCAGCCGCATCACTGCCCAAGCGATCACCTATCAATTCGGCCACCGGTGCGCTGAGTTCGACGAATGAGCGGTTGAAGTTCTTGCCGCTGCCCAGCTCGAAGCGGCCCATGTGGCTGCCTTGCAGGTGTTGATCGAGGCCGATGGGATTGGCCACCGGGACCAGTTCGATCACGCCCTGCAACTGACCCTGGGTTTCAAGTTCGGCCAGACGCTTCTTCAGTTCCCACGCCGTACGCATGCCCGGCAGTTCATCGGCGTGCAGGCTGGCCTGGATGTAAACCTTGCGAGTGCCCGCGCCATAACGAAACACGCTGAGGGTGCGTTCGGTGCCCAGGTGACTCCAGGGCAGTGGATGATCGATGCGTTGCATGGGGTGCTCCTGTAGCTATCGGTGCTCAGGATCGCTGAGCGTAGGAGCTGCCGAAGGCTGCGATCTTTAGATCTTGATCTTTAGCGGCAGTGAAACTGCAGAAAATCAAAAGATCGCAGCCTCCGGCAACTCCTACATGGGATGTATGTCGCAGGATAAATCACATAAAAAAAGTGGCAACCGCGTCAACGGTTGCCACTTTTTTGAACGGCGTGATTACTGGCCGTAAACGTCAAAGTTGAAGTACTTGTCTTGCACTTGCTTGTACTTGCCGTTGGCGCGGATTTCGGTGATGGCGGTGTTGAATTTCTCTGCCAGGGCGGTATCGCCCTTGCGCACAGCAATACCAGCGCCGCCGCCGAAGTACTTGGCGTCTTCGTAAGTCGGGCCGACGAAAGCGAAGCCTTTACCGGCGTCGGTTTTCAGGAAACCGTCGTCCAGGTTGACCGAGTCGGCCAGCATCGCGTCGAGACGACCGGCGACCATGTCCAGGTTGGCTTCCTGCTGGGAGCCGTAGCGAACCAGATTGATACCGGCCGGCACCAGCACTTCAGTGGCGAAGCGGTCGTGGGTACTGGCGCGCAGCACACCGACTTTCTTGCCTTTGAGTTCGGTCAGCGGGTCCTTGATGTCGGTGCCTTCCTTCATCACGAAGCGCGCCGGGGTGTGGTAGTACTTGATAGTGAAGTCGACGTTCTTTTTGCGATCGTCGGTGATGGTCATGGACGACAGGATCGCGTCGATTTTCTTGACCTTCAGCGCCGGGATCAGGCCGTCGAACTCTTGCTCGACCCAGGTGCACTTCACTTTCATCTGCTCGCACAGCGCGTCGCCGATGTCCACGTCGAAGCCGGTGAGTTTGCCATCAGAGGTTTTCATCGAGAATGGCGGGTAACCGGCTTCGATACCGAGGCGGATCGGCTTGGCGTCTTCGGCCATAGCCGTCAGGGACAGCATCGACAGTGCCAGAGCACCGAACATCACTAGCTTCTTCATTTATAACTCCTGTATGCGAAGGCTTTTATTGGCAGCTTTCGGTAGCTGCTTCCGATTGGAGAGCACCGAAGTGGCCGGCAGTCTAGAGCGGCGCAAGGAGGGCAAATTGTGTTTAAGCGACAAATACTTATAAAAAAGTGGCCGACGGATTCGAGCCCCTTGAAGCGTGCGCCAAGCCGGTGCAAAGACTGTAGGACAAGCCCTTTTTTCAGACAAAACCTACAAGCAAAAACTACAAGAGAGCCCTTATGTCTACGTTGAACCTGATCCAGCACCACCCTGCCGAAGGTCCCGGCGCCATTGCCACGTGGGCTGCGTCCCGAGGTTTGACCCTGAACGTCTTTCGCGCCGACCTCGGCCAGTTGCCGCCAGTCAGTGCAGCCCCCGTGATCCTGTTGGGCGGGCCTTATGAATCCAACGGCGGGCCGGCCTGGCTGGAAGCCGAACGTCAGTGGTTGGCGGGCAGTCTGGATCAAGGCGCGGCGGTGTTTGCGATTTGCCTGGGGGCGCAGTTGCTGGCGCTGAGCCTGGGCGGAAAGGTGCGGCGGATGGATCGAACAGAAACCGGTTGGACTCGCGTGACGTTCGTCGATGGTCAGCCTCTGAACGTGCTGGAATGGCACGAAGACGCCATCGACCTGCCGCCAAACGCACAGTTGCTGGCCAGCAGTGATCAGTGCGAGCAGCAGATGTATCGCGTCGGGCCGACGCGGGTGGGGTTGCAGTTTCATCCGGAGTGGACGGCTGAATCGGTGGCAACGCTCAATGATCACTTTGCCGACGAGTCACCGCTGCCCCGGGGTCAACAGGACAGCGCCGCCTACGCAACCGTGTTCGAGTGGTTGCAGGCGACGCTGGATGGGTGGTGGGCATCCGTTTAGAAGCAATATCAACAGATCGCAGCCTCGTTTCACTCGACAGCTCCTACAGGGGATCGCGTAGACCTGTAGGAGCTGTCGAGTGAAACGAGGCTGCGATCTTTTCGACTACATCAACATTCGCAACCGATCACGGTGCTGGCAGGCCGTTGCACCGCAACACTCAACTCAAACCCTTCATCCAGCCACCCGGTCACCCCGCCGATCATTTCCTTGACCGGGTAACCCAGCGCCGCCAGTTTCACGGCAGCCTTGTTGGCACCGTTGCAGTGGGGCCCGGCGCAATACACCACGAACACGCTGGTTTTCGGGTACGCCGCCAGACCTTCAGCGCTCAGCAGTCGCCCCGGAATATTGATCGCTCCCGGCACATGGCCACGCTCAAACGCGAGCGGGCCCCGCACGTCTACCAGCACAAAATCCACTTCGCCGGCCTGTTGGCTGCCGTGGACGTCGGAACAGTCGGTTTCGAAGGTCAGACGGTTGCTGAAATGCATCAGGGCGATGGCCGATGGGGCGGCGGGAATCTCGCGGACCAGGCTGGTCATGGGCTGTACTCCAAAGTCTCGGTGGGTGTGAGAAGACTTTATCCGCCCGACGCTTGCGGCTACAGTGGCGCACAAGACACTCACCGGGAACTTTCCGCCAAATGCAGCCCACCCCTGGATTGGTCACAATTCTGGCCTACGACGGCCTCTGTACATTCGAATTCGGCATCGCTGTGGAGATCTTCGGCCTGGCACGGCCGGAGTTCGACTTCCCTTGGTACGAGCACCGGATCGCCGCCGTCGATCAAGGCCCAATGCGCGCCATGGGCGGCATTCAGGTGCTGGCCGATGGCGGCATGGAACTGCTCGAGGACGCCCGGACCATCATAATTCCCGGCTGGCGTGATCGCAGCGCCCCAGTGCCTGAGGCATTGATCGCGGCCCTGCGCCAGGCCCATGCGCGGGGTGCGCGGCTGCTGTCGATCTGCTCGGGCGTGTTCGTGCTGGCGGCCACCGGTTTGCTCGACGGTCGCGGCGCCACCACGCACTGGCGCTACACCGCTGAGTTGGCCGAGCGTTTTCCGAACATTCTGGTCGATCCGGACGTGCTCTATGTCGATTCAGGTCAACTGATCACCTCGGCCGGCAGCGCTGCCGGTATCGATGCCTGCCTGCACTTGGTGGCGCGGGACTTCGGCACGCAGGTGGCCAATTCGGTGGCGCGACGGCTGGTGATGTCGCCACAACGCACCGGCGGCCAGGCACAGTTCATTCCGACACCGGTCAGTCCTACGCCTCGTAGCGATTTGTCCCGCGTCATGCAATGGGCACGCGAGCGTTTGCATGAACCGCTGGAGGTTCGCGAGCTGGCGAGTGAGGCGGCCATGAGTGAACGGACGTTTCTGCGCCGCTTCACTGAAGCCACCGGCATGCCGCCCAAAGCCTGGTTACAGCACGAACGCCTGGGCCGGGCCCGCGAGCTGCTTGAGAGTACGAGCCAGAACACCGACCAGATTGCCCAACACTGCGGTTATCGCTCGGTGGAGAGTTTTCGGGTGGCGTTTCGCGGCGTGGTAGGGGTGCCGCCGTCGGTGTATCGGGAGCGGTTTGGGCGGGAGGTTAAAGCAATAATTTGAGGTGTTCTTTAGAGCCTCATCGCGAGCAAGCTCGCTCCCACAGTTGACCGAGTTGTCTGGACGGACGTCGCTCTATGTGGGAGATTCTATGTTGCAGGGCAACCCCGCAACTTCAGGCCGGCTGGTATTTGCTCTGATTTTTCATCAGGGCAAATGCCACCCGGCAGAGTTTCCGGGCAAGGGCCACCAATGCCTGGGTTTTCGAGAAGCCTCTTGCCAAATATGACTCGTAAAACGGTTTCCATTTAGCTGAGCGACAGGCTGCCATTGCGGCGTTGTAAGCCAACCGGCGTACTTCCGGATCCCCTTTTTTGGTCAAGTGCCGGGGGCCGTTCTTCTTCCCGGAGTCATCGACCGTAAGGTCCATCCCTAGAAACGCGATGAACGCATCACTATTGGCAAAATCACCGCGCATAAAGGTCGTCGCCAACCCGGTTGCAGTCAGTTCGCCAACCCCTTCGATGGCTTTGCAGCGGTCGATATTCTCTTCAATACCCGCCTCTTTGCAGACCTTGCGCAGCAGTTTCTGAATGGCCTGATCCGCTTGCTTGAAGGCCTTTTGCTGGGCGGTCTGCACTTTCTTCAACAAGGGTTCATTGGCCCAGCTCAGCATCAGACCGGCATGGTTCTGGATTAGCGTTGCACGCCTGTGGAGCAGGCTTTTCAGCGAGGTGTAGGCCTTGGGTGGCGGGCTCCAGATCCGCAGTCCGTCTTGTTCGTTCGTCAAATAACGCGCCAGCAGACGGGCATCGCAGGGATCGTTCTTGGCTCGCTGGCCGATGCCGCGGCGATAGTTGCTCACCCGATAAGCATCCACGACATAGACCTGGTGACCCATCGCATGGGCCAACTCGACAGTGTCCAGGTGGTAGATGTTGGTGGCTTCAACGGCGATAGCGCTTTGGGCGGGCAATGTTTTAAGCCAGCGTTTAAGGGCTGTTCGATCGTTCTTGATGGCGTCAGTGGTTTGCAGGTCGGAGCGATAGATAACTATTTCAGCCTTGGCGATATCGATGCCAACAACCGTCTGCGAAGTAAGGATTGTCATGACGAATCCTCGGAGCTAGGGTTTAAGAGCTTGTCGGGGTCTACCGTTGCGCTGGCTTGCCTCTATCGTCGGTTTTACCGATGAATTCCTTATCGGCGCTTTGGGTAGAAAGGGCGGGACGAGAAGTCTCCCACGGTCTGTACTGGTCAGAGTCAGAATCGAGCTTTTAGTCCCGCCCACCCCTTCAAGTCTAAACATACAAGCGAGCTTGCTCGCGATGAGGCCAGCCCAGACACTGGTTATCTCAAGGCTTGCGCAGCAGATACGTATCCATAATCCACCCATTCTCCAACCGAGCAGCCTTGCGCACCCGTTCGATCTCATCCGCCACATCCTTGAGCTTGCCGCTGATCAGGATTTCATCCGGCGTCCCCAGGTAGGCCCCCCAGTAAATCTCCGTCTCCTGGTCCGCCACTCGATGGTAGGAATCTTCTGCATCCAGCATCACCACCAGGCTGTCGGCATCGCTCACCTGCGCCGCCGCCAGCCGTCGCCCCGTGGTGATTTCAATCGAACGGCCAATGCGGTTCAGCGGCACCTTATGCTGCGCCGCCAACGCCTGAACACTGGTTATGCCGGGGATCACGTCAAATTCGAAGACGCACCGACCCGAAGCCAGAATCGCCTGCAAGATCCGAATGGTGCTGTCGTACAACGCCGGGTCGCCCCAGACCAGAAAACCGGCGCACTGGTCGTCGGTCATTTCCTCGTTGATCAACCGTTCGAAGGTCTGCTGTTTGGCCAGGTTCAGGTCTTCCACGCTGGCCCTGTAGTCCACATCACCGCGTTCGCGCTCCGGGCTGTGGGCTTCAATGAAACGGTAGTCGCGATCGGTGATGTAGCGCTCGCAGATCTCGCGGCGCAGGTCGATCAGTTTGTCTTTGCTCTGGCCCTTGTCCATGAGGAAAAACACGTCGACGAGGTTCAGCGCTTTCACGGCTTGCATCGTGATGTAGTCGGGGTTGCCGGCACCGATGCCAATGACCAGAAGTTTTTTCATCAACGTGTTCCCTCAAGGTCCGTGCCCAGCAAGCGTAGGCGCCAGCGGCCGTTGAACCGCAACTCGATGGCCGACAGCGGTTCAACGTCGATCAGGTTGAACGCCGCGCCTTGCAGCACCTGCGTCAGCGCGGCGCGCATGACAAATGGATGGGTGATGGCAACGATGTGCCCCGGTGTTGCCTCCAGCGTTTTCAGCCAAGCGGCCACCCGCTCACCGAGTTGCACCACCGACTCGCCACCGTGGGGCGCCGAATTCGGGTCATCGAGCCAGATCTGCAGCGTTTCGGCTGCGGTTTTTTGCAGATCGTCGATCCGTACGCCGTTCCAGAGCCCGAAATCGCAATCCCTCAATGCCTCGACAATCTCCACGTCGCTGCCGAACAACTCGGCGGTTTGCCGGGTTCGCAGTTCAGGTCCACACACCAGTCGCGGCGTCCCCTTGAACTGAGCACGACGCGATCCCCTTGCCAATTGCCAATCCATCTCTATTGGCTCATTCGTAGGAAAACACGCCAATTTCTGTGCGACGGTTCGAGCGTGGCACATCAGGGTCAAACGGGTCGCCTGCACGAAGGATCACTCTGTCGATGGAATGGAAAACGGCAACACGCCGCAAACAATTGCCCAATTGTGCCGCAAGAAGCGCGATCCAGGGCGTTTCGTTTGATCCAGCAAACATGGGTTCTAACTCACACACACCCGAAAAAATCGGCGATATCCGACACCACTATGGGCGATGGCCTACAAGGTCAGTCGACTTCCATGTAGCCCACGGCTCACGGGGTTTTCGCTCTATTTTGGGGCTTTAAAAAACCATTGAAAAATTCACTAGACATGTAGAGTCCGCTACATAAATACTGTTTTAGCAATTTATGAAATGAAACCAACATATCCATCCAGCAGGAGCCCGGATGCCTTCTCTCAGAGACCTGATCACCGATCCCGGCCTGGAACTTACGCCGTCGGAACGCAAAGTCATCCGTGCCTTGCTGGACCAGTATCCGCGTAACGGACTGGGCCCGATGTCACGTTTGGCCGAACATGCCGGTGTCAGCGATCCCACCATCGTGCGACTGGTCAAAAAACTGGGTTTCAGCGGTTATGCCGATTTCCAGGATGCCCTGCTCAGCGACATGGACCACCGCCTCCGTTCCCCCAGCGCCCTGTTGCAGCCTCGCGCTCATCTTCAGAAAGGCGACGCCTGGAGCCATTATCTGGCGGACAGCCATCGAGCGCTGGCGGACACCCATGCGCTGACCCAATCCGAAGATGTGCGGATTCTGGTGGAATGGCTGCTCGACACCCGCCATCACGTGCATTGCTTCGGGGGGCGCTTCAGCAGTTTCCTCGCCAATTACTTGCTTAACCACCTGCGCCTGCTGCGTCCAGGCTGTTTCGCCCTGGAAGACAACGCGCAACTGCCCGATCGATTGTTCGACGTGCAGCGTCAGGACGTGGTGCTGGTGTTCGACTATCGCCGCTACCAGTCACAGGCCCTGCGCGTGGCCAATGCGGCGAAAAGTCGATATGCACGCGTAGTGTTGTTTACCGACATCTATGCTTCACCGTTGCGGGAAATGGCCGACCTGATTATCAGTGCGCCGGTGGAGTCGGTATCGGCCTTCGACACCCTGGTTCCGGCGCTGGCCCAGGTCGAGGCGCTGATTGCCTGCCTGACCTTGCGCAGCCCGGATCTGGCCGATCGCCTGGAAGGCATCGACGCCCTGCGGACCGACTTCGACACCCACCTGCTGGAGGATAAATAAGGATGTTCACGCTCCCCCACCACTCCCCTCGGGATTTGCCATTCGTCACCGATCACACCGCGCTGTTGCTGGTGGACATGCAACGCGCCTGGCTTGAGCCGCAGTTCGACCCGCACCTCAACGGGCCGGACGCCGAGTACTTCCTGACCCGCACCCACATGCAGGTGGTGCCCAATCAACGCCGGCTGCTCAGCGCCTTTCGCAGCGCCAGGCAAAACGTGCTGCACACGATCATCGAAAGCCTCACCGCCGACGGCCGCGACCGCTCGCTGGACCACAAACTCTCGGACATGCACTTGCCCAAGGGCAGCCCGCAAGCGCGGATCATCGACGACCTGACCCCGGCAGAAAACGAAATCGTGCTGCCCAAGACCTCGTCCGGGGTCTTCAACTCCACCCACATCGACTACGTGCTGCGTAACCTCGGGACGCGGCATCTGATCATCGCCGGCATCGTCACCGACCAGTGCGTGGACATGGCCGTGCGTGACGCCGCGGACCGCGGCTACCTGGTAACGCTGGTGGAAGATGCCTGCGCGACTTACACACCCGCGCGGCATCAGGCCTGCCTGAATGCAATCAAGGGTTACTGCTGGATCACCGACACCCAGACTGTGCTCGTCCGGTTGCAGGAGATGCAGCCATGAGCGAACGCCTGTTGCCACTGCCCATGACCACCCTCGTCACCACCGACCTGATCGGCGTGACACGCGGACGCTCCTTTCCCACGGACGAACTCGAGCACTATCAAAGGACCGGTTGTGGCTGGGTGCCGGCCAACAGCGCGCTGACCCCGCAAGACATCATCGCCTACGCCAACCCGTGGGGTGCTTATGGCGATTTGCGGCTGATGCCCGATCCGGCCAGCCGAGTGACGGTCAGTAACGGCCCGGATGCCAACGCTCCGGCGCTGGATTTTATTCACAGTGACATTCGCGAAACCGATGGCCGCCCGTGGGGTGCCTGCCCGCGTACGGTGTTGCGCAATGAGGTAGAGCGTTATCGCGCCGAGTTGGGCTTGCAGGTCAATGCGGCGTTCGAGCACGAATTCAACTTGAACACCGGCGACGTTGAACACCTGGCGTTTTCTCTGCAAGCCCAGCGTCAGGGTGCCGAGTTTGGCGGTTGGCTGCTCAGCGCCCTGCGTGCCGGTGGCGTCGAGCCAGAAATGTTCCTGCCCGAGTACGGCAAGCATCAATACGAAATCACCTGTCGCCCGACCCTGGGTGTGGCCGCTGCCGACCGCGCGGTGAACGTGCGTGAAATCACCCGCGAGATTGCCCGGCAAATGGGCCGGGCGTTGAGCTTCGCACCCAAGACCTCGGAGCACGCGGTGTGCAACGGCGTGCACCTGCACGTCAGCCTGCTGGACCTGGCTGGCCAACCGGTGATGTACGACGCCGGCACCACCAATGGCTTGTCGACTCTCGGCCAGCACTGGGCCGCCGGCATCCTGCATCACCTGCCGGCGCTCTGTGCGTTTACCGCGCCGACGCCCGTGTCCTACGAGCGCTTGCAGCCTCATCACTGGAGCGCGTCCTATGCGTGCCTCGGGCAACGCAACCGCGAAGCGGCGCTGCGAATCTGCCCGACGACAAGCCTGGGCGGCAAATCGGTGGCATCGCAATACAACCTGGAATTTCGCGCCATGGACGCCACGTCCTCGCCGCACCTGGCCATGGCCGCGCTGCTGATTGCCGGTCGGCTGGGCATCGAGCAACGCCTGGCCTTGAATGCAATCACCGATGAAGTCCCCGACTCCTTGAACGAAGAGCAACGCCAGGCGCGCGGCATCGTCGCCCTGCCCGCGTCCCTTGCCCAGGCCCTGGACTGCCTGCGCAACAGCGAAGCACTGATTGAAGCCCTGCCGAGCGCGTTGCTGGACACCTACTTCGCCCTTAAAACCGAGGAACTGACGCTGACGGAACAGCTGTCGCCCGCCGAACGCTGTGAGCACTATGCGCGCCTGTACTGAATCCGCTGAGTTCGGTCTATACACCGAGCCCGCATACACCCTGAGCCGGGAAGACTCCGGCCACCCGTTGATTCTGGTCTGCGAGCACGCCAGCCGTTTTATTCCGGCCGGGTTAAATGACCTGGGCCTGAGTCACGAGGCGGCCCGCGAGCACATCGCCTGGGACATCGGCGCCCTGGCGCTGGCCGAGGGCTTGTCCCGAGCATTGGGCGCAACGCTGTTGGTGGCCAATTATTCGCGACTGTTGGTCGACCTCAACCGACCGCGCCAAGCCCCGGACAGCATTCCGGCGCAGAGCGAGATTTATCAGGTGCCGGGCAACCGGGACCTGGACGAAGCCACCCGCGAGTACCGTCGGCAAACCCTGTTCGAGCCGTTTCACTCGCGTCTGACAGACTTGATCGACGAACGTGTCGCTGAAGGGCGGTCGGTGCGGGTGGCGGGAATTCACAGTTTCACGCCGGTCTATCACGGCCAGCCCCGCGCGCTTGAAGTTGGCGTGTTGTATAGAGAGGCCAAGGAATATGCCCAGCGTTTGATCGATGGCTTGAGCCAGCACCCATTGAAAGTTGCCGGTAATGAGCCGTACAAAATCAACCCGCTGGGCGACATGACCGTGCCGGTCCACGGCGATGCACGCGGCCTGGAATCGGTGTTGATCGAGGTGCGCAATGACCTGCTGCGCACGCCTGAAGACGTCAGTCGCTTTACTGAATACCTGGCGCCACTGTTGTAAAGCAATCGCCACACACTCGCAGCTTGTAGCTGCTTACATATCAAGGAGAACCGCTTCATGGAAATAGAAGAATTCGGCTACAAGCAAGAGTTGAAACGCAGCCTGTCGCTGACCGACCTGGTGGTGTACGGGATGATCTTCATGATCCCCATCGCACCGTTTGGTGTTTATGGCTACGTCAACGCCGAGGCACCGGGGCTGGTACCGCTGGCCTACATCATCGGCATGGTGGCGATGCTCTTCACTGCCCTGAGTTACGGCAGCATGGCTCGGGCCTTTCCGATTGCCGGTTCGGTTTACTCCTACGCGCAACGGGGCCTGAACCAGCACGTAGGGTTTATCGCCGGTTGGCTGATGCTCCTCGATTACCTGCTGATTCCGCCGCTGCTGTATGTGTACGCGGCCATGGCCCTGAATCATTTGTACCCGGACATTCCGAAGGTCGGTTTCATCCTGGCCTTCCTGGTCAGCGCGACGTTCGTCAACTTGCGGGGCATCACCTTCACCGCGCGAATGAACATCATCTTTCTGCTGGCGCAACTGGTGGTGCTGGGAATCTTCCTGTTCTACGCCTGGAACGCGCTGCACAGCGGCGGCGGTAACGGTCAGCTGACCTTGGCGCCGTTGTACAACCCCGAGATGTTCAACTTCGCTCTGCTGATGCAAGCGGTGTCGATTGCGGTGCTGTCGTTCCTCGGTTTCGATGCGATTTCCACCCTCGCCGAAGAGATCAAGGGTGACCCAGGCCGCAGCGTCGGCAAGGCCGCGCTGATCACGCTGGTGGTCATGGGTGTGATCTTCGTCGTGCAGACCTGGATTGCGACAGATCTGGCGGCCGGCATGGGTTTCAAATCGGCTGACACGGCTTTTTATGAAATCGCTGAACTCGCGGCCGGCAGCTGGCTGGCCACCCTGACCGCCGTGGCTACTGCGCTGGCCTGGGGTGTTGCGGTGGCAATCACCTCCCAAGCGGCAGTGTCTCGTCTGCTGTTCGGCATGGCCCGGGACG
Source organism: Pseudomonas frigoris (assembly GCF_047758635.1). Taxonomy (NCBI): domain Bacteria; kingdom Pseudomonadati; phylum Pseudomonadota; class Gammaproteobacteria; order Pseudomonadales; family Pseudomonadaceae; genus Pseudomonas; species Pseudomonas frigoris. The sequence goes on from NZ_CP180479.1 coordinate 4,219,540, forward strand.
GCAAGCTGCCAAAGGTACTGGCCAAGGTTCACCCCAAACACAACACGCCGTATGTGAGCATCTACCTGGTGGCCGTGCTGTCGCTGGTGATCTGCTACCTGTTCATCAACTCGGTGGACACCCTCACCTCGCTGGTGAATTTCGGCGCACTGAGCGGTTTCATGTTGCTGCACCTGACGGTCATCAACTACTACTGGCGTCGGCAGAAATCCGGCCAGGTGATCCGTCACCTGATCTGCCCGGCGATCGGCTTCATCATCGTCGCGGCGATCATGTACAACATGGGCGTCGATGCACAGAAACTCGGCCTGATCTGGATTGCCCTGGGCCTGGTCTACCTGTTTGTACTCAACAAACTGGGCACCCGTGCGGTACTGCCCGACCCAAGCAACGGCTGACAAGAAAAAGAGCGGCGTCTGACAAAAAATCAGGCGACCGCCGATTTAACGCGTGGAAACCGACAGTGATAGTCAGGTTCGGTGCTAACCGCCGAACCCTTTGATACAGGAGTGCATCCATGCTGGTCTTACGCCCAGTCGAGTTAACCGACCTGCCCCAGTTGCAACAACTGGCGCGCGACAGTCTGGTAGGCGTCACGTCCTTGCCGGACGACACCGAATGCCTGCGCGAGAAGATTCTCGATTCCTGCGCCTCATTCGAAAAAGACGTTGAGGGTCATGGCCCGGAGAACTATTTCTTCGTGCTGGAAGATCTGACCCGAGAGCGTTTGGTGGGTTGCTCGGAGATCCTTGCCACCGCCGGTTTCAGCGAGCCGTTCTACAGCCTGCGCAACCGGCATTTCACCAGTGCCTCGCGGGAGTTGAACATCGAGCATGGCGTGCCCGCGTTGTCGTTGTGCCACGACCTCAGCGGCCATACCTTGCTGCGAGGTTTTCATATTGACGCAGCGCTGGTGCGAACACGGTTCTCTGAACTGCTGTCCCGGGCACGGCTGTTGTTCATCGCCGCCCACTCGCGGCGCTTTGCCGAAGCCGTCATTACAGAGATCGTCGGCTTCAGCAGCGATGAAGGGCACTCGCCGTTCTGGGATGCCGTGGGCAAGCACTTCTTCGACCTGCCCTACGCCGAGGCCGAGCGGCTTTGCGGCCTGGAAAGCCGAACCTTCCTCGCCGAACTGATGCCTCAATACCCAATCTACGTGCCGATGCTGCCCCAGGCTGCACAGGACTGCATCGGCCGCATCCACCCCGATGGCCAGGAAGCCTTCGATATCCTCGAACGCGAAGGCTTCGAAACCAACAGCTATATCGACCTGTTCGACGGCGGTCCGACGCTGTATGCACGCACTCCCGGCATCCGCTCCATCGCCCAGAGCCAGACCGGCACGGCGGAACCGGGCTCGCAGATCGATGCCCGTGGCAGCTATCTGGTGAGCAACGATTCGCTGAAGGACTATCGCGCCATCGTCGCCGATCTGGATTACCAGGCCGGGCAACCTGTGGGGTTGAGCGCCGAGATGTGCGCCGCCCTGAACGTGGCCGAGGGCAGCCCGATCCGGCTGATCGCCCTGTGAGCATCACCCGGCCCCGCGCCCAACGACAGCGCCCGAGCGGGCGTGCAGAAGGAGTTGCATCATGATTGTCCGCCCGGTTCACGTCACCGACCTGCCCGCCTTGCTGAACCTGGTGCACCAGGCTGGCCCCGGCTTCACCACCCTGCCGGCCAACGAGGAACGCCTGACCCACCGGGTGCGCTGGGCCCAACGAACCTTCGCCGAACAGGTCGAACGCGCCGATGCCGATTACCTCTTCGTACTCGAAGACGACGATCAGCAACTGGTGGGCGTCAGTGCCCTGGTGGGCGCCGTGGGCCTGCGCGAGCCCTGGTACAACTACCGGGTCGGGCTCACGGTCAGTTCGTCACCGGACCTGGGTATCCGGCGACAGATTCCGACGTTGTTCCTGAACAATGAAATGACCGGCCAATCGGAGATTTGCTCGCTGTTTCTGCGACCCGATCAACGCCACGGCAGTAACGGTCGATTGCTGTCGTTGGGGCGTTTGTTGTTTGTTGCCGAGTTTCCGCACCTGTTCGGCGACAAACTCATCGCCGAACTGCGTGGCAGCGCCGACGAACATGGCTGTTCACCGTTCTGGGACAGCCTGGGCCGGCACTTCTTCAAGATGGATTTCAACCACGCCGATCACTTGTCGGGGCTGGGCAGCAAGTCGTTCATCGCTGAACTGATGCCACGCCAACCGCTCTACACCTGCCTGCTCACCGAACAGGCCCAGGCCGTGATCGGCAAGGCGCACCCGAACACTGAACCGGCGCTGAAAATCCTCACTGCCGAAGGGTTTGCCCATAAGGGTTACATCGACATCTTCGACGCCGGCCCGGTGATTGAAGCCCCGGTCTCGAATATTCGTGCCGTGCGCGACAGCCAACCGCTGCTGCTGGCCATCGGCACGCCCGACGAGCAGGCCCCGGTGTGGCTGATCCATAACCGTCGCCTGGAAAACTGCCGCATCACCGCCGCCCAGGCCAGGCAGGTGGGCAACAGCCTGATCGTCGACCGCCTCACCGCCAAACGCCTGCAACTGCAACCCGGCAACTCGGTACGCGCCGTGCCGCTGCTCAATCAACAACAGCAGTCGGTGGCGGCGTAACCGACGGAGGTCCATCCGCCTCTGCAAATTCGTCATCATCCTTCCCCCGCTCGCGTGATAGCCTTTTGTTCCTTCGGCGTTGACACTTTTGCTCAAGCCCTTCCATTCCCATTGCAGTGGTGGAACTCATATGTCCAGGCTTTCTCATCAAGATTTACGCCGTAACTTTCGCGAGCTGTTCGCCTCCAACGCGTGCTATCACACGGCGTCGGTCTTCGACCCGATGTCGGCCCGTATTGCCGCTGACCTGGGTTTTGAAGTGGGGATCCTGGGCGGTTCAGTCGCATCGTTGCAGGTACTGGGCGCCCCCGACTTTGCCTTGATCACCCTCAGCGAGTTTGCCGAGCAGGCCACTCGCATTGGCCGTGTCGCCCAATTGCCGGTCATCGCCGACGCCGACCACGGCTACGGCAACGCGCTCAACGTCATGCGCACCATCGTCGAACTCGAACGTGCCGGTGTGGCCGCCCTGACCATCGAAGACACGCTCCTGCCCGCCCAGTTCGGCCGCAAGTCCACTGACCTGATCGGGGTGGCGGAAGGCGTCGGCAAGATTCGTGCGGCACTGGAAGCACGGGTCGATTCGGAAATGGCAATCATCGCCCGCACCAACGCCGGGATCCTGCCGGTGCAGGAAGTCATCAGCCGTACCTGTCATTACCAGCAGGCCGGTGCGGACGGGATTTGCATGGTGGGCGTGCGGGACTTCGACCACCTCGAACAAATCGCCGAGCACCTGAGCGTGCCGCTGATGCTGGTCACCTACGGCAACCCGTTGCTGCGCGACGATAAACGCCTGGCCGAACTGGGCGTGCGCGTCACCATCGATGGTCACGGAGCCTACTTCGCCGCGATCAAGGCCACGTATGACAGCCTGCGGGAACAGCGGCAGATCTTTACTCAGGCGTCGGACCTGAGCGCTACCGAACTGACCCATACTTATACGCAGCCTGAGGAGTACATCCGTTGGGCGGAAGAGTTTATGAGCGTGAAGGAATGAGTCCTCTCTGACTTCGGCTTCTGTAGCAACTTGTAATTCAGCCGGTAGACGCAATGTCACCGGCAGGGTTGCAAGGGATCTTGGGCCGAATGGCTGTCATCTGTTTCTGCCAGGAAACACACATCTAAAAACAAACATCAATATTTAATAACAACTTCAAAGTTGATATTAAGTATCACCCCCTATAATCTCCGAACCGTTAAATAACAAATAATATTTAACCGCAAAAACATCAAACAACATGGAACCACTTATGAACTCCGCTACTAGCAATTGGCAAAATACCCCCCTATTACGCGTCGAAGCCAAAGTTATCAGTACACCGACAAAGTCCACACACGAGGCCAACTGCCCCGGCTGGGATGGGCTTCGCTTTAACATAGGCAACATTCACGAAATCAAGAAATACCGGAACGTACCCGCCAAGGTTTAAGACCTTATAGCGACTTAGCGGGGTTGCAACCATTCAGATTCTCGAACCTGCCTGGCAGCACCGCCCCCTATCTGTTAAATGGACGTCAGCGGCCACAACATTCAGCCTCTGACGTCTGTCTGCTCAAAGATCTGTTCCGCCTCATTAAATACCATAAAAATAAAGCCGGATTTTTCATGATAAAAACGTTGCTCAATCCTGACTTGACGCCATCACAACTTATTACCAGCATCAAGGCACTGAATATGAGTGTCGAAGTAAAAAACCTGGCAGATCAGCTACCCAAACAAACAGCACACACTTCTGATTCGTCTCACCGTGCTGAAATCATGCGACTCACAAACACCCATACTGGAACATTGACATTACATTGCAACAAAAGTGGCAATATCAGCCTCAAGGCACCTGATAACGCACCGGCGTCTGAACAACTCTATTCCGTACCCGGCAACAGTGTTTTGTTTGCGATCAACGCACAATCGTTTTCCATTCAACTTTATGAACTCGAAGAGGACCATCTGACTCGCTCAGAGCGGGTCGTCGTAGATGCCAATAACCCGTTGTTCATCGACGGCACGAAGGTACTGTTCGACAGCAATCCGACTGGAAACGGGCATCCGGCATTTATCGGTAGCATCAACCTGCCAGACAGAAGCGCAGACATCAGCGTATTCGACCGCGTCTCGTTGAACAAAATCGCCTGGTTCCCGCATGACGATAGCGCCGCCCGGTACCTGGTGAGCCTTGAACTGCTTGAAGCCACGCAGGATCCCGAGGCACGCAGAGTAGCCGAAGAATTGATTTATCACTACCATCCCGCCGTCGCCTGGAAGGCATTTCAGGTGATTCATCAAACGGCTCAGAGGGCCGCATTGCATTACGTGCCGCTGTTGAGAAACCTGCAAAACATCCGCCTGAACCTTTTACTCGACCAGAGTGAAGCAGCATGAAACTGAAGACTTTCGTTGAGCGTATGACGGCTTACGATCTGGAGCGAGACAAGCCAAAGATCGTGGAAGATCTGCGCCAACTGGCTACAAACCGTACGTTGCTGAGCGAGCACCTTTATACCACTATTCAACAAGCGGGTTTCAGTACCAAAAACAGTCTATACGGCGCTTATGCATTTGTACTGCACTACAACGACCTGTTTACTGTCCGATTGGGTTTTTGGTCTCCGGTTACGTCACAAGATGAAAGTGAAACGTTCATCTATGACTTGAACCACACCCATGACTTTGAAATCTATGCCGTGGGTTACAGCGGTGACGGCTACACAACCGTCTCGCGAAAGATTCTTGATCAAACGCCGTTACAAGCAGGAAGAAGGCCCGTGCTCGGTGAAGAGCGAGTACTTAAACTTGCACCTGGGGAAGTTCTGCACATGCTTCCACTACAGGAAGTGCACAAACAGCTTCCACCGAAAAATATGTCCGCATCGTTGAGTTTGCTTATTCATCCTCAGCGATCGGTTAAAGCCGAAGAAGCCTGGTGCTTCGACGAAAACTACATACCGACTTACCCCGGTATTGCCATGCAGGAAACAGCGCTCTATGAAAATACGCTGTCACTGCTTGAACGAGGGTAGCTACTGGCTACCCTCCAAACTTAAAAATGGAATGAATATGAACAAGCCAATGAACAACTGGAATTAAACTTCGCTTCTACGCGCCGGGACGACCGTAATCAATATGCCAGTCAAGACAACAATGGAAGTCCGCGCAGTGGTTTCATGCTCGTTATAACGTGGGCAATATCCACGAAATCAAGAAATTCTGGGAGCTTGCCAGCCCAAGGCTGAACTCGCTCTCGTCAAATGCACTACCAAAGTTGCCGACCAACAAGGTCGGCAGCCTTTTTTTTTAGCCCCGAAAAGAGTGCACATCCGTTGGGCGGAAGAATTTATGAGCGTCAAGGAGTAACTACAGCGAGAGTGATTACCGGTGGCCAAGGAGCTTAACTCCCTCGCCACAGAACTCACTCGCCTGTCAGGCCGGAGTCTTGAACTCCCCCTCCCGCTGCAACGCCCGCGCCTGAACCACATTCAGCATCGCGCAGCCTTCGCGCATCAGCAGATGAACCGCCCGGGTAACGCGCGTCAGGTCGCAATCGGAAATGTCTTTGAGGTTCAGGCTGGTCAAGGTGTCCGCCAGATCGCGAACCACGGTGAAGCGATGCGCAGCGCAAGCGGCGATGTCGCTGAGTTCTTTGTGAGTGTTGATGAAGAGCACCGGGGTTTCGGCGTCGTAGGTGTCGATGGGGAGGTGACGGGGCATGACTTGGTCGAACATGGGTGTAACTCCAAATAGAGCAACCACCTTTCGCGGCCAAACGAGTTAGGTGGCAGCTGCGTGCGGGTTGGCCGACCGGCAACCCATAAATCCGGCACACCCGAGGGTGTCCCGCGCACAGCTGCCATAACACGATGTTCAGACGTAAAGAGGTCCAAACAATGACACTGATGCGTTTGGGGGACCGACCGGCCAAGGTCGTTCGCGGTGTTTTCCGCGAGCCCGAACTATAGGGGTCGATGCCGAAACGCGGCAACAGGGTACGTCGTAGGAAACGTCTTGGAAAGTTGTGGGGTGGTTTTGACGGCGGTGTCCGGCTTGAGAAACACCCCTCACCCTAACCCTCTCCCCAGAGGGGCGAGGGGACTGACCGTGGGTTTCTTGAGGAATCCGGCGACGTGAACGACCGAATTGAATGCGATTTTTAAGTGCTTTGCTGTTGGCCGAATCCAAGTTCGACTCAATCTCTCAGGTCGCAGTAAATAGCCAAAACAACTCGGTCAGTCCCCTCGCCCCTTTGGGGAGAGGGTTAGGGTGAGGGGTCGATCCAACTGACCCACCACCCCCCTCAAAACCGGACTCAATTCAATGAGCTTTAGCCAACTCCATAATCATCCGCGACAACAGATAAATCCGCGGTGCCACACTCTCAACCTCCGCGTATTCCTCCGGCGTATGAATATTGCCGCCAACAATCCCGAACCCATCCAGCGTCGGCGTACCCACGCCCGCGGACAGGCTGGCATCCGCCGCCCCACCGCTACCCTCTTCCGTCAACTTGCGGCCAATCTCCCCGTAAATCCCCTGAGCCATGGCCATCAGCCGATCCGATTCCGGCGTTTGCGGCAGCGGCGGCAATCCGCGCTGAAGTGTGGTGGTGACTTCGGTGTCAGCAATCAGCTTGTCTTTCGAAACCCGCGCCAGGTCCTTCTCGATCCGGTCAAACTCTTCCGGCACCGCTGCCCGCACGTCTGCCTTGGCGGTGGCTTGATCCGGAATCACGTTGGTGCGGTCGCCAGCCTTGAGCACGGTGAAGTTGATGGTGGTTTTCTTCTCCGCATCGCCCAGTTTGCCGAGCTGCAAAATCTGGTGTGCCGCTTCCATGGCGGCGTTGCGTCCCAGCTCCGGCGCGACACCGGCATGAGCCGCCTTACCCTTGACCTCGACCACCGCGGTGGCACTGCCTTTGCGCCACACCACCAGGCCATCCGCCGGGCGGCCGGGTTCGAGGTTGAGGGTGACGTCGTGGGCCTTGGCGGTTTTCTTGATCAGGTCGGTGGCGATGTCCGAGCCGGTTTCTTCGCTGGCGTCGAGCAGGAAGGTGATTTGCGCGTAGTCCTTGAAGTCGAGGTTTTTCAGGACTTTCAGCGCGTAGATCCCGGCAACGATGCCGCCCTTGTCATCCATCACGCCCGGTCCGTAGGCGCGGCCGTCCTTGATGTGGAACGGACGCTCGGCGGCCGAACCTTCCTTGAAGACGGTGTCCATGTGCGCCATCAGCAGGATTTTCGCTTTGCCGGTGCCTTTCAGGGTCGCGATCACATGGCTGCTTTTGTCCGGTGTATTGGGCACAAGCTCGATGGTCGCCACGAGTTTTTTCAGTTCGTCGATGGCGATGTCGCGCACTTGGGTCAGGCCGGGCTCATAACCGGAACCGGAGTCGATGTTCACCAAACGTTCCAGTAACTTCAGGGCTTCACCCTTGTACTGTTCGGAATCGGCGAGGACTTGCTTGTGCGGTTCGGCGAAAACGGCGGGAGCGAAAGCGCCGAGGGCGAGGGCGAGGGCGAGGGTCAGGCCAAGGCTGGTGGCCAGTAGGGAGCGAGGGAGATTGAACGTCATGAATCGATCCTTGTTTCGTGTCGGGGGTGAAAAACACCCTACCTGACTACGGCGCAAGGCTCTAGACCCGATGCGACACTGAGCGTTCGGCTTTGGACCGAGTTGAAGCCATCGCGAGCAAGCTCGCTCCCACAGTGATCCGGGTGATCGCAAAATGTGGGCAGCACCCAGATCCCCTGTGGGAGCGAGCTTGCTCGCGATGGCGGAATGTCAGGCGACATTACTGGTGATGGATCACACCGAATCAAGTAATTCGTGATGCGGTTCGCCATCGCCGCAACAGATGACGCGGTTGCGACCGGTGGCTTTGGCTTCGTAGAGCGCCTGGTCGGCGTCGTTGAGCCACAGGGTTGCGTCGGTGTGTGCCGGGTTGAAGGCGGCCAGGCCGATGCTCAGGCTGACTGTCAGCGCCGGGCTCTGCTCATAACCCAAGGTGGCGAAGCGATCACGCAGGGCATCCATCACGGCCGCAGCGCTCGTGAGCGGAAGGTCCGGGAGGATCACGCAGAACTCGTCGCCACCGTAGCGCCCGGCAACATCCGCCGCGCGCAAGTTCTGCTTGAGCATTTTGCTCAACTGACGCAGGACGATGTCCCCGGCAACGTGGCCGTAGGTGTCGTTTATGGATTTGAAATGATCGATGTCGATCAGCGCAATCGCCCCGCCCTGCTGCTGACGTTTGCAACGCTGGAGTTCGACTTCCAGTTGATCCTTCCAGGCGCCGTGGTTCAGCAGGCCGGTGAGGCTGTCGGTGCGGCTCAGGGCCAGCAATTCACGCTTTTGTCGGCCGAGGGTGTGGGCCTGGCGGAAGCAGATCCAGCCCAATGCCAGCGGATACAAACACATCAAGGGCAAACAGGCATACATCTGCAGTTGGCTGGTTTGCGGGATGAAGGAGGGGGAGAAAATCAGCAGTCCGACGCCTATCCCGAGAATCTGCGCCACGGTTCCCGCCAACAGGAAACGCAAACCGCCAATGGCCACGTTGTTCATCGCCATCATGGACAGGGTCGTCGCGCCGGGCAGCGGATTGAACTGCATGGCAGCGACCCAAAAGCCGCCGAGAAAGGCGTCCACCAGCAGGTTGCGGTGTTCAGCTTGATAAGGCACTTGCGCGCGGCGCGCCCATTGATAAGCCAAGTGCGGCCAGAGTACGGCGTTGAGCAGCATCGCCACCCAGACCCACGGTGCCGGGTTGAGTGGATACATCACCGCGCTCACGAGCAACAGCCCCAAAGCTAATCCCAGGATTCGCGATGTATAAAGCCTCCTGGCCAGTGAAAGTCCTTTTCCTCCCGTTTTTCCCATAGGAGCCTCTGCGCCACAGAACGGAACCTGAAAACACTAGGGTTTCAAGTGTGGTGAGAGTCTATCAGGGTAACGTCAAATAGCCATCACCGGCTGGCGGTCTGAATACCCAGGCATAGCCATGAGGCGAGCGCCCAATGTTTGGCTATACATGAAAGGAGGGTTCGATCAATAACGATAAAAAAGGAGGCCCATGCAGACCTTTCAAGTGTTGATCATCGGCAGCGGTTTTGGCGGCCAGTGCGCGGCGATCAATTTGCTCCAGGCAGGCATCAGCGATTTCTGCCTGCTGGAACGGCGGGACTTTTTCGGCGGCACCTGGTGCCAAAACACCTACCCTGGTGCCGCGGTCGACGTGCCCTCGCCGCTCTATTCGCTGTCCTTCGCGCCCTACCGCTGGACGCAAATGTTCGCCGAGCAGGCCGAACTGCACCACTACACCCAGTACGTGGTGGAGCACTTCGGCCTGCGAGACAAGGTGGAACTGCAGGCCAATGTCGAGCGCATCGAATGGGACGATGACGGCAAACGCTGGGCGGTGCACACCGCCAGCAAAGGCACGTTCCATGCGCAGTTCCTGATCAACGCCACCGGGCCGTTGAGCCAACCCGTGATTCCACACTTCGAGGGCCAGGAGCGGTTTCAGGGCAAGACTTTTCACACCAACAACTGGGATCACACCTACGATTACCGGCAAAAACGCGTGGCCATCGTTGGCAGCGGCGCCAGCGCGGCCCAGGTGATTCCGACGATTGCCCCGGACGTCGAGCATCTGCATGTGTTCCAGCGCACGCCTCACTGGGTATTGCCTCGGGCCGACCGTGCCTTTGGGCCATTCCAGCGTTGGTTACTGGGGCTCAAACCGGCCTACAAACTGTTGCGCTGGATGATCTACTGGCTGTTCGAAACCCGGGTGATTGCCTTCAAGTATTCGAAACCAGCGATCCGCTTGGTCCAGCAACACGCCCTGCGCTTCCTCAAACGGCAAGTGCCCGACCCCCAATTACGGCAAAAACTGACACCCGACTACGTCATCGGCTGCAAACGGGTGATCATCTCAAGCACCCTGTACCCGGCGCTGGGTCGCAGCAACGTGAGCCTGCACAGCCGCGAGCAAGGCATCGCCGCCATCGATGAAACCGGCATCGTCACCCAGGACGGCCAACACATCGACCTGGACCTGATCGTCTGGTCCACCGGTTACGACGCCACCGACGGGGTGATTTCCTACCCGGTCACCGGCAAAAACGGCACACAACTCAAAGATTTCTGGGCCCAGTATCCGCGGGCCTATCTCGGCACCAGCCTGCCGGACTTCCCCAACCTGTTTATCGTCACCGGCCCCAACACGGGCATTGGCCACACCTCGGCGCTGTTCATCATCGAGTCCCAGATGAATTACATTCTCGATTGCATCCGCACGTTAAAAGAACACGGTTTGCGCAGCATCGAAGTACGCCCCGAAGCAGAACGTACCTACACTGAAATGATCCACCGGGAGATGGAACGCACCGTCTGGAAGTCCGGGGGCTGCCACAGTTGGTATCAAAGCAAGAGCGGTCATGTGATTGCGATGTTTCCGGGCTTCAGTTTCAGCTATCACCGGTTGACCAGGGCGCTGAAACCCGCCGATCACATTCTGTCCTGATCACGTAAAAGGAAGATGCCTGATGCTTTTGTTGGTTGTCGCACTCGCAGTTTTCGTGGCCTGGAGCTGGTTGAGTTACCCGGCCATCGGTTATTGGCTCTATGACTTGAACATGTCGATAGAGGCCAAGCTGTATGGGCTGCACAAAATTGTCGTGCCGATCGCCGAAATGACCGTCTCGACCTGGCAAGGCGGGCCGTACGAAGCGTCCAGCAGCGTGCTGATGCTCCACGGCTACAGCGCCGACAAAAACATCTGGCTGCGCTTTGCCCGGCACTTTGTCGGCAACTATCGGGTGATCATCCCCGACATCGCCGGGCATGGCGAAACCGGCTTCAAGGCGGGCGGCGGCTACGACATTCCCTTGCAGGCCAAGCGGATGATCCAATTGCTCGATGTCTGCGGCGTCGAGAAAGTCCATGTGATCGGCAACTCGATGGGCGGTTACATGGCAGCGTGGCTGGCGGCCACGTACCCGGATCGCATCGTTTCGGTGGCCCTGATCGACCCGGCAGGTGTCACCGCCCCCGAAGCCAGCGACCTGGAGCGGCATTTGGCCAAGGGCCACAACCCGTTCCTGATTCACTCAAGGGAAGAATTCCAGCGTTTTTACGCCATGACCATGGCCGAACCGCCGTGGGTACCCAAGGTGGTGCTGGACGCCATCGCGCAACGCTATGAACAGAGTCGCGATGAGCTGGAAGAAATCTTCAACGACTTCCGTGCCAGCCCGCCGATGGAGCCGAAACTGCCCGACATCAAGTGCCAGGCGCTGTTGCTGTGGGGACACAATGACCGCTTGATCGATGTCAGCAGCGTGGCGATCTGGAGCAAAGGCATCGCCGATCTGCGAGTGGAAGTCTGGGACCACACCGGCCATATGCCGATGGTGGAACAACCGACGAACACGGCGCGGTTGTATCGGGAGTTTTTGGCATCGCTACGCTCGGAACTTCCGGTGTAGCAGCTGCCGAGCCTGCGAGGCTGCGTTCGGCTGCGCAGCAGTCGCAAACCCTGTATGCACGTTCCTTCTGACACACCACAGTGGCTGATTTCACGACTGCTTCGCAGCCGAACGCAGCCTCGCAGGCTCGGCAGCTGCTACAACAAGCAGTCCTTTGCAGAATGAAGTCCGTAAGATTCTTCGTTTGTCGGCGCCGCGCAAGGCTGCGATCTTTTCCCGCATCCTTTACGTCACCGCACCAGGAATTGTTTTCATGAGCCACCCGAACTTCGTCAGCCCTGACCTGATCCGCCAACGCTTCTCCAAAGCGATGTCCGACATGTACCGCGAAGAAGTGCCGCTGTACGGCGCGCTGATGGAACTGGTGGAACAGACCAACCGTCACGTGCTGGACAGCGATCCACAGATCGCCCGACAGTTGAACAGCACCGGTGAAATCCAGCGCCTGGACCTGGAGCGGCATGGCGCTATCCGTGTCGGCACCGCCGATGAACTGGCCACCCTCGCCCGGCTGTTTGCCGTGATGGGCATGCAACCGGTGGGTTATTACGACCTGACCCCGGCCGGCGTGCCGGTGCACTCCACGGCTTTTCGCGCGGTGCATGAAGCAGCGTTGCAGGTCAGCCCGTTCCGGGTATTCACCTCCCTGCTGCGCCTGGAACTGATCGAAGACCTGGAACTGCGAGCGTTCGCCCAATCGGTGCTGGATAAGCGTTCGATCTTCACGCCCACTGCGCTGATTCTCATCGAGCGCGCCGAAACCCAGGGCGGCCTCACCGAACAGGAGGCTCAGGATTTCGTCGAGCAGGCGCTGGAAACGTTCCGCTGGCACCACACCGCCACCGTGACCGCCGAGCAGTACCGCAAACTCAGCGCCCAGCATCGCCTGATCGCCGACGTGGTGGCGTTCACCGGCCCGCATATCAACCACCTGACGCCTCGCACCCTGGACATCGACATCGTCCAGGCGCAAATGCCTGCCCATGGCATCACCCCCAAAGCGGTGATCGAAGGCCCGCCCCGCCGTCAGTGCCCGATTCTGCTGCGCCAGACCAGTTTCAAGGCCCTGGACGAGCCTGTCGCCTTCACCGATCAAGCCGAGAATCGTGGCAGCCACAGCGCCCGTTTCGGCGAAATCGAGCAACGCGGCGCCGCGCTCACCCCCAAAGGCCGGGCGCTTTACGACCGTTTGCTCAACGTTGCCCGTGATGAGTTGAAAGACTTCCCCAACGAAGCCAACGCCGCTCGCTACAACGCGCTGATGGCGCAGCACTTTGCAGAATTCCCTGACACCGTTGAGGGCATGCGCCAACAGGAACTGGCGTACTTTCGCTACTTCGTCACGGAAAAAGGTTTGGGGGCCGATGAGCTGAAATCGTGGTCGCTGGAGGACCTGCTCAGCGGCGGGTATTTGCGGGTTGAACCGTTGGTGTACGAAGATTTCCTGCCAGTCAGCGCTGCGGGGATTTTTCAGTCGAACCTGGGGGATGCGGCGCAAACCCAATATGGCGTGCATTCGAACCAGCAGGTGTTCGAGAAGGCGCTGGGTCGATCGACGATTGATGAGTTGGCGTTGTATGCCGAGACGCAGCGGCGCTCGATCGAGGAATGTTTCGCAGCGTCGAGCCTCGCTGTCTGAAGCGTGGCACAAACATGTAGCAGATGGCGCAGCCTGCGTCCGGCTGCGCAGCAGTCGTTGTATCCGCCGCCGCGGTCTTTCAGACACACCGTGTTTGCCGGTTTTACGACTGCTGCGCAGTCGGACGCAGGCTGCGCCAGCTGCTACATGTCAGATTTAGCGGAGCTTCGCCAATAGTTCTTGTGCCGCTGCTTCAGAGGAAGCCGGATTCTGACCGGTAATCAGCAAACCATCAGTGAGCACATAACTGGCCCAGTCAGCCCCCTTGGAATAAACACCCCCCTTCTCCTTAAGCATGTCCTCCACCAAAAACGGCACAACCTTCGTCAGTTGCACCGCCTCTTCCTCAGTGTTGGTAAACCCCGTCACGCGCTTGCCTTTGACCAGCGGCTGGCCGTCCGCGCCCTTGACGTGACGCAACACACCCGGTGCGTGGCAGACGGCCGCGACCGGTTTGCCTGCCTTGTAAAACGCCTCGATCAGAGCGATCGAAATTTTGTCTTCGGCCAAATCCCACAGCGGGCCATGGCCGCCCGGATAGAAAATCGCGTCGTAATCTTCAGCTCTCGCGCTGCTCAGCAGAGCGGTAGACGCCAATGCGGACTGGGCGGCAGAGTCTTTGCGAAAGCGCTCGGTGGCCGCGGTTTGCGCGTCCGGCTCGTCGCTTTTTGGGTCCAGCGGCGGTTGGCCGCCCTTGGGCGAGGCCAGGGTCAACTGAGCGCCGGCGTCCTTGAAGGCGAAATACGGCGCGGCGAATTCCTCCAGCCAGAAGCCGGTTTTCTTACCCGTGTCACCCAATTGATCGTGTGACGTTAGAACCATCAGGATTTTCATGTCGTTCTCCTTGAGTTCGCAGATGTTCATTCATCTCGGCGCTGAGTTTGACCTCCAAGCTGCAGCATTCGTTGCACCTGTCACCCTAGCGGTTCTGCTACCGGTTTTCGGCAAATCAGACGATGGGTCACCGAATGATGGCCAACCGCCTTGATGCGCAAGAAGTTGCGCACTCAACGCTGCGAAAGCCCTTCCCGGCTCGCTGATCGCCCGGCCTGTCAGGCGCCCCAGCCAAGTGCGCAAGAAGTTGCGCAGTACTGCGCAACTTCTTGCGCACATCCACAGGCGATCGCTGCCGAACATCCTTCGCGAGCGCTGAAAACCATCTCAACCTCTTGATTTATATAGCCTTCACCGTTTCTGGCACGGACCTTGATAACAGTCAGGCACCCACCGGGCGATACCGCCTCCCGGGCACCCTAACTTTTAGCAAGGAGCACATCCATGGCTACACCAGCGTACATGTCCGTCACTGGCGAGAAACAAGGTCTGATCACTGCCGGCGCATTCACCGCCGACTCGGTTGGCAACACCTACCAGGAAGGTCACGAAGACCAGGTCATGGTTCAGGCTTTCAGCCACGACGTGATCATCCCGCGTGACCCGCAGTCCGGCCAACCGACCGGTCAGCGCGTCCACAAGCCAGTCGTGATCACCAAGGTCTACGACAAGGCTTCGCCACTGCTGCAGGCGGCTCTGACCTCCGGCGAGCGCATGAGCGAAATCGTTATCCAGTGGTACCGCACCTCGGCTCAAGGTACCCAAGAGCACTACTACACCACCAAACTGGAAGACGCGATCATCGTCGCCATCAACAACAAAATGCACAACTGCCAGGACCCGTCGAACTCGCACTTCACGCACCTGGAAGAAGTGCAATTCACCTACCGCAAAATCACCTGGACCCACGAAGTTTCCGGTACTTCGGGTTCCGATGACTGGCGTCAGCCGGTCGCCTGATTCAGGCCGACCGTCTCAAGCATCGGCCAGCTCTGCTGGTCGATGTTGTTTTCGCCCTTCCAGAATTTTGCGTCTGCTGATTCCTTTTTCCGGTATTGGCGAGCGCCGCTGCACTGCACGAGGAACAAGGGATGTTCGCGCCGGCCAATCAAACTCACTTTGCCCTGACCATCGAAGGTCTTTCCAGCGACTTCCAGGTTTTCTCCCTGCAAGGTCGGGAAGCCATCAGCCAGCCCTTTGTGTTTGAGGTGGAGCTGGTCAGTGAACAGCCGTCCCTGGACCTCGAGACCCTGCTGCACAAACCGGCCTTTTTGCAGCTCTCGCCTGACGGCAGCGGCATTCATGGCCAGATCTATCGCGCAGCCCAGGGTGATTCCGGCAAACGCCTGACCCGCTACGCGGTGACCCTGCGCCCGCAACTGTCTTACCTGGCGCACCGCATCAACCAACGCATCTTCCAGAACCTCACCGTGCCGAAAATCATCGGCAGCGTCCTCGAAGAGCACGGCATCCAAAGCAACGCCTATGAATTCAAAGTCGGGGCGATTTATCCGGAGCGCATTTACTGCGTTCAGTACGATGAATCGGACCTGCAGTTCATCCAGCGCCTGTGCGAGGAAGAAGGTATCCACTACCACTTTCAGCACAGCGCCACCGCCCACAAGCTGGTGTTCGGCGATGACCAGACGGTGTTCCCGAAACTCGCGCCCGTGGCCTACCAGCAAGACTCCGGCATGGTCGCCAACGACCCAGTGATCAAACGCTTCGACCTGCGCCTGGAAACCCGCACCAGCCGCACCACCCGCCGCGACTACGACTTCGAAAAACCGCGCATCACCCTCGAAGCCGAAAACCGTGGCGACGCCCTGCCCGACCTCGAAGACTACGACTACCCCGGCCGCTTCATCGACCGCGAACGTGGCAAGCACTTGGCCAAACGCGCCCTCGAACGTCACCGCAGTGACTTCCAACTGGCGGAAGGCAAAAGCGATCAGCCGTTGCTGGTCAGCGGTCACTTCCTGGCCCTGACCCAACACCCAAAAGCCAAATGGAACGACTTGTGGCTGCTGACCGAAATCCTCCACGAAGGCAAACAGCCGCAAGTGCTGGAAGAGTCGGTGACCAGCAGCACCACTAACCTGAAAGACGATTTCCACCAGGGCTACCGCAACCGCTTCCAGGCCACCCCGTGGGACGTGCCGAATCGCCCACCGCTGACCCAGAAAAAACCGCGCATCCTCGGCAGCCAGAGCGCCGTGGTCACCGGGCCAAAAGGTGAAGAGATCCACTGCGACCAATACGGCCGCGTCAAAGTGCAATTTCACTGGGATCGCGAAGGCCAGGCCGATGACAAGACCAGCTGCTGGCTGCGCGTCTCCTCCGCCTGGGCCGGCGCCCACTACGGCGGCATCGCCATCCCGCGCATCGGCATGGAAGTGCTCGTCACCTTCCTCGAAGGCGACCCCGACCAACCGCTGATCAGCGGCTGCCTGTACCACAAGGAAAACGTCGTCCCATACGCCCTGCCGGCGAACAAAACCCGCAGCACCTTCAAAACCCTGAGCTCCCCCGGTGGCGGTGGTTACAACGAACTGCGCATCGAAGACAAAAAGGGCCAGGAACAAATCTTCCTGCACGCCCAACGCGACTGGGATGAAAACGTCGAGCACGACCAGAGAATCCGCGTCGGCAACGAACGCCACGACACCGTCGAGCAAAACAGCTACAGCGAATTCAAGGCCGAAGAACACCACACCGTCTACGCCGACCGCAAAGTCGAAACCCGCGCCAACGACCACCTCACCGTGGGCGTCAACCAGCACATCAAAGTCGGCACCGGCCAGTTCATCGAAGCGGGCCAGGAAATCCACCTGAGCAGCGGCATGAAAGTCGTGCTTGAGGCCGGCAGCGAACTGACGCTGATTGGTGGTGGGAGCTTCATCAAGATCGACGGCAGTGGCGTGACGCTGAGTGGGCCGGTGATCAACATGAATTCCGGCGGGAGTCCGGGAAATGGGACAGGTGCTGCGCCATTGATGCCGGGGGTATTGAAACAGGCGGATGCGGATAAGGGTGGCCAGGTTGTTGCGCCCTCCCTTGCATCGTATAAAGCGCAAGCAAAGACAGGGGTGCTACTGCCGACTCCTTCGTGCCACCTCGATGCCTCCGGCCATTGCCCCATTCACCAGCTGGGTAAAACAGCATGATGGACTCGATTCCTTCGCCGTTCGAGCAAGCTGCGTCACCGGGCACCATGTGCCTGATTCTGGATGGCAGCTTTGATGCGGATTTGCTGACGCGTCTGTTTCAAGGTGACGAACAATCTCGCCCTCGGTGTATTCCACTATTCCTCAACACGCCATATGCCGAACTTCAACCCGCTGGACCTTACGTTGTCGTGTGCCCTGCAAAAGGCGACTCGACGGCCTATGCCAGTGCCTTGCTGGAGCAGTCCGACGCCGGCTGCGTGGCCTGGCTGAGCAATGAGCAAGCCTTGGATAACGGGGTTGAACACTGGCAAAGCCTGCTCACTGTGCGCACCGACGACGCGCCGCAACAAATGATGCGGTTTTTCGATCCACGTTGGTTGGAGCCCCTGCTGCGCAGCCTCAATGAAACTGAGCGCGCCCAGTTTATCGGGCCATTCACCGGCATGGCCTGGCGTAACGAAATGGGCTGGCGGTATTACGCCAGGGCGCCCCAGAGTCCAGCGGCCGAACTGCAACCGCCCGCTTGGCTGTACCTGAGTCCGGAGCGCGAAGAATCGATTGAGCAAGGTCGATTGAAGGTCATTGCAGCACGCTTTGCCGAAGACTATCGCGAAGTGTTGCCCGCCGAAGACACCGTCGAGTTTGTACATCGTCAATTGCTGGCCGGACAACAAGCAGGCTACCAACAGATGGCAGATCAGGAGCGCTGGCTACGCCTCGCCATAAGCCGTGGAGACTCCTTTTGGGCAAACACCCCGGATGCAGAACTTCTGGCTCGTAACGACGTGGCGCTGGGTGAAAAATTGACTCAGCTGGAAAGCCTCTGAATCACAAGGACGATGAGCAATGAGCAACACCTATACCGTCAAAAGCGGCGATACCCTCGGCAATATTGCCAGCGCCAACAAATGCTCCGTGGCGGATCTGCGGGCACTTAACCCCAATATCACCGACCCCAACCACATCAAAGCCGGTTGGGTGTTGCAGTTACCAGCCGCTAAAGTGTTGCCGCCGCCCAAGCATGCGGACAACCAGAGCACCACCAGCGTCAAGGGCGAAGCCCAATGCAAGGACGAACTGGTGGACGTGGTGCATATCACCGGTGAAGACACTTTTTACGTTCTGACGGAAAAAGAGTCAAAAGCACTCAAAACGCAGACTGACCTCGTCAAGAAACTCATGGACGAGCTGCACCAGAACCTGGCCAAAGCCACCGAAACGAGCAAATGCACCAAAGCGTCAAATCCTCAGACCAGTTGCGCCTGCTCGCGCTGTGTCAAAGACGCCTGGAACGCCAAGGCCGAAGATGCCGGCCTGGTACAGCGATCAGAGCCACCGCCGGAAAAAGCGACCGCGAAGGCGGTTACGCGCAAAGAAGACTTGCAAGGTCAGTTGGCAACTGTGCAACAGGCACGTGACTGGTATCAGCGTTATACGCCGAAGGTTTCGCTTGGGGGCAACTACCTGAAGAGCAACTGGAAACAGCTCCAAGCTAAAAAAGTACTCGAATTGAACGCCGAGATTGAATCCCTGCGAACCAAAATCGCAGCGCAAGGAAAGGCCGAAGCCGGCGACAGTTCCACCAGCGCCAACAGCGCTGCGCCTGACATCAAGCATGGCAAGGGAAAAACCTCCGAAAGCCAAAAGGGTCGGCAAGTAAAAACGGGCATTACCGTCATCGAAGTCATCTCGTTCAGCGACCCAAGCCGCCGGCACTACATACCGATGAGTTACCGGGAACAGCTTGACTGGAAAGTGAAGGTCAGCACGAAGGTAATGCAGGGCAAGCCGCTCGATAAAAACCTGGCTAAAGAACTGTTCAAGGACATTAAGTCCGCCGTCAATGAAAGCCGTAAAACCAGTCCCCTAGGCGGTCTGGAAGCCAAATTTACGACCTGGACGAGCAAGGACGACAATTTGCTTAATGCGCTGCATAAAGAATGCTCCTGGACTTCCAACCAGGCAGACTCGGCTAAATACGCCGTCTCCGCCGAAGCCCACGCCTTCCGTTTCGCCGCCACCGCCAGCGCCGGCATCAACAGCTGGGAACCCGGCAAGGGCAACATCGAGGTGGGCGTTAAGGGCAGCGCTGCGATTTCGTTGGCAGAAGGCTCGGCCGCACTCAAGAGTTTCTTTCCCGATCAGGGAGGTTATGTGGTGCGGATGCCTTACCGCAATGCCGAAGGCAAGGAAGTGGTGAGCGACATCGGCATCTTCCGTCTTGACGGCAAGGTAGAGCTGTCGTGTTTCGCCGGGGCGACGGCACAAGGTCAGGCAGGCGCCAAAGCGCAGTACAAACCCAAGGAAGTTGAAGCCTCTGGTGCGACGGCGTTGCTCAGTACGCCAAGCATGGCAGTGGATAAAAAACGCGGGGGTAGCCTTGGTGTGAAGGGCAACGCGTTTGCTGGCGTACAAAGCGGCGGCACAGTGACCGGGACATTGAAATGGCTTGATCCGGCCAAGCAAGGTGGCGGCAAAATTGTCGCGGGCCAGGCGAATGATAGTGGGAGCACCGACTGGGCGAGTCTGGTTGAGATTAAGGCTGAGGGGAATGTGGCGCTTGGTGTGGGGGCTGGGTTTGATTTTAGTATCGAAATTAACGCGGATCGCTTGGCAGTTAATTGCAAAGCGAGCTTGGTATTCGGTCCTGGCGCTGGCGGGGGTTTTGGCACAGCAGTGGATTTGGAACAGGTAGGGAATCTGGCGTTTGTGTTTTGCAGTGCGCTGTCTAAAGCTGACTTTCACTATCAACTGGCGGTAACTCAGGATGCCTTCAACTACATGGCCAGGGGGTTATACCAAATTGCAACCCATCCTGGAGAAGTAGCGGGAAAAGCATTTGCGGATGGATTTCGGAACATGGGGCTTTGGTGGAAACAGCGCGAGGCTACAAAACAGGAAGCTGAAAATCTTGCAAAGTATCTACTCAGCCACCAAGCCATCAACGTGAATGGAAAGAAAATCCCCCTCAAAATACTGCCACCAGAAACTATTGGCCCCATGCTGTATTTATTAACTGAAAGTTTTGTCGAAAGCTGGGCCGAAGACCAGGAAAAAGCCGTCGTCTTGCTGCTGTCACATTTACGCAGTTGGCGGCATTTTTTCGAAGTATTGGAACATTGTTCGAAGAGCGGTAGTAAAGTCAAAGCCATGGACAGTTTGGATCGTATCAACGCAATGCTAGACGGGAGCGAGCAACGAGAGTTCAACCGATTTATCGGCACCTTAGCAATCAATGGAGAGTCATCAGTGCAGTCTGAGGGTATGCTGGCTTGGACTCCAGGCTTGCCGTGGCGCAAAGAAGGTGTGTTAGTCGCAGCACGGCGCAGCAATCTATTTGATGGCTTGACTTAAATATACAATTAATTATAAGGGCGCCATCGGCGCCCTAACATTTAATACGCTATAGATTTTTATCTGACTGAATAGCACAGCGAAAGCTCGTACCAGGATAATAAGCATCCTGTATTGGCTTATCGGGCCATCGCCTTACAATTGAAGCAGCTAGCAATGGACCCTCGGGATAATACGAGCCGCGTTTAACTTTATCTGTCCCTGTTTTCGGACCTTGCGGATTTTCCAACGGCGAGTGCTGATAATAATCTTTAGAATACCAATCGTTAACCCAATCCGTAGCATTACCGGACATATTGTAAATACCCAAGGGATTAGGGGTGAATCGGCCAACTGCAAAAGTCTCACCTTCACCTTCTACCGGAAAGTTCTTCCCAAAATTCAGGCTTCCGGTATCGGTAGGAAATAGCACATGTTGCCCGCGGCTACGGGCGGCATATTCCCACTGAGCTTCTGTAGGCAAATCTACCGGATAGCCACTCAGCAGCCCAATCCATTGACAGTAATCTTTCGCCTCCTGCCAGCTCTTTGTGGGCGCCGGTAAATTCGGGGCATACATACTTTTCAAATCTGCTCTGTCGCGGAATTTAGTATCAAACAACGGCTTATTTTGCACGGTAAAAAACAGATCGAAATCACCCAAAATAGTTTGAAACTTCGACAGGTAGTAGCTGCTCAGTTTTACCGGATGCACGAAATCGTCATTACCGTCCATACTGATATTACAAAGCTGCTCAGGATCCTGCCCACAAGGCCAGGTGCAAACATCCTTTTCGTCGTACTCACAAACCCAGCCAAAGTCGCCCATATCAAACTGCCCGCCTTCGACAAACACCATATTGTCGATGGACTGCACGACGGTGTTGAGTACCTTGTCGCGACTCTCGCTGGAAAGCTCGGGGTACTTCTTCTCAATGGTGGCCGCAATGGCCGCGACTTTCTCTGGCGCAATGCTCTTGCTGCTTGGCAAGGGGCCGGATTCCGCCTCGCAACCGACTAAAAACATCATGGCTGGCAAGGCAAGTACAAGCTGTCGTAGCACTGGCAATATCCTTATAAAATGCGACAAAGACCGAACATTAACATCCCGCGCCTGCACAACAAAGCCCGATGCAGTGCCTTCGGATTTTTCT
The DNA here is from genome assembly GCF_047758635.1 of Pseudomonas frigoris. NCBI lineage: Bacteria > Pseudomonadati > Pseudomonadota > Gammaproteobacteria > Pseudomonadales > Pseudomonadaceae > Pseudomonas > Pseudomonas frigoris. The sequence continues at coordinate 4,241,786 of NZ_CP180479.1, forward strand.
GCGATATCTCGGCGGTTTCGGAGGAGTGAGTTAAAGCGGCTTATCCGATTGAATGGTACAACGAAAGCTGGTTCCACCTGAATGACGACTATGTAAAGGGGCTACCGGCCAACGTCGAATAATTGGGGCTGCAAATAATGGTGCCTCTAAAGCTGTGGAACCGCGTCGAATTCTTTTTGTGCCGGACTCAGGCCCTTGTGGGTTTTCCACAGGTGAGTTTTTGTAATAGTCCTCGCCGTACCAGTCATTTACCCAATCTGTCGAGTTGCCCGAAAGACCGTAGATGCCTAATGGATTGGGAGCGAATCGATTGATAGAAAAATTATTTTCTTCATCCTCAACCGGGAAGTTTTTTCCGTAATCAAGGCTGCCAGTGTCGGTAGGGAATAGTAAGTATTGACCACGACTACGGGCCGCATACTCCCATTGAGCTTCCGTAGGCAAGTCCACGGCGTAGCCACTCAGCTGACCAACCCATTCGCAATAGTCTTTGGCTTCTTGCCAACCTTGAGTAGGGGCAGGCAAGTTTGGCTGATAGCGAAATTGCAAATCTTCGTGCTTGCGATACTTAGCATCAAACAGAGGCTTTCCGTTCGCAACAAAAAACAAATCGAAATCACCCAACGCAACCTGAAATTTCGACAGGTAATAACTGCTCAGCTTTACCGGATGCACAAAATCATCATCACCACCCGAACTGATATTACAAAGCTCCTCCGGATCCTGACCACAAGGCCAGGTGCACACATCCTTTTCGTCATACTCACAAATCCACCCGAAGTCGCCCATATCAAACTGACCGCCTTCGACAAACACCATATTGTCGATCGACTGCACCACGGTGTTGAGCACCTTGCCACGCAGTTCGCTGGAAAAGTTCGGGTATTTATTCTTGATCGTGGCCGCGATCGCCGCGACTTTTTCTGGCGCGAGTTTCTGGCTGTGCGGCAAGGGTTCGGATTCTGCCTGGCAGCCGAGCAGAATCAATGCTGGCAGGGCAAATACAAGCTGACGTAACACAAGCGATTTCCTTATCAACTACAACCATGCCAGAACCTTATCACTCCCCGCCTGCACCACAAAACCCGATACCGAGCCTATCACTGAAGCCCCGGCAACCGGTTTTGACAGATCGGACACAATCAAGGCATGCAAATGCCGCTTTGTGGCTATGTTGGTTCAGGAGATTCACCATGAAAATGTTTCCACCCGAGTATCCCGATCCCCTCCAATTCAGCAAAGCAACCCAACGCGCCGTCAGTGCAATCCACAACATCCAACCCCGCCGGCCTCGTCTTCACCCTCCTCCCGGCCATCGACACTGAAACCTGTTAAACCACGCCTGCGAAAACCTCTGCATCACTCAACGAACTGACCACAGATCTCAATTCCGCGACAGTCGCAATTTGCTGCGATGCGGCCAGGCAGCGATTGCAGGCACCGGTTTAATCCAGGCAATAAAAATGGGCGACTACCACGGTCTCCCATTTTTTATGTCTGAAGCTTTTAAACTGCTCTCCAGAGAAGGTGTTCGCCCAGTGTAATGGCCTGGCAATCCATGCACCGGTAAAGAGCCCTGACACTGGGCGAACGGGAAGTATTTTAATTGAAGTCTTCGAATATGTCCGCGTATATGAACATGAAATTTATCGAAACAACTTTCGATTAAATGTCGGCCCAAATACTATTTTACAGACTAGCAAACTCACCAGTTAGACCATTAAAAACTGATTGTTCTTATACAAAAATTGTACAAGCAACCTATAGAGCTAATACTCAACTTCCGTGCTTGCTGTTCACTTTCAATATATCGGTATAGGTGACAACGACACTCTGTCCAACTTTCAGATCTTTCAATTTCGCTTGAACTTCGGGTCTTACGACGTCAACGGTCTTGGACTGGCCGGCGGGGTTTTCGAAGGTGACCTGGTTTTTCTTCACGTCGATTTTGGTGATTTTCAGTTGGACCTGCACCTGACGGTAGGCTTCGCCACCCGGGTTGTCGCTGCCGGGAGCTGCGCGGACTTCGCCAGCGCGTTCGACGGTGCCTGGCAGGCCTTTGTCGACGTCGGTGTCGAGGTAGGCGGCGACAGCGCTAGTAACCTTGACATCGACTTGGTCGCCGACTTTCAGTTTGCCGAGGTTTTTGGCCTTGTCGGTCAATTGCACATGGACCTGACGACCTTCCGGCCCCTCCAGGACGACCTGGTGATTGGCAGCATCGACCGAGACAACTTTGGTGGTGACCTGATCCGCCTCCACAACGGCAGACAGCGGGATGTCCGCCGCCATGGCGCTAAGGCTGGCGGCAGACAGCAGGGTCGCAAGGGTGATGGCTTTGGTCAGTGCGTGAAGTTTCATAAGCGGTACATTCCCTGTGATTTGGAGGCAGCAACGAGCGCTGAACCACCGTCCAGCGCCCTCTGCGCAGATGAGCATAGACGCTGATCAGGGAGTTTTTGCGGTTTCTTGTGCGGTGGATTCACCACTGTCTGTGCCCTTGCCGCTTTCCTTGCGTCGGGTTGGATCGGTCGGGCGCAGGGCGTCGTTGTCGCGCTCGACTTCACCCGGTGGTCGGGGCTCGTCGGGGTTTTCCAAAGTGTCAGGCGGTTTGGGATTCATGGAAATTCTCCTCAGGCTTCGGGATCGTCAACCTCTTGGGCGACGTTCACGGCAGGCGAGTCTTTATGAGATTGATCGGCCTTGGCCTTCAAGGCTTGCCACTGTTCCAGGTCGATGGCGCCCTGCCCCAGCAAGTCATCGGCCACCCGCAGCAGTTCGGCGTAATGGGCATCAGGGGACTGTTGCCAGTAGGCCTTGTCTTCGAACAGGCGCTGCCACGAGGCAAGGTCAGGTGGTTTTAGGTCGTCGCTCATGTGTGGGCTCCTGCGGGGGTTCTCACGGTAGAGGGTTGGGCGTCGCGAGGAGTTCCGGGGGGATTTCGGGGGATCAAGATCAACGTCAAAGGATCGCAGGCTTCGCCAGCTCCTACAGGGGGCCTCAATACCCGGTCATTTCCAGATAACCCTGCCCACCATGGCTGCCACTCAATTGCACCGGCCCTTCCCAATAGGGAATGCGCAAAGCCATCCACGCATTGGGATTGAGCGCGCTGATCGTGATGTCGAGGTGTTTCTCGGGGATTTTGATCGACCAGCGCACCGGCATCGAACGACCGGCGACGTTGGCGGTGTCTTGTGGTGTGAGGTTGATGTCGGCTGCGTGCAGTAACTGCGTCTGGCCTTGAGCGTCGATCCAGGTGCCGGTGAGGTAAGGCGCGCCGTCCTTCTGCCGCATGCGGTAGAGCATCACCTGCTCGCCGCTGTCCAGGTGCAGGGAAAACCAGTCCCAGCCTGTCTGGTTGGCGGTCAGGGGTTGGCTGCTCCACTCGCGGTCGAGCCAGGCCGGGCCGCTGACTTGATACGTTTTGCCGTCGATTTCCAGCGTGCCGCGGGCCTGAAAAAAAGGCTGACTGTAGTAGTACGACGCCTGCCCTTGTTCAGATTTCTGACTGAAGCCTTTGTCGCCCTGAAGCACCAAAGGGCGTGTGGAGGTCAGCCGCAGTTGATAGCCAAAATCCTTGTCCCGGGCGCTGAGTTGAAGATCCGCCAACGGGTCGGAACCCTGACTGCTGAAACGCCAATCATCGATCCACGCGTTGAACGGTGCGAGACTCACGCCAGCCTGACCAACACCACCACGGGCGTAACGCTCCGCGGCGTGATGCACTGTCGCCGAGGTCACGGCCGCGTGGCCAAGCCAGATAATTTGATTGCTCCAGCCAGACTGCTCGGTCGTAGCTTTCAAGGCGCTACGAAACAGCGTCCATTGCGCACCGAACTCGCGACCCTGATCGTCCTTGAGGTTGGCGGTGACGTACCACCATTCAATGCGAAAACCGTCATGAGGACCGTGATCCGCCGGAAAGCTGAACACCCGACCGGGCATCACCGGAGTGAACGCGGTGGCCTGATGACCCAGCCCCGCAAAGCCTTTCTCAACCGGTGCCGAGTTATCGCACCCGCTCAATAACGCCAATAGCAACAGGCCGAGCTTAATCTTCATGAGCAAACGTCCTCAGCAGATCCGCCGGTTGCGTGCGATACAGCGAATACAGCGGCCACGCCGACGCCAATAAAGTCGCCAACAGCGCCAACCCCATCAACTGCAACAGCTGCATCGGAAACACCCGCAGCGGCAAGCGCCAGCCGAAGGCCTGAACGTTGATCACCGTGTCCAGGCACCACGCCAGCGCGATCCCCAACGGCAACGCCAGCACCAGGGTCAGCACCGCCAGCAACCAGGTCTGCCCGAGATTGAGCAACATCAGTTGCCGGCGAGTCACGCCGAGCGCCCACAGGGGGGCGAGTTGCCCGAGGCGGCTCTGACTTTGGGTCAGCAGGCTGATGAACAGCGCCACACCCGCGACACAGAGGGTCAGGCTATTGAGCGCGGCGGTCGCGGCAAAGGTGCGTTCGAAGACTTGCGTGGACCAACCCTTGAGCCGGGCCTGGTCGACGATGCGGCTGTCCTCCAGCGTGAAGCGGGTTTGCAGCGCGGTCTGGAAGGCAGGGATCAACGTCGGGTCGATGCGCAGATTGAAACGGCTGGGTGTCAGCTGCGGCCAGCCGCGCAGCAGATGGTTGACGTTGACCAGCATGTGGCCCTTGGGATTGCCATAGTCGGCGTAGATGCCGACGATCCGTGGCGACCATGTGCCATTGGGTGTGGGAATCGTCAGGTGATCGCCAAGGCGCACCTTCAGCCGACGGGCCAGTTGCTCGCTGAGCATCAGCGCATCGTCCTTGGCGAGTCGGTCCCAAGGGTTGTCGCCCAAGGCTTCCAGCAGCGGCCAATGCTGGCGATACGTCGGGTGATCGATCACGCCGAAGACGTCCGCCGGCCAGCCCTGCAACTGGATCGATACTTGCCAGTTGGGCAGCACTGCCGTGAGTCCGGGTTGCTGCTTGAGCCAGGTTTGCAGCTCTCTGGCCTGGGCCGGATTTCGCGGATTAACGTACAGTTCGGCGGTCAGGCGTTGTTCGAGCCAATCGCTGAAGGTCTGACGAAAACCGGCCGTCATGCTGCCCGCTCCAATGTTCGCCGCCAGTGCCAACAACAGCGCCATCAGCGCCAGGCTCAGGGCCGGCAGTTGCTGACGGCAGTCGGCGAGAAACCATTGGCCGAGTACCGAGCGACTGCGATGCAGCACCAGGATCAACACCCAGTTGAGCACCACCGGCAACGCCAGCGCAGCGCCGATCAACAGTGCCGCCATCAGCACGAAGCCACTGCTCAGGCTGTCGCCAAAGATCAACGCCAGCAGTGCGATCACCGCGGCGATCACGGCAACCCAACCCTGACGCCGCAACCAGCGCGCGTGAGCCTGATGCCAGGCTTGCGGGTCGGCCAGGGCCAGCAAAGGCAGGCGCGCGGCCCGCAACAAACTGTTGGCCCCCGCCAACAACGCGCCCAACAGACTCAGGCCGACGCCGCTGAGCCACCACCACGGACTGAGGCTCAACTGCCCCGCCACTTCGGCGCCGTATAACCCGCGCAGACTCGCGGCGACATCCGGCAACAGCACGCTGGCCAGCAGGTAGCCGCTGGCGACGCCGACCAGTCCGCCGATCAACGCCAGACCACCCAGTTCAACCGCCAGACAGGCAATCAACATCCGTGCACTGACACCGCAGGCGCGCAGGGTTCTGAGTAAGCCGCGGCGTTGTTCCAGCGCCAGGCCGATCGCGGCGTGGACGATGAACAGGCCGACCACGAATGACAGAAAACCCAGCGCATCGAGGTTCAAGTGAAAGCTTTCGGTGAGGCGCGACAAATTGTTCTCTTCGCCGCTGGTCTTGAGCTGCAGTTGACCCTTGAAGTGATCAGGCAGGGGCGCGGTGAAATCCTTCGGCAGCAGCAGGCGTGACAGCTGATCCGGCAGGCCGAGAATCTGCTGGGCGAAGCCGATGTCCACCAACAACACACCGGGGGCCATATCGGGTTGGGCATGCAGCGGCGGCAATACCTGATCACTCAAAGTCAGCGGGCCTTCGCCCTCATGCAGACCCAGTGCCTGCAACGTCTGCGGCGAAATCCAGGTACTGCCCGGCGGGCTGAAAAACTCGACAACCTGCTCAATCGCCAACGCCTGCCCAGCCACTGAGGAACCGGCAGGCAGCGACACCGGCTCGATCCCCATCAGCTGCAAGCGCTGGTCGTCATGACCCTTGAGCGTCACCCGACCTTGCAGGACCGGCGACACCGGCCAACCCGCACGGCGCAGGTCGACAAACACGTGTTGGGAGAGGGTTGCGCCACTGGGTGAACTGAGGCTGGCCTGGGGTTCGCCGCCGATCAACTGACTGGCCCGGGCATAGCTTTCACGCGCCTGGCTGTTCAGCGCCTGCACGCCGGTCAGCAGGCTGGTGGCGAGCCAGAGCCCGGTAAGTACACTGAAAAACTGCACCGGATGCTGCCGCCAATGACTGATCAGCGCCCGCAACGTCTCGCGAAAGACCCGCACCTCAGCGCTCGTCCGCGCCAGCCAGACGGCCACCGTGGAGCACCACTTTTTCGGCCAGCCGCGCGGCAACCCGTGGGCTGTGGGTGACCATCAACAAGGTGGTGGGACTGTCGTCGAGCAACTCCAGCAACAACTTCAAGACCTCATCGCTGGTGGCTTCATCGAGACTGCCGGTGGGTTCGTCGGCCAGCAGCAGTTTTGGCTGCGACGCCAGGGCACGGCCCAGCGCGACCCGTTGCTGCTGGCCACCGGACAGCTGTTCCGGATAACGCTGCAGCAAATCACCCAAGCCCAGACGTTGCACCAGATGCGCCTGCCAGCGCGGATCATGGCGCCCCGCCAATCGCGCCTGAAATGCCAGATTGTCCTCCACGCGCAAACTGCCGATCAGGTTGAACTGCTGAAACACCAGGCCGATTTCGGTCCGCCGCCAGTTCGCCAGTTGCCCTTCGTTCATCTGCTCCAGCCGATGTTCGCCGCTGCGGATGCTGCCGCGATCGACCTTGTCCAGCCCGGCAATCAGGTGCAGCAAAGTGCTCTTGCCACTGCCCGACTCACCCATCAACGCCAGGCTGCTGCCGGGTTTCAAGGTGAGGTCGACACCTTGCAGAACCGGCAGTGGGCCCTGGGGAGTGGCGTAGCTTTTGAAGACGCCTTGGACCGAAAGCATGGGGAAAACCGTTCGATGTGCGTGGAGCAAGGATAGCGGACGGCAGCAGCACCGCGAATTAACCCCCACGGATACCCCATAGCCCACACACTTCAGGGAAAAAACATACATAACGAAGGAATTGCCTGACTGCTCATTCGTATCCATATGGATACATTTGAGTAATGAATTATCTTATTCAACAAACTATGATCTTCGCGACATGGCATGCCTCAGTTCGTGACTTGCGGGCGAAGTTAGCCATCGCTCGTCGCATTGACCGTGCCTCTGCGGGTAATCTGGGCGATGTCAAACCGGTGGGTGATGGTGTTTCCGAAATGCGCGTGGACGTCGGTGCAGGCTATCGGGTCTACTTCACTATGCGAAATAGCGTCGTCATTGTGCTATTGGCGGGTGGTAACAAATCTTCGCAAACCGCCGACATCAGGCGGGCGAAAAAATTGGCAAAGGAGGTTTAAACATGAGCCAGACTTTGACTACTTTCGATATGGCGGCTCTGCTGGACAGTGACGAAGCCATCAGCGAGTACCTTTCGCAAGTGCTCGCAGACGGCAACAACGAAGAATTTCTTCGCGCTATCGGCTATGTGGTGAAAGCGCGTGGAATGACACAGATAGCCAAGGATTCGGGTATGGGCCGCGAAAGCCTGTACAAGGCCTTCGCACCAGGTGCAAAACCACGTTTCGATACGGTATTAAAGGTCATTCACGCCCTTGGCATTGATCTCTGCGCGCAGCCGGGTCATTCGGTCAATCACTCAACGCTCTAAGAGACTCTTCTGATTAGACTGCTCGCTTGCGCGCCACCCACGTAAAACACAACGGCAACTGCGCCGTTTGCTGCTCATACCGATCATAGAGTTCCTCGCGGTTGGAATGCGGGTACTCCTTGAAGTGGCTGATCTGCAATCCGGCGTCGATGGCGCCGGTGAAAATGGCGCCCAGGGTGTGGACGAACCAGTAGGACGGAGCCGCCTGCTGGGCGACTTTGCCTTCGTAGACGATCGGCTGGTCCTGCACGAAAGGTTCGCTGCGAAAGTACGAGCTGTCCGGCCGATACGGATCGGCGGACTCGGGGTCGAACATTTCGAGGAAGGGATGGGTTTCGTACACCACCAGGCTGCCACCGGGCTTGAGGGTTTGCGCGACGTGGCGGAAGAATTCGTCGATGTCCGGCATCCAGTTCAACACGCCGATGGTGATCAGGGCCACGTCGAAGCGGCCATGAAGTTCAGGCGGCAAGTGATGGATGTCTGCCTCGATGAACTCAGGCGCATGGGGCGAGCGTGACGCCAGTTCCCGCGCCTGATCGAGAAAGGCCTCGGACTGGTCGACGCCCACGACGTGGCGGGCACCCAGCGCAAACAACGAAAGGCTTTCGCGGCCGTTGTTGCAGCCCAGTTGCACCACGTCTTTGCCGTCGACACCCACTTGTTCCAGCAAACCTCGGAGGGTGTCGTCCATGCAGCAAAAATCCCTATTCCCAACAGCCGTCAAACGGGCCCGCCACTCGGGATTGTCTTTGTGGTGTCGGGCGGAGTCATTCCAGGCATCGCGGTTGCTGGCGATGGCTTTTTCTTTTGTCGGCATTTCCATTGCGCGCTCCAGACTGGGGTCTTGACTGACCGGCACGAGTCTAGATCAGCGTTTTGAAAAACCCCATTGAGTCTTTGTTCAAATCTTGTAATCCGGGCATCGCGAACGCGCGCTCGTACGGGAGCTATAGTTAATGACCTTGGGGAATTGCGGGAAAAACCGATTTCGCAGGTGCTGCCATGAAAACAACCGATCTGAGGCTACTGCTCGCCCTCTGCCTGATCACCACAACCGGTGCTCACGCGGACGACAGCCTGACACCCACTACCGATTACAGCAGTGAGTTCAACTATTACGGGGCCGACCAACCCTTCGCTCACCCCGTGCCACCGTCACTGAGCACGGTGCCGCCCGGCTCGTACATCCCGACAGCGCCTCAGGACTTCATCCCCATTTCGAGTCAGCATGAGTTCTACGACTCAAGATTGCCGACGGTAGCGGATGCCACGGTTCGAGTGTTCATCCGCTCCTACGATCAGCAACGCGGTGTCTACGTGAACGAAGAAGTCCTCGACCCCACGTGCCTGCTCGCGTGCCTCAGCCGTCAGGGGCCAGTGATGCAATAAGGCCTACCACTGGCGTTTTTCCGGGCGCGCGAGGCCGAGTTTTTCGATTCGGTAGCGCAGCATGTCGCGGCTCAGGCCCAGCAGCCGTGCGGACTTGGTGACGTTCCAGTCGGTCTTGTCGAGCATCTTGCGCACCATGTCGCGCTCCACTTCCGGCAGGTTCATGGACTCGGTGCCGTTGTAAACCGGACGCGGTTCGCAGTATTGCGGCTCGTGCTGGAACAACAGCGGCTCATCCACCAGGCTCAGGCACACGTTCAATTGATGGGCGGCGATGGTTTCGCTCTGGGCCAGCAACACAGTTTGCTCAAGCATGTTGCGCAACTCGCGCACGTTGCCCGGCCAGCTGTAGCTGAGCAGCAATTCCTCGGCCTGATCGCTGAAATACAGGTTGGGTTTGCCATAACGTTTGCCGTGGATCGCCAGGAAGTGTCGAGCCAGCAGCAGGATGTCCGCGCCACGGGCATACAGGCGCGGCACCTTGATCGAGATGATCCGCAAACGGAAGAACAGGTCGCGGCGGAACTTGCCCTGCTGGACCATTTGTTCAAGGTTGCAGTTGGTGGCGCTGATCACCCGTAAATCGACTTTGCGCTCCTTCACCGAGCCGACCCGGCGGATCGTCCGGTCCTCCAGCAGCTTCAGCAGTTTGGCTTGCAGCAACAAGTCCATCTCGCCGACTTCATCGAGAAACAGCGTCCCGCCATCGGCCGCTTCCACCAGCCCGACGCGGCGGTCCTTGGCGTCGGTGAAGGCGCCTTTCTCGTGGCCGAACAGTTCCGACTCCACCAGGTTGGAAGGAATCGAGGCGCAGTTGAATTCAATGAACGGACCTTTGCTGCGCGGGCCGTCGAAGTGCAACGCACGGGCCACCAGTTCCTTGCCGGTGCCGGTCTCGCCTTCCACCAACACCGGAGGCAGATCGGTATTGGCCATGCGCCGCTCGGCGTCGAGTAACTGGCCAATGGTGCTTTTCAGGTACTGCATCGGTGCCGATTCGCCGATCAATGCCTGCACCCCTGACTTCTGCGCTTCGCGTTCCTGATAGAACGACAGTGTGCGTTCCATTCGGTCGGTGGCCAGGGCCTTGTCCAGCAGCAGCTTGAGCTCCGGCAGCGCCACCGGTTTGGTGACGTAATGGAAAGCGCCCTCTTTCATTGCCACCACGGCGTCGTCGACGTTGCCGTATCCGGTCATCATGATCACTTTCAGATCCGGCGCGCTGATGCGCAGCTTCTGGATCAGGTCGTGACCGCTCATGCCCGGCAGCGAGTTATCGGTCAGCACCACGTCCGGGACGAAAGTGCCCAATTGCTCAAGCGCGTCCTCAGCCGAGTGGCAGACCGTCACCTCGAAGTCCTTGCGCTCCAGGTAGGTCTGAATATTCTCGGCGAGGAGTTCATCATCCTCGACCAGCAGAATGCTGTGCTCCATAGTCCCCTCCCGTTGCCACTTTAAAATTGAGACAAACGCGGGTTCCTTCCTGCTCTCGGCTGGTCAATTCGACCGAGCCTTCGAAACGCTCCATTATTCTTTTGACCAGGGCCAGGCCCACGCCCAACCCTCCTTGTTTGGTGGTGAAAAACGGCTTGAAGGCCATTTGTTGTTGCTGTGTGGTCATGCCCTTGCCGGTATCGCTCAGGGTCATGCGCACGAGTCCGGGCTGCGGCGTTTCGATATCGATACTCAGCACGCCGCCCTTGGGCATGGCTTCCAGGGCATTGGCAAACAGGCTATTAAGAATTTGCGTGAGCAACACCTGTTGGCTGATGACCGGCGGACAACTCTGAGGGGTGAAACGCACGTCGATGCCGGAGCGTTTAATCAGCGCGTCAAACGCACTCAACGTGTCGTCGATGACCAGCACCAGGTCTACCGTTTCGTAGTCGTCGTTCACGGGTCGCAATGACACCAGCAACTCCCGAACCCAGCGCGACATGCGGTCGACCTGACTGATGATGTCACCGATGTTCTTCTGCGCGTTCTGGCTGGCGATGTCCTGAGCCAGTTCGGCGCTGGAACGAATGTTGGCCAACGGATTGCGCAAGCTGTGGGCCACCGCCGAGGACATTTCCCCCAGCGCGACGAAGGTCTCGTTGCTGATCAGTTGTTTCTGCTGGCTTTGCAGCAGCATGGCCGCGCGCTGCACAATCCAGAACAGCCCGAGGTAGATGGCCAGACCGCCAAGTACAGTTGCCAGCCAGATCAGCTTGAAGCCACGCTGGATGCGTTCCACCAGGTCCGCGGGTTCCTTGTAGATCTCCACCATGGCGATCACTTTGCTCTTGTCGGCGTTGAACATCGGGATGTAGGTCTCGATGAACAGAAATTCAGGCTCACGCAGCAGTTGCTGCTCGGGACGTTCCTCATCGATTTCGTGGTAGCTGGTGGACACCGGTTCCTTCATTTCGAAGGACTCGTCCAGTTCCTCATCACCTTCGACGCGCATGCCAATCATTTGTGCATTGGTCGACCAGACCACGGTGCGATCCAGGGCGTACACCACCGCCAACAGCGTGTCCGGCAGGTGTTCGACATGATCGAGAAACTCCATGCGGGCAGCGGCACGGGCCGCCGGATCTACGTCGGGATAGGCAATGTCATCGCGCGGATCGAGCATTTCGCCCATGGTTCTTTGCAGGGTGATGCCGGCATGGCGAATTTCCGCATCACCAATGGCCTGAATGAACTGCGCAGTCAGCATGGAATCACGCTCGATGCTCTCATCGACGACGAAACGCGTGGACACATAGCCCAACCCCAGCGCCACGGCGGCGATGATGAAAAAGCTGCCCAGGGAAAACCAGCGCAGCAAGTTGAACTGTCCTCGCCAGTCCTTGCTTTCTGCTTCCGACATAGCCGACGCAGGTATTTTTTGTTGTTCTGGTATCTGCATAGGACCTTCCCGGATGCCTTGCATAGCCTTTTCAGCCGTGTTTCGGATCAGTGTAGGTGGCATTGATCGAGACAGACGGCCCCAATGACAGGATTAAGCCGCTATTGCGTTTGCGCGGCCTGTAGCGGGTGCTGTCGTTCGGTTTCCTCCTGCAAAAAACCCACGATGGACTGCGCCGCGTTCTCATCCAGGCGCAGGTTGGGCATGGGAATTTTGTCGAAACGCTCAAACAGCTCCAGCGCGATCGGGTCTTTTTCCGCCAGCATGCGGTCCGGCTCGCGAATCCAGCGACTCAGCCAGGCCGGATCACGCAGGCGAGTGACGCCGATCAGGTCCGGGCCGATGCTGCGCATGCCGATGCCCTGCCCGTCCATCGGACCCAGGCTGTGGCACGACGCGCAACGGGTGCGAAACAGTTCTTCGCCGTTGCTCGGCGGGCGAATCTCGGGCGCATTCGCGTAGTTTTCTTCAACGCTGGGCTGCTTCCAGTTCTGCAGCGTGTTGGCCAACTGATCGGCCAGAATCCACGGGTTTTCGAAAGGTGAAGCTTTCATCCAGCGGCCCGTGGTCTGGTTGCCGACAATCAGGCTGAGGTTGTGGTCCTTGCTGCGGCCGTTGTCGACGCCTTCGATAAACAGCCCGAGTTTTTTTCGCAGATCGGTGACGTCGGCAAACTCCCCGGTGAGAAACTTCCAGCCCGGCCCGACCTTGAAGCGTTGTGCGTAGGCCTTGAGCACATCGGGTGTATCGCTTAAGGGGTCGATGCTGATGGAGTAGAAAAAAATGTCCTGGCCGACCCGATCCCCCAGCAACTTCTGCACCTGACGCAGGCGCGCGGTTTCCAGCGGGCAGGAGTCGCTGCACGAAGTGAAGATGAAATTGATCACCACCACCTTGTCCTTGATCAAATCATCGAAGAAACGCAACTGCCGACCGTCCTGATCGGTCAGCAAGGTGTTGGGGAAGTAATCACCGCCCCAGGGCGTCGCCGACTCCGTCGGTGACGCTGACACGGACGGAGCAGCTTCATGAGCCACCAGCACCCGACTGGCCAGCAGGCAAGTGACCAACATCAACATCAGGTGCATGCCCAGGGCGCGGGAGCGCGGCGTATGCATTTTCATGTCGGCTCCCTCGCGGTTCATGGTTGGACCACCTCTTTGGGGCCGGGGCCGGAGCCGTCGCCAGTGCGGAAGGTTGGCAGCGCGGCGGAGTTCACGTAGCGCACACCATCCCAACTTGGCAGCGGTGTCGGCATCAGCTGGAATTGCCCCGGTTTTTCAATGTCCCAGCGCAGCAACATGGAGTTGTCCTCATGCTGCGTGTTGTGACAGTGCTCCATGTACGTCCCGGCGAATTCGCGGAAGCTGATCGCTATTTCGACGCTGTCCAGGCCATCCTTTTCCGAGCCGATGCGGTACACGTCCTTGCGTGCCCATTTTTCCCATTCCGGTGGCACCTTGCCGCCGCGGCTGAGGATGATCCCCTCCTCGAAGTGCACATGCACCGGGTGGCTCCAGCCCTCGCCGCCGAGCTTGATGTTCCACACTTCCAGGGTGCCGAAACCGGCGACACCGGCATCGGTGGGGCCACTGGCCAGCTGGGTCGCGGTGTTCAAGCGACGTGGGTCCATGGAGAAACCGAAACCGCCATCCGTCTTGACCGTCCACGGTGCTTCATCGGTACCGTCGGAACGGCCGAAGGTGAAGGTGCGGTGACGGGCTTTGGCCAGCAGCGCCTTGTCGGCGGTGTTGTCGCGGTGAATCTTCAGCGGGATCATCACCAAGCCTTCGGCTTTGCCCGGTTTGGCCGGTTCGTACGCTGCCGGATCCATGGCCAGGTCCTGGCCGGTGTAGGCCTTGACGTTGAGTTGCAACACCTTGCCTACCGCCGGATCACCGTCCTCCCACTTCGGCCCCTTGCTGGTTTGCTTGAGGATCGCCCGGTATTTCTCGGACAGCACGTCAGCCAGGGAGACGGGTTCTTTCGGGCCCTTGCCGTCTTCGTGCACCAGCAGGTTGACGAAGAACAGCTTGTCGCCCGGTTTGATCCCGTTTTTCGAGAAGTTGACGATGATGTCGAAACGTTCGGCAATGCCCAGGGTTGGCAGGATCGCGTTGTGGTTCTGTTTATCGCCGTCGGCATCCAGGTCCATGCTGCCGTCGAACGGCACGCTGTGTTCCATGATGTTGCCGTCGTTGGCAATCATGTGGAACGGCACGCGGGCATACGACACTCCCGAGCCGGCAGGCCCTTGGAACTCCCCGCTGGTACCCTTGATCTCGCGCACGAGCGCCAGTTTGAAGAAGCGCGACACGGAGCCATTGAGCATGCGGAACCGATAGCTGCGGGCGCGCACATCCAGGGTCGGTTTCCACTGCCAGTTGACCAGCACCTGATCCCCGAGGAAGCCGTTGGTATTGAACGGGTTGAACCACAGTTGACCGTTTTTATCCCACGCCTTGTCGGCAAACAGCAGGTTGACGTCATAGTCGCGGTTACCCCAAGGCAAGGCGCTGCCACTGGGAAAACGCAGGTTGACGCCGTCATTCACCGATTCATTGCCGCGGTCCAGGGCGCTGTAGTAGTTCATCATTGCCGCGTTGCCCTTGTAGACGTTCTGCGCGGTGAAATCGAGCATGTGGTCGTGAAACCAGTGGGTGCTCATGGTTTCGCGCCAGTCGCCGCGGATTTTGATGGTGCCGTTTTCGCAGGTCTTGCGGCTGGGGATGAGGTCGTTGGTCCACAGGGTTTCGCCCGGTGCGCACGGAAATGCTGCACGCGGGTCTTCAGCCTTGGTGTTGATGCTGTCGTAGCCGGCCAACTGGATCGGCCAGCGATAGTCGTAAAATTGCCCGGGGAAGAAAAACGCATTGGCATAACCGTCGCTTTCCGCCGGTGTGTGGCCGTTGTGTTCGTGGGTGCTGATGGTGTGCAAACCGAACCCCATGTTCGCCGACGGGTCGATCGGCAAGCCGTTGTAATGGCGCATCAACACGGGTTGCCCGTAACGCACCATCAACAATTTTGGCGGCAAGGTGCCATCAAAGGTCCAGACCGAGTTGTGGTTCTGCACCGGCATTTTCGGGTGGAAACGCGCATCGACGCCCTTGGCGGTGCCATCGGTCGCCGGTACGCCAGCCACGTTGTGATAGAGGCCGCCTGGGCCAAACTCGCCCACGGCATAGCGGTGCATCTGACGACTATCACGCCCACCGGTATTCAACCGTGCGCCGGTTTGCACGGTCTTGTAGGCCATTTGCGGGTAAAACTCGTTCCAGCGCTGGTGCGACCAACCTTTTCCTGGCGGACGGCCTTCAGCCGACGAGCCGATGCGGCGGTTGAGGAAAAACTCAATCTGCTTCTGCCAAGGATTGCGGTCGACCACGTTGGAATACTGGCTGGGGAACGGAGTCAAGCCTGGTTGACGCAGAAAGGCGTCGAGTGCCGCACTCGGTGGCGCACTGCGGGCCGCACTGGTGGGGTCCTGCTGTGGCAACGGTCCGATGGCTGCCGGTGGAAAACCCAACGGCGCCGCCGGTGTGGTGGGGTCGAGTTTTTCCGGGCCGAATTCTTCGAACAGCACCAACTGCTGAGTAAACGGCTGAGCGCCATACAGTGGACTTGGCTTGCCGTTGGTGGGGTAGTTGAAACTGGTTTGCACCACCGGCGGCAGAATGTTTTCCACCCGCGTGGTGTCTTTGCTGCCTTTGACGCCACCGGGTAAATCGAAGGAATCCTTGTTGGCCTCGGGCATGGTCAAAATGGCATTCAACGCCGCGGCTTTGTCAGCCGGTTCATCGTAGTAAGCCGAGGGGTCGGAAGGTTCTGGCTGTCGCTCGTCGTCGATGGGGCTGGCGCGAAGAGTCGCTGTGCCCAGCGTCATTGTCAGAAGAACGCTCAGAGGCGTCAGGAGGCCAAACCGTTTGAAGGGGTACCGCGCTTTTCTGTCCATCACCAGCCGCCTCGGAGTCGTGAAGGGGGTAATGGGGGTTTTGCAAGGACCTCGCCAGATCTGTAACCGTTATTTACAAAAGTATTAATACTTAACAAAACAATGATTTATCAACATCAATGTGCCATAACCGGGGAAAACGACTGGGGAATGACACCCACTAACGGGGAAAGTTCACACCCTTTTTCAGGGGACCAATTTGAACGACAGACGGACACTCGTGCCCTCGCCTTCACGGCTTTCCAGGGCCACCGCACCGCCAAACCGCTCCATGATCCGCTTGACCAGCACCAGCCCGACACCCAGCCCACCTTGTTTGGTGGTGAAAAACGGCCGGAAGGCCATGCTGCGCTGTTCTTCGTTCATGCCTTTGCCGGTGTCGCTCACCACCACGCTGAGGCCACGGGAATCGGTCGGCTCCAATGTGATGATTAACGTGCCGCTCTTGTCCATGGCTTCCAGTGCATTGGCCAGCAAACTGTTGAGGATCTGCGTCAACTGCACCTGCTGGCTAAGGACCATGGGCGTCAGCTTCGGGTCGAACACCACATGGACCGAGGCTTTGGTGATTTGATGCTCGAAGGCCATCAGGCTGTCATGCAGCGCCGCCACCAGATTGACAGGCTCGGCGTCATCGTTGAGCGGACGCAAGGATTGCAGCAGCTCCCTCACCCACTTCGACATGCGATCCACTTGGCCGATGATGTCGTTGATGTTCTTGTGGGCCGGGCCGCTGTCGAATTCCAGCGCCAGTTCGGCGCTTGAACGGATGGTCGCCAGCGGATTACGCAAACTGTGGGCGACCGCCGACGACATTTCGCCCAGGACGACCAAGGTTTCGTTGGTGATCAGTTGCTTTTGTTGCGCCGCCAGCAAAATGGCAGCCCGGCGCACGATCCAGTAGAGCCCCAGGTAAATCAGCCCGCCGCCCACCGCAGTGGCCAGCCAGATCAGCACCAGGCCGCGCTCCATGCGGCTGATCAGGTCCTTGGGTTCCTTGTAGATCTCGACCATCGCCGTGACGTTCTTGCCGTCGGCATCGAACAACGGAATGTAGTTCTCGATGAAGATGTATTCCGGGGGCGCCACAAACTTCTGTTCCATGCGGCTCTTGTTCACATCGTGATAGCTGGCCGACACCGGAATTTTGGAAGCAAAGGCTTGATCGAGGTCTTCGTCGGCATGGATCGTAGTGCCCATTAACGCCGGGTTGGTCGACCAGATCACCCTGCGGTCGGGGGCATAGATATTGGCCAGGATCACGTCCGGCAAGTGCTCGATATGGTCAAGGAATTCGCCCCGGGCAATGGCGCGGGCCAGCGGGTCGACGTCGGAAAAGTCCTTGTCTTTGCGCGGATCGAGCAGCTCGCCCATGGTCCGCACGTTGGGAATCGATACGTGGCGCACCTCGACCGAGGCAATCGCCTGAATGAACTGGGACGTCAACAACGCATCGCGTTGCACGCTTTCGGTAATCACGAACCGGGTGGACACCGACCCCAACGCCACCGCCACCGTGCCAATCACCGCCATGCTGATGAGCGAAAACCAGCGCAATAAATTGAACGGCTGCTTGCGCGAGCTCAGGCAAACATCACCCTCCTCCGCCTGGAGTGTTTGAGTAGGCATGTCCATGGACGTGTTCCCGACGATTCCCCTATAGGGTTATAGCCCACTCATGGCCGATTGCCCGACGTTGGGTCTCGTCCCCCCACTTACTCCTTATCCCCATCTCCCCCCAATCCTGGGGACAGAGGCCCGCTCCCAAAAATCGCGCTCCGATGCCGTTTGTGAGTGACACGCCCGTGACTCGGGCCTCTACCGGCCATTTTCGACGGTTGGTATGGAAGTTGCCGAAGCCCTCTCAACTGACCCGTCTCCATGGGGCAGGCATTTCGATATATAGAGGGCTTAACTCATGCACCCTTTACTGTCCAAAACCGCGGCCGCCCTGGTCGTTAGCGCACTGGCCCAAGGCGTCGCCCAGGCGGCGCTGTTTGCCGTCGACCCAGGCCCCTACGTGCAAGCCAACGGCTCGTTCGCTGCCTGGTATCAGGACACTCACGGTCGAACCCTCGATCTTTGCCTGTCCAAGGCTGTCAGCTCGCGAGTGCCCAGCGCACCGGGCGCACCGACGTACATGTGCAACTTGCTGCCGGCACCCGGGATCTTCGACGACACGCAACCGCTCGTCTTCCCGACCAACTTCCCTGATGAGGCGTTCTGGTTCACCGGCGACGGCACCATCGTCGACGCAGCCCGAGGTATCGACCTGACCTACGTCAGCGCCGTTGAAGCCGCCTTCAGTGGTGGCGACCCGGTCGAAGGTGACCAGATCAGCTTCGCCCGCATCCGCCTGCGTGTCGATGTACCCACCGCCGGCACCTACGTCATTACCCACCCCTACGGCGTCGATGTCTTCAACGTCGACACCCCCGGGCGTCGGGCGATCAACATGACCCGGGATATCGGCATCGGCGTGCCGAAAACCTACGACGGAGCCCTTAAGGGCGATGTCGGGCCGTTCCTGCGCAGCGTCAATGGCCCTTACACCGAGACCAATCCGGTCACCGGTTCAGCCGAGCAATTCGTTGGCGACCCGAACCTGGTGGAAGCCTTCACCGGCAGCCCTTTCAATACCAACTACATCCGCATTGAAGGCCCCAACGGGCTGGATTTGCGCACGACGGTGATGGCCATCTCCGGCAAGTTGGCGACAATGGCACGGCCGACGCCATTGATCACCCAGCGCAGCACCTACTCGCGAAAACCCGGCGCCAGCGCTCCGGTGGCTCAGCAAGACGTGTTCGCCCTGGCCCCGCCGCCACCGGCCAAAGTGACTCTGGACAGCAACAACCCGGTGTTGAACCTTACCGAGGCCAACACCACCGGCAACTGGTATGCGCAATCTTCGACCAACCCCAGCTTGCCGAGCACGTTGCAAGTGACCGCCGACAACCACCTGGCCATCGCTAGCAGCACACCGACCACCTTACCCATGCCCCTGACGGACCTGGTGGTGATTTCACGTGCCGAATACAGCCTCAGCACCGGGCAAATAACGGTCGTGGCCTCGACCAGCGACGAAACTTCGCCACCGGTGCTCACAGCCACCTCTGGCACAGGTGTCGCCATTGGCGCCCTCAGTGGCGATGGCGCAGTGAAATCCCTGGCCACCGGCATCTCGCCGATACCACCGGCCAAGGTTCGAGTGACGTCATCCAATGGCGGCAGCGACACCGAAGAAGTGGTCATCGTGCAATGAACGCTCACATGCCCAGTTCCTCATCAGGAGGCATCATGAACAATTGGCCACGCCTGGCGCTCAACGCCCTGGGACTGACTCTATCGCTGTCCGGCAGTGCATTCGCGCAACTCGCTGCCGTCGACCCCGGTCCTTATACCTTTGCCTCGGGGAAATTCCCGATCTGGTATCAGGACAACAATCTGCTGTCGATGGAACTGTGCCAATCCCGAGCCACCAGTTCGCGGGTACCGGCTGCCACGCCACCGGCCTACATGTGCACCCTGCTGCCGACACCGGGCATTTTCGACGACACCCTGCCGATGGTGTTCCCGGATAACTGGCCAGACGAAGCCTTCTGGTTCCTCGCCGGGATGAACATTCCCAACAATGCCGCTGGCTATGGAATGGACGCCTACGTGGCCGGGATAGAAGCAGCTTTTGCCGGCGGGAATCCGCAAGACGGCGATCAAATCAGCTTTGCGCGGATTCGTATGCGGATAAACGTGCCCGTCGCTGGGACCTACACCATTACTCACCCTTATGGCGTGGAAACGGTCAACGTCACCACCCCCGGTCGTCGCGCAATCAACATCACCAGAGACATCGGCGTAGGTCCGGCGGGGAATTTCAGCGGGGCACTCAACGGTGCTATCGGGCCATTCCTGCGCAGCGTCAACGGCCCCTACACCGAAGTGAACCCGGACACCGGCGCAATCGAAACCTTCGTCGGCGACCCGAACCTCACCGAACAAGTCACCGGCAGCCCCAACAACACCAACTTTGTGCGCATCCAGGGCCCGGCCGGGACGATCGAAAGCAACCTGTTCACACTGTCCGGAAAAGTCCTCGACAATCGCGCGCAAACCCATGTCGACCTTAGCCGTGCAACCTACCGTCGCATCGCCTCGGGCACCGGTACCAGCACCCGGGTCGAAGTCTTTGGCAAAGCGGACAACAGCTCTACATTGTGCTTCCGCGAAACCCTCGCCCTTGTGCCAGGCCCACCGCCTACGCCATGCCTGACCAATATGGTGGGTGACGGCACCGGGTTGTACTTCGGCCAACGCCTGCTCAGCGGCCCCGTGCCTCCGGTCGTGGTGCTCACCGCCACCAACCCGGCCGGCACCACCCGCCCTACGGCGGTCTCGAGCAAACTCGTTGACCTGGTGAAAATCCAGACTGCTCGCTACAACTGGAGCAATCACAGCCTGCTGATCGAGGCCACGTCCACTGACGAAGTGGCGGTGCCAGACATGGTCGCGCAGGGTTACGGACGTCTGTCGAAATCCGGCACTCTGCAAAAAATCACCATCGCCGACCTGACCCAGCCACCCGCCACCGTCACGGTAAAATCCGCCGCGGGCGGCAGCGATACCGAGCCCGTCGTGGTTGTCGGTACCGCACCGGATACCGGCGAGAACCAGGCGCCACTGTCTGTGGCCGACACCGGCAGCACCAGCTTCGGCGTGCCGATCACCCTCAACCTGCTGGCCAACGACAGCGACCCGGACGGCAACACGCCACTGAGCATCACCGCGCTGACCCAACCGGCCGCCGGCCAGGGCACCGTGGCGTTGAGCGGCACGACTGCGGTGGTCTACACCCCGCCCGCCGTGGTCACTGTGCCGTTAACCACGACCTTCACCTACAAGGCTCAAGACATCAAAGGCCTGGCTTCGACTACCCCAGCGACCGTGACCATCACCGTGGCGCCTAACCGGCCACCGGTGGCAGTCGCCGACGCCGTCGCGACCCTGGGCGTGGCGATACCGATCAACGTGTTGGCCAACGACACCGATCCGGAAGGCAACGTGCCTTTGGCGGTCGCCAGCCTGACCCAACCTGCGGCCGGTCGTGGCACCGTCAGCAGCAACGGCACGGTGATCACCTACACCCCACCGGCCACGGTCACGACGGCCTTCACCACGACCTTCACCTACATCGCCCGGGACAGCTTCGGCGCCCTGTCGACACCGGCCACGGTCACCGTGCAAGTCTCGCCAAGGCCTGCTGCGGAAACCTTCACGGTGACCACGGCAACGGTGTCGGCTCGCTCCAACAACCGCTTCACCTGGGACTTTGCAGGCACCTCATCGGTGACCACCGGCAACACCATCACCATCAAGGTCTCCACCCCGACCGGGCTGGCAACCCTGGGCACCACCACGGTACCGGCGACCGGTCGCTGGAGGCTGACAGTGAACAACACCACGGCGGTGATTCCATCGGCGAACCCGACAGCCACCATCACCTCGTCCCAAGGCACCGTGCGCACGGTCTCGGTGATCTCGAACTGAGCCCTCGCCCCACCCGCCGATTCGGTGGGTGGGGCCGGCCTCTTCCCAAAGGACGCAGCCATGAAAACCTCGACCGCGGCCCTGCTCTGCCTGCTTCTGCTTTGCAGCAGTGCGGGCGCGCGCGCCGACGATTTGATGGAGAACGACGACCTGGCCTCCGGCGCCGACCTCGGCGAGTTACCACCACCGATTGGCCAGCAAGCACTGATCGATCAGATCGGCCAGGCCAACGTTGCGCTGCTGCAACAAAACGGTCAGTCGCTGCTCGGCACCATCGTCCAGTCGGGCAGTAATCAGGAAGCCTACATCCTGCAACAAGGCAGCGACCTGATGGCAATGATCACCCAGCAAGGCAGTGGCAACGCCGCCTCAATCACGCAAAACGGCAGCCACAACCGCGCGCAGATTTCCCAGAACGGCAACAACAACGACGCCAGCATCGACCAGGCCGGCACGGGGCTTTCAAGCGCCGTGACCCAATCCGGAAACGGCATGAGCGCTTCGGTCAAACAATACCGCTAAAGCACTGCACCACATGGAGGTTTCATCATGTTCAAACTGACGCCCCTCACCGCCGCTATTCTGGTCATTGTCAGTGCCCAGGCGATGGCCGACGACAGCGTTTCCACCCAGGACCAGGTCGGTACCGCCAACATCGCCGACGTGAAACAGACCGCGGCCCCGTTCAGTACCGCCACCCAGCAGCAACTCGGCGAGGGCAACGATGCCGCAGCGGTGCAAGACAACGCCACCGGCACCATCACCCAGGATCAACTCGGCGACTACAACGCCGGTTACGCCGAGCAACTGTTCGAAAACGGCAGCACCATCACCCAGCAACAGATCGGCAGCTCCAACACCAGCCATGCCAGCCAGTCGATCGGCATGGGCGGCAACGAAGCGCTGCAACAACAGCAAGGCAGCGGCAACTTCTCGTTCATTTATCAGGACAGTCAGGAAGGCACCCAAGGTCAAACCTTCCAGTTTGGTGACAGCAACGAGGCCAATATCGAACAGATCCAACTGGGCACTGCCAACAACGCATTGATCATCCAGTACGGCACCGCCAACTACGCCACCGCCGAACAAATCGCCCACATGGGCGGCCAGATCAATCTCAACCAGGCGGGCGAAGGCAACTATGCCTATGGCGACCAGCGCGATGGCAACGGCGGTACCGTGACCATCAACCAGTTCGGCGACTTCAACGGCGCCGAAGTCTGGCAAGGCGGGCAAACCGCCAGCGAGGCCACCGTCAACCAGTACGGGCAAACCAACGAAACCGTGGTCGACCAAAGCTTCGGCGAAAACAACGTTGCCCAGGTGCTGCAAGTCGGCGACCTCAACGCGATTTATGCCGACCAGTTCGAGTCCGTCGGCTCGACCCTGGCGCTGTACCAACAAGGCACCGGCAACGTGCACTTCACCTACCAGAGCGGCGACAGCCAAGTGCTGAACGCTACCTCCGTGGGTACTGAAAACAAGGTCTACGCCAGCAACTGGAAAGGCCCGCAACTGGGCGGCCAGTTCGGCAGTAACCAACGCGCAACCATTACCCAAGCCGGCAATAACAACACCGCCAGCTTCAAACAAGACGGCGTCGGCCACATCATGACCACCAGCCAGACGGGCACCGGCAACAAAACCACGGTCAAACAGGCTGAAAACTACAACGAGCTGTACTTCGACCAGAACGGCAGCGACAACATCCTCATCGCCGACCAGCGCGGCACCACCAACCTGGCCCAGGGCAGTAGCACCGGCACTGGCAACACCACCGACTTCGACCAGTCCGGCACCGGCAACCAGGCGTTCACCACACAGCTGTATGGCAGCGACAACATGATCACAGTAAAACAGGCTGACACCATGAACGTGGCCTATGTGACTCAGGGCGGCACCGCCAACATTGCCAATGTTAATCAGAGTGGCATGACCCAGACTGCGACGGTGCAGCAGTTGGGTGCTGACAACAAGGCGACTGTGCTGCAGCAATAATCGCAAGGCGTAAAAAAACCGCGGCCCGTGGAGGGTTGCGGTTTTTTTGTCTGTGTCGGTTGATCGTTCCCACACTCTGCGTGGGAACGATCGATGGTACGGCTTACGCCTGCGGATCAATGTTATCCAGCGCCCGATTTACCGCCAGGTCGGCCAGCATGATGACCTGCTGGATGCCCAATAACATGCTGCGCTGTGGCCCCTCCAGAAAGACTGCGAAATCAGTGGCCATGACACTGGCGGAAGCCAACGATTCACAGGCGTGGGCCAACAGGCTTTCGGTGTCGATGTCCGGGGCGATGACGAACATCGTCCTGAACTTGCGTTCGGGCGTGTCTTTTTGGGGATTGAGGTAATGGTCGAGGGCGCGGTCGGCGGCTTCGTGGAGTTTTTTTGAATCGGGTGATTCGTAGGGGGAAACGGTGTCGGTTTCTGGGGGATTGGGTGTGGGTTTGAACATGGTGAAGCTCCTTGATCAATGGAGCCGCCACACATCGCTGCTAAACGGAAAAGGGTGGCGACTGTACGCGGGTTAGCAGACCAGGGATCAAGGAACCCGGCGCACCGAAGTGCCCCACGCACAGCCACCATAACGCAGATCAGCGAAGACAAAAAAAGCCGACTGATCGAGAGGTGACACTAGCGTGCCTTGATATTCACCGAGCTGCTAAACCCGATCGCTGAATTGGCAGCGATGGGGAAACGATAGAGACCAGGGCCAAGGCGCACAAGCCGGCGGATTCTGGCGTAGTTGTAGGCAACGGCGCAAGGCGGTGTAGCTTTCAGGAAGTAACGTTAAACGCTCTTAAACACCCCCCCTCAAATCAGTACATATCCCCTGTGGGCGCGCGAGCTTACCCGCGATGGCGGAGTGTCAGCCGACATCCATGCTGAATGGCACACCGCTTTCGCGAGCAAGCCCGCTCCCACAGTTGGACTGGGTACATCCATGAGAGATTGGTCGGCTGTCAGGCCGCCATCGCGGGCAAGCCCGGCTCCCACAGTGGTTTGGGTACATCCGCAAAAGTCAGGTCGGCTGTCAGACCGCCTTCGCGAGCAGGCTCGCTCCCACAAAAAATCAGACCTGCGAACCCCCAACCAAACAACGAGGCCGAGCGTTAGCTCGCCTCGCCTGCTTTTGATCTGCCCGCCCCTTCGGGAGGCTGAGTGGAGGTGTTCATCTGGGGGGCAGGCGCGCAGCGCCGTTCGACGCAGTCGAACACATCGAGAGGAGGTCGAAGCGAAGCCGACCGGAGGCGATGCCCCCAGATGAATGCCGGAACGAAGGAACGCCGAGCCTAAGCGAGGGGCCGGACGCTGGGGCGAAGCCTTTTGGTTCCTTTTTGGCGTTTGAAAAAGGGACTCGCTGTAAAAGCGAAACCATTAGCGGCCGTTGCCGCAGGAATGGATATGTACACCTGAAAGAAATAGGTCGGCTATCAGGCCGCCTTCGCAGCGATGCGGCGACCCGACAAGCCAGCTCCCACAATGGTTGCAGGCACATCCGCAAGAACAGGTCGGCTTTCAGGCCGCCTAGGTCGAGATCAAAAGATCGCAGCCTTCGTCAGCTCCTACAGAGGGATCGGGTACATCAACAAAAACCAGGTCGGCCCGAAGGCCGCCTCGGTTCACTCTTCCTCACCCTCAGGCACAACCTTGTTCTGAGTCAAATAGCGGTCAAGCGTCGCATTGTTGTCAGGCGAAGAATTATCCCCGGCCACCTGCCACAGCCGCCGCTCAATCCCTTGCGCCAGCAAATGCCCAACGGCCGCCTCGATCGCCGACAACACACACAACTGCGCCGGCTCGTTCGTGGTGTACCCGACCTCAGCCTCCAGCAATTTCTTGAACTCGATAAACTTGAACACCCCCGCACTGCGCCCGACAGAGTAAATCGTCTTGCTGGTCATCACATTGGCCAACACCTGCCCACTGCGCACATCGACAGCACGAAGATTCACCGACACCTGATCCACCCGATACTCCCGGGAAATATCAATCCCCAGATACCGCGCCCCTTCCCCGCCGCTGCGCACGTTGGTGTCATAGGCAATAATCCCGCCCTCAAGCATCAAATTGGCCGCCTGCAACGGTGGCAACTCACCCTGGATATTCACCGGCGTATTCGGCTTTTTCTGCGAGGCGCGAATGATCTTGCGCTCGGTCAACAGGTTCTGCAGCCCCTCACGTTCCAGCACCACAAACCAGCCACTGGCCTGCAACGCATCCATCAACATGCTCGCCGCGCCCTGGGTCACGCTGGTGGAAAACGAACTGGCCGGAGTCGGTTTGTACTGCCCGGTCTGATCCCGGAAGCCATACACCACCGCCATCAACCGCCCCTTGGGTCGTGGCATGTTCAGCAAGTCGTAATAGGTCGACGCCCGAGGTGTCAGGGTCGGTGATTCAGTGTCCTGCTCGGCCCCCATCGGCTCGCGCAAACTGCACCCTTGTAATGCCGCCAACATCAGCCCCAGCGCTATTATTTTTTTCATGTCCTTGACTCCCCATCGATCCAAGTCCCCGTCAAGGGGCCAGGCCATTCACCTGGATTTCGGAAACTTCACCGGTCGCTCGATCGGTCACTTCAATAGTCAGTGCACCGGAGTCGTCGATGACGTTCACAACAAAAGCGTCGGTGGTCAGGCTCCCGGCATTGCCCGCGGAGATGTTGTCCATCAACTGCCCTAGCAGCCGTGATTGCAGCTGACTGGTGAAGCGCTCCAGGGCCGACGTGCCGGCCGCGCTGGTACGGTTCTTCAAGTCAGGGTCTTCGTAATCGTTCTGCGCCTGGGCGTTGTTGAGCAACCAGGTCCCGTTCAACGGGTTGCCGCCAAACGACGGGTTGACCGGCGTGTAGACCAGCTCCGTGGCCTGGACCAGCCCGCAGCTGCCCAACCCTAATAACCACATGCCCGTGCGTTTAGAGAAAGCTCCAGTGTTCATAGTTCGTCCCTCTCAAGGTCGGTGGTGTCCTGCAACAAGGTTTCCAGCTTGCGCTGGACGATCTGCACGCGGACCAGATCGGCAGCCTCATAGGCCTCGTCCTTCAACTCCACGGTGTTCGGCGGCAGGAAGCGCCGATAAACCAATCGTTGCTGATATTCCACGGTCACCAGGCTGCCCCAGCGTGCCGAAGGTCGTTCACGCACGACCAGGTTGAAGTCCATCGGACTGGTGGCACGCAGGCGTTCACTGAACGAGTAGTAAAAGTCGTGGCCGATGTGCGAGATCGTGTCGTCGACGATAAAACCCATCATTTCGTCTTCTTCGCCAGCCGACACGAAGGACGTCATCAGCATTAGGGCCAGGGCCGCTAGCCAGTGTCTGTTCATGGCATCAGCGCCCCAACGCCTGAGGCGTTTGGGATTGGCCTTTGGGCGCGGACGCGCCATCGAGGAAGGCCTTCTCGGCCACGAACTGCCAGTCCTTGTAGCTCGCCATGCCGGTGAAGTCCGACCATTGAGTGGGAAAATCCGCCTGCTTGAGCGGCGTGTCCGTGGAGGGGCTGCTGAGGCCGGTGATGCGTCCGTCAAAACCGCGCAGCAACGTCCATTCGCCGCCACCAATCGGGTCCGGGTAGAGGTTGCGCAAGTGGTGTTTGGGCGACGGAAAACGCTCGTCCTGCATCAGGTCCGCCAGCTCTTTGGGGTACTGGGCCAGGCCAGGCGAACTGCGGTAATAACTGCGCAAGGCCTGGGCGTATTGAGTGCCGACCCAGAGCAACTGCCGTTCACGATCACGGCGCGACGCGGTGGACCACAACTGGCCAGCGCTGGCCAGGCCCATGCCCATCAACATGATCAGAAACAGCACGCCCAGGTAAGTGAAACCGGCCTCGTTCGAGGGCTTACCACTCGGAATAAAGGCTGCCATCACGCGCCCTCCCTGTGGCCCCGCTTTTGATATCGGCGACTCCGCCCGGGACGCCGTCAGGCGGCGCCACCAGCACCCAGAGGTCTTTGCGTTCAGCGATCGGGTCCATCGGCGGGTTGCGCAGGTAACGCTGCTCGACCAACTGTTCGATGGAGTCGGGATAACGCCCCGTGTCACCGTAGTAGTGATCCAGTGCTTCGCGCATGGCCGACAGGCTCTGGCGCAGCGTGGTCTCTTTCGAGGCCTCGAGGCTGTTGAAATAGCGTGGCAAGGCGATGGTCATCAGGGTGGCGATGATTGCCATGACCACCATCAGTTCCAGCAGGGTAAAACCCTTTTCCCGACGCATAATCTCACCACTCCCGGTAGGCGATGCCGTTGAGCCCCTTGCCGCGCGCCTTGGAGTAGACGTCAAAAACGTCTTCGCCTTCGCGCGGGTTTTGAGCCGTGCTGTCGTAGGAGCGCACGCCCCAGCCGCCTTCGTCGTTACGCTTGACCGGCGCCAGCGGGTCATGGGGCACGCGCCGTAAAAAGAAGAACTTGGCGCCCTTGGCGCTGCGCACATCGCGCACACCGTCCACCAGCACTTGCAGGTTCGGCGGGTAGCCGCTGCTGTTCAGGGATTTCTCGATGTAGCCAGCGTCGAACGCACGTTTGTAGGCGTCGATGGCATCGCGAATCTGATACAGCGCCGTGCGCAGTTCCTGCTCCTTGCCCCGGCGCACCACGGTCTCGGTCAGCGGCGCGGCCATGCCAGCCAGCAGGCCGATCAAGGCCAGCGTCACCACGACTTCGATCAGGGTAAAACCGCGTTGCGAGGCGTTCATGATCAAGGCTTCTCGACGACAACGCGGGCGGAAGCAACCGGAGCATCGAGGGTCTCTGTGGGATTCGTCGAGTCCATCCCACGGTCTGGTGCCTGGATGTGCATGCTGGTTTCAGTGCCGGTGGTGAACTCCATGTCCGACGGGCTCTGGTACGGCAGGTTGCGCACGATCCGCGGCGTGATCGACAGCACCAGTTCCGACTTGCCGACCGTGTCCTTGTTGCTGCCAAACAAGCGGCCAAGACCTGGAATGTCGCCAAGGCCGGGGATCTTGTTGCCGGTGGCGCCATGGTCGTCGCGCATCAGGCCGGCGAGGATCTGGGTTTCGCCGTCATGCAGACGCAGGGTGGTCTGGGCGTTGCGGGTGTCGACCTGAACCGGAATCGTGCCCTGGCGGGTCGGTTCCAGCGGCGTGGCGTTACTCACTTCCAGGGCGATTTTGATCGCCACTTCATTGTTCAGATGCACGGTCGGCTGCACTTCGAGTTTAAGACCGACATCGAGGTAGGTGACGCTTTCGGTGATCACCGGCCCTTGAGTCGAAGGCACCGAGGTGGCGCTGATGATCGGCACGCGCTGACCAATGTGGATGCGCGCCTGTTCGCGGTTGCTGACGCGAATCACCGGGCTGGCGAGGGTGTTGATGTCGTTGTCCTGGGCGTTGATCTTGGCCTGCGGCGACGGCGAGATGGAGATCCGGCTGGAGTTGATGCCTTTGAGTTGGTCAAGCAGGGTCACGGCCGAGCCATCACTGTTGACCACGCCGAAGGTGTTCGGCCATTGCAGGCCAAGGTCGAGAATCCGCTGGGTGGCGACTTCCATCACCTCCACTTCCAGCACCACTTCAGGGTTGGACTGGTCCTGCGATTGCAGGAGTTTTTCAGCCATGCGGACAGCGTCTTCAGAGTCGCGCATGGTCAGGGTATTGAGGCGTTCGTCGACGAACACATCGCGGGTCTTGAGCATGGTTTTGATCATGTTCAGCGCGGTGTTGGCATCGATGCTGGTCAGGTAGAAGGTGCGCATCACCAGCTCTTGGTAATCCTTGAGCTTCTGCGGTGAGTCCGGGTAGATCAGCAGGGTGTTTTCGTTCACCACTTTCTGGTGCAGCTGGTTCTGTTGCAGCAGCAGTTCCACGGCGTCTTCGATGCGCACGTCACGCACGAAGATGGTGGCTTTCATGTCCGGGCGCAGGTCCTTGTCGAAGATGAAGTTCAAACCGGCGACCTGCGACAGCACTTCGAAGATGGTTTTCAGGTTGGCTTCGCGAAATTCCAGGGTCACCGGCCGATCGAGACGGGTCCGCAGTTGTGGATACGGGACCACGTTGCGGCTTTGTACCAGTCGGACATTGCTTTGCAACTCCAGGGCCCCTTCATTTTTCGGGTCCAGTTCGAGGATTTGTTTCACCTGGCGGTCGGCGCCGTAGATATCGCCGCGACGCAGGTCACCACGGGCCAGTTCGAGTTTTTCATCCAGGCTGCGCATGTGATCGAGCTGGCGCAGCGAGTCCTGGGCGCGGCGGTTGTTCGGTTCGATGGTCAACACCCGGCCGAAAGCCTGGCGGGCAGACGCGAAATCACGCTGGGCGCGATCCATGTCACCCTGGGTCAACAGCGCCGTCACTGCACGGGCACGGCCACTGTTCAGGGCCAGGTGCAGCTCGGTGTTGCGAGGGTTTTCCTTCAGCCCTTCCTCGATGCGGGCCAGGCCCGCTTCGTACTGTCCCGACTCCATCAGGTCGGTCGCCTCTTGCTTGGCAACCTGCGCCGAACTGCACGCGGCCAGTCCTGCACACAGGCAAAGGTTTATCAGCAAACGGGATCTGTTCATTGCGTGCTCCCCACAGACAAAGTCTGAGACAAATGCAGAGGCAGGTAGACAAAGCTGAGTTCCACTTCGGAAATCCCTTCGATCCGCCAGGTGTCGTCGATCACATCCCCCTTGCGCACGACGTATATTTTTTCGCCGTTCTGCAAAAACACTTGCAGGTCGGAACGGTCATTCAGCTTGCCAATGAACTGGAAAGGCATCGGTGGTGCCGTGGGGACTTGCACCACCGGGGTCAGGTTGACGGGTTGCTCGGTGACGGTGGCCAGCTGCTGCACAGACGTCCAGCTGCGGGCGGCGAACAGGTCGCCCGCCGGGCTCAGATCCTTGACCAATGCCTGTGTTGTACCGGCGGATGCGGCGGGCAGCGCATCACGGGTTTTGCTGTTGGTCGGGGTGGCCACGGCGGCCACCGAAGCATCACCCTCCTCGGACGATGGCGTGAAGTATTCAGGCAACCAGGTCAGCGCCGCCGCCACACCGAAGAACGCCACCCAACCCACTACGCGTTTGGTATTCATCATGACCTCGACAGGTAAAGGGTCATGCGGATCCGCCCGGTCAGGTCGGTGTCGGCGATTTTTTTACGCTGGAACTCCACGTCCTCCACCACCACCGCCGGTAACTGGCCGAGCAAGGCGTGCAGGAAGCGCCGCAGTTGCGGGTAGCTGCCGCGCACCGGCAGCAGAATCTGATAACGGGCCAGGTGCGTCTTGGGGTCGATGCCCAGGGAATATTCGCCACGAGCCAGGGTGATGTGCTCCTGAGCTGCCAGTGCGTAAATCTTGTCGATGGCCACGGTGGCCTGTGGCTGGGACGGCAACTTGCTGCGGAAGTCGTCGAGCTGACGTTGCGGCACCATCGGCGCGGCAACACTGCCGTCTTCGACTTTGGCCAGGTACTCGCCGGCTTCGCGCGTCTGCTGGCTGAGCGTTTGCAGCGACTGCCAGTCCGGCATCAGGCCCACCAGGCCATACGCCAGCGCCAGCAGCAACATCGCCAGCCCTGCCAGGCCGGGAATGCCCAAGCCTTGCAGGTATTCGTGGACGATCAATCTAGGGATTTGCATCGCCGATCTCCCAGCTAGCCGACAGGTTGAATTGCACCGGGTGTTCCGGCACGTTCGCGACGATTTCGTGGCTGAGCAGCGACACATCGGACAGCTCGTCGCTGGCTTCGAGGCTGCGGTGGAAGTCGAGCATGGCTTCCAGATCCCGCGCTTCGGCGCTGATTCGCACCTGGCCTTTGCGGGCATCCGGGGTCAGGGTCAATAACGCAATGTCGTCTCGGGGCATGGCTTCGAGCATGGCGAACAGACGCTCCCAAGGCCGGCGCAATTGCTGGGACACCTTGCGCATCTCGGCCAGGTTGTGCGCCTGTTCGCGGGTTTCGGCCGGGGTCAGGCTGACCTTGCCGCCTGTGTCGCCGGTGAGTACGCGCTGAGTGGTTTGCAAGTGGCCTTGCTGTTGCGCGGCCTGTTCGCTGAGGTGCTGCTGAACCAGCACGCAGGTCAGCGTCAGCACCACGCCACCGACCAGCAGGCTCCAGCCCAAAGGGCCCGAGCGGCGGCGCGGCTGAAAGTCGAGCATCAAGGCGCGCATGTCAGGCCACCGCCCGGGACATGACGTACAAACAATCGCGTACGGATGCCCGGCCTTCTTTGAGTGTGCGCAGGTGCACACCGGGTACGTCAGGGTGCGAGTCAATGCGTGCCGGCGCGTGCAGGTAAACATTCAGCGGTCGCTCGCTGGTGGACGCCTGCAATTGGCTTTCACGACCGATCAACGCGGTCAACGCGACGTCGCTGTCGCTGCTGCCGACCGAACGCACCGATGCCCAGCGCCCTTCCCGGGCCAGCAGCAACACACTGCGCACCGGCTCGGCGACCACGAACAGGAAGTCGCCGGCGTCGAAGCTTTTATCGAAATGATTGAACGCCGCCATCAGGTACGGCTGCACCGAGCGCAGGCGCAGGCCACGACCCGTGACCAGCGTGCGCAGATGCGTCAGCAAGTCCTGCGGCAGCGCGGTGGCGACCCGGTCGTAGCCCGCCGGTTCGGCCGACAGCACCATGTTCCAGGGTTGCGTCGGCACGCCGTAAAGGTCTTCGAAACACAGTTGGGCAAAGCCGAGCAATTCGGCAGGGCTGCTGATTTGTTCGCTCCAGGGCACCAGACAGAAGCGGCTGAAGTGCCCGGAGATCACCACACTCAATTCGGCACCGGGACGGGTGTGTTCGCCCAGCAGACGGTCGAGGGTTTCCAGCGCCACGGTCCAGGCATGAAAGCCTTCATCGATAAAACCGACGCTGCCCAGCCACAGGGTTTCACTGCCACGGCGCTGGCCCAGCCCGACACCACTGGCGCCGAGCACGGCGACAAAACGATCACGAGATAAAAGTGACACGATTGATCTCCTCGAGCGTGGTCCGCCCCTCTGCAACCAGCTCCAGTGCCGACTCGCGCAACAGACGCAAGCCTCGGCTGCACGCCAGGGCCTTGATTTTCGAAATGGGTTGGCGTTCGACGATCATTTGCCGCAGCTCGTCGTCGAGGTGCAGCAGTTCGGCAATCGCCGTACGCCCGCGGTAACCGGTGCCCCGGCAATGGCCGCAGCCCTTGCCGTGGACGAAGTGGTAGTGATCGACCTGTTGCGGATCGAGACCGGAGAGGCGCAATTCTTCATCAGTTGGGTAAGCCGGCGCGCTGCAACTGGAGCAGACCAGTCGGATCAAACGCTGGGCCAGCACCGCATTGAGTGCCGACACCAGGCTGTAAGGGTCGATTTCCATCTGGGTGAACCGGCCGATCACGTCGAACACGTTGTTGGCGTGAATGGTGGTGAACACCAGGTGCCCGGTGAGCGCCGATTGCACGGCGATCTGCGCGGTGTCGGGGTCGCGGATTTCACCGACCATGATCTTGTCCGGGTCATGGCGCAGGATCGAGCGCAAACCACGGGCGAAGGTCAGGCCTTTCTTTTCGTTGACCGGGATTTGCAGCACGCCCGGCAGTTGGTATTCCACCGGGTCTTCAATGGTGATGATCTTTTCCACGCCGTGGTTGATCTCGCTGATCATCGCGTACAGCGTGGTGGTTTTGCCGCTACCGGTGGGGCCGGTCACCAGCACCATGCCGTAAGGTTCGGCCGCCAGCCGACGCAGATGGCGCAGGGTTTCTTCTTCGAAGCCCAGGGCTTGCAACTGCACGCCGCAGACCTTGTCCGCCAGGTCCTGTTTGTCGAGGACCCGCAGCACCGCGTCTTCGCCGAAAATGCTCGGCATGATCGACACCCGAAAGTCGATCTGCCGGCCGCTGATGCCGATCTTGAAGCGACCGTCCTGGGGCACGCGTTTTTCACCGATGTCCAGTTCGGCCATGACCTTGACCCGGGAAATCACTTGCTCGGCGAATTCGCTGCCCTGGATTTTGCTGATGTTGTTCAGCACGCCATCGATCCGGTACTTGATCACCAGGCCGCTGCCGGTGGTGCCCAGATGGATATCGCTGGCGTGCATTTTCAGCGCGTCGTAGAGGGTCGAGTTGACCAGTTTGACGACGACGCTGGCGTCCTCGCTGATGCTGGTCAGGGACAGGCTTTGCAGGGTATCGATTTCGACATTGGCGTCGGCCTGGGCGTTGAGCGACTCCACGGCGTGGAAGCTCTCTTCGTGGCGAGCCAGGTAGGCTTTCAGGTCGTCGGCATGCACCAGGTACAGCGGCGCACCGTGCAGGCAGTCGTCGATCCAGGCCAGGCGTGAGGTATCGAAGGGGTCGGCAAACACACCGATGACCGCATCGTCGTGACGCAGCAGGATGAATTCGCGTTTGAGGCATTGGGCCAGGGTGACCCGGTCGAACACCGGAGTGGCTTTGAACAGGCTGTCGGTGTCGAGCACCGGATAATGCAGGGTCGCGCCGAGGCTCTGGATGAAGGGCATGGGGGCCAGTTCGCACAACCCCCCGAGGGCTTCCAGTACCCGTTCGCCGGAACTGGCGGCCAGGGAGCGTGCCTGGGCCAGTTGCTCACTGGAAAAGCGAGACGGTACACAGTCCAACAGCACCGGTTCGACGGCAAGGGATAGACGGTCCATGGCATGCTCTCCAACGCCGGGGGCTTTGAGCCCTGTCGACGCGGCAGGCCATTGCGGCGGATGCCGGAACGTCTTGTCGCGCCACTACTCCCCGGTGAGCAATTGTTCGTCGCCTGGTGCCTTGGAGGTCGATAGACTTCGTCGACGATCTGCCAGCACCCAACTGCCGTCGTACAACTGCAGCGGGAAACTCTCGGTCCTGCTCTGGCGTCGTTCGACAAAACCTTGCGAATTACTCATGCCTGCTTTGGGTTCGCGCTCCATCCCCAGAAGGTCGCAGACTGCTCGGGCCAACTCCGCCAATGGAAACGGTTTGAACAGGATATGGCTGACTCCCAGTTGCCGGGCCCGCTCACAGACTTCAGCGGTTGGGTGCCCGGTAATCAGCACAAAATGACACTTCCTGTTCTGGCGGACAGCATCGAGCACCTCAAAGCCTTCCATGTCGGGCAAGCGGTAATCGAACACCATCACATCGGGTGCAAACTGTTCGGCTTCACCGATACCTGTCACACCGTCATGTGCAATCCGGACGTCGAGCTCTTGCGCCTGAAGGTAATCCTTGAGGTTTTCGGCAAGGAGCTGTTCGTCTTCGACAACCAGTACTTTGTTTAACAAGGTCGACTCCTTGAAACCGCAGGTCCGATGTTCCAGCCCTGGGAGTACGCGCCTTCACTGAGGCTAACGCACACTTCATGCCAGGCTGAGCGCCGGTTTTTTTACCGTTGCACGTCGTTGATTTTCATGAAAAAACCATTTCGTCCAGGAACCCTGTCCCCCAAAGGCGGGGGAAGCGCTCGGAGGTGTCTTGAAGCTTTTCCCCATTATTGGGGGGGAACCTTCAATCATCGTCAATCCGTTCAATTCGATTGCTCGATCGCAGCTGCGCCAGAACCTGTAGACGAGCATGAGCCTGTTGCTGTCGGGCAAGGTAAGCCCGGACCATTTCAAGCCCTTGCACCTCTGAGACATCGGTCGCCTCCAAGTGGTTCTGCACGTAGATCAAATGCCAGCCCA
The DNA here is from genome assembly GCF_047758635.1 of Pseudomonas frigoris. Classification (NCBI taxonomy): domain Bacteria; kingdom Pseudomonadati; phylum Pseudomonadota; class Gammaproteobacteria; order Pseudomonadales; family Pseudomonadaceae; genus Pseudomonas; species Pseudomonas frigoris. The sequence continues at coordinate 4,277,178 of NZ_CP180479.1, forward strand.
GCGGTGTACGCACCGGTGTACTGACAGCCCCCGGTGCCAGGGCAAAAGCCGCTGCTTCGAATTCAGGCATCATCCGTCCACGAGGGAAATAGCCCAGATCACCGCCCTCGCTCGCAGAAGCATCTTCGGAACCGGCCCGGGCCACGCTGGCAAAATCCTCACCCGCACTGATTTTCACCCGCATCTCCTCTAAGCGTAGCCGGGCAGCTTCAACTGCGGCGGCATCCGCGCCTTGAGGCACTTTGATCAGGATGTGCCGTGCCTGGATTTGCTCCGGCCGGCTCATCTCGACGCGATGCTCTTCATAGAACGCACGGACCTGTTTTTCGTCAGGCCCGGCGACCTGGGTGAGGTCGGCAAACACTTGCTGGGCCGCGAGCTCACGGCGGGTGTACTCGGTGTAACCGACTTCGTCGAAACCGGCCTCTTCCAGGCGCCGGGCGAACACATCGGCACCGCCCATGGCCTGCCGGGTCTGATCGACCTGGCGTTGCACCACAGCGGCACTGACCACCACTCCGCGCTTGACGGCTTCTTGCCACAGCAATTCTTTGTCTATCAAGGCTGTCAGTGCCGCCTGACGCAATTGCTTGTAGGCCTTTGGGTTGCGGATGCTGCCCACCGCCCGGCCCTGATCCTCCAGGTATTCGGCGAAATAACGCTCCAGGCGAAACGCGGAAATTACCTCGCCATTGACCCGCGCGGCGGCCGGGCCATTGCTGCAGAACGCCACGGGAACCCACAGCGTGAGCAGGAGCAACAGAGTCTTGAGCGGCATGATCGAGACCTCCAGTCAGGGTGTAGCGGCAATGGGTTTATAGGGCGCGACCAGATAAAAGCGCTGGCCGGGCAAGTCCACGGTGACGATATGCGCGCCACGCAAGCCGAGACGGCGGCCAGGACCGAAGCTGATCAGCGGGGTCAGCCCGGTATCGAAGTCATGCAGGCCTTCCAGCGCACTGATGAGTTTCTCGCGGCTGGCGTCGCGCCCGGCCTGTTTCATGCCTTCGCTGAACAGCAACATCGAACTGAACGCGCCGACTTGCAGCATCGCGTGCTGACCGCCGAGCCCCTGGCGTTCGCGCAGTTGGGTCAGGGCCAGGCGTCCGGCCAGCGTCCAGTCACTGGGCACAAACGGATAAGCCAGAAACACCCGCCGGGAAAAATTCCTGGGCACCTGCAACAGATCACCCGCCACCTGGTTCGACGCAGCGAACAGATAAGGCACCTGCCCCGCCGCCTGCAAGCGCTCGGCGAGGCGACTGAAACCGCCGCCGCTGCCCAGGTAAAACACCGAACGCGAGCCCAGTGGCAGTTCGTCTTGCGCCGAGTCGTAGGCTTTCAGACTGACCTGTTGCCAGGCGTGATCTTGCAAGTACTGGCCGAGGCTCTGCGCCGCCAACCGTTGACTGGGCTCGTCCGGGTAAGTGATCAGCGTCGGCCCCTGGATCACCCGTAAATTAACGGTGGCGTAATCGGCCAGGGCGATCAGTTGCTCGCGCAACCCCGGCAGCGGTTCGAAAATCTGCCGACTGGCCTGCGCCGTGCCCAGCAATGACAGCGGTCCGATCAGCGGAATGCCGGCCCGTTCCAGGCGCGCGGCCAGGTCCGAGTCCAGTGCCGGCGCCAGCGGCGCGATCAGGGCGAACACCTGTTCCTGCTCGATCAATTGATCCAGCGCCTGCTCGGCACTGGCGCTGTCCGGGCCCGGATCGACGATGGTCAGGCGCAACTGCCGGCCATGAATCCCGCCCGCTTCGTTGATTCGCGCCACGCTGCCCCGGAGCACCGCCGCCACCGTGGCGCCCTCCTCGCTCAACGGCCCCTGGCTTGGCAACAAGGTGCCCAGGTGCAGACTGTCGGGGGTCAGGCCGGGGTCGCGGTCATCGGCCACGCGTTTGAGATAGGCCGTGAGGTTGCGCTGATCATTCATCGACAGGACGAAGCGCGGCATCGCCGGGTCGAGCCGATTGTTGCCCGGATCACGCCCTTCCTGGATGGCCCGCGCCAACGTGCCTTCGGTATACGCCGGGTAATTACGGCCATTGATTTGCTGCTGGCCGTAAGTGCTGGTGAGCCGCGACCAGCTGAGATCCGGCGGTCGCACCCCGCCTTCGGGCCGCCCGAGGCCATCGGCGCCGTGGCAGTTGGCGCACGGCAGGCTGGTGGCGGGCAACAGTATGTCCGCCGCCCCGACCCGCGCCATGATCGGCTCGCCACTCGCGGACACACCCTCGCGATACAGCCGTTTGCCGGCGCTTTCGCTGGGGCTCAGCGGCAACGCATCAGCGGCGAAATGCAGGCCGCCAAGCAGTAGCAGGCCGAGAGCGAGTGAAGTTCTCATGGCGCGGGCTCAACGACCGGCCACGGGCATTGTCAGCAACTGCAAGCGCTGGGCAATGGCGGCGGCCGGGGCATCGGGGCGGATTTTGCTCCAGCGTTTATTGGCCACGTCACCCACTATCAGTTGTGTTGAATGCTGTTCGGGGGTCGGTACGATCTGGCCGATGCGCCCCAATACAAGGTCCATCTGTGCCTTGTCGCCGGTAAGAAAAAGCCAGTGGGGGCCATCGACGCCCTCCTTCAAGGTGTAAGCCTTGAGTACCGCTGGCGTGTCGCGCAGCGGATCACTGGTAAGGGAGATAAAAGTGATGCCGCCCGCCTTGTCGCCCAGCAACTCACGCACTTCCTTGAGCTTGCGGGTGATCAGCGGACAGGCATCGTTGCAACGGGTGAAAATCACATTGAGCAGCACCACGCGGTTCTGCAGCGCGTCGCTGTAGAACCGCAGGATCTCGCCGTTCTGGTCCTGCAACGGCGTGTCGGTGAACCAGGTTTTCGCATCGCGGGTGCCAGTGCCCGTAACCAAGCCGGGCGGTGCGGCAACGACGGCCACCGCGGGTGCCGGCTCTTCGTGCCCTTCGTGGGCGAACGCCAGCGAACTGAACAGGCAAAAGCAAACCGTCAGGGAGATCCAGTCGAGGGCTCTCATGGCTGCTGCTCCATCGCGATGGCCGTGTGCTTGGCGTGGACGTTGCGCTGACCGCTGAGTTTCTCCACTTCACGGGCCAACACCGTCGGGTCGGTGAAGCCGTAATAGCGGGTCCAGTGGCGGCTGTTGCCGTCACCCACCAGAATCAGTGGCTGATGGTTTTTGAAGTCCCCGCTGAAGGTGCCCAGTCCCTTGAGGGTTTCGTTGATCGACTGCGAGCTGCCGGTCAGCCAGCTCCAGCCCGGGCCGTGCTGGAAGTGGCGGGCGTAGTCGCTCAGGCGTTTGGCGTCATCGCGCTGCGGGTCGATGCTGATCGACACCATTTGCACCTCCCCGCCGACCCGGGCACCCAGCTGTTTTTGCACCTTGCCCATGATCGACGACACCACCGGGCAAACCGTGGTGCAACTGGTGTAGATGAAGCTCATGACCACAATCTTGTTGGTCACCAGGTCTTTTTCCAGGCGCACCGCTTTGCCGTTCTGGTCCACCAGCGCCACGTCGGCGAACTTGACCTGGGCGCTTTCCGAACGGGCGCTTTTGGCCGGCATTTCGTGACCGGCGTGTTCATCCGCCGAGTGGGCCAGGGCCTGGCCGATACCGGCGGCCAGCAGACAGAACGTCAGCAGTCCACGGTGTGCGAATCGGTTCATGTCGAAACTCCTTTAGTGGGCATCGCCGGGCAGGACCCGAACGCTGGCAAAAGTCTTGTCATCGAAACTCGCGCCCAGCGAGGCCGCGCGTACGTGCAGGTACCAGGCGCCGTTCTGGTCGAGGGTCACCGGGGCTTCATAAACGCCGTCGCCCACTTCCAGCGCGGCGACTTGCTGGACCCGGGACGTCGGGGCCCGGAAGTAGCGCACCTGAACGTCCTTGACCCCGCTGCGCTGTGCCTTCTGCTTGCCCTGAACGATGCGAAAACGCACCACGTAAGGACTGCCGAGGGCGGCCGTGGACGTGTCGAGCATGAATTCCACCTTCGGCACACCCGGGTGCCGGGTGAGGTTTTTATCCGGCTCAACCAAAGCCGTGAAGCAATGGATGATGTTCGGCTGGTTCAGCAGGAAGGCCACGTCGAAACGTCCGGCGGCGGGCAGTTTGATCCGGGCGCTGTACAGCCCCGGCTCGACTTCGCGCAGGCTGCGGTCGATGACCATCGCCGCCCGCGCCACTTGCCCACGATTGGGGTAGCCGGACATCGGCGCGTTCATGCCTTCGGCGTAGAAGTAGGTGGTGTTGTCCACCGGGTTGACCACAAACACCGCGTTGTCGTCCCGCGACACCGCCAGGCTCGATGCCAGCGGCAGGTCACCGGCCAGCCGTGGCGCCTGAGGCCCCGCTTCGAAGCCCTGGCTGATCGGCGTGCGGCCTTCACCCAAGGACGACAGATTGATCATCGTGACCTTGGCCGAGGCCAGTCCGCGAATGTAGGCGTAGGCCTTGGTGAACACCACTTGATAGGGCTCGGCGGACACGTCCAGTTCATGGATCAACGAGTCGGTGGCCGCATCGATAACCGAGGCCTGATTCTCCAGGGTGTTGAGCACGATGCCGAAACGACCGTCAGCGCTAAAACCCATCGGGCCCAGGCCCTGTTTCATCTTGATCACCTGCCGGACTGCGAGGCTGGTCGTGTCGACCACGGTCACCGTGCCGTCCTTGCCATCGGCGACATACACCGCCTGGGACAGCGGCGAGTACGCCACGGACAACGGGTGCGAGCCGGTCTTGAGTTGCTTGCTGATGGTCAGGCTGGCGATGTCGATGAGGCTCACCGTCCCGTCATCGCGGTTGGTGACGAAAGCAAAACGACTGTCCTTGCTGAAAGCGATTTCGTGATGCCCGGCACCGGTGGCCAGGTGTTTGAGCGTCTTGAGGCTGCGCGTGTCGATCACTGTCACCCCGGACGCCTCGGGCGATTTCGCGTTGTTGCCGACCCACAGCAGACGCTCATCCGGTTGCAATGCCAGTCGTACCGGGTTGCTGCCGGCAGCCACCGAGTCGATCAACTTGAATTGCTCGCTGTCGATCACCGCAATCTCATCGGCGGTTGGCATCGAGACGAACACCCGTTTGTTGTCACGGGGCGTGACCCAATCCATCGGCGGTTGCTTGATGTCGATCCGCGCCATCGTGCTGGTGATGCCGCCCACCGACACCGACGGGTCGACCACCGAGACGCTGGCATCGCGGTTCATCACCAGCAGGAAGTAGCTGTTCAGATCGAGCAACGGTCGCGCGCCGATGCTCGATTTCAGAAACACCCCGACCCGGGATTTGCAGCTGTGTTCGCGGCCCTGGGCCTGGTCGGCGGCGACGGTTTCCGGATCGAGCCAGGCACCGGGGGCGACACCCGACAGTGGCTGACCCGAAGCGCTGTCGGTGACCCGAAAGCGCACGTCGGCGAATACACCCTCGCGCAGCACGCCGTCCTGCGCCAGCGGCCGCACCTCGAGCGCCACCGACACCCCGTCACGCTCAAGCGTGTTTTTGCTCCAGGTCTTCGGCAGTGCGACGTCGCTGAGCATAATCGGCTGCGACGCACGCCATACCCCCAGCCCGATCAGCGCCAACCCTAAAACCAGCGCCCAAGCGGCCACTATGATGGTCCTGTTCATATCGTCTCTCTCCTTTCTAATCTGAGCCTGCCGTAACGCGCCCCTGTGGGAGCGAGCTTGCTCGCGATAGCGGTCTGACAGTCGACATCAATGTTGAATGTGCTGGCCTCATCGCGAGCGAGCTCGCTCCCACAGGTATTGCGTTATTTCCCTGCCCTACGGAACCGGAGCCGGTTCAGGTTCGTTGGTCACCCGCAGCAATCCCCAAAGCCCGGCGGTGTTGCCGTAAGCGCCGTAGTCTCGGAACAGGTAGTCGCCCGGTATTGCATTGCTGCCCCCGGCGCTCGGGTGCATGAAGCTGAAGTGCGCCGCCGGCAAGATGCTTTCGTGGGCGCCGATGTACATCGACATCGGGTTGTAGCCGAACCGCACCGAACCCACCCCTGGTGTACTCATTGGATAGCCACTGGTATCGCTCTTCTCCGACTGGAACGGGTTGACCGACCAGACGTGACCATCCAGTTGGAAGGTCGAGCCACGGCTGCCACCGGTCGGCATCAGAATGTGCGTGCGGAACGGTTGCCCCGGTTTCACATACAGCACCGGCGTTTGCGGATCGCCCCCCACCAGCGCATTGCTGAAGGCCATGTGCGCATTAGGCACGTCGCCGTAACCATGACCGTCGGCGTGGCCGAACGGCGCATCCGGTGGCAGACCGAAGCGGAACCACATCGGCTCGGTCTTGTAGTTGATGGCCATGCTCGAGTTGTCCTGCGGATCGGTCGGTACACCGGCCTCCGAGGCAATACCTTCCACCGGACGACCATTGGCCCAGCGCATGTTCAACGCCTTCTGCCAGACCATCGTAAAATCGCGGTAGGTGGTTTGCCCAGGTGCGGTGACCGTCGCCGATACTTTGCGTGCATCGTCAACCCAGGTGGCGCCGATCGGCAGGATGCTCATCGCACCGCCAAGGCCTTTTTGCGGCTGCTTGATGACGTCCGCCGGGGTGAAATTCAGCCCGCCGAATTCCACCGCCGTGGCGTTGATGTTGTCGACACTGCGGCCCAGTTGCGTGACCGGTTTGCCTTCACGCTCCAGGTGCCCGGCGTAGTACTGATAGGTCCGCGTCGGGTACGCCCCAACATTGCCAACACGCGGCGGCACGGTCTGGGTCGGGTTGGTGCCGACGTTGGTCCCGTCGGATTTGGTGATGTCGTACGCCAGCAGTTGTGCGTGCAGGCCCACCGTGCTGGACGGCCGCATCAGGTTATTGCTGAAGGTGGTCGAGCCCTCGCCATCGTTGCGGTCACGCTTGACCATGCCCATTACCGAAGCCGTCTGAGTCAGATCCGGCATCACCATGGGCAGACGGTTTTCCAGCGTGATGTTGATGCAGTCACCGGCCGCCGCACGCAGCACCAGCGGTTCGACAGGCACACCGGGTTTGAGCTTGCCGGTGATCGGATCGAGGTCGCCCTTGCGCACATAAAGGATCGCCGTCGGGTCATGCAATGGCCCGCTTTGCCCGCCGATGGTGAAGGTCCCCTCCACAGGGTCGGTCACCGTGACCTGAGGAATGCTCACTGCCCGCGAGTTGTACACCAGGGTGCCGCCCGCCGGCTTCAACGCCCCGCCGACGTGTTGCCCGATACCGGCCGGATCGGCCATCGACAGGTTCAGCGGATTGCCCAGGATGTCGTTGGCCAGCGCCGCGACCACTTCATAGTTGCGTTGTGGCGTCGGCCGGGTGCCGATGCCGTTAGGGTTGGCGCCGTACCGTGGGCAGATGCCATCGAATGCCACGGTGTTGCGCATACCGGCCGGTTTCGCGTTGTTCGGCAGCGCGAACAGGTCGCTGCGCTGGGCCGTGTAGTTGCGCATCACGCCCCAGATCCCGCTCCAGTAACCTTCCAGGGAGGCGTCCATCGAGTACAGGTAATCCCCGGTGGTCGCGGCCGCGCTGGAGATCATCGACACCGGCGCATTGAAGCCCATCTGCTCGGAGATCCCGAGCATCTGCGACGAGCGCCAGCCGGAGTTGGAGCTGTTGCCATAACCGGAACCGCTTTGCAGCCACTTCACGCCGTGCAGGGTCACGTTGTGCTCTTCTTCGTGACCACCGGCATGCACCCGCAACCGGACGTTGTCCCCGGTGTAGGTGCGCAGCATCGGAGTGAACGGGTCACCCGGTTCGGCGCCGCCACGGTTGATGTGTGGCGGGAACAGCGTGGTGCCGCCGGTTGGGCCGGTGGCTGCAGTCACCAGGTTCGGCGCCAGGTTCATCGCCGGGATGGCGCGGTCGGTACGGCTTTGCATGGCGTACGCCAGGTCGCCGCCGAGGCCGTCGGCCTGCATACCACGCTTGCCGTCCGGGCCGACCTTGTTCGGGTCGTACACCCGCAGGGCCAGCGGTTCGTTGCGGTAATTGACCACGAACATGCCAGGGTCATCGACCGAGATAGCTTGTGGGCATGGCCGGCTTGGGCAACCGGGCATCAGTCCACCGCGGGCTTCGACCACCTGTTCAAGCAGGGTCTCGGCTTCTTTTCGCACCGGTGGGTTGATCGCGTAGCGGAAGCTGTCAGCCGTGGCCGGGAAGGCTTGCGGATTAGGCACGCCGTTAGGACCGGCGCCCACGTACACACCGGCTTCATAGGCGTGCTGGAAGTCGCTGTATTCGAGGAAGAACTCACGGAAGCTGTCGTTCTTGCCGTCGCCGTCCAGGTCACCGGTGGACACCACCGCTTGCCACGAAGTGGGTCCGCCGTCCTGCCGCGCGCCGCTGTACAACGGCTCGCCGGTTTCGGCGTGGAACCAGGTCGAACCGGCCGGTTCTGCCAACACGGTGGCGTACAGACCGATCTGTTGGTGAGTCGATGGGCCAAGGTGGTCGTGGGTGAAAATGGTTCCCAGGCCACGGTCGACGCCTTTGGCGTTCACCACCGGATCGACAAACCAGCGCTGCATCGCCGTGCGCGCGCCAACCCAGTCGGCCCGGCCGTATTGGCCGAAGAACGGGTGAGCCTTCGCTTTCGGGCAGGCCGGCGTGCCATCACGAGGATCGGTGCCTTGGCACTGGTTGAACTCGCGAATGGCGTGGATGCGTTCTTGCACTGCACCGGGGGAAAGTACGCCGTCTTCGTAGTTCCAGCCGTTGGCCGAACCGTCGGCAGCCGTCAGGTCCCATTTCGGCAGGTGAATGTGCTGGCCGATCACGTCGGTCGGCGTGCGCACCTGATAGTCGTCCATTTCATAAGTGGCCGGCACCAGGTTGGTTTGCTGGTACTGCACGCAGTCGAAGGTGTTCATGCGCATCACCAAAGGTTCTGGCGGACGCTGCTTGTTGATCACCGGCCAGGCGTCTTCCCACAGCGCGAGAATGCGCGCTTGCGGGAAGTGGTAACCGACTTTGTTGTAGACCGCATCGAACTGAATGTTCGCGGCTTTATAGACCCGTGGACGGTCGGCGGTGAACGTCGAGGAACCGCTGAAGGACATGCCAACCCGCTCACCGCTGTTGAACTCGCCGGTGCCGGCGCTACTGGTCAGGCGTTTTTGCCGGTCATCCATGCACGGTTCGTAATACGGTGCGCCCGCGATCGGCAAGGCGCCGTTGGTGCGGAAGCTGCGCGCCACGATTTGATTACCGGGCAGCACGGCGAAGCTTGGGTGGTCTTTTCTGGCGTGGAACGCCATGGCCGCCTGTTCGATTTCGGTGCCTTCTTCCGGCATGTAAATGGGCTTGGCGCGTGTCACTTCCTTGGAGAAATCCAGAGACGTGGTAATGGTGTGTGCCCGGCCACCGGAGGAGAAACCGTCCAGAGAATGGCGCCCCAGGCCGCCGTCCCAGCCACCGGACTGAGCCGGGTCGAGATTGGCCCACAAGGCGTTGCCGCTGGTTTTCAAGGCCTGCGCCTTGGCAGCGTCGAGCATGTCCAAGGGTGGGGTCGGTGGGCGTTGGCCGACCGAGCTTTCCATGCCGCCGATCCAGAACGGATAGCCAGGGTTTTTCAGGCTGCCGTCAGCATTGCGGTTGGCTTCACTGCGATCCACCAGAGCCAGGGAACCGATGGCCTGAGCGCCGCCGTTACCGCCATGATGCTCGCCGTCATCATCACCTTCGTCGTCGCCACCGGCCACAAGGGTTTCGCCGATTTTCGGCACGACCGCGACTTTGCCCGGCATCGGCGCCATGGCTTTGCCTGGCAGCGGCACGACCGCTGGAATCGGTGTACCGGCAACGATCTCGCCATCGGGCAAGGCGCGGGCGCCTGCCGCTGGTTTACCGCTGCGCAGTGCATAAGGTTCGCTGTGATACCCGTCGGCACCTTGTTGGGACACCTCGAGTTTGGTGCCTTCTTCGAACACGTCATGCACCCGCCACATGCTCCACATGCCTTGGGCAAAGTGCGGATAGAAGTGGCAGTGATAGATCGCATCGCCCGCGACCCGGTTGCGGTTGCCCGACCCACCGTTGGCGATTTCGTAGGTGTAACCGGCGCCCGGACCGATGCCTTGGGCGTCCACATAGTCTGAGTTGTCGTCGTTGGGGTTGAACAACCACTGGTGCCCGTGCAGGTGGAAAATGTGCTGCTCGTGACCGTTGTGGGTGTTGCGGAATTTGATGAAGTCGCCGATATAGCTGTGGTTGACGTTGGACGGCTCGGACGGGTACAGCGCCATGCTCGCCTTGACCCCGATCTGATCGGCGCTCGGCGTTTCACCGGGACGAATATTTTCCAGGCCGGCGTTGGCCGGCACGTCCACCAGCATCGCCACATCGCCGACGGTGTGGGAGCTGAGGAAGAATTCTTCATAGGCGCAGGACAGGCAATCGTGCATCGGCCCGACACTCAAACGGTTGGCGACCACTTCGGCGCCCATGCCGCCGGAGCCATAGTTGATCATGAACGAGTCGCGAGTCGGCTCCAGTACGTGGGCCATCACCGGATCCGCCCAGTAAGCGGGGAACGCCTGGGTCGCGGCGGTTTCATCCTGGAACTGCGAGGCGAAATCGCGGAACGGTTCCAGACGATTCGGGATCGCCGGGTTGCGTTTTCCAATGGCTTCCAGCGGATAGGTCGAAGGCGGGAAGCTGCCGTCGGCGTTGCTGCCCATCACGATCGCGTCGCTCTCGCTGGAAATGATTTCATTGCCGTCGACCATGTTGATGATCGGCGCGCCGGCCTTGCCTTCACGTATCCACGGTTCACGCTGCAGGTAGCGCGCCTGGTAATTGACAATCGGTTGACCGGCCGGGGTGCGGCCGACGCTGGCCAGGCGCATCTCTTCTTCGGTCACGGTGTTGCGATAGGTGCGGCCGCCCTTGGGCACCACCACCACTTGGCCGAACAGTCCGTTGGCCACGTTGCCTGCATCCCCTTCACCCCCGAAGGTCGCGCCGCGGCTGCTGGCGGCAAACGCCCCTTCGCGCTCGGCGTACAAGGTGTAGGAACGGGTGGCGCCGGGGGCAATCAAGGTATTGGCGTTTCGTCCGGTATAGGACGCAATGTCGTCGATGCTGTTGACCGCTTGCATACCGTTGACCTGGAAGCCGACGTGGCGGTCGGTGACCTGCTCATCGACCTTGAATTGGTCTACGTTGCCGATGGCGACTTCGCCCTCAATCTCACCCTCCTCCCCGTTTTCATGGCTGCCGGGGTTGGCCTGGTAGGCGAGCAAGTTCTGCAAGTTGATGGTCAGGCAGTCACCGGCAGCGACGCGCAGTACCAGTGGACGCGGACGCTTGTCGGGCCGCAGCGAGACTTTGCCCGGCACCGCCGTCCCGCCCTGGGCCAGGGACATCTCGTGGTCATCGACTACATCGCGGCGCAGGGCGAACATCATGCCGTTGACGTTTTGCGCGCCGAGACGGTTGAACATCAGCGGCTGATCCAAGGCCACGACGTTGGCCACCAGATTGCGCTCGCAGCGCACGGCCGCTTCGACCAGCTCGATGCCCAGCATCGATGCCACCAACAGCAGCAGATTTAACAAGGACGGAGCGTAGGGTATGCCGGTCATGATCACGGGCCTCGCTGTGGTACTCATTAGGAATAAGTCTCGACAAATCCCCTTGAGCAATCCGCATGCCATAAATAATTTAGTTATTTTTCAAACGGTTACATAAACGACTTAACAACTCGGGGGATATTCCCCACCCATTCCCCACTTTCCGGGCGGGGCCTTGTAGCAGCTGCCGAGCCTGCGAGGCTGCGTTCGGCTGCGGAGCAGTCGTAAAACCTGAACGCGAGGAATTGCTGAAACACCGCGTCGTCTGAATTCACGACTGCTCCGCAGCCGAACGCAGCCTCACAGGCTCGGCAGCTGCTACGGGGCGAACGCGTTCTTCAGTTCGGTGATACAGATCGCGTTGCCCCACAAATGGGGGGAACCCCCCAATCACAGCGGCGCATCCGCGGCCAGGCCCTGCAAGCGTCGGTATTGGCGCAAGACACTGGGCACGTAACGCTGGGTTTCGGCGAACGGCGGGATCACCCCGCCACGGCTGAGCACCGCTTGCGGCCCGGCGTTGTAGGCCGCCACGGCGAGGCTAATGTCGTTATCGAACAGGGTCATCAGGTGCTTCAGGTACTTGGCGCCACCCTGGATGTTGGCTTTCGGGTCGTAGACATTCTTCACCCCCAACTCCCGGGCGGTGTCAGGCATCAATTGCATCAACCCTCCAGCCCCCTTGGGTGACCGGGCACCGGAGTCGTAGGCGGACTCGGCCTGAATCACGGCATGCAACAGCGCCGCCGGTAACTGATTGGCCGTGGCAGCCGCCGAAACCAGCTCGGCATAGGGCTGCCGGGCAATCATCTGGGGTTGCTGATCCATGCTGACCCGGGTGGATTCTGGCTCGTGAATCACCCGTTCATAGGTGCGGCCGGGACGGTGGACATTGGACAGAACGTAGCTGCCCTTGGCGTCCACGGAAACGAACACATCGGCCTGTACGACGCCGGTCAGCACCAGCAGACCGAGCAGTCCTGTGGTGAGTGTTTTCATTATTTACCTCCCTGCCCGGCCCCGAAAAATGGGGCTAATGCCCCAATGGCCGGTAGTAAACCAGCCATACGCAAGCACTGTGCCGGATGCGCGCAGGCCCGTAATTCAGGGGTTGCAGAAGGATCTCCGGGCATGTGCATGGCAATTGCATAAGCCTTCATGGCGACCCTTCTGCCGACTGTGTGAGGTCATCATGAATCAGCGTTTGCGTTCCGCCCCGCGTGCTCAAAGCGGGTTCACCCTGCTCGAACTGTTGGTGGTGTTGGTGGTGCTGGGGCTGTTGGCTGGCATCGTCGCGCCGAAATATTTCGCCCAACTGGGCCGCTCCGAAGTGAAGGTTGCCAAGGCGCAAATAGAAGGCCTGGGCAAGGCACTGGACCTGTACCGTCTGGAGGTCGGTCATTACCCGTCGACCGAACAGGGTTTGCAGGCGCTGGTCACCGCGCCCAGCGATGAAACCAAATGGACCGGCCCTTACTTGCAGAAAAAACTCCCGCAGGATCCGTGGGGCCGTAACTACAGCTATCGCTGCCCCGGCGAAAACGGCGAATACGACTTGCTGTCCATGGGCAAGGACGGACAACCCGGCGGCGAAGGCGAAAACGCCGAAGTCACCAGCTGGCAATGACGGGAGGCGATCATGCGTTTTCATCTCAAAGCCGTTGGCAAGGCCGGCGTCGTCTCGATGACCGTCGAGGCGCTCGGCCACAGCGAAGCCCGGTGCATCGTCGAAGACCAGGGCTATCGGGTGATCAGCCTGTACGCCGAGCGTCACTGGCGTGCGCTGCGGGTTCGACAGCGCGAGACCTTCAACCTGGTGCTGTTCAGCCAGGAACTGACGACGCTGCTCAATGCGGGCCTGCCGTTGATCGATGCGCTGGAAAGCCTGGCGGAAAAAGAGAACGCGCCCCAGGCCCGCAAGACCTTGAGCGAACTGGTGCGCCTGCTTTATGAAGGCAAATCGTTCTCCCAGGCACTGGCCCAATTGTCGGCGGTTTTCCCTCCGCTCTACGTAGCGTTGGTGCAGTCCAGCGAGAAGACCGGCGCCGTGGGCGACGCCTTGGGCCGCTATGTCAGCTATCGCCAGCGCATGGACGAGGTTCGGCAAAAAATCGTCAGCGCTTCGATCTACCCCCTGCTGTTGCTGGTGGTGGGCGGTGGCGTGGTGTTGTTTCTGATGGGCTACGTGGTGCCGCGCTTCAGCCTGGTGTTCGAAGGGCTGGGCTCGAACCTGCCGTGGCTGTCGCAGATCCTGATGAGCAGCGGGATGTTCCTGCACACCCATCAGGGTGAATTCTTCGGCGCATTGCTGGCGATCATCGTCGCCCTCACTTTCCTCCAGCGCCAACCGGCCTTTCGTCGGGGCCTGGACCGTGTGATTGAAAAACTCCCGGCGGTCCATCAACGCATTTTCATGTACGAACTGGCACGCTTCTACCGCTCGCTGGGGATTCTGCTGCAAGGCGGGATTCCCCTCGTCACCGCCATGGGCATGGTTCGCGGCCTGCTCACCGTCGCCTCCCGCGCGCGTCTGGACCAGGCCTGCGAACGGGTGCGCGAGGGTCAGTCGCTATCGACCGCGCTGGAACTCAATCACCTCGTGACACCGGTGTCCCTGCGCTTGCTGCGTGCTGGCGAGCAGTCCGGCAACCTCGGGCAAATGATGGAACGCAGCGCCGACTTCTACGACGAAGAAATCAGCCGCTGGATCGAATGGTTCGTGCGGCTGTTCGAACCCTTGCTCATGACCTTCATCGGCCTGCTGATCGGGGTGACCGTGATCCTGATGTACATCCCGATTTTCGAGCTGGCCTCGAGTATTCACTGACCCCTGGACCAGGGCCGAGCTGGACGTTTCAGAACTCATCGACGTGACAACTGAATAAAACCGTACGGTGAGGTGTTTACCCACTGAATCAGGCAGCAAGTTGCATTCATCAACGTTCCAAGCTGAATAAGAAGACGGAGAACGATATGCACATGAAAAAGCTTTTGCTCGCAGTGGCTATTGGCGCAGTTCTGTCGGCATCCACCGTTCTGATACCGGATAGCCTGTCCGGTATGTCGAGTGCTCAAGCCAAAGACGGAGGCAGTGGCGGAAGCGGAGGTGGTGGTGGTGGCGGTAGTGGAGGCGGTGGCGGCAGTGGTGGCGGCGGCGGTGGAAGCGGTGGCGGCAGTGGTGGCGGCGGCGGTGGTGGCGGTGGTGGCGGCGGCGGCGGTGGAAGCGGTGGCGGCGGCAATGGCGGCAGTCACGGTGGAAGCGGCAGTGGCGGCAATAGCGGTAGCGGTCACAGCGGCAGCGACCATGGCTCGGGGCATTCCGGCAACTCAGCCTCATCCTCTTCCGGGCGTAGCGGCACTCACGCCGAACCTGGGGATGATCACGGCGTTCATAACGCGGGGGAAGTCGGCCACAATCGCGGGGTTAATCACGCGGGTGAAATCGGCGACGACCACGGTGTGCATCGCGCGGGCGAAGTGGGCGATGACCACGGCGTACATGTCGGCGGTGAACCGGGTGACGACCATGGTGTGCATGTTGGTGGCGAGCCTGGCGATGACAAAAAGTCCTGACAACCGCTGATGCCCAAACAACACAAATCACTGTAGGAGCCGAGCTTGCTCCGGCTCCTACAATGGATCGTGTTAACCGCCGATAACGTCAGCGACTCGCAACGGAGCGGGACAGCCAGGGCGCGAACAATCGCGTCGCCATCGGCATGAACAGGTACACCACCGACAGCACGATGGTCAGGGTGATCAGGAAGGTGGCAACGATGTAATTGGAGAGGAAAGCGTTGAGCTGCAGCAACGGCCCCCAGATCAGCGGCACCAGCAAAGTGTGCGGCAGAATCACCAACAACGTCACCACGGCCTGCTTCCAGCGCGGCGGTGGCGATCCCGCTTCGGCCTGCGGGGCGAACCAGAATTCATTAACCGGACTGACCTCAGTCTGATCACCGTCCGCCAGCATTGGCGTGGCTTCGTTGACCAGTGCTTGCCGTTGCGGCGAATCGAGCCAGCGCTGCATCGCCTCGGTGGAGCAAAAACGCAGCACGCAGGTGAACATATCCAGGCGCTCTTGCCGCGAATCACGTCCACGCCCAAATGCCCTTCGCTCTGCCCCGCCACACCCACGATGTGTCGAAGCCAGGCTTCGTAAGGCACTTCAAAACCGGCCTTGACCCGGTGTTTGACGATCAGGGTCACGACTTCCTCGAAACGATTGGATTCGGGCATCACGCAAGGCTCCGGTGAAACGGACATTGAGCACCGGCCGTTTCGGCCCGGCGATGAAGAGGCTGCTGA
Organism: Pseudomonas frigoris; assembly: GCF_047758635.1. NCBI lineage: Bacteria > Pseudomonadati > Pseudomonadota > Gammaproteobacteria > Pseudomonadales > Pseudomonadaceae > Pseudomonas > Pseudomonas frigoris. Next base: position 4,293,051 of record NZ_CP180479.1, read on the forward strand.
ACAGAATCAACAGCAGCAAGCCGAACAGCCCTTCGGCCACGCTGTAGTTAAGCAGCTTCTCCTGGCCATCAGCTTTCTTCCAGGCAAAAAAAACGGCTTCATAAGAGACCGCTCTTCCTTCCCACGACGGTATAGATACGCGCCGGAAAATTCACAGCCGTCGCCAGATTCGCCACCCCATCCATATTCACCCGAAAGAGGATGGACAATTTACTGCCATCCCCGAGTTCCTTCAGGTAATCGCGAGCGGCTTTGCGCACGGCTTCGAAGATGTATGGGCAGGAATGGCCTCATCGCGAGCAAGCTCGCTCCCACACTGAAATGCGGTCCCTTGTGGGAGCGAGCTTGCTCCGGGCGGCGTTCCGACGATGAGGCCCTGAGCATCACCGACTGATCCGGGCCATTCATACGACTGTCGAATTTATCCCCACCTTTCCCCACGCTTCTGTTAAAACCCGAACTTTCCTTTTCATCCTCCGGCCCCCTGCATGTTTTCGAATTTGATGAGCCGCTTGGGCCGACGCTGGCTGCCGCTGCTGTGCATGGCCGTGCTAATTGTCGGCTTGCCGGTGAGCTGCGGCGTACTCAAGTACACAGAGCGCGAGCTGCTGTTTCGTATTGAGCCGGGCAACGCTGGTTGGTATCGCGGTCTGCCGAAGGATGTTCAGGAATTCGACATCAAACCCGCCAGCTTCAAGGCCGGGCAAAGCCTGCATGCCTGGTGGTACGCACAACAACAGCATGAGCCGGGGCGGTACCCAGTATCGCCAGGCACTCGACGGCTTGACGAATACAAAACCAACACAAATGGCCGGGCCGGCGGTGACGCGGATTTTTCGGGAGTCTTGAGATCTATCGGTAACCGCGGGCCTGCAAATCAAACAACTGCGCATAGCGCCCGCCCGCGGCCACCAGACTGTCGTGATCGCCCCGCTCAAGGATCGCTCCATGGTCCAGCACGATGATGTGGTCCGCATTGCGCACGCTGGAAAACCGGTGAGAAATCAGCAACGTCATCCGGCCTTCGGTGTGTTCACTGAAATGCTCGAACACCGCCGCTTCCGCCGCCGGGTCGAGTGCAGAAGTTGGCTCATCCAGAATCAGAATATCGGCGTTGCGCCGCATGTAGGCGCGCGACAACGCGATCTTCTGCCATTGCCCGCCGGACAGCTCCTGCCCCCCGGCGAACCACCGCCCCAATTGCGTCGCATACCCTCGATCCAGCCCCTCGATGAAGGGCGCGGCCATGCCCTCGGCGGCGGCCTCCTGCCAGCGCTGTTCATCGTTGAACGCCAGGGTGTCACCGACGCCGATGTTCTCGCCGACGGAGAATTGGTAGCGGATGTAGTCCTGAAAAATCACCCCGATGCGCCGCCGCAGCGCGTCTTCTTCCCATGCTTGCAGATCGCTGCCGTCCAGCAGGATGCGGCCCTGATCAGGACGGTATAGCCGCGTCAGTAATTTGATCAGCGTGGTCTTGCCCGAACCGTTCTCCCCCACCAGCGCCACACTGTGGCCAGGCACAAGGTGAAGATCGATGCCTTCCAGCGCGGCGCGACTTGCACCCGGATAACGGAAACCGACGTTCTCGAAACGCAGGCCATCGCCGGGCACGGCGCCCACGGTGAGGATGCCGGTATCCGCCACAACAGGCTCGGCCAGGTATTCATAAAGACTGGAGAGGTAAAGGCCATCTTCGTAGAGACCGCTGATGGCGCTCAAGCTGCTGCTCACCGCCGTCTGTCCCTGCTTGAACAACACCAGGTACATGGTCATCTGCCCGAGGCTGATGTTGCCATGGACGGTATCGACCACCACCCAGGCATACGCCAGATAAAACGCGCCGGTGCCCAGCAGTCCGAGGATAAATCCCCAGCCATCCCGACGTAGCGTCAGGCGCCGGTCTTCGGCATAGAGCCGCGCGAACGTATCGCGATAACGCTTCAATAGCAGCGGCGCGAAGCCGAACAGTTTGACCTCTTTGATGTAGCCCTCGTGAGAGAGCAGCGTCTCGATGTAGTTTTGCTGCCGGCTCTCCGGTGCGCGGCGGGTGAACAATCGAAAGGCATCCCCGGAGAAATGCGCTTCGGCGAAGAACACCGGCAACGCGCCGACCACCAGTAGTACCAGCGCCCAAGGCGAAAAATGCACCAGCAACACGCCGAAGCTGATCAACACGATCAGATTCTGGATCAACCCCAACGACTTCATCACCAGCGCCAACGGCCGGGTCGAAGCTTCACGGCGTACCCGAACCAACTTGTCGTAGAACTCGGAGTTCTCGAACTGCACCAGCGATAACGTCTGGGCCTTCTCCAGAATCATCGTATTGACCTTCTGCCCCAACTGCACCCGCAATAGCGATTGCTGGACCGACAGCGCACGCTGAGTCCCGGACAGCAACGCAAGCACGCCCGCTTCAAACAGCACATAACGCACGACCGGCCACAACGGCGCACTGCCCTGTTGCGCGTGCAACTGCATGGCGGTGACGACCGCATCGACGATACGTTGGCCTAACCACGCGGCCAGTGCAGGAAGTACGCCGGCGATCAGCGTAGCCAGTACCAATCCCAGAAACAGTCCGCGAGACGTTGCCCAGACCAGCAGCAAGGCGCGTCTCGCCTGGTCGAGTAATGATGTGAAACGATCAAGAACAGGGTTCACTCCGTGAGCTCCCCCTGATACCTCGCCCGATACCGTCCCGGACTTTCTCCCGTCCACTTCTTGAACGCCCGATGGAACGCACTCGGTTCCTGAAAGCCAAGCTGCTCGGCAATGTCACTGATGCTCGCTCGGCTCTGGCGCAGCTGTTCGAAGGCAACGGCACGCCGCACCTCGTCCTTGATCTCCTGATACGAACACCCTTCCCGTTCGAGCTTACGGCGGAAGGTGCTGGGGCTCAGGTGCTGTTCCAGGGCGAAGGCCTGCAAGGTCGGCCATTGGCTGTAATGGCTGTTACGCAGGCGCTGGTGGACCTGCGACGCCAGGCCGTGCTGATTGCGAAAACGGATCACCAGCCATTGCGGCGCGGTGCGCAAAAATACTTTCAGGGATGCCAGATCCTGAACCACCGGCAGGCGCAGGTAGTGGCTGGCGAATTCGATTTCGGTACGCTCGGCACCAAAGGTCAGGTTCGGTCCCCAGAGCAAACGGTCATCGCTGAGCGACACACGCTGATGGCGAAAGTCTGCGCGGTCGATGGGGATGCGCCGGCCACCCAGCCAGCAGAGCAGACTGATCATCAACACCAGAAACGTCTCCTCGCCCAAACGACTGACGTCGCTGTTTGGCGAGTGGTTCTGCAGGCTGATCACCGCACGTTTTCCGCGCACCGTCAGCGTGCCGCGAAAGTCGTGGAGGAATAGCGCGAAATTGGCCAGGCACTGGCGCATGGCTTTGTGCAGGTCTGGTTCCTGAATCAATGCCCGGCAGATCAGGGCGAAACCGCCCGGCGGCATGCCATGGGAGTCGAGCCCGAAGAACTCATCGTTGAGCTCGCGGATCTGAATCAACCACAACGCGGCAAACGCACTCGCCGGTACACGCGCGGTGGGCTGCTCCATCAACGCCGGATCAATGCCGGCCTGTTCAAGCGCAGCCCTCTGACGTTGCGGATTGTCTCCCAGCCCATGGATCATTGCCTGCACGAAGTAGGCGGAAACCGAGTCCTTTTCCCGCATGTGAACGCTTCTCTCCCCATCACCCGAATGGCAAAAAACACCAGTGCCGTTGAACAGTTTCGGCATAGGACAACCGCCCTGCCGGCTCTAGACTCGCGGCCAATAGTACGCCTTCGGCCACTACGGCGGCCAAGGTATCGCGGGATTTGATCGGAAGGACAGAACATGAATCTGCAAAACATTGGCGTGATCGGCGCGGGCACTATGGGCAATGGCATTGCGCAAGTCTGCGCCTTGGCCGGTTTTAACGTGACCTTGCTCGACGTCTCCGAGAGCGCCCTGCAAAAGGCCGTTGCGACCGTCGAAAAAAACCTCGATCGGCAGGTTGCCAAGGAAACGCTGACGCAAGAGCAAAAACTCGCCGCCCTCGACAAGATCCGTACCAGCACCGATTACAGCAGCCTGCTGAACGTGCAACTGGTGATCGAAGCCGCGACCGAAAACCTCGAGCTGAAACTGCGCGTGCTGCAACAGATCGCCGCGCAGGTCAGCAACGATTGCGTGATTGCCTCCAACACGTCTTCGCTGTCCATTACCCAGCTCGCTGCCAGTGTCAGCCAACCTGAGCGCTTCATCGGCCTGCACTTCTTCAACCCGGTGCCGGTGATGGGCCTGATCGAGGTGATTCGCGGTTTGCAAACCAGCGACGCCACCCACGCCCTGGCGCTGGACATGGCGACCACTCTCGGCAAAACCGCGATCACCGCGGGCAACCGTCCGGGTTTCGTGGTCAACCGGATTCTGGTGCCAATGATCAACGAAGCGATCCTGGTGTTTCAGGAAGGCCTGGCCAGCGCCGAAGATATCGACGCCGGCATGCGCCTGGGCTGCAATCAGCCAATCGGGCCGTTGGCGTTGGCGGACCTGATCGGCCTGGACACCGTGCTGGCGATCCTCGAAGCCTTCTACGAGGGCTTCAACGATAGCAAGTACCGCCCTGCTCCACTGCTCAAGGAAATGGTCGCCGCCGGTTACCTGGGGCGCAAAACGGGGCGTGGCTTCCATGCCTATGCCTGAGCGTTGCTCGCGCTTTGCCGAGTACCGGGACAAGGTGCTGGAGCTGTTCGCCTGCAAAGGTTTCGGACAGGTCGGCATGCGTGAGCTCGCGACCTGCCTGGGGCTCGCTCCCGGCTCGTTGTATCACCATTACCCCAGCAAACAGCACTTGCTGCTCGACCTGATCGAAGAGTTCTACGAAGAGTTGCTGGCAACCTTGGGGCGGATCGAGCAAAAGGCGCCGGCAAAACGTGACAAACTCCATGCCCTGATCCGAGCGCATTTGAACCTGCATCAGGAGATGCCCTGGCATTTTCGTCTGGCAGAGCGTGACAGCGGCTGCCTGAATGAAGAGCAACAGGAACGGGTTCGGCAGCTGCGCGAGCAATACGAGCGCAAATTGTTGCTGATGCTCGGGGCCCGGTCCCGCTTCAGTGAACAGGGTCTGCTGGCCGCCGGACATGCAATCGCAAACTTACTCAACAGCGCACCCGGCTGGTTGGCGCAACATTCGCTGGATGAGCGAGAGCGCGTTGAGCTGTTGGAGAGTCTGGTGAGTGGAGCCATCGAACGTTTGCTACGCCCCTCGGTTCCACGCGCAGCAGCTTGAGGACCCAGGACGATATCCCCGTGACCGTGGATTGACACAGGCGCCGGAAGCCATAAGCCACGCCGCTTCAATAGAAAAAACATCTAAACGATTCCTGCCAATCACGACATCTAACGCTTTGCTAAAGGGAGCCCAATCACTGCGGAGCCTGAGGTGAATAAGGCCTCTCTTCGCCTCTTCGTTACCGGGAGCAAAGCATGAAAATCAATCCCTACCTGATCTTCAACGGCGACTGCAAAGCCGCCTTCACCTTCTATGCCCAAAGCCTGCCAGGCCAGATCGAAGTCATGATGACCTTCGGCGAAAGCCCCGCGCGCGAGCACTTTCCGGCGGACTACCACAACCTGATCATCCACACCCGCCTGCTGGTGGGCGATCAGGCGATCATGGGCTCGGACACAACACCTGATCGCCCCGCTGACGAAATGAGCGGCTGTTCGGTTTCACTGAATGTCGACAGCATTGCGGAGGCTGAACGGGTGTTTTCTGCGTTGTCGGACGGCGGCAAGGTTGAAATGCCACTGGAAACCACGTTCTGGGCGGCTCGCTTCGGCATGTTGGTTGATCGGTTTGGTGTGTCGTGGATGGTGAATTGCGAAAAGGATCAATGAAACTCAACTTCCTCAAGGCATGAAAAAGCCCAAACTGAAAAGGTTGGGCTTCTGGCAACTGCCGGACCGTCTGCTACCGTCAACACGCTACCTCGTACAGCAGCGGATTGTTCGGAGGAACCTTACTATGCCTGCCAATGACGTGCCTTGGTCCACTCGTTTCAAACTGTCACTGCTGGCTGGAGGGCTCACCGCCACTCTGCTCGCGCTGAGTGGGTGCGCCACCGTCGATGCCCAGACCACCGCCTATGTGGGCGTGGAGCATCCCGCGCCGACGCTCGCCAGCGAAGTCGTGGTGCTGCGCACAGAGCCCCTGCGCCCTCACGTCCGATTGGGTGAGGTGCTCATCGATGCGAGCGTCGAGCCTGCTCCTCCCATCACTCAGGTAGAAGAAAAACTACGCGAAGAGTCCGCCAAGCTCGGCGGCGATGCCGTGGTGGTGGTCTACGACCATATCCAACCGGTGGGCGCCTATGTCAACGGTCCACTGTGGGCTCGCGACGTAAAAACCATCGAAGGTCGGAAACTCAAAGGGATTGTGATCAAGTACCGGTAATGTCCGTTCGCACTTTCCTGCGGACAAAACAAAACCCCTACCTGCATACGCAGATAGGGGTTTCGGAATTTAATCTTGACGATGACCTACTCTCACATGGGGAAACCCCACACTACCATCGGCGATGCATCGTTTCACTGCTGAGTTCGGGATGGGATCAGGTGGTTCCAATGCTCTATGGTCGTCAAGAAATTCGGTAGCCAGGTCGTGGGCCTTTGCAGGTTCACGCTCCAGCGAATGGGTATGCGATAGTTGGGTGTTTTGTGAGTATCTCGAACTTTCGGTTCGTTTCGTCTTCACACACCGCAATCTGGTGCTCTTTCGCTTTTTAGCTCGAAGCATGCAAATTGCTTGGGTGTTATATGGTCAAGCCTCACGGGCAATTAGTATTGGTTAGCTCAACGCCTCACAGCGCTTACACACCCAACCTATCAACGTCGTAGTCTTCGACGGCCCTTCAGGGGACTCAAGGTCCCAGTGAGATCTCATCTTGAGGCTAGTTTCCCGCTTAGATGCTTTCAGCGGTTATCTATTCCGAACATAGCTACCCGGCAATGCCACTGGCGTGACAACCGGAACACCAGAGGTTCGTCCACTCCGGTCCTCTCGTACTAGGAGCAGCCCCTCTCAAATCTCAAACGTCCACGGCAGATAGGGACCGAACTGTCTCACGACGTTCTAAACCCAGCTCGCGTACCACTTTAAATGGCGAACAGCCATACCCTTGGGACCGGCTTCAGCCCCAGGATGTGATGAGCCGACATCGAGGTGCCAAACACCGCCGTCGATATGAACTCTTGGGCGGTATCAGCCTGTTATCCCCGGAGTACCTTTTATCCGTTGAGCGATGGCCCTTCCATACAGAACCACCGGATCACTAAGACCTACTTTCGTACCTGCTCGACGTGTCTGTCTCGCAGTCAAGCGCGCTTTTGCCTTTATACTCTACGACCGATTTCCGACCGGTCTGAGCGCACCTTCGTACTCCTCCGTTACTCTTTAGGAGGAGACCGCCCCAGTCAAACTACCCACCATACACTGTCCTCGATCCGGATAACGGACCTGAGTTAGAACCTCAAAGTTGCCAGGGTGGTATTTCAAGGTTGGCTCCACGCGAACTGGCGTCCACGCTTCAAAGCCTCCCACCTATCCTACACAAGCAAATTCAAAGTCCAGTGCAAAGCTATAGTAAAGGTTCACGGGGTCTTTCCGTCTAGCCGCGGATACACTGCATCTTCACAGCGATTTCAATTTCACTGAGTCTCGGGTGGAGACAGCGCCGCCATCGTTACGCCATTCGTGCAGGTCGGAACTTACCCGACAAGGAATTTCGCTACCTTAGGACCGTTATAGTTACGGCCGCCGTTTACCGGGGCTTCGATCAAGAGCTTCGCGTTAGCTAACCCCATCAATTAACCTTCCGGCACCGGGCAGGCGTCACACCCTATACGTCCACTTTCGTGTTTGCAGAGTGCTGTGTTTTTAATAAACAGTCGCAGCGGCCTGGTATCTTCGACCGGCATGGGCTTACGCAGTAAATGCTTCACCCTCACCGGCGCACCTTCTCCCGAAGTTACGGTGCCATTTTGCCTAGTTCCTTCACCCGAGTTCTCTCAAGCGCCTTGGTATTCTCTACCCAACCACCTGTGTCGGTTTGGGGTACGGTTCCTGGTTACCTGAAGCTTAGAAGCTTTTCTTGGAAGCATGGCATCAACCACTTCGTCACCCAAAGGGTAACTCGTCATCAGCTCTCGGCCTTAGAATCCCGGATTTACCTAAGATTCCAGCCTACCACCTTAAACTTGGACAACCAACGCCAAGCTGGCCTAGCCTTCTCCGTCCCTCCATCGCAATAACCAGAAGTACAGGAATATTAACCTGTTTTCCATCGACTACGCTTTTCAGCCTCGCCTTAGGGACCGACTAACCCTGCGTCGATTAACGTTGCGCAGGAAACCTTGGTCTTTCGGCGTGGGTGTTTTTCACACCCATTGTCGTTACTCATGTCAGCATTCGCACTTCTGATACCTCCAGCAAGCTTCTCAACTCACCTTCACAGGCTTACAGAACGCTCCTCTACCGCATCACCTAAGTGATACCCGTAGCTTCGGTGTATGGTTTGAGCCCCGTTACATCTTCCGCGCAGGCCGACTCGACTAGTGAGCTATTACGCTTTCTTTAAAGGGTGGCTGCTTCTAAGCCAACCTCCTAGCTGTCTAAGCCTTCCCACATCGTTTCCCACTTAACCATAACTTTGGGACCTTAGCTGACGGTCTGGGTTGTTTCCCTTTTCACGACGGACGTTAGCACCCGCCGTGTGTCTCCCATGCTCGGCACTTGTAGGTATTCGGAGTTTGCATCGGTTTGGTAAGTCGGGATGACCCCCTAGCCGAAACAGTGCTCTACCCCCTACAGTGATACATGAGGCGCTACCTAAATAGCTTTCGAGGAGAACCAGCTATCTCCGAGCTTGATTAGCCTTTCACTCCGATCCACAGGTCATCCGCTAACTTTTCAACGGTAGTCGGTTCGGTCCTCCAGTTAGTGTTACCCAACCTTCAACCTGCCCATGGATAGATCGCCCGGTTTCGGGTCTATTCCCAGCGACTAGACGCCCTATTAAGACTCGCTTTCGCTACGCCTCCCCTATTCGGTTAAGCTCGCCACTGAAAATAAGTCGCTGACCCATTATACAAAAGGTACGCAGTCACCCAACAAAGTGGGCTCCCACTGCTTGTACGCATACGGTTTCAGGATCTATTTCACTCCCCTCTCCGGGGTTCTTTTCGCCTTTCCCTCACGGTACTAGTTCACTATCGGTCAGTCAGTAGTATTTAGCCTTGGAGGATGGTCCCCCCATATTCAGACAAAGTTTCTCGTGCTCCGTCCTACTCGATTTCATGACCAAGAGATTTTCGCGTACAGGGCTATCACCCACTATGGCCGCACTTTCCAGAGCGTTCCGCTAATCTCAAAGCCACTTAAGGGCTAGTCCCCGTTCGCTCGCCACTACTAAGGGAATCTCGGTTGATTTCTTTTCCTCAGGGTACTTAGATGTTTCAGTTCCCCTGGTTCGCCTCTTAAGCCTATGTATTCAGCTTAAGATAACCATCTTATGATGGCTGGGTTCCCCCATTCAGACATCTCCGGATCAAAGTCTGTTTGCCGACTCCCCGAAGCTTTTCGCAGGCTACCACGTCTTTCATCGCCTCTGACTGCCAAGGCATCCACCGTATGCGCTTCTTCACTTGACCATATAACCCCAAGCAATCTGGTTATACTGTGAAGACGACATTCGCCGAAAATTCGATTCTTGCTCATAAAGAGCAACTCACAAATTTTACCTTAGCCTGATCCGCTACCAGTGAAAGTAACGTCCAGTCTATCTTTCTATCACATACCCAAATTTTTAAAGAACGATCTAATCCAAAGACTAGAAATCAACATTCACCATCGTCACGATGGAATGCTCATTTCTAAGCTTTCAACAAACAGAAGCAGTAGTGGTGGAGCCAAACGGGATCGAACCGTTGACCTCCTGCGTGCAAGGCAGGCGCTCTCCCAGCTGAGCTATGGCCCCGTATTTCTACAGGTTCCCACACAAAATTGGTGGGTCTGGGCAGATTCGAACTGCCGACCTCACCCTTATCAGGGGTGCGCTCTAACCAACTGAGCTACAGACCCAATTTCGAGCTTTAAGGCCGACCTCACCCTGCTCCTTACCACAGAGCATGGGGTGCGCTCCAACCAACTAAGCTACAACCTGTTAGGGCTGCTTCTTATCGTCTTCTTCAATGAATCAAGCAATTCGTGTGGGAACTTATGGAGCAGCTGATGTCGTCGATTAAGGAGGTGATCCAGCCGCAGGTTCCCCTACGGCTACCTTGTTACGACTTCACCCCAGTCATGAATCACACCGTGGTAACCGTCCTCCCGAAGGTTAGACTAGCTACTTCTGGTGCAACCCACTCCCATGGTGTGACGGGCGGTGTGTACAAGGCCCGGGAACGTATTCACCGCGACATTCTGATTCGCGATTACTAGCGATTCCGACTTCACGCAGTCGAGTTGCAGACTGCGATCCGGACTACGATCGGTTTTCTGGGATTAGCTCCACCTCGCGGCTTGGCAACCCTCTGTACCGACCATTGTAGCACGTGTGTAGCCCAGGCCGTAAGGGCCATGATGACTTGACGTCATCCCCACCTTCCTCCGGTTTGTCACCGGCAGTCTCCTTAGAGTGCCCACCATTACGTGCTGGTAACTAAGGACAAGGGTTGCGCTCGTTACGGGACTTAACCCAACATCTCACGACACGAGCTGACGACAGCCATGCAGCACCTGTCTCAATGTTCCCGAAGGCACCAATCCATCTCTGGAAAGTTCATTGGATGTCAAGGCCTGGTAAGGTTCTTCGCGTTGCTTCGAATTAAACCACATGCTCCACCGCTTGTGCGGGCCCCCGTCAATTCATTTGAGTTTTAACCTTGCGGCCGTACTCCCCAGGCGGTCAACTTAATGCGTTAGCTGCGCCACTAAGAGCTCAAGGCTCCCAACGGCTAGTTGACATCGTTTACGGCGTGGACTACCAGGGTATCTAATCCTGTTTGCTCCCCACGCTTTCGCACCTCAGTGTCAGTATCAGTCCAGGTGGTCGCCTTCGCCACTGGTGTTCCTTCCTATATCTACGCATTTCACCGCTACACAGGAAATTCCACCACCCTCTACCATACTCTAGCTTGTCAGTTTTGAATGCAGTTCCCAGGTTGAGCCCGGGGATTTCACATCCAACTTAACAAACCACCTACGCGCGCTTTACGCCCAGTAATTCCGATTAACGCTTGCACCCTCTGTATTACCGCGGCTGCTGGCACAGAGTTAGCCGGTGCTTATTCTGTCGGTAACGTCAAAACACTTACGTATTAGGTAAATGCCCTTCCTCCCAACTTAAAGTGCTTTACAATCCGAAGACCTTCTTCACACACGCGGCATGGCTGGATCAGGCTTTCGCCCATTGTCCAATATTCCCCACTGCTGCCTCCCGTAGGAGTCTGGACCGTGTCTCAGTTCCAGTGTGACTGATCATCCTCTCAGACCAGTTACGGATCGTCGCCTTGGTGAGCCATTACCTCACCAACTAGCTAATCCGACCTAGGCTCATCTGATAGCGCAAGGCCCGAAGGTCCCCTGCTTTCTCCCGTAGGACGTATGCGGTATTAGCGTCCGTTTCCGAGCGTTATCCCCCACTACCAGGCAGATTCCTAGGCATTACTCACCCGTCCGCCGCTCGCCACCAGGTACAAGTACCCGTGCTGCCGCTCGACTTGCATGTGTTAGGCCTGCCGCCAGCGTTCAATCTGAGCCATGATCAAACTCTTCAGTTCAAACATCTTTGGGTTTTTAAGAAACCCTAAACTTGGCTCAGCAATCGTTGGTTACATCTTTGATTTCTCGCGGAGTAACTTGTGATGCTGATAATCTTGTTGACTATCAGTCTGACTCCACAAGCACCCACACGAATTGCTTGATTCAGTTGTTAAAGAGCGGTTGGTTAAGATCTTTCGTCTCAACCGAGGCGCGCATTCTACAGCAGCCTCTGTTGCTGTCAAGCGGTTATTTTTCGAAGTTTTCAAAGTTTCCTTTGCAACTTCAACCACTTGCGCTTGCGATCTCTCGTTAGCGGGAGGCGAATTCTACAGCGTTACTCGCTGCTGTCAACACCTCTTTTACACCGCTGTCGACCGAGAAGATCGAATCGTCAAAAGAGCCAAACAACCCCGCTCTTTCAACTCCTTCTGGGCTTCGATGACCTGAAGCAACTCGCTATCGAAAACTGCGTAACTCATTGTTTTTCAAGGAGTTTTCCGTTTCGACTGCGCCGGAAGTGGGGCGAATTATAGACTTCCAGAATCTGCCGTCAACCCTTAATTGAGCTTTTCTATCAAACACTTGCTGGACGCCGGAAAACAGCCCGTTTCCACTCTATATAGAAGAGCAAAGCGAATCCTTCTATATAGAGGGATTCGCGGCCCAATCAGCTGCCGTACACTTTCGCCGCCGGCACCGCCCGGGCCATCAATTGCTCTACCGCCTGACCCACCTCGCCCACCGCCCAACGCCCTTGCCTGTCCAGTTCCGGACCTCTACGCCAGCCGTCGGCAATCGACAACTTGCCGCCCTCGACTTCGAACATCTGCCCGTTCACCGCACTGGAGGCTTGCGAGCCGAGCCAGACCACCAGCGGCGCAACGTTTTCCGGAGCGAAGTAGTCGAAGCCCTCTTCAGGTTTTTTCATGGTATCGGCGAACACCTGCTCGGTCATTCCGGTGCGCGCGGCCGGGGCCAGGGCGTTGACGGTTATGCCATAGCGACCCAGTTCGGCCGCCTGCACGAGCGTCAACGCAGCGATACCAGCCTTGGCAGCGGCATAGTTGGATTGACCGATGGAGCCCTGCAAACCGGCCCCGGAACTGGTATTGATGATCCGCGCACTCAGCTGCGCACCTCCCTTGGCCTGTTCGCGCCAGTAACGTGCGGCGTGGCTGGCGATACAGAAGTGGCCTTTGAGGTGCACGGCCACCACTGCATCCCAGTCGGCTTCGGTGAGGCTGGCGAACATGCGGTCGCGACAGATGCCGGCGTTGTTGACCACCACGTCCAGGCCGCCGAAGGTTTCGATGGCGTGGCGCACGATCAACGCCGCATCGTCGTAGCGGGTGATGTCGTTGCTGTTGGCCACGGCGCTTCCACCGTGCGCGAGAATTTCGCCGACCACGGCCAGCGCCGCTTCACGATTGATATCGTTGACCACCACTTTAGCGCCCTCGGCGGCGAAGGCCAGCGCGTAGGCCCGACCCAGACCACCGCCGGCACCGGTGATGATCACTACGCGGTTCTCACAGATTTTCATGTTCCTGCTCCCTTCAAATACATCGCTTACAAGCGTTCGATAATCGTCACGTTGGCCTGGCCGCCACCTTCGCACATGGTCTGCAAGCCGAAGCGTCCCCCGCTGCGCTCCAGCTCATGCAACAACGTGCACATCAACCGGGTGCCGGTGGCGCCCAGCGGATGGCCGAGGGCAATCGCGCCGCCGTTGACGTTGGTCTGTTCATGGGGATAACCGGTCTCTTTGAGCCAGGCCATCGCGACCGAAGCGAAGGCTTCGTTGATCTCCACCCGATCGATGTCTTCAAGCTTCATCCCGGCTCGCTTGAGTGCATAAGCGGTGGCCGGGATTGGAGCGGTGAGCATCCAGATCGGGTCTGCGGCGCGCACGCTGAGGTGGTGGATACGCGCGCGCGGTGTCAGTCCGTAGCGTTTGAGTGCTGTTTCAGAAACGATCAACATCGCGCTGGCCGCGTCGCAGGTCTGGCTGGACACTGCTGCGGTCACCCGGTCGCAGCCAAACAGAACGTCCAGTTCGGCCATTTTCGCCAGGCTGGTCTGGCGCGGCGTTTCGTCGTGCACGACTCCGGCCAGTGGCACGATTTCCCGGTTGAACCGCCCTTGCTCGATGGCCCGCAATGCCCGCTGATGGGACTCCAGTGAATAGGCTTCCAGCTGTTCTCGGGACAGCCCCCACTTCTCGGCAATCATCTGCGCCGAACGGAATTGAGTCGGCGGTTGTACGCCATAGCGCCGGACCCAACCTTCGGAGCCGCTGAACGGATCACTGAAGCCCAGCGGTTCGGCAGCGATCATGGCTGAGGAAATAGGAATCTGGGTCATGGTTTGCACGCCGCCGGCGACGACCACATCCTGGGTGCCGCTCATCACCGCTTGGGCGGCAAAGTGCACCGCTTGCTGGGACGAACCGCACTGGCGATCGATGGTGGTGCCGGGTACCGCCTGCGACAGGCCGGCGGCCAGCCAGCAGGTGCGGGCAATGTCCCCGGCCAGCGGACCGATGGTGTCGACACAGCCGAAGATCACGTCGTCGTAATCGTCATCGGGGATGTCGTTGCGTTGGACCAGTGCGCGCAATACATGGGCGCCCAGATCGGCTGCGTGAATCTGGCTCAAACCACCCTTGCGCCGTCCGGTTGGCGTGCGCAGGGCGTCGACAATATAGGCTTCAGGCATGTTATCTCTCGAAAAAAGGTGGAACTCGTCAGAAGGTCTGGCCGGCGCCTAACGCCGGTTTGCCGTTGAACAAGGCCGCGCGGATCCGCCCTTTGTGATGGCCGCGATCACCCCAGACTTTGTCCAGCGCCCAGGCGCGTTTCATGAACAAGTGCAGGTCGACTTCCCAGGTGTAGCCCATGGCGCCATGGGCCTGAATGGTGTTTTTCGCGGCGAGCATGGCGGCTTCCGAAGTTGCCAACTTGGCATGGGACACCAGCACTTCCTGCCCCGGTTGCTGCTCGGCCAGTGCATAGGCGGCGCGATACAGCGGCCCCTTGGCGAACTCGATCTGCACCGCGACGTTGGCCATCAAATGCTTGACGGCCTGAAACGAACCCACCGGTTTGCCGAACTGTTTGCGCTCAAAGGTGTAATCCACCGCGAGGTCGACCATGCGTTTGGCCAGCCCCAGCATTTGCGCGGCACAGCCCAGCGCCCCACGATTAAACGCGGCGGCCCACAAGCGCCGGCCCTGCTCACCAGCGGCCACGCAGGTGGCGGACGTTGGCGTCCAGTCGACCTGAAACAGCTGACGACTGGGATCGACCGACACATTGCGGGTCAGGCGCACCGCGCAAGGTTCCACCGCATGCACCTCATCGCCATGAGCCAGCAACAGCAAATCGGCGACATGAGCATCGCTGACCAGCGGGTTACCCGGTTCGGCAATCGCCAGTCGCGCGCGTCCTTCTGCGACCCGCCCCAGCCAATGTTGTTTGAGTGCCACGTGGCGCTCATCAAGGGCGGCGAGCAACGGCACGCCGATCAGCATCGTGTCCACCAGCGGCTCGGGCAGACCGGCATAACCACATTCCTGAGCAAGCAGAATGAAGTCCAGCTCATTCATCCCCATCCCGTTCTGCTCTTCGGGAACCGTCAGCGCGGTCAGGCCCAACTCCACCAATTGGGCCCAGAGCTGATCGCTGCGCCCGCTATGGCAAAGCCAGAGTTCGCGAATACGCTCTGGGGTGACCTCGTTGATCAGAAAACTTCTGACGTTGTCCTGGAACAGCAATTGGTCGCGGCTGAAACTAAAGTCCATGGTCTATTCCTCAGGCACGCGGCATGCCGAGCATGCGTTCGGCAATGATGTTGCGCTGGATCTCGTTGGTGCCGGCGTAGATCGGTCCGGCCTGGGCAAACAGAAAACCTTCCAGCCAATGGCCGACATCGCCCGCAGCAGGTGCTTCGGGCAGCAGCTCGCCACGCAAGCCGAGAATGCTCATAGCGGTGTCGTGCATGCGCTGATCGAGTTCCGACCAGAAGATTTTGTTGGTCGAAGACTCCGGTCCGATCTTGCCGCCCTGCACCAGTTTCGAGGCGGTCATGTAGGTGCTCAGGGTGTAAGCCTCGGCGTCCAGCCAGGCGCGCATCACCGACTCGCCAATGGCCGGGTCACGATCAGCCTGCTCGCGGTTGGCCTGGTACAGCTGCACCAGTCGCCGAGCGGTTTCCTGAAATCGTGCGGGTGAACGCAGCAGCAAACCGCGCTCGAACCCGGCGGTGGACATCGCCACATGCCAACCCATGCCCTCGCCGCCCAGCGCGTTTTCCACCGGAACCTTGACGTCGTCGAAGAAAATCTCGGCGAACCCGGGCAAGCCATTGAGCTGAGGAATCGGCCGTACGGTGATTCCCGGACTGTCGAGCGGCAGCAGAATAAACGTCAGGCCTTGATGGCGCTGCGAATGAGGGTCGGTGCGGAAGATACCGAACACCCAGTCGGCCCACACGGCGCGAGTCGACCAGGTTTTCTGGCCGTTGATCACATAATGGTCACCCACCCGTTCGGCCTTCGAGCGGATTGCCGCCATGTCGGAGCCGGCGCCTGGCTCGGACCAGGCCTGGGCCCAGATATCTTCGCCAGTGGCCATGCGTGGCAAAAAGCGCGCTTTCTGTGCCTCGCTGCCATATTCCATCAGCGTCGGGCCGAGCAGGAAGATGCCGTTCTGGTTAACCCGTGCAGGCGCGCCAGAGCGGTAGTACTCCTCCTCGAAGATCAACCACTCGATTAAGTCGCAACCGCGCCCACCGAGATCGATCGGCCAGGTGACCATGCCCCAGCGACCGTCGTTAAGCCGGTTTTCCCAGGCACGGTGCTCGGCAAAGCCTTGCTCGGTGTCGAACGATTGCAGCGGTTCACGGGGTACATTGGCCGTCAGCCAGGTCCGCGCCTCGGCGCGAAAGGCCTGCTGGGCCGGGGTGTATGTCAGGTCCATGAGAGTGCCTTCAGCCGTTGAAGTGGGCATCACGCTTCTCGACGAACGAGTCGCGTGCTTCCTGTGAGTCCAGTGAGCGATAGGCCTCGAGCGTGAAGCCCTGCTCCCAGCGATATTTGTCTTCCAGATTGCCGTCTTCGATACCGCTCAGCGCTTCTTTGGCGAGGCTGATCATGGCCGGGCTCTTGGCGGCGATGGTGCGGGCGATCTGCAGCGCGGCCTCACGCAAGTCCTCGCGCTTGACCACACGCTCTACCGCACCCAGGCGCCAAGCCTCGGCGGCATCGATCATCGCGCCGGTAAAGTACATGTGACGGACCTTCTGCACCGGGAACAACCGCTGCAAATGCGCGCCGCCGCCCATGGCACCGCGATCGACCTCGGGCACGCCGAAACTGGCGCACTCGGAGGCCACCAGAATGTCGGCCGCGCCGCAGATGCCGATGCCGCCGCCGAGGACGAAGCCGTGTACGGCGACGATGACCGGTTTCGGATTGCGGTGAATGGCCTTGAAACTGTCGTAGTTGCCTTTGTTCACCGCCACGATCAGGTTGCCATCGGCGGCCAGTTCCTTGATGTCGACCCCGGCGCAGAAGCCGCGACCTTCGGCGCGAATCACGATCACCCGCACGTTGGCGTCTCGACCGAGGCCTTCGATCTCGCTGGCGATATCGGCCCAGCCCTGACAATTGAAGGCGTTGACCGGTGGCTGGTTGAACACCAGTTCGGCAATGCCGTTATCGATACTGACGCTAAATGGTTTCATGCCTTTCCCCTTCACGACACACGGCGGCACAGCTCGCCCAGACGCGCTTCGGCGTCACGGACGATCTGTTCAATCAATTGGGCGCAGCTGGGCAAGCTGTCGATAGACGCGGCGATCTGGCCGGCGGGCAGTACACCTTCGGCGGGTAACCCATCGACCATGGCTTTCTGAATCACCATCGGCGCGTTGGCGGCCATGATGCTTTGGGCGGCCGTCAGCTCACCGCTGCCGCGCATGTTCAAAACACTGCCGAGCAGTTGCGTCAGGCTCATGCCACTGTGGCGGCGGTACGCCAGGCCACTCTGGAAGGCCAACAACAAGCGTTTGAGACCACCACTGGCTTCAAGCTGGTTGAGCAATTCGTTGCGAATCATCCGTTGCGGCATACCGTCGATGGCGCGACTGATGATGATCGCCGCCGGGTCCTTGACCGCGAGGTAACGCGACAGGGTCGCCTGCGGCACCGGGCTGTCGGCGCACATCAGAAAGCGCGTGCCCATGGCAATGCCTTCGGCGCCGTAGGCCAGGGCCGAGACCAGACCTTTACCATCCTTGAAACCACCGGCGGCCACCACGGGCACCGAGACTGCGTTGACGACTTGATCGAGCAGTAGCGAAGTCGGCACCGAGCCCGTATGCCCACCGCCCTCGCCGCCCTGTACGGTGACCGCATCGGCGCCCATTTCCACGGCTTTCTGCGCGTGCTTGAGCGCTCCAACGGTGGGGATGCACACCACGCCGGCATCCTTCAGACGGCTGATCATTTGCTTGCCGGGCGAGCGGCTGTAGCTGACCGCCCTGACGTTGTGGCGCAGCACCAGCTCGACGATCTCTGCGGCGTTGGCCTGGTACATATGAAAATTGACGCCGAAAGGCTGATCGGTCAGACGCCGGGTTTCGAGGATCGCTGCCTCCATCCGCTGAGGCTCAATGGTCGCCCCGGCGAGAAAGCCGAAGCCGCCGGCATTGCCCGTGGCCGCCACCAGTTTCGGGTCGGCGACCCAGCCCATCGCGGTCTGGATGATCGGATAGCGACAGCCAAGTAATTCGGTTAGGCGGGTATTCAAAGAGATCGCCATGCTCACGCCCCGCCCGAGGTGCGTTGCGAACGGGCCATGGCCTTGGCGTCATATCCGCCGAGTCGGTCACCCGACACCAGTTCATTGTGGGCGTGGGCGAAGTGGTGCAGGCCGAAGACCATGTCCATGGTCGCGCGCTTGCCCATCAGGTCTTCGGCGTTGTTGACTGCCTGCTTGCTCAATTGCAGACCGAGGCGCGGCATCTGCGCGATGCGTCCGGCGATGTCGAGGGTTTGCTGTTCCAGCTCTTCGCGTGCCACTACCCGGTTGAGCATGCCCATTTGATAGGCGCGCGCCGCCGGCATGCGCTCGCCGAGGAACAGAAACTCCTTGGCGATTCGCGAGTTCAGCTCATGCACATGGGCGAAGTACTCGACCCCGGGAATGCCCATCCGCACCACCGGATCGGCGAAGTAAGAATCCTCACTGGCGACGATCAGGTCGCAGACCCAGGCCAGCATCAGCCCACCCGCGATGCACGCTCCCTGGACCATGGCGATGGTTGGCTTGGGCATTTCGCGCCAGCGGCGGCACATGCCCAGATAGACTTCCTGCTCTCGGGCGTAGAGAAACTCGCCGCCCGGTTTGTTCACATGGTCGTACCACAGGCTGGCACGGTCGAAGGTCTGATCGACGTCGCGACCCGGTGTGCCGATGTCATGCCCGGCGGAGAAATGCTTGCCGGCGCCACGCAGCACGATGACTTTCACCTCATCGTTATCGCAGGCCCGGCGAAACGCCGCGTCCAGCGCGTAGGTCATCTGCGAGTTCTGCGCGTTGTGGTACTCGGGGCGATTCATGGTGACCAGGGCCACCGCGCCGCGCACCTCGTAAAGCACCACGTCGGCCTCGTTCTTGTCGTTATGTTCAGCCATCACTTTTCTCCGAAACGGGGGCGCTCAGCGTTGGCCTGGCGGATTGTCTTTGAGCTGGCTGGCACGCAGGTTGTGCGGGTCCAGGCGCTGGATCAGCTGCAATTGCTCGACGGTCGGGGCAGCCGTGGTCGGGCAGTCTTGCGGCACATGCAGGGCAAACCCGGTGTTGTCCTGAACCTCGGCCACCGTCACGCCGGGGTGCAGCGAGCGAATGCGCATTTGCCGGAGCGGGCCCAGGAAATCCAGCACGCAGAGGTCAGTGATGATCAGGCGGATATCGATGTCGTCCAGCGACCGGCCGCGCGCCAGACGCGCCGGGTTGTAGCCGACCGAGGCGACCATATCGACCTCGCCTTCGACGAACACCCGACGGTTGTGGCTGGGTACGCAAAAGGAGTTGGCGTGGCTGATCGAGTTGCCGGGGAAACCGCGTACGCCAAGCATTTGCGCCTTGGGTTTGGCGTAATCGCCAATGCACGAAATGTTCGCCTGGCCGAAGCGGTCAATCTGGGTCGGGCCGACCAGCGCATGGCGCTTGCCGCCCCACACGTTGTCGAAAATCCGCGAGAAACCCATCCAGCTGTCGCGCTTGGGTTGATAGCCGTTGCGCGCGCCCAACGGCACCGGTTCGGCGACCATGTAGGCTTCGGAGTCGGTCATCAGCAACTGCGGATTGCTGCTGAGCATGGCCAGTGACGCGGCGAGGCGCGGGATCACACCGATGCCGCTGGCCAGGACCTCACCATCGTCGCGCCAGGCTTCGGAAGCGGCGCAGATCATCAATTCGGCGAGGCTGTAAGTGGTAGTGCTCATCGCAAGGCTCCCTTAAAAAATCGGCAACGGCAGTTGGCGGATCGCAGCCAGGCCGCCGACCTTGTCCAGGTACTGTTCGTGAGTGCAGTCGACGTAGTCGCGGACATAGTCCTGCCAGCCATCGACGGCTTGGACCGAAGCGTTGTAAGCCTTGAAGTGCGCCACGTCGAAACCGTACAGCGGCGCGCAGGAAGACGGATGCGCACCGCCCGGCACGTGGGCCACGGCGGTGGTCAGGTTGCGTTCCCAGAACACCTGATTCGCATGCCCGGCATCGGCGTGGAAATGTTCGCTGTCCACCAGTTCGTCGCAGGTCACGTAGCTGTGAGTCGCGGCACGTACGAACAGGTCGTCCATGTAGTGATCGGGGCCGCTGATCTGGCAGACACCGCGCGCATCGGCACGGTCGACGTGGATCAGCGCCGCATCGAGTTTGAGCGCCGGCATCGCGACCCAGTCCTTGCCATCGGCATAGGGCGAGGCAATCAGCTTGATCTGCCGGTTGTGGCGCAGCACGTCGGTGCCCAGACCAACTGCCGTCGGAATAAACGGCACATTCATCGCTGCGGCCCGCAAACCGAGCAGGAGCATGCCTTCGTCGATTTCCATCACCTCCAGCGCCGCCTCTTGGCGTGCCTTGCGGAAGTACGGCTCCAGTGGAATGAAATCCAGGGAAACGAAGGCGAACACCAGTTTCCTGATCTTGCCGGCCGCGCAGAGCATGCCGACATCGGCACCGCCGTAGGCGACCACGGTGAGGTCCTTGAGGTCGGAGCGCAAAATCTCCCGCACCAACGCCATGGGTTTGCGCCGCGGCCCCCAGCCACCGATGCCGATGGTCATGCCGTCACGCAGTTGGCCGACCATCTCGGCCGTGGTCATTCGCTTGTCCATCGTCATCTTCCTCATTGGCGACCGACACTGAAGTCGTGGCCCCAGTGGCTGACCTCGGTGCTTTCAAAAGGTGTGTGGCGATCCCAATCCACCACCAGGCCATCGCAGCCGTACTCCAGATCAAACCCGGACGGCGTCTTGATGTAGAACGAGATCATCTGATCGTTGGTGTGCTGGCCCAGGGTGGCCGACAGCTTCACGCCGTTGGCGTGCACGCGATCAAGGGCGCGACCGACTTCGTCCAGCGCGTTGACCTCGACCATCATGTGCACGCAGCCGTGGGGCATCGGGCACTCGAAGATCGCCAGCGAGTGATGCCGACCGTTATTGCAGTGCAGGAAGTGGATGCGCTTTTGCGGCTCGGCCGGGTCCGGAGTGAAGCGGACTTTCATCAGGTCGGACAGCCCGAAACCGAGTACTTGCTCGTAGAAATCCCGGCAACGCTCAAAGCTCGGCGCCGGCAGTACCACGTGGCCCATGCCTAATTCGTTGGTGACGAAACCCTTGACCCCAACTGGCGAGACGAAGCGTGCGAAGTCTTGCAAAGGCCCCCAGAACAGCTCGTGGCGATTGCCATCCGGGTCGCTGAAGTGCACCAGCTCCTGGACCTTGCGAACCTCGGCCTGGGCCACGGTGCCGCGGGTAACTTGCACATCGGCTTGTTCCAGAACGCTGACGGCGTGTTCGAGTGCCGCTTTGCCAGACACTTCCCAGCCGCACGCACCGAAGCCGTTCTCAGCGCTTTTCTCCACCAGAATGCGGTAATGGCGCTCGTCCATTTTCAGGTACAGCCGCTCATCGTCATCGCTGCCGGCCACCATCATGCCCAGCACCTGGCTTGCGTACTGGCGCCATTGCGCCAAGTCGCTGGATAACAGGGTGACGTAACCCAGACCACGGATATCCATGGATGCACTCCTCGTTCTTTTTCTAAGGCCCCGCCGCACTCGGCGGCTGCCGGGGGAGACTTTATGCAGGGCTATTCAAGCGGGTTTGCGCGGGGGCAACATCGTCCAATGGGACTAGCGGAAATGATTGGTGGAGGCATAAAAACATGTGGGAGCGGGCTTGCTCGCGAAGAGGCCATATCAGTCAACATTGATGTTGAATGTAAGACCGCCTTCGCGAGCAAGCCCGCTCCCACAGGGGTGATGGGGTGTTCAGATGCTTGAGTGGCGGGTTTTAAGCCTTACGGAAGTGCGGGATTACTTTTTCACCAATGTTGCGCAGGGTTTCCAGTTGCGCCCATTGCGGCACGGTGCCCATCTGGCAGATGAACAGGATTTCGTCGGCACCGGCATCGATCAGGCGCTGCACGTAACCGATGCAATCCTCGACGGTGCCGTAGGCGTGGTTGGGGTTCATCATCGCCATGGTCGGGTCGGAGAAATCGACGCTGACTTCTTCCGAGGCGAAGCGCGACTTGATCACGCTCTGGCCGTTGCCATCGACGAAGGTGTCGTCCTTCCACTTCTCCGGGTCCGGGCGCTCGCCACCGCCGTACCAGTAGCCCAACGACTCCATGAAGTAACGCTGGCCACGAATGCCAATGCGGCGCGCCTCTTCGTTGTTTTCCAACACGATCGCCGGGCACAGGGCTGCGATGTGCCGGTTGGGACGGAAGCCCACCTGTTTCTTCTCATCGCGGTTGTCCCAGGCTTCATGGTAGACCTCGACTTTCTTGGCGATTTCTTCCGGGCCACCGAAGCCCAGCACCAGGGCGCCCATGCCGCGTCCGCCGGCGTTTTTCAGCGACTCGGTGTTGGTGCAGGCCAGGTACATCGGCGGGTGCGGGTCTTGATAAGGCTTGGGATGGATCGGCCGCTTGGGGATCTGTACGAAGTCGCCGTTGTGTTCGATTTCGTCCTGCACGAACATTTTCGGGATCAGGTACATCATTTCGTCGATCTGCGGCTGCAACGTGGCCAGGTCGTAGCCGAAGGTGCCGGCCTCCTGCTGGGTGCCACCCTTGCCGACGCCAAAATGCACCCGGCCCTTGGACAACAGGTCGAGGGTCGCTATGCGTTCCGCGACTTTCACCGGGTGGTTCATCGCCGGTGGCAGGCAGACTACGCCGTGGCCGATGCCGATGCGTTCGGTTTTGCCGGCGACGAAGGCCAGCATGGTTTCCGGCGCGGACATGTGCGAGTAGTTGCTCAGCGCCGTGTGCTCCACGCACCAGAAGGTATCGAAGCCGAGTTTGTCGGCCAACACGGCCTGCTCGACGGTGTCTTCGAAAATCCGGCGGTCGCCTTCGCGGCTGGAGTCCACCGTCTGGGCTTCGTAAATCAGTGAAAATTTCATGGTTGATCCTTGTGTTTATTGGATGCGCAGTCGGCGCCAGAGACCTGTGCCTTGCCCCCATGCTCGGGCATCGGCGGGGCGCTCGAATCACGCAAACGGACTAGCTGACTCAAAGGGAAAAGTCAGAGAAAAAAGTCGTTGCTGTCCTGGCCCATGCTGACCCCGCCGAGATTCCAGGCGTACTTGGCCGGGTTATTCGCGACGTGCGCGCGGCCGGTGTGAATGTCGCGGAATGCCCGGTTGATCGTGTGGCTGCGGAAGATGGTCGAGGCGCCGCTGTTGAACATCAGGTCGGCAACCGCTTTGGCGCACTTGTCGGCCACCAGCGCCGAGTCGTAACGCATCTTCACCCGCTCGGGCATGCTCAATGGCTCCGCGCCTTGTGCCCGTTGCAACATCAGAGCGAAGTTGCGCAGCAGGACGGTTTTGCACTCGTCAACGCAGACCATGGCGTTGGCCAGCGCGGACTGCGCGGCCGGGTCCTGGACCATTTTGCGACCGTCGTTGACCCCGACCCGCGCGCGATTGTGCTCGACAAACTGATCCACTGCGCCCTGCAGGGCACCAATGGCCGAGGACGACACCGCCCGCACAAAAATCTGCCCGAATGGCAGGCGGAACAGCGGCGCGGTGTTCACTGCGTTACCCGGACTGTCCTGCATGAAACCGTCGAACGCGCGATGAGTGCGGTACTCCGGAACGAAGGCGTTCTCCACCAGGATGTCGTGGGAGCCGGTGGCTTCCAGGCCCATGACATTCCAGTTATCGAGAATCTGGTAGTCGCTACGCGGCACCAGGAAAGTCCGGTAATCCGGCGCCCCGCCCGCCTCCTCCGGTGGCACCAACGCCCCCAGGAACACCCAGTCGCAGTGCTTGCTGCCGGAAGAAAACCCCCAGCGCCCGCTCAGTTTGAAACCACCCTCGACCCGCTCGACCTTGCCCACCGGCATATAGGAAGAAGAGATCAACACACTGGAGTCGGCGCCCCAGACATCCTGTGCCGCACGGTCATCGAACAGCGCCAGTTGCCAGTTATGGATCGCCACCACCCCCAGCACCCAGGCCGAGGACATGCAGCCTTCGGCGAGGGTCATCTGCACCTCGAAGAAGTCCTTGGGTTCGAGTTCATAGCCTTCCCAGCGCGATGGCTGAAGGATGCGAAAGAACCCGGCGTCGTGGAAATCCTTCAGCGTTTCTTCAGGCAGCTGGCCGGCTTGCGCGGCGTTCAGGGCGCGTTCACGCAAGATCGGCACCAGCTCGCGGGCACGTTGGCTCAGACGCTGGCGAATCAGGTCTTGGTTGAGCATTTTTATTGTTCTCCTCTGTTCACCCCATCCGCCGGGGCGCGCGTGCAGCGGGGCGGATGCAGCACCGGTGGTGCTCGCCTCCACAGCGGCATTCAAGCAATGCGTGGGGCGATGGGCATCCCTCAAACGGACCATGTGGCGTTTGAAGAAAAGCGAAGGATGAAAGCGAAGATCAAAAGATCGCAGCCTGCGGCAGCTCCTACAGGGGACTGCGTACAGCCGTAAGAGATTGGTCGGCAGATAAGCCGTCATCGTCGGAACGCCGCCCGGACCAAGCTCGCTCCCACAGGGGATCGGTGTCGCCTTTCGCCTTTCGCTTCTCACCACTCAACAGGCCGAGCGTTAGCTCGCCTGCAGCTCTTGATCTTGATCCACCCGCCCCTTCGGGAGGCTGAGTGGAGGTGTTCATCTGGGGGGCAGGCGCGAAGCGCCGTTCGACGAAGTCGAACACATCGAGAGGAGGTTGAAGCGAAGCCAACCGGAGGCGATGCCCCCAGATGGACACCGGAGCGAAGGAACGCCGAGCCTAAGCGAGGGGCCGGACGCTCGGGGCGAGACCTTTGCTTCCTTTGGGGCGTTTGCCAAAGGGAGTTGCCGTAAGGGCGAAACCGTCAGCCGCCACAACCGAAGAAATGGATATGTACTCGATCAACAAGAGCCTGGTCGGCCCGAAGGCCGCCAAGGCCTAGTCCCCTCGGACGATGTTACGGCGGGGCGTCAGAGCAAGAATCCATCGCACTCCATGCACAACGAAAGGGCTAGTGCGATGAACGACATCAATTTGAAAGCCGACATGCTCCAGGCCATGCGCCGCCTGGCCAAGTCAGTCACCATAATCAGCACCAGTAACGGCTCCGAGCGCTTCGCCATGGCCGCCACGGCCGTCGACTCCCTCAGTACCGAACCACCCTCGCTACTTATCTGCATCAACAAAACCGCCTCCCCTCATGCCGCACTGGCGACCGGCGCAGACTTCTGCGTCAACATCCTCGGCGTCGAACAACAAGACCTCGCCCACCTGTGCAGCGGCGCGATCAAAGGCGAAGCACGATTCGACCGTGGCAACTGGCTGACCAGTGCCGGCGGCATTCCCTATCTGGGAGACGCCCAATCGGCAATCCTCTGCCGGCAAGACGGCCACTTCAGCTACGGCACCCATACCGTATTCATCGGGCGCATCCTGCAAATCCACACCAGCGAAGCGATCACCCCGCTGGTCTACCTCGACGGCACCTACACCACCACCGCCAAACCCGTCCCCTCCTTCGCTGTCGCTGGCTGAGGCCTGAAAAAATGGACAGCCTGAACGGGTTGACGGCGTTGCGAGTGAGCAGCGCCGACCAGCTGAACTGGGATGATCGCTGCGACTTGCTGGTGGTCGGTTTCGGCGGCGCCGGCGCCTGTGCCGCCATCGAAGCCGCCAGTCGCGGATTGACGGTGCTGGCGCTGGACCGCTTTGAAGGTGGCGGCGCCACCGCGCTCAGTGGCGGAGTGGTGTATGCCGGTGGCGGCACGCCGTATCAGCGCCAGGCTGGCTATGAAGACAGCAGCGAAGCGATGTTCAACTACCTGCGCCAGGAAGTCGGCGAAGCCGTCAGCAGTCAGACGCTGCGTAGTTTCTGCGAAGGCAGTGCCGAACAACTGGCGTGGCTTGAGCGTCAGGGTGTCGCGTTCGAATCCAGCGTACCGCCGCATAAAACTTCGTACCCGAGCGACCAGTACTACCTTTATTACTCCGGCAACGAAGCCGTACCGGCCTATGCCGCCATTGCCAAACCGGCACCTCGCGGTCACCGCACCAAAGGCCCCGGCATGTCCGGCGCCAGCCTGTTCGCCCCGCTCAAGGCCAGCGCCTTGCGTCACGGTGCGCGCCTGCGCAGCCAGTGCGAAGTGCGGCGGTTGGTGCTTGACACCAGCGATCACGTGTTGGGGGTCGAAGCCTGGCACCTGCCGCCCGGTAGTCGCGCAGCCCGTCAACATGCCCGGCTTTCACGTTGGGCCAGCGCCATCCACATGTACGCCCCGGCATTGGCCGACCGTTTGCGCGCTCGCTTGCGACGCATCGAACAAACCAGTGCCGAACGCCAGCTGATTCGCGCCGAACAGGGTGTGTTGCTGAGCAGCGGCGGTTTTATCTTCAATCGCGGGTGGGTCCGCCAGCATGCGCCGCAGTATCTGGCCGGTTTGCCGCTGGGGACCACAGGCTGTAACGGCAGCGGAATCGCCCTGGGCCAGAGTGCCGGTGGCAGCGTGGCGCGGATGGACAAGGTCAGCGCCTGGCGTTTTATCAATCCACCACTGGCCTGGGCCCGAGGGCTGATCGTCAATGCTCGGGGTCAGCGTTACGCCAACGAAGAAATCTACGGTGCGACCCTCGGCCACGCGATGGTCGAAGAGCAGGACGGTCGCGCGATTCTGATTCTCAACCGGGCGCTGGTGCGCGAGGCATTGCGTCAGGTCGGGCCGGGCAAGGTCTGGCAATTCCAGCGCCTGCCGGTGCTGCTCAATTTGCTGTTTAACGCCCGGCGCAGCAACAGCTTGACGAAGCTGGCCAAGCGTTGCGGTTTGCCCATCGAGGTCCTGCGACAGAGCGAGGAAACCTACAGCCGCGCCGCGCGGGGCGAAGTCGTTGATACGTTCGGCAAATCGCAAGCCATGCTCGCCGACATGGACCAGGGGCCGTGGTACGCCCTCGATCTGTCATTCGCCAGCCGCCTGTTTCCCTGCCCTGTCATCACCCTTGGCGGGCTGAAAGTCTGCGAGCACAGCGGTCAGGTGCTGGACCACGCAGGTCAGCCGATCCGTGGTCTGTACAGCGCCGGCCGCAATGCAGTCGGGATCGCTTCCAACCTTTATGTCTCCGGCCTGTCGCTGGCCGATTGCATCTATTCCGGTCGCCGGGCCGCTGCCCATCTGGCCGATCAAGTCGCACTTCAAACCACATGCTCAGGAGAACAACAATGCAACGTGTAGAAGGCAAAGTCTGCATCATCACCGGCGCCGCCAGCGGCATCGGTCGCGAAGACGCTCTGCTGCTGGCCTGCGAAGGCGCCAAAGTCGTGCTGACCGATCTCAACGAAGAAGCCGGCCGTCAGGTCGCCGCAGAAATCGGCAGCAATGCGCTGTTCATTCGCCACGACATTGCCAGCGAAAGCGATTGGCAACACGTGATCAAAACCACCCTGGAACACTTCGGGCGCCTCGACGTACTGGTGAACAACGCTGCGATTCTGGCCTTGGGCAGCATCGAAGACACCACGCTTGAACTGTGGCAGAAGGTGCAGAAAATCAATGGCGACGGTTACTTTCTCGGCTGCAAATACGCGATCCAGGCCATGAAGGAAACCGGCGGCGGCTCGATTATCAATATGTCGTCGGTGGCGGCGCTGGGTGCGATGCCGATGTTCTGTGCCTACTCGGCGTCCAAAGGCGCGGTGGCGGCAATGACTCGCTCGATTGCCTTGCACTGCAAGCAACAGGGCTACCGCATTCGCTGCAACAGCGTGCACCCGGATGGCGTCAACACGCCGATGACCCAGGCCTTGACCGGCGGCCAGCCGATCCCTCAGGAATCCCTCGACCAAGACCCGATGAATCGTATGTGCGCGCCCCGGGACATCGCCAATGTGGTGCTGTTCCTCGCCACTGACGAGTCACGTTTCGTCAACGGCGCCGAGATCCGCGTCGACAACGCCCAATTGATCAGCGGGCTCTGAGGCCGAGGTGAACATGGGCACGCAACAGCAGAACCTGACACCGGCCGAACCAGCGACGGGAAGCTACTCATTGCAAGTGTGCGCGGTGATCGACGAGACCTTTGATGCGCGCTCGCTGGTGCTGGATATACCGCCAACCTTGCGTGAGCGCTTTCGTTACAAACCGGGCCAGTTCCTGACCTTTCGCGTGCCCTGCGCCGGCAAGCTGTTGACCCGCTGTTACTCCATGGCCAGCTCGCCGCTGTCGGATGCGCGGCCCAAGGTCACGGTCAAACGGGTCGAGGGCGGTCGGGTGTCGAACTGGATGAACGAGGTCCAGGTCGGCGACTGGCTGGAGGTGTTGCCGCCAGCCGGGCATTTCTGTCTGGACGAGGAGCAATCGGTTGATAGACCGCTGGTGCTGTTCGGCGGAGGATCGGGCATTACCCCGGTGTTTTCGATCCTGAAATCAGTGCTGCACAGCAGCCAGCGGCCGATCAAGTTGATCTACGCCAACCGTGAAGAAGCCTCGGTGATTTTCAAGGATGAGTTATGTCAGTTGATCAAGGCGCATCCTGATCAACTGCACCTGGTGCACGTCCTCGACTCGGTTCAGGGTTTCCTGACCGACGCCCAGGTGCGTCATCTGCTGCGCGGTTCGGCTGGCGGTGACTACTTTATCTGCGGACCGGGGCCGTTCATGGACACCGTGGAGCGCACGCTGTTGGGACTGGGCGAAGCCGCCGAACGCATCCATGTCGAGCGCTTTGTCTCGCCTCCGGACCCTGACGAACTGTTGGCCGAAGAGGCGCTGGCCCGGGCCGCGGCACTCGGCTCGCAGTGCGAAGCGCTGATCGTCGAACTCGATGGTCAGCAACACAAAATCGCCTGCAGCCCCGGCGACACCCTGCTGCAAAGCTGCAAAGCGGCAGGCCTGGACGTGCCTTCTTCTTGCGAAGAAGGTTTTTGCGGGGCCTGCATGTGCGTCGTCCAGGAAGGTGAGATTCAGTTGGCACGCAACGATGTGCTCAGTCCCAAAGAGTTGGCCGAAGGCTGGACGCTGGCCTGCCAGAGCCGTCCAACCGGCGCCCGGGTACGGTTGAAATTCCCGGATTGAACGTCCGTCAGCCATAGTCTCAACGGACGATCACCTTGGCCGGGTCTGCGGTTAGACTCGGCCACAGCATTAGCCCACAACAATAAAAGAGGTGCAGTTATGGCTCGTTTGCAGAACAAGGTCGCGGTGGTTACCGGCGGCGCTTCAGGGATCGGTCTGGCCTGTGTGCGCCGCTTCGCCGCTGAAGGCGCGCAAGTGGTGGGGCTGGACATCGGCACCGCACCGGCGGATTTCCCTGGCCTGTTCATGACCCTCGATGTGCGCGATGAAGCGCAGGTCCAGCAGGTCATGCAAGAAGTCATCGGCCACTTCGGGCGCATCGACGTGCTGGTCAACGCAGCCGGCGTTGCCGATCAGGGCAGCGTGACCCAGACCACCACCGCCAACTGGCAACGGGTGATGGACATCAACCTGACGGGCAGCATGCTCACCAGCAAATACGCGCTGGAATCGATGGTGTCCCAACGCAGCGGTTCGATCATCAATGTCGGCTCGATCTTCGGCCTGCAAGGCTGCGACGGCAACGTTGCTTATAACGTCTCCAAGGGCGGCATCAACCAGCTGACCCGCTCGATGGCCATTGATTACGGCTACGCCAATATCCGCGTCAACGGCTTGTGCCCCGGCCTGATCGAAACGCCGATGACCAGCATGGTCCGCGAGCAGGAAGCCTTCCACGCCTTCTTTGCCTCGCAGCACATGCTCAATCGCTCCGGGCAACCGGAAGAAGTGGCCAACGTCGCGCTGTTCCTGGCGTCAGACGAAGCGTCCTTTGTCAGCGGCCAGATGATCGCAGTGGACGGTGGTTTCTCCGCCGGTCGCCGCTTCGCCCCGCCCGCCCAGTAATTCGCTATCCGGCCGGGCGCCCTGCCCGGCCCACTCCCTTTTTCGCCACTGTCTTCTAACCGGGGAGGCCACATGCCGCCTGTCGCAACCGCACTGACCATCGCTCAACTGTTCGCCAACGCTGCCCAGGCCTACGGCGACCGCCCGGCCATCGAGGATGACGGGCGCTCGATCAGCTACCGAGAACTCGACCAGCTGCGCCGCCAAGCCGCCCGCGCGCTACTGGCACTGAACGTCCAAGCCGGAGATCGGGTGGCGATCTGGGCGCCTAATATGTGGGAGTGGATCGTGGCCGCCGGTGCGCTACAAAGTGTCGGCGCAGCACTGGTGCCACTCAACACCCGCATGAAGGGCAGCGAGGCTGGTTACATCCTTCGCGAAAGCGGTGCCTGCGTGCTGTTTGCCATCGGTGAATTTCTGGGTGCCGATTACCCGCGCATGCTGGCGTCTGAAGCACTGCCGGCGCTACGGCAGATCGTCACCTTGCGCGACGGTGGTTCGGGCACCCTGAACTGGGATGACTTCCTCGACCTGGGCGCAGACGTTTCGCAATTGTCCCTACGAACCCGCGAACAAAGCTTTGGCCCACAAGCGCTGTCCGACCTGCTGTTCACCTCAGGCACCACCGGCAAGCCCAAAGGCGTGATGACCAACCATGGACAAAACCTGCGGGTGGTGCGCGACTGGAGCGAGGTGGTGGGTTTGCGTGAGGGCGATCGCTACCTGATCGTCAATCCGTTCTTCCATTCCTTCGGTTACAAGGCCGGTTGGCTGGCGGCGCTGATGCGCGGCTGCACCATCGTGCCGCAGCAGGTGTTCGATGTGCAGGCGGTGCTTGAATGCGTCGAGCGCGAACGGATCACCGTGCTGCCCGGCCCGCCGACGCTCTATCAGTCATTGCTTGCCCATCCGCAACGCAGCGAATTTGACCTGACGTCATTGCGGGTAGCGGTGACCGGTGCCGCGGCGATTCCGGTGGAGATGATCCGGCGTATGCGCGACGAACTGGGGTTTGCCACCATCGTCACCGCCTACGGTCTTACCGAAGTCTGCGGTTTTGCGACGATCTGCCGTCCTGGTGATTCGCCGGAATTGGTCGCCAACACTAGCGGCCGGGCCATGCCCGGTGTGGAAATTCGCTGCGTTGGCAACACCGGCCGCAGCCAGCCGGCCAACGTTCCCGGCGAGGTTCAGGTGCGCGGCTACAACCTGATGCAGGGTTATTTCAATGATCCGCAGGCCAGCCGGGAAGTCCTCGATGCCGACGGCTGGTTGCACACCGGGGACATCGGCGTGCTCGACGAACAGGGTTACCTGCGCATCACCGACCGCCTCAAAGACATGTTCATCACTGGAGGTTTCAATGTGTACCCGGCGGAGATCGAACACTGTTTGCTGACCTACCCCGGCGTGGCCCAGGTCGCGGTGATCGGCATCCCCGATGAACGTCTTGGTGAAGTGGCAATGGCGTTCCTGCTGCCGGCTCCAGGCATCGAGATCGAGCAAGCCCGATTCCTCGCCTGGTGCCGTGAGCAGATGGCCAACTACAAAGTCCCGCGCCGGGTGCGGGTGCTTGAGAGCATGCCGCTCAACGCAGCGGGCAAAGTGACCAAGAATGTGTTGCGTGAGTGGGCTGAGATGGATGCCGAATAAATCCCCAAACCTGTAGCAGCTGGCGCAGCCTGCGTTCGGCTGCGCAGCAGTCGTCAATCCAGCTCATGCGGTTAACCTGTCCAACCGTGGTAGCTGATTTTACGACTGCTGCGCAGCCGAACGCAGGCTGCGCCAGCTGCTACGGGGATAAAGCAGTATTTGAGATCGTCAGATCACCCGTGCCGGATGCTGCTGGCGCGGGTCGCCGAGCATGGCGCGGTGGGAAGGTGGCTGGCGGCCGCCGGCTTCGCTGATGCCGTAACCGGCGGCGATTTCGGCGGTGATTAATGTCTGCCCGGAGAACGTCATCAACTGCGGGTCATTGAGCAGAGCGTGAATCACCCGGCCATTGAATTGCGGGGTTTCGGCATCTGCCAGAAAGGCCTTGTATTGCTCGCCATGTTGCTCGCCGGCTATCCGGGTGCGTTCGGTCAGTTGCGGGCCGAGCCATAGCGATAACGCCGCCACGCCTCGCCCCTCGAAGTCGATGGCCATGTCGGCCGCCAACTTGTCGCAACCCACTTTTTGCGCGCCATACGCAGGGCCATGCATGTAGCACCCGGCACCGAATGACGAGGTGAAACAAATCAGCCCTCGACCGCTGCGCAGCAACAACGGCGCGGCGTGATAACTGGCGATATAGGCCGAACGCAGACCAACGTCGAGGATCCGTACCAGGTCCAGCGGTTTCTCCCAGAAAGGTCCCGGTTCAATCAACTGGTCATGAATGAACGCAGCATTGTTCACCAGCAAATCCAGTTGCCCGCATTCGCTTTCAACCCGGGCGAACAGTGCCTGGACCTGCGCATCATCGGCATGATCGCAGACCACCGCGATACCCCGCCCACCCGCCGCAGTAATCGCGGCAGCCGTGTCCTTGAGTGAGCCGCGCAATGCATGCCCATACAAATTCGATCCACCGTGCTCCGGCGCACGTCCGGTGACGAACACCGTCATGCCCGCAGCGCCAAGGGCCAGGGCGACGCCCTGACCGACCCCGCGACTGGCGCCGGTCACCACCGCGACTTGTTTAAGTGGCTGATTCATTCGATGCTCCTGAACAGGCTTTTGGCCGAGCTGGTCTCGCTCTGACACTTGATGTGATTGGCCGCCACGTAACCGAAGGTCATTGCCGGGCCAATGGTCGAGCCGGCGCCCGGGTACGTGCGCCCCATCATCGAAGCGGCGCTGTTGCCGATGGCATACAAACCGTTGATGGGTTGCCCGTCCTCATGCAACACGCGGGCGTTAACATCGGTCAGCAAACCACCCTTGGTGCCGATATCCCCGGCATCAATGCGCACGGCGTAGAACGGACCTTTGAGCAACGGCGCCAGGCAAGGATTGGGCTGCACATTCGGATCACCGTAGTAGCGATCGAACAGCGATTCACCTTTATGGAAATCAGCGTCGACACCCTGCACGGCCATGCCGTTGAAACGCTGCACCGTACGGACCAGCCCGGCACCGTCGACGCCGATTTTTTCTGCCAGCGCCTGCAAACTCGCAGCCTTGTAAAAGTACTCGCGCAGATGCTCGGGCAGCTGCCAATCGGGCTGGGCGTAGCCTGGTAGTAACGCGCCGCAGGGGTACTTGCGGCGGAATTCGGCGTCGAACACCATCCAGCACGGCACACTCACCGCGCCTTCGCGATTGTTGGCGTACATCGCGTAAACGATATCGGTATAGGGCGCGGCTTCGTTGACGAAGCGTTCGCCGGCAGAGTTGACCAGCACGCAGCCAGGCAAGGTCCGTTCGACGAACAGCGCGCGCTGTTTTTCCTCACCCTGGACATGAGTGGTCGGCGCCCACCAGCTATGGTCCATCAGCGCAGTGCGAGCACCGATTGCCTGACCGGCGCGAATGCCGTCACCGGTATTGTGCGGCGGTGTGGCACTCCAGGTGGCCTGGGTCGGCTGTGGCAGATACTGCGTACGCATCGCCTGATTACGCTCGAAACCACCGGCCGCGATGATCACGCCGTAGCGTGCCTTGACGTTGAGTAATTGCCCGTCGCGACAGACGCGAGCGCCGCCAACCCGATCACCAACGAGCAGCAGTTCTTCCAGTGCACAGTTCAGCCAAAGGGACTTGCCGCGATCCTGCAACGAACAGCGCAAGGCGCCGATCAATGCATTGCCAAGGGTCAGGAAACGGTCGCGGCGTGACAACCGTCGGCCCTCGCGGTCACGCCAGTAACGCCACATCACCCGCAGCGTCAGTCGCAACCAGCCAGGGCCACGACACAGCAGAACCTGCGCCTCTTTCATGGTCATCGCCATGCGTCCCATCATCAGTGTTCCGGGGGATGGCGCACGCATGCGCAGAAACTCCTCACCCAGTTCGGCGGCGTCAAACGGTTGCGGGTCCATGGAGCGGTAGCCCGGTTTTCCGCCTTCGACTTCCGGGTAGTAATCGGCATAGCGAGGCTGCGCCTCGAAACGCACGCGGGTCTGTTGCTCAAGGTATTCGACCATCTCGCGACCGTGTTCGACATAGGCTTCGATACGTCCGTCATCGATCTCGCCATGGGTCACCGCACGGATATAGGCAATCGCTTCTTCCGCTGAATCACTGCCGCCCAGGGCTTTGATCCGATGGTTGTCAGGTATCCAGATGCCGCCACCGGACACCGCCGAGGTGCCGCCGTATTCGGCGCTCTTCTCGATCAATAGCGCATTGAGCCCCAGATCGTGGGCACGCAGCGCCGCAGTCATTCCCCCCGCTCCGGAGCCAATCACCAGTACATCGCAGCACTCATCCCATTTGATCCCGGCAGCTTTCATGCGATCACCTTTGCTCAGCGCCCATCAGGCAGAAACCGCCGCCGCCAGATCTTCGCCCGGTGCAGTCGGTCTCGGGATTGTTCGCCGCGTGCCCTGAACGGTCATCGTCCGATGGGACTAAGCGCAGACTGCAGCCCCCTGATCCCCTAATGAAATGGCTACCCCCGCCGCCGCCCGTGATCGCCCACTAAGCTTTCACAGGGGGCTCATCGGAGACCGTTGCCATGAAAGTAGCTATTGCCGCCATCGACTTAGGAAAACGTACCTTCCATCTGCATGCACAAGATGAGCGCGGGAATGAGCTCTACCGCAAAAAATTCACTCGAATGACGCTCATCCAACATCTGGCGAATCTCGAACCCTGCACCGTCGTGATGGAAGCCTGTGGCGGCGCCCACTTCATGGCACAACAGGTCGCCAAGCTGGGCCATACGCCCAAGCTCATCGCCCCTCATCTCGTGCGTCCTTACGTGAAAAGCAACAAGAACGACTTCGCCGATGCCGAGGCGATCTGCGAGGCGGCGACTCGCCCCACCATGCGCTTTGTGCCGCCCAAAACCCAGGCCCAACAGGCGCTGGCCATGCTCAACTCCACCCGCGATGCGTTCATCAAAGACCGCACCGCAACCGTCAATCGGATTCACGCCGCCCTTCTGGAGGTTGGCGTCAGCCTGGCCCCCGGCTTCAAGTCGATCAATGAACTGCCGGGGCTGCTTGAGACGAGTTCATTCTCTGAGGCCATCAAACTAAATCTGACGATGCTGCATGAGCACTTCAACTACCTGACTGAGCGGATCAAGACACTGGATAAGCGAGTGCAATGCCAGGCCGCTGAAGATGATCTGGCATCGCGCTTGATGACAATACCGTGCTTAGGCCCGATCACCTCCACCGTCCTGGCTGCCGAGTTGGGCGATGGCAAACAATTCAAATGCGGCCGAGGCTATTCAGCCTCCATCGGGCTGGTGCCCAAACAGCATTCCACGGGCGACAAGACCGTCCTGTTGGGCATCAGCAAGCGCGGTGATCGAAACCAGAGGCGCCTGCTCATCCAGTGCGCCCGTGTCTACCTGATCCAGCTGGAGCGACAGAAAGGCGCTTTGGCGGACTGGGTCCGCCAGTTATTAGCGTCCCACCATCACTCCAATCTCGTGGTCTGTGCGCTGGCCAACAAGCTGGCGAGGATCGCCTGGGCAATCGCAGCACACCACACTGAATTCGATGCAGGGCCAGCCAAGATGAACGCCTGACCCTGCTGTCACCCGAGCACCACCCACCTGGTTTTGCGATGCTGGATAACAGATGACGTGAACGGCCAACCGGCCTGACGACAACCCTGAGCTCCTACACGGCTGAAAGGCCGTTCCACTAATTAGGATCGTCGGGCATCGATTCTCATCGAGGCGCGGGGACCACAACCCCCACTCAGACGCCGGATAGATGAAAGCAAGCCAAACACGCATCAAAAACAGTATTGCAGAAAAGGGGGTAACCATAGATGTAGGAGCTGTCGAGTGCAACGAGGCTGCGATCTCTTAAAAGGCCAGATCAAAAGATCGCAGCCTCGTTGCACTCGACAGCTCCTACAAGGATCCGGCGTTGCCGGCCCTGTGCAAATCGCTTAGTCCGCTTGGACGATGTTGCGCTCGAAAGCTGACTCCATAGTCGCCCACAGCACCAATCACCCCCCTGAAATGCAGGTCGGGCAGGTCTGACCTGGGCATGAGGACGACATGATAAAAACAATAATCGCCCCACAATCGCTGCACCCTCGCGTACAGCTGGCCATGCTCTTGCTGGCTGGTGGACTGGGCAGTCAAGCCAGCGCCATGAATTTCCAGCCGAACGAGGATTTGAGCGTCGACTGGGACACCACGCTGACGTACAGCCTGGCCTGGCGGGCCGAGTCCCGCGATCACAAGCTGACGGCCAATGCCAACGGCAACGATGGCGACAACGCGTTCGACAAAGGCAGCCTGATCAACAACCGCAGCGGTTTTCTCACCGAGGCCAACATCAAATGGCGTGAGGATTACGGGGTGTTCCTGCGTGGGACGGGGTTCTACGACAACGTTTACGATCAGGGCAACGACAACGACACGGGCACCTCGAACTGCTTCGCCGGTGGTCATTGCAACCGTCCCGACCGGTTCTCCCAGGACACCATCGATCAACACCGCAATGAACTGCGCATGCTCGATTACTACGCGTATGGCACCTGGGACATCGGTGGCCACAACTTCAACGCGCGGCTCGGCAATCAGGTGGTGAGCTGGGGTGAAAGCCTGTTCTACCCCGGCATTTCCGCCGCCCAGAGCCCGGTGGATGCGACCAAGTCGACCACTCCCGGGGTTGAGGTCAAGGAGATCTTGCTGCCCGTCGGCCAACTGTTTACCCAGTTCAGCCTGACCGACAGCCTCGATCTGCAGGCCTACTACCAATACAAATGGGAAAAGACCGAGCTGTTCGGCGTGGGTAGCTACTTTTCCACCACCGACTTCATCGACGAGGGCGGCTTCAACGATGCCAGCGGTTTCCTGACACGCCTGGGTGACGACAAGCCGAGCGACAGCGGCCAATACGGTGTGGCCCTGACCTATGCGGCAGAGTCGCTGAACAACACCGAGTTCGGCCTCTACTACTCGCGCTACCACGACAAGACCCCGTCACTGGATTTCCAGACCGACCTGGGGCACTACCGGGTGCGCTACTTCGACAACATCGACCTGTACGGCGCGAGTTTCGCCACGGTGCTGGGCAGCGTGAGCTGGGCCGGTGAAGTCAGCTACCGCGACGGTCAGCCAGTGATGGTCGATAACGGTTTCTCAAGCCCGGTGCGCGGCAAAACCATGCAGGCGCAGACGTCGATGATCTACGTGCTCGGCCCGACATCATGGGCCGACAACACCACCCTGATCGGTGAGCTGGTCTACAACACCGTGCTCAGCAACGACAAGTCGGAACCGGTGACATTCGCCCCTGGATTCTCGCAGCCGGGCACCGACAGTCTGGTCTACGACCGCGACGCCTTCGGTTACACGGTTCAGGCGAACTTCGATTACAACAACGTGTTCAGCGGCTGGGACATGTCGGTGCCCGTCACCTACAGCACCGCCGCCCAGCATGACAGCGCACTGGTGGGCTCGATCAACTCAGGCCAGGGCGACGACCGCGCGAGCATCGGCAGCTCGTGGCGCTATCTGGGCAACTTCACCGTTGAAGCCCGTTACAACGCCTACCTGGGCAACGCCAACAACGCCCCGTTGGCCGACCGCGACAACGTCGCCCTCAACTTCAAATACCGGTTCTGAATCCCCTGATGGAGGAGCACAGCATGTCTAGATTTACCCACACATTGTTGGGCACGGCGTTGGCCGTCAGCCTGCTCGGCAGTGGCCTGGTTCAGGCCAAAATCAGCAATGAAGAAGCTGCACGCCTGGGTCAGGACCTGACCCCGATGGGTGCCGAGAAAGCGGGCAACGCCGACGGCAGCATCCCGGCCTGGACCGGAAAATGGCGCGGCCTGCCGCCGCAACTCAAGTATGCCGGCCCCGGTACGCCGTACCCGGACCCGTACTCGGCAGAAAAACCGTTGTTCGTGATCAACGCGCAGAACATGGACAAGTACGCCGACAACCTCACCGATGGCCAAAAAGCGTTGCTAAAACGCTACCCCTCGACCTTCAACATTCCGGTGTATCCGAGCCATCGCGACTTCCGTTTCGATCAGCGCTTGGAAGACCTCGTCAAGAAAAACGCGGTCAGCGCCGAACTGGCCAACGACAACAACGACACGCAAAACGCCTGGGGCGCCTCGCCGTTCCCGATTCCCAAGAACGGTAGCGAGTTGATGTTCAACCATACGCTGGCCGGACGCGCCAATACCGAAGAGGCCAACTACGGGCAGGCGGTGGTCTATTCCAACAAGGAACGGGTACTGGAAGAGGTCAATTACAAGATCTTCTCGATCTGGTCCAGCCCGGATAAAACCTTGGAGAGCGCCAACGGCATTCTCACCAACTTCCTGATCACCACCCTGGAGCCGGTGCGCAAGAAAGGCGAGATTGTCGTCGGTCACGAGTTCATCAACCCGACCGCCTCACCTCGCCAGGCCTGGCAGTACAGCCCGGGTCAACGTCGGGTACGTCGTGCGCCAACTGTAGGCTATGACTCACCGAGCGGCGCCGGCGGTTTTCGGGTGTATGACGAAGACCGTTTGTTCAACGGTGCACCGGATCGCTACAACTGGACCATCGTCGGCAAGAAAGAAATCTACATTCCGTACCACAACTACAAGATCGACGACCCGAGCGTGAGTACCGACCAGATCCTGGCCACCACCGGCCACATCGATCCGCAGTACATGCGCTATGAAAAGCACCGCGTCTGGGTCTTGCAGGCAACACTTAAAGAAGGCGCCCGGCATGTTTACGCCAAGCGTGTGTTGTACCTGGACGAGGATTCCTGGGCCGCTACCCTGGCCGACAACTACGACAGCCGCGGCGTGCTCTGGCGCACCAACATGCAAACTTCGATCTACGCCTACGAGCTGCAGCGCTACCACGCTCGCCTCGGGATCTACCATGACCTGATCGCCGGCTCCTATCTGGTTGACCGGATGTTGATCGATCAAAAACCCGCCAAACTCAACGCTACCGCCTTCACTGAAGACGAATTCACCCCCGGCAACCTGCGCAAACTCGGCACTCGCTAAGCCCTCTGCGCCCTGACCGAATAACTCGGTCAGGGCGTTGTGCTTTTTTGAACTCGCTCATTTCACGGAAAACTCCCATGAATAAATTGCTCACTGGCGTCATCACCGTGGCCAGCGTCAGCCTGTCGATGCAGGCCAATGCCCTGAACATCCTGCTGACCAACGACGACGGTTGTCGGGCGCCCGGCATCGATGCGATGTACCGGGCGCTGACCGCCGCCGGGCATCAGGTGACCCTCGTTGGTCCGTTGAACGACAGCAGTGGCATCAGCGCGGCCAGCGTGGTCGTGCCCGGGCAGGCGTTGGCAGTGACCGAGTTGGCGCCAGGCAAATTTTGTGTCGGACCACCCGAGGGCTACACCCCGCCCCCGGGCAAGACTTCCGCCATCGGCACCCCGGTGGATGCAGTCAATGTTGGCCTGGACGTGCTGCTCAAAGGCAATCCGCCAGACCTGGTGGTGTCGGGCAGTAATTTTGGCGAAAACGTCGGCCCGCTGACGCAAATGTCCGGCACCTTGAACGCAGCGATCCGCGCAATGTTCAAGGGCATTCCGGCGGTGGCGGTGTCGACCGCCATCGACATGGACCTGATCATCCGCGACCAACAGGCCGGCTACCGCAAAACCCTCGATGCCATGGATGACACCGCCCGGTTTGCGGTGAAGGTTATTGAGCAGGCAAGCCTGGCGGGTGCTCAAGCCAAAAAGGCCTGTGGAAAAAACAACCCCGACTGCGAATTGAATGTGCTCGGTTTGCCGGGTGTCAGCGGGTTGAATATCAATTACCCGGCGCTGGCGGCCAGTGACGTCAAAGGCGTGAGTGTTGCCCCGATCGGCAATTGGGATCGGGTGAACTTCACTTCTCAGCGCGGCACCGACGGCGTGGTTCACGTCAACCTGGTGGCCCCGCCGACACCGACGGTCGCCCAGCAACAGGCCGATGCGTATCAGTTGTGGCAGGGGCATGCGGTGATCACCGTGATCGACGGCAACATGAGTGCACCCAGTGCGGTGCAGGATCAGGCGAAGGAAATGTTGCGGGGAATAAAACCTTAAGGCACGCAGAACCTCCCTTGTGGGAGCGAGCTTGCTCCGGGCGGCGTTCCGACGATTGCGGTTTGACATTCAGTATTGATGTCTCTGACACACCGCCATCGCGAGCAAGCTCGCTCCCACAGGGTTACTGGGTGTACACAAAATCTGCGAACACCCCGAACTATTGTGGGAGCGAGCTTGCTCCGGGCGGCGTTCCGACGATGGAGGCGACACGGTTTCTGCTCAAACCCAGATCGCATCCCACAGCGGATACTCGCCCAGCTTCTCTACTAACCCTGCCCGCAACGGGTTCGCAACGACATAGCGAGCAAGCTTCACCAAGTCCTCATCTCGCCGCAACGCCCGATCGTAATAACCCTGTTGCCAAAGGCTGCCTCTTCGACCGCAGGACATGTTCACCGAGCGCGTACTCAATGATTTGGTTTTTTGCATCAGTTCACTCAGTGAACACTGCTGCAATTCGATCAACCAATGAAAATGATCGGGCATGACGACCCAGGCCAAAGACTTCGCCCAGCCTTGTTCCTGGGCACTTCGAAATTGGTCAACGACCAACCTGCCCAAGCCGAAATCCTTGAAAACGGGTTCTCGGCCAAGTGTGTTGGTGGTCAGTAGATAAATCCCGTTGGGTTCGGGATAGCGGCCAATGCGTAGACGATGTGAAGCGGGTAAGTCAGGCATTCCTTTGCCTCTCTCATGCAGATGTCATGAGAAGGCTAGACCTGTAAATGCCAGAGGGTGAGGCAGACTTTGAGCTAAATGTGTCTGATAGATAGCCATCGCGAGCAAGCTCGCTCCCACAGGGTTATTGGGTGTACGCAACATCCGAGAGCAACCGAAATTACTGTGGGAGCGAGCTTGCTCGCGATGACATAGTTACTGGCGACATAGATGTTGAATGTGCCGGCCTCTTCGCGAGCAAGCTCACTCCCACAGGTTATGTGTTCTCTCCAGATAGCCCCCTGCGCAGGTCTGCCGCGGCATCGGACAAGGCTTGCGCAGCGCGCTCGACAAACGGCGCCATGCTGATAAAACCGTGAATCATGCCCTCGCAGCGCTGCACGCGCACCGCCACGCCGGCTTCCCGCAGACGCAAGGCAAACGCCTCGCCCTCATCCCGCAAAGGATCAAACTCGGCGCTGATCAGGGTGGTCGGCGGCAAGTCCGCCAATCGGTCGGCGCGCAACGGCGAGGCCAAGGGATCATCCCCCTGATCGGCATCCCGCAGGTACTGCTGCCAAAACCAGTACATCATCGCACCGGTGAGGAAATAGCCCTCGGCAAAATCCTCATAAGACTGACTGTCGCAACGGGCGTCGGTGACCGGGTAAAACAGGCACTGATGACTGATTTTCGGCCCCTGACGTTGCGCCGCCAGCCGACTCACGGCGAGCGCCAGGTTGCCCCCGGCGCTGTCCCCGGCCAAGCCGAGCCGGTTGCCATCAACGCCCAGTTCAGACGCATGCTCGACCAGCCAGCATGTGGCCGCATAACAATCGAGTGGTGCCGCCGGGAATTTGTTTTCCGGCGCCAGTCTGTAGGCGACCGACACCACCACCGCCTCCGTCAAACTGGCGAGTGAACGGCAGAGGTTGTCATGGGTGTCGAGGTTGCCCATGACAAAACCGCCTCCGTGGAAGAACACCAACAGCGGCAGGTTGTCCTGCTCCAGTGGCCGGTACAGCCGCGCATCCAGCTCGCCCGCCGCGCCCGCGACCCGCAGGTGACGCACTTCGATCATCGGGTCGCCGGGGATGGCGGGCAGCAGGTTGTCGGAAAACTGCCGATATTGCTTGGCATCGAGCTGGCTGAAATCCGGCTCCGGCAGGTCGCGAAACTGCTGGAGCACTGCGACGATCTGGTTATCGA
The DNA here is from genome assembly GCF_047758635.1 of Pseudomonas frigoris. Classification (NCBI taxonomy): domain Bacteria; kingdom Pseudomonadati; phylum Pseudomonadota; class Gammaproteobacteria; order Pseudomonadales; family Pseudomonadaceae; genus Pseudomonas; species Pseudomonas frigoris. The sequence continues at coordinate 4,335,626 of NZ_CP180479.1, forward strand.
GCGGCATCGGCATTTCCCTCTACATCGGTCATTTGAAACTGCGGATTGGTTTCTTCCAGGATGCTTTGCATACGTCGCTCCAGCGCCGGTTTGAAACCTTTGTGAGGGAAGACCCAGAAGCGTTTTTCGGCGATGGCGGCGAACACCTGCTCCGCCAGCTCGCTCGGCGTCATGCCTTGGCGGATGCTGCTATCGAGCAATTGACTGAATGACGAACCGGCCGCGTCCACCACTTGATTCGACGCCATGATTTCACTGGCCACCGGCCCTGGGCACACTACCGAGACCGATATCGGCACACCGAGCATGCTCAATTCGTAGTGCAGGGTTTCCGAGAGTGCGACCACTGCCTGCTTGGTCACGTTGTAAGGCGCCATCAACGGGCTGCTGAGCAAGCCCGCGAGTGACGCCGTGTTGATCACATGGGCCGCCCGCCCCTGGCGCAAAAACAGCGGCACGAAACTGCGAATGCCATTGATCACACCGGTGAGGTTGACGTTGAGCATCCGCTGCCATTGCTGCGCAGTGATTTCCCAGCTGTAGCCGGTCTGCATCACTCCGGCGTTGTTGAACAGCAGATCAACCCCGCCAAAGTGATCGAGGGCGATATCGCGCAAGCGCTCGACTTGCGCCAGATCGCCAACATCCGTGACGCAAGCAATCGCCTGCGCACCGCCCGTCTGTAGTTCATCGCACAGCGCTTGCAACCCCGGCCCATCGAGATCGGCCAGCACCAGGCGCATCCCCAGCCTTGCCGCATGCTCGGCCAAACCTCGGCCAATACCACTGGCGGCCCCGGTAATCACCGCGACCGGCCCTTGTTCATTGCTCATCGCCAACTCCTGCACTGGGTCCAATGGCGTCAGTAGAGCGGGCGGGCGTAAACCGGCCATCGTCCATTCAGACGATGCCCGCTTCTACAGGGGCGGCAGAATCCGTGACAGGCGCCAAGCCCGTGAACCCTGGGAGAATAATAAGATGAGTACCTTGCACCGCATCGAAGCCAAACTGCTGGAAGACCGCTACGCCCGTGGCTGGCATTGTCTGGGCCTGGCTGCCCAATACCGCGACGGCAAGACCCATCGCCTGGAGGTGTTCGGCACCCGGCTGGTGGCCTTTCAGGGCGAAGACGGCGAGCTGCATATTCTGGATGGCTATTGCCCGCACATGGGCGCCGACCTCAGTACCGGTTGCGTTGAAGGCAACTCGATTCGCTGCCCGTTCCACGCCTGGCGCTGGGGTGCCGATGGTGTCTGCGATGACATTCCTTACGCCAAACGCATTCCGCCACGGGCCCGGCTCAAGAGCTGGCCACTCATGGAAGAAAACCAGTTGCTGTTCGTCTGGAATGACCCGGAAGGCAACCCGCCGCTCCCTGAGCAACGCATCCCGCGCATTGACGCTTGCTTCAGTGACGAGTGGGCCGCGTGGGAAGTCGCCGATCTGCAAATCGGCACCAACTGCCGCGAACTGATCGACAACATCGCCGACATGGCGCACTTCGGCACGGTACATGGCGCCCCCGTCGAGGCGTTCAGCAACGTCTTCGAAGGCCATCTGGCCACCCAGATCATGAGTGCCCGCAGCGAGCGTTTGTCCGGCGACAGCGCGTTGAGCACCGTGGCCACCTACTTCGGCCCGGCCTACCAGATCACCGAAATGACCGGCGCGATGAACGGCCAGCCGATCCATTCGATCCTGCTCAACTGCCATGTGCCGATCGACCTCGACAGCTTCACCCTGCGCTATGGCGTGCTGGTGAAAAAGATTCCGGGGCTGAGCGAAGAACAGAATCAGGCGATGGCCAAGGCCTATGTGCAACAGGCCCAGGAAGCCTTCTACGAGGACGTGACGATCTGGCACAACAAGACCCGCGTCGACAATCCGTTGCTGTGTGACGGCGACGGTCCGGTCTATCAGTTGCGCCGCTGGTACGAGCAGTTCTACACCGACGTCGCGGCGCTCTCGGCCGACGTGCTGGAGCAAAAACGGTTCGTCGTGCGCGCCAGCGAACGGGCCTGAACACAGCGGCCTTTTGCGCTCCCTGCGCCTGACCGGCAGCCGCCCGTCAGGCCTCGAGCCCGAGCGTTGCAAGGAGTCGATATCGGCGCTTATTCTCGGCCACCGCCAACGCTAATAATAAGAACGGTTTTCCCTATGCAGCAGAGTCTCAGCCTCGATACGTTCAGTGATTTGATCGGCAACCTCTATCAGGGACCGCTGGAAACCATTCCCTGGGCGACCTTTCTCAACCAGCTCAACGTGTACCTGGAAAGCAAGTACGTGACCTTCATCCTGCGTCCGCCCAGCGCGCATGTGGATGGCTTGATGGTCAACACCACCGGCACGTCGACCGAGGCGACCGCGTCGTATAACAAACACTTTTTCACCCTCGACCCGTTTGTCGACCTGCCCAACCGCCAGGTGGTGACCCTCGCCGAGTTCGTGTCCAACGACGATTGGCAGCACTCGGAGTTCTACAAGAATTTCCTCGAACCGGTGGATGTGTTCCACATTCTCGGCGCCGACATCAACACCTGCGACGGCGCCCAGTGCCGTATCCGCATCAGTCGCGGACGCGATGACAAGGCCTTCGGCAACGAAGAGAAAGCCCTGTTGACGCACTTCATCCCGCACCTGGAACGCTCGATCAAGATCCACATGCAGCTCAATCGCATCGAAGCCGAGCGCAACCTCTACGCCGGCGCGGTGAATCAATTGGCGGTCGGTACGATCATCCTCGACGAGGCTGGCAAAGTGCTGCAAACCAACCAGGTCGCCGATCGGCTGATCCAGGAAAAGGACGGCATCAAACTGGTCAACGACGGCCTGCAAGTCGGTACTGCGCGAGACACTCAAGAGTTTCGGCGTTTGGTGAAGCAGTCGCTGCTCTCGCAAAAAAGCAGCAACCCGTCGGTGGTCGAAGCGCTTCGTGTGCAACGACCGTCCGGGCGGGCGGACCTAGGGATCATCGTGCGCTCGGTGCCGTTGTCGGACTGGAGCGAAGGCAAACAATGCCCCACCGTGGTGATTTTCATCAGCGACCCGGAACAGCAGTCCACCGCGCCACAGGAGATCGTCCGCGCGCTGTTCGACTTCACCCCGGCCGAAACTCAACTGGCCATGTTGTTGGCCAACGGCTTGACCCTCGACGAAGCCTCCGAGGAGCTGGGCATCAGCCGCAACACCTCGCGGGCACACCTGCGGTCAACCTTCTCCAAGACCGGCGTGACCCGCCAGACCATGCTCGTGCGGCTGATCCTGCGCAGCGTGGCGACCCTCGGTTAGCGTTCAACCTCCGCCCTCGTCCGCTCGGACGATGGCGGCCATCCCGGCACGGCGCAAAGTGGCTTTATCCCAACCAGGGGCCTGACCATGCGCAACTGTCCGACCATCCTCAAGACTGAATTGCTGGCTGAAAGCGGCTATTTTCAGATCGAAGCTTTGCACCTGCAATTCAGCAATGGCCAGCAGCGGGTTTACGAGCGTCTGCGCGGCACCGGTTATCGCTCGGTGATGCTGGTGGCGATGCCCGATCCGCTGCATGTATTGCTGGTCCGTGAATATGCGGTCGGTGTCGAAAAAACCGTGCTCGGCCTGCCCAAGGGCGGCGCGGAGCCTGATGAAGACTATCTGCAAGCGGCGCAACGCGAACTCTGCGAAGAAGTCGGGATGCGCGCTGCACGCCTCAGCGAACTGGGCGAACTGACCCTGGCGCCGGGTCACCTGTGCCATCGCTACCGGGTGGTGCTGGCCGAACAGTTGAGTCCCTGCCAACTGGTCGGCGACGAGCCCGAACCGCTGGAATGCCTGCGCGTGCCGCTGACGCAGATCCCCGACCTGGTCGCCCGCGGCGAACTCAACGAAGCGCGGGCCATTGCTGCACTGTTCATGGCCATGGGGGCCCTCGCCCGGCGGGGTTGACACGCAAAACCTGTGTGCGAGCTTGCTCCGGGCGGCGTTCCGACGAAGAGGCCGGCACATTCAACATTGATGTCGCCTGACACACCGTCATCGCGAGCAAGCTCGCTCCCACAGGAGATCGAGGTCGTACGCAAATACACGGGCTGACCCTCTAACCAATGTGGGAGCGAGCTTGCTCGCGATGAGGCCAGTTCATTCAACATTGATGTCGCCTGACACACCGCCATCGCGAGCAAGCTCGCTCCCACAGGGGATCGAGGTCGTACGCAAATACCCGGGCTGACCCTCTAAGCAATGTGGGAGCGAGTTTGCTTGCGATGAGGCCGGCACATTCGACATTGATGTCGCCTGACACACCGCCATCGCGAGCAAGCTCGCTTGTATGTTTAGACTTGAAGGGGTGGGCGGGACTAAAAGCTCGATTCTGACTCTGACCAGTACAGACCGTGGGAGACTTCTCGTCCCGCCCTTTCTACCCAAAGCGCCGATAAGGAATTCATCGGTAAAACCGACGATAGAGGCAAGCCAGCGCAACGGTAGACCCCGACAAGCTCTTAAACCCTAGCTCCGAGGATTCGTCATGACAATCCTTACTTCGCAGACGGTTGTTGGCATCGATATCGCCAAGGCTGAAATAGTTATCTATCGCTCCGACCTGCAAACCACTGACGCCATCAAGAACGATCGAACAGCCCTTAAACGCTGGCTTAAAACATTGCCCGCCCAAAGCGCTATCGCCGTTGAAGCCACCAACATCTACCACCTGGACACTGTCGAGTTGGCCCATGCGATGGGTCACCAGGTCTATGTCGTGGATGCTTATCGGGTGAGCAACTATCGCCGCGGCATCGGCCAGCGAGCCAAGAACGATCCCTGCGATGCCCGTCTGCTGGCGCGTTATTTGACGAACGAACAAGACGGACTGCGGATCTGGAGCCCGCCACCCAAGGCCTACACCTCGCTGAAAAGCCTGCTCCACAGGCGTGCAACGCTAATCCAGAACCATGCCGGTCTGATGCTGAGCTGGGCCAATGAACCCTTGTTGAAGAAAGTGCAGACCGCCCAGCAAAAGGCCTTCAAGCAAGCGGATCAGGCCATTCAGAAACTGCTGCGCAAGGTCTGCAAAGAGGCGGGTATTGAAGAGAATATCGACCGCTGCAAAGCCATCGAAGGGGTTGGCGAACTGACTGCAACCGGGTTGGCGACGACCTTTATGCGCGGTGATTTTGCCAATAGTGATGCGTTCATCGCGTTTCTAGGGATGGACCTTACGGTCGATGACTCCGGGAAGAAGAACGGCCCCCGGCACTTGACCAAAAAAGGGGATCCGGAAGTACGCCGGTTGGCTTACAACGCCGCAATGGCAGCCTGTCGCTCAGCTAAATGGAAACCGTTTTACGAGTCATATTTGGCAAGAGGCTTCTCGAAAACCCAGGCATTGGTGGCCCTTGCCCGGAAACTCTGCCGGGTGGCATTTGCCCTGATGAAAAATCAGAGCAAATACCAGCCGGCCTGAAGTTGCGGGGTTGCCCTGCAACATAGAATCTCCCACAGGGGATCGAGGTCGTACGCAAATACCCGGGCTGGCCCTCTAACCAATGTGGGAGCGAGCTTGCTCGCGATGAGGCCGGCACATTCAACATTAGCGTCGCCTGACACACCGCCATCGCGAGCAAGCTCGCTCCCACAGGGGGTCGAGGTCGTACGCAAATATCCGGGCTGACCCTCCCACAGGGGCCTGTGTAGTCCATTCGGACGAAGCCCCGCTCCGCCAGCCGCAATACCTTGCCTCTACAACAATAAAATCCGTGTCGAGGCTCGCTATGCGAAAAGCCACCTGTGCCCTGTTCATCATCGTCTGCGCCAGCAGCACCGCCAGCCTGTGTCAGCGCTTCAAGAATGAAGCCTACCGACCGACCACCGCGTTCATCAGTTGCTCGGCCAGTGCCATCAATTGCTATCCCCCGTTGGTGCGTAATCTGCTTCCATAAAAAAACCACCGGGCCTGCAAGCAAGGCCGGTGGCTTTTTTGTGCTGTCGCCAGATCAGGTTGGCAAGACACCCCGCGAACGTGACAGGGTCAGCGCCAGGTCTTCGATCATGTCTTCCTGACCGCCAACGGTGCCGCGTCGACCCAATTCCACCAGCAGCTCACGTGCGGCAATGCCGTACTTTTGCTCGGCACGTTTGGCGAACAACAGGAACGAACTGTAGACCCCGGCGTAACCCAGGGTCAGCGCATCGCGGTCGAGGCGGATCGGCTGGTCCATCATCGGCACTACCAGGTCCTCGGCAACGTCCATGATCCGGTACAAGTCGATGCCACTGTTGACGCCCATCCGCTCAAGCACCGCGACAAACACTTCGAGCGGCGTATTGCCCGCCCCCGCACCCAGCCCCGCCACCGAACCGTCGATACGTGCGGCGCCCGCTTCGATCGCGGCAAGGGAATTGGCAATCGCCATGCCCATGTTGTGGTGACCGTGAAAACCGACTTCGGTCCCGGCATTCAGCCCAGCTCGCAATGCAGCGATTTTCTCAGTGACTTCATCAGGCAGCATGTAGCCAGCCGAGTCAGTGCAGTAAATGCAGTTGGCCCCATAACTCTCCATCAACCGCGCCTGCTCCAGCAGTTTTTCCGCGCTGACCATATGCGCCATCATCAGAAAGCCGACGGTATCCAGGCCCATCTTCGCTGACATGCCGATGTGCTGACCGGAGACGTCCGCCTCGGTGCAGTGGGTGGCCACACGAATGGTCGACACCCCGTGTTCATGGGCCATTCTCAAATGATCGAGGGTGCCGAGGCCCGGCAACAACAGCGCCGAGACCTTGGCCTGTTTCATACGCGGGATCACCGCCGCGAAGTATTCCTCGTCACTGTGGGCGGGGAAACCGTAGTTCAGCGACGCACCGCCCAGGCCATCGCCGTGGGTGATTTCGATCAGCGGCACGCCGGCGGCATCGAGGCCGGTCGCCACCGAGATCATCTGCTCCAGACTGATTTGATGCTGTTTGGCATGCATGCCGTCGCGCAGGCTCATGTCGTGCAGACGGACGCTCTTACCTTGCAAATTCATGGCAATTCTCCACTCAACGGACGGGCAGTTGCAGGGCGCCCTTGTGGGCTTCTTCGGCGAACATCTCGGCGGTACGCAGCCCCGCAGCGGTCATGATGTCGAGGTTGCCGGCGGACTTTGGCAGGAAGTCGCCGAGGCCTTCGACTTCGATGAAAATCGACACCTTGTGCCCATCGAACACCGGGCCATTGATCAGCTTGTAGCCGGGGACATAGCGCTGCACTTCCTTGACCATCTGCAACACCGAGGTGCGAATGGCGTCCTGATTCGGTTCGTCATCCGTCAGGCAGTGGATGGTGTCGCGCATCATCAGCGGTGGCTCGGCCGGATTGATGACGATGATTGCCTTGCCGCGTCGAGCGCCGCCGATCTTCTCCACCGCTCCGGCCGTGGTGCGGGTGAATTCGTCGATGTTCTGGCGAGTGCCCGGGCCGACCGAACCGGAGGACACGGTGGCGACGATCTCGCCGTAACTCACCGACTGGACCCGTGACACTGCCGCGACCATCGGAATGGTCGCCTGGCCACCGCACGTCACCATGTTGACGTTCATCGCCAGGCTCAAAGCGTGCTCCTTGAGATTGACCGGCGGCACGCAGAACGGGCCGATGGCCGCTGGCGTGAGATCAATCATGATCACCCCCAGCGCGTTGAGCTTGCGGCTGTTTTCTGCGTGTACGTAGGCCGAGGTGGCATCGAAGGCGATGCGAATATCATCGTCGAGCACATGGGGCAGCAGACCGTCGACGCCCTCGGCCGTGGTTTTCACGCCCAATTCACGGGCGCGTTTAAGGCCCTCGGATTGGGGGTCGACGCCGACCATCCAGACCGGCTCGATCCATTCCGATCGATACATTTTCATCAGCAGGTCAGTGCCGATATTGCCCGGGCCGATAATGGCCGCTCTGAGTTTCTTGCTCATCCGGTTAAACCCCACAGGTCAGGCGCAGAAGGACACCTGGGCACTGCCCAGGCCATCGATAGTCAATTCAAAACGGTCGCCCGCACGCGCAGGCTCCAGCGGCACCAAAGAGCCAGAGAGAATGATTTCCCCGGCCTTGAACGGAATACCGAAGGCACCCAGGGTGTTGGCCAGCCAGGCCACGGCCGTCAGCGGATTACCCTGCACCGCCGAGCCCAGTCCCTCGCTCAGGAGTTCACCGTTCTTGAACACACGCATGCGCAAGTTGGGCAAATCCAGTGTCCGTGGATCGACCTGAACATCACCCAGCACGAACACACCGCAAGAGGCGTTGTCGGCGACCGTGTCTTGTATGCGGATCCGCCAGTCATGAATCCGTGAGTCGACGATCTCGAAGCACGGCGTCACATACTCGGTCGCTTCCAGAACGTCGGCTTCGGTAACACCGGGGCCGATCAAATCGCGCTTGAGCTTGAAGGCAATCTCGCCCTCGGCGCGCGGCTGGATCAGCTTGTTCGCGGCGAGGGAGATTTGCGCGTCATTGGCGAACGACATCTGCCGGGTGATGAAGCCGAAATCCGGCTGATGCACGTTGAGCATTTGCTGGACCGCCGCCGACGTTACGCCGATTTTCTTGCCGACAATCCGGTCACCGGCAGCTACCCGTCGTTCGATGCTGTAGAGGGAAATATGGTAGGCGTCTTCGATGCTGATCGATGGCCAGCGCTCGGTCAGCGGCGCCAGGGTGGTGCCGCTCAGCAACGCCTGATACAGCTCCTCGCCGTATTGATGGCGCAGTTGTTCACTCATGAGCGAGCCTCCTCAAAGAACGCCAGGCACTCGCGGTTGAACAGTTCACGGTGCTCGACCATCACCCAATGCCCGCATTCGCTGAGCAGTACAAAGCGAATGGTCTGGCAGTGTTGCATCATCGTTTGCGCGCCAGACACCGGGCAGAATTTGTCGTTCATGCCCCAGAAACCGAGGATCGGACACTGCAACTCGCCGAGGCGCGAAGTCATGTTCGGCACTTGCATGGTCGACAACACGCTGACCGGTTGCTGGCGCACCACTGCGACCCGCTCATTGACCGTTTCGTCGCTGATCAAGGACTCATCGAACAGTTGCAGCGCCAGCAGCCGGCGCATTCCGCCCGCATCGTGCAGTTCACCCTTGGCGAAGGCCGCGCCCATTTTCTGGATGCCTTCCATCTGCAGGTAATACTGTTCTTTTTCCATCAGGCCGCCGGGCGCCATCAGCACCAGCCGGCTGACCCGCTGCGGTTGGTCGAGGGCCAGTTTGATCGCGATCGCACCGCCCAGAGAATTGCCGACCAGCACGCATCGCTGGATATCCAGGGCATCGAGCAAACCGCTCAAGGCGGCGACAAAGAAGTCCAGGGTGTAGAGGGTGTCTGGCTTATCAGAAGCGCCATATCCGGGCAGGTCCGGGACGATGGTCCGGTAGCCTGCCGCGGCAAACACCGGGTAGTTCTGCTTGAAGTTGCTGTGACCGCTGGCGCCCGGCCCGCTGCCGTGAATGAAAATCACCGGCTCGCCGCTGCCGATGTCCTGCCCGCCGATATCCAAGTAGTGCAGCTGCAAACCATCCGGCAGCGTGACGAAGTGCCCTTGCGCTGATGCGTCCATAGGTGTCCTCCCGGCCTGTTGTTGTCGCCGGATTATTCCGAGCGCCCGGGCAAACAACATCGTCCGACAGGACTACGCCCAGGGGGCGTTCTCAATTAGTTTCCACACCGCGCCGGGTCTGCTGTTGTGCAGGGCAAGGCGCGAGAAGCGTGGTTTGGTCATTCCAAATAAGCTTCGAGCAACGCAGCCCTGCACAACAGCAGGCCCGGCCCTTCGGGTTGTGCCTTAAAGCGGGCCAGGCTGAGTTGCAGGCCTTGGAAAGGGAGCACCATTCCCAGCGGCCTGCGCCTTGCCTGGCCCGCTTTAAGGCGACAACGCGGCGGGGAAACTAATTGAGAACGCCCCCTAGTCTTTTCGGACGTTGGCCGATGGGGGTAGTAGACCTAGCATCGGCAGCATTCCCGAGCGACAGAACGAGGCATCCCATGCTTGATCCGATGGACTTTCGCGGCAAAGTGGTACTGGTCACCGGCGGTGGCAAGGGTGTCGGTCGCGGCATCAGTCAGCGTTTTCTCGACTGTGGTGCCGAAGTGGTGATCTGTGGTCGGGAAGCACCGGACACCCTGCCTGCCAGCGCTGGGCGCGAGGCGCTGTTTCTGCCCTGCGACCTGCGGGATGTCGAGCAGTCCGGGCGGTTGATCGACAGTATCGTCGAGCGTTTCGGTCGCCTCGATGTATTGGTCAACAATGCCGGCGGTTCACCGAGTGCCGACGCGGCCAGTGCCTCGTCGCGCTTTAGCGAAGCGATCATCCGCCTTAACCTGTTGGCGCCGCTGAATCTCTGCCAGCAGGCCAATCAGGTGATGCAGGCGCAAGCCGACGGTGGCGCAATCATCAATATTTGCAGCGTCAGCGCGACCCGTCCCTCGCCGGGCACCGCCGCTTATGGTGCGGCCAAGGCCGGGCTGCTGAACCTGACCGGTTCGCTGGCGGTGGAATGGGCACCCAAGGTGCGGGTCAACGCTGTGACGGCCGGGTTGATTCTCACCGAGCAGGCGGCCATGCATTATGGCGATCAGGTGGGCATTGCCCGGGTGGCAGCGACCATCCCGCTGCAACGCCTGGCGGCTCCGGAAGACATCGGCGATACCTGTCTGTACCTGGCATCAACGCTGGCACGTTATGTCAGCGGCGCGGACATCACCGTGCACGGCGGTGGCGAACGCCCGGCGTTTCTCGATGCGGCACAATCCTGAAAAGATCGCAGCCTGCGGCAGCTCCTACAGGTGTACACAATCAATGTAGGAGCTGCCGCAGGCTGCGATCTTTTGGCCATCTCATTAAAACAAGAGGAATCCCGACATGCCTGCGATAGCCAGCCACAGTGTTTTGCTGGATCTCAGCCCATCTGCCGCATGGGCCAAACTGCGCGACCTGAGCCTCGCCCCGCATTACGTGCCGGGTCTGACCGGCTGCCAGTTTCATCCCGGTGCACGCGAAGGGGTTGGCGCCAGTCGCCGGGTGTTCCGCAAAGGGGGTCAGTGGCTGGATGAGAGCGTGGTGCAATGGCAGGAAGGTGCGGGTTTCGTACTGATTCTGCACCAGGCCAGTAGCGGCGCGCCCTTCCCGTTCCGCGAGGCCAGCTTCAGTTATGCCTTGCAGGCCGAGGGTGACGCGACACGCATCACCACCCAAATGAACTACAGCCTGCGCGGTGGCAGGCTGATGGAATGGTTGCTGGCGAAGGCGTTCAACAACGTCGTGCGCCAGATTGCCGAGAACCTCAAGGCGTACTACGAAAGCGGGCGGACGCAGAATCGCGATTTGCTCGACGCCACACCTCAGGAACGCGCCCTGTAGCAGCTGCCGAGCCTGCGAGGCTGCGTTCGGCTGCGCAGCAGTCGTAAATCGGGTGCACGCGGTTTACCTGGAAGACCGAGGTGCCTGATTTCACGACTGCTTCGCAGCCGAACGCAGCCTCGCAGGCTCGGCAGCTGCTACAAGGTTTATGCCTGGCCTTGGGCGGTCAGGTTGACCTCGCTCCAATAGGCTTTCATCGAGCGGATCTTGCCGTCCGCATCGAACTCCATCACATCGATCACATGAAGCGAGCACGGTTGCCCGGCCCATTCCATATCGACCCGAAACGGCATCGCCCCACAACCGTTCAACGTCGCCCGAACCGGGCCGGTCAGGGTCGCCGAGACTTTGCTCGCGCCCAGCCCTTCGCGGTAAAAACGTTCTATATCGACGACCCCCTGCAACGGCGGTTGACCGACCGGGTCTTCGACCACTGCATCCTCGCTGTAAAGCGCAATGATCCCGTCGATATCACCGGCGTCCACCAATTCCACATAACGCGCCATGGTCGCTTGAATCTGTTGTGCACTGACCATTCAAACCACCTCGAACAACGCGGCGGCACCCATGCCGCCGCCGATGCACATACTCACCACCACGTAACGTAAACCACGGCGCTGACCCTCGACCAACGCGTGACCGACCATCCGCGCACCGGACATGCCGAAAGGATGCCCCACCGAAATCGCACCACCGTTGACGTTCATGCGTTCGGGGGGAATGCCCAGGGTGTCGCGGCAATACAGCACCTGACAGGCGAACGCCTCGTTCAACTCCCAGAGGCCAATGTGGTCCACGGTCAGGCCATGGCGCTTGAGCAGTTTCGGGATGGCGTAGACCGGGCCGATGCCCATCTCGTCGGAGTTGCAGCCAGCGACCGCCATCCCGCGATAAATCCCCAGCGGCTCCAGGCCACGCTTCTCGGCCAATTTGGCACTCATCAACACCGAGGCCGAAGCACCGTCGGAGAGTTGCGAGGCATTGCCCGCCGTGATGAAACGGCCCTTTTCACTCCACTGACCGCCCGGCCACACCGGTTCCAGCGCATTCAGGCTTTCGCGGGTGGTGTCGATGCGGTTGCACTCGTCACGCAGCAAGGTGACGGCCTCAAAGCGGGTTTCGCCACTGGCCTTGTCGAAAATCGCCTTGCGGCTGGTCAGCGGCGCGAGTTCACGGTCGAACAATCCGGCACTCTGGGCCAGCGCGGTTCGCACCTGGCTCTGATAGCTGTACTCGTCCTGTTCCTCTCGGGAAATGCCGTAGCGCGCGGAGACGAGCTCGGCGGTTTCGATCATCGGAATGTAGGCGTACGGATCAAGCTCGATCACCGAGCCTGACTGATTGCGGTACAGGTTCTTGTGCTTGTTCTGCACCAGCGAAATCGACTCCAGACCACCGGCCACGGCAATGTCGATTTCATCGCACATGATCCCTTTGGCGGCCATGGCAATGCTCATCAGCCCCGATGAACACTGGCGCTCGACCGCCATCCCGGCGACCGAGGTCGGCAAGCCGCCGGCAATCGCACACAGACGCCCCAAGTTATAAGACTGCGTGCCCTGCTGCGCCGCCGCGCCGATGATCACATCGTCCACTTCGCCCGGCTCGATACCGGCGCGACGCACGGCTTCGCGCACCACATGGCCGCCGAGCTGCGGGGCGTCGGTGTCATTGAATGCACCGCGAAAGGCTTTGCCGATCGGGGTACGGGCGGTCGAAACGATGACGGCTTCTTTCATGCTGGATTCCTCGAATGTTCTGCTAAAGGGGTCACGCGGGGTAGTAACGGCTGATGGTGTCGACCACACAGCCGGGACGCTCCTCGCCATCGATTTCGACGCTGACGCGAATGGTCGCCTGAACGCCGCCCTTGACCTCCTCGACCGCCATCAATTGCGCACTGCCGCGCACCCGCGAGCCAACACGCACTACCGTGGGAAAGCGCACCCGCTCGCAGCCATAATTGACACCCATGGCAATGCCGCGCACCTCGACGATCTGCGGCAAAAACAGATTGACCAACGCCAGGCTCAGATAGCCATGGGCGATGCAGGCGCCGAACGGACCGCTGGCTGCTTTGAGCGGATCGACGTGAATCCACTGGTGATCACCGGTCGCCTCGGCGAACCGGTCGATTCGCTCCTGCGCGAGAACCAGCCAGTCGCTGACGCCCAGCACCTCTCCCACGGCATCGTGCAAGGCGAAGGGCGTGTCGAAAACACGTGGCATGTTCAAGCCCTCTGACTGGAAACCGACAACACTTCGCCGGTCATGTAGGAACTGTAGTCGCTGGCCAGAAACATCATTACGTTGGCCACTTCCCAGACCTCGGCGGCACGACCAAACGCTTCGTTGGCAGCGAGTTGATCGAGCACCGCCTGAGGGGCGGACTTACGCAGGAAATCGTGCAACGCAATGCTCGGGCTCACCGCGTTGATGCGGATCCCGTAGTCGGCGGCCTCGACCGCGGCGCAACGGGTCAACGCCATGACCCCGGCCTTGGCCGCGGCGTAGTGCGACTGCTCTTTCTGCGCCCGCCAGCCCAGCACCGAAGCGTTGTTGACGATAACCCCGGCACGCCGCTCGATCATCTTCGGCAACATTGCACGGGTCATGCGCATGGTGCCGGTGAGCGTCACATCGAGGACCCGGTTCCACTCCTCATCCGTCATGTCTACCAACAGCCGTGAACCACCAAGACCGGCGTTGTTGATCAGCACATCGACACCCTGCAGATCACGCTCGGCACAAGCAATCAGCTGTTGAACCTGAGCTTCATCAGCGACATTGCAGACCTGACCGAAGACCTGTTGCAGACCGGTCGTTTCGCGGATTTTCAACACCGCTTCTGCCAGCCGGCCTTCATGGATATCGCTGATCATCAAGGCGCGGCAACCCTCCTCGGCGGCACGCACCGCGGCGGAAAAACCGATACCGGCCCCGGCCGCGGCCGTGATCAGCACCGACTTGTCACGCAACAGGCCGTGACCTGCAACATAGTGAGGAACAGACATGGAAAACTCCTTGGTCAGGTGCGCAGGCGCGGTTCTTTGGGCATTCCCAGGGCGCGCTCGGCGATGATGTTGCGCTGGATCTCGTTGCTGCCGCCGTAGAGGGTGTCGGCGCGACTGAACAGGTACAGCGATTGCAAACGGGTGAGTTGGTAAGGCGCGGCTTCCAGCAGCTCCGCCTCGGCGCCGAGGACGTCCATCGCCAGCTTGCCGAGGCTGGCGTGCCAGGTGGACCAGAACAGTTTGTAGATGGTCGCTTCCTTGCGTAGCGAACCGTCCTGCGCCCCGGACAGCATGCGCAGCGAGTTGTAGCGCATGATCCGCAGCCCGCTCCAGGCCTCGGCCAGGCGCTGGCGCAGGATCGGGTCGCGCGCGGCGCCATTGGCCCTGGCGATGGCGATGATTTCGTTCAGTTCATTGTGAAATTGCATCTGCTGGCCAAGGGTTGACACTCCGCGCTCGAAACCGAGCAACGCCATCGCGATCTTCCAGCCCTCGCCCGGCGCGCCGATGATATTGGCGGCGTCGGTGCGGGCATCATCGAAGAACACTTCGTTGAACTCAGAGGTGCCTGTGAGTTGCTCGATCGGCCGCACGGTAATTTCCACCTGGGCCATGGGCACCAGCAGGAAGGACAAGCCGCGATGGCCAACGCTGCCCGGTTCAGTGCGGGCGATCACAAAACACCAGTCCGACTCATGGGCCAGGGAGGTCCAGACTTTTTGTCCGTTGATCACCCAAGTGCCGCTCGCTTCATCAAGCACCGCGCGGGTCTTGACGTTGGCCAGGTCGGACCCCGCACCCGGTTCGGAATAGCCCTGGCACCAGAAGGACGTGCCGTTGACGATGCCCGGCAGAAAGCGCTGTTGCTGCTCGGCAGTGCCGAACGCGGCAATGGTCGGTCCGGCCAGCCCTTCGCCGATATGCCCCATGCGTCCCGGGCCGCCAGCGCGGGCGTACTCTTCGTGGAAAATCACTTGCTGGCTGATCGACAGACCACGCCCACCGTGCTCCGGCGCCCAGCCCACACACGTCCAGCCGCCGTCGGCGAGTTTGCGTTCCCAGGCTTTGCGCTCCACGGGAAACATATGTTCGTCACCCGGGCCACCCCGAAAACGCAGGGGCTCGAATTCACCGCACAGGTTCACGCTCAACCAGTCGGCTACTTCCTGACGGAAGCGCTCGTCCTGTTCACTGAAACTGATTTTCATGGTTGCTCCCCAAGAATCGCCGCGGCAATGCGCTCGCGATGCCAGGCAGGTGCGCCGAGAAAGCTTTCGCTGGCGCGAGCGCGTTTGAAATAGAGGTGCGGGTCGTATTCCCAGGTGAAACCAACGCCACCATGCAACTGGATCGACTCGGACGCGCAGTGGAAATAGGTTTCAGAGCAGTGCGCCTTGGCCAGCGCCGCCGCCAGCGGCAGCTCGGCGGCCACCTGCGGATCGCCTTCGGGATCGAGGACTTCCTGGGCCACGCAGGCCGCGTAATAACTGGCCGAACGTGCACATTCGACCTGCAGCATCATGTCGGCGGCACGGTGTTTGAGCGCCTGGAAACTGGCGATGGGTCGACTGAACTGCTGGCGTTCCTGCATATAGGCAACGCTCAGGTCGAGCACCTGCTGCGCGCCACCGGTCTGTTCGGCAGCCAGACCGATGCAGGCCAGTTGCAGGACTCGCTCCAGCTGCGGCCAGCCCGCGCCGAACTCACCGAGCAGGCAGTCAGCGCTGAGGGACAGCCCCTTGAGCTGAACCCGTGCCTGACGACGAGTCTGGTCCATGGTCGGCAGCATTTGACGCTCGATCCCTGCCCGGTCCGCGTCCACGGCGAACAGGCTGATGCCCGCCTCGCCGGTCGATCCGGGAACCCGTGCGGCGATGATCAAGAGGTCAGCGCTGTGCCCGTCGAGCACATGATTGAGGGTTCCATCAAGCACAAAACCCTCGCCCTCGGTCACCACCGTGGCCTGAACATCCTTGGCCGCCCAGCCGTTGGCGCTGCTGAAGGCCAGCGTAGCGGTGAGGCTGCCGTCGGCGATCAACGGCAGCCAGCGTTGTTTTTGTTGTTCGTTGGCGGCCAGCAACAGCGCGGGTGTGGCCATGCAGGCGGTGGCGAAGAACGGTGAACACAGCAAGCGCCGGCCCATCTGTTCCAGCAAAATCGACAGTTCGACAAAGCCCAGCCCGAGGCCGCCGTACGCTTCGGGAATATGAATGGCCGGCCAGTACATTTCGCGGCACAGCCGCTGCCAGAGCGCCTCGTCAAAACCTCGCTCGCTGACCATCGCCGCTCGTACGGCGGCAGAATCCGAGACATCGGCGAGAAAGCCCTCGGCCGATGCGCGGATCATTTCCTGTTCGTCGCTGAATGCAAACTCCATCGCGGCGCCTTCTGCTCGTTAGGCGGGGCACGCATGAAGCGACACCCCTCTGGCCTTCGAGTTTGGTGCCAGCGGCACACGACAGAAACGTCAGCCCTGCCTAGTCCGAATGGGCGATGCCGAGCCGGTTACGAGCAAGCCTTCACTCTGACCTCGGTATCAGTTCAGCCGATTAAAACCTGCGAATTATCGATTTGAGCTGTCGTCGGTGACACCGAGTTCGGCCTGGGTGCCGGCCTCTGGACCCGCTACATCAATCCGTTGGGCTTCTTCTAAAAAGCGTGGGCGATGCAGATGTTTCTGCGTCGCCCTTTCAATAGTCATCGCGAGCAAGCTCGCTCCCACAGTGGTTTGGGCCAGTTCCAAAAGGTGGGGTTCACTCCATAACCCTGTGGGAGCGAGCTTGCTCGCGATGGCGTCCTTCAATGACCGGCGTTTTTCAAGGTAGTTGTCGCGTCGACCGTCTTCCAAGGCATGATGATTTCCTGGCAAGTTCGGCTCACCAGGAAGTGTCCACCATGTCCCCGTACACGTGTCAGCTATGTCCCCGGTGCATACACCCGCCGTAAGGGCGGCCCCCTAGGTCGCCATCACGGCAGAAACGGATATGCACACGATCAACAAAACACAGGCCGACCCCATCACTTCTGATACCAACCCTGTAGCACTCGGTAACATCCGGCGCTGTTACGGTGCGTCTTTTCAACGACTCGACATCACGCGCCCCGCCCTACAAGGCCAAAAACAGCCATGGCGTAAATTGTGCATCTAAATGCAATCCAATCCTGCTTGAAGCCGCCATGCGCCCCAAGGAACTGAAACTCTGGACTACCGGTGTTGCCCATTTACTGGACCTTTCTCCCGGGCATGCGCGGTTAGCAGGCTTAAGTCACTGGTTGCGGCAAGTATGCCCGGTCGATCACTTCGTTCTGTTCGTCTACGAAGGCAATCATCGGCCGTTGGCGCTGTTCGACACCTTCACAGCCGACAAGCGTGCGGTGTATGTCGATGACTATCAGTGCGGGCCCTATTTGCTTGATCCGTTCTACCTGGCATGCACTCGCGGGCAAGCGCCTGGACTGTGGCGTTTGCGACAGTTCGCACCCGACCACTTCTACCTCGGCGAGTATTACCTGACGTATTACCAGCAAACCGGGCTGGCTGAAGAAGTGGCGTTTTTCGTCGACCTCGGTGGCGGCGCCATGGCCGTTCTGTCGTTGATGCGATCCACCGCCAGCTATGCTTTTGGTCGTGACGAGATGCAGTTGATCGAGTGCGCGCAGGCGGTGGTTGAACAGGTCATCAATGAAGCCTGGCGTTTGCGTCAAGCCCAGCAACCACGCCCGGCGCAGGACCTGGACTTCAAGATCCGCGAAGCCTTCGATCAGTTCGGCGCGCACATCCTCACCGGCCGCGAACAAGAGATTGTGCAGTTGCTGCTACGCGGTCACTCCAGCGCCTCGGTCGCCGAACAACTGAGCATCAGTCCTGGCACGGTGAAGATTCACCGCAAGAACATCTACGCCAAGCTCGGCATCGGCAGCCAGTCCGAATTGCTCGGGCTGTTTATCCGCGACCTTACCGGCCAGGAACTGGTCGTCGAAGCCTGACACCTGAAACCGACTCTATCCCCCAAGGGATATATACAGCGCAAAACCCCGATTGCTAGTTTGGCCCCCGACGCACTGATTCATCACTGCAAGGGAGCCCGCCTCGTGAACAACAGCGTGAACGACACTTCGCCAAGCGATATCGAATTCTGCAATGTGGTCAAACGCTATGGCGAGGTGTCAGCCGTCAATGGCCTGAACTTCGCGGTGCGTCGCGGCTCATTCCATTCCTTCCTCGGCGGTTCCGGCTGCGGCAAAACCACCACCCTGCGCATGATCGCCGGCTTCGAACAGCCCAGTAGCGGCGAAGTGCGCCTGTCGGGCAAGAACGTTGCCGGAGTGCCGGCGTTTGAGCGGCCAGTGAACATGGTGTTCCAGCATTACGCCCTCTTCCCGCACCTGACAGTGGCGCAGAACATCGCCTATGGGCTGCGTTATCAAACCCCGCGACCCGACAAAAAAACCCAACTGCGCATGGCTGATGAAGCGTTGGAAATGGTGCGCCTGAGCGGCTTCGGCCAACGCAAGCCGAGTGAACTTTCCGGCGGCCAACAGCAGCGTGTAGCCCTGGCCCGGGCACTGGTCAACAAGCCGACCGTGTTGCTGCTGGACGAGCCGCTGGCGGCACTGGACCGCAAGCTGCGCAAGGAGATGCAATCCGAATTGCTGCGCCTGCAACGCGAAGTCGGCATCACCTTTGTGCTGGTCACCCACGATCAGGAAGAAGCCTTGTCGATGAGTGACAGCATCAGCGTGATGCACAACGGTTCGATCATCCAGACCGCCACCCCGGAACAACTGTATGAGGCGCCGGCCAGCCGTTACGTGGCCGATTTTATCGGCGAATCCAATCTGTTCAACGGCACGGTTCGTCAATTGCAGGGCGATTCAGTTGTGCTGCGCACCGAGCAAGGACTGGAACTGACCAGCCCACTGACGCCCACCGGCAAAGCCTTAAGCGCAGACGTCGCCGGTTGCGTCGCGGTGCGCCCGGAGCTGATCAGCATCGCCAGCGCCAACGCCGACATGACCCGCGAAGTGAAGCTGCAAGGCTACGTGGAAGACCGCATCTACCTCGGCAACTCCACCGAATACCGCGTGCGCACCCAAGCCTTTGGCGTGGTTTGCGTGCGTGTGCCGCGCCAGCAGGATCACGGCGCCAATGCATTCGAACACGGCGCGGCAGTGAGCGTCGGCTGGGATCACGCCAATGGCCTGGCCATGGCGTTGTAAATCATCGATTCGTTTCATCAACCGAATGTGGAGCGTGCTATGGACCGGAAGACGTTTATCAAAACCCTGCGTAGCTGGCAGAACGGCTCGATCAGCCGCCGCGAGTTCCTTGGCCGCACAGGCCTGGGAATTGCCGCAGCGGTGGTCGCAACCAACATGCCCGGCCTGCTGACTTCCACCGCCGAGGCCGCCGAGCAGGCCAAGCTGGGCGATCGCCTGTCGCTGGCGACTTGGCCGAATTACCACAGCCAGGAAAACCTCGACACCTTCGCCAAAACCACCGGTGCGCGCGTTTCGATGAGCGTGTTCGGTTCCAACGAAGAGATGCTTGCCAAATTGCAGGCCGGTGGCAGTGGCTGGGACGTACTGGTGCCGACCAACTACACCATCAGCACTTACGTTGGCCTGGGCCTGATCGAACCATTGGACCTGTCGCGCATTCCCAACTTTGAGGCGTCGGCCTTCCAGCAAAAATTCATGGCCCAAGGAACGGTGGACGGCAAGGTGTATGCGGTGCCGAAAAACTGGGGCACTACCGGCATGCTCTACGACACCGGCAAACTGAAGAACGGCCCCGCAAGCTGGAAAGAATTCTGGGTTGCAGCTCAAGGCCCCGCCAGCGGCCGGACGATGGTTCACGACTACCAACTGACCGCCATCGGCAACGCGCTGAAAAGCTTCGGCTATAGCTTCAATTCTCTTGACCCGAAAGAACTGGCCGATGCCGAAAAACTGCTGATCGAGGTCAAGCCGCACCTGTTCGCCATCAACTCCGACATCCAGCCGTCAATGCGCAGCGGCGATGCCTGGCTGGCGATGTCCTGGACCGGCGATGCCTCTCAGTTGCACCGCGACAACGCGCAGATGCAGTTCGAACTGGGCAAGGAAGGTGGCGAACTGTGGAGTGACTTCTTTGCCATTCCCAAAAGCTCGGAGCACAAGGACGCGGCCTACGCTTTCATCAATTACCTGCTCGATCCGCAGCACAACAAGCTCGAAGTGTTGAGCCACGGCTACCCGAGCGGCGACAAACGCGTCGATGCGTTGCTGCCCACCGCCATGCTCGACGATCCGATCATGTACCCGGCCGCCGAAGCGCTCAGTCCTCTGGAGTTCGGTGCCGCGGCGACACTCACCAGCCCGGCGCGGGCCGAACTGATGGCTCGCTTCAAGTCCGCCTGATCGCCTGGCCATGGCCAATGAGGAGTCCCCCATGAACGCCGCCACCCACCCGCAAACGGTGCAGCCGGGCAATGCCCTGTCGGTCGAGGTTCGCCAACGGCGCAGCCTCGGCCGGCGGATCACCCTGCTGATGCTATTGCCCTCGACCTTGTGGTTCCTGCTGCTGTTGTTGATGCCGCTGGTGATCATCCTGGTCTTCAGTTTCGGCGACCGCAGTGCCGTGGGCGGTTACGCCGGTGGCTTCACGCTGGCCAACTACCTGAACCTCGGCTCCCGTGGCGCGGCGTTCAGTAACACGCTGATGTTGGCGCCGCTGGGCACGCTGGTGTGCCTGGTGGCGGCTTACCCGCTGGCGTATTTTCTGGCGGTCAAGGTCAGCAAGAACCGCTCACTGCTGCTGACGCTGGTGATTGTGCCGTTCTGGACCAGTTTCCTGATCCGCACTTACGCCTGGATTTTCATCCTCAGCGGCAAGGGCATTCCGGCCTTGCTCGCAAGCCTTGGCCTTGAAGACGTGCGGCTGATCAATACGCCGTGGGCGGTGCTGATCGGCATCGTTTACGGCTACTTGCCGCTGATGGTGTTTCCGATTTACGTCAGCCTGGAAAAACTCGACAAGCGTCTGCTCGAAGCCTCGGCGGACCTGGGTGCCAGCGCTTTCGAAAGTTTCCGACGGATCACCCTGCCACTCTCCGCCCCCGGGATCATCACCGGGGTGATGCTGGTGTTCATCCTGTTGATGGGCGAGTTCCTGATCCCGGCCATTCTCGGTGGCGGCAAAGTGTTCTTCGTCGGCAACGCACTGGTCGACCTGTTTCTGCAATCGCGCAACTGGCCCTTCGGCAGCGCGCTGGCGATGACCTTGGTGGCGATGATGCTGCTGATCATCGGCGTGTATTTGAAACTGGTGGCGCGCTATGGCGGCCGCCCTGCCGACGGAGGGTTGTGACATGTGGCTGCGCAGCTATTCGACTTCGCTGTACCTGTTTCTCTACGCACCGATCGCGTTGATCGTGCTGTTCAGCTTCAACGCCGGGCGCAGTGGCCTGGCGTTCGAATGCTGCTCGGTGCAGTGGTTTGGTCGCGCGTTTGGCAACCCGTTCATCATGGAGGCGCTGGGCCATAGCGCATTCATTGCCTTCACTTCAGCGGTGATTGCCACGCTGTTCGGCACGCTCGCGGTGTTCGGTTTGCAACGTGCCGGCGCCAAAGTGCAGTTGCTGTTCGATGCGCTGACCTATTGCGCAATCATCGTGCCCGGGATCGTCATCGGCATCTCGACGCTGATTGCGTTCATTAGCCTGTTCGACCTGATCAACCCATTGCTGGCGAGCTGGATACCGAGCGTTCCACGGTTGAACATGGGCTTCTTTACCGTGATCGCCGCGCACTCGCTGTTCACCATGGCGCTGGTCATGGTGATCGTGCGCAGCCGCGTCGACTCACTGGACAAGGCCTTGCTGGAAGCCTCGGCCGACCTCTACGCACCCCCAATGCAAACGTTCTGGCGGGTCACCCTGCCGCAGATCAGTCCGGCGATCATGGCCGGGTTTCTGCTGGCGTTCACCTTCAGCTTCGACGACTTCATCATCGCGTTCTTCGTCGCCGGTTCCGAAACGACCTTGCCGATCTACATCTTTTCATCCATCCGTCGCGGCGTGACCCCGGAGATCAACGCGGTTTCGACCGTCATCATCTGCGCATCGCTGGCGCTGCTGTTCACTTCCCGTCACCTGCAAAACCGCCGCACCGGCGTCCAGGAGTCTCACCATGCGTGATCAGCTTTACATCAACGGCGAGTGGGTCAGCCCGGATCTGGGCGGTTACCTGGACGTCATCGACCCGGCTACTGGACAGGCTTTCCATCGGGTAGCTGCGGGCACCGAAGAAGACGTCGATCATGCAGTGCGCGCCGCCAGGCGAGCGTTCGATAACGGCTGGAGCCAAACCACTGGCGCCGAGCGCGCGCAGTGGCTGGAAGCGTTGGCTGATGAATTGGGCAGTGGTCAACAGGCGTTGGCTGAACTGGAAGTGCGCGACAATGGCAAACCGTTGCCCGAAGCGCAGTGGGACGTTGGCGATGCGATCGGTTGCTTGCGTTACTACGCCGGGTTGGCCCGGGAACTGGATCAACAGCAGGACCAACCGCTGGCACTGCCGGACGAGCGCTTTCGCTGCCGAATCCGTCATGAGCCGATCGGTGTCGCCGGGCAGATCATCCCCTGGAACTACCCGTTGCTGATGGCCGCGTGGAAGGTCGCGCCCGCCTTGGCCGCCGGGGCCACGCTGGTGTTGAAACCGTCCGAACTGACACCACTGACGGCGCTGGAACTGGCCGCGGCCGCCGACCGCATCGGTCTGCCGGCCGGGGTCCTGAACGTCGTGACCGGTCTTGGAGCCGACGCCGGCGGTCCACTCACCGAACACCCAGGCGTGGACAAACTGGCCTTCACCGGCAGCGTGCCCACCGGGGCAAAAATCATGTCGGCGGCCGCTCGCGACATCAAGAACATCAGCCTGGAGCTGGGCGGAAAGTCTGCGCTGATTGTGTTCGACGACGCCGATGTCGAAGCAGCGGTGGAGTGGATTCTGTTCGGGATTTTCTGGAACCAGGGCCAGGTGTGCAGCGCCACTTCACGCTTGCTGGTGCAGGAAAACATCGCCTCGCGGTTGATCGAGCGACTGGTTGAGGAAACCCGCAAGATCACCATCGGCCCAGGCATGGAACCCGGCGTGTTGTTGGGCCCTTTGGTCAGCCGAGGTCAACACGACAAGGTCCTCGGCTTTATCGATCAGGGACTGGCCAGCGGCGCACGCCTGCTCACCGGAGGTCGGCAACCGGCGTATCTGCCAGAGGGTTATTTCATCGAACCGGCCATCTTCGACGAGCCCGGACACAGCAGCATCCTCTGGCGCGAAGAGGTGTTCGGCCCGGTGCTGTGCATCAAGCGCTTCAAGTCCGAAGAGCAAGCCTTGCAAATGGCCAACGCCAGCCGCTTCGGCCTCGCCGCCGCTGTGATGAGTGCTGATTTGCAACGTACCGCCCGCGTCGCCAACCAACTGCGCGCCGGGATTATCTGGGTCAACTGCTCGCAACCAACTTTCGTCGAGGCTCCGTGGGGCGGCATGAAACACAGCGGTATTGGCCGGGAACTCGGCCAATGGGGGCTGCACAATTATCTGGAGGTGAAGCAAGTGACCGAATACGTCAGCGACCAGCCATGGGGGTGGTATCTGAAATAGACGGTTGGTGCCTCAGTTCAAATACCAGCCCCGGCCCCGCCGTTGTATCGGGTGATCGGCTGGGTTTCGAGGTAGTTGTCGTAGTCCCACTCTCCCAGCTCGCGGCCAATACCGCTCTGCTTGTAGCCGCCCCACGGAGCCTCGACGAAGGTTGGTTGCGAGCAGTTGCCCCAGACGCTCCCGGCGCGAAAGCGTCGGGCGACCCGTTCGCAGCGTGGAAAACGTTTTATACGCTCCTCAATCAACTGCGCCTGGATGACGCCCTTTCACGTTTGAATGCGCAACGCCACGCCTCGCGCATTGACGAGATTGCCAGCGCCTCAGGCTTTAACTCGCTGTCCACTTTCTACCGTTGCTTCAAGCAAAAAACAGGGTGTTCGCCGAAGGCTTATTTGCAGCAACTGTCTCGTCCTGAATAAGGTTTACACCTTCTGGCTTCTTATCAGTAGCAACACAAAATTCATTTCCGTGGCGCAGTCGACCCATCCATCAGCCTGTGACTGGCCCTCCAGAACCTGCACAATTGCCGGCTTTTTTGCGACAGGAAGTCCTCATGCAACGGATTGTCATTCTGGGCAATGCCGGTAGCGGCAAATCCACCCTCGCCCGCGCCCTCGGCAAGCGCCTGAGCCTGCCCGTGGTGCACCTGGACGCTGTTTCGGGATCCCGGCTGGGTCGAACCCGACGCTGAGCAGTTCCGCGCACGGGTCCGCGAAGCGATCGAATCGGATGCCTGGGTTTGTGAAGGCAACTATGCGCGGCGAACCTTCGACCTTCGCCTGCCCCGTACCGACCTGATCATCTGGCTCGATACTTCGCGGCTCACCTGTTTCACCCGGGTGATCATGCGCAGCGTCATGAACCGCCCTCGCCCTGACCTTGCAGCAGGCTGTACAGAGAAACTCGACCGGGCGTTCCTGACCTTTCTGAACTTCGTGTGGAATTTCGATCGTGGCTATCGCCCAGGTATCGAGGCGGTACGCCTGGCCATAGGCCCGCAAATTTCTACAGTGCACTTGCGCGGTAGCCGGCAGATTGCCGCATTTCTCGATAGCTTGCCCTAGGCCCGGCAAGGGTTTTGAGAGAAAACCCTCGGGTTCGCGAAGAAGTCTGTTTGACGCAAAAATATAAGTCAGGTTTCGATGTGGCTTTTTTACGACTACATTTATCCGTCAGAACTACCTCTGCATCCATAGACAAGCAGCTAGCGGCACGAGTGCTTACGAATACATGCTCCCCACTTTGAGGATCAGACATGCATCCATCCTTTCTGCAGCGCATCGATGAGCTCGGCGCTCTTCTTGTCCACTCCAATGCAGCACGCATCGATTTCTTCCGGCGCACTAATCGACTGACGTCGCGCCGCGGTGTTCGCTTCCAGGTGGTGACCATGAAGCTCGGCATCTTTCACGTCGTCGAGCGATACACTGGCAGGACCTGGGCCTACCGTTTCAACTACCGAGAGGCCATGGATTTCGCCATCCAGCTCGAGGAAAAGTCCAACCGCCGGAAGGGAGTAGCGCGGTGATCGCCGATTCTGACTGTCCAACTGTTTCTAAATCGTTTTCACACAGACTGGGTCGTAAGCTGTACGGGTAGGGAATCGCTGGAGAAGGAAATCACGACGGGGCTGAATACGGTTACAGGTGGCTTGAAGATCGAGACTTGTAGCATGCCGCCTGTCTTGCATTCCTGGCCCGGCTTACAAGGTTTGCCGTGCTCGGAAGGGCTTTTCATATCGTTGCAGCAGTCCATCCCCATGTCGTCCATCATCGCCATGCCCATCGTTTTCATTGGGCAAGGTTCTGTCGGTGTCTGCATGCCCGCCATCCCGCTGAGGGGAAGCGGGCCTCAGGCGAATCCAGTCATCGTTCTGCTGGACCTTGCCGTTCCCTGAATATTCACCACCAAGTTCTTCTTGGCGGACTGCTCAATCGTCAGCGCTTCAGTGCTGCCGCTTTTTACGGAGGCCGCACAGCCGCTCAGCAGAGAAACGGCAACGGCGCATGAAAGGAAGATAAAAAACCCGGTGCTTTTCATTGAATTTCCATATCCAAAAAGGTGTGCATGCACACATAAAGTCAAAGGGTATGCCTCATACACCTTCTGGCCGCTTTAGGCCTTTCAATGAGTCCATGGCGGTCTTCAATGAAGAGTCACAACCCTGTGGCTTTCGCCAATCCTGATCCGGTCCAGTGCCCTGTTTAGAGAATCCAAGGCGTCAAGGAGGGCTTTCGCCTCGATCTCTCGACCATCTCCCCAAAGGCGTTCAGCCATTCTGTTCAGGGCTTGGATGGCGTGCTCAATTTCATGAGCAGTAGCCGTCGCTGCTACTTTACTTTCCGTCTTTTTCATCGGCATTCAGTAACCCTTCTGCAGGGCATTGCTCTGTCTTTCAATTGTTAGCGCGAATACATCGCCCACCGGAACAAGTGCTGCTTTGAGGCTCGGTGAAGCTGTTGTCGTCATCCGAGCCCAGGACTAGGCGCGCCCTTCACGCCTACATCTTGCTAACGACGCAAAATTTATCACCATTGAACCGCCACTACGAGCAGCTGCGAGTGGTTTTCATGCTCTCTGGAATTAGCAACAACACGGCGGGCCTTTGCTCACATTGGAGAAACTGCCTTGTAGGCAGCCATTAACCGAGAGGACATGCAGTGACCACTCAAGCACCGAACCAATCAAGTGATTTTGCAGGATTCGGCCAGCGCCTATAGATCTAGGCATGGCGATGAAACGCAACGAGACCACCGTTAAGGGTAAGCGACCGGCCATGCGAGCGAAGGCATGACCAAAAACTTCCAGCGAGACCACGAAGAAATCGTCTGGTCCGAGGCAATTCCGGACCTGAATATCAGCGAAATCACCGGGTAGTTTTGCGCCAGTACTGCGCAGGCCTGAAACGAGAAAGGGGATCAAGCCGCTAAGTGCTTGATCCCCTACGAATATGGTCGGGACGGAGTGATTCGAACACTCGACCCCTAGCACCCCATCTTCTTTTTCATACTTCTTGAAAGCTTCCAAAATTTTACTCTGGATTTTTCTAAGCTAGTATTTACTTGAGCTCCAGCGGTGTTCTGCTCTACGAGAGTCCAGTAACGTCCATCAAGAGCCGACGTTTTTGTGGGGGTAAAAGTAGGGGGAGTCCATTTCATGGGCAAAATCACCATCAAAGAACTCGAGTCGCTGACCACCAACGATGCCGGCCGCATCCTCCGGGAGGATGGCAATCTGGCCGGTCGAATCTCAGTCCGCAAGGACGGTGTGTCAGTCAGCTTTTTCTATCGTTATCGCTGGGGCGACCAGAACAAAGAGTACGCCTGCGGAACCTGGCCGCGCAAATCCCTGACGGACATCCGCAAGGCGCGTAACCAGGCCAGGGCGCTCATTGATGAGCAGATCAACCCCAACGAGCACAAGAAAACCGCCAAGGCACAGGCATACGCCGCGGCTAACGTAGAGGCCGAACAAGTAAAAACGACGAAAGTGCAAACGCTGACCGTCCAGGATCTGGCCAAGGCGTGGCTGTTGGATGGTGTGGCGCGTAAATATGGCAATGCCGAGTTGCAACGGCGTTTTAACAAGGACCTTTTGCCAGCACTCGGCAGGACAGCGGTGAACAATGTTTCCGAACACGATGTTCGGGCGCTGATCCGCACCGTCGTCAACCGCGGCGCTCACCGGCAAGCCATCAGTTTCTTCGCCGACCTCACCCAGATGTTCAGCTGGGCCAGAAAGCGCCAACCCTGGCGGGTCTTGTTGGTCGAGGGTGATCCGACTGAACTGGTCGACATCTCCCCACTGATCCCTGCCGACTACGAAGCGGAAAGAAGCCGGATCCTTGCCCCGGCTGAGCTGTTGGAGTTGCACAATCGCTTCCAGCAAATGACCGCCGATTACAACGCCCTCCCCGCCGGCCAAAAATACGACGGCATTCGGCCGCTGAAGAAGGAGACCCAACTTGCACTCTGGATCAGCCTGGGCACCTTGTGCCGGATTGGTGAATTGCTCCAGGCCGAATGGAAAAATGTCGATCTGGACCGGCTGACGTGGTTCCTCCCCAGCGAAAACGTCAAAGGCACTCGCGGCAAGAAACAGGACCACCATGTCTTCCTCTCCCCCTTTGCCCTGCATTTCTTTCAGGAACTCAAGACCCTGACGGGCGACTCAGAGTGGTGCTTTCCGAACAAGCAGGATGACGGGCATGTGGACGTAAAAGTGGTGAGCAAACAAGTGGGTGACCGCCAGGCCCGGTTCAAAAACCGTAAGGCCCTCTCGCGACGGCGTCACGACGATACCCTGGTCCTTGCCAACGGCCAGAACGGTGACTGGACGCCGCATGACCTACGCCGCACGGGCGCAACCATGATGCAGGCCTTGGGGGTTAGCCTGGACGTCATCGACCGCTGCCAAAATCATGTGTTGGCCGGCTCCCGGGTGAGACGCCATTACCTGCATCACGATTATGCCGAAGAAAAGAGACGTGCCTGGAACCTGTTGGGCGATCGACTCAGTGCCGCGTTGTCCTCAACCTACGAGCACCCGCCGACCGAGTCGATGATTTCTTTCCCAGCCTATACCGCGACTGGATTGCTACCGACTTCATAAGTCGGCATCTTTAGTACTGAGTACTCATAGTTTCGTATGACATCGCCGAGCGCGCTATTTGGCTCGATTTCTGCCCATCATGACCGGCAGAAATCGGCCAATTGCAGCCATTCAGGCGCGTAGGAAAAATAGAGGTGACCCCGGGCCTGCACGCCGGCGTTATTGACTAAAATCGAAATGCTCGACTGCCGTGCGAATGGCCTGCTGCACGGCTGCGCCATCGGCACTGTCGGCTTTGAGGGCAAGGGCCTTACCACTAGCTGCAATCACTTCTCTGGCCAAAACGTTGGCCCGCTCGTCAGACGATGCAAATGTGAAAGCCACTGCCGCGCCTTCACGGGCGAGGCGTTTGACGATGGCCGCACCGATACCGCGAGAGCCGCCTTGGACGAAAGCCACTTTTCGTTGCAGAGTTTGAGTAGAGGTCATGGTGTATCTCCATCACAAAAAGTTAAGTCAGTCTGACTAAGGCGTGAGCAATCTATTGGCATGGGCTTGTCGGAATATGCATGCATAGCCACGTCTGTGAATGTTGAGGCGCAGAGCATCGCAGTTGGCTGTCAGGTCAGGATTATTGGAGCCCACTTTGGGCAACACGCTCATCAACAATCCAAGAGCTCCTTTCAGTCTCAAATGCATCTATACCGATGCGTTTGCTGGGAACGGGGGGTTGCTGTTTAATGCTGTTTAGGGATTGCCTGAACCAATAAGCGGACGACCGTTACACGACACATCCCAAAACGTCATGATTTGCGTCACCGCGTCATCTATCTGTTTGAGGGGCACACCGTCTCGGGCCAGTACCGAAATCCCCAACAGAAAGCTGTCAAACACCGTAGCCAATGCCTCGGGCACGATCGTGGTTGGCAGCTCCCCGGATTCGATAGCGCGTTCGACACACGCCACCATCGCTGCACGATTCAAGGATCTTGCGTCAGCCAGCGGTTGGGAGATGGCTTTGCTTTCATCCGTGCAGGCACTCAGCAGACCCAGCGCCACCAGGCATCCTGTCGGGTGGTCGGGCTCACACTGCATTCTCGCGGAGCGCCGCAGCGTGAGTTCGATCGACTCTCTCGGGGAGAGCGTGGTATCAAACAGGCTATCAGTCACCCGGCCGTGGGTGTTCAGATAACGTTCCATTACCTCATTGAACAGCGCCTGCTTTGATCCGAATGCAGCGTAGAAGCTGGGTGCGCTGATGCCGCCGCCGATATTTGCCTTGAGCTGGCTGAGTGATGTTGCGTCATAGCCGTGCTCCCAGAACAAATGCATCGCCTGAGTAATTGCCACGCCACGGTCAAAGGTGCGTGGACGTCCCATCTGTGCCATGTGAACCTCCTCTGGATCACTTAAATACTAATCGATATATAAGTCGTTGACTAGATCGCGGCACACCCCCATATTATACCGATCAGTATATATGTGAGGTGACAAATGACTACAGATGAGCGACAGAGCGGAAAGCTTCCGCTAGGAGCCCTGCTTGCACTGGCGATGACGGGTTTCATTTGCATTGTCACCGAGACCTTGCCAGCGGGCTTGCTGCCCGAAATTGGCAGTGGTCTGAGTGTCTCTGCGTCTCTGGCCGGACAGATGGTGACTGTCTATGCGTTAGGGTCGTTGCTGGCGGCAATCCCGCTGACCATTGCCACACAAAGCTGGCGCCGCAGGACGGTACTACTGCTGACGATTGTCGGCTTCCTGGTATTTAACACCCTCACGGCGCTGTCATCCGATTACTGGCTTACGCTGATTGCACGGTTTTTCGCCGGGGTTTCCGCGGGGCTGGCCTGGAGCCTTATCGCGGGCTATGCACGGCGCATGGTCGCCCCTCATTTGCAGGGGCGCGCATTGGCGGTGGCGATGGTAGGTACGCCCATCGCGTTGTCGTTAGGTGTGCCGATGGGAACCTGGCTGGGTGGATTCATGGGCTGGCGCATGGCGTTTGGATTGATGTCCGGCATGACCCTGGTATTAATCGTTTGGGTGCTGATCAAAGTGCCGGATTACCCAGGCCAGTCATCCTCACAGCGCATGCCGTTACGCCAGGTGTTTTTCACCCCAGGCGTCCGCTCGGTATTGGCTGTCGTCTTCACCTGGATGCTGGCCCACAACATTCTCTACACCTATGTCGCGCCCTTCGTCTCCAAGGCTGGGCTGAACAGTGACATCGATTTGGTATTGCTCACATTTGGTGTCGCGGCGCTGGCCAGCATCTGGCTCACGGGCCGACTGGTTGACCGGCACCTGCGAACAACCGTGCTGGCCAGCCTTGCAACATTCGCAGCGGTTTCGATTTTCCTCGGAGTGTTCTCAGGCTCCGGCACGGCCATTTACGTGGGTGTCTTTATTTGGGGGCTGACCTTTGGTGGCGCGGCCACCCTGCTGCAAACAGCACTCGCCGACGCCGCAGGCAAGGGCTCTGACGTAGCGCTCTCCATGAATGTAGTGGTCTGGAACAGTGCTATTGCCGGTGGTGGACTGCTGGGTGGCGTGCTACTCGGCCAATGGGGAACGAGTGCATTTCCTAGCGTGTTGCTGGCGTTGCTATTGATCAGCCTGGCCATTGCATTTCGGGCACGGGCGCATGGTTTTCCGCAAGGCCAACGGCACACCACCCAAGCGATCCACGGTCATTGATCGGGGGGTAGCACGCCTTCGCATGGTCGTAATTTTCAGTCATAACTCGATGGAGAAATAAAATGATAAAGCGCCTTAGATTGGCCCTTGCCGCAGTCGCAATCACCCTGACTTTGCCAGGCTTGGCTCAAGCGGTAGAGTTTCCTGTTCCAGCGGGATTCAAGAGTGAATTCAAAACCATAGACGGCGTCAAGCTCCACTATGTGAAGGGCGGTTCCGGGCCTTTGGTTTATCTGGTCCACGGATTTGGTCAAGCCTGGTATGAGTGGCACAGCTTGATGCCCGAACTCGCGAAGACTCACACCGTAGTTGCGGTGGATTTACCGGGCCTGGGCGAGTCGGAACCGCCCAAGACCAATTACACCGGCACTGACGTCTCGAAATATCTGTTCGCCCTCGCGACACAGCTAAGCGGCAACCAGCCGTTTGACTTGGTTGCGCACGACATCGGTATCTGGAACACCTATCCCATGGCAGTCACCCATCAAAGCCAGATAAGGAAACTGGTGTACATGGAGGCGCCGATTCCCGATAAGCGCATTTACGATTTCCCGGCATTCTCACCACAGGGTGAGTCGCTGGTCTGGCATTTCAGCTTCTTTGCCGCTGGCAACCAATTGGCCGAAAAACTGATCAAAGGGCATGAAAAATTGTTCCTCTCGCACTTCATCAAAGAACACGCGACCAACAAGGATGCCTTTACGCCTGAGCTGCTCGATCTTTACGCCAAGTCATACGCCAAGCCCCATACGCTGAACGCGTCGTTCGAATACTACCGAGCGCTTAACCAATCGGTCATTGAAAACGTCGAGCTGGCAAAGACTCCCCTGAACATGCCCGTGCTGGCAATCGGCGGTGGAGGGCACGGCGGAATGGGGCAATTTCAAGTGGATCAGATGAAAGAGTACGCGACCAATGTAGAAGGCCAGGTCTTGCCCAATTGTGGACACTGGTTGCCGGAGGAGTGCTCCGCTGAATTGAATCCTCTGGTGGTAAAATTCTTGAATAACTGACAGATGTTCTGGATGCGTAGGGTGGCTGCTGTTTGAAACGCGGCGGCCACCGATGTGAGCCGAGTCCTGGGCTTGGCCAATGTCGGCTTTTGGCCGATTTCTGCCTGTCGCCACCTCAGTTATGTGGCTTTGGGCTGGCGATCAGTTAAACATTGAGAGTTGGATGGAGTGATGGGGTTAAATCCAGTCCGGGATACGACTACCGCCCCCTAATGTTTGAGGCTTCAATCGACACGAACCTGTTCGGTGACCCGCGGTAACCGAATGGGGTTTAATGCCAGGCGGGCGAGCAAAGTGAGAGTACCCACTTACATCGACTTGACCGAGACCACTTCCACAAACCTGAATTTTTTTCTGGCCGTCTTAGTAGCTTCTTGTTCTGCAACTAGGGAGCTCAGCGTATCGGCCTCATGTACCATCTCGTGCATCTCGCCTTCAAATTCATTTCCCACACGGAGCGTGACTCTCAACCTAGGTGTGAAGCCTTTTGAGACTGTCTTTTTCTTCGCTGCCTTCACCGGTTGCACGATCACAACATCCGGGACTGCGTCCTGCACGGCTGAGTTAATTGCCGGCGCAGAGGGCTCAGAATCACCGAAGAGCGCCCGGCGCATCTCATCTTCCATCAATTCTGTATTCATACCATTTCTCAGAAGGGGGTTATCTATAACCTAATCGATTCTATCAGGATGGCCGGACTCTGTTGTAAAGCGTCGCTGGGGTGAGACCTCAAGTGGTAAAGGGCCAGCAGATACTGGCGAGCGTAAGCGTCTGTCCATCTGCCGCCTATCATGGCAGGCAGGCAGCTATCGGCCAGGAGCTGCCATTCAATCTCGGGTTGCTAGCGGCTTGACAGCGAAATTTCGCAGTGGACGAGTACATACCTGACCCCATTTCCCCTAACACCACTATTATCCTCTCGACTACTCTAACTTTCCGTGAACATCAGGTAGGGTCTGCTGATGCCTTTGTCAGGAGGCCTCGGTCTGGTTTTCTCAAGATCGTGAACGATTTCACATGAATTCAAGGTATCACCGACGACATGGTGGCCATCGCACGTGGCCGAGCAATACGCAGCTATCGTCGCGGGGCGAACTGTCGTTGCTTATAGCGCCTCCTTTGATCGGCGCCTGCCCACCATCGCCACGGACTAACCGCTCCGGAGCTGACCACCGCCTGCGCAATGCTGCTGTATATTGGTGAATGGGTAAAAGGGCTGGCAATGGCGCTGGATCAAGCTTATCGAGGCCGCTATCGAATGCGGGGTGCTGGAGGTCGGCTCCCACTGCGCCCTGAGCAATGCTCGAATGACCCTGGACGTGCTGTGCTACCTGCAACGTCGCACAAATGGATGTAAATCAACAACCTGGCCTACCGGTAGATCATCAGTAGATACTGCCAAAGCTAATTCAATTTTTCACATAGCTAAATTCAAGCATCTCATGTCTATTGAAAGTATCAGCCAGTACCAATAAGATGATTCTGTAACAACCAAATCAATACTAACATCAAGGAGAGATCTTATGGCACTTAAACCAGGCCCAAAGCCAATTGCTAAATCAACCGGCGAAGTTGATAAGCGTCGTCGTGACAATAAAGACACGCAGGGAAACAATCCCGACTTGAAACCTAGCAAGTCCTCAAAGAAATAGGTTGTCACTGGCAGAAGCTACTTTAATGGTAGCTTTTGTCATTGAGGCTTGTAGGGAATGAAGGCATAGTCGGTAATTTCGATTTATCTGACGATCATTACCCGATCTATGAGCACTATAACAACATATCGGATACCATCATTGCGGCATAGCTTGAGAGTTTAATTCTCTTGGTTTTTCTAGATATCCTCCAAGCTTGCCGTGTACAGTTTTTTTTAACTCTACCGGTGACTGAACTTCCCTTGTTTCGCGAAGAAACTGAGTGACCGCTTTTGGCTGATAGCTGCCCACAATGAATCGCAGCTATCAGCAATGGAGGGGATGATCTGCGCGCGTCATGCTGAAAAGCTACTTCTGATGATTGAAGCTATTCGTGCGCAAGCAAAATTTTCCGATCAATAACGTTCCTCAGACCATGGTTCTCGTAAGGCAATTATCGGATACTGCCATTGCGCCAGCACCCATATTTCAAGGTTGAAACGACTCATGGCAAGGAAGAAGGCAAAAAACTCCACAAGTAACGGCATCCTGATCATTTTCGCTCTGGCCTTCGGCGCAGTCGCATCGATCCCGAAAAATGCTTGGATCGCCATTGGTGTTATTGCTTGCATTGCCGCGGTTTTTTGGCTGCTGGTTCGTCGCTCAAGGCGGCATGCTGAGCAATTGTCAGTGACCATTTCGGAGGCGGAACATCTACGAGAGCATCAACGATCCGGCCTCACTTTCTCTATGCGTGAGGTTTCAGGGAGCCATATGGGTACTGAGGAAGCCTCTGATTTTTACACTGTCCAACTCGGCTCAGCACCTTCAAAGTCCTTCAAAATTCCAAATGCGAGCACGCAAAAACCTGATGTTCGCTGGGTACCAGCAGGTGAATCTGTCACCGTTTCCGGTTTTTCAATTCCCGCTGGCATGTTCTATATGGGCAGCGTGCTAGGTGGCCGGCACGATGCCGAAGAGCCCTCACTGATAAACCCCAAGCTCCGTATCGCAAAGACACACGTCGATCTAGAAGAACGGCGGATGTCCTATTGGCCCAGTTTTCACTCCATCACGTTAGAGGCTCGCCGTGGATACCTTCAATGGCTGGAGGGTGGTCGTCGTTACCCACTGGCAGACACCGGCTACGTCTTTTTGTATTTCTATGGTCTAGAGCGTCGAGCACTCGTTGACGCAGTGAGTGACCCGGGCGTCAAGGCTGAGCTTCCTTTGATCGTCGAAGAAGTCCAGCGTCTATTGAGTATCTACGGGGAAAATAGGTCGTTCAGGGGATATGCAGAAGGTTTTCTTGATTACCTGAGCAGCACCAAGATCGATCCAGACCTTTACCTTGGCCCACCTCCCAACGTTGTCGCTTATAGCTACGAGATGCCACTGCCACTGCGCGTAGGTCTGGGGCAATTCGCCTCCAACAAGCGCCCCCTTGATGCCGATTGGGCATTAGCCTGGGCGCTAGCTGACCCCAACATCAGCAAACGCACGCCCGTGACCCGCTGTAAGGATGTTTTTTCGAGACTGTTCAAGCTTAAGTACACAAGCGCCCATCCTAAGGGTCTTAGCCTGGCGCAGAACAAGACCAAGCTTAAAACCAGCTATCGGCCGGCCTCCGCGGTCTTAATGGCTCCCACGCTTAGCTTGGGTGACCTTCCTGATGTCCTCGCAACGTCAGGCACACGAAAAAGCCTGCAGTTGCTGGTTGAGCTATGCACTACCGAGCTTGAACCCTACAGCCGATATTTGGGCCGCAACCCTGATAGCGCAGACGCTCTCGAAGGTCTTCTGCAGCTCCCCGTCGCTCTCTGGCCGATGGCAGCCCGTACAGAATTGGACGAGCTTCAACTCAGAATTGGCGACGACCTGATTGTCATGAGCTTTGGCGAACTCGCAGGCCGGTTCAAGAGCGCCGGCGCCCTGTCCCGCGACAAAGTACTTGCACTTGCCCGCGCACTGGAATCGCTTCACATTGGTATTGAACCCGACGTACTGGCTGGCAGTAAGACACCGAAGGCAGAGGATCAAATCGCGCTGTTCGTGACTCAACCAGAAGACGGGTCACTGCGAGCTTCTGCAGCTTACAATGCTGCTTCGGTGACGCTCGACCTTGCTAGTGCTGTGGCTTCTGCCGATGGTGATACCTCCACTGAGGAAGTTACGCTGCTTGCTCAACACATCGACTCCTGGAATCACCTGAGTGTGGCCCATCGCAAACGCCTTAAAGCACACCTGCGAATCCAGATCCAGCAACCGCCAACGCTGGCCAGCCTGAAGAAAAAACTCGACCCACTAACGGTCGAAGCCAAACGCACGATTGCCAGCTTCCTGGCCCATCTGGCGCAAGCTGATGGCATCGTCAGCCCATTGGAAGTGAAACTTCTTGAGCGCGTTTACAAGGCCCTGCAGCTAGACAGTCAGTTGCTGTACAGCGATCTCCACGGTGCTGCATCTGGAGCAAGTATTGCCTCCGTAAAACCAAAAGCCGGCATTCCTCGTTCCGAGCCTGGAACCCCGATCACCGCCACTGCGAATCAAGGGTTCGTGCTTGATCACGAGCGCATTGCAGAACTGCAACGAGAAACCGCAGAGGTCTCCGCCCTCCTTGCCAAAGTCTTCACTGATGACCAGGTTGACGAACCGGAACAGTTGGTCGATGTGGCAGGATCAGTACAAGAATCGAGTGCAGACATTGATGGTCTCGATTTAGAACACTCTGCATTCCTTCGGTTGCTGATCTCACGCCCTGAGTGGAGCCGCTCCGAACTTGAAGCTGCCGCCAGCGACATGGAGCTGATGCTCGATGGTGCCCTGGAACAAATTAACGACATGGCTTTTGAACGTTTCGACATGCCCGTCACTGAGGGTGATGACCCTGTCGAGATCAATACAGACATTCTGGAAGAGTTAGCCCTATGAGCACTATCAGAGCCAAGGATCGCGATGCGGTCATCCAGTCGCTACGCGCAGGCGTCGTTCCTCGCGTGGGCCAACACCTGATTCAGGTTGGCCGGGTAGGCGAACTAGATGCACTGATCAAGGACGTCAATCGCCTGGTTGAAAGTGGATCGGCATTTCGAGTCGTCATTGGCGAGTACGGTGCGGGCAAGACGTTTTTTCTGAACCTAGTACGAGCCATTGCCATGGAGCGCAAGCTTGTCACCATGCATGCCGACTTGAACCCAGATCGCAGATTACATGCCACGGGTGGACAAGCACGTTCGCTTTACTCCGAGTTGGCTAAAAACATGTCGACGCGTACGAAGCCCGACGGTGGGGCTATGCAAGGCATTGTTGAGAAATTCATCTCTCAGGCCAAAACCGAAGCCAAGGCGGCGGGTACGGACAGCGAGACTGTTATTCGTGCTCACTTGGCCGAGCTGACCGAGATGGTCAACGGGTATGATTTTGCGGAGGTGATTGCCGCCTATTGCCGAGGTTTCGAAGAAGGCAACGAGCAGCTCAAGGCCGACGCCATCCGTTGGTTGCGTGGAGAGTTCACCACTAAGACTGATGCCCGAGCAGCCTTGGGCGTACGAACCATCATTGATGATGCCTCCGTCTACGATCAGCTCAAGCTCCTGTCGAGATTCGTCAGACTTGCAGGTTTTGGCGGTCTGATGATCTGCCTCGACGAACTGGTCAACCTCTACAAACTGGCCAATACCCAAGCTCGTAATGCCAATTACGAACAGATCCTCCGTATCCTCAATGACTCTCTGCAGGGATCGTCCGAAGGGCTTGGTTTCGTTTTAGGTGGCACGCCTGAGTTTTTGATGGACACTCGTCGGGGGCTATTCAGCTACCCTGCCCTGCAATCTCGATTGGCCGATAACTCGTTTGCGAAATCAGGATTGGTGGATCTGTCGGGGCCGGTCATTCGCCTGACCAGCCTGACCCCGGAAGACTTCTACGTACTGCTTCAGAAACTTCGTCACGTATACGCTGGCGGAGATGCTGAAAAGTACTTACTGCCTGACGAGGCGCTCCCACTGTTTATGGCGCACTGTAATCAGCGCTTGGGGGAAGCCTACTTCCGTACGCCGCGCACCACGATCACAGCGTTCATCAACCTGCTAGCCATCTTGGAGCAAAACCCAGGCGCCGATTGGCGGACGCTGCTTGGAGCTGTCGAGGTCGCCAGGGACTCAGGCGGCGAAGACGATACCAAAGTCGATGCGGACGATGAACTTGCCACCTTCACACTCTGAGTCATCGGGTTTCGATCAACTTGAGTCCCGAATCCAGCGATGGATTTGGGCGGAAGGCTGGACTTCTTTGCGCGACGCCCAGGAATGGGCGGTACCTGTGCTGGTGGATGCCGATCAGGATGTCATCATCGCCGCAGCAACAGCGGCAGGCAAAACCGAGGCTGCTTTTCTTCCCATCCTCACGAATCTGCTGAATCATGATGACCCACCCGGTTCGGTGCTGTATATCAGCCCGCTCAAGGCCCTGATCAACGACCAGTGGGACAGGTTAAGCCGTCTTTGTGAGCAGCTTGAGATTCCCGTAGTGGCTTGGCACGGGGACATCTCCTCAAGCAAAAAACATCGTTTTTTGAAGTCCCCTGAGGGGGTGCTTCTGATCACTCCTGAATCCCTTGAAGCCCTGTTCGTCAACCGCGGTTCTAGTCTTGGCGGGGTGTTCCAGCACCTGCGCTATATCGTCGTGGATGAGCTGCATGCGTTCATCGGTAGCGAACGAGGCAAGCAACTTCAGTCACTGATGCATCGGGTAGAACTTGTTGCCAGGCACCGTCTCCCTAGAGTCGGGCTCTCAGCCACCCTCGGCGACATGAAGATGGCGTCGGAGTTTTTGCGTCCGGGAAATGCCGATGGCGTTACCGTCATTGAATCAAAAAGCTCCAACCAAACTCTCCAGGTGCAAGTTCGTGGTTACATTCAGCCACCCATGAGCGAGCTCAAGAAGAAGCCCGTAAAGCTCTCTGACCAGGCGGAAAATGAAGACGAGACAGAGAACGAGGCAAGCCCAGACTTCGCGATCGCTGATCATCTTTACAAGGTGTTACGCGGCAGTAACAACCTGATTTTCCCAAACAGCCGGTCTCAGGTTGAATGGTACGCAGATCAACTGCGACGGCGCTGCGAGAAAGACGGCGTGCCTAACGAATTCTGGCCTCATCACGGTAGCCTTTCGAAGGACTTACGTGAGCAAGCTGAGCATGCTCTCAAGGCAGGGACTCACGCGGCATCCGCGATTTGCACTACGACGCTTGAGCTCGGCATAGACATCGGCAGCATCAAAACAGTCGTGCAGATTGGTGCCCCACCATCGGTGGCGAGCCTGCGACAACGTCTAGGGCGATCGGGAAGGCGCCCAGGAGAAAAAGCAACGCTGCGCGTTTACTGCAAGGAATCGCCACTCAAAGATGGATCGAGCCTCTCGGATCAACTGCGCCAAGGCTTGGTCCAAACCATTGCCATGGTTCGATTGCTGGCCAAGGGGTGGTTTGAACCTCCCAGGGCTCAAGGCATTCACGCGTCCACCCTCGTTCAACAATGTCTTTCAGTGATTGCCCAGTGCGGCGGTGCATCTGCCGCAGATCTCTGGAAAAGTTTGATTGCTGAGGGAGCATTTCCAAAAGTTGAAAAACCAGACTTTGTGAAGCTGCTCAAGGCGCTCGGAGAACACGAGCTCATTGTTCAGGACAGCTCAGGATTGCTGCTTCCTGGGACGGTTGGAGAGCGATTGATCAACCACTATGAGTTCTACAGCGCATTCACCAGCGACGAAGAATTTCGCCTTGTATGCGATGGTAGGGCACTGGGATCTGTGCCGGTAAGCCGTCCACTGACCAAGGATCAGCGCATTATTTTCGGAGGCCGGAGGTGGCAGGTTCGTGATGTTGATCTCCAGGCCAAAGTCATCATCGTTTCAGCAGCACGCGGTGGTGCCCCTCCTCAGTTCGACGGTCTGGGTGCGATGGTGCATGACAACGTACGCCAAGAAATGCGAGCCGTCTTGGCAGACACACTCCCCTGCCCCTTTATTGATCAAGGGGCTCAAGAGCTTCTCGACGAGGCTCGAAAGACATTTGTTTCGCTGGGCCTTGGTAAGCGCTACATAGTTGAGGCGGGCGGCAAGTGTTATCTGATGAGCTGGCTAGGTGATCATGCCAACGATGCACTGCGCTTGTTACTCAATCATGTCGGCCTTTCTTGTGATAACGCAGGCCTTGCCATTGAGGTTGACGCCGACATCGGTCGAACCCAAATGGCGCTGAAGGAAGTCGGAAGCCTGGATGCCGCTGATCTAGACTCGATACTTTCGGAGGTAGAAAACATGCTGCGCGAAAAGTGGGACTGGGCGCTGCCGCAATCCTTGCTGATGAAGTCGTTTGCTTCCATATCGCTCGATATCTCGACCGCAATTCTTTTTGCACAGAGTCATTCCGTGGAAAAATAAGCGGAAGAAACTGCGCTGCATTGATCCGATGCAACGACACAAAAACACTGCGATGCTTCGCCGCTGGGCTGGTGATGAGTGATCACCACCGGCCCCGCTGTACTTAATCCTGGGCCTGTTTACACGTGTCGGGAATCACACGATAGTTAAGCCAGCGTCAGTCAAACCATCACTTACCGTTTTGCCAGCTGCAGTAAGCGACGACGATCTTCCGCTAGAATTCTCTGCACATTATCCAGACTTCTTTGATCCGCTCGTTTATTAAAGGCTTCCTCCTGCAAGCTTTCAGAAAAAGCCGCCATCCGCTTGTGCCCGATCAACCCCGCCAGCCAGCCGGTCAACTCATTGTTAAAGAATGGATATGCACGATGTGAACCGAGATGAACCGCTACTGCGCGCAGCTCAGTCAGACAAATGACATCCGCGAGATCCTCATCAAAGGTGATCAATCGATCCAGGCAGAAATCTACACCCTTCAAGTCTTGAGGATTTGACAGCGACTCTATGATTCTGAGTATGTACAAATCCCAGGCGCAGTTGTTGATGATCCGAAGAGGTTCTTCCTTGTCCAGGACCGAGTTCAGTTTCTTCGAAAGCGTCGTTTTTTGGGTGTGAAAGAGAATATCGGCGCAAACAATCAGTTCGCGTAGCATGAAGATTTGCAACTCATCGTGCATGAAGTTGAGCAACGCCTCCATCTTCGCTTCCGGTGATGCCTTGGAGCTGCTTTCTAAAATCTTGGCCCGCAAAATCATGCACTCAGCAGCCGCAGCTTGCTGAGCTAAGGCGACGCCCAAACCGCCCTCCAAGCTACGCGAAAAGCCTTCAATCCAATCCTCGGCGAACGCCTCGGCTTGTTCTTGGTAAAAGCTGCGATACCGCTCCCCCCAACCATCACTCAGTGGGGCATTATCAAGCGACAGTGCGTGCACTGCGGCAATCGTTTCTTTGCAGAACTGGCGGGTTTCAGGTGACCACTTTTTCTGCGCCTCACACAGGTAGATGTAAGAATTCAATCTTGCGAGATCATCTACGGAAAACGTCCGATGCAGATCAGCACGCACTGCATCGAGTTCAGGAGAAATACGCTCCGCATATGACAGCTTTCGAATGTAGCTAGCCGCATTCGAATCCAGAAAAAGCGAGCCGCCCAATGTGTAGTTCACTTGCGTCTTGGACAAGGCAAAGGCTTTGTCCAGAATCCAGACGGACTTGCCGCGCAACATGGTCGAAACAAACCCTTTCTTGGAGAACTGCTCCCGTACCAAGCTAAACGGCCCACCCGATTCAGCTGCCGCATACATGATCCGCCAGTCACCGAGCAGCTCGATTTCCTCCTGAAAGCGTTCCAACGCATCCTTTGGGTTATTTGCAGAACACACGTGATGCAATGCCCGTTGGACTTCATACTCAGCGTATTCCTTCACCATCAACCCACTCCTCCCTAGAAATTCCATTCGGACCATCACCATAAAGGCATATTGAAATCACTCCCCCTCCATGGAGAATCGCCTGCACTACTTTTCCACCATGGATAGCCGTCTCGTGTAACGCCTTCGCGGGTAAAAGTATCCAAACAATACCGTTGGGTGACTGCCTAAAAATTGCTGCTACAACTCGACCGTTGACGGCATCCTCAGACTGCCTTCAGCTGTTGACAACAGGCAGCAATCGGCCCAAATCGGTCTCTTAGTCGGAGCTAACAGTCCTGCCGGAGGCAGGTCTGTTAAACCGTAGAGGATAAAATGTGCGAGCAGCCGCATCTGAATGCCGAAACTGTGTGAACAAAAGAGCTAGAGCGCTACCAGCTCGGCGATTTTTTCCGCAACCACCGCCATTGAATCTGAAAGCGCCAAATCGACACTCAAAGAATGATCATCGCACTGACAATAATTCATACAGAACTCACTTCACGTTTGCGCCTGCTCGCTAATACTCAAACCACCTTCCGCGACGGTTGGTTTCAAAGGACTCAATGCCCATCAACGCTTGGTCGTAAACCTCATAGAGCCTGCGAGCCTCGACGACAGCTATGTTGTTTTGGGTCGAATGGGCAATATGACTCAGAAGCGCATACAGCAAGCCACAGCGATCAGCGAAGTGAATCAGCGTTGCCGTCCAGCGATCTGAATCACGTCTAAGTGATTTCTCGAAGGAATCCCTCTTCAACTCGAACGGCCATACCGAGACATAGCTTTCCGCCTCACTGACAAACGTTAGCAGTGCAAAATCAGCGCCGCGTATAGCGCCGCGTATGTGTGGATACAGCTCCGGATAAAGCGGTCGAAAGGCCTTTCTGAACCCAGACCTACCCATGGAGCGGCGGTGCAACTCCACATACCCAACCGATGTTGCCTTGCGTTGGAAATTCGCTAGCTTCGGCTCTTCACCGCCCCGAATATCGGTCAACAAACGGTTCAGGTTTGGGTCATGGACCTTGAACTCCGACAATTCACCTTCCACACAACGTATGAAATCCGGAGTCAGGTCGCACAGAAGGCCGGTTGCTATAGGCGCAGGATAATCCACGGGACTTTCCGAATCCCGTCGTAAGGAAAGGAGCAACGCCTTGAGTTCGTCGTTACTGTGGGTGCGCTGTCGCGGTCGTTGCGTGCCTTTGTAACCGTGCAGGTGGATCTCCTTTTTACCGCACAGGGCCGCCAACATAGTCACCGCTGTTGCCACGTCGAGCCCGCTACTTTGGTCAGCTCGAATCGGACGCTGCCACTCGATGAATTGAATAGCGTCCATGCGGTCACGGATCACGGTAAACAGTTCGTCCCGATCTCCGGTGTACAAAGCCGCCAAAGCCACCCGCCAGATCGGGCTTTCGCAAAAGTCTACGGCATAGGCTCTCGATGCCCGACCCACAGCAATCATCTGAAAAAAATCGTCGATCGCATCATGGCGTTTCTTATTGATGATTCTCAGATTCGCCGCACTAAAGTTCGACGCGATGAAACTTGGTAAATCACTGGTCAGAGGTTCGGGCCACTGCTCCGCTCCAACCGTTAACTCGCCGTAGTCGGTAGCGGGGATCGTCGTTCCCCCGCTCTTGAGGGTTTGGGAGATCTGCTCGCTCTGATAGTCGACGCGAGCCTCCGTGGAAAGGCTGTTCAACTCCTCCTTATTGAGCTCGTACTTCACCTGCCTTTTCAACCAAGCCCGCTGCTGCAGCGGCACGCTTTCCAACTCATCCCCCAGTGACGTCACCAACCGTGAGGGATTGCTGGGCTGCGCAAAAAGATCCAGCTCCGACTCGGAAATGAACAAACGATGGTAATCCGCCTCAAGGTCTTGCTCGGCTTTGGTCAAGTAAGGATCAGCACCGGCCTTGTAATATACCAGGGCACGAAAGTGGATGACCTGCGCTACGGCGAGGTCGGCCGGTTCCATCAACCCCAGCATCACCTGACGCAAGTCTCGTCGATGTCGAACCACCTCGATGCGTTCCGTTTCCTCCACCAGCCACACCTGACGAGCCAACGTCCTGAACAGTTGATCCGCCCGTTCGCTATCCAATACGGGAAGCTCGCATGGCTCTGCCAGAACCTCTTCGATCAACTTGGCGTTAACCCGGCGCAAGATCAGGCCCATGTGCGCAAGTTTGCGTAAATCGGGATCGTCGGTACGTAGGCGGTTGAGGATGCGCTGATAGGTGAATCCGCGCACCAGCGTGTGAGTCACCCCTTTGAACTGCCCCCTATCGAGTAACTCGGCAGCTTCCTGCACAGCGTTCTCTTCGCTAAGGAAACGGGCCAGCAGCCGAATAAACAACGGGCTGCTGCCCCATTGTTCAATCATCCTGCGGCATAGGCTTTCCTCCACATAAACCCTTATATCGAGCAATAGCTGGTGAAGCATTGCGTAAGCAGCTTCAGGGTTTAAATCGTTGAGAGCGATTTGTTCGAATTTCCACTCACGATGTTTGAGTAGATCATTTGGAAGTACTCGGCCGCTGAGAATCGGCCGTAGACCGAACAGTTCGCCCTCTTCCCGCACGCTTTTCAGCCAGTTGCGCAGGCGCCGGTGTTCACTCGCTCCGCGCAACAACACCTCTTCGAAGGTATCCAGCACCAGCGCTATTGGCTCACGTAGCGGCAGGTGCCCGGCCATTTCCTGGTGCCAGATCGACCACACATTGCTCGTGGAGTAAGCACTGCTTTCATAGCTTTCGGCGCTGTGGTGCAGACCGACCACCTCGCGAGCCTGCTCACGAAACTTGGCCAAGGGTTTCGCCAGTGACGGCAGAAACTGCCCAAGCTGGCGACTGAGTTCCATCGTCATCAGGTCAGTATCGGCCTGGGAAAAGGCCGCCCGGTCAAAGTCGAACCAGATGACCGGGACTTTCTCACCTAGCAAACGGCGGGCAAATGCTGCCAACAGCGCAGACTTTCCTGCACCACCGAGGCCGGTCAGATACAGTGGTTCGACTTCGCTCACGCCGTCGGTATTTTGGCCGCTATGCAGGTAATCATCCAGCCGTTGGAGCTCACCCTCACGACCGAACAAGGCTATGG
Source organism: Pseudomonas frigoris (assembly GCF_047758635.1). Lineage (NCBI taxonomy): Bacteria > Pseudomonadati > Pseudomonadota > Gammaproteobacteria > Pseudomonadales > Pseudomonadaceae > Pseudomonas > Pseudomonas frigoris. The sequence goes on from NZ_CP180479.1 coordinate 4,380,516, forward strand.
GTAACGCCATGTCGAGCGAGGCTTTGAATTCACGCAGGTCAAATACTCGATTGACTTCGGCACTGCAAAGACGCCCCTCGGGCAGGTGCCCCAGAAACTGCTGAGCGGTATACAGATAGCTCAAATCGTAGGTCGAAAGCGCTTCGATATTGAATACTTCGCCTCTGGCAAGCTTGATCAGGTAATACCCCAGCATGTCCCCGGGCGGAGCTTTTGAACGGCGGGCGAACTTGCGCAATTGCTTAAGATCGGACAGCTCACGTAACGTCGCTCGTCGGCAATCGGGCGTCAGCTGCCAGCGAATGCCTTGCTCCGAGGGCACCTCGTCGCAGATGCGTGCCAGACCGCGCAAAATGTCCCGGGCGATCTCTGGCGTTTGCTGAAAGTCCACGATGGCCCGGGGATCGAAAGGCCCTATCAATGCAACGTCGACCCGAACCTTAGCCAGTCGCTGGACAATGGGGTCCTCTGCGTTATCGATAGAGGAGTTCATGAGGGCTCCAAGGCGGGATAAACAATCTGCTGGATAAAGCAGGACAGTCCTTTGAGAGCCGTCAAAGACAACAAGCTCGCACCCCTCTCGATAAGTTTCGCCTGGCGCCTGACCTCGCCCTCAGTCATCTCCAGGCGGTTGCCGATCGAGTACAGTTGAAGGTATTCGATAATGTCCTGCTGGCTGGTCGGCTGAATAATATCAATGAACAACTTATCGGGCCGTGCTCCCGGCACGAAGCTTTTAGCGCCCAACAACAACACCCGCAACTTTGGAATATCGGTTATATCTTGATAAAGCTGCTCCAGAAAATGCTGTAAAGGACCTGGAGCCAAGGGGTTTGCGTCCAGTTCATCAATCACCAACCAGAGCTGACGGGTCTCTGTTACGGCGTTCATTTGCTTGGCAAATGCCGGAAACAAAATGCCTTTGATCCAGGCATCGACAGCCGTATCGCTTTCCTCGGCCAAGGGCAAAGGTTCAAACACAGAACCCCTTGAGCCGGCGCGATGGATAAGCTCTTCAGCAAACGCCCTTGGCCCGCGCACCAACTCTGCCGCTTTGAACGACACAATCGAGTGCTCCGCATTGTTCTTCAGCATCGTGCGCAGTATTTCCAGGCTGAAGCTCTTTCCACTTTCCCTCTGCCCGACCACAGCAATTATTTGCCTTGTCCCCGCCATGCAATCCTGTACAGCCTGTTGAAAACCTTTGCGCCCTAGGATCGGCTCATTGCGATGTTCAGTACGCCAGACGGGATCTAGTCCCAACACCCCCTCCAGCACGCCTGCACTTCGGGCCGCAATACAAGCGGTCGGAATTGCACCATTTATCAATTCGCCGTTGCTTTCGATACCACATTGATGCAGCGCGACCGGTTTGAAATTCACGTCCAGCAACAACCCGCCAGAAGAGCCCGGCATAGCATTGACGGTATGGCGTAAGCGCGTCTGATGGTCAGCGGGCCACAGCGCAGTACCGTAGCCATAGGCGACACGCATCTGCTTGCCACCCGGGTGTTGATACAACGTCATCTGCGATCCTGGTACTCTAATCTGGGGCTTGTGCAAACGGTCAAGCTGGTAGAATCCGCGGAAACGCCCCACCGTACTAATCAAGCGAATGCCGGCGTAATCCAGGCATTGGTCGAACCCGTCGGAAGATTGCGAAAGGAAATCAATCGACACCTGGTGCGGACTCTCTGTCTGGTGGTAGGCACTGGAAGAGACCAGCCATTGCGGGGCAACCGAGACATGCAATTGCTCATAAACAGCACCGACATGATCGAACTCGATCTTGATTTTTTCATCACTGCCCTCCAATGGAACACCATCATCTCCTAGCAGCGGCTCGATGACATGCCACGCAGTCAGGATCGCCTGGGGCCCCACCAGAAATCCTGTACCGTAGCTGACCTCCCCCTCGCTATTTTCGACTACCACTCGACACACTCGTCGCACCGCCTCCAATCCTGCACGGGTCATTGCGCTGGCGTCGAGAAAACCCAGCTCGGGCTCAATGACCTTGTGCAGTTTGATTTTTAGCCTCTCGGCATCAGGTTCATTGCTCGCTTTCAGACCGCCCACAGACGTCAATTGCAAGCACAATTCACCTAACCATTCTCGTTCTTTGGCTCCGACAAAAGCGGCGTAAAAGGGATTGCCGTCCTGGCCACTCAAAGCCTTCAACACCATGAAGGAATCTGCATCATGCAGACTTGCAAGAACGTCGTAAATCGCACAAAAACCATCGTCGGACAACACGACACTTTCAGCCAACAACATCAATTGCGGATCAATCGATTCCGGCATTGTCACACCCAATTGAGCTTAGCGCAGCTGATCGGGTTATTACCCGCCCCCACCGCGCCAATACCATGCGCATAGTTCTCACGCAGCCAGCTACCACCGAAATGCAGCCCCACAACACCTTGCGGCGAGTTGAAATTGATTAGCGGCGAGCCCGAGCATCCGCCGAGGGTTGTAGCGTCATGAGTGAAAACACTGCGTTCAGTGTCGCGAGGCAACGTGCCTACACCTTGCATGATGAGGCCCGGCGAAAGGTACTTGGTGCCGTAATCAGCACCAAACAGCTCGTTGAGCCGGGTCGCGATTTCTGCATCAATTGCACCTGTGGCCGTACGTGGCAATGCTCCCGGGCGGCCAGGATATCCTGCGAGGAATACCTGGCTGTTCACATCCGCCTTTGACGGGTCTTTCACCACGGTCATAGGTGTTGGCAGGCTCCGCTGGCCGTTGGAGCTTTCCACCTGCAACAACGCTGCATCGAGGCAGGAGAAGTCAGCCATGTTGTCAGGAATCTGCTGCGAGCCCGCGCCAATAACTTCGGTGATGCGAAAGCGCGTCGCTGTCGTCAGCGAACTAGGTTCGTCGGCAAAATCGATGGTCACGTCATTGCTGAGCATGATCCAGTCTTTCGGGTTATTCCGTTGCGGAATCGGGGCGGCGAAGGCTTGTAGGACATGACGGTTGGTCAACAGCACGCCGTCGCCAATCAGGAAGCCCGTGCCTACATGGATACCACCGACATCGATGCGACCGATGCGGGACAAACGGTCTTGAAGGCTCTGGTCGTTCCTCATCAGATACAGTGTGTCGGACCATGTGGCGGCTTCCGGATGGTCGGAATCCACGTCGTTATTGCGTACCCGTAAGGCTGGTCGGCCGGTCATACGGACCAGCGCCTCCAGCCCCACGGTTGTTGTCGAACCGGCTTTTGCACCTTTTACGTAAACATCGAGATCCTGCGCCACCGTTCCGACCAGCTTCTCGCGAGTTTCCCGAGTGATTCCCGATCGGGCGTCGAGCAAACGGGTAAAACGGTCAAGCTGTTCGTGTTTACCGGTACCCCGCAAGTAATCCCGTGCGCGTTCGGGACTGAACCCTTGTGCGCTCTCCAAACCCAGAGCCTTAGTCGGCAAGGCAAGGCTTATGCGTTTGTCCTGTAACGACAGCGGCCCGGTACTCGACAAGCGTGCCAGGCTAGTTTGGCCGGGTACTTCGGCAAAACGCCGCAGGCGCGGGTCAGTTGACTGCTGAATTTGCTCATTCAACTCGGTCGACGGTCGGGTCGAGAACCATTTCGACTCGGTGTTCAAACCTGACGCAGCACCTGTGGCGCGGGCCTGAGCCAGCGCGATGGCGGCGATTTCCGTTTCGTACCTGGCGAGGCGCAGGGCCGGATCAATGACTGCAAAACCGTATTCCTGATTGAGCAAGGTCTGAACGTCACGCTCGGGACCACCCAGCGACTCGACATTCACGACGGGAATGTTACTCAACGCCAGCTTCAACAACCCATCAGCCGCCACCAACCCACGGCCATAGTTTTCGGCATCCCATACCTCTGGCTGGCGAGAGGTGGCGAGTAGTGCGGCCTTGAACAGTTGCTGAACGGTGACGCCATGTTGCGTTGCATAGTCGATCACCTTGTCGCGACCATGATGGGCCAGCCATAGCGCGGCTACACCCGCAGTGAGCGCTGTGGCAAACGACGTTCCCTGCCCTGGCGCCACGACGTCCGTAGGCTCGGCCGAAGCGTGGCGTTGTGCTCGCCAGACCAGTTCGGCCGGTGCTGTGATATCGACAGCCTCCCCTCTGCAACTGCCAATCCAGGTGCCGTCTTCAACGTTCGAGCCACCAACGGCAATGACCTCGTCATAACGGGCCGGCCAGACCACGATGCGTGCGCAGTTGCCGGCCGCAGCAATGACGATCAGGTTCGCGTTCACCGCTTCACGCACTGCCGCATGCAGGGCGCGGCTTGGCACTCCACCGAGGCTCATGGAAATGACGTGGCAGCCGACCTGTGTCGCGTGGGCAATTGCCTTGGCCACGGGTGCTGCGTTGAAGATTTTGACGTTTTCGATGCAACGGATCGGCGCGATCTTTGCGGCGGGCGCGGCGCCGCACATCTGCGCGGTATCGCGGCCGGCAAGGACGCTGGCAGTCGCCGTGCCATGTCCGGGATTGCCCATTTTTGGCGAAAGTGGATCAGTGGGGTTCGGATCGTTATCGATAATGTCGTAGGCCCGGGTTTTGTCGAGCATTTCTTCACCGAGCTGCGCATGCTCGGTGATCCCGGTATCGGCTTGCGCAATGATGATGCCGGCGCCGCGGCTCAAGGCCCAGGCATCCACCACGCCCGCCGACTTCAAGGCCCAACGGCGATCCGTCGGTGGTGCTTTATTGACGATACAGGTCGCCTCTAACCATTCGAGCGCCTCGGTGGCGGCTTCTTCACCCGGTTCGAACGGTTCGGTATAGAAGCCCGTCCCGAGATCAGGCTCGGCGGATAGCAGATCCAGCGCATTGGCGAGGGCATAGCCAATGGAAAACAATTCGCGGGACGGCAGCGTGCGTTCGACGCCCAAGCAACGCAGCACTAAAAATGATTTCAGCAGGGTATCGAGCGGCTGCAAATTCAGGTTCATCGAACCCAGCAACGCCGTAATGCGGCCCCGCTCGTCTTCGATATCAGGAGGGGTTTTGTACTCAAGGACAAACCGCAGTTCGTCTGGCGGGAAACCGTCGGTGGTCGCCGCTAAGGTCTGTGCTTGGTTCAGAAGCTTGCGCAATATGGCCAAGTAATCCATCACTTTCCCCTTCTATCCTTGGAAACAGCACTAAAAATCTACGCCATACTGACGCCGGCCGGGCGCTCAGCGCAATAGCGATGTGCCGCTACCGAGTATTTCCACCTAAGAAAACCCTGAAAAAGACTTCCAGATTTGGTGAAATACGCACCTCGCATGAACAGAACGGTTGAGCCCCGATGAAACAGATGTCCTTCGCCGATGCCGAGTATGCCGGCAAGCGTAAGCAGACCCGCCGCGAGCGCTTCCTGATTGAGATGGATCAGGTGGTGCCCTGGAAGGGCTTGATTGCCTTGATCGAGCCGTATTATCCAAAGGGTGAAGGCGGTCGTCCGGCGTATCCGTTGCTGGCCATGTTGCGGGTTCATCTGATGCAGAACTGGTTTGGTTACAGCGATCCGGCGATGGAAGAAGCACTTTACGAGACCACGATCCTGCGCCAGTTCTCGGGGCTGCATCTGGATCGGATTCCCGATGAAACTACGATCCTCAACTTCCGGCGCCTACTGGAGAAACATGAGTTGGCGGGCGGGATTTTGCAGGTTATCAATGGCTATTTGGGTGATCGTGGTTTGCTGCTGCGTCACGGCACGGTTGTCGATGCCACGATCATTCATGCGCCGAGTTCGACCAAGAACAAGGACGGTAAACGCGACCCTGAAATGCATCAGACGAAGAAAGGAAACCAGTATTTTTTCGGGATGAAGGCGCACATCGGTGTCGATGCAGAGTCGGGGTTAGTCCATAGCCTGGTGGGCACAGCGGCCAATGTGGCGGACGTGACTCAGGTCGATCAACTGCTGCACGGTGGGGAAACTTACGTCTGTGGCGATGCTGGCTACACCGGCGTGGACAAGCGTCCTGAGCATCAGGACCGTCAGATGATCTGGTCAATTGCGGCACGCCCGAGCAGTTATAAAAAGCACGCGAAAAAGAGTTTGATCGGACGCATGCGTCGCAAGATCGAGTACGCGAAAGCCCAGGTACGGGCAAAGGTTGAGCACCCGTTTCGCGTGATCAAGCGTCAGTTTGGTTATACGAAAGTGCGGTTTCGTGGGCTGATGAAAAACACCGCGCAACAGGACACGCTATTTGCCCTGTCGAATCTTTGGATGGTGCGAAAACGGCTGCTGGCTATGGGAGAGGTGCGCCTGTAATGCGGAAAAGCGCCTTGGAAAGATGTCATTCGAAGGTAAATCGATGAATTAAAAGCGGGGAAGGTCTGATTATCTGATCAGGCGAGCGTTTTTTGAACCTCAAGCCGGGAGGGCATCAAAAGTCGATGCCTACTTCAGACCTTCCCTAAGAGAGTCGAGCTGTCGAGCACTTCCTTAAGAGCCTGTGCCAAATCAATCATATAATCCTTTTCCATTTAGCGGAGCTGCTCGAAGGCATGGCAGGAAAGCTACCGCCCCGAGGAACCACACGCACCACGAACAAAGCGCGATGCACAGATACTAGCTATAGATAGTTTCTGGGAGAAATCCAGTCAGAACGGCACATGCATCGACCTTTTATGGCTCCGATTGGCTCTGGATCGATGATCTCGCAATCCTCCCGTCCCGCAGCTACGCGCATCCGGCGGCTTCCCACACTTAGCCTCGCTGAGTTTGCCGTGCAAGCCACGGAAGGTGTATGCGTCTTATTTTCAGACACAAAGATGCACAACCAATTGTGTTCAACAGATCAGGCGCCCACTCAAGCCCCTGCGCAGCGAACTTCATCTCCTTGTCACCCTGCTTGATCAGGCTGTTAAGTCGATCAGAATGCCTTGAGGGGTCTGCTTGGTAAATCGTATCAGGCAGCGCGGTTCCTGTGTTTGGATCGTACTCGTCGACGGTCGTCGCACGGGTGGTCACGGGCTGGTCGAACTCTGTCATCATCTCCAGAGTCATCACGGCCATTTCGTTGTAAAGGATCATGAGTGCTCCTTATAATTTTCAATCCAGGTATTCAGAAGATCTGAATGCTTCACATTTATTTTGGAGGCATCACAAAAAATGAGGTGGCAGTAAACTTCCCATTTCGCTCTGGATCTCCAGATATTTTTTTCCCCTCAGCACTTTCCGCCACATACCACGGCGCCTTGCAATAATTCTCTTGTATATTTGAATCAGCAACTATCGAAAATGAGATGTCGGGGCATTTAGCCTTACCCGCACGCTTGCACAAACATGTCCCAACAGCATAATCGTATGTAATATCCTTAAGTGCCACCTGTGCAATGTCAACCTCTTCCAAGTCAGTACCACTGACGACATACCAATTCGCCTCCACTTGATCAAACTTTCCCACAGGTACTCTAAACAAGCGAGAGCGAATAGCTTTTTCCCCTACTGCCAGACGGGAGGTCGAAAGCTCACTACCAACGTATATTACCTCCGAAAGTGGTGCCCGACCTCTGTATCGAGAAACTGCTCCACGAGCACTATTGGCATTTACTTGGAAATCCGCCGCTGCAAGGCCACCATCATCAGTACGAAATTTATATGCGTTCACAATAAAAAATGAAGACGCAATAAGTCGTTTTTGCCCACTTTTATTTTCCACCTCCACATTCAAACTAAGAACATAGTACTCAAGCCCGCTTTCATCATTCTCAACTCCAACCTTAACAAGCTCAATTTTCGGCAACAAAAAAGTTTCAGACATGGCCGGCTTTAAAATTTCTGAATAATAAAATACCCACCCCAACCAAATACCGGCGATCACGATTGCGACCGATTGAACGATCGAGGCGATAGCACCAGCTGCTTTGTCATTTTCATTGAGAAACGCTGATATTGCTTTAAACATTTCACTCCCTCAAAGCAGCGCCGTCTGAGGGGCAGACTTCACTAACGCCCCTAGAATCAGAGCGTAGCTAAATACGAATTTTTTCAAAGGTCATCAGGAAATCGGATTGGCGTGGCCTTGGCCGACCAGTTTGTGCCAGGTGGGCCCTGAATGCCTTGAGCAACCGGGTCATTTGCAACGGCTCATAGCGAATCGGACCCAAGACGCCAGCCACTTTCACGGTGGTGTCTTGCAGTTGGTCACGTCGACCGGACTCACTGCGCAGCTGGCACCATAGCGGTCGCGTGGTCGGGGTGCGCCCACCTTTATGCGCCGAAACGGCCAATGACCACTCGAACCATCACTCGTCTGCGCGCCCATGGGCTCAATGGCGGCGATCTGGTTTGCTGTTTTCCGTAGCTCTCTGGCAGGCGAGTGGCATTGTCCACTAGCTTGTCTATATTCAATTCGAGTTTCCGCCGTCTGGAGTGATCGAAAGACGGGCCGTCGAGAAGTAGCTCATCGAACATCTACCGCTTCAGGGGATGCAGCTATGTTCACGCGATCGGCCTCAGCAAGAAAAAGGATTGAACGTTGCCTTAGGGCCGGTCGAAGTCTACTTGTTACGGGCGGCCTGCTGACCGTCGCACTTAGCTCTTCCGCACAGACGCAACTGACAGCCACAGAGGCTCAAGCGCACACCTGTAGCATCGACTCAGCCCGGCTCAAAGCAGATGAGCAATCCCTTGAACACGCTCGCAAGGCGTACCCGGCTGCTGCTCTTGTTCCACAATCAATGTCGGGCTGGGAAAAGCTATCGAGCGTGGTTGAAGAGAATGCACCGGGGGATGAGGGCGTCGGAGGACTCAGCGCGAACGGGGTCAAGCTGTACAGGCGCAACAAGGATTGCTTCCCCACCGAACCGCGAAACCTTTTCAGTGAAGTAGACAAAGTCATCGTCGGCGGCGAAACGTCTCCCCGCCCCATCGACTATAACGAAGGCCATGGCATCCCGGAGTTTGCACGCCAGGCCATCAAGGGTCAGAACACCTGGATGCTGTGGGGTGAGGGAAACGAGGCGTTCTGGGGTTGGTTGCAACAAAATGGATACGGTATCGCCGACTTCCTGATCCTGCTGGATTCGAGAAAGCGCGACTCACGGTTTGCTAAGGCCGGTTTGATGAATCAGCCCGGCATGATTAAACGTGAAACACCCATAGTCGGACTTGGCCTTTACCTCGATCAGGCTGATGGCGATAAGGTCAAGATGATCGCCCCAAAGGACGATATCGATGCTGAATCCCAGAAGCCTGTCGTCCCCGAAAGGCCGCCGGCCAGGCATCAGCAATATGGCTATCCGGAGTTTTTTGAAGTCGACGACAAAGACGCATACCAAAAGATCATCGACCAGCTGGCCAATGACGGTGTCGATCCACTGGTATATGGCTACCCTTCCGGCGTGGTCGGTCTGCGGCTTATGCCCAATCCGGACTTTTTCGGCAAATCGGCTGCCGCCGAAAAAGCTCGCAGCCGTTGGGATGAGCAGGTCGTCAGAGACCAGGGTGCTGGGTACTACTCCATCGAGAACGACAACAAGATAAGCGCCGACCCAAATCTCGTACGCCCATTCCGGGTCGCCATGGCCTGCTCATTCTGCCATGTCGGGCCGCATCCGCTCGCACCTCCCGCAGATCCCGAAAATCCGGGCTGGGGCAACATGTCGAGCACCATCGGTAACCAGTACTGGAGGCCGGAAAAGGCCTTCTCGAATCTCAGGCAAGAAAAAAGTTTTCTCTGGCAGTTTGTCGCAAGCCAGCAGCCGGGCACGATCGATACCTCGCTCATCAGCACTGACCATATCAACAACCCCAACACCATCAATGCAATCTTCGAGGTCAACCCCCGACTGGCCCGCGCCGGGTTGAATCCGCCCGAAGCGCAGAACCAGGCCAATCTGTTACAACGTGGCATTGAGGACAAACCGGATTACACGACGAATCCACGCCACACGCCGCGTGTGCTCCTCGATGGCTCCGATAGCATCGGCGTCGAAGGTGCACTCTCGCGTGTCTATCTGAATATCGGTGCTTACTCCGAACAGTGGAATCGCCTGCACAATCCGGTTATCGGGTTCAAACCACAGCGCCCTTTCGAATTGGCGACGGTCAAAAGCAAATCGGTCTACTGGCAAGCCACCGAGCAATACCGCATCCCCCAGCTCGAAAGTTTTTTTACATACGTATCAAAATCCGGTGCCAACGTGACGCAGCCGATGAAGCTGGAGTCGATTCCAGAGGGTCGTGCTCGCATCGACAGCAATCAAAAGGACGCGGAAGTTGGCCGCACTGTGTTCCTCAAAAACTGCGCTGTCTGCCACTCCAGCAAGCAGCCGCCCGAACAGCAGTTTGCATTTTCGCGTGACTGGCGCCTCGCCAAGGCCGGAAAACTATCCACGCTGACAATGCCCATGGACTTTGCTGAGTGGGAAGCCTTCAAACTCAGTGACCAGTACCTCGATTATGTCGGCAGACTTGGGGCCTACGAGGCACAAGAGTTGGCCCAAAGGCGTGACTTGTTCAAGGACAATTACCTGTCCACCGACATCCGGGTGCCCATTACGCTAGTCGGAACCAACTCCCAACGCGCAGTCGCGACCAATGCCATGCGTGGCCAGGTCTGGGACAACTTTTCTTCGCAAACCTACAAGTCGTTACCGGCCGTAGGTGAAATCCGCTTCTTCAACCCTTTCAAATCTGCGGAAGGCGTAGATGAATGGGGCAACAACGACAGCTATGCCTCCCCGCCGGGCGGCCCGGGTTATTACCGGCCGGCTTCGTTGGTGGGTATATGGGCCACCGCTCCGTTCCTTCACAACAACGCCTTGGGAATCTTCAACAATGATCCCTCGGTCGAGCGGCGTCTGGCGGCGTTCGATGATGCGATCGACAGACTGCTAAACAAGAACAAACGCGAAGCCGCCTACCATAATCCCAAGGATTTGCGCTCGGCAATGGATTTCCGCCAGCGGTTCCGCGATAACGCCGTTGTCGCTGGCACACCCGGCTTCAGCGATTCGGGCCTGATCTACCGAACCACGGTGCGGTCCGTGATCGATTTTCGTGAACCCTTCATCCGCCCGCTATTGAACGGCGTACTGGGTGAGACGACCACTTCCTTCATCGCGTTGTACCTGTGGCTGGTCCTGGCGGCGATCTCCCTGGTGCTTGTGTTCATCGGGCGGGCGCGCCTGGCTGCCAGCGCCCTCATCTTGCTGACGGCTGTGACTGCGGTGCTGTTGCGTATCACCGGCGTAGACAGCATTTATCCATGGCTTTGGGCGATTCCGGCAGTGGCTTTGCTGGCCGCCTTCGGGTTCTTGTTGCGTCCACGCTCGGTCCTGGCGCCACGACTGTTATTCGGTGCTAGCACGGTTGTATTCCTGGCGATCGGCCTGTTGACCACTGCTTTCGTCAATGGCCATATCAGTCCCATCGAAATTCGCCCTATCCCCAAGGGAACGCCGGTGAACCTGATCATGAACATGAATCCGGAGGCTCCGGTGCTGGATCTGATCAGGGCGACCTCAGGGCTCACACGCGCCCTCTTACGCGTGCGCAAGGACGGCCTGCTTGATGACGATACACCCGCAGGCCACTTCCAGGCACTTGCAGCCTTCCAGGAAGAAGCCGGCCCGGCGCTGCTGAAAGTCAGCAAGTGCCCGGACTTCGTAGCCGACCGCGGCCACTGGTTTGGTGAATACCTCACGGACGACGAGAAGAAGCAATTGAAGGCTTTCCTCGAAACATTCTGATGTGTTGCGTTGGTTAATCGGAGCCGCCATGGATCACGATGCATTGAAGCCCGACCGGGAAAAACTGCTGGAAAGTGCCGAAAGCCCGCAAAACACTCCATTCGATTACGTGATTGTCGGATCGGGAGCCGGTGGCGGCCCGCTCGCGGCGCGGCTGGCCTTGAACGGGCGACGAGTCCTGTTAATTGAAGCAGGGGTTGATCCTGCCTTAGAGGATCGCGAGGTCTACAACGTACCCGCCTTCCACGCCGCGGCGACGGAGGATCCGGAAATCACCTGGGATTTCTCCGTCCGTCACTATGCCGACAATACCCAGCAACGCCAGGATTCAAAGTACAACAACGACAAGGACCCTCCCAAAAACGGCCCTGTGGATTCAGGAGGCATTCAGTATCCCCGCGCAGCAGCCATCGGTGGCTGCACTGCGCACTACGCGTTGATCATCATCCGGCCGAACGACGCGGACTGGGACCGGATAGCCGAGTCCACCGGCGATCCGTCCTGGCGCTCCGAGAACATGCAAGGGTACTTCGCGAAAATCGAGAACTGCCTGTACTACACAGTCTATAGGGGTTTTTCCGGCAAGTTGTTGGGCGGGCTGCTTAAAGTCGTTCAGGTCATCGCTACCCGGCTCAACCCACGTCGCCAGCTGGATCCCGGTGGCCATGGATTCAAAGGCTGGCAAAAAACCAGCTTCATCGATCCACTGGTGATCGCCGGGATTGCACGAGGCGACCGCACCTTCCTGCGTGTGCTCAAGGATGTTCTGTTTTCGTTTCTCGGCAAGCAGCGCGACCGTTCAATGTTTGGGCGCGCCATCGCCAGGCTGCAGATCCTGCAGTTTCTGGACCCTAATGTCCGCTCGCCGGAGATACCGACCCGTGATCATCTGTCGCTGATTTCGATTGGCACTGACGGCAAGCGTCGCCACGGCTTGCGGGAACACTTGCTGGATGTCGCCAAGCGGTTCCCGGAACGACTGGTCATTCTGAATCCGGCCCACGCGAACCGTATTGTGTTTGAGAAGGAAGCGAACGTTCTCGCGCCCAAGGCTGTTGGCGTTGAGGTCCAGCTCGGCGCACACCTTTACCGTGCCAGCCCCAAGTTTGAATCCGATCGGGAAAAGCCGGTTTCAAAGCAGTACTTCGCACGTCTCGAGGTCATTGTCAGCGGCGGTGCTTTCAATACACCGCAGCTATTGATGCTCAGCGGCATCGGTGATCGACAGCACCTTGAAGGGCTGAAAATTGAAGGACCTCGCGATAAAAACGGTGTGCAGGTAGCGCCTATCGTGAATCTGCCTGGAGTCGGCAAGAATCTGCAGGACCGTTACGAAGTCAGTGTCATCAGCGAAGCGAAGTCCCCCTTTTCCACATTGGACGGGGTTTCCTTCGAACCGGACAAGCATGGCGACCCTGCCCGTGGGCAGTGGCTGCGCGATGGAACGGGACTCTATTCAACGAACGGTGGCGCAATTGCCTTCATGATGTCGTCCAAGTACAACGCCGAGCCTCGGGTCGACCCCGACCTGTTCATCTTTGGCGTACCCGCCGCATTTCGTGGCTACCATTGGGGCTGGTCAACGGAGCTATTGCACAAGACGATGGGCGCGAAGACCGAGTCGCGCAACCTGTGGAGCTGGGTCATCCTCAAAGCCTATACCAGTAACAATCAAGGCGTCGTTCGCCTGCACAGCAATGACCCGCTGGATACACCGAGTATCAACTTCAATTCATTCAAAGACGGTTCCAAAGAAGGCTTTGGCGCCATGAAAGATGTCGAAGCCTTGTGCGAAGCAATTGAAGTCGTACGCAAGATCAATAGCGATATCACCGTTTTCGAAAACGAAGTGCAGCCAGGATCGGCGCGAGCGGATGGCTCACCTCAACTGAAACAATGGATCAAGGACGAAGCCTGGGGGCACCATGCTTGCGGCACGTGCCGGATGGGCAACGAGCCCCACTGCACCGACACCAGCAAGCTCAAAAACAGTGACGCCGTCCTGGATAGCAGCTTTCGCGTGCATGGTGTAAACAAATTGCGCGTGGTCGACACCTCGATCTTCCCCGACATTCCGGGCTATTTCATCGCCACCCCCACCTTCATGATCGGCGAGAAAGCTGCCGATGTGCTGCTGGATGATTGCGACGACTATCCGCAACAGCTTGAGGCTGTGGAAGCCGCTGCGATTCTGGCGCGCCGCATCGCTGTAGATCGCGATGACAAGACTCCCGAAACGGATACCGCGAAGCTACCCAAGGACACCATCGGCCTCGCCCTTTCGGGCGGAGGTATCCGCAGCGCAACCTTCTGCCTTGGCGTGATCCAGGCACTGGCGAAGTATCATCGATTGCGTGATATCGACATCGTGTCGTCCGCCTCCGGTGGCGGCTATATTGCCGCCTTTCTGGGACGTCTCTTCACTCGGATACACCCGAATGTGTCCGATAAAGCTGCGCGGGTGGAGTCGATACTCAAGGGTTCTCCCGAAATTGACTGGTTGCGGCGCAATGCCCAGTACATTGACGGCGGTGGTCGTGGAGACGCCCTGTTCGATGCCGCCATCGTGCTGCGCAACCTGGCCTCCGTACATCTTTGGCTGGGCATCTTGTTGTTCGGCGTGTTCGGGCTGATCCGCTGGCTGGCCATCGCCTTCCTTGGCGATGTGGAGCCAGTGACTCTGTTTGAAGAAAACCTTTCGGCCTGGTGGTGGCTGCCTGGTGTACTGCTGGTAGTAGGTGTTTTGCCACCGGCCATCGGCTACTGGCTGGTGATGCAGGACCCGACCCGAAACCGGCGCGCATTGCTGCCATTGCTGGTGTGGCTGACTTTTCTAGGTTGCGCAATTTACGGCCTTGCATTGCCTGCAATCACAGCCTGGTGTGGCGTGGCCATCGTCGTACTACTATTGGGCTTGCTCTTGCAGGAGGTTGCGAGATGGGGCATCCCCAACACAACAGCATCCATGAGATGGGCACTACCCGACGATCCCGATGAAGACAACCCTGCGGACAAGAGTGCCATCGTACGCAATCGGCTGACGCGGCTTTTTGGCGTGGGCTTGTTCGGTTTCGCCGTCAGCATTCTGTGGGTGGTTCTGGATTCAGGTGCGCAGTTCACTGCCGGCGACATGCCCATGATCGGATGGTCGATTGTGGGATTGGCACCTTTGCTACCGTTGTTGCGAGGTGCTGCGACCGGGCTGCTCAAGGGCTCACCGTCAGGGGCCGTTTCGTCTTTCGCCAAGGCCCTCGGATTGCCGATCCTGATTGGCACGGTTACGTTCACGCTCGTGTTCCTGCTGCTGATGTACGTCAATATGCTCGCGCATCTGGTATTCCTTCGGGACCTTCAGGTCGGCACCTGGAGCGTAATTGCAGCCCTGCTTGTTTCCGCCGTCCTGGGGCAGACGCTCACCCTCCTCAACCTGTCTTCCTTGCAGCAAGCGTATTCGCAGAAACTGGTGCGGACCTTCCTTGGCGCTTCGAACGATGCGCGCGTACATCCCGCCGGTACTCATACACCCGTGCCGGTCAACGTCAGTGACCTGGGGGATGACATCGATTTTGATGCCTATCATCCAGAACGCACGGGAGGCCCATTGCATTTGGTTGGAACCTGCCTGAACAATTCCGTCGACCCCTTGTCCGGCAACCTCCTGCGTGATGACAAGGGCATGCCGATGTGCCTGGGGCCGGCAGGCATTTCCGTCGGACGGCGCTTTCATGCGTTATGGGGGGCGCGCGACAGCGACACCCCGGCACGCCAGGCTCCTGTGGCTGCGATCAATGTAGCGCCCGACCCCAATCAGTTTCATGTCCTGGCACGCTCCGATGACAAGCCGGTCACAGTGGAACGCCTGCGCCTCGGTCAGTGGATGGCGATCTCCGGGGCAGCTTACACGACAGGCTCGGGTCGCAATACGCAACTGTGGCGATCGCTGATACTCGGACTGGTCAATCTGCGCATTGGTTATTGGTGGAACAGCGGAATCCCCGCCGGCCAGCGGCCGGGTCATTACCCACCGAGTCTCTGGCGCGCCTTCAAGTCCCTGCCGTCGACTGTCTTCTCCTTGCAGTCAAGCTTGCTCAACGAATGGCGGGGATATTTTGCTGGTCCTGCCGAGCGGCTCTGGTACCTGAGCGATGGCGGGCATTTTGACAACACCGGGCTCTATGAACTCATTCGCCGTCGCCTGCCCATCATGCTTGCGGTCGATGCGACCAGTGACCCGAGTTATGTGTTCGACGATCTCGCGCTGCTGACACGGCAAGTGCGTCTCGACTTTGGTGCGGAAATAAAGTGGCTCAGACCGGTCAGGACCAGCACAGAAAACCCGCCCCCTGATATGTCAGGTTGGAACGCTTTCGCAACCCCCGGGCAAATAGGCAGCGTACCACCCTGGATCAAAACCAAGGTCGAACCTGATGCCATTGGTGCGATCGAGGACATGAAGCGCCCAGGTCCCTTCGGTGCGGCGTTGGCGCAAGTAACTTATTCAGACGGACATCCGTCGGGCTGGCTATTGCTGGTCAAGCCCTGCCTGTTTGCCGACCTGCCCACGGATCTGCGTACCTACGCGGCCATGCACGAGCCCTTTCCCAACGAGACCACGCTGGATCAATTCTTCGACGACAACCAGTGGGAGGCTTACCGCATGCTTGGAGAAACCGCAGGGTCAAAACTTTTTCCTAAGCGTGACGATTCCAGGAGGTAAGTCATGGCTATTACGCCCATTACCCGACTACTGGTGCGATGTGTGTGGCTGCTGGCTCTGCTGGGGCTCGCATCGTGCAGCCTCTATAACGGCCCGTATCGGACAGCCTCGCAAGAACGCGTCTCTGTCAGTAACGCAAACTCACCGGATCCTGGATACGATTTGCAGTTTATCGAATCGGACGATCAAGGCTGGTTCTGGAATCCCAAGCAGGCTGATTCCGCGCTGACGACCATAAAAGATGCGACGGTTGAAGGTCATACGCTCGTCCTGCTTTTCATTCACGGCTGGCATCACTCAGCCGCTTGCTACGACGACAATGTCGAGGCATTCAAGCGTGTGTTGCAACGTTTGCACGATGAACTGAAGCAACCGATGTACAGCGAGGCGATGCCCGCCGCCAAATCAATGCGCATCATTGGCTTATATGTCGGATGGCGCGGACGTTCGCTGCCGGGGCTGATCGACTACACGACATTCTGGGGACGCAAGTCGGCTGCAAGGCGAGTCGGTGATGGTGACCTCCAGGAGTTCATGGCCAGGTTGCAGCGGATATACAACGATCATTCCGACGGGACTAAAAGCAAGCAAAAATCTTTCTTCGGACTGGTTTCGATTGGTCACAGCTTCGGTGGCGCCGTTTTGCTCGCAGCGACTTCGCGTTACTTTGAGAGCCAATTGCAGCTGGCCAACCCAACCAGTGGATTCTTGCGTACAGCACCTGTGATCCCGACTGGCGCTCCTGTCCCTGGCACATCGCCAAGCGCAAAACCGGCGGCCACACTACGTGGTTTTGGCGACATGGTCATCCTCGTCAATCCTGCCGTCGAATCGGCGGCATACGAGCGCATCAACATCCTTTCACGCGGTATCACTTACAACTCCGACCAAACGCCATTACTCGTCACGTTTTCCGCGCAAAACGATGGCGCCCGCAATAGCTGGTTCAAGGCCGGTCGAATCGCCGGAGAGCTTTTCACGAATGCCGCTCCCGTCCACGATGAGCGGGAGCGCGCCGGCCTGCGCGAAGCACTAGGTGTATACGACTACGACAACAGCGGGATCACTCACTCGCTCACACCGAGCGAGACTCGACAATTGATTTCGGGCCAGGAGAACGAAGGACCTGATTCGCAATGTACAAACAAGCGGCCAGACACATTTGAGTGGTGGCGCTGGGCCGATCAGCGAGTGAATCCCGACACGTTCTTCCCCAAAGACACGCTAAACATGAAGACCTCCCCCACTGAGGAGGAGCTGAAGTCGTTCGACTTTTCCAAAGAAGCTCAATATTCGGGCTTGATTTTGAAACCGGATCAATCTGTAGTACATCATCAGCCTTTTGTGGTTGTGTCGGTCAACGAGCAGATCATCGATGGCCACAACGGTATCTTCTCAGAACCGTTCATGAATTTTTTGACACGCTACATCGGCCTCACCGAGGCGAAGCGAGTTTTAATCCGTAAGAAGGAAAGTACCCGCTGAACCGCCATGCTTGCTGTCCTGCATCAAGTTCTCACAGGTGCAAATGAAGGAAGGCGACCAGCCGTTGCAAAGCAACCCGTGTGGGATGGTTGGCATCGGGTATGTTCGCCTTGTCATACTCCTCCGTGAGCAAGGCATGGTGCTTGTTCTTACCGTCTGCCGGAGCATCGTACTCGTGGAGAGTGCCCGTATTGGGGAAGTTTTCTTGAAGTCGCTGCACCCGCGCGTGGGGACACAGGCGATCATCGGCAAAGCGCTGGATCAGCAGCGGCGTACCCTGGTTCGTCGATGCCTGGCCGGCCATGAGCAGGTCGTCGTCAGAGATGTTCAACTGGCTCATCCAGGGACCGTCGCCCTTACCGGTGATCCAGTAGCCGAACTTGAACGGAACAGCGGGTTGCGACGCCACCGCCGCGCCCACATTGGTTTCGAGGATCAGCGGGATAGCGAACGCGCCGGTGACGCACATGCCGATCACGCCGATTTTCGCGTTGCCCATCGAGGCTCCCAGATGGCGGACGAGAGCACGCAGCCAATCGCTCACCGGCGCCGAAGTCCCAGCCTTGAGGCAACCAAACTCCTTAGTCATGCAAAGAATGTAGCCCTTAGGTACCGAGCCCTTTTCTTCCAGCTTGCCGAACAGCAAGGGTAGGTACACCTGGAAGCCGGCGTCTATCAGGCGCTCGGCAAAGTTTCTCGTATAGCTCGTCAAACCGGGTAGCTCATGCATGATGAGCACAGGTTTCCCCTCCCCCTTGGTATACACCAGGTGTTCGTATTCGCCATCGCTGAATAGGAAGCTCTTGAAGCCAGTCATTTCCATGTAGCGCATCTCCCTTTGTTAGCTTTCTCGCGTCAATTCGGGATTTTCAGTGCTAATGAGTCACTTCACCGTTCGGTGGTGCAGCCCCCTGGGCCTTGGCCATCGGGGGGACAGTTTTCTCTGTGTATTGGACACCCTTCGTGGCGCCGGCCACTTCAGCTAGGCGGCAGGCGAACATGTGGCTGCCATGGTTGCTGATGCCACCAGGGTGTGTGTCCACATTGAAACGCAAGTCTCTGACGGCAGAGTCCCGATGGTCTGGTGGGGCAATGAAGTTGATGGGCAAGCGGAGATAGGCGAGACCTTCACCGTGTTCGAAAATCCGGTCGATTTCCAGACCTTTGGTGTTTTCACCCCGTGGTGGATTGGCAGTAGAAAACCAACCGGTAACCGGTGTCGAATTGAAGGCGATGACTTTCGATACCCTGATGGGGTGTGAGGTCGACCGGGGTAATGCATAGGCCAGTTGTTGCGCCAGTCCGCCCCCCAGTGAATGACCGACAGCAGTGATTTTGACGTTGACTGGGAGCCTACCCTGAGCCATGCGCTCTTGAAGTTCAGCCTCGAATGCCTTGGATACTTCGTCTCGGGTAACATTGTATTGGTCCTCGCCGCGGAGCGCAGTCGGGATAAACCACCTGAAATTCGAGAACCAATCTTGCTTCTGATCCGCCTCGGTACCCCGAAAAACGATGGCTACTTCAGTGATGCTTTTTGGATCTCCACCCGCGCGGAACTCCCAGACGCTAAAGAACAATTTCGCATTTTCCGCCAGGTCGGCCAGGCGTTTGGAGGGGAAGGTCGGCCAGACATGCCAGCTCGGTGTCGGAATCATTTGGTTGCTGTAGTCGCGCCCACAGGCCTGGTTAAAACGCACATCCAATGGAGTCTCGACCGCCTCGATGTTCGCGCTGACCAGTTGCTGTTTGTAGTCGGGCCATTTCAGGTGATAGTAATTGGCAGCCAGAGCCATATATTCCCAATATTCCCAATATTCCTGCGCATACGCGGTAAAGCGGGGACCGCCTATAGGGTCTCCGTAGCCACGCTCTGTTGGCTCGCGAATCAAGACGACGTTGTCCTTTTGAAACCAGGCACTGCAACTGGCCTGCAGAATGACCATGATCAAAAGTCCCACTCTCATAAACCGCATACAGAGCTCTCCCGCCACGGCCAAATCCCGTCATCGATGTTATGACTCAACGCATTGAGGTTGCACTTTCGGCGCATGGTCACGCGCCTGCCTGGTGACGCCCCCCTAAATTCCTCATATGTATCTATGGAAATCACGTCGCATACTCCATAGCCAGATAGTTTTCTATTCTCTCGGACGTGCAGTTAAGGTGATGATCCAGGTCGAGGCACACTTGGTGGCTTTGCTGGTGGCAAGGCGACTTCATAGAGGGGAGCTGGCATGCTGACGGTTGCATGAATTGCAGCGTCCTGAAGGACCTTATCCACTCTTTTCTGCATGCCAATGACATTGTGTCCGAACAACGGTCTTGGCTTTGGATCACCGGGATCATTCCCGAAGAAATTTTCCCAGTGCCCAAGCAGCACAAGTCTGGGTCTTGTCCGCTTAAGTAACTCGTCCGGATAGTTGTCCACGTTCTCCCATGAACCTACCCCGAGAATCTCCACGTCAACGGCATTATCATCTGGCAGGGGTTGGAGGATTCCGCAGGGAGGCGCTGCAGCGCTGTCCTGGAAGTGGATCCGGTATACAGGCATATGGTTGTCATCCAGCAAATCAATCAACCAGGCCATTGACTGGCCTTGCTTCCAACCGAACACTGATGTCGGAACCTCGTTCAGATCCGTCGGATAACCACCGTCAGCAAAGGTATGACCCAAGATGTGGCTCGCATGCATGCTCTGGATGGGCATTGCCCGGATGTGCCCACCACTGGAGGGGATCCACGTTCCGGGTTTTGACGGCTCCTGCCTGCCTTCACAATTTTGAACGGTCGCCATTTCCGAATTGACAATTTTGAGTCGATCGGGATCCACCCAAGTCCAATGTTCATTCTCGACTTTGTTGCCAAAGCGCATCGAATGCAAGATTTGCACAACCGTTTCAGAACCATAGAGCGTGGCGTGAGGCGTGTACTTGCGCATCACCCAAGGCACGTCCAGCAGGTGGTCATAATGACCGTGCCCAACCAGGAGCATCGTGACGTCGTCTGCTTTGGGCATGTACTTGTCTATCTTCTGCTTGTTGGCTTCGACCCACAACGGAGGCCAGCCTTCGATATTCAGCGTTGCAGGGTTGCTGAAGGATGGCGCGAGAAGCACGCCCTCTCCCCGCCAATGTAGTAGCCACCCTCCTACCCCCAAATATTGGATCTTTGGTTCAGTCAGGTCATGACCATAGGAAATTTCAGGTTGCTCTTTGTTCGAGCTGTGTGAGCAGCTTCCAAGCAATAAAGCGATGAACCCAGCGAGCACAATCTTGTTCATCCACGGGAAGAGTCTTTTATCACTGGTAAAAAACACCTTGGTGACCTTGCCGCTCATAAGGTGCTCCGTTCATGGCTGAGGCATGATTGAAGATCCTCCAACAGCACAATGGGTGACCATTGAGTGGGTCTAGACTCCCCGTAGTTAATTGTCAAACGAAGTGCCGCGGGATCGCTATACCGATCCGGAGGATGATGTAAAGAAGCTCCCTCGAATGAATTGGCTGGAAATGATGATAAGTCAGAAGTTAGTCAGTGGCTGACCAAGCACTGGCTCTAACAAATCGAAATAGCGGACATTTTACCCATCGCCAATTTTTCTATTGCAAATACAGTTATCGCCTCTAATGCAGCTACGCTCAGACCTTGGGTGGACAGGTGAACCTAGTCTGATTGGTAACTCCAATCCGGTGGAGCAGAGTGACCACTGTCAACCCAGCCATTAGCAACGAATACCCACCTTGCGCCCGGCTAATCCGCCGTGCATGTGTTCAAAATCACCTCTTTGAGGAGTCCCACGATGCTACACGCGCTGAATATGACGATGCCGTTGAAGCAGGATTTGCAGTCCCAACAAAAGCTGGACTCACTCAAGGCGAACTTTGCAGGCGCGATACAGCAGAAGATTAACAAAGCGCTGGCCAAGTCGGAGATCGTCCACTTCGCCCGGGTTCTGGTCATCGACAACAAATACATCCAGGTACTCACCGAATTCGACGGAGACACAAGGGGTTACGCAGTCTTCTTTCTCAAGGAACTGCCTGACGTGTTCAAGGCCATCTTTGAGCTGGTGGAGGGTGTTCCGTCGTGGGACGACTTGGAACGCAGTGAAGACCTCTTTGTTGAAGTCGCGCAGAGCTTCAATCTGCGGGCACTCGGAACCAAGGAGGATGAGGAGTCGGCCGGATGGCTGTTCTCGGCCTTTGGCACCAAGACCGTGAAGGACATCAAGGCGGCGCTGGCCAAGTAGAACGCAGTTTGTGTGTACGGAGGATCGATTGACAGTCGATCCTCCGTTTTTCATCACTCTGCAAGGAGGACTCAAATGTCATTGGATCTGGCGGACATCCAAGGATTGATTCATCACTTCTACGGGTATCCGAAGACTCGACACCTGTTGATCGAGATCGGCAATCCGGCGGTGGGCATGAGTCTGCTCAAGTTCCTCGCGTCGCGTGTGACGAGCGCAGCGGATTCTCTCAATCCATTACCAGAGTCGGTGCTCAACGTCGGTATCACTTATCGCGGGCTCGAAGCTCTAGGGGTCAACGCCCAGTTTCTGAAAAGATTTCCCCAAGAGTTTCGTGACGAACCGGACCAGGTCACGATGGGTGATTTCGGTGCCAGCGATCCCGCAAATTGGTGGAACGGCAGATTCCAGACCCAACAGGTGCATCTGGTCGTCCATCTGTACGGCCAATCGCTCGAGGCTCTCGACAAGACAACAGCCGAAATTCGCGAAATGGCCAACGGGAATCAGGAGCTGCTTCCCACCGAGTCAGGAGGGGTGATCGAAGGAGGCTGGCTCGGTGACACCCCCGGCGAACTTCACTTTGGATACCATGACGGCATTTCGCAGCCGACGGTTCGCTGGGACGACGGCCCCCTCCAGCCGGGGGAAGTGGACTATCGTCGTTTTATTCTCGGCTATGCCACGAGGGAAATTTCGTCTTCACCGCTGAAGTTTGCTTCCGACCCCAGTTCAAGCCTGGCGGAGGAACTGGGACGCAATGGCACTTATTCGGTCTTTCGCTGGCTCTACCAGGACGTAGCACGGTTCAACCAGTTCCTCGAATCGGAAGGTCCCAAGGCATTTCCGGAACTGTCTTCGAAGGACGCGCAGGAATTGCTTGCCGCCAAGCTGATGGGGCGGTGGCGTGACGGAACACCGCTGATCATGTCACCTACCACACCAAATCAGGCACTCTCCAGCCGCAATGATTTTGACTACGCTGATGATCTCGATGGTCGCAAATGCCCGTTCTCGGCACATATCCGTGTGACGAATCCACGTAATCAGAAACTCGATGACGCTTCAACGGATCCAAGCGGCGCCCCCCGTGTGATTCGGCGCGGCGCGCCGTACGGACCAAAACTGACGGGCACTGTTGATGACCAGGTCGATCGCGGGCTGGTTGGCATGTTCTTCTGCGCCAGCATCGTACGGCAGTTCTACAAGCAAGCCATCTGGATGAAGGAAAACAATTTCAGTCCGGTATTTCCCAACCAGCATTCGCAAGATCCCCTGGCCAATCGCCTGACCCCTGATGCCTCCAACCAGTTCCTGATCCCAACGGCGACCGGCGATCGAACCGTGACATTGCAGGATTTCGTAACCACCAAGGGAACCGCCTTCTTCCTGCTCCCCGGTGTGCAGACGCTCCACAGACTCGCGGACGGCCAGTTTCAATAGCAGTCCCAAAGCAGGATGGTACTGGGTCAAGTCGGTTGGACGTGCTGATCCAGACTGATGATCTACATGCTGATCGCGGGCTATTACTATGTCCGGTGGTGGTCGAGTCTGAGTTCAGGTGATCTGGTCGCGGTAGGGATGGCAGTTACCTGCCACCCCCCGCACAGATCCGTACGTGCGGAACTACCGCATACGGCTCCTGCCTCGGGTGTGTGACGCGAAGCGATCCTCAGGGTAAGGATGTGCATTTCTGGGTCTAGGTATGTAGAGGTCAGCAAGGCGTCCGTAGCGTGACCATTGAAGCCGATTACGCTGGCTGCGACGTTTGAGGGCTTGCCGCCATAGGCGACATACCGCCGAACGAAAACCACCAAGACGTATCAGGTTTCCCGGCACCGCGTGGTAATTGAAGTAGCCCCTGACCACCCGAGTAAGCCATTGCCCTTGAGCCCGGATGGGCTCATGACGTCGGCGCTTCAGCTCATCCCGAATAGCCAGCAGCGTCGCACGCATTCGCTTCTTGACCGTCAGTCGCAGTATTTGAAAACCACCGCTTCTGTTGGTACTACAACAGTGCGTGAAGCCCAGGAAGTCAAACGTCTCCGGTTTACCTAACCCTCGCTTCCTACGATTTCTCGCAGCAAAACGACCAAATTCAATCAGCCGTGTCTTCGAGGCATTGAGGGATAAACCGAACCTGGCCAAGCGTTCCTGCAACTGCACCAGAAACTGCTGAGCCTGCCATTGCGTCCTGAAACCCACCACACTGTCGTCCGCGTAGCGCACAACAATCACATCGCCATGGGCATGCCGCTGGCGCCATTGCCTTGCCCATAGATCCAGCACGTAGTGAAGATAGATATTCGCCAGCAATGGCGATATCACTGCCCCTTGGGGAGTCCCCTTCAGCGCAGCCACCCTACGGCCATCCTCCATAACACCCGCTTGAAGCCATTTGCAGATAAGCCCGAGCAGGCGCCGGTCTGCAATCCGGTGTCCCAGAAACATCAGCATCCATTCATGGTCGATCTCATCAAAGAACGACGTGATATCCGCATCCAATATCCAGTTCACCTTCTGGCCCTTCAGCGCGACCGTTAACGCATCCAGCGCATCGTGCTGGCTGCGTCCCGGTCGAAACCCGTACGAGAATCCCAGGAAGTCCTCTTCATAGATCACATTCAGAACGGTAACGACCGCCTGCTGTACGATCTTGTCCTCCAAAGAGGCAATGCCCAGCGGGCGCTGCCTGCCGTCGGCTTTGGGGATATAGACCCGCCGCGACGGCGTTGCCCGATAGGCTCCCCTGTGGAGCCTTCCGTGCAAATCGGTCACCCGCTGGAGAAGACCTTCCTCATATTCTCGCCACGACATGCCGTCCACGCCCGCCGCTGCATCGCGGCGCAGGGCATAGAAGCTCTGCGCCAATAACTGCGGTGTGATGTGGTGCAGCAATGCCGTGAACTGCATGCCCTTGTTCCTTCGGGCTGCTTCACGTACACCGTCAAGTCCCATCGACGCGCAGCTGATCCGGCTCAGTGTCCGGGGCGCGGGAGGCCTGTTGGTGTTTCCCTTGACTACGTCCCTTTCCTCCACTATCTCCGCAGGGCCAGGCCCTTTGTTCGATGGCTTCTCAGGTACTACGGACGTATCCGACTTCTCAGCGACGTGAACAGCAGGGTTACGGCTTTTGGCCTTTCCTGCTCCGCCCGGTGCTTGCGCACTGGGCGCCGCTGAGATCTCCCAGTTTCTGTGCGGAGGACTTCCCGACGTGCACAGGGTCTCCGACCGCGCGGGATCAGAGCATGACTGGCGTATAACGCCATGCTCCGTGTTGCCTTCTGCTTCGCTTAACAGCATCGGCATCCCGAATTCCTGATTACGCGGCTCAATGGCTGGCCCATCGGTTTCCCCTGTCAACGCTTCACCCTGCACCTCACGGTGCAACATGCATGACTCGGGGTCTGGTTGATTCGCCATTTCTTACCAGTATCGAACTTTCATCGACTATCCTCCGCCAGCTTTAACTGGCGCACTAAGCGTCCGGCCAAGTCACCTTCCGAACTCCAGCATTAAGGACGATGGTGTCCGCGTATTTTTAAGCGGACGCGATCGCCCTGATCGCCAGGATTTCCATGCGTCAACGAAGCTCTTAGATGATAGTCAAGAGCAGCATCCTAGTGCTGGAGATTTGGGTGGATGTGAGATCGCGGACCGGGCGGCGTTGAGGTTAGGAGCACAGCGTGGCGACCACCCTGAGAGCTGTGGCAGACTGGCGGCGGCAACAAGTAGCATCTACCAGAAGCCGCGATATGCGGCATCTGAGAGCCGTTTACCTTCATCCAACTCGGCTTCGGCCTTGAAAAATTCGAACAGTTTGGGATCAACCCCCCAACTGCTGTCCGACTCAACGGCGATACCAAGGTCCAGATTTAACGACTCTCGCCATGCTGTCACGGTCTTGAATTTGGCCGCGTTGTTTTCCAGTGATCGCAACCTGCGAACAATTAGCGCAGTTCCACGCTCCGCGGGGGGCCAGTGCGCTTCATCCGCCCCCCATTGCAGCCAGCGAAGCATATCGGGCCATCGCAACGTCAACGCGATCCAGCGGGCATATTGTTTTTGATCCGGCGATCGCCAGGCAGGGTCGCTGTTGCGTCGAGCCGTCCGCAGCGACAAATAGAAACGAACGAGGTTAACCATTCGTTTCATTTCCCGCGGATTTCCTACAGAGTAAGCAGCAGCCAAGCGTACTATTGCGCCGACATCACGGCTTTCAATGAACGTCGCAACGACCTCTGGAGCCAGTGGCAGTGTCATCTCGGGTTCAATCTCTGAAGGAACAGCTATTTGACGCGCATGGCCCTCGTCATTTTTACGCTTGGCTTGCCCGGTTAGAGCAGATCCGACGGGCATATCAGGTTTTGCTTCAAGTTCTGGGCTGGTCAGCGCTGTGCCCACGAGATGACCAATGTAGCCATCAAAGTGCCGGACTTCACAGGGAGGGATGGTAAACGGTAGCTGGATGAATTTATCCATGAATCGCCAGCCAAGTGGAACTGTGCGCTCATAGCTAGGCAATTTCAGTCGCACGTCTTCGTGGGCTTTCTCCAAGGCCGCAGCAACCATTTGAGGGTCCATTCCAATGACGAACATGCAGCGATAGGTATCGCTGGCAAGCAACATACTTACGCCTTCAACGACGCTGGCCACCTTATTCGGAGAACAGCGATCCAAATCGTCAATGAAGATCACGAGTGGCGAATGATCCGTTTGGCTTTCCAGCTTGGGCACTATACTCAGTACGCGCCTGAGATCAGAGTGAATCTGGTGTATCTCGCCGACGGATTTGGCATAGTCAGGTATCCGTATGTATTCAGCGAGACTGAACGTCGCAGGCTCCCTCATTGATTTTGACCGACTGGTGAAATAGCTGAGAATCAGGTACACGGCGAGAACGATTTGCGTGACCACACCACCAGAGCTACCGAACTGACCCATGCCGTTCTGGAGTTCGGGGGGCAATAAAGGAGCCGCAGCCTCGATACCATAAAGGGAAAAAATCGCTGCAACACCCGCCACCGCCCAGCCACGAACCTTGAACCACCACGCATTGACAACTCTGTCATAAAGACGTTTTCGCACGACGCCATCGTCGATGCGCGCCATTTGCAGCTTGAACAGAAATTTCTCGCGTTCGATCAAAGGCAAGCGCTCGGCGACCTGCGAGACAATTGCATCGATCAACCCAGCCCAAACCTGCTCGGTCGTATCGTATTTCCAGGCGTTAAACCAGATAGTCCATAAGCGTGTAGGTTTGTGACCCCGCACCTGCGAATCAGGAGTGATCGTAAAATCATCTTGCTGCTCAAGAAATTGTAGGACGTTACGAATGATCAACCTAGGAGCGCCTACAAGGCCGGCGAGCGAAGGCTTGTGTCGCTCTCTGTTGAGCCGGGGATCAAGTTGTTCACGCACAAGTTGCATAAGCGATGACTTACCCCCTCCCCACGGTGCCTGAATGCTGATGCTCAATGGTGGTGGGGTTTGGGCATTAGTTAAAAAATCAGAGATCGCGGTAGCGTAAGTCTCGTACCCAAGCCGATCGGTATCAGCCGCAACATCATTGTTGAATCTGGTAGCCACTTTTCCAAGCCGGGCGTCATCGAACTCCCTGAGCAAGTCCAGCGGCTTAATCGACATATGCTCAAGTACTTTCAGCAAATTACCTTTTTGGCTGGCGAGGAGTGCGTGGACAAGGTGGCTGATCTGGATGATGCTCTGCGCCATGCCTCCCGCCAGAAGGTGCGCTTCACCCAAAACAGCCTTTACGTTGGCCGAGGCTTCGAGCTCTACTGGAGCTTGACTGTAGGTAGAAGCGCTCTTCTGCGACCCGAAATAGGCAAGCTTTTGGCTCGCGTATTGATCGCCTGCCAACAGCCGCACCGCAGCGCTAAAGATTTCGGCATCCATGTCCTCACGGAGCACGGCAGGAGCTTCGTCGGACTGGCTTTCGACGAGAGCAAAGAAAATCAAAGTAGTCGAGAGCCGCTCTCTAGGTTTGATTGGGACACTCGCCAACGCCGTTGCATAGGTCATAAGCTCAGTTACCGAGCGGGCGATAAATGGGGTTGATGCCGCTGCACGCTCATTCACTCGAACATATATCGACTCTGGCGGCTTCGAAGTGTTACTGAGCTCGCCTATCGCAACAGCCATAGCGTCCTGTTGAGGTTGCGGGATGTCTGAAGGGATGGCGATGACAACCTTCAACGCGCCTGACATGACAATGCGACTCGACCTCAAGGCATCCACAGTGATACGCAGGCACATGGCAAACTCGAGTCCTGCCTCACCTGTCCCCAGCAGAGGCAGCCAAAGCGACTGCATACCTGCCAGGGCGCGATCGGCCAGAGCTTTGTTCAAATGAGCATTGAGTGCCGCGGCCGGAGGAGTGTCCGTAGCCGTCACGATAAAACAGAGCAGGCATCGATCTTCCGTTTGAAAATGGTACCCCGCTCTCAGCTCATGGGGTCGCGGTAACTTGATTTTCAGATCCAGCCTGTCCAGGATGAACTGGTTCAAGTGACCTTGATGACCATCGCTGCTGATAGGAAGAAACACGACATCAGCTTCAGGAGGAGCGTCTACGTGCACCGAAATAGAGGAGTCGAGAACGAAACTTTTCCACTCGTTTACCTGCATCAGCTTTCCCCCTTAGCCACGCCGCCCAACCTTCGCGCACGCTACAGTCTAGGCAAGTTTCTGCGGTTGGCCCACGGCGGGTGACGGCACGGCACATCGACAAGTTTCGGCACAAACAACGCGGGGGAGGCAATCGGGCATCCTCGCTTGGTAGGCAGGTTGGAAATACTTCAAGCGTTTGAGCTGCGCGATCTCGTGGGTCAGCTTCTCAATGACCGCTTGATCGCGGTTGATCTTCTGGCCCATGGTCTCAACCGTCTTGCCCATCGTCTGGACTTGCTGGTCGAGCGTCTCGACACGCTGCATCAACTGCGCCGCCAACGCGCCAGTTGTTCAGGAGTCAGGTGGTCGAGATTGGGGAACGTCATGGTGCCGATTTTGCCAGAGTAGGCAATTGGCGACGATAAACCGATAGGCTAATGGCAGCCGTTAAAGCAGTGTGATCGCGCCGCAGGAGCCCGCACGTTGCCATGGCAGGCCCAGTACCAAGGCTTGAAGTTGCTCGGCATCCAACTCCATTTCAGAACCCTGTCGAATGCCCGGCCAGCAAAACTTGCCTTGGTTCAGCCTGCGAGCAGCCAGCCAAACACCAAACCCGTCATGTACCAAGACTTTCATGCGAGTGGCGCGGCGGTTGGGAACAGATAAGCACAGTGCGGCTTCGCCGCACCGAACACCGCGATCACCCTGGCCAACGCAGTCTCTGTGCCAGCTCGCATGTCCATGGGCTCGGTGGCAAGCCAGATGGAGTCGATGCGGATCATCGCAACAGATCTCGAAGAAAGGTCGCACAGGCAGCCACGCTTTCGGTCGACCAGTTCACTTTGACGGTACCGCGTGGGTGTGGGATTTCGATGCAGATCATGGCCTGGGTGATATCTGATCGTGACGCCGACGACGGTAATGCCACAGGAATAAAGGTAGGTTGCAGGACGGCACTTTTCTTCGATTGCAGCCGAATCCACTTGTGGACGAGGTTCGCGTTGAGGCTATGGCTCAGTGCGACGCTGGCAATCGACGCGCCGGGCTGGGCGCACTCTTGAATGACCTGGGCCTTGAAGGTTTTGGAGTAGGAACGGCGTTGTGGCTGCATGAAATACCCGCTTAAAGGCTAGAACTGGTGCCCACTCAAATTTAAGTGCACACCATGTCTTGGCTTTGCGGGGCTGGGTAGATGACTTGGCCGGACGGAGACGAAAAGCATTGTGATCGGCCTAGTCAAAATCCCGCATTGATCACATGCTGGTAGCACGCAAAACCGCTGGTTACAGACTGTATGTAAAGACTGCAATCTGGAAATACGAAGAACCGAAAGTCCGCCCGTGGATCCAAACGCTAGCCAAATATAGGTCATCCACGATGGCGAAACACACGAAGCGGCCATGCGTACTCCTCAGCCGCTTGGTGGAATCAATTCTCTGGTTCGTTGACCAGCCAGTAAGCCTTCGCTGCCCCTCCCTGGCTCGCGTAACGGATACAGAGCGCCATAAGATCACTCAGGTGAGCATTGATCGCCGAGCGGCGAATGCCAGGCTGAACGCCGATCACGGAAAACGTGAGCTTGGTGGCCGGTGTAGTTTTCTACAGCTGAGTAACGTCGGCTCTGTTGCCGCGAACAAAGTAGGAGGGTGATGTGTGCCTTGGAAGCATCCTATCTTCCATGTGCTGAACAATCGTCGGCACGTTGCAGTAATAGACCGACTTGACCAACTGTCCTGCCACCTTCTGGAGGCCATGGAGACGATCGAAAAGCTCCATGAGCAAGCTGGTAGGCTGACTGCTTACGCTGATGAGGTGAAGTATCATTCGGGGGAAGGTTGAGTAGCTATTTACTCATCAATTAGATTCAATATTCTTGACTTTTTGTCGCCTCGCGGCATCTAATCTTTACCAAACAGGTAAAGGCGGAGTAGTCTTTAGGGGTGACGCTTGGAACTGAACTTCAAAGACAAAAGGCTTCGCGAGCTGTGTGAGCAGAGTCGTATCGCGGAAAAGAGGCTTGGAGCTGATTCGGCCCGCAAACTAAAATCCAGGCTTTCTGATATCCAAGCGGCAGCTTCAGTTTCAGACCTTGCAGCCGGCAACCCTCACCCCCTAAAAGGGGATAGGAAAAATCAGTATTCAGTCAGCCTAGCGGGCGGATGCAGGATTACATTCGAGCCCGATCACGACCCATTCCCTCTGCGCGAAGACCAGTCCATCGACTGGTCACAGGTGCGCAGCGTAAAAATAGTATTCATCGGAGATTACCATGAGTGATTTGGCAGCTTCGTTTACGCCAGATTGGGTATCCCCGCCTGGCGACACCATCCTCGACCTCATAGAGGAGAAGGAATGGACTCAGGAGGAGCTTTCGACAAGGCTCGGGGTGTCGGCTAAACATGTGAATCAATTAATCAAAGGAAAGGTCTCTCTCAGCCAGGAGATCGCCTTAAAGCTCGAGCGCGTGCTCGGCAGTACTGCTGGTTTTTGGATTTCTAGAGAAGCTCTCTATAGGGAGCAGCTATCTCGCGCTGCGGCAAAGGAAAAGCTTTCTGAGTGGGTGTCTTGGCTTGACTGTCTCCCGCTGAAAGAGTTGATGTCGACAGGAATGATCGAAAAATGTCGGGTCGTCGAAAAAAACAAACCTAACCTTGTAGAGCAATGCCTCAGATTTTTTGGCGTTGCATCACCAGATGAATGGACTGATCACTATTCCGGGATGCAGGTAGCGTTTAGGCGCAGTCGAGAAGATCAAAGTGATATTGCGGCAATTTCATCTTGGCTCCGGATGGGCGAGATTGAGGCGGAACAATTTTCTGGACCAAAGTATGATCGAGATAAGTTTGAAAAAGCCTTAGATGAAATAAGAAGCCTAACTACTAAGCCAGCAAGCGAATTTGAACCTAGGATAAGGCATCTTTTCAGCGAGTGCGGTGTTGCATTCGTTCTAGTACCCGCCATTCCCAGGGCTCATGTAAGCGGTGTTGCCAGGTGGCTAAACCCTCATCGACCTCTCATTCAAATGTCTCTGTATGGGAAAACAAACGATAAGTTCTGGTTTACATTTTTCCATGAGTCGGCTCACATTATTCTCCATGCTCACGAAAAAAAGTCGGTCTATCTGGACGATCCCGGAAAGCAAATCAGCGAGGACCCAAAAGAGATTGAGGCCAATAATTGGGCGGGCGACTTCCTAATACCAAAACGCCACTCTCGAGTTCTTGCGACTCTAAAAACGAAAAATGCGGTACGTGAATTTGCGAAAAATATTGGCGTTCATCCCGGGATAGTCGTTGGCAGACTCCAGCATGATGGTCTGATCGCGGTGTCATGGATGAATGATCTCAAGGCGACTTTCAAGTTCGCTGAAAGCGAATGACATCAGCCCAGTGCTGTGCTTTTTCGCATCTGCATTGTCACGTCTTCGTCACACCAACCAAGCACAATGAATCAGCCAAAGGGATTTGGCCCATCTACAGAGAGCCCGGCCTAGCCCGGGCTTTTTCATTCCACACCTTCGCAGATTTTTCATGCTCCCGATCATAGGGTGAAGGCAGCTCCTTGTGATCCTTTCAGCCCGCGCTCCCCACGTGGGCTTTTCTTAGCGATTCGATTACCAGCGCCTTCCACGGCGCGCGCATAGGTATTGGGGGGAACTTGCCGCGCTCTCGATCGGCGTTTCGCGTTCCCGGAAGAGCTGATCGATGGCTTGCATGAACGCGGCAAGCGTCTTGCCCGAGCCGGTTGGTGCGATCACCAGTGCATTCTTACCCGCGCCGATAGCCGCCCAGGCAGCCGCCTGCACGGCCGTGGGCGACGGGAACGTCTCGGCGAACCCGGCGCGCGTTGCTGGCGCAAAATTATTCGAGTGAATCGGTCTTAGCGGCTTCTGGTAGCACCATCGTCGTCGATCAACCCTTCGCGCTCTTGAGCGCCGCGCGGTAGGCCCGCTCAGCCCACTGCTGCAGTTGTTCATGATCCTCAACCACGTCGGCGGGCACTTCCCAATACGACTTCAGCGCATGCTCCTCGCCTTCGCTCACGTAACCCAAGGCATGGGAACCTGCGGCCTCGTAATTCTTGCGCGAGTCGTCATCAACCTTGAAATAGAGGCCCCCATGCCAAGCCATGGCAAAGACATGATCATGCCGGTAGAGTGCAACGGCACCGAACAGAGGCCGTGTCGTGATCTTTGCCCAGGACGAGAGCTGGTCGACATAATAATCTGCAAGTGCTTGGGTTTTCTGGGATTGCTTGGTCATTGTTGGGTTCCTTTTACTGAGGTGGCTTTTCCGGCGCAGTCCAGCCTAAGACCGACGAGTGCCTGGGATCGAATGCTCACCGGGATCAATACGTCGATGCTTTTCAGGTTATGCACCTGGGCGCCACGCACTTCGATAGCTTGAATCCCCCTCTTGCTCACGCCATGCCCTTTTTTGGCCTGTCACGCACCGGCATCGTTTCGACGACCAACTGACCTACGAGCACACGCCAAACGAATCGATGATGTTTTTCCAAACTACGCCGTGACTGGATCACTGCCGTCTTCATAGGCCTGATTCATCGTTGCGTAGGCATTGGTTACC
The DNA here is from genome assembly GCF_047758635.1 of Pseudomonas frigoris. NCBI lineage: Bacteria > Pseudomonadati > Pseudomonadota > Gammaproteobacteria > Pseudomonadales > Pseudomonadaceae > Pseudomonas > Pseudomonas frigoris. Next base: position 4,413,880 of record NZ_CP180479.1, read on the forward strand.
GCTATATCGAGTCGATTCCAAACCGTCGACCGGTTGAATCCACAACCAAGAGCTGCCAGTAGTGTCTGTCTACGAAAGCAGGGGCGATTCAGTCCGACAATTCCAACGCCCGTGACTACGATTCGCTTTTGCCCTTCAAGATTAATCATTGAACCCTCTTCATTTTTCAGTCGACACCCACTAAAAGCAACACGCTATGGCCTGCGGCTAGAGCTATGTGGTTAGGTGAACGGCGAGAGGACGGAGGCGTCCTCTCCTCTGGGCTCGAGTACTACACGAGTTTCGCTGTTTCAGTTGCCCCTTTGTTGACAGGACGGATCTTGAACCAGATGGAGTACATCGCTGGCAAGAACACCAGCGTCATTATGGTGCCGACGAACGTGCCTCCGATCAGTGTGTAGGCCAGAGTCCCCCAGAAGACAGAGTGTGTCAGGGGAATGAACGCCAGGATTGCGGCGAGTGCTGTCAGCAGTACCGGGCGGGCACGTTGGACCGTGGCTTCGACCACTGCGTGAAACGGGTCCAGTCCTTCTTGCGCGTTGTGATGGATTTGCCCAATCAGAATCAGCGTATTGCGCATCAAAATGCCCGAAAGAGCGATTAGACCGACCAGCGCGTTAATACCAAACGGCTGCTGGAAGATGAGCAGTGTCGGCACCACACCAATCAACCCCAGTGGCGAGGTGAGGAACACCATGATCATTGCCGAGATCGAACGAACCTGCAGGATGATGACCAGCAGCGTCATGGCAATCATGATCGGGAATAAAGGCAACATCGCTTTACCGGCCTTGCCCGACTCCTCGATTGCACCCGCCTGCTCAATCCGGTAGCCGCCAGGCAGCTTGTCGATGACAGGTTGCAACGCCTTCGTGATCACGCTCGAGACGTCCGGTGGCTGCAAATCTTCGGCAATGTCACCGCGCACGGTGATGGTCGGTGTGCGGTCACGACGCCGGAGGATCGGATCTTCCATACGCACATCGACCTCCCCCACCTGGGACAGCGGAATCCGCTGCCCCGCCGTGCCGACCAGCGTAAAACCTTCTATCTTAGCGGGATTGAGCCGGATATCACCCGCTGCGCGACCCACCACCTGCACCGAACGAATGTCCTCACGAACCGCAGTGATCGGCACGCCGGCCAGCAGGAACTGCAATTGCTGCGCGACTGAGTTTGACGTCAGCCCCACCGCCTCCAGGCGATCCTGATCCAGAGCAAAATGCAGCGTCGGCGTAAGCGGTCCCCAATCGGTGTTGACGGATCTCATCATCGGGCTCGACTGCAACACGTCCTGTACCTGGCCCGCAATCTCGCGCAACGTTGACGGATCGGGCCCCATTACCCGATAGGCAACAGGAAATGGCGAATACGGACCAAACACAAGCTGAGTCACCCTGACCCGCGCTTCCGGGGCAAGTCCCTCAGCTACGGCCTCGCGGATACGGAACTTGAGGGCCTCACGCGCCTCTTGGCTGTCTGTCAGTACCACAATCTTCGCGAACGACGGATCGGGGAGTTCCGGTGCCATGGCCAAATAGAAACGCGGTGCGCCTTGCCCGATATAAGCGGTGACGATTTTTGCCTCACCCTGCTTTTGCAGCCAGGCCTCTATCTTGGCGGTGGTGGCGCTGGTCTGCTCAATGGACGTCCCATAAGGCATTTGTACTTCAATCAATACCTCTGGACGGTCCGAGGTTGGGAAGAACTGCTTCTTGACCAGGCTCATGCCGAGGATCGCCACGACAAACGAAGCGATAACAGTACCGGCCACCAGCCATTTGCGAGCGATGACCCGCGTCAAAATCCGGCGGAAACGGTTGTAGTTAGGCGTGTTGTAAATAGCCGCGTGACCACCCTCGACCTTCTTGATGTCCGGCAACATCTTCACGCCCAGGTACGGGGTAAAAGCTACCGCGACCACCCAGGAGGCAATCAGGGCAATGCCCACGATCCAGAACATGTTGCTGGTGTACTCGCCGGCGGTCGATTGGGCGAAACCGTTGGGCATAAAGCCGATAGCGGTCACCAGCGTACCGGAGAGCATCGGCGCGGCGGTATGACTCCAGGCATACGCGGAAGCTTTGATGCGGTCGTAGCCCTCCTCCATTTTCACCACCATCATTTCGATAGCAATGATGGCGTCGTCCACCAGCAGTCCGAGTGCCAGAATCAACGAACCGAGGGTAATACGGTCAAAGTTCTTTCCAGTGGCCGCCATCACCACAAACACCACCGCCAACGTCAACGGCACAGCCGCAGCGACCACTACGCCTACACGCCAGCCCATGCTGAGAAAGCAGACAAGCATCACCACCAGCAGCGCGACGAAGAATTTGACCATGAACTCGCCGACCGCCGAACTGATATTTACAGATTGATCAGTGACCTTGGAGAGCGTCATGCCTAACGGCATGCCTTCATTTATCTTGGTTGTCTCCGCGTCCAGCGCCTTGCCGAGATCAAGGCCGTTCCAGCCCTCACGCATCACGATCCCCAGCAACAAGGCCTCTTCACCGTTATTGCGCACAAGAAAGGTTGCGGGATCTTCATAACCACGTTCGATCGTAGCCACGTCAGAGAGTTTGAGCGTGCGCCCCTGAACGGCAATGGGCGTGTCACGAATTTTCTGCACCTTATCGAAGGCACCATCCAGCCGCAGGAAGACCTGAGGCCCATTGGTTTCGATGGAGCCAGCGGGTGTGAGCACGTTTTGATTATTCAGCGCGGCAAAGATGTCCTGTGGGGAAATGCCCAAGGTGGCCAGCCGATCATGGGAAAAGGAAACAAAGATACGTTCGGGCTGCTCCCCAATAATGTTGACCTTCTTCACGCCCGGCACATGTAACAGTTGTTGGCGCAACGACTCCGCATCACGCACCAACAGTCGCTGCGGCTCGCCTTTGGCTTTCAGGGCAAACAGCGCAAATGTCACGTCCGAAAATTCGTCGTTGACCATTGGCCCGATGACTCCCGCTGGCAGCTTGCGGGCCTCATCGTCGAGCTTTTTACGCGCTTGATAGAACTCCTCCTGTACTTGCGAGGGCGGCGTACTATCGAGCAGTGACACCATCGTGAAGGCGAGGCCAGGACGGGTGTAGGTTTCCGTGCGGTCGTACCATTTCAGTTCTTGCAGGCGTTTTTCGAGTGGCTCTGCTACCTGATCCTGCATCTCCTGCGCCGTGGCGCCCGGCCACGCGGTAATGACCGTCAACTGCTTAACCGTAAACGGGGGATCTTCCGCACGGCCCAGCTGAAAGAACGCCAAGATGCCCGCGACGGCAATCAGGAAGATCAAAAACACCGTGATGGAGCGCTCACGAACGGCGATCGCGGAAAGATTGAAGCGACCTTCGCTCATGGACGACCCCCGGCAACTTTGGCGTCATCCTGTTGAGGCAGTCTCACCTCTTCACCCTCGCGCAACAGATGCGCACCTAACGCTACGATCTGCTCGCCGACCTTGAGATCGCCTGCGACTCGCGCCGAGTCGTCGCTCAAGCCCAAGACTTGAACAGGTCGCCAGGCCACCTTCGCCGGTGTACCGACGATGACCCACACGCCAGTGCCTTTACCCGGGTCATAAACGGCAGCAATCGGCACCTGCATCGAATTCCCCTGCGCGGCGCCTTCAGCGATCCGAAGCGTGACCGTCGAACCTATCGGTGCATTGGCCAGCGCACCCTCAAGCACGTATCGCGCCTCAAAGGTGCGCGTCATACGGTCAGCCGAATCAGAAAGCAGCCTCAGCTTCGCTGTAACTGCGCCCGTGGTATTGCCATAAAGCGTCGCCTGCGCGGTGGATCCTGCTGCGGGACGCAACGTCTCGGGCAGGTGCACGATCGCTTCGCGCTGGCCGGCCCGCGCCAGCCGAACCACGGGCTGCCCCGGGCTGACGACTTGCCCGGGCTCGGCAAGCGTCTCCACCACAACGCCGTCGGAATCGGCAAACAACACCGCGTAACCAGAAGCATTGCGGGCTACGTCAGCCTGCGCTTCAGCGGCGCTGAGCTGCGCCTTCGCGGTATCCGCTGCAGCTTTGATCTGGTCATAGGCCGATGCAGAAATAGCGCCTGCGGCGACCAGGTCGCGATATCGAGCCTCGTCATCTGCTGTCTGCTTGGCACGGGCTCGAGCAGCTATGACCGACTCTTGCTGTGCTCGCGCCTGTAACCCCAGGTCGATGGGGTCGAGACGCATAAGTGGCTGACCACGTTTAACGGTTTGACCGGTATCAACCAGACGCTCAAGCACCTTGCCTGATACCCGAAAACCCAAGTCGCTCTGGATACGGACAGCCACGACTCCCGTGAAAGAACGTGAGGCGTCGGAGGAACCCTGAACCGCTACGGACCTGACCAGAGGAGCATGCGTGCGCGGATCTTCAACGGTGGATGAGTCGCCACACGCCGTCAGGACGAGAGGCAACAAGCATGCGGCAATGGGGATAGGTCGAAGCCTGCGCATAGGTTCCCTTACTTAAAAATAGGACGAGCGTCATATTCTCAGCTCAGTGACCATATGTGTCAATGGTCACTATTCGTGAAGCATCCAGCTTCTCTCTGTGACACTAGAAACCGCCACACACACTTAGAAATCTCGAATCCAGCTAAAACTACATCAATTGACAGAATGTGACTATTACGTAATATGGTCACAAACATCCTCTATTGAAGGAATCTCAATGCCTCCCCTCCGTCCAATTGCACTTTTGGTCAGCGCCGGCTTAATGGCAGGTTGCGCGGTCGGTCCGGATTACCATCGTCCAGACGCTCCGCTTTCGGATCGTTACTTGGGCCAGCCTTCTGTCGAACAGCGGCCTGGCGCGACGCCGACCAGCTTTGTCACCTGGTGGGAAGGCTTTGGTGATCCCATGCTGACCGACTTCATCTCCAAGGCACTTGAGCAGAATCTGGACCTGGCGCAAGCGTCGGCGCGAGTCACTCAGGCGCGGGCCGGACTAGGTGCTGCCAATGCCGCGTTACTGCCCTCGGGGAATATCAGCGGCCAGGCCGCGCGCTCCTATCAGTCTATTGAGACGCCACTCGGCCAGGTGTTGAATTCAACACCTGGCTATGATCGATACGGAAATTCCTACGAGGTCAACCTCGATGCCAGCTGGGAGGCAGATGTCTTTGGCGGCCTGCGACGCGGACGCGAGGCCGCTCTGGCCGAGTATCAGGCATCCCGGGCGGGCGTCGCGGCGACACGATTGGCCGTCGCAGCGCAGACCGCCGATATCTACATCACTGTCCGCGGATTGCAGAACCGGCTGGACATAGCGAATCGACAAGTCAAAACGCAGCAGGAGCTACTTGAAAAAGTCCAATTGCTCTACAGCAAGGGGCTAGCCGCCAACTATCAGGTTCGTCAGACCGAGGGGACCTTGGCGCAGGTCCAAGCGACAGTACCGGCCCTGCAGACCGGTCTGGATGTGGCCATGAATGCACTGGATGTCATGCTCGGCACGCCGCCAGGCACCCACCGCACGCAACTTGCAATGGCGGCGAGCATCCCTGTAGCGCCGCCGTTAAAGGCGATGGGAACGCCAGCAGATTTGCTGCGCCGCAGACCGGATCTGATTGTGGCTGAACGCCGTCTTGCGGCCTCAAACGCACGCATCGGGGAGGCGATTGCCGAGTACTACCCGAAGTTCTCCCTTAGCGCATTGCTGGGCAGTGCCACCGCTGTATCCGCAGGCAATCTTTTTACCGGCGGCGCCAGCCAATCGGCGGGCGTACTGGGACTGCGCTGGAGGCTCTTCGACTTCGGTCGCATAAACGCCCAGATCGACCAAGCCAAGGGACAGGAAGCCGAAACCCTGGCCGCTTACCGTCAATCTGTGTTGCACGCCACCGAAGATGTCGAGAACGCGCTCTCCTCACTGGTGAATCGCGAAGCTCAAGCAGCCACCCTCGCTTGGGGAGAGGCGTCTCTGACACAGGCTCGACAATCGTCGTTCATCGCTTATGAGAAAGGCACGGCCAGCCTGATCGATGTCCTGCACGCTGACGAGACAATGCTTCAGGCTTCCGATGCGCGGGCACAAGCACGAACGGAATCTGCACGAGCGGCGGTAGCAGCATTCAAGTCACTCGGTGGCGGCTGGCAACCTTGGGATGTCGCGGTGACGAGTCGATGAAGCTTGAGGGAGAAAGGCCCGAGATTTGCTCTTAAAGGTCGGGAGGCAACGCGTGCTCCCAACCGGACATCTATCGTGTAACAGCACTCAATTAGAAGCGGTAACTCACAGAAGTCCCAAGCCCGCTCGCACTGTTTTTATATTTGGCACTGTATGCACCTCTGGTCGCCGAGGTGTCGTTGATCTGAACGCTCTCCTCCCACAGGTAGGAATAGGCAACATCGATCGTGACATTGTCCGCCGGCGTCCAGCCAGCACCGAAGCTGACAACCTTCCGGTCGCCCGTGGGAATACGTGATCCCCGATTGGTGTTGTTGGTGGGCGACTGGTCAACTGAAAAACCTGCGCGAAGTACCCATTGGTTGTTCAGTTGATACGCCGCCCCGATAGCGTGAGCCCACGTATCGTGCCAATTCTGCTCTTCGGTAATGGTGCCCAGCGCGCCGCTCAATGCAGGGGGTAAACCGGTGTTCTCGATGGTTAACTCTTTGAAGCGACTCCAGCGAGTCCAGGTGCTCCCCACGTACGCGGTCCAGTCGTTGTTGAGCTGATGAGTCACCGAGAAAATCCACGGACTCTGGGGTATCCACATCCAGCGAAGCGTCATAACTGCGGCCACTGACCACCAACACGCTGAAGATGCCGTCAGTGACCTTGGTCTTGGCATCCAATTTATAACTGACCTTGGAATGGTAGGTCATGCCCAAACGGGTTCGGTCTGTAGCCTGCACCAGGATACCGGCGTTGAAACCCAGGGCCGTGTCGTCACCCGTGCTTTTGAGCTTTCCGTCATTGCGACCAGGGCTAAGTGGATTGGGCACCATCCCGGATAGCTCACCGCTGATTCGGTTGATGGTCGGACCGAACCCGATCGAAGCTTTGTCGTTGAAGGCATAGCTGATAGTGGGCTGGAACGTAAGGGTCGTGACCTCGCTTTTGTTGGCGTAGTAACGCCCGGCGAATCCGCTGCCATAGTCAGTCATCAGACCGAAAGGTACATAAAAACCTACACCGAACGCCCAATGCTCATCGATGGGTTTGACGTAGTAACCCATCGGCACGGTGGTGGTTGGCACCATGTCGCCGTCTTCCTGGCCGCCGAATGTACTGCGGGTATGGCTTATGTCGGACTTGGCGAAAAGAGTCGCAGCCCCCACGCTGACCTGCTCTCTTTTCAAGCGAGACATTCCCGCGGGGTTACCGAATACCGTGCTCGCATCTTCAGCGGAAGAGGAGCGACCGGCAAACCCGGATCCCATCCCGCTGATGCTCTGCTCATTAAGAGCGAAGCCGCTTGCAAAAACGTTTGAGGATGCGAGCACGACAGCAAGGCCAAATGGGCTCTTGAGCACTATTTTTTTCATTGTTTGAACTCTATGGGTTCACTGAGATGACGCAGTAGATTGCGACGGAACACCATATCTATTCATGTGACCAATTCAGTCAATGGTCACAACACAGATAAATAAATGCCTTTCGCCGGATGGACGAAGGGCCAAGTGAAAAGCCATTTGATGATCTGTTGCTTACCCGGGGATGCCGTGAACCTTTAGCCGAAGGTCAAGGCATGAGGCTACGCAAGATGAGGTTGGAGGTGAGCATGGGCGCTTCCTCGACGAAATCGAGGTTGTACTGCAGGAGCAAAGGGTTGACGAATGGTCGCAGCGCGAGATGTATCGCTTCTACTGTCTCGTCCAGAGGGGTCTTGCGTTCAAACTCACCAATTTCCCGTCCGTCCCTCACGATTTGCGCCACGAAGCGTTTGATCTGTGCGTCATAAGCCTGCGTACTGGGCCAGCTTTCCGACGCCGCGAACGCTGCAATGTCATAGAGCTTCCGGTCGTTAAAGAACAGATTCACACCTGTGGCGATCACAGTTTTGACCAAGCGTCGAAAGCGCTCCGTCGGCGACAGGCCTTCTACATTGATAGCCTGCGCCACTGCCGCGACGATTTCTGCCAGGCAATTTGCACAGATGGCTTCACCGATCGCCTGCTTGGAATCAAAAAATTTGTAGATGTAGGCCTTTGAAAACCCGATGGCCTTGGCCAGATCGGAAACCGTGGTTTTACCGTAGCCGTATTGACTGAAGTGTTCGTTGGCCGCCGCGATAATCTGATCGCGAATGTCGTGATCGATTGGGCCACGGGGGCTGGGCGAAGATATTGATGGCTGATTCATGGGAATAGCTTACTCACCCTATCGAGGACTTACAAATTGTGACCGATAGGATACATAGTCACAAATCAAACATTCGGAAATCACAGCTAATCAGATTTGAAACGGGATGACGTTTGAGTAATCCAGCATGGCGGATTAGCGTTCCACAAGTCCATCGTCGCTGACGCCAAGTAGTTCCATACCCTTCGCTTCGTGCTGATGACGAAGCTCAGCCCAATCGATAAGAGCGGTCAAAGCCGGGCCGAGTGCATGACCCAGCGTTGTCAGCGCGTACTCCACTTGCGGAGGCACCTCTGGGTATACGGTGCGCTGAATGATGTCGTCTTGCTGGAGCCCTTTCAACTGCTGAATGAGCATCTTCTGCGTGACATCAGGAATGAGCTTTTCCAGTTCGGAGAACCGAAGCGACAGGCCTTTAGCGGCCATCAGCTCATTGATGATCACAATTTTCTCTGTGCTGAGTGCCGCCTTAGCTCGCCGATATTGCCAGCTGTCCATAGGCATCCGCTTTGAGGGGTAGCTGCCTATAATACCGGCGGCTATTGGCCAGAGGTGGTCTGTTATGCATCCGAGCGGGTCGCCCCGATACCGAAGCACCCGATGATAAAAAAGAACCGAAAACGCGCAAATTGCATCCTTGGTATCCGTTGAAGATTCCACCCAGAGCCAGTCGTTTTGTAGGGGTAAAAACCACTAAAAATAAAAAGGGGTCGCGAGATAAAATCTCGCAACCCCTTGAATTATATGGTCGGGACGGAGTGATTCGAACACTCGACCCCTAGCACCCCATCTCCTTTTTCATACATCTTGAAAGCTTCCAAAATTTCACTCTGGATTTTTCTAAGCTAGTATTTACTTGAGCTCCAGCGGTGTTCTGCTCTACGAGAGTCCAGTAATGTCCATCAAGAGCCGACGTTTTTGTGGGGGGAAAAGTAGGGGGAATCCATTTCATGGCCAAAATCACCATCAAAGAACTCGAGTCGCTGACCGCCAATGATGCCGGCCGAATCCTCAGGGAGGATGGCAATCTGGCCGGTCGAATCTCAGTCCGTAAGGACGGTGTGTCGGTCAGCTTTTTCTATCGTTATCGGTGGGGAGACCAGAACAAAGAGTACGCCTGCGGCTCCTGGCCGCGCAAATCCCTGACTGACATCCGCAAGGCACGCAACCAGGCCCGAGCGCTCATCGATGAGCAGATCAATCCCCTGTACCTGGGAATCAGCCGAAATGGTCTGCAGCTCCATCTTTCCGAGCATCATGGCGATGCGAGCCCAGGTTCGACGATATTTATCCCCATGCAAAATATCGAACTGTTCCGGGACGAGTTACTTGGCAAGCGCTACGGATACGGACGTCCGGATATTGTTCAGCAGGGCTGGGGACAAGTCCTGGAAGTCTACGACCCTTTCGGTAATCGTATTCGGTTCTGCCAAAGCTGATCCTGCTTTGCGGACTGGGTTGACCCCAGTCCGCTTCACGCCCTGAGGAAGTCAGTCAACCTAGATCGAGGTTCTTGAGGAGCGGTGAACCACGCTTCCTCAAGGCATTCAAATAGGTGGTTTCATCGTAGGGCGTCCTGGTCTTTCAGCAGTGGATTCAGACCGATCCGCGTCACGCATTCGAGTACGCCAAAATGCTTGAAATCTGGGACCTCAGTGACCAGTTGCCAGACACTCAAAGCACCTCAAAAAAACTGCTGACCGACACATCAACCCTGCATAACGGCGTCCGTAAAATGTAACGTGTGGGCTGCAATGATTTCAGCATGCTTGCTCATTCATGTCACTTCACCATCTTCTGCAATTGACTCGGTGAAGGCGACCCGGCGATTACGCAACCGATGTGCCACGGACAGTACCCAGACAAAGAACACCGGCACCCACAAGACCCCGAGCACTGTCGCCGCCAGCATGCCGCCAATCACGCCTGTGCCGATCGCTCGCTGGCTGGCGGCACCCGCACCGGTGGCGATCGCCAGAGGCACCACGCCGAGGATGAAGGCCAGGGACGTCATGACGATCGGGCGAAAACGCAGACGCGCTGCCTGAGCCGCCGCTTGCGCAAGGCTGGCACCCTGAGCGTGAAGTGCCTTGGCAAACTCGACGATGAGGATTGCATTCTTCGCCGCCAGTCCAATGATCGTGATCAGCCCCACCTTGAAATAGACGTCATTGGGCAGGCCCATGACCGTCACCGCGGCCACCGAACCGAGCATGCCAACAGGTACGATCAACAGCACGGCAATGGGAATGGTCCAACTTTCATACAGCGCCACCAGTACCAGCAGCACCACAATCAACGACAACCCCACCAGCAGCGGCACCTGATCACTGGCCTGTTGTTCTTGAAGGGAAAGCCCGGCCCATTCGAGGCTGAAACCGGCCGGTAGCTGACGGGCGATTTTCTGCAGTTCTTCCATCGCTTGGCCCGTGCTGTAACCCGGTGCGGCATCACCGGAAAAACGTAGCGACGCCGAGCCGTTGTAGCGAGCGATCTGCAACGGCCCGACCTGCCACTCGAAACGACTGAAGGCTTCCAGTGGCACCAATCGGTTCTGCCGGTTGGGCACTTGCAGGCGTAACAGCGCTTCAGGCGTCTGGCGGCTGATGCCGTCCGCCTGAACAATCACCCGTTGCATCCGCCCCTGATTGGCAAATTCGTTGATTTGCTCCGAACCCAGCGCCGAGGACAACGCTGAACTGATCACATCAAAACTCACACCAAGGGCTTCGGCCTTTTCACGGTCGATGCTGACATTGATTTGCGGCGCATCCGCCAGACCGTCCTCCATCAGGTAGTCGATCACCGGCGACGCCTTGGCCGCCTCCAGCAATTGGGTTCGAGCCTTCAATAGCGCTTCGTGCCCCTGCCCCGCCAGATCCTGCAACCGTAATTCGAAACCGTTCGAGGTGCCGAGGCCATCCACCGGTGGCGGCACCACGCTGAACAACGTGCCATCGGCGGCATTTTCAAAGGCCTCATTCGCGCGCCGAGCCACCGCATCGCTGGCCTGCCCGTTTCCACGAACCGACCAGTCCTTGAGGCTGACAAACGACAACGCCGCGTTGGCCCCAACCCCGGAGAAACTGAACCCCATGATCGCCAGCACCTGGTCCGTGGCAGGTTGCGCCAAGGCATAGTGCTCCCACGCTTGCACCGTCACATCGGTGCGCGAGGCTGAAGCCGCGGGTGGCAGCTGGATATCCGTGATGATGTAGCCCTGATCCTCGGACGGCATGAATGAGGACGGCAATCGGTGATAGGCGAATGCGAGTACCAATAGCAACATCAGGTACAGGCACATGCTGCGGGTGCTGCGCCGGACCCAGCTCGAACTGAGCCGTTCGTAACGCTGGGCCAAGGCATCGAAGCGTCGATTGAAGGCATTCGCCCAGCGGTTGGGGCGGGCCTGATGCGTCGGGTCGAAGGGTTTGAGCAACGTTGCACACAGGGCCGGCGTCAGGGTCAGCGCCAGGAACCCGGAGAACAGAATCGACACCGACAGCGCCATGGAAAACTGCTTATAGATCACCCCCACCGAACCGCCCATGAACGCCAACGGCAGAAACACCGCCGCCAGCACCAGCGTGATGCCGACAATCGCCCCGCTGATCTGCTGCATCGCCTTGCGGGTCGCGTCTTTGGGCGACAGCCGCTCTTGAGTGATCAACCGCTCGACGTTTTCCACCACGACGATGGCGTCGTCCACCAGAATGCCGATGGCCAGTACCATGCCGAACAGAGTCATCATGTTGATCGAAAACCCCAGCGGGGCCATCACCGCGAGGGTACCCAGCAGGCAGACCGGCACCACGATCGCCGGGATCAACGTGTAACGCAGGTTCTGCAAAAACAGCAGCATCACCAGGAACACCAGCACCATGGCTTCGATCAACGTGTAGATGACTTGCTTGATCGCCACGTCGACAAAATACGAGGTGTCGTAGGGCACACTCAATGTCATGTTCGCCGGCAAGGTGCTCGACAGTTGGTCGAGCCGCGCCTTGATCGCGGCCGCTGTTTGCAGCGCGTTGGCGCCCGGTGCCAGCTGCACCGACATGGCCGCCGCGGGCTTACCGTTGAGGCGAGCGTCGAAGCGGTAGTCCTGACGCCCCAGTTCGACCCGCGCCACATCGTGGATCCTGACGCTGGAGCCGTCGTCATTGGCCCGCAGCACGATGTTGCCGAACGCCTCCACGGATTCGAGCTGCCCCTGCACCATCACGGTGGCGGTAATGTGCTGGTCGGCAGGCCCCGGACGTTCGCCCATGCTGCCGGCAGGCACTTGCACGTTCTGCGCGGCAATGGCTTTGCTCACATCAGCCATTGACAGGTTGTAACCGACCAGCCGGGTGGGATCGACCCAGATGCGCATGGCGCGCTCGGCGGTGTACATCTGCACCCGCCCCACCCCGGCCACGCGGCGAATCTCGTTGTTGATGCCCCGCGCGGCGTAATCCGCCAGCCCGATAGAATCCTGCTGCCCATCGGTGTAGGACAAGGCGTAGATCATCAGGAAGTTGGCGCGTACCTGTTCCACTTTCAGGCCTTGCTCGATCACGGCTTGAGGCAGCCGCCCAATCACCCGTTGCAAGCGGTTCTGGACATCGATCTGCGCCATGTCGGGATCGATTCCCGGCTTGAAGGTGATGGTGGTTTCGGCGCTGCCGTTGGCGCTATTGGACTCGTAGTACAGCAAGTCTTTCAGGCCGTTGAGTTCCTCCTCGATCAGACTGGTGATGTTCTGATTGATGATCTGCGCCGAGGCGCCGGGGTAGCTGGAGCTGACACTGATTTGCGGCGGCGCGACGTCCGGGTATTGGCTGACCGGCAAGGTGCCCAGTGTCAGCGCTCCCGCCAGCACGATGAACAACGCGATGACCCAGGCGAAATTCGGACGATCAATAAAAAAATCGGGCATCGGTAAGATCCTGGCTGACAACCGTGGGTAAAAGCGTCATGCCCTCAGTTACGGGCCTGCTGTTCGGCCAAGGTGATGATGTTGACCTGGGTGCCGGCACTGAGTTTGTCGGCCCGCTCGACCACCACTTGCTCGCCGGCCGCCAGCCCCTGGGTAATCTGCCAGTCGGAACCGAACATCGCGCCGGTGCTGACCACGCGTTCGCGCACCACACCCTCGATGTCCACCAGCATCAATCGGGCCTGGCCGTCGCTACCGCGCTGCACCGCTTGCTGTGGCACGAACAGCGCTTGCGGATCGACCCCCGCCGGCGCCACGACCCGCACATACATGCCCGGCAGCAGCACGTTATCCGGGTTAGGAAACTCGCCGCGCAAGGTCACCTGCCCGGTGCTTCGATCCACCGAGATATCGGAGAACTTCAATTTTCCTTGTCGGGTTTGAGCCGGACTGCCGAGCTGCACCGTCACCTCGGCTTCGCCCGCGCCGCCAAGGGTCAGGCGACCACTGGCCACGGCTTGCTGCAAGGCCACGACCTGATCAACGGACTGGGTAAAGTCGGCGTAAATCGGGTCCAGTTGCTGAATCCGCGCCATCTGCGTGGCTTCATCCTGCCCTACCAGTGCACCCTCGCTGACCAAGGCACGGCCGATACGGCCACTGATCGGTGCACGCACCTGACAGTAACCGAGGTTGAGTCGGGCAGTCGCCACATCGGCCTGGGCGGCCAGGCGGTTAGCCTTGGCACTCTTGAGATCAGAAACCGCGTCGTCGAATACCTGCGGGCTGACGGCGTTGATGTCCACCAGTTGTTTGTAGCGCTGCACATGAGCGTTGGCGCGATAGACATCCGCCTCGGCTTTGGCCAAGTCGCCTTCGACCCGCATTAAGGCGGCCTTGAGCGGCGCCGGGTCGATGCTGAAGAGCAGTTGACCCGCCTTGACGTCACTGCCCTCCTCAAAATGACGGGTCAACACAACACCGGCAATTCGCGCGCGCACCTCGGCGATGCGCACCGGTTCGATTCGGCCCGGCAGGTTGGAGGTCATGGCAAACAGTCGGGGCTGCACGGTGAGCGTCTTCACCTGCGGCGTCGACGCATTGCGTTCGGGGGGCTGTTCCTGCCCTCCACACCCGCTCAATCCCAATACCGCCATCAGCACCCACGCGGGTTTCATCGTCGCTAAAGCCTTGCGCATTATTAGTCCCTGTTCAAAAAAAACGGGCTTGCCGGTCCATCTGGCAAGCCCTGGGCATCGACGGATTATTAACGCGCGGGGCGCTCGTTGATCGTGCTCGCCGCCTGAAACAGGATTTGCGCGACGAAATCGATTTCCTGTTCGGTGATGATCAGCGGCGGCAAGAAGCGCACGGTCGCACCGTGGCGTCCGCCCAGTTCGACGATCAGGCCGTGCTTCAGGCAAGCCTGCTGGAAGGCCTTGGCCCGGACCGCGTCCACCGGCGGATGACCCTGTACGTCGAGGGCGCCTTGCGGGTCGACGATTTCCATGCCGAGCATCAGGCCGCGACCGCGCACATCGCCAATCCAGGCGAACTCGCTTTGCAGCATCTGCAACTGTTTGCGCAGGTGCGCGCCAGCGGTTTCGGCGTGGGCCACCAGGCCTTCATCGCGGATAAAACGCAAGGTCGCGGTGCCAGCCGCCATCGCCAGCTGATTGCCACGGAATGTGCCTGCGTGGGCACCTGGCTGCCAGACATCCAGCGAATCGTTGTAGACCATGACCGACAGCGGCAGACCGCCACCGATGGCTTTGGACAAGGTGATGACGTCCGGCGTGATACCCGACTGCTCGAAGCCGAACATCCGGCCGCTGCGGGCGATGCCGCACTGGATCTCGTCGACGATCAGGGGAATGCCGTGGGCTTTGGTCAAGCGCCGCAGTTCCTGCAACCAGCGATCTGGCGCAGCAATCACTCCACCTTCGCCCTGGATCGGTTCCAAAATCATTGCCGCCGGTGCGGTGACACCGCTTTCCGGGTCGTTGAGCAAATGCTCGAGGTAACGCACATTCAACGTGACGCCCTGATCGCCGGCCACACCGAACGGGCAACGGTAATCGTGGGGGAACGGCAGACGTTGTACGCCTGGCATCAGCGCGCCGAGGGCATTCTTCGGCGACAGGTTGCCGCTGATCGCCAGCGTCCCCAGCGTCATGCCATGGTAAGCCCCTTCAAACGCCAGCACCGAGTGCCGCCCCGTGGCGGTGCGGGTCAGTTTGAGCGCCGCTTCGACCGCATCGGCACCGCTTGGACCGCAAAACTGGATGCGCGCATTGCGAGCGAATTCGGTAGGCAGACAGCCAAAAATTTCTTGTACGAAGGCGTCCTTCACCGGGGTCATGAGGTCCAGGGTGTGCATGGGCACACCGGCCGCCATGACCTGGGTGATGGCTTCGATAATCACCGGATGGTTGTGACCCAACGCCAGTGTTCCGGCACCGGCCAGGCAATCGACGAACACCTGTCCCCGACTGTCCTGCACGTAGATGCCATGGGCTCGCTCAAGCACCAGTGGAATGCGCCGTGGGTAACTACGGGCATTGGATTCCTGCTGTTGCTGGCGTTCCAGCATTGGCGTCGGATCCAGGCAGTAAGGGCTCGACAGACCGGTATGCAACAGGCAAAGCTGTTGCGCGCCACCCGCCGTGACATTCGAAAAAGCGTTCATGATGTCCTCCATGGAGGCTGGGTTTGGAAGGGAACGGGACTGCCTGAAAACGAGCGTCTCAGACAGCAACAACCTTGAAACCGAACGCGGGGAGCCTGCCTCCCCGCGCCCATGGGTTTACATGTCGTAACGCAGAACCAGGCCCACCGTGCGCGGGGCGCCGGCATCGACGATGTCGCCGCTGCGGTTGTTGGTGACGAATTCCTTGTCAAAGGCATTTTTCACGAAGCCGGACACGGCGACGTTCTTGGTGACCTTGTACTCGGTGTTGAAGTTGACCAGCCAGTAGTTATCGCTCTTGCGCTTGCCGGTGACTTTACCAGCGTCGTCGAACTCGTATTCCGACGGGGCGGTGCTCTGGTAGGTGACGTCGGTGTTGAAGGTCAGACGGTCGTCCCAGCGATAGGTACCACCCACCGACATCTTGTACTTGGGCGAAAAGAGGAAGTCCTCACCGCTCATGTCCCGGCCATCACCCGTGACGAAGTCCTTGTACTTGCCATCGGTGACGGCTCCACCAGCGGTCAGGGTCAACTGTTCGGTGATGTCTTTTTCAACGAAGACTTCCAGGCCCTTGATGTCACTGCGACCGGCATTGAAGATGTGAGCGAACTCGGTGTTCGGGTCCAGCACACTAACCTGCTGATCTTTCCAGTCGGTGTAGTACAGGTTGGCGCGGGTACGCAGGGTCTTGTCGAAGAACGAACCGCGGTAGGACAGTTCGTAGTTGGTGGTGTATTCCGGATCATAAGCCTCGTGACCGCCACCGGCGCGTACGTTGACGCCACCGCCGCGATAGCCTTTCTGCACCATGAAGCCCAGGTACTGATCCGCCGCCAACTCATAGTTGATACCCAGTTTTGGCAACAGGGCGTTAAACGACTTGCTGACTTTCCCCGGGTTGGAGAAGTCATCCTGTTCAATGTCAGTGTCGTTCGTTTCGTGGTCGTAACGCAGGCCGGTGATCAATGTCCAACGAGGTACGAACGTCCAGTTGACTTCACCGAACACCGCCTTGTTTTCAATCGTTGTATTGCCCTTGGTGGTGCCGAACAGTTCGTCATCGAACAACAACTTGTCGTGGAAGTTGTTGGTGTTGTGGCCGTAGTAAGCACCGACGAAGCTTTTCACCGTGTCCGAGTTGTAGTTCAGACGCAGTTCCTGACTGAACAGGTCGCCGTCCTGCTTGCGCAGGATGACCTGATTGTCGATGGCAGTCTGGTCGAAGTCCAGACGAGCGCTGTAGTCCGAACTGGTGTTGGCCGTGAGGCTGGTCAGGGACCAGTCATCGTTCAGGCGGTAGTCGACCTTGGCGCTGACAGTGTCCTGCTTGAGGTTATCGAACGCCTCGGTGTTGGACGACACTTTGTAGTAACGGATTCTGTCGTTTTCACGCATGACCGAGTTGTCGCCCTGACGGTGTTCACTGTGGGCGTATGTCAACAGAACATCGAGATCGTCGTTGGGCAGGATCAGCAGTTTACCGCGAACATTGCTGGTGCGATTCGGATTGGCGTCTTTGTCGAGCGTGACGTTATCGATGTAACCATCGCCATCCTGATAATCCACGGCGATACGCCCGGCAATCTTGTCGTCAACGATGGAACCGCCACCGGCTACCGCCGCACCCTTCTCACCATAGTTCCCCACATTGGTCTGCGCCGAGAAGGTTGGCTGGAAAGTCGGGTTCTTGGTCTGAATGACCACCGCACCGGCCAGGGAGTTACGACCTTGAGTGGTGGATTGCGGGCCGAGGAACACTTCGACCTGCTCGGCATCCCAGAGCGGGATCGGGCTGAGGGTCAGTGCACGGTTCGGCTGCTGGGCGCCATCGATGAACACCGATACCGCGCCGTTGAGCGCGGCTGGGCCCTGGTCATCGAAACCGGACACAGGCACACCGCGAATCCCCCAGTTTTCGTTACCGGCCTGGTTGTACACACCCGGTGTGCGGGCGAACACATCGACCAGATTATTGTCGCCGTGTTCACGCAGTTGTTCACCGGTGACGACTACAACGCTGGACTGGGTTTGCTCAAGGGTGCGGTTGATTTTTTCACCCGTCACCGTGACCGGAGCGATCTCCAATGTGCTCGACTGTTCGGCCGCCCATGCGCTGTTGGCCAGGCACACCGCCGACCCCATAGCCAACGCAATTGTATTCTTTTTGAAATTCACGCCCCGCTCCCATGCGACAGATATTTGTTGTTTTTTCAGCTGGCGAAAGGCTGTTTCGAGCCAGCGGGGGCGGAGTCTAATCCAAAAAAAAATTTAAAGGAATAAGATTGATAATCCGTCTCATTTGTAACTAAGATGCCGCCGCGTATTAGAGCGAATACATTTCAGTCGTACTTTGCCCTGGCGACCTCTGCCCTGGTTTCAAGGCTTGCCAACGTCAAGAAAAGATAAAAAAGGATGCGCAACGGATGACCTCAATCAAACACCTGAGCAGGCGTTCCGAGCCTTTTTCCATTGCCCCAGCGGATGGCAGCGAGCTGTCGTTACCCGCGCTGGTGCAGGCGGCGCCGGGACAGTCGATTCATGATCTCGATGCGTCGATTCGCGACACACTGCCCCAGACGCTGAGCACCGTTGGCGGAGTGCTGTTTCGGGGTTTTAGCGTCGCCACGCCCATCGACTTCAAGCGCTTCGCCGCCAGTTTCGGCGCACCACTGGCCAGCTACGAATTCGGTTCCACTCCGCGCAGCAAAGTCTTCGCCGGGGTCTATAGCTCCACCGAATACCCGGCCCATCAATTCATCCCCTTGCACAACGAGCAGGCCTACACCCGGCCATGGCCTTCGCGCATCTGGTTCCACTGCATCAAGGCCAGTGAAACCGGTGGCGAAACGCCGATTGCCGACAGCCGCCTGATCTACCAGCGCATGCCCGCCGAGATCCGCGAGCTGTTCGCCAGTCGTGAGCTTCTATATGTGCGCAATTACAGCGGCGCGCTGGATCTGCCCTGGCAGAAAGTGTTCAACACCGAAGACCGCGCCCAGGTTGAACGTTATTGCAAGGACAACGACATCGAGTGGGAATGGAAAGCCGATGGCGACCTGCGCACCCGCCAGCGTTGTGCCGCCGTGCTGCAGCACCCGGATACCGGTGAATGGGTCTGGTTCAATCAGGCGCACCTGTTCCATGTGTCGGCGATCGAGCCGGGCGTACGCGCCAGCCTGCTGGCAGCGGTGGGTGAAGAGAACCTGCCACGTCACGTCTATTTCGGCGACGGCTCTGCCATTCCCGACGACGTGCTCGACACCGTGCGCGAGGTCTATCGCAAGACCGCCATTAGTTTCCCCTGGCAACCCGGCGACATCCTGATGCTCGACAATCGACTGGTCGCACACGGCCGCAATCCTTACACCGGTGACCGCAAAGTCATCGTTGCCATGGCGTGAATTGCACATGTTTTCATTCAATCATTGGATCGAAGTGCTGGAAGCCAACGCCCTGCAATTCCCGCAGCGTGCTGCCCTGCACTTCTTGCCGGACGGTGTAGAAATCGGCGAAACCCTGACCTTTGCCCAGTTGCACGAGCAGTCCCGCTCCCTGGCGGCCGCCCTGCAATCGCGCTACGTGCCGGGCGATCGCGTGTTGTTGATGCTGCCCAGCAGCCTCGACTACGCCCGTGCGTTTTGTGCCTGTTTATATGCCGGCCTGATCGCCGTGCCGCTGTTTCCACCTCCGTCACGCAAGCCGCGCCACCTCGACCGCGTGCGCAATGTGGTGGTGGATGCCGAACCGGCACTGATCCTCGCCCCGGCGGATCATTGCCAGGGATTGCTGGAACTGGTGGAAGGCCGGGTCGATGTGTTGACGGTCCAGGACCTCGGCACACCACCGACCAGTGAGTGGCGACGTCCGGATGTCGACGGTGCGACCGTGGCATTCCTGCAATACACCTCGGGCTCCACTGGCACGCCAAAAGGCGTTGAAGTGCGTCAGCGCAACCTGATCGCCAACGTCGAACTGATGCGTCAGGCCTACGGTTTCGATGAGCATGGCGGCATGGTCAACTGGCTGCCGCTGTACCACGACATGGGTCTGATCGGTGGCATGCTGGCCCCACTCTACAGCGGCATGCCGTGCTACCTGATGGCGTCGCAGACCTTCGTCAATGCGCCCTCGACCTGGCTCCAGGCGTTGAGCCGCTACCGCGCTACCGCGAGTTTCGCCCCCAATTTCGCCTATGCCCTGTGCAATCGGGTGGTCAGCGACAACCTGATCGCCCAGCTAGACTTGAGTGCCTGGCAACACGCAATCAACGGCGCCGAACCGATCCACCCCGGCACCCTCGAAGCCTTCGCCCAGCGCTTTGCCGCGTGCGGCCTCAACCCTTTGGCCATCAGCCCCGGTTATGGCCAGGCCGAAGCCACGCTATGCGTCAGCGCCACACCGGCCGACGCACTCCCGGTGGTGCTGCGCCTGGACAAAGCGGTGCTGGAAACCGGTCGTGTTGCCCTGGCGGCCGCCGATGCCGCCGCCGTGGAATTCGTCGCTTGCGGTTATCCGCAGGCCTTGCACAGCATCGCCATCGCCGATCCGCAGAGCCATGAGCGCTGCTCCGCCGATCGCATCGGTGAAGTCTGGCTCCAGGGTCCGAGCAACGCCGAAGCCTACTGGAAAAACCCTGAAGCCGGCCGCGAAGCCTTTGAGGCGCGCATTGTCGGCGAGCCCGGCAATTACCTGCGTTCCGGCGACCTGGGTTTCATGCACGAAGGCCAGGTTGTGATCTGCGGGCGGCTCAAGGATCTGCTGATTCTCAACGGGCGAAACCTGTACCCCCACGACATCGAATTTGCCATTACCGATTCCGAACCGGGCATTCGCACCGGGCGCATCGCCGCGTTCTCGGAGATGGACCCGGTGCTGGGCCGCGAGAAACTGGTGATCGTCGCCGAGCCACAACGCAAGTTCGTCGATCCGGCGCATCATCCGGCGCTGTTTGCGTCGATGCAAAACGCCGTGCGTGAAGCCGCCGACTGCGGCATCGATCAGATTGTGCTGGTGGAAGCCGGCACCATCCCGATGACCACCAGCGGCAAGATCGCCCGTCAAGGCGCGCGCAAACAACTGGCCGCTGGCACGTTAAGCATCATCGCCCAGAGCGGTGGGCAGATCGCCTCGAACAGCGAAACCATGGACGTTGCTCAATTGCGGGAACGCGTGGGCAATGACTTGCCGCTGGCCCTGCCCACGTGCCGTCAATGGCTTGAGCAAACCCTGCACGGGGTCAATCCGTACCTGACGGCAGACTTTGAACTCAGCCTGATCGGCTTGGGTCTTGACTCCATCAGTGTGGCCGACTTCGCCGCCCGCCTGCACAAGGATCTGGGTTGGAGCCTCGACATCCAAAGTCTGTTCGGCGAACAAACGCTGGCTGAATGGGCGCTGGCGTTGCAAGGTTTCCTGAGCGAGTCATCGCCGACGGCCAGCGCATCGACCACGCGTGCGAGCGTCAGCCAAAATCGCCAATCCTTCGCCCAAAGTCGCCTGTGGTTCTTGCGCCAACTGAATCCGGACGATACCCAGCACAATCTGGCATTGCACCTGAGCCTGCAAGGTCCGCTCAACATCGAAACCCTGGCGCTGCGCCTGAACACCCTCGTCATCCGACACAGCGTGCTGCGCACGGTGTATCGGGATGGCATCGATGGGCCGCAGCAACAAGTTTCGCCGGCCACGGCAGTACCGCTTACCTGGCACGATCTGCGTGATCAGAGCGAGCCGCAGCACCAGCAAGCACTCCGCGACTGCCTGGCCAACGAACACGTCATGCCGGTAGACCTCGAAACCGGGCCACTACTGCGCGCACAACTGCTCAGCCGTCACGATGAACAGCATGACCTGCTGTTGACCCTGCACCACATCGCCTTCGACGGGCGCTCGGCGCAATTATTGCTGGCGGAACTGGCCGGCTCGGCCGACGCTGAATTGCCGGTGCAGTACCTGGATTTCGCCCAATGGGAAGCCGGTCACTGGAGCGAACAGCGAATCGCCGCGGAACAAGACTTCTGGCGTAAGCACTTGGCCAACATGCCGCAAACCTTCGAACTGGGTGGCAGCGGCCAGACCCATGGCGAGCACAGCCAGAACTTCACTGTGCCCCAGGCAACCTGCGAACACCTTGCAGCGATGGCTCGCGAGCAAGGTATGACCCTGTTCATGCTGTTGCTGGCCAGCTATCAACTGGTGCTCAAGCAACTGGGTGGACAACAACAGTTTCTGCTGGGCACCGATGTCAGTGGCCGTCCGCTGGAGGAACACAATGACGTCATCGGCTTCTTCGTCAACCAGCTGACCCTGCGCTGTGACCTGCACGGCGAACCGACACTGGCCGGTTTCCTTGAACGGATTCGCGATGAAGCGCGACTGGCTTACGCGCATCAAGGTTTGCCTTTCGACCTGGTGGTTTCAGCGCTCGCGCCGGAGCGCCGGCCAGGTCACTCGCCGCTGTTCCAGGTCAAGCTCAACTATCAACCGTCCCGGGTAACGCCGACCGATATCGCCGGCGCGCACATGACCGCTCTGAAAGTGGAGCAGGCGCCGGGGGATTTCCACCTGGTGCTCGATCTGGTGCACGGCGCCGAAGGCATCGACGCGACCCTCAAGTACCGCGGCGAATACTTCGATCAGGATCGCGCCCTGCGCCTGCAACACCTGTGGACGCGCCTTCTGGACGAAGCCCAAAGCCTGTTGCACGAACCGCTGCCCGCGCTGGCCGAACGCCTCGACGCCTGGGATCAGACCTTCCAGCGTGAACGTCAACGGTCCCAGGCGCTGGCCGGTCGCAGTCAGTTGATGCAAACCAAACGTCGCTCATTGACCCTTTAACCGAGTCGGATGCCTTTATGTCTATCGTGCCCCCATTGTCTCGCGCCCTCGGCTCTGTGCGCCGCAAAGCCATGAACGTCTCGGAACAGCAACTGGTCAGCGAGCGCCTGCTCAGCCCGGACCACGCCTTGCCGCTGGTGATCGAACCGGCGGTCAGCGGCGTCGATCTGGTCGCCTGGGCGACTCGCGAACGCGGATCCCTGGAAAAGAAACTGCTGCAATACGGCGCCCTGCTGTTTCGCGGGTTCTCCGTGTTGTCCGTGGAGCAATTCGATCAGGTGATCGCCGCGCTCTCCCCAGGGGCGCTGGAATACATGTTCCGCGCCTCGCCGCGCACCCGGGTTGGCGGCAATATCTACACCTCGACCGACTACCCGGCCGACCAGATGATTTTCCCGCACAACGAGCACTCCTATTCACCACGCTTTCCGCTGCGCCTGTTCTTCTACTGCCACATTCCGTCCGAGACCGGCGGCGAAACACCGATCGGCTCGACCCGGGCCGTGAAGGCGAGCATCAGCCCTGAAATCGAAGCGCGGTTCCGTGAGAAAGGCGTGCTGTATGTACGCAACTACGGCGACGGTTTCGGCCTGCCGTGGCAGACCGTGTTCCAGTCCGAAGACCGCAGCGAAGTGGAAGCCTACTGCGCCAGCGTCGGCATCGACGTGGAATGGAAAGACAACAACCGCTTGCGCACCCGCCAACGCGGGCCCGCCGTGGTGCGTCACCCGCGTACCGGTGAAGAAATCTGGTTCAACCACGCGACCTTCTTCCACATCAGCACCCTGCCCCCGGCGATCCGCGATTCGCTGCAAAGCAACTTCAACGACCTCGACCTGCCCACCAATACCTTTTATGGCGACGGCGAGCCGATCGAACCGCAAGTACTGGAGTCGCTGCGAGCAGCCTACCTCGACTCGCTGGTGCGGTTCAGCTGGCAGCAGGGCGACGTGTTGTTCATAGACAACATGCTCGCGGTGCACGGTCGCGAACCCTTCACCGGCAAGCGCGCAATCATGACCGGCATGGCCGAAGCCCTGCTGTCGAGCGACGTCGCCGTCTGACTTTCAACGGGCGCACCAGCTGTTTGCAAGAGGCTTGCCTGATGTCCAGTCAGCAAACCTCGGCGCCGCTGCCGTGGCCCAGATTCAAGCCCCATTTCTAGTCGAGTTGAACATGAGCGGACTTCAAGGTTTTCGTATTTCGCCGCAACAGGCATCGGTGTACCCGCATATCAACGGAGCGGCCGAACACCCGTTCAGTTGCCATTTGCAGTGGTCGTTATCCCGACCGGTGGACGTCGACGCGCTGAACAGCCGTCTGCTGACACTGATGGCCGACAGTGAAATTCTGCGCACGCGGCTGGTGCCGGTGCCGGGCTTGCGCCACCCGGTGCAGGTGATTCACGAAACCTGCGCCCTGCCTGTGAGCATGCAGGACTTGCGTCAGCACAGCCCTGCGGATCAGGACGCCGCGCTGACCAGTCTCGCTGCGCAGCCCCGCGATTGGACGAACCCGCTGTCCGTGACCCTGGTGCACCTGTCGGACGAACAATCGGTGTTGGACCTGGCCGCTGCCAGCAGCCACTTCGACCTCGCCAGCCTGAAACTGCTGGCGGGCATCTTGCTGCAGGACGCTCAACCCGACCTGTCCGAAGCGCTGCAATATGCCGACTACGCCGAGTGGCGCTGGAGTCTGACGGAAGACGAGCCGGACCATCCGGGCGTGAGCTTCTGGAAACAATTGAGCGAAACCGAACAGCCCGCCTTGCAGCTGTCGCTTGAATCCGCCAGCGACAGCGGATTTGCGCCGGCACTTGTGAACGTAACATTACCCGCCGACCTCGCCCGTAATCCGTCCCTGACCTCCAACCTGATGCTGACAGCCTGGGCCGCCGTGCTCGGGCGTTTGGCCGGCCAGCAGCAAGTCCCGATCACACTGATCCACGAAAGCCGTGGCCCGGAACTGGAAAATGCTTTGGGTCTGTTCGAGCAGAGCCTGCCGGTGCGTATCGATCTGGAAGCCCAGGTGGCCCTGCTGGAACAAAGCCAACACGTCGGCGCCATGATCGAACGAACTGTTGGCTGGCAGGATTACTACACTCAGAACCTGGCTGACGGTTACGCCTTCGCCTGGCGTTCGGGCGATAGCCAAGAGCGTTTTGCCAGCGCGGTGATGAGCCCGGTGAAGGTTTGCCTGGATGTCCGTCAGTTGCCCGATAGCCTGCGCGCTCAGGTGGTTTACGACCGCCATACGTTAAGCAGCGAAGCGGCGACCTGCCTCGCCGAACAATGGCTGCAACTGCTGCTGGGCGCGCTGGCCGAACCGCAGCAAGCCTGGGCTCATCTGCCGCTGAGCGGGCCGCTTCAGGTACAGATTATCGGTGCCCAACCGAGCTTGCCGTCGATCGAACCGGTGACCCTGGTCGAGCTGATTGCCCGTCAGGTTCAGCAACAGCCGAACGCTATCGCCCTAATCGACAAGGACGGCGACCTGAGTTACGCCGGCCTCGATGCCTGCGCGACGCATCTGGCTCATCAACTGATAGCGGCCGGGATCGGTCCGGGCGTGCCCGTCGGCATCCTGTTCGCCCGCAGCAACGCCGCCATCGTCGCCATGCTCGCGGTGTTGAAGGCCGGTGGCGCTTACGTGCCGGTTGATCCGACCTACCCGGCAGATCGCCGCGCCTACATGCTCGCCGACAGCGCCATTGCGCACATCGTGGTCAGCGCCGAACTGGCCGAAAGCGTCCCCGCCAGCCTGCAACGCTTCGTGCTGGATGACCTGACGGTGTCCAACACCAGCGACCTGCCGCCACTGTCCCTGCCTGGCGCGGACGACCTGGCGTATCTGATCTACACCTCCGGTTCCACCGGCGCACCGAAAGCCGTGGAAATCAGCCACGGTGCACTGAGTTTCTCGACCCAAGTGCGCATGGCGGCTTATGAGACGCCGGTGCGCGCCTATCTGCTGCTGTCGTCGTTTGCCTTCGACAGCTCGGTCGCCGGGATTTTCTGGACCCTGGCCCAGGGCGGGCGTCTGGTGCTGCCGGCGACGGGCGAAGAACTGGAGATGGCCCGTCTGGCGCAGTTGATTGCCCAGCATCGGGTCAGCCACGGTCTGTCGCTGCCGTCGCTGTATCAGGCCTTGCTCGATCAGTTGCAGCGCGCCGGGGCTGCCGACAGCCTGGAGTGCTGGATTGTCGCCGGTGAAGCCTGCCCGCCTTCGTTGATCGCCCAGCACAGCAAGACCTTGCCGCAAGTGCGACTGGTGAATGAATACGGCCCCACCGAAGCCACGGTCTGGGCCACTTATGAAGTGCTGGACCCGAGCCGCGCCTTGACCATTGGCCGGCCGATTGCCGGGATGGATCTGCGCGTACTGAACGAACACGGCATCACCAGCGGCATCGGCGAACCGGGCGAAATCGTCCTCGCCGGCCCGACCCTGGCGCGAGGTTATCGTAACAAACCCGAAGAAACCGCCAAGGCTTTTGTCACCCTGGCCGATGGCACCCGCGCCTACCGCACGGGCGACCTGGCCTGCTGGATGGCGGATGGGCGCCTGGCGTTCCTCGGCCGCAAGGACCATCAGGTCAAGTTGCGCGGCTACCGCATCGAACTCGGGGAAATCGAGCGTCAACTGTGCAGCCATAGCGATGTGCGCGAAGCCGCGGTGATCGTGCAAGAGCACGCCGCCGGCAAGCGCCTGCTGGCCTACATTCTGGCGGCGCATGGCTACGCGCCGGACTCGGAAGCGATCAAGCGCTTTCTCGGTGAACGCCTGCCGTCGTACATGGTGCCGGCCCGGGTGCTGACCCTGGCGACCTTCCCGCGCACGCCCAACGGCAAGCTCGACACTCGCCAGTTGCCCGACCCGGACCAGTTCGACGAAGGCGCCCACGTGGAACCGCGCAATGCGATGGAAACCACCCTGCAAGCCATCGTCGCCAAGGTCTTGAAGCTGTCGACGGTGAGCGTCACCGAGAACTTCTTCGCCATCGGCGGCGACTCGATCCTGAGCCTGCAAGTGGTGGCCCAGGCCCACGAGCAAGGCATCGCGCTCTCCGCCAAGCATGTCTTCGAGCGCCAGACCATTGCCGCCATGGCCGAAGTCGCACAACCACTGGCCGCCGTTACCGTTGAGCCGCAAGCCGACAGCACCGAATTCAGCGCTTCGGGTATGTCCGATGACGAAATGCAAGCGCTGATGGCTGAACTGAACGAGGCCGACCTGTGACCGGTTTCCCTCGCCGCCGCGCCATCGCCGTTGCCCCTTTTTTTGCAGGACGCTTTCAATGACCACCGAAAAAACCACCACCAATCCGATTGAAGACATCTACCCGCTGTCGCCGTTGCAGCAAGGGATGCTGTTCCACTCCCTGCTGCACGAAGATTCCGGCGTGTACCTGATGCAGGATCGCTACCGCATCGGCGGTGCCATTGATGAAGTGGCGTTCCTTGAGTCCTGGCGCCAGGTGGTGGCGCTGCACCCGTCTCTGCGCGCCAGTTTTCAGTGGAAAACCCAGAAACAACCGGTGCAAGTGATCCACCGCGACGTCAAGGTGCCGCTGGACACCCTTGACCTGCGCGGACTCGCCCCGCACGAACAGGAAGCGCGGATCCGCACGTTGTTGGAAGACGAGCAGAAAGTCGGCTTCAACCTGTCGAAGCCGCCGCTGATTCGCTTCCGCCTGGTGCGACTGGCCGATGAATCCTACGAATTCATTCGCAGCTTCCACCACATCCTGATGGACGCCTGGTGCATTTCCCTGGTGACCGTGGACTTCCTCAAAGTCTATGAAGCGCTGTGCAACGACCGCACCCCGGAGCTCAAGAGCCCGCGACCGTTTCGCGATTACATCCAGTGGCTGCAACGTCAGGACGCCGGCAAGGCCGAGCAGTTCTGGCGCGGCCAGTTGCAAGGCCTCAATGCACCGACGCCACTGACCGTGGACAACGGCGTGGCCCGCGACCGCTACACCGACGCGGTGCTGGTGGACGATCAGCTGATTCACCTGACCGAAACGGAAACCCAGGCGCTGGCGGCGTTCTGCCGTAGCCGCCGGATCACGCCGAACACCTTCTTCCAAGGCGTTTGGTCGCTGTTGCTGTCACGTTACAGCGGTCAACGGGACGTGCTGTTCGGCGTCACCGTCGCCGGTCGTCCGGCGGAGCTGACCGGGGTGGCCGAGATGATCGGTCTGTTCATCAACACCTTGCCGCTGCAGGTGTCGGTGGACCCGCAGGTGTCGCTGGGCAGTTGGCTGAGCGCGCTGCAAGGGCTGAACGTCGACATGCGCGACTTTGAGCACACGCCCCTGACCGACATTCAAGGCTGGAGCGATTTCCCCCGGGGCGAAACCCTGTTCGACAGCATCCTGGTATTCGAAAACGCCCCGATCGACGAGCAGATTCTGGAAGGTGGTTTCCAGTTCAGCCTCGAAGGCATGGACCACAGCGTGCACACCCACTATGGCTTGACCGTGGTGATCCTGCCCGGCGAGCAGCTAGGCATTCGGGTGTCCTACGACCGCGAGCGTTTCGAGGCACTGACCGTGCAGCGCTTGCTGGGCCACATCGCCAGCCTGGTGCGCGGCATGCTTGCCGCACCGGATGCGCTGCTGGGCAGTTTCGAACTGCTGGCCGCTGATGAGCGTCAGCAACTGCTGGGTGAGTGGGCGGTCAACCCGCACGACTTCCCGCTGGATCAAAGTTACGCCGAACTGTTTGCCGCGCAGGTCGCCCAACGCGGCGGGCAGATTGCTGCGACCTGCGACGGTGAATCCCTGACCTACGACGAGCTGGATCGGCGCGCCACGCGCCTGGCCCACGCATTGCGCGAGGCTGGTGCCGTTGAAGATCAACTGGTCGCGCTGGTGGCCCCTCGTGGCCTGGCGCTGTTGACGATGATGATTGCCGTGTTCAAGGTCGGCGCCGCGATGCTGCCGCTTGAAGTCAATCACCCGCCCGAGCGCCTGCGGGAAATCCTCAGCCTGTCCCGCGCACCGTTGCTGGTGGCCAGCGAAGATTGCAGCGGTCTGGTCGATCAGTTGCTCAGCGGCCTCGATCAGGCACCAAACGCGCTGCTCGCCGAAGCCTGCTGGAAGTCCGGCAGCGATGCGCCGCTGCCGTTGCTCGGTGGCCCGGACAGCCTGGCCTACGTGCTGTTCACCTCGGGTTCGACCGGTACGCCCAAAGGCGTGATGATCGAACAACGAGGCATGCTCAATAACATCTTCGGCAAAGTGCCGGCCCTGGGGCTGAATGCCGAAGACCGGATTGCGCAGACCGCTTCGGTGGCCTTCGACATTTCGGTGTGGCAATTCCTCGCTGCGCCGGTATTGGGTGCCACGGTGCAGATCCTGCCGGACGAGGTGGCGCACGACCCGCAGCGTCTGCTGCAAGTACTCGCCAGCGACCGCCTGAGCGTGCTGGAAATTGTCCCGAGCCTGATGCGCACGCTGCTTGCGCTGTGCCCGTGCGACCTGCAATTGCCCGACCTGCGCTGGGTGCTGCCCACCGGTGAAGCCCTGCCGCCGACCGTGGCCCGGGACTGGTTTGCACGCTTCCCCGACATTGCCTTGATGAACGCCTACGGTCCGGCCGAATGCGCCGACGACGTGGCCTTCCAGCCAATCTTCGAAGCGCCGGACGCCAACGTCAGCCACATGCCCATCGGCCAACCAACCGCCAACAACTGCTTGTACGTGCTGGACGAAGCCCTGCGGCCAGTGCCGGTGGGCGTTGCCGGGGAAATCTGTGTCGGTGGCGTCGGCGTCGGTCGTGGCTACCTGCACGATCCGCAGCGCACCGCTGACGCGTTCATCGACCACCCTCAGCTTGAAGGTCGCGTGTACCGCACCGGCGACCTGGGGCGCTGGCGCGCCGATGGCGTGATCGAATACCTCGGCCGACGCGACCAGCAGGTCAAGCTGCGCGGACACCGCATCGAACTGACCGAAATCGAACACCGTCTGGCCCAGCACCCAAACGTGCGCGAAGCCGCCGTGCTGCTGCGCGAAAACACTGTTGGCGAAGCCTGGCTCGTGGCCTATTGGTCGGCCCACGACGACACCTTGGGCAGCGAGGGGCTCAACGAACACCTGCGCGCGCAACTGCCGCCGTACATGGTGCCGGCCGCGTTCGTGTGCCTGGAGCGCTTGCCCCTCAACAACAACGGTAAGGTCGATCGCAAGGCCCTGGCCGCCCAGGAACTGAACTGGCAGGCCGATACCCAGGAAAGCATCGCCCCACGCAACGAGCTGGAAACCGCCGTGGCGAAGATCTGGGCTGAGGTTCTGGGTCGCGACACGGTCGGCGTGGAAGACAACTTCTTCTCCCTCGGCGGCCACTCGCTGCTGGCCACCCAGATCGTTGCGCGCTTGCGCACCCATTTCAAACTCGACCTGCCGTTGCGGGTGCTGTTCGAACAACCGACGGTGGCGCTGCTGGCTGTCGCCATCGCTGCGCGTCAGGCTGACGCTGCCGCACCGCAAGCCGCCGCGATCAGCGTGCCTAAAGCCCAGGTGCGCCCGGCGCTACTGCCGCTGTCGTTCTCGCAACAGCGCCTGTGGTTCATCGAGCAACTGACGCCCGGCACGACGCTGTTCAACATTCCGTTCGCCCTGCACCTCAAAGGTGAACTCAACGTCGCGGCGCTGCACGCCAGCCTGAATGACTTGCTGGTGCGTCATGAAATCCTGCGCACCGGCATCCGCAGCACCGACGGCGTGCCCAGCCAGCACATCAGCAAATCGCTGAACATTGCGTTGCCGTTCGATGATTTGTCGGGTCTGGGTGCCACCGCACGCGCAGGGGCACAGTTCAATGCCCTGCAAGAAACCTTTGAGCAACCGTTCGACCTGACCTCGCCGCCGTTGCTGCGTGCTCGACTGCTACGTGTGGCACCGGGTGAACATGTGCTGGGCATCGCCCTGCATCAC
Organism: Pseudomonas frigoris; assembly: GCF_047758635.1. Lineage (NCBI taxonomy): Bacteria > Pseudomonadati > Pseudomonadota > Gammaproteobacteria > Pseudomonadales > Pseudomonadaceae > Pseudomonas > Pseudomonas frigoris. The sequence goes on from NZ_CP180479.1 coordinate 4,444,598, forward strand.
CTGGTCTCGGACGCGTGGTCGGCGACCATCGCCCTGCGCGAGCTGGCCTTGGGTTACGAAGCCCGTTGCAACGGTGCACCCGCCCAACTGCCGGCCTTGCCGGTGCAATACGCCGACTTCGCCCTGTGGCAGCGCGAACACCTGCAAGGCACCGAACTCAAGCGTCAACTCGATTACTGGACCACCACGCTGGATCGTCGCAACAGCGAAGGCAGTCCGTTGCTGGCCTTACCCACCGACTATCCGCGGCCTTCGGTGCAAACCTACCGCGCCGGCATCGTGCAGCGTGAACTCAGTGCCGAGCTCAGCGGCCGGGTGCAAGCCTTCGCCAGTCGCCTGGGCACCACACCGTTCACCGTATTGTTCGCCGGTTTCGCTGTGCTGATGCACCGTTTGAGTGGCGATGCCACGGTGCTGATCGGCACCCCGGTCACCCACCGCGAACAACCGGGCACCGAAGGCCTGCTCGGCATTTTGCTGAACAACCTGGCCATCCGTGCCGACTTTGAACCACAAGCGGATTTCACCGCACTGGTGGGCCAGGTGGCCAAACGTCTGCGCGAGGGCTTGCAGCATCAAGACCTGCCGTTCGAGCAACTGGTTGACAGCCTGCAACTGCCACGCAGCCTCAGCCATGCGCCGCTGTATCAAGTGATGGTCGCGCAGCAATTGGCCATGGAATCGCGTTTGCGCTTCCCGGGGCTGGAGTTCGAAGCCCTCGACACCCCGCTCAAGCAGTCCGAATGCGATCTGGATTTGCATGTGCTGTGCCCGGCTAATGCGCCGATTCAGCTGGAGCTGATGTTCGCCCTCGACCTGTTCGCCGCCGACAGCGCCCGTCAGACCCTCGCCCGCCTGGAGCACTTGCTCGAGCAAATGCTCGCCGAACCGCAACGCCCGGTGGCCGCCCTGCCGCTGCTGATGGCGGCGGAATGGCAGCGCACCGTGGTCGAGTGGAACCGCACCGAGATGGAGGTGCCGCAGCACCTGACCTTCGCCCAGCTGTTTGAACAGCAGGCCGAGCGCACCCCGGATCGCGATGCGTTGTGCTTCGAAGGTCGTAGCCTGAGCTACAGCGAACTGAACCGTCGGGCCAATCAGGTGGCGCATTACCTGCGTGGTCGCGGCGTGGTCGCCAATCGCCCGGTGGCGCTGTGTGTCGAGCGTTCGCTGGAATTGTTGGTCGGCCTGCTGGGCATTCTCAAAGCGGGTGGCGCCTACGTGCCGCTGGACCCGACCTACCCGGTGGATCGTCTGGCGTACATGCTTGAAGACGCGCAACCCGCGTTGTTCCTCGGCCAGCTGGGCTTGCTGGAACAGCTGGGTTCCGAACTGCCGCGTCTGCGCCTGGACACCGACGCAGCCCTGTTCGCCGATCAGCCGGACGGCAACCTCATGCCGCTGGCCGGTCCCGATGACCTGGCCTACATCATGTACACCTCCGGCTCGACCGGTAAGCCCAAGGGAACACTGGTCACCAACGGCTCGGTGGTCAACCTGGCCTGGGCGCGCATTCATGGCTTGTATCGCCGCTATACCGATCAGCCGATGCGCACCAGTTTCAACTACTCGTTTGCCTTCGACAGTTCGGTGGCCGAGCTCATCTTGCTGCTCGACGGTCACAGTCTGTACCTGACCCCGGAAGACGTGCGCTACGACCCCGAGGCCCTGGCGCAGTTTTTCCGTGAAACCCGCCTGGAAGCCTTCGAATGCACCCCGGCACAGCTCAAGGCCTTGCTCGAAAGCGACGGCGTGCGCCGCGGCGAAGTGTATTTGCCGCGCTTCGTGCTGTTTGGTGGTGACGCGGTGGATGCACAGCTTTGGCAGCGTCTGCCATCGATTGCCGGCAGCCGATTCTTCAACACCTACGGCCCGACCGAATGCACCGTTGATGCGACCGGTTGCGCCGTCGACGATTACCCGCAGCGTCCGATCATCGGGCGGCCGATAGCCAACGTGCGCACTTACGTGCTCGATGCCTTCCTCAACCCGATGCCGGTCGGCGTGCCGGGAGAACTGCACATCGGCGGTGCCGGCGTCACCCTGGGCTACCTCAACCGTGCCGAACAGACCGCGAAGGTGTTCATCGAAGACCCGTTCTCGCCGCTGGCGGGTGCACGGATGTACAAGTCCGGCGACCTGGTGCGTTGGCTGCCCGACGGTCAGCTCGAATACCTGGGGCGCATGGACCATCAGGTGAAAATCCGTGGTTTCCGCGTCGAGCTGGGTGAAATCGAAGCCTTGATCGGCGCCCAACCGGGTGTGCGTCAGGCGGTGGTGCTGGCCCGTGAAGACGTGCCCGGCGACAAGCGTCTGGTGGCTTACGTCACCTGCGACCAGCAGGCCGACATCAACGCCTGGCGCAAAACCATCGGCGCCGCCCTGCCCGACTACATGGTGCCGTCAGCGTTTGTGCTGCTCGATGAGTTGCCGCTGACCGACAACGGCAAACTCAACCGCAAGGCCCTGCCTGCCCCGGACATTCAGGCTGAACCCGACGCCCAGGACCCGCCGCGCACCGTCGCCGAACAGCAACTCGCCACTCTGTGGTCCGAGCTGCTGAACGTGCCGCTGACCCAGATCGGCCGTGACAGTCACTTCTTCTACCTCGGCGGTCATTCGTTGCTGGCGGCGGTGCTGTTTGCCCGTCTGCGCCAACAGTTCGCCACGGTTCCGCCGCTGCGTGCGGTGTTTGAACATTCGGCCCTTGACGCGCTGGCCGCCCTGTTGGGTGAGCCGCTGCAAGCCCCCGAGGCGACATTCACCCCGGTCGCACGTCCCGCCCGTTTGCCGTTGTCGTTCGAACAGCAACGCTTGTGGTTCCTCGAACAATTGAGTGCTGGCGGTGGCGAATACAACGTGGTCAGCGCCGTGCAGTTCGACGGCGAGCTGAACACCCAGGCCTTGCAGTCGGCCCTGAACAGCGTGGTTCAACGCCACGAAATCCTGCGCAGCCGCATTGTGCGTGAGACCAATGGCGAGTTGGCGCTGATCATCGAACCACAGGTCAACCTCACCTTGCGCGTGGCGGCACTGGACGCGGCCACCGACGACATCTGGCAACAGCTGACCGACGAGGCCATCCACGCCGAAACCGGGCACCGTTTCGACCTTGCCAGCCAAGTGCCGATCCGCGCCACGCTGATACAGCGCAACGGCCGCGCCCAGGCGTTGCTGTTGCTGACTGTGCATCACTGCGCCACCGACGATGCCTCCAGCCAGAACCTGCTGGATGAACTGGCACAGTTCTACACCGCCCAGTGCCAGAACAGCGTCGCCACACTGCCGAACCTGGCGCTGCAATACCCGGATTACGCGCTGTGGCAGCGTGAGTCAGGGCAGCAGGCGTTGTTCCGCAGTCAATTGGAGTACTGGCGCACGCAACTGGAAGACGGCAATTATCTGTTGGACCTGCCCACCGAACAGGGGCGGCCAAACCAGCTCGACCCGGTTGCCGGCGCGGTACAACTGCAACTGCCGCCAGAACTAGTGGGACGCTTGCGGCAGTTCGCCCAGCAACGCGGCGCCACCCTGTACATGTTGATGCTCAGTGCGGCGCAGTTGTTGTTGGGACGTTACGCCAACCAGCGCGACGTGCGGGTCGGCAGCCCGGTCGCCCAGCGTCCGCTGGCTGAGTTGCAGCCGCTGATCGGTTGCTTCGTCAACACCCTGGTGATGCGCGCCGACCTCGATCCGGCGCTGGATTTCGAAGGCTTGCTGAGCCAGGTGCGCAATAACGTATTGGACGCGCAGCAGCATCAGGACGTGCCGTTCGATCAGGTCGTTGAACACCTGGCGCCGGAGCGTAGCCTCGCTCAGACGCCGTTGTTCCAGGTGTTGTTCGTGATGCAGAACGCCGACTCGTCGGCCAGCCACTGGCCACAATTGCAGGTGCGCGAACGAGCGGTAACCGCCCAGGCGACCAAGTTCGACCTGAACTGGGAAGTGCATGACGGTGAGGTGCTGTCAGTGTTGCTGGAATACCGTGCCTCGCTGTTCAGCGAAACCACGGCCCGACGCTGGATGGCGCAATGGCAACAACTGCTCGAAACAATGCTCGATGCTCCCCAGGCCCGCCTCGGTGACTGGTCACCGTTGACGGTGCCAGAACGTCAACGGCAACTGGTCGAGTGGAACGCTACCGAGCGTGACTACAGCGGCCCGGCCAACCTGCACACGGCGCTGAGCCAACAAGCCGCCCTGAGTCCCAACGCCCCGGCGCTGGTGTTCGAAGGCCAGCACCTGAGTTATGCCGAGCTGGATCAGCGCGCGCAAACCGTTGCCCGGGCCTTGCGCGCCGCCGGCATCGGCAGCGGCGCCATCGTTCCGGTGTGCATGGAGCGCTCCGTGGAAATGGTCGTGGCCTTGCTCGGTATCGTACATGCCGGCGCGGCGTGGTTGCCGCTGGATCCGGAATTGCCGGCTGCGCGTTTGGCGTTCCTGATTGCGGATGCCGACGCCCAGGTCACCTTGACTCAACCGCAGTGGCTGGCGCGTCTGCCGGCCGGGCACAACGCCTGGACGCTAGATGCTTTGCCAAAGGCTGAAGTTGGTGAACCAATCAGTGTCAGCGCCAACGACTTGGCTTATGTGCTTTACACCTCCGGTTCCACCGGCCAACCGAAAGGCGTGATGAACGAACACGGCGCCTTGATGAACCGTCTGCACTGGATGCAGGACGCCTTCCCGATTGGCCCGAACGACCGTGTCTTGCAGAAAACCCCGTACAACTTCGACGTGTCGGTGTGGGAGTTCTTCTGGCCGCTGATCACTGGCGCCACGCTGGTGGTCGCCCGTCCGGACGGCCATCGCGACCCGGCGTACCTCAGCCAATTGATCCAGCAAGAACAGGTCACCACCCTGCACTTCGTGCCATCGATGCTGCGCGCCTTTGTCGAAGAGCCAAGCCTGGTCAACTGCCGCAGTCTGCGTCAGGTGTTTGCCAGCGGCGAAGCGCTGCCGGTGGATCTGGTGCGGCGTTTCATGACGCAACACCCGGCGGCGCTGGTCAACCTTTATGGTCCGACCGAAGCGGCCATTGACGTGTCGGTATGGCGTTGCTCGGTGGACGACCTGATCGTGCCGATCGGCCAACCGATCGCCAACCTGCGCCTGTATATCCTCGACGAGGCCCTGCAGCCGCTGCCGATTGGCAGCATCGGCGAGTTGTACATCGGCGGGGTCGGCGTCGCTCGCGGTTACCTGAAACGTCCGGACCTGACCGAGGAACGTTTCCTCGCCAGCCCGTTCATTGACGGCGATCGTCTGTACCGCACCGGCGACCGTTGCCGCTTCCTTGCCGATGGCAACATCGAGTACCTCGGGCGTCTCGACCATCAGGTGAAACTGCGCGGTCAGCGGATCGAACTGGGAGAAATCGACGCCGAACTGCTGGCGCAAGCCGGCGTTCGCGACGCTGCCACGCTGTTGCTTGATCAGCGTCTGGTGAGCTTCTGGTGCGGTGACGCCGAAGAAGCTGCACTGCGCGCAGCATTGAGCGACAGCCTGCCCTCGCACATGCTGCCAAGCCTCTTGGTGCAACTCGACAGCCTGCCACTCAACAGCAACGGCAAGCTCGACCGCAAGACACTGACCGCCTTGTCATTGCCTGAAACCAAAAGCGACCAGCCACGCAGAACACCGCGCAACGCCACAGAAACGGTGCTTTGCGAGTTGTTCAGCGAAGTGCTGGAATGCCCGTCGGTGGGGATCGACGATCACTTCTTCCATCTCGGCGGCCACTCCTTGCTGGCCACCCGTTTGGTCGCTCGGGTCCGTGAACGCCTCGGCGCCACTCTGCCGCTGGCGCTGGTATTCGCCCAACCGACGGTGGCGGCTTTGGCCGGTCATCTGCGAGCGGCGATGCCCGGCGAACTGATCACCGCACAACCGCGCCCGGCGCAACTGCCGCTGGGTTTGGCCCAGCAGCGTTTCTGGATGCTCAGCCGTCTGGTGCCGGATTCCCGCGAATACCACATGCCGTTCGCCCTGACCTTGCGCGGCGACCTTAAAGTTCAGGCCTTGCGTGACGCGTTCGAGCAGGTCAGCGAGCGCCATCTGGTGCTGCGCAGCCGCATCATCGAAGTCCAGGGCGAGCCGCAGTTGCTGATCGACGATCAGGGCCCGGCGCTCGCGGTCACTTCGGTCACCACACAGGACTGGGTAGCGGCTTGCACCAATGCTCAGGCTGAATTGATGATGCCGTTCGATCTGGCCACCGCCGCACCTTGGCGTGCGCACCTGCTGCAACGTCAGGACAGCGACGAAAGCCTGTTGCTGGTTTGCCTGCACCACAGCGCCACCGACGGTTGGGCGATGCAATTGCTGATCGATGAACTGGCCCAGGCCTACAGCGCCGCCCTGCACGGGCAGTCGCCGGCCTGGACCGCGCTGGACGTCGACTATGTCGATTTCGCCCTGTGGCAACAGCACCCGGACACCCAGGCTCGCCGCAGTGACAGCCTGGATTACTGGAAAAACCACCTCGGCCAGAACGACTACCAACTCGACCTGCCGCTTGACCATCCACGCGGTGCCGAGGCGGATCGTCGCGCCCGGCAACTGACTGTCAGCCTCGGTGCCCAGCGGGCTGAAGCGATCCGTCAGTTCGCCCGTCAACGCGGCACCACCACCTATGTCGTGCTGACCACGGCCCTGAGCGCCTTGCTTGCGCGCTATAGCGGTCAGCGTGATATTCGCCTCGGCACCCCGGCCGATCAACGGGATCAGCCGCAAACCCAGGCGCTGCTGGCGTGTCTGGTGAATACGCTGGTGATCCGCAGCGAAGTCGACCAACAGGCCCCGGCCGAGCAGTTGCTCGCCAGCCTTGAAGCCGATCTGCGCGCGGCCCAGGCCCATGCCGACCTGCCGTTCGCCACCTTGGTCGGCGCCGTGGCCCAGCGCCGCGACCTGAACCGTACGCCGCTGTTCCAGGTGATGTTCTCCCTCAACCATGGCCGCATGGACAGCAGCCAATGGCCGGGTCTGAACATCGAAGAGCAGAGACTGCCGGTGATCGATGCCAAGTTCGAACAGAGCTGGGAAGTCCAGGACGACGGTAGCGACATGACCCTCGCGCTGGAGTACCAATCGGCGCTGTTTGACGAGTCGACGATGCAGCGCTGGAGCACGCAATGGTGTGCCCTGCTGGACGCGCTGGTGGCAACGCCGGCACGGACACCGGTCGAACTGTTCCCGCAACAACAGGATCAGCAGCAACTGGATCGCTGGAATGCGACCGAACGTCATTACGGCGGCCCGACCAACCTGCACACGGCCTTGAGCCAACAAGCCGCCCTGAGTCCCAACGCCCCGGCGCTGGTGTTCGAAGGCCAACGCCTGAGTTACGCCGAGCTCGATCAGCGTGCGCAAACCGTCGCCCGGGCCTTGCGTGCTGCCGGCATCGGCAGCGGCGCCATCGTTCCGGTGTGCATGGAGCGCTCCGTGGAGATGGTCGTGGCGTTGCTCGGTATCGTGCATGCCGGTGCTGCGTGGTTGCCGCTGGATCCGGAGTTGCCAGCTACGCGTTTGGCGTTCCTGATTTCGGATGCCGACGCCCAGGTCACCTTGACTCAACCGCAGTGGCTGGCGCGTCTGCCGGCCGGGCACAACGCCTGGACGCTAGATGCTTTGCCAAAGGCTGAAGTTGGTGAACCAATCAGTGTCAGCGCCAACGACTTGGCTTATGTGCTTTACACCTCCGGTTCCACCGGCCAACCGAAAGGCGTGATGAACGAACACGGCGCCTTGATGAACCGTCTGCACTGGATGCAGGACGCCTTCCCGATTGGCCCGAACGACCGTGTCTTGCAGAAAACCCCGTACAACTTCGACGTGTCGGTGTGGGAGTTCTTCTGGCCGCTGATCACTGGCGCCACGCTGGTGGTCGCCCGTCCGGACGGCCATCGCGACCCGGCGTACCTCAGCCAATTGATCCAGCAAGAACAGGTCACCACCCTGCACTTCGTGCCCTCGATGCTGCGCGCCTTTGTCGAAGAGCCAAGCCTGGTCAACTGCCGCAGTCTGCGTCAGGTGTTTGCCAGCGGCGAAGCGCTGCCGGTGGATCTGGTGCGGCGTTTCATGACGCAACACCCGGCGGCGCTGGTCAACCTCTACGGCCCGACCGAAGCGGCCATTGACGTCTCGGTATGGCGTTGCTCGGTGGACGATGTGATCGTGCCGATCGGCAAACCGATCGCCAACCTGCGCCTGTATATCCTCGACGAGGCCCTGCAGCCGCTGCCCATCGGCAGCATCGGCGAGTTGTACATCGGCGGTGTCGGCGTGGCTCGCGGTTACCTGAAACGGCCGGACCTGACCGAGGAACGCTTCCTCACCAGCCCGTTCATTGACGGTGATCGCCTGTACCGCACCGGCGACCGTTGCCGCTTCCTTGCCGATGGCAACATCGAGTACCTCGGGCGTCTCGACCATCAGGTGAAACTGCGCGGTCAGCGGATCGAACTGGGGGAAATCGATGCAGCGCTGCTGAACCAGCCTGCCATTACCGGTGCCTGCACCCTGGTAATCGACAACCGCTTGGTGGCGTTCTACAGCAGCAGCGCAACGCAATCGGAGCTGGGCGCCCTACTCACCGCCGAATTGCCGTCCTACATGGTGCCAGCGGTATGGGTCGAAGTACCGGCCCTGCCTCTGACCACCAACGGCAAGATCGACCGCAAGGCCTTGGCCGCCCTGCCATTGCCATTGCCATTGCCATTGCCATTGCCACAGACTCAGGAAGACTACGCCTCACCGCGCAACGAACTGGAAACCCTGCTCTGCCAGTTGTTCGGCGAACTGCTCGGCGAAACCTTGACCGGCGGCCGCGAGGTCGGTACTTCTGACAGCTTCTTCGCCCTGGGTGGTGACTCGATTCTCGGTTTGAAGCTGATCTCGCGACTGCGTGAACAGGGTTACTCGCTCACGCCAAAAGACCTGTTCCGCTCGCCGACCCCGGCGGCGCTGGCTCAGGTGGCCAGCCCGCTACTGACCCTGGCCGAACAAGGTGACGTGACCGGCGCGATGCCGCTGATGCCGTTGCATCAGTGGTTCTTCGATCAACAACAGCCGCAGGCAGCGCACTGGAACCAGTCGGTGCTGGCCGACAGCGACCGTCGTCTGCTGCCGGACCTCGTGCAGGCGACATTGGACCGACTGATCGCCCACCACGATGCTTTACGCCTGCGCTTCACCGAGGTTGACGGGCAATGGCAGGCGCATATCGCGCCGGTTGAGCCTGCACAATTGACGTGCTGCGAACATCTGGGGCAACTGCAACAGATCGCGCAAAACCTGGACCTGCAACACGGCCCGCTGTTCGCCGCTGCGTTGCTGGAAGGCGAGCCGCAACGTTTGTATCTGGTCGCGCATCACCTGGTCGTCGACGCGGTGTCGTGGACGCCGTTGCTGGAAGATTTCCAGCAGCTGTATCAAGGGCTGGAACGTGGCGAGAAGCCGAGTCTGCCGGCGAAAACCACGTCCTACCGTCAATGGGCCGAGCACCTGCACGCCCATGCCGCCACGGTCGGCACCGAACACCGCTACTGGAGCGCTCAGACCACCGCGAACCTCTCGCCGGTGGCCACGGTCGCCGAGCGGCAGACGTTGTCGGCCCGTTGGGACGCCGCCCGTACCCATCAATGGCTGACCGAGTCCCATGCCGCCTACCGCACACAACCGGAGGAACTGCTGATCGCCGCCCTCGCCGCCACCCTGGCGGAAGCCGAAAGCCGCGCCGACATCGTGGTGGATCTGGAGCGTCATGGTCGCGATGCGCCGTTCGAAGGCCTGGATGTCAGCCGCACCGTCGGTTGGTTCACCACCCTGTACCCGTTGCGCGTGAACGCAAGCGGTGCCCCCGGCGATCGGGTGCGCAACGCCAAGGAAGCCTTGCGCGCCGTGCCGGGTCAGGGCCTCGGCCACGGGTTGCTGCGTCAGCGCGGCGAGTTGCCGCCGGCCCGTGGCGATGTGTTGTTCAACTACCTGGGGCATGAGCAAACGCCACAGGGCTGGTTGCGCGCCAGCACTCTGACCCCACCGCCGGAAGTGGCGTTTGCCAACCGGGTGACCCACGGCCGTGAAGTGGTGGCCTGGCTGGAAGACGGTGTGCTGCGTGTCGAATGGCACAGCGTCACCCCGAGCGCCGACAGCCGCTTGCCCGGCCGCTTGCTGGAACACCTGCAAGCGCTGGTCGGGCATTGCCTCGACCCGCAGGCCGGGGCGCTGATGCCGTCGGACTTCCCGCTGGCCAAAGGCATGAACCAGGCGACCCTCGACACCTTGCTCAAACGCCTGGGGCCGAAGAAGTGAGCCCCGTCATCGCCCTGAATTTGACTTCGGAGTGCGCCGCTCGCGGCGCACGTGCCTCTACGTTTTTCTGGATTGAACACTGCTGCCATGCATGACCAAATCGAAAACATCTATTCGCTGACGCCCCTGCAAAAAGGTCTGCTGTACCACGAGGCCTATGCGCCGGAATCCCGGGTTTATTACCAACAAATGAGCATCGGCCTGGCCGGTGACCTCGATCTCGGCGCTTTCCGTCAGGCCTGGCTGGCCCTGATGCAGCGCCACGCGGTGTTGCGCACGGCATTCCTCTGGGAAGAGCTGGATGACGCCTACCAGGTCATCATCAAGGAAGTCGATCTGCCGCTGCGCGAAGTCGACTTGCGCGGTAACCCGCAAGCGCTGGCAGCCCTGGCGGCGGAAGATCACGCACAAGCGTTCGAACTGGGCGCCGCACCGCTGATGCGCCTGACCCTGGCGCGTCTGGACGATCAAAACGGTCAACCTCATTGGTCGTTACTGTGGACCCACCATCATTTGCTGCTCGACGGCTGGAGCGTCGGCTCGCTGCTGGCGGACTGGCGCGATCTGTATCGAGCGGCCCGTCGCGGGCAAAACGCGGTGCTGGAAGCGGTGCGACCGTTCCAGGATTACGTGGCTTACCTCAGCGAACGCCCATCCGCCGATGAGTTCTGGCGCAGCCGCCTGGCGGACTTCGCCAACACCACCCGCGTGCCCGAGTCGGACCCGCGCGGTCTGCTCGCCGACCCGGTGGAGGCGCACCTGCCCTGCGCCGAACATCTGCATGTGCTGGATGCGGCAACGACCGCTCGCCTTATCGGCTTCGCCCGAGATAACAACCTGACCGTCAACACCTTGCTGCAAGCGGCTTACGCTTACCTGCTGGGCCGCCACAACAGTAGCGACGAGGCCTTGATCGGCGTCACCGTGGCCGGGCGTCCACAGCGCCTGAGCGGCGTCGAGCGCATGGTCGGTCTTTTCATCAATACCTTGCCGTTGCGGGTTCGCTGGGACGATGCGCCGACTGTTGGCAAATGGCTGGCGGGCATCCAGGACTGGAACGCCGAAATGCGCGAACACGAACACACACCGCTGGCCAGTCTGCGGGCATTGACCGCGCTGCCGCCGGGTGGCGAGCTGTTCGAAGCGATCATGGTGTTTGAAAACTTCCCGTTCCCACGGGAGCTGGATCAGATCGACGATGGCCTCGTCGGACTGCCGGACGCCGAACACACCGCGCCTTCGCGCCACACCGGCGGGCGCAACAACTATCCGATGTCGCTGATCGCGTCGATGGAAGGCGACAGCTTGCACCTGCATCTGGTGCATCAGCGCAAACGCTTGTCCGATGCTGCCGGTGCCCGCCTGCTGGAGCAATTGGTGGTGCTGCTCGAAGAACTGAGCCGCGACGCCGATCGACCGCTGGCCGACGTGCCGCTGTGCCCGGCGCAGGAACTGAGCCTGACTCGGACCTGGGGCAACGGCGCGACCCTCGAATTGCCTGATACTCCGCTGCACGAACTGATCGCCGCCCAGGCTCGCCGCCATCCCGAACGTGAAGCCGTGCGCGACACCCATGGCGCCTTGAGCTACGGCGAACTGCTTGAAGCCTCGACCGGGCTGGCTAATGCCTTGCGCCAGCGCGGCCTGCAACACGGTGATCGCGTGGCGCTGGCCCTACCACGCTGCAACGACGCGGTGGTCGCGCTGTTGGCGGTGATGCAGGCCGGCGGTTGCTTCCTGCCGCTGGACCTGGGTCAGCCAGCCTCGCGCCTGAGTGCACTGATGGCCAGTGCCGACGTCGACTTCATCATCGGCATGCCGACCTTCGATACCGCCGCGGCGCAAGTGATCGAGGCCTCGGCCCGCGCCACCGGCATCGACCTGCCAGCGGTAGATCAACAGGCCTGCGCCTATGTGATTTACACCTCTGGCTCCACCGGCACGCCAAAAGGCGTACGCCTGTCCCACCGTGCCATCGTCGCCTATGTCAGTGGCATTCTTGCAGAGCTGGGTTGCGCCGAGCCGGAACAACCGTGGCGCCATGCGTTGCTGTCGACCCTGGCGGCGGACCTCGGTTACACCCAGTTGTTCGGTGCGCTGGTCAGCGGTGGCTGCCTGCTGTTGGTGGACGACGACACCCGCGCCGACCCGAATGCCCTGGCGCAGTGCTTTGCCGAATTTGCCCCGGACTTGGTCAAGCTCACGCCCAACCACCTGCACGGTCTGCTCGCCGCTCACCCCGACGCCGGCCTGCTCCCGCGCCGTGCCTTGTTGCTCGGTGGCGAAGCGCTGCAAGGCTCGCTGCTGGACACTATCCGCGCGCTGCGCCCGGAACTCGCGGTCTACAACCACTACGGCCCGACCGAAAGCGCCGTGGGCATTTGCCTGTCGCGCATCGACCATCCACTGGCCGGCGTACAACCGCTGGGCCATCCGCAACCGAACCGGCAACTGCGGGTACTCGACAGCCACGGTCACGCCGTGCCGGTTGGTGTGCCGGGGGAACTGTGGGTCGGCGGCGAAGGACTGGCCCTCGACTACCTGGGCGATCCTGCACAAACCGCCGCACGTTTCACCGCCGTCGCCGACCTGCCCCGCGCCTACCGTACCGGCGACCGTGTACGCTGGCTCGAATCCGGCGAACTGGCGTTCCTCGGGCGCGTCGACAACCAGATCAAACTACGCGGCTACCGCATTGAACTGGGCGAAGTCGAAGCGCAAATCAAACGCCTGTCGCGCAATATCCAGCAAGTGCTGGTCCGTGTCGTGCAACCGGCCAACGAAACACCGCGCCTGATCGCCTGGCTGGTGGCCAGCACCTCGATGTCCGCGGACAAACTACGTTATGACCTGGCCCTGCGCGTGCCGGACTACATGGTGCCGGCGGACTTCATCGCCCTGGATGCCATCCCGCTGAACGCCAACGGCAAACCGGACATCGCCCGCCTGCCATTGCCCGACGCCCCAACCAGCCAGGACAACTACGAAGCCCCGCGCGATGCCGTGGAAATCGCCTTCGCCGAAATCTGGCAGGATGTGTTGCGGGTCGAGCGTGTGGGTATTCACGACAACTTCTTCGCCCTGGGCGGCGATTCGATTCTTAACCTGCAAATCATCGCGCGCGCCCACCAGCGCGGCATGAAGCTGACGCCCAAGCAGTTGTTCGAAAACCGCACCATCGCCGAAATTTCTGCGGTCATCAGTCAAGGCGCAAACTACAGCCGTGATACGTCCAGCGCTGCGCGCAATGTACCGCTGACACCGGGTCAGCATGCCCGCCTCGAAGCCGGCCCATTGGCGGCGGACTGGCGTTGCGTGGCGCTGAATGCGCCGATCAGCCTCGAAGTGTTGAACCGCGCCGTATTGGCCCTGCAACAGCAACACCGTGCGCTGCAACTGGGCCTGGCCCGGCAGGCTGACGGCACTTGGGCGCAAACCCTGCCCGCCACGCCTAAACCGGTCAGCGCCAGCCGTCAGCCACTGAACATCGACGATTCGAACGCACTCAACGAACTGGCCGAAACCACCCTGGCCACGCTGGATCACGCTGCTGGCGAAGGCTGGCACGCTTGTCTTTCGGAACAGGGCGACGCCGTGCTGTTGGTGAGCCATACACTGCGTCTGGACGCTGCCTCTTGGGCGTTGCTGATGACGGACCTGGCGCTGGCCGTGGCTCAGGCGCAATACGATCGTGCGATCGAACTGCCGCGTCACGGTGGGCACCTGGATGAATGGGCCGAGCATCAGAAAAACTACGCCAGCGATGAGGACGGGCTGGAATCGGCCTGGGAATACTGGCTGCAATACGCCGGTGAAACCCTGCCATCGACCCCGCAGCAGAACAACGTGGCGACTGAAACCCGCGTGCAGATTTCGGCGCCACTGAGCGCTCGTCTGAACCTGCTGCAACGCCGCAGCCACGCACCGTGGGCATCGCTGGTGGCCACCGCTATCGCTGCGGAACTGGCGCAACAAAGTGCCGAACAAAACGTCTGGCTAACCCTGGATCGCGGTCGCTGCGAGCGCGCACGTTTGCCGCTCACCAGTCCTTTGAGCCGTACCGACTTCAACCCGGCCATGGTAATCGGCGCGCTGAGCCACGCCGTTCCCCTGCGTCTGAGCGTGACACCCGGCGCCAGCGCCGCGCAGTTGCTCGCGCAGGTCGATGCGCAACTGGCCGCCGCCCCGCACACCGGTGACGACTACGGTGTGCTGCGTTACCTGGCCGACAACGACTACTTGCGCGAACCGCTGCTGAGCCTGCCGCAGCCGACCGTGCATATCGTCATGGCCGGCGAATGGCAGGCTCCTGAAGGGCCGTTGGGCGAGGTCATCGCCGCCAGCGCGCCAATCGATGCCACCGGGCTGACCCTGTCCGTCAGCCTGCAACACGGTCAACTGCAAATCGATTGCCGTGGCCCAGGCGCCGAACACTGGGCCGAGGCGCTGGAACAGCGTCTAAACCAGTTGGCCGCCGACGCCGAGCAAGCCATCCCGGGCGCCCACGCGTTCCCGCTGTGCCGTGCTGCCGGCCACGACCTCACCGCCCTGGGTGCGAACTTTGACTGGGCCGGTATCGACGACTTGCTACCTCTGTCGCCGATGCAGGAAGGCATGTTGCTGCACACCCTGCTGCGTCCCAACAGCGGCATTTACCTGATGCAGCAACGTTATCGCTGGGATGGCGAACTGGATCGCAGCGCCATCGAATACGCCTGGGCACAACAACTGGCCCGGCACCCGATGCTGCGAACCGGTTTCTGGTGGCAGGACGGCAAGGCGGCGCTGCAATGTGTCTACCACGACACCGACCCGGCATTCGCCTGGTACGACTGGCGTCACCTCGACGAAGCGACCCGCCAGCGCCAACTGGATGCCGTGCTGGACGCCGAATGCCGGCAGGGTTTCGACATGCGCCGTCCGCCGCTGACCTTCCTTCGGATATTCCAGGTGGCCGATCAGGAGTTCCTGATCGTGCGCAGTTTCCACCACATCCTGACCGACGCCTGGTGCTTCGGCCTGTTGATGGCGGACCTGATCGCCCACTACCAGGCACGGGTGCTCGGCCAGCCTGCGGCCCGTCCGCTGCTGCCGTCGTTCAGCAACTACATCCATTGGCTGCAATGCCAGGATACGTCCATCACCGAACAATTCTGGACCCGCGAACTGGCCGGTTTCAGCGCACCGACGCCGTTGGTCGTGGATCGCCCGGCCGTGACCGAGCAAGCGGTCGAAGCGGTGGCCAACCTGGACGTCACCCTGTCAATTGCCGACACCCGCGCATTGACCGCGTTGTGCCAACAGCACCAGCTCACACCAAACACCTGGATTCAGGGCGCCTGGGCCTTGCTGCTGTCCCGTTACAGCGGCAGCGACGACGTGTTGTTCGGCGTCACGGTGTCGGGACGTCCGACCGATTTGCCGGGCGTGGAAGATATCGTCGGACTGTTCATCAACAGCCTGCCGCTGCGGGTCAAGGTTGACGACTCGCAAACTGTGGTGCCGTGGCTGCAAGCGCTGTTCGCCCACAATTTCGAGTTGCGCGCTTACGAGCATGCGCCGCTGGTGGACATTCAACGCTGGAGTGAGATCGAGCACGGTCGCTCGCTGTTCGACAGCCTGGTGGTGTTCGAAAACGCACCCTTCGACGCCGGTCTGTCGGATCGTCAGGTCGACTTCAACGTCGACATCTACGAAGACCGTGTGCACACCAACTACCCGATGACCGTGGTGCTCTACCCTGGCGACCGCCTGGGCATTCGCCTGACCTACGACGCCGCACGTTTCGACACCGATACCGTGCAGCGCATGCTCGGCCACCTGCGTCAGTTGCTCACGCAGATGGTCGCCCAGCCTGACGCGCCACTGGCAACGCTGTCGCTGCTGACGCCGGACGAACGCCAGACCCTGTTGGTGGACTGGAACCGCAGTGAACTCGACTTCCCGCTGGATCAAACCTACGCCGAGCTGTTCGCCCGGCAAGTGGCGGAGGATCCGCAGCGCATCGCTGCCGTGTGTGGCGCCGACAGCCTGAGCTACGCCGAACTGGATCAGCGCTCGAATCGCCTCGCGCGTGCGCTGATCGAAACCGGCGCCGGTCGCGACACGCTGGTGGCTCTGGCCGCCGAACGTGGGCTGCCATTGCTGAGCATGATGATCGCCGTGCTCAAGGCTGGTGCGGCCTATCTGCCGCTGGACATCAAGCATCCGCCACAGCGCCTGAGCGAAATCCTCGAACTGTCCGGCGCGAAGATTCTGATGACCAGCGAAAGTGCCGACTCGGTCATCGACCCGGCACTGGCCGCCAGCTCCGCGACCCCGAGTCGCCTGCGCACCGAAGCCCTGTGGCTGGCGGGCGATGCAACGCCACTTAACGTGGCGGGCAGCCCTGATGATCTGGCCTATGTAATCTTCACCTCAGGCTCCACCGGCACGCCGAAAGGGGCCATGGTCGAACAACGGGGCATGCTCAACAACATCTTCGGCAAGGTGCCGACGCTGGGCCTGTCGAGCGCGGACCGGATTGCCCAGACCGCCTCCCCGGCGTTCGACATTTCGGTCTGGCAGTTCCTCGCCGCACCGATCCTCGGCGCTACCGTGCATATCCTGCCGGACGTGCTCGCCCACGATCCCGAGCGCCTGTTGGAAGCACTGGAGAACCAACAACTGTCGGTGCTCGAAGCCGTACCGACGATGATCCGCGCCCTGCTCGACCTCGGCCGCACCAACACGCAACTGTCTGCGCTGCGTTGGCTGCTGCCGACCGGCGAAGCCCTACCACCGGCGCTGGCCCAGGCCTGGCTGAGTCGCTTTGCCCATGTGCCGTTGATGAACGCCTATGGCCCGGCGGAGTGCTCGGACGATGTGGCCTTCCACCCGCTGACCAGCGTGCCGAGCGAAAGAGGCAACGCCATGCCGATTGGCCGGCCAACCGCCAACAACCACCTGTACCTGATGGACGCGGCACTGCGTCCGGTGCCGGTGGGCGTACCGGGGGAAATCTGCGTCGGTGGTGTCGGTGTCGGTCGTGGCTACCTGAACGATCCGGAGAAAACCCAGGCCGCGTTCGTGGCGCACCCGTTCGAACCCGGCGCGCGTTTCTATCGCACCGGTGACCTGGGGCGCTGGCGTGCGGACGGGGTGATCGAGTTCCTCGGTCGCCGCGACCAACAGGTGAAGATCCGTGGGCACCGCATCGAACTGGGGGAAATCGAAGATCACCTGGGTCGTCATCCCGCCGTACAAGCGGTGGCCGTGATCGTCAACGCTGACCATCGTGGCGACCTGCAACTGGTCGCCTACTGGACCGGCGACGACACCCCGGTGGCCGAACTGCGCGAATGGCTGAGCCAACGCCTGCCGTCGTACATGGTGCCGGCGCATTGGCAACAACTGGAAGCGTTGCCGCAGAACGCCAACGGCAAGGTCGACCGCAAAGGGTTGACGGCTCGAACGCTGGACAACAACGACCTGAGCGAACAACGACAGCTGAGCAGCGACACCGAACAGCAACTGGGCGCGATCTGGGCGCAGATACTCAACGTGGCAGCAATCGGTGCCGACGACAACTTCTTCGCCCTCGGCGGACACTCGTTGCTGGCAACGCTGGTGGTCTCGCGGATTCGCAGCCAACTCGCGGTGGACCTGCCGTTGCGTGCGGTATTCGATCACCCGGTGCTGGAAAACCTGGCCCGCACCATCGACAGCGCTCGCTTGCAGGCGGCACCTTTGGCCCTGCCCGCGATCACCGCGGCAGACCGTTCGCAACCGCTGCCGTTGTCGTTTGCCCAACAGCGGTTGTGGTTCCTTGAGCAGCTGAACCCTGGCTCCAGCGGTTTCAACATTCCGTTCGCCCTGACCTTGACCGGGGCGCTGAATGTCGAAGCCTTGCGCCTGGCGTTCGAACAACTGATCGCCCGCCATGAAGTGTTGCGCAGCACCGTGCACAGCGATCATGGCGAACCGTGGCAGCGGATCGAAGCAGCGCAGGCGTTTACCTTGCCGGTCACCGACCTGCAACATGTCCCGGCGCACGAACAGGAGCCGGCCATCCAGGCGCAATTGGCCGAGGTCTTCGGCCAACCGTTCGACCTGACGCAGGCGCCATTGATTCGTGCGCGGTTACTGCAACTGGACGCGCAGACTCATGTGCTGGCCATCGCCATGCATCACATTGCGGTGGACGCCTGGTCCATTGCACAACTGGTGGACCAACTGGCCACGGACTACATCGGTTTCGGCAGCGCCGCTGCTCGCATCGACACCCCGGCCCTGCAATACGCCGACTTCGCCGTGTGGCAACGCACGCACCTGCCGGGCCCGGTCTGGCAACAACAAATGGCCTACTGGCGCCAGCAGTTGCAAGCCAGCCCGGCGCCGCTGTTGTTGCCGGGCGCTCAGACCCGTGAGCACGGTGGTTGCGCGCGTCATCGCAGTCGCCTGCCGGCGTCTTTGGCTCGGGCCATCGGCGACTTGGCGACGGCTCGCGAGGCCTCGCCGTTCATGCTGCTGCACAGCGCGCTAAACGTGTTGCTGCATCAGCAAACCGGACGCGAAGACCTGCTGGTCGGCACCGACATCGCCAACCGTCATCAACAACAGACCGAAGACATGGTCGGCTTCTTCGTCAACCAGTTGGTATTGCGCTGCCGCGTCATGCCGCAGCAGACGTTCGACCAGTTGCTGAGCGATGCCCGCCGCGTGGCGCTGGATGCCTTTGCCCATCAGGACTTGCCGTTCGACGCCCTGGTGGCCGACCTGCTGCCGCAGCGGGATGCGCGCTATACGCCGTTCTTCCAGGTCAAACTGGTGGTGCAGAACACCCGTCAGCAGGACCTGCATTTGCCGGGTCTGGCGATCAGCGAGCGGGAACTGGAGCCGCAAGCTTCGGATGTGGACCTGCTGATCAACGTCGTGGATGACGGCGAAGGCCTGCTGGTGGTGTACGACTACGACACCGGGCGTTACGCCAGTGCCTACATCGAACTGCTCGACAGCCTGTTCGTCTGCTTGCTGGAGCAGCTCGTGCTGAACGCTGACACCAGCGTCGCCCAGTTGCTGCTGCCACTCAACCAACTGCAACAGACCCGCCGCGACCAGGCTCAAGCCGCGCTGCGTGAAGCCGGCAGCGCGCGTCAGAGCACCCTGGGCCAGGCCCGTCGCCGCAGCGTCGTGAAGGATACCGAACAATGATTGCCTTCGGCCCGTCGACCCTCGCGCTCATGTCCCACTTTTTTGTACAGGTCTCAGCATGACTCAGACTCACGAAGACACGCCGTTCGAAGGCTTCGAACTGTCGCCGCAACAGGCGCACCTGTGGCGCCTGCAACAAACTCGTCTGGCTCCGTCAGCGCAGCGGGCCACGCTGCGCATTCGCAGCGAACAACCACTGGACAGCGCACGGCTGAAAACCAGTTTGCTGGCGTTGATGCAACGCCACGAGATCCTGCGTACCCGTTATCAACAACTGCCGGGCCTGTCGTTGCCGATGCAGGTGATCGACGATTCAACCGCTGATTGGCAGGCGCTGGGAATCGAACTGCACGTGGACACCCAGTCAGCGACCTTGCACCTGCCGGCCTTGCATCTGGACAGCACCAGCCTGGGCTACCTCGGCGAAGAATGGGCGCTGGGCTATTTGAAAGCAGCGCCTCAAGAGCCACCGCTGCAATACGCCGACTACGCCGCTTGGCGTCTGGAGTCGGTGGACGACCAGGGCCGACAGTTCTGGGATGAGCAGTTCAACGCGATGGTCGCGGACGTGCCATTGCCTTGGCAGCGCCAGAACTCGGCGCCCTCCGGGCTGATCGACTCTGGCCGTCTGCAACTGCGTCTCGACGACTCGACCCTGCAACGCCTCGATCAACAGGCGGCCAGCCTCGGCGTCAGCTCCGGGACGTTCGTGCTCGCCGCGTGGTTAACCTTGTGGCAGCGCTACAGCGAAGCCGAGCGCCTGACGCTGGCCTACGAGAACCAGTCGCGCCCGGACGTATTGGGCGATGCCCTCGGCCTGTTTTCCGAACTGCTGCCGCTGACGCTCGACACCGCGCCCGAGTTTTTGTTTGCCGCGTTGTGCCAGCAACTGACCGAACGTGCAGGCCTGCTCAATGATGCCCGGGACAGCTACCCGAGCCACTTGAGCAACGTGCCGTCGCTGTCGGGCGTGGGTTTTCGCGAACTAGCGGTTGTGCCGCACAGTGCCCTGAACGATGCCGGTTGGCAGATCGAACTGACCGACAGTGTCAGCGCCGGCTGCGCGTTGCTGTTGCAGTTCCAGCCGCGTTCAGCCAGTGGTTTGTCGCTGCAGTTTGACGCCGCGCTCTACACCTCTGCCCATGTCGAGATCCTCGCCGAGCAATTGCTGAGCGTGATAGAGCACAGCCTGCGTGAACCGTCCGCCACCTTGAGCCGACTGGCAACCTGCAGCGTCGCCGAGCAACAACGGGTGACCGGCGCACTGGCCACTTCGCCGCCCCTCAGCCCGGCGCAAGAACAGCGCTATGCCGGCACTTTCGCCCTGCCCAACCTGGCTGCCTGCTTCGCGCAGGGCTCGACCATCAACGCCCAACGCCCGGCGGTCACCGGCCCGAGCGGGACCTTGAGCCACGCCGAGCTGGATCAGCGCGTCACGGCCCTCACCCAGCAACTGCTCGCCCAAGGCCTGGAACCCGGTGCGCGGATCGCGCATTTCCTGCCGCGCGACATCGATGCGATGGTGGCGCTGGTCGCGATTCTGCGGGCCGGGGCCTGCTACGTGCCAATCGATCCGGCCTACCCCACCGAGCGCATCGAACATATTCTGCGCGACAGCCAGGCGCGCCTGGTGCTGACCCATCACGCTCGTGTGCAAGACCTGCCAGCGGACTGGCAGCCGAGTGCGCTGGCGATTGATCAAGCGATGCCGGCAGTGCCGTTACGGGACGAGCCGAAAGTCTCGCGGGATCAACCGGCCTACCTGATTTACACCTCAGGCAGTACCGGCCAGCCCAAGGGCGTGGTCATCAGCCATGCCAACGCTCTGCATTCGCTGGCGGCGCGGCTGGCGGGGTATCCGCAGCCGGTGCAACGTTTCCTGCTGCTGTCGTCGTTCGCCTTCGACAGCTCCATCGCCGGGCTGTTCTGGAGCCTGGCTCAGGGCGGTTGCCTGCACCTGGCCAGCGAAACCGAACAGAAAGATCCGCTGCAACTGGCCCGGTTGATCCGCAGTCACGGCGTATCGCACCTGCTGGCCCTACCTTCGTTATACGCATTGATACTCGACGAATTGGGCGACAGCCACAGCACCCTGAATACCGCGATTGTCGCCGGTGAAAGCTGCCCAGCGGCACTGGTGGACAACCACTATCGCCGCCAACCCGACGCGCAGTTGTACAACGAATATGGCCCGACGGAAGCTTCGGTATGGAGCACTGTCGCACTCTGCGAACCCGATCAGGACGCGGGTTCCGTGCCGATAGGCTGTGCCATTGCCCACACCCGGGTGTATTTGCTCGACAGCGAGGGCGCCCCTGTGGCCCGAGGTCTTAAGGGTGAAATCCATATTGGCGGGCTAGGCTTGTCCGAAGGTTATCTGGGCCTGCCGCAGATGACCGCCGAAAAATTCATCCGGGCCAGTCATCCATCCCTCGACGGTCAACGTCTGTACCGCACCGGCGATTTCGCCTGGCAGGATGTGAACGGGCAACTGCTGTTCCTCGGGCGCACCGACTCGCAGATCAAACTGCGCGGTTACCGTATCGAGCTGGGCGAAATCGAAACCTCGCTGTGCAACGTCAGCGGCGCCAAACTGGCGGTGGTCTTGCTGGACACCACCCAGGCCGAGCCGAGCTTGCGTGCTTTCATCGAATCGACCATTCAACTTCAGGCCAGTGCCGTACGCGAATCCCTCGGGGCGCTGTTGCCGGCGCACATGATTCCCGCCGACATTCAGTGGCTGGCGCAATTGCCGCGCACCGCCAACGGCAAGGTCGACCATCGCGCCTTGCTGGCCCGTGCGCCAAACCACAGCCTCGCGGCTTATGCAGCGCCTGAAGGTCATGTCGAACAGGTGCTCGCGGCGGTGTGGCAAGAGCTACTGGAGGCCGAAGTGATCGGCCGTCACGATGATTTTTTCGCCCTCGGCGGCCATTCGTTGCTGGTGGTGCGCATGACCGCCAGGCTGCGTGCCACGCTCGGAATTGAAGTCCCGGTCAACGTGATCTTCCAGCACTCGACGCTGATCCGTCTCGCCGAGCAGATTAGCCAGCCCCACGACCATGCAGCGGTCATTGCCCTGCAGGCTGGCGCAGCAGGAAAGACGCCGCTGTTCTGCCTACACCAGCCAGCGGGCGGGGTTCACCATTACATGCCGATGGTCGCCGGTTTGCCGATGGAGATGTCGGTGTACGGCATTCCACTGCCCGAGTCGCTGCGCAACCAGGACCTCGTTGCATTGGCCCGCGAATACTTGCCGCAGATCCGCCAGATTCAGGCTCAGGGTCCGTATCGCCTGGGCGGGTGGTCCATGGGCGGATTGCTCGCGCTGGAACTGACCCGGCAATTGGAGGCGCAAGGGCAAACAGTCGAATGGCTGGGGCTGTTCGACAGCACCTTCCACGCCGAGGACGAAACGCTGGCGTGGGATGCGTTGTACGCCATAGTGCAGCAAGAATTGAGCAGCGACAGTCGCCAGCGACTGGCCGCGCTCGCCCCGGAACGCCTGACGGAACTGCGCACGGCCACGGCCGAACTGGCCCGTGTGGAGCAATTGCGTTTTGCCCTGCTGCAATGGGCAAGCGCCAACGGCCTGAGCCTCAATGCGCCGCTGGCCTATGTGGAGCAAACCCTGGATGTAATGGCCGACGCACGTCGTTGGGTCAACGGCTATTCAGTGCCCGTCGTGCGTGCCACCCTGCAACTCTGGTGGGCCGAACAGACCCTCGTCGAGCGCCCGAACCTGCCGGCGCAGTGGGACGCAATCAGCCAGCGAACCTGTCATCATCAGGTCGCCGCCGATCACGACACGATCCTCGGGCAGTCCGCCTTCCATGAACAACTCAACAAGTCGCTGGCCGTGGCCTCGACGGAAACCGTCGCATGAACCTGATTCTCTATCTCTACCGCCAATCGGCACGCCTGCTGGCGCTGGCCTCCATCACCGGCGCACTGGGCGGTCTGGCCAGTGCCGGGCTGGTAATCCTGATCAACCGCGGGCTGGCCAACCCACAGCAATTACCGGAACTGGCTTTGGGGTTTTTCGGGCTGTGTATCGGCATGCTGCTGAGCAAACTCTGCTCGGAACTGTCGCTGCTGCACCTGACCCAAAGCGCGATTTTCCAGATGCGCATCGACCTGTCGCGCAAACTGCTCGCCACCCCGCTCAAACGCCTGCAAGGCATGGGCAAACACCGCTTGCTGGTGATCCTCACCGAAGACGTGCACACCTTCACCGCAGCGTTCGAGTGGGTGCCGCTGCTGTTCGTCAACGCCGTGGTGACCCTGGCGTGCTTCGCCTATCTGGCCTGGCTATCGTGGTCGTTGCTGGCGATTCTGGCGTTGTTTTTGCTGGTCGGCCTGGTGGCGTTTCACTTGGCCGAACGCGGGCCGTTGAGCCATCTGGAACGGGTGCGACAACAAAAGGATGTGCTGTATCAGCACTTCCGCAGCCTGATCGAAGGCAGCAAGGAATTGCAGCTGAACAACGCCCGTGGCGAGGCCTTTGTCGAACGGGTCATCCGCCCGGGCGCCGACGAGTTTCGCGTGCGTTTCCTGCGCGGCATGGCCGGGTATTCGGTGGTGGCCAACCTTGGCACGCTGCTGTTTTACCTCAACCTCGGCGTGCTGCTGTTTGTCGTGCCGTTCTGGCTGCCGCAGCCGATCACGGTGCTGACCAGTTTCACCGTGACCTTGCTGTACCTGGTGCGGCCGATCTCCGACCTGATGATCGCCCTGCCCTCGCTGCGGCAGGCCAGCATCGCCCTGAACCGCATTCGCCAACTGGACGCGGAGCTGAGCACCGAAGCGCAGGTGGCTGCGCCGGTCGGTAATGTATTCGCCAGTGAAGGCCCGATGCGCCTGTTGCTCAACGGTGTGTGCCACCGTTATCCCGGCGAGCACGAGGATCATCCCTTCATGCTCGGGCCAGTGGACCTGACGCTGGAACAGGGTGAATTGGTGTTTGTGGTCGGTGGCAACGGCAGTGGCAAGACCACGCTGTCGATGCTGATGCTTGGGCTGTATGCGCCGGAAACCGGCTGCGTGGTGCTTAACGGCGTGAAAGTGGACGACGACAACCGCGAGCAATATCGTCAGCACTTTGCCGCCGTATTCGCCGACTTCCACCTGTTCGAACATTTGCTGGGCGACGACGGACCGGACGCCGAACACCGCACCGCTGAAGCGACGCGTTATGTGAAGGCGTTGGGGTTGGGACACAAAGTCAGCATTGTCGACGACCGTTTTTCCACCGTGGAACTGTCCACGGGGCAACGCAAACGACTGGCGCTGGTGTCGGCGTATCTGGACGACAAGCCGTTTTATCTGTTCGATGAATGGGCCGCCGACCAGGATCCTACGTTCAAGCGCGTGTTCTACATGGAGCTGTTACCGGAACTAAAAGCCCGGGGCAAAACCGTGATCGTGATCACCCATGACGATGCGTACTTCCAGCAGGCCGATCGGGTGTTGAAAGTCGAGAACGGCCGTCTGACCCAGGTCGAAGCCCACGCGGCTTATGCCTGATGAGGCGCTGTGATGTCAGCGCCCGGCACCAGCGGACAGTTATCGCAGTATGGGCGCGCATCACCCAGTTGGTGGTGCAGGCAACACACCTTGCGCATCAGCAACGGGACACCGCTCGGGCCGGGGGCCAGTTGCAGGAAGCCGTACAGCGGATTGCGCGTGCCATCGGCCCAGTGTCGCTCCTGGAACAGATGATCGCGCCATTGCGTTGCGTGCGGCATCTGGAAGTAATCGAGCGCGACATCGATGGCGGCCGCCACGTTGTTCCACAGCAAACGCTGGGCTACCCGCCCGGCGCTGGCCAGTGCCTGCACCAAGGGCGCCATGTCGTCAGTCAGCAGCTGTTGCGCGAAGGCCAAGGGATCGTTCAACGGTAGCGCTTCGCCGGTGGCAAACACCTGAGCCACGGGCATGCCGTTTTCCAGCGCCACATGGGGATCATGCACGATACAACGCAGATGCTGCGCAGCGGCGGCCAGCGGCAAGGCCAGCGTCACGCAGATCAAATCCATCGACCATTGCGACACCAGTGCTGCCCGAGGCGCAGCGGGATAGTAGTGGGCGTAAAGGCCCAACAATTCAGTGCAGGTTTGCGGAGCGCGAAACTCAATCAACCCACGGCCTTCGACGTTATTGCTCAGTCGGCAGGTGCTGCGCAGAAAGGCGCCTTCGAAACGAAACAACTGATCGAGCAGGGTTTCGTCGAGCATTCGGGCAGTGGTTTGAAGAGACGTCATGAGACTTCGTAACTGAGTTTGAGAACTGTTAACCTACCACGTTTTTTGAATTCCGAAGACTCAACACGGCGGGTCAACCCCCGAGTTTGCCAGGCAGGACGCTATAATGTTCATCCATGATATGAAGTTGCTGGCCGCGCCTTACTGGTCGGCTGAAGGCCGTCGTCGCGCGTGGCTGACCCTCGCCCTGGCCATGCTGGCGGTGGCCGGGATCATTGCAATTCAGGTGCGCTGGAACGAGTGGAGCCTGGGCTTTTACAACTCGTTGCAAAGTCTGGATGCTGCCGCGTTCGGCTATCACGTCGTGGAGCTGCTGGTGCTCGACGTCGCCTTCATCGCCTGCACCATGGCCAAGTTCCAAGTTCAGCAGCGACTGCTGATCAACTGGCGAGAAAAACTCACCCAAGCCTTTCTCGCCAAATGGCTTGATAGCCAGCGTTACTACCGCAGCCGCTTCCACAGCGTGACCTACGACAACCCCGATCAGCGCATCGCGGAAGACTGCAAAATCTTCGTCGAGCAGACCCTGGACCTGGGCCTGAACCTGCTTCAGGCGATCATTCTGGTGGTGCTGTTCAGCATGATCATGTGGCGTATTTCCGGCACGCTGGAATTCGAAGTCGCCGGACATGCCGTCGCCATCCCCGGCTACATGTTGTGGCTCGCCTTGATCTACGCTGTGATCGGCAGCGGCATCGCGCACTGGATCGGCAAACCGCTGATCGGGCTCAATTGCTTGCAACAACGTCGCGAGGCGGATTTCCGTTTCGGTCTGACGCGCTTGCGTGAAGACGCTGAAAATGTGGCCCTTTCCCGTGGCCAGGGTTGGGAAAGCAAGCAGTTACTGGGACAGCTGGGGCTGCTGCTGGGCAACTACGCCAAGCTGGTTCGCTCGAAAAAACACCTGCTGGGGATTAATGCGGCATATGAGCGATTCGCCTTCACCTTGCCGCTGCTGCTGGTGTCACCGCGCTTCTTCTCGCGGGAGATTCAACTGGGACAACTGACCCAGATTGCTTCGGCTTTTGGCGAAATACAGGCCTCGCTGTCGTTTCTGATTCACAGCTACCCGCAAATTGCTGAATGGCGTGCGACCAAGACGCGCCTGTGCAGTTTCTGGCGTGAACTCGACGCGCTGCCCGCCCCGGTCGACCCCGTCACCCGTCTTACGGCCGGCCTGCGGCTGCATGACTTTGCACCGCTGAACGAGCACGGTTTACCGCTGTTCGAACCGCTGACGCTGACCTTGGCACCCGGCGAACGGCTGCTGCTGCGCGGTCCTTCCGGCGTGGGCAAGACCACCCTGCTACGCTCGCTTGCGGGATTGTGGCCACGGCACCAGGGCTGCGCCGAACTGGACCGCGAGGGCCTGCTCATCCTGCCGCAGAGGCCTTATCTGCCCAATGGTTCGTTGCATGAACTTTTGCATCAAACCGGCGAGACCGGCGCTATTGAAATCGATGAGGCACGTCTGGAAACAGTGCTCAAACTGGCAGAGTTGCAGCACCTGCCGTTGCACAGCACCGATGACTGGAGCCGACGCCTGAGCCCCGGCGAACAACAGCGCCTGGCCATGGCCCGTGCCTTGTTGATTCGGCCACCGTTGCTGTTCCTCGATGAAGCCACTTCGGGCCTGGACGACAGTGCCGAGCGACGGTTGTACGAAGCGCTGGCGGCCACCGACATCACACTGGTCAGCATCGGCCATCGCGAAAGCCTCGGTGCGTACCACACCTGCGTGATCGAGGTGGTGCCCGTGGCGCTGCCCTCTGTGCCCAAGCCAATCCCCTCCACCACTCTGGAATTCTGAGGTCATTGATGTCGCTGCCAAAAAAGTGGCTGGCGTTTGCGAGCCTGACTGCGTGCCTGCTCGGGGTTCAACACGCCCAGGCAAACGAGCCGCTGCTGTACACCGTCAGCGCGACCCAAGCATTGCCCGGTGAGGGTTACAGTTGGGGCTTCGGTGCACTGGAACCGGTGAGGCCGTATCTGTTTATCGCGCGACGGGAAAATGGACTGTCGGTGTTCAATGTCGAGCAATAACGGTTGCTGAAGACACTCGACAACTCTATCGGTGCCAACGCCGTCGCGTTCGTGCCGCAACATAACCGGGCGTATGTCGCCAATATGGACGGTTCACTGAGGGTCGTGGCACTGGATCGCATGGAGGTCTTGCAGCGGTTGAAACTGGACTCAGGCAATCTCAACAACCTCCTCTACGATGCGAGTCGCGACCGGTTGATCGTCACCAGCGGTCGGCGTGGCGATCATTCGACGCTGTACTTGGTCGACCCGAAAACCGACCGGCTGACGGGCTCGGTCGACCTGCCAGCACAAAAGCTCGATGGACCGGTCATCCTTGAAAACGGTACGTTGATCGTGCCCATGCGCGATGAGGACCAAGTGGCCGTGCTGTCCGGCGCGAAGCTGGAACAACAACAATTCTGGAAATTCGAAGCGTGCAGCAAACCCAGCGCGGTTGCCATAGAGGAGTCACGCCAGCGTTTGTTCGTGGCCTGTCGGGGTGGTAACCCCATCCTGGTCGTCGCAGACCTGATGACGGGCAAAGCAGTCGCCACCCTGCCCATTGGCCGCGCGGTGAACACTCTGGCCTATGATCATGAGCGAGATCAACTGCTGGTGCCCAGTGGCGCCGATGCCAGTCTGTCGGTGATCCAGCGTGATGATCAGGGTCAGTATCGACTGCTCGGTGCGATCGGCACCCGACCCTGGGCACACAACATGGTGCTGGACGCCAAGCGTGGGCAAGCCTATCTATTCAGCGCAGACTTCACCCAGCCCGCCCCGAACCAGGACCGCCCTAAGCCCGATCCTGTGTTTCACTCCGATACCTTCACGGTGCTGATATTGAAGGCGCACTGAACCTGTCCCCTTTCTTCGCTTCGCTTGCCATTCAAGGTAAGCGAACGAAAAAGAACGTTCTCGCTCTGCCACCTGACTAGATCGAGGCGGTTCTTCATCAACATCGACTTCAAACGCTTGCTAAAAGCCCACGGCATTCCGGCCTGTGCAGTTTCAATGTGCCGATCCCGAAGAGTGCCTGGTGGATACCGTGATACGGGGGCTCATCAGTTGCTGTCGCCCAACCTGCGCAGGATGTGATAGGGAGAGATGAGTTCAGGGACCAAGGCAATGGAATTGTCAGGGCATCGAGTGCTTATCCTCAATGCACGCCTGAATGCGCGCCTGCCTTATTTGACCAGAGTCGTTACAGAGCGCCTTGGCTGGCGTCCTCCTGCATTGCCGATAAAACCCAGGACAAATTCCGTCTTTGGTATCAGCTGAAGATTCCACCCAGAGCCAGTCGTTTTGTAGGGGTAAAAACGACCAAAAATAAAAGGGGTCGTGAGATAAAATCTCGCAACCCCTTGAATTATATGATCGGGACGGAGTGATTCGAACACTCTACCCCTAGCACCCCATCTCCTTTTTCATACTTCTTGAAAGCTTCCAAAATTTTACTCTGGATTTTTCTAAGCTAGTATTTACTTGAGCTCCAGCGGTGTTCTGCTCTACGAGAGTCCAGTAACGTCCATCAAGAGCCGACGTTTTTGTGGGGGGAAAAGTAGGGGGAGTCCATTTTATGGCCAAAATTACCATCAAAGAACTCGAGTCGCTGACCGCCAACGATGCCGGCCGAATCCTCAGGGAGGATGGCAATCTGGCCGGTCGAATCTCAGTCCGTAAGGACGGTGTGTCGGTCAGCTTTTTCTATCGGTATCGGTGGGGCGAGCAGAACAAAGAGTACTCCTGCGGGTCCTGGCCGCGCAAATCCCTGACCGACATCCGCAAGGCACGCAACCAGGCCCGGGCGCTCATTGATGAGCAAATCAATCCCAACGAGCAAAAGAAAACCGCCAAGTCACAGGCATACGCCGCTGCTAACGTAGAGGCTGAACAAGTAAAAACGACGAAGGTGCAAACGCTGACCGTCCAAGATCTGGCCAAGGCGTGGCTGTTGGATGGCGTAGCGCGGAAAGATGGCAATGCTGAATTGCAGCGCCGTTTTAACAAGGACCTTTACCCAGCACTCGGCAAGACGTCAGTCAGCAGTGTTTCCGAGCACGATGTTAGGGCATTAATCCGGGCAGTCGTCAGCCGCGGTGCTCACCGACAAGCCATCAGTTTCTTCGCCGACCTCAGCCAGATGTTCAGTTGGGCTAGAAAGCGCCAACCTTGGCGGGCCTTATTGGTCGAGGGCGATCCGACGGAACTGGTCGACATCACCCCACTGATCCCTGCCGACTACGAGGCAGAAAGAAGCCGCATTCTTTCGCCGGCTGAGCTGTTGGAACTGCACAAGCGCTTCCAGCAAATGACCGCCGATTACAACGCCCTCCCCGCCGGGCAAAAGTACGAAGGCATTCGGCCGTTAAAGAAAGAAACTCAACTCGCGCTTTGGATCAGCCTGGGCACGCTGTGCCGGATTGGCGAGTTGCTCCAGGCCGAATGGAGAAATGTCGATCTGGACCAGCAGACCTGGTTCCTTCCCAGTGAAAACGTCAAAGGCACTCGCGGCAAGAAACAGGACCACCATGTCTTCCTCTCGCCCTTTGCCCTGCATTTCTTTCAGGAACTCAAGACCCTCACGGGAGACTCTCGGTGGTGCTTTCCCAACAAGCAGGATGATCAGCATGTTGATGTGAAAGTGGTGAGTAAGCAGGTCGGCGATCGCCAGGCCCGGTTCAAAAACCGTAAGGCCCTCTCACGACGGCGTCACGACGACACGCTGGTCCTTGCCGACGGCCAGAACGGTGACTGGACACCGCATGACCTACGCCGCACCGCTGCGACCATGATGCAGGCCTTGGGGGTCAGCCTGGACGTCATCGATCGCTGTCAAAACCATGTGCTGGCCGGCTCGCGGGTGAGACGCCACTACCTGCATCACGATTATGCCGAAGAGAAGAAACGCGCCTGGAACCTGTTGGGCGATCGGCTCAGTGCCGTGCTGTCCTCAAACTATGAGCACACACCGACCGAGTCGATGATGTCTTTTCCAGCGTATACCGCCACTGAGTCGCTGCCATCTTCATAGTTCAATCCTCCCGTAACGTATACGAGAGCAGGTATAGGTGAGTCACTCAGGACGGTGAATGGGCTATTGCATTCCCCCCACTGCATGTGGATTTTTGAGCTCTATTCAACCCCCATGTTCATCTCTGGGCTCAGGGTGCCTAACCAAGCGACAAGGCACACTATGATTATTGCTACCGAGAACTCCAGGGCCATACTGCGCCGCAAAACATTAACGGCGCCAGTGTATTCTCCGCTCTGGATCGATCGTTCTAAAAGTGGGCTCAAGTGAAAACGGTTCAGCGTAGCTAATACAACCATCGCTGCAAATAGTAAAATCTTCAAACACAGCAGCGCACCATAAGTGCTAAACATTATCCCATCCAATGTTGGACCTACAATGAAAAGATAATTTACGATACCCGTAATACCTAGACTCACTACGATCAATGCGCCAGCTGATTCAAACCCGGTAAGAACTCGGGAGAGAATTCGCACCTCTTGTTTGCCATTTTGAATCTTCGTGCGCAGTAGTAAAGCGAATGCGGCCAGCGCTCCCATCCAGCCCCCAGCGGCCAAAAGGTGAAAAATATCGCTAGTAAAATGTAAATAACGACGGTTGCCTTCGTCCATCGCGCCATGCCCTGTCCACGCCAGGGTAGCGAGAGCAATAGCACCAAGGACGGTAACCGCCCATAGACTGAGGGAGGGGAAGTGCTTGTTAAGTGTGACGGCTATACCGGCCAGCACCAAGGCTGCTATTCGGACCATCCAAGTTAGCCCGACGTCGGTACCAGTGATAACCATCTCAAAAATGTGGTGATGAAGCTCTGTGAGTTCTGAGACGCCGCTCATTGCTTTCGCAAGTAACAGCATAGCGGCAAGGGACAGAAGCACACCAATAACTACTGTACCAAAAAGGAGCGACTCAAAGTTCAAGACAGCGCCGGATACCCGCTCTTTTCCCCTAAGGCTATACAAGCCAAAAATTGCCAATCCAAACAGCAGCATCAGGTCTAAATAAAGAACGAACCGAAGGGCGATGTTGATTGAGTCGCTCATGGATCATTTCACTTTAAAAGAGAAGTTGCCTGTGATGGGATGAGTGTCGGAAGAGACCGCCCGCCATTCGACCTTATAAGTACCCGTGGTTAGCGGAGCGGCAGGCGTGATAACCATCATTTTCGGATCATCGCCGCCTGCGACACCAGCCTTGACGCCCATTGGGGAGTTCGGCATGCCTGGCATGTCGGTCATGATCAGTTTTGCCCCTGAGAACTGAGTCGTAAGGTTCTCAGAGAAGTGCAGCTCAATTTTTGAAGGAGCTGCCAAGGTCGAGCCTTCCGAAGGGGTGGAAGAGACTAGTTTCGGATGCGCCTGAGCAAGCGAGCTCAAGAGCAAACCAGCGGTAAGCGCAACAGCTACGGTGGTAGTTTTAAAGAATGACATGCAAGACTCCTCACAGCTTGAGCTGTTGATTCGAGGTTTGGTTGGGGGAAATCTAGTTTTTATTTCTCGATTCTTGTTAACACCACAGACGAATACCAAACGTAGGCCGCGTCCCGGTACGCACTGCACATAGGGAGTAGGTCAAGACTCCCGCGTCACAGTGCCGGTACACGATGCCACATGAAGGCCGACCGTTCGATTACAATTCAGTCAGCTTGGGGCTGTTTCGCTGGCCCAGATCGGGGTGCCATTAGGCTACTCACTTTCACTCCCCCACTGCCGGGACCGTTCAGCGGCCTGAAGACAAGTCAGTCCATCTCGGGGCAAGGGGGCGCTAACCTTTGCTCCCAATCTAGCGTTTGATCGCCGATGACGGGCAACGCTCTCACCAGAAGCACGTTGAGGTTTAGGCCCCCGTCAGGCCGGCGCCAGGGAGCTCCAAATGGAAGGCTGTTTTTCCGTTTGATGAGGTGCACCAGATCTTGCCCTCATGAGCCTCAATGATCGACCTCGTAATTGAGAGCCCCAGTCCAGCGTTGCTTGGGCTTCCTTCGCGCCGCGCCGGATCTACTCGGTAGAATCGATCAAAGAGCTTTTCAAGGT
Source organism: Pseudomonas frigoris (assembly GCF_047758635.1). Lineage (NCBI taxonomy): Bacteria > Pseudomonadati > Pseudomonadota > Gammaproteobacteria > Pseudomonadales > Pseudomonadaceae > Pseudomonas > Pseudomonas frigoris. Next base: position 4,477,453 of record NZ_CP180479.1, read on the forward strand.
GTTCGGGCGCAATGATTTCTCCTGGGTTTTCCACGACCACCAATGTCGACAGCCCTTTCTGTTGGATATCAACATTGATGACCTGCCCCTCCGGGGTGTACCGCAGCGCATTAGAAAGCAAATTCGAGATAGCTCTGTGCAACATCAACACGTCACCCCGGACACTTCCTTGCCCAGAAACCGTAAGGTTGATACCGCGCTCATCGGCCAACAGGCGGTAGTACTCAAGAAGCTTCTCCACGACCGCCAATAGGTCTATCGGTTTGTTCTCATGCGTGATCAGACCGTTGTCTGATTTGGCCAGGAAGAGCATGTCATCGATCATCCGCGACATACGCTTCAAGTCATCCAGATTTGAATACAGATTGTCTTCGTAGTCCTCGATATCCCTTTTTCTAGAGAGCACCACTTCGGTATGAGTCATCAGATTACTGACCGGCGTACGCAGTTCGTGAGCAATGTCCGCAGAGAAATTTGATAACCGGACAAAAGCGTCATCCAGCCTGGATAACATCGCATTAAACGACAACACCATCTGCTGAAGCTCTTTTGGTACCGGCGCTAAGGGGATGCGCTCTTTGAGTGATTTGGCCGACATCGACGCAGCGACCCTGGTCACCTGCCGAATAGGACGCATGCCACTGCTGGCAACCATCCAGCCCAGTGCGGCACTGACGAGCGCACTGATCACCAACCCTATCCAGAACCATCGCTGAAGCGTCGCGAAGAAGGACATATGCTGAGTAACGTCAAAGATCAAAATGACGGTCAGTGGTTTGTCTTGCCCCGTAACGATGGCTTGTGCCGTCACCCCGCGGAACATCTGCTCTTGGTCCTGCCATTCCCAGACATTGTTGCTTGTCGTCGTGCGGAACTCCTCCGGAACATCTACTGGCCCGGGATCAGCGAAAAGCAACCTACCGTCACCATCTATAATTAGGGCCGTCAAGTCACGGTGAGCACCGAGCAACGCCTGTAGCTCAGGCTTGAAATCGCCGAATTGATCGATGCTCTTCAGCTCTCCCAAGATTCTTTGGGTTGAGTGGAGCTTTTCGTTCAGGGCCTGCTGATCCAGCATTTTGAAATGATGCCGGCTGAGGTTATTGAAGCTGAGCCCGGCAACGGTGAGCACCGCCGTTACCGCAAGCATGAACATCAAACTCATGCGGGTAGTCAGGGATAGACGGTTCATTCCGGTTCCGATTCCGAATCGGGTGCATCGAGCATGTAGCCCATGCCGCGGCAGGTCTGGATCAGCTTGACCTCAAAGTCATCATCAATCTTCGCCCTGAGCCTGCGCACCGCAACCTCGATTACGTTGGTATCGCTGTCAAAGTTCATGTCCCAAACTTGCGAGGCGATGAGCGACTTGGGCAGCACTTCGCCTCGGCGACGGAGCAGCAGTTCCAGCAGCGCAAACTCCTTGGCCGTAAGGTCTATGCGTTTGCCTCCCCGAATGGCCCTGCGTTTGAGCAGGTCAACCTCAAGATCGGCCAATTTCATAAGGGTTTGCGAGGGCACGTTATTACCGCGACGGAGCAGCGTCCTGACTCGAGCCAGCAATTCAGAGAATGCGAAGGGTTTGATGAGGTAATCATCAGCTCCGAGCTCAAGTCCCTTGACCCGATCCTCAACGCGGTCTCGCGCGGTCAGAAAAAGTACCGGGACGTCCTTCCCTGACAAACGCACCTTCTGAAGGACTTCCCACCCATCCAGGCCCGGCATCATGACATCCAGAATCAACAGGTCATATGCTTCGCTCAGGGCATGTTGAAGGGCCTCCGTACCGTTGGTGAAGCGATCGACATTGAACCCTGCCTCAGTAAGGCCCTGTTGCAAATAGATACCTATTTTCGGTTCGTCTTCAGCAACCAGAAGTCTCATGGGATGGCTCTCAAGTGATGATGAGGCTGAGTTTGCATCGAATTAGTCGAGCCAACCAGAAACTGACAGAAAAGTAATCTTGGCTTCAGCTTGATGTCAGCCAGCACTGTCTAGGTTTGGAACATGAACACTTTCACCTGCTCATCCGGCTCTCTAGCCAGCGCTACTCACTCTGAGGTTCCTATGAAAGCTAAATTTGCCATCCCGGTTATCGCTGCAATAACGCTTCTACTCGGCTCTACAGCCATGGCCAACGTGGGCCACGGGAAAGATGACAGTGGCCAGCCAGGGGCGTCTGCCGACGTTACTCGTACGATTGAGATGAAAATGGGCGATATTTTCTTTGAGCACAAAAACATTGATGTCAAACCTGGAGAGACGGTTCGCTTCGTCCTGCGCAACGAAGGTTCGCTACTGCATGAATTCAACATAGGCAAAGCAGCTGCCCATGCCACGCATCAAAAAGAGATGGCAGCTATGTTCCAGAACGGCACGCTCAGTCCTACCGGAAAAGGGCAAGACATGAGTGATATGGGACACAGCATGGGTGGTATGAAGATGGTCGGGATGGAGCACGACGATCCCAACAGCATTCTGATCGAACCAGGGACAACCAAAGAGCTTATCTGGACCTTTCCCAAGAGCACAGGTCTGGAGTTTGCCTGCAACGTTCCCGGACACTATCAGTCGGGAATGGTGGGTCAGTTTGAAGTGAAATAAACGTGGCTTGATCGATATCACAGCCTCAAAGGGAGCGTTGACTACTCTCAGTCGCATAAGTCACCGCAACTCTTGCGAGGACAGTGGGGACTACATCATGACTAATCTTCCGCATTCGGTTGAAAGCGCTCCTTCACCCTTCTGGAGGAGCAAAACGGGTGTCGTACTGATCATGCTGACTGCGATCGGGGTTTTCTACGTGGTCCGGGAACACTTCGGCCATGTTTCACCTTATCTGCCCTATCTGATCCTGTTGATCTGCCCGTTGATGCATTTTTTCGGGCACGGCCATGGCGGTCATAACCGACACGTGAGTTCGCAAACCAACAAGGATGATAAAGGAAACTAGTCATGCCTAACGCCACGAGTCACCTCGAGCATAATCACGCCCATCCGGTAAAACTCCAAGATGGAGGTCTACGCGATCCAGTGTGCGGCATGGCTGTTACCCCTCCGAGCAAGTTCAGTGAGCGTTATGAGGGGCAGACCTATCAGTTTTGCAGTCTGAAGTGTCAAGAGAAGTTTCGAGCTGATCCTGATCCTTATCTCGAGAACCCATCTGCTCCCGAACACTCTAGCCAGCCAAAGCCGCAGGCGGGTACTGAATTCACGTGCCCCATGCACCCAGAGATACGTCAGTCAGGCCCCGGCATCTGCCCTAAATGTGGCATGACATTGGAGCCAGTCATGCCTGGGCTGGAAGAGGAAGAAAACCCCGAGATCAAGGATTTCACCCGTCGCTTTTGATGGTCATTGCCATTAACCGTAATAGTGACAGTGCTCGCTATGGCGGGACATTCCCTGCAAATTTTCCATGGGACTACCCAGAACTGGATCGAGCTAATCCTTGCAACCCCCGTGACCCTATGGGCCGGTTGGCCCTTTTTTGTGAGGGGTATCGCGTCCATTCGTCATCGCAGTCCCAATATGTGGACCTTGATTGGCCTGGGGACAGCGGCTGCGTATCTTTACAGCGTCGTAGCCACCCTGCATCCCCAGAGTTTTCCCGTCACCTTCATGCAAGATGGCCGTATCGGCGTCTACTTCGAAGCCGCAGCAGTGATCATCTCGCTGACCTTGTTCGGGCAGATGCTTGAACTCAAAGCTCGATCACAAACGTCTGCGGCAATTAAGTCTCTTCTTGGTCTGTCTCCGAAAACCGCACGCAGGATCAATGCCGATGGCACAGAGGAAGACATCCCTCTGACGCATGTGCATAAGGGTGATCACCTATGGGTAAGACCAGGTGAAAAAGTTCCTGTCGATGGCTCGGTACTGGAGGGTGAAAGCGCGGTCGATGAGTCGATGCTGACCGGCGAGCCCCTACCAGTGATGAAAAGAAGCAGGGATAGCCTGATCGGGGCCACGCTCAATACTCATGGCAGCCTGGTGATGGAAGCGCAAAAGATTGGTGCCGAAACCATGCTGTCGCAAATCGTGCAGATGGTGGTCCGTGCCCAACGCTCTAAAGCTCCCATGCAACGTATGGCTGACGCCGTCGCTGGTTACTTTGTGATGGGGGTAATCGCGATTGCCCTGCTGACTCTTCTGGGGTGGGGGCTGTTCGGTCCTGAACCCAGTTGGGTCTTTGGCCTGATCAATGCGGTCGCCGTACTGATTATTGCCTGCCCCTGTGCCCTGGGGCTCGCGACCCCTATGTCGATCATGGTTTCCACGGGTAAAGCGGCCAGCATGGGCGTGCTGTTCAGAGATGCCAGTGCCATCGAGAACCTTTGCAAGATCGACACACTGATCGTCGATAAGACCGGCACCCTGACAGAGGGGCGCCCGGTGTTTCATAGTGTGGAAGCCACGCAGAAATTCGTCAAAAACGATGTACTTCAACTGGCCGCCAGCCTCGATCAAGGCAGTGAGCATCCCTTGGCTCATGCCATTGTTGATCATGCTCGTGCTGAAAATCTTGTCCTAACCAAGCCTGAGTCGTTCGAGTCCGGCTCAGGAATTGGGGTCAGCGGTTTGATAGGTGGCAAGAAAGCCCAACTAGGTAATACCGCCTTGATGGAAGAGGCTGGTGTGAACATCAGCCCCCTCAGGAACCGCGCCGAGCAATTGCGCCTTGAGGGCATCAGCATCATCTACCTGGCGGTCGACGGAGTCCTGGCCGGATTGCTCGCAGTGTCAGACCCGATCAAGCCGACCTCTAAAGAGGCTGTCACCAAGCTCAAAGCTGACAATGTAAAAATCATCATGGCCACTGGAGACGGCCTCACCACGGCACGAGCTGTAGCCAAGGAGATGGGCATTGAAGAAGTCCACGGTGAAGTGAAACCTCAGGACAAGGAGCGCCTGGTCGCAGACCTTCAGCAATACGGTCGACGGGTTGCCATGGCTGGTGACGGTATCAATGATGCACCGGCTCTGGCTCGAGCAGATGTGGGCATCGCGATGGGGACAGGGACAGACGTCGCGATGAACAGCGCGCAGCTCACCCTGGTAAAAGGCGACTTGATGGGGATCCTTCGAGCGCGTGCCCTGTCTGTCGCGACAGTAAAAAACATGCGGCAAAACCTGGGCTTCGCCTTTATCTACAACTCGATGGGTATCCCGCTCGCCGCAGGCCTGCTGTATCCACTGACCGGACATCTCTTGTCGCCGATGGTCGCGGCCATCGCCATGAGCGTCAGCTCCGCATCCGTGGTGTTCAATGCGTTGAGGCTGAGGAACACCCGTATAGAGTGAGACGTCGACACCATTCAAGTGTGGGCTCAGACAACCCTTGACCTTCCTATCGTGTCAACGTTGATGCTGTGGCTGCGGCTAAAGATGCCGCTCAATACGAGAGGAATAACTATGTTCGTCTTAGATGTATCAGACATTGGTTGTGGCGGTTGCGTTAGCAAAATCACCAAAACCATTCAGGCGTTGGATAGCGAGGCAACGGTTTCGGTGGACCGTAATGCCGGGAAGGTCAACGTCGAAAGCAACGAAAGCCCAGAGCGCGTCCGCGCAGTTGTTGACGCGTTGGGTTTCCCTTCGAAAATCAGCACCTGAGGGCGCTGGTCAGTTCACGCGCTTACGTTTCTTATGAGCACTGTCTCCTTAAAATCGCAACCTGACACAACGGTAATGCTCACTTAAGGCTTCTGACAGGAGGAGAGTTTTAAGATTGCGTCGCGTCTTGAACTCTGCCCCCACGAATTACGTCTTGATGTAACTTCAACGGGGGTATCCAAATCTCATCCGAGGATACCCAAATGAAATCCATGAAAACCCTGTTGGTCATCGCAGCCCTGACCGTCTCTTCTCTGGCGATGGCTGAAGGCGGCAGTGATCGCGCATTCGCACGCATGGAAGCGGCCAGACAGAACTCAATGGAGGCGTCCCAGGTCGCCCAAAAGCAAGGCCCCCAATCACCCGTAGCAGAAAGCAAAGCCAAAGCCGCCGACCACGCTAATTGCTGAATAGCTTGACGCACTCCCAAGCTGACAGAAATGTAATCACCGTGGTTGTCCAAATGTGGCAATTTCTGAGCTCGCTCACCGTATCAATTCGTCTTTAGTGACGGCGGGCGAAGCTCATCCGGGCTCAACACGAATTCCCGAGAGAGTGCCTTCAACCTGTATGAGCAACTCACTGGTTGTTTCGCACAGCTCCCCTTTGATTGATTGGACATAAACGGCATGCATTCCAAAACCTCTAGGCGGACCTTCGTCAAAGGCCTGGCAGCTGGTGGCATTCTTGGCGGCCTTGGTCTGTGGCGCACCCCTGTATGGGCAGTGACCAGTCCTGGCCTGCCGAGCGTACTGACCGGCAACGAGTTTGATCTGTTTATTGGTGAAACCCCGGTAAACATCACCGGTTCGCCGCGCACCGCAATGACCATCAATGGCACTCTGCCGGGGCCCCTGCTGCGCTGGCGCGAAGGAGAAACGGTCACACTGCGTGTGAAAAACCGTCTAGACCAGGACACCTCAATCCATTGGCATGGGATCATCCTGCCGGCCAACATGGATGGTGTGCCAGGCTTGAGCTTTCACGGTATCGCGCCCGATGGCATGTACGAGTACAAATTCAAAGTTCATCAGAACGGTACGTACTGGTACCACAGCCACTCGGGTTTACAGGAACAGGTAGGCGTTTACGGTCCAATCGTGATCGACTCGAAAGAGCCTGAACCTTTTCAATACGACCGTGATTACGTGGTGATGCTGACCGACTGGACCGATGAAGATCCTGGTCGCGTCATGGCCAAGCTCAAGAAGCAATCGGACTACTACAACCACCACAAACGCACTGTTGGCGACTTCATCGACGATGTCAGCAAGCAAGGCTGGTCCGCAGCCGTGGCCGATCGGAAGATGTGGGCCGAAATGAAAATGAACCCCACCGATCTCGCAGACGTCAGTGGGGATACTTACACCTACCTCATGAATGGCCAGGCCCCTAACGGTAACTGGACCGGGATTTTCAAACCGGGTGAGAAGCTGCGCCTGCGCTTTATCAACGGCTCGGGCATGAGCTACTTCGACGTCCGTATCCCAGGCCTGAAAATGACCGTTGTGGCCGCTGACGGCCAGCACGTCAACCCTGTCAGCGTCGATGAATTCCGCATCGCTGTGGCAGAAACCTATGACGTGATCGTGGAGCCTACTAGCCAAGAGGCTTACACCATTTTCGCCCAATCCATGGATCGAACCGGTTATGCACGCGGAACCCTGGCGGTACGCGAAGGGTTGAAAGCGCCGGTACCGGCGATCGATCCCCGCCCTCTTTTGACCATGGATGACATGGGAATGGGCGGTATGGCCGGCATGGACCATGGCAGCATGGGTGGCGACATGTCTGGCATGGCCGGAATGGACCACAGCAAGATGACCGGTATGGACCAGGGCGACATGACCGGCATGGACAGCAGTGACATGTCTAACATGGCCGGCATGGATCACAGCAAGATGACCGGCATGGACAAGGGCGACATGTCCACCATGGCCGGCATGGACCACAGCAAGATGACCGGTATGGACCAGGGCGACATGTCCAACATGGCCGGCATGGATCACAGCAAGATGACGGGTATGGATCATGGTGATATGTCAGGAATGGCTGGCATGAGCGGCATGGGTGATATGCAGTCTCACCCAGCTTCCGAAACCAACAACCCCTTGGTTGATATGCAAGCCATGAGCCCAACGCCGAAGCTCAACGATCCTGGCATTGGCTTACGAAACAACGGCCGTCGCGTGCTCACATATTCTGACCTGAAGAGTACTTTCCAGGATCCTGATGGCCGCGAACCCAATCGCACCATTGAGCTGCATCTGACCGGTCATATGGAGAAGTTCTCGTGGTCATTCAACGGCATTAAATTCTCTGACGCCGAGCCGTTGCGCCTCAAGTATGGCGAGCGTCTACGCATCACGCTGGTGAACGACACCATGATGACCCACCCCATCCACCTCCACGGCATGTGGAGTGATCTTGAGGATGAGAACGGCAAATTCATGGTGCGCAAACACACGATCGATATGCCGCCCGGAACCAAACGCAGCTACAGAGTCACCGCCGACGCTCTGGGACGATGGGCCTATCACTGCCACCTGCTATTCCATATGGAAATGGGCATGTTCCGTGAAGTACGGGTAGATGAGTAAAGGAGACGGGTTATGAGTACTTACCTAAATCGAAAATCGCTGATGGGCGAGTCCAAACCTGATCACGAGGCAATGGATCACAACAAGATGAGCCATGAGTCGATGGATCATGACCAAAAAACCAAAAAGGCAGATTGAGATCATGACCAGTAAGCTTTTGCGCCCAGCCTTGATTGCACTGGCAGTCTCCGTCAGTCTTGCTTTCTTTGCCGTGGCCAACGCCGCTGAAGAGATGGATCACGGCTCGATGGGAACCATGGACCATAGCAAGATGGGGGCCATGGATCACAGCAAGATGAACATGGACCAAGGCCAAATGGACGGCATGGAGAGCATGGACCACAGCAATATGAGTATGGATGCAGGAGCGACCACCACGAGTCGTACCCCCATTCCCGTACTTACCGACGCTGATCGTGCAGCCGCCTTTCCACCGGTGGCTGGTCATGGCGTCCACGACAAAAAACTCAACTCCTTCATCCTGCTTGATAAGTTCGAGTACCAGGATGCTGACAACGGCAGCGCGCTGAGCTGGGATGCAAAGGGATGGATCGGTGGAGACGTTGATCGCCTGTGGTTGCGTTCGGAAGGTGAACGTACCAACGGCGTAACCGAGAGCGCCGAACTCCAAGCGCTTTGGGGGCATTCGATCGGTCCGTGGTGGGATGTCGTCACCGGCGTACGCCAAGACTTCAAACCTGGCTCACCACAGACTTGGGGGGCTCTTGGCATTCAGGGGATGGCCCTCTACAACTTCGAAACCGAAGCGACAGCTTACATCGGTGAGAACGGCCAGACTGCCGCTCGGTTCGAGGGTGACTACGACATTCTGCTCACCAATCGCCTGATCTTGCAGCCGACCGCTGAAGCGAATCTCTACGGGAAAAACGATCCTCAGCGCGGCATTGGCTCGGGCTTGGCGAATACCGAAGTGGGCTTGCGTTTGCGCTATGAAATTTTCCGCGAATTTGCCCCCTATATCGGGGTGACCTGGAATCGCTCCTATGGCAAGACCGCCGACCTGGCCGAAGACGAAGGACAAAAGACCAACGAGGCTCGATTTGTAGCCGGTATTCGGATGTGGTTCTGAGTCATTTGCCTGAGCAACACCATCAAGAACTTTGAGTGATCGGGGAGACTTCTCCCTCGCTCAGGGTAGAAACATCACGCACGGCCATGCAGCGGGTGTCGAAACTTCAAAGGTTCACACCGCTGCCAAGGCAAAGGATATTACCCATGCAAAATAACTTCCGCCTGCGTGCATTACGCATCGCGACATTCGCGGCACTGTTCATTGGTTCAACTGCTCACGCAGCACAGGCCCTGACAATCGATGTCCATCGAGATGCAAACTGCGGGTGCTGCAAGAAATGGATTCAGCACCTTGAGGCCAACGGCTTCACTGTCATTGACCATGTAGAAACCAACATGAGCGCGGTTAAACAGGACCTCGGTGTCGCTCCACGACTCTCGTCGTGCCACACCGCGGTGATCAATGGGAAGTTTGTTGAGGGCCATGTACCCGCTGAGCAAATAATTGCGATGAGCAAACGCAATGACCTGGTCGGGATCGTGGCGCCCGGTATGCCGGCAGGCTCACCAGGGATGGAAGTCGATGGAAAGCACGACGCTTATCAGATTGTCGGCCTGACTAAAGCAGGCACCGATCAGATCATTGCTGAATACCCAGGAACCTAATCTGAATATAGGTACTGATGGGGCGCAACCGGCCCGATGCGGTCGGTCTCATCCGTCAGCAAAATAAGGGGCGATTCATCCGCCCCTTTTCGATTGGAATTTGAGATTCAACACTGCCCTCTACACGTAGGAGTAGCCAAGCGTATTGATGCTCAACAGTGAAGAGACCTTCACACCAAATGGAATGCCAACACCCATATCGACGGGCTTCAGAACCTGGCTAGGCGTTGGTGGATTCTTCCCGTTTGGACTCGCTTGCCAATCAGCCCACGTCTTGTCGATAAATGCATGATGCAGCCAAAACAAAGGATCGGTGGGTGAACTGGAACCCTTCATGTTACCCCCAACGGCATTGTGTGTACCTCCATGCACTGTGCCTTCAAGCAGTGTTTGAAACCCGCTGAAAGTACCTGGAAAGGTATTAACAGCGAGCAAATCGGCGGCTGCCGCGAGCTTCGAAGCGTCCCACTGGCGCGTCACTGACCAACGCGCGAGAAGGCTGGAATCAGCCAGTGCAGTCGGTACGCCGCGGTCGGTGATGGAATCCCAATAGGGTATTGAAACAGTTGGGTCGATGGTTTGAATGCGCTCTTCAAAAAGCTTCAAAAGTCGTCGGTGCCAGGTAAGGAAGTTCTTTCCTGGCATCCATCTCCCATTCATTGGCATAGCGTGAACACTCCAATCCATATGGGACATGTCCATGGCCTCCACGTGGAGTGATACGAATCGGCGATAAGCAGGAGCCGGTGCCTCAGGGCCATGCATGGCATTGATGGCAGCAATCAATGCCTTCCACTCCGCCGCGGTCAGGTTCTTCTGATTCTTTCGGATACCCATGAGATTCTCCTTGAAGGGAATACACCGTAGACGCAATGGCCAATCTGCTTGATCCGTCCGGTAGCAGAGTGAGCGTAGCTAGTCATCTACCACTCCTCCACCCACAGGTCTCTTCTGGCCTTCCTCGCCGGTCGTCACCACAAGGCACTGCTTTCTTTCGCTGACAATGCCCTTATTCCCCAAAGTCGCTGCTCCCCATTCAGGCAGAACTTTACTTTCCAATCAGCTCCTTTGGGGGGGCATTAAGGATAGGGAAGCACTTGAACGGAACCAGATGCCAATCCGTGTGATAGCAGTGATAGTGATAACGGAAGGTAGGCCTATGGCACCATCAGCGTTGGTTGCAGACGGAAGTTTTACTTGCCGCTGCGCAAGTACTTGATCAGCGCCAGAATCGCGAGGACAAGCACCGCCAGTATGAGCAGTCCAAACACAACGCAAGCAGCCATCATGCCGTTCCCCATCATGATCATGCCCGGCCCCGCGCCCTCTGTTGCCTGGGCAAGCCCCATCATCAATACGAAAAGACTTGGTACCAAGCACGAAATCAGCCAATTCATGTGTTGAGCCCTCGGTTACTGGCTGACGGTTTTTTGATGTGTCCGTCATTCAGCTAGTGCTGATGGTCCTGGAATGTTCAACTGCCACTAAACCAGTTGTAACCCTGATCCTCCCAATAGCCACCGGGGTAGTCATTGGTCACAAAGATCTCCACAACATGTTTGGGGTTCTTGAAGCCCAGTTTGGTCGGCATACGCAGCCGCAAAGGGTAGCCATATTCCGGCGGCAAGACCTGATCGTCATAGCTCAGGGTGAGCAGCGTCTGCGCGTGTAGAGCCGTGGGCATGTCGATGCTGCTGTAATAGTCATCAGCGCATTTCAGTCCCACATATTTGGCGCTGGTATCAGCGCCCACGCGTTGTAGAAAGGTCGAAAAGGTCACCCCACCCCATTTGCCGATGGCGCTCCACCCCTCCACGCAAATCAGCCGCGTAACCTGACTGGTTTGCGGCAGCTGGTTCAGCTCGGTGAGGGTCCAGCTGTGCTTATCCTGGACCAGGCCACCAACCGCGAGATTGAAACCAGCACCGTCGATGTTCGGGATGCTGTTGCGGTCGTAGTAGGCATTGAAGGGAAATGGGCGTGTCATCATGGACTCGGGGTAGGTCGGTGCCAGTCTGCTCGGATCGAATAGTGCCGCCTGCACCTTGTCGTTGAAGCGCGAGACCATTTTCAGCATGGACTCCACGGAGTCGCTGCCATCCAGGCGACACCCTGTCAGCAAGACAATCCCGCCCAGCGTCCAGACATGCCGAAGGAATTCTCTACGTGCGGGTAGATCAAGTTCCTGCGCTACCGATTTGATGATGGCGGTGTCATCTAGCCCGTCTTGTTTAACTTTTCTGATCATGGTTCAGCGTCCACGCAGCATGGCAATCAGGGTGCGTGGCACGAGGGCCACAATCACAAGATGCACCACGGTAAAGGCGACCAGCAGGCCCATGCAGACAAAATGCACGATGCGCGCTGAGTCATAGTCGCCCATCAGTTCCCTCAGCAGAGGAAACTGCACCGGTTTCCAGATCACCAGACCCGACAGCACGAGCACAATGAGATCGAGCACGACAAAGAGGTAGGCGAGCTTTTGCAGGGAGTTGTATTGCCGCAAGTCGACATGGGCGAGCTTTCCCCTGAGGGCCGCCAGGCAATCATGCAAAACTTCGGTGGGGCGTATCGGGAAAAACTTGTAGGCGATGCGGCCGGAGAAAATATTGAGTAGAAGGTAAAGGGTGCCGTTGATGACCAGTACCCACATCGCCGCGAAATGCCACAAAAGTGCACCCGCCAACCAACCACCCAGGGTGATGCTGTCGGGAATCCGAAAGGAAAAAATCGGTGACGCGTTATAGATACGCCAGCCGCTCATCACCAGAATGAACACCGCGATGACGTTGACCCAATGGGTCAGCCGGAGCCAAATCGGGTGAATCGCTTGGGGGCTACTCATAATCCCTATCCTGCCGGCACAGTGCCGACCAGTCCCCCACGACCACCACGAAGCGTGTTGGCTCAATCCCCCATTGTTAACCGGCAACTCCAATGGAGTCGCAAACAGCGCCGACCTAGCGGCGTATCTATCAAGACTAGCATCGGCTTATAGGCGCCATTTTAGATTATTCATCCTGGGTAATCAGGATTACTCATGCTCCAGTGACTCGATGATTGGACAATTCAACCCTCCATCTCCGGCATCACATTGCTGCACCAGGCTGACCAGGTTCTTTTGCAACGCGGCAAGGTCGGCGATTTTCTGTTCAATTAGCGCCAGCTTGCTGACTGCTAATGCCCGCGTCTCGGCGCACGCACAGCCTTTATCCAGCCGTAACAGTCCACCGATTTCCGATAGCGTAAAGCCGAGTGCCTGCGCTCGTTTGATAAAGCGCAGGCACTCAGCCTGTTCCGCCGCATAGCGCCGGTGACCACCCAGCGGCTTGGTGGGCTCATCCAGCAGGCCGAGTCGCTGGTAATAGCGAATGGTCTCGACACTCACTCCAGCTGCATCCGCCAGTTTTCCAATGGTCAGCTCTTTCAACACCACATCCCCCTTGATTCCGTACCTAGGTACAGGATTTACAATATCACTTGGATAAACGGGCTCAAGGAAACCGACATGGCATTTATCACGGGGAAGAACTCGCTGTTCGCCAGTGCGCTTGCCGCTATTGGCGCATCAGTCTGTTGCGTCGGACCACTGGTATTACTGACCCTTGGGATTGGCGGTGCCTGGGTCGCAAATTTGACGGCACTGGAGCCCTATCGCCCCATCTTCATCGGGCTGACGCTGCTATTTCTCGGTTCGGCCTTCTACAAACTCTACCTTGTACCTCAGGCCTGCGCTTCGGGTTCGTCTTGCGCTGTCTCTCGTACCCTAAAACGGCAACGGTTCATTTTCTGGCTGGTTGCAGTACTACTGCTCGGCCTGTTGGCCGTGCCTTGGTTAGCCCCATTGTTTTACTGAGAGAAGGTCACCATGCGCTCACTACTGATTGCCCTGCTGGTCAGCTTACCTTTGGCAGCGCTGGCCGCCCCGCCAATATCCATTACGCTCGAAGTGCAGAACATGACCTGCGAGGTTTGCCCGATCACAGTGAAGAAGGCACTGCAGAAAGTACCAGGCGTAAATGCGGTCACGGTCGATTTCGACAAGAAAACAGCCACTGTGACCTTCGACCCGGACCAAGCCACGTACGAAGCGCTCACCAAGGCGACCATGAACGCAGGCTACCCCTCCACCGTGCAGAAGTGATACCCCATGAGTACCCTTGTTCTTGAGTCTCTGCTGACCTGCCCGCACTGTGGTTTCGCCAAGCGCGAAAGCATGCCCACAGATGCCTGTCTGTATTTCTACGAATGCAGCAACTGCAAAAGTCTATTGCGCCCTGATCCAGGCGACTGCTGCGTGTTCTGCTCCTTCGGCTCGGTGAAATGCCCACCGATTCAAGCGCAGCGAGGGTGTTGTGGATAGGGGACACACCGGGCTGAGGCGTTATTCCAACGTTTGCCCCGCCTGTGCGATAGCTTTCCAGGTCTTGCCTTCGTCTTGCGACAGATAGACGTCACGCTTGAGGGTCGCTATCGCCCACTCCTGAGCATTGGTTGGACTCTGCGCCAGGTAAGCGACGGCGTCCTGATCGAGTGGTGGTAAACCGAGAGCACTGATCTCGTGGGTCTTCAGGTCCAGGATCGAGAGCCGTGGTACTTTGTCATAACTGCCGAACCATAAGCTCTTTCCGTCGAGGCTGAAGCTGACGCTCAGCACCTGAGCGTCTTGGAGAACTGGTTGGAAATGTTCACCGGCATCGTTTGATAAAAACAGACCACTGCTGGTCGCCACGGCAACTGTTTTGCTGTCAGTGGGATGCACCGCCAATGCCCTCGGCTCTGAACCCATCCCCTGCGCCAAAGCATGCTGCCAGGTGGCTCCGTCGTTCAGGCTGTAGTACAAGCCAGCAGCGGTCATTTTCGAGTTCGGACGCGTGTTGTAAGCGTAAATAGCTCCGCTGTCGAAACCGCTGGCTAGCAGATGGAAGTCCGACTCACCCTGAAGTCCAAGCGGCTGCCAGATACTTCCACCATCACTGCTTTTGATCAGCCCGAGAGGATTGACCAGGGCACTGCCACTGGCCGGATGGCCGCTGCTATAGATCGCCTGACGACCGACAGAAAAGCCCATGTAGTCGTGTTCAGGCCCAGGAGCCTTGCTCCAGTGGCCATCACGGTACAGAGCCAGGCCGTCATGACTGGGGATGGACAGCTGCTGCCCATCCTGGCTGAAAGCGAGCCCGTGAACATGCTTCAAGGTGACTGCCGGCGCCGCGCCGGCGGTCAGGTGGGTGAACCCAATCAACACTCCAATCGATAGCGTCCGGCGTAGCGTCGTTCCCAGATACATAATCCATTCTCCACTCGTGACTGAGCCTTTGCGGGTGGTTGTTACTTCGGCTGTGCCACAGTGCGCAGATAGGGCTTCAACGTCTTGAAGCCCTGCGGGTATTTCTTCCTGGCGTCCTCGTCGGATACCGAAGTCGGAATGATGACGTCCTCACCCGGACGCCAGTTAACCGGGGTGGCGACGGTGTGCCTGGCGTTTAATTGCAGGGAGCTTCGTCGCCAATGCGGATTGCCATGTTTGGTCTCCTTGCTGTGACTGGGAGGGTAGCTGTCAGCACGCTGACTGCTGTTCCGACGGCGTTCGAGTATCTGCGTTGGACCTGTCGGCGCGAATCAGTATAGGAGACATACCAAGACAAGGCGGAACCAGGGTATTAACCCTATAAATACTTGAATTAGAAAACATTTCTGCGTGATCGGCGTTGAGATGGTTACTCAAACGACAGCAATTGCGCTGCTGCTTGACCTTGCCGCAATGACAAGGTCCAACCTTAAGGTAAAGAGGTACTTCAGGAAATTGGCGATGGCCAGCTACCTTGCCCGCTGGTCGTGTTCGGTAATGGACGCTCGAAGTAGCTGGCATGACCCGCGTCCTGCACAACAAGCATAGGGCTGACTCGGTGGTTCTTCGAGTAGGAGGATCTAGTGAACATTGGTGAGGCGGCAAGTGTCAGTGGCGTGTCCACTCGGATGATCCGCTACTACGAGCGCATCGACCTGATCCCACAGTCACGTCGCACGCGGTCTGGCTATCGCATCTACCGCGAGGACGATGTACAGGTTTTGCGCTTTGTTCATCACGCGCGGGATCTGGGGTTCCCGGTTGAACAGGTTCGTACCTTGCTGACGTTATGGCGCGACCGCAATCGTCCTGACAACGAGGTTCAGGTCATTGCGCTGAGCAACATCAATGCGCTGAATGCGCGAATTATCACGCTTGAGGTCATGCGCGAGGCTCTGTCAAATCTGGCCGAGCATTGCGATGACGCTGAGCAACCATTTGGGCCGGTTCTGGATGACCTACTTCCCATGACTTGCCCGAAAGGAGAGCATCATGACTCGTAATAACCCCACAATGCTCCGGCTTGGCGTCGGTGCCGCCATTATCCTGGCGGTAGCCTATGTCTTGTTCCCGGCTTTTCAAACCTGGATCGTGGCCGCTGCGCCACTCTTGCTGTTGCTGCTGTGTCCGCTAATGATGGTGTTTTGTATGCGCGGCATGCACAAAGATGCCCCAACTACCGATGACACACTTAAGGACAAACCGATCAAACGTGATCCGAGCGACATGCCATGAGCTGTGTCTGGCTGTTTAGCGAGTCCTTGTTTCTACATGAGGAGGTTTTTATTGACCTTCAGATGCATCCGACGGGCTCTTCCTGACAGATTCATAATTGTACAGTCCGTTACCAGCAGCTAGACTCCCCCGCATGAAACGCTACCTGCGCTGTTGTCTCATTTTCCTGATTAGCCTGGCGCTTCCCCTCAGCGGGATGGCGGGTATTCAGGCACCGACAGAACCTTGCCCAATGAAAACAGCGGGCATGGTGATGATGGGGGATATGGGTCAAGACTGCTGTCACGACATGAAAAGCCCCTCCGATCATGGCAAACCCTGCAAGCCTGGTCAGGAGTGCAAGAGCGGCAGTTTGCTGCAAGTGTCGATTGTGAAACCTGCCACCCGTTTTTCCAGTCCGCTGGTGCTATCCCTCTTCAGCGACTTCCTGCCCATTCAGACCCCGTCCGGGGTGTGGCGACCGCCTCGCGTTTGATTCCTGTACCACACTGAGTCTCATCCTGCCTTGGCGGGATGGCATTTCTGCGCGCATGTCTAAGAGGCGCGCAGTGGAACATCACAGGAATCGTGAGCATGAACTCCATACGCTATTGCACAGGGTGGCCCGTCGTGGCTGCCTTGGCGGCAAGCGTGCTGGCATTGCCGAGCCTAGCCGCCCCGCTGACACTCGATGAAGCCTTGCGACTGGCCGAAAACAATGCCCCGTCGCTGATGGCCCAAACCGCCAAACTGCAAGCCGCCAGTAGTGCTGCCATTCCGGCCGGTGAATTACCCGATCCGAAATTACTGCTGGGCGTGCAGAACTACCCCATTGGCGGTCCCGATCGCTGGCGCATAGACCAGGACTTCATGACCATGCAGATGGTTGGGGTCATGCAGGAAGTGCCCAACCGCGACAAACGCAAAGCACGTATTGAGGTGGCCGAGGCGGCCGTCGATCGAGCCGCGGCTGAGAGTCGAGTCGAGCGTCTGAATGTCCGCCAGGCCACGGCATTGGCCTGGATCAGCAGCTATTCAGTCGAGCGTAAAGAGGCGCTGTTCCTGGACTTTTACAAAGAAAATCGTCTGTTGACCGATACTGTTCGGGCGCAGATCGCCGGTGGTCGTGCCCAGCCTGCCGATGCGGTAACACCGAAACAGGAGGCAGCTCAGTTGGCGGAACAACAGGACGAACTGATCCGCCTGCGTGCTCAAGCTCGAGCGGCCCTCAAGCGCTGGATTGGCCCGGCGGCCAACGACGAGCCAACCGGTGGCTTGCCGCAATGGACCGTCGATACGTCAGATTATTCCCATAAGCTGCAACATCATCCCGCGCTGGCGGCTTTCACGCCGATGACCCGCGAAGCCGAAGCCAAGGTGCATGAAGCCGAGGCGGAAAAGCAGTCCGACTGGAGCTGGGAACTCGATTACCAGCGCCGCGGGCGGGAGTTCGGCGACATGGTCAGCGTGCAATTCACCTTTGACCTACCACTGTTCCCCGGCTCCCGACAAAATCCCAAGATCGCCGCCAAACACGCTGAGCTGAATCAACTGGAAGCCGAGCGCGAAACCCTTACACGCGAGCATACCGAGCAACTGGAGGCGGATCTGGCCGACTACGAGCGTCTGAACCGTGCTGTACGCCGCAGTCAGGAAAGTCTGGTGCCCCTAGCCAAGGAAAAGGTCGGGCTGACCATGGCCAGCTACCGCGCCGGCAAGGGTGATCTGGCGCCGGTCGTCGCGGCTCGACGTGAACTCATCGAGGCCCGTCTCAAACAGATCGACGTCGAAGAACAGCGAGCCCTGACCAATGCGCGCTTGTATTTCAATTATGGGGAAACCAGCCAATGAGCACTCGATTCTGGAAAACGGCTGTGTTGACTGGCTTGTCGGTCGCCCTAGGGGTTGCAGGCGGTTACTGGTTCGCTCAGCAACGCATGAACGCAATGCCTGATGCGCGCCCCGAGCAGAGTCTCAAGACGCAAGACGAACGCAAGGTGCTGTATTGGTACGACCCGATGGTCCCGCAGCAGAAGTTCGAGAAACCGGGCAAATCGCCCTTCATGGACATGCAGCTGGTACCGCAGTACGCGGATGGCGCAACCACCGGTGCCGCCATCAGCATCGACCCGGGCCTGACTCAGAATTTGGGACTGCGCCTCGCGACCGTCACCCGTGGCGTCCTCGCTTCCAGTCTGGACGTGGTCGGCGTGTTGGCGTTCAACGAGCGGGACGTCGCCGTGATTCAGGCGCGTACCGCCGGTTTTGTTGAGCGGGTTTATGCCCGCGCTCCCGGCGATGTGCTCAAGGCAAATGCACCGTTGGCGGATATCCTGGTGCCGGAATGGGCCGCTGCTCAGGAAGAATTCCTCGCACTTAAACGTAACGGTGATGCTGACTTGCTGGCGGCGGCACGCCAACGGCTGCGCCTCACGGGAATGCCGGCGGCACTGATTGCTCAGGTAGAGCGCAGCGGCAAGGTCCAGCCGAACCTGACCCTCACCAGCCCCATTGGTGGTGTGCTGCAAGAGTTGGATGTACGTACGGGTATGACCGTGGCGGCCGGTGAGACTCTGGCACGCGTCAATGGCTTGAGTAGCGTCTGGCTGGCCGTAGCCGTTCCAGAGTCGGAGACTGGATCGATCATCGTCGGTCAAACGGTAGAAGCACGTCTGCCAGCCTTCCCGGGGACAGTGCTCAACGGCACGGTCAGCGCGATTCTGCCCGAGACCAATCCGGACAGTCGCACCGTTCGCGTACGAGTCGAACTGCCCAACCCCGACGGGCGCCTCAGACCGGGATTGACGGCGCAGGTGCGCCTGAGTCGTTCGACCGAGCAAAGCGTGTTGTGGGTGCCGAGCGAGGCAGTCATCCGCACCGGTCGGCGCACTCTGGTGATGCTTGCCGAAGACGCTGGTCGCTACCGTCCGGTAGAAGTGCAACTCGGGCAGGAAAACGACGGCAAGACAACGATATTGAAAGGCCTGCAAGAAGGTCAACACGTGGTCAGCTCGGGACAGTTTCTGCTCGACTCCGAGGCCAGCCTCAAGGGCATCGTCGCCAGCACGCTGGAAATGCCAGCACCTCCCACCGCAGCCCCGGCCCTTCATGAGTCGGAGGGACAAGTCCTGCAGATCAATAGCAAAGACGTGACGCTCGCCCACGGTCCCTTCAAGACATTGGGTATGCCAGGCATGACCATGACCTTTCCGTTAGCCGACCCTGCACTCATGCAGGGGCTCAAGTCGGGCGACAAGGTTCGTATATCAGTCAGTCAAACCGATGATGGTTTGCGCGTTGAGCGTCTGGAAAAGCTAGGGGGTCAGCCATGATCGCTGCCCTGATTCGTTGGTCAGTGGCCAACCGATTCCTGGTGCTACTGGCAACGCTGTTCGTCACCGCTTGGGGTATCTGGTCGGTGCAAAGCACACCCATTGATGCGCTGCCAGACTTGTCCGATGTGCAGGTGATTATCCGCACCCCTTATGCAGGACAAGCGCCGCAGATTGTCGAGAACCAGGTCACCTATCCGTTGGCCACCACAATGCTCTCAGTACCAGGGGCCAAGACGGTGCGTGGTTATTCCTTCTTCGGGGACAGTTTCGTTTACGTGCTGTTCGAAGACGGCACTGACTTGTACTGGGCCCGCTCGCGGGTGCTGGAGTACCTGAGCCAGATACAAAGTCGCCTGCCCGCCAGTGCTAAACCGGCCTTGGGACCCGATGCCACCGGGGTGGGCTGGATCTATCAGTACGCCCTGGTAGATCGCACCGGTGGACATGATCTGGCGCAACTACGGGCTCTGCAGGACTGGTTTCTCAAGTTTGAACTGAAGACCCTGGCCAATGTGGCGGAAGTAGCCACCGTCGGGGGCATGGTCAAGCAGTATCAGGTGCAGCTCGACCCACTCAGATTGGCCAGCCTGGGCATCACCCAAGCGCAGGTGACCGAAGCCATCGGCAAGGCCAATCAGGAAACCGGTGGTGCGGTACTGGAAATGGCAGAGACCGAGTTCATGGTGCGCGCCTCTGGCTATCTGAAGACTCTGAATGACTTCCGCGCCATCCCGCTCAAGCTCGGGGTGGGTGGCGTACCGGTGACCCTGGGCGATGTGGCCACGATCCACCTAGGGCCGGAGATGCGGCGTGGCATCACCGAACTCGACGGTGAAGGTGAAACCGTCGGCGGCGTGGTGATTCTGCGCAGCGGTAAGAACGCCCGCGAGACCATCGCAGCAGTCAAAACCAAGCTCGACGAGTTGAAGAAAAGCCTACCGGCCGGGGTGGAAATCGTCACCACCTACGATCGCAGCAAGCTGATCGACCGCGCCGTGGAAAACCTCAGCCACAAGTTGATTGAAGAGTTCATCGTCGTCGCTTTAGTCTGCGGGATATTCCTCTGGCATCTGCGCTCATCGCTGGTGGCCATTATCTCGCTGCCGGTTGGGGTGCTGATTGCCTTCATCGTCATGCGCTACCAGGGGATCAACGCCAACATCATGTCCCTGGGTGGGATCGCCATCGCCATCGGCGCCATGGTCGATGCCGCCGTGGTGATGATCGAAAACGCCCACAAAAAGGTCGAGGCCTGGCACAAGGCTCATCCAGGCGAAGAACTAAAGGGCGAACATCACTGGCACGTGATGACCGAAGCCGCGGCCGAGGTCGGGCCGGCATTGTTCTTCTGTTTGTTGATCATCACCCTGTCGTTCATTCCGGTATTCACGCTGGAGGCCCAGGAAGGACGGTTGTTCGGCCCTCTGGCGTTCACCAAAACCTATGCTATGGCGGCGGCGGCCGGACTGTCGGTGACTCTGGTACCGGTGCTGATGGGCTACTGGATTCGCGGACGGATTCCCAGTGAGGAACAGAACCCGCTAAACCGTTGGTTGATCAGAATCTATCAACCTGCCTTGGACGCGGTGCTGCGTCGGCCCAAAGTCACCCTGCTGGTCGCGCTGCTGGTGTTCCTCAGCACGATATGGCCGATATCGCGGTTGGGTGGCGAGTTCCTGCCACCGCTGGACGAGGGCGACCTGCTCTACATGCCTTCGGCGCTGCCGGGGTTGTCGGCGCAGAAAGCCGCGCAGCTGTTGCAACAGACCGATCGCCTGATCAAGACGGTACCCGAAGTCGAACACGTCTTTGGCAAGGCTGGCCGCGCCGAAACCGCCACCGACCCGGCACCGCTGGAGATGTTCGAGACCACCATTCAGTTCAAGCCGCGTGAGCAATGGCGACCCGGCCTGACCCAGGAGAAGCTGGTGGAGGAACTGGATCGGGTGGTCCATGTGCCGGGACTGACCAATATCTGGATCCCGCCGATCCGCAATCGCATCGACATGCTCGCCACCGGGATCAAGAGCCCGATCGGGGTGAAAATTGCCGGCACCAACCTGACGGACATCGATGCGGCCACCCAAGCGGTCGAGCGCGTAGCCAAGGACGTGCCCGGGGTCAGTTCGGCCCTGGCCGAGCGTCTGACCGGCGGCCGCTATATCGATGTGGATATCGACCGCAAAGCCGCCGCTCGCTATGGGCTGAACATCGCCGATGTGCAGTCGATCGTCGCCGGCGCTATCGGCGGTGAAAACGTCGGAGAGACCATTGAAGGGCTCGCCCGCTTCCCGATCAACGTGCGTTACCCACGTGAGTGGCGTGACTCGCTCGGCGCCTTAGAGCAATTACCGATCTACACCCCATTGGGCAGCCAGATCACCCTGGGCACGGTGGCGAAGATCAAGGTCAGCGACGGTCCGCCGATGCTCAAGAGCGAAAACGCAAGGCCGTCCGGCTGGGTGTACATTGATGTGCGGGGGCGGGATATTGCCTCGGTGGTCGCCGACCTGCGCCGGGTCGTCAGTGAGCAGGTCACGTTGCAGCCCGGGATGAGCCTGAGCTACTCGGGGCAGTTCGAATTTCTCGAGCGAGCCAATGCGCGACTCAAGCTGGTGGTGCCGGCCACACTGCTGATCATTTTCGTCCTGCTCTACCTGACGTTCGCCCGCTTCGACGAGGCCTTGCTGATCATGGCCACGCTGCCATTCGCTCTCACCGGTGGAGCATGGTTCCTCTATCTGCTGGGCTTCAATTTGTCGGTAGCCACCGGTGTCGGCTTTATCGCCCTGGCCGGTGTATCGGCTGAATTTGGGGTGATCATGCTGCTCTACCTGAAGAACGCCTGGGCCGAACGTGAAGACCTCGGTGACAACACCGAGCGTGGGCTGGTCGCCGCGATTCGCGAAGGCGCTGTGCAGCGTGTTCGACCCAAGGCCATGACCGTCGCAGTCATCATCGCCGGCCTATTGCCGATACTCTGGGGCAGCGGCACCGGTAGCGAAGTCATGAGTCGCATCGCCGCGCCGATGGTCGGCGGCATGGTCACTGCTCCCTTGTTATCCCTGTTCGTTATTCCGGCGGCCTACCGCTTGATGCGCCGTCGGCACCTCCCCGTGGTATCCACCAACCCTCAAGGAAAAGTCGTATGAAACTGACCCTGATCGCCGTTGCAAGCACCGTTGTCGCACTGTCTCTTTCCGCCCAAGCAGAGGACATGCAGGGTATGAAAATGGACGCTATGCCCATGGAAGGCATGCCGATGAAACAGGAGACCAAGCCGGCTCCAGTGGCCAAAGCCGAGGGTACGATCAAGGCCATCGATACCACGAAACATACGGTGACTATTGCTCATGGCGCTGTTCCCGCCGTGCAGTGGCCAGCCATGACCATGGCATTCAACGCCACAACCAAACAACTGGCAGGCCTGAAGGCTGGGGATCAAGTAGCGTTTGAGTTTCGTGCCGAGGGAATGGCGGCCACCATCGTGTCAATCAAACCCCTGAAGTAACAATGGAGTGGATGGCTGGTTCGACCTTCACAAGCTGGTATCGGACCAGCTATCCACCATTCATAGGTGCACAGGTCAGCGAAAGGCTTGCAGCCCTACGGCGTAATGAAGAGTTGATTGCTCCACCATCCTTCTGTTTGGCTCCTTTGGTTTGGAGGATGGTTTCAGGCGCCTGAGTTAGGCGCCTTTTTTTTCGGCCAAGTAGTCCGTGTAACCCGTTTTGCGATGACGTGTTCGTCACGCAGGCTCAGAGGACACTAGGCTATTGCTGATAAGCAAAGAGCAGTGAATGGATGAACTCCCACCAATTCCGCAAGCGTGGGAACAACATGGGCACCCGCTGCCGATAGGTCTGATACTCCTCGCCAAAACGTTCGGTCAAGGCCGACTCCTCCCGCTTCGCTAGACGGACATAAGCCAAAACGATCAGGGGAAACAACAATAACGTGATCACCGTCGGCCAGTGAATCACCTGTCCAAAGACCGCTAGCATGATCCCGGTGTATTGCGGGTGGCGGACCACATCGTAGACACCCTGTGTCGCCAGCTTCCCCTCCAGACTTGTGCGGTAAACCTGAACCCAGCCCCGGACCAACAGAGCCAGGCCGACCACAATAAACACGGCGCCCAGCATCATTTCCAGCATGGCCCCGGTAGCACCGTAGCCCAGCATTGTTGCCCAGAGATGGCCCGAGAATCCGGTCAGAGGGAGATCGATTCCCAGGAAACCCGTAAGCAGGTAGATAGTCAGTGGAAAGCCGTACATCTCGGCATATAACGCGATGATGAACGCTTGCACTAAACCTGCGCCCATCCAGTCACGCCAACTGCGTGGAGCGACGAAATGGTAGAGGACCCAGGATGCAATGAGCACCATGATCAGTACCCACCCCCAGTGCCCATAGTGCATGGTGAAGCCACTCATGGCCGGACGCCTCCTTTGACTGCCGCAGTGAAACGGCATATCACGCTTAAAGGCTGGGAATCGGGGTGGCGACCTTACAAACAGCGCCGCCACCCAGGGAGCAATAGCTCATGTCGCCCGAGGCGAGGGACAGAGACGGCCGACGTGGGCCAAACCGCTATTGTGCCTTGCTATCACCCTTCGGGGACTCCATGCCCATGTGTTGGTTCATGTTCTCCATCATGGCATTGCAGTTTTTCATCATCTTGGACATCTCCTGCATGTCCATCATCGGCATATGGTTGCCGTCCATCATGTGCATGTCCTCACCCTTTTTTGTCTCGGAACTGCCTTGGGCGGGGTTTTTGGCCTGTTCGGCAAAACCCGTGGCAACAGTTCCAAGGGCTATGAAGGTAGCAAGGGCAGTGTAGGTAATGGTGTTACGCATGACGGCTCTCCTCATCTACGACCTTGGTTTCTGGCAGGCCCCGGCAAGAGACTGCTGATTTGCCAGAAGGTAAGGACCGGCGACAGCTGTAGAGGGGCGTACTTTGGTTACTATTAACCCCTGGCCGTCCCTTTTATAATTCTGGACCTTGCCGCAGGGGTAAGGTCAAGCGTCGTTTTGCTCATCCCCAGCTCAATAGCAATAAGCTCATTTAGCTGAAGCGCCGAACAGAACTTGCTACTTTCTCAGTGTTCAACAGAGTCGCCGGAAGCGGGCGTTCGAGCAGAATCGCTAGGCTGCTAATGAGTGAATGAACGGTTGCCGCTCGACTGCGAAATTGCACCCCACTTGACCACCCGTTTGCATTGCTGTTGACCACTTGTTTGCATTCGACTTGACCAGTCGTTTGCATTCCCACTGACCACTCACTTGCATTGACCTGACCAGCGACGGATGACGAATCACCTCGACCCCAAAAAAAGCATGGCGGACGCTTGAGCACCTCCATTTGCGATAATGCGCTGCGGGCAATTGTTGCACGAATTCACCGCGTCGAAGCAGTGACAAGGCCGCAATAAACAGTGTTGGCTGAGACGCGGACGTACCTGGCCCTGAGCGAGCAGGAGCGGTACCTGCTTACGGATCGCTTGATCCAGGCGGAAACAATTATCCGAGTTGGCCACCGAAGGCTCCTTCTGCAAGACAACGCCGTGCTATCCAGCCAACTTGCAGAGTTCAGGACTCTGACGTTGAGTCAGCCAACGGAATCTTGAGTTCATGGACGGCCATGACTATTTCCGACTCATAAATTCAACACTAAAGTCTTGTGTGTTCAAAAAACCGAGCGCTTGTGGTCTTTTATCATTCTCGCCGAATAACAAGAAAAGCGAAGAGGTATAAGGTGGCTTTTCAGGTGCATGCACATTCAAACTTTTTTCGATTTGCCGAATGCAGCTGCTGTGCGTAACCAGGATCAGGTTGTGTCCTTTACGCTTAGTTTCAACCGACTTTTGCAGCATGATACCTCGGCAGGACGCAAGCCACTCCTGACCTTCAACTTCATGGTTAAACATGAAGATGGCGGTCTGCTTGGTCCTCGTCAGGGGGCTGGTAAAAATATCTGTCTTATCAAGACCGAGCTTTTGATATTGCTCGCCCAACCCCACTGCAACATCCTTACCCCTTGTAGTAATGCCATCTGGGGCATTCAGGCAGGGAGCGCTCGATTGGTCGCAGCGTTCTGCGTGGCGAATGAGAACAATAACATTCCCATTGGTCCATGCCGATTTCAGATTGGTAATTTCCAAGGGCGTACTGTGAGCAAGGTTGGGCAGTCGAGGCGCTCTGAATAGAAAGTAGGCTGCTATTATACAAAGCACGATAACGAGTGCGGCAAAAAGCGCTTTTTTGCTGCGCCAATTCAACCCAGTGAAAGACAACGACATAGAGCTAGACCCCATTCAAAGCGTGGCTGATTCAGCCGAGAGCCTGCCCGAGGGACCGTGAAGAAACCGTTAGTTCGGCCACTGAAAATTAAGAATTCGTATTAACGGCTTCTTCACTGAGAGTCGAACAGGCTGGCTCAGTCAAAAAAGTGAAAGCCGAGCTATGCCTATAAGGTTACAGATCAAATCTCGCCAAGATCCCCTGTGAGTTGTGGCAAGACAACGATTTGGACACAAGTACATACCTGGTAAAAAGGATGTGAAGATAAATCTGCTGGCTGATTCATCTGCTAATGCGTTTAAGCTCAAGAATGCGGTTACGTCCTTGTTCGGCCAGCAAGTAGCGATCAGCATCGAGTCGGATGATGGTTTGTGTAGCACGTAAGTGATTGAGAATCACCTGGAGATTACCGGACGAGTCGAGCAGCAACAGTCGGGCCATGTGGGTGGCATCCTCTGTGATCCAGAGCCCGTCCCCTGTGCACTGCACGAATCCCGGAGCGTTCAAACCCTTGGCAACGACTGTGTCAACGCCTTCAGCCTTCCATTGTTTGACCCAGCCCTTTGCCTTCTCGGTGTAAAACAAGCGCCCATCCGGGCAAATGCTGATGCCTTCACCTTCGTCGAGCCCTTCGCGAAGGACACTGAGCTCGTGGGTCTCGGGATCGTAGCGAAGCAGTCGCCCCGGCGTCTTATCCTCTATGGCGAACAACGCATGGCCATCGGTGGCAATCCCTTCGACATTGTCAGCCTCGAACAACGCGTCGCTCTTCCCATCATGTAGCCACAGCACCGGCAAAGTACCGCCCTCCTGCCCAGTCACCAGACCACCTCGGAACATGACTTGACCGTCCGGTTTGGACAGTCCTGTCAGAACTTCGGTGGTGCTGCCATCTGGCTTCAAACGCAGGATCTTCCCCTTTTCATTGGAAAGCTCCTGGCTGACGAACACAGCGTTCTGATCGTCCACTGCCAGCGCGCTGACCATCGGAATAGCGCTATGGAAGACCTCGTAGTCCCAGCCGTTTGCGGCAGTTACTGGGTAGAAATGGCGCCACGCTGGATAGCCCAGCCCAACTAATATTGTCAGACATACGCCGAACAAAAACCTGCGCCAATTCGACCCAGTAAAAGACAACGACATATCGCTAGACCCCATTCAAAGCATTACTGATTAAATCGAAAGCTTGCCCGACGGACCGTGAAGAAGTCGTTGGTTTGGTCACTGAAAATCAAGAAGTGCGTGTTAACGGATCGTTGACGGTACTTTATGCAGACTGATGCTTCGAATCCTGAAGGAGCTTCATATGGCACGCTCAACAGCAAAATGGCTCGCAGCATCCGTTCTGGGGCTATCACTGATACAGCCGGCCTTCTCGGCGACTCAAAGCCCAACGAAGGTCTTTGGCTGGATTGAGGAAGGCGTACTGATGCCCGAAAATATTTCGGTGAAGATCAAGCTGGATACCGGGGCATTGACCTCCTCACTGGATGCCAAGGACCTTGAGCCGTTCCGCAAAGACGGTGAAAAATGGGTTCGCTTCAATGTTGAGGTGAAAGACAGCGAAACGGGAAAGCTGGTCACCGCTCCGTTCGAGCGTAAGGTTGAGCGTAATGTGAAAGTCCGGGGTGCCGGTGGTGCCGAGCACCGGCCGGTGGTGCAGATGACAATATGCATTGGCGACCAGGTTTATAACGAGCAGTTCTCTTTGAAGGATCGAGGCAAGATGAATTACCCCGTTCTCATCGGACGCCGTACTCTGGAGAATCTGGGGTTGGTGGATGTTTCCCATACGTTCACCATGGAACCTAAGTGCAGCAAAGGCGCGTCTGCCAAATAGACCTCGATGGCGACCCGAGCGGGTCATGCAAAAAGGTTGTCGCTACGGGCGCCGCTTTCGCTCCAGTGGCGGCCGCATCGGCTCACCGATTTCCATGTATGAATGAGGTTATTTGAGCCAAACCATGCGAATTTTGATTATTGAAGACAACTCGGACATCGTGGCCAACCTCTACGAGTATTTCGAGCCCCTCGGACACGAACTCGACAATGCCCGCACGGGACAGGGTGGATTGGCTCGGGTGGCTGAGCAGCGTTTCGACGTGATCGTCCTGGACGGCATGCTGCCAGGCCTGGATGGGTTGGAAGTGTGCCGACGGTTACGTGAAGAGCAGCAATGCAATACGCCAGTGCTGATGCTCACGGCGCGAGACACGGTTCATGACAAGGTGAAAGGATTACAGGCGGGAGCCGATGACTACCTGGTCAAGCCCTACTCGTTGATTGAACTGGAAGCGCGGCTTCATGCGTTGGTGAGGCGAGCAAGTACACTAAGAACCGATCAGATGCTGCGTTTTGGTGATCTGGAATTTGACCCCGGAACCTTTGAAGCGCGCCGAGCGGGACAGCGGGTCGAGTTGACGCCATTCGGTTACAAGATGTTGGTGGCACTGATGCGTGCAGCCCCAAGTCTGGTAACCCGTGAGGAACTTGAACAAGAACTCTGGAAAGGCGATCCGCCGCTCAGCGATGCCTTACGAAGCCATATCCACGCCCTACGGCAGGCAATCGACAAATCCTTCCCACAATCCCCTCCAATGCTTTTCACCGTGTCAGGGGTAGGTTATCGACTGGTCGACCACCATGTTTCAAAGTGACTCGTTACGCGGTCGCATGGTTGCTGCCTATGTGTTGCTGGCGGTCATCATCGTTGGCTTTTTCACCGGTGCCGCTTTCTTTGTCGTTGGGAAAATCGAGAAGGAACTCATCGATAATCGGCTCGTGCGCGCAGCTGATCTTTGGGCCGCAGATTCATTTCATGTGGTGCAGTCACAGACCCTCGATCTGAGCTTTTTCAAAGGCGCGCTGATTCCACAGCCTCTGCAATCGTTAGGACTGGGCACGCACGAAATGAAGCTGAACGGACGGGGACTGCACGTTCTGATCGGTGAGGCCGATGGCGAGCGTTATGCCGTGGTGGATGACCAAAGCGACTTCGAGTCTATCGAGTCCTCTTCCTACATCACCCTGGGCATCGCATTCCTCGGCGGTATCGGATTAGCCATCTTGATCGGCAGAGTCAGTGCGAACCGGGTAATTCGGCCGCTGACCAATCTGGCCTCCTCGGTTCAGAATAAGCATGCGATAGATCGGCTGCCCGGCCTCGATGCCACTGACGAAATTGGTGTACTGGCGAGGGCTATTGATGATCGAACCAACCAGTTGAGCTATGCCTTGCAGCGCGAACGCTGGTTCACTGCTGACGTCAGCCATGAGCTACGTACCCCTCTGACGATTATGCTCGGCGCAGCGGAGGTCCTCACCAGTCGCTTGCAGGATCGTCCGGACCTTCTGGTCATGACCGAACGCATTCGACGTAATGCCTCGGAAACCGCACAGCAGGTAGGGGCCTTATTACAGCTGGCCCGTGTGCCGGAAATTACCGACCTCGTCCTGATCAACCTGCGTCCCCTGATTGAACGTGAACTGGAGCGTTGCCAGCCTCTGCTCCGTGGAAAGGCCCTGACACTCAATCTCTTCTGCACTGAGGAGGTTTCGGTACGAGCCATTCCGGAACTGGTCACCATCGCCGTGAGTAACCTGCTGCGTAACGCTTGCCAGCATACTGAACAAGGCTCCATCACTGTTTGCTTGAATGCAGCTGGGATTGTGGTGGAAGACTGCGGCACGGGATTGCCAGAGGCCGTACGTGCCCGTCTATTTGATCGCTTCGTCAGAGGGGATGATGACTTCTCCAGTGGTTCGGGGCTGGGACTGTCGATCGTCAAGCGCGTGACCGAGCATCTTGGATGGAATGTTCAGCATGAGCCCAGCCCGAGCGGTGGTAGCCGTTTCACCTTGCGATTTTCCCACAGTGTGTGATTCCCCCATGACCAGCTAATCCGCTGGCTAACGGCTCCTCATTAAACACTGACCCTCAACGAGTTGTATTAATGACTTTTTCCACGTTGTCCCCAAAGGCGCTGAAATGAAAGGCATTCTTGACCATCTGCGTCGTTGGGCAAAAAGCCTTAAACGCCAGACCATGGTGCTGTGGTTTTGCTATCAGCATGCCCAAACGCCTTGGCTACCAAAATGGATTGCGATTTTCGTGGTGGCTTACGCATTGAGCCCCATCGATCTCATTCCTGATTTCATCCCGATATTGGGCTATCTGGATGACGTAATCATTCTTCCACTCGGCATTCTGCTCGCTATCCGGTTGATGCCACCCTTGGTGCTGGAGGAGTGTCAGCTAAAAGCGAGTGAGTGGGAGAAAAACCATGTGAAGCGCCCGGTGAATAAGTTCGCCGCAGTGCTCATCGTCATGGTTTGGCTGGCTGCATTGGCAGCTGCTTGGCTGGCTTTCAAGGGCAACTGAGTATCCGCCGGGGCGACAGTTGGGTGGCGGCGTTAAGAACAGATGAAAAAGCTTTCGGCCTTCACGCTCCGGCCACTGACACCTGTAATGGTGGGATATGCATCGAGTTTCCAGGGAGTGCCTAGATTAGGCTTTGTGCAGGAAAGCCGAAGCGTGTTATGGCCCTATAGCTGCACAGTGCGGCTCAACGGTAAAGGTCTTAGAGGCATCGACAAAGCCCAGTTTGCCGATGAGGTGCTGTCCAACGATCATCGGGTAGAGCATCTTGCTTCGATCATCCAGAGCGAAGTTCTCCTTGTAAACTCTCTGTCCGAAACATACATCCATTTCAACGATTGGTCGTTTCCCCATCGTGGAAGTCTGGTTGTCTGGGACTTTGACCGACGATTTCACGTTCGAAGGACTGGTTTATCGGTAACCCATCATTATTGTCCTTCAGCGCGATATTAAATCGAACCCACGGCACATCCCCTTTTTTGAACAGGACAAGCTGCTTGGCATCAATGCTTGACGTTGAAGAATCGGTGTCTAGCTTGGCTCTGACAGCTATTCTTTCTGGCCAGATCAGACCTTCCTCGGCCCATCCAATGACCTTTGTGTGGCCTCCGGCGGGCGACGCGCTTTGAAATACGATTGAGGCAAACAAGGCGGCGATCAATTCACCTGCACCATTGGTCACGAGCTTAATCCTGAAATTTTGGACGTTTGCTGATCCTGAGCGAAGGCCTGTGAACAGGGCGTGATGATCTGTCGCTACGGAAGATCATCCTCCACTACTAGTGGGGAGTAGAGTCATGGGGCTTGAGCTACAGTTTTACTGCCTCCTCTCGGTTCATTCCTTTGGTTGAGAGGCGGGTCTTGGGTGTCTGCGTTAGGCACCTTTTTTATTTCTTATCTGCTGAGCTTCATCCGCAGACGAGGTTATGGGCAGCCCGCGAATTATGACGTCCTTGGTCTCATCGGTCATCGAGTTCCTGACGGCGCATCCGCATGTTGCTTATCTGGCGGTGTTTCTCCTGGCACTTTCCGAATCAATCCCGATCATCGGTGTCGTCGTTCCCGGCACAGCCGTGATCCTCGCCCTCAGCACTTTGGTGCCGGGCGGCGTCTTATTGCTCTGGCCGATGCTGGTCGCCGCCACGTCAGGTGCCATCGCGGGTGATGGTCTTTCGTTCTGGCTCGGGCACCGATACCACCGCGAGATTCTAGGCCTCTGGCCACTGAACCGGCACCCCGAACTGATTCAGCGCAGCGAAGCCTTTTTCACGCGTCACGGCGACAAGAGTGTCTTTCTCGCGCGCTTCACTCCGGGCGTCCGCGCCTTCGTTCCGCTCCTCGCCGGCATGCTGGGAATGGCGGTCAGTCGGTTCTATGCCGTCAATGTCGCGTCGGCGCTCGCCTGGGCTCCGTCGCATATACTGCCCGGTGTGCTCGTCGGCGCGACGTTCAGCATTCTCGGTGCGGCCGCAAAGCCGCTCGCGATTTTGCTGGTCGTTCTGGTCGCGGCGGGCTGGGCGGTCCTGCAAATCGTGCGCTGGACGTTGCGTCACGGCATCCCCTACCTCATCGTCGGAGTGGAGCGACTAAGGAGCTGGGCCGGCACTCACGACACCTGGTTGAGCCGGCGACTCACCAGCTTGCTCGATCCTTCACGGCCCGAAGCGCGGGCTCTCGCACTACCGACTGTCCTTCTCGTCGGTGCAGCCTGGCTTTTCTTCGGTGTCCTTGAAGACGTCGTGAGCGGTGACCCGTTGCTGCTCGCAGACAGTGCGATATACCGCGCCCTCCAGGATCTACGCACAACACCAGGCGATGCGGTGATGATTGCCATCACAGAACTCGGTGACACCAAGGTCGTGGTGGCGGTCACGATTGCTGTCTTGCTATGGCTCATGTGGAAACGCGCCTGGCGTACAGCAGCCTATTGGCTGGTGGCAATCGCCGGCGCTTCGGTGTTCAACATTGTCATCAAAGTAGCGTTGTATCGAACTCGCCCTGGAGAGCTTCTCTATTCCGGGTGGAGTGCCTTTTCCTTCCCCAGCGGCCATAGCACGATCAATGTCGTGCTATACGGTTTTCTCGCCTTTCTCATCGCGCGTGATATCCGCCCGGCACGGCGCCTCGCGGTCGCTCTTGGCGCAGCCACCCTGATATTTCTAATTGCATTCTCGCGCCTCTACCTCGGTGCGCATTGGCTTTCCGACGTGCTCGGGGGACTGGCATTCGGGTCCGCGTGGCTGGCACTACTCAGCCTGTTCTACCTGCGGCGGCAGGCCGAGCACATTGGGTCAGGGGGGCGGCTCGCCCTCGGATGTGCGGCACTTATCCTTGCCGGCGGCTTCAATATCTATCGCAGTCATGCGACGGACAGCGGTCGTTATGTCGTCAAGGTGGGGACGCCGACCATGGCCGCCACCGATTGGTGGGCGTCGGGTTGGCAGCAACTGCCGGCGCGGCGTATCGATCTCACTGGCGAGACGAATGAGCCGCTGACGTTCCAGTGGGCCGGTGGCTTGCAGGACCTGCAACATGTCCTGCAACGGAACGAGTGGCGCGTCTCTGCGGCCTGGACACCGTTGAATGCCCTGAATTGGCTTACCGCCCAGGCCGACCCTGCCGGTCTTCCGGTCATTCCACTTTTCGCCAGTGGTCGCCTTCCCAGTCTGACCCTCGTTCGACCGTATAGCGATGGTGTACCTGCCGGTTCGCGCCTCGTGCTTCGATTGTGGGTCGTCGATTTCGAGCTCACAAACGGGCGAACTGCACCGCTGTGGATTGGCTCGGTTGTCGAGGAGCGTTTTTATCATCCCCTATCTCTCGTCACGTTAACGTCAACACAGCCCGATGTGAATGCACCGCGGAGCACGCTAGCGGCCGTTCTTGATGGTGGGCGGCTCCTTTCTCGGACCAAAGGAGCGGCAGATGAGGATTGGGATGGGCAGGTCCTGTTAGCTCGCCATAGTGAGAAACAGAAATGAATGACCGTTTAGAGGCGGTTTCTGACCTGCAGTGCCTGGCTGAACCTCCCCTGAGTGGCCCGTTACCTAACACCGTCCCTGTGCCGGGTTGTCTCTATTCCAGTGACTCCCAAGGGCATTCCTGATTACGTTGGTTGGGCAGAGGGCATGCCCTATCTGATTCGCAATGGTCGTTCTGCGTACGCGTATCTCGCAGATGAAGAGCTATCGAACGAGTGCACTGTAATGGTCCATCAACCCACTGAACTCAGCGTGGGCATCCCTCTGTAGCGATAATTTAACGTTCAGCTATGGCGCCATACTTTCACCGAAGAGATCAGAAGTATGGCGGCAAGCAACGGGAGCAGGTATGCCGTTGGGATCAGGCCGAGCAATTGCCCGCCGATGAATGTCCCAATAATGGAGCCTGCTGCCATGACCAAGATGAAGGGCCGTTGAGCGCGGATGATTGAAAAGCTCTGGTCGCGGCTGTAACGCGTAAAACCCACAATCATGGTGGGCAGGCTTACAGTAAGCGAGAGGCTACCCGCGAGCTTGATGTCAGCTCCGAATAGGAGAACGATCGTCGGGATCAGCAACTCGCCGCCAGCGACCCCCATCAGAGCAGCAACCACTCCGATACCGAAGCCGACTACTATTCCGACAATAGCCAGAAACACGCCGTGAAACAGGGCCACGCCGGTAGAACTTGTTTCATGTCCGAACAGCAAAGCACCAGCAATACCTACGAGCAGCACTGCCAAAACACGGTACAGGGTTTTACTTTTAAGCTTCGTCGCCCATCCTGCACCGAACCAGGCGCCTGCAAGGCTTCCCACGAGAAGCGTGACAATAATGTCCCATCGTTCAAAGACGGCCGTGTAGGGAACACTGAATGCTCTGAATGGTAAGGCTGTGGCTACGACAACGAGGCTCATGGCCTTATTGAGGATGATGGCCTCCAGCGCACCAAAGCCAAACAAGCCAATGAGAAGTGGCAGTCTGAACTCTGCGCCTCCCAACCCGATCAGCCCGCCTAATGCACCGATGAGAGTACCGCTACCAAATACCGTTACTTTGTTGTTTTCTCGATTTGACGTCATAGCTCGACGTTCGTCCCTGTCTATCAAAGGTGTAAGACCTGAATACGTAAACGACCGACCAGAAGGTTGCGCAGAAACTTCGCTCCTTCCAGACCGGGCAGCCCCAAAAACCCGACAACCGAATCGCCAAGGAACACTTCGCCTTTATGTTTCCGCATCCCGAGGTTCCTGTTTGTTGCTCGCTATCTGTGACATCAAGTGTATGGTCTCCCCACGCAAGCGGATTCTGATCTGCTGCCCCTCCGCGAGTTCGTATCGTTGCGCAAGGTGTCGCGGTACGTGCATCGCAATCAGATCGTCGCCCGAACGCAGCAGAGCACGTATGTGTTCACCCAAGGACAACAGGCGCTCGATTTCGACCAGAACAGTGTTGTCCATCTCCCCAGGCTCATGCTTTTGCGGCATCAGCAGCACGTCAGAGGTTGGCAACCCCCAACCTACAACCTGTCCGACTGGCCACTGTGGTTGAGCGCGTACTTTCAGCAGTTGTCCACGCCAATCCAGAAGACTATAAGCAGTCGTATGTTCAATGACTCGGCCGACAAACAAATTGCGCATTCCTAGCAATCTGGCGACCTCAGTAGTTACAGGCGCTTGCATCACCTGGTCAGGTGAGCCCTCTTGCAGGGTTCGGCCATCTGAAAGAATGCACATTCGATCAGCCAGCAACGTCGCCTCATCCAAGTCATGGGTGACCAGTACCACTGGCATTCGCAATTCACGACGTAGTTCGGCCAACTCGTTGTACAACGACTCACGAGTTGCACGATCCACAGCTGAGAAAGGCTCATCGAGCAGCAACACATTCGGCTCGCGGGCAAGCGCTCGCGCCACGGCGACACGCTGCTGCTGACCACCGGACAGTTCATGAGGACGGCGCTGCGCCAGTCCATTCAAATGCAACCGTTCAATCAAAGCATGTGCCCGGTTACGTCGCTGCTCAGGTGAAAGCTCGCGCATGGCCTCCATGATGTTTTCCAGCGCATTGAGGTGCGGAAACAAGGCGTAATGCTGAAACACCATGCCGACGCGCCGCTTCACAGTGGGGACGAGGTGTCGATTGCGGCTGTCAAACCAGTTTTCACCATCGCACTGAATATGCCCATGTTCAGGGGTGTACAGTCCGGCAATGCAGCGCAGCAGTGTGGACTTGCCACTGCCCGAGGGGCCGACCAGCGCAAGAACTTCACCGGGTTCACACTCAAACTCAGCATCCAATGCAATGGGGCCGTCCTGTTGCACCTTGAGGCTAAGGCCTTGCTTGCGTTCAACCATGGCTAGCACTTCGGCTCAAACGTGAGGTAGCAAAGTAAGACAAGCTGATAGCGCCTAGAGAAAACAGTAACAACACCAGCGACATAAGGCCGGCAGAGCGGTCGTCGAAGGATTGAACACTGTCATAGATGGAGATGGCGATGGTGCGGGTTTCACCTGGGATACTGCCCCCTACCATCAGCACCACGCCGAACTCACCCAGTGTATGGGCGAATGTCATCACCAACGCCGACAGAATGCCGGGCCACGCCAGGGGCAACTCGATTCGCAACAATATGCGCCAGGACGAAAGACCACAGCAGCGAGCCGCTTCTCGAATATCCTGCCCGACGCCTTCAAAAGCCCGCTGCATGGGTTGTATCGCGAACGGTAGGTTGAATACTATTGAGGCCACCAACAGACCTTCGAAAGAAAACGTGAGTTGGTGACCAAACAGTGACTCGTAGCCTTGGCCAATAGGCGAGCGTCTTCCCATCGACATCAGCAGATAGAAGCCAAGCACAGTCGGTGGCAATACAAGTGGCAACGCCAGTAACGCTTCCACCAGATTTTTTCCACGAAATGACGACCAGGCCAGTTTGCGACCTACCCATATACCGATGGGCAAGAGGATCAGCATCGTCCAGAAGGACAGCTTGAGCGACAGCCACAATGCTGACCAATCCATGGCTTACTGAGCCTTCTCTTCATTCGGCAGGACAAAGCCGTACTTGCGCATGACGTTGCGCGCCGTAGGCGCTTGGATGTAGCGGTAGAAAGCCTGTGTCGTCTCATCGGCGCCCTTGAGCAGTACCATGCGTTGACGCAGTGGCTCGTGCCATTCAGCAGGGATCAGGGCGAACTCGCCGAGCTTGCTGACATCCGGTGCGAGCGCCAGAGAATAGGCAATAATGCCGCCCTGGGCGTTGCCCGAGGTGGCAAACTGAGCGGCCTGTACAACATTTTCACCCAGTACCAACTTGTCCTTCACCGCATCCCAAAGACCGGCATGTTTCAACGCTTCCTCTGCACGCAGGCCGTAGGGGGCATGTTCGGGGTTGGCGATGGCGAATTTCTTGATTCGACCGTCGGCCAATGCAGCCTGTAGATCTTTGAGCTGAACATCGGCTTTCAGCGTTGAGTTGTGAGGCACCATCAAGACGATCCTGCCCAGCGCGTACAAAGCGCCCTCATCGACAGTTTTACCCGCTGCGTTCAACTGCTGAACATATCCCTCGTCAGCGGAGAGGTACATCTGGAACGGTGCGCCTTCACTGATCTGACGAAAAAAGTTGCCTGAAGAGCCGAAAACCAAGCGTATCTCTTTGCCAGTGTCAGCCTTGAACTGGGTGTTCACCTCCTCCAGAGCGAATTTCAGATCGGCAGCAGCAGCCACGGTTGGTTTGGCATCGGCGAAGGCCAGCATTGGCCCGGCTAAAACCAATGAGAGGCCCAGCGTCCATTTTTTTATACGTGCGAGGATCGACATGCTCAACTCCAGATGGGTGACGGATTGTATACAAAGCGCCGTATCCTTCCATATACAACGACTGTCAGTCCATATCTCAGCGAGCAATTTATGCTTTGTAGGGGTTTTAGGTGACCAGCAAGGCCGTAATTTCGCCCACGTGGTCTTCGATTCCAGCCAAGGCTCGAGCATAGAGCTCGCGGTAGGACTTGAGCACATGCTCGCCTGTAGCGGTTAATTGGGCCCCACCGCCATGACGGCCACCCGCTGACGTAGTCACCAAGGGCGCGCGAAAACAGCGGTTCATGGTCTCCACCAACAGCCAGGCGCGTCGGTAGGACATCCCCAAGAGACGGGCGGCACCACTTATTGACCCCGCCTCTTGAATAGCAGCGAGAAGATCAGCTTTGCCAGGACCGATAGCGATGTCGTCGCCGCAGCGCAGACGAATTTTTAGATCAATCGTTTGCATGCAAGTGTGAGTCTGGTTCGGATCGATGCATCAAACCATAGAACGACGCCTGAGGTTTACCTTTGATGCGCGAATGGCGGTGATTGCGAGATGGACCTTACAGACAATCGCCATGAGCCAGGTTCGAAGTAGAAGTAGCATGCCCTCAGCCTCTGCTCCGTGGAAAGGCCCTGACGCTCAACTTCCTTTGCACCGAGGAGGTTTCGGTGCGGGCCATTCCGGAACTGGTCACCTTCGCCGTGAGTAATCTGCTGCGTAACGCTTGCCAGCATACTGAACAAGGCGTCATCTCCGTATGCTTGAATGCGGCAGGAATTGTGGTGGAAGACTGCGGCACGGGTTTGCCAGAGGCCATACGTGCCCGGCTGTTTGATCGCTTCGTAAGAGGGGATGATGACTTCACCAGAAGCATTCCCGTTGAACAGGCAGTGGCCGGGTCATGGCTACTACTCATGCTTGGGGCCTTATTTGAGAATAGACCCGGTATGCAACGTGAGAATTCACAGGTTTTGCCCCCGACCCGCGACAGGGAGACGTGACTTCGGGCGCTCGCCGCTTGTCAAAGCTGCGGATCATTTATGAGGCTTGAACATGAACGACCTACAAGAACTGATCGATAACAACGCGCGTTGGGCCGATGCAATCAAGCAGGAAGATCCTGATTTCTTCGCCAAGCTGGCACGCCAGCAACCCCCCGAATACCTCTGGATCGGTTGTTCGGATGCGCGAGTGCCGGCCAACGAAATCGTAGGCATGCTCCCGGGCGATTTGTTCGTGCACCGCAACGTGGCCAACGTGGTGCTGCATACCGACCTGAACTGCCTGTCGGTGATCCAGTACGCAGTGGACGTGCTCAAGGTCAAGCACATCCTGGTCACCGGGCACTATGGCTGTGGCGGTGTACGCGCGGCGATGCAGGATCGCCAACTGGGCCTGATCGATGGCTGGCTGCGTTCGATTCGCGACCTGTACTACGAGAAACGCGTGGAGCTGGGCCAGTTAGCGACGGAAGAAGAACGTGTCGACCGGCTGTGTGAGTTGAACGTGATCCAGCAAGTGGCCAACGTCGGCCACACCAGCATCGTCCAGAACGCCTGGCACCGCGGCCAGAACCTGTCGATCCATGGTTGCATTTATGGCATCAAGGATGGTCGCTGGAAGAGCCTGAACGCAACCATCAGCGGCTTTGAGCAACTGCCGCCGCAATATCGCCTGCGGCCGATCGACTAAGTCGGCCTAAGTCGCTTCATCCAGTCTGCGAAGGGTCCGATTGACGGGCCCGGTCGTGCATTTAGTCCTGGCCTGAGTTGCAGTTTGTGCAACTGCTGGTCAGTGCGAATGCAAATGGGTGGTCACTTGGAATGCAAATGCCTGGTCAAGTCGAATGCAAACAGGTGGTCAAATCGATGCAATTACACACTCGACCTCGAAAATCTCTTTAGACGGCAACTCCGGCTGTTTTTTATCGGCTAGCTCGGCCTTACGTCTTGGAACGCATTGGATGCCTAAGCTGTGCCAGGTAACTTTTCGGGTAGTCTCTCTCGTGCAACCCAACCTCGGCCTCGCCCAATTCTCCGAAACTATCGTAGACAGTGCCGAACAACCGATCCCAAACCATCAGGAACTCACCGAAGTTGACTTGAGCATCTTCAAAGTCGCGCTTGTGGCGCCAGCGATGAATCTCCGTGACTCCCACGAAATGCCGCAACCAGCCTACGCGATAATCCAGGTTCGAATGCTGAAAGGCCAAGTGAACAGTCAGGATGCCGAACCAGGTGGCGACGATGGCCGAAGGAGCGCCCGAGGCAAGCAGTACCACTAGGCCCGGACCCGCCATCAGTGCGGCATGCAGTGATAGCTGGATTGGAAAGTTGGATCGGTTGGAGAAACGCCTGCTTTGTCCTCGCTACGGCTCATCTCTTGATTGGGCTACCCATCCATTCGCTGTTGATTCCTGGAAGCACAAAACAACCGCCCCACCCCGTCATAGTAGAATCACCTAATGCGTCAGAGCTTCGCCCCAAGACCACCAATCATATGTTCTTGTTGATTGGCGCCATGCTGACTATTCTGGCGCCGGTGGTGTCAGGCATTTCAGTGCACTTGCTTAATGTCCTAAAGCAACTGGGGATCGCAACTGCTGTAGCCTTGGCCATCGGTATGGTGATTGGCCCCTCTCAAGTCGTCGCGCGAGTGGCGGAGTTTTCCATAGGCAGAAACCTTCACCCGACCTGGTCCGCCCGAGCCGGTGTGTTTCTATGCTTGGTCGGGTTGGGACTATTGATCTCAGGGATACCCTGGCTGGCCTTCGTGGCGATCGCACTCTACGGCGCAGGTAACGTCATCCTGACGATCGCTCGCGGCACCCTCCCCTTGGCGCTGTTTGGCCCGCAAGGCTACGGAGCAAGAATGGGGCTTCTTGCCAGACCGGTACTCGTGGTTCAGGCCTGCGGCCCGATAGCCGCAGCATTTGTTTTGCAAAACTTTGGAGCGTCGGCACTGCTTAGCGTGATGTGCGGTTTTCTATCGCTGTGCTTCATCGCCAGCTGGCGCCTTCCAACGACTTGACGCACTGAGTAAATGTTGGTGCGGCTGGAGGGGCGACTACCACCAGTCGAACCCCGATCCCTGTACTGACCAACGCTGACCGTGCAGCCGCGTTCCCAGATGTGGCTGGTCATGGTGTTCACGATAAGAAGGTCAATACCTTCATGCTGCTGGACAAATTTGAATACCAAAATGCTGACAACGGTAGTGCGTTGGCCTGGGATGCAAAAGGGTGGATCGGCGGTGACGTTGACCGTCTGTGGTTGCGCTCGGAAGGTGAACGTACCAACGGCGTAACGGAAAACGCTGAACTCCAAGCACTTTGGGAACACGCCATCGGTCCATGGTGGGATGTCGTCACCGGCGTTCGACAAGACTTCAAGCCCGGGTCGCCCCAAACGGTATTCAGGGCATGGCTCTCTATAACTTTGAAACCGAAGCGACTGCCTACATCGGTGAGAACGGTCAAACCGCTGCTAGATTTGAAGGCGACTACGACATTTTGCTCACCAATCACCTGATCTTGCAGCCAACAGCCGAAGTAAATTTATACGGAAAAAATGATCCTCAGCGCGGCATTGGGTCTGGATTGGCCAACACCGAAGTAGGTTTCCGATTGCGTTACGAGATTGTTCGCCAATTTTCCCCCTACGTCGTGGTTACCTGGAATCGCTCCTATGGCAAGACCGCTGACCTGGCCAGCGATGAAGGAGAAAAGAACAACGAGGCTCGATTTGTAGCGGGTATTCGGATGTGGTTCTGATTCGATTTAGCAACGCCATCAAGAGCTTTGAATGATCGGGGAGCCACCTCCCCCGACTCAAGGGCAAGACCATCAACCAAATCTAAGCAGCCATAGTGAGCGCAAGGGGGAGAGTTCTGCTTTTTCGCGGGATATCCCAACGCGGCCAAGGCAAAAGGAAATATTCATGCCAGGTAGCTTCCGACTCTCAAGTCGATTTCTACGTATCGCAACATTCGCCGCGCTGTTCGTCGGTTCGACCGCTCAAGCAGCACAACCCCTGACAATCGATGTTCATCGAGATGCAAACTGCGGATGCTGCAAGAAATGGACTCAGCACCTTGAAGCCAACGGCTTCACCGTCATTGATCATGTAGAAACCAACATGAGCGCGGTCAAACAGGATCTCGGTGTAGCTCCCCCGACTTTCGTCCTGCCACACCGCGATGATCAATGGAAAGTTTGTTGAGGGCCACGCACCCGCTGAACAAATAATTGCAATGAGTAAGCGTGACGACCTTCTCGGGATCGCTACTCCTGGCATGCCAGCAGGTTCTCCAGGAATGGAAGTCGGCGGAAAACATGATGCTTATCAGATAATCGGCCTGACCAAAGCCGGCACGGATCAGGTCCTTGTTGAATACCCCGGCAATTAAACTGGCCCTGTCCATCTAACGCTGCATGGCTACCGTCCACCATGGTCATGCGGCGGGAAATGCTTTGTCCACTACGTGTTCAAGCAGTAGGAGTTGTAAGGAAGCCGAGGACAGCAGCAAGAGAAGGCGCAGTACAACTTCGGCCTAAACTGCGGCGTTCAATTGTGCTTTTTTTGCAGGCTTTTCAGGCGCAGGGTCGCACGTTGTACAGCGGCCATCTTTTCTGGACGCTTCATCCGCTTCCATTTTCTGATGTCTTCCTTGGTGCGACCGCAGCTCAAACATAGTTCGCTGTTCAGCTGGCAAACGGAAATACATGGGTTTTCGATGTCCTTGGCCATGGTTTAACTCCGCGTGGATCGTGTACGTGTTAAACGCTGCTGCCAGTCACCGGCATTCGACCGCTGACATTGTTCTTCAGTATCGAAATGCACGTTGGCCGACATCTGACTGACGTGAACATTCGCTTCACTTAACGCTAGGTTCGTCAGTTCGAGCATCCGCTTGTCTTGCCCATTGGCAAGCACCTCATCCCTGTTGGCATCGGTGTCGAAGACCCAAACAACCATCAGACTGGAGGGAAATCGTGCGTAATCCGCATCGTGAGTCAACCAAGAAAAGCCCACTATCTCCGCCTTGGCCGTCTCGCAGGCCTTGGTCAGGGCCGCAATCAGACGACGTTCGATTTGCGCCTGATCCCGTTTGCTCAAAAGCATATCTCGATCCTTATTTTCATTTCAGTCGACTATGCATTCATTTCTAAGCCCGGAACGAAGACTTGTACCGGTGAGTCAGCTCCCTGCTTCGTGCGGTATTCAACAGTCAGATGCGTCACTTCATGAACCGTAGCAAGCCGGTCTCGTATATCTTCGGCATTCACTGCTGCGCTACCGAGGACGCTAACAATCGCGGCTCGGGCCTGAGGCCCCACCTGCCAGACATGGAGATCGATGATCGAAGCATCTCCCGGTCGCTCAACCAGTTCACGAATCTCTTCAGCGACATGATCATCTGTCTGGTCGAGCAATACACCCGCAGTCACCCGCATCAACGACCAAGCCCAGCGTGCAATGACAACTGCACCCACAATCCCCATTGCAGGGTCGAGCCATACCCAACCAAGGTATCGACCAGCAAGCAGTGCTGCGATGGCCAGAACCGAAGTCAGTGCATCTGCAATGACGTGAACGTAAGCAGAGCGCAAATTATTGTCGTGACCATGCGCATGGTGAGATTCATCGTGGCCGTGGTCATGCCCATGGTGATGATCATGACCGCCAGACAGCAAAAGCGCGCTCACCACATTCACTGCTAATCCGACAATTGCGATAAGAGTCGCTGTCTGGAATTGCACTTGAGTCGGTTGAAAGAGACGGAATAGCGACTCTCCGGCAATTCCCAAGGAGACCAGTCCCAATATCAGAGCAGAGGCGAAGCCACCCAAGTCTCCCACCTTGCCAGTTCCAAAACTGTAGCGAGCACTTGAGGCATGTCTTTTTGCGTAACCGTAAGCAACTGCGGCTATGCCAAGTGCTCCAGCATGCGTTGCCATGTGAAAACCATCGGCAAGCAACGCCATTGAGCCAGTGAGATAACCTGCGGTGATTTCAGCAACCATCATTACGACGGTCAGAGCCACCACCCACAAGGTTCGCTTGGCGTTTTCTTCATGTGATTTCCCCAGGAACATATGGTCGTGGGAATAGTCGATGTACGAATTACTCATCTGGGCAAATCCTATTTGGAATAGCGGCGAATGGCTTCGAGAAGCTCATCGACGCCTTTCGCTCTTTCTTCGTTGCTGAGTGTCGG
Source organism: Pseudomonas frigoris (assembly GCF_047758635.1). Classification (NCBI taxonomy): domain Bacteria; kingdom Pseudomonadati; phylum Pseudomonadota; class Gammaproteobacteria; order Pseudomonadales; family Pseudomonadaceae; genus Pseudomonas; species Pseudomonas frigoris. Next base: position 4,520,968 of record NZ_CP180479.1, read on the forward strand.
ATTCGCGACGTGTTCACGAGCGTGGTCTTCGATGATTTCATCCATCAGCCCATTGATAGCGCCACGGGTCGAAGCGACCAAAAGTAAGGTTTTCGAGCAGTCATCATCAGAGTCGAGTGCTCGCTCAATCGCCTGGATTTGCCCAGCGATTCGCTTTACGCGCTTAAGAAGATTGTCTTTGCTCGATCTCACATGACCCATACCATACCCCCCTTACCTATAATGAAAGTATGATCACACGTTCCAACTAGCCATACAAGCCAGGGAGGGAATACATCCGACTGGCAGCATTTGAATGCTGCAATCGAAACATTGAGCACGTCGCCTCGCCGTGCAGAACCAATACAAGCCGATGGGTGGGCCCGCACTTCAATAATTCGATAGATGGCGTAGCGCCTATTTCTTGAGCTGCCATGGTCTATGGTTTAGGATACGAACCGTATCCCCCCCAGGGGGATATCCGCACTCAACAGAGACGAAACCAGCTGATTGCGTCTCTTCGTGAAAAGTTCGGTAACCGCCTGGTCACGCACTTCGCCACTTGAGATATTGCATGCTGAAAATCCTAGCCAACCGAACCTACCGTCATCTCTTTCTCGCCCAAGTGATTGCGCTCGTAGGTACTGGTCTTGCCACTGTCGCGCTTGGCCTACTGGCGTTCGATCTCGCAGGTGCCCAAGCGGGCGCTGTCCTCGGCACAGCGTTAGCGATCAAAATGACGGCCTACATCGGCGTAGCCCCCATTGCAGCCGCTTTTGCAGAGCGTCTACCCCGTCGGGCAATGCTGGTGTCGCTGGATCTGGTGCGAGCACTGGTCGCGCTCGCTCTGCCGTTTGTGACGGAAGTCTGGCAGATCTACGTGCTGATTTTTGTTCTCCAGTCAGCCTCAGCGGCGTTCACCCCAACATTTCAGGCAACCATTCCAGACATCCTGCCGGATGAGGACGATTACACCCGCGCCTTGTCGCTATCACGTCTCGCCTATGATCTTGAAAGTGTCGCCAGCCCTATGCTTGCCGCCGCGTTGCTGACCGTTATCAGCTTCCATAACCTGTTCGCCGGCACTGTTATCGGTTTCCTCGCCTCAGCGGCCCTGGTCGCCACAGTGTTGCTGCCAAAAGCGAAGCCGACGCCACGACGTAGCATTTACGAGCGAACTACCCGAGGCATGCGCATATTCCTGGCCACACCCCGCCTGCGAGGACTGCTGGCTCTCAATCTCACGGTAGCAGCCGCGAGTGCGATGGTCATCGTCAATACGGTGGTGCTGGTGCAGTCGCGCTTCGCTCTGCCTCAGAGTTCTACAGCATTGGCGCTGGCTGCGTTTGGTGGTGGCTCGATGGTCGCCGCCGTGGTTTTGCCTCGGCTCTTGAAAAACATCAAAGACCGAACAGCCATGCTGTTTGGTGGAGGAATATTGGTCACTGGCTTAGCGGTTGGCATCAACCTGACCACCTACAACTTCCTGCTGCCGCTGTGGATGGTACTGGGTGTGGGCTATTCCTTGGCTCAGACCCCAAGCGGTCGGCTGTTGCGTCGCTCAGCACATGCCGAAGATCGCCCGGCGCTGTTTGCCGCCCAATTTGCGCTATCCCATGCCTGCTGGTTGATTACCTACCCATTGGCAGGATGGCTGGGTGCCAATATCAGCCTCACGGCCTCGTTTGTTGGGCTCGTTGTCGTGGCTGGTAGCGCATTGGCGGTCAGTATAGTGATCTGGCGTCCGGCTCATGACCAAGAGTCGATCAAACACACCCATGAGAACCTGCCGGATGATCACACTCACCTCGACGGCCAAGATGGTGCAGATCACGAACACCCGTATGTGATCGACGATCAGCATCGCCGCTGGCCAAGTTGAGGGGGTTTTAGTTTCAAAGATTTGCCAAACCTCAGACCAGAAACCGTAGAGCTTGCAGAGCGGCAAGATGGCCCGAATAGAACCTTTAGCCCCACTGCCGCACAGGCCAAACCGTGTAGGTGAACGTCTGACACAGAAGCCAGAGTCTGACCAGCGGCGCAACGAACGCAGCGCTTAAGACCAGAGATGAATAGACTTCCAAATCCAATGCCCTGGTTACGATGCCGCTACGAGTGCTGCCCAGCAGACATAAAACCGCTGGTAGCAACCAAAGAACACCAGACCTCTTGATCGCTAACAAAACAGGCATGTGCCCTGCCCTGTTGCAGCAGTTCAGCGAAGTTGGGCATTTCAGACCTAGAGATACTTGGTGATTTGCTTGAACGCTTCCAGTGGTGCGCGCTCGCCATTGTTCAACGCCGAGAGGGTGTCCTCCAGGCAATGATCAATGTGATCTTGGATGAGCGTGCGTTTGGCTTGGCACACCGCCTTTTCCACGGCATGCAGCTGCTGAGCAATATCGACGCACTGACGACCTTCTTCAATCATGGTGATGATGCCGCGTAAATGGCCATCCGCCCGCTTGAGGCGCTTGATGATCGCCTCGTGACTTTGGTGGGTGTGGGGATGGCTATGTTCGTGTTCTTGCTCACTCATGACTTGAGCCTCAGGCCTCAATGAATTACGCTGGCATACTATCCCCCCTAGGGGGATTGGGTCAAACGCATCAAAGCCCTACAAAGCGAGTTGAAACCCGGACGCTATGTTCAGCAGAACACTGACAACAACGGTGGTAATCGCGCTTGCTCTCGCAATGTTTGTGGCTTGGGCCGGGCATACCTATACGTTGTCAGTGACATCGAAACAGCCAGCTTGGGAGATTGCGCAAGACGCCCATCACTCCCATGAACAGCAAGCCGAGATGTCGTGTGCGAGCTGCTCGGATCACTATCACTCCCCGTTGACCCCTGACCATCAGCACGAAACGCCACAGCTCACCTCCGCATTGAGTTTGGCTGCGCAGCCGAAGCTCTCTATTCGGGTCGATGCGCCACGCTATTCCGTTCCCTGTCCGCCGATTTTCTTGATTGAGCGGCCACCCCGTCCTTCGTTCGCATCCTGACCATGGCCGCACTGCGGCCTTTGATCCCTGCAACGTAGGATTGATCTATGCATTCGCACTCGATGAGCGGCGTTGACGCATTTACTGTGCCTTCGCGTCGCCTGCTACAGCTGCTGTTTTTACTAGTCGCGGCACTTTTCCTCGCAATGCCCGAGGCGATGGCTCATGCCGTCGCCGAAGGTGATAAGGGGTTCATCCAGGAAAGCTCCGGCGTCATGTTGCTGCCCTTCATCTACATGGGCGCCAAGCACATGATGACGGGCTACGACCACCTGCTGTTTCTGTTCGGGGTGATCTTCTTCCTCTATCGCCTGAAAGATGTTGGGCTCTACGTCACGCTATTCGCGGTAGGCCACTCAGTCACGCTGCTGCTGGGTGTACTGACTGAGGTCAGCATCAGCTCTTACATCATCGACGCCATCATCGGTTTCTCGGTGGTGTACAAGGCGCTCGATAACCTCGGCGCATTCCAGCGCTGGTTCGGTTTCCAACCCAACACCAGAGTGGCCACGCTGATCTTCGGCCTGCTCCATGGTTTCGGTCTGGCCACCAAGATTCAGGAGTACGAGATATCGCCTGAAGGCCTGATTCCGAACCTGATCGCCTTCAATGTTGGTGTCGAGATCGGCCAATTGCTGGCCCTCAGCGCGATTATCATTCTGATGGGGTATTGGCGGCGCACCGGCAGTTTCTGGCGCCACGCCTATACCGCCAACGTCGCCATGATGAGTGCCGGTTTCCTGCTGATGGGTTACCAGATCACCGGCCTGTTTGTCTCCGCGTAAGGAATTCTGACCATGTTTAATACTCCGCTTCCAAATGTTAATGAATTGCCTAGCACTCGCAAACTGGTGCGCTCGACTTTCATTGCACTGCTGACTGCGGTCGGCCTGCTGGTGACCGTTGTCATGCCTTCGGAATACGCCGTTGATCCAACGGGCGTGGGCCGTGCGCTGGGACTGACCCAGATGGGCGAACTGAAGATCATCCTTGCCCAGGAAGCTTTCGCGGATGCCGCGCCACCTCAACCAGCAGCTCCAGCTCCGCAGGTTGCGCAAGTCCAACCTATTGCGAAACCTGTTGCTCAGCCAGTGGCGACACCTACCCCAGCTCTGAAGACGAATCAAATGAGCGTCACGCTCAAGCCAGGTGAAGGGACAGAAATCAAACTGGAAGTGCTGAAGAACAAGAGTGTCAGCTATGAATGGACAGCGGTTGGTGGGCCTGTGAACTACGACACCCATGGCGAGCCCTACAACGGTAAAAAGGGTTACTTCTACAGCTACAACAAGGGCAAGCAGGTCAAAAGTGATAGAGGTGAATTCACCGCCATTTTTGACGGCACCCACGGTTGGTTTTGGCGTAATCGCAGCAACAACGACGTGACCATCTCACTGAAAACGACCGGCGATTACTTGAGCGTCAAACAGTAATCCGAAGCAGCGATGGCTGTTCTACTGCCGAAAATACAGCGTTCAGCCTGACCACAGACCATTTATTGCATCCATTTTTTGAAGAGTCTTCCCATGAAAACCCCAACAACGCTGATTCGTTCGATGCTTCTAATCTGCTTCCTCGGCCTGATGACGGCATGCGGCGGCGGTGAGAAAGGAGCAACCTCCGAGAGCGCTGAGCACGGACACTCACACGAGTAACACCCTGAATAAAACAAGGCCGCATTTGCGGCCTTGTTTGTTCCTATATCTCTCCTGTGTGCCCAACTCTGTCACTCGGTTCAGCGGCAATTAAGGTTGCTGTTGGCGTTACTCAGCAAAAAGGCGAACGGGCGTTGCCTCTTACACTTGCCTGCCTTGCCTCGAATGCCGGCTGCTCTGCTAGCAATTAGTTGCAACCGTCCTCAGAGCGCTTTCAGATCGCCTTGGGATGCCTCGGTAGCGCGATAGAAATCAGCGCTGCGAGCAGCACAAAGCCGCTCGATATCCACAAGCACGCCCCCAGCCCATACACCTGATAAACCCAGCCGGAGAGCACCGTGCCGATCAGTCGCCCCATGGCGTTCGACATGTAATAAAAACCCACATCCAGCGACACACCGTCTTCCTTGGCGTAGGACACGATCAGATAGCTGTGAAGCGACGAATTCACCGCGAACAGCGCACCAAAGACCATTAATCCGCCGAGCAATACCACCTGCTGTGACACCCCGGTGTTTAGCCCGAGAGCGATTGCCGCAGGCAAGCCTGCCAGTGCAAGTGCCCACAGAAACGCCGCTCGACCATCCGGTACATGGCCACGTTTCTTGCCGGTGATGTTGGGCGCGAAGGACTGCACGATGCCATAGCCAATCACCCAGGCCGCCAGGAAGCCGCCAACCTCCCAGAAGTCCCAGCCAAACACGCTGCTCAGGTACACCGGCAAAGCCACAACAAACCAGACATCGCGGGCACCGAACAGGAACATCCGTGCCGCCGAGAGAATATTGATCGCCCGACTCTTGGACAGGATGTCGCGAAACTTGGGTTTGGCTTTCGCTTTGCCCAGATCCTTCTTCAACAGGATCAAGCTGCTGATCCAGATCAGCGCCAGGACACCCGCCATGGCCAGTAAGGCGCCTTTGAAGCCGATCAATGCCAGCAAGGCTCCGCCAAGAAAGAAGCCGACACCCTTGAGTGCGTTCTTCGAGCCGGTGAGGATCGCCACCCACTGGTAGAGCTTGCCCTGCTGCCCATCAGGAACCAGAAGCTTGATGGAGCTTTTGGCGCTCATCTTGTTCAGGTCTTTGGCAATCCCCGACAGCGCCTGAGCGCCCATCACCCATGGGATGGTTAGCCAGGCTAGCGGAACCGTCAGCATCAGCAGCGCCGCGACCTGGATGCCGAGCCCGATGTTCATGGTTCGGTTCAGACCCAGCCGGGCGCCGAGGTAGCCGCCCACCAGGTTGGTGATCACGCCAAAGAGTTCGTAGAACAGAAACAATGCCGCGATTTGCAGTGGGCTGTAGCCCAACGCGTGAAAGTGCAACACCACCAACATGCGCAAGGCGCCGTCGGTGAGGGTGAAGGCCCAGTAATTACCCGTAACGAGCAGGTACTGTCGCACTTCTGGAGCGAGGGCTGACAACGCTTTCATGACCGCTCCTTAGACTGCCAGCCCGACCATTCTGGCCAGCTCGACGGTGCGGTTGGCATAGCCCCATTCGTTGTCGTACCAGGCGTAGAGTTTGACCTGGGTACCGTTGATGACCATGGTCGACAGCGCATCGATGATCGATGAGCGTGGATCTGTGCGGTAGTCGATGGACACCAGTGGACGTTCCTCGAAGCCGAGGATGTCTTTCAGCTCGTTCTCGGAGGCGTCCTTGAGGAACTGATTCACCTCCTCGACAGTGGTGGCCCGCTCGACCTCGAAGACACAGTCGGTCAACGAAGCGTTGGCCAGCGGCACGCGTACCGCGTGACCATTCAGACGCCCACGCAGCTCCGGAAAGATTTCGGCAATGGCGGTGGCCGAGCCGGTGCTGGTTGGGATCAGGCTCATGCCCGACGCACGCGCACGGCGCAGATCCTTGTGCGGCTGATCGAGGATGCTCTGCGTGTTGGTCAGGTCGTGAATAGTGGTGATCGAGCCGTGACGAATACCCAGTTTCTCGTGGATGACTTTCACCACGGGTGCCAGACAGTTGGTGGTACAAGAAGCAGCGGTGACGATGCGATGTTCAGCCGGATTGAACAGCTGATGGTTGACGCCCATGACGACGTTCAGCGCGCCTTTTTCCTTCACCGGAGCGCAGACCACCACACGCTTCACGCCTTGGTCGAGGTAAGCCTGAAGCACAGCGACGGTTTTCATCTTGCCGCTGGCCTCGATCACCAGATCGCAACCCGACCAGTCGGTGTCGGCAATCGCTTTGTTCGCGGTCACCTTGATGCGCTTGCCGCCAATCATCACCTGATCGCCTTCTGCGCTGGCTTCGTTGTGCCAACGACCATGCACAGAGTCGAAGTTGATCAGGTGCGCATGGGTTACTGCATCACCTGCCGGATCGTTGATCTGCACGAATTCAAACTCTGGCCAGCTCCAGGCTGCTCGCAGAGCGAGACGACCGATCCGACCAAAACCATTGATGCCAACTTTGATAGTCATGTTGTTGTGCTCTGTATCTATTGTCAGTGGGAGTTCGACTGATTGTCGAACTGGCCGATGTATTCGATATGGGCAGGATGCTGAATGGCACGTGGACGCAACGACTGAACATCGCGGATGGCATCGCTGAATGGCACACCGCTCTCGATCAACAGTTGAGCGGCGACCAAGCCGGTACGGCCCGAGCCGCCCTTGCAATGGATGGCAATGGTTTTCCCTTCGGTCAGCAGCTGCTTAAGTCGTGGATGGTGCTGCTCCCATGCGGCTTTGAATGCTTCACCAGGCGCTTGATCATCTTCTACTGGCAGGTGAAACCACTCGATGCCAAGCATTTGGCACTCTTCAGGCAGTAGGTCGACCTCGTTCTGAAGCAACTCTTCGGTCGGCATCAGCGTCAGCAACGCCGATGCCCCCGCATCCTTAAGTGTTTGCAACGCCTCGAAAGGTCGGGTGCCCTTCGTGCCTGGACACGGGGTGAAGATCAATTGGCCATTGAACTGTGCCAGAGGCAGTACTGAATATGGGTGTTGTTGCACAGTGAAAAATCCTCAGATGGAGCCCTGATTGACACGTTTCATGAGTTCTTCCGCCGACTCCTTGCGCTCGGAATAACGATCCACCAGATAGTCCTGGCGGTCGCGAAGCAGCAGCGTGAATTTCACCAACTCTTCCATCACATCAACGACACGGTCGTAGAAGGGAGAAGGCTTCATCCGACCGTTGTCGTCGAATTCCATATAGGCCTTCGGCACGGAGGATTGGTTGGGGATGGTGAACATGCGCATCCAACGTCCCAGCACTCGCAGCTGATTGACCACGTTGAACGACTGCGAGCCACCGCACACCTGCATGACGGCGAGGGTTTTGCCCTGGGTCGGGCGTACCGCGCCCATCGCCAGTGGCACCCAGTCGATCTGAGCCTTGAAGACCGCGCTCATGGAACCGTGACGTTCTGGAGAACACCAGACCTGCCCCTCGGACCACAGCATCAGATCGCGCAGTTCCTTCACACGTGGATGATCGTCGGGTGCGTCATCTGGCAGTGGCAGACCTGACGGATTGAAGATCCGCGCCTCTGCGCCGAAGTGCTCCAGCAGGCGAGCGGCTTCCTCTACCAACAGGCGACTGAAGGAGCGCTCACGGGTCGATCCGTACAGCAGCAAAATGCGCGGCTTGTGGATGGAAGTCTTTTCGATACCGAGTTTGTCTGTCGATGGGAGATCAACCAGTTCGGTATCGAGTTGGGGGATAGGGTCATCAAACATAGTCTTTGTCCTGCGCAACGGCGCTCTTGGATTCATCGAACCATCGCCGTTTCAACCAGAGGGCCACACCGACCAGAGAAATCAGGACCGGCACTTCCACCAACGGGCCAATCACCGTGGCGAAAGCGACCGGGGAAGCCAGGCCGAAGGTGGCAATGGCGACGGCAATCGCCAGTTCGAAGTTGTTGCTTGCGGCTGTAAAAGCCAGTGCGGTGGTGCGCGGATAGTCAGCCTTGAGCAGCTTGCCCATCCAGAAGCTGATGAAAAACATCACCACGAAGTAGATTGTCAGCGGGATTGCAATACGCAATACACCCAGCGGCAATTGCAGCACCACGTCACCCTTGAGACTGAACATGGCCACGATGGTCAACAGCAGTGCCACCAGCGTCAGCGGGCTGATTTTTGGAATGAAGCGGTCCTGAAACCAAGCCTCACCTTTACGGGCGATGAGGATCCTGCGGGTCAGGAAGCCTGCCAGGAATGGCACACCCAGGTAGATCAGAACCGACTCGGCAATGCTGACAAAGCTGGTCTCAATCACACTGCCTTCCAGCCCGAACAGCGGCGGCAATAGCCCCAGAAAGATCCAGGCATACACGCTGAAAAACAGGATCTGGAAGATGCTGTTGAACGCCACCAGCCCGGCGACGTACTGATTGTTGCCACCCGCGATCTGATTCCAGACCAGCACCATCGCGATGCAACGAGCCAAGCCGATCAGGATCAGGCCCGTCATGTATTCCGGCTGGTCCCGCAAGAAGATGATCGCCAGCGCGAACATCAACACCGGGCCGATGACCCAGTTCTGGACCAAAGACAAAACTAGGATGCGCTTGTCCTTGAAGACTTCCGGCAGTTCCTCATAACGAACCTTGGCCAGAGGCGGATACATCATCACGATCAAGCCGATAGCGATGGGGATGTTGGTTGTGCCCACAGAAAGACTGTTGAGCCACTGCGGCCAGCCTTCAAACAGGCTTCCCAAACCGATGCCTAAGGCCATGGCGAGAAAAATCCATAGCGTCAGGTAACGGTCCAGGAAGGAGAGGCGGCTTTTACTCATGATCATTGCTCCTGTGGTTACAGCGTGCCAATCAGGGCCAGCTCTGCCTTGAGCTGTTCGGCACTCAATTGGGAAAGCGGTAAAGCCAGGAAGGCTTCAATACGGGTTTTGATCTGCTCCAAGGTGGCTTCAAAAGCCGCCTCAATCTCTTCCTGAGTTCCGTGGTATTCCGAAGGGTCAGCCAGCCCCCAGTGGGCCTTGGTGGCCGGTCCGAAAAATACCGGGCAGGCTTCACCGGCTGCCTTGTCGCACACCGTGATGACGAAATCAGGAGCCAAGTTCACATGGACATCGCTGGACTTACTGAACAGCCCGAGCGTCGACATACCAGCGTTTTCCAAAGTCTTGAGACTCAGCGGATGCACTTCACCTTTGGGCTGACTGCCCGCGCTGTAGGCTTTCATGCCTTGCGGTGCCAAGTGATTGAAGACCGCTTCACAGAGGGTGCTGCGACAGCTATTGGCAGTACAGAGGAACAGGATTTTCATCGAGCGATCTCGTAGTCGAAGGCGGAATCAGGCGATTTAGCTTTCACAGCAGGCCAGTGCCCGTTCAGGACGGTCGCCCATTTCATCAAGGCGTTTGGCGTCAGGGCTCAACCAATGCTTGTTGCTTTCGAGCACAGTGGTCAGTACTTGATGGACCCAATCTGGGAGATTTGGATGCAGTCGGTAATACACCCATTGGCCTTGTCGACGGTCCGACAACAGGCCGCAACTCCGCAGTTGCGCCAGGTGCCTGGAGACTTTTGGCTGACTCTCATTCAACGCGCAGGTCAGTTCGCAAACACAAAGCTCTCCTTCACGGGTGATGAGCATCATCGTGCGGACCCGAGTGTCGTCAGCCAGGCATTTGAAAACAGTGGTCGGTGTCAGATGGTCAGCCATATCGTTTTCTCAGTGTTTGTTTTTGACCAAGACGAACATCTTGATGCGCTCATGAATTTCGTGAAGGGTGTGACGGAAGGCATCGGGTTTGGTGCTGGTGACCGGGTCCTCAAAACTCCAGGCCAATGCCTCACCGGCTCCAGGTAAAGACAGGCATTCCGCTGCGGCTTTATCACACAAGGTGATGACGTAATCGAAACGCTCACCACGGAACTCGTCTATCGACTTGCTACGTAATCCTTCGGTGCTCACACCAATGTGTGAAAGCGCCTCAAAGGTGCGCGGATCCACCTGAGTCGGAGTTGTACCGGCGCTGAACGCCTCGAAATGCTCCGAATCAGTATGCCTCAGCAACGCCTGGGCCAACTGAGAGCGTGCAGCGTTGGCGGTACAGACGAACAGGACACGGGCTTTGCTGGTCATTGTGAAGCCTCAGCTCATATGCGGTTTAACGAATATATGAGTTTCCGAATACAAGGTAAAGAGCAAACGACCCATTAATCCATAAAAACGATTGGGCTCCGCCGACCACCTTCAATGAAAGCCCTGTATTACGGCGTTAGCCATGTAAATCACTTTCCGGGTCTCTTCAAATATCTGCGGCTTCATATATATGGTTTTTGTAATGAGTCTGTCACTCACGCAGAAATAGGTCGCTCCTTGGTTCAAGGACTACCTGGACATGCAGAAGAAATAAGAAGGTCGCCCCTAACCCGCCCCGGTCATCAAGGGCGGGGTCGGTGACTGCGCACTAGGCTTTGCAACAACCCGGCGAGGTACGAGGTGCGGCCTCAAGGATTGTCTCTCCGGTGCCACAACAAGACGTCTGGCTTGCCGAAGCCTTCAAACGATCATCGACTTCATCGAAATCCGAGTTGCAAATGCCAGTCTCCGGGAGGACCAGCTCAACCCTTTTGGCCGCATCCCAATCGCCCGCCAATGCCGCGACAACAGACCGTACCTGCTCATACCCCGTCATCAACAAGAACGTAGGCGCCCGGCCATAGCTCTTCATCCCCACAATGAACAAGCCTTCCTCAGGATGGGCCAGCTCTACCGCGCCATGAGGCCTGACCGTACCGCAGCTGTGTTCGTTGGGATCAATCATTGGTGAGAGCAACACTGCGCTTTGGGTCGCGGGTTCAAGTGCGACACGTAGCTCGCTGAGCAAGCTCAGGTCTGGGCGAAATCCAGTCGCCACGATGAGTTCGTCCACTGGTGGGAGTATCCGCTCTCCCGCCTTCACGACCAGCCCTTGGCCATTGCCTGTGACTTGATCGATGGCGACGTTTTTGAACAACTCGATCACGCCGTCATTCAGCAACTGGCGAATCTTCAGGCCGAGCTTTCCGCGCTCTTCCAATTGGTCATTCGCACCGCCACCCAGAATGCGCTCAAGAGAATTACCCCGGATAGCCCAGAGCACTTTGGTTTGCGGCGCCTCCTGAGTCAGTCGCACCAGATCCTGGAGAGCGTTAAAAGCGGAGTGACCACCACCCACCACCAACACTCTTTTGTTGGCATAGCGATTCCGGGCACGGCCCAGTACCTCCGGAATGCCATACGCGATGTGTTCTACATGCTCGATCTCGCCCAAGGCTGGGATGCCATGGGCGCCCATCCAGTTTGGTGTCAGGTAGGTGCCCGAGGCATCAATGACAGCACTGGCCAGCACATCTTGTTCACCCGTTGGCCCTGCGACACGCAGTAAAAAAGGAGCTGCCGATCTGCCCTGGGTCTTCATCACATCCTGACCGACGCGAGTGGCTGCCAGAACACGGGTTTTCAGCTGCAAATGACGCTTGATCTGTTCGAGGCCTGCGAGAGGTCGAACAAACCGATTCAGCAGTTCACGCCCCGTTGGATACTCGTTCTCGGGTGGTGGAGTCCAACCATCGGCCAGCAGAAGTTTTGCTGCCTCCTTGTCCACATTGAACTGCCACGGCGAGAACATCTTCACGTGCGCCCACTCTTCAATACTGGACCCAGCTTTAGGGCCAGCTTCCAGAATCAGCGGAGTGATACCTCTGGCCAGCAAATGGACAGCTGCGGCGAGGCCCACTGGGCCTGCTCCAATGATGGCGACGGGAAGGTGGTTGTTTTCCATGATCGACTCCTACTTCAGACTGGCTGATTGACCGGAAACAGGCGCTCGACAATCGCGCAGTCGAGCCAACGTCCCTCTAGGCAGGCGTGTTTTTCATACACCCCCACTTGGCGGAAACCGCAGGCTTCGCACAATGCGAGGCTGGAGTGATTGAAGGTAAAAATGCGTGAAAGGACTTTCCAGAATCCGCGAGCTTCGGCTTCTACCAGCAGTGACTTAAGTAACTGCTTCCCTAGCCCTTGGCCGCGAACACTGCGATCCAGGTAAATGGAAAAATCCGCAATGCCGTCGTAACAGGTACGAGCGCGATAACTACTGAGTCCTGCCCATCCAACAACCTGATCCGTCTCATCGACTATGACCAACACTGGATAGCGCTCCATTGAGTTGATGCGATCAAGCATGTCTGCCGGGCTTCGAGGAGTCGTTTCAAACGTAGAGCTACGCTCCTCGATCCCCTGGTTGTAGATGGCAGCTATTGAAACAGTGTCGCTGGGTTCAGCTAAACGAACTCGCATTGTTGGAGCCCCATTACGTTGGTAGTAACAACATTATTGGCAAAAAAAGGGAAATTCCTCCCTTTCAATCCTTGCTCTTCACGACTGGGCAGCACTCACTCATGAGCCCGCAGCGAATCTCCGTGGCTCGCGTAATCTGCCTCAGCAGACTCAGCGCTCCCTGCCTTGCTTCAGCTGACAGGTTCTCAATCATCGCTCGCTCCTCAGCAATCAGATCAGCTCTGATTTTCGCATATAGCTCACGTCCAGCATCCGTTGCCTGGATTCGTACCGCACGCCGATCTTCATCATCTTCAACGCGGGACACATACCCTTTGCGTTCCAAGGTATCGATCACTCGACTCGCCGTGCTCTTGTCCAAGAACATTTCTTCCGCCAAGACCTGAAGGCGCAGCGCGCCCCTTTTGACCAGCGTCTCGACGGCATAGCATTGGGTTACTGATACGTCGTAACAGCAGATCCGATCACGATCACGGAACTGATAGACGCGAACCAGCTGGTTCAGCGCCTCATACAATTCCTCGGAATCCTGAGTCAGCTGATCGTTTTTACGCTTCGTCATAACCGTCACAAATTAGTTGTTAGCTGCAACAGTAATCCTGATTTCCAAAAATCGTCAACACCGATCTCTCGGTTGACGATAGCCAAAGGAAGGCGCTAGCTTGTTGTCACTGACAACAAAAATGGGCGCGCCGGTCGTGACACTTCCAGAGCAGATTCATCCACCCATCAATCGCTCCAGGCTCGTATGGGCGATGGGTTTCACGCAGATTCTCGCCTGGGGTTCGACCTACTACTTGCCCGCAGTCCTTGCGTCTCCGATAGCCAAAGAGACGGGATGGTCCATCACCAGTGTGGTGGGCGGTCTGTCCTGGGGGTTGCTGGTAGCCGGAGCCTCCTCGCCAGCCGTTGGCCGCCAGATTGATCGCCATGGCGGGCGCTCTGTCCTTGCCGCCAGTTCACTGCTGCTTGCTCTCGGCATGCTACTGATGGGGCTTGCGGGCAACGTTGCTACTTACTATGTCGCTTGGACCCTGATCGGCGTTGCCATGGCAGCGGGTTTATACGACGCAGCCTTTTCAACCTTGGGACGACTTTTTGGTGAGCAGGCCCGAACGTCAATTACCGGCCTGACCCTGCTAGGCGGGTTCGCCAGTACCATAGGTTGGCCGGTGATCGCAGGGCTGGAAAGTTGGATCGGCTGGAGAAACGCCTGCTTGGCTCTCGCTGCGGCTCATCTCTTGATTGGGCTGCCCATCCACTCACTGTTGATTCCCGGAAGCACAAAACAACCGCCCCACCCCGTCATAATCGAATCGCCCAATGCATCAGCGCCTCGCCCCAAGGCTACAAATCATCTGTTCTTGTTGATTGGCGCCATGCTGACGATTCTGGCGCTGGTGGTATCAGGTATCTCAGTACACCTGCTCAATGTCCTCAAGCAATTGGGAATCGCGACCGCTGTGGCCTTGGCCATCGGCATGGTGATTGGTCCCTCGCAAGTCGCGGCGCGGGTGGCAGAGTTTTCGGTAGGCAGAAATCTCCACCCAACTTGGTCCGCACGAGCCGGTGTGTTGCTGTGTTTGATCGGACTTGGACTGCTGATCTCAGGCCTGCCGTGGCTGGCCTTCGTGGCGATTGCACTGTACGGAGCTGGTAACGGCATCTTCACCATTGCTCGCGGCACTCTTCCACTGGCGCTGTTTGGACCTCAAGGGTATGGCGCACGAATGGGATTGCTCGCAAGACCCGTCCTTGCCGCCCAAGCCTGCGGCCCTATCGCCGCAGCATTCGTTTTAGAAAGCTTTGGAGCATCGGTACTGCTTAGAGTGATGTGCGGGCTTCTGCTGTTGTGCTTCATCGCCACTTGGCGCCTGCCGGTTACGCAGAAAAGCAAATAATGACGATGTTCTGGTAAACGCAGTGTTGAGCAGAAAAATGTCGATATCCGGCATTAAGCGAACACTGGGTACGATGCTTCGTGAATGAAGCGCATCAAGCTGGGAATGATGTGAGAAGCATCTGACCCAACGCCTCTGAGGGTGGCGGAAGCAAAGTTACGCTGCTTCGGTAATCCCACAAAATACAGACCCGGTACGTGCTCCGCCTGTCCATTGCATTGGACCAGGCTTTCATTGCCCGCCACCTGCAGACCTGCCAAAAAACCAAGGTTCGGACGAAATCCGGTGGCGAAAACCAGACTGTCCACTTCAGTGTGCTGCCCATCGGCCCAGATCACGCCCGTTGACGTTACTTCCGAGAACATAGGCTTGTGATCAAAAAGTCCCTGCTTCATGGCTCGACGATAGGTGCCATGATCCAGTACGGGAGTACTTTGGTCATCCAGCCAGCGGGTTTTCTCCAACCCCGTCCATCTGAGCCAGGCATGAAAATCCACACCGAAAATCTTTTGCGGGAAAAACCGAATCGGTTCCCTTGTTGCCAACACGACGCTGCTGACTTGAGCCAACTCATAGGCAATTTGCACAGCTGAGTTGGCAGCACCTACCACCACCACTTGCTGACCACTGAAGTCCTCGACATTTCGGTAATTGGCGCTGTGTAAACGCTGTCCGCGAAAACACTCCAGCCCCTGAATGTCAGGGATGAATGGCTGACTGAATCCGCCTGTGCAAACGACCAATGCTTTTGAGCTGAAACGCTGACCATCGGAGGCCTGAAGTCGGAATACTCCATCCTCCCTCCACACCTGCTCGACTCGGATGTTCTGCCGAATGGGTAGCTGGAAAGCTTCCGCGTACTGCTCCAGATAACGCACGACTTCATCGCGTAATGGATAGTGCTTCGCTTCAGCTGGAAAAGGCATCCCAGGTAGCGATGAGTAAGCAGCAGGTGAAAAAAGTCTCAGGCTGTCGTAGTAGTTGCGCCAGTTTCCACCTGGCTTGCTCTCGGCATCCAGAATGAGAAACCTGAGATGCTGCTGCCGCAGATGCCAACCGCATGCAAGCCCAGCTTGGCCCGCACCAATAACGATGACATCCATGGGCTAATTAATTACGTTCATGTATGCGCACTCATGCATATATTGAAATGATAAAAAAACTACTCAGATACACCAGGGCAGCAAAACGGAGCCAGACTTTTCATGTGCTGAAGCATGGCTTCGAGCCGTGCCACCACCGCCGGCCCATCCACCTCGTAGAACATCTGCCTACTGACCTTGGTAGCGCGGACAATGCCCGCCTCTAATAGCACTTGCAGATGACGGGACACCACTGAACGCTCTTGAGGTAATCCTTCAGCGATCTCGCCGATATCCGCACGCCCCAGTTGCATGACTCGCTTGAGCACCGCTACCCGCGACGGCTCGCAGAGAGCTTTGAAGAAGGCTCCATCGAGAGAATCGATTGCGGCATCAATTGCTCGGGCTCGGTTTGAAGTTCGATTGGTCATGCCACTGACTATATGTGCACGATCATGCACACGTCAACAACCCACCTGACTGACACACCAGTGTTTAGTTTGCACGGCAATTGCCAAGCCGTGAAGTTACATGCATTGAAACAAACCGCTGAACGCGCTCGACGTGGATTATCACGGGAGGACAGCAGCAAGAAATCAACCCATGGCACCGGCAAGATTCCACCAAGAGCCAGCCGATTTGTGGGGGTAAAAACGACATAAAATAAAAAGGGGTCGCAAGATAAAATCTCGTAACCCCTTGATTTGTATGATCGGGACGGAGTGATTCGAACACTCGACCCCTAGCACCCCATCTCCTTTTTCATACTTCTTGAAAGACTTCAAAATTTTACTCTGGATTTTTCTAAGCTAGTATTTACTTGAGCTCCAGCGGTGTTCTGCTCTACGAGAGTCCAGTAACGTCCATCAAGAGCCGACGTTTTTGTGGGGGTAAAAGTAGGGGGAGTCTGTTTCATGGCCAAAATCACCATCAAAGAGCTCGAGTCGCTGACCGCCAACGATGCCGGCCGCATTCTCCGGGAGGATGGCAATCTCGCCGGTCGAATTTCAGTCCGCAAGGACGGTTTGTCGGTTAACTTTTTCTATCGTTATCGCTGGGGCGACCAGAACAAAGAGTACGCCTGCGGAACCTGGCCGCGCAAATCCCTGACGGACATCCGCAAGGCGCGTAACCAGGCCAGGACGCTCATTGATGAGCAGATCAATCCCAACGAGCAAAAGAAAACCGCCAAGGCACAGGCATACGCCGCTGCTAACGTAGAGGCCGAACAAGTAAAAACAACGAAGGTGCAAACGCTGACCGTCAAGGATCTGGTCAAGGCCTGGCTGTTGGATGGCGTGGCGCGTAAAGACGGCAATGCCGAGTTGCAACGACGCTTTAACAAGGACCTTTTGCCAGCACTTGGCAAGACAGCGGTGAACAATGTTTCCGAACACGATGTTCGGGCGCTGATCCGGGCCGTGGTCAACCGCGGCGCTCACCGGCAAGCCATCAGCTTCTTCGCCGACCTCACCCAGATGTTCAGCTGGGCTAGAAAGCGCCAACCTTGGCGGGCGTTACTGGTTGAGGGTGATCCGACTGAACTGGTCGACATCTCCCCATTGATCCCTGTCGACTACGAAGCTGAAAGAAGCAGGATCCTTTCCCCGACTGAGCTGTTGGAATTGCACAACCGCTTCCAGCAAATGACCGCCGATTACGACGCCCTCCCCGCGGGCCAAAAATACGACGGTATTCGGCCGCTAAAGAAGGAAACGCAGCTCGCGCTCTGGATCAGCCTGGGCACGCTGTGCCGGATTGGCGAGTTGCTACAGGCAGAATGGAAGAATGTCGATCTGGACCAGCAGACCTGGTTCCTCCCCAGCGAAAATGTCAAAGGCACCCGGGGCAAGAAACAGGACCACCATGTCTTCCTCTCGCCCTTCGCCCTGCATTTCTTTCAGGAGCTCAAGACCCTGACGGGGGACTCCCAGTGGTGCTTTCCGAACAAGCAGGATGATGGGCATGTAGACGTAAAGGTGGCGAGTAAACAGGTTGGCGATCGCCAGGCCCGGTTCAAAAACCGCAAGGCCCTCTCACGACGGCGTCACGACGATACCCTGGTCCTGGCCGACGGCCAAAACGGCGACTGGACGCCGCATGACCTGCGCCGCACGGGCGCGACCATGATGCAGGCCTTGGGGGTCAGCCTGGACGTCATCGACCGCTGCCAAAACCATGTACTGGCCGGTTCGCGGGTGAGACGACACTACCTGCATCACGACTATGCCGAAGAGAAGAAACGTGCCTGGAATCTGTTGGGCGATCGTCTCAGTGAAGTCTTGTCCGCAACCTACGAGCACACACCGACCGAGTCGATGTTGTCGTTTCCTGCATATACCGGGAATAGTTATTTACCGCCGTCTTAAGTTGGCGTCTTTAGTGTTGAGTCGTCATCAGCGATTGACGACCCCGTGAGAAGTGGAACCGTTGTCCAACTCACTGTGCCAGTGTAGGGCGTGCCATCGGCAGCCCGGCTCCACCGAAAATATTCTCTAGCCGGTACAGCGCCAAAAGGTCGGCGAACTTCGCCGCCGTTACGTGAAGCAACAATCCTCCGGTCGGGCTGTTTTTGTCGATGTTCTGCGCAGGGAACTAGTGTTTGTATCAGTGTTTCGCGGCACGCCCAGTCCCTCCTGCCACAGCCCAGGCATCAAGTACGTGACCGCTCCCTCCGGTACAGAACGGGCGCTAACCGGATCAACAACTGACTTTTTATGTGCTCAAGCGCTTCGTCATCCAGATTCAAGTTCTTCAAGTGCTCTAGCAGCTCGCTTTGCCCTGGTTGACCGAATGCTAGACGGTAAAGCGATAGGACTTTTTGCATGTTCGGATAGCGGCGTGCTTCTTCGCTGAAGGCAAGTCTCGGAATCAAGCGGCGGATCTTCGCCTCACCTTCGGGATAATGCCAATAGGGCACCAGATCAGTTCCCCAGGTGGGGCTTTCGACAGATGTAAACAACGCCTTCCAGTTTTCGGGCGCGCTGTCGTACTCCGCCACCGCTTGCACCACGCGACGCCGGACCACCAGCGACTGGTAGCGATTGACCCGCCCTTCCCGCTGTTCCAGATCTATCGGGTTATTCGGCAAATTCCAATGCACGACTTCGCTGCAGTACCAATGAAAATCCAGGCCTTCCTGACCAATGGAAGTTGATGCGAGAACGAACGGCCGAAACGGCGAATTGAAGCTTTCACGTATATTGATGATTCGTGTCTGGCCCGCTTCATCCGTGGTTTTCTGAGCGCCCAGTTGCACGGCATAATGACATCTCAGGTGAGTGTCGTCTTTTTCCCTGTCAACCTTCCAGACTTTCACATTCGACGGTGTCGTGCGAAGAACGCTTTCGAGCGTAGTCACCACATCATCCAGCAACTTGTCGGGTGCAAGTAGGTAACAGTACTCCTCAAGCATCGCCTGAATGCCGCCATCGGCGCAGTACCTCACGATGCCTCGCCAAGGATGCAGCGGGTCGAGCCGCCGGGCGATCGCACTGCCCGTGACGCTGTTGAATAGACTGACAAATCCCAGAGCGACCCGACTGGCGGCTCCTATCAGGCAAGGACCGGGATACAGCTGCCGCAGCACGCGGTAGGCGCACACCGCCGGCGATCCCACAGCCAGCCTGGCAAAGTACTGAGGAAGGTCTTCAGGCATTGCGCCCAGTTCATCCAGTTGGTTGAAACGACGGGATATTTCGCGAACGCGCAACCGCGCTCCGTCGGAGAGATTGCCGACGTCCGACATGGCTTCGAACCATGTGGCGGTCCATCCCTCGTGCGCCTGATCCAGCAGCATCGGGGCAAACAGATACCAGTAGTGGCTGTTCTGAGCGCCCTGATTGCGGACGCGCAATGACGCTAGACTCCTTGTGAAGTGCCGGATGAGTTCGTCAAGGCGGCTCTCCAGTGGGACTGAAGTACGCGCTATCGGAATGTCAGTCAGGCAGCGGGCAGGATAAATCAGCGACCAGTTGGCAACGTCCCCGCTGTCGAGTTTGATCACCGCGCGACGTTGTTGCAGATGACGGTTCTGGTCGTCTTCGCTGACACCGGCACGGCGCTTGTTGAAGTACTCCGATTTGTCCGTGAGATGCTGCTGGACTCGCCGTTCCGCCTCGTAGCTCATCAGCCCGCCCACCATCCTCGGCACCATCGTCCAGGAGGAAAACAGTAACGTCTTGCTGAGTTGCTCGTGACCGGCAAAAAAGCCTCTGAGTCTATAGTGCGGCCAACTAGGCGGTAGCCAAAGCAGCATTTCCGGACCGGCTTTACGCCCGTCTCCAAACAAGTGACTGGCTAACCAGCGAACCTGCGGATTGGGTGCCTCGCGGGCGACATCCAGCGTGAACTTGCGGATCCGCTCGCGCGATAACCAGAGGTTTTTGTTGGCGGTCAACTGCTTGAACAGCGCCGGAGATCGCTCGAAGCGGCGTTGCAGCACTTCTTGCACTTTGTAACCGGTACTGAACGACAGCGGCCAGGCTGCCGACTTGAAAAAACTCATGATCTGACTGGAGACGCGCAGTGAGCTGTCAGCTTCCAGAACGAGCGCCAGCCGGTCCAGCTCGATATAAGTGCGGATATCATCGGCGCGCAATTGTGGCAAGTCTTGCGGGGGTATCCCGTCGACCAGGCTGTCCACATCCCGAGCGATCTGGCTTCGCTCCGTGCGGCAAATCAGTGGGCGAAGCAATCGCTCCACTTCTCGGCGAGGCGCATCGTCCAGCGCTTCGCCATCGATGCAGTCGCGTCGCAGACACAGCAGCGCAGCCTGCAGTTTCTTGCGTGCAGGTTCGTAAGCATCGAGTGGCGACAGATTCAAAAACGCGAGGATCTGCTTGAGTTTCTCCAGATGGCCGTCATCGTTCTCATCGTCATCCACGGTGCTCATGGCTTTGAACGGAGTGGCCGAGAGCATCAAGACATTGCTCTCGCGCTCGCGACTGAATATCTCCCGCGCGATCAGGGACTGTTCGTTTTCCTGCAGATCGAGCAGGCTTTCGAAGCGCTGAAACTCGTCGAGAATGAACAGATCCGCCCGGAGATGCGTAGCGCAGCATCGGGCGAACGTCACGCGCAAATCGCGCATCAGCTCGCGTTTGACGCCACGGTGACGTTCCGCACGCAGACAGGCAGTGCTGCGCAGTCGTTCCAGCAATGAGGGCGTCGCGTCGTTCGACACGAAAGTGATCGCTGCGTGAAAGCTGGCAACGATCTCCTTCACCAGTCCTTGCTGTTCTATCTGATCCCGCTCCGCCTGCCAGCTGTCAGCGCATTGCACTCGGTCCTGGAACAGCGCCGTCAAACTGTGGCGAAAACCTCGAAGCTGCGGGTGCTGAAGCAACGCCGCAAGGATGATGCCCCTCTCCTGCCGGTTTCCTGTTCCCTGGGTCAGCGAAAACGATGTGGCTGGCGTCAGGGTGCAAATTTCCAGCAATGCACTGTGCTGCTCGGGCTGGCACACCGCGACTTGTGCGAGGCGTGCGTAAGACGGCTGTCGAATCCAGCCGCTGCCTGCTGGAAACACGGCAAGCTTGGCCAGGTTCTCAGCGGCCAGACTCAAGTTGGAACAGATATAGGTGACACGCAGCGGTTCGCGTCGATGCCAGTCGCGCAGCATCGACACGATCAGTCCTTTCGCTACGACGGTCTTTCCTAACCCGACTTCGTCGGCAACCAGCACCCGACGGCTGTGCTGCGGGTCTTTGAACTGTTCGGCAATACGCTCGACTGTCGCACGCTGGAAATCCTTGAGCCTGCTCCAAGTCATCTGCAGGGCTAGATCGACGTTGTCGCGATCCGATACAAATCGAGTCATGCTTTCTTCTTCCATGCAAGCTGCTGGTACTGCGCCCATAAGACAGACAGCTCAGAAGGGACCAGATGTTCAGTGTCGCTGAGCCGGGCCAGAATGGCGTCGATGCGCTGCAGCTTTTCAGGCTGTCGGGCAGCACAACGCAAGAGAGCCTCGTGCAGCGGCCCGCCGAACATCTGGCTGAAGTCGGTATCAGCGTCCGCCCCGGGACCGCCCTCCCTCGTCATGCCGGTATCCGCCGTATACGCGTGGCCTGGATGCAACAGCATCTGAATATAAGCCAGCAGCTTGTGCGGGCTATCAATCAGCGTCGTCGTGATTTTCTGCTCTCGCGTATCGCCACCATCGATTTCAAGACGGACCTTGATCATCAGTTCGACGGGAGGTGATGACACCGGTATCACTCTGAGAATAACGAATGCACTGACCTGGGTCAGATTCAGGTCTTCCCAAACCATACGAGAAGCCAGACTCAGCGGCTTGCCTCTGACCAGCGGCTGCACCTCGATCACCCAATCGCCATGTTGCTCCAGGAGTGGCGGCGGGCATTCAATGACACAGGTGTAAGTCCCGTTGGCCTCGGCACGGGCCTGCAGACACCAGTCTGCCTGGATCAGGTTGTGCTGGAGTCTGCGCATCCACGCTTCCGTCTGATGATCATCCGTGATCGACGCTGGGCTGAAACGATGAGGGATGAAAATACCTGTCGGCTCTTGCTCACGTCCTACCAGTTCTGCGCGGAGCTGGTCGACGGACTGCTGGCCACTTTTGCTCGACAGTCGCAGCATGAAGTCGGTATTGCGCGGCGCCGCTCCCAAAGCGCCAAGGGCTGCCTTGGTGACATTCGCCGAACCGATATGCCAATGACTGACGGCGCCCTCCTGCAGCAGCACCAGCTTGGCATGCAGATTCTGGGGACGGGCTGCGGTGAGCTCATCCTCGCCCTCGATCAGGCAAGGATTGAGCGCGAAGCACTCCCAATCCTGCAGCTGGCATTCACCCATACGGTCGAGCTCTTCTGCGCGGCTGAACAGCCAGTGCCGCGCACCAGCCTGTTTGACCAGGTCGAGCGCTTCGTGATGGAGAAACGGTGACATCACCATTACCGTGCTGGCAGCGGTACCCAATGACAGCGGCAACTTCCCTGGCTTTTCAGGCAAGGTCTTCAGCGCGTTGAATCCGGCAGGCTTGTCCCAGGCCACCCGAGGCAGCTCCTTGACAAAAAGCTCCAGTCCGGCACGCAGGTCCTCCGCACCGGCGGCCAGCGCCTTCAGCAGTGCCACAAGTCCATCGTTGTCTTCACTGCGTGCGCTCGTGGGTTCCCCTTCCAGAGCGACTGCAAGGTCCCAACTGCGGTCGAACGTCAGATTCCGCGACAGCACCAACAACCGGTACCGCACCGCCTTCGTCGGACTGGTGAATCGCAACAGCCAGAACTTGGGGTGGAACGAGCTGAACGCATCGCCGGGAACCTGGGGCGCCAATAACGGTTCGAGCAACGAAAACAGCAGGTTGAAGTGGCGCGGAAGTTTGATGCAGCCCTGCTGAAAGAAAACCTTCACCTTGCCCTTCAACTGGCTGATCGCTTCCAGCAGCGCCAGCTTATCGGTCTGTAAATCGCCCTCCGGCGGGCAGTTGAACGACAGCGCCAACGGCAGACACAAGAGCGTCTCAAGATCTAGGGTGTAGGTCGTCGCGATGGCATGGCTTAACGTGAACCCTTCCGGGGCTTTGAGTTTGTCGCCATAGTCCAGGCGATCAGCGTGCGGATTCAGCATGCCACGCCCTCCTGAATATCTTTCAGCACGGTTCGAACCTGCCTCCAGCGATAATCCAGCCGCGCCATCCCTAGCCAAGCGAACCCTTCGGGCAGCTGTTTATTCAGCACACTCCGCTCCTTCTTGTTTGCCCGCGCCTGATGTTCCACCAGCTTATCCAGTTCGACATCCGATGCCCCCTGGATTAAACCTTCAGCCCATCGGGTTAGAAACAGAGTCGTGTGACTGGCCAGCGTAACTTGAGTCTGTTCAAGCCAGCGGAAGATGTCGGCGGGCGTCGCGTGAGTCTGCGTGCGCCATGCATCCCAAAGCTCGGCAAAGTCCTCCAGCAGAGCGTCATGTTCGCGATAGTCGTTACGGACAAGGATTATGTTGAATCGCAAGTGAGCACCGTAGATCAGCTCACTGAACGCTTGCGCCATCGCCACGTATTCGCGGGTCCGGCCAGGCAGCGACGGCTGATCGGCGGCCCAAGCCGCCAGCGCTGGGAACTCAGTCTTGGTGAGGGCCTGCTCGCGCAGCCCCTGTATTTCCAGTAGGCAAGGCAGGCTCAGTTCGGGGCCGGCTTTGAACTTTTCACTTAAAAAACGTGCCTCGGAAGCCGTCAGCGTGATTTTGACCTTGTCCAGCCAATCAGGCACAAAGCGATCTAGGTACACACTGCGGACAACGTTGTGTGCATCACTGTCGTCCCCTTCATCGCCATAGATGCTTCCATGAAACGCTTCTGACGATCCGATTGCCTGCAGAAATTGCCGGAGCGAGCCCCCAGTATCGACAAGCTTCCAGGTCCTCAGGCCTACCCAATAGATCGACGAAGGCTGTCGAGCGACACGCTCACCTTTGCTCAAAGAAGATCCAGAAATGCCGGTCTGGGTTCCGTCCTGATGCTTTTCTCTGAGCACCTCTGACAACCGTGCTTCCTGTTCCTCCAAGTAATCCGCAGCCGGCTGCTTACGCTGCTGCGACGGGCTCAAGTGCAGATAATCGCGGATGATCCGCGGCACAGTGACGAAATACTTGGCTCGAGTCTGCAGCGTGGAAAAGCCTGGAAACATCAGATCCGCAAACCCATCGCGCAACCCTCCTATGCCCAGCTCATCCAGCGTCCCCGGCTCCGACAGCTGCTTGAGAGCGTGTTTGACGCGGTCCCGGTCTTCGCTCGAAAAGTCCACCCATCCCAATTGACTCTTGCCTGACACCTTCCGCTCTCCTTGTCCTATCCAAACCACTTAGCCACATTCAATCGGGCAGTCACACAATGAATGCATGATAGGGCCAATTGCCATCGATGCGCAGATGAGCTTGGAACTCATAACCTCCGCAATGAGTCCAGGCTGTATGAAACGCGCTCAATACGTCGAAAACTGAAAGTTACGGGCGTTACCTGCGAAACCGGCAGACGGACGCGCGAACTGTCCTTGTCAGCTACATCCGGCATTTACGTACGATCAAGCGGCTGGATTCACGCTCTGATTGTTCACGCCGACGCTGAATTGACCCACGTGCCGAGGCAAGACTGCCCCATCTCCAAACCTTCAAAAATCCAGCACAGACAAGGATTCGCGAGGAGTCAGACTGGGTCAGTGAAATCTCAGCAACTGGGGCAATTCGGCGTAGGCGCCAACAATCTATGTCGAGGATGTGATGGAGGGTAAAGAAACCATCTACCAATTGATAAAGCCGGAAACTCAAGCCACCATAACTGCACCTGGTTCAGCATTACTGTACTTAAATACGTCGTCAAAGAACGCTAATCCAGCATGAGTCAGTACCAGATTGCCTTTTGCATTCCTGTAGGCGATCCCACGCTGCTCGAGATTTTTCCTAACTGCAGATGCAAGAGCCTCCCCTTTCATGTTGCTGGCAGACATGACATCTTGTTTGTCTTCTCCCTTCCCGATCTCCTCCATGATCCCATCAGACACACCAGCTTCCCCGTCGCGCAGAATATCAAGCTGGTACCCCTGTTCATGCAGTCCGCGAGCAAGGATCAGCAGTAGAACCTGTATTTTCCTGACCACCTCGCTGTACTCCTCATCGCGCTCGACTGAACGGATGTAGATAAAGCCATTCCGCATCACCAACTCAAACCCGATGTTCAAGTACAAGGGCTTGTAGCTCTGATCGTAGTTATTGAGCATCTCTTCGAAGAGCGGGTTGGGTTTTATTTCACCATTCTCGTAGGTGTCTTTGTTGATCACCTTCCCCGACATCAACTCTTTGTAGATGGCTTGGCTAAGCTGTTGTCTCACTGCCCTGCTCCTCGATCCTCAACTTGTAATAGGTCAACTTCTGCCTGTCGTCCTCAATCACCCCTAACTGGAATCGAGGAGTTAGCACAATGTCCTCTCGGTGCTTTAGCCAAGACACGCCTTCCACTAGGTCAGCAATTTCGTAGTCGCTGATCTGCTGGGCCAGATGTGCGTGAAGCGACGCATGGGCGTCAGGCCCGACCTGAACAGGCCACTCATCTATCAGCCTTCCAATTAGTTTTCGGCGCACGTCTGAAGCACGCCTGGCTTTGAGCACGTCCTCTCCAACCGGCTCAACAGACGTTGTTGTTAATCGAGCCCGAATGCAGGTCGCGGAAAAATACACCGAAGTGCGTCGTGCCATGGCGGACATCTTCGAGCGCAATCATTGCTGCTATGGCTACCGCCGGATGCGGGCTTCGCTGAGCAGGCAGCGTGTGCGTCTGTCAGAGAAGGTGGTGCAGCGCTTGATGAAGCAGGAATGCCTGGTCGTCGTCAAGCCGAAACGGCGTCGATACGGTTCCTACCTCGGGGAGATCAGTCCAGCGCCGGAAAACCTCGTCAACCGCGACTTCACGGCTGTTGCTCCGAATGAGAAGTGGCTCACTGACATCACGGAGTTCCAGATCCCGGCTGGCAAAGTGTACCTGTCCCCCATGATCGACTGCTTCGATGGAAAGGTCATCAGTTGGTTGATCGGCACGCGCCCGGACGCTGGGCTTGTGAACACGATGCTGGATGCCGCCGTCGAAACGGTGGCCCGCAACAGCAAACGGCCTGTCGTTCACTCCGATCGCGGCGCCCACTACCGCTGGCCCGGCTGGTTATCGCGCATCGCTGATGCGAAGCTGATTCGTTCGATGTCGCGCAAGGGATGCTCGCCTGACAACGCGGCTTGTGAAGGCTTCTTCGGCCGGCTGAAAACGGAACTGTTCTATCCTCGCAACTGGCAATCAACGAGCATCGAGCAGTTCATTCAGGCCCTGGATTCATACATTCGCTGGTACAACGAGAAACGAATCAAGATTTCTCTCGGCGCTCTCAGTCCCGTTGAGTATCGTGAGAGCCTGGGTCTCGCGGCATAACCAGTCCAAGTTTTTTGCCGCACCCCCGCTCGTTCTGGCTGATGCCAACGCTATCAAGCAGCACAACCTTCAACCCATTGCCCGCTTGGTGGCTTATGCGCATGCCGGCGTTGAACCGGATTACATGCGCATCGGCCCCGTTCCTGCCACACGTATGGTGCTGAAGCGTGCCGGGCTGGGCATTCAAGACATTGATGTCATTGAGTCAAACGAGGCTTTTGCTGCGCAGGCCTGTGCCGTAGCTCAACAACTGGACTTCGACCCGGCCAAGGTCAACCCCAATGGCTCCGGAATTTCGCTTGGACATCCTGTTGGTGCCACCGGGGCAATCATTACGATCAAGGCTACTCCTGAGCTGCACCGCACAGGCGGACGCTATGCGCTGGTAACGATGTGCATTGGCGGAGGACAGGGCATTGCAGCCGTTATTGAGCGGATTTGAGGTCAGTCACGGCCCAATGATTTTCTGCTTCGGGCAGGACCGGCAATAACCGGTCTGCTCCTGGCTGCACCCGTAGAGATGAGGTGCCAAACTCCCACTACTCAAACCGCCAACCACCCACGTACAAGCCACGGACCACCCCGTTTGCTTATGCTCTGACTAACCTCTGCAGGCGACGTATCGTAACGAAAGTGACGCTGCAAGCTTCGTGAATAGACCGTCACATAGTCCATTGACATTTTCCTAGCTTGGGTATGAGCTACGAACCACCTTCACGAAAGGCCTTTAATTTCCCAATATTTCAATTGGAATCAAGAACAGCCACCGCACGGAAGCTCAGGCCAATACAAGCCTTTGAAACATGCCTAGCGGAACTGTTCCCTCAGCCATGAGGCCGCTAGTATGTACGCAAACCAAAGCTGGAACCCTCTAGAGAAGGTGTATTACCGCCCTATTGATGCGGCCATACGCTGGTGTGACCTTATGGCTTACGAGACTCAAATTCTTGAAGCGGCCTGGGAGTGTCCAGCGCAGCTGGGCTCGATTTTCCCTCAATGGCCGTGCCTCCATGCCAACACCGAAAAAATTTTCGATGCAGTGCGCAACCATGAGCTTCCGTTTGGCTTGTTCGGCGTGACTGTTGCCCCAGGAACACCCATCGACTTCCGTTTCCTAACAGTCAGGCACACAGATCTCAAATCGTGGATGTTTCATCAGCATCCCGACCAGCGGCCGACATTCCTTTTTGGGGAGCAGCCAACCGTAAATCAACAAATTAACTTTGAGACCTACCTTACCTTACAGGCCGATCGAGATGCTCTCGAGGTTCGGCTAAAAGCGAATGAGTCTGCCCACCAGAAGCTATTGGAGGAGCTCAGGGCAATTGGCTTAGAGCGAGAAAATTTACGTATATTAGTTGAGGCACACGGTGAACTCAGTGATCGCAGTGAGGTAGGCTACCAACGCGTTATCGGGGCTCTGCTTGAAACCCTGCTAGGATTCTCACCATCAGGGAAGCCTAACTCAGTATTCGATAGTCAAGCCTCCATTGTTGACTCAATAACGTCTCATTATGCAGGCCTCCCCGGTTTGAGCAAACGCTCTCTCGATGAGAAATTTGCAGCAGCCCGGCGCAGCATCTCTCGTCTTTAACGGAGCTCATTGCATTGCAATCCTTTCGATTGCAATGCAATGACTTCCAGACTTTTCTGGTTTTGAATTCAGGTCTCTTCCCAATATGCGCCATCCAGCGCCAAGGAATGACGACCATGCAATCTCAAACAGCCAATGACACATCTCAGTCTCAGCAATCACCCGAACGTCACATCATGCGACGCGACGAAGTTGAGCGTAAAACCGGCTTCAAGCGTGCGCACATCTACAACTTGATGAAAGAAGGTAAATTCCCTCAAGCCAAACGCATTGGACTACGCGCCGTAGGCTGGGACTCGCTGGAGATCGAACGGTGGGTCGTTGAACGCTTAGGTCAGCAGGTCTAATGCCATGCGTGTGGTATCGGTGGTTTCCACCAAGGGGGGCGTGGGCAAGACCACCGTGGCTGCGAATCTCGGTGGTCTGCTGGCAGATGCGGGCCTACGTGTCCTGCTGCTCGATCTGGATAGCCAACCCACCCTCTCCAGCTATTACGCCTTGAGCCAAAAGGCTGATGCAGGTGCGTACGAGTTCATCGCACTTAACCTAACCACTCCTGCACAGATTGTTTCCAGGACAGTGATCACAGGGCTCGATTTGATCCTCTCCAACGACGATCAAGGCCAACTGAGCACCTTACTGCTGCATGCCCCCGATGGGCGGTTACGGCTGAGCAATTTGCTGGACAATTTCCGCCCTCGTTACGACCTGCTTTTGATCGACACCCAAGGCGCGCGCAGCGTACTGCTGGAGATGGCCCTACTAGCCTCAGATCTCGCTCTCTCTCCCATCACGCCAGAAATGCTCGCCGCCCGCGAACTGCGCCGCGGCACCTTGAAGCTGCTCAGCGAACTCGATCCGTTCCGCCTCCTGGGCATTACACCGCCACCCTTGCGACTGCTACTGAACCAAGTGAATGCCATTCGGGTGGACACACGGATGATCATCCGTGGCCTGCGCGAGACCTTCGCTGGGGCAACCAACATCTCAGTTCTAGAAACCGTAGTTCCAGATCGGGTGGCTTATCTCAATGCCGCCTCCTTTGGCCTACCCGTCCACCGAATCGAAACGCACCGATCACGTGAACGACGCTCGCCCTCACCTTTGGAAACCATGCAAGCTCTGGCCATCGAGTTGTTTCCGGAGTGGCACGAAGCGATCTCTAGGGTGAGCAGATACGCGGAGGTTCGATGAGACGAATCCCCAAGCCGGTATTTCTCACCAGTTACGTTTTGTTTGATCGACCTTGATGCCAACAGTGTTTGGCAAGGAGTCTTTTGATGTTGGATCAGTTTCCCATCATCGTTCAGCCATCCATTCGACCACACTACCCACCTTGCGAGGAGTACTGCACCGTGGTCTTCCGCCTGCAGGGTGGGCGCTCGGCCATGGGTTGGTTCCTCGCAGAACTTTCCCGACATTTCGAAGGTTCGGGTACCGCCGAGATCGTCAAATTCGAGGTCGGTGACCATTTGCGTAACCGGCGTTAACTGAGGCTGTTCAAATGAAGAAGCTCAGTCAGGACGAGATCACCGACAAGCTGCACCTGGACCACTTCCCTCGGGGTCCAGAACTGGAGCGGCTGTCCGATCCAGTCATCGACACACCTATGCTAGTCACTCTGGAGCAGTTGCGACCCTACGAACACAACCCGCGTTTCATCCGTAATCCGCTTTTTGACGATATCAAGGCCTCGATCCGTGAACGCGGGCTGGATCAACCACCGCCGATTACCCGTCGCACGGGTGAGCCCTACTTCATCATCCGCAACGGTGGTAATACGCGCTTGGCGATTCTCGGCGAGCTGTGGCAGGAAACTCGCGACGAGCGCTTCTTCCGCATTCATTGCCTGTTCCGACCCTGGACCGACGAACTCACCGCCCTGCTCGGCCATCTGGCCGAAAGCGATCTGCACGGCCAACTCACTTTCATCGAACGTGCGCTGGCGGTAGCCAAACTCAAATCCATGCTCGAACCGGATGGAGCTGCGCTCTCGCAACGTGAGCTGGCACGACGTCTTGCCGCTGGAGGCTATCCAATTTCGCAGTCGCACATCAGCCGGATGCTGGACACCCTCGAACACCTACTGCCCGCCATTCCGCAAACCCTGTATGCCGGATTAGGTAAGCCCCAGATCGAACGCCTGATCGGCCTACGTAGCCAGGCACAACGAACTTGGAACCGTTATCCAACCGCGCCTCTGGTGTTCGCCGAGTTTTGGCTCGAGACCCTGGGCGACTTCGATGCCGACCCTGAATCCTTCGATCTTGAGAAAATCCAGGATGAACTGCTCGAGCGTATGAGCCGCTTGCTCGGACAGTCTTACCGTATGTTGGCCCTGGAGCTGAGCGATACCCAACGGGTCATCTCGAGGCCTGGTGTTGTCGTTACCACGCCTTCAGAGAACAGCCATCTGCCGAGCGTTGATGAAGCCGCGGCAGGACCTCTCTCCTCCGAGTCCCGTCCCAAATCAACTGAGACCAGAACCCAGACCGAAACAGCGCAAGAGGAGCTGCTCACACCGCCCGAAACGAATGTCGTCTCAGCGGTCAGCCCTCCGTCACGCGTTCAGCAGATTCGTGAACAGATTGATCGCGAGACTTCCGCCTATGCAGCGCCCACCGTCGAAACCTGCACGATCGACGACATCTGGATCATCGCACCAACACTCGATACCCCCGAACAACTGCGTTTAGCCATTGCCGGACTGGCTCGGGAAATGGCGTCCTACACCGGACATCCCGAAAGCATCATCGACCAGAAGTATGGATTAGGCTTCACCCTGGACATGGAGCGACTAAATTTTGCAACTCCTCGCGCGACCGGCGTTCACCTACTGCTCCTGGCCCTATTGCGCGCTCAAGACGACGTGAACTGGGAGGATCGCAAGCAACTGCCCTCAGCCCTGTTCGGTCAGCTGTTGCTGGGAGTTTACCAACTTCCGCTGCCAGACCGTCCCATCATGGACGTAGGCCTCGAACGATTGCCCGACACTTTGTTAATCAAGCTGTATCGCCTGATCCGTTTGGTCCGTCGCCTGATCGAGTTAACGCTTCCCCCTGAAGACAACTCACCGAAGGAGCTGCCATGAGCCTGTCCTTCAATGTGCTCAACCAGGCCATGCTGGCCCAGGTGCTGCATGAGCTGCGCCTGGGTAATCTGCAACGCTGTAAGGCACTCGGACTGGGTGAGGACGACATCTACTTGTTGCAGTCCTTACCACCCACCACGCTGTCGCGCCTGGCCCATGCCACCGTCTCCTGGGTTGAGGTCAAGATTGACTCGCCGGTGCTGCATCGCTTGATCGAGCAAGCCGAACGCGACGAGCAGAACGAGCGCTTGATCAACCGAGCGCTCAAATTGGGTGCCAGCAGCAGCATCATGTACCAGTGCTTTGGCTTGGCACATTCGGAAACCGCCCTGCGTCGCCGTCTGCTCAAGATAGACGTCCGTAAGGGCCGCCCACAGCATTTGAGCGAAGCTCAGGAACACGCGCTCTGGCAACGCTGGTGTCAGCTACGCGCTCAAGACGGTACCGAGGATCAGCTCGACGCCATGATGATGTTGGCCGAAGAACAGCAAATCAGTTTGACCCTCGTCTGGCAGCAGATCGACCAATACAGCAACGGAACATGAACACTGCCCCTTCCAGTCGCTGGCAGCGTGTTCTGCAGCAATGCACCCAGCAATTGAGTGAGCGTTGGCCCGCACGCCCTACCACTGAACAACCCTCCAACCAGGCTCTGCAGGCTGGCTTTCTGTTCAGTGGTCAATCACACGAAGTCGTGCCGCGGCGTTTGCTGTTGGATAATCGACTGACGCCATTAGAGCGTAATGCCTGGCAGGTGTTTCGACTCATGCTGCAAGGCCAGGGCGTGGTCACACCGCGTTATGAGGATTTGCAGCCTTACCTATCGAGCGTGCCCTACGGCGCGTCAGCCTCGCGTGAAACCATCGCTCGCGTGTTGACGATGCTCAGACTGACGCGCTGGCTCAGCTTGGTGAGTCGTGGACGCGATCAGCTCAGCGGACGTCTTCAAGGTTCTCTGTATGTCCTGCACGATGAGCCGTTAACCCCCGCCGAAGCCATGGAACTGGATCAGGATTACCTGGAGCTGGTCGGACATTGCCTCAGTCATAACACCAAGGCTGTGCGTATTGTTGCCCGGCACGTTTTGGAAGAAATTCGCCAGGACACCCGTATCGATTTAGGTCAGCTACCTACACGGCTCGACAGCTGGGGCGATCGCTGGATACACCAAGGATTGGATCAGGCAACCGATGCCACTCTGCACGATTCCGAACCGGGGGAAGATCACCGCGTTCGGAATCGTACAGGCCCTCGTTCGGATTCCGTACCGGGCCTGAACGCCAATGTTTCCGACGCAGTTCGGAATCCGAACGCCGCCTGTACTGTATTAAAAGAAAGTATTTGTACTGTACCGCGCGTGACCCCAGCGGTGGATAACTTGCACTGGCCCGATCCGCTGCACCTGAGTCCAAGCGAGCGTCAGGCCGTCGCCGTGGCGCTGAACAAGCTCAAACCAGCGGATCGGCAGGCGGTGCTCAACGAAGCGGGGGCACGCTGTGCGGCAGGAAGTGTCCGCAAGCCAGCGGCCTATCTGATGGGTCTAATCCAGCGCGCACTGAAAGGTGATTTTCGTCCTTGGGCAGGTCAGACAGAGCCCCCACCCGTTACAGAACCGCTCCCAACAGCACCGTCACGCTCGTCCCGAAAACAGGGCGAACCCGCTTCCGCCCTCGCCCAAGCGTGCCTGAATGAGCTACGTCAACTGCGCGGCAAACGCTCTGGACGCCAGTAGATTTGATGCCAGTGGCATCAAATCTACTGACGTCTAATGTGAGATCGCAAAAGTCTGAACCTGCGCAATCCGAGCGATACGGCCATCGCCATACATGGAGATGATTCACCAGCGTCACTCGCGAACGACTCCGAAATTAACCCTCTCACACCAAACCGAACAGACCGCATTCAGCTTTTTGGCTGCCCTTGACCCTCATCTGTCGCAATGATCTTGCCCAAGCTTATGCGAGGACAACACCGTGGCCGATCACTATCAACTCAACC
The DNA here is from genome assembly GCF_047758635.1 of Pseudomonas frigoris. Taxonomy (NCBI): domain Bacteria; kingdom Pseudomonadati; phylum Pseudomonadota; class Gammaproteobacteria; order Pseudomonadales; family Pseudomonadaceae; genus Pseudomonas; species Pseudomonas frigoris. Next base: position 4,554,501 of record NZ_CP180479.1, read on the forward strand.
TGGGTTCATTGCGCAGCAGCATCACCCTGACCCTGCACACTCACCACGCCGCCCGTATCTGGCAAGGTAGGGTCGCACGCGAAGGCGTCCACTCGATCATGGGCATGGCCGGCTACATCAGTGTCAGCAACCTGATCAAACAAACCGCGGCCCAGGACGATCCCTATGCCGACTGGGCCATCGTGCAACTCGAAGAAAAACTGATGCAGGCCAAAGCTGGGATGCTGGCGCTCACCCAACAGTTGGATCGGATCAGACAGGACCTGCCGACACAAATCGACATGGGCGACAACCTCAACATCCACCCCGTCACCTTGCCGTTGTACATCGGCAGCCAGCTGGGTTTTCTGGCGGTCTATCTGCTGACCGACTACGACACCCTGGTGCGCCGGACCCTATTGGCCCATCACACCGCCCTGATCGGCCGCATCGACATGGAAGCCTGGATCGACGACGGCGCCTATTTGCTGCGCAGCCTGTTCGGTCAGGCACAGCGCTATCGGCATGCCGGCGTCACGCGCGACGACATGGCGGCGAACAACGCCCGTGCCCTGGCGGCCATCGAGAAAATGGGTTTGCCACCGATGGACATTCTTGAAGGGCATCGCCGCTCCCAGTTCGCGCCGCCAATCGTTCGTCGTGGTGCGGTAGCGGTGGATGACGCTGACGCGTTGGCAGAGGAAGCGGGAGAGCCATCTGCGACAGTGGATGAGCCGGAGGACGAAGCATGAATCCCATGAACCCGGCTCCACCAATGCCCTTCGAAGCGTTGACACCCGATGCCTATCGACAGTTCGAACACGCAGCCTCCCTAAAAGGCCTTTTAAAACCTTTTAAGGGTAAGGGGGAGTTGGACCACCTGGCGCAGGTGGCGAGGGAAATCGAGGCGCAGTTATGCCACCTGATGGAAGCTGTGGCGCAGCAAGCCGGACAGTCCCCTTACTCACTGCTGGATATTCGATTGGTGCTGCAGAACACCAGCGCTGGCAGCACTTTTTTGCGATGGCGCACCCGTGACTTCGCCCGCATGGGGGTTGCGGTCTGGGAGCGCCAGGTGAGCAACAAGGTCCTGCCGCAGGCCGTACACGAGGGATTGCACCGTTTCGAATGCAACCGCATTGCACTGAACCTGCAAATGAGCGTGGTGCATTCGCTTTACCGCCAGGCCACCACCTGCGCGATCAAAATGGCCAGTGCCGAACGGCTGCTGCGCCAACTCACAACCGCAGTGGAGGTATCAGGATGAGTACTTTTTTTGTCGGCGAAGGCAATATCGGCAGTGCGCCAGAGTTCCAGGAATTTCCATCAGGCAATGACGAGCCACGGCGTTTACTACGGCTGAATGTGTACTTCGACAACCCCGTTCCGCGCGAGGGCAGCTATGAAGATCGAGGCGGCTATTGGGCGCCGGTTGAGCTCTGGCACCGCGAGGCTGAACACTGGAGCACGCTGTACCAGAAAGGTATGCGCGTGTTGGTCGAAGGCCGCACCGTGCGCGATGAGTGGGAGGACAGCGAAGACAATGCGCGGGTGACCTTCAAGATCGAGGCCCGTCGAGTGGGCATCCTGCCCCACCGAGTGCAAAGCGTGGTCATGCGGGAACGATCCAGTGAGCCGGCGGCATCTGCGACACACGTCGGGCAAAATACAGAGCAGGCCAGTTCAGCTACGTCGAAACCCAGAAAGCGCAGAGGACAGCCACCGTCGGACTGACGGACTGACTTCAGGCATCAAAATTGCGCCTTTGCGCGAAGTTGCTGGCCAGTTATTACTCGCTGCTCGTGAAGACCCACCCTGTTGCCCACGCTACAACAAGGTAGCAGCCTCGGCCCATTCAAGGCTGTCCTCACCGACTAATATGAGGAACCTGCCATTCAGGTTTCTCATATCTCGCAACGGCTGTTTCCAACAACGCTGCTCCGAACTCAATCCGGAGCAGTTCTATGCGTCTCTTCCTCTGCGAGAAACCTTCCCAAGGTCGTGACATCGCCAAGGTTCTCGGAGCCAGCCGGCGCAGTGATGGCTGCCTGATCGGCACAGAGACAACCGTCACCTGGTGTATCGGCCACCTGCTGGAGACAGCCCCACCTGAAGCTTATGGTGATCAGTACAAATCCTGGTCGTTGGATCATCTACCGATCATTCCCGCGCAGTGGAGGGTTGAGGTCAAACCCAAGACTGCCGCGCAGTTCAAAATCATCAAACACCTGCTGAGCGAAGCTACCACTGTCGTCATCGCAACCGACGCCGATCGCGAAGGTGAAATGATTGCCCGCGAGTTACTGGAGCTCTGCAAGTATCGAGGCCCCGTTCAGCGCCTCTGGTTATCCGCACTCAACGAGGCGTCGATTCGCAAAGCATTGTCCTCGCTGAAATCCGGCCAGGAGACCTTCCAGCTCTATCACTCAGCCCTCGCCCGCAGCCGTGCCGACTGGCTGATCGGTATGAACCTCAGTCGCTTGTTTACCCTCCTCGGACGGCGGGCGGGCTACGACGGCGTATTGTCGGTTGGACGCGTCCAGACGCCCACTTTACGGCTGGTGGTCGATCGGGATCGCGCGATTGCCAGCTTCGTCTCGGTACCCTACTGGGACGTGGATGTGCACCTGTCCTCAATGGGGCAACCATTCATCGCGTCGTGGTTACCACCAAGCTTAGGACGAGATGAGGCCGGTCATTGCCTGCAGCAGGCGTTTGCCAGTCAGACGGTCCAAGCGATCTCGAGCAGTAAGACCGCCACAGTACTCTCGCTGCAGACTGAGCATTCCCGCGAAGCGCCGCCCCTGCCCTTCGATCTGAGCACCCTGCAGGAAGTCTGCTCGCGCAAGTTGGGGCTCGGCGTTCAGGAAGTCCTGAACATCGCCCAGGCTCTGTATGAAACTCACAAGGCCACCAGCTATCCGCGCAGCGATTGCCGCTATTTGCCAGCGAGTATGTTCGACGAGGTCTCCGCGGTATTCGATGCCCTGCTCAAAACGGATCCCGCGCTGCAGCCCGCATTGGGAAGACTCGATCGATCACTGCACTCTCGCGCGTGGAACGATGCCAAGGTCACCGCGCACCACGCCATTATCCCCACCACCGAGCCGGCGAACCTTGCGCGGATGTCCGAACAAGAACGCCAAGTCTACGAACTGATTCGCAGCCACTACCTTGTGCAGTTTCTTCCACATCATGAGTTTGATCGGACCCAGGTCGAACTGGAGTGTGGCGAAGAACGATTGACCGCCGTTGGCAAACAGATCCTGGTTCAGGGTTGGAAAGGTTTGCTCTACGAAAACACCGATGAGGATGAACCCAATCACAAGGCCCAAGTTCTACCGGTCTTGCAACAGGGTACTCAGTGCGCAGTGGACGACGTCGAACTCAAGTCCATGCGCACTGCCGCTCCTAAACCTCTCACCGAGGGCGATCTGATCAAGGCGATGAAAAATGTGGCAAAGCTGGTCAATGACCCACGCCTGAAACAGAAACTTCGGGACACCACCGGCATCGGGACCGAAGCCACACGCGCCGGCATCATCAAGGGCTTGATTGATCGCGGCTATTTGCTGAAGAAAAAACGCGCCTTGATGGCCTCCGCAGCGGCCCATACCCTGATTGAGGCGGTTCCCGCTGCAATCGCAGATCCAGGTATGACCGCGATCTGGGAGCAGGCTCTGGACGAAATCGAAGCGGGACGTCTGAGCCTGGATGCGTTCGTCGCCAAGCAGGCGAATTGGATCGCGCAGTTGGTCGCACGCTGCGGCTCACTTACTTTAGCCATGCCTATCGAAGCCGGTCCGGCCTGCCCCATTTGCAACGCCTCAATGCTCAGGCGAAAGGGGAAATCAGGGCCGTTTTGGTCGTGCTCCCACTACCCAGACTGCAAAGGCACTGTGCCCATCAGAAAAGATACGCGTCGCCCATGACGCGCCATTGACGATGAACATGAATATTGGAGGCGATGTACTGGTCAGTGCATCATCAACGGCGGCTGCCCCCTCTCGAAGTCGCTTATCGGTTGTCCGATTTCACGGGCCAAGGCGATGCCTGTCGAAATCCATATCTGCCCTAGTTCGTTGAACGCTTTCAGGTGTGCAGGATTTTCGTTGAGCCAATGAACAAGGCTGTCGAAGTGTTCGGGGTTATCCGGGCAATCATGGATCTTGATGAACAGCTCCAGTGTTCGATCCCAGATCAGATCCATGACGTTCTCGCTCTGCTCTTCCATGCTCAACCGTTCCTCCGTTTGGCCCTATCAGACCGCTCATTCTCACTGGTCACTTCGGGCTCCGATTCCTGGAGGAATAGAAGTCACGTCGCGATACACAGCTATTTCAGTCAATATATCAACCCTATAAGTCGATACTCAACCGTTAAGGATGTTCATGTCAATGGGTCTTTGCTCAACCATTCGGGTTGAATTGGAGAACTCATCACTTGGCACATAAACATCCAACCCAAGCCTTAATCGGGCGCATGATCGCGAAGCACCGGACCGAACGTAATCTGACCCAGGAAGAGGTGGCTGAACGCTTGGGGATTGGCAGCGAAGCTATTTCGCGCCTGGAGCGGGGTGTGGTGGAGCTTTCCGTGGTCAAGTTGATGCAACTGGCGGACATTTTCGACTGCCGGATGGATGAATTGCTGACCGAGTCGAGCAATCGTCCCAATGACCAGGGCCAGATGATCGCAGGTCTGCTGAGTGGACTGAAAGAAAGCGACCGTGCCTTTATTTTGGCAACCGTCGAACAATTAGCTGCCCATCTCGGCAGTAAGTAACCTCTTTCATCGCGCTCAACGCAGCGTCTTATGAAGGAGCGCCCACTGGCTTGACGTCGTGTTGCCCTCTCTGCTGTAGTAGCTTCGGATCACCGCCAACGGCGACCCAAGACCGATTCGCTCCGGGTAGCTCGGTCGAACTCTTAGAGTTCGGAGCCTTCTCTTCTGCGGAGTTTCATTCCTGATTTGTGTTCGACCTGATCACGGTGGCGGATGACCACTGTTGCCTCTGCCAGGCAATAGCGGTCATCCGCTTCAGCGATCGTATTCAGTCCCGGAGCCCACCGGGGAAACACTGGGCACCCTTTGTGCGCGGATGCGTGCCAGCAGCTTCCGACCCAGGCCACGACAAGGGTCGGTTGGCGAATCATGGCGCAGTTAAACCAAGTTTTGCGAGGAGCTTGTCGACTGTGTAGGACCGCCAAAGGTGGCTTTTCTCTTCCTCGCCTGGCACCCCGCCAGGCCCGCTCTTCACTTTCTTCAGTCCAGTGACTGCCACTGTATTCCGGCCATAAAAAATCGGGTTGCAGCGTCTTGACGCTCCCCTGTGACAGGCTTATACAAAGGGCGTGGTTCGCTGTCGTTGACAGCCCAGCCCAGGTAGCTTGAACCTTCAAGGCTACGCCACGTTCGTGGTGGTTTACCCAAGTGCGATCAGCGTTCGGAAGCTCGCACGGTTACCGCTTCAGCGGTGATGAATGCCCACTACCCCATGCCTGCGGATTACCACCGCAGACCTTTCTCTGCTGCACCGCTATTCCCCGGACGCATCGTTCTGATCGTCATCGGCTTGCCGGTGACAAGTCATTCATTGCTCGCCTTCACCTTACCCACCCTGACGGGGGCTCACTTCCCCGTCAGGGACAGTGCGTCTCCGTTTTTCCTTGAAACAGGAGAACCACCATGGCCCACGCCAACCAATCCCAAGAAGCGACCACTTACTTCAACCTACACACCGTCGGTATCGGCTACCTCAACCGTGTTCGTGAAGTACAAGTCCGCCGCGGACAGCCATTCATGGCCTGCGATATTGCAGCCCTGCACGGTGCCACCGATTCGGTGGAGTACACCCGCTTCGACTGCAAAGTCGCTGGGGGCGAAGCTGAACGCTTGATTCGTCTCTATATGGACGCCGTCAACGCCGAGAAAAAGGTCTTGCTGTCGTTCCGCATTGGCGATTTGTGGATTGATCCGTTTCTCTACGAGAAAGGCGATAAACAAGGTCAACCCGGCGCCAGCCTGAAAGGTCGTTTGCTGTTCATTGACTGGATCAAGGTCAACGGCACGTACGAGTACAAAGCGCCCGCCAGGCAGGAAGCAACAGCACCTGCTGAGCAAGCGCCAAATAATGAACCCTCCCCACCCTCGGCTGATGCCGAAGCGGAGGAGACCGAAAACCCAACAGAGCCTCGGGTCGAACCTGAATCTCCACCCGCTCCCCGCACGGCCCGCCGTGATGCTACCCATACCGTTCAGTCCGCCTGAACAGTCCACGATGTTCCACATCAAGGCGCTCCCTCGAGCGCCTTTTTTTCAATCGGCACAGGAGAACCAATATGGAATCCTTCTGGCTTTGCGACGACTGCCTGTTCGCGGCGGCTTACGAGGACTACAGCACGTTATCGCTCTACTACACGACCGATGAAATCGAGGAACGCATCGCCGCGATGCAACGTGGACTGGTTCGGTTGATGCCCATCAGTGCCGACTTTGATCCCGAAGCCGGCTGGGGAATAAAAGCCTTTTCCCCATTGCCCTGCGACGGTTGTGGTTCACACCTACACGGTCAACGCCACCGATTCACTCGGCTGTAAACAGCGCGCCATCGGCTAACACCCGCGACTCTATATCCACCTTGGGGACACCACTCCCCTCGGGCGTGTACCCCTGATTGTTCCCTTCGGAGGTACCCCCATGAGCACCCAACTCACACTGATTGAAACCTCGGATTTCGAAGCTGATCGTATCGTCCAAGAAAACCAGGTGATCGACGAAGCGCTGCATATTCTGGATCGTCGACTGTTCACCCGCGGCCCTAACCTGACGTCGCCTGACGCCGTGGCCTCATACCTAAAACTGCATCTTGCGCAACATGAGCATGAAGTCTTCGGTGTGATTTTTCTCGATGCCAAGCACCGGGTGCTGGCGTTCGAAGTCCTCTTTCACGGCAGCATTGATGGCGCCAGCGTTTACCCCCGCCAAGTCGTTAAGCGCTCCCTAGCGCAAAACGCTGCGGCCGCCATTTTTGTTCACAACCACCCCTCGGGTTGCACGGAACCCAGCCAGGCGGATCGCGTCTTGACCGCACGGCTGAAGGAGGCCTTGGCCTTGATCGAAGTGCGCGTACTGGATCACTTCATCGTTGGTGAAGGTCGTCCGCTCTCCCTTGCCGAACATGGCTGGCTTTAACCCTCAGAGGCGCCTTCGGGCACCTGGTTCATTTTCATCCTGGAGAACCCTCATGAATCCCACACCCCAAGCCCCAGCCCTGCTGATGGCCTCAAATCCATTTGCTCGCGGTTTCGACAACCTGCATATCGAACGGCTGCTACTGATCACCTACGAAAACGACTGCCCTCCCTGCTTTCGACCAGTGCATGACGTACAAGCCCATCTGCCCGACAATGAGCTGCAACTGTTCCCTTGCCTGTTCAATGACGAGTTCGCCTTGATCAGCGAAGGCCAATCCATTGCGGATGAGTTGGATGAATGCTGCCCGTCCACCGGGCTAGTGCGCCAAGTGATCTATGCCGTGATTGGCGAAATGCTCAACGAGCGGCATCACCTTGGCGATCTGTACTCCCTGGAAGAAGCCCAAGCCATGGTCCATCGCTTGAGCTTCGAAACGGGACACTACAGTCGAGCCTGGGAGATCAGTACCGCACACCTTCCTGAAGAAGCGATGTTCTATCTGGAAGGGTGGATCAGTAACTCCGCTCCGAGGAAAACCGGTCTTTTGTTTGAGCTTTTCGCGTTGCCGGATTGCTGCGGCATCGGTTGCAAACTGATCGGCACGCCCTGGACAGACGATAACCTGGTGAAGATCCAGGGCCGTCCTTATTCATCGCTGAGGCAAGAGCAGCTCGACGCCGGCACACCGGAAGCCCTGGTCAACGTACTGTATCTAGCGGCATTGGCGAATGTGCGATTGTTGATCTTCGACCCCGACACTGCCGTCTTGAATGGGCTCGCCATTTTTGATGAATAGCAACGCGTTCAGCGTTAACACGACCCGCCTTGAATCAACTTTCTCACTGAATCGCTCCTTCACCTCATGTCAGGTTCTGCACTGAATCTGACATGAGGTTTTTTCCATGGAGCGTTTTCTCACGCCTGTCTGCCTGCTGGGTTTGTTGAGCGCCTGCACGGCGCAAATCCCCAAGCCATTGCCGACCCATCCAGCGATCGACAGTGGCTTTAATCGGGCACAGCTCTCGAGGGGCACAGCCGAAGGAAGCCATCCGGGAGAGCTGCGCTATGGCCGCTATACGCTGGTCAGCATCGAGCCCACCACGGCACAACGCGATCTTCTCGCCCAAATTATCGACGTGAGCATCCCGTCCAGCCCGAGCCCTTCGGTGCAGGAGGCGATGCACTACGTGCTGCAGCGCTCGGGTTATTCGCTCTGTCCCGTTACCGCGTCGGTCAAGGTGCTGTTTACCCGGTCTCTGCCCGCAGCCCATTACCGGCTCGGCCCGATCTCTTTGCGCAGCGCGCTACAAGTGCTGGCTGGCCCCGCCTGGCAACTCACGACCGATGAAGTCAGCCGTTCGGTTTGCTTCGAGCAGCAGAAAACGGAGGCTGGTGTCGCGCTGATCACACCGGTCTCGCCCCATCAGTCGGCGGCACGCCCATGAAAGCCTCAACGTTTCAAATCCTTATTATCGGGCTTCTTTGCCTGGCAATTGCCGGCCTGAGTGGTGGTTTGTATAACCAGTATCAGCGCGTGGCCGAGCTACAGAGCACGAACACCCTACACCTACAAACCCTGGACACCCTGCAACGTGATTCAAACGCCCTCAAGGATACGCAGGAGAAGCTGCAGTACGCGCTGAAAGACCTGAAGCAGATGGTCAATTCCGGTGAGCAACAGGCCAATACCCTCGATCCGATGTTGGATCAATGGGCACAAGAGATACAGGAGCTGCGCGATGGTCTGGCAGCCCGCGCCACCGTGGTAGACCTGACAGCGCTACGCACACGCCTTGAACAGGTCGAGCAGCAACTCCTGGACCTCAGGACCCAGCCATCCCCTCCACCGCCGACGCCTGCCGCGACCAGAGCGAAAAAAACCGCTCGGCCCAAGCCCGCCCCGCTCTCGCCACCGTTCACAGTGTTGGGGGTCGAGTCCCGCGGTGGTGAGCGCTTTCTGGCGGTCGCACCTCATAACAGTCGCGCTCTCATGGATGTTCGGCTGCTGCATAGCGGCGAGCAATTGGGAACCTGGCAGCTGAAAGTGCTGGAGCCGAACTCAGCCATCTTCGCGGTGGCCGCTCAGCCAGACCAGACCGTGCACCTCCCTTGAGACGCGATCATGAACAGAGCGCCACTGCCCGCCGTCGTCTGCCTGGTTTCGCTACTGACCACGGGTGCTGTGATGGGTAACCCCATCACGACACAGTCACAGATCCAAGACACGCAGTCCGCTCCGCTGGGGCGCTCCCACTCCGAACAGGCTGCGAGCTGGGGGCTGACGGAGCAGGAGTGGACGCGCTTCGAACAGATCCAAGCCGGCCCGCGCGGTTTCTGGAGCCCGAGCCTCGATCCGTTGACCGCACTCGGGGTCGAGGCCCAGACCGACCAAGAGCGCCAGCGCTATGCCGAATTACAGGTAGCGCTGGAAGCCAAACGCGCCGAGCGCGAATTGGCCTACCAAAACGCTTACACCGCGGCCTGGGCCAAGCTGTTTCCCGGGCTGCTGCCGATCCAGGACATGGCATCCCCGCTCCCAACCAGCTCATCGGTCGTGCCGCGTCAGGCCCTGTTTGTGGAGGATCATTGCCCGGCGTGCACCGCCGAAGCGCAGCGTCTGCAAAGCAGTGATACGGCGTTCGATATCTACCTGGTGGGCAGCCAAGGCGAGGATGAACGCGTCCGTAGCTGGGCCCGGCAAATAGGCATCGATCCGGTCAAGATTCAACGCCGGCAGATCACCCTGAACCATGACCGCGGACGCTGGTTCGGCCTGGGTGCCCCGGGGTCATTGCCTGCCACATTTCAACAGGTGAATGGACAATGGCAACGCCTCGACTGAGTGCTATTGCGCTCCTGCTGACGGTGTTCGCCGTCCAGGCTGACGAACTTCCGCCTCCTGCCTACCAACTGGCGGCGCATGACGCGGAGATCCCTTCTACGGTGCTGTTCGCCATTGCCCTGCAGGAGAGTGGTATCCGCGTCCGTGGTCGCCTGCTGCCCTGGCCGTGGACGCTGAACATCGCCGGAACACCCTACCGCTTCGCCACTCGCCAGGCCGCCTGTCACGCCTTGCTTCAGGCACTCGCCCGACATGACGCCAAGCGGGTCGATGCCGGACTCGGCCAAACCAACCTGGGTTACCACGGGCAACGTTTTTCCAGCCCTTGCGAAGCCCTCGACCCCTACCGAAATCTCGCCGTCACCGCCGCGCTGCTGCAGGAGCATCACGCCGCCACCGGTGATTGGATGTTGGCTGCCGGGCGCTATCACCGCCCGGCAGGAGGAACGTCGGCCGCGCGTTACCGAGCCGGCTTTTCCCGGCAACTCAAACGGTTGCTGGTTTCCTTCGAACAAGAGACACCACCATGAAGCGAATCGCCATTGCCTGTTATTTCACCCTGCTCTTCGCCCAGCCGGAACTGACCGTTGCCGGGGATCAGCCTAGCGACTTCACCCGACCTCATTTTCAAGTTTCCAGGCGGCCAATAAACAACAAGATCGAGTCTGATCGGCCCATGCATGCGGACCTGTCTAAGTTTGCCGATGAAGCCTGGATATTGCCGGTCAGCAGCTCCCGGTTGAGCCCAGGCCAGATCACGCCTCGTGCCCTGAACATGCCGGGCTTGCGGCCATTTTTCCTGGTCGGTGAGGATCCCCAATCACTGGCTTGGTTGCGTCAACGCGCGACTGAACTGAAGGAAATGGGCGCGGCTGGCCTCGCCGTCGAAGTGGCTGATACTGAAGCCCTGGCCCGGATTCGAGCAGCCGCTCCGGGCATCACCATCCTGCCGGTCAATGGCAACGACATCGCCAGCAGCCTGCAGATCGAGCACTACCCCGTCTTGATCTCCGCCACCTCATTGGAACAGTGAGTCCAGACCATGGCCGAACATACGATGGAGTCCAAGCTCCGACCAGCGGTGGAGCTGTACACCGTAGTGATCTGTATCGCCGCCGCGGTGTTGTGCGTGTACTCGCCCTGGGCTGTGGCGCTGTCACCCGAGATCGGTCTGGTTGCAGCGCTGGCCTATACCCTGTTCGGCCTGATCCGACTGCGACAAGCCTGGGACGTACTGCGTTATCGGCGCAATATCCGTCGGCTACCCCGCTACGAACTGATCAGTCGGCAGATTCCGGTCAGTCGTAAACGTTTGTTCATGGGCCGCGGCTTTCGCTGGACCCGCCTGCACACCCAGCGCTTGGTCGAGGCTCAGGATCCGGCTGTCGCTCACTATGTCGATCAACCGACCCATTACCGCCTGGCACGTGGACTCGAACGGCGCCTGGAACATGCTCCGTTTCCGTTCTCGACACTGGCGCGTATCACCGCCTGTGACAATGCCTTCAATCCGTTGCGCCCTTTGCCCCCGGTCGGTGGCTCGCCGCTGTTGCATGGGGTCGAGCCCTATGAAACGGAAGTCAGTCTGCCGCTGGGGGAACGGGTTGGGCATACCCTGGTGCTCGGCACTACCCGTGTCGGCAAGACGCGGCTCGCCGAGGTGTACATCACCCAAGACATTCATCGCATCGAACATGAGGTGGTCATCGTCTTCGATCCGAAGGGCGATGCCGACCTGCTCAAACGGATGTACGTCGAAGCCAAACGGGCCGGTCGGGAGAAGGAGTTCTATGTTTTCCATCTGGGCTGGCCGGAGATCTCCGCCCGTTACAACGCCGTGGGACGCTTCGGCCGCATTTCGGAAGTGGCTTCGCGCATTGCTGGGCAGCTCAGTGGTGAAGGTAACTCTGCAGCCTTCCGTGAGTTCGCCTGGCGTTTCGTCAACATCATCGCCCGCGCACTGATCGAGCTGGGCCGACGTCCGGACTACCTGCAGATCCAGCGACATGTGATCAATATCGACGCCCTGTTCATCGAATACGCCCAGCAGTTTTTCGCCAAGACCGATCCGAAGGCGTGGGAAGTGATCGTCCAGCTTGAAGGTAAGCTCACCGAGAAGAACATTCCCCGGCATATGATCGGGCGCGAAAAGCGTGTGGTGGCCATCGAGCAGTACCTGGCGGTGAAGCGGGTATTTGATCCGGTCATGGACGGACTGCGTTCGGCGGTACGCTACGACCGTACTTACTTCGACAAAATCGTTGCCTCGCTACTGCCGCTGCTGGAGAAACTCACCACCGGTAAGACAGCCCAACTGCTGGCCCCAAACTACACCGACTTAGATGACCAGCGGCCGATTTTCGACTGGATGCAGATCATCCGAAAACGCGGCATCGTCTACGTCGGTCTGGATGCACTGACCGACGCCGAGGTGGCCGCCGCTGTGGGCAACTCCATGTTCGCCGACCTGGTCTCGGTCGCGGGCCACATCTACAAACATGGCATTGACCATGGCCTACCCGCATCGAGCAGCAGCAGTGACAAGCTGCCGATCAACCTGCACGCCGATGAGTTCAACGAGTTGATGGGCGATGAGTTCATCCCGCTGATCAACAAGGGCGGTGGCGCCGGCATCCAGGTGACGGCCTACACCCAGACCCTCAGCGATATCGAGGCGCGCATCGGCAACCGTGCCAAAGCCGGCCAGGTGATCGGCAATTTCAACACCCTGCAGATGCTCAGGGTGCGCGAAACCGCCACCGCGGAGCTGCTCACCCAGCAGTTGCCCAAGGTTAACGTGCTGACCAAAACGCTGGTGTCGGGCGCCACCGACACCTCCGATCCTGAGGCCAACACGGACTTCACCTCCTCCTCGCAGGACCGGGTTAGCAGCACCAGCGTGCCGTTGATTGAGCCTGCTCATATTGTCAGTTTGCCGAAGGGGCAAATGTTCTCCTTCCAGGCCGGCGGGCAGCTCTGGAAAGTCCGCATGCCTTTACCTAAATCCACCAACGACGATGCCATGCCCAAGGACTTGCTGGAACTCACCCAGCGAATGCGGGCGGCCTACAACGAGCAGGCGGGCCAATGGTGGACTGCCAGCGGGGGCGGCCCAACAACCAACTTCGATTTGGATCAGGTGGGGTAACCCGTCCCCCCGCAGGTTTTGATTCAGCAAACACGCATTCGGAAGGCGCCTTGATGGCATCGACCGCGGCGCGCAATGGAGTGAACGATGACAACTTCCGCCCAGAACACGCCGCCACAACCTGTCCAGCGCCCGGGAGTGATCGTCTCGGCGATTGGCTTGGTTTTTCGCATCATCGGTTTGCTGATCGCCTCGTTGCTGTTCTCGATCCTGATCGAGTTCGCCGGTCTACTGCTGCTCTGGGGCGATCAGGGCTGGCGGCACAGCCAGGCCATGCTGACCACTGAACTGGGCTGGCTCAGTGAGCACTTCAAATCTTCACTTATCCTCCAACAACCCGGACCGACGATTGTCCAGCTGCTGGACTTTCTCAATCAGTGGCTGCTGGTCAAGACTGGCTTTGCGGATTTTGCCCAGAAGGCGCGGGGGTCTAGCCAGGGCAACGGCTTCTGGAGCTGGATCAACCAGCTCTACGTGAGCATTGAGGATTTTGTACTGGCGGCGGTGTATGTCACCTTCACCTTCGCCGTGAGGCTAACCATTCTGGTCCTGGCGATACCCTTGTTTCTGCTGGCCACGCTCACTGGTTTTGTCGATGGTTTGATGCACCGTGACCTGCGCAAATTTGGAGCAGGACGAGAAAGTAGCTTCGTCTATCACCGCGCTAAACGAGCAGTAATACCGCTGCTCATCGTGCCCTGGGTCATTTACCTGTCCCTACCCTTTTCGCTCAATCCTATGGCCGTATTTTTGCCTTGTGCTGTAATGCTTGGCATCACAATGGCAATCACGGCAACTACATTTAAGAAATATCTCTGACTCGAAAAAATTATATTTTTCCTTTATATATCCCCTACTGTCAGGATAGTTATCCAGCGACTGCAGAACTGACACAGCGCACGAGTTGACCTGCCCGTATTCGACTTCGACTCCCCACTTCGAGCAGTGCGTTGAATGAAAGGCAAGCTTCCACAGTTTGGGATGTGCCTCAAGATTGGTGCAGAAGTGGGACCAAGATTCGCATTCAGGACTCATTATCCTCACCAACAAAAAGGGCCCTTGCAGAGCCCCTTGTAGTCAAACCGTTCTTACTGAGTACGCCACGACTCAACAACGTCTGCGCCAAACTCGATTTTCCATTCTTTCAACTGCCGGTGGTTACCTCCCTTGGTTTCGATCAGCTCACCAGAGTTCGGATTTTTGTAAATTTTTACATCGCGAGCTTTGCGGGCTGCCTTTACAGGTGCTGCTATTGGTGTCGAGGTACGACGGCCAGCCTCTGGATCCAGGATGCTAAGGATGTTCTTCAAGCTGAAGCCGTACTCGCCCAGCAACGCCCGCAATTTGCTCTCAAATTCCATTTCTTTTTTCAGGCCGGAATCACTTTTCATCGACTCAAGCTCTGCGAGCTGTTCGGCCAGTTGTTGCTCAAGCTTACGAAATTCAGCCAAACGAGACATGTGAAGCTTCCTTCAGGTTAGGGAAATGAGGAATGAATATTCCAATGCTAGGCGATGATTAGCTCTTCGTCACCCATGCTGCCTTCAAGCACGAGCTAATCTACTCATTGACGCATAAACAACACATTTCTATTGGGGTAGGAGTGCTGTCTGAGCTTTCTTTATCGCCAAATCGATTGCTGATGTATGTGTGAGTAATTTTCTTCCGCTCTCCCCCAAAAAAGCGATACATCCCACCTCGCGTTTACTACTGAATAATTCATCCCCTAACTTGATTCTGTCGCCATCTCCACATGGGCCAGCATCATGTCGACTACCGCCTTTCGCTGCTTGTTACTCCTTTCACTGGCCATCGTTCATGGCAGCAGCTATGCCGCATCAGCTCATGAGCAGGTGCAGCTCAGCTTGATTCAGCAGCAGCTCGACACTATCGAACGCCTTGCGACGCGAGCCGAGGTAGGCAGTACCTCTGAACCAAACGAACGCTATCGCTTCGACTATCCCCAATTGAACCAAGACATCCAGCGCATCCGTCAAGGTGTGCAGGGCTATCTGTCCCCCTCCCGCGCTCAACCCCGCGATCCCACTGAATTGGTCGGCGATTACCACCTCGACACTCCGCCCGAGGAGCCGTCGCCATGAGCATGACTGACTCCCAGACTTCCGCGTTCCAGAACGCTTCCGGCTTCTCGGCACAGAACAGTTCGACGCTCTGGCTGTCCCTGGTTCTGGTCCTGGCATTGCTCTGGTGCACCTGGGTGATGTGGACGGCTTACCGAGGGTGGGCGACTGGCAGTGTGCGCTTTGGAGCCTTCGGCGGCAGTGCCGCGCGCGTTTTGCTCGTCCTACTGGTCCTGATGTTCTTCACCCTGTCCTAATCCAGGAGATCGCCGTCATGCTCAAGTGCCTTGTCCCCCTGAAAAACAACCTACGTGATCGTGCAAGCCAACGCTTGATCAGTCTGTTGCTGGTGCTCGGTCCAAGCTTGGCCTTTGCCGAACTCCCGACCATGGAAGCGCCTTCGCGCGGAGAGGGATCCGGGTTGATCGAGACGATCAAAAACTACGCCTATGACGGCGGCATCTTGCTCGGTCTGCTGATCGCCCTGCTCGCGTTTCTCGGCGTGGCCTGGCATTCGCTGACCGTTTATGCCGACGTGCAGAACCAGCGCAAGACCTGGAAAGACCTCGGCGCGGTGGTCGGTATCGGTGCTCTGTTGGTGGTGATCATCATCTGGTTCCTGACCAAGGCTGCCGCGATTTTGTGAGGTTGGCATGAACGACACGATTGAACGCCTTGCCGACGGCACCTTGGTCTTTCTCCCGGAGCGAATCAATCGTGATCCCGCCGTATTGCGCGGGTTAACCAATGATGAGATGTGGATTGCTTTAAGTACCGGCGCACTCATCGGCCTGGTGGTGGGCGTTCCTCTGGCGATCGCCACCGCCTCCATTGCCGTGGCGCCGACCAGCATGATCGCAGGCATGACGGTGGTGCTGTTTGCCGGTGGCACGCTACTGCGTCGGGTCAAGCGAGCCCGCCCCGAAACCTGGTTGTACCGCAAGCTCGAATGGGTACTGGCCAGCCGTTGGCGCCCGGGTCGCGGGAGTTTGATCCTCCACTCCGGTGCCTGGACGGTTCGCCGCTCCCGCCGGCTACGTCCTGCCCTGTCCCGGTGGCAGCCATGAGCCGATTTCGGAACAAGGTGGACGCCCAACAAGCCCATATCTTCAGCCTGCGTCTGGCGGTAGTGATCCTTGCCCTGGTCTGTGCCGGGCTCTGGTACGGCTGGCGCTCGGCACCGACCGACCTGACCGTGCATGTCCCCCCGGATCTACGCTCGGGCAGCACTCGCAAGTGGTGGGATATCCCCTCAGAGAATGTCTATGCCTTTGCCCTGTACATCTTTGGTCAACTCAACCGCTGGCCCTCGGATGGTGAGCAGGATTATCGCCGCGCCATCTACGGCTTGCAGTCCTACCTGACACCCGCCTGCAAGGCCTTCCTCGATGGCGACTACGAGTACCGCAAGGCCGCTGGCGAACTGCGCCAGCGGGTGCGTGGCGTCTACGAAATTCTGGGCCGAGGCTACAGCGAAGATCCGGCACTCAGGGTCAAGCAACTCGACCGCGACAGCTGGCTGGTCAAACTCGACCTCAATGCCGATGAGTATTACGCCGCCGAACCGGTGAAACGAGTGGTGGTGCGTTATCCATTACGCGTAGTGCGTTTTGACCTGGACCCCGAGCGCAATAAGTGGGGGCTGGCACTGGATTGTTATCAGGGCACTCCGCAAAAAATCTCCCGGCCTGGAGGTGAGCCATGAAGCGGATTTCTACCCTGGGACTGACCGTCGCACTGATGCTATGGGGAGCTGCAGCGCAGGCCGTCGAGCTGATGCACTGGGAACGCCTCCCCCTCGCGGTCCCTCTGGTGATCAATCAGGAGCGAGTGGTCTTTATCGATGAGGACGTTCGAGTCGGCGTGCCCTCAACCCTGACGAGCAAGCTGCGCGTGCAATCAGCTGGCGGCACGCTGTACCTGCGCGCGTCGGAAGCCATTGCACCGACCCGACTGCAACTGCAATCAGTCGCAACGGGCGAGATCATCCTGCTGGATATCGCGGCCACTCCCGGCGATCAACCGCTGGAGCCCGTGCGCATTCTCAAGAATGCTCCGGTGCAAGCTACCGAGGCTGAATCTAGCACCGTCCCTGTTCCAGAACGTACACCGATCCCAGTCGCTTTGACGCGCTACGCCGCACAGAGCCTGTACGCGCCGCTGCGCACCTTGGAGTCCCTGCCCGGTGTACGCCGCGTCCCGCTCAAGCTGCGCACTGAACTGCCGACCCTGCTGCCGACCGAAAACGTGTCCAGCACACCCATCGCCGCCTGGCGACTCGGTGATTACTGGGTGACGGCGGTGAAGTTGCGCAATCGTGGTCCAGAGACGGTGCAACTCGATCCGCGTCGACTTCAGGCCAAGCTATTTGCCGCAGCCTTCCAGCATGCGTTCCTCGGCCCTGTCGGCAGTGCTGAAGACACCACGATTGCCTACCTCGTCACCCGCGGTGCCGGCCTCGAGCAAGCCGTGCTGCTCCCGCCCGTTGCGCGAGGTCCTAACGATGAAAGCTAACGCTTTGCTCAAATGGCTGGTACCGGCTGCGCTACTGGCCGTGGTGTTGATTATCCTGAAAAGCTGGGTCGCGGGGAGTAATACTTCCTCTCCAGAGCACCCAATTGACCAGGGCAATCTTCAGTTATCCGCCGAGCAAGCCAAGTCGCTCGGCATTGCTGGCGATACCCCGCGCGACACGGTCGCCACCCTGGTCGGCCAGGTGAAGGCCATGCGTAGCGACATGCTTGGTTTGAAGAAACACAACGATTCACTGCAGACGGAGAACAACCGCCTGCGCGAGCGGGAAAACAGCGTCGACTTGCGTATCCAGACGGCGCTTGGCAGCGTGACCCAGCAGGTCGACGAAGGCCGCCGACAAGCCAACGAGGCCCGACTCAAAGCGGAACAAGACAGTCGTCAGGCTCGCGGTCTGCTGACACAATTGCAGGATCAGTTGTCGGGGCTGACCGGCAAACGCAAGGATATGCCAATCGGATTGGGGCTTGAGCCCGGCGACGGTGCTCAGTTCGAAGGGCGGAGCTCTGCCAATGCTGCACTGCAGTGGATTGAACCCTCGGACGCTCTGTCCACCGACGACCGAGGCAAAACCAAGACCTCCCCCGCACTGAGTCTGCCTACCGCCTTCAACTCACTGGAAGCTTTGAAAGATAACGTCATTGATCGCAGCCAGAAACAGCTACGTGCAGACACCAAGGGGGAGCGTGACCTGACACGATCCGCTGATCGTACCGAAGGCGCGAAGCCGGTCTACACCCTTCCCGAAAACGCGACATTGATGGGCTCGGTCGCCATGACCGCGCTGATCGGCCGAGTCCCGGTGGACGGCACAGTGAATGATCCCTATCCCTTCAAGGTGCTGGTCGGTCCGGAGAACCTGACTGCCAACGGCATCGACCTGCCGGACGTCGCGGGGGCCGTGATGAGCGGCACAGCCTCCGGTGACTGGACCCTGTCTTGCGTACGCGGACAGGTCGAGTCGATCACCTTTGTGTTTACCGATGGCACCATCCGCACGGTGCCTCAGCCGAAGGCGGTGGCCAGCCGCAATGCCTCCACCACCCAGAGTTCGAACACCGACAAGATCCGTGGCGGACTCGGTTACCTGTCCGATCCGTATGGCATCCCGTGCATTGCCGGCGAGCGCCGCTCGAACGCTAAACAATACCTTGGTAGCCAGAGCCTGATCACGGCGGCTGGCGCCGGTGTCGCGGCCTTACTCGGTGATGAGAAGAGCAACAGCAGCGTGATCAGTTCGGGCGGCAGTACCCTCGGAGTCACCAACAGCAATGGCAATAGCGCACTGAATTCAATTCTCAGCGGTGGAGTCAGTGACATCCGCGAGTGGATGAACAAGCTGTATGGCGAAGCCTTTGCTGCCGTGTACGTGCCACCGGCAGCCCAGGTCGCACTGCACCTCGACCATGAGATCACCATCGACTACGAGCCTAAGGGCCGGAGCGTTCGCCATGAAAAAGACCATACCTCTCTGCCTGACCTGGATTAGCCTGTTCTGCTGGGTCCTGACAGGATGTTCCACCGACAAGGGGACACTGCTGCCCCATGGCGAGCAAACCATGTTGGACATCTGGAGCGGCGCCGGTTCGCAAGGCACTCAGCAGCAACTGCTGGAGGTTCGGCAGCAGCTACGCCGTCCGCTGGCCCTGGCAGATTTCTCCGCTTCTCTCCAGGAACCGTACACGCGTACAGCGGCGAACGAGATCCGCAACCTGTTCCCTCGCTTGCCCAATCCCGATCTAGTGCTGTACGTGTATCCGCACCTGAGCGGTACCGAGCAGGCACCGGTCCCGGGTTACTCGACCGTTTTTCCGTTCTACCAACGGGTGCAGTACGCATTACCGGGTGAACGTCAGGAAGACTTGTAGTGCGTACCGGCGATTCGGGCAACCGCACTCCCGCGTGGAAAGCCTGGCGCAACCCATTACGCACTCGCGCCACCTTGGCCGATGAAGCCGCACTCTATGCGCACAATCCCAGCTTCACCGATCACCTGCCGTGGGTCGAATACCTCGACACCGAGCAGTGTTTTCTGCTCGATGACAATCGCTCGGTGGGGGCGGTGTTCGAGTTGCTGCCTATCGGCACCGAAGGGCGCGAGCCCGATTGGCTCATGACGGCCCGCGATGCCCTTGAAGATGCCCTGCAGGATAGCTTTGACGAGCTGGATCAAGCGCCTTGGGTGGCGCAGTTTTTCTGCCAGGACGACAACGACTTCACTCCCTACCTGAACCGGCTCTCTGGCTATATTCGGGACAGCGCGCTAAGCACGGTCTTCACCCAAGCGTACCTGAAACTCACTCGCCTCCATCTGAAGGCCATCGCCAAGCCTGGCGGTCTGTTTGAGGATAAGGTGGTGACACGCCTGCCCTGGCGCGGCAATAACCGGCGGGTGCGCCTGGTGGTCTATCGTTGGCTTGAGTCTGACGCTGAGGAGACAGGACTCACCCCGGTGCAATCCCTGCATCAGGCTTGCGAACGAATCGGTGCCTCGTTGCAGGCATGCGGGGTGCAAACGACGCGAGTCGATGGCCGCGGTTTGTATGCCTGGTTGCTGCCCTGGTTCAATCCAGCCCCGAAGCTCACCGATGAAGCGCCCGAGGAGTTCTACCGCCGCGTGGCCTTTC
The DNA here is from genome assembly GCF_047758635.1 of Pseudomonas frigoris. Taxonomy (NCBI): domain Bacteria; kingdom Pseudomonadati; phylum Pseudomonadota; class Gammaproteobacteria; order Pseudomonadales; family Pseudomonadaceae; genus Pseudomonas; species Pseudomonas frigoris. The sequence goes on from NZ_CP180479.1 coordinate 4,574,907, forward strand.
CGGAGTCGGGTGACGGTGAGTCGCTGGCACTGCCCTTCGACCACGACTTTGCCGAGCGGCTGTTCTTCAACGAACCGCGTTCGGATGTGCAGCACGGACTCTGGTTTTTCGACGATCAACCCCATCAGGTCATGGTGGTGGACAAGCTGCGCCGGGCACCGTCGATTGGTCAACTCACCGGAGAAACCCGTAAGGGCGATGCAGTCAACGCCCTGTTTGACCAGTTACCTGAAGGCACGGTGATGAGTCTGACCTTGGTGGTCAAACCGCAGGATGTACTTGAGGATCAGTTGAACCGCCTGGCTCGCAAAGCCATCGGTGAAAACCTGGCCTCGACCCAGACCCGCCAAGATGTTGAAGAGGCTCGTGCGATCATCGGTCGTCAGCACAAGCTGTACCGCGGCACGCTGGCGTTCTACCTGCGCGGCCACGATAAGCAGCAATTGCACCAGCACTCGGTCAGCCTGGCCAACGCGCTGTTGGGTGCTGGGCTGCAACCGGTACACGAAGGCGATGAAGTCGCCGCCTGCAACAGTTACCTGCGTTGGTTGCCAATGGCTTACAACCCGGCCCGCGACACGCGCAACTGGTACACCCGCCTGATGTTCGCTCAGCACCTGGCGAACCTCGTTCCGGTCTGGGGCCGCAGCACCGGCACTGGCCACCCGGGCATCACCCTGTTCAACCGCGGGGGTTCGCCACTGAGCTTCGACCCATTGTCACGCCTGGACCGGGCCATGAATGGTCATTTGCTGTTATTCGGCCCCACCGGTGCCGGCAAGTCAGCCACCCTGGTCACCTTGCTGATGCAGGTCATGGCCGTGTACCGTCCTCGCTTATTTATCGTCGAGGCCGGCAATTCGTTTGGTTTGCAGGGTGACTACTTCGCGACACAAGGTCTCTCAGTCAACAAGGTCCAATTGAAACCTGGCGCCTCGGTCAGTCTCGCACCCTTTGTCGATGCTTGGCGCCTGGTCGAGCAGCCGGATCGGGTGGCGAGTCTGTCGATCGATGAGCTGGACGATGAGGTGGTAACCAGTCGCGAAGACCAGCGTGATGTTCTCGGCGAACTGGAAATCACTGCCCGTCTGATGATCACCGGCGGCGAGGCCAAAGAAGAGGCGCGCCTGAGTCGAGCCGATCGCAGCTTGATCCGCGAGTGCATTCTCGATGCGGCGCAGACCTGCGTCGCCGCGGGCCGGCAGGTACTGACCCGCGACGTACGCGACGCCTTGCTGCGCGTCGCCGCCGACCCGCACTTGCCGGAGAAACGCCGCGAGCGCGCCCAGGAGATGGGCGAGTCCATCGACCTGTTTTGCCAGGGTTTCGAGGGCGAACTGTTCGATCGCGAGGGCACGCCTTGGCCCGAGAGCGATGTGACCATTGTCGACCTGGCCACTTACGCGCGCGAAGGCTACGAGGCACAGATGTCCATCAGCTACATCAGCTTGATGAACACCGTGAACAATCTTGCCGAGCGCGACCAGTACCTGGGCCGACCGATCATCATGGTCACCGACGAGGGTCATATCATCACCAAGAACCCGTTGCTGGCGCCGTTCGTGGTCAAGGGGACGAAGATGTGGCGCAAGCTCGGCGCTTGGTTCTGGCTGGCGACGCAGAACCTTGCTGATTTCCCCACGGCTGCGCAGACCATGCTCAACATGATCGAATGGTGGATTTGTTTGAATATGCCGCCGGCGGAGATTGAAGAAATCGCTCGCTTCAAGAAGCTCACGCCGGCACAAAAGGCCTTGTTGCTCTCCGCCAGCAAGGAGCCGGGCAAATACACTGAAGGGGTGGTGCTATCGAAAAAGCTCGAAACGCTGTTTCGAGCCGTGCCGCCCAGCCTCTATCTCGCCTTGGCCATGACGGAGCCTGAGGAAAAAGCCGAGCGCTGGACACTGATGCAGAACAACGGCTGTTCGGAGTTGGAAGCGGCGTACCGGGTAGCTGAACGGATCGATAGCGCGCGAGGAATAGAGCCAATATAAGGGAGGAGTGACGCCCCCGGCTTTGGGCAATCCGGCAGCTAGCCGTTGGACACCTTTTCAACGTAGGCATCCATGAACCAGTCTGGGACCTCATCAACCTTGAATTCAAGGTCAGTCCCATCCGTAACTTCGGCCAGCAGCACCAAGTCAGCGCCGGAGTTATCGAAGATGTAGGCCCGGTTTGAAGCTGCAATAGCCGCAGGCAGCAGATTCAGGCAACGGCCGTAACGCTGGACAATTTTCTCTGTGGGAACTGGGTGCCCGCCTGCCGCGACACGGTTCCTGACCCTGTTGATATTGATGTCAGGGTCTTCAGTTGCCACAAAGTAGAGATAGGTTCGGTATCCCGACTCTCTTGCCTTGAGCATAAATGCGATTTTGTCGTCGCTGGACATCACCGTTTCAAAGGTGAAAGACAGCTGGCCTTCGCGGAGCTTGTTCCGGATGAAGTCAGAGAGCACGGAGGCAAAATAGGAGTTCATCGCGACCGCCTGGAAATTCAGACCGTTGCTGCTAAAACCTATTTTGGCCGCCTCCTCATCGAGCCGGGCAGACCTGACCAGCCGATGCTCCCGAATGAAACCGAGGACTTCATCACTCTCAGGTTCCAGTTGAAAATCACTGAACTCCAGACGACCGCTCTCTTTGGCAGCCTTCTCGATTTCATCCGGGTTAATGTAGATACCGATCAGGTGGGAAGGTATGGCACTTTTCATCGTGCTCTTGCCGGAGCCGTTGGGTCCAGCAAAGACCCTCAACCGAGGGACAGTCATGAGCAGCGGCGCACCTTGATTACGCCACCCTGCGTCACTTTGTGCTTGGGCTTAGCCACCCGAATGACCTTGTGCTTACCGTCAGCAGTCGTTTCAACAAGCATGCCGTTCATGACTTCCATCACACTGCGGCCGGCAGCCAGCGCGTTGATATAGGCGGTATTGATGGCGCCTTCAGCCATGACCGGGATCTTATCCTCCAGTCGGCTCACCAGATCGTCACTCAACACTCGTTTGGCTTTCATATCGCGCTCCACGTTCTCAGAGCGTGCAGAATCTGCACTTAATCAGAATCTTAGCTACGTAAACCTGTTTGTAACAGGACGAAAGCTACTTCTGTCAGCCCCCATTCTAGAGGAATGGCGTCTGGAACCATACCTTTCAAGAGATTTTCACGCTCGATGCATGACCGGAGGCATTTGAGGCAAGTACCGCACTTGACGCAGCGCCCAAATAAGGAAAGCGCTATCCCCCACCAAGTCTTCAGCCGTTGGACAAAAACGCGCCAGCTACCAGCAAGAAGCGACAATCGTTCTTATGCTGCAATCAACTGATCTGTGCCTATGTGGCCAGTCGAATGAAAACCGACGATCAAGACGATGCAATCGCCACGAGCAATAGGGTTAGTGTGACACGCTCCGAAGCCGTTGCTGAATCCTCAACAGAAAACCGGCTTCAAAAGCATCTTGGCAGTCACCGACAGGAAAGGTCTTGCGGGTTTGCGCCAGCTCCCACCACAGGGGTATCTCGCCGGGCGTATCAAGCCAAGCCTGAGCACATTGCACGCCACGTTCGATCATCGGGGAAAATTCGCTGCCCCAAGGCGTCAGAAGACTTGGGCAACCATCCGCCGCAGGAATTGAAATGTAGTTTTCGTCCATACCCACCCTAGATTTCTGATTTATTGTTAGACGCGGAGACAGCCTCGAAAATCCTAACGAAGCCAAATGAAAGCTCGATAACAGGCATGAGCATCAAATAGCCTAGATATGCCAATGTAGACTATATCCCGTGGATTGAGAGTCCCTCAAGGCGCAATTTGCGCGCATGACTCAAGACTACGAACAGCTTCGTGTGCAGCTAGCGGAAAACATCCGCTTGATGCGACGCGTAAAGAACCTCACCCAAGAGCAATTGGCGCTCATGGCCGAGGTGGATCGTACCTACGTCAGTCAAATCGAACGATGCACGGGCAATCCGTCGCTGTTGGTCCTGTGCAAGCTGGCCAATATTCTCGAAATCACCACAGATCAGCTACTTGTAGAACCCGATGCCCTGCGCAGCGCCCTTCACGTCAAATAATAGTCTCACGTCCCGCAAATCCGATAGACCCGCCTTCATAATTTCCACTGACAGTCTTCAGTCCGTAACCGAACCTGCCCAGGCCATACACCGAGAGCCTGGATCATGCCTGTTGCCTGCTCGTCAATCCCGCCCACAACGCTACGGCCCTTGGCGCTGAGCATCCTGCTGGCGTGTGGGCCAAGCATGGCGCTGGACACCGCCAGCATCACCTCCTCCGTGCTTTCGCCAAACTGCCTCGCATACAGGGTCGTCGGCATTTGTTTCTGGCTCCTCTGCACACCCTTCGGCTGCACAGTCAAAACCTCGACCAAGGTTCGTCATTTCATTCCTGAGCTGGTGGTGTCGAGCTACGCCACCACCGGCAACAATCCCTGGACCGAGATGGCCCCCCTATCCTCCCCCATCATTGGTGCGGAAGGTGGCGGCAACCTGATCACGCCGAACAGCCGCCGCGACAACCTGCCCCGCTTCAAGAATGTCGATGGCATCGGCCACCCGGGTGGCTGGGTCGCTACGCAACTGGCTTCGCAATCCGGCTATGCTTGCGCCAGCGGTGCAACTGCGTTCATGCCCTACTACCTGAGTACCCTGGACTCACTGGCCTGGCGCCATGGCATCCCAGAAAGTCTTTACCCCGAGTCGCTCATGCCGGGGATCCGTGAAATCGGTCGTCAGGCCTCAGGAGCCATGTGGGGCAATGTCTATCCTCGACAGGGCTTTCTCGTGCAGCCCGACGATTTCAAGGCGGCCGCCGTCATGGCGCAACGGGCGGGTGATGTGATTACCCGCAACTGGCAGCCGCATGTGTACTTACCACTCACACCCGCCAAACGCGACGGCTACTGGCCGCCTGGCCCAATCGTCGAAAACGACGCTTCGACCCACAAATGGCAATTGCTCTCCCCCCAAATTCAGCCCACGTGCGTCATCTTCCCCAGCGATCCGGTACAGAGCACGGATGGCGGCTACGCCTGGTCGCTGTGGCGCCCCTACAGCTGCTGCAAGCGCGAAGGACAGACCTTTCTGTTCAGCATCGACTTCGAAGGCGGTGCTTCATGAGCCGGCTTCGCGCGCGACCATGGTTGGGCGTGGTGAGTCTGTTGCTCTACGGGCTGCTAGCCACTGCCACACATGCATACGCCGCCGAAGGCGATTACCGCTTGGGCACCCAAGGCGAAGTACTCGATGACCGAGTGATGTACACCATCGGTGGCGGCTCGGCAGTCGGCTCACCGAGTTCGCTCTACCGACCCAGTGGTCTCGGTGTCGGCGGCTCCTGGCGAGCGAACATGATGTGCGGAAACATGAGCCTCACCAACACCCTGCAAAACCAGCTGAACGGCGTCACTGAAGGTTTCCAGCAGATCATGGGCAGTATTGTGCAGAACGCGACCCAAGCGGTGATGTCGCTGCCGGCGTTGATCATCCAACGCGCCAACCCCGGCCTCTATGAGTTGTTGAGCAACGGGGTGATGCAGGGGCGTATCGACTTCGACCGCTCCAAACTGACCTGCCAGGCCATGGCCGAAAAGATGGCGGACAAGGTCGGTCAAGCCGGTTGGGGCGCTCTGGCCAAGAACCAAGAAATGCAGGGTAATCTGGAACAAACCGGCGGTGATGCGGTGGCCGCGGTGAAAAACACCGAGGCCCATAACGGCAATAATGGGGTGTCCTGGGTCGGCGGTTCGAAGGCCGGTGGTAATGGGCAGATGCCCATTCGGGTGACCTCCGACGTGGTGCGTGCGGGCTATAACCTGCTGCATAACCGGTCGGTGGATGACAGCACCTCGATCAGTAGCAGCGACTGCTTAGGCGGGGCCATTTGCCAGACCTGGGCGTCGCCCCAGGAGGAATCCGAATGGGCCGTTCGGGTGTTGGGCGAGAGCGAGGTCGCGACCTGCGACACCTGCGAAACTCTGCGTGCGACCGCTGGCAGCGGACTGACGCCACTGATTCAGGAGGCCTACAGCGAACGCCTCAAGGCCCTGCAAGGGTTGCTGTCTGGCTCACTGTTGCCTACCCCTGACAACCTGGCTAAAGCCTCCAGCCCGATGCTGCCGGTGACCCGAGGTGTGGTCGAAGCCCTGCGCGACGATCCCGACCAGGATCTGTTGGCACGGCGCTTGGCCAGTGAGACGGCCTTGTCCAGCGTACTCGACAAGGCGCTCCTGCTACTGCGCACTCTGCTGGCGGGCAGCCACGAACCGAACATCGCTTCAGCCGAGCCGGCCCAAACCGCCTTGACGAAAAATATCGACGCCCTGGAGCGCGAAATACGCCTGCTACAGACCGAGCTGCAAGTCCGGCAGATGCTGGCCACCAACACCGCCAGCCTGGTGCTCGATCGGCATGCCGGCGGCGCCGACGCATCGCGCACCGTCGAGCAAGGCGACCCTGAGCCCGGCCGACTCAATGACGCCGATGCCAAGCGCAAGTAAGCCATGAAACGCTCGCGGCTATTCACTTTGCTTTCGAGTCTGGGGACTGCTGCGGTGATCATCCTGACCGCCGCACTGATCGCCTGGCTCGGTCGCATTGAGCTGGGCAGCTTTGAGGCCTGGCAGCAAGCGTTCGAAGCCGTACGGCCTTATCTGCGGTGGTGGCGTGCCCTGCTCTACGGCGCCCTCTTTGCGCTCTGGTGGGATCTGCTTCGGCGCTACCAACATCGGCCACTGGATCGACTGCGCGTGAAACGCATCGGGACATTAGGATTCGTGCTCTTTACCTGCGTCGAACTCACCCGACTGTGAGGTCACCACCATGCTCATGAGCACTAACAGCTACTTGGAGTTTTACCTCTCCCTGCTGGCCTGGATCATCAACAACGGTCTCTGGAGTGTACTGTCCGATACCGGACTGTTCGCCGCGCCCTTTGGTGCGATCATCTTGCAAGAGTGGTTGTCGGCTCGTCAGCAAGGCGCGGATGAAGGCAACAAGGGACTATTGTCGGTACCGCGGATCGAGAACCGGTTGTGGCTGGCCTACATCGTCGTCTTGTTCGGCTGCGCGCCGGTCTTTCCGTTGAGCCTCTCGTCAATGGCGTTCGATGATGCGGCAAGCCAGCGCTGCGGTGTCAGTGTGGCCAAGCCGGCGGAAACGGCCTGGGGGACCACCTTCAACACCATCGGCGAACGCTCCGCCAACGTACCGATCTGGTGGTTTCTGGTGCATACCCTGAGCAAAGGGGTAACCGCGGCGGCCACTGCCTCCATTCCCTGCGCACCGGATATCCGGCAGATGCGCATGGAGATCGACAGTTCGCGCATCGACAACCAGGTACTGCTGCAGGAAGTCGCCGACTTCACCCGCGACTGCTATGGCTACTCTCGTTCCCGACTGTTCACCAACCGTCCGCAGTTGGACAAGGCACAAAGTCACGACGCGTCCTGGATCGGCTCAAGCTATTTTCTCGATACACCTGGCTACTACGACACGGACCGCTCACGCACGCCGCGAGTCAGTTGGCCATATGGCGAAAGCCGCGATGTCTCCTTGCCTAAACCAGAAAATGGTGCGGGCTACCCCACCTGCAAGCAGTGGTGGAGCGATAGCGATGTAGGGCTGCGCGAGCGTTTGATTGAGCAGGTCGATCCTTCGCTGCTGACTCAGTTGAAAGGTTGGTTGACTGGCCGTTCGAGCAACGAGATCGAGGATGCCACCCTGCGCGAACTGGTCAGTCCGCGCCAGCAATCGTTGTCCATGTCGCCTGGACAGGTGTACCAGGACTATGGCTCCAGCGCTCGCGGCGGCTCGATCAATCAGGGGCTCAATAACCTCGCCACCAACACCGGACTGGCTCTCGGTTCCTTCAGCAACTTCCCGGCAATGAATGCACTACGCGCCGCCCTGCCGATGGTGCAGGCCTTTCTGATCATGGGCGTCATCATCAGTTTGCCGCTCATTCTGTTGGTCAGTACTTACCAGCTGAAGACTGTGATGACGGTGACGTTCGCGCTGTTCACGCTGCACATGCTGAGCTTCTGGTGGGAGCTCGCACGCTGGGTCGACTCCAGCATGCTCGACACCTTGTACAACCAAGTTTCGGCTTCCAATCAAGTGCTGTTATCGCTGCCCACATCCGGGTTTATGGATGGGACGGTCACGGCGCAGGTAATTGAGTATGTGATGGGGGCGATGTTCATCGTGCTACCGATGCTGTTTCTAGGAGCCATGAGCTGGGCAGGATACTCAGTCGGCAACGGGATTCAAGGCATGTTGGCGAACGGTAGCAAAGCCGCAAGTGATTCAGCGAGTAAAGGTACGGATCAAATATTGGGTGCTGCTAAGCGCTCAATTAGATGACTTGCTGTCGCCTATATAATGCCCATTGTCGTCGAAGTCACCGATGTAGAGATCAGCACCCAGGTAGTCTGGCCCTGGACTTTCCTCTTGATGATCGGAACCAACAAAAGCCCTGAACCACAGCAAAGTGATGACAGCCAACATCATCACAAAAAAAGTAACCAGCCAAACACTGACAAAGAGCAAACCTCCGATCAATGCCAGTTTGGCAATGAGAAAGCTCCCGTGAACGAGTAAGTTACCCGCAGGTATACGTGCCGTCACCGCACGCTCAGCCACGCAGGACTCAAACGTTTTCAACTTACGGTAACCACGCTTTACCGACATGCCACATGTGTACGCCCAGCGGTGGGCACGTGAATTCTGAACAGGTTGCTGAGTCGGCATGCTCTCGCCCTCTTCTGAGCGTTTTCATGGTTGAGACAGGAGTAACAGCCTACTACTGAAAACTTTCCATGCCTGACCGTTTATCAGTTTGCCCAGCCGAAAAAATCCTCACTGGAAGACAGAAGACAAGCCCCGTGAAAGAGCCTATCTACAGTGATTGACCCATATAAGTCGTCCGGCTAAATACAAGGTACAGATCGCTGTAATCAACAGCACCTGCCCAGGTAGCCAGAGCCTTCAAGGCTACATCACTTCGGTGATGGTTCCCCCCAAGTGCGATTAGCGTTCGGTGGCTCGCACGGTGACCGTTTCTACGGTGATGAACGCCTACTGTTCTTCTGAGCGCCTTTCGAGCTCTGCTCGTGAGGTAAGCCCTCTTGATTTTCTTCAACCCACGGCGGGGAGATCTTTCCCTGCACGGGACAGGTTTCTTCGCGTTTTCAACGGAGGCACACCATGTCCGACTCCCTTACACCGGAAACACTGAACACCCTTCGGTTGCCCATCGTGTTCACTCCTGGCGCGTGGCAACGCGCAGTACTGCTCGATTGTTCCGATCACGCTGAGAAGCTGAAGGTTGATCGGCTGAGCCACATATTGCGCGCAGCCTTCGAGGCTCACCTGGCCTCTCCATACGAGCCCTATGTACTGTTCGAGGTAGTACACATTCAACCAACAGATCACTTAGACCACGATCCGTTGCTGCAATTAAGTCTCAGCCTACTCCAAGAACCGGGTCAGCCTGGCGCCTTGCTGATAGCGCTTGCAGAAGAGGCCAACGCTAAACGCAGATAACCGTACTCAGCTCTCAAATCCACATTCGGACGGCATGCAAGACCTGCATCAATCCAACCCATCACCCAACAGGGGAACCCTCCCCGACGGGCAAGGCGTTCCTCCGTTGTTCTCTCGAGGAAAATGCCATGCGCGATATCTACCAAGACGTGACTGACAAAATCGTTGCCGCTTTGGCCCAAGGCGCAGCTCCCTGGATCAAACCCTGGTCCTCAGGTGGCTCAACTGACATCGGTCATCATCAACCCTATCCCATTAACGCCATCACGCGGTGTCCCTATTCGGGGATCAATTTACCGTTGCTCTGGGCCGAGGCTAGGTTGCAGGGATTCACTCAAGATCGTTGGCTGACCTTCAACCAAGCCAAAAAGGCCGGCGGGCACATCCGTAAGGGTGAGCACAGCGCCCTGGCGGTACTCTACAAGCCGATGGAGCGCGAGGAACAGACCGAGTCAGGCCAACCCGTACTCGATGAAAACGGTCAGCCCAAGGTCGCTCACTTCGGTATTCTCAGGACGCATTTCCTGTTCAACATCGAGCAAACAGAAGGGCTCGACACTTACGATGAAACACTGATCGACACAGAACCGACTGATCCCTTCCTGGCCAACAGCGCTGCGGAAAATCTGCTGTTAAGTTCGGGTGCACACATCGTTCATCGGCCTGCCGACGAAGCCTTTTACCACCCGATCAGGGATCTCATCCAACTGCCGACAAAAGCGCAGTTTCACGATGAAGGTGGGTACTACGCCACCGCACTTCACGAGCTGACGCACTGGACGGGGCATCACTCTCGGTTACAGCGCGAGGGGGTGACCTCATCCTGTCCGTTCGGCTCGCCAGGCTATGCCTTTGAGGAGTTGGTCGCCGAGATGGGCGCTGCGTTTTTATGCGCCTACGCTGGCATTCAGGGAGAGCTGCGGCACGAGGGCTACATCGACTCCTGGCTCAGCCTGCTCAAAGCAGACAAACGTGCGATCTTTCGTGCCAGTGGCCAGGCCCGAAGCGCCTCGGAGTATGTACTCAACCTGGAACAGCAACTGAAGCAGGCGGCCTTGGACGACTCACTATGCATGAACGATGGCGCTTAATTGTTACCTCACCGCTAAAAACGCTGCACAGGGCCCAACGCGAGTTGAGCCCTTTTTTCTGTTTCCAGAAAACAGACGGCATCACGCGGCGGGCCCCTCACGCAAAGAACAAGAGAGGGGCACACACCCGCAGCCTGTCATTCCGCATCCAGGTTCTGCGCCAGAAAATCCACCAACTCGAGCGGGCTCCGGCTATCGATCACCTTGTAGATCAGATCGCGTTTGCTGCGCGGCAACTTCTTGACCACGCTCTTCGCCGAGGCCCTGACGGCTTCGTCGGTCCCATGGATACGTGCCGCGAGTAGCAACACGAGCGTGGCGTCAGTGAGGTTCATGGCAAGACCCAAAAAATATGCAGCGCAGTGTACCGACTCTTTTCTTTTCCGTACTAGCCCCCCAACAAATCGATGCCTAGGGGTATCCATATTTCGATTGCCGCGCAAAGGGACACGAGCCAAAAGGACGGGTAAGGGTTGGAAGGGAATGGGGACTCAAGGGTAAGAGCTCTATCCGAAAAGGCTAAAAGGCTAAAAGGCTAAAAGGCCACTGACCCAGCCACTTCCCGGAGGTCACGATGCTCAGTCTGTTTCGCAGCAAAAGGAAGAAGCCCCCTCCGCCACTGACAGCGAGCGTCGGCGAAGGTTACCTGTCCGTCGAGTCAGCCCACAGCTTGTTAGCTCCGGAACACCGCCGCCAGTTGCTCGATCGCATCTGGCAGTACACCGCCCTCTCTCACGCGCAGTTCATTCAGCTCTATTTAAACCCGATCCATCGCTACGCCGAACAGGTCCAGCAACTCCCGGCCAGCGAGACGCATCACCATGCGTATCTCGGCGGCATGCTCGACCATGGACTGGAACTGGTCGCCTGCAGTTTGAAACTGCGCCAGTCGTATCTACTCCCCACTGGCGCCGCGCCCGAAGACCAGGCCGCCCAGACCGACGCTTGGTCCGCCGGTATCGCCTACGGCGCCCTACTGCATGACATTGGCAAGATCGCCGTGGACCTGCGGGTCGAGCGCCAGGATGGCCGTCTTTGGCATCCTTGGCAGGGCCCGCTGGATCAGCCCTACCGTTTTCGTTACATCAAGGGTCGCGACTATCACCTGCACGGCGCCGCCGCGGGTTTGGTCTACACCCAGATTCTCGACCGCCCGATATTGGATTGGCTCAGTGGGTTTCCGTCACTGTGGGCCTGCCTGCTGTATGTCCTGGCGGGCCAATACGAACGTGCCGGCGTGCTGGGCGAGTTGGTCATTCAGGCCGACCGCGTCTCCACGGCACAGAACATTGGCGGCAACCCGAACAAGGCGCTACAAGCGCCGAATCATTCGCTGCAACATCACTTGATCAGCGGACTGCGTCATCTAGTTCAGCACGAGCTGAAACTCAACCAGCCGGGTGCCGCGGGTTGGCTAACTCAGGACGCCCTGTGGCTGGTCAGCAAGACCGTCACCGACAAGCTGCGAGCGTATCTGCTGTCGCAAGCGATTGAGGGCATTCCCTCATCCAACATCGCGGTGTTCGACGAACTGCAATCGTATGGTCTGGTCGAGTCCACCCCGGAAGGTAAAGCCATCTGGACAGCTCTTGTCGCACAGGGAAACTGGCAGCAGAGCTTTACCTTCCTGCGCCTTCAACCTACTTTGATTTGGGGCAGCGAAGACCGCCCCGCCGCGTTCAGCGGAACGGTGAGCGTGGCACTCGATGACCACCCGACGGGCGCTCCGGTATCACCACCAGCGCGCAAGGCAGGCGGAACAGGACCGCATCAAAACCAATCGCTGGAAGATCCTATGGCGATGGAGGATGCCGACTACCTCGGAACGTTGCTGGATATGTTCGAGATGGGAGACCCCGAAGTGCGTGATACGCCGTCAGAAAATGCTCTCGAAGTCTCAAGCTCCCCTTCGGACAACCCAGGTCAGGTTTTCCTGAATTGGGTCGAGGAAGGCATCCAGAGCCACAAGCTGATCATCAACGACAGCAAGGCCAAAATCCACACGGTGAGCGGCACCGTGCTATTGGTCACACCAGGTCTCTTCCAACGCTACGCGCAGGAGTTTCCTGGTATCTCACAGGATTCCGATCAAGAGATTGAAGAATGGCGTTGGGTGCAGAAGCAGTTCGAAAAACTGAAGGTCCACAGGAAACGAGACGATGGCTTGAACATCTGGATCTGTCAGGTCGAAGGTCCTCGGAAGAAAGCAAGACTCAAAGGTTATTTACTAGAAAAGCCGGAACTGCTGTTCGAAACGATACCTGCCGACAATCCTTTTCTCTCACTTGAACCAGAATGAACATGCAAATATCGCAAGGTTCACCATCTCTAGATACAGAAGGTCAAGACCGCACTCCTGTTAGTGCAAACAGAGATGCTCAGTTTGTGATCAATCCTTTGCATCCTGCATACGTCATGGCGCATAGACAGTTATCCACAGAAATACTCACGTTATTTGTGGATAGCTTTTAATCCGATGCAATGGGTTTTAGAGCCCTGCACACCGCATCGTGTCGGCCCTGTCAGGTGGAATGGTCTCAAGCAGGTCAGGATCATTCATCAATGTCATCGCCAGGGGCTGTTGAACCGAAGAGCTTCGGGCAGGCAAACCCATAGTGCTAAATGACCTTTCTGATCTCTCTCTCCTACCCTGAAGGGCGCTTGCGGGCCTCATGGATTCAACCTCTTCACTGCGACAAGGCTGTTCTCCGACCTTAGCGTCCTCTGCAGCTACAGCCCGACCATCCCCGGACTCGATCTGAGGCATCCAGCGGCAAATCTCAACACTCCCTCAAGCTCGCCCCTTCCCAGACGAATCTCAGCACTTGCCGCTATACTGTATATAAATACAGAGCATAATCTGTAGATTCGAACTCGCCGTCTCATGGCTGCCCTAACGGCAAGGAATTCACTATGATGGCCACTGAATTCGGCTCGCTCGATCAGAAATGCGCCAGTTAGGAACGCAAACGAGGAGCTAGGAAGGGATATGGCAGAGACACAGATTGAATGGACAGACTCTACTTGGAATCCAGTAGCTGGCTGCTCCATCATTAGTGCCGGGTGCAAAAACTGCTATGCCATGGAAATGGCGCGACGGCTTGAAGCCATGGGCACTTCAAAGTACATGGGCTTGACCCGCAAAAAGAACAAACGCATCGTCTGGAACGGTTCAATTGTTGAGGACTACGACTCCCTGGCGATCCCCTATCGGTGGAAGAAGCCCAGGAAGGTTTTCGTGAACTCTATGAGTGACCTCTTCCACGAGAAGGTCAGTGATGAGTTCATCCTCGAAGTCTGGAAGGTTATGCGTGAGACACCACATCATAATTACCAGATACTGACTAAGCGACCAGAACGAATGAAGCAAATCCTGAGCGACGTCATCACAGAGGTACTGCCGAACGTATGGCTTGGTACCTCAGTGGAGGATCAGGAAGCTGCTGGCCGTATTCAGTTTCTGAAAGAAACGCCTGCGCAGATTAGGTTTATTTCCTTCGAGCCACTCATCGGGCCTGTTGGCAGAGTTGACCTGTCGCATATCGACTGGGCCATTGTAGGTGGCGAAAGCGGTAACAAAGCACGACCGATTAAAGAAGGATGGATCGATGAGATCTACACGCAATGCCTCGAGAGCGGAACAGCATTTTTCTTTAAGCAGTGGGGAACATGGGGTGAAGACAATGTTCGTCGCTCAAAAAAAGCCAACGGTAGAGAATATCGTGGCAAGACCTGGGACGAAATGCCTATAAAGCTGGTAGGCATGGCCTAGAAGATCTACCGTAGCCTGACAAGGAAAATCCATGGCTGAGAAGAAGTACGCTTGGGAAGAAGGTGCCACTCTTGCCGAGCATTCACGGAAAAAGCATCAGATACTTCGTGAGTATTTTTACGAATATGTGATTACGCGGTGCAAACATCCTCAGGTCAGAAAGTTTCGCTTAGCAGTGGTCGACGGGTTCAGTGGAGCAGGCCGCTATCATTGTGGCTCGGCCGGCTCACCTGTGATTTTTGTTGAAGAATTAACCCGCGCCATCACTGACATCAATCTCAATAGGGCATTGACCAATTTGCCATTGGTGGATATTGAGTGCAGCCTAATTCTGAATGATGCAGACAAGAACGTGATTGAACTACTCAAAGGAAATTTAACCCCAAGTTTGATTCAGAGTACCAGCTCGAACAATCATTTAAAGATAACACCGCATTATTCTAGTGACTACTTTGAAAATGCATACCCGACGATTAAATCGCTAATCCAATCCGAAAGGCATAAAAATATAATATTCAACCTTGATCAGTGCGGACACAGCCATGTGCGAACCGAGACTCTAACCGACATGATGGGCCTCAACGATTCCGTCGAAGTCTTTTACACATTTGTTATCACAGCTCTATTGGCTTTTTTGAAGCAAAATGATCCAAAGGCACTTTCCACACAGCTCTCTTATCTGCAACTTACCAATCAAGATTTTGAGGTGTTAGTAGAACAAGCTTCCAAGCGTGCCTGGCTAGGGGTGGCCGAACGTATCGTATTCGAAAGCTTCAAGAAGTGTGCGAGATTTGTCAGCCCATTTTCGATTAATAATCCTGGTGGGTGGCGGTATTGGCTGATTCACCTGGCAAACTCTCACCGAGCAAGGCAGGTTTACAACGACATTCTCCACCAGAATAGTGAAATGCAAGCTCACTATGGTCGATCAGGATTGAACATGCTTGCCCATGACCCAAATGAGGAAAAAACACTTTATCTCTTCGACGCCTCTGCCAGGGATCAAGCAAAGGATCAGCTCCAGGAGGATATTCCTCGTTTCCTGCATGACGGTGGCCAGCCATTGTTGGTCAAGGACTTCTACGAACGGATTTACAACAACACTCCTGCTCATAGCGACGACATTAATTCTGCGATAATTGGAAGCCGTGAGCTCGAAGTCAAAACACCTACGGGCGGCGTGAGACGAAAGTCTAGCCAAATCGATACCAAAGATTTCATCGCATTCAAAAAGCAAACAAGCTTCTTTTTCAAATAAGGTATGTGCGCTATATCAATAAACTCCGCACTCAGGGCCATACTCGTAGCAGTGGCCGCGTCGATATGATCGTACTTCGGGGCTCTCTTAGCTACCGGTAAACTGGCCCACAGATCTTCAGGATCTGCGCAGGCCAGAATACCAAGCCTGCTTGAGGGCTGGTAACTATAATGGACAGTGACTTCAGACGCCCGGCAGCTCGAGCACGAGTAACGTCTAGGCATTAAAGGACTACTCTCTCTTTTTCCAAGGAGGAATTGTGATGTCCAACGCAGACCAGCTCCCTTCCCTGCTTTTCAAAATCAACGAAAACCAACTCGCGCTCGAGGCCGCTATCATGTAACTCACGATTTGGGTTGAGCAGCGTGGATCAAACGACGTAGCCGGAACGTTCGGGGCCACTGGAGGCGATCGACAGGAACAAAGTGCTCATCAAATTGACTCTTGCGGTACTTATGGCACTGGAGTAATCCGGCTCGGCCTGGGTAACCTGAAAGCGTCCTACGTGTTCGCTAGGTAGGTCGACAATCCGATCTGGTTTTCGGATTGCTTCGAAGTAAAAATCTAGCCGCGACATATGTCGCAAAGAAGCGATTTCTCCGACCCTGCCCCGTTGCCTGCATTCTGCCGATTACAGATTCAGCCATGGCTATACCAAATTTGACACTAACACCATGTTGGAAGAAATTGAAAATGCGGCCCCGCTCGACCTGTAATCCCAGCGACAGCGGTTGCAGCCCAAATCCTCGACATGCAGGTTACATTTCCACTAGCGGCCAAGTGCTCAGTCGATTACTGGCTAATGATTTTTTATAGGAGTTAATAAATGCTAAATCGCCCAGATAAAGACGCGCTTCGCGCGATGCTCGACGCTCAAATTCAAGAAAAGCTACAGCGCGACCCGGACGCGGTAACGACTTATGCAGCTAAGCCTGAACCAGAGAGAAAACCCTACACCAGTAAGCCCACGGTTCAGGACAAGGCGTTCCACAAGGAGCTCGACCAGATGCGTGCGGATGCCGAAGCCGGAGTGATACATAAACCTAAGGAGGATCAGGCCGACGATGTTAAAACTAGCCTCGCGCTTGACGATTACCCTGGCCTGAAAGAGGCAGGTTCAGTATCAAATCAGTGGTGATGCTTGGAGCTTGTCATGTGGTTTCATCCAACACAGGAAAAGCACACGCAGGGCCATGGCTGAAAGAGACTTCTGTAGCCCTCCTGATACATGTGTGTAACTGAGGCGTCAACTCACCTTTCATAGCAGTAGCAGCGCTTCGTGAATCTCAATCGAAGGTGTAACGCCTTTTCCGCGTCTGCTATCGAGCCAATCTCTGGTTTTGCTGACGTCGAAGATCTGCCCCTGATCCATCAAGGCCAAAATGAGTTCATCAGAAACCCGATAGCGCCCGCAGTCTGGACAATCTCTTTCTTCCCACGGGCCTTGACACTGAATGCGCTCGGCAGCACCGACACAGATCAAACAATTCATCGTGATCACTCTTTTATATTTGTTAACCGATCCGTCGTCGCGAGTCAGTTGCGACGGCCTGCACACGGGCACTTAATCAGGTGGACTGAGCAGATTGATAGAAAGTTCGCAGCGATGGCGCGTTCCGTTCCAATAGGTCGTATCTCGTCCTTGTCTCGACACCGGCGAGAGCGGCAGTTGCAGATTTGCCAGCAATCGCCTAGCTTTGCTTAACTGCTGCAGGTAGCGTGACTCGAGTGCAGGCGTAGAACAGCATTCCCAAGACGAGCTGCCCTGAGAATAACTCAACTATCCCCATGCCATGCGTCGGCATAACTCCAACGGATGGCAAGCCATTTCGGGCTGCCACCGACAATTCCTGCATCCTCTGCAAGCTACTCAAGTTTTGATCATCCTTCCGTGCTGAGGCCTCCATTCCAAGAACACACGTTGCCCTGGCCGAGCCTCAAATTAGTCACTGTTGGGCTTCTTGACTAATAGCGGAGTCGCCGACGCCTATGATGAATCGCATGCTTTCACCGAGAAAAATCATTTCTCCCAGAACCCCTCCACCGCCCAATCATGCGACCTCTCGTCATGAGGATATATAAATTGAGGTCGAACGATAACGTACTCCTTGCCAAGTCGACTTTCGTTCTCGAGCGAGCCACTTTCCTTGCTGCCAAACCGAGGCTTCACCGAGCAGAAGTTGTTCACCAGCAAACCGGGCAGTAGCTGATTGGGCTGAATGACCCTCGCGCTCCCATGACCACTACTACTGCAATCCGCGCTCAGAGTGAAGCCTCACAGGCGTGCACTGAACCACCGGAAGCTTATCCTGCGGTGTCCCGGGCTCTCAATTTATTGGCGGCTGACATCTAAGCTGTTGGCGCCGACGCCGAATTGACCTACCCGCCGACGCAAGACTGACCCAACTCCAATCGGCAGAAATCCAGCACAGGAAATGGGTTCGCGAGGAATCAGACTGGGTCTGTAGCATCTCGGTAACTGGGTCAATTCAGCGTCGGCGCCAACAGCTTGAGCCGTGCGCTGGGAAACTCGCATGCACGGTTCTTAGGGGGTTGGACGCGGGTAACCGCGTCTGACTACCCGACAATCAAATCCGGCCGTGGGCTCTTGGGCGCTCGAACTTCGCGGGCTCGTTACGTCGCGGTAAACGTGCGGCGGCGATCATGAGTTTGATCCAGTCGGCGTGGCTCAACGGGCATGATCCGTATGCTTACTTGAAGGATGTTCTTACACGCCTACCAATGGAGCGTGCGAGTGAGATTACCGAGTTGTTGCCGCACAGGTGGGCGCCCGTTTAGTCACGCAAGGTGTGTTGGACGGGCGCTTACGCTCTAACGCCCATCGTTGCTGCTTGTGCCAAAGCTAGCGCGAGGTAGTGCCAAAGCCGACGCTAGCTCACAGCCCTTGAGATACCAAAGCTACCTAGATCCAGAATATTCGTGGGAGTAAATGTGGGAGTATTTTTTTCGACATGAAAAAGCCCAATCTTTCCGGATTGGGCCAAGTCATTGAAAAATATGGTCGGGACGGAGTGATTCGAACACTCGACCCCTAGCACCCCATGCTAGTGCGCTACCGGACTGCGCTACGCCCCGACTAGGCGTGAAACCCGTTCCTCTTCTCGAAGAACGCTCAAGAATATATCGCAAGCTTTTGAAAACTGGAAGTATTTAAAAGCAGGAAATTATTTCTTGAGCACAACCAGTACATCTTCCAATTCAGCGATCATCTGCCGAATCATTTGCTTGTATTGAGTGGTGTCATCTTTGGCTTCATCGCCGGACAAACGCAGGCGTGCACCGCCGATGGTGAACCCCTGGTCGTAAAGAAGCGCGCGGATCTGCCGGATCATCAGCACGTCTTGTCGCTGATAATACCGGCGGTTTCCGCGGCGTTTGACGGGGTTGAGTTGAGGAAACTCCTGCTCCCAGTAACGCAGCACGTGTGGTTTTACCGCACACAGCTCGCTGACTTCACCAATGGTGAAGTAGCGTTTGCCTGGGATGACGGGTAGCTCGTCGTTATGACTTGGTTCCAGCATAAGCCTCAACTCGGGCCTTCAACTTCTGCCCTGGACGAAAGGTGACCACACGGCGAGCCGTGATCGGGATTTCTTCACCCGTTTTCGGATTGCGGCCAGGCCGCTGGCGTTTGTCCCGAAGGTCGAAATTGCCGAAACCGGACAATTTGACTTGTTCGTTGTCTTCAAGAGCGTGCCTGATTTCCTCAAAAAACAGTTCGACCAATTCCTTGGCCTCCCGTTTATTCAGGCCCAGCTCCTCATACAGACGTTCCGCCATCTCAGCTTTCGTCAGAGCCCCCATACGTCACTTCCTTAACGTGGCGTTCAACCTTTGTTCGAGCGAGGTGAGGATGTTTTGCGTCGTGGTATTCACCTCATCGTCATTAAGAGTGCGCGATGGATGCTGCCAGGTCAAGCCGACTGCAAGGCTTTTTCTATCAGGATCAATGCCTTTACCCTGATACACGTCAAATAGCCTTAGGTCTGTCAGCCATTCGCCTGCATTTTCACGGATTACGTCCAGCACAGCATTGGCCGCAACGTCCGTGGCCGCAATCAGCGCCAGATCACGACGCACTTCAGGAAAGCGCGATAACTCCTGGAATTTAGGCATTTTGCCCAACGCTACTTCGGCCAAAACCAGCTCGAATACGAAGACTGGACGGTCGAGACCGAGGGTTTTCGACAATTCAGGGTGGATAGCACCGACGAAACCGACCAAGCGACCTTCACGTTCGATGCGCGCGGTTTGACCCGGATGCAACGCAGGGTGTTTGCCCGGTACGAAAGTGAATGAATCCAGTGCACCGGCGAAGCCCAGCACCGCTTCCGCGTCGGCTTTGACGTCGAAGAAGTCCACCACATCGCGACCTTGCGCCCAGCCTTCCGGCAGACGACTACCGCAAACAACACCCGCCAGCATCGGCTCTTGCTTCAGGCCGTCCAGCTGACCGACGAAACGCAGGCCGCTTTCGAACAAACGAACCCGATCCTGCTGACGGTTCAGGTTGTGCTGAAGCGCCTTGACCAGGCCTGGCCACAGGGACGAGCGCATGGCAGCCATGTCATTCGAAATCGGGTTGGCCAGCAGCAGCGGCTCGACACCCGGATTAAACAACTCGAACTGTTTCGGATCGATGAAGCTGTAGGTGATCGCTTCCTGGTAACCACGAGCCACCAGCAGACGACGCAGCTCAGGCAGATCGCTACGCGCTTCAGCCTTGGCCTGCGGCGCCAGACGAGCTTGCGGGTAGCGAACCGGCAGACGGTTGTAACCATACAGACGAGCCAGTTCTTCGATCAGATCGACTTCCAGGCTGATGTCGAAGCGATGGCTTGGCACTTCGACGCGCCACTGCCCTGCCCCATCGGCAGAAATCTTCAAACCCAAGCCGCTGAGCAGTTGCTCGACTTCGGCCGAATCCATTTCCATACCCAGCATCTGAGTGATGCGTTGCGCACGCAGAGTAACTGGCGCAATCGACGGCAGGTGCTGCTCGCTGACGGCTTCGATGATCGGGCCAGCTTCGCCGCCAGTGATTTCCAGAAGCAGGCCAGTCGCGCGCTCCATGGCTTCACGGGCCAATTGCCAGTCCACGCCACGCTCGTAGCGGTGCGAGGCATCGGTGTGCAGGCCATAGGAACGGGCCTTGCCAGCGACAGCAATCTGATCGAAAAACGCGCTTTCCAGGAACACATCGCGAGTGGTCGCGGTGTTGACGCCGCTGTGCTCGCCACCCATGACGCCGGCGATTGCCAAGGCGCGGGTGTGGTCGGCAATCACCAGCGTATCGCTACGCAGGCTGACTTCCTGACCGTCGAGCAGTACCAGCTTCTCGCCTTCTTCAGCCATGCGCACGCGGATGCCGCCGTTGATTTCGGCGAGATCGAAAGCGTGCAGCGGCTGACCCAGTTCCAGCATCACGTAGTTGGTGATGTCGACGGCAGCGTCGATGCTGCGCACGTCACCACGACGCAGACGCTCGACCATCCACAGCGGCGTTGGCTTGGACAAGTCAACGTTACGGATCACACGACCCAGGTAACGCGGGCAAGCGGCTGGCGCCAGCACTTCGATCGAACGCACTTCGTCGTGCACGGCTGGCACGACAGCAACCACCGGACGGGTGACTTCAGCAGCGTACAACGCGCCGACTTCACGAGCCAGACCGGCCAGGGACAGGCAGTCGCCGCGGTTCGGGGTCAGGTCGACCTCGATGCTGGCGTCGTCCAGGCTCAGGTACTCACGAATGTCCTGACCGACCGGCGCATCGGCCGGCAATTCCATCAGGCCATCGTTGCCTTCGCCGACTTGCAGCTCGGCCTGGGAGCACAGCATGCCGTTAGACTCAACGCCACGCAGTTTGGCTTTCTTGATCTTGAAGTCGCCTGGCAGTTCGGCACCGATCATGGCGAACGGAATCTTCAGGCCCGGGCGCACGTTGGGTGCACCGCAAACAACCTGGAAGGTCTCCGAGCCATTGCTGACCTGGCAAACGCGCAACTTGTCGGCGTCCGGGTGCTGTTCGGTGCTCAGCACCTCGCCCACCACCACACCGGTGAATTCGCCAGCGGCCAGCGTAACGCTATCGACCTCAAGACCGGCCATCGACAGACGAGCAACCAGCTCGTCGCGACTTACCTGCGGGCTTACCCAGCCACGCAGCCATTGTTCACTGAATTTCATCCTGCTCTCCTAAGAATTCGTTACGACTAGCGAAATTGCGCGAGGAACCGCAAGTCGTTGTCGAAGAACAGACGCAAGTCGTTCACGCCGTAACGCAGCATGGCCAGACGCTCAACACCCATGCCGAAGGCAAAGCCCGAAAACTCTTCCGGGTCGATGCCGGACATGCGCAGCACATTCGGGTGAACCATGCCGCAGCCCATCACTTCCAGCCAGCCAGTCTGTTTGCAGACACGGCAGCCTTTACCGCTGCACATCACGCATTCCATGTCGACTTCGGCGGATGGCTCGGTGAACGGGAAGTACGAAGGGCGAAAACGCACGGCCAGTTCTTTTTCGAAGAACACGCGCAGGAACTCTTCTATGGTCCCTTTCAGGTCGGCGAAGTTGATATCGCGATCGACCAGCAGGCCTTCGACCTGGTGGAACATCGGGGAGTGGGTGATATCGGAGTCGCTACGGTACACACGGCCTGGGCAGACGATGCGGATCGGCGGCTGTTTCGATTCCATGGTGCGGACCTGTACCGGTGAGGTATGGGTGCGCAGCAACATGTTGGCATTGAAATAGAAGGTGTCATGCATCGACCGGGCCGGGTGATGGCCTGGGATGTTGAGCGCTTCGAAGTTGTGGTAGTCGTCTTCGACCTCAGGGCCTTCGGCAATGCCGTAGCCGATGTGAGTGAAGAACTGCTCGATACGTTCCAGAGTGCGAGTAACCGGATGCAGACCACCCGAGGTCTGGCCACGGCCAGGCAGGGTCACGTCAATGGACTCGGCGGACAGTTTGGCGGCCAGGTCGGCCTCTTCAAACAGTGCCTTGCGCGCATTGAGAACCTCTGTGACACGCTCCTTGGCAACGTTGATCAGTGCGCCGACTTGCGGACGCTCTTCTGCCGGCAAATTCCCCAGGGTCTTCATCACCTGAGTCAATTCGCCCTTTTTGCCAAGGTAGTGAACCCGGATTTGCTCCAGGGCATTGATATCTTCAGCGCTTTGCACAGCCTCTAGAGCTTGAGAGACGAGCGCATCCAGGTTTTCCATGTACAGACTCCAGATACAAAATAGGGGAAGAGCTTGAAGGCTCTTCCCCTATTTATGACGTTTAACACCTGACCCCACAGAGGTGAGGCCGGGTGACTGTCGGGGGTACTTAAGCCAAGGTGGCTTTAGCTTTCTCGACAATCGCAGCAAACGCCGCTTTTTCGTTCACTGCCAGATCAGCCAGAACCTTACGGTCGATCTCGATGGACGCTTTTTTCAGGCCGGCGATGAAACGGCTGTAGGACAGACCGTTGATACGTGCACCAGCGTTGATACGAGCGATCCACAGAGCGCGGAACTGACGTTTTTTCTGACGACGGTCACGGTAGGCGTATTGGCCTGCCTTGATTACCGCTTGCTTGGCAACACGGAATACGCGCGAGCGAGCGCCGTAGTAGCCTTTAGCAAGTTTCAGAATTTTTTTGTGACGTTTACGGGCAATGACGCCACGCTTTACACGAGCCATGAGTTACTTCCTCTATTCTTGACTAAATTAACGAAGGCGCAGCATGCGCTCGACTTTTGCCACGTCACACGGTGCCAGCAAGCTGCTACCGCGCAGTTGACGCTTACGCTTGGTCGACATTTTAGTCAGGATGTGGCTCTTGAAAGCGTGCTTGTGCTTGATACCGTTAGCAGTTTTCAGAAACCGCTTAGCAGCACCACTTTTAGTTTTCATTTTTGGCATGTTCGGATACTCCGCATTCAGTTGATAAACATAATCAGAAGGCCTGCCGTGCCCTATTGATTACTTCTTCTTTTTCGGGGCGATGACCATGATCAGTTGGCGTCCTTCCATCTTAGGATGCTGTTCGACCGAACCGTACTCGAGCAAGTCACCTTCAACTCGCTTGAGGAGTTCCATCCCCAGCTCCTGGTGGGCCATCTCACGGCCGCGGAATCGCAAGGATACCTTGGCCCTGTCCCCATCACTCAGGAAACGTACCAGGTTGCGCAGTTTTACCTGGTAATCCCCTTCCTCCGTCCCTGGACGAAACTTGATTTCTTTAACCTGAATCTGCTTCTGGTTTTTCTTGGCCGCGGCAACCTGCTTCTTCTTTTCGAAGATCGATTTGCCGTAGTCCATCAGTTTGCAAACAGGGGGTACTGCATCGGCGGAAATTTCCACCAGATCCAGTTTGGCCTCTTCAGCCTTAAGAAGCGCGTCTTCAATTGACACAATCCCAAGCTGTTCACCTTCAGCCCCAATTAACCGAACCTCGCGTGCCGAGATATTCTCGTTGATCGGGGCCTTCGGTGCAGCTCGTTTATCTTGTCTCATTTCACGCTTAATAGTAATTACTCCGAATCTGGGCGACCACGCCGGGAAACCGCTTGAGCGAGGAACTCGGCGAACTGGGCGACGGGCATCGAGCCCAGGTCAGCACCTTCACGAGTACGCACAGCGACAGTCTGCATCTCGACTTCCCGATCTCCGATAACCAAGAGATAAGGAACCTTGAGCAAAGTATGCTCGCGGATTTTAAAGCCGATCTTTTCATTTCTCAAGTCAGACTTGGCACGAAATCCGCTTTCGTTGAGAGTTTTTTCAACCTCAGCGGCGAAATCAGCCTGTTTATCAGTGATATTCATGATCACTGCCTGGGTCGGAGCCAGCCACGCGGGGAATGCACCCTCGTAGTGCTCGATCAGGATTCCGACGAAACGTTCGAAGGAGCCAAGGATCGCCCGGTGCAACATCACCGGGTGCTTGCGACTGTTGTCTTCAGAGACGTATTCGGCTCCCAGACGGACAGGCAGGTTAAAATCGAGCTGAAGGGTACCACACTGCCAGACGCGGCCAAGGCAATCTTTCAGCGAGAACTCGATCTTCGGACCGTAGAACGCACCCTCACCCGGCTGCAGATCATATGGCAGGCCAGCACTATCAAGGGCTGCAGCCAGGGCCGCTTCGGCGCGATCCCACAGTTCGTCGGAACCGACGCGTTTTTCCGGACGAGTGGACAGCTTCATCTCGACGTCTTTAAAGCCGAAGTCGGCATAAACGTCCATGGTCAGCTTGATGAACGCAGCGGATTCGGCCTGCATCTGCTCTTCAGTGCAGAAGATGTGGGCGTCGTCCTGAGTGAACGCACGCACACGCATGATGCCATGCAGCGCACCCGATGGCTCATTACGATGGCAGGCACCGAATTCGGCCAAGCGCATTGGCAACTCACGGTAGCTTTTCAGGCCTTGATTGAACACTTGCACGTGGCAAGGGCAGTTCATCGGCTTGATGGCGTAGTCGCGGTTTTCCGACTGCGTGGTGAACATGTTGTCGGCGTAGTTGGCCCAGTGCCCGGACTTCTCCCACAGGCTGCGGTCAACGACCTGCGGAGTTTTGATCTCCAGGTAACCGTTGTCGCGCTGAACCTTGCGCATGTATTGCTCGAGCACCTGGTACAGAGTCCAGCCGTTCGGGTGCCAGAACACCATGCCCGGCGACTCTTCCTGGGTGTGGAACAGGCCCAGACGCTTGCCGATCTTGCGGTGATCGCGTTTCTCAGCTTCTTCGATGCGCTGAATGTAAGCCGCCAGCTGCTTTTTGTCTGCCCATGCCGTGCCGTAAACGCGCTGCAATTGCTCGTTCTTGGCATCGCCACGCCAGTAGGCGCCGGACAACTTGGTCAGCTTGAAGGATTTCAGGAAGCGCGTGTTCGGCACATGCGGACCGCGGCACATGTCGACGTATTCTTCGTGATAGTACAGGCCCATGGCCTGTTCGTTCGGCATGTCTTCGACCAGACGCAGTTTGTAGTCTTCGCCGCGGGCCTTGAACACTTCAATCACTTCGGCGCGCGGAGTGACTTTCTTGATCACGTCGTAATCTTTTTCGATCAGCTGCTGCATGCGCTGTTCGATGGCGGCCAGGTCGTCCGGAGTGAAGGGACGTTCAAAGGCGATATCGTAATAGAAGCCTTCGTCGATGACCGGACCGATGACCATCTTGGCCGTCGGGTACAGCTGTTTGACCGCATGGCCCACCAGGTGGGCGCAAGAGTGGCGAATGATCTCCAGCCCCTCTTCATCCTTTGGCGTAATGATTTGCAGCGTAGCGTCGCTGCCGATGATGTCGCTGGCGTCGACCAGCTTGCCATCGACCTTGCCGGCCACGGTGGCTTTGGCCAGACCTGCACCAATGGATGCGGCGACCTCGGCTACGGATACCGGGTGATCGAATGAACGTTGACTGCCGTCGGGAAGAGTAATAGTTGGCATGGCGCCTCCTCTCCTAGTGGTGACCCCTACCAAAGGTCACGTGGGTTGGGATGAGCCAGTACAAGATCCGATCCAGGCCATTCAATGACGAACGCCTGCCTTACAGCGGCAGGAGCCTTGCGGCCAACCGGAAAACCGAACCAGAGTGACTGGGATTCAAATCAGGGTTATTCGCACATTTGCCGCTACCGGGACTGAAGGTCATCCGGAGCCTGCAAACGCCCGAGCCAGGCATGCTAGCACAGATGAACGGTCGTCGATGCACCGAGGCTTTGTCTTGGGGCAAATCGGGCAATTTTATGCCAGAGTGCTGAACTAGAACCCTGCTTTACCCCTCAGATAACAAGACATTGACCCACAAGGAGCATCCCAGCATGCATCTGAAACGTTTATTCGCAGTAGTCGCCCCCATCGTTTTGCTGCTGCCACTGGCCGCCCATGCCGATTGGCCGAAGGGCGAACGCGAGAAATACATGGCTCAGTGCACAGAAGCGGCCACTCCGCAGATCGGTGCTGCAGCAGCGAAGGCTCACTGCGCTTGCGGCGCCGATGCCATCAAATCGTACCCTGCCAAAGACATCCAGTCCCTGATGGACAACACCGCCAATGATGCCCTGAAACAAAAAGCACTGACGCAAATTAGCGCGTGCAAAGCCGATAACAAGGCCAAAAAATAAGCCCGACAGAGCGCTTTTTGCGCCTGCAACGACAGTAAAAAGCCTTTGAAAACCGACTTTTCGTACAATTTATGCAGGTTTTACAGGTTTTTTTATTGTCTTTACTTTTGGCTGAAAGCCTTTTAAAACGGGGCTTGCAGCCAAACAAAGCAGCAAACAGAACGCGACTGCAGGGCAAACAGCACGTCCGGGGGGCTCCCAAAGCGAACATTTCGACTATGATACCCCGGTGTGCCCAGTTGGCCTGAGCAGCACAGCACTACTGAAAATATATGTTTCTTGGAGATACACCATGTCTAATCGCCAAACCGGCACCGTTAAATGGTTCAACGATGAAAAAGGCTTCGGCTTCATCACTCCTCAAGGTGGCGGTGACGACCTGTTCGTACACTTCAAAGCTATCGAAAGCGACGGTTTCAAAAGCCTGAAAGAAGGCCAGACCGTTTCCTTCGTGGCTGAGAAAGGCCAAAAGGGTATGCAAGCTGCACAAGTCCGCGCTGAGTAATTTTCAGCCGCACTAAAAAAACCCCGTCCATGTGACGGGGTTTTTTATGGGCGAAACAAAAGCCTGAAGCGATCAGCCGCAGTTGACACGGGTGACGACCCGATTGGCATCGGTATTCAGGTTCAGGCGATCGGAGCGGTACTCCAGGGTCACCATGTCGGTGGGCAAGAGGAACCGTGCATTCTGCGCGCCTGCGCGAGTACGCGCCTGCTCCAGCAGTTCAGGCGAAGCCTTTTTGCCAATGGTGAATTCGGCAGCCTTTGCCTCACAACGGCTGTGACCCGTGTCAGTCGTCGTGACAGGATCTGTTGTCGACTCGGTGGAGGTAGTGCTGCAACCGGCCAGCATGGCAACGGCCAACAAAGTACCCAATGACGCGAGCTTCCAAGGCATGAAGCCTCCTTTTTTCAATAGTTAAGCTGAGATCGTGCGACCGCCAATCTGGCGTTTGGTTTCACAGGGAGTACTAGCACCCTGCCCTCTATTCGGACACGCGGCGAGTTTGCCTGAGCATCGTCCTGCCGTTTACCACTCAATCGTGACTGAATATGAACAGCGCTCAATAGACGTCAATGTAGTCGAACGGCGGATTCGGCCAGTTCTCTTTCAGCGCATTGAAAATCTGCATGACCCAGACCTCATCACTGGCCGCGACCAATCCGACATAACCGGAACCCTTGGCCCACGTCTCCAGACGAAACAACAGCCCGCTGATATCAGTGCCGCCCACAACGCCTGACGAAATGTAGGCGATGCCGCCCTTGGTGACTCGCAATTGAGTGTGCTCATCGTCGCTGGCAGAGGCCAGCAGCTGACGCACCGCCTCAAGGGTCAAGCCGTCAGGAGTGTTCAAATCGATCTGCACAGCACAGTCCTTGAAAATTCATCAAAGACCAAGTGTCGCATAGCCCTCCCCTCA
Organism: Pseudomonas frigoris; assembly: GCF_047758635.1. NCBI lineage: Bacteria > Pseudomonadati > Pseudomonadota > Gammaproteobacteria > Pseudomonadales > Pseudomonadaceae > Pseudomonas > Pseudomonas frigoris. The sequence continues at coordinate 4,603,160 of NZ_CP180479.1, forward strand.
TGCCTAAGTCGGAGTGCCAAAAGCCGCGCAAAATGGTTAACTCGACACTCAGACTTTCCCGACTTCACGAGCGCCATCATGACCACCGTAAGTATCGACGCCGACATCAAAGCCAAGTGGCCACAGGGCCACAGCTCTTACAGCCCGGGCAGCCCGGAAGAGTTGGCAATCATTGGTATCGATCTATTGGTCAAGGAGCTGGGGACTGAAGCGGCGCAATCCTTCATCGCGCAGGTATTCGAGAAATACCCGGCCGACTACAAGGGCGCTGAATATAACGAAAGGGAGTGAAACCCGCAGGCGCTGGCGCCTACGGGTGTGAAGCTTACTTCAGACGAGCCAGACGCTCGGTCAGCAGGTCAAAGAAGCCCTGGGCGTCGCCGCTTTCTACCCAGAAAGCGTTCTTCGGCGCTTTCAGGCCGTCATACCAGTCGACGATGGTTTGGCCGAACGTCGGGCCTTCGCGGCTATCAACGACTACGTTGACTGAACGACCGGTGAACAACTCAGGCTTGAGCAGATAGGCGATGACAGTAGCGTCATGCACCGGGCCACCCGGAATGCCGTAGTGTTCCATGTCGCCTTTGACGTATTCATTGAGAATATCCCCCACCAGCTTGCTGGCATTGTTGTTGATCGCTGCGATCTGCTTCAGGCGCGCTTCACTGGTGAGGATCTTGTGGGTCACGTCCAGCGGCAGGTAGGTCAGCTTCACGCCGCTTTTCAATACCACTTCCGCAGCCTGCGGGTCGGCGAACAGGTTGAACTCGGCCACCGGGGTGATGTTGCCGCCATTGAAGTGTGCTCCGCCCATGATCACCACCTCCTTGATGCCCTGAACGATCTCAGGTTCCTGGATCAGCGCCAGGGCCAGGTTGGTCTGTGGACCGAGCATGGCGATGGTAATGCTATGGGACTTGGCGGCTTTCAAGGTGTCGATCAGGTAGTTGACCGCATTGCCTTGGGCCAGGCCTTTTTTCGGCTCATGTACGGTGACACCCGACAGTCCTTCCTTACCATGGATGTTCTCGGCATAGATCGGCGTGCGCATCAGCGGCTTCGGAGCGCCCGCGTAGACCGGCACCTCCTCGCGTCCTGCCCACTCGCGGGCCAGCCGCGCATTACGCGACGTCTTGTCCAGACGCACATTGCCGGCGACGGTGGTCAGCGCACGAATGTTCAGCTCTTGCGGCGATGCGAGGGCAAACAGCAAGGCAACCACGTCATCGGCACCCGGGTCGGTGTCGATGATCAGGTCGATCTTTTCCGCCGCCTGGGCGCTTGTTGCGGTAATCAGGGACAAAAGCAGCAGACTCCGAAGCAAATGGTGCAGTTTCTGAGCATAGCGGTGCATAGCGCACTCCTTGTGCGTGGGACAGCAGAAAGACAACAGCGAGTTAGAACGTTACCCCCGCCACCAGCACGATGTTGCAATACGGCTGACATTCGCCTGTGCGAACAATCGCCCGTGCCTGTTGGCTGAGGACTTTGAATTGGTCATGGCTGAGCAGCTCACGCTGACCCAGCGCACCTTCGGCATTCAGCTCATCGAGCGTCGCCAACGCCGAAGGCTTTTTGTCCAGGATCTCCTGGGCCAATACATGGCTCTCGACCTGCATTTCGCTGAGCACAACCTTCAACGTACTGACGAAATCCGGGATACCCTGGGTCAGGGCCAGGTCGATCAGTTCAACGCCTGGTGGCACCGGCAAACCGGCATCGCCGATTACCACGATGTCGCCATGGCCCAGAGACGCGATCAGCCGCGACAGCGCGACGTTGAGCAAAGGTGTCTTTTTCATGGTGCTTTAAAGGCCTGTACGTCGGACAAGGTGGGAATCGAGGGTTGCGCGCCAGCACGGGTCACCGACAGCGCCGCGGCGACCTGGCCGAAACGGATCGCGTCGGCTTCGTTTTTGCCGGCCGCCAGCGCGGCGGCAAAACCACCGACGAAGGTGTCGCCAGCCGCCGTGGTATCGACAGCCTTCACCTTCGGCGCAGGGAAATGCTCGAAGCCTTTGCCGTTGGCAAACAGCGAACCTTGAGCACCGAGGGTGATGATGACTTTGCCGGCCCCCATGGCGATCAACCGGGACGCAGCGGTTTCGGCAGAGGCCAGAGAATCCACTGGCAAACCACTCAGCGCCGAGGCCTCGCTTTCATTGGGTATCAGGTAATCGATGGACGCGTACCAGTCCGCCGGCAGCGGGCGACTGGCCGGCGCAGGATTGAGGATCACAGTCTTACCCAATTCACGGCCGCGCTTGAGCGCATGACCGACAGTGGCATCCGGGACTTCCAGCTGACAGATAATCACGTCCGCCGCCCGCAATACGGCGTCGAAACGATCAATCACCTCTGGAGTCAACGCACCGTTGGCACCGGCAACGATCACGATTGCGTTCTGGCTGTTGTCATCGACCACGATCAACGCTACGCCGCTGGAATCGTCGACGGTGCTGACCGCCTGGCAATCGATCTGCTCGGCCAACAGCGCCCCGCGCAGTTCGTTGCCGTAGGCATCGCTGCCCACGCATCCGACCATCGACACCTGCGCCCCCAACCTCGCCGCGGCGACCGCCTGGTTCGCGCCCTTGCCACCGGAAACCGTGGCAAACGACTCGCCAATCAGCGTTTCACCGCCACGGGGCAGCCGTGGCGCCCGGGTGACCAGGTCCATGTTCAGGCTGCCTATAACCACTACTTTTGCTGGCATACATTGCTACTCATCAATTCTGTTTCAGCGGTGCTTTTGATTTAGCGGCTTTCTATTTCAACGGAACTGGGCGAACACGCCGGCCAGCGGCGCAGTCGACTCCCGCAGGACAATACTGGGCGTCACGATCCGTTGATCGGTGGCCATATCCGGTGTGGCAATTCTTCTTAAAAGCACTTCGGCCGCCATCTCGCCGAGTTGCAGGATCGACTGCCCCACGGTGGTCAGCGCCGGGTACACATAGCGGCTCATCTGAATATCGTCGAAGCCGATCACCGACAGCTCTGTCGGTACACGAATGTTGCGCTCGGCCGCCGCTCGCAGCACACCGATGCCAATCATGTCGTTACCGGCGAAGATCGCGCTCGGTGGGGTCTTTTCCAGCAGTATCGCGGCGGCGTTGTAGCCGCCAGTGCTGGTGAAATCACTTTCCAGCATGCGCTCGCGGGATACTTCGACTCCCGCCTCTTTCAGGGCACGGCAATAACCGGCCAGACGCATCTGCGCCACGCTGGTACTCGCAGGGCCGCCAATGGTGGCGATGTCCCGGTGCCCCAATTCCAGAAGGTGGCGGGTCGCCAGATAGGCGCCGTATTCATGATCGATCCGCACGAGATCGGCATTCACACCTTCCAGTCCACGGTCGACGATCACCATCGGCGTACGCACGCCTGCCAGGCCTTCTGCCAGCCCCGCGTCACCGCCAGCCGAAGCGACGATCAGCCCGTCGATGCGCTTTTCCAGCAGTACGCGCAGGTAGCTGCGTTGCTTGTCCGGGTTGTCATCGGAGTTACAGAGAATCACGCAGTAGCCATTACGCTCGCAGTAATCCTCGATGCCGCGCGCCAGTTCGGCGAAGTACGGGTTGAGGCTGTTGGGCACCAGCAGACCGATGGTCGCCGTGGTTTTGGCTTTGAGAGACCGGGCCACGGCACTGGGCACGTAGTCGAGAGTTTTGATCGCTGCCTCAACCTTGACCCGCACCTCTTCGCTCACCGGCCGGGTCTTGTTCACTACGTGGGAAACCGTGGTGTAGGAAATTCCCGCGAGCGCTGCCACATCCTTGATCGTTGCCATGACTCAGGTCCGCCGGCTTGCGCGCTGACTGCGATAAGTATCAAGCACCACCGCCACCACGATCACCGCGCCGGTGATGATGCGTTTGGTGGGTTCAGTCGCGCCGATCTGCGCCAGCCCGGCCGCCAATACGGAAATGATCAGAACCCCGAAGAACGTACTGATGACCGAACCGCGGCCACCCATCAGGCTGGTGCCGCCGATCACGACCGCGGCGATCACTTGCAACTCCAGCCCGGAGCCGGCATTCGGATCCGCCGCTTCCAGGCGAGAAATCTGGAACAGCGCAGCAATACCGGCCAGCAGCCCCATCAGACTGAATACCAGAATCTTGTAGGGCTTCGGATTGATCCCTGCAAGACGCACCGCCTCTTCGTTGGTGCCGATGCCGATCAGGTAACGACCGAAGACGGTACGCGTCAGCACTGCCTGGGCAATGAAGATGATCAGCAAGGCAATGATGAACGACGGCGAGATGCCGAAGGCGATCGGGTTGGACAACCAGGCGAAGGCATCACCGATGTAGGCCGTGCGCGATCCGGTCATCTGATAGGCCACACCGCGGGCCATTTCCAGCACGCCAAGGGACACGATGAACGACGGAATGCGCCACGCCACAGTGATCGAACCCGTAATGGTCCCAGCCAGTGCTGCCGCCGCCATTCCGAGCAGCGCCGCAGGCAGCACGCTCCAGCCCCAACCGAGAATCGCCACACTGACCGTTGACGCTGCGAGTGCGAGCACCGACCCCACCGACAGGTCGATGCCGCCGATGATCAACACGAACGTCATGCCGACCGCCAGCACCATCAAGTCCGGAATCTGGTTGGCCAGGGTGCTGAAGGTGTCATAGGACAGGAAATGGCTGCTCAGAACCGAGAACAGCGCGACCATTGCCAGCAAGGCACCGGCCAGACCCAGATAGGTACCGAGGCCGTAGAAGTTGCCACTACGTTTGCCGGCAGTCACTGCAGTATTCATGCGAGATCCCTAGGCGCTGCTTCATTGAGCAACGCATCACGTTTTTGGTAGCCGGCGAACGCGGCGGCAAGCAAATCATCCTGGGTCCAGCTGTCACGCTCAAAGGTGTCGATCAGACGTCCCGCCGAGAGCACGCCGATGCGGTCGCAGATCAACATCAGTTCACGCAGGTCGCTGGACACCACTACGAGCGCTTTGCCTTGACGGGTCAGCTCACCGAGCAAGGCATAAATGTCAAACTTGGCGCCGACGTCGATGCCACGCGTTGGCTCGTCGAACAGCATCACCGAGCAATCACGCTCAAGCCACCGGCCGATCACGACTTTCTGCTGGTTACCACCGGACAGTTCCGACACAAGTTGCGTCGGGCTGGAGCTGCGGATGCGCATGGCGTCGATCTGACGCTGGGCCAGCGCCATCTCGTCACCATTGTTGACGAAGCCACCGCTGGAAATCACCGGCATGTTGCCCAAGGCAATATTCGCGCTGATCGATTGAGTCAGCAGCAGGCCTTCGCCTTTGCGGTCTTCAGTGATCAGGGCGATGCCATGACCGACCGCGTCAGCCGGCGAGCGGATACTGACGACTTGTGCTGGCGAACCGAGCGCAACAGTGCCGCTGTCTGCGATGTCAGCACCGAAAATCAGCCGCAGCAACTCGGTGCGCCCTGCCCCGATCAAACCGGAAATCCCGTAGATCTCGCCGGCGCGTACTTCGAAGGACACGTCGCGAACCTTGTCGGAACGGGTCAGCCCTTTGACCGTCAAGGCTGGAGCGCCGATCTTGCGCGGGCCCATGTCCATATGTTCGCCGAGTTCACGGCCGACCATCAGCGTCACCAGTTGCTCACTGTTGTAATTGGCCATCGGCTCGACGCAAACCAGGTTGCCATCGCGCAGTACCGCAATACGCTGGGCGACCCGCGCCAGTTCTTCGAGACGGTGCGAGATATAGATGATCGACACGCCGCGAGCTTGCAGACGAGTGATCTGCTCGAACAGCATCTCGACTTCACGGTTCGTCAACATCGCGGTCGGTTCGTCGAGGATCAGCACGTGGCAATCGCCGATCAGGTTGCGGGCGATCTCCACCATTTGCTGGTGACCGATGCCCAATTCGCCCACCAGCGTATCCGGGTCAATCGCGTCGAGGCCGACCTGGGCCATGGCTTCGATCGCTGCCTTGCGCAATTGCCTACGACTGATCCAGCCGCCCTTGCTGGGCAGGTTGTCGAGGAACATGTTTTCCGCCACCGACAGGGTCGGCAACAGATTGAGCTCTTGCATCACCATGCGGATGCCGAGGTCTTCGGCCTGAGTGCGGCTTGTGGGGCGGTAATCCTGCCCCTGGAATTGCATGTGGCCGGTGGTCGGTGCGACCAGTCCGCCGATGATCTTCGACAGCGTGCTTTTTCCGGCGCCGTTTTCGCCGGTCAGCGCCAGCACTTCACCGCGCATCAGCGTCAGATCGATGCCGGTCAGGACCGGTTGGGCGTAGGTCTTACCGATACCGCTGACCGAGAGGACAGCGTTCGGGGCAGAAACTGACATAAAAACTCTCCATGCGCTCGCCCCGACGGGCGAGCACCGTTGTGTCGCCAGAAGGACTACTTGGTGACCAGCTCTACCGGAGTTTCGATCACGCCATTGGCGCCGCTGTCGACTTTCTCACCCTTGATGATCTTCAGCGCAGTCTCGATGCCGAACACGGCTTGCCTGGCTGCAAACTGGTCAGCGGTAGCCAGAACGCGGCCATCCTTGAGCATTGGCTTGATGGCATTGATGTTGTCGTAACCGACCACTTGCACCTTGCCGGCCTTGCCCGCTGCACGCACGGCGGATACTGCGCCGACGGCCATGCTGTCGTTGCCGGCCAGTAGGGCTTTGACTTGCGGGTATTCGCTGAGGATCGAGGCAGCAACCTTGTTGCCTTTGTCGATTTCCCAGTCACCGGACTGCAAAGAGACGACCTTGATCTGCGCCGCTTCCATTGCATCCTTGAAGCCTGCGGTTCTTTGCTGTGCGTTGGTGGTGGTTGAAACGCCTTCGATGATGCCGACTTCGTCCCCGGCCTTCAGTTGCTTGGCCAGGTACTCGCCCACCAGACGCGCGCCTTTGCGGTTATCCGGGCCTACGAACGGTACGGTGATGTTTTTGCTTTTGACCACCGCCGGGTCCAGTTGGTTGTCGATGTTGATCACGGTGATACCGGCATCGATGGCTTTCTTGATCACTGGAACCATGGCCTTGGAGTCAGCCGGCGCGATGACCAGCGCATTGACCTTGGCCAGAATCATTTGCTCGACGATGCGTGTCTGGCCAGCCGTGTCGGTTTCGTCTTTGATGCCGTTGGAGATCAGCTCGAAATCGCCGGAGTGGTCTTTCTGATAGGCCTTGGCGCCGTCTTCCATGGTCAGGAAGAATTCATTGGCCAGGGATTTCATGACAAGCGCGACTTTGGGTTTTTCAGGAGTCTCGGCGAAGGCCGAAGAGACAGGTAACGCGATGGATGCGGCAGCCAGCATAGCGACAACGAGAAGACGTCCAGCGAATGGCAGCTTCATGGGTTCACTCCGATCTTATGATTATTCTGAGCAACGCTTGCGCTGGCGTAGGCTTCATTGCGCTCACTGATGGATAACCACCGGGAGCACCGCGCAAACGTTTGCGTAGACCGAACTATGCGAACCCTGCCGACATTTGTCAACGAGCAGAAAAGCCGTTTTGCGGGGGAAACCGCAAATGCCGGCATTCATGTCATGCCGTCGTGTTGACCACCGATCCGGTGCTGGAGCCTTTGGCCATTTCCTTGTAAAGGCTGTTGGCCGTTTCCAGTATTGCGGCAGTGGTATCGGCCATTTGCCCCTGAATCGCCATCACCACGGTGGCCTTGGCTTCTGGCGTCGGGTAAGACGCCGATTGGGCCGCCGCCAATTGCTGCTGTTGCTGACGCAGTTGCTCTTGCAGTTCTTTCAGTCGCTGGAGCAAAACCTTTTCCGCCACCGAGGCGTTGTCGGCGCCATCCGTTTCTTTCGACGCCTCCTCACTTTTACCCAGGCCCACAGCGCCGGTTCTGACTTGCTTGCTGTCGCTTTCCTTCGCACCCAACGCTTGATTCGCGGCATCGGCCGTCTGATCGCTCAACGCTTGAATCGTAGTGGCGGACTTACCGCCGATGGTGACGCCTGCGGCGTTTGGGATACCAATGGATAACGACATATGAACTCCTGAGTAAAAAGATCCTTTAAAGGAGCATCGACCGAAGCACGGGTTTCTTTAGCACTAATTCTCAATCTGGCAAGGCGATTTGCTCTATAGAGGTCGTAGTACTTTTCGGAGAGCCGAACACAAACGCTCAACGCGTTCGGAAACCCGGACAACAGACTGTGCAACCATTCTGGCCAATCAAATAAATACTGATACAAATCATCAAGTTAAAAGTTTTCCTCATTCAAAGTAGGACTGGTACAGATCCTGCTCATCTCATTTACCCCAAGCGTTCAGATCCGCCTGGGGCGCATCTAGATGAACCTGCATCAGCACCGTCTCACTCCTAGAGAGAAAAATAATGACATCTGCTTTCAAGACCTTCGTTCCGGGCGCTTTAGCCCTCCTGCTGCTCCTGCCTACTGCCCTTCAGGCAAAAGAAGTCGAAACCCAACAGAAACTGGCGAACGTGGTGATCCTGGCCACCGGCGGCACCATTGCCGGCGCGGGCGCCAGCGCCGCTAACAGCGCTACCTATCAAGCGGCAAAAGTCGGCATCGAACAATTGATCGCGGGGGTTCCGGAACTCAGCCAGCTGGCTAACGTTCGTGGCGAACAGGTCATGCAGATCGCGTCCGAAAGCATCACCAACGACAACCTGCTGCAACTGGGTCGTCGAGTGGCTGAGCTGGCCGACAGCAAGGACGTCGACGGCATCGTTATCACCCACGGCACCGACACCCTGGAAGAAACCGCCTACTTCCTGAACCTGGTGGAAAAAACCGACAAGCCAATCATCGTTGTCGGCTCCATGCGCCCAGGCACCGCGATGTCGGCCGATGGCATGCTGAACCTGTACAACGCAGTGGCCGTGGCCAGCAGCAAAGAGGCACGCGGCAAAGGTGTACTGGTGACCATGAACGATGAGATCCAGTCGGGTCGCGACGTCAGCAAAATGATCAACATCAAGACCGAGGCGTTTAAAAGTGCCTGGGGTCCACTCGGCATGGTGGTTGAAGGTAAATCCTACTGGTTCCGTCTGCCGGCCAAGCGTCACACCATGGACTCAGAATTCGACATCAAAACCATCAAGAGCCTGCCTGACGTAGAAATCGCCTATTCCTACGGCAATGTCAGCGATACCGCTTACAAAGCGTTGGCTCAGTCTGGCGCCAAAGCCATCATTCACGCCGGTACCGGCAATGGCTCAGTCGCGTCCCGCGTAGTCCCATCGCTGCAAGCCCTGCGCAAGGACGGCGTGCAAATCATTCGTTCGTCCCACGTCAACGCCGGCGGTTTCGTACTGCGTAACGCCGAACAGCCAGACGACAAGTACGACTGGGTTGTGGCGCATGACCTGAACCCGCAAAAGGCTCGCATCCTGGCCATGGTCGCACTGACCAAGACCAACGACAGCAAAGAGCTGCAACGGATGTTCTGGGAATACTGATTCGCCCTCGCCCGACCGGTTCCGGTCGGGCACTGCTTTCACCACTCGCCAACCCAGGCGAGTGGCTCACACCCCCTTCCGATATTTCGATAAAATTTTCCCTTCGTCCTACACCAAACGGAAAAATTGCTGTCAGAGGATTTTCTTGAATTTTAAGCAGTTGCGAAAATGCTCACAGTTAAATACTGTATGCACGTACAGCTTAATAAGGATAATTCCGTGGCCACCACCTCTGCCTCTCCTGACTCCTATGAACGCATGGGTATGCGCGTTCAAAAAATCATCAATTCCCCCACCGCCCAAAAAGCCAAAGCTGCCTTGATCTTCCGTCTACCGGACGAACCTGTGGATGAGTGGGAACAATTGCTCGAAGAAATCGACGAGAACGACAACGTCACCCTCGCCTATCGCGACGATGGCGGGGTGCAGATTTTTTGGGTTGTGCCGAAGGAAGATTGAGTCGATGAGTGTCCGCTGGTTTGCTTTGCTGTTTTTGTTCATCACCCTCGGCGCCCAGGCTGGTGCCCCACGCACTTTCAACGAAGCCAAGAAAGTTGCCTGGAGGCTCTACGCACCGCAATCCACAGAGTTCTATTGCGGGTGCAAATACACCGGCAACAAGGTCAACCTCACAGCCTGCGGTTATGTACCGCGCAAAAACGCCAAGCGTGCTTCCCTCATCGAGTGGGAGCACATTGTTCCGGCCTGGCAGATCGGCCATCAGCGTCAGTGCTGGCAAGAAGGTGGGCGCAAGAACTGCACGCGTTACGATCCAACCTACCAGAAGGCCGAAGCCGATCTGCACAACCTGGTGCCGAGCATTGGTGAAGTGAATGGCGATCGCAGCAACTTCAGTTTCGGCTGGTTGCCGGTGCAGTCGGGCCAATATGGCTCGTGCCTGACCCAGGTCGACTTCAAGGCGAAGAAGGTCATGCCCCGCCCATCCATACGCGGCATGATCGCCCGAACATATTTCTACATGAGCAAGCAGTACGGTCTGCGCCTGTCGAAACAGGATCGACAGCTCTACGAAGCCTGGAACAAAACCTATCCGGTAGAGGCTTGGGAACGTCAGCGTAACCAGAGCGTGGCGTGCGTCATGGGCCGCGGCAACGTGTTTGTCGGCCCGGTCGACATGAAAGCCTGCGGTTAAGCGCTCGCTGAAAACACAAAGGCCTCGGGTTTAACACCCGAGGCCTTTGTTCGTTTCTACCCGCCCGCTTTGTTGCAACGCCAGTAGCCCATCAGGTTGAGTGACTCCTTGGCAATGCCGCATTCCTTGATCAAGTATTTGCGCAGACTCATCACCGCAACCGTTTCCCCGGCGATCCAGCCGTAGAAGCCACCACGGGCAGCCTCGGACGTTTCCCAGAGCATGTCTTCGTCGACATCGACTTCCGCCAGTTCCACCGTTTCGAATGCTTTAGCAGATGACGGCAGAATGGCCCGACAGACCGCGTCGACCATCAGCGAACCCACTCCGGTCGCGGTGGCGCGATCTCGAATCAGCCACTCCACCGAAAGCCCGGGCCAGTCAGGAACCGGCAAAGCATCGTCCACACTGTCTACTTCAAAAAACGCATGGGTTATCGGTGGTACGGCAAGCGCTGCCAGCTCATCCAGAATGCCGAGCTCCGCGGGTAAAGCCGTGGCATCGGCGACCAGTAACAGTTGCTTGAGCTGTTGAGGCGGCTGCCACTCGAAACCTCCCGCGTCTTGCGCCGAAAACTGGCGATCAGGTGCGACGATCTGGATCGACTCACCCGCTGCTGCATGGATTGCCCAACGGGATGCAGGGCCGGTTTCGCCATGCAACACGAAGTCGATGTCCACTTCGCCTTGCTCGGCACGCAAATGCCGGATGGTGTAAGTACGCATCGCCGGGCGCTGGGCAACCGGCATCGCGCGGTAACGTGCGTACCAGCCATCGCCATGAGAGAGCTTGGCAGACGAACCGTCCACAGCCGGAAAGAATAGCTTCACGCGCTGATCCGGTGCCCAGGTCGCCATTTCGGTAACCATCGGACCGGCCAGAGTGACGCGCATCAAATGAGGACTCAGCGCCTTTTTGCGCCGCAGGACTGCGTCGAATATTTTGTAAGGGGTGGCGGAGGCCATGGGGGAACTCCTACTGGGAATCGACAGTGACTACATCTAGAAACGAGTCAATGTGGATCCCCTTTAAGGCGTTCCGTCGAAAGCTCCCTGAAAAAGACCGTTACTGGGTCACTGGATGGTCGACAACCAACAATTCGATGTTCTGTTTTTTCGCCCGGGTGAGCGCCGCGCGCACTTCTGTCTGTTTGGCCTCGGCCTCGGCTTTCGAACTGAATGGCCCGAGCAGAATCCGGGTTTTTCCATTTTCCTTGACGATATTGGAAACGAAACTGTGCTCAATCAACCAGCCGCTCAAATCGCTGACCGCCTGAGGCGTTTCGCCTCGAACTTCGAGATCCCATTGTGGTGCGGATAACACAGAGGCTGTAGTCGCAGCTGCCGGTTGCGGCTTTTGCGCCTCAACACTCTTGCCCTCACCGCATCCCGCCAGCGCCAGTACCGCGATTACCAAGACCATTTTGCGCACAACGCGTCCCTCAGAATGCTTAAAGCGGCGATTTTAGCATCCATGATTACTTCCCGAGTGCCGCAAAATGGGCTCAAAACAACGAGAATGATGGTTGCGGCCTCTGTATAGTTACGCCTTGGGAATTAATGCAGCATCTGCGCGTCAGAAAGAGGCACCCAAACCGTGAGACTTCGCACTAATCTATACATACCACCGACCTCTGCACTGTCCGAATCAGGTGCCCTACAAAGCAATCAAGGAGAAGACCATGCTGATACTCACCCGCAAAGTCGGTGAAAGCATAAATATTGGTGATGACATTACGATCACCATTCTGGGCGTTAGCGGCCAGCAAGTCAGAATTGGCATCAATGCCCCGAAAGACGTTGCGGTTCATCGCGAAGAAATCTATCAGCGCATTCAGGCTGGCCTCACCGCTCCAGACAAACCGCAGACTCCCTGAATCCTGTTGCAGTCAGTAGCCAGCCCGTTCGTTACAGCGCAATGGCTGGCTAAAGATTCATGCTCGGCATTTTGCTGAGCACTCGCCTCCTCCCCCATTACGTGAAGCCGATGCTACCGGCTTCGGCCACGCCGTGGCTGTCAGATTATTCGCTTTAACCCCGACGAATCACGCCGTTATTAGCCGAAGGTCACACCGCGCGCCATGCCGGTGGCCGCAATCACCACCAACATCAACAACAGCGCTTCGATATGGCTGATGCGTGCAAACAGCCTGGCTCGGCCCTGGTCAATCGAAGCGCCCCTGCCCAAGGCGATCCGCCACTTGATCAAGGTGATCATTGGTGCCACTTCAAGCAGCAGAATGATCACGAACAGCGTCATCTTCAGATGGAACAACGGCTGATGAAGGTAATAGTCGGTGCCTTTTTCGTACCCACCGAAGGCCCGCATCAAACCTGTGACCAGCAAAATACCCGCACAGATGCCCCATACGTTATCGGCAACCAGCACACTGCGAACCTGCGCCGTACCGACGGCCAGGCGGCTTAACGCCGTCCCTCGGGTGAGCACCGCCCAGAGGCCCAAGGCAACAGCCAAGAGGTGGATCGCCGCAAGAAACCAGTGAGACAGCATAGGAACGCTCCTGACAGGGGTAAGGAAATGGGCTTGTCAGTAGTAGTCCAAAATCTGGAAATCTGCCTGCTGGCCGCGACATGACTGGCGAACAGCCACCTATCTCCCTATCATGCCGCCCACTGGCCCTTGCGTAAGGAGCCAGAGGATAAACATTCAAAAGGGAATAGACGTGAAAGAGTTCGTAATTGGCGTAAACAACGTAGTTCTGTACGTCGCACTGGCCGTTATCTGGATCGCCGCAGTGGTCATGATCTTCGTTCAGGGCTTCTGGTCCGGGGCTGGCGTTTTCATTACCGGCACCCTGACGTGGTGCATCGTCTCCGGCTTCTGGTTTGTACAGTCGGCGACTTATGAAGAACTGAAGAAGTTGAACGCCAGGTAAGATTGGTTTTAGTTGGTTGGACCTGCCACGCAGGTCCGACGTTGTTGAGATGAACCACGCCAGTAGTGATTCATGCTCTTCATGCAACATTTGTAACGAGGGGGCAATCCCCTCGTTACAGTGCCTGGCGACTACCCGGGATTGTGGTTATCCCGCACGCGATTGACCGCCAACTCACCCATCATGATCACCTGTTGCAGCACCAGCATCGTCTTGCGCTGTGGGCCTTCCTGGCCACATCCCAAAATTGACTGACGCACTTAAACCCCCCATCGAGAAAGTGTTCAACATCCCCCGGAAACCTTATCGACAACGCTACAGCGCAGAATGTCAAAGATTCGGTTAACCGCCTTAAACATGCCTCACCACTGCTCACTGATGCGCTCAGCAAGGGCACGTTGAAGATTGTGGGGGGCGTCTATCGCCTCGCTAGCGGCAAAGTAGACTTGATTGCCTGACTTAGTAGCGCTGCACCGATGCCGAGATCCAGATGTGAAGAGCCCAGCGCGATGGCTGGGCTCTGGTTATTTTCTGTTTTCCATCATCTTGTCGGCGAGAGCTTTGGCCCTTTCAATCAACAGGTTCTGCCTGTCTTCATGAGTAGCCCCTCCTACGACCGGTGCCGTCAAATTGCTTTCCGCAATCAACGCAGCGCAGAAGTATTGATCCCAAACAGCTCTGTCCACCGATACCTGCTTGTTCATTTGGTCGGCGATCATATGCGGCTCCTTTTGATGAGGTAGCACCGCTATCTTACGCCTGAATCACTGGCAATCCGTGCCGCTGAAGCTAATCGGCAAACCGGGTGATCATTGACCGGCCCGAGGGGAGCCTGTCACCGCCGTCTCTCGCTAGCCGATGGCCAGCGCATTCAGTCGTCTCTATCGTCACGATCACGATCACGATCACGATCACGACCGTGATTGCGTTCATACCCCTGATCATTGTCACGACGATCATATCTGCGGTCATACCCTCGATCATCGTCATAACCTCGGTCGTATCCACGACGGTAATCATGACCTCGATCACGATCTCGACCGTACCTTTCTCCGTCGTCCCAGTGAGGCCCGCAGCCTCCCAACAGGAGAGAGCCCGAAATGGCCATGAACATTATTACTGCACGCTTCATTTGAACGTCCTGAATGCAAAGGTCAGCGATATGACAGTGAGGCCGCTCAATGATTCAGTGGTCAGATACAGCGAAGTCCAGAAGGCCGTAGCGCAAAAAATGGTGGACATAGGCGAGGAGATGCCAGGGCCGATGACCCCGGCTAGCACTGCCAAGCTGAGGGGGAAGCTTGACGCGGAGTGCAAGCCGCTAATGAAGGCTGCGTGGTGCGAAGTCTATGAAGATCCAACTGCTTGTGAGGCGTAATACCTTGGCGGTATCAATATAGGCATCCATTATCGAGTTCGGCCCAGAGTCGGGCTTTTCGTATCCGCCCTGTCACGCCTTCGTCACACCCACCCTGCACAATGCAACCAGCCAAAAGGATTTGGCCCCATCTACAGAGAGCCTGGCCAAGTGCCGGGTTTTTTCGTTCCAGCGACATCCTTTTCACGAAGCACTCACAGAACGCAGCGCAGATTGAGCAGACAAAAGGATTTGACCCCATACAGAGAGCCCGCCATGCGCGGGCTTTTTGTTGTCAGTCATTCCAGCTGCAAAGCTCCCCACTCCCTCGAATGGTTTACATGAAGGTGAAAGCCGATTTGAGGTGGTTCGTTTTTCCAAATTGTTTCCAACGTTTTTCCAAACGCCGCCCAACAAAAAAGGGCCCACCTTTCGGTGAGCCCTTCTAGACCGCCCAGCAGAGCGGATTTTGTTTGGTAGGCGCGATTGGACTCGAACCAACGACCCCCACCATGTCAAGGTGGTGCTCTAACCAACTGAGCTACGTGCCTGCTGTGAGGCGGCATTCTACGGAATTCCGGAGGGGTGTCAACACCTTTTTTCGAGCTAACCCTATGAATATGCAAAATATTTAATTTCGCCGCTGCAAAGAAGATTTTGCGGTGGCTGGCGGTCGATTTTTATCTCGGGTAGGATCGATGCACTCGTAAAATATATTAAACAGAGGCTGCAGGATGGCGAACACCCCCTACCCGGAATCCTATTACGCCGCATCGGCCAATGCGGTTCCGCCGCGCCCGGCCTTGCAGGATGACGTAGAGACTGATGTCTGTGTGATCGGTGCCGGTTACACCGGGCTGTCCTCTGCCCTGTTTCTGCTGGAGAACGGCTTTAAGGTCACGGTGCTTGAGGCGGCCAAGGTCGGGTTTGGTGCGTCGGGGCGTAACGGTGGCCAGATCGTTAACAGTTATAGCCGCGACATCGATGTGATCGAGCGCAGTGTCGGGCCCAAGCAGGCTCAGTTGCTGGGGCAGATGGCGTTCGAAGGTGGCCGGATCATTCGTGAGCGGGTTGCCAAATATAATATCCAGTGCGACTTGAAGGACGGTGGTGTATTCGCCGCCATTACCGCCAAGCAGATGGGCCATCTGGAATCCCAGAAGCGTCTGTGGGAGCGGTTCGGTCATACACAACTTGAGTTGCTGGACCAAAAGCGCATCCGTGAAGTGGTGGCTTGCGATCAATATGTCGGTGGCATGCTCGACATGAGTGGCGGGCATATTCATCCGCTGAACCTGGCGCTCGGGGAAGCGGCGGCCGTGGAGTCGTTGGGCGGCACTATTTATGAACAGTCGCCAGCGGTGCGCATCGAGCGCGGTGCGAATCCGGTGGTGCATACGCCACAGGGTAAGGTCCGGGCCAAGTTCATCATCGTCGCGGGCAATGCCTACCTCGGCAATCTGGTGCCGGAACTGGCGGCCAAGTCGATGCCGTGCGGGACTCAGGTGATCACCACCGAACCGCTGGGCGATGCGCTAGCCAAGAGTCTGTTGCCGCAGGACTACTGCGTTGAAGACTGCAATTACCTGCTCGATTACTACCGCCTGACCGGGGACAAGCGTTTGGTCTTCGGCGGTGGCGTGGTGTATGGCGCGCGGGACCCGGCGAACATCGAGGCGATCATTCGGCCGAAGATGCTCAAGGCTTTCCCGCAACTGAAAGACGTGAAGATCGATTACGCCTGGACCGGAAATTTCCTGCTTACACTGTCGCGTCTTCCGCAGGTCGGGAGGCTGGGCGACAACATTTACTATTCCCAGGGTTGCAGCGGCCACGGCGTGACTTACACGCACCTGGCGGGCAAGGTTCTGGCCGAAGCGTTGCGTGGTCAGGCTGAGCGTTTTGATGCGTTTGCGGATTTGCCGCACTACCCGTTTCCGGGTGGACAACTGATGCGCACGCCGTTTGCGGCGTTGGGTGCCTGGTATTACGGGTTGCGGGATAAGTTCGGGTACTAAGCAACACCGCCCCCCCCTTTTAGGAGCTGAGCTTGCTCGCGAAGAGGCCGTGTCAGTCGACATTGATGTTGCCTGACACGCCGCCTTCGCGAGCAAGCTCAGCTCCTACAAGGAAATCAAAGTCGATCCCGCGGGATGCCGCTGCGGATGCGCAGGATGTCGGCGAGTACGGCCAGGGCAATTTCTGCTGGCGTCTTGCTGCCCAGGTTCAGGCCAATCGGCGCATGAATCCGCGCCAACTCCACATCCCCCAACCCGCCAATCCTGCGCAACCGTTCAAAGCGTTTTTGCGACGTCTGCATCGAGCCCATCACGCCGATATAAAACGCATCGGTGCGCACGGCTTCCATCATCGCCAAATCATCAATCCGCGGATCGTGGGTCAACGCCACCACCGCCGTGTCGCTGTGACAGCCGCCGTCGGCGATGAACACCGACGGCAGTTGGCGGCGAATCTCGACGTTGTTGAGCACCACGCCTTCCAGCACTTCATCGCGGGGATCGCACAGGATCACCTCGAACCCCAAACCCACGGCAAACTCCGCGCAGGCCTGGGCGACACTGGAATACCCCGCCAGCAGCAACCGCTGAGCCGCGCCGATCCGTACACGTACCCGGTCGATCTCACGCTCGATGCGCGCCCCCTGCTCGCTGTCTGCGAACACATTACGCGCACCGCTGGCCAGATCAACTTCACGGATCAGCCGACGCTGACCCAGCAACGCCGACTCCAGTTCCCGCAGATGCGCCTGAACCTCACAATCAGGTTCAAGCTTCTCCACCAGCACATCGAGCACACCGCCACAGGGCAGGCTCACTCGGGAGCGCGGGTCATCACCTTCGCCATAACGGACAACGTTGACGGCCTCAGAGAATGCACCCTCGGCGACGCGTTCCAGGAAATCTTCCTCAACACAGCCACCGGACAGCGAACCGATCCATTGTCCATCAGCGTTCACAGCCAGCAGCGACCCCGGCGCACGCGGTGCCGAGCCGTAAGTGGCGAGCACCGTGCACAACCACACCCGCTGACCAGCCGCCGACCATTCCAGCGCCCGGCGCACAACCTGCAGATCGAGATGCTGCATGTCAGTGCGCCTTGTGCTCGGCGGTCGGAGCATCCGCTTGCAGCTTCTGCACATCGCTGACCGCCAGCTCACTCGCCTGACCACCCCAACCCTGACGCAGATAGTTGAGCAGATCGGTCAGTTGCTCGTGACTGAGCTTGTCGGCAAAGCCCGGCATCTGTTGCATGCGTTCGAACCCGGCGAATTTCTGCTCGCCGATGCCGTCCTCGATCACCCGCAGCAAGTTACGCGGATCGTCCAGACGCAACGTGGTGTTGCCGCGCATGGCCACTGCGATGTGCGGCTTGCCCTCGCCATTTGGCGCGTGGCAACCGGCGCAAACGTTCAGGTAATCCTGACGACCGCGCTGGGCGCTTGGTCTCATGTTGTCCAGGGGCACTTCGGTCAGCACCTTCGCTGCGGGCGGTTGATCGCCGAGCAGGTAAGTGGCCATCGCCGCCAGGTCCGGGTCGTTGAGGCCTTGGGTGCTGTTGTGGAACACCGGAAACATCTCGTTGAACATCGTGCCTTGGGCGCTCATGCCGTGCTTGAGGAACGAGCTCAGGTCCTGATGATTCCAGCCCCGCGCCGCCAGGTCATTGGCCAGCAAGCTTGGTGCCAGATAGCCATTGAGCAGGCCACCGGTCAGGCGTTTGTCCTGCTGCATCGCGCCGGGCAGACCGCGCGGGGTATGGCACTCGCCGCAGTGACCGAGCACTTCGACCATGTATTGGCCGCGCTTGAAGTCTTCGCTTTTGCCCTCGGTGGGCGCGAGTTGCACGTCCTTGCCGTAGAGCATGTTCCAGCCCATCAGGCCCAGGCGTACGTTGAACGGAAAGCTCAGGCTGGTGACCGGCGCTGCGCGTTCAATCGGCTCGACAGTTCTCAGATAGGCATGAATCGCGTCCGAATCTGCACGAGGCATCAGGTGATACGAGGTGTAGGGCATCGCCGGGTACAGGTTCGCGCCATCCCGGCGCTTGCCTTTGGTGAGCGCGGCGAAGAACTCGTCATCGCTATACAGACCGATGCCGTGCTCTTTGCTCGGAGTGATGTTGGTGCCGTAGATCGTGCCGAACGGCGAGACGATCGGCAGGCCGCCGGCGAAAGGCGCGCCGCCCGGCGCAGTGTGGCAGGCCATGCAGTCAGCGGCGCGGGCAAGGTATTCGCCGCGTTTGATCTGATTATCCGCGTGAGCCAGCAACACCGGCGCAACCAGACCAACCGCCAACGCCAGGCGGGAAAGTAGATGCTTCATGCTTAACCCTCCTTGACCAGACCGAGATCGGTCAGCACGTTGCGCGTCGCGCTGTAGTAGCGCACGTAGCCGGTGCAGCGGCAGATGTGGTGACCGAGGCTGTCCTCTATAACTTTTTCCAGCTGACTTTTAACAATCGGCTGACGCTGAAGTTTTTCCACCAACACGGTCGCGGCATTCACGAAGCCCGGCGCGCAATAGCTGCACTGGAAAGCGAATTCATCGACGAAACGCTGCTGGATCGGGTTCAGCGCGGTGACCTTGCCCTGCTCATCTCGGGTCGCATGGCCTTCGATGGTCCGCACTTTTTTACCTTCGAAGTAATGTGCGCCGGTGATGCAGGTGCGCACTTCTTCGCTGGTGCCGTCCGGGTTATCGACGATCACCACACAGGCATGGCAGATACCCTGGCCGCAGCCGAGGCGCGAGCCGGTAAGGTTTTTGTATTCGTGCAGGTAGTCGATCATCGGCAGGTCATCAGGGATGTCCACCGGGCCGACGGATTGACCGTTGAGGGTCAGCTGAAGCGGACGGTTAGCCATTGAGGGCCTCCTTGATGCGGGCAGAAGTGATAGGCAGGTCGCGAACGCGCTTACCGATAGCGTGGGCCACGGCGTTGCCGATCGCACCGACCACCGGGATCATCACCACTTCGGCGATGCCCTTCGATGGATCGCTCGGCGACAACGGCGGCAGGATCTCCGCCGTCTGTTTCCAGACCGCAACGTGTCGCGCCATCGGCAAGCGGTATCGGTTGAAGTTCCAGTCACCCTCCCCCGGCCCACCTTCGTACAGCGGCATCTCTTCCATCAACGCATGGCCGATGCCCATGGCGATCCCGCCTTCGAGCTGACCTTTGACCAGTTCTTCCACCAGCACCCGACCGCACTCGACCCACGAGTGATGGTTGAGCACTTGTACTTCGGCGGAGCCCTTGTTCACTTTCAATTCCACCAGCGTCGCGACCGGGCTGTAGTAAGTCACCGCCGCGTTGTTCAACTGGGTGTCCGGGTAGTGCACGTTCTGGCGATCCAGCAGATGGAAACCGGCGCTGGTCATCTGCGCCTTCTTCGCGTTTGGCGCACCGTCGCCGTACTTCACGGCCAAGCCATCCAGCGGCAGGCGTTCACGCACGCCGTCGATGCTGAAATCGGCCTCGGCCCAGCTCCACCGGTTGAAACCGTGCACGGTGGCGCCGGTCACCAGCCCCTTTTCGTGGGCGTGTTTGGCCAGCTGTTCGAAGCTCAGCGGTTGCATGCCGTTGGCGGTGAGTTTGCCGTCGACCCAATGCGCGTCCTCGCGGCGCACCACGTAAGGGTTGGCCTGGCCGCCGTAAGGCCCCTGGCCCCATATCTGCAACGCCGCCGGCCACAAGCCGTGGTTGAACAGCACGCGGGACGCTTCACGAGTGGCATGGCTGAAGTAGTAGGCGGAGTTCGTCGCCGACGAGGCCGAGGCCAATTTGCCGACCCAGCGCGGGTTGCGCAGGAAACCGTCCTGTTCAGCCTGGCTCATGATGTACGGGTTGCCGCCGGTGATCAGTTGCAGCTCTTTCCATTCGGTTTCGCCGGTTTTCACTTCGGTGGCCGGGATACCGATGAAATCCGCCACCACCAGGGCTTGGGAGGTGGACATGCCGGTGCCGATTTCGATGCCGATATGGCGCAGGGTCACGTGGCCCTCGGCGGTGAATTCGATGCTGGCCATCGGCGCTTCGGAACCGGTGCCGAAGTCTTTCTGGCAGATCGCAAAACCGACGCCGTACCAGTGATCCGGGTCCTGCGCTTCGCGTTGTTTTTTGATCGCGTCGCGGTTTTTCCAGACCTCGTGAACGGCCGCCTTCTCGAGAATCTCGTGCAGACGCAACGCACCCGCCGGCACCGCGCCCTGGGTGTTTTTCATGCCCGAGAGCATGGCGTTTTTCTTGCGCAGAGCAATGGCGTCGATGCCCAGGCGATCGGCAATTTCATCCACCATCATCTCGGTGGAAGCCATGCTTTGCAGCGTACCGTAACCACGCATCGACCCGGCCTCAACGGCGCGGGAATGATAGGCCGTGACCTGCAAATCGTTCTGCGGCATGTAGTAGATCGACTGCGCCGCCGTGGCACCAACCGCCGCCACCGACGGGCTGTAGTTGATCCGCCCGCCGCCGTCGACGCTCATCTCGGCGCGGAAAATTTTGAAACTGTGATCGGTCTTGTCCACCGCCAGTTGGTAGCGGATGTCGAACGAGTGACGCTTGATGCCGCTCTGGAATTGCTCGTAGCGGTCGTTGGCCAGACGCACCGGCACGCCGGCGCCGTACAGCGCGGCCAACGCTGCGTAGTAGACGAAAATGTTGTGGTCTTTGGAACCGTAACCGACGGTGTAGCCGGGGTGCATGTTCAGGTTGGCCAGGCCGAAACGCGACGGCGCGATCATCTTCGCGGTTTCGGTGGCGGCTTCCAGTGGGCACTGGGTGGCGACGACAAAGTGCAGGGTCTTGGTCGCCGGGTCGTACCAGCCGTTGCCGTTGTCCGGCTCCATCGCAGCGGGTTCGATTGACGGGGTTTTGTAGCGCTCGTCGAACACCAGCCAGTTGTCTGGCGGGCTGTCGATTTGCTGCTTCATCCGGTCGGCGTAAAACAGGCCGCGCTCGGTCAGGTTGCCGTGCAGGTCCGGCTGGGAATTCCACACCGGACGACGGTTTTTCAGCATCGGGAACAGGATCGAATCCTTGAGGCTGGCGAATTCGTCTTCGTCCGCCGAGGTCGCGCCGCCGACGCGCACGTAGCGGAAGCTGCCGTAGGGATCGCCTTCGTAGTAAGGCACCTGGGCGCCGTAGCGGATTGCTTTGTCATTGAATTTGAGTTTGGCCTTGGCCTGGCGGAAACGCTCGAAGTCGTTCCAGATCAGGATCGCCACCGGATGACCGATGAACATCGGCACTTTGCCTTGGGGCAGCAACAGGTCAGGCGCGTGCTCTTCCGGGAAGACGATGCCGTCCTTGTCCAGATCGGCGGCGGTAACGATGCGATCGGGCTGCAAGTCGGCACCGAGCCACGACAGGTCGTAACCCGCATAGATGCGGTCAGCCTTGGTGATTTTCAGCAACATGGCGTGGCCCTGCTGCTGGGGCCAGCCCGGCATGTCCTTGGCACGGATGTCGCGGGCAAAGACTTTGCTGCCGCAGACCTTGGACAAGGCATCGTTACGCGAGCGCGCCTTGCCGTTGTTGCCGAGCCATTGCTCGGACGGCACGGTCACGCTGTTTTCCATCAAGGCTGCCAGCGCCTGGCTGCTGAGCGGTGTAAGCGTGACGCTCACACCCGCCACCAGCCCGCCCTGTAGGAACGAGCGCCGGGATATATCACGGTTGGACATGGATCATCCTCTGGGCGGTTATGGGTCCGCCCTTCTGGTTATGTTCTGGGAATCTCGAGTCTTGCGGAAGCCCTTATCGACGGAGCAAAGGGCTGTGTTGACAGTGCAAAGCTGACCGAAAGGTTAACTTTATAGTTTTTTGCGCTTGCCGCAAACAACCCGTTACAAAAATCTGCCCGAAGAATCAAAGCATTGCCGCTTTGCGCTGCAACAAATCGATGAGCAGATGACGCAGTTTCAGGTCAGGCGGGCGTCGAGTCTCTGCAGGAATTCCGCGCGGCGCCGTTCGTCGGCTTCTTCTTTGGCTAGTAACTCAGACAGCAGCTCGGCCGCACGCCGGGCATCGAGGATGTAGACACCGTCATCATCACCAATGGCCAGGTCCCCCGGCTGCACCTGAATCCCGCCCACATTGATCGACCGATTGACCTCCCCACGGGCGCCAATACCGCGAGTCGTGTAGGCGCTGACGTCCCGGCAAAAGATCGGTAACCCATGACGACGTAATGCGCTGACATCCGTGACCGCACCCGACACCACCACCCCGGCCAACCCTTTGATCAGCCCGGCGAGGGTGCGCAGTTCGCCCCAACAGCCACACTCCTCGTCGTCCACACATTCGATCACCAGCACGTCGCCCGGCTCACTCAGCAACAGCGCTTCACGCAAAATGCTGCCATCCGGCGGGAAGACTTTGACGGTGACTACAGTGCCGACCATGCGGATGTTGTTGAACAGCGGCTTGATCCCCCGCAGGAAACCCCGATCGGAAAAGTGGCCGATGGTTGACGAAGGGATCGACCGGTAGGCGTTGAGCAACTCCGGGTCGACGAGCTGCTGGCGAGGGTTGATCTGATAACTCATCGGCATTTCCCCGGACGCAGCAGTGGGCAGGTCGAACAATATTCAGCGGGCTCAGTAGCCAGGTAATAGAAGCAGCAGGTTCGTCGAAAGCGAATGCTGCGCTGCCCCTCGTCGACCAGCGTCGGCGGACGACGGAAGTGACTCAGCGGGTTGTAATCGAGGCCGAACAGCGCAGGTTCTGCCTGAGTCAGCAACCACCTGAAGTCGGCTTCATAGCGCTCGCGCACCGACGGCTCGTCGATTTTTGCCATGCGTTTTTCATACAACGAATACACGCGCACTGCGGAGTTTTCCCACAAGATGCGCCGTGAAACGCCACTCACACGGTTGAAGGTTTGCCACAGCGGCTTCAACAGCCCGGCAAACAGTGACTGCACCAAGGTTTCCCGCCAGGCCTCGCGCTCACCAGCCCCGTACGTCAGCGGCAGGGAATGAGCCAGCGGCATTGAAGACGTCCACAGTCCGTCATCATGACCGTACTCGATCACCGTATTGTCCAGCGACAGCAGCAGTCCTTTGTCGTACACCGACATGGCGTACAAACAGGCGCCGGTGGCCAGGAACGACAGGCGCTTGCCCAGCAGCGAGGCGGTGATCGCCCGCGACGGTGAGCCAATGACCGGGCTCAATGCGTCCAGCAAACGCTCGCACACATCTTCCTGCAACAGGTCACGCGCCATCAGCGAGCGTAATGGATCACGCTCGGCGCAGTCCTTCAACCGCAACCCACCGCCCAACACGCTCCACTCTTGCGCGGTGAAGTGGCGAGCCAGACTCATAGCGGCAGTTCCCGACCAAACGGGATGCACATCGGCGTACCAAAGAACGGATCAGGAATAATCCTGCAGTTGAGGTCGAACACGGTTTTGACCAGCGCCTGAGTCAAGACGTCCTCAGGCCGGCCCTGGGCAAATGCCGTACGCTCATGCACCGCGACCATATGATCCGCATAACGACAGGCCAGGTTGAGGTCGTGAAGCACCATGATGATGGTTTTGTTCTCGAGCCGGTTGAGGTCGCGCAGCAGGTCCAGCACTTCAATCTGGTGAGCCAGGTCAAGGAAGGTCGTCGGCTCGTCCAGCAGCACAATGCCGGTGTCCTGGGCCAGGGTCATGGCGATCCACGCACGCTGGCGCTGCCCACCGGACAAGGCATCCACCGGCCGATCCGCCAGCGCCTGCAAACTGGTTTGCGTCAGCGCGCGATTGACCATGGTTTCATCCTCGGCCGACCACTGCTGCATCCAGCTCTGATAAGGGTATCGGCCCAGGGCCACGAGCTGGCGAACGGTAATACCCTCAGGCGCCGTCGGTGTCTGAGGCAGGATGGCCAACTCACGCGCCACCGCCGCCGTGGATTTTTGCTGGATATCCACGCCGTTGAGAATCACCGAGCCTTGCTGCGGTTTCAGCAGTCGGGCAAAGGATTTGAGCAAGGTACTTTTACCGCAGCCATTACTGCCAATCAGCACCGAGATCTTGCCCTTGGGCAGTTGCATGTCCAGCGCGTCAATAATCACCTGGCGCTGATAACTCAGGGTCAGGCCGCGACTTGCAATCGACGTCATACGTTGAATTCCTTAATGACGCTGTTTAATCAATAAATAGAGAAAAAAGGGTGTGCCCAGCACCGCGACAAAGATCCCCGCCGGCAAATCCAGGGGCAAGAACAGCGTGCGCCCGACCAGGTCCGCCAGCATCACCAGATTTGCGCCAATCAGGGCCGCCATCACGGCCTGCCCAGCGAAACCAGGGGCCACCAGGCGTTTGCCAATATGCGGAGCAATCAGCCCGACAAACGCGATCGCCCCACCCCAGGCAATGGCCGCACCGGCCAACGCCACACTCACCAGCAGCAAACCGGCCCGCAGCCATTGCACGCGCACGCCGATGCCCTGGGCCAGGTTGTCATCCAACTGTTGCACCATCACCTGACGGGCCAGCAGCACCAGCAGCGGACAAATGCCCAACAACCAGCTCGCAAGCGCCAACGGTTCAGGCCAACTGGCGCCGTACACGCTGCCGGTCAGCCAAACGTAGGCCGACAGAGTGGTGGTCAGCGGACTGAACACCAGAATGAAGGTGGTCGCGGCCGTCAACATCGCCGAGACGCCCACGCCGATCAGCACCAGTCGCAGCGGTGAGGTCCCCTGCTTCCAGGCCAGCAGATAAATGGCCAATGTTGCCAGAGCCGCACCGAGCATTGCGGCCAGGGGCAGAAACTGTTGGCCCAGCGTCGCGGACAAGAACGACAGGTAAAGCACGGCGGCGGCGCTGGCACCGCTGGTGATGCCGAGCAGGTCCGGCGATGCCAGCGGGTTGCGGATGATGCTTTGCAGGATCAACCCGGACACCGACAACGCAGCGCCAACCAGCGCCGCCAACACAATGCGTGGAAAACGCAGTTGCTCGACGATCAACGTCAGGCTGGCGTCCTGACTGGAAAACAGGATTCGCATCACCTCGAGGGGCGAGAGGATGACTTTCCCCAGCGACAACGAGCCGAGCATCACCAGCACCGTCAGCACCAGCGCCGCCGCCAACCGCAACCACGTGGAAAGGTTGACCCGCCGGGAATACCCGCCTCGGCGCCAGGTCACCACCCTATCCATAACGACCTCCACGCCGGGCCAACATGATGAAAAACGGCGCGCCGAACAGCGCCGTCATCACCCCCACCGGCACCTCCTGAGGCAGGATCAAAACCCGCGACAACGTATCCGCCAACAGCAGGAGAATGGCGCCGAGCAGCGCACAACCGGGCAGCAACCAGCGATGGTCGATGGACAAACCCTTGCGCACCATGTGCGGCACCAAAAGACCGATAAAACCAATGCTGCCGGCCAACGCCACCGCGCTTCCCGCGAGACAGATCACCAGCACGCTCATCAGCAGCCGGATCAGGCCGGTTCGCTGCCCCAGCCCCGTGGCAATCTCTTCCCCGGCGTTCAGCACGTTGACCTGCCCGGCCAGCAACAGCGCCCCCGACAACCCGAACACATCAGTCAGCAACAAGGGAGCGGCGCTCGACAGGTTGCGTTCAGTCAACGAACCGGCCATCCAGAACAGCACCGTGTCCAGTCCATCCTGATTCACCACCAGCAGCGCCTGGCTGAAAGCAGAGAACAACGCGGCGATCGCCGCGCCCGCCAGCACGATGCGCAGCGGGCTGAGACTGCCTTGCCCCATGTTGCCGATCAGCCATACCAGACAACCCGCCACGGCAGCGCCAATGAACGCCGACCATAACCAGGCATCCGGGGATGACAGCGAGAAGATCGAGGAAAACAGGATGATAAAAAAGGTCGCACCGGCGTTGATCCCGAACAACCCGGGTGACGCCAACGGATTGCGGGTCAGTGCCTGCATCAGGGCGCCCGCGACCGCCAGGCTGGCGCCTACGGAAATCGCCATCAGGGTGCGCGACAGACGCGTGGTGGTCACCAGCACATGACTCATACTCAGCGGGTCGGGATGGACAAACGCCGCGGCAATCTGTGGCAGTGGAATCCAGGTCGCACCGACCGCCAGGCTCAACACGCAGCACAGCAGCAACACGACACCCGCACTGCACAGCTTGACTCCCGAGCTCATGAGGCCACCTGCGCGGCGGCCACGCGGGCCACGTCGTCAAGCATCAGGTTCGCCCCCAACATCCCGCCCGACAGACTCCAGGCGACACCATCGACTTGCCACACCTGTCCTTGCTGCGGGGCACGCATCTGCTTCCACAGCGGGTGTTGCACCAGGCTCTCGTAGTTGCGCTGCACCGCCGCGTTCTGCGCGCGCAGGAACACAAAAAAGATGTCGGCATTCACCACGGCAAGGCTTTCCTTGCTGGTGAGCTTGATCGACACCCCGCTTGCCTCCCGGCTGCTGTCACTCCAATTGAATCCCAGTTCGGTGAGCACGGAGCCCGGAAAACTCGCTGGCAGGTAACTGCGGATGTGGTCTTCGCGGATATCCAGAATCGACACCGTGGGTGGCCAGCGTCCGGCAAATGTCTGCTGCAGTTGCTCACACAGATGTGCCACGCGCTGCTGCCATCGGTTCAGAATCTCGTCGGCCCTTTGTTGCTGGTGTAAAGCGGCGCCCATCAGCGCCAGGGTCTTTTTGAATTCAAACACTTCCTCCAGCATCAGCACCGGGGCGATCTGCTTGAGTAACGGTGCAATGCGTTCGTGGCGAAAGCGCGAGGCAACAATCAAGTCCGGCTTGAGCAGCGCGATGTCTTCAAGGCTGGGCTGAGTCTCCAGCCCGACATGGGGCACCTGGTCCAGTGCCGTGCGCAAATAGCGGTAGGTCGGTTTTTCGCTCCAGGAATCAACCACGCCACACGGTGTCACGCCCAACACCACGGCGCTGTCGGTGGCGCCCTGAAACAGGGTGATCACCCGCAACGGCGCGGCGTCGGCCTCGGCCCACGCCGGCGTGGACAACCTGAGGGCGAGCGCGCCCAGGGACAGACGCAACAGCGTGCGCCTGGAGGGATGACGTCGCGGTTCAGGCATTCCGATCGAGCCTGTGAAACGGATTGACCACCTGCCCTTTGCCAAACGGCATGCTGCCAGGGCCACCCGCGCGTTCGATCATTGGGGTGAGCAGCAATTTCTGCGGCCAATGTGGCGCTTCGAACAACTGGTGCTTGATCATGATCCGCGCCTCGGCGTCAAACTCGATGGTGTCGATCAACTCGTTGAGCACTTCGCCCATCGCCGTCCACAACTGGGTCGCCGGCAATGCGTAGACCTCAGCCAGCGTATCGATGATGGCGCGGAAGTTGACCTGAATACCCAGGGTCTGCAGCCAGAACAGCAGGTCTTCAGGGCGCTCGTGGTACAGCGTGTTGGCGTGCCCCTTCTTCAGCCGGTAAGCCGGATCAGCCAGACCGTTGCGTTCCAGCCACGGCACGAAGATGCGCAACGAATCGTGATCGCGCAACAGCAGGCCCTGGGCGTAACCGGCCTTCCACACCAGCACTGCGTTCTGCCCGTGAATTTCACCGAGCATGCCGATGCGGAACATCCGCAGGTTGATATCGAAGAAACTGTGGCACAGCTCGCGGAACAGGGTCATCACCGACGCAGCGTTGGTCGGCAGTTCGCGGTAGGCCATCCAGTCATCGAAGAAGTGCTGATTGCTGCCCGGCAACGGCGTGCCGAGGGCAGCCATGGGCACCAGTCGGGTGTCCGGATCTTCCAGCAACTTGGGTGGATAGCCGCGAACCATGGCCGACAGATGCCGTGGTGCTTCGTCGAACAGTGTCGCGTCCGGCGGCATGAATGCCCACCATTTGGTTTCATCGCACAGGTGCAGGGATTGTTGCAGCGTTTCATCCTGGCCCAGTGCCTGGCGCAGCAGCGCTTCGCTCAAGCCGCCGTTGATCATTTTCACCGCAGGCAGGTAACGCGAGGCACCCAGCGAATAGATCGCCATCGGCAACTTGAGGTAATCGGCGCTGTTGAAGCACGGGGTCATCGAGCGCAACGACGAGGTGGCGAAAAAATCACCGTCGGTGAAGTCCAGTCGATGGCAGTCACCCTTGGCGAAAGCGTCGCCGAGTTGCGCCTCCAGCACGTGTTCGAACTGCCACGGATGCACCGGCAGCGCAATGTGGCTCTGGGCAATGCCCCGCTGCTGCAGCTCTTGTTGCAAGTTGGCCTGCAACAGCGGCGGCAACAGGTAATGGGCGGGATAACTCTGCGCCAGGTCCGTCACACCGTCGCCGCATTGCAGCAACGTGCGATCGACCGCGACCCAATTGAGCGCCACCGGACGGGCAAATTCCGCCTGATACTGCTGATATTCGGTTTCGCTCAAACCCTGCTTGGCTTTGGCCAGCGGGTGGTAGGGACGATCACGCAGCGAAGCCCACTGCTCCATCGCCAGGAAAAAGTCCGCGTTGCTTTTTTCCAGCAAGCGTTCGCTGTCAACCCGATGGGCCAGGGACAACTCGGTTTGCCGGACGCTGGTGCGCAGCACATCCAGAAACAGGGCGAAGCCTTTTTCATTGTCCGGGTAGCGATCGGTCATCCCTGCCAACACCTGGGTCGTGAAGGCCTCGGGTGACAGCGCGGACAGTTGGTCATTCTGTCGCGCCCAAACCGGCGTCCCCGGTACTTTCTCCCATTGCTGGGTAATGCCGGGACGCAGGGCAATGACGATGCAACCCTGCGGCTCAGTGGACCATTCCCAGATCCGTTGCCCGGCGCTCAACCCGGTAAACGGCTGATCGGCCGATGACGAGGGCGTCACCAGATTCAGCGGCTCGGTCCCGAAAAAATGTTCGGCCAGCAAACAATCGACCAGATCCTGCATCACCTTGTCGGCGGCCATTGTGGTGAAGTTCATCCGATTATTTTCCTTCTGCTGAAGTGGCGGCCAATTTGGCCTGGAGGGCACGAAAAGCGATGCCACGCTCGTCACCCAAAACAAAACTTTTAACGCCCCGGCTCAACCACCGTTCGTGGTCGCCCGGCTGACGTGGAATCGCGCAATACGGCACACCCGCGGCACTCGCCGTTTGCCAGCTGGAGAGTAGCGCTTGCTGCACCTCGGGCCGGTCGATCTGCCAGGGCATGCCCATCGATTGCGATAAGTCGGCGGCCCCTTCGAGGATCATGTCGAGGCCGGGCACGCTGGCAATTTCCGCCGCGCGTCGCACACCTTCGGCACTCTCGATCATCGCCACGACCATGATTTGTTCGTTGGCCAGCGCGACGTACTCCGCCAGGCTGTGTTTGCCAAAAGCGCCGGGGCGACCGGCATTCAGGCTGCGCGTGCCCTGCGGGTGGTATTTGCAGGCTCGAATGCTTTCGGCCAAGGGCTCGGGGCCTTCGATCATCGGCAAGACAATGCCCTGGGCGCCGCCATCGAGCAGGCGCAGCAGGGTTTTCGGGTTGAGGTCCGCCACCCGCACCAGCGGGGTCAGCGCGTAACTCTCGGCGGTGCGAATCATGTTCTCCACGGTCTCGGGGTTGATCAGCACGTGTTCCATATCGATGATCACAAAATCGAAACCGGCCTCGGCGATCAGTTCGATGGCCGCTGGCGACGGAATCGAGCTGATCAGGCCGTAGACCGGCTCACCTGTTCTGAGCTTCTGCTTGAGCAGATTGGTCCTCAGCATGATTGCGGCCGGAAGGCGTGCAGCGGATTGGGAACCGATTTGAAACGACGTTCGCCGTCGCCCAGCAGGCGGCGCTTGGTCAGCTCTTCCACTTCATAGAACGGCGCGAAAACATCAAACGCTGCATAACGCGAACGGTGTTGCGGATGTTCGGCCTGGTAGGCGGTGATCACCTCAGCGGTCATTTTCCAAACCAGGGCCTCTTCGAGCTGATAGTGCTGATGCAGGAAGATCGCCATCTCGGCCAGGGCGATGAAAAAGAACGAATCACAGGAAAAATCCCGGACCGCATCCAGGTCGTCGGTGAGGATGAACGAATTGCGGTTGAGCTTGGCGTGGCTGGCGGGCAGCGGCACCAGCGTCGGACACAGCTCGGGGCGCCCCAAGTGCTGCGGTGAATAGCGCACGCCGTCATGGAAGTCTTTCAGGGCAATACGTTGCGGCCAGCCCTGCCTCACGATCAGGACGATGTTCTGCCCATGGGATTCCATGCCGATGCCTTCGGCGTACAGCATGTGAATGATCGGCGACACCGCCACCTGCAACAGTTGACGGGTCCAGGCGTGGAGGCCGTATTGAGCGATCCAGGCGTCGATGAACGGGGTCTGCTCACCTGATCCGTAGCGATTGTCCACGGAACTCAGACCATTGAACGGCACCGCCTGCTCATCATCTTGCAGGTACTGGTGAATGCTCTCGCGCCACAGGGTGCCCATCGTGCCGTAGGCCTGGGACATCCGCGTGGCGGGCAGGTGATCGTAGTCAAAGCTGACGCCGACGACTTCGCCGAGAATCACAAAGCCAAGGTCACGGGCAGTGCTGTCGCTGCCGATCAACTGCTGCAACCAGTCGGTGATGATCGGGCCGTTCATCACCGTATGCCGGGCCAGAATTCGCGTGCTGGAGGTGTTGGTCATGCTCAGTGCGAGCTTGACGTAAGGCCGCTTTTTCTCAGTGACGTTGGCCAGGGTGCGGATCGACTGTTGCGCCTGATAACGGTCATCCGTAGTGCCCAGATAGATCACTTCACCGCTGACCAGTTCTGGGTAGAACACGGGAACGATGATGTTTTCCCACTGCCACGGGTGCACCGGCATCAGCCAGTAATCGCCCATCGCCTTGCCTTGGTCGGTGAGGTTCTCAGCGAGTTGCTGCCAGCGTTGAAGCCCGAATTCCTGCTGGATAAATCCGTCGTAATCCAGGTGCTGCGAGATGTTCATTGCCCCGCAAGTTTTCGCAACCGCCAACCAGACAATGGCGATGGGCGCGGCAAATTCCGGTCCGTAACTGGCGTTGTTCTTGAGCGAGAAGCCGATGCGCGATTTGTAGCAAGGGTGATAGCTGTGGGCGTCCATGAAGTGCTGTTCCAGCGCATCCACATCCAATTGATGGGTTGGCTTGGCCGCTTGATAACCCTGACTGCGCGATTGCAGATCCTTGAGCAGGGTTTGCTCCAGTTCATGGGTGAAGCGTGGCAGGTGCGGGCTGTCCTGAAGTTCGCTCAGCAGCTCCGCCAATGCTTGATGAAGATGCGGCCGACTGCGTGCGCCCAACGCGTCAACGCGTTCGAGACTGGCATAGTCGAGGCGAATCAGCTCGAAGCTGGCGCTGAGCAATCCGCTGCAGTGGTACTCCACCGGTTGTTGCTGCGCATCGAAGCCGCTGACGACAAAACGGTGCTGGCCGCCATCGAGCGGCGAATGGTGATACGGCAGGACGTTTTCATACAGCAGCGTTTGCAGCAGTTGGCCCACCACGCGCTGTTCCACTTGCTGATAGTGGCGCGGATCGGCCGTCGCCAGCCAGACGCCTGGCGCAGAATCCGCAGCCTGATGTGTTGCCTGTGAAGAAGTCGCCATAGTCATAACCTTGTCCGTGAAAGAATTAACGGTGTTCGAGGGCTGAGGGCAGTGCCTCGGCCGGCTCGTTGGATGCGTGAACGGGAAAACGCCAGGCACAGGGCAATGCCAGCAGGATGAGGATGCCGGTGGCCAAGAAGACCTCGCTGATCGCCCCTGGGGTCGCCACCGAAACAATGCCGCCCGCCGAATCGGCGGCCAGGCGAAACTCCAGCCAGAGCGAGGCAATCACGATGGCCAGCGACGAGACGAGACGACGGGAAATGTTGTTCATCGCCGCGCCTTGAGTGACCATCGGTTCAGGCAGCGCATCAAGCCCGGCGGTGGTGATGGGGATATAGGACAGGCCCAGCCCGGCGCCGCGGACCATCATCAGAAAAAACACCACACCGATTGAAGCGCCAGCCCCCAGCATGCCCAATCCCAGGGTGGCGCCCCCGGTCAGTAGCAGCCCCCAGAGCACCACCCCGCGAGGGCCGTGTCGGTCCAGCCACTTACCGCCGAGATGCCCGAACAGGCTGGCGAACATCGCCGTGCACAGCAGGGACAGGCCGGTCCAGATAGCGCTGTAGCCCATCACCACTTGCACCAGCAGCGGCAGCAGCACCAGGCATTCGAACATGCCGACCGACTGCACCACCGCGATGATCACGCTCAAGCGATAACCGCGCAGGGCAAAGATGCGCAGGTTGAGCAACGGCGCGGTTCGGTTCAGTTCCAGTCGTACAAACGCAACCAGACACAGAATGGCCGCCAGCAGCATGCCAAGGTTGAGCGGATCAGTGAGGGCTTCGGCATGGCGCAGACGGCCAACGGCAATCATCAACAGACCGATGCCCGTCGCGATCAGCAAGTAACCCGCCAGGTCGAAAGGTTTGCGTTCCGATGCTTCAGAAGCCGGCAAAACGCCGACGCCCAGGATCAGCGCCAGCAGGCCAATCGGCACATTCATCAGGAACAGCGAGCGCCAACTGAACCACTCCAGCATCAGGCTCCCGCACAAGGGCCCCAATGCCGGCGCCAGCATGACCGCCGCGCCCCACAGGCCGGTAACCCTGCCCCGCTCGCCCTTGGCGTACACCGAAAAAATGATCGCCAGCGACAGCGGAATCATCAGCCCGCTGGCGATCCCTTGCACCACGCGCGCGGCAATCACCAGCGCGATGGAGTTGGCCAGCGCTCCCAGCAGCGAACCGCAGACAAACAACGCCACGCCCCACAAATACAGGGATTTGCGCCCCACCCGCTGGCTGAGAAAACTGGTGAGTGGCATGGTCATGCCCATGCTCACCATGAACGCAGCAACAATCCAGGTGGCCAACAGCGGACCGATCTGAAAGGCCTCCATGAATGCCGGCAACGCCGGATTCAGCGAGCTGTTGTTCAGGCTGACCGTCAGCGTGCCCAACAACACATTGACCACCACCAACCAGCGCGGCACGGCAAACGTCAATCCCACGGGGCGACTCCGGCATCGTGCAGGAACACCTGCGGTGGTCGCGGATGACAGAGGAAGTCGGCATGGGAGATGTTGTAGCCATAGGCACCGGCCAGGGGCAGCACCAGCATGTCGCCGACTTCGACGCCAGTCAGCGGGCAATCGCGGCTCAGCACATCCTTGGGCGTGCAGAGCTGCCCCACGACGGTCCAGTTCTGTTGTGTCACCGTTGGCGTTACGCGATGCCGGGGCAGATGAATGATCGGGTGATCATGTCCCTGGGCAACCGGCAAACGGAACTGATGGGTACCGCCCCGACAGACCAGGAAGTGCTTGCCGTGACTGGTTTTCTTGTCCAGCACTTCAATGGCGTAGTAGCCGCAGAAGGCGCTGATGAAACGACCGGGCTCAAAACGCACGATGGGCGCATCGGCACAGGCTGCCAGGCTTTGCCCCAAATGCGTACACAAACGCTGCCAATCGAATTGCTGCGGCCCAAGGTAATTAACGCCGATGCCACCGCCCACATTGAGGTGAGTGATCGCAGCAGGATCGGCCGACAACGCCTTCCATTGCGGCCAGCGCTGCAGGTACAGATCGAGCAATTGTTCATGGCGCTCCACCAGCGACTGATGGGACATCGCATGCACATGGAAACCCTTGAGCCGCAGGTGGCTGGCGTTATCGACCCAACTGACCGCCTGAGCCAGTTCCGACTCATCGATCCCGAACGGCGTGGCCGTGCCGGCCATCGCCAGTTTGCTGGAGAGCGGCGAAGGCAGTTCGGGGTTGATCCGCAGCAAGACGTCTTGCACACGCCCCGCTTCCAGTGCCAGCCGTTGCAGGCGGACGATTTCATTCAGGCTTTCGATATGAATCGCTTCGACCTGATGTTGCAGCGCCGAACGCAGATCGGAGTCCAGTTTGCCGGGGCCGGAGAAGATGAACGGCTTGCGCGTCGGGCAGGCCTGGAGACGATCGATCTCGCCGCCGGAGGAAATCTCGAACCCGTGCACCAACGGCGCCACGGCGGCAAGGATTTGCGGTTCGCTGTTAGCCTTGATCGCGTAGTAAAGCTCTACGCCTTCGGGAAGCGCCGCCATCACCTGTGTCACGTGCTGTTTCAGCGCGTCCAGGTCATAGATGAACAGCGCCAGCGGGTCTTCGTGTTGCGCGCGGGCTTCGTCGATAGCGGCCACGACCGCTGCGGGCAGCTTATCCATGTTTGGCCTCCTTGCCCCACGGGGACACCAGACTGACGTAGCTGGCCTGGCGATCAGCCTTGGCTGCCAGACGGACTTTCAGGTTGGTTTTGCAGGCAATCGGCTGACCGGCAATCAGTGCGTCCAACTCCGGCGCAGCACGGGTCAATTCGGCGCGGATGCTGATCAATTGCTGCTCCACCCGTTGCCACATCAGCGGCGCCAGGTGCGGACGCTCCCAGCTCAGGGCCAGCACAGCCTCGGACAAGTTGTTGACGAACAGGCAATAGACGATGCGGTTCCAGCCTTGCAGGCGGGAATAAAGCAGCGACTCACGCACCCGTGGATGAACATCTGCGTCGATCCGGGAAGCACCCAGTTCGTCGGTCAGTTTGACCCCTTCGAAATCCCGCAGGAGCAAGCGTTGTGGACGACCGTTGTCATGCACCAGCACGCTGTTCTGCAAGTGCGGCTCCATCACGATGCCGTGATTGAAGAACAGCGCCAGCACCGGCCGTAGCAGCAGCGCCTGATAGTGGTCGAACCAGCTCAACAGCGTTTGATCATCGATGTCATTGCCGTTGAACCGGCTCAGGAACTCATGCACCAACGGCGGTAAATGCAGACCACGAGCGAACAACGTACCGGCCATGATGCTGCAGTCGGTGCCGGTGTCGAGGCAGAAGTTCTCCCGCAGGATCGCCCCGGTCTGTTCGCGGAACCAGTGGTTATCGGCTTCGCTGGCCTGTTGCGGCGCCCAGCTCAGATTGCCCGGCTCGGCCACCACCGAAAGCCCGCCAAGGGTTTCGCGCCGGGTCAGTTGGAGGTTACGAAAGACTCGGTCGATCATCAGTGCGCTTTCCAGTTCGTACCAGGCGTTTTTCCTGACGCAGTTGGTGATGCGCACGTTCAGCGAGCCCTTGATGAAGAACTCATGGCCCTCGATGTACCAGGTTCGGATGGACGCCGTGGGGTTGGCCATCAGCCCTGTGGCGCCAAGATCGACGATGGCCGCGGATTTCAACAAACGCTGAACCCGGCCATCCTGCATGAACAGCTGAGCCTGAACCGGGTGCATGCAGATAACGGCGTGCCCCGGCCGCGCCTGCGCTTGATCGGCAAAACCGGCCAGCACTTGGGCTTTGCTCAGGCCGTTGGCCCCGACGCTCAATCCTTCCAGCGGCACCTCGAACAAGTGCAACGGCGTGCGGGCCTGGAATTCCGGGGCATAGGTTTCCTGGGCCAGATGAGCTGGCCACAGGCGCGCCTTGGGTGCCGGGTGGTTCGGATGACCGAACCACAAGCCCTGCTCGCTGGCGAGATAACCGCTGAGCGGTGCCGGGTGCTGACCGTCCATGTTGTGGCCGACGATGGCCGCGGTCAGCAACTGGCTTTGCAACACCTGATCCAGCAACTCGTCGTTGCTGGCGCGGGTCATGTGTTCGCACGCCGTGAGCAACTGCTCGACGAACTCGGTAAACCTCAGGCACGACCAGTCGCCTTCGCCACGCCGGGCATAAACGTCCGACAGGTAACGGTGACTGCCGAGACCATCACGGCGGTCCACCATTACAAAGAACTGCTGCTGGTTGGGCAGCTTGATGGTCAGCGGAATGCCCTTCCATTCCAGGCCCTCGAGGTAACTGCCCGGGGCGATACCTTGCATCTGCGTCGGCCAACTGTAACTGAGGCAGTTTTCCGGTAAGGCGAACTCTTTAATCAAACAATTAAGCAACGCACGCGTCGTCGCCAACTCACTGACCATATTCGATAAAACACTGCGATCTGGATGATTCATGGGTGCTCCACAGTAGCCCGCGAGGCCACTGGACACGTTATATGGCGAATAAATTAGTTGCTGATCGACCTGTTTAACGGCCGACGAAACCCCACGTAACGACATCACTTCACTGAACCTGCTTAAACAATCAGACGACCATCAAAGTTACTTGCAGCACTGTCATCAGTGCTGCAATCCGGCGAACCGCTAACGCAACTTCAATTGATTCATTCAAGGGCGCAATTGCAATAAAGCGGCAGCCATCGCGTTATCAAAACGCTGGATCACTTGCTGGCATTGTTCATCGTCGATAATCAATGGCGGCAACAAGCGGATGACATTGCCCTTACGCCCGCCGCGTTCCAGCAACAGGCCTTGTTTGAAGCACTGTTGCTGGATGGCCACGGCCAACGCCGGATCCATCGGGAAATGTCCGTGACGATCCGCCGGCTGGCGCTCGTCGACGATCTCGATGCCCAGCATCAGGCCGCGACCGCGCACCTGGCCGAGGGCCGGATAATGCGCCTGCAACTCGACCAGTCGGTCCTTGAGCCACTGGCCCTGGCGCTCGGCCTGGGCGGCGAGGTTTTGTTGCTGCAGCACCTGCAACGTGGCCAGCCCGGCGGCCATGGCCATCTGGTTGCCGCGGAAGGTGCCGGCGTGATTGCCTGGCTCCCAGGCGTCGAATTCACGACGGATGCCCAGCACTGCCATGGGCAAACCGCCACCGACCGCCTTGGACATGACGATCAGGTCCGGCTCGATGTCGGCGTGTTCGAAGGCAAACATCTTGCCGGTGCGGGCGAAACCGGTCTGCACTTCGTCGAGGATCAGCAGAATGCCGTGCTTGCGCGTCACCTCGCGGATCGCCCGCAGCCAGCTCGCCGGAGCACAGTTGACCCCGCCCTCACCCTGCACCGCTTCAAGGATCACCGCCGCCGGCAGTGACACGCCGCTTTCGACGTCTTCGATGAACTGGGTGAAGTAATGGGTCAAGGCCTCGACCCCGGCCTCACCGCCAATGCCCAGCGGGCAACGGTATTCGTGGGGGTACGGCATGAACTGCACCCCGGGCATCAGGCTGGCGATGGCATTTTTCGGCGCGGTGTTGCCGGTCAGGGCCAGGGCGCCGTGGGTCATGCCATGGTAGGCCCCGGAGAAACTGATGATGTTGTTGCGCCCGGTGTAGGTCTTGGCCAGTTTCAGCGCGGCCTCCACCGCATCCGCCCCGGACGGCCCGCAAAATTGCAGGCAGTAATCACGGCCCTGGTTCGGCAACAGGCTGAGCAAGGTTTCGCTGAAAGCGTCCTTGACCGCGGTGGTCAAGTCCAGGGTGTGCATCGGCAGACCTGAGGCGAGGAAGCTGTCGAGGCTGGCCATGACGGCCGGATGATTGTGCCCCAGGGCCAAAGTACCGGCGCCAGCCAGGCAGTCGAGGTAACTATTGCCCTCAACATCGGTCACCCAGAGCCCGTGCGCCTTGGCGATGGCCAGCGGCAACTTGCGTGGATAACTACGGACATTAGATTCGAACTTGCTTTGTCGAGCCAAATAGTCGGCATTGGTTTTTTGCAAAGGATTAGAGTGCAATACGCCATCATTCAACATCGCTTCACCCTCGTTAAATTCGATATGCAACTTATTCTCATTAACAAGTTGTTGCAACTAATTCTTACAATCGATTTGGAAATTTACATATAGCGAATTGAACTACTTTAAAAACCATCAGACACGCAAAAAACCAAGTTAATAAACCTGGTATGAACTCCGGAAGTACCATGATCTAGCCATGATCTTTTAACGCAACTGACAACTTCGGTATAGGCTACCGACAGATAGCGACTTATACGCAAGTGTCTTGAATGTTCATTAACTGAGGGGGTGCATATGTCCTTCCTCTATACGAATCAGGTCATGGTTCAACGATGGCGCCCCGATCCCTGAGGCGCACGACACGGGTGGATCAGAAGTCAACGGTCGCCGAAAGGAGGTAGGTGCGCGGGGTCGACAGCGTCAAGCCAGGCTCGCTGTCATCCGAGGCCCCGGCCGAACTCCAGTAGCGCTTGTCCGCCACGTTCTCGACATTGGCACGCAGGGTGATGTTCTTTTCCTCGACCTTGAACGCATAGCGTGCGCCCACATCGAAACGCTCCCAGGAGTCGATTTCCTTGTTGTTGGACTGGTCCAGGTACTGCGAGCTGGAATAAATGCCGCGGCTGGTCAAGGTCAGGCCCTGTACAGTCGGCACGTCCCACTCGGCGCCCAGGTTGACGTTGTATTTCGGCGTGGCCGGTGCCCGGTTGCCGTCGAAGGTGCCATTGGTGGTGTTACTCAATTCGCTGTCGATGTACATGACACCGCCGAGCAGACGGAAACCATCGAGCGGTTCACCGAACACGCTCAGTTCCACACCCGTGTTCTCACGCTTGCCGTTCGGGCCGAAGACACGCGTCGTGGCATTGGTCTCGTAAGCCGGCTGCTTGATCCGGAACACGGCGGCGGTGACGGCGAACGCACCGGCGTCATACTTGGCACCGACCTCGACCTGGCGGCTGATGAATGGCGGGAAGATCTCGTCCTCGTTCACCGAGGTCGACGGTGCGATCTTGCCCTGGCTCAGGCCTTCCATGTAGTTGGCATACAGCGACAACTTATCGGTGGCCTTGAACAGGATGCCGCCCGACGGAGAAACCTTTTCCTCATCGTAGGCGGTGTCGCCCCTGACGTTATCGGTCCAGTCGTCAACCTTCACGCGCTGCCAGCGGGCGCCGAGGGTCAGCAGCAGCCGGTCATCGAAGAAACCCAGGGTGTCGGACAGCGCCACACCGGTGGAGCGGTTTTCGGTGTAGACCTTCGAATCCTGTCGCGTGGGCCGGACAGGCGTTGGTGTTACCACGGGGTTGTAGAGGTTGCTGTTGGCTGCAGCATAACGGGCGCCGCCGTTTTCAAAGTCCATGTAGAAATAGCTGGCGGCCAGGTTGACTTCATGGCTCACCGGGCCGGTATGGAACCAGTTGCGCACCCCCGCCGTAGCCGTCCGGACATTTTCGTCACGGGTGAAGTCACGGGGTAGAACACTGAAATTTCCAGCGTTGTTGGTAACCGAAACGGCATGTCGGAGGAAGTCATGGTTACTTTTGCGCGCGCCCACACCGCCGTACAGCATGACGGAATCGTTGACATCGTATTCAGCATTCACCGTGCCGAAAGTGTCGTTGGTACTCGCCTTGCTCCAGGGCTGCGCATAGTTGTGGCGCACATCGCTGGCATGCGGAACCTGCGCGTTAGGGCCAACCTGTACGCGCTCCTGCGGGGCGTCGGTATCACGTTCGGTGCGCCCGATGTCCGTCGAAAGCCGCAGACGATCACCGCGAAAATCCAGGCCTAGCACGGCCATCTCACGGTCGACATTCTGGTGATCCCATTCGGTGTCGCCGGATTGCTTCACGCCGTTGAAACGAAGGCCAAACTTATTGTCTTCACCGAAGCGCCGGCCGACATCCACGGCACCGCCGACCTGGTTGTCGGACGCGTAGCTGCCGGTGAACGAAGTGATGGGCTTGTCGGTCGCGCGCTTGGGCACCACGTTGATCCCGCCACCCACGCTGCCCCGCGGCGAGATGCCGTTGATGAGCTGGCTCGGGCCTTTGAGGACGTCGACGCGGTCGGCCATCTCCATGTCGATCGTATAGGTCGGCAGGACGCCGTAGAGACCGTTGTAGGCAACATCACTATTGAACAGGCTCAACCCTCGAATGGTGAACTGCTCATAGCGCCCACCCGCCGGGTTGGTGGCGCGAACCGAAGGATCGTTGGCAATCAGGTCACCCAAGGTACGCGCCTGCTGGTTTTTGACCACCTCGCTGGTGTAGGTGGTCATGCTGAACGGCGTTTCCATAAAGTCTTTCGAGCCCAGCAGGCCCTGTGAACCACGGCGCGCGACCTGGCCGCCGGCATACGGATCGCCGTGCTCCGAGTCAATGGCACCGAGAATCGAGGTGGCGCCCAGTTGCAGGCTGCCGCCTTCTGGCGCCGGGGTCAGGATGTACGCCTCTTCACCTACCGGCTGCAGTTGCAGACCTGAACCCTGCAACAGTCGGGCAAAGCCCTCCTCCACCGCGTACTCGCCGGAAAGTCCAGGGCTGGTGCGACTGCCCACCAGTGCCGGGTCCACTGACAGATTGACCCCGGCCAGCCCGGCGAAACGGGTCAGCGCTGCGCTGAGGCTTCCTGCCGGCACCTGGTAACTGCGTCGAGGCGCGTCTTCGGCCCAACCGGCAGTGATGAACAACGGACAGGCACTCAGACTCAGCAACAGACTCAAGTGCAACAACGGGCGCAGCCTGGAAGAACCCAGACGCGTACTGCAGGGCATCACTACGGGCATTGAGAATCTCTCTGATTTCGTTTCACTTGCCTTGAATGACAAGCGACGCGAAAAAAGGGGACAGGCCTCAGACACTATTTTTGCGCGGCAGTAACGTGACCCAGTAGCGGGTTCGCCTATGCACCTCCAGCGGCAGGCTGGCCGCCAGCAACGTCAGGATGCGATCGGTGTCTTCCAGACGGAAACTGCCGGTGACGCGCAGGGATTCGAGTTGCGGTTCCCAGCGCAACAATCCTGGACGATAGGTGCTGAGTTCGCGCAGAAAATCGCCCAGGGGCTGGTTCTGTGCCATCAACACGCCGTCGCGCCAGCCTGGGGCAAGCACATCGAAAGGCTCTACGGCGCCCGCGCCCATCGCCTGAAGGCTGACTTGCTGGCCCGCGCGCAATGAAAAGACCGGCCCGCGCAAAGGCTGCAACTGCACCGCACCTTTAAGCACTGACACCTTGCACCCCGTCTGCCCCTGACGAACGCACACTTCGCTCTGACTGACGACCACTTGCCCGAAGTGCGTCTGGATCGTCAGTGGCGATGTGCCGGGCACATTCAGCGCTAATTCGCCTTCCACGAGTCTTAGCCGGCGGTTCTTCAGGTCGATATCGACGGCACTCGCGGTGTTCAATTGCAGCGAGCTGCCATCGGCCAACTGGACCTTTTTGCCCTCCCCGGTCGCGGTTCGCAGGGCAGCGCGCCAGACATCCAGAGGTAGCTGCCGACTGATCAGCCAAGCGGTTGGCACCAGCGCCACTGCCCCGACGGCGCGCTTGAGCACCGTGCGCCGACTCGTCTGCGGCCGATCCAGGCTGGCCATAGCCAGTGCTGACGGCAGGTCGGCAAAGCGTTGGCGCAAGAGTTGGGCTTTCTGCCAGGCCTGTTCGTGGCTGGGATGACTGTCACGCCAGTGCTGCAGATTGGCACGATCGCGTTCATTGGCGGCGCCTGATTCCATGAGCGCCAGCCATTGAGCGGCAGCCCGCACGACTTGCCGGGCTTCAGCCGAAGGCGCCGAACCGATCACAAATCCACCAGCAAGCAATGCTCATAGGCTTGCGCCATGTAGCGCTTGATCGTGCGCTCCGAGACTTGCAGGCGTTCGGCAATTTCGTGATAACCCAAGCCTTCCAACTGGCTCCAGAGAAACGCCCGTCGCACCGCGGTCGGCAATCCATCGAGCAATTCATCCAGGGCTTGCAGGGTTTCCAGCAGCAACCAACGTTGCTCGGGGGATGGCACGCAGTCCTCGGGCAGCAGCGCCAGCGCACTGAGGTAGGCCTGCTCCAGGCTGCGGCGCTTATAGAAGTTGGTCAGCAGCCGCTTGCCGACTGTCGCCAGATAGGCGCGGGGTTCTTGCAGGTCAGCGATGTGCTGGGAGCTGGCGAGTAAACGCACGAACGTATCCTGGCTCAAGTCCGCCGCATCATGGCCATTGCTCATGCGTCGCCTCAACCAGCTTTCGAGCCAGCCACGATGGTCGCGGTACAGGTCGTGGAAAGTTTGCGCCGCCGGCATCGCTGCATCACTCATCTAAAGGAACCCTGCGCGAAGAAATATTTTAAATGCGACTCATTCTAATTAGTGTTGAGACTTCAAACCAAGCGCTTTGTGCGTTTTGCCCTCAGGAAAACCTTGAATACGCGAATGAAAGACAGGTGTTTCTGCCACGCAGCCACCGGTTAATCGGGGCTAAGCGTTATTAAGGGAAATCGTCGAGAGGAGTAAGAATTCGACACACGGCCGCATTTGGCCGGCAGATGCGAATACCCATGGTTGCGGGGAGCAGGAGAGAAAGCCAAATCGCAGACACAAAAAACCCCGGTCTTTCGACCAGGGTCTTTGCTATCGACTCGAAGTAGACACTGGCTTTACCAGCAGCTTTCTTCGTAGCTCCAAGGCGTTCAGTGGGCCTTGAGGCAGATATGGCGCAGCGGACGGGACTCGAACCCGCGACCCCCGGCGTGACAGGCCGGTATTCTAACCGACTGAACTACCGCTGCGTATCGCTTTGGACTTGCGTCCAAGTAACTCGTCTGACTGAAAGCTTCGAGGCTTTCAATCTCGAACCAGAATAAACCTGACTCGGAAAATATGGCGCAGCGGACGGGACTCGAACCCGCGACCCCCGGCGTGACAGGCCGGTATTCTAACCGACTGAACTACCGCTGCGCGTCGGTGGAGGCTTTTAAAAGCTTCCATCTTGCTTTCGCAAGACTCTCGGAAGTGGTGGGTGATGACGGGATCGAACCGCCGACATTCTGCTTGTAAGGCAGACGCTCTCCCAGCTGAGCTAATCACCCGTTTGCATCTCCGAG
Organism: Pseudomonas frigoris; assembly: GCF_047758635.1. Taxonomy (NCBI): domain Bacteria; kingdom Pseudomonadati; phylum Pseudomonadota; class Gammaproteobacteria; order Pseudomonadales; family Pseudomonadaceae; genus Pseudomonas; species Pseudomonas frigoris. The sequence continues at coordinate 4,646,672 of NZ_CP180479.1, forward strand.
GCCGCGAAATTTACGCAGGTACCGAAGCTAAGTCAATACCCCGCTTGAAGTTTTTCTGAAAAAAACAAAATCGTGTCTTACGCTGTCAGACCGCTTTCGCGAGCAAGCCCGCTCCCACAAGGGTTCTGCAGTGAGCATCAGTTCTGTGCTCGACGAAAATCAACTGTGGGAGCGGCGGTGCGACGATTCGACTTGCTCGCGAAGACGGCGGCACATTCAACATCAATGCTGGAGACAGCGCCCCACCCTATTACTCGCTGTAAATCATCTTCTTGGTCATGCCGCCATCGACCACGAACTCCTGGCCCGTGACAAAACCGGCGTTCTTCGACAACAGCCAGGCGACCATCGCCGCCACGTCCTCGACCGTCCCTACCCTGCCCGCCGGGTGCTGGGCATGATCGGCATCGGTCAACGGTTCGGCACGACGTGCGGAAGGATCCCGCGTATCGATCCAGCCGGGGCTGACCGCATTGACGCGAATTTCCGGCCCGAGGCTGATGGCCAAGGCATGAGTCAGGGCCAACAGGCCGCCCTTGCTCGCCGCATAAGCCTCGGTGTCGGGCTCCGACTGCCCGGCGCGGGTCGAGGCCAGGTTGACGATTGCGCCGCTGTGAGCGCGCAGGTACGGCGCACAGTGCTTGGCCAACAGCATCGGCCCGCTGAGATTCACTGCCAGCACCCGATTCCAGTACGCCAGATCAAGGCTTTCAAGGGTGATGTTGTGCGGATCGGCAACCGCCGCGTTGCACACCAGCGCATCCAGACGCCCGAACTGCCCCAGCACCTCGGCGACGCCCAACGCCACCTGCCCTTCGTTCGAGACGTCCATGGCGATGAACCAGGCGTTGTCGCCGAGCACCTTCGCCACTTTCGAACCGCGCACCCGATCAAGATCAGTCAGCACCACTTGCCAGCCTTCGCTGATCAGCCAGGCCGAGATCCCCAGACCAATGCCCCGCGCAGCACCCGTGACCAGTGCAACGCGGCCGTTGGTGCCAGTGCCTGGCGCGGACAACTCGATCACAAGGCAGCCAACCCGCGCGCCAGATCGGCTTGCAGGTCAGCCACGTCTTCCAGACCGACCGCGATGCGGATCAGACTGTCACGAATGCCCGCTGCTTCACGCTCTTGCGGCGCCAGACGGCCGTGAGAGGTGGTGCTCGGGTGCGTAATGGTGGTTTTGCTGTCACCGAGGTTGGCGGTGATGGAAATCAAACGGGTCGCGTCGATAAAGCGCCAGGCGCCCTCTTTGCCGCCCTTGACCTCGAAACTCACGACCGCTCCAAAGCCTTTCTGCTGACGCAGGGCCAACTCGTGCTGCGGATGGCTTTTGAGACCGGCGTAATGGACTTTCTCGATGCCTTCCTGCTGCTCCAGCCATTCGGCCAGTTGCTGGGCATTGGCGCAGTGAGCCTTCATGCGCAGGCTCAAGGTTTCCAGGCCCTTGAGGAAGATCCAGGCATTGAACGGGCTCAGGGTCGGCCCGGCAGTCCGCAGGAAACCGACGACTTCTTTCATCTGCTCGCTGCGACCGGCCACAACACCGCCCATGCAACGGCCCTGGCCGTCGATGAACTTGGTCGCCGAGTGCACGACGATGTCCGCGCCCATCTTCAGCGGTTGCTGCAACGCCGGAGTGCAGAAGCAGTTGTCGACCACCAGCATCGCGCCTTTGGCGTGAGCGATTTTCGACAGTTCGGCGATGTCCACCAGCTCGGCCAACGGGTTGGACGGCGATTCGACGAACAGCAACTTGGTGTTGGCCTTGATCGCCGCATCCCAGCCGGACAAGTCCGCCAAAGGCACGTAATCGACTTCAATGCCAAAGCGTTTGAAGTACTTCTCGAACAGACTGATGGTCGAACCGAATACGCTGCGCGACACCAGCACGTGATCGCCGGCGCTGCACAGGCTCATCACCACCGCCATGATCGCGGCCATGCCGGTCGCCGTGGCCACGGCTTGCTCGGCGCTTTCCAGCGCGGCAATGCGCTCTTCGAACGCGCGCACGGTCGGGTTGGTGTAGCGCGAGTAAACGTTGCCCGGCACTTCACCGGCAAAGCGTGCCGCCGCATCGGCGGCGGTACGGAAGACGTAGCTGGAAGTGAAGAACATCGGATCACCGTGTTCGCCTTCCGGCGTGCGGTGCTGACCGGCGCGTACGGCCAGGGTGTCGAACGCTACGCCTTCGAGGTCGCTGTCCAGCCGACCGGCATCCCAATCCTGACTCATGCTGTCACTCCTTGCCCCGTTTTTTATAAATAAGAATTCTTTTAGTAGATACAAAACCGGCCCCAAGGGGCCGGTAGTTACTCAGTTGTTATACAGATCAATGATCGCACTGACTGCCTGCGTCTTGACCTTGGAGGCATCATTACGTGCCTGCTCGATCTTGTTCAGGTAAGCCTCGTCGACGTCGCCGGTGACGTACTGGCCGTCGAACACCGCGCAATCGAACTTCTCGATCTTGATCTTGCCGCCACCGACCGCTTCGATCAAGTCAGGCAGGTCCTGATAGATCAACCAGTCGGCGCCGATCAGATCAGCCACGTCCTGGGTCGAACGGTTGTGCGCGATCAGCTCGTGCGCGCTCGGCATGTCGATGCCGTAGACGTTCGGGTAGCGAACGGCCGGTGCCGCGGAGCAGAAATAAACGTTTTTGGCGCCGGCTTCGCGGGCCATCTGGATGATCTGCTTGCAGGTGGTGCCGCGAACGATGGAGTCGTCCACCAGCATCACGTTCTTGCCGCAGAATTCCAGCTCGATGGCGTTGAGCTTCTGGCGTACGGATTTTTTCCGTGCAGCCTGGCCCGGCATGATGAAGGTCCGGCCGATGTAGCGGTTCTTCACGAAGCCTTCGCGGAACTTGACGCCCAAGTGGTTCGCCAGCTCCAGGGCCGCGGTGCGGCTGGTGTCCGGAATCGGGATGACCACGTCGATGTCGTGTTCTGGACGCTCGCGCAGAATCTTCTCGGCGAGTTTTTCGCCCATGCGCAGGCGTGCTTTATAGACCGACACGCCGTCGATGATCGAGTCCGGACGCGCCAGGTACACGTGTTCGAAGATGCACGGGGTCAGGGACGGGTTGGTCGCACACTGACGGGTGTGCAGCTTGCCGTCTTCAGTGATGTAGACCGCTTCGCCCGGTGCCAGATCGCGAATCAGGGTGAAACCGAGCACGTCCAGAGAGACGCTTTCGGAAGCGATCATGTACTCGACGCCTTCGTCGGTGTGACGCTGACCGAAGACGATCGGGCGGATGCCGTGCGGATCACGGAAACCGACGATGCCGTAACCGGTCACCATCGCCACGACCGCGTAACCACCGACGCAACGGTTGTGCACGTCAGTAACAGCGGCGAACACGTCTTCTTCGGTGGGCTGCAACTTGCCGCGCTGGGCCAGTTCGTGAGCGAACACGTTGAGCAGCACTTCCGAATCGGAATTGGTGTTGACGTGGCGCAGGTCAGATTCGTAAATCTCCTTGGCCAGCTGTTCAACGTTGGTCAGGTTACCGTTGTGCGCCAGGGTGATGCCGTAAGGCGAGTTGACGTAAAACGGTTGGGCTTCGGCCGAGGTCGAACTGCCCGCGGTCGGGTAACGCACATGGCCAATACCCATGTGACCGACCAGGCGCTGCATGTGACGTTGATGGAACACGTCACGCACCAGGCCATTGTCCTTGCGCAGGAATAACCGGCCATCATGGCTGGTCACGATACCGGCAGCGTCCTGGCCGCGGTGCTGGAGGACGGTTAGCGCGTCATACAGCGCCTGATTGACGTTCGACTTACCGACGATACCGACGATGCCACACATGCGACGCAACCCCTACTTAATGGATCTGAACTGAACACAACTCACTGAGGCGTTTTGACCATCGGCAAGAGGTGCTCCTTGAACGGTATCTCAGCGGGTACGCTGATACCGCTGGCAAGCCACTGACTGCTCCACCCGAGAATCAGGTTTTTGGACCAATCTGCGACCAATAGAAATTTTGGCACGAGCTGTGACTCTTGCCACCACCCGTCCTGCTGTACCGGCCCCAGGCTCAACAGCCCGACCGCCACGACCACCAGCAACACGCCACGCGCGGCGCCGAAGGCCATGCCGAGGAATCGATCGGTCCCGGATAGCCCGGTGACGCGAACCAATTCGCCGATAAGATAATTGATCATTGCGCCTACGATTAACGTGGCGACAAACATGATGGCACAGCCCGTGATCACACGGGCCGACGGCGTTTGGATGTATCCGGCGAGGTACTCGGACAATGAACCACCGAACATCCAGGCGACGACTCCTGCGATGATCCAGGTCACCAGCGACAGTGCTTCTTTGACGAAGCCGCGGCTCAGACTGATCAAAGCGGAGATGGCGACGATTGCAACGATCGCCCAGTCAACCCAGGTAAATGGCACAGTGCAGCCTACAGACGGATAAGGCGGCGCATTTTAGCAGAGCGCATGGCTATCGGTAAGCTGCGATTGTCAGTGCATTTCAAATCGGGTCGATAGTTTTAACCACGCTCAGGCTGGAAACGCACCACAAAACCCTTGAGGTTCTGCTGGCGACCCAACAAGTCACGCAGACGATCGGCTTCTGCACGTTCGATCAGCGGTCCGACAAACACCCGATTCTTGCCGTCGGCAGTACGAATGTAGGCGTTGTAGCCCTGGCTGCGCAGGGATTTCTGCAGGCTTTCTGCACTTGCACGGCTCGACAGGCTGGCCAGTTGCACCGACCAGCTGACCGACAGGCCATTGGCATCGACGCGGCTTTGAGTCGTGTCCGGCTTGCCCGGTGCAGCCGTGATGGGCTGGCTAGGTGCAACCGTTGGTTTGTTGACCGGCGCAGGTGCTGGCGCGACCGGTTTGGCGGCAGGTGCAGGCGCAACCGGGGCACTTGGGGCAATCGGCGTGATCGGTGCTTCTTGCTGAGCGATTTCATCATCACTCGGCACGGGCTCCTGAGGTAGCGCTTGCGGCTCAGGCACCACCACCGGTTCGACCTGAACTTGCGGCACCGCAGACGCTTGCGGCGCAGCCGGGGCTTCAACCGTCACTTGACGCTGTTCATCCTGACGGGAAAACAGCATCGGCAGGAAAATCACCGCCAGCGCCACCAGAACCAGGGCGCCAACCATGCGCTGCTTGTATGCCTTATCCAGCAATGCCATTTGCCGCTTCCTCCGTGGAGCGCCGGGCCAGCCATTCAAGGGCCTCGGCGACACAATAAAATGATCCGAACAACAGAATCTCGTCGTCGCTCGTCGCCAGCGCGCACTGCCCTTCCAGGGCGGCGGCCACGCTGTCATAGGACGTTACCGAGGCGCCAAGGTTGTGCAACGCCGCGTGCAAATCGGCAACCGGGCGTGCTCGCGGTGAATCCAGCGGCGCAACGGCCCATTGCTGGACACTAGCATTCAATTCACCGACAACACCATCCAGATCCTTGTCCGCCAACAGTCCGAACACCGCCAGACGCTTGCCGGCCGGTGGACGGCTGGCCAAGCGGCGAGCCAAATACTCTGCCGCATGGGGGTTATGCCCCACGTCCAGCAACAGGTTCAGGCTCTTGCCCTGCCAGTCGAACTGACGGCGATCGAGGCGACCGACCACCCGAGTGGCTTTCAGCGCTGCAATAATTTGTGCATCCACCCAAGGCAACCCGAGCAACAGGTAAGCCTGCAACGCCAGCGCGGCGTTTTCCATCGGTAGATCGAGCAACGGCAAATCGTGCAGCTCGACCACTCGCCCTTGAGCGTCAAGACCGCGCCATTGCCAGTTTTGATCGGTGATGCCGAGGTCAAAATCGCGCCCACGCAGGAAAAACGGGCAATTGAGCTCGCGCGCTTTATCCAGCAGAGGTTGTGGAGGATTCAGGTCGCCACAGAGCGCAGGCGCACCCTGACGGAAGATGCCGGCCTTCTCGAACGCTACGGATTCACGGGTATCACCCAGATAATCCGCGTGATCGACACCGATGCTGGTGACCAGCGCCATATCGGCATCGACCACATTGACGGTGTCCAGACGCCCGCCCAGCCCGACTTCCAGCACCACCGCATCGAGACTGGCGTGCTGAAACAGCCAGAACGCCGCCAGGGTGCCCATTTCGAAGTACGTCAGGGATGTGTCGCCACGGCCCGCCTCGACCGCTGCAAAGGCTTCGCACAGCTCGACGTCAGTGGCTTCGACGCCATTGACCTGCACCCGCTCGTTGTAACGCAGCAGGTGCGGAGAATTGTAGACACCGACGTTCAGGCCCTGCGCTCGCAGCAACGAAGCCACGAATGCGCAGGTAGAACCTTTGCCGTTGGTGCCGGTGACCGTGATCACCCGAGGCGCCGGTTTGCCCAGTCCCATACGGGACGCTACCTGTTGCGAGCGCTCCAGGCCCATGTCGATGGCCGAAGGGTGCAACTGCTCAAGGTAGGCGAGCCACTCGCCAAGGGTACGTTCGATCATATGTTGGCGGGCACCGGTGGAACCACGATTGGCTCGATTGGCGCGGCGACGAATTTCGGCGTCGGCAGGCCCATCATTTGTGCCAGCAGATTGCCCAGACGCGGACGCAGTTCCTGACGGTGAATGATCATGTCGATCGCACCGTGTTCCAGCAGGAACTCGCTGCGCTGGAAGCCTTCCGGCAGTTTTTCACGCACGGTTTGTTCAATGACGCGCGGGCCAGCGAAGCCGATCAGGGCTTTCGGCTCACCGACAATCACGTCGCCAAGCATCGCCAGACTAGCGGAAACACCGCCGTAGACCGGGTCGGTCAGCACGGAGATGAACGGAATGCCTTCTTCACGCAGACGCGCCAGCACCGCAGAGGTCTTGGCCATTTGCATCAGGGAGATCAGGGCTTCCTGCATCCGTGCACCGCCGGAAGCGGCGAAGCAGATCATCGGGCAACGGTTTTCCAGCGCGTAGTTGGCGGCGCGAACAAAACGCTCACCAACGATGGCGCCCATCGAACCACCCATAAAGGAGAATTCGAAGGCCGACACCACTACCGGCATGCCCAACAGGGAGCCGCTCATGGAGATCAGTGCGTCTTTTTCGCCGGTCTGCTTCTGCGCAGCGGTCAGGCGATCCTTGTACTTCTTGCCGTCGCGGAATTTCAGACGGTCAACCGGCTCCAGGTCCGCGCCCAGTTCGGCACGGCCTTCGGCGTCGAGGAAGATGTCGATACGGGCGCGTGCGCCGATACGCATGTGGTGGTTGCACTTGGGGCAAACGTCCAGGGTCTTTTCCAGCTCCGGACGATACAGCACAGCCTCGCAAGACGGGCATTTGTGCCACAGACCTTCAGGCACCGAGCTCTTCTTGACCTCGGAACGCATGATCGAAGGGATCAGTTTGTCTACTAACCAGTTGCTCATGCTTTCTTTCTCCAGTACCGGCGGCCCGAACGCTCTGGTTCGCAGCCCCGCGTATGCCCTTGAGCTAAATTCATGTGTGTGGCGATGATCGATGGGTTGCCGGATCAGCTAAACGTGACCTGCGTACACCCCAAAAACCCTCAGCCATGCCTGTGGACGGCGGCAGTGTGCCAGCCGTCACATCAGCTATTGCGTACCGCTTTAATGAATGCCTGAATCTTTGTGTGATCCTTGATGCCCTTGCTCGCCTCTACCCCACCGCTGACGTCCACGGCATAAGGCCGAACCCTTGCAATCGCCTCGGCGACGTTGTCCGGCGTCAAGCCACCCGCCAGGATGATCGGTTTGCTCAAGCCTTGCGGTATCAGAGACCAGTCAAACGCTTCACCGGTTCCGCCGGGTACGCCTTCAACGTAGGCGTCGAGCAGGATACCGCTGGCACTTGGAAACGCATCGCACGCAGCCGCGATATCGTCACCGGCCTTGACCCGCAGCGCCTTGATGTACGGACGGTGCCAGCCTTCGCACTCGGCTGCGGTTTCGTCGCCATGGAACTGCAACAGGTCCAGCGGCACGGCGTCGAGGATTTCCCCCAGCTCGCAGCGGCTGGCGTTGACGAACAACCCTACAGTGGTCACGAACGGCGGCAACGCCTCGATGATCGAGCGCGCCTGCTGAAACGACACGGCCCGTGGGCTTTTGGCGTAGAACACAAATCCGATCGCATCAGCCCCGGCCTTGACCGCTGCCAACGCATCTTCTATGCGGGTAATCCCACAAATCTTGCTGCGAACGGCCGACATGTCGATAGAACCCCAAGGTAAATCCAAGAAAGTCCCGGATGGTAACAAAAGCGTTCGAGGGCGTCAGCCGTCAAGTTCCGAGAAGCCGGTCAGGAAGTGCGGCCCGATGTAACGCTCGGGCAATTCGAACTCGTCGCGGTACTCGACCTGCACCAGGTACAGGCCGTACGGATGCGCCGTCACCCCGCCGGACCGGCGAATGCGGCTCTCCAGCACTTCTTTCATCCACTCCACCGGGCGCTCGCCGGCACCGATGGTCATCAGCACGCCAGCAATGTTGCGCACCATGTGGTGCAGGAAGGCGCTGGCGCGGATGTCCAGCACGATCATCTTGCCGTGGCGCGTGACGCGCAGGTGATGCAGCTCCTTGATCGGCGACTTGGCCTGACACTGGCCGGCACGAAAAGCGCTGAAGTCGTGGGTGCCAACCAGGTACTGCGCCGCCTCGGCCATGCGCTCGACGTCCAGTGGACGGTGGTTCCAGGTGATTTCTTCGTTCAGGTGCGCCGGGCGGATCTGATCGTTGTAGATCACATAGCGATAGCGCCGGGCAATCGCCTTGAACCGCGCATGAAAATGCGCCGGCATGACCTTGGCCCAGCTGACACTGACGTCGTGAGGCAAATTGATATTGGCGCCCATGACCCAGGCTTTCATCGAACGCTCGACCTGGGTATCGAAATGCACCACCTGACCGCACGCATGCACACCGGCATCCGTACGCCCGGCGCAGAGCAGCGACACCGGTGAATCGGCGACTTTGGACAAGGCCTTTTCGAGCGTTTCCTGCACGGTGAGTACGCCGGAAGCCTGGCGCTGCCAGCCGCGATAGCGCGAGCCTTTGTATTCAACGCCCAACGCGATCCGGAAAAAGCCGTCGGCCACCATTTCTGCGGCCGGATTATCTATATTTGCCAAGGAGTGACAGCCTGCTGATGTACGCAAAGGCGGGCATTATAAGGCCGCCGGACGGGGATACCAGTGCAACAGTCGAGACAGCGTTGAATGTGATGGCCTCATCGTCGTAACGCCGCCCGGAGCAAGCTCGCTCCCACAGGGATTGGCGTCGAACACAAATAGTTTGAGCAACGCTGATCCAATGTGGGAGCGAGCTTGCTCCGGGCGGCGTTCCGACGATAGCGGCCCGACAGACCCCATCACATCCCCGCTGAAACAAAAACGGCAGCCTCAATGGGCTGCCGTTTTGTTTACGCCTTACCGATCAATCAAGCCAGACGCGAAAGCATCTCCTTGGCTTCGCTCTTCTGACCTGCATCACCCTCGGTCACCACTTCATTGAGGATGTCCCGGGCGCCGTCGGCGTCACCCATGTCGATGTAGGCCTGGGCCAGATCGAGTTTGGTCGCGACTTCGTCAGTGCCGGAAAGGAAATCGAATTCCGGCTCATCAGCCGCGGAGGCCATGGCGTCTTCCGCCGTGAAGCTCGGCTCGCCAAGACTCTGGGACAGACGATCCAGCTCGGCGTTGACGTCATCCAGTTCGGCGGCAAACGCGTCCGGAGCGTCTGGCGCGTCCATTTCGTCAGCCAGCGACAGGTCGAAATCGGCTGGCAGCTCCAGATCGTCCAGCGCAACCTCGGGAACAGCCGGCGTTTCAGCGGCAGGTAAATCCAGGTCCTTGACGCCGTCATCCAGACTCAACAGGAAGTCGTCTTCGGCCAGGGTCGCCGGCGAGGCATCCCCACCGAGATCCATATCCAGGTCGAAGTCCGACAGGTCATCGAGGTTTTCCTTGATGTCGGTCTGCTGCTGCAACACCGACTCGAAGCTCAGGTCGTCGTCCAGCGGGAACTCGTCCAGCTCAGCCGCAGACACTGGTTCTGGTTCTGGTTCTGGTTCTGGTGCAACCACTGCCGGAGAGGCAGTTTCCAGATCATCCAGGCTCAAATCGAATGCACTGTCGAGGTCATCGGCCTCTGGCTCTGGTTTTGGTTCTGGTTCTGGTGCAACCACCGCCGGAGAGGCAGCTTCCAGATCATCCAGGCTCAAATCGAAGGCACTGTCGAAGTCATCGGGCTTTGCCTCTGCTTCTGGCTCTGGCGCAACCACCGCCGGAGAGGCAGCTTCCAGATCATCCAGGCTCAAATCGAAGGCACTGTCGAAGTCATCGGGCACTGCCGGTGCCGGCGCTTCAGGCTCGTCCAGCAGCAAATCCTTGACGTATTGCGCGTCCAGTTCGGCAGCGATCGCAGCGGCTGCGATACCACCGGCTGCCGCAATGACCATGGCCGGGAAGCGGCTCTTGAGTTTTTCGACCTGAGCAAAGTTGTCACCGTTGGCAACCAGTTGGCGTTCCTGGGCAACGAATGCATCGCGGTCGCCTTGCTGACCGTAGACTTCCATCAGCTTGAGGCGCAGGTCACTGCGTTGCGGCTGTTGCTTGATCCCGTCTTCCAGCAAGGCAGCCGCCTGATTCAGACGACCGGCAGTGATGTGCGACTGCGCCTTGCTCAATACGTCGTCATCGCGCTCGGCAGCAGGCGATATCAATGGCGCAGCGATCGGCGGCGTTACCACAACCGGAGTAATTACCGGCGCCGGCGCGGGTGCAGGGACTGGTGCAGGCGTTGGGGTTGGGGTTGGCGCGGTAGCGAGCTTCACGCTCGGCGGCGGCACGTCCAGGTCTTCGAAGATGCCTTTTGGCAGGTCGAGTTCAGCGGAAAACGCCTGTTCCTCGGCCAAGTCACGGGCCATGCGCAAATGCTTCTCGGCTTCTTGCTGGGCTTTGCGGCGACGCGCCAGCAACAGCAGCAGGAACAGCGCCACCACGGCACCGCCACCTGCCAGACCCAGTAGCCACGGATTGGTCAGCAGTTCTTTGAATTGCTGATCGTCGGATGCTGCCGACGTCGGCTCGACAGGCTGCTCGACCGGAGCCGGAGTGGCCTCGGGCGCAGCAGCCTCAGGTGCAGTCGGAGCCGCGTCCGCAGGCGTTGTTGCCGCAGGATTGGCCGCCAGTTCGGCTGACATTGCCGGAGCAGTCGCACCTGGTGCCGGCGCACCCGCCGCGCCTTCAGCCTGCAGCTTGGCCAGTTGATTGTTCTTCAGTTCGATCAGGCGTTGCAGCTTGTCCATCTGACTTTGCAGATCGGTCATGCGGCTTTTCAGTTCAGCGTTGTCACGACGGCTCGTGTCGAGGTTTTCCTTGGTCACGGCCAGCTTGTTGCTCAAGTTCTTGGCGTCGCCCGCGGCGCCTTTGCCACCGGCCTTGCCGGACTCGGCAGAGACCAGGCTCAGTTTGTCTGTCGCCGTTTGCGACGACGGGCCTTCGCCGCGAGCGCGTTTGGTGGCATCGAGCTGCTGCTGTCCGGTCCCGGGCTTCGCCACGTAACGACGCCCCTGCCGCCACGCGGTGTTCTGCGCGGAGACTTCGGCAACTGCATTCGGTTGCGGCAGGCTGGCGCTCTGGGCCTGATCCGGCATACGCAGCACCTGACCGGCTTTCAACCGGTTGATGTTGCCATCGATAAAGGCATCCGGATTCAACGCCTGGATGGCCAGCATGGTTTGCTGGACCGAGCCGCCATTGCGCGCCTTCGCAGCGATTTCCCACAGGGTATCGCGCGGCGCGGTGGTGTATTGGGTTGGTTTGGTGCCACCGGTCACCGGTGCGGTGACGGTTTGCGTCGGTGCAGGCTGCGCAGCCGCATCAGCGGTTTGCGGCGAGAATTTGGACGGATCGAGCAGCACGCTGTAATCGCGCAGCAAACGACCGTTGGGCCACATCACCTGAACCAGGAATTTCACCATGGGTTCGGAGAGTGGCTTGCTGGATGTCACACGCAGGATGCTTTTGCCGCTGGCGTTGAGCACCGGGGTAAAGGTCAGGTCATTGAGAAACGCCTGGCGGTCGACACCGGCTTTGGCGAAATCTGCGGGCGAAGCCAGGCTCGGCACCACTTCGGCAGCGGTGAGGTCCTTGACGTCGAGCAACTCGATTTCCGCCACCAGGGGCTGGTTCAGCGTCGACTTCAGGGTCAATTCCCCGAGCCCGAGGGCATGCGCCATACCGGAGGACAGCGCCGAGGCGGCCGCTATTGCTAACACCAGTTTGCGAACTTGAACCATAGCCTCATCCTTTGTTTGAACATTCCTCGGCCAGCGAGAAGGTGTTGATAGTCGCTGCCGTAAGGCATTGCGCGCGGCGGCGAAGAGTCGTCGCACGCGATCATTTCATTCATGCCACGCAAAGCCCCGGAGGGAGCCCGCCTTCAGCAGTCCGGCCAAGCATAGCGCCCGGCCGGATTCATTCGACAAATTGTTGCCAAGTATCTTTTACAGCAGGTCTTTTATCAACAATTCAGCCACCTGCACAGCATTGAGCGCTGCGCCTTTGCGTACGTTATCTGACGTCAGCCACAAATTTAGTTCCGACAGGTCGTCGATACCGCTGCGAACCCGACCAACGTAGACCACGTCCTGCCCTACCGCATCGCCTACCGGCGTCGGGTAATCGCCGGCTTCCACCAGCTCGATACCGGGCGCGTCTTCCAGGGCGGCGTTGACTTTTGCCAGGTCGATGTCGCTCGATGACTGCAAGGTCACGTTAAAGCTATCGCCAAAAAACACCGGGGCTTGAATGCAAGTGACGGAAATCTTTAATAAAGGCAGCGCCATGACCTGACGCAGCTCGCGTACCAGGCGTTTTTCCAGCAGCGTGTGACCCTGATCATCTGGCTTGCCCACTTGCGCCAGCAGGTTGAAGGCCATCTGCCGATCAAAGAAGGTCGGCTCCAACGGACGCACATTGAGCAGCTCGGCCGTTTGCCGTGCCAGCTCGGTGACGGCTTCGCGACCCTGGGCGGAGACGGCCAGACTGGCGGTCAGATTGATGCGTTGCAGGTCGAGCAAACCGAGCAACGGCGCCAGCACGACCGCCAGTGTGGTGGCCGAAGGGCTTGGACTGCTGACTTGGAACGGTTTCTTCAAACCGGCCAGCACCTGCGCATTGGCCTCAGGCACGACTTGTGGCGCTTGATCAGCCGGCAAGGCGCCGGACAAGTCGATCAGCGAGCAACCGGCGGCCGTGGCACGCGAAGCGAAACTCAGGGTTACCGCCGGGCCGGCAGCGAAGAACACCAGCTGGACTTTACTGAAGTCGAACTCATCGACTTCCCGCACCCGCACGTTCTTGCCGCGAAACGGCACCGAATGCCCGGCCGATTCGCTGCTGGCGAGCAGGTGCAGATTGCCGACCGGGAAGTCGCGCTCTTCGAGAATCTGCACGAGCGTTTCGCCGACAGTTCCGGTGGCGCCGATCACGGCAATATCAAAGGACTGGCTCATGGTTCTACCTCTGGCGAAACGGGGGGAGCGGCACTTTACCGGGTGGTTGGCAGTTCGGCAATTTAGAGCAAAAGATCGCAGCCTTCGGCAGCTCCAGGATCGGGTTTGCACGCGGCCGATGTAGGAGCTGCCGAAGGCTGCGATCTTTTTGCAGGCGACGAACATACCAAAAGAAAAAACCCGCACCTCTTTCAAGGCACGGGTTCGTTCATTGCTTCAATCGATCAACGCTCAAGCAGGATCCGCAGCATGCGACGCAGCGGTTCGGCAGCGCCCCACAGCAGTTGGTCGCCGACGGTGAACGCGCCAACGTACTGCGTGCCCATGTTCAGCTTGCGCAGACGGCCAACCGGTACGTTCAGGGTGCCGGTGACTTTCGTCGGGCTCAGTTCCTGAATGCTGGCTTCGCGACTGTTCGGCACCAGTTTGACCCAAGGGTTGTGCTGGCTGATCAGCCCTTCGATATCGGCGATCGGCACATCTTTGTTCAGTTTGATGGTCAGCGCCTGGCTGTGGCAGCGCATGGCGCCGATGCGCACGCAGATGCCATCGACCGGGATCGGGCTCTTGAAGCGACCGAGGATCTTGTTGGTCTCGGCCTGGGCCTTCCACTCTTCGCGGCTCTGACCGTTCGGCAGTTCCTTGTCGATCCACGGGATCAGGCTGCCGGCCAGCGGTACGCCGAAGTTTTCGGTCGGGAACGCGTCGCTGCGCATGGCTTCGGCCACACGGCGGTCGATGTCGAGGATCGCGCTGGCCGGGTCGGCCAGTTGATCGGCGACAGCGGCGTGGGTCGCGCCCATTTGCTTGATCAGTTCGCGCATGTTCTGCGCGCCGGCACCGGAGGCCGCCTGATAGGTCATGGCGCTCATCCACTCCACCAGACCGGCGTCAAACAGACCACCCAGGCCCATCAGCATCAGGCTGACGGTGCAGTTGCCGCCGATGTAGTTCTTGGTGCCCGCGTCGAGCTGCTGGTCGATGACCTTGCGGTTCACCGGGTCCAGCACGATCACCGCGTCATCCTGCATGCGCAGGCTGGAAGCGGCGTCGATCCAGTAACCCTGCCAGCCGGCTTCGCGCAGCTTCGGGAAGACTTCGCTGGTGTAGTCGCCACCTTGGCAGGTCAGAATCACGTCGAGGGTTTTCAGCTCATCAATGCTGTAAGCGTCCTTGAGCGGAGCAATGTCCTTGCCCACGGACGGGCCTTGGCCACCGACATTGGAAGTGGTGAAAAACACCGGCTCAATAAGATCGAAATCCTGCTCTTCCAGCATCCGCTGCATGAGCACGGAACCGACCATACCGCGCCAACCGATCAGACCTACACGTTTCATCGCAACTACACCTTCTTTAAAAAGTGGGCCGCTGCTTTCAAGAGTGAAAGTTGCAGCGGGCCCGAGAGATTACAGATTCCGCAGCGCGGCGACTACTGCGTCGCCCATTTCCTGCGTACCGACTTTAGTGCAACCGGCCGACCAGATGTCGCCAGTACGCAGGCCTTGGTCCAATACCAGACTGACGGCCTTCTCGATGGCATCGGCCGCATCCTGCAGATTGAAGCTGTAACGCAGCATCATCGACACCGACAGAATGGTCGCCAACGGGTTGGCAATGCCTTTGCCAGCGATGTCCGGCGCCGAACCATGGCACGGCTCGTACATGCCTTTATTGTTGGTATCCAACGATGCCGACGGCAGCATGCCGATGGAACCGGTGAGCATCGACGCCTGGTCGGACAGAATGTCGCCGAACAGGTTGTCAGTGACGATCACGTCGAATTGCTTCGGTGCGCGCACCAGCTGCATGGCGGCGTTGTCGACGTACATGTGGCTCAGTTCGACTTCAGGGTAATCCTTGGCCACTTGCTCGACGATTTCACGCCACAGCTGGCTGGAGGCCAGTACGTTGGCCTTGTCCACCGAGCACAGCTTCTTGCCGCGCACCATGGCCATGTCGAAACCGACGCGGGCGATGCGGCGGATTTCGCTTTCGCTGTACGGCAGGGTGTCGTAAGCCTGACGCTCGCCGTTTTCCAGGGTGCGGGTACCGCGTGGCGCGCCGAAGTAGATACCGCCGGTCAGTTCACGGACGATCAGGATGTCCAGGCCAGCCACGATTTCTGGCTTCAGGCTAGACGCCTCGGCCAGTTGCGGGTACAGGATCGCCGGACGCAGGTTGCCGAACAGGCCCAGTTGCGCACGAATCTTCAGCAGGCCGCGCTCAGGGCGAATGTCACGCTCGATGGTGTCCCATTTCGGGCCGCCCACGGCGCCGAGCAGTACAGCGTCGGCCGCGCGTGCACGGTCCAGGGTTTCGTCAGCCAGCGGCACGCCGTGCTTGTCGATGGCAGCGCCACCGATCACGTCATGGCTCAGCTCGAAGCCCAGGCTGTACTTGTCGTTCGCCAGCTCCAGCACCTTGACCGCTTCGGCCATGATTTCCGGGCCAATACCGTCACCTGGGAGAATCAGAATCTGCTTGCTCATGCTTTCCTCATGTCATCAGTCGGTGCGCCCTGAGGCACGCCCGGAAAAAGTCTATCGCTCGGCCATCAGCACCAGCACATCGGTACTGAACGAACCATCGGCCTCAATTTCAAAATATTCGCGTACTTCATTGCCCATCGACTGCTGCAACTCGCGGATTGCCGCGCGCATTACCTGCGGCGTGCGCATGCGCTCGACCCAGGAGGTGTACTCCAGTCGCAGCCGTTGACGGGTGGTGCTACGGGTATGCAACCCTGCTTCGCTGACCTGACGCAACCACTCGCCGGCGGAGTAATCACGCACATGGCTGGTGTCGCGCAGCACTTCGACGCTTTGCAGGTAAGTGTCGAACAACGGACTGCCCGGTGACAACACGTCGATGAACGCCGCCACGCCGCCCGGCTTCAGCACCCGGCGAACCTCTCGCAGGGCCAGGCCGAGATCGCTCCAATGGTGCGCCGAATAACGGCTGAAGACGAAATCGAATTCGCCATCGGCGAATGGCAGGCGCTCGGCGGCGCCCAGCACGGTGGACACGTTGGTCAGACCGCGATCGACGGCGGCACCGGCCACCACGTCGAGCATCTGCTGCGACAAATCGTAGGCCACCACTTCCTTGACCCGCGACGCTACGTGAAAACTCACGTGACCGGCGCCGCAGCCCAGGTCCAGCACCCGGGCATCGCCCTGCCCTGCCAGTTCAGCCTGTAGCAACGCAAATTCGGTGCCCTGAGCGTGTACGGCGCTGCTCAGATAGGCCGAGGCTTGTTCACCGAATTGCTTTTGTACGACTTGGCTGTGCTGGGCGTTGCTGGTCATGGTGATATCCATATGTGTTGTCGGGTTTGAAGATCAAAAGATCGCAGCCTTCGGCAGCTCCTACAGAGATCGGCGTAGGAGCTGCCGAAGGCTGCGATCTTTTTAACGGTCACCTCAAAACATCAAACGTCGCGAAACAACCACGGCTGGCTCGCACGGTGTTTGGCTTCAAACGCCGCAATCGCTTCGTGGTCCTGCAAGGTCAGGCCGATGTCGTCCAGGCCGTTGACCAGGCAATGCTTGCGGAACTCGTCAAGTTCGAAGCTGTAGACCTTGCCATCCGGACGGGTGACGGTCTGGGCTTGCAGGTCGACCGTCAACTCGTAACCCGGATTGGCTTCAACCTGCTGGAACAGCTCATCCACTTCAGCGTCGCTCAAGATGATCGGCAACAAGCCGTTCTTGAAGCTGTTGTTGTAGAAGATGTCGGCGTAGCTCGGCGCGATGATGCTGCGAAAACCGTACTCTTCCAGCGCCCACGGCGCGTGTTCACGGCTGGAGCCGCAACCGAAGTTCTCGCGGGCCAGCAGCACGCTGGCACCTTGATAACGCTCGGCGTTGAGGACGAAATCCTTGTTCAGCGGACGCTTGGAGTTGTCCTGGTAGGCATAACCCACGTCCAGGTAGCGCCATTCGTCAAACAGGTTCGGGCCAAAACCGGTGCGCTTGATCGACTTCAAGAACTGCTTCGGAATGATCTGGTCAGTGTCGACGTTGGCACGGTCCAATGGCGCGACCAAACCGGTGTGTTGGGTAAAAGCTCTCATGTGCGGTTCCTCAGATCAGTTCGCGAACGTCGATGAAACGACCGTGGACGGCAGCCGCCGCGGCCATGGCCGGGCTGACCAGGTGCGTACGGCCACCGGCGCCCTGACGCCCTTCGAAGTTGCGGTTGGAGGTCGAGGCGCAATGCTCGCCCGACTCCAAACGGTCCGGGTTCATCGCCAGGCACATCGAGCAACCCGGTTCACGCCACTCGAAACCGGCTTCGAGGAAAATCTTGTCCAGGCCTTCGGCCTCGGCTTGCGCCTTCACCAGGCCCGAGCCCGGCACCACGATGGCTTGCTTGATGGTCGAAGCGACTTTACGGCCCTTGGCGATCACCGCCGCAGCGCGCAAGTCTTCGATCCGCGAGTTGGTGCAGGAACCAATGAAGACGCGGTCCAGTTGAATGTCGGTGATCGCCTGATTGGCGCTCAAACCCATGTATTTCAAGGCGCGCTCGATGGAACCGCGCTTGACCAGGTCCATTTCCTTCGCCGGGTCCGGCACGTTCTGATCAACCGCCAGGACCATCTCGGGCGAAGTGCCCCAGCTGACTTGCGGCTTGATCTGATTGGCGTCGAGCTCGACCACGGTGTCGAACACGGCCTCAGCGTCGGACACCAGGTCTTTCCAGGCTTCGACCGCCAGATCCCATTCCGCGCCTTTCGGGGCAAATGGACGACCCTTGACGTAAGCCACGGTTTTTTCGTCGGCAGCCACCAGGCCAACACGAGCGCCGGCTTCAATGGACATGTTGCAGATGGTCATGCGGCCTTCGACGGACAAATCGCGAATGGCGCTGCCGGCGAACTCGATGGCGTGGCCGTTACCGCCGGCGGTGCCGATCTTGCCGATGACGGCGAGCACGATGTCCTTGGCGGTCACGCCGAACGGCAACTTGCCCTCGACCGACACCAGCATGTTTTTCATTTTTTTGGCGACCAGGCACTGCGTGGCGAACACGTGCTCCACCTCGGAAGTCCCGATGCCGTGGGCCAATGCGCCAAACGCGCCGTGGGTCGAGGTGTGCGAGTCGCCACAGACCACGGTCATGCCCGGCAAGGTGGCACCCTGCTCCGGACCGATCACGTGAACGATGCCCTGACGCACGTCATTCATCTTGAATTCAGTGATGCCATATTCATCGCAGTAGTCATCGAGGGTCTGAACCTGCAAACGCGAGACCTGATCGGTGATCGCTTCAATGCCGCCCTTGCGATCCGGAGTGGTCGGTACGTTGTGGTCCGGGGTGGCGATGATCGAGTCGACGCGCCAAGGCTTGCGCCCGGCCAGACGCAGGCCTTCGAAAGCTTGGGGCGAAGTCACTTCATGGATGATGTGGCGGTCGATATAGATCAGCGACGACCCATCGTCGCGCCGTTTCACTTCATGGGAATCCCACAGCTTGTCGTAAAGCGTTTTGCCGGCCATCAGACGGTCCTCATCAGCGTGTTTCTATGCCCTGGATCTTGAGAGATTCAATAACCCCTTGGCTTGTGAGGTCGATCCTAGGGGGTTACATTAAATAACTCAAATTCATATTTTTCATGCTTTGGATAACCAACTGGAATACCGCAATGGACCTCGCCAACCTCAATGCTTTTATCGCGATTGCCGAGACCGGCAGCTTCTCCGGCGCTGGCGAACGGCTGCACCTGACGCAACCGGCCATCAGCAAGCGCATTGCCGGGCTGGAACAGCAATTGAAGGTGCGCCTGTTCGATCGCCTGGGCCGTGAAGTGAGCCTGACCGAAGCCGGACGCGCCTTGCTGCCGCGGGCCTATCAGATTCTGAATGTGCTGGACGACACGCGCCGCGCCCTGACCAATCTGACCGGCGAAGTGACCGGCCGCCTGACACTGGCCACCAGCCACCACATCGGCCTGCACCGCTTGCCCCCCTTATTAAGGGAGTTCACCCGACGTTACCCGCAAGTGGCGTTGGATATTCAGTTCCTCGATTCGGAAGTGGCCTACGAAGAAATCCTCCATGGCCGTGCCGAACTGGCGGTCATCACCCTGGCGCCGGAGCCCCACGCACTGGTCAAGGCCACGCCGGTGTGGGACGACCCGCTGGACTTCGTGGTCGCCCCGGAGCACTCGTTGATCAGTCATGGCCCGGTCAGCCTGGCGGACATTGCCCTGCACCCGGCGGTTTTCCCCGGCGGCAACACCTTTACTCACCACATCGTCCGGCGCCTGTTCGAAGCTCAAGGCCTGACGCCGAACATCGCCATGAGCACGAATTATCTGGAAACCATCAAGATGATGGTCTCGATCGGCCTGGCCTGGAGCGTGTTGCCGCGCACCATGCTTGATGATCAGGTTGCGCGAATACCTTTACCGGGCATACAACTCACTCGCCAGCTAGGCTATATCCTGCACACAGAGCGGACGCTGTCGAATGCGGCACGAGCCTTCATGGCTTTGCTGGATGCACAAATCGATCTGCCAGGGACTCTCGGCTAAGCTGTGCTACTTCTTATAGGGCCTCGAGTTACTGAATCTGACACCCCACTCAGCCAAGGCTTGCCCATGCCGAAATCTGTTGACCGTATTCCGCCGATGCCGCGTATACAGGCGCTTGACCCAAAACGGTCCGAGCAAAGCTGGGAAAGCGCCCCACAATTGCTGGCCGCCCTAAACGGTGCACGTTTGGGCGCCTGGTATTGGGACATCGAACGTGGGCAGATCAGCTGGTCGCGGGGTACCCAGGCGCTGTTCGGCTTCGATCCCCGGCAACCGCTGCCGGCGGATCTGGAATACCTCGACTTGCTGCCGCCAGAGGATCGGGCCAAAACCATTCGCGCCTTCGATGCGGTGATTGCTGGCGCCCCGCTGGAACAGGCGATGCATCACCGCATCCGCTGGCCCGACGGCAGCCTGCACTGGCTGGAGATCAACGGCAGTCTGCTGCCGGACAAACACGGTCGACCGCGCATGATTGGCGTCATCCGTGAAATCACCCACCAGCGCCAGCGCGAACAGGCGTTGAGCAGCTCGGAAAAACGCTTCGCCACACTGTTCCACCTGTGTCCGAACATGGTCCTGCTGACCCGCCAGGAAGACGGCCTGATCAGCGAAGCCAACCAGTATTTCGAAAGCCTGTTTGGCTGGCCAGTGCAGGACGCCATCGGTCGCACCACCCTGGAACTGGGCCTCTGGGTGAATCCGGAGCAACGGGCGCAACTCGTCAAAGCCACCAAGGCCAAGGGCGAACTGATCAACATGGAGGTGCAATTTCGTGCCAGCAACGGCCAGGTCCACGACGGCATCCTCAGCGCGCAAAAGGTCGAGCTCGAGGGCCAGCCGTATCTGCTGAGTACGTTCCTTGACACCACCGAACGCAAAGCCGCCGAACATGCCCTGAAAGACAGCCAGGAGCGCCTCGACCTGGCGCTGGATTCAGCGCAACTCGGTACCTGGGACTGGCACATTCCCAGTGGCATGCTGTACGGCTCGGCACGCGCCGCCCAGCTGCACGGACTGGACCCCATACCTTTCCATGAATCCTTCGACGAGTTTTTCGAAGGCGTACCCGGCGAAGAGCGCGGCACCATGCGCGACGCCTATCGCAGCCTGCGAGAAGGTCCTGCCGGCAATTATCAACTGACCTACCGCGTGCAAATGCCGGACGGTAGCTCACGCTACCTGGAAAGCCGCGCCCGACTCTATCGCGATGAAAACGGTGTCCCGCTGCGCATGGCCGGTACGCTGCTCGACATCACCGATCAGGTGGAGCGTGAGCAGCTGCTGGTAGCGTCCGAAGAGAAGTTCGCCACCCTGTTCCAGGTCAGCCCGGACCCGATTTGCGTGACCCGTCAGGACACCGGCCAATTTATCGAGATCAACTCCAGCTTCACCCAGATCTTTGGCTGGAGCGCCGCCGATGTGATTGGCCGCGGTGCCGATCAAATCGGTCTATGGGACGCCTCGGCGCAAAGCCTGCGACGGATCGAGCAGGTCATCCGCGAACAGGGTTTGAACAACGTGGCGATCCTCGTTCAGCACAAAGACGGGCAAGCCCTGACCTGCGTGATTTCCAGCCGCCAGATCAGCGTCGGCGACCAGCCGTGCATCGTCACCACCCTGCGCGATATCACTCAGCAGCAACGCTCGGAAGCCGCGCTCAAGGCCAGCGAAGAGAAGTTCGCCAAGGCCTTCCACTCCAGCCCCGACGCCATCACCATCACCGAGCGCGACACCGGGCGTTATCTGGAGGTTAACGATGGCTTCTGCCGCCTGACCGGCTACCGCGCCGATGAAGTGGTCGGTCGCACGGTGTATCAGGTCGGCATCTGGGCCGAGGAAAAACAACGTTCGGCGCTGCTCGCCGAACTCCAGATCAAGGGTCGGGTACTTCATCAGGAAATGCTCGGACGCAATAAACGCGGCGAGTTACTGACCGTCGAAGTTTCGGTAGAACCGATCACCCTCAACGAAACCGCCTGCCTACTGCTGACCGCGCGGGACGTCAGCCTGCTGAAAAACGCCGAAGCGCAGATCCGTCACCTGGCCTACCACGACCCGCTGACCAACCTGCCCAACCGCGCCCTGCTGATGGATCGCCTGAGTCAGCAGATTGCCCTGCTCAAGCGCCACAACCTGCGCGGCGCCCTGATGTTTCTCGACCTTGATCACTTCAAGCACATCAATGATTCGCTCGGTCATCCGGTGGGCGATACCGTGCTGAAAATCATCACCGCGCGCCTTGAAGCCAGCGTGCGCATGGAAGACACCGTCGCGCGTTTGGGCGGTGATGAATTCGTGGTGCTGCTCAGCGGGCTCGAAGGCTCGCGCAACGAGGTCAGCGAGCAAGTCCTGCAACTGGCGGACACCTTGCGTGAACTGCTGTCGGAGCCGATGTTCCTCGACGGACAACGCCTGCAAGTAACCCCGAGCATCGGCATCGCGCTGATTCCCGATCACGGTTCGACCCCGACCGACCTGCTCAAACGCGCCGACATCGCCCTCTACCGGGCCAAGGATTCGGGCCGCAACACCACGCAGATGTACCACAACACCATGCAGAAGGCGGCGAGCGAACGCTTGCGCATGGAAACCGACCTGCGCCTGGCCCTTTCCCGGGGTGAGTTCCGCGTGCATTACCAGCCTCAGGTCGACGCCCGGAACGACCGCATCGTCGGCGCCGAGGCGCTGGTGCGCTGGAACCATCCGGAACTCGGCGCGCAATCACCCACCGAGTTCATCAAGGTGCTGGAGGACAGCGGACTGATTCTGGAAGTTGGCACCTGGATCGTCGACGAGGCCTGCAGCGCCTTCAAACAGCTGATCGCCAAAGGCCTGGTCGATCCGCTGGACTTCAGCCTGTGCGTGAACATCAGCCCGCGGCAATTTCGCCAGAACGACTTCGTCGAACGCATCGAACACAGCCTCGCCCGCCACGGTCTGCCCTGCTCGTTGCTGAAACTGGAAATCACCGAAGGCATCGTGATCCAGAACCTGGAGGACACCATCAGCAAAATGTGTCGCCTGAAAAAACTCGGCGTGAGTTTTGCCATGGACGATTTCGGCACCGGTTATTCCTCGCTGACCTACCTCAAGCGTCTGCCGGTCGACACCCTGAAAATCGACCAATCGTTCATCCGCGACGCCACCACCGACCCCAACGACGCCGAGATCATCCGCGCCATCGTTGCTATGGCCCGCAGCCTGGAATTGAAAGTGATTGCCGAAGGGGTAGAGACACCGGAGCAGCTGGAATTCTTGCAGGGGCTGGGCTGTCATTTCTATCAGGGGTATTTGCACAGCCCGCCGCTGCCGGTGGAGGATTTTCAGAAGTTGCTCAAGTGAGCGCGGCGCACCTGCAATTTTTGCAGCTGCCTTGTGGCGAGGGGATTTATCCCCTTTCGGCTGCGGAGCAGTCGTAAAACTGTATGTGCGGTCTCCCTGAAACACCGCATCGCATGATTTCACGACTGCTTCGCAGCCGAACGCAGGCTCGGCAGCTGCTACACAGCATGCGCAATGCTTGAAATCATCTGGATGACGGGTACAAAAAAGGGCGCCAGTGGCGCCCTTTTCATTGCTCTGCCTTAGTGCTGCAAAGCTGGCTTTTGCGTCCCGTTGATCGGGATGCGTTTGGCTTTCGCCTCTTCCGGAATCACCCGCAACAGGTCGATGCTCAACAAACCGTTGCTCAGACCGGCGGCCTTGATTTCGATATGGTCCGCCAGACGGAAGGACAGTTTGAAGGCACGCTGTGCGATGCCTTGGTACAGATAAGTGACGGCTTCGCTCGCGTCACGTTTGCCGCCACTGATGGTCAGCACACCTTTTTCCACTTGCAGCTCCAGGTCTTCTTCCTGGAAGCCGGCGGCCGCAACGACGATGCGGTATTGGTCGTCGCCGTGTTTTTCCACGTTGTAAGGTGGGTAGGTGCTGCCTGGCTCGTTGCGCAGGGCGGTTTCGAACAGGTCATTGAAACGGTCGAAACCTACCGAGGAACGGAACAGTGGTGCCATGGAAAATGCAGTACTCATGATTCAAATCTCCTGAAACATATCAGCAAGTTTTTTTGTCTCCGCGACCCGAATTCGGCATCGCGTAATCCTTAAATAAGGACCGCTGATTGCTTTTCAAGAGATTATTTACAGATTTTTTTCAGGCTGCTGCGGACACCTGAAGACCCAGTAAACGCGAGACCTGATCCAGTTCGGTCTCACGACGCAGCACAGTGAACAGCTCGACCGCTTCGGGATAATTGCGGGTCAGCATCGCCAGCCACTGCTTCAAGCGACCCGGCGATTGGCGTGGCGTCATCTGCGCCTTGGCTTGCAGCCAGAAGTCCTGAATCAGCGGCAGCAGCTCGGCCCAGGTCATCTCGACGACGTCCTCACCGGCCCGCGCCATTGCAATTTGCCGTGCCAGGTCCGGGCGCGAAACCAGCCCGCGG
The DNA here is from genome assembly GCF_047758635.1 of Pseudomonas frigoris. Classification (NCBI taxonomy): domain Bacteria; kingdom Pseudomonadati; phylum Pseudomonadota; class Gammaproteobacteria; order Pseudomonadales; family Pseudomonadaceae; genus Pseudomonas; species Pseudomonas frigoris. The sequence continues at coordinate 4,671,159 of NZ_CP180479.1, forward strand.
CCGAGCATGATGTCCTCGACGCCGCTGATCTCGCGGCAACGACGCCAGTCTTCGACGCTCCAGATATCGCCATTGGCGAACACTGGAACCTTGACCACATCCTGCACCCGCGGGATCCATTCCCAATGGGCCGGCGGCTTGTAGCCGTCAGTTTTGGTCCGCGCGTGAACCACGATGTGCGCAGCGCCCCCTTCGGCCAGGGCCGTTGCGCAAACCAGCGCACCGTCGGGGCTGTCGAAACCGAGGCGCATCTTGGCAGTCACTGGAATGTGCGCCGGAACGGCGCGACGGACATGTTCGACGATCTGGTTCAGCAGCTCAGGCTCTTTGAGCAGCACCGCACCGCCACGAGACTTGTTCACAGTCTTGGCCGGGCAACCGAAGTTCAGGTCGATGACCTCGGAACCCAGTTCGCAGGCCAGCGCGGCGTTTTCCGCCAGGCATACCGGATCGGAACCGAGCAGCTGCACCCGCAGCGGTACGCCGGATGCGGTGCGGGCACCGGTCAGCAGTTCAGGGCCGAACTTGTGGTAATAGGCAGGCGTGAGCAGCTGATCGTTGATCCGAATGAACTCGGTCACGCACCAATCGATACCGCCCACACGGGTCAGCACGTCTCGCAGGATGTTGTCGACCAACCCCTCCATGGGCGCCAAAGCAATTTGCATGAAAAACACACTCAACGAAAAACGTGCGGCAGTTTACAGGTTTTGCTCATGTAGGAGCTGTCGAGTGAAACGAGGCTGCGATCTTTTGATGTTGTCTTTGAAGTGCAAGATCAATAGATCGCAGCCTCGTTTCACTCGACAGCTCCCACAAGGGACAGTCAGGCCGGGAGTTGCAACGCAGGGCCGTAGCCCTCGATGAATTCCGCTGGCATGCGCCTGGGCTTACCGGTCGACAGTTCGATGCAGACAAAGGTGGTTTGGGCCCGCAGCAACGTGGTGTTGTCGCTGGGGCGCTTCAACTGGAAGTGTCGGGTCATTTTCAGACGCTGGTCCCAATCGACGATCCAGGTCGCCAATTGCAACTCATCGCCTTCATAGGCAGCCGCCAGGTAATCGATCTCGTGCCGCACCACCGCCATCGCCCGATCCAGACGACGATACTCGACCAGGTCCAGGCCCAGCCGCTGGGAGTGGCGCCAGGCACAGCGTTCGAGCCAGGTCACGTACACCGCGTTGTTCGCGTGACCCAGCCCATCGATGTCCTCTGCGACGACTTCCAGATCAATGATAAATGGCGTTGCCCGATCCCAGCCCATGCCCCACTCCTGGTCAGAAAATTTTGACCGGGGCAGTGTAACGGATGCTCAAGCCGATTGGCGCGATTGCAGACTGCGACCGGCCAGCAGCGAAAGAACGCCTTCGATCACCCGAGGGTCAGCCAGCACCCGTTGATGACCACCCGCTTCCAGGCGCAGTAAACGGCTATCAAACCAGGCTTCGTTGATCAGCTGCGATTCCTTGACCGGAACGTAGCAGTCGTCTTCGGCATGAACGATCAGGCCGGGCATGTCGAGTTGATAGTGCGCGACATCCAGCGCCGCAGCCCGCATGCCGACGTCTCTTTCGATCTGACGAATGAACGCTGAACGGGCTTTCGGTGGCAAACGCACGTAACGTGCGAAACCGCGCAACACGCCGAGAATCCGAGCCGGAGCGGCGATAGTGACCAGGGTTTCGGTGCGCAAGCCCAGCTGAACGGCGAGCATGGCACTGGCGCCACCCATGGAGTGACCGATGACCGCTTGCAGCGGCGGCAACTCGGCAGCGGCTTCAAGCATGGCTCGAGCAAACAGCACGACGTTCGCTTCGCTGCCCGGCGAGCGACCGTGAGCCGGACCGTCCAAAGCAACCACGGTGTAACCGGCATCGACCAGTGCGGTGATGAGGCTCGCAAACTGCGTTGGCCGACCCTCCCAACCGTGCATCAGTAACACGGCCGGACCCTGCCCCCAACGCAGTGCCGAGAGGCCGAAGCGCAAGGTGATCCGCTCGGATTTCGCCAGCAGCGGCAATTCCCAATCACGCGGCGGCAACTCGCGCGGCGTCATGAATGCCCGTCGCATTTTGTTCGCAACCAGTTTTGGTGCGACCCAGCCCAAGGTGCCATTAACGCCACGAACCCACTTCAACGTGCTCATCGCTCTCACTCCTCAGGCCAAGGCCTTCAGGTTATAGCACCGCCGATTTGGCGGCGCGCAGCAATCGATCGGACAATTCTCCTGGCCCCAATGCGCGAGCCAAAGCCAAACCACCGACCATCAAGGCCATGTCGGCCAAAGCTTTGTCGGTGTCTTCCGGGCTGGCCGCCAACTGCGCGACCATCATTTCCACATGCTCATTCAACGCCACGCGAAACGCGTCCGGCAGGCGCCCCAACTCACCGACAGAAGCCGGAATCGGGCAGGCTGACTCAGAGGAATCACGGTGTTTGCGCGACAGATAAAACGCAGCAACCAACGCGCGACGCTCTTCGCCGGTCAATTCGGCGTCCATGTCGGCGATCAAGCCACGGCGATGACCGAGCAGTTGCTTGAACGCTTCCAGCATCATCGCGTCCTTGCTTTCGAAGTGCGCGTAGAAGCCGCCGACGGTCAGGCCGGCCGCGCCCATCACTTCGCCCACGCTCGGTTCGGCCGGGCCGCGCTGAATCAGCGCAGCGCTGGCAGCCTTGAGGATGCGTTCGCGGGTTTGAGCTTTTTTATCGTTCATCGTTGCCTCCGAATATTACGACTAGAATATTATTCTCATAATAATTTTTCGCAAGTCGTGGATGTGACCGCTGGTCTGAAGAACAGTTTGAAAGAATTAGGGGATTTGGCAAACGCCAGACAAACAAAAGGGCCATTCAATAATTGAATGACCCTTATAAAATCCCGCAGAGCGGGTAATCGTGGCGTCCCCTAGGGGACTCGAACCCCTGTTACCGCCGTGAAAGGGCGGTGTCCTAGGCCACTAGACGAAGGGGACGCAAAACCTTCTATACAACTGATCAGTGCTGAGAGCTGATCGATTCAAGGCCGGTGTGGCCAGACCTTGAACTGTAAAATTGGTGGAGCTAAGCGGGATCGAACCGCTGACCTCCTGCATGCCATGCAGGCGCTCTCCCAGCTGAGCTATAGCCCCGGATTTTTCGCCTCGCGGCGGAGCGACATCTTGCAACATCGCTTCTGTAAAACTGGCGTCCCCTAGGGGACTCGAACCCCTGTTACCGCCGTGAAAGGGCGGTGTCCTAGGCCACTAGACGAAGGGGACGCAAACCCTTCTATACAACAGATCAACGCTGAGTGTTGATCGCTTCAAGGCCGGTGTGGCCAGGCCTTGAAGTGTAAATTGGTGGAGCTAGACGGGATCGAACCGTCGACCTCTTGCATGCCATGCAAGCGCTCTCCCAGCTGAGCTATAGCCCCTCATCGCTGAGGACGGGGCGAATCTTAATGGCGCATCGGAAGGCTGTCAAACTTATTTTTAACAATTTCCAAAATTTTTTGTCGCCATAACAATCACTTACCGCCCTCCCCCGTAAATCCGGGGATGTATCCGTTCCTGTAGCAGCTGCCGCAGGCTGCGTTCGAGTGCGTAGCGCTCGCGATTCGGCCACCCTGCCCTTTCAGACAGATTGTGTTGCTGCCATAAGGGGCTGCTGCGCAGCCCAACGCAGCCTTCGGCAGCTGCTACAGAGAACAGTGGGAATCAGGCGATGTTGCCCAAGAGTTTTTCCCACTCCTTGTTTTCCTTCTTCGACACGCCGCCCAGCAAGTCGATCGCCTGGCGCAGACGGAAACGGGTCAGGTCCGGGCCAAGGATTTCCATCGCATCGAGCACCGAGACCGAACTGGCCTGGCCAGTGATCGCGGCAAACATCAGCGGCATGGCGTCACGCAGCTTCAGTTCCAGGGATTCGACCACCGCATGAATCGTTGCGGTGATGCTGTCCTTCTCCCACTGACGCAAGCTTTCCAGCTTCCACAGGATCAACTGCATCAACTGACGCACCTGATCGCCCGACAGCTTTTTGGATTCAAACAGTTTGGCGTCCGGGTTCACGCCACCGGCGAAGAAGAAGCCGGCCAGAGGCGCGACCTGGCTGAAGGTTTCAACCCGACCCTGCACGTGCGGCGCGATCTTCATCATGTATTCCGGGTTCAGCGCCCATGTTTGCAGGCGCGAAGCGAACTCTTCCACCGGCAGGTCACGCAGCCATTGGCCGTTGAGCCACGACAGCTTCTCGATGTCAAAAATCGGCCCGCCGAGGGAGACGCGGCTGAGGTCGAAGTTGTCGACCATTTCCTGCAGCGAGAACTTCTCGCGCTCATCCGGCATCGACCAGCCCATGCGACCGAGGTAGTTGAGCATCGCTTCCGGCATGAAGCCCATGCGCTCGTAGAACGTCACCGAGGTCGGGTTCTTGCGTTTGGACAGCTTGCTCTTGTCCGGGTTACGCAGCAGCGGCATGTAGCACAGCTCTGGTTGTTCCCAGCCGAAGTACTCGTACAGCAGAATCAGTTTCGGTGCCGAGGGCAGCCATTCTTCGCCGCGCAGAACGTGGGTGATGCCCATCAGGTGGTCATCGACCACGTTGGCCAGGAAGTATGTCGGCAGGCCGTCGGTCTTCATCAGCACTTGCATGTCCATGCGATCCCACGGGATCTCGACGTCGCCACGCAGCATGTCCGGCACCACGCAAACGCCTTCGCTCGGCACTTTCATGCGGATCACGTGCGGCTCGCCAGCGGCCAGGCGGGAAGCGACTTCTTCCTTGGACAGCAACAGCGCACGGCCGTCGTAACGCGGGGTTTCGCCGCGGGCCATTTGCTCGGCGCGCATCTGGTCGAGTTCTTCGGCCGTACAGAAGCACGGGAAAGCGTGGCCCATTTCGACCAATTGCTGGCAGTACTTCTGATAGATGTCGCCACGCTCGCTCTGACGGTAAGGACCGTGCGGGCCGCCAACGTCCGGGCCTTCGCTCCAGTCGATACCCAACCAGCGCAGGGCGTCGAAAATCTGTTGTTCGGACTCGCGGGTCGAACGCAATTGGTCAGTGTCTTCGATCCGCAGGATGAACTCACCGCCGTGCTGCTTGGCAAAGCAGTAGTTGAACAAAGCGATGTAAGCGGTACCTACGTGGGGGTCCCCGGTAGGCGATGGCGCGATGCGAGTGCGGACGGTGGTCATGGCAAGTCTCGAAATGAAGATAAAACAAAGGGCGAATGGTAACAGGCGTTGCCCGCCCGGCTCCAGTGAGCAGGGCATTTAAGCCAAGGTTGCGTCTACAACGGGCTCCAGCCTTGGTGAATGGCCGATTATCAGCCGATGGCATTTACCCATCATTCGCTATATGCCAGATTTGACCACTGATAACTTTCCTTACAATTTCTCGACTACAGTCTGCCCATGCCTGCCCAACTCAAGCGTCGCCTGTTTATTTTCCTGCTGCTCGTCCTGCTGATTGCCGGGGGCTTTTTCGCCCAGTGGTTCTTCAAGGGGCGATTCTATGAAAGCACCGACAACGCTTATGTCCAGGGCGAGATCACCCGCGTGTCGAGTCAATTGGGCGCGCGCATTGATCAGGTGCTGGTGCAGGACAACCAGCACGTCGAGAAAGGCCAGTTGCTGATCAAGCTCGAAGGCGATGACTTCCACCTCGCCGTCGACCGCGCCAACGCTACCCTCGCTACCCGCCAGGCCGAACGCCTGCAAGCCCAGAGCAAACTCACTCAGCAAGCCAGCCTGATTGCCGCCAGCGACGCGCAAGTTGCCTCCAGCCAGGCCAGCCTCGGTCGCTCGCAGATCGACTTGTCTCGCGCGCAAACCCTGCGCAAACCCGGCTATGTCTCGGAAGAACGGGTGACCACCCTCTCCGCCGACAACCACATCGCCCGCTCGCAAGTGACCAAGGCCCAGGCGGACGCACAAAGTCAGCGCCAACAAATCAACTCCCTGGCCGCCGAGATCAAACGCCTCGACGCCATGATCGCCAACGCCAAAACCGATCTGGCCCAGGCCGAACTGAACCTGACCCGCAGCGAAATCCACGCGCCCATCAGCGGCCTGGTCGGCCAGCGCGCCGCCCGCGAAGGCCAGTACGTGCAGGCCGGCGCTTACCTAATGTCTATCGTTCCGGATCAGGACATCTGGATTCAGGCCAACTTCAAGGAAACCCAGATCGGCCGCATGCAGCCCGGCCAAACCGCCGAGCTGACTTTCGACGCCTACAGCAACACGCCCATCGAAGCACGAGTCGACAGCCTGTTTGCCGCTTCGGGCGCGCAGTTCAGCCTGTTGCCGCCGGACAATGCCACCGGCAACTTCACCAAAGTCGTACAACGGATTCCGGTAAAACTGACCTTCGCCGCGGACAATCCGCTGCAAGGCAAGATTCGTCCGGGCATGTCGGTCACCGCCAAAGTGAACATCAACGACGCCCCTGACGATGGCCGGTGATCAACTGATCCGCCCGGTCGGCGAACCGACCCGGCGGGACTGGATCGCGGTAATGAGCGTGATGCTCGGTGCCTTCATGGCGGTGCTCGACATCCAGATCACCAACTCGTCACTCAAGGACATTCAGGGCGCGCTGTCGGCGACCCTGGAAGAAGGCTCATGGATTTCCACCTCGTACCTGGTGGCGGAAATCATCATGATCCCGCTGACCGCGTGGCTGGTGCAGTTGCTCTCGGCGCGGCGGCTGGCGGTGTGGGTGTCCCTCGGGTTTCTCGCTGCTTCCCTGCTCTGTTCCATGGCGTGGAGCCTGGAGAGCATGATCGTCTTCCGTGCCTTGCAGGGTTTTACCGGCGGCGCGCTGATCCCTCTGGCGTTCACCCTGACGCTGATCAAACTCCCCGAACACCACCGCGCCAAAGGCATGGCGATGTTCGCCATGACCGCAACGTTCGCACCCTCCATCGGCCCGACCCTCGGTGGCTGGCTGACCGAGAATTGGGGCTGGGAATACATCTTCTACATCAACATTCCGCCGGGCCTGATCATGATCGCCGGTCTGATGTACGGCCTGGAGAAGAAAGAAGCTCACTGGGAGCTACTGAAAAGCACCGACTACCTGGGCATCCTCACGCTCGGCGTTGGCCTCGGTTGTTTGCAGGTGTTTCTGGAGGAAGGCCATCGCAAGGACTGGCTGGAATCGAGCCTGATCGTAACCCTGGGCAGTATCGCGCTAGTCAGCCTGATCACCTTTGTGCTCGTGCAGACGTCCAAACCCAATCCGCTGATCAACCTCGGCATCCTGCGCAATCGCAACTTTGGTTTATCGAGTATTTCCAGTGTCGGGATGGGCGTCGGATTGTATGGCTCGATCTACCTGTTGCCGCTGTACCTGGCGCAGATCCAGAACTACAACGCCCTGCAAATCGGCGAAGTAATCATGTGGATGGGCGTACCGCAGCTGTTTCTGATTCCACTGGTGCCGAAGCTGATGAAGTACGTCTCGCCGAAATGGCTGTGCACGTTGGGTTTCGGGCTATTTGGATTGGCGAGTTTTTCATCGGGGGTGTTGAACCCGGACTTCGCCGGGCCGCAGTTCAATCAAATCCAGATCATCCGCGCGCTGGGCCAGCCGCTGATCATGGTGACCATCTCGTTGATCGCCACGGCGTACATCCTGCCGCAGGACGCGGGGTCGGCGTCGAGCCTGTTCAACATCCTGCGCAACCTCGGCGGTGCGATTGGCATCGCCCTCCTCGCCACGCTGCTGGATGCGCGAACCAAGACTTACTTTGATTATTTACGTGAAGCGATTGTGCCGACCAACCCACAGGTGGCCGAGCGCATGGCGTCGCTGACGGATCGGTTTGGCAGTGAGACGGCAGCGCTGGGCAAGCTCAGTGAAATCGCGCATCAGCAGGCGTCGATCATGGCTTACAACGATGCGTTTCACTTTGTCGGGATTGCGCTGGGGGTCAGCATGTTGGCGGTGTTGCTGACCAAGGCGTTGCCGGCGGGATTGAAGGCTGGAGAAGCACACTAGCTGAAAATTGTGGTGTTTCGTCGGACGCCTTCGCGAGCAAGCCCGCTCCCACATTTGACCGCGTCCGGCCGGACAACTCGATCGAATGTGGGAGCGGGCTTGCTCGCGAAGAGGCCATAACAGCCACCGTAAGACTCAGACGGTGATCAACCGCTCACGCAACTTGCCAATCTCGTCGCGCATCTGCGCCGCGGCTTCGAACTCCAGGTCGCGGGCGAGTTGGTACATTTTCTCTTCCAGCGCCTTGATACGCTTGGCGATCTCGCCCGGTGAGCGCAGTTCGGCTTCGTACTTGGCGTTTTCCTCGGCAGCTTTGGCCATGCCTTTGCGCTTCTTGCTGCGCGAACCCGGCACGGTGGCGCCTTCCATGATGTCGGCAACGTCCTTGAACACGCCCTTGGGCGTGATGCCATTGGCCAGGTTGAAGGCGATCTGCTTGTCGCGACGACGCTCGGTTTCGCCGATCGCCCGCTCCATGGAACCGGTGATGCGATCCGCGTAGAGAATTGCCCGACCATTGAGGTTGCGCGCCGCCCGGCCGATGGTCTGGATCAGCGAGCGTTCGGAACGCAGGAAGCCTTCCTTGTCCGCATCGAGGATCGCCACCAGCGAGACTTCCGGCATGTCCAGGCCTTCACGCAGCAGGTTGATCCCCACCAGCACATCGAAGGTGCCCAGACGCAGGTCGCGGATGATTTCGACCCGCTCCACCGTGTCGATGTCCGAGTGCAGATAACGCACCCGTACGCCGTGGTCGGCCAGGTAATCGGTCAAGTCTTCGGACATGCGCTTGGTCAGCGTGGTGACCAGCACCCGCTCTTCCAACGCCACGCGCTTGCCGATTTCCGAGAGCAAATCGTCAACCTGGGTCAACGCCGGGCGGATTTCGATTTGCGGGTCTACAAGGCCAGTCGGACGCACCAGCTGCTCGACCACGCGACCGGCGTGCTCTGCCTCGTAATTGCCCGGCGTGGCCGAGACAAAGATTGTCTGCGGGCTGATGTTTTCGAACTCATCGAAACGCATCGGCCGGTTATCCAGCGCGGACGGCAGACGGAAACCGTATTCCACCAGCGTCTCTTTACGCGAACGGTCGCCCTTATACATGGCGCCGACCTGCGGCACGCTGACGTGGGATTCGTCGATCACCAGCAGGGCGTCAGCCGGCAGGTAGTCAAACAAAGTCGGCGGCGCCTGGCCGGATTCACGGCCCGACAGGTAGCGCGAGTAGTTTTCGATACCATTGCAGTAACCCAGTTCGAGGATCATCTCCAGGTCGAAACGGGTGCGCTGCTCCAGGCGCTGGGCCTCAACGAGTTTATTGTTGGAGCGCAGGTAGTCCAGGCGCTCCTGCAACTCGACTTTGATCCCTTCGACGGCACCCAGCAGGGTTTCTCGCGGGGTCACGTAGTGGCTTTTCGGATAGAACGTGAACCGCGGCAATTTGCGGATCACTTCGCCGGTCAGCGGATCGAAGGCGGACAGGCTCTCGACTTCGTCATCGAACAGCTCGATGCGGATCGCTTCGAAATCGGATTCCGCCGGGTGGATATCGATTACATCGCCGCGAACCCGGAAGGTCGCACGGGCAAACTCCATGTCGTTGCGGGTGTATTGCAGGTCCGCCAGGCGACGCAGCAACGCACGCTGATCGAGCTTGTCGCCGCGATCCACATGCAGAACCATCTTCAAATAGGTTTCCGGACTGCCCAGACCGTAGATGCACGACACCGTGGTGACAATGATCGCGTCCTTGCGCTCCAGCAGTGCCTTGGTCGCGGACAGCCGCATTTGCTCGATGTGATCGTTGATCGAGGCGTCTTTCTCGATGAACGTATCCGATGACGGCACGTAGGCTTCGGGCTGGTAGTAGTCGTAGTACGAAACGAAGTATTCGACGGCGTTGTTCGGGAAGAACGCCTTGAACTCACCGTACAACTGCGCGGCCAGGGTCTTGTTCGGCGCCAGCACCAGGGTCGGACGCTGAATCTGGGCGATCACATTGGCGATGCTGAAGGTCTTGCCCGAGCCGGTCACACCGAGCAACGTCTGGTGCGCCAGCCCGGCTTCGATGCCCTCGACCATCAGGCGGATGGCTTCCGGCTGATCGCCGGCGGGCTCGAAGCGGGTGACTAGCTGGAATTCAGACATGAAAAACCTCTGGGTTCGCGCCTGTCCGGGCGAACCGGGCAGCAACGGGAAAGACCGCAAACGACTGATGTCGCCCGAGGAAAAAACTGGATTGTGCTCAATGTGGTGTCGATTGCCTGCTCTTTCAAGGCAAACGTCCTACATCCCGTGAATCCTTTGACGACGCCAATCGACTAACGGTCGAAAAATAATCGGAAAAACTTGGCGGAAAAGCCGAAACGTCTGTCGCCATCGGTCGCCGATGGCCTCTATACTAGCTCCCCGTTTGTGCACCGCTCTAGTGCATTCGGCTGGAGCGCGACACGTCCCTCCACTCTCCATTCAGAGCCGCCGCAAAAATGAGCCTGTTCTCCGCTGTCGAAATGGCACCACGCGATCCAATCCTGGGCCTCAACGAAGCATTCAACGCCGATACCCGTACCAACAAAGTCAACCTGGGGGTCGGTGTTTACTGCAACGAGGAGGGGCGAATTCCACTCCTGCGCGCCGTTGTCGAAGCCGAGACGATTCGCGTCGCTCAACACGCTTCCCGTGGCTACTTGCCAATCGACGGTATCGCCGCCTACGACCAGGCTGTGCAGAAACTGCTGTTCGGCAATGACTCGCCACTGATCGCCGCTGGCCGCGTCATCACTACCCAGGCCGTTGGCGGTACTGGCGCGCTGAAAATCGGTGCCGACTTCCTCAAGCAACTGCTGCCGAATGCCGTCGTGGCGATCAGCGACCCGAGCTGGGAAAACCACCGCGCGCTGTTCGAAACGGCCGGTTTCCCGGTTCAGAACTATCGCTACTACGACGCCGCGACCCACGACGTGAACCGTGTTGGCTTGCTGGAAGACTTGAACGCCCTGCCGTCCGGTTCCATCGTTGTCCTGCACGCTTGCTGCCATAACCCGACCGGCGTGGACTTGAGCCCGGCGGACTGGAATAACGTACTGGACGTGGTGAAAGCCAAAGGTCACGTACCGTTCCTCGACATGGCCTACCAGGGCTTTGGCGATGGTATCGACGAAGACGCCGCTGCCGTGCGTCTGTTCGCTGAATCGGGCCTGACCTTCTTTGTCTCCAGCTCGTTCTCCAAATCCTTCTCGTTGTACGGCGAGCGCGTGGGCGCCCTGTCGATCGTCAGCGAATCGAAAGAAGAAAGCGCGCGCGTGCTGTCGCAAGTCAAACGCGTGATCCGCACCAACTACTCCAACCCGCCGACCCACGGTGCAAGCATCGTCGCCGCTGTACTGAACAGCCCGGAACTGCGCGCTCAGTGGGAAGAAGAACTGGCTGAAATGCGTCTGCGGATTCGCGGCATGCGCATTCAGATGGTTGAGCAGTTGGCGAAGCAAGCTCCACAGCGTGATTTCAGCTTCGTCGGTCGTCAGCGCGGCATGTTCTCCTACTCCGGCCTGACGGTTGAGCAAGTGACCCGCCTGCGCAGCGAGTTCGGTATCTACGCCCTGGACACCGGCCGCATCTGCGTCGCCGCGTTGAACCAGAGCAACATCGACGTTGTGACCAAGGCCATCGTTGCGGTGATCTGAGTCGTCGAGCGGTAAAAAAACGGGAAGCCCTTGGGCTTCCCGTTTTATTTGCCTCAGATAATTCCCAGCGCAGCGAACGACCGCTCTAGACTGCACGCAGATCAAATGTGGGAGCGGGCTTGCTCGCGAAAGCGGCCGATCAGTCACATTGATGCTGAATGTGCCGCCGCCTTCGCGAGCAAGCCCGCTCCCACAAGGTTTTATGTACACCCGAGAATTTTTGAGAGCCGACATGAAAAACGATGACCTACGCGCCGACCGAGATGAGCTGGACCTCTTCGTGCCTCGCACCCCGGCCAAACGCAGTAACAACCTGGTGATGCAAGTCGCTGCCGGCGTGTTTCTCGGCGGCCTGGCCTTGTGGCTGGTGCAGCTGGCCGCAACGATGCTGTACGCCAAACTGATGCTCGCCACCGTCACCTTCGGCGGTTAGGCCAGTTCGGTTGCGCGCTGGCTGGCAGCGTCGTCATAGGCAACGTAGAGCGATTCGGCGACCTGGCTTTTGATGGCCTTGGCGCTTTCCAGGCCCAATACAAAACCTTCCGCCTTGCCACCGGCACGGTTCAATTCGTCAGCGGTGCTGGCCTGAGTGATTGCGTCGAACAGTTTTTCGGCGTGAGGGCCGACGCCTTTGGGCAGGCTGATCTGAGCGATGCTCATGCGAACACCCCGTTGTGACGAGGTGTGATGGTTGGGTGATTCATGGCGCGTACCTTTTCGGCGAATGGCCGGCAGCGCGTGTAACCACTTCCGGGCCGCCATGGTAGACCTCTGAGGAGATTCTGGTAACCGCCCACGGTCGATAAACCACCTTCCGCCCCCATGAACCCGCCAAATTGCTAACAGGTGCTTGACTTCCCTTTTTGAATCAGTAACATACACGTCATTCCGCGATAGCTCAGTTGGTAGAGCAAGTGACTGTTAATCACTGGGTCCCTGGTTCGAGTCCAGGTCGTGGAGCCAGACAGCAATATCGAAAAGCCCCTGAATCGAAAGGTTCAGGGGCTTTTTTGTGGCCAAAAGATCGCAGCCTCGTTTCACTCGACAGCTCCTACAGAGAATTGCGTTCCCCTAATGAAATGGCTACCCCCGCCGCCGCCCGTGATCGCCCACTAAGCTTTCACAGGGGGCTCATCGGAGACCGTTGCCATGAAAGTAGCTATTGCCGCCATCGACTTAGGAAAACGTACCTTCCATCTGCATGCACAAGATGAGCGCGGGAATGAGCTCTACCGCAAAAAATTCACTCGAATGACGCTCATCCAACATCTGGCGAATCTCGAACCCTGCACCGTCGTGATGGAAGCCTGTGGCGGCGCCCACTTCATGGCACAACAGGTCGCCAAGCTGGGCCATACGCCCAAGCTCATCGCCCCTCATCTCGTGCGTCCTTACGTGAAAAGCAACAAGAACGACTTCGCCGATGCCGAGGCGATCTGCGAGGCGGCGACTCGCCCCACCATGCGCTTTGTGCCGCCCAAAACCCAGGCCCAACAGGCGCTGGCCATGCTCAACTCCACCCGCGATGCGTTCATCAAAGACCGCACCGCAACCGTCAATCGGATTCACGCCGCCCTTCTGGAGGTTGGCGTCAGCCTGGCCCCCGGCTTCAAGTCGATCAATGAACTGCCGGGGCTGCTTGAGACGAGTTCATTCTCTGAGGCCATCAAACTAAATCTGACGATGCTGCATGAGCACTTCAACTACCTGACTGAGCGGATCAAGACACTGGATAAGCGAGTGCAATGCCAGGCCGCTGAAGATGATCTGGCATCGCGCTTGATGACAATACCGTGCTTAGGCCCGATCACCTCCACCGTCCTGGCTGCCGAGTTGGGCGATGGCAAACAATTCAAATGCGGCCGAGGCTATTCAGCCTCCATCGGGCTGGTGCCCAAACAGCATTCCACGGGCGACAAGACCGTCCTGTTGGGCATCAGCAAGCGCGGTGATCGAAACCAGAGGCGCCTGCTCATCCAGTGCGCCCGTGTCTACCTGATCCAGCTGGAGCGACAGAAAGGCGCTTTGGCGGACTGGGTCCGCCAGTTATTAGCGTCCCACCATCACTCCAATCTCGTGGTCTGTGCGCTGGCCAACAAGCTGGCGAGGATCGCCTGGGCAATCGCAGCACACCACACTGAATTCGATGCAGGGCCAGCCAAGATGAACGCCTGACCCTGCTGTCACCCGAGCACCACCCACCTGGTTTTGCGATGCTGGATAACAGATGACGTGAACGGCCAACCGGCCTGACGACAACCCTGAGCTCCTACACGGCTGAAAGGCCGTTCCACTAATTAGGATCGTCGGGCATCGATTCTCATCGAGGCGCGGGGACCACAACCCCCACTCAGACGCCGGATAGATGAAAGCAAGCCAAACACGCATCAAAAACAGTATTGCAGAAAAGGGGGTAACCATAGATGTAGGAGCTGTCGAGTGAAACGAGGCTGCGATCTTTTGATCTACCAGCCTTTTAAGCGAATACAACTGTCAGACATGCTCACTGCTTTTGGCATGAGCCGCTCGATGCTCGCTCGACTCATGGCCCGCCTCCACCACTGGAATCTCATTCCCGTCGCAGTCACGCAGTTTGCCTTCGCTGAAATAATCCCCTTCGCGCAACGCTGCCAGATCCTGATAACGCAGAACGCGCTCAGTACCGGCCGCGAACACCGACTGTTGATCCGAGTTACCGGCAGTGAGGTGGTTGAAGGTCAGGTTCAGCACGATGGCCATGATCGCCGAGGAGCTGATGCCCGAGTGGAAGATTGTCGCGAACCAGCTGGGGAAGTGGTCGTAGAAATTCGGCGCAGCGATGGGGATCATGCCGAAGCCGATGGAGGTGGCGACAATGATCAGGTTGACGTTGTTGCGGTAGTCGACCTTGGACAGCGTACGAATACCACTGGCCGCCACGGTGCCGAACAGCACGATACCGGCGCCGCCGAGGACAGAAGTCGGTACAGCGGCGATGACGCGCCCCATAAACGGCAGCAAACCGAGGACTACCAGAAACAAACCGCCGGTGGCCACCACGAAGCGGCTCTTGATCCCGGTCACCGCCACCAGCCCGACGTTCTGGGCGAAGGCACTTTGGGTGAAGGAGCCGAAGATCGGCGCGATCATGCTCGACAGCATGTCGGCGCGCAGGCCGTTGCCCAGTCGTTTGGAGTCGACCTTGGTGCCGATGATTTCACCCACCGCCAGGATGTCAGCCGAGGTTTCCACCAGGGTCACCATGACCACGATGCACATCGACAGGATCGCGGCGAAGTGGAAGGTCGGCATGCCAAAGTGGAACGGCGTCGGGAAGCCGAACATCGGGCCTTGAGTGACAGACGAGAAATCCGCCATGCCAAGGAACACCGCGATCACCGTGCCGATAACCATCGCCAACAGGATCGACAAACGAGAGATGGTCGCGCTGCCAATCTTGCTCAACAGCAAAACCAGCACCAGCGTCACCGCCGCCAGACCGATGTTCGCCATGCTGCCGAAGTCCGGGGCATGGCTGTTGCCGCCCATGGCCCAGCGTGCAGCGACTGGCATCAGCGTCAGGCCGATGGTGGTGATCACAATGCCCGTGACCAGCGGCGGGAAAAACTTGGTGATTCGCGAGAACACCGGCGTGATCAGCAGGCCGATCAACGACGCGGCAATCACCGCCCCGAGAATCGATTGAAACCCGCCCTCCCCGCCACTGCTGACAATCGCCACCATCGTCGCGACACCAGAGAACGACACGCCCTGTACCAGCGGCAATTGGCAGCCGAAAAACGGTAAACCCAGCGTTTGCAGTAATGTCGCCAAGCCCCCCGCAAACAGGGAAGCAGCAATCAACAAACCGATGTCCGCCGGTGAGAGCCCGGCCGCCTGGCCGATGATCAAAGGCACCGCGACGATGCCGCCGTACATGGTCAGAACGTGTTGCAGGCCGTAAGCCATATTCGCGCCGATCCCGAGATTTTCGTCCTCAGGCCGTTGGTGTGAAACATGGGGCGTTTTCATGGTTGGGGGGTTCCCTGGTTTTTGTTATGCGCACACTGTATGCAAGACTCAGGACAAATGTCTATAGAGTTGTATACAACTAATCAGTCAGATTATGGACACATGGCCATTCCACACCGGAGACTTGCGCCGCACCTTCCCTGATAAACTCTGCCGCTCCGCACCCTGGCGGACAATTACGGACATGGAAGCCGCCACCTTGAATGATCGCTCAGCACTCGAACACCTTACCCAGATCCTGCCCCTGACCTTTGGCGCGTTTTGCACCGTGGTCGCCGTGCAAGCCCTGGCCATTGCCCTGCCCTATGCCATGGATTCCCCTGATCTGGAGATTGGCCTCTGGGTTGGCGTCGGCGTCTTTTTGCCTTTTTTGGTCGGTGGCGTGTTCTTTGGCGTGGTGCCCGTGCTCGTGGGTTTCACGCCGCTGTACGCCTGGCTCAGCGCCAAGGGTTACGCCAACTGGGTGACTGGCGTGTTGGCTGGGGTGGCGATCGCCGGACTGGTCTGTCTTCACCCTAAATGGCGGTTGCTGTGGATGTTCTGGCTAATCGATGGCGCGGCAGTCGGGCTGATCACCCACTGGGCGTGGCGCCGAGTCCAGAAAATCCAGCGTGACGCAACATCCCGGGCCCTCTCACGACCATGAACACCGTGGAGCGATTTACCCTTTGGCGGCCTGAAGACCCCGACGACCCGAGCCCCGACACATCACCGGTGATCATCGACGGCCACCGCTCAGCGCTGGTCATTTCTGGTCGCACGCTGCTGCGCCAATACGAAACCGCGTCCGGCTATCTGTTGGTGACCGACTTCGATTGCCCCTTTGAAGAAGCCGTGTGCTTTTCGCTGATCAGTAAAGACCTTCAAAGCGTATTGGGCGAACACCTCGTCGGATTCCTGTACAGCTCGTACTATCTGGCAGAGCTGGTATGGCTGGACGAGGTACACTTTTTCGCGACCTTCGCCGGCCTGGTCGATTACCGGTTTTACTTCACGATTCGCCAGTTCGGCATTCCCTGGATTTACCCGAGACTGGGTGTGGCGTGCAGGCGCTTTCATCCCAAGAGCGGAACGTGGCGGCGGGATATTCGTTAAAACGCGAGCCAGCGAGACTCTTAACCGGCAGCCCCTTGAAGCCAAAATCTCCCGGCAACATGACGCAAGGCAAGACGTGCACTACCTTGATAGAGGTACGCTCTCACTGAGACCACGATAGGAAATCGACATGAGCAAGGCTGACCAACTCGCCGCGAAACTGAAGCAAACCCAGCAGTCCAGCGTCGACGCGACACTCTGCGCCGATCAGCAGATAGACGGCTGGCCTGCGCAGGTTTACGAGCTCTACCACCTCATCGAAGCCTGGCTGGCGCCGCTCAGCGAAGCCGGGCTGAACATTCGGCGAGTGCCGACGCACGTCTTCGAGCGTCATCCCGACGGGGCGACCTACGACTACGCCATCGACCAGTTACTGATTGAAGGCAACCACCACAGCATCACCTTCGACCCCGTCGCTCGTTTCACTGAGGATGGTGCCGGGCGGGTCGAGATCCGCACCAAAGGAAAAGCACTCTCGATGCTGCGAACCGTGAGCGAACACGGCGAGACACAGTGGTGGCTGCAAGCGATCGATCAATCCGGGCAACAGCCGGATGCGATTGCCATGACCGAAGACAATCTGCTTTCGGTGGTGCAGGAGGGACTGCAGCTGTGAGGTTCGGGGGCGAAATGTGACTCAGGGTTGTTGAATCAGCCCTTCAATAACCCGGCGCAACGCCGCCTCCCGCGGCACCCGAATGTCGAATTCGCTGCGCAACAAACCCATCAATTCATCCACATCCGTCACCTGCCGCCGTTCAGTCTCACTGCCGATCCGATGAATCGCAAAACTGCCGTTGTTCAGCGTGCGGCGCCACCCTTCCCCGGTGCGCGCCACCATCAGCTGCCTGGCGAACGACGATTCGGGATGAGTCGAGACATACCAATTGCCGACGGCGTAATCGATGTCTTCCTGGCGCTGTAAATCGAAGATGTACATCGCCCGCCATTCGCCGCCGACATTGGCGCGCAGGGTGTAGCCATCCTCGTGCTGCTCGATGCGATAGGGTTCGTGAGGTGTGAACTGTTCAGCCGGGGTATCGAGCATCAGCGGTGCGGTGGGCACCATGCCGCCGAAGCCGACGTCGGTGATGTAGCGCACGCCGTCCAGGGTTACCAGGCTCAAGCGGTGTGTACGGGCGGTCCATGCGCCTTCGGGTTGGCCCATGACCACTCGGCCGGAGATGCCGCGAGCTTCAAAGCCCAGCGCCTGGAGCAAGGCCAGGAACAGGTTGTTGAGTTCGTAGCAGTAACCGCCGCGGCCATCGTGCAGGACCTTTTGTTCGATGGACGGCAAGTCAATAAGCACCGGCTGACCCGACAACGTGCTGAGGTTTTCGAACGGGAAGACGCCGGTGTGGCGCAGTTGAAGTTGGCGCAGGGTTTCCAGGGTCGGCGCCGGAGGCGCGTCGAAGCCCAGGCGTTGCAGGTACAACGCAAGATTGCTCAGGTGTGGCTCGCTCATTGCTCAGTCCTTATGCAGGGGCCGCGGATTTCTCCGCCGATGGGCGCCATGTATAAGGGAAAAAGCGGTTCAACTGACAATTGATTTAGCCAATCGGCGCACACGTAAAGATCAACGCCGCTTGCGCGAACTCAACCGAATCCACGTCGGCGCATGATCACTCGCATGCGGCTCGTTGCGAACCCAGGCATCGACTCCGGCCTCGTGCAGATAAGGGCTCAGCGCCGGGTTAAGCAACAGATGATCAATGCGCAGCCCGGAGTTCTTTTGCCAGTGCTGGCGAAAATAATCCCAAAAGGTATAGAGCCGATCCTCTGGATACAGATGGCGCAAGGAATCGGTCCAGCCCTGGGCCAGCAGGCGCTGATAACACTCGCGGCTTTCAGGTTGCAGCAACGCATCCTTCAGCCAGGATCGCGGGTTGTAGATGTCGAGGTCGGTGGGCACCACGTTGTAGTCACCGGCCAGGACCACGGGATGATCACTGGCCTGAAGCGTCTGCGCGTAGTGGATCAGCCGTTCGAACCACGCCAGCTTGTAATCGAACTTCGGCCCCGGCTGCGGGTTGCCATTGGGCAGGTACAGGCAGCCCACCAGAATCCCGTGCACGGCGGCCTCCAGATACCGGCTGTGGGTGTCGCTGTCATCACCCGGCAGGCCTCGACGACTCTCCAGCGGCTGCGCATCCCGCGCCAGAATCGCCACCCCGTTCCACGAAGACTGACCTTGCCAGATCGCGCCGTAGCCAGCGGCCTCAAGCTCGGCTGCCGGGAATGCACTGTCAATCGACTTGAGTTCCTGCAAACAAGCGATGTCTGGCTGCTCTCGCTCAAGCCAGACCAGCAAGTTGGGTAGTCGGGCGCGCATGCCGTTGACGTTGAATGTCGCGATTTTCAGGTTCTTCATGTTCCAACGCTCGCAACGCAGGGTCGATATCCAGTTGTGACCGGGGGGGCGCCCCGGCAGTTGCCTCTACGAGCGAGTCAGGCGACTAAAGGCACGCCCCTACACTGGAAACTCGTCATGCGATGCCTTGAGCAACGGTAGCAAGGCCTGTTTCTCCATAGGCCGACTCAAGTAGAAACCCTGCACTTCATTGCACTGGTCCGAGACCAGGAAGTCCAGTTGCTCCAGGGTCTCGACGCCTTCTGCCGTCACGGTCAAGCCCATGGCTTTGCCCAGGTTGATGATCGCCTGCACCACGGCGCGATCATTGCCGCCGCCGCTCATGGACGAGATGAAACGCTTGTCGATCTTGATCCCGTCGAACGGGTACGTGCGCAAGTAACCCAGGGACGAATAGCCGGTACCGAAGTCGTCCATGTTCAACCGCACACCCAGTTCCTTGAGCGCATTCATGGTCGCCAACGCGCCATCCACATCGATGAGCATCACGTTTTCGGTGATCTCCAGCTCCAGCCGACTGGCCGGTAAACGGGTCTGGATCAATGCCTCCCTGACGTCCTCCACCACATCGCTGCGGGCAAATTGCACAGGCGACAAATTGACCGACACCATCAACGCACCGGGCCAGGTCAGGGCCGTTTCACAGGCTTCGCGCAACACCCAGCGCCCCAAAGGCACGATCAGGTCAGTCTGCTCGGCCAAAGGGATAAACTCGTCGGGGCTCAACAGCCCCTGTTCCGGATGCTGCCAGCGCAGCAACGCTTCCACCGAGACCACCTGCTTGCCGCCCATGTTGTAGCGCGGCTGGTAATGCATCACGAACTCGTTGTTCTTGATCGCCCGGCGCAAGTCGTTTTCCAATTGTCGGCGGTGCTGGATCTGATCGTTCATGTGCGGCGCAAAGTAGCACCAGGTCTTCTTACCGTTGGATTTAGCCTGATACAGCGCAATGTCGGCACACCGGATCAGCTCATTGGGGATGTGACCCTGACGCCGACTCAAGGCGACACCGATGCTCGCGCCGATGTGCAACGTGTGATGCTCGTAATGAATCGGCTGCTGCAGGCTCTCGAGCAAACGCTCGCAGAACCGGTCGATTTCGGCGTGGCTGTCCATGCCGTTGAGCACCAGCACAAACTCATCACCACCGAGCCGGGCGACCAGATCGATGTCCCGCGTGCACTCGCGCAATCGGGTGGCCACTTCCAGCAGCACGGCGTCGCCAGCCGGGTGCCCAAGGGAGTCGTTGATCGGCTTGAAGTTATCCAGATCGATCATCAACAGCGCCAGCGCCGCCGAATGCCCTTTCTGCGCCAGGGCCTCGTCGAGGAAACGCGCCAGTTTGTTGCGATTCGGCAGCCCCGTCAGGGCATCGTGCAACGACAGATGCTGGATCTGGGCATGGGCAGCGACTTCATCGGTGATATCGCTGGCCGTCCCGCGATAGCCCAGCACCGCGCCCTTGCGATGGATCGGCCGTGCCGAAACCCGGCAAATACGCTGCTGCCCCGACTGATCGCGATAGGAGCAGCGCAAATGGCTGACGGGCTGTTCTTCATTGAGCTTATGCAGCCACAGCGACAAGGGCAGCGTATCGCAATTGAGCAGTTGCCCGATGTCCTGCCCGATCCATTGCTGATCGGAATAACCGGTGACGGTGGCGAAACGTCCTGACAGATAAGAGAGGCAATGCTTGTCGTCGATTTCCCAGATCCAGTCGGAAGCGGCCTCAGCCACTGCACGAAAACGTTCTTCACTGGCCTCCAGCGCCTGGTTCGATAAATCGAGGCTGGTGTAGCTGGCATCCACGTGCCCGGACGTGCGTAAGACATACCGGAAAAAATAAGCGGTCAACAACGCCAAGACCAACAGCGCGCCGCCCAATGGCGGCAGCAGCGACCAGAGTAACTGGTGACCCGGTTGCTCAAGTCGGGAAACCAGGCTGTAGCCGGTGTCCGCCAGTGCCACGGCTGGCCTGCCGGGCGAGATGGCGGTATCAGACGCTAGGTTCAAATCATGCAAACCGTAATCGGCGCTCAAGGCGCTGAGCTTGTCAGGGCTTAACTGGTCGACGAACACCATCACCGAGGTGCTTTGAGGATCGGCCGCCGGCCTTTCGTCATTGGGGACGATCGCGGCAGCCGTCAGCAATGCCGGTTTGCCCTCGAACAGCGTGAACCGGCTGACGGGTTCAATGAGGCTTTCCTGACTCTGGACTGCCTGTATCAGCGTCGCCATCGATGCCGAAAGATAGGTGGTCGCCGCCTCCTGCACCTGAAGCCCGCGCACCACTGCGTATTTGGTTTGCTGATGATCGACCACAAAGACGCCATCGTAGTGATCGATGCTGAACAAGGTTTTGCCCAGGTTCTGCTCAACGTAGGCCCATTGCACATCGACCTTGCCGTTCAAATGGTCGTAGGCGGTCGTCCAGTTTGCATAACTGGCGATGTAGTTTTTCGAGGCGGTGATGCGGTTTTCCAGCGCACGCTGGGTGTAGAAAGTGGTCTTGGCCAGGTCCTGGGCGTCCAGCCTCCCGGCAATGTTGAACAAGGCCAACAGGGCGATCAGCACACCCAGGACAAACAGCAAGCCGATGACAAACACCAGGTTGCGGGTTATCGGCGTATGACGGGGAGCGGCGACAGTGGTAACAGCGTTCATATCCATGCACTTGATCCTGTCAATCGATTGCCTGATCGGGATGCGACGCTCGCAATGCTTTTTTACCAGGGCACTCGCCGAACGCTTACTGAACATAGCAGCCATGCTCGGCCTTGGCGCCTGGATAACGCAAGTCATTGCCGCTAATGAAGAACCGATTACACAACCATTGCCAATCGACGGCCGCTGCCCTGTAATTGCACGGATCGCCCGCGTACCTTTTGATGCCGGGAATGCCTGCTGATGGACATACTGGAAGGCATCGTGCGCCACGAACGGATCATGCCGGACGGACGCAAGCGCCCTGCCCTTCACACCAACATCAGGTAACGACTCATCTTTGGAGACGCACCATGATGAGCATCAAAATGACTTCGCTGTTGCTGGCTGGAGTGCTGTCCGCCATGTCCGTCGGCATTTTTTCAGCTTCAGGCGATGGCGCTGATGCGACCGGTACCCAATCGGGTTCAATCGGCGGCTCGACAATGGCGTCCAACAATAACCCTGGCCAACCCTCGAGCGACCAAAACGCTAACGGCGGGAATAGCGGATCGGGCTCGTCGGGTGACGGAAATGGTGGCAATGCCGGGAACAGCGGCTCTGGCGCGGGGGGTGGCACGGGCGCGGCGGGCGGTGGAACGGGCGGTGCCGGCGGCGGGACGGGCAGTTGGACGCGTAAAAGCAGCCGATGATCGTCGGCTGCTTTTTGGCCTGAAACGCGGGACTAGGCTGGCTTGACCGGTGGCGGGTTCCACTTGCCGTTCAAAACCTCGGGCTTGGGCCCATACAAACGCATGGTCAGATTGAACCCGCCCTTCGGTGCCGACAGCCAATTGGCTTCAAGGTCCTTGCCGGGGTTTTCGTGCTGGAAGTAGATGTCCAGCGAACCGTCGGCGTTAGTCTTGAACGGCATCCAGCTACTGAGTGCAAAGCGGTTGAGCGCATTGCCGACCTGGAAACCCTCGGGGTCGTACAAGGTGATCGACCAGAAAGCGTTTACCGGCGGCGTTTCACCCTTGTCGAAATGCAGCACGTACTTGTTCGTTCCATCGAGTGGCTTGCCTTCGACATCGCCGATGTTCAGCGGATAAATCGCATCCTCGGGCAAGTTGGCGCCGAGCCTGAGTTGCGTGACGATCGCGCGCTTGAGCTAGTAGTTGCCGTAGACGCCCATGGTGTCGGTGTTCATCGACCAGCCGTTGACCACACGAGCGAGGGTTGGAACCTTCCACGTCATCAGCGTCTGCGCGTCCTCGGGCACGGTCTGAAGTGCTTCTTTGATTTCAGGTTCCAACGCATCCATGTCGAAGGATTTTCCGGGTTCGATACCGATACGCTTCATCTGCCCCAGGATCGGTTGATCGGTGATGTGCGCTGGGTGCACTTTGAGCAGTTCGGCGGCGTAGGCGAAGTAGTTGGCTGCCGACATTGTGTCGACCTGGATCTTCGGCGGGGTCTTCATATCCACGGCCGGGTCGACGTTCACGCTGACCGGCTCAGGGCTTTTGCCCAGCCGGGACAGCGGTGTCACGGTGTAGCCGGCCTGAATCTTGTGCACCACCGCGTAGTCCGCAGCGCCGTCGGTCTTGGTGCGGCCAATGACCCAGACAAAGGGCGTAGGCGCCGGCAGATGGTTCAGTCCGGCAGGCACCGTCCCGGTCCAGCCCGGCGGTGTCACCAGAAACTGCCCCGCTTGGGTGCCCGTGGTGCGCCAGCCCGGTGAGGCGAATACATCGGTCCACATGTCGAGCATCGGCAGCAAGTAGAAACGCCCGGCCGTATCGGGCGCTGCAATCACCAGCGGTTCTTCGGTCAAATCCAGCCAGGCAATGGAATACAAGGTGTCGAAGTTCGAGCGCACCACCCCTTTGAAATCGGCAGGTGGATACTGCGGCACGCTGACAAAGGTATTCATCGGACCTTTACCGAATTCCTTGCCCGGTTCGATGTTGGTGAATTGCTTGCGGGTGATGTCCATGGTCAACAGCGGGTAAAAATAAAGGTAGGCATCCACGCCGATGGCGTGTGCTTCTTCGGCTGTGACTTTCGATTGAGCGTGGCTCGTGAGCGGAAAGATGGCGCAGGCTGCAACGGTTAGAGCAACGGCTGTCAATGCTTGAGTAATCAACATTCTGACGATCATCCGTGCGGTGGGGAGACCTGCCGGGATCGGCAGCGTTACCGCAACTCTAGACGATCAATTGAAGGGGATCTGACAGGCAGACAGCCGGCTGGCCGGGGTGTTGCGCGGGTGAAACAACATCGAGAGACACCTCAACGATCCGAACGCAGCAGTGCCTCGACACCGCCCTCCATCGACAGCACCGCCGAGCGGTTTCGCCCCGAATGCTTGGCTTGATACAACGCCGCGTCCGCACGCTCGATGAACACTTCCATGCTGTCCCGCCCCGTCGGTACAAACGAATAACAGCCTAGACTGACCGTCACGATGCCCGTGGGTGAACCGCTGTGGATGATGTTCTTGTCCATGACGCTGCGGCGGATCTGTTCGGCAATCACCATCGCGCCGTGAATGTCGGTGTCGGGCAGCAATACCGCAAATTCCTCACCGCCGTACCGCACGGCCAAATCGGCTTTTCGATGGCAGCACCCCTTCACCGCCCGCGCCACTTCAGCCAGGCAATGGTCCCCTGCCACGTGGCCGTAAGCGTCGTTGTAGCGTTTGAAGTAATCGATATCGAGCATGATCAGGCTCAGCGAACTCGACTGCCGGGCACCTCGGCCGAACTCGATGTCCAGCGCTCCCTCGAACAGCCGGCGATTGGCCAGGCCGGTCAGGCTGTCGTGGGTCGCGATCAGCTTCAGCGCTTCCTTTGCCTTGCGCAAATCCGCCTCGACCTGTTCGCCGACACGCACCTGATAAAGGAACACCCAACCAAACAACCCCACGCCTAGCACCACCAGGGCAACGATGACCGTGGAGCGAAACGCCGTGTCGTTCCAATCCTTGAGAATCGAATCCCTGGACGAGGCGGCAGACACGACCAGCGGATAAGTGTCGAGCTGACGGTAGCCATACAACCGCACAACACCATCGACCAGCGAGCTGAACATCGCGTTACCGGAAGGCGCGTTGGGCAGAAATTTCTCGAAGATCTCGCTCTTGGCCAGGGACGTACCAATCTGCGACTCCACAAACGGCCGTCGCGCCAGCAACGTTCCGTCGGTCAGCCCCAAAAACATCGAACCGTTGTCATCAATGCTGAAGCTTTTGAAGAACTGATCGAAGTACGCCATCTTGATACCGGCCAACAAGACGCCCTGGAAGTTGCCATTCTTGTCGTTCACCCGTTTGGATATCGGGATGATCCACTCGCCATTTTTTCGACTGCGAATCGCCGGCCCGATGTGCGCCTGGGAGGAGACGTTCTGCTGATGAAACTTGAAGTACTCGCGATCCGCCACACCCGGGCCGCGTGGCAGGTCTTCGAAGGAGCTAACGATCCACTGCCCCTTTTGGTCGAACAGAAATATCCCGTGCAATTGATTCAGCGCCTGCACCCGCCGGGCGAACGTTTTCTGCAAGCGTGCCTTTTGGGGCGCGCCGAAACCGTCAGCCTGAATCCAGTCCGCCAGACTGGTCAGTACCAGATCGGCTTGCATGAAGGTGTCTTCGGCCTGCTGCGCCATGGCCCGCGTCAGGTTTGATGACGCCACTTGCGCCAATGCCAAGTCATGCCGGCGCGACTGCTCCAGTTGCAGGTAAAGCAAACCGCACAGGCTCAGGCACACGACCGCAATAAACAGCACCGCTGCTTTGCGCAGAGGTAGCCGTTTCAACGTGACGCCGGTGGCGTTGTGCAGATCGTGAAGAGGGATAGGCAAAAGCGCGTCCTGTAAGGGTAAGGCATGGGCAACACCCCAAAACCCTTATTTTTTGTGAGCTTAGTCTACGGGGGGGGATGGGGCAAATGTCCTTTGGCGAGTCGCCGCATCGGCGACGATCACCCCGTGGTTCTTCAAAAACAGAATGTCGGCATCGCCCATGACGCTGGCAATCCGGTCGCCTTCAGACTCGTCGAGCGCCAGACCGTTGTAGTCTTCGTCCACCACGACGTTGCCCTGAAAATCGCACCAGCAGGTTGTCAGCGGTGACTTCTTCGAACGCGTAGCCGTAGGAGTTCACGAAAAACAGGTCATCCCGACCCGGCACCATGGCGGAAAAGTGGTTGCAGATGCCCTCTTCCAAACCGTGCAGCGCCGCCAATTGAAAGCACGCCGCCAATTCCGTGCGAGCGGTGATGGCGGCCTCCGAATCGGGAGTTTTTGCGCGAGGAACTGGGCCAGGCATGATCACAAAGAATGGGCGTACCACGAACGCCCATTCCTTCACGAGAATCACCATCAAGGCGTGAGCTTCAGATGTGCGTTGACTCTCCCGTTCTTTGGGTCGACGAACCAATACTCATTATTGGCGACCTTCACTTGGCTGCATTCGGTTGGGTACTTGTTAGGTATGACGCAAACAACACCGTCTTTGAGAGTCCACCGTTCTTTCTCCGGCGCGTCAGGCGCCATCTCGAACACATCGATACCATCGGCTAAAAACCTGATCGAGTAGGGGTGACCGCCCTGCCGGGTGGTTCCATAAAACTTCTTACCCACTAACGTGCTATGAATTTGCCCATCGTCTAGCGTCATCGCAGATGCCGGAACCGGTGGAGGCTCATAACTATTGCTGGTTGCGCAGCCTGCCAGACAGACCATCAGGATCGACGCGCCGAACTTTAATAAAGTCATGCCACACCTTCCTTGTAAGTACCGGAAGAATGTCCGGATAAATCAAAGCTTAGGCGACGCTTATTTGCAGATCCGACGCAATTGCCGAACGGTTGACGGTCGATAAATCACACACACACAAATGGGCGCCCCGAGGGCGCCCATTTCAATAAAGCCCGACCAACCCTTAGATCATCTTGTCGATCTCATCCAGCGTCACTCGGGGAATAAGTTCACCCGGAATCCTTGAGGAACTGGACAAGTTGTAGACCTGAAAATCATCATCCACGACGTACTTCGACAAGATCTCGAACGACGGCAGGATTCTCGTATAAAAATGCTGATCGAGCAGGCATGGCGAGGCGAACGTGCCTGCCTCTTCGTAAAAACGGCTCACAGACTGATTCAAGTCGACGCCTACCAAAAACACCTTGGTAAAGCCCACGTGATAGGCAATCTGCAACGCCAGATAAGCCACCGTACGGGCATCAAAAAAACCGCGTTTAAGGTTCTTGCTGAAACCAAGGGTTCTATTGCGGCCGTTTCCGAGCTTGCGACTTCTGACCAGTTCTTTATCGGCCCTGAAAACCAGGTCCGTCCAGGAGAGCTTGGGTGCTCGGCCGAGTAAATACAGTTCGCCCTCAGGCGCTACCGTCGTATGCCAGATGTGCTCTTGCCACAGTGCAACCCGCTGACTGATGCGCATCGCCTCTGAAAACAGTTCGGGTTGCTGTCGGGAAAAGCCTTGATCTGTACAGGCATAAAAGAATGGCTTGGTACCTGTCCCGGAGAACATGGAGATGGCGCCATTCATCGTAATCATCGGAATGTCGGCAAACTTTTCCAGCGGAAAATCTTTAGCGGACGCCCCCGAGGCAATGATAAACACAGCTCCTTTTTGAATGTTGCGGCACTCATCGAGGTCATGCACATCAAGCATACCTGTGAGGAGTGACGGTTTTCTTTGCGCAACATCCATCTTCAATTCCCTATCCCTTTACATCGATGATCGGTGACTATTTTGCATTGTGATAGTTATCAACGGGTGAGCCAACCTTTTGGCTTCGCCAACGCCGGAATCTGCGACAGAGCGCAAAGGTTGACGCAGAGCGCTTGCATCGTTGGCGCATCGATGACCTGCCCTTTCCATACGGGTGACAAGTCCCAATTCCTTCATGGCTACTGCTGGTTTTGCCCCGTCGCGACAGCGGAAGTTCCTGCTCGTCGCACATCCAGAACGGGCAGTTCCGAAGGCAGATTCAACCCCCGCAGTACCGCGGAATCGTACCCGTACACATCGGGTTTAAACATCACTCGACCATCGTTACTCAGGTCCACCGTCCAGTAAGCCAACAGCACCGGCACCTTGATGGGCAGTCTGATGTTTTCGGTCTTGCCGTTAGCCAGCTGAGCCTGTATTCCGGCACTGTTCCAACGAACAGGGTCGTTGAACAGCAGCTCAACCAACTGCAGCGGGTTCTCCACTCGTATGCAGCCTGAACTGGTGGCACGGCGTGATTGCGCAAACAACTCGCGATGCGGCGTGTCGTGGAGATAAATCGAATAGTCATTGGGAAACCGAATGACCACCTGCCCCAGCGAATTATCCGGCCCGGCATCCTGTCGCAGCGTGATACCACGCGGGTTATCCCAGTCGACGGTCGACGGATCGAGCACATTGCCCTCTCGATCAAGGGCTCTTATACGGTTAGCGGCAAGGTAGCCGGGATCTCGTTGAATCTTCGGCAGCATGTCTTGGACGAGGATCGTCGGTGGCACGGTCCAGGTGGGGTTGAACGTTACATAAGTAATCTCGGCTTGAAACACTGGCGTACTGCGAAACGGCTTGCCGACTTGAACCCGGGAACGCCATATCGCCTTACCGTCGCGATAAAGCGCCACTTTGTAACCCGCAATATCAACGATGACAAAAGTGCCCTGAAGTTTGTACAGCAACCAACGCGCGCGCTCCATGTTCACCCGAACCTGGTCTATCCGTGCCTCTACGGGCACATTCAACGCAGCCAGTGTCGCGGCCCCTGCCACGCCATCCGCCCCGAGGTATTGCTCGGTCTGATACTTTTTCACCGCCGCGGCGACGCTGTCGTCGTAATCAGTGCGTTGCTTCTTTGATGGGGCCAGATAGCCACCCACCACCAAACGTGCTCGCAACTGCGCGACCGCGGCGTCATCCATGCCAGGCTTGAGCGATTGGCCTTCGGCAATCTTCGGCCAGCCACCCGCACCCCGAACCTTGCGCAGTTGCGCCAGGCCCACGCGCAGGCTGCGGTAAACCGCCTCCTGTGGTGGCGCTTCGGCGAAAGCGCGCGCCACGTCATGAGCATCGAGCGCGGCGAACAAGTTATTCATGTCTCCACGAGGATCGGCGCCGACAGGGTCGAAATTCCAATGGATGTCCAGACGCGAAGGGTCAACCTTGCCGCGCCGCAATTGTAGCAGCGCCGTGATAAAGGTCCGGGTGGCCGCGATATCGAACGCCGCTCGTTGCGCCACCGTCGGCTCTGCTGCCTGCATCGACGCTCGGGCCTTCGCCAACTCATCGATATGAAAGTCCGCAGGGTCCAACCCATCGGCCTGGGTCTCGCTCAGGCTTTTCAATAACTGAATGACATCGCTGTCGTTCGCCCAGGCCGAGCGATAACTCCGATGCATGTAAAAATCCATGACCACGCGACTCGGGTCCACCCGTTGATGGCCACGGGAAGTGAGCAAGGGTGGAAACGCTGAACTCAATGGCTCAAGTGCCGCCTGAATCGTTTGAGCGACGTAATCGTCAGGTGCTGCGCCAGTTCTGCTGATGACGGCAGATACCGCCTCAATCGGCGAAGTTTCTGCAATCGCTGCGCCGCTGATCAGAAAGCCCATAAAAAAGATGCGGCTTATGACGAATAACCTTGTTAACTGCCCCATGGATAATCCTTAATCGCCCCGTATTCAACGGCTAGCATCCTGCACACTGCTAGACTCGAAACATTAATGTGAGACTTACATATGGCGCCAGACCGCTTTGGTTTCCTATTCACGGCCTTGCTGCTGACGTTAGTTTCGGTACCGGCAGCCTACGCCGATTCGCTTGAAGCCGCGCTGCTCAAAGCAGCACCAGGCGCCAACGCCAAAGTCATCGGGCTGGCCGTACGCGCTACCCAATGCAGCTCGGCCCAAGGTAAAGCACCTGTCCAAAGACTTGCTGTCATCGACTATTCACTGCCTTCGACCGAACAACGGTTGTGGGTGTTCGATCTGAAGAAACGTAAATTACTGTTCCACGAACTGGTTGCCCATGGTCGCAACAGCGGCGAGAACATGGCGGTCAAGTTCTCCAACCAGAATGAAAGCTTTGCCACCAGCCTAGGTTTGTACCGCACCCAGTCGAGCTATGTCGGCCAGAACGGTTATTCCTTGCGCATGGAAGGTCTGGAGCCGGGTTTCAATGACAACGCATTTGAGCGGGCGATCGTTATTCACGGGGCGCCTTATGTCAGTCCGGTTCTTGCCCGAGCGAATGGCCGGATTGGTAGAAGCCTGGGTTGTCCGGCTGTGCGGCCGGCGATTGCGCATAAGTTGATTGATTCGATGAAAGATGGGCAGTTGTTGTTTTCTTACTATCCGGATCAACGCTGGTTGAAGTCGTCTTCGTATATCAATTGCGGTGGCGGCACTGTAGCCGCAGCATTAACGCCCGATACACGCCAATAAATACGGCATGAAACTGTCAAAACTGTAATCCCCGCCTCAACCTGCTGAAAGGCACCGCCCGTTAGCCTCGTCGTCAAGCTCTCTCCACGCTGACGGACCGGGAAAACGGCATGCACTCCAACACATCAAGACGCACCTTCGTGAAGGGGCTGGCCGCGGGCGGGCTCCTGGGCGGCTTCGGGTTATGGCGCACGCCTGTAATCGGTCGCTCTGTGGTAAAACCACCCCAACGACCCCCCTGAAGGAACAGGCATGTCCATCACCGCCACTCTGACCCCGGAACAGAAAGCGAGCATCCGGATAGCACTGGCTGAGGCGTTCGTAGACAACCCCGTCGACTACGCTTACATCGCCGAGCAAATTCGGCCATACGACTTAAAAGCCGCAAAAGACATCCTTTACACAGAAGTCGCACCGGTCTGTTTCTGGAACCTGGAAGCGACCGTTCCACCCATCTGGACGGGTTTCAAGGATGACTGGCTACTGAGTGAAATCGAAAACACATTGAGCGCACGAGCGTCGAGTCCGGTTCGTCGCACCTTCGCAAAAGTGAAAATCGCTTGGCTGCGCTACAGCTACGGATACGTCTGGAAGGAAATTCGGGAGTATTTATGAGCGTCGGTGTTATCCATTCCCCCGCTGAGTTTCAAGGATGAAAAAACTGATCGCTGTTACCGCGCTGATCTTATTGGGCGTGCTGAATCTTGGTTACTACAACGCCGTTGAAGACGGCGACGTCGAAACAATCCCCTTCATCAAGAAACACCCAACCCTGCAAATCGAGTTCTACAACATCCACGCCAATGACGGCGACACTCGAAAAGTGGAACGCCTGACGCAAGAGCAACGCGCGTGGATTATCGACTACTGCAAATACCGATTGGGAATCGAGACCGATTTGAAAACCCAGGATGATGTTGAGCGGTGCAGCAGAAAGTAAGTACTCTCAGCCCCCACTCCATCATGGAAGCCGGATAACAATGAACAACCTAAAAAGCACAATGATGCTCGGTGGTCTGCTCGCTCTATCGTTTGCCGCTCAGGCAGAACAATCGCATTTGGACAGCGTCATCCAACAAGGCCAACTGCGCGTGTGCACAACAGGCGACTACAAACCCTACACCGTCAAAGCCGAAGACGGCGAATACTCGGGCATCGACATCGCCATGGCCCGCTCGCTGGCCGACAGCCTCGGCATCAAGGTCGAGTGGGTGCAGACCACCTGGAAAACCCTGATGCCCGACATGCTCGCGGGCAAATGCGACATCGGCGTCGGCGGCATCTCGGTCACGCTGGAACGCCAGAAAAAAGCTTTCTTCAGCACCACGCTGGACGTCGACGGCAAAATCCCGCTGGTGCGCTGCGAAGATCAGGCGCTGTACCAGACCGTCGAGCAAATCAACCAGCCTTCGGTTCGTTTGGTCGAACCGGCCGGCGGCACCAACGAGGCCTTTGTTCACGCCTTTCTACCCAAGGCGCAATTACGCCTTCACGACAACGTGACCATCTTCCAGGAACTGCTGGACAAGAAGGCTGACGTGATGATCACCGATGCTTCGGAAGCGCTGTATCAGCAGAAACTCAAACCCGGTCTGTGCGCGGTGAACCCGAAGCAATTCATGCAGTATGGCGAGAAGGCTTACTTGCTGCCACGTGATGACATGACTTGGAAGTTGTACGTCGATCAGTGGCTGCACCTGGCCAAAGTCACAGGCAACTACCAAAAAGTATTGGGCCAGTGGATAGCGACACCCGAGCCCAAATAGCACCCACACACAATCCCTGTAGCAGCTGGCGAAGCCTGCGTCCGACTGCGCAGCAGTCGCCAACCCAAAGCACACGGCACATCAGGCAAAACGCAAAACGGCGGAAACACTTCCGCCGTTAATCGTCGTGCAACAACCCCGAACTGTACTCGCCGAAGCTGTTGCCGAGCGCACTGCCATGGAAATTCATCTTATTGGGGTTGTTGGTAGGCCCCGGACCAAAACCGGCAGACGGCAGGGTGGCTTCCGAATATTCGCTATGGGTGCTTGCACCCGAACAGGCGCTCAACAGCAATGCACCGGCGATCAGAGCGACTTTGAAGAGGTTCGAGATCATTTTTCAGTTTCCTGTGGGCTGGAAGCGCGGTGACCTTAGGTAGTCATCCTACGCCGCAAGCCCGCCGGGAATTATGAAACTTTGCTGGGCGACAGCATTGGTTCAGGTGCTGATTGCTTGAGGCAAAAAAGGGAGTTCCCCAGACAAACTGTCAAAAGAGCAACGACCTACACGACTCTGGGAATTGTCCGGGCTCATGTCCATTGCTGCGCTATTGTCACGAAGCCTATAGTCCATCCAGCGCCAAAACGGCGTGTCGGGTTTGGCGACCCGATGCAATTGGAGTGATAGATCCCTTAAGTTAATGGAGCTTCACTTATGAACGAATACATGGCTTTAACCAGCAACGCCGACGATCTTCCCTCACTATATGTGAATACCACGCAACCGCTGCATTCACTGCTTAGCACCGCACGCTACCGAATTGGTGCGGTAACGCAGATCCTGGAAAACCTCGCGATGCGCGGCGACATCACCACGGACTCGGTAATACTCAGTGACTTCGCATTGCTTTGCTGCATACCTTTGCGTGATGGATGCGATGTGCTGGATGTCGTTGCGCGACGTATGGATGCTGAACCGTCCTGACGTCACAAAGGGGCGCCCACCCGGACGCCCCTCCGCTCATGGGCACCGAGACCAACACAGAACAATCGCAGAAAAGCTCGCCTGAGCCCTGTAACCCCAATCCTGATAAACTCCCCACCTCCCAGCCCCACCCATCTCAGAACCGCCAATGCCCCCAATCACCGCCACACCCGCCCCGCTCTCCCGCCGCTTCTCCGTCGCCCCGATGATGGATTGGACCTACTACTGATAACCCCCTTTATCTACGCAGCCTGCAGCCGACAACGATTTTCCTCGTACCAGTTTTGTACCAGCGTTATCCGATCACTTCTCTAAATTGTTGTCCGTACAAATTAATTATCCGCGTCTCTTTAGCGCATACATACGTATCTGCCATTTGATACCAGTGATCCGCACATGCGCTGACCATTTGTAATCTGACAGCTGTCATTCCCGCCTGTAGCAAATTTTAAGCGACTTCGTTGTGGTGCCTGTTACGGGCACTGTCGCTGCTATGCTTGGGTTTTCTCGAAAGGAGTCGATTCATGTCAGGTGATTATTCGCTGTCGGATGTGCTAGAGAGGATCTACCACAATCAGTTAGCTCTGGAGGCGGCAGTGATGGAGCTGACGCTTCAGGTTGAACAACAGGGTTTAACTGAGGCGGGCGAAAAATTTCCGGGGAGCGCTGCAAACGATTGGCGAAAACGCCGGCCATATCAGACAGGGTCTGGCCCGGCTCAGGGATACAGCTTAGCTAGAAATGCAGCAAGGCGCGCCTGTGCGGTGACCGCGATTCAGGGTCACCCCGGGAACCTCTATGATCTCCAACGCTTTTCATCGAGAGTGCATGCATAATGCCGTCATTGAAAACGGGGGTAGCCTCCCAGAACCCGATGGACGGCCGCGTGGCGTTTTGCTAGCCTCAAATTAGGGCAAATTGAACAGTACCGCCACCACCATCCCCCCAGACCTACAATTATTACTTTCCGCTTCTGGACAGAGATGCAGTCGCCAGAATCGCTAACCATGCATCTCGAACTGCAGCGAGGAGAAATGGAGATCACCTTTGCGTGCGGATACCCAAGTCCAAGAGACCTTAGCCAAATGCGACATTCTCAAGCGTGCCGGACTATGGCCCTCTGAGCCTATTCTGCGGCCTCGTGCTTGGCTGGCCAATTTTGAGGTGCAAGATGCACACGTAGCCGCTTTTCTCTTAGACAAATTTACGTACTACAACCGACCATTAACTGACGCGTTGTTGGTGGCCTCGTATAATTCGATCGGAGATGGCATGCCCAAAGGCCCATCAGCGCCAACAGGCTCTCATCTGATCGCAAGCTTAAACTCCGCAATCCTTACTCCCGTGAAAGGGGAACATCCAAACCCTACCGACTCCGGCTATCTCCTCTGCCGCAAGGCTCGCCAACTACTACACCTCAACGACAGTTTTATTCTGGATACAGAAGCAGCGCTGCAGCACGCCTACAAAGGAAAAACCGTCGTTTTCATCGATGATTTCGTGGGCTCTGGTGACCAATTCTTATCCACGTGGAAAGCAACCGATAAAACGGGAAGATCATTCGAACATGCAAGCATCGTTGCGGGGTTTACCCCACTATACGTAACGTTGGTGACAACTGATTTTGGTTTGGAAAATATCAATATTAAAGCCCCGATGGTCGCGGTCTGTGCCACTCATGTGATTGAACAAAAATCAACATTACAAGGTGTCATCGATTCTACACCAAGCATGAGATCGCCAATTTTAAGGTTGCTATCAAAGTACGCGTCGAGATTGACACCCACTGAACAGTACATAGCTAACAACCAGAACTGGCTAATGTTTGGATATAAAGAGCGAGGACTTATGTTTGGTTTTGAACACTCGATACCTGACGCGACGCTACCAATTTTTTGGTCGCCAGGCAACAATAACTGGGAGCCATTAATTGAGCGAGTCTAATGCGAATGCTGTCTTGCGACAGCTGTTTGGTGATAACAGGGCTGAGTGGCCGTCCGCCAACTTTAAAGACTTGTTTGTGACGCCTACTTACCTCGGGAAGCTGCAAGTCATGCGGCCATGCTTTCTCATCGGCGGTCGCGGAACAGGTAAGACTACTGCACTTCAGTCGTTACGTTACGACTCGATGCTAGAGAGAATGGAGGGCGAAGGCCTATCGTTTGCCGATCAAGACTATCTCGGCATTCTCGTTCGAATGAACAAAAATCGTGTTCGAGCTTTTACAGGAAGCGGTATCGACGAGGAGCGCTGGTCAAAGCTTTTTGCGCACTATTTTAATTTAATAGCTTGCAGCGAGATAGTTACCCTTGCATCGTGGCTAGAACTTCGTATGGGCATAAAGCTTTCTGCAGAGAACTTAAGCTCAGTATCCAACGAGTTAGGTATAGAAGAGTGCGAAACGCTTGACAAGCTAAAAAGCACCATAAAGAAAGCAATTTCCTCGCTTCAGTTGCAAGTCAACAACCCACTTAAAGATATGGGCATCACCCTTTCTATGGCTGAGGCCCCCCTTCGCACTTTTGCTGAAGTGTTAAGAACTCAGGGTCTCCTGGGTGACAGGGTTATATTCTGCTGCATTGATGAATACGAAAACCTGTTAAATTATCAACAGGCAATACTTAATACTTATATCAAACACGCTGAACCACCTCTATCGTATAAAGTTGGCGTTCGAAAAAACGGACTTAGAAATAGGCAAACACTGGATGGCCAAGATGTACTTAGAGTGCCCGATGACTGTCTTGAGATTGAAATCGCCGATGAGGGGTTTGAACTATTCGCAAAGGCTGTTGCAGAGCTAAGATTGAGATTTGCCCAAAGCGTAGGAGCGCCAGTCTCAGGAAATCTCCGTGAGTTTTTGCAAGAGCTATCGCTGACCGAAGAGGCTGTGGTTCTAGGCGCTGATCGTGTTGCTGATGCGATACTTGCCGAGCTGAATGGAATTGAAAACATTGAATTTTTTAAAGAGAAACACAAAGGCGAACTCTACTTCTTAAAATACTGGCAAGAAAGCGAGGGAGGGTCGTTGACCGAACTTGCGCACGACTGGTACAACAATGAAACGGAGTGGAAAACCAGACTTGGAAATCATGGTTATGCGAGCCTTTTTTGGCTATCTAAAGGTCGTAAAGGAGCAAGAATCAGGAAATTCTATTGTGGGGAAAGAACTCTCCTTTCTTTAGCCGCAGGCAACATTAGATATTTTCTTGAATTAATTGATACTGCTATCGACTACCAACTTAATGAGGAAACGCCGAAGCAGCAGCTTCTAACCTTATCTCCAAAATCTCAAACACTTGCAGCTAGAGAAGTTGGGAAGCGACGACTTAATCAACTTGAAGGGCTTGCAGATCACGGAGTGCAATTGAAGCGGATTGTCCTCGCGATCGGCAAAGTTTTTTTTGAACTCGCGCGCGCACCTAGCGGAAAAACTCCTGAAGTCACATCATTTGTGCTATCGGGAAGCCAAGCGGGAGCATCTCGAATTCATGAACTTCTTCAGGAAGGTGTCGGGCACTTAGCTTTTGAATCAGATCCAAGAACTAAATCTACAAGCAATGCTGAGTTACGTGATGATGAATATCGTCTCCATCGAATTTTCAGTGCATTTTTTGAAATATCGCATCGTAAGAAAAGACGAATGACGATTGATGCTTCCACCTTGATTAGCGTCATAGAGGATCGACCTTCTCGGGCAATATCAACGCTTTTGGATGATAGACCACAGACTACAGAGGAAGAGCTACCCGAACAACTGGCCTTGTTTTCTGCTTTTTATGATGGTGGGACTTCAACATGATCACAATGCCGCCCCCATCGCTGAATACTAAACGATTCAAAAATATCACCGTTGCTGATATCAAACCGGAAGAAATCATCATATCGGCTGCAGATTCCGCGGAAAACAGAGGAAGGCTGCCGCTGTGGGAGGATATCTATACCTCCGACCCTAAGCGGGTGATGTGGATCAAGATCGTAGACAAAGAAAGTATTACAGTTATCCACGACGGCACCGAAAATACAGTATCTCTCAGAGACGAAGACGCGATAGCAAAGCTCTTTATTTCAGAGGATGTGCTTATAGATGTAACCGGGTTGACGCACAACATCTGGGCTCCATTGTTGAAATGTGCTTACGAAAAGAAGGTTCGGACCAGAGTTTTGTATGCTGAACCCGAATCATATACCCCCCACCCTAGCCCTGCGTCGTCCGCCGCTTTCGACTTAAGCGTCACGTTTGAAGGATTAGCACCGTTGCCCGGTTTCGTGCAGCTTTCAGGGCCAGATGACGAGGAAAAATGCTTATTCATTGCAATGCTGGGCTTTGAAGGTAATCGACCCGAACATCTTGCGTCCACGCTAGATCCCACACCAAAAGTAATCCCAGTTGTGGGAGCACCAGGCTTTCAGCTTGAATACCCTGCCTTCACGGTCGGCTGCAATCGAATGTTTTTGGACGAGTACCGCGCGCACTCTGAAGTCAGATACGCTCGCGCAAGCTGTCCTTTCGAGGCATTCAACGCTTTGAACAAGATTCGTAGAGATTACCCAGACCACTATATATACTTGGCCCTCGTGGGTACCAAGCCGCACGCAATCGGCTCTATTTTATTTGCCATAAAATACGCCGATACGACGGAGGTAATGTTCGACTACCCAGTAAAGAAAAGTGGACGTACCTCTGGCATTGGGGTCGTGCATATTTACGATTTTGAGGATTTCCATGCCTATTGATATGGATAGGTATTACACGCCGGAAAGGGTTGCTATAAGCGCTCTAGAGCGGGCGAATCTACCTTTTTCCCCCATCACCTGCGCGGACTCGACTTGTGGGTCAGGCAGATTATTAGATGCGGCGAATGCCGTATTCGGGTCTGTCCGATCCATTGGAATAGACCGCGACGAGGACGCGATTTCGCACCTTCGCCTGAGAAGACCCGACTGGTTCTTGTCTGTAGGAGACTTGCTCCATAACGACACGGTTGAAGTGCTGCCGAAACGCAGCTGTGTCGACTTGCTGGTCCTGAACCCACCGTTCAGCCATGGAAACAAGAAAGCGGTGGATATTGTTTTTGCTGGCAAGTCGATGAAGGGAAGCATCGCAATGGCCCATTTACTGAGAAGCTTTGAACTATTCCAACCGAAGTTAGGTGCAATCATCATTGCTCCGGAATCTCTTCTTTATTCGGAAACGGACCAAGTTGCCCGCCAGACGTTAGAATCAGATTATCAATTCCAAAAAATTGCTGATCTGAGTCGATGTACATTCAGTGGTGCAAGCGTACAGGCGTCGGTAGTTCAAATATCTCCAGGTCGTCACTGTCCTTCTCAACAAGAAATCAGACATGGCGATGCCGTTATCCAGGCAACAATCGTACGTGGGAGCCTGTCAGTTCACCTGAACATAAGCAGCGTCCATGGCGCGCCCTTTCTCCACTCCACAGACATCCGCAAAGTAGTATTCACGGGCTCAACGAGAGACTTATCCAACACAACAGTTGTTGCGAAAGGCAGAACGAAAGGATGGGTAATCCTGATCCCACGAGTGGGGTTACCTGACGCTAGCATCGTGAAAGCGCTGAAGCTTGAAACTATGACGCAGCTCTCCGATTGCGTCATTGCACTCTCATTTTCGAACAAAGCGAGTGCTTTAAAAGCAGAGCGCAGGATTCACTCACGGTGGACAGAATTCAGAGGGCTTTACCGAGGAACCGGCGCGCGTTACGTCACTATTTCTAGGCTTTCCTTTTGGCTATCTACTGTCGCTATCGCTACCGTTGCATAAAGCAAGGAAGCAATCGACCAGGCCCAAAGGTGCTATGGACATTCCGAAAAAGTTCGCCTCACCAGCCACTCAGGGACGAGCTGATCAGGCTGTGACTAGCAAGGCGAACAAATGAACATTAACTTAATCCAATAATTTGTCTCGCTACTCATGCGCGATCACATCCCCAGCACGCTGCACCACCCTTCTCAGGAATATTGGCACCGTCGGCATCGGTGTGCCCAGCGCAGTTGGAGCATGACTGCTATAGATTGCGGACCTTGAGTCTCGGCAACGCCATCTGCCCATACCATCGCTGCGTCGATTATTTACTGCTAGGCTGAACTGTCCACGAACGATTCGCGACGCCCAATTCAAACCTGCTCCCTTCCCTGCTCTGCAATATCAATGAAAACCAACTTGCCCTCGAGGCTGCCATCCTGGAACTCACCAACTGGGTAGAGCGGCGCGGATCAGACGAGGTCGCCACCAACGTGCGCGGCGCCTAGACCGCCACTCAGAGTGTGGCGACCTTTTCCTGGACGCTGTTTCACACTCCTCCTTACACTGGGCGACCAGTTCCCCAGGTCCTGATTTTACGCAGTGACCGCCCCTCACTCGCAAAGGAACACCGCCCATGACTACCTCTGACAACTTGGCCGCCGATCTGCTGCCCGACGCCGAAACAATCGGCCGACGTCTGGTCGAGCGCCTGACCTCAATCCCGGGTTACGACGCCGTGCTGGGCCTGCTGATCAGCACGCTGTGCACCCGCATCGACCGAGCAGATAACGCGGCGGTGTGGGAACTCTGGCGGTTAGCGCAAGGGCTGCACTACGGCGGCGCCTTTTCGGCCGGCAATTTGGAGCGATTGAAACTGCAATTGAATATGCTGCACCCGAAGTGGTATCAGCAATGAACGCCGATGACCGCAGCAAAATGGATTCCATGCTAGCCACGGGCATTCATCCGTCATTGGTCCTGGACGAGCTGATCGCCCGCTGGAATCGCCGCTGGGCGATGAGCGGGGAAGAGGCGCGCTGCCGGCAGTGCCACGCGCCACAGTGGCCGAGCAATGCCTACGACCCGGTGGCCCATCGCCCCGGATGCGTCCAGTCGGCGGACCTGCCCCCATGGCAGGACCTGGCCGAGCTGCTGCGCACCCTGCCCATGGTGCCGCTGTGATTGGCGAGGCAATTCAGGAAGACGTGCTGCGCGCCCTGTGCAGCAGAACCCGGTGCGCGAATATCTGGTGGCCAAGGTCGACGGAGGCCCGGCTTTGGGGCTGTCGATCCGCCTCGGTGGCAGCGGCGCGCGCTGAGTGCCGGTGCGCTCCAAGCGTGAACCTTTGCGCACCTGGACTAGCCTGACGGCCGTCGGCAAGTTCGCCGATCACCTCGGTCTCAAGGGTTTTGTAAGCCGCTTCGATGCCTAGGGATGGCGCCGCCTGGTCCAGGGCTTCGACGACCCGGATTGACTTACAGCGACTGCTCGTCGGCTCCCCCTCGCCTGATCGTCACGCCTACATTACTGTACATAAAACCAGTATCTGTACAGCGAACTCGCTTTCATGAATTTCGACCAGGCTAAAGCACTGAGACTTCAGCGGTGGCGCTCGACCCTCGACGACCACGACTTTCGAATGCAGAACCCCGAGGCCCACCGCCAGACCCTTCACGCCATGAGCGCGACTTTGGCCGCCGAGGGGTTGATCGATGAACTCCAGCAGTTCGACATGAACGATATGGCGAACGCCGCCTACTGGCATGCCGTGGAGGAATTGCAGACCGCGCCGGCCCGGTACTGCAGCGCTTCTGCCTACGACGTTTTGCAGCGTGGCAATGGCGAGCTATTCGGCTGCATTGGACAGTCAATTTTCTATGCCACAAGCACGCTGGCCGACAGCGCACGATCCTCATACGATGGGAAAATTTACCGCGATGCAGCCGGGGCGAACCTGGTGTTCAACTCATCTGGAAAAGCGGCGAGGATCACCGGGCTTACCTTGACACTGCTGGATGGGCAGCAGTACGACCTCATCGAAACCGGGCGAACAGTCCAAGGTTTCACCTATAAGCCAATCGAGGATCCGGATATCTATCGCGCACTGGTGGACGCCGCCCAAGTTGCCCAAGAATGCCGCGACTTGCGCCTATTCGAAAGAATGCGCCCGCTTCTCGATCTGGCCATGTTCCACACCTGCCCCGCCTGCCTTGATTGCTTCAGTTCGCGAGAAGACTGTCTGACCTGCACTGGCCGAGGGTTTGTAACGAAGCCGGCGGCCCTGCGCCTGGCAGGCAGTGATCGCTATCAGTCATTGGTCACCGGCGTCGGTGATGTCAATAATTCGTTGTGCACGCGTAAGGCCAAGTCGGGCGAGTGTTCCTCCATGACCCGCACCGAGGCTGACGTAGACTCAAAATGCCACCATTCAAACACTCGTGTTAGAGCGGTTAAGATTCACCCCCAGTAGTGACATGGAACACAGGGAAAGCGGAGCCAGCTATTGGGATAAGTCCTACAGCCAGCGCTTGAGCTTCCCGGTAACGTCATTCTGCCCCAGCCTCAGGCCGGGATTCCCAAGGACGAAAAGGAAGCTCAATGAGCGGATACGTACCAAACCCGCCGAAGGGCTACCGCAATAGCGGCGTGGAACCTGTTGATACCCATGCCCAGCGTTGGGCGGAATACAAAGACCTCCCATCGAAGAAAGACACCAAGCCCAACACCGTGGGCTGCGTGTTCGCTAAGAGCTGCGATCTTCCTGATGGCGTTATCGATTACAAGAAACCAGCCGGGTTTATTCCTGTCGAGAAGGTGGCGAGTTACGGCGAGTTCGCCATTCTTGGTGGTCGTGAAACAGACGCAGACGGCAATATTCCCCTCAAAAAGATCGGTGGTAGCGTCTTACCGACTGCACTGGGAACACTCCTACTAGGCGGGGCGGCCACTGCTGCAAGCGCGTCCTGTGGTGGGCTCTGCACTGCTGGAGCTGCTGTTGCCACCGGGACTGCTGCAACCGGTGCGGGTGCTGCTGGTGGTGCCGGGGTAGGTACTGCTGGTGTTGCTGCTGCGGCTGGAACCCTAGGCGGATTGGCTATGTTGCTGTGGTCTTCGAGCTTGGGTGACAGCTCCTTGTACACAGAGGAACAGCTCCAGTCACTCAAGCAAGCCCGAACACGTGTCCGTCTGCACATTGAGCAGCAAGCCGATGGCACCTTGAAGGGATACGGGTACAACACCCAGAAACACGGCGAATGGGAAATGATTCCTATAGTGGAGTTTGTTGTTCAAGACGCCAAGCAAGTGGCTGATTTTGGCGATGGCGTAACACTGATATGGACGCCCGCCGTTGATCCGTCCAGCACCTCAGGAATCCCGCCGTTAGAGGGGGCACCCCAAGCCCCCCAGATTTGGATTTATCCGCCTACCGAACAGGCTGATAACATCATCGTCAACCCGATCTATCCGCCTGAGTACAAGGACTTCATCCTTGTGTTCCCGGCTGGCTCTGGTGTGCAGCCGCTGTATATCGTGATGAATGTTCGCAAGACCCCCGGCACCGTCACAGGACAAGGCGAAGATGTGGCTGGTATCTGGCTTATTGGGGCGAATTCTGGAGTAGGAGTTCCAATTCCAAAAGACGTGGCGGACGCACTGAGGGGACGTGATTTCAATAGCTTTGACACATTCAGGGCCGCACTCTGGAAAGCTGTCTCGGGATCGGCGGCGGCGGACCAGTTCATCGAACAGAATGTTGGGCGTATGCGCACAGGTCGGGCGCCACGCGTACGAAAAGCAGACAGAGTCGGAGGCAGGTTGTCGTATGAGCTGCACCACCTCGAAAAAGTATCGGAGGGTGGCGGCGTGTACGACGTGGATAACCTGCGAATAAACACACCGAGAAACCACATCGATCTTCATCGGAACGAATAGGCCAGACATGACAGACAAACTACTGAAAAACAGTTTCTCAGAGTACACCGAGGCCGAGTTCATCGAACTGCTTGAAGAACTCGCCAAGGAAGACAAAGAGGCCGAAAACGATGATCGTGCAGACTTGCTTTTGTTGCACTTTGAGAAGGTAAGCGAGCACCCAGCGGGGTCAGACTTGATCTACTATCCGGAGCCCGGAGCAGATAACTCCCCCGAGGGGGTGACGCAGATTGTGAAGGCGTGGCGTGTTGCTCAGGGATTACCGGGCTTCAAAGGCGAGTAAACAACTCCACGCACCGAGGGATGGCATACGGGCAGGGGTAAGTCAGATCGGCGCCCATGCCCGTAACGATTCGAACAAAAAGCCCCGCCTCGCTGGCCGCTGGATTAGGCTAAGTGGGCCACTCAAGTACAAGTAACGATAGGCCCCGCCATGAGCCAGACCGAACAAACCTACCAACAACTGCAGGCGCGCATTGCCGAACTGAAGGCGCAGTATCAAACGCTGCAGGACAACTACGACGATGAAGTCCTGTTCTGCGTTAGCGTGCTACGCACTCTTGTTGCTGAAGATTATGATCACTGTGTGACGCTGGTGAATCGAGCTGACTGTTCTGCCGAACGCAAGGCTGACACCTTGCGGTTTATCGCCGACGTCCGTGATGGCTATTGTTGAGCGATTCACACCCCCGACAAAGTCCCATGCCTCTAGTCGCGCACCAAGCGACACCCTGATCCAACGCATCGCAAAACAAGCACCGCTAAAACAGCGCTCCCAGTGCCGCCGGCTCCCAATTCATGATCACCAGCTCGCCGCTGACCTCTGCTTTGCCTTGTCGCTGATTGGTATTGCAATAGCGGATGTCCAAGGTCTCAAAGTGGAAGCCCGCAAAGACACGACGGATATCTGGGTGGTCGTTGATGCTGACCATCACCTTGCCCTTGCAGCGCCGCATGAAGTCGGCCATGCGCTCGTAATTCTCAAACGGAAAGTCCACGCCATAACCAGTGGTCTGCCAGTAAGGCGGGTCCATGTAATGGAAGGTATGGGCGCGGTCGTAACGTTCAGCACATTCAAGCCATGGGAGATTTTCGACGTAGGTGCCGGACAGACGCTGCCAGGCCGCCGAGAGGTTTTCCTCGATCCGCAACAGGTTGATGGCAGGGCCGGTGGTCGCGGTGCCGAACGTCTGCCCGGTGACCTTGCCGGCGAAGGCATGGTGCTGCAGATAG
This sequence comes from Pseudomonas frigoris, assembly GCF_047758635.1. NCBI lineage: Bacteria > Pseudomonadati > Pseudomonadota > Gammaproteobacteria > Pseudomonadales > Pseudomonadaceae > Pseudomonas > Pseudomonas frigoris. The sequence goes on from NZ_CP180479.1 coordinate 4,715,059, forward strand.
AAGAATCGGGCGGCGCGCTGGATATCGGTGAGGGTTTCGGGGCGGGTCATCTTCTGCCACTCGAACACCTGGCGAGAACTAAGCGCCCATTTGAACTGACGCACGAATTCTTCCAGGTGGTTCTGCACGACGCGGTACAGCGTGACCAGGTCGCCGTTGATGTCGTTGAGGACTTCAACGGGCGCGGCCTGGGGTCGCATGAAGTAGAGCGCCGCACCGCCGGCAAAGACTTCGACGTAGCATTCGTGTGGTGGGAAGAGCGGGATGAGGCGGTCGGCCAGGCGGCGTTTGCCGCCCATCCAAGGGATGATGGGTGTGGACATTGAGAGCAAGACCTTTACTGTATGGATAAACAGGTGCTAGGCTCGCCGCGCTTCGTGCACGGAGTAAGAGCCTTGGCTGGACTTGCAGGGACGATCTGCAGGGACGGCGACCGGGTTGGATGTTGACGCATCCACCCCGGTCGCTCTTTTTCACTTCGGTGTTGAGACTTCTTTGGCGTAGGCCTGACAGGCCGCCAGGGCGATCAGTCCTTGGTCGCCGGCATCGGTGATGCCGATAATTCGTTGAGCATGCGCAGGGTCAAGTTGGGCTCTTGTGGCGCCATGAACCACGCCGCCGGTTGAGGTGGCGGCTGACACTGTGTAGCCACTGGCGGATTCGGTGGCGTCGAGTAGGACTGACAGCCGCAGATCAGCAGTAGCAAGGCGATCACGCAGGCGAGCCTGGTTGGTTTGAGCATCGCTGAGTTCCTTGTAGTGGGTTTGTTCACTGGTCGACAGCCGCTGCTCAAAGGCCAGACGTTTGTCCTGTGCCGTGCGCACCTGGTCAGCGGCGGCGTTGCTGATGGCGATCAGATCGTCCTTGTGCAGGCCGGCCTGTTCGGCGAGTTGTTGGCCGTAGCGCCAGTCCTGAACCTTCCAGGCCGACGCGGCAGATCCGCCGACCAATGCGGTCAGCAGCACGCCAACGGCTAACAACCTGTATGGCGCGGGGATCAGGTCGACGACACGCATAGCACTGCCCTCGCCCGAGTCCAGAGTTGCAGCCGATCTGCCAGGCCGTTGAGACCACCGTTGATCTTGCGGGTGATCGCCTCGAACTCATCCCGATCTGCCAGGGCATTTAGCTCGCATACCCACCAGAACCACGCCGCCGACTCGGCCGCCCATTGCGGCTGCTCGAGCAGCTCAGGGGTGCGCAACAATCGCTCATCGCCGAATAAGGCCAGGCTGCAGCGAAGGTAATTGTTGCGCCCGGTCACCTGGATCAGGCCACGCCCACGATAGCGCTGGCCATCGCCATCCGCTGCCGGGGTGTTGCCCAGTTTCGCGGCCAGATTGCCGGTGTCGTACTTACTCAGGTACTGATCGCCACCCAACTCGCGGACGTACTGCAGCTGGCCAGACTCGTGCCCGACCTGGGCCAGGAACGCCGCCTGCCGCTTCGGTGTATTGATCTGCCGATGCGCCATGGCGGCGTTTAGGGCGGATACAAAAACGCCCGCTTGGCGGCGGGCGTTGGGCATGATGCGTTGTAGCTGTTGCTCCGTAATGGACATACACACTCCTGACATAAAAAACCGCACTCAGGCGGTGGTGGGATGCGTTAAGGCGCGTTGACGCTCACAACCTTGAGCGGCGGTTTAGCTTTCTTCTTACTTTGTGACTTTCCTTTCTTGCCGGCATTGCACTCGACGGCGGTCGACCAGCCGGACTGGGTAAACACCTGCTCGACCGAATCCGCCAAGTACTCGCCATCAAGGCCGACCTTGAAGCCCTGGGCGTTAATCGGCCGCTCGGCAAAGATGTCGGTCCGGCCGGGCATCTCGAACCGCACGTCAGCGGTCGAGCGATTGAACGCCGCCAGACGCGCCTTGGCGGCCGACTCGGCGGCGGTCTTGTTCGGGTAGATATGCCGATCGGAATGCACCGCCGGCAAGCCCTCCGGGGCGTCGTCGTTATCCACGGTGACGACCGAGAGCTTGCCGGTCTTCTTGTCTTGGTGCTTGGTGGCCACGGCCTTGTGCGAGTTGCGATCGCCCAGACTGAACTGCCAGCGACTGAGGTCGCTCTTCGTCAGGGTGATCGCGCCGAACGCCTTGCCGCTGGCCGTCTGGCCGCCTTGACGCGGCATCACCAACAGTTTGCCGTCGGCGACCTTGGCCGTGCAGTCGTACTGTTTGGCCAGGCGCGTGATGAAATTAAAATCCGACTCGTTGAGTTGATCGACCCGGGCGACTTTCGTGGTCACCGGGCACACCGGCTGCCAGCCATTGCGCGCGGCGATGTCGGCCACGATCGTCGACAGCGGCACGTCTTCCCAGCTACCGCTACGAATGGTCTTGCCACTGCCGCGCATGTCGCTGGCCTTGCCCTTGATCACGATGGTGTCCGGCGGACCCGACACCTCGATCGTGTCCACCGCGTAACGCCCCAGGCGCGCCAAGGAGGTTTCGGCATAGCCCAGGTAGATCTCGATCGAGCTGCCTTTCCGTGGCAGCTGCACTTGGCCGTCGCGGTCATCAATGCGCAACTCGAACTCGTCGGACTCCATCCCTGGCTTGTCAGAGGTGCGCAGCAACAACAACCGATCATTGATCTTGGCCGTCACATCGGCGCCATCGGCCACGATTCGAAACATGGGGGTCATGGATTTTGTCCAAAAAAAAGCCCGCTCAAGGCGGGTCAAAAAACACAGGGCCGTTACGCGTATCGCAACGGGCCGCCGGCGGTAGCGCCCGTGGTCAATCCCACAAACTGACCCCTTCCTCGATCGGGCTGGGCAGATCCGGCAGATAGATCACCACGCCGTCGCGGTAGGGCTGAGGTTCATCCGCCAACCCCTGATTGGCATCCAGCACCGCTTCGGTGCTGCCGCTCAGATGGCCATAAACGTTATGGCAAATGACATCGAGCATGTCCCCATCAGACGTTCTGCATGTCGTCGCCATAGCGCCCAAACTCCAGAGTGAACCCTTGTTTACGCGGAATCCCGCCGTGCAAAAACGCGCCCTGCTCCTCGGCGATGGTCTTCAGGCACCACGTCCCAATCACCTCGCCATAACCCGTGGTCAGGGTCAGCGGCTGAAGCCTGGCACCGATGGTGCGCAACGTTTCGAGCTGCTTAAGCCCACCCTTGAAGCCCGGGTAGATCGTGCCTTTGAGCGTGAGCTTTTCCTCTCCCATTCCAATGCCCTGCTGCGCCGGGCGGCGCGACAGGCGTTCCTGGGAGGCCCAGCGGAATTCGGTCGAGCGACTAAGCTCGTCGAAGGCCGCCGTGTCCAGATTGAAGAAATACGGCTGAAGCTTCGGGTCACGCGGCTGAATGATCAGCAGGTGCGGGAACGGCTTCACCGCCTCGGGTGCCGGCGTGGCATCCACGGCAAAGGAACTGGTGGGCACGATGTTGGCCAGCGACGGACTGACCTTGCCGGCGATGTTGTTGATCATCGTCGCCGCCTTGCCCGCCTGTTCCTTCAGCGTACCCAACCGTTCCTGTACTTCGGCGGCCGCCCGGGTCGCCCGGCCGTACACCGCCACCGCCTGCCCGACCTTGGCCTGGGCCGCGTCGACGCCGCGCATCACCCGCTGAAGCTTGGCGCCGATCGCCGGACCCACGAACGGGATGTTTTCCAGCTCGGACGCCGCACCAGTGATTTCACTGATCGCGCCGTTGACCGGGCCGAGCATGCCGTCCGCACTGCGCCGCCCCGCCTCCCCGGCTTCAACCAAGTACTTGAGCCCCGATTGCAACTGTTCCATATACGCCATGCGGCCTCCTTACAGGTGGGGTTCGTCATACAGCTTGGCTGCGTTCTGTTTCGCCGCGTCCGCCATCATCCGCTGCATGTGCGGCATCAGGTCCTGCGCCATACGTTGCGGATCTTTGACGTCACCGTTCACCGTGACCGGCATGCTCAGCGAGTACTGAAACTGCTGCTCCACTTTGGTCGGTGCCGGCTTCTCCGGCTCTTTAGGCTGGATTGCCACCGCCGCCGGCTTGGCCGCCGCCGACACCGCCAACGAACGCGCGACATCACCCAGCACCGGCCCTTGCGGAGTGGCCTCCGAGGCCATCAGTAACGCGCCGGAGCCCTTCGCTCCATTGAACGATTGGCCCATGCTGGCCAGACTCGGCACCACCGGCCCCGGGCGTGGCGCCATCAGCAACGGCGTGGCCGGAGCGCCCGGCTTTTCCTCGCCACCCCCAAACACCGACTTGCCCACGGCGCCGCCCAACATCTGGCCGCCCTGACTGCCGAGATAGGCACCAATCAAGCCACCGATCGCGGTGCCAATAATCGGCACCACCGAACCAATGGCCGCCCCCGCCGCCGCGCCGGCCATGGTGCCCGCCAGCGAACCGGCGGCCTCACCGTAGCCCTCGGCCTTTTCGTCCTGCGTCTTGGCGTTCTGGTAGGTATCGAGCGCCATGGCGCCGGCGTCCATCAACGCACCGCCCGGGATCAGCTTGCCGAATTTGCCGGCCGTTCCCGCCACCGCCCCCAGTCGGGACAGCGCGCCCGCACGCGGCACTGGCGGCACCGGAATCGGCGGCCGAGGCGGCGCGGGCGGACCACGGCGCCGCGAAGAGCTGCGCCCCCGGCGCCGGCGACCACCCGGGCCACCCGCACCACCGGCCTGCGCGCCGCCCAACGCCGAGGCGTTGACTACAAAGACCTTTTTAACGCCGTCACCGCCAGCGGCGTCGTCACCGCCCCCGGCCGCGTCCTTGACCAGCGACACCAGTTCCAGACCGGTCGACACCACATCCAACTTGCCGGATTTCTTGCCGCCCTCCGCGTCGTCGTCACCGCCCCCGGCCGCGCCCTTGAACGCCGCCACCGCCTTCAACCCAGTCTCCACCAGCGACAACGCCTTGCCGGTCTTGCCCTTGGCGCCTTCGCCGTCACCGCCGTCCTCGGGGTTGGTGACAAAGACCTTTTGCACCGCGCCGGCCTTGCCACCGCCCAGCGAACCGCGCGCCAGGTTGAGCAGCCCTTTACCCATCTTGAATGAACTGAACAGGCCCGTGAGCGTGACCAATCCCCCACCGACCAACGCGATCCCCGTCACCACCCCGGGCGCGCTGTCAGACATCGAGGTAATGCTTTTGGTGACCTTGGTCAGCGCCTCGGCCACCGTGTCCGTGACCGGGCGCAGGGCGTCCCCCACGCTACGCATGGCGTCATCCATCGACTGCGCCATTTCGGCCCACTTCTGCGACGACGCCTCACGCCGCTCGCCGAGGTTTTTGTCGAGGATGCCGGTGGCATCGCGCGAATCGTTTTTAAGCTGGCTGTACAGCGCCTTGTTCTGCATGAACGCCGACAGCGCGGCCTTGACCTGCATGTCAGCGAACAGGTCGCCAGTTTTCAGGGACTCTTCCAGCGAGGCCATCATGGCCTTGGCTTTCTCCGGGTCGGCTTGCTGGCTGATTTCGGAGGTCGCTTTGGCCATCGCCGCCGCGCGCTTCGGATCGGTGGCCTGGATGTATTTCTGCGCCAACGCCATGCTGGTTTCCAGCGTGGACATGCCGTTTTGCAAACCGGTTTGCATCGAGCCCTTGTAGTCGATACCGGCCTTTGCATACGCCTTGACGGTCTCGCCGGAGCCGATTTTTCCCATCCAGTTTTTGAGGTTGTTGGCCGCCTCATCGGCGCCGCCGGCCGACTTCATCTGCACTTGCAGCATGGCGCCCAACTGCGTCACCGCATCCATGCCGGTGATGCCCAGGCTGCCCATGTTGGCCAACAGCTCAGGAAACCATTTCGCCATGTCGGCCGCTTCAAAGCTGCCCGCCTGCCCTTGATAGGCGATCGCTTCCAGCGCTTGCTGCATCTGCTTGGGGTCGGTGATCTTGGCGTTTTGCCCCAGGGCGTTGATCATCTTCGCCGTGTCGACACCGCTGGACCCCTGCCCCACGACAAACTTGGCCGCGACCGGCGCATATTCCAGGGCCTTGCTCAATTCCATACCGGCGCCAACCAACTGGTTGACCACGTCGGCCACGTCGTTGCGCGCCATCCCGGTATCGCGCGAGGTGGCGATGATCTTTTGCGACATCTCCTTTTCTTGCGGCTTGTTGGCAATGCCGGCCTTGATCGCGATGTCACGCACAATGGCGCCAAAGTCCGCGCTGACCTTGGTCGGCACCGCCATAGAGCCCACACCGATGACAGCGGCGCCGACCGCTTTTTTCATGGCGGCCTTGCCGGCATCCAGCTGCTGATGCCCCTTGGCCCTCAGCTCGGCTTTATTGGCCACCTGCCCCATGGCCCGATAGGACTTCTCCAGACGCCCGACTTCGACGCCCTGCTTTTTCAAGCTGTCGAGATTGGAGTTCAACCGGCCCAGCAGCTTGGACGCCCCAGCGGAACCGCTGTCGTGGGCTTTTTTCCACTCATCGCGCAAGCGAATGGTGTCGCCGATCGCACGCTGCAGCACGCGTGCCTTGCCCCCTTCCGCCTCAAGGCGCTTGATGCGCCCCGTTACATCTTTGAACGCGGCACCGACCGTCGAACTGACGGCGCCGCCGATCACCAGCCCGAGGGCGAGTTTGTTCGCCATGTCATGGCCCCCATTTGCACAGCCTTACCGAAGGCGGCTCAATCCGTGAGCCACCACACCATCTCAGCAAACGGCATCGACTGAATCTCAGCGGCGGAAAATCCGGTTTCCGCCGCCAGACGTTTCGCGGCCATTTTTATGACGCCGGGGTCAAACCCCGTTGTCTTGGTCCATACGAAAATAGGCGGCCTGCAAGCGGTTGAAATCCACCAGCTTCAGGCCCTCCAGATCCGCAACAGGCGCATCGGCCAACGCGGCGAACAACACCAGCTCGCGCTGCTCGTCATCACCGCCCGCCTCACGATTCGCCGCACGCACGTCGCGCACGGTCGGGGAGCGCAAGGCCACCTTGTCGACCGACACCCCGTTGATTTCGCTCGGACAGGACAACGTGACCAGCACGTTGTCGGTGGTGACCGACAACCACGCCGGCACCGACGTCGAGTAATCGGTATCGGGCGCCAGGCGCGAATAGGCCGCCTGTACACGGCGATAGTCCACCAGCTTCAGGCCTTCCATATCCTTTAGGCCGACCTCGGCCAAACCCGCGAACAACATCAGCTCGCGCTGCTCCTCGTCCCCGCCAGAGGCGCGATCGGCCGCGCGCACTTCGCGCACGGCTGGGGCCCGCAAGGTCAACGTCTCGACCTTGATCCCGTTGGCATCGCTGGGACGCGAGAGCGTCACGACGGCGCTCTCAGCGGTGACGGCCAGCCAGCTCGGCAGTTCTTTATCAGTTGCTTTCATCTGGATCTATTCCCTTACATGCCGAGCGCGGTGCGCACTTCGGCGAGCTGGTCTTTGCCGTCGATCACCTGAATACCGGCGACCATGTCGATTTCGTACATCAGGCGCCCGTCGATTTCGAGCTTGTAGTAAGTGACTGCGATGGCGTGTTTGATCTCGGCCGGATCACCGGCTTTCCAGTCGCCCAGGTCGACCTCTTTGAGCCGGCCGCGCAGGGTGGCGACCACCGCCGTCACGGCGCCCTTTTGCCCCTTGAAGGCACCACGGAACGTCGCATTGAAGGCCGTGCCATCGGCCAGACCGAAGTACTTCAACGACTCACGGCGCACGCCCTTGGTGACAAAGGACGCCTCCATTTTTTCCAAGCCCTGATCCATCTCGATGGCACCGGCCATGCCGCCACCGCGATACTCGTCGGTCTTGGTGGTCAGCTTGGGCAGGGTCAGGTTCGGCACGTCGCCGGAAAAGCTCACGCCGTCAACAAACAGGTTCGTGTTAAACAAAGTTTGAGGAATCATTGACTAGGCCCCTTAGGCTGCTTCAAGAACTTCGGTCATCCATTGATCGGTGACTTCGAAAAGGAAATTCGGGTTTTCAGCCGGCGGCACGTCGGTAAAGCGAATGCGCCAATAGACTTTGCCCTGGGCGATTTGGCTGGCGGTGTTCAACTCGGTGTCCGGGTACACCTCGAAGTTGATGATTGCGCCCTGGGCTTTCAGGTCGCGCATGAACGCTTCCAGGCCGTCGGTCACGTCCTTGACGTAGGTCTTGGTGATCGAGCGGTCAACGGCCCATTTGTGGCCGGCCTGCACGGCATCCATGAGGATGAACAGTGTGCGCACGCGGGTGACGAACGCCCATTTCGGATCGCTCGACAGCGTGCGGTTGCCCCACAGGCGATAACCGTCATCACGGATGATCGTCGCGATATTGGCGTTGTTCAGCAGGTTGGCCCGGCACGTCAAGTCGCCGTCCAGGTACTCGACCGCTCGAGTCGTGCCGGTGATGCCGACAAACTCCTTGTTCGACGGCGACGCCCAGAAGCCGTATTCCGCATCGGTCCAGGCAAACAAGCCCGCCGCCCAGGCCGAGCCCGGGGCATCGACCGTCTGGCTCAGGCCGGTGTCCCAGTACTGCACGCCCGGATCAACCATGAACAGGTTGCGACTGCCGAAGTTGTCGGCGTAGGCCATGGCGGCCTCGTCCGTGGTGCCAGGCCCGTCGATAATGCCGATGGCGCGCAGCTTCTGCGCCAAGCCATCGAGCGCCGTGGCCACCGCCTGCTTGGCCGTGTGCCCCGGCGCGATCAACAGCCGCGGCTGAGCGTTAAACAGGCTTTTGCCATCGAGCAAGGCCTGAAGGCCGGTGCGCTTACCGGAAGCCAGAACCCCGCCAATGATCGCCGAGGTTTGCAGCGCGGCGTCTTCCAGCTTCGGCACACCGATGGCGACAATCACCGCCTTGGCCCTGGTGTAGATCGCCTGACAGGCCTTGGTGATCGCCGAATCGGGACCGAAGGCGGCAATGGCTTCGCGCTCGGTGGTGATCAACTTCAGCTCGCCGGCCAGGGCCGTACCGCCGCCGAGGATGCCCGGGGTGAAGGTGTCGCACAGTCCGATAATGGAAGACGACGGCAAGGAAATAGTGCGCGCCCCGGTCTTGATATCGGTGGTCGTAACGCCGTGAAAGAAACTCATAAAGCTCAATCTCCAGAAACGAAAAAGCCCCGCATAAGCGAGGCTGTGAGGGATGTTCGTGTTACGCGTAACGGAAAAGAAAACGCCCCGTCAGTGCGGGGCGTTTATTGGGGTTGGTCAGCGATCCATGCCGGGGGCTGGGGGCGGCCCGACTGATCAGGGAACAGCGTCACATTCGGCCAATCACGCAACGCCTGGCGGTAGGCATACAGGCCGGATCGCTGTTCAGCGGTGATCGGGTAATCCGGCATTGCCAGATAGTCAGTCGCGGCAACCTGTACATTGCGCCACGCTCGTTCGCCCGCTTGCGCCGCTGCAATCTGCGCCGCCTCATCCAGAACCCAATCCCCACCGGCCCACACATAGAACTGACCCGGTCGGGGTTTGGCGGTCAGTCCTTCGGGCAGATCGCCAAGCTCGAAGTACTCTTCCTCGGCGCCGGTATCCTTGTGGTAAACCATGCCGCGATAGTCGGCCAATAGTTGCGGCTCCCCCTCGACCAGCACCCATACGTGGCCAGCCTCGGGCGGGCTCAGAGGCTTTTCCAGCTGGACGGTATTGCCCGGCAGATACTGGCCAAATCCCGGAACCTCGGGAAACGCTGACAACTCAAACGGCCCGTCGAGGATGCCCAGCGGGTCGAACAAATAGATATTCATTAGCACCTCAGATCACTTTAATTCGGCCCGGATAGGCGATGTTTTTCGGGACCGTCTCAGCGCCGCCAGCGGCGCCAGTGCTGCCACCAGTCGGGGTGGCATAGGTGATGCTCCCGCCGCCCATCGCCTGCGTGCCGTAGCCTGTGGACGATGCATAGTGGGCGTGACTCTTGAAATCATCGAGGCGATAGCTGCCCGCCACGCGGCCCGGATCGATCCCGGCCGACTCGTCAAGGGGTCGGAAGAATTTACCGCGCGCATCTGGACAGCGGAACGTGGTCGCGCCATCGCCCGAGGTCCAGCCGCCCTCCATACCCGCACGAGCGGCTTCCGTAGTCAGCATTCCCGACTGCTGAGCGTGGTCCCACAACCATGGCCAATCGGCACGAATAAAGACGGCATTGCCTAACGGAGCGTGACCACCCGGATTTAATACGGTCGTTGTTTCAAACACGGGCCGCCCGAGGGCCGTACCGTCTAAGCGCGCAATCGGTATCCAGTTACCCTTGCCATCACTGCGCAAATGCCAATAATCCCCGGCCCCCATCAGGTAAAAAAATGGATAGCCAGCCGCATTCAGATGGGTATGAAACTTGATTTTGTTGCCAGCGGCCGCCTTGATCACCAACCGGTTGGTGGTGTTATCGACCCGGCGCACCACCACACCACGAACACCCAGCGCTGAGTTGGCGTCGGGCAGCTCAACCGTCAACGCCCCCGCGCTGGCATCAATCAGGACAACCCCCAACTCGGCCGCCACCAAGGACCTTGAGGTGTTGACCTCCACTAAAGGGATTTGGCCAGTGCCGTTAATCAAGTCGATTGTTTCGGTTTTGGTGAAGGCGTCCGTGATCCCATAACCGGCCAGCGTGGTCGGATTGGTCCCGCCTACCACCCGACCGTATTTGTCCACGGTCACACTGCGGTACGTTCCGGCATTGATACCGGTGCGCCCGGCCGCCATTTCAAACAGCAGATCCGTCACGCCCAGGACAATCGGCGCGTCCGTCACCAGTTGCCAAATGCTGTCGCCGTTGGTGGTGCCGCGCTCGACATGCACCAACAACCCGGGCGTTACTTCCAGACTGCTATCGGCATCCGCGCTACGCGTCCACACACCCGCCGCCGACACGCTGTACAGGCCGTTGTCCTTGGGCACGGGCTGATTCTTCACCAACACCCGCACGTCAGCGCTCAAGGCCACACCATCAATGGTCTGAAGGCCGCTTAACACCACAGGGGCGGTGGTCGCCACCCGCACCGAGTACTTAAAGTCCTGCTTGCCCAGCTCCTCCAACACCTTTTGATCGACGTAGTCGCGTACCCCAAACGCCTTTTGATCGACGTACTCACGCGTCGCCAACACCACCGAGGGATCGATTTTCAATTGAATGTTCGAGGTGCCGCTGGTGATGATGTGCATCCGCACCACCTGGTTGCGCCCCGAGTTCTGAGCCAGTTGCGGCTTGTAGCTCGGAGCCACATTGGATACCGCAGAAAACACGCCATCCTTGTCCTCGAGCGCCAATTCCCGGACCCACCAACCACCGACATCAGGTGGCAACACCAACTCGGCTACCAGTACCTTGTCGTCGGTTGGGGACACGTAAAGCTGATTTAACTGGGCGCGATAGACCTGATTAACTAGCTTCGTCTGCGAGGGATCAGGAACTGGATCAGTTCCATTTGCATCGCCGATCAGCATGAAACGTGGTTCCCAGGGAATCCCCAAGGCGTCGCAATTGGTTTTCTTGGCGGCGCCAAGCAAGGTCAGCATGCCGCCAAAAATAGTGTTTTTATCAACCATGGGGATACACATCCATTTCGTCGAGAATGTAATGGCTAAGGCCGGTGTAGCCCTGAACCACCACGTCGATATCCGGGTTGTTCCAGGGGTAAACATCAATTTCATCGCCGTCGTAAACAGCGACGCCCACGTAAGCATCGACGTGGCTTTCAAGTACAATGTCCAACCCCACCAAGTGCCGGGTGACGGGCTTGGCGTCGTCAATCAGGCGTTCCAGCTCCTGATACATTTCCTCGGTGATCCCGGTATCCAGAACACCGACCTTCAGCGCAAAGGTGCCCGGCACGCCCGGCGGCACGGTGTTGAACCACTCGATAATCTCGATCAGGTAGCCCAAGGGCTCGACCACCCGGCGCAGCGCACCGATGGTCCCCTTGTGGGCATGGATGTAGTAAGAGGCCTTAATGGCGGCGCGCTTGGTCGCCTCGGTCCATCGGTAGTCCCAGCGATCCACCGACCACGCCCACGCCAGATGCGGCAGCAGATGCACCGGACAGGTATCGGCGTTGTAGAGGTCGCGCAGCGGGACAATCGTTTTCTCGAAAAACGTGGCCTCCATGGCCCGTTCCAGTTGCGTGCTGTTGAGCGGCAGTAGGCTTTTCATATCAGCCCGCCAGCGTCACGGTGAAACCCGTACAGAACGCCGCCTGAGCCTTGGTCGGGGCCAGATCCTGCCAGCCGGGCAGCTCAACCCGGGAAACGCCGGCAACATGCACCTGAGCATCGACGGCGGACCGCGCCACCTCAACGCCCAGCCGTTTGCGCGGATTGATCCAGGCCGACAGGCGTCTGTTCGCCTCAGCCAAACCGGCATCCGCTTCGGGGCCGGCGCTGGCCATGTGCAGAATCGCGTTAATTTGGTAGCGGATCACCTGTGCGCTCTGCACCGTCACCCGGTCCCCTAGCGGCCGCACGTCGTCGTCATTCAGCGCGGCGGCCACCGTGGCCAGCAGCTCCGGCGGCGCCTCGCCTTCCCCCTCCAGACCCAGCACCGTTACCGTAACGCAACACGGTGCTGGGCTTTCGGCCGTGGCATCCGCCACCAACCCCGAAGCGTTGCGAGCGTGCAGGATGTAGCTGTTACGCGGGCCGGCCGTGGTCAACCCTTCATAGGCCAACTGGATACGCTCGCGAAACGGGTCATCGTCCTCCTTGACCTCCGGCACCGGTGGCACCGCCAGCAGATTCTCGGTTTGAATGACCAGGCGCTTCAGATTGACGTTGGCCCCCAGATGATCGAGGTCGCCCTTTATCGCGTGTGCCAGCAATACCGCCTTGCCGGCGTCATTGACCCGGGCGCGGTTGCCGACCTTGATGTACGCGCCGACCTCCAGCACCTTAGTCACCGGATCACTTTCAAGGGCAGCGGTCCAGTTGCCGCCCATGTACCCGCGAAAAACCCCCAACCCCTCCTGATAAACCTCTTCGAAGTCCAGAGGCTCCAACACAGTCGGCGCCGGCAGCGACGACAGATCCACGATACTCATACGGCTACCTCCAACGTGACGCCGTCGCCCAGGTACTCGCCGACAATCTTCAGGTTGATTTGCCCGCCAATAACGGAAATGACGCGCACCTGATCCAGTTTCAAACGCGGCTCCCAGCGCCCCAGGGCGCGGGCGACTTCAGCCTGTACGGCGCTTTTCCAGCCCTCGTTAACGGGCAAGTCAATAAACCGCCGGAGCTTGCTGCCGTACTCCGGCCGATGCCGGCGGCTGCCCAACGGCGTGCCCAAAATGTCTGGAATGGATTGCCGCAAGTGCGCGATGCCGGAAATGGGTTGGCCGGTGTGGCGATCCATTCCGATCATCTAAATCACTCCTTCGCGGGCTCAAATTCGGCGTTGGCTTTCAGGAACTTGACGGCGTCGGCATCGGACACCAGAACCTCTACCAGCGCCTTGCTCACCGGCAGGGTGCGGTCGGTTTCAGGAATGATTAGGGTGCGCGACGTATAGACCTTGTCGCGAAACTTCAGCCGCTCCGGGGTCAGCTCAGGCGCCGCCTGTTCCTCGCCGGCAAGCGTTGTGGTGGTCTTGGCCATGTCTATTTTTCTCCAGGCATGAAAAAGCCCGCACTCGGCGGGCTGGATGGATTAGAAATCAGTGCGTGTGATGGTTGTCGCTGAGTCCGGCAGCCATAATCGTGGCCGCCCCGGTAATAGCCTTTGTAGCGTGCAATGTTCCGTCGACAACCACCGCACCGGTCAGCTTGATCGCCGTCGATTTAAGCGTGATCGAATCAGGCGTTAGCGCCGCCTCGGTGCCCCCGACTTTGGCCATCACGGCGTTATCCGTTACGACGACCTCGGTGCTGCCGACCTTGATGGTGACCGTACCGCTGGGCAAGGTGATGGTGTAGTTCTTGGCCTGCCAGTCGTAGACCAGCGAGCCACCATCGTCGAAGCGCCAAACTTCCACATGGTCGCGGTTATCCGGTGGTGCGCCAGCGTTGCCATACAGGCCCGGGATAAACGTGCCCTGTGACACGTCTCCGCTGGCACTGATCAACGCCCCCTGCTCGCCCATGGTAGGCGCCCGCCAGTGCCTGGCCTTGCCGGCGGCGATGCTGTGCCAGCGCACCCACGCGCTGATCCACTCACCATCCGAGACGCGACACGCCGGCGGGGAGGCGGTCAGGTCCAGGGCGACCACATAACAATCCTTGACCACCCCCGCCAGCATGCGGTCATGCTGGGCACTTACGTAGCTGCTCACAGGTCCTCCGGGCTTACCGGGCCGTCACCAGAATCGAACACCAGCGAGCCCGGCGGCTCATCCGGCCAAGGCCACTCCTCAGTGCCGATGTAGATCTGCTGAGTCCATTCCACCAGCCACACGGTGTATCCATCCAAGTGCGGCTGGGTCCAGTCCTGCAGCGCTTGCACAAACTCGGCGGGTTCAACTGCTAACCCCCACGTCTGCGCGCGCAGCAGCATCGCCAACTGGGCCGCCAATTGCACCGCTTGCTGGTGATGGTGGGGCTTGATCGGGTCGACGATGATGCGCGCCTCGAACTTGCAGACCAACGATGTTTCGCCCGTGCCGAGGTCGGTACCTGGCTCCATCTCCGCCAGCTCCAGAAACACAGCTGGAAGCGCAACGCGATCTGAAACGTTCGGCCAGGCTGTGACAGCCTGAACGCCCGGCAGGTGGGTACGCAGATGCTGTTCAACCGCCCGATAGAGCTGGTCGAGGCTGAAGGGTTCATCAGACATTGCCTATCCTCTTGAGGTACTTCTGCAGCTCAAAGTTAAGCTCCTGTTTCAGGATCTCCAGCAGGCGCTCATCCGCCTTTTGTACCCAGCTATCGAAGTGTGGCCGCGCCTGCTCCAGCGAGACTTTCGCCTTGGCCAACGGAAAGCGACTGCCATTTTCCGCCACCCACCCCGAACTCGGCCCGCGACTCGGTGACACCGCGCTGTCCGGGTAGTCGTCCGCGTTGAAGTGCTTACTCGCCGTGCGAATCCAGATGTCGGGCTTGTTGCCGTAGACCTTCTTGAGGAACGCGCCCTGGTACCGCCGCCCGGCTACCGACACGCCGCTGCCGGTCTGCCGTGCGCGGCCGATCCGGCTGGACTCGATGGCGTTTAGACCGAACCACAGCTTGCCGCTGGAAGCCCCGCCGGAAACCGGGTAACTGCGCAACCGTTGGCGCACCGCCGCAACAGCGATGCGCTCCTGCCGGCTGACGGCTCGGGCGATGTGCGTGCGCAACCAACCCAACGTCTTGTTGATCGCGCGTCGGTGCGCCGTTGCCGCAGCCTTGGGTACCAACTTGGCAAAATCCTGAAACGCCTGAAGGTCCGTAGCCGAGGACTGGATAGAAATCATCCCGCCGCCGGCCGAAGGTTTGAAATAGCTACCGACACTCATGGGCGCATCCTCAGAATCAAGGCGACCAGGCCGTCGCCGCTCGGCTCCAGCTGAAACAAGTCGTAGTCACCACCGCCATCCAACACGGGCAAATCGATACTGACCAACATGCCGGGCTCCAGGCCCTGCGAATCGCTGACACGGATCTCGAAGCGAGGCTCACGCAATCCGGTGTTGAGCTTGCCGAACTTCGGTTGCAGCCAAGGGGCGGCAAACATACCGAACACCGGATCTTCGCGACCCTCGATCCGCGCGGTGTCGCCCAGCGTTTCGAACACCACCGCGTCGACCTCGGCGATCAGATCGCGAAAGCCCATGGTCAGAGCTCCAGGAGGATCTGGGCGCGAGGTCGGGTGCACAGGTGCAGCGGGTTGGACTGGGCTTCACCGGCCATGCCTTTGTTGAACGGCAGCGGCTCGATCATGCTGTAGTAGGGAATGCCCTGCGTGTTGACCGTTTCCATGTAGTCCGCGGGAGCAAACACCGAGATGTACAGATCCGGCACACCCTCTGGGACCAGCAGCGCCTTGTCGTCGTGGACGAAAGACACACCTGCCACTTTGCCTCGGTAGCGCTCCCAGATAATGCCGCCGAACTCGAAGCTCTCCCGAGCGTCACCACGCAAGGCCGCTGCCTGCTGGCTGTTGAGGTAGGTGTCCTTGACCGACTTGTGAACAATCAACTTGTTCCAGAAGTTCTTGCCGCAGAAGGCGCGAGAGCCAGTGCTGGTCACACTGCCCAGCGCGTCTTCTTGCATATCCAGTGCTTCACCGCATTTAACCCGCAACTCAGTGCCTGGGTCCGCCAAGCCCATGGGCAGCTTCTGACGCTGCACACCGAAGCGGTCGTAAAGGTCCAGCAGTACCGTCGAACCGTCGGCATCAAGGATCAGGCCGTTGAGCGCGCCCATGCGCTGGAACTCGTGGGTCGCATCCAACTGCCGACGCGCTTTGGCCAGCCGGGCATTGACCACGTCTTGCACCGCCTGCAGCTCGGTGCGAGTACCGAAAGCACGAATGCCCTGGATCTCGTCGGCCTTGATGGTGAAGCGCTCCGGCAGGTGGACGGTGTTGAACGGGATCAGGTTGCGCTTGCTGGCCGCGACTACCAGGCCAGAGCCACCCCGCTCACCGGCAGGCACCAGTGCCAGGGTGTCGCCGTCCTTTTCGATCTGTACGGTCAGGGTGGTGATGCCCTCCTCGCGGAACAGGCCCAAAGCGCTGATGCGCCCCGGCAAATAGGGTTGATCGTTGAGTGCAGCAGTCAGCGCAGTGACGGTGAACGCTTCGTCGTCAAAAATGGCGATCTCGGCCATGGGTACTCTCCAGAAATGAAAAAACCCGCTCAAGGCGGGCTGGGTAAACGCAGCTGATGGTCTTAGCGGACGATCAGAAAATGGGTGGCCAAATCCTTTTTAGCCTCAGAATCAAGCCCGGTCAGATGCAACTCGCTGACTTCAGCCAAGCGCACCACAGCACGACCACGGCGCACGATGTCTGACTCTCCCAACTGCCCGTAGAGGATCGCCACGGCAGCTTGAGTACCGTCTTCGGCGGCCGGGTCATACGGTGCGAATTCGCCCGTGGCCGTCACCAGACCGAGGACTTGGCCGGGATTCAGCGCAGGGC
Organism: Pseudomonas frigoris; assembly: GCF_047758635.1. Taxonomy (NCBI): domain Bacteria; kingdom Pseudomonadati; phylum Pseudomonadota; class Gammaproteobacteria; order Pseudomonadales; family Pseudomonadaceae; genus Pseudomonas; species Pseudomonas frigoris. Next base: position 4,732,043 of record NZ_CP180479.1, read on the forward strand.
CAGCGGCAACGTTGATCGTTTCCCGCGAAATGTTCCCGGCGCCCTCGGCGAGGAGAAATTCACCCGCGTGGATCGGCTCTTTTTTGATGGTCATTGTCTTGCTCCTTTCGCGCCGTGCGCAGTTCCAGATTGAGCCGCTTGTCGCGAAGCCCAGATAGAGTTGGGATCAGGTTGTTTGGCCAGCACCTTGGGTGCCGGGTCATTGTCCAGCGGCAGACTGTTGTCGATTTCAAAGCCCTTGCCACTGGTGACAATCTTGTCGAACAGACGCGCCCGGACCGCCGCCGCATCCAGCCCCGCTGACACGTACTCGACGCTGAACTCCGGCAAACGGGCCGCCACGCACAGGTCATTCACCGCCTTGGCACGGGCTAAGCCAGCCAGGACGATCTCCTCGCTTTCGAGCCGGGTCGAGCTAAGCAGCGGCTCGACCAAGTTGCTGATGCCCGCCGCCGCGCATCGCTGGGTGATCATCAGTGCCAACTTGGCCGAGTCGACCACCACCGGCACCAACGGCGGATCGATCGGCTCCAGCTCCGGATCCGGCTCGGGTGGCTCGTCAAGCTGGGCCAGCAACTCAGCCGGTGCGTGCTGGTAACGCTGCAGTACGCCACCGTGGCCAAGACAGGCCTTAACCTTGATCCCGTCGCCAATTTCATCGACTAGCCCCAGAGCCAGAGCTTCATTGGCGGTCAACCAGGTTTCAGCGGCGACCATCCGCCGCAACTCGGCCTCATCAATGTTCGGCGCTTTGGCCTTGTACGCCGCAATGATGGCTTCCATCGTCTGGTCAAGGACGTCAGCCACCTTACGGAAGTCTTCGGCGTCACCCGCCGCATAAGTCCAGGGATTATGGATCATCAGTATCGCGCTTTCGGCGATGACGACCTTGTGCGCGCCGCACACCGCCACGCTGGCCGCACTGGCCGCCAAGGCATCAATTCGCCCGGTACACCGCGCGCCCAAACGCCTCAACGCATTGTGCATGGCCAAGCCGTCGAAAAGGTCCCCACCAACGCTGTTGAACGCGGCGATCACCTCCGAGACGCCGTCGTCCATGGCACGCAGATCCTGTACAAATTGATTGGCGGTGATCCCCCAGGCGCCGATCTCGCCGTAGACGAAGACTTCGATCACTCGCTCGACAGCCTCCCCGCTGGCTTGCACGGCGTACCAGGTTTTGTCCTGCACCTGCACCTGCTTGCCTGCGCGGTTATAAATGCTCGGGCGCGCTTTCTTGCTCATGGTTGCTCCTTGTCGTCGTTGGTTTCGACGGCATCAAGGGTGTTGTAGTTGAGGCCCAGTGCTGTGGCCCGCGCCAGATCGGCGGCGTTTTCCAGGTCGACCGTTTCGGCGTCGTAGCCAGTGCGCAGGACCATCTCGCTGCGCGAGGCAAAGCCGGCCTGCACTTCCATCCGCCGAGCCTGCACGTCCTGTACTGGCTGGATGTAGGCCCAACCTTGCGGCACCCAACGGGTACGCAAATAGTCACGGCGCTTCTGCGCGTAATCGCCCAGCGCCAGGACACCGGACAACACGGCCATGTCCATCCAAGCCGCCCGCACTGGGCGGCAGAGCTGGTGGACATAAACACCGAATTGCAGTTGTTCCAGGCGACGTCGAAACTCGTTGAGCACCACGCGTAGCGCTCGGTCGTTTATCCCGCGCATGTCGCCGGTGAGGATCTCGTAAGGCGTACCGGAGCCCGCTGCTGCAGCCATCAGTTGCTGCCGCATGAAGTCCGGGTAGTTGTTGCCCGCGTCCGGTGGCTTGGAGAACTCCACCTCTTCACCTGGTCCCAGCTCCTGCATGGTGCCGGGCTCCAGCGCGACCATCGGTGTGAAGCCGTCACGGTCGAGATCCAACAGCTGGCCGGTGACCGGATCCCGTGGCGTCTGCCCCGAATCCGGCGCTGGACGACTGATGAAGCCGGCAAACAGGTTCGCCACCTCCTGGCGAAACAACACCGCGTCGTCGTAGTTGTCGAGACTGCGCAGACGCTTGAGCACCGGCGACAATCGGGGCACTCCACGCAACTGACCCGGCTCGACCGGTTCAAAGATGTGCAGCACCTGAGCAGCCGGCACCCGCACCAGCTGGTTGTAGCCGGCGTTCAGCGACGACGCATCGCGTGGATGTGACAGATACATCCAATACGCCACCCGCTTGCCCCCCGGGTTGAACTCGATCCCGGCGCGGATAACGTTGCCGGTTTTGGTGCTCTCGAACTTGTCATGCGGGACAAACTCCGGCGCCAGAATCTGAAGCTGCAGCGGAACCGCCAAGCCCTCGTCCAGGCTACGCGGTCGCAGCCGCACAAAGCACTCGCCCGAGGTTTCAACCGTGCGCGCCACCAAGGCCTGCTGGCCGTAGAAGTCGGTACGCTCATCCGCATCCGATTCATCGACCCAATCCCCCCACAGCTCCTGCAACAACTTGCGTAACGCATCATCGTCGGTTGTCGGCCGAGGGGTGATGCCCGTGCCGATCAGGTTGCTGACGCGCTTGTCGATCACGTTGAAGGCATACGGATCATTGCGAACCGCCGCCCGGGAACGTGACCGCAGGTTGCGCAGTGCCGGGGTGTTGATGCTGTTGATCCCGTTGTCGGGAGCATCCCAGCCAGTGGAGCGGCGCCCTTCACCGGCGCCTTCGTAACTGGCCTTGATGTTCGACGGCAACACGAATCCGTTACGGGTCAGCGTCGGATAGCGAGCCATTAGAGTCCTTTGCCTCCGTGGGACAACCGAACCACCCGCGAGCGCGGTCCGGCAGCGTTGACCAGCGACGAGCGTATTTCTTCGCGAGCCTTGAGCAGCTCATCGACCGTGCGGTACTCCACGGTACGGTCGGTGTAACGCACGACTTTTTCACCGCGAGCGATGGCCGCCTCAACTGCATCGAGGTGCTTCTGGGTAAATGACATATTGGATCTCTTCAGATAGCGAGATAGTGAAGCGAGATGACTATGGGTGCGCAGTCAGTAACCAACTGTTTAATCGCCGACATCGTCCCAGACCTTCGCCAGGCGGATGTTGTAGAACATCCGCATAAGCGATGCATCGCCATTAATTTGTTCGGCCTTGGCCCATTCATACTGCTTAGCAAGACGTGTCCACCCCAGCCAACCGGGCGGCGAATACAGTGCATTGAGATGGAAACCAATCGTTTCACCATCGCCTTCCGAATGAGACCGCCACTCGCCCAGACAAAGCATCTCGCCCAAGTAGTGTTCTGCGATTGGAGAGCTACAGGAGGCGTTTACACACTGGTAATGCACCGCCTGAAAGTCAGACGAATACTCCACTTGCTCCCACTCCAAAGTTTGCATGTGGCCGCAATGGGGACACGGCACGTAGTAGTGGCGCTGATCGCTCGCTGAGAACAAGCTATCAATCTTGGAGGCACCTTTGATTGTCGGGGTACCGCTGAAATAGAACTTAGGCGCCCGGATTGACGTACCGTGGCAACGTTCAGCCAACTCGATTAAGTCGACGCCTTCCTCAGGCCAATGGTCTATTTGTTCACCACAGATGTAATCAACAGGGAACGATTGACCGACCAACGAGCCTGCCCAAACTAAACGAAGCGAACCGCCTTCAAAAGACTTGGCGCACGTGTCACCGCGAGGCGAAAAACATTTGTGAAGGACCGGACTCGCCTTAAAGCTTTTACTGATGCGGTAGCCCAGTCGCGCTGCAAGGCGACCTGAAGGCAGCAAAACCAATATGTTCGATGGCGATGTATGGACCAGGGATCCGATCCAGTTGATGGCAACCTGAGTTTTCATCAACTGCGAAGCGGCCATGACCACCACCCGCTTGCAAGGGTGGGTCAGTGAAAGACACCGCATTGGCCCTTGGGCATATGGTGTTTTTTTTACACGGTACGGGCCCGGCTCAAGGCCGGAATCTCGCGGGATCCACATATGCTCAGCGGCCCACTCATCGACATAAGTCATTTAACGTCTCTTCAAGTAGCCACTGCTGGAGCTGCGGCGTTGAGGTAATGCCGCAGGCCGCGAATGCACGACCGCAGCAGCGGGTTGCCGGGAGACAGCGGGGGTTGCTTGTTCGGCAGTGAGCCGTTCGCCTTGAACCGTTTTGACGCCCAAGGCTTCGTCAAACAGACCAGACTGCGCCAGGGACTGACGCACTCGCTCCCAGTCGTGTTCCTTGTAACGGTTGAGACCCAGGTAATGCGCCATGGCCAGGCAATACACCATCAAGTCGAGTGCTTCGTTACGCTCGGCCTTGCCCTTGACCCACTCAATGCGTTTGTGTCCCCGGATGTAGCGCGCAACCTTGCGCTCCGCGACGCACTGATCAAAGAAGTCGTCCGGCAAGTCATTAGCGAAGTGCAACGCACCTGGCCCGGAAGGGAACGAATAACGGTTATAGATCCAGTCCTTGGCCGTGTCGGTACCGACGAACCACAGCTCGGCGCCGTTGCGTTCGGTCTGGCCCTTCCAGGTCACATCAACCATCGACGGGCGCTGAGCAATCACCGGCTTACCGGGTTTGCTCGCACCCTTGATGGCGAACACATTGCGCCAGCGGCGAACGCGGCAGAACTGGTAGACCTCATCGGTGTGGTGGCCACCGGAGTCAACGGCCACCGCGAGAATGCCAAGACCGACACCGCAGGGATGGCGATATTTACCCTTGAGCAATTCGTCCAACGCCGCCCAGGTGCGTTCATCTGCGGGATCGCCCGAGACTACTTGGTAGTCCACGACCCAGCGCTCCATGCCGACGCCCCAGCCCATGGCCATGAACTCCAGACGGTTGGCCTGAACGTCTACGGAACCGGTGATCATCAGCACCGCCGCCGACAGCGAGCCGAGGTTAAAGTCTTCCAACCGCGCCCGCTTTCTCAGCTCATCGGCTTTAGTTTGCTCTTGTGCGCTGTCCCAAACCTTCGCCAAACGGGTGTTGTAGAACACCTGCATGGGCTCAAGATCGCCTTTGGCCTGGGCTTTCTTCGCCTTCTCGAATTGCTTGGCCAGCGACTTCCAGTCCATCCAGCCCAGCGGCGAATACAACGCGTTGAGGTGGAAGCCAACGGTCTCGCCGTCGCCCTCGGCATGGGCGCGCCATTCGCCTTTAGCGAGCATTTCGCCCTTGTGATACTCCTCGATCAGCACGTCACACTCAGGACCGGCGCACTGGTAATGCACAACGCTGAAGTCCTTCGAGTAATGCAGGCGCTCCCACTCCAGGGTCTGCTTGTGCCCACAGGTCGGGCATGGCACGTAGTAATAACGCTGGTCGCTGCCCTCGAACAGATCGGAGATCCGCGAGGCGCCCTTGATAGTCGGCGAACTAGAGAAGTAGAACTTGGCATTACGGCCGAAGGTACTGCCCCGGGTTTCCGCCAGCTCGATGGGGTCGCCCTCCTCACCGATGTCCACTTCCCATCGGTCAATCTCGTCGCCGTAGACGTAGCGCGCCGACAGCTCCGACAGGTTGGCGGCCGAGCCGGCGGTAGTGACGTACAACGACCCGCCCTCGAACTCCTTGGTGTCCATGGTGTTGCGTGAATCCCGCGAACGACTGGACGCCACCCGCTCACGCAGCACCGGCGTGGCTTTGATGGTTTTGCCAATCCGTGACGACACCCGCTTGGCCAGGCCAAGACTCGGTAGTAGCGTCAGGATGTTGGACGGCGCCATGTGTATCAGACCTCCGATCCAGTTCAAGGCGATCTGCGTTTTCATCAGCTGCGACGCGACCATGGTGATCACGCGTTTGCAAGGGTGAGCCGGCGACAGACAACGCATGGGTTCGCGCGCATATGGCGTGCGGGATGTGCGGTACTGGCCGGGCTCAGCGGCGCCGGTGTCACGCGGGATGCGCATGTATTCGTCGGCCCACTCATCGACCCAGACATCCGGATCAGGGTGCAGCCCACGAAAATACGCCTCCCGGTACACCTCTGCACCGTTAGGGATTTTCGTGGGCATGGGCTTAGCTCGGGGTCAGGGCATGTTCAAGATCCGCTGAGGACAAGCGTTCTGCATCCTCAAGCGAGCGACGGATAGCGGCCGTCAGGTGCTTTTCGATTTGCCAGGGGTCGGTCATGACGGCCAGTTCCGGTGCCAGTTGCGGAGGCATGCCCAGCAGTTGATCCCGCAACAAGCGGCCCGCGTTGTAAGCGCCGGTTTCTACTGCGATGCGCTCGACCAAAGTGCCCTGCTGTTTGTGAAAGTTGGCTTGCTCCTGCAACGCCATGTAGTGCTCGCGCAGAGCCCGAGACCTTTGAAAATCCACCGGCTGGCCGACTTGCGGCACCGCAGGTTCTTCGACGGCGATTTCAGCCTCCTTTTTAAGGCGAAGCCGCTCGTGTCGGTCGGCGACGGCGGCTTTGCTTGGATCGGCGGACTCGGCCAGCAATGCCTCGGTGGCTTCCAACTCCACCTTGCCATCGTCAGTCAGTACCAACCGATCCTGATTCGCCAACTTGGAAACATACGATTTCGCCCAGCCCCGCCGCGCTGCAAACTCCGTTTTGCTGATTACTGTCATGATGGAATGTCCTGTTCACCTAATGGATACGGGGGGTTCACCTGTTCACCCCAGTTCACTAAGCTGGTGAACTACCCGCTAACACTTTCCCGCGGGTTTCCGACCCCGTACCCCCAGAATAACCCCAGGGTCCCCGGCAGTTTTCTGCGCCCCAGACCGGTGCATCACCCCTGCTCACCACCTGCAGGTGGCACTTCGCAAACGCCCAACCGCTTGGCGGCCCAGCGTTCGTACAACCCAATGGCAACATCGGCACCCGCCATTGCGGTCAGGCAACCCAAGCTGCCGGCCGTCCAGATCGTCATACCAGCGCCGATCATCAGCATCATCGCTGACACTCCGCAGACAATGCAGGCACCGGACCGAAGCGCCAGGCGCCGCAACAATGCCCAGCCCCGCGCCCCGTCCTTATCGGCTCGCCACATCTCACCCGATACACCGCCTACCAAGGCCAGGACGATCACTAACCAGATCGGCATCTCTGCCAGCGCTTGCTGCTCGTTCGTCATCGCCCTACCCCATAAACGCAAAAACCCGGCGCAATGGCCGGGTTTGGTGTGTGGTGCCTGCCGCTCTCTGCGGTCGCACCTATCGAAGATGACTACTTTTTACAGGTCGAATTTACTGGCAGCAACCCCACTTTAATGCCACCCGGTGAATATGTGGGTAACGCAGGGTGAACGCCTAGGCAATGTCGGTGAATACACCACCTCGGCTATCAGTTGCTGTGGCGTTGTCCCATCTGTCCCACCTTTCATAATCGAAGTGGGACGCCTGAGAGTGCCTAAATTCGGGGCGTCGCCCCACTGTCCTACTTTTCTATCTTCTTTCTCGTGTAAAGAAAGGAATTGAATAACACGCGTGCGCGCCACGGGCGCGTGCTGGTACCCGCTTCGCTCACATGGGCGGGAGACTCCAACAGGCGGGACGGTGGGACAGCCCAGCAACGATGCGGCCCGCGCTTGTCCCACTACGTTAAAACGCAGTGGGACAAGGCGGGCCAGTGGGACAACAACTGCCGGAGTCATGCCTGGGGTCACGCAGCTTTCCCCATCAACATGCCGGCAATGTACTCATGAGCCTCATGCAAGCGCTCGTAATAGGTTTTACGGCAGCAGCCGCAATGCGTGATTTTCTGCGACAGGAAGCTCTCGTGATTGCAGTAGTGCTCCCACACCACCACCGACAACTGCGGTGGCAGGTGCTTGTTTACGATCAGTTCAATGTCTGCCGATTCATCCAGCAACACCCGGCTGCCGCGAGTACCCCGAATCAGCTCCCCTTTGCACTCCATCAACATGGCGATCATGTTGCCGCCGCTCGCCCCACCGAAGGACGTGGTCATCGGCGAGTGCAGATCCTCGGCCCAAAGTTTGAGCATTTCATCAATTCGCTTAATCACCGAAGCATGGCTCCTCAATCGGTTCCACCTTCAACGCCGAAGCGCCGCCCCATCCTGCGGGTTTCTTGTAAGCCCACGGACGCTGCCCACTCTTCGCCAAAGCCGGCATACGTGTTCGCCGCCAACCGAGACGATGCATGATTGCCCCGACGCGCATTTGTTCTGGCTTGCCCCAGTGACCAAAGTCGAGTTTCAGCGCATTGGTCAGTACTTCACTGCCTGAGGTGGTTTCACCGATCTGCGACTCCTCCAACCATGTCAGGATTGGCCCTTCCCATTCGTCCACAACAAAGCGCTCGTCCTGTGCCTCGGCGAACATTGGTGCTTCACCTGGCGTTACCCACCAGATGTCGCCCGCCTCATAACAGAACATCGCTTCAGCCCAGAGCTGGTCGCGAATCTCGCGCAGTTTTTCCAGATCAACCTTGGTACAGGCCACCGGCCAATAACGCCGGTTGCCGGTAGCGTCCTTGAGGTACTCGTCCTGGTTGGTCGTACCCACGAACACACACTGGCGCGGCACGTCGTTCGTTCTGCGGCCGTAGCTCTCGCGGTACGTATCGGTCGACGCCGAGAAGAACTGCTTGGCCTTGGTGCTTTCAGCCTTGTTGAAGCTGTCCAGCTCCCCCAGCTCGACAATCCATTTGCCGCGAATCGCCTGAAACCCGTCCTTGTCACCCAAAGCGAAAGGCGTATCCATAAACCACTCACCGCCAAGGATGCTCATCGCTGTCGACTTACCAGCCCCCTGCGCGCCCTCAAGAATCATCACCGAGTCAGCCTTGCAGCCGGGCTTCATCACCCGTCCCACCGCCGACAACATCCAACGCTTACCGACCTTGGCCGAGTAGTCGCTGGCCTGAACGCCCATGACATCCGTGAGCCAACTATCCAGCCTAGGCACACGATCCCATTCGAGCTTGTTCAGATACTCCCGCACCGGATGAAACGCATGGTCATGAGCCACAACGCTCACCGCCTCAATCACTTGAGTCGACTTAACCCGCAGGTTGTATTGCTGTGCGAGCCACTTCATCACCCGAACGTCATCGATGTCGGCCCAGTCGCCCGTACCGCCGCCATAAGGGGCAGCACGTAACTTGACGATCTTCGAGCTGAAGGCGCTATAAGTGATCACACCGGCCCAGCGTTCGTCGTTACCGAGAATCAGCTCGACGTTCTGCATGTGCGCGATCAGGGCGCCGCTTTCGGTTCGGGCCAATTGATCTTTCCAACCACCTGCTGCCGGTGGCTTGACCACCGACAACACTTGACGGCGAACAGCCTCCAAGCCTTCGGCAACATGCAAGTCATTGAAGTCCGTCCACTTGTCTTCTCGCTCACCGGAAAAGATCGGCGCGACCACCTGGCCACCAACGATTAACGCCGCGTTGTTGGCCTTCTCTTCACCCGGGTTCCAGGCATCGCCATTCGGGCGCTTGGTCTTCCAGTCATCGTCGCGACAGACAATCAGCGGACAGCCCGGAAAACGCTCACGCATGGCCTTGCAGACCACCAACAAGTTGCCCGCGTCGAATGCGATAGCCACTGTCAGCGACGTCGCCATGTGCAGGCTTGCGCCCGTGGCATAGCCTTCACACACCAGCACCGGCTCGCCCGGCTCCGGGTGTGGACCGACCAAGTGAAAGGCGCCCTCTTTCGACATGCCATAGGGCCAGTAGGATTTATCCCGTCCGGTGTCTTCCTGCTTGGCTGGAAACACCACCTGCAGGCCGACGATCTGGTCCCGCACATTGCACATAGGCACCAAAAACGCGCCGGAGCGCGGTGCGTAACGAACGCCAAAACCGACGATCTGCTTTCGATCCAGATAGTCGCTACGGCCCTTCTCCGACATGCGTTTGAACAGCCCCGCAGCTCGGTTCGCCGCTCGACGTGCCGCATTGGCCGCGATCTCAGCAGCGCGGCGCTTAGCGTCTTCTTGTCGAGCACGCATGACCTCGCGCTCTTCGGGTGACATCCGTCCGGCCTTGACCTTAATCTTCTGCGTCTCGCCCGAACGCCAATCACCGAAGCTGCCGAAGATCAGCGTTTCATTCTTCTCGGTGCGATGCTCGTGGATAACGTACCAACCGTTTTTTTCCTTCCCCTTGTCTTGGGAGGTCTTGCATCGAGTCAGCTTGCCGAAGATCAACGGCTGCTCAGGCTCAAGACCGTAGTCTGCGAATTGACCGAGAACTTCATCGAGCATGTCGAGCCTCCAACACTTCATCAACCGCCTGACAGGACACGCAGTAAATGCACCCTTGCACGGCTAGACGACGAGCTTCAGGAATAGGCTCCTCGCAGTTTTCGCAATACATGAAAGAATGAGCGGCCGTCACAGGTTTGACTGCATTTCGAGCAGCCAGCGCCTGATCAAGTCGCTCCTGCACCAAGTCATTAGCAAAGTCGGCGATGTCAGCCATGGTCGGCCCCCCGCGTTGTCTGGTTGACATACGTGGCGCGGTTGAACATCCCCAACAGCCCTTGAATACCGCGAAACACCTGCAGGCGAATCGCGGCCAATTCGTGGTCAGTCACCACACCGTCGCCAATGCTCTTGGCCCATGTCTCAGCCAAATCCGCCACCTGCCGAAAATACTCAGCAATGCCGGTGGTCAAAGTTTCAGGCATGTCGTTGGTGTACGCCTCAGCCAGTTCCTGCCAAGTCGTATCCCCCACCAACGCGTGAACCGCATCCAGAATGCGGCGGTCCTTGGTCAGCTCCAGAATCTCGCCGAACTCTTGAATGTTCACTGTGTGACTAGGGTGAGTTGGAGACAGCTTGTGCTGCAGCGTGGTGGCGTTTCTGCCGGTGGTGGCGGCGATTGCAGCGGCGCCGCCGGGATAGTCCCGAGCAGCATGGTAAAGCGCTAGATCGAGCGGCAGGATCTCCCGCTGCGCCCGTTCTACAGAACTCAGAGCGATTCGGCTCATGGCATTAATCCTTAAGGTTGCCAGTGCCTCGCGACATGTAGTGGTGATACATTTGCCGCGTGGCTTGAAAGGGCCCAAACGCCGGTTAGATCTTCAGGATCGACACCGGCCCCGTGCCGAGGAGAACGATCCTTCGTTCACCTCTGGCGCAACAGCTGCACAATCTGTGGTGGAAAAGGCAGCAACACCAAGGCATCCGTGCCTTGGAAAGCGCGGTAAAGATCGACGGTTCGCATGTGGTGTGCCCGCCTATCTTTATCGCGACTCGGCAGCGCTGTGGTGGTGCGTGCCGGGAGGAACTGGGCGGCCATCGGGCCGCCTTTTTTCTGACTATGCTATGCAGCAGCCTTTTGTGGTGCAGATGCATTGAGCAACCAGGTGGACTCGAACAAGTTGCCCTTCTGCTTTGCGGCTGCCGCCAAAAGCACAGCGTATTGGGTTTCACCGGTGTAGTCGGTTCGCGGCAGGCTTGCTGCCTGGCGCCACTTGTTCAACGCCTGATAACTCCTGTCGCAAACCTTAGCAGCGGCCCCAATGCCGCCGACTGACTCAAAAGCAAACGCAATTGCGTTCGGAAAATCTGCGGGGTCCAACATGGCAACCTCCATTTATCAACTCAGAGTTGATATTAAAGATCAACTGACTATTGTGCAAGCTCCATGGCACTCTCAACCTATGGTTGATAAAAATGAATTACGCGCTGCTTTCAGCGCACGACTACACGAATCTCTCGACGATGCCGGCGTACGCAGCCGGGGCCGTGGTGTGGACATTCATCGTCATTTGAAAAGCTTGGGAGTCGATAAGACCACACAGGCCATCAGTAAATGGCTGAACGGCGAAGCCATGGCAGAAGCGGACAGCATGGCTGCGCTTTGTTCATGGCTGAAAGTGCGCCGAGAATGGCTAGAATACGGTGTGCTGCCGAAAGAACAGCCCGGCAAGGATAATGTGCGCCAACTAGCCATCGGTGATGGGAGCAACGTTAGTGAAATCTACCAACGATTTGGTAAAGTTCCGCTGATTTCTTGGGTACAGGCTGGTGCCTGGTGCGAGACGATCTCAAACTTTGAGGCTTACGATGCAGACTCGTGGCTCTCATGCCCCGTTCCGATAAGTAACCACGGGTACGCATTGAAGGTGCTTGGCGATTCGATGACGAATCCTGGGCCGGGTCGTAGCTATCCAACTGGATGTATAATTTTTGTTGATCCTGAGGCGGAAACTAAGACGGGAGATCGAGTGATTGCCAGAGTTCCGCGTACAAACGAGGCAACGTTCAAGATCTTGGTAGAAGATGCTGGGCGTCAGTTTCTGAGGCCGATCAACCCGCAATATCCAATCATTGATATTACGGAAGAGACCCATATTTGTGGGAAAGTGGTCGGATCATTCATACCTGAATAAACCGATCACTCTCTTACTCTTTACCCCCTACCACAAACGCCACAACGACTTTCACGCGGCCCAAGAGTAATCATGGTTTCGTTTATAGTGCTACCCAAAGCTTCCAATGAAATACTTTCATCCAAAGACTGGCCATGATGCTTTAATAAATCTCGAATGAATTCATTTTTCTCCTCTGGAGACAAACCAATATATCTATTCAACACCATCTTGCTATTTAAACTCATCAGTTTTCTCCTAGAAATTACCGCAGGTATGACACTTACTTGGAATCATATTTATAGGTTTTACTTTGCAAACAACGCAAGCAATACGGTACTGATAAAGCGACATTCTCATCCCAAACCGTATTTCGGAATCTTTAATATTTTGAGTTAGATCAATCTGTGCCTGTCGAAGATCTTCGTCCGCCAGATCATCAAATGCAGCCTGAAAGTTGCCAGGCGGATTGGCTCCCAACCTCTTCCAAGATTCGCAAATTCTCAAATTCGCTTGCATTGCATTTACTGCATAAGCGTATTTACTGTCCCATTGAGCAACAATTGCCCATAAGGACAACGCCAACTGCGCGACGACCAACGCTCCTGCAGGATAGACTATGTAATTATAAATCCCAGTACCAACCGCCAAGACACTCGCACCAACGAGCGCCGGAACGGCCAAACCCAAGTAAGTAATTATATTCCTTTTAGAGAATAACTCATCCGAACGCTTCTTAAAAACTCTTGAAGTACCGTAAGAATCCAACTCTTTATTTAAACATTTTTCCTTAAAGTCCGACAAATTAACTTCCTTACAAACAAAGTGCCACAAGCACACTATAGAGTTAGATTTTGCCGCCCATAACACCTTACTTTAGGTTTTTCCAGCCTGAAAATCTTTTCGCCATATCAATCCTACCGAGATGATATTTAAGATTTTAGTGGGATCATGGGCGTCAGCCTCTGAAACCAACGCAACATCCATTGTACATCACGGAGGAGACTTATATTTGCAAAAAACAAACAGATTCCTTCATCAAAGAACAGTTGTTTTATCCTTATTCCGGCGCACCAAATTATTGGTGTGAATGATGTGGAAATATATGGATAAAACTTGACGAGCTTCGAGCCTTTTGAAACTCCTTAATTTGAAAATCGGTGATGAGCTCATAATCAGCATAAGCTGTTTTCAAGTACATAGCAGACCACTCCCAGGAAACTTGTAAAAAATCATTTTGATCCATATGCTTCAATAGAGAGTATTTTTCCACATAGTACTTCAAACCATACCCTGTATGCATGAGACAATTGAAGTACAAAACCTTTAACTCATCATCCGAAATTTGCGCTCTTAGAATATTACAATACTGCCGTCGCTGAAAATACTCCATTCGAAGCTGCCGTTTAGACTTCTTACCTTTCTCAGAACCCTCCTCATATACCTCAAGCTTAAAATTATCAATTAGCTTTAGGATTTGGTACATATTTCGAAAGTATTGAGACAGAAGTATTTTATGTTCCTGATTGATTACCAACCTTACTGCTTCGATCAGCTTACCAAGGCCTTCGGCATTTAATCTTTCTTGCTGGGCCTTCCGCTCAAACCAGCTATCAATATTATCAAAGTTGGAATGCTGGAGCTTAAGCACACTATCATTTTCATTAACCAGATCGAGAACATTATCCACTAAAGACTTGAACCGATCGCCATCACCTAATTTATTAGGAGTCCGTATTCTTTCAGCCAGCCGACTGTGCACATCTAACAATCGAAAAAGAACCGATTCAAAATTCTGTCTTTCAAATACTGCCGTTTGTTTATCTTGAATTCGATTTGCAATTCGAGTTTCTTCCTTAGCCTCCTTAAGCTCTTTACTCTGCATTTTGATTGTAAATAAAACTGCGATCAACGCCATAAAACTGAGGAGTGGATTTAGAACCCCACCGAAGAAATCCCCTATCTGCCCCATATATTCCAACTGTTTCACATTCGTGAACTTCAGAAACGGAAAATCGACATTAATAGATATCTTCAACCAAAGAACAAACGCAACAAAAAAAATCAAAAACAAGCTAACAGCTAAAAATACAGGCCCAAACCTCATCCAAGAACACTTTTCGTAGATAGTCATCCCAGCTTTACGAAAGAACATAGATATCCTTTCGTTTCGAAGTTGCTTTCTGTATTCGGCGGCTAATCTTTTTTCGAGTAGCATCATGAACTCCTGTAATTAACATTAAGCAAGCGATAAAAAGCCGCCAATAGAAAAGGAAGACATGCTATCCAAAAGCCACTACGCAGTCCATTATCCCCTCCTACCAGAGTAGATCTTCCTTGCATGAAAATATCAACCAACAGTTGACATTGCACAACCAATGATTGACATTTATCTCACTCTTCCACCACAGAGCGAGAAAACACCATGCACACCACAGCCACCCTGCACGTCCACCCGGCCGCTGCTGAACCTTCCCGCATCTTCGAGATTCGCCGACTGGCCCGCGATTCCGGCTGCACATTTACCCCCACAAAACCCAAGCAAAAAGCTCGCACCACTCCCACTCCGTTCGATCCGAACGGCGGAGGGTTTGTAGCGTGAGCAAATTCAAACTCGACAATCGCGCACTGCAATTGCTCAACGCCCAGGTCAACCTAAGCGGCACCTTCAACCACGTACTCAGGTCAGCCCCTAAGCGCGACGCCGTGGCGTTTCGCCTGAAGGTAGAACGCAACGCATCGGACACCCTTTTCGTCGTTGAGCCGGGCAGCGAGCGCCACACGCTGACCTTACCGAATGAAAAGAAGATGCACCTCAAGCTGGCCGACTTCATTGAAGAGATCGTCAACGGCCCTTTCGATGCCAACAACACAGCCGACCTGACGAACATCCCGCACACCAGCCGCAAATACGCCCGCTTCGATATCGAGCATAAGCAACAGGTGTTCGACCTTGTGCGTACTGGTGGTGCAGTGAGCCTCGACATGGGTTTTGAGCTGCCCCTACACGTCGCCTTGCATCGCACTAAAACCCGCTCTGGTGTCACCACCATCATGAGCATTGGCGAAAAAAGGCCGCGCACCAAATGCTTCACCGTGTACGGCAGCGATGTCGAGATCTACGAGAAAGTGGCCGAGTCCATCAACCACCTGGCTGCGGCAGCAACACCCGCCGCGCACGCAGCTTAAGGGGATGTTATGGAACGCACACTCGCCCAAGCCGCCAACCAACTGGGGCTAACTCGACCCAAGCTCATCAGCCTCATGCGGGAAAAGACCTTGCTCAATGAGCGGAACCTGCCCGCCTACCCAAACCGTGACCGCGAGTACCTGCGAGTCAAGGACAGCAATTGGTTCCACCACCAGCTCGGCATGCAGTACAGCCAATCAACCCGTGTCAAACAACCCGGCATCCGCTGGCTGGTCGAACAACTGGGGCTGGAGCTACCAGAAATCCCGGTAGACAACCGTGACGTGGCCTAGGGAATACGCCCGCCAGATCGTCGCCATGCGCACACGCGAGGAGCGCAACGCTGCGCTCCTCGAAGTGCCGGTACATCTGCGGGAGCTGACCAAAACACACTGCCTGAATGCCTGGAACCACCCGGCAAGAACACAACGCAAGGAGGCTCAGCAAGTCAATGATTAACACCAGCCAGACACCGCTACGACTGCAACCCGCACCCGAGTCAGCCACCGTGGAGCTGCTTTACCGCACCTTCGGCGACGTACTTATCCCGCTGGAAAAAGTGCGCGAACAGTACTTCCGTAACCTCAACGAGCAATCGTTTGTGGCCGAGATCAACAGCGGTCGGATTCAGCTTCCCATCACAAAGTTGGATACCAGCCGCAAGGCACCGAAGTACGCGCACATCCGCCATGTCGCTTCGCTGATCGATATCCGCGCCTACAAGGCAGATGAAGAGATGCTTCGACCGCAGGACGACTCAACCGAGTAAGACACCCGACCCGACGGCTGCCACCACCAGCCTACGACAACACCAGGAGCACACCACATGACTGCAATTCAAATCTGCGCATTGATCGGCCTCATCGTCGGCGCTGCCCTTCTCTATTGGACCGGCTACCGAGGTGGACTGATCGATGGCCGCATTGAGGGAATCGACGAAGGTAAAGCCATCCAACAATCCGACAACTCGGAAGCCACTCGTAACCTGGAGCACTCACTACTCCATGTACGTGCAGACCGCATGCAACTGTACGCCCACTACGAGCGCGCATTGGCAGCCTCAAAACTGGGAGACCAGGAGCGTCAATCTCTACTGGCCATTGCTGAAAAACTCAGGATCGCCGCCGAGACATTCAGCGCATTCCGCACCGGCAAAAAACTCGAACGCGACTCACTCGCCCTCCGCGATCAAGCGCTCTCCATGGCAGCCCTGTTAGAGCCGGTAACTCAGGAGGATGCGGCATGAATCACCCTATCCCCATGCTACTGGCAGAATTGGTCAAGGAGGCTGCATGAGCCCGATTCTCGCCACCACCGAAACACGGCTCACGCATCACTCGCGCCTGATGGACCAACTCGCTATCGAACACCGGAGGAAAGCGGCATGAAAATGGAAAAGCACACCACCCAAACGTCGACCGCTTTGCTCCGCAACGCCAGTGGCGTCGACACACTAGAAACAAATAGTCTCTGCTGCACAGCAGCAGGCATTATTGCCCCGCTCAGCGCCACTGCAGAGGTACTTATACCCCACGAAAAGCTGCGCGAGGCAGACAAACCTAATGCAACGCTAATCGCTCACAATTGCCCGCCCGCGCAGCCTGCTGAGGGGTATAAGTGGTGTTCTAAAACATCCCGAGCCTCTGTTACCACTCCAGATCGAATACGACCTTTCGAAAAGAACCGGAAACATTGTCCAGCCGTCACCTCACTGAGCACCACCGGCATCCCCTTTGAGCTTTTGAAGGACCCAATCGGTGGTATGAGAGATGTCCGAAGCCTGCTTCCACCGCTTGTCTCTCTGATGGATCGGCTCGGGTGGTACTTCTCCCCATCCATGAACCTCAATTGCGAGAGCAAGGCCCATTGCGGCGACAGTCCGCAGGTTTGCTATCAAAACCATATCCATTTCTGCAAGATCGGTGATAGGGACGTCATTAATGAGCTTGTGGTGCACTCTCCAAAGCTCAAGGTCGTTGATCGTACGAAAGAAAGGAAGATGAGTAGCAGGATCCTCCAGCACGTTCAGCATACGATCACACTGAACTCCGAGCCGAATTGCCACCCATCGCAGATTCTCGTGGGCGTCCGCTCTCTTGCGTTTTTCTTTGTTCAACTCATGAAGTTGTGGAATAAACCACGCAGCCAAGATTGCTGCAATAGAACCAACCGCTTGCACCCACGCAGGCGCATTCTGACTGTCCCAGGACCACGTAAAAACCCACCAGCCAACCAATACGGCCAAAGGCGACAACGTCAAAGCTTTCACCAGTGTAATGACGGGAATAGTTACGGTAACTCTTTCAGGCAGCATGCTCATCTCCTTGCCTTCAATGGCGGCGCGAGATTGCCCCATCTTCCTTATAAGATCCATGGGGTAGCAGCAACATGACCACCGTTTATCTATACCGCTCCGTCTGCTCCTGCACTTACGGGCTCTGCAACTCGAATCAAGATCAATCCGCAGTTCTGGAGGCAGCATGAACACAGCCTTCATCTTGATGGCTCAGTACAACAGCCGGGCCATTATCCCGCTGGAGCAGGTATGCAAGGACTACTTCACGCACCTGACCACCGAGATGTTCCAGCGGAAGGTCATGGCTGGTCAGATCAAGATTCCGATTACCCGGATAGAGCCAAGCCAAAAAAGCGCCAAGGGTATCCACATCACTGACTTAGCAGCCTACCTTGACCTGCAACGGGAGGCGGCAGTGAAAGAATGCAATCAGCTCAACGGGTTCCGCCGAGCCAGTTAACTTACTGCTTTCCCCAGGCGCCTAGCTTCACAGGCGCCTGAATGATCCTCTCTAACCACGGCCATTCGGCATAGTGGTCGCCTCGCCCGCGCAGATGGGTGTATCTACGCAATGAATTCCAATCCCGATGCCCGGAAACACTGGCCACTCGAGGGATATCCCAGTCCATCTCAAATAACCGGCTCACGCCATCGTGCCGCAGATCGTGGAAGTGCAGATCTTCAATCATCAGAAACTTGCACGCCTTTGCCCAGGCAGTGGCGATCGATGACGAGTTGTAGGGGAAGATCTCTGCACGCTCCTTTGGCATGCTCTTCAGAATGCGCCAAGCTTCATCAGGGAGGTGACACCAAACATCGTTGCCAATCTTCTGGCCTGGGTTCTTCATGTCCCGCACCATCACCCGCTGACGCTCTTCATCGACGTCCTCCCAAAGCATTCGGCCGATCTCGTCTTGCCTACGGGTGGAGAACAACGCGAAGCCGGAGACTTTGAGCATGTTGATCGAACTAGGGCGACGCTGCTGAATACCTACAAAGTGCTCCAGCAGCTTATCCAGCTCGTCCTTGGTCGGCCGCCGATCCCGCTCGCGGCTTTTCATGTTGTAACCCAGCTTTCTCAACACCTTTCGAGCATCTGCCATCGCGTGGATATCGACCTCATACCCCCAAGCTGGCCGTGCAATCGATAGGACAGCCCCGAGGTGCGCCAGATCGTTGCCTGCCGTCTGCGGCTGGACACCGCCGCCCTCTTTGCTCATACGCCATAGTGCAAAATCCACCAATCGCTGACTGTTGATGGCGGAATCAACGGTCTGGCCAAACTCCGTCGCCGCGATAGCATTTAGAGTGGCTTCCTTGGTTTTACCCAACGGCCGGACTTTCTCCATTTCATCCAGGTACTGCTTGATCATGTCCTGTACGGTGACGCCCTTGCGGTTCGCCCGCTCAATCGCACCAGGCTGATCTAGCTCTGCCTCACGTCGCCGCACCCACGCTTGTGCCGCCTGTTTCCGGGCGAAGGTCTGGCTCTCTTGGTAGACTTGCGCTCCATCGCGAAACAGGCGTATCTGTGCCGTGTAACTGACTGAGCCATCGGTGCGTTTTCGTGCTCTGATCGTTGCCATAGTCGACTGGTACAATTCCGAAAGTGATTGGTACATTGTACCAGCGCCATCGAAAAAACGCCTGAAAACGCCTAAAAACACGCTATAAATACGTTGAGCCAAATGGTACCAAACACCCACTCCAGCCCAGTAAACTCAAGCCTTGCGCTATCTCGGCGGTTTTCCGTTGCGCCTATGATGGATTGGACTGATAGGCATTGCAGGTTTTTCCTGCGCCTACTCTCCAAGCACGCGCTCCTCTACACCGAAATGGTCACCACCGGCGCGCTCCTCAACGGCGATCACGACCGTTTCCTGCGTCACAACGAAGCCGAGCACCCGCTCGCCCTGCAACTCGGCGGCAGTGTGCCGCTGGACCTGGCGATGTGTGCACGCATGGCGCAGGAGCACGGTTACGACGAGGTGAATCTGAATGTTGGCTGCCCGAGTGATCGGGTGCAGAACAATATGATCGGCGCGTGCCTGATGGGGCATCCGCAGTTGGTGGCGGATTGTGTGAAGGCGATGCGGGATGCGGTGTCGATTCCGGTGACGGTGAAGCATCGGATCGGGATTAATGGGCGGGACAGTTACGAGGAGTTATGTGATTTCGTCGGTACGGTTCGGGATGCCGGGTGCACGAGTTTTACGGTGCATGCGCGGATTGCGATTCTGGAAGGGTTGTCGCCGAAGGAGAACCGCGACATTCCGCCCTTGCGCTATGACGTGGCGGCGCGGTTGAAGACGGATTTTCCGGAGTTGGAGATTATTCTCAACGGCGGGATCAAGACGCTGGAAGCCTGTCACGAGCATTTGCAGACGTTCGACGGCGTGATGTTGGGCCGTGAGGCTTATCACAACCCTTATGTGATGGCTGAGGTGGATCAGCAACTGTTCGGCAGCACGGCACCGGTGATCAGCCGGGCGGAGGCGCTGGCGCAGCTGCGGCCTTATATAGCGGCGCATATTGATGCGGGCGGCTCGATGCACCACATCACTCGGCATGTGCTGGGGCTGGGCACCGGGTTTCCCGGGGCGCGCAAGTTTCGGCAGTTGTTGTCGGTGGATATTCACAAGGCTAAAGAGCCTTTGGCGTTGCTGGATCAGGCGGCGGAGTTGCTTGAGGGGCGTTAACGGTCGCTTGGGTTGAACCTGCGCCCGGATTTGGCATCGTATTTACCGATACCGCGCCCCGCCTTTCAAACAGCCGTTTTCCGGATGTTGCCGCTCGGGCCCTCGATACGTACACACACCCTTGAGTGGCTGTCAGCGCTCGGGTAATGTCATTAGACCCATAGGACAGAGCACGCCCATGACTTCCAAGCTGGAACAACTCAAACAAATGACCACCGTTGTTGCCGATACCGGCGACTTCGAAGCTATCGCTCGCGTTAAACCCGTGGACGCTACCACCAACCCTTCCCTGCTGCTCAAAGCGGCGGCCATTCCCGGTTATGCCGAGTTGCTGAACGCTTGCGTCAGCGACTGCAAGGGCGATGTTGGCCTGGCCAGCGACCGTTTTGGCGTCGCGGTAGGGCAAGAAATTCTGAAAGTGATCCCTGGCCGTATTTCCACCGAAGTGGATGCGCGCCTGTCGTTCGACACTGACGCCGTATTGAAGCGTGCGCACCGTCTGATCGAGTTGTACGACAAGGCCGGCATTGGCCGTGACCGCGTGCTGATCAAGATCGCTTCCACCTGGGAAGGCATCCGCGCTGCCGAAATTCTGGAAAAAGAAGGCATTCAGACCAACCTGACGTTGCTGTTCTCGTTCGCCCAGGCTGCGGCGTGTGCTGATGCAGGGGTGTTCCTGATTTCGCCGTTCGTGGGTCGTATCTACGACTGGTACAAGAAGGCCAACGGCAACGACTACACCGGCGCGGATGATCCGGGCGTGCAGTCGGTGACGCGCATCTACAACTACTACAAGGCCAATGACTACAAGACTGTGGTCATGGGCGCGAGCTTTCGTAACCTGAATCAGATCGAGCAGCTGGCCGGTTGCGATCGCCTGACCATCAGCCCGGATCTGATTGATAAGCTGGCGGCGGACACTGGCAAGCTGGAGCGCAAATTAGCCCCGGGTCATGCCGGTGAAGCTCGTTTGAACTTGAATGAAGCGCAGTTCCGTTGGTTGTCCAACGAGGATGCGATGGCGACCGAGAAACTGGCTGAAGGTATTCGTCAGTTCGCTCGCGACCAGGAAAAGCTTGAGGCGCTGTTGCAAGCCAAGCTGTGATCTAGTTCAAGGCAATGCAAAAAGGGCGAACCTTAATGGGTTCGCCCTTTTTTATGCGTTGAATTTGGGTATTGGATGGGCTTCGCACTGAAGGATGTGGTGCTTGTTATGGCGCCATCGCGGGCAAGCCCGCTCCCACAGGGGATTTGTGATGGATCGCGATAGTGTTTACGACTGAGGTTATGTGGGAGCTGGCTTGCCTGCGATAGGGCCTGTAAAGGCCCACATCACTTTCAGGTGATCAGTGACGCTCGAGCGCATTCACCAGATCATGGAACGCCTCACGATTGGAGTCGTTGAGACCCATGAGGATCTTGTGCGCTTCAAGCACTTTGATCCGCACCACTTCTTCGGACTGATCCTGGTCTGGCAGGTCGGTCAGGCACTCAGGGCACGGGATCGGGCGGTCAACGATGTTGAACACTTGCTCGAAGCCCATGGACTGCAGCAGACGGGTGATGTCTTCGTGGGTGGTGACGACGGTCGGCAGCAAGCCGACCTTTTGCCGCGACAGGATCGACAGCTTGGCCAAAAGGCCAAGGGTGGTGCTGTCGATGCTGCGGGTTTCGGTCAGGTCGATCACGATCGCGTTGAAGTTCAACGCCGTGAAGATCCGCTCAATAGTCGCATCCAACGCCGAGCACAGGGTCAGGCGAACTTCACCGACGAACTTCAGGACGAAGGTGCCATCCTGCTCGGCGAACTGGATTCTACCGGTACTCATTAAAGATTCCTGCTCAACACCAACAGGGCGATATCATCCGGCATCTCCCCTAGCGTGGCCAATCCAAAAACCTGCCGCAGACCATCCAGGCTGCCGCCCGCTGCCTTGACCCGTTGGGGCAAAGCCGCTTCTTTTTCTTTGAGTGTAGGTTCTGGCAAAAGGTCCAGAATGCCATCGGACATCAGCGTCAGGCTGAACGTCGGCGGCAGCTCCAGTACGTGGTCTTCGTAGGTGGCTTCATTGAAGAGGCCCACCGGCAGACCACGCCCTTCCAGATAACAAACACTGTCTGGCGTGTACAACACAGGCAACGGCAAATGACCGCCGATGCTATAGGTCAACAAACCTGTCTCCTCGTCGATGACTCCACCGACCATTGTGACGTGTTTACCCAGCTTACAACTGATCAGGCCTCGGTTGATATGACCAAGGACCTCTGAAGGCTTGAATTCCGGCAATGTACCGCTGCGCTTGGACTCGAACAGCAAGCGCGTGGTCATGAACTTCAGCAACACGGTAACGAAGGCTGAAGAGGCGCCATGACCGGAAACGTCCGCCAGGTAGAAGGCTACCCGACGCTCGTCGACCCGAAAGTAGTCGACGAAATCACCCGACAGGTACAGCGACGGAATGATCTGGTGAGCAAACTGGAACTCGTTGATGGTCCAGGGACTGACCGGCAGCATGTTCATCTGCACCTGGCGACCGGCGTTCTGGTCTTCCTGGAGCAGGTTCAGGCTGGCGGCGAGCTCGCGGTTGGCCTTTTCCAGCTTCTCGCGGTAGCGCTGGTTTTCCAGCAGCAGGCGCGCACGATCCAGGGCCCGGCGCACAGAGTGCTCGAGCACAGCCAGATCTTCGAGAGGCTTGATCAGGTAGTCCGCTGCGCCCAGGCGCAGGGCCTCGACCGCGTCGTTCATCACGCCGGCGCCCGAAACCACGATCACCGGGGTTTGTGGCGACAGCTCGGTGACCTGGCGAATGAGTTCGAGTCCGCCCATCTGTGGCATGCGCAGATCGCAGATGACCAAGTCGGGCTTGTCTTGCTCGAATACCTGAAGACCCTGCTGGCCATTGCTGGCCTGCAAGACGCTGAAACCACTGTCTTCCAAATAGGCGGCGAGGCTCGCGCGCACTACTTCGTCATCATCGATTATCAGCAGCGTGGCACTGGTTTTTGGCATGTGGGCAAACGGCGCCAGAATTAGGTTGGCGTAGCAGGCAGGGGCTTTGTCCCGGCTCACACTACTGGATTCGCTTTCTAGCCTCTCTACTGCACTGTTTTCGAGCATTTGCCCTACACACAGGTACACCAGAGGTGCCCTTCTAAGGCGCAGACGGTACTCCCATCCGCGGGGCGTTTCAAGCTCACGCCGATGGTCGCTTGACGTCTTTCCATTTCAAATCACCCGGAGTTATAAGAACCGGCAAAACCGTAACGTAATGGAAGGTTCGATTCCATCAGTCAAACCGGCCCCGCAAGCCAAACGAAAGAAGGCGGCCCACTGGCCGCCTTCTTCGTTTTACCGGTCGAGATCAAAAATCGTCTTCGACCTGGCCGTCTTTGACTTTGAATTCGCGGTTCTGCAAGTACGCATTGCGGATGAAGGTGTACTTGTCGCCGGTGATCAGCTTCTCGCTCGACAGCAGGTTGGCGCGGGTGTCGATGATGTTCAGGCCGAAGATCGAGTTACGCACGGGCACGTCGTTGATGTAAGGGTACGGGCCGGTGTAGCCGTCGACATACTTGGACGGCGCGTCACGCAAGGTGCTTGGGCCCAGAAGCGGCAGCATCACGTAAGGGCCGCTGCCTACGCCCCAGTAGCCGAGGGTCTGGCCGAAGTCTTCGTCATTGCGTTGCAGGCCCATCTTGGTGCCCACATCAAAGAAGCCCAGCAGGCCGAAAGTGGTGTTGAAAATCAAGCGTGCGGTGTCGACGCCAGCGGCGGCCGGTTTGGCCTGCAAAATATCGTTGGCAAGGTTGGTGACTTCACCGACGTTGCGGAACATGTTGTGGATGCCGTCTTCAAGGAACTGCGGCGTCACGAACTGATAGCCCTGGGCCAAAGGCTTCAGCGCATACGTGTCGAGCACATCGTTGAACTTGTAGATCGGGCGGTTGATGCTTTCCCAAGGGTCGTCTTCCGAGGCTGCCTGGGCAACGAACGGAACCAGCAATACGCTGGTAAACACACAAAACTGAGCTAGATGATTGCTCCAGCGCATAGAAAAACTCCTTGGATTGTACTGGCGCGGGCGCTTGGCCCAAGCGTTAAGCGGGCTAGTATAAGACGGAAAAGCCGCTTTAGGCAGCTTGCGGATCATTCGTGATGATTGTGAGCGATTCACATCAGTGTCACTCAACTGTCACCGTCGCCCCCTAGCCTTGAGGCTATTTCAGGGACGTTGATATGCCGCACGCCGAAACCTTGCCCCACATTGCGCCCAGCCTGACCGCCGTACTGTTCGGCCTCAGTGGTTGCCTGGTGGATTTCGGTGCCCGCACACGTGCACACGGCATCCCCTCTGCCATGCACGCCGAGGCCACGCCCGGCGCGCTGGATAGCCTGCGCAGCTTGCAGCATCAGCAGATTCCCTGTGCCTGGCTCGATGAACTCCCCTCTGCCCTCAGCCATTCCCTGGCCGCTGCCTTGCCTTCATGGATCAAACCCTCGCAACACCCCGAAACAAACAATCCATGGCCGGCACCGCACGCCTGCTGGCAAGCCTTGATGACGTTGAATGTTGAACGACTGGAGGGTTGCGTTCTGGTCAGCGGCGAACCGCGATTGCTGCAAGCGGGGCTCAATGCCGGTTTGTGGACGATTGGGCTGGCGTCCTGCGGCTCACTCTGCGGCCTGGCGCCCAACGAATGGCAGGCGCTGACTCAGCAGGAACGGGAATTCAAACGCGGCAAGGCAACGATGCAACTGTTCGGTCTGGGTGTGCATTCGGTGATCGATCACCTCGGTGAACTCGACACCTG
The DNA here is from genome assembly GCF_047758635.1 of Pseudomonas frigoris. Taxonomy (NCBI): domain Bacteria; kingdom Pseudomonadati; phylum Pseudomonadota; class Gammaproteobacteria; order Pseudomonadales; family Pseudomonadaceae; genus Pseudomonas; species Pseudomonas frigoris. The sequence goes on from NZ_CP180479.1 coordinate 4,757,295, forward strand.
CCTGGCCGACATCAGCCTGCGCCGGCTCAAGGGCGAAAAGCCCTGATCGAGATCATGCAGGTTACGCGCGAGTGGATTAATCTAAAGGTCAAGCCATAGACCTTTGGCGTGCTGCTGCGGTCTATGCCAGTGCCTATCGATAAAAGGAAGAACGCCATGCCTGCCCGCGAACTGCAACAACAGCTCAATACTCTGCGCGAGCAATTGGAACAGAATCCACCGCTGACCGAAGCCGAGCGCGAAGACCTGCACGCGCTGATGCAACAAATCGAACTGGAAATTGAGCTGGAAACCAAAACCCAGGACTCCAGCCTCTCCGACAATGTGAACCTGGCCGTCGAGCGTTTCGAAATCGAACATCCAACCCTTGCTGGCACCTTGCGCAACATCGTGCAAGCCCTGGCCAACATGGGGATCTGAACCCGCTGAATACAAAAAAGCCCCGCTAGTGATAGCGGGGCTTTTTCATATCTGCAATTTGAAATGCGATCCCCTGTGGGAGCGGCGGTGCGGCGATCCGACTTGCTCGCGAAGGCGGAGTGTCAGGCACCATTAATGCTGACTGATACACCGCTTTCGCGAGCAAGTCGGATCGCCGCACCGCCGCTCCCACATGAGAACTTTATTGGCGGACTAGACGGTGGTTTGGCAGTTGAACGGTTTCAGTACTGCGATACGGGTTGATGTCCAACCCACCGCGCCGCACATACCGCGCATACACCGTCAATTTCTCCGGTTTCAACAACCGTTGCAGGTCGAGGAAAATCCGCTCCACGCACTGTTCATGAAAGTCCGAGTGCTGACGGAAGCTCACGATGTATTCCAGCAAACTCGCGTGATCCAGTGCCGCGCCACGGTATTCCACCGCCACGCTGCCCCAGTCCGGCTGACTGGTGACCGGGCAGTTGGATTTGAGCAAATGGCTGTGCACGCTCTCCTCCACGATGCGTGATTCATCGCAACGCAGCAGTTCCGGACGCGGATGCTCATAGTTGCTGACGCTGATGTCCAGATCATCAATGCACACGCCCGGCAACGCCACGACGCCTTCGGCCTCGACGTCCTTCAGGCTGCGAATCCGCACGCCGACCGGTTTACCGGCAGCAGCCGACAGGTCTTTCGCCAACGTCGCCTCAAGGCTCGCGGTGTCGGCAAACGGTGTCTGGTTCAGGGAGTTCAAATACAGCTTGAACGACTTCGATTCGATGATATTCGGCGAATCCGCCGGGATAGTGAACTCGCCAATCGCCACGACTGGCTTGCCGGACGGCAACAGCCACGACAGCTCGAAGCAGTTCCAGAAATCCACGCCTTTGTATGGCAGGGTTTCAGCCGTCAGGCCCAGCTCGGCCCATTTCGCGGTGCGCGGGATCGGGAACAGCAAGGACGGTGTATAGGTGGCGATGTATTCGCTGGATTTGCCCAGCGGCGAATGTTCGGCTGCGGGATGCATGGCGGAAACCTGACTGAAGAATCAGCGGATTCTACCAGCCTTTGCTCCCGCCTTTGAGTGCTTACTGACTGACAGTCAACTTGCCGACCATGCCGGCCTGGTAATGAGCGGGGATGTTGCAGGCAAATTCCAGGTTGCTGGCCTTGGTGAAGGTCCAGGTCAGCTCGGCGGTTTTGCCCGGTTCGACGAGCACGCTGTTAGGGTCGTCGTGCTTCATGCCGTGATCCATACCGGCCATTGCGCCGTGGTCCATTTCCTTCATACCTGTAGGCGTCAGCATGCCGTTCTGCTGCATCTTCATCATTTCCTGCTGATGTTTGGCGTGCATTGCCGCATCACCGAGGTTGAATTCGTGCAACAACTGCCCTTTATTCACCAACACAAAACGAACCGTCTCACCGGCCTTGATATCAATCGCCTTGGGCGTGAACGACATGTCGCCCATGACGACTTCAACGCTGCGAGTCGCCTTTGCCGCCGGGGCCGGTTGGCCGAAGTCGTAGGTATGTGCCGGGGCAGCCCACGCTGGCGAGCTCAGCGCCAGCAAACACGCGACGCGCACCAGTGAATTGCGCAAAAACATAGTCGTACTCCAACAAGATAAGGTTCAGCCTGTGGAAAACTCTAAACTGCTGCGACTGCCCGCAACCTGACAGCCAGATTACAACTTTGTCAGGTTGACCTGTATTAACGCTGCCCACGGTATAAAGCGTTCGTTCCATTTGCCTCGAGTCGCCCATGAAACTGCTGATCGTCGAAGACCAACCGAAAACTGGCCACTACCTGCGCCAGGGCCTGACCGAAGCTGGTTTCAATACTGAACTGGTGGCGGACGGCAGCACCGGCCAGCAACTGGCGCTGACCGGCGATTACGCCCTGTTGATCCTCGATGTGATGTTGCCCGGTCGCGATGGCTGGCAGATTCTGCAAGCGGTGCGCGGTGCCGGTCTCGACACGCCGGTACTGTTTCTGACAGCACGCGACGCGGTGGAGGACAGGGTCCACGGCCTCGAACTGGGCGCCGACGATTACCTGGTCAAACCTTTCGCCTTCTCCGAACTGCTGGCCCGGGTCCGGAGCCTGTTGCGCCGTGGTAACGCCACACCTCAGGAAACCAGCCTGCAACTGGCGGACTTGCGTCTGGACCTGATCCGCCGCCGGGTCGAACGCAGCGGGCAGCGCATCGACCTGACGGCCAAGGAATTCGCCCTGCTGGAAATGCTCCTGCGCAGGCAAGGCGAAGTCCTGCCCAAGTCGTTGATCGCTTCCCAGGTCTGGGACATGAATTTCGACAGCGACACCAACGTCATCGAAGTGGCGATCCGTCGCTTGCGCCTGAAGATCGACGATGAATTCCCCAACAAGTTGATTCACACCGTGCGTGGCATGGGTTACGTCCTTGAAGAGCGCCCCGCCTGATGCGTCGACTTTCGTTAAGCAGTCGCTTGGCGCTGTTGTTTGCGGCGTGCACCGCCGTGGTGTCGCTGTTTGCCGGGGTGTTGTTCAGCCGGGCCAGTGAAGCGCATTTCGTTGAACTCGATCAGCAGTTGCTGGACGGCAAGTTGATTGGTTTGCGTCGGGCACTTCATGACATTCAGTCGAGTGAAAGCGAAGTCAAACTGGCCGATGAATTGAGCCGACAGGCCGATCTGTCGCTGCGGATCACCGGTAGCGACGGCAAGCGCTGGTATGACAGCTCAACGCACCTGCCTCAGGCATTGCCGACCCAACCTGGCTTGTCCACGGTGAGCAGCGAAGGTACGGACTACCGCGTCCTCAACGCTCCGTTGTACCTCGACAAACCTGACTCGCCGCAGTTGACCTTGCTGCTGGACATCACCCATCACCAGCACTTTCTGCAACGCATGCAGCACCTTATCTGGCTGACAGTCGGCTTGTCGGCACTGGCCACCGCCCTGCTCGGTGCCTGGGCCGCGCGCAGTGGGTTGCGGCCGTTGCGGCGCATGAGTGCGGTTGCCAGTGGCGTTTCAGCGCAGTCGCTCAATGCCCGTTTGCCCGAAGAAAATATGCCGCCAGAACTCGCGGAAATGGCCCACAACTTCAACGCCATGCTCGGACGCCTCGACGACTCTTTTCAGCGACTCTCGGCCTTCTCCGCCGACATCGCCCATGAATTGCGCACGCCGTTGTCGAACTTGCTGACCCACACCCAGGTCACCCTCACCCGCCCACGTCCCATCGAGGATTACCGCGAAGCACTGCACAGCAATCTCGAAGAACTGCAATGGATGGCGCAACTGGTCAACGACATGTTGTACCTGGCCAAGGCTGACCACGGGTTGTTGATGCCCAAGCGCGAACCGCTGGAGCTGGCTGAAGAAGCGGATTTATTGCTGGAGTTTTTTGCGCCGTTGGCGGAGGACGCTCAGGTCAGGTTGAGTCGTGAAGGCAGTGCGCGCATGGAGGGCGATCGCAGCATGTTGCGTAGGGCGCTTTCCAATTTGCTGGACAATGCGTTGCGGTTTACGCCGGTCGAAGGCGAGGTTCGGGTGCGGATTATTGATCAGCCTAAGGGATTGAGTCTGACGGTCGAGAACAGCGGCGACGGAATTGATGGGGCGTTGCTGCCGCGTTTATTTGATCGCTTCTACCGGGCTGATCCGGCACGCCAGGAAGGCAGTAGTGAACATGCGGGGCTGGGATTGGCGATCACTCAATCGATCATCCGCGCCCATGGCGGGCAGATTCGCTCTGAATCGGATAACGGGTGGACGCGGTTTGTGATTGAGTTGCCCAAGGGAGATTGAGGCCAGCAGGACTGGCCCCTTCGCGAGCAAGCCCGCTCCCACATTGGATTTGAGTCGTTCACGAATGTGTGGCTTAACTCGGTCAAATGTGGGAGCGGGCTTGCTCGCGAAAGCGGCCTATCAGACTACGAATACCGCAACGCGGTAGCCGGCTCGACTTTCGCCGCACGCCATGCCGGGTAAACGGTGGCGAGGAAGCTCAGAATGAACCCGGCGGAGCAGATCAACACCACATCCGCACCCTGCAGTTCGGACGGCAGGTTACTGACGAAGTACACGTCGGAACTGAAGATGTGCTGCCCGCTGACCCGCTCCATCCAGCCCACCAGTTCACTGACGTTCAGCGCCGCAATCACGCCGAGCACACCACCAATCAACGTACCGACAACCCCGATCACGGTGCCCTGCACCATGAAGATCGCCATGATCTGCCGCGGCGTGGCGCCGATGGTGCGCAGGATCGCGATGTCCGCGCCCTTGTCGTTCACCACCATGATCAGGGTTGCGATGATGTTGAACGCCGCCACGGCGACGATCATCAACAGCAGCAGGCCAATCATGGTTTTTTCCATCTTCATCGCACTGAACAGACTGCCCTGCGTGTGGGTCCAGTCATCAGCCTTGTAAGCGGTGCCCAGCCCGCCAGCAATATCACTGGAAACCTGCGGCGCAGCGTACAAATCCTTCACCGCCAGGCGCACGCTTTGCACCTGATTCGGCGCCCAGTGCTGCATCTGCGCGGCATCGGCCACGTGGATCAGCGCCATGGAGCCGTCCAGTTCGGCGCCGACCTTGAACACGCCGACCACGTTCAACCGCTGCATGCGCGGGGTGATGCCGCCCGGTGCAGTGCTGACTTCCGGCACGATCAGGGTGATCTTGTCGCCGACGTTCAAGCGGAAGCGACGTGCCGTGATCTCGCCGATCACCACGCCGAACTCACCCGGCTTCAAGGCATCGAGACGCCCCTGAACAATGTGCTGGGCGACGATCGACACCTTGCCTTCCAGCGCCGGATCAACGCCGCTGACCTGGATCGGCTGCATCGTCCCCTTGTAGGACAGCATGCCTTCCATCTCGGTGAACGGCACGGCGGCCGTCACTTCAGGATTCTTCATGGCCGCCGCAGCGACGGGCTGCCAATCGTCGATCGGATTGACGCCGACGATTGTCGCGTGAGGCACCATGCCGAGGATGCGCGAGCTCATTTCACGCTGGAAACCGTTCATGACCGACAACACCACGATCATCGCCAGCACGCCCAGGGCGAGGCCGATCATCGAGGTCATCGAGATGAAGGAAACAAAGCGATTGCGGCGCTTGGCGCGGGTATAGCGCGCGCCGATAAAGATCGATAACGGTCTGAACATTCGCTGGGCACCGTATAAAAATAAAAGACCCGACGTACTGTTCAGTACGCCGGGTTTCGGCCAATCAGATGGGCGTCAGGTAACCTTCCTGCAAATGCAGGACGCGATCCATCTGGCGAGCCAGGTTCATGTCGTGAGTCACCACCAGGAACGCCGTGCGCATCGAAGTGCTGAGTTCCAGCATCAAATCCTGAATGCCCTGGGCGGTGTGGGAGTCGAGGTTACCGGTCGGCTCGTCGAGCATCACCAGGCCTGGGTTGTTCACCAGGGCGCGGGCGATGGCCACACGCTGACGTTCACCACCGGACAATTCGGCCGGTTTGTGTTCCAGGCGATGCCCCAGCCCTACCCGCTCCAGCAATGCCGTCGCACGCTGACGCGCTTGCGGGATAGCCGTCTTGCCGATCAACAGCGGCATGCAGACGTTTTCCAGCGCGGTGAACTCAGGCAGCAAGTGGTGGAACTGGTAAACGAAACCCAGCGACCGATTGCGCAGCAAACCGCGAGCCTTTTCGTTCAGCGCCGACAGCTCTTCACCGGCCAGCCAGACGCTGCCCTTGGTCGGCGTATCGAGGCCGCCCAGCAGGTTGAGCAAGGTACTTTTGCCCGAGCCCGACGTACCGACAATCGCCACGCGCTCACCCGGATGCAGCTCCAGCTGCAGACCGGCCAGAACCTCTACCGATTCCGGGCCTTCCTCGTAGGATTTGCCCAGGTCGCGGCAGCTCAAGATTGCTTTATCACTCATGCCCAACTCACTCATAACGTAGCGCCTCCGCAGGCTGGGTGCGCGCGGCACGCCAGGCTGGATACAGGGTGGCGAGGAAACTCAGGACCAACGCGGCGGCGCAGACCATCAACACATCCTGGCTCTGCACTTGCGACGGCAGGTAATCGATGAAGTACACGTCGGCGTTGAGGAATTTGTGCCCGATCAGACCTTCGAGGGCCGATATCGCGGCGCTGACGTTCAGCGCGGCGAAGATCCCGACCACGGCGCCGATCAGCGTCCCGACCACACCAATGACGGTGCCCTGCACCATGAAGATCGCCATGATCGAACCCGGTGTGGCGCCAAGGGTACGCAGAATCGCGATGTCGCCCTTCTTGTCGTTCACCACCATCACCAGCGTGGAAATGATATTGAATGCAGCAACGGCGACGATCAGCAGCAACAGCAAACCGATCATGGCTTTTTCCATGCGGATCGCCTGATACAGATTGCCGTGGGTGCGTGTCCAGTCGCGGGCATAGAAATGGTCTTCGCCGAGTTGCTGGGCGATGGTCCAGGCGACGCGTGGCGCCTGGAACAAGTCGTCGAACTTCAGGCGGATGCCCTGGACCTGATCCGGTTTCCAGCGATGCAGCTTGGCCAGATCCTGAAGATTGGTGATGCCCAGATAGCCGTCCAACTCACCGGCGCCGACATGGAAGATGCCGACCACGGTAAAGCGTTTCATGCGCGGGAACATCCCGGCCGGGGTCACGGTGACTTCCGGCGCCACAAACGTCAGTTTGTCGCCGATCGCCGCACCCAGCTTGGCCGCGGCCTTGTCACCGATGACGATGCCGAAACTGCCCGGCGCCAGGTCGTCGAGTTTGCCCTGCTGCATGAAGTTATCAATGATCGAGACCTGCCGTTCCAGCGCAGGGTCGATGGCATTGAGCAGGACTTTGGACACCTTGCCGTTGTTGGTCAGCAAACCCTGCATCTGCGTAAACGGCGCCACGGCCGTCACCTGCGGGTTCTGCTTGACCTTGGCGGCCAGGCTTTGCCAGTCGCTGATCGGTTCACCGGACTCGATGGTCGCGTGGGGCACCATGCCCAGCACGCGGGTGCGCATCTCATGATCGAAGCCGTTCATGACCGACAGCACCACGATCATCACGACCACGCCAAGGGCGAGTCCGATCATCGAGGTCAGGGAAATGAATGACACAAAATGATTGCGACGCTTTGCACGGGTATAACGCGTGCCAATAAATACGAAGAGAGGTCTGAACATGTCGGGGCTTGTTCGGAGGGAAAAGGAACGTCCTTGTGGCGGGGGTCGATAACCAGCTTTACACTCAGACCACCGCCGCTACCATGGGTTCGCCATGTCGACATTAGATGAAGAAGATCGCCGCGAATACTACCGTATCGAGGACACGATCGCACTGGAAATTCGGCCCCTGTCCGCACCCGAAGCCGCAGGCCAGGATGTGTTGCAGGATGCTTCCCCACTGTTCAACTTGCTCAGCGAGCTGCACCTGAGCGAATTCGAGTCACAGCACCTGTTGCGCCAGATCAGTGAGCGCGACCGGAATCTCGCCGCATTCCTGAAATCCCAGAATAAACGCATCGATTTGCTGAGCCAGGTGATCGCAATCACCGTACTCGGGCAGATCGGCGAGCCGCAGCCGGTGATCATTTCCGAAGGCGGGATCGAATTTCAGCATCCGACGCCCATTGCCGAGGACGCGCACCTGTCGGTCAAACTGGTGCTGATGCCGCAAGCCCTCGGCCTTTTGCTGCGAGCCCGGGTCACCCATTGCGATCGCAAAGGCGACGGCTACGACGTCGGCACCGAGTTCGAATACCCGACCGATGCCCAGCGCCAATTGCTGGCCCGCTACATTTTGCAGAAGCAGGCCCAGGAACGACGCCTGGCCCGCGAACAAAACGAATCAGGCATTTAATTTAAGGAAGAACCGTGACTCTCATCTACGGCCATCGCGGCGCCAAGGGCGAAGCACCGGAAAATACGCTGACCAGTTTTCAGCAATGCCTCAAGCACGGCGTGCGCCGCTGCGAACTGGACCTGCACCTCTCCATGGACGGCGAGTTGATGGTCATCCACGACCCGACGCTCAAGCGCACCACCGACCGTCGCGGCAAAGTCGTCGAGCACACGGCGGCCGAGCTGGTGACCTACGACGCGCGCACTGGCGGACCAGGCTGGATCAAACCGTGCCCGATTCCAACACTGGAAGAACTATTCGAGAAATGCGATTTCGAGCACTGGCAACTGGAAGTCAAAAGCGCTTCGCGCACCCGCGCTGCGACTACCGTGCTGGCGATTCGCGAAATGGCTCAGCGTTTCGGCCTGCTCGACAAGGTCACGATCACCTCGAGTTCGCGGGAAGTATTGAAAGCTGCGCTGGACTTCGTGCCGGATGTGTCCCGCGGACTGGTGGCCGAGTACGCCTGGCTCGACCCGCTAAAGGTCGCGCAAAGCTATGGCTGTGAGATTCTGGCGCTGAACTGGACCCTGTGTACGCCGGAACGCCTGCAGAAGGCGCAGCGCCAGGGGCTGCATGTGTCGGTATGGACAGTCAACGAGCCCGCGCTAATGCGCAGACTCGCCGACTTCGGCGTTGACAGCCTGATTACAGACTTTCCCGGTTTGGCCAGCGCCACGCTCGAGAATTGCTGAAATCGGTCTCCCCGGCCGGCTCAGGCCACCGGCCGGAGCCGCTCAAAAAAGCCGGTTGAGGCCATCGTACGCCGCTACCCGATAGGCTTCGGCCATGGTCGGGTAGTTGAACGTCGTGTTGACGAAGTACTTCAGCGTGTTCAGTTCGCCCGGCTGGTTCATGATCGCCTGACCGATGTGAACGATCTCCGACGCCTGATAACCGAAGCAGTGAACACCCAGCACTTCCAGGGTTTCGCGGTGGAACAGAATCTTCAGCATGCCCTGAGGCTCGCCGGCGATCTGTGCACGCGCCATGCCCTTGAAGAACGCCTTGCCCACTTCGTACGGCACCTTGGCCTGAGTCAGCTCCTGCTCGTTCTTGCCGATCGAGCTGATCTCCGGAATGGTGTAGATGCCGGTTGGCACGTCGTTGACGAAGCGCCAGCTATGGTTGTCAACGATGCTGCCAGCGGCCGAACGACCCTGGTCGTGAGCAGCACTGGCCAGGCTCGGCCAACCAATCACGTCACCGGCGCCGTAGATGTTCGGCTTGCAGGTACGGTAGGCCTCGTCCACTTCGATCTGACCACGGCTGTTGACCTTCACGCCGATGTTTTCCAGACCCAACTGATCAGTGTTGCCGGTACGGCCGTTGCACCAGAGCAAAGCGTCGGCCTTGATCTTCTTGCCGGACTTGAGGTGCAGGATCACGCCGTTGTCCACGCCTTCGACGCGGTCGTAGTCTTCGTTATGGCGAACCGTGATGTTGTTGTTGCTGAAGTGATAGCTCAGGGCCTGGGAAATTTCCGAGTCGAGGAAGCTCAGCAACTGACCGCGGTTGTCCACCAGTTCAACCAGTACACCCAGACCGCTGAAGATCGACGCGTACTCACAACCGATCACGCCGGCGCCGTAAACGATGAGTTTGCGCGGGGTGTGGCCGAGGCTGAGGATGGTGTCGCTATCGTAGATACGCGGGTGGTGGAAATCGATGTCCGCCGGACGATAAGGACGCGAACCGGTGGCGATGATGATGTGCTTGGCAACAAGCTTCTCCACAACACCGTTGGCGCAGACCACTTCAATGGTTTGCTCGTCAGCGAAGCTGCCGGTGCCGAAGAACACGTCGACGCGGTTACGGGCGTAGTAGCCGGTGCGCGAAGCGACTTGTTTGGAGATGACTTTTTCGGCGCTTTTCAACACGTCCGGGAACGAGAACCACCGTGGCTCACCAATGGCCCGGAACATCGGGTTGGTGTTGAACTGCATGATCTGCCGGACCGAGTGACGCAGTGCCTTGGACGGGATGGTGCCCAGGTGGGTGCAGTTGCCGCCGACCTGGCGACGGCTATCGACCATCGCCACCTTGCGCCCTGCTTTGGCGGCGTTCATTGCCGCGCCTTCTCCCGCCGGGCCGGAACCCAGCACCACCACGTCGTAGTTGTAGACAGCCATGCATACTCCTCAGAACAGGCCGCGGCGCCCTCGGCACCTGCGGCTAAATCACGCCGATCTGCGGCGTGAAGGAACAATTTGGGGCCAGTGCAGAACCCGGACACAGTCTATATAAGCGTCAACGCCGCGCACATTAACCCTTGGTCGCGTCGTAGGCTACTTTTGCCTGCACTACAACGCCAGTCTTTGCTGCTTGAATCGCTGCGATCACTCGGTTTTTCCGCCACTCAGGCGTTCAAAAGCCTGCGTGGTTCGTGTGACGAATCCTGTATCGGCACGAATCACAAAGAATGCACCGATGTCATGCGTTTGGGCATAGTCCCAACCCCTTTCGGGACCCAGAATCAGCAACAGCGTCGATAAGCCATCGGCCATCAACGCTGAAGGATGAATCACCGTGACTGACGCCAGGGTGTGTAGGACCGGCACCCCGGTGCGGGCATCGAAGGTGTGGGAATAACGCCGACCGTCCTGCTCGAAATAGTTGCGGTAGTCGCCGGAAGTGGAAACGCCATAGCCGTCGACGGCGATGATGCGCTCGGCCACTTGTTGGTCGTCGCGGGGCTCTTCCAGGGCGACGCGCCACGGTGAACCGTCGAGTTTTTTGCCGGCAGCCTTGAGTTCGCCGGTGGCTTCGGCGAGGTAGTTGTGGATGCCCATTGCTTCGAGTTTTGCGGCAATCGTGTCGACTGCGTAGCCGGCGGCGATGCTGTTGAAGTCGACCTCGACCGCAGCGTCCTTGCACAGCTGATCGCCGTCGATACGCAGGTGCTGGTAACCGACTCGCTGCCTGACTTCGGCCAACACCTGGGCCGAGGGGACTTTCTCATTACGAGCCTGCGGGCCGAATCCCCAGAGATTGAGCAGAGGTTCAACGGTCAGGTCGTAGGAGCCTTCGCTTTGCGAAGACAGTTGCTCGCCCACACGGATCAATTCGAGCACCGGGCCAGGCATGACCTGACAGCGGCCGGCCGGCAGTGCGTTGAAGCGCTCGATGTCCGAGTCGCTGCGATAGGTCGAGAATTGTCGATCCACTTCGGCGAGGATATTTTCTACTTCGGCCTGCACCGCTTTCGGCCCGGGCGTGGAGGAATGTCTTACGTATTGAATGGAATAACGACTGCCCATGGTCGGGCCGTCGAAGCGTTCCAGACTGTCGCCGTTGCCACAACCGGACAAAACGCCGACCAGCATCACAACCCCAGTCCACCGTCCAGTTAACAAATCTTCATCCCCCCTCAAAACCGTGCCCGCCATTATGGGCTTCAGAGCGCATGGGAGCCAGGTCTGCCTCATCTGTCTGTCAGACGCAAAACCTGTGGGAGCCTCACTTCGCCACACAGGCTCGCACAGGTGCAGCGCTTTCAAACAAGATTTACCAGAGTGAGTATCTACAAATGTCCTCCAGCACGAGCAAAGGCAAAGCGATTTTTCGCGTTGTCAGCGGCAACTTTCTCGAGATGTTCGACTTTATGGTCTACGGCTTTTACGCCACGGCCATTGCCAAAACCTTCTTCCCTGCCGATAGCGCGTTCGCCTCCCTGATGTTATCGCTGGCCACCTTCGGGGCCGGCTTCCTGATGCGCCCATTGGGGGCGATTTTCCTCGGTGCCTATATCGACCGCCATGGTCGACGCAAAGGGCTGATCATCACCCTCGCGATGATGGCTGCCGGTACGGTATTGATTGCTTGTGTGCCGGGTTACGCCACATTGGGCGTTGCAGCGCCGCTGATCGTGCTGTTCGGCCGTTTGCTACAAGGCTTCTCGGCCGGTGTGGAACTGGGCGGTGTGTCGGTGTACCTCGCCGAGATTTCCACACCGGGTCGCAAAGGTTTTTTCGTCAGTTGGCAGTCCGCCAGTCAGCAAGCCGCGGTGGTATTCGCCGGCCTGCTGGGTGTTGGTTTGAACCACTGGCTGAGCCCGGAACAAATGGGTGATTGGGGCTGGCGTATGCCGTTTCTGATCGGCTGCATGATCGTACCGGTGATCTTCGTGATTCGTCGTTCGCTGGTAGAAACCCCGGAATTCCAGGCGCGCAAACATCGCCCTACCCTGCGGGACATCGTTCGTTCGATTGGGCAGAACTTTGGCATCGTCATCGCCGGCATGGCGTTGGTGGTAATGACCACGGTGTCGTTCTACCTGATCACCGCTTACACCCCGACCTTCGGCAAAGCCGAACTGCATTTGTCGGACCTGGACGCGCTGCTGGTGACGGTGTGCATTGGTCTGTCGAACTTCTTCTGGCTGCCGGTGATGGGGGCGTTTTCCGACAGGATCGGACGCAAACCCTTGCTGCTGGCGGCGACGATTCTGGCGATTCTAACCGCCTATCCTTCGCTGTCATGGCTGGTAGCAAATCCGAGCTTCAGCCACTTGCTGATCGTCGAATTGTGGCTGTCGTTCCTGTATGGCTCGTATAACGGCGCCATGGTGGTGGCGCTGACCGAGATCATGCCGGTGGAAGTTCGTACGACTGGATTCTCTTTGGCCTACAGCCTGGCAACCGCGACCTTCGGGGGTTTTACGCCGGCGGCGTGTACGTACCTGATTCATGTGCTGGACAACAAGGCTGCTCCAGGGATATGGCTCAGTGGTGCGGCGGTATTGGGGTTGATTGCGACGCTAGTGTTGTTCAAAGGCAATCGGCATGAACTGCGGACTGCGCAGGCAGCAGTGGTTGGCGGTGCCTGAGAGATCGCTTTCGCGAGCAAGCCCCACATTTGATCTGCGGCGCACACAAATCCAATGTGGGAGCGGGCTTGCTCGCGAAGAGGCCGGCCCAAACAACACAACTCCAACCGGCCTATCGCACACAAACAAAAACGCCCTGACCAAAGTCGGGGCGTTTTCATGTGCAGCTAACGCTTAGCGCGGGAATGTTGGCGGGTTTACACCGGCCATGTCTTCCATCACGCGAACCACCTGGCAGCTGTAACCGAATTCGTTGTCGTACCAAACGTACAGAACAACACGGTTGTCTTGGCTGATGGTTGCTTCAGCGTCCACCACGCCTGCGTGGCGCGAGCCAACGAAGTCGGTGGAAACCACTTCCTGCGAATTGACGTAGTCGATTTGCTTATGCAGATCGGAGTGCAGCGCCATGTAGCGCAGGTACTCGTTCATCTCTTCACGGGTGGCGGCTTTCTCAAGGTTCAGGTTGAGAATGGCCATCGACACGTTAGGCGTCGGAACACGGATCGCGTTACCGGTGAGCTTGCCAGCCAGCTCAGGCAAAGCCTTGGCAGCAGCGGTGGCAGCACCGGTCTCGGTGATCACCATGTTCAACGCGGCGCTACGGCCACGGCGATCGCCTTTGTGGAAGTTGTCGATCAGGTTCTGGTCGTTGGTGTACGAGTGAACCGTTTCAACGTGACCGTTGATGATGCCGAACTTGTCGTTGACTGCTTTGAGCACCGGCACGATGGCGTTGGTGGTGCAGGAAGCTGCGGAAACGATCTTGTCATCAGCGGTGATTTCACCGTGGTTGATGCCGTGAACGATGTTCTTCAGCTTGCCTTTGCCAGGCGCGGTCAGAACAACGCGATCGATACCCGGGCAAGCCAAGTGCTGGCCCAGACCGTCGGCGTCACGCCATACACCGGTGTTGTCCACCAGCAGCGCGTCTTTGATGCCGTACTGGGTGTAGTCCACTTCAGTCGGGTTTTTCGCGTAGATAACCTGGATCAGGTTGCCGTTAGCGGTGATGGTGTTATTGGCTTCATCAATGGTGATGGTGCCATCGAACGGACCATGGACCGAGTCACGACGCAGCAGGCTGGCACGTTTGACCAGATCGTTCTCGGCGCCCTTGCGGACAACGATGGCGCGCAGACGCAGGCCGTCGCCGCCACCGGTTTTCTCGATCAGGATGCGCGCCAGCAGACGGCCGATACGACCGAAGCCGTACAGAACAACGTCGGTGCCTTTGCGGGCGGAAACATTTTGCTGACCAACGACGTCAGCCAGTTCTTCACGGACGAACTGCTCGGCAGTGCGGCCATTGCCTTCAGCCTTGAACTTGACTGCAAGCTTGCCCAGGTCTACCGAAGCAGCGCCGAGCTTGAGCTCGCTCATTGCCTTGAGCAGCGGGAATGTTTCGTGGACGGACAATTCGCTGTCATCGGACTGACGATGACGAGCAAAGCGGTGAGCTTTGAGAATCGCAATGACTGAACGATTGATCAGGCTGCGGCCATAGATCGAGCTCACCACGTTGTTATTGCGGTAGAGCTGACCGATAAGCGGAATCATCGCTTCTGCGAGTGCTTCACGGTCGATCCATTCACCAAGACACTGGTCGGGCTTCTGAGTCACGGGAACCTTCCACATGTAGGGGCAGAAAAAAGGGGCTACATTATGCCGCCGAGTGCCTCCCGTAGCAATGCGCGCCTGTCGCGCGGCCAGTAACAAAATCCTCTTAAAAAAAATGACGCACGGCTCAAGCCCAATGAAAACGTGGCCTGCAGCGCAGTCATTTTTTGGGAGACACCGCTGTCTTGTCTGTAACCCTCCGTAACACTCGGTCGTTTTGACACTACATATTCAGTCTTTTTTACTAAAAAACGGGCCGATTTTGTCTTTACCACTACATTTCGCCCAACCTGCGTAATAGACACAGTCTGCAACTGACAGGCGGCACCCGGGACCGTTACAATTACCGACTTTGTCGCAACGCTTGGAGCTCAACCTTCCGTGCCCGTTCTGCGTCTACCGCTTCTCCCTGCCGCGGCAGGTAAACAGCACTGGGGCAACCTGCCCGGTGCCGCCCTGAGCCTGGCCATTGCCGAGGCCGCCAGCGCTGCCAAGCGCTTCACCCTGCTGCTGACCGCCGACAGCCAAAGTGCCGAACGGCTGGAACAGGAGCTGAGTTTCTTCGCCCCGGATTTGCCGGTGCTGCATTTCCCGGACTGGGAAACCCTGCCCTACGATCTGTTTTCGCCGCACCAGGACATTATTTCCCAGCGAATCTCCGCGTTGTATCGATTGCCGGAGCTGAGTCATGGCGTTTTGGTCGTGCCGATCACCACGGCCCTGCATCGCCTGGCGCCGACCAAATTCCTGCTCGGCAGCAGCCTGGTGCTGGACATCGGCCAGAAGCTCGATGTCGAGCAAATGCGCACCCGGCTTGAAGCCAGCGGCTATCGCTACGTCGATACCGTCTACGAGCATGGCGAGTTCACCGTGCGCGGCTCGCTGATCGATCTGTTCCCGATGGGTAGCAAACTGCCTTTCCGCATCGACCTGTTCGACGACGAAATCGAGACTCTTCGTACCTTCGATCCGGAAAACCAGCGCTCCATCGACAAGGTTGAAACGGTTCGCCTCCTGCCAGCGAGAGAGTTTCCGCTGCAAAAGGATGCGGTCACCCGCTTCAAGGCGCGCTTCCGTGAGCGTTTCGATGTCGACTTCCGTCGCTGCCCGATCTTCCAGGACTTGAGCAGCGGGATTACACCGGCGGGTATCGAGTACTACCTGCCGCTGTTCTTCGACGAAACTTCCACGCTGTTCGATTACCTGCCGCAGGACACGCAAGTGTTTTCCCTGCCCGGCATCGAGCAAGCGGCGGAAAACTTCTGGAACGATGTGCGCAATCGCTATGAAGAGCGTCGCGTCGACCCGGCCCGTCCTTTATTACCACCGGCCGAGTTGTTCCTGCCAGTGGAAGACTGCTTCGCACGCCTGAAGAATTGGCCGCGCGTGGTCGCCAGTCAACAGGACGTGGAAACCGGCGTCGGTCGCGAGCGCTTCCCCGCTCGGGAGCTGCCGAACCTGGCCATCGAAGCCAAGGCGACTCAACCGTTGGCGGCGCTGGCGGGTTTCCTCGACGAGTTTCCCGGTCGCGTGCTGTTTACCGCCGAGTCCGCGGGCCGTCGTGAAGTGCTATTGGAATTGCTGGAACGCCTGAAACTGCGACCGAAAACCGTCGACAGCTGGCCGGACTTCGTCGCGAGCAAAGAGCGCCTGGCGATCACCATCGCGCCGCTCGACGAAGGCCTGGTACTCGACGATCCGGCCTTGGCCCTGGTCGCCGAGAGCCCGTTGTTCGGTCAGCGCGTGATGCAGCGCCGTCGCCGCGAGAAACGCGCCGATGCCAACAACGATGCCGTGATCAAAAACCTCACCGAGCTGCGCGAAGGCGCGCCGGTGGTGCACATCGATCACGGCGTCGGTCGCTATCTCGGGCTGACGATTCTGGAAATTGATAGTCAGGCCGCCGAATTCCTGACCCTCGAATACGCCGAAAACGCCAAGCTTTACGTGCCGGTGGCCAACCTGCATCTGATCGCCCGTTACACCGGCAGCGACGATGCCCTGGCCCCGCTGCACCGTCTCGGCTCCGAGACCTGGCAGAAAGCCAAACGCAAAGCTGCCGAACAAGTACGCGATGTAGCCGCCGAGTTGCTCGACATCTATGCCCGCCGCGCCGCTCGCGAAGGTTATGCGTTCGCCGACCCGAAAGCCGATTACGCGACCTTCAGCGCCGGCTTCCCGTTCGAAGAAACCCCGGACCAGCAAACCACCATCGAAGCCGTGCGCACCGACATGCTCGCGCCAAAACCGATGGACCGCCTGGTCTGCGGCGACGTCGGTTTCGGCAAGACCGAAGTGGCGATGCGCGCAGCGTTCATCGCGGTACACGGCGGTCGTCAAGTGGCGATTCTGGTGCCGACCACCCTGCTCGCCCAGCAGCATTACAACAGCTTCCGCGACCGCTTCGCCGACTGGCCGGTGAGCGTGGAAGTGATGAGCCGCTTCAAGTCGACCAAGGAAGTAAACGCCGCGGTCGCGGATCTGGCCGAAGGTAAGATCGACATCGTCATCGGCACGCACAAGCTGCTGCAGGACGACGTGAAAATCAAAAACCTGGGGCTGGTGATCATCGACGAAGAGCACCGTTTCGGTGTCCGTCAGAAGGAACAGCTCAAGGCCCTGCGCAGTGAAGTCGACATCCTCACCCTGACCGCCACGCCGATTCCGCGCACGCTGAACATGGCGGTGTCGGGCATGCGTGACCTGTCGATCATCGCCACGCCGCCGGCCCGTCGCCTGTCGGTACGGACTTTCGTCATGGAGCAGAACAAGAGCACGGTCAAAGAGGCCTTGCTCCGTGAGCTGTTGCGTGGCGGTCAGGTCTATTACCTGCACAACGACGTGAAGACCATCGAGAAATGCGCCGCCGACCTCGCCGAACTGGTGCCGGAAGCACGGATCGGCATCGGCCACGGGCAGATGCGCGAACGCGATCTCGAACAAGTGATGAGCGACTTCTACCACAAGCGGTTCAACGTGCTGATCGCCTCGACCATCATCGAGACCGGCATTGACGTGCCGAGCGCCAACACCATCATCATCGAGCGTGCCGACAAGTTCGGCCTGGCTCAGTTGCACCAGTTGCGCGGCCGGGTCGGTCGCAGCCACCACCAGGCTTACGCTTATTTGCTGACGCCGCCGCGTCAGCAAATTACGCCTGACGCCGAAAAACGTCTGGAAGCGATCGCCAATACCCAGGACCTCGGCGCGGGTTTCGTGCTCGCCACCAACGACCTGGAAATCCGTGGCGCCGGCGAATTGCTCGGCGACGGGCAGAGCGGGCAGATCCAGGCCGTCGGTTTCACCCTTTACATGGAAATGCTCGAGCGCGCGGTGAAGTCGATCCGCAAGGGCGAACAACCGAACCTCGATCAACCGCTCGGCGGTGGTCCGGAAGTCAATCTGCGAGTACCGGCGTTGATTCCCGAGGACTATCTGCCGGACGTGCACGCCCGACTGATTCTCTACAAACGCATCGCCTCGGCCACCGACGAGGAAGGCCTCAAGGACTTGCAGGTGGAGATGATCGATCGTTTCGGTCTGTTGCCGGAACCAACCAAGAACCTGATGCGCATTACCGCGCTGAAATTACAGGCCGAGCTACTGGGCATCAAGAAAGTCGACGGCGGCCCGCAAGGGGGTCGAATCGAGTTCGCGGCGCAAACCCCGGTTGACCCGCTGACGCTGATCAAGCTGATTCAGAGCCAGCCAAAACGTTACAAATTCGAAGGCGCCACGATGTTTAAATTCCAGGTGCCGATGGAGCGCTCGGAAGAGCGCTTTAATACTGTAGAGGCGCTGTTTGAGCACCTCATTCCGAAAACTGCTTGAAGGACGCCGCATGCGCCTGTTTCGCTTACTGACCTTGTTGACAATGTTAATAACAGCACTGGTCACCCCTACGGCATTTGCCGATGACTTGTATCAGATTGAAATGATTCTGGTCCGCCAAAACGCCGTGCCCGCTATCGTCAGCCGCGCCGCGCCGGAAGACTGGGCTGCTGGAGCTCAGCCAATCAACCCCGACAGCCTGCGCACACCGAGCCTCAATGCTGAAGTGGAAAAACTCACCGCCAGCAATGAATACACGGTGTTGCTGCACAAGGCGTGGCAACAGAACCTTGGCGAAGAGGACAGCAAAGTTGCGATCAGCGAGGGCAAAGAACAGTTCGGCCAGTTCCCGATCGAGGGCACGCTGAGCATGAAACTGGGACGATTCACCGACGTGGATGCAGACTTCTGGGTCAACCAGATCGACGCCAACGGCATGGTCACCGCCAGCGAACGTATGAAGCAGGAAAGCCATACCAAGAACGGCCAGCTGAACTTCCTCGACAACGGCCACTTGGGCATGTTGATCAAGATCACCTCGCTGACTGCCCCTGCGCCTCGGCCAGTCCCCGATGAAATTCCGGACTGATTGAGTCCTTATGTCAGCGACCCTGAGCAAACCCCTGGCACCTTCCTGGGTCAGCCGATTCAAGGAACAGAGCCTGGAGCGTGGCCGTCGCTACGCTTTGGAGAACCGCGTCAGGATCGTCGAGGCCGGCGACGCCACGATCATTGCCGCCTGCGAGGGCTCTGGCGGTAACGTTTACCGTCAGACCATTCACCTGCGCGAGTCAGCCAAAGCCACGTTGCTGATGATTGACGCCACCTGCACCTGCCCGGTCCACAGCAACTGCAAGCATTGCGCGGCGGTGCTGCTGAAAGTGCAGGAAACCCTGGCTTACCCCGCCGCCGCGCAAGACGCCGAGCTACTCGAGAAACTTCAAGCCGTACTGGAAAACCGTAGCCCGAAGGCGCCGCCGCAAGTGCTGGTGGATAACGTGCAACCGGTGCCGCGCTTGTGGCTGGCGAGCATCGAGTTCAGCGCCTTCGAACCGCGCAACGGCAAGATGCAGCGTTATATTCAGCATCGCGCGGCGTTGTCTTTCAGCTATCTGGATGAATACGTTTCCGGGCAGAAGAATGCTGACATCCTGATACGTCAGGAGACGCAAACGTTACGGATAAAACGCCACCCGGAAGTCGAACAGACCTACAGGGAGCAACTACGAATCCTCGGTTTCAAGGTCGCCACCCGGCAAAGCAAAGCCTTGCCGGAAAGTGCCGGCGAACTTTTCGAGATGGTCAACGACAGCGCCTGGCTGACCTTCACCCTCAATGAACTGCCGAAGCTGCGCACCCAGGGTTGGGAGTTGCAGATCGACGAAGACTTCGGTTTCGACCTGACTGTCGTGGACGATTGGTACGCCACCGTAGAACAGGCACCGGAGCGCGACTGGTTCGATCTGGAACTGGGAATCATCGTCAACGGAGAACGGCTGAGTCTGCTGCCGATCCTGCTGAACCTGATGCGCTCTCACACCGAGATCCTCAACCCGGAACGCCTTGCACGACGTCGCGACGACGAGTTGATCCTGGTGAACATTCCCAATCGCCCGAACTCCGAATACGGCCCGTTGCAAGTCGCCCTGCCCTTCGGCCGATTGAAACCGGTACTGGCGACCCTCGGCGAGTTCTACCTGCAAGGGCCCGGCGAAACGACGCTGCGCCTGAGCAAAGCCGATGCCACGCGACTGAATCCGCTGGAAGACTTGCCGTTGCTCTGGGAGGGCGGCGAGAAAATTCGCACCTTTGCCCAGCGACTGCGGGACATCAAGGACTTCACCACGACCGCACCGGAAGGCTTGAACGCGACCTTGCGCCCCTATCAGCTGGAAGGCTTGAGCTGGATGCAGTCGCTGCGGCAACTGGAAGTCGGCGGGATTCTCGCGGACGACATGGGTCTGGGCAAAACCCTACAGACCCTGGCGCACATTCTCAGTGAGAAGAACGCCGGACGCCTCGATCGGCCGTGCATGGTGGTGATGCCCACCAGCCTGATCCCCAACTGGCTGGATGAAGCAGCGCACTTCACGCCGCAACTCAACGTGCTGGCGCTGTACGGTGCCAGTCGCAAAAAGCATTTCGACACGCTGGCCGATTACGACCTGATCCTGACCACCTATGCGCTGCTGCCCAAGGACGTCGAACGTCTCGCCGCGCAGCCTTTGCACGTGCTGGTTCTGGACGAGGCGCAGTACATCAAGAACCCCAACAGCAAGGCCGCCCACGCCGCCCGCGAGTTGAATGCCCGTCAGCGTCTGTGCCTGAGCGGCACGCCGCTGGAAAACCATCTGGGTGAACTGTGGTCGCTGTTTCACTTCCTGCTGCCCGGCTGGCTGGGTGATGTAAAAAGCTTCAACCGCGATTACCGCGTGCCGATCGAAAAGCGCGCCAGCGAAGTGCGACTTCAGCACCTCAACGGCCGGATAAAACCGTTCCTGCTGCGTCGAACCAAGGAACAAGTGGCGACCGAGTTGCCGCCGAAAACGGAAATCATCCATTGGGTCGAGCTGAACGAAGCCCAGCGCGACGTGTACGAAGCCATGCGTCTGGCGATGGACAAGAAAGTCCGCGACGAGATCACTCGCAAGGGCGTGGCGCGCAGCCAGATCATCATTCTTGAGGCGCTGCTGAAGCTGCGTCAGGTCTGCTGCGATTTGCGTCTGGTCAACGATGCCACCCTGCCCACTCGCGGCAGCACGTCGGGCAAGCTCGACAGCCTGATGGAAATGCTTGAGGAATTGTTCGATGAAGGTCGGCGGATCCTGCTGTTCTCGCAGTTCACTTCAATGCTGTCGTTGATTGAAGACGAGCTGAAAAAACGCGGAGTCGATTATGCGCTGCTGACCGGGCAGACCCGCGACCGGCGCGCCCCGGTCAAAGACTTCCAGAGCGGCAAGCGTCAGATTTTTCTGATCAGCCTGAAGGCGGGTGGCGTCGGCTTGAACCTGACCGAAGCCGACACGGTGATTCACTATGATCCGTGGTGGAATCCGGCGACGGAAAATCAGGCGACGGACCGGGCGTATCGCATTGGTCAGGAGAAACCGGTGTTCGTCTACAAGATGATTGCCAGGGGCACGGTAGAAGAGAAGATTCAGCATCTGCAGAAGGAAAAATCCGACTTGGCGGCTGGCGTGCTGGATGGGCGCAAGACCGGGGACTGGAAGTTGCAGAGTGACGATATTGAAGCGTTGTTTGCGCCGTTGCCGGATAAACTTGAAAAACGCTGAGATCGGCGGCGCCAGAAAGATTGCTATCGCGGGCAAGTCGGACCGCCGCACCGCCGCTCCCACAGAGTTAACATCAATCCTGTGGGAGCGTGGCTTGCCCGCGATGGCGTCAGCTCGGACTCACTGCAGTCACGCTTTATCAGGACCTGGGATCAGGCAACGGCGCAAACAGCGCTTCAATGTCACTCTGATCAAGCTTCCATCCCCCGGTTGTTCCGCCTTCAAGTACCGCTCCGGCCAGCGCTGCCTTCTCCTGTTGCAGTGCCTGTATTTTCTCCTCCACCGCGCCCCGGGCAATCATCTTGTAAACGAATACCGGTTTGTCCTGACCGATCCTGTAAGCACGATCGGTGGCCTGATTTTCAACAGCAGGGTTCCACCACGGATCGAAGTGAATCACCGTGTCGGCCGCTGTCAGATTAAGCCCCGTGCCACCCGCCTTCAGACTGATCAGGAACAACGGCACCTTGCCGCTCTGGAAGTCTTTGACTGGCGTGCGCCGATCAGTTGTATCGCCAGTCAATAACGCATAGCCAACACCACGATGCAGCAATTCTTCCTCAATCAATGCAAGCATCGAAGTGAACTGCGAAAACAGCAAAATCTTGCGCCCTTCACCGAGTAACTCCTCCAGCATCTCCATCAAGCCAATCAACTTGCCGCTGCCCGCACGAAGTGCTTTCGCCGTCAGAGACATTTTGACCAGCCTCAGATCGCAGCACACCTGACGCAACTTGAGCAAGGCGTCGAGGATGATGATCTGGCTACGCGCAACGCCGCTACGGGCAATTTCGTCACGCACCTTCTTGTCCATCGCTACGCGCACGGTTTCATAAACATCTCGCTGCCCATCGCTGAGTTCGATCCAATGCACGATCTCGGTTTTTGGCGGCAACTCGGTGGCGACCTGTTCTTTCTTGCGGCGTAGCAGAAAGGGCTTTATCCGGGCGGTCAGGTGCTGCATCCGCTCGCTGTTGCCGTGTTTCTCGATCGGGGTGCGGTAGTCGCGATTGAAGGTTTTACTGTCGCCAAGCCAGCCGGGCAACAGGAAGTGAAACAGTGACCATAGCTCGCCGAGGTGATTTTCCAACGGCGTACCGGACAGGCACAAACGCTGCCGGGCCTCCAAATCACGGGCAGCCTGAGCGGCCTTGCTGAGCGGATTTTTGATGTTCTGTGCTTCATCGAGAATCAGCACACTCCAGACCTGTGGCTGCAAAAC
This sequence comes from Pseudomonas frigoris, assembly GCF_047758635.1. Lineage (NCBI taxonomy): Bacteria > Pseudomonadati > Pseudomonadota > Gammaproteobacteria > Pseudomonadales > Pseudomonadaceae > Pseudomonas > Pseudomonas frigoris. Next base: position 4,780,404 of record NZ_CP180479.1, read on the forward strand.
CTCAAGATCACGCGGCAACAACGCATACGTGGTCAACACCAGATCGTATTCGGCAAGGTTGATGAAGTCCTTTTGCCGAGTGGCGCCATGAAGCGCCAAGACTTTCAGCTGCGGGGTGAAGCGTGCCGCTTCGTCGAGCCAATTGGGAATGAGGCTGGTCGGCATCACCGCGAGTGCCGGAAGATCGAGTCGACCTGCCTGCTTTTCCACTAGCAAATGAGCCAGGGCTTGCAAGGTCTTGCCCAGGCCCATGTCGTCGCCAAGGATACCGCCGACCTCAAGCTCACGAAGGGTTTGCATCCAGTTCAGACCTTCATGCTGATAAGGCCGCAGTGTGGCGTTGAGGCCTTGCGGAACAGCAACGTTCTTATGAGTCGATTCACGCAAGCGTTTCGCGAAACTGCGCAAGCGCTCGCCGCCCTGCCAGACCAGCGGCAGCCCCTCCAACTCACTCAATCGCGCTGCATCAGGGGCGCTCAAGCGTAACGAGGCACTGCTGCTCACACCCAAATACAACTCGCCGAGCGTTGCCATTAATGGCTTGATCCGCCCCAAAGACAGCGCAACTTTTATGCCTGGCTTGGCACCCAACTGCCCACTGCCGAGATCGATCAGCACGTGATCGTCATCATCACGCAAGGCCAGTTCTGCCGGCCTCAACAGTTGCGGTTGCCTGCGCAACAATTGCAGCAGGATGGGCAGCAAACTGTGGCGCTCGCCATTGACCACGATACCCAACTGCAAATCGAACCACTCGCGTCCCGGAGATTCCTCGACATCGGCATACCATTCATCTATAGGCTGCAAATTGAAATGAAAGCCCTCGTTGATACGGATCTGCCAATTTGCCTCTCTGAGCGCTGGGACCCCGGATTGCACAAAAGCCAGCCAAGCCGAGTCGTCCGGCAAATCGAACATTTCGCCTGCACTATCAGGTAATGCATCACTTTTACGAGTAGCCTTTTTGAAGCCTTGTTTTTGTAAGGCCTGGCGCAAGGCTTTTTCAATCACGGGTTTACGTTGAATGCGCTGGGTTTCGGTGCCGGACAGTATCAGTACTTCTGAAGATTTTTTATCCGCCGCCATGTGGCCGTTGTACGTAAACGCCAACGCAGCGCGGTGCTCAGGTTCGTACTTCCAGTTCCTGTAACGGTTGGTGCTTGCAAGTGTCAGGAAGGCTTGGGGTTCGACGTCATCGACGACCCGCTCGGTCAATGCATGCGGTGGAGGCACAACTCGAGTCACAGCGCCCATCCGATGGCTGAACTGCATCGCCTGGCGTGCGGGAATGTCAGGGGCCAATGACAAATGGCAGGCCAGCTTTTCGTCTAGCTCGCTTAGCAGCGGCCCAACCTCCATCCGTTCGCGGTCTAGGTAGTACAAAGGTTCCAGCGCCAGAATCGTTTCTTCTGGCGCTTCGTCACTACGCCATTGAGGACGGAAGCTGCCGCTGGCTTGCTCGGTCCAGGCAAACTGCGCAGACCTGCTCTTTCCAGGTACCAGCGGCTGCAATTGTTCGAAGTCGAGATACAGGCGTGAAGTTTTCAATGCCAATTGAAGAACTTCGGCACCACTGCTGCCTTGCAGGGGATAACCGCTGTAAAACGAATGATGGGAGTGGACGGCGACCAGCAATCTTGCGATTCGCAGATCAAGCTCCGACAGATAGCCAGGCTCTCGCATCAGTGCGTCTGACGGCGAGAACACAGATTTGATGTCCTGCAAGCGGCCATCCTTGAGCTGACGAGCCTTGCAAATCTCCAGCAACCACTTGCCTGTAGTGGACGTTGCTTTGAGTTTGTATACCCAGCACGTGCCGGTGCTCTGCGCAGTCCCATTGCGATCCGGAGCGTCGCGAGGAATATCATTGAGCCAACGCTCCAAGTCACGATTCAGTTGGACGGAGGCAGTGCTTTTGAACGAGTCCACGGGGAGTTCTTGCAGGTTGTAAAGCACGGTTGCGCAGTGTTTGCAATTGATCACCACTGGACACGAACAGGAGCAAACCAGTTCAAACTCACCATTAGGGTCCTCAATGAGTTCAATGGATTGTTCGTAGATATTCCCTTGGGAACCTTTGCAAATTGCGAGAACGAGAGCGTCCTCGATTTCGCGGATTTGTACCCGGCTTTCTACAGCGTATCTGCGAGCCTTATCCAGAGCGCGATGACTGAACTCCTCCGCCCACGGCAGCTCATGAAGTTGCTCAATAATTGCTGGCATAAAATCAACGCTTCTGAAAGTGACTGTAGTTTGCAGGTATCAAGACTCAGCCTTTGAGCACCCGGGCCAACGTCGACTTCACCTTGCCCATTCCGTCATGCAGCGCTTGCTCGATCTCGGCCATGGTGATCACCGCCGTCGACTTGCCCGCCGCCGGGTTTACTACCAGCGCCAGACAGGCGTAATCCAATTCCAGCTCACGAGCCAGTGCCGCCTCCGGCATCCCGGTCATGCCGACGATGTCGCATCCGTCGCGCTCCAGTCTCGCGATTTCAGCGACAGTTTCCAGCCGTGGCCCCTGAGTGCAGGCGTATACGCCATAACTGCTATAGCCGGCACCTTCGGCCGCCAGCGCCGCGATCAATTGCTGACGCAGTGGCTCGCTGTAGGGATAGCTGAAGTCGATGTGTGTGACCTGTTCCAGATCATCGGCGAAATAGGTGTGTTCGCGACCACTGGTGTAGTCGATCATCTGATGCGGCACGCAGAAATGTCCGGCCCCCATCGCGGAATGAATCCCACCCACGGCGTTGACCGCGAGAATCGCTTCGGCGCCAGCCTGTTTCAGCGCCCAGAGGTTGGCGCGGTAGTTCACCTGATGCGGCGGAAAACGGTGAGGATGACCGTGGCGCGCAAGAAACAGCACTTCCTTGCCGGCGTACTCGCCAATCTGCACTTCAGCCGAAGGCGCGCCGTACGGCGTGTCCACCGCCAGTGACTGACGAATGCTCAGGCCTTCGAGTTGAGTCAGGCCGGTGCCGCCGATAATCGCGTAAACCGTCATAACGAAAAGTCCTCAATCAATCAGTTGAGCTTCTTTGAGCGCGCCGACGGCTATCAGCCAGCGCGGGTCTTGACGGTATTCAGTGCTGGCGTACGACTGGCCGCGCATCCGCGCGATGCGCTCGGACGGTTTGACCTTCAGACGCTGGGCGGCGCTCAGAGCCAATTCAGCGGCCGCGCGATCGTTGCACACCAGGCCCATATCGCAACCGGCCGTCAGCGCCGCTTCGATACGGCTGGCAGCATCGCCGACCACGTGGGCGCCGGCCATGGACAGGTCATCGCTGAAGATCACACCGTCGAATTGCAGCTCGCCACGCAGGATGTCCTGCAACCAGCGGCGGGAGAAGCCGGCGGGTTGGGAATCGACTTGCGGATAGATAACGTGGGCCGGCATGACCGCAGCCAGTTGCTTGCTCAGTCGGGTGAACGGCACCAGGTCATTGACGCGGATTTCGTCAAGGCTGCGCTCATCAACAGGGATCGCAACGTGGGAATCGGCCTCGGCCCAGCCGTGACCGGGAAAGTGCTTGCCGGTGGCGGCCATGCCGGCGCTGTTCATGCCGCGAATGAAGGCACCCGCCAGCAACGCTGCACGCTCGGGATCACCTTCAAATGAACGAGTGCCGACTACGGCGCTGCGCTGGAAGTCGAGGTCCAGCACCGGAGCGAAACTCAGATCGAGGCCGACAGCCAGCACTTCAGTCGCCATGAGCCAGCCGCACTGCTCGGCGAGGTACTCGGCATTCGGGTTGTCAGCGATGGCGCGCATGGCTGGCAGGCGTACGAAGCCCTGACGCAAACGCTGAACCCGGCCTCCCTCCTGGTCGACTGCCAGCAGCAGATCGGGGCGAATAGCGCGGATTGCGGCGCTCAACTCGCGCACCTGGCGCGGGTGTTCGATGTTGCGGGCGAAAATGATCAGGCCGCCCACTTCGGGTTGGCGCAACAATTGGCGATCTTCAGCCGTCAGCCAGGTACCGGCGACGTCCACCATCAACGAGCCTTGCAGGCCAGCAGTCATAGAGATTCCTTGATAACGATAAACCCGGCTCGCACAAAATCGCCGCCATGGGCTATGCCCGGCAGGTCGGCGATACAAATGGGGAGCGGGTTCAGAACGAGAGTCGGCATGGGCGGCTAGCTTAGCGGATGTCAGCTGCCGCGCCCACCCGTGCGCGGTTAAACCTTGGCGGCAACCGGGGTTGATTTGCTGCGTGGACGCAACTGTGCGGTGGCCATGGCCGAATCGGTCACGCCGGTTTCGGCGCGCATACCCGCTGCCAGGAACGGCACCATCAGACGCATGACTTGCTCAATGGAGGTGTTCACACCGAAGTCGGTCTCGGCAATTGCGCGCAGGGCTTTGATACCGGACATGCTGAACGCGGCGGCGCCGAGCATGAAGTGCACACGCCAGAACAGCTCAATCGGCGGAATCCGCGGTGCAGCTTCGTTGACCAACATCATGTAGCGGCGGAATACCTTGCCGTACATGTCTTCCAGATAACGCCGCAAGTGCCCTTGGCTCTGACTGAAAGCCAGACCCAGCAAGCGCATGAAAATCGACAGATCGTTACCGCTGCGTGGTTGCACCACCAGGGCTTGCTCGACGAGGATTTCCAGCAGCTCTTCAAGCGTCGGCCTGTTCTCTGGCTTGGCCTGACGCCGCTCCAGCTCTTTATCAAGGCTTAAGCAGAACGGCCCGAGAAAGCGCGAGAAAACTGCCTGGATCAGCGCCTTCTTCGAACCGAAGTGATAGTTCACTGCCGCCAGATTGACACCGGCCTTACTGGTGATCAGACGCAATGAGGTTTCAGCGAAACCTTTTTCCGCGAACAATTGCTCGGCAGCATCAAGAATGCGTTCAACGGTTTCCGACTGGGCCATGGCTACTCCGCCTGACAAACACTTGTTTGAAACATACGTTTCAGCCTGTGCCTTGTCAAGCCTGGCAGTTCGTTTTGAGAATGGTCGGTCAGCTATTTAACCATACAACTCGCAAGCGTGAGTCAGCAGGCTTATCGACCGTCTGGCGGTCAGCAAAAAAAGGAGCATTGCCAAGACCGTTCCACTGTATATAATCCCAGTCACTGTATAAAAAGACAGAGCGATCAATATGCTAAAGCTGACGCCACGCCAAGCAGAGATTCTGGCCTTCATCAAACGCTGCCTCGAAGACAACGGCTACCCGCCCACCCGCGCGGAAATCGCTCAGGAACTGGGTTTCAAGTCGCCCAATGCGGCGGAAGAACACCTCAAGGCGCTGGCCCGCAAGGGCGCGATCGAGATGACGCCCGGTGCTTCCCGTGGTATTCGCATCCCCGGCTTCGAAGCCAAGGCCGACGAGTCCACCCTGCCGATCATAGGCCGAGTGGCTGCCGGTGCTCCGATCCTCGCCCAGCAGCACATCGAAGAGTCCTGCAACATCAACCCGTCGTTCTTCCATCCTCGCGCCGACTATCTACTTCGGGTTCATGGCATGAGCATGAAGGATGTGGGCATTTTCGACGGTGACCTGCTGGCAGTGCACACCACCCGCGAAGCCCGCAACGGCCAGATCGTAGTAGCGCGGATCGGCGACGAAGTGACCGTCAAGCGTTTCAAGCGCGATGGTAGCAAGGTCTGGTTGATTGCCGAAAACCCTGAATTCGCCCCTATCGAAGTGAACCTGAAAGATCAGGAACTGGTGATCGAAGGCTTGAGTGTCGGCGTCATTCGCCGCTAAAGGAGGCTTTATGCAGTTCCCACACACATCACAGCAAGCCCAACTGCCGTTGTTCGAGGCTTTCATGGTGCAGCCATTGGCGCCGATCCTGAAAGACGTGGTCGAGTCACCCTGGAGCGCCGAGCCCGAAGTCTTCAGTGAGCTGTCGCTGCGTGGTGCAGCCGGGAACTGCCTGAACCTTCTTGCGCCGATTCTCAGGGAGCTGAGTCAGGACCAGGACGCGCGCTGGCTGACGCTGATCGCTCCGCCCGCCAGCCTGACCCAGACCTGGTTGCGGGACGCCGGCCTTAACCGCGAACGCATCCTGCTGCTGCAACCGCGCGGCACTCAGAGCGCTCAGCAGTTGACCTGCGAGGCCTTGCGCCTGGGCCGCAGCCACACGGTGGTCAGCTGGCTCAACCCATTGAGCACAACTTCACGGCAACAGTTGATCAGCGCCGCCCGGATCGGGGACGCACAAAGCCTGAATATTCGATTGGGTTAACTGACAAACAATGCGCGCGTTGAACAGCGCGGGGCTTCTCCAAGGATAGAGAAGCCGACCTGTAGCGATATCAGCAAAAAACCGACGGGCGGGATCAATGAAGAACCCGAGACCCCTCGTCCGTATTGAAATCGCCTTCAACCAAGCGTCCGGCCATCTGAACGCCGACGCTCAACATCGCCTTGGCGACTTCCACGTGCTGGCCCTGCAGGAACGCTTTGGCATCCTCGGAGAAATCCAAAGTAACCAGAGAACCCTCGTCCTCAGCCCTGCGCAGCTCAATACGGCCGTCTGGTAACTCGACAATTTCTAGAAAGGACGTTGGCATAAAGGTCTGTTCTCCACGAAAGGCGGGGATTATATAGGCATCGGCCAGGCTTCGCTCGGGATCTTGACCAGATGCCACTACAAAGAGAAAGGTCCGACAGTTCTCATCCCTGAACGGACAACCCAGCGGGCCATCCATTATTCCGCTCAATCCTTCAGCATTCGTTCAGGCCTTCGCGAAACCGAATCGCCAGTCCCTTGAGGTTCTGACGCCAGCTCTCCAGCTCTTCCCGGCTCAGCTCTTGTGGAGCCTCTTCTTCATCCAGGTTAACGGCCAGGATCAGTGGTTGCGTCACGTCACCCTTAGGCTTGTGCGGCGCCCGTGGCGGCTGAAACAGTGCAGCATGGGCTGCCAGCAGTTTGGCCAGCCAGGTTTCCGAATTATTGGCCAACTCGACCATCTCGGCCATTTCCGGAATCGCGATGGCTTCAAGCACTTCGCGCGTCAGCAATAACTCGGCCCGAGGCGCATTGGCCTGAGGCAAGCGATAGAAACCGGCGATTTCATGGCACAGTCCCAGCAACGCACCGTACAGGTGAAACAGGGCTGACTCGCGTCCGGCCTGGATCAGCGCCAGGGAGTTCATCGCCCGCCCCTCTTCGGCTCTGGCGAGCGCTTCCAGCGACAGGCCGGCGAAGTAAATCTTCTGGTTGGTACGGGTATAGAGTTCGTGGGCCATGACGGCAGCCTCCACAACGAAATAATTGCTTCACGCAGGTCAGACAGTGTCGTGGATCAGCCGAGTTCACCGCAAGCACAAAACAAAAAGGCCGCATGAAAACCTGAGGGTTGTCATGCGGCCTTTTCAGTACAGCACCTGTTAAGCCTTGGCGGTCTTCGCCGGGCGCTTGTCTTCAACCGTCCACTTGCCGCCGTCGTAGTACGCCTTCCAGCCAGTCGGCTTACCGTCGACTTCAGTCTGTACGTACTGCTCTTTGGTTTTACGGCTGTAACGGATCACAGCAGGCAGGCCGTCCGGATCTTTCTTCGGCGCTTCGCAGAGGAAGTGGTACTTCGGATCGATCTCATCCTTGTGCGGCACAATTTCCATGACCAGCGGAGCACGCGTCTCGCGGTTTTTCGGGAATTGACTGGCCGCCAGGAACAGACCGGAAGCACCGTCGCGCAGGATGTAGGTGTCGTTGACCTTTTCGCATTTCAGCTCAGGCATCTTCACCGGATCCATCTTCGGTGGTGCTGCATCACCGCTTTTCAGCAGTTTGCGGGTGTTCTTGCACGTCGCATTGGTACAACCGAAGAACTTGCCGAAACGGCCGGTCTTGAGCTGCATCTCGCTGCCGCACTTGTCACATTCCAGGCTCGGACCTTCGTAGCCTTTGATGCGATAAGTGCCCTCTTCGATTTCGTAGCCAGAGCAATCCGGGTTGTTACCGCAGATGTGCAGCTTGCGCTTCTCATCCAGCAGGTAAGCGTCCATCGCCGTACTGCAGATTGGGCAGCGGTGCTTGCCACGCAGCACCAGCGATTCCGATTCACCCTCGTCGTCCGCCGCAATTTCGTCGCCCGGCACCAGGTTGACCGTGGCCTTGCAGCGCTCTTTCGGCGGCAGGCTGTAGCCCGAGCAACCGAGGAACACGCCAGTCGATGCTGTACGAATCTGCATCGGACGACCGCACAACACGCACGGAATGTCAGTCATCACCGGTTGGTTGGCGCGCATGCCGCCTTCGGCGCTTTCGGCTACTTCGAGTTTCTTCTTGAAATCGCCGTAGAACTCATCGAGCACGTTCTTCCAGTCGCGTTCGCCCTGAGCCACGTCATCGAGGTTCTCTTCCATGCCGGCGGTGAAGCCGTAGTCCATGAGATTGGAGAAGCTCTCGGCCAGACGTTCGGTAACGATGTCGCCCATCTTTTCCGAGTAGAAACGACGGTTGTGCAACGCTACGTAGCCACGATCCTGGATGGTCGAAATGATCGCCGCGTAGGTCGAAGGACGACCGATGCCGCGCTTTTCCATTTCTTTAACCAGACTCGCTTCCGAGTAACGCGCCGGCGGCTTGGTGAAGTGCTGGGTCGGATCAAGCTTGATCAGCTTCATCGCGTCGCCCTGAGCCATGTCCGGCAGCACGTCGTCATCACCAGGCTTGGCGATTTGCGGCATGACGCGGGTGTAACCGTCGAATTTCAGGATGCGGCCTTTGGCGCGCAACTCGAAGTCACCGGCACCGACGGTGACCGTGGTCGACAGGTATTGGGCCGGCAGCATCTGGCAAGCGAGGAACTGGCGCCAGATCAGCTCGTAAAGCCGCTCTGCATCGCGCTCCATGCCCGACAGCTTGCTTGGCTCGGTGTTGGCGTCGGACGGACGAATCGCTTCGTGAGCCTCTTGTGCGCCTTCCTTGCTGCTGTAGACATTCGGGGTTTCCGGCAGGTACTTCTTGCCGAATTCGCCTTCAATATAAATGCGCGCCATCGTCACGGCATCGGCCGAGAGGTTGGTGGAGTCGGTACGCATGTAAGTGATGTAGCCGGCTTCGTACAAACGCTGGGCCATCATCATGGTTTTCTTCACGCCGAAGCCCAGGCGGTTACTGGCGGCCTGTTGCAGAGTGGACGTGATGAACGGTGCCGACGGCTTGCTGCTGGTCGGTTTGTCTTCGCGCTTGACGATGCTGTAGCTGGAAGCCTTGAGCTTCTCCAGCGCGGCCATGGCCTGGGCTTCGTTAAGCGGCTTGAAGGCTTCACCTTTCTCGCGAGCGACGTCAAAGCGCACGGTTGCGCCCTTGGCGGTGCCGAGATCGGCGTGAACTTCCCAGTACTCTTCCGGGTTGAACGCGCGGATTTCACGCTCACGCTCGACGACCAGCTTCACGGCAACCGATTGCACGCGACCGGCGGACAGGCCACGAGCGACCTTGGCCCACAGGAGCGGCGAAACCATGTAACCCACCACGCGGTCGAGGAAACGACGCGCTTGTTGTGCGTTTACACGATCAATGTCCAGCTCGCCCGGCTTGGAGAAGGCTTCCTGAATCGCCTTCTTGGTGATTTCGTTGAACACCACGCGCTTGTAGCGGCTGTCATCACCACCGATGGCTTCGCGCAGGTGCCAGGCAATGGCTTCCCCCTCGCGATCCAAGTCGGTTGCGAGATAGATGGTGTCAGCATCTTTGGCGAGCCGGCGCAGCTCTTCGATGACCTTTTCCTTGCCCGGGAGGATCTCGTACTTGGCTTTCCAGCCATGATCGGGATCGACACCCATGCGCGAGACGAGCTGCTTGCGCGCTTTCTCTTTCGGCGTGAGCACCGGACCTTCACCCGCGGCGGCCTTGCCGCGCTTGGCGGCTGGCTCTTTGCTGGCGCTAGCCGAACCGCTGGTGGGCAGGTCTCGGATATGGCCGATACTCGACTTCACCACGTATTGGTTACCCAGATACTTGTTGATGGTCTTGGCCTTAGCCGGGGATTCCACAATGACCAGCGATTTGCCCATGGATCAGAAAATTCCTGAATTCTAGAAGTGAAAGGCGGTTGGCGCCTGACGCGGCACCGCTATATATAGTGGCTACAAGGTGAGGTCAAGCGCAGGGTCTTGCGCGCACTCAGCTTATGGCTTGGAAAAAAGGCTTGGTTCAGCTTGCACCAAAGCAAAGCGTGGCACCTGTTCGCCGTCAACCTCGACCGACTCCAGGAACATGCTCAAGGGACGTACCCAAAAGCCGTAATCGCCATACAGGGCTTGGTAGAAGACCACTTCTTCTTCGGTTTCCGAATGCCGCGCAATACTGAATACGCGGTACTGCGGACCTTTGTAATGTTGGTAGAGCCCAGGTTGTATCGGCATGGTTTGGCCCTCGCTCAAATCTTTTAAAAATAAAAACAAAAAATAAATTCAGAAAAACAAAAACCGGGGCACTTGGCCCCGGCTTCCGTCAACGGAACGCTTAAACGCGTTCGAAGACGGTGGAGATGCCTTGGCCGAGACCAATGCACATGGTGGCTACCCCGAAGGTGCCGCCATTTTGCTTCATCACGTTCAACAGAGTGCCGGAGATACGCGCACCGGAGCAACCAAATGGGTGACCCAGGGCAATCGCGCCGCCGTGCAGGTTAACCTTCTCGTTCATCTTGTCGAGTACTTTCAAATCTTTCAGCACTGGCAGGGCCTGTGCAGCGAAAGCTTCGTTGAGCTCGAAGAAGTCGATATCGTTAATGCCAAGACCCGCGCGCTTCAGTGCTTTTTGTGTGGCCGGTACTGGACCATAGCCCATGATTGCCGGGTCTACACCTGCCACCGCCATCGAACGTATCACCGCCATAGGCTGAATGCCCAGGTCCTGTGCACGCTGCGCCGACATCACGATCATGCACGAAGCACCATCGGTGATTTGCGACGAAGTACCGGCTGTCACGGTGCCGCCCTTAGGGTTGAACGCTGGCTTCAGAGCCGCCAGGCTTTCCAGGGTAGTTTCCGGACGAATGGTTTCGTCGTAGTCGAACAGCTTCAGGAAACCGTTCTCGTCGTAGCCCTGCATCGGGATGATTTCGTCTTTGAACTTGCCTTCCAGTGTCGCCTTGTGAGCGAGCTGGTGGGAGCGCACGCCGAAAGCGTCCTGTTGTTCGCGAGTAATGCCGTGCATTTTACCCAGCATTTCAGCGGTCAAACCCATCATGCCCGAGGCTTTCGCCGCGTACAGCGACATGTGCGGGTTCGGATCGACACCATGCATCATGCTCACGTGACCCATATGCTCGACGCCGCCCACAACGAACACGTCACCGTTGCCGGTCATGATCGCTTGCGCAGCAGTGTGCAGAGCGCTCATCGACGAACCACACAGACGGCTGACGGTCTGGCCGGCAGCGGTGTGCGGGATTTGAGTCATCAGGGACGCCATGCGGGCGATGTTCCAGCCCTGCTCCAGGGTCTGGTTCACACAGCCCCAGATCACGTCTTCGACTTCGCTCGGATCAACCTTGACGTTGCGTTCCAGCAGTTTACTGATCAGGTGCGCCGACATGTCTTCAGCGCGGGTATTGCGGTGCATGCCGCCCTTGGAGCGACCCATCGGAGTACGACCGAAGTCGACAATCACGACGTCTCTAGGATTCAAGCTCATATATTCACTCTCACTCTAGTTGGGGGCGCTTAACCGAAGAACCGCTGGCCGGTTTTGGCCATTTCACGCAGTTTTGCGGTCGGGTGGTACAGCGCGCCCAAATCAGCGTACTGGTCAGCCAGGGCAACGAACTCTGCAACACCGATCGAATCGATGTAGCGCAGCGCACCGCCACGGAATGGAGGGAAACCAATACCGTAGACCAGACCCATGTCGGCTTCGGCAGCGGTTTCGACAATGCCGTCTTCCAGGCAACGCACGGTTTCCAGGCACAGCGGGATCATCATCCAGTTGATGATGTCTTCGTCGGTGACTTCACGCTGTTCAAAGACGATCGGCTTGAGCACTTCCAGTACCGACGGATCGGCAACTTTCTTCTGCTTGCCGCGCTTGTCGGTCTCGTAGGCATAGAAGCCCTTGCCGTTCTTCTGGCCCAGGCGCTTGGCTTCGTACAGCACGTCGATGGCCGAACGACGGTCGTCTTTCATGCGGTCCGGGAAGCCTTCAGCCATCACGTCACGACCGTGGTGACCGGTGTCGATGCCGACCACGTCCATCAGGTATGCCGGGCCCATTGGCCAGCCGAATTTTTCCATGACCTTGTCGATACGGACGAAGTCCACACCGGCGCTGACCAGCTTGGCGAAACCGCCGAAGTACGGGAACAACACGCGGTTGACCAGGAAGCCCGGGCAGTCGTTGACGACGATCGGGTTCTTGCCCATTTTCTTGGCGTAGGCAACGGTGGTGGCAACCGCCAGCTCGCTGGACTTCTCACCACGGATCACTTCTACCAACGGCATCATGTGCACCGGGTTGAAGAAGTGCATGCCGACGAAGTTTTCCGGACGCTTGAGGGCTTTGGCCAGCAAGGTAATGGAAATGGTCGAGGTGTTGGACGCGAGGATGGTGTCCTCTTTGACCTTGCCTTCCACTTCAGCCAGAACGGCTTGCTTGACCTTAGGGTTCTCGACGACCGCTTCAACCACCAGATCAACGTGACCGAAATCACCGTAGGACAAGGTAGGGCGAATGCCGTTAAGCACTTCAGCCATTTTCGCCGGGGTCATGCGACCTTTATCAACGCGGCCCACCAGCAATTTGGCGGCTTCGGCCAGACCTTGCTCGATGCCGTGCTCGTTGATGTCCTTCATCAGGATCGGCGTACCTTTGGAGGCCGACTGATAAGCGATACCGCCACCCATGATGCCAGCGCCCAATACGGCAGCCTGCTTCACGTCTTTGGCGATTTCGTCGTAGGCCTTGGCCTTTTTCTTCAGTTCCTGATCGTTCAGGAACAGACCGATCAAGCTCTGCGCGGCAGAGGTCTTGGCCAGTTTGACGAAACCGTTGGCTTCGACTTCCAGCGCCTTGTCGCGACCGAAGTTCGCGGCTTTCTGGATAGTTTTGATCGCTTCGACGGGTGCCGGGTAGTTCGGGCCCGCTTGACCGGCCACGAAACCCTTGGCGGTTTCGAACGACATCATTTGTTCGATGGCGTTGAGCTTGAGCTTTTCGAGCTTCGGCTGACGCTTGGCCTTGTAGTCGAATTCGCCGGAGATGGCGCGCTTGATCAGCTCCAGGGCCGCTTCCTGCAGCTTCTCGGGAGCAACCACTGCGTCGACTGCGCCAACTTTCAGCGCGTCGTCAGGACGGTTTTCCTTGCCGGCGGCAATCCATTCGATGGCGTTGTCGGCACCGATGATGCGCGGCAGACGCACGGTACCGCCGAAGCCCGGGTAGATGCCCAGCTTGACTTCCGGCAGACCGATCTTGGCCTTGGTGGACATGACGCGGTAGTCCGCCGCCAGGCACATTTCCAGACCGCCACCCAAGGCGATGCCGTTGATCGCGGCGACAGTCGGGACGTTGAGGTCTTCGAAATCGCTGAAAATCTTGTTGGCTTCCAGGTTGCCAGCAACAAGCTCTGCATCAGGCAGCTTGAAGTTCTCGACAAATTCGGTGATGTCGGCGCCGACGATGAACACGTCCTTGCCACTGCTGACGATCACACCCTTGATCGAAGCATCTGCCTTGATGGTGTCTACAGCCTGACGCAGTTCGTTCAGGGTTAGACGGTTGAACTTGTTGACGGACTCACCCTTGAGGTCGAATTTCAATTCGACGATGCCACTTTCAAGAGCCTTAACCGTGATGGCTTTACCTTCGTAAATCATCAACTGATCTCCACGATATGGAAGCTGAACAGTACACGTCGGACGCAGGCGAATGGCTCGGCAGGGACGCTTATCGTCAATGCTACGCCCATCCACCCGGCACACCCGCCAACGCGATAGTCGGGATTCTGTAGGAGCGGTCTGTAATACAAACGCTCAATTCATACGCCCGTTTGATTTGGGTACGTCACCTTCACGGAATTTCCGACAATTGTCAATCGCCCAAAATACGGGTTGAAATGCGACTTTCCGGTCATTTCCGTAACACGAAGACCTGCAACACGCGGCTGCATGTGAGGCCATTCATAGGATCAATAGTTAGAAAAGTCGCCCTAATTCGCTGCAGCCTTTGTTTAACAAGCTACGCTGGCGGGACCTTGAGGAAAAAACATGAACGCTTTTGGCGAATGCCCAGCGTAAGATCAGCGCCACACCGAATTACCGGCCTGCCTGGCCAACCCCAGCCCGATGATGATGTCGGGCTTTTTATTGCCTGTCTGCCAGACGTTTCGCGCCATTGCGGCGCGAAATTTCCGCGATTTATGCCAGCGCTTTCAGCACCGCATCAATATCCTGCAAAACCGTCGCTTCGCCCTTCTCGCCCCAATACAACGTGATCATCTGCTTGTCTGCTTCGACCTTGTAAACGTTGTCTGGCAACTTTTCGAAATGAATCAGCAACGCAGGCTCCTCGCAGACCTCCTGCCACTGGTTGACCCATACACCCGGCGCTTTTTGCCAGTAACTCCAGCACGCCGGCCGATTGCCACGCCGCGGTCGATGGTACTGGGCGCAAGGGCTCGGCGGCTCCTGGCTCAGCCAGTGCGGCCAGTCCTGAGGCGCCAGTTGCATCGCCAATCCGATGCGTCGCGCCTCCATGCGCAGGGCCATGCGGCCGCTCTGGTGGCGCGACGGCCGCAACCATGCCAGCGGACTCAGTACCACCAACATGATTGACACCACTATCCAGACCGTCATATCTGTACTCCCGATTCTTGATGAGCGCATTGAGTCACTTTGAAAACAATGCGCTTGAAACCAGCCATACTTACCAATATTGCAACCCTCAGGAGGAGCACCTCATGCCCTACAACCACATTCTGGTCGCTGTAGATCTAACCGAAGAGTGCGATCCTGTAATCCACCGCGCTCGCGAACTGTCGGTGAGCAACGGGGCTAAGCTGTCCTTGGTGCACATTGTCGAGCCAATGGCCATGGCCTTTGGCGGCGACGTCCCCATGGACCTGTCACAACTGCAACAACAGCAGTTCGATCAGGCCAAGGAACGCCTGGACCGACTGATCGTGAAGTATCCGGAACTCTCCAAAGAATACAGCCACCTGACCTACGGCCAGCCACGCCAGGAGATCCACCACCTGGCCAAGGAACAAACCTGCGACCTGATCGTGGTGGGCAGCCATGGCCGACACGGCCTGGCATTGCTGCTGGGTTCAACCGCCAATGACGTGCTGCACGGTGCGCCCTGTGATGTGCTTGCTGTGCGCCTGATCAAAAGCTGAAACGCATATCCCCTGTGGGAGCGGGCTTGCTCGCGAAAGCGGTGTAACAGTCAGCATATTTGTTGAATGTTAAGCAGCTTTCGCGAGCAAGCCCGCTCCCACATTGGATCTACGCCAGCTCTGTAGATCGCATCCCATACCAAAAGCCCGGCGCTCATCACTGAACGCCGGGCTTTTTTTATAGCAGGATCAATCAGGCATCCAGCTCGGCCCAGCGCTCGACCATTACGTCGTGCTCAGCCTGCAACTGCTCCAACTGAGCGATCACTGCAGCGGTCTCGGCAGCTGGACGCTGATAGAAACCGGCATCGGCCATTTGCGCCTCAACGGTAGCGATCTGCTGCTCCATGGCTTCGATCTGACCCGGCAACATTTCCAGCTCACGCTGCAACTTGTAGCTGAGTTTCTTCTTCGCCACCGGCGCTTCGACTACAGCAGCGACTGGCGCAGCTTCGGCCGTCACGACCGCGGAGGTCAGGTCGGCTTTGCCGGACTTGCTCTCGGTCACGCCCAGCAGGCGCGGCGAGCCGCCCTGACGGAGCCAGTCCTGATAACCACCGACGTATTCGCGAACCTTGCCTTCACCTTCGAAGACCAGGGTGCTGGTGACCACGTTGTCGAGGAATGCCCGGTCGTGGCTGACCATCAGCACGGTGCCGTTGAAGGTCAGCAAGACCTCTTCCAGCAACTCAAGGGTTTCGACGTCGAGGTCGTTGGTCGGTTCGTCGAGGACCAGCAGGTTCGCTGGTTTGCTGAACAGTTTCGCCAGCAACAGACGCGCACGTTCACCACCTGACAGCGCCTTCACCGGCGTGCGGGCACGCTGCGGGCTGAACAGGAAATCGCCGAGGTAGCTCAGCACGTGGCGGCTCTGACCATCGATATCGATGAAGTCGCGACCTTCTGCGACGTTGTCGATCACGGTCTTTTCCAGGTCCAGCTGATGGCGCAACTGGTCGAAGTAGGCCACGTCGATGCGCGCCCCCTCTTCCACTGTGCCGCTGGTTGGTTGCAGACCGCTGAGCATCAGTTTCAGCAAGGTCGTCTTGCCGGTACCGTTGGCGCCGAGCAGACCGATACGGTCGCCGCGCTGCAGGACCATCGAGAAATCCTTGATCAGGAACGGGCCGCCCGGGTGAGCGAAGCTCACGTTATCGAGGACCATTACCTGCTTGCCAGATTTGTCAGCGGTATCCAGCTGGATGTTGGCCTTGCCGGTGCGTTCACGACGCTCGCTACGCTCGTTGCGCAGGGCTTTGAGGGCGCGGACGCGGCCTTCGTTACGGGTCCGACGAGCCTTGATGCCCTGGCGGATCCAGACTTCTTCCTGGGCCAGTTTTTTGTCGAACAGCGCGTTGGCGGTGTCTTCAGCGGCCAGCGAGGCCTCTTTGTGCACGAGGAAGCTGGCGTAGTCGCCGTTCCAGTCGATCAGGCCACCGCGATCCAATTCGAGAATGCGGGTCGCAAGGTTCTGCAGGAATGAACGGTCGTGCGTGATGAACAGCACGGCGCCCTGGAAATCCTTCAGCGCTTCTTCGAGCCAGGCAATTGCACCGATGTCCAGGTGGTTGGTCGGTTCGTCGAGCAGCAGCAGATCGGGTTCGGAAACCAGAGCCTGAGCCAGCAGGACGCGACGACGCCAGCCGCCGGACAATTCGGCGAGGGTCTTGTCGGCCGGCAACTGCAGACGGCTCAACGTGCTGTCGACCAATTGCTGCAAACGCCAGCCGTCACGGGCTTCGAGGTCGTGCTGGACGTGCATCAGTTTGTCCAGGTCGGCGTCGGTGACGATGTTCTGGCTGAGGTGGTGATACTGCGCGAGCAGCTCGCCGACACCGTCCAGGCCTTCGGCCACCACGTCGAACACGGTCCGCTCGTCGGCTACCGGCAATTCTTGCGGCAATTCGCCAATTTTGAGGCCAGGTGCGCGCCAAACGGAGCCCTCATCAGGCTTTTGGTCGCCCTTGACGAGCTTCATCATGCTGGACTTGCCAGTGCCATTGCGGCCGATGATGCACACCCGCTCACCACGGGCGATCTGCCAGGACACCTTGTCCAACAACGGCATAGCGCCGAAAGCAAGGGACACATCGCTGAATTTGAGCAGGGTCATGAGCTTCTCCAAAAACCGGGCGCGCATTCTACCTGACTTGAGGCTTCAGAAGGCCGGCAATTTCACCTTCGCGACACTCTGCATGACAAATGTTGCGAACTGATGCTGACAGGCCGGCAAAGCTTTCGCCCGCTGCTGGCAAAAGGCTAAGCTACAGACAATTCAGTGCGGGCCATGCCCACACTTGTCATGATTTCTCTGCCCGGACGTCTCATGCGCAGTCGCCTTTTCAGTCTTTTATCCTGTTTTCTTCTTTCTGCCACTGCCGTTCAAACCGCCCAGGCGGTGGACCTGTCCACCCAGCGCCAGTATTACGATGAAGCCAAGCGTGCCCTCGCCAAGGGGGATACCGGTCCTTATTTCCGTTACAGCCAGGCCCTCAGCGATTACCCGCTGGAGCCGTACCTGGCGTATGACGAACTGACCGCTCGCCTTAAAACCGCGAGCAATGCCGAAATCGAGAAATTCCTCGCCGAGCACGGAGACCTGCCCCAGGCCAACTGGATGAAGTTGCGCTGGCTGCGTTGGCTGGCGGAACGCGGCGACTGGGCGACCTTCGTCAAGTACTACGACCCCAAGCTCAATTTCACCGAACTGGATTGCCTGAACGCGCAGTATCAGATCGGGCATAACCAGAAAGCCGAAGGTTACGCCAACGCCAATAAACTCTGGCTGACTGGCAAATCCCAGCCCGCCGCGTGCGATGCGCTGTTCGGGCAATGGGCTGCCGAAGGCCAGTTGAACGAGCAGAAACGCTGGGAGCGCACCAAACTTGCCGCTCAGGCGCGCAACTATCCGCTGGCCAACAGCCTGGTCAACGGCCTGACTACCCTCGCCCCTCGCGGTCGTTTGCTGATTGATGTGGCGCAGAAACCCGAGCTGCTCAACCAGCCTTCGCGCTTCACCCCGGCCGATGAACCGATGTCTGACATCGTCAGCCTCGGCCTGCGCCGCTTGGCCAAGCAAGACCCGGACAAGGCCATGGAGCTGCTCGACGGTTACGCCAGCAGCATGCACTTCTCCCGTGATGAGAAAGTGGCCATCGCCCGTGAAATCGGCTTGACCCTCGCCCGCCGCTTCGACCCTCGCGCGCTGGACGTGATGACCAAGTACGACCCGGAACTGCGTGACAACACGGTTTCCGAATGGCGCTTGCGTCTGTTGCTGCGCCTGGCCCGCTGGGACGATGCCTATCAGCTGACTCGCCGCTTGCCGCAGGATCTGGCGACCACCAACCGCTGGCGCTACTGGCAGGCCCGCAGCCTGGAACTGGCGCAGCCTCAGAACCCGGAAGCGCAAGCGCTCTACAAGAACCTGGCTCGTGAGCGAGATTTCTATGGCTTCCTCGCCGCTGATCGTTCGCAATCACCTTATTCGCTGGTCAACAAACCCTTGGTATTGAGCCAGGCGCTGATCAACAAGGTCCGCAATACCCCTGGCGTGCGTCGGGCGCTTGAGTTTCACGCTCGCGGACAGATCGTCGATGGTCGCCGCGAGTGGTACCACGTCAGCCGCCACTTCAGCCGCGACGAAATGGTCGCCCAGGCGAAACTGGCCTACGACCTGAAATGGTATTTCCCGGCGATCCGCACCATCAGTCAGGCGCAGTACTGGGACGACCTGGACATCCGCTTCCCGATGGCCCACCGCGAAACCCTGGTGCGCGAAGCCAAGGTTCGTGGCTTGCATTCGAGCTGGGTGTTCGCCATCACCCGCCAGGAAAGTGCTTTCATGGACGACGCCCGTTCCGGCGTCGGCGCCAGCGGCCTGATGCAACTGATGCCCGGCACCGCCAAGGAAACTGCGCGCAAATTCAGCATTCCACTGGCCTCGCCGCAGCAAGTGCTGGATCCGGACAAAAACATCCAGCTCGGTGCCGCTTACCTGAGCCAGGTCCACAGCCAGTTCAACGGCAACCGCGTCCTCGCTTCCGCCGCCTACAACGCAGGCCCCGGCCGAGTGCGTCAGTGGCTGCGCGGGGCGGACCACCTGAGCTTCGACGTGTGGGTGGAAAGCATCCCGTTCGACGAAACCCGCCAGTACGTGCAAAACGTGCTGTCGTACTCGGTGATCTACGGCCAGAAGCTCAACTCACCGCAACCGCTGGTGGATTGGCATGAGCGCTACTTTGACGATCAATAACCGCTAATCCCGCTAATCCCGGTTATGTAGGAGCTGGTGGAGCCTGCGATCTTTTGATCTTGCTTTGAGGCCATAAACAAATGCCCGCATCGATTGATGCGGGCATTTTTTATTAGAACAAGATCAAAAGATCGCAGGCTCCGCCAGCTCCTACGGGTGTACACCGAGCTCAGTCTTGCCATCACTGAACTGCAACGCCGCCAACCGCGCATACAGCGCGTTGCTCGCGATCAATTCCTGATGCGTCCCCACCGCTACCAGTTTCCCTTGGTCCATCACCGCGATCCGGTCAGCGTTTTTCACCGTGGCCAGCCGGTGGGCGATGACCAGCGTGGTGCGGTTTTTCATCAGGCTCGGCAAGGCTTGCTGGATCAGGTGTTCACTCTGGGCGTCAAGGGCGCTGGTGGCTTCGTCCAGTAGCAGAATCGGCGCGTCCACCAGCAATGCTCGGGAGATGGCCAGGCGTTGGCGTTGGCCACCGGACAAACCGAGGCCACCGTCGCCAAGGTGGGTCTGGTAGCCGTTGGGCATTTGTTCGATGAAGTCGTGGGCGTAAGCGATTTTCGCCGCTTCCTGAACCTGGGCCAGGGTGGCCGTCGGGTTGCCGTAGCGGATGTTCTCTTCGATGCTGCCAAAGAACAGCGCCGGGGATTGCGAGACCAGGGCGAAGCAGCGGCGCAGGTCCAACGGATCGAGTTGAGTCAGCGGCACGCCATCGAGCAAGATGCGTCCTTCGGCCGGGTCGTAAAAGCGCAGCAGCAAGTCATACACGGTCGACTTACCGGCACCAGAGGGCCCGACCAACGCGAGGGTTTCACCGGCATTGATCGTCAGATTCAAACCATCGACCGCATAGCTTTCGGGACGCGACGGGTAGGAAAAGCGCACGTCTTGCAGCACCAGGTCACCCTTCACCCGTTCAGGCAAGGTCACCAGGCCAGTAGTCGGTGACTGGATAATGTTTTCTGAGCGCAGCAACTCGGCAATCCGCTCGGCGGCGCCGGCGGCACGCTGCAGTTCGCCAATCACTTCGCTCAACGTGCCGAATGCGCTGCCGACGATCAGGCTGTAAAACACAAACGCCGCCAGCTCGCCCGCGGAAATCCGCCCGGCGATGACATCCATTCCGCCAACCCAGAGCATCACCCCGACGGCGCCAAGCACCAGTACGATCACCAGAGTTATCAGCCAGGCTCGCTGGAAGATCCGCTTGCGAGCGGTGTTGAAGGCCTCCTCCACCGTGGCGGCAAAGCGCTGCTCATCCTGGACCTGATGGTTGTAGGCCTGCACGGTTTTGATCTGGCCCAGGGTTTCGGAAACATAGCTGCCGATATCGGCAATCCGGTCCTGGCTCAGGCGTGACAGGCTACGCACCCGACGGCCGAAGATCAGGATCGGCGCGATCACCAACGGCAACGCGACCACCACGATGCTGGTGAGCTTGGGGTTGGTGATGAACAGCAGGACGATCCCGCCGATCACCATCAACAGATTGCGCAAAAACAGCGACAGCGAAGAGCCGATCACCGATTGCAGCAGCGTAGTGTCAGCGGTTAACCGCGACTGGATCTCAGAGCTGCGGTTGTCTTCGTAGAATCCTGGGTGCAGATAAATCAGATGATTGAACACCTGACGACGGATGTCCGCGACAACGCGTTCGCCGATCCATGAGACCAGGTAAAAACGCGCGAAGGTGCCAATCGCCAGCCCGACCACCAGCAACATAAACAAGCCGATGGACTGGTTGAGCAACTGCGGCGACTGGGTCATGAAACCCTGATCCACCAGCAGGCGAATCCCCTGCCCCATGGACAAGGTGATGCCCGCCGTGACGATCAATGCGAGCAAGGCACCGACTGCCGGCCAGCGATAAGGCGCGATGAAACGCAGGGCCAGGCGCATGGCGCGCCGTTGACGGGAAGAGAGGATGGAGATCATTCGATGGCGCAACCAGTAGGGTTTGACGCGATCAAGCCTACACCGGTCGATGGGCTTGAACGCTGTAAATCATAATGAGTCAGGTTAATTATGACCGCAAAGCCTAGCCCCTAGACGGTATTGGTCTAAAGTCCGGGTGGCAACACCGCTGTATTTCTGGTGGACTGATGTCGCCGCCCTGGGAAGATCGCAGGGAGCTGTCACAGTCCGGTCACCTGGCGGTTCTACAGTAAGCACACAACCTGATGAGGAGACAGGCCATGTCCTTGCAAAACAGCAGCGATGACAAGATTGAAGTGATCCGCACACAGCCAGATCAGTCTCTGGGTTGCTCAATTATCGATAAGGACGGGCGCGAAGTACCGATCACTGAAGGCATGATCCAGGACGCTTGCCGCGAACTGGAAAAGCGATTGGTCAAGCCTGCCGAACAAAAGTGATATAGCCACCGTCTTCTTGACCCGGCCTCTGATGGCCGGGTTTTTTATGGCTGCCTTTTGAGGGTGCTGCGCACCCAATCGCGAGCAAGCTCGCTCGCACAGTAGATTTTCAGTGCATACAAACTTTATGTACGACACAGATCAATTGTGGGAGCGAGCTTGCTCGCGATTGGGCCAACTCGGGGTTCAGACAGCCGAAGCACCCAACGCCGCCACAATCTTCTGCAGCTCAGGCGAATCCCCTTCGATCCGCACCTGCAACCCATCAATCTCACGCCGCAACGGATAATGTTTGCGCAGTGAATCGAACGCCGCACGCTGCTCGTTCACATCGCCTACAAGGCTGCGACGGAAATCCGCATCATCACGGCGCGGGTCGTACACGCCACGGCACAACATGGCCAGCGACCAGGCCGGATCGCTGTTAGCGTTCAAGGTCACTTGCGACAACCAGGGTGCGGGCAGCAAATCGCTCAAGCTGATCCGGGCCGCCTGCCCGAGAAAATCGCAATACGCCTGATAAATCTGCGCGGTGCCACGCTGTCTGCCGTCGAGGCTGTAACCGGCAATGTGCGGCGTCGCCAGCACGCAGAGTTCGGCCAGTGCCATATCGACCTCGGGCTCACCTTCCCAGACATCCAGCACTGCTTGCAGGTCTTCGCGTTGCAGCAGCACCTGTCGCAGCGCGGCGTTGTCCACCACCGGGCCACGACTGGCGTTGATCAGCCAGGTGCCGGACTTGAGCTGGTTCAAGCGGTTTTTATCTAACAGATGCCAGGTCGACTGGGCGCCGTGTTTCTTCAACGGCGTGTGCAGGCTGATGACATCGCACTGCTCGATGATCTGTTCGAGACTGACGTAATCGCCACCTTCAGCGGCCTGTCTTGGCGGATCGCAGACCAGTACGTTCCAGCCCAGACCTTGCAGAACCTTGACCAAGCGACCGCCCACTTCACCGGCACCGACGACGCCATAGGTGCGTTGAGTCAGGTCGACGCCTTCGATTTCGGCCAGAGTCAGCAGACTGCCGAGCACGTAGTCGACCACGCCCCGGGCGTTGCAGCCGGGCGCGCTGGACCAGGTGATGCCAGCCCGCTGAAAGTAATCCAGATCCAGGTGATCGGTGCCGATGGTGCAGGTGCCGACAAAGCGTACCTTGCTGCCTTCGAGCAACGCACGGTTAACATTGGTCACCGAGCGCACCAGCAGCACATCGGCCTGTTCGACGGTGGCGCGGTCAATGGAACGTCCCGGCACCCGGCGAATTTCACCGAAACCTTCGAAGAAGGCATCGAGCAGCGGGATATTTTCGTCGGCAACAATCAGCATGGCAGGCTCCTTTGGCGGATCGGCAGTGTAGGCGGAGATGACACGTCACGCCTAGCACGCATCCCCTGTAGGAGCTGTCGAGTGAAACGAGGCTGCGATCTTTTGACTTTGTTTTTTAAAGACAAAATCAAAAGATCGCAGCCTCGTTTCACTCGACAGCGCCTACAAGGGACCGTGCGTGGGGGGAAAAGGATTACAAATCCCCAACACAGGACTTTTCCTGACCACTGCGTCAGGGCGTAGAATGCGCCGCCTTGCGCATCAACATCTTTGGACGTCTCGCCCTTGAATTCCGTGACTGACCGCCCCGCCGCCATTTCCCTCACCCGCCCGGCCCGGGTTCGCCTGGAGCTGAAAAACCTGCTCGGCCTGGCCCTGCCGATCATGATCGCGCAACTGGCGACCACCGCCATGGGCTTCGTCGATGCGGTGATGGCGGGTCGGGTCGGCCCAAGGGATCTGGCGGCCGTGGCGCTGGGTAACTCGATCTGGGTGCCGGTGTTTCTGTTGATGACCGGCACGCTGCTGGCTACTACCCCGAAAGTCGCGCAGCGTTTCGGCGCCGGCAGCCACAGCGAGATTGGCCCGATCGTGCGCCAGGCACTGTGGCTGGCATTGGTGGTGGGCTTGATGGCGACCGGCATGTTGTTCAGCGCCGAACCGATTCTGCACATCATGAAGGTCGATCCCGAATTGATCGGCCCGTGCATGCAGTACCTGCATGGCATCGCCAGCGGTTTGCCCGCCGTCGCGTTCTACCATGTGCTGCGCTGCTTCAGTGACGGCCTGGGGCGTACGCGTCCGGCCATGGTGTTGGGTCTGTGCGGGCTGGCGCTGAACATTCCGCTGAACTACGTCTTCATCTATGGCCACTTCGGTGTGCCGGCCATGGGGGGTGTCGGTTGCGGCTGGGCCACGGCGATCGTGATGTGGGTGATGGCCCTGGGCATGGCCGGGTGGGAGCGCTGGGCACCGGCGTATCAGTCGAGTGAGTTGTTCAGCCGTTTCGACTGGCCGCAGTGGTCGGTGATCAAACGCCTGCTGGGCATCGGCCTGCCGATCGGCATCGCGGTGTTCGCCGAGTCGAGCATCTTCGCTGTCATTGCGCTGCTGATCGGCAGCCTCGGCGCGACGGTCGTGGCCGGGCACCAGATCGCGCTGAACTTCAGCTCGCTGGTGTTCATGATCCCCTACTCCCTGGGCATAGCCGTCACCGTACGCGTCGGCCAGGCACTCGGCCGGCAGGAACCGCGTGAAGCCCGCTTCGCCGCCGGTGTCGGCATGGGCACGGCGCTGGCCTATGCGTGCATTTCCGCGAGCATGATGCTGTTGCTGCGTGAACACATCGCAACGATCTACACGGCCGACCCGACGGTGATTCAGGTCGCGACGATGCTGATTGTGTATTCGGCGCTGTTCCAGTTTTCCGATGCGATCCAGGTCACCGCAGCCGGCGCCTTGCGCGGCTATCAGGACACTCGGGTGACGATGATCCTGACGCTGTTCGCTTACTGGGGGATTGGTTTGCCGGTGGGTTACGCACTGGGCCTGACCGATTGGTTCGGCACGCCGAGCGGCCCGAGCGGGCTGTGGCAGGGTTTGATCGTGGGCTTGAGTTGCGCGGCGCTGATGCTGTCGATCCGCCTGACGCGCAGTGCACGCAAGCGGATTCGCATCAGTCATTCGGCGGGTTAAGCGAGTTTCTTGCGGATCCAGTAGAGGTAGGTGCCTGCCTCTTCGTGCTGCGCCACCAGTTCGTGGTCGAGAAACACGCAGAACTTGGGAATGTCGCGACGGGTCGACGGGTCGGTGGCGATCACCTTCAGCAGGCCGCCGGGCACCAGGTCACGGATATGCTGGTGCAGCATCATCACCGGTTCCGGGCAGTTGAGGCCAGTGGCGTCGAGGGTGCCGTCAACCGGCGTATCAATCATTTCACTCATGATTCACTCCTGAAACTTGCCGGCATTGTCGCGCATTGCCGGGTGTTCGGTCATCTGTGTCATAACGCCGTCCCTGTGGGAGCGGCGGTGCGACGATTCGACTTGCTCGCGAAAGCGGTGGGTCAGTCGACATCAATATTGAATGTCCGTCCGTATTCGCGAGCAAGCCCGCTCCCACAAGGGTCCGGGTGTATCAGCGGGACTTGGGTTTCTTTACGTCGAGTCGACGCAAATGGCAGGTCACTTCTTCACGGTCGTGGTACAGCTGCTTGCAGCCGATCTCGACCCGAATGCCGCGTTCCTTGAACCCGTCGGCGATGCGTTCCAGCAAACGTTTCACTTCGGCGTAACGCTGTTTCATCGGCAGTTTGAGGTTGACCACCGCTTCGCGGCAATGCCCCTCGCCAATCCATTCTTCCAGCATCGCGGCGTTGCGCGCCGGTTTCTCGACGATGTCGCAGACCATCCAGTCCACCGGTTGCTTGGGCTTGAAGGTGAAACCGTCAGCCATCAAGTGTTGCACCAGACCGGTGTCCATCAGGCTTTCGGCCATCGGGCCGTTGTCGATCGCGGTCACCAGCATGCCGCGGTTGACCAGTTGCCAGGTCCAGCCGCCGGGTGCGGCGCCGAGGTCGACGCCGGTCATGTCGCTGTGCAGGCGCTCATCCCATTGATCGCGCGGGATGAAGTGGTGCCAGGCCTCTTCCAGCTTCAGGGTCGAACGGCTCGGCGCTTCACGCGGAAACTTCAGGCGCGGAATGCCCATCGGCCACATCGCCGAGTTGTTCGACTCGGCCAGGCCCATGAACACTTCGCGGCCACTTTTGAAGGTCAGCAGCAGACGCGGCTTGTGGGCATCTTCAACCAGTTTGCCAGCGGCCATCAGCGCCTTGCGCAGGTGGCCTTCGAACTTCTTGCAGAAGTTCGACAGTTCCTTGCCATCGTTGGTGTCGACCATTTCCAGCCACAGGCTGCCGCACAGCGGGAAGTCCGCCATGTGCGCGAGGATCACGCTGATGCGGTCGGTTTCCGGCAGATCGATGAAGATCCCGCGAGCCCACTGGCGCGGGAAGATCAGATCGGCGAAACGCTGGCCACGCATCAGGCGCTCGGCACCGTCTTCCTCGGTGCAGATAAATTCGGCACAGGCGCTGGCAGTCTTGGCCTTGGCATAACCGGCCACGTTCAGCCGCGCGGCGTGTTCGGAAATCTCGGAACAGACTTCGCTTTCGAAGCCCGGCCGGCAATGCATAAAGAGGGTGTTCATTCTTACTCCTGGGCAGATGGCGAGAAATTCAACCACTGCGCGATGCCCAGACTTGCGTTGAAGCAAAGCCTGTCACGAAAACCGGCGCATGATAGCCGAGTTCGGAACCTTGGACTCGACCATAGAGTCCAGTTATTAGCCTTAAGCCCCAAAGAGGACTAGGTTTAAACCTCTGTCCGTCCCGTCAGTCCGTAGCCGTGCGGACCCAAAGGAGTCATTTCAATGCCGTCCCTCGATAGCCTGAAAACGCTTAAAACCTTACAAATCGACGACAAGACCTATCACTATTTCAGCTTGCCGGAGGCTGCCAAAAGCCTGGGAGATCTCGACAAACTGCCGATGTCGTTGAAAGTGCTGCTGGAAAACCTGCTGCGCTGGGAAGATGAAAAAACCGTCACCGGCGCCGACCTCAGGGCGATTGCCGCCTGGCTCAAGGAACGTCGCTCCGACCGTGAAATTCAGTACCGTCCCGCGCGGGTATTAATGCAGGACTTTACCGGTGTTCCCGCCGTGGTCGACCTGGCCGCCATGCGCGCCGCGATGGCCAAGGCCGGCGGCAACCCGCAGCGAATCAATCCGCTCTCCCCCGTGGATTTGGTGATCGACCATTCGGTGATGGTCGACAAATTCGGCAGTTCAAGCGCCTTCGAACAGAACGTCGACATCGAAATGCAGCGCAACGGTGAACGTTATGCGTTCCTGCGCTGGGGCCAAAGCGCCTTCGACAACTTCAGCGTGGTGCCGCCGGGCACCGGCATCTGTCACCAGGTCAATCTGGAATACCTGGGGCGTACGGTCTGGACCAAGGACGAGGACGGCCGCACCTATGCCTTCCCCGACACCCTGGTCGGCACCGACTCCCACACCACCATGATCAACGGCCTCGGCGTGCTCGGCTGGGGCGTCGGCGGGATCGAGGCGGAAGCGGCAATGCTTGGCCAACCGGTGTCGATGCTGATCCCGGAAGTGATCGGCTTCAAACTCACCGGCAAGCTCAAGGAAGGCATCACCGCCACCGACCTGGTGCTGACTGTCACCCAGATGCTGCGCAAGAAAGGTGTGGTCGGAAAGTTCGTCGAGTTCTACGGTGACGGCCTCGCCGACCTGCCACTGGCCGACCGCGCGACCATCGCCAACATGGCCCCGGAATACGGCGCCACCTGCGGCTTCTTCCCGGTGGATGACATCACCCTGGAATACCTGCGTTTATCCGGTCGCCCCAGCGCTACCGTGAAACTGGTCGAGGCGTACAGCAAAGCCCAGGGCCTGTGGCGCCTGCCGGGCCAAGAGCCGGCGTTCACCGACAGCCTGGCTCTGGACATGGGCAGCGTCGAAGCCAGCCTTGCCGGGCCGAAACGCCCACAGGATCGGGTATCGCTACCGAATGTCGCGCAAGCGTTCAGTGACTTCGTCGACCTGCAATTCAAACCCACCAGCAAGGAAGTCGGTCGTCTCGAAAGTGAAGGCGGCGGTGGCGTCGCGGTGGGCAATGCCGATCTGGCCGGTGAAGCCGACTACGAATACGACGGTCAGATTTATCGATTGAAAAACGGCGCGGTGGTGATCGCGGCGATTACCTCCTGCACCAACACCTCCAACCCGAGCGTGATGATGGCCGCCGGCCTGGTGGCGAAGAAAGCCGTGGAGAAAGGCCTCAAGCGCAAACCGTGGGTCAAGAGTTCGCTGGCCCCAGGCTCGAAAGTGGTCACCGACTACTACAAGGCTGCCGGCCTGACTCAATACCTTGATGAACTGGGTTTTGCCCTGGTCGGCTACGGCTGCACCACGTGCATCGGCAACTCCGGGCCATTGGCGGAGCCGATCGAAAAAGCCATTCAGGCCGCCGACCTGACCGTCGCCTCGGTGCTGTCGGGCAACCGCAACTTCGAAGGTCGCGTGCATCCGCTGGTGAAAACCAACTGGCTGGCCTCCCCACCGCTGGTCGTCGCCTATGCGCTGGCCGGGACGGTGCGCATCGACATCAGCAGCGAGCCTTTGGGTACCGACAAAGAGGGCAATCTGGTGTATCTGCGGGATATCTGGCCGAGCACCAAAGAGATCGCCGACGCGGTGAACCAGGTCAACACCGCGATGTTCCACAAGGAATACGCCGAAGTGTTTGCCGGCGACGAGCAATGGCAGGCGATTGAAGTGCCGCAAGCAGCGACCTATGTCTGGCAGGACGATTCGACTTACATCCAGCATCCACCGTTCTTCGATGACATCGGTGGGCCACCGCCGGTGGTCAAGGACGTCGCCGGTGCCAGAGTCCTCGCATTGCTCGGCGATTCGGTAACCACCGACCACATCTCCCCGGCCGGCAACATCAAGGCCGACAGCCCCGCAGGCCATTACTTGCGCGAGAAAGGCGTGGAACCACGGGACTTCAACTCCTATGGCTCGCGTCGCGGCAACCACCAAGTGATGATGCGCGGCACCTTTGCCAACATCCGCATTCGTAACGAGATGCTCGGCGGCGAAGAAGGCGGCAATACGATTTACATTCCCACCGGGGAGAGGATGCCGATTTACGATGCGGCGATGCGTTATCAAGCCTCGGGCACGCCGCTGGTGGTGATTGCCGGGCAAGAATATGGCACCGGATCGAGTCGTGACTGGGCGGCCAAGGGCACCAATCTGCTGGGGGTCAAAGCGGTCATTGCGGAAAGTTTCGAACGGATTCACCGCTCCAATCTGGTGGGCATGGGCGTGTTGCCATTGCAGTTCAAGCTGGATCAGAACCGCAAGAGCCTGAACCTGACCGGTAAGGAGACACTGGATATTCTGGGTTTGACCGGCGTCGAGCTGACGCCGCGGATGAACTTGACGCTAGTGATCACCCGTGAAGACGGCAGCCACGAGAAAGTCGAGGTGTTGTGCCGGATCGATACCCTCAATGAGGTGGAGTACTTCAAATCGGGAGGGATTTTGCATTACGTGTTGCGGCAGTTGATTGCGTCGTAACCGGCTGCTGATATAAACACCGCCTTCGGGCGGTGTTTTTGTTTGGGCCGCGAACGTCCTTATAATCGCGCCCCTATTTGGCATTGTTCACAAGTATGTGCCCCACACAAAACCACTGTGGGAGCGAGCTTGCTCGCGATAGCGGAGTGTCATGCAACATGGATGTTTGATATGAAGGCCCCATCGCGAGCAAGCTCGCTCCCACATGGACCGAGTCAACCCGCAACACTTCGGACACAAGGATTTTCAATGATTGCCCTGCCATGGAACTACCTGGCCCTCCTCTCCCTCGGCTATGGTCTGGCACTGATCTACGGCCAACTCGGCTGGCTGGCCCTAATCTCCGTCGCATTGTTGCTGTTCACAGGTTTCGCCGTGCGCCAGCAAAAGGTTCAAGCCGGCCGCTACCTCGGTCATGGGGTGTTCTTCGTCCTGGTCCTGGCACTGGCGATGCACTGGCTTCCCGGTTTCTACAACGGTCGTGGTTTCGCCTCTCAGCGATTCACCGACGATGCCGTGCCGTTTTTCATGTACCTGAATCAGGACAAACCCCTGATCGGGTTCTGGCTTTTGCTGGCTTGCCCGTGGATTGTCGGTCGACGTTCGCTGCGCCTTTCCATCTATGCCACCGCGCTGGGGCTGACGTTGAGCGCCGCGCTGGCCTTGGGTGGCGCGCTGTTGCTGGGCGTGATCAGCTGGGCACCGAAGTGGCCGGATCAAGCCTGGCTGTGGGCGCTTAACAATTTGCTGCTGGTGACGCTGGTGGAGGAGGCGCTGTTTCGCGGCTACATCCAGGGCGGTCTGACCCGGCACTTCAAAAACCTGCCCTACGGTGAAAACCTCGCCCTGCTCCTAGCCTCGTTGCTGTTCGGCCTGGTGCATGTGGGCGCCGGCTGGCAATGGGTGTTGCTGGCGAGTCTGGCGGGTGTCGGCTATGGTCTGGCCTACCGTTTTGGTGGCTTGGGTGCGGCCATCGCCACCCATTTCGGCCTGAACCTGCTGCACTTCGGGCTGTTCACCTATCCGATGCTCGCCGGCTGACGCAAGGGTCGTTTTGCGACGCGCCACTGATTACTGAAAAATAATCTCAATAAATGGCTGACGATGCCGACAACCCGTCAAAGCCTTGCGGATTGAAAAAGCCATGCGTAACAACCAGCCCATTACACAACGCGAACGGACCTTCCCGGCTCAGCAACGGTTGATTTCTACCACCGATGCCAAGGGCGTGATCACCTATTGCAACGACGCCTTCGTCGAGATCAGTGGGTATTCTCGTGAAGAGCTGATCCGTGCGCCGCATAACCTGGTCCGTCACCCTGACGTCCCGGCCGCGGTATTCGCGCACATGTGGGGCACACTGAAACAAGGCTTGCCATGGATGGGCATTGTCAAGAATCGCTGCAAGGCCGGTGATCACTACTGGGTTAACGCCTATGTCACGCCGGTTTTCGAAGGCAATCAGGTGGTCGGTTACGAATCGGTGCGGGTCAAACCCACCGCCGAGCAGATCCGCCGTGCCGAAGCGCTCTACCAACGCATCAACCAGGGCAAGTCGGCGATTCCTTCAACAGACAAATGGCTGCCGGTGCTGCAGGACTGGCTGCCGTTCATTCTGGTCAGCCAGCTGAGCTTCATGATCGGTGCGTCGCTCAATTCCCAATGGGGTTTTGCGTTGGCCGCCGGCCTGTCAGTGCCATTGGGTCTGTTGGGGTTGAGCTGGCAACAGCGCGGCCTCAAGCGTCTGCTGCACCTGGCCGGGCAGACGACCTCCGACCCGCTGATCGCGCAGATGTACACCGACAGCCGCGGTGCCCAGGCGCGTCTGGAGATGTCGATTCTCAGCCAGGAAGCCCGCCTGAAAACCTGCCTGACCCGTCTGCAGGACACCGCCGAGCACTTGAGCGACCAAGCGAAACAGTCCGATACCCTGGCGCATAACAGCTCCAACGGCCTGGAACGCCAACGCGTCGAAACCGAGCAAGTGGCCACCGCCGTCAATCAGATGGCCGCCACCACTCAGGAAGTCGCCAGCCACGTGCAGCGCACGGCCGATGCGACTCAGGAAGCCAATCGCCTGACCGGTCGCGGCCGCGACATCGCCGGGGAAACCCGCGAAGCCATCCAGCGCCTGTCGGTGGTGGTCGGTGAAACCGGCCTGACCGTGACCCAACTGGCCAAGGACAGCGACGAAATCGGCGGCGTGGTCGATGTAATCAAAGGCATCGCCGACCAGACCAACCTGCTGGCGTTGAACGCAGCCATCGAAGCGGCCCGTGCCGGCGAGATGGGTCGTGGCTTTGCGGTGGTGGCTGACGAAGTCCGTCAACTGGCGCAACGCACCAGCGAATCCACCGGGCAGATCCACGCCCTGATCGCCAAGCTGCAACAGACCGCCAGCACCGCGGTGCAAACCATGGAAGCCGGGCATCGCCAGGCCGAAGAAGGTGTGGCGCGGGTATTGGAAGCGGATCAGGCACTGGTGGGGATCAGCGAAGCGGTGGCCAACATCACCGACATGACCACCCAGATCGCTGCGGCTACCGAAGAGCAAAGTGCAGTGGCCGAAGAAATCAGCCGCAACATCAGCAACATCTCGCACCTGGCGGATCAGACCTCGGAACAGGCGCAACACTCGGCGTTGTTGAGTGAAGAGCTGACAAAGACTGCGAATACCCAGTATTCGTTGGTGGAGCGGTTTAACCGCTAACAGTCGCTGGAAAGATAAAAACCCGGACAGTGAAAGCTTCCGGGTTTTTATTGCCAACCCGAAAGTGATGTCGCCTGGCAGACAGCTATCGCGAGCAAGCTCGCTCCCACAGGGGATTTGCGGTGGATGAAGATCTGATTCACATCACAAATCAAAATGTGGGAGCGAGCTTGCTCGCGATGGGGCCCTGATCGACACCGCAAATTTCACTGAAGAAATTCGGCAACCTTCTGCGCCGCAGCCGCCAGATGTTGCTCATGGATAAACCCGGAAGACTTCAACGGCTTCAAATCATGATCCCCCGCCACCAGCCAGAACACCTCGATACTCGGTGCCAACGTGTAAGCCTCAACGGCCTCGCGATTGCCCAACGCATCCCGTTCGCCCTGAACAATCAACGTGCGCGTCTTTAACCCGGCCAAATGCTCAACCCGAGGTTTCTCCGGTTTCCCCACCGCATAAAACGGATACCCGAGACAAACCAACGCATCCGCCCTCAATTCATCCGCCAGCAAACTGGCCATCCGCCCGCCCATGGACTTGCCCCCAATGGCCAGACGCCCAGCGACATGGCGTCGCACCACCGCATAGACCTCACGCCAACACTCGAGCAGTTTCGGTGCCGGGTTCGGAGGACGCTTACCCCCATCAACACGCCGTTGCGCCATGTACGGAAACTCGAAGCGCAGCACGTTGACCCCAGATGCAGCAAGGCGCGCAGCCATGTCGTTCATCCAGGCGCTGTCCATTGGCGCACCGGCGCCATGGGCGAGGATCAACGTCGCCGATGCCGGCGCTGAGGCGGCATTCCACAACCATCCATGATCCCGCACACACTGCGCCCATTGATCCCCGTCAATACTGGCCTTGTGCTCTTTGTCCATGCTTGCCTCGCTTTTAGTCTGCCTATAACTCCAGGCGAAGGGAGCGTCTGCCGTGCGCAGACGCCTTCACTTCGGCTGAACCGTGGATGGGGAACCATGAACACTTCTATCAGTACCGCCTACAACTACAAGGTGGTCCGCCAATTCGCCATTATGACGGTGGTGTGGGGCATCGTCGGCATGGGGCTCGGGGTTTTTCTCGCGGCTCAATTGGTTTGGCCTGAACTCAACTTCAATCTGCCGTGGACCAGCTTCGGGCGTTTGCGCCCGTTGCACACCAACGCAGTGATCTTCGCTTTCGGCGGTTGCGCCCTGTTCGCCAGTTCGTTCTATTCGGTGCAACGCACCTGCCAGACCCAACTGTTTGCGCCGAAAATCGCCGCGTTCTGCTTCTGGGGTTGGCAAGTGGTAATCCTGCTGGCGGCCATCAGCTTGCCGTTGGGTTACACCAGCTCCAAGGAATACGCGGAGCTGGAATGGCCGATCGACATCCTGATCACCATCGTCTGGGTCGCCTACGCCGTGGTGTTCTTCGGCACGCTGGCCAAGCGCAAGACCAAGCACATCTACGTCGGCAACTGGTTCTTCGGCGCGTTCATCATCACCGTGGCGATTCTGCACATCGTCAACAACCTTGAGCTGCCGGTGAGTTTCACCAAGTCCTACTCGGTGTACGCGGGTGCGACCGATGCCATGGTTCAGTGGTGGTACGGGCACAACGCCGTAGGCTTTTTCCTCACCGCCGGTTTCCTCGGGATGATGTACTACTTCGTGCCGAAACAAGCCGAGCGTCCGGTGTATTCCTATCGCTTGTCGATCGTGCACTTCTGGGCGCTGATCACCCTGTACATCTGGGCCGGTCCGCACCACTTGCACTACACCGCGCTGCCGGACTGGGCACAGTCGCTGGGCATGGTGATGTCGCTGATCCTGCTGGCGCCGAGCTGGGGCGGGATGATCAACGGCATGATGACGCTCTCGGGCGCCTGGCATAAGTTGCGTAGCGACCCGATCCTGCGCTTCCTCGTGGTCTCGCTGGCGTTCTACGGCATGTCGACCTTCGAAGGGCCGATGATGGCCATCAAAACGGTCAACGCCCTCTCCCACTACACCGACTGGACCATCGGCCACGTTCACGCCGGCGCCCTTGGTTGGGTAGCGATGATCTCGATCGGCGCGCTGTACCACATGATCCCGAAAATCTTTGGCCGCACGCAGATGCACAGCATCGGCCTGATCAACGCGCACTTCTGGCTCGCCACCATCGGCACAGTGCTGTACATCGCTTCGATGTGGGTCAACGGCATCGCCCAAGGCCTCATGTGGCGCGCCGTCAATGAAGACGGCACGCTGACCTACTCCTTCGTCGAAACCCTGGTGGCCAGCCACCCAGGCTTCGTCGTGCGACTGGTGGGCGGTGCGATCTTCTTCTGCGGCATGTTGCTGATGGCCTACAACACCTGGTGCACCGTGCGGGCCTCGCAGCCTGCCGAAGTCGCCGCTGCCGCGCAGATCGCCTGAGGAGGCCGCCATGAAACACGAAACAATCGAGAAAAACGTCGGCCTGCTGATGTTGCTGATGGTGTTGGCCGTGAGCATTGGCGGTCTGACCCAGATCGTCCCGCTGTTCTTCCAGGACGTGACCAATAAACCGGTGGAAGGCATGAAGCCCTACACCGCGCTGCAACTGGAAGGTCGCGACATCTACATCCGCGAAGGCTGCGTCGGTTGCCACTCGCAGATGATCCGGCCGTTTCGCGCCGAGACCGAACGCTACGGCCACTACTCGGTGGCCGGTGAAAGCGTCTGGGATCATCCGTTCCTGTGGGGCTCGAAACGTACCGGTCCGGACCTGGCCCGGGTCGGTGGTCGCTACTCCGAAGACTGGCACCGTGCGCATTTGTACAACCCGCGCAACGTGGTGCCGGAATCGAAAATGCCCGGCTATCCGTGGCTGGTGGCCAATCAACTCGACAGCAGCCACACCGAAGGCAAGATCAAGGCGATGCGCACCCTCGGCGTGCCATACACCGACGATGACATCGCAGGCTCAGTCGCTTCGCTCCAGGGCAAGACCGAAATGGACGCGCTGGTCGCTTACCTGCAAGTGTTGGGCACATCCATCAAGAGCAAGAGGTGAGCCATGGCCATGCCCTTTGAAATCGTAAGCGAAATGAGCAGTGGAATGATCCGCGGCCTGGGCACGGTCGTGGTGTTCGTAGCCTTCGTCGGCCTGACGCTGTGGGTGTTCAACAGCAAGCGCAATCCGGAATTCGCCGAAGCGCGTTTGCTGCCGTTCGCCGATGAACCGCTACCCGATGACGCCACCCAAGAACCTGAAACAAGGAGTACCCGGCCATGACCACCTTCTGGAGTACGTGGATCTGCGTACTGACCATCGGCAGCCTGATCGGCCTGACCTGGCTGCTGATCGGCACCCGCAAGGGCGAAACCAAGGGCAGCGTCGACCAGACCATGGGCCACAGCTTCGACGGCATCGAGGAGTACGACAACCCGCTGCCGCAGTGGTGGTTCATGCTGTTCGCCGGCACGCTGGTGTTCGCCGTGGGTTATCTGGTGCTTTACCCCGGCCTGGGCAACTGGAAAGGCATCCTGCCGGGTTATGAGGACGGTTGGACCGGCGTCCACGAGTGGGAAAAGGAGATGAACAAGGCCGATGCGAAGTTCGGGCCGATCTTCGCCAAATTCGCGGCGATGCCTGTGGAAGAAGTGGCCACGGACCCGCTAGCGTTGAAAATGGGCGGTCGCCTGTTTGCCTCCAATTGCGCGGTCTGCCACGGCTCGGATGCCAAGGGCGCCTTTGGCTTTCCGAACCTGGCGGACACCAGCTGGCGCTGGGGTGGCGACGCCGAGATGATCAAAACGACGATCATGGGCGGTCGCATGGCCGCGATGCCGGCCTGGGGTGAAATCCTTGGTGATGCCGGCGTGAAGAACGTCGCGGCTTATGTGCGCCATGACCTGGCCGGCCTGCCGTTGCCTGCCGAAAGCGGTGCTGACCTGCACGCCGGACAGCAAGCGTTCAGCACCATGTGCGTAGCCTGTCATGGGGCAAACGGCCAGGGCACTGAAGCCATGGGCGCGCCGAATCTGACGCAACCGGCCGGTTTTATCTACGGAACAAGCCTGGCGCAACTGCAACAGACCATTCGTCATGGCCGCCAGGGCCATATGCCGGCGCAGAACGAACTGCTCGGCAACGACAAGGTGCAATTGCTGGCCGCTTACGTTTACAGCCTGTCTCACGGTCTGAGCACCGAGCGTTTGCAGGCTGAAGGCAAACACGAATAAATCTCGACCGCTCTGCTGCCGCATTCTCCCGGATGCGGCAGTTCCCTGCCCCTTTGCGACCAAGTGTCGCACCCCTCCGTTGGTCCTCCTTTCGGTTCACCAGATTCGGGTCTAAGCTTCCCCCGATGCGGACTGGCATGAGCCGGTTCCAGGTCGACCCAACCCGATGTGTTCGACGAATCTGCTCGATGACAAGCCGCAAAGGCTGGTAGATACCGGCTGTCGTGCCAATTGCCATCTGTCACCCGATCGTTGTGTTTGAACACACCCCGTTACATCCGACCTGACCCCCTCACCATTTTCGTCTGCTGCGACATTTTGCCCTTGGGCAATTTTGTCCCTACGCGGCGCATGGAAAGGCCGCAGAATCAGCTTTTGAAAGCATTGACCCAGGTCATGGCGCGTTGCAATGACCCCCCGCTTTCTCCATACTTGCGGCCGATTTTTACTCCTAATAAAACACCCAAACCGTGGAACCTTAGAATGAGCACAGCAATCAGTCCGACTGCTTATAACTATAAGGTAGTCCGCCAGTTCGCCATCATGACGGTGGTCTGGGGGATCCTTGGCATGGGGCTTGGTGTCTTCATCGCCTCACAGCTTGTATGGCCGGAATTGAACTTCGGTCTGCCGTGGACGACTTTTGGACGCTTACGCCCGTTGCACACCAACCTGGTGATTTTCGCCTTCGGTGGTTGTGCACTGTTTGCCACTTCTTATTACGTCGTGCAGCGAACCTGCCAAACGCGACTGATTTCCGACCGCATGGCGGCCTTCCACTTCTGGGGATGGCAGGCTGTAATCGTCGGCGCGATCGTTACCTTGCCGCTGGGTTACACCACCACCAAGGAATACGCGGAACTGGAATGGCCCCTGGCTATCCTGCTGGCTATCGTCTGGGTCACCTACGGTGCGGTGTTCTTCGGAACCATCGTCAAGCGCAAGACCAAGCACATCTATGTGGGTAACTGGTTCTACGGTGCCTTCATCGTCGTGACGGCGATGCTGCACATCGTCAACCACATGTCGCTACCAGTCAGCCTGTTCAAGTCCTACTCCGCCTATTCGGGTGCGACTGACGCAATGATCCAGTGGTGGTACGGCCACAACGCCGTGGGTTTCTTCCTGACCACCGGTTTCCTTGGGATGATGTACTACTTCGTGCCGAAGCAGGCCGAGCGTCCGATCTACTCCTATCGCCTGTCGATCGTGCACTTCTGGGCGCTGATCACCCTGTACATCTGGGCCGGTCCGCACCACCTGCACTACACCGCGCTGCCGGACTGGGCTCAGTCGCTGGGCATGGCGATGTCGATCATCCTGCTGGCACCAAGCTGGGGCGGCATGATCAATGGCATGATGACCCTGTCGGGCGCCTGGCATAAGCTGCGCACCGACCCGATCCTGCGCTTCCTCGTTGTGTCGCTGGCCTTCTACGGCATGTCGACCTTCGAAGGCCCGATGATGGCCATCAAGACCGTCAACTCGCTGTC
The DNA here is from genome assembly GCF_047758635.1 of Pseudomonas frigoris. Lineage (NCBI taxonomy): Bacteria > Pseudomonadati > Pseudomonadota > Gammaproteobacteria > Pseudomonadales > Pseudomonadaceae > Pseudomonas > Pseudomonas frigoris. The sequence goes on from NZ_CP180479.1 coordinate 4,818,263, forward strand.
TCACTACACAGACTGGACCATCGGCCACGTACACGCCGGTGCTTTGGGCTGGGTGGCGATGATCTCGATCGGCGCCATCTACCACATGATCCCGAAACTGTTCGGTCGTGTGCAGATGCACAGCATCGGCCTGATCAACACGCACTTCTGGCTCGCGACCATCGGTACCGTTCTGTACATCGCTTCGATGTGGGTCAACGGCATCACCCAGGGTCTGATGTGGCGTGCAATCAACGACGACGGCACCCTCACCTACTCGTTCGTTGAAGCGCTGCAAGCCAGCCATCCTGGTTTCATCGTTCGCGCCCTGGGCGGTGCGTTCTTTGCCAGCGGCATGCTGTTCATGGCCTACAACGTATGGCGTACCGTACGTGCCTCGAACCCGGCTGAAGCCAAAGCCGCTGAACAGATTGCTGTAGTTGGAGCTCACTGATGAAGCATGAAGCAGTCGAGAAGAACATTGGCCTGCTGGCCTTCTTCATGGTTATCGCCGTCAGCATCGGCGGCCTGACCCAGATCGTCCCCTTGTTTTTTCAGGACGTGACCAACAAACCGGTCGAAGGCATGAAGCCGCGCCCGGCGCTGGAACTTGAAGGCCGTGACATTTTCATCGCCAACGGTTGTGTCGGCTGCCACTCGCAGATGATCCGCCCGTTCCGTGCTGAAACCGAACGTTATGGCCACTACTCGGTCGCCGGTGAAAGCGTCTGGGACCACCCGTTCCTGTGGGGTTCCAAGCGTACCGGTCCGGACTTGGCCCGTGTTGGCGGTCGTTACTCCGATGACTGGCAGCGTGCGCACTTGTACAACCCGCGCAACGTGGTGCCTGAGTCGAAAATGCCGGCCTACCCGTTCCTCGTGGAAAACAAGCTCGACGGCAAAGACACCGCCAAGAAAATGGAAGTCTTGCGCACGCTCGGCGTCCCTTACACCGACGAAGACATCGCCGGCGCCAAGGATGCTGTGAAGGGCAAAACCGAAATGGACGCGCTGGTGGCCTATCTGCAAGGCCTGGGCACCATCATCAAAAGCAAACGGTGATTTAGATGGATATCGGGATGATTCGTGGCCTGGGCACCGTTGTTGTGATGGTGGCCTTCATCGGTCTGGCGTTGTGGGTATTCAGCCCCAAGCGCAAGTCGGAGTTTGAAGACGCGACCTTGCTGCCTTTCGCGGATGATCCCGAAGCCATCAAGCACGTCGAGCAAGCTTCTAGGAGTAACAAAGAATGACTACGTTCTGGAGTCTGTACGTCACAGTCCTCAGTCTCGGCACGATCTTCGCCCTGACCTGGCTGCTGCTGTCCACCCGTAAGGGCCAGCGCAGCGAAGCCACCGAAGAAACGGTTGGCCACTCCTTCGACGGGATCGAGGAGTACGACAACCCACTGCCGAAATGGTGGTTCATGCTCTTCGTGGGCACCATCATCTTCGCCCTGGGCTACCTGGTTCTGTACCCGGGCCTGGGTAACTGGAAAGGCCTGCTGCCGGGTTACAACTACCTCGATAACGAGAAGCAGACCGCGTTCGCCAACGGCCAGACCGGCTGGACCGGCGTTCACGAGTGGGAAAAGGAAATGGCCAAGTCGGACGCCAAGTTCGGCCCGATCTTCGCCAAGTTCGCTTCCATGCCAATCGAAGAAGTCGCCAAGGACCCGCAAGCCCTGAAGATGGGTGGCCGTCTGTTCGCCTCCAACTGCTCGGTCTGCCACGGTTCCGATGCCAAGGGCGCTTATGGCTTTCCTAACCTGACCGACGCCGACTGGCGCTGGGGCGGCGAAGCGGAAACCATCAAGACCACCATCATGGGCGGTCGTCACGCTGTGATGCCGGCTTGGGCAGAAGTGATCGGCGAGCAAGGCGTTGCGAACGTTGCCGCGTTCGTACTGACCAACCTCGATGGCCGCAAACTACCGGAAGGCACCAAGGCTGACCCGGTTGCCGGCCAAAAGCTGTTCGCTGCCAACTGCGCGGTGTGCCACGGTCCGGAAGGCAAAGGTACGCCAGCAATGGGCGCACCTAACCTGACCCACCCGGCCGCGTTCATCTACGGTTCGAGCTTCGCTCAACTGCAGCAGACCATCCGTTACGGCCGTCAGGGCCAGATGCCTGCGCAAGAACAGCTGCAAGGCAACGACAAGGTTCACCTGCTGGCCGCTTACGTCTACAGCCTCTCTCACGGTGAGAAAGCGCCGGTAGCGGATGCCCAGTAAGGCAAACGCTTGATGCAATAAAAAACGGCCCCGCCAATGTGAATTGGCGGGGCCGTTTTGTTTATGACCTGTGTTCGATCTGTGCTCAACCCGTAGCAGCTGCCGAGCCTGCGCTGGAAAACTCGTCCATAATTCACAAGTCAATTGATTCAAGTCATTACACCGTCAGTTGAATTCCACCAACGTGACCAAAGGTCGCACCCTTGAGTTAGAGCTACAGGCGTATCATTGCGCCACTGCAACACCTCTTTTTGACCGCGGTCGGCACGTACTGACCGAGGCATTTTTCCACTGCCGTGGGATGCAATGATGAGCAACCAGATTCCGGTACACGACGTCACACCTGCCAAGAACGCGAACAACAGCGTCGACCTCTACGCCTCTCGAGAAAAGATCTACACCCGCGCTTTCACCGGACTGTTCCGCAACCTGCGGATGATGGGTGGTGCCGGGCTGTTTCTGCTGTATTTCGGTACGGTCTGGCTGAGCTGGGGTGGCCATCAGGCGGTCTGGTGGAATCTGCCGGAGCGTAAATTCTTCATCTTTGGCGCAACCTTCTGGCCTCAGGACTTCATCCTGCTCTCGGGGATCCTGATCGTCAGCGCCTTCGGCCTGTTCTTCATTACCGTGTACGCCGGGCGGGTCTGGTGCGGCTATACCTGCCCACAGAGTGTCTGGACCTGGATTTTCATGTGGTGCGAGAAGGTCACCGAAGGCGACCGCAACCAGCGCATCAAGCTCGACAAAGCGCCCATGAGCGCCAACAAATTCCTGCGCAAATTCAGCAAACACGCGATGTGGCTGTTGATAGGCTTCGTGACCGGCATGACCTTCGTGGGTTACTTCTCGCCGATCCGCGAACTGACCATCGACTTCTTCACCGGCGAAGCCGACGGCTGGTCGTATTTCTGGGTCGGCTTCTTCACCCTCGCCACCTACGGCAATGCCGGCTGGTTGCGCGAGCAGGTGTGCATTTACATGTGCCCGTACGCGCGCTTCCAGAGCGTGATGTTCGACAAAGACACCCTGATCGTTTCCTACGACCCGCGTCGTGGTGAAGGCCGCGGCCCGCGCAAGAAAGGCGCCGACTACAAGGCCATGGGCCTGGGCGACTGCATCGACTGCACCATGTGCGTCCAGGTCTGCCCGACCGGTATCGACATCCGCGACGGCCTGCAAGTCGAATGCATCGGCTGTGCGGCCTGCATCGATGCCTGCGACAGCATCATGGACAAGATGGATTACCCGCGCGGCCTGATCAGCTACACCACCGAGCACAACCTGTCCGGGCAAAAAACCAATAAACTGCGCCCGCGCCTGATCGGCTATGCCACGGTGCTGCTGGCGATGATCGCCTTGCTGATGACCGCATTCTTCATGCGTTCGCTGGTCGGTTTCGACGTCAGCAAAGACCGCGTGCTGTACCGCGAGAACGCCGAAGGCCGGATCGAAAACGTCTACAGCCTGAAGATCATGAACAAGGATCAGCGCGACCACACCTACGTGCTCGAAGCCGCTGGCTTGCCGGACCTCAAGCTGCAAGGCAAGCGCGAGATCAAGGTCGCCGCCGGGGAGATTTTCAGCCAGCCGGTCGAACTGTCCAGCGCGCCGGAGAAACTGCCATCGAGCACCAACGAGGTGAAATTCATCCTCACGGATGCCGATGACAACAGCGTCCACATTGAAGCCAAGAGCCGGTTCATCGGCCCACAAGTTCGTTGAGAGAAGTGATCATGCCCACAGCAACTGCCGCAAGTCCCTGGTACAAGCACCTTTGGCCGTGGATCATCATCGCCATCCTGGCGTGTTCCGTGACCCTGACCTTGTCCATGGTGACGATTGCGGTGAACAACCCGGACAACCTGGTCAACGACAACTATTACGAGGCCGGCAAAGGCATCAACCGCTCCCTCGACCGTGAGTTGCTGGCGCAGACCCTGCTGCTGCGCGCCAGCGTTCATCTGGACGACGTGACCGGTGAAGTCGACCTGCGCCTGAGCGGCAACAGCCAGCCGAAAACCCTGGAGCTGAACCTGATCTCGCCGACCCAGCCAGAGAAAGATCGCAAAATCACCCTGGCGCGCAGCGAAACCGAACAGGGCCGCTACATTGGCCAGTTGAACGACAAGGTCGACGGTCGCCGCTTTGTAGAACTGCTGGGAGTACAGGACGACAAGACCTGGCGCATGTTCGAAGAAGAACAGGTCAGCCATGACAAGGATTTGCTGCTGGGTGATGAACCGCTGCAAGGCGCCGAACACTTGTAGGAGCTGTCGAGTGAAACGAGGCTGCGATCTTTTGATCTTGCTCTTTCAAAACAACATCAAAAGATCGCAGCCTCGTTTCACTCGTCAGCTCCTACAGGCATGAGCCTTTCCCGGACGATATAGACTTCTCCTCATGACCACTCCACTCCCCTGCTACCACTGCGCCCTGCCCGTCCCGGCCGGCAGCCGCTTCACCGCTGCCGTCCTCGGTGAAACCCGCGAGTTCTGCTGCCCGGGTTGTCAGGCCGTGGCCGAAGCCATTGTGGCCGGTGGACTGGAAACCTATTACCAGCATCGCAGCGAGTCATCGGCCAACCCCGAAGCGCTGCCGGTGCAGTTGGTGGACGAACTGGCGCTGTACGACCGCGCCGACGTGCAAGCCCCCTTCGTTCGTCACGACGGCGAACTCGCCGAAACCACCCTGTTGATGGAAGGCATCAGTTGCGCCGCCTGCGGCTGGCTGATCGAGAAACACCTGCGTGGCTTGCCGGCGGTGGCCGAAGCGCGCCTGAACCTGTCCAACCATCGCCTGCACGTACGCTGGGCCGATGCACAACTGCCGCTGAGCCAGGTACTCAACGAATTGCGCCACATCGGTTACGCCGCGCACCCCTATCAGGCCGACCGCGCCAGCGAACAACTGGCCAGCGAAAACCGCCTGGCCCTGCGCCAACTCGGCGTGGCCGGGCTGCTGTGGTTCCAGGCGATGATGGCGACCATGGCCACCTGGCCGGAATTCAACATCGACCTCAGTCCCGAGCTGCACACCATCCTGCGTTGGGTCGCGCTGTTCCTCACCACACCGATCGTCTTCTATAGCTGCGCGCCATTCTTCAAAGGCGCCATGCGCGACTTGCGCACCCGCCACCTGACCATGGATGTTTCGGTGTCGCTGGCAATTGGCAGCGCCTACATCGCCGGGATATGGACCTCGATCACCGGCGTCGGTGAACTGTATTTCGATGCAGTCGGCATGTTCGCGCTGTTCCTGCTGGCCGGGCGTTATCTGGAACGTCGCGCCCGCGAACGCACCGCCGCCGCCACGGCGCAATTGGTCAATCTGTTACCCGCCTCGTGCCTGCGCCTGAGTGCCGACGGCCAGAGCGAGCGGATCCTGCTCAGCGAACTGCGCGTCGGCGATCAGGTGCTGGTGCACCCCGGCGCGATCCTCCCGGCCGACGGCAAGATCCTCGAAGGCCAGTCGAGCATCGACGAATCCCTGCTCACCGGCGAATACCTGCCGCAACCGCGCACGCCGGGCGATGCCGTCACCGCTGGCACCCTGAACGTCGAAGGTGCGCTGACCGTGGAAGTCCTGGCGCTGGGTCAAGACACCCGATTGTCCGCCATCGTCCGCCTGCTGGACCGCGCTCAGGCCGAGAAGCCGCGACTGGCGGAAATTGCCGACCGCGCCGCGCAGTGGTTCCTGCTGCTTTCGCTGATTGCCGCTGCCGTCATCGGCCTGATCTGGTGGGAACTGGATTCGTCGCGAGCCTTCTGGATTGTTTTGGCGATGCTCGTTGCGACATGCCCGTGCGCCTTGTCCCTGGCCACGCCGACCGCCCTCACCGCCGCCACCGGAACATTGCACAAACTGGGTTTGCTGCTGACTCGCGGCCATGTGCTGGAAGGTCTGAACCAGATCGACACGGTTATTTTCGACAAGACCGGCACGCTGACGGAAGGTCGCCTGGCCTTGCGATCGATTCGCCCGCTCGGCGCGCTCAACAGCGATCAATGCCTGAGCCTGGCCGCCGCCCTGGAAAACCGCTCTGAACACCCAATCGCCCGCGCGTTTGGCCGGGCGCCGCTGGCCGCCGAAGAAGTCCACAGCACGCCGGGGCTTGGCCTCGAAGGCTTGGTCGGTGAGCAACGCTTGCGCATCGGCCAACCGGGTTTTGTCTGTGGACTCAGTGACGCTGTCGTGCCGTTAATGCCGGACGAAGCCGGCCAATGGCTGTTGCTCGGCGACAGCCAGGGACCGTTGGCATGGTTTGTTCTCGACGATCGCCTGCGTGCCGATGCACCTGCCCTCCTCGCCGCCTGCAAGTCTCGCGGTTGGCGCACGCTGCTGCTGTCCGGCGACAGTTCGCCGATGGTCGCCAGTGTCGCCGCGGAACTGGGCATCGATGAAGCCCGCGGCGGCTTGCGCCCGGACGACAAATTGCAAGTCCTGCAACAGCTGCACAAGGAAGGCCGCAAGGTGTTGATGCTCGGTGACGGGGTCAACGACGTGCCCGTGCTGGCCGCCGCCGACATCAGCGTGGCCATGGGGTCGGCCACCGATCTGGCAAAAACCAGTGCCGACGCGGTACTGCTGTCGAACCGCCTCGATGCATTGGTCCAAGCCTTCAGCCTGGCTCGACGCACCCGCCGGGTAATCATCGAGAACCTGCTGTGGGCCGGGCTGTACAATGGCCTCATGTTGCCGTTCGCCGCCCTCGGCTGGATCACTCCGGTATGGGCCGCGGTCGGCATGTCCATCAGTTCGTTGACCGTGGTGCTGAACGCCCTGCGCCTGACTCGCATGCCAAACACGCCTGCGGTCAGCGCCACGCCAGAAACCCGTCCGCTGCCGGCCTGAGCCGCGCGGGCATGGAGTCCAGATGCCAGCTCTCTACGTGATGATCCCGGCCGCGCTGCTGATCGTGGCCATCGCCATTTACATCTTCTTCTGGGCAGTCGACAGCGGTCAGTACGACGACCTCGACGGCCCGGCCCACAGCATCCTGTTCGACGATCAGGACCCGAACCACAAGGCCGCGGTCGATGAAGCCAGCGGTCATCCGGCCAAACCGGACGACAAGACGCCACCCCATGCTTGAGTTGGCGCCGCTGCTGGTGTCTGCGGTGATCCTCGGCCTGCTCGGTGGCGGGCATTGCCTGGGCATGTGCGGCGGCTTGATGGGCGCGTTGACCCTGGCGATTCCCAAGGAACAACGCAGCCGTCGTTTTCGACTGCTGCTGGCCTACAACCTTGGGCGAATTCTTAGCTATGCAACGGCCGGCCTGCTGATCGGTCTGGCCGGTTGGGCGGTGGCCAACAGCCCGGCGGCGATGTTCATGCGCGTCATTGCCGGATTGCTGTTGGTCGCCATGGGCCTGTACCTCGCTGGCTGGTGGAGCGGCCTGACCCGCATCGAAAGCCTCGGTCGCGGCCTGTGGCGGCACATCCAGCCGGTTGCCAACAAACTGTTGCCGGTGTCGAGCGTCCCGCGCGCGTTACTGCTGGGGGCGCTCTGGGGCTGGCTGCCGTGCGGGTTGGTTTACAGCACGTTGCTGTGGTCGGCGAGCCAGGGCAATGCGCTGGACAGTGCGCTTTTGATGCTCGCGTTCGGGCTCGGCACCTGGCCGGTGTTACTCGCCACGGGGTTGGCGGCTGAGCGGGTCACGGCGTTGTTGCGCAAACGTAGCGTGCGGATGACGGGCGGATTACTGGTGATCCTGTTCGGCATCTGGACCTTGCCGGGGCCGCATCAGCATTGGCTCATGGGCCACTAGAAACAAAGTCAAAAGATCGCAGCCTTCGGCAGCTCCTACATGGGATCGCGTCCACCTGTAGGAGCTGCCGAAGGCTGCGATCTTTTGATCTTGAAGCCCGTTGATGCAAATCAAGATGCCCCTCCGCGCCTCCCCCTAGACTCGCTGACACTGCCAGCCTATCCGGGGGAATGCCCGCATGATGCTCGACGCCATTCGTTGGGACACCGATCTGATCCGCCGTTACGACCTGGCGGGACCGCGCTACACCTCCTACCCGACCGCGGTGCAATTCGACGGTCAGGTCGGCACGTTCGACCTGTTCCACGCCCTGCGCGACAGCCGTAAAGCCCTGCGCCCGTTATCGCTGTATGTGCACGTGCCGTTCTGCGCGAACATTTGTTACTACTGCGCCTGCAACAAAGTCATCACCAAGGACCGCGGCCGGGCCCAGCCCTATTTGCAACGCCTTGAGCAGGAAATCCAGCTGATCGCCTGCCACCTCGACCCCGCGCAGAAAGTCGAGCAACTGCACTTTGGCGGCGGCACCCCGACCTTTCTCAGTCACGATGAACTGCGCCAGTTGATGGCCCAGTTGCGTAAAAGCTTCAACTTGCTGGACGACGATTCCGGCGACTACGGCATCGAAATCGACCCTCGCGAAGCCGACTGGTCGACCATGGGCCTGCTCCGTGAACTGGGTTTCAATCGGGTCAGTATCGGCCTGCAAGACCTCGACCCGGCGGTGCAACGGGCAGTCAATCGCCTGCAAAGCCTGGAACAAACCCGTGCGGTGATCGACGCTGCCCGCACGCTTCAGTTTCGCTCGATCAACATTGACCTGATCTATGGCTTACCGAGGCAGACACCCGAGAATTTCGCCCGCACCGTCGATGAAGTGATCAACCTGCAACCGGACCGCCTCTCAGTGTTCAACTACGCGCACCTGCCAGAACGCTTCATGCCGCAACGGCGAATCAACAGCGACGAACTGCCGACACCGGCGCAAAAACTGGAAATACTCCAGGGCACCATCGAGCAGCTGACCAAGGCCGGTTACCGCTACATCGGCATGGACCACTTCGCCCTGCCCGACGATGAACTGGCGATTGCTCAGGAAGAATCGACCCTGCAACGTAACTTCCAGGGCTACACCACCCACGGTCACTGCGACCTGATTGGCCTGGGCGTGTCGGCCATCAGCCAGATCGGCGACTTGTATTGCCAGAACAGCAGCGACCTGAATCAGTACCAGAACACGCTGGCCAGCGCGCAGCTGGCCACCAGCCGTGGTCTGCTGTGCAACGCCGATGACCGCCTGCGACGTGCGGTCATCCAGCAACTGATCTGCACTTTCAGCCTGGAGTTCGCCGCGATCGAACACGCCTTCAACATCGACTTTCAGGGTTACTTCGGCGAACTCTGGCCACAGTTGCAGGGAATGGCCGACGACGGCCTGATCGAACTGGATAACGAACGGATCACCGTATTGCCCGCCGGACGATTGCTGGTGCGCTCGGTGTGCATGGTGTTCGACGCGTACCTGGAACAGCACAATCGCCAGCGGTTCTCGCGGGTTATCTAGCCATCACCTCACTGGCCGCTCTACGAAACGCTGACTTTACGACCCTGCGACAAAATCGCCGCGTGCCTGAATGTCCTCCCGTGAGTTACCCTTACGGCTTATGTGTGTTTTCCCACAAGGATTGAAGAAATGTCCGAGCCAGTAAAGCTGCGCGCTCATAGCCAGGCCCATTGCAAGGATTGCAGCCTGGCCCCCCTCTGCTTGCCACTTTCTTTGAATCTGGAAGACATGGATGCGCTGGACGAAATAGTTAAACGTGGCCGCCCGCTGAAAAAGGGCGAATTCCTGTTCCGCCAGGGCGACACCTTCGATTCCGTTTATGCAGTACGCTCGGGCGCCCTGAAGACCTTCAGCCTGAGCGATGGCGGCGAAGAACAACTCACCGGTTTCCACCTGCCGAGTGAACTGGTCGGCCTGTCAGGCATGGACACCGAAAAACACCCGGTCTCGGCGCAAGCCATGGAAACCACATCGGTGTGTGAAATCCCTTTCGAACGCCTCGACGAACTGGCGCTGCAACTGCCGCAACTGCGTCGTCAGTTGATGCGCGTGATGAGTCGCGAAATTCGTGACGATCAGCAAATGATGTTGCTGCTGTCGAAGAAAACCGCCGACGAGCGCATCGCCACGTTCCTGGTCAACCTGTCGGCCCGTTTCCGCGCCCGGGGTTTCTCGGCCAACCAGTTCCGCCTGAGCATGTCGCGCAACGAAATCGGCAATTACTTAGGCCTGGCGGTGGAAACCGTGTCCCGGGTGTTCACGCGCTTCCAGCAAAACGAACTGATTGCGGCTGAAGGCAAGGAAATCCATATCCTCGACCCGATCCAGCTCTGCGCCCTGGCCGGCGGCTCGCTAGACGGCTGATTTCGGCGATTGTGGCTGAGCGAAACGGTTCAGCCGCCGTTATACTGCGTCGTTTGCAGCCTGCCAGGATTCTTCGACTATGGCCTTCGACTCCTTCGACATCAAATCCCTCATCCGCCCTGTGATCGACTTTCCCAAGCCGGGCGTGATCTTTCGCGACATTACCCCATTGTTCCAGTCGCCCACGGCCCTGCGCCTGGTGATGGACAGCTTCGCCCACCGTTATGTCGAGGCCGACTTCACCCACATCGGTGCGATGGACGCGCGTGGTTTTCTGATCGGTTCGGTCCTGGCCTATCAGCTGAACAAGCCGCTGGTGCTGTTCCGCAAGCAAGGCAAACTGCCGGCCGACGTGCTGGCCGAGGGTTATGCGACCGAATACGGCGAAGCCTTCCTCGAAGTCCACGCCGACAGCCTGTGCGAGGGCGATTCGGTGGTGATGTTCGATGACCTGATCGCCACGGGCGGGACGCTGATTGCGGCGGCGAACCTGGTTCGACGCATGGGCGCGCGGGTTCATGAAGCGGCGGCGATCATTGATTTGCCGGAGTTGGGCGGATCGCAGCGGCTGGAAGATATGGGGATTCCGACGTTTTGCCTGACGCAATTTGCGTTGAGCGAGCAGTAAGGCGGCGTCTGTACGGGCGCCATCGCGAGCAAGCCCGCTCCCACAGGGGTTTTGTGATCGCCGAAAATCCACTGTGGGAGATTCTATGTTGCAGGGCAACCCCGCAACTTCAGGCCGGCTGGTATTTGCTCTGATTTTTCATCAGGGCAAATGCCACCCGGCAGAGTTTCCGGGCAAGGGCCACCAATGCCTGGGTTTTCGAGAAGCCTCTTGCCAAATATGACTCGTAAAACGGTTTCCATTTAGCTGAGCGACAGGCTGCCATTGCGGCGTTGTAAGCCAACCGGCGTACTTCCGGATCCCCTTTTTTGGTCAAGTGCCGGGGGCCGTTCTTCTTCCCGGAGTCATCGACCGTAAGGTCCATCCCTAGAAACGCGATGAACGCATCACTATTGGCAAAATCACCGCGCATAAAGGTCGTCGCCAACCCGGTTGCAGTCAGTTCGCCAACCCCTTCGATGGCTTTGCAGCGGTCGATATTCTCTTCAATACCCGCCTCTTTGCAGACCTTGCGCAGCAGTTTCTGAATGGCCTGATCCGCTTGCTTGAAGGCCTTTTGCTGGGCGGTCTGCACTTTCTTCAACAAGGGTTCATTGGCCCAGCTCAGCATCAGACCGGCATGGTTCTGGATTAGCGTTGCACGCCTGTGGAGCAGGCTTTTCAGCGAGGTGTAGGCCTTGGGTGGCGGGCTCCAGATCCGCAGTCCGTCTTGTTCGTTCGTCAAATAACGCGCCAGCAGACGGGCATCGCAGGGATCGTTCTTGGCTCGCTGGCCGATGCCGCGGCGATAGTTGCTCACCCGATAAGCATCCACGACATAGACCTGGTGACCCATCGCATGGGCCAACTCGACAGTGTCCAGGTGGTAGATGTTGGTGGCTTCAACGGCGATAGCGCTTTGGGCGGGCAATGTTTTAAGCCAGCGTTTAAGGGCTGTTCGATCGTTCTTGATGGCGTCAGTGGTTTGCAGGTCGGAGCGATAGATAACTATTTCAGCCTTGGCGATATCGATGCCAACAACCGTCTGCGAAGTAAGGATTGTCATGACGAATCCTCGGAGCTAGGGTTTAAGAGCTTGTCGGGGTCTACCGTTGCGCTGGCTTGCCTCTATCGTCGGTTTTACCGATGAATTCCTTATCGGCGCTTTGGGTAGAAAGGGCGGGACGAGAAGTCTCCCACGGTCTGTACTGGTCAGAGTCAGAATCGAGCTTTTAGTCCCGCCCACCCCTTCAAGTCTAAACATACAAGCGAGCTTGCTCGCGATAGCGTCAGCCGCTACACCGCCGATTAAAGCCCCATCTGCTTACTGATGATCTCGTTCATCACTTCCCGCGTACCGCCGCCGATCGACAAGATCCGGTTATCGCGGTACAGCCGCTCCACCAGGCTCTCGCGCATATAACCGAGGCCACCCAAAATCTGCACCGCATCCGTAGTAATCCGGTCAGCCGTGTCAGTCGCAAAATTCTTGGCCATGGAAATCTCCTTGATCACACTCTGCCCCGCCGCCATTTTCGCTGCCTGGCGGTAGGTGAATTCCCGTGACACCTCCAGCGCCGTCGCCATTTCGGCAAGGCGATGCTTGAGCACCTGAAACTTGCCGATGGGTTTACCGAATGCTTCACGCTGGCGAGCCCATTTAAGGCTCTCTTCCAGCGCCAGTTGCGCGGTCATGTTGGCCATTAGCGCCAGCGCCAGGCGCTCGCTCTGGAAGTTACCCATGATGCAGGCGAAGCCCATGTTTTCGGCGCCAATCAGATTTCCTACCGGCACCCGGCAATCGTCGAAGAACAGTTCGGCAGTGTCCGACGCCCACCAACCCATTTTCTTCAACTGACGGCCTACGGTAAAACCGGGCGTACCCTTCTCGATCAATAGCAGGCTGATGCCACCAAAACCCGGCGCACCGGTGCGCACCGCGACGGTGTAGAAATCCGCGCGGACGCCACTGGTGATAAAGGTTTTGCTGCCGCTTACCCGGTAGCACTCGCCGTCGCGCACGGCGCGGGTTTGCAGGTTGGCGACGTCGGATCCACCACTGGGCTCGGTCACGGCCAGGGCGCTGATCTTCTCGCCGGCGAGCACCTGCGGCACAACGCGATCGCGGACTTCAGGCCTGGCCCACTTGAGGATCGGCGGCAGGCCGATGTCCAACGAGCCGAGCCCCGCCACCAGACCGCCGGAGCCACAGCGCATCAACTCTTCGCTGACGGCGACCTTGGCGAACAGATCACCTTCGTGACTGCCACCCAAGGCTTCGGGATAACCGATCCCCAGAATCCCCGCCGCGCCGGCCTTGAGGTAGAGCTCGCGGGGAAAGCTTTCGGCTTCTTCCCACTGGTCGATGTCCGGCAAGATCTCGCGCTCGACGAAACGTTTGACGCTGTCGCGGACCAATTGGTGGCTGGGGTCGAAGTATTCCTGAAAGGCAGGCATCGGCGAACTCCACTGAAGGTTCAGCGAACTTACCGAGCGCTTGCTTGGTTTTCAATAGAGTTTTGTGATTCAGATAGACCGAGGCGCGCCCATCGCGAGCAAGCTCGCTCCCACATTGGATTTGTGGTGTTTACAAAACCCCTGTGGGAGCGAGCTTGCTCGCGATGACGTCAGTCCAAACACTACAAGGTAATCGGCTTACGCCCGGCAAACGAATGCGCCAACGTCCCGCCATCCACCAATTCCAGCTCGCCACCCAATGGCACGCCGTGGGCGATGCGCGAGGCGATCAGGCCTTTGTTGCTGAGCAACTGAGCAATGTAATGCGCTGTCGCCTCACCTTCCACGGTCGGGTTGGTCGCCAGAATAACTTCAGTGAACGTGCCCGCCTCTTCGATCCGCGCCAGCAGTTGCGGAATGCCGATGGCTTCCGGCCCTAGCCCATCGAGTGGCGACAGATGACCCTTGAGCACGAAGTAGCGACCACGGAAACCGGTCTGCTCCACCGCGTAGACGTCCATCGGCCCTTCCACCACGCAGAGCAAGGTGTCGTCGCGACGGGTATCGGCGCATTGCGGGCAGAGGTCATCTTCGGTCAGCGTGCGGCACAACCGGCAATGGCCCACCCCTTCCATGGCCTGGCTCAGTGCCAGGGCCAATCGCGAGCCGCCGCTGCGATCACGTTCGAGCAACTGCAACGCCATGCGCTGGGCGGTTTTCTGACCCACACCTGGCAAAATTCGCAGGGCGTCGATCAGTTGGCGAATCAAAGGGCTGAAGCTCATGGGGAAAAGTCCGACAAAACAACGAGACGCGGTTTATACCCGCGCCTCTGTTTAGCGTCAATTACTCAGTCCTGGGCGACCCGCACAACCAGTTTGCCGAAGTTGCGTCCTTCCAGCAGACCGATGAACGCTTCAGGTGCCTGCTCCAGGCCGTCGACCACGTCTTCGCGGAACTTCACCTTGCCGTCGCGCACCCACGGCGCCATGGCGCTGACGAATTCCGGCTGACGATCGCCGTAGTCGTCGAACACGATGAAGCCCTGGATTCGCAAGCGTTTGGTCAGCAGCGTACGCTGCAATTGCGGCAGACGATCCGGGCCGGTCGGTGCTTCGTGAGCGTTGTAGGACGCGATCAGGCCGCAGAGTGGAATTCGCGCCTTGGGCTTGAGCAGCGGCAGCACGGCATCGAACACCTTGCCGCCGACGTTTTCGTAATAGATGTCGATGCCCTCGGAGCACGCCTTGGCCAATTCTTCGGCGAAGTTCGGGCTCTTGTGATCGATGCAGGCATCAAAACCCAGCTCCTCGACCACATAACGGCACTTGTCCGCGCCACCGGCCACGCCGACCACGCGCAAGCCCTTGATCTTCGCGACCTGACCGACCACCGAACCCACGGCGCCGGATGCGGCCGCAACCACCAGGGTTTCGCCGACCTTGGGCTGGCCGATGTCCATCAGGCCCATATACGCGGTCATGCCGGGCATACCCAACACGCCCAGCGCCATTGACGGGCTCGGCAGCCCGGACGGCACCGGAATGATGTCGCGACCGTCGCTGAGGCTGTGGCTCTGCCAACCGGTAGAACCGACCACCAGATCACCTTCTTGGAATTTCGGATTCAGCGAGCGCTCGACCCGACTGACAGCGCCACCGGTCATCACCTCGCCGATTTCAACCGGTGCGGCGTAGGACGGCGCGTCGCTCATGCGTCCGCGCATATAGGGATCGAGTGACAGGTAAAGGGTCTTGAGCAGCACCTGACCGTCGGCCAGGTCCGGCAGCGCAACGCGCTCCAGGCGGAAATTCTCCGGCGTCGGCGCGCCTACCGGGCGGGACGCCAGGACGATACGTTGGTTGAGGGTCAATGCTTGTGGCATGTGAGCTTCTCCTTTTGATCGATGAATTCGGCGGTATAGGGAGCAGACCGTTGTGCAGGTTTCGCGTTCGATGTTTATTCAGTGGGACCGAGTCGACTTCTTCGCGAGCAAGCCCGCTCCCACATTAGAACTCGGTCACCTGTGGGAGCGAGCCTGCTCGCGAAAGCGGCCTGATAGGCGCTAAATCTTCAACAGCCAGAAACAAAAATGCCAGGCGCGATGCCTGGCATTTTTTTGTAGCCCATCCGACGCGCTTTGGCGAATCAGAATGGCAGTTTCATACCCGGTGGCAGTTGCATGCCAGCGGTCATGCCGGACATTTTGTCCTGGCTGTTGGCTTCGATCTTGCGCACGGCATCGTTGACGGCGGCGGCGAACACAGCCTCCAGCATCTCTTTGTCGTCTTCGCTCAAGCCTTCGACCAGGCTTGGATCGATGGTCACGCGCTTGACGTCGTGACGACCGGTCATCACCACGGTGACCATATCGCCGCCGGCTTTACCGGTGACTTCGGCGTTGGCCAACTCTTCCTGCATCTTGGCCATTTTTTCCTGCATCTGCTGTGCCTGCTTCATCAGGCCGGCCATGCCACCTTTCATCATGGGAATCACCTCAAAAGTACTTGGATAAAAACAGCGCCCGGCCCTTTTGGCCGAACGCCTTCAGTTATTAGCCCTGAGTGACCAGGGTCTCGACAGGTTCAATAGTATCGTTACGGACCACCGCACCGAACTGCTGCATCATTTGCTGGATGAACGGATCACCGTGGATCGACTCTTCGGCCTCGCGCTGACGGTTCGCACGGCGCCGGGACGCGGCCTGGGCCGGGGTTTCCTGCTCGGGCTTGATCAGTTCCATGCTCAGGGTCAGCGTACGCCCGTGAAACTGGTTCAACGCATCGTTCAAGCGACGCTGTTGAGTCGCGTTGAACAGCGCGCTGTGGGCCGGGTCCAGGTGCATCAGCCAGTGGTCACCCTCGACGGCGATCAGCGTGCAGTTGGCGGCAATGCTGCCGGTCATGCCGGAGATCGGCAGTTTCGGGAACAACTCCAGCCATTGCAACGCCAGACCGGTGGCCGGCATGGCGGCCGGCTCAGGTTCGGCTTCCGGCGCTGGCTCGGCGGTGTGTTCGCTGGCCAGTTCATCGAGGTAGCTGTAGGCCGATTCCATGTCCGGCTCGATGTAGTCCTCGTCCAGCGGCGGCTCATCGTCCAGGTCCATGCCCGGCGTCGCGGCATCGACTTCGGCCACCGACGGCTCCGGCATCGGCGTAGCGGTCCACTCGGGTGCGTCCGGCACCACGCTGTCGGGGGTCGGCAACGGCATCGGCGCCAATTCGGGTTGTTCGCTGGCAGTTTCCAGCACCGGCTCGACGGCGGGTTGCTGAACGACTTCGGGTTCGATCGGGTCGTTCCAGGGCAGATCGACGACGGCTTCGACCGGTACTGCCTCAACGACAGGCTCTGGCGCAACGACGGGCGCAACCGGCTCAGGCTCGGGCGCTTGCACTGGAGCAACCACCGCCGCAACCGGCGCAGGCGCGACGGGGGCAACTGCCGCAGTGACTACCGGCGCAACAACGGGCGCGGCAGCCACTGAATTTGCGGAATCAACTGTGGCTTGGCTGATCCCCACTGGCTTTAGCGGTTGCCTCGGAGCGTCCGTGGTGTCTGCCGGTCGGAATGCGAGCATCCGCAGCAGGACCATTTCGAAGCCACCGCGCGGGTCTGGCGCCAGCGGCAAGTCGCGACGGCCGATCAGGCCCATCTGGTAATAAAACTGTACGTCTTCGGCTGGCAGAGCCTGAGCCAGTGCCAGCACTCGGTCACGGTCGCCATGACCGTTGTCGACGCCTTCAGGCAAGGCCTGGGCGATGGCGACACGGTGCAGCACGTTGAGAATTTCCGAGAGCACGCCGTTCCAGTCCGGGCCTTGTTCAGCCAGATGACGAACGGCTTCGAGCAAAGCCTTGGCGTCGCCTTCGATCAGCGCATGCAGAACGTCGTAGACCTGACCGTGATCGAGCGTGCCGAGCATCGCCCGTACGTCGGCGGCCATGACTTTGCCTTCACCGAAGGCAATCGCCTGGTCGGTCAGGCTCATGGCGTCGCGCATCGAACCGTCGGCAGCACGCCCCAGCAGCCACAGCGCGTCGTCTTCGAACGGCACGTTCTCGACACCCAGCACGTGGGTCAAATGCTCGACCACACGCTCCGGCGTCATGTTCTTCAGAGAGAACTGCAGGCACCGCGAAAGAATGGTTGCAGGAAGTTTCTGCGGATCGGTCGTCGCCAGGATGAACTTGACGTAGGGCGGCGGCTCTTCAAGGGTTTTCAACAGCGCATTGAAGGAATGGCTGGAGAGCATGTGCACTTCGTCGATCAGGTAGACCTTGAAGCGCCCACGGCTCGGTGCGTACTGAACGTTGTCGAGCAGTTCGCGGGTGTCTTCGACCTTGGTCCGGCTCGCGGCGTCGATCTCGATCAGGTCGACGAAGCGGCCTTCATCGATCTCGCGGCACACCGAGCACTCGCCGCAAGGCGTTGAAGTGATACCTGTTTCACAGTTCAGACATTTGGCGATGATCCGCGCGATGGTGGTCTTGCCGACCCCGCGGGTACCGGTAAACAGATAGGCGTGGTGCAGCCGCTGGCTGTCCAAGGCATTGATCAGAGCCTTGAGCACATGGGTCTGGCCGACCATTTCGCGGAACGAGCGCGGACGCCATTTACGTGCAAGAACCTGATAACTCATCGAAAACCGTCGCAACGAAGGAACAGAAGCGGCTAATGCTAGCGGAGCAAGGCCAAAATTGCATCCGGTGCGCTCGTCTAATCTGGCTAAGATGGTCTTTGGGGGGCTTTGGCTCGGGTTTTATCAGCACCGGAGCGTTTATGCGGCTGGCCTTGGGGGCACTGCTGTTGATCAGCCTGAATGTCGCTGGCGCCTAGCTGCCGCTGCGCTTCGTGGTGCCCGACAGTTGGGCGATGCCAATGGTGCAACTGGACCGCGGCCACCCCACCCAAGGCATCCTGCACGACGTGATGGTCAGCCTCGCGACCCAGGTCGGCGTGCCGGCCGAATTTCACGTGCTGCCTCGCACGCGAGTGCAAAACGCCATGGAGCACGGCGAAGTCGATATCCGCTGATATGCGGCGCAGTCCTGGCAGCCGAATCAGTCCGGGGACTACATCTGGAGCATTCCACTTTGGTTTCAGCGCGACATGCTGATCAGCCGGCCAGATCCGCTGACCTCAGTGACGCCCGCGGACTTGTCGCGACAATCCATCGGCACGGTACTCGGCTACACCTACCCGACCCTGCAACCGCTGTTCGACGCCGACCGACTGCATCGCGAAGACGCGCGCAACCAGGAACAGGTGCTGGAAAAACTCCTGGCCGGACGCTATCACTACGCCGTGAGCAATCAATGGACGCTGGACTGGTTCAATCAGCGCCTGCTGCCTGGCCGGCAACTGCAAGGCGTGGCGGTTTTGCAGGAGCAGAGTGTCGGTTGTTATGTGCGCAACGATCCCAAGGTGCCCGTGCAGCGCATTTTGCGCACCTTGGTGCGGATGAAAATGTCCGGGGAAATCGACGACATTATCCGGCTCTATATTGGTGGCGAGCCCGGAGCAAGCCCGCTCCCACATTTGATCTTCATTGGCCTGACAAACGAGGTCAGGCCGTCTTATCCAGCGCCTGCCATTGCGGCGGCGCGACAAACCCCGCGACCCAGCCCGGCACTTCTGCGGGCGGCATCGGCCGGGCAATGAAATAGCCTTGAGCAACTTCGCAGCCCAGGCGCAGCAGCAATTCACCGTGCTCGATACTTTCCAGCCCTTCGGCGATCACCTGCCGGCCAAAGGCCCGGGCCAGGCCAATGACGGCCATGGTCAGGGCCAGATCATCCCGATCATTAAGGATGTCGCGCACGAACGATTTGTCGATCTTGATGGTTTGGGTTTGTAAACGCTTGAGGTAGCTCAGGGACGAATAGCCGGTGCCAAAGTCCCCCAGTGAAAACTGCACCCCCAACGCCTGACAGGCCTGTAAACAGGCACTGACATGCTGAATGTTCTCGATTGCCACCGACTCGACGATTTCCAGATCGAGCATCTGCGGGGCCACCTGGGCATGCCGGGCGAGCACGTGCTTGAGCCGGTCGACGAAATCCGCGCGCTGGAAATGTCGTGCCGCGATATTAATGCTGACGGGCCAGCCCTGCCCCGCTTGCTGCCAATGGTGCAACTGCGACAGGACCTGATCCATCACCCATTCACCAATGTCGATGATCAGGTCCGTTTCTTCCACCAGCGGCAAAAACTCCCGGGCCGGCATCATGCCGTGTTGCGGATGCTCCCAACGTAACAACGCCTCGAAGCCGACAACCTCGCCACGACGCATGTTCACCTTGGGCTGGAAATGCACACGCAACTCACCGGCAGCCAGCGCCTGGCGCACGCGCTCGACCGTCTGGTGAGTGGCCTTGACCTCCTGGTCCCGGGACACGTCGAACAAATGAAAGCGATTGCGACCGCGTTGTTTCGCCACGTACATGGCCTGATCGGCATGACGCAACAAGGTTTCGGCATCTTGATTGTCGTCGGGGAACAGTGTGACGCCGATACTGGCAAACACATTGACGCCCTTGCCATGCAGCGAGTACGGCGCCGAAATGGCGCCGAGCACCCGGTTCAACGCTGCACGCAGTTCCGGCAGATCGCGCACGTATCGCAACACCAGCACAAATTCGTCGCCGGCCAACCGTGCCACCACATCTTCGCCGCGCACAATAGTGCGCAAACGCTTGGCCACCTCGATCAACAGCAGATCGCCACTGGCATGTCCGTAACCATCGTTGACCGCTTTGAAGCCGTCGAGGTCGAGCATGCACACCGCCAGCGGGATGTTTTCGTGACGGGAGAACTCCAGCGCCTGATCCAGCAAATCCGAGAGGAACGCGCGATTCGGCAGCCCGGTCAGCACGTCATGCCCCACCCGCCATTGCAATGAATGCAGCAATTGGTGTTTTTCGCTGATGTCGAAACGAATCGAAAGATAACGGTCAACCCGTCCGGTGGTGTTATCGAGCACCGGCACCATGGTGCTGTCGACCCAATACAGGCTGCCATCCTTGGCGCGATTACAAATTTCGCCTTTCCAGACCTTGCCCAAGGCGATGGTGCGCCACATAGCCGCGAAGAAATCGGGGGAATGCAGACCGGAGTTGAGGAGACGATGGTTCTGTCCGAGCAGTTCTTCGCGGCTATAGCCGGAGACAGCACAGAACTGATCGTTGACGTGGGTGATCCGGCCGCTCAGATCGGTCTCGGAAAAAATCGCGGCAGCATCCACGGCCCTGCGGTATTTCTCATCCATGAGTCAGGCTCGCTGTGGCTAGCGGTGGTACCGCTCGACCCGTGCAGGATGCCCGGAAGAGATGTTTTTATAGGTAATGCGCAGCAACACGATATCACTCCATGAACAGTGTTTGATGGCCTCCTGACAGCAGAGATCAACTAACCTTAAAGGCCCAAAATACCCATTTTGAGCGGCAATTCTACGAAACGCATCACATTTTGCAAAGCAAGGTGATGGATCATGCAGTTGTCTAATGCAAAAATCTATCGTTAAGTTCTTGACTCTAAATGGGAATTAAGCGATGCAAATTTCAAGTTTGGGTGCGGCCATTCGGCGCTACCGGAAGGTCGCTGGGCTTACTCAGGCTGAACTCGGTGAAAAAACCGGTTTTGACCCCAAAACCATCAGCCGCTTCGAAACCGGCACCTACACCCCCAGCGTGGAAGCCTTGTTCCTGTTTGCCGATGTGCTGGGTGTGAAGCTGAAAGCCTTTTTCGCAGATTTAGGCGATGAAGATGAACAGCGGGCGTATCTGTTCGGTGTCATACATAAAGCCACCCCGAAGGATCTGGGAAAGCTGATTGCAGCGGTTGACCAGGCCTTGTCCAAGCCTTAGTGCCAGAAATAAAAAAGGCAGATTTGTCGAATCGACACATCTGCCTTTTGCTCATTCAGGTGTCTGAAAACCGCCCCATCCGGTATTGAAGATCGTGCATCGATAGTGGCCATCCGATACTCTTCGTATGAAATTAATTCAAAATGTAAGGGACTACGATGAAACACCTCCGCCCGATCCTCATGGCAGCGCTGCTGTGCGCACTTCACGCGCCCGCGCAAGCGGCCAGTACCCCTCCACCGACATCCCCCGAAGTTGCCCAGGCGCAGCAAACGCCCGAACAATTTCTCGCCACCCTGAAGCAGCAGCACGGCACCATCACCCTACCCTCCGGTATTGCAACGCTGAAACTCAATGAAGAGTTTTATTACCTGGACCCGAATGACACTGAGCGCTTGCTGACCGACGGTTGGGGCAACCCACCCGGCCACAAGACCCTGGGCATGATCATTCCAAAAGCCGTGAACCCACTGACTGCCAGCGGCTGGGGCGTGATTGTCAGCTACAAGGATGACGGGCATATCTCCGACGAAGATGCGGCAAAAATCGACTATGCCGACCTGCTCAAACAAATGCAGGAAGAGGATGAGGAAGACAATAAGGAGCGGCAGAAGCAGGGCTATGCCGGCCTGCACCTGCTGGGCTGGGCCGAGCAACCGCACTACGACGAAACCAGCCACAAAATGTACTGGGCCCGCGAACTAAAAGCCGACGACGCCGAGGACAGCACGCTGAACTACAGCATTCGAGTGCTGGGCCGCAAAGGTGTCCTGGAATTGAACGCTGTCGCTTCAATGGCAGACATGCCGATGATCAAGCAGGAATTACCCAAAGTCATCGCCTTCACCAACTTCACTGAGGGCAACCTGTACACCGACTACAACCCTGGAACCGACAAACTGGCGTCTTATGGCCTGGCGGCACTGGTGGGTGGCGGTCTGGCTGCCAAGGCGGGGTTATTTGCCAAGATCGGCATTTTCCTGCTGGCCGCGAAGAAGTTCTTGATTGTGGGGCTGGTGGTGATAGCAGGCTTTGTCCGCAAGCTGTTCAGCCGAAAACCTTAAGGTTCTGGCCCTTCCGTGCTGCCGGGTGACGCTGGCAGCGCAGGATCTGCAGGCATGACAAACCCGCTACAGGACAGCGCAGCAGACGAACAAAAATAAGGTTTTTAAAAACGAGAGGTATCGGAGGATGTTGCGCGCTCAAGTCCTCGACTCTGAGGACGTGGCGTTATGGAGGCAACCCCACCAGCCACACCCCGGCACACAATGTTCCCGCTGTGGCTGCTTCCTTCCGGATCTGACCAGGTTCACGGGTAATCGTTGCGGGGGGACCGATGGGGTCACCATAACGACGCCCGCCTGACGGCGAGCCGCGCCATTGTACCTATCTGAGACGAAGTTACAACCGTTCGGGGGGATTAAAAAATATGTGCTGCTTCAAGGACATGCACAGCCCCTGAAAAGATCGCAGCCTGCGGCAGCTCCTACCCCTGCAGCACCTCATCCGCCCGGCCACCCTCCTGCTGGATCACCAGGTGGATGAAGTGCAGCTTGGCGATCACTGCCGGCGGCAGGACGAACGGATAGAAATCCGGCTGCCCCATGCTGCGTGACAGTTCATTCAGCATGCCGGCCAGTTCGATCCACGCATTGACGAACGACAGGAAGGCCGCGCCACCGGGATGCTGTGGATCGTAGAGGCTGCTTGGGGGAAACGGCTGATAGTCGAAGTCCATCTCCCTGGCACTCATTCCGAACCCCAACGCCGTATCCACCGCGTCCATCATGTGCAGGTAGTGAGCCCAGGTTTCGGCCCAATCCTCCCACGGATGCATGGTCGCGTAGGCGCTGACGTAATGTCGCTGCCAGTCAAGCGGTGCGCCTTGCTGGTAATGCCGTTCGAGAGCGTCGGTGTAGTTGGCGCGTTCGTCGCCGAACAGGCCGCGGAACGGTTCCAGCCAATGGCCGTTGGCGATTAACCGATCCCAGTAGTAATGCCCGACTTCATGCCGAAAATGCCCGAGCAGCGTGCGATAAGGTTCGTGCATTTGCACCCGAATCTGCTCGCGATGGGCGTCGTCGGCTTCTTTGATATCGAGGGTGATCAGACCGTTAGAGTGACCGGTGGTTGGCGGTTTGCCTTCGAGGTCGACACCAATGAAATCGAAAGCCAGCCCCGTCTCTTCGTCCACGGTTTTGGGAATCACCTGCAAACCCAGGCTGACCAACTGTGCGGCCAGACGCCGCTTGGCCATTTCGACCTTGCGCCAGCGTTCGTGGTTTTCGGCAATCGACAGGTCGGGGATGGTGTGGTTCAGGCTACAGGCGATGCATAACGCATCATGGTCATTGGCGGGCAGCAGCCAATTGCACGCGGCCGGGGAATCGAGGTTGGCGCAGCGGCGCAAGACACCGGCTTCGGGATCAGCGTCGAGCAACCAGGTATCAGCCTGCATGCCGGGCTGCAGCGACGATAGGCGACTCTGCTCCGGCTGATACCCCAACGCCGCCGAACACGCCAGGCACTGGCTGTTGCGAAAAAACAGCGACTGCCCGCAGCGGCACTGCCAGACCTTGCTGTTGCGCGAGCTTTCGCCAATGAAGGGCGCGGCGATGCGTGAACTGAGCTGTTCGAAGAAGCGGTACATGGCGATCTCTCCCTGGGCTTGCCAAGACTAGATCATCCCTGCGCGAAGATCGTTCCTGCTTTTAGCGCAACGGCAACTATCGCCTTCGCGAGCAAGCCCGCTCCCACATTTAACCCGGTTCTCCCAAGGGAATGCGGTCGAATGTGGGAGCGGGCTTGCTCGCGAATGGCATCACACCGAAATATCGTGCTTACTCAGGAAGTCGACAAAAGCCTCTTCATCCAGAACCTTCAACCCCAGCTCATTGGCCTTCGCCAACTTGGAACCTGCACCCGGTCCAGCGACCACACAATGGGTCTTGGCCGATACCGAGCCCGCCACCTTGGCACCGAGGCTTTCAAGTTTGTCCTTGGCGATGTCGCGGCTCATCAACTCCAGAGAACCGGTCAGCACCCAGGTCTGCCCAGCCAGCGGCAGGCCTTCAACGACTTTCTTTTCGCTCTGCCAGTGCATGCCGAATTCACGCAGCTGTTTCTCGGCGGCTTCAGCAATTTGACGATGCTGCGCAACCGCAAAGAACTCGCGAACTGAAGTGGCCTGTTTCTCCGGCAGCGCCTGGCGCATATCCAGCCAGTCGGCGCTGAAAACCCCTTCAAGCGAACCAAACTTGTCCGCCAGTTTCTGCGCCCCTCCCGGCCCCACCGAAGGGATGTGCAACTTGTCGAGGAAACCACCCAACGTGGTGCTGGCAGCAAACTCGGCACCCAGCTCGCCCTGATCCTGAATCTGCATACCGTGCTTGAGCAGATCCTTGATCACCTGCTGGTTATGCGCATCTTCAAAGAAGCTGTGAATCTCGTGAGCCACTTCCAGGCCGACATCCGGCAAGTACGTGAGCACTTGCGGCAACGCCTGCTGAACCCGCTCCAGCGAGCCGAGAGAACGCGCCAGCACTTTGGCCGTCTCTTCGCCGACATCGGGAATCCCGAGGGCGTAGATGAAGCGTGCCAGGCTCGGCTGCTTGCTGTCTTCGATGGCGCCGAGCAGGTTCTTGCTCGACAGCTCGGCAAAGCCTTCCAGATCGACGATTTGCTCAAACGTCAGGGCGTACAGATCGGCCGGCGAATTCACCAGGCCTTCATCCACCAATTGCTCGACGCTCTTCTCGCCCAGGCCTTCGATGTCCATGGCGCGACGGGAGACGAAGTGAATGATCGCCTGCTTGAGTTGCGCACCGCAGGCCAGTCGACCGACGCAGCGGTACACCGCGCCTTCGCTGACGGTCTCGCGACCTTTGCTGCGTTTGACCAGTTGCGTGCGCTCCACATGAGAGCCACAGACCGGGCACTTCTCAGGAATCTGTACTGGCCGTGCGCTGTCCGGACGGCGCTCGATGACCACTTGCACCACCTGCGGAATGACATCGCCGGCGCGACGGATGATCACCGTGTCGCCGATCATCAGGCCCAGACGCGCCACTTCGTCCATGTTGTGCAACGTCGCGTTGGCCACGGTCACGCCGGCCACCTTGACCGGCTTCAAGCGCGCCACCGGCGTCACCGCACCGGTACGACCGACCTGGAATTCCACATCAAGCAATTCAGTGAGTTCTTCCATCGCCGGGAATTTGTGCGCGATCGCCCAGCGCGGTTCGCGGGCGCGGAAGCCCAGCTCACGCTGAGAGGCGATGCTGTTGACCTTGAACACCACGCCGTCGATTTCGTAGGGCAGCGCATTGCGGCGCTCACCGATGTCGCGGTAGTAATCCAGGCATTCAACGATGCCGTGAGCCAGTTTCAACTCATGACTGATCGGCATGCCCCAAGCCTTGAGCTGCTTGAGATTGCCAATGTGCGTATCAGCAATATCGGCCGAAATCTGGCCGATGCCGTAGCAGCAAAATTCCAACGGACGGTTGGCGGTGATCTTCGAATCGAGCTGGCGCAAACTGCCTGCCGCCGCGTTGCGCGGGTTAGCGAAGGTCTTGCCGCCGACTTCCAGCTGCGTGGCGTTGAGGCGTTCGAAACCGGCTTTGGACATGAACACTTCGCCGCGCACTTCCAGGGTCGCCGGCCAGCCGGTACCGTGCAGCTTGAGCGGAATGTTGCGCACGGTACGGACGTTGACGCTGATGTCTTCGCCGGTGGTGCCGTCGCCGCGAGTCGCGCCGCGCACCAGCACGCCGTCCTGATACAGCAAGCTGACCGCCAGGCCATCGAGTTTGGGTTCGCAGCTGTATTCCACCGCCGCACCGCCGCCAAACAAGTCGCCAGCCGGCAAGTCGAGGCCTTCAGTTACCCGGCGATCGAACTCGCGCATGTCGGTTTCTTCGAAGGCGTTGCCGAGGCTGAGCATCGGTACTTCGTGACGCACCTGAGTGAACGCCGACAGCGCCGCGCTGCCGACACGCTGGGTTGGCGAGTCGCTGGTGATCAGTTCGGGATGGGCCGCTTCGAGGGCCTTGAGTTCGTGGAACAACCGATCGTATTCGGCGTCCGGAATGCTCGGCTCGTCCAGCACGTGGTAGCGATAGTTGTGCTGATCCAGCTCAGCGCGCAGCTCTAGAATGCGGTTTTTGACGGCGGTCATGGGTGTTCTCTCATAAAGCAAAAGAGCAGCCGAGGCTGCTCAATCTCATATCATCAGGGTCAAGAGATCGCAGCCTCGTTTCACTCGACAGCTCCTACAGAAAATCGCGACCCCTGTAGGAGCTGTCGAGTGAAACGAGGCTGCGATCTTTTGACCTTAGCGCTTCTGGGTCAGGGCGCGACGTTCGAATTCAACGATGCGCTGACGGTAATGCTCAATCGTCTGGGCAGTCAGCACGCTGCGCTGGTCGTCTTTCAGTTCGCCGTTCAGTTCCTGGGACAGTTTGCGCGCCGCGGCCACCATCACATCGAAGGCTTGCTTCGGATGACGCGGGCCTGGCAGGCCGAGGAAGAAGCTCACTGCCGGTGTGCTGAAGTGGTCGATGTCGTCCAGATCGAAGACACCTGGCTTGACCGCATTGGCCATCGAGAACAGGACTTCGCCGTTGCCGGCCATGCTTTCGTGGCGGTGGAAGATGTCCATCTCGCCGAAACGCAGACCGCTTTCCAGAATGTTCTGCAACAGCGCCGGGCCTTTGAAGCCGGCGACGTCGCGGCAGATCACGCTGATCACCAGCACTTCTTCGGCTTGCGGTTGTTCCTTGTCGCTGGCCGAACTCGAAGCCTTGGTGTCATCCGGGAAATCGTCGTCACGGCTGCTGAAGCTCGGGCCACCGTCTAGGTCCAGGCTGAGGTTCATGTCGCCCTGGGAAGGCTCGCCATGGCCACGCTTGCCGCGCTTGGAACCCGACTCACGCGGTTCACGGGCAGGCATGCTCACCGACGGCAGATCGTGCTCGTCCAGTTGCGGTTCTTTATGCGTATCCAGCACGCGGGGCGGGCCCAACAGCTCGGCGCTGGTGTCCTCGTCCGGCAAGTTGGACAAACTTCGGTCGAGACGGAATTTCAGTTTCCCCTTGCCGCCGCGCATGCGACGCCAGCCATCGAAAAGAATACCGGCAATGACAATAATGCCGATGACGATCAGCCACTCGCGCAGACCGATTTCCATGTAATCCCGTGCCTCTATAAAAAATGCTGAAAAATAAGAGGTTTACAACTCGTAAACCGCTTTAAAACGTGGCGCCAACTCTATGTTCTGACAGGCGTTTTGCCCACGTATACGAAAAATTGACATTAAACTAGCACGACCAAAGGCAACTTTACACCGTCTGTCACAACGGCTTGCGCGAATATGTCGATTGGCCAGCAAGTCAGGACAGGTAAATAAGTCCTACAACTCAAAAATACCTCTCCTACAAGCGCCGACTCAGGCATCCACCATCGCCATCGCCTCCTCGACATCCACTGCCACCAGACGCGAACAACCCGGCTCGTGCATCGTCACCCCCATCAGTTGCTCGGCCATTTCCATGGCGATCTTGTTGTGGGTGATATAGATGAACTGCACCGTCTGCGACATCTCTTTGACCAGCCGTGCGTAGCGTCCAACGTTAGCGTCATCCAATGGCGCGTCAACTTCATCGAGCATGCAGAACGGCGCCGGATTCAACTTGAAGATGGCAAAAACCAGAGCCAAGGCGGTCAGGGCTTTTTCGCCACCGGAGAGCAAATGGATGGTGCTGTTCTTCTTTCCTGGCGGCTGCGCCATGATCGTTACCCCTGTATCGAGTAGATCTTCGCCCGTCAGTTCCAAATAGGCCCGTCCTCCACCGAAAACTTTTGGGAAAAGGGCCTGTAAACCACCATTGATCTGATCAAAGGTATCTTTGAAGCGGTTTCGGGTTTCCTTGTCAATCTTGCGAATCACGTTTTCGAGCGTATCCAGCGCTTCCACCAGATCGTCGTTCTGCGCATCCAGATAACGTTTACGCTCGGATTGTTGCTGGTATTCGTCGATGGCCGCCAGGTTGATCGCACCGAGACGCTGAATGCGCGCAGCAATGCGTTCGAGTTCTTCTTCGGCGTCCTTCTCGTTGGCCTCGGCCACCAGCGTGGCGAGTACGCCGTGGAGATCGTAGCCGTCTTCCAGCAACTGATCTTCGAGCGCCTTGCGGCGCACGGTCAGGGCTTGCCATTCCATGCGCTGGGTTTCCATCTGGCCGCGAATCAATTGCGATTGCTGCTCGGCCTGACTACGACGTTTTTCCGCATCACGCAATTCACGGTCAGCGTCTTCCAGAGCGATCTGCGCAGTCTTGAGTTCTTCGTCGACGGTCATGCGCTTGTCGAGCAACTCTTCGAGTTTGAGGCGCAACTCTTCAAGTGGCGCCTCGCCCTCCTCCAGATTGAGGCTGAGCTGTTCGCGCTTCTCGGTCAGGCGTTCGGACTGCATTTCCAGACGTTCCAGCGCCTGACGCGTCGAGTCGTGTTGTGCCTTGAGCGAACCCAGACGCACCGCCAGTTGATGCGCGTGATCCTTGTGCTGCCGGGCTTCCTGCCGCACCCGATCAAGTCGCTCGCGCAAGCTGTCGCGCTGAGCCAGCAGCAACTCGCGCTGCTCGGTGTCCAGCGCCATGCTGTCGAGGGCTTCCTGCAATTGCAGGCGCGCTTCGCCGATGTTTTCGTGTTCCAGAGCGCGCTGCTCAGCCAACTCGGTGAGTTCTTCGTCCAGGCGTGTACGGCGCAAGGTCAGTTGTTCGGCCTTGGCTTTGCCGGCAGACAACTGGGCTTTCAACTCACCTTGCTGACGGGCTTCGTCTTGCAGCAGACGGCGCAGATGTTCGCGACCGTTTTCCTGCTGACGCTGTTGCGCCCTGAGATTCTGAAGCTGGGTTTCCAGGGTTTCGACCGTGGCTTCGCGCTCTTCGCGCTCAAGGCCCAGACGCTGGATTTCCTGACCACGGGCGAGCACACCGCTCTCCGCTTCGCTGGCCCGGCGCACACGCAGAAAGTGTCGACCGACCCAGTAACCATCGCGGCTGATCAGGCTCTGGCCGGCGGTCAATTGGTTGCGCAGGGCCAACGCCTGTTCGAGGCTGTCGACCGGTTTAACCTGCCCCAACCATGGCGCCAGATCGATCTGCGCTTCAACTTTATCGAGCAAGCTTCCGGGCACGCGCACGCCATCAGTGGCCGGGCTGAGCAAACGCAAATCGCCTTGGGCAAAACCGGCCAGATCGAAATCGCCGAAGTCATCCACCAGCACCGCTTGCAGGTCGGCACCAAGCACGGTTTCTACCGCCAGCTCCCAACCGGCTTCAACTTTCAAGCCTTCAGCCAGACGCGGACGGTCCGCCAAATGCTGTTCGCGCAGCCATTCAGCGGTGCCGGTGCCCGGATCGAGTGCGGCTTGCTGCAAGGCTTCAAGGGAGGCGAGGCGACCGTTCAGACGCTGCAAATCGCCCTGAGCCTGCTGCTGATTTTGCAGCGCCAATTGCAGTTCCTGACGCAGTTGCTCGAGGCGTTCGACCTGGGCTTCTTCGCTGGCCTGCAAATCTTCCAGCGTCGCTTCACTCGCAGCCAATTGCTCACTGAGTTCCATGATCGCCGCGTCTTCCGGGTCCGCCGAGAGCAAGGCGCGCTCTTCACCGAGACGCTTCTGGCGATCGGCCAGGCGCTCCATGCTGGTTTCCAGCTGCTGGATCCGTGACTGCTGAACTTCGGATTGGCGACGCGGCTCGGCGGCCGTCAGGTTGAAGGTGTCCCATTGCTCTTGCCAGGCGTGCATGGTGGTTTCGGATTCTTCCAGCGCGGCGGCAGCTTCTTCGGCGGCGGCGCTGGTGACTTCCTGCTCGGGGGTGAGCATGTCCAGCTCTTCGCCCAGGGTCAGCAGCAAGGTGCGGTCGTGGCCCAGGTGAGACTCGGTTTCCAGTCGCGCGCGCTCGGCTTCTTTCAGGTCGTCCTGCAATTGGCGCAAACGCTGCTGACCGTGCTGGATACTCTGCTCGACCCGGGCGATGTCGCCGCCGACCGAATAGAAGCGCCCCTGCACCAGATTGAAGCGTTCGGACAGGTCGTGGTGCCCGTCACGCAAGCGTTCGATAGCCGCATCGGCATTGCGCTGCTCGGCCACCAACGCTGCGAAGGTGACTTCCTGATTGCCGATGATCGCTTCGCGCTGACCGACCTGTTCGTTCAACGCCTGCCAGCGCAGAGCCGACAGCTGAGCCTTGAGTTGACGCTCCTCGCCCTTGTATTCCTGATACTTCTTGGCGGCCTCGGCCTGGCGGTACAAGCGTTCAAGCTGACGCTCGAGCTCTTCGCGCAGGTCGGTCAGGCGGGCAAGGTTTTCGTGGGTGCGGCGGATGCGGTTTTCGGTCTCGCGCCGGCGCTCCTTGTACTTGGAGATGCCCGCCGCTTCTTCAATAAAGTTGCGCAGGTCTTCGGGCTTTGACTCGATCAGCTTGGAGATCATCCCCTGCTCGATAATCGAATAGCTGCGCGGGCCCAGGCCTGTACCCAGAAAGATGTCGGTGATATCGCGGCGGCGGCATTTGGTGCCGTTGAGGTAGTAGGTGGTCTGGCTGTCGCGGGTCACTTTGCGGCGAATGGAAATTTCCGCGTAGGCCGCGTATTCGCCGAGCAGGGTGCCGTCGGAGTTATCGAACACCAGCTCGATGCTGGCCTGGCTCACCGGTTTACGGCTGGTAGAACCGTTGAAGATGACGTCGGTCATCGACTCGCCGCGCAGGTTCTTGGCCGAACTTTCGCCCATCACCCAGCGCACGGCGTCGATGATGTTCGACTTGCCGCAACCATTGGGCCCGACCACCGCCGCCATGTTACTGGGGAAGTTCACCGTGGTCGGGTCGACGAAGGATTTGAACCCCGCCAGCTTGATGCACTTTAGCCGCACGCTTAAGCGTCCGTCAGGGCAGAAACCACCAGATCGCAGCTGCGCTGGGCATACGCCGTCAGCACAATGCGGATCTGCGGTAAATCACGGGCCAGCACGGCGGCGAGCAAGCGTTCGAACAGTTCGAGGAACTCGCTCATCGAGGCCTTGCGCTGTTCCAGGGCGAGGAAATACGCGCGGCTCATGGCCGGCTGCAGATTCTCGACGGTTTCCTGCAAGTACGGGTTGTGGGCGAACGGATACGCGGCGCGCATCACACTGAAGCTGTCGTCGACAAAGGTGCGAATGTCCTGACGCTCGTAGCTGGCGGTCAGACGCTGCTGGATTTGCACGAACGGCGCCATGTCGGCCTGGACTTGCCAGCCGCTGGCCACTGCATTGCCCAGCAGGATGTAAAGCTCGCTCATCAGCGTGCACAGGCTCTGGACCTTGTGAACCGTGAGCTCGGTCACGTGGGCGCCGCGTCGCGGCAGGATCGCGATCAAGTGGCGGCGCTCGAGGATCAGCAAGGCTTCACGGACCGAACCGCGGCTGACATTGAGGGCCAGCGTGACCTTCTGTTCCTGGATGCGCTCCCCGGGCTTCATTTCGCCACGAATGATGCGCTCGGCGAGGTGGTGAGCAATTTGCTCGGCGAGGCTGTCCGGCGCCTTGAACGTCATGGTTGTCCTTCAAACTCTTCGATTTGCACAAGCGGCGCAGTGTAGCGCACATGAAGGGTCATGGCGGAGTGCCCACTCGGCGGTTTTTGGCACGATTCAAGCAAAAAGCAGGCTATCCCGTGAGGGTCAATAATGAAGGAACGGGTCGTTGATCGACAAAATGCCATTTCCTGACCTTTAAGTCAGAAAATCATTGACCGCAAAGTCAGACCTGATAAATTCGGTTCAAGTCGGTTAACAACAATAATGAGTCTGCGAGGCCTTCCGTGATCCAGTTTTTACTTAACCAGGAACTCCGTAGCGAGCACGCCCTGGACCCAAACCTGACCGTGCTCAATTATCTGCGCGACCATGTGGGCAAACCCGGCACCAAAGAAGGCTGCGCCAGCGGTGACTGCGGCGCCTGCACCGTGGTGGTCGGCGAGCTGCAAACGGATGACGATGGCCGCGAACACATTCGCTATCGCAGCCTCAACTCGTGCCTGACGTTCGTTTCGTCACTGCATGGCAAACAACTGATCAGTGTCGAAGACCTCAAGCACCAAGGCGAGCTGCACAGCGTGCAGAAAGCCATGGTTGAGTGCCACGGGTCGCAATGCGGTTTTTGCACACCGGGCTTCGTGATGTCGCTGTTTGCGCTGCAAAAGAACAGCGATCAACCGGATGCTCACAAAGCTCACGAAGCGCTGGCCGGCAATCTCTGCCGCTGCACCGGCTATCGGCCGATTCTGGCTGCCGCCGAACAATCCTGCTGCGGCAAGCAAACGGACCAGTTCGACGCCCGTGAAGCCGACACCATCGCTCGCCTGAAGTCCATCGCCCCTACCGACATCGGCGAACTCAACAGTGGCGACAAGCGCTGCCTGGTGCCGCTGACCGTCGCCGATCTGGCTGACCTCTATGACGCTTATCCACAGGCTCGCCTGTTGGCCGGCGGCACGGATCTGGCGCTGGAAGTCACGCAGTTCCACCGCACCCTGCCGGTGATGATCTACGTCGGCAACGTCGCCGAGATGAAGCGCATCGAGCGCTTCGACGATCGCCTGGAAATCGGCGCCGCAACCGCCCTCTCCGATTGCTACGAGGCCTTGAAAGCCGAGTACCCGGACTTCGGCGAATTGCTGCAACGCTTTGCTTCGCTGCAGATCCGCAACCAGGGCACCCTCGGCGGCAACATCGGCAACGCTTCGCCGATCGGTGACTCACCTCCCCTGCTGATTGCGTTGGGTGCGCAGATCGTTTTGTGCAAAGGCGAAACCCGCCGCACCATGGCCCTGGAAGACTACTTCATCGATTACCGGGTTACCGCGCGTCAGGAAAGCGAGTTCATCGAAAAGATCATCGTGCCGCGTGCCAGCGCCGAACAACTGTTCCGCGCGTACAAGGTTTCCAAACGTCTGGACGATGACATTTCCGCCGTCTGCGCCGCGTTCAACCTGCGCATCGACAACGGCGTGATCGCCGACGCCCGCGTTGCCTTCGGCGGCATGGCTGCTACACCAAAACGCGCCAAAAGCTGCGAAGCCGTATTGCTCGGCGCCACCTGGAACAACGACACCGTCGAACGCGCCTGCGCTGCGCTGGCCGAAGATTTCACGCCGCTCTCGGACTTCCGCGCCAGCAAGGAATACCGCCTGCTCAGCGCGCAAAACCTGCTGCGTAAATACTTCATCGAACTGCAAACACCGCACATCGAGACTCGGGTGACCGCTTATGTCTAATCATCACGCCGTAGAGAAGACCCAGGCCGAATTGGCTGAACTGTTCGCCAAGGACCTGACCACCGGTGTCGGCCGCAGCGTCAAGCACGACAGCGCCACCAAGCACGTGTCCGGTGAAGCGCAGTACATCGATGACCGGCTGGAATTTCCGAACCAGTTGCACGTTTACGCCCGGCTGTCGGACCGCGCCCACGCGAAAATCATCAGCATCGACACCAAACCTTGTTACGCCTTCGAAGGCGTACGCATCGCCATTACGCACGAAGACGTGCCGGGTCTGAAAGACATCGGCCCATTGCTGCCGGGTGACCCGCTGCTGGCCATCGACGACGTGCAATTCGTCGGCCAACCGGTGCTCGCCGTCGCTGCGAAAGATCTGGAAACCGCACGCAAAGCCGCCATGGCCGCGATCATCGAATACGAAGATCTGGAGCCGGTGCTGGACGTGGTCGAAGCCCTTCGCAAACGCCACTTTGTGCTCGACAGCCACACTCACCAACGCGGCGATTCGGCCGGCGCCTTGGCAACCGCCGAGCATCGTATCCAGGGCACGTTGCACATCGGCGGCCAGGAACACTTCTATCTAGAAACCCAAATCTCTTCGGTGATGCCGACTGAAGATGGCGGGATGATCGTCTACTGCTCGACGCAGAACCCCACCGAAGTGCAGAAGCTCGTCGCCGAAGTGCTCGATGTGTCGATGAACAAAATCGTGGTCGACATGCGCCGCATGGGCGGTGGTTTCGGCGGCAAGGAAACCCAGGCCGCGAGCCCGGCGTGCCTGTGCGCAGTGATCGCGCACCTCACCGGCCAGCCGACCAAAATGCGCCTGCCGCGCGTCGAAGACATGCTGATGACCGGCAAGCGTCACCCGTTCTACGTCGAATACGACGTGGGCTTCGACAGCACCGGTCGGCTGCACGGCATCGCCCTGGAACTGGCCGGTAACTGCGGCTGCTCGCCGGACCTCTCGGCGTCGATTGTCGACCGTGCGATGTTCCACGCCGACAACTCGTACTACCTCGGCGATGCGACCATCAATGGTCACCGCTGCAAAACCAACACCGCATCGAACACTGCTTACCGTGGTTTCGGTGGCCCGCAAGGCATGGTCGCTATCGAAGAAGTGATGGACGCGATCGCCCGCCATCTGGCCCTCGATCCGCTGGCGGTGCGCAAGGCCAACTACTACGGCAAGACCGAGCGCAACGTCACCCATTACTACCAGACCGTCGAGCACAACATGCTCGAGGAAATGACCGCCGAACTCGAAGAAAGCAGCCAGTACGCCGAGCGCCGCGAAGCGATTCGTCGCTACAACGCCAACAGCCCGATCCTGAAAAAAGGCCTGGCGCTGACCCCGGTGAAATTCGGGATTTCCTTCACTGCCAGCTTCCTCAACCAGGCCGGTGCGCTGATCCATATCTACACCGATGGCAGCATCCACCTGAACCATGGCGGCACCGAAATGGGCCAGGGCCTGAACACCAAAGTCGCGCAGGTCGTGGCCGAAGTGTTCCAGGTGGAAATGGACCGCGTGCAGATCACCGCGACCAACACTGACAAGGTGCCGAACACCTCGCCGACCGCCGCTTCCAGCGGTGCCGACCTGAACGGTAAAGCCGCACAGAACGCAGCGGAAATCATCAAGAAACGCTTGGTTGAATTTGCCGCGCGGCAGTACAAAGTCAGCGAAGAAGACGTGGAATTCCACAACGGGCACGTGCGGGTTCGCGATCATATCCTGACCTTCGAATCGCTGATCCAGCAGGCGTATTTCGCTCAGGTTTCGCTGTCGAGCACCGGGTTCTACAAGACCCCGAAAATCTTCTACGACCGTAGCCAGGCACGGGGCCGGCCGTTCTATTACTACGCCTTCGGCGCAGCGTGCTGCGAGGTGATCATCGACACCCTCACCGGCGAGTACAAAATGCTGCGCACCGACATCCTCCACGACGTCGGCGACTCACTGAACCCGGCGATCGACATCGGCCAGGTCGAGGGCGGTTTCATCCAGGGCATGGGGTGGCTGACCATGGAAGAACTGGTGTGGAACAACAAGGGCAAACTGATGACCAACGGCCCGGCCAGCTACAAGATCCCGGCGGTGGCGGACATGCCGCTGGACCTGCGGGTGAAGCTGGTGGAAAACCGTAAAAATCCGGAAGACACGGTGTTCCACTCCAAGGCCGTGGGCGAGCCGCCGTTCATGCTCGGCATCGCGTCGTGGTGTGCGATCAAGGACGCCGTGGCGAGCCTTGGCGACTACAAGCATCAACCGAAAATCGACGCACCGGCGACCCCGGAGCGGGTGTTGTGGGGCTGTGAGCAGATGCGCCAGTTGAAGGTGGCGAAAGCCGTGGAAGCTGAAACCGAGCTGGCTTCGCTTTAGACCGAGGCGCGGCCTTCGCGAGCAAGCCCGCTCCCACATTGAAATGCATTCAAAATGTGGGAGCGGGCTTGCTCGCGAAGGCGGCCGAACAGACAACACAGATGTCGAGGTGAAACATGTACAACTGGATCGACGCCCTCGCCGACCTGCAATCCCAGGGTGAACCCTGCGTGTTGGTCACCATCATCGAAGAGCTCGGCTCGACGCCGCGTAACGCCGGCTCGAAGATGGTCATCAGCGCCAGCCAGACCTTCGACACCATCGGTGGCGGGCATCTGGAATACAAGGCCATGCAAATCGGCCGCGAGATGCTTGCCAGCGGCAAGCAGGACACGCACCTGGAGCGCTTCAGCCTCGGCGCCAGCCTGGGCCAGTGCTGCGGCGGCGTGACGGTGTTGCTGTTCGAACCGATGGGCCAGGTCCAGGCGCAGATTGCCGTGTTCGGTGCCGGCCATGTCGGTCGGGCGCTGGTGCCGCTGCTCGCCAGCCTGCCCTGCCGGGTGCGCTGGATCGATTCGCGGGAAGCAGAATTCCCCGAACAAATCCCCCATGGCGTACGCAAAATCGTCGCCGAAGAACCGGTGGACGAAATCGATGACCTGCCCGCCGGCAGCTACTGCATCGTCATGACCCACAATCACCAGCTCGACCTCGAACTCACCGCCGCGATCCTCAAGCGCAACGACTTCGCCTACTTCGGCCTGATCGGTTCGAAGACCAAACGAGTGAAGTTCGAACACCGCTTGCGCGACCGTGGTTTCGACAGCGCCGTGCTGCAACGCATGCGCTGCCCGATGGGCATCGGCGAAGTCAAAGGCAAGTTGCCTGTGGAAATCGCCATCTCCATCGCCGGCGAAATCATCGCCACCTATAACGCCAATTTCGGCCAGCACACCGCCAGCGCCGGATCATCGATCGCCAAACTGCTGCCTGCCTCACGCCGCAGCCAAGCCACGAATTGAGAAATTTTATGCCTCTGACTCGCAAAGCCTACCGCGCCGCCATTCTGCACAGCATCGCCGACCCTGCCGAAGTCGGTATCGAAGCCTCTTACGAGTATTTCGAAGATGGCCTGCTGGTGGTCGATAACGGCCAGATCAGCGCCCTTGGTCACGCCAGCGACTTGCTGCCGACACTGCCGGCCGACATCGAGATCACCCATTACCAGGACGCGCTGATCACTCCGGGCTTCATCGACACCCACATTCACTTGCCGCAAACCGGCATGGTCGGCGCCTACGGCGAGCAGCTGCTGGACTGGCTCAACACTTACACTTTTCCGTGCGAAAGCCAGTTTGCCGACAAGGCTCACGCGGACGAAGTCGCGGGCATTTTCATCAAGGAACTGCTGCGCAACGGCACCACCACCGCGCTGGTGTTCGGTAGCGTGCATCCGCAATCGGTGAACTCGTTCTTCGAAGCCGCCGAGCAGCTGGACCTGCGGATGATCGCCGGCAAGGTGATGATGGACCGCAACGCGCCGGACTACCTGACCGACACCGCCGAATCCAGCTACGTCGAAAGCAAGGCGCTGATCGAGCGCTGGCACGGCAAGGGTCGCCTGCACTACGCGGTCACCCCGCGCTTTGCCCCGACCAGCACCCCGGAACAGCTGACTCTCGCGGGTCAGTTGCTCAGCGAATTTCCTGACGTGTACATGCAGACCCACATCAGCGAAAACCTCAAGGAAGTCGAGTGGGTCAAGGCGCTGTTCCCGGAGCGCAAGGGTTACCTGGACGTCTACGACCATTACAAGCTGCTCGGCGAGCGCTCGGTATTCGCCCACGGCGTGCACCTGTGCGATGACGAATGCGCGCGACTGGCAGAAACCGGCTCGGCGATCGCCTTCTGCCCGACGTCGAACTTCTTCCTCGGCAGCGGTTTGTTCAACCTGCCGATGGCCGAGAAGCACAAGTTGAATGTCGGCCTCGGTACGGACGTTGGTGGCGGCACCAGTTTCTCACTGCTGCAAACCTTGAACGAAGCGTACAAGGTCATGCAGATGCAAGGCGCACGGTTGAGCCCGTTCAAATCGCTGTACCTGGCCACCCTCGGTGGCGCTCGCGCGCTGCGTCTGGAAGACAAGATCGGCACCCTGCAACCGGGCACAGATGCGGACTTCCTGGTGCTGGACTACAACGCCACACCGCTGCTCAGCTATCGCTTGAAGCAGGCCAATAACATTGCCGAGACGTTGTTTGTATTGATGACGCTGGGGGATGACCGGACGGTGTTGCAGACGTATGCGGCGGGGAATCAGGTGCATCAGCGCTAGGTTCTTCCGGGCACAAAAAAATCCCCCGCAGCTCTACAGCCCCGGGGGATTTTTGTTGCCTGTCAGAAGATCAAAAGATCGCAGCCTCGTTTCACTCGACAGCTCCTACATTGGAAAACGCACCCCTGTAGGAGCTGTCGAGTGAAACGAGGCTGCGAACTTTTCAACAACCAACAACCAACAACCAACAATCAGAGCTTGACCGCTGGCCGCCCTGGCTTCTTGGTCTGCAACAAATGCGAGAACACCGCATGCAAATCATCCGACGCGCTTTCCTCGTCGAGGTTGAGTTTGCTGTCGATGTGATCCATGTGATGCATCATCAGGTCCACCGCCAGTTCAGCGTTACGCGCTTCGATGGCGTCGATCAGCTGGGTGTGCTCGTCGTAGGAACAGTGGGAGCGATTGCCGCTTTCATACTGGGCAATGATCAACGAAGTCTGGGACACCAGGCTGCGCTGGAAGCTGATCAGCGGCGCATTTTTCGCCGCTTCGGCCAACTTCAAGTGGAACTCGCCCGACAGACGAATACCGGCGCCGCGATCGCCACGGGAGAAGCTGTCGCGCTCGTCGTTGACCATCTGGCGCAACTCGGCAATCTGCTCGGCAGTGGCGTGCTGCACCGCCAATTCAGTGATCGCTCGCTCCACCAGACGCCGGGCCATGAACACCTGGCGAGCCTCTTCGACACTCGGGCTGGCGACGACAGCGCCACGGTTCGGCCGCAGCAGCACGACGCCTTCATGGGCCAGGCGCGACAGCGCGCGGCGAATGATGGTGCGACTGACCCCGAAAATTTCCCCCAGCGCTTCTTCGCTCAACTTGGTACCGGGCGCCAGACGCTGTTCGAGGATGGCCTCGAAGATATGCGCATAGACAATATCGTCCTGGGTACCGCTGCGGCCGGCTTTGCCTGCTCGCGGTTGTTTCTTTAGGGGTTGCAACTGTTCGTTCATGGGCACTCGAGTCGGAAGAACTGCGGCGAATTGACCGTGACTGTAATACGGCACAGTGGGTCGCTGGCAAGTATCGCGTAAAAAACACTGCGATTGTACACAATGGAGGGTGGCAACACGACTGTACGGCTGTTTGTCACTTCCGCTGTATTGCAACGACTGGTTACTTTTGAGTTTAGGCTTGAACGCAGAATCCGCCGCCCTGTGGGAGCGGGCTTGCTCGCGAAGGCGGTGTATCAGTCGACATCTGCTTTGACTGACACACCGCCTTCGCGAGCAAGCCCGCTCCCACAGGGTTCAGCGGCGTTTCGGACATCTTCATCAGAACAAGGAACACCGCTGTCATGAACGACGTCACGCACACGCAGCTCCGCCCTTTTGCCGATACGTCGCCTTCTGCGATCGTCGCCGGCTTCATCGCGATGATGACCGGTTACACCAGCTCGCTGGTCCTGATGTTTCAGGCCGGGCAAGCGGCGGGTCTGACCAGCGGGCAGATATCGTCGTGGATCTGGGCGATCTCGATTGGCATGGCGGTGTGTTCGATTGGCCTGTCTTTGCGTTACCGCACGCCGATCACCATCGCCTGGTCGACACCCGGCGCGGCGTTGCTGATCACCAGTCTGGGCGGCGTGACCTACGGCGAAGCCATCGGCGCCTACATTACCTGCGCGATTCTGGTGACGATTTGTGGTTTGACCGGCAGCTTCGAGCGGCTGGTGAAAAAGATTCCGGCGTCATTGGCCGCCGCTCTGCTGGCGGGGATTCTGTTCAAGATCGGCAGCGAAATCTTCGTCGCCGCGCAGCATCGCACCGCGCTGGTATTGGGCATGTTCTTCACTTATCTGGTGGTCAAACGCCTGTCGCCGCGTTATGCCGTACTGGCCGCGCTGTTGATCGGCACGGCGCTGTCAGGGTTCATGGGCCTGCTGGACTTCAGCGGTTTCCATCTGGAAGTGGCGACGCCGGTCTGGACCACGCCGCACTTCTCCCTGGCTGCGACCATCAGCATCGGCATTCCGCTGTTTGTCGTGGCGATGACCTCGCAGAACATGCCCGGCATCGCCGTGCTGCGCGCCGACGGTTACACCGTGCCGGCCTCGCCGCTGATCACCACCACCGGCATCGCTTCGTTGCTGCTGGCGCCGTTCGGTTCCCACGGGATAAACCTCGCCGCCATCAGCGCGGCGATTTGCACCGGGCCGCATGCCCATGAGGATCGCAACAAGCGCTACACGGCGGCCGTCTGGTGCGGGATCTTCTACGGGATTGCCGGGGTGTTCGGCGCGACACTGGCGGCACTGTTTGCCGCGCTGCCGAAAGAGTTGGTGCTGTCGATTGCGGCGCTGGCGTTGTTCGGCTCGATCATCAACGGCTTGAGCATCGCCATGAGCGAAGTGAAGGAGCGTGAAGCGGCGCTGATTACCTTTATGGTCACGGCGTCGGGGTTGACACTGTTTTCCATCGGTTCGGCGTTCTGGGGGATTGTGGCGGGGGTGTTGACGCTGGTGATTCTGAACTGGCGTAAAGCCTGAAAAGCAAAAGATCGCAGCCTCGTTTCACTCGACAGCTCCTACACAGCTCCCGCATCGATTGCGTTCATCCTGTAGGAGCTGTCGAGTGAAACGAGGCTGCGATCCTTTGATCTTCACAAAAAAAACGGCGACCCTTGGGTCGCCGTTTTTTACAACATCAAGCTACCGGATTGATCGGCTTTTCCGGGTACCAGACGTCGATCAGCGGGCTGACGGTTGCTTCAGTCAGTTCGCTGCGGCCTTTGAGCCAGGCTTCAACAGCGGCACGCTGCTCTTCGGACACCGAGCCACGCTTCTGCAGGCAAACCAGACCGAAGTCGTCGCCGCCAACATAGCCCAGACCGTTGGCTTCCATGGCTTCTTTCAGGAACGCGTCGAGGAAAGCATCAATGGCTTCATCAGCCAAATCTTCTTTGAAATCCAGGTTCAGTTCGAAACCCAGCTCTTGAAATTCATCGACGCACAGTTTTTTGCGCAGACGCTGGGAACGGTTAGTCGCCATTGGAACAATCCTCATAAGTAATAACGGGCGGCACTTTAGCAGTTTAAGGCGCCGATTGCCCGTCTCTCTGGGTTGCAGGCCCTACCGTCGGTAAAAAAATAGCGAATTAGAGGACCAGGGTACGGCACAAGCCGCTACACCTTGGGGCATAATGCCGACACTTTCATGACCACTGAGGGAATTTATCTTCATGCCCTCGTCTTTTTCCCCTCGGCTGTAGGGTTTTATTTCACATGATCAAATCTTTGCGTCCATTGTTACTGGCCGGTTTTCTGCTCCCTCTGGCCTTCTCTGTTTCCGCCGCCCCGATCAACACCGCGCTGTCGCCAAACGTTGAAAAAGCCCTCAAGGCCAGCAAGATGCAGGACAACGCCCTGTCGCTGGTGATGATCCCGCTCAACGGCCCTGGCACCCCGACGATTTTCAACGCTGACGTCTCGGTCAATCCGGCCTCGACCATGAAACTGGTCACCACATACGCGGCGCTGGAAATGCTCGGCCCGAACCACCAGTGGAAAACCGAGTTCTACACCGACGGCACCCTCAGCGGCGGCATCCTCAACGGTAACCTCTACCTCAAGGGTGGCGGCGATCCGAAGCTGAACATGGAAAAGCTCTGGTTGCTGATGCGTGACCTGCGCGCCAACGGTGTGACTCAAATCACCGGCGACCTGGTGCTGGACCGCAATTTCTTCGTACAACCGCAATTGCCGCAGTTCAACGACGACGGCAATGACGATAACAAGCCGTTCCTGGTCAAACCTGACGCGCTGATGGTCAACCTCAAGGCCTTGCGCTTTGTGGCGCGTAACGACAACGGCCGGGTGCTGGTGTCGGTGGAACCGCCGATTGCCACCATTCGCATCGAAAACCAGGTCAAAGCCGTCAACTCCAAGCAATGCACCGGTGGCGTGCGTTACAACCCGGTGACCCAGGCCGATGGCAGCGTGACCGTGACGGTCGGCGGCCAGTTGGGCGAGGGTTGCAGCTCCCAGACTTACCTGTCGCTGCTCGACCACGCGACCTACACCGCAGGCGCCGTGCGAGCGATCTGGAAAGAACTGGGCGGCAGCATTCAGGGCGTGGACCGTCTGGCGCCAACACCTAAAGATGCCAAGGTCCTGGCTCGAGCCTTCTCGCCGGACCTGGCGGAAATCATCCGCGACATCAACAAATACAGTAACAACACCATGGCCCAGCAGCTGTTCCTGAGCCTGGGTGCGCAGTTCCGCACTGAGGCCGACGGTGACGATGCCAAGGCTGCACAGCGTGTGGTGCGTCAGTGGCTGGCGAAGAAAGGCATCACCGCGCCGCACCTGGTGATGGAGAACGGTTCCGGCCTGTCCCGTGCGGAACGGGTGAGTGCGCGTGAAATGGCCGGCATGCTGCAAGCGGCCTGGAAAAGCCCGTATTCAGCCGAGTTCATCAGCTCGATGCCGATTGCCGGCACCGACGGCACCATGCGCAAACGCCTGAAGACCACGGCGATGCGCGGTGAAGCGCACATCAAGACCGGCACCCTGAATACGGTGCGGGCAATTGCCGGTTTCAGCCGTGACATCAACGGCAATACCTGGGCGGTAGTGGCCATCCTCAACGACAAGGCACCGTTTGGCGCGTCGTCGGTGCTGGATCAGGTGCTGCTGGACCTGTATCGCCAGCCGAAACTGCCGGAAACGGCTTCGGTGCTCTAACCGGATCTACCAGACACCCAAGATCCAATGTGGGAGCGAGCTTGCTCGCGATGAGGCCCTGACATTCAACATTGATGTCGACTGTCACACCGCTATCGCGAGCAAGCTCGCTCCCACAGGGTTCCGCATGGAGGCTCAGGTCATCTCCCCCTCAACCCGATCCCGTCCTGCCAGTTTCGCCGCATACACCCCCGAATCCGCCCGCAGCAGCAGCGCATCCGCGCCCTCCCCGACTCGCCAACTGGCAATCCCGAAACTGGCGGTCACTGTCCCGACGCCTTCAATCGGCGAACTGCGCAACCCTTGCCATAGCTGCAAGGCCAGGACATGGGCATGCTCGCCGTTGATATCCGGGCAAAGCACCATGAACTCCTCGCCACCCAGGCGACAGAACACATCGGTGCGGCGCAGACGATGGCCGATGCGTTCG
This sequence comes from Pseudomonas frigoris, assembly GCF_047758635.1. Classification (NCBI taxonomy): domain Bacteria; kingdom Pseudomonadati; phylum Pseudomonadota; class Gammaproteobacteria; order Pseudomonadales; family Pseudomonadaceae; genus Pseudomonas; species Pseudomonas frigoris. Next base: position 4,861,704 of record NZ_CP180479.1, read on the forward strand.
CACACGATCTGCAACACCCGATCGCCAACCGCGTGGCCATGCTGATCATTGATGCGTTTGAAATGGTCGATATCGAGCATGATCACCGCCAGTTCGCCGCCACCGCGTTCGACCCGGACCATTTCGGTGGTCAGGCGTTCCTGGAAATAGCGGCGGTTGTGGATCCCGGTCAGCGAGTCGGTGATCGATAGTGCCCGCAGTTCTTCTTCCACCCGTTTCAAATCGGAGATGTCCGAGATGTAGCCGTGCCAGAGCACGCCGCCACCGGGCAATTCCTCCGGCGTCGCCTCGCCACGAACCCAACGCAGGCCGCGCAGGGGCAGCTGCACGCGGTACTCCTCGCGCCAAGGGCTGAGGGTGTCCGCCGACGCCCGGATCGAAGCGCGGACCCGGGTGGTGTCCTGCGGATGAATCCGCGTGAAAATCGCTTCGGCGTTGAACAACAGCACATCCGGTTCAAGTTCGTAGATTTCGCGAATACCGTCGCTGGCGTAGATCACACTGAAGCGCCCATCGAATTCCATTTTGAATTGGTAGATCCCGCCGGGCACATGGGCGCTGAGTTTCTTCAACAACAGGTCCCGTGCCGCCAGGGCCTCGTGGACCCGCTTACGTTCAGTGATGTCGATACAGATCGCCAGGTGCCCGACCCACAAGCCTTGCTCGTCGAGGACCGGGGTCGCCAGCATGTTCACCGTCAAATGGCTGCCGTCGCTACGCAGCAGCGTCCATTCCCGCGCTTCGTGACCGCCCTCCTCGCCGCCCTCGACCAACATCGCCTGGCAGGTCGGAATCGGTTTGCCATAACGCGCGCTCAACTCCGCCGAACGTGCCAGGAGCTCTCGGGGCAGGTGCAGGTTTTCCAGGGTCATGTGGCCCACCACCTCAGCGCCGGCATAACCGAGCATTTGCTCGGCACCGGCATTAAAGGTGCGGATAACCCCGCGCAGGTCAGTGGCGATGATCGCCACTTGGGTCGCGGCATTCAGCACGCCGCGCAACTGACCATGGGTGCCGCGCAACTCCTGCTCACGGGCGCGCAGTTCCTGGGTCCGTTGCTCGACCATTTTCAGCGCCCGTCGACGCTGACTGACCAGCACATAGAGCAAGGCACTGAGCAACAGACTGAGCAAGCCGCCCAGCACCACCAAGGTGGTCACCGAAGAGTGATTGGCTCGCAGGAAGGCATCGCTGGGCTGAATGTCGACTTGATAGTCATGGTCGGCAAGCCGCAACAGCTGGGTCGCGGACAACTCACTGGGCGCCGGCGTGTTGGGGGACTCATAAAGCACTTCGTGCTGATCGTCTGTGGATAAGTCGAGGATGCGCACCGAAAGATAGTCACGGCCAGCGTCCGGCAGCCCGTCCGCCAGCAACTGATGCATGCTGATCACGGCCATGACATAACCGTACGATTTCACCCCCGCCGTAGCCGGACTATTGCGCAGCAACACCGGTGCGACCAGCAGCACGCCGCGCGCATAGGCCGGTTCGATACTGACCAGATGCATCGGCTGCGATACCGCCATGCCGCCGTGCTGATCGGCCCGTTCAAGGGTGGAACGGCGCAAGGGTTGAGCCCACAAGTCATAGCCCAGCGGCGAACCCAGTTTGCTTTGGGTCTGGCTATACAGCACCGCCACGTACTCATCCCGTTCGGCCGCCAGTTGCAGTTGGCCGTCGGCATTGATTTCGCGCAGGGTGAACTCGGGTAAACCCTCTGCACGCACCTGGCGTTCAAATACCGCCCGCTCGGCACCGGTTACCCGCTTGGCGAAGGAATAGGCCTGAGTCCGGTGCAGCAGCGGTTGGGTGTAACCGTCGAACTGCGCTCGGGAGACCGAATCGGAATTGGCAAAGAACCGGCGCAGGCCATCGAGGCGCTGCTCCTGATCTTCGAAGCGTTCTTCGATACGGCTGTAACGTTCACTGGCCAGCAGTTGGAAACGTTGCCGCAATTGATGGTGGAACAGATTCAGCGTCGACCACGCCAGCAATCCCGTGAGAATCCCGCCGACGACCAATACCAGCAGTGCGACCAGCCAGGCCGAGACATCTTCACTGATAAAACCCAGGATCTTCGGGCGCACGGCGTGCAACGACATAGACGCAACTCACATCGCCAGGTGCGGGAAAGCCCATTGGCCATGCGTTGAGTTATAGCTATTAGCCATCAATTTGACCAGCACAGAAAGAAGCCAAGAGCCTTTAAAAATCAAGGCTCTGTGGATCCAATCCCTTCGAGCGTCAACGAGCCGTGATTTTCCAGGCACGGTGGATTTTGCCATTACGAGCGAAATCCGGATCGATGGTCTGGGCGGTGATTTCCTCGACCGCATAACGCTCGGTGAGGTTTTCCTCGAGCTGGAACTTGCGGAAGTTGTTGGAGAAGTACAACACGCCGCCCGGGGCCAGACGCGCCATGGCCAGGTCGATCAATTGCACCTGGTCACGCTGCACGTCGAAGATCCCTTCCATGCGCTTGGAGTTGGAGAACGTCGGCGGATCGATGAAGATCAGGTCGTACTCGTCACGGCAGGCATCGAGCCAGGCCATCACGTCGCCCTGCTCCAGACGGTTCTTCTCGGAGAAACCGTTCAGCGACAAGTTGCGACGCGCCCAGTCCAGATAGGTTTTCGACAGGTCGACGCTGGTGGTGCTGCGCGCGCCGCCCTTGGCTGCGTGAACACTGGCGGTTGCGGTGTAGCTATACAGGTTGAGGAAGCGCTTGCCGGCTGCCTCTTTCTGAATCCGCATGCGCATTGGCCGGTGATCGAGGAACAGCCCGGTGTCGAGGTAATCCGTGAGGTTCACCAGCAGCTTCACGCCGCCTTCGTTGACCTCGACGAACTTGCCCTGTGCCGCTTGGCGCTCGTACTGCTTGGTGCCGCTCTGACGCTCGCGACGCTTGACCACCACGCGGCTCTTGTCGATGTTCAAGGCCTGCGGAATGGCCGCCAGGGCATCGAACATACGCGCCGAGGCTTTTTCCGGGTCGATGGACTTCGGCGCGGCGTATTCCTGGACGTGGACCCAATCCTGATACAGGTCGATGGCCATCGAGTATTCCGGCATGTCGGCATCGTAGACGCGGTAGCAGTCGATGCCTTCACGCTTGACCCACTTGCCGAGGGCCTTGAGGTTCTTTTGCAGACGGTTGGCAAACATCTGCCCGCCTTCGCTCAAGCGCGGCTGTTCGATCACCACCGGCGCCGGTTTGATCGGGTTGCCGTTCTTGTTGTACTTCTCGTACTTGCCGGGTGCTACGTCGTTGTCTGCGACTTCGACTTCGGCTTGAACTTGTTCACGCTCGACCTGACGCTGTTCCGGGGTGCGGCGTTCGCCAGTGACGAACTGATCTGGCGTGACCTTGATCAGCAGCAACTTGCACGGCAACGCGCCGTTCCAGAACGAATACTGTTTGTGGCTGCGGATGCCCATGCGCTTGCCCAGGTCCGGGGCACCAGTGAACACCGCGGCTTCCCAGTTCAGGCAGGCCTGACGCAGACGCTCGCCGAGGTTCTGGTAGAGGTAGAGCAAGCTCGCCTCGTCGCCCAGACGCTCGCCGTACGGAGGGTTGCAGATGACCAGGCCTTTCTGGTTCTGGTCCGGACGCGGCTCGAACGTCCCGACTTCGCCCTGGTAGATCTTGATCCACTCGCTCAGGCCGGCACGTTCAACGTTGTTGCGGCCCGGTTGAATCAAGCGCGGGTCGGCTTCGTAACCGCGAATCCACAGCGGTGGCTTGGCCAGACCGGCCGCGCAACGCTCAGTGGCTTCTTCGTGAAGCTTTTTCCACAGCGCCGGGACGTGACCGAGCCAGGCGGTGAAGCCCCACTGCTCGCGACGCAGGTTCGGCGCCATGTCGGCGGCAATCATCGCGGCTTCGACGAGGAACGTACCGACACCGCACATCGGGTCAGCCAGCGCGCCGCCTTCGGCCGCAATGCGTGGCCAGCCGGAACGGATCAGGATCGCGGCCGCGAGGTTTTCCTTCAGCGGCGCCGCGCCCTGCTGCAAGCGATAGCCGCGCTGGTGCAGGCTGTGGCCGGAGAGGTCGAGGGACAGGATGGCTTCGCCACGGTCCAGGCGCAGGTGAATGCGCAGATCCGGGTTGAGCTTGTCGATGGAAGGACGATCGCCCTGCGGCGTGCGCAGTTTGTCGACGATGGCGTCCTTGACCTTCAAGGCGCCGAAGTGGGTGTTGTCGATGCCCGAGCCGTGACCGCTGAACTCAACGGCCAAGGTGCCATCGTTGAGCATGTGGTCTTGCCACTCGATATCCAGCACGCCGTGATAAAGGTCTTCGGCGTCCTTCATCGGGAAACGCTTGAGCACCAGCAGCACCCGGTTCGCCAGACGCGACCACAGGCACAGGCGATAAGCGGTTTCCATGGTGGCCATGCCGCGCACGGCAGAGGTGTGCTCACGCGCTTCCTCAAGGCCAAGCCCGATGGCTTCCTCGATGAGCAGGCCTTCAAGGCCTTTGGGGCAAGTGAGGAAGAGTTCGAAACGATCGGACATGGTAATTCCAGAGCCTTTAGCTAAGTGAACCGGCAACGCATTGCCGGCCCGGTTTTCAATCAGGCGCTTTTCTAAAAGAGCGCCCGCGTGGCACGAAGGTGTGCCGTCCCACCCCTGCAAGCTCGGGTTAAAAGAGCTTAGATGCAAAGACAGATAAAAAAGTTGATGCAACAAAATGTCATAAGTCGACCCTTCGTCGAATAGTCCCCCTGCTCAACAGGAGGCATTCTCACTAAAGGATTAACCCCATCATGCAGCGCGGGGCTGATCATACCGGGGTTTTGCCAATAGACACGGGACAACATCGTGTTACTTATCGCCATACCATCTTTATCGTTACGTCCTTATGACAAAACGATCATTCCCTCGATGTGACGCATTGGTTAGAACTCAATACAGGTTGACGCCGCAATGACGTCAACACCTTGGCTCGCGACGCCGGCAGCGAGCCCCAACGGCAGGAGTTTTTCTGCCAGACCTCGATTGAGGTCGACACGATTAATACAGTCAACAAGTGAGGGCAACACCCTATGAGAAGACTTAAGCGTGATCCGTTGGAAAGAGCATTTTTGCGCGGATATCAATATGGCGTTGGTGGCAAATCCCGTGAGCTTTGCCCATTTACTCTACCGTCGGTACGCCAAGCCTGGATTAACGGCTGGCGAGAAGGACGCGGCGACAACTGGGACGGTATGACCGGCACTGCGGGAATCCATAGACTCAACGAACTTCACGCCGTCGGCTAACACAGGGCACACACTCCGACACGACAATCTGATTACGTAACGACTTACCACGCACGCCCCATCCGGGCGGCGGGCTTCGGCCCAGGGGCTCCTTCGAGGAGCCCTTTTTTATGCCTGCCAAAATCTCACCTTGAGCAGCATACATCTCTGTGGGAGCGAGCTTGCTCGCGATAGCGGCTTAACATTCAACAATGACGTTGGATGCAAGTCCGTCATCGCGAGCAAGCTCGCTCCCACAGGGATCAGCGCAGGGCGGCGATGGCGTCTACGGATTCACGAATCAGCGCCGGGCCTTTATAGATGAAGCCGGAATAGAGCTGCACCAGGCTGGCACCCGCAGCGATTTTCTCAGCCGCGTGCTTGCCTTCGGTGATGCCGCCCACGGCGATGATCGGCAAGCGACCGGCCAACTCGGCCGCCAGCACCTTCACGGTGTGGGTGCTCTTGTCACGAACCGGTGCGCCGGACAGACCGCCCGCCTCGTCGCCGTGCTCCATGCCTTCTACGCCGACGCGGCTCAGGGTGGTGTTGGTAGCGATCACCGCGTCCATCCCGGTTTCGATCAGCGCTTGCGCGACCTGAGCGGTTTCTTCGTCGGTCATGTCCGGCGCAATCTTGATCGCCAGTGGTACATGTTTGCCATGGCGCAGCGCCAGTTCTGCGCGGCGCGTCGCCAGGTCGGCCAACAATTGCTTCAGCGAATCGCCGAATTGCAGGCTGCGCAGGCCCGGGGTGTTCGGCGAGCTGACGTTGACCGTCACATAGCTGGCGTGGGCGTAGACCTTGTCCAGGCAGATCAGGTAGTCGTCGACCGCCCGCTCAACCGGGGTATCGAAGTTTTTGCCGATATTGATACCCAGCACGCCCTTGAACTTGGCCGCCGCCACTCGAGCCAGCAGGTGATCGACGCCGAGGTTGTTGAACCCCATGCGGTTGATGATCGCCTCGGCTTCCGGCAGACGGAAAATGCGTGGCTTCGGGTTGCCCGGCTGCGGACGCGGAGTGATGGTGCCGATTTCGACAAAACCAAAACCCAGTTGCGCAAAACCGTCGATGGCCGCGCCGTTCTTGTCCAGACCGGCCGCCAGACCCACCGGGTTCGGGAAGTCGAGGCCCATGACGGTCACCGGCATTTTCGCCGGCGCCTTGCACAGCAAGCCGTTGAGGCCCAAACGCCCGCCCGCGCCGATCAGGTCCAGGGACAGATCGTGGGAGGTTTCCGGGGAAAGTTTGAACAACAGCTGACGGGCCAGGGTGTACATGGGCGGGTTTGACTCTGGGCTACGAAAAGTGGCGGCGATTATAGCCGGGCATCGGGGTTGCAGGCGAGGCGCACGACAAAATCAGCGAGCAATGGCATATGCCTTGCACCGTCACTCACATAAGCACTCATGCCAACGGCGGGATGAGTCGAAAGACAAAGGCGTCGTCACTTGGCCTTGCTCTGGCAAGCAGCCGGTCCGGCGCTTTTTTATGGAAGGTGTTTACTGATGATTGAAGTTCCAGCCAACCCTCTGGCCTGGGTCAACGGCAGCGATGCCCCGGAAAAGACCGAAATCAACCTCGGCTTCATGGCCCTGAGTGACTGCGCCTCGGTAGTGGTCGCGGCCACGCAGGGCTTTGCCCAACCTTATGGCCTGACGCTGAACCTCAAGCGCCAGTCGTCCTGGGCCAACCTGCGGGACAAACTGGTCAGTGGCGAACTCGACGCCGCCCACAGTCTGTACGGTTTGATCTACGCGGTGCATTTGGGCATCGGCGGTGTCGCGTCGACCGACATGGCGGTGCTCATGGGCCTGAATCAGAATGGCCAGAGCATCAACCTCTCCCATGGCTTACAGGCGCTGGACGTGACCGGTCCTGAAGCACTGGAACGGCACGTGCACCAAAGTCGCCCAAAACTCACCTTCGCCCAGACATTTCCTACGGGCACCCACGCCATGTGGTTGTATTACTGGCTCGCGAGTCAGGGTATTCATCCGTTGCAGGACGTCGACAGCGTGGTGGTGCCGCCGCCGCAAATGGTCGCGCACCTGCAAGCCGGGCGCATCGACGGCTTCTGCGTCGGCGAGCCATGGTCCGCCAGCGCGGTGCAGCAAAATCTGGGGTTCACGATGGCAACCACCCAGACCATCTGGCCCGATCATCCGGAAAAAGTCCTCGGTTGCACACGCGCCTTTGTCGAGCAATACCCCAACACCGCAAGGGCGCTGGTGATGGCGATTCTGGAGGCCAGCCGCTTCATCGAAGAAAGTACCGAGAATCGCCGCAGCACCGCGAAGCTCTTGAGCGCGCCCGAATATCTCGACGCACCGCTCGACTGCATCGAGCCGCGATTGCTCGGTGACTACGCCGATGGGCTGGGTAATCGCTGGCAAGATCCGCACGCGCTGCGCTTCCATGGTGAAGGCGAGGTCAATCTGCCGTATCTGTCCGATGGCATGTGGTTCATGACCCAGTTCCGCCGTTGGGGTTTGTTGCGCGACGACCCGGACTACCTGGGCGTGGCCCGTCAGGTCCAGCAACTAGACTTGTATCGAGAGGCCGCCACCGCTGTCGGTGTGGCCACGAGTGATCAGCCAATGCGCAGCAGCCAGTTGATCGACGGCAAGGTCTGGGATGGCCTGGACCCCGCCGGCTATGCCCGCAGTTTCAAGCTGCACGCCATGAGCGACAGCTCGCCCCTTCTCGCCAGCCGCTGACAGGAGACTGCGAATATGTTGCGTATCCTGCTGATCAACGACACCGCGAAGAAAGTCGGTCGCCTGAAGGCGGCCCTGACCGAAGCCGGGTTCGAGGTGATCGACGAGTCGGGCCTGACCATCGACCTGCCCGCGCGCGTCGAAACGGTGCGTCCGGACGTGATTTTGATCGATACCGAGTCACCGAGCCGCGATGTGATGGAACAAGTGGTGCTGGTGAGCCGCGATCAACCGCGGCCAATCGTGATGTTTACTGACGAACATGACCCCGATGTGATGCGTCAGGCGATCAAGTCCGGCGTCAGTGCCTACATCGTCGAAGGCATCCACGCACAGCGCTTGCAGCCGATTCTCGACGTGGCCATGGCGCGTTTTGAAAGCGACCAGGCCCTGCGCGCCCAACTCAATACCCGCGACCAGCAACTGGCCGAGCGCAAGCGCATCGAGCTGGCCAAAGGGCTTCTGATGAAAATGAAGGACTGCAACGAGGAAGAGGCCTACACCCTGATGCGCCGCCAGGCCATGAGCCGTCAGCAGAAGCTGATTCAGGTGGCGGAGCAGATCATCGCGATGAGTGAGTTGCTCGGCTGAAGAGCAAAAAGATCGCAGCCTTCGGCAGCTCCTACTTGGTATCGCGTACACCTGGAGCTGCCGAAGGCTGCGATCTTTTCGTCTCGGCACAAACTCTAGATGTGGCACAGATCTCGCTAGGTAATCACTACAGGTAACCAACGGCGGTTGCCCCACCTACGACAAAGACGTCGCTCACCTCATTTGCCCTTTGGCGAATCCGGTGGCGGCGTTTTTTTGTTTTGGCCCCATAGACCGGGGCCGGTGGTGCGGCCGATGCGGCGCCCCACCTGCAAGCTCATGACTCCTTCTCGAGACTCCTAACAGCTGAGGTGCGCGATGAAATCAAGCTTCTGGAAATCTGGCCATACCCCGACATTGTTCGCGGCCTTCCTCTATTTCGACCTGAGTTTCATGGTCTGGTACCTGCTCGGCCCACTGGCAGTGCAAATCGCCGCCGACCTGCACCTGACCACCCAGCAGCGCGGCCTGGTGGTGGCCACGCCGATTCTGGCCGGGGCGGTATTGCGCTTTGTAATGGGCTTGCTGGCCGATCGCCTATCGCCGAAAACCGCCGGGCTGATTGGCCAGGTGATCGTCATCTGCGCACTGTTTGGTGCCTGGAAGCTCGGCATCCACAGCTATGAACAAGCGTTGGTGCTGGGCCTGTTCCTCGGCATGGCCGGCGCATCCTTCGCCGTCGCCCTGCCGCTGGCGTCGCAATGGTATCCACCCCAACACCAAGGCAAAGCCATGGGCATCGCCGGTGCCGGTAACTCGGGCACCGTGCTCGCGGCACTGATCGCCCCGGTGCTGGCCGCAGCATTTGGCTGGAGCAACGTGTTCGGATTCGCCCTGATCCCGCTGATTCTGACCATCATCGTCTTCGCCTGGTTGGCCAAAAACGCGCCTGAGCGGCCAAAAGCCAAGTCCGTGTCCGACTACTTCAAGGCCTTGGGCGACCGCGACAGCTGGTGGTTCATGTTTTTCTACAGCGTGACCTTCGGCGGCTTCATCGGCCTGGCCAGCGCCCTGCCCGGCTACTTCAACGACCAATATGGCCTCAGCCCGGTGACCGCCGGTTACTACACCGCAGCCTGTGTGTTCGGTGGCAGTTTGATGCGTCCGTTGGGCGGCGCTCTGGCCGACCGTTTCGGTGGCATTCGCACCCTCTTGGGGATGTACACGGTGGCGGCAGTCTGCATCGCTGCGGTGGGTTTCAATCTGCCGAGCTCCTACGCGGCGCTGGCACTTTTCGTCTGCACCATGCTCGGTTTGGGTGCCGGTAACGGCGCTGTTTTCCAATTGGTGCCGCAGCGTTTTCGTCGGGAGATCGGTGTGATGACCGGTTTGATCGGCATGGCCGGCGGTATCGGTGGGTTTGCGCTGGCAGCAGGCATGGGCGCGATCAAGCAAAGCACCGGCAGTTATCAACTGGCCTTGTGGTTGTTCGCCAGTCTTGGCGTTCTGGCCTGGTTCGGTCTGCACGGCGTGAAACGTCGCTGGAGAACCACTTGGGGTTCGGCAGCCGTGACCGCTGCTCGAGTCTGAGGCCTCAATGAGCCTGCAACTGAGTTTTGCCGAAGCGAGCGCCATTGGCCCTCGCGAGGAGAATCAGGACGCCCTGCGTCTGGTGACTCCGGCCCCGGCGCTGGCGGCGAGCAAGGGTTACCTGTTCGCCATCGCCGATGGCGTCAGCCAATGTGCCGATGGTGGCCTCGCCGCCCGCTCGACGTTGCAGGCTCTGGCGCTCGATTACTACGCCACGCCGGAAACCTGGGGCGTCGCGCAGGCACTGGATCGCCTGCTGCTGGCACAAAATCGCTGGTTGCAGGCCAATGGCGGTGGGCAACCGTTGCTCACCACTGTCAGTGCTTTGGTCATGCGCGGTAGGCGATTTACCTTGGCCCATGTCGGCGATTGCCGGGTTTATCGCTGGCACGCCGACACTTTGCAACGGGTCAGCGAGGATCACGTCTGGGACCAACCGGGCATGCAGCATGTGCTCAAACGGGCACTTGGGCTCGATCAGCATTTGGTGCTGGATTTTCTCGATGGCGAACTGCGGTTGAACGAAAGTTTCGTACTGCTCAGCGACGGCATTTGGGCCGTGCTGGGCGACACCGCGATTGCGGCAATTCTGCGCGATCAACCGGATTTGAACAGCGCTGCGCAGACCTTGGTCAACGCGGCGCATCTGGCCGGCAGCCAGGACAACGCCAGCGCCTTGCTGGTGCGAGTCGATGCCCTCGGTGAAACGAGCATCGGCGATGCATTGATTCATTTGCAGCAATGGCCGCTGCCGCCAGCCTTGAAACCAGGCCAGACTTTCGAAGGTTGGCAGGTCGAAGGGATACTCGGCCAGAGCCAGCAGTCGCTGCTCTATCGGGTGCGCGATGGGCAACAACAACCCTGGCTACTGAAAACCTTGCCAGGCGCGCTGCGCGACGATCACTTGGCCGGGCAGGCGTTGCTGTCGGAAGAATGGTTTCTCAAGCGCGTGGCCGGGCGGCATTTCCCTGAAGTCCATGCCACCAGTCAGCGTCAGCATTTGTACTACGTGATGCGGGAATATTCCGGATCTACCTTGGCGGAGCTGCACGCCGATGTCGGACCGCTGCCTCTGCCCCAATGGCAGGATCTGGCCGAACGCCTGCTGCGCGCCGTTGGCATACTGCATCGACGGCAGATTCTCCATCGAGACATCAAACCGGAGAACCTGCTGCTGGGGGACGACGGCGAATTACGCCTGCTGGACTTCGGACTCGCCTACTGCCCTGGCCTGTCTGAAGATCAGCCTTCTGCCCTGCCTGGAACGCCCACCTATATCGCGCCGGAAGCCTTTCGCGGGGAAGCACCGACACCGCAACAGGATTTGTATGCCGTCGGCGTGACCCTGTATTTCCTGCTCACCGGGCATTATCCCTACGGCGAAATCGAAGCCTTCCAGCGCCCACGGTTCGGGGTTTCTGTCAGCGCCAGTCGATATCGACCCGACCTGCCGGAATGGATTGCGCAAAGTCTGGAGCGCGCCGTGGCGGCGGATCCGGGTCAACGTTTTGAAACGGCGGAAGAATGGTTGCTGCTACTGGAACAGGGCGAGCGGCGCAGTTTGAGCGTGCGACCCAGACCGTTGCTGGAGCGCGAACCGTTGAAGGTCTGGCGAACCTTGGCGCTGGTGTCGTTGCTGGTGAATCTGGTGCTGCTGTTTTTACTGTTTCATGGCTGAGTTTTTCACTGCACCCAAAAGATCAAAAGATCGCAGCCTGCGGCAGCTCCTACGGGTGCCCACGATCTCCTGTGGAGCTGCCGTAGGCTGCGATCTTTTGACTTTTCTGCTTCAAAACCGGGCATCGCGCATTGAACCGGTGCACGGAAATACCTCCTCCCATGACAAGAGCCCATAAATTCGGCATTTGTGCGACTTGGCACAACCACTGCATTACCTTTCTCACCATACATAAAGCCCAGCCTTCAACGACGAAGGATGCGCTGCCCGAGAGAACGGGACCAGGACAAAGGCGTCCTCGCTAGGCAACTAGCGGGACGCCTTTTTTTGTTTGCGCAAATTTTGTCGAGCAAGACCTGTAAGCCCTGATGAGGCGGGTCCGAGCTCCCCGGAGAACCTGATGAAAAAACTAAAACTGGTGATGATCGGCAACGGCATGGCCGGGGTTCGCACCCTGGAAGAACTGCTCAAGCTGAGCAATGAGCTGTACGACATCACGGTCTTCGGCGCCGAACCCCATACCAACTACAACCGCATCCTGCTGTCACCGGTGTTGGCCGGTGAACAGACCTTCGAAGAGATCGTGCTCAACGATCTGGACTGGTACCTGGACAACAACATCAAGCTGCTGCTCAACCGCAAAGTGGTGGAGATCGACCGGGTCAAACGCCGCGTGATCGCCGAAGACGGCAGCGAGGCCGAATACGATCGCCTGCTGATCGCCACCGGCTCGACTCCGTTCATCCTGCCGATCCCCGGCAACACCTTGCACGGCGTGATCGGCTACCGCGACATCGCCGACACCCAGGCAATGATCGACACCGCGAAAACCCACAAGCACGCCGTTGTGATCGGTGGCGGCCTGCTCGGCCTGGAAGCCGCCAACGGCCTGATGCTGCGCGGCATGCACGTCACCGTGGTGCACATCGGGGAATGGCTGCTGGAACGGCAACTGGATAAAACCAGCGGCCAGTTGCTGCAAACTGCCCTGGAAGCCCGCGGCTTGCACTTTCGTCTTTGCGAGCAAACCCAGGCCCTGCACGATGCAGGCAATGGCCGGGTCGGCTCGGTGGAGTTCAAGAATGGCGACATCATCCCCGCCGACCTGGTGGTGATGGCCGCCGGTATTCGACCTAACACCGAGCTCGCGGAAAAATCCGGCATTCCCTGTAACCGCGGGATTCTGGTCAACGACACCCTGCAAACCTACGACCCACGCATCTACGCCATCGGCGAATGCGCCAGCCACCGCGGCATCGCTTACGGCCTGGTGGCGCCGCTGTTCGAACAGGCCAAGGTCTGCGCCAACCACCTCGCCCAACTGGGCTTCGCCACCTATAAGGGCTCGGTGACGTCGACCAAATTGAAAGTCACCGGCATCGACCTGTTCTCCGCCGGCGACTTTATGGGCGGCGAAGGTACCGAAACCATCACCCTCTCCGACCCTATCGGCGGGGTCTACAAAAAACTGGTGATCAAGGATGACGTGCTGGTCGGGGCCTGTCTGTACGGCGATACGGCAGACGGTGGCTGGTATTTCCGGCAGATCCGTGAGAACCACGCCATCGACGAGATCCGCGATCACCTGATGTTTGGCGAAAACGCTCTGGGCGATGTAGGACATCAGGGCCAGGACAAAGCCATGAGCATGGCCGACACCGCCGAAGTCTGCGGTTGCAACGGCGTGTGCAAAGGCACCATCGTCAAGGCGATTCAGGAACACGGGTTGTTCAGCGTCGACGACGTCAAGAAACACACCAAGGCTGCCAGCTCTTGCGGCTCCTGCGCAGGGTTGGTGGAACAGATCCTGATCAACACCGTGGGCGGCGCAGCAGACGTCAAACCGAAAAGCGAGAAAGCCATTTGCGGTTGCAGCGACTTGAATCACGGGCAAATTCGTCAGGCCATCCGCGAGCAGCATTTGCTGACCATTGCCGGCACCATGAGCTATCTGAACTGGCGCACGCCGAACGGCTGCGCCACGTGCCGCCCGGCGCTCAACTACTACCTGATTTCCACCTGGCCGGGCGAAGCCAAGGACGATCCGCAATCGCGCCTGATCAACGAACGCGCCCACGCCAACATTCAGAAAGACGGCACTTACTCTGTAGTCCCGCGGATGTGGGGCGGTGTGACCAATCCTTCGGAACTGCGGCGCATTGCCGACGTGGCCGACAAATACAACGTGCCGATGGTCAAGGTGACCGGAGGCCAGCGTATCGATTTGCTGGGGATCAAGAAGCAGGACCTGCCGGGCGTCTGGAAGGATCTCGACATGCCGTCCGGCCACGCCTACGGCAAATCCATCCGCACCGTGAAGACTTGCGTTGGCAGTGAGTTCTGCCGCTTCGGTACCCAGAACTCCACCCAACTGGGCATCGAGCTTGAGCACGACCTGTTCAATATGTGGTCGCCGCACAAAGTGAAACTGGCCGTCTCCGGTTGCCCTCGCAACTGTTCGGAAGCGGGCATCAAGGACGTCGGAATTATCGGCGTGGATTCGGGCTGGGAGATGTACATCGGTGGCAACGGCGGGATCAAAACCGAAGTCGCGGAATTCTTCGTCAAGCTCAAGACCGCCGAAGAAGTGCGTGAATACAACAGCGCGTTCCTGCAGCTCTATCGCGAAGAAGCTTTCTACCTCGAACGCACCGTGCACTACCTGCAACGGGTCGGCATGGAACACATCAAGAAAGCCGTGCTGGAGGACCCGGAGCGGCGCAAGGCGCTCAACGATCGCTTGCAATTCTCCTTGTCGTTCGAACAGGACCCGTGGAAGGAACGCCTGGAACAACCGCTGCTGAAGAAAGAATTCGACGTCATCACAGTGAAGAACCTGGAGGTGCCGGCATGAACTGGCTGGATATCTGCGCACTGGAAGAAATCAATGCCCTGGGCTCGCGGATCATCGCCGGCCCGAAAGGTGACATCGCGATTTTTCGTACCAGCGACGATGAGGTTTTCGCACTCGACGACCGTTGCCCGCACAAGGGCGGGCCGCTGTCCCAAGGTTTGATCTACGGCAAACGGGTCGCCTGCCCGCTGCATAACTGGCAGATCGACCTGGAGACCGGCGAAGCCCAGGCCCCGGACATCGGTTGCGCTCACCACCATTCAGCACGGGTCGAGAATGGCCGGGTGTTGCTGGCCCTGCGGGAAGCAAGCTGATGAACCAGATCACCGCTTCCACCTGCTGCTATTGCGGGGTCGGCTGCGGCGTGCTGATAGAGCATGATGGCGAGCGCATTCTCGGCGTCAGCGGCGATCCGGCCCACCCGGCCAACTTCGGCAAATTGTGCAGTAAAGGCTCTACCTTGCACCTGACCGGCGATCTCGCAGCCAGGGCGTTGTATCCCGAACTGCGCCTGGGCAAAGGCCTGGCCCGCAGTCGCACCGACTGGGACACCGCCCTTGATCACGCCGCCAGCGTTTTTGCCAAGACCATCGCCGAACACGGCCCGGACAGCGTGGCGTTCTACATTTCCGGACAATTGCTGACCGAGGATTACTACGCCTTCAACAAACTGGCGCGAGCGCTGGTGGGCACCAACAACATCGACAGCAATTCGCGCCTGTGCATGTCTTCGGCCGTGGTCGGTTACAAGCGCAGCCTGGGCGCCGACGCACCGCCGTGCAACTACGAAGACCTGGAATTGAGCGACTGCGTGATGATCGTCGGCAGCAACATGGCCTACGCCCACCCGATACTTTTCCGTCGCCTGGAGGAAGCGAAATCCCGCCGGCCGCAGATGAAAGTCATCGTCATCGACCCGCGTCGTACCGACACCTGCGATCTGGCCGACCTGCACCTGGCGATTCTGCCAGGCACCGATGTCGCCTTGTTCCATGGGATTTTGCACCTGCTGCTGTGGGAAGACTGGGTTGACCGCGACTTCATCAAGGCCCACACCGAAGGCTTGGCCGAACTGAAAAACCTGGTGCGTGATTACACGCCGCAGATGGTTTCGCAGCTCTGCGGGATCAGTGTCGAGCAACTGCAGCAATGCGCTGAATGGGTGGGCACTTCACCGAGCTTCCTGTCGCTGTGGTGCATGGGCATGAACCAGTCCACCGCCGGCAGCGCGAAAAACAGCGCACTGATCAACCTGCACCTGGCCACCGGGCAAATCGGCCGCCCCGGTGCAGGACCTTTCTCCCTGACCGGTCAGCCAAATGCCATGGGTGGCCGCGAAACCGGCAGCTTGTCGAACCTGCTGCCCGGCCATCGCGAGGCTGCCAATGCCAAACATCGCGCGGAAGTGGCGGCGTATTGGGGCGTGGATCAACTGCCTGCAAACACCGGGCTCACCGCAATCGAATTGTTTGAGCAGGTGCGCAGCGGCAAGATCAAGGCGCTGTGGATCGCCTGCACCAATCCTGCGCAATCAATGCCGGATCAAACCGCAGTGCGCGCGACACTGGAAGCCTGCCCGTTCGTGGTGTTGCAGGAAGCGTTCCGGACCACAGAAACCGCGGCCTTCGCTGACCTGCTGCTGCCTGCAGCCAGTTGGGGCGAAAAGGACGGCACGGTGACCAACTCTGAACGTCGCATTTCCCACGTTCGCCGGGCGATCCTCGCACCCGGTGAAGCCCGCTCTGACTGGGCGATCACCGTGGATTTCGCACAGCGCCTGGAAAAACATCTGCGCCCCGGGCAAACCAGCCTGTTTGCCTTTGAAAACCCGGCGCAGGTCTTCGACGAGTACAAGCAATTGACCCGCGGGCGTGATCTGGACTTGTCCGGCATCAGTCATGAACTGATCGATCGCCTCGGCCCGCAGCAATGGCCCTTCCCCACTGGCGCCAGTGAAGGCACGGCCCGGCTGTACCTGGACGGTATTTTCCCGACGGCCAGTGGACGCGCGCAATTCGTGGCCGACCCGTATCGCGCCGCCAAGGAACAACGCGACGCGCGCTTCCCGCTGACCCTGATCACCGGCCGCCTGCGGGATCAATGGCACGGCATGAGCCGTACCGGCACCGCCGCACAGCTCTTCGGCCACGTCAGTGAAGCGGTGTTGAGTTTGCACCCGGATGAACTGCGCCGGCATCGGCTGCAATCGGGCGACCTGGTCAGTCTGAAAAGTCGCCGTGGCGCAGTGATTGTCGCCGTTGGCAGTGACGACAGCGTGCGACCTGGTCAGGCCTTTCTGCCCATGCATTGGGGTGACCGCTTCCTCAAGGGCGGCGTAAATGCGCTCACCCAACCGGCTTTCGACCCTTTGTCGAAACAACCCGAACTCAAGCACAGCGGCGTACGCCTGGAACCGGTGCAACTGCCGTGGAACCTGTTCGCCCTGATCGAGGGCAATGTTCAACAGAATTTTGAGACGCTACGACCGCTCTGTGAGGCGTTTTCCTACGTCAGCCTCAGCCTGGCCGGCCGCGAACGCCCCGCGCTGCTGATACGCGCTGCCAGCGCCGTCGCGCCCGACCCGCAATTGCTGCGTGATATCGATCAATGCCTGGGACTCAACGATGGCCCGGTTTTGGCCTACGACGACCCACGGCGCTCCATCGGTAAACGGGTGCGGATCGAGAACGGCCGGATCACTGCAATTCGCCTGGCCGGTGAAACCCTTGCCCAACACTGGCTGCAAAGCCTGTGGCTGGAAGGTCGCGCTGACGAACAGCTGCGGCGCTGGCTGCTGGCACCGCTGAGCGCACCGCCGGGCAACACCAGTACACCGGCTATCGGTAACAAAACCCTGTGCAACTGCAAAAACGTCAGCCAAAGCGCGGTCTGCGCCGGCATTAGCCGCGGCCTGGACCTGCAGGGTTTGAAACAAGAATTGGGCTGCGGCACGCAATGCGGCTCCTGCGTCCCGGAAATCAAGCGCTTGCTGGCCGCCACTGCGCAGCCGGTCGCCGTCACCTCGTGAGGAAAAACACTATGAGCGCAAAAGTCTGGCTGGTGGGTGCGGGTCCTGGCGATCCGGAATTGTTGACCCTCAAGGCCGTGCGGGCGCTGAGCGAAGCGGATGTGGTGCTGATCGATGACCTGGTCAACGACGCGGTGCTGGAACATTGCCCGCAGGCGCGGATCATTCCCGTGGGCAAACGCGGCGGCTGTCGCTCCACACCTCAGGCGTTCATTCATCGCCTGATGCTGCGTTATTCCCGCCACGATAAATGCGTGGTGCGGCTCAAGGGTGGCGACCCGTGCATTTTTGGCCGGGGCGGCGAAGAGGCGCAGTGGCTGCGTGAACATGGGGTCGAAGTGGAACTGGTCAACGGCATCACTGCCGGGCTTGCTGGCGCAACGCAATGCGATATTCCGTTGACCCTGCGGGGTATTGCTCGTGGCGTGACGCTGGTCACCGCTCACACTCAGGATGGCAGCAGTCTGAACTGGCAAGCCCTGGCCCAAGGTGGCACGACGCTGGTGGTGTATATGGGGGTCGAAAAACTGAGCGAGATTCGTGAGCAGTTGCTCGCCGGAGGAATGGCGGCGGATACACCGGTGGCAATGATTGAAAACGCTTCCCTGCCACACCAGCGGGAATGTCGGAGCGACCTGACGGCAATGGAAGAAGACGCCTGCAGCTTCGAGCTCAAAAGCCCGGCGATCCTGGTGATCGGTGCCGTCGCGGGGTGTGATGAGATCAAAAGATCGTCCGAACGCGGCCCGAGCCTTCGGCAGCTCCTACATTGACCGTGTGCAAATCCAATCCCGTAGGAGCTGCCGAAGGCTCGGGCCGCGTTCGGACGATCTTTTCGCCGCAACGCAAATCTCCCGCTAAAACCCAAATCGCAGACAAAGAAAAGCCCGGCCTAAGCCGGGCTTTTCAGAGCTGCGAGCTAATTACTTAGCTTTAGCTTCAACCTGCGCTTCTACGCGACGGTTTACAGCGCGACCAGCTTCAGTTTTGTTGTCAGCAACTGGGCGGGATTCGCCGTAGCCAACAGACTGAACGCGGGACGATTCAACACCGTACTGGTTGGTCAGAACTTGCTTAACGGCGCTTGCACGACGCTCGGACAGTTTCTGGTTGTAAGCGTCAGGACCGACGGAGTCAGTGTGACCTTCAACAGTAGTGCTGGTGGATGGGTACTGCTTCATGAAGTCAGCGAGGTTTTTGATGTCGCCGTAGCTGTTAGGCTTGACTACCGACTTGTCGAAGTCGAATTTCACGTCCAGCTCAACACGAACAACTTCAGCAACTGCTGGGCAGCCATCAGCGTCAACAGTTACGTTGGCTGGGGTGTCCGGGCACTTGTCAACGTTGTCGCAAACGCCATCGTTGTCGCTGTCGGAGCAGACTTCAGCGGGTGCTTGAACTGGAGCAGCAGCAGGCTTGGAGCCGCCACCGAAGTTCACACCGATACCGACGCTTGGAGCCCACTCGGTGTCGCCCTGGTCGATATTGTATTGAGCTTCAACGCCAGCACGGGCGTAGAAGTTCTCGGTGAAGTACAGCTTGGCACCGCCGCCAACGTTGGCGAAAGTGGAACGGTTACGACCGCCACCGCCGTTCTGGCCAATGCTCTGGTCCGAGAAACCGGCAGAAACGTATGGACGGAGCATGTCGCCTGGGTTGTTGAAGTGGTACAGAGCGTCCAGAGCGGTATCAGCGCCCTTAACGTTACGACCGTCATCGGAACGTACGTTGTGCACTTCGTCGTAAGCCAGACGCAGTTCAACGTCGTCGGTCAGGAAGTAACCAACCGAACCGCCGAACAGGTTGCCGTTGTTCTTGAAGTTACGATCGCTGTCGTACTGCTCTTTCTTCGCGAAGCCTTCGATTTCAACTGCGCCTTGGCCTTGTGCCAGAGCGCCGAACGAAGTGGCGGCAATCAAAGAACCAATGGCCAAGCCCAAGGTGTTTTTCAGTTTCATCCGTTAAATCCCCATCTGGTGATTGTGAAGCAGTCCCGCAAACCGGGGGACAACTCGGCGGCAAGTCTATCAGAACTTGCCTACACGTAAGAGATATTTGCGCCGAACTAAGTTTCAGCAATGCCTGCAAATTTCTCACGCAATTTATCTAGAGCACGTTTGTAACGCATTTTTGTCGCACTCAAACCCATGTGCATGATATCCGCGATCTCTTGAAATTCCAGCTCTGCGACAAATCGTAGCACCAGAATTTCACGGTCAATCGGGTTCACATACACTAACCAGCGATCGAGTCCACCCTTATCTTCAGGTTTCGGCGCCTTTTCTTCAGACGCTTCCTCGAGGGGGTCCAGACTCAAAGCATCCATCAAGCGACGCTTTCGCCGTTCTTTCCGATACTGCGTGATGCACTCGTTGTACGTGATGCTATATAGCCATGTCTTGAACTTCGATTTGCCCTCGAAGTTCTTCAGGCCATACAACACCTTCAACATCACTTCCTGACAGACATCGTCTGCGTCTCGATCGTTCCCAAGATACCGTGCACAGACGTTAAATAATGTTCGCTGGTAACGCCGCATCAGTTCTTCATAGGCGCGAGTTACGTGAAACAGCTCGGTATGCGAGCGCGCGACCAACTCCTCATCAGAGAGCTCGCGGGGGTCGTAGCGCGTGGACAGCGATTGAGCTTTATTCAAAACAAGTCGGGCCGACAGTCAGGTCAATGTCCGCCGCAGCCCTTACAGGGCATTTTGCGGCGGCATACATTAGCAGGGTTTGCCGGGTTAGCGGCTACTCACATGCTGCTCCAGGAGGATCCGATTGGAGAGAGAGACTAGCTCACCCTCATCGGTCAGCAATGTGGTTTTAACCGTGCCGATCTCTTCGATCTGGCCTTCGACCTCGCCAACACGCACTTGTTGCCCAACCTGATACAACTCACGCACATAGATTCCCGCAAGAATCTGACCGGCAATTTCCCGGCTTCCCAACCCCATGGCCAGCGCAACCGCCAGACCAACGGTAATCAATACGATCACAATCACATGGTTGAGCAGGTCAGTCTTGACCTCCAACTGGCTGATTGCGACCGAAATACTGATGATAATCACCAGGCCCTGGGCAATTCGCCCCAGGCCCGCAGCGTAATCCAGCCCTACGCCCTCTGCCGCACCCCGCACCAGCCCATTGGCCAGTTGCGCGAGCAATACACCCACCAGCAGCACCAGCGCGGCGCCGAATACTTTCGGCAAATACAGCGCAAGCATGTCCAGCGTAGCCGAAACTCGCTCAAGTCCAAGGGATTCTGCGGCAGAAACCAGAAAAATCAGCAGAACGAACCAATAGACAATCTTGCCGATCAAGGTCGAGATCGGTACTTGAAGGCCGGCCCGGGACAGCAATTTGGTCAGTCCGGTGCCGCCCATCAGGCGATCGAGCCCCAGCTTGGCGAGCAACTTGGACAACAAAGTATCCAAAAGTTTCGCAACGACGAAACCCAACAGCAACACAACCAGTGCGCCGAACAGGTTCGGGATGAAATTTGCAACCTTGGTCCATAACGCAGTCATTGCAGTGACGAGGCTCTGAGTCCAGAGATCAAGTTCCATATTCAATCAGCCTTATCAGCAGTGCGAACGGTAGGTTTACGGTGACGGGAAACCGGAGCGACATGGGCCGATCCGTTATTCAAGGCAATCATCAGCGCGGGCAGCCAGCGGCCCAGCAGGCTGAACAGATCACCTGCGCCGACCTGGCGGTTGGCGGTTTTCAGTACACGCCCAAGGCAGGCATCGTCGTCACGGGTGGACGGCGAGGCGTTCAGCATGTCGCGCAAAGACTGTTCAAACGGATCGTGCATACGCACCTCTCGTGATGTCTGTGAAAGACGCGATCAAATTTGCTCGGGTCACATGCTTCACCCTCAGACCCAGCGCAAACGTCGGAATAACCACCACTGCCCCAACGCCACCGAGATCATCATCACGCACGCAATCAGGAAGCCATAGGGGCTTGCAGAGAACGGAATTCCGCCGACATTGATACCCAAAAGCCCCGTCAGAAAACTCATCGGCAAAAAGATCCCGGTGATGATTCCGAAACGGTACATCGTGCGGTTCATTCGCACGCTCAAACGTCTATCTTCGGCCTCAAGGACCAACCCCACCCGCTCCCGGGTCAATTCCAGCTCCTCGAGATACCGGGTCAGGCTGTTGTTCAATTCGTTCCAGTAGTCACCGTCGTGTTCGACGAACCAAGGCAGTTTTATCCGTGTCAGCTGACCGAATATTTCCCGCTGCGGCGCAAGAAAACGTTTCAGCGCAGCGGCCCTGCGACGGATCTGCAAAACGGCTCCGTGCTCGGGTGTATACCGTTCGTCGGCATCCAGCTTTTCTTCTTCCTCATCGACCACTTCCGAGAGGCAACTGACCAGATCCTGCACCTTATTGGTGAGGTATTGCGCCATATAAAGGATGAGTTCTGACGCAGTTTTCGGTCCTTTGCCTTCGGCGAGCTGCACCAGCAAATCATCGGTGGCGCGCAACGGACGCAAACGCAGAGAAATAACACGCTGGGCCGACGCAAAAATCCGCACCGAGACCATGTCTTCCGGCTCGGCGCCCGGGTTCAGGTTGACCCCACGCAAAAATAGCAGCAGTTCGCTGTCCGAAAGCTGTAAAAGACGCGGTCGGGTGTTTTCTTCAAGTAACAGATCACAGCTGAATTCGCTCAGACCGCTGGATGTTCGCAACCAGGTCTGGGTTTGCGGGTGACTGCGATCCCAGTGCAGCCACAGGCTTTCATGGGCCTGCAGCTGCAAGTCATCGAGTTCAGTCCGGGCTATCGAACGCGCACCGCCTTTACCGTCCAGCACCAGGGCATGCACCAGCCCCCACTGCGCGTTTTCTTCCTCGAACATCCGCATCCCTTTGTTGGTTTCTGTTTATTCAGGCATTTTCAGCGGGCTTGGCGAGATGATCACGCCGTTGTTGTCCGCATAGATGTAATGGCCAGGATGGAACGTCACGCCGGCAAAGGTCACCGCTACGTTGAGATCGCCGATGCCACGCTTGTCGGTTTTCATCGGGTGGCTCGCCAGGGCCTGAACCCCCAAATCGGTTTGCGCGATGACGTCGACGTCGCGGATGCAACCGTAGATCACCAGCCCTTCCCAACCATTTTTCGCGGCTTTCTCGGCGATCATGTCGCCCAGCAGCGCACGACGCAGGGAACCGCCACCGTCGACCACCAACACCTTGCCATTGCCCTTGAGCTCGGCTTGTTCCTTGACCAGCGAGTTATCTTCGAAGCACTTGATGGTCACGATTTCCCCGCCGAAAGAATCACGGCCACCGAAATTGCTGAACATCGGTTCCAGCACCTGCACCAGCTCCGGATAGGCGTCGCACAGGTCAGGCGTGAGGTAATGATTCATCGAGAAACTCCTGTAAAGAGGAAGACAATCGAGGGTGTCGAAACGTGACCAGAACAGCTCAATGCGTCATATCTTAGCCGCAAGCCGAACAGAGCGAAATGCCCTTGTTAGAGCATCAGGCTCAGACCGCCGCAGCCAGATCCGGTTTTTCACCCAGCAATGGCGTTTGCTGATCTGCCAACCAGCGCGCCACCAACGGCCAGACTTCAACCTGCGCGGCTTTGCTGACCAGCATTTCAACGTGACCGAAATTATCCGCGAAACCCTGCTCACGACCCAGGCTGATGAATTGCTTATGCTCGGAACCCACCTGATCGAACAGCTTGCGACAAGCCCAGGTCGGGTCCTGATGGTCACCTGCGGCACTCACGGCCAATACCGGTAACTGAACGTCGGCCAATCCGGCCCACCAATCCTTGTCGGCATCGCCGAAGCGCCCGAACAGGCCATACCAGCGCATGCTTTCCAGGGCCAGGCCAATGGGCTCGTCCTCCGGACCGCGCTTGAGCCGTGAACCGGACAGCTGGGCAAAACGTTTGAGAATGAAGCGCCCGCTCCACTCCACCGGTGGAATCTTCAGCGGCCAGTAGGTGCGGCTGACTTGCGTACCGAAAAACGCCGCAGAGGCCACCACCGGCTCGCCGATGTACTCACCACCCAGCGCCGCCGCCAGGGTAATCCCGCCCAGCGAGTGACCGATCCAGTGCGGGATCTGGCCGCTCTGCTCGCGCACGAACGCGCCAATGGCCGGCAAATCGTAACGGGCGTAGTCGGCGACGCGGTTCTTGCGGTAGTTCTGGTTACGCTGGGACAGGCCGTGGCCACGCATTTCGGGAATCCATACATCGAATCCCAGACGCGTCAGATAGGCGCCCAGTCCAAGCCCCTTCGGGGAAAACCAGAACCGGCGATTGGAAAAGCTGCCGTGAAGCAAAATAACCGGAACGCCACGCGCGTCTGAGCCATCCGCCATGCCCAGGCGCGTCACAGCCAGTTCGACGGTGCCGTCAGGGCTGTTGCCGGGTTTCAGACGATAGACGTCTTCGCTCAGATCGCCGCGCCGCTCGGCGCTGATCAGGGCGACAGGAAATAGGTTGCTGCTGCTTTGCATAATGCTCTTGCACAAAAAAGGGCGGCTTCCAGAGGAGCCCGCCCTACTTGATTCTTAAAGCCTCGGCCACATGACCGAGGCTTCATTCACATCAAGCCGAAGCTTGACCTTCAGCCAGGAAGAACCAGGTTTCCAGCACGGAATCGGGGTTCAACGAAACGCTTTCGATGCCCTGCTCCATCAGCCATTTGGCCAAATCAGGGTGGTCCGAAGGACCCTGACCGCAAATGCCGATGTACTTGCCAGCCTTGTTGCAGGCCTGAATCGCGTTGGCCAGCAGCTTCTTGACCGCCGGATTACGCTCGTCAAACAGGTGCGCGATGATCCCGGAGTCACGGTCCAGGCCCAGCGTCAGCTGGGTCAGGTCGTTGGAACCGATAGAGAAGCCGTCGAAGAATTCGAGGAACTCTTCGGCAAGGATCGCGTTGGACGGCAGCTCGCACATCATGATGATGCGCAGACCATTCTCGCCGCGGGCCAGGCCATTTTCGGCCAACAGATCGATCACTTGGCTAGCTTCGCCCAGTGTACGGACGAACGGCACCATGATTTCAACGTTGGTCAGGCCCATCTCGTTGCGCACACGCTTGAGGGCGCGG
The DNA here is from genome assembly GCF_047758635.1 of Pseudomonas frigoris. Classification (NCBI taxonomy): domain Bacteria; kingdom Pseudomonadati; phylum Pseudomonadota; class Gammaproteobacteria; order Pseudomonadales; family Pseudomonadaceae; genus Pseudomonas; species Pseudomonas frigoris. Next base: position 4,886,461 of record NZ_CP180479.1, read on the forward strand.
CACTCGAGTTCGAAGCAGTCACGGAACGCTTCGCTGATGTAACGCGAAGCACCGCGGAAGCCCAGCATCGGGTTTTCTTCTTCCGGCTCGTAGAGCTTGCCGCCGATCAGGTTCGCGTATTCGTTGGACTTGAAGTCCGACAGACGCACGATGACCTTTTTCGGGGTGAACGCAGCGGCCAGGGTGCTGATACCTTCAACCAGTTTGTCGACATAGAAGCCAACCGGATCGTCGTAACCGGCGATGCGCTTGTCGACGCTTTCCTTGATGTCCTGCGGCAGACCGTCGTAATTCAACAGCGCTTTGGGGTGAACACCGATCATGCGGTTGATGATGAACTCCAGACGGGCCAGGCCCACACCGGCGTTCGGCAGTTGCGCGAAATCGAAGGCGCGGTCCGGGTTGCCGACGTTCATCATGATCTTGAACGGCAGATCCGGCATGGCATCGACGGAGTTTTTCTTGATGTCGAAGCCCAGTTCACCCTCGAAGATGTAACCGGTGTCGCCTTCAGCGCAGGAAACGGTCACGCCCTGGCCGTCTTTCAACAGCTGGGTGGCGTTGCCGCAACCGACTACGGCCGGGATGCCCAGTTCGCGAGCGATGATCGCCGCGTGGCAAGTACGGCCGCCACGGTTGGTGACGATGGCGCTGGCGCGCTTCATGACCGGTTCCCAGTCCGGGTCGGTCATGTCGGAGACCAGTACGTCGCCTGGCTGGACTTTGTCCATCTCGGACACGTCCTTGATGATGCGGACCTTGCCGGCGCCGATACGCTGGCCGATGGCGCGACCTTCAACCAGCACGGTGCCGGTTTCTTTCAACAGGTAGCGTTCCATGACGTTGGCCGAGGTACGGCTCTTCACGGTTTCAGGACGGGCCTGAACGATGTAGAGCTTGCCGTCGTCGCCGTCTTTGGCCCATTCGATGTCCATCGGGCACTTGTAGTGCTTCTCGATGATCATTGCTTGCTTGGCCAGTTCGCTGACTTCGGCGTCGCTCAGGCAGAAACGTGCGCGATCAGCCTTGTCCACGTCGATGGTCTTGACCGATTTACCGGCCGTGGCCACTTCGCCGTAGATCATCTTGATGGCTTTGCTGCCCAGGTTGCGACGCAGGATGGCCGGACGACCGGCTGCCAGCGTGCCTTTGTGGACGTAGAACTCATCCGGGTTCACCGCGCCTTGTACGACGGTTTCACCCAAGCCGTAGGCGCCGGTGATGAACACCACGTCACGGAAGCCCGATTCGGTATCGAGGGTGAACATCACGCCGGCGGTGCCGGTTTCGGAGCGGACCATGCGCTGCACGCCGGCCGACAGGGCTACCAGCTTGTGGTCGAAGCCCTGGTGGACGCGGTAGGAAATCGCGCGGTCGTTAAACAGCGAAGCGAACACCTCTTTGGCGGCGCGAATTACGTTTTCGACACCACGGATGTTCAGGAAGGTTTCCTGCTGACCGGCGAAGGAAGCGTCCGGCAGGTCTTCGGCGGTAGCGGAAGAGCGCACGGCCACGGCCATGTCAGGGTTGCCGGCCGACAGCGTGGCGAACGCGATGCGGATCTCGGCGTTGAGCTTCTCGGGGAATTCGGCTTCCATGATCCATTGACGGATCTGGGCGCCGGTCTTGGCCAGGGCATTGACATCGTCGACGTCCAGGGCGTCGAGGGCGGCGTGGATCTGATCGTTCAGGCCGCTCAGCTCGAGAAAATCACGATAAGCCTGAGCTGTCGTGGCGAAGCCACCGGGCACCGATACACCGGCACCTGCAAGGTTACTGATCATCTCGCCCAGGGATGCGTTCTTGCCCCCTACGTGCTCTACATCATGGACGCCGAGCTTATCGAGGGAAACTACGTACTCTACCAAGGTGATCTCTCCACTAACTGTGTTGGAAAAGCTCAGAAGCCGGCTGCTCATTAGAGCGTTTGCCAGCTGTATGGCCTGGACCTGGAAAATAAGTGAGAATGCGGGCCATTGGTGGCCGGCAAATCGCGCCTACTATATCCAAGAATCGTCACTAGCTTAAGGCCCAAGGTGCAAATGAAACGATCTGCTTTCTTTATCTCCGATGGCACCGGCATTACGGCCGAAACGCTCGGTCAAAGCCTGTTGGCGCAGTTCGAAAACATTACCTTCAGCAAAATCACGCGGCCCTATATCGACAACGCGGATAAAGCGCGGGTCATGGTACAACAAATCAACAAAGCCGCCGAAACCGACGGCTTTCGGCCGATCATCTTCGACACCATTGTCAATCAGGACATCCGTGAGATCCTCGCAACGTCCAATGGTTTCATGATCGACATTTTCTCGACCTTCCTGGCGCCTCTTGAACAGGAATTGACCGAGCATTCTTCCTACACCGTCGGCAAGTCCCACTCCATTGGCAGCAACTCCAATTACATGGAGCGGATCGAGGCGGTGAACTTCGCCCTCGACAACGACGACGGTGCGCGCACGCATTATTACGACAAGGCGGACCTGATCCTAGTGGGCGTGTCGCGTTGTGGTAAGACGCCGACGTGCCTGTACATGGCCATGCAATTCGGCATCCGCGCGGCCAACTACCCGCTGACCGAAGACGACATGGAGCGCCTGCAACTGCCTGCCACCCTGCGCGCCCACCAGCACAAGCTGTTCGGCCTGACCATCGACCCGGATCGCCTCACCGCGATCCGCAACGAACGCAAGCCCAACAGCCGCTATTCGAGCTACGCCCAGTGCGAATTCGAAGTGCGCGAGGTGGAGAATCTGTTCCGCCGCGAGAACATTCCGCACATCAATTCCACGCACTTCTCCGTTGAAGAAATTTCCGCGAAGATTTTGGTGGAGAAAGGTGTGGAGCGGCGCTTCAAGTAGGTTTTCGGCGACAGCAACACCGCTATCGCGAGCAAGCTCGCTCCCACAGGGGGATCAATGTCGAACACAAACTCTGTGTTCACTGAAGATCAAATGTGGGAGCGAGCTTGCTCGCGAAGAACGATTACATGGTCTCTGCCAATGCTGCCGCCAATGCGTCAAACCCACCCAGCAACAACCGATCATCCCCCGCCGAATTACAAACACTCGCCCTGATGAACTGCGGCACCGCCCCATGCCCGACCGCAAACATCTCGGCAGTAGCCACCAGATAATTTTTTTCCTTAAGCTCCTCAGAAATCTGCGAAGCCCGCCACGGCTCGGGCACTTCGATCCAGAAGTGCGGGCTATGGGAATGAGTTTTGTACGCCAAGCCCTCCAGCACACCACTTACCAACGCCTTGCGCCGACCGATCTCGGCAATCTGCTGGCCCAGCAACTGCTCGGCAATGCCGTTTTCTATCCACAGACTCGCCACCTCCAGCGACAACGGGCTGGCCATCCAGCACGTCCCGCGCACTGCTGCGCTCAAGCGTCCGATCAACGGTTGCGGCGCATGCAGGTAACCGACTCGCAAACCCGCCGAAACCGCCTTGCTCAGGCTGCCGATCAGCACTGAGCGCTCCGGGGCGAAATGGCTCAAGGGTAACGGCCGCTGTTGAGCCAATACCGCGTGGGCTTCGTCTTCAAAGATCAACAGATTGTGCTGCCGACAGACCTCTGCAATCGCCTCGCGCCGTGCGACGGACATCACTGCAGCCGTAGGATTCTGGATCGTCGGTGTGCAATACAGCGCCGACACTCGATGGTTGCGGCAAACCTCCGCCAGGGCATCGGGCATCAGTCCTTCATCATCCATCCCGACGCCGATCAGTTTTATCCCGAGCTGGCGTGCGACGCTGATCAACCCCGGGTAGGTCATGTGCTCCGTCACCAACGTATCGCCCGCCTTGAGCAACCCCATCAAGGCACACAACAGACCGTGCTGGCCGCCGTTCACGCAAACGATATGCTCGGCGCTCGGGACAAACTCTTTATGCCTGAGCCAGTGCGCCCCCGCCGCACGGTAGCGTAGCAATCCAGCCTCGGCGCTGTAGCCCCCGAGGTGTTGCAAGGCCTCAGGATCAAGGGACAACGCTTGCAGGCTCTGACTCAAAAAAAGCGCTTCCTGCCCCGGAATCGGTTGATTGCGGCTCATGTCAAAAAACGCCCGCGGTTCATCGCTGACATTGCGAAAGCCACCATCCCGCGGTCGTTCCATTCCGCGCTGACGTACATACGTGCCGTCGCCCACCCGCGCGACCACCAATCCCACACGTTCGAGTTCACCGTAAGCGCGACTGATGGTGCCGATGGTCACGCCGAGGCTATCCGCCAGCAACCGATGAGGTGGCAATTTGCAGCCTGGCTCGATCAGCCCTTCAGCGATGCCTTTTTCGATCGCGTCGGCGAGGCGTTTGTATTTCACCCCCAGACCGTTCGCCAGGCCGTCGCGCAGGATTGACACCATGGCAATACTTGTTTTGACAGTCATTCCAGCCCCGAATAGCGTGCTTTAAACAGGTTCAATCAGGGATAGACCTTTTGCAGATGAAGGTCAACTCCGAACATAAAAGGAGCTCGCTCATGTCCATTGCCGTCAATGCACCTTCATGTACCGCAAAACCCTGGCTCGCCGCCTTGGTCACCAGCGTGCTGTTCCTGATCGTGTGCCTGAGCTGGGGCACCACGTGGCTGGGGATCAAGATTGCCGTTGAAAGCGTGCCGCCACTGACCGCCGCCGGCCTGCGGTTCCTCATCGCCTTCCCGCTATTTCTCGGCTTCGCCCTGATCCGTCGTGAACCGCTGCTGTTTCCCAGGGAAAGTCGCTGGTTCTTTGTCTTCGTCACGTTGACGTATTTCAGCCTGCCGTATTACTTGCTCAACTACGGCGAGATGCACGTTTCGTCCGGCCTGACGGCGCTGCTGTTCAGCTGCATGCCGGTGTTCATCCTGCTGTTTTCCGCGCTGTTTCTGCGGGAGAGAGTCTACCCCTCGCAAATGCTAGGCATCGCCATCGGTTTCGGCAGCCTGTTCATGATCATCCGCAGCCAAGGGCTGCATCTGGACCATGCTGAATTGTTCGGGGTATTGGCGATCCTCTGCGCCGCGGTGATGCATGCGCTGTGTTACGTGGTGACTAAAAAACACGGTACGGCGATCAGCGTAATTACCTACAACACGCTGCCGATCGGCATTGCCGGGCTGATGCTGTTTGTCGCCGGATTGAATGTCGAAGCACCGGTGTTCGATGCCATCACCGCGCGTTCGTGGAGCGCCCTGCTCTATCTGGGGCTGGTGGCGTCGGTGGGCGGGTTTATCGTTTACTTCCTGCTGCTCAAGCGGCTGAGCCCGATCATCCTGTCGTTTGTGTTCATCATTTTTCCAGTGTTCGCGGTGATCATCGGTGCCTGGTACGAGGGGCAAACCTTGTCCCGGGAACTGATGATGTACTCGGCGATTTTGCTGACGGGGTTTGCGATCACCAAATTGCCCATCGAAAAATGGCTCAACGGATAAACACGGGAACGCGTAGGAGCTGCCGAAGGCTGCGATCTCTTGATTCTGCTTTTAAAAGCGAAGATCAAAAGATCGCAGCCTTCGGCAGCTCCTACGGGGGGATTGGTGTTTATCCGATCAAATGACGAACAGGTCGACAAACCGGTTCACCGGTGTCGCCTCAAGCGCAGCCTGATCCTTGCACAACGCAAAAATCTCGGCGCTGCGCTGGGCGGTGAAGCGCGTCGCCAGGTTGGCCTTGAACTTGTCTTCCAGCAGCGGAATGCCGTCGGTGCGGCGACGGCGATGGCCGATCGGGTATTCCACCAACACGTTCTCGGTGCTGGAGCCATCCTTGAAGAACACCTGTATCGCATTGGCGATGGAGCGTTTGTCGGCCTCCAGGTATTCGCGGGTGTAGCGCGGGTCTTCGACGATGACCATTTTTTCGCGCAGCACGTCGATGATCGGATGCGCCGCGTGGAAGTCGTCCTCGTAGTGCTCGGCCACCAGATTGCCGAACGCCAGCGGCACGGCTGTCATGTACTGAATGCAATGGTCACGGTCCGCAGCGTTGGCCAGCGGGCCGACCTTGGAGATGATACGGATCGCCGATTCGTGGGTGGTGATGACGATTTTGTCGATTTCGTGCAGGCGATTTCTGACTTGCGGATGCAACGTCACGGCCGCTTCGCAGGCCGTTTGCGCGTGGAATTCGGCAGGGAAGCTGATTTTGAACAGCACGTTTTCCATCACGTAGCTGCCGTATGGTCGGGAGAAGCTGAACGCGCGCTTGTCTTCGGGCTTGAGCGCCAGGTCGTTGTTGGTGTGGCTGAACAACACGTCGTAGAAGCCCCACTGTTTGGCGGTCAGTACGCCGGGGATGCCCATCTCGCCACGCATTGCGATGTCCGCCAGACGCACGCCACGGCTGGACGCGTCGCCTGCGGCCCAGGATTTTCGTGACCCGGCATTGGGTGCATGACGGTAAGTGCGCAGCGCCTGTCCGTCGGCGAACGCATGGGACAACGCGGACAACAACTGCTCGCGATTGGCGCCCATCAGCTTGGCGGTGACAGCGGTCGAGGCGACTTTCACCAGGATGACGTGATCAAGGCCTACGCGATTGAAGGAGTTTTCCAGCGCGATCACGCCCTGGATTTCGTGAGCCATGATCATGGCTTCGAGTACCACGCGAACGGTCAGCGGCGCGTCGCCATTGGCCACGCGTTTTTGCGAAAGATGATCGGCCACCGCGAGAATGCCGCCGAGGTTATCGGACGGATGGCCCCATTCGGCGGCGAGCCATGTGTCGTTGTAATCGAGCCAGCGAACGATGCAGCCAATGTCCCACGCCGCCTTGACCGGGTCGAGGCGATAACTGGTGCCGGGGACGCGAGCGCCGAACGGGACGACGGTGCCTTCCACCATGGGGCCGAGGTGTTTGGTGCATTCGGGAAAGCGCAGGGCCAGCAGGCCACAGCCCAACGTGTCCATCAGGCAGTTGCGCGCGGTGTCGAGGGCTTCGGCGGATTGGATCTTGAAGTTGAGGACGTAGTCGGCGATGTCCTGCAGGACCGTGTCGTAGTCGGGGCGGTTGTTCAGGTCGACGTTGGTGCTCATGTTCGATTCACTCTTGAAGTGGTTCGTTAATGGGACCTCGGTTCAGGGCAAACTCAGCGGGTTACTGCTTTCTTATTTTGGCAACGGGATCAAATGTAGGAGCTGCCAAAGGCTGCGATCTTTTGATTTTGCTTTTAATAGGCAAGATCAAAAGATCGCAGCCTTCGGCAGCTCCTACAAGGTATGCATCGGTTAGAAAGAGTCGCCCGGAATACGGACAAAGCCTTCCATCAACACCCGCGCACTGCGGCTCATGATGGCTTTGTTCACGGTCCACTCGCCGTTCACCTGGCTGGCTTCAGCACCCACGCGCAACGTGCCGGACGGATGCCCAAAGCGCACGGCATTGCGTTCGATACCACCCGCTGCGAGGTTCACCAGCGTGCCGGAAATCGCCGCGGCAGTACCGATGGCCACCGCCGCCGTGCCCATCATCGCGTGGTGCAATTTGCCCATGGACAGCGCCCGCACCAGCAGATCGACATCACCCGCCGCAATCGCTTTACCACTCGAAGCAACGTAGTCCGCAGGCTTGGCCACAAAGGCAACTTTAGGCGTGTGCTGACGCTTGGCCGCTTCGTCCAGATCCTTGATCAGGCCCATGCGCAATGCGCCGTAAGCCCGAATGGTTTCAAACATCAGCAGCGCTTTCGGATCACTGTTGATCGCGCCTTGCAGCTCAGTGCCGGTGTAACCGATGTCTTCGGCGTTGACGAAAATCGTCGGAATACCGGCATTGATCATGGTCGCCTTGAAGGTTCCGACGCCGGGTACTTCGAGGTCATCCACCAGGTTGCCGGTAGGGAACATCGAACCACCGCCGCCCTCTTCTTCCGCCGCCGGGTCCATGAATTCGACCTGTACTTCAGCGGCCGGAAAGGTCACGCCGTCGAGTTCGAAATCACCGGTTTCCTGCACTTCACCGTTGGTGATCGGCACGTGGGCGATGATGGTCTTGCCGATGTTGGCCTGCCACACGCGAACCACGGCAACGCCGTTGTGCGGGATGCGGCTGGCGTCCACCAAACCATTGCTGATGGCGAACGAACCGACCGCTGCCGACAGGTTGCCGCAGTTGCCGCTCCAATCGACGAAAGGCTTGTCGATGGACACCTGACCGAACAGGTAATCGACATCGTGATCGGCCTTGATGCTTTTGGACAGGATCACGGTTTTGCTGGTGCTGGAGGTCGCGCCGCCCATGCCGTCGATTTGCTTGTCATACGGGTCGGGGCTGCCGATCACGCGCAGCAACAAGGCATCGCGAGCAGGCCCTGGAATCTGTGCCGCTTCGGGCAGGTCTTTCAGGCTGAAGAACACGCCTTTACTGGTGCCGCCGCGCATGTAGGTGGCGGCGATTTTAATTTGAGGGGCGATTTGAGGTGCGTGAGCCATGATGTTCCTTTTAGGATCGAGCGGGACCGCATGGCCCCGCCCGAACTCATCGTGTTAAACGGCAACCGCCGATTCTTCGAGGAAGTCCTGAGCGAAGCGTTGCAGCACGCCGCCGGCCTCGTAGATCGACACTTCTTCGGCGGTGTCGAGGCGGCAGGTCACCGGCACTTCGACGCGTTCGCCGTTCTTGCGGTTGATCACCAGCGTCAGCTCGGCACGCGGGGTGCGCTCACCGATCACGTCGTAGGTTTCGCTGCCATCGATGCCCAAGGTTTTGCGGTCGGTGCCCGGTTTGAACTCCAGCGGCAGCACACCCATGCCCACCAGGTTGGTGCGGTGAATGCGCTCGAAGCCTTCGGCTGCAATCGCTTCCACACCCGCCAGACGCACACCTTTGGCCGCCCAGTCGCGGGACGAACCCTGACCGTAGTCGGCGCCGGCGATGATGATCAGCGGCTGCTTGCGTTCCATGTAGGTTTCGATGGCTTCCCACATGCGCATAACCTGCCCTTCCGGCTCGACGCGAGCCAGCGAGCCCTGTTTGACCTTGCCGTTTTCCTGAACCATTTCGTTGAACAGTTTCGGGTTGGCGAAGGTGGCGCGCTGCGCAGTCAAATGGTCGCCCCTATGAGTTGCGTAAGAGTTGAAGTCCTCCTCCGGCAAGCCCATTTTCGCCAGGTATTCGCCGGCGGCGCTGTCGAGCATGATCGCGTTCGACGGCGACAGGTGATCGGTGGTGATGTTGTCCGGCAGCACTGCCAGCGGGCGCATGCCCTTGAGCGGACGCGCCCCGGCCAGCGAGCCTTCCCAGTACGGCGGACGGCGGATGTAGGTGCTCATCTCGCGCCAGTCGTACAGGGGCGTCACTTTCGGGCCGGTGTCTTCATGGATGGCGAACATCGGGATGTAGACCTGACGGAACTGCTCAGGTTTGACCGATGCCTTGACCACTGCGTCGATTTCTTCGTCGCTCGGCCAGATGTCTTTCAGGCGAATTTCCTTGCCCTCGGCGTCCAGACCCAGCACATCTTTTTCGATGTCGAAACGGATGGTGCCGGCGATGGCGTAAGCGACCACCAACGGCGGCGACGCGAGGAAGGCGTTCTTGGCGTACGGGTGGATCCGGCCGTCGAAGTTGCGGTTGCCGGAGAGTACGGCGGTGGCGTACAAGTCGCGGTCGATGATCTCTTGCTGGATCACCGGGTCCAGCGCGCCGGACATGCCGTTGCACGTGGTGCAGGCGAAGGCGACGATGCCGAAACCGAGTTGCTCCAGTTCGGTGGTCAGGCCGGCTTCGTCCAGGTACAGCGCCACGGTTTTCGAACCCGGCGCCAGAGACGATTTGACCCACGGCTTGCGGGTCAACCCGAGCTTGTTGGCATTGCGCGCCAGCAGACCGGCGGCGATGACGTTGCGCGGGTTGCTGGTGTTGGTGCAACTGGTGATGGCGGCGATGATGACCGCGCCGTCCGGCATCTGGCCGGGCACTTCGGTCCACTGGCCGGAAATGCCTTGGGCGGCGAGGTCCGAGGTCGCAACGCGAGCGTGCGGGTTGCTCGGGCCGGCCATGTTGCGCACCACCGAGGACAGGTCAAAGGTCAACCCGCGCTCGTATTGCGCATTCTTCAAGCTGTCAGCCCAGAGGCCGGTTTGCTTGGCGTAGTTCTCGACCAACTGCACTTGCTCGTCTTCACGGCCAGTAAGTTTGAGGTAGTCGATGGTCTGCTGGTCGATGTAGAACATCGCTGCGGTGGCGCCGTATTCCGGGGCCATGTTGGAGATGGTCGCACGATCGCCCAGAGTCAACGCGGAGGCGCCTTCGCCGAAGAACTCCAGCCACGCACCGACGACTTTTTGCTGACGCAGGAACTCGGTCAGCGCCAGCACCATGTCGGTGGCGGTGATGCCCGGTTGCAGCTTGCCCGTCAATTCGACGCCGACACTTTCCGGCAGACGCATCCACGACGCGCGGCCGAGCATCACGCTTTCCGCTTCCAGACCACCGACACCAATGGCGATCACGCCCAGCGCGTCGACGTGCGGGGTGTGGCTGTCGGTACCGACGCAGGTGTCGGGGAACGCCACGCCGTCGCGCACCTGGATCACCGGAGACATTTTCTCCAGGTTGATCTGGTGCATGATCCCGTTGCCCGGCGGGATCACATCAACGTTCTTGAAGGCTTTTTTGGTCCAGTTGATGAAGTGGAAACGGTCTTCGTTGCGACGGTCTTCGATGGCGCGGTTCTTCTCGAACGCCTCCGGATCGAAGCCACCGCGCTCGACGGCCAGGGAGTGGTCGACGATCAATTGCGTCGGCACCACCGGGTTCACTTGCGCCGGATCGCCGCCTTGCAGAGCGATGGCGTCACGCAGGCCGGCGAGGTCGACCAGCGCGGTCTGGCCGAGAATGTCGTGGCACACCACGCGGGCCGGGAACCATGGGAAGTCGAGGTCGCGTTTGCGCTCGATAAACTGCTTCAGGGATTCGGTGAGCGTGGCCGGGTCGCAGCGACGCACCAGGTTTTCCGCCAGCACGCGGGAGGTGTACGGCAGGGTGTCGTAGGCGCCGGGCTGGATGGCTTCGACAGCCGCACGGACGTCGAAGTAATCCAGATGGCTGCCGGGCAGCGGTTTACGGAATTCAGTGTTCATCGTCAGGACTCGGTCACGGTAGTTTCAAAAGGTGGGGCCTTTCGCCGACGCTGAAATGAACTCGGTCAAATGTGGGAGCGGGCTTGCTCGCGAATGCGGTGTATCAGTCGACATCAATGTTGAATGTCAGTCCGTCTTCGCGAGCAAGCCCGCTCCCACAATGGTTCCCGGGTTCATTCAGCAACCTGCGTGGTCAGCCCCCACCATTCAGCGTTGTTCGATTGGCACGAACTTGCGCTGTTCGACGCCGACGTACTCGGCGCTCGGGCGGATGATACGGTTGTTGGCACGTTGTTCGAACACGTGCGCCGCCCAGCCGGTCAGGCGCGAGCAGACGAAAATCGGGGTGAACAACTTGGTCGGAATGCCCATGAAGTGGTACGTCGACGCGTGGTAGAAGTCGGCGTTCGGGAACAGCTTCTTCTGTTCCCACATGGTCTTGTCGATGGCTTCGGAAACCGGGAACAACACGGTGTCGCCCACTTCGTCAGCGAGTTTTTTCGACCAGCCCTTGATCACCTCGTTGCGCGGATCGTTGTCCTTATAGATCGCGTGACCGAAGCCCATGATCTTGTCCTTGCGCTCGAGCATGCCGAGGGTGCCTTTGATCGCCTCTTCCGGCGAGCTGAAGCGCTCGATCATTTCCATCGCCGCTTCGTTGGCGCCGCCGTGCAGCGGACCGCGCAGCGAGCCAATAGCCGCCGTGACGCAGGAATACATGTCCGACAGGGTCGAGGCGCAAACCCGTGCGGTGAACGTCGAGGCGTTGAACTCGTGTTCCGCGTAGAGGATCAGCGAAACGTTCATCACTTTGACGTGCAACTCGCTCGGCTTCTTGTCGTGCAGCAGGTGCAGGAAGTGGCCGCCGATGGATTGTTCGTCGCTCACGCAGCTGATGCGTTTGCCGTCATGGCTGAAGCGATACCAGTAGCACATGATCGCCGGGAACGCGGCCAGCAAACGGTCAGTCACGTCGTGTTGTTCGCAGAAGTCTTGCTCCGGCTCGATGTTGCCCAGGAACGAGCAACCGGTGCGCATCACGTCCATCGGGTGGGCGTCGACGGGGATGCGCTCCAGCACTTCTTTGAGCGCTTGCGGCAGGTCGCGCAGCTTGCTCAGTTTGCTGATGTAAGCGGCGAGTTGTGTTTTGGTCGGCAGTTCGCCGTACAGCAGCAGGTAGGCCACTTCTTCGAATTGTGCGTCAGCCGCCAGTTCGCGAACGTCGTAGCCACGATAGGTCAGGCCTGCGCCCGACTGGCCCACCGTGGACAGTGCGGTTTGCCCGGCAACCTGGCCACGGAGCCCGGCGCCACTGAGTACTTTTGCTTCGGCCATTGCTGTCTCCAATCTTGAATTTGTTAGGGAATCTGTAGGAGCTGTCGAGTGAAACGAGGCTGCGATCTTTTGATCTTTATTTCTTCGCGGCGAACAACGCATCGAGCTTCTGCTCGAAGGTGTGGTAGTCGATGCGATCGTAAAGCTCCATGCGGGTCTGCATGGTGTCGATGACGTTCTGTTGCGTGCCGTCACGACGGATTGCGGTGTAGACGTTTTCTGCGGCTTTGTTCATCGCGCGGAACGCCGACAGCGGGTACAGCACCAGCGACACATCAGCAGCGGCGAGTTGCTCGGTGGTGTACAGCGGCGTCGCGCCGAATTCGGTGATGTTGGCCAGGATTGGCGCTTTCACGCGGCTGGCGAACAGCTTGTACATGTCCAGTTCGGTGATGGCTTCCGGGAAGATCATGTCGGCGCCAGCCTCGATACACGCGGCGGCGCGATCCAGCGCAGATTCCAGACCTTCCACCGCCAGGGCGTCGGTACGGGCCATGATCACGAAGCTGTCATCGGTGCGCGCATCGACGGCTGCCTTGATCCGATCGACCATTTCCTGCAGGGACACGATCTCTTTATTAGGACGGTGACCGCAGCGCTTGGCGCCGACCTGGTCTTCGATGTGAATCGCCGCCGCGCCGAACTTGATCATCGACTTGACGGTGCGCGCGACGTTGAACGCCGAAGAACCGAAACCGGTGTCCACGTCCACCAACAGCGGCAGGTCGCAGACGTCAGTGATGCGGCGCACGTCGGTCAGCACGTCGTCCAGGCCGGTGATGCCCAGGTCCGGCACGCCGAGGGAGCCGGCAGCCACCCCGCCACCCGACAGATAAATAGCCTTGAAACCGGCGCGCTTGGCCAGCAGCGCGTGATTGGCGTTGATCGCGCCGACCACTTGCAGCGGATGTTCGCTGGCGACCGCATCGCGGAATCGCTGGCCTGGAGTGCTCTTGTTGGAACTCATGACTCACCTCGTTCAGTGGCTGTCTGGTTTGCGCCGTCCTGGTAGTGACGAGCGATATTGCGTTTGGAGGCGCCGATGTGGCGGCGCATCAACAACTCGGCCAGTTCACCGTCACGGTCGGCGATGGCGTCGAGAATTCGGTGGTGCTCGGCAAAGGCCTGACGCGGGCGATTGGGCGTGGTGGAAAACTGGATGCGGTACATGCGCACCAGTTGATAGAGCTCGCCGCAGAGCATCTGAGTCAAGGTGCGGTTGCCGCTGCCCTGGATGATTCGGTAATGGAAGTCGAAATCGCCTTCCTGCTGGTAGTAGCCGACACCAGCCTGAAACGCCGCATCGCGCTCATGGGTTTCAAGGACCCGGCGCAGTTCGTCGATTTCTTCGAGAGTCATGCGCTCGGCCGCCAGACGGCAGGCCATGCCTTCGAGGGATTCGCGGATTTCGTAGAGTTCCAGCAACTCGGCATGGCTCAACGAAACCACCCGCGCCCCGACGTGCGGCACGCGAACCAGCAGGCGCTGGCCTTCCAGACGGTGGATCGCCTCACGCAACGGCCCGCGGCTGATGCCATAGGTGCGCGCCAGTTCCGGCTCGGAGATCTTGCTGCCCGGGGCGATCTCGCCCTTGACGATGGCCGCCTGAATGCGCCGGAAGACGTTCTCGGAAAGTGTCTCTGAATCGTCTTGGGCAATGACCGGGGGATCGAGTTGATCCAACATATTGTCGACACCTTGAAAGCTGATGCCGCAAAAACTAGCGAATACAGACCTTTTAGTCAAAGGATAAATAGGTATTGTCGACAATCGTCTAATAACCGACTGCACCATAACGACCCAGCCCTCCCTGTTTATAGCCGCCCCCCGGCGCTGGCGCCATAAAACCACCGTGCTAGAATGCCGGCCGCATTTGTTTGTGACATCTGCACTGCTTGTCATAAATAGTTGATAGGCATACGAGGGAGCTTGCGCAGCGATGCCAGGGCCTTGAATAGAAGTACAGACCGCTGCGCACCAGGATTTATGAGACTCAAGCCCTTCCCCACCTTCCTTTATCTTCTTTGCCTGCCAGGTGTAGCCGCGGCAGGGGAAAAGACCGTGTACGGCCTCAATGAGTACGCCTCCCTGGACGGTATCAACCTGGAGGTCGCCGCCAAACTCGACACCGGGGCGAAAACCGCGTCCCTGAGCGCCCGAGACATCAAACGCTTCAAACGCAATGGCGAGTCCTGGGTGCGTTTTTACTTGGCGATCGACACCGCTCACTCGCACCCGATCGAACGGCCACTGGCCCGCGTCAGCAAGATCAAGCGCCGGGCCGGCGACTACGACCCGGAAGAAGGCAAGAAATACACCGCCCGTCCGGTGATCGAGCTGAATATCTGCATGGGTTCGGCTTTACGTAGCATCGAAGTGAACTTGACCGACCGCAGCGCCTTCCAATACCCGCTCCTGATCGGCTCCGAAGCGCTGAAACGCTTCGATGCGCTGGTCGACCCCAGTCTTAAATACGCTGCTGGCAAACCCGCCTGCGCCACCGACGCTCATACCGCAGAGTAATTCCAATGCGCTCTCTTACCCTTCACCTGAAATTCCTGATCGCCATCCTGGTGGTGCTGGGTATTTCAGTCACGGCCTATCAGATCTTCGTGCTCGGTATCCCCGTGACCGAAGACGCCACCGACGACTTGTGGAACATCGACGCCAAAGTCGAGTTCGTCGCCAGTGCCAAGGACCCGGTCAAGATCCAGATGTTCGTGCCGCCGCTGAGCCGCGATTACGTCAGCCTCAACGAGAGCTTCATTTCCAATAACTACGGCGTGGCCGTGAACCGTGCCGACGGCAACCGCAAAGTCACCTGGTCGGCACGTCGGGCCAAGGGCAATCAAACGCTTTATTACCGCCTGGTGCTGACCAAGCGCTACACCGGTGAAAAATCCAAGATCAAAGGGCCAACCTTCCGCGACAGCATCGCCGTCGAAGGCGCGGAAAAAATCGCCGCCGAAGCCCTGCTCGCACCGATCCGCCAGCACTCGGCCGACGTTGAAACCTTCATCGGCGAAGCCATCAAGCGCGTCAACAACCTTAGCGACGACAATGTGAAACTGCTGCTGGGTGGCGATCCATCCACCGCGAACAAAGCCAAAATCGTCGAGCTGGTACTGTCCATCGCCCACGTGCCGATAGAAAAGGTCCACACCATTCGCCTGGTGGCCGACCAACCGCAAATACCTGAACTCTGGCTGCGCAGCTTCAACGGCACCGACTGGCTGTACTTCAACCCGGAAACCGGTGAACAGGGCCTGCCGACCGACCGCCTGCTGTGGTGGACCGGCGACGAAAACCTGATCACCGTCGATGGTGGCAAGAAGGCCAACGTGACCTTCAGCCTGAACAACAGCGAAATGAACGCGATTCGCCTGGCCAAGCTGACCGACGAAAACACCGACGCCAACTTCCTCGAATACTCGCTGTACGGCCTGCCGCTGCAAACCCAGCAGACCTTCATGATCATGGTGATGATCCCGATCGGTGTGCTGGTGATCCTGATCCTGCGCAACCTGATCGGCATTCAGACCCTCGGCACCTTTACTCCGGTGCTGATCGCCCTGGCGTTCCGGGAAACCCAGCTCGGCTTCGGTATCGCGCTGTTTACGATCATCACTGCGTTGGGCCTGTCGCTGCGCTCCTACCTTGAACACTTGAAGCTGCAAATGCTGCCGAGACTGTCGGTGGTACTGACCTTCGTGGTGGTGCTGATCGCGACGATCAGCCTGCTCAGCCATAAACTCGGCCTGGAACGCGGGTTGTCGGTAGCGCTGTTCCCGATGGTAATTCTGACGATGACCATCGAACGCCTGTCGATTACCTGGGAAGAACGCGGTTCCGGCCATGCCATGAAAGTGGCGATCGGTACGCTGTTCGCTGCGTCTCTGGCGCACCTGATCATGACCGTGCCAGAGCTAATTTACTTCGTGTTCACCTTCCCGGCGATCCTGCTGATTCTGGTGGGCTTCATGCTGGCCATGGGTCGCTATCGCGGCTACCGCCTGACCGAACTGGTGCGTTTCAAGGCTTTCCTGAAGAAGGCTGACGCCTGATGTTCGGCTTCTGGAAAACCTGGAAGGCCCTGGAAGCCCGGGGCATCATGGGGATCAATCGGCGTAACGCGGACTACGTGCTCAAGTACAACAAGCGCAGTCTGTACCCGATCGTCGATGACAAGATCATCACCAAGGAACGCGCGATCGCCGCCGGCATTCATGTGCCGGAACTGTATGGCGTGATCTCCACCGAGAAAGAAATCGACAACCTCGACGACATCATCGGCGGGCGCAACGACTTCGTGATCAAACCGGCCCAGGGCGCGGGCGGTGACGGCATCATTGTGGTGGCCGACCGGTTCGAGGGGCGCTATCGCACAGTGTCCGGCAAGATCATCGACCATGAGGAGCTCGAGCACCATATCTCGAGCATCCTCACCGGCCTGTATTCCCTGGGCGGGCACCGCGACCGCGCGCTGATCGAATACCGAGTGATCCCGGACCAGATTTTCAAAAGCATCAGCTATGAAGGCGTGCCGGACATCCGCATCATCGTGCTGTTGGGTTACCCGGTGATGGCCATGCTGCGCTTGCCGACGCGCCAGTCCGGCGGCAAGGCCAACCTGCACCAGGGCGCCATCGGCGTCGGTGTTGACCTCGCGACCGGGCAGACGTTGCGCGGCACCTGGCTGAACAACATCATCAACAAACACCCGGACACCACCAACGCGGTGGACGGCGTGCAACTGCCCTACTGGGACGGTTTCATGAAGCTCGCCGCCGGCTGCTACGAGCTGTGCGGGCTGGGTTATATCGGTGTCGACATGGTGTTGGACCAGGAGAAAGGGCCGCTGATTCTTGAGCTCAACGCCCGGCCTGGACTGAACATTCAGATTGCCAATGATTGCGGGCTGACGTTGCGCACCCATGCGGTCGAAGCGCGCCTGGAGGAGTTGAAGGCTCGCGGGATTACTGAGACGGTGAGGGAGCGAGTGGAGTTTGTTCAGGAGATGTTTGGGCATATTCCGGCCGTTGAGGGCTGACCTGTCTCTCACCCATTGCCCCCAATCTACCAATCCCCGACATCCCCTCTAGGAGCAATTCCCCGAGGGGACTACAATCGCCACCCCGCCTCGATGGCTGATCTGCCCCGCCCATGTTGACCTGTTCCGTACACCCGCTTCCCTATCGCGCCAACCCCGCCGAGTACTTCGCGGCGATTCGTCATGCCCCCGGTGCCGTGCTGCTCGACAGTGGTCGACCAACCGCCGATCGCGGCCGCTACGACTTGCTCAGTGCCTGGCCACTGGAGCAAATAGCGGTACTGCCTGACGAAAGTGGCAGCGATTTCCTGCAACGCCTTCGCGACAATCTGACACGACTCGGTGAAGCGGCTGTTCCTTGCGACTTGCCCTTCGCTGGCGGCCTCATCGGTTACCTGAGCTACGACTTCGGTCGGCATCTGGAGAATCTTCCGAGTCAGGCGCAGGACGATCTGCAATTGCCCGACGCACATTTCGGGCTGTATGACTGGGCGCTGATCAGCGATCACCAACTGAGTACAAGTCAGTTGGTCTTCCACCCGTCGCTGATCGACAGCGAACGTCAGCGTCTGATCACGCTATTCAGTGAGCCGACGGCTGAAGCAGTCGAGTCTTTCAAGTTGAAAGCCCCGATGAAGGCAGACCTTAGCGCTGACGAGTATCGCCACGCGCTAGAACGCATTCAGCATTACATCCAGGCCGGCGACTGTTACCAGGTCAACTTCGCCCAGCGTTTCCGCGCGCAGTGCCAGGGCGATCCATGGGCCGCGTATTGCGCGCTGCGGGCGGCGTGCCCGACGCCGTTTTCCGGTTTTCAAAGCTTGCCCGACGGCGGTGCGGTGTTGAGCCTGTCGCCAGAACGCTTCGTCAAAGTCAGCGAACGCCATGTGGAAACCCGCCCGATCAAAGGCACCCGCCCTCGCGGACTGACCGCTGCCGAAGATGCGGCAAACGCCGCCGAACTGCTGGCCAGCCCCAAGGACCGCGCGGAAAACCTGATGATCGTTGACCTGCTGCGCAACGACCTCGGCCGTACGTGCCGTATCGGTTCGGTGCGGGTGCCGGAGTTGTTCAGCCTGGAAAGCTACCCGAACGTGCATCACTTGGTGAGCAGTGTCACCGGAGAACTGGCGGATGACCGGGACGCGCTGGACCTGATTGCTGGCAGCTTCCCTGGCGGCTCGATTACCGGCGCACCGAAAATTCGCGCGATGCAGATCATCGACGAGCTGGAGCCGACGCGTCGCGGGTTGTACTGCGGGTCTTTGCTGTATCTGGACGTGCGCGGCGAGATGGACAGCTCCATCGCGATTCGCAGTTTGCTGGTCAAGGATGGGCAGGTGTGTTGCTGGGGCGGTGGCGGGATCGTCGCGGATTCCGAGTGGCAGGCCGAGTATCAGGAATCGATTACCAAGGTAAAAGTACTGCTCGATACCTTGCAGAGCCTTTAAAAGCATCGTCGGAACGCCGCCCGGAGCAAGCTCGCGCCCACAGGTGATCACCGATCCCTGTGGGAGCGAGCTTGCTCGCGATGACGTCCTCCCAGACGACTACAAACTCAACGCCCGATTCGAAGCCTTGATGAATTCCTGCTTCAGCTCCTCAAAACTATGCACCGCCGGGAACTGCGGAAACTCGCGAATCACATTGTCCGGCGCATGGAACAGAATCCCCGCATCCGCCTCACCCAGCATCGTGGTGTCGTTGTAGGAATCCCCCGCCGCGATCACCCGGTAGTAAAGGCTCTTGAAGGCCAAAACCGACTGGCGCTTGGGATCTTTCTGACGCAACTGATAGCTCGTCACCCGACCGGAATCGTCAGTAATCAGACGATGGCAGAGCAAGGTCGGGAAGCCCAGTTGACGCATCAACGGCTGGGAGAACTCATAGAATGTGTCCGACAGAATCACCACCTGAAAGCGCTCACGCAGCCAGTTGACGAACTCGATGGCGCCATCCAGCGGCTTGAGCGTGGCGATCACTTCCTGGATGTCGGTGAGTTTCAAGCCGTGCTCGTCGAGAATCCGCAGACGCTGCTTCATTAGCACGTCGTAGTCGGGGATGTCCCGGGTGGTAGCCCTGAGGGACTCGATCCCGGTTTTTTCGGCGAAGGCGATCCAGATTTCCGGGACCAGTACACCTTCAAGATCCAGACAGGCAATTTCCACAAGACACTCCCATTTGTATTGATTATTGAGTCGAGCGAGCCAAAAAGACTGCCGAACTCTAGCGACTCAGGCTGACCGGTGCAACGCATAGGGCGCGCCAGTCGCTGCAGGATTTTGTTACCATCAGCCACATATAGAGCGCCCAGCGCCACCGACCTGTAGGAAGCCGCCCTGATGAGCCCATCGTTCGATGTCGTGGAACTCGCCACGACCTATGCCAACAAATCCGCCCAGGACATCCTGAAACTCGCGTTCGCCGAGTTTGGCGATGACCTGTGGATATCTTTCAGCGGCGCCGAAGACGTGGTGCTGGTAGACATGGCCTGGAAGCTGAACAAGAACGTCAAAGTGTTCAGCCTCGACACTGGCCGCTTGCACCCCGAGACCTATCGCTTCATCGATCAGGTGCGTGAGCACTACAAGATCGACATCGAACTGGTGTCGCCGGACTACACCAAGCTCGAACCTTTCGTGAAGGAAAAAGGCCTGTTCAGTTTCTACAAGGACGGCCATGGCGAATGCTGCGGCATCCGCAAGATCGAGCCACTACGTCGCAAGCTCTCGGGCGTGACGGCCTGGGCCACCGGTCAGCGCCGGGATCAGAGCCCTGGAACACGCAGCGCCGTCGCCGTGCTGGAAATCGACACCGCGTTCTCCACCCCGGAACGCACCCTGTACAAATTCAACCCGCTGGCGCAAATGACCAGTGAAGAGATCTGGGGCTACATCCGCATGCTCGAGCTGCCGTACAACAGCCTGCATGAGCGCGGGTTCATCAGCATCGGCTGCGAACCCTGCACCCGTCCGGTGTTGCCGAACCAGCACGAGCGCGAAGGTCGTTGGTGGTGGGAAGAAGCGACGCAGAAAGAATGCGGGCTGCATGCGGGCAACATCATCAGCAAATCCAAGGCGTAATCTTGAGCCTTGTGAGATCCAATGTGGGAGCGGGCTTGCTCGCGAAAGCGGACTGACATCCAACATTGATGTCGACTGACACAACGCTTTCGCGAGCAAGCCCGCTCCCACAGGTTCTATGATCGGCTCCAAAAATGTGTACACACGAATGTCACCATAGGTGCCATTTGTGTGTGCACTTTTCATTTAAGCGCCCCAAAAAGTTACACGCCCCTGCCCTGACTCCCTCAGTCGACCTTTCATACACATCCCTCTGAAAAATAAATACCTGTTCAAACAGTCAATTTATATCGCCTTTATTTCAGATACTTATCGCAAACAGATAACAAAACGAAATTAATAGCGAAATTCATAGATCGCTGACTGGCATGGATCTGGCTTAAGTGCATACATGTTTTGTATACAATCACATCAAAACATACACACACTTTAGATCCGCAAGCCTGAAGCGCCCTATCCCGTACAGGCTGCAGATGCCCCGTAACCAATGATGCTGACTGCCCGCGACGAAGATTTGTCGAGCCAACGCTCATGCACAGTCATCGCGACGCCAAGCTCGGAGCCTGCCGGAATGCGTACTAGCCTCTCCAATAACAACATCGCGCTGGATCTGCCCTCCTTCCCACCCACTTCACCCCCTCACGACCAAACGTTTCAAGAACCCGTCGTACTCAGCCCTCGCCTGCACAACAAGGACCTGGCGCCGACCAAGGCCGAAGGTCGACGCTGGGGCCGCTACAGCATCTTCGCCCTGTGGACCAACGACGTTCACAACATCGCCAATTACTCATTCGCCATCGGGCTGTATGCCCTCGGACTGGGCGGCTGGCAAATCCTGCTGTCCCTGGGGATCGGCGCGGCGTTGGTGTATTGCTTCATGAACCTCTCCGGCTACATGGGGCAAAAGACCGGTGTGCCGTTTCCTGTCATCAGCCGGATCAGTTTCGGCATTCACGGGGCGCAAATTCCTGCATTGATCCGTGCCGTTATCGCCATTGCCTGGTTTGGGATTCAGACCTACTTGGCCTCGGTGGTCTTTCGGGTGCTGCTGATCGCGGTTCATCCCGGCTTCGCGGACTACGACCACAACTCGATCCTCGGTCTATCGAGCCTGGGCTGGGTGTGCTTCGTGGCGATCTGGTTCGTGCAACTGGCGATTCTCGCCTATGGCATGGAAATGGTGCGGCGCTACGAGGCGTTCGCCGGGCCAGTGATTCTGCTGACCGTCGCCGCCCTCGCCGGGTGGATGTACTTTCAGGCCAACGCGACCATCGCCTGGTCGATCCGCGAACCGCTGACCGGCGGCGAGATGTGGCGCAACATCTTTGCCGGTGGTGCGTTGTGGCTGTCGATCTACGGCACGCTGATCCTCAACTTCTGCGACTTCGCCCGTTCTTCGCCGTGCCGCAAGACCATCAAGGTCGGCAATTTCTGGGGCCTGCCGGTGAATATTCTGGTGTTCGCCAGCATCACCGTCCTGCTCTGTGGCGCGCAATTTCAGATCAATGGCCGGATTATCGAAAGCCCGACCGAGATCATCGCCTCGATTCCCAACACCTTCTTTCTGGTGCTCGGTTGCCTGGCGTTCCTGATCGTCACCGTGGCGGTGAACATCATGGCCAACTTCGTCGCCCCGGCCTTCGTACTGAGCAACCTGGCGCCCAAATACCTGACGTTTCGCCGCGCCGGCCTGATCAGCGCGACCATCGCGGTGCTGATTCTGCCGTGGAACCTCTACAACAGCCCCCTGGTGATCGTGTATTTCCTGTCCGGCCTCGGCGCCCTGCTCGGCCCTTTGTACGGGGTGATCATGGTCGACTACTGGCTCGTACGAAAAGGTCAGGTCAACGTGCCGCAGTTGTACAGCGAAGACCCTAACGGCGCTTATTACTACAGCCGCGGAGTCAATTTACGCGCCGTCGCGGCGTTCATTCCTGCCGCGCTGATCGCCATCGTCCTGGCGCTGGTACCGGGCTTCGACAGCGTATCGCCCTTCTCCTGGCTGATTGGTGCCGGGATTGCCGGGATGCTCTACCTGATCATCGCCAAACGGCAGCCTCATTACGCAGACGTCAGCGGTGAAGCCATCGCCGTCGATAACGTCAGCCATTAATCCCCTGGTGGCCCGGCACCGTCGGGCCGCAGAACCACCCGCTATAAGGACTTCCCATGCGAATTCTCGTGGTCAACGTCAACACCACCGAGTCCATCACCCAGGCCATCGCCCGTTCGGCTCAGTCCGTGGCCGCGCCGGGCACGGAAATCATCGGCCTGACGCCCTACTTCGGTGCTGACTCCATCGAAGGCAATTTCGAAAGTTACCTGGCCGCTATCGCGGTGATGGACCGGGTGATGGCTTACGACCAACCCTTCGATGCCGTGATCCAGGCCGGTTACGGTGAACACGGCCGCGAAGGTTTGCAGGAGTTGCTCAACGTGCCGGTGGTGGACATCACCGATGCGGCGGCCAGCACGGCAATGTTCCTCGGCCATGCCTACTCGGTGGTCACCACGCTGGACCGCACCGTGCCGCTGATCGAGGATCGCCTCAAACTGTCCGGACTCTGGGACCGTTGCGCGTCTGTGCGGGCCAGTGGCTTGGCGGTGCTGGAACTGGAATCCGATCCTGAGCGTGCGTTGGAGGCAATTATTCGTCAGGCGGAATTGGCCGTGCTTGAAGACAAGGCCGAGGTGATTTGCCTGGGCTGCGGCGGCATGGCCGGGCTGGATGAACAGATTCGTCAGCGCACCGGGGTTCCGGTGGTGGATGGTGTGACGGCGGCGGTGACGATTGCCGAGTCGTTGGTGCGATTGGGATTGTCGACTTCCAAGGTGCGGACTTATGCGACGCCGCGGCCGAAGAAAATTATCGGCTGGCCGGGGCGGTTTGGGCGATGAGTTCGCACTGAACCGAGTCGCCGCCATCGCGAGCAAGCTCGCTCCCACATTGTTTTGCGTCGTTCACAAATCCCCTGTGGGAGCGAGCTTGCTCGCGATGGCCGCGCCTCGGTTTTGAATCAGAGCGCACTAAACCGCTGCCCCAACCCCTGCTCCGCAAACTGCTCAATGATGAAATCCACAAACGCCCGGGTCTTGCCGGGCAGCAGTTTGTGCTCCGCGTAATAGATCGAAATGTTGCCATCGTCGACATACCAGTCCGGCAGCACCCGCTGCAAGGTCCCGGCCTCCAGATAGCCCACGGCAAACGGCATGCTCACCAGCGCAATGCCCAATCCTTGGGCGGCCGTGGCGCAGGCCGCCTCCGAATCACTCATGGTCATCCGCGCCTTGAGCGTCAGCGGGCTGTGTTGCTGGGTGCGACTGGTCAATTGCCAGGAACGCACACGCCCCGTCTGTGGCGATCGAATCAGGATGCCATCATGATGTTTGAGATCATCGGGCTCGGCAATCACCTCACGCCCTGCAAGATAGTCAGCTGACGCGACCAGCACCCGATGGGCCGGCGTCAGCTTACGCGCCACCACCCCCTGCGGCAGCTCGAATCCTCCACCAATCGCCGCATCGAAACCCTGAGCGATGAGATCGACCTGACGATTATCGAAATGCCAGTCCGGGTTGATCGCCGGAAAGCGCCGCAGAAACTCCCCGAGCAACGGTACGACATACAAACGCCCGAACACCGTGCCCATGCTGACCTTCAACGTCCCCGCCGGTCGCCCTTCGGCGCTGGCCAGATTGGCCACGGCATTCTGGATCGTGTGAAGACTGGAACTCACTTCGCCGAGAAACAGATGACCCGCTTCTGTGAGCGTCAAGCTGCGAGTGCTGCGCTGAAACAGCCGCACACCCAGGCGCGCCTCAAGTTTGGCGATGCTCTTGCCCACCGCCGCCGGGGTCAGGCTCAGGCGGCGCGCGGCTTCGGCGAAGCTGCCGACCTCTGCACTGCGCACGAAGCATTCGATACTGCTGAAGGTTTCCATAAGCGCCACTATAAACTTTTGGTTTACACAGACTATCGCAATTACCGTCTACACAGCTTCGGTGGTCATTAGAAATTAAAATGAAGTCAGTAGATTTTAAACCAAGCGAACATGTCCTCCTCCTTCTGAGGCTTCTGAAAGCTACGCGGGGACGACGACTTAGCAGCGTAAAAGGCAGGCCCCTCAATTAGGAGTCTTCAGTATCGGCTGGATGGCACGTTGATAGGATCGGTGATGCTGGTGGCGATACCCGATCCGTTGCATGTTTTGCTGGTGCGTGAGTACGCCGTCGGTATCGAAAAAACCGTCCTCGGCCTGCCAAAGGGCGGAGCAGAACCCCATGAAGACTATCTGCAAGCGGCGCAACACGAACTCTGCGAAGAAGTCGGAATGCGCGCCGCGCGCCTCAGCGAACTGGGCGAACTGACCCTGGCACCGGGTCACCTGTGCCATCGCTACCGGGTGGTGCTGGCCGAACAGTTGAGTTCCTGCCAACTGGTCGGCGACGAGCCCGAACCGCTGGAATGCCTGCGCGTGCCGCTGGCGCAGATCCCCGACCTGGTGGCCCGCGGCGAACTCAATGAAGCGAGGGCTGCTCCCACTGGTTTTGTGTGTTGCCTGGTATTTACGTCATCCCCGCCGGGCAATGGCGCCCATGGCCATGAACAGTGGCGCTCGGTCAGCGGCGCCAGGGTGGCGCCGCTGAGTAGCGCCTGATAAAGCTCTTCGCCGTATTGATGGCGCAGTTGTTCACTCATGAGCGAGCCTCCTCGAAGAACGCCAGGCACTCGCGATTGAACAGCTCACGGTGCTCGACCATCACCCAATGCCCGCATTCGCTGAGCAGGACAAAGCGAATGTTCTGGCAGTGTTGCATCATCGTTTGCGCGCCAGACACCGGGCAGAATTTGTCGTTCAGAAACCGAGGATCGGACACTGCAACTCGCCGAGGCGCGAGGTCATGTTCGGCACTTGCATGGTCGACAACACGCAGACCGGTTGCTGTCGCACCACGGCGACCCGCTCATTGACCGTTTCGTCGCTGATCAAGGACTCATCGAACAGTTGCAGCGCCAGCAGCCGGCGCATTCCGCCCGCATCGTAGTCCTGTCGGACGATGTTGTTTGCCCGGGCGCTCGGAATAATCCGGCGACAACAACAGGCCGGGAGGACACCTTATGAGCGCATCCGCGCAAGGGCACTTCGTTACGCTGCCGGAAGGTTTGCAGCTGCACTACTTGGATATCGGCGGGCAGGACATCGGCAAGCCACGCTTCTACAGGGTTTGTGCCGTTAATAGGCATCTACGGCAACTGGCCGGCTCAGCGGATACAACTGCTCATCGAACTGCGACAGCCTCGGAAATTCCAGCGGCTGCTCGTCCGCCAAGTGTTGCAGACGCTGGTCATAGTCAACCAGGAATCGTTGCCGCGCCTCGTCGCTGATGTACGGCACATGCCAGGCGACGAAAGGTTCGAGCACCTCGAACCCAACATAGGCCAGGGTACCGCGCAGGATCGGCCGCAGCATGTCCTGCAACGGGCCATGAATCGCGTCTTCACCGAACATGTGCTCACGGCCGCCCAGAGTCACCGTCACCAACGCCTTCTTGCCGCTCAGGCCGCCCTGATCGTAGAAGCGCTTGCCGCCGTAGCAGACGCCCGACACCAGCACCCGGTCGATCCAGCCCTTGAGCATGGCCGGGGCGGAGAACCAGAAGATCGGGAAGTTGAGAATCAGCAGGTCGGCCCACACCAGTTTGTCCAGTTCCGCCTGGATATCGGCTGCCAGCGACTGGCTTTTCACCCCCAGGCGTTGTTCCAGCGCATAGACCAGGTACTCGGAATTCTCCCGCGAGGAAAAGTCATCGGCGCTGGCCACTGGGTTCCAGTTCATTTTGTACAGGTCACTGACCTGCACCTCATGGCCCTGGGCTTCAAGGGTGGCCACCGCCTGGTCACGCAGGGCAGCGGTGAAGGATTTAGGCTCGGGATGAGCGTGGACGATCAGTACTTTCATGGTGATTCCTTAGACTTTTTCCAGCGTAGGGTTTGAATTCGGGGCGGCGCGGCTGGCCAGCAAGCGGTCGAGCCAGTCGGGGTCCATTTGCGGTGCCGAGGAAAACAACAGTCCCGTGTAGTCCTGGTGCGGAGCTCATGTTCAGCACTCACTCCTTGAGGCCGCTGGATTTGTGCAGCATCCAGTCGACGACGAAATTGGCTGATATCGCCAAAGGTGATCAGTACGGCGTTATCGCGCACCATGCTGTCCCAATCGGCGGTGGGCGGTTGAATGCCCAGGCCGAGAAATGACAGCGCGCTGATAAACAGGAACACAAAGCAGAAGCGCAGGCCGAACTCTGCAATCAATGGCGCTGCCGCGTTCGGCAGCACACCAGTTCAACCACACAAGGCCCGGTGCGAAAAACGTTTGAGTTCCCAACGGTCACACCTGGATCGCCTTCACTTCGATGTATTCGTTAAGTCCTTCTTCCCCCCATTCACGTCCATTACCCGATTGTTTATAGCCACCGAACGGCACCTGATAGTTGAACGCTGCGCCATTGAGGAAGCACTGCCCCGCGCGCAGTTGCCGGCCCAGTTGCAAGGCACGCTCGGCGTTGCCGGCCCAGACTGCGCTGGACAGGCCGAACGGCGAGTCGTTGGCGATCTGGATCGCCTGCGCCTCATTAACATAGGGGATCAGGCACAGCACCGGCCCAAAGATTTCTTCCTGGGCGATGCGCATGCGGTTGTCGACGTCGGCGAAAATCGTCGGACTGACGTAATAGCCACGCTCGAACGCCTGCGCCGAATCGCCACCGCACAACAGCCGTGCGCCTTCGTCCTGACCGAGGCGAATGTAATCCTGCACGGTGCGGCGTTGCCCGGCCGAACACATAGGGCCAAGGAAACTCTGCGGATCGAGCGGGTCGCCCATGCGCAGGCTCAGGGTTTCGGCCAGTGCCAATCCCACAGCCTCGGCGTATCGGCTGGCGGGCAGCAACAGGCGGGTCAATGCGGTGCAGGTTTGCCCGGAGTTGATCATCACGTCCTGCACGCCGTATCGCACAGCCGCCGCCAGATCGGCGTCCTCGGCGATCAGCAGCGGCGACTTGCCGCCCAGTTCCAGGCATACCCGTTTCACCGAAGGCGCCGCCGCTTGGGCGACCCGCACGCCGGCGCCGGTGGAACCGGTAAAAGACACCATGTCCACGTCCGGGTGTTTCGCCAGGGCTTCACCGACCTTCGAACCCGGCCCGCTGACCAGGTTGAACACTCCGGCCGGCAGGCCAATGTCTTCGATCATCTGCGCCAGCAAAAAGGCGTGCAGCGGGGTTTCCTGACTGGGCTTGACCACGACTGTGCAACCGGCGGCCAGCGCCGGGGCAAGTTTGCCGATCAACTGGTGCAGCGGGTAGTTCCACGGGTTGATGAACGCACAGACACCCACCGCCTCACGGATCACCAGCGAGTTGCCGACTTCACGCACTTCGTCCATCAAACCGGCGAGTTCGACGTATTGCTGCAAGCCAATGATCGGCCCGTCCACTTGCACCGAGCGGCACCACTGAACCGGCATGCCCAGCTCGGTGGTGATCACCGACGCCATTTCATCGGCGCGAGCCCGCAGTTGCTCGGCCAGTGCACCGATGTACCCGGCACGAACGCTGGATGGCGTGCGCGACCATGGCTCAAAAGCCTTGCGCGCCGCCGCCACGGCATTGTCGACATCGCGTTCATCGCCCAACGGCACGCTGCCGGCGACTTCCTCGGTGGCCGGGTTGATCACCTCGGCGACACCTTGCCCGGACGGGGTTTGCCAACGTCCATCAATAAACAGTGCCTTGTGATTAAGCATGTACTTGAGCCTCCATCAATTCCTCGGCACAACGGGCGATGCGCTGGCAGGCATCACGCAATTGCGTGGTGCCCACAACCAGCCCCAAACGAATGTGACCGGCAGCGCTCGGACCGAAGGCTTCGCCGGCCAGTACCGAGACGCCATGACGATCGAGCAAGCGATCAGCGAACGCCTGGGCGCTGAGCCCGGTTTCGCGGATATCGACCATCACGAACATGCCGCCATCGGGCTTCAGCGCGCGAACGCCGGGGCAGTTCGCAAGGCTTTCGCAAACCAGATCCCGGCGCTGGCGATAGGCTTCGCGCATGGCCTCCAGTTCCGGCAGCTGGCTTTCCAGCGCCACCACGGCGGCATCTTGGATAAAGTCCGGCGAGCCGTAGAGCATGCACAGCGCGAGGTTTTCCAGGTGCGCGGACAAGGATGGCGGCGCCACCACCCAACCGACGCGCCAACCTGTCATGGCGTGGGATTTCGACAGGCTGTTGAGCGTCGCTGTGCGTTCGGCCATGCCCGGCAAACTGGCCGGGCTGACGTGTTCGCCATCAAACAGCAGCTCGCTGTAGACCTCGTCGGAAATCAGCCACAGGTCGTGGGCGATACACAGCTCGGCCAACGCTTCCCAGGTACTGCGCGGCAGGCTCGCACCCGACGGGTTGTGCGGGCTGTTCAGCGCCAGCGCACGGGTGCGCGGGGTGATGCGCGCGGCAACGTCTTCGGGCAGAACGCGGAAACCGTTTTCCGAACGCACCGGCACTGGCACCACCACCGCGCCGCACGCACCGAACACCGCTTCGTAGGTGACGTACATCGGCTCGGCGACGATCACCTCATCGCCCGGATTGAGCACGCACTGGGCCACGCTGAACAGTGCGCACTGCGCCCCGGCCAGTACCGTGACCTGCTCCGCCGATACCTGCTGGCCGCTGTGTTGCCGGTGGCGCCTGGCGATGGCTTCACGCAAGGCACGCTTGCCGCGCACCTCGGCGTAGTGGGTGTTGCCGGACAACAGGCTATCGATGGCCCCTTGCACTATGGGCATCGGCGTGTCGAAATCCGGGTCGCCCACCGACAATAGCAGGATGTCTTCGCCCTGCTCCAGCAAAGCCAGTGCGCGATAGTGAATCTCCCAGGCGGCGGCGCCGTCACCGGCGATACGTTTGGTCAGATCGGAAAAACGCATGGTCTAATCCCCGTAAAAAGAAGCCCCGTAAAAAAGGTTGAACGTCAGCGAACACAGGCATGCTTGAGCTCGATCAGGGTCACGCCGTTGCGATTGAAGCCGTGGCGCAAGTCGGTTTGCAGTTCCGCGAGGTTCTGCGGCTGGCTGACGGTGCAACCGAAGGCGCGGCCCAGGGCGGCGAAATCCGGGTTGCGCGGCAGCACGCCGATGGGCTCGATGTCCAGGCCGAGCATGTCGTCGCGAATCTGCCCCAGGGCATCGTTGTTCCACAGCAACACCACTAGCGGGCTGTCCAGTTCCTCGACCGCCGTCGCCAGTTCCTGCGCGGTGTAGAGGAAACCACCGTCGCCGACCAGTACCAGGCCCGGCCGTTGCGGTGCGCCGAACTTGGCGCCGATCCCGGCCGGCAAGCCGTAGCCCAAGGTGCCGTAGCCCGTCGGGTGCAACCAGCTGCGAGGCGCCAGGCTGTCGAAGGCGTAGTTGCCGGTGTAGGCCAGTTGGGTCATGTCGGTGCTGATGAAAGCGTCGGCCGGCAACTCGGCGGCAACGCGCTGCAGAATCGCCTGATGGATCGACTGCAACGGACCGTGGCCGGTTTTCACGGCCTCACGCAGCGCCGCGACCGAGGCGATCGCCGCGCTGGCATCACGCACGTCGGGCGATAGACGCTCGAGCAGCGCGGTTAGGGTCTGTTGCGCGTCGCCGTGTAGCGCCACCGTGCAGGGATAGAAGTCATTGAACTTGCGCGGATCGATGTCCACTCGCAGCAGCTCGGCGTTGAGTGGCAGGCGCTCGCGCCAGAAATCGGTGTCGGCCATCTCCGTACCGACCGCCAGCACCACGTCGGCCTCAGCGATCAAATTCCAGCCCGGCTCCACGCACAGCGATGAACCGGCATTGAGCAATGCGTCCGGTGGCAGCAGGCCTTTACCAGCGACGCTGGTGAACAGCGGCGCGGCCAGCCGGGTGCTGAGTTCCTGCAACTGTTGCGCGGCATTCAACGCGCCGCCGCCAGCGATAATCATGGGTCGTTGCGCGCCGTGCAGTCGGGCCACGGCTTCGTCCAGAACAGTGGCAGCCGGCGTACCGCGACCTGGACGACGCACGACTTCGTTGCTCCAGTCGCGAGCAATCGGTGCCGACAGCACATCCAGCGGCACCGAAATGTGCACCGGGCGCGGGCGCTCACTATCGAACACCGCATAGGCGCGGGCGATCAGTTCCGGCAGGTCTTCGGCGGTCAGCGCCACCGCCGAAAACGCGGTGATCGGCGCGGTCATGGCGCGCTGATCCTGGGTTTCGTGCAGGCAACCCCAGCCCTTGCCGAGGCTGGCGCTATGGTTGACGCTGGAAATCACCAGCATCGGAATCGAGTCGGCATAGGCCTGACCGATGCCGGTGGCGGCGTTGGTGACGCCAGGGCCGGTGATGATGAAGCACACGCCGGGTTTGCCGCTGACCCGCGCATAGCCGTCGGCCATAAAACTGGCGCCCTGTTCGTGGCGGGTCAGCACGTGGCGAATGCCACTGCCGGGCAAACCGCGATACAGCTCCAGGGTGTGTACGCCGGGAATACCGAATACGGTGTCGACGCCGTAGTTGGCCAGCAGACGCACCAGCGCCTGGCCCCCGGTCAAAGGTGTGGTTTGCATGTCCAGCTCCTCACGCATGGCCGAGGCGAATCAACGCATCGACCGCAGCCGTGCCATCGGCACCGATCAACAATGGGTTCACATCGAGCTCCAGCAGCTGCGCGGCGTTTTCACAGGCGTAATCGGCCACGGCGCGGATCGCCGCGACCAAGGCGTCCAGGTCCGCCGCGTCACGACCACGAAAGCCTTGCAGCAGTGCGGCGCTGCGCAGGCTCAGCAGAGCCTGGCGAATCGCGCCGTCGGTGGTCGGCAGCAGCAGGCTGCGACTGTCCTTGAGCAACTCCACCAGAATCCCGCCAGCACCAATCACTAATGCCAGGCCGAAATCGTTTTCGCGTTTGATGCCGACAATCAGTTCGGCCAGCGGTGGCTTGGCCATGGGTTCCAGCAACAGCTGATCGAAAGGCACGCCTGGCGCGTATGCGGCAATGCTGACGCGCATTTTTTCCAGCGCAGCGGTCAATGCCGCGCCGTCCCTAATATTCAACGCGACGGCACCGGCTTCAGTTTTGTGCGGCAGTTGCGCGCTAACGGCTTTGAGCACCAGCGGGTAACCCAGCATTTCTGCATCCTTCAGCGCCTTTTCCCGGGTACTCAGTACGCCATTGGGAGTCGGCAGGCCAAACGCACGCAAGGCCTGTTTCGAATCCCACTCATTGAGCAAGCGCCCTTCGCCTTCCAACGCTTGCGGGCAGAGCGGCGCCAGCGCCGATTCACCGAGGGCCAGCAAGGCCTGCCGGTTGCGCTGGTAACCGGCGATGCGGCCCCAGGCTGCCAAACCGTCTTCCACCCCTTGCAGCGCCGCGACGCCTTGAGCATGCAAATGCTCACGGGCATGGGCCGGCAGCAGCTCCGGGAAGGCCGAGGTGACGAAACCGGTCTTGCCGTGACGCACCAGCGCTTTGCAGTACAGCTCCAGCAGCAGGTCGCATTCCTTGCGCTCGCCGGTAAACTCCGCGGGATAGTCGAGCACCAGCATCGCTGCATCGGCCTGTGTGCGCAGGGCGCTGTCGAGCATGGCATTCAAGGCCTCGCCGTCGCCCCAGATCGCCGTGGTGAAGTCCAGCGGGTTGACCAGGTTGGCGTAGGTCGGCAGTACCTGTGCCAGTTCACTGGTTTGGCCAGCGTCGAGCTTCGGCAAACTAAGGTCGTTGCGCTCGGCATAATCAGCGATCAGCCCGGCGTCGCCACCCGAGCAGGCCAGCGCGATCAGACTGTTATCCGCTGGCAGGTTGCCGCAGGCCGCGGCTTTCAGCGTTTCGACAAAACTCACCGGGCCACTGACGCGGATTACCCCGAGGCGCGCAAACAAGGCGTCATACAGCGCATCGGAACCGGACAGTGAACTGGTGTGACTCAAGGCCAGTTCGGCGCCGATCTGCGACACGCCGGTTTTCAGGGCAATGATCGGAATGCCCTTCTCCAGTGCCTTGTGCGCGGCGCGGGCGAAACCCGGTACGTTTTTCAGGCCTTCCAGATGCAGGCCGATGGCGGTGACCCGTGGCTCATCGAGCAACACGTCCATCAATTCGGCCACACCCAATTGCGCCTGATTGCCGACCGAGGCCATGTAGGCCACCGGCAGCGAGCGGTCGCTCATGGACAGGTTATAGGCGAAGTTGCCGCTCTGGGTCAGCACCGCTACGCCCTTCTCCACCGTTTTGCCACCATGGGCCACCGGCCACAGCGCGGAGCTGTGCAGGTAGTCGAGCAGGCCGTAGCAGTTGGGGCCGAGCAAGGCCATATTGCCGGCGGCTTCGAGCAGTTGCTGTTGCAGGGCCTGGCCTTCGGCGCCGGTTTCGGCAAAACCGGAGGCGTAGCAGATCGCGCCGCCGGTACCGATGGCGGCCAGTTCGGCGACACAGGTCAGAGTCAAGTCGCGGTTGGTCGCGATGAACACCGCGTCCGGGCCGCACGGCAGTTCGGCAATGCTGCGCACACAGGGCACGCCTTCGAGGCTGTCGTGCTGCGGATTGACCAGCCACATATGCCCAAGGTAACCGCCGTCGGCACAGCGCTTGAGCGCACGGGCCATGCTGCGGCCACCGACAAACGCCACGTGTTGCGGCGCGAGCATGCGTTTGAGGTTGTCACGAATCGTTGGCGACATTTAAATTCTCCGGGCCAATCAGCGCAGCAGCGGCCGCAGCAGCTCGCGGGAAATGATGTGGCGCTGAATTTCCGAGGTGCCTTCCCAGATCCTCTCGATACGCGCGTTACGCCAGATGCGTTCCACCGGCCCTTCATCCATCAGGCCCATGCCGCCAAAAATCTGCACCGCCTCGTCGGCTGCGCGACCCAGCACTTCGCTGGCGAACAGCTTGGCCATGCCGGCCTCGCCGTCGGTCATGGTGCCCTGGTCCATTTTCCATGCGGTGTGCAGGGTCAGCAGTTCCGCTGCGCGGATTTGCGTGGCCATGTCCGCCAATTTGAAAGAGACGCCCTGATAGCTGCCGATCGGCTGGCCAAATTGCTTGCGATCGGCCGCCCATTGCAGCGACACGTCCAGCGCCCGTTGCGCCTGACCGACGCAGTTGGCCGCGACCATCACCCGGCCAGCGGTTAGCCAGGCGTTGGCCACGTCCCAACCCTTTCCGACTTCGCCCAGCACTTTGGAGGCCGGCACATGGCAGTCGTCGAAGAACATTTCGAAGGTGTGGTATCCACGGTTGCTCACGCATTTCGGGCCACGGCGAATGGTCATGCCGGGGGTGTTGCGGTCCACCAGGAACGAAGTCACGGCGTTGCGCTTGCGGCCGTTGTGCTCGTAGGTGTCGGTCACCGCGAAAACGATGGCGAAATCGGCGTGGCCGGCGTGGCTGATGAAGTGCTTGCTGCCATTAAGGACGAAGTTGTCACCGTCACGCACGGCGCGGGTCTTGATCGCGTTGGCATCGGAACCGGCACCCGGCTCGGTCAGGGCAAAGCAGTCGATCTTCTCGCCCTGGATGCACGGCAACAGGTAGTCGTTGATCTGGTCGTCGGTGCAGGCCATGAGGATTTTCGATGGCCGCGCAACGAACACGTGCAGCGCCCAGGACACCTTGGACAATTCACGCTCGATCAGCGCCTGGGACAGGTAATCCAGACCACCACCGCCGACCTCTTCCGGCATGTTGAAGGCGTAGAACCCGGCGGCAATCGCCTTGCCACGAATCTGCGCCGCCAGTGCCGGGGAGACTTCATCGGCGCGATCGACTTCATCCTCGTAAGGCAGCAGTTCCTTGGCGACAAAACTGCGTACCGCGTCCACCAACATTTCTTGCTCTTGGGTCAGTTGGAAATTCATGGTGCTACCTGTGGTTCATGTGCTGATAGAGGAGTGCCTAGGGTTAACGACCGACAAAACGTGCCGAGCGTTTTTCCATGGCGGCGCGCAGGGCTTCGTTGCCGTCTTCACTGCGACCGCACAACAGGCCAGCGGCCAGCTCGGCCTGCAGCTGCTCGGGCAAGCTGCGGTCAGCGCCTTCGCGCATGAGCTTTTTGGTCTGGGCAAAGGCAAAGGTCGGCCCTGCGGCCAGGCGTGCGGCGAGTTCACTGGCGACGGTCAGCAGTTGATCGTCGGCGCAGACATCACTGACCAAGCCAGCGTCCAGGGCACGGTCGGCGCCCCACAATTCGTCGAGGAACAGCAGGCGCTTGGCCTGCTCTGCACCCATCAGCCGTGGCAGGTGCCAACTGGCGCCGGCGTCCGGCGAATAGGCCATGCTGGTGTACCCGGCCTTAAAGCGTGCCGACTGGCCGGCGATGCGCAGGTCGCAGCACAGGGTCAGGTCCATCCCGGCGCCGACGGCGGTGCCGTTGATGGCGGCGATGGTGGGTTTTTCCAGGCTGTATAAACGGGTCATCAGCGCGTGCGCAGTGTCGGTCCATCCGTAGCTTTCCAATGCGCCACGGGCTTCGGCGGCGGCCCATTCGTCGAGGTCGGCACCCGCGCAGAAACTGCGACCGCTGCCGGTCAGCACCACCACGCGTACCGCAGGGTCGGCGTTGAAATCGTCGAGCAAGGTGTGCAAGTTCTTCAAAGTCGGAATGTCCAGCGCGTTGCGCTGAGCAGTGCGATTGAGGGTGATCCAGGCAACGCCTGCTTCGACCTGACTGAGCAGTGAATCGTGAGTAGTCATGCGAGTCCTCGAATTATCGTGTTTGATCTGAGGTGATGCGAATTGAGGCCATACTAAACGAGTGTTCAGTAAGACGGCAATTGGTGATGATATAAGCTGTAACAGACGTAAAAAGTCTATAAGTAGCTGTTCTATATAGGTTATGTATCGATACTAAATTCTTGATCGATGACGCTGTTACAACTTCGAACAACCTACACCGCTGTGCGCAATCTGCCCGCGAAAGGTGATTTCCCTGAATGCACAAAAAAACGCGACAATCGCCTGCCGCGTTTTTTGTCAGTCGATGGGAATTACGCCGCCGGCAACGTCGGGGCCAACACCGCCTTGCGTTTACGATGGAGCAAGAAATACGCGCCATAACACAGAACAATGAATCCAAACCCCCAATACAACGACGGACGCTGGGTTTCATCCAGGGCCAGGAATACGAACAAAGAGCAGCACAGCGTGATGCACATCAAGGGCAGCACCGGGAACCACGGGGCGCGGTATTTCAGATCGCTGAGTTTTCCGCCGTCGCGCAGGTAGGCTTTGCGGAACTTGTACTGCGCCAACGCGATGACAATCCAGGTCACAGTGCCGGACATACCACTCACTGCCATCAGCACCATGAACAACGTTTCGGCGGCGATGAAGCTAGTCAGCAGCGACACCAGGGCAAAGCACAAGGTGATGCTCAAGGCGCGCAACGGCACACCACGTTTGCTCAACAGCGAAAGACTTTTCGGCGCCATGCCGGTTTTCGACATTGCCCACAGGATGCGGGTCGAGGCGTACAAGCCGGAGTTGCCAACAGATAGAATCGCCGTGAGGATCACAAAGTTCATCAAGTCAGCGGCAAAGGGGATGCCGACCATGTCGAACACCTGTACGAAGGGGCTTTCCATCAGGCCCGCCTGCTGCCACGGCACGATGGCTGAGAGCACGACAATCGCCAGCACGTAGAAAATCAGCACGCGGAACACCACGTTGCGCACGGCACGCGGGATGCTTTTTTCCGGTTGGTCGGTTTCACCGGCAGCCACGCCCATGATCTCGCAACCCTGGAAGGCGTAGACCACGGTCATCATCACCGCGAACACTGCCGACATGCCGTTGGGGAACAGCGAGTCGCCGATAAGGTTGCTCATCATCGGCGCGGGCGCGCCACTGGTCAGCGGGATCACGCCGAAGATCACCAGTACACCGACCACGATGAAACCGAGAATCGCCGCAACCTTGATCCCGGAGAACCAATATTCCGCTTCACCGAAGGCGCGGGTCGCCAGGGCGTTGAGGCCGAACAGTACCACTACGAACAGCGCCGACCAGTACCAGATTGGCACCGCCGGGAACCATCGGGTCATCAACATCCCGGCGGCGGTGAATTCCAGGCCCACGGTGGTAGCCCAGCTCATCCAGTACACCCAGCCGATCATGAAGCCGGTGGCCGGGCCGATGAATTTCGTGGCATGGGTCTGGAACGAACCGGACACCGGCATCTGCACCGACAGCTCGCCCAGGCAGACCATCACCAGGTACATCAGGAAACCGGCGACCAGGTAGGCCAGAATCGCCCCCATCGGGCCGCCTTGGTTGATGGTCACGCCGGAGCCCATGAACAGGCCGGTGCCGATTACGCCGCCCAGCGACAGCATGAAAATGTGCCGGCTTTTCAGGGCACGGGTCAATTGGATGCCATTGCGTTCGATGTTTTCGCTCATGTCGGCACCTCAGCAATCAGTGAGGTGCGCAGCGCATGACAGGAGGTCATTGCGCAGGATGGGATCAGCTTTACGGCCATTCATTATTATTATCTCCAATAAGCTTCGAAGACCGCGCTGCGGCGGCTGCGTCGATTATTGGAAAGCGATGTAAGGTCGTGTTGTACGTAAAGATCGAAATTGTAGAATGTCGTAACAAACTTGTACGTCAGCTCTGCAACAGGTGTTCCAGGGTTTGAAGTGAGCGCTGCAATTGCTCATGAACCCGTGGCGCCAGCTCACGGATGGCCGACTCGTCGTTGACCTGCGCCACTTCTTCCAGTGTCCGCAATACAGCGGCCAACGCTCGAAAGCCTAGCGAGTCACAGCTGCCGGCCAAGCGATGCGCCAGGTGCGCGACTTCGGTGCAATCCTCGGCCTCGGTGGCTTCGCGCAGCGACTCCCGGTGCTGCAGGATCGAGTCGCGCAGCATCGACAGCAGACCCTGCACCTTTTGCACACCGAGCAAGCTGCGATGGGTTTGCAGCAACGGCCAGTCCATGACGTTGTCATCCGGCGCAGGTTCCCGGTCCGGCGTCTGCCCGGCCAAGGCCTGACGCAGGTTGTCCAGTTTCAACGGTTTGGCCAGTACGCCGTCCATGCCCGCATCCAGATACCCGCGCACCAGCGAAGGTTGCACGCTGGCCGTCAGGGCGAAGATGCGGGTCTGGCGGTTCGGTCCGTCGTTGAGGCGGATCTGCTTGCACAACTCGACACCACTGATACCCGGCAGATGCACGTCCAGCAGAATCAAATCGAAAGTCTGGACAGCGCACTGCACTAACGCCTGTTCACCCTCTTCGGCCAACCACACTTGATGACCGTCCCGTTGCAGCAGGCCCTGGACCACTTCGCGGTTCAGGGCCACGTCCTCAACCACCAGAACCTTGAGTGCTGATTCCACGACAGCCACCGGCGTAACGGCTACTGCACCGATGGCGAGCTGCAACGTCAGCTCGAACCAGAAACAACTACCGCGCCCGACTTCACTGTCAACGCCGATACATCCGCCCATGTGCTCCACAAGATGCTTGCAGATCGCCAGCCCCAGCCCGGTGCCGCCAAAGCGCTGCGCCACTTCCTCGCTGGCCTGAGTGAAGCGCTTGAAGACTTTCGCCTGCATCGCCGGTGCGATGCCGATCCCGTCGTCCGTTACACTCACCCGCATACGTTGCCCGCTGCGCCCTTCAGGCTGGGTGAGCAACGCCACCTCGACGCTGACTTCCCCGCCTTCGGTGAACTTGATCGCGTTGGCCAACAGGTTACTCAACACCTGTCGCAGGAATTGCTCGGCGCCATGGTGATGTTCAGCCAGCCGTTGATCGACTCGGCAATGCAGGATCGTGTCGTTACTCAACGCCTTGGGTTCCAGCAGAGTCAACACTTCGTCGAGCAGTTGGCGAATCGAAAAACCCACCGGTTCGGGCAGGCTTGTGCCCTCCTCCAGCTTGGCGAAATACAGCACTTCATTGAGGATCGTCAGCAAACCCTCGCCAGCCTTGCGCAGTGCATCCAGACGTTGGCTGTCGCGCTCGTCCAGGTTGGCACCGCGCAACAATTCGGCCATGCCGAGGATGCCGTTGAGCGGCGTGCGCAGCTCGTGGCTCATGGTCGCCAGAAAGCGCGACTTGGCCTGATTGGCCGCTTCGGCCTCGTCCTTGGCGCGCATCAGGCTGGCGGTGCGGCGCTCGACCATGCGCAGCAATTCGTCGCGATTGTCCTGCAAGGCCAGGCGATCGGTTTCCCGGCGGTCGATGTCGCTGAGGATCGCCCGGCGCATGTCGTCAAGGGCGTGGGCCACGGTGTCGATTTCATCGTTATAGGCACCACGATTTTTGTCCACGCGTAAAGGCTCGTGCCATTCACCGGCGGCGATACGCCGGGCGAACTCGGCCATAACTTGCAGGTGACGGGTGACCAATCGGTAAAACAAACCGGACAACGCCACCGCGAGGCCACAGAGGAACACGCCCATCCACAGCAGACTGGTCAGCCCGGTGGCATACAGGCGCTGATACACCGCGCCCAGATCGGTACTGACTTCAAGTTCGCCGAGATGGCGCAACGGGCCGGATGGCGGTTGGTAGTCCAGGGCAAAACGCTCGATACGCAGCGGCCCCACCGGCTCCGGGTTACCGTGCAGCAGATCGTAATCCGGACTGATCAGGTGCACCCGCGCCACATCGGAAAAGTCCACCAGACCGCGCAACTGCACACTCAATTGTTCCAGGTTCAGATCCCACAGGCTGCGCTCCAGGCTCGCCAGGTAGCCGGCGCGAATCAGCTCCATGCGCGAGTCGATCTCGCGCATCTCCCGGCGATATTCGATGTACAACTGCACGGTACTGGCGAGCACAGTGAAACACAGGCTGAACAACAGAATGAACAGCAGCAGGCGCCGCAACAGTCCACCAGGGCGGGCGTGGATCATGGCGCGTTCGCCGGCAGGTTGATCATGTCGCGGTAGGTGACTTCGCTTTCATTGAGCAGACGCTCGATATCGCCGCCATCGACCATGCGCTGCAATTGCGCATTGATGTCTGGCATGCGCGCGGCCAGTGGAGAGCGGCGTGAAACGGCGACTCGCAGGTAGTCCACGCTGAGGGCATTGGGTAACGCAACGATGTCTTGCGCGCCGGGCATTTTTTCCACGTACAACTGCCCGGTGCGGCGCTCCTGGGTGATGAAGTCGATGCGCCCGCGAATCAGTTTGCCGAAGTTCTGGCGGCTGTCGGAGACCCATTCAATGTTGTTGTTTTGCGCGACCATACGATCGAATTCCACGCCATAACTTTCGCCAAACAGCAGTCCGCCCCGGTAGCGGGCCAGGTCTTCCAGCCGTTCGAATTTCACCGGGTGCTGGCGATTGATGAACACCGCCACCTCTTCGCGCAGCACCGGCACCGTGGAAAACAACATGCTCTGTTCCCGTTGCGCGGTGGTGTAGGCCAGCACCACGTCGACCCGGCCTTCGGCGGCGTCGAGCAGGCAACGCTTCCAGTTGCCCAGCACCACGATTTCGACTTCGTAGCCCAATTGACCGAACAGGATTTTCACTACGCTCGGCGCCAGGCCCCGGACCTGTTTGCCGTCGCTCCAGGAAATCGGCGGGTACACCGGATAGTCGCAATAGCGCACCTTCTCCGCCGCCAGCGTGTTGCCTGTCACCAGCAGCAGGCAAAACAGTCGCGCCACGGCCCTCACGCAGCGAGGCTGGCAGTGAACAGGTAACCGGCGCCGTGGATGGTGATGATCAACTGCGGTTCTGCCGGGTCGTCGTGCAGCTTGCGGCGCAAGCGGCCCACCAGCACATCGATTGAGCGGTCGTTGGGCAC
The DNA here is from genome assembly GCF_047758635.1 of Pseudomonas frigoris. Classification (NCBI taxonomy): domain Bacteria; kingdom Pseudomonadati; phylum Pseudomonadota; class Gammaproteobacteria; order Pseudomonadales; family Pseudomonadaceae; genus Pseudomonas; species Pseudomonas frigoris. The sequence continues at coordinate 4,926,839 of NZ_CP180479.1, forward strand.
CCATTCGCGGTTGCGGATCTGGTCCATCAACTGGTCGCGGCTCAGGGTGTGACCGCTGTTGCGCAGGAACACGCTGAGCAGCTGGTATTCGCCGTGGGTGAGCAGGGTTTCACTGCCGGCCAGATCGATCAGGCGTCGGCGGTCGGTGTCCAGCGCCCAATCGGCGAACTGTTTGACGGGTCTGGGGACTGTGGCCACCGGTTGAGGAATCTGCGCGTGACGAACCCGGCGAATCAGGTTTTTCGCCCGGGACACCAGCTCGCGTGGATTGAGGGGTTTGATCACATAGTCATCGGCACCGCATTCAAGGCCGACGATACGATCGATTTCATCGTTGCGCCCGGTGATCAGGATGATCCCGACTTCCGAACGCACCCGCAACTCTCGGGTCAGGGTCAGGCCGTCCTTGCCCGGCAGGCGGATATCGAGCATGACCAGGTCCACGGTCTGGCTGGCCAGGAAGGTTTCGGCCAGTTCCGCCGTGGCGGCGCAATGAACGTCGTAGCCCTCCTGGGACAAGTAGGCGTGCAACAGTTCACGAATCAGCGGATCGTCATCGACAATCAGTACCCGAGGCGTCATTGCTTGGTGTCCTGCACAGGCCCGAAGGCGTATTTCTTATTAGAGTGTTTTTCTGCATCAGCGGTAGAGAGTAGTCACTACTGAACAGGTGATCAACAGCTGCTCGTCTGCACGCAAAAACGCTGGCGGCCACCGGCCTGCAATCCGTCGACCCAGGCTTCGCAAATCTGGATACCCTGCTCCGGGGTAAAGGTGCCGGGATTGAGCCCGTACTCCAGCCACAGGCCATCGAGCAAGGCACTCAGGCTAATCGCGGCGAGATCGCCGTCGAAGTTTTCCCAACCCTCTTCCTGCGCCAGTTCCAGCAGCACCTTGCGCAAGATGCCGCGATACTCGCCGTAGGAATGATCGTGAGCCTTATTGATCGCCTCGGCGGTTTTCACCGCACCCCAGAACGCCAGCCAGGCATCGATCAACTGCGGGTCGAGCAATTCGGCGGAGAACGAGCCGCGAAAAAACGCCGACAAGCGCTCGCGGGCAGTGGGTGCGGCCTGCTCCATGGCGTCGCGCAGCAGGCTCATGACCCGCCCGGTGATCGCCATATAGGCCTCGGCCACCAGCTCATCCTTGCCGGAATAGTGATGGCTGATCAGGCCTACCGAAACACCCGCCTCGGCGGATATCTTGCGGATCGACGCACCCTGAAAGCCGTGGCGCTTGAGGCATTCCAGCGTCGCCTCGATCAGATTGGCCTTGCGCAACTCCGGTTCCATGCGGGAAAAACGGGCTTCCTGATTCATGGGCAACACGCTCCTGGATTCAATCACTGGGGCTCGCGCTGTCATTGCAAGCTGAACGACTGTACAGCAAGAGCGTGGCATGTCTCCAGTCAGTTGCGCGTCCGGGAGACCGTAGCGCCCCAATCGTGGGCAAGCCTCGCTCCTACAGATTTGGGTTGTTCCACCATTATCGACACGAAGCAAAACCTGGAGCGAGGCTTGCCCGCGATGACCATAGGTATCTACACATCTCCCGATCCTGGTCTATAAAAGGACGGCATGGATATCAAATGACCGGGCTAGATGCCCGACTGACAAAACGATACGACGAGTTAGTCATGGGACACAGTAATGGACTACCGGCTCTGGCCGCCGGGATGAAAGCCTTGCCGCGAAGCGACAAGGCTTTTGCACAGACGCAAGCGCTTTGGAGATTTTTGAGTAATGACCGAGTCAGGCCCATAGATCTGGTCAAGCCGCTGCTGGCGTTGGCCCACGAGGGTTGTCGAGATGACTGCGATGATTACGCGCTGGTCATGCACGATTGGTCCCGGCTCAATTACATGCACCACCATAGCAAGGCTGATCGCCTGCAAATGACCCACCGAGGCGATATCGGTTACGAACTGCAAAGTAGCCTGCTCGTCACGGATCGTGACGGTGCACCGATCTGTACTCCCGCTCAAAATCTGGCAACCAAAGACGGCGTGCTCAGCACGCGAGCCGAAGAAATGCTGGCCCCTGAAAAACACCTGAATGAACTGACACAACGTATCACTTGGCTGGAACAGCAGAGGTTTGCCAAGCCTCTTGTCCATATCGTGGATCGAGAGGCTGATTCGGTCGCTCACCTGAGGCAGTGGCAGGCCGAGGGTCGGCAATGGCTGGTGCGAGTCAAGGCTGGCTCCACGGCCAGTCATGAAGGTCAATCCAGGCCCCTGAGTCAAATTGGTCGCCAGATGATCTACAGCGAAACCCGCAAGGTCGACTACAAAGGAAAACCCGCCATTCAATCGGTGGGAGAAACCGCCGTCGTGTTGACTCGTCAAGCCCAGCCCTTCACCCAAGACAGGGCCGACCGCAAGACGCTACGCAAGTCCGGTGAGCCTTTACCTGCTCGGCTCATCGTTAGCCGAATACTGGGAGACGACGGCAGCCTGTTGGCCGAATGGTATTTGCTGAGCAACCTTGGGCAAGAGGTCGCGGGTGAAAGATTGGCGCGTTGGTATTACTGGCGTTGACGTATCGAGTCCTACTTTAAACTGCTCTAAGGTGGCGGGCATCAGCTGGAAAACTGGCAGCAAGAGAGCGGTGAAGCCGTGTTTAAACGGCTGCTGATCGCCAGTCAGGCGTGTGCAGTAAGTTGGCGTCTAATGCGGGCAAAGGGTAGTTTGCCGAGCAAACACGGGACTTTTTGATCCGTCTGTCGGGTCGACAAATGAAACGCTCGCAGCCGGTAACAGCTTCTGCGGTGCTGGCCGGTTTGTACATGCTTTTGGCAATGTGCGAGACGTTGGAGCAATACACTCCCCAGGAACTGGCGGGGTTTGCTAAAGAAGCCATCGGCTGGGTGGCCAGCCGAAGACTTTAGAGATGTGTAGATACCTATGCCGCGATGACGTCAGCCCATTCACACAGGGTCCCGATAACCCGGCGCCACTCGTTCCAGCAATCTCAGCAACGCTGCCCACGCCAGCTGCATCCCATCGGGGTCGCTGAGTTCACCCTCGTCCAGCGGCCGACCAGGGTTGTTGAACTGGCGCTAGGTGTGTTCGCACACCTCGGCCGGGGGGGTAACACCAGCTCACCGGCAGCTTGCGCGGCCAACTGGATTTGGTGTGGGTATGCAGCACGCATTGTGCGTCTTCGCGGGCACCGTGAATGGCGCTGTGAATCACGAAACCGGCGGGGTTCACCGGGTACGGTGACAGTTCAACGACCCGACCTTCGAGGTCGATTTTCACCAGATTGGATGCAGTGATTTCATCAAACATCAGCCCATAGGGGTTGATCAGAAAGTGATGTTCCGGCCCCGGCAGGCGCACCGAGATGTGGGTGAAAATCAGGTCGGTCATGCGGAAATGTGCAATCAAGCGATAACAGGCCGCCAGTTCTTCGCGCAGGCGCTGTTCGGTAACGCTGCGCGCAGTCAGGTGGGTCGCGATCTCATTCATTGTTGTGGTTCTCCAGGCTGATCGGCTCGGGCGGACAGTACGGCTGGACGTGCATGGACGTTCAGCCGCAGTCAGCTACTTGCTCGCCCAGGCGTTGAAGCGCTCTTCAAGCTCTTCGCCATGGTCGACCCAGAAACTGACGTCCATCGACAGCGCGCCCTTGAGGTTCTGCGGCGCAGTCGGCACCCATTGCGCGAGTTTGTCGTCCAGTCGCGCAACGGCCTCGGTGTTGGTCGGGCCATAGGGGATCTGCTGCACGTACTTGACCTGGGCATCCGGCTGATTGGCAAAGGCGATAAAGCGCTGGGCCTGATCGACGTGTTTGGAGCCTTTGATGATCGCCCAGTAGTCCATGCCGTACAGGCTGCCGGGCCAGACCAGCCCCAGATGACTGCCGCTTTGCGCGGCGGCGGCGATGCGTCCGCTGTAGGTTGAAGTCATCACCACATCACCGGCGGTCAGCCATTGCGCCGGTTGTGCGCCCGCTTCCCACCACTGGATGTACGGCTTGATCTGATTGAGTTTGGCAAACGCCCGGTCTACGCCCTGTGGGGTATTGAGCACCTTGTAGACATCCTCGACCTTCACCCCGTCAGCGAGCAAGGCGAACTCCAGGTTGTACACCGCGCGTTTGCGCAGGCCACGTTTGCCGGGAATTTTCTGCACGTTCCAGAAATCGGCCCATGAGGTCGGAGCCTTGGCCAGTTTGTCGGTGTCGTAGGCAATCGCAACGCTCCACACCAGCGCCGCTGAACCGCACTCCTGCGCGGCCTCGGGGATCAACTGCCCGGCGTGGCCCAGGCGGGTCCAGTCCAGACGTTCATACATGCCTTCTTCGCAGCCGCGCATCAGGTCCGGGCCTTCGATCTGCACCACGTCCCAATCGACATTACCGGTGTCGACCATGACTTTGATCTTGGCCATTTCGCCGTTGTATTCGCTCTGGATGACCTTGCTTTGATCCACTGCGCTAAACGGTTGGAAGAACGCCACGTCCTGGGCTTTTTGTCCGGCCCCGCCGTATCCGACCACCACCATGTCCGAAGCTGCCTGAGCGCTGCCTAGGCCGATGGCCAGGGTCAACACCAAGGGATAAAAACCGTGCTCGAGCGTATTCGATTTCATCAGTGGTTCCTCGTACAGGTGCAAAGCCGAATATCGGTCGGCATAGCCCTTTTTTATTGTTGGTGAGGTTCGCCCCAGGAGCGGGCTCGAAACGAAACTACTGCAAGCCACAGTAAAAAAACAAGTTGATTTTTTACTGTTGGTAAATTTATATAGACCAATAGTAACAATGCCGAAACCCGGCCTTTCGGCTCCAGCCTGCCCGGAGTACCCGTACCATGCCGAGCCCGACCCCAGCTTATGCGCACCTGTTCGAACCCTTGCAGATCCGTGGCAAACGCCTGAAAAACCGCATCATATCCAGCGGTCATGACACCTCGATGCCCACCGACAACCTGGTCAACGAACAGCTGATCGCCTATCACCGGGCGCGTGCCGAGGGTGGGGTTGGGCTGATCGTGCTGCAAGTGGCCGGTGTGCATGACAGCGCGCGGTACACCTCCCACGTGCTGATGGCCACCGACGATGCCTGCATCGATGGATACCGGAAAATCGCGCAAACCTGCCACGCTCACGGTACCTTGGTGCTGTCGCAGGTGTTCCATCCGGGGCGGGAAATCATGGAGTCCAGCGATGGCCTGCTGGCCGTGGCCTACTCCGCTTCGGCGGTGCCCAATGAACGTTTCCGGGTGATGCCGCGCGCACTGGATCAGGCGATGATCGACGAGATTGTCGCCGGTTATGCCGCTGCCGCCCGGCGTCTGCATCAGGCCGGGATCGATGGCGTCGAAGTGGTCGCCAGCCACGGCTACCTGCCAGCGCAATTCATCAACCCCCGGGTCAACCGCCGAACCGACGGCTACAACGGTGAGCTGGAACAGCGTCTGCGCTTCCTGCGCGAAGTCATCGCCGCGATACGGGCCAGCACCGACGAGCAGTTCATCATCGGCCTGCGCATCTCCGCCGACGAGCGCGACCCTGAAGGCCTGACCGAAAACGAATCCCTGGCTGCCGTGCAATCGCTGCAACCACAACTGGATTACGTGCACATCGTCGCCGGCACCTCAGCGTCCCTGGGTGGCGCGGTGCACATCGTGCCGCCGATGGCGATTGAAGCGGCGTACCTGGCCAAAGAGGCTGGCACCTTCAAGGCCGGATTGAGCATTCCACTGTTCGTCACCGGGCGCATCAACCAACCGCAGGAAGCCGAACTGATTCTGGCCCGGGGTCAGGCCGATGTGTGCGGCATGACCCGGGCGTTGATCTGCGACCCGCAAATGCCCAACAAGACCAATGCCGGCCGCGCCGAAGACGTGCGCGCCTGCATCGCCTGCAATCAGGCGTGCATCGGGCACTTTCACAAAGGTTTGCCAATTTCCTGCATCCAGCACCCTGAAACCGGTCGCGAGTTGATCTTCGGAGCGCGGCAACCGGCGCCAATACGCAAGCGCATCATGATTGCCGGCGGTGGTCCGGCCGGGATGAAAGCCGCTGCGGTGGCGGCGCAATGCGGGCATGATGTGACGCTGTACGAAGCCAGTTCACAACTTGGCGGCCAAGTGCTGTTGGCGCAATTGCTGCCACGGCGCAGCGAATTCGGTGGCGCGAGCACCAATCTGCAACGGGAAATGGAATTGGCCGGGGTTCGAGTAGTGCGCAACACCCGGGTCGACCGGGCACTGGTGGAACGGGAAAAACCGCAGATGGTGATTGTTGCCACTGGTGCCGAGCCATACTGGCCGGCGTTCGAACGCGGGGGTGAATTGCAGGTGGTGGATGCCTGGCAGGTGCTGCGCGACGAAGTGCAAATCGGCCGTTCGGTGGTGGTGGTCGATTGGCGTTGCGACTGGATCGGCCCCGGCATCGCCGAGCGTCTGACCCGTGCCGGCCATCAAGTGCAACTGGCGGTCAATGGCACCCATTGCGGGGAAAACCTGCCGCTGTACGTGCGTGACCAACTGGCCGGTGAGCTGCACAGACTGGGCATTCCCATCACCCCTTACGCGCGGCTGTACGGTTGTGACGACAACACCGTTTACTTGCAACACACCGCCAGTGGCGAACCCATGTTGCTGGAAAATATCGACACGCTTGTGTTGTGTCAGGGTCATCAACCCGTGGACACTCTTGGCGCGGAACTGCAAGGCCTGGTGGAATTTCGACGCATCGGCGATTGCCTGGCGCCGCGCACCGCCGAAGAAGCGATTTATGAAGGTTTGAAAGTCGCCTGGGCGCTTTAAGCCAGTTTATACTCCGGGCTTTTACCCTGTTGGAGCGAGCTTGCTCGAGATGCTCCTTGCGTGCTTACTGGTTGGAAGCGGCGTCTGTGAGTCCATCGCGAGCAAGCTCGCTCCTACGGGGTTCACGTTCGACCCGGTTCGGAACTCACCATGAGCAACAACAGCAATACACCGCCCGCAATCGGCACCGCCGAACCGCACTTTCTCGGCACGCGGATTCGCGGCCTGCGCAAACGCCGGGGCATGACCCTAGCGGAACTGGCGCAATTGAGTGAGCTGACAGCGGGCTACATCAGCCAACTGGAACGCAATCTCGCCTACCCGTCAATTCCGGCGCTGTTCAACATTGCCCGTAGCCTCGGTGTGACCATCCAGTGGTTCTTCGCCAGCGAAGCCAACACCGCCCCCGAAGACGATGGCGTGGTGGTGCGCAAAAACAGTCGTCTGAGCGTGCATTACGAAGACGGCATCGTCGACCAGCTCCTGACCCCACCACCCAACCGGCAACTGGAAATGCTCCATTCGCGCTTTCCGCCCGGCACCTATAGCCAGCAAAGCTACAGCCACGAAGGCGAAGAAGCCGGTTACTTGCTGTCCGGCAGTTTCGAATTGTGGGTCGGCGAGCGCTACTTTCAGCTCAACGAAGGCGACAGCTTCAGCTTTTCCAGCCAGGAACCGCACCGCTATGGCAACCCTGGCGAGGTGGATGCGGTGGTGATCTGGGTGATTACCCCGCCAACGTTCTAACGGCGCCCGCGGCCACTCGACGGGGTGATCACTTCATCATCACGCAACTGGGCAAAACCCAGCTCACTGTAAGCAATAACATCGTGGCGGCAGTCCTTGGTACTGCCAGGACTGTCATTCCCGTACTTTCGGACCTCGTTTGCTTTTCGCGACCTTTTTGGGCGGGATGTTGATAGCTAGCGCCAGCCGAGACGAGGATGGCCGCCCATTCGACCCACGCCTTCTGTCCGAGCAGATGGAGGTCATCGAGCTGGCATACCAAAATGCGTACTCGGTGGAGATCGAACATTGATCGTGGTCAGGTGACTGGAGCAGCTTTGGAGCGCTCGGTGCGTTTTTGAAGTGGGGCAATAGGTTGTGGCTTGGCCGAAGCAGCGGCACCTTCTTCGATCGCCTGCTGAATCGCACGTTTGCGACTTTCTTCGGCACGACGGCTGAAGAACCAGACCAGGAACGTCATCAGCGATACCGCCAGCAAAATCAGGCTGGCCACGGCGTTGATCTCGGGTTTCACGCCCAGGCGCACCGCCGAGAACACTTCCATCGGCAAGGTCGTGGAACCCGGACCGGACACGAAGCTCGCCAGCACCAGGTCATCCAGCGACAGGGCAAACGACATCATGCCGCCGGCCCCTAGCGATGGCGCGATCATCGGGATGGTGATCAGGAAGAACACCTTCCACGGCCGCGCACCGAGGTCCATGGCCGCTTCTTCGATGGACAGGTCCAGCTCACGCAAACGCGCCGACACCACCACCGCCACATACGCCGCACAGAACGTAGTGTGGGCGATCCAGATGGTGATGATGCCGCGCTCCTGCGGCCAACCGATCATCTGCGCCATGGCCACGAACAGCAGCAACAGCGACAGACCGGTGATCACTTCGGGCATCACCAGCGGCGCGGTGACCAGGCCACCGAACAGCGTGCGACCTTTGAAGCGAGTGATACGGGTCAGGACGAACGCGGCCAATGTACCCAGCGCCACCGCCGCCACCGCCGTGTAGCAGGCGATTTCCAGCGAGCGCACCACCGAGCCCATCAGTTGAGTGTTGTCCATCAAGCCGACGTACCACTTGATCGACCAGCCACCCCACACCGTCACCAGTTTGGAGGCGTTGAACGAGTAGATCACCAGGATCAGCATCGGCGCGTAGATGAACAGCAAACCCAGCACCAGCATCAAACTTGAGAAACGGAAGCGCTTCATTCTTTACCCTCCATTTCTTTGGCCTGACTACGGTTGAACAGGATGATCGGCACAATCAGAATCGCCAGCATCACCACCGCCAGGGCGGACGCCACCGGCCAGTCACGGTTGTTGAAGAACTCTTGCCAGAGCACTTTACCGATCATCAGGGTTTCCGGACCGCCGAGCAGTTCCGGGATCACGAACTCGCCCACCACCGGAATGAACACCAGCATGCAGCCCGCGACGATGCCGTTCTTGGACAGTGGAATGGTGATTTTCCAGAAACTGTTGAAGGTGCTCGAACCCAGGTCCGATGCGGCTTCCAGCAAACTGGCATCGTGCTTCACCAGGTTGGCATAGAGCGGCAGGATCATGAACGGCAGGTACGAATACACCACGCCGATGTACACGGCGAGGTTGGTGTTGAGGATCTGCAGCGGCTCGCTGATCCAGCCCATGCTCATCAGGAAACCATTGAGCAGACCGTTGTTGCTGAGGATGCCCATCCACGCATAAACGCGGATCAGGATCGCGGTCCAGGTCGGCATCATGATCAGCAGCACCAGCACCGTTTGCAGCTCTTTACGGGCACTGGCAATGGCGTAGGCCATCGGGTAGCCGATCAGCAAACAGAGGACGGTGCTGATCAGCGCCATCTTCAACGAGCCGAGGTAGGCGGCGATGTACAACTCGTCGCCGGCCAGCATCGCGTAGTTGCTCAGGTTAAGCAGCAACTGCACTTTTTGGTCGAGGTAACTGTAGATCTCGGTGTACGGCGGAATGGCCACGTCGGCTTCGGCGAAGCTGATCTTCAGAACGATGAAGAACGGCAACATGAAGAACATGAACAGCCAGATGAACGGAACCCCGATGACCAGCTGACGGCCACCGGGAATTATTCGATTGAGGCGGCGTTTGAGTTTGCGTAAGTTCATGAGCGAAGTACCACGCCGCTGTCGTCTTCCCAATACACGTAAACCTGATCACCCCAGGTTGGGCGCTGGCCACGGCGCTCGGCGTTGGCGACGAAAGACTGGACGATCTTGCCGCTCGGCAGTTCGACGTAGAACACCGAGTGGCCACCGAGGTAAGCGATGTCGTGCACCTTGCCGCTGGACCAGTTGTATTCGCAGGTCGGCATGGTCGGCGTCACCAGCAGTTTTTCCGGACGGATCGCGTAGGTCACGGATTTGTCCTGCACCGACGTGCTGATGCCGTGGCCCACGTAAATCTGGCGGTCCAGGTCCTTGCAGGTGATGGTCGCGTGACCTTCGGCGTCGTCGATCACTTCGCCGTCGAAGATGTTGACGTTGCCGATGAACTCGCAGACCAGACGGCTGGTCGGGGTTTCGTAGATGTCGATCGGGCTGCCGATCTGGGCGATCCAGCCCAGGTGCATGATCGCGATGCGCTCGGCCATGGTCATGGCCTCTTCCTGGTCGTGGGTCACCATGACGCAGGTTACGCCGACCCGCTCGATGATCTCGACAAGCTCAAGCTGCATTTGCGAACGCAGCTTCTTGTCCAGAGCACCCATCGGTTCGTCGAGCAGCAACAGTTTCGGCCGCTTGGCCAGGGAACGCGCCAGGGCCACACGCTGACGCTGACCACCGGACAACTGATGCGGCTTGCGTTTGGCGTACTGGCTCATCTGTACCAGCTTGAGCATGTCGGCCACGCGCGCATCGACTTCAGCGGCGGGGATCTTGTCCTGCTTGAGGCCGAAGGCGATGTTCTGCGCCACGGTCATGTGCGGGAACAAAGCGTAGGACTGGAACATCATGTTGATCGGCCGCTCGTACGGCGGCATGTCGGTGATGTCTTCGCCATCGAGGAAAATGCGCCCCTCCGTGGGCCGTTCGAAGCCTGCGAGCATGCGCAGCAACGTGGATTTGCCCGATCCCGAACCGCCGAGCAGGGCGAAAATCTCGCCTTTCTTGATTTCCAGGGACACATCGTCCACGGCAATCGTCTCGTCGAACTTCTTCGTGACCCGGTCGATTTTGACCAACACCTGTTTAGGTGACTGGTCGCCCTCGAGGGCTTTCTTATAGGCGCCGGAGGCAACTGCCATCTTTTTATCACTCGCGCAGAGAGACCGCTTGCCTGAACAAGGCAACCTTATTGTTATTAGGATTCGCTAATGGGCAATAACTTAATTCGTCCGTAACCACACGAAAAACAGTGCAAATAATTCCGACTGCGAATTGACGTTCAGCTTTAAATAAAGACCTTTGCGGTGCATGCGGACAGTCTCGGGCGAAATACCGAACTGCCTGGCCGTGGATTTCACGGAGTGCCCGCGGAGTACCATGTGCGCGACCTCGCGCTCGCGCTGCGTCAGCAGATCGCGACCGAAATTCTCAAAAGCGGCCTGCAATCGCAGTTTGAAATCGTCATGCGCGGTAGTGGCTTCGCCATCGGCGCGCGTTGCTACAATGTTCTGCAAACCGCGTTGGCCAAACTCATGGATGAACTCCCGTACTAGCGGCTCGACCGCCCGCAGCAGATTGAGTTGTTCCGCCTTGAGCGCCTCGCCACCGAAGCCTTGAAACAAGCTCAATGATATTTGCGATTCATTCACCGTGTCGACAATATAAAAACTGTCTTCGGAGCTCCCTGCTTTCAAGTAGTAAGTGTTGTAATACTCACTTTCAAAGAAGTTGTCAGGGGCAATTTCCTCAAGATGATAAAAACCTTCGGCCAGGCCCTGCTCCACTGCCAGGCAAAACGGATCAAGCAAGTAGCCACCGGAAAAATAGCGGTCGATGATCGACTCCCGATATTTTTCCGGAATGCCGCGCTGATACAGCAACTGCGGTGCACGGTCCTTGTGTTCCAGGCTGATCATCACCGATTCGACGGACACCAGATGCCCGAACGCCGACGCCAGATATTGCAGCGCGTCGAGCTTCTCGACATGGGCAAATGCCTCGCGCATGTCGCGATGCCAGTTATGCAATGCCCCAAAACGCAAGGCAATCAACGTCTCTTCGTCAGGTTTGTTCATGCCCCGCAGTCTAGCGGGTGAACCGGCACCTGTTAATCGCAGACTTGAATTCATTGGCCGAAATACTGGCCGCTTTGCTCAAGCTCAGCGGCCACCTCAAGTATGCACACCCGCAGGATCTCGACGATTTCATCGACCTGAGCGCGCGTCAGAATCAGCGGCGGTGACATCACGTTGAGATGCATGATCGGGCGCACCAGCAAACCTCGAGCCTGGGCGCGGGAATGAATCATTTCGCCGATGTTAATCTCGTCGGCAAACAACGCTTTAGTGCGCTTGTCGGCCACGAACTCGACGCATGCCATGAGCTTCTGGCAACGCACCTCGCCAACCAGCGGCAGATTACAGAGTGTCGCGAGCCGCTCTTCCAGATAGCCACCGACGTCGTCGACATGCGCCAGCAGGTTTTCTCTTTCGATAATCTCAATGTTCTTCAATGCCGCCGTACAGCACACAGGATGGCCGCTGTAGGTAAAACCGTGAGTAAAGCAGCGCCCCTGGCCGGGTTCGGCAATCACCTTCCAGATACGGTCGGAAAAAATGCACGCTCCCAGCGGCAGATAAGCGGACGTCAGCCCTTTGGCGGTGGTGATAATGTCCGGTTGCACATCGAACAATTCATAAGAAGCGAAGAACTTGCCCAGCCTGCCAAACGATGTCACCACCTCGTCAGCGACAAAAAGAATGTCGTAGCGTTGGCATACTTCCCACATGCGTTTGAGGTAGCCCTTGGGCGGGATGATCACTCCGCCGGATCCCATGATCGGCTCGGCAAAAAAACCCGCCACCTTATCCGCACCGATAGACAGGATCTTGTCTTCAAATTCCTTGACCAGAAATTCAAGGAACTGCGCCTCGTCCATACCGCTCGGCGCGCGATATGGGTTGGGGTTGGAGATGTGGTGAATTCTGTCGTTGGCGTAATCGAATTCAGGCACCCGGTCGGCGGCCTTGTTGCCGATTGACATCGTTAGAGTCGTGGAGCCGTGATAGGCGTTATAACGCGCGATTACATGCTTCTTGTCCGGTTTGCCACGGCAGTTCTGATAGTACTGAATCAGTCGGTACGCGGTGTCAACTGCAGTAGAGCCACCCGTGGTCAGAAACACGTGATCCAGATCCCCTGGCGCCAGGCTGACGAGCTTTTCGCACAGTTGGATCGCGACATTGTTGGACATGTCGGAAAACGGATTCGAATACGCCAGTTGCCGCACCTGATCGGCAATCGCCAGCGCCATTTCCTCGCGCCCCAATCCGATATTGGTGCACCACATTCCACCAACGGCATCGAGAAAGCGGTTGCCATGGGCGTCGATGATATAGGCACCGTCACCCGCCACAATGTTCAAGGAACCCTGTTCGCTGTGCTCGTCGAACATGTGGTAGCCGTGCATGTAGTGAGCTTTATCGGCGCTGACCAACCTGGCGTCATCTACAACAGCTGACAGTTGTTTATTGGCTGCAGTAACCATACAAAAACCTCAAACCAAATAATTGAAGAATTAAATTCCGCTCTTTACGGTGCTCCAGACCCGAGTGATGGCACGCGTGTCTTTCGCGTTTTGGCTCTTCTGTGGAAACAGCCGTTGACGCGTCTGCTCATCGGGGTAGATAGCGGGATTGTTTCGTACATCGGCACTCAGCAACGGAGTGGCGGCCGCGTTGCTATTGGCGTAATGAATGTAATCACTCACCTCAGCCATCACCTGAGGCTGCATCAGATAGTCGAGGAACTTGTGGGCATTCGCGACATGGGGTGCGTCCACCGGAATGTACATATTGTCGAACCAGATCAACGAGCCTTCCTTGGGAATAAAGTAGGCAAGATTGATATTCAGTTTCGCTTCTTCGGCACGCGCCATCGCCGTCGCATAATCACCTGACCAGGTCATGGCCATGCACACGTCACCATTGGGCAGGCTGGTCAGGTAGTTGACCGAATCGAATTTGCGAATATATGGCCGCACCGACAACAACAAATCCTGGGCGGCTTTCAAATCTTCCGGCGCAGCGCTCTCAGGGTCGCGTCCTAGATATACCAGGGCTAACGGGATCACTTCCGTTGGCGCATCTACCAGCGTTACTCCGCAGTCGGCGAAACGCGAGACGATTTTTGGATCGAAGATCATCGCCAACGAACCGATCGGCGCGTCCGGCATGCGCTCCTTGATCTTGTCGACGTTGTAGGTGATGCCATTACTGCCCCAGGTATAGGGCGCCGCGTACTTCGTACCGGCATCGAATCCCTGTTGCCCCTCCAGAACCTTCGGGTCGAGGTTGGTCCATTGGGGCAATAAACTCTTATCCAGCGGCTGGAAAACCTTGGCATGGATCAATGGCGGTGCGAGGGACGCATTCAACACGACCAGATCGTAGCCGGAATGACCGGTCATGAGCTTCGCCTGAACCGTTTCATAGGCGTCGAACGTGTCATAGATCACGTGGATGCCGGACGCCTTTTCGAAGTTGGCGATGGTTTTTTCGCCAATGTAATCCGCCCAGTTGTACAGCCGCAGCGTATTGGCCTCATTCTCCTCACCAGCCTGTACATCGACCGTTATGAGTACCAGGAGCGTACTGAAAATCAACTTGAATGCCTTGCTCATAGCAAAATCACCTTATCAAGCGAAGCCGGTTCTGGATGACCGGTTGGACTCACTATTAAGGGATTCGGCCAATGACGCCATAACCCAAATGGGGGGCTATCAGGATTGAGCACTCCCGAACTGAACGGGATGGCAAAAAACAGCAGATATGGTGACACGTTTTGTCATAGCGCCGACAAAGGACAGACGTCTAGAGTGCCTTCCATAAAGATCACCCAATGATCACCCAAGGCACCCGATGAACAACTTCATCGGACAACATCGTGAACAAGACACGGTTGTGCAACTGGTTGCCGATGAGGACTCACTTGATGTTGCCGTCGCATTTTGGGGGATTAGTGCTCAGAAGCTAATCCATCCGGATGAATTCAAACCTATCCGGGTCATCTGCAACCCTGCGTACGGGCACTACCAATTCCAAGTGATCGAGCACTTCTTAGAATTGTCCACCCGAGCCGTTAGGCACCAGATCGCGCTGGGCCAACATCCAGCTTCGAAATTTCTGGCTCCGTGTAAATCGCTTTTTTGATCTGTAAACCACTGAGGTTAACAACTCAAAAAAGTGGTTTACAGCAACCTGGTAATTACGTTGACTTGACCATAGTTTTGCATTCAACGCTGGCCAGCGACTCTTGTGTCTGCGACTGGCCGAAACCGACCTGAGGACGCCTTCACGATAGGTTGAATCCACAGGTCGCGGTAGGGATGGCAGTTACCTGCCACCCCCCGCACAGATCCGTACGTGCGGAACTACCGCATACGGCTCCTGCCTCGGGTGTGTGACGCGAAGCGATCCTCAGGGTAAGGATGTGCATTTCTGGGTCTAGGTATGTAGAGGTCAGCAAGGCGTCCGTAGCGTGACCATTGAAGCCGATTACGCTGGCTGCGACGTTTGAGGGCTTGCCGCCATAGGCGACATACCGCCGAACGAAAACCACCAAGACGTATCAGGTTTCCCGGCACCGCGTGGTAATTGAAGTAGCCCCTGACCACCCGAGTAAGCCATTGCCCTTGAGCCCGGATGGGCTCATGACGTCGGCGCTTCAGCTCATCCCGAATAGCCAGCAGCGTCGCACGCATTCGCTTCTTGACCGTCAGTCGCAGTATTTGAAAACCACCGCTTCTGTTGGTACTACAACAGTGCGTGAAGCCCAGGAAGTCAAACGTCTCCGGTTTACCTAACCCTCGCTTCCTACGATTTCTCGCAGCAAAACGACCAAATTCAATCAGCCGTGTCTTCGAGGCATTGAGGGATAAACCGAACCTGGCCAAGCGTTCCTGCAACTGCACCAGAAACTGCTGAGCCTGCCATTGCGTCCTGAAACCCACCACACTGTCGTCCGCGTAGCGCACAACAATCACATCGCCATGGGCATGCCGCTGGCGCCATTGCCTTGCCCATAGATCCAGCACGTAGTGAAGATAGATATTCGCCAGCAATGGCGATATCACTGCCCCTTGGGGAGTCCCCTTCAGCGCAGCCACCCTACGGCCATCCTCCATAACACCCGCTTGAAGCCATTTGCAGATAAGCCCGAGCAGGCGCCGGTCTGCAATCCGGTGTCCCAGAAACATCAGCATCCATTCATGGTCGATCTCATCAAAGAACGACGTGATATCCGCATCCAATATCCAGTTCACCTTCTGGCCCTTCAGCGCGACCGTTAACGCATCCAGCGCATCGTGCTGGCTGCGTCCCGGTCGAAACCCGTACGAGAATCCCAGGAAGTCCTCTTCATAGATCACATTCAGAACGGTAACGACCGCCTGCTGTACGATCTTGTCCTCCAAAGAGGCAATGCCCAGCGGGCGCTGCCTGCCGTCGGCTTTGGGGATATAGACCCGCCGCGACGGCGTTGCCCGATAGGCTCCCCTGTGGAGCCTTCCGTGCAAATCGGTCACCCGCTGGAGAAGACCTTCCTCATATTCTCGCCACGACATGCCGTCCACGCCCGCCGCTGCATCGCGGCGCAGGGCATAGAAGCTCTGCGCCAATAACTGCGGTGTGATGTGGTGCAGCAATGCCGTGAACTGCATGCCCTTGTTCCTTCGGGCTGCTTCACGTACACCGTCAAGTCCCATCGACGCGCAGCTGATCCGGCTCAGTGTCCGGGGCGCGGGAGGCCTGTTGGTGTTTCCCTTGACTACGTCCCTTTCCTCCACTATCTCCGCAGGGCCAGGCCCTTTGTTCGATGGCTTCTCAGGTACTACGGACGTATCCGACTTCTCAGCGACGTGAACAGCAGGGTTACGGCTTTTGGCCTTTCCTGCTCCGCCCGGTGCTTGCGCACTGGGCGCCGCTGAGATCTCCCAGTTTCTGTGCGGAGGACTTCCCGACGTGCACAGGGTCTCCGACCGCGCGGGATCAGAGCATGACTGGCGTATAACGCCATGCTCCGTGTTGCCTTCTGCTTCGCTTAACAGCATCGGCATCCCGAATTCCTGATTACGCGGCTCAATGGCTGGCCCATCGGTTTCCCCTGTCAACGCTTCACCCTGCACCTCACGGTGCAACATGCATGACTCGGGGTCTGGTTGATTCGCCATTTCTTACCAGTATCGAACTTTCATCGACTATCCTCCGCCAGCTTTAACTGGCGCACTAAGCGTCCGCCGAAGTCACCTTGCGTGACTCAGGCCGGCACCAACTGATGCGGCAGCAGTTGATCAATCTCACTGGCACGCTGTGTTGGCAGCCGCGTCAGCACATCTTTGAGATAGGCATATGGATCATGCCCATTCATGCGCGCCGACTGGATCAAACTCATGATTGCCGCTGCTCGTTTGCCGCTGCGCAGTGAACCGGCGAACAACCAGTTGGAGCGGCCGAGTGCCCACGGCCGTATCTGGTTTTCCACTGGATTATTATCTATGGGTACAGCACCGTCCTCGATATATCGAACCAGTGCGCCCCAGCGCTTGAGGCTGTAATCCAGAGCTTTGGCGATAGCCGAGCCTTCGGGCACAAGGTCGCGCTGGGCCAGCATCCAGGTATGCAGTGCGTCGATAAGGGGCGCCGCTTTTTCCTGACGTATTCGCCAGCGATCCTCGTCGGTCATTTCCCTCGCTTGCCGTTCGATTTCGTACAACCCGCCAATTGAGTGCAGCGCCTGTTCGGCCAGTTGGCTTTTGTTCGTCGCATGCAGATCGAAGAACTTGCGGCGGGCATGGGCCATGCAGCCGATTTCGGTGATGCCTTGCTGAAAGCTTGCTTTGTAGCCGGCGAAATCATCGCAAACCAGCTTGCCGGTCCATTGCCCAAGGAAGTTGCGGGCATGCTCACCCGCACGGCTCGGGCTGAAGTCGTAAACCACTGCTTTAAGTGCCGAAAACGGCGTAGTGCAGTAGGCCCAGACATAAGCACGATGGGTTTTCTTTTCGCCCGGCGCGAGCATCTGCACCGGGGTTTCGTCAGCGTGAATCACGCCTTGGGCAAGTACCGCTTCGCGCAGCGCATCAACCAGGGGCTGGAGCTGCACACCGGTTTGGCCGACCCATTGCGCCAGTGTCGAGCGGGCGATAGCCAGGCCGGCGCGGCCAAAGATTTTCTCTTGTCGGTACAGCGGCAGATGAGTGGCGCAGGGGAATCTCACCCCTGCGCTCTCCCAGAACCGGACATGAACCTCTCGACTCATCCGGCTCCTATCGTCCAGTCGTTCGTATTGCTGCGCCCCAATGAGGAAACAGCGTGGGGGCACGTTGCTGAAGATTAGACAACCACTGCCATGCCCTTGAGATATGGCCGCGAAGCTTCTTGTACTTGCGCTGCGCCCATCGCACCAAATGAAAGTCCAGTGTCTTCAGGGAGCGTTGCAAAGTCGATGAATGGAAGAGCCCGTAGTAACGCACCCAGCCAACAATTTTCCGGCGAATCAGCGCAAGCAGCTCACCCAAATCATATCGGCTCAGGCGCGAAAGGCCCCAATTACGCATCTCACGTCGCATAGCTTTCGCCGCTTTGTCGCTAACGGCCGGTGAGAAACTGGTGAACAGCTTCCCCTTCCGATTCATCGACTGCCGAGGCTTAAACGTATAGCCCAGAAAGTCGAACCGCTTCACGCCATAGTCGCCACGTCGATTGGCATCGACGCAGTACACCACCTGAGTTTTCTCCGGATGTAACTCTAGCTGACACTGCGTCATTCTGACCTTCAGATCAGCCCATAAAGACTGAGCTTCGGCTTCGCTGTCACAGTGGCAGATAACGTCATCCGCGTAGCGCTCAAACAACACTGTGGGGTAGTGCCGCTCCATCCATTTATCGAACGCGTAATGCAAAAAGAGGTTAGCCAGCAATGGGCTGATAACACCGCCCTGTGGCGTCCCTCGATCTCGCATTTGCTGAGTACCATCCGGCAACACCACGTCCGCGGTTAGCCAGCGCTTTATATATAGCGCTATCCACCGGCAGTCGGTGTGTCGCTGCACAGCCTTCAGCAGCAGGTCATGATCGATATTGTCGAAGAACCCTTTGATGTCGAGGTCAAGCACCCAAGAATGCCGCCAACACCGACTTCGGGCAGCGCGCAAGGCATCATGTGCCGAGCGCCCCGGTCGGTATCCATAAGAGTCTTTGTGGAATATCGGCTCCAGCAACGGCTCAAGCCGCTGCCGAACGACCATCTGTGCAATCCGGTCAGCAACCGTGGGGATCCCCAGAGGACGCGTATTGCCATCACCCTTTGGAATATCCACACGTTTGACCGGCGACGGGAAGTAGCTACCCGAGGCCATTCGATTCCAGATCCGGTACAGATTCTTACCTAAATCTCGATCGAATTTGTCAATACTGACCTCGTCAACTCCAGCTGCGCCACGATTAGCTTTAACGCGCTTATACGCATCCCAAACTTCAAGCTTTGCAATATCAAACGACTTTGCCTCAGGCATAGACATCATCCCCTTTCAGGTTGTGACTCTGCTGAGGCCGAACGACGGCGCCCCTTCGGTCCAGCCCCATTACAGGTCCTTCAGCCCTACTACGAGCACCTCCGTCCCTGTGCCCCGCATCGGTACTCTCGTTCTTGCAGAGGCTATCTGCTTGAACTTCTCCCTTAACATCGGGACGACAGGTTCTCACGTTCCTTACTGAAGCCTGATACAGAGTCACGCCGCCTTCATGCCGGGCGCCGGTCGAGCAGTCGGCAGGCATCCCTCGACCTTCATCCCGGGCCAACCACCAAAGCCCGGTTTCGACGCCATCTGAATACGTTTCGACACCACATAGACGGTTCATTTGCATTCGTCTCTCTGTACCGTACCTGACGCAGTCTATGCCGCGCCTTTTCCTCAACGCTCACCACCAGGGCTCTTTACCCCAGCAGCTTGAGGTGGTTTGGAGCCTGCTCCTGCAAACCGACTCCGAGGGGCCCACCCTCATCTTCAATAAAGCACCACAACTCTCCATTCAGCTACGGAGGTTGTGTTCGTGACACACAATGGTCGGCGAATTTGGCCACCATCACGTGAGCCAGCAGACCTGCGGTCGGGATGCCCTTGTCGATTACTTGGGCCGGCACCGGTGCCTGGATCAGTGTTTCGCACTGCCGGCAGGCCCATTTCCCACGCACGTGCTGCTCGACGGTGAACACGCCCGGCGTGTAATCCAGCTTCTCGCTGACGTCCTCGCCGATCCGCTGGAGCTGGCAGCCGCAGGGGCATTGGGTGTTGTCGGGTTCGTGATAAATCACGCTGCGCGGAAACTGCGCAGGCAAAGGAACACGCTTTGGTTACTTGCGTGGTTCGGCCTGCGCAGCCGGCGGATTCAACGCTTTCAGCTCGGCTTCGATGGCCGCGCTGACTCCGCCGTTTAAGGGCATGCCTCCACGCTCCGATAACTTCCCGGCGAAAAGCATCCAGCCGCCGTGTATTACCGGGGACGTGGTAGTAATTGCAATAGCCTCTAAACAACCGACTCAACCACTGCCCGATCACTGGGACAGGCTCGTGCCTGCGCTTATGCAACTGCGCCCGTATCTCCTTGAGCGTTGCTCTCATACGTTTGGTAATTCCGCACGTACGGATCTGTGCGGGGGGTGGCAGGTGACTGCCATTCCTACCGCGACCGAAAATCTGGCACTCCAAACAGCCTTCATCCCGGTCAAGACATCGCCGCCGGTGCCGATGCATCAGGCCCTGCCTGCCACGATCCGAATCGAAGTGCCGCATTCAAAAGGCGTAGTCGTTGTGAGTTGGCCGGCAGAGAATGCAGCAGCGTGTTCCGCTTTCCTGTGAGACCTGCTGCGATGATTCGCATCGACTCCATCTGGCTCGCCACCGAGCCCATGGACATGCGAGCCGGCACCGACACCGCGCTTTCGCGGGTCGTGGCGGTGTTGTGCTTATCTGTTTGCCAATCGACGCGCCAATCGCATGAAAGTGCTGGTTCACGACGGCGTGGGAATCTGGCTTGCGGCTCGGCGTTTACAACAAGGGCGGTTCTTTTGGCCGGGCGTGCGGCATGGCTCCGAAGTTGAGTTGGATGCCGAGCAACTTCAGGCTCTGGTATCCGCGTGAACCCACTCACCATCCATGAATGCATGTTGACGGAAAAGAACAGTGTTTTGAACGGCCATTACGAGCTCCATTACAACTTGATCCAGGTGGCTTTGAGTTCGGTGTACTTATCAAACGCGTGGAGCGACTTGTCGCGACCGTTCCCCGACTGTTTGAAGCCACCAAATGGGGCAGTCATATCGCCGCCGTCGTATTGATTGACCCAGACACTGCCCGCTCGCAGAGCTTTAGCCGTGAGGTGAGCTTTGGAGATATCTGCAGTCCAAACTGCAGCGGCCAAACCGTATGGGGAGTCGTTCGCAATCGATATAGCTTCCTCGACCGTATCGAACGTAATAACTGACAGAACCGGCCCGAAAATCTCTTCCTGAGCGATTCTCATCGCGTTGCTGACACCGTCGAAAATAGTGGGTTGCACATACATTCCACCGGTTTCCTGAAGAACGCGCTCGCCACCTATCACCAACTTGGCGCCGTCCTTGTGACCAGCCTCAATGTAGGACAGCACGTTATTCATCTGCTGAGTGTCGACCAGAGCGCCCACGTTAGTTTCAGGATCGAGCGGGTTACCAGGCATCCAGCCCTTCAGCGCCTCAATGACCAACGGAAGGAATTTGTCTTTTATCGAGCGCTCGACGAGAAGACGGGAACCTGCGGTACAGACCTCTCCCTGATTGAAAGCGATTGCGCCGGCAGCCGACTCTGCTGCGGTTTGAAGATCGGCCGCATCGGCGAAAACGATGTTAGGGCTCTTGCCCCCAGCTTCCAGCCATACGCGCTTCATGTTGGATTCGCCGGCGTAGATCATGAGTTGCTTGGCGATCTTGGTAGAGCCGGTGAAGACAATCGTATCGACGTCCATATGCAGAGCGAGTGCCTTACCTACGGTATGCCCATAGCCCGGCAGGACGTTAAAAACACCTACAGGTATGCCGGCATCAATTGCCAGCTGGGCAACGCGAATAGCGGTAAGAGGCGACTTTTCCGACGGTTTCAGAATTACAGAGTTACCAGTTGCGAGTGCAGGGCCCAATTTCCAGCAAGCCATCATCAGCGGGAAGTTCCACGGCACGATGGCTGCCACAACGCCAATTGGCTCACGAGTGACGAGGCCTAATTGGTCGTGCGGAGTCGCAGCAACTTCGTCGTAAATTTTGTCGATCGCCTCGCCACTCCAGCGGATGGCTGCGGACGCACAAGGGACATCGACATTCAACGCATCCGAGATGGGCTTGCCCATGTCGAGAGTTTCCAGCAGAGCCAGTTCCTCTGCGTTTTGGTCAAGTAGATCAGCGAACCGGAGCATCGCCTGCTTCCTCGAAACTGGCGACGAGCGAGACCACACCCCGGAATCGAATGTTGCGCGCGCAACCTTCACTGCATGCTCCGCATCCGCAGCTTCGCAACTGGCCACATTGGCGAGGAAGCGTCCGTCCACTGGGCTAATGCACTCGAATACACCCCCAGCCACAGCGTTCACATAGGCGCCATTAACGAATGCGCGTCCTTCGATTTCCAGCTGTGCTGATTTGGTTTCCCAATCGTTAAAAGTTAACTTTTGCATGATCGTCCTCACGTTTCACGATTGATGGCCCAGATCGAGCAAGCTGATTCGTATGCTGGGTCACGGTTGAATTTGCGTTTCAAAGACCGGCCAAAAAGTCCTGCAGCAGCAGGCGGCAGTTGTCTCGATTACCCGACTCCTTCGCCCGAGTTTCCGCACGCATCCGCTCTGGCAGATCACCGGCGGTGGCAAGAAAGCGCTTTCCTTCTTCGGTCCACCAAGTGGTACGGCATTGATTACTCGACCGTGAAATAAGCGGGTGGCCGGGGAGTTTCGATAATTCCCCGACCTTTGTGCAGCGGCCTAAACCGCCAAGATCGTCCGAACGCGGCCCGAACCTACGGCAGCTCCGCCGAGCGCATTCCTCTGTGGAGCTGCCGCAGGCTGCGATCTTGGCGATATAACCCGCGCCAAAAGTTTTTGGGCAAAGTCAAAGTACTGCCAGTTTCTCTTAACTCGCGTTTGCCAGATACACCGCCGCGTCCAGTTCAATCATCACTGGCACTTTCGTCGTCGCCAACTCCAGTAACAATGCACGCAACGCCTCTGGATCTTTCGGGGCATGGTGGTCGATGTGAAAGCTGCGGGCCATGGCCGCGAAGTCTGGGGTCATGATGTCTACGCCCAGTGGCGGGATCTCACGGGCCTGCATGTAGTCGCGGATTTCGGCGTAGCACTGGTTGTTCCATAGCACCATGATCACGCCCACACCGGCCTCGCGGGCAGCGATCAGCTCGGGGCAGGAAAACTGCAAACCGCCATCCCCAACCAACGCAACAACCGCGCGCTCGGGCTTGGCCAGTTTGGCGCCAATCGCCGCAGGCAAACCATACCCGAGGGTGCCGTAACCGGTTCCGGCATTGAACCAACTGTTGGGTTTCGGCGACTGGTAGCCCACTGCGCCCTGATACACCGGTTGCGTGGAATCGCCGACGATCAGTGGGTCGACCAGGCTGTCGCGCAGCACGTCGAGCAACCCTTGCAAACCCTGTTGCTTGGCGGTCCAGCTGTCGCGCTCGATCTGGTTGACCCGCTGCACGCTATCCAGCGCCCAACGACCACTCTGAACCGGTGCCGCAACATTGGCCAAGAGCGCCAGCAAGCCTTCGCGAGCATCGCCAACCAATCCGACGTGGGCTCGCTGCACGCCCATAACCTGCATCGGATCGATGTCCAGACGAATCAACGGCGCCTTGAATTTCAGTGGTCCGAGGCCAAAGAAATCGTAGTCGGTCTCACCGAGTTCGGTACCGACAGCCAGGATCACGTCGGCCTCGTCGAACAGCGACCGACCATGGGCCGACGACTGCACACCGTCGAGCAGCAGCGGATGGCCGACCGGCAACAAGCCCCGGGCATTGGTGGTCAACGCGACCGGCGCTTGCAGACGTTCGG
The DNA here is from genome assembly GCF_047758635.1 of Pseudomonas frigoris. Lineage (NCBI taxonomy): Bacteria > Pseudomonadati > Pseudomonadota > Gammaproteobacteria > Pseudomonadales > Pseudomonadaceae > Pseudomonas > Pseudomonas frigoris. Next base: position 4,950,649 of record NZ_CP180479.1, read on the forward strand.
CCAGTTGCTGCAGGACTTCGGCGCAATCGCGCGCCCCGCCACCGGCCAGAATCAACGGGCGTCGCGCTTCGTTCAGCAGATTCAGTGCAGCGTGCAATGAGGCCGGCGCCGGCGCCGGAGCACCAGGCAGGCTGCGTGGCATCAGGCTGAGGTCATCGGCGGACATCTCCAGCACGTCCAGCGGGATTTCGATATGCACCGGCCGTGGTCGGGCGCATTTGAAAATGGCGAAAGCGCGGGCCAGCAGTTCAGGCAGTTCCGCCGGCGATTGCAGTGTGTGGCTGAAGGCACAGACGCCGGCGACCATCGCCCGCTGGTCCGGCATTTCGTGCAGATGCCCGTGACCGAGACGCAGGTGCTCACGGCGGTTAGTGGTGGAGATCACCAGCATCGGCACCGAGTCCGCGTAAGCCTGGCCCATGGCCGTGAGGATGTTGGTCATTCCGGGGCCAGTGATGATGAAACACACCCCCGGTTTGCCGCTGGCGCGGGCGTAACCGTCGGCCATGAAACCGGCGCCCTGCTCGTGGCGCGGGCTGATGTGCCGCAGGCGGCTGCCATGCAGGCCCCGGTACAGTTCGACGGTATGCACCCCGGGAATCCCGAACACGGTGTCTACGCCGTAACCTTCAAGCAAGCGAACCAGCGACTGGGCACAGGTGGTCATTTAACACTCCTCTTATTGTTCTGCGCCGACGGTCATCGAGCGAATCGGCAGGTATTCATTCGCAGGACAGTAGTGCCAAGCAGCGCCTTGCAACAATCAAAAAATTTCGAGGCGATTGAACAATAAAATTCACGTTTTCAACGGGCGACGGACTTCCGAGTGCAGCCCGACGATGCCACCCAACTGCGACTTGACCCAGTCACTGAAGGCCTGCACCACCGGGCGCTCGACTTTCTGCTGATCGGCGACCAGGTAGTAACCCCGGTTGGATTCGATTTCGGTTTCGAACGGACGCACCAAAAGTCCTTTGGCCAACGCCTCGCCACTGATCAGGTTGTCGCCCATGGCAATCCCCTGACCGGCGATGCAGGCCGACTGCACGAAGTGTGCGTCAGCAAAGACAATCCCCCGCTGCACGTCCACGTTCGGCGCGCCGGCGGCGGCCAGCCAGACTCGCCAGTCGGAGTAATCGATCATGTGCAGCAGTGGCGCGCCGACCAGGTTTTCCGGGTTTTTCAAACCACCCATGGTGTTGACCAGTCGCGGACTGCACACCGGGAAAAACCGCAGCGAGACGATTTTCTGCACATGCTGATTAGGCCAGTCGCCCATGCCGTAGGCGATGAACAGATCGGGCGTGTTATCGCTGGTGTCATCCGGGGTGCGCGGTGAAATGAGGTGCAGTTCGACCTGTGGATAAAGCTCCTGGAACTCCGCGATATGCGTACACAACCAGTACGTCGCAAACCCTGCCGGGCTGCTGATACACAGCCGCCCGCTGACCTGTTGACCATCGAAGCGCTGACCTGCTTCAAGGATATTGGCCAGCAGCAAATGGATGTCCCGAGCGTAGCGCTCGCCCTGCCAGGTAATGCGGATGTTGCGCCCGGTGCGCTCGGTCAACGCGAAGCCAAGGGTCTGCTCCAGGCTCTTGATCTGGTGGCTGATGGCGCTGGGCGTGAGGTTCAGCTCGTTGGCAGCGTCGGACACGCTACCCAGCCGGGCCACCGCATCCAGCGCCCGCAAAGCGGTCATGGAAGGGAAACGCATAAGTCGAAATCACACTGGGGAAAGTGACGGGAGAACTTACCTTCACGATAACGGGAATTGTCCGACAGACATAGCCAGCAAAACTCCCGGCTCGCCGGGCAACTGTTGAATTTAATTTCACGGTTGCACAAAAAATGCTCGATTGACCCCTATGCGCCATTGGCTATTCTCGGTAGCCACCACGACCCGTCTGTGATGCCCGGCACCACTACAAAAACAAGAGGGACAACCCTTGCACTTGCAGTCCAACTCCGTAAATCCGGTGGTAGCGATTGACGCTCTGCACAAGAGCTATGCCGCTCACCATGTCCTCAAAGGCATTTCCCTGCGTGCCAACGAAGGTGAAGTGGTTTCCCTGATCGGTTCCAGCGGCTCCGGCAAAAGCACCCTGCTGCGCTGCATCAATTTGCTGGAAATTCCGTGCAGCGGCAGCCTGCGCATTAACGGCGAAGAAGTGCGTTTGAAGAAGGACCGCGCCGGTAATCCGTTGATTGCCGACCCCGATCAAGTGGCGCGTCTGCGTACCCGGCTGAGCATGGTCTTTCAGAGCTTCAACCTGTGGCCGCACCGCACGGTGCTGGAGAACGTCATCGAGGCGCCGGTCTACGTGCTGGGTGAGGACCGCAAGGACGCCATCGCCCACGCCGAGCATCTGCTGGAGAAAGTCGGTCTGGCGGACAAACGCGACGTCTTCCCTTCATTCCTTTCCGGCGGTCAACAACAGCGTGTGGCGATTGCCCGTGCCTTGGCGATGCGCCCGCAAGTGCTGTTGATGGATGAACCGACTTCCGCCCTCGACCCGGAACTGGTGGGTGAAGTGTTGAAGGTGATTCAGGGCATCGCCGAAGAAGGTCGGACGATGATTCTGGTCACCCACGAAATGGCCTTCGCCCGAGACGTATCGAGCAAGGTGATGTTTCTCCATCAAGGCTTGGTGGAAGAAGAAGGCACGCCGCAACAAGTCTTCCTGAACCCCAACAGTGAACGCTGCCGCCAGTTCGTGATGGCGCAGGAAAACCGCAGCTGATTGACCGCTTCAATCCTTGAAAACAATAACTTCGATAAAGGGTAAAGCCATGAAAAAAATCCTCAAGACTCTCGCCGGTGGCTGCTTGTTCGCGGTGCTGGCACAGCACGCCGTCGCTGCAGAAAAAATCGTTTTTGGTATTGCCCAGGAACCCTACCCGCCGTTCTCCATGAAAAGCGGCAACGGTGACTGGAACGGCTTCGAGCCGGAACTGATCAAGGCGCTGTGCGAGCGCATGCAGGCTGAGTGCCCGCTCAAGGAAGTGTCCTGGGACGGACTGATCCCGGCCCTGCAATCGAGCCAGATCGATGTGATCCTCAACTCAATGAGCATCACTGCCGAGCGCGAGAAAGTCATCGATTTCTCCCAGCCGTACTACCAGACCCCGGCCATGTGGGTGGCCGACAAGAGCCTGGAGCTGGTCACCACGCCTGAAGGCCTAAAAGGCAAAGTGATTGGCGTACAGGGCTCGACCTCCAACGCGACCTTCGTCAAGGAGTACTACGCCAAGGGCTCGACCCTGCGCTACTACAACACCCAGGACGACATGACCTCCGACCTGCAAAGCGGCCGGATCGACGTGATGCTGGCCGACGCGCTGACCATCGAACCCTTTATCAAAACCCCGGCAGGCAAAGGTCTGGCCGACAAAGGTCTGGCCCCCAAGGATCCGCTGTTCGGCTCGGGTATCGGTGCAGGCATCCGCAAGGGTGATAAGGCCCTCAAAGACAAGATCAACACCGCGCTGGCGTCCCTGAAAGCCGACGGCAGCTACGACAAGATCCGCAGCCGCTTCTTCAGTGTCGACATCTCTGCACAGTAAGCCGCCGCTCTAGCGCTCCTTTTCGACTGGATACGCCATGATTTCTTTGTCCGAGATAACCCAGCTGTTCGTCGCCGACGGCTGGCTCAACGCCCTGATGCATGGGGCCGTGGTGACCCTGCAGATTTCCGCGGGGGCCTTTGTACTGGGTTTGAGCATTGGCCTGCTGGTGGCAATGATCAAACTCAAGGGCCCGCGCTGGCTGGTTCGCCTGGCCAACGCCTACACCACGCTGTACCGCGCGGTGCCGGAATTACTGTTGATTCTGTTGCTGTACTACGCCGGCACCGACCTGTTGAACATGGCGATGGCGGCGATGGGCAGACCCGTTGTCACGGTCAACGGTTTCGTGGCGGCGGTGTTGGTGCTGGGGATCGTTCAGGGCGCCTATTCGGCAGAGATTATTCGCGGTGCGATCCTGGCCATCCCCTTTGGCCAGATCGAAGCGGCGCGTTCATTCGGCATCGAGCGCTGGTTGCTCATGCGCCGGGTCTTGCTGCCGAGCATGTTGCCGTACGCCATGGCCGGGTTGTCCAACCTCTGGCTGGTGCTGGTCAAGGACAGTGCGTTGATCAGCATCGTCGGCTACAGCGAACTGCTCTCGGTGGGCAAACAAGCGGCCGGCTCAACCAAGCACTACCTGGTGTTCTACCTCGCGGTGGCGGCGGTTTATTTCATCATCACCCTGGTGTCCAACGGGGCCTTCCGGCTGTTCGAGCGGCGTATCAATCGCTGGATGCCGCAGTAGTAAGGAGTTCGCCCTATGGATTTTTCCTGGATCAACAGTTTTGCCGGCGAGCTGCTGCATGGCCTCGGCATCACCCTGAAGCTGCTCGGACTTTCCGGTTTCTTCGGTTTTATTCTCGCGGTGCTGGTGGCGCTCGGGCGGCTGTCGCCTAACCCGCTGATCAGCGGCAGCATGCGCGCCTACACCAGTGTGTTTCGCGGTACACCGCTGCTGGTGCAAATCTACATCCTGTATTACGGCGTCGGCAGCCTGTTCGCCGCGTACCCGCCGATTCGCGGCAGTTTTCTCTGGCCGTACCTGCGAGAAGGTTTCTGGTACGTGGCACTGGCCTTGATCCTGTGTGTCGGCGCCTACGTCGGCGAAGTGTTGCGCGGTGCTCTGCGTGCGGTGCCTCGCGGTGAACTGGAAGCGGCCCGCGCCTATGGCATGAAGCGTTTTCTGGTCTTGCGCCGCGTGTGGCTGCCCCGCGCCTTGCAGATGGTTCGTCCGACCCTGGTCGGTGAATCGGTGCTGTTGCTCAAGGCCACCGCCCTGGCCTCGACCGTGGCCGTCACCGACCTGCTGGGCGCTGCCAACCTGGTACGGGCCCAGACCCTGCGGGTTTACGAACCGTTGCTGGCGGTCGCAGTGGTCTACATCGTCCTGGCTTTTGTGATCGAACACGGCTTCTCGCGCCTGGGCAAAGTCCCTCAGCGCCAGGCCTGAACCTACCCTATTTCAGTTGACGCTGGCGGGCATCACCAGCGAGGAGAACACCATGCGTTATTCACCTTTTGTCGAGCGCATTAGCGGCGAGTCAGTCAGCGCCTGGGACATTCATTACGCCGCCATCGAAGCTCGCGGTCGCGGCGAGGATGTGATTGTCCTCAGCATCGGTGACCCGGACTTTGCCACCGACAGCGCTATTTGTGAGACCGCAATCCAGGCCCTGCGTCAGGGCGACACCCACTACACCCACGTCCTCGGCCGACCGCTGCTGCGTGAAGCGATTGCTGCCAAGCAAAGCGTACTGCAAGGCATCCCGGTAAAAGCCGAAAACGTCGCGCTGGTGGCCGGCGCGCAGAACGGATTGTTCGCCACCGCATTGTGTCTGTTCAGCCAGGGCGACGAAGTGCTGGTGCCGGAACCGATGTACCTGACATACGAAGCCTGTATGCATGCCTCCGGTGCGCGCATCGCGACCATCGAACAACCCGCCTCTAATGGTTTTCGCTTGACCAAGGCTGCACTGGAAGCGGCGATTACCGACAAGACTCGCGGTATCGCCCTGGCGACGCCGTGCAATCCCACTGGCAACGTCTACAGCCGCGAAGAACTGGAAGCGGTGGCCGACGTCGCCCGGCGCCATGACTTGTGGGTGATTTCCGATGAGGTCTACGGCCAGATCACTTACGACCGCCCACACCTGAGCATTGCTTCGCTGCCGGGCATGGCCGAGCGCACTGTGGTGCTTAACAGCCTGTCGAAAAGCCATGCCATGACCGGCTGGCGCGTCGGCTGGGTGGTCGCCCCGCCGACCTTGATCGGCCACCTGGATAACCTGCTGCTGTGCATGCTCTACGGCTTGCCGGGGTTCATTCAGGAAGCCGCGCTCAAGGCGCTGGAGCTGGATGAGCCGGTGGTCAGCCACGCCCTTGAAGTCTACCGGCGCCGGCGCGATCTGGTGGTCGCGGGCTTGCGTGGAGTCGCCGAGCTGGATTGCCGCGTACCGCAAGCCGGCATGTTCATGCTGGTGGACGTGCGGCGTACCGGGCTCTCGAGCATGGACTTCGCCTGGCAGCTGTTCCGCCAAACCGGTGTGTCGGTGCTTGATGCCGAGGCCTTCGGTGCCAGCGCCAAAGGTTTTGTGCGGATCTCCTTCACCGTGGCCGATGACAGCCTCAAAGACGCCTGCCAACGCATCGCCGGCTTTGTCGAGTCGCTGCGCGCTAACCGCTAAATACTGAAGAGCCTGTAATGCCCGCCATCCAGCAGCAGGCAATGATCAAGAGGTTGACCCCGTGACCACGTCAGACCAATTCAATTCGACCCACTCCGTTGTTGCCCCGTACGCCGAACTGGTGCTGCACAACGGCCGTTTCTACACCCTCGACCCGGCACAACCCCGGGCCGAGGCGGTGGCCATTCGTGACGGCCGCTTCATCGCCGTAGGCAGTCTTGAGTCGTTGCTATCACTGATCGGCCCGCACACCCGCCAGCATGACCTGGACGGCGCTTTTTGCATGCCCGGCCTGCACGACATGCACACCCACCCGGATCTGGCGCTGACACCGCGGTACAGCGACGACCTGGATGTCGGCATCGAAGACCCGACGCCCGAACAACTGGTCGCGGCGATCCACGCCTACGCCGATACCCACCCCGGTGACGGCTGGATCTATGGGCAATACTGGGTGCGTTACACCTTCCGCGAAGCCGGCCTGACGCCAGGCCGCGAGTGGCTCGACAGCGTGATGCCGGACCGCCCGGTGGCCCTGCTCGACCGCATGTGGGGCACCATGATGGTCAACTCCAAGGCCCTCGAACTGGCCGGCATCGACCGCCACACCGCCGACCCGCGCAACGGTTACATGGAACGCGATGAGCTCAGCGGCGAACCCAACGGCCTGTTGATCGATGGCGCCTATGCCTTGATCCACGCCGCGATGCCACCGACCCCGGTGGACGTGCTGCGCCGTGCCTATCGCGATGGCGTGCATTTCCAGACTTCCCGCGGTGTCACCGCAACCAAGTACGTGCATGTCTGCGAACGACGTCTGGAAGCCCTCAAGGAACTGGATGACGCCGGTGAACTGACCCTGCGCGTAGAAGCAGCCATCAGCTGGCAGGACGACATCTTTCCGGTCCGTCGCCGTTGGGAATTACTCAGCGGTGAACGGCATTACTATCGCAGCGCCCGCCTGAACGCCAACGCGGTGAAATTCCACTTCGACGGCACCGTGGAGCCCAAGTCTTCGTACCTGATGACCCCCTGGTCGCAGGAGTCGAGCTGGCGCGGCAAGCTCAACCTGACCCCGGAGCACATCACCGACATGGTGGTGGACATGGACCGTCGAGGCCTGCGCGTGATCGCCCACTGCACCGGCGATGGCGCTTCCGACGTGTTCCTCGATGCGGTCGCCGAAGCCCGGCGGCGCAACGGTTACAGCGGCATTCGCCATCAGTGCGCCCACAGCACCTTGCTGCACCCAGGCAACCTCAAGCGCTTCAAGGAACTCAACGTGATTGCCGAGTTCTCCCCGGCAGCCTGGTACCCGACACCCTTCGCCAGCGGCGCGCGCTCCGGCTACGGCCAGGAACGCCTCAAGCGCATTTATGACTTCAAGGGCGTGCTGGCCGCTGGCGGCATCGCCGTCATGGGCACCGACTGGCCGGTGGCCTCGATCGATCCATGGCTGGCGCTGGAAACCATGGTCACCCGGCAGAACCCGTGGAACCAGGAGCCCGACTGCTTCGGCGAACCGATCACCCTGGAACAGGCACTGCAAGTCGCGACCCTCAACGGTGCGCACGCCATGGGTCTGGAGCATCTGACCGGCAGCCTGGAAGTCGGCAAGTCCGCCGACCTGATCGTGCTCGACCGCGACCTGTTCGCCCAGGCGCCGCGCAATTACATCCATCGTACTCAGGTGCAACTGACGTTTGTTGAAGGCCGGCCGGTGTACGACCGCGAGTCAACTTTCAGCGACACACCATTGAAAGCCGTCTGGCAAGGTCTGCCACCCGTCATCGAGGGGCAGGCCTGATGAGCCTCCCAAGCATTCCGGTGACGGTGGTCGCCGGGTTCCTCGGCGCCGGCAAAACCACCCTGCTCAACCGCATGGTCCAGCGTGCCGACAGCGGGCGGCTGGCGGTGATCGTCAATGATTTCGGTGAGTTGAACATCGATGCCGCAATCATTGCTGAGGTCACCGACGCGGTGTACAGCCTGCAAAATGGCTGTATCTGCTGCACCGTGCAGGAAGACCTCTTGGCACAACTGGTCAGCCTCTCGCAGATGCAGCCGCGACTGGAACGTATCGTTATTGAATGCAGCGGGGTGTCCGATCCCCAGCGCATCGTGCAGACCCTGGGTTATCCACAACTGCGTGCAAACGTGCATCTGGATGCAGTCATCACGCTGGTCGACGCCACGGGCTATAGCGCACTGGAAGGCGAATTGGCTCGGCTCTCCAGAGCGCAGGTAGCGTGTGCCGATCTGGTGCTACTGAACAAATCTGACCTGGTTGATTCGGCCGAGCTGGACAGTATCCGCGCGTCCCTCGGCAGCCGCGCCCCGGTGTTCGACACCGTACAAGCGGAACTGCCCGATGCGTTGCTGCTGTCGGACCGCAGCAACCGCGTGGGCCCGAAGATCACTCCATTGCCGGAGCGCCATGACCAGCTGTTCGAAAGCTGGGTCTGGAACAGCCCGCACCCGCTGCCGCCCAAAGCCTTGCGCGAATGGCTGGCCAGACTTCCCAAAGACATCTTCCGCCTCAAGGGGTTGGTGCAACTGCAAGGCAACGAACAGCCCTACTGGTTGCAGCATGTCGGTGCCCGCAGCCAGTTCAGCCTGGCCACCGGACAAACGCCGGAGCACGCCGTACAACTGGTGTTCATTGCCCGCCGCGGCTGTGGGCTTCGTGAAATGCTGGAAGCGGGGTTGGCGGATGTTCAGGTGGTGTGATGCAGTAGAACGACCGCTCATAAGGAGTACCTTGCCAATACGTACGTATTTCAGTGCCTAGAGTGAAAGCGGAACGCCGTCGCCCCAAGCATAGGCCGGGGATGTCTACCGGAGCATTCCCCTACTTTAAATGTCCACTTTTGGCCGATTTCTGCCTGTGGCCGCCGGCAGCAATGGGCAGCTCTCTACCGATCATGGTGACTAAGCTTGCTGGTCAAGTTGAGTGCAATTTCGCAACACCCAAACTTTTCAATTTATGCACCTGCCCTTGGTGAAAATCACCTTCGTTTCCTAGGCGGTAATATCAGAGGGTTGACTGGTAGAACGGCAAAATCCCCACTCAGGCTGGATCGGTCCTTAATGCCATTGCCGTGCCACCTCGCTGTCAGCAGCTACGAATTCAAAATATCGTGGGCCACCCAAAAGCCGCCCCAAAGGCGGCTAATAAAGCTTACACGGCTTCCCGCGAGCGTACAGAAGCTGCTTTTACTCTCTGAACTGTCGTCGTACTACACTTCAGTAAGATACTCAGTCCTTTAACGAAACTTGTTTGGCTTCGATTTTGAGATCACTGAGGCGCTTGAGCATAGCAATGATGTTTACCCGAGCGGATCCCTCATTGGCCAATCGTAGGCGCTTGATTCCTATAACAGAATCGCCCATGCCAGCAGTAAAAGGGGTTCGGATAATTTCACGCAGAACGACCTTGTTGGTTCTTGATTCTATCAACGTGTATTCCACTTCGCTGGTGACCTCAAAATCCAGTCCGAATATAGGCTGGTCAACGCGCAGCAGATTGGCACGTAGAGCATAGGAGGCTGATTCGTCGCCAAGCAAATTAGCATTAGCGAGCGATTGCTTGAGTGCAGCGCCGAAGTCAGGGCTGTCGATTTCCGAAGTCCATAGAGGATTGGTTTTATTTCCGCCATTCACCTCAGAAAGCCGGACATTTTTTCGTAGCTGGGAGTCATAGGTGCTTGCCTTTGCTTGATCGGCAGATACTGACATGCCGGAAATTTGAGCGGGCGAAGCACAGCCAGTGCAAAGAACAATCAGGGCTGAAGCTAAAAGCAAGCGAAGGTACGTCATTCGACAAATCCTTATGATTGTAAAAGTCCCAAGAGATCGCGAATGGTAGCACTCGGCCACTTTTTCGACTACTTATCGCGCCATCGGATACGGCGTATCGAAATTCTCTGGATCCGTCCTTTGGGGCTTGATTTTCATTCAGTGCACATTCAACTTTTTTTCAAAATCGACACTGGCCCTGGAGAATATCGGTCGTGAATCTGTGGCTGGGAATATCAGATAGGGTATCTGGAGAGTCGGTCAAATTCCGACTCAGAATGGGTCGGCATCAAGCGCGTATACGATCGCCCCTATAGCCGTAAAAAGCTCTTTCTCGAATATCAGCGGGTGACACAGGCCACTCATAAATCCTACGAGCGTACAGAGGCTGTATTCGTCTTGTTCAGCTCCAGTCCGAGACGCTGCACGTGTGGGCTACCTACCAGAGCACCGGATGGATATCAGTCCAGTGACCAAAGCTGCTCATCACACAATCCCTGAAGGCAGCCCGGCATGAAATCACCATCAGACCTGAAGATTCTCAACACCATCTACAAGATGTACTACAAGGAATTCGAAACCTTCACCCTCGGTGCGGAAAACAAAAGGGTTTCCAAACCCTACATCCCCATCGACTGCAAGCTGATCGCCCGTAAGCTAAAGGTTGATGGAGATATTGTATTCGGAAGGCTCTACTACCACCTGCAAGAAAAGTATGGTTACAACAGAGATGATGGCAGCAAGGTAGCGTTTTTCACGCTGGCATTAGCGGGAGACAGACACCGCATCAACTTCCCTCTGATGGCGTCTGTTCTGGCTGGGCTTGAAGAAGAAAGCAGCAAAGCCCAACAGGCAATGCTGCTATCAACCTTGGCTATCGTGATATCGCTGGTCGTACCTATCGTGGACTGGCTTTCCAAATCTCTACAACCGTGAGAACCAACATGAAAGCAGTGAAGGGCGGCAGGCTTAGGTCTCGGGCGAGCGAGTGACAAAAGTTCAGATTTTTCCTACAGACCACTCACCATCACATGCGGTAGTCTTGCGGCACCTACAAACGCTTTTCGCCTCCACTGACGGAGGCATTTTTTATGCTCGACACAAGGACGATGAATGATTTCCTCTGCTCGATTGGGTGACAAGCATGTCTGCCCATTACCGGGACACGGCACAACTCCAATAGCATCTGCTTCTGCTGATACCAATATCAACTTCATGGGCTCTGCCCGTGTTGGCGATACCTGTGGTTGTGGTGCAGTTATTACCACCGGGTTCCCCTCCATCCAGGTAAATGGCCGTCCTATGGCTCACTTGGGCAGCCCTACCAGCCATGGTGGAACTATCATCACCGGATCAGGTGATGTCGGCGGTGGTTTTGTTATGGGGGCTGCTCCCGGTGCATCAATCATCAACTTTGCTGTTCTTGGGGCAATACGTCCTGATGGCTCTGTAGATGATGAACGTATGGCTACCCTGCTGGCTGATCCTAAGTTGACAGAGAAGGCCGTTGCTGCAAATGCTCTGGTAGGCCCTACAACGGAGAAAACAGCTACGACAGAAAAGCCAGCTTCCAGCACTTCACAAGAGGCTGAACCCGGCTTCCATATCGTCCAACAGTCCATGTCTCGTGATGCACTGGAAGCGTCGCTGTTCGAGAAACAACTCAAGCAGTCTTGGATAAGTTTCGTACGCTCAATCCACAACTATCGAACGGTGCCAAACCCGGTCATCTTGTCGTACTGAGTGACCCGAAAAACCTGCAATGCACCCGAGAAGAAGCCGTCTTGATGGAAGCGGCGAGCAAGGTCAATGATGCACTCGGGCCCCTTAGTGCCGAAGAGGCCAGCTTCCTGCACCGACACCGTGACGAAATCGAAACATTTTTGGCTCAAGGCTCGACCTCCATTGGCATTGGCCAATCCATGTTCGCCAAGAATCTGGAAGACGTGAAAAACGTTCTGCGTGATATTGAATTACTACACCAACGGGCTTTTCAGGCCGACGGCAATTTGCGCTCGCCGGAATTTTTTGCTGAACGCAAACGCTTGCTTGCACAACTCAATACGCAGCTGACTTCCATGACCCGTAAGGGCATTGGCTTCCCGGATCATCCCGACTTGAAAAGTGCACTGGGAATCTCTAGTCGAAGCTTGGTTCACCAATGGACCAAGGCGGGTGCACCGGGACAAATACCGGGATACGCCACGCACTTTCAAGGTGTGGCCAAAGCGGCAAAAGTCATCAAATACGGTGGCTGGATTGGCACTGCCGTTGGTGGTGGAGCGTCTTACATGAAAGTCCAAGACGTGTGTACAGCCGGAAACACCGAGGCATGTGCCCGAATCAAATACACTGAGACTGGCAGCTTTGCCGGTGGAGTTGTAGGTGGGGCAGCAGCGGGTGCAGCCTTAACAGCTCCGGTAGTCGGTGGACTCTGTGTTGGACTAGGCGTCCCAACTGGCGGCTTAGCAACACTGGCGTGCGGTATTGTAGCGGTTGCTGTGGGCTCTTATGCTGCTGGCACTCTTGGAGGACTGGGCGGTGAAATGACTGGCGAAGTGATTTACGAGATTGCGAAATGAACACCGCTGAACTTGTTGTTGGCGGCCTCTGCGGCTTAGTGATTGTTTGCATGTTCATTTGGATCGGGGTTGCGTTGTACATGGCTTACACCAAAATGGACGTGATGCTTGGATGTCTCAAGAACAGCTCTTCAGTCATGAGTATGGCTTCGCTAAGGCATGGCGGCCCTTGGGGTAAGTTGTTACTGGTTGGTGGGGTTTCTGGGTTCATTACGTTTCCCGGCTTTTATCTGAAGCGCGGCAGCATCAATGCCGAAGATGTAAACAATTTTCCCGCGCCACTCAGACGCAAGCTCGTAGCCTTGCAATGGACTGTTATAGGGTTATTCGCTGCTTTGGCGTTGCTTGTCGCTGTAGGAAAGTCTGGGGTACTCAAGTAGCTCCCCGGCTCACCCCGTTCGATTTTTCCAGTCCCTAGCTCTGCCGCTTTAGCGGTCACTAAGGGCGGGGGGGCGATCTGTGGACCAGCCTGAGAAAGTAAGATAGTTGCCCACCCAGCACCTAAGTCGACATCCAGCGAAGACGGGCACTGCCAAAACTGGGCGAGCGGGACAGATTGTAGGTTGCTACTCTCTGGCTGTCAGCGATCAAAGGCGTAGTCGCATGATTGCGGAGTGATCCCTTGAGCATTCGTATCCAGCGTTTCCATGGCTGTCATCGCGTTAGCGGCAACATTTCCCACACCATTTTCAGAGAGCCACTTGGTGACCTCTTCTATAGCGGCGGCTAGGGCGTGCTGGTGATGCAGGAGCAATGTAAGCGCGTCCGCCGTGGCGATCTTGGCTTCTGAGTTAACTGACATGGCTATCGTCCTTGATTGATAATGCGGGAAGCCTAGATCATCTCGCGGCTGACTGGAGCCACTTCTTCAGATCCGCTGACACCTGGGTGATTGCGCTGACTTGACCATTTGTAATCGACCTAACCGGACATTTGCATCGGGTTTGCCCCCTACCTTTAGCAAACATCATCGGCAGTGATCGGCCAATAGCGGGCATTTGAGAATCGTGCGCTCGCAGTCATGTTATGGTTAGAAACTGAAAGGTAATGTACGAAAATCAAACATGGATCTGGTTCAGCTCGCGCCTGCGACATATCACACAACGGACGACTACTGGCAGCTTCTTCGCGCAGGAGATGGCTCAATCTATGTCCTCGTCAACTGCGAGGCGTCTTTTGTGAGTTACGAATGTCTGATTAAGCTCAACGACGAGGAATTGCGCGACTACCAGGGCTTGGGCTGGCTGTCTATTCAGCATTTGGCTAACCGAATCAATTACTTTGTCGATGATTACAACGGTCGACGAATCACGGGACCTTTGCTCGAAGAAGCCATTCAGGCGTCGAAGCACTAGTCATCCCAAGACATCTGGCTAATGTTCGTCAGTCCGCAACTGGATGACGGCTAAGGGTCGTTCTCTGCCGGTCATGGTTACGAAGCGTGCTGGTCAAATCCGATGCAATCGGTGGTCAGATCGAATGCAAACGGGAGGTCAAGTGGTAACTATTCTTTTCACTTATGGTCAGGTCAACAGTCGCTCACTTACTGCCATTTGATTCCGTCCACGGGCTACCAGCCATCGATGGAAGTCACGACAGTGGGCTTTATCGAAAGCATCTTTGGCGCCCACTAAAAAATACGACGAAGGCATTTGCAGCCCCTGCGCGAACGGCATGATCAAACGCCCATCCGCCACGGCATCGGCAATCATAGAGTATTGCGCCAATACAACGCCTTGCCCAAGGATCGCTGCCTGGATTGCCATTGACGATAATGAGTAGACCCGATAACCATCACAAATTTGCGAACAGTCGACTTGTTGTGTACTGAACCAATCGCGCCAAGAGGGTGGGGAAGCGAATTTAGGCAGCCAATCAATAGATAATAGTGGATAAGCCAACAGATCCGCCGGAGTCCGTAACGGCATATCAGCACGCAACATGTGCGGGCTACAGACTGGAACGACACAATCGCGGAACAGCTCAATGGCGTGCTCGGTTGCCCCATAATCTCCATATGTCACCCGAAAGTCGATTTCATAGCCGTCAGGTGAGGGTTCAGCATGGCTACCATCAAGAAACAGATTTATTTCCGGGTGATCGCTCTGCCATGTGTAAATAAGCGGAGCCAGCCAATCTGAAAGTAGCGATGGCAAAGCACTGATTCGCAAGTTGGTAGCGCTCTTCGCTCGCTCGACTTCGACCTGAGCAATGCGCAGCATTTCGAACGCTGCCACGCAGCTATCGTGGTAACGCTGCCCCGCAGCAGTCAGGCGGATACGCTTGCCCACCCTGAAGGTCAAACTCATCCCCAAACTGTCTTCCAGCAATCTCATTTGCTGACTGACAGCCCCCGCCGAGATGCCCAGGCGCCTTGCCGCTTCGACAATTCCACCGAAGCGTCCTACGGCTTCAAACACCTGTATGGCCCGCAGAGAAGGCAAGGTATTCATCTGCACCTCCAGAAAATCGAGCGCTGATTAATACTTTAGCTCAGCTACACAAAGCAACAGTTTTTAACATCTTTTCGAATATTCAGACTCTCGTATTCTGGTCCTGCCAGCGCTGCCTCTTGCAGGCAGTGAGGGCACCAGAATTAGCCCTGCACCATGACCTTGCATTAGCCATGCGCAAACTCTAATGACTGAAAAAGGCAAAGAAAAATGAAAAAAATCATTCTGGCCACGGTATTTGCTCTCGCTTCGACCGGCGCGTTCGCTAACGATTTGAGCACGATTCGCTTCGGCGTAGATCCGACGTTCGCTCCGTTCGAATCGAAGGAGCCAAGCGGTCAATTAGTCGGTTTCGATATTGATCTGGGTAATGCCATTTGCGCTCAGCTCAAGGTCAAGTGCGTCTGGGTGGAGGTTGCTTTCGACAGCATCATCCCGGCACTCAAGGCGAAGAAATTCGATGGCATTCTTTCGGCGATGACGGTCAACGAAAAACGCAAAGAAAACATCGCGTTCTCGGACCGGCTCTACAATTCGCCCAATCGCCTGATCGCCAAGACTGATAGCGGTTTGCTCCCCACCGTAGAGTCGCTCAAGGGCAAGCGCGTCGGCGTCGCCCAAGGCAGTACCCAGGAGGCTTACGTCAGGTCAGTTTGGGCACCGCATGGCGTTACCATGGTGTCCTACACCAATCAGGATCTGCTCTACCCGGACCTGGTCAGTGGCCGTATCGATGCCACCCTGACAGATGCGGTCGTTGCAGACATCGGCTTCTTGCAGACACCCCAAAATACCGGTTTCGCCTTTGCTGGCGACACTGTCCAGGATGAAAAGCTACTGGGCCAGGGGATTGCGATTGGCCTGCGCAAGGATGACCAGGCACTGATCAAAGCCATCAACGGCGCGCTGGCAGAAATGCACGAAAATGGAACCTACGAGGCGCTTCAGAAGAAGTACTTCACTTTCGACATCTATAACTGAATCCTTTTCCTGGCGGGCTCTGATCGTCCTTGCGTAGATGATCAAGAGCCTTGCCATATCCTCCCCCACAGTTCCCCCTGAATTCCAAGCCTCTAAATAGACGGTCAGCGGACCGCTATTGCCGAAGGAGAGACAGAACATGTTTTTACAGGGTTATGGTGCGTTGATACTCGAAGGTACCTTCGCAACCATCAAGCTGGCGTTGCTCTCGATGTTGCTGGCTGTGTCACTCGGTTTAATCGGTGCGTCGGCAAAGGTTTCCAACCAGCGCCTCTTGCGAGTGTTGGCAACAGGTTACACAACGTTGATCCGCAGTGTTCCTGATCTGGTGATCATGTTGCTGTTGTTCTACAGCCTGCAAATTTTGTTGAATGTTTTTACCGAACGGATGCACTTCGAGCAGGTTGATCTCAATCCATTTGTTGCCGGGGTTTTTACCCTTGGTTTCATCTACGGCGCCTATTTCACCGAGACGTTTCGCGGCGCCTTTCAGTCTGTACCTGCCGGCCAGCTTGAGGCTGCTATCGCTTATGGAATGAATCGTCGACAAATTTTTGTGCGGGTCCTGTTCCCACAAATGATGCGTTTCGCACTTCCAGGTATAGGCAACAACTGGCAGGTGCTGATCAAGGCAACCGCGCTGGTCTCGATTATCGGTCTTATCGATATCGTCAAGGTAACCCAGGATGCCGGCAAACATTCGATGCAACTGTTCTACTTCAGTCTGATCGGCGCTCTGATTTATCTAGCGATTACCACCCTGTCCAACGGCATCCTGATGTGGCTGGAGCGCCGCTACTCTGCCGGTGTCAGAGGGGCACAGCTATGATCGAAATCATCCGGGACTATTGGCAATCCTACCTCTGGTTCGATGGCTATCAACTGTCCGGCGTTGCCATGACGTTGTGGCTGCTGGTGGTTTCCATCGCCATTGGCGGCGTCTTCGCTGTGCCACTGGCAGTGGCGCGCGTCTCAAGAAATCCGTTCATCCGGGGGCCCGTCTGGTTCTATACCTATGTGTTTCGAGGTACGCCGCTGTATATCCAGTTGCTGCTTCTTTACACCGGTGTCTACAGCCTGGAAATGGTCCGAAACCAACCGGAACTGAATGCCTTCTTCCGCGAAGGGATCAACTGCACGTTACTGGCTTTTGCCCTCAACACCTGCGCATACACCACGGAAGTTTTCGCCGGAGCGATCCGCGCGACACCTTACGGTGAAATCGAAGCCGGACGCGCTTATGGCATGTCCAGCTTTACCTTGTACCGACGAATCATTTTGCCGTCTTCGCTACGTCGTGCGCTGCCGTACTACAGCAATGAGGTGATCCTCATGCTGCATTCCACCACCCTCGCATTCACCGCCACCGTTCCTGATTTGCTTAAGGTCGCCCGTGATGTGAACTCGGCCACTTACTCCTCGTTCGAGGCATTCGGTATAGCGGCGGTGCTCTATGCCTTGATGGTGTTTACCCTGGTCTGGCTTTTTCGTCGCTGCGAAATTCGCTGGCTGGCCTTCTTGAAACCTCAAGCTCATTGATCTGCCGCCACTTGGAGAGCGTCGATAATGTACAAATTAAAAATAGATGAGCTGCACAAGAAGTACGGCCCTCATGAAGTACTCAAAGGTGTATCACTCAAGGCCAAAGCAGGTGATGTCATCAGCATCATCGGTTCGAGCGGATCGGGTAAGAGCACCTTCCTGCGCTGCATCAACTTCCTCGAACAGCCCTGTGCCGGGCGAATTACTGTGAACAACGAGGAAATTCGCACGAAACAAGATATCAATGGCGCCATGAGTGTGGCCGATCCGCGCCAGCTGCAAAAAATACGTACCAAACTGTCGATGGTGTTCCAGCACTTCAACCTGTGGCAGCACATGACGGTGCTGGAAAACATCATCGAAGCGCCCATTCATGTCCTTGGCATCAAGCGCAAGGAAGCTGTGCAACGAGCCCACCAGTACCTGCGCAAGGTTGGCCTGGACTCAAGCGTGGACAGTAAATATCCCTCGCATCTCTCGGGCGGTCAGCAACAGCGCGTGGCGATTGCGCGTGCGCTGGCGATGGAGCCGGAAGTGATGCTCTTCGACGAACCGACGTCAGCACTCGACCCGGAACTGGTCGGCGAAGTGTTGAAAGTGATGCAAGCGCTGGCAGAGGAAGGCCGAACCATGGTCGTGGTCACCCACGAGATGGGCTTTGCCCGCAACATTTCCAACCACGTCATGTTCTTGCATCAAGGTCGCGTAGAAGAAGAGGGACATCCCGGCGAAGTATTGGTCAACCCGAAAAGTGAACGATTGACCCAGTTTCTCTCCGGCCGCTTGAAATAGCGCTTCGTTCAAAACCCTCGCACCGGACGCTCCATGAGCGTCCGGTGCGAGCGATCGACAAGAGATGACCATGAGCACAGGTTTTCCCACGCATCCGAGTTACAACAGCCAACGCGAGCAATTTCTGGCCGCCGCTACAGCGGTAGATGCCAGCCTGACAACCTACCCCCACCCATTGAACGGGCCCTTTGGCGAGCCACTGAGTACCGATGTTGCCTGGCTTGGCGATCCACGCGCCAGGAAAGTACTGGTCGCCCTCAGTGGCACCCACGGTGTTGAAGGTTTCTATGGCTCGAACTGTCAGATCAGATGGCTACAGGAATTCAACCAAAGGACCCTGCCTGCCGATGTCGCGGTGCTGATGATCCACCTCATCAACCCCTGGGGTACGGCCTGGATACGCCGCGTCAATGAAGACAACATCGACATCAATCGCAACTATCCAGACTTCACTCTAGGACTGCCCGATAATCGCCAGTACGAGGCACTACACGCTATCTATGCCTGCGAACAGCTGTCGGGGCCATCGCGCGAAAAGGCCGACGCCCTGCTCGACGATCGCGTTCGCACAGAAGGCTGGGCAGCGGTGATGTCGATTGTCGAGGCCGGCCAGTACAACCACCCTGACGGTCTTTACTACGGCGGAAAAACTGCGAGTTGGACGAACAAAACCCTGCATACGATTTTGCAGAAGCACCTGCACCACTGCGACACGGTCATGTGTTTTGACCTTCACACCGGCGCCGGGGACTATGGCCACCCCATGCTGATGACGATTGCCCAATCCGGCTATCCAGCGCTTGCCGATGCTCAAGCGATCTATGGGCCTTGGCTGTATACCCTGATCACTGGACCTGGCAGCCAGAGTGATACGGGCGTAGCCGCAACAGCGACTGGCTACACATCACAAGCCATCATTAACGCGCTACCGCACGTACACTTGATGCCATTCGTCATTGAATGCGGCACGTATCCGGGAGAACAGATCCATACCGTTTTGCGCAACGACCATTGGTTGCACCTGCACGGGGATTTCACGGATCCAGTTGCCGGGCAAATCAAACGGGAGCTACTCGAACAGTTCTACCCAGCCGATCTTGATTGGCAAGCCGTCGTCTGGCAGCGCACTCGACAAATATGAGAGCGTGCCTTGGTGGCACTGCCACTCACTCAGCCTCCATCCCACCCATAAATCCCGGCCCACCACAACGGCCGAAATCCATCGCGATACCCCACATTCAAGACTGCCTTGCGCGGTCTTGAATGCGTTGCCAAAGACGGGCTCAAGTACAGGTTCCTCGCAATCATTCAACCCAATGACCTGTTAGTAAATCTAAATAAACGAACAGATTTAAACATCTATTCTCACTCAACCAGATCCTCGTAACCTGTCCTCCTCGTTAGCCATCGTTCGTCAGCAAAAGGCGAACAACAAAACAACAAGGAGAAATCCGATGTTCTTGCGAAACGCATGGTACGTAGCCGCCAGTGAAGCCGAGTTGGGTGAGGACCTCTATCCGGTAACTCTTCTCAGTGAGTCTGTGGTGCTTTACCGCAAGAGTGATGGCACCCCGGTAGCCCTCGAGGATGCCTGTCCTCACCGTAAGCTGCCACTGTCAATGGGCCGTCGCAAAGGTGATGACATTGAATGTGGTTACCACGGTTTGACCTTTGACTGCTCGGGTAGCTGCGTCCGCGCACCCGGTAGTCAACGTATTCCCCAAGGCGCCAGGGTTCGCAGCTACCCCCTCGCCGTGCACTACGGTTTGATCTGGATCTGGATGGGTGATCTCGAGCTGGCAGACGAAACGAAAATTTGTCACGTGCCTGAATGGGGTGACCCCGCGTGGGGGCTCAATCGCGGCGACAGCATGGTTATCCCGTGCAACTACCTGTACATGACCGACAACCTGCTGGACCCCGCACATGTCGCGTGGGTGCATCAATCTTCCTTTGGTAACGCAGCCTGCGCAGAGGAACCGTTGCAAACCACGGTAACCGATGTCGGTGTGATTGTTTCGCGCTGGATGCTCGATGTCGAGGTGGCACCTTTCTATGCCAAGTTCGTCAAGTTCAGTGGTCATTGTGATCGTAAGCAGCACTACGAAGTGCACTACCCGTCCCAGGCTATTATCAAGGCGCTGTTCACGCCAGCTGGAACGGGTAGCGATGAAGGTGAACTGCACGAACATGTGTTCCTGATGAACTCCTACAATTTCATGACCCCGATCGACGAATCGAACACGCGTTACTACTGGTTCCAGGTCCGTAATTTCGATACCGAGAATGAAGATGTATCACGCCAGTTCGACGAAGACGTCCGACACGCCTTTGCCGAAGATCGGGTAGTGCTGAGTGCTGTGCATAAGGGCATGGCTAATAAAAGCACGCCCAACATCGATCTGGCTTCCGACTCGGGGCCGCTACGTTTTCGCCGTAACCTCGATAAGTTGATTGCCCAGGAACAGGCTGGCAGCTTGATTCCGCTCACCCAACGGCACACTGCGGAACAAAAGACGGAGGCATGAGATGGGCACTCAACTGCAAACGCTGTCCTCCTCTGCAGGTTTCAAGACCTTCCGGGTGATTGAAAAAAAACAAGAGAGCGCAGTCATCACCTCCTTCGTCCTGACGGCGAGCGACGGCGTTTCCAACCTGTGCTTTCGCCCGGGGCAGTACCTCATCGTTCGCCTCGCCCTGGACGGCGGTGTCAAGGTGCTGCGCAACTACAGTCTATCCGGAGACGCCAATGACCTTGCGCGCGTGCGCATTTCGGTCAAACGTGAGCCTGCACCGTTCGACCAGCCAGAGCTGCCACCGGGTCAAGGGTCCAACCACCTGCACGACCATGTGCAGATCGGCGATTTCCTGGAGATCGCCGGTCCCACGGGCACCTTCGTGCTGGACGAAGAAAGCCCCAGGCCAGTGGTGTTGTTCAGTGGTGGCGTGGGACTCACTCCGATGCTGAGTATGCTCCATCAACTGAGTACACATTCGTCGCGCCCGGTGTATTTCATCCATGCCTGCGAAAGTGGAGCGGTACATGCTTTTCGCGATGAGGTTTTGGCACTGGCCAGCCGTCGCCCAGGGATCAGCGTGCATTTCTGCTATCGCAACCCGAATGCCGACGATCAGGCCAGCGCGGCCTATCACAGCCAGGGTCTGGTAAGCCGGGAAACCTTGCAAAGGCTTCTTCCACTGGACGACTACGACGTCTATCTGTGCGGCCCCCGGTTCTTTATGCAGGCGAACTGGCGCCTGTTGCGCGACCTCGGGATCGCCAGCCAGCGCATTCATTATGAGTTCTTCGGCCCGGCGACAATCCTCGAAGAGGATGAAGTCGTACCAGTGGCGCCCCCTCCTCGCACGTCGCCTGTACCCAAAGCGCCGACCGCGTCGATTGAAGGGGCCCTGACCGTGGAGTTTCTGCCATCGGGTACGCGCGTGGCATGGGATCAGAATTGCCAATCACTGCTCGAACTTGCCGAACAGAACGGCCTGACTCCGTCATTCAATTGCCGCGCAGGCCTGTGTAACACCTGCCAGGTCACCCTGCGGAAAGGCTCTGTCGAGTATTTCGAAGAGCCATTGGATACCCCTGAATGCGGCCGCATTCTGCTCTGTTGCACCCGCCCGACCACCGCGGTGACGGTGGACCTGCGGCAGTGATCGGCCCAATCACGATCAACACCGCCTACCGCCTTCGTTGCACTGAGGAATCAAGAACATGATCAAATCGCGAGCCGCCGTTGCCTTCGCAGCCAACCAGCCCCTGCAAATCGTTGAAGTCGATGTGGCACCGCCCCAGGCGGGTGAAGTACTGGTGCGGATCATCGCTACCGGGGTCTGCCATACCGATGCCTTTACCCTTTCCGGTGCTGACCCGGAAGGCCTCTTTCCAACCATTCTCGGTCACGAAGGCGGCGGTATCGTCGAGGCGATTGGCGAGGGCGTTACTTCAGTAGCGGTGGGTGATCACGTGATCCCGCTCTACACCCCTGAGTGCGGAGAATGCAAGTTCTGTCTGTCCGGCAAGACTAACCTTTGCCAGAAAATCCGCGCCACTCAGGGCAAAGGCCTGATGCCTGATGGCACCAGTCGCTTCTCATACAAAGGCGAGCCCATCTATCACTACATGGGATGTTCGACCTTTTCTGAATACACCGTACTACCAGCAATCTCTCTGGCGAAAATCCCAAGGGAAGCGCCGCTGGAGAAGGTGTGTTTGCTCGGTTGCGGTGTCACGACCGGCATCGGTGCAGTGCTCAATACCGCCAAGGTCGAAGCAGGCGCTACGGTAGCGATTTTCGGTTTGGGGGGCATCGGCCTGGCAGCCATCATCGGCGCCACCATGGCCAAGGCGAGGCGGATCATCGCTGTGGACATCAATCCGGCCAAGTTCGAGATAGCCAAACAACTGGGAGCCACCGACTTCGTCAATCCGAAGGATTACGACAAGCCAGTTCAAGATGTCATCGTTGAATTGACCGAAGGCGGCGTCGACTACTCCTTCGAGTGTGTCGGCAACGTTCAGTTGATGCGCGCGGCGCTGGAAAGCTGCCACAAGGGTTGGGGCGAGTCGGTGATCATCGGCGTCGCCGGTGCTGGCCAGGAAATCAGCACGCGGCCATTTCAACTGGTGACCGGTCGCGTCTGGCGCGGTTCGGCCTTTGGCGGCGTGAAGGGGCGCAGTGAGCTACCCAGCTATGTCGAGAAAGCGCAAAAGGGCGAAATCCCGTTGGATACCTTCATCACCCATACCATGGGGCTCGATGACATCAACAACGCCTTTGACCTGATGCACGAAGGCAAAAGCATTCGCACCGTCATTCATTTTGATCGCTGAGCTTGGGCGCAGCGACGTTCGTCAGGGTTGCCCTGACATAACTGCACCACCCACTGTGTTTACACTCGGAGAAGTAATTAGATGAGCATCTTTACCCACGTTACCGTCGGCACCAACGATCTGAACAAAGCCCGTGCTTTCTATGACAGTGCTTTGGGTCAGTTGGGCCATAAGCGCATCGCCGATCTGGCCGACAATGGTTCGATCTGGGGTGAGAACGCCCCCTCTTTCTTCGTTTTAAAACCAGCCAATGGCGCCCCTGCCAGCGTAGGTAACGGGGTTACTGTCAGCTTCGCAGCTCCGAATCGCGCCTCGATTGATGCTTTCCACGCAGCAGCACTGGCGGCCGGTGGTACCGATGAAGGGGCGCCAGGAACTCGCGATTGGGCGCCGAATGCTTATGCCGCCTATGTCCGCGACCTCGACGGCAATAAATTGGCTGTTTATTGCTTTAAACCAGCCTAAACGCTGATCCTGCGTCCTTAGAAGTCTCCAGATTGAATCGCCTCTGATTTTTTTTCAGAGTCATCTGAGAGACTTCTATTCGCCGGTTATGGTGCTGGCGTAAGGATGCAGACTTCAGGCGCAATTACTCCTCGCTTGGCTCGAACAGCGGTGTTTCACAGACCTCGGTCGGACGGTCCGCTTGGATTTCATAAATCTGCTGCAGGGCCTGATCTACGCCTTCCTGTTCAAGCGTGGCCTATTCCTTGCCCTGCTGGAGTTCACCTCGGTGAATTTCGCTTGGACATTCCAGTTCCCACCCAGTGTGATTAACATGCAGGTGATCTGGGCCATCGGTGTAAGCATGATTGCCCTCGCCATACTGGTCTGGCTGCCAAGTCCAACCCTGTTTGCTCTTGGACTGCTCATTGTCGCCGGGCACAACCTGCTCGATGGTCTGCACTTCCCGGTCGGTTCAATAATCTTCATGGTTTGTCCTCCACGTTGAGGGAGGACCCCGGCCAGCTTTCGCGTCAGGAAGTGCGTTGCACCCATCTACTGTTTGAGCGTCCCGAAGGGATGATGCTCGATTCAATTTCTCCCATTCGCCGCTACAGTTTGGCGCTCGTGAAATTGCGGTCGCGGTTGTTGACTGCTTTGAATTTACTGCTATCGATGGGGATCAGATTCTCTCCAAACAGTTCCAACTGCTGACACAGCACAACGAACTAGCGACAGACGCCTCGGATGGCCTTGCTATTGCCTTTTCGGAAGTTCGCGATGGTCTTGAAGTCCGGCATCAAACGCCCGGTCAACCACAAAAGCTCAACGTTGCGTTGAGCTTCTCGTTCCAGCCGCCGGCTCGACTGAATGCGGTTGAGATAGCCGTAGATGTAGATCTTCAGCAGGATTGAAGGATGGTAAGCAGGCCGGCCTGTGTCAGCAGGAATAGCACCGTCAAAACCCAGATTGACTAGGTCGAGTTCATCGACGAAGACGTCGACTATGCGAATCGGATTGGTATCGTTGACGTAGTCGTCGACGCTTTCGGGAAGTAAGGTGCCTTGGCCTCGATGTTCACCTTGGATGAAGCGCTTCATGGGCGATCCCTGAGATGAAACCCTCAGAAATCATAGCAAGGGCTCGCGGCGGTGTTTTTACACGCTCAGGGCCTATAGCTGTCCTTCACGAAGGGCTGCAATCAAAACCGGTCAGTCGTGACAGGCAGAAATCGGCCAAGAGCGGTCACTGGGATGCGCCGGGAAAACGAGTTGATTCAATGGGCATCAGAAATGACTGTGTGTGTGTGCCGACGCGATGGCTGATATCTTTCCCGCGCACCAAATCGCGTCCAATCGACGCTCATCCCATCAAGGAAGATAAAAACAATGAAAATATTATTCATCGCTTCGCTAGGAGTTTTATCGCTAACTCAAACATTACTATCCTTCGCGGATAATACTAATGGAAAAAATCTCTATTTACAGCGATGCACCATGTGCCACGGAATAGATCTCAAAGCAACAGGACCACTGGCTAATAAAAGCAATCCTCCTACACCTGATCTAACAACATCCGCTTTCAAAAAACGATTAAATGATTATCCGGGCGTGATTGTATCTTCGATAATACTTCGTCCAAATGGAGACTTGATTCCAAAAACTTTACGTGAGAATGGTGTA
Organism: Pseudomonas frigoris; assembly: GCF_047758635.1. Lineage (NCBI taxonomy): Bacteria > Pseudomonadati > Pseudomonadota > Gammaproteobacteria > Pseudomonadales > Pseudomonadaceae > Pseudomonas > Pseudomonas frigoris. The sequence goes on from NZ_CP180479.1 coordinate 4,976,023, forward strand.
AAGCTATCGCCGTACTCATGGATGATTAAAGATCTGCGCGATTTAAATCAATACATGGGTGGTGTGATTTCACAAAATCGATGATCTTTAAGGTGTGAGGTAGGCACAGAAATGTTAAAGCCATTTCAGGTTGAGGTCTTGTAGGGTAATGCCGGAGAGCCAGTCGACCTCTCGCGGGCGCATCGCTAATTAACAATCTCGGATTATTCCAAGCACGGGCGGCTCTTCGCGTCCAGCAGCAGTCGGCTGCGGATGTGCAGGCAAATAACGGACTTCAGTCTTCGGCGGGATCGGATTGGTACCTCCCTTCAAAAATCGACAGCTACAATAACAACGTCTTCTGGGATTTCCTCTAATACTGACACACGAAGTCTCCACAGTTTTCCCTATCCAATCACTTGAAGGGGCGCGCAATGGCCTTAACCAAGCAACCAATGGAAGAACTCTCTGGTTCATTGGGAGTAGGATCTCTCGAAATTCTCGGAGTCTTTTTTATACTTGATGGGACGCTCGGTTTCTTTTATTGAGGACTATTCCCATGCCAGCACTTGGACCATCCTTGTAGCCGTTCCTCTTCTCGTGGTTGCGTACGTGTTAGGGCTCATTTCCAGTCTGGCCATGGAAGCAACTCTCGGAGTGCTACTTCCTAGTAAACTCACACCTGTCCTGTTCCGAGCGGTGTCTGAGTCAAAAAATTATGCACTTCTGCAGAAATTTCTCGACGCGGAGCGCCATACCTTGTTGCTTTATGGTTGCAGCGTTGCCTTCCTGCTACTAGGTATAGGTTCATGGGTGGAGGTTAACATGATGGGGCGGTTTAGCTTCGTTGGGTATGTGGGCTTAGCAGGTGGTATAGCCATTGCTACCCTTTGCCCAATAATTGCTAGCCGCCTGCAAACGCAGGTAGTCGTATTTACTCAAGCATTCAATGGAACGGAGGGGATGCCTAAAATTTAGGCCCATTATTTGCCCATCAAAAACAATGAATTTTTTTACTAAACGGTCCTCACGTATGGTCGGAAACGGAAGCCCCGGATCATGAGAAGGTCACGATGCATAATTATAAGCAGTAGATGGCCATTTCACCGCGACGACGGACTGGGGTCGCCCAGTCCGCTTTGGGTCGATTTCTGCCTGTCGTCACCCTCAGTTAGGTGGCTTGGGGCTGGCGACCAGTTAAACATTGAGAGTTGGATGGAGTGATGGTGTTAAATCCAGTCCGGGATACGACTACCGCCCCCTAATGTTTGAGGCTTCAATCGACACGAACCTGTTGGGTGACCCGCGGTAATCAGTGCGGTTTAATGCCAGGCGGGCGAGCTAAGTGAGAGTACCCACTTACATCGACTTGACCGAGACCACTTCCACAAACCTGAATTTTTTTCTGGCCGTCTTAGTAGCTTCTTGTTCTGCTACTAGGGAGCTCAGCGTATCGGCCTCATGTACCATCTCGTGCATCTCGCCTTCAAATTCGTTTCCCACTCGGAGCGTGACTCTCAACCTAGGTGTGAAGCCTTTTGAGACTGTCTTTTTCTTCGCTGCCTTCACCGGTTGCTCAGTCACAACATCCGGGACTGTGTCCTGCACGTCTGAGTTAATTGCCGGCGCAGAGGGCTCAGAATCACCGAATAGCGCCCGGCGCATCTCATCTTCCATCAATTCTGTATTCATACCATTTCTCAGAAGGGTGTTATCTATAACCTGATCGATTCTATCAGGATGGCCGGACTCTGTAGTAAAGCGTCGCAGGGGTCAGACCTGAAGTGGTAGAGGGCCAGCAGATACCGACGAGCGTCAGCGTCTGTCCATCTGCCGCCTATCATGGCGGGCAGCTGTCGGCCAAAAAGCGGACCGTAGACGATAGCTACCGTCGTCCTTACGCTGCTAGATCAAATATCAGCACACATCATAAGGAGCCCTCATGTTGGAAGTTTCCATGGATCGAGATAGCGTGCATGCAGGAGACGATATGCATAGTCATGAGACGTCAATCATCGTCGATGCCACCGCAACCCTACGTGCACTGTTAAATAAGGTGCAAACCATGGGCTATTTGCCAAGCATCAGTGGTGGCGAAGCCACCTGGATAATTTGTACGTCTGAAAAACCAATAGGTGTTTTAGCTCAGCAATGGCCAGAGCCAAAACTGACGGTGCCCGCCGACAGCACGATAGGTGAGCATTTCGCAGACACCGAACCTCGTCTCTTATTCAGATACTGGTGCCAGAAAAATCCAGATCAGGTTTTCTCCCATATCAAGATCGGAAATGAGCCACCTTCACTTTATTAGTGGTCAATCGCGCCTCTATCTGTGGGCCTAGTCTCGAGGTCCGCTTTGTCACTTCCAGCCCATCGTGACAGGCAGCACTCGGCCCAATAGCAGCCCTTCATGCTAGCGAGTAGGACCGCATCTCACTACGATCAAGTAATCACACGGAAGGAGCTGCTTGAATGGATTGCCTAATTCGAAACGCGATGAACCAGGATGCCTCAGCCATCAGTCGAATCATCATTGGCACCCTCCGCGAGTCCAATGCTCAGGACTATTCATCCGAAATCATCGATCAAGTGGAACTAAGCTTTTCTCCACAGGCGATTCTTGATTTGTTGTCCCGGCGTCAGGTGCTTGTAGCGACAAATGACAGACATATCGTCGCAACAGCCAGTCTTGATCGGGACGGAGTCCGCAGCGTGTTTGTCGACCCGATTTATCAAGGGAGAGGCATTGGAAGAGAGCTGATGGCAAGGATTCAATCAATCGCCATAAAAGATGGTATCAACCTGCTGCGGGTCCCCTCTTCAATCACCGCAGAAGGTTTTTACGCTTCGCTTGGCTTTAAAAGAATTCGAGACGAGTTTCACGAATCCGAGCGCACTATCATCATGGCGAAACAATTGGTGCACTAACTTGCTGCGTGTATTGAAAATGCAGTTTAGGGTCGACGACTGCTCTCGCTAGACACAAATCATGGACGACGGATGAAACAGGTACGGTTTCAACAGATCATGGATCTTCCTCCACAGCTTCTGACACTGGAAAAAGCAGCGGCCGCTGAGGGATTCAGGTTTCTCACACGCTTGATTGCGGACTGGAATACCGGGGCGAATCGCTTCGATGCACCAGGCGAATTACTGATAGCAGCCTATCTGGACGACTGTCTGATTGGTATCGGAGGACTTTCAGTTGATCCGTATGCTCAGAATGGTACGGGCAGGTTGCGTAGAGTGTATGTCGCAGCGTCGTTAAGGGGACGAAACATCGGGCGAGCCTTAGTAGAAACACTTCTTGAACACGCCGCGAAACATTTCCGCGTCGTGCGCCTTTGCACTGATACATCTGAAGGCGACTCCTTTTATCTGCGCTGTGGTTTCCAGCGAACAGATCACGCCCATGCCACTCACACTATGCTTCTTGGAGAGGCGGGATTCGGACAGCAAGCAGTCGATCACAACCGATAATGAGCGTCCGCTTTGGGTCGATAACGACCCTTTACAGATGTCAGAAATCGATCAAAAAGCTGCTATCGATTTTAGGCCGCCCCCTCAGATAGCCGCTTTTTCATGTGGTTCAGTGCCCCGCAACCGCAGGCCTGCCAGCCGCACGCGGGCCCGATTTGAAGCCGTGAACCCGAGCGCTCCAGACAATTGCAAACCCCACACCCACCAACACCACCATTGCCCATGGAAAAGAGGCGACATCCCACCTATCCAGCAACACCCCACCCACCACCCCACTCCCCGCAATCGCGCTATTCCAGGCCACCACATTCAACGACAACGCCACATCCGCCCCTTCCCCGGCCGCATCCGCCAGTGCCGTTTGCAACAACGTCGCCGCCCCACCGAAGCTCAATCCCCAAACCGCCACGCCGATGTAGATCACCTCAGGCACGCTACCCAAAAAACCTAACATCACGCAAACCGCCGCAAACGCTGCCAAGCTCACCAACACAGTCTTGCGCAACAATGGCTCAACCAATTTGGCAGTCACCCAAATCCCCACCAACGCCGCAATACCAAACACCAACAACACCAAATCCACTTGATTCCCCAACCCCGCCGGCGCCACAAACGGTGCGATGTAGGTGTAGAGAATGTTGTGTGCCAGCATCCAGCTGATCACCACCGCTAGGACAGGTTGTACGCCCGGCGTGGTCAGCACGGTGCGCAGCGACATACGCTGGTGCGCCGCTTGGGGTGGGTAGTCAGGGACTTTCACCAGTACCCAGGCGATCAACACCAGAGTCAGGGCCGACATGATGCCGAAGGTGGTGCGCCAACCCACGAGGCCGCCCAGCCATGTGCCGAGGGGTACGCCTAGGGACAGAGCAATCGGTGTGCCGACCATGGCAAGCGCCAGCGCCTTGCCCTGTTGATGGGGCGCAACCATGCGGCGTGCGTAGCCGGCCAGCAGGCTCCAGGCCAACCCCGCCGCGACACCGGCGAAGAAGCGCGCCACCAAAGTCACGCCGTAATGGGATGACAGCGCGGTGATGGAATTGAACAGCAAGAAACCGACGATGGTCAGCAGCAGCACGTTACGGCGGCGCCAGCCGCGGGTGGCGATGGTCATGGGGATGACCGCCAGCACCGAGCCCAGAGCGTAAGCGGTGACCATCTGGCCGGCCATGGAGGGGGAAATCGCCAGGCCTTCACTGATCAGCGGTAACAGGCCAGCGGGCAGGGTTTCGGTGACGATGCAGATGAAGCCGGTCATGGCCAGAGCAAGTAACGCGCCGATGGGCAGGCGGTCGGGCGCTACCGATAAGGTGATTGAGGGTGTCACGGGAGACTCCTTGAGCTAAATTTTCAGATTTAAATACTGATCGATACAAATGTTGAGGGCGGTCAGCGCTTGTTGTCAACGACTTATGTATCGACTAGTATTTATCTCGTCATTTAGAGGAGCCTTGAAATGGCGCAAATGGGCCGCCCCCGCACCTTCGACCGCGACCACGCCGTGGAACAGGCCTTGCACCTGTTTTGGCAACACGGCTACGACGCGACCTCGCTCGCTCAGTTGAAAGCCGGACTCGGTGGCGGGATCTCCGCGCCGAGTTTTTACGCGGCGTTCGGTTCCAAGGAAGCGTTGTTTGATGAGTGTGTGCAGCGTTACCTGGCGACCTTCGCCCAGGTCACCGAATGCCTGTGGGACGAGAGCCTGCCGCCACGCCAAGCCATCGAGACAGCGCTGCGCCAGTCGGCGCGCATGCAGTGTGAAGAAGGCCATCCCAAGGGCTGCATGGTGGCCCTCGGCATGATGAGCGCGCCCAGCCCAGAGAATGCGCGGGTGGTCGATGCCCTGACCCAATCTCGCGCCCGCACTCGCGCGGGGATTTTGGCGTGTGTTGAGCGGGGTGTCAGTGCCGGTCAGTTACCGGGCAATATTTACGCGCCCGCGATGGCTACGGTGTTTGACAGTTTCTTGCAGGGTATTTCCATCCTTGCTCGGGATAACACGCAGCATGGGGTCATTGATGCGGCCATCACCCAGATAATGCTGACGTGGGACATTGCTGCCTCTACTGTGCCGCCCACCTATTGCAATGGTTAAAAGGGACTGATCGATTTAGCCGGTGAATGATGTGTGGGAAGCCAAAGTTTGTACCACGAGGCTATTGCGAAACTTTTCTTAAAACCGCTTCACTCAATAGGCAGCAATCGGCCAAAAGCAATGGGATGGACTCCTCCTCACTTCGGCATCTTGAGTGCCAGACTGAAGGTGCGAACCACAGTCAACAGTGAGAAGGAGTCCACACATGAAGCTTATGCGCATTGGGGTTGACCTGGCCAAGAACGTGTTTCAGATCCACGGTGTGGATTGCCATGAGAAGCCGGTCTGGCGGCAGCGGCTACCACGTGATCGCTGGCTTCAAACGGTGCTGGAAAAGGTCGAACCTGGTTGTGAGATCGGCATGGAGAGTTGCGGTGGAGCCCATCATTGGGCGCGGCAACTCGAAGCTCTCGGATTTCGAGTCAAGCTGATCGCCCCCCAGTTCGTTAAACCTTATGTCAAAAGCAACAAGAACGACGCGAACGATGCCGAGGCGATCTGCGAAGCGATGAGCCGTCCCAGCATGCGCTTCGTCGCCATCAAGACGATCGAACAACAGGATATCCAGGCGACGCATCGCATCCGGGCCGGCTTAATCGAACAGCGGACGGCCAAAGCCAATCAGATCCGTGGGCTGGTCGCCGAGTACGGTCTCGTTGCACCGAAGGAATTGCTGATGCTGCGTCGTGCAATACCGTGCTGGCTAGAGGATGCGGATAACGGTTTGACAGCACGCTTTCGTCGTCTGCTGGATGGTTTGTGGGACGACCTTCGTGCGCTGGATGGGCGTGTATGCAAGCTCGACGGCGAGATCACTGCGATCGCGACAAACGAGCCGTCCGCCGTTCGCCTTCAACGTAAGCGCTCCATGAAGCCCACATTCCAAGCCGAAACCTGATGTCCGATGCTGTGCTCCCGATTTCTTTCTGGAGCCAGTCCGTCATGATGCGTCCCGACGCCAAAGTCGAAAAAGTGTACCTATACCCCAAGCCCGTGGACTTCCGAAAATCCATCGACGGCCTCGCGGCCCTGATCGAGCTAGATATCAAGGTAGCGGTATTCGACCCCGTGCTTTTCGTCTTTCTGAATCGCCCCCGTAATCGGGTGAAAATCCTCTATTGGGAGCGCAACGGCTTCTGCCTTTGGCTCAAGCGCCTGGAGTCTGAGCGTTTCAAAACCTCGCCCGATGGCACCGACGAAGCCATCGTGCTGACGGTTCAGGAACTGAACTGGCTGCTCGACGGTTTTGATCTCTGGCGCAACCGTCCGCATCAGGTTTTGACGCCGCGATTCGTTGCTTGATTGGGTATAATCCGGGCCATGATTTCCATGCCCGACAACCTTCCCGATGACCTGGCTGCGCTCAAGCAATTACTTGCTCAGATGCAGTCGAAGGTCGTTCTTCTTGAAGAAGAGAATGCGCTACTTCGTCAGCGCCTGTTCGGGCGCAAGTCAGAGCAAACCGCTGATCCGGCGACGCCACAACTGCTGCTGTTTAATGAAGCCGAAAGTATCGACACGCCAGCGCCCGTTGAAGCTGACGGAGAAGTTGTCGCCCCGACCAAGCGCCGTGGCAAACGCAAGCCACTGTCGGCTGACTTGCCACGCATCGAGGTCATCCACGAACTCTCCGAGCACGAACTGACCTGCGCTTGCGGTTGCCGCAAACACGCCATCGGTGAAGAAACCAGCGAACAGCTGGAGATCGTGCCGATGCAGATCCGGGTGATCAAACATATCCGCAAGGTCTACGGCTGCCGAGGCTGCGAAACAGCACCGGTCACCGCCGACAAACCCGCGCAACTGATCGAAAAAAGCATGGCCAGCCCCAGCGTATTGGCGATGCTGCTGACCACCAAGTACGTCGATGGCCTGCCGCTGCACCGTTTCGAAAAAGTCCTCGCTCGTCACGGTGTCGATATTCCGCGTCAAACCTTGGCGCGCTGGGTGATCCAGTGCTGCGAACACTTCCAGCCACTGCTGAATCTGATGCGTGATCGGTTACTGGAGAGTCCGATTGTTCACTGCGATGAAACGCGAGTGCAGGTGCTGAAAGAGCCAGACCGAGACCCGACCAGCCAATCCTGGATGTGGGTACAAGCCAGTGGCCCACCGGAGCGCCCAGTCATCCTGTTTGACTACACCACCAGCCGAGCGCAGGAGGTGCCGTTGCGGCTGCTCGCCGACTATCGCGGCTATCTGATGACCGATGATTACGCCGGCTATAACGCTTTGGGCGCGCAGCCGGGTATCGAGCGTTTGGCCTGCATGGCCCATGTACGGCGCAAGTTTGTCGATGCGCAAAAAGTGCAGCCCAAGGGCAAAGCCGGTCGAGCCGATGTTGCGCTGACGATGATCAACAAGTTGTACGGCATCGAGCGTGGGTTGAAAGAGATGACCGATGAACAGCGTTTTGCCGGTCGCCAGGAACAGAGCTTGCCGGTGCTCAGCCAGTTAAAAAACTGGCTGGAGAAAACTCATCCCCAGGTCACATCACAAAGTGCCTTGGGCAAGGCCGTGGGTTATTTGGCCAGTAACTGGAGCCGGCTGGAGCGTTATATAGAGGCTGGCTTTTTACCAATCGACAACAATGCCGCCGAAAGAGCAATCAAACCGTTTGTGATCGGTCGCAAAGCATGGCTATTCAGCGATACGCCCAAGGGCGCCGCAGCCAGTGCGCAGATCTACAGTCTGGTCGAGACCGCCAAGGCAAACGGCCAGGAGCCCTATACGTGGCTGCGCCATGTACTGGAGCGATTACCGCAGGCTGAGTCGGGTGAAGACGTTGAAGCGCTACTACCCTGGAATTGGAGGGCATCATGAGTATCAATATTGATCATCTGAGTGTCGATGAGTTAGTGACATTGAATCATCACATTATCGAACGGCTGAAGATGCTGGAGTCGTTGGAAGCTCATAAATCGATGATGCAGTTCCATCCAGGAGCACGGGTAAGCTTCGACTCACCCAGTGGTGAGCGCCTGTCCGGTACCGTCATGAAGTTCAACCGCAAGACCGTCACAGTGGTAACCGACACCAGCCAACGCTGGAATATTTCGCCGCACTTGCTTTCACCGATCAAAAACGTACAAGCGGGCACGGTGGTGGATATCAAGCCACAAAAAATGAAGTAGCTGCGCCGCGAATGGCCTCCGCGCCAGCATGATTTGATTCCTCCCCCACCTCAGACGCCGCCTGTTTGGATAGGTGGGGTTTATGGATCAGTTACATTCTAAGAGCCTAAGCGGTACGCTGATTAATGCAGAACATATTGAGACGTTTGGCCCCAACGCTGATATCCACAAACTTTCACACATGAGCTGCATTGCACACACTTGCGAGGACATCTGGATATCGAGAAACCCCGCTAAAGATACACACTCATGCCTCTTCATAGACGCAGTTCGCAAACACGCATCCAAAATGATCACAACACAGCTTGCAAAGTACCCTGGCTTCACTCGCGCAATGCATTTTTCGCCATGGCGGTCAAGTCACCCGCAGCTAATAGAAATCGCCAATGAACTAATTACAGAGCCAGACCTTGCGAGTTTAAACTGTGAAACAGAATTATGCTGTATTGACGTAGAGTTAACGCTGCGCGAGATAGCTTACTCCGTCGCTGGTTGGAAAAAATGGTCAAATAAAATCTTCAACTCAGACAATTTTGAAATACGCCGATACGGCAGAGGCTTACCCTATTACCACTGCCGCACTCCAATTTGCAGGCTAATCCGACGAGCATTCGATCACATGCTCCATATTAAATTTAAAACGGAGGCGCTCACCCTTAACTATTTATCGATACAGGAGACCGCTGCACTACTTCACTGCAGCAAAACTACCGTCCTACAGCTATTAAAACTAGGCTATTTGCAGCAACTCAAAAGCAAAAAAACAGACAGAAGGCACGCCACACTAATAAGCAAAAAATCAATTGAAAGCTTCAACAACAGCTACATTTTATCCAACACACTTTCCCACACCCTAAAAACAACACCCACACAGATAAACCGCCAACTAAATCAACTTGGCATTACAAAACACCATAACATCCCCTGGCCACACGTGTATGAGCAATGCAAAATTAATACTATACTGGAAAATCTTCATAACGGATTAAAAAAAACCGCAAAGCTCTTTCCAATTGTATTACCACCACCTCGAAACATAGATAACATCATTAAAATAGCCAACGCAAACACAGCAACAACAGAAGAAATTACATCCATAAACCTTACATCCCCTGAACCTAAAACAACCGGATTCACGACTAAACAAACGACCGCACTCTTAAATATATCCATACGCTTCTTAAGGCATCGATTCGTTCTGCCAGGATTAATCAATCCGGACATAATCAAGAAAATCCCACATTACTCTCTTGCGCATATTCAGATCATGAAAAGTCACTTACAACAACACTGTTCGATCGAACAAGCAACCAAAATACTAAAATGCCGGCGCGACGAAGCTCTCCGCTTAATCACCACGTCAAAACTTCAGCCTTCCTGTGCACTAGCCTACTCAAATGGAGACATACACCTACTATACAATCAAAGTGACATTTACAATATAAAACATCACTCACAAACAAAAAATTAAATACCAAGTAACAGACACCATCAAAACACTCACTTGCACCTCCCACTGAGTAGGTGATGCTTTGTTCACCACTTAGATGACTACGGGTCATACCTTCGTTGTGACACGAACCTTTTATATATTGATCGCTATGCTTAAATTTATCTACCCCCAAGATGATTCACTTTAATTTTCATTCGCTATACCAAAACCCATTATTTATACTTCTACTAATAAAAAGTTTCCTCCCACCCCCCCTTTGCGAAATGTAAAATTAAAAATGGCATTCGCCGCACTCGGTGAGTGTGCAACACCATGATGCCCCATACCGGTATTCGCCCATGTGCATAGATGTCGCACACGGTAGTAGAGCAATGCCGGACCGAGTCAAGCGATAGCAAGGATCTTGTGCCGAAACGACAACCTGCAGCATAAACTAAACCCATCTGCTTCAAGCCAACCCAACCTGAGGGCTGTCGCCCTGCCGCAAAGTTTTTTATCTTCAATTGATCGCGGCTGTACTAATTTTAAGATCAAATGCTGTTTTTTTTTATTTTCATATGACTCACCCGCGGTAACCTGTTGATCAGTAACAAGGTGATTTTATTTTCTGATGACCCCTGAAGACAGCCGGTAATCCTGAATCGATACTAGGCTCCATCAACCGAGACATCTCGCCTCGGGACTTTGGAGATCGATATGACTACTCAGAACCTCAGCGGCAAAGTGGCTTTGATTCAAGGCGGATCCCGCGGCATCGGTGCCGCCATTGTCAAACGCCTGGCTGCTGAAGGCGCGACAGTCGCCTTCACCTACGTCAGCTCCACGGCCAAAGCCGAAGAATTGCAAAACAGCATCACCGGTAACGGCGGCAAAGCCCTCGCCATCAAGGCTGACAGCGCCGACGTCGAGGCCATCCGCAACGCCGTGACCGCCACCGTAAAAGCCTTTGGTCGTTTGGACATTCTGGTCAACAACGCTGGCGTGCTGGCCGTTGCACCGCTGGAAGATTTCAAACTCGAAGACTTCGACCAGACCCTCGCGATCAACGTGCGCAGCGTATTCATCGCCACTCAGGCCGCCGCCAAACACATGACAGAAGGCGGTCGCATCATCAACATCGGAAGCACCAACGCCGACCGCATGCCCTTTGCCGGTGGTGGCCCATACGCCATGAGCAAGTCGGCGCTAGTCGGCCTGACCAAAGGCCTGGCGCGCGACCTCGGCCCGCGTGGCATCACCATCAACAACGTGCAGCCGGGCCCGGTCGACACTGACATGAACCCGGCCAGTGGCGACTTCGCCGAAAGCCTGATCCCGTTGATGGCGGTGGGTCGTTACGGCAAAGCGGAAGAAATCGCCAGTTTCGTCGCCTACCTCGTGGGGCCGGAAGCCGGCTACATCACCGGTGCCAGCCTGACCATCGACGGTGGTTTCGGCGCCTGATACGGGTCAGCCAAACGCAAATCGAATGTGGGAGCGGGCTTGCTCGCGAAGAGGGAATATCAGCCAACATTAATGTCGACTGACACAACGCTTTCGCGAGCAAGCCCGCTCCCACATGTCTGTCGTCAAGCCCATTCAAGCGTCGGCAGGCCGAATGCGCTCGGTCTGAACGCCGTCAGCGTACGAAGAATGCCATCGGCGTGTGCGTATTTTTCGTCAGCCATCGCCGCATCCGGGATCGCAATCGCGGTCATTCCTGCCGCTTTCGCCGCCGTGACACCGAACGGCGAATCCTCGAACACCAGGCAATCCTCGGGCGCGACACCCAGGCGCCGCGCCGCCGTGAGGAAAATGTCCGGCGCCGGTTTGGCCGCGCCGACTTCCGGATCATCAGCCGTCACGATGAAATCGAACAGTGCGAACCAGTCGCGGTGCAAGGTGGTTTTCTGGCCGAACGACTGACGCGAAGAACTGGTGCCCACCGCGATCGGAATGTTGTTCGCCTTCAGATGCCGAACCAGCTCCTGTGCGCCAGGCATCGCCAGCGCTGTAGGAAAACGCTCGCGCATCAGCGGTTCGCGGATCACCAGGAACTCTTCGGCGGTGATCGGCAGGTCCAGCGCCTCGACCAAATAACGCGCCAGATCACCCGCGCCACGGCCGATGATGTTCTGTTTGACGCTCCAGTCGAAGACACGACCGTAACGCGCGGCAATCATCGACGTGACTTCGGTGTAAATGCCCTCGGTGTCCAGCAACAAGCCGTCCATATCGAAAATCACGGCCTTGATCGGGCCGAATTCATTCAGTGGTGCATTCATCGCATCTGATCCGTTTTCTAATGACATCCCAGAGGCGGCTCAGGTACGGCCGGGTCCGCGATCGATTAAAGGATTCAGCAGCATAGCGAGCGCGGCGGGCATAGGGCAACGGGCAATGCCTGAGCGGTGCTAAAACCTGCGCCGAAGTGCTCTCCGTCATTTAGCGATTTCCCCTACACCAAACACTTACTTTCCCGACTTCTTTCCCCGCCGATCCCCCGCAAAGTCTCGCGCTCTGAATTGATCCGCGCGAGGGACTGCGAATGTTCATACCTGACAACCTCCTGGCCTTGAACAACACCATCGGGCTGTTGGTGCTCGCCGCCATGGACCCTGACCAGCCGAATGTCGAAGCGCTGCTGGGTGATTTTCGACTGTGCCTGAACGACTACGACGCCTGGGCTGAAAGTTTCTGGACCGGCAAGGCCCTGGATGTCGAGCAAGTTTTCAAGGTCGGCAACGAAGTCCGTCTAAGCGCGCCGAAGAATTCGACTACGCCTGTCAGTGCGACAGTCGCCGCGTGCCCGGCCAGCGGTCCGTTGACTCTGGTGCATATGTTTGAGGCAGCGCGTTTCGTGCCGATCGGCAATACGCCGGTGATGCTTGAACCTTTGATTTCCGACGTGGCAGGCAAGCAGACATTTGGCGAACCGATCTACGACGAGATCGGCCCCAGCGGCATCCTGGAAATCCCCGATTGCCAGCGCGGCCAGCGTTATCGCATCACCTTTTTTCCCGATGTATCCGCTGATCACGTCAAAGCACTTTACTCCTCCTATCAGGACGTCATCGGCGAGCTGGAAGGTTGGCTGCGCAACGAGTGGACGACCGAGTTCGAACCAGCGTGGGCGGGGTTCTCCCAGGCCGGTTTCATCAAGCGCTACGGCATGCTGCAACAGGCTGACTGGCGCGGCTTCGAGAACTCGCTGAACGGTTTGTGGGATGACGTGAAGCAGATTTACGCCCTGATCGCGGACCTGCAGGCCAACAGCGAAAAACTCCTGGAATACCTGACCCGATCCGAGCTTGAAACACTGCTGAACGCTTCGGCGGAGTCCATCGCGAAGGTGTTGCTGATGCTGAGCGACGAGCCGTTGATGTTCATTCATCTCGCGGCGTTCACCAGTTGGCTGAGGATGCTGCCGCCGCAGTACATCGCCGAGGTCGTGGCGGAAATTCGTACGGAGATATTGATCAGTTTCTTACTCATGTGCCTTACCGGTCCTGCGGGACTGGAATTGCGTCTGAGTGAGAAGGTGCTGTCCAGGATCAAGTCCCCGCAGTCCCGGCAATGGCTGGCGGCCGCCAGTTTGCGATTGGCTAAGCTCACCGCCAGGTCCGACCTGACAGCCCACGCTGGCGCGCTCAAACCGCTGATGGTCAATGCCCGGAATGCACCGATCAAACCTGCGCCCGCCGTGTCGTTGCAAATCACCGCGGGGGTTGCGCCGGTTCTGTTGGTGAAAAATCCGGTGGCCATTGCTCGCGACAAGTCTGAAGCCATGACCAGGATTGGCAGGCAGGAACATCGCGACGATGCCCCGGATCAGGCGAAAAACCCCAACGGCGACAGCGCCGATTGCGGACCGTTGACCTGTACCAATGGCTGTCCGGTATCGATGGTCACGGGCGAGGAACTGCTCACGCTGACCGACGGTGCGCTGGACGGGATTTTGCCGTTCGACTTCACCCGGCTCTATCGCACCAGTGCGGTGGAGATCGATTGCGGGCTCGGATTCGGCTGGACTCACTCCCTCGCGCATCACCTGGAAATCGATGGCGACACCGTCATCTGGATCGACCACGAAAACCGTCGTACGACCTTTCCGCTACCGAGTAGCGAGCGCCCGACGATTCACAACAGCCTATCGCGGGCGGCGATTTATCTCGGCGATGAACCCGAAGAATTGATCCTCGCCCTGGCTGGCGAAAAAGCGCGTTTTTTTCACTTTTGTGCTGGACGTCTGACGGCCATTAGCGATGCCTACGGCAATCGGCTGATGGTGCAGCGGGACTTTTCTGACAGGATCAAGCGCCTCGATAACGGCGCAGGGCGCTCCCTTCTGTTGCGCTATGAGCGCCGGCACATGGTCGCTGTCGAGTATCAGCGTTTTCATCCGGCCGACACCCTGGAAGACGCCTGGCGTACTGAGCAAACACTGGTTGCCGACCGCTACGATGCTCGTCATCGCTTGATCGAAGCGACCAATGCCGCCGGCGAAAGCGAACGCTACGACTACGACGATCAGCACGTGATTCAGCAGCGGCAGTTAGCCGGGGGGGCGAGTTTCTACTGGGAGTGGGAGCGTGCCGGCAAAGCGGCCCGGTGCGTGCGGCATTGGGCGACTTTTTCGCAGATGGACACGCGATATGTCTGGGACAACAACGGCAATGTGCTGGTTAAGAACGCCGACGGTAGCGAAGAGATTTACGAGCACGACGACCGGGCGCGGCTGGTGCGCAAGGTCGAGCTGGACGGCGGCGAACACCTCAAGGTCTACGACGATCAAGGCCGGCTGATTGCCGAGCAGGATCCGCTCGGCGCCGTCACCGAATACCGTTACGACGAGGTCGGACGCCTGGTTGCGCTGATTCCGCCGGAAGACGAACCGACGACCTACGAGTATCGCAACGGTTTCCTGCACGCGCGGTACCGCGGCAAAGCCGTGTGGAAGTATCAGCGCAATGCCCATGGTGACATCACCGAAGCGACCGATCCTGACGGTCATGTCACCCACTATCACTACGACGAAAAAGGTCAGCTGCTGTCGATCCGTTACCCGGACACCAGCCGGCATGTGTTCGTCTGGAACGCCTTGGGGCAATTGCTCGAAGAGACCTTGCCGGACGGTGGTCAACGGCGGTTTTCCTACGATGCGTTGGGGCGGCAGATTACCCGTCAGGACGAACACGGCGCCGTTGCCCAGTACCAATGGGATGGCGTTGGCCGACTGATCCAGACCACGCTTCCTACAGGCGCCAGCCGCGCGTTCAGCTACAACGCCTACGGCAAAATCACCGCCGAACGCGATGAACTGGGCCGCGTCACCCGTTACGAATACGTCGACGACCTGCACCTGGTCACCCGCCGCCTCAATGCCGACGGCACCCAGCTGAAGTACCGCTACGACAACGCCCAGCTGTTGCTCACCGAGATCGAAAACGAATCCGGCGAAAAATATCTCCTGGACTACACGCCCAATGGCTTGATCCGACAGGAAACCGGATTCGACGGCCAACGCACGGCGTACGCCTACGACCTCAACGGCCAGTTACTGGAGAAAACCGAGTTCGGCGAGGATGGCTCGCAGTTGGTGACGGCTTATCAGCGGGATTCGGCCGGACGCCTGCTGGTCAAAACCCTGCCCGACGGCATCAAGGTCGAATACCGATACGATAGCCTCGGCCGCCTGGTCAGCGTCGACGACGGCCACGATCATCCGCTGGAGTTCGAGTACGACCAGCAGGATCGTCTGATCACCGAACACCAAGGCTGGGGCACGTTACGTTATGGCTACGACGCCTGCGGTCAGCTGAATCGCCTGCGTCTGCCGGACAACAGCAAACTCGATTACCACCACGCCAAGGGCGGTGCGCTGACGGCCATCGACCTCAACGGCACCCGATTGACGTCGCATACATTCTTCGCCGGGCGCGAACAAAACCGCCAACAAGGCCTGTTGCTCAGTGACTTTCAATATGACGACCGAGGCCGTCTGAAAGCCCACGCCGTCAGCCAACACCTCCAACCGCTGTATCGCCGCGACTATGCCTACAGCGCCAACGGCAACCTCGACTACATTGCCGACACGCGACACGGCCAACGCAGCTACCAATACGATCCACTCGACCGTCTGATTCGCGTCCGACACTCCCGCGATCAACAACCGGAAAGCTTCGCCCACGATCCGGCGGGCAACCTGCTGATGCAGGATCGTCCTGGCCCGGCCACCGTCAAAGGCAACCGCCTGCTCATGCAAGGCGACCGCCATTACGACTACGACGCCTTTGGCAACCTGATCCGCGAGCGCCGTGGCACCGGGCAAAAACTGATCACCGAGTACCGCTACGACTGCCAACATCGGCTGATCGGAGCCACCCTGCCCAACGGCAGCCAGGCGACCTACCGCTACGACGCCTTCGGCCGCCGCATCAGCAAAACCGTCGACGGCAAAACCACCGAGTTCTTCTGGCAGGGCGACCACCTCATCGCCGAAAGCAACCGCGAGCATTACCGCAGCTACGTCTACGAACCGGGCAGCTTCCGCCCGCTGGCCATGCTCGACGGCAAAGGCCCACACCAGGCCTGCCCGTTCTACTACCAGCTCGATCACCTCGGCACACCGCAAGAACTCACCGACTACAGCGGCGACATCATCTGGGCCGCCCGATACACAGCCTATGGCCGCCTGACTCGCCTCAACCGCGACACCCATCAGGTGCTTGATCAGCCATTGAGGTTTCAGGGGCAGTATTTCGATGCGGAAACGGGCCTGCATTACAACCGGCATCGCTACTACAATCCGGATATTGGACGGTATTTGACGCCGGACCCGAGCAAGTTGGCGGGTGGGTTAAACGGGTATCAGTACACGCGGAACCCGACAGGGTGGGTTGATCCGTTGGGGTTGAGTGAGTGTCCTGGGGGGGACGGGTGTAAGCGGCCGGCGTTTGGGGATGAGGATCCGACTGAGAAGATTAAGGTTGATGAGGGGGAAGCTCAACTCCCATCATATCCAGAGGAATTGTATTTATATCGTGGAGACGGTCGTCACCCAGATGAGATATTTGAACAAGGATTTAAAACCAAGGGCGACAGCAATGACTTGCTGCTCCATTCCCTAGATAGCAACAAGCCTCCGAGCAATTTTGTAAGCACTACCCCAGTTAGAGAGGTTGGCATCGATTTCGCGACAAAATTCAACATGAGAAGCGGTTTTTTGTACACCATACGGATGATCCCTGGGCGAGATCTGACTTCGGAACTTGGGAAAAAATATAAGTTTGGTAGCGAGCGAGAGTTAGCAATTCAAGGCGGAGTCAAAAGAGAAGATATTTTAGGCGTAACCCCTATTGGTGCTAATGGTCGCCCATCTGGTCACACCACCTTAAATCCGAACAGGAAATAGAACGTGGACAGCGTAAAGATTTTCATAATCAAAAATGGCAAGCGTCAATCCGCTGAGCTTCTCTGTGACTCCGAAAATCTAAGCATTACTTTTGTTATGGAAGATGGTTATCGAAATTCATACTCTGGCGACGACTTTTACAAATGCCTGGGTCATGCCAGGGAAGACCATCGTGACGTAACTTTTTTGTGTAAAGGAGCAAAAATAAACGTACACCCCTCTAGTATGTCCTCACAAATGTCGTTAGGCGTAAAAGCATATGAACTGACACTGGGAAAACAAGCATTAAGAAGTAATTTAGTGAGTATCTTTGATTACGAGGAAAACAATCTGACAAACGATCCTGAGGTTCAGGAAGAGTTTTTCATGCGATGGGTTGAGTCTGACATCTCCGACGAGTAGCTAGCGCAAAGATACCGTATCCGGAAAAAGCCCAGTTAAAACTGGGCTCATCTTCCGGTAAGAACTCGGACTTAACCACCCGAACCACTCGTACCACCACCAGCACCACCCGTTCCTCCTCCAGCGCGCCCCGAACTACCGGATCCTCCAGACCCACTCCCAGAACCACTCCCCATCGAACCTCCACCACTCATCGTCCCGCTTCCCTTCTCCGGGCTGGTGCTACTTCCGTTTGCATCACCACCATTCCCACCCTTAATAGTGCCAGGCGGCAACGCCTTCTCGTCCGCTGAGCCCGCATTCATTTCAGAATATGGCGGCATCCCGCCCTTATCCACAGGTGCATCGTTGCCGGAGGACTGAGCAAACGCCGACATTGAGCCGGCCAACAACACGCCGATCACCGTCAGGGTCGTCAATTTGGACCTGATCATGGTGTATCTCCTTTAACAAGGTGCGTACCTGAATTCTGGCAGCGATCGCTTTTTAAAGGTGCCTCACAATCGACGAGCGACGCTGCGCCACAGCGTATGTTCAGCTCGGTTCGTTTGAGCCGTCTTCACCGGCAATGTCCGGGTCGTCAGGGTGAGCTTCAACATCCCCGCGCTTCACTTCATCAGACGGCAACTGTTCTACAGCGGTGTCGTCATCAGGCGGACGTTGATCGCGACTCAGGGAATCGGTCGGTGAAGGCAATGGATATTCAGGGGTATCGTCGATGTCGGCGTCTTTCGGATCAGCGTTCATAAAGCACCTCTCGAGAGGCCTGAAAAGCAGGCCCTGAAATTTCGAGGATTGCGCCCTGCATTGCGTTCGATCAGAGAGACGATCGGTCGAGTCCGTCGCACAGCAGGATCAATCTTCGTCCTCATCCTCTTCCTCGTCTTCGAACTCGATATTTCCGACGTCGCCCGCATCATCAGAATCATTGAGCGGCACCGTTGCGTCATCCATCAACGAGCCTGGGTCTTCGTTTCCTGGATCGTTAATGAACGGAAGCCCGCTCGGGCCTTTTTCTTCCTTGCCTTTGGTTTCAGGAGTCATGGCATGCCTCACAACATTCTGGGGTGTATGAAGTTCGAGGCGGCCCACGACCAAACGTTCCAGAGTCCTACTCCAGAAACGAAAAACCCGGCGCTGGGCCGGGTTTCTGCTGTGACTCAATGACGAATCAGTGATGTTTGTTCCTGTGCTTGTTTTTATGCTTATGATTGTGGCCGCTGCCGGAGTGCGAACTGCCGCTATCGTTACCCAAGTTGTTGCCTACCGCCCCACCCGCCGCGCCGCCCAGGCCTGCGCCAATGGTCGAACCGGTAGAACCTCCGAGGCTATTGCCAATCACCGAGCCACCAGCCGACCCCAAACCACCACCAATCGCCGCTTCTGTGCGACTGCCTTTCTTCGCGCCGACCGCGCTACCTGCCGCGCCGCCTACACCGGCGCCAATCGCGGCTCCCGTGCTGCCGCCCATTTGCTGGCCGACCACGTTACCTAGCGCACCGCCAATACCACCGCCAACTGCAGCGGTGCCGTCACCGGCTGCCATTGCACCTTGAGCGACCAAAAGTCCCAGAACCAACGTGGACAATGTCAAACGCATGATATGAACCTCTAAATTCCGTATCGGGGGTAAGAGAACGCGTTACGGATGGCGTGAGTCTAGCTTTTTCATCACGCCAGCGCTGATCGTTGGACAGCTGTAAATTCGAAGAGCGTGAAGAAGAAATTTCCAGATACAAAAAGCCCGGCATCAAGCCGGGCTTTTTGAGCTGATCGATCAGGATCAGTGACGCTTGTGACCTTTGGCCAGGTTGCTGCCCACGCCGCCGCCCAATGCGCCGCCCAAGCCTGCGCCGATGGTGGAACCGGTCCTGCCGCCCAAGCTGTTGCCGATGATCGAACCGCCGGCCGCGCCGACACCACCACCAATGGCTGCTTTAGTGCGGCTGCCTTTGCGTGCGGCAACAGCACTGCCGGCCGCGCCCGCTACACCAGCACCAATCGCTGCACCGGTGCTGCCGCCCATGCTCTGGCCGACCACATTACCCAGCGCGCCACCCAAACCACCACCGATCGCGGCAGTGCCATCACCCGCAGCCATCGCACCTTGAGCAACCAAAAGCCCCAGAACCAAAGCAGGCAGTGTTAAACGCATGACAAGAACCTCAAAAAAAGGGGTAACGAAAGGGGCGAGATTGAATGCTTTAAAGGAGACAAAGTCCAGACACGCACGGGTACAACCTCGCAATAGGCGACGGTTGGACAGCGTTTTTAGAAAAGGTTTTATGACAGGCAAAAAAAAGCCCGCTGGGGAACGGGCCAGGTACTGCTTTCTAACGGATGAGTTGAGCCTACGTAGGTGGGTGTGAAAAGTTTGTGAAAGAAATCGCTAACAGCGGGCTGTGTATCTGTAGTCCAAATCCCGACAGCCGACCTTGTGAAAATGAAAACCCCGCTCAATGGCGGGGGCTGTCCGGTTGACGGTTACTTCCTGGAAGGCGGCATCCTCTTGGGCAAGAAATTCGCCTTTTCGGTCCGGGGCAACTTGGATTTCAATTTGGCGACCTGGACCCGGTTTTCACCAAAGCCCGGCATATACTCCGCTTGACCACACTGCACGCAATTGTTGATCGAAAACTCAGATCCGTCGTCTTCGATATACGAATCAGCCATACCTTTCCCCTCTCAAAAAAGGGTCGACACCGGCAAGCCCTATTTGCCTGAAAAATATCGACCTTCAACGCTTTTGAGACTAGTCAGTCATTACCGGACTTGTAGTTCAGATTTTTGCGTCCCCGACGAACGGCCTCGTAACACATTCACCTCAACTTGACCGCCGTCCCGGTCACGAACACCACCACCATCCCGCCCTTCCCGGCCGGCATACTGATCTCATAATCAAGCCCCACCACCGCATCAGCTTGAAGTGCCCGCGCCCGTTCCTTCAACTCGTCGGTTGCCTGAATCCGTGCTTCCTTCAACGCCCGCTCCAACGTCTGAGAGCGCCCACCGAAAAAATCCCGCATCCCGGCGAACATATCGCGGATAACGTTGACCCCCTGCACCGACTCGGCACTGACGATGTCCAGATAGGCGGTGATTTGTCGGCCTTCGATGGCGTGGGTTGTGGTGGTGATCATTAAATTTCCTTCTTCATGGCCTGGGGATAATTACTCAAGGCAACCTGGACAGATGTTGAGCCAACGCATCAAACGCCGGCAAGGTGACCGGATCATTAGCCGAGTTACTGGCGACCGGATGGGAGGCGTAGCGAACAATCAACATCTCGGCTTTCGGGTCGACATAGATGCGTTGCCCATGGACCCCGCGCGCCATGAAGGCTCCGCCCTCTTTGTTGGTCACCCACCACATTGAACGGTAGCTCCAACCCTTCAACAAATCGTAACCCGCCTGGGCGAATGCCTGCTTGTCGCCGCCGCGACGGAGGTCGTCAACCACCGCTTTGGGCACGATTTGCTGACCGTTGAACTGACCGTCATTACGCAACATCTCGCCAAATCGTGCCAGGTCACGCAAACCGGTGTTCAAGCCGCCGCCAGCAAACGGGGTGCCAATGGAGTCCACCGTGAAATAGGCGTCCTGCTCAGCCCCCAAACGGCTCCAGATCCGCTCCGACAACAACTGTGCGACGTTGCGACCGGTCGCTCGAGCGATGATCCAACCCAGTACATCGGTATTGACGGTCTTGTAGCCGAACGCGCTACCGTGTTCGCCTTGCGGTTGAACCGTCTGCAAAAACTCGTAGTAACTTCGCGGACCGCTGTAGTCCCTTGGCTTGGGCAGAGGGCTGCCAGCTTTTGCATGAGCCCAGACCTCGGCGTTCGGGTCGGTGTAGTCCTCGCTGTATTTGAGGCCGGTCGTCATATCGAGGACCTGACGCACCGTAGCGCCGCCAAACGCCGAAGCCGCCAGTTCGGGGACGTATTCGGCGACGTGCTTGTTCGCATCGATTCGCCCTTCTGCCACCAACATCGCCCCTAATGTGCCGACCACAGACTTGGTCACCGACATTGCCGCGTGCTGGCCTTCAGGCTTCAGCACGCCAAAGTAACGCTCGTAGACAACTTTTCCGCGATGCATCACCACAATCCCGTCGGTGTAGGTGGCCGCGAGGGATTGCTCCCAGGTCATCGGAGCCTTCGCGCCCAGCGGGACGAAGCTGATCGCATCGATGTCTTTGTGCAGCGCAGATACCAATGGAACCGGCGCACTGAGCCCCCCGTGAAACGTTGATCGTAGGCATCAGTTGACGGAAGTTCGAGACACTCCAGCGCATCGCCGGGAACTGGAAATAGCTGCCGTCTTCGAAGCGCACGGTGCGATCTGCAGGTGGTGGTGAGCCGACCATCCAGCCTAGTTTTGCGGGGTCGCTGGCTATGGCGTCGGGGAAAGTCTTAGTCGTGGACGCAGTGGCGAATAAGGAGACGGTACTCATCAACACAGCGGTGAGGGAAATAGCGATGCGGCGGGAAACGGCGCGAGGGTGAGACATAGTGTCGAGTCCATTCGAGGGGCTTAGGGCAGTCCAGGTGAAAGGGGAAGTTGAAGACCGTGCTTTTCAGGGGAAGTCGGACCTACAAAGGAGCCGAGAGCTGCAAAGTCGTCGAACAACGCAGCCGTGATGCGGAGCTCTTTGTTCATTGACTACTGCCAAAAAACGTTAAAGCAGCTTGACCAACACAGTTGTGACAGTGGCCACCGTGCCAATCAACCCTGTCGCTACAGCCACCGGATACCAAAAAGTTTCACGGGTCATCTTTCCGGCCTCGGCGTTCAGCTTGCGCTGCTCAGCCATCAGCTTGACGATCTCCACGTGGACCTTTTCCAGTTCTGCCTGTTTCATGGTGAATTCCTGCATAACGTGCGTTCGTCCTTCCAGATAATAGGCCGCGTCATGTGCCTTGCCGTTGATTCATTTTGCCCCCTAAAGGCGCAAAGCGAATACCCCTCACGAAACGGCTCGTGTCAGGTGCTGGACCTATGAAAGCACCCAACTACCTGGCTTCCCAGCATTACTTCCCACATGCCTATCAGCCGTCCTACATGAATTTCGGAAGCGTCTTCGCCGATGGGCGTGGGTCAATAACCTTGCCATCCACAAAATCCAGACGCCAGAAACCACAAAACCCCTGACTTCTCTCGAAATCAGGGGTTTTGGTTACATCGAATTTGGCGGTGAAGGAGTCCGCCATTTTAGTGTTTCTAGAAGTACATAGACGTTTAATTACTTCTATAAAAATTCCATAAAAACATATAGTTGCAGTATATTTTTTCTTTGATGGTCCAAGCATGACTACGAAAAGCCAGGGTCCAAGGTATGGGCTGGAGTATGGGCTGGCATTCATTTAGATTGAGTCATCATCCTTTCAAATAGGAAGTGAGTGATGGCATCTCTGACGACGAAAGCGGTAGAAAAAATAGTCAGATCAGGGTTACCCGGAATGACCAACGATGGTGACGGCCTCTACTTGAAACTCGGCCGTACCGGTGGCGCAAGCTGGATCTTCCGCTACAAGCTTGCTGGCAAGAGCCGAGACATGGGACTGGGCAGGCACCCCGAAGTAAGCCTTGCGGTAGCTCGTGAGAAAGCTGCAGAAGCCAGAAAGCTGAGCAAGTCAGGCGTCGATCCGCTAACCAGTCGGGATGAGGAGATGGAACGGCAACGGCTGGAAAAAGAAGCTGAACGTTTAGTTCAGGATGCAGCCAGGGCCAAAGCAATCACTTTCAAAGAAGTTGCTCTCGACTACATCGCTGCCCACAGAGCAGGCTGGAAAAATGCCAAGCATGCTCAGCAGTGGGAGAACACTCTGGCTACTTATGCGTTCAAGACCATAGGCGATCTTCCGACGCAGGAAATAGGCATTGAGCATGTGCTGAAAATCCTCAAGCCGATTTGGACAGTAATACCCGAAACCGCCAGCCGTTTGCGAAACCGCATCGAACTGGTACTCGATGCAGCAAAGGCCAGAGGGCTGCGTGATGGAGAAAACCCCGCTCGATGGCGTGGACACCTGGACAAACTGCTACCACCTCGCGCAAAAGTGCGTGGGGTGAAGCATCATGCAGCAATATCGTGGACAGAGCTTCCCGCCTTCATGGCGCCCCTTGAGAAAGTAAATGATCTGAGTTCTAAAGCATTGCGCTTTACCATCCTGACTGCCTGCCGAACCAGTGAGGTGCTTGAATCTACGTGGGCAGAGATTGATGTGGCAGCAAGGGTATGGACCATTCCTGCGCCGAGGATGAAAGCGGGGAAGGAACACCGGGTGCCTCTATCAAAAGCGGCATTGGATTTACTCGCAGGGCTTCCTCGCGTTGAAGGAAACAATCACCTATTTGCGGGGGCTCGCAAAAAGCGGCCTCTGAGTAATATGGCGATGTTGATGGCATTGCGTCGGATGAAGCGGGACGATCTCACGACGCATGGATTTCGCTCGACTTTCAGGGATTGGGCGAGTGAGGTTACTCACTATCCTCGGGAGGTCTGTGAGCAGGCGCTCGCGCACGCCGTAGAGAATGCGGTAGAGGCGGCTTATCGACGTGGCGATCTTTTTGAAAAGCGGCGAATACTGATGGAGGATTGGGCGCGATATGCCACAGGGCATGCGGCAGCAAATACTATTGAATGAGAAGCGAGATGCTCAAGCCATCATCTCACCTCGTTTATCGAATGGAGGATGGCGACAGCGGCGACACCGGCGACAACCCGCGTAATACCTGGTTTGCAGCATGGCGACAGAAGTGGCGACTGTCGCCGTTGCAAGCCTCGCTCGTGGGGCCTTTTCGGCTAAGCCCACGCGAGCGGGAAGGCTCCGCATTCCCGTCCGCGTGGGCTCACATTAAAAACCGACGAACGACCACCCGGCCATGGAAAGCCACCGGCCTCCAAGGTCTTCCAGCGCTACCGATTGGCGCAACAGTCGCCCACAAAATGCTGTTGACCGCGAGCAGAGCGAGCGTTACACCAGAATCGTACAAGCGCTGTCCTCGACAGCACCCAGGTAGCCAGAACCTTTAAGGCTACGCCACACCGTGGTGGTTCTCCCAAAGTGCGATGAGCGTCCGGTGGCTCGCACGGTCACTCACCGAGTGATGGATGCCTACTTCAGATCATTGCCATTGCAACAAATACATCCCCCTACCCAGCTGCCCTGCAGCAACCTTTCTGCTTGGTCATTTCACTGCGCCAACCTGCGCCCGTCTCTTTCTCCCGGAAAGAGACGGGCGCTCCAACCGCTGCTGCAGCCCAACTTGTACAAGGCTTTGCGGCATTCCCCCTCGTGACAATCGGCGTGACAAACACCGAAGTCACCAGCAACAGCGATGCAGATGATGGTGCCGCAGCCTAAGGAATGGACTGCACCTGACTGACAGTCAGGCATGCCCCGATCATCGCATCCCTGCCTTCACCCGACTCAGGATCTCGCGGCGCTGGTTTCGTCAGCCAGTGCAGCCTCCACCCGCCCACCTCTATCGGTGTTCAGGAGGCCAGATCATGAGGTGCCCAAGCTCCCGGTCGTAAGGAGCCGCCAGTCCCGCGTTAGTGGACAACCCTCACAGGTCGCAGGGG
This sequence comes from Pseudomonas frigoris, assembly GCF_047758635.1. Classification (NCBI taxonomy): domain Bacteria; kingdom Pseudomonadati; phylum Pseudomonadota; class Gammaproteobacteria; order Pseudomonadales; family Pseudomonadaceae; genus Pseudomonas; species Pseudomonas frigoris. Next base: position 5,001,550 of record NZ_CP180479.1, read on the forward strand.
CCTTGATCCCTGATAACACTCAACAACCGTGGCGGGAAGAGTGAGGACGAAGTCGATAACTTCAGGAGAATAGCGATGCAACTGTGCGAAGCGTTCGAGCCACCACAACCATTGCTGGAGTACCAGCAGGCGCCACTGCCCTACCCGGTCGAAGCACTCGGAGAACTGTTGGGCCCTGCGGTCGACCGACTGGCCGAGGTGATCGGCGTGCCCTGCGCCATGGCTGCACAATCGGTGCTGGCCAGCGCGGCCCGGGTGAGCCAGGGTCATGCCAATGTCCAACTCGATGGCCGAACCTATCCGTTGTCCCTCTACCTACTGACGGTGGCATCCTCGGGGGATCGCAAAAGCGCGGTGGATCAGCTGGCACTGAAGGCGGCGCGTGACTGGGAACGACAGCAGTGGACCTTGTACGCGGAAAAGCTCAAAGCCTATCGCGCTGCCAGCAGCATCACGGTCAAACCCAAAACCTCAAAGAAACACGCAGATACAGAAGGCGATGAGCTGTCCGAGCCGGTACCGCCGAGATTGATCATTGCCGAGCCGACCATTAAGGCCCTGGTCAAAAGCCTGTGCCAGGGCTTGCCCAGCATGGGCTTGTTCTATGATGAAGGGGGCCAGTTCTTGGGCAGCAGCACCATGAGCAAAGAGAATTGGCTCAAGGCGATTACCACCTTGTCGACACTGTGGGATGGCAGCCCGATCGACCGGGCGCGCTCCATGACCGGAGAAAGCCTGCGCGCCTATGACCGCCGCCTCAGTCTGCATCTGATGCTGCAGCCCTACCTGGCCAACCAACTGTTCAAAGACCCGGTGATCAATGGCCAAGGCATCCTCGGCCGTTGCCTGATCAGTTGGCCCGAGCGCCTGGCCGGCCAGCGGCTCTACAAGGCAATCGACCTGACCCGAGATGCCAAAGTCCAGCGCTACCAGCAACGGATCACCGCCCTGCTGCAACAGCCCTGGTCGCTTCACCAGGACGACTCACTCAATCCCGCCACGCTGGAACTGACTGCCCGGGCCCGACGGGCCTGGATCGATATTCACGACACCATCGAGTGCCAGTCTGGCGAGTTCGGCGAGCTGGCCGGCGTCCAGCCTGCCGCAGGCAAAGCGGCGGCGAATGTGCTGCGCATCGCGGGCGTGATGGCCATGGTTGAAGAGGCCAGTGCGTTAGACGAAACACACATCCAGCGCGCCTCCACCTTGATGGATTACTACCTGGCCGAGATCCAGCGCCTGACCGAACAGGAACCGGTCAATAGCCGATGCGAAGAGGCGGATCGGCTGCTGCGCTGGCTGGTGCAGAAAGGCTGGACCCACTTCACCATCCGCGACGTCAATCGCAACGGCCCTCGTTTTGCCCGCAAGAGCACTGACCATACCGCCTCTTTATTGGTCGTGCTGATCACTCATCGCTGGCTGAGCAGCCGCGACGGAAAAACTTTCGAGGTCCGCCATGTTTCGCCTCAATGACGCGGTGCGCCGCTACCAGGCGCAACATCAATCGCAGCCTGAATCGCGGCGTGTCGCCGCCTCTGTCGCCACCCTGTCGCCACGCGCCAGGCCAGAAACGACGCGGGTTGTCGCCACTGTCGCCGCTGTCGCCACACCACCAATTGAGCCTGCCAACCTCGCCCGGCTGATCGAGCAACTGTGGAAAGAAGGGGCACTGCTGCAACACCAAGAGAACGCCCTCCTGATCCGCCCGACGCACTGGCAGCAGCTGGACAGGCTCAGCCCTCACTGGAAAGCCCTGCTGCTCTTTCTACAAACAAACGAAAACGGTGATGAAGATGGCTCTGATCGGTCGGCGTGAGAGTCGCAACTTTGGCTTTGGCCACCAGCTGAGCTACGCCGGCCCACAAGCGCTCAAGGAACTGTTTGCCGGCGGCCACTTCGCCACGGTCAAAGCGCATAGCGATCGTTGGCAAGCGTTCGTGCGTTGGTGTCGGTCAGAGGACGGCCCCGGTTACAACGATGTGCGTCAGATCGATCAACGGACACTGCAAGACTACTCAGCAGGCTGACAGCCATTCTGGTGAATGGTGATTCGGTGCAGGAACAACCTGTTGAAGCTCGGCCACTGCTTCTCAAACGTTACGTCACACACGATGACGAGCATGGAACGAAAGTAAGAGACGGCTGCAGCGGCCGCACGGGAACTACAACAACAGTCGGTTGACCCGATGGTAGAGATCCTCAGCCCACTTCTGGATAAGCAACTGCCGCCTTTCGACAGAGACATTGGCCGTTACGCGAGCATGGCGCGTGCAATCGCGGTGGACTGTGACGGGATCGTGCCGGGAAGGCTGACCCCGAACAGGTACGCGAATGCGATGGAAGTGTTAGGTGCTACCCCAACGCAACTACCGCCAGGTACAAAGCCTGGTGCTGGCGCCGGCCCACCTACTGGAGCGACAAACGCCCAGATGACTGGGATCAGCACATAGACCACGGCACCGCCTCCGACGACTACTCTAAAACAGAGGTGTCCGATCATGAGTAACCTAAACCGGAGCAGCGCGGAGCTGGAACGGGAATTGGAAGCCGAGCGCAGCGAATGGAGAGCATGGCGTGCGCGGTACGACAACGATATCGCTGACTTCAAGGAAGAGATTACCTACCTGTGGCGCCGCATTGAGACACTGCGGTGCTGGGCCGAGCCGGCCCTGCGGGAACTAGTAGTTGGTAACCCGCTATACGATACCGAGGCAAAGGTAACCCGGCTCCTCACCTACATGCCACCGAGGAATCCAGAGAGAATTCATTGCTACTCGGATGGCTATGAGTGGATGGCCAAATCGTACAGGACGTGGTTCGTGGCGCAAGATCCACGGCCCTGTAAACCAGATGAACAAGCGTCGCTCCCAGAGACCGAAGACGATGGGCAGTAACCCCAACCAGGTGGTACTGACGGAGACGGCATCATGAGCACAGATAGGAACGACGAGGGCAACCTCAGGGAATACGACCTGGAGCGCGCAGCCTACAAGGCAGTTGATCTACTGCTACCGGAAAAGGAACCGCTGAGACTGACGCCCAAGGGCATAGTCGCGGGGGCCGTGGTGGCTGCTATATCGTGCGGTTTTTTTGGGGCGATGGCCTTCATCGTAGGCGCCCGTGACCAGTGGCTGCTGCTCTGGGTTGCGGTCGGTGCGATCTTCACGCTCGGTGTTTTCCTCAACGGCGCGTACCGCCCGTTTCACAATCTCGATAGAGCCTGGCGGTATCTGTGCTTGCGCTGCTCAACCCAAGTTGGCTGGCTGATCCTCGGTCTGCTGGTCTACAGCCTCTGGCGGTAACCAAGTGGCAAAACAAAGGGCACTCTCCAAGTACCCTTTTTCTGTACTCACTCGCTGGTCATGCGAACAAACCGTAGAGCGCCCCCAGTCCAGCACCGTGGCGACGCCTGAGAGCAGTCCGCAGCAAAGCCACTGGTGAATCCCACCGATTGGGTCACAATGACCTGGCAACCTTGGGCACTTGATGGCGCGGATCATGAACAACGAAAACGTACACTATTTCAATGAGGCGGTCATGAAACGTCTCAAGGCCCAATTCAAATCCGGCACTAAGCTCATGATTAGAGCTGGCGACGACACTGAGATGTGCGCCGTTGATATCGACTGGACAGTGGACGCCTACCTTTCTTTATCGAAAGAGGCTCAACTTGTTGCGGTGGAAGTGGCTCAAGCCTGCGCGGCAAAACTCTCCGGGGGTTGCAGCGAATTCAATTACCTATGTGAAATGTACATGCTACTCAAAAAAGCCGAGGCTGACGGCATGCTGCGCCTTTTAAAATAAAGGGCGCTCCCCATGGGCGCCCTCGTCGTCGTACTGCACACCGGTCATCTGTCTTTCCCTTTACCGCCCTTGCCCCTCGGCCTCTTGCCTGGGTTCGCCTGTGGAAAGTACGTCTGATCCTTGACGGGTTTCTTGGTCGTATCACTGCGCTTATCAACCATCGCTCTCAGCATCAGCAGTGCCAGGCTGGCACCGTATCCCTCACTGGCAGATTGAGCCAGCCAACGATTTGATTGGGATTAGGACGGACCTCTTGAGCCCCTGAACCTAACCTCTGTTGTTTGATAACCTCTATGTTTTACTGATGGACTGAGGGTTGTAGCTCGAGGCTACAGGCTTCACCTGAGACGTAGAGGCTGAAGGCGGTGATAGACACTAGTCTGGTGGCGAAGCTAAGGGCTGAAAATGCAAGATTGGTTGCCTTGCTGGATGCTCATGGCATCGAATGGCGCCCGCCTGCTGAGCCAGTCAAGATAGCGATTCTCCGAGCAGAACAATCACAGCAACTCGATACTGATGGAAAGCTTGCCCTATTCCGAAGCTTGTTTCGTGGTAGGACGGACGTTTATCCCATCCGCTGGGAAAGCAAGGCAGGAAAATCAGGATACGCACCCGCTTGCGCAAACGAATGGAGGCCTGGCGTTTGTGAGAAGCCCCGAATTAAATGTGGCGACTGCGGTAACCGCCAGCTGCTTCCGCTGACCGATGAGGTGGTCTATCGCCATCTGGCGGGCGAAGTGGTCGTTGGCATCTACCCCCTACTCTCTGATGACACTTGTTATTTTTTGGCGGTCGACTTCGATGAGGCCGAATGGCGTGATGATTCCAAAGCTTTTGTGCAGTCATGCCATGAGCTGAACGTCCCGGTGGCGCTGGAAATATCGCGCTCAGGCCAAGGGGCTCATGGCTGGATTTTCTTTGAGCGTAATGTTCCTGCCTGCGATGCGCGCCGCCTCGGTGCCGCAATCATCAGTCATGCCTGTGAGCGCACCCGGCAGTTGGCGCTCAGCTCCTATGATCGACTGTTTCCAAATCAGGACTATATGCCTAAGGGCGGCTTCGGAAATCTCATCGCACTCCCTTTGCAAAAGCGGGCCAGGGCCCAAAACAACAGCGTTTTTGTAGACGACACGCTTGAGCCTCATCCTGATCAATGGGCCTTCCTGGCATCGATTCAGCGCATGAGTCCAGAAGATATCCAGCCCGTTATTATCCAGGCGATGGGTAATCGGGACCCTCTAGGGGTCGCCTATGTCGATGACGAAGGTGATGCAGAACCTTGGAAAGATCGTGAATCGAGATCACGTAAATTGACATGCCCGTTGCCTGCTGCTGTCAACATCACGCTGGCTAACTTAATTTACTTTGAAAAGTCGGAATTGCCACAGCCATTGGCAAACCAGCTTGTCCGGCTCGCTGCCTTTCAAAATCCCGAGTTCTACAAAGCTCAGGCCATGCGCATGTCAGTGTGGAACAAGCCAAGGATTATCGGCTGTGCCCAGAACTTCCCCAAACATATTGCGTTACCACGTGGCTGTTTGGATGCTGCGCTGGAGCTTTTAGGGGAAAACGGGGTTACCCCTATTCTTAAAGACGAACGCTTCGCGGGCGACACCATCGACGTGAGTTTTCTCGGAACCCTGCGTTCTGACCAAGAGGCGGCTGTCAGCGCAATGCTAAGTCATGACACCGGTATCCTCTGCGCACCGACTGCTTTCGGTAAAACTGTCAGTGCTGCTGCGTTGATTGCCGCACGTGGCATTAACACGTTGGTGCTTGTGCATCGGACGGAACTGTTAAGGCAGTGGCAAGAGCGCTTGCAGGTGTTCTTGGGAGTCGGGAATGGTGTCGTTGGAACTCTTGGGGGCGGAAAAGCGAAGCTTACCGGCATCATCGACATTGCCGTCATGCAGTCTTTATCGCGAAAAGGCGAAATCAGCGATCAGGTAAAAAACTACGGCCAGATCATCGTTGATGAGTGTCATCACCTATCAGCGGTGTCATTCGAGGCACTACTGAGGAGCGCGACCGCGCGGTACGTGCTGGGACTCACGGCAACCCCAGTGCGCCGAGATGGGCAGCAGCCCATTATTTTCATGCAGTGCGGACCGATCCGACATTCTGCTGCTCGACCAGCGAGTGCGCCCCATGACCTCTCTGTCGTGCCTCGATTGCTGTCCAAACCAATAGTGGTCCCCGACGGCTTTGGGATTCAGGACGTTTTTCGGCATCTAGTGGACGACTCTGAGCGGACAGCCAAAATCGTCTCGGAGATTGAGCTGGCGTACAACGAGGGTAGAAAAATTCTAGTGCTAACGGAGCGAACAGAACATGTGGATGCCCTTGAATTAGAATTGAAGCAGCGCGTGCATAACCTTTTCACGCTTCATGGGCGAGTGCCTAAGAAACAGCGGATTTCCCGTATGCATGAGCTTGAGTCCCTTCCCCCTGATGCTCCACGAGTGCTGTTGGCAACAGGAAAACTAGTAGGTGAAGGCTTCGATCATCCGCCGTTGGACACGCTGGTGCTGGCAATGCCCATCTCATGGAAGGGAATCCTTCAGCAATATGCGGGGCGGTTGCATCGATCACATGCCGATAAGGCCGACGTGCGAGTGATCGACTTCGTTGACGAGGGTAATGTCGCGCTGATGAGGATGTGGGATAAGCGCCAGGCGGGTTACAAAGCGATGGGCTACCGCATGGCTGATTCCATGACCACCATGGACCTACTCTAACTCTAACGTGGTTGACGGTTGACACTTCAACGCCTCCACTTCCGTAGACGAATGACCGGCCGCTGTGGGGGCGACTCCGGCCCTTCGCCGTTAGTCACGTCAAGCAAGATCCTCTTAGCAAACGAACGAGGACATTTGATCAAATGCCTCAGCGCACCGAGAGCAACGTAACTGCTGAGAAAGTAAAATCATATGCAGCTTCAAAACCGGGCGCTAAACCGGGTATGACGCAACCGGGTATGACTCAAATTAACCCACCAAAACCTAGACTTCACAAGGCCTGCACCCTATGACTTCTGGTTTAACGTGTTCTACGGTCCCTACCAGAGCGTCCTCGGCAGCTACCTAGATAAAAGCATCCAGACGGTCATCGACATCCAGTCCCAGACCGGCGCTCAGTCCTCTGAAGCCTGGAGCAAGTTCATGCACCAGCAAGCACCGGTCATGCAGGATTTGATGCGCCAGTATGTCGACCAGTCAAAAAACCTCTACCTGAACACTCAGAACCTCTTCGGCCTGTTCGGCGGCATGCCACCAGGCAAGCCAGGTGCCGGTGGCGGGCCGAAAAAAATGGCGATAGGGGAGTAAACCCATCGCCATCAGTGTAACCGCTCTAATGTGACTTACTTGTTACCGCTTGTAGCCTTGGCACCAGGAGCGGTTTTACCGGCTGCGGAGGTCGCTGCGTCAAAACCGCTCTGGGCAACGTCAGCAGCCTGTTTTACGGCTTTCTGTGCGCTTTCAAAAACGGTACCGGCATTCGCCAGCGACGACTTGAACGCAGCCACAACAGGCTCGGAGCCAGCCGGTGCATTCTTGCTGATCACTTCGACGAACTCTTGCACCTGCTGGGTGCCCGCCTCAACCTGACGCGAGGTCAGTTTGGCGATTTCCGAGTGAGTGCCGACAATCAACGCTTGCACTTGGCGATTGAACTCAACCAGGCGTTCGGCTTGCACATTTGGCTGGGTGAAAGAAGTCTGGAGCTCAGCGAGCCCTTGTAGATCACGGACTGCCAGCAGCTTGCGAAAGCCGTCGAACTGCTCCTCGGTGGAGGCCTGCAATGTCTTGAACTGCAATTGGCTGAACTGTTCAACACTGGAGAAGATTTTGCCGCTGATTTGCTGCAGGAGGTCTAGGTTGGCTTTCTGAGCGTCTTGCAATTTTTCCGAGTTAAAAAAAGACATGCTTGAATCTCCTGATACTGGAAGGCCTACATGGGCCCGAGGACGCGATAGCGATCCTGCCGGTCATCGCGTTAGCCTTAATATTGCAGCGCACAAATTCGTTTAGCAATGATTTTTTGTGCAGCGCACAAAAATCTTTCTTCTCCTGCCTCTATTCGCTATAGACTCCTAACATCGAACAGCCAGCCAAACCCTCTTTACTAATGAGGCGCAGGCAGCTGCTTCTCATGCATAACGCCAGGTGATCACCATGGGCCAGGAAGATATTATTGCATCGCAATATGAAAAATCTTCCTCTCAACGCGGCCTGTTCGAACACCTGAGTCATCTGCAGCACCTCATTACCCTGAACGTCCTTGATGCTTTGCGCCAGCGCCAGGAAAAAACCCTCGCGCCTCTGAAGTGGGGTCAACTCAGACAACCCACGCCCACTGACTGGCAGGAATACTTCACCGACCTCGGCCAACGCAGCCTGCTGTTCTGGGACACCCTGCGCCAGCGCGGCGACAATACGCAGGCCCATGAACGCGCCGGGTATCCACTGCTGCTCAAGTTCGATCATGAAACCCTGATCGCCGACTCCGATCTCCCGCTGAAGGCGAATTCTGGCGTGAACTGCAAGCGTTGCTCGAAGTCCCGCTGCCGGGCTTCAGCCTGACCCAACCACCCAGTGAAACAGTTGTCATCCCGCAGGAGACCCCTTCGGAGCCATTTCCGCTTGCAGTGACGCTGTCGCCGCAGACACACCACTGCCCGCTCCCGCCATCGTAGTTAAAGCCCCGAAGCGCAAAGCGAGCAAAGGGACAACAGGCCCCAAGCCTCAATGACCCTTCACAAGGGATTAGCGGTGCATCCGTTCGGCGAAGCCTGCGATCTTTTGATCTCTGCGCAAACCGACGGGGTTCATGAGTCGAACAGGCGCGAATTCCTCGAGCACAAGCAACGAATCGTCGGTTCGATACTGACCGGGGGTCATACCGAACCAACGGGTGCATGCCTTATGGAAGCTGCTGTGATCATGAAAGCCGAGCAGGTAAGTCACATGCTTCATGTTGAAATGAGAATGGCGTAAATAGAAGTCGGCCAACTGCCGGCGCACATCATTCAGGACATCCTTGAATTGCGTGCCGTCCTTTTCAAGGCCTCGTTGGAGCGTTCGCTTGCTGATTCTCAGTGCCGCCGCAATCGATTCCATATCACATCGGCCTTGCCCCTGGCTCAAGCGCTCGTTAATCAGCGCGCGAACCCTGCCAACAATAGAGTACCCGGACAACACGTCCAATTGAGCCTCGGCAAAACTGTCATGGAGTGTGGCCAACGCCTCGTTGGCCATGCTCAATGGACTCAGAAGCTCCTGGCCATCGAACAAGATGCTGTCATATGCCGCCCCGAAACTCAGCGGACAGCCAAAAAGCCGCTGATGCTCCGACGTGTCTTCAGGTTCGGGATAAGTGAACTCCACACTCAACGGTTGCGGTGACTTGCCACCTGCCAGCCAACGGCAGAAACCCAGCAGCGAAGCCAAGGCTGCATCCGTGTATTGCCGGGGTTTGACCGAGCCATGTTGCTGATGATCGAGACTGGCCAATCGGTAATGCTGCTGCTCATGGACAAGGAAAAGGCTGAATCCGGTACCGATCAACGGGCTGAAACGAACCAGACGTTCAAGCGCCCTTTTCAGATTCGAACTGGACATCATCGTGTAGCCCACGATCTGAAAACTACTGGGATGGAATTCCCCGTAGGCTTTCAAACCGATATTCAGATCATCCGAAGCCTGAGCAGCCAAGTCCCAAAGACGATAGATAACGCTTCGCTCGCAGAATGCTCCTGGTTTACTCACGAACTCGACATCCAGTCCCGCCTCCTGGCACAGACCGTCAAGGTCCAGTCCTTGGGCCAAAAACGTATTCGCCAGCATGCTGGCATAACCTGAACTCATTCTATACATGGCGTCCTCAATGACCAATGGAACCGAACGTCCTGTCCGAAGCCGATACTGACATGCGTTGAACATATTTCAACTACGTTGCAGAAATATTAACTATCCCTTCAGTTTCAAACATTGATCCCAGTATAGGTACTCCTCATTTTTTGCCAGCGGGCACCTCCCCGCGTGGCACCGAAGGACAGGAGAACGTCACCTTCAAACACTTCCGCACGGCCCGTCGATAACCAACAATCTTCTCTCCTACAGCGTAAAAAAAATGGAGTAGAAGTATGGAGTCGCGTAGTCGTATTGCTGTAGTAACGGGCGGTATGGGCGGTATCGGTACGGCAATCAGCCAACGTCTATACAAGGAAGGATTCAAGGTAATCGTCGGCTGCAGCTCTGATTCCAGCCGCAAGAACGACTGGATTGCCAGCCAGCTGGAGGCGGGTTATCAGTTCGAATGCATCTATGGCGACGTCACCGATTGGGAGACCACCCGCAAGGCTTTCGAGATGGCTCGTGAACAATTCGGCCCGATCGATGTGCTGGTCAACAACGCCGGCATCACTCGCGACGCCTCTTTTCGCAAGCTCACCCCGGAAGACTGGAACAGCGTGATTGGGACTAACCTGACGGGCTTGTTCAACACTACCAAGCAGGTCATTGAAGGCATGTTGGCCAACGGTTGGGGGCGGATCATCAATATCTCCTCGATCAACGGTCAGCGTGGCCAGTTCGGTCAGACCAACTACTCCGCCGCCAAGGCTGGCATTCATGGTTTCACCATGGCACTGGCCCGGGAAGTCTCCGGCAAGGGCGTGACCGTCAATACCGTATCCCCAGGCTACATCCAGACCTCCATGACCGCGGCAATTCGCCCGGACATTCTCGAAGGCATGATCGCTGCAACTCCGGTCGGTCGCCTTGGCCAACCCGAAGAGATCGCCTCAATCGTGGCCTGGCTGGCTTCCGATGAGTCTGCCTACAGCACCGGTGCCGATTTCTCGGTAAACGGCGGCATGAACATGCAATAACCCCGATCAGGGCAGGAATGCCCTGGTTTGCTCGACGAATTTTGTCTTTTCGATGAGGTCACGCATGAACGAAGTCGTAATCGTTGCCGCTACTCGTACCGCCATTGGCAGTTTCCAGGGTGCTTTGTCTGCAATTCCCGCGACCGAACTGGGTGCCGCAGTGATTCGCCGCTTGCTGAAGCAGACGGGTATCGATGCTGCTCAAATTGATGAAGTGATCCTCGGCCAGGTACTCACTGCCGGCGCTGGGCAAAACCCGGCACGCCAGACAGCGATCAAAGCCGGTTTGCCACACACCACGCCTGCCCTGACCTTGAACAAGGTCTGCGGCTCCGGTCTCAAGGCGGTCCATCTCGCCGTCCAGGCAATCCGTTGCGGCGACGCGGAACTGGTAATCGCTGGCGGTCAGGAAAATATGAGTCTGGCCCCCTATGTTCTGCCCAAGGCACGCACCGGCCTGCGTATGGGCCATGCGCAACTGCAAGACAGCATGATCCAGGATGGCCTGTGGGACGCCTTCAACGACTATCACATGGGTATCACAGCTGAGAATCTGGCGCAGAAGTACGAGATCTCTCGTGAAGCACAGGATACCTTCGCTGCCGCCTCGCAACAGAAGGCCGCCGCAGCCATTGAGGGCGGGCGTTTCCAGAGCGAAATCACCCCGATGCTGATTCCTCAGCGCAAGGGCGAACCGCTGGTCTTCGACACCGACGAACAGCCGCGTATCGACAGTACTGCGCAAGCCTTGGCAAAACTCAAACCGGCATTCCAGAAAGACGGCAGCGTGACTGCCGGCAACGCTTCGACCCTCAACGATGGTGCGGCCGTGCTGTTGCTGGCCAGCGCCGCTAAAGCACAAGCGCTCGGCCTTCCGGTACTGGCACGCATCAAAGCCTATGCCAGCGCCGGTGTGGACCCGTCGATCATGGGCATCGGCCCGGTCCCGGCTACACACCTGACCCTGCAAAAGGCCGGCTGGAGCGTCGAGGACCTGGACCTGATCGAAGCCAATGAAGCCTTCGCCGCCCAGGCGCTGGCGGTTGGCAAAGAGATGGGTTGGGACACCAGCAAAGTCAACGTCAACGGCGGCGCGATCGCCCTTGGCCATCCGATCGGCGCATCGGGGGCACGGATTCTGGTGTCGCTGGTGCACGAACTGATCCGTCGCGACGGCAAGAAGGGGCTGGCCACTTTGTGCATCGGCGGCGGACAAGGCGTCGGCCTGGCTATCGAGCGCTAACCAACGGCTTCTGAGTAGCCCATGCGCGGACTTGGGACCTTGTTCCGCGCATCAGATTGGCGTCAGGTTGGCGTCAGACAACGCTGCCCGCATTCCTGCCGTCGCTACGCCGGAGTCCGGCAAAGCGCGGCTTTTTTTCTGCCCGGCTCATCTGTATGGGCAAGGAACTTTATGGACAACAACGCGCATACATTCAAAACCTGTTGGTCAGGCCAGGTTCCGTTCATCGCTTCCTTTGCAGTGCAACAATTACGCCTATGGGTCAGCACTAATCCGTGGTTTTCCGGGCATGAGCACGGCGCCTGGTTCGAGTTACCTCGCGAAACCCTGGACAGCCTTCAAGCGGACTACCAGGTTCAATGGGGCCAACTCGGCCAAAAACTGCTGACCGGCCAACCCTTCAGCTTCGATGATCGACGCTTCTCCAGCGGCAACTGGAGCGAGCCACAGTTCGGCTCCCTCGCTGCGTTTTACCTGCTCAACTCCAGCTTTCTCCTGAAACTGCTCGACAAGTTGCTGATCGACGAAAAAAAACCGCGCCAACGCCTGCGCTATCTGGTGGAGCAAGCCATTGCCGCCAGTGCGCCAAGCAATTTCCTGGTCAGTAACCCTGATGCGCTCCAGCGTGTGGTTGAGACTCAAGGTGCCAGCCTGCTCACAGGTATGCAGCATCTGGCCAGCGACATGAACGAAGGCAAAATGCGCCAGTGTGACAGCGGCGCCTTCAAGGTTGGCGTCGATCTGGCTAACACCCCCGGCGAAATCGTCTTTGAGAATCACCTATTCCAACTAATTCAGTACTACCCGCAAAGCGAAACCCAGTACCGACACCCGGTATTCGTCGTACCTCCGTCGATCAACAAGTACTACATCCTTGATCTGCGCCCGGACAACTCGATGGTCCGCCACCTGCTGGAACAGGGACATCCCGTATTCCTGATGTCCTGGCGCAACTTTGACGAGGAACACGCTGGCACCACCTGGGATGACCTGATTGAGCACGGGGTAATCGACGCCTTGCAGGTGACCCGCGATATCAGTGGCGAGCAGCGACTCAATTGCGTGGGCTTCTGCATCGGCGGCACCCTGCTGAGCACGGCGCTGGCAGTACTTGCTGCACGCGGCGACAGGGAGATCGCCAGCGTGAGCCTGTTCACCACGTTCCTTGACTACCTGGATACCGGTCCCATCGACATATTCGTCGACGAAGAACTGGTGACCTATCGAGAGCGCACCATCGGCGGCATGAATGGTCCCATCGGTCTGTTTCGTGGTGAGGACATGGGCAATACCTTTTCCCTACTGCGCCCCAACGAGCTGTGGTGGAACTACAACGTCGACAAATACCTCAAGGGGCAGAAGCCGATCCCGCTTGATCTGCTGTTCTGGAACAACGACAGCACCAACCTTCCAGGGCCGATGTACTGCTGGTATCTGCGCCACACCTATCTGCAGAACGATTTGAAATCAGGCGAGCTGGAGTGCTGTGGGGTCAAGCTTGATTTGCGTGCAATTGACGCTCCCGCTTACATCCTCGCCACCCATGACGATCACATCGTGCCCTGGAAAAGCGCCTACGCCAGCACCAACCTGCTCTCCGGGGCCAAGCGTTTTGTATTAGGAGCTTCAGGGCATATCGCCGGCGTCATCAATCCACCGGCCAAGCAGAAGCGCCATTACTGGACCAATAATCGGGTCACGAAAAACCCGGAGACCTGGTTCAAGAATGCTGAGCAGCAACCCGGTAGCTGGTGGAATGATTGGTTCAACTGGCTGGCGGGACACTCCGGCGAGCGCCAACCAGCGGTTCCGCACATATGGAATGACAAATTCCCGCCTCTGGAGCCGGCGCCAGGCAGTTATGTAAAGCAATGAAAAACTGCTGTGGGCCAGAGCGGGTACGGAGGAAGACCAGCAATTTTGACTGTTGTTGTGGAAATGCCCTGCTGCATGACTGCATGCAGCAGGTCTTCCGCGACTCATGTGATCGGCACGCTGCTAAGTTTATTCGAAATTGCTGCTGCGAAATCAGCAATCCGTCCTGGGTCTAATTTCAATCGGCAGGGTGTGTGAGTTTTCAATCAGCGCCAACAATTTCACCAAATCTGGAAGTCTTTTTCAGAGTTTCCCTAATGAATTACTACCGTCCATTCAACTTTCACAATCGCGGGTTAATTTTTGTGAATGAAATAAAGTTTAAACAAAATTATTACTACGTGTGACCCGCCCCCCTACTAATAAACAGCCGACCGGTAAGCCCACCCGATGGCACATCATTTGTTTGGGTACAAGGAGAGACAACCCATGAGCACCCCGTTCCGCATCAACGAAGCACTTTTGATTGCCGGCCACGCATTCGAACCTTTTCAATGCGTCGCCTGGGCTCCGCAAGACGGTAATGGCGAACTGAGCCTGACCGTCATCGACCGGGCCAACACTCATATTTGTCGCAAACAGGTTCCAAGCAGTGCCTATTCCGACCCGGCGCAGCTGGAAAGCCTGCTGGAAGAGGTGCGCGCCGAGTTGAGCCAGGAGGGCTACAAGCTACAATCCTGGACAATGCCAGAGTAAGCATTCTCGCGGATCGCTACCGGTGATCCGCCTAATACTCCACTCTCAAGATCATCGAAGGCAGCCTCATGCACCTGGTGTTGGAATCAGCCAGTCGTGCAGAGGGCTATGCCTTGGGCTTACACGATGCGGGGATCATCACGGAATACAGTGCGTCGAATGATGTACACCGCTTAGAAACTGTCGAAAAATCAGCCTTTGGTCGCAAAGCACTGAGCCGTCCAGGGTATGGGCCAAAGTATGGGCTGAATTTTTTTTTAGAACCGCAGAAACGAAAAAGCCCCGAATAATCAGGGCTCTAACGATTAAATGTGGCGGTGAAGGAGAGATTCGAACTCTCGATACAATTTCTTGTATACACACTTTCCAGGCGTGCTCCTTAAGCCACTCGGACACTTCACCGTATCTCGTCAAACATGTTCTGTCTGTCGAGGCGCGCTAATGTAGTCGAAAGCTTTTCCGATGGCAAATTTTTTTTTCAGAATTTTCATGCGCTTAGCGTTTTAGTCGTTCGAGCAGGTTACAGTCCATGGCAAATCCGCCAATCTCCGGCTTCGCGCCCTCTTCTATATAGAGGGGAATGCGCGGTTGGCGTGGCGGGCGACGCTTGCCGGGCGGGGAAAGGGTGACTGGGCGGTCAGTCACGGCGCTTTACCTTGCCTACGGCGGTGGGTAACGTCTGCCCTACTTTATTGAAAGGAATAGCGTCATGAGTGAGTTGATTTCCTACCATCTCGAAGACGGTATCGCGACCCTGACCTTGAGCAATGGCAAGGTCAATGCCATCTCTCCGGACGTGATTGCTGCGTTTAACGCCGCGCTGGATCAGGCGGTGACTGATCGTGCGGTGGTGATCATTACCGGTACGCCTGGGATTCTGTCGGGCGGTTATGACTTGAAGGTGATGACCTCCGGCCCTAAAGAAGCCGTGGCGCTGGTGACTGCCGGTTCGACCCTGGCTCGTCGTCTGTTGGCGCACCCGTTCCCGGTGATCGTCGCGTGCCCTGGGCATGCGGTGGCCAAGGGCGCGTTCCTGCTGTTGTCGGTGGATTACCGAATTGGTGTCGACGGCCCGTTCAGCATTGGTTTGAACGAAGTGCAGATCGGCATGACCATGCACCACGCCGGTATCGAACTGGCCCGTGATCGTCTGCGCAAGTCGGCGTTCCACCGCTCTGTGATCAACGCTGAAATGTTTAATCCGCAGAGCGCCATGGATGCCGGGTTCCTCGACCTGGTGGTGTCGGCCGAAGAGCTGCAAGGCGCGGCGCTGGCGGCGGCTCGTCAGTTGAAGAAGATCAACATGACCGCTCACAAGAACACCAAGCTCAAAGTGCGCAAAGCGCTGCTGGAGAGGCTGGACAACGCGATCATCGAGGATCAGGATTTTTTGGTTTAAACCCAAACGTGCCACACCGAAAAGCCCGACCGTCGTGTCGGGCTTTTTCTTACGCGCTCTGTTGAATAGCCTACAACCGCTCTAGATCGCATCTGACCCATAAGTCGGAAACATGCGCTCAAACATCGCCTATCTCCCACCTCTATAGCGGCAATTGCCGAAAACAGTGCACATCCGTACACTGCGCCACCTTTTGTCCCGGTGGGGCCTGTAAATGCTGTTTGTGTTTCGTATGTTATTGATGGGCCTGCACTTTATTCTGGCCGGTGTGCTCGGGGTGATTCTCGGCCTGTGCCGACCGTTCAATCCGGACAACAGCCGTTTGTGCGCGCGTCTTTATGCATGGCCGGCGATGTGCATTTTGCGTCTGCGGGTGAAGGCTGACGTCGGACCGCTGATGGATAAACCCGACAGCTGCGTGATCATCGCCAACCACCAGTCCAACTACGATTTGTTTGTGTTCGGTAACGTGGTGCCCCGCCGTACTGTGTGTATCGGCAAGAAGAGTCTGAAGTGGGTGCCGCTGTTTGGTCAGTTGTTCTGGTTGGCGGGCAATGTGCTGATCGATCGCGGCAATGCGCAGAAAGCGCGTCAGTCGATGCTGACCACTACCCACACGCTGCAGAATGAAGACACTTCGATCTGGGTCTTCCCGGAAGGCACACGCAACTTGGGCGAAGAGTTGCTGCCGTTCAAGAAAGGCGCCTTTCAAATGGCCATTTCCGCCGGGGTGCCGATTGTTCCAGTGTGTGTCAGCAGTTACGTTAAACACATGCGATTGAACCGTTGGGGCAGTGGGAAGATTCTGATCCGCTCGTTACCGGCGATTCCTACGGCTGGATTGAGCCTGGATGACATGCCGCTGCTGATAGCCCAGTGCCGCGAGCAGATGCGCGAGTGCATCGCTTCGATGGATCGGCAACTGCAAGCCGCGTAAAAAAACCCGCCATGTGCGGGTTTTCTTTTGCCTGCGAGCTTTTGCCTGCGAACTCAACAGATTTCACTGACTCTCAAGCAGCAGACAGGGCTAAGCTGGAGACTGCCTGCCACTGCCATCTTTGCTAATAGAAAGCTGCCAATAAGAAGTGAATCACTATCATGGGTAGAGTTGTTGCTGCTGCGGTTTATAGCGCTGGTAAGAAAGTCACCAATATCACCCTCGACGAAGGCGCTGCCTGGGCTGCAAAGCCTGGCCACTTTGTCTGGATCGGCCTCGAAGAGCCGAATGCCCAGGAACTTTTCAATCTGCAACGCCAGTTCAACCTGCATGAACTGGCCATCGAAGACGCCCTGGAAAAACACAGTCGGCCGAAACTGGAAACCTTCGGCGACGCGCTGTTCATCGTCACGTATTCGCCGATCCGGCATGAAGGCAAACTGCAGTTCATCGAAACTCATATCTTTGCCGGCAATGGTTACATCATTACCGCACGCAACGGCCACTCCGCGTCCTACGCCCATGTCCGACAGCGCTGTGAGGCGCGTCCGCTGTTGCTGGAGCACGGGGAAGATTTCGTACTCTATGCCATCCTCGACTTCGTGATCGAAAACTACCAGCCCATGGGCGAAGCGATCCATGCGGAGATCGATGAGCTGGAACGCAACGTCATGTGTAGCTCCCTGAACGAGCGCGACATTCAAAAACTCCACAGCCTGCGCCGCGATGTACTGCGCTTGCGCCGGTTTGCGGCGCCGATGGTGGAGATCGGTGAGGAATTGCAGAAGCTGAGTTTTCCGTTCATCGACAAGAACATGCGCCCGTACTTTCGCGATGTGCAGATCCATGTGACACGGCAGATGGAAGACCTGACGACCCTGGCGGACATTGCCAGTCAGACCATTGAGGTTGGGGTGTTGCTGGAGGCGTCACGCCAAAGCGTGGTGCAGCGCAAGTTTGCGGCGTGGGCGGCGATTCTGGCGTTCCCGACGGCGGTGGCGGGGATTTACGGGATGAACTTCCAGAACATGCCGGAGTTGTCGTGGCATTACGGGTATTTCGGGGTGTTGGGGTTTATTGCGGTTGGTTGCGTCGGTTTGTGGGCGAGTTTCAAGAAGTCTGGGTGGTTGTAGCCATCACCGAGGTGCCTGTGACATTCGCGAGCAAACCCGATCCCACAATGATCTCTGCAACACCGGAGATCCACTGTGGGAGCGGGCTTGCTCGCGAAGCTTTTATCTTTTAAACCGCCCCAGATTCTGGCTTATGCGCCACAAACCGCATCATCCACTCCGCGACGGTAGTGCCATGATGCTCGTGCTCAAGGCTCGCCATACCTTTCGAATAAATCTGCTCGCCCAGCGCTTCCTGACGAATATCCAACAACGCGCGCGAGTAATCGTGAATGAACTCCGGATGCCCCTGGAAGCACAGCACCTGATCGTTGATGTGGTACGCGGCAAACGGGCAGAAATCGCTGGAAGCAATGACCGTGGCGTTTTCCGGGAGCGCGGTGACCTGATCCTGGTGGCTGATCAACAAGGTCAGTTCTTCCCTCACCGGGCTCATCCACGGCGCCTTGGCGGCGAGTTTGTAGTTGTGGGTGCCGACGCCCCAGCCTTGGGCCGCACGCTCGCTCTTGCCGCCCAGCAGCAATGCCAACAGTTGATGGCCGAAGCACACGCCCAGCAGTTTGTCGCCACGCTCGTAGCGGGTCAGCAGGTAAGCCCTGAGGGTTTCAATCCACGGGTCGGTGCCGAAGGAATCGGCCTTGCTGCCGGTGACCAGGTAGGCGTCAAACGTCAGCTCTTCGCCGGGATACTCGCCCTGCATCACGTTGTAAACGGTGAACTCGGCAGCGATGGGTTGCTGCGAAAACAGACGCTGGAACATCTGCCCGTAACCCTGATATTGATCGACCAGTTCCGGACGCAGGATGTCGGTTTCCAGAATGCAGATGCGTAACGACATAAAAAATACCTGACACGTGATGGGAATAATGCACACCCCAGAGCCTGCCTTGAAACACAGTGGCAAGGCAAGCCCCGGAATGCGTCATCCGTCCCCTAGAACGCCTCCCCTTTAGCCGCTTTCTCCAGCAATAGCGCAGGAGGTGCGAATCGCTCGCCATACTGCTCCGCCAGGTACTGGGCGCGGGCGACGAAATCTTTCACGCCGTACTGATTGATGAATTGCAGCGCGCCACCGGTCCAGGCGGCGAAGCCGATGCCGAAGATCGAGCCGACGTTGGCGTCCGCCGTCGAGGTCAACACCCCCTCCTCCACACAGCGCACCGTTTCGATGGCTTGCACGAACAACAGTCGATCACGCACGTCCTTCGGCGAAATCTGCCCGTCAGCCTTCTCGAAACGGCTTTTCAGCTCTGGCCACAGATGCTTCTGCCCACGGGCCGGATAATCGTAGAAACCACCCCCTCCAGCCTTACCCGGACGTTTGTATTCGTTGAGCAACAAGTCAATCACAGCGAACGCCGGGTGCTCAATCAGCGGTTTCCTTTCTGCTTGCAGGTCTTTGGCGGTTTGCTGGCGGATATGGCTCATCAAGCTGAGGGAAACTTCGTCGGAGATCGCCAGAGGTCCGATCGGCATGCCGGCCTTGCGCGCTTCGGTCTCGATCATCGGCGCGCTCACGCCTTCGCCCAGCATGGCAATGCCTTCGTTCGTGAATGTGCCGAACACCCGCGAAGTGAAGAAACCGCGACTGTCGTTGACCACAATCGGGGTTTTCTTGATTTGCAGGACGAAATCGAACCCGCGAGCCAGGGTTTCGTCGCTGGTGTGGGCGCCTTTGATGATTTCCACCAAGGGCATTTTCTCCACGGGGCTGAAGAAATGCAGACCGATGAACTTGCTCTGATCCGGCACGGCGGTCGCGAGGCCGCTGATTGGCAAGGTCGACGTGTTGGAAGCAATCACTGCATCCGGCCCAACGACTTTTTGCGCCGCCGAAGAAACGTTGGCTTTCAGATCGCGATCTTCAAACACCGCTTCAATGATCAGATCACAACCGGCCAGATCGGCATCGCTTTCAGTGGGGTGAATTCGCGCCAGCGTTGCATCGCGCTGATCGGCACTCAATTGGCCACGAGCAACCTTCTTGTCCAGCAGCGCCGCCGAATGAGCCTTGCCCTTCTGTGCGGCCCCAAGATTGATGTCCTTGAGTACCACGTCGATGCCGGCCGACGCGCTGACAAAGGCGATTCCGGCGCCCATCATGCCTGCGCCCAGCACGCCCACGCGACGCGTCACGTAAGGTGCAAAACCCTGGGGCCGCGAGCTGCCGGCATTGATTTCGTTGAGCTGGAACCAGAACGTGCCGATCAGGTTTTTCGACACCTGGCCGGTGGTCAATTCGGTGAAGTAACGGGTTTCGATCAGGTGCGCGGTGTCGAAATCCACCTGAGCACCTTCTACCGCAGCGCAGAGGATTTTCTCTGGCGCGGGCAGGCAGCCTTGGGTTTTGCTGCGCAGGATCGACGGCGCGATGGCCAGCATTTGCGCGACTAGCGGGTTCGACGGCGTGCCCCCCGGAATCTGGTAACCGTTCACGTCCCAGCGCTGCACAACCGAAGGATTGGCAATAATCCAGGCGCGAGCCTTGGCCAGCAGTTCATCACGATCCGCCGCCAACTCATCAATCAAACCTGCCCGCAACGCCTGCTGCGGCCGGACTTTTTTGCCTTCGAGCAGATAGGGCAAGGCTTTTTCAATACCGAGCATCCGCACCATGCGCACCACCCCGCCGCCGCCCGGCAGCAGGCCAAGGGTCACTTCCGGCAGGCCGAGTTGCACCGAAGAATCGTCCAGCGCCACCCGGTGATGGCACGCCAGGCAGATTTCCCAACCGCCGCCCAACGCGGTGCCGTTGATCGCGGCGACCACCGGTTTGCCGAGGGTTTCCAGGGTTCGCAACTGCCCTTTGAGCGTCAGCACCATGTCATAGAAGGCTTTGGCTTCAGGCTTGCCGACCTTGATCAGTTCATTGAGGTCGCCTCCGGCGAAAAAGGTTTTCTTGGCCGAGGTGACGATCACGCCGGCGATGGTGTCTTTGTCGGCAACGAGTCTGGCAACACACGCGGCCATGGCTTCGCGGTAAACCGCGTTCATGGTGTTGGCGCTCTGGCCCGGCATGTCGATGGTCAGGACAACGATCTGGTCCTGACCTTTTTCGTAACGAATGGCTTCAGTCATGATGAAAGTGCTTCCTTGAAGTCGGTCGGGGCTCAGAGGCGTTCGATGATGGTGGCGATGCCCATGCCACCACCGACACACAGCGTCGCGAGGCCATAGCGCAGGCGCCGGGTTTCCAGTTCATCGAGCAACGTGCCGAGAATTGCGCAGCCGGTGGCACCCAGCGGGTGGCCCATGGCGATGGAGCCGCCGTTGACGTTGACCTTGTCCGGGTCGATCGCCATGTCCTTGATGAATTTCAGCACCACCGAGGCGAAAGCTTCGTTGACCTCGAACAAGTCGATGTCTTCAACCCGCAGCCCGGCTTTGGCCAGTGCCTTGCGGGTGGCCGGCGCGGGACCGGTGAGCATGATGGTCGGATCGGTGCTGGTGACCGCCGTGGCGACGATCCGCGCCCGCGGTTGCAAACCCAGCGCCCGGCCCTTGGCTTCGGAGCCGATCAGCATCAGCGCCGCGCCATCGACGATCCCGGAACTGTTACCCGCCGTGTGCACGTGGTTGATCCGCTCAACATGGCTGAAGACCCGAAGCGCGGTGGCATCAAAGCCCATTTGCCCGATCATCTCGAAGCTCGGCTTGAGCTGGCCCAAGCCTTCCATGGTTGATCCGGCGCGGATGAATTCATCGTGATCGAGCAGGATAATGCCGTTCTGGTCCTGCACCGGCACCAGCGATTTGTTGAACGAACCGTCGACCCTTGCCCGCGCAGCCTTTTGCTGGGAGTGCAGCGCATAGGCATCGACGTCTTGACGGCTGAAGCCTTCGATCGTGGCGATCAGGTCAGCGCCCACGCCTTGAGGGGCGAAATGGCTGTGAAAACTGGTTTCCGGGTCCTGCGCCCAGGCGCCGCCATCGCTGCCCATCGGCACGCGGGACATGGACTCGACGCCGCCGACCACCACCAGGTCTTCGAAGCCGGAACGCACTTTCATCGCGCCGA
The DNA here is from genome assembly GCF_047758635.1 of Pseudomonas frigoris. NCBI lineage: Bacteria > Pseudomonadati > Pseudomonadota > Gammaproteobacteria > Pseudomonadales > Pseudomonadaceae > Pseudomonas > Pseudomonas frigoris. Next base: position 5,023,550 of record NZ_CP180479.1, read on the forward strand.
GGTTCACCGCCTCCAGCCCCGAGGCGCAGAAGCGGTTGATCTGCAAACCCGCCACGCTGACGTCCCAATCCGCCACCTGGGTCGCGGTTTTGGCGATGTCGGAACCCTGGTCGCCGATGGGCGTCACGCAGCCAAGTACCACATCGTCGACCTGACTGGTATCGAGGGACGTGCGCTGTTGCAGCGCGGTGAGCAGCCCGGCCACCAGGTTCACCGGTTTGACGCTGTGCAAGGCGCCATTGGCCTTGCCTTTGCCGCGGGGAGTGCGTAACGCGTCGAAAATAAAAGCTTGAGTCATGACGTTCTCGAACCTGGGCAGGGGAGTAAATTCAGAGTTCCTACCTTAGGCCGAGCAGCCCTGGATTCAATGACCGCAGTGCTCACAGACGTTGACGGTCACGCTCAGACGGACGGTAGGCAACGACCGAATTAACCGATTCAGGACACCAAGCTGTCTAGCAAACGGGCGCCCAAGAAGCTGGCAATAGGCCTCATGCCTTTTTAAGAGCAATTTATGTGAAGCCCATACGAAATGGATCTAAACCAAGCGTGACGCGGGCTCTAAGGTGAACTTGTACGAAGTTGTCGTCGGGTTTTGCCGAGGCGCTCGTCAAACAGGAAGTGCAACGCTCTGCCGTCATGGAGAAATGCAGGCAGGCATCAGGAAATAACAATAAAGGCGGTCAAGCCATGTTCAAACAATCGAAAGTACGTCAAGCCGGGCTCATTCTTTTCGCCACTACGCTGTTGTTGATTTTGCCGAACCTGACCAAGGTGATCGGCTAGTCGGTCATTAAAAAATACGGCGCCAGGTTTTATATCGCCCTCTAAAAATGTGACTGGCTCGCTACCCGGGCCAGCGTGGGTGTGCCAACCTTTACGGCACTTCCACGACATGGACGGCGATCACTTGAAAACGCTCATTCTTTTCGGGGCCTTGCTGCTCAGCACGCCTCTGTCTGCCGCACAGCTGAACCTTGAGCTGGGCGCGAGCAGTCGCACCTGGCAAACCGAAGAATTGCTAAAGCATCCTCAGGTTCAGACCATCACCATCAGCAACGACGTTTCCTACAAACGGGACATGAGTTATCGCGCTGTTCCGGTGGCTGCGTTGTTGACGGGCATCAAGCCTGAAGACCATTTACAGGCGGTAGCCCTAGATGGTTTTGCCGCAGAACTGTCGGCTGCGCCATTGCTCAATACCCAGGGTGCGCGCGCATGGTTGGCGATTGAAGAACCCGCCAAGCCGTGGCCACCGCTGTCGGAAGGCAAACCCGGCGCCGGGCCGTTCTATCTGGTCTGGACCGATCCTCAGGCGAGCGATATCAGCCCCGAGCAATGGCCATTTCAAGTGGCGAGCATCAAGCGCTTGGCACCGGTGGCCGAGCGCTTCCCTGCCCTGCTGCCCGATCCGGCGTTGAAGGCTGACGATCCGGTGAATAAGGGCTTTGCGCTGTTTCAGAAGAATTGCCTGGCGTGCCATCGATTGAACGGCGCCGGGGATGCGCAGTTCGGGCCGGACCTGAATATTCCGTTTAACCCGACCGAGTACTTCGGCGCGGATTTCCTCAAGCGCTACATTCGTGATCCGCAGAGCTTGCGCCAGTGGCCACAGGCGAAGATGCCCGGGTTTTCGGCGACGGTGTTGCCGGACGGGGATCTGGAGAGGTTGGTGGGGTATTTGAAGCATATGGCTGGGCGCAAGGTTAAACCCTGACATCATTCCCCTGTGGGAGCGAGCTTGCTCGCGATGGCGGTGTATCAGTCACAGAAGTGCTGGCTGATACGACGCTATCGCGAGCAAGCTCGCTCCCACAGGGGGGTGTGGTATATCGGTTTACTGCTGCTGGACGGAGATAACCGGTAATGGTGTTGGCGACACAAACACTTTCGCATGCATCTGCTCGCAACCACCGCCACGCCGCATGCCACGTACCGGGCAGGCATCCAGGTAATCCAGGCCCACCGCCAGTTTCAGATGACGCTCAGGCCGCGCCAATTCATTGGTCACGTCAAAGCTGTACCAGGCGTCGTCGAGCCAGGCTTCCGCCCAAGCGTGACTGGCCAGGTGTTCGCTGTTCTCGCTGTACAAATAGCCCGACACATAACGCGAAGGAATGCCCAGGCTGCGAGCGCAGGCGAGAAACGCGTGGGTGTGGTCCTGGCAGACGCCCGAACGCCCGGCGAAGGCCTGGGCGGCGCTGGTGTCCACTTCGGTGGAGCCCGGCGTGTAGGTCATGTGCTGGTTCAGGCCATGCATCAAGTCGATCAACGCCGTGCGATCCCGGCGTTGCTTGCACTCCTTCTCGGCGAACGCACGCAGGGCTTCGTCGGCTTCGGTCAGGCGCGTGAAGCGCAAGAACGGCAGCGCCGACTGGCTTTCATGCTCCGCCTCACGCAATTCGTCGATGTCCACCTGACCCCGGGCGCCGATGATGATCGCCTCGTGAGGCTCGTCCAGGGTCAGCACGTGCAGGATGTTGCCGAACGGATCGAGTTGCGCGCGCACCGGGCGCGGCAAGTCGAGCTGCCAGCTGAGCACATGCTGGCGCTCGCTGTCGTGGGGTGTCAGTCGCAGGTACTGGATGCTCGCCCGCACCTGATCTTCGTAGTGATAGGTGGTCTCGTGGCTAATGGAAAGTCTCATGCAGCCTCCAGGTAGGAACTGTGTATGGCGTTACCCAACTGGCGTACCAGCGGGATGAACTCGGTCAGCCAGGCGTGCAGGCCTTCGTCGAGAATTTCGGTGATGCCGGTGTAGCGCAGGCGTGCGTCCATTTCCGCTGCCAGGCGTTGCGCGGGACGGCCATTGGCCCCCGGCAATTGGGCAAGGATCTGGTCGATTTCTTCTGTGCAGGCTCGCAATGAACGCGGAACGTCAGCACGCAGCAACAGCAACTCGGCCACATGCCGGGCGCCGGGCGCATCGCGGTAGATCTCGGTGTAGGCCTCGAACGAGGACAACGCCCGCAGCAAAGCACTCCACTGGTAATACGCGTGAGCGGTGCCATCGCTGACCGCCTCGGCCTGATCGCCAGCCATTTCGTAGCGGGCGTCGAGCAGGCGCAACGTGTTGTCGGCCCTTTCGATAAACGTTCCCAGACGAATAAAGCGAAACGCATCGTTACGCATGATCGTGCCGTAGGACGCGCCGCGGAACAGGTGGGAACGTTCCTTGATCCACTCGCAGAAACGGCTCATGCCGTAGCGACTCAAGCCTTGATCAGCTATCCCACGAATTTCCAGCCAGGTGGCATTGATGTTTTCCCACATGTCGGCGGTGATTCGCCCACGCACCGCATGGGCACTGGCCCGCGCAGCGCCGAGGCAGCTGTAGATGCTCGCCGGGTTGGCCGCGTCCAGGGCGAAGAAATGCAGCAGCCGTTCAGCATGCAATTCGCCGTGACGCTCCAGGTAATCGTCCAGGGTGCCGGTGATCAACAACGGCATGGCGAGTTCATGCAGGCCATCACCGCGGCCATCCTGTGGCATCAGCGACAGCGAATAACTGATGTCGAGCATCCGTGCGAGGTTTTCCGCCCGCTCCAGGTAACGCGACATCCAATACAAATCCGAGGCAGTTCTACTTAACATGGCAGGCTTCCTTCAATCCTCGACCACCCAGGTGTCCTTGGTTCCGCCGCCTTGGGATGAATTCACCACCAGAGAGCCTTCGCGCAGGGCAACACGGGTCAAACCGCCAGGCACAACCCGGGTTTCGCGGCCAGACAATACAAACGGACGCAGGTCGATGTGGCGTGGAGCGATGCCGTTTTCGACAAAGGTCGGACAGGTCGACAGGGACAACGTCGGTTGCGCGATGTACGCATGGGGCTTGGCTTTGATCCGCGCGCGGAAAGACTCGATTTCCGCCGCCGTCGCCGCCGGCCCGACCAGCATTCCGTAACCGCCGGAGCCCTGGGTTTCCTTGACCACCAATTCCGGAAGATTGGCCAGTACGTGGGACAATTCAGAGGGATTACGACACTGCCACGTCGGCACATTCTTCAGAATCGGCTCTTCATCCAGGTAGAAACGGATCATGTCCGTGACGAATGGATACACCGACTTGTCGTCCGCGACCCCGGTGCCGATGGCATTTGCCAGCACGACATTGCCGGAGCGGTACGACGACAGCAGCCCTGGAACGCCAAGCATCGAGTCCGGGTTGAACGCCAACGGATCAAGGAATGCATCGTCGAGGCGACGGTAGATCACATCGACGGCTTTCGGCCCGTCCGTGGTGCGCATGAACACCTTGTCATCCCGCACGAACAGGTCCGCGCCTTCCACCAGCTCAACGCCCATTTCCCGCGCCAGAAACGCATGTTCAAAGAACGCGCTGTTGAAACGACCCGGCGTCAGTACCACCACGCTCGGGTTATCAATCGGGCTGGAGCTTTTCAGGGTGTCGAGCAACAGGTTCGGATAGTGGTCGATAGGGGCAATGCGCTGGGCCGCGAACAACTCGGGGAACAGCCGCATCATCATCTTGCGGTCTTCCAGCATGTAGCTGACGCCGCTCGGTGTACGAAGATTGTCTTCAAGCACGTAGTACGTGCCGTCGCCATCGCGCACCAGATCGACACCGGAGATGTGGGAATAGATATCGCGGTGCAAATCCAGCCCTTGCATCGCCAACTGGTATTGCTCGTTGGCCAGCACCTGCTCGGCCGGAATGATGCCTGCCCTGATTATGCGCTGCTCGTGATAGAGGTCGGCGAGGAACATGTTCAACGCCTTGACCCGCTGAATGCAGCCGCGCTCGACAACTCGCCATTCACTGGCGGGGATGCTGCGGGGGATGGTGTCGAAGGGAATCAGGCGCTCTGTCCCTTGCTCATCACCATAGAGCGTGAATGTAATCCCGGCGCGATGAAATAACAGATCGGCCTCGCGTCGCCGTTGTGCCAAAAGCTCGTCAGGCGTTTCGGCCAGCCAACGGGCAAACTCCCGATAATGCGGGCGGACCTGGCCGCCGGCATCGTACATCTCATCAAAATAGGTGCGGATCATGCCGTACTCCTTGTCACCCGGACATCTGGGCTTCGCAAAGCCCGTGCCATCGGCATAAACGCTTTGATATCAATCAGTTGGATAATCGCACCGCACGCACCGCACCAATCCTGTGCGGTAAATGCCCCCAGCTGATCGCCCCCGCTTCATTGCGAAGCAATGTTGTCGCCTCTCACCAGCATAGCCAGAGTTGATTTCACTGCCCGGGAGTCGCTGCGGATAATCCGCGCATTCGCTGGAAAACTTGATGAACTTCCCTTTAGCCGCCTGTTCAGGCGGCTTTTTTTTGCGTTTTTGAAACGTTATGAATCAAAAACACGATCAAGAGATCGCAGCCTCGTTTCACTCGACAGCTCCTACAGGTGAAACGAGGCTGCGATCTTTTGATCTTTCCAAACCCACAAACGAAAACGGCCAACCCGAAGGTCAGCCGTTGCTGAGTGTTGTCACTGTTCATAAGTTATGCGAGTCGCCCTCGTACCTCCTGCTTCACGCCCCATCCTTCGATGATGCCGCCCAAAGGCTCGACCACCGCCTCGAAATTCTGCTCAAAATCGCCGATGCCGTCATAGGTGGCGTACATCACTTTGCTCAGTTCCAGGTACCACGCGCCGTCGTCGCGCACGCTGATTTGTGCATTCAAGGATTCACCACAGTAATGCCCTGCCGCCCTGCGCGCCCGCTCCTCGTCCGGGAAAATGGCGTAGAACTCGATGGGATGGAATCGTGAAAAGTCGAAGCCGCCTTCTTTCATGCGGCGCAAGACGCTGGTGCTGATGTCTTCTTGATAGGCTGTGCTCATGAAACGTCCCCCTCAGACTGATGGATAGACTTTCCGTATTCCCGGCACTCGCAACCGAATGGGGCGAGCGATGCGGCAACAACGTTGCCGGTGGGAAGCAAGCATGTAGCTGACAAGACCAGACCTTAGCGATCCGTTCGCTGATCTCGATTGCAGAGTAGCCTCAAGATAGAGCCGCTGCCAAGGCCTGGTTAGGAATGTGACAGGAGATGTTCAGATTGGCGTGATGCTGAGGATTTCAATGCTGTACTGGGTCTTCAGACTTTTGACAGTCGGATCATCGGTGCGCCCTTCCAGATCGTTGAGGTCCAGTTCGGCAGCCACAGGCAGACACCGGGCGCGAATGAGCTTCGCGGCTTGTTCATTGTTCGGGCATTCATCGCTTTCGAACACCTCGTCAACTTGTTCACCGTGATCATCAACGAAAGTGACTTTCCACTTTTGCATCAGGTGCCTCCTCGATAAAACCCATGGATGGGCTTACATGTATCTCGACATTCTTCCCCGGCCAATCGTTCAACCGGACCTTCTATAAGTGAAGCATGAAAAAAGGGCCAACTGCGGTGTGTTTTCACACAACCTGAGAGGGCCCTTTTCTGGCTTGCTCGATATCAGTCGTTGCTAGGCTTGTTCACAGCCTGCAGGACGTATTGCGGCAAGGCGAACGCGCCGATGTGGATTTCCGGATTGTAGTAGCGGGTGATGATGCCGCTGCCGGCGAAGCGCTGCTGCAGGGTTTCGCGGGACAATTTGCGATAGGCGGTATTGGTCGCGCCCCATGCGAAGGTCATGGCGCCACCGATGTAGGTCGGCACGGCCGCCTGATAGAAGTGCCAGTCCGGGAACAGGCTGCGCAGGCGCCCGGCGGTGGTTTTGACTTCTTCGATTTGCATGAACGGCGTGCCGTTCTGGGTCACCAGGATGCCGCCTTCGTTCAGGCAGCGACGGCAGGCCTGGTAGAAGTTTTCCGAGAACAGCACTTCGCCCGGGCCGATCGGGTCGGTGGAATCGGAAATGATCACGTCGAATTTTTCGGTGGTGGTGGCGACGAAACGCATGCCGTCGTCGATCACCAGGTTCAGGCGTGGATCAGCGAACGCACCTTTGGAGTGGTTCGGCAGGAATTCCTTGCACATGTCGACCACGGTGCCGTCGATCTCGACCATGGTGATGTGCTCGATGCTGCGGTGCTTGGCCACTTCACGCAGCATGCCGCCATCACCGCCACCGATGATCAGCACGCGCTTGGCGGTGCCATGCGCCAGGATCGGCACGTGGGTCAACATCTCGTGGTAGATGAATTCGTCGGCTTCAGTGGTCTGGATCACGCCGTCCAGCGCCATGACGCGGCCCATGCGCGGGTTTTCGAAAATCACCAGGTGTTGGTGTTCGGTGCGCACTTCGTGCAGCAGTTTTTCCATGCGAAAACGCTGGCCGTAGCCTTCGTAGAGGGTTTCCAGGTACTCGCTGGTCGGGGTGTTGCTCATGGGAAGTGCTCCGATGAATGCGGGTGGCAACGGACGGTTACCCGACCATGATGGCCAATCGATCAGCTCGATTGCCCCGGGAAAGGCGAGAATTCTACGTTGCGGAACATGACAGGTCGAATGTGGAAGCGGCGGTGCGGCGATCCGACTTGCTCGCGAAAGCGGTATGTCAGTCACATATATATTGGATGTGACGCAGCCTTCGCGAGCAAGCCCGCTCCCACAGGTTCGGTGTTGTTTCCGGGAAACCGGTCAGACTCGGACGTTGCCCCGTGGCCCGGCAATGGCCCAGATGATCAGGCCCAGCACCGGCAGCAGCAGGATCAGCAGCACCCAGATGATTTTCATCCCTGTGTCGGCACCACTTTTGAGCACGTTGATGATCGCCCAGATATCCAGGGCAAGAATAATCAGGCCAATCAGACCGTTGAACGTGGAACCCATGGTGTCGCTCCCTAAGAGTGGTTTGCACTCTTAGGATAGCCGGGCCTTGCGAGGGTTCCGTTTTTTAAACGTGGACGGCGATTTTGAGGGCTTCCAGCGAGGGCGCGGCAGCGATGCCGACTTTGGCGCACAACTCGAGTACGCGCGGCACGTCGTTGCCGTAGACCAGCACCACTTGCAGTTCGTCGTCGAGCAACTGACTGAAGTTCATCAGCGTGTAACCACCGTTTTCCTTGTTCATGCTGCCCATCTGCACCTGAATGCGATTGAGTGCGGTCAGGGCTTCAGTCTTGGCCAGTTGCTTGGGCTTGATATTGAAATCAACCCCGGGCCCGAACGAGGCGACGATCTGGGCGAACAGGTCCATGTAGGTGTCGGCCTGGAACAGCACGGTCTCCGGAAGACTGCCGATGACGACCCACTCGCCCAGCGGAATCGGGAACGTTTCGTCGTAGTTGATATCCGGATTGGCCGTCAGAAAAGCCTCGGGATCGGCGTAGGCCTGGGCCGCTTCGTCAGCGACTTTCAGGATTTCGTCATCGCTCATGCACCCGGAGCTTATTTTGCTGATGAGTTCGACGAGTGCGGCTTTCATGGGGCGGAATCCTGTAGCGAGGGAAATTTGAAGGCGCGAAGGATAGCGCATTACGCCCCGCAATTCCTGTGCGCGAGCATGGCCGGGATTGTTGACCCACATCAAGACCCGGCACCCTGAGTAGCGGCACAATACTGGCACCTTGCCGAAACTGTTTCCGCTATCAGAGAAGACCTCCATGGGTGCCTGGCTTAGCAATATCTCGCTGAAATACAAATTCTGGGCGGTCAACGCCGTCGCCTTCGTCACGACCTTGCTGCTGGTGTTGTACGCCGTACAGCTCGAACAACAGGCCCGCAGCCATGCTTATCAGGCATCGGCACAAGCCCAGGCGCGACTGCTCAACGCCTGGCCCGCCGGGCAGCCGCTCCCCAACGCCGATAACGTGCTGACTTTCAGTCGCGGGCAGGCACCGCTGCTGAACGGGCAGCCGGTACTGGAACTGGCCGATTCCAACGGCTGGGTCGGAATCAATGCCATGCCGCTGTTCGGCAACAACCCGTTGATGGGCGCTGAAGTGTTTACGCGCACGGATGGCAATCAGGTCGCGGTGATTGCCCATGGCCCGAGCCTGACCCAGGTATTTGGCGAGCGTTTTCCCAACTATGCCGTGGCGGTGGCAATCCTGATGCTGGCGATGCTCGGCGCTTCGCAATTGTTGATCCGCTTCCTGCTCAGCCAGCTCAATACGCTGAAAGACGTGATGCTTCACGTCGAGAAAACCGGTGACCTGTCGGCCCGTGTGCCGCTGGCCTGCACTGACGAAGTCGGGCAGATGGCCAATGCCTTCAACGCCATGCAGGCCGGTTACCAGCGGGTGGTCAACACCGTCGCCAGCACCGCCCGGCAACTGGATGTCGGCGCGGCACGGTTGGCGTCGAGCATGAACGAGGTGCGTCACGGCATGCTCGGCCAGCAAAGCGAAACCGATCAGGCCGCCACGGCGATCAACGAAATGACCGCCACGGTCTATCACATTGCCCAGCACGCTGGCGCCACCCGCGATCTCTCGCAAACCGCCGACACCCTGGCCGGCAGCGGGCAGGAAGTGGTCAGTCGGGTGCAGAAGTCGATTGCCGGCCTGTCCAGCGGGGTGCAGCAAACTGCCGAGATGATTCAACGTCTGGCCGAGGACAGTCAGAAAATCAACGGCGTGGTCAGTGTGATTCACAGCATCGCCGAGCAGACCAATCTGCTGGCGCTGAACGCAGCGATTGAAGCGGCCCGTGCCGGTGAAATGGGTCGCGGTTTTGCGGTGGTTGCCGATGAAGTGCGCAACCTGGCCAAACGTGTCCAGACCTCCACTGACGAGATCACGATCATGGTTTCCGCGTTGCAGGCAGGGACTCGGGACGCGGTGGATTTCATGCAGGAAAGCTCGTTCAAGGCCGACGATTGCGTGCAGCAGGCTCAGGAGGCCGGCGTAGCGTTGGCAGAAATCACCAGCGCCGTGGCACAGATGCGTGAAAGCAACACGCAGATCGCGGTGGCGGCCGAGCAGCAGAGCCACGTGGCGGAAGAGATGAATCGGGCGGTGGTGAGCATTCGGGATGTGACCGAGAACACCGTGCAGCAGACCGTGGAGTCGGCGACCACCAGCAATGAGCTGGCGGCGTTGGCCGGGGAGTTGAGCAAGGCTATCGGGCAGCTGAAGCTGTAAGGACCCCTTCGCGAGCAAGCCCGCTCCCACAGGGTTAGCGCCACTTCAATATTTGCGCATTACCTGTGGGAGCGGGCTTGCTCGCGAAGGCGTCAGCTCAATTAACATCAATTCCGAACATGACACCTATCACTCCGATAGCCAGCCTTGATTCGCCGACTGGCTTGCCCCGGCCTATTCTTTGTTCAAGAGCCTCAACGAACCAAGGATTACCATCATGGGCAAACGTCACCCCAACCTTCCCGCCTGGCAATGGCGAGCGTACCCGAACAATCACCAGCACCCGACCAATCTGGTGCTGCACCTGATTGCCGTGCCGCTGTTCATCGTGGCGTTTCTGCTGATTGTCTCGGGAGTGTTCAGTCTGAGCTTCGCCAATGTCGCGATTGGCGTCATTGGCCTGCTCGCCGCCCTCGGCCTGCAACGCCACGGTCACCGCCTGGAGGCGCAAGCCTCCGAGCCGTTCAGTGATCGCAAAGATGCCGTGTCGCGCTTGCTGGTCGAGCAGTTTCTGACCTTCCCACGGTTCTTCCTGAGCGGCGGCTGGTGGCGCGCCTGGCGTGAGCGCCACCGTCGTCACTGATCAGGCGAAAATCGTCACCGTCTGCCGGCTCATGGCAATCAACTGACCGTCCGCGTTCCACAATTTCGCGGCCGCATGACCGTAGCCGTCAGCGGCATGCTCGATCTCGACGAGGTATTTGCACCAGTCCAGCGTGCTCAATTCAAGCAACGGCTGGACGAATTCGATGGTCCAGGTCAGCGTGCTGCCCATCGCCGGTTTTTTCAGGTGCGGCAACAGCGCCGGAGGCCAGGCGTCGACCAGCGCCAGGATATGTGCCTCGCTGACCGCTTCTTCCTTCACGTCGCCACGCAAGCGCACCCAGCCGCCCATCTCGCGGGATTTGTTGCCGGTGAACGGCAGACCGCCGACGCTCCAGCGCATCGCCAGATGCCGCATGAACTCTGGAGTCACGCCTTTGATGTAAGGCAATTCCTGACAGTCGTCCCAGTGTTTCATCTCGGGCGCCGGTTCGGCGATCACCGCCACCTCCGACGGTCGCGAGGCGCCGAAGCTGCCCTGGACCAACGTCACCACCTGGCCTTTCTGCATTGCCCGACCCAGCACCTGGCTGACCGCTTTGCCTTCGCGTAACACATCGACTTCAAAGCTGACCGGCACTTCTGGCTCGACCGGACCGACAAAGGTGATCGCCAGCGAGCGCACCGGACGATCCGCCGGGACTTTTGCGCGCATGGCTTCGTACTGCAAGGCGGCCACCAGGCCACCGAAGCTGGCACGCCCCTGAGCCCATTCGGCCGGGATAGACAGCTCCAGCGGCTGGCTGCGGACAGCGTCGAGCAGATCGGAAAAGCGCATGGAAACCTCGGTGCGGGAAAAGGATGAAGGGATCTTAACCAGCCTGCGGGGGTGGCACAGCGCTTATTCCGGCCAAAGAAGCTGACAGATAGGCCGTGTGCCGGACATCGATTCAAAATTCAACAGTGATCAAATGTGGGAGCGGGCTTGCTCGCGAAGACGGCGGCACATCCAAAACAGATGTGACTGACAGACCGCTTTCGCGAGCAAGCCCGCACACACATTGGCTCAGTGTGGCCCCCCCTAGGGTGATCAGGCCCGATTTGTGGTGGTTTCAGGATTTGAAACAGGCGGCGCTGAGTTTGTCGAGGACGCGGTCGGCGCGGCCTTCGGCCTTGGCCATGGCGGTTTTCCAGGCCGCGACGCAGGGCTGCAAATCGGCTTCCTGCTCGGCCATGGCCAGCCATTGCAAGCAATCGTGCCAATCGCCCAAGGCACCTTGCGCGGACTTCAAGCGCGGCATCGCCGCTTTCGGCAGTCGATCCAGTTCGGGATAGGCTTCGATGCCGTAACGCACACGCTTGATCAGCAGGCGCAAACGGTGGCGATCATGCGCCGGATCGTGCAGGGCTTTGTCGAGTTTTTTCCACTGCTTGGCCAAACGTTTTTCGATGCGCCGGCGCAAGCCCTTGAGCAAGCCCTGACGTTGGGAGGCCCGCAGAAAACGCGGAAAGGCGTCGAGGATCATCAGCAACTGCGCCACTTCAGGACTCGTAGCGACCGCTGGGTAAGCCTCAGCCATCTGCGCCATGCGCCGATGGGCAGCCTCGGGTTGATCATGCTCGAGCAAGTACGCCGCCAACACTTCGCGATCGCGCAACGGCGTAGTCAAGTCGCCGACCCGGGACGCCGCCGCTTCCAGCTGTTCGACCCCGGGTAAGCCGCGCAATGGCCGCAGCAGACTGCGCAAACGGCGAACCGTGGTGCGCAGATCGTGCAGCGCTTCAGGGTCGGTGCGCGCACTCAAGCGTGCCTGACAGGCCAGCAAACGGACTTCCAGGCCCAGGACATGGGCCACCAACCGATCAACCAAGGCAGACATCACTTGCTCCCTGAATCGAATTGCCCCTAATGCCTACATCATGCCTCAACGGCCGGCGCGCGACTCACGAATATAGAAACGCGCCTTCTCGGCCTTCTTGGCGCAGCCTTCGAACGCTTCGAATTGCTGCTGGGTCTTGGCACCGGTCAACAGCGACAGCGCCTTGGAGTAACTGACATTCCCGGCGAAACCTTCAGCCTTGGCCAGGTCCAGCTCATGCCACGCCGCATCGATCCCGTTGGCGCAGCTGTCACGATAAGCGGTTTTGCCGGCGCAACCGGCGAGGGCCAGGGCAATCAATGACACACAGATCCAGGCTTTCATCACTCACACCTCAAAAATAGGTTAACAGTCGTGCAGTTAAGACGGTCTGGCGCGTGAAAAGTGCCTTGGTCCCACCGCGGAAACTTTAGCGCTCGCGAGAATACCCATCTACCGCCATGGAGTGTCGAAAAAACGACGCACTCGCCTCACGAAACGACCTTAGCGATTGAAGCGCGCCCCTCGATGGGTGCATTGTTGAACCTTGTCAGACGAGGGCGATTCATGAAAAAGCGTGTCGCACTGGTGCTGGGCTCAGGTGGGGCCCGGGGGTACGCCCATATCGGGGTCATTGAAGAAATCGAACGGCGTGGCTACGACATTGCCTGCATTGCCGGATGTTCCATGGGCGCGGTGGTCGGCGGGATCTATGCCGCTGGTAAACTCGACGAATATCGCAACTGGATCGAAAGCCTTGATTACCTCGACGTCTTGCGTCTGGTGGACGTCAGTTTTCGTCTGGGTGCGATTCGCGGGGAGAAGGTTTTCGGGCAGATCCGCAAGATCGTCGGCGAGATCAATATTGAAGACTTGCGCATCCCTTACACGGCGGTAGCCACCGACCTGACCAATCAGCAGGAAATCTGGTTTCAGGAAGGATGCCTGCACCAGGCCATGCGCGCTTCGGCGGCGATTCCCAGCCTGTTCACCCCGGTGATGCAGGGCAACCGCATGCTGGTGGACGGCGGCATCCTCAACCCGTTACCGATCGTGCCGGTGGTGTCGAGTCATTGCGACCTGATCATCGCGGTCAACCTCAATTCCACCAACCAGCGCCACTATCAACTGCCGGTGATCCAGCGCCCGGCGGCGTTCAAGACCCGTTTCGACAGCCTGATCAACTCGCTCGGTTCAAAATTGCCCTTCCGCCGCAAACAGGCGGAGCAATTGCTGCTGCTGGAAAAGGAAGCGTTGATGGCAGAAGCGGCCGAGATCAACCCGTGGATCGAATCCGCCGCACCCGAAGCCCAGCAACCGGCAGCCGCCCCTGAACGCGACGGCGCACCTAAGTCCGCCACCGGCTCGTTCATCATCGACAACGTCGGCCCGGCCTCTTTGCTGGATCTGATCAACCAGAGTTTCGAGGTGATGCAAACCTCATTGGCGCAGTACAAGATCGCCGGTTATCCGCCGGATATTTTGATCAACGTGCCGAAACGGGTGTGCCGGTTTTTCGAGTTTTACAAGGCGCCGGAACTGATCGCGCTAGGGCGGGAGATTGCGCGGGATACGCTAGATCGGTATGAGAATGAGCGGGATTCCTGAACTTCTCGAGTGAATGAAAAGGCCTCATCGCGAGCAAGCTCGCTCCCACATTGGAATGCATATCCCTGTGGGAGCGAGCTTGCTCGCGATGACGCCGGATCAGACAACACAAATACCTAAAGGCTGCCCTCACTCAAAAGCCGATACCCGACCCCCGCCTCAGTGACGATGAATCTGGGCTGAGTCGGATCATCCGCCAGTTTCTGGCGCAGGTGCCCGACCACAATCCGCAAATAGTGAGTGTCCTCGGTATGGGTCGGCCCCCAGATGTCCTTGAGCAGTTGCTGCTGGGTGATGACCCGCCCCGGATGCCGCGCCAGTTGCGCCAGCACCGCGTATTCCTTGCGGGTCAGCGCGACTTCGGTGCCGTCGAGTAATACCCGGCGATAAGCCAGGTCGACGGTCAACGGGCCGAACGTCAGCGCCGCGGGTTGCGCTTCTCCCGCCGGCGCCTGACGCAACAAGGCACGCACCCGCGCAAGAAACTCCTGAATGCCAAACGGTTTGGTCACGTAGTCGTTGGCGCCGCCGTCCAGTGCTTCGACTTTCTGCCCTTCACTGGCGCGCACCGAGAGCACCAGCACCGGCACCGTCGACCACTCGCGAAACTCGCGCAGCACTTGCTGGCCGTCCATGTCCGGCAGGCCGAGGTCGAGTACCAGCAGGTCCGGTTTATTCAGGGCAGCCTGGGCCAGGCCCTCGGTGCCGGTGCCGGCCTCCAGCACTTTGTAGCCCTGGGAGGCGAGGCTGATGCGCAGGAATTTACGGATCTGCGGTTCGTCGTCGATGACCAAAATGGTCGCGGTCTGGCTCATGAATTCACATCAACACAAAGAAGTGGCAAGAGAGTAGCGCAAGCGCGATCAGGCTTCACTTTCGGCTCTTAATTTTCAAAGGCCGGCTGAGCCTGCAATGGCAGGTGCAAGGTGATGCAAGTGCCGCGCCCTTCGATGCCATCGGCGACACTGATCCGCCCGCCGTGAGCACCGACCATGCCCTGACAGATCGCCAGCCCCAGCCCGGTCCCCTGCCCGCCACGATCACCGCGCGCCGCGGTGTAGAACATGTCGAAAATCTTTGCCCGCTCTTCCTGCGGAATCCCCGGCCCTTCATCGCTCACCGAAAAAAACAGCTCGCTGTCGTCGGCTCCGGCGCGCAATTGCAGGCGACCGTGAGACGGTGAAAACCGCGCGGCGTTTTCCAGCACATTGACCAGCGCCTGTTCGATCAGCGCGGCGTGGACGTAAAGCAGCGGCAACTCCGGCGGCACTTCGGTGGCCACTTGCAACGGCGCCAGCACGGCGCGCAGACGATTGAGCGAACTGCCGACGATGTCGGCCGGCGACACCCAGTCCCGCGCCAGCTTCAGGGCGCCGTGCCCGAGGCGGGTCATGTCCAGCAGGTTCTGAATGTAGCGATCGAGGCGCTCGGCTTCATCGCGAGTGCCTTCGAGCAGTTCGCGGCGATCCTCCAGCGGGATTGCTTCACCGAGGGCCAACAGGCTGTCGATGCTGCCGCGCATGGAGGTCAGCGGCGTGCGCAAATCATGGGACACCGAGGCCAGCAAGGCACTGCGCAGTTGCTCGGTTTCGCCGTGCAGCCGGGCGGCTTCCAGGTCTTCGGCCAATTGCGCACGCGCCAGCGCCTGAGCCAGCGGTTGGCTCAGCGCAGTCAACAAACGCCGACGCTGACCACTCAAGGTCTGGCCCTCTTTGGCACACACACCGAGCAATGCCAGCGGCCCGTCTTCCACCGACAACGGCCACCACCACCAACGTCCGAACGGCAGCGTGCCGGTGCCCGCGCCCGCCGGTTGATCGTGTTGCCAGGCCCAATCGGCAGCAGCGCGCTCGGCTTCGGAAAATTCCAGCGGGCCACCGGTTTCGACTTTCCAGCCGCCCTGCCCGTCTTGATTGAGCAGGCAGAGTTGCAGATCACTCCAGCCATCGAGGTGCTGGGCCGCGGCGCTGACCACCGCCTGGCGGTCGGTGGCAGCGGTGAGTTTGCGCGACAGGTCGAGCAGTTCGGTGGTCTCTTCCTGAGTGTCGCGCAGCGCCTGCAATTGCCGCCGTTGCCGGGCCGCGAGGTTACCGGTGAGCGCTGCCATCAGCAGGAAAAACAGCAAGGTCAGCACGTCTTCTTCGCGCTGGATGCGGAAAGAAAAATTCGGCGGAATAAACAGAAAGTCATAGGTCAGAAACGACAGCGCCGCACAGGCCAGCGCCGGGCCAAGGCTGCTGCGCACCGCCACCAGCAACACCGCGGCGAGGAACACCAGCGAAATATTCGGTAGCGGCAAGACACTCGCCACCGCCCAGGCCAAGGCACTGGCGAGCACCGTCGCCACCAGCGCCAGCGCGTAGTCGAACCACACCAGTGCCTGCGCCGAACGCTGACGCGGCTGATGCTGTTCGTGATCGCTGTCGAGGACGTTGATTTCCAGCCCGCGCGCATCGCGCAGCAAACGTGACGCCAGACCGCCGCCGAACAACCGTCGACGCAAACGCTGCCGGGACTGACCGACCAACACCAGACTCGCGCGGCGTTCGGCGGCGTGCTGGATCAAGGTTTTTGCCACTTCCCCGGCGCGCAACAGCACCACTTCGCCGCCGAGGCGTTCGGCCAATTGCTGGGCACTTTGCAGACGCAGCCGTGACTGCTCGTCACGCACGCTGCCGTTGTCCACATGCACCAGGCTCCACGGCAAATGCCGACGCTGGGCGACGCGGCTGGCGTGACGCACCAGACGCTCGGCCTGTGCATCGCCATCGACGCCGACCAACAGGCGACCGCGTATCGCCGGCGCCGCTTGGCCCAGCTGGCGATAGCCCTGGGCCAAATCATCATCGACCTGAGCGGCGGCGGTTTGCATCGCCAGTTCCCGCAGGGCCGTGAGGTTAGTCTGGGTGAAAAAGGCGTCGATGGCCGCCCTCGCCTGCTCCGGCACGTAGACCTTGCCATCGCGTAGACGCTCAAGCAGCTCGCGCGGCGGCAGGTCGATCAGCAGCAGTTCATAGGCTTCTTGCAGCACCCAGTCCGGCAGGGTTTCGCGAACCTGCACGCCGGTGATGCCACGCACTTTGTCGTTAAGACTTTCCAGGTGCTGGACGTTGACCGTGGTGAATACGTCAATGCCTGCAGCGAGCAGTTCCTGAATGTCTTGCCAGCGCTTGGTGTGGCGACTGCCGGGGGCGTTGCTGTGCGCCAGTTCGTCCACCAGCACCAGTTTCGGTTTAGCGCTGAGCAAACCGTCGAGGTCCATTTCTTCGAGCATGACGCCACGGTATTCCGAACGCACCAACGGCTGCTGCGGCAAGCCGCCGAGCAGCGCTTCGGTCTCGGCGCGGCCGTGGGTTTCGACCACGCCGGCAATGACTTTCACGCCCTGACGCAGTTGGGTGTGGGCTGCCTGGAGCATGGCGTAGGTCTTGCCGACACCGGGTGCGGCGCCGAGAAAAACCTTGAGCCGGCCACGGCCATCGCGGGGCAGGTCTGCTAACAGCGCATCGGCGCGGCCGGAGTCACTCATGCTTGAAGCTCTCTTTTTTCAGATGTTGATGTAGTGATTGTTCAGCCGCCTTCGCGAGCAAGCCCGCTCCCACATTTGATCTTCAGTGTTACGCAGATCCAGTGTGGGAGCGGGCTTGCTCGCGAATGGCGCCACCACCGTTCTACAGGCTTTCCAGCGCCATGTTCAGCGCCAACACGTTCACCACCGGCGGCCCCACCAATGGCTGCTCGATATGCGCATCCATCAACTGCTGAAGCGTAGACACCGGCAAATTGCGCGCTGCCGCAACACGCGCCAGTTGATAGGCAATCGCGGCCGGTGGCAAGTGTGGATCGAGGCCGCTGCCGGAGGTGGTGACCATTGCCAATGGCACCGGACCCTGGCCCGGCACCAGCAGCTTGTTGGCATCGTCGATCACCCGAGTAGCCAGGGCCGGGTTGCTCGGCGAGAGGTTGCTGGCACTGCTCGACACGGTAGCAAATGCACCGGCCGATGGCCGAGGATGGAACCAGGCGTCACCGACGAAATCCTGCGCGATCAGTGAGGAGCCGCGGACCTTGCCATCGGCGTCGTGGACCAGGCTGCCATTGGCTTGATCGGGGAATGCGACCTGGGCGACACCGGTGACCACCAGTGGATAGGCGACGCCGGTGATCAGGGTCATCAGGACGAGCAGGCTCAGGGCCGGACGTATCATTGTAGACATTTCAGAATCCTCGAAATCAGTGAACAAGTGCAGCGTTCAGTCAGGTGAGCCGTGTCGTGTTTTTCGCGAGCAAGCCCGCTCCCACATTTGAAACGCATTCCCCTGTGGGAGCGGGCTTGCTCGCGAAGGCGGTGTGCCTGGCACACCGCGCCAGGGTCAAACCAGATGCAATGCGGTCAACAGCATGTCGATCGCCTTGATCCCCACAAACGGCACCACAATCCCGCCCAATCCATAGATCAACAGATTGCGTCGCAGCAACGCCGCCGCACTCGCCGCCTGCACGCGCACACCGCGCAATGCCAGCGGAATCAGCACCACAATGATCAAGGCGTTGAACACGATCGCCGAGAGAATCGCGCTCTGCGGACTGCTCAGGTGCATGACGTTGAGAACGCCCAGTTGCGGATAAATTGAGGCGAACAGCGCCGGCAGGATCGCGAAGTATTTGGCCACGTCGTTGGCGATGGAAAACGTCGTCAGCGCACCGCGGGTCACCAGCAATTCCTTGCCGATCTGCACCACGTCCAACAGCTTGGTCGGATCGCTGTCGAGGTCGACCATGTTCGCAGCTTCGCGCGCCGCTTGCGTCCCGTCGTTCATCGCCATGCCCACGTCCGCCTGGGCCAGGGCCGGGGCGTCGTTGGCGCCGTCGCCGCACATGGCGACCAGGCGACCGTCGTTCTGTTCATGACGAATGCGCGCCAGTTTTTTCTCCGGCGTGGCTTCGGCCAGCACGTCATCGACGCCCGCCTCGGCCGCAATCGCCGCAGCGGTCAGCGGGTTGTCGCCAGTCACCATGACGGTGCGGATGCCCAGTTTGCGCAGCTCGGCAAAACGCTCGCGGATGCCGGGTTTGACCACGTCTTTGAGGTGGATCGCGCCGAGTAATTTACCGTCGACGCAGACCAGCAACGGGGTGCCGCCGCTCTGGGCGATCTTGTCGATTTCCCGGGACAGAGGCGCGGCCAGATCGGCGCGTTTCAGGTCGACGAACGCCAGCAACGAATCCACCGCGCCTTTGCGATACACGCGGCCTTGATAGTCGACACCAGACAGACGCGTCTCGGCGCTGAACGGTACGGCGGTGAGCAACTCGGTGGCAGGCTCAGGTTGTGGCTGAGTGCTGCGCAGGTACTCGACGATGGATTTACCTTCAGCCGTGTCATCGGCCAGCGAGGCGAACAATGCACCCTCGGCGAGTTCCTTGGCGGTGACGCCAGGTGCTGCGTAAACCGCGGTGCAACGACGGTTACCGAAGGTGATGGTGCCGGTCTTGTCCAGCAGCAGGACGTGCACGTCCCCCGCCGCTTCCACGGCGCGACCGGATTTGGCGATCACATTCAGGCGCACCAGACGGTCCATCCCGGCGATACCGATGGCCGATAACAGACCGCCAATGGTGGTCGGAATCAGCGTGACCAATAACGCCACCAGGAACACCAGCGGCAGGCTGCCGTTGGCGAAGTGGGCGAACGGTTGCAGGGTGACGACCACCAACAGGAAGATCAGGGTCAGGCCGATCAGCAGGATGTCGAGCGCCACTTCGTTCGGGGTTTTCTGGCGTTTGGCGCCTTCGACCAAAGCGATCATGCGATCGAGTGTCGACTCGCCCGGGTTGGCGGTGATGCGCACCAGCAGCCAGTCGGACACCAGTCGGGTGTTGCCGGTAACGGCCGAACGGTCGCCGCCGGATTCGCGAATCACCGGCGCGGATTCACCGGTAATCGCCGCTTCGTTGACCGCTGCGATACCTTCGATCACCTCGCCGTCACCGGGGATCATTTCCCCCGCTTCAACGCGGACCACATCGCCCTTGCGCAGGCTGGTGGCCGGCACAACCTGAAAGGCGTCGTTGCTGGTTTTGCGCCGGGCACTCAGGCCTTCGCTACCGGCCTTGAGGCTGTCGGCGCGGGCCTTGCCGCGACCTTCGGCCAGTGCTTCGGCGAAGTTGGCAAACAGCACGGTGAACCACAACCACAAGGCGATTTGCGCGGCGACAAAAGTCGGCACGCTGCTGTCGGGAATGAAGCACAGCACGGTGGTCAGGATCGCGGTCAGTTCGACCACCAGCATCACCGGCGCACGCTGCAATTGTCGTGGGTCGAGCTTGACGAAGGCTTGCACCAGCGCCGGACGCCAGAGGGCCGAGATCGCGGTTTTCGGTTGTTCCGGCGCCTTGACGGCAGCGGCTTTAGTTGCGGGCATATTCATCATTAACTCCTTAGAAGCCCAGGCTCAGATGTTCAGCGATTGGACCCAGCGCCAATGTCGGCAGGAAGGTCAAACCACCCACCAGCAAAATGGTCACGGTCAGCAAGGTCACGAACAGCGGGCCGTGAGTCGGGAAGCTGTTCTGGCCGATCGGTGCGGTTTTCTTCATCGCCAGGCTACCGGCCAGAGCCAGTACCGGAAGGATGTAACCGAAGCGACCGATCAACATGCCAAGGCCCAGCATCAGGTTGTGGAACGCTGTGTTCGCCCCAAATCCAGCGAACGCCGAACCGTTGTTCGCACTGGCCGAGGTGTAGGCATAAAGCAACTGACTGAAACCGTGAGGACCGGGGTTGCTCACCGCCGCGACCGGGCCTGGCAGGCTGGCGGCAATCGCGCCGAGTACCAGCACACCGACCGGCATCACCAGCAAGGTCACCACCAACAGTTGCACTTCTTTGGCCTGGAGTTTCTTGCCAAGGTATTCCGGGGTGCGGCCGATCATCAGGCCGGCGAGGAACACCGCGATCAACACGTTCAGCAACATGCCGTAGAGCCCGGCACCGACGCCGCCGAAGATCACTTCGCCGACCATCATGTTGACCATCGCGACCATCCCGCTCAGCGGGTTGAGGCTGTCGTGCATGCCGTTGACCGAACCGTTGGACGCCGCCGTGGTGGTCACCGACCACAGCACCGTGGCGGTCGTGCCGAAGCGTGCTTCCTTGCCTTCCAGCGGCGCGGTCTGTTCGACGGCGACATTGTTCAGGGTCGGGTTCGGCTGGTATTCAGCCCACAGCGACGTCGCGCCGCCGATCAGGAACAGCGCCAGCATGCAGGCAATGATCGCGCGGCTCTGACGCAGGTCTTTCACGTAGTGGCCGAAGGTGAACACCAGCGCCACCGGGATCAGAATGATCGAGCCGACTTCGAACAGGTTGCTCCACGCCGTCGGGTTCTCGAACGGGTGCGCCGAGTTGACGCCGAAGAAGCCACCACCGTTGGTGCCCAGTTGCTTGATCGCAATCTGACTAGCAGCCGGGCCCAGCGGGATCACCTGATCGACGCCTTGCATCGTCACCGCATTCACGTAGTGCGCGAAGGTTTGCGGCACGCCCTGCCAGACCAGATACAGCGCCAGCAGCAGGCACAACGGCAGCAAGCCGTAGAGGGTAGCGCGGGTCATGTCGACCCAGAAGTTGCCGAGGGTCTTGCTCGACTTGCGGCCGATCCCGCGACACAGGGCTACCAACACGGCGAGGCCGGTGGCGGCGCTGACGAAGTTTTGCACGGTGAGGCCGACCATCTGACTCAGGTAGCTCAGGGTCGCTTCGCCGCTGTAGGACTGCCAGTTGGTATTGGTCATGAAGCTGACGGCAGTATTGAACGCTTGCGTCCACTCCTGACCCGGCAGGTTTTGCGGGTTCAGCGGCAAGTAATCCTGAAACAGCAGGATCGCGAACAACAGCAAAAAGCCAGCGAGGTTGAAGGCGAGCAAGGCCAGGGTGTATTTCTGCCAGCTCTGTTCGGCCTGCGGATCAACGCCGGCCACCCGATAACATCCACGCTCTACCGGGCCGAGGATCGGTGTCAGCCAGGTGCGCTGGCCTTCCATCACCTTGTAATAGAAGCGCCCCAGAAACGGTGCCGGGATCAGCACCAGGGCGAAGAAGGCGAGGATCAGCCAATAGTCATAACTGTGCATAGCCGCTCCTAGTTCCGGTCCGCGCGCAACAGCGCAACCAACAGATAAATGAACAGCCCCACTGCCAGTAGCAGTGACACCCCGTCCAGAACGCTCATGGAAGTTCTCCGTGTTACGGCGTATTGCCGCGTGTGGAGTCATTGTCGGAAGGAAGGCTGTAAAGGAACGAGATCGAGGGTGTTGGCTGTGCATAAAGAAAGCGTAAAGAGTGGGTTTATGGCTTCGTTACAGCTTGGTTTTGTGGCGTCTGGACTGGCCTCATCGCGAGCAAGCTCGCTCCCACATTTGGAATGCGTTGGTCGTGACGACGCTGTCCATTGTGGGAGCGAGCTTGCTCGCGATGGCGGCATAACAGACACCATTGCCCCCAACTGGCGCACAAAAAACAGTCATTCGGGGGCAAACATCCCCGATACGACGCCTTTCTGCACTTTACGACCGCCATCACAACACTGGCACGCCCACTGCAAACGTCCTCCCCCGAGCTTTCCAAACCGTTCAGGGAGCAACGCATGAACACACAACTCAAACCCACGCTGGGCACGCTGCACCTGTGGGGCATTGCGGTCGGGCTGGTGATTTCCGGTGAATACTTCGGCTGGAGTTACGGCTGGGGCGTGGCGGGCACACTCGGTTTTCTGGTGACGTCCTTCATGGTCGCAACCATGTACACCTGCTTCATCTTCAGTTTCACCGAGCTGACCACCGCGATTCCTCACGCTGGTGGTCCCTTTGCCTACAGCCGCCGCGCCTTTGGCGAGAAAGGCGGATTGATCGCGGGGCTGGCGACACTGATTGAATTTGTCTTCGCCCCGCCGGCCATTGCCTTGGCCATCGGTGCCTACCTCAACGTGCAATTCCCCGCACTCGACCCAAAACACGCAGCGGTCGGTGCCTACATCGTGTTCATGGGCCTGAACATCCTCGGGGTGAAACTGGCCGCAACCTTCGAATTGGTGGTCTGCGTTCTCGCAGTGGCCGAACTGTTGGTGTTCATGGGCGTGGTCGCCCCGGCGTTCAGCTTCAGTAACTTCGCGCTGAACGGCTGGGCCGGTTCCGATGTGTTCGGCGCGCCGGCGATTGCCGGGATGTTCGCGGCGATTCCCTTCGCCATCTGGTTTTTCCTGGCCATCGAAGGCGCCGCCATGGCCGCCGAAGAAGCCAAGGATCCGAAACGCACCATTCCGAAGGCCTACATCAGCGGCATTCTGACGTTGGTATTGCTGGCAATGGGTGTGATGTTCTTTGCCGGCGGCGTCGGTGACTGGCGCACCTTGTCGAACATCAACGACCCGCTGCCGCAAGCGATGAAAACCGTGGTTGGCGAAAGTTCGGGCTGGTTGCACATGCTGGTGTGGATTGGCCTGTTCGGCCTGGTGGCGAGTTTCCACGGAATCATCCTCGGCTACTCGCGGCAGTTCTTCGCCCTCGCCCGGGCCGGTTACCTGCCGACGTCTCTGGCCAAGTTGTCGCGCTTTCAGACCCCGCACCGGGCAATCATCGCCGGGGGCGTGATCGGCATTGCCGCGATTTATAGCGATGGTTTGATCTACCTGGGCGGCATGACGCTGACGGCGGCGATGATCACGATGGCGGTCTTCGGGGCGATCGTGATGTACATCATGAGCATGCTCAGCCTGTTCAAACTGCGCAAAACCGAACCGAATCTGGAGCGCACCTTTCGCGCGCCGTGCTATCCGTTGGTGCCGTTCATTGCGCTGGTACTGGCGGTGGTCTGCCTGGTGGCAATGGCCTGGTTCAACACGTTGATCGGGGTGATTTTCCTGGGCTTCATGGCGGTGGGGTTCGTGTACTTCATGCTCACGGCGCAGTTGCGCGCGGATGCGCCGGCGGACGCGATGCTCACCGGCTTATAAAGACGCGATCCGCGTAGGAGCTGCCGAAGGCTGCGATCTTTTGATTTTTAGTGCTCGTAATGACGCCAAAATCAAAAGATCGCAGCCTTCGGCAGCTCCTACGGGGTATGTGCAAGATGTAACAGGCATAGAATGGAACCACTGCGAAAATTAATCGCTCAAAGTGGTATGCACGATCGGTTGGCGAAACCCGCCAATCGGCCTGCCCTCAAGGAGAGCCCTATGCCCTGGTATGCCTGGTTGATTCTGGTCGTTGCAATCGGCTCGATCGTTGGTGGTTTGATGATGTTGCGTGACACCGCCAACAAGGTCGAACTGACCGAGGAGCAACGCAAACGCGTCGCTGAACGCAACGCGGAAGCGGACGCCAAGGATGCGCAGGACCGCTAAAACAAACATCGCCAGACGGCTCACCTGTAGCAGCTGGCGAAGCCTGCGTTCGGCTGCGCAGCAGTCGTAAAATCAGTGAACGCGGTATGTCAGTTAGACCGCGTGCATCGAATTTACGACTGCTTCGCAGCCGAACGCAGGCTTCGCCAGCTGCTACAGGTAGGTGTGTTTTTCGGTTATTCCCAATCGGCC
This sequence comes from Pseudomonas frigoris, assembly GCF_047758635.1. NCBI lineage: Bacteria > Pseudomonadati > Pseudomonadota > Gammaproteobacteria > Pseudomonadales > Pseudomonadaceae > Pseudomonas > Pseudomonas frigoris. The sequence continues at coordinate 5,048,159 of NZ_CP180479.1, forward strand.
TTGGCGATGTGCAGGCCATGCAGCCCTTTGTATGCCGCGCGTTCAGGCTGGCTCCAGCCCTCAAGCAACGAATCCTCCAACCGATAAATCTCCACCCCGAGCGGGCGACACACGCTTAGTGGGTCCTGCGCATTCGGCCCCCACATGGCCAGCGACAGATCGCCGCCCGGGCAGGTCGAGAGCGCACACAGCAGATCGATTTCGGCAAAAAACTCCAGGTAATCGCCCTTCTGCGCCGGACAGGCTTTCATGAAATACATGTCGTCGTGGTTCAGGCCCGTGCACTGAAAAATGTTCAGCACGTCATGCACGTCGAATTCGGTCAGGCCATGAGGCAGCACTGCGCGGGTAAGGTTCGAGTGGCAGTGATGGTGAAAGTCTTCGCCGGTGAGCATTTTGTTCACATAAGGGTCGCAACGGGTGCCGAGCAAATCGTGCAAGCGACCGCCATGTTCGTCGATCCCGTAACCGGCCAGGCTGTCATCGGTGATGGTCACCAGCGGCCGCAGAAAAGGCAGGTTCGACCAGAGCCGGTCATGGGTGCTGACGTGTGCGCCCTGTAACTGCCGGGTCCGTGCCGCCCACAAACGCTCCCGTGGATCGTTGGCATTCCAGACGTTGAAATCCCCGACTTGCGGCCCGACGGGTGTGGTCACGCGAAACACATGCCCGGCCGGCACTTTCCAGGCGCGGCCGGTGCGGATTGGCACCTCGAATGCCTCGATCAGCGTGCGCCCGTCCTTCTTGTCGCGGATCCGTTCGTAGAAGGCTTTGTCCACCTGCAAGGCGGAACCTTTGCTGACTTGATAGGCCGCCGGATAGTCTTTGTACATGGCACGAATCCTCGATCAGTGATGGGAAACTGGAGCAAGCATTTGCAACAGGAGGTGTTCGGAATCGTCGAGATACAGGCTCATGGCGTCTTCGGCCGCGCGTTTGTCGCCCTCGGCCAACAACTCATGAATCTGCCGGTCGCGCGCCAGCCAGGGCGCCTGAAAACGTGATTCATCGGGGGCGGTGCAGAACACCAGGCGCAATTGCGCGACGACGTTGGTGAAGAACTCGTCGAACAGTGGACTGCGCAGCAATCCGACGATGTGTTGATGAAAGGCCAGGCTGTGGGTGCCGACGGCGCGCCAGTCTTCGCGCTCCCGGGCAAACTCGGTGGCTTCCAGGGCTTCGAGCATCCGGTCGGATTGATAGTCGCGCAGCGGCTGACTTGCGCTGATGGCCTGCAGCTCCAGGGTGCGCCTGACCTTGAACAGATCCCGCACGTCCTCGACCCCAAGCCTGCGCACCATCACGCCTTTGTTGCGCACATAACGGGTCAGACCTTCCTGCCCCAAGCGATGCAATGCCTCGCGAATAGTATTGCGGGAGGCGTTGTAGGCAGACACCAGATCGTTTTCCACCAACGCCATGCCGGGCAGCAACCGGCCGCCAATGATGTCGGCGCGCAACTCAAGTGTGATGTGGTCGGCCAGGGACAGTCCGCTGTTCATACTCATTGCCTCGTGATTGTTCAACAATCGTAAGTTAATGAGTAATCACTATTCGTGCCAGATCATTCTAAACAGCAGGACGGAGTTGGACTCATCTGCATGCTTTTTAGAAGTAGAAGTACAATCACCATCCCATTTTCATTGGTTAATATGGCGCATTGTTGCGGAGATACCCGATGCGTTACTCGCAGGACCATAAAGCCCAGACCCACCAACGCATCATCAAGGAAGCGTCAGCGCGCTTTCGCCGCGATGGCATTGGCGCGACAGGTCTGCAACCGCTGATGAAAGCACTGGGCCTGACTCACGGTGGTTTCTACTCGCATTTCAAGTCCAAGGACGAACTGGTGGAAAAGGCTTTGCAAGCCGCGGGCGAGCAGGTCGATGTGATTTGCGCCGAGCTCTTCGCTCAAGATCGTCCGCTGGAAGCGTTCATCGACGCCTATTTGTCCGAATGGCACCAGACCTCACCCGATGAAGGCTGCCCGTTGCCGACCATGTCATCGGAACTCGGCCTGCGCGGGCAGCAAAGCCCGACCACTGACGTGGTGCTCAACGCACGGCTCGAACAAGTGCAAGGCACTCTTGAAGACGAGGACGCCGCCGACCAAAGCATCGTCATCATGTCGACACTGGTCGGGGCTTTACTGCTGTCACGCAGTGTCGAGAATCCCGAGCTGGCTCAGCGGATTCTCGACGTGACTCGCGCCTATCTCAAACAGTCCCGGGACTAACCCTCCCAGCGCTTGAACAGCACGCTGGCATTCACCCCACCAAACCCGAAGCCGTTGGACAGCGCGTATTCGATAGCCATCGGCCGCGCCTGACCGTGGACGATGTCCACGCCTTGGGCGGCGGGATCCGGGTTATCGAAGTTGAGGGTAGCCGGCACGACCTGATCGCGAATCGCCAACAACGTGAAGATCGCCTCGATACCGCCCGCTGCACCGAGCAAATGCCCGGTGGCCGATTTGGTCGATGTCACGGCGATTTTGTTATCCGTGCCGAACAACGCCTTGATGGCCGCCAACTCTCCCAAGTCCCCGACGGGGGTCGAGGTTGCGTGAGCATTGAGATGCTGCACCTGCGCCGCCGAAATGCCTGCCTGGGCCAATGCCAGCGACATCGCCCGTCGCGCACCGCTGCCATCCTCGGGACCCGCCGTCAGGTGATAGGCATCGGCACTGGTGCCGTAACCGACCAATTCCGCCAGCGGTTGAGCGCCGCGGGCCAGGGCATGCTCCAGGGATTCAATCACCAGAAGGCCAGCGCCCTCGCCCATCACAAAGCCGTCGCGATCACTATCGAACGGCCGGGAAGCACGCTCCGGGGTTTCGTTGAAACCGCTGGACAAGGCACGCGCCGCCGCGAACCCGGCAAGACTGACCCGATCGATCGCCGCCTCCGCGCCGCCGCACACGGCAATGTCCGCTTCGCCGCAACGGATCAGTCGCGCCGCATCACCAATCGCCTGCACCCCGGCCGCGCAAGCTGTCACCGGAGCACCCAACGGACCCTTGAAACCGTGCTGGATCGACACATGACCCGCGGCGAGGTTGACCAGAAATGAAGGAATGGTGAACGGCGACAGGCGTCGCGGCCCACGGCTGTCCGTGGTGCGCACCGCATCCGCTATCGCACCGAAACCACCCACGCCGGAACCGATAATGGTTGCCGTACGCTCCTGGGCATTGGCGTCCGCCGCTTGCCAACCGGCCTGTTCCAGCGCCTGACGCGCCGCTTCCATGGCGAACAGAATAAAGCGGTCCATCTTCTTCTGCTCTTTGGGCGCCGTCGCCCGGTCCGGGTCAAAACCCGCCTCGGGATCGTCAGCCAGCGTCGGCACTGCACCCCCGACCTTGGCCGGCAAATCGGCAACCACCTCATCCGGCAAATTGCGCAACCCGGAACGTCCGGCCAACAGACGCGACCAGACGGCTTCGACGCCAGAACCCAATGGCGACACCAGGCCCATGCCCGTTACAACCACTCGACGATCACTCATACCGCAAATACCTCAAGCCGATTCATGACGCCTCACGTGTAACGCGCGGCGGCCTTACTTTTGGAAAGATTCGGCGCCATTACATGACGCGCCGCAATGAAGGCATCCCAGTCGGCCGCATCCGGCAACGAAGGAATGGTGATCAACTCACCCTGGTCCAGACCCGACAACGCGGCATCGACCATTTCATCGGCTTCCATGACCATATCCGCCGGAATCTGGGTCGCGTCGATACCGGAGCGCTCCCAGATTTCGGTGCGTGTTACGCCTGGCAACACGGCCTGGACCTTGACCCCTGTGCCATCCAGTTCAGCGTTCAACGACTGCGTCAGACTTAACACATAAGCCTTGCTGGCGCTGTAAGCCGCGTTGAAGCGCTCGGGAAACAACGCCACCACTGACCCGATATTGATGATCGTTCCCCGACCCGCCTTGGCAAAACTGGCGGCCGCTGCCGAAGCCAACCGCGTGACCGTTGTCACGTTCAGTTGAATCAAACGCTCCAGCTGATCCATGTCGGCATTGGCCAACAAACCATCCGTTGCAACCCCGGCGTTGTTCAGTAACAGGCTGATACTCGAATCACTGCGAAGACGCTGTTCAAGCTTCAGCACCTCATCCTTTTGCGTCAGATCCGCCTTGAGCACCTCGACCTGAACGCCATGCTCGGCGCGCAACTTGCTCGCCGCAGCGTCCAGCCGCTCTTGATCACGGGCAACCAATAACAGATCAAAACCACGCGCCGCCAACCGCTCGGCGTAAATCGCACCGATACCGGAAGAAGCACCGGTGACGAGGGCCGTACCTTGAGACTGGACAGAGTTCATGACTGTGCTCCTGGGAGATGCCTAAGGGAAAGACAAGCGCCTGAGGCTCAGAACGCTTGGCGGAAACCAGTTTATTATAGGCATAATCTTAGCTGTATATGATAGCCGTAATTTTTCTCATATCGACGAAAGGCGCACCATTACAGCGTTCCCCAGAAAGCAAAAAGGCCGATCAATGACCGGCCCCTGGCGCTGACGTATAAGCTTAGTTCACCTCAAGCTTCTCGCGATTCTTATCCAGAATCGCTTTACCGATTCCCTTCACTTCGAGCAATTCGTCCACGGACGCAAACGGCCCATTACTCTCACGATAAGTAACAATCGCCTTGGCCTTGGCCTCGCCTACACCGGACAACTCGCGCTGAAGGGTTGGCGCATCGGCCTGATTCAGATCGACCTTGCCGGACTGTGCCTTGGGAGAAACTTCCAGCACCAGGGGTGCATTGCCAGCCTCGGGTTTTACCGCCGGCACAGCAATGGCAGCAATAGAGGCGCTGGTGAGCAGGGCAAAAACCAGAGAGTAGAAATAGCCAGTACGCATAAATGACGCTCCATGACATCGATTGAGAAAGCAGCTTTTCCGAAGCTGCCTCCCAAACTTAGGCGATGTCTGGAGCCTGTCAAAAATGTGTCCGTTACAGGATGTGAAACAATCAGGGTTCGAGGCGACGTTGCTGGTAGATCCAGTCAACGATATCGCCATCAGGGGTGTAGCCGCTGACGGTTTCGCGCAGGATCTGGCGGACGCGAGCGTAATCGTCATGATCAACGGCAATCAGCAACTCCCTCAAACGGCCCTTGAGCACATCCCAGGGCAGATGATCTTCGTTGGCCGTCATGATCATCGGATGTTGCGTCGCTGCCACGTTGTCGCCGATCAGCAACTCCTCGTAAAGCTTTTCACCGGGACGCAGCCCGGTGAATTCGATGGAGATGTCGCCTTGCAGATTTTTCTCCGAACGCACACTCAAGCCCGACAGGTGAATCATCTTCTCCGCCAGCTCGACAATCTTCACCGGCTCGCCCATGTCCAGGACAAACACATCACCGCCCTGCCCCATGGAACCCGCCTGGATCACCAGTTGCGCGGCCTCAGGGATAGTCATGAAATAGCGAGTGATTTTCGGGTGCGTGACCGTCAACGGGCCACCCGATTTGATCTGGCAGTGGAACAGCGGGATCACTGAACCGGAAGAACCCAACACATTGCCAAAGCGCACCATGGTGAAACGGGTCTTGTTGACCCGAGACACATTGGCATTATCGCCGAACAACACCGGGGCAATTTCACGACTGAGGGCTTGAAGGGTCAACTCGGCCAAACGCTTGGTGCTGCCCATGATATTAGTGGGACGTACGGCCTTATCGGTGGAGATCAGCACAAAGTTGGACACACCCGACTGCAACACAGCCTGAGCGGTGTTGAGCGTGCCAATGACGTTGTTCAGCACGCCTTCGGCAATGTTGCGCTCGACCATCGGGACGTGTTTATAAGCGGCAGCGTGGTAGACGGTGTCCACACCCCAGGTCTTCATCACATCCAGAAGTTTGTCCTGGTGGCGGATGGAACCGAGAATTGGCAACAATTTGACCGAAACCGACTTACGACAAGCGCGCGGCTCCAGTTCCGAGAGGATGCTGTATAGATTGAATTCGCTGTGTTCGAACAACAGAAGCGTCGTTGGGCCAAGCGAGAAGATCTGCCGGCAACGCTCTGCGCCGATCGATCCGCCAGCGCCTGTGACCATCACTGTCTTGCCTTTGATACAGCGCTCGAGCAAATCCGGTTGTGCAGGCACCGAATCGCGTCCCAGAAGGTCGGCGATATCCACTTCCTGGATGTCTTCGACCTTTACCCGGCCACTGGCTAGATCGGTGAAGTTGGGTACGCTTCAGATGTGAAGCGGAAAACGCTCCAGAATAGTGAGAATTTCCTGACGTCGTGCGCGGGTTGATGACGGTAGTGCCAGGAGGATTTCCTGAGCGCCGGTTACGTCTATCATCTGTTGGATGTGTTTGGGTTTGTAGACTTGCAACCCGGTAATCGAACGATCCGCGATGCTCGGATCATCATCGATAAAAGCCACGGGACGCAAGACTCGGCCCATGCGAAGTGCTGCAACCAGCTGATTGCCGGCTACGCCTGCACCGTAGATGGCGACTTTGGTGAGGCCATCATCCCGGTTGGCGAACGGTACATGCTGCGCGGCGGTGAACCAGTCGCCCATGAAATATTGACGCATGCACAGGCGCAGACCGCCGATGATGACAAGGCTTAGCCACCAGTAGTTAAAGACTATTGAGCGGAATAAAGGACTCTGCAATGAAAAATACTCACCGTCTATGGTTATGCCATAAGGTCTATCCGGGTGCGTCTCATTGGCACTGGATCCATGACGACAAGCCCTCTCTATGGTAACGTGCCCCGCAAAACTCAGTGTGGATGGTTGGCTAGCCATCACAGGAGCAACTATATCGCCTCCAGCGGCCTCCATCGACCTAACAAACTGATTTGTTAGTCCAGCATTCAAGGACAGTTCTTGTGACCCTCCCCCTCGTGGTTGACCTCGACGGAACGTTGTTGCGTTCGGACCTATTAGTAGAAACCGGCATGGCATTTATCCGTCGCCATCCATTTCAGCTCTATAAAACGGTAGGCTGGCTGGCGCAAGGTAAAACTGTGCTGAAGTCGCAACTGGCTTCTGCAACCGATATAGATGTTAATGTTTTACCTTACAACCCAGCCGTGCTGGAGTTGATAAAAATTGCAAAAAACGAAAATCGACTCATCGTACTTGCCACCGCCAGCCATTACACTCTGGCCGAGAAAATTGCAGAGTACCTGCAACTTTTTGATCTTGTACTGGCGACCAATGAAGAACGCAATCTGACAGCAGAGTCCAAGCGGGATTTATTGATTGAACACTTTGGCGAGTCCGGGTTCGACTATGTAGGTAATTCTCATGACGACATCCCGGTATGGTCGGCAGCAAGACATGCTTATGTGGTTGAGCCTGAACGAGGCGTTTTGCGTAAAGCACAAGCGATGGGCAACGTTAAACAAACGCTTCTGTCGAGTGTAGTACCTTTAAAAAGCTGGGTTTCTGCAATCAGGATCCACCAATGGATGAAGAACGCCCTGATTTTCGTCCCACTTCTTGCGGCGCACCAAGTAATGAATCCAATGATGGTTCGGCAGGGAATACTTGCGTTCCTGTTATTCGGATTGTGTGCATCCAGTGTTTACATTCTGAATGACCTTCTGGATTTGGCGGATGATCGCCATCATCATTCAAGAAAATGTAGAGCCTTTGCCTCTGGTGACCTGTCGATCATAACCGGAATTGTGGCGTTCCCGCTCTTGTTGTGTGCTGCCTTCGCCGGCGCCGCGTTATTTCTACCCTGGCAGTTCTCGGCAGTGCTACTGGCGTATTACGCACTGACACTTGTCTACTCACTTGATCTAAAGCGCCGCATGTCTATTGACGTCATTGCCCTTGCAGCTCTGTATACATTGAGGATCATAGCCGGTGCGGCAGCGTTCCAGCTTCAGCTAACCTTTTGGATGCTGGCTTTCTCGATGTTTATGTTTTTAAGCTTGGCACTGGTCAAACGCTACGCAGAGCTGCGTGATGCCAGAGTAAAAGGAAAAAAAGAGAAAACCCGGGGGCGCGGTTATTACCCCGGTGACCTCGAAATGATTTCTTCTTTAGGGGCATCCTCCGGATACCTCGCCGTGATGGTGCTGGCGCTCTACATACATGACCAGGCGACCATCGCTCTCTACTCAAGCCCCCAGATCATCTGGCTGGCGTGTCCCCTGCTGCTATTTTGGATCACACGTGTCTGGATGCTGACACACCGGGGTCTAATCCATGAGGACCCCGTTGTATTCGCAATTCGTGACCGGGTCAGTCTAATAGTCGGCGCATTATTTTGTGTTGTTTTTTGGGCAGCAGCATGACTTCAGATCTTTACTCATGGGGCCGATATCCAAAACATGCACAGACAGCCACGCCATGCAGCTGGAGATCCGAACTACAGGGCGTTCTGACAAGCTTGCGGGACACTTACGAAGAAACCTTACCATACGGAAATGGCCGTAGTTATGGCGACAGTTGCTTGGCGACCAGTGATCAGGTGATTCAAACACGCTTGATGGATCGATTCATAAAGGCTGACTGGCAGACAGGCCGCATTATCGTTGAAGCTGGGGTAACACTGGCGCAGATTCTGGATATTGCCATCCCCAACGGCTGGTTCCTGCCCGTTACTCCCGGCACTCAATTCGTGACGGTTGGCGGTGCCATTGCCAATGATGTCCATGGCAAAAACCACCACCGACGTGGCACTTTCGGTAACCATGTCACGCGTTTCGGGCTACTGCGAAGCGATAAGGGTGCACTGGTTTGCTCCTCATATGAAAATCCCAAGTTGTATTCGGCAACCATCGGCGGGCTTGGCCTCACGGGTATCATCACGTGGGGCGAAATCAACTTGATCTCTATAAATTCCAGTGCTATCGACAGTACAAAAGTGCGTTTCAGCAACCTGAAAGAGTTCTTTTTATTGTCGGAAGAGCTTGATCATCAACACGAATACAGCGTCGCCTGGATTGATTGCCTGGCGAAAGGAAGTGATGTTGGGAGAGGCGTTTTCATTGCGGGCGACCATGCACCCTATGGCGAGCTGACGCTCACCAAAAAATCAAAACTCAACGTCCCCTTTGCGCCATTTATATCTCCGATCACCCCACACACGCTAAAGTGTTTTAACAACATGTACTGGCACGCACAGCCCGCTGAAAGAACGCGTAAAAATGTTCACTACGAGCCCTTCTTCTATCCCTTGGACGGAATTCTTAACTGGAACCGAATTTATGGCTCCAAAGGATTCCAGCAATTCCAGTGCGTCATACCCGATACGCATGCAGAAGCGACAGTCCATGAACTGCTCAGCGCCATCGCGAAAGCAGGTCAAGGCTCATTTCTGGCCGTCTTGAAACGCTGCGGGGAAATGCCTTCTCCAGGATTGCTGTCTTTTCCAATGCCCGGCACTTCTTTGGCACTCGACTTTTCACAACACGCTGGACTGGAGTCAGGTTTGTTTCGCCGACTTGATATCATCGTCGCGGAGTCAGGGGGCAGGCTCTATCCAGCCAAAGACGCTCATATGAGTGGTGAACATTTTAGAAGCTTCTATCCTGCGTGGGAAAAAGTGGAAGCATTACGCGACCCAGCCCTCAAATCCCGATTTTGGAAAAGAGTAACGTCATGAAGCGAATACTAATAATTGGCGCTACGTCCGCCATCGCCGCAGCGTGCGCCCGGCTCTGGGCAAAAGACGGCGCTGAGTTTTTTCTGGTAGGACGTAATACCGAAAAACTTGAACAGGTTTCCAACGACCTGAAAGTTCATGGCGCAACAGCAGTGAGTTCTTACCGTCTGGACGCCACTGATATCGCGGCACACTCAGTGATGATGAAAAACTGTTTGACCACGCTGAAACAGATTGATATCGCACTCATTGCCCATGGCACACTGCCTGATCAAAAAGCGTGTGAAAACGACGTTAATCTAGCGCTGCAAGAGCTGTCCAACAACGCTATTTCTGTCATCGCGTTACTCACGTTGCTGGGCAATCAATTTGAAATTCAAAGACATGGCTCATTGGCGGTCATTTCTTCGGTAGCTGGCGACAGGGGCCGACCCTCCAACTATTTATACGGCACAGCAAAAGCTGCCGTTTCCACATTCTGCGAGGGTTTGCGCGCAAGACTATTCAAAGTCGGCGTTTCGGTGACTACCATCAAACCCGGTTTTGTTCAAACACCTATGACCAAGGGGCTCAAACTGCCTCCCCTGCTGATAGCACAACCTGAAAAGGTAGCACTTAGCATTGTCAAAGCGGTGCAAAATAAAACCAACACGCTGTACACCCCAACATTCTGGGCACTGATAATGCTTATTATCAAACATTTACCAAACTTTATATTCAAGCGGATAAATCTATAGTCAGATTTACTGCAAGTGATAAAACTGTATACATCCAGCTTCATCGATAACAGGGCTCTTCAATGTCAGCTTTAAATACCCTAGGCAATCTGCTTCAAAGGCATTTATTACTAATTGCCCTAGTCATTGTCATTCTGTTGAACCTGTACTACCTGAAGACGTACCCTATCAATATTGCTGCCTTTGACTATCCAAATTATGCTCAGATGATTTTCTCCAGTGTATCCAATCTTATCCACGCCAGTGGATATACTTTGGCCGCACGCTTCGCACTGGATTTTGCTGGCGTACCCAACGGAGTAGACATCTATAATTTTAAATGGTTGCGACACTTACAGCACATTCATTTTTACGTCCACTTGTTCGCCATCGCAATTAGCACATTCATGTGCAATAAAGTATTTGGTAAAATCTCAGCCACACTTATGTGCCTAGCGTGGGGTGGCAGTCTGTTTTTCATGGGCGGGGTCAATTCCATCGGACCGGACTGGCTACAAGGAGACTTTCTTGCCATCGCACTGCTGACCGCTCTCTGGGCGTTCGATGTAAAAAATGATGCAAAAATAATTTTGTATATACTGTCCGCAGTTATTCTTACGGTTGCCTACCTTGTAAAGTTCAATTCCTTGGTAATCGCCCCTGTCATTGCGATGTTAGTAATTTTTGACAGCAAGGACTGGACTTGGAAAATCGCGACAGCCATCGTCACCCTATCGGCGAGCACCACAATTATATTTGTATTTGTCGAAACCTTTCACTACCCGACGACCAATTCACGGCAACTGAGTTACGATCATGCTTGGGTTCTAATTGACGCAATACCAAACAACTACATCACTCAGGAACCAAACAAGCTGGGAATCAACAGTTTGAGGTGGCGGGCCCTTGGCGCAATTTTACCACCGGAATATTTCAGGGCTGCAGCCTATCAAGACGTTGATTGGGGCGCACCAAAAGAAGTAAGAGCCCCCTACCTCGCACAATATAATTATCTGATGAACGCATCGCGCTCGGAGTTGATTGATTTCACGACCAAGCATCCCCTGCCTGAAACATTTAATATTCATGTTTCGGCCATTCCCGGTTATTACTATATCGGGCTTCCGCAAACAGACGCCCTAGGTATAGCCGTGTATAAAGAATCGGTGCTGGCGATACCCGCCGCCTACATCGCGAAATTAATCACGGGGTGGTTAGCTTTTTTCATCGAAAAACCATTCCAACTCACACCTTTAAAATCAAATAGCTTGGATCTGCTTATTGGTGACAATATTCAAGCAGATGGCAGCGTTAAACTGACCCCCCCTCCGGGCCGTATACCTCAACACTTGCTGTACTGGAATCCTGCCGAGAAAGCACAACACCAAGGCATGGCGTTTTTTGGTTGGATGAATTTTCTGACTCCGCCACCTTGGGTCTATGCCTTGCTGGCGTTCGTCTCATGTATCGCTATATCTAAAACACAAAACATCAGAAAAGCCTTCCAGGCAAGCTTGTTAGTCTTGTCTACAGCATTACTGGTTAGTTCTTCGTTGATGCTACTGACTGTTCGATCCAAGGAAATGCTTGCACTGTTGCCCATAGTAAGTATCTTTCTCAGTTTTGGTTTTTCTAGCTGCATCAATTACTGCCTGAAACGAAGATCCAACTTAAGTATGCTGGGCTTAAATGGAGAGCCAAAATGAAAATAATTCTTCCAGGCGGAGCAGGTTTGGTCGGGCAAAATTTGGTGGCACGTTTAAAAAGCCGCGGATACACTGACATCGTGGTGCTCGACAAACACCGAACGAACCTCGCCATATTAAAGTCTGTTCACCCAGAACTGACTATTGAGTATGCGGACCTTTCAAAAAAAGGTAGTTGGAGCGAACACTTTGTTGGCTCGGCAGTGGTCGTCATGCTACAAGCTCAAATCGGTGGCAATATCTATCAAGAATTCGTACAAAACAATGTGATTTCAACACGCCTAATACTGGACTTGATAAAGGCCAATCCGAACATGCACCTTGTTCACATTAGCTCGTCTGTACTGGAATCTAAAGCCGACGACTTCTATACGCAAACAAAGCGTGAACAAGAGGAGTTGGTATTAGCCAGCAATATTTCCTGCCCGATTCTTCGACCAACCCTTATGTATGGCTGGTTTGACCGCAAGCACCTCGGCTGGCTTGCCCGCTTCATGAAAAAAACGCCAGTGTACCCAATCCCCGGCGACGGTAAGTTTATGCGCCAGCCTCTTTACGCCGGTGATTTCTCCAACATCATTATCAGTTGTATCGAGCAGCAAAAAAAACAAGGTATTTTCAATATTTCCGGACATGAAAAAATTGATTACATTGATATCATCCGCGAAATAAAACGAGTGACTCACTCGAAAACAAAAATCGTGAAAATACCCTATACACTTTTTTATGCCTTGCTTTGGATGTGGGCACTCTTTGATAAAAACCCGCCCTTTACAACGCAACAGTTAGCGGCCCTGAGTACAAAAGATGAGTTTGAAGTCATCGACTGGCCTTCAATCTTTGGGGTTCCCTACACCCCCTTTGCCATCGCCATAGACGAAACATTTAATCATCCAACCTATAGCAATATTGTGCTGGAATTTTAATGATGGGACAGCGAATCGCCGTATTAGGCGCAGGACCAATGGGATTGGCAGTTGCTTATCAACTGGCCAAAGACGGGCACACTCCTATTTTGTTCGAAGCGGACGATCGTATCGGGGGGATGACTGCGTCTTTCGATTTTTCGGGTCTGACCATAGAACGCTATTATCATTTCCATTGCATCTCTGACAGCGATTTTCTGACCATTCTGGACGAACTTGACCTGGCTGAAAAAATGCGCTGGGTTGAAACAAAAATGGGTTACTGGTACCAAGACCGGCTGCAGTCCTGGGGAAATCCGGCAGCACTGCTGAAGTTTAAAGGGCTCAGTTTTCAGGCCAAATTCCGCTACGGACTGTTTGCATTCCTGTGCACCAAACGTAATGACTGGAAGCCTTTGAACTCTGTCGAAGCCACCGGTTGGATTCGAAAATGGGTGGGGGCTGAAGCTTGGGAAGTACTTTGGCGCCGCTTGTTTGATTACAAATTCTATGAGTACAGCGACAATTTATCCGCTGCCTGGATCTGGAGTCGAATCCGCCGTATCGGAAGATCGCGTTACAGCTTGTTCAAGGAAAAACTTGGTTATCTTGAGGGTGGCTCTCAGACGCTTCTTGATGCATTGAAAGCCAGTATCGAAGCACACGGCGGTGAGATTAAACTGAAATCCCCAGTCGAACGAGTCGTCATTGAAAACGGTATGATTCAGGGCTTGAACGTGGCAGGGGAGTTTTTGAAGTTCGATAAGGTAATCAGTACCGTACCGTTGCCCTACGTACCAAAATTGATACCGGACTTGCCTGAAGACGTTCAGAACCGCTTTAAATCACTGAAAAATATCGCTGTCGTTTGCGTAATCGTCAAGTTAAAAAAGCCGCTGACCGAAAATTTTTGGCTCAACACCAACGACCCGGAGATGGACATTCCCGGGTTAGTGGAATACAGCAACTTGAGACCGCTGGATCAACACATCGTTTACATTCCTTTCTACCTACCCGGCGAGCACCCTAAGTTTCAAGACTCGGACGAAACCTTTTTCGAAAAGGTTCGCCATTACTTGAAGAAAATAAATCCAGAGTTACAAGCTGAAGACATCGTTGAATTACACGCCAGCCGTTACCGCTATGCTCAGCCGATCTGCGACCCGGAATATCTGGACAAGCTTCCCTCTGTATCGCTGCCCGTTAAAGGGTTATGGGTTGCCGACACCTCCTACTACTATCCTGAGGATCGAGGTATTTCGGAAAGTATCGGTTTTGGCAGAAAATTAGCGAAACAGGCGAGCCAATGATCAGGTATCTATTCACTAAGCAGTTTGTAGGTTTTGCGGCAGCCGGCGGGTTCGCCGCATTCCTGAATTGGCTTTCGCGAATAATATTCAGTCTCTGGATGCCGTTCTCATGGGCAATCGTGCTTGCCTACGTAGTGGGAATGGCAACAGCATTTTCGTTAAATCGGATGTTCATTTTCAAAAAATCGGAAAAGTCAGTCATCGAGCAAGCAAAAGGCTTTGTTTTTATGAACCTGCTGTCATTTCCGATTGTTTGGTTTTCCGCGATAAAAATAAATGAGGGCCTGCAGGCACTCGGCTACCACGCCTATACTGAATCAATTGCCCACGCAATAGCGGTTACGCTGCCGACTATCACAACTTTCCTTTTCTATAAAATATTCGCGTTTAGAGATATTCCGGGAAGTCGATAAAACGTGTGCGCGGCGGCTCAGGCCGCGCGCATTCATCCCAAGTTACTAGACTCACGTCCTCATCTAATATCCTTCTTTATCATGGAACGTGCTCAAGAAGCGTAAGCACTCCATGAAGCCCACATTCCAAGTCGAAATCTGATGCTCGAAGCTGTGCTCCCGAACTCTTTCTGGAGCCAGCACCTCATGATGTGCCCCGATGCAAAAGTCGAAAAAGTGTACCTCTACCCCAAGCCCGTGGACTTCCGAAAGTCTATCGATGGCCTGGCTGCGCTGGTCGAGCTGGATATTAAAGTCGCCGTGTTCGACCCCGTGCTTTTTGTTTTTCTGAATCGCCACCGTAATCGAGTGAAATCCTCTACTGGGAGCGCAACGGCTTTTGCCGACCGTTTGTTCGGTCGCAAGTCCGAACAGACCGTTGAACCCAATACGCCGCAACTGGCACTGTTCAACGAGCCTGAAAGCGAGCCGATGACTCTGGTCGGCGACGCCGACGAAGAGGTTGTCGCTCCGACTCCACGTCGCGGCAAACGCAAGCCACTGTCGGCTGATCTTCCGCGTATCGAAGTCATCCACGAACTGCCCGAACACGAACTGACCTGTGCCTGCGGTTGCCGCAAACATGTGATCAGCGAAGAAACCAGCGAGCAGCTGGACATCGTGCCGATGCAAATCCGCGCCATCAAACATGTCCGCAAGGTCTATGGCTGCCGTGGTTGTGAAACGGCTCCGGTCACTGCGGACATACCGGCTCAGTTGATCGAAAAGAGCATGGCCAGCCCAAGCGTGCTGGCGATGTTGCTGACCACCAAGTATGTCGACGGCCTGCCGTTGCATCGTTTCGAGACGGTGTTAAGCCGACACGGTATCGATATACCGAGGCAAACACTGGCGCGCTGGGTGATCCAGTGCAGCGAACACTTTCAACCACTGCTGAACCTGATGCGCGACCGATTACTGGAAAGCCCAAACCCGCGTCCAGGTACTTAAAGAGCCAATCCTGGCCCAGCTGAAAAGCTGGCTGGAAAAAACACAGCCGCAGGTCACTTCGCAAAGCGCACTGGGCAAGGCCGTTAATTATCTGGCCAGCAACTGGAGCCGGCTGGAGCGTTACGTGGAGGCTGGTTTTTTACCGATCGACAACAACAGAGCCGAGCGCGCAATAAAACCGTTTGTCATAGGGCGCAAGGCATGGCGGTTCAGCGATACGCCCAAAGGCGCCACCGCCAGTGCTCAGATTTACAGCTTGGTCGAGACGGCCAAGGTCAACGGCCAAGAGCCCTATACGTGGCAGCGCCACGTACTTGAGCGGTTGCCGCATGCATCCACGGTAGAAGACTACGAAGCGTTGTTGCCGTGGAACTGCTCACCGGAAATGCCAAGGTAAACCAAGGCCTCACCTTGCGGTAGGTGGGGTTTATGGATCAGTTACGAAGAAGCTGATCCATAAACCGGGCATTATGAAACCCTGGGGGGTTTTAGGATCGTCAGGCGTCTGCGCTGTCGCGGCAGACCCTGTAGCTCTTCATAGGTGACCTGAGTGACTGTTACATCATAAATACATACACTTGCTCAAGCCCCTGAATTGAGCTTCTCACCCACAACAGGATTGAACGCCAAATCGGCATCAACACCATTCGATACAGACCTGACTTTATTTTTTGGCTTGAATTTGAGAACCCTTTTCTCTATCAAATGCCAAGAGCCGTATCCCAAAATCAGAGTAATGACCACTGTAACAACAAGGTAGGTTGAATAGGCAATGCCAGGGAATTTTAGCAAAACAAACTGCTGAACCGGAAAAGCATAGATATAAACACCGTAAGAGCAGTCACCCACTTTATTAACCAAGCTTCCCAACCAACTTCTGGAAAGTCCATATGCCAAGACGACATACGGTAACGTAAGCCATAGCAGGGGCTTCGAAATCGATGAATACGGTGCCAGAAGAAGGGTCATCATCACCATGACAGCTACGCCGGAGAGACTGAACCACCGTTCGAGCCCCCACTTCGCATAACATGCCCCAATCATGAAATAGATGCCTATCAACGGAATGTTTCTTACATCAGTACCGTAAACCACCAGCAAAGGCGCATCTCGCCAGCACCAAAAAACCACAAGCAGCGCAAACAATGCTGTGGCAATTGCGTATACAAGACGACCGCCATTGAATAGAAGCCCAAGCGCCACGACTACCAAATACATGAAAAACTCGATAGGCAAGCTCCATAAAGAACCATTGAGCACGCTGGCAACTCTGGCGTGCTCCAGCACGCCCGGCAAATAAAATACCGGACTTAAAATTATATTCTTCAAATACATAATAAATGCCAGATTTGAGAAATACTGCTTGACTGTCAAAGTGGAAAAAATGGGACCAAGCAAAAACGAAGTTACCACGACAACAACAATCAGGGCTGGAAATATTCGCAGCGATCGCTTAACTAAAAAACTAATGACCGAAGGATCAAAACTCCAACTTTTTGCAATCAAGTAACCACTAATGATAAAAAATATCGCAATCCCGAGCCCGCCATAGGAATCAAGTCCAATAAAGATCTCCGGGGAATTGCCGTAAATATCGAATGAATGAGCATATAGCACCATCAGCGCGGCAACCAACCGTAACAAGTTCAAGTTATTATCCTTGTGCAGCATGTATTTCCGCCTGATTTTAATTAAAAATGATAAGAAATTTCTATTCTTCCAACAGCTCATTGGCCGCGTAGGGCAATAGGCCGGCGCTTCGTCAGGCCTGGGCAAATGTCTTCGCTGCAGGTCTGGATCACACGTATTCCCGTGCCGTCATTGATGACGCGGTGAGGATCATACAACGCCAATTGGTCCTCTTGCAGCTCAATCAGCCAATGCACCGTCCAACTGCGAGCTGGAGCGCGCTGCTACTCTGAAGGCGCTTGTGCTGCTGCCTCTGCCAAGACGTCGTTGCGATAAAGCGTGTCGGGGAGGTCAGGAGCGTAGGAGTTCCTGAGCCTTGGACCGCTCGTCGCCTGTCGTTTCGGATCCGGCAGGTCTCGGTATTGCGAGTTTCGAGGAGCTCACACTATCGTGGCACAGGTCGCGCCCGGCACTGCTGAGAGACGCCGTCGTTTATTCGTATGCAATCCACGAAGTACACCTACCGCCAGATGTGCTTCCCGTTTACCGTGACATGTCCGGTGAGCAGTTCCACGGCAACAACGTCTCGTAGTCGACCACCGTGCGCATGCGGCAATTGCTCCAGTGGCGCAGCCACGCATTGGAGCGTCTGCCACAAGCCTCGAGCGTAGAAGACTTCGAGGCCTTGCTGCCGCGGAACTACACGCCGCAAATTCCAAGATAGCCATAGATCCCCACCTTTAAAATATGGGGTTCATGGAGCGCTTACGATACGTTCAGCTCTTGTACGGTCAGCACGATCGGTCGCGGTAGGGATGGCAGTTACCTGCCACCCCCCGCACAGATCCGTACGTGCGGAACTACCGCATACGGCTCCTGCCTCGGGTGTGTGACGCGAAGCGATCCTCAGGGTAAGGATGTGCATTTCTGGGTCTAGGTATGTAGAGGTCAGCAAGGCGTCCGTAGCGTGACCATTGAAGCCGATTACGCTGGCTGCGACGTTTGAGGGCTTGCCGCCATAGGCGACATACCGCCGAACGAAAACCACCAAGACGTATCAGGTTTCCCGGCACCGCGTGGTAATTGAAGTAGCCCCTGACCACCCGAGTAAGCCATTGCCCTTGAGCCCGGATGGGCTCATGACGTCGGCGCTTCAGCTCATCCCGAATAGCCAGCAGCGTCGCACGCATTCGCTTCTTGACCGTCAGTCGCAGTATTTGAAAACCACCGCTTCTGTTGGTACTACAACAGTGCGTGAAGCCCAGGAAGTCAAACGTCTCCGGTTTACCTAACCCTCGCTTCCTACGATTTCTCGCAGCAAAACGACCAAATTCAATCAGCCGTGTCTTCGAGGCATTGAGGGATAAACCGAACCTGGCCAAGCGTTCCTGCAACTGCACCAGAAACTGCTGAGCCTGCCATTGCGTCCTGAAACCCACCACACTGTCGTCCGCGTAGCGCACAACAATCACATCGCCATGGGCATGCCGCTGGCGCCATTGCCTTGCCCATAGATCCAGCACGTAGTGAAGATAGATATTCGCCAGCAATGGCGATATCACTGCCCCTTGGGGAGTCCCCTTCAGCGCAGCCACCCTACGGCCATCCTCCATAACACCCGCTTGAAGCCATTTGCAGATAAGCCCGAGCAGGCGCCGGTCTGCAATCCGGTGTCCCAGAAACATCAGCATCCATTCATGGTCGATCTCATCAAAGAACGACGTGATATCCGCATCCAATATCCAGTTCACCTTCTGGCCCTTCAGCGCGACCGTTAACGCATCCAGCGCATCGTGCTGGCTGCGTCCCGGTCGAAACCCGTACGAGAATCCCAGGAAGTCCTCTTCATAGATCACATTCAGAACGGTAACGACCGCCTGCTGTACGATCTTGTCCTCCAAAGAGGCAATGCCCAGCGGGCGCTGCCTGCCGTCGGCTTTGGGGATATAGACCCGCCGCGACGGCGTTGCCCGATAGGCTCCCCTGTGGAGCCTTCCGTGCAAATCGGTCACCCGCTGGAGAAGACCTTCCTCATATTCTCGCCACGACATGCCGTCCACGCCCGCCGCTGCATCGCGGCGCAGGGCATAGAAGCTCTGCGCCAATAACTGCGGTGTGATGTGGTGCAGCAATGCCGTGAACTGCATGCCCTTGTTCCTTCGGGCTGCTTCACGTACACCGTCAAGTCCCATCGACGCGCAGCTGATCCGGCTCAGTGTCCGGGGCGCGGGAGGCCTGTTGGTGTTTCCCTTGACTACGTCCCTTTCCTCCACTATCTCCGCAGGGCCAGGCCCTTTGTTCGATGGCTTCTCAGGTACTACGGACGTATCCGACTTCTCAGCGACGTGAACAGCAGGGTTACGGCTTTTGGCCTTTCCTGCTCCGCCCGGTGCTTGCGCACTGGGCGCCGCTGAGATCTCCCAGTTTCTGTGCGGAGGACTTCCCGACGTGCACAGGGTCTCCGACCGCGCGGGATCAGAGCATGACTGGCGTATAACGCCATGCTCCGTGTTGCCTTCTGCTTCGCTTAACAGCATCGGCATCCCGAATTCCTGATTACGCGGCTCAATGGCTGGCCCATCGGTTTCCCCTGTCAACGCTTCACCCTGCACCTCACGGTGCAACATGCATGACTCGGGGTCTGGTTGATTCGCCATTTCTTACCAGTATCGAACTTTCATCGACTATCCTCCGCCAGCTTTAACTGGCGCACTAAGCGTCCGGCCAAGTCACCTTCCGAACTCCAGCATTAAGGGCGATGGTGTCCGCGTATTTTTAAGCGGACGCGATCGCCCTTAACGTCAGGATTTCCATGCGACAACGAAGCTCTTATCCAAAACCCTTCAAGGCCCAGGTTGTTCAGGAATGCCTGCAACCGGGCGCAACTCTATCCAGCGTTGCCATCAGCCACGGCATCAACGCCAACGTGATCCGCAAGTGGCTGCCGCTTTACCGAGATCAATCGCCAGCGGCGTTGCCGGCTTTCGTTCCATTGAGACCCACGCCCAAACGGCAGACGGAAGCGGTGGCCATTATTAAGCTGTCGCTTGGCGAGCAAATGCTCACAGTGAAATGGCCAGCTTCCGATCCTGAAGGCTGCGCCCGCTTTGTCCGTGGGCTCACGCCATGATCCGCATCGATGCTATCTGGCTCGCCACCGAACCCATGGACATGCGTGCCGGCACTGAAACTGCGCTGGCCAGGGTGATCGCGGTGTTCGGTGCGGCGAAGCCGCACTGCGCCTATCTGTTTGCCAATCGCCGCGCCAATCGCATGAAAGTGCTGGTGCACGATGGGATTGGCGTTTGGCTGGCTGCACGTCGCTTGAACCAAGGCAAGTTTCACTGGCCAGGCATTCGACAAGGCAGCGAAATGTCGCTGGATACCGAGCAACTTCAGGCCTTGGTGCTCGGCCTACCTTGGCAACGCGTTGGAGCCGGCGGGGCAATCACACTGCTTTAAAAGCTGTAAATTGCGTCATGGCTTGCTGTCGCAAGCGGTCTGCTTTGGTAAAATCCACGGCATGACTTCCTTGCCCAATCTCGATCAAATGAATCCCGACCAACTGCGTGCATTCGCTGCGCAGTTGCTGTCGCAAGTCGAGACCATGGGCAAGACGGTCGAAACAATGGGTAAGAAGATCAACCGCGATCAAACGGTGATCGAGAAGCTGACCCACGAGATCGCACAACTCAAGCGTTTGAAATTTGCCAAGCGCAGCGAGCAGATGAATCCTGAGCAGGCCAGCCTGCTTGATGACCTGATCGATACCGATATTGCGGCGATTGAGGCCGAGCTTCAAAGCTTGCAAATAGCGCCAGCGGCGACCGAGAAAAAGCAAAAGCCCAAGCGCACTGCATTGCCGGCAGAATTCTCACGCACGTTGATTCATCACGAACCGGACAACACCCACTGCCCATGCGGCTGCGCACTCAAGCGCATCGGTGAAGATGTCAGCGAAAAGCTGGACTACACGCCCGGCGTATTTACCGTTGAACGCCACGTTCGTGGCAAGTGGGTTTGCGACGACTGCGAAACGCTGATCCAGGCACCCGTACCGGCGCAGGTCATCGACAAGGGCATCCCGACCGCTGGGTTACTTGCGCACGTCATGATCGCGAAGTTCGCTGATCATCTTCCGCTTTACCGTCAGGAATCGATCTTTGGTCGTGCCGGCTTGGCGATTCCACGTTCGACTTTGGCTCAATGGGTTGGTGTGACTGGCGTGCAGTTGCAGCCCCTGGTCGATGCCCTGCGTGATGTAGTGCTTGGGCAGCAGGTTGTTCATGCCGATGAAACACCCGTGCAGATGCTCGCTCCGGGCTCGAAGAAAACCCACCGCTCTTATGTTTGGGCATACGCCACCAGCCAGTTCTGCGAAACAGCCGCTGTTGTTTATGACTTCAGCCCCAGCCGCGCCGGTGAGCATGCTCGCAATTTACTGCAAGGCTGGAAAGGTAAGTTAGTCTGCGACGATTTTGGCGGTTACAAGGCCAGCTTCGAACTCGGCGTGACCGAAATCGGCTGCATGGCCCATGCGCGGCGCAAGTTCTTCGTAAGCGCTCCATGAAGCCCACATTCCAAGCCGAAACCTGATGTCCGATGCTGTGCTCCCGATTTCTTTCTGGAGCCAGTCCGTCATGATGCGTCCCGACGCCAAAGTCGAAAAAGTGTACCTATACCCCAAGCCCGTGGACTTCCGAAAATCCATCGACGGCCTCGCGGCCCTGATCGAGCTAGATATCAAGGTAGCGGTATTCGACCCCGTGCTTTTCGTCTTTCTGAATCGCCCCCGTAATCGGGTGAAAATCCTCTATTGGGAGCGCAACGGCTTCTGCCTTTGGCTCAAGCGCCTGGAGTCTGAGCGTTTCAAAACCTCGCCCGATGGCACCGACGAAGCCATCGTGCTGACGGTTCAGGAACTGAACTGGCTGCTCGACGGTTTTGATCTCTGGCGCAACCGTCCGCATCAGGTTTTGACGCCGCGATTCGTTGCTTGATTGGGTATAATCCGGGCCATGATTTCCATGCCCGACAACCTTCCCGATGACCTGGCTGCGCTCAAGCAATTACTTGCTCAGATGCAGTCGAAGGTCGTTCTTCTTGAAGAAGAGAATGCGCTACTTCGTCAGCGCCTGTTCGGGCGCAAGTCAGAGCAAACCGCTGATCCGGCGACGCCACAACTGCTGCTGTTTAATGAAGCCGAAAGTATCGACACGCCAGCGCCCGTTGAAGCTGACGGAGAAGTTGTCGCCCCGACCAAGCGCCGTGGCAAACGCAAGCCACTGTCGGCTGACTTGCCACGCATCGAGGTCATCCACGAACTCTCCGAGCACGAACTGACCTGCGCTTGCGGTTGCCGCAAACACGCCATCGGTGAAGAAACCAGCGAACAGCTGGAGATCGTGCCGATGCAGATCCGGGTGATCAAACATATCCGCAAGGTCTACGGCTGCCGAGGCTGCGAAACAGCACCGGTCACCGCCGACAAACCCGCGCAACTGATCGAAAAAAGCATGGCCAGCCCCAGCGTATTGGCGATGCTGCTGACCACCAAGTACGTCGATGGCCTGCCGCTGCACCGTTTCGAAAAAGTCCTCGCTCGTCACGGTGTCGATATTCCGCGTCAAACCTTGGCGCGCTGGGTGATCCAGTGCTGCGAACACTTCCAGCCACTGCTGAATCTGATGCGTGATCGGTTACTGGAGAGTCCGATTGTTCACTGCGATGAAACGCGAGTGCAGGTGCTGAAAGAGCCAGACCGAGACCCGACCAGCCAATCCTGGATGTGGGTACAAGCCAGTGGCCCACCGGAGCGCCCAGTCATCCTGTTTGACTACACCACCAGCCGAGCGCAGGAGGTGCCGTTGCGGCTGCTCGCCGACTATCGCGGCTATCTGATGACCGATGATTACGCCGGCTATAACGCTTTGGGCGCGCAGCCGGGTATCGAGCGTTTGGCCTGCATGGCCCATGTACGGCGCAAGTTTGTCGATGCGCAAAAAGTGCAGCCCAAGGGCAAAGCCGGTCGAGCCGATGTTGCGCTGACGATGATCAACAAGTTGTACGGCATCGAGCGTGGGTTGAAAGAGATGACCGATGAACAGCGTTTTGCCGGTCGCCAGGAACAGAGCTTGCCGGTGCTCAGCCAGTTAAAAAACTGGCTGGAGAAAACTCATCCCCAGGTCACATCACAAAGTGCCTTGGGCAAGGCCGTGGGTTATTTGGCCAGTAACTGGAGCCGGCTGGAGCGTTATATAGAGGCTGGCTTTTTACCAATCGACAACAATGCCGCCGAAAGAGCAATCAAACCGTTTGTGATCGGTCGCAAAGCATGGCTATTCAGCGATACGCCCAAGGGCGCCGCAGCCAGTGCGCAGATCTACAGTCTGGTCGAGACCGCCAAGGCAAACGGCCAGGAGCCCTATACGTGGCTGCGCCATGTACTGGAGCGATTACCGCAGGCTGAGTCGGGTGAAGACGTTGAAGCGCTACTACCCTGGAATTGGAGGGCATCATGAGTATCAATATTGATCATCTGAGTGTCGATGAGTTAGTGACATTGAATCATCACATTATCGAACGGCTGAAGATGCTGGAGTCGTTGGAAGCTCATAAATCGATGATGCAGTTCCATCCAGGAGCACGGGTAAGCTTCGACTCACCCAGTGGTGAGCGCCTGTCCGGTACCGTCATGAAGTTCAACCGCAAGACCGTCACAGTGGTAACCGACACCAGCCAACGCTGGAATATTTCGCCGCACTTGCTTTCACCGATCAAAAACGTACAAGCGGGCACGGTGGTGGATATCAAGCCACAAAAAATGAAGTAGCTGCGCCGCGAATGGCCTCCGCGCCAGCATGATTTGATTCCTCCCCCACCTCAGACGCCGCCTGTTTGGATAGGTGGGGTTTATGGATCAGTTACAGTTCTTCGAACTGCACGCGACCAACAAGAGCACGCTCGCCGAACAGGCTCTGCGCTACATCCAGTTGCTGTACGAAATCGAGAGTGAAGTGCGCGACTTGGAGCCGGATTTACGGCGCCGAATACGGCAAGAAAAAGCCGTACCAGTGATGGATATGCTACATGCCTGGATGATTGCCCAGCGTGATCTTGTGCCCGAAGGTTCGGCTATCAGCAGAGCGCTCGATTACAGCCTGAAACGCTGGGCAGCGCTGTCGCGCTACCTCGATGACGGGGCCGTACCCATTGATAATAATTGGGCGGAGAACCAGATCCGACCATGGGCTCTTGGGCGCAAGAACTGGCTCTTCGCTGGATCGCTACGCAGCGGAAAACGGGCTGCGGCGATCATGAGCTTGATCCAGTCTGCGCGGCTGAATGGTCATGACCCGTACGCCTATCTAAAGGATGTTCTCATGCGCCTGCCGACGCAGCGGGCGAGTGAAATCGAGCAGTTGCTTCCGCATAAGTGGCAGCCGGTTTAATCACGCAAGGCGTGATGCCCGGACGCATACGCACGATCGCCTCATCAGTGACGTCGGGATAGGTTTCGAACCGTTCAGACTCCAGGCGCTTAAGCCAAAGGCAAAGACGAAAAGCACGGGGTCAAATACCGCGACGTTAATGTCCAACTCGACCAGCGCAGTCAGGCCGTCGATGGATTTAGGGAAGCCCACTGCCTTGGGATAAAGGTAGGCTAAAGATGGCCCCCCCACACCCTGCGAGGGCTACGCTTTCGCAGGGTGTTTTATTTTCGGAGGCCATCGTCATGATCGATCTAACGCTGGAAAGTATCGATCTAGGCAAGCATAGCTTTCATCTGCATTACCGCAACAAGCTGACCTGTGGGGATCGCCAAACACCGGAGGACCGTTGCTCACCAGATACCCAAGCAAGCCTTCAATGCCGCGTGCGATATCGCCCGGAGCATCCATCGACATGTCAAAAAACGCGAATCCCCGATACGAAATCGATTGCCGGGACTCATGTATTAGCCGCTTGGACTACCATGCGGAAAAAAATCCATTTATATGGATTTCTCACAACGGCGAATCGAAGCACACATTTGTCACAGACGCTTTGCGCCAGGATGTCTGGATCGACACAGCAGGCCTCGGGGGAATACAGTGTGCTCCCGCGCATGCACGAGAATGTCCTAGCATTCGAACATTGCACGAACCTGTGCGGTATTCAAACTGTCTCCCTTCTGACGACATGCGGCGGCGTGACCCGCCGTCAACGCGAAAAACGCACGAGTTCGGTCGGCCACGGGACGACGTCGCTATTATTCGCACGCGAACTTTGTGTTCCATGTCGGCGGCGTATCATATGCACTGTGTCCGGTACGGGCTTATGCGGAAAGCCTTTCGAAAGAGTCGTACAGTTCCAGTGCCAATCCTCGTGCCCATACCCCGACGCCAGTTCGTTCTTGTGGAACGGGAAATCCGCATAGATCTCGCGCGGCGCGAACGACAACGCCTCCCAATAATTGCCAATCTGTAGATAATCCAGGTCGAAATCCGGGTGGTCCGAATCAACATGCAACCAGAACAGCCGCTCACGCCCGAAGATGATGCTCAATTGCGAATGCGCGATGACCGGTCTACCCATCTCCGTACAGAAACGGTGCGCAGCGACGAGCCAGTTGAAGCTCCAGAGGTCGTCCGCATCCAGAAAGGTCGCGTAGCGCCCCGAAGCCAGGCTGATCGCATGATTTCGAGCGAGTGCCGGGTCGCCAAAATCGGTGAAGACGACCTTCGCTCCCCAGCGATCCGCGTCGGCGAACATGGTGCGGGTCAACGCATCGGGACGATCGAGCACGACGATTGGCTCGACAGTAATGCCTTGATCTCTTGCATGATCGATCGCCTCGCGGAAGCTCGAGATCGACGGGCCGCTAAGCACTCCTTCTCTATGGGCCGTCATAATTGCGGAAACTTCCATCACGCACTCACCTTTTCATTCAGAACATCCGACACTTGCTTCGCATACGCCTGCATGCTATGCCGACTACGCGCCCGTTCACGCAGACGCTGCGCCCGGACAATCCGTTCGTGAGGCGCTCCAAGCGCAGCATGAATTGCGCCAACATAATCGTCGACACTGCGAACGCCGTCAACCGGCCACCCAGTCTGCTCGTCGATCAGCTCGGGCACCCCGCCCACCGCGCTCGCGACGATGCTGACACCGCGCAGCGCGAGCTCGATGAGTATCGTCGGCATGCCTTCCCAGTCCGACGTGAATAGCCAGAGATCCGCATCGTACAGCGGTAATTCGTCGTAGGATGAAAAGCCTTCATGCAGGATCAGGTTGGCCGGCGAGCGGCTGTAATCCGGCGGTGCATTGAGCAGCGGCGTTCCCCAGCACAGGAAATCGACCTCAGGCATCTTGTGCGCGATCTCCTGCACAAGATCGAATCGCTTCTGCCGATCGAGACGGCCGGCCCACAGCACCCTTCGGCGTAGGCGGTTGCTCTCGGTCTTGATACCTTCTTCGGTCGCCGTTTGACCGCCGATGTCCCCCCGCGACGGCGAGAATAGTGGGACGATCCGCTCGGAGAGCGATGCAGGCAGGTTGTAGATCTTCGCCAGTTCGTTCTTCATATAGATCGTGTCGGTGAACACAGCTCGCAGATGGCTCGCCGTTTCCGGGAAGAATTCGCTCGGGTAGCCGGCGCGATAGCCGCTTGCCGTCTGATCCCAGCAGAAGAGGTAGGAATACAAATCGATGCTTTCGGACAACCGTGTTCCGAAGCGCGCCATCACGTCCCAGCATAACCGGCTGTTGATGTTGATGATCCAGGACGGCGCGAGTCCCATGAACAGACTGTACAGCAGAGTTTGCGCTTGGAGGGGCGGAAGATCCCGGAATACGCTTGATGCATCGACAACGTCGACACCAGCAGATACCCATTCCGGGCGGTCGAAGTTTGGCTGATCGGTACGGAGCAGTAAAACCGACTTGTTGGGAAACGCCAAGGACACCGCTTCGCAAATCTGGCATGCAACGAGATCGGCGCCTCCCGTGCGAATCCAAGGCACGCATACGATCATATCGTAGTGATCGCGCTCGAACAGCTCGCGCAGCGCACGACGAGCTAGATTGCGACCGTCGTGGAACGGCGCTACCAGCACGTTGCTGATGTCCGATACGTCACCGATGGCGGGCTCAATCATCAACGCGCGACTTATCGTCTTCGCGAATGCTGTGGAGTGAAGGATGTCTTCGATGACCTGCGAGTAGTGAGGCACACTACGATACAGCTCACCCAGATCGCCGCCATTACCGCAGGATGACAGGAAGTACTTCCAATTGTTAAGACGCGCTTCGCCGTCCCGCATGGATGAGGGTGGTTGAGCGACAATCAGCTGCGGCAGACTTGACGCACGCCCCCCTTCAAATACACCCCGGCTGATGAAATGCTCGAACGCCCACGTGTATGCCGCCACAACAGACGGATATTGTGCGTAATAGTAATTCTCGTCGAAATAGCGTGTGGGAACGATCCGCTTGTCAATGCCCTCGCGAAGGAAATGCTGCAGGAGGGTCTCCCCGTCCTGCAGCACAAGACCACGGTTCTGGATGATACGTCGGTAATGCTCCACGCCGAATAGGGGCCCCGGGGCGATTTCCATTTCCCACGCGGCCGTCAGAAAGGCGATCAGACGCTCGATGGTGTCAGCGCTTTCCGTACCGATTCCCGGATGGTCTTCGTAAGGCGAGAACAGCGCCACTATAATCGCGAATTTGTCGCGACCGAATCGCGCCCACCATGGCTGGGCCGCTGCAACAAGTCGCATGTACTGGTCACGGGCGTCCTTCAGCACGTTGGTCCGACACGCATAAAGCGGCTGGAGTTCAGGCAATGGCGGATGCATGGCCGCGTCACGCGACCAGAAGAACACGAATGCCGTGCATCCCGCGTCCTCTTCCGTCCGGACGATGAATCGCTCATACCAGTCAGAGTCAAAGAAGGCATTCGGTGCGCGCCCTTCACTCTGCCCAGAACGGACGTAATGCAGCAATGGATTGATGTCCGCCTGTGCAACATCGGGGTTGTGAACGAGATACCAGGCCCCGTCAAAGAACGCGCTCGGGTTACGCCCTTCCTTCCATCCGTGTTCGAGATAATGCGCAAGCGGATCAGTTCCGCTCGCGGCGATGTCAGTGTTCGTTGCTAGATACCACTCCCGGTCAAATAAACCGGACAGATCCAACAATGTGTAATCGACCGTTCTCTGGCTGCTGGCCACACCCGGCAAAAACGGCCCCACCAACATCTTGATTCTCGATAAAATCATATCGCAGTTCCTGTTGACGCGCATTGTTGTTGAGCAGCCGGCTTGCCGTCCTCTCTTCGCGAGGGCCGCAAACGACGCCTGCAACCTCTACTTGCATGGCCCGCGCATGCGACGCTTTACAAGGTCGGAATGAGCGATGCCATATATGTTCCGGACGCCGTCGCGCTTGCGATGTCCGAGTGGAAAGGGCGCGCCTAGTATTTCTCACCCGTCGCCCATGCGTGGTAGATGAGGATCGCCGCCAACGAACTTTACTCATCGCTGAGTGGCCTGACTCAACATCCTTCCGGTGACGGTGCGCGATATCAGCAGGGTTAAAAACTGCCCTACATTCGTTCGACTGCAGTCTAGTTTCGCGATGCGTCGGCAACGGCGGCGCAGATGAAGCCACCGCCCTCAACGGCAAGCAGTGTATATGTTACCGCTCGAGACGTAAAAATCTTATTGATTACCCAAGCTTACGCACATGTAGCCCCCCATACGGCTGACCAAGTATCACCGAAGCGAGCAGAAACGCCATCTGCCACTTGCTCTCGACCATGCCATCCATTGCCCATGTGGCTGCGCACTCAAACGCCGGAAGAACAGCTTTTCCGAAGCTGCCTCCCAAACCTGGGTCATAGGACAACTCTGCCAAAAATGTGTCCGTTACAGCGTGTGTAACAGTCAGGGTTCGAGGCGACGCTGCTGGTAAATCAAGTCGACGATTTCACCATCCGGGGCGTAACCACTGACAGTGTCACGCAGAAGTTGGCGAACCCGCGAATAGTCATCCCGCTCAACGGCAGACAGCAACTCTATCAAGTTGCGCTTGAGCACTTCCCAAGGCAAATGATCCTCTTTGGCGCTCATGATCATCGGGTGCTGGGTAGCGGACACGTTGTCGCCGATCAGCAACTCTTCGTAAAGCTTTTCCCCGGGACGCAGTCCAGTGAACTCGATGGCAATATCGCCTTGCGGATTTTTCTCCGTGCGAATGCTCAAGCCAGACAGGTGAATCATCTTCTCCGCCAGCTCAATGATCTTGACCGGCTCGCCCATGTCCAGCACAAACACATCACCACCCTGCCCCATTGAGCCGGCCTGTATTACCAGTTGTGCCGCCTCGGGAATGGTCATGAAGTAACGGGTAATCTTCGGATGGGTAACCGTCAAGGGCCCGCCCGATTTGATTTGGCTGTGAAAGCGCGGAATAACCGAGCCAGACGAGCCCAACACATTACCGAACCGCACCATGGTGAAACGGGTCTTGTTGACCCGGGACACATTGGACTTGTCCCCGAACAACACCGGCGCCAACTCACGACTGAGGGCCTGCAAGGTCAACTCGGCCAGCCGTTTGGTGCTACCCATGACATTGGTCGGGCGTACGGCCTTATCGGTCGAGATCAGCACAAAGTTTGCAACACCAGCCTCCAAAGCAGCCTGAGCGGTATTGAGCGTCCCGATCACATTGTTGAGCACACCTTCGGCAATATTGTGCTCAACCATCGGCACGTGCTTATAGGCCGCCGCATGATAAACCGTGTCCACGCTCCAGGTTTTCATTACATCCAGAAGTTTATGGGGATGGCGAATCGACCCCAGTATCGGTAACAACCGGACAGGCAACGATTCACGAGCAATACGATGCTCGAGCTCAGACAAAATGCTGTAAAGATTGAATTCGCTATGATCGAACAACAATAGCGTGGTCGGTCCCAGGGAGAAAATCTGCCGACAAAGCTCGGAACCGATCGAGCCGCCCGCCCCCGTTACCAAAACCGTCTTGCCCGTCACACATCGAGCCAACAAATCAGGCTGAGCCGGCACCGAATCCCGCCCCAACAGGTCAGCAATGTCGACTTCCTGAATGTTGTCCACCTTGACCCGACCACTGGCCAGATCAGTGAAATTCGGAACACTGCGCACATGGAGCGGGAAACCCTCCAGAAAATTGAGAATCTCCCTGCGCCGCGCACGGGTTGAAGACGGCAACGCCAGAAGAATTTCCTGAGCCCCGGTCATGTCGATCATCTGCTGAATATGCTTGGGCTTATAGACCCGCAGCCCGGCAATCGAACGATCCGCGATAGAGGAATCGTCATCGATGAACGCCACAGGGCGCATCACGCGGCCCATGCGCAACGCTGCAACCAACTGGTTGCCCGCCACGCCTGCGCCGTAAATGGCGACCTTGGTCAAACCATCGTCTCGATTAACAAACGGTACATGCTGCGCAGCGGTGAACCAATCACCCATGAAGTATTGACGCATGCACAAACGCAGGCCGCCAATGATTACCAGGCTTAGCCACCAGTAGTTGAAGATGATGGAGCGCGGCACCACGGCCTGGTGATTGCTGTACCAGTACACCACCACGGCGAGGATCAGCGAGGACAGACTGACCGCCTTGACGATGGCAATCAGCGCATCATTGCCGAAGTAGCGCATGACGGCGCGGTACATGCCA
Source organism: Pseudomonas frigoris (assembly GCF_047758635.1). Classification (NCBI taxonomy): domain Bacteria; kingdom Pseudomonadati; phylum Pseudomonadota; class Gammaproteobacteria; order Pseudomonadales; family Pseudomonadaceae; genus Pseudomonas; species Pseudomonas frigoris. The sequence goes on from NZ_CP180479.1 coordinate 5,079,158, forward strand.
AAGCGTACGAAAAGGGGAATGGCAATAATAGAGGCACTGACGAACAGCCAGAAATGCGACTTTAGCGGATTGTACATGTCGTCGATGCCGAGGCGGACGATAAAGGCCAGCCACAAGGCGACCCACACCAAAACCACATCGGTGGCGACCTGTATCAGTCTTTTTTGCCTGCGAGGCAAACCAAGCAACACTCTGCGTATTTTATCCATTCAAGCTTTCGAGCCCGTAGCCCCCTCCTTTTACGCGGTCGTCGGTCGGCATTGTAACCTCAATGAAGACGAGATCGCCCAATACTTGCACAGGGCAGGCCCCAGGAAGGAGCATTTTACTCAAAGCGCCGCTATAATTTGCCCCTCTGACGGGTCTGCCGGACAGGGAATGCGAGGATGCGAAACCCGGTCGAAAACCAGGACACGTTGCTGCTGTGAAGCTGCTCGTCGGCAACCATCAGCCAATCTCTCTGACCCCTTTCGAGCAGGTGATTTACGTGGGGCACTTACGACCAGACGCTGCGACCTAGCTCAATATGCGTTTCTGGAATGTAGGAAATTTTCTTGGGAGTTAACCTCTGACCGTGGGATGATAGAAGAAGCGCAAATCATCCGGCAGGAACTTTATTTCTGAGCATTCGCACACCTGAATCGCTCGACACAAGCACTGTTTTCTGAACGAATAGCTCAAATTTGTCATGGTAGCGAGCGCACCGAGTGCGCGCACGCCATACGAAATCGCTTCAGACTTTACGCGCCCTACTTGCAGCGGGGGCATTCTATGTGGAGTAGATCCCGCGACCGTAAAAAACTGGAAACTAGACGGGATGGAAAAAGTGACAATACACCCTCCTACAAGATTACAATCATCGACTGTTTTGACAACCCGGTATTTCGAATGCTAAACAACTCAATTACCGCTGCCGTGGCAGACATAGCGACGGCTGTAAAGCGCTATTCTCTGGTAGGCATGCTCGGATGGCAGGATGTACGTCAACGGTATAGGCGCTCTGCTGTCGGACCGTTTTGGCTAACCATCAGCATGGGCGTTATGATTGGTACTATTGGCCTCGTATTCGGCCAAATATTTAACTCCCCCATGAAAGAATTTCTGCCATTTCTTGCAGCAGGTATGATTTTCTGGAGTTTTATTTCTACCTGCGTGTTGGAGGGCTGCACCAGCCTCATCGCCGCAGAAAGCATTATCAAACAACTCCCCATCCCATTATTCGTGCATATTTTACGCACGATATGGCGCAATACTTTGATCCTCGCGCACAACATCGTCATTTTCCCGCTTGTGCTGCTGGCTGTTCAGAAACCATTGGGGCTTGGAGCACTATTGAGTATCCCGGGTTTTATGCTGCTTGCTCTCAATCTGGCATGGATCAGCTTGATATTGAGCCTTTTATGCGCTCGATATCGCGACCTCCCGCAGATCATTGCGAGCGTCTTGCAAATTGCCTTTTATGTGACGCCAATCATGTGGCTTCCAAGCCTGCTACCAGGACGAGCCGGCACCTATTTACTGGATTTGAACCCCATCTATCACCTCATACAAATAGTCAGGGCCCCCTTGCTCGGACAGGATGCGAGCACTGTTAGCTGGTGCGTGGCCGGGGGCATGGCTCTGTTTGGCTGGTGCGTAGCGATCATCATCTATGGCCTCTATAAACGTCGCATTGCTTATTGGCTCTAAGAAGAAAACTATTATGGCTTCTATTGAATTTCATAACGCGTGCGTTGATTTCCCTATCTATAACGCAAGTGCTCGCTCTCTGAAAAAGCGACTGATTCAAGTCGCTACAGGCGGAAAACTCAGTGCCAACGACCAAGGCCGAGTGATCGTCAGAGCACTGGAAGACCTTACTTTTTCCCTCAATGACGGAGACCGGGTTGGATTGCTCGGTCATAACGGCGCTGGCAAAAGCACATTACTCAGACTGCTGAGCGGTGTATACGCCCCCTCCGCTGGCACTGCCAGTATCAGCGGCGAAGTCGCTTCCCTCATTGATATTTCATTAGGGATAGACCCGGAGGCATCCGGCAGGGAAAACATCTTCATGCGCGGCATCCTGCTTGGGATGACAAAAAGTGATATTGCAGAAAAACTCGACGAAATTATTGAGTTCTCAGAATTGGGTGACTTCATTGACATGCCGGTACGTACGTACTCTTCCGGCATGCACTTGCGCTTGGCCTTTGCGGTATCGACAACCATCAGACCTGAAATATTGATCATGGACGAATGGCTGTCGGTAGGGGACGAAGGCTTCAAGCACAAAGCAGAAGCTCGAATGAACGAACTGGTCGAATCCACCAATATTTTGGTGATCGCCAGCCACTCCCGTGACCTGGTGCTGCACACATGCAATCGGGTTATTTGGCTGGAGCACGGCAAAATAAAAATGGACTCGGATCCCGAAACAGTTACCCGAGCTTATTTTGGACACTAATATTTTCCTCCGCGCCTGTAACCCTCATTAAGTTAATAAAGCGGTGAACTCATAAAGAATCCACTTTATCAAATCAAGATAAACGTAGGTTCTTTGTGAAAGTAGCCGCGTAGACATTGCAGCCCAGACCCAATCACTTCATGCTCCCCAAACACAATCCCACCATCTGAGCTCGAATGCTGCGCTCCTGATTTTCTTCCAGAGCCGGCATCCTATGATGCGACCCGACGCAAATGTCGAAAAGGTCTATCTGTATCCAAAACCAGTCAACTCCCAAAATCTATCGATGGCCTCGCACCCCCCGGTTGAACTGGTCATCATGGTGACGGTATTCACCCACCTACGCTTTACGCGCCCTCAATAAATCCGGTAACCGTGTAAAAATTTTCGCAGCGCGGATAGAGAGACGACTCCGACAGCAAGGTACCCCCAAAACTATGGGCCAAAGCTAGCCAAAACAAATAAATATGCCTATCATCCCGCACTTATAGATCAAACGATAAATATTCAAGGCCTGACATGTCAGCAAAATTGGAAACCGGAAGCAATAGACTATTCCCTCTTGAAGCCTATAGGGGAATAGCTGCGTTTATTGTGCTTGTTCACCATTTTTTTTTAGCGTTTTCCCCATACACAACAGGAATAGCAGAGCAAACACGAGATAAAGACAGTTTAGTAGGGCAGCCATTTTTTGCTCTTTTAAACGGCACAGCGGCTGTCGGTTTTTTCTTCACACTTTCCGGGTTTGTTTTGTGCTGGTCCTATTTTAATCATGAAAACCCACAAAAACTTCTTCTGGCATTTCTTAAAAGATTTCCGAGACTGGCCGCCATCGTAACGATTACCACTGTCGCAAGTTACTGCTTATTCAAGCTTGATTTCTATTACTTCCATGACGCCTCGAAACTTAGCTTGAGCCCATGGCTTGCAACATTTGCTCACGGATGGACGCCAGGGTTTGAGCCGAGCTTTTGGGAAGCTCTAACGCAGGGGATGACAACTTTTTTCACAGGCGAAGCCTTTTACAATACAAACCTTTGGACTATGAAAGCCGAGTTTTTCGGCAGCATGATTGTCTTTATGCTTGCATGCTTTATTTCCGTAATACTCGGATATCGCCACCTAATTTACGCCTTTATAATTATTTCAATATCAGCACTGTTCTATAACGACTTCATATTCCCCTTTGTTGCCGGTACATTTCTTTCTGCCTATCTAGCCAAAAACAAAAAAGAAATCTCTTTCCATGTCTCCATTGCGCTAATTATTTTTGGGCTATATATGCTCGGCTATATAATCCCGGAAAAATCATACGCATGGGCTTCAGCCATCCCAATCATTATGAAAGTACACACCCAATCCCTACTCCACACACTTGGCTCCGCCTGCATAATATTCGCAACCATGACCAATCAAAAGGTGTTTAAAAACCTGAATGGAAAACTTTTAAGAGGCATCGGAAAAATTAGTTTCCCACTGTATCTTGTCCATACTCTTGTGATCTGCTCGCTATCAAGCTACGTATATCTCAAACTTGCAAATCACGGAGTCAGCAATACATCAAGTTTAATTATCGTATTTGTTGTAACCGCCACCACTTCAATTGCACTAGCAGTACCACTCTCTCGTTTTGATGACTGGTGGGTTAAGCAGGTTAATTCAATCACACGAAAACTCTTGAAAGAAAAACAATTAGTCTATTGAGCCCTACCTATAAGACGCACCTGCCAATATCACCGATAAATCAGGTGCCGGAGCGTAAAAGGTCTTTCACGGATGAGAGGACATGCAGAAACAAGAACGCCGATTTGATTGATAATGTTCGCATGTGCAAACATATCTAAGGAAGGTCTGAAGTACCCACCGATTTTTCATGCCCTCTCTGCTTGAGGTTCAAAAAATCATGAGTCGGTCGAAAAACAGGCCTTTCCTGTCCTTAATTCATGGTTCTTTCCTCTAGTCGCGCTGCTTCAGGGCGATCAGCCTGCATTACAGACGCACCTCGCCCATACCCATCAACCGTTTTCGCACCATCCACAGATTCGACAAAGCGAACAAGGTTGTCTGTTGAGCGATGTTTTTCGACAAGCCACGAAAGCGCACTTTCGTATAGCCAAACTGGCGCTTGATCACGCGAAATGGATGTTCAACCTTGGCCCGGACCTGCGCTTTCGCGTGTTCGATCTTGCGTCGCATACGCCCGATCAAACTCTTTTTGGCGTGCTTTTTATAGCTGCTCGGGCGTGCCGCAATCGACCAGATCATCTTGCGGTCCTGATGCTCTGGGCGTTTGTCCACTCCGGTGTAACCCGCATCCCCGCACACATAAGTTTCCTCGCCGTGCAGTAACTGATCGACCTGTGTCACGTCCGCTACATTGGCCGCGGTGCCCACCAGGCTATGCACCAAGCCGGATTCGGCGTCGACGCCGATGTGCGCTTTCATCCCGAAGAAATATTGGTTTCCTTTCTTCGTCTGATGCATTTCCGGGTCGCGTTTACCGTCCTTGTTCTTGGTCGAACTCGGCGCATGAATGATCGTCGCATCGACCACCGTGCCTTGGCGCAGCATCAAGCCACGGTCACCCAGATAGCCGTTGATGACCTGCAAGATTCCGCCCGCCAACTCATGTTTCTCCAGCAGGCGCCGGAAGTTGAGGATCGTGGTTTCATCGGGAATCCGATCCAGACTCAACCCCGCGAACTGACGCAGAATGGTCGTTTCATACAGTGATTCTTCCATCGCCGGATCGCTGTAGCCGAACCAATTCTGCATTAGATGAACCCGCAACATAGCCATCAACGGATACGCCGGACGGCCACCTTCGCCCTTCGGATAGTGTGGCTCGATCAAGCCAATCAGGCCCTTCCAAGGCACCACCTGATCCATCTCGATCAGGAAGCGCTCGCGGCGGGTCTGCTTACGTTTTCCGGCATATTCGGCATCGGCGAAGGACATCTGTTTCATCGGGGTTCAACCGCTCAGTTTGTGCGAGGTGCGTATTTCACCAAATCTGGATGTCTTTTTCAGAGTTTCCCTAACAAATCGGCGCTCTTATACGTAATCTTCTGGAAGGGCTTTTCTTTCGTTACAACCCAGCCGGATGGTGACGCTCTACAGATCGATTTAACGCCTCATGCCCCCTGCCTTTGAAGCCTGTCCAAAGATAGTAACCACGCCATGAACCCCACAATCAAAGCTGCAACTTGATACCGGATGCTGTTCCTGTGCTCCCGATTTTTTGTAACCGCCCCATAAGCTCACCTTCCAAGAAGTGGGCTTATGGAGTGTTTACATCGTTAAATCAATGCGCTTATTCTGGATTTTCCAATAACCAAGCGGTAAAGCGCTCCAATCCATGATCGAAACTCACGGCAGGACCCCACCCTAAAGACTGTTTGGCACGCTCTATATCCAGGATACTGACAGGCACGTCAAACCCACGACCCGACACGTAATGACGACTTACATCTCGCCCCGTGACTCTCTCGATCGCATCAAGTACTTCATTGAGACTATGTCCGCGCCCTGAACCGATGTTGAACACATGTTCTTCACCGGATCGCGCCAACGATGCCAACAGCGCTTGCACCACATCAGAGACGTGTATGTAGTCACGCACTACCGTGCCATCACCCCAAATCTCAACCGTCTCGCCACGCAGGGCTTTACCAAGAAATACGGCAACCGCGCCTTGGCTAGCATATGTGCGCTGCCCTTCACCAAACGGGTTTGCAAGACGTAAAACAGTATAGTCAAGGCCGTATAAGCGATGAAAAAGCGCCAGGTACTTCTCGATCGCCAACTTGGCAATTCCATAGGAACAGGCCGGGTCAGTCGCATGGGTTTCTGGAATAGGTACTTGCGTAGGGTCGCCATACACCGTGCCACCGGAGGAGATAAAAATAATCTTCCTCAGACCGGACTTTACCGCAAGGTTTAGCAAGCGGATGGTCGCAACGACATTACTTTCCACATCGAAAATGGGATCAGCATTTGAAGACTTGGGGAGCGTAGTAGACACAAGGTGATAGCAAACATCGCAACCTTCCAATGCCCGAGCAACTTCGGCCTCACTGGTGAAGTCGCCTTCGCAAAGCTCGAAATTAGGATGATTGAAGTGGGATTCACCCAGCGGCACCACGTTAGGACGATCGAAACAGCGCACAAAATGCCCCTGATCGAGCAATGCGTCTATCAAGTGGGTGCCTATGAAACCGCGCCCCCCCAGAACCAGGGACCGCTTAACGGGATTAGGGGAAGTGTTCTCGGAATTATTCAACGTTGCCCTCCAGCGCTTGATATGGTTGAAACTGCCGCCTTGTGCAGCAGCAGACAAGGCGGGCTTGACCTGCCCCATCCTTGGCAACCATTGCAACGACCTACACTTTATTATTTAACGGAACACACTGTGACGGCTAATGATACGTCAAGTGAGGCGGCTTACCAAATTGCAGGAGACGCCCGTCTCGCTCTCAGTGCAGGCCTGGCAATCAGCCGGACCTGCCCTGCGAGCCCTCCCCTTAACGCTAGCTGCCCTGCTTACAGCAAGTCCGGCTACAGGTCCTGAACAGTCATGCCAGAGCCTTCAGCCTTCGCCGACTCCGCCCTGCGCTGCTGAATGTCACGCTCGAACAAACGAAGATATTGAGAGGCAACGGCGTCAATTCGATATCGACTGGAAACGTCTTTCACCAAGCCGACGGCTTCCTGGTATTTCCGTTCATCTGTCGCGAACGCTGCAATCACGCGGGCCGTGCTGTCGATTGGGACTACCCAATCTTCCAACCCGATAATCTCCCCGGCAACGCCGCTCTCTATCGTCAACATGTTTTTGATGTCGCCTACGTCTGTGGCAATGTATGGCTTGCCGGCAAACAGGCAATCGACAATGGTCAGAGGGAAACTCTCGGACCTGAAGGTCGATAACATGATGCCCATGTCCGCGGCAGCATAATGGCCTACGGAGTTATCACTAAAGCCAGCCAGGTAAACGAAGTCCGGCGCACCTGCTTGACAATACTCATCGTACACCAGGCCATTACCGACCAATATAATACGGATGTCCCGACCGGTAAGTGATCGCGCAAGTTCTACCGCCTGGATCGCTTCGCCCCAGCCTTTATCGGGAATTGCCCGACTGACACAACACAATACAAAAGCATCTTCCGGTATACCCATCTGCACGCGCGAGATTGGAACGATTTCCGGCGGCTGCAACCCGTTAGGAACCTTGACGAAACGGGGAGAAGACTTGTCGTACAGTGAGATGTCCGAGAAAGGAACAAGATTCTTCTCAGCGGTGTAGACCCATGTACTGACACCTTTGTCAGCAATGCGCAACTGTTCATCAGTCACTCCATTGCCATGTTCAATCATCCCGTGCAAAGCGGCCACATGGGCGCCAAGCTCGGAAAAAACATCCGGGACATCGACCGGATACTTCTGAACGTACCACTGGTGGCTATTAAGTGCTTCAATTCCGAAATCATGAATGATCTCTTTCACTGATTCGATATTCGACGTCTCGATCACCGGCACGTCGCTTCTCAGCATTTTGCGAACACCGTCTTCGCGTTTTGGTATCCCGGCGCTAAACAAGGAAACGGAAATACCTTGGCGCTTAAACTCGTTTGCCAGTCGAATCGGAAGAATTTCGGCACCACCCGGATAGAAGCCGATCGTGGAAACCATCACGTTCGGCAGGCGATCAGCCCTGGCACGAACAATCGAATCATGGTCGTACCAGCGTAAAAACTCTTCTGCGGAGCCCCCGACATAGTGGTCATACAGCTTCTTGCTGGATGCCTCGCAAGCCTCAAGCACCGACATCGGAACATTGTAGAGGGACTGGATCGTTCTGTTCGCCACCCCGAGCTCGCGATAAAAGACCTCTTTGCGATAAGTGGTGTTGGCAGTACTTGCATAATGTCGACGGAAAAAGTTTGTACCCTCAGTGGAGTAAGCAATCTTCCCGCCGCGCAGGATGTGCAAATAGAAGACCCAGTCACCAGCAACTTTCATTGATAGCCACGACTGATCATCCAACAGCGGCATATCAACGGGACGCTTGAAAATCACGCCACTGGCATTAGGTATTGTATTTTTGATACCCAACGCCGAACGCACTTCGTTATGCGCCGTGCTTACATAGGAACCAGCCCATTTATTCGCACACTCCAGATCACTTACATAGTTAAGGAACTGGTCCGGCATAACGACTTCGTCCGTGGTTACGAACTCACACTTCGAGTACGCAAGCATGACCGCTTCATCATCAAAACAGCTAACAAGCGCCTCCAGGAAACGCTCATCACAGTAGTCATCGCTTTCAGCGACCCATACCAGGTCACCTGTGGCCGCCTTGATCCCCTTAGCCCACTGATGAAAAACGCCACCCGAATTCGTCTCATTGAACAACAAGCGTGTTATATCAGGGTACTTTTCCGCATAACCAGTTAACACCGAACGGCTATCATCAGTCGAACAGTCATCCATCAGGATGACTTCTATATTCTTGTAAGTCTGCCCATAAATACTATCCAGCCGACGAGCAAGATAGCTCTCATGATTATAATTTGGAACAATTACCGAAATTTTTGGCATAACGACACTGGAGTCAATATCCAGCAGAGCGCGTGTTGTTTCGTTCAACCGACCAAAACCGGTGATACTGTCTGGCTCAACGTAGAGTCCTTCCTGCCAATTGTTCCAGGCATTCACGAACAGTAGACGGCGATCCTCGGGGAGAGCCTTTCTCGCGCCCCTGATCGCCGCGTCAAGCCAACGCCCATAGTCACGAATGTGAAAGCGCGAATAAACCAGAGGAGAATATTGCTTAAGCGCAGTTTCATCACGCCCTAATGAAATAGCGTGGAAAACCGGAGTAGCACGAAGATGTGCTTTCTGTGCTCGCACGATCCCTTGCGAAGCAATAAGGTTATACGGAACGGTATCTATTCCATTCTTGTTTTGCGGTGGAAATACGCCAGTTTCGCCCGGCACAGGATCTGCAGAAAGATCAAGCGCGGCGTCACACAAACCATCCAGGTCCTGCGCTAACTCTTCCGAACCCGCGAAACCAAACTGAGCAATCAAGTACACGCCATCACACAGTTCATTCAATCGCTCACGGAGCTTGCGAATTGAATCAACTATGTCTTCGTCATATTCATTGAGCTTAACCACGATGACGGGGCGCTCATCAACCTGCACACATCGCTTATCAGCTAGAACTGCAACAACAGGCGTAATCAAGTTGTTCGACAGACCGTCCTGATGCAAATCTATTTGAATACAGAAATTAAAGTCGATTTCCGTATGGGCAAGAAAGGTATCCAGAGGCTGTGGCGACGCTTGCGCAACCGAATCTGCGCTCAGCTTGAAACAAAAGCCGAAAAAGCCATGACTCTTGGCACTGAGTACCTGCTGGGTGAACACACGCCCGTCCAACGAATCATACAACCCAAGCGTCTTATCAGGGCGCGATCGCTGCGGATTGCCCTTGGAAGCGAATCTGGCACTACGCAACGCCTCCCAGTCAGGCGATACATAGAACGCGAGTAACTTGATGTCGCTGTTAACTTCACCAAAACGGATGTCATTTTCGTGATTAATGAGTGCGTCCGGTACCGCTATTCTATGCTCCGCCGCGCCAGTGACAATGTAATGCCAAAGCGGGTTAAGACCAATGTGTTGAATGTCTTTGTAAAGTGCGAGGTAGGCGCGCGTATCAAAATCCATGGACGGATTTCTACCTTCGCGCCAGCCCTGTTCACAGTAGTGCCTGAGTGGATCTACCGAGACCTGCTCTACATCGCTGTACATCGCAAGGTAGTACTTCTCGTCGAACAAACCTGACTTTTTGACGGCTTCGATCTGTGCCTCGAGCACAGCCTTGAGTACCGGTATCGGTGTATATTCACCATACGGCTTGAAAACCGCATTACGCCCGACGGGACGACGCTTGACCGCCGTCATTTCGCAAATGCGAGCTGGCAATCTGACTGGACGACCTTCGAGCTGGCCACATTGAATGTAGTGAAGCAGCGGATGTACCTGAGCCTCGGCAACATCAGGGTTGGCCAACAGATAATCCGAAGGACTGAAAGCGGCGCAGGGATTGCGATTTTCTATCCAGCCCTTGAGCATGTAGTGCTTGAGTGGATCAGTGCCTTTTGCACGCACATCTGCATTACTGGCCAGGTAATAATCCGGGTCAAACAACCCGCTTTCGTGAATCTCACGAAGAGTATTTTCGTTATACAGCTCTCGACGACGTCTTAACGAGTCGAGTACTTTACTCCATGTCAGCGTCCTGACGTTATGGACGGACTCTCGCACAAACCCTGTAACTATTCGCACAGGCAAGGTTAAACGCCAGGAATGCGAAAAGAGTAACGCATTGAGTTCCTGCTGCGTCTTGAGCAGATCAGCCTTCAGACTGACACCCTCTTTTTCGTGATCAACCAAGACGGCTTTGAGGTCGACTAGCTGCCTGTTGAGCACACCCACAGATTGCTCAAGACTGGCAATATGTCGGTCGCGCTTAACCAAAGAACCCATGAGCTCTTTTAACTGCGATTCACGTTCAAACAGGGTCGGATTCAATGACGCAATCCGCTGATTCAAATCCTCGATCTGTTGAGTCAAGTCCTGGATTTGAAGGGCGCGCGCATCTATTTGTTGACGACTTTCCCGAATCAGCCTGGCCGCGTCAAACGCGAGATCCAACTGCTCTGCCGAAAACGCTTCTGTAGGTTCTGGTATCTGCCTGTCATATTCGAAGACATCAAAATCTTCGGCATACAGCTCTTTAATCAAACTCGCACTTCGTTCCGTTATAAAAGCAGAAAGGAAGGGAATGACATTTTCACTTGGCGAAGGCTCTGCGAAAGGATCGGTGGCCTGCTCACCGAAGTGCTCCGATAATGCTTTATGGAGTCCAGAGGAGTTTTCAATTTTAACCAACAAGGAATAATTGATCAAATCCGGACGCAATAGCGTGGCTTGAGGCGCCCAAAAATTCTTCTCAGGTGAAGATCCGCGATTGCTTGCGAGATACTCCAGAAACGCCTCAAAAGCCGAAGCAACATCCGCTACGCTTTTTACCGGCTGCTGTAGCAACTCAAACTTTGGATACAATGCGACCTGCTGTGGATCTTGCAACAGTATTTTCGACTGCCATGCAGAGAAGATACGCTTGTAAGGGTTTCGTACGGCGGCAAATCGAAAATATGTATCAGAAAGAAGGGATTCCAAAAGGTCTTCTATTTCCAGCCCGCTGACATGGGGCGCAACCTTGTGAAACTCGTGAACAATTTGATCAGAATTACTTCCCGCAGCCTCACCGACTCCACGCAAGGCCTGCGAACAACCTTCCAGTGTTGCAAACCACCACTTCAGGGACGTACTCGCAACCTTGGAGGTACTAACGTATAAAACCTTGTACTTCTCGGAACGGAAACTGTTCCACTTGAGATAGTCGAAGACTTTTTGTTTGTCCACTGATGACAAATCACTAATATTTAGCATATGCGTCAAAAAATCCTATGGGCATGCTGACTCTCAGCAACGCACTTCCAAACGAGTAAATTACCTGCACTAATACGAACACCCTGTAAGACGGCTACAACCATAGCCCTACATAAAAGGGTAACACTTGCAGATGACCACTCCCTGGTTCCAGCGACGACTATACGTCGACGACGTTAGCCCCCTGGGGCCGAGCAAACCACAAGCGCGGTCACTGACCCGGAGCAAACAAGCGCGAAACCAACCAAAACTGATTTATAACATTTTTTGGTCTTAACATTCAAAATAGCTCAGAAATACTGGGTTCCTTACCTATGGCCTAGCCGCAGCGCCCAACAAAAAAGGCTCAAGCCCCTACCGCCAAGAGCGAAAAACACCTCAAACCCAGGCACGTAGACGGTGGACTGAATCGTTGACGGCGCACAGGACGGGGCACCGCTCGAAACCATCCTGGCCCAGGCCTGCACCCCTCCCGAAACAGCCTGATTTGCTTATTTAAAGGGCTGCCCCCATCCATCTGGACAAAAAGCCAGAATATTGGGAGCAAAAAACCAATAACGAGTCAACAAACCGTATACAAAACCAACCACTTCGACTAACGAGCCAGAGCTACATCAGTAGAGAAATACAAAAAAAGAGCCACTCACACGGAATGACTCAATTCACAAAACTCAATGCCAAAAACCGCTAAAGCACGAACTCAGGTATAACTCTTACACGTTTTCACTGCGTGATTCTTGGCAATATAATAAGCTTCATGCAACTGCATATGCCGTTCCACCCGTACAGTGGGGTCCCCAGGTGTTCTAAACAAAGACGTTGTTTTTGGCACATAAACAAACTTATTGCCATAACCATAGCGCAACCAAAGATTCCAGTCTTCGAGACTGCTCATATCGGTTTGAAATCCACCTCGTTGCAAGTAGAGATCCTTTTGAAAAAGGAGAGACTGGATCGCTATAAAGTTGTGATCCAACAGAACATCATAGTCATATTCTTGCTTGAGAATGGGAGGTACATCATGGCTAACCTCAAAATATTGCTCTTCCACGCCACCGGCAACAGTACCGACTTCCAGTGCCAATGAGTAGGCCGCTACCGCATCAGAATTTTTCGCCAACGCACCAACAAGCACCTCGACATGATCCGCAAAAAGCAAATCATCATCATCGAGAAACATGCAATATTTTCCGGCTGCCTTTTCGAGACCATAATTACCGGTAACCGAACGACCGACTTTATCGAGGGAGTAGTAACTGACACTCATTCCCTCCGGAAATTCAAAATCAGCCACAACCGAGCTCATCGTAGAACCGCCATCCTCGACGACTATCAACTCGATATTCGGATACGTTTGATTAAGCACTGACATCATGGACTGCCTGAGAAACTCTCCTCGATTCTTGTACGTTCGAGTTACCACAGTAACAAGAGGGTAATCGGTCAATGGCTCACCCACCTCCCAGAACGCCCCATCCCTGATCATTTCATAATCAAAGCCCCTGAAAGGGAAATAGCAGTTTTCACTCGGCCCCTTGCCCCGCATAAAATACCGAGCCTTCTTGAATATCACACCGAAGTTTCTGAACACATCGCGACGGGCGCCAGCATAGGGTTCTGGACGGAGTAAAAGCAGGCACTGCAAGATAAAGCCACCCACTCTATCGCTCAAATTCCCATAGCGTAGCCTGATATAAGCATTGGCCAGCGTGCTGCCGGTATACTGAATCGGTTTTATATGATGCTCATGCTCATAGGTATAATGATAGACGACGGCAGACGGGCAATACTTGAGTTGGTATCCATAGGACCTGAAGCGATAGGAAAGCTCGACGTCTTCGCCATACATGAAGATCTCGCGCTCGTATCCACCGACTTTAACGTAAGCCGACCTTCTTACGAGTACGCAAGCATGGGACGACCAGTTGGTTTCCAACGTTACCGGATCGTAATATTTAGGATGCTCATAAGGTGCCTGCCTCAACTCCCAGGAGGCCACCTCAGCCTTGGCATCAGCCAAAGCAGCGGTCACCACTCTGGTTATAGCGTCTTTGGCAAAAACGATATCCACATTACTAACAAGAAAATACTCAGAGCTTCCTTTATGGATTGCTTTTTCATGCCCGGCACCAAACCCGACATTGTCGCCTTCCAGAATGTCGAAACCAGCCACTTCCTGACCAAGCAATGCCTGCCAACGCTGCAATGCTTCGAGGGTGCTGTCCGAAGACCCGTTATCAACAAAGAACATATTCAATTTGCTGAGCGGGTAACTCTGCGCCCTTAACGATTCAAAAAAACCATCAATCCACTTGCCACTATTGAACGTCACCACCGACACATCAATAACAGGTTGCGCCTGGGCGACCGACGAGCTCTGGAACCGTGAAAAACGACGATTCAATATAGCCTGTATAGCCTTGATATTATTTCGCGAATAAATTACCAACATTATGTTTTCGCGCAAACGCTTGAAAAACAAATGTATACGAACACGAACCCACACAAGGAAAGGAAACTTTTGGTAAAAGGGCCGAATGAACGCTTTAGACTTGGCCAAAAAAGAGCTCAGCCCTCGAAAAAAACGCGTTACGACTTGCCAAATTTTTGAAGCAACCATACTGAATAAACCACTCATTAAATCGAATCCCCTAACCAATGCAACTTAGCGACCTGCAAATATCACAACATCAGCGGCAGGTACATCCCAAGACGCTCCACAAGAGAGGCGACCATGCAAACCTGTGTTGATATGTGTTTCTGACGCTTTTTAATTACACTACTTGCTCCGACTCTCCAGCTTTGTAGGTGCATGCGATAAATAGCAGTGGAGCATAAGCTACGACCATACCAAAAAATCCGGAAATCCACCCACTTGCTACAGCGATCGATAACGGCATGAGCCATACAAAATTAATAGTGATCGATGCCAGCACTACTGTTTTATGGCTACGGTGCTTGCGAGAGGCATATTGGTAACCATGACTGCGGTGGGCTTCATATACTTTTTCACCTCGCAAAAGCCTGCGCATCAGGGTCCACGTCGCATCAACAATGAAAACACCAAGCATGATCAACCAGCTCCAAAGCAACTCGGGCGACTTGGAGGCTGCCTCAATGGACATCCCTGCCAATACAACCCCCAAAAAACCACTGCCTGCGTCTCCCATGAAAATTTTCGCCGGCGGATAGTTCCAACAGAGAAAACCCGCGACCGCTGCCACCAGAGCCAGAGGCCCCCACGCCAGTTCGAGGTTTGCACCAAACCAATAGACCAGCAACATTCCGAGGCAGACACTGATCGCTTCAGCACTGGCCAAGCCGTCAATGCCATCCATGAAATTGTAAAGATTCAGCATCCAGACCAAATACAGCACAAACAAAATATTCCCAATCCACCCTGGATCAAGGGTAGCGCCAAAGAGCGTGACGCAAGGAGAGCCTCCCAGCCAATATAACGCCCATATCGAGGCAGCAAAATGGCCTAATAGGCGCCACCTTGCAGCGATATGCCCGTGATCATCGGCAAAACCGATAAGCGCGACCAACAAGCCGCTCCCCAGCAAACCAAAGAGCGTCGCCAGGCTCATCAAATCAAGACCACGAAGGATCAGAAGCGCCAACAGAAAGGAGACAACAATAGCTACACCTCCACCCCGAGGAGTAGGCACCGAGTGAGAGCTGCGCTCGTTTGGTATGTCCATCAAGCTCTTGGCCAAAGCATAACGACGTAAAACAAGCGTCAGCCCCCAGGAAACAACGAATACTGCAAGTAGCAGCCACAAAAAAGTCATTTCGTCTGCGCGTCCAGATAGTGACCTGCGGTTTGGCGCATGGCTTCATCCATGTTGATGGGTGGTGTCCACCCCAATAATTCACGATTTTTGCTGATGTCGACCTGCAATGACCCGCAGATCCGTTGAGCAACGGATTGCTTTCTCAATGCCGAAGCCGCCACTACCAGCAACCACTCTGGCAGTGGCAAGAGCCAGGCCTTCGTCCCGAGCGCATTGCCCAGGCGACGTAGCATTTGAGTTGTGGACAAGTCCTGGCCATCACTGACCAGAAAGGTTTGGTTCGCTGCGGCAGGATGATCAATACAGGTGATTATAAGGTCCACCAGGTTTCCGATCGCCACAAGGCTACGCTGATTCCGGACCGCTCCCAACGGTAACGGAATACCTTTGTTAAGCCAGCGCAGCATACTCAGAAAATTGGCTTTAACCCCCGCCCCATAGATCAATGGCGGGCGAATAATCACCACTTCCATTCCGGTTTCACGAGCAAGTTGTCTCAGCGCTTGTTCAGCCTCGTGCTTGGACACGCCATAAGGATCCACCGGGGCCGGAGTATCGTCAGCCTTGAACGGCTTGCCTGGCAGGGTGCTTTCGCCATTGACCTTGATCGAACTGATGAAGATGAAGCGTTTGACTCCCGATTCAGCGGCGCGCTTTGCCAACCGAAGAGTGCCCTCCACATTGACCTTGCGAAATTCGGCCAAGGCATCAGAAGCGACTTCGTTCATCACATGAACTCTGGCCGCCGCGTGGACGACCGCACTTACATCCTTCAACTCAGACAAGGCTTCAGGATCATTCAGATCAAAGGGTACAACCGGGCATAAACCCTGTAACCGGGTGGGACTGCGAGCGGCTGCGATCGGAGCGAACTGTTTGTCCACCAACATCCTGAAAACCAGCGCCTCACCCACGAAACCGCCTGCCCCCGTGACCAATACCTTTGGGGCTGTCATTGAGCTTTGTTTCCTATCAACGCGGTGACCCAACAGATAAAAAAGAAGAAAATCTTGTCCCGTACCCGGCGCCTGCATTGCCAGGCACTGAAGGACAGCTTCATCAGTTCCGTACGCCGTAATTGCAGCAAGACGCCTTCAAAGGGTTTCGCCCCCTGCCCCACCAGATCTGCAATCAGACGAACCTGACCGAACCACCAACCGTCATGAATGGTTTTGTAACGAGCGATCAACGGACTCAGGCCTGTGTTGGCACCGACCTGATTACGCTCGTGCTGCCGGTAATCCATGCTGGGTAACGGGTCGATATACCAACGGTAACCATGACTGCGCGCAAAGGCGTAGCAATACCAGTCATGCAAAGTTACCCCTTGCAGTTGCTGCCAGTTGGCGAGCATCGAGCCTTTCAAGGCTTCTACCAGGCTTTTTCTAAAGACGTAGGTGCAGCCGGGCCCGGCTGCCTCGAACAAAAAATCCCAGGCGACCTGAGGCTGCGCCTTGTCCAACAGCTGGGTTCTGCCGCTTGGCCAGAACGCCGTCACGTTACTGGAGTAGGCATCTACTCCTCGTGCCTGCAGCGCCTGGGTTGCTCTGTGCAGCTTGTCGGGATACCAGATGTCGTCCTGGTCGGCAAAGGCGACGAAGTCGTAGCCATTGAAGTCAACGTCCCGGATCAACCGAAAGAAGTTGCGCGACGCTCCGCCGAAGCGATTGGCATCCGGAAGCACTACAACTGCTGGATGCTCAGCCGCATAAGCTTTACACCACGCCTCGGTGCCGTCAGTAGAGGGGTCGATGCTAATGTGCAGGGTAACGTCGACCGATAACTGGCCGAGAATCGAGACCAGTTGCTCCTCAATCCACTGCATTCCGTTGTACGCAGCCAGCAAAACTGCAACCTTGGGATGTTTTACTGGCATGCTATTCCTGCTTGCACGGATTAAACGCTAGGTTTGAAAGTAAACCCTCTCGACTCAGAGGGAACCCAAATCCAGCAGTTTTTGCAGGTACTGACCATAGCCAGTCTTTTTCAGCTTATCGGCCTGAGCGCTCAACTGTTCAGCGGTAATCCAACCGTTGTTGTAGGCGATCTCCTCCAGGCAGGCCACTTTCAAGCCTTGACGCTGCTCGATCGTGTGCACGAAGTGACTGGCCTCGAGCAACGAGTCGTGAGTCCCCGTGTCCAGCCAGGCAAAACCGCGTCCGAGCATTTCTACATTGAGGGTGTTCTGCTCGAGGTAGGCGCGGTTAACGTCGGTAATTTCCAGCTCGCCACGCTCGGACGGCTTAATGTTCTTGGCGATCTCGACAACATCGTTGTCGTAGAAGTACAGGCCGGTCACTGCATAGTTGGATTTTGGCTTCAGCGGTTTCTCTTCAATGCTAAGAGCGCGACCGGTTTTGTCGAACTCGACAACACCGAAGCGCTCCGGATCGGAGACGTGGTAGCCGAATACGGTAGCGCCATGTTCTTGAGAGCTGGCAGAACGCAGGTTGTCCGAGAAGTGCTGACCGTAAAAGATGTTGTCGCCCAGGATCAGACAGCAAGGATCTTCGCCGATGAACTCTTCGCCAATGATGAAGGCTTGTGCCAGACCGTCAGGACTAGGTTGCTCGGCGTAGGTCAGTTTGATGCCGTACAGGCTGCCGTCACCCAGCAGCTTGCGGAAACATGGCAAGTCTTCAGGCGTGGAGATAATCAGGACTTCACGCATGCCCGCGAGCATCAGCACCGACAGCGGATAGAAGATCATCGGCTTGTCGTAGATCGGCAGCATCTGCTTGGACACGCCGAGGGTCAACGGATGCAGACGCGTGCCCGAGCCGCCAGCGAGGATGATGCCTTTACGATTTGTCGTGCTCATTTATTCAGAACTTCCCTAAGCATTCGGGTTACGCCACTTTGCCAATCCGGCAAGTGTAGAGAAAAGTTGTCACGCAGCTTCTGAGTATTCAAACGCGAATTCAGAGGGCGGCGCGCAGGTGTTGGGTAAGCCGTCGTTTCAATCGGATTGATCGCCGTTACGGCGAGCTGCTCGCCGTTGTCTTGGGCGAAGCCGATCACATGGCTAGCATAGCCGTGCCAGGACACTTCGCCACTGGCCGCCAAGTGATACAAGCCCGACAGCTCGGGACGTTGCAGAACTTGTTGAATGGCCAACGCAGTCACGTCGGCAATCAGGTCTGCACCCGTCGGGGCTCCAATCTGGTCGGCGATGACGCTCAAGGTTTCGCGATCCTTGGCCAGACGCAGCATGGTCTTGGCGAAGTTGTTGCCGCGAGCGCCATAGACCCAGCTGGTGCGAAAGATCAGGTGTTTGCAGCCCGACGCGGTAATTGCCTGTTCACCGGCCAGTTTACTGGCGCCGTAGTGATTCACCGGGGCGACTGCATCTGACTCTTGCCACGGAGCAGAACCCTGGCCGCTGAAGACGTAATCAGTCGAGTAATGAATCAGCCAGGCACCCAGAGTCGCGGCCTCTTCGGCCATGACCTGGCTTGCCTGACCGTTCACACGGTCGGCCAGCTCGGTCTCGGACTCGGCTTTATCGACAGCGGTGTAGGCGGCAGCGTTGACGATAACGTTCGGGTTGACCTGACGGATCGTTGTGCGCAAAGCGTCGAGATCGGACAGATCACCACACAAACCATCGACCACATGGCGCTCCAGGGCGATCAACTCACCCAGCGGCGCGAGGGAGCGCTGCAGCTCCCATCCTACCTGGCCGTTTTTTCCCAGCAGGAGGATTTTCATGCTTTGTTCGAACGATCTGCGTAGTTTTGATCGATCCACTGTTGGTAGCTACCGCTCTTCACGTGAGCGACCCATTCAGTGTTGTTGAGGTACCACTCGACCGTTTTGCGGATGCCGGTTTCAAAGGTCTCTTCCGGCGTCCAACCCAGCTCACGCTGGATTTTGCTGGCATCGATTGCGTAACGCTGATCGTGGCCCGGGCGGTCCTGAACGTAAGTGATCAGGCTGGCATGTGGACGGTGAGCAGAATCGGGACGCAATTCGTCGAGCAGAGCGCACAGGGTATGCACCACTTCGATGTTTTGCTTTTCGTTATGGCCGCCGATGTTGTACGTCTCGCCGATAACGCCTTCGGTCACGACTTTGTACAGTGCGCGGGCGTGGTCTTCGACGTAGAGCCAGTCGCGGACTTGGTTGCCTTTGCCGTAGACCGGCAGCGGCTTGCCTTCCAGTGCATTGAGAATGATCAGTGGGATCAACTTCTCAGGGAAATGGCATGGGCCGTAGTTGTTCGAGCAGTTGGTGACCAGGGTCGGCAAGCCGTAAGTACGGCTCCAGGCACGAACCAGGTGATCGGAACTGGCCTTGCTGGCGGAGTATGGCGAGCTTGGCTGATACGGTGTGGTTTCGGTGAAGAGGTCTTCCGGACCTTCGAGGTCTCCGTAAACTTCGTCAGTCGAAATATGGTGAAAGCGGAAGTTGGTTTTACGCGCATCATCCAGCGCCGCCCAATAGTGGCGTGCAGCTTCCAGCAGAGTGTAAGTACCGATGATGTTGGTCTGGATGAATTCAGACGGACCAGAGATCGAGCGGTCAACGTGGGACTCTGCGGCCAGGTGCATGATCGCATCCGGCTGGTGTTCACGCAGGACGCGGTCTACCTGATCACGGTCGCAGATGTCGACGCGCTCGAATACGTAACGCGAGTTGTGGCTAACTTCGGCCAATGACTCAAGGTTACCGGCGTAAGTAAGCTTATCGACGTTAACGACAGCGTCGGTAGTGTTGGAGATGATATGACGGATGACTGCCGAGCCGATAAACCCGGCGCCGCCGGTTACTAGAATTTTCACGCGAAACCATACCCTTGAGTTACTGACAGGACCGCCAACCGAGCACTGTCAAATCCATGAACGCAGAAGCCATCAAGTCAGCTGAGGCCTCTGACAGAGTCAGTCTGAACCGATGTGGGAATATGCCACTATCGGACAAGCGCAGCATTTTACAGCTTAATGACGGTTTTACTAATGGATATAGACAAAGTGTGGCTAAAGTTTAGTGCACCTTCCGCGCCATGTCGCAATCAGACAAGGCGCTTGCGTGAAACTCTGGAAGTTCGCCCCAGAAACCAGCCCAGGATCGGCCCGATCACCATCCCGATCAGCAGCGCAACAACCATGACCAGCGATACCGGCAGTTGCGGTCCCGCCCAACCCAGGAACAACAGGGAAACCGATTGCTGATTCTCGAGAACGAACGCCAGGATCGCCAAAATCAGCAACAGGACGAATACGGCGAGCAGTACACGCTTGAGGTTACGCATGAGCGGTTCCTTGAATAACGGAGGCCGTCAAAGCCCTTCCTCCTCGTCCTCGTTCACACGATCGCGCAATTCTTTGCCTGGTTTGAAATGCGGCACGAACTTGCCGTCGAGGCTGACGGACTGACCGGTTTTTGGATTGCGACCTACGCGCGGTGCGCGGTAGTGCAAGGAGAAGCTGCCAAACCCACGGATCTCGATGCGATCACCGGTGGCCAGACATTGGGACATTTGTTCGAGCATGGTCTTGATGGCCAGCTCCACATCCTTGGATGAGAGCAGCCCTTGATGGGTGACAATTCGTTCGATCAACTCCGACTTCGTCATATTTTTCCCTTCTTTTTCAAGCAGCTAGATCAGCGCTTCAAAGGTTTTAGCACGCCCGGGTGAATTTGAACAGCCCGAGTTTTGACATACCTCACCAGCAATGAGATGACCTATTCCAGAGTAACGAATCACTGATCGTGCACTCACACACTCATCGACAGATGACCAGCATGGTGCGCGTCAGATAGCCCGCAGGATTAAAGCCAAAGGGGTACTCATCCTCGTCTTTGGCATCATCGGACCTGGCTACAACTTTGTAGCCCGCCGCCTTGCACTCCTTGTTAGCTCGCTTGCGACACTTCTCCCACCCCGACCCCAATCCTGAACAATCGATCTCGATGCCACTTACCCCACGCACTGCATGAGTCTTGGCATTAGTGGTACAGCCCGCCAGTGTCAGCAATGCTATTACGACAATGAGCTTGTTCATTCACTTCCTTAGGCCGGACACACCGCCCGACGGTCGTTCGCTGCAAGCTAAAGACTAGCTGTAAATAAACGATTGATCCTATTAAAGAAAGAGACAACTTGTCGGGAGGATTGGTTTCACGGCAAACAATCGCAGCGCCGCGAAACCATCAAAATCACCAAATCACAGGCGCAAAAAAGGGCGACCGAAGTCGCCCTTTTTCTATGGTCTGACAGAACTTAGTTCTGTTTTTCCATTTGTGCACGCAACAGGTCGCCCAGAGTGGTAGGACCAGCAGCGATGTCAGCAGCAGGCTTGTCTTTCAAGCTCTGGATTGCTTCTTTCTCTTCAGCATCGTCTTTCGACTTGATGGAGAGCTGGATTACACGGCTCTTGCGGTCAACGCTGATGATCTTGGCTTCTACTTCCTGGCCTTCTTTCAGAACGTTGCGCGCGTCTTCAACGCGGTCACGGCTGATTTCGGAGGCTTTCAGAGTCGCTTCGATATCGTCGGCCAGAGTGATGATGGCGCCTTTGGCGTCAACTTCTTTCACGATGCCTTTAACGATTGCGCCTTTGTCGTTCTCTTGAACGTACTCGGAGAACGGATCGCTTTCCAGTTGCTTGATACCCAGGGAGATGCGCTCGCGCTCTGGGTCAACCGACAGGATAACGGTGTCCAGCTCGTCGCCCTTCTTGAAGCGGCGAACGGCTTCTTCGCCCACTTCGTTCCAGGAGATGTCGGACAGGTGAACCAGACCGTCGATGCCGCCGTCCAGACCAATGAAGATACCGAAATCGGTGATCGACTTGATGGTGCCGGAGATTTTATCGCCCTTGTTGAACTGGCCAGAGAAATCTTCCCATGGGTTAGATTTGCACTGTTTGATGCCGAGGGAGATACGACGACGCTCTTCGTCGATGTCCAGAACCATAACTTCCACTTCGTCGCCGACTTGTACGACTTTCGAAGGGTGGATGTTCTTGTTGGTCCAGTCCATTTCGGAAACGTGTACCAGGCCTTCAACGCCTTCTTCCAGCTCAGCGAAGCAGCCGTAGTCGGTCAGGTTGGTTACACGAGCGGTAACGCGAGTGCTTTCTGGGTAACGGGCTTTGATAGCAACCCATGGATCTTCGCCCAGTTGCTTGAGGCCCAGGGAAACACGATTGCGTTCGCGATCGTACTTCAGAACCTTGACATCGATCTCGTCGCCAACGTTGACGATTTCGGAAGGATGCTTGATACGCTTCCAAGCCATGTCGGTAATGTGCAGCAGGCCATCGACGCCACCCAGATCGACGAAGGCGCCGTAATCGGTGAGGTTTTTGACGATACCTTTGACTTGTTGGCCTTCCTGCAGGGATTCCAGCAGAGCTTCACGCTCAGCGGAGTTCTCGGCTTCGAGGACGCTACGACGGGAAACGACAACGTTGTTGCGTTTCTGGTCAAGCTTGATGACCTTGAATTCCAGCTCTTTGCCTTCCAGGTGCGTGGTGTCGCGCACAGGACGGACGTCAACCAGAGAACCTGGCAGGAACGCACGGATGCCGTTAACGTCGACAGTGAAGCCGCCTTTAACCTTACCGTTGATAACGCCCTTGACCACTTCTTCGGCTGCGAAGGCTGCTTCCAGAACAATCCAGCATTCAGCGCGCTTGGCTTTTTCACGGGACAGCTTGGTTTCACCAAAGCCGTCTTCAACCGAGTCCAGAGCAACGTGAACTTCGTCACCGACGTTGATAGTCAGTTCGCCAGCATCGTTGTAGAACTGCTCAAGCGGGATGAGTGCTTCAGACTTCAGGCCAGCGTGAACGGTTACCCAGCGAGCTTGGTAATCGATATCAACGATAACACCGGTGATGATGGAGCCTGCCTGAAGGTTCAGGGTTTTTAGGCTTTCTTCAAAGAGTTCCGCAAAGCTTTCGCTCATTTTAATTCCTGTTGAATAAGGGCGAAGGATACGCCCATCTCCACATCCCAGACGACGTGGGTTATGTTCATTTGAAGAAACGACGCAGGACTATGACTGGTCCCCTGAGTCGCTTCTTGGTCACCCGGCGATATCGCGAATGGCGATTTCACTCATGATGCGTTCCAGCACCTGATCGATGGATAATTCCGTGGAATCCAGCTGTATGGCGTCAGCCGCCGGTTTGAGCGGGGCTACCGCTCGCTGGGTGTCACGCTCATCGCGGACACGTATCTCATCTAGCAGACTCGACAGACTAACACCATCGACTTTGCCCTTCAACTGCAAGTATCGACGGCGCGCACGCTCCTCGGCACTGGCAGTCAGGAATATCTTCAGCGGTGCATCGGGGAAAACCACCGTGCCCATGTCGCGACCATCGGCCACCAAACCCGGAGCCTCCTGAAACGCCCGCTGGCGCTGGAGCAGCGCATCACGCACGGCCGGCAGCGCAGCGACCTGGGAAGCCCAGGCGCCGACTTGTTCGTTGCGCAAATCATCAGTGACATCGTCACCTTCGAGAATGATCCGCTGCGGATGACCTTCGGTCGCGCCGACGAATTGCACGTCCAGATGAGCGGCCAGCAGCTTAAGCGACTCCTCATTGGTCAGATCGACGCCATGATTACGCGCGGCGAATGCCAGCAGACGGTACAGCGCACCGGAATCCAGCAGGCACCAGCCCAGACGCTTGGCCAGAATCCCGGCAATAGTGCCCTTGCCCGAACCGCTAGGCCCGTCGATGGTGATGACCGGTGGCTTGATAATCACGACTGAGCCTCTTGTGCAACACGGATACCGACCTGCGCGCACAGCGCGAGGAAGTTCGGGAACGACGTCGCGACGTTGGCACAGTCATGAATGCGGATCGGTGCAGTGGCGCGCAGCGAAGCCACGCTGAAGGCCATGGCAATCCGGTGATCGCCGTGTCCGTGCACTTCGCCGCCGCCGATCTGGCCGCCGTCGATGATGATGCCGTCCGGGGTCGGCTCGCACTTGACGCCAAGCGCCAGCAAGCCATCCGCCATGACCTGAATCCGGTCCGACTCTTTAACCCGCAGCTCTTCGGCGCCACGCAGGATGGTGCGCCCTTCGGCACAGGCGGCGGCTACGAACAGCACCGGGAATTCGTCGATGGCCAGCGGAACCAGCGCTTCAGGAATCTCGATACCTTTGAGTTTAGCTGCACGTACGCGCAGATCCGCAACCGGCTCACCGCCGACTTCACGCTGGTTTTCCAGGGTGATATCAGCGCCCATCAGACGCAGGATGTCGATCACGCCGGTACGGGTCGGGTTGATGCCGACGTGCTCAAGCACCAGCTCCGAGCCTTCGGCGATCGACGCGGCCACCAGGAAGAACGCGGAAGACGAGATGTCGCCCGGCACTTCAATGTGGGTCGCAGTCAGCTTGTTACCCGACTCGACCGAAGCGGTCGCCCCGTTGACGGAAACCGGGTAGCCGAAGCCACGCAGCATGCGCTCGGTGTGGTCGCGGGTTGGAGCCGGCTCGGTGACGGTGGTCTTGCCTTCGGCGTACAAACCCGCCAGCAGCAGGCAGGATTTAACCTGGGCACTGGCCATCGGCATGGTGTAGGTCAGGCCTTTGAGCTTGTTGCCGCCGCGAATGGTCATCGGCGGACGACCTTCAGCAGCAGTCTCAATCACGGCGCCCATTTCACGCAGCGGATTGGCCACGCGATTCATCGGACGCTTGGACAGCGAAGCATCGCCCGTCAACGTGCTGTCGAAGTTCTGCGCAGCCAACAGGCCAGACAGCAGACGCATCGAAGTGCCGGAGTTGCCCAGATAGATCGGGCCCGGCGCAGGTTTCAAGCCATGCAGGCCGACGCCGTGAATGGTCACGCGACCGTGGTGCGGACCTTCGATCACGACGCCCATGTCGCGGAAGGCTTGCAAGGTTGCCAGGGCGTCTTCGCCCTCGAGGAAACCTTCCACTTCGGTAACGCCTTCAGCCAGGGAGCCGAGCATGATCGAACGGTGGGAAATCGATTTGTCGCCCGGTACTCGAATCCGCCCAGTCAGGCGGCCACCAGGTTGTGCCAGGAAAATCAGGTCGTTGGAATTCATAGCGTCCACATAAGCCCGGCGGGCCAGGATTTTACTGAAATGTTCGCGGGCAACCCGGGCGCGAGTGAAAACGCCCAACAATTGGTGCCCATCCCCTGCATCGACCGCGTCGCGCAAGGCGTCGAGGTCGCTGCGAAATGTATCGAGTGTGCGCAGGACAGCTTCGCGGTTGGCGAGGAAGATGTCGTGCCACATGACCGGGTCGCTACCCGCAATTCTTGTGAAATCGCGGAAACCGCCGGCAGCGTAACGGAAGATCTCAAGGTTTTCATTGCGCTTGGCCAACGAATCGACCAAACCGAACGCCAACAAGTGCGGCAAATGGCTGGTCGCCGCCAACACTTCGTCATGACGCTCGACCTGCATGTGCTCGACATCGGCGCCCAATTCGCGCCACAAACGGTCGACCACTGCCAGCGCTGCCGGATCAGTCTGATCCAGCGGCGTCAAAATCACTTTATGGCGACGGAACAGTTCGGCATTGGAGGCTTCCACCCCGCTCTGCTCGGAACCGGCAATCGGATGCCCCGGCACGAAACGCGCCGGCATGCCGCCAAACGCTTCGGTTGCCGCGCGCACCACATTGCCTTTGGCGCTGCCGACGTCGGTAAGAATTGCTTGGCCCAAGTCCATACCGGCCAACCGACCGAGCATTTTTTCCATAGCCAGGATCGGCACAGCCAGCTGAATCACGTCGGCGCCCTGGCAAGCAACGGCCAGGTCTTCTTCGCAGCGATCCACCACACCCAACTCAACCGCCAGTTTGCGCGACTGCGGGTCGAGATCGACCCCGACCACTTCGCGGCACAGGCCGCTTTCACGCAAACCCTTGGCAAACGAACCGCCGATCAACCCCAGACCGACCACCACCAGGCGACCGATCATAGGTTCAGCAGATTGCAGTGCAGTGACATCAACCACGAGCCAGAACCTTGGTCAGCGCCTCAAGGAAGCGGCTGTTTTCCGCCGGCAAACCGATGGTGATGCGCAAGTGATTCGGCATGCCGTAATTGGCCACCGGACGCACAATCACGCCTTCGCGCAGCAAACCCTGGAAGACCGGTGCCGCAACACGGCCCAGATCGACGCAGATGAAGTTGCCCTTGGACGGAATCCAGCTCAACCCCAACTCGCGGAAACCCGCTTCCAGTTGCTGCATGCCGGACTCGTTCAGGCGACGGCTTTCAGCCAGGTACTCAGCGTCTTGCAGCGCAGCGCATGCAGCGGCCAGAGCCAGGCTGTTAACGTTGAACGGTTGACGCACACGGTTCAGCACATCCGCGACCACCGCCGTGGACAAGCCATAACCGACCCGCAATGCCGCCAAGCCGTAGGCTTTGGAGAACGTGCGCGAAACCAGCAGGTTCGGGTAGGCCGCCAGATAGTCCAGGCCGTCTGGCAAGTCGCTGCCTTCGGCGTATTCGATGTAGGCCTCGTCCAGCACCACCAGCACGTGTTCCGGTACATCCTGCAGGAATTCGTCCAGCGCTTCGGCGCCAAACCAGGTCCCGGTCGGGTTGTTCGGGTTGGCGATGAACACTACGCGGGTATCGGCATCGATCGCGGCCAGCATGCCCGACAGATCAAGACCCCAGTCTTTGGCCGGGATCACTTTTGCCGTAGCGCCAACGGCTTGGGTCACGATCGGATAGACCGCAAACGCGTGCTCGCTGAATACCGCGTTCAGGCCCGGCGCCAGATAGGCACGGGCGACCAGTTCCAGAATGTCGTTGGAACCGTTGCCCAGCGTCACCTGATTCAGCTCGACGCGGCACTGATCGGCCAGCAGGGTCTTGAGCGCAAAACCGTTGCCGTCCGGATAGCGGGTCAGCTCGGCCAATGCTTCGCGAATCGCCGCCAGAGCCTTGGGACTGGCGCCCAACGGGTTTTCGTTGCTGGCCAGTTTGACGATGCTGGCCGGATCGATGTTCAGCTCGCGCGCCAGTTCGTCCACGGGTTTGCCCGGAACGTAAGGCGAAAGTTGTTGCACGCCCGGCTGTGCCAGAGCGAGGAAGTCACCACTCATTTGCTACCGCCCTTAGAGAACTGCTTTCGGGTAGGAACCCAGCACTTTGAGTGCCACTGCTTCCTGACTGATCTTTTCCAGCACACCTTTGACCAGTGGGTCGCGGTGGTGGCCGACGAAGTCGATGAAGAACACGTAGGTCCATTTACCGCTGCGCGAAGGACGCGTCTCGATTCGCGTCAGGTCGATGCCGTTGTCGTGGAACGGCACCAGCAACTCGTGAAGTGCGCCAGGCTTGTTGCTCATGGAGACGATGATCGAAGTCTTGTCGTCGCCGGTCGGCGGCACTTCCTGGCTGCCGATCATCAGGAATCGCGTGGAGTTGTCCGGGCGATCCTCGATTTTCTCGGCCAGACGGGTCAGCCCGTACAAGCCTGCGGCCATATCGCCGGCAATCGCCGCCGAGTTCCACTCACCCTTGACCCGCTTGGCCGCTTCGGCGTTGCTGGACACCGCCACGCGCTCGACATTCGGGTAATGGGCGTCCAGCCACTTGCGGCACTGGGCCAGGGACTGGGCGTGGGAATAGATGCGACTGATGCTGTCGGTCTTGGTGTTTTCACCGACCAACAGGTGGTGGTGAATCCGCAGCTCGACTTCGCCACAGATCACCATGTCGTGTTCCAGGAAGCTGTCGAGGGTGTGGTTGACCGCGCCTTCGGTGGAGTTTTCCACCGGAACGACGCCAAAGTTCACCGCACCGGCCGCCACTTCACGGAACACTTCGTCGATCGCTGCCATTGGCTTGCTGATCACGGCGTGACCGAAGTGCTTCATGGCTGCGGCTTGGGTGAAGGTGCCTTCAGGGCCGAGGTAAGCCACTTTCAGCGGCTGCTCGAGGGCCAGGCACGAGGACATGATTTCGCGGAACAGCCGCGCCATCTCTTCGTTGCCCAACGGCCCCTGGTTACGCTCCATGACGCGCTTGAGCACCTGAGCTTCACGCTCAGGACGATAGAACACCGGCACTTCGCCTTCGGCCAGCGAGGCCATCTTTACTCGCGCAACTTCCTGGGCGCAGCGTGCGCGCTCACTGATCAGCTCCAGGACTTTCTCGTCCAGGGCATCAATGCGCAGGCGCAGTGCCTTGAGTTCTTGCTCAGACATTAACCGTGTTCCTTCTCGAACTCTGCCATGTACGAAATCAGTGCGTTGACCGCAACGATGTCGACGGCGTTATAGATGGAGGCACGCATGCCACCCACGGAACGGTGACCCTTGAGGTTCAACAGGCCACGCTCTTCGGCACCGACCAGGAATGGCTTGTCGAGACGATCGTCCGCCAGGCGGAACGGCACGTTCATCCACGAGCGATCCGATTTGTTGATCGGGTTGCTGTACAAGCCGCTGGCGTCGATGAAGTCGTACAGCGTGCGCTGCTTCACTTCGTTGAGCTTGCCGATGACTTCAACACCACCCTGCTCTTTCAGCCACTCGAATACCAGACCCGAGAGGTACCAGGCCAGGGTTGGCGGGGTGTTGTACATCGAGCCGTTGTCGGCCGCGACCTTGTAGTTGAGCATGGTCGGGCACAGGGAACGGGCATGACCCAGCAGGTCTTCGCGAACGATGTTGACGACGACGCCGCTCGGGCCGATGTTTTTCTGGGCACCGGCGTAGATCATGCCAAAGCGCGAAACATCGATCGGACGCGACAGGATGTCCGAGGACATGTCGGCGACCAGCGGAACATCGCCGGTTTCCGGGATCCACTGAAATTCCAGACCACCGATGGTTTCGTTCGGCGCGTAGTGAACGTAAGCCGCATCTTTCGACAGGTTCCATTCGTTCTGACCGGGAATAGCGAAATAGTCGTAAGGCTTGGCGGTGGCGGCGACATTGACGTGACCGTAGCGCGAAGCTTCTTCGATGGCTTTCTGCGACCAGATACCGGTGTCGATATAGTCGGCGGTGCCGCTTTCCGGCAACAGGTTCAGAGGAATCTGAGCGAATTGCTGGCTGGCGCCACCTTGCAGAAACAGCACTTTATAGTTCGAGGGGATATTCAGCAGATCACGCAGATCCTGCTCGGCCTTGGTGGCGATGGACACGAACTCATCGCTGCGATGGCTCATTTCCATGACCGACAAGCCCTTGCCGTGCCAATCAAGGAGTTCACCCTGGGCGCGCTGCAGGACAGCTTCGGGAAGTGCCGCAGGACCGGCAC
This sequence comes from Pseudomonas frigoris, assembly GCF_047758635.1. NCBI lineage: Bacteria > Pseudomonadati > Pseudomonadota > Gammaproteobacteria > Pseudomonadales > Pseudomonadaceae > Pseudomonas > Pseudomonas frigoris. The sequence continues at coordinate 5,109,175 of NZ_CP180479.1, forward strand.
AGAAGTTATAGGCTCTCTTGCTCACATCCAATCTCGCTCTGATTTGGTGGTATCACGCAAACATATCAGTCGACGCAGATCCAATGTGGGTGCGGGCTTGCTCGCGAAAGCGGTGTAACAGGCGACATCGATGTTGAATGTCAGTCCGTCTTCGCGAGCAAGCCCGCTCCCACACTCGATCTCCATGGGCGTCGATAATTTCATTGCAGACAAACAACAAGGGGGCGAATTCTCATCCGCCCCCTGTCTGTCCGCTTACTCCTGCGGTTCTTCGTCAGCGGCGGCGTCGAGTTGCTGATCTTCAACAACGTCGTCGATCACGACTTCGCCGTCGAACACTGCACCCTCTTCACCTTCTTCCAGCTCTTCGCCTTCGACTTCCGACGGCTCCTGAACCCGCTCCAGACCTACCAGCGTTTCATCGCTGGCCAGTTTGATCAGGGTCACGCCCTGGGTGTTACGACCCAGACTGGAGACTTCGTCAACACGGGTACGAACCAAAGTGCCCTGGTCGGAAATCAGCATGATTTCCTCGCCGTCGAGCACCTGGACTGCACCGACCAGACGACCGTTACGGTCGTTGCTGACCATGGCGATAACGCCCTGACCGCCACGTTTGTACTCAGGGAACTCGGTGATCGCCGTGCGCTTGCCGAAACCACGGGCCGAAGCGGTCAGGATCTGGCTGCCTTCTTCCGGGATCAGCATGGAAATCAGCTTCTGGCCTTCCGGCAGACGCATGCCGCGGACACCGCGAGCGGTACGGCCCATGGCGCGAACGTCGGTTTCCTTGAAGCGAGTCACCTTGCCGCCGTCGGAGAACAGCATGACTTCGCGCTCGCCATCGGTAATGGCGGCAGAGATCAGTACGTCACCTTCGTCCAGCTCCAGCGCGATCAGACCGACGCTGCGTTGACGGCTGAAGGATTCCAGCGGGGTCTTCTTCACGGTGCCTTTGGCAGTGGCCATGAAGATGAAGTGACCTTCGGTGTATTCGTCGACCGGCAGCATGGTGGTGATGTATTCATCACTGTCCAGCGGCAGCAGGTTGACCAGCGGACGACCACGGGCAGCGCGGGAGGCTTCCGGGATTTCGTAGGTTTTCAGCCAGTACACCTTGCCTTTGCTGGAGAACAGCAGCAGCGTGGTGTGACTGTTGGCGACCAGCAGGTGAGCGATGTAGTCCTCATCCTTGACGCCGGTAGCCGATTTGCCTTTACCGCCACGACGCTGAGCCTGGTACGCAGCCAATGGCTGGGTCTTGGCGTAGCCACCGTGGGAAATGGTCACGACGCGCTCTTCTTCCGGGATCATGTCACCCAGGGTCAGGTCGAGACGGGCATCGAGAATCTCGGTGCGACGCACGTCGCCGTATTCGGCGCGGATCACTTCCAGCTCTTCGCGGATCACTTCCATCAGGCGCGTGGCGCTGCTGAGGATGCGGATCAGCTCGCCGATCTGGTTGAGGATCTCTTGATACTCGGCCAGCAGCTTTTCGTGTTCCAGGCCGGTCAGGCGGTGCAAACGCAGTTCCAGAATGGCTTGCGCCTGTTCTGGCGACAGGAAGTACTTGCCTTCGCGCAGACCGTATTGCGGGTCCAGAGTCTCTGGACGGCACGAATCGGCACCGGCACGTTCAACCATCGCGACCACGGCGGAAGATTCCCACGCAGTCTTGATCAGCGCTTCCTTGGCTTCCGACGGGGTTGGCGAGGCCTTGATCAGGGCGATGACCGGGTCGATGTTCGACAGGGCAACCGCTTGGCCTTCCAGAATGTGACCCCGTTCGCGGGCTTTACGCAGTTCGAACACGGTACGGCGGGTAACGACTTCGCGACGGTGACGAACGAAGGCTTCCAGCAGGTCCTTGAGGTTCAGGATCCGCGGACGGCCGTCGATCAGCGCGACGATGTTGATACCGAACACCGCTTGCAGCTGGGTCTGGGCGTAGAGGTTGTTGAGAATCACCTCAGGCACTTCGCCGCGACGCAGTTCGATCACGACGCGCATACCGTCCTTGTCGGACTCGTCGCGCAGCTCGGTGATGCCTTCGAGCTTCTTCTCTTTTACCAGCTCGGCGATCTTCTCGATCAGACGGGCCTTGTTCAACTGGTAAGGGAGTTCGGTGATGACGATCTGCTGACGGCCACCGACCTTGTCGATGTCTTCGATCATCGAGCGGGCGCGCATGTAAATGCGGCCACGACCGGTGCGGTAGGCTTCGATGATACCGGCGCGACCGTTGATGATCGCGGCGGTCGGGAAGTCCGGACCGGGGATGTATTGCATCAGCTCATCGATGGTCAACTCAGGGTTGTCGATGAGTGCCAGGCAACCGTCGATGACTTCACCGAGGTTGTGCGGCGGGATGTTGGTCGCCATGCCCACGGCGATACCGCTGGAGCCGTTGACCAACAGGTTGGGAATACGGGTCGGCATGACCGCCGGGATCATTTCGGTGCCGTCGTAGTTCGGCACCCAGTCCACGGTTTCTTTGTGCAGGTCAGCCAGCAGCTCGTGCGCCAGCTTGGTCATGCGCACTTCGGTGTATCGCATGGCCGCGGCGTTGTCGCCGTCCACGGAACCGAAGTTGCCCTGACCGTCTACCAGCAGGTAGCGCAGCGAGAATGGCTGCGCCATCCGAACGATGGTGTCGTACACCGCGGTATCACCGTGAGGGTGATACTTACCGATCACGTCACCGACAACACGGGCAGATTTCTTGTACGGCTTGTTGAAGTCGTTGCCCAGCTCGCTCATCGCGAACAGCACACGCCGGTGCACGGGCTTCAAGCCATCGCGCGCATCCGGCAGTGCCCGCCCGACAATTACGCTCATCGCGTAGTCGAGGTAGGACTGCTTCAGCTCGTCTTCGATATTGACCGGGAGGATTTCTTTGGCCAGTTCGCCCATGAGAAGCCTGATTCCTTTTTCTGGTGAAACTTCGTCACATCCATATGGGACGAACGAAGCTCGCCGCTGCAGGCTGAGTGCCATGCACCGACTTACGACAAATCAACGAGTTATGCCATGGATCTGCGCAGTAAAGGCAGCCACATCGGGCTACCTTGGAAACCGCCGGATGTTATCACAAGAGCCGCCACGCACCTATCCCCCTGATGCGCATGGAGCATAGTTAGTTGACCGGTGACAGGCTTGAAGGGGACGAGAGAGGCTTAGAGGGTTGCCGAATACAGAATTCAAGCTGATTTGTTGACTTTGCGGGCCCTATCGCGAGCAAGCTCCCACACTGACCGTATCTAACTGAAGATCTCGGTCAAATGTGGGAGCGAGCTTGCTCGCGATAGCGTCTCATCAGGCACCAGATATCTTTAATGCAGACGCTTGCGGCACATCAACTGCGCCATTTTCGCGGTATCCGGGCGTTCGACGATGCCTTTTTCGGTGACGATCGCATCGATCAAGTCAGCCGGGGTCACGTCGAACACCGGGTTGAACGCATCGACATCGGCCCCGACCCGCTTGCCGCCGACTTCCAGCAACTCGCGACCATCGCGCTCTTCAATCGGGATGTCATCACCGCTGGCCAGGTTCATGTCGATGGTCGAACTCGGCGCCACCACCATGAAACGCACGCCGTGGTGCATGGCGTTCACCGCCAGCTGATAAGTGCCGATCTTGTTGGCCACGTCGCCATTGGCGGTGATCCGGTCAGCGCCGACAATCACCCAGGTAATGCCTTTGGTCTTCATGATGTGGGCGGCGGCGGAGTCGGCATTGAGCGTGACGGGAATGCCTTCGTTTGCCAGTTCCCATGCGGTCAGCCGCGAACCTTGCAGCCATGGACGGGTTTCGTCGGCATAGACGCGCTCGACCATGCCTTCAATGAAAGCGCCACGAATCACGCCGAGCGCCGTGCCAAAGCCGCCGGTGGCCAGAGCGCCGGTGTTGCAGTGGGTCAAAATCGCCTGGGCATTGCCCTGGTGCTTGCGGATCAGATCCACACCGAGTTGCGCCATGGTCAGGTTGGCTTCGCGATCACTCTCGTGAATGGCGATAGCCTCCGCCTCCAGCACCGCCAGCGGATCGGCGTGATGCTTCAGACGTTCAAGCCGGTCGCGCATGCGGCCCAGGGCCCAGAACAGGTTGACCGCGGTCGGACGGGAATCGGCCAGCAGCGCGAAATCCTCTTCCAGCGCCGCCTGCCAGTCACCGCCCTTGGCAAACCGCGCGCGGGCCGCCAGCACAACTCCATAGGCGGCACTGATGCCAATTGCCGGCGCGCCGCGCACCACCATCGAGCGAATGGCCTCGGCCACGCCAGCAGCGCTGGTGTAGGCGATCCAGGTTTCCTCGAACGGCAAAATACGCTGATCCAGCAGGTAAAGGGCGCCATCACGCCAATCGATGGCCTTCACCTTCTCCGCAGCCAACAGTCGATCGCGCATCCGTCACCCCGTACTCATGAACAAAAGCCGTCGATTATAGCGATCCCCCTGCGAAGACGCTCGGGTATACTTCGCCATCCTTTACAAAAGCTCTGGAACCGATTCTCGATGCCGAACACTGCCGCTGCGCTCGACTTGCTATTGCTGCCGACCTGGCTGGTACCCGTCGAACCCGCTGGCGTTGTCCTCAAAGAGCACGCCCTGGGCATCCGCGACGGACGCATCGTATTCATCGGCCCGCGCTCGGCTGCGCTGAAGCTTGACGCAACCGAAGTCCGCGAATTGCCGGACATGTTGCTCTGCCCCGGTTTGATCAATACCCACGGGCATGCGGCGATGACGCTGTTCCGTGGTCTGGCCGATGATCTGCCCCTGATGACCTGGCTGGAAGACCACATTTGGCCGGCCGAAGCCAAGTGGGTCGATGAAGCTTTCGTACGTGACGGCACTGACCTGGCGATCGCCGAGCAGATCAAAGGTGGCATCACCTGTTTCTCTGACATGTATTTCTTCCCGAAGGTTGCCAGCGAGCGCGTCCATAACAGCGGCATTCGCGCACAAATCGCGATTCCGATCCTCGATTTCCCGATCCCGGGCGCCAGCACGGCGGACGAAGCCATTCGTCAGGGCGTCGAATTATTTGGCGATCTCAAGCATCACGAGCGCATCAAAGTCACCTTCGGCCCCCATGCACCCTACACGGTGGGCGACGAGAACCTGGAGAAAATCCGGGTGATCACAGAGGAACTGGACGCCTCGATCCACATGCACGTCCACGAAACCGCCTTCGAAGTGCAGCAGTCCGTCGAGCAACACGGCGAGCGCCCATTGGCCCGCCTCGGGCGCCTGGGTTTATTGGGGCCGCGCTTCCAGGCCGTCCACATGACTCAGATCAGCGATGAAGACCTGGTGTTGCTGGTAGAAAGTAACACCAACGTGATTCATTGCCCGGAATCCAACCTGAAGCTGGCCAGCGGGTTCTGCCCGGTGGAGCGCTTGTGGCAGGCTGGCGTCAATGTGGCGATCGGCACCGATGGCGCGGCCAGCAACAATGACCTGGACCTGCTCGGCGAAACCCGCACCGCCGCTTTATTGGCCAAAGCTGTTGCCGGCTCGGCCACTGCGCTGGATGCCCATCGCGCCCTGCGCATGGCCACGCTCAACGGTGCCCGCGCGCTGGGCATTGAGTCCGAAGTGGGATCGCTGGAAGTCGGCAAAGCGGCAGACATCGTCGCGTTCGACCTCTCCGGCCTGGCGCAGCAACCGGTCTACGACCCGGTTTCGCAGCTTATTTATGCCACCGGCCGTGACTGCGTGAAACACCTTTGGGTCGCCGGCAAGCAACTGCTCGACGACCGCCGCTTGACCCGCTTGGATGAAGAACAGCTCTGCGCCACGGCCAAGGCCTGGGGCCAGCGCATCAGCGGCCATACCGAATCGTAAGCCCCCCGGACTCACCAACGGGGCAACAGGATTTTTCAAGTTTCAGAGGACTTAATCATGAGCAACGTCGACTACGCCGAAATCGCCAAATTCGAAGCCCTGGCTCATCGCTGGTGGGACCGCGAAAGCGAGTTCAAACCGCTGCACGACATCAACCCGCTGCGGGTCAACTGGATTGACGAACGGGTCAACCTGGCCGGCAAAAAAGTCCTCGACGTCGGTTGCGGCGGTGGCATTCTCAGCGAAGCCATGGCCCAGCGCGGCGCTACCGTCATGGGCATCGACATGGGCGAAGCGCCGCTAGCGGTCGCGCAACTGCATCAACTGGAATCCGGGGTGAGCGTCGAATACCGGCAGATCACCGCCGAAGCGCTGGCTGAAGAAATGCCTGAGCAGTTCGACGTGGTCACCTGCCTGGAAATGCTCGAGCACGTGCCGGACCCATCCTCGGTGATCCGCGCCTGTTTCCGCATGGTCAAACCCGGCGGCCAGGTGTTCTTCTCCACCATCAACCGCAACCCGAAGGCGTACCTGTTCGCCATCGTCGGCGCGGAATACATCATGAAGCTGCTGCCGCGCGGCACCCACGATTTCAAGAAATTCATCCGCCCTTCAGAGCTGGGTGCCTGGAGCCGCATGGCCGGCCTGACCGTCAAGGACATCATCGGCCTGACCTACAACCCGCTGACCAAGCACTACAAACTGGCCTCCGACGTGGACGTCAACTACATGATCCAGACCCTTCGCGAGGAGTAAGCCGATGCGTATCAGAGCAGTTCTTTTCGACATGGACGGCACCCTGCTCGACACCGCGCCGGACTTCATTGCGATTTGTCAGGCGATGCGCGCCGATCGCGGCTTGCCGCCGATGAACGACAAACACATTCGCGACGAGATCTCCGGCGGCGCCAAGGCGATGGTCGCCGTGACCTTCTCCATGGACCCGGAATCACCGGGTTTCGAGGAATTACGCCTGGAGTTTCTGGAGCGTTACCTCGCCGGTTGCGCGGTTCACAGCAAACTCTTCGACGGCATGGGCGAACTGCTGGCCGACATCGAAAAGGCCAACCTGATCTGGGGCGTGGTTACCAACAAGCCGCTGCGGTTCGCCGAGCCGATCATGCAGCAACTTGGCCTGGCCGAGCGCTCGGCGCTGTTGATCTGCCCGGACCATGTGAAGAACAGCAAACCGGACCCCGAGCCGTTGATCCTGGCGTGCAAGATGCTCGACCTGGACCCGGCCAGCGTTTTGTTCGTGGGTGATGACTTGCGCGATATCGAATCCGGTCGCGATGCCGGCACCAAGACGGCCGCCGTGACCTATGGCTACATTCATCCGGACGATAACCCGCGGCATTGGGGCGCGGATGTGGTGGTCGATCATCCGCTGGAGTTGCGAAAAGTGCTGGATAGCGCTTTGTGCAGCTGCTGATTCAAATCAAAAGATCGCAGCCTGCGGCAGCTCCTACAGAGGACCGCGATCGGTGTAGGAGCTGCCGAAAGCTGCGATCTTTTTCGGCCCTGTTAACGGATTATGTTGAGGTTTCTTATGTTTGATTATTCCGCCCGCCCAGAATTGCTCAAGGACCGGGTCATCCTGGTCACCGGCGCTGGCCGTGGCATCGGCGCTGCCGCCGCAAAAACCTTCGCTGCACATGGCGCCACCGTGCTGCTGCTGGGCAAGACCGAGGCCAACCTGACTCAGGTCTACGACGAAATCGAAGCCGCCGGCCATCCACAACCGGCCGTAATCCCGTTCAACCTGGAAACCGCCCTGCCCCATCAATACGATGAGCTGGCAGCGATGATCGAAACCGAATTCGGCCATCTCGACGGTTTGCTGCACAACGCGTCGATCATTGGCCCGCGTACGCCGATCGAGCAGCTGTCCGGCGAAAACTTCATGCGTGTCATGCACGTCAACGTCAACGCCATGTTCATGCTCACCAGCACCCTGTTGCCGCTGCTCAAGCTGTCTCAGGACGCTTCGGTGGTGTTCACCTCCAGCAGCGTCGGCCGCAAGGGTCGTGCGTATTGGGGCGCATACGGCGTGTCCAAGTTCGCCACCGAAGGCTTGATGCAAACCCTGGCCGACGAAGTCGACACCGTGGCACCGGTGCGCTCCAACAGCATCAACCCGGGTGCCACCCGCACCAGCATGCGCGCCCAGGCTTACCCGGGTGAAAACCCGCTGAACAACCCGACGCCCGAGGAGATCATGCCGGTCTACCTCTACCTGATGGGTTCGGACAGCACCGGCATCAACGGCCAGGCGTTCAACGCTCAGTAACGCCCGCGCGTCGCTTTTGTGCCGCGACGACTTCCCGTCGCGGCATTCAAAGTGCGTCGTAACCAACCCATTACACGTCAAACAACTGTCATAGAAACCGGCGACATCTTTCAAACACAGCTCAATACTTTGATTTAGAACGCTTTTTATCCGACTGAACTGAATGGCACGAGTTTCGCTCTAAATTTGCTCAGACACGCAGTGTGAAAGCAAACGGGCGGACGCCTCAGCCGACAGGTTACTTATCGTCGGCAAAGCGGACTAAACTTGGGCCAAATGTCCTACGGGACTGATGGACCAGTATGACGCGCAGCCCAAAGCCGCTCTCACCCAGCCTGTAAGACAGCCTTACTGCTTAGGGGCGCACGCCATATGAAATCACCTTCCCAGACCAACGCAATTGACTTCGATAGCGCCAAATTGCAACGCCTGGGCTTTGGTCAGCAGCCTACCCTCATCGAGAGGCCCGTCAGCCTTTCGCAACTGCGCCAGCAACTGAGCCTGCAGCTGCAAACCAGTCTTGAGCCGCAACGCATTCTCGGGCTCTTCTTCCGTGAGATTCAGCGACTTGTACCGCTTGACGCCTTGACGTACGAGCACACGTCCAGCGACTTGCGCCTGGAATTCGGCCTGCGCGGCCATCATTCGATCAGCTACAGCCTCAGCCATGAAGGCGAGGATCTGGGTGAACTGGTATTCCGCCGCAATCAGCGTTTCAGTGAGCAGGAACAAGGCAACCTCGAGTCACTGCTGTCCGCATTGCTGTATCCGATGCGCAATGCCTTGCTCTACCGCGCTGCCACCCAAAGCGCCTTGCGCGATCCGCTCACGGATACCGGCAACCGCATTGCCATGGATCAGACCCTGCAACGGGAAATCGAGATGTCGCTTCGGCATCTGCAACCCTTGTCGCTGCTGATGCTGGACATCGATTACTTCAAACGCATCAACGACAACCACGGACACAGCGCCGGCGATGACGTGCTCAAGGCCGTTGCAGCCTCGATCAAAAACCAGTTGCGCAACGTGGACATGGTCTTCCGCTTTGGGGGCGAAGAGTTCCTGATCCTGCTTTCCAACACGAGTCGTGAGGCGGCAGCCATGGTTGGCGAACGGCTACGATTTGCAGTGCAGGCAGAGGAATATTCGGCCGACGGCCATGCGATCGAGCTGACGGTCAGCCTTGGCTGCTCGACGCTATTGCCCGGCGAGTCTGCCGAAAGCCTGTTGCGACGGGCCGACAGTGCGTTGTATGTGGCCAAGCGCGAGGGACGTAACCGGTTGGCGATGGCGGGTTGAATGCCCAGAGCGGGCACGCTTGGTTAGCGGCACGCAACGAAAGGAATTAGCGCACAGCGCCGCGCAATTCCCCCACCAACCCTTGCAACCGGGCTGGTTCTGCCACTTCAACCGACACCGCAGGCCCTGCCACCAGCGTCACCCGTGACCACAACCGGCGAAACACGCCCTTTTGCGGATCGCGGCTGAAGAAACTCCCCCACAAGCCCTGCAATGCCAACGGAATCACCGGCACCGGCGTTTCTTCGAGAGTCCGCGTCAGCCCGCCCTTGAACTCGTTGATCTCGCCATCGGCGGTCAATTTGCCCTCAGGGAAGATGCACACCAACTCGCCGTCCTTCAGATACTGAGCAATGCGCGTGAAGGCTTTTTCGTAGATCTGAATGTCTTCCTGACGCCCCGCGATCGGAATGGTCCCGGCCGTGCGGAAGATGAAGTTCAGCACTGGCAAGTTGTAGATCTTGTAATACATCACAAAGCGAATCGGTCGACGCACCGCGCCGCCAATCAGCAAGGCGTCGACGAAGGACACGTGATTGCACACCAGCAACGCCGCGCCTTCATCGGGAATCAGTTGCAGATTGCGATGCTCCACGCGGTACATGGAATGGCTGAGCAGCCAGATCATGAAACGCATGCTGAACTCGGGGACGATGCTGAAGATGTAGGCGTTGACGCCGATGTTCAGCAGCGACACCACCAGGAACAGCTGCGGGATCGACAGTTTGACCAGGCTCAGCAAGACGATCGAGACAATCGCCGAGACCACCATGAACAGCGCATTGAGAATATTGTTGGCGGCAATCACCCGCGCCCGCTCGTTCTCGGGGGTACGAGACTGAATCAGCGCGTACAGCGGCACGATATAGAAACCGCCGAACACCCCAAGCCCCAGAATGTCGATCAACACCAGCCAGGCGTGGCCAAAACCCAGGACTTCGATCCAGCCATGGCCTGTAACGCTGTCCGGAATTCCACCGGAATGCCACCACAGCAGCAAACCAAACACGGTCAGACCGAACGAGCCGAACGGCACCAGACCGATCTCGACTTTGCGGCCGGACAGTTTCTCGCAAAGCATCGAACCCAACGCGATACCGACCGAGAACACGGTAAGAATCAGCGTCACCACGGTTTCGTCGCCGTGCATCCACTCCTTGGCATAGGCCGGGATCTGCGTCAGATAAATCGCCCCGACAAACCAGAACCACGAGTTGCCGACAATCGAGCGTGACACCGCTGGCGTCTGCCCCAAGCCCAGCTTCAACGTGGCCCAGGACTGGCTGAAAATGTTCCAGTTCAGACGCATTTTCGGGGAGGCGGCTGCGGCCCGTGGAATGCTGCGGCTGGCCAGATAGCCGAGCACCGCAACACCGATGATCGCCGTGGAGACGATCGGCGCGTAATGACTGGACGACATCATGATCCCGGCGCCGATGGTCCCGGCGAGGATCGCCAGGAAGGTGCCCATTTCCACCAGGCCGTTGCCACCCACCAGCTCTTCGTCACGCAAGGCCTGCGGCAGGATCGAATATTTCACCGGCCCGAACAGCGCCGAGTGAGTGCCCATGGCGAACAGCGCCACCAGCATCAGCGACAGGTGATCGAACATGAAACCGACCGCGCCTACCGCCATGATGGCGATTTCCCCGAGCTTGATCAGACGAATCAACGCGTCCTTGGCGAACTTCTCCCCGAACTGCCCGGCCAGCGCCGAGAACAGGAAGAACGGCAGAATGAACAGCAGCGCACACAGGTTGACCCAGATCGAGCGATCACCCTCGATAGTCAACTTGTAGAGAATGGCGAGGATCAGCGACTGCTTGAAGATGTTGTCGTTGAACGCCCCGAGCGACTGCGTGACGAAGAACGGCAGGAAGCGCCGGGTGCGAAGCAAGGTGAACTGTGAGGGGTGACTCATCTTCCATGTGTCCCTGATGTTGGGTAGAGAGTGGCGTGGATGCAGTTATTGGAATATCGAACGACGATCCAGGCCACACATTACCTAAAACTTGCAGGTTATTTCTTTAATCCTGCAATGCACGGCGAGACAAACAACTCGCCCCGCCAGGCGCCCTGCACCGTCCGTTTAGCGACGATCAGCCACATCACCGCCAGCAACATCACCAGCACACCGCCGAAGGCACTGAAAAACGTCAGGTTCAAGGTGCTGGCCAGTTTCAACGTCGCCAGGGAATAGACGCCCAGCGGGAAGGTGAAACCCCACCAGCCGAGATTGAAAGGGATGCCGACGCGCAGGTAACGCAGGGTGATGAGCACCGCGATCAGCATCCACCACAGACCAAAGCCCCACAGGGTGATTCCGGCCACCAACCCCAGCCCTGCGGCGATTTCACCGATGCCCGGCAGACCGTTGGCAGAGAAGATCGCCGGTGCGTCCGCGCCCAGCAGCAACATGCCCAGCGCCCCGGTGCCGATTGGGCCGAGCGCTAGCCAGCTGGAGGCGGCCATGTTTTGGTGGGGCAATTTATGCAGTGCCATGCGCAGCAACAGAATGGTCAGAATGCTGAACGCCACCGGTAGGGAAAAGGCCCAGAGCACGTAGCTGGTCACCAGCACCACCAGTTGCGAATGGGCATCGGCCAGGTGTGGCGCCAGCAGACCACCGCTGGCGGCCGCCACTTCTGCCGCCACCACCGGCAACAGCCAGACGGCGGTCATCTGATCGATGCTGTGCTCCTGACGGGTGAACATCAGGTAGGGAATCAGCACGCCGCACGCCACAGACATCGCCACATCCAGCCACCACAGCACCTCAACGAGATGAATCACGCCCTCGCCCCAACGCGGCAGACCGAACACCAGAAAACCATTGATGATGGTCGCCAGGCCCATGGGGATGGTGCCAAAAAACATCGAAACCGTGGAGTGACCGAAAATCCGCCGCGCCTCATCGAAAAACAGCGCCCAACGCGCCGCATACATAACCGTGAATAAAACGAACAGCACAATATTGAACAGCCAAAGGGCTTCGGCAATCGCGTGTAAACCGGCATTTGCGCCAGGCAGCTGCGCCAGCGCCAACGCCAGCACACCGGTACCCATGGTGGCGGCGAACCAGTTCGGCGTGAACTGGCGGATGACTTCACGCGGATGCTGCAAATGACTGAAAGGTTTGAAACCGGCTGGGGCGGTGTTGGGGCATGTCATGGTGAACTCCTGTCCTCTGTTGAGGTGGAGCTCATGGTAGATCCGAATCGAATATCGATATAACGGGTAATATCTCTAACCGTTATCTGCTTTGCAGATATGGCGTCAAACGCTGCCTTCAGTTTCGATCACCAGGATTCTTGCCGCACCCTGCGGATGGGCAACGTGTTCGGTGCCGACGTCGGCATAGAAGATATCTCCTACACCCAACATCACTTCTTTCTCCTGCCCTTCTTCGCGATAACGCATCTGCACGACGCCATCCAGCACCACGAACACTTCTTGCCCATCATTGATGTGCCATTTATAGGGCTGATCGGTCCAGTGCAAACGCGTGGTGATGCCGTTCATGTTGGCGATATCCAAAGCGCCCCAGGCTCGGTCAGCGGTGAAGGATTTGCTGCGGATGATTTTCATGTGTCGGTCCGTCGAAAGGTATGGCGGAGCCAAGGCTAACGGTCATCGAACATCGGCGCCACAGACTTTCATGGACTGCTGACGCATCAACGCAAACAGAGCGCCGACCGAGAGAGTAATCAACACCGCGCCGTAACCATCGGTGGTGGCCACCAGCCCGAAGGTCCGGGTCAAGTTCCCGGCCAGCAACGATGGCAAGCAGAACGCCAGATAACTGAGCACGTAGTAAGCCGACATTAACCCTGCCCGCTGATGGGCCAGGGCCAGCGGCACGACACTGCGCAACGCACCGAGGAAACCGGCACCGAAACCGCATCCGGCCACCAGCGTGCCGACGAAAAACAGAGTCAGGCTGGCGCTGTGCACCGCCATCAGAATCAGCGCGACGCCGACAGGCAGCAGACTGCCGCCCAAGCACAACACCTTGTCGGCCGGCCGATTGCGCAGGGTGTAGATCATCAACGCACCGGTCACCGTCAACACGGCCACCGTCGCACCGCCAATCAGATTTGAGGTCGATCCCGTGGCCGTGCGCACCAACGACGGGGCCAAAGAAGCGTAAAAACCACCGAGCGCCCACACCGCGATATTGATCGGCAGCACCAGCCACAACGCGCGCCGCGCCTGGATCGGCACATGCAGTGTCGGACGCAGCGAAGCCCAGACTCCCGGTTGGGGGCTGACGCTTTCCGGCAAGCGCCAGACGTACAGCGCTTGCATCACAAACAGCGCGAACAGCACCCAATAGGTCAACTGCAATGGCAACGGCGCAAACTCGGCCAATAAGCCGCAGCCCATGGCGCCCAACGCCATGCCCAGCAACGGCGCAACACTGTTGACCAGCGGCCCTTGCTGGCGATCGGCGTCCAACAGCGCCGCGCTCAATACGGCAGTGGCCATCCCTGTAGCAAAACCTTGAAGCACTCGCGCACTGATCAACCAGGCGACACTGTCTGCATTGATAAACAGCAGCATCGCCAGCATGTTCAACATCACAGCGGTGAAGATCACCGGTTTGCGCCCCAGGTAATCCGAGAGCGAACCAACCGTGAGCAACGCTGCCAGCAAGCTGATGGCGTACACGCCGAAAATCAGGGTCAGGGTCGCTGCCGAGAATTGCAGGTGCTCCTGGTACAAGTGATACAACGGCGTCGGCGCGGTGGAAGCGGCAAGAAAACTGAGTAAGGTGATCGCCAGGAACCACAGGCTTGAACGATTAGACGTTGAACTGGACATGGGCACACTCCGCTAAAGCTAACTTTTTGCTTTTGCGGAGTGTGCTACCGGCTAGCGCTTAAAGCAAATTCTTTGTGTTAAGGTCCGATGCATGGCTATTAAAGAAGGTTTACGCCCGGGCGGCCGCAGTGCCCGGGTGCAAGAGTCGGTTCATTCGGCAGTCCGCGATCTCCTCGAAGAGCAGGACCGCACCACCGTGACCGTTCCGCAAATCGCTGCGCGTGCCGGCGTCACGCCGTCGACCATCTACCGGCGCTGGGGCGATCTGTCGGTGTTGTTGGCGGATGTCGCCCTCGCCCGCATGCGCCCCGAGAGCGAGCCGGCCAATACCGGCAGCCTGCGCGGTGACGTGCGCGCCTGGGCCGAGCAGTATCTGGACGAGATGAGTTCCGAGCCCGGCCGCAACATCTTGCGCGACGTGCAATGCAGCACCACACCGGCCCTTTGCGCGACGATCATTGGCGGGCAGTTGCAGACGATTCTGGATCGTTACCCCGATCAGTCGAAGCCGAACGTTGATCGGCTGATTAACATGGTGGCCGCGCCGACGGTGTTTCGGATCCTGTTTTCAGCGGCGCCGCTGGAGGTTGAGGAATTGCATCGGTTGATCGAGATTGCGTTGAGTCAGTGAGGCCTCATCGTCGGAACGCCGCCCGGAGCGAGCTTGCTCCGGGCGGCGTTCCGACGATGAGGCCTGCACAAACACCAAAGATCCAACTGACAAACACCCTGCGACACCCCGCCGCGCCGCGACCTTGGTCGACACTGACTAACCCCTGCCATCGTGCGAGACTGTCTGTCCGGGCGCGAATCCCGGGTGTCTTTTGTCTGGAGTTCCCATGTCGCTGTCCAGCGGGCTGATCGCCGCCGTCGCCCTGGCCTATATGGCCATCATGTTCGCCATCGCCTTCTACGGCGACCGTCGCAGCACACCGTTGCCGCCGCGAGTGCGCGCCTGGGTGTACAGCCTGTCGCTGGCCGTCTATTGCACCAGCTGGACCTTCTTTGGCGCCGTGGGCCAGGCTGCCGAACAACTCTGGTCTTTCCTGCCGATCTACCTCGGGCCGATCCTGCTGCTGGTGTGCGCGCCGTGGGTCCTGCAAAAAATGGTGATGATCAGCAAGCAGGAGAACATCACCTCCATTGCCGACTTCATCGCTGCGCGTTATGGCAAATCCCAGTCGCTGGCGGTGGTGGTGGCGCTGATCTGCCTGGTCGGCGTGTTGCCCTACATCGCGCTGCAACTCAAGGGCATCGTGCTCGGGGTGAACTTGTTGATCGGCGCCGGTGCCGACGCCATGGGCACGCGCGCCCAGGACACGGCGCTGATCGTGTCGCTGGTACTGGCGCTGTTCACCATCGTCTTCGGTACCCGCAACCTCGACGCCACGGAACACCACCGCGGCATGGTGCTGGCGATTGCGTTCGAATCACTGGTCAAGCTGTTCGCTTTTCTCGCGGTCGGTGCGTTCGTGACCTACGGCCTGTACGACGGTTTCGACGACCTGTTCGACCAGGCAATGCTCGCCCCGCGTCTGGAAGAATACTGGAAGGAAACCATCAACTGGCCGTCGATGGTGGTGCAAACTGGCGTGGCAATGATGGCAATCATCTGCCTGCCCCGGCAGTTCCACGTAACCGTGGTGGAAAACATCGACCCGCAGGATCTGCGCCTGGCCAAATGGGTGTTTCCGGCCTATCTGGCGCTGGCGGCGTTGTTCGTCGTTCCTATCGCCCTCGCCGGTCAGATGCTGCTGCCGAGTTCGGTACTGCCGGACTCGTTTGTCATCAGCCTGCCGCTGGCCCAATCCCACCCTGCCCTGGCGATGCTGGCGTTTATCGGTGGCGCCTCAGCGGCGACCGGCATGGTGATTGTCGCCAGCGTGGCGCTGTCGACCATGGTCTCCAACGACATGCTGTTGCCATGGTTGCTGCGGCGCAATAACGCCGAGCGGCCGTTCGAAGTGTTCCGCCAGTGGATGCTCTCGGTACGCCGAGTGAGCATTGTGGTGATTCTGCTGCTGGCCTACGTCAGTTATCGCCTGCTCGGTTCGACGGCGAGCCTCGCGACCATCGGCCAGATCGCCTTCGCCGCCGTGACCCAACTGGCCCCGGCCATGCTCGGCGCGCTGTATTGGAAACAGGCCAATCGTCGCGGTGTGTTCGCCGGTCTGGCTGCCGGGACGTTCCTGTGGTTCTACACCTTGATTCTGCCGATTGCCGCCAACAGCCTTGGTTTGTCGTTGAGCAGTTTCCCCGGCCTGGCCTGGTTGCACAGCAACCCGATGAAACTGCCACTCACCCCGCTGACACAAGGCGTGGTGTTGTCGCTTGCAGCCAACTTCACGCTGTTCGCCTGGGTGTCGATGCTGTCACGTACGAGGGTTTCGGAACATTGGCAGGCGGGTCGCTTCATCGGTCAGGAAATCAGTGCCCGCCCTAGCGCCCGTTCGATGCTGTCGGTGCAGATCGACGATTTGTTGCAGCTGGCCGCACGCTTCGTCGGCGAAGAACGCGCCCGTCAGAGTTTTATCCGCTTCGCCTACCGTCAGGGCAAAGGCTTCAACCCGAACCAGAACGCCGATGGTGAATGGATCGCCCATACCGAACGTTTGCTGGCCGGTGTGCTGGGTGCTTCTTCGACCCGGGCGGTGGTAAAAGCCGCCATCGAAGGTAGGGAAATGCAACTCGAGGACGTCGTCCGAATCGCCGACGAAGCCTCGGAAGTGCTGCAGTTCAACCGCGCGCTGCTGCAAGGCGCGATCGAGAACATCACCCAAGGCATCAGTGTGGTCGACCAGTCGCTGAAACTGGTGGCCTGGAACCGGCGCTATCTGGAGCTGTTCAACTACCCGGATGGACTGATCAGGCTTGGCCGCCCGATTGCCGACATTATTCGCTACAACGCCGAACGCGGCCTGTGCGGTCCCGGCGAAGCCGAAGTGCACGTCGCCCGCCGCTTGCACTGGATGCGTCAGGGCCGCGCCCATACCTCTGAAAGACTTTTCCCCAATGGCCGTGTGATCGAGCTGATCGGCAACCCGATGCCGGGCGGCGGTTTTGTCATGAGTTTCACCGACATCACCGCGTTCCGTGAGGCTGAGCAGGCGCTGACCGAAGCCAACGAGGGCCTTGAGCGACGGGTCACCGAGCGGACCCACGAACTGTCGCAACTCAACGTCGCCCTGACCGAAGCCAAGGGCACCGCGGAGTCGGCCAACCAGTCGAAAACCCGTTTCCTGGCGGCGGTCAGCCACGACTTGATGCAACCGCTGAATGCTGCGCGACTGTTCTCGGCCGCCCTTTCCCACCAGGAAGACGGCCTCTGCGGTGAGGCGCAGAAACTGGTCCATCATCTGGACACGTCACTGCGCTCGGCCGAGGACTTGATCAGCGACCTGCTGGACATTTCCCGCCTGGAAAACGGCAAGATCAACCCTGATCCAAAACCGTTCGTGCTCAATGAGATGTTCGACGTCCTCGGCGCCGAGTTCAACGCACTGGCCCGCGATCAGGGACTGAAATTCCGCGTCAGGGGCAGCACGTTGCGCATCGACAGCGACATCAAACTATTGCGGCGAATCCTGCAGAACTTCCTGACCAATGCCTTCCGCTACGCCAAAGGCCCGGTACTGCTGGGGGTTCGCCGACGCAAGGGCGAGCTGTGCCTGGAAGTCTGGGACCGGGGGCCGGGCATTCCTGTGGATAAACAGCAGGTCATTTTCGAAGAATTCAAACGCCTCGACAGCCACCAGACCCGTGCTGAGAAAGGCCTGGGGCTGGGCCTGGCGATCGCCGACGGGTTGTGTCGCGTGCTGGGTCATACCTTGCGCGTGCGCTCCTGGCCGGGGCGCGGCAGCGTGTTCAGCGTCAGTGTGCCGTTGGCTCGGGCGCAATCCGCGATCCCGACCAAGGTCGCCGAGCTCAATGGCAAATTGCTGAGCGGCGCGCAGGTACTGTGCATCGACAACGAAGACAGCATCCTGATCGGCATGAACAGCTTGCTCACGCGCTGGGGTTGTCAGGTCTGGACCGCGCGCAACCGCGATGAATGCGCGGCGCTGCTCAGCGACGGGATGCGACCGCAATTGGCGCTGGTGGATTACCACCTGGACGATGGCGAGACCGGGACCGAGCTGATGGCATGGCTGCGAACCCGACTGGGTGAGCCAGTGCCAGGGGTTGTGATCAGCGCCGATGGGCGACCGGAGACGGTGGCCCAAGTGCATGCGGCGGGGCTGGATTACCTGGCTAAACCGGTGAAACCGGCGGCGTTGCGGGCGTTGCTGAGCCGGCATTTGCCGCTGTAGCGCGGCAACAAAAAAGATCGCAGCCTGCGGCAGCTCCTACACGGAATTACGTACACCTGTAGGAGCTGCCGCAGGCTGCGATCTTTTGATCTTATTCAGGCAACTCGGCCAAACCATCGACATCGGTCATCGCCCGCTCCAGCAAGTCAGCCGGCAGGCTCTTGCTCGCCCGCGCGCCAAGCAACTTGAGCTGCTCGCTACGACTGACCAGATTGCCCCGACCTTCTGTCAGCTTATTGCGCGCAGAGCTGTAGGCTTTATCCAATTGTTGTAGGCGATTGCCGACTTCATCCAGATCCTGGATGAACAACACGAACTTGTCGTACAGCCACCCGGCCCGCTCGGCGATTTCCCGGGCGTTCTGACTCTGGCGTTCCTGCTTCCACAGGCTGTCGATGACGCGCAGGGTCGCCAGCAACGTGGTCGGGCTGACGATCACGATGTTGCGGTCGAAGGCCTCTTGGAACAGCGTCGGCTCAGCCTGCAATGCGGCGGAAAACGCCGCTTCGATCGGTACGAAGAGCAAGACGAAATCCAGGCTGTGCAAACCGTCGAGACGCTTGTAATCCTTGCCGGCCAGCCCTTTGACGTGAGTGCGCAAGGACAGCACGTGCTGCTTGATGGCAATCTGGCCGATGGCATCGTCTTCGGCCGCGACGTATTGCTGATAGGCCGTGAGGCTGACCTTGGAGTCGACCACCACCTGCTTGTCGCCCGGCAGATAAATGATCACGTCCGGCTGGAAACGCTCACCGTCCGGACCCTTGAGGTTGACCTGGGTCTGGTACTCGCGCCCCTTTTCCAGGCCCGCGTGTTCAAGCACTCGCTCAAGAATCAGCTCGCCCCAGTTACCTTGGGTTTTCTGCCCTTTCAAGGCGCGGGTCAGGTTCGTGGCTTCGTCGCTCAGGCGCAGGTTCAGCTGTTGCAGCCGCTCCAGTTCCTTGGCCAGGGAAAAACGTTCGCGGGCTTCTGCCTGATAACTTTCTTCGACGCGTTTTTCGAAGGACTGGATGCGTTCCTTCAACGGATCGAGCAACTGACCGAGGCGTTGTTGGCTGGTTTCGGCAAAGCGCTGCTCGCGCTCATCGAAGATCTTGCCAGCCAGCTCCGCGAACTGTGCACGCAGTTCGTCTCGCGAGCCCTGCAGGTCGTTGAGGCGCTGCTGATGGCTTTCCTGCTGCTCACGCAGCTCGGCGTTGAGCGAGGCGGCCTGGGCGTCCAGACGACGCAACTCAGCCTCTTTGCCGGCGCGTTCCAGATTCCAGACGTGGGCGGCATCGCGTGCGTCGTCACGCTCGATCTGCAGCAGTTCGACTTCACGGCGTACGGCGGCCAGGTCTGCCTGTTTGGCGGCGTTGGCCTGGCCCAGATCACCTATTTCATCGCGACAGGCTTCGAGTTGGGCGTTCAATCCGTCCTGGGTCAACTGGGCGGTGGCCAGACGCTCTTCCAACAGTGCAACGTCTGACTGCGTGGCGCTCGCTCGGCGCTGAAGTTGCCAGGCCAGTACCAGTAACGGCAGCGCAGCGCCCGCCAGACCAAGCAATGCGCTGGTCAAGTCCATAGCCATAGCCACTCCTGCCAATGAAATAAAGCTTGAAGGTTAACCAAGGCGTCAGGTCTTGGACAGCTCAGTCTTCGATCAGACCCAGTTCCTGCTGGGCGCGCCGATCCCCTGCCCGCGCAGCCGAACGCAAAAGGTCCTGGCCGATACGGCGATCCCGGGCATTCCCGCATTCACGGCACATCAGCTGACCGAGACGGCTTTGCGCGGCCACGACCCCTTCACGGGCTGGCTGCTTGAGCAAATGTCCGGCGAAGTGTTTGACGTTGGGGTTTTCGCCCAGACGCGGGCTGTCCAGCAGCCACTCGGCCACACGCATCGAAAAGCGCTTGGGCGGGGTAACGTTGGGAGGTGTGGAGATTGCAGGGACTGATACGCAGCGAAACTTCATAAAGCACTGTGGGGCAGATCGGAAGGCGCGCCACTCTACTCTTTTTTTCTTACAGGTAAAGCCTAAAAAAACCCGGCACGCCCGTCCTAGAGCAAGCGCTCGGGACAATCCACAGAAGCTGTGGATAACTCAGTGGACAACCGCCTTTGAACTCTCGCAAAGCCCTATGGAATGGGGCCCGCAGTCAAACTGACGATTTTTTCACCAGCAAAAAAAAGCGATGTTTTTCATTGACTTAAATTTTGGTTACAGGCACCCACTGCGTTTGAAGGGAAGATGACAGCGGCGTGACACCCCGCGTGACTTATGTGCACAAGTACCTTCGAGGCAGTTATATCGATGCGCTTTTACGGCGCATTTTTCGCCTGCACCTGGGGATAAACCTTGGCAAACCCATGATCCAGGCTGGTCCTGGCCCGATGAGCCGTGACTACCAATAGTCGGAATTTGTGCTATTACAGGGCAAGTCTGCGGCTAACGGCTTTTTCCGAGCGCCAATCCGGACGTTGAATGAGGGCGTTCAGAGAACTTTTTTGCCAACACACTTCCCTTCAGCAATTCAATCCGTTAGTATCCGCGGCGTTAGTACCAAGCTGAAAGTCAATTCTGGTCGAACAAATCCCCCCGGTCAGCCTTCCCAAAGGAAGCCTCCACCGACAAAGCGGGATCGACCACCTCGATGGTTTCCAGGTAAACCTTGCGTCAACACAGCCTTTGAATCGAAAGCAAAGGGTGTTGCGAAGCTCACTTACTCTGACCGAACCAACCTGCAAATTGATCAGGATCTTCACCCCGGGCCCAGAACCTTTGCCCTTGATGTGTTGCCTGCCCTCCTAAGTACCTACCTGCCAGCCCAAGCGCGCCAATTTATCAGCGCTTCAAACTGGCTGCTTTGTTCCAGTCGGGTTCTTCGTTCGACCAATGGTGGTCGTCGTCACTGGAACGTTTTAACTTTGCACGGTTCTTATCCGTGTCGCTTGTAGGAACACCCAATGACTATGTCTACTCAAATCCACACCCAGGATGCCATTCGCACCCTAACCAACGCTTTTGCACCAATGAACTGCCTGATCATGGCTGCTCGCAAAGGCTGCTTCAGCTTCACTCTGGTCAACGAACACGGCATCGCTCGTCACAGCGAACGCCTGTACCCCGATCAATACTCCAGCGCCGAGCCGCTGCAGGCCGTGATCGAGCGTACCCGTCAGGCACTGGTTGCCTGATACGCCAGAAAGACTGAAAACCTCAAAAGCCTCGCTCAAAAAGCGGGGCTTTTTATTGCCCGAAATTTCACTTTTCGCCGCTGCCGCCTAAGCACAAACCGATATAACGGTTATAACTCGCAGCCGATAATATTTTAAAAACAGGCCTTTACGGCGCGAATATGACACTACACTTCAACTCAAGCGGCTTGAGCCGCTTCCGGCGAGCCTGAGTCGATTCACCCGCTGCCAAGGCCCCTTCAGGTATCGCCGACCATTTCACGTTTCGAGGGCTTTATGGGTATCGCTGCCAGCGAACTGTGCCGTTATGTGATCCGCCCGACATTGATTTACCTCGGGCGCCATAGCGCAACTGCCGAATCCCTGCTGCTGGGCGTCGCCGCCAGCCAGTCAGCCCTTGGTACTGCCCTGCATGACCGCCGCGGACACGGCCTGTACCGAATCGCCGAACCCCGCCATCAAGCAATTTGGGACCACTACTTGGCACTTGACCCGGAACGCGCAAGCCTGGTTCGCGGCCTGGCCAGCCAACATGCTTTCCTGAGTGGTCCGCACCTCGAATTGACCGTCAACCTGCGTTACGCCACAGCCATCGCCTGGCTTCTGGTAGAAGAACAGAACACCCCCCTCCCCGAAGCAGACGACCTACTGGGAATGGCCCGCATCTGGCGCCAGACCTTCCAGCCTCAAGGGCGCCTGAGAGACTTCACCTGCGCCTGGCAAACCTGTGTTTCACCGCTGAATCAGGTCGCCTGCTGATCTGCTGCTTCCACAAGATCGCGCAACTGCTGCGATTTTGGTCGGATTGTCCTACAAAACCGCTCTAAATCAAGCGATACAGCCTATAGCGCTGGGACGAAAATGTTGGTAATTTTCGCCCCGGTGATCACCAGGAGTTCTAATAATGAAAAAAGTAATGCTCAAAACCACCCTTAGCCTCGCCGTTACCTTGGCATCCACCCAAATCTTCGCAAGTGGCTTCGCCCTTAACGAACAAAGCATCAGCGGGATGGGGACAGGTTTTGCCGGGCGATCTTCTTCTGCCGATGATGCAAGTACAGTTTTTGGCAACCCTGCCGGTATGGCCCGCCTCAAAGGCCAGCAAATCACTGGAGGTATCGCAGCGATCGACGCCTCGACCGATATCAGCGATACCAGCGGCCGTTCAAGCGGGACCAACAAAGGCGATATGGTTCCGTTCACTGCAGTACCGATGGGTTTCTATACAAATAAACTCAACGATGAATGGGCTATTGGTTTCGGTGTCTACGCTCCGTTCGGGCTAGTCACCAACTACGAAAACGGCTTTCAGGGCCGCGCTTTCGGCAGCAAGAGCGAAGTCAAAATCGTCACTCTGCAGCCAACCGTCAGCTACGCTTTCAACGATAAAGTATCGATCGGTTTTGGCCCTACCATCAACCGGATTTCCGGCACCCTGGAATCGGACATTGCTCTCCCTATCCCCAGGACTGGCGACAACAATGTGCAGATCAAGGGCGACGATACGGCCTTGGGCTTTAACGCCGGCGTCCTGGTGCAAGCCACCGACACCACTCGCGTGGGCCTGACTTATCACTCGAAAGTGAACTACAAGCTCGACGGCCACACCGATGTGACTGCCGGCGCTGGCGTGCCACCTCAGTTACTCAAAACCAACCGTTACGATGCCTCGCTGAAGATCGAAACACCTGAGTCCTATGACCTTTCCGTGACTCAAGATATGAATGATGCCTGGAAGCTCTATGCCGGTGCTACCTGGACTCGCTGGAGCCGCCTGAAAGACATCACGGTCAACAACGAAGGCGTAACCCGACTCAGCGGTGGTGCCCTCGCCCCACAAATCGTTGGTACCATCAAGGAAGACCAGAACTGGCATGACACTTGGGCCTACGCCGTGGGTACTTCCTACCAGTTGAACAAGCAGTGGGTACTGCGTACCGGTCTCACCTTTGACCAGTCGCCCACCAACAACACTGATCGTTCGCCACGCATTCCTACCGGCGACCGGACCATCTTCAGTGTCGGTGCGGGCTTCAACCCAACCGACGACTGGACCATTGATGTGGCTTACTCCTACCTCAAGGAAGAAGCTGTCACTGTCAACCGCGCTAACGCTTTGGGTCAGTCCTACAACGCCAAGTACGAAAACAGTGCGAACGGTTTCGGTGTCGGTGCGACCTACCGTTTCTGACGGTTCCTCACTCGCCGCCTGAATTGAAAAAGCCCCGCTCTCTTGTACAGAGGCGGGGCTTTTTAACGGGTGTCGATCAGGGTTGCGAGGCCAGGGCTTTCTCCACCGCAGCGATGAACTCGGGATCGTCAGGCGTGGTCAGGCTGGAGAAATTGGCGATCACCTTGCCCTTGCGATCGACCACATATTTGTAGAAATTCCACTTCGGCGCGGTGCTCTGCTTGGCGATGATTTTGAACAAATGAGTCGCATCATCACCGCGGACTTTCTGCGGTTCAGTCATGGTGAACGTCACGCCGTAGTTCACATAGCAGACCTTGGCGGTCTCTTCGCCATCCTTGGACTCTTGCTTGAAGTCGTTGGACGGAACGCCGACCACCTCCAGCCCCTGATCCTTGTAGCGCTGATTCAGTGCCTCAAGGCTTTTGAACTGCGGGGCAAAACCACAGAAGCTCGCGGTATTGACCACCACTAGCGGTTTTCCGGCGAAGCGCTGGCACAGGTCGATGGATTCCTTGGCGCGCAGCTTGGGCAACGAGCCTTGCAAAAGGTCCGGGCACTCTGCCGCTTGAGCCCATCCACTAAACGCTACCAGTAACGCGGGAACAGCGAGCCAGCGCATCAGCATGTCGGTGCATCCTTGAGAAGTCGTCAACAACGAAGTTACTCGCCCTCCTATCCTGCTAGCAAGCACCCATGCCCAGCTGCATCAACGCGAGCCCACCCTGATGCCAGCCCCACCACGACAGGGCCAGCAGCAAGGCGCAGACAGCGACGACAGCGATCCGCGGCCAGAGACTGTTCATATCGCACTCATCTGTGTTTGCAGACGCGCCACCGGCCGCTCACGCACCGGCCAGTTCAGGGCGGCGGCCAACAGGCTCAAGAGAATCGCTACCTGCCAGATCAAGTCATAGCTCCCGGTTCGGTCGTACACCACCCCGCCCAACCAGCCGCCGAGGAACGATCCGAGCTGGTGAAACAGGAAAACAATCCCACCGAGCATGGACAGGTTTCGCACGCCGAACAAGGTTGCGACGGTGCCGTTGGTCAAGGGCACGGTCGACAGCCACAGGAAGCCCATCGCCATGCCAAACAGGTACGCGGTGGTCGTCGTGACCGGCGCCCACAGGAACAACCCGATCACCACTGCCCGCAGCAGATACAGGCCGGTGAGCAAGCGCGGCTTGGACATCCGCCCGCCGAGCCAGCCCGCCGTGTAGGTTCCGAATATATTGAACAGCCCGATCAACGCCAGCACCGTCGTACCGACGCTCGCCGGAAGGTGCTGATCCACCAGATAAGCCGGCAAGTGCACGCCGATGAATACCACCTGAAAACCGCAAACAAAAAAGCCGAACGCCAGCAGCCAGAATCCCGAATGGGAACAGGCCTCGCGCAGTGCCTCGGACAGTGTTTGTTCATGACCGAACACCGGTAGCGGCTTGTCCTTGAGCATGCTCACCAGCGGCACGATCAGCGCCACCAACAGGCCCAACACCAGCAATGCCGCGGACCAGCCGAGCCAGCCGATCAATCCCAGCGTGCCGGGCAACATGGCGAACTGGCCGAAAGAACCGGCTGCGCTGGCAATGCCCATGCCCATGCTGCGTTTCTCCGGCGGCACTGCGCGGCCGACCACGCCGAGGATCACCGAGAAGGAGGTGCCGGACAGACCGATGCCGATCAACAGGCCGGCACTCAGGGACAAGGTCACGGCCGAATCCGACAGGCCCATGAACATCAGGCCCAATGCATACAAGACACCGCCGACCAGCACCACTTTCGCGGCGCCAAAGCGGTCGGCCAGCGCGCCGGTGAATGGCTGCGCCAGGCCCCAGATCAGGTTCTGCAAGGCAATGGCGAAGGCAAACGTCTCACGCCCCCAGCCGAACTCGGCACTCATCGGCGCCAGAAACAGCCCGAAGCCGTGTCTTACACCCAAGGACAATGCGAGAATCAGCGCACTCCCCAATAAAACCCAACCGCACGTACGCCACATCGATGTCATTCTTATTCTCCGGTAGCGGGTATATACCCGCTTAAGATCGGAAAAACCGGCATCACGCCAGTTCGTCCAGCAGTCGCAGCAAGGTTTCGCGTTTCTCGGCACCCAGGCGGTCAATCAATCGCTGTTGCGCCGCTTCCCACGCGGGCAAGGCCGCTTTCAGGCGCTCAACACCGGCCTCGGTGAGCATGACAATGCGGTTACGCATGTCTTCGCCCTCGACCAGCATCAGCAGGCCTTCGCCTTCCAGCACCCGCAGATTGCGCCCCAAGGTACTGCGATCCAGCCCCATGGCCTCGGCCAACGTGGAAATACTCGGTTTATCCAGACGCTGCAGATTACACAGCAGAGAATACTGGGCAACGTTGATCCCGAAGCCGTCGAGCGCGCCGTCGTAGTGCCTGCTGACGCCTCGGGCGGCGCGACGCAGGTTGATGCATAAACATTGGGAGTCGAGCATGGTGCGTGTATATACCCGCGGTTGTTTTAAATCAAGTTACAGATGAGTTCGTACAGTGTTATTGAGAGTGTCTGGCAGACCGCCTTCGCGAGCAAGTCGAATCGTCGCACCGCCGCTCCCACAGTTGATCGGCGTCGAATACAAAGTCTGTGTCCGCAGGAGATCTAACGTGGGAGCGGCGGTGCGACGATTCGACTTGCTCGCGAAAGGTCCAGCACATCCGCCCCATCACTCATCAGACCAACGCCAACCCCACCAGCACCGCAACCTCCAGCAATTCCAACAACGCCCCCGCCGTATCGCCCGTCGTGCCGCCCAATCGGCGCAGCATCACTTGCCGCAGCCAGACAAACACCAGCGCCGCCAGCGCCACAGCCAACACGCCGCTGAGACCCGCGATCAATACACACGCCAACGCACTCACCGCCAACACCCGTTTACCCGCCAAACGCGGCAGATGATCGGCCAGGGCTTGCCCCAAACCGCCGGCACGCACATAAGGCGTGGTCAGGAACAAGCCCAGCATCGCGCTGCGCCCGATCAACGGGACAATGATCAGGACAACGGCGTGTTGCTGCTCGATCAATGCCAGCAACGCAGCGAACTTGAGCAGCAACACCAGCACCACCGTCACCACCGCGATCGGCCCGCTGCGCGGGTCCTTCATGATCGTCAACGTGCGCTCTCGATCGCCGAACCCACCGAGCCACGCATCGGCGCTGTCGGCCAGGCCGTCCAGGTGCAAAGCGCCGCTGAGCAATACCCAAACCGTCAGCAACAGCGCTGCGTGAAGCAACAACGGGATGCCGAGCAGCAGCCAGTTGAACGCCCACAAAATCCCGCCGAACAGCAGGCCGACCAGCGGATAAAACAGCAACGACCGCCCTAAATCCTGTGGTTCCGGCATGCCCGGCAGACGAATCGGCAGACTGCTCAAAAATTGCAGGGCGATCCAGAACGGCAACATGGTCAGATCGCTTCCCTTAACAACACGCCGGATTCGACCGTCAGCGAAAACAACGCGCCATGCCCGACTTCGACGTTGAGCAAATGCTCACGAGGCAATCCCCGCGCCTGAGCCAGCAACAAGCGCATGACCCCGCCGTGACTGATCAGCAACACCCGCTCGCCTGCGCAGGTAGCCTGCAAGCGCTCAACGGCTGCCAACACCCGCGACGAAAAATCCACCACCGGCTCACCCTGTGGCGGCGTAAACGAGTAAGGGTCGGCCCAGAACAATCCCAACGCCTCGGCGTCGGTTTCCATCAGCGCCGCAGCGCTCTGCCCTTCCCAGGCGCCGAAGTGCAGCTCTTGCAGGTCTTTATCCAACTGCACTGGCAACCCCAGTTGTGCGCCGAGTTCTTCGGCGAACCGCGCGCACCGCTGCAACGGCGAGCTGACCAAACGATCCCAAGGCCCCTGCTCGATTACCGCCGCGCGCATCTGCGCCCAGCCCTTGTCGGTCAGAGCATCGTCGAGGCTGCCGCGCAAACCGCCGCCGAGCTCGGTTTCACCGTGGCGCAACAGGTCCAGGCGCAAGGTCATGCCGGACGATCCGCCACAGCGGCCTCGGCGAAAGTCGCCATTTGCCCGTGAAGGTCGCACGCCAGACGCAGCAATGGCACGGCCAATGCGGCGCCGCTGCCCTCGCCCAGACGCAGGCCGAGGTCCAGCAGCGGTTCGGCGTTCAGGGTTTCCAATACATGATGATGACCCGGCTCGGCGCCGCGATGACCGAACAACAGCCACTGACGGCATTCAGGATTCAAGCGCACCGCCACCAATGCCGCGACGCTGCAGATGAAACCGTCCACCAGCACCGCGACGCCTTCCTGGGCACACGCCAGATACGCGCCGACCAGTGCCGCGATTTCAAAACCGCCGAGGTTGAACAGGGTTTGCAGTGCATCGCCACGTTGAGCGCTGTGCAACGCCAAAGCGCGCTCGATAACCTGGGCTTTATGACTGACGCCCGCCGCGTTCAAACCCGTGCCCGGCCCGGCCAGATGCACCACCGGGCAATCGAGCAAGGCACAGGCCAATGCGCTGGCCGCGGTGGTGTTGCCGATGCCCATCTCGCCACCGATAAACAACTGCGCACCCGCCGAGATGGCGCGCTGCACGCTGTCGCGGCCAGCCTGCAAAGCGAGTTCGCCTTGAGCCGGTGTCATCGCCGAACCCTCAACGAAATTCGCCGTGCCCGGGCCGATGTTCAAGTGACGCACACCCGGCAAATTCAACGACGGCGTGACCGTGCCGAGGTCGACGACTTCAAGGGATGCCCCGAGTTGCCGCGCCAACACGCTGATCGCCGCCCCGCCGCTGACGAAGTTGTGCAGCATCTGCCCGGTAACTTCCTGGGGAAATGCCGATACCCCTTCAGCGACCACGCCATGGTCACCGGCAAAAATCGCGATCCACAGCTGATCCAGTCTCGGCTTGACCTGCCCTTGTAACCCGGCCAATTGGACGGCCACCGACTCCAGCCGACCGAGGGAGCCGGCCGGTTTGGTCAGCTGCTGTTGACGGGCCTGCGCCTGCTCGACCGCTTGAGCATCGATCGGTTTGCACGGGTTAAGCCACCAGGATTGAGTCATAACGCAGTTCCTTTCAAAGTCAGGGGCAGACCGGCGACGGTCAGGACGACGCGTTGACAGCGCTCGGCCAACGCTTGATGCAGCCAACCGGCTTCATCGACATAGCGGCGAGTCAATTCGCCCAGCGGCACGACACCCATTCCGGTCTCGTTGCTGACAAAAATGATTTCACCCGGCAACGACGCCAGGCACTCCAGCAATGCATCACGTTCGGCAGACAGTCGCTCGGCGTCGTCGAGCATCAGCAGATTGGTCATCCACAACGTCAGGCAATCCACCAGCAGGCAACGTTCGGCACTGGCGGTTTCGCGCAGGATGCGGGCGAGTTCCACAGGCTCTTCGATCAACGCCCATTCGGCTGGACGACGGGCGCGGTGATGGGCGACCCGCTCGTTCATTTCACCGTCGAGGGGTTGGCTGGTGGCAATGTAGGTCACCGCCAGATTGCTGTCGGAGGCGAGTTTTTCGGCCAGGCGGCTTTTACCGGAACGGGCGCCGCCGAGGATCAGTTGCAGCATGGTTCATTCCTTCAAATTGGCGGTGTGGCGACGGGCCTCATCGCAAGCAAGCTCGCTCCCACAGTTGACCGCATTCCAATGTGGGAGCGGCGGTGCGACGATTCGACTTGGTCGCGAAGAGGCCATCAAATTCACCCTAAAACCCGCAGAGCTCACGCAACAGCCGGGTATCCAGATGCTTCTCCACCAGATCCGCCAGCCGCTCGATATCGCGCTCACGCAACGCGTGATAATCCACTTCCTGCACCGCCTGCAAACCTGCCCAGCGCAACAACGCACTGCACGCCGCGGGCGATTCAAACAGCCCATGCAGATAGGTGCCGAAAATCTGCCCGTCCACGCTTTGCGCACCGTCGCAGCGACCGTCGTCCAGCTGCACCGCGGCGTTTTCCAATGCCGGCCCGGTGGTGACGCCGGCATGAATTTCGTAACCGCTGACCGGCGCGTCTTCGAGCGCCAGACGTCCGCGCACATTGCGCAGCTGCTTCTCTTCTTCGAGCTGCGTTTCAAACGCCAACAAGCCCAAACCGGCGCTGGAACCCGGTGCGCCTTCGAGGCCTAGCGGGTCGTGTACCTGCTCGCCGAGCATTTGCAGACCGCCGCAAATCCCCAGCACTTTACCGCCATAACGAAGATGACGATTAATAGCGGTGTCCCAGCCATTGGCCCGCAGATACGCGAGGTCGCTACGCACGCTCTTCGATCCGGGGAGAATAATCAGGTCCGCCGGCGGAATCGCCTGACCGGGGCCGACAAATTGCAGATCCACCTGCGGATGCAAGCGCAGTGGATCGAAATCGGTGTGGTTGCTGATGCGCGGCAGCACCGGCACCAGCACTTTCAGCACCTGGTCGGCCTTGTCGGTCTGACGCTGATCGATGCCGTCCTCGGCTTCCAGGTGCAGGTCCATCACGTAAGGCAGAACGCCGATCACCGGTTTTCCGGTGCGCGCTTCCAGCCAGTCGAGACCCGGTTGCAGCAAAGCGATATCGCCGCGAAACCGGTTGATGATGAAGCCTTTGACCCGCGCCTGCTCGCTGGGCGACAGCAGTTCCAGTGTGCCCACCAGATGCGCGAAAACCCCGCCGCGATTGATGTCGGCGATCAGCACGACCGGACAATCCACGGCCTCGGCAAAGCCCATGTTGGCGATGTCGCCAGCACGCAGATTGATCTCGGCCGGCGAACCCGCGCCTTCGACCATGACCACTGGATACGCTGCGCTCAGCCGTTCATGGGAGGCCAGCACTGCTTGCATGGCGATGGCTTTGTAGTCGTGATACGCGACCGCGTTCATCGTCGTGACCGCGCGGCCATGGATGATCACTTGAGCGCCGGTATCGCTGTTGGGCTTGAGCAGCACCGGGTTCATGTCGGTGTGCGGCTCAAGGTTGGCGGCCTGAGCCTGCACCGCTTGCGCGCGACCGATCTCGCCACCGTCGGCGGTCACCGCACTGTTAAGTGCCATGTTCTGCGGCTTGAACGGCACGACGCTGACGCCCTGACGCGTGACCCAGCGGCACAACGCCGTCACCAGCGTACTTTTACCAGCGTCGGAAGTGGTGCCTTGCACCATCAACGTAGTCATTGGGTTTCCTTGGCGTAGGCTTCGAGCGCTTGCGCGAGACGTGTCCAGTCGGTTTCATCAGCGGGCAAGCCGAAACGCAGGCTGCTGTTGTGCGTGAACAACCGCAGCAGAATGCCGCGCCGGGCCATGAATTCGTGCAACGCTTCGGCGTGATCGGTGATCAACCATTGAAACAAGGCGCAGCCGCCCTGTGGTTTGAAACCGTGGTGTTCAAGCAGCAGCGCCAGACGCTCGCTGGCCTCTTCAGCGCGAACCCGTTGCCGGGCATGCCCTTCGGTATCCAGCAGACAGGCCTGACCCAGTACCCGCGTCGGCCCACTGACCGCCCACGGTCCCACTTGCTCGGCCAGCAACTTGAGCAACTTGCGCTCGGCCAGTACGAAACCCAGGCGCACACCGGCCAGGCCGAAAAACTTGCCGAAGGAACGCAGCACGATCAACCCGACCTGATTGGCAAAAGGTGCCAGGCTCAGCGGCGGCGTGTTGTCCATAAACGCCTCGTCCACCACCAGCCAGCCACCGCGCTGCGCCAGCCGCGAATGCCAGTCGAGCAGCCGACTCGGCGTCAGGCTCAGGCCGGTTGGGTTGTTCGGGTTGACCACCACCAACACGTCGAGACTGTCGAGAAAGAAGTCGACTTCCTGCTCCAGCACTTCACGCACGATGTAGCCATTACGGCGCCACGCTTCGGCGTGTTCGGCGTAACACGGCGAGAGCACGCCGACCTTGCCGACCCGGCGCAAACGCGGCAGCAACTGGATCGCCATTTGCGAGCCGGCCACCGGCAGCACCTGAGCAGCGCCGTAATAATCACAGGCCGCCTGCTCCAGACCGTCATCGGTTTCCGGCAAACGCGCCCAGGCCCGCAACGGAATCTCCGGAACCGGAAACGGCCAGGGCGCGAGGCCGCTGGACAGGTCGAGCCAATCGGCTTCGGCGATGCCGTAATCGAGCGCCGCCTTGCGTAACCGACCACCGTGCTCAAGCATAAAATTCAGCCCCCACGCAGAGGATCAGCAACCATAACCATACCCCGCGCTGGACCAATTGCCAGCCGCGGTCGATGGAGTCGGCGTCTGCCGGCACGCCTTCGCCCAGTGGTGGACGCTGATGCAGTTCACCGTGATAAATCGCCGCCCCGCCCAACTCGACTCCGAGCGCACCGGCACCGGCCGCCATCACCGGACCGGCATTCGGGCTGTCCCAGGTCGGGCCCTGGGTGCGCCAGCATTTCAGCGCCAGTCGGGTTTTACCCAGCAGCGCGTAGGTCAGCGCCACCAGGCGTGCAGGAATATAGTTGAGGACATCGTCGATCTTTGCCGCGGCCCAGCCGAAACGCTCGAATCGTACATTGCGGTAACCCCACATCGCATCCAGCGTGTTGCTCAAACGGTAGAGCACCACACCAGGCGCGCCGGCCACGGCAAACCAGAACAGCGCAGCGAATACCGCATCGCTGCCGTTCTCCAGCACCGATTCTGTGGCGGCGCGGGCGACTTCGGTTTTATCCAGTTCGCTGGTCTGGCGGCTGACCAGATAACTGACCCGTTTGCGCGCCTCGTCCAGATCATTACTGCGCAGCGCCTTGGCCACCGGCTCGACATGTTCACCGAGGCTGCGCATGCCGAGGGCGCAATAGAGCACGAGAATTTCGACGATCCAGCCGACATAGGGCGCCCAGGAAAACGCCGTGGCCAGCAAGGTCAGCGGCAACACCGCGATCACCCAGGCAGTGACGCCATGACTGCGCCAGCCGCGACCTTCACCATTGAAACGTTGCTCGATGCGGTCGGCAAAACGGCCGAAAGCCACCAGCGGATGCCAGCGTTTGGGTTCACCCAGCAGCGCATCCAGCGCAACCGCGGCAACACTCAACAACGCCACACTCATTGACTCACTCCCCAATAATTTTCATACAGCAGCTCACTGAGCGGACGCGCCTGCGCCCAGCCTTCGAGTACCAGCATCGGCGCCGGATAGAATTCCTTGACCGGGCCGAGACAAAGAACGGCCAACGGCTTGGCTCCGGCGGGCAACCCCAGCAAGTCCGCCAGCGCTTGCGGCTCGAACAGCGAGACCCAGCCCATGCCCAATCCTTCAGCGCGGGAGGCCAGCCAGAGGTTCTGGATCGCGCAGGACAACGAGGCCATGTCCATTTCCGGCATCGTGCGACGGCCGAAGATGTGACGCTCGCGATCATCCATCAGCGCAGCAACCAGCACTTCGGCGCAGTCGTTGATGCCTTCGACTTTCAGCTTCATGAATTCGTCGGTGCGCTCGCCGAGGGCTTCGGCGGTGCGGATGCGTTCTTCTTCCACCAGTGACTGGATCTTGCCGCGCAGGGCTCGATCACTGATGCGGATGAACCGCCAAGGCTGCATCAGGCCGACACTCGGCGCCTGATGCGCGGCTTCGAGCAGGCGCCGCAGTAACTCGGGCTCGACCGTGCCACCGCTGAAATGACGCATGTCACGGCGTTCGCCGATGGCTCGGTAGACCGCCGCGCGCTCAGCTTCGGAGAAGGCGTTGTCAGTCATGGCCTCTTCGCGAGCAAGCCCGCTCCCACATTAGAAAGTGTGTTGCCTGAAGAAACGCGGTCCAATGTGGGAGCGGCGGTGCGACGATTCGACTTGCTCGCGAAGGCGGCTTGAAGGTCAGGCACAAACAGCGCGGCAATCGCCGATGGATTGGACGGGAAATAGAAATGCACATAAGAAGCCGTCATCCGCCCTTCGCGGTAAACCGCCTCTGCCCCGCGCCCACCGTTTGGGCTCAAGCCACGAGCAATAGGTTCAAGCTCGGTACTGGTCAGCGAGTGGTGATAGGTGTGCCCGCGCAGCGAACCTTCCGGCAACTCGACTGCCTGCAACGCCAACGCGGCCAGACGCTTTTGCATCACCGCATCACCGGCCAGCAAGCCGACTAATTCAGCGCGAGTGCCCTCGACATCGGTCAGCGAATCGAGCAGATAGAGCATGCCACCACACTCGGCCAACATCGGTTTCCCCGCCGCATGGTGAGCGCGGATTGCGGCCAGCATCGTGGTGTTCTGTGACAGCGCCACATGGTGCAATTCGGGATAACCGCCCGGCAGATAGAGGCTATCTACCTCCGGCAAACCGGCGTCGCGGATCGGCGAGAAAAACAGCAGCTCGGCGCCCATGGCTCGCAGCAAATCCAGGCTCGCGCCGTAGGTGAAGGCAAACGCTTCGTCACGGGCCACGGCAATTCGAACGCCGGCCAACAGAGGCTCGACAGCGATCACATCAGGAGCGGCGAATTCCACTGCTGGTGGCAGCGCGACCTCGCAGCTGCTGGCCAGTGCATCGGCCGCCGCATCGAGGCGCAGGTCGAGATCGTTCAACTCACTGGCCTGAACCAGACCCAAATGGCGACTCGGCAATTCGATCCCCGTTTCCCGGGACAAGGCGCCGTACCAGCGCAAGCCTTCAGTCAGGCTGCCTTCGAGCAATTGCGCGTGCCGCAACGTGCCAACACGATTGGCCAACACACCGGCAAACGGCAGGTCCGGCTGATAACGCGCCAGCCCCAAGGCCAGTGCGCCAAAGGTCTGGGCCATGGCAGTGCCATCGATCACACCGAGCACCGGCACACCGAAGTGTCGCGCCAGATCAGCGCTGGACGGCGTACCGTCGAACAGTCCCATGACGCCTTCGATGAGGATCAGATCGGCTTCGCCGGCGGCCTCCCACAATAGTCGACGACTTTCCTGCTCGCCGACCATCCACATGTCCAGTTGATACACCGGCGCACCGCTGGCGCGCTCGAGAATCATCGGGTCCAGAAAGTCCGGGCCGCATTTGAATACGCGCACCTTGCGCCCCTGATTGCGATGCAAACGGGCCAGCGCGGCGGTGACGGTGGTCTTGCCCTGACCGGAGGCCGGCGCGGCAATCAATACCGCCGGGCAATGACGTGGTTGACTCACAATTCGACGCCTTTTTGCGCTTTGATCCCGGCCTGGAATGCGTGCTTGATCACGCCCATTTCGGTGACGGTGTCGGCCAGTTCGATCATCTCCGGCTTGGCGCCGCGACCGGTCACCACCACATGCTGCATCGGCGGACGGGCCTGCAAGTCGCTGAGCACTTGATCGAGGTCCAGATAACCGTGCTTGAGCGCGATGTTCAATTCATCCAGCACCACCAGGCCGATCGACGGGTCACGCAGCAATTCGCGCGACACCGCCCACGCGGCTTCGGCGGCGGCGATGTCTCGCTGGCGATCCTGGGTTTCCCAGGTGAAGCCCTCGCCCATCACATGAAAACGCACCTGTTCCGGAAAGCGCCGAAAGAACAGTTCTTCGCCGGTGCTGCTGCGCCCCTTGATGAACTGCACCACGCCACACTGCATGCCGTGGCCCATGGACCGGGCGAGCATGCCGAAGGCCGAGCTGCTTTTGCCTTTGCCGTTGCCGGTCAGCACCAGCAGCAGGCCACATTCATTCGGGGAATTGGCGATGCGTTCGTCGATCACGGCTTTTTTGCGCAGCATGCGCGCCAGATGACGTTCGTCACGATCGGGGGTATCAGTCATGGGGGAGCTCTCCGTTGAGGCTGGATAACGGCGGGCAGGCACAAGAATAGACGGCAAGAAGCCTGGCATCGCCCACCGTGATGCCGCTGGATGGATCAGGCCGGTCTCCGGGCTCATGAGCGGCATTTTTTGCCTGACTGCGCGCCTTCCCATGTCATACGACACAGTGGCTCAAGGCGCAGCCTTCACTCATTTACCGTTGCGGGGGCAGCGCCGGGATCATGGCTCTTCGTCGCGTGAAGAGAGTCACTCACCGGCTTCCCTGTTTCACTCTGTCGACCAAGGTCACAGAGCACCTGAAACAAGCCGCGAAGGTTAGAGGGTTGGGGATGGAGCGTCAATTGAAGACGGGCGGCCTGCGAGCGAATAACTGCCGTCGATCAATTATCTGGCGCCAATCTTGTGCCACACTCTCAGCAGTGATATCAAAGAGCCACAATCTCACAACACAATAACAAGGGTGAGCCACATGCAAGGCATGATCATCAGCAATCCGAAGCTGGAATTCCTGCGCCCGGTGCTGGAACGCTGGTTTGACTGTATCGACCGCTACAACGCCGTGCGCGGCGATAACGACACGCCTTACTGGTTCGACGAAAAAGCCAACCTGAGCCTGCTGTCCGCCGCGGCCTGGATGGCGGAAATGGTCACGCTGCAACAAACACCGACCCGTAAACAGACCGAAGAAGGCGAACGCAATGGCCGCGCCGACCTGTTTATCGCGACCAGCGAAGAACGCGCTTACCTTCAGGCGACCCAGCGCTGGCCACGCGTCAACAGCCTGAACCTGACTCAAGCGTTGCAAGACATCACCAGTGACGCCAAACGCATCAGCTACGCCAGCGACCTGAAACTCGGCTGCCTGTTCGTTGCGCCGCAAAAAGCCCAACAAAGCGCCACCCCGGAAGAGCTCCAGGACATGGTCGACGACCTGCAAAAGGAACACACCTGCGCGGTGGCCTGGTACTTCCCCTATGCCTATCGCAAGTTGCGCAACGATGCCGGCAACTATCACCCCGGCATTGCCGTGCTGTTCAAGGAAGCCCGCGGCTGACCGGTTGAACCATCGCGCATTTGCGCTTCTCTATTGATTAGGTCAATGCATTCATAGGGAAGATCAGCATGCGCAAGCCCCCGCTCGTTCTCGTCATCGTGCTCGCCGGAGGGCTTGCCGCCTGTGGTGAAACCTCCAGGCTGCAAGTCTCCGACGGCACCGGCCCGTCACCCAAGCTGCCAGAACCAAACAAAACCCTGATCCCGACAGTGAACATCGCCCCGGCGATTGGCTGGCCGAACGGCGCGAAGCCTATCGCCGCGACAGGGACTCAGGTGGCGGCGTTTGCCGAAGGTCTCGATCACCCGCGCTGGCTTTACGTATTGCCTAACGGCGACGTGCTGGTGGCCGAAACCAACGCACCCCCCAAACCCGATGACGGCAAAGGCATTCGTGGCTGGGTCATGGGCAAAGTCATGGACCGTGCCGGCGCCAAAGTACCGAGCCCGAATCGCATCACGCTGCTGCGGGACAAGGACCACGACGGCATCGCCGAAACCCGTACGGTGTTCCTGGAAAACCTCAACTCGCCCTTCGGTATGACCCTGGTCGGCAATGACCTCTACGTCGCCGACACGGACCGCTTGCTGCGTTTCCACTATGAAAACGGCGAGACGGCGATCAAGTCGCAGCCTATGAAGGTGATCGACCTGCCGGGCGGTACGCTGAATCACCACTGGACCAAAAACGTCATCGCCAGCAAGGACGGCAGCAAGCTGTACGTCACCGTAGGCTCCAACAGCAACGTGGCCGAAAACGGCATGGACAAGGAAGAAGGTCGGGCAGCGATCTGGGAAGTGGATCGCGCCACCGGCAACCATCGGATCTTTGCCTCGGGGATTCGTAATCCAAACGGGCTAGCCTGGGAACCTCGGAGCGGCGCATTGTGGACAGCGGTCAACGAACGTGACGAGATCGGCAGCGATCTGGTGCCGGACTACATCACGTCAGTGAAGGACGGCGGGTTCTATGGCTGGCCTTACAGTTATTACGGTCAGCACGTCGACATCCGCGTCGAACCGCAAAACCCCGACCTGGTGGCCACGGCCATTGCTCCGGACTACGCGGTCGGCCCGCATACCGCCTCGTTGGGCCTGACGTTCGCTGAAGGCAACAGACTGCCGGCGCAGTTCAAGGAAGGGGCGTTCGTCGGCCAGCACGGTTCGTGGAACCGTAAACCGCACAGTGGCTATAAAGTGATTTTCGTACCGTTCGCGGGAGGCAAACCGACTGGGCAACCGGTCGATGTGCTCACAGGTTTCCTCAACGCAGATGAGAAAGCCATGGGCCGGCCAGTGGGCGTGGTGATTGACCAGCAGGGTGATTTGTTGGTGGCGGATGACGTGGGCAACAAGGTGTGGCGCGTGTCAGCGGCTAAATAACGTTATTACTACAAAACGCATAACCCTGTGGGAGCGGGCTTGCTCGCGAAGAGGCCATAACATTCAGCATCTCTTTTGTCTGTTACACCGTCTTCGCGAGCAAGCCCGCTCCCACATTAGATCGGTTCAGCGCCTACCTTTTGCGGCACAGCGTTAAACCATCGCCTATTGGCAACAACGACAGGTCAACACGCGAGTCATCCTTCAAGGCACGATTGAGTGCCTGGATGGCTCGGGTGTCTTCGCTCTCGGGATTGTCCTCAAGCACCCGGCCACTCCACAGCGTGTTATCAAACACCGCCAGACCGCCGACGCGCAGCAGACGTAATGCGTGCTCCAGATAGCGTGGGTAGTTGGCTTTGTCGGCATCGATGAAGATCAGGTCGAATGGCACTTGCTGATCCAGCTGAGCCAGGGTTTCCAGCGCGGGCGCCAGACGCAGATCGATCCGCTCGGCAAGCCCCGCCTCCTGCCAGTAACGGCGCGCGATGGCGTTGTAGTCGCCGGGAATGTCACAGCAGATCAGCGAACCGTCATCCGGCAATGCAGCCGCCATGCACAACGCGCTGTAACCGGTAAAGGTGCCCACTTCCAGCAGACGCTTGGCGCCGGTGAGCTTCACCAATAGCGCGAGGAACTGACCTTGCTCGGGCGCCACCTGCCAGCGAGCCATGGGCAGCGCCTGGGTTTCGTCACGCAAACGCTTGAGCAGCGGCGTTTCGCGCAGGGAAACGTCGAGCACGTATTGATACAGGGAATCGTCGAGATTGAGTGTGCGAGCGGTCATGACAACCTCTGCCATTTAGGGGTTGCGTGCCAAGTGCTCAGGTTGCAAGACGCGCTTGGCACTCAGATAGGCTTTCTGCCAGTAAGCTTTGGACAAGCTGTCGAGCTTCACCGTGCCGCCGGTGGCGGGCGCATGGACGAAGCGACCTTCGCCGACGTAGATCCCGGCGTGGCTGACCTGAGAACCGCCATTGGTGGCGAAGAAGATCAGGTCACCGGTTTGCAGACCTTCCTTGCCCACGCTGGCCGCCTGCATGCTGATCATCTCGCGCGTGGTACGCGGCAGGGAAATGCCGGCGACGTCACGGTAGACATAACCGATCAGCCCGCTGCAATCGAAACCCGAATCCGGCGTGTTGCCACCCCAGCGATACGGTGTGCCCACCAGGCCGAGCGCGCGGAACAATACGTCTTCTGCCTCAGGGGAGAATGCTTGGGAGGAACTGAAAATAATGGGAGCGCGAACCACCGGCGCAGGAGGCGGTGTACGGCTGGCGCAGGCGCTGAGCAGCGCGGCGAAGAACATGATTGCGAGGCGGGCCGACGTCGACATATGCAGAGCATCCTGATCTGGCTGCGGCTTTTTCTGCAGGGGGCGCAGAAAAGAAAACCGCCTGCGCAGGACGCAGGCGGTTTGCCATCAATAATAGATCAGGATTCTAGCGGCTACGCGGCAAACTTCAAGTAAGACTTTAAGTTCACCTTACAAAATGTCCGCTTACTTGCGAGCCGTGACGATCGTCGGGGCTGCAGTCGGCGCCATCGCCAGTGCGCGCTTGGCTTCGATGAAGGTCTTGCTCCAGTAGCTGTCGCCCAGGCTATCGATCCGGACACCACCGCTTTTGCGGCTGCTGGAATGGATGAACTGGTTGTCACCCAGGTAGATCCCGGCGTGACTGACGCGGCCGCGACGGCCATTGGTGGCGAAAAACAGCAAATCGCCCGGCTCCAGTTTGCTGCGAGAAACCAGCGGAGCGTCGACGTTGATCATTTCTCGAGTGGAGCGTGGCAGGTTCAGGCCGGCTTCTTCACGAAACAGGTAACCGATGAAGCCGCTGCAATCAAAGCCAGCTTCGGAGGTGCCGCCGAAACGGTAACGGGTACCGATCAGGGACATGCCGCGTTCGAGGATGCTGTCGGCCAGAACCGGAAGCTGGTAGGACTTGCCGCCGGCGAAGTCTGCCAGTTCTTTTTCGGTGGCCGCTTCTTCTTGAAAAAGAGCTTGCTGATAAAGAGCAGAAGACTGGGCGGTTGCAGAATTTTTAACCTGCTGTTGTTGCTCTTGCTGGGACACTGGAGAGTGGGCAGCGCAACCGAACAACAGGGTGACGAGTGCGAGGGGCACGAGGGGTGCAAAGCGATTTAGCATGGGCACGACCGTGGCTGATAGTTGTAAAGAAGGCGAGACTATGCCCGCTATCAACCTCATTTGCAAATTCAATCGATCTTGATGTGACTTATCGGTTTCTCGTTTACATCTAAGCGCTTAAGCCCGTTTTAGACGTTCGCGCAGCCTGCAACCCTGTAGGAAAGCGGATTTCTTGACGCCTGAAATATGCCGAAACCCGCTAGGGCCTTGGCTTTACCAGGCGTTTGTTACCAGCCAAGCGTTTCTTTCAGAAAGGGAATCGTCAGCTTGCGCTGAGCCTGGAGGGAGGCCTGATCGAGACGCTCAAGCAGCTCGAAAAGTGCACTCATGCTGCGCGTACCGCGGGTCAAAATAAAATGCCCGACTTCATCGGTCAGGTGCAGACCACGACGAGATGCGCGCAGTTGCAAGGCACGCAATTTGTCTTCGTCGGAGAGCGGACGCATCTGAAAGATCAGCGCCAACGTCAGACGGGATTTGAGGTCCGCCAGCTTCACCGGCAGTTCACGCGGGGATGTCGACGCGGCGATCAACAGGCGTCGACCGCTGTCACGCAGACGATTGAACAGATGGAACAGCGCCTCTTCCCAATCCGCCCGACCGGCCACCGCCTGCAAATCATCCAGGCAGACCAGTTCGTACTGTTCGAGGTTGTCGAGGATGGCGATGCCGCGATCAAGCAGCTCGGCCAACGGCAAATACACCGCAGGCTCCCCCAGTTGCTCGAAGCGCAGGCAGGCCGCCTGCAACAAGTGCGTACGCCCTACCCCGTCCTTGCCCCAGAGATAAATCAGGCTTTCGGTCCAGCCGGCGTCGGCTTCGCATAGCCGCTCGACATAGCCGAGTGCAGCGGCATTGGCGCCTGGATAGTAATTGATAAAGGTAGCGTCATCACGCAGACGCACACCTAGGGGCAGCTGAATCGGTTTCATGCTGACTGAACAGTTCCAAAGGAACCGTTAGTGGCCTCTGTGTAAAGTTTGCGAAGTTTATACCCGTGAGGCGGGTCGCACAATGCGACAGACCACAAGCAAAATCAAAGGTTTGCGTTAACACCCTGGTTTTATGACAGTTTCTTTGGCGGCGCATGTGACAGCCGCACGAGGGATGTGGGCCAACCCGGCATGGAACCAGGCCGCCCGTTACCCACCATCAACGAACCTTAGCGCTCAGGCTCGTCGACACCACTGTAGATATCAGAATCTTTATATAAATCATGCACATGCCGCACCAGCACCATGATCACCGCCGCCACCGGCAGCGCCAGCAACACACCGGTGAAACCGAACAGCTCACCCCCTGCCAGAATCGCGAAGATCACCGCCACCGGGTGCAGACCGATCCGGTCCCCCACCAGCAATGGCGTCAGCACCATACCTTCCAGCGCCTGTCCCACCATGAACACCGCGACGATTCCGATCATGGGATACAGATCGCCACCGAACTGGAACAGCCCGGCAATCAAAGCCGCACCGATCCCGATAACGAACCCCATGTACGGCACGATCGCCGCCAGACCGGCAATCAACCCAATCAACAGCCCCAGCTCCAGCCCTACCAACATCAGGCCCGCCGCGTAGATCACGCCCAGCGCCACCATCACCAGCAGCTGTCCGCGCACGAATGCACCCAGCACTTCATGGCATTCACCCGCCAGGATCACAACGCGCTCTTCGCGGTCACGGGGCAGCAGACCGCGGATCTTGGCCATCATCAGGTCCCAGTCCCGCAGCAGATAGAAACTCACCACCGGGATCAGCACCAGATTCGCCAACCAACCGATCAGCGCCAGCCCGGAAGCCGTCGCCTGACTCAGCACGACCCCGACAATGTCAGTGGTCTGGCCCATGTGCTCACTGATTGCAGCCTTGAGCTTGTCGAATTTCCAGAAATTATCCGAGAGTCCGAATTTCGATTGCGCCCACGGCAGTGCGGTGTGCTGCAACCAGTCGAGCATCTGCGGTGCCAATTCGTACAAGCGAAACAGCTGCTTGGCGAGCATCGGCACCAACACCAGTAGCAAGGTCGTGAAAATCAGGGTGAACAGCGCAAACACCGCCACCACGCCCCAGGTCCGAGACAGACCGGCCTTCTCCAGCCGATCCACCAACGGGTCGAACAGATAGGCCAACAGTAGTGCCACCAGAAACGGCGTCAGGATCGGATGCAACAGCCAGACAAACGCGCAGAGCAGGACAACCCCACCCAACCAGAACCAACGCCGCGTATCGGCCATGTACAACTCCATATGCATCTATATAAAGAAAGAAAACCTTACCAACGGAATCGCAACTGCGGCACAGGTGCCGGAGTCGGCGCTACTACCGGTGCCGAACCCTCGGCCGGCTGAGCCGGTGCGACTGGCGCCGGCGCTTCACCGGGCGGAACTTCCTGCAACTTCGCCAGCGACAATTGCGACCTCAACTGTTCGGCGCTGCCATTGACCCGATAGACAATCCGGTCGCCGTCGACACTTTGCAGACGCGCACCAAACGGTTCCAGCAAACGCCCAAGCGCCGCGTAGTGCTCCAGATTCATGCCCTGTACTTCGAGCAATTGTTCGCCCGAAGCACCCGGTTTGACGACAAAGCGAGGCGCCAGCCGCTCACTGACCGCCAGCATCACCGCATCGGCCACCGCAGCCTGATCCGCACCTTCTACGCTGCCCGCCTCTTTCTTGTCACCGAGCCACAAATGCCACTTGGCCTGCCACTGTCCGCCCTCTTCACGGGCATGCACCGCGAGCAAGGCGTCAGCGTTGTAACGCTCCGATGCACCGCGCAGTGGCGTCGCGTCCGCACCTTCCAGATTCGGTGCCGTGGCGACGATCTGCTCACTCAGATCGGCCAGCGGCAGGCGCAGCGGCAAACCACGGTGTTGCGCTGCTCGGCGCAGCGGCGCCGCACTGGCCTGGCCATCACCGACGAGGCTCGAACCCTCGGTGGAATCGTTCAACCACCAGCCGAGGATCGAAGGCCGGTTCGCCCCCCACAACGACAGCCCGGCACGGCGCAACGCTTGCTCGGTGGTGGCCGGGTCGAAATCGACCTTCAGCACTTCCGGCGGGCCGGCGTCAAAGCCGTACTGACTGATGATTTGCTGCGGGTCCTTGCGCAGTGCCGCCAACCCCGGACTTTGCGCAGCCTTGGGATCACCGGTCAGACGCAACACCAACGTATCCAGCGCTTGCTGGGTCGCCTGCTCGCGCACTTCAGGGGTTTGACCACTGACAGGCTGACGCACCTGATACAGATTTTTGACGGTTTCGGCATGACTCGCCAGGCTGACCAATGACATACAGCCCGCAAACAAAAATCTAGAAAAAAAACGCATGGAGGATTCCTGACGACAAGAGCGGCTGGAACAGGCCGCGTGAACCGGATTGAGCAAGGCTGTGACCACGCCCCCAAGCAAAACATTCACCTGACCCTGGTAAGTTTTTGCACTGTCCTAACGATAGACGGTTAATAGCGATACCTTATACAGCCATGAAGGAGGCGACCAACACGGGCAATGAAGGTTTTTTTAAGCTGATATGCCCCTGCCGTCGGCCTGAGGATGGCCGCTGCCCTTCAAGCCTGATAAAATCGCGCGCCTTCGCAGACCGGCAACAGCCGGGCACCCTGAAATTCGCGGATGGCAATCGCCTTCGTCAGTTTCGGTGGTCCCACTGGACTCGGTCGTTACCCCTGAATCCCCCCTAAAGGCCTGGATCATGAGCAAGCAACCCTCCCTGAGCTACAAGGACGCCGGTGTAGACATCGACGCCGGTGAAGCATTGGTCGAACGCATCAAGAGCGTCGCCAAGCGCACTGCGCGCCCGGAAGTCATGGGCGGCCTGGGCGGTTTCGGCGCCCTCTGCGAAATCCCGGCC
The DNA here is from genome assembly GCF_047758635.1 of Pseudomonas frigoris. Classification (NCBI taxonomy): domain Bacteria; kingdom Pseudomonadati; phylum Pseudomonadota; class Gammaproteobacteria; order Pseudomonadales; family Pseudomonadaceae; genus Pseudomonas; species Pseudomonas frigoris. The sequence goes on from NZ_CP180479.1 coordinate 5,153,312, forward strand.
GGCTACAAACAGCCCGTGCTGGTTTCCGGCACCGACGGCGTCGGCACCAAGCTGCGCCTGGCACTGAACCTGAACAAGCACGACAGCATCGGCATCGACCTGGTTGCCATGTGTGTGAACGACCTGGTGGTTTGCGGCGCTGAGCCGCTGTTCTTCCTCGACTACTACGCCACCGGCAAACTCAACGTCGAAACCGCGACCCAGGTCGTGACCGGCATCGGCGCTGGCTGTGAATTGTCCGGCTGCTCCCTGGTTGGCGGCGAAACCGCTGAAATGCCAGGCATGTACGAAGGCGAAGACTACGACCTGGCCGGCTTCTGCGTCGGCGTCGTGGAAAAATCCGAAATCATCGACGGTTCCAAAGTCGCTGCCGGCGATGCCCTGCTCGCCCTGCCGTCTTCCGGCCCGCACTCCAACGGCTACTCGCTGATCCGCAAGATCATCGAAGTGTCCGGTGCCGACATCGAAAACATCCAGCTCGACGGCAAACCGCTGACCGACCTGCTTATGGCCCCGACCCGCATCTACGTGAAGCCGCTGCTCAAGCTGATCAAGGAAACCGGCGCCGTGAAAGCCATGGCCCACATCACCGGCGGTGGCCTGCTGGACAACATCCCGCGCGTTCTGCCAAAAGGCGCACAAGCCGTGGTTGACGTTGCGAGCTGGACCCGTCCTGCCGTGTTCGACTGGCTGCAAGAGAAAGGCAACGTTGACGAAAACGAAATGCACCGCGTGCTGAACTGCGGCGTGGGCATGGTCATCTGCGTTGCTCAAGAGCACGTTGAAACCGCGTTGAACGTGCTGCGTGAAGCCGGCGAGCAGCCTTGGGTCATCGGTCAGATCTCCACCGCTGCCGAAGGCGCGGCCTCGGTTGAACTGAAGAACCTCAAGGCACACTGATGCAAGTGCCGATGTCCCAGACCTGTGATGTGGTGGTGCTGTTGTCCGGCACCGGCAGTAACTTGCAGGCCTTGATCGACAGCACGCGGACCGGCGACAGCCCGGCCCGCATCGCTGCGGTGATTTCCAACCGCGCCGACGCCTACGGCCTGCAACGCGCCAGGGACGCGGGTATCGACACCCGCACCCTGGATCACAAGGCTTTCGAAGGCCGCGAGGCCTTCGATGCCGCGCTGATCGAACTGATCGACGCGTTCAACCCCAAACTCGTGGTACTGGCCGGCTTCATGCGCATTCTCAGCGCAGGCTTCGTGCGCCACTACCAGGGTCGCCTGCTCAATATCCATCCTTCGCTGCTACCCAAATACAAAGGGTTACACACGCATCAGCGCGCGCTGGAGGCCGGCGACACCGAGCACGGCTGCTCCGTGCACTTCGTCACCGAGGAACTCGATGGCGGACCACTGGTCGTACAGGCAGTAATACCGGTAGAGTTGCACGATTCGCCGCAGAGTCTGGCGCAGCGAGTTCATACCCAGGAACACCTGATTTACCCGCTGGCTGTACGCTGGTTTGCCGAAGGTCGTGTATCACTCGGCGAGCAAGGTGCTTTACTGGATGGAAAGTTACTCGCGGCCAGCGGCCACTTGATTCGAACCTAGGAGATTTTATGCGTCGCGCCCTGCTCTTCGCTTGCGCTCTGCTCGCACTGCCATTTGCGCAGGCTGCAGAACTTCAACCTTTCTCCGCCAGCTACACCGCTGACTGGAAGCAGTTGCCCATGAGCGGCACCGCTGAACGAAGCCTGACCAAGCAAGCCAACGGCGCCTGGAAGCTCAGCTTCAAGGCCTCGATGATGATCGCCAGCCTGACCGAAGAAAGCATCCTGACGCTGGACAAGGACACCTTGCTGCCGCAGTCCTACCACTTCGAACGTGGCGGCTTGGGTAAAGCCAAGAAGGCTGACCTGGATTTCGACTGGACCAACAAAATGGTCACCGGCACCGATCGCGGTGACCCGGTCAAGATCCCGCTCAACCGTGGCATGGTCGACAAATCCACTTATCAGCTGGCCCTGCAGCACGACGTGGCCGCTGGCAAGAAAAGCATGAGCTACCAGGTCGTCGACGCTGGCGAAGTCGATACCTATGACTTCCGCGTGCTGGGTTCGGAAAAGGTCGACACCAAGGCTGGCCAGATCGATGCGATCAAGGTCGAGCGCGTGCGCGACCCGACACAAAGCAAGCGCATCACCGTCCTGTGGTTCGCCAAGGACTGGGATTACCTGTTGGTTCGTTTGCAACAGGTTGAAACCGACGGCAAGGAGTACAACATCATGCTCCTCGACGGTACGGTCAACGGCAAGGCTGTCAAAGGCAGCTGATCCGGCTCGACACAAAAATCCGGAATCCGATAAGGGTTCCGGATTTTTTTTGCCTGCTGAAATTCAGATCCGCGCCAGCGCCTGTGCCAGGTCGGCGCGCAGGTCTTCGACATCCTCGACCCCCACGGACAACCGCACCAGCGCATCGCCGATGCCGAGTTGCGCACGAGTATCCGCGGGGATGCTGGCGTGGGTCATGATCGCCGGGTGCTCGATCAGGCTTTCCACCCCGCCCAGGCTCTCGGCCAAGGCAAAGATCCGCACACTTTCGAGGAAACGCGTGGCGCCGGCCAGGTCGCTGTTCAGGTCGAGGGATATCATCCCGCCGAAACCGCGCATCTGCCGCTGCGCCAGTTCGTGCTGCGGGTGCGACGGCAGGCCCGGATAATAGACGCGCGCCACCTGCGGCTGACGTTCCAGCCATTGCGCCAGGTCCAGCGCGTTATTGCAGTGGCGTTCCATGCGCAGCGCCAGGGTCTTCACGCCGCGCAGGGTGAGGAAAGCGTCAAACGGCCCGGCAATCGCGCCTACCGAGTTCTGCAGGAAGCCCAGACGCTCCGCCAGGTCTGCGTTTTGTCCGACCACCGCAATGCCGCCGATCACGTCGGAGTGGCCGTTCAGGTACTTGGTGGTCGAGTGCAGCACGATGTCGAAGCCAAGCTCCAGCGGGCGCTGTATCCAGGGGCTGGCAAAGGTGTTGTCGGCCACACAAATGATGCCTCGCTGGCGGCAGATGCGCGCGATGGCAACGAGGTCGGTGAGGCGCAGCAAAGGATTGCTCGGCGTCTCGACCATGACCATCCGCGTGTCGTCCTGCAACGCCGCTTCGAAGGCCGACAAATCAGTCAGGTCGACGAAGCTGAAGCGATGCCCCGCGCTGCGCCGACGCACTTTGTCGAACAGGCGAAAAGTACCGCCGTACAGGTCGTTGCCGGAGACGATGTGCGAATCAGCATCGAGCAATTCGAGCACGGTGGAAATCGTCGCCAGCCCGGAGGCGAACGCGAAGGCCTGGGAGCCGCCTTCGAGGTCTGCAACGCAACGTTCCAGCGCAAAGCGCGTCGGGTTGTGCGAGCGCCCGTAGTCGAAGCCCTTGTGCACTCCTGGGCTCTGCTGCAAATAGGTGGAGTTGGCGTAAATCGGCGGCATCAGCGCCCCGGTGGTAGGGTCGGGCGTTTGCCCGGCATGGATCACACGGGTGGCGAAGGCGCGTGGCACAGCGTTTTCATCGTGTTGACTCATGTAAGGGATCTCCGTAGGTGAATGAGCATGTCGACTCGAGTAATCAAGCCGTAGAAGCCCGAAGCGTCGGCGATGATCGCCACCAGCCCACGGTCGAGCTCCGCCCGTAGTTCAGCCAGACTGGCGCCTGGAGGCAGGGTTTGCAGCTTATCGGTCATCGCGCTGGCCACGCTCGCGCGAAAGTGCGAAGCCTCTTCTTGCATGCCCAGCAGAATGTCGGACTCGTCGATCACGCCGACCAGCCGCTGCCCGCCCTCCAGTACCGGCAGTTGCGACACATCCGCCAGGCGCATGCGCTGGAACGCGGTGAGCAGCGTGTCGTCCGGGCCCACGCTGATCACCCGGCCATCCTCGAAGCGCCGTGAGATCAGGTCGCGCAGATCGCCGTAATGTTTGTACTGCAACAGGCCCTGATCGTTCATCCACTGGTCGTTGTAGACCTTCGACAGGTAGCGCGTGCCGGTGTCGCAGACGAAGCTGACGACCCGCTTCGGCTCGGTCTGCTCGCGGCAGTAACGCAGCGCCGCCGCCAGCAGTGTGCCGGTCGAAGAGCCGCCGAGTATGCCTTCGGCACGCAGCAGTTGGCGGGCATGGTCGAAGCTTTCCTCGTCGCTGATCGAGTAGGCGTGGCGGACGCTGGACAGGTCGGCAATCGACGGAATGAAGTCCTCGCCGATGCCCTCCACCGCCCAGGAGCCGGGCGTGTTCATGGTGCCGCTGCGGCTGTATTCGGCCATCACCGAGCCGACCGGATCGGCCAGCACCATGACCAGGTCCGGTTGCACGCGGCGAAAGAAACGGGTCAACCCGGTCAGCGTGCCGGCCGAGCCGACGCCGACGACGATGGCGTCCAGGTCATGCTGAGTCTGCGCCCAGATTTCCGGCGCGGTGCTGCACTCGTGGGCCAGCGGGTTGGCCGGGTTGTTGAATTGATCGGCGAAGAAGGCGTCGGGAATTTCCTGCGCCAGCCGCGCCGCAACGTCCTGGTAGTAATCGGGGTGGCCCTTGCCGACGTCGGAGCGGGTGATGTGCACCTCGGCGCCCATCGCCTTGAGGTGCAAGACCTTCTCGGTGGACATCTTGTCCGGCACCACCAACACCACTCGGTAACCCTTGGCACGGCCGACCAGGGCCAGGCCAAGGCCGGTGTTGCCAGCGGTGGCCTCGACGATGGTGCCGCCGGGGCGCAGGCTGCCATCGCGCTCGGCGGCGTCGATCATCGCCAGGCCTATGCGATCCTTGATCGAGCCGCCGGGGTTCTGCGATTCGAGCTTGAGGAACAGCGTGCACGGGCCGGTATCGAAACGGCTGACGCGCACCAGCGGCGTATTGCCGATCAGTTCGAGCACGGCGGGTCGGGAGTCGGTGGGCATGTCGTCACCTCGCTACGAAAATTAGCACTGGATGGACAGCAACCGGCGACGAATCATTGCGCGCCAGTCGCAGGCAAAGTATCGCTTGGACCATAGGCCGGGATGGCGCCACCCGCAACCTTGCACAGCCAGCCGGTAGCGTCGCCGGAACGACAAATCCGCTCGGCGTTCAGACCGAGAAGCGCGCCACCATCGTATTCAGATCGACCGCCAACCGAGACAGCTCCTGGCTCGCCGCACTGGTTTGATTCGCCCCGGCCGACGTCTGCAACGCAAGATCGCGAATATTCATCAGGTTGCGATCCACCTCACGCGCGACAGCCGCTTGCTCCTCCGAGGCGCTGGCGATCACCAGGTTGCGCTCATTAATCAGGGTAAACGCCGTGGCGATTTCTTCCAGCGCCGTACCGGCGGCTTTCGCCACTTCCAGGGTCGAACGCGCCCGAGTGTTGCTCTGCTGCATCGAGCTGACCGCAGCATCGGTGCCTTGCTGGATGCCAGCGATCATCTGCTCGATTTCCTGGGTCGATTGCTGAGTCCGGTGCGCCAGCGCCCGCACTTCATCGGCCACCACCGCAAAGCCGCGCCCGGCACTCCCGGCCCGCGCCGCTTCGATGGCCGCGTTCAGGGCCAGCAAGTTCGTTTGCTCGGCAATCGAGCGAATCACGTCCAGGACTTTGCTGATGCCATAAACTTTCTGCGCTAGGTCCTCGACCTGGGTCGCATTGGCCGTGACATCGTCGGCCAGGGATTCGATGGACAACACGGTCTGATGCACCTGCTCGCGACCGTGCTGGGCGATCCGGTCGGATTCCCGAGACGCTTCGGACGTGGCCACCGCATTGCTCGCAACCTCCTCCACCGCAGCGGTCATCTGATTCACCGCCGTGGCGGCCTGGTCGATTTCCAGGCTCTGCTGATGCAGCCCCCGGGTGGCCTCTTCGGTCACACAGCTGAGTTCTTCCGAAGCCGAGGCCAATTGGCTGGATGAGTCGGAAATACGCCGAAGGGTTTCGCGCAAACTCCCCTGCATGCTCTTGAGCGCGTGCAACAGCCGCGCTGGCTCGTCCTTGCCGGTGATGCTGATATCACCGGTGAGATCGCCGCCAGCCACCCCTTCAGCCACCTTCAACGATTGGGAAAGCGGCACGACGATGCTGCGGGTCAGCAGCAGCGCCAGGCCGATGGTCATCAGCGCCGTCAGGCCGATCATCACCCCGACCCAGACCCGCGAACGGCTGAACACCTGGCGCCCCGCCTCCGTCGCCAGGTTGGCGTTGTGCTTGTTCAGTTCGACCAATGCCTTGAGGGTGACGGTGATTTCATCGGCCAACGGACTCATCTCGCCATTGAGGATAGCGGCCGCCTCTTCCACCCGTCCCTGGGCTGAGAGCGTCATCACCTGAGTCTGGAACTGCAGGTATTGTTGCTCCGAGGCTTTGAAGCGGTCGAACAGCACACGCACTTCGGGCAGCACGATAAGCACGTCATAACGCTGCTGAGGCTCACCCAGGGTGCCTTTGAGTTCGTTGAGTTTACTGACGTTTTGCATCAGCGCCTGCGCGTCCCGATTGAGCAGCAGACGCATAGTCAATGCCCGCAGCCGCAGCATGTCCTGATTCATCTCCCCGACCGCCATCACGCTGGGCAGCCAGTTGTCATCGACCTGATCGGACTGCGCGCGCATGTTCGACATTTGCAGCAGGGCGAACGCCCCCAATCCAAACACCATCAACGCCAGCAGGCCAAAACCCAGGCCCGCGCGCGGCGCAATATTGAGACTTCTGATACTCATTGCTCTGGTTCCTTCCAAAAGTGCCGCATCAACCCTGCAGCGGGTTGCCTTAGAAGGTATCGGCCCTGAGAGATTTTGCGTAAGACGAAAAAGTGATATCAAAACGCCTTACTACTTCGATCGTCGGGCGGTAACGATTCAGCGCACGGCAATGGGCGAGCGAAAAAGTGGAACGCGTAACAAGAGGAGTGCTCTATACCTTCAAGGTCTTTTTTGATCGAATGACTTTTCCTGTTGCCTACGAGGTTTCCCATGACTGTCACCGTCAATACCGTTTCCGCCGAAGGTTTTCGTCACAGCGTACAGATCGATGACCATGAACTCTTTGCCGACGTACCGACACTCGCCGGCGGCGAAGGCTCGGCGCCCGAGCCACACGATTACTTCGACGCGGCCCTCGGCGCCTGCAAGGCCCTGACCCTGAAGATGTACGCGAAGAAAAAAGACATCCCGCTGACCGGTGTCACGGTCGAAGTCAAACGTGACAACAGCGAAGAGCAGAAAGGTAAATATGCCCTGCACGTCAAACTGACCCTCAAAGGTGTGCTCACCGACGCTCAGCGCGATGAACTGCACCGCGTGGCCGACCGTTGCCCGGTACACAAGTTGATGACCACTACCGACGTCAGCATCGAAACGCACCTGTCTGAAGGTGCCTTCAGCCAATAGCGGCAAGGGCTGCGCAAGCGGGTTATGCTCCACGCATTACCCGCTCAGCCTGGAATGCAGCATGAACACTCCGCTCGTGATTCGTCCCCGCGCCGAAGATGTCGAGGGTCAACCGATTCTTCGCCCGCTGCCGTCAGCCAAATGCCGCAGCGTCGGGCCTTTCGTGTTTTTCGACCATATGCTCGAAACCCGTTATGAGGCGGGAAAAGGCATGAACATCCGTCAGCATCCGCACATTGGTCTGTCGACCCTCACGTACTTGTTCGAAGGAAAAATCCAGCACAAGGACAGCCTCGGCTCCGATCAGGTGGTGGAGGCCGGTGATGTTAGCTGGATGACGGCGGGCAGCGCGATTGCCCACGTCGAGCGCACGCCTGAGGCGTTGAAGGACAGCGGCTTCACGATGCATGGTTTGCAGATTTGGCTGGCCTCACCAAAAGATAAAGAGCACGGTCCCGGACACTACAGTCACCACCCGGCGGCCACGCTGCCGGTCAGCGATAACCTGGGAGTGAAGATCCGGATGATTGCCGGGTCAGGCTTTTGCCTGGAATCACCGGTCCCGGTGCTTTCTCCCACGCTGTATGCCGAATTGAACCTGCAAACGGCGACCACATTGCTGATTCCAACCGAGCATGAAGAGCGGGCGTTGTATGTGCTGGACGGCGAGGTGCAACTGGATGGCGAGCTGATAGAACCGCATTCGCTGGTGGTGTTGCCGGTCGGGGAAGAGATGACGCTGTTCGCTGAGAGCGATTGTCATGCCGTGCTGTTTGGGGGTGCGCCTCTGGATGGGCCGCGGCGAATCAACTGGAACTTCGTGGCGAGTGATCCGGCGTTGATCGATGAAGCGCGCCGGCGCTGGGCGGCCGGGGATTGGCCGACGGTGCCGGGGGAAAGTGAGCGGATCGAACTACCCTGAAATATTTAGCGCCAGTGACTCCGCTTTCGCGAGCAAGCCCGCTCCCACAGTTGACCGCGATCTAATGTGGGAGCGGGCTTGCTCGCGAAGAGGCCGGCACTAACACCAACGATGTCAGATCAAAAAAACTATCAGCCTTTAAACACTTCATCCAGCAAGTTGTACATCGACGCAAACGCACGCCCCGCCGTCTTCGCGTCATACATCATCATGCCCGGCACATTGGCGTGCGGATCGGTGAAGGAATGCACCGCGCCGCCGTAGCTCAGCAGTTGCCAATCCACGCCCGCCGCATTCATTTCTTCTTCAAACGCCGGCAGTTGGTCTTTCGGCACCAATGGATCGGATGCGCCGTGCAGCACCAGTACCGAGCCTTTGATGTTTTTGGCATCCGCCGGGTTCGGCGTATCGAGCGAGCCATGGAACGACACCGCCGCTTTCACTGGCGCACCAGTGCGGGCCAACTCCAGCGCACAGCAACCGCCAAAGCAGAAACCGAACGTCGCCAGCTTCGCGGTATCGACTGCCGCCTCGCCCTGGGCCTGCAATTGCTCGAAGGCCGCCGCCATACGTTTGCGCAGCAATGCGCGGTCGTTCTTCAGCGGCATCATCGCCGCACCCGCCTCGTCGCCGTTCTGCGGACGGACCGACTGGCCGTAGAGGTCCCCGATCAGCACCACATAACCCTTGGACGCCACGGACTTGGCGATCTCCTCGGCACCGGCGCTGACACCCATCCAGTTCGGCGCCATCAACAGGCCGGGACGTGGGCCTTTGTGGTCGGCATCGAACGCCAGACGGCTTTCATACGACTGGCCATCAATCTGATAAGCGACGGAACGAACAATGATCTGGCTCATGACTAACTCCCAGTAAAAGACACCAGAATAAAAAAACCCGCCGAAGCGGGTTTTTGTACAACGCAGTTAAACCGACAGTTCAACCAGCAGCTTGTTGAGACGGCGCACGTAGGCGGCCGGGTCTTTCAAGCTGTCGCCGGCGGCCAGGGCCGCCTGATCGAAGAGAATGTGCGACAGATCGCCGAAGCGTTCGTCGCTCTGCTCGTTGTCGAGCTTCTCGATCAGCGGGTGAGCCGGGTTGAATTCGAAGATCGGCTTCGATTCAGGAACCTTCTGACCGCTGGCTTCCAGGATCTGACGCATCTGCATCCCCAGGTCCTGCTCGCCGATGGCCAGAATCGCCGGGGAATCGGTGAGACGATGGGAAACCCGCACTTCAGCGACGGAATCGCCCAGTGCAGTTTTCAGACGCTCAACCAGACCTTCTTTGGACTTGGCGACTTCTTCCGCGGCTTTCTTGTCTTCTTCCGAATCCAGATTGCCCAGGTCCAGGTCACCACGCGCCACGTCGACAAAGCTCTTGCCGTCGAAGTCGCTGAGGTAGCTCATCAGCCACTCGTCGATGCGGTCGGTCAACAGCAGCACTTCGATGCCTTTCTTGCGGAAGACTTCCAGGTGGGGGCTGTTCTTGACTTGCGCGTAGGTTTCGCCGGTCAGGTAGTAGATCTTGTCCTGACCTTCCTTGGCGCGAGCCAGGTATTCGGCCAGACCCACCACTTGCTCGCCTTCATCACCACTGGTCGATGCGAAACGCAGCAGGCCAGCGATTTTCTCTTTATTGGCGAAGTCTTCTGCCGGGCCTTCTTTCATGACCTGGCCAAAGTTTTTCCAGAAGCTCTTGTATTGCTCAGGCTCGTTCTTCGCCAGCTTTTCCAGCATGTCGAGAACGCGCTTGGTCAGCGCCGACTTCATGGAATCGATGATCGGGTCTTTCTGCAGGATTTCCCGCGACACGTTCAGCGACAGGTCGTTGGAATCGACCACGCCTTTGATGAAGCGCAGGTACAGCGGCAGGAACGACTCCGCCTGATCCATCACAAACACGCGCTGCACGTACAGCTTCAGGCCTTTCGGCGCTTCACGCTGGTACAGATCGAATGGAGCACGGGCCGGCACGTAGAGCAGCGAGCTGTATTCGAGCTTGCCTTCGACCTTGTTGTGGCTCCAGCTCAGCGGGTTCTCGAAGTCGTGAGCGACGTGTTTGTAGAACTCCTGGTATTCCTCGTCTTTCACTTCAGTGCGAGGGCGAGTCCACAGGGCGCTGGCGCGGTTGACGGTTTCCCATTCAACGACCGGTTGCTCTTCGCCTTCAGCGGCGGCCACTTCTTTCGGCAACTCGATCGGCAGAGCGATGTGGTCGGAGTACTTCTTGATGATGTTGCGCAGACGCCAGCCATCGGCGAACTCGTCTTCACCGGACTTCAGGTGCAGGACAATGCGAGTGCCGCGTTCGGCCTTCTCAACGGTGGCAACTTCAAATTCGCCTTCGCCCTTGGATGCCCAGTGCACGCCTTCGCTGGCAGCATCACCGGCACGACGGCTGAAAACGTCAACTTTATCGGCGACGATGAATGCAGAGTAGAAACCCACACCGAACTGACCGATCAGGTGCGAGTCTTTTTTCTGATCGCCAGAGAGATGTTTCATGAAATCGGCGGTGCCGGATTTGGCGATGGTCCCCAGGTGGGTGATCGCTTCTTCGCGGCTCATGCCGATGCCGTTGTCTTCGAGGGTGACGGTTTTAGCGTCCTTGTCGAAGCTCACACGGATTTTCAGCTCGGCGCCACCTTCCAGCAACTCAGGCTTGGACAGGGCTTCGAAACGTAATTTGTCGACAGCGTCAGAGGCGTTCGAGATCAATTCGCGAAGGAAAATTTCCTTGTTGGAATACAGCGAATGGATCATGAGGTGCAGCAGTTGCTTCACCTCGGTCTGGAAGCCCAGGGTTTCCTTTTGAGTTTCCACACTCATGGTCATCAAACTCCAATCAGATGGCAGTGGCCGCGACCTGAAGGGTCGGCGGCGGGTTGTCATCAAAGTTGGGGGCTGAGTTCAGGATTTCAAGGGCTCTTCAATTTTGAAATGGGCGCGGGCAGTGGCAATCGGTTCGGCTTCAGTGCTTTGCCAGGCCGTAATCGCAACGTTGGCGACCCGGCGACCCTGCCGGCAAACCTGGCATCTGGCCCAAGTGTCGCGAAACTGCCCGGCGCGCAGATAGTCGAGGGAGAAATCGATGATCTTCGGCACACCCGGCGAACCGGTGAAAATCAGCAGGTGCAGCGCTGCGGACAACTCCATGAACCCGGCAATCACGCCACCATGAATCGCCGGCAATAAAGGGTTACCAATGTTGTCCTTGTTGGCCGGCAAGCGAAACAGCAGATCATCCCCCACCCGCGAACATTCGACGCCGATCAGTTTGGCGTAGGGAATCAGGTGCAGCAGCGAGGCGTAGTCGCCCTGCTCATGTGCCTGCTGAAGTTGTTCCTTGAAGGAATCGGTCATTTCGCACCCCCGGCGATGACGCCGCCAAAGCCTTTGGTGCCCTTGATGGCTTTGCCCATGCGCATGAAGGTGCCCACTACATGGGCAATGGGCTGCTCGGGATCGTCCTGGTAGGCGAAACCGCGAGCAAAGATCACATCAGTGGTCACCCGGTAGCACTGGGCAAAACCGTAGACATCTTTATGCGGCTCGGCGGCGTGCATGTAGTCGATGCGCAGGTCGAGGGTCGGGCAAACTTCGAACTCGGGCAGCACGCAGAGGGTGGACATGCCGCAGGCCGTGTCCATCAGCGAGGTCAGCGCCCCGCCATGAATCACGCCGGTTAGCGGGTTGCCAACTATTTGCGGACTGTACGGCAGGATGACCGTCAGGCCTTCGCTGCTGGCGTTGTGAACCCGCAGCCCAAGTACCTGACAATGTCGCAGCGCCGATAGAAATCGTGTAGCGCGCTCAAAAACGGGGTTTTCGGCCATTTTGATAAAACTCTTCTTAGTGTTCAGGCAACGCACTAGGCGTTTTTAGTAAAAGTTCCCGTCGGAATAATCTTATATATCTGTATGAATTGAGGAACTTAACGCTATGGGCAGTGCTCGAAAGACCAGTAGATATTTTCCATAAGGAGAAACACCCCATGCGTAAGACTTTAGCTATTGCCTTGATGTTGACCGCTTCCCTCGGTCTCGCAGCCTGCGATAAAAAATCCGAGGACAAAGCTCAAGATGCTAACAAACATGCCGAGCAAGCTCAGCAAGATATGAGTAAAGCTCAGGATAAAGTGAACGACGCGGCGAAAGAAAACGCCGAAGCCGCAAAAGCTCAGGCTGAATCGAACGAAGCAGCCAAAAAAGAAGCACCTAAAAACTAAAACAGTTTTTAGCGTGATAAAGAAAACCCGCCAAGTGCGGGTTTTCTTTTGCCTGGTTTTTTGTTTGCGAAGCAGGCGCTACAGCAAAATAGTTCTAAAAGTCGGACTAATCATCAACAGCAACGAACACACTAGTCCAACGGACCATACCAGGCTCCGCTGCCAGGCCAGATCAACCCAATAGCACAGCAAATAAATGATTCGCGAAATCACGAAGATGATTGCCAGCAAGTCGATCAGCCACCCCGCTGTCTGCGTGGTGTGAGCCATCAATACCCCCACCGCGAAAAGAATGAACGCCTCAAAACAGTTTTGATGAGCCGCCAACGCACGGGCACCAAAGCCAGTCAGTTGCGCCTGTTGCTGACGCGGCAGATGGTTGTCATAACCGCCCTGGTCATTCATCGCCTTGGCCACAGGAATTTTTGCTACAAAAATCAGCAAGGCACTGATAAACACACACCAGAACGGAATACTCATCAAACAGCCTCTTTAATCGCCTCAGGCAATGGCGCCTCTGTAGGTGTATAGACCATCACGTCGAGAACGTCGGAATGAAATTCCCGGCGATACAACACCAGCACCACCCCGGCACTCATCAACATGAACAACCACGGGCTGACGAACCAGGCCAGCATGGTCATGCCGAAGTAGTAGGAGCGCAGTCCGAAGTTGAACTGGTTGGCGGCCATGGAAATGACGCGGGCCGCCCGGGCAGCAAAGGCTTTGCGCTCTTGTTCGGAAACGTGACGCTCACCGACCATAGGCGCCGAGCCCACCAGAATGGCCGCAAAGTTGTACTGGCGCATGCACCAGCTGAACGTAAAGAACGCATAGACAAAGACCAGCGCCAGGCACAGCAACTTGATCTCCGACATCCCCTGGGATGCCTGTTGCACCATCGGGATATCCGCCAACAACGACACTGCCCGTTCGGAGGCTCCGAGCACCGTGAGAATGCCGGCCAGGATAATCAGTGTGCTGGAGGCGAAGAACGAGGCGTTGCGCTCCAGGTTACCGATTACGCTGGCGTCAGCGATGCGGTTGTCGCGCAACAGCATGCGGCGCATCCAGTCTTCGCGATAAAGGTGCAGCACGCTGGCCAGGCACGCGGTGTCGCGGCCCTTCCACGTCGCATAACGGGTGTAACCGCCCCAGCAGATGGCGAACCAGAGCGCGGCGAGGATGTGGATCATGTTGGCGTGGATGAACGACATGCAGGTCCTTGTGATGTGTTTGTGGAGTAGCGAAATTCTTGTGGGAGCGAGCTTGCTCCGGGCGGCGTTCCGACGATGGCGGACTATCAGTCGGCATCACTATTGAATGTTATGCCCTCATCGCGAGCAAGCTCGCTCCCACATTAGATTTGTACAAGCCCATAAAAAAATGCCCCGTATCGATTGATACGGGGCATTTCCATGTGTGTTCACGACCCGCTTGTGGCGGACCATGAAGCGGCTTAAGCCAGTGCTTCTTCGCGCTTGCCCAGCAGGCGATCGCAAACGACCGCGACGACCAGGGTCATGACCGACGGCACCAGCCAGGCCAGGCCTTGCTCGCTCAGCGGCAGGTGAGACAACTGAGTCGGCATCCAGTCCGCCAGACCCGCGCCCTTGAGGGCGTCGATCAAACCGAAGATGAACGACACCAGCATCACCGGACCGACGATTCGGCCCTGCTCATGCCAGAAGTCCTTGCAGAAGCTCAGGGCGACCAGGGCAATGCACGGCGGGTAGATCGCGGTCAGCACCGGGATCGAGAACGCAATCAGCTTGGTGAGGCCCAGGTTGGACACCAGCAGGGAGAACGCAGCCAGGATGATGACCAATGTCTTGTAGGACAGCGGCAGCACACGGCTGAAGTATTCGGCGCAAGCGCAGGTCAGACCCACCGCCGTCACCAGGCAGGCCAGGGAGATCAGCACCGCCAGAAAACCGCTGCCCAGAGAGCCGAAGGTGTGTTGCACGTAAGCGTGCAACACCGCCGCGCCGTTGGTGGCACCCGCGGCCACTTCATGGCTGCCCGAACCGAGACGGAACAGGCTGACGTAAACCAGCGCCAGACCCACGCCGGCAATCAGCCCGGCGATGATCGCGTAACGGGTAATCAGCACCGGCGACTCGACGCCACGGGAGCGGATTGCGTTGACGATGACAATGCCAAACACCAGCGCACCCAGGGTATCCATGGTCAGGTAACCATTGATGAAGCCTTGGGAGAACGGTGCCGCCACGTATTCCGGGGTGGCCACGCCGACATCACCGGCCGGCAATGCAAACGCGGCGATGCCGAGCGCGGCCAGGGCGATGATCTTCAGCGGTGCGAGGAAACGTCCTACGGTATCCAGCAGCCGGCCCGGATAGAGCGAGATGAAGAACACCAGCAGGAAGTACACCGAGCTATAGAGGAACAGTGCCAGCGGGCTCTCGCCGGTCAGCGGCGCCAAGCCGACTTCAAACGACACGGTGGCGGTGCGCGGTGTCGCGAACAGCGGGCCGACAGCGAGGTAGCACGCGGCAGCCAGCAGGCCACCGGCGACTTTCCCGATCGGGCTGCTCAAGGCATCCATGGCGCCACCGACCTTGGCCAGGGCGACAACGGTGATCACCGGCAGACCGACTGCGGTGATCAGAAAGCCCAGCGCCGCCATCCAGACATTTGGACCGGACTGCAGACCGACGATAGGCGGGAAGATGATGTTGCCAGCCCCGACAAACAGGGCAAACGTCATAAAACCAAGTGCCAGGATGTCCTGGCCTTTCAACACTTTCATTAAGGAAATACCACACTACTGAATCGGAATTTAGAGAGGGATTTCCCTGAGGGGTGAGGGAAATGCTGTCGGTCCGAATAGGACTGACCCGTTTAGCGCGTAACAACCTTGTGGGCCGCGGACGCAAAAATGGCTGCTAGCCTAACGAATTTGCCCGACAAACGCACTGTTAGGGTGCGAAGTATCCGATACACGACATTTCTGTGTCGCGTTTACATATAAAAAGATCAAAAGATCGCAGCCTCGTTGCACTCGACAGCTCCTACAAGGTTTCGTATCCCCTGTAGGAGCTGTCGAGTGCAACGAGGCTGCGATCTTTTGATCTTCGCAAATGACAAAGGCCACCCGAAGGTGGCCTTTGTTTGGTGAAGCGTCAGATAAGCGCGAGGCTTACTTGATCGCCCAACCGGTCAGCTCGGACAAAGCCTTGCCGATGTCTGCCAGCGAACGCACGGTTTTAACGCCTGCGTCTTCCAGGGCAGCAAACTTCTCGTCTGCAGTGCCTTTGCCGCCAGAGATGATTGCGCCAGCATGGCCCATGCGCTTGCCCGCAGGGGCAGTCACACCAGCGATGTAGGAAACAACCGGCTTGGTCACGTGTGCCTTGATGTAGGCAGCCGCTTCTTCTTCAGCCGAACCGCCGATCTCACCGATCATCACGATCGCTTCGGTCTTCGGGTCTTCCTGGAACAGCTTCAGGATGTCGATGAAGTTCGAGCCCGGGATCGGGTCACCGCCGATGCCGACGCAAGTCGACTGACCGAAACCGGCGTCAGTAGTCTGCTTCACAGCTTCGTAGGTCAGGGTGCCGGAACGGGAAACGATACCGACCTTGCCTGGCAAGTGAATGTGACCTGGCATGATGCCGATCTTGCATTCGCCTGGAGTGATCACGCCTGGGCAGTTAGGACCGATCAGGACTACGCCCAGCTCGTCGCACTTGACCTTGGCATCCAGCATGTCCAGGGTAGGAATGCCTTCAGTGATGCAAACGATCAGCTTGATGCCGCCGAATGCTGCTTCCAGGATGGAATCCTTGCAGAAAGGAGCTGGAACGTAGATCACGCTGGCGGTGGCGCCAGTGGCAGCTACAGCGTCTTTCACGGTGTTGAACACTGGCAGACCCAGGTGTTCGGTGCCGCCTTTACCAGGAGTCACGCCGCCAACCATCTTGGTGCCGTACTCGATGGCTTGCTGGGTGTGGAAACTACCTTGCGAACCGGTAATACCCTGGCAGATAACTTTGGTGTCTTTATTGATCAGGACGCTCATTATTTGCCCTCCGCAGCTTTGACAACTTGTTGAGCAGCGTCGGTCAGGCTGGTAGCAGCGATGATGTTCAAACCGCTTTCTGCCAGTACTTTAGCGCCCAGCTCAGCGTTGTTGCCTTCAAGGCGAACAACAACCGGGATTTTCACGCCGACTTCTTTCACTGCACCGATGATGCCTTCGGCAATCATGTCGCAACGAACGATGCCGCCGAAGATGTTGACCAATACTGCAGCGACGTTAGTGTCGGACAGGATGATCTTGAACGCTTCGGTAACGCGTTCTTTGGTAGCACCGCCGCCCACGTCGAGGAAGTTGGCTGGTTTGCCGCCATGCAGGTTGACGATGTCCATGGTACCCATGGCCAGGCCAGCACCGTTGACCATGCAACCGATGTTGCCTTCCAGCGCTACGTAGTTCAGTTCGAACTTGGCAGCGTGCGCTTCGCGCGGATCGTCTTGCGACGGATCGTGGAAAGTCTTCAGCTTAGGCTGACGGTACATGGCGTTGGCGTCGATGTTGATCTTGGCGTCGAGGCAATGCAGATCGCCGTCAGCCTTGATCACCAGCGGGTTCACTTCCAGCAGAGCCAGGTCGTGATCCTTGAACAGCTTGGCCAGACCTACGAAGATCTTGGCGAACTGAGCAACTTGCTTGCCTTCCAGACCCAACTGGAATGCCAGCTCGCGACCCTGGAATGGCTGAGCGCCAACCAGTGGATCGATAGTAGCCTTGAGGATTTTCTCAGGGGTGTCGTGAGCGATTTTCTCGATGTCCACGCCACCTTCGGTGGAAGCCATGAACACGATGCGACGGCTCGAACGGTCAACGACAGCGCCCAGGTACAGCTCTTTAGCGATATCAGTGCACGATTCAACCAGGATCTTGGTGACTGGCTGACCATTGGCATCAGTCTGGTAAGTCACCAGACGCTTGCCCAACCACTGTTGAGCGAATGCTTTGGCGTCTTCTTTGCTGCGAACCAGCTTAACGCCGCCCGCTTTACCGCGACCACCTGCGTGAACCTGGGCTTTGACAACCCATTCGGTCCCGCCGATCTTGTCGCACGCTTCTGCTGCTGCTTCCGGGGTGTCTACGGCGAAACCCTGGGATACTGGCAGGCCGTATTCAGCGAACAGCTGCTTACCCTGATACTCATGAAGATTCATGCTTATTACCGTCTTCGTTAGGTACTGCGCATTCGGTGCTGCACTTTTTCAAGTGCCGCACCACCTGTGACTGCTGCTTGCGTAGGTGTTCCGGATAACCGGTGAGACTACGCAAGGCTGCGTCCGGCGGACATTCCGCGGTGAGTCTTGCACGCAAGGCTCACGACGGGCCTTCCGCCGTGGTTTCTTATTGTCTTGTCTTAACGCTTCTTGCGGTTGGCAATGTGGATGGCGCCGCCATTCACAGCCAAAGCTGCTTCGTGCAAGGCTTCGGACAGGGTCGGATGGGAGAAAACCATCATGCCCAGGTCTTCAGCGCTGGTGCCGAATTCCATGCCGATCGCGCCCTGCTGAACCAGTTCTGCAGCGCTCGGGCCAATCACGTGGACGCCCAATACGCGGTCAGTCTTGGCATCAGCAATGACTTTCACGAAACCGCCGGTATCGTTGGCTGCCATGGCACGGCCACTGGCTGCGAACGGGAAAGTGCCGACGTTAACTTCAACGCCTTCAGCTTTCAAGGTCTGCTCGGTTTTACCGACCCACGCGATTTCCGGGTGAGTATAAATAACAGACGGGATCAGGTCATAGTTGATTTGGGCTTTGTGGCCCTTGATGCGCTCAACCACCATGATGCCTTCTTCGGACGCCTTGTGCGCCAGCATCATGCCGCGAACCACGTCGCCGATCGCGTAAACGCCCGGCACGCTGGTCGCGCACTGGTCGTCAACGAAAACGAAACCGCGCTCGTCGATGTTCACACCGCTGTCAGATGCCAGCAGTTCGGTGGTCACTGGACGGCGACCAACGGCAACGATCAGCTTGTCGAACGTGATGTTCTGTTCGCCATTGGCATCGGTGTAGTTCACGACAACTTCGTTGCCGTTCACTTTGGAACCGGTGACGCGAGCGCCCAGCTTGATGTCCAGACCTTGTTTGGTCAGGGTCTTGTAGGCTTCTTTGGAAACGGCGTCGTCAGCCGCTGGCAGGAACTTCTCCAGCGCTTCCAGAACAACCACTTCGGAACCCAGACGGGACCAGACCGAACCCAGTTCCAGGCCGATCACGCCAGCGCCGATCACGCCCAGGCGCTTGGGTACCGATTGGAATTCCAGTGCGCCGGTCGAATCGACGATCACGTTCTGGTCAACCGGAGCCGGTGGAATGTCGATCGGACGCGAGCCCGAAGCCAGAATCACGTTCTCGGCTTCGATGATTTCGACGGTGCCGTCTGCCTTGGTCAGTTCGACTTTCTTGCCGGCTAGCAGTTTGCCGTGGCCTTGCAGGGAAGTGACGCCGTTAGCCTTGAACAGGGTGGCAACGCCAGAGGTCAGGCCTTTGACGATGTTGGCTTTACGGCCAACCATTGCAGCCACGTCCATGGTCACGCCAGCGTGATTGATACCGTGGATCGCGAAGCCTTCTTTGGCTTCCTTGTATTTCCAGGAGCTGTCCAGCAGCGCCTTGGATGGAATGCAGCCGACGTTCAGGCAAGTACCGCCGAGGGCCAGTTTGCCTTCCTTGTCGGTGTATTTCTCGATGCAGGCAGTGGAGAGGCCCAGTTGCGCTGCTTTAATGGCAGCCACGTAGCCGCCAGGGCCCGCGCCAATCACTACCACGTCGAATTTCTGAGTCATGTGTCATTCCTTCTCGAATCAAACCGGACGGGCCCTTTTGAGGACCGTCGTGGGACGAAGCTGGTCATTACAGAAGGGCCGTCCATCACTGGGCGGCCCGTGCAACGAAATCAGATATCCAGCAGCAAACGAGCCGGGTCTTCCAGCAGGTTCTTGATGGTAACCAGGAAGGTCACAGCTTCTTTGCCATCGATCAGACGGTGATCGTAGGACAGAGCGAGGTACATCATCGGACGGATAACAACCTGACCGTTGATCGCCATAGGACGCTGCAGAATGTTGTGCATGCCCAGGATGGCCGCTTGCGGCGGGTTGACGATCGGGGTCGACATCATCGAACCGAAAGTACCACCGTTAGTGATGGTGAAAGTACCGCCGGTCATCTCGTCCATCGACAGTTTGCCGTCACGAGCCTTCTTGCCGAAGGTGGCGATGCCGCCTTCGATTTCAGCCAGGCTCATCAGTTCGGCGTTACGCAGAACCGGAACAACCAGGCCGCGGTCGCTGGAAACAGCGACACCGACGTCGGCATAGCCGTGGTAAACGATGTCAGCACCGTCGATCGACGCGTTGACAGCCGGGAAGCGTTTCAGCGCTTCGGTGGCAGCCTTGACGAAGAACGACATGAAGCCCAGGCGCACGCCGTTGTGGGACTTCTCGAACAGGTCCTTGTACTTCGAACGCAGGGCCATGACTTCGGTCATGTCGACTTCGTTGAAAGTGGTCAGCATTGCCATGTTCGATTGAGCTTCAACCAGACGCTTGGCGACGGTGGCCCGTACGCGGGTCATCGGTACGCGCTTCTCGATGCGATCGCCGGCAGCGAACACTGGAGCAGCAGCGGCAGGAGCAGCAGCCTTGGCAGGTGCGGCAGCCGGAGCGGCTTTCTTGGCAGCTACAGCGGCAACAACGTCTTCCTTGGTCACACGACCGCCTTTGCCAGTGCCGGCAACGGAAGCGATGTTGATACCGTTTTCTTCAGCCAGCTTGCGAGCAGCCGGTGCAGCAACAGGATCATCTTCGCCTTCAGCGGCTGGAGCAGCAGCTTGTGCAGCGGCCGGAGCAGCGGCAGCAGCTGGAGCGGCAGCAGCGCCGCCCGCTTCGATGGAGCCCAGGACTTCGTCGGACAGAACGACGTCGCCTTCGTTCTTGACGATAGCGCCCAGCACACCATCAGCGGTGGCCAACACTTCCAGTACGACTTTGTCAGTTTCGATGTCGACGATCAGGTCGTCGCGCTTGACGGCGTCGCCCGGCTTTTTGTGCCAGGTGGCAACGGTGCCATCGGCAACCGATTCCGGGAAAGTGGGGGCTTTGATTTCGATAGCCATTATCTGTGGGTCCTTAAATTCGGTTTCAGGTGCGCGAAGGCGTTAAACAGTAAAGGCGTCTTGCAGCAGTTTTTCCTGCTGCTCAGCGTGCATCGATGCATAACCACAAGCAGGTGCAGCGGAAGCATCACGACCGGCGTACTCGAGAAAGAGTGCTTTGTTGTGATTGCCAACGATGCGGCGCATATGGTGTTGGCTGCAGTACCAGGCACCCTGGTTCATCGGCTCTTCCTGACACCAAACGATATGTTTGAGGTTGGTGTACGGAGCCAGGACTTCGTTCAAGTCGTCCTCAGGGAATGGGTACAGCTGCTCGATACGCACGACGGCGATGTCGTCACGACCTTCGGCACGGCGTTTTTCCAGCAGGTCGTAGTAGACCTTGCCGCTACACAGAACAACGCGCTCGACCTTTTTCGGGTCCAGGGTATCGATTTCCGGGATAACGGTCTGGAACGAACCTTCGGCCAGATCTTCCAGCGTCGAGATGGCCAGTTTGTGACGCAACAGCGACTTCGGAGTCAGAACGATCAACGGCTTGCGCAGCGGGCGAATCACCTGACGACGCAGCAAGTGGTAGATCTGAGCCGGCGTAGTCGGTACGGCTACCTGAATGTTGTGCTCGGCGCACAGTTGCAGGTAACGCTCCAGACGAGCCGAAGAGTGCTCCGGACCCTGACCTTCATAACCGTGCGGCAGCAGCATGGTCAGACCGCAGAGACGGCCCCACTTGTGCTCGCCACTGGTGATGAACTGGTCGATAACCACTTGGGCACCGTTGGCGAAGTCGCCGAACTGGGCTTCCCAGATCACCAGCGCCTCAGGCGTAGTGGTCGAGTAACCGTATTCGAACGCCAGCACGGCTTCTTCGGACAAGAACGAATCGTACAGATCGAAACGTGGCTGGCCCTTGTACAGGTTTTGCAGCGGGACGTAGGTACCCGCGTCTTTCTGGTTGTGCAAGACAGCGTGACGGTGCGAGAACGTACCGCGACCGATGTCCTGACCCGTCATGCGAATCGGGTGACCTTCGAACGCCAGGGTCGCGTACGCCATGGTTTCGGCGTAACCCCAGTTGATTGGCAGGCCGCCGGCTTGCATTTTCTGACGGTCTTCGTAGATTTTCGAGACCTGGCGCTGAACCACGAAGCCTTCCGGGATTTCCAGCAGCTTGGCGGACAGTTCCTGCAAGGTTTTCAGATCGAAGCGAGTGTCGTGACGCGCGGTCCAGGCGTGGCCCAGATACGGACGCCAGTCCACGAACAACTCTTTGTTCGGCTCTTTGACCAGGCTTTTTACAACATGCAGGCCGTTGTCCAGCGCATTGCGGTATTCGTCGACTTTCGCCTGAACACGCTCTGCGTCCAGCACACCGCCTTGAGTCAGACGATCGGCATACAGCTCACGGGTGGTGCGCTGCTTGGTGATCTGCTGATACATGATTGGCTGGGTGCCGCTTGGCTCGTCGGCCTCGTTGTGGCCACGACGACGGTAGCAGACCAGGTCGATCACCACGTCACGCTTGAACTGCATGCGGTAGTCGATGGCCAGCTGGGTCACGAACAACACGGCTTCCGGATCATCACCATTCACATGGAGGATCGGCGCCTGGATCATCTTCGCAACGTCGGTCGCGTACTCGGTGGAACGCGAGTCCAGTGGGTTGCTGATGGTGAAACCGACCTGGTTGTTGATCACGATGTGCACAGTGCCGCCGGTCTTGAAACCGCGGGTCTGCGACATCTGGAAGGTTTCCATGACCACGCCTTGACCGGCGAATGCCGCGTCACCGTGGATGGAGATCGGCAGAACCTTCTCGCCGGTAGGGTCGTTACGACGATCCTGACGGGCGCGAACCGAACCCTCGACCACTGGAGATACGATTTCCAGGTGGGACGGGTTGAAGGCCATGGCCAGGTGAACTTCACCGCCGGTGGTCATGACGTTGGACGAGAAGCCCTGGTGATATTTAACGTCACCGGAACCCAGCTCGACCTTCTTCTTGCCTTCGAACTCGTCGAACAGCTCGCGCGGGTTCTTGCCGAAGGTGTTGACCAGCACGTTGAGACGGCCACGGTGGGCCATGCCGATGACGATTTCCTTGGTGCCGTAGGAACCGGAACGCTGGATCAGCTCGTCGAGCATCGGAATCAGGCTCTCGCCGCCTTCCAGACCGAAACGCTTGGTACCCGGGTATTTGGTACCCAGGTATTTTTCCAGACCCTCGCCGGCCGTGACGCGCTCGAGCAGGTGGCTCTTGATGTCGGCGGAGTACGTCGGACGGCCGCGCACGCTTTCCAGACGCTGCTGGAACCACTGGCGCTGCTCGGAATCGGTGATATGCGTAAATTCAGCGCCGATGGTGCGGCAATATGTCTGCTGCAACGCTTCGTGAATTTCGCGTAGGCTCGCCTCCTCTTTGCCGATGAACAGGTCGCCGGCACGGAAGGTCGTATCAAGATCGGCATTGGTCAAGCCGTAATGATTGATCGACAGGTCTGCAGGTGCAGGACGCTGCCACAGCCCCAGCGGGTCAAGCTGGGCTGCCTGGTGGCCACGCATACGGTAGGCCTGGATCAATCGCAGCACTTCAACTTGCTTCTTCTCGTGCTCACTGCTCACGCTGCCGGCGGAAACCGGTTGGGCGCGGCGCTGGTTCTTTGCCAGCAAGACGAAATGATCGCGAATTGTGGAGTGCGAAACATCGGTGGCAGTGTTGCCGTCAGCAGGCAACTTCTGAAAGTAGGTGCGCCACTCTTCTGGCACAGCGTTAGGGTCGTGCAGGTAGAGCTCATAGAGCTCTTCCACATAGGCAGCGTTACTACCGGATAGGTAGGCGCTGTTCCACATGCGCTGCATCACGCTTTCTTGCATGCTTGGTCACCCTCGGTTAGGGGAACACCACCGGCGTCGACACCGAGCACGCTTGCAGAAGTCCGAATGCAGCGACTAAAACAAGCCACTTAGGATCACGCTGATAGTCCGGGTACCAGCCCGGATGCCCCTGCTTGTCTCATTTCTTCAAAATAAGAGCCGCAGCCTTATAAGCTGCTGCTCAGGTTAAGACTACGGCGCCGGTTGAAGCCTGCGCCGTAGCATCTACGGGTACAGCGGTACTACATTTACAACAGCCGGTTACAGCAGCTGAATCACACGCCGCTTTGCAGCAGCATGTTACGTACGTGACCGATGGCCTTAGTCGGGTTCAGGCCTTTCGGGCAGACGTTGACGCAGTTCATGATCCCGCGGCAGCGGAATACGCTGAACGGGTCATCCAGCGAAGCCAGACGCTCGGCAGTCTTGGTGTCGCGGCTGTCTGCCAGGAAGCGATACGCTTGCAGCAGAGCAGCTGGACCCAGGAACTTGTCCGGGTTCCACCAGAAGGACGGGCAAGAGGTCGAGCAGCAAGCGCACAGGATGCACTCGTACAGACCGTCGAGCTTTTCCCGCTCTTCAGGGGTCTGCAGACGTTCGATGGCCGGAGCCGGCGTGTCGTTCTGCAGGTATGGCTTAACCTTTTCGTATTGCTTGTAGAAGATGCTCATATCGACGACCAGGTCACGGATTACCGGCAAACCTGGCAGAGGACGAACGATCAGCTTGTTACCTTTTACGACAGCGGACAGCGGCGTGACGCACGCCAGACCGTTTTTGCCGTTGATGTTCATGCCGTCGGAACCGCAAACACCTTCACGGCAAGAGCGACGATAGGAGAAACCTTCGTCCTGCTCTTTGATCAGGGCCAGCACGTCCAGCACCATCAGGTCTTTACCACCGGTATCGACCGAAAATTCCTGCATGAACGGCGCAGCGTCCTGATCAGGGTTGTAGCGATAAACACTGACTTGCAACATGGCGGCCACCCTTAATAAGTCCGAATCTTAGGTTCAAAAGTCGGAACAGTCTTCGGCGAGAAGTTCACAGCACGCTTGGTTACGCGCTTGTCACCCGGGAAGTACAGGGTGTGGCACAGCCAGTTTTCGTCGTCGCGATCTTCGTAGTCTTCACGGGCGTGAGCGCCGCGGGACTCTTTGCGGATCTCTGCGGCGATGGCGGTAGCTTCGGCCACTTCCAGCAGGTTCTGCAATTCCAGCGCTTCGATACGAGCAGTGTTGAACGCCTGGCTCTTGTCGTTGATCTTGACGTTGGCGATACGGCCACGCAGATCAGCCAGCTGGGCAATACCCTTCTGCATGTATTCGCCGGTACGGAATACACCGAAGTAGTTCTGCATGCAGCTTTGCAGTTCTTTACGCAGGGTGGCGACGTCTTCGCCTTCGGTACGCGAGTTCAGGCCATCGAGACGTGCCAGGGCAGCGTCGATGTCGGACTGGCGAGCGCGGGTGTAGTCGACGCCTTCTTTGAGGGTCTGTTCCAGGAACAGGCCGGCTGCACGACCGAATACCACCAGGTCGAGCAACGAGTTGCCGCCCAGACGGTTGGCACCGTGGACCGATACGCAGGCCACTTCGCCTACTGCGAACAAGCCCGGGATGATCTGGTCAACGCCGTCGGCGTCCTGAGTGATTGCCTGACCGTGAATGTTGGTCGGCACGCCGCCCATCATATAGTGGCAGGTTGGAACGACCGGAATCGGCGCCACGGCTGGATCGACGTGAGCGAAGGTCTTGGACAGTTCCATGATGCCTGGCAGACGGCTGTGCAGAACTTCTTCACCGAGGTGATCGAGTTTCAGCATTACGTGGTCGCCATCCGGACCACAACCGTTGCCGGCGATGATTTCTTTAACCATCGAGCGAGCAACCACGTCACGACCAGCCAGGTCTTTGGCGTTCGGAGCATAACGCTCCATGAAACGCTCGCCGTGCTTGTTGATCAGGTAACCGCCTTCACCGCGGCAGCCTTCAGTCACCAGTACACCGGCGCCGGCGATGCCGGTTGGGTGGAACTGCCACATTTCAATGTCTTGTACCGGCACGCCAGCACGCAGAGCCATGCCGACGCCGTCACCGGTGTTGATCAGGGCGTTGGTGGTGGACGAGTAGATACGACCTGCACCGCCGGTCGCCAATACGGTGGCGTTAGCACGGACGTAGGAAGTTTCGCCGGTTTCGATGCAGATGACGATCATGCCGACAAAGGCACCGTCTTCGTTCTTCACCAGGTCGACGCCGTAGTATTCGTTGAGGAATACGGTGCCGGCCTTCAGGTTGGCCTGGTACAGGGTGTGCAGCAGTGCGTGACCGGTACGGTCGGCAGCGGCGCAAGTACGTGCAGCCTGGCCACCTTTACCGAAGTCTTTCGACTGACCGCCGAACGGACGCTGATAGATGCGGCCTTGTTCGGTACGGGAGAACGGCAAACCCATGTGCTCGAGTTCGAAGACCGCTTCCGGACCTACGGAACACATGTATTCGATAGCGTCCTGGTCACCGATATAGTCGGAACCCTTGACGGTATCGTACATGTGCCAGCGCCAGTCATCGTTCGGATCTGCCGAGGCGATGGCGCAGGTGATGCCGCCCTGGGCGGATACAGTGTGCGAACGAGTCGGGAAAACCTTGGTAACTACGGCAGTCTTGTGACCACCTTGTGCCAGCTGCAGCGCAGCGCGCATGCCGGCACCGCCGCCGCCAATAATGATGGCGTCGAACGAAAGCGTATTAACTGTAGTAGACATGAATCAGATACCCCAAAGAATCTGCACACCCCAGACGAAGTACGCGAACATCGCGACGCCGCATACTGCCTGGAAGAGGAAACGTATTGCAGTCGCGGACTTGCCGAACGCCATTGGCGTCAGGTAGTCGGTCGCGATGGTCCACATGCCGACCCAGGCGTGAGCGCCGAGGGCAACGAGGGCCAGGAGACTGAAAATACGCATCCAGTTGCTTGCGAACAGTTCATGCCATTGGGCGTAGCCGATGCCAGGATGGGCAATGACGTATCCGATCAGGAATATGAAATAAGCCGCGAGAACGACCGCAGACACACGCTGTGCCATCCAGTCATAGAGGCCCGAACGCGACAGGTTCGTGACGTTAGTTACCATATCCAAACTCCTGCCAGAACGATTACCACCACGGAAACGGCGATAACGATTTTCGAGCCCAGTTTGCCGCCCTCAAGCGACTCGCCGATGCCCATGTCCATCATCAAGTGGCGCACACCGGCAACCAAGTGATACAGCAAGGCGGACAGGATGCCCCATGTCACTAGCTTGGCTAGCGGACTAGTCAGACACGCTTTCACCTGACCGAAGCCTTCTTCCGAGTCGAGCGACTTGTCCAATGCATAAAGCATGATGGCCAGGCTGACAAAGAGGATGATTCCGGAGATTCGGTGAAGAATGGACGTGTAAGCAGTGACTGGGAGTTTGATGGTCCTTAGGTCTAGGTTTACAGGTCGTTGGCTATTCACGGCTTTTTTTCACACTGAAGAGCCCCTAACAATCAGGGCAAAGTTGTTGGGGAGTGCACTGGTCAGGTACCCACCACCCAGGGAGTGCGACCCCCAGTAAAGCAGGCCCAAAAGCCCCTGGCGGTCGGAGGCCGAGTATAGACAGTTAGGCTACTAATGACAACGCAATCGCCTTCCCCTAATAGCTCATTGCACAAGTCGTATAAAAGGCGTAAATGGCAGTCAATTTCGAGGAAAAAGTCCGGTTAAAGCCTTCTGGAGCAAGACTTTAGGCAAATTGACATTCGAATTTATCTCACTATAGTGGTGCGGGCCCTGCGTGGGGGGTCTGTCTGATGATTTCAAGCATAAATAGGAGGCCACATGGCTGACAAAAAAGCGCAGTTGATCATCGAGGGCGCAGCCCCCGTCGAGCTGCCCATTTTAACCGGCACCGTTGGTCCCGATGTTATCGATGTTCGGGGCCTGACGGCCACGGGCCGTTTCACCTTTGACCCTGGTTTCATGTCGACAGCTTCCTGCGAGTCGAAGATCACCTATATCGACGGCGACAACGGCATCCTGCTGCACCGCGGCTACCCGATCGAACAGCTGGCTGAAAAGTCGGACTACCTGGAAACCTGCTATCTGCTGCTCAACGGCGAATTGCCGACCGCAGAACAGAAGGCCCAGTTCGTCAGCACCGTGAAGAACCACACCATGGTTCACGAGCAGCTGAAGACGTTCTTCAACGGTTTCCGTCGCGACGCCCACCCGATGGCCGTCATGTGCGGCGTAGTCGGCGCCCTCTCGGCCTTCTACCACGACTCCCTGGACATCAATAACCCGCAGCATCGCGAAATCTCCGCGATCCGCCTGGTTGCCAAGATGCCGACCCTGGCAGCGATGGTTTACAAGTACTCGATGGGGCAACCCATGATGTACCCGCGCAACGACCTGACGTACGCGGAAAACTTCCTGCACATGATGTTCAACACCCCGTGCGAGATCAAACCGATCAGCCCGGTGCTCGCCAACGCCATGGACAAGATCTTCATCCTCCATGCCGACCACGAGCAGAACGCATCGACTTCCACCGTACGCCTGGCCGGCTCTTCGGGTGCCAACCCGTTCGCCTGTATCGCCGCCGGCATCGCTGCACTGTGGGGCCCTGCCCACGGCGGCGCGAACGAAGCTGTTCTGACCATGCTCGATGAAATTGGCGATGTGTCGAACATCGACAAGTACATTGCCAAGGCCAAGGACAAGAACGATCCGTTCAAGCTGATGGGCTTCGGTCACCGGGTTTACAAAAACCGCGACCCACGCGCAACAGTCATGAAGCAGACCTGCGACGAAGTGCTGAAGGAACTGGGCATTACCAACGATCCGCAACTCGAACTGGCCATGCGCCTGGAAGAGATCGCCCTGACCGACCCGTACTTCATCGAACGCTCGCTGTACCCGAACGTCGACTTCTACTCGGGGATCATCCTCAAGGCGATCGGCATTCCAACCAGCATGTTCACCGTGATCTTCGCCCTGGCGCGGACTGTCGGCTGGATCTCCCACTGGAAAGAAATGCTCTCCAGCCCGTACAAGATTGGCCGTCCGCGCCAGCTGTACACCGGCTACGAGTCGCGTGACATCACCAAGTTGGAAGACCGCAAATAAGACCTGTCTTGCGATAACGTCTTGAGTTGCACCGGGAACGGCCTCTATGTAGATAGAGGCCGTTTTTGTTTGTGCGATGAACCTGATCGTTCCACGCGTGGGAACGATCAGTGAGCGGCGGGCTGTTGATCTGGCTTTGGCTTTGGCTTTGGCTTTTGATGTTGATCCTGCTTTTGATCTTTCGCCCCTTCGGCAGGCCGAGTGGAGGTGTTCATCAGGGGGTTAGGCGCGTAGCGCCGTTCGGCGAAGCCGAACACATCGAGAGGAGGTCGTCGCGAAGCAGACCGTAGGCGATGTCCCCTGATGGACACCGGAGCGAGGGAACACTGAGCTTTAGCGAAGTGCCGTACGCCGGGGCGAAGCCTTTTGGTTCCTTTTTGGCGTCTGAAAAAGGGACTCGCTGTAAGAGCCAGCCCTTTCAAGGTCTTTGATAAAATCCTCAAAACTCCAGTCAGGACGGCGAGACGATGTGGGCAGAAGTTTTAGCGCGGTTCGAGAAAAAAGCACCGGCCAGTGTCATGGCCAAATTGGTTTTGGAGCAGGCCGTTGCGGCAGAGTGGGTTGATCAGGTGTTCGAAGAACATCGTCAGCGCCAGTACCCGCGCGAGCTTTTGTTTTCGACCATTATTGAGCTGATGTCCCTTGTTTCTCTGGGTTTGCGGCCCTCCCTACACGCCGCCGCGCGGCAGATGGAGGATCTTCCCGTCAGCCTGGCGGCGCTTTATGACAAGGTCAGCCGAACCGAACCTGCGCTGTTGCGCGCGTTGGTAACTGGTAGCGCGCAGCGCCTGGCTCCGACGATTCAAGAATTGGGTTGCTCGGCCATTTTGCCTGGCTGGCAATTACGCGTCGTCGACGGCAACCATCTGCCTTCCAGCGAAAAACGTCTGGGCGCTTTGCGCCGCGAACGAGGTGCCGCCCGCCCTGGTTTTTCGGTCGTGGTTTACGACCCTGATCTCGACCAAGTCGTCGACCTTCAGCCCTGTGAAGATGCCTATGCCAGCGAGCGCGTCAGCGTGCTGCCGTTGCTGGAAAAGGCCACGGCGGGCCAGCTATGGATGGCTGATCGGCTCTACTGCACGCTCCCGGTCATGGAGGCCTGCGAAGATGCCGGCGCTTCATTCATCATTCGCGAACAAAGCAAGCATCCACGCCTGCTTAAAGAAAGCGACTGGCAGGAGCCTGTCCCGGTCGCAACCGGCAGCGTGCGCGAGCAAACCATCGAAGTAAAAGGCGGACGCCAGTGGCGGCGTGTCGAACTGAACCTGCAAAACCCCACCGAATCCGGCGACACCACGCTGTCCTTCTGGAGCAACTTGCCCGACACCATCAGCGCAGAGCAGATCGCCGATTTGTACCGACGTCGCTGGAGTATTGAAGGGATGTTCCAGCGTCTGGAATCGGTGCTGGACAGTGAAATCGAAACCTTGGGCAACCCCAAAGCCGCCCTGCTGGGGTTCGCGTCCGCCGTGTTGGCTTACAACGTTTTGTCCGTGCTTAAACGCAGTGTCGAACAGGCTCATTGCCAGACCCAACCCGAGGGCTGGGAAGCGTCGATCTTTCACCTGACGGTACAGGTTCGCAGCGGTTATGAGGGTATGCAAATAGCCTTGCCGCCAGAGCACTTATCCCTCCCCATCCCCGCAGGAGGGCTGGCTCAGTACCTGCTGACGCTAGCCCGAAACGTCCAGCCCAAAGCGGTCGCCAAAAGCAAACGAGGTCCGAAGCTCAAGTCCAAAGAGTGGCTGGAGGGTAAGGCAGTGAATGCCCACGTGTCGACGGATCGGGTGCTCAAAGCCGCGAAAGTCAAAAGACCTTGAAGGGGCTGGCTGTAAGAGCGAAACCATAATCAGCCGTTACCGCAGTAACGGATATGTACACAATCAAACCGCCCGCCAAACCGCCCAACAAAAAATGCCCCAATCTCTCGACCGGGGCATTTTTGTTTAACGCAGCTTATATATACAAGCCTGAAGCCTTAGTGAGCAACCGCCCCACTCGCCCCCAAACCAGTCTGCGAACGAACAAACTGAGGGAAGAACAGCGCCCGCTCATTGTCAGCCGCAGTCGACTTGTCAGTGATCGAGAAGAACCAGATCCCGATAAACGCAATGGCCATGGAGAACAGCGCCGGGTACTCATACGGGAAGATAGCCTTCTCGTGATGCAGAATCTGCACCCAAATGGTTGGCCCAAGGACCATCAAACCAACCGCACTGATCAGACCCAACCAGCCGCCGATCATCGCACCACGTGTGGTCAGCTTCTTCCAGTACATGGAAAGCAGCAGCACCGGGAAGTTACAGCTCGCCGCGATGGAGAACGCCAGGCCCACCATGAACGCGATGTTCTGGCTTTCGAACAGAATGCCCAGACCGATCGCCAACACACCCAGACAGATGGTGGTGATTTTCGAGACGCGGATCTCATCCTTGTCGTTGGCTTTGCCCTTCTTGATCACACTGGCATAAAGGTCGTGAGATACCGCCGTAGCGCCGGCCAGCGTCAAACCAGCCACTACAGCCAGAATGGTCGCGAACGCCACCGCCGAGATGAAGCCCAGGAAGATGCTGCCACCGACCGCATTAGCCAGGTGCACCGCCGCCATGTTGTTGCCGCCCAACAGCGCGCCAGCCGCATCTTTAAAGGCAGGGTTGGTGCTGACCAGCAGGATCGCGCCAAAGCCGATGATGAACGTCAGGATGTAGAAGTAGCCAATGAAGCCGGTTGCATACAGCACGCTCTTGCGAGCTTCTTTCGCGTCACTCACGGTGAAGAAGCGCATCAGAATGTGCGGCAGGCCAGCGGTACCGAACATCAGTGCCAGGCCAAGGGAGAATGCCGAGACCGGATCTTTCACCAGGCCGCCCGGGCTCATGATCGCTTCACCTTTAGGGTGAACCTTGATCGCCTCGGAAAACAGCAAGCTGAAGTCGAAGTTGACGTGCTTCATGACCATCAGTGCCATGAACGTAGCACCCGACAGCAGCAACACGGCCTTGATGATCTGCACCCAAGTGGTCGCCAGCATGCCGCCGAACAATACGTACATGCACATCAGGATACCGACCAGGATCACCGCGACGTAGTAGTCGAGACCGAACAGCAGCTGAATCAGCTTGCCGGCACCGACCATTTGCGCGATCAGGTAGAACGCCACCACCACCAGCGAGCCGCAAGCGGACAGCGTGCGGATCTGGGTTTGCCCAAGGCGATAGGACGCCACGTCGGCAAAGGTGTATTTACCCAGGTTACGCAAGCGCTCGGCGATCAGGAACAGAATGATCGGCCAGCCCACCAGGAAGCCGATCGAGTAGATCAGGCCGTCGTAGCCAGAGGTGAACACCAGGGCGGAAATACCCAGAAAGGACGCCGCCGACATGTAGTCGCCAGCAATTGCCAGACCGTTCTGGAAGCCGGTGATTTTGCCACCCGCCGCATAGTAGTCAGCCGCCGAATTGTTGCGCTTGGAGGCCCAGTAGGTGATGCACAGGGTCAGACCCACGAACGCGACGAACATCAGGATCGCGGAAACGTTGAGCGGTTGTTTGTGCACTTCGCCGGTCAGGGCTTCACCTGCCCAGGCGCCAGGTGCAAAGGCTGCGATGCTCAATAGAGCCATTAGACGCCGGATCATTGCTGAGCCTCCTTGAGAATCGCATTGTTCAGGTCGTCGAATTCGCCATTGGCGCGTCGTACGTAGATTGCAGTCAGGATAAAGGCCGAGAGAATCAGCCCGACACCAATCGGTATCCCCCAGGTAATCGAAGACTCGGGGCTGATTTTCGCCCCCAGAATATGCGGCCCGTAAGCAATCAAAAGGATGAATCCGGAGTAAAGCCCAAGCATGATCGCCGAAAGAATCCAGGCGAACTTTTCTCGCTTACTAACCAGCTCCTTGAAGCGCGGGCTGTTTTGAATCGAGAGGTAAATGCTGTCGTTCATTGTTTTTATCCTCGCAGCACAGATGAAGTTGGAACGTTATCCACTCTATGCGGCTACGGAACTGGTTCCAGACGACCTTAGTATTAGAACGACATGACAGAATCGCCATTTCCCAGCATCCACTAAACAATGTGGGAGCGGGCTTGCTCCGGGCGGCGTTCCGACGAAGGCGTCGTGTCAGTCGATATCTATGTTGACTGACACGACGCCTTCGTCGGAACGCCGCCCGGAGCAAGCCCGCTCCCACAGGGGAAAAGCAAAAGGCCCCTTGGCATGACTGCCAAGGGGCCTTGAGAAGTGCTGACCAGACGCGTCAGCTCAAATCATTTGGTCCAGTCTGCAACGCGTTCCGGGTGTTTAGCCACCCAATCCTTCGCGGCGACTTCAGGTTTGGCACCATCCTGAATGGCCAACATGACTTCGCCGATTTCGTCTTTCGACGCCCACTGGAAGTTCTTCATGAACTTGGCAACTTCCGGAGCCTTGGTTGCCAGTTCTTTGCTGCCGATGTTGTTTACAGTTTCAGCCGCGCCATAAACGCCTTTCGGGTCGTCCAGGAAGCGAAGTTTCCACTTGGCGAACATCCAGTGCGGCACCCAACCGGTGACGGCAATGGATTCGTTTTTCTTCTCGGCACGGGTCAGCTCGGCAATCATGCCGGCGCCGGAACTGGCCTTGAGTTGATAGCCGGTCAGATCGTAGTCCTTGATTGCCTGCTCGGACTTGAGCATCACGCCCGAACCGGCGTCGATGCCGACGATGCGACCTTTGAAGCTGTCGTCGGTTTTCAGATCGGCAATACTTTTAGCTTTGACGTACTCCGGCACGATCAGGCCAATTCTCGCGTCCTTGAAGTTCGGACCGTAATCGACGACTTGATCCTTGTTCTTGGTCCAGTATTCACCATGAGTCACAGGCAGCCACGCAGACATCATGGCATCGAGTTTGCCAGTAGCCACACCCTGCCACATGATCCCGGTGGCGACTGCTTGCAGTTTCACGTCATAACCGAGTTTCTGCCTGATCACTTCAGCGGCCACGTTGGTCGTGGCAACACTGTCCGACCAGCCGTCGACATAACCGATAGTCACTGCCTTGCCTTCGGCGCTGGCTACAGTAGAACTGATCGCCAGCACCAAAGCGGCACCGGCGCCCAAGAGTCGTCGCATCTTCATCGTTACTTCCCCGAAAGTGCTGCGCTCGACGGATGCCGAGTCGCGTCAACGTATTGTTATGGTGCACAGCGCCCCCATCACGCCCACCGCAAACTCGTCCGAACATCAGCGCGATTTATCTATGAGAGCACTGATGCGTCGATAATCAACCTCAAGACAATGGCGACCTGCTCTGCCAGCGACCTCAAGGCATCGAGAAACGACATCAGAACGCCATTAATCTAGACCACCGGAAGTCCGCCGGCCAATCCGCCCAAACTTTGCATGTCAAAAGTATGCAGGCCACCAAGCACGCGGCAAATGAAGGTAACATGCGCGGCTTTGCTCCCAGACGGCCTGACCATGCCCGCGACATCCCGCTTTCCTTTCTTTGCTTACCTATTCGCCTGCCTGCTGGGGCTTTTTGCCCTTGGTGGCTTCTGGTACGGCCTCGGTAAACCGGTGGTGCTGCCGGACGTGGCCAGCGCGACGCACAAGTTGCAATGCGCCTCCTACACCCCGTTCGACAAGGACCAATCGCCGTTCGATCAGCCGTTCAAGCTGCGCCCCGAGCGCATGGACGCCGACCTCGCGCTGCTGGCCAAAAGCTTCGAATGCATCCGCACCTATTCCATGACCGGCCTCGAGGCCCTGCCCGACCTGGCGCGCAAGCACGGGCTGAAACTGATGATCGGCGCCTGGGTCAACAGCAACCCGGTGGACACCGCCAAGGAAGTCGACCTGCTGATCGCCTCGGCCAACGCCAACGCGGACGTGGTGACCTCAGTGATCGTCGGCAATGAAACCCTGTTGCGCAAGGAAGTCACTGGCGCGCAGCTGGCCAAGCTCATTAATAAAGTCAAAAGCCAGGTCAAACAACCTGTCACTTACGCCGACGTCTGGGAGTTCTGGCTCAAGCACCCGGAAATCGCCCCGGCGGTGGATTTCCTGACCATCCATTTGTTGCCGTACTGGGAAGATGACCCGTCGAACATCGACGCCGCCCTGCAGCATGTGGCCGAAGTACGTCAGGTGTTCGGCAACAAGTTCGCACCCAAGGACGTGATGATTGGCGAAACCGGCTGGCCCAGCGAAGGCCGTCAGCGTGAAACCGCCCTGCCGAGCCGGGTCAATGAAGCCAAGTTCATTCGTGGTTTTGTCATCATGGCGGAGCAGCAAGGCTGGCATTACAACCTGATCGAAGCCTTCGACCAGCCGTGGAAACGCGCCAGCGAAGGTGCGGTCGGTGGTTACTGGGGGCTGTTCGATGCCGATCGCCAGGACAAGGGCGTGCTCGCCGGTCCGGTGTCGAACGTGCCTTACTGGACGCAGTGGCTGGTGGTGGGTGGTTTGATCTTCCTCGGCACACTCATCCTCGGTGGACGTGTACGCAGCACTCGCGCAGCGCTGGTTCTACCGCTGCTCGGTGCGCTGGCCGCCTGCTCGATTGGCGCCTGGGGCGACCTGGCCCGTGTCACTACGCGGTTTGGCAGTGAGTGGTTGTGGGTCGCTTTGCTGACGGCGCTGAACGTGTTGGTGCTGGCCCATGCGGCACTGACTCTGAGCGCTCGCACTGGCTGGCGCGGACGGGCGTTCAATGCGCTGGAACGTCGGGCGGGCTGGTTGCTCGCCGCGGCCGGTTTTGCCGCTGCGGTGACGATGCTGGAGCTGGTGTTCGATCCGCGTTATCGCAGCTTCCCGAGTGTTGCATTCATCCTGCCGGCGCTGGTCTATCTGTGCCGCCCGGTGAGCGTGCCGCGTCGGGAGATTGCCCTGCTGACCTTCATCGGTGCTGGCATTGCGCCGCAGCTTTACCGTGAAGGGTTGCAGAATCAGCAGGCCTGGGGTTGGGCGCTGGTGAGTGTGTTGATGGTTGCAGCGTTGTGGCGCAGTTTGCGGGTTCGCAAGGGGTAAATCTTCGGTGCATCTGCTGGCCCCTTCGCGAGCAAGCCCGCTCCCACATTTGACCGCGTTCTCATGATAGATGCGTTCGAATGTGGGAGCAGGCTTGCTCGCGAAGACTGACTGTCAGGCGCTGCGGGAAGCCCTGACCAGACGCAACCCAGCAATCACCACCGCAAAAACAGCCAAAGTTGTGTTGTACAACGCCAACGCCGGAAACCCGAACACCAGCGCCAGCACCGCCAACCACCACCCGGCCCGGCCCGGCAGCACAAAACCGATAACGGCTGCCGCCAATGCCGCGAAGCCCAAGACATTGAAGTGAATCATCAAGCCCAGGCTTGAACGAACCTGGCATTCCCAGCGACTCGCTTCGTCCACGCAGATGCCGACCCATTGAGCATCCTCCATGAAGCCATAACGCGCGCCATAACTGGCGGCCAGCCATAATGGCAGGAGAACGAGCAGCAGAATCACAGGCAGACGGCGGGACATGAAGCACTCCAATAAACGAAAACGGCGGCCAGCTTAATCCCCCGCCAGCGGTAAGCAAACGCGTGCAAGAGATAATTGGTCACGAAATCGCTGCAGAGTGTATCGTCCAGCTACCATTACTCCGAAATTAGGCCTGATTGGTGCCGATCCATGGCACTTTGGCGCAAACCCCGTGGTCATAGCCTGCGAACTTCATTCGGCACCTTTCTCTAAGGGATCTAGTCATGCTCCGTTCCTTGCGCTTCGCCGCCCTGTTTGGCGGCCTTATTTTGAGTGCGTCCGCACTGGCCGTCGATATCGACGCTGCCAGCTATGGCTACCCCTTGACCAACCCGTTCGAGGCGACCATTGCCACGACACCGCCGAACCTGCGTCCGGAGTTGCCGCTGGACGACGACATCGATCAGCAGACACGCAGCGTTACCTTGCGCCCGGAGCGTGAGTTCGACCTGCCGGACAACTTCTGGCCGGTGAAGAAGCTCACCTATCGCATCGCCACTCAGGATAAAGCCGCACCGCTGATTTTCCTGATCTCCGGCACCGGCGCGCGCTACGACAGCAGCCTTAACGAATACCTGAAAAAGCTGTACTACAAGGCCGGCTACCATGTGGTGCAACTGTCGTCGCCTACCAGCTTCGACTTCATGAGCGCCGCCTCACGCTTCGCCACC
This sequence comes from Pseudomonas frigoris, assembly GCF_047758635.1. NCBI lineage: Bacteria > Pseudomonadati > Pseudomonadota > Gammaproteobacteria > Pseudomonadales > Pseudomonadaceae > Pseudomonas > Pseudomonas frigoris. The sequence goes on from NZ_CP180479.1 coordinate 5,190,207, forward strand.
CCGGGTATCACCGAGGACGATGCCGAAGACATGTACCGGGTAATGCAGGCCGTGCGGGCACAAAACCCGAAAGTCCCCGTCACCGATTACTACTTGACCGGCTACAGCCTGGGTGCCCTGGACGCGGCATTTGTCGCGCACCTGGACGAAACCCGTCGCAGCTTCAACTTCAAGAAAGTCTTGCTGCTCAACCCGCCGGTCAACCTCTACACCTCGATCACCAACCTGGACAAGTTGGTCCAGACCGAGGTCAAGGGCATTAACAACACCACCACCTTCTATGAGCTGGTGCTGAACAAACTGACCCGCTACTTCCAGCAGAAGGGCTACATCGACCTCAACGATGCCCTGCTCTACGACTTCCAGCAGTCCAAGCAGCACCTGAGCAACGAACAGATGGCCATGCTGATCGGCACCTCATTCCGCTTCTCGGCCGCCGACATTGCCTTCACCTCGGACCTGATCAACCGCCGCGGCCTCATCACCCCGCCGAAGTACCCGATTACCGAAGGCACCAGCCTCACGCCGTACCTCAAGCGTGCGCTGCAGTGCGACTTCGACTGTTACATCACCGAACAGCTCATCCCTATGTGGCGCGCCCGCACCGACGGCGGCAGCCTGCTGCAACTGATCGACCAGGTCAGCTTGTATGCACTCAAGGATTACCTGCACGACAGCCCGAAAATCGCCGTCATGCACAACGCCGACGACGTGATCCTCGGCCCTGGCGACCTTGGTTTCCTGCGCAAGACCTTTGGCGATCGTTTGACCGTTTATCCACTGGGCGGCCATTGCGGCAACCTTAATTACCGCGTCAACAGCGACGCCATGCTGGAGTTCTTCCGTGGCTAAATATCTCCTGCTTATCGCAGCGTTACTCTGTGCAGGCGTCGCCAATGCCGATAACAGCAAAGCCAACGCACCGGTTGTGATTGACAATGACGGCTTCAAGGAGCCGCTGAGCAAACTCAAATTCAACCCTGGGCTGGATCAGCGCGAGTTCGAACGCTCGACGCTTAGCGCGCTGGCCGTCTACGACCCGCTGGAAGAGTGGAACCGCCGCGTCTACCACTTCAACTACCGCTTCGACCAATGGGTGTTCCTGCCAGTGGTCGATGGCTATCGCTACATCACGCCGAGTTTCCTGCGCACCGGTGTCAGCAACTTCTTCAACAACCTCGGTGACGTGCCGAACCTGTTGAACAGCCTGCTGCAGTTCAAGGGGCAGCGCTCGATGGAAACCACCGCGCGCCTGCTGCTCAATACCACCGTCGGCATCGCCGGCCTGTGGGACCCGGCCACCGCCATGGGCCTGCCGCGCCAGAGCGAAGATTTCGGCCAGACGCTGGGCTTCTACGGTGTACCGGGCGGCGCCTACTTCGTGTTGCCGATCCTCGGACCTTCCAACATCCGCGACACCGGGGGCCTGGCGGTCGATTTCACCGCAGAGTCGGCGATCAACTTCCTGAACGTCTCCGAAGTCAGCGAAAACCATCCGGAAATCTGGGTCCTGCGTGGTATCGACAAGCGCTACCAGAACAGCTTCCGCTATGGCCAGCTGAACTCGCCATTCGAGTACGAGAAAGTGCGCTACGTGTACACCGAGTCGCGCAAGTTGCAGATCGCCGAGTAATTCATCGGCAACAAAAAAAGGCCATTCGATGCGAATCGAATGGCCTTTTTCATGCGCGGAATCTCAAACACCACAAATCAACTGTGTGCGGGCTTGCTCCGGGCGGCGTTCCGACGAAAGCGGTCTGTCAGTCACATCGATGTTGAATGTTCCGCCGCTTTCGTCGGAACGCCGCCCGGAGCAAGCCCGCTCCCACATTTTTGGTCAGTGCCAGGTTTTAGCCTTTCAGCGCCTTGTAGATTTTGCTGACGACCATGACACAGGCCAACACAATGGCACCCGCCACAATCCCCGCCACCGCATTCAGCAACGTTGGCACGACAAACCCGGCACCGCCCGCCCCTGCGCTGACGCTTTCAATCCAGTGATGAACCACCGGCACGCCATGGGTGAGAATTCCGCCACCCACCAGAAACATCGCCGCCGTGCCGATCACCGACAGGCTTTTCATCATGTACGGCGCCGCACGCAGGATCCCGCCGCCAATGCTTTTGGCCATCTGTCCTGGCTTCTGAGTCAGCCACAAGCCGAGGTCGTCGAGTTTGACGATGCCGGCCACCAGGCCATACACGCCGATGGTCATGACGATGGCAATGCCCGAAAGCACGATGACTTGTTGAGTCAGCGAGGCATCCGCCACGATGCCCAGGGTGATTGCGATGATTTCTGCAGAGAGAATGAAGTCGGTGCGGATGGCGCCTTTGATCTTGTCCTGCTCGAACGCCACCAGATCGACCGCCGGATCAGCCACGGCCTCGACCAGCTCTGCATGCTCGGCCTGGTCTTCAGCCTTGCTGTGCAGGAATTTATGGGCCAGCTTTTCGAAACCTTCGAAACACAGGTACGCGCCGCCGATCATCAACAACGGTGTGACCAGCCAGGGAATGAACGCGCTGATAGCCAACGCCGAGGGCACCAGGATCAGCTTGTTGAGAAACGACCCCTTGGCCACCGCCCACACCACCGGGATTTCCCGCTCGGCACGCACACCGGAAACCTGCTGGGCATTGAGTGCCAGATCGTCGCCGAGCACGCCAGCGGTTTTCTTGGCGGCCATTTTGGTCATCAACGCCACATCGTCGAGTACCGCGGCGATGTCATCGATCAGCACCAGCAAACTGCTTCCTGCCATGAATCAGGTTTCCTTCTTGAATGAATGCCGCGCAGCATAGCGCGGCCGGGTGCCGCACGGGGCATTCTTGAGCGCCGCGCGAGGCCGGTGCTACCATGCGCAACCGCCAGAACAGGCAAGGAACCCCCTGGTTTATGAGCACCATCCGCGAGCGCAACAAAGAACTGATCCTGCGTGCCGCCAGTGAAGAATTTGCCGACAAGGGCTTCGCTGCGACCAAAACCAGTGACATCGCAGCCAAGGCGGGATTGCCCAAGCCCAACGTCTATTACTATTTCAAATCCAAGGAAAACCTCTACCGCGAGGTCCTGGAAAGCATCATCGAACCGATTCTGCAGGCCTCGACACCGTTCAATGCCGACGGCGTGCCCAGTGAAGTGCTGAGCGGCTACATTCGCTCGAAAATCCGCATCTCCCGCGACCTGCCCTTCGCCTCCAAGGTATTCGCCAGCGAAATCATGCATGGCGCGCCGCACCTGAGCGCTGATCTGGTTGAACGGCTCAACGGCCAGGCCAAGCACAACATCGACTGCATCCAGACCTGGATCGACCGCGGCCAGATCGCCCCGATCGACCCCAACCACCTGATGTTCAGCATCTGGGCCGCGACCCAGACCTATGCCGACTTCGACTGGCAGATTTCCGCGGTGACCGGAAAGGTCAAGCTCGATGAGGCCGACTATGAAGCGGCGGCGCAGACGATTATCCGGTTGGTGCTGAAGGGGTGTGAGCCTGACCGTTAAACTGTGGTGCGGCCATTCGCGAGCAAGCCCGCTCCCACACTCGATCTCCACCACACCGAAGATCCCCTGTGGGAGCGGGCTTGCTCGCGAAGAAGGCAACTCGGTATCCCGTCAAACCCATATCGCATCCCACAACGGATAGTCGCCAAGCTTCTCAACCAGCCCCGCCCGCAATGGGTTGGCTACAACATATCGAGCAAGCTTCACCAAATCCTCCTCTCGTCGCACCGCATGATCATGAAAACTCTGCTGCCACAGGCTGCCACAGGCTGCCTGTTCTGCCTGTGGCGGCATTGATTGTGCGAGTACTTAACGATTTGGTCTGGCACATCAACTGGCCCAGCGACCCTTTTTGCAACTGGACAAGCCAATGAAAATGATCAGGCATGACGACAAAGGCCAAAGAGTCGGCAAACCCTTGGTCCTGTGCTTGTTTGAATTGGTGTACGACCAATCTTCCCAAGCTGAAATCCATGAAAACCGGCTCCCGCGTCAGGGTATTAGCAGTCAGGAGATAGACCCTGTTTTGCTCGGCATAGCGGCCGATTCGCAGGCGATGTGAAGCTGACAGTTCAGGCATTCCTTTGCCTTCTCTCATGATGAATTCATGAGAAGGCTAGACCTGCGAATGCTTGAGGGTGCGGCAGACTTTTAGCTGGATGTGTCTGGGAGGCCGCCTTCGCGAGCAAGCCCGCTCCCACAGTTGATCTACAGTGTTCACACAATTTGTGTCCACCGACGAACCAGTGTGGGAGCGGGCTTGCTCGCGAAAGCAGTAGATCAGTCACCACATAATCAAGCCGTCACCCCCGCATCCGCCCGCAACCCCAACGCCTCAATCGCGTTGATCGCACATTGCTCATCAACATCAGAAAGATCGCCGCTGATACCAACAGCCCCCAGCACGTTCCCGTCCTGATCCCGAATCAATACACCGCCCGGTGCCGGGACGACGCTGCCCTGCCCCAGACTATTCAAAGCGGCGATAAACGCCGGTCGTTGTTGTGCGTCCAGCGCCAGCAGGCGTGAGCCTTTGCCCAAGGCGATGGCGCCCCAGGCTTTGCCGATGGCGATCTGCGGGCGCAGCAGGCTGGCACCGTCTTCACGCTGCAGGGTGACCAAGTGTCCACCCGCATCCAGTACGGCGATGGTCAATGGAGCCGCCGAGATTGCACGCCCTGCGGAGATAGCCTGATTGGCCAGGTTGACTGCGACTTTCAAGGTTAAAGCGCTCATGGTGCCGTCCTCATTTTGTTATAGGGAAAGCTGCTGGACTGCTTTTTGTTCAGAAGTCCGATGCAACAAATAGAACACAATGAGTTATTTTTTTGTATACAATAATTTTCGAAAAGCGCCACACGCGACGAAAAGCCACAGTAGATCTGGCTTCCGACGAATGAAACGGCCGCTTGAGAAAATGGATTGACCTGCGCCGTCCGCCGTGAATACACTCTGCGCAAAGCCACTTGTATACAATTACAAAACGTAAGAGGCACCAAAACCATGAGCAAAATGAGAGCAATCGAAGCCGCCGTTCTGGTGATGCGCCGTGAAGGGGTTGATACCGCTTTTGGCATCCCGGGCGCCGCGATCAACCCGCTGTACTCCGCCTTGCAGAAGGTCGGTGGCATCGATCACGTCCTCGCTCGCCACGTTGAAGGCGCCTCGCACATGGCCGAGGGTTACACCCGCACTAAGGCCGGCAACATCGGCGTGTGCATCGGCACTTCGGGACCTGCCGGTACCGACATGGTCACCGGGCTCTACAGTGCCTCGGCCGACTCGATCCCGATTCTTTGCATTACCGGCCAGGCCCCCCGCGCCCGTATGCACAAGGAAGACTTCCAGGCTGTCGACATCACCTCGATCGTCAAGCCAGTGACCAAGTGGGCAACCACCGTCATGGAACCGGGCCAGGTGCCTTACGCTTTCCAGAAAGCCTTCTACGAAATGCGCTCCGGCCGTCCAGGCCCGGTGCTGATCGATCTGCCGTTCGACGTGCAGATGGCTGAAATCGAATTCGACATCGACGCCTACGAACCACTGCCGCTGGCCAAGCCAACCGCTAACCGCGTGCAAATCGAGAAGGCCCTGGCCATGCTCGATCAGGCCGAGCGTCCGTTGCTGGTAGCCGGTGGCGGCATCATCAATGCCGACGCCAGCGAGTTGCTGGTGGAATTCGCCGAGTTGACCGGTATTCCGGTGGTCCCGACCCTGATGGGCTGGGGCACCATTCCGGACGATCACCCGTTGATGGTCGGCATGGTCGGTCTGCAAACCTCGCACCGTTACGGCAACGCCACGATGCTCAAATCCGACCTGGTGCTCGGTGTCGGTAACCGCTGGGCTAACCGTCACACCGGTTCGATCGACGTTTACACCGAAGGCCGCAAGTTCATTCACGTTGACATCGAACCGACCCAGATCGGCCGCGTGTTCACCCCGGACCTGGGCATCGTTTCCGACGCCGCTGCCGCGCTGACCGTGTTCATCGAAGTCGCTCGCGAATGGCAAGCCGCCGGCAAGCTGAAAAACCGCAGTGCCTGGCTGCAAGACTGCCAGCAGCGCAAGTCCAGCCTGCAACGCAAGACTCACTTCGACAATGTGCCGGTCAAGCCGCAGCGCGTTTACGAAGAGATGAACCAGGTGTTCGGCAAAGACACGTGCTACGTCAGCACCATCGGTCTGTCGCAGATTGCCGGCGCGCAGTTCCTGCACGTCTACAAACCGCGTCACTGGATCAACTGCGGTCAGGCAGGTCCTCTGGGCTGGACCATTCCGGCAGCGCTGGGCGTGGTCAAGGCTGATCCGACCCGCAAGGTCGTGGCGCTGTCGGGCGACTATGACTTCCAGTTCATGATCGAAGAGTTGGCGGTGGGCGCGCAGTTCAAGCTGCCGTACATCCACGTGGTGGTCAACAACTCGTATTTGGGGCTGATTCGTCAGGCTCAGCGCGGTTTCGACATGGATTACTGCGTACAGCTGGCCTTCGACAACCTGAACGCCCCGGAACTCAACGGTTACGGTGTCGACCACGTCGCGGTTGCTGAAGGCCTCGGCTGCAAGGCGCTGCGTGTGTTCGAACCGGGTCAGATCCAGCCTGCCCTGCGCAAGGCTCAGGAAATGATTGAAGAGTTCAGGGTGCCGGTCATCGTCGAGATTATTCTGGAGCGCGTGACCAACATTTCCATGGGCACCGAGATCAACGCCGTCAACGAGTTCGAAGACCTGGCGCTGGTCGGCAACGATGCGCCAACCGCAATTTCGTTGCTCGATTAACTTGTAGGATCGTTCCCACATCCTGTGGGAGCGAGCTTGCTCGCGATAGCGGTGTGTCAGTCAACATGGATGCTGAATGGCACTCCGCTATCGCGAGCAAGCTCGCTCCCACAGAGATCCGGGAACGCCCACCACATTCATACGGGAGACCACCATGCCGCGTTTCGCAGCCAACCTGTCCATGCTGTTCACCGAGCAGGATTTTCTTGCCCGTTTTGAAGCTGCCGCCAAGGCCGGCTTCAGTGGTGTCGAATACCTGTTCCCTTACGACTTCAGCTCCGCCGACATCAAAGCCAAGCTCGACGCCAACGGCCTGACCCAGGTGCTGTTCAACCTGCCGGCCGGTGACTGGGCCAAGGGCGAACGCGGTATCGCGTGCCTGCCGGATCGGGTCGAAGAATTCCGCGCCGGTGTCAACCTGGCGATTGCCTACGCGAAAGTGCTGGGCAACACCCAAGTCAACTGCCTGGCCGGTATTCGTCCACAAGGCATCGACGATGCCACCGTGGAAAAAACCTTCGTCAGCAACCTCAAGTACGCCGCCGACAAGCTGCAAGCGGCGGGCATCAAACTGGTGATGGAAGCGATCAACACCCGCGACATCCCGGGTTTCTACCTGAACAACACGGCGCAAGCCCTGTCGATTCGCGAACAGGTCGGCAGCGCCAACCTGTTCCTGCAATACGACATCTACCACATGCAAATCATGGAGGGCGACCTGGCCCGCACCATGGCCGCGCACCTGGGCGAGATCAACCACATCCAGTTGGCCGATAACCCTGGGCGCAACGAACCGGGCACCGGTGAAATCAACTACCGCTTCCTGTTCGAACACCTGGACCGCATTGGTTATCAGGGTTGGGTTGGCTGTGAATACAAGCCGCTGACCACTACTGAAGCAGGCCTGGGTTGGTTGAAAACCCATAACGCAATCTAACCGAACATGACATCCCTGTAGGAGCTGCCGAAGGCTGCGATCTTTTGACTTTGCCTTTCAAGATCAAGATCAAGATCAAGATCAAGATCAAGATCAAGATCAAGATCAAGATCAAGATCAAGATCAAGATCAAGATCAAGATCAAGATCAAGATCAAGATCAAGATCAAAAGATCGCAGCCTTCGGCAGCTCCTACAGGGGGCCACATAAAAAAAGAGGAATTTCTCATGGCTAAAATCGGATTTATCGGCACCGGCATCATGGGCCACCCAATGGCGTTGAACCTGCAGAAAGCCGGTCACAGCCTGTTCCTGTCGGCGCACCACGACCCCGCGCCTGCCGACCTGATTGCCGGTGGCGCCGTCGCCCTGGCGAACCCGAAAGAAGTCGCGCAAGAAGCCGAATTCATCATCGTCATGGTGCCGGATACCCCGCAGGTCGATGACGTGCTGTTCCGCGCCGACGGTGTTGCGGCCGGTGTAGGCAAAGGCAAAGTCGTGATCGACATGAGCTCGATCTCGCCAACCGCCACCAAAGCCTTCGCTGCCAAAATCAACGAAAAAGGCGCTCAGTACCTCGATGCGCCAGTGTCCGGCGGTGAAGTCGGCGCCAAGGCCGCGACCCTGAGCATCATGGTCGGCGGCGATGCCGATGCCTTCGAACGCGCTCTGCCGCTGTTCCAGGCAATGGGCAAGAACATCACGTTGGTGGGCGGCAACGGCGACGGTCAAACCGCCAAAGTGGCGAACCAGATCATCGTGGCGCTGAACATCCAGGCTGTGGCCGAAGCCCTGCTGTTTGCTTCGAAAAACGGTGCCGATCCCGCCAAGGTCCGTGAAGCACTGATGGGCGGTTTCGCATCCTCGAAGATCCTCGAAGTGCACGGCGAGCGCATGATCAAAGGCACCTTCGACCCAGGCTTCCGCATCAGCCTGCACCAGAAGGACCTGAACCTGGCCCTGGCCGGCGCGCGCGAGTTGGGCATCAACCTGCCGAACACCGCCAACACCCAGCAAGTGTTCAGCACCTGCGCAGCGATCGGTGGCAGCAACTGGGACCACTCGGCGCTGATCAAGGGCCTGGAACACATGGCGAATTTCTCGATTCGCGATTAGTAAGCCCTGCACCAAAACCCTGTGGGAGCGGGCTTGCTCGCGAAGGCGATTTCATATTCAACAGAGATGTTGACTGACATACCGCCTTCGCGAGCAAGCCCGCTCCCACAGGGAACCGAGTCGTTCTCCAATAACAAGAAATTCCCGGGAGCCCGCCATGTCGGTCAATCCGCAACAATTCCTGCGCGAGCTGTTTGCCACAGCCATCGACGCGGCCCATCCGCAGCAAGTCCTCGAAGCCCATTTGCCCAAAGACCGCAGTGGTCGGGTGATCGTCATCGGCGCCGGCAAAGCCGCCGCGGCCATGGCCCAAGTGGTGGAGCGTTGCTGGCAGGGTGAAGTATCAGGTTTAGTGGTGACGCGTTACGGGCACGGCGCCCCGTGTGAAAAAATCGAAGTGGTCGAAGCCGCTCACCCGGTGCCTGACGCTGCCGGTCTGGCGGTCGCCAAACGCGTGTTGGAACTGGTCAGCAATCTGACTGAAGACGACCGCGTGATCTTCCTGCTCTCGGGCGGTGGCTCTGCCCTGCTGGCGTTGCCCGCGGCCGGCATCACCCTGGCCGACAAGCAGTCGATCAACAAAGCCCTGCTCAAATCCGGCGCCACAATTGGCGAGATGAATTGCGTACGCAAGCACCTCTCGGCGATCAAGGGCGGCCGACTCGGCAAAGCCTGCTGGCCTGCCACTGTTTATACCTACGCGATTTCCGATGTACCGGGCGACCTCGCAACGGTCATCGCCTCCGGCCCCACCGTGGCCGACCCGAGCACCTCCGCCGAAGCCCTGGCGATCCTCAAGCGCTACAACATCGAAGTCCCGGCCTCGGTGCGCAACTGGCTACAGAGCCCGGAATCAGAGACGGTCAAACCCGGCGACCCGAGCCTTGAGCGCAGTCACTTCCAGCTGATCGCTCGTCCACAACAGTCGCTTGAAGCTGCTGCGGTGAAAGCACGTCAGGCCGGTTTCAGCCCGCTGATCCTCGGCGACCTGGAAGGCGAGTCCCGCGAAGTGGCCAAGGTTCACGCCGGCATCGCCCGTCAGGTCGTGCTGCACGGTCAGCCGTTGGCAGCGCCCTGCGTGATCCTCTCGGGCGGTGAAACCACGGTCACCGTACGCGGCAATGGCCGTGGCGGACGCAACGCCGAATTCCTGCTGAGCCTGACCGACAGCCTCAAAGGCCTGCCCGGCGTCTACGCGCTGGCCGGCGACACCGATGGCATCGATGGCTCCGAAGACAACGCCGGCGCGATCATGACCCCGGACAGCTACGCCCGCGCCGCCGCCCTCGGCCTGAGCGCCAGCGACGAGTTGGACAACAACAATGGCTACGGCTATTTCGAGGCGCTGGACGCACTGATCGTCACCGAGCCGACCCGCACCAACGTCAACGACTTCCGCGCCATCCTGATTCTCGAGAGCACAAAAAATGACGCCTGATAAAAAGGTCAAAATCCTCGCCACCCTCGGCCCTGCCACCAACGGGATCGACGACATCCGTGAGCTGGTGCAAGCCGGGGTCAACATCTTTCGCCTGAACTTCAGCCACGGCGATCACGCCGACCACGCTCAGCGCTATCAGTGGATTCGTGAAGTCGAGCGCCAGCTGAATTATCCGCTGGGCATTCTGATGGACCTGCAAGGCCCGAAACTGCGGGTCGGCAAGTTCGCCGAGGGCAAGGTGCAACTGCATCGCGGTCAGGCGCTGCGTCTGGATCTTGATCCGACGCCGGGCGATGAACGCCGGGTCAACTTGCCTCACCCGGAAATCATCGAGGCGCTCGAACCGGGCATGGACCTGCTGCTGGACGACGGCAAGCTGCGTCTTCGCGTGGTGACAAAGTACTCCGACGCCATCGACACCACGGTGCTCAATGGCGGCGAACTCTCGGATCGCAAAGGCGTAAACGTGCCACAAGCGGTGCTGGAACTGAGCCCGCTGACCGCCAAGGATCGTCGCGATTTGAGCTTCGGTCTGGAGCTGGGTGTGGACTGGGTCGCGCTGTCGTTTGTGCAGCGTCCGGAAGACATTCGCGAGGCGCGTGAACTGATCGGCGACAAAGCGTTTTTGATGGCCAAGATCGAGAAGCCATCGGCGGTGACGCAACTGCGCGAGATCGCTGAGTTGAGCGATGCGATCATGGTTGCTCGCGGTGACCTGGGCGTGGAAGTGCCGGCCGAAAGCGTGCCGCAGATTCAGAAAAACATCATCAGCATCTGCCGTCAGCTCGGCAAACCGGTGGTGGTGGCGACGCAGATGCTCGAGTCGATGCGCTTCTCCCCTGCCCCGACCCGTGCCGAGGTGACCGACGTTGCCAACGCCGTGGCCGAAGGTGCGGATGCGGTGATGTTGTCGGCAGAAACTGCCTCTGGCGAGTACCCGCTGGAAGCCGTGCAGATGATGAGCAAAATCATCCGCCAGGTGGAAAATGGTCCGGACTATCAGGCGCAACTGGACGTGAGCCGGCCTAAGGCTGAGGCGACTGTTTCCGATGCCATCAGCTGCGCGATTCGCCGTATCAGCAATGTGCTGCCGGTGGCGGTACTGGTGAATTACAGCGAGTCCGGCACGTCGAGTTTGCGTGCGGCGCGGGAACGGCCGACGGTGCCGATCCTCAACCTGACGCCGAACCTGCAGACTGCGCGCCGGTTGACGGTGGCGTGGGGCGTGCATTCGGTGGTCAATGATCGGCTGCGGCAGGTGGATGAAGTGTGCTCGACGGCGCTGGAGATTGCCCAGGCGCAGGGAATGGCCAAGCGTGGCGACACGTTGTTGATCACGGCGGGTGTGCCGTTTGGGCAGCCTGGGTCGACTAACTCACTGCGTATAGAAACATTGATTTAGCGCCTGCACCGGCCTCATCGCGAGCAAGCTCGCTCCCACAGTGGATTTGTGGTGTTCACAAATCCATCGACTGAACAGAGATTCATTGTGGGAGCGAGCTTGCTCGCGATGCGGGCGCCACGATTCACCTGAAACACCACAGATCCCATCATGCCTGCCAACCACTTCAACACCCACTGCCCCGACTGGGCGACTGCCCTGCTCAACGGATTCAGCCAGATCTTCCTCCAGCGCAACCCGCTGTGCGGTCTGCTGTGCCTGCTGGCCATTCTTTTCACCGCGCCCACCCTGCTCGGCGGTGCACTGCTGGGCGGTGTCGCCGGGCTGCTCACCGCGCAACGACGCGGTTATGCCAAGGCCGATCGTCAAGCCGGGCTGTTCAGTTACAACGGTGTCTTGCTCGGTTTGCTGCTGAGCCTCTACTTCCCGTGGTCAGCGATGTTGCCGCCGCTGATCATTGCCGCGGGCGGCCTGAGCGCGATGTTCACTCAACAGTGGCTCAAACGCGTTCGAGTCAGCCAATACCTGCCTGCCTATACGGCGCCCTTCGTGGGGCTGGGCTGGTTGCTGCTGTGCTTCGCCACGCCTTCGACAAATGCGCACTTGATCGAAATGAATACGCTGAACATGCTCGCCGCACCACTGAAAGGCCTCGGCCAGGTGATGTTCCTCGCTCATCCGCTGGCCGGAGCGATGATTGCCCTGGGTTTGCTGATCGCTGATCGCCGCGCATTCTGCTGGGCGTTGTTGGCGTCTGTCGCGGGCATGGGCTGGAGCATGCTGCATCACGACTTCTATACCGCATTGATCGGCCTCGGTGGCTATAACGCCGTACTCGCCGCCCTCGCCTTCAGCTCGCAGCGCCAGAAGCCTTGGCTGCCACTGGTCGGTATTGCATCAGCGCTGTTGCTGACGCCGGTGTTTACCGCCATCGGTCTGCCTACGCTGACCGCTCCGTTTATCCTCGCTTGCTGGCTGATCCGTGCCGGCATTCGGGTGCTGCGCCAGACCGCTGTCGACAGTGCGCCTTGCGCTATTGAGCGCCAAACCAAGGGTGGCGCCTGAAAGGGCTGAGTCTGCATTCAGCGCAATGGGTCAGTCTCGCAAGCCAATGGCAGATCCGACCGCGAACCCCAACTTTCATCGTATCCCTGATCGTGGGTGGCGAGGGTTTCGACGACTTCCAGGCATTTGCCCTGTAGCTGCGTGGTGTAGACCTGGAGCATTTGAGGCGGCACGACCTTGTCATTCAAACCGATGAAATGACGTTGCGGGAGCGCACGCAACTTGTCGCGAAACTCCAGAGGTGTCACCGGCTTCGAGAATGGCGCGAGCTGCATCAGCTTCGCCCACTCTACAGGGTCGAGATTCCCGGCAATCGTTTGCACCTGAGTCACGTCGTTACGAGAACCCCCAAGGATCAAGGCAATCGCCGCGCCGCCCGAGTATCCGACCAGTTCGAACTGCTCCACTGCAAAGCGACTTTTCAGACGATCAAGGGCCGCGTTCATGGTCTCTATGACCAATGAATTGAAACGACCGGAAGTCCACAAATCAGTGTTGCAACCCGGTGATCTCACGAACTGACAAGGGCGCGCCAGATAGGCGCTGGGGCCCCGATCTCCAGCGGCCAATCTCGCCATCAAGGACACGCGAGGGGTCGGATCGATACTCGGTTGAGACCGTGTCGCCCACGCCCGACCATCGCCTTCGATGTAAACACGTAGATGCTTGTAGCCCCCTGGTGGCGGTAGCAAGGCCATGAGTGTGTAAGGTGAACTATCGAGCGTGCCAGGAGTAAGCGAAGAGCCTTGGCTGACCGCCTGCAAATCGACTTTACCCGCGCATCCGCTGAGCCCGAGGAGCGCGAAGCCGATGGCGGCCAGTGCTTTAAACATGGTTTTAATCTGTTGATCAGACGCAACGGTCCGCCAGCGCGAACCGTTGCAATCCAGTCGATCAAAAAGCGTAGCGCGCTTCAAGGGTAAAGGTGTCGGCGTTAAAACCGGTCTTCGCTTGATAGCTGTAATGGGTCCCCAAAGTTAGAGCATCAATTTGATACTTCGCCCCTACGCGACCTTCATAACTATCACGCACCGGACTGGCTCCCGCGACAATGAAAGGCGAGCCCCCCAAGGTGAAACTGGAGGTCTGATTGATCTGGTCACCGATGAAGTCATGGTAAGCCATCATGCTCGCTTCAGGTGTAAGGGTGCCATTGAGCAATGGCACGTCAGCGGCCATTCGCAACCCGGCACCCAGCTCGCCAATTTCGAAGCGCTGGGCATTGGAGTGCAGCGCGGCCGAAGAGCCATGCTCATTAAAGCTGTCCAGCTGAATATTGGTGTAACGTGCGGCGACGCGCGGTTCGACAATCAGTTGGTCAGTGAGTTTGAAGGTATAACCGCTCAAGACGCTTAGTGCCCATGCGTCACTGTTGTAGCTGGCCTTGGCCACGCTGTCGGCGACATAACGTTTGCTGTCATTGTCATTGCGCCCGTAACTGAGGCTGCCATCGACAAACCAGTTGCGCAGATCCCAGCTACCGTACAGCGTCAACGCGTTGCCCTGTACATCGGTTTTATTTCCGGTATCGGAGGTGACGTTGGTGTTCAGATACGAATAGGCCAAGCCCACGGTGGAATTGGCATTCAGCTTGCCATCCGCCCCGACAGCAACACCACTGCTGTTGGCCGAAAAACCGGCGACCGCATCACGGCTGTCCTGATCCTGATTGCTGCTCAAACCTTGAATCCATACGCCAGTATCTGCCAGCGAATCCCCTGATGAGAGCCCCGAGCGCAGACCGGACACGCGGTTGCTGATCGCTCCATTCATCATCGCCTGACCCGACACAGCCGCATTGACCGCCCCACCGCTGACTTCCGGAGCCAGTTGCTCACCGAGCTTTGCCAGTTCCTTTTGAGAGGAGGCGTTGGCAAAGGCTTTGAAGACCGCATCATCACTGTTCAATTGTCCCAGCGGGCCATTCTTGAAGCGATTGAGGATCTCGCGGGTGCCGCTGGAGGTGCCGATGCTCCCCTGCTCTTCATCCACCTGACTGTCACTTTTCAGTGTGACCAGTGCGTTGACGGTCTGAGCATCGGTTGTATAGCTGGCGACGTTCAACAACGAGGACGAACTGGTGACGCTCACCCGTTGTTCTGCAGGCTGCTGGCCTTGACCAGGGTGTATTGAGTGCCGGCAGCGGTCGGTGTGAAATCACCTGGTTTGGCACTCAATGTCACTTTGGAGGACTGGGCGAAGGTGGCCTTGCCGTCCACCGTCAAATAAGGCGTATCGGGTGTGACGCGATCCGAAAGCAACATATCGATGCCACTGTTGGCACCGACGTTCAGGTCACCGGTAATCACGACCCCCTGATTTTGTAGATTCAGAGAGCCCGAAACGATGGAAACCCTGCTGTCGATTTTGCTACCGGTGTAATTGGCCTGACCAGCGACATTCACCCCATTGAGGTTGAGCAGATCTCCCTTGATCGCACCGCCGGTCCAGTTCAGTTGCGCCAACCCTGCGCCATCGATGGCCGCCGCATGATTGCTGCGAATTTCGCCACCTTGCTGGTTGATCTCGAACGCTGATGTCTGGCCTGCATCGACCTGGATCGCAACACCGTCTGCAGTGATATTGCCGGAGTTGATAATGCCCCGAGCGCCAGACACAGCATTCTGCGTGAAAGTGGCACCGCCGAGCTTGATGCCCACGGCGTCTTCACCCGATGCCTCAATAGTCCCGGTGTTGAGCAAATAATCGACTGAACCCTCCAAAAACCAGATAGCCTCGGAGTTCTTGCCAACGCTTATGATCGAGCCGCTGTTCTCGATCCTCAATGCGCTGGTTTGGGTCTCGACGTGAAAAGCGGACGCACGCGGACCCGTGGCACGAATCGTCCCTGAGTTGAGAAGCCTGCCGGCGATGCTCACGGGGTCCGTGGCATGGGAGTCCAGAATCAGCCCCGTGGCAGAGTTGCCTTGCACATCGACAACACCGCTGTTGATCAGATCGCCGCCAATAGTGGTCCCGTGCAGGTAGATACCCTCAGGCGAGCCATAGAAATTGGCTCCCGATGCCTGGGTGATGGAGACAGTCCCGGCGTTGATGACATTACCGGTGATAGTGGTATTGGCGATCTCGATTCCCTCAGCGCTATTCACGTTGGAAAGAGAAAGCTTGCCGGCATTGATGAAGTCACCCTGAATGTTGCTGCCGCTGGAGTTGCGGAAACTGACATCCAGTCCGATCCCGGTCACCGTCGCGCCTTGTGCGTCGAAAGTGAAGTCGCCCCGGTTAATGAGTGAGCCCGTAACCCTGGCTCAGGTCGTACTCGCTGGCAAATACCTGAGCGGTCGAAGTGCTGACAACCATTGCCAGCAGGCTTTTCTTGAAAAACTGACTATCCATATCGCTTCCGTGTGGTTTTGAAACCCATCGCCTGAAATCTGGGCAGCACATCGAAACAAAGGTTCTTGTTCTGTGGGAAGTCGATATATCGACGAGATAATCAATTTCTTAAGCCATGAACGACTAAAACCGGCTGAACACGGCGCACCTGGCGTCCAGCTTGCGCAATCCCGGCCAATCCCCCAGGCTTCTCTCATTTTCGGCTTGGGCAAGACCTTATGGAATGCAACAACAACTGGCGCCAACGCCTCTACGTCATGATTTTCCAGAGCGACACCGTGGCTGGGCGGCGCTTCGACGGCACCCTGCTGTTGATCATCCTCGCCAGCATTGTGATCGTGATGCTCGACAGCATCGATGCGATTCACCAGAACTACGCCAACGTGCTGGCGTACATCGAGTGGGGCTTCACCGTCATCTTCGCCATCGAATACGGCCTGCGGCTGTACTGCTCGCCCAAGCCGTTGCGCTATGCGTTCAGCTTTTATGGGCTGGTGGATTTGCTGGCGATCGTGCCCGGCGTTCTTGCGTTGTACTACGCCGATGCGCAGTACCTGCTGATCATCCGGATCATTCGGATGCTGCGGATTTTCCGCGTGCTCAAGCTCAGCCCGTATCTGAAGCAAGCCAACTATCTGATGTCCGCATTGCGCGGCAGCAAGCAGAAGATCGTGGTGTTTCTGGTCAGCGTCTGCACCTTGGTGACGGTGTTCGGTACGCTGATGTACGTGATCGAAGGCCCGGAGCACGGCTTCACCAGCATTCCCAAAGGCATCTATTGGGCTATCGTCACGCTGACCACCGTGGGCTTCGGCGACATCGTGCCTAAAACGCCGCTGGGTCAGGTGATTTCGTCGCTGGTGATGATCACCGGTTACTCGATCATCGCCGTACCTACGGGGATTTTTACCGCCGAACTGGCCAGCGCGATGCGCGGCGAACAACTGGAACATGACTGCCCTGTGTGCAAGAAAAACAACCACGAACATGGGGCGGCGTTCTGCTCCCGATGCGGGAATGCGTTGTTTAAGAAAATGGAATAAGCAAAGTACTTTTTAATCTTTAAAGGACTATGCGAGCCCCGTTATAGTCGCTGGCAAAACGGTGGCAACATCTCTTAGATAACTGACAACTAACCCGTAGGAGTTGCCGCAGGCTGCGATCTTTTGATCTTGAAGAATCAACATCAAAAGATCGCAGCCTGCGGCAGCTCCTACAAAGAACAAGGACTGCGCAGTGAAAAAACTCTTTGGCGCCTCACTTCTGGCCGCTGGCCTGGCACTGACCAGCATGGCTCAGGCTGCACCGACCCTGCTTAACGTTTCCTACGACGTGATGCGCGATTTCTACAAGGACTACAACACTGCCTTCCAGAAACACTGGCAAGCCGAGCACAACGAAAACATCACCCTGCAGATGTCCTTTGGTGGCTCCAGCAAACAGGCGCGTTCGGTGATCGATGGCCTGCCGGCTGACGTCATCACCATGAACATGGCTACCGACATCAACGCCCTGGCGGACAACGGCAAACTGGTCCCGGACAACTGGGTCACCCGCCTGCCGAACAACAGCGCGCCGTTCACCTCGGCCACCGTGTTCATCGTCCGCAAAGGCAACCCGAAAGCCCTGAAAGACTGGCCCGACCTGCTCAAGGACGGCGTGCAGGTGATCGTGCCAAACCCGAAAACGTCGGGTAACGGCCGCTACACCTACCTCTCGGCCTGGGGTTATGTGCTGAAAAACGGTGGCGACGAAAGTAAAGCCAAAGACTTCGTCGGCAAGCTGTTCAAACAAGCGCCGGTGCTGGATACCGGTGGCCGCGCCGCCACTACGACCTTCATGACCAACCAGATTGGTGATGTGCTGGTGACCTTCGAAAACGAAGCGGAAATGATTGCCCGTGAGTTTGGTCGTGATCAGTTCGAAGTGATCTACCCAAGTGTTTCCGCCGAAGCCGAGCCGCCAGTGTCGGTGGTCGACAAAACCGTCGACAAGAAAGGCACCCGCGCTGCGGCCGAGGAATACCTGAAGTACCTGTGGTCGCCGGAAGGTCAGGAAATTGCGGCGGCGAACTACCTGCGTCCGCGTGATCCGGCGGTGTTGGCCAAGTACACCGATCGTTTCCCGAAAGTGGATTTCCTGTCAGTGGAGAAGACCTTTGGTGACTGGCGAACTGTGCAGAAGACCCACTTCAATGATGGCGGGATCTTTGATCAGATCTACAGCGGTCAGTAATTCCTGAGTCCAATGAAAAAGGCGACCTGAGAAGGTCGCCTTTTTTGTGGCCGCGGTTAGACACAAGACTTGTATCCAATGAAGATCCCCTGTGGGAGCGAGCTTGCTCGCGAAGAGGTCATAACCTTCAGCATGGATGTTGACTGTCACACCGCCTTCGCGAGCAAGCCCGCTCCCACAGGGGTTATCACCAGCCATTACATCGGCGGTGTAACACCATCCTTGCCGGCCGAGATGGATTGGGCGGTGAGCGTCCCGTCTGCACTCTGGGTCACAAACGTCACGATCTTCACCCCCACCTTCAGCAGGCTGCGATCCCCCGGCATCAGATTGACGATCGGCACATCCTCCGGCACCAGAATCTTCTGTTGCCCGCCCTTGTAATTGACGGTCAAAACCCGGCCATTGCTGACAACGAGATCGCCCACGCTGCCATTTGTCATGCTACTGCCCTTCGCCAAATCAAACGGCCGATGACCGTCGCCGCTGCCGGCCAGTTCCGGTGGGAAGACATGGACTTCCAGCGCCTTGAGCGTGCCGTCTTCCTGAGGCACGGCCGCCGAACCGATGTAACTTCCGGGTTTGATGTCTTCGATGTTGGCCAGGGTGACGGCGCGGACTTTGGTGTCCTTGGTCAGGTTGATCACTACGTTTTCACCACTATTGACGTGCACTTTCAGCACGTCGGGGCTGACCCCGGTGATCTCGCCGCGAACCCCGATGCGCATGCCTGGCGCGTCAGCAGCCTGGGCGAGACCTGCCGTGAACAAGCCGATCAAAGTAACAACTGAAGCGCCGCGAACCAAGTGACGAAACATCGCATTCATGGAAGTGCCTTCCGGTTATGAAACGTGAGGAGAGAACATAAGCACGCTATCGAACAGGATGTAAGTGAATGTATCATCGGACCTCGATATTTTGACGCAAGGCTCCTCGATGGACATCACACACGTCCGTCACTCATTCCGCAACGGAATGATTGCTATCACTCCAAACCCTCTTCTGCCCATTCCGATAGCCCTTTAGCCTGCGCGCATTCTCTTTTGCTCAGCGAGACCCGTTATGAACCCAGCGACCCAGGTGCCCCACGGCACCGCAACAATGACCCGAGGCATGGTGCTGCTGTTTGCCTTCTGCTGCGGCGCCATCGTTGCCAACATTTACTACGCCCAACCGATCATCGGCCTGATCGCGCCGGACATTGGCCTGACCAGCACCATGGCCAGCCTGATCGTTTCACTGACCCAGATCGGTTACGCGTTGGGCCTGTTCTTCCTGGTGCCGCTGGGCGATCTGCTGGAAAACCGCCGCTTGATGATCATTACCACGGTGGTGGCAATTGCCAGTCTGTTAGGCGCTGCGTTCACCGATCAGCCAAACGTGTTTTTGCTGATCTCGTTGCTGGTGGGGTTCAGTTCGGTGTCGGTGCAAATCCTGATTCCGCTGGCCGCGCATCTGGCACCGGAAGAGTCTCGCGGGCGTGTGGTCGGCGGGATCATGGGCGGTTTGCTGCTGGGGATTCTGTTGGCGCGACCGGTGTCCAGCGTGGTGGCTGACCACTTCGGCTGGCGCGCGATGTTTGTGATTGCGGCAGTGTTAATGGCGGCGATCAGCATCGTGCTGGCGCTGACCATTCCCAAGCGTCAGCCTGATCACAGCGCTTCTTATGGTCAGTTGCTGGGCTCTCTGTGGACCCTGTTGCGCCAACAACCGGTGTTGCGTCAGCGCGCGTTTTACCAGGGGTGCATGTTCGCCACCTTCAGCCTGTTCTGGACCGCCGTGCCACTGGAACTGGTGCGCAATCATGGCTTGTCGCAAACCCAGATCGCGATCTTCGCCCTGGTCGGGGCCATTGGCGCCATCGCCGCCCCCATTGCCGGTCGACTGGCCGATGCCGGCCACACTCGCATTGCTTCACTGCTGGCCCTGCTGTTCGCCAGCCTGAGCTTCCTGCCCGCGTTCATCCATCCGGTCTACAGCGTTATCGGCCTCGCCGTCACCGGCGTGGTGCTCGACTTCTGCGTGCAGATGAACATGGTCCTCGGCCAACGCGCGGTCTACGCCCTCGACGCCAAAAGCCGCAGTCGCCTGAATGCGCTGTACATGACCAGCATCTTCATCGGCGGCGCATTTGGTTCTTCGGTGGCCAGTGCTGTGTATGAACACGGCGGCTGGTTGTGGATCGTGATGGTGGGTAGCGCGTTTCCGCTGTTGGCGTTATTACGGTTTTTGAGTGTTTCGGAGAAGCGTTCGTTGGCGACCGCGTAAAGCTTTAAAAGCATCGCGGGCAAGTCGGACCGCCGCACCGCTCGCTCCTACGGGAGCGAGGTTGATCTGCAATTGCTGTGTGACTGACACCATTCAGTGCCGAACCAACTTCTCCATCGCCGCATCTGCCAGAAATGAAGAGCGGCTTTTGACATTGTGCTCACGCACATAACGATCGATACGCTGGATCACATAGCCGGGCAGCGTCACATTGACCTTCTCGGTTTTGCCCATGTACGGCGCGATGTCCAGCTCCAGCATTCCCCAGCCCATGTCGGCAAAGTCCGGATTGCCACGGTGGGCGGCAGCAGATGTAGGCATGGGAATCGACTCCCCATCAGCCGCAATCTCCTGAAGCATGATGTGGGCAATCTCGACCGCCGCGTTGTAGGCGTCTTCAAACGTATCCCCGGCCGTTACGGCGCCTGGAATATCGGGGATCTGAATACCGATGGCGGTGTTCTCGTCGCCCCACTCGATACAGATTGGATATTGCATTATGGATCTCCTGCGTAACTGGCTCCCGGGCAATACAACCCGGCTCGCCTCCTGATGCTTTTGACCGTCCCGATCGGCAAATCCTTTTTCGGATGAGGGACGGGTATCGTGTACGGGTTGTATCGGTGTTTGAAGAGGTGATGACTGCCGGCAATCCGATCCAGTATCCAGCCGGCCTCCTCCAACTCCTTGATCAATAGCCTGCTCTGCACCACTCGCCTCCTTGCTCAGGCCCAAACAAAAGTAACCCTAGAGTTATCTTTACTCAAGCACAAAAATCCGGAACGCGACGCTCGGTTGTTTTACAGAGTGTGATTGCGGGCGGCGGCATTCTTCCCAGGAATGAATACTTTGGCTCAGCCTGGTTCGTTACGCCGAGGTCAACCCGGATTACACTCAGCGTCCTGAGCCTGACGCGATGCTGGATGCGATTCGCGGCTGAACCGATCAAATGCCGCCTGACCCGCGGCATGTTCTTTCAAGGAGTGTGCAATGACCCGACGTACCTTTCTCATCACCGGTGCCAGCAAAGGCATCGGCCGTGCGGTCGCCGAGCACCTGGACCGCGCGGGTCATCGGGTGGTCGGAATCGCCCGATCGCCCGACCTGAGCTTTCCCGGCATCCTGTTTCCGCTGGATCTGAGCGACAGGGCACTGACTCAGGAAGTGCTGGCGGATCTGGCCAGGACTTATGAGTTCGACGGGCTGGTGAATAACGTCGGTCTGGTGCGCCCGCAGGTGCTGGGCGAAATCGACCTCGATACTTTCGACGACGTAATGCGGGTCAACCTGCATTCGGCGTTGCAGGCTACTCAGGCACTGCTGCCGAACATGCGCGCCAAGGCCTGGGGTCGGGTGGTGAACATTTCCAGCCTGACTGTGCTGGGTATTACGCAGCGCACCGCCTATGCGGCGGCCAAAGCGGCGCTGATCAGCTTCACACGATCCTGGGCGCTGGAACTGGCGCAAACCGGCGTAACAGTGAACGCCGTGGCCCCGGGGCCGACTGAAACCGAACTGTTTCGCGCCAACAATCCGCCGGGCAGCGAAGGTGAGGCGCGGTATCTGGCCGGCGTGCCGATGGGTCGGCTGGGGCAACCGCAGGAGATCGCTGCGGCGATTGCGTTTTTGTTGTCCGAGCAGAGCGGGTTTATCACCGGGCAAACTCTGTTTGTCGACGGCGGGTCCTCGATAGGTAAAGCCGCGTTTTAACCAACAACACCAACCCCTAAGGGAGCGAGCTTGCTCGCGAAAGGGGCGGCACATCCAACACTGTTGTGGCTGACAGTCCGCTTTCGCGAGGGGATCTCAACATTATTCAGACTTGCACAAGGACCTGAGATGGACCGCCTCGGCGCAATGGAAACCTTCGTCTACGTGGTGGAAACCGGTTCGTTTTCCGCCGCCGCCCGGCGCCTGAACATCGGCCAGCCCGCCGTCTCGAAAGCCATCGCGCAATTGGAAGCGCGCCTTGCGGTCAGGCTGCTGTTGCGTTCGACCCGAGGTCTGACGCCGACCGAGGCGGGCCTGGCGTTTTTCGAGCGCTCCAAGCGCGCCATCGAAGAAGCCGATGAGGCTGACAATGCCGCTCGCGGTGCCGCCAGCGGCCTGAGCGGCAACCTGCGCATCTGTGCCGCCGTGACCTTCGGCCGGCTGCACATCGTTCCGCACCTCGGGCCTTTCCTCGATCAGAACCCGGACCTGAACATCGATTTGATGCTGGACGATCGCAACGTCAATCTGGTGGAAGAAGGCGTTGACATCGCCCTGCGCATGGGCGCCTTGAGCGACTCCGGCCTCACCGCCCGCAAGATCGCCGAGTGTCGGCGCGTGGTGTTGGGCACGCCCGCCTATTTCGAAAAACATGGCGACCCCACCTGCCCTGCCGATCTGAGCAAACATCAAGCAGTCGTCTACACCTTGGGTGGGGGTGCCAATTGGCAGTTCCGCAAGGCGTCGGAAGAACAGGCAGTGATCATCAACGGCCGAATCCGCGTCAACGCCGCCGAAGGTTTACGTGAGGCGGTACTCGCTCACCAAGGGTTGACCATGGCATCGCAATGGATGTTTGCGCCAGAGCTGGCCAGTGGTTTGGTGAGGGAGGTTATGACGGAGTGGGCGCTGCCGAATCAGGATCTTTGGGCGGTGTTTCCTACGGGCAGGATGGCCAGTGCGAAGGCCCGAGCGTTTGTGGATTATGTTCAGGAGGTGTTGGCAAAGGGGGCCTGAAACCCACTCGTCTAGTTTATTGCGATTTTCGTTTGATTCGAATAGCCTTCCAGCATTGTTTTTTCAGAATGTCGGAAACCAGCATGTCGCCAGTCATCCATCCACCGATCAATCTACCCATGGAGCGCGAAGTTCTGGCTGCTATCGAAGGCCAACGCGCTCTGGCTGCCTATCTCGCCACTCAATTCGAAACTCAGCACATCCAGATTTTCGACGAACAGAATGAAGCTCATTGCGTCGAATTGCCCACTTCGGCCCTCCGACTTCTAGTTGACATCCTGGCAGAGCTTGCTGCGGGCAACGCCGTCAAAGTGGTCCCGGTTCACGCTGAGTTGACCACTCAGGAAGCCGCCGACCTGCTTAACGTCTCACGCCCTCACATGATCAAGCTGCTGGAATCCGGCGAGTTGTCCTACCACAAAACCGGCAAGCACCGACGTGTGCGCTTTGCCGATTTGATGGACTATAAAAACCGGCGCGACTCTGCCAGCGAGCAAGCAATGACGCTTCTCGCCGAGCAGGCACAAGCGTTAAGGACAGGATACGAGTGAGGCAATCCTCTTTTACCGCTGTATATGACGCATGTGTTCTGCACCCCGCGCCCTTGAGAGATTTTCTGATGTGGCTCGCGCTCTCCGGGCGTTTCAGAGCGAAATGGTCCTTGGAGATACACAACGAATGGAAACGCAACCTGCTCAAAAACCGCCCGGATCTAACCGCCGAGCAACTGGATCGCACGTCCGAGCTGATGGATCAGGCCTTACCCGACGCGTGTGTCACAGGATACGAAGACTTGGTCGAAGGGCTGACACTGCCAGATATCGATGATCGACATGTGCTGGCAGCCGCCATTCGCTGCAACGCCAGCGTCATCGTCACGTTCAATCAGAAAGACTTCCCCGGTGAAGCATTGGGCCCTTTCGGTATCGAGGCTCAGCATCCTGACGAGTTCGTCGACAACCTCTTCAACCTCGATCCGACGGCAGTGGTCGCGGCGGCGCAACGCCAACGCAGGCAACTGAAAATGCCACCGATGAATGTCAGCAGCTATCTTGATCTTCTATTACGCCAAGGTCTGGTTCGGTCGAGCAAGGCATTGACCGAATACCGCGCCATTCTCTAAACGACTTTCTCAGACGCCAAAAAGCAAAACGGCGATCCAAGTATCGCCGTTTCTGTTTACTGCCCGAATTGCCGCCCCAACCCGCCCGGCACACCATGGATGTCTGTCTCTTCCCATGGCCCGTTCGGACTGATCGACCGGCTCCAGCCGTTGTCCCAGCGATAGTACGTGCGCTGGCGGTAGAAGGTGTTGGTCTGATCATCGAGTACGTACACGCCGAGCTTGGCATCCCAATGGCTGTTGCCACCCGGTGGCGGCGCGAAGCTCGCGGAGGTGCGTGGCAGCGGTTTGGCGGGCTTGGCCGGAATGCTCGGCTTGCCCGGTGTCGGTGTCGGGGACGGCGTCGGACGCGGCTGCGACGGCGGGATCGGTGGCAGCCGTTCAGGCTGCTGCGGTTGGACCACACAAGCACTTAACCCCAAAACCATACTGAGCAGGGTGATACGAGCGATGGCGGTCATAGTGGTGTTTCCTGTCATTTGTCCGGGCTGTCGATGGTCAGTGTTTGCTGCGCAATGGTGCTGCTGGCCAGAGGCTGGCTGCGACCGATCCATTCGCCGGCAGTCGGTTTGCCGGCGCGGGAGATGCGCGCAACCAGTTGGACTTCAGGGAAGTTCGACAGTTTCAACTGCGGCATCATTGCGTCGGCATCGCCCAGCTCGACGGTCGCCGGCAAGTCGGCCACGGTCAGGCGCTTGGCGGCCAATGGCGCAGGAGGCCCTGCGGTGGCGCGGGCGAAGATGAATACGCTGTCGCCCGGCTGAACCTTGGCTTTGAGCTCTGGTGCCAGATCCACGCGCACCTTGAGCAGTGCCGCCACCTTGGCGGCGGGCGCCTGGGCCACCTTGCCGCCGCTGGCTTCGAGTTTCTCGGTGGCCCGAGTGATGCCGCCTTGCAGCGCGGCGCGGGAACTGTCCTCCGGTGGCAGTTGCACCAGCAGGCGATTCCAGTAGTCGATGGCGTCCTGATAACGCTGGCTTTCAAAGGCAGCAATACCGAGCAACCCAAGGCTGGTGACTTCTTTCGGATCGGCTTTGAGTGCTTCGTCGGTCAGGGCCTGAACCTTGTCCGACCACTTCTTGCCGTCGGCGAAGTACTGGGCCTGCGCCCATTGACCCAACAGTTCCGGCTGACGCCCAGCCAGGTTCACCGTGCGTTCGAAGATCTTCGCCGCATCGCCAGGGCGATCCTGAGCCATGTACGTGCGACCAAGGAAGTACAAACCTTCGGCCGAATCCGGCTGAGCCGCGACTGCACGCTCCAGGCGACGGGTCATCTCTTCCATCGACTGCGGCGCCTGGGAGAATTCAAGGGTCAGTTCGACCTTGTCGCTCGCCCCGAAATGCAGGTACAAGCCAAGACCCAACACCGGCACCAGAATCGCCGCCAGCAAGGGCCACGGTTTGCCCAGGCGGGACACACGCGGCACCTCGACGCCTTCGGTGTCGGCGAGCAACTCACGGGCGGCTTCGGCGCGACCGGTGTCCATTTGCGCGGCGTCGAGAACGCCCTCTTCCTGCTGAGTCTGCAACTCGGCCACACGCTCCTGATACAGCGCGACGTTCAGGGCCGTACGATCCTCTTCAAGCTGGGCGCGACGACCACGCAGAACGGGAATCAACAGAAAACTCAGGGCAACCAGAAGTAGCAGACCTGCAGCGAGCCAGAAATCAATCATTCTTGGTTTTATCCAACAGGTGGTCGAGGCGCTCACGCTCCTCGGCAGAGAGCTCATCCTTGGTGTCAGCGCGTTGCACGCGACGACGGCGGACGATCACGGCGATGATCACAAAACCGCCCAGCAGCAGGCCGGCCGGGCCGAACCAGAGCAAAGCAGTCTTGGCGTTCAGAGCGGGTTTGTAGCGGACGAAATCACCGTAGCGGTCGACCATGAAGTCGATGATCTGCTGGTTGTCCTTGCCCTCGCCGAGCATGCGGAAAATCTCTTTGCGCAGGTCGGCGGCGATCGGTGCGTTGGAATCGGCAATGTCCTGATTCTGGCACTTGGGGCAGCGCAGCTCTTTGGTCAGCTCGCGGAAACGCTCACGGTCGCCTTCTTTGGCGAACTCATACGTGTCGATGGCCGCGTGCGCCACGCCGGCCATGCTCAAACCCAATACTGCGGCAGCTATCCAGCGCTTCATGGCTTGGCCTCATCGACCAGCGCCTGATATTTGGCCGCCAGTTTTTCGCGCCAGACCTGTTCATCGATCACACCAACGAACTTGTCGCGGATGATGCCCTTGGCGTCGATGAAGAAGGTTTCCGGAGCGCCATACACACCCAGGTTCAGACCCAATGTGCCTGCGTCGTCACGGATGTCCAACTGGTACGGATTGTGGAATTCCACCAG
This sequence comes from Pseudomonas frigoris, assembly GCF_047758635.1. Lineage (NCBI taxonomy): Bacteria > Pseudomonadati > Pseudomonadota > Gammaproteobacteria > Pseudomonadales > Pseudomonadaceae > Pseudomonas > Pseudomonas frigoris. The sequence goes on from NZ_CP180479.1 coordinate 5,217,017, forward strand.
CCACTTCAAGGCGTCAGCGTTGACGTCCTTGTAGTTGATGCCGTAGATCACCACGCCCTTCTCGGCCAGTTTATTCAGCACCGGGTGCTCGACCCGGCAGGAAATGCACCAGGTGCCCCAGACGTTGACCAGTGCCGGTTTACCCAGAATGTCGGCCTTGGTCAGGGTCTTGTCGCCCTGCACTGCCGGCAGGGAAAACTCCGGGAACGGCTTGTTGATCATCGCCGAAGGCAGCTCGGCCGGGTCCAGATAGAGCCCGCGGTAAAGGAAAACAGCCACCACCAGAAAAATCACCAACGGCAACAGCATCAACCAACGTCTCATGCCGTGGCTCCTGTCATGCCCAGTGCTTCACGCACACGGCTGTTCACTTTGACCCGGTAACGGCGATCCAGCGCCGCCAGCAACCCGCCCAAACCAGTGAGCAGCCCACCGAACCAGATCCAGCGCACGAACGGTTTGACGTGGACGCGAACGGCCCAAGCGCCGTCGCCCAACGGTTCGCCGAGTGCAACATAGAGGTCACGGGTGAAACCGGCGTCGATCCCGGCTTCGGTCATCACCGAGTTCTGCACGGTGTAGAGGCGTTTTTCCGGGTGCAGCACGCTGACTTCCTTGCCGTTGCGGATCACCCGTACGGTGCCCTTGTCGGACGTAAAGTTCGGACCTTCGAAGTGCTTGGCGCCTTCGAACACGAAGTGGTAACCGGCCAGGTCCATGGACTCGCCCGGCGCCAGACGCAAATCGCGCTCGGCACTGTTCTGGCTCGACAGCACGACGCCGAGGGCACACACGGCGATGCCGAGGTGAGCGACCTGCATGCCCCAATAACTGCGGGTGAGGGTCGGCAGACCTTTGATCAGGCCTTTGTGGCGAGTCTTGTCGAAGATGTCACGCACACCGGCCAGCAACACCCAGGCCGCGAGCATGAACGTCGCAATCACCGCCCAGTTGAAATCGCCGTAAGCGACGCCAGCCACCACCGCCAGCGCGGCGCTGCCGAGCAACACCGGGGTCAGCATGCTCAACAGCCATTTGACCGGGGTGTCTTTCCAGCGCACCAGCATGCCGACCGCCATCACCATCATCAGCAAGGCCATCAACGGGATGAACAGTGCGTTGAAGTACGGCGGGCCGACCGACAGCTTGGCGCCGGTCATCGCATCGAGAATCAGCGGATACAACGTGCCGAGCAGAATCATCGACGCCGCCACCACCAGCACCAGGTTGTTACCCAGTAGCAGGGTTTCCCGGGACCAGAGGTTGAAGCCGACGTGGCTTTTCACCACGGGAGCGCGCAGGGCAAACAGCGTCAGCGAACCACCGACCACGAACAGCAAGAAGATCAGGATGAACACGCCGCGTTCAGGGTCGGACGCAAAGGCGTGCACCGAGGTCAGCACGCCGGAACGTACGAGGAAGGTCCCCAGCAAGCTCAACGAGAAGGCAGCGATGGCCAGCAACACGGTCCAGCTCTTGAACACGCCACGTTTTTCCGTGACCGCCAAGGAGTGAATCAGCGCCGTACCCACCAGCCATGGCATGAAGGAGGCGTTTTCCACCGGATCCCAGAACCACCAGCCGCCCCAGCCGAGTTCGTAGTACGCCCACCATGAACCGAGGGTGATGCCGATACCGAGGAAGGCCCAGGCGACGATGGTCCACGGACGGGACCAGCGAGCCCACGCCGCATCAAGACGACCGCCCAGCAGTGCAGCGATGGCGAAAGCGAAGGCCACGGAGAAACCGACATAGCCCATGTACAGCATCGGCGGATGAACGATCAGGCCGATGTCTTGCAGCAGTGGGTTGAGATCACGACCGTCCGCAGGAATCTGCGGCAGGATCCGGGCGAAAGGGTTCGAGGTGAGGATCAGGAACAGCAGGAAACCCGTGCTGATCATGCCCATCACTGCCAGAACGCGAGCCAGCATCACTTGCGGCAATTGTCGGGAGAACACCGAAACCGCGAAGGTCCAGCCGCCGAGGATCAACGCCCAGAGCAGCAACGACCCTTCGTGAGCGCCCCATACCGCGCTGAACTTGTAGTACCACGGCAATGCGCTGTTGGAGTTGCTGGCGACGTAGGCGACAGAGAAATCGTCGGCCATGAAGGCGTAAGTCAGGCAACCGAAGGCGAACAGCAGAAACGCAAATTGCCCCCAGGCGGCCGGTTGGGCGAGGCTCATCCACAAGCGGTCACCGCGCCAGGCACCGAGCAACGGCACCACGGCCTGGACCAGCGCGAAACACAGCGCCAGAATCATGGCCAAATGGCCGAGTTCAGGAATAAAGAGTCCGGACGTCATCGATCAACCCTCCTTCGCGGGCGTTGGAGCAGATTGACCGCTGTCTTTCAAAGCCTTGGTCACTTCCGGCGGCATGTACTTCTCGTCGTGCTTGGCCAGCACTTCGTCGGCCACCACCACGCCGTCGGCGTTGATCTTGCCCAGGGCAACGATGCCCTGCCCTTCGCGGAACAGGTCCGGAAGAATGCCGCGATAAGTGATGGTCACGGATTTATTGAAGTCGGTGACGATGAATTTCACGTCCAGCGAATCACCGGAACGTTGCAGCGAACCCTTCTCGACCATGCCGCCAGCGCGGATGCGCGTGTCTTGCGGGGCTTCGCCGTTGGCGATCTGGGTCGGGGTGTAAAACAGATTGATGTTCTGCTGCAGGGCGCTCAGGGCCAGGCCGACAGCAGCGCCGACACCGACCAGAATCGCGAGAATGATGATAAGACGCTTTTTGCGCAGCGGATTCACTTGCCGTTCTCCCGGCGCAGACGACGCGCCTCTTGTTGCAGATACCGCTTGCGGGCCAGGATCGGCGCCGCCACGTTGAGGGCCAGCACCGCCAGGCAGATGCCATAGGCTGACCAGACATACAGGGCATGATGGCCCATGGCGAGGAAGTCGCCGAATGAAGCAAAACTCATCGAGCGGCCTCCAGACTGTTCTGCACTTCGGCCTTGACCCAACTGGCGCGGGCTTCGCGCTTGAGCACTTCAAGGCGCATGCGCAGCAGCAACACCGCGCCGAAGAAACAGTAGAAACCCAGCACCGTCAGCAGCAGTGGCAGCCACATCTCGGCGGGCATCGCCGGTTTTTCAGTGAGGGTGAACGTTGCGCCCTGGTGCAGGGTGTTCCACCACTCCACCGAGTATTTGATGATCGGGATGTTGATCACGCCGACAATCGCCAAGACCGCGCAGGCCTTGGCGGCACTGTCACGATTGCTGATCGCATTGCCCAGCGCAATAAGACCGAAGTACAGAAACAGCAGAATAAGCATGGACGTAAGTCGTGCATCCCAGACCCACCACGAGCCCCAGGTCGGTTTGCCCCAGATCGCGCCGGTGACCAGCGCCACGGCGGTCATCCACGCGCCGATGGGCGCCGCGCATTGCAGGGCGACGTCGGCCAGCTTCATCTTCCACACCAGCCCGACGATGCCGCACACCGCCAGCATCACGTAGATGGACTGGGCCAGCATGGCGGCCGGAACGTGGATATAAATGATGCGAAAGCTGTTGCCTTGCTGGTAGTCCGGCGGCGCGAAGGCCAGGCCCCACACTACACCAACGCTGATCAGCAGCAACGCCGCGACGCTCAGCCACGGCAGCAGTTTGCCACTGATGCCGTAAAACCATTTGGGCGAGCCGAGCTTATGAAACCAAGTCCAGTTCATTACTGTTTCCATCACGGTTGCTCTTCGCTATGAAGAGCCAGGGTCTTTGCTGATCAAATTTTGACCAGACCTCATTATTCGCCGACGCTGATCTTCAGGCCAGCAGCTATTGCAAAAGGTGTCAGGGTTATCGCCAGGGCGGTCAGGCTACCAAGCCACAAGAGATAACCGGTCGCCGGCATTCCCTGCAATGCCGCCTGCAAGGCGCCACTACCAAGAATCAACACCGGGATGTACAACGGCAGAATCAGCAGCGCCAGCAACAGGCCACCGCGCTTCAATCCCACCGTCAGGGCTGCGCCCACCGCACCGAGCAGGCTCAGCACCGGTGTACCCAGCAACAAAGAAAGCAGCAACACCGGCAGACAGGCGGTTGGCAAACCGAGCATCAATGCCAGTAATGGAGCGAGCAAAACCAGTGCCAGGCCAGAGAAGGACCAGTGTGCCAGTACCTTGGCCAAAACCAGAAGAGGCAGGGGGTGCGACGAAAGGACCCACTGTTCAAGCGATCCGTCTTCGAAATCACTGCGGAAAAGCCCGTCCAGCGAGAGCAAGACCGATAAAAGGGCCGCTACCCAGACCAGTCCCGGAGACAAGGTTTGCAACAATTGAGACTCGGGTCCGACCGCCAACGGGAACAGGGAAACGACGATCGCGAAGAATACGAGCGGATTGGCCAGTTCCGCAGGACGGCGGAACAACAATCGGGCTTCACGGGCGACCAACAAGCCGAAAACACTCATACGGCCCAGTTCCCCAGATCAATGTCGCGATAGCCGGCCGGCATCCGGGTCAGCGTGTGGTGAGTGGTCAAGACCACCATGCCACCGCGCTCGCAGTGTGCGGCCAGGTGTTCTTCGAGTTGCGCCACGCCTTGTTTGTCGAGCGCGGTGAATGGCTCATCGAGGATCCATAGCGGCGGACTTTCCAGGTACAGCCGCGCTAACGCGACCCGGCGTTGCTGCCCGGCAGACAACGTGTGGCAAGGAACATCCTCGAAACCGCGCAGTCCGACGGCCGTCAGCGCTTGCCAGATCGCCTCATGGGAGGCCGGTTGATGCAAGGCGCAGAGCCAGCTCAAATTCTCTTCCGGCGTCAGCAGATCCTTGATCCCGGCGGCATGACCGATCCACAGCAGGTTGCGCGCCAGCTCAAAGCGTTGCTCGTTCAATGGCTGGCCGTTGAGCAGCACCTGACCGGCAGTCGGCTGCATCAGACCGCAAAGCAGACGTAAAAGGCTGGTTTTACCACTGCCGTTGGGGCCGCTGATTTGCAACATTTCGCCACTGGCCAGTCTCAATTCGAGATTTTCGAAGAGCAGCCGAAGGTCTCGCTCACAGGCGAGGGCAACGGTTTGCAGGACAGGACTGGTCAAGAGATCACGGGCCTTTTGGGTTCAAGTCGGCAGTGGAGCGGCCGTTAAAGATATGCAGGATAAATGCATTGGCGGCCCGTTCTAAGGAGCTGGATCAAGTATTTGAAATGTTTTCAGCGCCCCGGATACAACGGGGCGGCATTATACATGCCATGCCCCAACAGGGCGTGTTGACGTTAAATGATGGTCGCGCCGCCACCCCGGAAGGCACAAGACTAGGCATGAGGAGCGAAGTTTGGTATTCCAAATGAGTAACGAATAACGACGTATTGCGCCTTCCGGGGTAGCGGCCCTTCGGGTTGGCGTTGTGAGCGAGCCATGCAGCGTTGCAAGACTTGGTAAGGAAACGACCCTTACCGGCGTCTTGCGCCTTGCCTGGCACGCTCACAACACCAACGCGATCCATCATTTAACGTCAACACGCCCTGTTCAAGAGGGCAATTTCCTCAGGTTGTGACCGCGTATGACAGGCGAAATGAACATCCTCCCGCTACCGCAGACCACGCCCGCGACTTCGCGGCCGCTGGTGGTAAGTGGCGACCTGCTGAAGTTACTGACGCCGATGGAGGGCCTGATCACTGCGGGCCAGACCGCCAAGGCCGAAGTGCTGTCACTCAAGCAGGCGGATCAGACCTTTCAACTGTTGCTCAAGGTCACCCTCGACAGCGGCCGTCAGACCACGGTCCAGGCCACCAGCACCCAACCGTTGCCTCAGGGCACCAGCCTGGCGATCACCCAGCCGTCGGCGGGTAATCTGGCCGTCACCGTGCAACAGGCCATCGCCTCCAGCATCGCCACCCTCACCCGTATCGACACGGCGCAACTGCCCGTCGGCACCCTGCTGCAAGGCAAAGTGCTGTCCTCTCAGGTGTTGCCGCAGGTGCCGGGCCAGCCGACGGTGTTTCGCTCGATGGTGAGCTTGCTCAACACCGCGTTGAGCGGCAGCACCCTGAGCATCGACAGCCCGACGCCGCTGCGCATCGGTACCTTGCTGAGCGCGCTGGTGCAGGACACCCAGACGCTGAAGTTCGTGCCATTGAGCAGTCGTCAGGAGCAATTGGCGGTGACCCAACAACTGGTCAGTCAACAGAGTCGCCAGGGTTCGTTGGATGGCCTGCTCAAGCTCCTGCAAAACCTGCCGTCTTCGAATCAGACCTCCAGTGATCTGCGTGCCGCCGTCGACAAGTTGCTCGCCGGCCTGCCGGATGTTCAACAACTCAGCACGCCAAAGGGGCTGGCCCAGGCACTGGCCAATAGCGGGCTGTTCCTTGAAGCCAAACTGCTCAGCGGTCAGAACCCGACGCTGGCCCCGGACATGAAAGGTGATCTGCTCAAGTTGATCGCACAATTGACGCCAGGCCTGCCGGCCAACACCAATCTCAACGCGATCATTGCCGCCAACACTTTGGCCCAGGCCATGCCGAACTTCGTGCGCAGCGCTCTCGGCATGCTCGGTCAGGTCAGCGCCAAACCGCAGCCAACCCGCTTCCCGCTGCCCGAGCGCCTGTTACAAAGCATGGACGGCGAAGGCGATCTCGAGCACTTGCTGCGTTTGGCCGCAGCGGCTGTTTCGCGCCTGCAAAGCCATCAACTGTCGAGCCTGGAACAGACCGGCGTTACTGACGACGGACGGTTGATGAGCACCTGGCAACTGGAAATCCCGATGCGCAATCTGCAGGACATCGTGCCGTTGCAGGTCAAGTTCCAGCGCGAAGACGCGCCCGAAAAAGAACAACAAAACGAACGCCGCGACGAGCGCGAACCCAAACAACAATTGTGGCGAGTGGACCTGGCATTCGACATGGAGCCTTTGGGCCCGCTGCAGATTCAGGCACAACTGATCAAAGGCAGCCTGTCCAGCCAGCTGTGGGCCGAACGCCCGTACACCGCCAGCCTGATCGAAAGTAACCTGGCCGAACTGCGTCAGCGCCTGCTGGCCTCCGGCCTGAATGTCGGCGATCTCGATTGCCACCTTGGCACACCGCCACAAGGCCCTCAAACCCGTCTCGAACAACGCTGGGTCGACGAAACCGCATGAAAAACCCCAACACCCCGCGCCAGGCCATCGCGCTCAAGTACGACGGCACCCACGCCCCTACCCTCACGGCCAAAGGTGACGAAGCACTGGCCGAAGCCATTCTGAAGATTGCCCGCGATTATGAAGTGCCCATCTACGAAAACGCCGAGCTGGTGAAACTGCTGGCGCGGATGGAATTGGGGGAGAGTATTCCGGAGGAGTTGTATCGCACGATTGCCGAGATTATTGCGTTTGCGTGGAATTTGAAGGGCAAGTTCCCCAAGGGGCAAGATCCGGATGCGCCGATGGTCGAGAAGGACATTACCGAGCGTGGGGATGACTATTGATTCTGTGTTGAATGCAAAAAGATCGCAGCCTCATTTCACTCGACAGCTCCTACACGGGGTACGCCATCCCAATGTAGGAGCTGTCGAGTGAAACGAGGCTGCGATCTTTTGATCTGTCAGTTCTTGTGCAACTTACTCATCAACTCCGCCTCAGCCTGGGTCAAGCCGCAGGATTGAGTCAGTTCATCGACGCTCGCGCCCATACCGACCAGTTTTGCCGCCTGGGCAAACGACAGGCTCGACGGATCGCGCTGTTCCAGCTGAGCCAGTTTGTCCGGTAACGGGCCCACCACCGCGCGCAGTTCGTGCAGGTCTTCACCCATGCGCACGTTGCCGCTCTGGTAGTCGTCAACGCGCTTGCCCAGGTCCTTGATGCGCTGATCGCGCAGCGCATCGCCCTGGGCCTGTTGCGCGGCGATCAGTCGTTGGCCTCGTATGTACGCCAGAAACATCGCCAGCGTGCCTGCCCAGAAGAGGAACAGGACAATGACCGCTACCTCAAGAATCAATCAGATGTTCTCCAGGTCCGACCATTCTTCTTCGCTCATCATCTTGTCCAGCTCGACCAGGATCAGCAGTTCGTTGTTCTTGTTGCACACGCCTTGAATGAACTTGGCGGATTCTTCGTTACCGACGTTCGGCGCGGTCTCGATTTCCGACTGACGCAGGTAAACCACTTCGGCCACGCTGTCGACCATGATCCCGACGACTTGCTTGTCGGCTTCAATGATGACAATACGGGTGTTATCGCTGATCTCGGCATTCATCAGGCCGAAGCGCTGACGGGTGTCGATCACGGTGACCACGTTACCGCGCAGGTTGATGATGCCCAGCACGTAGCTCGGGGCACCCGGGACCGGGGCGATTTCGGTGTAGCGCAGGACTTCCTGAACGCGCATCACGTTGATGCCGTAGGTTTCGTTGTCCAGTTTGAAGGTCACCCATTGCAGGATCGGATCTTCAGAACCTTTTGCATTCGTCGCTTGACTACTCATACCCTGACCCCTCGAAAAACCGCTTCTGGCGGTGTGTGTTCTGTTGGCGGCATTCAACAATGCCGTCGCATACTTGTTATGTCGGCAGCTATGTCGGTTTGTGTAGCGGCTTGCTGCCGCTCATGTGCTTTGCCCCACCGCTGGCGATCAACTCGGCCAGGGCGGAAACGTCCAGCAGCGCACACATGTGCTCAATCACCGTGCCGGCTAGCCATGGCCGCTGACCTCGATGACTTCTCCATTTGATTTCGTTCGGGTCCAGGCGCAACGAGCGGCTGACATGATGCACCGCCAGCCCCCATTCGTAGCCCTGAACCGAAATAACGTATTGCAGGCCCTGGCGGAAATCGTCGCGGTAGCGGTCGGGCATGACCCAACGCGCGGTGTCCAATACTTTCAGGTTGCCGGCCTGGCTCGGCAGGATCCCGAGGAACCATTCCGGCTGACCGAACAGCGGTGTCAGCTCGTGACCGGCCAAAGAATAAATCGAGCCCAGACACACCAGCGGCACGGCCAGGGTCAGTCCGGCGACATCGAACAACAGGCATTCGAATGGCTCGGCGGCCCAGGACGGGCGACCATCGGTTTCCACGGGTGGTGGCGTGTTGCTCGGTGGCAGGTGGACTTCGACCACCGGTGGTACCAAGGCCTGCAGCAGCGGGGCGATGGTCGAGACCGGTGCGAGAACCGGCGCTAGTGCTTCGATCACGGCTACCGGTGCTTTCTCAACGACTGCCGCTACTACTGGCGCGGCAGCGACGGCAGGTTTCTGCGCATCACGGGCCTGCTCTTCGAGCACAGCAGCCTGGAACTCGTCCAGCGCGGCTTCAACCTCGAGCGCTTCAACAACCTCGACGACTTCAACCAGCGCTTCGACTTCCAACGGCAACTCTTCGGTCGCCTCCATCAGCAAGCTGTCCAGATAAGACTGCAGCGCCAGTTGCGGACGCGAGGTAACCTTCACCGGCCGGTTCATGCGCGCACCACCGTAGGAGCTGCCGCAGGCTGCGATCTTTTGGCGATTTCAAGGACGTCACAAAGCAAGATCAAAAGATCGCAGCCTGCGGCAGCTCCTACAGGAATTGGGTTCATCTCACGCCACCTGCGGAACAAGTTGTGCTGCCAGCAGATGCTTGAGCAACGCGCGATAAGCCAGCACTCCACGGCTCTTGCCGTCGAACTGCGAAGGCGTCACGCCGGCACGGCTGGCGTCACGCAAGCGAGTATCGACCGGGATGTAGCCCTGCCAGATTTCTTCCGGGTACTTGTCGCGCAACACCCGCAGCGTTCCGAGGGAAGCCTGCGTGCGGCGGTCGAACAGGGTCGGAACGATGCTGAACGGCAGCGCCTGTTTACGCGAACGGTTGATCATCGCCAGGGTGTTGACCATGCGCTCCAGGCCTTTGACCGCCAGGTGTTCGGTCTGCACCGGAATCACCAATTGCTGGCTCGCCGCCAAGGCATTGACCATCAGCACGCCGAGCAACGGCGGGCTGTCGATCACGGCATAATCGAAGTCCTGCCAAAGTTGCGCCAGGCTCTTGGCAATCACCAGGCCCAAACCACTCTGCCCCGGCGACTGGCGCTCGAGGGTCGCGAGTGCGGTGCTTGATGGCAGCAGGGAAATACTCTCGTGGCTGGTGGGCAACAGCAACTGACCGGGCAAGCCTTGCGGCACACTGCCCTTGTGCAGGAACAGGTCGTAGCTGCTGTGTTCCAGGCTGTCGGGGTCGTAACCGAAGTAGCTGGTCATGGAGCCGTGGGGGTCGAGATCGACCACGACCACGCGCTTGCCCGCCTCGGCCAGTAAACCGGCTAAAGCGATAGAGGAAGTGGTTTTACCGACACCACCCTTTTGATTGGCGACTGCCCAGACTCTCATTCGGATTGTTCCTCCCGGTCGAAATGGTCGACCGAGGAAAAGCTCAACGTATTAATGCGGGTGACGGAGAATTGACGGCACTCTCTCGTCCCGGCGACTTGACCGGGGTCGGTGCAGTTTGTGTGCCAGCACGCTTCAACGCGGCATCCGGTTTCGCATTGGCGGTTCCGGTACCCGTGAGGCTGCGGCGTACATCGAGATTTCGTGACACCACCAGCACCACGCGACGGTTACGCGCCCGACCCTCGGCCGTCGCGTTGTTGGCCACTGGCTGGAACTCGCCGTAACCCACCGACGCCAGGCGACCGGGGTTCACACCCTGCATCGCCAGCATGCGCACGATGCTCGCCGACCGGGCCGAGGACAGCTCCCAGTTGGTCGGGTATTGCGAGGTGCGAATAGGTTGATCGTCAGTGAAGCCTTCAACGTGAATCGGGTTGTCGAACGGTTTCAGAATCGCGGCAACCTTGTCGATGATGTTGAACGCGATGTCGCTGGGCATGGCGTCGCCGCTGCCGAACAACAGGCTGGAATTGAGTTCGATCTCGACCCAAAGCTCGTTGCCGCGAATGGTCATCTGGTTGGAGCTGATCAAGTCGCCGAACGCGGCGCTGATGTCGTCGGCGATGCTTTTGAGCGGATCGCTGGCACCCGCGATACCGGCGTCGACCTGCTCGGCGTCTTTAACCAGCGGCTTGGCCGGGGTCACGGTCTTCGGTCGCTCGTCGCCGATCGGGATCGGCTTGAGGGCGCGGTCGGAGTCGGTAAAGACCCCGATCAACGCTTCGGAAATAACCTTGTACTTGCCTTCGTTGATCGAAGAGATCGAGTACATCACCACGAAGAAAGCAAACAGCAACGTAATGAAGTCGGCGTACGAAACCAGCCAACGTTCATGGTTTACATGTTCTTCAGGTTGCCGACGACGAGCCATAATCCATTACCCCCATCAATCCATGAAGCCCTGAAGCTTCAACTCAATAGAGCGAGGGTTTTCACCTTCGGCGATCGACAGAATGCCTTCCAACAACATTTCGCGATAACGCGACTGCCGCAAAGCGACGGACTTGAGTTTGGCGGCAATCGGCAGCAGCACCAGGTTGGCACTGGCCACGCCGTAGATGGTCGCGACGAAGGCCACGGCAATGCCGCTACCCAGTTGCGACGGATCGGCCAGGTTGCCCATCACGTGGATCAGGCCCATCACCGCACCGATGATGCCGATGGTCGGCGCGTAGCCGCCCATGCTTTCGAAGACTTTGGCGGCTTCGATGTCGCGGCTTTCCTGAGTGTAGAAATCCACTTCCAGAATGCTGCGAATCGCTTCCGGCTCGGCGCCGTCCACCAGCAGTTGCAGGCCTTTGCGCGCGTAGTTGTCAGGTTCGGCGTCGGCCACCCCTTCCAGACCGAGCAAGCCTTCCTTGCGTGCGGTCAGGCTCCAGTTGACGACGCGATCGACGCCACCGACGAGGTCGATGCGTGGAGGAAACAGGATCCAGGCCAGGATCTGCATGGCACGCTTGAAAGCGCTCATCGGTGCTTGCAACAGCGCCGCACCGATGGTCCCACCGAGTACGATCAACGCCGCCGGGCCGTTGGCCAGAGCGCCGAGGTGGCCGCCTTCAAGGTAGTTGCCGCCAATGATGGCGACGAACGCCATGATGATCCCGATGAGGCTTAAAACATCCATCAGATACAAGCCTCGACCAGATGCTTGCCAATATCGTCCAGGCCGTACACCGCATCGGCGAGTTCGGCTTTGACAATGGCCATCGGCATGCCGTAGATCACGCAGCTGGCTTCATCCTGAGCCCAGATTGCACTGCCGCCCTGCTTGAGCAGACGCGCGCCTTCGCGACCATCGGCGCCCATGCCGGTCAACACGACCGCCAGAACTTTGTCACCGTAAGACTTGGCCGCGGAACCAAAGGTGATGTCCACGCACGGCTTGTAGTTCAGACGTTCGTCGCCCGGGAGGATCTTCACCGCGCCACGGCCGTCGATCATCATTTGCTTGCCACCCGGCGCCAGCAACGCCAGGCCCGGACGCAGTATGTCGCCATCCTCGGCTTCCTTGACGCTGATGCGGCAGAGCTTGTCCAGACGCTCGGCAAAGGCCTTGGTAAAGGCGGCCGGCATGTGCTGAATCAATACGATCGGTGCAGGGAAGTTCGCCGGCAATTGGGTCAGCACCCGCTGCAGGGCAACAGGGCCGCCAGTGGATGTACCGATGGCGACCAGTTTGTAGGCTTTGCGTTTCGGCGTTGGCGACGACGAGGCTGGCGCGTGGGTACGCGGCGCAATCGGAGCCGGTGCCGGACGCGCAGGCGCGCTGCTGCCGTAGCTGCTGACGCTCGAAGGTGCAGGCGTCGGGGCGGGTGCGGCGACAGGTGCCGGAGCGCTGTAGGTGTTGGCGCGACGGTTACTGCGCGAGATGCTGAGAATCTTCTCGCACAGCAGTTGCTTGACCTTCTCCGGATTGCGGGAGATGTCTTCGAAATTCTTCGGCAGGAAATCCACCGCGCCGGCGTCCAGCGCGTCGAGGGTTACCCGAGCGCCTTCGTGGGTCAGCGAGGAGAACATCAATACCGGGGTCGGGCAGCGCTGCATGATGTGCCGCACCGCCGTGATGCCATCCATCATCGGCATCTCGTAATCCATGGTGATCACGTCTGGCTTGAGGGCCAGCGCCTGATCGATCGCCTCTTTTCCGTTGGTCGCCGTGCCGACGACCTGGATATTCGGATCCGCTGAAAGAATTTCCGAGACGCGGCGGCGGAAAAACCCCGAATCGTCCACCACCAGGACTTTAACTGCCATAAACACTCCGTTAGACGGAGCGAGGCTCAGTCGCCCCGCCCCACCAGAATCAAATACGCCGTGCGGCGTAACGCTTGAGCATGCTCGGAACATCGAGAATCAGCGCAATGCGGCCGTCACCGGTGATGGTGGCGCCGGACATGCCCGGGGTTCCCTGGAGCATTTTGCCCAATGGCTTGATGACCACTTCTTCCTGGCCCACCAGTTGATCGACGACGAAGCCGATCCGCTGAGTGCCCACCGAAAGGATCACCACATGGCCCTCGCGCTGCTCTTCGTGAGCGGCGGAAGCGACGAGCCAGCGTTTGAGGTAGAACAATGGCAGTGCCTTGTCCCGCACGATCACCACTTCCTGGCCGTCCACCACGTTGGTGCGCGACAGGTCGAGGTGGAAGATCTCGTTGACGTTCACCAGCGGGAACGCAAACGCCTGGTTGCCGAGCATGACCATCAGCGTCGGCATGATCGCCAGGGTCAACGGGACCTTGATGACGATCTTCGAGCCCTTGCCCTTGGTCGAGTAGATGTTGATGGTGCCGTTGAGCTGGGCGATCTTGGTTTTCACCACGTCCATGCCCACGCCGCGTCCGGAGACATCGGAAATTTCGGTCTTGGTCGAGAAACCCGGCGCGAAGATCAGGTTGAAGCAATCGGATTCGCTGAGGCGATCCGCTGCATCCTTGTCCATCAAGCCTTTCTTCACGGCAATGCCGCGCAGAACATCGGCGTCCATGCCCTTGCCGTCATCGGAGATCGACAGCAGGATGTGGTCGCCTTCCTGTTCAGCGGACAGGATCACCTTGCCGCTGCGAGGCTTGCCCATCGCTTCACGCTCGGCCGGCTCTTCAATACCGTGGTCGACCGAGTTGCGAACCAAGTGGACCAGCGGGTCGGCCAGGGCCTCGACGAGGTTCTTGTCGAGGTCGGTTTCTTCGCCGACCAATTCCAGGTTGATCTCTTTCTTGAGCTGGCGAGCCAGGTCGCGAACCAGGCGCGGGAAACGCCCGAAGACCTTCTTGATCGGTTGCATCCGGGTCTTCATGACCGCGGTTTGCAGATCGGCCGTGACCACGTCGAGGTTCGACACGGCCTTGGACATGGCTTCGTCGCCGCTGTTGAGGCCCAGACGGACCAAGCGGTTACGCACCAGTACCAACTCGCCGACCATGTTCATGATTTCGTCGAGACGCGCGGTATCGACCCGCACGGTAGTCTCGGCTTCGCTGGCCGGTTTTTCCGGTGGCGGCGCGGCCGGGGCACGGGCCGGAGCCGGGGCAGCAGCAGCGGCAGGCTTCGGCGCTTCGGCTTTAGGCTCGGGCGCTTTGGCAACGGGTTTCGGTGCAACAGCCTTGGCAATTGGCGCCACAACCGAAGCGCTGGCGCCCGACGCGGTACCGACTTCAGTGAACTTGCCTTTGCCGTGCAATTCGTCGAGCAGTGATTCGAACTCGTGATCGGAGATCAGATCGCCGCCAGCCGCTTTAGCGGTGGGTGCAGCCGGGGCCGGGACCGCAGCAATGGCCGATTCCAGCGCGTCGACAGCAAAGTTGCCCTTGCCGTGCAGCTGATCGAGCAATGCTTCGAACTCGTCGTCGGTGATATCGGAGCTGTCGCCTGCCGCTTTCGGGGCAGCCGGTGCGGCTGGCGCCGGGGCTACCGCATCGACGGCGAACTGGCCTTTACCGTGCAGTTGATCGAGCAACGACTCGAACTCGGCATCGGTGATTTCGTCGCTGCCCGCCGCATTGCTGCTCGGCGCTGGCACAGCTGCCGGGGCTTCTGCCTGAGCCTTGACGGCGTTCAGCGAGTCCAGCAGTTGTTCGAATTCGTTATCGGTGATGTCACCCGATTCGTTCTCGGTGGCAGGTTCTTCCACCACTTCGGCGACCGGAGCCGTTTCATCGGCGGTTTGCGGCTCGGCCAGACGGGCCAGCGCTGCCAGCAATTCAGGCGTGGCAGCCGTGATCGGGCTGCGCTCGCGGACTTCGGTAAACATGCCGTTCACCGCATCCAGCGCCTCGAGAACCACGTCCATCAGTTCCGAGTCGACGCGACGTTCACCCTTGCGCAGGATGTCGAACACGTTCTCGGCGATGTGACAGCACTCCACCAGCTCGTTGAGCTGGAGGAAGCCGGCGCCTCCTTTTACAGTGTGAAAACCGCGAAAAATTGCATTGAGCAAGTCCGCATCATCGGGTCGGCTTTCAAGCTCGACCAGCTGTTCGGACAGTTGCTCTAGAATCTCGCCGGCCTCAACCAGGAAATCCTGAAGGATCTCTTCATCGGCGCCGAAGCTCATTAAGGGGGTGCTCCTAAAGGTCTAAAAACCTAAAAACCTAAAATCCAAGACTGGATAGCAAATCGTCCACATCGTCCTGACCGGACACAACGTCTTCTCTTTTATCGGCATGAATCTGCGGACCTTCACCCTGAGAGAGATGTTTTTGCGGATCTTTTTCTGCCAGCATCGCTTCACGGTCATGTTCGATGCCCGCAAAGCGGTCCACCTGACTGGCCATAAGCACGAGCTTGAGCAGGTTGCTTTCAACTTCGGTGACCAATTGGGTCACGCGCTTGATCACCTGACCGGTGAGGTCCTGGTAATCCTGAGCGAGCAGAATGTCGTTGAGGTTGCTCGACACAACGCGATTGTCTTCGCTGCTGCGTGTCAGGAAACCGTCGACTCGCCGGGCCAGCTCACGGAACTCTTCAGCCCCGACTTCGCGACGCATGAACCGTCCCCAGTCGGTGCTCAGGGCCTGGGCTTCGTTGCTCAGGCCGTTGACCAGTGGCGTGGCGTTTTCCACCAGGTCCATGGTGCGGTTGGCAGCGGCCTCGGTCAGCTTGACCACATAACCCAGACGCTCGGTGGCATCCGTGATCTGCGAGACTTCCTCGGCTTGCGGCATGTGCGGGTCAATCTGGAAATTGACGATCGCGCTATGCAGCTCGCGAGTGAGCTTGCCCACTTCTTGATACAGGCCACGGTCACGGGTCTGATTGAGCTCATGGATCAGTTGCACAGCGTCGCCGAACCTGCCTTTTTCAAGGCTTTCGACCAGTTCGACCGCGTGTTTTTTCAGAGTCGATTCGAAATCGCCCTGTGAAGACTCGTTATGCTCCATAGCTCCCCCGTGGCGCAGTGGCTTCGCACATCAACCGATGCGTTCGAAGATCTTTTCAATCTTGTCTTTCAACGCCTGGGCCGTGAAGGGCTTGACCACATAGCCGTTAACACCGGCCTGGGCCGCTTCGATGATCTGCTCGCGCTTGGCTTCAGCGGTCACCATCAGCACTGGCAGGCTCTTGAGCTTTTCATCGGCGCGCACATGGCGCAGCAGCTCGATACCGGTCATGCCAGGCATGTTCCAGTCTGTTACCAGAAAGTCGATGCTGCCGCTGTTGAGAACCGGAATGGCAGTGGTGCCATCGTCGGCCTCGACCGTGTTGGTGAACCCAAGGTCACGCAACAGGTTTTTAATGATCCGCCGCATCGTTGAGAAGTCATCAACGATGAGGATTTTCATGTTCTTGTCCAATTCGACCTCCAAGCAGTCTTAAACGCGCCCAGCACCTGGACGCGCCATTTCAATCAATCCGGCAAAGCACTCAATGACTGTCTGGAGCACAACAGATCGGGACCGGTAAGGTTCAACACCCCACCCGCCGCGTTCGCAGTGCCCCCACACTGCCTTCAGCGCGCTCGCCACTCCCCCAAACGCCCCCGCAAACGGGCCGCGCACTGGCTGTGTAACTGGCTGACCCGAGATTCGCTGACCCCCAGGACCTCACCGATTTCCTTGAGATTCAACTCTTCGTCGTAGTACAGCGCCAACACCAGTCGCTCACGCTCCGGCAAATTGGCAATCGCGTCCGCCAGCGCTGCCTGGAAGCGTTCATCTTCCAGATCGCGTGACGGCTCGAGATGAGCACTCGCGCCATCCTCGTGCAGCCCTTCGTGTTCGCCGTCCTGCAACAGATCGTCGAAACTGAATAGCCGGCTGCCCAGGGTGTCGTTCAAAATCCCGTAATAATCGTCGAGACTCAATTGGAGTTCGGCCGCAACCTCGTGATCTTTAGCGTCACGGCCAGTTTTAGCTTCAATCGAGCGAATGGCGTCGCTGACCATCCGGGTATTGCGGTGGACCGAACGTGGCGCCCAGTCCCCCTTGCGTACTTCATCGAGCATCGCGCCACGGATTCGAATGCCCGCGTACGTCTCGAAACTCGCGCCTTTACTGGCGTCGTATTTGGTCGACACTTCAAGCAGGCCGATCATCCCGGCCTGGATCAGGTCTTCCACCTGAACACTGGCTGGCAGACGCGCCAGCAAGTGGTAGGCAATGCGTTTAACCAGTGGCGCGTAACGCTCGATCAGCTCGTACTGCGCGTCACGTGCCGACTTCTTGTAGAGGTTGTAGCCACTGGATGTCATAGCACCGGTCCTGCGGTTTGTTGCACGAGGCGCTCGACGAAAAACTCCAGGTGCCCACGCGGGTTGGCAGGTAGCGGCCAGGTATCGACCTTCTGTGCAATGGCCTTGAACGCCAGTGAGCACTTGGACCGTGGGAAGGCTTCGTAGACGGCGCGCTGCTTCTGCACAGCCTTGCGCACACTTTCGTCGTAAGGCACCGCGCCGACGTATTGTAAGGCGACGTCAAGGAAGCGATCCGTGACCTTGGTCAACTTGGCGAACAGGTTGCGACCTTCCTGCGGGCTCTGGGCCATGTTGGCCAGGACGCGGAAGCGGTTCATGCCGTAATCGCGGTTCAGCAGTTTGATCAGTGCGTAGGCATCTGTGATCGAGGTCGGTTCGTCGCAGACCACCAGCAAGACTTCTTGCGCTGCGCGAACGAAACTGACTACCGAGTCACCAATGCCCGCCGCGGTGTCGATCACCAGCACGTCGAGGTTGTCGCCGATATCGCTGAACGCCTGGATCAGGCCGGCGTGTTGGGCCGGGCTCAAATGAACCATGCTCTGTGTGCCGGACGCGGCCGGGACGATGCGAATGCCGCCAGGGCCCTGCAACAGTACGTCGCGCAGCTCGCAGCGGCCTTCGATCACGTCGGCCAAAGTACGTTTGGGTGTCAGTCCCAGCAGGACGTCGACGTTCGCCAGCCCCAGATCGGCGTCCAACAGCATGACGCGCCGACCGAGCTCAGCTAGAGCCAGGGACAAGTTCACTGACACGTTAGTCTTCCCGACGCCACCTTTGCCGCCGGTCACCGCGATCACCTGTACGGGATGCATGCTGCCCATGAATTTTCTTTACCTTGTCTTACTTAGACGGAGGCCACATTACTGGCTGCGCGTTCACTAACTGAACAATGCATGGCAGACCATCGATGTAGGTACAAAAACTGTTCATTAATACCTCAGCCGACCTGCTTGGTCGGGCTGTGGTAAATATCAGCGAACATGTCAGCCATGGCTTCTTCGCTGGGTTCTTCTTGCATTTGCACGCTGACGGCGCGACTGACCAACTGATGACGACGCGGTAGATGCAAATCATCCGGAATCCGCGGGCCATCGGTGAGGTAAGCCACCGGCAATTCATGACTGATGGCCAGGCTCAACACCTCGCCCAGACTTGCCGTTTCATCCAGTTTAGTCAGGATGCAGCCAGCGAGCCCACAACGCTTGTAACTGTGATAAGCGGCCGTTAGAACCTGTTTCTGGCTGGTGGTTGCCAGGACCAGATAATTTTTCGATTTGATGCCACGACCGGCCAGGCTTTCGAGCTGCATGCGCAGTGCCGGATCGCTGGCCTGTAGGCCCGCGGTATCGATCAGCACCACGCGTTTGCGCAGCAAAGGCTCCAGAGCCTGCACCAGCGATTGGCCCGGATCGACATGCGTCACCGACACATTGAGGATCCGGCCCAACGTCTTGAGTTGTTCCTGAGCACCAATACGGTAGCTGTCCATGCTGACCAGCGCGATATTCTGCGCGCCGTACTTGAGCACGTAACGGGCCGCGAGCTTGGCCAGGGTGGTGGTCTTGCCCATGCCGGCAGGGCCGACCATGGCAATCACGCCGCCCTCTTCCAGAGGCTCGACTTCCGGTGTGGCGATCATCCGCGCCAAGTGTGCCAGCAACATGCGCCAGGCCTGACGAGGTTCTTCAATATCGGTAATCAGCGCCAGCAAATCGCGCGACAACGGGCCGGACAGGCCAATGCGTTGCAGGCGACGCCAAAGATTGGCCTGGGCCGGACGGCTGCCTTGCAACTGATTCCAGGCCAGGGAGCCGAGTTGCACTTCCATCAGTTCGCGCAGGCTGTTGAGTTCAAAACGCATCGAGTCGAACGCCCGTGGGTCGACGCCACCGGAGGCAGGTGCCGCAGCCGGCGCAGGACGACGGGGTTCGGTGTAGGTCGGCTCGATCAGCGGCTCGGCGGCGGTCAGTGGCAGGCCGGCGAACAATTGGCGATTGGTGGACTTTTCGCTCTCGCCATCGCTGCGCAGGCTCAGTTCGGCCTGGGCGGTGACGATCCGCGACTGGGTCTTGCGCAGCTCGTCTTCGAGTTCCATGTTCGGAACGCGCGGAGCTAGCGCCGACAACTTGTAATCCAGGGCAGCCGTCAGCTCGACACCACCGGCGATCCGGCGGTTGCCAATGATAGCGGCATCAGCGCCCAGCTCATCACGAACCAGCTTCATGGCCTGACGCATATCGGCGGCGAAAAAACGCTTAACTTGCATAAACCACTACCTCAGCCGTTGGGCCCTACTGTCGCAACGATGGTCACTTGCTTGTTGTCAGGAATTTCCTGGTAAGCCAACACATGCAAACCCGGGACTGCCAATCGGCCGAATCGCGACAGCATCGCGCGAACCGGACCGGCTACCAGCAGAATCACCGGTTGACCTTGCATTTCCTGACGCTGCGCCGCATCGATCAACGAGCGTTGCAGTTTCTCAGCCATGCTTGGCTCCAGCAGAACACCCTCTTCCGAGCCTTGTCCTGCCTTCTGAAGACTATTGAGCAATATTTGTTCCAACCTTGGCTCCAGGGTGATCACTGGTAGCTCGGAGTCAGTCCCTACAATGCTTTGGACGATTGCGCGGGATACGCCGACGCGCACCGCGGCCACCAGCGCGGCAGTATCTTGACTCTTGCTGGCATTGTTTGCGATGGCTTCGGCAATGCTGCGAATGTCCCGTACTGGCACCTGTTCGGCTAGCAATGCCTGCAATACTTTGAGCAACTGAGACAGAGACACCACACCAGGCACCAGCTCTTCGGCCAGTTTTGGTGAGCTTTTGGCCAACAATTGCATGAGTTGCTGCACTTCTTCGTGACCGATCAACTCGCTCGAGTGCTTGTACAAAATCTGGTTCAAGTGGGTTGCCACTACCGTACTGGCATCGACCACGGTGTAACCGAGGGATTGTGCCTGGGCACGCTGGCTGATTTCGATCCAGACCGCCTCCAGACCGAAAGCCGGATCTTTGGCGGTAATGCCATTGAGCGTACCGTAGACCTGCCCCGGGTTGATCGCCAGTTCGCGGTCCGGGTAAATCTCCGCCTCAGCGAGGATCACCCCCATCAGGGTCAGGCGATAGGCACTCGGCGCCAGGTCGAGGTTGTCACGGATATGCACGGTCGGCATCAGGAAGCCCAGGTCCTGGGACAACTTCTTGCGCACACCTTTGATCCGCGCCAGCAACTGACCACCCTGATTGCGGTCCACCAGCGGAATCAGCCGGTAGCCGACTTCCAGGCCGATCATGTCGATCGGAGTGACGTCATCCCAGCCAAGCTCCTTGGTTTCCTGAGCGCGGGCCGGCGATGGCAGCAGCTCCTGTTGACGCTTGACCTCTTGCAGGGCCTGAACCTTGACCACGTTCTGCTTCTTCCAGAACAGGTACGCGCCGCCGGCCGCCAGGGCTGCCATGCTGAGAAAGGAAAAGTGCGGCATGCCCGGCACGAGGCCCATCACTGCCATCAAACCCGCCGCCACGGCCAATGCTTTGGGCGAGGCGAACATCTGACGATTGATCTGCTTGCCCATGTCTTCCGAACCGGAAGCACGGGTCACCATAATCGCTGCAGCTGTAGATAAAAGCAGTGATGGCAATTGCGCCACCAAACCGTCACCGATGGTCAACAAGGCGTACACCCGACCGGCATCGCCGAAGGTCATGCCGTGCTGGAAGATACCGACCGCCATGCCGCCGATCAGGTTGATGAACAGAATCAGCAGACCGGCAATGGCGTCACCGCGAACGAACTTGCTGGCACCGTCCATGGAACCGTAGAACTCGGCTTCCTGTGCCACTTCCATCCGGCGCAGCTTGGCCTGGTTCTGATCGATCAGGCCGGCGTTCAAGTCAGCGTCGATGGCCATTTGTTTACCGGGCATCGCATCGAGGGTGAAACGCGCGCTCACCTCGGAAATCCGCCCGGCACCCTTGGTCACCACGACAAAGTTGATGATCATCAAAATCGCGAAGACGACGATACCGACCACGTAGTTACCGCCGATCACCACCTCGCCGAAGGCCTGGATCACCTTACCGGCGGCGGCATGACCGTCCTGGCCGTGGAGCATCACCACCCGCGTGGAGGCCACGTTCAGCGCCAGTCGCAACAGGGTCGCCACCAGCAGAATGGTCGGGAACACCGCAAAGTCCAGTGGCCGCAACGCGTAAACACAGACCAGCAAGACGACAATCGACAACGCGATGTTGAACGTGAAGAACACGTCCAGCAGGAACGGCGGCACCGGCAACATCATCATCGCCAGCATGACCAGCAGCAACAATGGCACACCCAGATTGCCTCGACTTAAGTCGGCAACGTTTGTGCGAGCACTGTTGAGTAACTGAGAGCGATCCACCGGTATTCCCCGTCCCTTGAAGCAAACTTTTGACGCCGAAAGCAGGCGCAGGGCGGGTACTGCAAGAAGCCTTCCAACTTTTGCGGGGGATTGAAACAGAGGGTTTTATCCGGGGGATTTGCGGTGCCTGGTTCGGCCTCATCGCGAGCAAGCTCGCTCCCACATTGATCGGCGTTTACTTGAGCACGCGGTTAAATGTGGGAGCGAGCTTGCTCGCGATGAGGCCGGCCCCGCTAGTGAATCTCTCAGGAATCGCGCCGCAAATCCGGCGGAATCGGCAGGTCGTCTTTGAGCGGATCCGGGCGTTTGCCCTTGCCGGCGCGGTGCTGGCGGATCTGGTAGACGTAAGCGAGCACCTGGGCGACGGCAAGGTAGAGCCCGCCAGGGATTTCCTGGTCAAGCTCGGTGGAGTAGTAAATCGAACGCGCCAGTGCCGGCGACTCAAGCAGCAGCACTTCGTTGGCCACAGCGATTTCACGGATCTTCAAGGCCAGGAAGTCGCTGCCCTTGGCGATCAGCATCGGCGCCCCACCCTTGTCCGGATCGTACTTGAGCGCTACGGCGTAGTGAGTCGGGTTGGTGATCACCACATCGGCGTCGGGGATTGCCGCCATCATCCGGCGCTGGGACATTTCGCGCTGCAGCTGGCGAATCCGTTGTTTAACCTCCGGTCGTCCTTCCTGATCCTTATGCTCGTCACGAATTTCCTGCTTGGTCATCAGCAGTTTCTTGTGGCTTTCCCAGAGCTGCACCGGCACGTCCACCGCAGCGATGATGATTAGCCCACAGGACATCCATAACGTACTCCAGCCCACTACCTGCAGGCAGTGAATGACGGCCAGCTCCAACGGTTCGTGGGCGATGCGTATCAGGTCATCGATGTCTGACGATAACACCATCAGGGCCACAGCCAGGATGATCAAAAACTTCGCAAACGCCTTAAGCAGCTCTGCCACCGCCTTGAACGAAAACATTCGCTTGAGGCCGGCGGCAGGGTTCATCCGACTGAATTTCGGTGCCAGGGAACCCGCCGCGAATAGCCATCCACCCAGGGAGATCGGCCCGATCAACGCTGCCAGCACCAGGGTGATCATGATCGGCTGAATCGCCAGCAAGGCTGTCAACCCTGAACTCAACAGGTAAGTGCTCATGGAGCGCTGATCGAGAATGACTTCACGCGACAGGGAGAAACTCTGCCGCATCAATTCCATCAAGTCTTGCGCCAGCGCCCCGCCGAAAATCAACAGCGCACCGGAACCCGCCAACATGATCGCCAGCGTGTTGAGCTCTTTGGATCGCGCAATTTCGCCTTTCTCGCGAGATTCCCTTTTGCGCTTCTCCGTGGGGTCTTCTGTTTTGTCCTGACCGCTTTCGCTCTCAGCCATGGCTCAGCGCGCCCGTGCCAGTTCGCGTAACAACTGCAAGGCCTCGGAGGCCAGCGGTTGATACTGATTGATGATGTCCGCCAGCCCGACCCAGACAATGAACAGCCCGAGCACCAGGGTCAGCGGGAAGCCGATGGAGAAGATGTTCAGCTGTGGCGCCGCCCGGGTCATGATGCCAAACGCAATGTTGACCACCAGCAACGCAGTGATCGCCGGCAACACCAGCAACAGCGCGGCACCAAGGACCCAGCCGAGCTTGCCGGCCAGCTCCCAGAAATGATTGACCATCAACCCGCTACCGACCGGCAGCGTAGTGAAGCTTTCGGTGAGGATTTCGAACACCACAAGATGGCCATTCATCGACAGGAACAACAGCGTCACCAGCATGGTGAAGAACTGCCCGATCACCGCCACCGAAACGCCGTTGGTGGGGTCGACCATCGAAGCGAAGCCCATGCCCATCTGAATGGAGACGATCTGCCCGGCGACCACGAAGGCCTGGAAGAATAGCTGCAAAGAGAAACCGAGCACTGCACCGACGAGGATCTGCTCGGCAATCAGCAGCAGCCCGCTCAAGTCCAGCGCGTTGACCGGCGGCATCGGCGGCAACCCGGGGGCAATCACTACCGTGATCGCGAGAGCGAAATAAAGGCGCACTCGCTTGGGCACCAGCGTCGTACCGAAAACCGGCATGACCATCAGCATCGAACCGACGCGAAACAGCGGCAGCATGAACGTCGCCACCCAGGTACTGATCTGGGTATCGGTCAGCTGGAGCAGCGACATGGTTTAGCCGATGACCTGAGGAATACTGCCGTACAACTGCAGGATGTATTCCATAAAGGTCTGCACCAGCCACGGACCGGCGACGATCAACGTCACCAGCATCACCAGCAAGCGCGGCAGGAAGCTCAGCGTCTGTTCGTTGATCTGCGTAGCGGCCTGGAACATCGCCACCAACAGGCCCACGAGCAAACTCGGAATCACCAGCACCGCAACCATCATGGTGGTCAGCCACAGCGCTTCCCGGAAGATGTCTACCGCAACTTCTGGCGTCATGGCGATACACCGCCGAAGCTGCTCGCCAGCGTACCGATGATCAACGCCCAGCCATCCACCAGCACGAACAGCATGATCTTGAATGGCAGGGAAATGATCAGCGGCGAGAGCATCATCATACCCATGGCCATCAGCACACTGGCCACGACCAGGTCGATGATCAGGAACGGAATGAAGATCATGAAGCCAATCTGGAACGCGGTTTTCAGCTCGGAGGTGACGAACGCGGGAACAAGAATCGTCAGCGGCGCCTGATCCGGCGACGCGATATCAGTGCGTTTGGACAAGCGCATGAACAACTCCAGATCGCTGCTGCGAGTCTGGGCGAGCATGAAATCCTTGATCGGCACCTGCGCCTTGGCCACGGCATCTTGAGCGGTGAGTTTTTCCGCCAGATACGGCTGCAAGGCATCCTGATTAACGCGGTCGAATACCGGCGCCATGATGAACAAGGTCAAAAACAGCGCCATGCCCGTGAGGATCTGGTTAGACGGTGTCTGCTGCAGGCCGAGGGCCTGACGCAGGATCGAAAAGACGATGATGATCCGGGTGAAACTGGTCATCAGCATGACGAACGCCGGGATAAAACTCAGCGCCGTCATGATCAGCAGGATTTGCAGACTGACTGAGTATTCCTGAGCGCCGGCGGCATTGGTGCCCAGGGTGATTGCCGGGATCGATAACGGATCGGCGGCGAACGCCAGTGGCGCGGCCAGCATCAGGGCCAGCGTCAAGATGATGCGTAGCGCACCCATTACTTCTTATCCTTCTGATCCTTGCCCATCAGCTCCATCAGGCGCTGGGCAAACTCGGGGGTCGCTTTTTCAGTACCGCTGGGCACTTGCACCGGCTCCTTGAGCACGTGCAACGCGGTGATGGTGCCGGGGCTCAAGCCAAGCAGAATCTGCTCGTTGCCGACCTGCACCAGCATCAATCGGTCGCGAGGGCCAAGCGCGCGGGAACCGATCAGCTCGATCACCTGCCCCTTGCCGGCTGGTCCGGCCTGTTGCACCCGACGCAGTAACCAGGCGAGGAAGAAGATCAACCCCAGCACCAGCAGCAAACCGAACACCAACTGCGTTAATTGCCCCGCCACACCGCTGCTGACTGCGGGTGCAGCAGCAGTGGCAGCAGTCGCCACCGGCTCGGCAGCCAGAACGCTGAACGGCAAGGCCAGCGCCAACCCCAGCAAAGAACCCAGAACCTTTTTCACTCAGCGCAACTTCTTGATGCGTTCGCTTGGGCTGATCACGTCAGTCAGGCGGATGCCGAACTTCTCGTTGACCACCACTACTTCACCGTGAGCGATGAGCGTGCCGTTGACCAGCACGTCCAGCGGCTCACCGGCCAGACGATCGAGCTCGATCACCGAACCCTGGTTAAGCTGCAGCAGGTTACGGATGTTGATATCAGTGCTGCCGACTTCCATGGAAATCGACACCGGGATATCGAGAATCACGTCCAGGTTCGGACCGTCGAGGGTGACCGGTTCGTTGTTTTTCGGCACGCTGCCGAACTCTTCCATCGGCAGACGGTTGGACGGCGAACTGGCGGCGTCGGCGGCCAGTAAGGCGTCGATATCGTCCTGCCCGGCGTCGCCGGTTTCTTCCAGGGCCGCAGCCCATTCATCGGCCAGCGCCTGGTCGTCCTGGGTGTTCATATCGTTAGCCATCAATTTTTCCTCGGCGGGCATCCATTCAATCAGGAGCCGTCAGTTAAAAGCACAGGGGGTTTGGAGCGCCGGTCAGCGGCGCTCGATCGGCTCGATCACTTGCAACGCGAGGTTGCCTTTGTGCGACCCCATCTTGACCTTGAACGCAGGCACGCCGTTGGCGCGCATGATCATCTCTTCAGGCATCTCGACCGGGATAATGTCCCCCGGCTGCATGTGCAGAATGTCCCGCAGGCGCAACTGGCGACGGGCAACCGTGGCACCGATCGGTACGTCAACGTCCAGCACGTCCTGACGCAAGGCGTTGACCCAGCGTTCGTCCTGATCGTCGAGGTCCGACTGGAAGCCGGCGTCGAGCATTTCGCGTACAGGTTCGATCATCGAGTACGGCATGGTCACGTGCAGGTCGCCGCCACCGCCATCGAGTTCGATGTGGAAGGTCGACACCACAATCGCTTCGCTCGGGCCGACGATATTGGCCATGGCCGGGTTCACTTCCGAGTTGATGTACTCGAAGTTCACTTCCATGATCGCCTGCCAGGCTTCCTTCAAATCGACGAAGGCCTGCTCCAGCACCATGCGCACTACACGCAGTTCAGTGGGGGTGAATTCACGCCCTTCGATCTTCGCGTGACGGCCGTCGCCGCCGAAGAAGTTGTCCACCAGTTTGAACACCAGTTTGGCGTCGAGGATGAACAACGCGGTGCCGCGCAACGGCTTGATCTTGACCAGGTTGAGGCTGGTCGGCACGTACAGCGAGTGCACGTATTCGCCGAACTTCATCACCTGCACGCCACCGACGGCAACGTCCGCCGAGCGGCGCAGCATGTTGAACATGCTGATGCGGGTGTATCGGGCGAAACGCTCGTTGATCATCTCCAGGGTCGGCATGCGTCCACGGACGATGCGATCCTGACTGGTCAGGTCGTAGCTTTTGACACTGCCGGGTTCAGCAGCGGTATCGGTCTGTACCAGACCATCGTCGACGCCATGCAACAGCGCATCGATCTCATCCTGGGACAGCAGGTCCTGCACGGCCATGTCGTGTTCCTACTGCAGTACGAAATTAGTGAAAAGCAACTGTTCGATGACCACTTTGCCGAGTTCTTTCTGCGCCACTTCCTGGACGCTGGCCGTGGCTTTCTGACGCAACATTTCCTGGCCGACCGGCGACGCCAAGGTAGCGAAGTCCTGCCCGGAGAACAGCATGACCAGGTTATTGCGGATGACGGGCATGTGGACTTTGAGCGCTTCCAGATCGGCCTGATCGCGACCCTGCATGGTGATGCTCACCTGCATGTAGCGCTGACGACCGTTCTGGTTGTAATTGGCCACGAAGGCCGGAGCCATGGGCTCGAAAATCGCTGGCTGCTTGCCGACCGGGGCGGTTTCAGCCGCGGCGGCAGGCTTGCTCTGGGCGCTGTGCATGAAGAACCAGGTCGCTCCCACGGACAAACCGATCGCCAGCAGCAGGGCCACCACGATCACAATGATCAGCTTGAGTTTGCCTTTGGTTGCGGGGTCTTTTACTGCTGCTTCGCTCTTCGCCATGCCAATAATCCGTCACTATTCGGGTTTTCACAGTCGCACGGCAAGGCAAGAGCAAGTGTTATGCCAGAAGTGTCTGAAGGAAAATGGGCTGTGGCTGGTTGAGGCCGAAAATCAAAAGATCGCAGCCACGGCAGCTCCTACATTGGAATGTGTACATCCTGTAGGAGCTGCCGAAGGCTGCGATCTTTTAGGGGGCGCCGCAAATTATCAGGCGTAATAATCGACGGCGCTGGAGCCAATCACGCTGGTCGCGCTGGCCGCTACTTCGGCAATGCTGGCCGGAAGCTCATCGTCCATCGAATCGAGGCGACCACCGCTGGCGTTGGTGCGTCCACCCTGGCTTTGACCCTGTTGAGCCTGTTCCTGCCCCTGACCTTGCCAGCCACGGGACTGGTCGAACACGTTGACGTCGACCTGGCCCATGCCCTGCTGCGCAAACATGTCACGCAAGCGATGCATCTGCCCGTCCAGCGCTTCGCGAACACTTGGATGGGCGCTCATGAACGTCACTTGGGTCTGCTGATCCGGAACCATGTTCACCCGAATGTCCAGGCGCCCCAGTTCGGCCGGTTGCAACTGGATGTCGGCGGCCTTGAGATTGGTACTGGACAGGTACATGACCCGGTTCACGACTTCTTCGGTCCAGCCGCTCTGATGCATGGCGATCGGTTGATTCACCGGCAATGCGTTCGCGGTTTTCGGCGTGGCCGCCTGGGTCAGTGCCGCCAGACGGTTGGCGAAATCGTCGACCCGGGTATCGCTACTCGCGGACTTCAGGTCCTTGAGACCGTCATCGATAAGACCACCAAAGGCCTTGTCGCCGCCCTGGCCGGTACTGTCCTTGTCGGCTTGCACATCGAGCATGCTCGCCATGCCGGCGGCGAAGGTCTGCGCCGAGGTTGACTCGCCGTCGGCCTGGGCCGAGGTCGGTGCCGCTTTGGGCTGGGCCTGACTGGAAGCGGAAACGTGCCCGCTCTGCTCCATGGCCATGCGCACGGCGGGCAGTGCGTCGAGGGGATCGGCTTCGGGATCGAAATCGGTGTCAGTGCTTGCAACAACCGGAGTCGTTGCCGCCGTCACAGCCACCTCGACCTGCGGTTGTGGGGCGACTACAACGGGCGGAGCTGCCGGTACCGGCGCTGGCACCGCAGGTTGTACTGCCTGCATCAACGCAGGATCCAGCGTCGGGTCAACGGGCGCGGCATCGGCAACCGGCGTCTGCGCAGTATCCGACCCGTCATCGCTGGCGGCCTCGTCGTCAGCCTGCGCCGGCTTATCGGCGGGCAAGGATTTGCCGCTATCGGCAACCGCAGGTTCCGGGGCGGCAGACGTGTCGTTGCTGACGTCCTTTTTGTCGGGGCTGTCCGACGCTTTATCGCGTATCGGCTTGGCCGATCCATCACCCACCGCAGAGGGTTTGTTCCGGGCTTGATCGGCGTAGACCTGAGCGAAGCTGGATGCCTTGTCCCCAGGCTCAGCGGCCAGCGCCGGTGTATTGGCGCAAGCGGCTTGAGTCTTGGCCTGCGCGGCGGCCTGAAGAAGCATATTGGGGGTAACGGGCATGGAACGGTCTCCGCTGCACTGGGATCGTAGGTACAGTTGACGGAGATTATTGCAAAGGTCGCGCCAGGTTTGAGTGACAGGCGCTAAAAGCGCCGGACGGTCTCATTGGCAGAGAGAGAACGCTGACGCTCCGCCTCATAGAGAGGCCGGACGATGGCAAATTCGTCATCAATTTCCCCGATCAGCTTTTCGATGCCAGCGAGGTTTTTTTGCTTGGCGCGCTGCTCCAGCTCATGGCACAACTCAGCCAGGCGAATGGCGCCCATGTTGCTGCTGCTGCCCTTGAAACTATGGGCTGCATTCATGAGTTGCGCAGCATCTTCAGCCTCTCGCAAGATGCGTAAACGCTCTTCGGAATCGGCGAGAAAGGTATCCAGCAACGTCGGATACTCATCCTCCATGACCTCTTGCAACGCGTTCAGCACGTCGCGGTCCAGGTGTGTGTCAGCCACTTGCTCACTCCTTGATCAAGAATGCGTGGATTATGCCAGAGCCTCCCAGAAAAACTCCACGCGGGCACTTCGACCATTGTCGGACCAACTCGCATTGTGGCCCAGTTGACGGATCAGACTGACGCCACGTCCCGACAGACGGACACCATCGACGGGCCGCTCCATCACCCGCGCTACATCGAAACCCTTGCCGCTGTCTTCAACCCGAACAGTCAGGCACCCGCCCTCGCCCTTGGGTGTCACCTGCAAATGCACCCGCACGAAGCCGTCCTGCAACGCGTCCAGGCGTGTATTGCGCTGTTGATAATAGCGGGTGAAACCCGAGGCATCGCGCTTGAGACTCGAATCCAGCCCCAGCACTCCATGCTCCAGGGCATTGGAATACAGTTCAGCCAAAACACTGTAGAGCGCCCCGCTCTGGGCCCGCAGACCGTGGACCTCAAGCAGCAATTGCAGAAGATACGGCAGCGGATTGAAGCGTTTGAGCGTGGCGGCGCGAAATTCGAAACTCACTGACCAGTCCAGCGGGCAGGACTGACCACTGTCGGAATACACCAGCGCCGGCGGGCTCAGTTGTGCGGCCTCCAGCAGACTGACCTCGACCATGCTCACGTCATCACGGGCCTCGCCGCGAAAGTCCCGCAACGCCTGCTCGATCTCTTCGAACAACTCATCAGGCTGACGATTGGCCGCAAACACCTGCTGCAATCGCTCCACGCCAAATAACTGTTCGTTGGCATCGCAGGTATCGATCACCCCGTCGGACAACAGGAAGACCCGATCCCCGACCGCCATCGGAAACACCTCGGTGCGGTCATCAAAGGATTGCGGGCTCAGCACGCCAAGCGGCAAATGCCGAGCCGTCAACGGCGTGCGCTCACCGCTGGCGATGCTGTGCAGGTAACCGTCCGGCATTCCGCCGTTCCAGACCTCCACCGAGCGTCGCTGAAAACTCAGGCACAGCAGCGTTGCACAACAGAACATGTCCACCGGCAGGATGCGCTTGAGCTTGGCATTCATCTCGCGCAGGGTTTCGGACAGGCCGTAACCCTTGGCGGTCATCCCATAGAAAACTTCGGCCAGGGGCATGGCACCGACCGCGGCCGGCAAACCATGACCGGTAAAGTCGCCAAGCAGCACGTGCATGTCGCCGGCCGGGGTAAACGCGGCCAGCAGCAGATCGCCGTTGAACAACGCATAGGGCGATTGCAGGTAGCGAATATTCGGTGCACTCAGGCAGCCGGAGTGGGCCACCTTGTCGAACACGGCTTTGGCCACCCGCTGCTCGTTGAGCAGGTACTCGTGGTGCCTGGCGATCTGGTCGCGCTGCTGCAACACCGTGGCCTGCAACCGCCGCAAGCGGTCCATCGCCTTGATCTTGGCGGCGAGGATCACCTGGTTGTAGGGTTTTGCCAGAAAGTCGTCGCCCCCGGCCTCCAGACAGCGGGCCAGCGCTTCGCTTTCGGTCAGCGAGGTGAGGAAGATGATCGGCACCAGGGTTTCCCCTGCCAACACCTTGATCTGCCGCGCCGCCTCGAAACCGTCCATCACCGGCATCATCGCGTCCATGAGCACCAGTTGCGGTCGTTGCTGGCGAAACGCTTTAACGGCTTCGGCACCGTTGGCGGCTGTCAGCACCTCATGCCCCTGGCGACGAACGATGGTCGACAGCAGCATGCGATCGGCCGCACTGTCTTCGGCGATCAGGATCGTCAGCGGTTCGAACAAGGACTGCATGGCGGTCACGCCACGTCGAAGATTTGTTCGAAGTTGGAGATGGCGAGGATCTTGCGCACATCTGCATTAGCGTTGGTCAACGTGATCTCGGCATTCTCGCCGCCGGCGTGATCACGCAATAGCAACAGCATGCCGAGCGCTGAGCTGTCGAGGTAGGTGGCGTCTTTCAGATCCACCTCAAAGGACTCGGGTTTTGGCTGAAGATTTTCGTAGGACTCGCGAAATTCCTGATGCTTGGCGAAATCGAATCGTCCCTTGACCGATATCGTCAGCTTTTGCCCATCTTGGGAGACTTCTGTAACAACTGGCATTTAACGGCTTCCTTGTCATTGGTGAACGTACGTGTACAAGGTTTAGCACTTGGCTGGGGCTGGAGCAAGATCAAAAGATCGCAGCCTGCGGCAGCGCCTACAGAACCGGGTTTGCACGCAGTCAATGTAGGAGCTGCCGAAGGCTGCGATCTTTTCGAAACCACCGCTCAATACGGATCCTGACGCGGCAACCGCTGGGACAACTCATCCAGCAGCTTTTGCTCGCGCCGGTCTTCCAGTCGCCGTGCCTCATCCATGTAGCGCAACACCAGTTTGCGCAAGCCTTCGACCCGGGCAAACGCCTGCTGCCAGGATTCCCGCGCCTTGTTCAGGTTGTTTTGATGCCATACCAGGCTTTGTCGCTGCTGGTCGATGGCGGTCCCCAGTTGCGCCAGGAAGCCTTGATAACCCAGCAGCCATTGGCCAGACACGCCACTGCTGCCGCGCACGATCCATTGCTCTTGATAATCGAGACGAAAGGCTTCGAGGTCGGCGAGCTTGCTTTCGGCCAGACGGACTTGCCCCTGAAAATGCCCCAGACGCAGGACCGCGGTTTTCTCGGCCTTTTCGGCCATTTCGACCACGGGGGCCAGGCGCGAGGCTCGGCTCTGGGCCATGGCCGGTTAGCCGCCGGCCGCGGGAGCGAAAATTGTGCCGAGATAGGCTTCGCTTTCGCCCAGGCTGATGCTGTCGTTCAGGCCCTGGCGCAGGTATTTCACCAGCTGCGGTTGCAGGGAGATCGCCAGGTCGGTTTCCCGATCACCACCCGCGACATAGGCGCCAACGCTGATCAAGTCGCGACTCTGCTGATACCGCGACCACAGTTGCTTGAAATACTGGGCGCGCATCATGTGTTCCGGCGTAACCACTGACGGCATGACCCGGCTGATGGACGCTTCGATATCGATGGCCGGGTAATGACCTTCCTCGGCGAGGCGCCGGGACAGCACGATGTGCCCGTCGAGCACGCCTCGTGCGGCGTCGGCAATCGGATCCTGCTGATCATCGCCTTCGGAGAGTACGGTGTAGAACGCGGTGATCGAACCGCCGCCCTTCTCCGCGTTACCGGCCCGCTCCACCAGTTTCGGCAGTTTGGCGAACACCGATGGCGGATAACCCTTGGTCGCTGGCGGTTCGCCGATGGCCAGGGCGATTTCCCGCTGGGCCTGGGCGAAACGGGTCAGGGAGTCCATGAGCAACAGGACGTTCTTGCCCTTGTCGCGGAAATACTCGGCGATTCGCGTGCAGTACATCGCCGCGCGCAGACGCATCAACGGAGCATCGTCCGCCGGGGACGCCACGACGACCGAACGCTTGAGGCCTTCTTCACCGAGGATGTGCTCGATGAATTCTTTAACTTCACGACCCCGCTCACCGATCAGCCCGACGACGATGATGTCGGCCTCGGTGAAGCGGGTCATCATGCCCAGCAGCACACTCTTGCCCACACCAGTACCGGCGAACAGGCCCAGACGCTGGCCGCGACCGACCGTCAACAAACCGTTGATGCTGCGAATGCCCACGTCCAGCGGCTCGCTGATCGGTTCGCGCTTGAGCGGGTTGATGGTCGGGCCGTCCATCGGCACCCAATCTTCGGCCTTCATCCCACCCTTGCCGTCCAGCGCGCGACCGGCGCCATCAAGTACCCGCCCGAGCATGCTCATGCCCATCGGCAAGCGGCCGGTATCAGCCAGAGGAACCACACGGGCACCGGGAGCGATGCCGGCAACGCTGCCGACGGGCATGAGAAACACCTTGCTGCCGGAGAAGCCCATGACTTCGGCTTCGACCTGCACCGGGTGATAACTATCGTCATTGATGACCATGCAGCGGCTGCCCATGGCGGCGCGCAAGCCCTCAGCCTCGAGGGTCAGGCCGACCATGCGCAGCAAGCGGCCTTCAAGGATCGGCGCGCCTTCCAACTCCGTGGCCTCGGCGTAGCTGCCGAGGCGCTTGGCGAAGCTGGTGCGATCAAGGCGCATCGGGAACGTCCAGTTCGGGTTCGACCGGCGAGACCGCTGGCTTGTCGCTGATCGGCAGCTCCAGGCTCAGATCCGGTTCGGCCGGGTGCAAGGCCTGTTCGTGCAACTGATCGAAGAGCTTGTCCATGACCCGCGCAACGCGGGTTTCGACCGTGGCATCGATGCGACTGTGTTCAGTCTCGACCCGGCAACCGCCGGGCAACAACGCCTCGTCCTCGACGATGCGCCAGGTTTCTTCATGGCGCTCGCGCAGGGCTTTGACCTGTTCGAAATCTTGCGGATTGATGTACAGCCGCACATTGCCCACGCCCAGCGGCAAGAGCTTGAGGGCCTCGCGCATGACGTGTTCGATCTGCGTCGAGTCGATGGCGAGTTCGCGCTGAATCACCTGTTTGGTGATGTGCTGCACCAGGTCGACCAGGGACTTTTCGATCAAGGTGTCCTGCTCGGCGATAGGCTCGAACAGATGGCCCATCAGTTGCTCCAGAGCGGCAATCTTGGCGGCCAGGGCCACCTCGGCTTCCTGACGGACCTTGAGCGTGGTGCTGTGGAAACCTTCTTTTTCGCCCGTGGCGAAGCCTTCGTTGTAGGCCTCCTGGCGAATGCTTTCGAGTTCTTCGAGGGTCAGTGGCTGGACTTCATCCAGCGGCACTTCTTCCATTTCCGGCGGCTCGGGTTCCGGCGCAGGCTCGGGTTCCGGCACGAACGGATCGAAACTGGGCAGCGACCAGACGTCGAAACCACTGACGTCCTTGCCACGGATCAGGTCGGTGTTGGACTCATCATGTTTGGACGACATAGTGACCTTAGATCATCTCTTCGCCGCCCTTCCCGCCGAGAACGATTTCTCCGGCTTCGGCCATACGGCGGGCAATGGTGAGGATTTCTTTCTGCGCGGTTTCCACGTCGCTGACGCGCACCGGGCCTTTGGCCTCGAGGTCGTCGCGCAACAGTTCGGCCGCCCGTTTGGACATGTTCTTGAAGATTTTCTCTTTGACGCCTTCGTCCGAACCCTTGAGGGCCAGCACCAACACGTCGGAGGACACTTCGCGCAGCAGCGCCTGAATGCCGCGATCATCGACATCGGACAGGTTGTTGAACACGAACATGAGGTCTTCGATCTGACCGGACAGGTCTTCGTCGACTTCGCGGATCGAGTCCATCAACTGACCTTCGATCGAGCTGTCGAGGAAGTTCATGATATCCGCCGCACGCTTGATGCCACCCAGGGTGGTGCGCGAGGCATTCGAGTTGCCGGAGAACTGCTTCTCGAGAATCTGGTTGAGTTCTTTCAGGGCCGCAGGCTGCACGGTATTCAGCGAGGAGACCCGCAGAATAATGTCCAGACGCACCTTGTGGTCGAAGTTGCCGAGCACTTCACCCGCCTGGTCCGGATCGAGATACGCCACCACGATCGCCTGGATCTGCGGGTGCTCGTAACGGATCACGTCGGCGACGGCGCGCGGCTCCATCCACTTCAGGCTGTCGAGGCCACTGGTGTTGCCGCCCAGCAGGATGCGGTCGATCAGGCCGTTGGCCTTGTCTTCGCCCAGGGCCTGCGTGAGCATTTTGCGCACGTAGTCATCGGAGCCGACGCCGAGGCTGGTCTGGTCGCCGACGATATCGACGAACTCACTCATCACCTGCTCGACCTGCTCGCGGTGCACGTTACCCATTTGGGCCATGGCCACACCCACACGCTGGACCTCTTTGGGCCCCATGTGGCGCAGCACTTGGGCGGCGTCGGTAGAACCCAAGGACAGCAGCAGAATCGCGGCTTTGTCGACCTTGGTCAGTTTGGCGGCAACGGCTCGGTTATCACTCATCTGCGTTAATCCACTCTTTCACGACCTGGGCCACGCGACCCGGATCTTCTGCCACCAGACTCTTGATTGCATTCAACTGTGCGTCATAACCTTCGCTCGGGCTCGGCAACAGAATGCTGGTCGGGCCACCGAGACTGACGCGGTCGTTGGCAAGTTCGCCGTCCAGGCCACCCATGCCACCCAACTCGACGTCACTACCCAAGCCTGCAAACTGCTTGCCTTTGCCGCCACCGGTGATGTTGTTGAGCACCGGACGCAGCACACCGAACACCAGCACCAGGATGAACAAGACACCCAGCACTTGCTTGACGATGTCCCAGAACCACGGCTGGGAGTAGAACGGAATATCGGCAATCACTTCACCGCGCTCGGCGGAGAACGGCATGTTGATCACGCTGACACTGTCGCCACGGCTGGCGTCGAAGCCGACGGCGTCCTGTACGAGGCGAGTGAAGCGCGCCAATTCATCGGCCGTCCACGGCGCACGAGTGGTTTCACCGTTGGCCGCGTTGATCTTGACCTGGTCGTCCACCACCACCGACACCGAGAGGCGATTCAAACGGCCCTGCTGTTGTTTGGTGTGGCTGATGGAACGGTCAAGCTCGAAGTTCTTGGTGGATTGTTGACGCTTGTCCGCCGGGTACGGTGCAAGCATAGGCTGGCCGGTGGCCGGGTCCATGATTTGCTGACCGTTGGCATCCAGCAGTGGCTGGCCTGGCTGCACCATGCCGGCCGACGCGGTAGCGCCACCGGTGGTTTGCGGTGCGGAGGCAGGCGACGGCGGCTGGTTGCTCAAAGCACCCGGCACACCTTGCGGACCATTGCTGGCGGTACGTTGTTCGTTGACCGACTGCTCGCTGCGCAACGCCGGCTGGTCCGGATTGAACTGCTCGGAGGTCGACTCGACGGCACTGAAATCCACATCGGCCGAGACTTCGGCTTTATAGCGATCGTTGCCCAGCACCGGTTGCAGAATGTTGTGCACGCGCTGAGTCAGCATGCTTTCCATGCGACGGCTGTAATCGAATTGCTTGCCGGCCATGGTCAGTTCGGAATTTTCCGCCTGATCCGACAGCAGGTTGCCCTTCTGGTCGACGACAGTGATCTGGGATTTGCTGAGTTCGGGAACGCTGGTGGCCACCAGGTTGATGATCGCCAGCACTTGACCAGGCTCCAGCGAGCGGCCGGAGTACAGCTCCACCAGAATCGAAGCGCTCGGCTTGCGCTCGTCGCGCACGAACACCGAACTTTTCGGAATCGCCAGGTGCACGCGGGCACCCTTGACGTTGTTCAGGCTGGAAATGGTGCGGGCCAGTTCGCCTTCGAGACCGCGACGATAACGGGTCGCTTCCATGAACTGGCTGGTGCCCAGGCCCTGGTCCTTGTCGAGAATTTCAAAACCGATGTTGCCATCGCTGGGAGTGACACCAGCGCCCGCGAGTTTGATTCGCGCACGGGACAGGTCATCGGCCTTGACCAGCAAGGCACCGGAGTTCGGTTCAACGGTATAGGGAATGTCGGCTGCGGCCAGGGTATCCATGACCTGTTTGGCGTCCATACCGGCAAGGCTGCCGTACAGAGGCCGGTAGTCCGGCTGCTGGGACCACAACACCACGGCAAAGCCAATCGCCACGCTCGCAGCCAGGCCGACCAACAGGCCTACCTGACGCAACATGGTCATCTCGGAGAGGTTTTCCAGGAAGGACAACCCGAACAGCGGCGGCTTGCCGTCTATTGGAGTGGCCTTGGCCGGAACATTATCGGCGACTGCTTCTGCCATGACTCAATTCGTCCTTAAACCGGCATCTGCATGATGTCTTGGTATGCCTGAACCAGCTTGTTGCGTACTTGGGTCAACGCTTGAAAAGACACGCTGGCCTTCTGCGAGGAAATCATCACGTCCGTCAGGTCGACGCCACTCTTGCCGATCTCGAAGGCACTGGCCAACTGACTGGACGCCTGCTGCGTCTCGTTCACTTTATTGACGGCCTGACCGAGCATGTCGGAAAAGCTGCTGCCACCCACTTCAGGAACAGCGGCAGTCGATTTCGACGCAGACATGGCATCCATTTGCATGGAACGCATGTCCAGCATCAATCGATTGAATTCAATACCTTGGCTCATGGTCTCTCTCTTTGACGAGCTACGTCTTTGGCGACCCGCAATTTTTTGACACTCACTCGGCGGGTAGTGAGGTGTTAGCAACAAGGGTGCCAGCTCCGTGGCCGCTCCAAACAAAAGCCAATTCCGGGCTTTGCTCAACCGTGAACCACCGCAAAACAAATGTGGGAGCGGCGGTGCGACGATTCGACTTGCTCGCGAATACGGTTTTCCATTCAACAGAGATGCTGGCTGGTCTACAGCTTTCGCGAGCAAGTCGAATCGTCGCACCGCCGCTCCCACATTTAGATCGGTGTTGCTTGCGTCAACTTTCAGGTGGCGAACAAATAAGCTTCCACGTCCATTCCGGCATCACGCATCTGCGCCAGCTTGTAACGCAGGGTGCGCGGGCTGATGCCCAAACGCTCGGCGGCCTCTTTGCGACGGCCGCGTTCGGAGCGCAAGGTGTCGATGATCATCTGGAATTCACGGCGACGCAGGTCATCGCCCAGCGCCCCGGCCGACTCGGATTCGATCTCAACCGCCCGCACTGGCGTCGCAGCCAGTGCCGGCAACGGCGCACAGGCGACCGGCCCGGCCAGACAGAAATCCTCAGGCTGTATCAATCCGCCCTGCTGCAGGATCAGCGCCCGCTGAATCGCGTTATCCAGTTCACGCACGTTGCCCGGCCACGGATAACCAATCAGGCACGCCTGCGCCTCGGGCGACAGCCTCGCTGCGGCATGCTTCATTTTATTGACGTACTTGGCCAGAAGACGCTCGGCCAATGGCAGGATGTCGGCGGTACGTTCGCGCAACGGACGCCAGGCCAGCGGAAACACCGACAGGCGATAGTAAAGGTCTTCGCGAAAACGCCCCGCCGCCACTTCACCGGCCAGGTCACGGTTGGTGGTGGCGACCACTCGAATGTCCAGCGTGATCGGCTTGCGTGCGCCGACTCGCTCAACTTCGCGCTCCTGCAAAACTCGCAGCAACTTGGCCTGGAGCCCGAGGGGCATTTCGGAAATTTCGTCGAGCAGGATGGTCCCGCCATCAGCCTGTTCGAACTTGCCGGCCTGCGCCGCGATGGCGCCGGTGAACGAGCCCTTTTCGTGACCGAATAACGTAGCTTCGAGCATGTTGTCGGGAATGGCTGCGCAGTTGATCGCAATGAACGGCTGACTGGCGCGGTGAGAGTGCTGATGGATGTAACGCGCCAGCACTTCTTTACCGGTCCCGGACTCGCCGGAAATCAATACCGTGGAATCACTGCGCGCTACCCGTGCAGCCAATTCCAGCAATTGCGCACTGGCCGGCTCGAACGCTACAGGCCCCTCGCCCTCGGTCGCACCGAGACTGCCCAGCGCATGACGTGCCACCAGATCGAGCAATGCCTTGGGCTCGAACGGTTTGACCAGGTAATCCGCCGCGCCCTGGCGCATCGCGTCGACTGCCCGCTCCACGGCGCCGTGAGCCGTCATCAGCAACACCGGCAGCTGCGGCTGACGAGTGCGCAGCAATCCGAGCAGTTGATGACCGTCCATGCCAGGCATGTTGACGTCACTCAGCACCAGGTTGAACGCCTCATTACCGACCGCCGCCAGCGCTTCTTCTGCCGAACCTACTGCCGTGTAGTCGTGCCCCGCGAGCAGCAGCGTATCCGCCAGTGCTTCGCGTAGCGCGCGGTCGTCCTCGACCAGTAAAACCTTGATTGCCATGTCCTTCACTCCGCTCCCTGAGCGCTGGGTTTTTCACCAGAAAAAAGTGGCAGGATCACCTGCGCACACGTGCCGCGACCGAGCCGCGAGCGCAGCTGCAATTCTCCTTGATGAGCACGCGTCACCGCCTTGACCACGGTCAGGCCGAGGCCGGTTCCGGTGGTTTTAGTGGTAAAGAAGGGTTCACCCAGACGCGCCAGTACTTTCGTATCGATGCCGCTACCGCTGTCGCTGACCGCTACACGCAGGTTGTTGTCACGGGTATAGAAATGAACTTTCAAACGCACATCGCCGGCGCCGGCCTGGATGGCGTTCTCGATCAGGTTCAGGATCGCCCCGACCAGCGTGTCGCGATTGCACAACAACTCGCCCGAATGACTGTCGCACTGCCAGCGAATCGGCAGGTCCTGCACATGGGTCAGTGCTGCCGCCTGCAGCGACTGCATCAACATTTTTGGCGTGACGCGATCGGTCAGCGGCAGCTCGCCGCGCGCAAACACCAGCATGTCGCGAACCTGATGCTCCAACTCATGCAGACGCTCTTTCAGGCGCCCGGCAAAACGCTGCTGGGTCTCGACCGGCAACGCTTGCTCAGTCAAATGACTGGCATAGAGCAAGGCGGCGGACAAGGGGGTACGAATCTGATGAGCCAGCGAAGCGACCATTCGGCCGAGGGACGACAGACGTTCGTGGCGGGCCAACTGATCTTGCAGATGACGGGTTTCAGTCAGGTCGTTGAGCAACACCAACTGACCGGGCTCGGCATCCAGCGAGCGAGTAGAGATCGACAAACGCCGACCGTCCTTGAGCGAGATTTCGTGACCGTCGTCTTCACGGGGCGCAAAGCAGCGGGCAATGACATGACGCCACAGCTCGCCTTCAAGGGGCAGACCGAGCAGCTCGCAGGCAGCGGGGTTGGCTTCGCGCACGATGCCTTGGGCGTCGATGACGATGACGCCGCCGGGCAACAGATCGAGGAGGTTTTGCAGCCGGTTGGCCAAGCGTTCTTTTTCCGCCAACTCCTGCATGCGCTGAGCGCTGACCACCGCCAGCTCACCCTTGAGCTCGGTGACTCGGGCTTCGAGCATACTGTAGGAATCGGTCAATTGGCTCGACATCTGGTTGAACAGTGCAAACGCCTGCTCAAGGCCAAGCCGGCTCGCCTGCTCTACGGACGACGGTTGTCCCGAAGCGTCAGGGACAGGAGACATCTGGGCGGCTTGGGGCATTGTGCTCTCTCGCTTGGCTGACCGTCAGTTAAACGGAACGTTGCGAGGGATGTAGCAATACCCGTGCCTAAAAAAAACCGCCTACAAATGAAGGACTTGAAAAACAGGCGTCAATCATCCGCCTGTTCATCACCGTCACGACGGCTCATGCCGTACTTGCGCATCTTTTCTACCAGTGTGGTGCGACGAATGCGCAGGCGTTCGGCGGCGCGCGCAACGATGCCATTGGCATCATCCAGCGCCTGCTGAATCAGCCCTTGTTCCAGACCACCGAGGTAGTCCTTCAGGTCCAGACCTTCCGGTGGCAGCATGGCGCCGGCCGAGAAGTCCGGAGTATGACCGTTGATGGCCACCCGCTCTTCAAGATCGCTGCGCAGGCTGTCGACCAGTTGCTCGTCCTCATCGTCGACGTAACGGAATTTCTTCGGCAGCTCGACCACGCCGATCACCCCGTACGGATGCATGATCGCCATGCGTTCCACCAGGTTGGCGAGCTCGCGGACGTTGCCCGGCCAGCCGTGGCGGCACAGCGACATGATCGCCGCCGAGTTGAAACGGATCGAACCACGCTTCTCGTGCTCCATGCGCGAGATCAACTCGTTCATCAGCAACGGGATGTCTTCGACACGTTCGCGCAGCGGCGCCATCTCGATCGGGAATACGTTCAGGCGGTAGTACAAGTCTTCGCGGAAGGTGCCGACCTCGATCATGCTTTCGAGGTTCTTGTGGGTCGCCGCGATGATCCGCACATCGACGCTTTGGGTCTTGTTGCTGCCCACGCGCTCGAAGGTGCGTTCCTGCAGCACGCGCAGCAGCTTGACCTGCATCGGCAGCGGCATGTCGCCGATTTCATCGAGGAACAGCGTGCCACCATTGGCCAGTTCGAAACGCCCGGCGCGGCTGGTGATTGCCCCGGTGAAGGCGCCCTTCTCGTGGCCAAACAGTTCGCTTTCCAGCAACTCGGCCGGGATCGCCCCGCAGTTGACCGGTACGAACGGCGCGTCACGACGCTTGGAGTGATAGTGCAGGTTGCGCGCAACCACTTCCTTGCCAGTCCCGGACTCGCCGAGAATCAGTACGCTGGCGTCGGTGTCGGCGACTTGCTGCATCATCTGACGGACGTGTTGAATCGCCCGGCTGGTGCCGACAAGACTACGGAAAAGATTGGGTTCGCGATGACGACCGCGCTCGCGGGCCTGGTCGTACATCTCGCGATAGACCTGGGCACGGTGCAGGGAGTCGAGCAACTTGCTGTAGCTGGGTGGCATTTCGAGGGTCGAAAGCACTCGGCGACGCTGGTCTTCTGGCAAGTCAACGGAAGAATTATCGCCCATTAACAAAACCGGAAGGAACTCATCCCAGGTGGAGAGTGTCTTTAACAAGCCCGTAAGTGCGCCAGGAGCATTGACTGTCCCGATGAGGACACAGATCACTTCACGACTTGACGACAATGAGCCGACAGCCTGCTGCCAGTCATGGCTACCGCAGGGTAAATTTTCTTCGCCAAGAAAATTTAATATCACCGCCAAGTCGCGGCGGCGGACGCTATCGTCATCAATCAGCAGAATTTTGGTTTCACGCCACATGCAATAGCAACTTCCCTAGTCAACTCAATGCCCGAAATGAGGGGGCAAGCTAGACGCTTGCAGACACGTTGATGCCTGTAGACGCCTGAAATGTTCAACCAGCCACTAGTTAAGTCAAAAAACCGTGCACAGTCAAATTTATGGCGCACTATGTTTGTATTAACTGACGGTTAATCAACCAAACAGATGGTAAACCTTTGCCGCGCTCTGTGCTTGGTGGATCTGCGACATCTCATCCACTATCGCTTGCCTCTCCCCTGTCGCCGCCTCCAGAAGCTGTTTATACACCCCCAGCAACTCCTCAAGATTATCGCGTAACGCGGCCTCGTCCACCGAAGCTTCACTCAAGACGTCTTCCATGCAGGAACGGCAAGCCAGGTCCAATTCACCAATGGCTTCCCAGTTACGCTCAGCCAAAGCACCGACCAGGCCTTCACGGGTTTGTTCGATTCGCTGCAATACAAGACTCATGGTGATCTCCTTAAAACTGCGGACCCGGCGCGGCGATAGCATCCCAGCCGTCTTTGACAGTGCGAAGCAAATCAGCGACTTCGTCGAGAATCTTTGGATCGGTTTTGACGTTGGCTTCTGTCAGACGCTTCATCATGTAGGTGTATAGCTTGTCCAGCTCACCCACAGACTCAACAGAGTTTTCCAGGTCCAGGCCCTCACGCAAGCCGCCGATGATCCCGATCGCCTTGCCGATGAAAATGCCTTTGTTGGGGATATCCTTGCGCTCCATGGCACCCTTGGCCTGAGCGATGCGATCCAGACCACCCTCCATGAGCATTTGCACCAGGCGATGGGGGCTGGCTTCGGAAGTCTGGGCCTGAGCGCCAATCTTCTGGTACTGCCGAAGGGCTAACATCGGGTTCATGTTCTACCTCATTAAAACTTTGTGATTCGTATAGCCAGTGTATCGACACGGCGTCAAAAATCTTTAGATCGAAACAAAAAAAGCCCGACAAGCGGAATCCGCTGCCGGGCTTTTGGCGCTTACGCGCTATGAGGCGTTTTTCTGTGCGTTCATTGCCTCGAACATCGAGGTAATGTTGCTGGCAGTAGCCTTTAGCTTACCGACCAGGGTGTCCATAGCGTTGTACTTCTTGGTCAGCACGTCGGTCAGCGTCGCGATCCGACGATCCAGTGCCTCCTGCTGGCTGGCCAGGTTGGTTTTGACCTTCGCCAGGTTGGTCGAACGCGCATCAAGGATGCCTTCGCTGCCAGTGACGGTATAAGGCGTAATCACCGTATTCATTCGTTCCAGCAGCCCCATGGCCGCATCACCGGTCGCCGTTGGATCACCCAGGAACAGCTTCTGAACCTCACCACCCAGCTTCTGCGTATCCATAGCTGCAGAGAACTTGGTGCTGTCAAAATCGAGCGCACCGGTTTTCTGGTTGGTGGTAATACCCAACTGTGAAAGTACGGTCAGCTTGTCGCCTGCACCAGTACTGGCCAACGGTTCACGGATCGACGCCAGGATGCCCCGAGCCAGCGGGTCACCGGTCAACGCCGCGGCAATGGTTGGCTTGCCATCTTTATCCAGGGAGGGCTTGGTCAGCGTATTGACGCTGGTGACAACCTGGTTGTAAGCGTCGACGAAGGCTTGGATCGATTTTTTCAAACCGTCATTGTTCGGCCCGACCGTCACAGTGGATGTTACCCCACCACCCGCCACCAGATTCAGTGTCAGGCCGGAAATGGCGCTATCCACAGTGTTGGATTTGCTGGTGATCGCCAATCCGTCAACCGTGAAGCTGGCGTCCACAGCGAGTTCGCCGATCGCACCGGCCGAGGTCGCTGTAGGCGTGACACCCATTTTCTGGCCCGCGGTGATTTCCAGGCCGGCAATACCACTGAGCGTGATATCGGAACCTGCACCAGTAGCAGTGGACCCCATCACCAAACGAGAGCCGAAGGAGTCAGTGACAATGTTGGCACTGAAGCCATTGGCGCCTTGCTGGGTGTTGATCGCATCCCGTACCGATTGCAGCGTTGCGCCGGCGGGAATGTCGACAGGACGGGAAATGCCATTTTGAGTGATATTGAGCGTACCACTCGGAATGGCACTGCTAGGGCCGCCGGCAAACGCGGCAGTCGCCACTTTCGACGAGGTCGCGAGATTGTTGACCTTGATGACATAAGTGCCGTTGACCGCCGAGTTGCTGGCGACAGAAGTCAGCACTTTGGGATCGGAACTCGTGGCGCTGTAACCCAGGAACTGCTGGGTCTTCGTATCACCGAGGTTTTTGATCGCGGTCTGGAAATTCGCCAGGACACTCTTGAGGGTCCCGACACCGGAAATCTGCGAGGTATTGCTGGTCGTCTGTCGGTTGATCTGACTCTGCTTGGCCGCTTTGTCAGCATCAACCAAGGCTTTGACGATAGCAGTGGTGTCAAGGCCGGAGCCTAACCCCAGACCCGGTAGAATTGGACTTGCCATGTGGGACTCCCTTCAGTGTGTCGCCGGCCTTTTGACCATTAAACGCCCAAAAGAACATAGCAACAAAATTCGTGCCAGCTGTCAGGCCTTAGCGCTGAACAACAGACTGCTTGCATCATTCAAACTATTGGCCAGCTTGAGCACTTCTTCATTGGGGATTTGGCGAACCACTTCACCCGAGTCGCTGGCAATCACTCTGACAATTACTTTGCCTGAAGGCTCATCGATCGAGAACTCCAGGTTGCGCTTGACCGACTGAACGAACTTTTCAATTTCCTGAACGGCCATCTTCAGTTTGTCCTGCTCGGTTACCGCG
The DNA here is from genome assembly GCF_047758635.1 of Pseudomonas frigoris. Lineage (NCBI taxonomy): Bacteria > Pseudomonadati > Pseudomonadota > Gammaproteobacteria > Pseudomonadales > Pseudomonadaceae > Pseudomonas > Pseudomonas frigoris. The sequence continues at coordinate 5,261,927 of NZ_CP180479.1, forward strand.
TCTTTTGGCTCATCCTTGACCGTTGCCACTGTGGCAGCATCGGCTCGAGGCTTTTCCGCCGGCTTGTCAGCAACAGTCGTCGCCGGCTTCGCAGCTGGATAAGACAAGTTCAGCTTCACGCTCATATCCATGTCCATCACCTCTTAAACTAAAAAAGCGAGAGAGCGCGCGTGCGCACTCCCCCGCCAAAACTCATCCAGCTATTACTGAAGCAGTTTCAGTACAGCGGATGGCAGTTGGTTGGCCTGAGCCAGAACTGCGGTGGAGGCTTGTTGCAGAGTTTGTTGCTTGGTCAGCTGTGCAGTTTCAGCAGCGAAGTCGGTATCTTGTACGCGGCTCAGTGCAGCACTGGCGTTTTCGTTGATGTTCTGCAGGTTGGAGATGGTGGTGGAGAAACGGTTTTGAGCAGCACCGAGGTCAGCACGAGTGGAGTTGATGTTCGCCATTGCAAGGTCGATGGCCGAGATAGCCGACAGTACTGCCGAGTGGTTGGCTGCGTTGGAAACACCGGAGATGGTAGTACCGGTCATGCCCAGGGCGCTGGCGTCGAAGCTGGTCGACAGGGTCAGGGTGATCTGGTTGTCGGAAGTAGTACCCGCACCGACCTGGAATTCCATCGAGCCAGCAGTACCGTTGATCAGCGCCTTACCGTTCAGGTTGGTCGACTGAGCGATACGGGTCAGCTCAGCGATCGACTGTTGGTATTCTTTGTCCAGAGCGGTACGGTCAGCAGTGCCGTTGGAATCGTTTCGCGATTGCAGTGCGATTTCACGCATACGCTGCAGAATGTTGCTCGACTCTTGCAGAGCGCCTTCAGCGGTCTGAGCGATCGAAACACCGTCGTTGGCGTTTTTGATAGCCATGGTCTGACCACGGATCTGCGAGGTCATACGGCTAGCGATTTGCAGGCCGGCGGCGTCGTCTTTGGCGCTGTTGATTTTCAGGCCGGAAGACAGGCGAGTCATCGAAGTCGACAGAGCGTCGGAAGCCCGGTTCAGGTTCTTCTGAACGTTCAGCGAAGTAGTGTTGGTGTTTACTGTCAAAGCCATGACGAATTCCTCGTTGGTTGGGTACTGCGGCTTCCGGCCCTGGCAACCGCCGGGTATGGCCTAGAGAACCTTCGTAATAGTTATCGTCGCGAACGCAGGTTGCTTTAGGGGATTTTGAAAAAAATTTGCCATCACACTGCCACCCTCAATGAAACAAGGGCCTGGCGGCAATCCAACCCAAAAAAGTGACGTCAGGGAAATGCCAGTAACGGGACAGCGAGGACTCGCCTGTACCGGCCATTGTCAAAAAGCCTTAACCGGCAGCGGCGGCTTCCAGCAATTGGGGCAACTCATGATCGAGATAATCAGCCAAGGCCAACCAATCCTGTGCCTCCTGACAGGCAAGCATGTCGGTGAGCAACGCCGTCCAGCGGGATTGGACCTCGACATTCTCACGACCCATCACGGATTGCACGTCACTGCAGATCTGGACCATCAGCAGCGCAGCTTCGACATCTCGTCCCAGACGGAACAAAACGGAACACTGCCGCGCCTCGGCAACCAGGGAGGATTCAGTCATCGCGTGAGCTCCGGGTGAAACGTCGTGCCGACGATCATCGCCCCTGCCCGACTGCTGTTATAGAAAGCCACCTGAGGATGCCCGGCGATGTACCGCTCCAGCTCGCACAGGTAACTGCGGAAATTGAGCTGCGTCTTGACTCGCTGACCGTGGCCATCGAGGACCCAGTGCCGGGCAGCGCTCACTTGCGGTCCAAGATCACCGTCATTCCAGCCGGCGTGGGTCTTGTTGTTCGGGAAAGCAAAGTCGGCGCCGAACAGAGTGATCTGGCTGCCCCCCATGTGTACCGCCAGGTCCACCGCCGGGTGAATCACACTGCCACCGACAAAGAGTTGGGCCTTGGGTAATTGCTGGCGCATGTCCTTATAGACAGGACTGGCGGAATAGGCCACGTAACGCTTGCCCTGCCAGCCCCCCAAAACCGCTGGATCGACCATAGGCATATAGACCAGCGTAATATCGCTCGCGGCATCGGACGGCAAATGTCGCGTCGAGATGCGCTGATCAATCGTGACCACCACATCCGGTTTGATCCCATGCTCGACAAGCGGTCGGTAGGCTGTATCGACGCAAATGAACAGCGGCCGCTGCGCCTGTTCGCGTACCGTACGCAGCGTGTCGAAGTGCTGTTCCAGGCTCGGCCCGGTGGCAATGACAAACACTTCCCTGCCGGAACAGGTGGCAAACAGCTCGGCAACATCGGCATCGGCGCGAACGCGCTCTACACACGCCTGCAAACGCTCGGCAATTTCCGGATTGTCGGCATCGAATTCGCGATTGTTGAAGGTCAGGTGGGTTTCGCTGATCAGCCGGTCGCGGATTTTGGCATTGAAGTCGTCCGCCAGCACCAGCTCCGAAGGCAGCGCGAAGTACGGCAACTGGATTTCCGACAGATCGCCGGCGTACAGCAGCACCACTCGCGAATCACCGAGCCACGGCTGTTGATCGAGCAGTTGCAGCACCAAGGCAAACACCGCACCGTTCAGAATGTGCACGTACAACCGTTCAAGCCCGGCACGCTCCAGCAATTGCAACTGCAAATCACCCAGCCCGGTGCCATAGACATGCACCACCGGACTGTCGACGGGCAGGCTGTCGGCCTGAAGCAACGCTTCGCGAGTGCGGTCATGGCGACTGGTCAACTGAATGCCATTGATGCTCAACGTCGAGCCCAGGCCTTCCACCAGATCAGTTTGCAAGGCGGCGCTGTTCTCCACCGTCAGTCGATGCCAGACGTTGGGCCAGCGTCGCTGTATCAACTCGCCGTTGCGCTCAAAGAACTCGCTCATGAAGCCTCGCTTCTCATTCGGGCAAAAAAATAGCGCTCAAGGTTACACCTTGAACGCTTTTTTTGTGCCTGGCTTTTGAAAGATCAAGGGCGATAGATAATCGCCGAACCCCACGACAGACCAACGCCGAAACCGCTCAACGCAACGCGTTTCCAACCGGAGTCCAGGACATGTTTTTCCAACAGCAACGGAATGCTCGATGACACCGTGTTGCCGGTCTCGACCATGTCCTTGATGAACTTCTCCGGCTCGCCTTCGAAGCGTCGCGCCACAGCATCGACAATCGCTGCACTGCCCTGATGGATGCAAAAGGCATCGATATCGTCAGCGGTCAGTTGCGAATCGGCCAGCAACTCGTGCAAATGCGCCGGGACTTTAAGCAGCGCAAAATTGAACACCTGACGGCCGTTCATGAAGAACACCCCGTCGGTCACCTTCAGGTGCGGCGCACCGGAACCGTCGGTGCCGAACTTGGCCTTGCCCAATTGCCATGGCGCGTTTTCACCCATCCAGGTCGCGGTGGCGGCATCTCCAAACAGCATGGTGGTGTTGCGGTCTTCCGGGTCGACGATCTTCGAGTACGGATCAGCGGTGATCAGCAGGCCATTCTTCAAGCCAGCAGCTTCCATGAAACCCTTGATGGCGTAGATGCCGTAGACGTAGCCGGAGCAGCCCAGGGAAATATCGAACGCGGCCACGGTAGTCGGCAGGCCCAGTTTGTCCTGAACGATAGCTGCGGTGTGCGGCAGGCCTTCTTCGTCGCCGTTCTGGGTGACAACGATCAGCACGTCGATGTCTTCACGTTTCAAGTCGGGATTGTTGGCGAACAGCGCATTGGCTGCTTCGACACACAGGTCCGAGGTTTCCTGCCCGGCGTCTTTGCGCGGCAGGAAGGCCGAACCGATCTTGCCCAGGATGAACTCTTCATCCTTTTCGAATTTTGCACCTTGTGCGTAATTGTCCACGCCGGCTACAGGAACGTAGCTCGCAATGCTTTTTATGCCAATCATTACGGCTTCCCAATAATAAACAGCCCAATACCACCGCTCGTAATGATTCGAGGGGCGCCGACAAACAGAGAAAAATGTCGCCCCGAGGGAGCGACGGACGGGAAGAATAAAAGACTATCACTGGGCCAAAAACAGGCCAGGCGCCACCTTCCCGATTAATACAATACAGTGAAGATGCGCGTTATGACTCGCAGGTCACTCTATTTTGCCGAATCGGGCCGATAAGGCGTTATTCGACCAATGACCAATCCAGCGGCGTTCCGCGCTTGATGGCCTGGCGGGCACGGCGGCCCAGAAGGGATTCAGCGTGCTTGGGTGCCAGCCCCAGGCCAGGACGGATGGCCCGCAGATTAGCGACGGTAAAGGGTTCGCCGGCAGCCATGTCCTGAGTCACATAGAGCGAGCGGCGATACACCACGGACTTGCGCTCGGCTTCAGTCACGCCGTAATGCACATGGCCCATGGCCTGCCAGGCGCGTTCGGTTTCGATCACCAGACTGGCCAGCTCGTCAGGCTCCAGAGAGAAACTGGCATCCACGCCACCCGCGGCACGGTCGAGGGTGAAATGTTTTTCCACCACTGTCGCACCCAGTGCCACCGCGGCGACAGACACTCCAACACCCATGGAGTGATCGGACAGGCCAACTTCACAGCCAAACAATTCGCGCAAATGAGGAATCGTCCGCACGTTGCTGTTGGCGGGCGTCGCAGGGTAAGTGCTGGTGCATTTGAGCAACACCAGATCCTTGCAACCGGCCTCACGGGCGGCACGCACGGTTTCGTCGAGTTCAGCGATGCTGGCCATGCCGGTCGAAATGATCAGCGGCTTGCCGGTGGCGGCGACCCGCCGAATCAGTGGCAGGTCGGTATTCTCGAAACTGGCGATCTTGTAGGCCGGTACATCGAGGCTTTCGAGGAAGTCAACCGCGGTGTCATCGAACGGTGTGGAGAACGCGAGCATGCCCAGCTCTTTGGCCCGGGCGAAAATCGGCGCGTGCCATTCCCAAGGTGTATGAGCCTTCTCGTACAACGCGTACAGCGAAGAACCGGCCCAGAGGCTGTTCGGGTCCTTGATGAAAAACTCACCTTCGGACAGGTCCAGGGTCATGGTCTCGGCGGTGTAGGTTTGCAGCTTCAAGGCATGGGCACCGGCCTTGGCCGCGGCTTCGACGATCTGCAGCCCCACCTCCAGCGACTGGTTATGGTTGCCACTCATTTCGGCAATGATGAACGGCGGCGCGTCAGCACCGATTAAGCGGTTGCCGATCTTGAAACTAGTCATTGCGGTGATCCTTCAATATGCGCGTGAACGCGCAAGCACGCTGGGTGAATCCTGCCCCGCGAAACAGCTTCAGCGACGACTGATTCTCCGGCAACACTTGAGCGGTGATGGCCTGCAGTTGCGGCCAATGGGTGGTCACGAAGGCTTCGCCCCGCGCCAGCAGCGCCCTGCCCCACCCCAGACCGAGGCGGCCTTCAAGCAGGTAAATCGAGACTTCGGCTGCCAGTCCGTCCAGGTCATAACGCAGTACCCCGACCGGGCCATCGTCCGCCTCGGCAATCAACAGCAATCGCCCGGGGTTGCTCAGGCTCGCAGCCAGCCAGCCTTGATGCCGTTGCCAATCGATGACTTGCGTATCCAGCGACCAGCGCCGCACCGACTCGGCATTGCGCCCCTCGAACAGCAGCTGCGCATCGTCCAGGGACGCCTTGCGAACCTGCAGTACCGCACCGGCGAGCGCTGCCGCAACCCGCTGCGCACCCCGTCCATCGACCAGCTGACGCGAGTGTTCGGCCAGACTTTGGCGTAAGCCCTGATTGCCCGCAAGAAAAGCGATGGCCTGACGCAATTGCTCGACGCTGACGTTCTCGCGGGGGCCCAGATACACATGGGAACCTGAGGTCGCCATTATTTCGCCGTTGGCTTGCTGATTGTTCGAAACCGCAATGCAGATCGTCGGCAACCCCATGGCCGCCCGCTCCCAACTGGTGCCGCCACCGGCACCGACAAACAGGTCGGCCTCGGTCATCAAACGATAGAAGTCGCTGACAAAACTGTGCAAGCGCCAGTTCGGACGACTGGCTGCAAGCGCCTGCATCTGTGCCCAGGCCGGGTTGTCGGCACCGGCGACGAAATCGACTTCGAGCTCATGCAAATCCGCCATTGCCAGCATCGCGTGATGGGTTTGCATCGCCGCATCGAAGCCACCGAAATTCACCAGCACTCGCCTGGCCTGGGGCTTGACCGGAATCGCCGGGCAGCAGAATTCATCGCGCAGCAAGGCAAAACGTGGGCCGAGCAAGGTCTGGCAACCAGGCGCCAGCAGCGAGGCATAGGCTTGTGGCGTACCCGATAAATTCTGGTTGAGCAGCAGATCGACGTTGTAGGTTCGAGTGGCGAGATCGTCCACAGCGGCAATCCTGGGCGCCCAGCGGCGGGCCGCGGTCTGCCAATGATGGTCGAGGCCGTAGTGGTCGACGATGACCCAATCGAAGGCCGGATGATTGCTCAGCGCTTGCCCAAGCGCGGCGATGTCCGCCTGCCAAGGCAGCAAGGATTCGATCGCCTGCTGCGGGTCTTCATCAGGGTAACGAGCCGCCAGGGCGAAGACTTCAAAGCCCTCGGCTTGCAGTGCATCCAGTCGATGACCCGACAACAGGCGACAAGCGAAAGCCACCTGCGCGCCCTGCTTGCGCAGAACTCTGGCCAGGGTCAGGCAACGAGCGATGTGACCGCTGCCAATGGTCGGCGACGCGTCGGCGCGGATCAGCACTCTCATTGCAGCTCTCCGCCAGCTTTCAATGCGGCATAGAGGTATTCGGCACGCTTCCAGTCTTCAAGGGTGTCGATGTCCTGCACTAGATGCCGAGGCAGAATCACCGGCAGGCTCACCGGCGAAAACAGCGCATCGCCGCGCAACCAGGCCTCTCTGCGCCCCCAATAGAACTGGCCGGCATCCTGATAGGCTTCAGGCAAATCCTGGGAGCGGGTGTTGCGAAACTCCGGATAGAGCGAGGTCAAGGCACCCTGCTCGTCGAGGGTCAAGGCACGTTGCACCGGGAAGCCGAAACCGGCCACGGAAAAAGCGAAGGACTTGTCCGGATGCTGCACCAGTAATTCATGCCCCTGACGCAGATAGCGTGCCTGCAACAGCGGCGCGGTAGCGTAGATGCAGCAGACGTAGTCGAAGGTCGGCAATTGGCTCAAGGCATGCACGATCACCGCAGCTGTCCCAGTGAAATCATCAGCCAGTTCGACAGGCCGCACGAACGGCACCAGCGCGCCATGAGCCCGGGCGACGTCGGCAATTTCTTCGTCATCCGTACTGACGACGACTTGATCGAACAACCCGCAATCGAGTGCCGTACGGATCGAACGGACGATCATCGGTACACCGTCGAACGGCTTGAGGTTCTTGCGCGGGATTCGCTTGCTGCCACCGCGGGCCGGAATGATTGCAACGCAGCTCAAGTGTCACTACTCCTCAAGAACCAACCGACGCAGTTGCTCGACTACGAAGTCCTGTTGTTCATCGCTCAGCAGAGGGAACAGCGGCAGGCTGATGGCTTCGGCGTAATAACGCTCGGCCTGCGGAAAGTCTCCCTCGGCAAACCCCAGATCACGATAGTACGGCTGCAAATGCAGCGGAATATAGTGCAGGTTCACCCCGATCCCGGCGGCCCGCAACCCTTCGAACACCTGCCGATGGCTGAGGCTGATCCGATCAGGTTGCAACCGCACCACGTACAGATGCCACGCCGACTCGGCATCAGGTTGCGCGCTGGGCAAGGTCAGCGGCAGGTATGCCAACAATCGGTCATAACGCGCCGCCAGCTCACGACGACGCTCGATGAAGCCGTCGAGCTTATTCAGCTGTGACAGACCGAGGGCCGCTTGCAGATCGGTGATCCGGTAATTGAAGCCCAATTCCACTTGCTGGTAGTACCAGGGACCGTGACTGGATTCGGTCATCTGCTGGGGATCGCGGGTCATGCCGTGGCTGCGCAGACGTCGCAGGCGCTCGGCCAATTCCGGGCGATTGGTCAGGACCATGCCGCCCTCGGCACTGGTGATGATCTTCACCGGGTGAAAACTGAACACCGTCATCGCCGCAAATTCGCCGCAGCCCACCGGACGCCCGGCATAGGACGCACCGACCGCGTGGGATGCATCCTCGATCACCGTGAAGCCATAACGTTCAGCCAATTCGGCGATCATGCGCATGTCGCAGCTTTGACCGGAAAACGCCACGGCCACCAGAACCTTCGGCAGCGTGCCGTCGCGCTCGGCAGCTTCGAGCTTCGCCGCCAGGGTGTAGGCGTCGAGGTTCCAGGTCAGCGGATCGATATCCACGAAGTCGACGTCAGCGCCGCAGTAACGGCCGCAGTTGGCCGAGGCCAGAAAAGTGTTCGGCGTCGTCCACAAGCGATCACCCGGACCGAGCCCTGCCGCCAGGCAGGCAATGTGCAGCGCCGCCGTGGCATTGCATACCGCCACCGCGAAATCGGCCTGACAACGCTCGGCCATGGCCTGTTCGAAGCGTTCAATGGTCGGCCCTTGTGTCAGCCAGTCGGACTGCAACACGGCGACCACCGCATCGATGTCCGCCTGATCGAGACTTTGCCGACCGTAGGGAATCATGCCGACAGCTCCGCGTGCAGATCTGCGATCTGGCCTACCGACAGGAAGTGCGGATTGGTGTCGGAGCGGTACTCGAAATCCTCGCTCACAGGCTTGCCCTGCTCACCCAGTTTGTCGACGGCAAAATCCACGTCGACGCTGGTGAAGCGGATCGACGGTTGAATCGTGTAGTGATCATCGAACTCCAGGGTCATGCGCGCGTCGTCCAGCGGGACCATCAGCTCATGCAATTTTTCCCCCGGACGAATGCCGACGTTCTTGTGCGGCAAATGTTCAGCCATCCCCAACGCCAGATCGACGATGCGGATCGACGGGATCTTCGGCACGAACACTTCACCGCCGTGCATGCGGGCAAAGCTGTCGAGCACAAACTGCACGCCGTGATCGAGGGTGATCCAGAAGCGTGTCATGCGCTCATCGGTGATCGGTAACTCTGCCGCGCCCTCGGCAATCAGCTTGCTGAAAAACGGCACCACCGACCCCCGCGAGCCGGCCACGTTACCGTAGCGGACCACTGAAAAACGTGTGTTCTGATCCCCGGCAATGTTGTTCGCGGCGACGAACAATTTGTCCGACAGTAGCTTGGTCGCGCCGTACAGGTTGATCGGGCTGGCAGCCTTGTCGGTGGACAGCGCGACGACCTTTTTCACGCCGTTATCGATGGCCGCGGCAATGATGTTTTCCGCACCGTTGACGTTGGTGCGAATGCATTCAGTGGGGTTGTATTCCGCCGCCGGCACTTGCTTCAGCGCCGCGGCATGCACCACGTAATCGATACCGCGCATGGCCTGACGCAAACGGTCAGCGTCGCGCACATCACCGAGGAAATAACGCATGCACGGCGCGTTGAACGTCTGCTGCATCTCGTACTGTTTGAGCTCATCGCGGGAGAACACCACCACACGCTTGGGCTGATATTGCTCCAGCAACCGGCGGATGAAATTGCGCCCGAACGAGCCGGTGCCGCCAGAGATGAAAATTGATTTACCGTTGAACATGCCTTGAGTCCTTGTACCTGTCAGTCAGGCTTATGCGAGCAACTGCGCCCAGTTCACCGGGGCGGGTTCACCCAGGGCAAAGCCCTTGCCGGTCAAGGCCAGATTGTTGTTGTAAGCCTCGTCGTGCGCAAAGCGCGCCTGCCACTTGTCGCGCAAGGCTGCCAGTGCCTGAGGTTCGTTCGGCAAAACGCCCGGATGGGCAATCTGAACCTGCGGCGTCCACACCGTGAGCAAACCGGCATCGGCAACTTTCAGGCAGAGATCGACATCGGCGTACACCTCATCGAAATGCTCACGATCCAGTCCGCCGAGGGCAACGAAAACCTCCTTGCGAATCATCAGGCACGCACCGGAGACGGCCGAGTAATTCTGTTCGACGAGCAGTCGGCGCATGTAGCCCGGCGCCTCCTTTTTCTCGCCGATGAAGGGCGAAGCGATCTCGCCGTTGAGCCCCAGAATCAGGCCGGCACCGGTGACACTGCCTTCGCGGTCCAGCAGTTTGGCGCCGACCACCCCGACTTCGGGACGCTGGGCCTGATTGAGTAACGCCTCGATCCAGTTCGCGTTGACCACTTCGGCGTCCGCCGCCAGCAGCACCAGGTATTCACCCTGCGCCTGCTCGGCGGCCAGGTTGATCAGGGCCGACGTGCTCAGGCGTTGCGTTGTCTTGACCAGACGAATCCGGCCTGCGCCGTTTTTCTCCAGGCTGTCGAGCCAGGCGAGCAGCTCGGTGGACTGGCTGTGGTTATCGGCAATGACGATTTCATTATGTTGATAGCGTGTGCGCTGCAAAACGCTGACCAGGCAGCGCTGCAAGTGCTCGAGGTTGTCCTGGCTATGGATGATGATCGACACCTTCGGGCGACCGGCATGACGGTAGTCGATACGGTAACCACCCGACACTTCGGTGCTGACCTGGGCCTGATAACCGCGCGTCGCCATATGACGAACCAACGTCTGACGCTCGTGGTCATTGCCTGCCAGCTCGGGTGCGGCGGTGATCAGCAACGGCTCGGCCAAATGGGCAAGACCGGCCAGGCCACCGGTTTCGATCAAGCGCAGCAGTAGGTCGAACTCGAGTGCCGAGGTGAGTTCGCGGGCAAAACCGCCGACCTCCACCAGCGCTTCGCGGCGGATCAACCAGTGCCGCGCGACAAGTGCCGGCAGGCTCTGCAACAGGTCGAGGTTGAAGGCTGGCCGGAACACATCGACCAGCGTGCCATTGGCCTGGCGATGAATTTCGTCCATCGCCACCGCACGGCAACCCTCGGCGTTCTGCAACTCGAGACTGGCACGCAAGAAACCGGCAGCGGTGAACTCGTCGCCCGCCTCGGCCAGCAGCAACCAGTCCGACGTCGACTGGCGAGCGATCTGGTTCAGCTTGTCGACGTAATTGGCCGCCGTAACCTTGACGAAATGCAGCGTGTTTTGTGCCGTGGTGACCGCCGGCAAGTCGCCCGTGGTGAAGACCACCACTTTGAACGCCCGGAACGCACTCTCCATGAGGCTATCCAGAGTGACCTGGAGTTTGTCCATGTTTGCGTCCAGATCGAGCAGCAGAATACCGAACTGAGGCCCCCCTTCGTTGGCCGCCAGGTGCTGGTTGATTTTCCTCACCACGGTGTCGTTCGGCTGCCGGGCTTGCAGCCAGTTGCGCAGACGTCCCGATGGCATCGTGTCGAGTAACTGGCGACTGTCGAAGATCGGCACGCTGTCCAGACGCTGAACCCAGTCGGTCAGCACCTGGGCATCAGCGGGCTCATCCATCTGCTGGAGCTGCTGCGCAAGCTTTTGCAGCACCCGACGGTTGAAGGCCCCCAGCCGAACGGCTTCAAGCAGACGGTTCTGGATCGTCGCCGAACTGTCATTGGAGTAGGTGCGCTGCAAGGCCTCTTGCTTGAGCAATGCGCCTTCCATTTCTTCGAGTTGCAAGCGCCCGGCCGGCATCGCATGCAGCAAAAATTCGCACTGCGTGAGTTGTTCGAAGAAAGCGCTGTTGTAGAACGGCATTTCGACGTATTGCTCAGCGCCAAAGACCCGCTTCGGCCCCACCGTCGGATCTGTCCAGTAGGACTCGAAAATCGGCTCTATGGTCAACCCGTTACGGGTTGTCAGGCTCTCGGCCAGGGTGGCAAAGCTTTGCAGGGCAACCTCAGCGGTCTGCTTTTCGTCCAGACCGCTGATGCCAGTCGGTAGCGACGCCAGAAACCCGGCAAAGCGCTCGCGGTCGGCGACAGAGCGGGCGTCCTTGAAGCTCAAGGTCGTCATGATTTCGGTGTTGTGATCCGAGCGACCGTAGTTGACCTCTCGCACAACGTACGGCGTCGGGAGAATCCGCGCCTTGGCCCGTGCCAGCATGTAGTAGGCATGACCGATTTCCTGCCATTGGAAGATCGTGCCTTCAGGCATCGCTTCATACCAGTCACGCAGCAGCGAGGTGCGGTGGACCGCGTAGAACGGCGGAATGTACTGACTCATGAAATCCAGGACACGATCCTGACCGCGCTCGGCGTTGTAGTCCTCGTGTACTTTCTTGTCACGACGGTAGTACTGCACATAGTTGGAGTGGGTCAGGTACATCAGGCAATAGCCATGGCACAGACCGTAGTCGGGGTTGGCTTCAAGGAAGCTCACCGACTCGGTGAGGGCACCGTGCAACAGAAAATCATCGTCGGAGGCGAAGACCATGTATGGCGTGGTGACCTGCTCCACGCCGTACGCCAGTTTGGCCTGGATTCCCCAGTAGCCAAATTGCGGCAAGTGCCGATAGTCGATGGTGTCCGCAACCGTAGCCGCGCCTTCCAGCGCGATGGCCGATGAATCGAGGACCAGGATCTTGCAAGGCAGCGTGCTGTAGAACTGCAATGCCCGGCGCAAGAACGCCGGACGATTGTGCGTAATCAGCACCAGAGTGAACAGCTCACTCAGGGACGACGTGTTTTCTGAACCGTAAATGCCTTGCATAACCTTCCCCACCACTGACTGATTGCCTGATGAAAACTCGAATGAAGTTGCCGCTTAGCGCACTCGGCGCAGGTAGCCATCTGGCGCGACAGTGATCAGCAGCTTGCTGTGAATTGCCTGGTCGATCTCGAAATCACGGTTCTCTTCCAGGTAGGCCCAGACCGCGGTTTTCGGGTTGTCACCCTTGCCCCACGGACGGTCCGGAAACGCATCTTCCGGCATGTCTTCGACCACGGTGTCCATGACCACGCAATAGCTGCCCACCGAGACCATCGGTGCATACAGGCGCAGCTCTTCGAGCACGTGTTCGTGGGTGTGATTGGAGTCGAGTACCACCAGCACTTTCTTGCCCTGGATGCGCTCGCGCACCTGGTCGACAATGGCAGTATCGATGCTCGAACCCTGAATCATCCGGATGCGTTTGCTCATCGGGTGAGCTTCGATCGCTTCGCGGTTGTGCTGGCGGATATCGATGTCGACACCCAGCACTTCGCCATGGCCCATCAGTTCCAGGATCGAGGCGTAAAACACCAACGACCCGCCGTGGGCGATGCCGGTTTCAACGATCACGTCCGGACGCAGGTTCCAGATGATTTCCTGCATGGCGACCATGTCCTGCGGGAACTGAATGATCGGCCGCCCCATCCAGCTGAAGTTGTAAGTGTACTTGTGCCGGGCCGTTGTGCCGACCCAGTCCAGCGACTCGGCTTGCAACGCCTTGTCCTTTTTCAGGCCTTCGATGTTGTCTTTTACTTCTTCGCGAAACTGCTCATGGGGATTCATTGCAACGCTCCAAAAAAATAGGGAAACGGGTTACTTGAAAACCCTACCGTCGGGGTAAGGCACCACGTTGGTCTTGATAATCCTGGCGGGATTGCCCGCCACGACTGAATAATCCGGGACATCTTTGGTGACGACGGCGCCGGCGCCGATGGTCACCCAGCGACCGATGCGCAACCGCGGAAGAATGGTGGCGTTGGTGCCGACAAATGTTCCGTCGCCGATCTCCACGCAACCGGCGATGCACACGCCGGGCGCCATGAACACCGAGTGGCCGATCTGGCCTTCATGCCCCACCACACTGCCGGCGCTGATGCTCGTGTTGTCGCCCAGCGTCACTTCGGCCTGCATGAGTACGCCTTCCTGCAGATAACTGCCCTGCCCCATGCGAATCATGGTCAGGTCAATGCCGGGGTGGACGAACTGGCCCAGCGTGGCACCGGCCTCGACCAATTGGCGGGTGGTCTCGTAGCGCAGTCGAGTGCTGCCGGTGATCAGGTTGACGAAACGTGCGTCCGGCCCTTTGAGTTCACTGACCAGCGCCGAACCGCCAATGACCGGCACACCAAAAAACGGTGTGCCGTGTTTGTTCGGGTCATTGTCCAGAAACGCGAACTGGACGTTCGGTGTGCTGCGTTTCACCGCGTGCAGCATGCGCACCGCTTCCGGGTTGGCCGCGCCCAGCAAGTACATCTTCATAGCGATTGCCTTTGGGCGAGCAAGCCGCGCACAACATCCACCACCCGAGCCTGATCGGCGTCGGTCATGTCGTGATAGCTCGGCAGGTTGAACGCACGCTCCGGCAAGGCAAATGAAACCGGTGTGTCGACCACGTGCTCGCTGAACATGGGCAACGACGACAGTGGCCAGAAGAACACACGGGCGTCGATATCGGCGGCCTGGAAGGCGGCGATCATTTCGTCGCGATGAATCCTGGTCTCGGCATCGAACACCACGGTCGGCATCCAGTAACCGTTACGGGCGTGTGCAGGTTCGGGGTTCAGTGAAACACCCGGCAGCGAGGCCAGCGCACGGGCGTAGTTGGCAAAAATCGTCCGCTTGCGTTCGATCAGCTCCTCGATTCGCTCGACCTGGGCGCAGCCGACGGCAGCCTGTAAGTTGCTCATCTTGTATTTGAAGCCAATGAACTCCGGCCAGAATTGTTTGGTGCTGCCCGCGACACGACCATGGTTGGACAAGGTCAGGACACGCTCGTACAAGGCTTTATCCGACGTGACGAAAATGCCGCCTTCGCCGGTGGTCATGGTTTTGGTGCCATGGAATGAAAACGCACCGAACGCCCCCATCGAACCGGCAGCCTTGCCGCGCCACTGCGAACCGATGGCTTCGGCAGCGTCTTCGATGACCGCAATACCGTGTTCGCGACCAATCGCCAACAATGCATCCATGTCACACAGGTTGCCGTAAAGGTGAACCGCGAGAATGGCTTTGGTCTTCGGGGTAATTGCACGCCTGACGAGTTGCGGATCCAGGCACCAGCTATCTGGCAGAACATCGACAAACACCGGCGTAGCGCCCAGATACGTGATCGGTGCCGCCGAAGCGATCCAGTTGGTGTTGGCCAGGATCACTTCATCACCCGCGCCGATGCCCAGCGCCGCCATGCCCATGTGCAGCGCGCCGGTGCAGCTTGAAGTCGCGATGGCGTAGGTCGCACCAAGGTGCTCGGCAAACCCGTGCTCGAAACGCGTCAGGTATTCGTAGCAACGCGCGCCCCAACCATTCTGCACGGCATCCAGGGCATACCGGGCTTCCAGTTCGCCGACACTCGGTTTGGTGTAGTGAATTCTGCTCATTGAATGCTCAACTCCGGAACGGCAACAACAAACTGTGCGCCCCACTCTTTGACCGAGGCGAATTGCTGGGTGATTTCCGTCAACAGGTTCCATGGCAGAACCAGGATGTAGTCGGGTTGTTCGAGGGCAATACGCTCGGGTGAAACCACCGGAATCCGGCTACCAGGCAAAAATTTGCCCTGTTTATGCGGATTGGCGTCGGCGACCCAGGCCAACAGATCAGGCTTGACCCCGGCGTAGTTGAGCAACGTGTTGCCCTTGGCGGCGGCGCCGTAACCGACCACTCGTTTGCCATCGGCTTTCGCCTGCAACAGAAAGCGCAGCAATTGGTGCTTGATGCCCTCGGCGGCTGGCGCAAGGGTCGCGTAGTACTCGGGGGTTTTCACGCCGGCGACGATTTCGGCCTGCAATTGAAGCGCAACCGCGGGCTGCACTTCGCGACGAAGCCCGTCAGCACGCTGCACGAATACCCGCAACGAACCGCCATGGGTCGACAGCTGACTGACGTCGAACACTTCCAGACCGCTACGTTCGCACAATGCATGCACGGCGGTCAGGGACAGGTAGGAATAGTGCTCGTGATACAGCGTGTCGAACTGTTGCCCGGCCATCAGCGTCAGCAGTTGCGGAAACTCGAACGTCGCCACGCCAGTCGGCTTGAGCAAGGTCGCAAAGCCGCCGAGGAAATCATTGATGTCCGGCACGTGGGCCAACACGTTGTTGGCAGCCATCAGGTCCGCAGACCAGCCTTCGCCGATCAATTGCGCAGCGGTGTGACGTCCGAAGAACAACTCGCGGATTTCCAGGCCCTTTTCGCGCGCCGCTTGCGCGGTGCTGCGGGTCGGTTCAACGCCAAGGCAAGGGATGCCGCGACCGGCGACGTACTGCAACAGGTAACCGTCGTT
Source organism: Pseudomonas frigoris (assembly GCF_047758635.1). NCBI lineage: Bacteria > Pseudomonadati > Pseudomonadota > Gammaproteobacteria > Pseudomonadales > Pseudomonadaceae > Pseudomonas > Pseudomonas frigoris. Next base: position 5,277,901 of record NZ_CP180479.1, read on the forward strand.
GGCAGCGATTTCCACCACACGGCTGTCGGCGGTCAGGCCGAAGCGCTCGACCATCTCGGCAACGTAGCGATCGGCATGCACCAGCCAGGTGCTGGAAAACGAACTGAAATAAGCATACTCAGCGTCGAACAGGCTGTCGGCACTGGTGTAATCCTCGGTTTGCACCAACCAGCACTGCTGACACACCGCAACCTTCAGTGGCACCCATTGTTCGGCCTGTTCCAGCTGATCGGCACGTACGTAGGCGTTCGACGGCGGCGACGTGCCGAGGTCGATCAGCGGCAAGGCCAAAGGAGTACCGCAACCACGACAGTTCATAGACGCACTCCAGCGAAGCGTTCATCGAGCAAGGGATGGCTGGCGTCCCTGGCTGACAGATTATTGACAGGCAACGGCCAGGCAATCGCCAGCCGTGGATCGTTCACCGACAAACCGCCTTCGTGCTCCGGCGCATAGTCGGCGCTGTGCAGATAAAGCAATTCGGCGTCGTCGGTCAGGGTCTGGAAGCCGTGGGCAAATCCGGCAGGAATGAGCAGGCTGCGACCGTCGCCGGCGCGCAGGTGTTCGGCGTGCCAGTGCAGGAACGTTGCGGAGTCGGGCCGCAAGTCCACCGCCACATCCCAGACTTCACCGCGCAGGCAGGTGATCAGCTTGGCTTCCGGTGCGTTGGCACTCTGGTAATGCAAGCCACGCACACTCCCGCGTGCGCGGGTGCAGGAATGGTTGATCTGGCGAATGGAAAACGCTTGGCCGAAGGCACTCAGGCTGCCCTCGCAGAACAACCGGGCGAAGTGCCCGCGATCGTCTTCGAAGCGTTTGTGCTGCACGCTGAAAAGTCCGGCCAGCGGCAATGACTTCAACAGAAACTCGCTCACAGCGCGCCTCGGTACAGGTTCAACTGGCCCAGCGTGATAGTGCGCATGTCATCGCCGTTTTGCCACGCCAGGTGCCAATCGAGGGTCTGGGTCAGGCATTGCTGCAACGACCAGCGCGGTTGCCAGCCCAACAGTTGACGGGCGCGGCTGCTGTCCAGGCGCAACAAGCCTGCTTCGTGCAAATCACTCGGTTCGATGCGCAATCCGCGCGCTTGTGGCCAGCGGTTGGCGAGCAGTTCGACGACTTCGCCGACGCTGCACATGTCCGCTTCGCTCGGGCCGAAGTTCCAGGCGCCAGCAAACTCGGGACCTTTTTCATAGAGGCCGGCGGCCAGTTGCAAGTAACCCGCCAGTGGTTCCAGCGCGTGCTGCCAGGGGCGCACGGCTTGCGGGTAGCGCAGGGTCACGGGCTCGTTTGCGGACCAAGCCTTGAGTACGTCGGGAATCAACCGTTCCGGCGCGAAGTCGCCACCACCCAATACGTTGCCGGCCCGGGCTGTGGCCAGGGCCAAACCGTGCTCGGCATACTTTTCGGCCGGGAAGAACGAAGCGGCGTAAGACTGCGCCAGCAACTCGCAGCAGGCCTTGCTGCTGCTGTAAGGATCGTGTCCGCCGAGGGCTTCGTCTTCGCGGTACGGCCACAGCCATTCTTTGTTCGCGTAAACCTTGTCGGTGGTCACCAGCACGCACGCACGCACGCCGCCGACCTGACGGATCGCTTCGAGCAGATTGAGGGTACCCATGACGTTGCTGGAGTACGTCCCCAGCGGGTCTCGATAACCTTCGCGTACCAAGGGCTGAGCCGCCAGGTGCAGGACGATTTCTGGTTGGGTATCGGCGATCAGTTCCAGCAGGGCGCCCAAGTCACGCAGGTCGCCGCGCTGATCATTTATGCCTTCGGCCACCTTTGCCAGGCCGAACAGATTCGGCTCGGTGGATGGATCAAGCGAAAACCCGCTGACCTTCGCGCCCAGACTTTGCAGCCACAACGTCAGCCAACTGCCTTTGAAACCGGTATGACCGGTCAACAAAACTCGCTTGCCGCGCCAAAATTCCGGGCTCAGTCCCATTGCTTCCATGGGGCCTCCCCTGTCTGCCACAACGCCTCGAGATGGTTTTTGTCGCGCAGAGTATCCATCGGCTGCCAGAAGCCATCGTGCTGGAAGGCCATCAACTCACCCCGCTCGGCAAGGACGTCGAGAGGGCCTGACTCCCACGAGGTTTCATCGCCATTAATCAGTGACAGAACCTTGGGTGACAAAACAAAGAAGCCTCCGTTGATCCAGCCACCATCACCGCGCGGTTTTTCAGTGAACCCCAACACCCGATCGCCCTCACGATCCAGCGCACCGTAGCGGCCGGGTGGCTGCACCGCCGTGACCGTGGCCTGCTTGCCATGAGTCAGGTGAAAATCCACCAGAGCGCCGATGTTCAAATCGGACACCCCGTCGCCGTAGGTGAAGCAGAACGCTTCTTCGTTTTCCAGATAGCGGCTGGCGCGACGCAAACGGCCACCGGTCATGGTTTCCTCACCAGTATCGATGAGCGTGACGCGCCACGGCTCGCTGTAGTTCTGGTGGACGTCCATGCGGTTGTTGCACATGTCGAAGGTGACGTCAGAGGTGTGCAGGAAGTAGTTGGCGAAGAAGTCCTTGATTGCATAGCCCTTGTAACCCAGGCAAATCACGAAGTCATGAATCCCGTGAGCGGAGTACTGCTTCATGATGTGCCAGAGAATTGGCTTGCCGCCGATTTCAATCATCGGCTTGGGTTTGAGGTGCGACTCCTCACTGATGCGCGTGCCCAGGCCGCCCGCCAAAATAACTGCCTTCATCGTCTCCCCTCTTGTTCGTCACAGGGCTCAGCCAAGCTGTATCAAGCTTTTGCAGGCCTTCTGGATAAAACCTTCAATGCCGCTCAGGGCGCTTCTGGATTCACCGGAAGTGCTCGTTTTATGGCGATATCGGGGGGACTTGCAGGAAACGCGCCAGCTCTTTCAGTACGGTGGGCGAGCGCTGAGACGAAAGAACCAGGTATTGAAGGCCTGATGTTGTTCACCTGGCTGGCGGTTCGAGGTTGGGGTACATATCCGTTTCTGCGGCCACAACCGAAAAAACGGATACGCCCCCAATCACAAAATACAGGTCATATCCCTGGATCAGCCCGGCAACCAAGCCTCAGCCCAATAATTCAGGTTATTACCCCGCAGCATATAGTCGCGCAGCACTTCCTCGCGCAGCGCGTCACCCATGCGGTAACTCGCGTCCGGGTCAGCCAGGTGCATACGGATTGCCTCAAGCCATTCTTCGGTACTGTTGCTCACCACCTTGGTACACGGCAAGTAACCGCGATAGGCCTCGGTGTCGGTGCAGATCACCGGGTAACCGCATGCGCCATATTCCAACAGGCGCAAGTTGCTCTTGCAGTCGTTGAAGATGTGAAACTCCAACGGCGCCAAAGCCAGATCAAGGTTCAGGCTCGCCAGTTTGGCGGGGTAAGCCTGCAGGCCAACGGCGGGATGGAATTCATGTACGAAAGGCTTGAGTGCCGGTGGGCACATACCGAAGAACACCCATTCCACTTCATCCGCCAGCAGGCGAACGATATCGGCAATGATCGCCAGATCCCCATCATGACTGGTCCCCCCACCCCAACCTACTCTCGGCTTGCGTGACGTACGTCGCTGGCTGCTCAGACCGGTCCACAGATGCGGAGCGAGCATGTTCGGCACCACGCGAATATCGTCATGCATGCCGTTGAGAGCATCGGCCAGCGGCTGGGTCGACACCACCACCCGGTCACACAGCCCTATTGCACGCCGCACGATTTGCTCAACGCCAACGATGGCCTTGCGCACGTGAGCGTTTTTCTTCGGAACGTCGATGACATAGTCATCGAGCTCAAAGATCCGGAACGCCCGGGAGCTGTTTTTGACCCGCTCCACTTCATTCACCGCGCCCTCACTGTAGCGCCCTTGCAGAATGATGACGTCGGGCGACTGGCGTTCCAGCTCAATGTCCGAAGGCGTATGGAACGAAAGATTACCGAGCACTTGCCCCGCAGCCTCCAGCTCGAGAAATGGCTGGGTGACACGGTAATGCCCTACTGCGGTCTCGTTGATCGGGATCGCCAGAACCCGTGGCAGCATGTGACGGGCGAACGGATTCCAATCGTTCTTGAAACCAGGTTCAAGACTGAAATTATTGGTGTTGAGGCTCAGGTTGACGTTGTACGCCGGATCTCTGGCGATGATCGGCAGCCAGCGCTGATAAAACAGCTTGTGCTCAGCCACCAGCGTTGACACCACCGGCCCGCTCTCCGTCTCGGCAGCCACGTGGACCGATTCGGCATACGGCGTCCAGACCACCAGATACCCCTTCTGCCTGACACGTAGACAGAAGTCAGGGCCGCCGAGCCTTTGGGAAAAAGCCTGCTCGTCAAACCCCTGAAGCTCATCGAACACCTGCTTGCGGACCAGCAGGCACTCGGTGCTCACAGCGCTCAAATTCTGCACCGCCTGCTGGCGCTGCATATACCCCGAGGCAGTCATCACTTCCCCGCGCCAAGGCACGCCGACAGGGCCGCGCACCCCCAGCACCAAGGCCGAACCTTCAATACGCCCCTGAGGGCTGACCATTCGACCACCAACGATGCCCACTTCCGGACGCAAGCCGTGATTCAGCAGTTCGCCAAGCCAGTCGCGGTTGACGATCAGGCTGTCAGGGCTGAGCAACAGCACATACTCGCCACGAACCTGAGTAACAGCGAAGTTCTGCGCCGCGGCCGGGTTATCAGCGTAATCACAGTGCAGCACGCGCAGTTTTTCGCCGCCCATTTGCGACATGGCGGCCAGCCAGTCCTGCGCCTCGGGCGAGGTGCTTGCGTTGTCCACGATCAACAATTCGTAGTGAGCATACGCCGTGTGCTCCAGCACACTTTCGATGCAGCGCTGAAGCGGGCCGAGCCGGTCACGCATCACCACAACAATGGACACCAGCGGCTGAACGCCATGGTGGTAGTCAATTCGATTGATCAGCGGCACGCTGCCTTCGCGGACCTCGTGTGCAGCGCCGATGCGATCAAGGTGCGCAGTCAGCACGCGAGCGTTTTGTTCGATAACCTGCGGCAGAGCGAGCCATTGCGACAGGCCGAACGAGGACTCGACCAGCACTTGGGCGACATGCTCCACGACATGCGCGCCGTGGTTTTCGACGAGGCGCCAGACCAGGTCATGAGGACTGAGCTCGGTGAATTCCGGGTTGAACCCACCGGCGGCCACAAAGCGCTGGCGCTGAATGGCCAGTGTCCACCCGATATAGGGATAACTGCGCAACAGGTCCAGATTGAAATCGGACTTGAAGATCGGCTCGACCGACACGTCGTTGCGCAAGCCGCCTTCATCGCTGTAGATACACAGCGCGTCGGCACTCTCGACCATCCGCTCGGCCAAAAGCAGCAAGGCCAGTTCATTCAGGCGATCACCGGCCCGCAGAAGATAGAACCAGTCTGCACTGTCCGTCTGCATCAGCAGGCCATTGAGTTGCTCAAATCCGTCGCCTTGCAAGGTCACACGAATCACGTTGCCAGCGAGGGCGCTGGCACGATTCTCACCGGAGAGCACCAACACCGTTTCGGCGGCATAAACCTGCCGATCGATGCTGTCCAGGGTGACGCCGAGTGCCGCTTCATCCGCGTCGGCATCAATCACCACCAGCACAATTCGCGGCTGCCATGCCCACGACGCAAGGCGCGTGGGCAACAGGCGCTGCTGGGCCGGATTCAGGGTGCGACAGGCCAGCCATTGCTGGTACACATCAGCGAAGCTGTCACAGTTTTCACCCACCCGCGAACGTATCAAGGTCGCGGAAAAGCCCAGAGAACGACTCAGCGCCATTTCCTCCCAGTCATACGGTTCACCGAGGGCGGCGCTGGCCAGATCGATGTAGCGAACATGCCCCGGCGCTGGCGCCGGTTCGCCACTGCGCACCGCCAGCATTTGGGTCAGCCAACCGAGCTCGACCGCCACGGCCTGTTGGACCTCCAATTGATTGCTCATGCGCGCCGGGTGCAAGCGTTCGAAGCTGAGCACCTGTCCCATGACCGCCAGATTGCCACGACGCAACAGGCAGACAAACAAGGCGAAATCGAGACGGGCGACAAACCCTTCGCCGACCTGGGTCAATGCGGGCAGATACTCCAGCACCTGATGAGTACGCATCAGCGCGCCACTCAAATTGCTGAGGAAGTTCATGGCCGTGCTTTCCAGCACATCCAGCAAGTCTTCACCCTTGAACAGCGTATCTCCCGAGGCAAAGCTGGAGTTCTCCAGACGCTCGGGAAGCAGAAGGTAATCGCCGTCGCAATACTGACGCTGAGCAATCACCAGATTCACGTCGTCATGGTCAATGAAACCCTGCACCTGACGGGCAATGCTCTCAGGCAGCAACTGATCGTCATCACAGAGAAGCTTGAGGTACTCCCCGGTTGCCTGCTCGGCGCAGGCCATCAGATTCCCCTTGAACCCCAGGCGTTGTTCATTGCGCACATAACGCAATGTCACGGTTTGCGGCACCGTGCAGGCCTGGACCAGCTCATGGATTTCGTCGCTGTCGCTGTCGTCACACACGATCACTTCAAGCGACGCATAGGTCTGATTCAGAGCGCTTTGCAGCGCTGCCTGAAAGTACAGCGGGTTGTAGGCGGGAATGGCGATGCTGACAAGAGGAGTTGGTTTCACGACAGGGGAACTCGCGAGCGGCGGGCGCTCACTCTGGAACGAGTGGAGCAGCCCTGAACCGCTGAAAAAAGACGGTTTGCACTCGGTGCCTTAACCTTCGCGCCAACAGCGCGAAGGCCTCGACTCAGACTTTGTTGAACAGCCCCAACTGAGCGATTTTGCTGAATGCCAGTTGCGAGGCCTGCAGCATGGTTTGCTGCAAGGTCAGGCGGGTCATCACCGTGGCCGGGTCCGAATCACGGATCGCCCCCTGGGTCTGCGTGTTGGCCAGCGTCAGGCTCTGGTTGATATCAGTCTGAGTCGTCAGCGACGCACCGCGACCACCCACGGAACTGATGCCGGAGGTCAACTGGTCAATGCCGCTGGCCAGGTTGCCGATGCCCGAACCAATGGCTGCGTTGATTTTTTGAATGGCCAGCGGATCGTTGTTGGTCGGCGTCGACAGCGCGGTTTTCAGCTGGTTGACGGTGTCCAGAACGTTCTGCGTCTGGTGAGTATTGACCGTGACAGAGAACTGGTCACCGGCAAGCATCGACGGCGCCGGCACGCCGCTCAGCGTGAAGGCGACACCCGATGCGGTGGCGACGTTGCCCGCCAGAACGCCGCTGGAAACCGGCTTGCTGTTCGCGGTCAGAGGCGCGGCGTACAAGTCGAAAGCCGTGGGACTGGTGAACTTGAGAATCGCCCCGCCTTCCGGAAAGCTGGCGTGGTAGGCGGCACTGTTGGTGATGCTCGTATTGGTGACTACTTCGGTAGACGGGTTGCCTGGACTGCGCGACGCGTTGAAGCTGTCCGGCTTGGCCGCCAGGGTGAAACTGTAGGCGTTGCCGAACACGGTCGCCGGAACGTCGCCAGGCTGCATGTTGATGTTCAACTTCAGATCAACGCCACGGAAACTGATCGTCTGGGTAGCCGCACCGCCGGTAGAGCTGAACACGCCGTTCCCGCTGACTTCGGACGTGACGTCGGTACCCGACGAGTCTCTGATTTCCAGCTGTGTGGGGCTGAGGAAATTCACGGTGTAAGGCTCGCCACTGCGGAATTTGGCGTTGTAGGTCACGTCGGAACCTACCTGACCATTGGAAAGCACCACGCGACCGCCATCGACCAGCGCCGAGGGCGAAGTCATTGTGGTCTGCGTGCGACTGGTGTTGATGGCTTGCTGGAACACAGCCCAACCGGTGCTGTTGGTGGCCATCGACTGGGTATCGCCAATCGGCAGGTCCAGCGTGACCTGATCACCGTTATAGCTGTAGGTGCCGTCGGTATTGCGCGAGAACGGAACGGTATCGCCCTTGGAACCGGCGAAAATGTATTTGCCGTTTTCGTCCTTGGTGTTCATCAGGCTCAACAGCTGCTCTTCGATCTGGCTGAGCTCCGAAGCATTGGCCTGACGGTCGGAATCGGTATAACCGGCGTTGCCGGCACCCAGGGCCAGTTCCTTGGCACGTTGCAGCACGTTGCCGATGCTGGTCATGACCGCTTCAGTCTGGCCAAGCGTGGCTTTGATCGTTGTCATGTTGTTCGAGAACTGATCAAGCATCGAAGCCTGCTGCCCCAACTGCAGCAAGCGCGAAGCGCCAACCGGATCATCAGCAGCAGTGTTCACGCGAACCAGGCTGCTGGCCTCTTCGCTGCTCTTGACCACATTCGCGAAGTTCTTCTGATAGTTCGCAGCCGAGGACTCGTAAAACTGGGCGGTAGAAATGCGCATGGGCTACGACTCCTTAAATACTGTTGATCAGTGTGCTGAAGATTTCCTGCGCAGCCTTGATGATCTGCGAAGAGGCGGTGTAGTACTGCTGATACTTGACCAGGTTGCCGGTTTCCTCATCGAGGTCGACACCCGAAAGCGAGTCGCGCGCACCTTTGGCGTTCGCCAGGATGGCTGAGGTCGCGGCGCTGTCGAGCTTGCCCTGGGCGGCCTTGGAGCCAACGCCTTCGACCAGTTTGCCGTAGGCGTCGTTCAGGGAAATACCTTTGCTGGCGGAGCCGGTATCCACGGTCTGCGCGGTCTGCAAGCCGGCCAGTGTGGTGCCGTTACGGTTGTCCAGGCTGCCCGGCTGACTGAGCGAGACGTTAATTGCTGCGCCGTTGCTCGGGGCACCGGCGAAGGTCATGCTGAAGGTCGCGGTGTACTGAGTGGCAGGCGCAGGCGGGATTGGCGCGCCCGTGGCATCCTTGAGCGGAATGCTCAGGTTCAGGGTGTTGCTCTCACCTGGCTTGATGGTGCCGCTGCTGATCAATCCGCCCTTGGCATCCAGGAACTGGTAGATCTGGCTGGTGCCGTCGGCGGACACCGCACCAAATACAACCTTGGTCGGCGTGGAGTTTTTCAGGCCGTTCTGCATCGCGGTGGTGGTCGCCGCGTCGTAGATATCGAACTTAGTGGTCAGGGTCGGTTGACCGCTGGCCGGGATCGTCAGGGTGCCGCTGCCACTGCCGCTCGCTGCAATTGCCGCACCCAACGGTGCCGCGATGGCCAGACGTTTGGAGTCGGTCATCTCGGTCTTGATGTTGGCGGCCGCGTTACGGGTCGGGGTGATCTTGAAGGTATCGCCTGCAGCCGCGGTGCCACCGGTTAGCTTCAAGGAAAAACCGTCGATCACCGGCGCAGGTGTGGTCGCCGTGTTGAAGCTGCCCATAGACGTATTGTCTGGCAGGCGCTGCACGGTGTAGTCGGTGGCGCTGGTGAACGTCACCTTGTAATCGTTGATGGTCAGCTTGCCGGTGTCTTCAATGCTGACATCGAAGTTGCCCGAGCCCACGCTGTTATTGCCGGAGGCGATGCTGCGCTGAGCCATCTGCGCGGCACTGTTGATGCTGTTGAACAAGTTCGAACCGAAGTCACCGTTCTTGTCGATGCCCTGGGCCTGAATACTGTTCATCTGATCGGCGACGACCAGCGCCACACGGCCCAGTTCATTCATGGCCGGGTCGAGCACAGTGCTGCGATAGCGCAGCAAACCGCCGATTTCGCCACCGGTCATGATCGACGTGATATCGATGGTGCTCGAACCACGATTGAGTTGCAGCGCCAAGCGGTTCGGGTCGTCTTTGCCCGGCACAACTTCGAGTTTGTTGACGGTGTTGCCCATGACCAACGGCTGGCCGCTGCCCAAGTAAATATCGACGTTGCCTTCGCGTTCGACGATCTGCGCGCCGGTAAAGGTCGAGAGCTGGCGTACGGTCTCGTTACGGGCGTCGAGCAGCTCGTTCGGCATGCCGCCGGAGCTGGAAATCTCGGTAATCTTCTGGTTCAACTGCGCCACGGTGGCGGCCAGTTTGTTGACCTGATCGGCCATGTTCGTCAGGTTGCCATTGATGTTCGCGTTCTGCGCGTTCAACTGGCTGGACACCGAATTGAAACGATTGCTCAAGGCCTGGGCATCGCTGAGCAGCAACTGGCGTGAAGCGTCGTCACCCGGTTTGGCGTTGACGTTCTGCACCGAGGCGAAGAACTTGGTCAGTGCGCCGTTCAGGCCGGTGCCGCTGTCCGACAGCAGTTTGTCCAGCGGCGTGACCTGGCCCAGGTACGCGGCCGAATCACTGTTGAGCGAGGTGGTGGTCTGCAGTTGGGCATCAAGGTAGCTGTTGTACACCCGACGAACATCGGCCAGGGTCGTGCCGGTACCGATGTAGACATTGCCGAACTGCTGCGAGGCTTTGGTGCCCTGCACGGTCTGCTGACGCGAGTAACCCGCGGTGTCGACGTTGGCGATGTTGTTACCCGTCGTCATCAACGACGATTGGCTGGCTGACAGCCCCGACATCCCGATGTTGAGCAAACTCATGGTTCAGACCTTATAGCTTATGCCTATAGAGGCGTGGTGGTAGCGCCCGCCGCAGCGTAGTTCTGGTAACTCGTCATCTGCTTGGCTATCTGCGAAATCTTGCTTGCGTAGTCCGGGTCGGTTGCGTAACCGGCCTTTTGCAACTCGCGTACAAACTGTTCTGGGTTATCGGCCGACTTCACAACATCTTGATAGCGATTGTTGGTTTGCAGCAGCGTCACAAGGTCATGGAAGCTGTCCTTGTAAGAGTCATAGGAACGGAACTGAGCCGTCTCCTTGACCATCTCGCCATTCCTAAATTCGCTGGTGATTGCCCGCGCCGATTCGCCCTTCCAACTGCTGCCAGCCTTGATGCCGAAAAGGTTGTGACTACTGCTGCCATCCTGGGCACGCATGACCGATTTGCCCCAACCGGTTTCCAGGGCAGCCTGCGCCACCAGGTAACGCGGATCGACACCAATGCGTTCGGCGGCCTCTTTGGCCATCGGCAGCATGGTGTTGACGAATTCGTCGGCGGAACTGAACGCTTTCTTCGCCGGTGCCAGCGGTATTTGCGCCATGGCACGACCATAAACCTGCAGGCGCCCACTGGATGTCGTATCCGCTTGCGAAGCCAGCCAATCGCCGTTGTACAGGGGGCCGGAACCGGTCTTGGTACTCTGCGGCATTTGGATGTTGTTCTGCGCCGTCGTGACGGTCGCGGCAGCGGTCGATGCCGACGGCACCAGCCCTGCGAGCAAGCGGTCGGCCAGTTTCGGCGGCAGCGCCAGACGTCGCTGATTGATCAGCGCCATGTCATTGCGATGAGTACCCTCGCCCGCACTTGCCGACTTCACCGAGCGCGAAGCCCACAACGGACGCTCGCCATTGAGGCGCGACAACGGCCCGTTGGTGGCGACCGTACCGGCGCCAATCGGGGTTTCCACGGCGGCTTTCGCGGCAGCTTGCTTGGCGGCTGACGCTGCAGCAGCCTCGCCCGGGGCCAGCGGCTTGTTCTTCGACATCTGACGCATCAGCACGTCAGCCAGACCGATACCGCCGCCCTCACGGGACATGGAAACGGCCAACTGCTGGTCGTACATTTCCTGGTATTGCTTGGCTGCCGGCGTGTTGAGCGGATTGTCCTGGCCCAGCGTTTCAGTGGCCGAGCGCATGGACTTGAGCATTTCACCGAGAAACAGCGACTCGAATTCCTGCGCAACCTTGCGCATGTTCGCGTCACTGTCCTTGTCGCCGACCTTGAGCTGGTTCAAGCGATTCAGGTCCGAGTAGGAACCCGAATCGTTGCTGCTGACCCCCAATCCGCCCTTGCGCATATCCATGGTCGCCGTCCTCAGATCACGATCAGGTCGGCTTGCAACGCGCCGGCCTGTTTCAGTGCTTCGAGGATCGCCATCAAGTCACCCGGTGCCGCGCCGACCTGGTTCACCGCACGCACGATTTCGTCGAGGGTGGTGCCCGGACCGAACTTGAACATCGGTTTGGCTTCCTGCTGGGCGTTGACCCGCGAGCGCGGCACGACGGCGGTCTGGCCATTGGACAGAGGGCCGGGCTGGCTGACGATCGGGTCTTCGGTGATGGTCACGGTCAGGCTGCCGTGGGTCACGGCGGCCGGGGAAACCTTGACGTTCTGGCCGATCACGATGGTGCCGGTCCGCGAGTTGATGATGACTTTCGCCACCGCCTGACCCGGGTCGACTTCAAGGTTCTCGATGATCGACAAGTAGTCGACGCGCTGACTCGGATCGAGTGGCGCACTGACACGAATCGAACCGCCGTCGATGGCCTGGGCAACGCCAGGGCCGAGCATATTGTTGATCTTGTCGACGATGCGCTTGGCCGTGGTGAAGTCCGAACGATTGAGGTTCAGCGTCAGGCTGTTGCCCTGATTGAAACCGCTCGGCACCGAACGCTCAACCGACGCACCGCCCGGGATACGACCGGCCGACGGAACGTTGACGGTGATCTTCGAACCGTCACGACCTTCGGCGTCAAAACCGCCGACCACCAGGTTACCCTGGGCGATCGCATAGACGTTACCGTCGATACCCTTCAGCGGCGTCAGCAGCAAGGTGCCGCCGCGCAGGCTCTTGGAGTTACCGATGGACGATACGGTGATGTCGACCTGCTGACCCGGCTTGGCGAACGCTGGCAAATCAGCACTGATCGACACCGCTGCGACGTTCTTCAATTGCACGTTGCCCGAACCCGGCGGCACCTTGATGCCGAATTGCGAGAGCATGTTGTTGAAGGTCTGCAGGGTGAACGGGGTTTGCGTCGTCTGGTCACCGGTGCCGTTAAGCCCGACCACCAGGCCGTAGCCGATCAATTGGTTGGAACGCACGCCGGAAATACTGGCGATATCCTTCAGCCGTTCGGCTTGAGCGTTGAACGCTGCGGACAGCATCAGGGCGGCCACCATGAGGTGTTTGAAATTCAACGTAGCCACCTAGAAAGGGAACAGCGGGCTGAGGAAGAAACGGTCGAACCAGCCTGGCTGACTCGCATCGGCAAACGAACCGGTGCCCGAATAGGTGATGCGTGCATCGGCGATACGGGTCGACGAAACGGTGTTGTCGGTGGCGATGTCATCGGCGCGAACGAGCCCGGCAATCCGCACCAGTTCATCACCGGTATTGAGGGTCATCCACTTCTCGCCGCGCACGGCGATGATGCCGTTGGGCAACACGTCGGCGACGGTCACGGTGATCGAGCCAGTGAGGCTGTTGCCCTGCCCGGCCTTGCTGTCACCCTTGGTCGCGCGGTCGCCGCTGTAGCTGGCATCCAGACTCAGGTCGCCGCTGCCGAGCGGGTTATTCGTGTTGGGCGTACTGCCGAACAATGAGGACAGGCCAATGCTGGTCTTGCTGTTCTTGCCGACCTGGGAATTGGCGTTTTTGCTGGCCTGGGTCTTCTCGTTCAAGGTGATGGTGATGATGTCACCGACCCGGAACGCCTTGCGGTCGCTGTACAGGTTCTGTTCGAAACCGGCCTGGTAGATCGAGCCATTATTGGCGGCAGCCGGCAGCGGTGTGCGCGGCAACACCGGGGCGTAGTAAGGGTCATTGGGCTTGGGCGTCGGACCGACGCAACCCGCCAGCGCGGCGACCGCACTCAGTGCCAGAACAGATACAAAGCGATTCATGACCCTACCTCACGGTATTGCAGGCGACCTGATGGCCGCCTCATAGACTTGATTACAGATTCTGCGTTACGAACGAGAGCATCTGGTCGGCGGTGGAGATCACCTTGGAGTTCATCTCGTAAGCGCGCTGAGTGGTGATCATGTTGACCATCTCTTCAACGGTGCTGACGTTGGACGTTTCCAGGGTGTTCTGCAGCGTGGTGCCGAAACCGGCCAGGCCCGGGGTACCGACTTGCGGCGCGCCGCTGGCCGCGGTTTCCAGGAACAGGTTGTTGCCCACTGCCTGCAGACCGGCCGGGTTGATGAAGTCGGCGGTTTGCAGGTTGCCGATCACTTGGGAGGCCGGGTTGCCGGCAACGGTGATGGACACGGTGCCGTCGCGACCGACCGTGAAGGTTTGGGCATCGTTGGGGATGACAATGGCCGGCTCCAGGGCGAAGCCGCTGGAGTTCACGATCTGACCGTTGGAGTCCAGGTGGAACGTACCGTCACGGGTGTAGGAAGTCGTGCCGTCCGGCTGCAGAATCTGGAAGAAACCGCGACCGTCGATGGCCATGTCCAACGGCTGCTCGGTGGTTTGCAAGCTGCCGGCGGTGAAGTTTTTCTGGGTGCCGACAATGCGCACACCGGTACCCACTTGCAGACCCGACGGCAGCTCACTGTCCTGGGTCGACTGGGCGCCTGGCTGGCGTTTGATCTGGTAGAGCAAGTCCTGGAACTCGGCGCGGTCACGTTTGAAACCCGTGGTCGACACGTTGGCCAGGTTGTTGGAAATGGTCGTCAGGTTGGTGTCCTGGGCGGACAGACCTGTTTTGGCAACCCATAGAGCCGGAAGCATTCGATTCTCCTCGTGCGCCTGTTTTACGGCGCGACGTTCTGATAATTAGCTGATCTGCAAGACCCGAGCCATGGCCTGGTCATCGTCTTTGGCGGTGTTCATCATCTTGATGTGCAGCTCGAACTGCTTGGCCAGCGCCAGCACCGAGGTCATCTCTTCCACGGCATTGACGTTGCTCGACTCAAGGAAACCGGACACCAGTTTGACGCCAGCATCGGCTTGCGCCGGCTTGCCGTCCTTGGTGTGGATCGAACCGTCCAGGCCTTTGGTCATGTTCTTGAAGTCAGGATTAACCAGCTTGATGCGGTCGACTTCCGCCATCACGCGAGGACCTTCGCCCATCGCACGAATGCTGATGGTGCCGTCCTCGCCCACTTCGATTTGCTGCTCGGGCGGCACGGCAATCGGCCCGCCATTGCCCATCACCGGCATACCGTTGCCGGCCCGCAGCACGCCCAGGGCGTCGACGTTCAGGCTGCCGGTGCGCACGTAGCTTTCGCCACCGTCAGGGTTTTGCACGGCGATCCAGCCATTGCCTTGCACGGCGACATCGAGGTCACGACCGGTTTCCACCAATGCGCCCGGGGAGAAATCAGTGGCGGGACGTTCGGACAGGGCAAACGCACGCGCCGGAAAGCTGTCACCGAACACCGGCATCGAACGAGCCTGCTCCAGGTCTTTCTGGAAACCGTTGGTGGAGATGTTCGCCAGGTTGTTCGCATGAGCCTTCTGCGCCAGTGCATTCTGGCTGGCGCCGGTCATTGCCACATAAAGGTACTTGTCCACACTCTTTCCTCTGCATGCCGGACGTTTGCCGCCCACTGCTGTACTGCTGAGCCATAAGCAATTTGCAGACCAACTTTTTTCTGGCGGCGCAGGGCCCGGCAAACAAAGGACTTGAGGGGTTCAGAGGGGAAACGGGGGATTGTGTCAAAGACGAAAAACCGGCGGTGTTATGCCGCTTCGCGGCAAGGCTTGACCTTGGGCAACGGCCGCTACCGCCTTCGCGAGCAAGCCCGCTCCCACACTTGATCGAGTTCCTCCAGAAAAAATGCGGTCAAGTGTGGGAGCGGGCTTGCTCGCGAAGGGGCCATCACAGGCAAAACAGCTATCGGCTAAGACTCAGTCTTGCCAACCTCATACTCACGCAACTTGTTGGCAATGGTGGTATGGGAAACCCCCAGACGCTTGCCCAACTGCCGACTGCTCGGGTGCTCGGAGTACAAGCGCTCAAGCACCGCTTTCTCGAAGCGCCCGACGATCTCGTCCAGCCCGCCCTCGAGCGAGAAATCGCCAAGTGGCTGACGCACGCCGTAGTCCGGCAGGCGAATATGTTCGGCCTTGACGGTCCCGCCCTCGCACAAGGAAACCGCCTGGAACAACACGTTCTCCAATTGCCGAACATTGCCCGGCCAATGGTAGTGACTGAGCCGCTCCATCGCCGCCGGCGCCAGTTTCGGCAGTGGGCAACCGATCTGCCGACTGGCCTGATCGAGGAAGTGTTCCACCAGCGGCGTCAAACCATCGAGGCATTCGCGCAGTGGCGGGATGTGCAGTGAAAGCACGTTCAAGCGGTGATACAAATCCTGGCGAAACTCGCCGCGTGCACACAACTCGGACAGGTCGACCTGCGTCGCGCAGATCACCCGCACATCCAGATAAACCTCTTCATCGCTGCCCACACGACGGAAGCAACCGTCCTGTAGGAAACGCAGCAATTTCACCTGTAAACGCGGGCTCATTTCCCCGACGCCATCGAGAAACAGCGTACCGCCCGCCGTCAGTTCCAGCAGTCCGAGCTTGCCTTCGGCCCGCGCCCCTTCGAAAGCGCCGGGGCCGTAGCCGAACAGCTCCGTCTCAGCCATGGATTCCGGCAGACCCGCGCAGTTAAGCGCCATTAACGGTGACTGCCCCCGCGGACTCGCCAGGTGGCAGGCTCGCGCCAACAACTCTTTACCCGTACCGGTTTCACCTTCTATTAATAGCGGCGCATCCAGCGGAGCCATGCGTCGAGCTTCGCGCACCACCGCGGCCATCACCTTCGAGCTTTGGAAAATGCTGTCGAAACCGCGCAGCTCCTGCTTGCGCACGTTATAGATACGTTCACCGACCCGGTCGGCGCGGTGCAGCGTGAGTACCGCGCCGGCCATGGCTTCGCTGTCGTCATGCTCTGATTGCAGTGGCGCAATGTCGGCGAGAAACACGTCGCCCTTGACCTTCACCCGCAAGCCGTTGATCCGCGACTTGTTGGCGCGCACCAGTTCTGGCAAGTCAAAATCCTCGGCGTAACGCGACAGCGGAATCCCCGGCACCTCATCCACCCGCACGCCGAGCAACTGCGCCGCCGCGCGGTTGGCCGCGACGATCGAACCGCCCATGTCGATCGACAGCACCGGAAACTCCAGGGCGCCGAGCAACGCATTGAGCTCCATGTGCCGACGTTCGCTGGGCATCAGCCCTACACGCTTGACGCCAAAAACCCCGGCTATCGATTCGAACTTGGGACGCAACGCCTGAAATTGAATGTTGATCAGGTTTGGGCAATGCAGGTAGATCGCATTGCCATGCTCACCGCCGACCTCGCCGCGAGCGACGTTGATCCCGTACTCCACCAACAGGTTGAGAATGTCGCGCAGAATGCCGATACGGTTCTGGCAATGGACTTTGATACGCATATAAAGGCCCGAAAAAGCGGTGAGTGAGGTTAATGCCGAGCGCATAACCTGTGGGAGCGGGCTTGCTCGCGAAAGCGGACTGTCTGATACATCAATGTCGGATGTGCCGACGCTTTCGCGAGCAAGCCCGCTCCCTCAGGGGTATTCGCAGTGCCTCGGACATATTTTTTTTACTGAGTGGCTCAATTAGTCGTCAAGATTATGTGACACCTGCACGCCATTTCAAACCCGCAAATCTCAATCCCTACGCCATAGCGGCCGATCCGTAACGAATACTTTACAAAAATCGACGAATTTTCCTACGCACAGCGCGACTCACGTGCTGCAACGCTGCATTTCTTGAGGTATTTCTAGGTCCATAGCAGGACATAACAAGAACGAAATCCCCTAGCAGGAGAGCAGCATGAAGCAGACGCAATACGTGGCTCGCGAGCCCGATGCGCAAGGTTTTATCGACTACCCCGCCGAAGAACACGCGGTGTGGAACACGCTGATTACTCGCCAACTGAAAGTGATCGAGGGTCGTGCGTGCCAGGAATACCTGGACGGTATCGAAAAACTCGGTCTGCCCCACGACCGCATTCCGCAACTCGGTGAGATCAACAAGGTCCTCGGTGAAACCACCGGGTGGCAGGTTGCCCGGGTTCCCGCACTGATCCCATTCCAGACCTTTTTCGAATTGCTCGCCAACAAGCAGTTCCCGGTAGCGACGTTTATTCGTACCCGCGAAGAACTGGATTACCTGCAAGAGCCGGACATTTTCCACGAGATTTTTGGCCACTGCCCGCTGCTGACCAACCCTTGGTTCGCCGAATTTACCCACACCTACGGCAAACTTGGCCTACAGGCTTCCAAGGAAGAACGCGTGTACCTGGCGCGTTTGTACTGGATGACCATCGAGTTTGGCCTGGTCGATACGCCAGAAGGCCAGCGCATCTACGGCGGCGGCATTCTCTCCTCGCCAAAAGAAACCGTTTACTGCCTGTCGAACGAACCTGAGCATCAGGCCTTCGATCCGCTGGAATGCATGCGCACGCCGTACCGCATCGACATCCTGCAACCGCTGTACTTTGTCCTGCCGAACCTCAAGCGCCTGTTCGACTTGGCCCACGAAGACATCATGGGCATGGTCAAGCAAGGCATGCAGCTGGGATTGCACACACCAAAATTTCCGCCAAAGGCTGCGTGATCCGCTGCTTTTAGAATCAAGTGAGCCTGTCAGTAACCGACGCTTTGGTTTAGCGTGGTGACACTGACGGCCGATTTCCAATAATTCGATTTCAGGAACCCATCATGTCCACATTGAACCAAGCCCACTGCGAAGCCTGCCAAGCCGGCGCTCCTCAGGTCAGCGACGAAGAACTGCCGGTACTGATCAAGCAGATTCCTGACTGGAACATTGAAGTGCGCGACAGCGTAATGCAGCTGGAAAAAGTTTTCCTGTTCAAGAACTTCAAGCACGCACTGGCGTTCACCAACGCCGTCGGTGAAATCTCCGAGGCTGAAGGTCACCACCCGGGCCTGCTGACCGAGTGGGGCAAAGTCACCGTGACCTGGTGGAGCCACTCCATCAAGGGCCTGCATCGCAACGATTTCATCATGGCCGCGCGCACTGACGAAGTGGCCAAGGACGCCGAGGGCCGCAAATAATGCATTTCGACGCCATCGGTCGAGTACCCGGCGACCCGATTCTCGGCCTGATGGAGGCCTATGCGCAGGACCCCAACCCGCGCAAATTCGACCTCGGCGTGGGTGTCTATAAAGACGCCCAGGGCCTGACACCGATTCCCCAGTCCGTGAAGCTCGCCGAGCAACGCCTGGTGGATCGTCAGACCACCAAAACCTACATCGGTGGCCACGGTGAACCGGCGTTCGGCAAGGCCATCGTTGAATTGGTGCTAGGTGCCGATTCCCCGCTAATCGCCGAACAACGGGCCGGCGCAACGCAAACGCCGGGCGGCACCGGCGCGCTGCGCTTGAGTGCCGACTTCATCGCCCAGTGCCTGCCGGGCCGTGGCGTGTGGCTGAGCAACCCGACCTGGCCGATTCACGAAACCATCTTCGCGGCAGCCGGGGTCAAGGTCAGTCATTACCCGTACGTCGGCAGCGATAACCGCCTCGACGTCGAGGCGATGCTCGCGGTACTCAATGAAGCGCCGAAGGGCGATGTGGTACTGCTGCACGCCTGCTGCCACAACCCGACCGGGTTCGATCTGTCCCATGACGATTGGCGCCGGGTGCTGGACGTGGTGCGCAGTCGCGATTTGGTGCCACTGATCGACTTCGCCTACCAGGGCTTCGGCGATGGCCTGGAACAGGATGCCTGGTCGACGCGGTTGTTCGCTGCCGCGTTGCCGGAAGTGCTGATCACCAGTTCCTGCTCGAAGAACTTCGGCCTGTACCGCGACCGCACCGGCGCGCTGATTGTCTGCGCGAAAACCGCTGACAAGCTGATGGATATCCGCAGCCAACTGGCCAACATCGCTCGCAATCTGTGGTCGACACCACCGGATCATGGCGCTGCTGTGGTAGCGACCATCCTCAGTGATCCAGAGCTGAAAAGCCTCTGGGCCGACGAAGTGGAAGCCATGCGTTTGCGTATCGCCCAACTGCGTAGCGGTTTGGTTGAAGCGCTTGAACCTCATGGTTTGCGCGAACGCTTTGCGCACATCGGCGTGCAGCGCGGGATGTTTTCCTACACCGGTTTGACGCCGGACCAGGTCAAACAACTGCGTGATCACCACAGCGTTTACATGGTGGGCACTGGCCGGGCGAACGTCGCCGGAATCGATGCCACACGCCTTAATTTGCTGGCCGAGGCAATCGCCGAAGTCTGCAAATAACCATCAAGCACCTGCAATCCCTGTGGGAGCGAGCTTGCTCGCGATAGCGGTGTGTCCTTCAATGTTAATGTCGACTGACACGACCCCATCGCGAGCAAGCTCGCTCCCACAATGCTTTGTGCTGCCCCCTCTTCCAGACCTGTCTAGACAATCCCATCCGTCGCAACAATTGGATATAAAAGTCTATTTGTCATTTCTCCTGCTGTATCCTTCCCAGGCTTTTTTTTTAAAGCGCGGATCTACCAGATCTATCAACAGACTTTGCGAGGAGCGCGATATGCACGAGATCCCTAATCTCCCCTTCCCAAGCCTGCACGAAACTGAGCAGACGCCCACGCAACAAGCCGGTGCCCAACAGCCCGAGCCAAAAGAAGCCACTGAACGCCGCAAGGCCGACAGCGAAGACTGATTCACCTGCAATGCCAGACCGTGTGGAAAGCGCTAACATGCGCTTTCCACACCGCCTGAACCCTTGAGCCCCACCATGACCGATGACTTTAGCGAAACCCAAGCCAGCGTCCTGATCGGCACCGCCGAGAAGATGATCGAGATCTGGAATCGCCTTTCCCCCGAGAAACAAGCCGCGCTGCTCGCCCGTTTCGGTAGCGAAGAAAACGCCCTGGCCGCCCTGGTCACGACACAACTGGTTGCCCCCGCAAAGCCCTGATTCATCCCCGCCCGACAAATAGTTTTACTTTTTCCACGACCCGCAGCCGCTCGCACCGCTATCATAAGCAGCCTATCTATCCTGCTTCCCCGTGGATCTTTACCCATGTCTGAAAACCAGCGCCCCCTGGCGGTCACGCTGCAAGTCGTTTCCATCGTCCTGTTCACCTTCATCGGCTACCTGAATATCGGCATTCCCCTGGCCGTGTTGCCGGGCTACGTCCACAGCGATCTGGGCTTCGGCGCCGTAATCGCCGGCCTGGTGATCAGCGTGCAATACCTGGCCACCCTGCTCAGCCGTCCTTATGCCGGGAAAATCATCGACAACAAGGGCAGCAAACTCGCCGTAATGTACGGCCTCGCCGGCTGCGGTTTGAGTGGAGTGTTCATGCTGATTTCGGCCTGGACCCAGAGCCTGCCGATGCTCAGCCTGATCAGCCTGTTGATCGGCCGATTAGTGCTTGGCAGCGCGGAAAGCCTGGTGGGTTCGGGTTCGATCGGCTGGGGCATTGGCCGGGTCGGTGCGGCCAACACCGCCAAAGTCATCTCTTGGAACGGCATCGCCAGCTATGGCGCCATCGCCATTGGCGCCCCGCTGGGGGTGTGGCTGGTCGGTGAATTGGGTTTGTGGAGCATGGGCGTGAGCATCGTGCTGCTGGCCGTCCTCGGCCTCGTGCTGGCCTGGCCGAAAACCGCCGCGCCAATCGTTGTCGGTGAACGCTTGCCGTTCATGCATGTGCTGGGGCGAGTGCTGCCACATGGGTGCGGTCTGGCGCTGGGCTCGATCGGCTTCGGCACCATCGCCACCTTCATCACCCTCTATTACGCGACTCAGCATTGGTCCAATGCGGTGCTGTGCTTGAGCTTGTTCGGTGCCAGTTTTATTGGTGCGCGGCTGCTGTTCGGCAACCTGATCAACCGCCTCGGCGGCTTTCGCGTAGCGATTGCCTGCCTGTCGGTGGAAACGCTTGGGTTGTTGCTGCTATGGCTGGCACCGGACGCCCATTGGGCACTGGCGGGTGCGGCATTGAGCGGGTTCGGCTTCTCGCTGGTGTTCCCGGCACTGGGCGTGGAAGCGGTCAACCTGGTGCCGGCCTCAAGTCGTGGTGCGGCAGTCGGGGCTTATTCGTTGTTTATCGATTTGTCGCTGGGGATCACCGGGCCAGTGGCGGGTGCCGTTGCAGCAGGCTTTGGCTTTGCCTCGATCTTCCTGTTCGCCGCCCTTGCCGCTTTAAGCGGGTTGATGCTTAGCGTTTATCTGTACCGGCAAGCGCCAAAGTATCGCGAAAAAAGAGACGCGCGTTAGAAGTCGACCTTACCGCGTCCAGCCTTGATGCTGCCGCGCTTGGTCTTGGATTCGAGCCGACGCTTCTTCGAACCGAGGGTCGGCTTGGTCGGACGACGTTTCTTTTCGACCTTGGTGGCACTGAGGATCAACTCGGTCAGCCGTTCCAGCGCATCCGCACGATTGGCTTCCTGCGTGCGGTATTGCTGGGCCTTGATGATCAACACCCCTTCGCTGGTGATGCGACTGTCGCGCAGCGCCAGCAGCCGTTCCTTGTAGAACTCGGGCAAGGACGAGGCCGGAATGTCGAAACGCAGGTGCACCGCGCTGGAGACCTTGTTGACGTTCTGCCCACCAGCGCCCTGGGCACGGATGGCGGTCAACTCGATCTCGGCATCCGGCAGATGCACGTTGTTGGAAATCACCAGCATGGAAAAGCGTCCGTATTCAGAACACGCAGGATACCGCGATTGGATCGGCGTAACGCGTCCCTTGTGGGAGCGGGCTTGCTCGCGAAAGCGGTGGGACAGGCAATATTTATGCTGACTGATCCACCGCTTTCGCGAGCAAGCCCGCTCCCACAGGGATCAGCGCAAGTTCACAGGTTTTGCAGCGCGCACAAAAAACCCGGCACATTGGCCGGGTTTGTTGTTTCTGCAGACTGCGCTTACTTCGCGTTTGCCGCGTGCAACGCATGCCGGTCACGACGCTTATTCTTGATGCCGTAGCAAATCCACATGAACGCGACCCACACTGGAATCGCATACACCGAGATCTGAATCCCCGGAATCAGCAGCATTACGCCCAGAATGAACACCACGAACGCCAGGCAGATGTAGTTCCCGTACGGGTACCACAAGGCCTTGAACAGCGGCGTCTGCTTGGTTTTGTTCATGTGCTGGCGGAACTTGAAGTGCGAGAAGCTTATCATCGCCCAGTTGATCACCAGGGTGGCAACCACCAGCGACATCAACAGTTCCAGCGCGTTTTGCGGGATCAGGTAGTTCAGCAATACGGCAATCAATGTCACCGCCGCCGAAGCAAGGATCGAACGCACTGGCACGCCGCGCTTGTCGATCTTCGACAAGGCTTTCGGCGCATCGCCCTGCTCGGCCATGCCCAGCAGCATGCGGCTGTTGCAGTAGGTGCCGCTGTTGTACACCGACAGCGCCGCGGTCAGGACCACGAAATTGAGGATGTGCGCAGCGGTGTCACTGCCGAGCATCGAGAACACTTGAACGAACGGGCTGCCGCTGTAGGAATCACCCGACGCGTTCAGGGTCGCCAACAGGCTGTCCCATGGCGTCAGCGAAAGCAGGATAACCAACGCACCGATGTAGAAAATCAGGATCCGGTAGATCACCTGGTTGATGGCTTTCGGGATCACGGTTTTCGGCTTGTCGGCTTCAGCTGCGGTGAAACCGAGCATTTCCAGGCCGCCGAAGGAGAACATGATGATCGCCATGGCCATCACCAGGCCGCTGACACCATTCGGG
The DNA here is from genome assembly GCF_047758635.1 of Pseudomonas frigoris. Taxonomy (NCBI): domain Bacteria; kingdom Pseudomonadati; phylum Pseudomonadota; class Gammaproteobacteria; order Pseudomonadales; family Pseudomonadaceae; genus Pseudomonas; species Pseudomonas frigoris. Next base: position 5,301,255 of record NZ_CP180479.1, read on the forward strand.
AAGAAACCGCCGTGGACCCACAGGTTGGTCACCGACGCTTGCGGGCCGCCGTCGCCGCTGACCAGCAGGTAGCTGCCGAGCGCAATCATGCCGACGATGGCCACGACCTTGATGATCGCGAACCAGAACTCGGCCTCACCAAAGACTTTGACGTTGGCCAGGTTGATCAGATTGATCAGGACGAAGAAGCCGGCTGCCGAGACCCACGTCGGGATGTGTGGCGCCCAGTAGTGGATGTATTTACCGACCGCGGTCAGCTCCGACATGCCCACCAGAATGTACAGAATCCAGCAGTTCCAGCCCGACAGGAAGCCGGCGAAACCGCCCCAGTATTTATGGGCGAAGTGGCTGAAGGAACCGGCGACTGGCTCTTCGACGATCATTTCGCCGAGCTGGCGCATGATCATGAAAGCAATGAAGCCGCAGATGGCGTAGCCGAGAATCATCGACGGGCCGGCGGATTTCAGTACGCCGGCCGAGCCGAGGAACAGCCCGGTACCGATCGCGCCACCGAGGGCGATCAGTTGAATGTGGCGATTTTTCAGGCCGCGTTTCAGCTCGCCTGAATGCGAGTTTTGTCCACTCATGAAAAGGGTCTCACGCAAGGTTTGATGATGTTCGTTAGACGTTGCTGCTCGGTTGCGATTTCAAGCAGCGCCGATCAAACCCCAGCGAAGGCAAAAGGAGTTCAGCGTTTTTGCAACGGTCATGCGTCACCTGTTTGTTTTTATCTGTGACGAAATCGAACCCGACACGCTTGTGGCGCGGCGGAGTGAACAAGGCGGATAGCCTTGAGGTTTGCGCAGATGCGCAGGAGGTCACAGTTAAAACGCGGCGCATTGTACACCTGTAACCCCCTGCTGCCAGACACTGCTGGATCAGCGTGTCATTTGCCGGGATTGCCTGTGTCCGCCTCGAGGGTCTCGGGCGGCTGCAAAATTAGAGTCAGACCTTTGCGGGTCATCGACGGGAGCGACGGAAAAATCGCTCCACGGGGGGAGATGGAGATCAGTCACGGCGTACATTGCGCCTCCTTCTTGTTATGCACCTGCACGACAGGCATGGGGCGCATCTCACCCTTCAACCGCGCCTGAAACAAGCGGGCCAGAGCCCTGCGGAAGGGTCAATTGGCTGTTAGGCGGAAGGTTTTCCTTACATCCCTTCCGCAAGCGTGAAACCAAGGGCTTTGAGGCTTGATTTCGTCAGTATTTCTTTACATGCCGTAACGTAAATTTGCCGAATCAGATCTGGCTGTAGGTTGACTGCAAATTGACGGTAGGACGTATCCTTAGGGAAAGGTCGAGTTAGTTTTTTGTTTTTTATTAACAAATTGCTCAATAAAAAACAGAATAAAAAGTTCAAACAAATCTTATTTGATTATTTTTTTGCATTTTAAAAACCTGTGAACTAGGTTTTCAGCGACTTGCCGAGACGCATCCATCAGCAAGTTGGCGGGTTATTCAATGACTGAAAACGCGCCGCAGCACTTACCGAAAAAGTCATCTAGGAGATTCACAATGCAAGCACTTGAAAAAGACTTGGAAACTGAACTGCAACTGGACGATTGGTTTGAAGCACCGACCCATGACGCCGCCGTTGAAATGATGCAAGCCGATGCGGTTGTTCCGTTCGGCACAGCGATGTGGCCTCTGTAAGACATCCCGGCAGGCACGATCCGGCCGGTTGTGCCTGCCACTTTTTCTCGGTTTGTCAGGGAGGACTACATGGATAAGCAACGCGCCATTTCGCATTTCCTTTACTACCTCGAACATCACCCTGCCGTTGCCGGCATCAACCCGGCGAAGGTCTTGCTCGGCCACACGGCTGATTACCAGGCACTGACGAGCGCCATCGCCGAACAGGCCGGTGCCAGCCCACGCTTCAGTTTCAGCGCGATGCGACTGGATCTGGAACCCACGGAATTGCTGGCCCAGGCGATTGCCGACAGCGATCTGTACATTTTTTTCTACGATTCTTCCACCCTGCCCAACCCACGCCCCGACGGCCCGGAATTTGTCCGCGCGCTGCAAGGCGTCATGGCCGAAAACTGGAAGAAGTCGCTGCTGTTCAAGGATTACGGCGATTACTTCTACGACACGTTCAGTGTCACCCCGCAGCGCATTGCCGGGTTGAACAGCCACTTGATCCAGCGCATGTCCCATGCCACCACGTTAAGTTTCAAAGATGATCACGGCTCGTGGTTCGAAACACCGTTGAGTAGTATCAAGAAGTGGACCGACATCAACGGTGTCGGCAACTTCGATCTGGCGCCTGGTGAAATTGCCACGCACAGCGAGGCCATTAACGGCCGGGTCAAATTCATGGGGACTTTTCTCAGCACCATTCCATTTGCCCGCAAATACGGGGTGCTGGAGTCGCCGCTAGAGTTGTGGATCGAAAACTCGACCATCAGCAAAATCGCCACCGAGGTGCCGGGACTGGAACATGACTTCAACAAGTACCTGGAGGCCAATCCATCCAATCGGCGCATTGAGGAGTTGGGGATCGGCACCAACGAAGGCGTGAAGACGCTGTATGCACGCAATGCAGGGTTTGAGGAGCGCCATTGCGGGCTGCATCTGGGATTGGGGGGTGGCGCGAAGGGTAGCCATCATCTGGACCTGATCTTCTCCAGTGGCGTGTTGGCGCTGGATGATGAGCCTGTGTTTGATGGGCGGTTTGTCTTCTGATTAGCCAGACGAAAAAAAACGCCAACCCGAAGGTTGGCGTTTTCATGTGGCGCTTACCAATTACTCAGGCTTGCGACGACCGAAGCCTGGACGCTGGCCCGAACCGGCTGGCGCACCACGGCGTTTGCCCGATGGAGCGTCCTTGTCGACCAGAACGATGCCTGGACGCTTCTTCGCCGGTGCCTTGGCCGGGCGCTTGGTGTCGGAAGGACGGTCTGCCACCGGCGTACCGCGACCCGACTCACCACGAGACTCGCCACGACCGGCTGGAGCACCGCGATCACTACGACCACCGCTTGGTGCTCCACGGCCTTCGCCGCGCTCGGTGCGACCATTGGCCGGACGTGGCGTGCGTGGACCGCGCTCGCCGTCAGCACGAGGTGCTGCTGGTTTGCGGGCTGGACGCTCGCCTTCGATATGCGGTTCACGAGTATCACGTGGAGTAGCCGCTGTCTGGTTGCCGACCGCTGGACGCAACGTACGCACGCGCTCGGTCTTGCCCATTGGACGCGACGATTTACGCTGCATGCGGTCGAGCTTGTCTTTGCTCTTGGCGTTCATCTGCGGCATGGCCACAGGCGTCAGGCCAACTTCAGCACTCAGAATGTCGACTTCGTACTGGCTCATTTCGCGCCAGCGACCCATCGGCAGGTCAGAGTTGAGGAACACCGGGCCGAAACGCACGCGCTTCAGACGGCTGACCACCAGGCCCTGGGATTCCCACAGACGACGGACTTCGCGGTTGCGACCTTCCATCACCACGCAGTGATACCAGTGGTTAAAACCTTCGCCACCCGGCGCTTGCTTGATATCGGTGAACTTGGCCGGGCCGTCTTCGAGGACGACGCCAGCTTTCAGACGCTCGATCATCTCGTCATCGACTTCACCACGCACACGTACCGCGTACTCACGGTCCATTTCGTAGGAAGGGTGCATCAGGCGGTTGGCCAGCTCACCGTCGGTGGTGAACATCAGCAGGCCGGTGGTGTTGATGTCCAGACGACCGATGTTGATCCAGCGACCTTCTTTCGGGCGCGGCATCTTGTCGAAAACGGTCGGACGGCCTTCCGGATCAAGGCGGGTGCAGATTTCGCCATCCGGCTTGTTGTACATGATCACGCGGCGTACCGACTCGGCGGCTTCTTCGCGCTTGATCACCTTGCCATCAATGGTGATGGCGTCGTGCATGTCGACGCGCTGCCCGAGGGTGGCGTCTTTGCCATTGACCTTGATGCGGCCGTGACTGATCCAGGCTTCTACGTCACGGCGCGAGCCGACGCCGATACGGGCGAGGACTTTCTGCAGTTTCTCGCCTGCTGGGCCGATTTCCTGGTCGTCTTTCTGGTCGTTGATACTCATCTGGGCACCTCCCGGTGTGGTCTGTTCAGGCCTGGCCTGAAGAGTTAAAAGCTGGTACTTGGGCGAAGGGATCGCCGAAGGGTCGCGAATCATACGCTCATGGGAGCGTTCGCGCATCAGAGACTAGCTGATCAATGGAGACTTACTTGTTTTTCCGCCGACCGGCTTTGTGTAGGAGCCGAGCTTGCTCGCGATGACGTCGGCACATACAACATCAAAGTGACTGGAAGACTGCTATCGCGAGCAAGCTCGGCTCCTACAGTTTTTGAAGTCAGGTTAATCGTCTTCGAATGCGCGGCGTTCGGCCTCGATCGCTTCGGCGAGGGCCCGGGCTTCGGCTTCTTCGTCGGTCAACTCGGGCTCGGGCTTGTGTTGTTCAAGGGCGGCGACAGCGGCCAGGAGTTTTTCGCGAGCTTCGGCAACACCCAGCACATCATCTTCTTGTTCCTGCTCTTCTTCGACTGTAGCTTCGGGCTCGACCTGAAGTTCAACTTCGATTTCAGGCTCAAGCTCGGGCTGATCCAGAATCTCCTCGGTCTCAGTCACCGCGTCATCACGCAACAGATCATCAAAGTCGGTCTTGAGCCCCTCCTCCATGGTGTCCAGCTCCAGCAACAACGTGTGGAAACTGGTTTCTTCCTTCGGCTCTTCCGGCTCGGCGCTGGCGTCGGCCAACTCTTGCAGTCCGGCAGGCACCGGCGCGTCGTCGAAATCGAGCACCGGATCAGGCTCAAGCTCGCGCAATTCGGCCAGCGGTGGCAAATCGTCGAGGTTTTTCAAGTTGAAGTGATCGAGAAACGCCTTGGTGGTCGCAAACATCGCCGGCTTACCCGGCACGTCGCGGTAGCCGACGATGCGGATCCACTCGCGCTCCAGCAAGGTTTTGACGATGTGACTGTTGACCGCCACGCCACGCACATCTTCGATCTCGCCCCGGGTGATTGGCTGGCGATAAGCGATCAGCGCAATGGTTTCGAGCATGGCGCGGGAATAGCGCTGCGGCCGCTCTTCCCACAAACGTCCTACCCACGGCGAGAACTTTTCGCGGATCTGCAGACGATAACCGGAAGCCACTTCCTTCAGCTCGAAGGCCCGACCGTCGCAGGACTTGGCGAGAATCGTCAGGGCTTTCTTGAAGACCGGCGGCTCCGGTCGCTCGCCCTCTTCGAAGAGTTCGAACAGGCGTTCAAGCGATTGCGGTTTTCCCGAGGCCAACAGAAAGGCTTCAAGCAATGGCGCCAGCTCGCGGGGTTCAGTCAGGTTCATGATTCAACTCGTTATTCGGCTCGGGCCCGCACGTGGATCGCTGCGAACGGCTCATTCTGCACCAGCTCGACCAAGGATTCCTTGACCAGTTCGAGAATCGCCATAAAGGTTACCACCACCCCCAGACGTCCTTCCTCAGCGGTGAACAGCTCGGCAAAGGGCACGAAACCGCCGCCCTTGAGGCGCTCCAGCACATCGCTCATGCGTTCGCGGGTGGACAGTGCCTCGCGGCTGACCTGGTGACTTTCGAACATGTCACCACGGCGCAACACTTCTGCCATGGACAACAACAGCTCTGAAAGACGCACGTCTGGCAACAGCTTGCGTGCCCGGGCTTCCGGGGCGTCGAGCTTGGGGACGACCACGTCACGACCCACACGGCTCAGGCCATCGATGCCTTCGGCGGCGGCCTTGAAGCGTTCGTACTCTTGCAAGCGGCGGATCAGTTCGGCGCGAGGGTCGTCTTCTTCGGCTTCGATCGTTTCGGCACGCGGCAGCAGCATCCGCGATTTGATCTCGGCCAGCATCGCGGCCATGACCAGGTACTCGGCGGCCAGTTCCAGACGCACCGATTGCATCAACTCGACATAGCCCATGTATTGCCGGGTGATTTCCGCCACCGGGATGTCGAGGATATTGATGTTCTGTTTGCGGATCAGGTACAGCAGCAGGTCGAGGGGACCTTCGAAGGCTTCAAGGAAGACTTCCAACGCGTCCGGCGGAATGTACAAGTCCAGCGGCATTTCCATGACCGCCTGGCCATAGACCATCGCGAAGGGCAGCTCTTGCTGCGCTCCGGCCTGACTGTCGACAACGGGTTCTACTGCAGACATCTACGCCTCGGCCATGAACGGCGTCGGGTCGCCGCAACCAACGCGGATCACTTCCGGCTCGCCGTCGGCGAGGTTGATCACGGTGGACGCCTTGATCCCCCCAAAACCGCCGTCGATGATCAGGTCGACCTGATGCTCGAGCAACTGGCGCATTTCGTAAGGATCGGTCATCGGGTCGGTGTCGCCGGGCATGATCAGGGTCACGCTCATCAGCGGTTCGCCGAGTTCCTCCAACAGCGCCAGGGCAATCGGATGGCTCGGCACGCGCAGGCCGATGGTGCGTTTTTTCGGGTGCAACAACAGCCGCGGGACTTCGCGGGTGGCGTTCAGAATGAAGGTGTAAGGTCCCGGCAGATGAGCTTTAAGCAGGCGGAAGGTGCCGGTATCGATCTTTGCAAACAGCCCCAGTTGCGACAGGTCGCTGCAAATCAGCGCGAAGTTATGCTTTTCGTCCAGCTGTCTCAACCGGCGCACGCGCTCCACGGCATTCTTGTCGCCGATCTGGCAACCAATGGCGTAGGACGAGTCTGTGGGATAAATCACCACCCCGCCGCTGCGGATGATCTCGACAGCCTGTTTGATCAGGCGCGCTTGTGGGTTTTCCGGATGAATCTGGAAAAATTGACTCACATTCTCTACCTGTTCAGACGGCGGCAATAATTGGGTCATGTTTGAATCGACACCACAGTGGTGGCAGATCCTCCGGGAGCGGGCGGTACTCACCGATCTCGGACCAGCCTCCAGGGCCATGAAAATCACTGCCGGCGCTGACCAGCAGACCGAATTCTCGGGCGAGAATCGCCAGGCTGCCCACTTGCTCGGCGGGCTGATGGCCATTGACCACTTCGATAGCGTGGCCCCCTGCTTGAATATAGTCGGCAATCAGCCGGCGACGTTTGCTGCGAGTGAAATCGTAGTGCCACGGATGCGCCAGGCTGATCCAGGCCTTGGCGGCGCGCAGGGTTTCGACCGTGTCTTCCAGGGTCGGCCAATGTTGCTTGACGTCCCCCAGCTTGCCGGCGCCCAGCCATTTGCGGAACGCTTCGGCGCGGTCCTTGACGAAACCTTCACGCACCATCCAGTCGGCGAAATGCGGGCGGGCCGGCGCGTTGCCACTGTCGCCCAGTTCCTGCTGGACGGCCCGAGCCCCTTCCAGCGCACCCGGCATGCCTTTAAGCGCCAACTTGCGGCTAATTTCTTCGGACCGTAACCAGCGGCCATCGTGCAATTTTGCGATGGCCTCGACCAACGGTGCAGCGTTGACGTCGAAACCATAGCCCAGCACGTGAATGGTCGCGCCGCCCCAGGTGCAGGACAATTCGACGCCGTTGACCAGTTGCATCCCCAGCGCAGTCGCCGCACTGCGAGCCTCGTCGAGGCCCTCGAGGGTGTCGTGATCGGTCAAGGCCAGGACTCGCACGCCTTTCTCGAATGCACGCGCAACCAGTACTGCAGGCGCGAGAGCGCCATCGGAGGCCGTGCTATGGCAGTGCAAATCAACATTCACAGGACTTTTTTACCTCAAATCAGCTGGCGCTATCGCGCGCCCATATGTTTGTTATTATGCCGCCACATCCTGCTTCTGGCTGCCACTGTGAAACAATTCATCGATTTCATCCCGCTTCTGCTGTTCTTCATCGTCTTCAAACTCGATCCCCGGGTCGTCGACATTGCCGGCCACGAGGTAACTGTAGGCGGTATCTACAGCGCCACCGCCATGCTGATCATCAGCTCCCTGGTGGTTTACGGCACGCTGTTCATCAAGCAGCGCAAGCTCGAGAAGAGCCAGTGGCTGACCCTCATCGCCTGCCTGGTCTTCGGTAGCCTGACCCTTGCGTTCCACAGCGAAACCTTCCTGAAATGGAAAGCCCCGGTGGTGAACTGGCTGTTCGCCCTGGCGTTCATTGGCAGCCACTTCGTCGGTGAGCAACTGCTGATCAAACGCATCATGGGCCACGCGCTGACCCTGCCGGAGCCGGTCTGGACCCGCCTGAACATTGCCTGGATCGGGTTTTTCCTGTTTTGCGGTGCCGCCAACCTGTTCGTCGCGTTCACCTTTCAGGACTACTGGGTCGACTTCAAAGTCTTCGGCAGCCTGGGCATGACGCTGCTGTTCCTGGTCGCCCAGGGCATTTATTTGTCCCGCCACCTGCACGACGCCGATACCACAACGCCAAAAACCGAGGACTGACATGCTTTACGCAATCATTGCCACAGACGTCGCCAACTCCCTGGAAGCCCGCCTGGCCGCACGGCCTGCACACCTTGAGCGCCTGCAAGTGCTCAAAGGTGAAGGTCGCATCGTTTTGGCCGGCCCACACCCGGCTGTCGACAGCAATGATCCGGGCGCTGCGGGTTTCACCGGCAGCCTGATCGTCGCCGAATTCGATTCCCTGAGCGCCGCCCAGGCTTGGGCCGACGCTGATCCGTATATCGCCGCAGGCGTCTACGCCAACGTTTCGGTCAAGCCGTTCAAGCAAGTCCTGCCGTAACTTTCCCCTACAAATGCCCCCGCACGATGAACCTTGTCGGTTCATCGTGCTCTCAATCGCTCATTATTCTCGTTTGCCTGCCGACAACTTGCCCAATAACTCGATTGGAATCAGGAGTCGCGATGCGCAAGGGTCCGTTGTGTCTGATGTTGGTGACGTTGTCGATCGTGGCCCCCGCCCACGGTGAAGAAAGCGCCGAGGGCGGTAATTCCACGCCATTGTCCCTAAGCGCCGGCAGCCAGATCACCGAGTTGCAACAGCGCTTGAAGGTAAGCGAACAGCAACGAGAAGTACTGAGCAAACAACTGAAAAATACCGATGCCGAACGCGAAAGCGCTCAGCTGAGCCGGTTGCGTCAAGAGAATCAGCGCCTCAAGCTGCAACTCAAGGAAGCCCAGGCCAGCAGCCCGCTGCCGCGTCTATTGACCGATCAGCAACAGTGGTTCGTCATCGGCGCCGCAGTAGCGCTATTGGCGCTGCTCTGCGGTATCTTCGCCAGTGGTGCCACCAGAAAACGTAGGCAATGGCTAAATTGAGTGAGTCATGAGCGAGCTGTTATTAATTGATGATGACCAGGAGCTGTGTGAGCTCCTGAGCAGTTGGTTGAGCCAGGAAGGCTTCCAGGTCCGCGCCTGCCACGATGGTCAGAGCGCCCGTCGCGCACTGGCCGAAACCTCCCCGGCTGCCGTCGTGCTCGACGTGATGCTGCCTGACGGCAGCGGCCTGGAATTGCTCAAGCAATTGCGCAGCGATCACCCGGACTTGCCGGTGCTGATGCTCTCGGCCCGCGGCGAGCCGCTGGACCGTATCCTCGGCCTGGAACTCGGCGCCGACGATTACCTGGCCAAACCATGCGACCCACGGGAACTGACAGCCCGGCTGCGTGCCGTGTTGCGCCGCAGTCATCCGGCGGCGGTGTCCAGCCAGCTGGAACTGGGCGATCTGTGTTTCAGTCCGGTGCGCGGCGTGGTCAGCATCGATGAACAGGAATTCACCCTCACCGTCTCCGAAAGCCGTTTGCTCGAAGCCCTGCTCAAGCAACCCGGCGAGCCGCTGGATAAACAGGAACTGGCGCAAATCGCCCTCGGCCGCAAGCTGACGCTGTACGACCGTAGCCTGGACATGCACGTCAGCAACCTGCGCAAAAAGATCGGCCCGCACCCCGACGGCCGCCCGCGCATCGTGGCCCTGCGCAGCCGCGGCTATTACTACAGCCTCTGAAACCATGCGATCCGTTTTTTGTAGCAGCTGCCGAGCCCGCGAGGCTGCGTTCGGCTGCGAAGCCAGACGCCGCGGACTTTCAGGTGAACCGAGCGCGCAGGATTTACGACTGCTGCGCAGCCGAACGCAGCCTCGCAGGCTCGGCAGCTGCTACATAGGTCAGTTCTTTCAGAGAGAAGTAGGCAAAGTGTTGGATTTGTCAGGTCAATCTGAAATCGTCTTTACCCAAGCTTTACGCTCCGCTGACCGCCGCTGACCTTGATCTCCGTAATCTGTACTCATCCGGAACGTACCGGGAACGAGACAAGGAGATTCACCATGCGCAAGACTCTTATCGCTCTGATGTTCGCTGCCGCCCTGCCAACCGTTGCCATGGCCATGCCTGAAGGTGCCGGCCCGATGGGTGGCCCGATGGACGGCTCACGCTATGGCGGTCAGATGCACGGCATGCACGGCAAAGGCCCGTACAGCCAGCTGGACCTGAGCCGCGAACAGCGCGAACAGATCCGCAAAATCATGGGCGAGCAGATGCATGAGCGTAAGCAAGTGGTCGACAAGTACCTGGAAAAACTCTCGCCAGCCGACCAGAAAGCCATGAAAGATGAAATGGCGGCCAACCACAAGAAAGCCGAAGCCGACGTGCGTGCCCTGCTGAAACCGGATCAACAGAAGCAATTCGACGAGATCCAGAAAAAACAGGCTGAGCGTCGCGCCGAATGGGCCGAGTTCAAGGCCTGGAAAGCGCAACAGCCGCAAAAGGCGCAATAATGCGCTAACCCCCGGACCCGACGGCTAACACCGTCGGGTCTGATGCCACTCAGTTTAATGTGGGAGCGGGCTTGCTCGCGAAGGCGGTGTGTCAGATACAGAGATGTTTACTGATACACCGCCTTCGCGAGCAAGCCCGCTCCCACATTGGATTTGTGTTTGTTTGAGGATTTTCTGTGCGCTCATTGTTCTGGCGTATTCTGGCCAGCTTCTGGTTGGCCATCGCTCTGGTTGCAGGGCTCTCCATTCTGCTGGGGCACATGCTCAACCAGGACGCGTGGATTCTCAGCCGCCATCCGGGCCTCAATACCTTGGCCGAACAGTGGACGCAAACCTACGAGTCACAGGGTGAAGACGCGGCCCAGGACATTCTGGAACAGCGCAAACGCCAATATCACATTGACGTTCAAGTGCTCAACGAGAGCGGCGATCCGGTGGTGCGCGGCACCTTCCCACGCAGGGCGGCTGCCTTCGAAGCGCGGCAGAACAACGATGATCGCCGCCTGCCATGGCGACGTCTGACCGCGGAGTACACCAGCGAAAAAACCGGCGACACCTACCTGCTGATCTATCGCATTCCGCACCCGGAACTGGACTCCTGGCACCGCGAAAGCCTGCTCTGGCCGTTGAGTGCGCTGGGCATTGCGCTGGTGGTGCTGACCTTGTTCAGCCTGTTCGTGACGATGTCCATTACTCGCCCACTCAACCGCTTGCGCGGCGCGGTGCATGATCTGGGGCAAACCACCTACCAACAAAACAGCCTGGTAAAACTGGCCAACCGGCGCGATGAGTTCGGCGTGCTGGCCAACGACTTCAACCGCATGGGCGCGCGCCTGCAAAGTTTGATCGGCAGCCAACGGCAGTTGCTGCGGGATGTGTCCCATGAGCTGCGTTCACCGCTTGCCCGGCTGCGCATTGCGCTGGCACTGGCCGAGCGAGCCAACCCTGAAGAACGGGAAAAACTCTGGCCGCGCCTCACTCGGGAGTGCGACCGGCTGGAAGCGCTGATCAGCGAAATCCTGGTACTGGCCCGGGTCGATGCCGACAACGCCAGCGCTGAAGAGGTTGATCTCAATGCGCTGCTCAACACCCTGCAAAAGGATGCTCAATTGGGTTCGCCGGAGCAGAACGTGCACCTTGAGGCCGAGCCGCAGCTGAACCTTAAAGGCTGGCCGACGATGATCGAGCGCGCCGTCGACAACCTGCTGCGCAACGCTCAGCGGTTCAACCCGGTGGGGCAAGCGATTGAAATGCAGGCGGTGCGTCAGGGTGAGCGGATTGTGGTCAGTGTGCGTGACCACGGGCCAGGCGTAGAGGCCACGCATTTGAGCCAGTTGGGTGAGCCGTTCTATCGGGCGCCGGGGCAGACGGCGGCTGGACATGGTTTGGGATTGGCCATTGCGCGCCGTGCGGCGGAACGGCATGGCGGGAGTCTGGTGCTGGCCAATCATCCCGATGGCGGGTTTATCGCCAGCCTGGAATTGCCTCTGGTGCCGGGGGCTGTTGTTCAGCCGTAGTGCAGTGGTGATGCGAAAAGATCGCAGCCTCGTTTCACTCGACAGCTCCTACAAGGGTTATGCGTACACCTGTAGGAGCTGTCGAGTGAAACGAGGCTGCGATCTCTTGATCTTCAGATCTCGCCAGGCCAGGCGCTGACGAATTCAGCCAGATCGACTTTCTCCGCCACGCGCGGCTCTTTCTGCGGCGTCCCCAGATAAAGAAACGCAATCACCTCTTCCCCTTCCGCCAAACCCAATCCCTTGGCCACATGCGTCGAATACGCCAGTTCACCCGTGCGCCACACCGCGCCAATCCCTTGCGCATAAGCCGCCAGCAAAATCCCGTGAGCCGTACAGCCCGCCGCCAGCAGTTGTTCGGACTTCGGATATTTGACGTGATCCTGCAACCGCGCGATCACCACAACCACCAGCGGCGCACGCAGCGGGCCGTTACGCGCCTTGTCCAGCGCCGCCTCGGACACTTCACTGTCCTGCAGCTTCGCCGCTTCGGCCAGCAACTCGCCCATTTGCTCGCGCGCCGCGCCTTCGACTGTCAGGAAGCGCCAAGGCTGCAAGTGGCCATGGTCTGGCGCACGCATCGCAGCGCCAAACAACACTTCGCGTTGTTCTGCGGTCGGTGCCGGTTCGAGCAGTCGTGGAACGGAAACACGGTTGAGCAAAGCGTCGAGAGCCTGCATCGGCCACCTCCTGAAAAAAATGTGAAGCCATTCTAGGGCCTGCCATCAATTATTGCCTGCGCCGCACAGGCAATAATTGTTGGCAGGCCCTGCAACCACCTCGGGAGTGCCGGTTTACATAGCAGGCCCCACAGGTAGAATGGCGCCCTTCCCTATTTCAGCCCGAGCGGACTTCATGGCGTTGCCGACCTTACGGACTATTGGTTTCATCATCGGCATCTTCCTGATCACACTGGCCATCTCCATGGTCGTGCCCATGGCCACGCTGGTGATTTTCGACCGCACCAGCGACCTGCCGTCGTTCCTCTGGGCCAGCATGATTACCTTTGTCGCCGGCCTCGCGCTGATCATCCCCGGTCGCCCCGAACACGTACACCTGCGTCCGCGAGACATGTACCTGCTGACAGTCAGCAGCTGGGTGGTGGTGTGCATCTTCGCCGCGCTGCCGTTCCTGCTGACCCAGCGCATCAGCTACACCGATTCGTTCTTCGAAAGCATGTCCGGCATCACCGCCACCGGCTCGACGGTGCTCAGCGGCCTGGACACCATGTCCCCCGGCATCCTGATGTGGCGCTCGTTGCTGCACTGGCTCGGCGGCATTGGCTTTATCGGCATGGCGGTAGCGATTCTTCCACTACTGCGCATCGGTGGCATGCGGCTGTTTCAGACCGAGTCGTCGGACCGTTCCGAAAAAGTCATGCCCCGTTCGCACATGGTGGCGCGTTTGATCGTTGCGGCCTACGTCGGCATCACCATTATCGGCAGCCTGGCGTTCTGGTGGGCCGGGATGAGCCCGTTCGATGCGATCAACCACGCGATGTCGGCGATTTCCACCGGCGGTTTCTCAACGTCCGACCAGTCTCTGGCCAAGTGGACGCAACCCGCGGTGCACTGGGTGGCGATCGTCATCATGATCCTCGGCAGCCTGCCGTTCACCCTGTATGTAGCGACCTTGCGCGGTAACCGCAGGGCATTGATCAAGGATCAGCAGGTTCAAGGCTTGCTCGGTATGTTACTGGTGACCTGGCTGGTGCTTGGCACCTGGTACTGGTGGACCACCCAGCTGCATTGGCTGGAGGCGCTGCGGCATGTGGCGCTGAACGTGACCTCGGTGGTGACGACCACCGGTTTCGCACTCGGGGACTACAGCCTGTGGGGTAACTTCTCGCTGATGCTGTTCTTCTATCTGGGTTTTGTCGGCGGGTGCTCGGGCTCGACCGCTGGCGGGATCAAGATTTTCCGCTTCCAGGTTGCTTACATCCTGCTCAAGGCCAACCTTAACCAGTTGATTCACCCGCGCGCTGTAATCAAGCAGAAGTACAACGGTCACCGCCTCGACGAAGAGATCGTGCGTTCGATTCTGACCTTTTCGTTCTTCTTCGCCATCACCATCTGCGTGATCGCGCTGCTGTTGTCGCTGCTCGGCGTGGACTGGATGACCGCCCTTACCGGCGCAGCCAGCACGGTGTCCGGCGTTGGCCCAGGACTGGGCGAGACCATTGGCCCGGCGGGCAACTTCGCCACCCTGCCGGACGTTGCCAAGTGGATTCTCTCGTTCGGCATGCTACTGGGCCGACTCGAGATCATTACGGTGTTTGTTCTGTGTATTCCGGCGTTCTGGCGTCACTGACAGGAGCAGGTGCGCCCATCAGGCGCGTCCGGTACTCGCCGGGGGTGGCGTCAAACCAGCGGCGGAAAGCGCGGAAGAAGTTGCTCGGATCGGCGAACCCCAGCAGGTAGGCAATTTCCAGCAGGGTCATGGTCGGCTGCGCCAGGTATTGCTCGGCCAGCTCACGTCGCGTGTCGTCCAGCAACGTCTGAAAACTCGTGCCCTCTTCCTGCAAGCGTCGCTGCAAGGTGCGTTGCGACAGATGCAGCGTCTGCGCCACGGTATCGCGCTTGGGTTCGCCCTGGGGCAGCAAACGGCACAGCACCTGCCGCGCCTTGTGGGTCACGCGACTCTCGGAAAACCGCGCCAGGTACTCACCGGCAAACCGGTCATGCAACAGCGCCATCGCCTCATTGGCGGTAGGCAGCGGTGCCTCCATGTCAGCGCGTTCGAAGATCAAGGCGTCATACGGCGCGTTGAACACCAAAGGTGCGTGGAAGGCTTGTTTATAGGGTTCGAGATCGACGGGCTGATCACCCTGCACCAGCACCTTGCGCGGCTGCAGGGTGCGTCCGGTCAGCCAGCCGCACAGCGCCAGGGCACAGGCCAGTGACGCTTCGGCACTCTGCCGGGTCGGTGGCAGGTGGTCGCCGTGGACCGTCAGAATCAGCGCGTAGCCTTCTTCCAACAATCGGAAACTCAGGTCGGCACTTTCCGCAATGATCCGCTGATAACGCACCAGCCGTCGAAAGCCTTCAGCCAGGGTCTGACTTGACATCAAGGCGTAGCCCGCCACATGGAAGGAGGCCGGTCGCACCACCTTGCCCATGTTCAGGCCAATCGCCGGGTTGCCGGACAGCTCAACCGCGCGCTGCCACAGTCGTGTCATGGAATCTTGCGGGAAGCGCGCGTCCGGATCATCCAGTGCCGCGTAGTCGAGCCCCAACTGCTTGAACAGAACCCGGCAATCCAGGCCGTCCATCTCCAGTGCTTTGACAATCCCCATCGCCCAGCTTGCAGAAGTCGTTCGTTCGCTCATGTCGTCCACTTACATGATGAGCCGCATGCTACGGCCAATTTCCGAAGGATACTAAAGTGGCGCCTATTGTCACTGGCTGATGCCTATGATCACTCTAGACTCAAATAAGCTACCCGCAGAACAACTTGCAGTCAGAACAATAACCACAGAGATCGCAGTCGTGGAAAACATCAAACGTTTCAACAGCTTCGCTGAGTTCTACCCGTATTACCTCAGCGAACACAGCAACAGTACGTGCCGACGACTGCACTTTATCGGCACGACGCTGGTTATTTTCATCCTGGCCCTGACCATCGGCAAAGGCGCCTGGATGCTGTTGTTGGCTCTACCGCTGGCGGGTTACAGCTTCGCCTGGGCCGGGCATTTCTTCTTCGAGAGGAATCGTCCTGCGACCTTTCAACATCCGTTTTACAGCCTGCTCGGCGATTTCGTCATGTACCGAGACATGATTCTGGGTCGCGTGCCGTTCTAGGCGCAATGAACCACAGGAGGACAGCCGATGAATGCCAACGCCCGTTTCACCCACATGCAGGACGGCACGCAGGAAGACTGGGCGATCATCGCCGCATATTTCAGTGCCTATGCTAGGCAATTGCCGACACGGATTGTGGCGCATCTGAAATTACTGGAGGGGGACTTTGGCGGCTTCCCGGTGGATCGTCTGACCCATTCCCTGCAAACCGCCAGCCGTGCCTGGCGTGATGGCCGCGATGAAGAATACGTAGTCTGCGCGCTGCTTCACGACATTGGCGACACCTTGGGTTCCTACAACCACCCGGACATCGCTGCGGCAATCCTCAAGCCGTTCGTCAGCGCCGAGAACCTGTGGATGGTCGAGAAGCACGGGATTTTCCAGGGGTATTACTTCTTCCATCATCTAGGGATGGACCGGCATCTACGCGAGCAATTCAGCGGGCATCCGCAGTATCAGGCGACTATTGAGTTCTGTGCCAAATATGACGCTGCGGCGTTCGATCCAGCGTATGACACGCTGCCGCTGAGCTTCTTTGAACCGATGATGGAACGGTTGTTTGCGCAGCCCAGGCATTCAATTTACAAGGCGGCGATGGAAGAACATTCGCCAGCCTGAAAATCAAAAGATCGCAGCCTTCGGCAGCTCCTACAAGGGGTCGCGTTTCCATGTAGGAGCTGCCGAAGGTTCGGGCCGCGTTCGGACGATCTTTGCTTTTGCGGCCTATGCCGGCTCTGCGATTTTGATGGCCTTCAACTCAGCCTCCCGCGCCTGGGCATCCGCCAATCGGTACAACTCGATCGAGCCATCCCAATGCTCGATCAGCGCGGTGCACGACTCCACCCAATCCCCGCAATTGAGGTAATCCACCCCGCCGACCTTGCGAATCTCGGCATGGTGAATGTGCCCGCACACCACCCCGTGCAACTCGCGCTTGACGCATTCGTGAGCGATGGCTTCTTCGAAATCGCTGATGAAGCTGACCGCAGTTTTGACCTTGTGTTTGAGATACGCCGACAGCGACCAGTAACCGTAGCCATAGCGTGCGCGCCAATGGTTGAGCCAGCGGTTGAGGGTCAGGGTGAATTCGTAGGCCGAGTCGCCGAGAAAGGCCAGCCAGCGGTGATACCTCGTGATCACGTCAAACTGGTCGCCATGAATGACCAGAAGATGGCGACCATCGGCGGTCACGTGCACGGCTTCATCCACCAGTTGGATATTGCCCAGAATCAGCTTCGAGTAGCGGCGCAGGAATTCGTCGTGGTTGCCGGTGACGTAGATCACCTCGGTGCCGCGCTTGCTCATGGTCAGCAGGCGACGGATCACATTCGTGTGCGCCTGAGGCCAGTACATGCCGCCGCGCAGCTTCCAGCCATCGATGATGTCGCCGACCAGGTAGATCTTGTCCGCGTGATAGCCCTTGAGAAACTGCGACAGGTGTTCGGCCTGGCAATCCCGGGTACCCAGATGCACGTCGGAAATCCACAAGGTCCGCACACGTTGTTTACGACTGGGTTTGGCGAGCTCGGCGCTGGTCATGGGCAACCCTCTGCAAAAGTTTTTGCAACTTTGCGCCGGTCGGGTTAATTGCCCATGACAGTGGCGAGTCAGTCCTGTGACAGCGCCCCACGATTGCCCTCGGTGTAGACTGGCCGCCTTGCCCTGGAGACCTGCGATGAGACCGATCCTCACGCTACGCCAATACACTCATGACCTGATCGTCCATAGCCACGACCACGCGCAGCTGGTGTTCGGGCTGTCGGGTGCGCTGGATTTCGAGGTCGACGGGCGTGGCAGCCAGGTGGTCCAGCAGAGTTTCGTGGTGGTGCCATCCGGTTTCCATCACGCCTGCGGTAGCGCCAATGGCAGCCGTTGCCTGGTACTGGATGTGCCCAGCGACCAATGGGTTTCTCAGTCCCTGGGTGATCACGCCGAAGCCAGTCGTCGTTTACTCGACAACGCCGGTCGCCTGTCGCTGGATGCCGGGCAAAGCCAATTAGTCAGCTGGTTGGCAGGCAGTCAGGTCAGCGATCCACTGATCGCGCAACAAGGCGCGGTGTTGTTGCTGGCCAGCCTCAACAACGCCAAACCCGAGATCGTCGGCGGTCGGCGCCTGCCTTATGCCGCGCTGAATGCGCACATCGATCAGTACGCTGCCTATCCACTTCAAGTCGCCGATCTGGCGCGCGTCGCCGGTCTGTCCAGCGCTCGGCTGCATGCACGGTTCGTTGCTGAATGCGGGCAGACGCCGATGGATTACATCCGCAGTCGACGTTTGCACATGGCCGTGGGCTTGTTGCGGGATTCGGCGCTGCCGATCGGCGAGATTGCCAGTCGGGTCGGTTACAGTTCACAGAGCGCCTTCGCGGCGGCGGTGTTGCGGGAGTTCGGTGCCTCACCCGGCAAATTGCGGCGCGAGGTTTGCGACAAAAGGCAATAGTTTGCCGACAGACACAACTGGCTTCACACGGTTCAATGTAGGAGCTGCCGAAGGCTGCGATCTTTTGATCTTGATTCTGGATCTTTTTCGGGATCGCTTAAGATCAAGATCAAAAGATCGCAGGCTTCGCCAGCTCCTACATCTATGGTTACCCCCTTTTCTGCAATACTGTTTTTGATGCGTGTTTGGCTTGCTTTCATCTATCCGGCGTCTGAGTGGGGGTTGTGGTCCCCGCGCCTCGATGAGAATCGATGCCCGACGATCCTAATTAGTGGAACGGCCTTTCAGCCGTGTAGGAGCTCAGGGTTGTCGTCAGGCCGGTTGGCCGTTCACGTCATCTGTTATCCAGCATCGCAAAACCAGGTGGGTGGTGCTCGGGTGACAGCAGGGTCAGGCGTTCATCTTGGCTGGCCCTGCATCGAATTCAGTGTGGTGTGCTGCGATTGCCCAGGCGATCCTCGCCAGCTTGTTGGCCAGCGCACAGACCACGAGATTGGAGTGATGGTGGGACGCTAATAACTGGCGGACCCAGTCCGCCAAAGCGCCTTTCTGTCGCTCCAGCTGGATCAGGTAGACACGGGCGCACTGGATGAGCAGGCGCCTCTGGTTTCGATCACCGCGCTTGCTGATGCCCAACAGGACGGTCTTGTCGCCCGTGGAATGCTGTTTGGGCACCAGCCCGATGGAGGCTGAATAGCCTCGGCCGCATTTGAATTGTTTGCCATCGCCCAACTCGGCAGCCAGGACGGTGGAGGTGATCGGGCCTAAGCACGGTATTGTCATCAAGCGCGATGCCAGATCATCTTCAGCGGCCTGGCATTGCACTCGCTTATCCAGTGTCTTGATCCGCTCAGTCAGGTAGTTGAAGTGCTCATGCAGCATCGTCAGATTTAGTTTGATGGCCTCAGAGAATGAACTCGTCTCAAGCAGCCCCGGCAGTTCATTGATCGACTTGAAGCCGGGGGCCAGGCTGACGCCAACCTCCAGAAGGGCGGCGTGAATCCGATTGACGGTTGCGGTGCGGTCTTTGATGAACGCATCGCGGGTGGAGTTGAGCATGGCCAGCGCCTGTTGGGCCTGGGTTTTGGGCGGCACAAAGCGCATGGTGGGGCGAGTCGCCGCCTCGCAGATCGCCTCGGCATCGGCGAAGTCGTTCTTGTTGCTTTTCACGTAAGGACGCACGAGATGAGGGGCGATGAGCTTGGGCGTATGGCCCAGCTTGGCGACCTGTTGTGCCATGAAGTGGGCGCCGCCACAGGCTTCCATCACGACGGTGCAGGGTTCGAGATTCGCCAGATGTTGGATGAGCGTCATTCGAGTGAATTTTTTGCGGTAGAGCTCATTCCCGCGCTCATCTTGTGCATGCAGATGGAAGGTACGTTTTCCTAAGTCGATGGCGGCAATAGCTACTTTCATGGCAACGGTCTCCGATGAGCCCCCTGTGAAAGCTTAGTGGGCGATCACGGGCGGCGGCGGGGGTAGCCATTTCATTAGTGGCCGGCGGTGTCTGTTGGCCCGGTTCAATATCAAGGATTGCAATGACTCCCCGTACCGCCCTTGGCGCCCTGCATATCGGCGCACTGATGTTCGGCTTGACCGGTGTGTTCGGCAAACTTGCTGCGGCTTCCCCCGCCATTATCGTTTTTGGTCGTGCCGCGTTCGCCGTGCTGGCGTTAGCCGTTTTTGCGCGGTTCGCCAGTACTACTCGCTGGCAGAAACTCGAGGCTGTGGACTGGCGCCGACTGTTGCTCAGCGGCTTACTGCTGGCCGGACACTGGGTGAGTTTTTTCATTGCAGTGAAGGTCGCAGGCGTGGCAATCGCGACCCTGGGTTTCGCCAGCTTCCCGGCGTTTACCGTGATCCTTGAAGGGTTGATTTTCCGCGAGCGAATTCGCGCCAACGAAATCCTGCTGGTGGTGCTGGTCAGTGTCGGGCTGGTGCTCGTCACCCCTGATTTCGATCTGGCCAGCGGCGCCACAATTGGTCTGCTGTGGGCGGTGGGTTCAGGCTTGCTGTTCTCTCTGCTATCGCTGACCAACCGCGCCAGCTCCGGGCGAATCCCGGCGGTGCAGGCTGCGCTGTGTCAGAACGTGGTGGTCGCGTTGTGCCTGTTGCCGGTGGCGGCACCGCAGTTGAGCGAAGTGCGCGCCATCGACTGGTTGTGGATCGGTCTGCTAGGGGTGTTCTGCACTGGCGTCGCTCACAGTCTTTTTGTCGCCAGCCTGGCAGTGATCAAGGCGCGGACCGCGGCTGTGGTGTTCGCCCTGGAGCCGGTTTACGGCATCACTGTGGCCTGGCTGCTGTTTGATGAAAACCCGACACTGCGCATGCTGATCGGTGGCGCGCTGATCATCGTGGCGATCGTGGTCTCCAGCCGACTCTCGGGCGGTTCAAGCAAGAAGACCGTTGCGGCAGAAGCCGCCTCTCACTGAGTGCGGTCGTTGTGCCCCAGGTCGCGGTCCGGATCAATTTGATCGCGGACCCGCTGCTTCAGCACTTTGGCCTCCGGGAAACCGCCATCGACCTTGCGCTCCCAGATCTGCACATCGTCACAGAAAATGTGAAATACCCCACCGGTGCCGGGCACCAGCGACACTTTGCCCAGATCGTCACCGAAGGTGCTGAGCAGCTCCTGGGCCAGCCAGGCAGCACGCAACAGCCACTGGCATTGCGTGCAATACGTGATGATGATTTCCGGTTTGCGTGCAGTCATGATCGGCGAAACTCCTGAGCCAGAGGGCGCCGCTATGATAGCCCGGCGAGCAGGTTCCGGGCGGTCTGCTTAAGCGGCTCGTTACCTTCCTTGAGCAACTCGTTAAGCAGTTCGATGGCGCAGTCCAGATCGCCGTCATCAATGCAGGTCTGGGCTTGTTCCAGTTTATCGGCGCTGCTCGGCTCGGCCGGTTCCAGGTTCAGCGGTTCCAGTTCCAGCGACTGGCCGGGGTCGCCGAACTCGTTGAGAAAGGTGTCATCCAGAGACTGCGAATCAGGCTCGGCGACCCATTCAAGTTCGGGCTCGTCCAGCGTCGAGTCGTCGGGCATTTCAAACACCTCGGGCAAGACGTGCAGGTTCGAGACAAACGGCGGCTCGACCGACGCGGATTCGCTCGATGGCTTCGCGGCGGAAGGCGAGTCCTCAAAAGGGCTGATCAAGTCCCAACTCGAATCCATCGACAGGTCATCCAGGTTCAACTGGAACTCATCGTTGGGTGCTGCTTCGGCAATCGCAACCTTGGGGGGAATGATTGAAGCTGCGACGGTCAACGCTACCGCACTGCTCAATTTCGGGTGTCGGGCGCGAATATTCTTAAGTTCTTGCAGGTCGTATCCGGCGTCACGCAGGTTGTTTTCCTGTGCTTCATAGGCGGGTACGTCACCCTGTTTACCCAAGACTTCCAACAGCTGAACGGCTAGATCCGTGCGTTGCGGCGCCTTGATCAGCGCCTCTCGCAACAAACCGGCCGCTTCGGAAAAACGGCCATACGCCAGATAGATTCCGACCCCTTCGAGTACATCGCCTGCGGGCGTCTCTTCACCCGATTCAGTTGCCGGTTGCAACTCTGAAGATTGGGCAACCGGTTCTGCCGTGCGATTGAGCACCGGTTCATGCGGTGATGGCAAAACAGGTAAAGCGTCGGGCAACGCCTGAACCTGTTGTCGTTGACGCCGAACGAACAACCCCAGCAACACCAGAGCCACCACCGCCAGTAACCCGACAATCAGCCCCCAGTTGGTAGCCTCAGGCTCTTCAACAATGGCCGGCGCGGGAGCCACAACGACGGGTGCAACCGGCTCTGCCGCTGCGGTATTGATTTCCGCCAATTGGGTTTGCAGTTCAGTCACCTGCTTTTTCTGACCGGCGACCTGCTCCTCCTGGGCCTGAAGCTTCGCAGTCAATTCATCGATGGTTGCTTGCAGCTGCTGGTTTTGCAGCACGCTGGCGGCCAGTTGTTCGGCAACGGGATCACTCACAGGCGCTGCGGCAGGTTGATCGACGCGAGGAGCCGGGGGCTTTTTGCCCTTCGCCGCAGGTGGCTGCGCAACGGCCGGCTCAACCGTCGGGAATCCAGAGGACTGAACGTCGGTCAACGGTTCGTCAGTGACGGGAACAATCCCCGGCGAACCCGGCGGATCGATCAGGACCGTGTACTCGCGCAGCACACGCCCGTTGGGCTGATTGAGCTGCACCAGGAAATTCAGGAAAGGTTCAGTGACCGGTTTGCTGGAGCTCACCCGGATCAGGCTGCGGTTGCCGCGCAGGATCGGCGTGAATTTCAGATTATTGAGGAAGAACACCCGATCGATGCCGGCGCGGCTGAACTCGTCCGCTGTCGCGAGGCTGACCGAGAGCTCACCCTCCTCCAGACCTGCGGCATCTTCCAGTGCGATGTCGGCGCGAAACGGCTGATTCAGCGCCGAATGCAGGGTTATATCACCCAAGCCCAACGCGGGCGCCAATGCCGAGTAAGTGACAGCACCACCGACCAGAAGCAGCCTGGCGCAACACCGCAAAACCATGTGCCAACTCTCGAGCATGAGCATCCCTTAGATAACCAGAACCATCTTGTACGCGTTCGCACATCCGGTACGAACACGATATTGCCAAGTAGTTCTTTATAGTCTGCCCAACGGGGTATCTCAAAAGTCCTGGGTGCGTTTATGCCTCAAGACTTTTCCAGGTTCGCCAGAATGTGCCCGTGGACACGCATGCAGACCTTCAAGTCCGCCTCATCGACGCCGTCGAACAATTCGTGGCGCAGTTGGGTGGCAATGGTTTCAATTTGTTCGATCAAGGGAAGGGCCGGGGCACAGAGGACGATTTTCTTCGCCCGGCGGTCTTCCAGCACCGATTGACGTTGCACCAGTCCCTGGTTTTCGAGGCTGTCGAGCAGACGAGCCAGGGTCGGCCCTTCAACGCCGACGCTTTGCGCCAGTTCACGCTGGGTCGGGGCATCGTCAAAACGCGCCAGGTGCAGCAGCACCAGCCAGCGCGCCTGGGACAGTCCCAGGCCAGCCAGACGGCGGTCCAGTTCGGCACGCCAGCCGCGCGACATCTGGGCCAGTTGCATGCCAAAACGGTGTTGGTCGGTTAACGGCATAAAACACTCATGATTAGACTGAAATAAAGAAAAACTAATTATTAGTCAGCTAAGCATGACCCTTGGCTGGAGGCAAGGCTTGCTCTGTACTGAATCGTTACATCTATGTGGCAGGTCACCTAAATCTCGAATTCGGATTGCAGCGCCGCCCGAACACAGTACAAAACCCCTTCCGGCACTCTCCCGGCGAACAGTGCGGCAATCTCCGACACGGGCGGCAATTCGCCCTCGCCGTCGAGGAACGCGTCCTGGATTTCGCCCATCAACTCTTCGGGCAGATCCAGCGCTTGCTCCAGCGACAACTGCTGCTTGCCAATCGCTTCGGCGAGCAGGGTGTAGACGTTCTTTTCCGAGCATTGCAGCTGACCGGCGATCTGCAACGGTGTCATGCCGGCGCGAGCCAGGGTGATCAGTTCGTGGCGCAGGTCGGCCACCACTTTCGGCGCCTCGACTTGCCCGCCGAGGACTTCGAGGAAGGCCTCGCCGTAACGCTCCAGCTTGCGCGCGCCAACGCCGCTGACCGTGGCCATTTCCGACAGCGAGGTCGGCTGGCTGCGGAGCATTTCCAGCAGTGTCGAGTCGGGGAAGATGACGTACGGCGGCACACCATGCTCTTCGGCGAGTTTGCGACGCAGGGCGCGCAAGGCTTCCCACTGTTCGCGCTCTTCGCCGCGAACCAGCTGGCTCGCCTGGCTCTTGCTGCTTTTGGCCGTGGTTTGCGGCTTGAGGTCGCGACGCAGCTCCAGGGTCACTTCGCCCTTGAGCAGCGGACGACAGGTGTCACTCAGACGCAGGCCGCCGTAGCCTTCCAGGTCGATGTCCGCCAGACCGCGGGCAACCAGCTGACGGAACAAAGAGCGCCATTCGCTCTCGCCCATTGCTTTGCCAACGCCATACACCGACAGATGTTGATGGCCGAAGCTGCGAACCTTTTCGTTGTCCTTGCCCAGCAATACATCGACCAAATGCCCGACACCGTAGCGCTGGCCGGTGCGGTAGATCGCCGAAAGCGCCTGACGGGCCGGCTCGGTGGCGTCCCAGGTCTGCACGCCATCGACGCAGTTGTCGCAATGGCCGCACGGCTCAGGCATGTCTTCGTCGAAATAGGCCAGCAGCGTCTGGCGACGGCAGCGGGTTTCTTCGCAGAGCGAGAGCATGGCGTCGAGCTTGTGCTGCTCCAGACGTTTGTGGCGCTCGTCGCCCTCGGAGTTCTGCAACATCTGCTTGAGCATCACCACGTCTTGCAGGCCGTAAGCCATCCAGGCGTCTGCCGGCAGACCGTCACGGCCGCCGCGACCGGTTTCCTGGTAGTAAGCCTCAAGGGATTTTGGCAAATCGAGGTGAGCGACAAAGCGCACGTTGGGCTTGTCGATGCCCATGCCGAACGCCACGGTGGCGACCATGATCAGGCCTTCCTCATTAAGGAAGCGCTTCTGGTGGTGAGCCCGGGTATCGTTGGGCAGGCCGGCGTGGTACGGCAGTGCCGGGAAGCCTTGCTCGCTGAGGAACACCGCCACTTCGTCGACTTTCTTGCGCGACAGGCAATAGACAATGCCGGCATCGCTGCGCCGTTCGGCGAGGAACGCCAGCAACTGCTTGCGCGGCTGCTCTTTGGGCACGATGCGATAGAAAATGTTGGGACGGTCGAAACTCGACAGAAAGCGCTCGGCATCCTGAAGATGAAGGCGGTCGACGATTTCTTCCCGGGTACGCTTGTCGGCGGTGGCGGTCAGGGCGATACGCGGGACGTTGGGGAACAGTTCCGCCAACTGGCCCAATTGCAGGTATTCGCGGCGGAAGTCGTGGCCCCATTGGGACACGCAGTGGGCTTCATCGATGGCGAACAGGGCAATTTCAAGACTTTGCAGGAAAGCCAGCATCCGTGGCTGAACCAGACGCTCGGGCGCGAGATAAAGCATTTTCACTTCACCGCGCTTGATCCGTGCCGCCAGATCGCGCTGCTGCTCGGCGCTTAGCGTGGAATTCAATGCCGCCGCCGCGACGCCCAGCTCTTCGAGGGTGGCGACCTGGTCATCCATCAGTGCGATCAGCGGCGACACCACCACCGCCAGGCCTTCGCGCAACAGCGCCGGCACCTGGAAGCACAAGGACTTGCCGCCACCGGTAGGCATCAGCACCAGGGCGTCGCCGCCACTGGCCACGCGCTCAATGATTGCACCCTGACGGCCACGGAAACTGTCGTAGCCGAAGATGTCCTTGAGGACGCGTTGAGCCTGTTCGAGCATAGAAACTCCAAAAATCACAAAAACATCCCTGCAAGGCTGGTTCAGAACCACGAAGGCTGCACCGACAAATCGTAAGTGCGCATTGCATGACGCTTCACATTCCAGCCGCGACGCCGGCAGGGCATCACAAAACGCGCGAGTATACCCGAGCGATGTCCGGCAAAGGGTGCCACTGAGAAGACATACGAAAGTCAATCTGGCGCAATCCCTGTGGGAGCGGGCTTGCTCGCGAAGGCG
Source organism: Pseudomonas frigoris (assembly GCF_047758635.1). Classification (NCBI taxonomy): domain Bacteria; kingdom Pseudomonadati; phylum Pseudomonadota; class Gammaproteobacteria; order Pseudomonadales; family Pseudomonadaceae; genus Pseudomonas; species Pseudomonas frigoris. The sequence goes on from NZ_CP180479.1 coordinate 5,327,223, forward strand.
GCTTAACGTTCAACATTTGCGTTGACTGAAACACCGCTTTCGCGAGCAAGCCCGCTCCCACAGGGATTGCGGTGTTTCGCGGGGCCGCGATGGGGCAAATATGCCGCGCGGCTGGCCCAAGCGCTCAAGAAGGCCTAGAATTCCCGCATCTGTTTAATTCCCAAGGTAGCCCTTTAATGTCCTTCGCTGAGCAACTAACCCGCCTGCAAGTCTTCCTCGACGCCGACGAACTGCATGACGAGGCGCTGGACTACGTGGCCGCCCACGGCTACCTCACTGCGCTGTCGATCTGTTCCGAAACCGTTCCCGACCGTGAATGGATCGACGCCCTCTTCGCCGAAGAGCCGCATTACGCCGACGACACCGAGCGTGAAGCGATCGAATCCACCCTGTTGGCCCTCAAGGCTCACATCGCTCGCCAACTGGCATCCGATGAAGAGTTCGAGCTGCCCTGCGACCTGGACCTGGGCGAAGAGCCGGATGACTCCGACCTGCGCGGCTGGTGCATCGGTTTCATGGAAGGCGTGTTCCTGCGCGAAGCGGCCTGGTTCGAAACCGCCGAAGACGAAGTCAGCGAAATGCTGCTGCCGATCATGGTCGGTTCGGGTCTGTTCGACGAACAGCCTGAGTTCGAAGACATCGCCAAAGACGCCAACCTGATGGACGACATGATCGTGCAGATCCCGGAAGCCCTGACCGCGCTGTACCTGCTATGCCAGGCGCCAGACGAAAAACCGGCGATCCTCAAGCCTCGTCACCACTAAGGTTTTGCCTATGGACAACCCCATAGGCAACCGCTCCCTGATGTTGCGTTACGTGCTGCTGGCCATTGGCTGGCTGAGCGTAGCGCTGGGGGTGATCGGGATTTTCCTGCCAGTGTTACCCACCACGCCCTTCCTGCTGCTGGCGGCCGCCTGCTTCGCCCGCAGTTCGCCGCGTTTCTATCATTGGCTGGTTGAACATCCGCGGCTTGGGCCGTGGGTTCGCGATTACCTGAGCGGCAACGGCATCCCGCTCAAAGGCAAGGTCTACGCCATCGGCCTGATGTGGGCGAGCATCCTGCTCTCCTGCTATCTGGTGCCCCTGCCGTGGGCGCGGGGGTTCATGCTGACCAGCGCCGTTCTGGTGACCGTCTACATCCTCAAACAGAAAACCCTGCACAAATCCTGAATTCACCACGCTCCCTGTAGCAGCTGCCGAAGGCTGCGTTCGGCTGCGAAGCAGTCGTGAAATCAGGCAACGCGGTCTTCCAGTTAAACCCGGGATTCAGGATTTACGACTGCTTCGCAGCCGAACGCAGGCTCCGCCAGCTGCTACAAGTCCGCGTACCAACCGACGATTTGTCCTGCCTCCCCAAAAACACCGCCTAGACTTCAGGCATCTGCACCCGAGCGGCCAGACATGTCCCGCAGTCCGCGTAGTCCGCGTAGTCCCGGATGGTCAACGCTCCGACTTCGGCTCGGCGGATGGCTGTTGCTGATCACTTTTCTGTTGGCCGGGCTGGGCAGTGTCTGGGCCAACTGGAGTTTTACGCAGATTCTGCATACCGCCGAAGATCGCTACGGCACCCTCGGCCCGGGACGGGGAAGGATCGAGGCCTGGAGTCAGATGCTGCAAAGCGAAGTCAACGCGCCCGAGCGCGAGCAACTGAACGCGGTCAATCGCTTCTTCAATCAGCAACTGAGCTTTCTGGACGACACCCGCATCTGGCATCAGACCGATTACTGGGCCACGCCCGTCGAATCCCTGATCAAGGGTTCCGCTGATTGCGAGGACTACGCACTGGCGAAATATTTCAGCCTGCGCTACCTGGGGATTCCCAGCGAAAAACTACGCATCACCTACGTCAAAGCCCTGACCCAGAACCAGGCGCACATGGTGCTGACTTTCTACAACAGCCCCACGGCCGATCCGCTGGTGCTGGACAACTTGATCGGCGAGGTCCGCCCCGCCTCCCAACGCAAAGACTTGCTGCCGGTGTACGCCTTCAACGCAGAAGGCCTGTACTTGCCGGGAGCCAATGGCGGCAAACGCAGCAGCGACTCGAAAAAACTGTCGCGCTGGCAGGACGTACTAAAAAAGATGCAGGCCGAAGGGTTCGCCGTGGGCGACGGCTAGCCACCTGAGCAAGGAGCGATTTATGTCACTGCGTAAACAGTTGTTTCTCGCCATCTGCCTGTTCTTGCTGGTGGCGTTCAGCGGCAGTTTTTTTGTCAGCCTGGAAAGCTCTCGCGACCAGATGCTCGGCCAGTTGCGCTCCCACGCCCAGGACGCCGCCACCGCGTTGGGTTTGTCGTTGACGGCGCAAATCGATGACCCGGCCATGATCGAATTGATGGTCAGCTCGATTTTCGACAGCGGTTATTTCAGCAGCATTCGAATCATCAACATCGAGGATGCGCAGGTGCTGGTGGAGCGCAGTGCGCCGGGGCAAATCGAGGGCGTTCCCGCCTGGTTTGTGAACCTGGTCAACCTGCACCCACCCGGTGGCGAAGCGCTGATCATGCGCGGCTGGGCACAGGCGGCACGGGTCGAAGTGTTGAGCAATCCGCAGTTCGCCCTGGCCAAACTCTGGGACAGCACCCTCGGCAGCCTGATCTGGTTACTTGTGTGCGGCCTGCTCAGTGCCGTGTTTGGTGGCTGGTTGCTGCGCCGGCAATTTCGTCCACTCGACACGATGGTCAAACAAGCCGAAGCCATCAGCAAACGCGAGTTCCTCAGCCTGCCGAAACTGCCGCGCACACCGGAGTTGAAACGCGTGGTATTGGCCATGAACCAGATGGTCGAGAAGCTCAAGGCGCTGTTCGCCGAAGAGGTCGCACGCAGTGAAAAACTGCGGGTCGAGTCCTATCAGGACAACCTTACAGGCCTGGCCAATCGACGCTTGCTGGATGAAGAGTTGGCCGACGAGTTGCTGGTCTCCGAGCAGAGCAGCGACGGCCATTTGCTGATGCTGCGGATCAACGATCTGGTCGGTCTCAACCAACGCTTGGGTGGCCAGCGCACCGATGCGCTGATCAGCGCCGTCGGTGAATTACTCAAGCGCCTGACCCAGCCACCGGAACGTCGCACCTGGCTTGCAGCGCGCAATCGTGGCGGTGAATTCAGCCTGCTGACGCCAGGCCTGGACAGCACCGACGCCGCACGCCTGGCCTGCGAAATCAGCGCCACCCTGGAAAACCTGCGCCTGACCGGCGCCAGTGACTCGATGCCGGTGGCGCATTTGGGGATCGTCCCTTACCACCCCGGAGAGCCGGCCAGTGACGTGCTGCTGCGACTGGATCAGGCGTTGACCGAAGCCCGGCAACATCCCGAGCGCCCGTGGGTTCACTTGGCCGATTCCATCACCGAGCCGAACCCGTCCCCAAACGACTGGCAAACCTGGATCGACGACGCCCTGACCCACGGCAAGATGCAACTGTATTTCCAGCCGGTGGTGCAATGCGCCGACACCAGCCAGGTGCTGCATCACAAAGTCCTCGCGCGCCTGATCGACCCTCAGGGCGAGGCGATAGCCGCCGGGCATTTCCTGCCGTGGATCGAGCGTCTCGGCTGGTCGGCGCGGTTCGACCTGGCGATGCTCGAAGCGACCCTCGACTACCTCATCGTCAATCGTTGGCCCCTGGCGTTAAGCCTGTCCGGCAGCACCCTGCGCGATCCAGCGCAACTGCAACACATCCTCGACATGCTCGAATCGCTGCCCGAACTCGCGCCGTTGCTGATTCTGGAAATCGACGAACGCCAACTGCCACCTCAGGAAGAACTGCAACACCTGAGCCACAGCCTGCTCAACACCGGTTACCGCATCGGTCTGCAGCATTTCGGCGGCAGCTTCGGCCAGATCGGCAACCTGACTCAACTGGGGCTGGCCTATTTGAAAATCGACGGTGCGTACATCCGTCACATTGATGAGCAGAGTGATAAACGGTTGTTCATCGAGGCGATTTTTCGAGCGACTAACAGCATTGATTTGCCGTTGATTGCGGAGATGGTGGAGACCAAAGGGGAGCTGGAGGTGATCCGGGAGTTGGGATTGTTTGGGGTGATGGGCCGGTTGATTGGGCCGCCGGAGCCTATGTAAGGGGGGCGACCGCTCGTCTTAAACCTGTGTGTACCTGTCAAATATGACAGTAGGCAAACACTCACGCCGACTATCTAATCCGTCCCTATCGGTGCCGCTCATTCGGGAAGCCGGGCGCCTCTATGGAAGGTACGTACTCATGAACAGCCCTGTGACAAACGCTGCCCCCGCGTCCAGTGGACAAGTCGTTGTATTTCCGCCCGATCGCGGCATCGGCGTTCTGGCAGTCGTCCCTCCCTACCAAAAGGATAAGGGGACGGATCTATTTAATATTGAGCGTTTAAAAAGATCGCAGCCTGCGACAGCTCATACAGCGGATTGCATTTGATCCTGCTGGAGTTGCCGGGGGCTGTGATCTTTTGCTTTTAAACTATGGCGTTTAAAAACACTTCCGGACACGCCTCCCAGGCTACACATCCTTGCGCCATTGCCTACAGCTACGCCAGAATCCGCCGGCTTGTGCGCCTTGGGGGTGGGTTCTATTGTGGTCCGGTCGCTGACGAATCAGCGATCGGGTTTGGTAGCCCGGCTTAGACTTGGCGCATAGCGTCACCCGATACAGGCCCTTCCGGGGCTGTGTATTTATGGTGGTCATGCGCAGGGCGTCTTCGGGCGCGCCGGTTTTCCAAGTCACCGGTCTACCAACCTTCGTATGGCCACCACCCCTTCGTTTGGTAGCGAAAGATGATGGCTCCTTTTCTATGATTTGGAGATTCATCCATGTTCAAACCCACACCCAACCCGCCCGAAACCGCTCCCACCTCCCCCTACGAATCCCTCGATTCGAAAAAACTCCACGAAGCCGCTGACCGCGCGCTCGACCACTACCTCTGCCCGCCCGGCTCCACGCCGCCCCCACGTAAAACCCGCGGGATGTATGCCGTGACCGCGGACACAAAAAACGAGGAACTGTTGACCGATGCCTGCGAAACACTCGCTTCGGCAAAGACCATCGCCCAGGACTTCGCCGGCCAGTTGCCGGGGCCGCAGCGCCGGACGGTGTTGGGGATCGTGCAGTTGATCATGCTGGGAGAGCTGGCGGTAAATCGAGTGCTGGATAATCTGGAGTTGCCGGGCTGACCAAGACCTGAGGAACACTTACTGATTGATTCGGTGGCCATTCTGGCCCCTTCGCGAGCAAGCCCGCAAAGGCTGACTCACCGACAACACATCTCTTCAGACAGAAAAAACCCGCCGCACCGTTTGATCGGGCGGCGGGTTTTGTCGTTTCAGGCTCGAATCAAAAGCCGATCAAACCGTATCCACCTTCAACGAATGATCATTCAACATGCCATTGATGATGGTCGCCGTATCGTGCCCACCAGCAATCACCCCACCCGCCCCCGGCGTCACGCCGTAATGGCTGGCCAAGTTCACACCCGCCAGGTCGATGGTCTGGTTCGGCGCGGCGCCAGCCATGGCGCTGACGTCGATGCTGGTGACCAGTGAATCTCCACTGCCGGTGACTTTGAAGTGCAGGTAGTCATCCAGCGACGCCGCGGTGCTGTTTTCCCCTTGCAGCAGTTGCGACAGGTCGAGTTTGTCGATGCCCGGCGTGAAGTCGGTGACCACGTCGTGGCCGCTGTTGCCTTTGAGCCACTGGAAGGTGTCGGCGCCGCTGCCGCCGGTGAAGCTATTGTTGCCCAGACCGCCAATCAGGAAGTCGTCGCCGCCCCCACCGTTGAGCATGTCGTTACCCAGGCCGCCGTTGATGATGTTGCTGTGGTTGTCGCCGGTGAGGGCGTCGTTGAAGTTGGAACCGGTGAGGTTTTCGATCGCGGTCAGAGTGTCGGTGCCGGCGCCCACGGTGTTCTGCGCACCGAGCACGCCCAGATTGACCGTGACCCCGGCGGTGGCGTGGGCATAGCTCGCGGTGTCGACGCCGGTGCCACCGTCGAGCAGGTCGTTGCCCGCTCCGCTGTACAGCAAGTCATTGCCGGCGCCGCCGTGCATTTCGTTGTTGCCGGAACCGGCGGTGAGCACGTCGTTGCCGTCGCCGGCATTGATCACGTTGTTACCGGCGCCCGCCACCAGTACATCATCGCCCGCCGTGCCGGTGAGGGTGTGGCCGTCCTGATAGGTGATGGTCACGGCGGCGTTGTCGCTGCCGCCATGGTTGTCGTTGGCGGCGTAGGTGCCGTGGGCATCTGGCGTGATGTCGTGGGCACCGGCGTAGTTGACGGTCATGGTCAGCTGGTAGTTTTCCGCCCCCTTCCCGCTGTTGCCCGGACCACCGTTGTCGATGTTGGTGATGTGGATCTGGTAGGTGCTGTCCGACGTTGCGGTGAGGGTTTGCCCGTCCCCGAGGGCGATCCATGCGCCGCCGTTGATTGAGTACTCCATGGCGACATGACCGGCCGCCAGATTGTGATCCAGGTTGAGGGTTTCACCCTGTTTGAGGTCGACGGTGATGCGGTCCTCATCGTGGGGGTTGTTGACCGCTCCCAGCGCCCCGCTGACTACCAACACCGCCGTCATGGCTGTCGTGTTGGCGACGAATGCACTGCGGGCGAGGGTCACCGCCTGCGCGTTACCGCCGGTGAAGCTGAAGTTTTGATTGGTGCCGGTGAAGTCCGCGCCTTTGGCAATCCAACCGGTGCTGATGGTGGTCGGCGAAGCAGTCAGCGGATCGCCATTCGGATCGGTGTCATTGGCCAGCAGCAACTCGCCCGGCACCACAATGCTGCCCGACAGCACGTTGGTGATGATGTGATCATCAACCGCCACCGGTGGCGCGTTCGCAATGACCGTCAACACCGAGCTGGCCTGGTCGTTGTCGCTGATGCAGCTATTGTTCACGTCGATGGTGATGGTGGTGGTCCTCTCGTCGCCATCGCCATCGCGCAAGGTGTAGGTGAACACGTCGGTCGCACCGGGACCGTTCACGGCGTCCGGGTTGCTGTGGTAGACGGCGTTGCCCGCGGCATCCAGCGTCAGGTAACCGTAGGTGCCATTGATCTGGCTGTTCAGGCCGCCGATGGCCGACGTCGAGGTGTCTGAACCGGCACGCACGCCGACCGCCCCAATCCCATCGGCATCGCTGAAGTCGTTCGCCAGCACGTTGCCACTGACGATGCCGCCCTCCGCTACCGAGGCCGCGTCGGGGTTGGCGGTCGGCAGGTCATCGACGATTTTGACCACGATGGTGCTGGTGGTTGAATGGCCCAGAGCGTCGGTGGCTTTGTAAGTGAAACTTTCGCTGAGGGTATTCGCGCCATCGTCGGCGTGCGGCGTGGTGCTTGGCGCCGACGTCAGCGTGTAGGTGTAGGTGCCGTCGGGATTGAGCAGGATTTGGCCGTAGGTGCCAGTGGCGCTGCCGACCAGTGTGTAAGTGATCGCACCGCTGGCACCGGTGACGGAGCCGACCAGGGTGCCACTGGCGGTTTCAGCCGTGAGACCCGGCTGACTCCCGGTGACTGTGCCGGGCGCCAGATCCTGGCCATCCTGGTTCAGGTCGAGGGCTTTTTCATAGACGGTCACGTCGCTGTCACTGACCGCTCGGATGCAGCTGTTGATCACGTCGATGGTGATGGTGGTGGTGCTTTGGTCACCGTCGGCATCGCGCACGGTGTAGGTGAACACGTCGGTCGCCCCGGGACCGCTCACGGCGTTCGGGTTGCTGTGGTACACGGCGTTGCCGTTGGCATCCAGCGTCAGGTAACCGTAGGTGCCATTGATCTGAGTGTTGAGGCCGCCAACGGCCGAGGTCGAGGTGTCTGAGCCGGCACGCACGCCGACCACCGCGCCCCCTGCGGCGAGGCCATCGGCGCCGCCGACGTCGTTCCACAACACGTTGCCACTGACGGTGCCGCCTTCGGCGACCGAAGTCTCGTCGGCATGGGCCGTCGGCAGGTCATCGACGATCTTGACCACGATGGTGCTGGAGGTGCTGTTGCCCAGGGCGTCGGTGGCTTGATAGGTGAAGGTTTCACTCAAGGTGTTGGCGCCGTCGTTCGCATGCGGCGTGGTGCTTGGCGGCGAGGTCAGGGTGTAGGTGTAGGAGCCATCGGGATTGAGCAGGATTTGGCCGTAGGTGCCGGTGGCGCTGCCGACCAAGGTGTAGGTGATCGCACCGACCGCGCCGCTGACCGAACCGACCAGCGTGCCACTGGCGGTTTCGCCCGTGTTGCCCGGCAGGCTCCCGGTAACGGTGCCGGGCGCCAGATCCTGGCCGTCCTGGTTCAGGTCGAGGGCTTTTTCATAGACGGTCACGTCGCTGTCACTGACCGCTCGGATGCAGCTGTTGATCACGTCGATGGTGATGGTGGTGGTGCTTTGGTCACCGTCGGCATCGCGCACGGTGTAGGTGAACACGTCGGTCGCCCCGGGACCGCTCACGGCGTTCGGGTTGCTGTGGTACACGGCGTTGCCGTTGGCATCCAGCGTCAGGTAACCGTAGGTGCCATTGATCTGAGTATTCAGGCCGCCAACGGCTGAGGTCGAAGTGTCGGAACCGGCACGCACGCCGACCACCGCGCCCCCTGCGGCGAGGCCATCGGCGCCGCCGACGTCGTTCCACAGCACGTTGCCACTGACGGTGCCGCCTTCGGCGACCGAAGTCTCGTCGGCATGGGCCGTCGGCAGGTCATCGACGATCTTGACCACGATGGTGCTGGTGGTGCTGTTGCCCAGGGCGTCGGTGGCTTGGTAGGTGAAACTTTCGCTGACGGTGTTCGGCCCGTCGTTGGCGTTCGGCGTGGTGCTTGGCGCCGACGTCAGGGTGTAGGTGTAGGAGCCATCAGGATTGAGCAGGATTTGCCCGTAAGTGCCAGTGGCGCTGCCGACCAGGGTGTAGGTGATCGCGCCGGTCGCGCCGCTGACCGAACCGACCAGGGTGCCACTGGCGGTTTCGCCCGTGTTGCCCGGCAGGCTCCCGGTAACGGTGCCGGGCGCCAGATCCTGGCCGTCCTGATTCAGGTCCAGGGCTTTTTCGTAGACGGTCACGTCGCTGTCACTGACCGCTCGGATGCAGCTGTTGATCACGTCGATGGTGATGGTGGTGGTGCTTTGGTCACCGTCGGCATCGCGCACGGTGTAGGTGAACACGTCGGTCGCCCCGGGACCGCTCACGGCGTTCGGGTTGCTGTGGTAGACCGCGTTGCCGTTGGCATCCAGCGTCAGGTAACCGTAGGTGCCATTGATCTGAGTATTCAGGCCGCCAACGGCCGAGGTCGAGGTGTCTGAACCGGCACGCACGCCGAGCACCGCGCCTCCTGCAGCGAGGCCATCGGCGCCGCCGACGTCGTTCCACAACACGTTGCCACTGACGGTGCCGCCTTCGGCGACCGAAGTCTCGTCGGCATGAGCAGTCGGCAGGTCATCGACGATCTTGACCACGATGGTGCTGGTGGTGCTGTTGCCCAGGGCGTCGGTGGCTTGGTAGGTGAAACTTTCGCTGACGGTGTTCGGCCCGTCGTTGGCGTTCGGCGTGGTGCTTGGCGCCGACGTCAGGGTGTAGGTGTAGGAGCCATCAGGATTGAGCAGGATTTGCCCGTAAGTGCCAGTGGCGCTGCCGACCAGGGTGTAGGTGATCGCGCCGGTCGCGCCGCTGACCGAACCGACCAGGGTGCCACTGGCGGTTTCGCCCGTGTTGCCCGGCAGGCTCCCGGTAACGGTGCCGGGCGCCAGATCCTGGCCGTCCTGGTTCAGGTCGAGGGCTTTTTCGTAGACGGTCACGTCGCTGTCGCTGACCGCTTGGATGCTGCTGTTGTGCACATCGATGGTGATGGTGGTGGTGCTTTGGTCACCGTCGGCATCGCGCACGGTGTAGGTGAACACGTCGGTCGCCCCGGGACCGCTCACGGCGTTCGGGTTGCTGTGGTAGACCGCGTTGCCGTTGGCGTCCAGCGTCAGGTAACCGTAGGTGCCATTGATCTGAGTGTTGAGGCCGCCAACGGCTGAGGTCGAGGTGTCTGAACCGGCACGCACGCCGACCACCGCGCCCCCTGCGGCGGGGCCATCGGCACCGGTGACATCGTTCCACAGCACGTTGCCGCTGACGATGCCGCCTTCGGCGACCGACGTCGTGTCGGCATGAGCGGTCGGCAGGTCATCGACGATGTTGACGTTGATTTGCCCGGTCGCCGTACTGCCGTCCGTATCGGTGGCGACGACGTCGAAATTCTCGGTGATGCTGTTGGCGCCGTCACCGGCCGGATGAGTTTCATTGTCGATGAGGGTGTAGCTGTAACTCACAACCCCCGTGGCCGGGTTGTAGCCGGTGACGGTCAGGGTGTTGCCCAACGGGGTGGTGATCGATTGCGGGAAGCCTGCGGCAACACCACCGCTGATCACGTTGATCCCTCCGATGCTCAGGCTGGTCAGCCCGTCAGGAGCAGACACGCTGAACGTGCCGGTCTTGGTCAGTGCCCCAGGGTTGGGGGCCGAACCGTCGGCCAGGTTGGCCTCATTGAGGGTCAGTTCGCCCCCTGCCACCGACAGGCCGGTGAGGGTCACCGGATTGTTCGGCACATCAGGAACAACCGGTGTTACAGGAACAACGCCTGAACCTCCTGATCCTCCTGATCCTTCTGAGCCACCTGCACCACCTGCACCACCTGAACCACCTGAACCACCTGCACCATTGTCGCCGTTGTCACCGTTGTCCGGGTTTCCGGCCAGCCGCTCCAGGGGAAACTCGGGAATGCCGTTGAAACCTGCGGTAGGAAAACCAATGGTCGGATCGACCCGCCCGCCCACCTCTTCAAGCATGACGAACGTGTGGCCGCCACCCAGTGCACCAGGTGCACCGGTCGAACCCGGTCCGGCCGCCGTGGCTTCAGCGGTCTGGGTCGGGTCGTCGCCGGCAACGATCGCTTTTTGCAGTTGCTCGACATCGGTCAGTTGCGCCTGAGTCGGCGTCACCGCTTCAGCGTTGTCTACATGGGGTGCCTGATGCGCAAGTAACTGGGGCGTCATCTCCATACTGCTGCCACGCCCAAGTGTCAGTTCCTGGCCATTCTGCAGATGAACCGCCACCGCGCCTTGGGCCCCGGTGACCAGTTGATCGCCGGCGAATAACCGGTCCCCCTCGACCAGCGCGCGTCGGGTGCCATCGCTCGCAACCGCGAACACCTGACCAATGACCTTACTGACAATACCGATGAGCGTAGCCATGTGCACTTCCTCCGCTGCCAACCGCTGTCGGCATCCTGTTTTTGCGAAGAACGTGCTCATGGCTCCAACGGGTTGCCTGGCGCAATCGCCTGCTGGCAGCGGTTACCTGAAGTAAGCCGCTGCCCTGGCGCCGTTCTCGCCAAGCGTGCCGCTCGCGGGCGACGTGTCTGCTGCGGGATAAAAACCCTCTGCAATCAATGGCATCGGGATCCACTTGCGCAACAAGTCACCCTTTGAGCGATGCGTAACGGTTTTGATCCACTAAGGTGACAAAAAACCGTCACCTCAAAACCGTCCGCTTCCCTCCCCTCCAGCACTTCCCCGCCCTATGTCGATATGTGATTTGGAACTTTCCTCAAGCCCCGCTGAGCGCCCTAACGCTCATAAATCAAGGGCTTTCGGAGTGAACAATGTGCTGGATTTTGCGGAGCGCATAAGTTTTTTTTGGCATAAGCCTTATGAAAAATTCTTCTATGGTTCTCTCCAGAATGTTCTTAGCTCTGTTGTTACAAGCATGAAACGGTTTCACTATAAATATCGTCAAATATTTGGCGACTAATAAGCACCATTAGGAATCAGGGAGAGGCACCCATGCGCGTATTAACCCCCCTCTGCAGCGCAATTCTTCTGGCCATGGCCTGCACTTCTCAGGCTCAAGCCATGTCATTGACGGAGGCAATCCAGAGCACCATCGCGACCCACCCGGAGTTGGCGTCGCGTGTAGACAGCCGCCTCTCTGCCGATGAGCAAGTGAAAGTCGCCAAGGGAGGATTTTATCCTTCGGTTGATCTGAATGCCGCCTACGGGCGCGGGTACAGCGATAACACCAGCACCCGGGCATTAGGCAATCACCACACCGAAATCCTGACCTACACCCAATCGGAATTGCGCCTGCGGCAGATGCTCTTCGATGGCTTCAATACCGCCAACGAAGTCCAGCGCACCAAAGGCGTGGTCAATTCCCGGGCCTATTACGCTCAGGGCACCGCTCAGGATCTGGCCCTGCGCACCATCGAGGTCTACCTCGAAGTGCTCAAGCGCCGCGAACTGGTGACCTTGGCCACGAACAATCTGCAAGCTCACATGCGGGTCAACGATCAGATCGGTCTGCGTACCCAGCGTGGTATCGGCAGCAACGCCGACTCCGACCAGTCCGTCGCTCGCCGGGCACTGGCGCAAAACAACCTCGATACCGCTGAAGTCGATCTGGCGGATGCCGAGTCGAACTTCTACGCCGTCGTGGGGCGTCTGCCCGATGAACTCGAAGCCCCGCCCTCGACTCGCGGCGAACTTCCCGCCACCCTGCAGGAAGCCCAGCAAAGCATGGTGGAAAACAACCCGTACCTGAAATCCGCTCAGGCCGATGTGCAATCGGCCGAGAGCCAGTACGAAGTTGCCAAATCACCGTTCTACCCTCGCTTCGACGCCGAAGCCGCCGTGGGTGCGAACAACAACGTGCAGGGCGATGAAGGCCACGACAACGAATGGCGAGTCGGCGTGGTGATGAACTACAACCTGTTCCGCGGTGGCAGTGACAAGGCTCGCCTGGCCTCCGATGCGCACCAGATCAACCAGGCAATGGACATCCGCAACAATGCCCTGCGCCAACTCAACGAGAACATTCACCTGGCCTGGAACGCCATGGTCAACGCCAAGAAACAAACCCCGACCGCCCGCGAGTACGCGGACACCAGCCGACGCGTGCGCGTGGCGTATCAGGACCAGTTCGGCCTCGGCCAACGCACCCTGCTCGACCTGCTGGACAGTGAAAACGAGCTCTACAACGCCAACCGCCGCTACACCGAAGTGCGCTACACCGAGGAGTTCTCGATGTACCGCGTGTTGGCGAACATGGGTCAGTTGCTGAGCAAACAACGGGTGGTGTTGCCCGCCGATGCGATCGCCTCCACGGAAGTAAAAAACGAAGCCCGTTTGCCTGAACTGAGGTAACCCGGTAGGAGCTGCCGAAGGCTGCGATCTTTTGATCTTGATGTTTAAAAGCAAAGTCAAAAGATCGCAGCCTTCGGCAGCTCCTACAGGGATATGTGTCGATACCTATGCCAACTGGAGCGATCAATGTGACCAGCATGGAACCCGGTAACATCAGTGTCGATCCGCGCCTGAGCTTCGATGACCCGCTTCTGGACGGTCTGTTGATCCTCTGCAGACTTCACGGCGCGACGGTCAGCCGCGCCAGCCTGAGTGCCGGGCTCCCCCTGAACAAGCAACGCTTGAGCCTGGACCTGCTGCCTCGCGCAGCGGCCCGGGCCAGTTTGCAGGCGCGATTGCTGCGTCGTGAACTGGCGGATATTTACGCCCTCAACCTGCCTGTGATGCTGATCCTCAACAACGGCCGTACTGCCGTTCTACGACGCTTCGGCGATGACGGGCAGTTGCTGATTTTGCCGAGCGAATCCGACGGCGGTGAACAATGGGTCAGCACGGACGAACTGGCCGAGAATTACAGCGGCCAGGCCTTGTTCGCGCGGCCACGGCATGAACTCGAAGACTTGCGTTCGCCGCTGGTGCCACGGGTTGAGGCGTGGTTTCGCGACACGTTGAAGCTGTCGAAATGGCTGTACAGCGATGCGATTCTGGCGAGTTTCTTGATCAACCTGCTGGGGATGATGGTGCCGCTGTTCGTGATGCAGACCTACGATCGGGTGGTGCCGAACCAGGCCACGTCGACGCTGTGGGTGCTGTCCATCGGCTTGCTGATCGGCACCGGTTTCGAACTGGTGTTGCGGGTGGTCCGCGCGCACCTGCTGGACACCGCCGGGAAGAAAACCGACGTGATCCTTTCGGCCACGTTGTTCGAACGCATCACCGGCATGGCGATGAAAGCGCGACCGGCGACCATTGGTGGTTTCGCCCAAAGCATTCACGACTTCCAGGGCCTGCGGGAATTCCTCACCGCCGTGACGCTGACGAGCCTGATCGACCTGCCCTTTGCCGTGCTGATGCTGGTGGTGATCGGCCTGCTCGGTGGCTGGCTGGTGGTGATTCCGTTACTGGCGTTTCCGATCACGATCATCTTCGCAATGGTGATCCAGGTGCGCCTGCGCGACACCGTACAGAAAAGCCTGACCCTGGGCGCCGAACGCCAGGCGCTGCTGATCGAAACCCTCGGCGGCCTGGAAACCCTCAAGGCCTGCAGCGCCGAAAGCGAACGCCAGCACAAATGGGAAAGCACCCACGGCGCCCTCACCCGCCTCGACAGCCATGCGCGCAACCTCTCGGCACTGGCCACCAACGGCACGCTGTTCATCCAGCAATTCTCCGGCATGGCGACCATCGTCGCCGGGGTCTACAGCATCATCGCCGGCAACCTCAGCGTGGGCGCGCTGGTGGCGACCTACATGCTCGGCAGCCGGGTGCTCGCGCCGCTGGGGCAGATTGCCGGTTTGATCACCCGCTACCAGCAAGCGCAACTGACCATGAAAAGCACCGATGCGCTGATGTCTTTGCCGCAGGAACGCGACGCCAAACAACGGCCGCTGGAACGCACGCAACTGCAAGGCGCGATAGACGTCAGTAGCGTGACGTTCCACTACAACGGCCAGAACGCTCCGGCCCTGGCCAACATCAGCTTCAGCGTGAAACCCGGCGAGCGGATCGGCATCATCGGCCGCAGCGGCTCGGGCAAAAGTACGTTGGCGCGGCTGGTGATGGGTTTCTACGCACCGGAAGAAGGCCAACTGCTGCTCGATGGCCTCGACCTGCGGCAACTGGACGTCGCCGACCTGCGCCAGCAAATCGGTTACGTCGCCCATGACCTGCCACTGTTGGCCGGCAGCCTGCGCGACAACCTGACCCTCGGCGCCCGCTACATCAGCGATTCACGGATGCTCGAAGTCGCCGAACTGACCGGCGTCACCGAGCTGGCCCGTCAACATCCGCAAGGTTTCGACCGCCCAGTGGGTGAACGCGGACAACTGCTGTCCGGCGGGCAACGTCAGGCGGTGTTGCTGGCCCGCGCCTTGTTGCTGGATCCGCCGATCATGTTGCTCGACGAACCCACCAGCGCCATGGACAACAGCAGCGAAGACGTTCTGCGGCAAAAACTCCACCGCTGGGTCCAGGGCAAAACCCTGCTGCTGGTGACCCACCGCACCTCGATGCTCAGCCTGGTGGATCGCCTAGTGGTGCTGGACAACGGGCGGATCGTCGCCGACGGTCCGAAAGAAGTGGTCATCGATGCACTGCGCAAGGGCCGTGTCGGCTCTGCGGCTGTCTAGGAGCTAGCCATGGCCCGTTCATCATCCGACGCGTCGCGCTCTAATTCGAAGCCACGCGGATACTTTGGCAGTTTCAGCAAAAGCGCCGAAAGCGAATTCATGCCGGAAACCGCCGGCGCCTCGTTACAGGATTCCCCACGCTGGTCGCGGATCACCGTATGGCTGGCGGCTGCGCTGATTATCACCGCGGTGGTCTGGGCCAAGTTTGCGGTGCTGCAGGAAGTGACCATGGGCGAAGGCAAGGCGATTCCGTCGAGCAAGGTTCAAGTGATCCAGAACCTGGAGGGCGGCATCGTCACTGAGATCTTCGTTCGCGAAGGGCAAATGGTGAACAAGGGCGACACCTTGCTGCGCCTCGATGACACTCGATTCCTATCGAACAAGGGCGAAAGCGAAGCGGATCGTTATGCGTTGATCGCGCAGGTCGAACGGCTGTCGGCAGAAGCGGAAGGCAGGCCATTCAAGCTGTCCCCGGAAGTGATCGCCAAGGCGCCGCAAGTGGCTGAGGACGAACGCTCGCTGTACGAGCAACGGCAACGTCGACTGGCCAGCGAACAGCGCACCCTGAGTGAACAACTTCGGCAAAAAACCCAGGAACTGGCGGAGTTCCGCTCCAAACAGGGCCAATTCAGTTCAAGCCTGGCATTACTGCAACAAGAGATGAACATGTCCGCCCCGCTGGTAGGCACCGGGGCGGTTTCGCCGGTGGAAATCTTGCGACTCAAACGCAGCGCGGTGGAGATTCGCGGCTCATTGAATGCCACGACCCTGGCGATTCCCCGTGCGGAATCGGCGATCAATGAGATCAAAAGCAAGATTGATGAGTCCGAACAATCCTTCCGCTCCGACGCGGCGAAAGAGCTGAATGAAAAACGCACCGACCTGTCGAAGATCACGGCATCGAGCATTGCTATCGATGACCGCGTAACCCGCACCACGGTGGTGTCGCCGGTTCACGGGATTATCAAAGTGTTGAAGGTCAACACCATCGGCGGCGTGGTCCAGCCGGGCAGCGACATGGTGGAAATTGTGCCGCTGGAAGACAACTTGCTGATCGAAGCCAAAGTCCGGCCGCAGGACGTGGCGTTTCTGCACCCGGGGCAGAAAGCGATGGTCAAGTTCAGTGCTTATGACTACACGATTTATGGAGGGTTGAGTGCGAAGCTGGAGTTGATTGGGGCGGACACGATTACGGATGACAAGGGCAACAGCTTCTACCTGATTCAGGTGAGGACGGATAAGAATCACTTGGGCGGGGATGTGAAACCGTTGCTGATCATTCCGGGGATGGTGGCGACGGTGGATATCATCACCGGGGAGAAAAGTGTGCTGGATTACTTGCTCAAACCGGTGCTTAAAGCCCGGACCGAGGCGATGCGCGAACGTTAGTCTCTGGCTGGGATTTTCTGTGATTGTTCTACCGTCTTCGCGAGCAAGCCCGCTCCCACATTCGACCGAGTTCCTCAGGAGAAATGCGATCAAATGTGGGAGCGGGCTTGCTCGCGAAGAGGCCCTGAATCACAACGACTATTTCGGCCCATGATTACGCTGAAAAACCGCCTCCCCCATCGCCGCAATTTGCCCCTCGATCAAGGCTTCGAACGGCCGTAGCAACGGCTCAAAAGTGGTCGGCGCTTCGAGGGTCTGCAACGCCTGAACAATCGCCTCCACCGTCGACAACGCGCCCGGCCCCGGAGCCTTGCGCAATCGATATCTCGACACCCCGCCCTGCGCCAACGTCACCCTCGGCAACGCTGCCAGCAGCGGGTTGAGGTGCAGCATCTTGCGCGCCTTGCGCCAGGTGCCGTCCGGGACGACCAGCAATAATGGTTGATCAGTTGCCGTGTAAGCCTGCAACGGCTGCGCATCATCGGCAGGAAACAGCAGCCGCGCCTGATAACCCGGCTGATTCAACAATGCCGGCAAATCTTCGAACACCTCGCCCACAATCAACTCGGCATTCTGCAACCCCAACGCCGCCAAACGTGCGGTGTTCAGCGCATGGTTCACTTCGCTGGGATGTTGCAGCAGCAACACCCGGGTGCGGCTGTCGAGGTTCGGAATCAGTGGGCACAGACAATGGGTTTGTGGGCGCAGGCAGCGCGGACATTGGATTCTGGACATTTTTTCAAGCCTGATTCAGTTGTGCTTTAAGCAAATCGCGAAAGGTCTGGATCAGCGGCTCGCGGCTGCGGCCACGACGCACGATCATCGAGAACGGCGCCTGATAGCCGAAGGTCGCCGGCAGCAGCACCCGCAAATCGCCCTTGTCAGCCCAAGCCTGGGCGTAGTGCTCCGGCAGGTAACCGATGTAGGCACCAGACAGCACTAGAATCAGCTGCGCCTCCATACTTTCCACCGTCGCCGCGCTGTGTTTGAAACCGTGGCGTGCCAGTTCCGCCTGGCTCCAGTAGCCGCGGCCAACCATGCGCTGCTGAGTGATGACTTGCTCGGGAATGCGCCGCTCGGTGAACAGTGGATGACGACTGCTGCAATACAACCAGTGTTGTTCGCGGTACAGCGGCATGTAGACCAGACCGCTCATGCGCGTGGAGAACGCGCCGATGGCCAGGTCGAGACGGTTATCCTGCACGCCGAGTTGCAGTTCGTAAGGGCTCATCACCGAGAGGTGCAAATGCACGGCCGGGTGTTCCTGGCTGTAAGCGCCAATGGCTTCGGCGAAGGGCAAGGCCTTGTCGCTGACAGTGGAGTCGATGACACCGAGGTTCAAGGTGCCGCGCAGTTCGCCCTTGAGCGCCGCGGCGTATTGCTCGAAGCCTTCGAGTTCGCCGAGCAGACGCAAGGTTTCCTGATGGAACAGTTCGCCTTTGCTGGTCAGGCTGAAACCACCCCGGCCGCGATGGCAGAGGACCAGGCCGAGGGCGGCTTCGAGCTGGCTCATGTAAGTGCTGATGGCCGAGGTCGAGAGGTTGAGCTCTTGCTGGGCGTTGGCAAACCCCTGATGGCGAACCACGCTGACGAAGATGCGCAAAAGTTTCAGGTCGGGTAAAGCGTTGGCCATCAGACACTCCAATTACAACGAAACACGCAATACTTTTGAGAGACACGGATCACTGTGGGAGCGAGCTTGCTCGCGATGAGGGCCGCACAGTCAACATCGATATTGACTGACCCACCGCTATCGCGAGCAAGCTCGCTCCCACATGGGTTGCAGTGTTCAATACCCGACTGCCAGGCATCAAGGAACTCGCGCATGGCATCAAGTCTATCGTCGTCGTCTCCATTAGTTTAGAAAAATCTGAACTAAGTATTTGCCCGTAGCGATTCTTCCCGGCCACTACATTTCGCAGAATCGGCCCACAGCGGTGCCCGTGTCTCTCCGACCGGTCAACCGACATAAATAAAACAACGACGATGAGGCCCTACCCGTGGACAAGACTCTTCACCAACCACTGGGCGGCAATGAAATGCCGCGCTTCGGCGGCATCGCCACCATGATGCGACTCCCCCATTTGCCAACCGCTGCCGGTCTGGATGCTGCCTTCGTTGGCGTCCCGCTGGACATCGGCACCTCGCTGCGCCCCGGCACCCGTTTCGGACCTCGCGAAATCCGCGCTGAATCGGTAATGATCCGCCCGTACAACATGGCCACCGGCGCTGCCCCGTTCGACTCGCTGTCGGTTGCCGACATCGGTGACGTGGCGATCAACACGTTCAACCTGCTGGACGCGGTACGGATCATCGAAGAGTCCTACCACAAAATCCTCGAACACAATGTGATCCCCCTGACCCTCGGCGGCGACCACACCATCACCCTGCCAATCCTGCGTGCGATCCATAAGAAGCACGGCAAGGTCGGCCTGGTGCACATCGACGCTCACGCCGATGTGAACGACCACATGTTCGGCGAGAAAATCGCCCACGGCACCACCTTCCGTCGCGCTGTCGAAGAAGGCCTTCTGGATCCGGACCGCGTGGTGCAAATCGGCCTGCGCGCTCAGGGCTACACCGCTGACGACTTCAACTGGAGCCGCAACCAGGGTTTCCGTGTGGTTCAGGCCGAAGAGTGCTGGCACAAATCCCTGGCACCGCTAATGGCCGAAGTTCGCGAGAAAGTTGGCGGCGGTCCGGTGTACCTGAGTTTCGACATCGACGGTATCGATCCAGCGTGGGCGCCAGGTACCGGCACCCCGGAAATCGGTGGTCTGACGACCATTCAGGCGATTGAAATCGTTCGCGGCTGCCAAGGCCTCGACCTGGTCGGTTGCGATCTGGTAGAAGTCTCGCCCGCTTACGACACCACCGGCAACACCTCGCTGCTGGCCGCCAACCTGCTGTACGAAATGCTCTGCGTACTGCCTGGCGTAGTCCACCGCTGAGGATTGGTCGTGAACGAACGTGATCAGGTACTCCAGGCCGCTGCCGATCTGGTAGCCGCCTTCGCCCGTAATGATCGCGAAGCCTATTTCGGTGCGTTCAGCACCGACGCCAGCTTCGTGTTCTACACCCTCGAACAGCCCCTGCTGTCGCGCGATGCCTATCAGGCGTTGTGGGACACCTGGCGCTCGGAGGATGGCTTCGAGGTGCTTTCGTGCACCTCGAGCAACGCTTTCGTCAGCCTGCAGGGCGACGTGGCGATTTTCATCCATGACGTGGCCACCGAGCTGCGCATGCAAGGGGAGCAACACTTCAGCCAGGAGCGCGAGACGATTGTGTTTCGCCGACAACAACAAGGCCTATGGCTGGCCTGCCACGAACATTTGTCCGCGACGCCGGAAGGGCTGCCAACCCCTTAGCCAAACAGGTGACGCTCGCACACGATGAGCGCGCCTTTATGATCGGAGCTGATCATGAATAACAACAAAGACCAAAGCCTTACGCACATCGAAACCTACGGGGTCGAACAGATCCCGGACAGTGAACGCACCGCAGGCCCGACGGATTTGTTCCGGATGATCTTTGGGGGTTCCAACACCTTTGCCACCGCCGTGCTCGGTAGTTTCCCGGTACTGTTCGGCTTGTCTTTCCAGGCGGGCGTCTGGGCGATTGTGCTCGGTGTGTTGCTGGGCTCGCTGATCCTTGCGCCAATGGGCCTGTTCGGGCCTATCAATGGCACCAACAACGCCGTGTCTTCCGGTGCGCACTTTGGTGTGCACGGGCGCATTGTCGGTTCGTTTCTGTCGCTGTTGACCGCCATCGCCTTCTTCTCGCTTTCGGTGTGGAGTTCGGGTGATGCGCTGATCGGTGGCGCCAAACGCCTGATCGGACTTCCGGAAACCGACCTGACCCTGGGCCTGGCCTACGGTCTGTTCGCGATCCTGGTGCTGACCGTTTGCATCTACGGCTTCCGCTTCCTGCTGTGGGTCAACAAGATCGCGGTGTGGAGCGCCAGTCTGTTGTTCCTGCTGGGCATCTTCGCCTTCGTCGGTCCGTTCGATGTGAACTACGCCGGCACCGTCAGCATGGGTCAACCGGGTTTCTGGGCCGCCTTCATCGGCGCGGCGCTGGTGGCGATGAGCAACCCGATTTCCTTCGGCGCGTTCCTCGGTGACTGGTCGCGTTACATCCCGCGTGACACCTCCAAGCGTCGGATCATGGCGGCGGTGGTGATCTCGCAGATCGCGACCTTCATCCCGTTCCTGTTCGGCCTCGCCACTGCCACCATCGTAGCGATCAAGGCGCCGGACTACATCGCCGCCAACAACTACGTCGGCGGCCTGCTGGCCGTTTCGCCGAGCTGGTTCTTCCTGCCGGTGTGCCTGATCGCGGTGATCGGCGGCATGTCCACCGGCACCACTTCGCTCTATGGCACCGGGCTGGACATGTCCAGCGTGTTCCCTCGTGTGCTGTCGCGGGTCAAGGCAACGTTGCTGATCGGCGTGATGTCGATTGCCTTCATCTTCATCGGCCGCTTTGCAGCGAATCTGGTGCAGAGCGTGTCGACCTTCGCCGTGCTGATCATCACCTGCACCACACCGTGGATGGTGATCATGATCATCGGCCTGCTGGTGCGCCGCGGCTTCTACTGCCCGGATGACCTGCAAGTGTTCACCCGCGGCGAGAAAGGTGGCCGCTACTGGTTCACGCATGGCTGGAACTGGCGTGGGCTGGGGGCCTGGATCCCGAGCGCTGCGGTGGGCTTGTGCTTTGTGAACCTGCCTGGGCAGTTCGTGGGTCCGCTCGGTGAACTGGCCGGCGGCATCGACATCAGCTTGCCGGTCACCCTTGGCCTGGCGTCGCTGGTGTACCTGGCGCTGTTGAGCCTGTTCCCGGAATCGGCCGCGGTGTTCGGTCCAAACGATGCACGCAGCAAGGGTGTCATCGCCCCTGAGGTGGATTTGCGCCAAGCAGCCTGACACCAAGAAACCTGTGGGAGCGAGCTTGCTCGCGATAGCGATCGATCAGCCACATCACTCTTGAATGTGCCGCCGTCATCGCGAGCAAGCTCGCTCCCACAAAGAGCTACACCACTGAATCATCTTTGTTCCAACATAAAAAAGACAATCGGAGACACGCCATCATGGCTTTGGATTTATTCGTCGTACTCATCTACGCCGCCGCGATGCTGATACTCGGCTACTACGGCATGCGCAAGGCCAAGACCAACGAAGACTTTTTGGTCGCCGGTCGTAACCTCGGCCCGAGCCTGTACATGGGCACCATGGCCGCCACCGTTCTGGGCGGCGCGTCCACCGTCGGCACCGTGCGCCTGGGCTACGTCCATGGCATCTCCGGTTTCTGGCTCTGTGCGGCCCTCGGTTGCGGGATCGTGGCACTGAACCTGTTCCTCGCCAAACCGCTGCTGAAACTGAAGATCTACACCGTTACCCAGGTATTGGAAAAACGCTACAACCCGATGGCCCGCTCCGCGAGCGCGGTGATCATGCTGGCGTATGCGCTGATGATCGGCGTGGTCTCGATCCTGGCCATTGGCACCGTGCTGCAAGTGCTGTTCGACCTGCCGTTCTGGCTGTCGGTATTGGTCGGCGGTGGCGTGGTGGTGATTTACTCGGCGATCGGCGGCATGTGGTCCCTGACCCTGACCGACATCGTCCAGTTCGTGATCAAGACCGTGGGCCTGATGTTCATCCTGTTGCCAATCTGCCTGTACCGCGTCGGCGGCTGGGATGAGTTGGTGTTGAAACTGCCGGCCACCGCCTTCAGCTTCACCACGATTGGCTGGGACACCATCATCACCTACTTCATGATCTACTTCTTCGGGATCCTGATCGGTCAGGACATCTGGCAGCGTGTGTTCACCGTCAAGAGCGCCAAAGTGGCTCAGGTCGCCGGTACATTCGCAGGCTTCTACTGCATCCTTTACGGACTGGCCTGTGCCCTGATCGGCATGGCCGCACATGTGCTGATCCCGGACCTGGACAACGTCAACAACGCCTTCGCCGCCATCGTAAAACTGTCCCTGCCGGACGGTATCCGTGGTCTGGTGATCGCCGCTGCCCTGGCCGCCATGATGTCCACCGCCAGCGCCGGCCTGCTCGCCGCCGCCACCACCCTCACCGAAGACCTGCTGCCGAAACTGCGCGGCGGCAAACAGTCGACTCTGGGCATCAACCGCCTGTTCACCCTGTTGACCGGCATCGTTGTACTCGGCATCGCTCTGGTCGTGAATGACGTGATCAGCGCCCTGACCCTGGCGTACAACCTGCTGGTGGGCGGCATGCTGATCCCGCTGATCGGTGCGATTTTCTGGAAACGCGCAACCACCGCCGGCGCTATCGCCAGCATGGGCGTGGGCTTCGCCACGGCGCTGGTGTTCATGTTCAAGGATGGTCTGGATGCCAACACCCCGATCTACTACAGCCTCGGTGTTGGTCTGGTGAGCTTCGTGCTGGTCAGTTTGCTGTCCCCTCGTCCGGCAGCAGTGGCCAGCCCTGCCTAAGCTGAACATAACGACTTGATGCTTTCTTCGACGGGTGTGGCGTCGGTTGCCACACCCGTTTTTTTTCGTCTGGAGAAAATCGTTTATGAAGATCGTCAGCCGCGATCAATGGTTCGAGGTGAAACAGCTCAGTGACGGCATTCGCCTGATTCACGAGCCTTACATCCGCCCCTTCTGTCGCTGCAACCTCTGGCACATCCAGGGTCGCGACAAGGACTTGCTGCTGGACAGCGGTTCCGGGCTGGTCAGCCTGCGCGAGCAACTGCCGTGGATCACCGAACGGCCGCTGGTAGCCGTGGCCAGTCATTGCCATTTCGACCACATCGCCGGGCATCACGAATTTCCTGAACGGCTGGTGCATCCGGCTGAAGCGCAGATCCTCGCGTCACCGGACGGCGAGAACACACTGAGTACAGCGTTTGTCGGCGACGAGATGTTCGAAGCGCATCCCGACTGCCCGTTGTGCTACGCCGAATACCGGGTCAAAGCTGCTCCAGCCACCGGCCTGATCGAAGAAGGCGACGTGCTGGATCTGGGCAACCGCACGCTGCAAGTGCTGCATACGCCGGGGCATTCACCGGGCGGCATCAGCCTGTACGAAGCGGCGACCGAGACGCTGTTCAGCGGCGACATCATCTACGACGGGCCGCTGATCGAAGACGCCTACCATTCCAACCTCGACGACTACGCCCGCAGCCTGAAGCGCTTGCGCGAGTTACCGATCCGCACGGTGCATGGCGGGCATTTCGGGAGTTTTTCCGGGGAACATTTGCGCACGATGATTGACGAGTGGCAGCGCTTGCACGCCTGAAGCCTGCTGTACTCAGCCCAGGGATAACAACAATAACGCCCTCGAAGAACCACCATGAAAAGAGCTGCCGTTCGTGCTGTCGTGCATCGTTTCATCAGCCGCCTGCTGGAGGGTCATGATGACTTCGACGACAACGCGAGCCTGGCGCAATTGGGATTGGATAAAGAAGATATCGAAGAGCTGATCTTCCATCTGGAAGATGAGCTGGGTTTGACGGCATTTACGGCAGAGGAAGATCAGATACTCAAGACCGCCAGGACGGCGAATGACTTGAGCCGGTTTTTGATGGAGATCGGGCGGCATTGACCTGTAGAGCGCCAAGATCGTCCGAACGCGGCCCGAGCCTTCGGCAGCTCCTACAGGTATATGGACAATCGCAGCATTCGCACTGCTCCCTGTAGGAGCTGCCGAAGGCTGCGATCTTTTAGGCCTTGACGCGTTACCTGCGACGCGGCTGGCGTCGGCGTTGTTCGTCGTCAGTGCGAATAGGCACAGGTTGCAGAGGCGGTTCGATCAAACCGAGTGCAACACCCAGGTCGTGCAGCCAGTTTTGGATTTTCTCTTTCATGGTGCCCCCTTCAGGGTAGTGCCGAGTGGCCAAAATTCTGTAGCCACTTCGCACTGATAATAGTCCGAAGTCCTACGCAATGCTCGCCCAAAGTCGCAATGATCTGTTACTGAATTGATCAAAATACCTGACCGATAGTTCAAGCTATCGCCCGAGCCTGACTCGGCGCCGAGGGATAGACCAATTGTTGCTGCTCAAGCCAGGCGTTCAGGTTCGCCCCGACCATGCCTTTGCGCCACATCAGCCACGTGGTGGCACTGGCAAATGGCTCGGCCAACGGATGCACCGCCACGCTTTCGCGGCCCGGCAGGCTGGCGAGCATCGACTCCGACATCAGCGCCACGCCTGAGCCGGCGATCACGCAGGCAAGCATCCCCGGATAAGACTCGATTTCCATCGCCCGGCCCATGGCCGCGTGGTAATGGGAGAACCAGGCTTCCAGGCGCATGCGGTAGGAGCAACCTTGCCGAAAGGTGAACACCGAGCGCCCTTCCACATCCAGCGCGCTGAGGATCGGCGGATGATCGGCCTCGCTGATCAGCACCAGCCGTTCGTCGCACAACGGCACGCCGTCGAGCCCGGCCAGTTCCAGCGGACCGTCCACCAACGCCGCATCGAGACGACCGGTGAGCAAACCTTCAAGCAACTCACCGCTTGGCCCGGACTGCACTTGCAGGTTCACCGCCGGGTAAGTGCGGTGATAACGCGCCAACAACCCCGGCAGATGAATCGCCGCCGTGCTGTACATCGTGCCGAGTACGAAGTCCCCGGCCGGTTGCCCGCCCTGCACCGCCGCTTGAGCTTCGTCGCGCAGATTGAACAACTTGGCGGTGTAGTCCAGCAGGACTTTTCCCGCAGGCGACAACTGCAAACGCTGACGTTCACGCACGAAAAGTTCTACGCCGAGTTGCTCTTCCAGTTGTTTGAGCCGGGTCGACAGGTTCGACGGCACCCGGTGCAGGCGTTCAGCCGCCCGAGTGATCGAGCCTTCCTGCGCCACAGCCTGGAAAATCCGCAATTGGCTGAATTCCACGCCATTCTCCAAATCAGAACAAGTTACTCACTATTATTCATTTTAAAAGAAAGTCAATCAGTCCTAGCCTGACGGTCATTGATCCTCTGCTGGAATTCAGACTATGTCTCCACTGATTCGCTTACTCGCCAGTTTCATCGCCCTGATGATGGCCATGGGCATCGGGCGTTTCGCCCTCACGCCTCAGTTGCCGCACCTGCTCAGCGAAGGTCAGATCGACCTGACCGCCGCCGGTCTGATTGCTGCGGCCAACTACCTCGGCTACTTCGTTGGCGCGGTGGACGCGATGTTCTATCGCCGTCCCGATCAAGTTCGGCGGCGGCTGCTGGGTGGTTTGTGGCTCTGTGTACTGCTGACCCTGGCATCGTTCTGGGCCAATGGATTTTGGTCCCATCTGGTGCTGCGGTTCGGCACCGGTGTGGCCAGTGCTTGGGTGCTGGTGATGATCACCGCGTTGAGCCAGCCACTGGCCGCGGCAGCCGGTCGTCCACGACTCGGCGCACTGGTATTTGCCGGACCGGGCCTGGGGATTTTTCTGACGGGTTTGTTGGCCTTGGGGTCGAACCTGCTGGGGCAGACGTCTGCAGCCTTGTGGCTGGTGTATGCCGGTGTCGGGCTGGCAATGCTGCTGGGGATTCTGCCGTTCCTGCCACAACCGGCCACGACCGTGGCCTCCGTCCCCAGCGTCGCTGGCTCGGGAAATCATGACATCGGCCGTTTAGGCGTCGTCTATGGGCTGTACGGTTTGGGCTACATCATTCCGGCCACTTTCCTCTCGCAAATGGCCAACGCGCAGTTCCATGGCCAATGGCAGGCCGATCTGTTCTGGCCT
Organism: Pseudomonas frigoris; assembly: GCF_047758635.1. Lineage (NCBI taxonomy): Bacteria > Pseudomonadati > Pseudomonadota > Gammaproteobacteria > Pseudomonadales > Pseudomonadaceae > Pseudomonas > Pseudomonas frigoris. The sequence continues at coordinate 5,353,763 of NZ_CP180479.1, forward strand.
TGCTTCGGTCTTGCTTCGGCCATCGGGGTGGTGCTGGTGAGTCTGCGTCGACAACACCCGTATGGCACTCGTTATTGGCTGATGGCGACGTTGTGGCTGCAAGCCGCCGGGGTCTTCGCCTGCTTGTTGGGCAGCGGTCCAGGCCTGGTCTTGGGCGTCATCCTCTGCGGTACGCCGTTCCTGGCCTGCATGCAATTGGTGATGCAACGCTCCCGGGAGCTGGCGCCCCACGCCACCCAGCGCAACGCCGGGCTGCTGACGGCGTGCTTTGCCGTGGGTCAGCTCAGCGGGCCGTTGCTGGCGGCGTTGAGCAGCCACTTCAGCGGTGGTCTGCAGCCCGCGCTGGTTTTCGCCGCCACCGGTTTGATTGTCGCCGGCGGTCTGTTACTGCGTCCGGTCAGTTCTGCCCAAGGGCTTTGCGCAAGCGACGGCGCACCCACTGCTCAGCGCTGACAAACGTGATGCCCAACAACACCAGCACCGCGCCGACAACGAAGTTGAAGCTCAGCTCTTCGCCCAGCAGCACCACGCCGAACGTGACGCCGAATAGCGGCGTCATGAACGAAAACACGGCCAGGTTCGCCGCCAGATAACGGCGCAACAGCCAGAACCAGGTCAGGTAACTGAAGAACGACACCACCAATCCCTGGAACAACACACTGGCCACCGCCACGGTGGTCAGGCTGACGTGGGTGACCTGGCCGCTGAGGATCGCGATCAGCAACAGGCCAACGAAACCGACGATCAATTGATAGAACAGCGTCAGCGTCACCGGCGCTTCCGACAGGCGCGAAGCGCGCACCACCACTGTGGTTGCCCCCCATGACGCGCCAGCCAGTACGCCCAGCGCATCGCCCATCAACATGCGGTGATCGAGGTTGTCCCAGGACACTCCACCGGCAAAGGCGATGGCGATCCCGACGAAGGCGAGGAAAATACCCAGCCACTGGACCGGCCTTAAACGCTCACTCGGCAACAGCCAATGAACGCCCAATGCGGTGAAGATCGGCGCGGTGTAAAGGAATACCGACATGTGCGCAGCCGTGGTCAGTTGCAGGCCTTCGGAAATGAAGAAGAACTCCAGGCCAAAGAGCGCGCCCGCCAGTAATCCACCGCGCCAGGTGTTGCCCACTTGATCCCAGCCGCCCTTCCAGCAGATCAACATTCCTACGAGCAACGCGGAAATACCCGAGCGCCCAGCGGCCTGCATGACCGGCGCGATGTCTGGCGCCGCCCACTTGATCATCACTTGCTGAATACCCCAGATCAGGCACAACCCGATCATCACTTGCAGGGCAAACCCATCGGCGCTGCGCCGGGTGGCGCTCACCGGAACACCTCGACAACACAAAACATGGCAGTACTCGCAACAGGGGCCGGCGCGAGATCAGCTCAGTTCAATGCGATCGGCATGAATGACGATCTGGCCGTTCTTGTACAACGCACCAATGGCCTTTTTGAAGTTACCTTTGCTCACGCCAAACATACTGCTGATCACCGTCGGGTCGCTCTTGTCGCTGACCGGCAGGCTGCCATTGTTGTCGCGCAACTTGGCGAGAATCTTCGAGTTCAGACTGGTGGCGGCTTCTTCGCCCACCGGTTGCAGGCTCAGGCTGATCTTGCCGTCGGCACGGACTTCTTTGATAAAGCCCCTCTCTTCTTTACCGGCGCGCATGAACTTGAAGATTTCGTTCTTGTGGATCAGACCCCAGTGCTTGTTGTTGATGATCGCCTTGAAGCCCATATCGGTGGCTTCGGCAACCAACAAATCAACTTCCTGGCCAGGGGTGTAGTTGGCCGGGGTCTTGTCGAGGTAGCGGTCCAGACGCGCCGTCGCGGTGATGCGGCGGGTGTGCTTGTCGAGGTAGACATGCACCACGACATATTCGCCGGCGGTCATCTGACGCTTTTCTTCGGAGTACGGCAGCAACAGATCCTTCGGCAAACCCCAATCCAGGAAAACACCGATGCTGTTGACTTCAACGACTTTTAAACTGGCGAATTCACCGACCTGAACTTTCGGCTTTTCGGTAGTTGCGATGAGTTTGTCATCGCTGTCCAAATAAATAAAAACGTTGAGCCAATCTTCATCTTCGCTGGGAATATCTTTGGGAATATAACGATTGGGCAGGAGGATTTCGCCATCCGCGCCACCGTCCAGATATAAACCGAAATTAGTGTGTTTAACCACTTGCAAACTGTTGTAGCGCCCGACTAAAGCCATTTCCAATACCCTCATTGCGTGGGCGGCATTCTACCCGGTTTTGCGGGCCGCGTTCGCTGGCCAGCCCGGTGGCGCAAGAAAATCCTCTGAAGGGCTTAATTTTCCTGGGTTTTACCGCACCCGCCTGGCCGCTCGTCAGGCCGTTCTGGCGATTTGCGCATCTGTGCGCCCAGCAGAAAACTGTATTTTTTCACGATCGTTCTTAGTTAAAACAGCAGCTTAGAGGCCTATTAAGAATAATAACTTGTGATTAATTCTTCATCTGCCCCGTGTATTTCGGGGGGATATTTACCAAGCAATTGTCAAGTATTTCCTGTACGATGCCTGGCCAAGTTAATTTTCTATAGGTTAATGGCCGCCATGCGTGTAAAAGCATCCAACAGCAAAGCAAAGCCAGCTCCAGCCGTTGAAACCAGCGAATCGATCAACAACCAGATTGCTGCGTTCCTCAAGTCCGGCGGCGAGATCCAGCAAATTGCCAAAGGCGTCAGCGGCCAGACGTTCGGCCCGTCCAAGCAGATCACTCTGGGCAAGAAGTAACTTCCCCAAGATCCGCCGCGTCACCTGGTCCCTAAGCGCTTTGAGCTTCGAAGCGCTTGGACTGGAACCTCCTCGCAACACCCCGCCAAACACATCAATATTTCAAAAATAGACGAACGGCCCTCGATGCCGAGCATTCGCCGGTATGCTTGCACACGTCTAGATCAAGCGTTTCAGTAGGTTTTTAGTGCCTGCACCTCGCTGTCATGGAGTGACGCATGCTCAAACCCTCCTATCTATTGCTCGGCACCCTGCTGTCGTGCTCGATCGCCAATGCGCAAACCTTTCAGCGTGAACTGGGCGACTTCGATCTCAAACTCGGCACCACCCCCAGCCGCAGCATGGCCCAAGGGCTGGTCAAACCTTCCAGCACCGGCTCGTTCCACGGTGGTCTCGACCTGAGTCACGACAGCGGTTTTTACGTGGGCCAATGGGCACCGAGCATGGGTTTAACGCCAGGGGCCAACCTTGAAGTCGATTCCTACATGGGGTTCAAACAGCCTTTCGACAATACCCTCGGGTACGAAGTCGGCATGATCCGATACAGCTATCCGAAAGTGGACACCCTCGACAGCCAGGAGCTTTTCGGTGGCCTGACCTTTCTGGGCAGCCGTTTCGGCGCAGCGTTCAGCAACGACCCAGACAAACAGAACAGCACCGTGTTCGCCGACCTGGGCGGCAATCAGCCGTTCGGCATCGGGATCAGCATGAAATACACCACCCACCAGCTCAACACGCCGGTGTCCGTCGACGGTGGGTATGTAGGCAGTTTCACCGACTGGTCCGTGCAACTTTCCCGCCCGTTCATGGGCGTCGATCTGGACCTGATCTACAGTGACTCTAGCCTGAGCGGCAACAGCTGCTCCATCTATTCCGGGCACAACAGCCAATGCGACGGGCTACTCACCCTCAAGGCCGAACGCGCCTTTTATTGATCGGCTGAACTGCGAGGCTCATCCTGCGTTCACATAAAGAAGCCCATTAAAAAACCAGGCCTTCGCAAAGGATTCGCCCATGTCGCGCTGGTTGAAGTGTCTCCTCGTCGTTATCACCCTCAGTCTCGCCCTCGGTGCGTGCAGTCGCGTGGGCCTGGCCTATCGCAACCTCGACGTGATCATTCCGTGGACGCTCAGCGACTACCTGGACATGAACGGCGAGCAGAAAGGCTGGCTCAACGAGCGCCTCAAGGAACACCTGAGCTGGCACTGCACCACGCAACTGCCGGGCTACCTCGATTGGCTGGATCGCTTGCAGGTCATGGTCGAGACCAACCAGGTCACCGACGCCGCGCTGCAAGCCCGCATCCAGGAAGCCAAACAGGCCATCGCCCAGACCGCCCGGGAAATTACTCCGTCGGCCATTGAGCTGTTACAGGGGCTGGATGACCAGCAAGTCGCGGAGATGAACGACGCCTTCGCCAAGGACCAGCGCAAACGCCAGGAGCAATACCTCAAACCGTCTCTCGATCAACAGATCAAGGCGCGCAGCCAGCGTATGGAAAAACGCCTGAACGATTGGCTCGGCCCGCTCAGCGCAACCCAGCAGCTACGCGTGGTTGCGTGGTCCAACGCCTTGGGTGACCAGAATACGCAATGGATCGCTAACCGCGCCCACTGGCAGAAGCAGTTCAGCGCGGCGGTTGCGCAGCGCCAGAGTCCAGAATTCCCACAGCGCATCGAGACGCTTCTGGTGAATCGAGAGAGCTTGTGGACGCCCGCTTATCGCCAGGCCTACGCCAGCACCGAAGCCCAGGCACGGGGCCTTTTTGTAGATTTGATGGCCGAAAGCACGCCGGAACAGCGCCAGCGGTTGTTGAAGAAAATAGAAGGGGTACGCAAGGACTTCAATGATTTGAAGTGCCTGAAGGCGGTGCAGGAGGGTTAGGCGCAACACAAAATAAAATGTGGGAGCGAGCTTGCTCGCGATAGCGGCCTAACATTCAGCATCAATGTTGAATGTGATTCCCTCATCGCGAGCAAGCTCGCTCCCACAGGGGTTTGATGCGATCTTCAGGCAATCTGCGCCTTCGACGCCACCTCATCAAACGTCACCTCATCCAGCGCATCTTCCTGCTCATCCAACACCTGCCGCGGATGGTCATTGCCCGGAATACTGCTGTCGATCAGGCTCAATAAACTCGAGCCCCGAGGCGTCAAAATGTAGTTCGAACCGTTACCACCTTGATCCTCAGGCCGAGGCTCAATATAGCCGCGCGCCAACAGTAACTTTTCATACTCACCAGCCACTGCTTTCAGGTGATCCAGGTTCTCAATCGTCTCGCCCTCCGCCGCTTTTTCCGCCGCGTACTGCTCGGCGTAGGGCCGTGGCGTGAAGCTATGGCCGGCGCTGTTCTGCGCCTCGTGCAGCAAGCGTTCAATCAAATCCCAGTTATAAGTCGTCATCCTGATTCAACCTCCAGTGCCCGCGAGTGAGATGGCCTTCATAGGGTGTGACCGGCGCGGCTCGTAGCCGTTCAGCCGAGGTTTTTGCCTGTACCGACCGGCGGTATGTCGAATTGCGCATAGGCCAAACGACTAGGCTGTGTAAGTCACCTCCCAGCAACCCGCAGGAGAAACCCAATGAACATTCAGAATCATCCCGTCGTCTCCCGAGAAGAATGGCTCGCCGCCCGCAAGCAACACCTGGCCCACGAAAAAGCCTTCACCAAAGAACGAGACAAACTCAGCGCCGAACGCCGCGCCCTGCCCTGGGTGAAAATCGACAACGACTACTGTTTCCAGGGCCCGAACGGCGAACTGAAACTGGCTGACCTGTTCGGCGGCCGCAGCCAGTTGGTCATCTACCACTTCATGTTTGGCAAAGACTGGGATGAGGGCTGTTCCGGCTGCTCGTTCCTGTCCGACCACATCGACGGCGCCAACCAACACCTGGCCCATCATGACGTCGCCGTGGTGGCGGTTTCCCACGCACCGTTCGCCGAATTCCAGGCTTTTAAACGGCGCATGGGCTGGAAATTCGATTGGGTGTCGTCAGAAGGCTGCGACTTCAATTACGACTTCGGCGTCTCGGCCCGAGCAGAAGACGTCGCCGCCGGTAAAGCCACCTACAACTACGAAAAATCTGACGGCGCCGAAGAAGAACTCCCCGGCCTCAGCGTGTTTTATCGCAATGAAGCTGGAGAGATTTTTCATACCTATTCCACTTATGCCCGCGGCCTGGACATGTTGGTCGGGGCCTATAACTACCTCGACCTCATGCCCAAGGGGCGCAATGAAGAGGAAATCATGGAGTGGGTGCGGCATCACGACCGGTATGAGGACAAGGCAGGGGCCAGTTGCTGCCATGGGGGGTAGATCACAGAGCACATGTGCCGAACACAGTATCTCCAAACACCGCAAATCCACTGTGGGAGCGAGCTTGCTCGCGATGACTGACAAACACTCAACACTGCTATCGACTGATACACCGATATCGCAAGCAAGCTCGCTCCCACAGATGCTGGCAGTGTTTAGTCATCAGCAAATTCCCTGAGGTTATCCGACCGCACCAGGACATTTCCCCTACATCAAATTCAGAATCGGCGCTCTGTACCGCTGGGACGCTGATCCTTATAGTCAAACCGTCGCCCAATAGGCGACCGGGTTTGGCGACCTGATCACAGAGAGTCCTTTTTAATTACGAGAGACTCCAACTATGGATAGATATATGCCCCTCACCGGAATCGACTTGATCCCGGCCTCCCTGCTCATCGACACCCAAGCCCCACTAGACGTCCTGCAAGCCATGGCGGATTACCGCATTCGCACCGTCACCCAAGTTCTGGAAAACATCGCCTTTCGCGCAGAAATCGGCTGCGACACGGTGGTGCTATCCGACTTCTCAAAATTGCTCGCCATCCCGTTGCGCGATGGTTGTGATTTGATGGATGTGATCGGTCGGCGGTTGCGGGCGCAGGTTGCGGAGTGAATGAAAACGGGCGACCTTTTGGGTCGCCCGTTTTATGTAGTGAGCAATAGAAAAACCCCTTTCACACAGCAGGTACGCTCGCCACGGGAATACGCTGCTGAGGCTGGGTGACATCGTAAACATGCTGCTCACAGCGCTCACCCACAAACTGGAACTCCACCAGATAGACCTTGCTTCGTTCTGGCGTAAAGGTGCTTTTCAGCGGACCGCAGCTATAGGTATCCCCAGTGCCCCTGCCATTCGAATATCCCGACACCTCGAAAGGCTTGTCGGCATCGGCCTGTACTTCCAACTGCGGGAAGCGTTTAACCGTGGAGCTGTTGGCCACTTCGTTGAGTTTGGCGATCCAACCGAACACCTTGCCCTGGCCTGAATCAACCACAGTTCCAAGCACCTCCATACGTTGGTCAGGATCTGCGGCACGCCTGACCGAAAACTCTACTGGAAATGTGTAACCCGACGCTTTCATGATGACTTTGGCGTGCTGCGCATCGACTGTCACCGTGTTCTGGCGCAACTGGATACCGTCTTTCAGCAGGCTGGGGGAAGAGTCTCTGACGTTGGAATGGCAGCCTGGTAGTGTGAGAAACAGGGTCAGCAACGACAGTATGTTTTTCTTCACGTGTAAATGTCCCTTTATGGGAATGACTGGACTAATAGAAAACTTGCACTAAGGCGGTGCACTCTAAACGCTTAACTCGGCATGGGCTGACCTTTTTGAACAAAGGAAAACAGATCTATTGGTTCCCTTAGTCAATTTCCCGTCTATTCTCCCGACTCACGGTTGTCGAGGGCACCTGAAACAGTCTCTTTGCCCCCACTAAGGCCATTTTTTACTTCACCCTTTGCCGCTATTAATTCTCAACTTCTAAGGTATGCCCCCCTTGGAGAAATCAGCCTGAATATCAGCAACAACCATATCGACATCATCGACAGTCATAATCTGATTTTGGTCAGGTGCATCCCAAAACTTCAAAGACCCCCTATACAACACAAAGCCAATTTTATCGTTACCAGGAAAGAACATCTCACCTTGAGCAGTCGCAACTCTACCTCCAATTTTCACTCGGATATTACCTCGAGAAACCTCAAGAATCATATAGCTCCCCTTACAAAAATAGCTTTCTCTCTCATTGTTACAGGATCAATAGCAATGATCTTATCTACGTTAGGATTTTTTATCAACGCAGGCAACTCTGCTGTTTCCCAAACATTTCCAGGTCGCAAACTCTGTCCGATTACTGCACGCACCGTTCCAGAGACCCCACTTGCATACTCAGCAGAGATGTCTTGCCATGCCTTCACAACGGCCGGATTTGTCGCGTCCCATGCAGGCATTTGTATGCCACGTTGAGCCATCAATGCTTCGAGGGTTGTCCCTCCTGTTGCATCGCAATCTGCTGGGCTATATCTGCACCGCCAACCCCATCCGTTCGGCCAGACCAAAAAACGCCTCACCTGGATTAGTCGATACGCCTTTTGCACCAACTAGCTAATTCAGAAAGCTTCTATTATTTCCTTCGCCAGCCATGCCTCACTTTTATCTATAGATATGAAGCACCCTTCGAATGAACCACTTGTCAAAACAAGTCTATGCCCTGCATATTCAGCAGTAACCAGAATTGAGTAAGGACCTTGCTCACGCTTTATCTCTTCTGCATTTAGAGTTTTTAAAACAACACCAACAAACTCCTCAAAGCTTTCCTCTTCATATTCATGAAAAAAAACAAAATAACTAAAATCTGAACTAGACTCAGAAAAACGATTCATATTCACATCCCCAACCCATCATTAACACTTGTTCTAGACGACTGAGATTTTTCGATAATCTTGCGCCACAAACCATCCTCAGAAAGACCTTGTGACGAGTATTTATTAACGATCTCCGACCATGTCCTATTTGGATCGCTCTTATTCAAAGAATCGGCCAAATTTCTGTTAGACATTAATTCTCTAGCTGTAGACCTTAAATCATTTCTCATGGCAAATGCCTGTTTAGCTTGATCTTCCAGAGGTAATCCGGTATCAATTCGACTTGGGATTTCTGCCTCTTTAGATAAATACCAAGCCCTGGCCTCTCTATCAGTTAGATTCTTAGGTTGAGCAACATTGTCCCACCACTTTGTATAGGCAGCAGAATCATCGATTGCTTTTGCACCATCCGCAGCCGCTTTCTTCGCCGCCTCCCTCTTCGTAAGCACTTCCAAAACTGCGTCGACAACTACCTTACCGCTTCGAAGCCCTGTCAGCGAAAGGATCGCATCATCAATAATACTGACCGACAGCACGCCTTTGCCCGCCAATGCAGACAATCGCTCAGCGGCGTCAGCCACGCCGGAATCGTAAGTCGAGATATTCGATAACTCATTGGAATACTGACTTGTCTGGGTTGGGCCAAATTGCCTCCACTGCTCATAGACAGCACCGGGGCCATAGGTCCCAGCAGCATTGAACAAGGTGGAGTCGTTGAATTGTTCCTTTGTGGCATTGAACGCGTATACCGGCGCGCCATTCGCGACGATCTGTCGACCATCGCTCCAGGTCAGCGGGATTTTTTGAGCCGATAACTGGGCAACTGCTTCATATGCAACCCCCATGTCTCGAACAAAGGCGGCAGACTCAGGATCATTACCAATGGCTTGCTTCATAATACTTGTCAAACGCGCCAAGTCGACGGCATCCACTTCGGCGCCGCTGGCGATCAGCAGCAGATCTTCCCATCGGGCGCTCGATTCTGGTTGTCCTTGCGTTTTCTCAAGCTCCTCAGCCTTTTTCTTCAGCAGTGGAATTTCCTGATGCTTGTGCAACTGGCGGTTAAACATGTCAACGCCAGCCGCACTGTTCACCGCTGTAATAGCACCGGATGTACCACCTCCAGATCCCGCCATCGCTCCCAGACCGGACGCGATCAAGGTGCCCAAGTCATTCTGCTGGGCGTTCGTCAGCCCGCTATTGCGCAGTGCATCAGCAATAGTTGGCATCAGAGCCGCGGAGATCCCTGCCCCCAACGCTCCGCTTGCGGCACTACCGCTCGACAATCCCATTGCTGCGCCAGCCAATGCATGCAGCATTACTCGTGCAGCCCCGCCTTCGGCCCAAGCCGCTCGAGTTGCGCTGTCGGTGGCGTCGTGTGCTTGCTTGTCGGCGTAATCCCCAATTTTTTTGAAGGTATCGCTAGAGGTGGTATTGGCGACGATACCGATTGCGGTAGTACCGCCAACCCCTCCCAGGCCCACAGCAATCAAGCCCGTCGCAACATCCGCCATGATTCGTTTGTCGCCACCCACACCCCAGCTGTTGTAATCATTAAGCGCTGCCTGGCGTTCCTTCTCGGTCGTCGCCGATTTGGCTTTGTCGCTGGCCGCTTGCTGCTGGGCGTTGGCTACTTTATTGATGATGTTTTTGGACAGCGCGACCGTGCTCTGGATCAGATCAATCCGCTCCTGAATCGCTTTTTCATCAGGCTTATCCAGCGTCTGATTGGCGTTTGCGGTATCGCGATTCAGCCCAACCAGATCATTCGCACCCGCGGCGTTGCGAACGATGATGGTGCCTTCGCTGACAGCGCTGCGGGTGCTGCTGTGGTCCGAATCGTTCAGTGACAGTGGAACGCTGCCGCCCACACTTGAGCCGGCATTGCTGCCATAAGAGGCCGAAAAACCTGCCGACTGGGCGCTGATATCGCTGGTATTTTTGATGTCGCTGACGATCAGACGATCAGTGCTGAGCAGGTTCTTGTCGGCAGACGCCTCACTGGCAATTACCGCACCTTGCAAGGTGGTGTTTTTACCGACGGTGATGTCGTAACCGCCCGTGCCGGCGAACAGACCGCTCTGGTCTGTTACAGCCTTGTACTCGCTATTCATGTTGCCAGCGGCCAGGCTTCCAGACACGGCCACGGTTGAGCCGTAGCAGAACGGCGGAATACAGATGCTGCCACCGAAACCGGCACTGCCCTGTTTGCTCTTCTGGGTCTCGGTGTCCTGGCGCGAGGTGATGGTGAGGTTGCCGTCAATCAACGCGTTGATGCTGTCGGCCCGTACCTGCGCGCCAGCCAGGGTGGTGTCCTGCCCACTGTGAAGGGATAGAGAACCGGTATCCAGGGTCGTGTTGACTTGGGTAACGGAGCTACCGGTCCCCATGCTCTTGGCGATGGACGCTCCCAGGTCGAGGGTGAACCCATTCTGCTCGCCGAGGTTGAAGCTGGCACCTATGGCGGTTTTGTTGTTGCTGTTGTTATTGGCCCAGTTGGCAGTGTTTTGCGCGCTTTCCAGGGTGATGTTGTTTTTTGCAATTAATACGGTGTCGGCGGCTTTCAAGCTGCTGCCAATGACGTGAATATCACCCGCCGCTCCCGGCGCACCGCCATCGGCAATGATCAGTAAGCCTTTGCCAGCATTGAGCGTGCTTTGCTTGGCGGTTTGGCTGGTGTACTCACTTGTGCTTTTGCTATGAGTGTTCGCCAGTTCCGTACCAATCTTGATCATGGAGCCGTTGCTGGCAGAGCCCTGTTTTTTTCCATAATCCGAACCAGCGCCTTCGGCGTCGCCGCCCATACCTCCCAGATCGTTGAACGCCATTGCCGCCTGAGCCAGCTTCACCGCTTTGAGTCGCGGATCGTCGGCGTTATTAGCCGCTTCTACTGAGCTTCGAATCGTATTGACCGTGTCCACGATCACGCCGCCAACTACCCGACCTACAGCCAAACTGCTGCTCTTGTCGGTACTGCTCTGGCTCGCGCTTTCCATGCCGGCAGCGATGGTCACCTTGGAACCGATCAGGCTCATGTTCTTGGTGCTGACGAGGTCGCTGGCGATTACGCTCAGTTCACGGCCACTGGTGAGACTGACGTTGCCCTCACTGGAGCCGATGGTGCTGCCCGTCAGCGTGGTTTGCGCAGACTTACCGGTGTGATTCTGACTGCTGACCGACAGGTGCTGGTTGCCGGTGATGTCATCAACACCCAGGTTATTGGCCGTCAGTACGCCGCTCAGATCACGATTTTTTTCCTTATGAAATTCGTCGCGAGTGAAGGTGTTTTCCGCCGCATTGATCGTCAGGTCGCGACCGGCCTGTACGGTCAGATCCTGGGTACTGACCAGGGATGAGCCGGTGATCGTGGCGTCACGATTGGCCACCACATTCACCGTGTTACCCGAGATCACGCTACCGACAGCAGTGGTTTGCGTCTCAGAAAGCTGATCCTTGACCTTGCTCGACTTCAAGCCCCCCCAACTACTTTTGCTTGAGCTGCTCTCATGGCGGGCACTGTTCGAATCAGTGACCGCAACGATCTGCACGTCATTGCCAGCCACCAGTTGCACACCGCCTTTATCGGCCGCGATCTCGCTGCCTTTTATCAGCATGTCATTGCCGGCCAGCAGCGTACTGTTGCCGCCGGAAGTTACTGCGCTTGCGATGTTGGTGGTGCTGGCCACCTCATCGAGTCGACTCTTCTTGCCCGAGGAGCTTTTCTTGGTTTTGCTGTAGAAGCTGTAATCGGTATCTTCGGCAGACTGGAGCGTCAGGTTATTGGCCGCAAACAGATAAGCTTCATCCCCCGCACTCACCCGACTGGCAATCAGGTCCAGATCCTTGCCCGCACTGAGGGTAATGCTGCCCCCCGCATTGACCGAGCTAGACACCTGACTGACATGGTCTTCCTGACTGGTGACCTTCTTGCTCTTGCTATACGAATGCTGTTCATCCGCCGCCGAAGCCAGGGTCAAGTCGCCGACGGCGCTCATGCTCACATCGCGTTTGGCGTCGATCTGGCTGGCAATGACGGTGATATCCCGTCCGGCATTGACCTTCAGGTCCTGCCCCACACCCACGTCTGAGCCATATTGGGTGATGGTCTGATCGCGGTGCAGGCCACGTTCGCCGCTGACGACCTGTTCGGCTGATGTGAGGTTGACGTCACGACCGGCGTTGATGGTGGTATCAGCACCGCTTTTCAGCACGCCGCCAACGTTGTTGATATCGCGTCCGGCGTTGATGGTCAGGTTGTTGGCCGCTTCGATGCGGGCGGCGTTGTCGATGAAGTCGGTGCGTTCGTTGCGATAGCCGCTGCCGCTTTCGTGAGTGGTGACGGTGCGTTCGTTGATCACGTCGCCACGGGTGGCGGTCAGCGTGACGTCACGACCGGCGATGATGCCGCCGGCTTTGTTGACTATGTTGTTGCCTGCCTGCAGGTCGAGGCGATTGCCGGCTTCCACCAGGCCGCTGTTGACCAGGTCGTTGGTGGCGGTGGCCGACAGGTTGTTGGAGGCGCGCAAGGTACCGGCGTTGTTCAGGTCCTTGCCGGCGATCAGGGTCACGTCGCTGCCCTGGATCAAGGCTCCGTTGGCGGCCAAGCGATTGTTGGCGTTGGCCAGGTACAGCACCGGCACCAGCACTTGTTCGCCGTTCACTTCGGCGTTTTCCATCCAGACAATGTCGTGGGTCAGGGCCGCGACTTGCTCGGAGGTCAGGCTGACGCCGAGCGACAGGTTGAGCTCCGTCTTGCTGGCGATGGCGTTGTTCATCAGGTATTTGAACAGCGCGGCGTCCGAGGTCTGGCCATCGATGAAACTCTGGCCGGTACGAGCCACTACCGCCTGCTGGATCAGGCGTTGTTCATAAAGGCCATCGCCCAGGCGCTTGGCACTTTGGTCGGGGTCATAACCCAGGTTCGACAACAGGTAATCCGAGCTCATGAACTGCTTGAGGTTGGTGAGTACGGGATTGGTTTCGATCAGGTATTTCTGGGGTTTGGACTGGCCGCTGCTGGCCGGCAACCCTTGGACACGATTGACGGTAAAGGCTGTGGAACGACCCGGCAGTGCCGAGCCGGTTGAATTGGCCGTCGGTGTGCTGACGTCGATCGCGCTGGCACCGACGCCCACGTTCGACGCCTGATGATCCGCCGGGTTCAGATCAACGCTGCTGGCCGAGGCCTGAGTGTTGCTGCCCAGTAGAATGTTCCGTGGCTGGGTGCTGGGCAGCGATTGTTGACGCTGGGTCGGGGTGACGCTGCCGCCGCCCATGGTCCAGCTTTGCGGAGCACTGGCCACTGGCGTGCTGCTGTCTTGTCCGCTCAGGCGGAACAAGCCGTTTTGCCCGGTGGGCAGAGCGAAGCCGGGCAAGGTCAGTGGATTGACTTGCTGCTGGGCCAGGTTGGGCGGCAGTTGCTGATTGACGGTAATGCGCGTGGAGAATTGGCTGCCCGAAGCTCCGGTGCCCGTACGGGGACCACTGCCCACGTAGCTGTAGCCAGGGCGTACGACGCTGTTGTCGATGTTGTTCTGGGCGTTGATGTTGACCGCACCGGCGGCCTGGATAATGGCGGCATAGCTCTGATCGCCGGTGGCCAACTGGGTGACCTGGCGGAACTCGGGCATCTCGACTTCGGTGGTGCCGATGAAGTCGGCCATTGCCGCTTCCAGGCCGGTGAGGTGGTTGGCGTCATAACCGCTGCTGGCAAACCAGTACTGATTGGTGAAGGCGCTGGCGGCATCAAGCCAGCTGCTGGCGTCGTCTTCCCGTTTGCTGCGGTACGCCCGCACCGTTTCGGTATCGTTGGTCTCTACGCCGGTGTTGGTCAGGTTGTTCAGCGTAGCGGTGAGGTTGCCGCTGGTGGCGATGGTGCTGCTCTGGTTGAACAAGTCGCCGCCGTTGATGTTCAGATTACCGCCAGCGGTGATGCTGGACGCCGCACTGGCGGCGGTCACTTCCAGTTTTTCACGCTGGGTGATATCCCAGGTATGAGTTACCGTGCCACCGCCGCAGTCATTGTGGTAATGCGGCCGGTTGCACGCACCCTCATCAATCCTGGCGGTGTAGATACCGCCATTACTGATGGTCAACAGCGCACGGATGTTTTGTATCGTGCTCGCCGCCAGGCTCATGCTGCCGTCGCTTTGAATCGACGCCGAACTGTTGACGATGCTGTCGGCCTGGGCGCCTTGCCCATTACGGTCAATCGTGAGATTGCCCAGGCTGTAGATGTTGGCATAGCTGTTGTTCAGCGCATTGACCCGCAGGCTCATGTTGCCGCCGCTGAAGATCAGCCCGCGATCATTGACCAGCGAACCGGTGGTCACGGTCAGCGCTTGACCGCTGCCCAGCGTGCCCTGGTTGTAAATACCCCCCGCGTTGACGGTCAGGTTGGCAGCCGAAGTCAGGCGACCGGCATTGTTCAGTTGGCCACCCACCGACACGGTGGTGTCACCCCCACCGGCAATGCTGGAGGCTGCGTTGAGATTCAGTTGCGCAACGCTCAAACCGAGCGTACCAAGGCTGCTGACCCGGCCGTTGCCCGAATACGTGCCGCCGAGGTTAAGGCTCAGGCTGCCGTCACTGGCGATCAGTCCGTCGTTGTACCAATTGCCGCCGGTACCGACGAGGCTGGTGGAAGCGAGCAGTTGGCCGCTGGCGGTCTGGCTGAAGTTATTGACGTTGACGTTCAGGCGTCCGGCCTGGATGACGTTGCTGTTGCTCCAGCTGTCGGCGTTGAGGGTCAAGCCGCCGCGGGTGACGATCGAACCACCGGCGCCGGTGACGTTGGCGGTGGAAATGTCGAAGGTGCCGTTGCCCACGTGCAGCAGACTGCCGCCGCCGTTGAGGAAGCCGCCCACCGCCATTGTCAGGTCGGTGTTTGCGCTTTCCAGGGTGCCATTGCGGTTGTCGAACAGGCCGCCGATCTGGAAGTTGGTTTTGCCACTGGTGCCAAGTGCACGCAGTTGACCGGTCTGGTTATCGAGGCTGGCCGCCTTGATCGATAAGATGCTGTCGCTCTCGATGATGCCCAGTCGATTGTTCAGGGCGCCGCTGAGGTTGAGGTCGATCTGTTGACCGGCGATCTGGCCGTCATTGTCGCCGCTGTTGTCAAAGTTGTTGCCGGTGACGTTGACCTTGCCTTTGGCGTAGAGGCCGCCGTTGCGGTTGTCGAAGTTGCCGGTGGCGATGATCGCGTCGCCGCTTTGCGCAGCGATACGGCCGCCATAGTTGTCGATGCCGGCCAGAGCGGTCAGGTTCAGGCGCTGGGCCTGGGTGACGCCGCTGCGGCGGTTGTTGTTCAGGTCATAGCCGTTTTTCAACACGCCGGTCAGGTTGGCCGTGAACGCGGCTTGCAGGCTGGCGAGCACGCCGCCGCGGTTATCGAGGTTGCCGGCCTTGATCGAAAGGTCACCGTCCTTGGCGACAATGCGGCCACTCTGGTTGTCGATATCGCCGCCGATGGTGAGGTTCAAAGCCCCTTGGCTTTGCAGGGTGCCCTTGGCGTTGGCGAGGCTGGCGGCCTGGATTTGCAGGTCGCCATTCTGGCTGTAGATCTGGCCGTCGGCGCTGTTCTGCAGCGTACCGCCCGTGGTGATGGTCAGTAGATCATTGGCCGCGATAGTGCCGAGATTGCGGTTGTCCAGGCCACCGGTGAGCAGGGTCATCAAGCCTTGGCTGGCGAGTTGGCCGCCCTGGTTATTGATGTGTGTGGTGCGTTGCACCCGCAGCGGGCCAGCACTGGCCAGTTTGCCGTTGGTGTTGGTCAAGGCGCCGAGCAGGTCGAGGGTGACGGCAGCGTTGCCGATCAGATTGCCGCCGGTGTTATCCAGTGTGGTGCCGGTGAAACTGAGGTCCTGTTTTGCGTTGACCGTGCCGCCGGCATTACCCAGGGTCATGGCCTGCATGGCCAGGGTCGCGCCGCTGTCGATCAAGCCGCCCTGAGCGTTGTTGAGCAGACCGCTGAGGGTCAGGGTCTGGGCGCCACCACTGGAGAGGATGCCGCCGTTGCTGTTGTCCAGGCTTGCCGCATTGACGCTCAGGGTTTTCTGGCTAACCAGCGCGCCTTCGCCGCTGTTGAGAATGGCGCCGCTGACACCGACGGCCACATCGGCGTCGTGACTCGACAGCGTGCCTTTGTTGCGATTGTCCAGGCTGTTGCTGGTCAGACTCAGGCCTTTCCAGCCGGAGATCAGACCGCCCTGGTTGAGTACCGTGTCGGCGTTGACCGTCAGCAGGTTGTTGCTGATGAGTTTGCCGCCGCTGTTGTCCAGGGCGCGGGATGTCAGGTTGAGGCTTTGGCTGCTGGAGATTTCGCCGTTCCGATTGTTCAGGTCGCGCAGGTGCTGGAGGCTCAACAAGCCGGCGGTGGTGATCAGACCGCCACTGTTGTTCAGGTCCCCGGTGGCCGCCCCGAAGTCGATGGCAATGGCGCTGCCCAGCAAAGAACCGTTCTGGTTATTGAGGCCACTGCTGTTGATAGTCAGGCCGTCGGTGGCGTTGATCAGGCCCAGGTTCTGGTTATTCAGCAGTCCGTCGAGGTTCAGGTCCAGATTGGCACGACTGGTCAACGTGCCGCCGCTGTTGTTCAGACTGGCGGCTTTGACGTCGAGTGCCGCGGCGGCGATCAGGCCTTTGAGGTTGGTCAGTGCCTGATCGATACGCAGGGTCAGGGCCTGATTGCTCAACAGTTTGCCATTGCTGTTGTCCAGGCTGCGGGCGGTGAGTGTGAAGGCCGCGGCGCTGGAAATCTCACCGCCGTCGTTGTTGATGTCGGTGAGGTTCTTGAGCATCAGCAATGGCGCGCTGATCAGGCCATTCTGGTTGTTCAGCTGACCTTTGTTCAGATCCAGCACCAGGGACGTGTTGCTGAACAGTTGCCCGCCTTGCTGATCCAGGCCGGTGACACTGGCAGTCAGCGCACCGACACTGGCGATGCGACCGCCGTCCTGGTTAGTCAGTTGGGTGGCCGTCAGGTCCAGGCTGGCGCCGCTGTTCAAGCGACCGGTGTGGCTGTTATCCAGTGCACCGGTGTTGACGATCACCGCGCCTTTGCCGCTGATGCTGCCTTTGTTGCGGTTGTCGAGGCTGGCGCTGTTGAGTGTGATGCCGGCGTCGGTAACGATTTCGCCGCCCTGATTGAGCACGGCGCCAGTGGTGGTCAACGTCAGCGGCCCCGCAGCAGAAACGCTGCCCAAGGTGTTGGTCAGGCTGGCGGCTGTGACCCCGAGCGTACCTTCAGCGCTGAGCAAACCCTGGCTGTTATTCAGGTCACCTGTGAGGTCGAGCGACAGGGTTTTCTGACTCAACAGCGAGCCACCACTGTTGTCGAGATCGCGGCCGGTCAGTGTCAGATCGGCCTTGCCCGAGAGCAGGCCCTTGGCGCGGTTGATCACCTGATTAACCGTCAGCGCCAGTGCGCCTTCGGCGAATACCTGGCCGCCATCGCTGTTGTCCAGACGGTTGCCCACCAGGGTCACATCTGACTTGCTCGACAACTCGCCACCGCGGTTGTCGACTACTTCGACATTCAGTTGCAGGGCGTTGGTCGCCCCGACCAGGCCGCCAAACCGGTTATCGAGGCTGATGCCCGTCAGGGTGAGCCCACCGGTTGCGATCAACTGACCGCCCTGGTTGTTCAGGGTCGCGACGCTGGCCGTAACATCGGTTTTACCGGCGATCTGGCCACGGGTGTTGTCCAGGCTATCGGCGCTGACGTGCACGTCACCGTCAGCGATGAACGTACCGTCTTGATTGACGAGTTGACCGTCTACCGTCACCCCTAGGGTGCCGCGACTACTGATCATGCCGCCGGTGTTGTCCAGACGGGCGCTGTGCACCTCCAGAGTCTGAGCGGAAATCAGGCCCTTGATGCTGGCGAGCAGTTGATCGATGTGCAGCGTCAAAGCCTGATTGCTGATCAGTTTTCCGTTGCTGTTATCCAGGTTCTGCGCGGTCAGAGTGAAGGCCTGGGCGCTGGAGATTTCACCGTTCTGGTTGTTGACGTCCTTGAGGTTTTTCAACATCAGCAACGGCGCGTTGATCAGCCCGCTCTGGTTGTTCAGTTGGCCCTGATTCAAGTCCAGGCTCAGGGCGGTTTTGCTGAACAGCTGACCGCCCTGCTGATCGAAACCGGTGACACTGGCAGTCAGGGCCTTATCGCTGGCGATTCGGCTGGCAACACCGTTGCTGACTTGGGTCGCGGTCAGGTCGAGGGTATCGCCGCTGATCAATTGGCCGCCCTGAGTGTTGTCGAACGTACCGGTGGTGACGGTGGTCGCGTTCTTGCCACTGATAAGGCCGTTCTGGCTGTTGTTCAGGCTTTGGCTGTTGAGGGTCAGGCCGCTGTCGGTGGTGATCGAACCGCCCTGATTGTTCAGCACTCCCGTCGTTGTCAGCGCCAACGCGCCGGCGCTCGACAAGCTGCCGCGAATACTATCGAGACTGGCCGCGTTGACCGTCAGCATCCCTTCACTGCTGATCAGGCCTTCAATGTTGCTCAAGGCACTATCGAGACGAATATCCAGCCCAAGCTGAGCGACAAGGCTGCCACCGCTGTTGTCCAGACTCTGGCCCGTCACCGTCGTGGCGCCCTTGCCGAACAACAGTCCCTTGGCCTGGTTGATGATCTGCGCCACTTTCAGGCCCAGCTCGGTGCCGGCCAGGATCTTGCCGTTGTCACTGTTGTTCAGGCTTTGGCCTTCGATGGTCACATCAACGGCGCTGGAGATTTCGCCGCCGCGATTGTCCACCTCATCGACGTTGAGTTTCAGCGCTTTTGTCGCGCCTACCAGTCCGCCGTTGCGGTTATCGAGCCCTTTGCCATTGAGGGTCAACATCCCTTGGGCGACCAGTTCGCCACCCTGGTTGGTGAACTGCGCAACCTTGGCCGTCAGATCGGTTTTGCTGGAGATACGGCCGCCGCTGTTGTCGACGCTGGCCGCCTCCAGTTGCACCGGACCCGCCGCGCTGAGCAAGCCGCCGCGGTTATCCAGATGAGTGCCATTGAAGTTGATGGCGGCCTGGCTGTTGAGCAAACCTTGCTGACGGTTATCGAGTTGTCCGACGGTCAGTAGCAGGTCTTTGCCAGCGCGTACTTTGCCGGTGCGGTTGTCCAGCGAATCGCTGCGCAGGGTCAGCCGATCCTTGCCGGTCAGGTTGCCATTGCGGTTGTCGAGGCTGCCGGTCTGCAGGTCGATCACGCCTTTGGCGCTCAGGTCGCCATTCTGGTTGTCGAACAGGCCACTGATGCGCGCGGTGAAGCTGCCGTCGCTGACCAGGCTACCGTCATGGCTGTTATCCAGGCTGGCGGCGCTGATGCTCACGCTCTGGCCGGAACCCAGCGCACCGTTCTGGTTATTCAGGGCGCCAATCAAACCGATGTTCAGGGCAACATCACCGGTCACTTGGCCGTCACTGTTGTCCAGCGTCGTGGCGGTGATAGTAGTGTTGCCTGCGCTGGAGACTTCGCCATCGTGGTTGTTCAGGTGGCCGAGATTCGCCGTGAGGCTGCCATTGCTGGTGATCACCCCTTGGGTGTTGAGTACCTGCGTGGCTTTCAGCTCCAGAGCGCCGCTGCCGAGCACCCGGCCGGTGTTCCGGTTGTCTAGCGTAGTGGCAGTGATGCTGTTTTTTTGCTGCCCGCTTAAGGTGCCGCCCTGGTTATTCAACGTCTGCGCGGTATTGACTGTCAGGTTGCGGCTGGCGATAACGCTTTTGCCAGTGTTGGTGAGGTTCTGCGCACTCAGGCTCACATCGCCGTTGGCGTTGCGGCTGCCGTCGGCGTTGACCCCGGCTTCAATGATGCCGTTGTTGGTCAGCTGACCACCGGCGCTCAGGGTGATGTTGTCCCGGGCCGCGAGGGTTTGTTGGTTGGTCAGGTTGCCTTGGGTTTGAATGTTGACGGCGGTGCCGGCGTAGACCGGTCCCTGAGCGTCGAGACTGGCGGCTTTGACGTTCACTGCCCCCGTAGCAGATGTCTGTGCGAGGCTGAGATGCCCATTGGCATCGAGCTGGATATCACCGCCACTGGCCGCCAGGTTGCCGTCGAGTTTCACCCCGACCCCGGCTTCGGTGCCCACCAGTTTGATCGCCCCGGCATACATGCCGCCCAAGGCCGAGCTGTCGATGGCCAATTGCGGTTTAGCGCTGCCGTCATCGGCGCGCGCGGTAGCGTTGAGCGTCTGTGCGTTGACGTCGTTGCGACCGGCGACAATCGTCAGGTTCTTCGCCTGAATCTCGGCATTGATCTTCGCGCTGCGGGTAATGATTTCGAAGCTGTCGACGTTGTTGGCGTTCAGCCCGGCGCCGTCGATGGAAACGCTGCCCTGATCCACCTGAAAGCGATCCAGTCGACCGTTGTCCAGCACCGGTTTGCCGGTGGTCAGGGTCACGCGCGGCGTGTTGATGAAGCCGCAACCGTTGCAGCTGATTCCGTAGGGGTTGGCGACGATCACGCGGGCCGACTGCCCCGCCACTTCGGTGTAACCGCGCAACTGGCTGGGGCTGCCGCCGATGACTTCGTTGAGGATGGTTTGCGCCGCGATCCGGTTGGTCAGGTTGGGGTTGCCGACGATGATGCCGCCCAACTGCGTCGCGCCGGTCTGGTTGGCGACGTTGTTGAGGATGACGCCCTGGGTGCCGACGTTGTAATCGTGAAACTGGTTATGCGAGAGGCCGCTACCGTTAGGCGTGGCGATTTGGATAATGGGTACACCGTTGCCCGCCTGGCCGAGACTGGTGCCCGGCGTGGCCACAACGATCCCCTCGGCTTGCGCCCACATCGGTTGCCAGAACATCACGTTGGCCAATAGGAACGCCAATCCGCGCTTGGGCATGCCCCAGAAGTACTCGCGGGTCTTCACGGCAGCAGAAGGCTGACGAGCGAGAAAAGCGTACAGGCGAACGTCCATGTTGAAGGTCTCGATGGGGCGAAATTAGAGAAAGAAATCCACGCGGAAATAGATCGGCGCTTCGCGCTCGGTCAGGGTGTCCGGACGTTCGAGGGAATGGGCAAAAGTCACGCTGGCGGCCAGGTGCTGACCGCGAGCAAACAGCTCCACCGAGTTGCTGGACATGCGTCCGTGCTGATCGCCGTTGTAGCGATCGCCACGAATCACGCCCTGGTCGTAACCGAGGCTGGTGCCGTATTCGGCGAACGCCGGGCGCAGCCATTCCAGCGTCACCGGACGGCTCCAACGCAGGTCGTTGCGCCAGTAACCGCCGCTGTCGCCGGACAAGGACTGGTCCTTGTAACCACGGATAGACGATTGCCCGCCAAGGCTGGTGCGCTGCGGGCTGAACAGCACGTCTTCACTGCGCTGGCCGGTCATCAGGCTGCTGAAACTGAATGACTCGCCCCACACCTTGAACGGTTGCAGGTAGCTCGCCGTTGCGGTGTATTTGCGGTAGCGCGCGTTCGGTTCGCCGGGGCCCGGGTGACCGTTGCCCTGTGCATCGAACGCACCGATACCTTGCTGCATGCCGAGGTCAATGTTGACGAACGCACTGCCGACTCGTCGACCGTGGTTG
Source organism: Pseudomonas frigoris (assembly GCF_047758635.1). Classification (NCBI taxonomy): domain Bacteria; kingdom Pseudomonadati; phylum Pseudomonadota; class Gammaproteobacteria; order Pseudomonadales; family Pseudomonadaceae; genus Pseudomonas; species Pseudomonas frigoris. Next base: position 5,375,742 of record NZ_CP180479.1, read on the forward strand.
ATGCCGAATTGCGCTTCGCTGAGACGGTTGCTGCTCAGTTTGAGCTTGCTGTCTTCGATGAAGTTGTTGGTGCGCAGGTACGAGAGGCCGGTACTGAGGGAAGTCTTGCTCACAGCATCACGATGGATCACCCGTTCGGCGCGCAGCTGATGGTTTTCGCTGTCGCCGGTCTGCTTGAAATTGAAGCCATTGGCTTGAGCTTGCGAGCGGTACTCGCTCTGGCTGTAGGTGTAACTGAAGTTCCACCAGCCCCACGGCAGGTTGTAATTGAGCATCGCGTTGTTGGAGGTGTGTTGGTGATCGGTCATCGCATCGTGACCGCCGCGCAACATCAACTGATCCGCCAAACCCAGCGGGCTGTCCCAATCAAACGTCGTGCCCCACTGCTGCTCGCCGGTGCTGCGCTGGCCGTCGTTGCTGCGGGACAACCCGGCACGCCACGGCTTTTGCGGGGTGTTCTTGACCAACACTTCACTGCCGCCGACGTTCTTGCCCGGAGCCAACTCCATCTGCGCCTGATTCGATGGCAAACGGTTCAGCTGATCGACCAACTGCTCGATTTCCCGCAGATTGACCAACTCGCCAGTCTTGCCAGGAAAAGCCATGCCCAACTCGCGGTCCGACAGCTTGCTGCCCTCCGCGCCTTTCAACCCTTCGAGCTTGCCTTCGACCACCAGCACCTTCAGATGCCCGCCGGACAAATCCTGCTGCGGCAAGTAAGCACGACTGGTGACCAGGCCTTTTTCGATGTAGTGGTCGGTGATGACTTTCAGCAGTTCGTTGAGCTGAGTGACGCCCAGGCATTGGCCGATGTAAGGCTTGAGCAGACGATTTTTCTCGCTCTCGGAGAGACTGTCGGCGCCTTTGAGTTCGATGTCTTTGATCGGGAAGCAACGCGTGTCGGCAGGGGCCGCCGGTTGCGTGGGTTTGGCTTCCTTGCCGGGTAATTCCTTGAGTTCTTCGAGACGCCGACGCTGCTCTTCGAGCAAGCGATCCTGACGTTCGCGGATCAGATCGGTTTCACCGGGGGTGGGGGCGGAGTGAGCAAGATTCAGCGGAGAAAGGCACAGCAAAGCCAGGCACAACCTCGCCACGAGGGCGGGTGGGTACATGTTCGATCCCTCGAATGGAGAGTGGTAGCACAATAGTGGCGCGATATTAGATGGCCACTATTCTGGCGTCAATAATTGATTGGATCCAGAAGGCGTAATCGACGAGGGGCACCACCTAAACCGGCTGATCACGAGTGAACTTTCACAACCTCGCGGCCTCAACCGATTAACCGCCCGACACGGAACCGAGGCCCACCCAATGAAAACCCTGCTGAAACTCACCCTCGCCGCCACCCTCACCTGCGCCCTTCCCGCTTGGGCCTGCACGCCCGAGGAAGCCACCGCCAAACGCGAACAATTGGCCAAGGAAGTGACCAAGCTCACCGAGCAAAATCCGGTCAAGGCCAAGGAGATCAACGATGAGTTACAGAAAATGGATTTGGGGACGGCAAGTAAGGATCTGCCGGACAAGTGCCAGTTGATCGATCAGCGATTGAAGGAGCTAGACTCGGCGGAGAAGAAAACCGAGGGCTGATCCGGCTCAGGAATCCCAGGCATAAAAAAACCGGACATGGGTCCGGTTTTTTTTTTTTTTATGGGATCACGACGCTGCTTTATTCAGCAGCCGGCGCTTCCGGCTTGCGGCGCTTGAGCGGCGCCATGCCGTCCTTGCTGACCAGCGACAGGGCGTCGGTCTTCGGGCGGTTGGCGATTTTGCGTTTGGTCGGTGCCTTGGCGCCGGTTTTCTTCTTGTCGCCCTTGGCGTCGACCTTTTTCTTCTTCACGCCAACGGCTTTGCCCGAGGCCTTGACCTTTTTCGGTCCGCCGTAGGTGCCTTTGACTTCCTTGATGGTGCGGCGCTCGAAGCTCTGCTTGAGGTAGCGCTCGACGCTCGACATCAGGTTCCAGTCGCCGTGGCAGATCAGCGAGATGGCCAGGCCATCGTTGCCGGCGCGACCGGTACGACCGATGCGGTGAACGTATTCGTCGCCGCTGCGCGGCATGTCGAAGTTGATCACCAGGTCCAGGCCTTCCACGTCGAGGCCGCGAGCGGCGACGTCGGTGGCGACGAGGATTTTCACACCGCCCTGCTTCAGACGGTCGATGGCCAGCTTGCGGTCTTTCTGGTCTTTGTCACCGTGCAGGACGAACGCTTTGTATTCCTGCGCCACCAGGCGGCCGTAGATACGGTCGGCCATGGCCCGGGTGTTGGTGAACACGATGGCCTTCTGGTAGGTCTCGTTGGCCAGCAGCCAGTTCACGATCTGTTCTTTGTGCTGGTTGTGGTCAGCGGTGATGATCTGCTGACGGGTGGTCGCATTCAGATCGCTGACGTTGTTGAGCTGCAGGTGCTCAGGGTTGTTCAGCACCTTGGCGACCATCTCGCGCAGGCCCGAACCACCGGTGGTGGCAGAGAACAGCATGGTCTGCTGGCGGTTGGTGCACTCTTCCACCAGACGCTGGACGTCTTCGGCAAAGCCCATGTCGAGCATGCGGTCGGCTTCGTCGAGAACCAGTACTTCGACTTCCTTGAGGTCGAGGTTGCCGGCGTTCAGTTGCTCGATCATCCGGCCCGGCGTACCGATCAGGATGTCCGGCACCTTGCGCAGCATGGCGGCCTGGACCTTGAAGTCTTCACCGCCGGTGATCAGGCCGGACTTGATGAAGGTGAACTGAGCGAAACGCTCAACTTCCTTGATGGTCTGCTGGGCCAGCTCGCGGGTCGGCAGCAGGATCAGGGTCTTGATGCTGACGCGGACTTTAGCCGGGCCGATCAGACGGTTGAGGATCGGCAAAACGAAGGCAGCGGTTTTGCCGCTGCCGGTTTGCGCTGTCACCCGCAGGTCACGCCCTTGGAGCGCCAGCGGAATAGCCGCTGCTTGCACAGGCGTTGGCTCGACAAATTTAAGCTCGGCCACGGCTTTGAGCAGGCGTTCGTGCAGGGCGAATTGGGAAAACACGGGTGCTACCTCGAAGAAATACAAAAAAACAGCTGCATAGGGTAACGGTTTCGAGCGCTAAGGCCGAGTTTCTTTATACAAACGGCGCTAAACAGTGGTTTTTTTGTTGCGTCTTTTGTCCTCAAACGTCATCCAAAGCGCCTTAAATGCTCTAATCGCCCCGTCGCGTCCTACAGAAGAACCGTTTTTGCCCATGGATATCAAACAGCTCTGGCTCAACGTCCAAGACCTTTGGGGAGCCCTCGATCAGCACCCGCTTCTGCATTCCAGCCTGGCATTGGTGGTATTGCTGGTGGTTGCGCTGGTCCTCGGACGAGTGGCGCGCTACCTCATTCTGCATGTGACCAAAATGCTCGGTCGCCAGCCGGCATTGCACTGGATCAACGACTTTCGGCATAACAAAGTCTTTCATCGTCTGGCGCAGATCACCCCCTCGCTGGTGATCCAGTTCGGCTTGCACCTGGTGCCGGAGTTGGGCAAGACCAGTCTGATCTTCCTCGGAAACGTCGCGTTGGCATTCACCATTCTGTTCCTGCTGTTGGCGGTCAGTGCCCTGCTCAGCGCTCTGCTCGACATCTACGCGCGCACCGAACATGCCCGTACCCGCTCGATCAAAGGCTATGTGCAGCTGACGAAAATGGTTTTGTACGTGCTTGGCGCAATCATCATTGTCGCCACGCTGATCGACCGCTCGCCGCTGTTGCTGCTGTCGGGTCTGGGCGCCATGTCGGCGGTGATTCTGTTGGTCTACAAGGACACCCTGCTGTCGTTCGTCGCCAGCGTGCAGCTGACCAGCAATGACATGCTGCGGGTCGGCGACTGGATCGAGATGCCGCAAGTCGGCGCCGACGGTGACGTGGTCGACATCACGCTGCATACGGTCAAGGTGCAGAATTTCGATAAAACGATTGTTTCGATTCCGACCTGGCGCCTGATGTCCGAGTCGTTCAAGAACTGGCGCGGCATGCAGCAATCCGGTGGACGACGGATCAAGCGCAGCCTGTTCATCGACGCCAGTGGCGTGCGATTCATCCGCGATGACGAAGAGCAGAAGCTGTCCCAGGTTCACCTGCTGACCGACTACATCAGCCGCAAGCAGGCCGAACTCAAGGCCTGGAACGAAGCGCAGGGCAATGTGGCGGCGATGTCGGCTAACCGTCGGCGGATGACCAATATCGGGACCTTCCGCGCGTATGCATTGGCGTATTTGAAGAGTCACCCGGAAATTCAACCGAACATGACCTGCATGGTTCGGCAGATGCAGACCACCGCTCAGGGGATTCCGCTGGAGATCTACTGTTTCACCCGCACCACCGTGTGGGCGGATTACGAGCGGATTCAGGGGGATATTTTCGATTACCTGCTGGCGGTGTTGCCGGAGTTTGGCTTGAGCCTTTATCAGCAGCCCAGTGGCGGTGATTTGCGGGCTGGGTTGTTACCGGCAATGTTGGGCGCAAGCCACATTCCCGAGGCCGAAAAACACGTCATGTAACACTGCAGATCCCTTGTGGGAGCGAGCTTGCTCGCGATGGCTGAGTGTCAGGCGACATCTATGTTGCCTGTCACACCGCCATCGCGAGCAAGCTCGCTCCCACACGGGCTTAGCGCCCAAAGAGTCGGCGCACCTGAACGAGGTCGGCATTACCGCTTTGGTCAAGCGCGAGGAAATACGTCAACTGCCACTGCTGCGTCTTCATAGCTTGTTTAGCGACGGGTCTGGACCATGGCGGATAGACACGAATCGCCCGCTTGCCACCTTCGCCATCAATCGACATGACCCCTTTGGCTGCCAATATCTCCCGGTCAAACACAAACTGCCCGCGATGGGTTTCATCAGCAACGCTCACCACCACAAAGGCGACGCCATCGCCGGTGTCGAGCGGTGCAATCTCGCTGGCAGGCGTTGGCCGCTTCCAGAGCGTGACGAATTGGCCAATCTTGGTCGGCGTGGTTTTCGCTACGCGGAAGACCATCGCCTGGCCATCGAGGCCAAAGCGACAGGCGCCGTAGTCGGCACTCTCCTCCTCGCGCCGAGCTTCATCCGTTAATGTCATGCCTGCGGGCTTGTAGATCTGCTCGATGGCGTCGATCAGGTCCGTCATGGCCGTTCCCGCAACGGCAGTACTTCTCGCCTGACGCCCAACCGACTGATCCACACTGCCATCAAAATCACCGCCCCACCCAGGAACAACCGTCCCAGCGCTTCATGCTGATTCCAGATCAGCAGATTGATCAACAACCCCACCGGCACATGCAGGTTGTTCATCACCGCGAGCGTCCCGCCATTCACCAGGCACGCCCCTTTGTTCCACCAGTACAACCCGAGCGCCGTCGAGACCAGCCCGAGGAACACCAGCACACCCCATTGCAGCGGTGCTTCGGGCAGGAAGTTCTGTTTGCCGAACAACAGAAACGCCGGCAACGCCACCGCCAATGCCCCCAGGTAGAAGTAACCAAAGCGCCGATAATGCGGCAGATCGCTCGGATGGCGCGCCACCAGATGTTTGTACAGGACCTGCCCGGCGGCATAGGTGAAGTTGGCCAGTTGCAGCAGCAGGAAGCCCATGAAGAAATCGGGATTGATCCGGTCGTAGCGAATCACCGCCGCGCCCATCACCGCCACCAGTGCCGCGACCAATGCCCACGGATTGAAGCGCCGGTTCAGCGCGTCTTCGATCAAGGTCACGTGCAGCGGTGTGAGGATGGTGAACAGCAACACCTCCGGCACTGTCAGCACCCGAAAGCTCAGGTACAGACAGACGTAGGTCACGCCGAACTGCAACGCGCCGATCAGCAGCATGCCGCGCATGAACGCCGGTTCAACCGAACGCCAGCGGGTCAACGGAATGAACACCAGCCCCGCCAGTACCACTCGCACCAGCACCGCAAAGTAACTGTCGACATGACCGGCCAGGTATTCGCCGATCAAGCTGAAGGAAAACGCCTGAATCAGCGTGACAAAAAGTAGATAGCCCATGCTCGCCTCGTTTCGAATGGCGGCGACGATAGCGGTTTTTACTCTTCTCTGCGAATCGTCAGGCAACACACAAATCCACTAATGTGGGAGCGGCGGTGCGACGATTCGACTTGCTCGCGAAGAGGGCGTGCCAGTCGGTATCAATGTTGAATGACACACCGCATTCGCGAGCAAGCCCGCTCCCACAGGGGTTATGTGCACGCTCCCGAATCCCGGGCAAAAAAAAGCCCGATCTCGCTAAAGCGTTCAATCGGGCTACAGCACTCAGGAGCAACAAGTGCAAAGGGAGGTTCGATGCGCGTAAAGCCTTGAAGAGGTTGCGCCAGGTCACTTGAACATCAAGGGATTATCTGGCGATTAAAGCCTCAGGCGACGAGGGAAAGCTTGGCGTTGGCCTGGCTCAGGCCTTTCTCCTGGAAGTCACCGCCCAGGTTCATGCCTTCGGCGTGAATGAACGTCACGTCGTGAATCCCGATGAAGCCCATGACCTGACGCAGGTAGGGTTCCTGGTGATCCGCCGGGCTGCCGGCGTAGATCCCGCCGCGCGCAGTCAGCACGTAGGCACGCTTGCCGCTGAGTAAGCCTTGCGGGCCAGTGTCGGTGTATTTGAAGGTCACGCCGGCACGCAGCACATGGTCGAGCCAGGCTTTGAGGGTGCTCGGGATGGCGAAGTTGTACATCGGAGCGGCCATGACCAGCACATCGGCGGCCAGCAGTTCGTCGGTCAACTGGTTGGAGCGTTCCAGGGAAACCTGTTCGATGTCGTTGCGCTGTTCGGCAGCTTTCATCCAGCCGCCCAGCAGGTTGATGTCCAGATGCGGTACCGGGTTGACGGCCAGGTCACGAACGGTGATCTGGTCGTTCGGGTGCGCGGTTTGCCACTGGCTGATGAAGGTCTGGGTCAGTTGACGCGAAACCGAGTCTTGCTGACGAGCGCTGCTTTCGATGATCAGAACGCGGGACATGGGATGTAGCCTCCATCTGAGAATGCTGTAGGTCGATGGAGTGAAGGTTAAACAGAGTTAAATCGATGAAAAAGCGCAAATAACTGCTATAAACCATCAATAAATTCGTTTATAAGCGGAGCATGCCTTGTGGGAGCGGCGGTGCGGCGATCCGACTTGCTCGCGAAGAGGCCGTGTCAGTCGACATCAATGTTGACTGACATACCGCTTTCGCGAGCAAGTCGGATCGCCGCACCGCCGCTCCCACAGGGTTGTAAGGTCATTTGGGGGTGCAGGTCAGTTTGATACGCATCTTGATGATGCTCCGGTTGAACTTGGCGGTGGCATTTTTGTGTTTACCAGCGGCCACTTCGATATTGCGGGTGCGTGGCGCTTCCGGGCCATTGTTGAAAACTACCTTACAGGCCGCATCGGTGGTGCCGTAGTTGTTCACCTGAATGGAGGCGATGTCGCTATCCGTGTCATACGCGTTGTAGTCGATGCTCAAGCCGTTCAGCTGTTTTTCAACGTCGATCGGATAGGCAAACGCCGTCAGCGGCAGCATTGCCAACAGCACGCAACAGAATTTTTTCATTCAGCAGTCTCCAATAAGGACTGCCAGCTTAGGACAAGAGGAGCTATTCATGAAAGCGCCCCGCGTGACCCTTGATCAATGGCGAACGTTACAGGCCGTGGTCGACCATGGCGGTTTCGCCCAGGCCGCCGAAGCGCTGCACCGCTCGCAATCATCGGTGAGCTACACCGTGGCGCGCATGCAGGACCAGCTCGGCGTGCCGCTGTTGCGCATCGACGGCCGCAAAGCGGTGCTGACCGAAGCCGGCGGCGTGCTGCTGCGTCGTTCGCGGCAACTGGTGAAACAGGCCAGTCAGCTGGAAGACCTGGCCCATCACATGGAACAAGGCTGGGAAGCGGAAGTGCGACTGGTGGTCGACGCCGCGTATCCGAGCGCCCGCCTCGTCCGCGCCTTGACCGCGTTCATGCCGCAGAGCCGTGGCTGCCGGGTGCGTCTGCGCGAAGAGGTGTTGTCGGGTGTCGAAGAAGTGTTGCTGGAAGGCGTGGCGGACCTGGCGATCACCGGGTTCAGCATTCCCGGTTATTTGGGCGCGGAATTGAGCGATGTTGAATTCGTCGCCGTTGCCCATCCGGAACATGCGCTGCATCGTCTGAACCGCGAACTGAACTTCCAGGATCTGGAATCTCAGATGCAAGTGGTCATTCGCGACTCCGGCCGCCAGCAGCCACGGGACGTTGGCTGGCTCGGCGCGGAACAGCGCTGGACCGTCGGCAGCCTGGCCACCGCGGCGACTTTTGTCAGCAGCGGCCTGGGTTTCGCCTGGTTACCTCGGCACATGATCGAACGAGAACTCAAGGAAGGTCTGCTCAAGCTGCTACCGTTGGACCAGGGTGGCAGCCGCAACCCGAGCTTCTACCTGTACTCGAACAAGGACAAACCCTTGGGGCCGGCCACGCAGATTCTCATCGAACTGCTGCGCACTTTCGACACTGCGCCGCTGGATGCACCTTTCGCCGCCCCTGAACAAGCCTGACACGGAGTGTACGCATGGCCTATTTCGAACACGAAGGTTGCAACCTGCACTATGAGGAATATGGCCACGGCACGCCGTTGCTGCTGGTCCACGGGCTGGGTTCCAGCACCCTGGACTGGGAAAAGCAGATCCCGGCGCTGTCGGCCCACTACCGGGTGATCGTCCCGGATGTACGCGGCCACGGTCGCTCCGACAAACCCCGCGAGCGCTACAGCATCGCCGGGTTCAGCGCCGACCTGATCGCCCTCATTGAACACCTGAACCTCGGCCCCACTCATTACGTGGGCCTGTCCATGGGCGGCATGATCGGTTTTCAACTGGCCGTGGATCAGCCGCAATTGCTCAAAAGCCTGTGCATCGTCAACAGCGCGCCCGAGGTAAAACTGCGCAACCGCGACGATTACTGGCAGTGGTTCAAGCGCTGGAGCCTGATGCGCGTCCTCAGTCTGGGCGCCATCGGCACGGCCTTGGGCGGCAAGCTGTTCCCGAAGCCCGAACAGGGTGACTTGCGACAAAAAATGGCCGAGCGCTGGGCAAAAAACGACAAACATGCTTATCTCGCCAGCTTCGATGCAATCGTTGGCTGGGGGGTTCAGGAACGACTTTCGAGGGTCTCCTGTCCAACCCTCATCGTCAGCGCCGACCGTGACTACACACCGGTTTCGCTGAAAGAGACCTACGTAAAACTGCTGCCCGATGCGCGGCTGGTGGTGATTGCCGATTCGCGCCACGCCACCCCGCTGGATCAACCCGAAATGTTCAACCAAACGCTGCTCGAGTTTCTCACCGCAGTCGACACCACCTCACTCAGGATCACTGACCCATGCTGAAAAAAATCGCCCTCGTCGCTGGCTCCGTTCTGTTTGCCGCCAACCTGATGGCCGCAACGCCCGCCAAGGCGCCGCACGTGCTGCTGGAAACCACCAACGGCCAGATCGAGATCGAACTGGACCCGATCAAAGCGCCGATCAGTACCAAGAACTTCCTTGATTACGTCAACAGCGGCTTCTACAACAACACGATTTTTCACCGTGTAATTCCAGGGTTCATGATCCAGGGCGGCGGTTTCACCCAACAAATGCAGCAGAAAGAAACCAAGGCACCGATCAAGAACGAGTCCAAAAACGGTCTGCATAACGTCCGTAGCACGCTGTCCATGGCCCGCACCTCTAATCCTGATTCGGCCACTAGCCAGTTCTTCGTGAACGTCAAGGACAATGACTTCCTCGACAGCGGTGACGGCTATGCGGTCTTCGGTAAAGTCGTGAAAGGCATGGACGTGGTGGACGTCATCGTCAACTCGCAAACCACCACCCGTGGCGGCATGAAAGATGTGCCAGCCGACCCTGTGTTCATCAAGTCAGCCAAAGTCATCGACTAAGCTACACAGGAAGTCTTGAGCGGCCGCCGGAGTGCGCCGCTCACACTGTTCAAAGGAGAGCCCGTGCGCGGGCGGAGAACTGATGCTTTATCGCCGTTTCGAGAAACTGATCGACATTTTCCGCGAGGCCCCGACGGCCGCTCCGCCGGATCGGGTTCTCCCTTTTTATACCTATTATCTGAAGCAGGTCTGGCCGAGTTTCGCCGTCCTGCTGTTCGTCGGTCTGATCGGTGCGCTGATCGAAGTGGCGCTGTTCAGTTACCTGAGTCGCATCATCGACCTGACCCAAGGCACGCCTAACGTTGACTTCTTCAAGGAACACGGCATCGAACTGGCCTGGATGGCGGTGGTAGCCCTGGTTTTTCGGCCGATTTTTGTTGGCCTGCATGACCTGCTGGTGCACCAGACCCTGAGCCCCAGCATGACCAGTCTGATCCGCTGGCAGAACCACAGTTATGTGCTCAAACAGAGCCTGAATTTTTTCCAGAACGACTTCGCCGGACGCATCGCCCAACGCATCATGCAAACCGGCAACTCACTGCGCGATTCAGCCGTGCAAGCCGTGGACGCGCTGTGGCACGTGCTGATCTACGCGATCAGCTCGCTGGTGCTGTTCGCCGAAGCCGACTGGCGCCTGATGATCCCGCTACTGACCTGGATCGTCGCCTTCATCAGTGCCCTTTACTACTTCGTGCCACGGGTCAAGGAACGCTCGGTGGTGTCCTCCGATGCGCGCTCCAAACTCATGGGGCGAATTGTCGATGGCTATACCAACATCACTACCCTGAAGCTGTTCGCCCACACCAATTTCGAGCAGCAATACGCTCGCGAAGCGATCAAGGAACAAACCGAAAAAGCCCAACTGGCCGGCCGGGTGGTCACCAGCATGGACGTGGTCATCACCAGCATGAACGGCTTGCTGATCGTCGGCACCACCGGCCTGGCCTTGTGGCTGTGGACGCAGTCGCTGATCACCGTAGGCGCGATTGCCCTGGCCACCGGCCTGGTGATCCGCATCGTCAACATGTCCGGCTGGATCATGTGGGTGGTCACCGGCATTTTCGAAAACATCGGCATGGTTCAGGACGGTTTGCAGACCATTTCTCAACCGGTCAGCGTCACTGATCGTGAGCAGGCCAAACCGTTGCTGGTAACCTGTGGCGAAGTGCGTTTCGAGCACGTGGATTTCCACTATGGCAAGAAGAGCGGGATCATTGGCGACCTCAACCTGACCATCAAGCCTGGCGAGAAAATCGGCCTGATCGGTCCATCCGGCGCAGGCAAGTCGACACTGGTCAACCTGCTGCTGCGCCTCTATGACGTGGAGGGCGGACGCATCCTCATCGACGGCCAGAACATCGCCGAAGTCGGCCAGGAAAGCCTGCGGGAACGCATTGGCATGATCACCCAGGACACGTCCTTGCTGCATCGCTCGATCCGCGACAATTTGCTGTACGGCAAACCCGACGCCACCGACGCCGAACTCTGGGAGGCGGTGCACAAGGCCCGCGCCGACGAGTTCATTCCGTTGTTGTCGGACTCCGAAGGCCGCACCGGTTTTGATGCCCACGTCGGTGAGCGCGGGGTGAAACTCTCCGGCGGCCAGCGTCAGCGGATTGCGATTGCTCGCGTGCTGCTCAAGGACGCGCCGATCCTGATCATGGACGAGGCCACCTCGGCGCTGGATTCGGAAGTTGAAGCGGCGATCCAGGAAAGCCTGGAAACCCTGATGCAAGGTAAAACCGTAATCGCCATCGCCCACCGGCTCTCGACCATCGCCCGCATGGACCGGCTGGTGGTGCTGGAAAAAGGCAAAATCGCCGAAACCGGCAGCCACGCCGAACTGCTGGCCCATGGCGGGTTGTATGCGCGGTTGTGGCAGCACCAGACGGGTGGATTTGTCGGCATCGACTAAATCTTCTGATCGACAATAATCCTGTGGGAGCGGGCTTGCTCGCGAAGGCGGAGTGTCAGGCAACAATTATGTCGACTGACACTCCGCCTTCGCGAGCAAGCCCGCTCCCACAATAGTGAGTGTGATCCCCCCAGGATCAATCCTGCCGGTAAGGCAAGGCCGTCCTCGCTTCCTCGGCATACGCCAACACACCAACGCGCTCTTGCTGCAGGAAGTCTTTGACGGCAGCTTTCAGGCCGGGATGACGCAAGTAGTGCCATGAATGAGTGATCACGGGTTCGAACCCGCGAATCAACTTGTGCTCGCCCTGGGCACCGGCATCGAAACGCTGGAAGCCGTTGGCAATTGCGTAGTCCATGCCCTGGTAGAAACAGGTCTCGAAGTGGAGACGGTCGAACTCCGCCAGACAGCCCCAGTAACGACCGTAAAAGCTGTCGCCACCCACCAGACTGAAGGCCATGGCCACCGGCCGTGAGCCTTGCTTGGCCAACACCACACGAATCGACTCTGGCATGCGCTCGGCCAGCAAACTGAAAAACTCCCGCGTCAGATAGGGCGCTTGCCGACGCACTGCGTAGGTATTGGCGTAGCAGGCATAGACAAAATCCCACTGCGCCTGATCGAGTTGCCTACCTTCAAGCCATTCGAAATCAATGCCCTGCCCCGCCACTTGTTCGCGCTCCTTGCGCATCTGCTTGCGCTTGCGCGAACTGAGGACGTCTAGGAAATCCTGAAAATCCCGATACCCGCGATTCTGCCAGTGGTACTGACAGCCGATACGCTGCAACCAGCCCGGCTGCTCGGCCAAGGCCGCGTCAGTGAACGGGTCGGTGAAGTTGATGTGGGCACTGGAGAGTTGTTCGATTTCAAGGTAGCCCGGCAGGCTTTTCAACAGTTCGAAACCGTCCTCGAGCGTGGCCGCCAGCAAACGCGGGCCGCTGACCGGACTGAACGGCACAGCCGTCAGCAGCTTGGGGTAGTAATCGATACCGGCACGCTCACAGGCATCGGCCCAGGCGTGATCGAACACGTACTCGCCGTAAGAATGCCATTTGCGATAACTGGGCAGCGCGGCAATCAGGCGATCGCCTTCGATGTGCAACAAATGCTCGGGTTGCCAGCCGGAATGAGGGCCGACGCTGCCGCTGTCTTCCAGCGCGCGGAGAAAGGCGTGGCGCAGAAAGGGCTGATTCTCGGGCACCAGGGCATCCCACGTCTGCGACGCGATTTCGGACAGACTTTCCAGACGTTGCAGCGGCATCAGTTCTTCCCTACTTCTTTGCGTGAAAGCCCGGCGAGTATCGCCCATCGCCAAAAAATCCACACGAGCAATCCGCCGACAGGGCTCTGGATAAGGCTTTACGCCATATTTGTATCGTCATCGAGACGCCATCACATTGCCACTGCTCTGTCATAAACCATCGCGATACTGGCGCCTGTTTTTAGAGCGTCGGGTTCTAGCCCGGCCACTGTTTTCCGCCCGTAAGGGTCGGTTGTGTCCTGGATGGCTCAGTCATCCCCTCTCATCTTCGGAGATTGATATGCGTCTTGCTTCCACGAAAACTGCGGCAGCCCTGTGTGGCGGGCTGTTGCTGGCCATGAGCGTTCCGGCCAGTGCCGCAGTCGACGCCAAACTGCTCGACATGCTTAAGGCAAACGGCTCGATTACCAACGCGCAGTACAGCGAACTGCAAGCCGAGCTGACCAGGGATCAAAAGGACCAGCAGATTGCTCGTCAGGCTCAACAAGAGACCAACGAACAGATCGCAGCGACCGCGAAGAAAACCAATGAACTGAGTACCTTCGACCAGAAACTGGCGTGGGCCGCCAAGACCCAGTTCAAGGGTGACGTGCGTTTCCGTCAGGAAAACGTCCACAACGATGGCGTTCCAAACAGCAAAGACCAGGATCGTCAGCGCATTCGTGCCCGTCTGGGTGCCTACAGCGAAATCAACCCTCAGGTCGACACCGGTATTCGTATCGCCACCGGCAGCAACGACGACGCCCGGTCCACCAACCAGGACCTGAACAACTACTTCGACAAGAAGTCGATCTGGCTGGACCAGGGCTACGTCGACTACCACCCCGACGCGATCAAGAACCTGCACCTCGTCGGCGGCAAGATGCCGCAACAATGGGTGAGCATGGGCGACATCATCTGGGATAGCGACATCAACCCGGAAGGCCTGGCAGCGACTTACAAATACCCGCTGGGCGGCAGCACCGAGCTGTTCGGTAGCGCCGGTCACTACACCCTCAAGGACAACGTCGACGGCGAGGGTGTGCAGTTCAAACACGACCTGCGTCTGTACGCTGGCCAGTTGGGTGCGCGCTTCGCCATCACCGACAGCATGAAAATGACCTTGGGCGGCAGTATCTACTCGTACGACAACGACAAGAACAGCGCCTGCCCTACCACCGGCACCGTCACCGCGCCATGCGCACTCGCCGTCAACGGCAACAGCCCGAACGAAACCTTCAAACTGTACGAAGGCTTTGGTCAGCTCGACTTCAGCAACCTGCCAGTACCGCTCTCGTTGTACGGTCAGTACGTCAACAACAAAGACGCGAGCAACGATCAGGACACTGGTTGGTTGGCCGGTGTGAAGTCCAAGATCTACGGCTTCGCAGTGGACTACAACTACCGCGATGTACAGCGTAACGCGGTTGTCGGCGCCTTCACCGACTCCGACTTCGCCAACGGTTTCACCGGTTCGCGCGGCAGCAAGTTGAAAGTGAGCTACGAGTTGGACAAGAACTTCAACCTCGGCGCGACGTACTTCATGGCTACATCTGACCAAACCAACGCCAGCATCAACAAGAAAGACTCCGACATCAACACCCTGCAACTGGATGCCGAAGCGAAGTTCTGATTCCCCCGCTACACGACTCGGGCAAGGAAGCCTGAGCCGCTTTTACAAACTCGCGTTGTGGTATCGGTCCCCATCATCCGTCCAATACTGCAGCGCGAGTTTTTTTGTTGGCGCAAAAAAAGATCGCAGCCTGCGGCAGCTCCTACACCGACCGTATTCCAACCGCGATATCGCGTTGAAATCCAATCCCGTGTAGGAGCTGCCGCAGGCTGCGATCTTTTAAGGCGAACTCAGCGCTTGCGCAGAATCACGCTGCCAATCGAGTAACCGGCGCCGAACGAGCTGAGCACTGCCAGCGAACCGGCGGCCAGATCGTCCTGGTTCTTGTGAAACGCAATCACGGAACCGGCGGAGCTGGTGTTGGCGTAGGTGTCGAGAATCACCGGGGCTTCTTCTTCGGTGGCTTCGCGGCCCAGCAGCTTCTTGACGATCAGGTGGTTCATGCTGAGGTTGGCCTGATGCAGCCAGAAGCGTTTCACGTCGCTGATGTTGAGCGTGTTCTCTTCCAGGTGCGTAGCGATCAGCTCAGCGACCATCGGGCAGACATCGCGGAACACCTTGCGGCCTTCCTGCACGAACAGTTTGTCCTTGGCACCGATGCCCTCTTCCGCCGCGCGGTTGAGGAAGCCGAAGTTGTTGCGGATGTTATTGGAGAACTTGGTCAGCAGCTTGGTGCTGACGATATCGAACTGGTACTTGGACGTTGCCAGGTCAGCACGTTCGATGATCACCGCGGTAGCGGCGTCGCCGAAGATGAAGTGGCTGTCGCGGTCGCGGAAGTTCAGGTGACCGGTGCAGACTTCCGGGTTGACCATCAGGATCGCCCGGGCCTGGCCCAGTTGCACGCTGTTGGCCGCAGCCTGAATGCCGAAGGTCGCCGAGGAGCAGGCGACGTTCATGTCGTAACCGAAACCCTGGATACCCAAGGCTTCCTGGACTTCGATGGCGATGGCCGGGTAGGCACGTTGCAGGTTGGAGCAGGCGACGATCACGCCATCGATGTCCGCGGCGGTTTTGCCGGCACGCTGCAAGGCCTGCTCGGCGGCGCCGATGGCCATTTGGCAAAGCACCGACCACTCGTCATTCGAGCGTTCCGGCAGGCGTGGCGCCATGCGTTGCGGGTCGAGAATGCCGTCCTTATCCATGACAAAACGGCTTTTGATACCAGAGGCTTTTTCGATAAACGCCGCGCTGGACTCGGTCAACGCTTCGATTTCGCCGCGCGCGATGGCGTCGGCATTGTCGGCGTTGAATTGCGCGACGTAAGCGTTGAAAGACTGCACCAGCTCTTCGTTGGAGATGCTGTTGGCCGGGGTGTACAGGCCGGTGCCGCTGATGACGACGTTATGCATGGTCGTTTCTCTAATCTGTTCAGGCAGAAAGTGTTGGCACCGACGTACCAACACACAAAGGATCTGCTCCCGTCAGGGGGAGCAAACCTGGCATCGCTTTATTCCAATCCGCCCAGACCTGTGAAGGCTCAAAACCGCGGGACCGGCGTTTATAGGCGCGAAGTTTGCCATAAACATTGGGGTTTGGCGCCTTTTGCTGGATAAAGCGCACACTACTTGTAGGACTGTAGGAGCTGTCGAGTGAAACGAGGCTGCGATCTTTTGATCTTGTTTTTAAAAATCTAAAATCAAAAGATCGCAGCCTCGTTTCACTCGACAGCCCCTACAGTGGATCGCGGTGATCGCAGGGTATCGGGTTCAGGGTTCGACCTGGGTCCACTGCTTGTTCAGGCGCTTGTCGGAGATCGGCACCTTGGTCCCCAATTGTTGGGCGAACAGGGAAACCCGGTATTCCTCCAGCCACCAGCGATAGAGCTCCAGCTGCGGATCGCGTTTACCTTCTTGGGCATGTTTGTTGGCGCGGGTTTGATATTGCGTCCACAGGCCAGACAACTCGCCACTCCAGACCCGATCCCTCTGCACCTGAGCGCCGATTTTCTCGAAGCGTTGCTCGACCGCTTTCAGATAACGCGGCAACTCCTTGAGCCACTGCATCGGGGTTTCACGAACGAAGCCCGGATACACCAGATGACTGAGCTGCTGCTTGATGTCGTTCAGGGCCACGGCTTGCGCCAGATCAATCTTGCCCTTGAAGCGTTTTTGCAGGCCGTGCCAGAGCTTGAGGATTTCCAGCGTCAGCTTGGCCAGACGCTCGGCGTGCTCGGTCCAGCCGCCGCGTTTGCGTTCGGCCAGCGATGCCAACCCGGCGCCATCCCGTGGCAGCGGGTCTTCGCCGTCGAGAATGCAGCTGTCGAGGCTGGCCAGCAGGATGTCTTCGACCAGACTGTCGATGCGACCCATGTCGCGGTACATCAGCCCCAGCTCGGTCAGCCCCGGCAACTTGCTGCGCAGGAACTTCGCCGGTTCGGCCAGTTGCTGCATCAGCAAACGCTGCAAGGCGCGGCGATGTTGAAACTCGGCTTCGGCCGGTGTCGAGAAACGTCCTTCCTTGACCGTGCCACTCTCTTCCACCAGCGCCGGGTACACCGTCATCGACAGCCCGGCGATCTTCTGCTGGGTTTTCTCGGCGACGGCGGCAAACACTTTCGGCTCCACCGGTTGCTGGTTTTTCGCGGTTTGCGGCACGGCCAACGCGGCCTGACTGGCTTCGGCAAAGCGTGCGGTCAGTTCCGCCAGATCACGCCCTTCGCCAAGGAACTTACCCTGGCCGTCGACGATTTCCAGACTCATCCGCAAATGACTGTCGACCTGCTGCGACGCTTCGGCCCAGGCTTCATCGCTGACCCGCGCACCGGTCATGCGCAACAGTTCACGGCCCAGCGCTTGAGGCAACGAGCCCTCGGCGAAAGTCACGCGCTGCAATGCGGCTTTGACGAAGTCCGGCACCGGTACGAAATTCTTGCGCAGGGCTTTGGGCAGGTTGCGCACCAGCGCGATGCACTTGGCCTCGATCACGCCCGGCACCAGCCATTCCAGGCGCTCCGGCGGCAGCATCGGCAACAACGGCGCCGGCACACGCAGGGTCACGCCGTCACGCGGGTGGTTCGGTTCGAAGTGGTAGCTCAGCGCCAACTCCAGATCACCGATGTGCAAGGTGTCCGGGTAATGCAGCGCGGTGACTTCACTGGCCTCGCGAGCCAGTACGTCTTCTTCGCGCATGATCAGCAGCTGCGGGTCTTTCTGGCTGTTGACCCGATACCAGCTGTCGAAGGTCGCGGTCTGGTGGATCTCCGCCGGCAGTCGCGCATCGTAGAAGGCGAACAGGGTTTCTTCGTCCGCCAGAATGTCGCGACGGCGAGCCTTGGCTTCCAGTTCGTCGAGCTGTTCCAGCAGTTGCGCATTGGCCGTCAGGCACTTGGCCTTGGACTGAATCTCGCCGCGCACCAGGCCTTCACGAATGAAAAACTCACGAGACACCACAGGGTCGATCGGCCCGTAATGCACCGGCCGGCGACCGACCACGATCAGCCCGAACAAGGTGATTTGCTCGAAGGCCACGACCTGACCGCGCTTCTTCTCCCAATGGGGTTCGAAGTGGTTTTTCTTGATCAGGTGCCCGGCCAAGGGCTCGATCCAGTCGGCGTCGATCTTGGCGACCATGCGCGCGTAGAGCTTGGTGGTTTCCACCAGTTCGGCGGCCATCAGCCATTGCGGACGCTTTTTACCGAGGCCCGATGACGGGTGAATCCAGAAGCGCCGCTGACGGGCGCCGAGGTAGTCGCCGTCTTCGGTTTTCTGGCCGATCTGGCTGAGCAGCCCCGAGAGCACGGCTTTGTGCAGTTTCGGATAATCCGCCGGCTCTTTATTGAGGCTCAACTGCATGTCGCGGCAGATCAGGCTCAACTGCCGATGGGAGTCGCGCCATTCGCGCAGACGCAGGTAATTCAGGAAGTTCTTGCGGCACCAATTGCGCAGCGGGCTGGCAGTCAACGCCTGGCGCTGTTCTTCGAAACCACGCCACAAATTGACCAGGCCGGCAAAGTCCGAGTCCACGTCTTTCCATTGTGCGTGCGCCTGATCCGCCGCTTGCTGACGTTCCGGCGGACGCTCGCGCGGGTCCTGAATCGACATGGCGCTGGCGACGATCAGCACTTCCTGCAAGCTGCCGAGTTTCGCCGCTTCCAGCAGCATGCGGCCCATGCGCGGGTCCACTGGCAAGCGCGCCAACTGGCGACCGAGGGGCGTCAGCTGGCTGTTGCGGTCGACCGCCGAGAGTTCTTGCAGCAGGTTAAAACCGTCGCTGATGGCTTTGCCATCCGGCGGCTCGATAAACGGGAAATCAGTGATCTCGCCTAGGCGCAGATGCAGCATCTGCAAAATCACCGCCGCGAGGTTGGTCCGCAGAATTTCCGGGTCGGTAAATTCCGGTCGGCCAATGAAATCTTCTTCGCCATAGAGGCGGATGCAAATGCCCGGCTCGACCCGTCCGCAGCGACCTTTACGCTGGTTGGCGCTGGCCTGGGAAATCGCTTCGATGGGCAAGCGCTGAACCTTGGCGCGGTAGCTGTAGCGGCTGATGCGCGCGGTGCCGCTGTCGATCACGTAACGAATGCCCGGCACGGTCAGCGAGGTTTCCGCGACGTTGGTCGCCAACACCACGCGACGGCCTGGGTGCGACTGGAAAATCCGCTGCTGTTCGGCCGGCGACAATCGCGCGTACAACGGCAGAATTTCAGTGTGCTTGAGCTGAGCCTTGCGCAGCATGTCCGCGGCGTCGCGAATCTCGCGCTCGCCGGGCAGGAACACCAGCACATCGCCGGGGCTCTTGCGCTCGCTGCGTTCGAACGCGGCGATTTCGTCGAGGGTGGCGAGGATCGCCTGATCCACGGTCAGGTCATCCTCGACGCGGTTGCCCTCTTCGTCCTGCTCCAGGGTCAGCGGGCGGTACCAGGTTTCTACCGGGAAGGTGCGGCCCGAGACTTCAACAATCGGCGCGTCATCGAAATGCTTGGAGAAACGCTCCAGGTCGATGGTCGCCGAGGTGATGATGACTTTCAGGTCCGGGCGACGCGGCAGCAGGGTTTTCAGGTAACCGAGCAGGAAGTCGATGTTGAGGCTGCGTTCGTGGGCTTCGTCGACGATGATCGTGTCGTAGCGTTCGAGGTAACGGTCGTTCTGGGTTTCCGCCAGCAGGATGCCGTCGGTCATCAGTTTGATCAGGGTGTTGGAATCGCTCTGATCCTCGAACCGCACCTGATAGCCGACCAGCGCACCCAAGGGTGTCGCCAGTTCTTCGGCGACCCGGCTCGCCACGCTGCGGGCGGCGATTCGACGGGGTTGGGTGTGGCCGATCAGGCCATGCTGACCGCGACCGATTTCCAGGCAGATCTTCGGCAACTGGGTGGTTTTACCCGAACCGGTTTCACCGGCAATGATCAGCACCTGATGCTTGAGCAGCGCTGCTTTGATTTCGTCGCGCTTGGCGGCGATCGGCAGGCTGTCGTCGTAACGAATCACCGGCAGGCTGGCCCGCCGCGCCAACACCTGATCACAGGACGCCTGCGTGCGCGTCACCCACTGGGCCAGTTTGGCCTCGTCAGGTTTTTTGCGCAGCTCAAGCAACTGCCGCCGCAGCCGGTGGCGGTCGGCGAGCATGGCGTGATCGAGGTTTTTCAGCAGTTTGTCGATGGAGGGCGATTCGTCAGTCATCAGGTACGCAATAAGTCGTCTAGTGGCGCAGGGGGCGGATTGTCGCAGATTTGGCAGGGATTGCGGGGGGTTCTACTAATGAAATGGCTACCCCCGCCGCCGCCCGTGATCGCCCACTAAGCTTTCACAGGGGGCTCATCGGAGACCGTTGCCATGAAAGTAGCTATTGCCGCCATCGACTTAGGAAAACGTACCTTCCATCTGCATGCACAAGATGAGCGCGGGAATGAGCTCTACCGCAAAAAATTCACTCGAATGACGCTCATCCAACATCTGGCGAATCTCGAACCCTGCACCGTCGTGATGGAAGCCTGTGGCGGCGCCCACTTCATGGCACAACAGGTCGCCAAGCTGGGCCATACGCCCAAGCTCATCGCCCCTCATCTCGTGCGTCCTTACGTGAAAAGCAACAAGAACGACTTCGCCGATGCCGAGGCGATCTGCGAGGCGGCGACTCGCCCCACCATGCGCTTTGTGCCGCCCAAAACCCAGGCCCAACAGGCGCTGGCCATGCTCAACTCCACCCGCGATGCGTTCATCAAAGACCGCACCGCAACCGTCAATCGGATTCACGCCGCCCTTCTGGAGGTTGGCGTCAGCCTGGCCCCCGGCTTCAAGTCGATCAATGAACTGCCGGGGCTGCTTGAGACGAGTTCATTCTCTGAGGCCATCAAACTAAATCTGACGATGCTGCATGAGCACTTCAACTACCTGACTGAGCGGATCAAGACACTGGATAAGCGAGTGCAATGCCAGGCCGCTGAAGATGATCTGGCATCGCGCTTGATGACAATACCGTGCTTAGGCCCGATCACCTCCACCGTCCTGGCTGCCGAGTTGGGCGATGGCAAACAATTCAAATGCGGCCGAGGCTATTCAGCCTCCATCGGGCTGGTGCCCAAACAGCATTCCACGGGCGACAAGACCGTCCTGTTGGGCATCAGCAAGCGCGGTGATCGAAACCAGAGGCGCCTGCTCATCCAGTGCGCCCGTGTCTACCTGATCCAGCTGGAGCGACAGAAAGGCGCTTTGGCGGACTGGGTCCGCCAGTTATTAGCGTCCCACCATCACTCCAATCTCGTGGTCTGTGCGCTGGCCAACAAGCTGGCGAGGATCGCCTGGGCAATCGCAGCACACCACACTGAATTCGATGCAGGGCCAGCCAAGATGAACGCCTGACCCTGCTGTCACCCGAGCACCACCCACCTGGTTTTGCGATGCTGGATAACAGATGACGTGAACGGCCAACCGGCCTGACGACAACCCTGAGCTCCTACACGGCTGAAAGGCCGTTCCACTAATTAGGATCGTCGGGCATCGATTCTCATCGAGGCGCGGGGACCACAACCCCCACTCAGACGCCGGATAGATGAAAGCAAGCCAAACACGCATCAAAAACAGTATTGCAGAAAAGGGGGTAACCATAGATGTAGGAGCTGTCGAGTGAAACGAGGCTGCGATCTTTTGATTTTAGATTTTAAAAAACAAGATCAAAAGATCGCAGCCTCGTTTCTCTCGACAGCTCCTACAGGTAGCGTGGTGTTATTCGTTATCCAGGCCCTTGCGGCGATACGGAAACACATCAATCACCTTCCCGGCGCGAATGGCTTCCTGAAGGCTTTTCCAGTAATCGGCGTTGTAAAGCTCACCATGCAACTGATCAAACAACTTGCGCTGCCCCGAATCGGCAAACAAAAACGGCGGAAACTCTTCAGGAAACACATCCAGCGGCCCAATCGAATACCACGGTTCCGACGCCATCTCGTCTTCCGGCGTACGCGGTTGCGGGATATGCCGGAAGTTGGCTTCAGTCAGGAAACAGATCTCGTCATAGTCATAAAACACCACCCGCCCGTGACGAGTGACGCCAAAATTCTTCAGCAGCATGTCGCCGGGAAAGATGTTCGCCGCCGCCAGTTGCTTGATCGCCAGCCCGTAATCTTCCAGCGCCTCGCGGACCTGAGCGTCGTTGGCGTTCTCCAGATACAGGTTCAACGGCGTCATCCGCCGTTCGGTCCAGCAGTGGCGGATCAGCACGGTGTCGTCCTCTACCGACACGGTGGACGCGGCCACTTCGAGCAATTCTTCCAGACAGGCCGGGTCGAACTTGCTCAACGGGAAGCGGAAGTCGGCAAATTCCTGGGTGTCAGCCAGGCGCCCGACCCGGTCGACGCTTTTCACCAAACGGTACTTCTCGATCACCGTGGCGCGGTCGACGTTCTTTGACGGCGAGAAGCGGTCCTTGATGATTTTGAATACGGTGTTGAAGCCCGGCAGGGTAAACACGCTCATCACCATGCCACGCACGCCCGGGGCCATGATGAACTGGTCGTCGGTGTTGGCCAGGTGATTGATCAGCGCCCGGTAGAACTCGGATTTTCCGTGTTTGTAGAAACCGATCGAGGTGTACAGCTCGGCGATGTGCTTGCCCGGCAAAATGCGCTTGAGGAAACCGATGAACTCCGCCGGTACCGGCACGTCGACCATGAAATACGAACGGGTGAACGAGAAGATGATCGATACGTCCGCTTCATCGGTGATCAGCGCATCGATCTGAATCCCGCGACCTTCGCGGTGCAGCAGCGGAATCACCAGCGGCCATTGTTCGTCCTGGGTATAGATGCGCCCGACCAGGTACGCGCCTTTGTTGCGGTAAAGCACCGAGGAAAACAGTTCGACACTCAGCTCCGGGTCCTTGCAGACCCAGTCCGGCAGGTTCTCGCGCAATTGCCCTTCGAGACGACTCAGGTCGCCCGCCAGGTTGGCGTAATCCTCGCTGAAGCGGTAGTCGGCAAAAATGCTCGCGAGCATCCCGGACAACTGGCCCTGGGGCTTGTACGTGCGGGTTTGTGCAGCACGGGCCCGGCGCAGGCTCGGCCGGGTGGTGTGAATGAACATGCAGCCGTCGCTGATCAGGTCGTGGCTGAACAGCCCGCAGAAAATCGAGTTGTACCAGGTTTCGGACAGTTCATCGTCGAAGCGCAGGTCGATCAGCGTGATGTAAGCGCTTTTGACCAGCGGCCAGCAACTGACATCCAGCGTGTCAGCGTCGAAAGCGATGTGCAGCCGCCCCACCGTTTCGCTGACTTTTTCTTCGTAGAGATTGATCCGCGCGGCCGACGCCGTTTGCGTCTCCTGCCACTTGGCCTGCTCGAAGCGAGCCCGGGCGCCGTCGGTGATCTGGCGGAAATGCTCGCGGTAATCGTCAAAGCCATCGAGGATCATTCGGGCGATGTCGGCGGCTGGCCATTGCTGCGGCATAGGTAAAACCTCGGCGGCTGATTCTTATCGTGGGGCATGAGCTTAGTGGCCCTTTGTTACGCAACGCAACCATTGCCTTGCGTCCTGACTGGCGCGACACTTGCGCGCTAATCAAGGAAGGAACGTGCTGTGAACCCCGTCGATACTCTGCGTTTGTTGTCGCTCGCCGCCATTTGGGGCGCTAGCTTTCTGTTCATGCGCATCATTGCCCCGGTGATTGGCACAATCCCCACTGCCTTTTTCCGCGTGTCGATTGCCGCGGTCGGCCTGTTGGTGATCCTGGGGCTGATGCGCATCAGCTGGGATTTCAAAGGCAAACTCAAAACCGTGATGCTGCTTGGAGTGATCAACTCCGGGATTCCGGCGACCCTGTACTCGGTAGCCGCCCAGGTGCTGCCGGCCGGTTACTCGGCGATTTTCAACGCCACCACGCCATTGATGGGCGTGCTGATCGGCGGTCTGTTCTTCCATGAAAAACTCACCGCCGCCAAACTTGGCGGCGTGTTCCTCGGGCTGTTGGGCGTGGGCATCCTGACCCGAGCCGGTCCGGTGGCGTTCGACATGGAACTGATGATGGGCGCCCTCGCCTGCCTGCTCGCCACGACCTGCTACGGTTTCGCCGGGTTCCTCGCGCGCCGCTGGCTTGATCAGGCCGGTGGTCTCGACAGTCGCCTATCGGCGGTGGGCAGCATGCTGGGTGCGACATTGTTTCTGTTGCCGCTGTTCGGTTACAGCGTGATCAGCCAGCCACCGGAGAGCTGGGGCGGCTGGAGTGTCTGGTTGTCATTGCTGGGTTTGGGGCTGGTGTGTACGGCGCTTGCGTACATTATTTACTTCCGGTTGCTCAGCTCGGTCGGGCCGGTGAAGTCGATGACCACGACCTTTCTGATTCCGCCGTTCGGGGTGTTGTGGGGAGCGCTGTTGCTGGATGAGCCGTTGTCGATGGCGCATATCTATGGCGGGGTGTTGATTGCGGCGGCGTTGTGGTTGGTGTTGAAGACGACGGTGGTGAAGTCGAAAGAGGTGGTTGCCAGGTAGTTTTGTGGTGCGGCCAATGTGAATTCGGTGCGGGCCGAGCATGCGCTGGCCAAATAAAAAAGGCCTGGAACTCATGCCCCAGGCCTTGTTTTGTTTCAAGCGTTTTTACGGAATACGAACACCAGACCGATGATGATCAGCAACATGCCAAGCATGCTCAACGCCGCCAGCCGGTTGCCGAAAATCAGGTAGTCCATCACCGCCGTCACCGCCGGCACCAGGTAAAACAGACTGGTGACATTCACCAGATTGCCCCGTGCAATCAGCCGATACAGCAACAAGGTCGCCAGCACCGACACGACCAATCCCATCCACAACACCGGCACGATGAAACCGGTGCTGTGGTCGAAATGAAAGGGCTGGAACGGTACGAAGATCCCGCAGAGCAACAGCCCCGCCAGGTACTGCACTGGCAGCGTGCCGAGGGGATTTTCGGTGATGCGTTTCTGCATGATCGAGCCGAACGTCATGCTCGCCAGCGCCAGCAAACCGAAGAGCATTCCGGCGAACGACATGCCGGCCAGACCGATGCCTTGATACACCACCATGATCAACCCGGCCAAACCCAGTGCCAAACCAAACATTCTGCTGGCTGATCGCTGACGCTCCATGATCACCACCGTAAGAATGGGCTGCACGCCCATGATCGTTGCCATGACGCCCGGTGTGACTTTGAGGTCCAGGGCCAGCAGATAGAAAATCTGATAAGCCCCCAGCAACACCACGCCGGTGGCCATCGCATACACCATCGGCTTGCCGCCCTTGGGCAGTTTCAGCTTGAGCAACGGCACCAGCAGCACCAATCCGCAGATTGCGATAGCGAAGCGAATCAACAGAAAAGCAAAGGGTGACGCGTGGGCCAAGCCCCATTTGGAGAAGATCGCCCCGCTGCTCCACAGCAGAACGAACAGGCTCGTGGACGCCGCCGCGAGCGCGGTGTTTTTCGAAAGGACAAACATGAATACCACCTGTAGTCAGGCAAAAAAAGCCAACTCAGCCGAAGCTGAAATTCAGTAGTTTTTTCAGGCGGGCACTTTTAAACGGGCATGGAAACAGCAGAAAAAAGCTGATCAGCCCGAGAAGCCAACGCCTGGCGGTGATACGACTGCGCACACCGGCGTGCTACTGACAGGTGGAGGGTAATGACTGATCTGCGCAGGCTGCTGATTCCCGCACGGCACGACGCCAGCGTTGACCGCTGAATCGACTACCGCGTTGATGAGGGAAGCTGGCATGGGCTGATCTTTTTTGAAGGGTAGAAAGCTGGGTTGGAAAACATCGAGCGCCGACTATAACCAGCGTGTGAGATGGATTGCAATGACTAAGCTGGAAGAACCAATAAGCAAGAGTCTTACACCAACCCCAGTGGCGAACAGGTGCATAAAAAAACGCTCCCAAGGAGTAATGCCGATCAGTTAAGCCATAACGCGATCCTTAGCAGCTGGCGAAGCCTGCGTTCGGCGCTGTAGCAGCTGTCGAGCTTGCGAGCTTGCGAGGCTGCGTTCGGCTCGGGCCGCGATCGGACGCAGCAGTCGTAAAACCTGTGTGCGAGGTTTATCTGAAACACCGCACTGCCTGATTTCACGACTGCTGCGTCCGATCGCGGCCCGAGCCGAACGCAGGCTTCGCCAGCTGCTACAAGGTATGCGTTGCTGGTGAAATTGCTTAACTGACTGACATTACTCCCAAGGAGCGGTTTTTTTCTTCAGGAATCGGTATCAGCCAAACAACCAATACCCCAACAATGTCAGCACCACCACCGCCAACACCGGTCGCAGCACGCGGTAGGCCTTGGGATTGCGACGCTTCCACTTTTTGATCACACCACTGAATTTGTCGCTGGAGTTCTTGCTCCACGCGTAAGCCTGGTTAATCCCGCCAACACGTTCATCATCAAGATTCTGCGGTGCAGTGGCGCGACCCAAAAAGCCACTGATCCAGCGGTTGATGCGGGTCATCAGGCGGTTGCTCAACGGTCGTTCGATGTCGCAAAAGAGGATGACCCGCGTCTTGTCGGTTTCGTTCTTGACCCAATGCACATAGGTTTCGTCGAACATCACGTCTTCACCATCACGCCAGGCATAGACCTGACCGTCGACGAAGATCCGGCAATCGTCGGAGTTCGGCGTCGACAGCCCCAGGTGATAACGCAGGGAACCGGCGAACGGATCGCGATGCGGGTTGAGGTGGCTGCCGCCTGGCAGCAACGCGAACATGGCGCCTTTGACGTTGGGAATGCTGCTGACCAAGGCCACGGTTTTCGGGCACAAGGCTTCAGCTGAGGGAAGCGGTTTGTCGTACCACTTGAGGTAGAAACGCTTCCAGCCTTTTTTGAAGAACGATCCGAAACCGGCGTCGTTGTTCCTTTCGGCGGCGCGAATGTAGCCCTCGTCGAAGAGGTGCATCGCTTCGTCGCGGATGACTTCCCAGTTGTCCTTGAGCACGTCCAGTTCCGGGAACTTGCTGCGGTCCAGATAGGGTTTGGACGGCACACCGGAGAACAGGTACATCAAAGCGTTATAGGGCGCGAACAACGCTGAATGGTTGACGAACTGACGCAGGACCGGCAATCGTGCCTTGCCGCGCAAATGCACATAGAGAGTGCTGCCGAGGAACAGCAGCAACAGCGACGCTTTCGCGGCAAGGGAAAAGGTCATCAACAACTCCTTGATAGTAGACAACTCTGCGCAACGCCATTTAACCGACCTGGCAGCCGGCCATGATAAACACTACCGGCCTCGGGAAAAACCCGTGTAACTGAACATTCAGTGTTAAAGATTGCGCAATAAAGCACTTCTTAACATAAAGCTTCTGAACGGGGGCTGACTTGAATCACCCCCCTTACACAAGTTCAAAAACAAGATCAAAAGATCGCAGCCTGCGGCAGCTCCTACTGCTGATTCTCCTGCTCGGTAAACAGATCACTGAACAGCATGCTCGACAGGTAGCGTTCACCGGAGTCCGGCAGGATCACCACGATGGTCTTGCCCTGCATTTCCGGGGTTTCCGCCAGACGGACGGCCACGGCCATGGCGGCGCCACAGGAAATGCCGCTCAAAATCCCTTCTTCCTGCATCAGTCGCAAGGCCATGGCCTTGGATTCTTCATCGCTGACCAACTCAACCCGATCGACCATCGACAGATCAAGATTCTTCGGCACAAAACCGGCACCAATACCCTGGATCTTGTGAGGGCTCGGCTTGATCTCTTCACCGGCCATTGCCTGGGTGATGACTGGCGACACCGCTGGCTCCACCGCCACCGAAATAATCGGTTTGCCCTGGGTATTCTTGATATACCGCGAAACGCCGGTAATGGTTCCACCCGTTCCGACGCCTGCCACCAGTACGTCGACTGCACCGTCGGTGTCGTTCCAGATTTCCGGACCAGTCGTTTTTTCGTGGATGGCCGGGTTGGCCGGGTTCTCAAACTGCGACGGCATGAAGTAGGCAGCCGGGTCGCTGGCGACAATTTCAGCAGCCTTTTCGATCGCTCCTTTCATGCCCTTGGCCGGTTCGGTCAGTACCAGTTCGGCCCCCAGTGCCTTTAGCACTTTGCGTCGCTCGATACTCATGGACGCCGGCATGGTCAGCATCAGCTTGTAACCGCGGGCCGCGGCAACGAATGCCAGGCCGATACCGGTATTGCCCGAGGTCGGTTCGACGATGGTCATTCCAGGCTTGAGTTTGCCGGTGCTTTCGGCGTCCCAGATCATGCTCGCACCGATCCGGCACTTGACCGAGTAACCGGGGTTACGCCCTTCGATCTTGGCCAGGATGGTCACGCCGCGCGGGGCGATACGGTTGATCTGCACCAGCGGCGTATTGCCGATGGAATGAGCGTTGTCAGCGTAGATACGGCTCATGGCTGGGTCCTTATACAGCGTTAAATAAGCTCTCCAAGGTATGCCTGTTGCCCTTGGTCGTCCAGTCAGTCGAACGTCCCGTAACCACAGCAGTCAATGGCTATACATCGCCAGAGATTTGTCATCATGAAACGCAGATACAGTTGGCCCCTGTGGATCCTCGCTGGCCTCGTTGTGCTGCTGATTGCCCTGCACATCGCCCTGCCCTACATGGTGCGAGACTACCTGAATGACAAGCTGGCGAACATGGGCGACTACCGTGGCCAGATCACTGATGTGGACCTGGCCCTGTGGCGCGGAGCGTACAAAATCAACGGACTGAAAATCGTCAAGGTCGAGGGCAAGGTTCCGGTGCCTTTCGTCAACGCGCCGCTGATCGATCTTTCCGTCAGTTGGCACTCGCTCTGGTACGACCGCGCCGTTGTGGCCGAGGTGAAGTTCTTCAACCCTGAGGTGAACTTCGTCGACGGCGGCGCCAACAAGCAAAACTCCCAGACCGGTCAGGGCACCGACTGGCGTGCGCAGTTGAGCAAACTGGCCCCCATCACCCTGAACGAAGTGCGGATCAGCGATGGCAAGATCAGTTTCCGCAACTTCAATTCCAAGCCCCCCGTGAACATGAACGCCACTCAGGTCAACGCCAGCATCTATAACCTGACCAACGTGGTCGACACCAAAGGCAAGCGCGATGCTCGCTTCGAAGGCAAGGCGCTGCTGCTCGGGCACGCACCACTGGAAACCACCGCCACCTTCGACCCCTTAAGCAACTTTGAAGATTTCGAGTTCCGCCTGCGGGCCAAACACATCGAGCTCAAACGCATGAACGACTTTGCCTCCGCCTATGGCAAGTTCGACTTCAATGCAGGTCACGGTGATGTGGTCATTGAAGCGCAGGCTAAAAAAGCTCAATTAACGGGTTACATCAAACCGCTGCTAAAGGACGTCGACGTGTTCAATTGGCATCAGGACGTCGAGAACAAGGACAAAGGGATTTTCCGCTCCATTTGGGAGGCCATCGTCGGCGGCTCCGAAACGGTGCTGAAAAACCAGGGCAAAAACCAGTTTGCGACTCGCGTGGAACTGAGCGGCAACGTGCATCGCCGAGATATCAGCGCATTCGAGGCTTTTTTGCAGATTTTACGCAACGGCTTCATCCAGGCGTTCAATGCCCAATACGAACGGCCCAAGCCGGATGCGGGCTAAGGGTTTCGGGTGACGATGTAGCGACCGGTTTCTTCGGCCGCCCGCGCCGGGTTCGATTGCTGCTGCAAGAAGTCCCAGCCCAGGCAGGCCAGTGCCAGCGATCGCGGTACGGCTTCACGCCCACTGCTGTAGCGCGTGATGCTGCGAGCACTGACCCCCAACGCTTCGGCCGCCTGATTGAGTGGCAGCCCGGTACGAGCGCGCCAGTCGATGAAGATCCGCGTGTTTTCGTCCAATGCGTTTTGCGCGAGCGCATCCAGATAAAGAGTGTCTGCGCCGATCTGGATGTCCAGTTCGGGCCACTCAACGCTCCAGCCTTCATCACCCAAGGTTGCCCCTTCGAAAGCGCCAACCTCCAGCAATGGCTGCAACCCAGGGTAGGCGCGCAGGTCCCGACTCAAATCGAGGTTCAGTTGCTGACCGTCGATAAAGGTCAGCGTCAGGCGGTGATCCGGCAACGCCTGCACGGCCGACAGCCGTGGTCGTTTCATGGGTAACATCGTTTCCAATCCTCCAGCAATTGCACCTGATGGGCCCTGACCCACGCCAGCGCTTCCTTGATAATCAGCGGCGGCGCCTTGCCCACCATCACTTCGACGGTTTCAAGGCTGAGCATGACGTCCAGCCCGCCACCGGTCAGGTGGACATGGGGCGGCGGATGATCCTTCTCGCGCAACTGAATGCGGTACGTATCGCGAAATCGGTATTTAGTAGACATGCCCCGCAAGCTATCGCCAAAATGGCGATAGCTCAATACTGGCCAGCAGCCGAGACTGAGTCAAGATGTGACGCCCCATTCAGAGACTGAATAAGCCGTCTGCGTTCACAGTCGACCGGGCACCGCGTTATAGTCGGGTACTACAATTATTGCGCCCCGCCCTGCCTCGTTCAGGTCGGCATTACCGTTCGAGGATTAGCAGATGAAGTTCGAAGGCACCCCGGCCTACGTCGCCACCGATGACCTGAAGCTGGCGGTCAACGCCGCCATCACTCTGGAGCGCCCGCTGCTGGTCAAGGGCGAGCCAGGCACTGGTAAAACCATGCTCGCCGAGCAACTGGCCGAGTCCTTCGGCGCCAAACTGATCACTTGGCACATCAAATCCACCACAAAGGCGCATCAAGGCCTGTACGAGTACGACGCGGTCAGCCGTCTCCGTGACTCGCAGCTGGGCACCGAAAAGGTCCACGACGTTCGCAACTACCTGAAAAAGGGCAAGCTCTGGGAAGCCTTCGAATCCGAAGAGCGGGTGATCCTGCTGATCGACGAAATCGACAAGGCCGACATCGAGTTCCCGAACGACTTGCTGCAAGAACTCGACAAGATGGAGTTCTACGTTTACGAGATCAACGAGACCATCAAGGCCAAGAAACGCCCGATCATCATCATTACTTCCAACAACGAGAAAGAGCTGCCGGACGCCTTCCTGCGCCGCTGCTTCTTCCATTACATCGCTTTTCCCGACCGCGTCACGATGCAGAGGATCGTCGACGTGCACTACCCGAACATCAAGAAAGACTTGGTCAGCGAAGCGCTGGACGTGTTCTTCGACGTGCGCAAAGTGCCGGGCCTGAAGAAGAAGCCATCGACCTCCGAACTGGTGGACTGGCTGAAGCTGCTGATGGCCGACAACATCGGCGAAGCGGTACTGCGCGAGCGCGATCCGACCAAGGCTATTCCGCCGCTGGCCGGTGCTTTGGTGAAGAACGAACAGGACGTGCAGTTGCTTGAGCGTCTGGCGTTCATGAGCCGTCGCGGCACTCGCTGATCCCTCTTTTTAACAAGATAGAGGGCGATAGCCATGCTGCTCAACCTGTTCAATGAAATGCGCGCAGCCAAAGTGCCGGTCTCGGTACGGGAGCTGCTGGACCTGATCAACGCGCTGAAGCAGCGCGTGACCTTCGCCGACATGGACGAGTTTTATTACCTGTCCCGGGCGATTCTGGTGAAGGACGAAAAGCATTTCGACAAATTCGACCGCGCGTTCGGTGCCTACTTCAACGGCCTGGAAAAACTTGACGATCACCTTCAGGCATTGATCCCGGAAGACTGGCTGCGCAAGGAGTTCGAGCGTTCGCTGACCGAAGAAGAGCGGGCGGCGATCCAGTCTCTCGGCGGCCTGGACAAGCTGATCGAAGAGTTCAAGAAACGCCTCGAAGAACAGAAAGAACGTCATGCCGGCGGTAACAAGTGGATCGGCACTGGCGGCACCAGTCCGTTTGGCTCCGGGGGCTTCAACCCGGAAGGCATTCGGGTCGGCGATGCCGGCAAGCGTCAGGGCAAAGCGGTCAAGGTCTGGGATCAGCGCGAGTACAAGAACCTCGACGATTCGGTCGAATTGGGCACCCGCAACATCAAGGTCGCCCTGCGTCGGTTGCGCAAATTCGCGCGCCAGGGTGCGGCGGAAGAACTGGACATCGATGGCACCATCGACCACACCGCGCGCGATGCCGGGCTGCTGAACATCCAGATGCGTCCGGAGCGGCGCAACACCGTCAAGTTGTTGCTGCTGTTCGACATCGGCGGCTCGATGGACGCCCACGTGAAGATCTGCGAAGAGCTGTTTTCGGCCTGCAAGACCGAGTTCAAGCACCTGGAGTATTTCTACTTCCACAACTTCATTTATGAATCGGTGTGGAAGAACAACATGCGCCGCACTTCCGAGCGCACCTCGACCCAGGATCTGCTGCACAAATACGGCGCAGACTACAAAGTGATCTTCATCGGTGACGCCGCCATGGCGCCGTATGAAATCACCCAGGCCGGCGGCAGCGTCGAGCACTGGAACGAAGAAGCGGGTTATGTGTGGATGCAGCGGTTCATGGAGAAGTACAAGAAGGTCATCTGGATCAACCCGTATCCGAAAGATACGTGGGGTTATACGTCGTCGACCAACATCGTGCGGGACTTGATTAACGACCAGATGTACCCGCTGACATTGCGGGGGTTGGAAGAAGGGATGCGGTTTCTTTCCAAATAACTCGGTGCCTGACCGGACGCCATCGCGAGCAAGCTCGCTCCCACAGGGGAATGTGTCGTTCACAAAATGTGTGGGCAACAACGATCCAATGTGGGAGCCAGCTTGCTCCGGGCGGCGTTCCGACGATGCTTTTAGCGGTTCACAAACCGGCGTAGGTACTCGACCTGCTCCCGATGCGCGACTTCCTGCACCACCGGTTTCAACCGCACCTGCGTCCCCGGCAGACACTGCGCCAGTCGCGCCAGCGCCAACGGCGTCAACGCCCCCAATCGCGGATAACCACCAATGGTCTGCCGATCATTGAGCAACACAATCGGCTGCCCGTCCGGCGGCACCTGAACCGCACCCAGCGGGATGCCTTCGGAAATCATCGGCTTACCCTGATACTGCAACGCCGTTCCCAGCAAGCGTATGCCCATCCGGTCGGCACGGCTGTCGAGGGTCCAGACGCTGTTGAACGCGTCGAACGAACTCTGCCCACTGAACTCGCCGATCTGGGCACCGAGCACCAGGTCCAGCGGCGCGTTGAGTTTGAAATCCGGCACCTGTTCGCGCGCCAATTCCCGCAGCAGTAGTAGCGAGCTCCCGGAGTAGCTCAACTGCGCATCTTTGGCCAACGCCCGGCCCATGCCATCCAGCCCGCCAAGCTCCTCACGGACCACCGTTGCGCTGCTGCCCAACACCTTTGGCGCATCAAATCCGCCCGGGGCCGCCAAATATGCCCGAGCCCCAAGCAGCGGCTGAGTGAATTGCAATTGCTGACCTTTGTTCAGCCTGAAACTGCGCCACGGTGCCAACGCCTCGCCATCCACCTGTGCCCCCAGATCCGCTCCGGCCAAGGCCAGTACGCAATCCTCTTCGGCAACGACGGTGAACCCACCCAGGGTGATTTCAATCACCGGTGCATCCAGGCCATTGCCCAGCAACCAATTAGCCCACGACATCGATCGCCAGTCCGCCGCCCCGCCCTGGGTCACGCCCAAATGCCGCACGCCGAAACGGCCAGCGTCCTGCAACAGGCACAGCGGTGTACTCGCTTCTATTGATAGACGGCTCATGCCTGCGCCTCCAACGGCGTGTCATCACCGCCCAGATTGATGAATTCGGCATGGCTGACGGCTTCGAAGCGCACCGTGTCGCCTGGTTGCATCAGGCTGTAGCCGTCGCGTTCGCGGTCGAACAATTTGGCCGGGGTGCGACCGATCAGATTCCAGCCACCGGGGGACACCACCGGGTAAGCGGCCGTTTGGCGTTCGGCGATGCCGACACTGCCGGCGGCCACCTTTTTACGCGGAGTGTTCAGACGCGGCGCCGCCAGCGCTTCTTCCACCAGCCCCATGAAGGCGAAACCCGGCGCGAAACCCAAGGCGAATACCTGATACTCGCGCTCGCTGTGGCGACGGATCACTTCATCCACGGCCAATCCGCTGCGCAGGGACAACAGGCTCAACTCCGGGCCAACGCTCAAGTCATACCAGACCGGCAACACATGACATTTGCCGCGGGTGCAGGCGTTGGGCGACAGATCGATCAAGGCCTCGGCGATCAGCTCCCGAGCCTGGGCCGGACTCAACGCGGTCAGATCGTAATGCACCATCAACGTCGTATAGGACGGCACCAGATCGATCAGATGCCCGGCGAATGCAGCCCGCAGACTTTCACTGGCGGCGAGCATCCACGGCATGTTGGCCTCGCTGATCTCATCAAACAGACGGACCATCAAGCAATCCAGCGCCACCACTTCGACCCGGATTTTCATGGCGCGCTCTGCTGATCAAGTGCTTCGCGAATACGCCGCACGGCGGCTACCGAACTGGCATTGTCGCCGTGTACGCAAAGGGTGTTGGCCTGCAAGTGCAAGGCACTGCCATCGCTGGCCGTGAGGTTGCCGCCGCGGGCAATGGTCAGCGCCTGCTCGATGATTGTTTCGGGATCGTGATGCACCGCGCCCGGCAGTTGCCGCGAGACCAGCATTCCCGCACTGTCGTAAGCGCGATCGGCGAAGGCTTCGAACCACAGGGTTACGCCGTATTCATCGCCCAACTGCTGGGCTGCGCTGTTGTCGCGAGTGGCCATCAACATCAGCGGTAACTCACGATCATAGGACGCCACAGCCTGAAGCACTGCGCGCAATTGCGCCGGGTTGGCCATCATGTCGTTGTACATCGCGCCGTGCGGTTTGACGTAACTCACCCGCCCACCCTGAGCCCGGCAAATGCCGTCGAGGGCGCCGATCTGGTAATGCACAATGTCCTGAAGTTCCTGGGCGGTGTAGGCCATGGAACGGCGGCCGAAGCCGACCAGATCCTGATAAGCCGGATGAGCACCGATCTGCACCCCGTTGCTCAAGGCCAGACTGACGGTCTTGCGCATGATGCTCGGATCGCCGGCATGGAAGCCGCAGGCAATGTTGGCGCAATCGATGAAGGGCATGACCTCGGCGTCCAGACCCATGGTCCAGTTGCCGAAACTCTCGCCGATGTCGCAGTTCAATAGCAGGCGGCTCACGGTGAACACTCCTGTAAGTTTTATTCTTTTCTATCTGTAAGGCATTTGCCCGCAGATTATCAGTTGCTGGGCATTAAGTTATTGGGCTTCGAGTTGCTTGCCACGGGTTTCCGGCAGACTCAGGGCCGCTAGGATCACCACCCCGTAGGACACTGCCGCAAAAGCACCGATTCCCACGCTCAATGGCACCTTCTGGCTCATCAAGCCGATCAACAGCGGGAACAACGCCGCCAGCGCCCGACCAATGTTGTAGCAAAAGCCCTGACCCGAACCGCGAATCCGTGTTGGAAACAGCTCGGTCAAAAACGCGCCCATGCCGCTGAAGATCCCCGAGGCGAAGAAGCCCAGAGGAAAGCCTAGCCAGAGCATCACGCCATTGCTCACCGGCAATTGGGTGTAGAGCAGCACAATGGTGAACGAGCCGACCGCGAACAGAATGAAGTTCTTTTTACGCCCGAGGATGTCAGTCAAATACGCACTGATGACGTAACCGACGTAGGAACCGACGATCACCATCGCCAGATAACCGCCCGTACCGAGTACGCTCAAACCGCGTTCGTTCTTCAGAAACGTCGGCAACCAGGAGGTGATCGCGTAGTAACCGCCCAGAGCACCGGTGGTCAGCACCGACGCGCGAATCGTGGTGAAAAAGATGCCGGGAGCGAATATCTCGTAGAATTTTGCTGGATTGCTGGGTTCTTGCTTAGCCTTGGCTTCGCGATAGATTTCCGGGTCCTTGACCAGTCGGCGGACGAAGATCACAAAAATCGCCGGCACGATGCCAAGGATGAACAGGGCGCGCCAGGCGTCTTCCGGTGGCAGCACCGAGAACAGCAGCGCATACAAAATCGCAGTCAGTCCCCAACCCAATGCCCAGCCGGATTGGACCATGCCAACAGCCTTGCCGCGGTCCTTGGCGCGAATCACTTCACCCATCAGCACCGCGCCAGCGGTCCATTCGCCGCCGAAACCGAAGCCCATCAGCGTGCGGCTGATCAGCAGTTGTTCGTAGTTTTGGGCAAAGCCGCAGAGGAAGGTGAAAAAGGCGAACCACAGCACGGTGAGTTGCAAGGTGCGTACGCGACCGATTCGGTCGGACAGAATCCCCGCCACCCAACCGCCGATAGCCGAGGCGATCAGGGTGCTGGTGTGAATCAACCCGGCCTCGCCGGTGGTGATGCCCCACATCGCAATCAGGGTCGGCACCACGAAGCTGAGCATCTGCGTGTCCATGCCGTCCAGGCCATAGCCGATCTTGCAGCTCCAGAAGGTGCGGCGTTCCTGCTTGTTGATGTTGCGGTACCAGTCGAAAGGTCCAGGACGAACCGTGGCTTTGGGGATGTCGAGCGTGTCGGGCGCACTCATGGCAAATCTCCGCGCTAATTTTTATTGGTATTGTTCTGAGCCCCGACGACGCCTATCGTGGGAACCGGATGGCCCGATTTTTGGGCGCCTTGCCCTGCTACGTCCAACTAATAAAACCCCGCCCTAGACATAAGAATTCTTTATCCCCGAGCAGACCCCATGAACCTGAAGTTTCTCGAGACCTTTGTCTGGGTCGCCCGACTCAAGAGTTTTCGCCTGACGGCAGACAAGCTCTTCACCACCCAGGCGTCGATTTCCAGCCGCATTGCCGTGCTCGAAGGCGAGCTCGGGGTGAAGCTGTTCCTGCGCGATTCACGTGGCGTGAGCCTGACGCCCGAAGGCTTGAAAGTGCTCGAGTACGCCGAGCAAATGATGGACACCATGCAAGCCCTCAAGCAGTCGATCGAAACCCGCTCGAGCAAGGTCGGACGGGTTCGCATCGGCGTGATGGACACGGTCATCCATACCTGGCTGAGCCCGTTGGTGGCGCACATGATGGATCACTATCCGCTGGTGGAAATCGAGTTGGTGGCCGATACCGCGCTCAACCTCTGCGATCAGCTGCAAAAAGGCTTTCTCGATCTGATCCTGCAAACCGACCTGTTGCGTCAGGAAAGTGTGCGCAGCCTTGAGCTGGCCAGTCACCCGATGGGCTGGATTGTGGCTACGAATTCGATCTACAACCGCGAGTATTCAGGCATTGCCGACCTGGCGCGGGAACGGATCATTACCTATTCGAAAAACTCCCATCCGCATCAGGAGATTCTCGCCCTGATGCAGGCCAACGGCATCATGACGCCACGGTTGAACTGCGTGAACTCGGTATCGGCGATCACCCGGTTGCTGCGGGACGGTTTCGGTATTGGCGCGCTGCCACCAGTGCTGGTAGCCGAGGAACTGGCGCGGGGGGAATTGACCTTGCTGGCCATCGATCAACGTCCACCGAATTTGCAGGTGGTGGTGTCGTGGCGGGTTGGCGTGGAATGGGTCGAGGAGATTGTTTCGTTGTGTCAGCAGGTGCTGGACGGGTATGCGAAGAAGGTGGGTGAGGATTACATCACTTTGAGTCGTTGAAGAGCAAAAGATCGCAGCCTTCGGCAGCTCCTACAGGGGAACGCATTCCAATGTAGGAGCTGCCGAAGGCTGCGATCTTTTGCTGTTACAACCCCCGCACATCCCGATCTTCGATCGGCCGGCTCTGGCGCAGGCGTTTGCCGCCCAGTACCACCCAGTCGATCAGACGGAACAGGCATTCAATGCCGAACGACAACAGCAACGCCCCGCTCATGCCCCAGATCATCGCTTCCGGCGTCAGCAGGATCTGGTAGCTGTAGCCGTTCCAGGTTTCCTTGCGAATATCCGGATCGGCGGCCAATGCCACTTGCAGGAAGCGGATGTACCACGGGCCCTGCATGGCCTGGAACTGTTTATCGAGCGCCAGCTGACGGGTTAGCAAGGTGCTCAGGCTGTCAGCATCGCTGCGAAAAATCGGGTCTTCGCTGCCGCGGTAATGGGCCACCAACGCCTGCATGTCGCCCTTGAAGAACTGATTCGCCGTGCCCTGAAAACCGCTCAGACTGGTCTGCGCCTCAATCAGATGCGCTTCGACCCGTTTGGCGTAATCGCTGATGAACCCCGGCACCTGGACACCGATCAACAAGCCCGCTGCAAACAACACCAGCCGTAGATAACTGAGCAACATGAAGGGAAATCCTTATTCGGTCTTGCCCTGGCTGACGCATTCACCGCGTCGCCAGAGGCTCCATTGGCCCGGTTCGTAGCGGGTCCAGGTTTCGTTTTCGGTCAAGGGTTCGGTGGCGATCACCGTGACCACGTCGTTGGGCGTGGTTTCGGCCTGGAAATCGACGATCACATCGACATCCTTCAAGCGCGCCGGGCCGAATGGCGCGCGACGGGTGATTTGCGCCAATTTGGTCGAGCAATAACAGAACAACCAATCGCCATCGCTGAGCAGGCAGTTGAACACGCCTTTGCTACGGTATTCGGCGCAGGCGGCCACCAGGTCTGGCAGCAGTTCTTCGACCTCTACCGGTTCCGGGAACGCTGCGCGCACGCGGTTGAGCAAATCGCAGAACGCCGCTTCGCTGTCGGTATCGCCGACTGGGCGGTAAAAACTCTTGATCGGTTGAAACTCCGCGAGCTGGCCGTTATGGGCGAAACACCAGTTACGGCCCCACAGCTCGCGCACGAATGGATGGGTATTGGACAGGCAGACCTGGCCGACGTTGGCCTGGCGGATGTGCCCGATCACCACTTCGCTCTTGATCGGATAGCGTTGCACCAGGTTCGCGACTTCGGATTCGCAGCTCGCCGCCGGGTCCTGAAACAGGCGCAGGCCACGGCCCTCGTAAAAAGCGATGCCCCAGCCGTCACGGTGCGGACCGGTGCGGCCGCCGCGCTGCATCAGCCCGGTGAAGCTGAACACGATATCGGTCGGCACATTGGCGCTCATGCCCAATAACTCACACATGCTCGGATTCTCGCTGAAAGGCAGGGGCAAGGTTACAGACGCGGTTCGACCCGCAATCGCTGAGGGTTGCTCGGCACCGGTGGACGACCGTAACGATCATCGCCTGCACCGCCGAAAGGATGATCCTCTTCAGGGTCATCGGCCCGGGCCGCAGCCTTGGCAGCAGCAGCCTGTTCCTTGCGAGCGTTGGACGCACGTTCTATAGGGAAACGGATCGCCACGAATACCAGGTAAATGCCGAAGGCGATCATGCCGTACATGAACAGGTCGGAAACCGCCCGCCAGGCGTTGTTGCCGACCTTGAACAATAGATCAAGGGCAGTAATGGCGATGGCCGGAGCGACCTTTTCCTTCACCGGATCAATGATGGTCGGGCTGAACAGCAACACGGCAACCAATAGCCGTAATGGCTCACGCAGCCAGCGCCACATCCAGCGGGTCAGGCGCATCCACACCAGCAGGCAGCCCAAAGCGGCGAAGGCGTAGAGGCCCCAAGCGATCAGATAGTCGTTCTCGGTCATGGTGTCCATGGCAAGGCAGGCAAAGAGGCGCTTATAGTAACGACTTTTCGCACGTCAGGCTTGCCCCAATGCCGGGCCGTTATGCCTAACCCCTGTGGGAGCGGGCTTGCTCGCGAAGAGGGAGTGTCAGTCGACATCATTGTTGTCTGATACACCGCTTTCGCGAGCAAGCCCGCTCCCACAGGGGTCTGCAGCGGCATCAAGACCTGAAAAACCCTTATTCCGTACATCGTCCGAGAGCCCTTCATGCCCTTAACCGCCAACGTCTCCAGCGCCCCGATCGCCCACAAAGCTGCCGGTTCTGACCCGTATGCCTGGTTGCAGGAGCGCGACACCGACGCGGTGCTCGACTACCTGAAAGCGGAAAACCGCTACCAAGAGGCGCAAACCGCCGATCAGGCCGGGTTGCGTGAAACCCTGTTCGAAGAGATCAAGGCCCGGATTCTCGAAACCGACCTGTCCTTGCCCTCCCCTTGGGGTCCGTACCTGTATTACACGCGCACCACGGCCGGTGATGAATATGCCCGTCACTACCGCTGCCCGCGCCCTGCCGATGACAGCCTGCAGCTCGACGAAAGCCAGGAACAGCTGCTGCTGGACCCGAACAAACTGGCCAAAGGCGGTTTCTTTTCCTTGGGCGCGTTCAGTATCAGCCCGGATCACCAGCGTCTGGCCTACAGCATCGACGCCACGGGCGATGAGATTTACACGCTGTTCGTGAAGGAATTGTCCAACGGCCGTGTCAGCGAACTGGAATTCCAGGATTGCGACGGCAGCATGACCTGGGCCAATGACAGCCTGACGGTGTTCTTCGGCGAGCTGGACGAGACCCATCGCCCGCACAAACTGTTCCGCTATCGGCTGGACGGTACGGCGGCCGAAGAAGTGTTCCATGAGCCGGACGGTCGATTCTTCATGCATTGCTACCGCTCCAGTTCCGAACAGCAATTGCTGCTGTCCCTCGGCAGCAAGACCACCAGCGAAGTCTGGGTGCTTGACGCGTTCCAGCCGCAGCAGGCTTTTACCTGCATCGCACCGAGGGTTGAAGACCATGAGTACGACGTCGACCACGGCGCGCTCGACGGTCAATGGACCTGGTTCATTCGCACCAATCGCGACGGCATCAACTTTGCCCTGTACCACGCCGTAGACACCGGCGTGGCGCCGACCGAGGCCGACTGGCTGAACCTGATCCCCCACAGCGACACGGTGATGATCGAAGGCATGAGCCTGAACGCCGGGGCCGTGACCCTGAGCTTGCGTGAGGGTGGCTTGCCGATCATCGAAGTTCATCCGCAAGACCTGCCGAGCTACCGTGTGCAATTACCGGATGCGGCCTACAGCCTGCACGTGCAGAACAGCCTGGAATTCGTCAGCGACAGGATCCGCCTGCGCTACGAAGCGCTGAACCGTCCGGCGCAAATCCGCCAACTGGTATTGGGCAACGGCGAGCAGAAAGTCCTCAAGGAAACCCCGGTGCTCGGCCCGTTCGACGCCGATGCCTACGTCAGTCAGCGTTTGTGGGCGACGGCACCTGACGGTACGAAAGTGCCGATCAGCCTCGTCGTCAAACGCGAAGCACTCGGCAAGCCGACGCCGCTTTATCTGTACGGATATGGCGCCTACGGTGAAAGCCTCGACCCGTGGTTCTCCCACGCCCGTTTGAGTCTGCTCGACCGTGGCGTGGCGTTCGCCATCGCTCACGTGCGTGGCGGCGGTGAACTGGGTGAAGCCTGGTATCGCGCTGGCAAGCAGGAACACAAACACAACACCTTCAGCGACTTCATCGCCTGCGCCGAACACCTGATCGCCGATGGCTTCACCACGCCATCGCAATTGGCGATCAGCGGCGGCAGCGCCGGTGGTCTGCTGATCGGCGCGGTGCTCAATCAGCGGCCGGAGTTGTTTGCTGCTGCGATTGCCGAAGTGCCGTTCGTCGACGTGCTGAACACCATGCTCGACCCGGATCTGCCGTTGACCGTCACCGAGTACGACGAGTGGGGCAATCCTGAAGAACCGGACGTCTATGAGCGGATCAAGGCCTACGCCCCGTACGAAAACGTCACCGCACAAGCTTATCCGGCGACTCTGGTGATCGCCGGCTACAACGACAGTCGCGTGCAGTACTGGGAAGCAGCCAAGTGGGTGGCGAAATTACGCGCAACCAAAACCGACACCAATCCCCTGCTGCTCAAGACCGAATTGGGTGCCGGGCACGGCGGGATGAGCGGTCGTTATCAGGGATTGCGTGACGTAGCACTCGAATACGCATTTGTTTTCAAGGTTTTGGGCATCGCCTGAGGAACTTGGCCCGGTGTGCCGGTCTTAACACCGAACACCGAACCCGGTACAACACATCCACCCTGTGGGAGCGAGCTTGCTCGCGATGAGGGCATCACATTCACAATCGATGTTGAATGTGCCGCCGCCATCGCGAGCAAGCTCGCTCCCACAGGGGATTGGGGACGTCCAGAAAACCGGAACCAGACACAAGAAAAAGACCGTGACGACATGTCAGAACCGACCTTACTGAACAACGAAATTCGTGACTGGCTGATGGACTGTGGCCTGTTCGATCAACTGCTGCCGGCGGACTTCGCCACGGCCTCGGGCTACTTCAGCATCAGCACCATTGCTCAGGGCGAAGATATTTTCCATGAGGGTGATGCCGGCAGCTTCATGTGCATCATCCACACCGGCCAGGTGGCAGTGCAGAAAACCAACAGCGACGGGCACCTGGTGACTATGGCAACGTTGCGCAGCGGTCGGGCGTTCGGCGAAATGGCCGTACTCGACGGCGAACGACGCTCGGCCAGTTGCGTGGCTGCGAGCAATTGCCAGTTGCTCAATCTGGGCAAGGATTCATTGGAAAAGATGCTCAACGATGCGCCGAAAATCGCCGCCAAAATCATCCGCGCCCTCGCCGTCTCCCTCTCCAAACGCTTGCGCATGGCCGATGGACAACTGCTCTCGCAGCAGGTTTAACCGCCGGGTGATTTGGTTTTCGACGGGTTTTGCTCCAGCCCCGGCAGTGGCTGGTCCTTGCTGGGCGGGCTAGGCATTTCAATGGGCACCAACGGCGGGCCACCACTGCCGGGCCCGGTTCTGGGCGCAGCGGTCGGGGTGATTTGCGGGTACGGTGTCGGGGTCGCGGTGCCGGGCGAACCGGGCAGCGGCGCAGGGCTGATCGGAATGGTTTGCAACTGCTGGGCCTGCACTGCAGTTATCGAGAGCGCGGCCAAGGCAATGACCGTTAGAATGGTGCGCTTCATCAATGGCTCCGTTGGCCTTGTTGTCTTTTTGCAGGCTACTCCCAACTGCGCGTGTTTGCCTTCCCCCTCTTATGCCAATTTCTCCTCAAGTGAGTCCCATGAAACGTTTCGTTCTGCTCGACACCACTCCAATTCCTGAAAATGGCGGTGCCTTGTGCCTGTTCGAATACGGTGAGGATTTCGTCATCAAGATCCAGGGCGGCGACGGCGGGCAACTGATGAACACCCGCATGCACGGAT
This sequence comes from Pseudomonas frigoris, assembly GCF_047758635.1. Lineage (NCBI taxonomy): Bacteria > Pseudomonadati > Pseudomonadota > Gammaproteobacteria > Pseudomonadales > Pseudomonadaceae > Pseudomonas > Pseudomonas frigoris. The sequence goes on from NZ_CP180479.1 coordinate 5,418,776, forward strand.
CGGAAGACGCTCTTGCGGAGATCCCGTGCCGTAAAGTGGCCGGCCGGCCGAATTCGCGCGTGCTGATCGGCGGCCTGGGCATGGGCTTCACCCTCGCCTCGGCCCTCAAGCACCTGGGCAAGACCGCTGAAGTGGTCGTCGCCGAACTGGTGCCGGGGGTGGTGGAGTGGAACCGTGGGCCGTTGGGCGAGAAAGCCGGGAACCCGCTGCTTGACCCGCGCACGGTCATTCGCATGGAAGACGTGGCCAAAGTCCTGCAGGCAGAGCCGCAAGGTTTCGACGCGATCATGCTCGACGTCGACAACGGCCCCGAAGGCCTGACCCAGAAGGCCAACAGCTGGCTCTACTCCGCTGGCGGCCTGAGCGCCTGCGCCAAGGCCCTGCGGCCCAAAGGCGTGCTGGCCGTCTGGTCCGCGAGCGCTGACCGACAGTTTTCCGACAAACTGAAGAAGGCCGGCTTCAAGGCCGAGGAAGTCCAGGTCTTCGCCCACGGCAACAAAGGCACCCGCCACACCATCTGGATTGCCGAGAAGCTCAAGGGCTGAGCGTGGGCCTGTCATCACTTATTTCCTAGGCCGCGTTGCGCCTGAAAACGTGCCAGGCAAGGCGCAGTCCGCTGGTAATGGTCGTTCCCTTGCCAAGGACTGCAACGCAGCCTGGCTCGTTTTCAGACACAACCCGAAGGGCCGGGCCTGCTGTGGTGCAGGGCTGCGTTGCTCGGAGCTCGTTTGGAATGACCAAACCACACTCCTCGCGCCTTGCCCTGCACCACAGCAGACCCGGCGCGGCCTAGGAAATAAGTGATGACAGGCCCTACACTTGGCTCATAACCGTCATTAGTCTTTTTACAAAGGTGAACCCATGAGTTCGTCAACGCCTCCGACCAACACGTCGAAACTGGACCGCATCCTTGCTGACAACCAGCGCGACAAGGAAATGGGTTACCGCGACAAAGCCCTGAAAATGTACCCGCACGTGTGCGGCCGCTGTGCTCGTGAGTTTTCCGGCAAGCGCCTGAGCGAATTGACCGTGCACCACCGCGACCACAACCACGACAACAACCCGCAGGACGGCTCGAACTGGGAATTGTTGTGCCTGTATTGCCACGACAATGAACACTCTCGGTACACCGACCAGCAGTATTTTGGTGAAGGCTCGCTGAGCTCGCCGAAAATCGCCAAGGCGACGCATAACCCGTTTGCGGCGTTGGCCGGCCTGATGAAGAAAGACGAGTAATATTTTCAGCGCCTGACCTGGCCTCATCGCGAGCAAGCTCGCTCCCACAGGGGATCTTCTGTGAACACAACATTTGTGAACACTCAGGATCCATGTGGGAGCGGGCTTGCTCGCGAAGACGGCCGACCAGACACCACCAATCTCCAAACCGAACACCCCTCCCCCAATCCCCGTATAATCGCCGTTTTTTCCCCGAAGGCACCCGCTCGTGGCAGACAAACGGTACAGCTGCATTGGTTTGTATAACCCCAAATCACCGGAGAACGTCGGTTCGGTGATGCGCGCCGCTGGCTGTTATGGCGTGGCGTCCGTGTTCTACACCGGCAAACGTTATGAGCGCGCCGCCGACTTCGTCACCGACACCAAGCGCGTCCACTACGACATTCCGCTGATCGGCATCGACGACCTGAAAAAAATCCTGCCGCTGGGCTGCGTTCCGGTCGCTGTGGAACTGGTGGACGGCGCCCGTTCGCTGCCGGAATACACCCATCCGGACCGCGCGCTGTACATCTTCGGCCCGGAAGACGGCTCGCTGGATAAAGAGATTCGCGACTGGTGCGAAGACGTGGTCTACATCCCGACCACCGGTTGCATGAACCTGGCGGCCACCGTCAACGTCGTGCTCTATGACCGCCTGTCCAAGGGACTCAACACCCGCTCCGGGGCGAAGTTTCGCTGATTCAACGCACATCCGATGGAACAAGCCGCCCGCCTCGGCAGTCAGCTTAATTATCTATTCTTGAAAGCCATTCCAGCCAGGAGACAGATCATGAGCGAACTCAATCGCGTAGAACGCATCGAATCCACCCCGTTCCAGACTCACACTGAGCAAAACGTTGAGGGTTGGGAACGCATTGCTTCCCTGGCCGGCGGTGTGGTGATGGTCGGCAAGGGCCTGCGTCGCGGTGGCGTGTTCGGGTTGATTCAAGTGGCGATCGGCGGTGTGGCCCTGGCGCGTGGTATTACCGGGCACAGTTCGGCGAAAAGCCTGCTGGAGAAAAGCCGTCAGGACATGAACAACGTGCGGGCGAAGATTCAGCGGGCGGGTGAAGAGTTGAACCGGTTGAAGGCGAATGCTGAAGCGGCGACCAATACCGCTACCGTGACCGGTAATGATTCGTTGAAGTCGCCTAAAACCGGGGTTTGATCCAGACATTGTGGTGAGTCGAAGGGCCTCATCGCGAGCAAGCTCGCTCCCACAGGTGACCGCATTCCAATGTGGGAGCGAGCTTGCTCGCGATAGCGGTATTACTGAAGTAACTCGGTATCGAGGACCTTGGACGATTCACCAATGATGCTTTCGGCAAGCTGAACAAATTCCTTGGTATCCACGCTCTCCAAATGCATCGCCCCCTGCAACACATCATCCAGCGAACGCTTGTTGCGGGTCTTCAGGCGAATCTCGCGATCCAGTTCCTGCAATAACACGACCGCTTTGGACACCTGCGCCGGGCTGACCTGCTCAGCGCGCAAGGTCGTGACGTTCTGGCTGTCCTTGGCCAACTTCTTCTGCAAACTCTCATACCGCTCATCACTCATGCCGCCAGCGCGGCGCACCAGTTCGATGGCGTAATACTCGGCAAATCCTTCGCTGATCCAGTCACTGCGCTGGTGATCGTTGATCCGTCCGAACACCTGCGCCAATTCCCGCACCAGCGCACTGGTACCGCTTTCGCTGACCATCGGCAGACGCGTGTTCAGATAGATCGATTCGCGCGCGCCCAGACTGCCACGCCACATCGGGTCGTTGGCACCGACGATTAACAGTTTGACGGGATGACGGGGATACACCGCCTGCACTTGCGGCCAGACAAAGGTCAGCAGCGTCAGCACATCCATGCGGCGCATGCCCTGGCCCAGAGGTGAGGCGACGGTGACCTCGGTTTCCCCAAGCCGCGTGCGACGGCTGCCGAGGTGGCCGGCTAGCATCCAGCCCGTGGGCCGGTCGAACAATCGAGAGACGTTATCAATCCGGAACTTGTTCTTGCCGATTCGCGGCCAGGCGGTTTCGACGCTTTTCCAGCCGGTGGGCAATTCGAATTCAAGGCGTGAAACCAGCTCAATGCCGTCCTGCTGATCGAGTTTGGCTGCCGGCACCAGATCATCGCCGCGCATCAACGCCCAAGTTGGCGTCATGCGCGTATCGAAGCTGCCGCTCTTGCGCCCGTGGCTGATGCGTACGCGGTAGGTCAGGCTGGCCTTGTCGGCGGCCGGACGCCAGACACCACGGGCCTGCTTGCCCGGCGTGAGCTGCCATTGGCCATCGGCCTTGAAATCGCTGTAGTGACTACCATCGCCCAGGTCGAAATCCAGACTGCGTACCGCCGAACCCTGAGCGAGCGTCAACTGCACTTCAGCCTGATCGCTTTGCGGCAACAGGCGCACGTGGTAATCCAGATCAACCTTCTTCGCCGCCCACACGGGCGAACTCAGAGCCAAAAGCCCAAAGGTCAACGCCAGCCGCAATCCCACAGCCATACACACTCCTTGTGGCGAGCGAGCTTGCTCGCGCTGGGCTGCGTAGCAGCCCCAAATTCTAGTAATCACTGCCGATTTTTTGAGTGGGAATTAACCCGCCCGGAAAATCAGATGGTCTTCCCAATCGTCTTCGGCCACGCTGCCTTCGGCCAGCATGCGCCCGGACTGGGAAATACGTTCGTGGTGCACCGCATCGCGATCACCGCACACCAGATGGTGCCAAAGCGGCAGGTCCTTGCCTTCGCTGACCAGTCGATAGCCGCAGGTCGGCGGCAACCATTTGAACTCGTCAGCCTTGCCCGGTGTGAGCTGGATGCAGTCGGGGACGAAATCGCGGCGGTTCGGGTAATCGGTGCACTGACAGGTTTTCAGGTCCAGCAGTTTGCAGGCGATACGCGTGTAATAGACGCTGTTGTCGTCTTCATCTTCGAGCTTTTGCAGGCAGCACAAACCGCAGCCGTCGCACAGCGATTCCCATTCCTCTTGATCGAGTTGATCGAGGGTTTTGCGTATCCAGAACGGTTCGACTTTGGCGGCCATGGCTCAAGCATCAACATCAGGTGGTGAAAAGGCCGCCAGTCTAGTGCCAAGGCCCTTGTGGGCCAAGCGTTGGCGACTGCCGGTAAAAACGAGCTTGTCAGTTATTGTGCCGCCCAGTAGGGTTTTGCGTCGCCCCTCACCTTCAAACGTAGCAAGGAATCTCCTGATGAGTGCTAATCCACGCGTTGCCGACTATGCCATCCACCCTCAGTTCACCGACCGCTGGTCGCCCCGCGCCTTCACCGGCGAAGCGATCTCCGAAGAAACTCTGCTGAGCTTCTTCGAAGCTGCACGTTGGGCGCCATCGGCCTACAACTCGCAGCCTTGGCGGTTTCTGTATGCGCGTCGCGACACGCCAAACTGGGAGCGCTATCTGGGGCTGCTGAACGAATTCAACCGCAGCTGGGCGCAACACGCCTCGGCACTGGTAATCGTTATCTCGAAAACCACCTTCGCGGTGCCTGGCGCCACCGAAGAGACCCCGGCCTTGTGGCACACCTTCGACACGGGTTCCGCTTGGGGCCATCTGGCGCTGCAAGCGAGCATCAGCGGCTGGCACACCCACGGTATGGCCGGTTTCGACCAGGACCTGACCCGCAAGGAGCTGAACATTCCAGAAGGTTATGCGCTGCACGCTGCGGTAGCGGTGGGCAAACTGGGCGACAAGGCGACGCTGGCGGATTACCTGCAAGCACGTGAAGAACCGAGCCCGCGTCGTCCGCTGAGCGAGTTGGCCGCCGAGGGTGATTTCACCCTCTAACCAACAATGAAGATCCAATGTGGGAGCGGGCTTGCTCGCGAAAGCGGTCTGTCAGTCAACATTGATGTTGGATGTGCCGGCCTCTTCGCGAGCAAGCCCGCTCCCACATTTTGATTGCGGTGAAGTCAATAACCGCGATTGAAATCCACTTCCCCGCGCAATGCCTCACCCGCCTGATACGCCCGCAGGTTCTCGACAAACAGATTCACCATCATCGATGGCGAGGTCGGTGCCGAGCTGTGGCCAGTGAGCAGCAGGCCCCAAGCGGTCCAGAACGGATGACGTTGCGGCAGCGGCTCCTGACGACAGACGTCGATCACAGCACCGGCCAGATGCCCTTCTTTCAAAGCTTCCACCAGGTCCGCATCGACCACTGCCACGCCGCGTCCGACGTTGATGAACAACCCGGTCGGCTTGAATTGCTTGAACAGCGCCGCGTCGTACAGGTCGTGGGTGTTCGGCGTATTCGGCAGCAGATTGATCACGTAATCCACCTCACCGACCAGACGCGGCAGATCAGCCAGCGCCCCGACTTCGACAAACGGCGCCTGCTCACGGGCTTCGCTGGCGATGCCGTACAACTCGACGCCAAACGGCACCAGGAACTGCGCCACGGTCTGGCCGATGTCACCGGTGCCGACGATCAACACTTTACGCCCGGCCAGGCTTTGGCCCTGGCGACTGTCCCACTTGCGCTCGACCTGGCTGACCAGCCGCGGCAGCACTTCGCGCTCGTGGCCGAGCATGTAGGTCAGCACGTATTCGGCCATGACTTGACCGAAAATCCCCACTGCCCGGGTCAGGCGATAGTGGCGAGGCAAGCCGTCGGCCAGCAGCGGCGTAATGCCCGCCCAGGTCGATTGCAGCCATTGTGGCTCGTGGCCCTGACGCAGCAAGGTCGCCAGCAGGTCCGGCTGACCGAGCCAGATCGGACAATCAGCGGCCTGGCTGGCCAGTTCGGCGGAGTCGCCGCTGGTCAGCACTTCCAGGTCGGGCGCTGCTTGACGCAACAGCTGGGCGTACACCGGGTGGTCGTGTTCAGCAATCAGAACGCGCATGGTTCAAACCTTTCAAAAACAGTGCAGACGGCCGCCGATGGAGTAACGCTCCATCGCCCTGGCCCTCGCCAAAATCATTCCAGTGTTTCATAAAGGCTCTGAACAGAGCCTGTCTGCCAGTCACATCGGGTCGTTGCGGCGCAGCAATTCTTCCGGCAAGTGTTCGATGTATTCGTCTTCGGCCGGCGGCATTTGCAAGTGGTAACCCTGCTTCTCAAGGTTTTCCAGCACCACGGTGATGTCCTCGCGCGACAGTTTACGCTCGAGGGTCAGCACCAGGTCGAAGGCGTGATGCGGTTTGCCGAAGGCGGCCATCAGACTTTCCGGGACGCGCTCCAGTGCATCGCTTTTGAGCACATAGAGGTACATCTCGTTTTTCTTCAAGCTTCGATAAATGGAGCAAATACGTTTCAAGGCTGTTCTCCGGCGGTGGCCAGGCTGTCGAGCAGCGCCTGGCCCATCAATTCGCGGCGCCAGCCACGCAGCGAATCAGGCAATTGGTAAGGACCATTGGGATAGCCGCTCTTGAGCAGCGCTTCCAGGGTTTTCTTGCGCAGCATCAGCTCCGGCGCAATGTTCAGGCGCTCGGCTTCGGCCTGGCCGATCGCACGCAGCTGTTTGACCAGCGTGGCGGCGTCCACCGGCAAAGGCTCCGGCACCGCAGGCGGCCATTGATCAGGCGACACACTGCCAGAGCGTTTGATCAGATCAAGCAGAAATTCGCCGTCCTGACGCACGGTACGCGGGTGCATGTCTTCGATTTTCGCCAACGCTCCGAGGTTGTCCGGCTGAGTCCGCGCCAGCGGCCACAGGGAGTGCTCACGCACGATGCGGTTGCGCGGCAGATCACGGGCGCGGGCTTCGCGCTCGCGCCAGGCGCACAGTTCACGTAATACGACGAGTTGGGCACGGGAGAGCTTCCAGGCCAGCTTGGCTTCGCGATAGACCTCATACGGATCAACTTCGCGGCGCAGGTTGGCCACCAGCTCGGCGCCGTCTTCCAGGACCCAGGCGTACTTGTCGTCAGAAAGCTTCGGACGAAGCTGTACGAAAACTTCCGCCAAGTGCAAAGCATCTTCGGCGGCGTAGCTGATTTGGGTGTCGGAAAGCGGACGTTGCAGCCAGTCGGAACGGGTCTCGCCCTTGGGCAGGTCGATGCCGAGCACTTCCTGCACCAACCGCGAATACCCCATGGAAAAACCGAGGTTCAGGTAAGCGGCGGCCAACTGAGTGTCGAACAACGGCGCCGGCAGGCTGCCGGTCAGGCGCAGCAGGACTTCGAGGTCTTCGCTGCACGCATGGACGACTTTGACCACGGCCGGGTTTTCCAGCAACGCGGCCAGAGGCTGCCAGTTGTCGATGCTCAGCGGGTCAATCAGGTAAGCGCGTACGCCATCGCCGATCTGTAGCAGGCCTGCAATCGGATAAAAGGTGTCGACCCGCATGAATTCGGTGTCGAGGGCAACGAATGGCAGCTGCTGCCACTCGGCGCAAAACTGACCGAGGCTATCGTTGTCGCGAATCCAGTGAATATCGATGGCCACACGGCTCTCCCTTGAAGAATGGCGCGCAGTATATATCGCCCCCGGCGTTTTCCGCGCCTCCACAGAACAAGAGCTTTAGCGAAAATGCCTGCCAAACAGCAAGAAATGTCTGACAAGCGGAGACTAGCCGGCCTTACGCAGTACGTAGACGCGCATCCGCGCACAGCCGGGCAGGAAGTCCTGATGACTGAGCACGCGCAAACCTGCGAGCTTGAACTCGGCTTCCACGTCGGCCTTGCTGGCCAACGGTCGGGCCGGAACGCCCTGTGCATCCGTGCGCCGGCCTTTGAAATGAGCATCGACCCGAACCCCCACAATCACCGTATCGCGACTGACCCGATGGAACTCCTTAAGCATGGCCAAACGATGCTCGGGGCAGGCGATGTGTTGAAACAGCTGCATGCAAAAAATGCAGTCAACCGCATTCGCCGACAAGCCGATGGTGAACGCTGAACTCTGAAAGGTCTTGACCCGTTTCAGCAGGCTCTGCGGATGGTGAGTGCGGGCATGATCGAGTATGTCCTGCGACGGGTCGGCCGCGAGGATCACCCGGTTTGCATGCTCGGCCAGTACTGGCCAGAAGCGCCCGACACCGCAAGCCAAATCAAGAACCAGACCCGGTTCGCCGGCAGCCTTGAGCGCGTTGCGCACCAATTGCTCGTCACGCCAGAACGTCAACCGCCCGGCCAAGCCACGCGGTCGCGGCTGAAGACAGACGCGGGCGTGCTCCTGATCGTAGCGCCGGGCGATCTCAAGCTCGATGGCAGATGGGGGTTGAGCGGACATGTGCAATGGCTCTCGGGGGAAACTCTGCCGGCCGCAAGTTAGCGACCGGGGCATGAAAAAAAGGTTGAGGTACTCACTTTTTGGCCAACACGCCGTCGGTCACCGCACCACGACATCCGGCAAACATATCCAGATTCTGCTTGTACACCTTGCTCTGGACTTCCAGCAAACCGAGCATCGAATGGAACAGGTTGTCCTGACTCAAGGGCTTGTCGCGACTCAGTTGCAGGCAATTGGCGTCCACCGAGAACGACTTTTGATAGCTGTCGGAAAACCAGGCCAGCATCGCGACATGCTTTTGTTGTTCCGGCGCCAGCATGTAAGGCGTGCCATGCAGGAACAAGTTGTACTCGCCCAGGGATTCGCCGTGGTCCGACAAATAGAGCATCGCGGTATCGACTTTGTCCTGATTGTTGCGCAACAAATCGATCAGGGTCGACAGCACGTGGTCGGTATACACCAGGGTGTTGTCATAGCCATTGACGATACTTTCGCGACTGCAATTATTCAGGGCGTTACTTTCACAAACCGGGGTGAAGCGCTCGTACTCTTTCGGGTAGCGCTTGAAGTATTCCGGACCGTGACTGCCCATCTGGTGCAATACCAGAACCGTGTCTTTATCCAGGGTATCGATGAAGTGCTGCAAACCCTGCAGCAGGATTTCATCGCGGCATTCACTATTGGCACACAGCACCGGGTCTTTCAGGTTACTGACGTCGTCGACGGTCACCCTATCGCAAGTGCCTTTACAGCCCGATTGGTTATCACGCCAGATCACGTCGAGACCCGCGCGTTTGAGTACGTCCAGCAGGCCTTCCTGGTTCTTCGCCTTACTGGCGTTGTAATTCTTGCGGCCCATGTCGGAGAACATGCACGGCACCGACACGGCTGTTTCCGTCCCGCAGGAATGCACGTCGGTGAACGCGATCAGGCCGGCCTCTTTACTCAATTTGGGTGTGGTGTCACGGTTATACCCCAGGATGCCGAAGTTCTCGGCCCGGGCACTTTCGCCCACCACCAGCACGGTCAGGGATTTGCGCTGATGGGTTTGCCAGGCGGGATTTCGCTGGGCATCTTCACCCAATTTCATAAAGGGCTGTTGTGCTGAGGCAACCTGTTCACGCAGAAAGCCGAAAGAGGCACCGATGTAGTTGCTTGGCACGACCATCAGGCGCAATTCATGATGATTGCGAAACAACGAAGACAGGCCCTGATAGTTAACCAGTGCAACGCCACCAATCACGGCAACCGACGCGACAGTTACCAGTGCTTTACTTAATAGCTCACGGTGCCAGCGGCGGTAATTAACCGGGATCTGCCACAACAACAACGACGGCAAAACACCCAGCACAAGGATATAAACAAGCAACTTCAACGACAGCAAGTCACGCACTTCCGTCGCATTAGTTTGCGCAAAGTTACGCAACATGCCGGTGTCAATCAGCACGCCATATTGACCCATGAAGTACGCGACGCTGGCACTGACCATAAAGATCAGCGTCAAAACGGGCTTCATTACCGGCCGGAACGCCAGCAGGGTCAGCACAATGTTGAAAGCAGCAAGGATCATCGCCCCGAATGCCACACGCATGACGATGCCTTGACCGTCAGAGGCCGTGATTTCAAACAGGTGTTGCCAGAGAACGAAATTGAATCCTGCCAATAGAAAGGCGCTGGAAATCAGTGTCACCCACTCGGGGCGCACGGCTTTAATCTTCAACATGATGATCGGCTGTTCCTGAATAAAAGTGCCTTCGCCAAATGTGAAAATTTCATTGGCCGTAACATCACTAAGTGTAGGCTGCCAACCATCAATTTTTTGTGAAAAAGAAGCCAACGATTAGTTGGCTCATGGCACGAGGCAAAAACGGTCAACTTATTTGAGAATGCTTCAGGTTCTGTTCAGGCTTGATTCAAATACCAACGCCAGTCCTGCTCGCCGACTTCCCCCATGAACTGTCGATACTCGGCACGTTTTACCGCCAGGTACACGCCGAGGAACTCACCGCCGAACGCTTCCCGAGCCCAGATCGAACCTTCCAGCGCTCGTAACGTAGTCAACCAGTCAGTCGGCAACAGTTCCGTGGCCTGCGCGTAGCCATTGCCCTCCACCGGCACACCAGGATCGAGTTGTTCGCGTATACCGCGATGGATCCCGGCCAGAATCGCCGCAGCCGCCAGATATGGATTGGCGTCGGCGCCACAGATTCGGTGCTCAATATGCCGTGAGAACGCCGGCCCGCCGGGCACGCGCAAACTCACGGTGCGATTGTCCACGCCCCACGTGGCCGCCAGCGGCGCATAGCTGTTGGTCTGGAAGCGACGGTAAGAGTTGGCGTTCGGACAGAACAGCAGCAATGAATCGAGCAACGTACTGAGCATCCCGCCGACCGCCTGTTTGAGCAGTGGCGTGCCGTCCGGGGCTTCGCTGGCGAACAGGTTGTTGCCCTCCTTGTCCGCCAGGCTGACGTGCATGTGCATGCCTGTACCCGCCAAGTCATCAAACGGTTTCGCCATGAAGCACGCCGTCATCCCGTGCTTGTGCGCCACGCCCTTGACCAGTCGTTTGTAGCGCACCGCTTCGTCCATCGCCTGCAAGGCGCCGGTGCGGTGTTCGAGGGTGATTTCCACTTGCCCCGGCGCGTATTCGGAAATCGCCGTGCGCGCCGGAATGCCCTGGAGTTTGCAGGCGCTGTAGAGATCGGCCAGAAATGGTTCGATTTGCTCCAGCTCACGCAAGCCATAAACCTGAGTGCCTCGCGGTCGTCCACCATCGACATCCCGCGCCGGTTGCGGCCGACCATTGCTGTCGCGCTGCTGATCCAACAGATAGAACTCCAGCTCCGCCGCCATCACCGGGTAATAACCGTCGGCCTGCAAGCCTTCGATGACTTTCGCCAGCAGATGCCGTGGATCGGCAATCGTCGCGGGCATACCCTCCTTCGGGTGCATGCTGACCTGCACCGCCGCCGTAGGCATCAGCCGCCATGGCATGCGCGTCAAACTGCCGCTGATCGGGTACGCCCGGCAGTCGATATCGCCAACGTCCCAGACCAGGCCGGAGTTTTCCACGTCATCGCCGTTGATGGTCAGGCCAAGAATGGTGCTCGGCAATGGCCGCCCGCTTTCGTACACCGCCAGCAATTCATCGCGGTGCAGCAACTTGCCCCGAGGTACACCGTTGTTGTCGAGGATGAACAACTCGAACATCTCGATATCCGGGTTCTGTTCCAGAAAGGTCAGGGCTTCTTGCTTGGAGGCGAAAGATGTCGTGGCAACACTCATGGGAATTCTCTTATTTCCGCGTCAGGCAAACGCACAGGCGTCGCCGCTTTGATCCCGGCGTATAGCGCGGGACCTGTAAGAACAATCAACGGGAAATGCAGGAATCCGGTGGGCGCGCGTGACGGCAGTGCCACAGCGCCCAAAAGGCTAATTCGGAGGGAAGTGCGACTGGACGATCGTCCATAGAGAAAACCGCAGAGAACAGATGAGCAGCAGCGTCACACGGGAGGTTAAGTCGTTAAATCGGGATTTGAAGAACTTTGGTTGCGGGTTGGCTAAACAATTGAGTAGCACCACGCTACTTGTAGCAGCTGCCGAAGGCTGCGTTCGGCTGCGAAGCAGACGTTAAATCAGCCAATGCGGTATGGCAGGTTCATCCGGTGGCAGAATTTGCGCCTGCTTCGCAGCCGGACGCAGCCTTCGGCAGCTGCTACAGGTGAACGGAGTGTTATTTGATTTCTAAATACTACTCCGGACTTTCTGATTTGCGGCCTGCAGGCCTCGCGCGCCTAATCGGCTCCTGGTCATTCAAGGTCCGATAGATGGAAAACGTTCGCGCAATCTCCCGCCCCGCCCTCTGGCTGATGTTCAGCATCATTCTTGTCGCTCTGAACCTGCGGCCTTCCATGGCCGCCGTCGGTCCTTTGCTGTCGGCGATTCGCGACGATATTGCACTGAGTTTCAGCCTGGCTTCGCTGCTGACCATGCTGCCGGTGATGGCGATGGGGCTGGCGATGTTCTTTGGGCTGGGCGTCAGCCAACGAATCGGCGAACAACGCACCGTGGTGCTTTCGCTGCTGATCATCGGCGTGGCCACGGTGTCGCGGATGTTCCTCGATTCGGCGGCCGAACTGATCCTCAGCGCCGTACTGGCGGGTATCGGTATCGCGCTGATCCAGGCATTGATGCCGGCGCTGATCAAATCCCGCTTCAGCGATAACGTTTCCGTGTGCATGGGGCTCTACGTCACGTCGATCATGGGCGGCGCAGCGATTGCGGCGTCGTTTGCGCCGCTGGTGATGATTCGCACCGGCAGCTGGCGCGTAGGCCTGGCGATCTGGGCGGCGCTGGCGTTGGTAGCGCTGCTGTTTTGGTGCGTGCAACGTGAAAGGCTGCCGGCGCAGCCTGCTCAGACGCAACGCAATGAATCCTTCTTCGGCAATTCCCGCGCCTGGCTGCTCGCCATCTTCTTCGGCCTGGGCACGGCGTCCTACACCTGTGTGCTGGCCTGGCTGGCGCCGTACTACGTGGAAAAGGGTTGGAGCGAACAAAACGCCGGGTTGCTGCTGGGTTTCCTGACCGCCATGGAAGTGTTGTCTGGCCTGCTGACACCGGCCATCGCCAACCGCAGCCGTGACCGGCGCGTGGTGCTGGTAGTGTTGCTGGCGCTGATCATGGCGGGTTTTTGCGGGCTTATTCTCAGCCCGCAGTACCTGAGTCTGTTGTGGCCATGTCTATTGGGGCTCGGCATCGGCGGACTGTTCCCGATGAGCCTGATTGTGTCCCTGGATCATCTGGACAATCCCCAGCGTGCCGGCGGCCTGACCGCGTTCGTGCAAGGCATCGGCTACCTGATCGCCGGTCTCTCACCGCTGATTGCCGGGTTGATCCGCGATCAGCTCGGCAGCTTCGAATGGGCCTGGTGGTCACTGACCGGCGTCATGGCACTGATGATCCTGATGGTCTTGCGCTTCGATCCGCGGCATTACGCCCAACACATTCGCTGACCCAGGAACTCACATCATGAAACACACCGGTTTCGCCGCCGCTCACGTCGGCATGCTGCTCTGGGCACTGTTGATCGCTGCATCGTTTTCTGCGGCAGCACAGGTCAGCCAGGCCATCGACCCGATCCTGCTGACCGGTTTGCGCCTGTTATTCTGCGCCCTGGTATTTTTGCCGCTGCTGCTGTTCAAAGGCGATACCGCCATGACCGCCCGCGGACTGTTCGGCCATGCCGCGCTCGGCTTGCTGCTGGCGGTGTATTTCGGCTCGCTGTTCGAGGCATTGCGCTACACCTCGGCCGTCAATACCGGAACGATGTTCACCTTGGTACCACTGCTGACATTGTTGTTCGAAGCCATATTGATGCCCGACCGCAACCTGAAACAGCGGGTGCTGCCGATGCTGATTGCCGCTGCCGGGGCCGTGTTGCTGGTTTTGAAAGGCGCAGGCCCTGGTGAGCTGCCTTCGCTGTATGCAGTGTCGGTGTATGGCGTCGGTTGCCTGGCGATGGCGCTCTACTCGCCCCTCAGTCAACGGCTCAAGGTCAGCAGCCTAAAGGGTCGCGGCCCAGTGGGCATGACTTTCTGGAACATGCTGTTCGGCGCGCTGTTTCTGCTGGCATTCTGTGGGTTCAGCGGCGGCTGGCGATCCGCGTCATTGCTGACCGTGAGCGATTTCTGGTGGCTGATTTACCTGGCGGTGTTCGCCACGCTGGCGACCTTCTGGCTGCTGCATCGGGCCATCGGCGTTATCGCCCCTTCCTCGGTCATTTCCTACATTTACCTGAGCACGCTGCTCCTCACATTGTTTCACTGGTTCTGGTTACGTCAGTCGCCACTGCCGCTGGAAATCATCGGCGCGCTGCTGGTGGGAGTCGGTATGTGGGCACTGCTGATGTCCAGCCGCCGCGGGGTGCCTGCAGCCGTTCAAGGCTGAAGGCCTCTGGAACCGTCCCACAACTTTCCATGAAAACTCCTACAAGGCATTCTCCTGGCACCATCGTTCCGTTAGGATCACTCGCACAAGTTTGCGCACAGTCAGCGCAAGGAGCACAGCGAGACCCAACGGATGCTGAACAGTAACTTGCTTAGAAAGCTCGATATGCAGGACCTCATGGTGTTTATCGCCGTGTATGAGCAAAGCAGCGTCAGCGGTGTATCCGAGGCGCTCTGCGTCAGCCAGTCCACCGTGAGTTACTGCCTGAAAAAGCTGCGCACCAGTTTCGAAGACGAGCTGTTCATCAATACCCGCGCGGGTATGCGCCCCACCTACAAAGCCAGCACCATGTACGCCCACGTGCTGAAGATCCTGGAAAGCATCAACCTGTGTCACGCCGGTGCACCAGCATTCGACCCCACCCTGCAACCAGTCACCTTCAATATCTGCGCACCGGAATACTTCGAGCAATTGATCTTGCCGCGGCTATTGAAAAGCTTCGATTTCGCCGACCTGCCAGTGATGGTCAACATGCACAAATTCGAAACCGACATCCCGGCCGAAGAACTGCGCGACGGCAGCCTCGACCTGGTGATTTGCTTCGGCCCGAACTTTCATCGCAGTCACGGCGATTTCAAATCCCGGATGCTGCTGGAGGACGACCTGGTCTGTGTCTTCGATAAACGTGCCACACCGCCGGAGCCGCGTTTAAGCCTGCAAGCCTTCGTCGAACGCAGGCATGTGTTCCCGACACCCTGGACCTCCACCACCAACATGGTCGACGGCTGGCTGGCGCAGCAGGCGCAAAAACGGCAGATCGTCGCGCGTTCCAACAGCTACAGCGCGGCACTGAAGATGATCACCGGCACCGACTTCATCCTGACTCTGCCTCGACGTATCCAACAATTGCTGGCCAACGACGCGATCTTCAATCATTGC
Organism: Pseudomonas frigoris; assembly: GCF_047758635.1. NCBI lineage: Bacteria > Pseudomonadati > Pseudomonadota > Gammaproteobacteria > Pseudomonadales > Pseudomonadaceae > Pseudomonas > Pseudomonas frigoris. The sequence goes on from NZ_CP180479.1 coordinate 5,434,063, forward strand.
GAAGCGCCCAATGGCTTGCCGGGTTTCAGCCTCGACATGCAATGGAGCCAGAATGTCGATCAGGACAGCGCCAACACCTGGCTGCGCGAGCAAGTGGTCAAGGCCTGCGCCGAGCAGGAAATGGCCTGAAACTCAGTGGCTGATGGCGACCTTGGTGTAGGACTCTCGATCAATGTCGAGGATTTCCACGGCCAGCTGGACTTCAACATCCGCTGGCCATTCACACAGATCCTGAACAACCGCCAGCAAGCTTTCGGACAACTGCTTCTTGATCTGAGGTGAGCGACCGCTCAATAGTGACAGTTTCACATGCACAAAGGCCCGTTCACCTAACGCCGTGCCGACCTTGAACGTATCAACCTTCACCGCTCGGCTCTTGATGTCGTATTCGGCAGCAAACTGACCGGAGGCCACCAACGCATTGTTGAGCCGGATCAACGCCACGTCGGCATTGAGCCCGGGCAGGTTGGCGGTGTATTCCATGCGCAGGTGAGGCATGACTGAGCTCCTGAAAGTTGGCAGAAAGGTCGTACATATTACACAGCATCGCCCTACTCACTCAGGCGATAAAACCGCGCGTTCACTCATGAACGCCTCCAGCCGCGACCTCAACCAGCGCTCGGCAGGGTCGGTATCGACATGGCTGAGCCAGACCATCGACAGATCCAGGGTTGGCGTCTTGAACGGGAACGGCTCCTTGAACAGCTGGCCGGACGCGGCCATCGCTTCGGCGGCGTAGTCCGGCAGACTGGCGATCAGATCGGTCCCGGCTAGCAAGGCTGGTAGCGAGCTGTATTGCGGCACGGAAAGGACGACTTGGCGCGTACGACCGATCTCCGCCAGCCACTCATCGGCGTAACCACTGACATTGGCGGTGTGGGAAACCAGCACGTGCGGTCGCGCGCAATACTCATCAAGCGTCAACGGTGTGTCCGATGCGTCCGCGCGCAAAATGCAGGGCAGGATGTGCCGCAACAACTTGCGCTTGGCGTTGGCCGGCAGCCCACGAGTCTGGCTGATACCAACGGTGATATCGCCGGACGCCAGCAAATCCGGAATCCGCCAGTAATCGACATGCTGCACCACGAACACCACCTTTGGTGCTTCATGGCGCAAGGCACGCAGCAACGGCGGCAGCAGGCCAAACTCGACATCGTCCGACAGCCCGATACGAAAGGTCATGGTGCTGCTGGCGGGGTCGAAATCATGGGTCAGGCTCAATGCCACCGACAACGAATCCAGCGCCGGCGACAGGTGCAGAATAATCTCCTCGGCCCGCGCCGTCGGCTCCATACGATGCCCAACACGTATGAACAGTGGATCGTTGAACATCGTGCGCAAGCGATTGAGCGCAGAACTGATGGTCGGCTGGCCGAGAAACAATTTCTCCGCCACCCGGGTGACGTTGCGTTCGAGCATCAGCGTTTCAAACACCACCATCAGGTTGATGTCGGCCTTGCGTAGTTCGTTACGATTCATCCACTGACCCCGCTCCCAAATCTGATGACAGTTTAGGTAGCTGTCGCAATCGGCGTCTATGCGACTCAAGCAGTTTGCGTTTAATCCGGATTAAGGCAACGGCTTGGTCTTACATCCTCTTCCTGATTTCTTTGTTCATCTGGCGGGAAGCGATTGCGTCTCTAAGCTCAGCAACGTTTAGGGCAAAACAGCCCTGACCACCCAACCATTTGAACTCAAAGGAGCCCATCAATGGCTAGAGATAAAGCGAAAGACGACAAACACTTCAACTGCACTCAGGACCATGAAGCCGACTACGTCGCCGGCCTTTACCCTCACGCCAAAGAAGAGGTTAAAACGTTTCTCAAATTGGCCTGCAAGAGTAATACCCTGCACAACTCCACCCACAAGGAAGTCTACGACCTGATCAAACGAAAACTGGGCCACTCACAACCGTAAGACCGCCCGTTGAAACGAAGCTGCTCTTATGGAGCAGCTTCACCACCTGAAGCCTAGATTTCCTTGACCGGGGTCTGATCGTGGGTCCCTTTGATCAAACTGATGGCATGCACACAATCAGACTTGTTGACGTAAGCCTCCCCGCTGGCAATCGTTTCATGGTTTCCCGCCCTCAAACGCCACCGCCATTGACCTTTGCCGGTCTGTACGATGCCACGGGTTTGCCTGTAAATCTCAAAATACATTGCTCGCTCCTTGCGATTGCTGATGACGGCAGATCAGTGACCTGCGAAACCAGAGTAGATGAGGTCTTTTTGAGGCAGGGTCTTTCAATGTCAGGGGATGTTTCGCAGATCCAGCCTTGATTGGCGGGACGACCAATAGATCCGGGCGGCGGTAAATTGGATGACTGCGCAGAGTAACTTTTCCCTTGAAGATGCATATTTTTCTTACGCTGCGGTGCTGTCTGGTCCGACGCAAAAACTCTGATTCGAGCCTTTGGTGATCGTCCAGTAATACATGCCATACAGACTGTTCACTGATTTTTCTGCTGAGTTGAATCGTCAGTCGACAGGGCCAAAGGCTGTTCTTCCATCAGCACGGCATCTTCCTCAAGTTCTGTCTGGGGTTGAGCCGCTACCGTGGTGGTGACTGGGTCAGGATGGGGCAGAAAACTCCGTACAGCCCTTTCAATCAGTGAAAGGATTCCATAGGTGATGAAGCCAAAGATCAGTCCAACCACCACAATGCTCAACGGGTGCATTTGCGCTGCGTCGGGACTTTCCAACATGTAGCTAAAAGCCTGAACAGCAGCGGCCAGGCAGGCTGTAAATGCTGCCAGCAGCTTCACAAACACCCAAAACCGTCGCCATCTCTTCATGCATTCCCCCGTCATCCGGTGATTTGCTCTGTATTGCATGATAGCTAATGACCAGGGTTACACCGAAAGCCAGAAAAAGCTGATGTGGGATCGCTAGCAGAAAGGCGACTTTCTTCAGCAGATTGCGCAACTGTTTGATCGAAATCGCTCATCGATACAGCGTATCTTGGCGGAGGTAGCGGCAACGCGGCTGCTGGGGTGCGAGGCGCTATTAGATGCCTACGCCAAAACAGGCTTTCGAGGCTCATGATGAAAACCACTGACAAGTCGGGTGACACTTCGGTTACTGCGCCAATCGAGAAGGCGTCAACCGGCAACGTCTGGCGCACCATGCCTGGCGGTATCTGGGCGCTGGGCTTCGTCTCGATGCTGATGGACATCTCCTCAGAAATGATCCATGCGTTGTTGCCGCTCTATATGGTCACAGTACTGGGTACCTCCGTTTTGGCCGTGGGTCTCATCGAAGGCATAGCCGAGGCTACGGCCTCTATCACCAAGGTATTCTCCGGGGCACTCAGTGATCGATTGGGCAAGCGCAAACTGCTCGCGGCGCTGGGCTATGGGCTGGGGGCGCTGTCCAAACCGATCTTTCCTTTGGCGGGCTCGCTGGACTGGCTGATCGGGGCTCGCTTTATCGACCGCATTGGCAAAGGTATTCGCGGCGCCCCGCGCGATGCGTTGGTGGCCGACATCACGCCGCCCGCGATACGGGGGGCCGCTTTCGGCCTGCGGCAAACTCTGGATACCGTTGGTGCATTCCTGGGACCGTTGCTGGCGATCGGATTGATGTGGCTAACCGCGAACCACTTCCAGACTGTGTTCTGGGTGGCCGTCATCCCGGCCTTCCTCGCCGTCGCGGTGCTGCTCGTGTTCGTTCATGAGCCCAAACAAGTGGAAGGGACGCACCGGGTGCGTGCGCCTTTGAGCCGGCGGGAATTAGCCCGACTGGGCGCTGGCTACTGGTGGGTGGTGGGTGTCGCTGCGGTGTTCTCCCTGGCGCGTTTCAGCGAAGCCTTTCTGATTCTGCGCGGTCAGGCTGTCGGGTTGGCGCCGAAGTGGGCGCCAGCGGTGCTTGTCCTGATGGGGGTGGCGTACTCACTGTCAGCCTATCCCGCCGGGGCCTTGTCTGATCGTGTCAGCCGCGTGGCGGTGCTCGGCGCAGGTTTGATATTGCTGATTGCTGCCGACCTGACTCTGGCGTTCGCGCCGGGTATCGATGGCCTGGTCGTCGGCGTCGTTCTATGGGGGCTGCACATGGGGTTTACCCAAGGGATATTCGCCGCCCTGATCGCCGATTGCGCGCCGGCTGAACTTCGCGGGACGGCATTTGGCATGTTCAATCTGTTGACCGGGTTGACCTTGCTGCTGGCCAGCGTCATCGCTGGGGCGTTGTGGGACACGGTAGGCTTCCAAGGCACTTTCTTGATGGGTGGGGGCTTTGCCGTTCTGACTTTGCTGGGATTGTGGGTGATCCGGGCGAGAGCTCAGGTTCGATAGCAAAGAGCGATACCGCTGATGTTTCGCGAGAAAGTCGTACCGCTCGCCGGGAAAACAGGCGGCCAATTTGCCCTGAAACGAAACGCCAGAAACGAAAAAGCCCCTGAAATCTTTAACAATTTCAGGGGCTTAGTCTTATCCAATAATGGCGGAGAGATAGGGATTCGAACCCTAGGTACCGGTGAAGGTACAACGGATTTCGAATCCGTCCCATTCGGCCACTCTGGCATCTCTCCAACGGCGCGCATCATAACAACACTTTTGCCGGAAGCGAACCCCCTAAGCGAAATTTTTCCGTGCTATCAGATGCTTGCGTCGATTAAAGCGGTACGCCCAGACGATTGGCGACTTCTTCGTAGGCTTCGATGACGTCACCGAGGCCCTGACGGAAGCGGTCCTTGTCCATTTTCTTGCCGGTGGCCTTATCCCACAGACGGCAGCCGTCCGGGCTGAATTCGTCGCCCAGGACGATGGAGCCGTCGGAGAACACGCCGAATTCCAGTTTGAAGTCGACCAGCAGCAGGCCGGCGTCGTCGAACAGTTTGCTCAGGACTTCGTTGACCTTGAGCGACAGTTCTTTCATGCGAACCAGTTGCTCGGCAGTGCCCCAACCGAATGCCACGACGTGGGATTCGTTGATGAACGGGTCGCCCTTGGCGTCGTCCTTCAGGAACAGTTCGAAGGTGTAAGGGTTGAGCTTCATGCCCTCTTCGACGCCCAGGCGCTTGACCAGGCTGCCGGCGGCGTAGTTACGCACGACGCACTCGACCGGGATCATGTCGAGCTTCTTCACCAGGCATTCGTTGTCACCCAGCAGTTTGTCGAATTGGGTCGGCACGCCGGCTGCTTCGAGTTTCTGCATGATGAAGGCGTTGAACTTGTTGTTCACCATGCCTTTGCGGTCGAGCTGCTCGATGCGCTTGCCGTCGAACGCCGAAGTGTCGTTGCGAAACAGCAGGATCAAGCGGTCAGCGTCGTCGGTCTTGAAAACCGATTTGGCTTTGCCGCGGTAGAGTTCTTCACGTTTTTCCATGATGGGCTCCGCTTGCTAAGTAGGTGGGCTAGGCGATGTGTCGCCAGTCGAGCCCTGAATCTTGATCGGCCAGTTGCAGCCAGTCCGGGTCGCACCCGAGGGTGTCGACAAAACATTGCCGGGCCAGCTGCGGCAGGTTGTTCTTGCTGCTCAGATGGGCCAGGACCAGGTGTTGCAGGCCTTGCCAGCCCAACTCGGACACCAGGAATGCCGCCTGATGGTTGTTCAAATGCCCCAGTTCACCGCCTACCCGTTGCTTGAGAAAGTACGGATAGTGACCGCGAGCCAGCATGTCACGGCAATGGTTGGACTCGATCATCAACGCATCGAGGTCCCGATAGCCGTCCAGCACCTTGTTGCAATACGAGCCCAGGTCGGTCAACAGGCCAAAGCGCCGTTCACCGTCACTGAAGACGTATTGCGTCGGCTCCTGTGCATCATGGGCCACGGCAATGACGCCGATGCTCAGTGCGCCGATCTGCAGTTGCTCGCCGCCGGCCAGAAGGCCAGCCGGTTCAATTGGTTTGCGCATCCCGCGCAGGGTACCGCGACTGAGGTAGACAGGCAGATTGTAGCGCCGAGACAGCAAACCCACGCCATGCACGTGGTCGGCATGTTCGTGGGTCACGAGTATCGCGCTCAACTGCGCAGGGTTCACACCCAGGCGCAGCAGGCGCTTTTCGGTTTCCCGCAGGGAGAAACCACAATCCACCAGCACATACGTGTCAGCGCTGGCTATCAGCGTGCCGTTCCCTTGGCTACCGCTGCCGAGAACGGCAAAACGCATGTGATCAGCCCAGGTTGTCCTGAATCACGCTCAATACCTTGCGCGCCACATCTGCCGGCGCCACGGTGTTGATGTTTTTCTCGACGGTGACCTGGACGTTGTCGCCAACCTTGCTCAGGCGAACCTGATAACGCTCGGCACGGGCTTCAACTTCTTCCTTGCTCGGCGCGCTGCCGAACAGGCCGCTGAAGAAACCAGGTTTCTCGTCTTTCTTCTCGGCTTTTTCAGACAGGTTGATGTAATACAGACCCAGGCTGCGGTTGATGTCTTCTACGCGCCATTCGCCCTGTTCCAGCGCACGACCGACGCTCGACCAGGCACGATCCAGATCGGTGCCGACGTTCAGGACAGGGTTACCGCTGCCGTCTTCGCTCAGGCTGACACGACTTGGCGTATCGGAATCACGCGACGCCAGCATGGAGACCGAACCGCCCTTCTCCGAAGTGCGGCTCATGCTCGCGAGCATGTCGTCGACCAGTGCCGCGTCCAGGCCACTGTTGACCGAACGGTTGGTGAAGGCCACGTCAGAGGTGCTACCGGCAGGACGCTCGGCGCTGACCACGTAGATTTCACTGGTGTTGCGCTGCACGCCTGGCTCGATGCGGACCCGCACGCGGGTTTCGCTGTCAGCGCCGACACCAGCTGCGCTCAGGCGCTTGGCCATTGCGGCGGACAGTTCGTCGGAATGCTGCCAGGAGGTGGTGAATTCGCCGGTTTGCGGACGCTGTTCGTCCAGACGGAAACCGTTGTCCTGGAAGAACTGCACGGCCACTGGCCAGGCTTCGGCCGGCGGGTTCTGTGCGACGATCCAACGCGAATCACCGGTCTTTTGCAGGGAGTAGGCGCTGGCGTCGGCCCCTGCCGACAACGGCTGCGGACGAGGCACGATGTACTCGCCCTTGACGGTGTCATCGGCCACGTTGCGCGGGATCGGCAACAGCGGATCCAGACGTTTGGCGGTGCTGACATCCGACGGCAATTGCATGGGTGCAGTCTGTTGCGCTTCCAGGTAATCGCTACCGCGGTCACGGAAATAACCTTCCGGGCCCCAGACCCATCCGCAGCCACTGGTGCTGGAGATGATCAAGGCAAGTGCGGAAAGTCCGGCCAATCGCTTCATGCGTAGTACTTCCTCAATTAAACCAGGACGCTGCACTGGCGCAGGGCCGTGCGAAGCGTTTCATGACAAGGTGCGCTCAACCAGGTCAGTGGCAGGCGAATGCCTTCGTGCATCAGGCCCATTTCGACCAAAGCCCACTTCACCGGAATCGGGTTGGCTTCGATGAACAGATCCTTGTGCAGCGGCATCAATTTTTCGTTGATTGCCCGTGCAGTCTCGGCGTCGCCCTTGAGCGCGGCCTCGCACAGGTCAGCCATTTCGCGCGGGGCGACGTTGGCGGTGACGGAGATGTTGCCCTTGCCACCCATCAGGATCAGCTCGACGGCGGTCGGATCATCGCCGGACAGCACGATGAAGTCCTTGCTCACGCCATCAAGGATTGCCTTGGCACGCTTCATGTCGCCGGTGGCTTCCTTGATACCGATGATGTTCGGCACAGTGGACAGGCGAATCACGGTCTCGGCCTGCATGTCGCAGGAGGTGCGGCCAGGAACGTTGTAGAGGATCTGTGGAATGTCGACCGCTTCAGCAATGTGCTTGAAGTGCAGGTACAAACCTTCCTGAGTCGGCTTGTTGTAATACGGAACGACCAGCAGACAGGCGTCGGCGCCGGCCTCTTTGGCGTTGCGGGTCAGTTCAACGGCTTCGCGGGTCGAGTTGGCGCCGGTACCGGCGATGACCGGAATACGGCCATTGACCTGCTTGACCACGGCCTTGATGACGGCGATGTGTTCGTCTACATCGAGGGTTGCCGACTCGCCGGTAGTACCGACCGCGACAATGGCATGGGTGCCGTTTTCAAGATGGAAGTCCACGAGTTTGCTGAGGCTGTCCCAGTCAAGACGCCCTTGTGCATCCATGGGTGTGACCAGTGCCACCATACTGCCCGCAATCATGAAACCGCTCCTGCCGGAAAAAGAGAGCGGTAATGGTACTGGCGCCAAGATGCTTGTACAAGCGAAGTACTGCGCTGCTGCCATTCCCCTTGGCGCTGCTTTTCGCTACCCTTCAGACTTTGATCGGTACTGATAAGCTCGTACGCCGGGTTCCAGCCTCCATTTTCGGCATCACAAGCCCCGATCCAGCGTTGCCACCCCTCGCTCTTGCCACTCTGGAGCACGTTGCAACCTTGCGGCTCGGGTTTTTTGAATTCGCATCCGCAGGCTCGCTCTCGGTAAAAAAAGCCCGTAGAAGTATCGACCGCTCATCGCTTTAGGAATGCTGCATGTCCACCCCCACAGTTCGCGAACAATTCCTTGTCATCAGTGCCCTCGGCGCCAACCCCATGGAGCTGACTAACGTCCTGTGCCGCGCCAGCCATGAAAACCGCTGCGCCGTGGTCACTTCTCGCCTGACGCGTCATGGCGAGTGCAGTGCGTTGATCCTCGAGATCTCCGGCAGCTGGGACGCCCTGGCGCGCCTCGAAGGCAGCCTGCCGAGCCTCGCCAAGAAGCACGCCTTTACGGTCAATGTGGTGCGCAGCGCAGCGCTGGAGAATCGTCCTCAAGCCCTGCCATACGTCGCTTATGTCAGCTCGGCTTACCGCTCGGACATCATCAACGAGCTGTGCCAGTTCTTCATGGACCACAACGTCGAGCTCGAGAACCTGACCTGCGACACCTATCAGGCTCCGCAAACCGGCGGCACCATGCTCAATGCCACGTTTACCGTGACCTTGCCGGCCGGTGTGCAGATCAGCTGGCTGCGCGATCAGTTCCTGGATTTCGCCGACGCGCTGAACCTGGATGCCCTGATCGAACCGTGGCGCCCACAAAACCCAATGTAAGGAAGCTTTCATGGCCGTTGCCATCGACCAACCGGTTGCCGACTTCGAAGCACCCGCCACCAGCGGGCAGACCGTCAACCTCGCGAGCCTCAAAGGCAAGCAGGTGGTGATTTACTTCTATCCGAAGGACAGCACGCCAGGCTGCACCACTCAGGGTCAGGGCTTTCGTGATCAGCTTGATGCTTTTAAAGCCGCCAACACCGAAGTCTTCGGCGTGTCCCGCGACAGCCTTAAATCACACGAAAATTTCAAGGCCAAGCAGGCGTTCACCTTCGAGCTGATCAGCGACAAGGAAGAGGCGCTCTGCCAGCAGTTCGACGTGATCAAGCTGAAAAAGCTCTATGGCAAAGAATATATGGGCGTTGATCGCAGCACGTTCCTGATCGACAAGGACGGTGTGCTGCGTCAGGAATGGCGCGGCGTGAAGGTGCCGGGGCATGTGGATGCGGTATTGGCTGCGGCTCAAGCGCTGAACAAGGCCTGATTCATCTGGCACCTGTTCGGGCCCTATCGCGAGCAAGCTCCCACATTGGTTTTGTGTTCACACAGATCAAATGTGGGACCGAGCTTGCTCGGGATGAGGCCATCAGCCCCACCCTCCATTCTGGCTAGCTGTTAAAGCAACGGCGCGACTTCTGGCTCCTTGCGCGGCCACGCATCCAGCACCGCCTTGAACAGCGTCGCCAGCGGAATCGCAAAGAACACACCCCAAAAGCCCCACAGCCCGCCAAACAACAATACCGCGCAGATGATCGCCACCGGATGCAGATTGACCGCTTCCGAGAACAGCAGTGGCACCAGCACGTTGCCGTCCAGCGTCTGGATGATCCCGTAGACCGCCATCAAATAGATGAACTGATCGCTCCAGCCCCACTGGAACAGCGCAATCAGCATGACCGGCACGGTCACCACCACGGCGCCGACGTAAGGCACCACCACCGACACACCCACCAGCAATGCCAGCAGCGCCGCGTAGTTCAGCCCCAAAACAACGAAACCGATGTAGGTCACGCCACCGCAAATGAAAATCTCGATGACCTTGCCGCGAATGTAATTGGCAATCTGCCGGTTCATCTCGTGAGCGACGCGGGTGATCAGCGCCCGCTCACGGGGCAAGTAACCACGCACCCACTGACCGATCATCTCCCGGTCCTTGAGAAAGAAAAACACCAGGATCGGCACCAGCACCAGGTAGATCATGATGTTCACCAGCAGCGGCAGACTCGACAGCGAGAACGTCAGCGCCCACTGACCGAACTTGCCAATCTCGCCCCGCGCCACTTCGATGGCTTGCAGCACCTGCTCGTCGGATACCAGATGCGGATAGCGCTCGGGCAGCAGCAATAACAGCGACTGCCATTTGGCGAGCATGCCGGGTAACTCGTTGAACAGCGTGATCAGCTGATGCCAGAGCAACGGCACCACAATCACGATGAACACCAGCAATAGCCCCATGAACAACGCAAAGACCAACCCCACCGCCACCCCGCCCGGCATGCGCAGGCGTTCGAGAGTGACGACCAACCCTTGCATCAGATACGCCAGCACCATCCCGGCCAGCACGGGCGCAAGCATGCCGCCCAGCGTCAGCACGGCGGTAAACGCCAGAAACAGCAGGACCGCCAGCACCACGGCCTCTTCATCGGAGAAGTAGCGCTGAATCCAGTCGCGTAACACCTTGAACATCAATAATCCTTAGAAACGAACGCAGTAGAATTCAGGCTTTTTTCAACCAGTAGCGGTAAACACCCGCTTCATCTTCTTCACGAAGCAGCGTATGACCAGCCAATCGGGCAAAGGTGCGGAAGTCGCGCTGCGAGCCCGCATCGGTGGCGATCACCTTGAGCACCGCGCCGCTGGCCAGTCGATTGAGTTCCAGCTTGGCCTTCAGCAACGGCAAGGGGCAATTCAGGCCACTGGCGTCGAGTTCGGCGTCATGGGCTACAGCGTCGGTCATTGCATCACTCCGGTTCAGGTGGTTGAGCGGCTAGAATATCTGGTCCCAAGCGTAGTGTCCGGCTACAGTAAGGTCTTTGTCGACTAAGGCTTTGTGCATGACTTTTTTGCGCCCTACCCTGCTGACGCTCGCTTGCCTGCTCGCCTCACCGGGCTTCGCCGACGACCTGCCGTCACTCGGCGACGCCAGTTCTGCCATCGTCTCGCCGCAACAGGAACATCAGTTGGGCCGTGCCTGGCTGGCGCTGTTGCGCAGCCAGGTTTCGCAGCTCAACGATCCACAGCTCAAGGACTACGTCGAATCCAGCGTCTACAGACTGGTCGAGACCAGCCAGGTCAATGACCGGCGCCTGGAGTTCATCCTGATCAACAGCCCGCAACTCAACGCCTTCGCCGCACCGGGCGGCATTGTCGGGGTTAACGGTGGCTTGTTCCTCAATGCCCAGACCGAAGGCGAATACGCCTCGGTACTCGCTCACGAATTGGCTCACTTGTCGCAGCGCCACTTCGCCCGTGGCGTCGAAGCCCAACAGCGCATGCAGGTGCCGATGATGGCCGCGCTGCTGGCCGGGATCGTGATTGCCGCAGCCGGCGCCGGCGATGCCGGGATTGCAGCCATTGCGGGCACGCAGGCGGCAGCCGTTCAGGAACAACGGCGTTTCTCTCGCCAGAACGAACAGGAAGCAGACCGCATCGGTATCCTCAATCTAGAAAAGGCCGGTTACGATCCGCGCTCAATGCCGACCATGTTCGAGCGATTGGCGCGCCAATATCGCTTTGACGCCAAGCCACCGGAATTTCTGCTGACTCACCCGGTGACCGAGTCGCGGATCGCTGACACGCGCAACCGCGCCGAACAGGCAAAACCCGGCGGCATCGAAGACACGATGCGTTATCAGCTGATTCGTGCACGGGTCCAGTTGATCTATGAAGAAACCCCAGGCCTGGGCGCCAAACGCTTTCGCGCCCAGCTTGATGAAAACCCGAAAAATGATGTCGCTCGCTATGGCCTGGCCATCGCCCAGATCAAGGGCGGCCAGCTGAATGAAGCACGGGAAAACCTCAAGTTGCTGCTGGCCAAGTCTCCGAACGAGATCATCTACAACCTGGCGCTGGTCGATCTGGACATCACCAACAATCGTCTGCCGGACGCCCAGTCCCGGGTTGACCGAATGTTGACGCAGTATCCCGGTAACTATCCGCTGAATTCGGTGCGAGTCGATCTGCTGCTCAAGCAGAACCGTGCGCCCGACGCGGAAAAAGCGCTGGAGAATCTGCTCAAGAGCCGTCCGGACGATCCGGACGTCTGGTACATGGTGGCCGAGACTCGCGGTCTCTCAGGCAACATCATCGGCCTGCATCAGGCCCGTGCCGAGTATTTCGCCCTGGTCGGGGATTACCGTCAGGCCATTCAACAACTGGACTTCGCCAAGCGCAAGGCAGGCACCAACTTCCCGCTGTCATCGCGGATCGACGCACGGCAACGTGAGCTGATGGAGGAAGAGCGCATGATCAAGGACATGATGGGCTGACGCTTGTCAGAAAAAAATTTTAGACATAAAAAAAACCGCCTCTTTCGAGGCGGTTTTTTATTCAACCGACAACCGGATTATTCAGCCAGTTTGAAGGTGATGAAGCTGGCGCGTCCTTGACGCAGAACCCGCATCGACACCGAGCGGTTCTTCGGCAGCGCCTTGGCGATATCCGTGAACTCCTTGGTGGAACCGATTGCCTGATTATTCAGGTGAGTGATCACATCGCCTGGCTGCAGGCCAATCAGAGAAGCAGGACCGTCCTGGACTTCCTTGATGACGACGCCGCCTTTGAGGTCGTAGGTTTTCTTCTGTTCATCAGTCAGCTCGACCACGGAAACACCCAGGCGATTGCTGCTGCGCTCGGTGCTGGATTTCGGCAGCGCATCCAGCTCTTTGCCTTCTTCCGGGATAGCGCCGACTGTCAACTCGACATTCTTGCGCTTACCTTCACGAATCACTTCCAGATCAGCTTTCGAGCCGGCCTTCAGCGCGCCCACCAGGTGTGGCAGATCGGCGGACATGACGATCGGTTGGCCGTTCATGCTCAGGATTACGTCCCCTACTTGCAGGCCACCCTTGGCAGCCGGGCCGTCATCCTGGATCTGAGCCACCAGCGCGCCGGCTGGCTTCTCCAGACCGAACGACTCGGCCAGGTCCTTGTTCACTTCCTGAATCACCACACCCAACCAGCCACGGCTGACTTTGCCGCCGCTTTTGAGCTGATTGGAAACGTCCATGGCGACATCGATAGGGATCGCGAACGACACGCCCATGAAGCCGCCGGAACGGGTGTAGATCTGCGAGTTGATGCCCACCACTTCACCGGCCAGATTGAACAGCGGACCACCCGAGTTACCCGGGTTGATCGGCACGTCGGTCTGGATGAACGGCACATAGTTTTCGTTCGGCAGGCTGCGACCAATGGCGCTGACGATACCTTGGGTCACGGTATGGTCGAAACCGAATGGCGAGCCAATCGCCACGACCCACTGGCCGGCTTTCAGATCCTGGGATTTGCCGAGTTTCAGGACCGGCAGATCCTTGCCTTCGATTTTCAACAGCGCCACGTCGGAACGTGGATCGGTGCCGATCAGCTTGGCCTTCAATTCGCTGCGGTCGGCGAGACGAACGAGAATTTCGTCGGCATCGGCAATCACATGGTTATTGGTCAGGATGTAGCCATCAGGCGAAATGATGAAGCCCGAACCCAAGGATTGGGCTTCACGCTGACGATCACCGCGAGGCGTACGCGGCTGTGGCATGCCGCGTTCGAAGAACTCGCGCAGCATTGGCGGCAAGCCTTCAAGGTCAGGCATCTGCTCGCTCGACACTTTGCGGTCCGGCAGTTTCTGCGTGGTACTGATGTTTACCACCGCAGGCGAGGCCTGCTCGACCAACTGAGTAAAGTCAGGCAACTCGGCCGCCTGAACAGCGACCGCCTGACCAAGCACCAGCACGGTGGCAAAAATAGAAAGATAAGGTTTCAAGCGTGGTATCGACATACGGCTCCCGTTACGACGAGCATGGTTAAGCGATATGGAGCAAGGAACACCGGGAACGATACGCCGGTATTTTTGTTCCGGGAACAACAAACAAGGCCAGAGCCGAGAGGCTCTGACCTATAGAAAAAATCGGGGATATTTGCAAGTTGAAATGCTCACCAAACATTTCGATTTCAGCTCACTACTTGGTTGCAGTGGCGTCGCTGCGCATGGATAGCGCAATCCGTTCGGCGGTGCCAATCGGAATCTCACCGACCACGGTCACCATCATCTCGCCTTGCGGGGTAGTCAAGCGTCGGGAAACTGCAACGGTCGGCCCCAACTGGGTGCGAGTGTCAGTAATTGTTGCGCCATTCAACGGCTCAAGGAAAACCGAGAAACGGGCCAGACCATCGTCATACATCAGACTGTTGACTTGGGTTTTGGTCTCTGGATCCTTGCGGGAGGTACTGCTGGTCAGCTCGAAACCAGGTGGTAACCAGTCCGAACGCCATACTTGCGCTGTCTTGATTGCAGAAGCCTTGTCACTGTCGAGGGCAATAGTTTTGCAATCGGTGCCAGGCTTCAAGTCGCTGTCGGACGGAACATCGGCGGTATCCAGTTGCGTGAACTGGAATCGCTCCAGCAACTGCCCTCGTTCATTCAGAAGCAATGATTTGAGAGGCAGGCCGGTTTCTTTATCCAGATGCAATTCAAAACCGTAGCGGTGTTGATCGCGAGGCGTCAGTGAAACGATCACCGCCGCACGCCCAGCCACACGCGACTTGCCAATGACGGCAAGGTCGTACCAATTCTTTAGCTTTTGTGGATCGAGTGCACGAGCAGAGGAGCTGGGGGAATCTCCAAGCCCTGCTATCAGAATGCCACTGACGCATTGAGTACGCCCATCAATGCGCACGACTTCCTGTGCCGAGCCATCGAGCTGGAGTAACCGCTCGCGGACCTTGCCATCCTGGACGCGGTGCCAGATGTTATGGGTAGAAAAACTACCGTTACGCTCGTAGACGAATGTACCGTGAAAGCTTTGCTGTTGCTCGGCTTGGCCCAGACGGGTCAACCAGTCCTGGGCTTCATCAGCATGGGCTGGAACAACAAACCAGCCACCGAGCAGAAGCGTAAGTAGAGGGATGGCGCGCATGATCCTCCTTAACGGTTTTCCAGACTTGCTGCACGAGCGTAAGGCAGAGCGCTCTCAGTACCTTTCAGTGCAGCCTGTTGAGCATGTTGGCGCAAGTAGCCTGGCAGACGCTGATCGTGCCAGCCTGGCTGACCTTGCAATACGCCGTTGGCCATAGGGCCAGTGGCTTCCGAACTCTCATTGTAGCCTGCTAATACAGCTGGACCCTTGACCTGAGGAACGGCCAGACCTGGTTGACTGGATTGTTGAGCCAGCTCGACCCCGGCGATCTCGTCCTGATTATACAGACGAACACCTGCCAGTACGGCGAGGGTTACCGAAGCAGCGACCGCCAGACGACCCAGGCTGCGCCATGGACCACGGGAGGCTTTTGCAGGTACAGCTTCGTCAGCCAGCGCAGCAGAGACTGCCGCAGCGATATCCAGACGTGGAAGCAGCAAATCCTTGTGCATAACTGCCCGAGCGATTTGATAACGAGCCCAGGTATCACGGGTTTCAACATCGTCAAAGGCATTCAATACCCGACGCAATTCCAATTCGTCCGCTTCGTTATCCATCACCGCGGACAGCGATTCCTGCAGGGCTTCACGACTCATGGCGTTCCTCTCTTGGCTGTCGCCGCTGTCTCAGTTTTCCTGCAACAACGGCTGCAGGGCTTTATCGATGGCTTCCCGAGCGCGGAAAATCCGGGAGCGCACGGTACCCACCGGACATTGCATGACGGCCGCAATGTCCTCGTAACTCAGACCATCGAATTCACGTAAAGTTAAAGCCGTACGCAAATCTTCTGGCAGTTGCTGAATGGTTCGATGGACGGTGCCTTCGATCTCATCCCGCAGCAATGCACGTTCTGGCGACTCGAGATCCTTGAGGCCATGATCGCCATCGTAGAACTCTGCATCCTCGGAACTGACATCGCTATCCGGCGGCCGACGGCCGCGTGAAACCAGATAGTTTTTCGCCGTGTTGATGGCGATGCGGTAAAGCCACGTATAAAACGCGCTGTCCCCGCGAAAATTTCCAAGTGCACGGTACGCCTTGATAAAGGCTTCCTGCGCCACATCCTGGGCTTCATGGGTGTCGTGCACGAAACGCACGATCAACCCGAGAATTTTGTGCTGGTATTTCAGCACTAGCAGATCGAAAGCTCGCTTGTCGCCGCGCTGAACGCGTTCGACCAGCTGCTGATCCTCTTCCTGGGTTAGCATGAACACTCCTCGATAAGCTCGGAGGAGGCTTGCATAACTAAACAACCAGACTTGCAAACATAGACTCGGGCTTTTCGCAAAAGTTCTCCCCCTCCAAGCAAGTTTCCTGCGGGCTCTGATTTGGCACGCACGAAAAGCGCAGCGCGGGTCAACCCGGCTGCGCGAATAATCTAGTCATCGGATTCGCCGGCAAGGATCAAATCACAGATCCCGCGTTGAAGCCGACACTGTCCCTTGAATCAGGTAACGGTCTATTGATCTTGGGCCTTTGGCAAAAGTTCCAAATATTTATAGCTGCGCAGAACCGACATTGTGCAACCGTGAATAGAAAAAGACTGTTAAATCGCTGATACAGTCGTCTTGTCGCCAAACCGACCGAAAAACCATCCGACGAAGCGTCAGGTATTTTCCGTCACAGTAGTTTCACAATGCCATGTGTGCTCGCTATTGTGCCGCTCCCCCCCTCTATATACTAGTGGGCTGTGTGGCTGTCTTGACTCGCCGATCCAGGTGTCTTGCGCCAACCCCGACCCGGGTCGCTTTGAGCGGAATCCTGAAATGAGCCAACAGTTTCAACACGATGTTCTGGTAATTGGCAGCGGTGCTGCCGGCTTGAGCCTTGCGCTGACCTTGCCCGGTCATTTGCGCATCGCCGTACTGAGCAAAGGCGACCTCGCCAATGGCTCGACTTTCTGGGCCCAGGGTGGCGTCGCTGCCGTCCTGGATGACACCGACACCGTTGAATCACATGTCGATGACACCCTCAATGCTGGCGGCGGCCTGTGCCACGAAGACGCCGTGCGCTTTACCGTCGAGCACAGTAAAGAGGCGATTCAATGGCTGATCGACCAAGGTGTGCCTTTCACCCGCGATGAACAGTCCGGCACCGAAGATGGCGGATTCGAGTTCCACCTGACCCGCGAAGGCGGTCACAGCCATCGGCGCATCATCCATGCCGCCGATGCCACGGGCGCAGCGATTTTCAGAACCTTGCTCGACAAGGCCAGGCAACGACCGAACATCGAACTGCTGGAGCAGCGGGTCGCGGTCGACCTGATCACCGAAAAGCGCCTGGGCCTTGAAGGTGATCGCTGCCTCGGCGCCTACGTCCTCAATCGCGGGACCGGTGAAGTCGACACCTACGGTGCACGCTTTGTGATCCTCGCATCGGGCGGCGCAGCAAAGGTCTATCTCTATACCAGCAACCCCGACGGCGCCTGCGGTGATGGCATTGCCATGGCCTGGCGTTCGGGCTGCCGGGTGGCGAACCTGGAATTCAACCAGTTTCACCCCACTTGCCTGTATCACCCGCAAGCCAAGAGTTTCCTGATCACCGAAGCCCTGCGCGGCGAAGGCGCACACCTGAAACTGCCCAACGGCGAACGCTTCATGCAACGCTTCGACCCTCGCGCCGAGCTGGCCCCACGCGACATCGTCGCCCGGGCCATCGACCATGAAATGAAGCGCCTGGGCGTCGATTGTGTCTATCTGGACATCAGCCACAAGCCGGAAGCGTTCATCAAGACTCACTTCCCGACGGTGTACGAACGCTGCCTCGAATTCTCCATCGACATCACCAAGCAACCGATTCCGGTGGTTCCGGCGGCGCACTACACCTGCGGCGGCGTGATGGTCGATCAGCAGGGTCGCACCGACGTGCCGGGGCTATATGCCATTGGCGAAACCAGCTTCACCGGCCTGCACGGCGCCAACCGCATGGCCAGCAACTCGTTACTCGAGTGTTTCGTTTACGCGCGTTCGGCGGCGGCGGACATTCTTGAGCAGCTGCCGCAGGTTTCGGTTCCGATCGCCCTGCCCGTCTGGGATGCGAGCCAGGTCACCGACTCCGATGAGGACGTGATCATTGCGCACAACTGGGACGAACTGCGGCGATTCATGTGGGACTATGTCGGCATCGTGCGCACCAATAAGCGCTTGCAACGGGCACAGCACCGCGTGCGGTTGTTGCTGGACGAAATCGACGAGTTCTACAGCAACTACAAGGTCAGTCGCGATTTGATCGAATTGCGTAACCTGGCCCAAGTGGCCGAGCTGATGATCCAGTCCGCCATGGAACGCAAGGAAAGTCGCGGCCTGCATTACACCCTCGACTATCCAAACATGCTGCCGGTTGCCCTGGACACTATTCTGGTGCCGCCCACCTACGTCGACTGAACGTGAGCCGAACCCGCAGGCGCCGGTGCAGATCCGCCGCCTGCGAGTCACGGGGCACACAAATCGCCCTGACCCGCCGCTCACCCCGCAGACGAAAACGCAGCACAACGAGCAAAGGTAGCGCCAGGCTGTCCGGTCGTAGCTGCACCGATTGCCAACCTTCCTCCTGATTCCACAACTGCCAGCCATCTGCATTGCGACGCAAGCCGCGAAATGCCTGAGGGTGTGTCAGCATAATCTGACGCGGCAACGCCCAAACGCCATGAGCCAGACAGCAAAAAGCGCCGAGCAGACTGGCCCAGACCGGTATTGAGAGAAGGAACAGCGAACCCAGCGCGAACAGCTGGGCCAAGAGATACGCCGCCAGCAATTGCCGTGAGGCATGCCAGCGGCATTCGAACGCATTACTTGGGCTGGACACGATCCAGAATCATGCGAACCATGCGCTGAAGCTCCGGATCTTCCGATTCGGCGCGTTCCATGAACCAGCCGAACATGTCCTGATCTTCGCATTCGAGCAGCCTGCGGTAGCAATCGCGGTCGACATCATTGAGGTGCGGATAGACCTCTTTCACGAACGGCACCAGCAACACGTCAAGCTCAAGCATGCCGCGGCGGCTGTGCCAGTAGAGGCGATTCAGTTCAACATCTTCGACCATGGAGCGCTCCTCAAATAGGCGGCAAGTATACAGCCCCAGGCACAGTCGAACACTCGGCTTTGGTCGGCCACCAACGATCCTTTGTGAACTACCCATTTCAAGAGCGCCCCCTTATGATGTCCCCCAGACTCTTTACCCTGCGATGACCCATGGCCGATTCTGCTTTTTTCTGCACCCTGTCTCACGAAGGCGTTCTCGCAGTACGCGGCGCGGATGCTAGTAAATTCCTGCAAGGCCAATTGACCTGCAACCTCAATTACCTCAGTGACACCCAGGCCAGCCTCGGCGCCCGCTGCACGCAGAAGGGCCGGATGCAGTCGAGTTTCCGCATCCTGCTGGAAGGCGACGGCGTTCTGATGGCCATGGCCACCGAACTGCTGGAACCGCAACTGGCTGACCTGAAAAAGTACGCAGTGTTTTCCAAGTCAAAACTGACCGATGAAAGCGCTGCCTGGGTCCGCTTCGGTATCGACCATGATGATGCGGCAATGATCAGCCTCGGTCTTGAGCTTCCGACCGACACCGACAGCGTCGCGCGCAATGACGGCTTGATCGCCATTCGCGTCTCGCCGGACCGCGCCGAACTCTGGGTCGCCGCTGACAAGGCCGACCTTATCAAGGGCAAGCTGTCCGCCGTATTGGCCGAAGGCGATCTGAATCAATGGCTGTTGGGCCAGATCCGCGCAGGGATCGGTCAGGTCATGTCGAGCACTCGCGAGTTGTTCATCCCGCAGATGCTCAATCTGCAAGCCGTGGGTGGCGTGAGCTTCAAGAAAGGTTGCTACACCGGCCAGGAAATCGTCGCGCGCATGCAGTACCTGGGCAAACTCAAGCGCCGCTTGTATCGCCTGAAACTGGATGCCAACGAGCTGCCTGAACCTGGTACGCCACTGTTCTCCCCGACCCATGGCAGTTCCATCGGTGAAGTGGTGCTGGCCGCCCGCGCCGAGCAAAACATTGAACTCCTGGCCGTGCTGCAAGCCGAAGCAGCAGAAGGGGGTGATATCCATCTGGGCGCGCTCGAAGGGCCAGCCCTGCACCTGCTCGACCTGCCGTACCCACTGGATCGCGATCGCGAAATCCAGCGCTAACAGCAGCACTTGTCGCAACACCTAGAGAAACGAAATGAGCGAGCTGGCGGAAAAGGTCCAACAGGATTTGGTTGAGGCCATCGATAACGACGACCTGGTTCTGCCAACGTTACCGGAAGTGGCCCTGCAGATTCGCAAGGCCGCTGAAGACCCGGAAATCAGCGTCAGCACCCTGAGCAAAGTGATCGGCCGCGATACCGCGTTGTCGGCGCGTCTGATCAAAGTGGTCAATAGTCCGCTGTTGCGTGCGACCCAGGAAGTCACTGACCTGCACACGGCAATCACTCGACTGGGCGTCAATTACAGCAGCAACTTGGCCATCGGTCTGGTCATGGAGCAGATTTTTAATGCCCGCTCCGAGGTGGTGGAACAGAAAATGCGCGAAGTCTGGCGCAAAAGCCTGGAAATCGCCGGGATCAGCTATGCATTGTGCCGCAGGTACACGCAACTCAAGCCCGATCAGGCAGCCCTTGGCGGACTGGTGCATCAGATCGGTGTGTTGCCGATCCTGACCTACGCCGAAGATCACTATGAACTGCTGTCTGACCCGGTCAGCCTCAACCATGTGATCGATCACATTCATCCACTGCTCGGCGACAAACTGCTTAGGGTCTGGGAGTTTCCGGAAATGCTGGTACAGGTGCCGGGGCTTTATCTGGACTTCAATCGACAGTCCGAGCGGGTCGACTATGTCGATCTGGTGCAAGTGGCCAGCCTGTATTGCCACAAGGACACCGACCATCCCCTCGCGCGCATCGACGCATTCAGCGTGCCGGCGTTCAAAAAGCTGGGGATTGATCCGGAGAACGAGGCGATGTGCCGCGATCTGGAAGAATCGCGGTCGATGTTTTATTAGTCGAGACCGTAGCGCGCCCTTCGCGAGCAAGCCCGCTCCCACACTTGACCGAGTTCTTCATGGAAAAATGCGATCAAATGACACAAGCGGGCTTGCTCGCGAAGGGGTCAGCCCAGACACCAAAAAACTACCCGGCGATAAAACTCACCCGCACCTTCAACCCGGCCTGTTCGCCATCGTGCAGGCTGATTTGAGCCAGGTGTGCGCGGCAGATCTCACCGACAATCGCCAGCCCCAACCCCGAACCGGCCACCTGCTGGTTACGCCGGTAAAAGCGCTCGAACACCCGATCGCGCTCTTCAAGAGGAATGCCGGGGCCGTCGTCCTCGACCTCCAACACGGCCGGTGCCGTGACCCGAAGAATCACGTTGCCACCCGACGGTGTATGGGCCAGCGCGTTATCCACCAGATTGCTCAACAGTTCGTTCAACAGCGTTGGCTCGCCGCGCAACCACACCGGTTCGTCCGCTTCCAGCGCCAGCGCCACACCGCGTGCGTGGGCGAGCGGTGCCATGGCCATGCCGAGTTCGCGAGCCAGCTGACTGAGGTCAAGCAACTGCGCGCCGCCCTCGGCGATGGCCCGGGCACCATTTTCGACCCGTGCCAGCGAGAGCAATTGATTGGCAAGGTGGGTCAAACGATCCGTGCCTTGGGCGACGGTTTCCAACGTACTGCGCCAGGTTTCGGGTTCAGTCGAGCGCAAACCCAGTTCCAGTCGTGCCTTGAGCGCCGCCAGGGGAGTACGCAGCTCATGGGCGGCATCGGCGATGAACTGCGCCTGACGCTCGAACTGCTCGCGCAAGCGCTCGGTAAAGTGATTGAGCGCGCGCACCAGTGGCCACAATTCGTGCTGCACTTCCACCAACGGCAATGGCCGCAGATCGTCCGATTGACGCTCTTCCACCGCAGTGCGCAAGCGTTCCAGCGGACGCAACGCGGCGCTGACCGCAAACCACACCAGCAACAACGCACCCACCGCCAGCATGCCCAGACGCAGTAACGTGTCCGCTGCCAGGCTGCGGGCCATGCTGACCCGCGCTTCATCGGTTTCCGCCACGCGGATTTCCGCCATGCCGTTCATGTTCGGGTCGCTCACGGGTTTGAGCAGGCTCACCACGCGCACGTTCTGCCCTTGGTACTTGGCGTTATAGAAACGCGCCAGTGCCGGATAGTCATCGGTGCGCGGCGTTCCCGGCGGCGGCGGTGGCAGGTTTTCGTAGCCCGAGATCAGTTTCTGATTGATGTCGTTGACCAGGTAAAAAATCCGTCCTGCGCTGTCGTAGGCGAAGGTGTCGAGGGCCACGTACGGTACGTCAGCGCTCAGCGAGCCGTCGCGCTGGGAGACACCGGCAGCGATGGTCCGCGCCGAGGCCAGCAAGGTCCGGTCATAGGCGGTGTCGGCCGCTTCGCGACCGTTCCAGTAAGCGCTCAAACCACTGGCCAACATCAACACCACCAGCAACAGTGCCAGGTTCCACAGCAACCGCCAGCGCAGGCTGCTGGGCTTATGCATCGCGGCTTTCCAGCAAGTAGCCGAGACCGCGGAAGGTCACGATGACGACCGGTTGGCCGTCTAGCTTCTTGCGCAAGCGATGGACATAGATCTCGATGGCGTCGGGGCTGGTCTCTTCGTCCAGACCGAACACTTGCGAGGCCAGTTGTTCCTTGCTCATCACCCGGCCAGGACGGGCGATCAGCGCTTCAAGAACAGCCTGTTCGCGAGAGGTCAGGGTCAGCAATTCTTCACCGAGGGTGAAGCGCCGAGTGTCCAGGTCATAGGCCAGCACACCGCAGCGCTGCTGGCGTTCACCGCCGAGCACACTGCGGCGCAGCAGGGCTTTGACCCGGGCTTCGAGTTCGGTCAGTTCGAAAGGTTTGGCCAGGTAATCGTCAGCGCCAAGGTTCAGGCCGTGGACCCGATCCTTGACGTCGCTGCGAGCGGTCAACATCAACACTGGCAGGTTCTTGCCCCGCGCCCGCAAGCGCGCCAGCACTTCGAAGCCATCCATGCGTGGCAGCCCGACGTCGAGGATCGCCATGGCGTATTCCTCGCTACTCAACGCCAGGTCCGCCGCCACACCGTCGTGCAGCACATCCACGGTCAGCCCGGTGCTCTTGAGCGCCTGGGCGACACTTTCGGCGAGCTGCAGGTGGTCTTCGACGAGCAGAACACGCATGGATCTTTACCTCATTCAGGGATGGTCGATGCCATTGTTTGGCGCGGAGTTTACAGCCGCAACCGCCGCTGTGAAGCCCGAAAACCGTGAAAGTCTTCTGAAAGGTTAGCGAAAGGTTGGACGGTTAGAGTCCAGCCACGGACAGTTTCGACTGCCGTGCGCTACCGCACATAGCGATACGAAAAACGCCTCGAAGCGTTTTCGCCAATAAGAACAATAACCGGAGTACTTCAAGATGCTGTCCATGCAGCCACAGGCTCGTCCGCCTGTTCGTTTTCCCCGCCTCAGCCACACCGCCCTTGCCAGTGCCGCCGCCCTCGCCGGCTTTTCGCCGTTGAGTCAGGCTGCCTTCTTCGAAGACAGTACGGCAACACTCGAAACCCGCAACATGTATTTCAACCGCGACTTTCGCGACGGCACCAGCGCCCAGCAATCCAAGCGTGACGAATGGGCCCAGGGCTTCATGCTCAATCTGCAATCGGGCTACACCGACGGTACCGTGGGGTTCGGTGTCGATGCGCTGGGCATGCTGGGGGTCAAACTCGATTCGAGTCCTGACCGCACCGGCACAGGCCTGTTGCCAACCCATGACGACGGCCGCGCCGCCGATGAGTACTCCAAGCTGGGCCTGACCGGCAAAGTGAAGATCTCCGCCACCGAACTGAAAATCGGCAGCCTGATTCCGGAACTGCCGATCCTCAAGTCCAACGACGGGCGCATCCTGCCGCAGACCTTCGAAGGCGGCCTGCTGACCTCCAAAGAGATCAAGAACCTGACCTTCACCGGCGGGCGTCTGGAGAAAGCCAAGGACCGCGACAGTACCGACTTCGAGGACATTGCCCTCAACAACAAGAACAGCCGTTTTGCTGGCACGGCCGCCGGCAAGCATTTTGACTTTGGCGGCCTGGACTACAAGTTCACCGACAAAATCACCGGCAGCTACCACTTCGCGCAACTTGATGAAGTCTACAACCAGCACTTCCTCGGTGCTGTCGCTTCGCAACCGTTCGGCCCCGGCACTTTCGGCACCGATCTGCGCCTGGCCATCAGTGATGACCAGGGCGCGGCCCGTGGCGGCAAGATTGACAACAAATCCCTCAACGGCCTGGTGAGCTACGCATTGAGCGGGCATAAATTCAGCGCCGGCTACCAGCACATGTCCGGCGACAGCGCGTTCCCGTACGTCGATGGCAGTGACCCGTATCTAGTCAACTTCGTGCAGATCAACGACTTTGCTGGTGCCGAAGAACATTCCTGGCAGGCACGCTACGACTACGACTTCGCCAAACTCGGCATCCCCGGCCTGAGTTTCATGAGCCGTTACGTGAGCGGTGACAACATCAAGCTCAAGAACGGTGACGAAGGCAAAGAGTGGGAACGCAACACCGAAATCAAATACGTTGTACAAAGCGGCGCGCTCAAGGATGTTGCCGTGCGCCTGCGTAATGCCACTTACCGTTCCAATTACTCCGCTCGCGATGCCGATGAAGTGCGTCTGCTGGTGAGCTATAGCGTTGCCCTTTGGTAATTGATTGAACCGCCGAAGCCAAAAAGATCGCAGCCTTCGGCAGCTCCTACATATCCATACAACAAAAAATCTGTGGAGAATCCAATGAATTTGTCACTGCGTAAGTTTGCTCTCACCGCCAGCGCCCTGCTGTTCGCCGGCCAATTGCTCGCTGAACCCAAACGTCCGGAATGCATCGCCCCGGCCTCGCCCGGCGGCGGTTTCGACCTGACCTGCAAGCTGGCGCAAAGCGCGCTGGTGAATCAGAAACTGCTGACCAAACCGATGCGCGTGACCTACATGCCCGGCGGTGTCGGCGCGGTGGCGTACAACGCGGTGGTCGCTCAGCGTCCAGCCGACGCTGGCACGTTGGTGGCGTGGTCCAGCGGTTCGCTGTTGAACCTGGCCCAAGGCAAATTCGGTCGTTTCGATGAAAGCGCCGTGCGCTGGCTGGCGGCGGTTGGAACAAGCTACGGCGCCATCGCGGTGAAAAGCGATTCGCCTTACAAGACTCTGGACGATCTGGTTCAGGCGTTGAAGAAAGATCCGAGCAAAGTGGTGATCGGCTCCGGCGGCACCGTCGGCAGCCAGGACTGGATGCAGACCGCCCTGATCGCCAAGGCTGCCGGGATCAACCCGCGCGACCTGCGTTACGTCGCCCTCGAAGGCGGTGGTGAAATCGCCACCGCCCTGCTCGGCGGCCACATCCAGGTCGGCAGCACCGACATCTCCGACTCCATGCCGCACATCCAGAGCGGTGACATGCGCCTGCTGGCTGTGTTCTCCGAGAAGCGTCTGGACGAGCCGGAAATGAAAGACATTCCGACCGCCAAAGAACAAGGCTACGACATCGTCTGGCCAGTGGTTCGGGGCTTCTACCTCGGGCCAAAGGTCAGCGACGAAGACTACGCCTGGTGGAAAGACGCTTTCGACAAGCTGCTGGCTTCCGAGGAATTCGCCAAGCTTCGCGATCAACGTGAGCTCTTCCCGTTCGCCATGACCGGCCCGGAGTTGGACACCTACGTGAAGAAGCAGGTTGCGGACTACAAAGTGCTGGCCAAAGAGTTCGGCCTGATTCAGTGATCGCCTCTGTCTAGCGGCTGCGGCCCCGTTTGCGCGGGGCTGCGGCACAGGAGTTTCCCATGCTCTTACAACGCATTTTTGCTTCGGTGCTGTTGCTGGCCTGTATTGGCCTGGCGCTGATGGCGTGGCCGTACCAAGCGGCTTTTTCCTACGAACCGGTGGGGCCTCGGGCCTTCCCGCTGTTGATGCTCGGACTGATGGGCCTGGCGCTGTTGTACATGGTGTTTCGTCCCGCACCGATCAAGCACAACCCTGACGAACCGCCGATGGACCGCGAAACCCTGACCAAAATCGGCATCTGCGTGGTGCTGTTGCTGGTGTTCGCGGGCACCTTCGAACCCCTTGGCTTCATTGTCGCGAGCATCCTGATCGGTATCCCGATGGCGCGCCTGTACGGCGGCCGCTGGTTGCCCAGTGTGGTGATCATCAGCCTGATGGCTGTCGGCCTTTACTTGCTGTTCGACAAGGTGATGGACGTGCCACTGCCGTTGGGCGTGCTCGACGTTCTGGAGAACTGATATGGATACTCTTGGCTATTTGGGACAAGGGTTTGGCGTTGCGCTGACCCCGTACAACCTGGTGACTGCGCTCTGCGGCACCCTCATCGGCACCGTGGTCGGCCTGTTGCCGGGCCTGGGCCCGATCAACGGCGTGGCGCTGCTGATCCCGATCGCGTTCGCCCTCGGTCTGCCACCGGAGTCGGCGCTGATTCTGCTGGCGGCGGTGTACCTGGGTTGTGAATACGGCGGCCGGATCAGCTCGATCCTGCTGAACATTCCGGGCGAAGCCTCCACCGTCATGACCACCCTCGACGGTTACCCGATGGCCCGCAAGGGTCTGGCCGGTGTAGCTTTGTCGCTGTCGGCGTGGAGTTCGTTTATCGGTGCGTTCATCGCCACCTGCGGCATGGTGCTGTTCGCCCCGTTGCTGGCGAAATGGGCGATTGCCTTTGGCCCGGCCGAATATTTCGTGTTGATGGTGTTTGCGATTGTCTGCCTGGGCGGCATGGCCGGTGACCGACCGCTGAAAACCTTTATTGCCGCGTTGATCGGGTTGTTTCTGTCGAGCGTCGGGATCGATGCCAACAGCGGCGTGTACCGTTTCACCGGGGACAACATCCACCTGACCGACGGCATTCAATTCGTTGTGTTGGTGCTGGGCCTGTTCTCCATCAGTGAAATCCTCCTGCTGCTGGAAAAAACCCATCACGGCCAGGAAGCGGTGAAAGCCACCGGCCGCATGATGTTCAACTTCAAGGAAGCCTCGGCAGTGTTCGTGGTGAACATTCGTTGCGGCGTGCTGGGCTTCATCATGGGCGTGTTGCCGGGTGCGGGCGCAACGCTGGCCAGCGCCGTGGCTTACATGACCGAGAAACGTATCGCCGGCGCCAAAGGCACCTTCGGCCAGGGCGACATGCGCGGCCTCGCAGCCCCGGAAACCGCCATCGGCGGCGCAGCCTGCGGTGCCCTGGTGCCAATGCTGACCCTCGGTGTTCCAGGT
The DNA here is from genome assembly GCF_047758635.1 of Pseudomonas frigoris. NCBI lineage: Bacteria > Pseudomonadati > Pseudomonadota > Gammaproteobacteria > Pseudomonadales > Pseudomonadaceae > Pseudomonas > Pseudomonas frigoris. The sequence goes on from NZ_CP180479.1 coordinate 5,461,470, forward strand.
TCGGGCACCACGGCGGTGATGATCGGCGCGCTGTCGCTGTACAACATCACCCCGGGTCCGCTGTTGTTCCAACAGCAACCGGACATTGTCTGGGGCCTGATCGCTTCGTTGTTCGTCGCCAACGTGATGCTGGTGATCCTCAACATTCCGATGATCCGCATCTTCACCCGCATCCTTGCCGTGCCGAACTGGGCGCTGGTACCAGTGATTGCGATCATCACCGGGATCGGCGTCTACGCGGTGCATGCCACCACCTTCGACCTGTTCCTGATGATCGGTATCGGCATCTTCGGTTACATCCTGCGCAAGCTGGATTTCCCTTTGTCGCCGGTCCTGTTGGGCTTCATCCTTGGTGGCCTGATGGAGCAGAACCTGCGTCGCGCCCTGTCGATTTCCAATGGTGCGCTGGAAATCCTCTGGTCGAGCCCGATCACCTTCGGCTGCTGGGTACTGACCGCGATCATGCTCCTGATGCCGATCATCCGAATCTGGCGCAAACGTTCGGTCGCCCGTCGCGCCATCGCCGATGTCTGATCGAACACCCTTCAAAGCCTGGTGGGGAACTCCGCTGGTCGGTCTGCTGGGCGGTTACCTGGCCAGCCAGATCGGCTGGCCACTGCCGTGGATGGTCGGCTCGTTGCTGGCGATCATCCTGGTGCGTTGCCTGACACCCTGGCAATTGGCGGAAATCCCTGGCGGCCGCAAGTGCGGCCAGTGGATTGTCGGCATCGGTATCGGCCTGCACTTCACCCCGGTGGTGATGGAGCAGGTGCTGAGCCACTTCGGTCTGATCTTCTTCGGTGCATTGGTCACCAGCCTCTCGGCCGTGGTCGGGGTCTGGTTGATGCGGCGTACCGGTGAAGATCGCGCCACCGCGTTCTTTTCCAGCATGCCCGGCGGCTCCGGGGAGATGGTCAACCTCGGCGCGCGTAACGGCGCGGTGCTCAGTCGTGTTGCGGCGGGGCAAAGTCTGCGGGTGTTGGTGGTGGTGCTGTGTGTGCCGGCGGCGTTCAAGTATTTGCTGGGCAGCGGCACGCCGGTTTTTCATCCGTCCGCCGTCAATTGGTGGTGGCTGGCCTTTCTATTCCCGGCCGGCGCATTGGCCGCGTGGCTATGGGAACGTCTTCGTCAACCCAATCCGTGGCTGTTCGGGCCGTTGCTGGTGAGTGCAGCGGTGAGTATCGGCTGGGACCTGCACATCGGCTTGCCCAACGGCGGCAGCCAGATCGGCCAATGGCTGATTGGCAGCGGGTTGGGGTGTCACTTCAATCGGCAGTTTTTCCGGCGTGCGCCTTCTTTTATGGGGCGGACCTTGATCGGCACGGTGCTGACCATGTTGATCGCCACACTGGCGGCATTGGGGTTGAGTGCGCTGACCCACCTGGATTTGCGCTCGTTGACGCTCGGCATGATGCCCGGCGGGATTGCGGAGATGAGCCTGACGGCAGAGACATTACAGTTGTCGGTGCCGCTGGTGACGGCGATGCAGGTGATGCGGCTGTTGTTTGTGTTGTTTCTGGCGGAACCGTTGTTCAAGTATTGGAATCGAGTGCCGGATTCTGTCTAACAGACCGAGTCGACCCCATCGCGAGCAAGCCCGCTCCCACATTAAACCGTGTATGCCTGGACAACTCGGTCAAATGTGGGAGCGGGCTTGCTCGCGAAGGGGCCAACTCGGTCAACGCATCAAACTGGCGGCAACCGCCACTCGATCGGCGTCTCGCCATTCTGCTCAAGATACTTATTGGTTCGGCTGAAGTGCCCGCACCCGAGGAAGCCTCGATAGGCGGACAACGGTGACGGATGCACCGACGTGAGCACCAGATGCTTGGTGGCATCGATCAGTTTCTGCTTGCTCTGCGCATGGGCGCCCCACAGCATGAACACCAGATGCGGCTGATGTTCGCTGACCACTTCAATGATCCGATCGGTGAAAAACTGCCAGCCCTTGTCCTTGTGCGCATTGGCGTTGGCGCGTTCCACGGTCATGGTGGTGTTGATCATCAGCACGCCCTGGTCAGCCCAGCTTTGCAGGCAACCGTGGGTCGGGATGTCGATGTTCAGATCGCGTTTCAACTCTTTATAGATGTTCACCAGCGACGGCGGCGCCGGTACGCCCGGTTGCACCGAAAAGCACAAGCCGTGGGCCTGTCCCGGGCCGTGGTACGGGTCCTGGCCGAGGATGACGACTTTGACTTTATCCAGCGGCGTCGAATTGAGCGCGTTGAAAATCATCGGTCCGGGAGGGTAGATTTCCTTGCCGGCCGCGCGCTCCTCTTGCAGGAAGTTACGCAACTCTGCCATGTAGGGCTGGTCGAACTCGGCACGCAGTGCCTCCTTCCAGCTCGGTTCGAGTTTGATACGGTCGTCAGCAGTCATGGTTACATCCGGCAAAAACAATGGGGCGAACCCTAGGAAAGCCCATCACGCTTGTCAATTGATCTGACGCAGATCCGGCACTTTCCTGTACAGCGATCATACTGAACGCTCAAATTCCCGATCGAGGTCACGATGAATTTGCACTTCGAAGAACTCACTGGCACCGACGGCGCACGCATCGGAGTCGCCAGCCTGGATGCCGAAAACTCCCTCAATGCCCTGTCCTTGCCGATGATCAACGCTTTGCGCGATCAACTGGACGCCTGGGCCAAAGAGCCACAAATCGTCTGCGTCGTGTTGCGCGGCAACGGCGCCAAAGCCTTTTGCGCCGGTGGCGAAGTACGCAGTCTGGTGGAAGCCTGTCGCGCCCATCCCGGCGAAGTGCCGCCGCTGGCAGCGCATTTCTTTGCGGCGGAATATCGCCTGGACTTCAATCTGCACACTTACCCTAAACCGCTGATCTGCTGGGGGCATGGCTATGTGCTCGGCGGCGGCATGGGACTGCTGCAAGGGTCGAACATCCGGATTGTCACGCCGAGCAGCCGGTTGGCGATGCCGGAGATCAGTATTGGTTTGTACCCGGATGTCGGGGCCAGTTGGTTTCTGTCGCGCCTGCCCGGCAAGCTCGGATTGTTTCTCGGCCTGACCGGCGCCCATATGAACGGTCGCGATGCGATCGATCTCGACCTGGCCGACCGCTTCCTGCTCGATGAGCAGCAGGAAGAGTTGATGGAAGGCCTGCTGCAGTTGAACTGGCAGGAACAGACGCCGATGCAGCTGAACAGCCTGCTCAAGGCCTTGCAACAGGAAGCCATCGCGCAAATGCCCGAAGCCCAGTGGCTGCCACGACGCCAGCAAATCGATGAGCTGCTGGATGTCAGTGACGTGCGCTGCGCCTGGAAGGCCATCAGCCAGCTGCGCGACAACACGGATCTGCTGCTCAGCCGTGCCGCGAAAACCATGAGCGAAGGCTCGCCCCTGACCGCTCATCTGGTGTGGGAACAGATCACCCGCGCCCGGCACATGTCGCTGGCTCAAGTCTTTCAGATGGAGTACACCATGAGCCTCAACTGTTGCCGTCATCCTGAGTTCAGCGAAGGCGTGCGCGCACGGTTGATCGACAAGGATCAAAAACCTCATTGGCACTGGCCAGATATCAATAATCTGCCGGATGCAGTGGTAGACGCGCATTTCCACAAGGCCTGGGAAGGCCGGCATCCCCTGGCCGATCTGTAGGAATACTGAAAGCCGGGCATAAAAAAGCGGCGCTTCATGCGCCGCTTTTTTTATGAGTGTTTAACGGTGGCCGCCTCGGCCATCGTGATCACCGCGACCGTTGTGGTCGCCCCGTCCGCCGTGATTATTGCGTCCACCATTGCCACGGTAGTCGTTGTTCCAACCGCCACGGTTACGGCCGTCCCAACCCTCATTCTGATGGGCCCGATAGTCGCCTCGCTGCGGCTGGTAATAACGCGGTGCCGGTTGATAAACCCGCGGCTGGTGGTAATACCGCGGCGTTGGTTGGTAGTACCGCGCTGGCGGTGCGTAGTACCGGCGTGGTTGCGTGTAATAACCGCCGCCGCCTGAATAGTAAGGTCCGCCGTCATAATAGGCTGGCGAGGAATAGACCTCGGAACTGTAGTAGCTGGCTCCTCCATCGGAATAAGGCACGCATGCACCAAGAGACAATCCCAATACAGCAATCAGAAGAATTCGCAGATACATGGCGGCCTCCTGGACCGCGAGTGAGCCACACCAGCGACGCTGGCAGGCGACAGTCAATTATTCGGTGACTGTCGAAAGATCAGACATCGTTTTCCAAATCTGGTGCGTTCCTGAAACACATTGAAACAAGTCGCCGATGAAAGGTTTTTCATCCATTCACCCGCTGACTAAGGGTGACCACCACGATATCCACCTCCGTAATAACGTGGTGAATGCCCGCCCCAATAGTAGTAGCGATAGCCGCCATAAAAGCGCGGACCATAGTAATAACGCGGTCCGTAATAGTAGGAATAGGGCGAGTAACCGGGGTAGTAATAAGGCGCGGAATACGCATCGTAGCCACCGGCGTAGTAGTAGCAGCCGGATAGCCCAAGGCCCAGAAAAACACCAAGCAACAGTCGACGAAACATGGCGGCCTCCTGAAAGACCCACAGCCGGAACAGGCCGGCTGACACCTGTTTTGACTGGCAATGCTCCATCGAGTGCCGGGCGACGCCAACCTTCAGATCGGCGGCCGATACGTCCCATTGCGGTGCGCCGGCGCACCATCACAAGGCAAGTATTTCTCCCCGTCCATAAGCGCCAATCGCGCAATGCCGCAGGCCAGACGGCTCAAGCCGACTTGGCACGGCTCTCGCTTTAGCAAAGACGTGCAGGAGTCATCACAGGTTCGCGGCACCACAATTTGCAATGGCTGACTAGGGTTCCGGCTCGCTAAGGCGAGTGGCTGGTCCGAGAGTTGGCGACCTCCAGTTGAGGTTACACGGCGGGACAAAAGCCCGGGAGACAAGCCACCGTTCACGGTGCCGCGTTGACTCCTGCCCGCCCTTGATCAACTGGAGAACCACCCATGCTCAAGCTTCGTTTACCCGCCCTGCTCGCCGCTGCTTTCGCAGCCTTCGTGAGCGTTTCGTCCCAGGCCGCCCAGAAAGACCACTTCAGCGTCTGCTGGACCATCTACGCAGGCTGGATGCCCTGGGAATACGCTGGCAGCCAAGGCATCGTCGACAAATGGGCAAAGAAGTACGGCATCAAGATTGATGTGGTGCAGCTCAATGACTACGTCGAATCCATCAACCAATACACCTCTGGCCAATTCGACGGTTGCACCATGACCAACATGGACGCGCTGACCATTCCGGCAGCCGGTGGCGTCGACAGCACCGCGCTGATCGTCAGCGACTTCTCCAACGGCAACGACGGCATCGTGCTCAAGGGCGACGGTAAGAAAGTCACCGACCTCAAAGGCATGGACGTCAATCTGGTGGAGCTCTCTGTCTCCCACTACTTGCTGGCCCGGGCGCTGGATTCGGTCGATCTCACCGAGAAAGACCTGAAAGTGGTCAACACCTCCGACGCCGATATCTCGGCCGCTTTCAACACCGATCAGGTCAACGCTGTCACCACCTGGAACCCGATGCTTTCGGACATCAAGGCCAAGCCTGCGGTGACCGAAGTGTTCAACTCCAGCCAGATCCCCGGCGAAATCATGGACATGATGGTGGTCAACTCATCGACTCTCAAAGACAACCCGGCGCTGGGAAAAGCGCTGACCGGCGCCTGGTTTGAAGTGGTCGAGTTGATGAACGCGAAAAACGCCGCCAGCAAAGCCGCCCTCGAACACATGGCTAAAGCTTCCGGCACCGATCTGACCGGTTTCCAGTCGCAACTGGACACCACCAAATTGTTCGCCACCCCCAAAGAAGCCCTGGCGTTCTCCACCAGCAAGCAACTGCCGGAAACCATGCGCAAGGTGGCCGAGTTCTCGTTCCAGCACGGCTTGCTCGGTGAAGGCGCCAAGGACACCAGCGCCGTCGGCATGGCGTTCGCCAATGGCGTGACCAGCGGCGACAAAACCAACCTCAAACTGCGCTTCGACCCGACCTACGTGCAGATGGCCGCCGACGCGAAGCTGTAATCAGGAGGACCTGGCCATGCGCCTGATCAATCGCCACCCGGATCGCCCGAGTCGCCTGCTTTTGGTGATCCTGCCGTTCGCCCTGGTGCTGTTCGCCTACTTCATGGGCTCGGCCGAGCGGCTGATGGACAACCCCAACGACAAGCTATTGCCGAGCGCCGTGCAGATGACTGACGCGGTGAAACGCCTGGCGTTTACCGCCGACACCCGCACCGGTGAATACGTGTTGTGGCAAGACACCGCGTCCAGTCTGCGACGCCTGGCCATCGGCCTCGGCATCAGTGCGCTGGCCGGACTGTGCCTGGGCATCGCCGCCGGGACTTTGCCGCTGTTTGGCGCGCCGTTGTCGCCGTTGCTGACGGTGCTGTCGATGGTGCCGCCGCTGGCGATTCTGCCGATTCTGTTCATCGTGTTCGGGTTGGGGGAATTGTCGAAAGTGATGCTGATCGTGATCGGCATCACCCCGTGCCTGGCCCGTGATCTGGAGCAACGCGCCCGGGAAATCCCCGTCGAGTTGCTGATCAAAGCCCAGACCCTCGGCGCCTCGACCTGGACGCTGATGCTGCGGGTAGTGCTGCCGCAACTGCTGCCACGGCTGCTGATCTCGCTGCGGCTGATGCTTGGCTCGGCGTGGTTGTTCCTGATCGCCGCCGAAGCCATCGCCTCCACCAACGGCCTCGGTTACCGGATTTTCCTGGTGCGCCGCTACTTGGCGATGGACGTGATTTTGCCCTATGTGGTCTGGATCACCCTGCTCGCCTGGCTGATGGACTGGGGCCTGAAACGCCTGACCCAACGGGCGTTCCCTTGGTATGAGGGAGCCCGCGCATGAGCTTCATCACGGTAAAAAACGTCTGGCAGCAATACGCCGATCAGGTGGTGCTCGAAGGGCTGAACCTGAACGTCAACGAGGGCGAGTTCTGCACCTTGGTCGGTGCGTCGGGTTGCGGCAAGTCGACCTTCCTGCGGCTATTGCTGGGCCAGGAACGCGCCAGTCGCGGCGAGATTCTGTTGGATGGCCAGGCCTTGGCTGGCGAGCCGGATGCCAGCCGTGGCGTGGTGTTCCAGCGTTACTCGGTGTTCCCGCACTTGAGCGTGCTGGACAACGTCGCCCTGGGCCTTGAACTGCCGCGCTCACCGTTGCTCGGGCGGTTGTTCGGCAGCGCAAAAAAAGATGCACGCGAACAAGCCTCAGTACTGCTGCACAAAGTCGGCCTCGGCCATTCGCTGGACAAGTACCCGGCGCAGCTCTCCGGTGGCATGCAACAACGGCTGGCCATCGCCCAGGCGCTGATCATGAAACCGCGCGTGTTGCTGCTCGACGAACCATTCGGTGCCCTCGATCCAGGCATCCGCAAAGACATGCACGGCCTGCTGCTGGAGCTGTGGCGCGAGACGCAATTGACCGTGTTCATGGTCACCCACGACCTGTCCGAAGGTTTCAGCCTCGGCACTCGCCTGCTGGTGTTCGACAAGGTCCGCCTCGACCCGCACGCCCCTGGCGCCTATGGCGCGCGCATCACTTACGACATCCCTTTGAACAGCGACCGCCGCGCCCATCGCGCCGCCGTCGACGCCTTGCCGGCTGAGCTGGCAGGCACGCTTCGTACCGCTTAAGAGGACTTTTGCACATGACTGATTCGACCCAACTGTTCCCGCCCTTCGTCGAAGAAATGCTCCCCGGCGGCGGTCATCGCTCCTTCGTCCTGAAACGCGGCCAACTGCTGCGCCTGACCGACCTGCGTGGCGGCGCCAACGTCAGCCTGACGCTGCTCAACGCCAATGAAAAAACCGAACGCCTGAACCTGCCCGACAGCCTCAAATGCCAACACACCGCCAAGCTCACCACCGGCCATTGCCTGTACTCGGACATGGGTCGCGTGCTGGCCGCCATCACTGCTGACACCTGCGGCTGGAGCGACAACCTCGGTGGTGTGCTCTGTGCTGAAGAGGTCGCTGAAAAATACGGCGCGGGGCGCTATCAGGAACTGCGCAACGGCTTCTTCCGCAACGGCACCGACAACTTGTTGGTGGAGCTGGGCAAGTGGGGGCTGGGCCTTTCCGACCTGCTGATGACGCTCAATTTGTTTAGCCGGGTGAACGTCGATGAGGCCGGGCATTTCCACTTCGTCGAAGGCAATTCCAGGGCCGGCGACTACATCGAGTTGTATGCGCCGATGGACACGCTGGTGGTGCTCACCGCGCTGCAACATCCGATGGACCCTTCGCCTGAATACGCGCCCAAACCGCTGAAGTTGAGCTGGATGAACGCCGATGCCAGCGTCGCCGAACACTGCCGCACCTCGCGCCCGGAAAACGAGCGCGGCTTCATCAACACCGACCGTCTGTTCGCCTGAGGATCGCTGCCATGTCACTTGCAATCGCTACCGCTCAACAGCTGCCAGAAACTGCGGTCTACCGCGCCACCATCCCGGCCGGCGAACCGTGGCTGATGGAAGTCAAGGCTGGCCAGACCTTGCGCATCCTCGATCTGGAAGGCAATCAGGCCGTCGACACGTTGTTCTACAGCGTTGCCAACCCAAAGGAGCGCTACGACGTGCAACGCACGTTGCGCCGACAGAACAGCGTCTACCTGAGCACCGGCAGCGTGCTTTATTCCAACCTCGGCAAGCCGATGCTGACCATCGTCGCCGACACCTGCGGTCGGCACGACACCCTCGGCGGCGCTTGCGCACAAGAGAGCAACACAGTGCGTTACGCGTTGGAGAAACGCTACATGCACAGCTGCCGCGACAACTACCTGCGGGCCTGCGTTCACGATGGACGACTGGGCAAGGGCGACATCGGGCCGAACATCAACTTCTTCATGAACGTACCGGTCACGGTGGATGGCGGGCTGACGTTTGAAGACGGCATCTCGGCGCCGGGCAAATACGTCGACCTGCGGGCCGAGATGGACGTGATCGTGCTGATCTCCAACTGCCCGCAACTGAACAATCCGTGCAATGCCTATAACCCCACCCCTGCGGAGCTGCTGGTATGGAACTGAAATTCGTGCGGTTACGTAGATGGTTGTTTGGCCTGTGCCAGGCCCGTTCAGGCCAGTGCATCAAACAGTAAGAACACCCTAAATCTACTGTGGGAGCGGGCTTGCTCGCGAAGGGGCCGTCACATTCAACATTAATGTCGACTGACACTCCGCCTTCGCGAGCAAGCCCGCTCCCACAGGGTTACGCGGTGGTTTGAAGCGAACTGTTTTTGCCGTCGGGGACGACCCTGGCGCCTATCGAAAAACTGCGGGACGGCCCGCATCCCAGGTCGAGGCTGATGCGTTATCGCCTCCAGGGGTTATGCCATGTTCGAAAAAGTCCTGATTGCCAACCGTGGCGCCATTGCCTGTCGCATCCTGCGTACCTTGCGTGAGTTGCAGGTCCAGGGCGTTGCCGTTTACTCCGAAGCCGATGCCGCCAGTTTGCACATCCTGCAAGCCGATGAAGCCCACAGTCTCGGTGAAGGCGCAGCCGCCGGCACCTATCTGGCCGTCGAAAAAATCCTCGCCATCGCCAAATCCACCGGCGCCACGGCGATCCATCCCGGCTACGGTTTTCTCTCGGAAAACGCCGCGTTCGCCGAAGCGTGCGAAGCCGCCAACATCGCCTTCATCGGCCCGACGCCAGAGCAGCTGCGAGTGTTCGGTCTCAAGCACACCGCGCGCGCCTTGGCCAAGCAACACGGCGTGCCGATGCTCGAAGGCACCGAGTTGCTCGACAGCCTCGACGCGGCGCTGATTGCCGGCGAACAGGTCGGCTACCCGGTGATGCTCAAAAGCACCGCTGGTGGTGGTGGCATCGGCATGCGCGTGTGTCGCAGTGCGGCCGAGTTGAGCGAATCCTTTGAGGCCGTCAAGCGCCTCGGCCAGAACAACTTCAGCGACGCCGGGGTGTTCATCGAGAAGTACATCCAGCGCGCCCGACATCTGGAAGTGCAGGTGTTCGGCGACGGCCGGGGCGAAGTGATTGCCCTCGGCGTGCGCGACTGCTCGGTTCAGCGCCGCAACCAGAAAGTCCTCGAAGAAACCCCGGCGCCGAACCTGCCCGAGGGCATGGCCGAAGAGCTGTGTACGGCGGCGATCAAACTGGCGAAAGCGGTGAATTACCGCAGCGCCGGCACCGTTGAGTTCGTCTTCGACAGCGAGGCTCAACGCTTCTACTTTCTCGAAGTGAACACCCGCTTGCAGGTGGAGCACGGCGTCACCGAGCAAGTCTGGTGTGTGGATCTGGTGCGCTGGATGGTCGAACTGGCGGCGGGTGATTTGCCACCGTTGGGCACGTTGAGCCAAGGTTTGAAAGCCGATGGTCATGCGATTCAAGCACGGCTCTATGCCGAAGATCCGGGCCGCGATTTTCAGCCAAGCCCCGGCTTGCTGACCGCCGTGAACTTCCCTGCCGCCGATGGCAAACACTTGCGTATCGACACGTGGGTTGAAGCCGGTTGCGAGATCCCACCGTACTTCGATCCGATGATCGCCAAAGTCATCAGTTGGGCGCCGACCCGTGAAGAAGCTGCTGCCGATCTGCATCAGGCGTTGGGCGACAGCCTGCTCTACGGAGTGGAAACCAACCGCGACTATTTGCGGCAGATTCTGCTCGATGTGCCCTTCGCCAGCGGTCAGCCGTGGACCCGTTGCCTGGAAGGTTTGGTGTATCAGGCCAACACGTTTGAAGTGTTCAGCGCCGGGACTCAAACCAGCGTTCAGGACTATCCCGGCCGCCTCGGTTACTGGGCCGTGGGCGTGCCGCCGTCAGGGCCGATGGACAGTCGCGCGTTACGTCTGGGCAACCTTTTGCTGGGTAACGACGAAGGCGCCGCGGCACTGGAAATCACCATGAGCGGGCCGCTGCTGCGCTTCAATTGCGACGCGGTGGTGGCGGTCACAGGCACGATGATTCCATTGGCGCTAAACGGTGAAACCGTGCCGATGAACACCGCGCTGCTGGTTCCGGCGGGCGCGACATTGAGCCTCGGCACGATTGCAGGAGCAGGCGCTCGCAGTTATTTGTGCCTGCGTGGTGGCCTTCAGGTTCCAGACTATCTGGGCAGCAAAAGCACCTTCACCCTCGGCCAGTTTGGTGGGCATGGTGGTCGTGCGTTGCGAGCCGGCGACGTGTTGCATCTCCCTGCTTTGAACGACCGCAGTGCCGGTCAACAACTGGCTGAAGAACAGGTCACCGAGTTGCCCACCGTGCGGCAAATTCGGGTGATCTACGGCCCTCATGGCGCACCGGAATACTTCACCGAAAACTACATCGGCACCTTCTTCGCCACCCAGTGGGAAGTACATTTCAACTCCAGCCGAACCGGTGTGCGGTTGATCGGGCCGAAGCCTGAATGGGTACGTGCCGACGGTGGCGAGGCGGGTCTGCATCCGTCGAATATTCATGACAATCCGTACGCCATTGGGGCGGTGGATTTTACCGGTGACATGCCGGTGATCCTCGGCCCCGACGGCCCTAGTCTCGGCGGGTTTGTCTGCCCGGTGACCGTGATCGAAGCTGACCTCTGGCAGCTTGGGCAGCTCAAGGCTGGGGATAAAGTGCAGTTCCTCCCGGTCGATCTCAAGACCGCCCGCAACCTCGCCCTGAAATGGAATCAATGTGGGAGCGACGGTGCGACGATTCGACTTGCTCGCGATGACGTCGGCACATCCAGCATTGATGTGACTGACACACCGCTATCGCGAGCAAGCTCGCTCCCACAGGGGATTGTGTCGCCTGTGGTGTTGGATTTGGGCCAGGGGGATACGCGGCTGGTTGCACGGCTGTCAGGCGACACCCACCTGCTGCTGGAAATCGGTGCCCCCGAACTGGACCTGGTCCTGCGCTTCCGCGCCCACGCCTTGATGCAAGCCCTGGAAAGCCAAAACCTGCACGGCGTCATCGACCTGACACCCGGCATCCGCTCGCTGCAAGTGCACTACCAACCCGAACAACTGCCGCTGGCCGATCTGCTCGGCATCGTCGCCGGCGAATGGGATGCCGTGTGCGCCGCCAAGGACCTGCAAGTGCCCTCGCGCATCGTCCATCTGCCGTTGTCCTGGGACGACCCGGCCTGCCAGTTGGCGATCGAAAAATACATGACCACCGTGCGCAAGGACGCCCCGTGGTGCCCAAGCAATCTGGAGTTCATCCGCCGCATCAACGACCTGCCAAACCTCGACGAAGTGCAGCGCACGGTGTTCGACGCCAGCTACCTGGTGATGGGCCTGGGCGACGTCTACCTCGGTGCGCCGGTCGCCACGCCGCTCGACCCGCGGCATCGCTTGGTGACCACCAAATACAACCCGGCCCGCACCTGGACCGCGGAAAACTCGGTGGGCATCGGTGGTGCTTACATGTGCGTGTACGGCATGGAAGGCCCCGGCGGTTATCAGTTCGTCGGCCGCACTTTGCAGATGTGGAATCGCTATCGCGAGGTCGCCGCATTCGATGGCAAACCGTGGCTGCTGCGCTTCTTCGATCAGATCCGTTTCTACCCGGTCAGTGCCGATGAACTGCTGCGCATTCGACGGGATTTCCCACTCGGGCGCTTCGATCTGAATATCGAGCACAGTCAGCTGAATCTGGCGGATTACCAAGCCTTCCTGACGAAGGAAGCCGAGAGCATTGCCGCGTTTCGCGATCAGCAAAAAGGTGCATTCAACGCCGAGCGCGAGCGCTGGATCGCCAGTGGCCAGGCGCATTTCGACAGTGAAGAGCTGACCCCGGAGGTGACCGAAGACGCGCCGTTGGCCAGCGGTCAACAGAGCGTCGACAGCCACATCGCCGGCAACCTTTGGCAGGTTCAGGTTGAAACCGGTAGCCGGGTTGCCGCGGGTGATGTGCTGGTGATTCTGGAGTCGATGAAGATGGAAATCCCGCTGCTCGCGCCTATGGCCGGGGTGGTGCGCGAGATTCGCGTGCAACCGGGTTCGGCAGTGCGCGCCGGACAGCGCGTCGTGGTGCTGGAACTTGAGTGAACCCATGTTGAAAAGGATTAACGCGATGAACATCAATCTGCAACTCGATGCCCTGCGCAACGCCTATCGCGACGCCAGCATCACACCTCGGCAACTGCTCCTGAACCTGCGCGACAAAGCCGCTGCGCTGAACCCGGATTATCACCTGTTCATCCACTTGCTCAGTGTTGAAGAACTGGAACCGTACCTTGCCGCGCTCGACGGTCGCGACCCCGACAGCTTGCCGCTGTTCGGCGTGCCGTTCGCGATCAAGGACAACATCGACCTGGCGGGCATTCCGACGACCGCGGCGTGCCCGGCGTTTGCCTACGTGCCGGAACGTTCGGCGACCATCGTCGAGCAATTGCTGGCGCTGGGTGCGATTCCGTTGGGCAAGACCAATCTTGATCAATTCGCCACCGGGCTTAACGGCAGTCGCTCACCGTATGGCGCGTGCCCGAACAGCGTGTTGCCGGAGTATCCGTCGGGCGGCTCCAGCGCCGGCTCTTCGCTGGCGGTGGCGCTCGGCGTGGCGAGTTTTTCCCTGGGCACTGACACGGCGGGTTCCGGGCGCGTGCCGGCGGCGCTGAACAATCTGGTGGGGTTGAAAGCCACCAAAGGGTTGATCTCCACGGCCGGTGTGGTTCCGGCCTGCCGCACCCTCGATTGCGTGACCACGTTCACCGCGACTGCTCGGGAAGCCAGTCAGTTGCTCGCGCTCACTGCGCACATTGATCCCCGCGATGAATACAGCCGTAGCAATCCGTTGTGGAATGACGGCTCGGCGTTTGGTGCACCTCGCCCCTTCCGCTTCGGCGTGCCGCGTGCTCAGGATCTGAAGTTCTTCGGCTGCCCTGAAGGCCCGTTGTTGTTTGGTGATGCCATCGATCAGCTCAAGGCTTTGGGCGGTGAAGCCGTGGAACTGGATTTGTCGCCATTTCTCGAAGCGGCGCGGTTGCTGTATGAAGGGCCGTGGGTGGCTGAGCGCTACAGCGTGGCCGGTGAGTTGATGGAGAAAAATCCAGAAGCTGTGCTACCGGTGATTCGCGCGGTGCTGGCCAAGGCTCCAGCGGTGAACGGCGTGCAAACCTTCCGCGCCCAGTACCGGCTGCAAGCGCTGAAAGCCCTGTGCGACCAGGCGCTGGAAGGCCTCGACTGCGTGCTCACACCCACCATCGGCCGCCCCGTCACGCGGGCGGAACTGGATGCCGAACCGGTGCTGCGCAATTCGGAACTGGGCTACTACACCAACTTCATGAACCTGCTCGATTACGCCGCCGTCGCCGTGCCCAGCGGTTTCATGGGCAATGGTTTGCCTTGGGGCGTGACGTTGTTCGGGCGGGCGTTTACTGATCAGTATTTGTTGAGCGTGGCGGATGCCTTGCAGCGCCAGCAAGGTTTGGCAACACCGGTTCCGTCGGCTGCCGCACGCAATGACCGGGCGCGGTTGGTGGTGTGTGGTGCGCATCTGGATGGGCTGGCGCTGAACTGGCAGCTCAAGCAGCGCGGGGCTCGACGGGTCGAGACGACGTTCAGCTCGCCGGACTATCAACTGTATGCCCTGGCTGGCGGCCCGCCGTTTCGTCCCGGGATGGTTCGCGTGAAGGACGGGGGTGTGGCGATTGCAGTGGAGGTTTGGGAATTGCCGAGCCGTGAGTTGGGCTCGTTTTTGACCGGAATACCGGCACCGTTGGGATTGGGCAAGGTTCAATTGGCGGATGGGCGTTGGGAGAGCGGGTTTATTTGTGAGGCGTATGGGTTGGAGGGAGCGGTGGATATCAGTCACTTGGGTGGGTGGCGTGCATATCTGAAAAGTCTTGTCTGACAGCACGCAGGAACCTGTGGGAGCGAGCTTGCTCCCACAGGGTCCGGGGGCATCTTGCATGGCGTGTGTGAACAATCATTCGCGCTGCACATAGAGCAGTTATTTCCCGGCGGTGCCATTAGAATGCCTGCCATCGGGTCACTGCCAACGGAATCGTCATGCCGCTTCGCTCGCCGCTGTATTCGCAACGTTCGTTGGTCCTCACGCTGATCGCGCTGCTGGGTGCAGGTTTTCTCGCCACGTCTTTCCTCAGTTACTACGCCTCGCGAGCGTCGATCCGCGACAACATCATCAACACCGAACTGCCGTTGACGTCGGACACGGTCTACTCGGAAATCCAGAAAGACCTCGTCAGACCGATCCTGATTTCCTCGATGATGTCCCGCGACACCTTCATGCGTGACTGGGTGGTAAACGGCGAAAACGACCCCGAGAAAATGACCCGCTACCTCAACGAGGTCATGACCCACTACGGGGCCTACACCGCATTTTTCGTCTCCAACACCAGCCTCACCTACTACCACGCCAAGGGCGTACTCAAACAGGTCAAAGCCACTGAACCCCGCGATGCATGGTATTTCCGCGTACGAGACATGGCCGATCCCTACGAAATCAATGTCGACCCGGACCTTGCCAACAAGGACAACCTGACCTTCTTCATCAACTACAAGGTCTACGACTACAACAACCGTTTCATTGGCGCGGCTGGCGTCGGTCTGACAGTCGATGCGGTGATCAAGCTGATCGACAAGTACCAGCAGCGTTATCAACGCAGCGTGTTTTTCGTCGACAACTTCGGGCGCCTGGCGCTTACGGGCGCCGAGGGTGGCCCGGAAGGCGCGCGGATCGGGCGGACCCTCGGCGAGCTCGACAGCATGAAGGACCTGGTCAGCCAACTGCCCAAACCTCACAGCGGTAGCTACGAATATTCCGTCCGGGGCCAGGGACATTTCCTCAATGTGCGTTTCATTCCGGAGCTGAACTGGTACTTGTTCGTCGACAAACGCGAAGACGGTGCCCTCAGTGAAATCCGCCAGTCGCTGTACCTCAACCTCTTGATCTGCCTGATCGTCACGCTGATTGTGCTGGCCCTGCTCAACCGGGTGATCAAGCGCTACCAGGGCAAGATCCAGGCCCAGGCGATCCTCGACAGCCTGACCGAGTTGCCGAACCGACGCGGTTTCGACCTGTTGGCGGCGCAAGCCATGCACGAAGCCCAGCGCGAGCCCAAACCGCTGACCGCGTTGCTGCTGGATCTGGACCACTTCAAGGTTTTGAACGACACCTACGGTCACCTTGCCGGCGATCAGGTGCTGATCGGCTTTGCACGGGATCTGGAGAGTTGCCTGCGGCACTCCGACATCGTCTGCCGTTGGGGCGGGGAGGAATTTATCGTGCTGCTCAAGGACACTGATGGTGAGACCGGTCTGATGGTCGCCGAGAAAATTCGTCAGCATGTCGAGCAACAGCGTTATGCCTACAACGATAAGGCCTTGCAGCTGACCGTGAGCATCGGCCTGACCACCCTGCAGACCGATGACACCTTGCACACGCTGCTCTCGAGAGCGGATCATGCGATGTACCGGGCCAAGCAAGCCGGCCGTAACCGCACCTGCGTGGAAATGCCTCACTCCAGTTATGCATAACCCTAAATGAATAAGCCAGATTTCTGCCCGGCCTGCGGCGCCTCCAACGACTGCACTCTGGCCGACCCGCGAACCGCCGATCGGGCCTGCTGGTGCTACGGCGTCAGCATCGACCCGGCAGTGCTCGAAGCACTGCCGCCCGAACTGCGCGACAAATCCTGTTTGTGCCCACGCTGCGCGCAAGTCGAGGCGCAGCTGTAAGCAACCGCGCAACCGATCACGTAAGATACGCGCCCCTTTCCTACCGATCCCTCGTCATGCGCATTGACCGTTTCCTCAGCAACCTGCCGCGTTTCAACCGTAAGCAGGTGCGTCTGTTGCTGGTGGGAAAGCGCGTCAGGATCGACGGAAAAGTCGTCAGCGACCCTCACGCCGACGTACTGGAATTCAGCCGCGTGGAAGTCGACGATGAGCAGCTGCAAGTCGGCAAGCCTGCACGCTACTTCATGCTGCACAAGCCGCCCGGCTGCGTCAGTGCCACCCGCGATCCGCAACACCCGACCGTGCTCGACCTGATCCATGAACCGGACAAGGAGGACCTGCACATCGCCGGGCGCCTGGACTTCAACACCACCGGCCTGATGCTGATCACCAATGATGGCGGCTGGTCGCGACGCCTGACCCAGCCGCAAACCAAACTGCCCAAGGTCTACTACGTAGAGACTGAGCAAGAGATTGGCCCGGAATACGCTTTGAAATTCACCGAAGGCCTGTACTTCGCCTTCGAAGACCTCACCACCCAACCCGCCGAGCTGGCCGTACTCGGGCCAAACTCCGCACGACTGAGCATCGTCGAGGGCCGTTATCACCAGGTGAAGCGGATGTTCGGCCATTTCGACAACAAGGTGCTGCGCCTGCACCGTGAAAGCATGGGCCCGCTGGTGCTCGACAGTGCCCTGAAACCGGGCGAGTACCGCGCATTACGCACCGAAGAGATTCAATTGATCTAAGCAGGCGACCGCTCAGCAGAAGTTGTCGAACAATTTGCCAAAGATACTTGCGCGATGACGTGACCCCTGCTTGAATCAGGACGTCGGCCGAAATGTGACCGACGAGTCACAACATACTTCTAAGAAACTTTTTGCCGGTAGAGAACCCTCAGGTTCCGCCTTCCCCCGGCAGACTGCCCGCCAATAACAATACCCGTCGACCGGACTGCAATGGATCGACATGGGCCTCTCAAATTCCAGGCGCATGCCTACCTGTCACAAAGCTCGTGCAATCTGATTTGCACGCATACCCGCTTGCTAGGAGTCTTATGACATGAGGCCAGAAATCGCTGTGCTGGATATACAGGGTCAGTATCGGGTTTACACGGAGTTCTATCGCGCAGACGCCGCAGAGAAGACCATTATTCTGGTCAACGGCTCGATGGCCACGACTGCGTCGTTTGCACAAACCGTGAAAAACCTTCACCCGCAGTTCAATGTGGTTTGCTACGACCAGCCCTACGCGGGCAAGTCGAAAGCCCACAACCTGCACGAGAAATTGCTGACCAAGGAAATCGAAGGGCAGATCCTCCTGGAGCTGATCGACCACTTCGCCGCCGAACACGTGCTGTCGTTTTCCTGGGGTGGCGCCGCGACCCTGGTCGCCCTGGCCCACCAGCCACGACGCATCGAGAAAGCCGTGATCAGCTCGTTCTCTCCGGAGATCAACGCGCACATGCTCGACTACCTCGAGCGCGGCATCGATTACCTCGGCAGCCGGGACGGTGACCGGGTCGGCAACCTGGTGAACAGCACCATCGGCAAACACCTGCCGACACTGTTCAAGCGCTTCAATTATCGGCACGTCAGTTCCCTGGCCGAGCATGAGTACGGACAGATGCACTTCCACATCAGCGATCTGCTGCACAGTGATCGCCAGTGCTTCTTCAAAGCCGCGGAGAAAATCAACGTGCCGGTGCTGTTCATGAACGGCGAATGGGACGAGTACACCGCTGCCGACGGCGCGCAACTGTTCGCCAACCATGTGCAACACGCTACTTTCACCACCCTGCAGGCCACCGGCCACTTTCTCGACATGGAACACAAAGCTGCTTGCCGAGATAGCCGCAACGCATTGCTGGGCTTTCTGAAACCTTCGCAACACGAAAGTCGACCGCGTTATCACTACGTCCAGGACCAACATGCATTGGCCATCTGAAACAGCGTCATCGCGAGCAGCCCCGCCCTACAGTGTTGAATGCATTCCTGTAGGAGCAAGGCTTGCCCGCGATAGACCGCCACCCGGTCTGTGTCTTGTTTCACCTGCGCTAAAGCCGTCCCACGCAAAGAAAAACTTCATTTCCACGCCCACATCTGGTACAAAGTCAGCCGCTCTGAGCGGGTGTCGTATAATGGCATTACTCCAGCTTCCCAAGCTGATAACGAGGGTTCGATTCCCTTCACCCGCTCCAATCGAATTTGATCTCACGTCAGGCGGGTTTTGACGGGAGATGCAGGAACACAAAAACCGGTCCGTTGTGACCGGTTTTTTTGTGTCCAGGATTTGGGGTGCCGGGGAACCTGCCGGGAGCATCAGACCGCATGCATCCCGTCACCATGCCTGAATGATATGCAGTGCTATACTTTTTTATGGTTTGAATGAAGCGTACTGCGTTGCCCACGGGTACTGATACCGACTGTAAATCTCGACTGGCAGCTGCAAGACAAAGGAGGTCTACGGCAAGCACGAGATGGGAGGTTTGGCATGAATCGACACTATTACATCAGCAACAATCTCGACGATCTTGAAGCCGTTGAAAATGAGCTGGAAGCCAGCGGCATCAATTCCGAACAAATTCATGTGCTCAGTGAGCACGTTGCCGATGTTGAACAACATCACCTTCACGAAGTTAACTCGTTAATGGAACAGGATGTTGTCCACTCTGGCGAAATTGGTGCAGTGATCGGTGTGCCACTCGCGGCGCTGGTTCTTGGCGGCGCCTATTGGCTGGGCTGGACCGAATCCGCCGCAGGCTGGATGCCTTTCATCTTTCTTGCCATTGTTGTATGTGGCTTCTGCATCTGGGAAGGCGGTTTTTTTGGTATCCAGGTGCCAAACACTCACTTCCGCAGTTTTAAACAGGTGGTAGCAGAGGGAAAACATATTTTCTTCGTAGATGTCGAGCCGAATCAGGAGTCGGTATTGGACGGGGTTATCGAACATCATCCAATGCTGGAGATCGCCGGTACGGGAACGGCAGCCCCCCACTGGACAGTCGCCTGGCAGCACAAATGGCATCAGTTCAAGCGAGTGATATCGGGTTAGCCCCTGGAGACTGAAGGCCATCCGGAAGCTGCTTATTGGCCGAAGGAAATGACCCGGCTGAGGAAAACATAGTCCGCCTCGGTGGCCATCAGTCCGACGAGTACCAGCAAACACAACGGTGGCACCAGTATGGCGTAGACCATGGCCAACCGTTCCCAGGCCATATGCATGAAGATGGAGACAATTAAACCTGCCTTCAACAACATGAAAGTAATAATCAGGGCCCAACGAAGGTAACCATGGAAGTGAAAGTAGTCGACCAGATACGACATCGTACTGAGGACGAACAACAGCCCCCAGATTTTAAGGTACAAGCTGATCGGATGTTGCTGACCCTGAGCATGTGCCATCACCCGTGCTCCTCTACCATAAATAGAAGAAAGCAAAAATAAACACCCACACCAGATCCACGAAGTGCCAGTAAAGCCCGGCTATCTCGACGTTCTGATAGTTTCCGGAGCGCTCATAATCTCCCCGCAATACTTTCATCGCCACAATGCTGAGGTAGATGGCGCCGATTGACACATGCAGTCCGTGGAAACCGGTAATCATGAAAAAGCTGGCACCAAATTGCGCCGCCCCCATAGGGTTCCCCCAAGGACGCACCCCTTCTGCGATGAGCTTGCTCCATTCGAATGCCTGCATGCTGACGAAGGTCACACCCAAGGCAGCGGTCGCCAGCATCAGGGCAGTGGTTTTCGCACGATCACGGCGATAGGCGAAATTGACTGCCATGGCCATGGTGCCACTGCTGCTGATCAGCACAAAGGTCATGATGGCGATCAGAATAAGCGGGATTTCTCTACCGCCGATCGTCAATGCGAACACTTCACTGGGGTTCGGCCAGGCGGTAGTGATGGTCATGCGTACCGACATGTAGCCGGTTAAAAAACAGGTGAATATAAACGTATCGCTGAGCAGGAATATCCACATCATCGCCTTGCCCCAAGGGACCTGCTTGAAAGCCTCCTTATCCGAGGACCAGTCGCTGGCGATCCCCTGCCATCCTGCTGTAGGCGGCAAGCTGGGTGGATTGGATGAACTGGACTCGCCTGGGGCGGGTGAATGCGATGCCATGGCTTTTCACCTCAGGCCGCAGAATCTGGCGATGGCTTCATAGGTTTGCGGCGTGCTGGTCAGCAGAGCGAATAGCACGAACCAAAGACCCAGTAAGTAATGCCAATAGATGGCACACAGCTCTACGCTGGCGCTGAGTTGCGGCAACGGCACATGACGCAGGAATTTGGCGACGGTTCTGCCCCAGGCGATCAACCCGCCCAGCAGGTGGAGCCCATGCACACCGGTCAACAGGTAGAAGAAGCTGTTGGCCGGATTGCTGGCGACAAAGTAGCCCCAGGCGACAAACTGCTGCCAGACCCAGAATTGTCCCACCAGAAAGGCAATTGCAAATACGCCCCCCAATACAAAGCCAATGACCGTTGCGTCCAGTCGAGCCTGTCGCGCGGCCATGCGCGACCACTGCAGTGCGATGCAACTGAATACCAGAAAAGCCGAATTCACCCACAGCGGCCATGGATTGGCTAACGGGGCCAAGGGGTCTGTCAGGGGTAGCCAGTCGGCCATTTGTGAGCGGGCGATAAAGGCGAGCAGGAAGAGAAAGAATAACGAACTCACCACGGCCAGAAACAAGCGCAGGCCTATTCTTGCAGTTTTGCTTCTATCAGCGGCGGCCTGAATACCTTCAGGATCGCGACTCCAACTGCCGCCGGGGTCAGCGCCATCGGCGTTTCTCAATAGCATTCGGCTCATGTTTTAACGTCCGCTATCTTGGTTCCGGCACTCAGTTGCCGCATGTGCTCCAGCTCCTCGGCGGAGATTGTTTGCGGAACGAAATCCTGTTCTATCCCCGGCACACTGTAGTCATAGGCCCAGCGATGCACGACCGGCAGCTTCGCTCCCCAGTTACCGTGTATCGGCGGGGTGTTCGGCGTTTGCCATTCCAGACTGGCCGCGCCCCAGGGATTACTGCCTGCGGGCCTGCCCTTAAACACACTCCAGGCCAGGTTAAACAGGAACAGCAACTGGGAAACGCCGACGGTCAATGCGATCACCGTAATGAAGGCATTCAACTCTTGCGCCGACTGCGGGATGAACGCGTAGTTTTCATAGGCGTAGTAGCGACGTGGCATGCCCTGGAAACCCAGGTAGTGCATGGGGAAGAAGATGGCGTAGGTGCCCAGAAAGGTAATCCAGAAATGCAACTTGCCCAGGGTGTCGTTCAACATGCGCCCGGTGACTTTCGGGAACCAATGATAAATGCCACCGAACACCACCAGTACCGGTGCAACCCCCATGACCATATGAAAATGGGCTACGACGAAATAGGTGTCCGAGAGCGGAATATCCACGATCACATTGCCCAGAAACAACCCGGTCAGACCGCCGACCAGGAAGGTGACGATAAAGGCCAGGGCAAACAGCATCGGCACGGTCAGATGGATGTCGCCGCGCCACAGGGTCAGCACCCAGTTGTAGACTTTCAGCGCCGTCGGCACCGCGATGACCAAGGTGGTGACGGCGAAGAAAAAGCCAAAGTACGGGTTCATTCCGCTGACATACATATGGTGCGCCCAGACCACAAAGCTGAGTACGCCAATCGCAATAATGGCCCACACCATCATTCGGTAGCCGAAGATATTTTTACGCGCATGCGTGCTGATCAAATCGGAGACCAGACCAAACGCCGGGAGAGCAACGATGTAGACCTCCGGGTGGCCGAAGAACCAGAACAGGTGCTGGAATAAGATCGGGCTGCCACCCTGGTGATCGAGCTGCTGCCCCAGCGAGATCATCGCCGGCATAAAGAAGCTGGTGCCCAACAGCTTGTCAAACAGCATCATGACCGCACTGACGAACAACGCCGGGAACGCCAGCAAGGCCATGATCGAGGCCATGAAGATTCCCCATACGGAAAGCGGCATGCGAAACAATGTCATGCCGTGCGTGCGCGCCTGCAATACCGTGGTGACGTAGTTCAACCCGCCCATGGTGGCTGCGACAATGAAAATCGCCAGTGAGACGAGCATCAGGACGATGCCCCACTCGACCCCCGGTGTCCCCTGAGAAATGGACTGTGGCGGATAGAGCGTCCAGCCCGCACCGGTGGGGCCGCCAGGGACAAAGAAACTGGAGAGCAGCACGAGTACCGCCAGCAGGTAGAACCAGTAACTCAGCATGTTGACATAGGGGAAGACCATGTCGCGGGCGCCCACCATCAGCGGGATCAGATAATTGCCGAAGCCCCCCAGAAACAAGGCCGTCAGCAAATAAATGACCATGATCATGCCGTGCATGGTCATCGCCTGATAGTAAGTACTGGCGTCCATGAACGCCAAACTACCGGGGAAGCCTATCTGTATGCGCATCAAGTCAGACAACACGATGGCGATAAGCCCCACGAACAGAGCCGTCAAGGAATATTGAATGGCTATGACCTTGTGGTCCTGACTCCAGATATATTTGGTCAGGAAACTTTTGGGTTCATGCAGTGCTTCTGTTTCGGCTTGCTCCGCATAGGCCATCACGTCATCCTCCGGTTCGAAGTTTCGGTGCATTCCTGGCTGCTTTACGGCTACTTCCCTGGCTCCGCCTTGCTCGCATCAGCGTCGGCATTCGCTTTGGATTTGATAAAAGCGATCAGTGCGTTCAGGTCCTTGTCGCTCGGAGTAAAGGGCGGCATGACGGCTGCATAGCCCTTGACGATTTTGGCTCCGGGATTAAGAACCGAATCTTTTATATAGCCCTCGTCGGCCTTGATACTCGTACCGTCGGCAAGGGCTTCTGTCTTGCCATACAGGCCCTGCCAACTAGGGCCGACACCCTTGCTGCCATCGACACTGTGGCAGGCCAGGCAGCCGAGCGACTGAGCCAGCCGCTGTCCCTGCGCCGCCAAGTCGTCACCTGGGCCCGACGCTTCGCTGGCAGAAGGTTCATTGTCTTGCTGCGCGGCACCCAGTGATTTGATCAGGGCTACAAGTGCGCCCAGCTCATCGTCAGTGAGAGTATAGGCCACCATGACTGGCGGGTAGCCCTGTACCAGTCGGGCCTTCGGATCGAGGATCGACTCTTTCACGTAGGCCTCATCGACCAGCGCACTGGTGCCATCGGCAAACTGTTCAGTGCGGCCGTACAGACCCTTCCATCCCGGGCCGAGACTGGCACTGCCATCCTGGCTATGGCAGGCACCGCAGCCGTATTTTTCGACCAACAGCCGACCTTTTTCCAGCACGCTGTCCCGACTGGGCTTGGCAGCTGTCGTTAATGTCTGCGCAAAAGTCGGTTGGCTGTTCAGCCATTGATCGAAGGCGTCCTGTTCCTCCACGATCATATGACCGCGCATGTTGTAATGACCTACGCCACAATATTCAGCGCAAAGGACTTCATACTTTCCGGTTTTAGTCGGTGTAAACCAAAAGTACGACACCATCCCTGGCACCATGTCCATCTTGCTGCGCATTTGTGGTACATAGAAATCGTGCAGCACATCTTTAGAGCGCAGTAAAACTTTTACCGGCTTATCGAGCGGAAGGCGAACTTCATTGTTTATTATAAGTACATCGTCTTGCCCAACAGGATCCTTGGGGTCAAGGCCAAAGGGATTGACGGAATCAACAAACTTAATATCCGACTTGCCCAGTTTCCCGTCCTGGCCGGGAAAACGAAAGGCCCACTGCCACTGCTGGGCGACCACTTCAAGTTCATAAGCATTATTCGGCACCCGGACAAAGTCACTGTAAACAACCAGACCTGGCGCCAACATCGCGGCAATACCTACCGAGGTCACGATAATTAACCATGTTTCCAACTTTTTATTTTCTGGCTGGTAGGCCGCCCTGGCACCTTCCTTGTGACGGAAACGTATCACGGCCACCGCCATGAAGAGGGTGACGGCGATGAAAAATATTCCGCTAATGATCAGGGTGATGAACAGGGTGGTGTCTATTGACCCCCAGTTGGAAGCTGCCGGTGTCGCATGCCAAGGCGCAAGTATATGGAACAGCACAGATGCAATAACGATTAGTACAAGAATAATTGCCATTGCCATTTTGCTTTCATCCTATTCCTGTTACTCATCGGTATGCATAAGCATCGCCACAGAACAACATCGTCAAATCAATACTAATCTGACGCCAAAACAGGCTAGACAAATACCACCTATCTTCGTGGCAAAGTCCGCAGGAAGTATAGTTCATGGCCGGAACAAGCGCTTTTCCTGAAAAGCCGTGTTGCCTGGATATTCCAACCTCAGCACCAACTTCATTACTTGAAACCTATTCGCTATATATAGCTGTAACTATTCAGCAACACATCTCGTCTGGACGACACGTCGAGCAAGCGAGGTCCGGTTGCCAGCTATAATTAGGTCTGATTACGGAAGGCAAAGATCGGCTAAAAGCGCCCGCAAAGATCCTCGCCTATGTATAGCGGTCAGACAAGACGGCCAAGGGCGATAGCGTCCAGCCGTCCACAACGGAGATTTCGTCATGAGTGCCTTGACGATCGAAGGCTGGTGCAAAGTCAACGGAGAACAAAAGTCGACCCCGATGGGTGAAATCCATTTTTACGTCGATGGCCCCCTCCATCTGGGTCTGGAGCAAGCAGAAGAACGCCTGCAGAAGACCCATGAGCGTGAAGCCATGGTGGATGTCGACATGGACACACTGGAGTTGCAATTGCCGGAGGGATACGCCCCCTTGTCCGACTGCCAGATGCGCGTCTATATACACAACGAACGTGGTCAGTTCCATCTGGTCGGGCATCGCGCGAGTGATGGAAGCTTGATCTATAGCAACGCGGTTTTGATTGATCAGCTGATTGACGCCTAGCTACGACGGAATTCTCGGCCATTGGTACGCGAAAGGGACAGACGAAAAGAGCGGGATCTGTCCCTTTTTCATTAACGCATCAGCGCGTCGCAACGATAAACAACCGTGGGAACGGCAGCAGCACTGAACCATCGGCCAACGGCGGATAGGCCAGTTCGATTGCCGCTTGATACTGCTTGAGATACTGCGCCCGCTCCGCCGCATCCAGCGGATCGAGAAACGGCCGCAAACCGCTGCCCTTGAACCACTCGACCACACCAGACGCGCCGCCAGCCAGTGGATGATGGTAAGTCGTGCGCCACACATCGACACGGGAACAGTGGGCTCGCAGCATCGAGTAATAACCACTGGCGTCTGCCATCTCTGTCCGCTGCCCGGCGGCGCCCGCCAGTTTGCCAACCCATGGGCCATCGGCTGCAACTTCGCGCATCAAGCGATGCGAAGGTTCGTTGAGATTGTCCGGCATCTGGATCGCCAGGCTGCCACCAGGGGCCAGCTTGCTCGCCAGTGCAGGTAGCAACTTCGCGTGGTCGGGAACCCACTGCAACACCGCGTTAGCGAAAATCACATCAAACGGGCCGTTTTCGTTCCAGGTATCAATATCAGCCGTATCGAATTGCACCTGCGGCAAGCGCTTGCGGGCGGCGTCGATCATATCGGTCGAACTGTCCAAGCCACGTACCGTGGCATTGGCGAAGCGCTCAACCAACAACTCGGTCGAATTACCGGGGCCGCAACCGATGTCGATTGCCGAGCGCGCGTCCACAGCAGGGATCGCGGCCAGCAGGTCACGCGCGGGGCGTGTGCGTTCATCTTCAAAGGCGACGTATTGTTTGGCGGACCAACTCATTGCGTTCTCCTGTCGGTGCGTTGTTGTAGCAAGAGGCGGAAAACCGGTTCGCTACGATACCTCGACCGGTGCGCTCTGCCCTATCCGACCTATGGCGAAAGGTGTCAGGTAACCCAACCCCTCGTTGCCATACCCACGGGACCAAACGCACAAAGAGGATTTGAATGAGCATTTTTATCGCAAAATCTTCTGAAGTCATAACCAAATCGACCGTTCGTCGAACTAGAAGCCAAGCAATTTTGACAGCCTAAAATTCACATCTATAGTCCTATCGCGGCCCGTCGGAAGGAACCCGAACCCGTTAGTTTGCACGCAAGGAGCAAGGCCAGCTCATGCCCGTGACAGGTGGGTTCCGCCCGTAGTGTGTTCGCAACGGCCGTAAGGCAAGCAAGCGTTGTTGTGCCTGGAAGATGCCAGGCATTCACTATGAACAAGGAGCTTTACTATGTCTCGAGTCACGGATGTACTTGTTTCAATCGACACTGAAACCATTCTGAAAAACTACCCGAACATCAGCAAAAACCCTGCCGCGCCGACGTTAATCGACGTCAATCATGTGTACATGGTGACCAATCAGAACAACGTGGTCAGCGGCCAGGCCGGTGGCGAACTCAACTTGAAAGCCCAGGTAGGCGACTTGATTCGCTGGCGTGAAACCAGTCTGTCGCAGAGTTTCGAGACTGCAGTGATTTTCTACAAGTTTGTTGGCAACGTCGGCAACGAGTTGATCTCCACACCCACGCCCCGCAAGGCTACAGCGTGCGTTGCCGTTCCCAACACCAGCAACCCGTCGGTTCCAAGCTGCCAGAAAGTTGATAACCATTACTGGTCTTCGGAAACACTTTCGTGCGGTAGCGTGACCTACCACTTCCATTTCCTGATCGTTGATCGCGACTGCAGGATCGTAGGCTGCTGCTCGTGGGATCCGTTCATTACCATCCGTAACTGACGATGACCAGGCCCCTTGGCGACGAGGGGTCTACCGAGTTCGTTGCCGCTTCGGCCGGGACGGGATGCCTTGCTTGAACCGATGCGGCTGCCGTCTTGAATCAACATCATGAAAGGAATCCATGATGACTTCCGAACCGATTGCCTCCCCCTCGGCGAGTATCGCGCCAGCCAATAATGTGCTGCTGATCGTCGATGCCGAATCACTGCTTTCACGTTATCCACAACCCAGTGTTGAGCCGCAAAACCCGACCGAGATTGAAGAAGGCTTCATCTTTGCCATCAGCGGCACAAAACCAACACAAAGTACAATTAATGACAGCTTAATGACGCTTACCGCCAATAACGGAAAGAACTTCCAAATCCGTGGCAGGACCGTCAGCTTGCTCGCCGAACACAGCGTGGTGTTCTACGAGATACATGTAGGTAATGCCGGGGTCCTTTCACCGCCTGAACTGGTGGTCCACACAGACCTGACAGTCCCCGCACCCGACCCCGAAAACCCAACCCAACCGGGCAGCCATACGGCCGATGATCATTACTGGCACTGCACGCAATTGGCGGCTGGGGTGGCGTCGTGCGAACTGAAATTCATGTTGATCAATAAAAGTTGCGAGGCATTGGGGTACTTCAGTTGGTCGGTGGACGTGAAGTTGGCGGAGTGAATGGACGCCTAAAAAACCGGCCTCAAGGGCAAATGCCAGTCAGTTAAGCTGCAATGTAATCCGTAGCAACTACGGATCGCGGCTTAACTGACTGACATTAGCCTCAAGGGCCGGTTTTTTATTGGATATGAAAATGTAATTAGAATTTCCAACACGCCGTCGCTGTCTGAAAATCAGGCGCATCCCTATAAGGAACACGGCAATGAAATTCGCAAAAGTCGCTCAGAAACTTGCCCTGTGGGCGGGCAGCCCCAAGACGTTCATGGGGGCGATCATTCTGATTTTTCTGTGGGGTCTGAGTGGGCCGATTTTTCACTTCAACGACACCTGGCAGCTGATCATCAATACGTCGACCACCATCATCACCTTCCTGATGGTGTTCCTGATCCAGAACACCCAGAACCGCGACACGGACATTTTGCATTTGAAGGTCGATGAGTTGCTGCGGGTGACGAAGGAGGCGCAGAACGCGATGCTGGGGCTTGAGGCATTGGACCTAAAGCAGCTGGAAGCGCTGAGAAAGCAGTATCGGAAACTTGGCGAGGGCGAAACGATTTCCCTGGACGGCACCGTCGTCCAGGAAAAAGGTAAGCAGGATTTGAATGAAAGCTGATTGGAGGATCGCGGGCGGCCCGAGGTCACCCGCGCAACCTGACAGCTATCGACTGGCTTGCAGCGCCTTGGCCATTTGCAGATGGTTCTGCAGTTTTGGCAACATTTCTTCGGCGAAGGCTTTGATTTCAGGCACGTCGGTGGTCTGCGCTTCCTGTTGAAGCTGTTCGATGGCTTCCTGGGTGGTTTTCACCTGGCTGGCCGCGTAGGCCTGGTCGAAGCTCGCGCCGTCCTTCACGTCCGGCATCAAGGCTTTGGCTTTATCAACGACCTCTTCGCGCGGGGCCACCGGTAAATCCAGTTGCTTGGCGATTTTCGCCAAATGCTGGTTGGCGGTGGTGCGGTCGTTGATAACGACGATGGTGTAGTCCTTGACCTCTTTGGATTCGGTTTTCTGATGCGCCAGGCGGCTGGCTTCGATATCGGCCATGCCTTTGGCCGATGCCTCGTTGATGAATTCGGCGGGGGACTGGGCAAAGGCACTGCTGGCACACAGGCCCAGTAACATAGCAAAACTGGTATTGCGTAATCGGGTGGCCATCCAGCTCATGGTCGCGCCCTCCTCGTAAAAAATTCAAACGGGAGCTTACGCTCCCGCCTCTCAATCAAAACTACCTTCACCGCTATTTCGATTTCTGACCACCTTTGCGGCCCATGTCGGGTTTCACAGGGTCTTTATCGACAGTCGTGGTGGTAGTTTTCCCACCTTTGCGACCGGTTTCAGACGCCTTCGTTCGATCGTTGGCGAAGTTTCCCGAGTTCGAGTTTCTTGAATTAGGCATGATTCTCTACCTCTTGGTGATGATCGCTGCGAGCAGGAGCCCGCATAGAATCAGAATTTCGATCGCCGCAAAGGTTTAGAAAAGTTGATATCGCCGCGACGAACGGTGGCAGATTTTTCAAGCCCCGAGGCGCTGGTGATGTTGGCGCTTGGCGGCGTACATGGCCTCATCGGCATGCCGGAACAACTGCTTTTCTTCAGTGCCATGGTCGGGGTATCGCGCAACGCCGATGCTCATCTGGATGCTCAGACTGTGGCCGTCCAGACGCAGGGGTTGAGCCAGGACCTGTCGGATTTTTCCCGCCACGCTGTCGGCGTCTTCCGAGGCGCGGATGCTGTGCAACAACACCACGAACTCGTCACCGCCAATGCGCGCCACCGTGTCAGTTTCGCGCACGCAGCCTTTGAGCCGATTGGCGACCGCTTGCAGCAGCATGTCGCCGACCGCATGGCCGTGGGTGTCGTTGACTTCTTTGAAACGGTCGAGGTCGACATACAGCAATGCCATACGCCCGGAATCCGCCCGCGCCAGCGTCAGTGAGTCTTTAAGCCGGTCACGGAGTAACTCTCGGTTGGGCAGTTGAGTCAGTTGGTCGTACTGGGCCATGCGCTGCAGTCTGGCATGCAATTGCTTGCGCTCAATCGCTGTGGCGACCTGGGC
This sequence comes from Pseudomonas frigoris, assembly GCF_047758635.1. Lineage (NCBI taxonomy): Bacteria > Pseudomonadati > Pseudomonadota > Gammaproteobacteria > Pseudomonadales > Pseudomonadaceae > Pseudomonas > Pseudomonas frigoris. The sequence continues at coordinate 5,491,536 of NZ_CP180479.1, forward strand.
GCAAACGTATTGCAGCAGCTCCTTGTCCTGTTCGGTGTAGCGCTCACCACCGGGCACGCTTTTAACGATCAGCGCACCGATGGTGCCGTTTTGTGAACTCAACGGCACACCCAGCCAGCAAGGCGAATGCTGGCCCGCGACCAGCGCCTCAAACCCTTCCGGCAAATTGTCCTGATCCGGGGTCAGTAGAATCGGCTGACCGCTGCGAATCACCTCGGCGCAGAGACGTCCGGTGATCGTTCCGGGCTGCTCAGGTTGCAGCTCCAGGTCGTCCACGTGATAAGGGAAATTCAGCTGTGCACAGTGTTCGTCATACAGCGCCACGGAGAAATTCAGCGCCGGCAGCCATTCTCCGATAATCAAATGGATGCGTTTGAACAGCGCCAGTAAATCTTCCGCCGCGTGGGCCGCTTCGGAAATCGCATACAACGCCGCTTGTCGGGATTCGGCCTGCTTGCGCTCAGTGATGTCGCGTGCCACGGCGATGCGCAGTTGGTCGACCTCCGACCAGCGCGCCGACCAGAGGATGTGCGCCACTCGGCCATCTTTACGCAGGTAGCGGTTTTCGAAATTGAGCTTGGGGTCGCCACCCATGATCTCCCGCGCGGCATCGAGGGTGCGCTGACGATCGGCGGGATGCACCAGGTCGATCATCGGCTGGCCGATCAGCTCTTCGGGGGTATAACCGAAAATACGCTCGCACGCCGCGCTGACAAATACGAAGCGACCTTGTTTGTCGACCGCACAGACGGCGTCCAGCAAGAGATCGATGAAGCTCGCCAACGGCGCGGAATTTCTGGTTGCCATAGTGCGGTGAGCGTGTCCGGCCAATGCAGCAATAAAGAACCCTCCCTGACCCATCAGTACAACTGACGCCTCCTTGCAATCAGCCTCACGCCTTGTTCGTCACCAGCCCCGGCAATGCATGCGCCAGGGCATTGATGGCGAATCCGATAAACATCACCCCACACAACCGGGTGATCAACAGCTCATGGCGCTGGTACAACATGCGCACCTGCCGCGCACCGACAATGCCAATGAGGATAGCGTAGGCCATGAGGCCACCGACGAAGCTCAGGACAATCAGCCACGGCAGCATCGACCAGTGCAGCAATTCGGCACGACTGGACAGCAGCGCCGTAAAAGTCGCTACCGCCACCGGGTAAGCCTTCGGATTGGTCAGGCCAAACAGAATGCCGTGCCAGAACGGCTGCCGCGCCGGGCCTTGAGGGGCTTCGACACTGCTGCGACGAGCGCGAACCGCACGCAGACCGAGCCAAAACAGATACAACCCGCTGAGCACACCCAGCACATCGAACGCGGTACTGCCGATTTCCCGTGCACCAACAATTGCGATCAGCGCAGTGCTGCACCAGACCACATCCCCCAGCAAATGCCCGCAGAGAAACCCCGCCCCAGCCCGCCGACCACGCGCCGCACCGATGCCGAACACCGCCAACACACCCGGCCCCGGCGTGATGCCGTAGATAAAGCCCGAGGCGAGAACAGCCATTAGCAGCGATGGGGTCATTGGAAGTCCTGTTGAGCCGGGGTGAATGCACGCAAGTCTATCTCAGGTCTCCGGGACCCGACTTACTGATCGTCGAAGAACTTCATTCCCGCATAGGGCCGCTGCCGACAGGCTGCCAGACGCGATTCGAGATTACCGACATGGGCTTCGAGCTTGTGACCGTCCGAGTCGAGGAAATAGAAGGACGCGCCCTCACTGCGGTTGTCGCGCCATTCCTGCACGTTGGCGGATCGCAGGCGTTCGACGAAGAGCGGGAAGTCTGTTGCGTTAATGCTAAAGGCGAAATGGGTGTAATCGGCGGCGGATTCGGAGTTGCGCAGTGGATCGAGGGAAAGGCACAACCACAGACCCGGCAGCGAGAGATAGGCGCCGGTGTCCCACGTGGTTTCAAGCTGAAGTTGCAGCAGATCGTGATAGAACGCCACGCTGCGGTTCAAGTTGGTGACGGCGAGGGTCAGGTGGTTGAGGCCTGTTAGCAATTTTATTTCCTCAAGGGTATTTTCTGAACCAACGGTATCTGGAGCGTAAAAGCAGTGGAAAAGCCTAAAACCAAAAGACACAGCGATGCGTTTCATACAACAGACATATCGCACAGACACTCAGCACGCCAGGCCTTGATGTTCGACGAAATCCAGCAAGCGCTGAGTGAAGCGGATAGCGGTGATTTCGCGAGTCCAAAAGAAATGAAAGCGGTTTTAAGCAAGTGGGTGACAAACATCAGCTGATGCGCCGCTTTCAAACCAAAATGCTCGTCATCAACCACAATGCTGTTCGCTTAAGAAAATCTTGAGGCGAGCGAGAAATCTGTGGCATTCCGATAAGCCCCCTTGCCACAAATGCAGGCATACCTGAAATACCACGTTTAAGTGAACAGTATTGCGTCATCAACCGCGTCCAATCCCCTCCTCAATCCGCCCATTCAACCAGTTCAACGCCTGATCCCCGCCCCGTCGCTTGTGCCAAACCAACACAAACGCAAACGACGGAATGTGAAACGGCGGCGGGACGACAATCAACGACTGCTCATCGATATTGAGCAACCCTCGGGAAGCGACGGTGAGGATCAGGTCTGTGCCGCTGATGAACTCCGGGGCGACGCTCCAGTGCGGCAGGCTGATCGCCACGCGACGGCGTTCACGCAGGGCTGTCAGGGCCCGTTCGATTTCCGGGGTGCCGCTGCCGCGCATTTCCAGCAGGACATGGGGGCGGGCGAGGTAGGTCGGCAGGTCGAGCACGCCATCGGCGGGCAGGCTGTTGCGGTCGACCAGACAGGCGTAGTGCTCTTCGAACAGCGGGGTACTGCGCAACTCGTTCGGCAACTCTGGAAAGACACCTGCCGCCACGTCGATGTCGCCGTTGAGCACCCCCTCGAGCATGCCTTCGCGGCTGGCATGGCTGATTTGCAGATCGATGCCCGGCGCTTCCCGGCGCAAGGTCCGTATCAACCCCGGCAGGACGATTGCAGCGCCATAGTCGGACATCGCCAGTCGAAACGTGCGCTTGGCGGTGGCCGGATCGAAAGTATTCGGTGCCAGCAGCGATTGCACCTGAGCCAGGGCTTCGGCCAAAGGTGCCATCAACTCCAGGGCTCGTGGGGTTGGTACAAGACTTGCGCCCGCCCGCACCAGTAAAGGATCGCCAAGCAGATCACGTAGTCGCGCCAAGGCATGACTGACGGCCGGCTGACTCAGGTGCAAGCGCTCGGCGGCACGGGTCACGTGTTGCTCGCTGAGCAAGGCGTCGAGGATCACCAGCAAATTGAGGTCGACACGGCGCAGATCATTCATCTGATGCATGTTCTTGATAGCTATTTGGAATTTAAATCTGCGCGACGAATACTCTAGAGTCCAGCAAAACCTGTTGGAGATTTATCATGAGTACGTTGCATTGGGCCGGGCTGTTGCTGCTGGCCGTGATAGCCGGGGCGGTGGTGCCTTTTCAAAGCGCGATCAACGCCAACCTCGGTCGCGGCTTGGGTCATCCGTTGTGGGCAACCCTCGCGTCGTTGTTGGTGAGTATTGTGGTGTTGTTGCCGGTTATGTTGGCGCTGCGTTTGCCGTTGCCGTCGCTGGCGTTCATCAGCAAGGCGCCACTGTGGATGTGGGCCGGTGGCGCGTTTGGGGTGTGCTTCATCTCGCTGGCGCTGATGTTGCTGCCCAAACTCGGGGCATCGGGGTTTATTGCTTTGGCGCTGGCGGGACAGGTGGTGGCGTCGCTAGTGCTGGATCACTTCGGGTGGTTTGGGTTGGTGGAGCGGGAGATGACAGTACCGCGGGTGTTTGGGGCGGTGTTGTTAATGGCTGGAGTGGTGTTGATTCAGTTCGGTGGCACATTGGAAAAAGCGATAACAGCAACGTCTTGATCGCAGCCTTCGCCAGCGCCTGCAGCGATGCGTGGTCGATGCAGAAACTGGCGTAGCCTGCGAAACCTTTAAAACTTGTCGAGCGTGCGCAGCTTCTGTGGCAACCCCCACATCAACAGCGCGACGGCGATCAGCGCAGCGACGCCGATGACATACAGTGCCGGCGTGGTGCTGCCCGTCAGGTCTTTGATCCGCCCCACCATCACCGGGCTGACGATGCCGCCGAACTGGCCGAGGGTGTTGATCACTGCGATTCCGCCAGCAGCCCCTGCACCAGCACCGGCCAGCAGTTTGGGCGGCAGGGTCCAGAAGCTCGGGATGGAGGCGATGATCCCGGCACCGAGCAAGCCCAGCGCGGCAATCAGGAAGGTCGTGTGGTTAGCGAAAATCCCTGCACAGAAGAACCCCACCGCGCCCACCGCGACCAGACCTGCCACAAACTTGCGCCGTTCACCGGTCGAATCGGACAACCGCCCGATCACCACCATGCTGATGGCGCCGCAGATGTAAGGGATGGCGGTCAGCAAACCGATCATCACCGGGCTCTCGGCGCCGGCGCTGCGAATCAGTTGCGGGGCCCAGAAGTTCAAGCCGTAGGACGCCACCTGAATCAGGAAGTAGATCAGCCCGAGGGTCAGGAAACCCGGAATCCGCAGTGCGGCGAGCAACGAGCCACCGCTCTTGTGCGGTTCATGGTGCGCGATACGGCTGGCCAGCAGCGTCTTCTCTGACGGTGTCAGCCAGTGAGCGTCTTCGATGCGGTCCTTGAGCAACGTCAGCACCAGCAAGCCGAGGGCAATGCAAGGCACGCCGCCCAGCAGAAACAGCCAGTGCCAGCCGCGCATATCCATAAAACCGTCGAGGTGCTGCAGCACCAGCCCGGAGAACGGAGCGCCGACCAGACCTGCAAATGCCGACGACAGAAACAACATCGAAGTGATGCGTCCGCGATAGTGCTGCGGGAACCACAGCGTCAGGTAATACAGCACGCCTGGGGCGAAACCTGCTTCCATCGCACCAATGACGAAGCGCAGCGCGTAGAACTGCCATTCGCTATTGACGAAGACCATGGCCGCGGTGGCGAGGCCCCAGGACATCATGATCCGGGCGATCCAGCGCCGGGCGCCGACCTTGTAGAGCATCATGTTGCTCGGCACTTCGAAGATCACGTAACCAACCACGAACAGCCCGGCGCCGAGGCCGTAAGCGGTGTCGCTCAGGCTCAGGTCTGTCTGCAATTGGAACTTGGCGAAGCTGATGTTGATGCGGTCGAAAAACGCGAACAGGTAGCAGACCATGATCAGCGGCATCAGTCGCCAGGCGACTTTGCTGACCAGGGCTTTTTCTTCGTCGTGGCTAACGGACGGGCTCGCGCCCGCCTCCAGTACATTAAGGCTCATGATGGTTCTCCAGGCGGACTGCCCGTGGGTGTCCGATTGTTTTTGTTGTCTGGTTGAGATGCTCGGGTATGAATGCTTTTACTGTGGGAGCGGGCTTGCTCGCGAATGCGGTCTGACATTCAGCATTGATGTCGACTGACACGCCGCCTTCGCGAGCAAGCCCGCTCCCACAGGGGATTCGGTTTGGTCAGGACGGGGACGGATGCAGATCGCAATTGCGTCCGGCCTTGGCCAGCTGACCGGGCACTTCGTGGCCCAGCAGCGCGGGTAATCCACGCGACAATTGCAGCAACAGCGGCAGATCGATGCCGGTGTGAATGCCGATCTCATCGCACAGGTTAACCAGGTCTTCGGTGCAGATATTGCCGGAGGCACCCGGCGCGAACGGGCATCCGCCGAGCCCGCCCAGTGCCGCGTCGAAGCGTCGGGCACCGGCCTCATAGGCGGCCAGCACGTTGCACAGACCTAGCCCGCGAGTGTTGTGGAAATGCAGGGTCAAATCAGCCGGCGAAACTCGCTGCAAAACCCGCCGCACCAGACGATCAACCTGCCGCGGATTGGCCATGCCGGTGGTGTCGGCCAGGGTAATGCCCTGAATCCCGAGCTCCTGATAGGCCTCGACGATTTGCAGCACGCGATCCTCATCGATCTTGCCTTCAAACGGGCAGCCGAAGGTGGTGGCGATGCTGGCGTTGAGTCGCACCGTCGTCCCGCGAACGTATTGCACGATCTCGCCGAACGCGGCCAATGAGGCTTCGCAACGCATGCGCATGTTGGCCAGGTTGTGGGTCTGACTGGCGGACATCACCAGATTCAACTCGTCGGCCCCCGTCGCCAGCGCCCGTTGCGCGCCTTTGAGATTGGGGATCAACGCGACGTAGATCACCCCCGGTTGCCGGGTGATGCCCTTGAACACCTGATCACCATCGCGCAGCGCCGGAATCGCCTTGGGGGAAACGAACGAGCCTGCTTCGATGCGGCTGAAACCGGCCAGTGACAGCTGATCGATCAAGGCAATCTTGTCGACGGTTTCGACCCAGGTCGGCTCGATCTGCAAGCCGTCGCGGGGGGAGACTTCCTGAACAATCAGGGTCTCGGAAAAATCAGTGATCATTGCACCACCCCTTGAGCTTTCAGCCGTTCGATGTCCGAACCGGTAAGGCCCAGTCCCGCGAGAATGCCGTCGGTGTGCTGGCCCAATGTAGGTCCGGACCAGTTCACGCCACCGGGAGTCTCGGACATTTTCGGCACAATTCCGGGCATCTTCACCGTGGCGCCGCCGGGCAGGTCGGCGTTGAGCAACATGTCCCGCGCCTGATAGTGCGGATCGGCGACGATGTCGGCGACTGAATAGATGCGCCCGGCCGGGACTTCGGCAGCTTCCAGTGCCGACAACACATCGTCGATCGGCAGGCTGCTGGTCCAGTGAGTGATCGCCGCATCGAGCACGTTGCTCTTGGCGGCACGCCCGTCGTTATGGGCAAACTCCGGCGCATCGGCCAGATCACGGCGACCGATGACGTCCATCAAGCGCTTGTAGATCGGGTCGCTGTTGCCGGCGATCACCACGTAGGCGCCATCGGCCGTCAGATAGGTGTTGGAGGGCGCGATGCCCGGCAAGGCCCCGCCGCTGCGCTCACGAACATGGCCGAGCATGTCGTATTCCGGCACCAGGCTTTCCATGACGTTGAACACACTTTCAGCCAGGGACACATCGACCACTTGCCCACCGCCCTGCCCGGTCTTGACCCGCAGCAGCGACATCAAGGCACCGATCACCGCATGCAGCGAAGCCAGGGAATCGCCGAGGCTGACGCCCACCCGAGCCGGGGGTGAACCGGGTGTGCCGGTGGTGTAGCGGATCCCGCCCATGGCCTCGCCGATGGCGCCGAACCCAGGACGATCGCGGTACGGGCCGGTCTGCCCATAACCGGAAATACGCACCAGCGTCAGGTTAGGATTGAGGGCGTGTAACACGTCCCAGCCCAGACCGAGTTTCTCCAGGGCGCCGGGGCGCAGGTTTTCGATCAGCACGTCGGCGCTGGTCGCCAGTTGCTTGACCAGTTCAATGCCTTCGGGGGATTTCAGATTCAGTGCCAGGGACTTCTTGTTTCGCGATTGCAGGTACCACCACAGCGACGTGCCCTCGTGCAGCTTGCGCCATTTGCGCAGCGGGTCGCCCTGACCCATGGCTTCGATCTTGATCACTTCGGCGCCGAACTCGGCGAGCATGCGCGCGGCGAACGGCGCGGCGATCAGCGTGCCGATCTCGATCACTTTGATTGCACTCAAGGGGGCAGTCATCGCGGGGTACCTCATGTTGTTCTTGGAATATGAGCCAAGGCTAGAGGACCACGGGGGCTGGAATCCAACCTTCAGTTGGCAACGAGCGTTCGCGAAACGCGAACGGTCTGGAAGATTACTGCGACCTCAGGTCAGCCTTCGCGAGCAAGTCGAATCGTCGCACCGCCGCTCCCACACTCGATCTATGTCACACCGAAGATCCACTGTGGGAGCTTGCTCGCGATGAGGCCAGTCCATCCAATCGAGAATGATCAGACCTGCCCGCGCAACTGCTCAAACAACATCCGGCTCACCGGCGACAGTGCCGCTTCATCGCGTACCACCAGAACCAACGCACGATCCGACCAGTCATCCGTCAACGGCACCGCGTGCAAGCCCAGCGCCCGGCCAAACAGTTCATAGGCCTTTTGCGGCAGGATGCCGATGCCCATGTTGGCCTGGACCATCCGGCACATGGCGTCAAAACCCGGTACATGAATCCGCAGCCGCAGCACTTTGCCGGCCTCGCGCGCGGCTGCGTGGGTACGCATATTGATCGAACTGGCGGAATGCAGACCGACGTAATCGCTGCCCAGCGTATCGGCGAAGGCCAGGCTGGAACGACTCGCCAACGGATGATCGGGCAGCATCAACACCATCAGCTTGTCCTGTCGATAAAGCACGCTGTGCAGACCTTTGACGTCGCTGTCACTGGAGCAGATCCCAAGGTCCGCCACGCCATCGAGCACACCCTGAATCACCCCGCTGCTGGGGCGTTCTTCGAGGTCGGTCTTGACCTGAGGATGACGCTCGGAAAAGTCCCGCAGGTCTTCGGGCAGAAACTGAATGATCGCCGACAGGTTGGCGAGCATCCGCACATAGCCGCGGATACCGTGGCTGTGTTCGCCCAGTTCGAGCCCCATTTTCTCGACGTTGAACAGCATCTGCCGAGCATGGTGCAACAAGGTTTCACCGGCCGGCGTCAGGGTCATGCCCTTGGCCTGGCGCACGAACAGACTGATGCCCAGCGCTTCTTCCAACTCCATCAGCCGCTTGCTGGCCGCCGACACGGCGATGGCTTCACGCGCGGCCGCACGAGTCAGCGTGCCCTCCTCATGAACGGCGACAAACAGCTGGAGAGTGATCAGGTCGAGGCGGCGGATCAGGCTTTTTTGCAGCATGGAGGGCTCGATGACTTCTGTTCGACTGAGTCGGCAGGATAGCCCGGTTTCTACGCGACTCGGCAAAGCAATTAGCCCACAACATCACGAGGCATCGCCCTACGCATAAATCTCTTGTAACACTCAGCCATACCGGAAACAGCCGATTCAAAGCCTCCGCCGCGCTCTGTAAAGTCTGGAAACACACACGAACTGCAACAACCCCATGGATCGTTTCACTCAAGGAAAGTCATCTTCACATGGACCAGACAGCACACGCGGCAAACCGCTACACCAACTACCGCAAAGTCATTGCGTTGGCCGATCACGATTGGGAGAGCGCTGAAGCCGGGAAAATTTCGGGGCTTAACGTCGAAATCAAAAGTGCCAACCGAATGCTCGATCAGCACGGGCGCGCGTTTCATCATTTCTGCACGACGTCGTACCTAGGCCTGGATCACCATCCCGATATTCTCGACGGCGCCATGAATACCCTGTGGGAAACCGGCACCCTTCGCGTCGCCAACTCAAAGAACCGCTGCAAGCTGGCAATTCTGGAACAGTACGAAACCGAACTGTCCGAGTTGTTCGGCGCCAGTTGCCTGAGCACCTTGTCGTGCAGTGCGGCCAGTGCCGGAATCCTGCCGTTGCTGGCCAGCGGCGTGTTCACGGAAAACCGCCCTCCCGTGATGGTCTTCGACCGGTTGGCGCATTACTCGATGAATCACCTCAAAGCCGCCTGCGCGGATGAAACCACGGTCGTGACCTGCCCTCATAACGACATGGATTTTCTCGAGAAGCAGTGCCAGCAGCACCGCACCGTCGCGTATGTCGCAGACGGCGCCTACAGCATGGGCGGGGTCGCAGACCTGGACAGTCTTTTGTATCTGAAGGACCGCTATGGGTTGTTTCTCTACCTGGACGATTCCCACGCGCTGTCCGCCGTCGGGACAATGGGCGCTGGCCTCGTGCGCCCCAGGTTGCACGCACTGGAGGATGACTGCCTGATCGTCGCCTCGTTGGCCAAGTCGTTTGGCGCCAGCGGTGGTCTGGTAATGCTGGGCAATGAACGGCAGAAGAAGCTCATTGCCCGTTACGGCGGCCCCAGCAATTGGTCGCAAAGCCTGAACAGTGCAGCCATTGGCGCGGGCAGAGCGTCCATCCTGCTTCATCGCACACCGGAATTTGCCGCGTTGCAGGAAAAACTTCAGGTTAATATCCGGCTGTTCGACAGCCTCATACGCACCGATCAACACAACAGCAACATGGCCATTCGACTGGTCAACTGCGGCGAAGCAGCGCTGGCCAACAACATCGCCATGGAACTGGCCAATCACGGTTTCTTCACCTCGGCCGTGTTTTTTCCGGTGGTCGCACAAGGCAAGGCGGCCATCAGAATCACCCTGCGCGCCGACATGGAGCCGACGCTGATCCGCCACTTTTGTGAACTCATTACCGAGCTTTTACGCACTCAAGGCCGGGACATCGGCTGTTGAACTGAAATCAGGGAAGATTCAATGAAGAGCAGTACCACCCTCCTCGTCACCTGCTGCACGGTTTTCCTCGCCCAGTTGGGCATGAGCATTTACCTGCCGGCGCTGCCGGACATGGCCCGGGATCTGTCCGCCGCCGCCTCGCAGGTGTCCTGGGGGCTGGCGGTGTATCTGATCGGCATGGCGTTGCCGATGTTGTTCTGGGGCAGCCTGGGCCAGCGCATCGGCCGAAAACCGGTGCTGCTCGCCGCGCTGGGCATCTACGGGCTGGGCAATCTGGCCTTGCCCCTGAGCCAGACGCTTGAATCGTTCCTGGCGTTTCGACTGGTTCAGGGCATTGGCGCCAGCGGCATTTCGGTCATGGCCCGGGTGCTGATCCGCGACAGTTTCCGCGGCGACCTGCTTGCAAAGGCGTTGTCCTGGATTTCGATTTCCTTTGTGGTGGCGCTGGGGATCGGCCAATACCTGGGGTCGATCATCCAGGTGGCGCTGGGCTGGCCAGCGATTTTCTACCTGTTGGGTGCTGTGAGTCTGATGATGGGGCTGGTCGTGGCTCGGGTTACGTTCCCGGTGCTGGCCAAGGAGAATGTCCCGTCATCCGCCTGGCCGAGTTACTGGCGCATTTTGCGTCATCGCGCCTTTCTGCTGCCGGCCCTCACCGGCGGCCTTGGGTATGGGGTGATTGTCGCGTTCAACACCGCCGCGCCGCTGATTCTGCAAGGACCGTTCAACTGGTCGGCCGTGGAATACGGGGTGTTGGGTTGGCCGATCAGCGCGGCGTATTTTCTGGGGGCTTTGGCGGTCAATGGCTTTGTACTTCGCACCGGTCAACACGGGTTGATGACGGCGGGCGTAGGGCTGGTGCTGGCCGGCAGCGCGGTGATGTTGCTGGGGAGTTTGACGGGCACTTCAGTGGCGCTGCTGTTCTGGTTGCCCTATTGCGTTCCGGTGTTTGGCCAGTCTTTGACTTACCCGATCAGCCTGTCCCTGGCCAATGACGGTTCGCCGGTCGGCGGTGCGTATGCGATGGCGTTGAGCGGTTTCATTCATCAACTGATGGCTGCCGTTATCGGCGGGATCGCCAGTTTGATCGCGAGCCCGCAAGCATGGCCGCTTTCACTGCTGTGTACCTTGCTGGCGTTGGGCGCAATGCTCTGCGTGATGCTCGCGCCCGGTCGTAAAACTTCCTAAAAGGCGTTGCGGAAAATCTCCTCGATCTGACGCTGATCCGCTACGCGAGGGTTGGTCAGGCCACACGCATCTTTCAAGGCATTGGTGGCGAGGATCGGGATGTCGTTGAGCTTGGCGCCGAGCTCACGCAAACCGGCGGGAATTTCCACGTCTTTGGACAGACTGCGGATCGCCACGATGGCCGCCTGGGCGCCCGCTTCCGGGGTGAAACCGTGAACATCGGCGCCCATCGCAAGGGCGACATCGGTGAGGCGATCGGCGCAAACCAGCGCGTTGAAGCTTTGTACGTGAGGCAGCAGGATCGCGTTGCACACACCATGCGGCAAGTCGTAGAACCCGCCCAACTGGTGAGCCATGGCGTGGACATAACCCAGGGATGCGTTATTGAACGCCATGCCGGCGAGGAACTGCGCGTACGCCATGTTTTCCCGCGCGGCCATGTCACTGCCGTCGCGGACGGCCAGGCGCAGGTTGTTGCTGGTCAACGTGATCGCCTTCAGTGCGCAGGCATCGGTGATCGGATTGGCCGCCGTGGAAACGTAGGCTTCGATGGCGTGGGTCAGTGCGTCCATGCCAGTGGCAGCCGTCAGGCCCTTGGGCATGGCGACCATCAGCGCCGGGTCGTTGACCGACAGCAGCGGCGTGACGTTGCGATCGACAATGGCCATTTTCACGTGACGGGATTCGTCGGTGATGATGCAGAAACGGGTCATCTCGCTGGCGGTGCCGGCGGTGGTGTTGATGGCAATCAGCGGCAGTTGCGGTTGGGTGGATTGATCGACGCCTTCGTAATCGCGTATTTGCCCGCCGTTGGTTGCGCATAAAGCGATGCCTTTGGCGCAGTCATGGGGCGAACCGCCGCCCAGGGACACCACGAAGTCACAGCGGGTTTCTTTCAGCAGCCCCAGACCGCTCTCGACGTTGGCGATGCTCGGGTTAGGCTTGGCGCCGTCGAAAATCACCGAATCGATGTCCTGCATCGCCAGTTTCTCGGCAATCATCTTCGCTACACCCGCCTTGGCCAGCCCGGTGTCGGTGACGATCAGTGCCTTGCGAAAACCGTACTTGCGAATGGCGTCCATGGCTTCGTCGAGGCAACCGATGCCCATGATGTTCACGGAGGGGATGAAAAACGTGCTGCTCATGAGCGAGTCTCCTGGCTGAGGCCGAATCGGCAGCGCCGATCCAGCGGGTACCCACAGGATCGACCTATCGGTCACGCAGTAACTTGATCTGGCTCAAGTCTTGGTCGTGATAAAGTCGCCGCCCATCAAGACCTTTTGCTTTGAGACTTTGACCGCAATGACCGATTTCCAGGATGTTGATGCCCAACTTGAAGACTGGAACGCCTTGCGCGCCACCGCCTCGTTCAGCGGCCTGCTGGTGGGCAACGGCGCCAGTCGCGCCGTGTGGGACGACTTCGGCTACGACTCGCTGTTCGAAAACGCCCGCACCGTCGAAGAAAAACCCCTGAGCCAGTCCGAGCTGAGCGTGTTCGACGCGATGCAGACGCGCAGCTTCGAGCAGGTGCTCAGCGCGCTGAAAACCACCAGTCGGGTCAACAAGGCCCTGGCTGTGAGTTCCGCCGCACCACGCAATCGTTACTACGCGATCAAGGAAGCGCTGATCAACACCGTGCACGCGGTGCACATCCCGTGGCGGCTGGTGGTGCCTTCGACGCTGGCGGCGATCAATCAGGAACTGGGCCGCTATCGGACGGTGTTCACCACCAACTACGATCTGCTCAATTACTGGGCGACCCAGCACCAGCCTGATGCGATCAGCGACCTGTTTCAGGGTGCAGAATCAAGCTTTGATCTGAGCGCCACGGCGACCGATAAAACCCGGCTGCTTTACCTGCATGGCGGGTTGCATCTGGTGCGGAATCAGGACGGCACGGCGCGCAAGCTGATGTCGACCGAGGGCACGTTGCTCGGCAGTTTCGCGATCAACAACACGATCAAGACCCTCGACGACGTGCCGCTGTTCGTCAATGAAGGTCCGGCGCAGGACAAGCTGAAGACCATTCGCAGCTCGGACTATCTGTCGTTCTGCTACGACCAGTTACTTGGCCATGGCGACGGGTTGTGCCTGTTCGGTCATGCATTGGGTGAGCAGGACAGCCACATCATTCACGCCTTGCGCCAGGCGAAACCGCAGGTGGTGGCGATCTCGATTTATCCTCGCAGCAAGGCGTTCATTCAGCACCAGAAGCGGCACTACGCGAAGGTTTTTGAAGGAACCGGGAGTGAGTTGCGGTTTTTTGATTCGAAGACGCATTCGCTCGGCAGTCCGAAGCTCACAGTCCCGGTTGAGGTTTAGCGGCGACGCCGCTGACGCCATCGCGAGCAGGTTCGCTTGTATGGTAGGACTTGAAGGGAGGATTTAGAGCACCGGCAAGGTCTTGTCCTTTATCACCGTGGTCGGCCCGTTGGCCTTCACGCTGGCGATGCCTTTATCCATCGCGGCAGCGGAGGTGTAAGCCTCGCTGCTACCGATGATCTCGTGGTTACCGGCCTTGAGGTTGAAGTAAGGATGGCCATCCTTGGTGGTTTTCTTCTCGTAGCGTTCATCCTTCGGGCTGTTGCTCTGAACCGACGCGATGCCTTTGTCAGCGGCAGCGCGGGTGGTGTACAGCTCGCTGGTCAGAATGGTTTCCGCGTTGGCGGCCTTCAGTACAAATTTGAACTGACCATTGCTGCTTTTGCTCACTTCATACCATCCAGACATGCTCTTTCTCCTTGGCAATTGAGAGGTTTCGCGCTTCAGAGTAAAGACCACCTCAACCGCAAGATCAAAAAATCGCAGGCTTCGCCAGCTCCTACATGGGATCGCGTACCTCTGTAGGAGCTGGCGAAGCCTGCGATCTTTTGATGTTCAGGCCGACCGCACCACGCTCATCTGTGGAGGAGCAATCCGTCGCTGACTCAGATAGCGCGTACAACTGACCCGCAAAAACGAGGCGAAATTCACCACCTCGCCGCGGTAGTCCATCACCTCTTCATACAGCTTGGCGATCAACTGGTTGGTGGTCATGCCGTCGACCTCGGCGATTTCGCTGAGGATGTCCCAGAACTGATTCTCCAGCCGCAGGGTGGTGACCACCCCGCAGATGCGCAGCGAGCGTGAGCGCGATTCGTAGAGAATCGGATCGGCTTTGACGTAGAGCTCGCACATGGACAGGTCCCTCGTTACAGCGTGATTTTAGTGCCCAGCAACCCGAGGAAACCGGCGAGCCAGCTCGGGTGCGCCGGCCAGGCTGGCGCAGTGGCCAGATTGCCTTGTACGTGACCTTCCGTCACCGGGATATCGATGAACGTACCGCCCGCCAGGCGCACTTCCGGAGCACAGGCCGGGTAGGCGCTGCACTCGCGACCTTCAAGAATCCCCGCTGCCGCCAGCAATTGTGCGCCGTGACACACGGCGGCAATCGGTTTGCCGGCCTTGTCGAACGCTCGCACCAGTTCCAGGACTTTTTCGTTCAGGCGCAGGTACTCCGGCGCACGACCGCCCGGCACCAGCAGGGCGTCGTAGTCCTCGGACTTGACCTTGGCGAAGTCGAAGTTCAGGGCAAACAGGTGACCGGGTTTTTCGCTGTAGGTCTGGTCGCCTTCGAAGTCATGGATGGCCGTGCGCACGGTCTGACCGGCGGTTTTGTCCGGGCAAACGGCGTGCACCGTGTGGCCAACCATCAGCAGCGCCTGAAACGGCACCATCACTTCGTAGTCTTCGACGTAATCGCCGACCAGCATCAGAATTTTTTTAGCCGCCATGGGGAGGACTCCTCTGGGAAATACGTGGGCCTGCAGGAGTATTCAAGGTAGTCCTTATCCAGCGAGTCGGGTAATAACCAGCTACTACGACAACCTATAGTTGATGGTTGTACGCGGTCAGTGTAGGAGCTGGCGAAGCCTGCGATCTTTAAGCGATTTCGAAGATTGTTGAAGATCAAGTTCAAAAGATCGCAGCCTTCGGCAGCTCCTACGTTGCGAGCATTACTCGCAACTGTACGGATAACTCTGCACCTAGCTGTAACAGAGCAACGCCTCCGGTTTATGGCTAGATGAAGACTCTTCCCGCCACCCTCGATTCTGGTTGCCATCATGTCCTCGCGCGAAAACACCGGCATGGCCCTCGGCCTGCTCGGCGTTGTGATCTTCAGCCTCACCCTGCCCTTCACACGGATCGTCGTGCAGGAACTCCATCCGCTGCTCAACGGCCTGGGCCGTGCGCTGTTCGCGGCGGTTCCTGCGGCGTTGCTGTTGCTGTGGCGCCGGGAGACGTGGCCGACGTGGAAACAGGTCAAAGGCCTGACCCTGGTGATTGCCGGGGTGATCCTCGGCTTCCCGGTGTTGTCGGCCTGGGCCATGCAAACCTTGCCGGCGTCCCACGGCGCACTGGTCAACGGCCTGCAACCGCTGTGCGTGGCGCTGTACGCCGCGTGGTTGTCCCACGAACGACCGTCGAAAGCCTTCTGGGCCTGCGCTGCGCTGGGCAGCGCGCTGGTGCTGGGTTATGCGCTGATCAGCGGGGCCGGCAGCATTCAGGCCGGTGATTTGCTGATGCTCGGCGCGATTGCCGTTGGCGGCCTGGGTTATGCCGAGGGCGGCCGATTGGCCAAGGAGATGGGCGGTTGGCAGGTGATCTGCTGGGCGTTGGTGTTGTCGACGCCGTTGCTGATCGGGCCGGTGGTGTACCTGGCGCTGCAACATCAGGGCGAGATTTCGGCCAAGACCTGGTGGGCCTTCGGTTACGTCTCGCTGTTTTCGCAATTCATCGGTTTCTTTGCCTGGTACGCCGGGCTGGCGATGGGCGGCATCGCCCGGGTCAGTCAGATCCAATTGCTACAGATCTTCTTCACCATCGCCTTTTCGGCACTGTTCTTCGGCGAACACATTGAGCCGATCACCTGGCTGTTTGCCGCCGGGGTGATCGTGACCGTGATGTTGGGACGCAAGACCGCCGTGAAGCCAGCACGAGTGGCTACAGCCTGAAAATAAAATCAAAAGATCGCAGCCTTCGGCAGCTCCTACAGGGCGTACGCCGTCCAAATGTAGGAGCTGCCGAAGGCTGCGATCTTTTGCCGTTAACCCAAATAACCGTCGGAACGCAGCAGCGTTTCGAGGCAATGTTCGCTGATGTGGTAGAAATCCTTCAGTTCCTGAATCTTCACCAACAGCTGGGCCGGATCAACCGGCTCGGCACGTTTGACCGCCAGGATCATCTTGTTCTTGTTGGTGTGGTCCAGTGAGATGAACTCGAACACCTTGGTCTCGTAACCGCAGGCTTCTAGGAACAACGCGCGCAAACTGTCGGTGACCATTTCCGCTTGCTGGCCCAAATGCAGACCGTATTGCAGCATCGGCTTGAGCAGCGCCGGGCTCTGGATTTGCAGGCGGATCTGCTTGTGGCAGCACGGCGAGCACATGATGATCGAGGCGCCGGAACGGATGCCGGTGTGAATCGCATAGTCGGTGGCAATGTCGCAGGCATGCAGCGCGATCATCACGTCCAGCTCGCTCGGCGCGACACTGCGCACATCGCCGCACTTGAACACCAGCCCCGGATGCTCGAGCTTTGCGGCCGCGGCATTGCACAAATCCACCATCTCTTCACGCAGCTCGACGCCGGTCACAACGCCTTGGGCCTTCAAGGTGTTGCGCAGATAGTCATGGATCGCGAACGTCAGATAACCCTTACCCGAGCCGAAGTCCGCCACCTGAACCGGTTTGTCCAGCGCCAGGGGTGAGGTGGTCAGCGCGTGGCTGAAGACTTCGATGAACTTGTTGATCTGCTTCCACTTGCGCGACATCGCCGGGATCAGCTCGTGCTTGCTGTTCGTCACACCAAGGTCGGCCAGGAACGGCCGGCTCAGGTCGAGAAAGCGGTTCTTCTCGCGGTTATGCTCGGCGGATGGCACTTCACGCAATTGCTGAGGTTTGCTCTTGAACAGCGAAGACTTGCCCTTTTTGCTGTATTCCAGCTGAGCTTCATCCGTCAGCGACAGCAAATGCGCATTTTTGAACGATGCCGGCAAGAGTGCGGCGATGGTCGCTACACCCTCGGCCATCGGCAAATTCTTGGTGATGTCGCGCGTCTTGTAGCGGTAGACGAAGGACAGGCAGGGCTGATCCTTGACCGTCAGCTGCTTGATGATCAGCCGCTGCAAGTCCGCTTCAGTGCCGACGTACTTGGCCAGCACCAGTTTGATGAAGGCGTTCTGGTCAAGGCTGGATTGCAGCAGGTCGATGAACTGGGCGTGATGATCCGGCACGAGGCTGGCGGGAGTGGCGGTGACAGACATGGAAAAAACGGCCTCGGGCGGTGCGGATCGGGGAATGGCGGGTATTTTAGGGGGGATGTGGATGCAGGGCACGGGTAATTTCCCGAACGGTGCGATCTGTAGCAGCTGGCGCAGCCTGCGTTCGGCTGCGCAGCAGTCGCAAAATCGGTATGCATGGTTTGCCTGATTGACCGCAGCGCCTGAATTCACGACTGCTTCGCAGCCGAACGCAGGCTGCGCCAGCTGCTACAAAGTACGAGTCGTTGCCGAGGGCTTTTAGCCCAACACCACCAACCGATTCGGCAACTCATTCCTCACATGCGTCACCGGCACATGCACCTTGAGCAACTCGCCACACGCCTCCACACACGTCACAAACCCTTGCAACGTCTGCCCTTGCTTCACCTGCTGAGTAAACGCCGCAACAATCCCATCCCAGTTCTTGTTGTCCAGCCGTTTGGAAATCCCTTCATCCACCAGGATTTCCACATAGCGCTCGGCTTCGCAGACAAAGATCAGCATGCCGGTGCTGCCCACCGTGTGGTGCAGGTTTTGCTCCAGAAACTGCCGGCGCGCCAGGTTCGAGGCGCGCCAATGACGCACCGAGCGCGGAATCAGGTGCGTGGTGACTTTCGGAATGCGGAACACCAGGCACAGCACGATGAACGTAATCCATTGCACCAGCAGCAAACTGTGCAGGGTCAGCCAGCCCGTGAGGTAATGCACGATACCCGGCACCACCAGCGCCAGCAGGCTGGCCCAGAGCAGCGGGATGTACGCGTAGTCGTCCGCGCGGGCCGCGAGCACGGTCACCAGTTCGGCGTCGGTGTCGCGCTCGACCCGGGCTATCGCCTCGGCAACTTTGCGTTGTTCGTGTTCAGTCAATAAAGCCATGTTCACCAATGCCCGTTCGCTATTGTTATTAACTGCAGTGTTATCACCAACCGCCCGAGGAACCACCGCCCCCGAAACTGCCCCCGCCACCGCTGAAGCCCCCGCCTCCACCGCCGCCACCAAACCCTCCACCGCCGAACCCGCCGCTCGAACCGCCTCGACCACCGCCGCCGCCGCTAGGCAGGATCCCGAGCATCTGGCAGACAAACATCGTCAGGATGAACAGCATCACCAGAAACACGAAGATCCCCGGATGCCGTGAGACGAAGTCGCTTTCCTGATTGCCGCCAGAGTCATACACCGTGGAAGGCTCATCCAGCGGATTGCCGCCCAATACCACGAGCATCGCCGCGACCCCGTCGCTGATGCCCTTGCTGAAGTTACCGGTCTTGAACGCCGGGGTGATCACCTGATTGATGATCACCGAGCTTTGCGCATCGGTCAGCCGGTCTTCCAGGCCATAACCGACTTCAATCCGCAGCTTGCGATCGTCACGCGCAACGATCAGCAGCGCGCCAGTGTTCTTGTCCTTCTGGCCGATGCCCCAGTAGCGCCCCAGTTGATAACCGAAGTCCGCAATGTCGGTGCCCTGTAAATCCGGCAACGTGACCACCACCAGCTGCTCGCCGGTGGCTTTTTCATGGGCCTGAAGCTGTTGCGTCAGCTGCTCACGCACCGCTGGCTCGATCATCTGGGCGTTATCGACCACCCGCCCGGTCAGTTCCGGAAACTTCAACGCAGCCTGGGCCGTCAGGGCAAACACCCAGAGCAACAGCACCAGGCCAATTTTCAACACGCGCATGGGCAACCTCATCCGTGGTGACGCTTCAAATCCGTCCCGGTGCTTACTGGAACTTCACTTGCGGCGCTTTTTCCGCATCGGGGCTGGTAGCCTCGAAAGTTTCGCGGATCGGCAAATCGCTGTACATCACGGTGTGCCACAGGCGACCAGGGAACGTACGGATTTCCGTGTTGTATTTCTGCACGGCGAGGATGAAGTCCCGACGCGCCACGGCAATGCGGTTCTCGGTGCCTTCAAGTTGCGATTGCAGGGCCAGGAAATTCTGGTTGGCCTTGAGGTCCGGGTAACGCTCGGACACCACCATCAAACGGCTCAAGGCACCGGTCAGCTGATCCTGGGCCTGCTGGAACTGTTTGAGTTTTTCCGGGTTATCCAGGGTCTTGGCATCGACCTGGATCGAAGTGGCCTTGGCCCGGGCTTCAATCACGGCGGTCAGGGTTTCTTCTTCGTGTTTGGCGTAGCCCTTGACGGTTTCCACCAGGTTGGGAATCAGGTCGGCGCGGCGCTGGTACTGGTTCTGCACCTGGCCCCAGGCGGCCTTGGCCTGTTCGTCGAGGGTCGGGATCGTGTTGATGCCGCAGCCGGCCAGCAGCGTGGTCAGCAACATCAAGGCTGCAACCTGCAGGCTCGACCGATAGTGGTGTCGTACATTCATCTGGTTGATGCTCCCTTGCACATTCCGTTGAAAAACAACCTACGAACTTTGAAACCGGCTCTTGGGGCATAATCTGCCGCCGCCACTGGATTGCATCGAGCCAATGGGCTAAAAGATGCCCCAGCGCGAAAACACGCAGAAGTGTGCTGCATTTACCTGAACAACAATAGTCGCTCCCTAAATTTTGGCTGACCGGCGCGTATTCACTGCCGTTTAGGCTTTTGAGAAAACTATTCATGAAGAAGCTGTGTTTGCTGGGCCTGTTCGTCAGCCTGGCCAGTCATACCGTATTGGCCGCCACGACGCCCGCACCTCTGGAAAATAAGGACGCGTTCATCAGCAACCTGATGAAGCAGATGACCCTCGATGAAAAAATCGGCCAGCTGCGCCTGATCAGCATCGGCCCGGAAATGCCTCGGGAGCTGATCCGCAAGGAAATCGCAGCCGGCAACATCGGTGGCACGTTCAACTCGATTACCCGACCGGAAAACCGTCCGATGCAGGACGCGGCCATGCGCAGCCGGTTGAAGATCCCGATGTTCTTCGCCTATGACGTGATCCACGGCCACCGCACCATTTTCCCGATCCCGATAGCCCTGGCCTCGAGTTGGGACATGGACGCCATCGGCCTGTCCGGGCGCATCGCCGCCAAGGAAGCCGCGGCGGACAGCCTCGACATCACCTTCGCGCCGATGGTCGACATCTCCCGTGATCCGCGCTGGGGCCGGACTTCCGAAGGCTTCGGTGAAGACACTTACCTGGTATCGCGCATTGCCGGCGTCATGGTCAAAGCCTTCCAGGGCACGGGCGCGAACGCGGCCGACAGCATCATGGCCAGCGTCAAGCACTTTGCCCTGTACGGCGCGGTCGAGGGCGGTCGCGACTACAACGTCGTCGACATGAGCCCGGTCAAGATGTTCCAGGACTACCTGCCACCATACCGCGCCGCCATCGACGCCGGTGCTGGCGGGGTAATGGTCGCGCTGAACTCGATCAACGGCGTGCCAGCCACCGCCAACACCTGGCTGATGAACGATCTGTTGCGCAAGCAATGGGGCTTCAAAGGCCTGGCCGTCAGCGACCACGGGGCGATTTTCGAGCTGATCAAACACGGCGTTGCCCGTGACGGTCGCGAAGCCGCGAAGCTGGCGATCAAGGCTGGCATCGACATGAGCATGAACGACACCCTCTACGGCAAAGAGCTGCCGGGGCTGTTGAAGGCGGGTGAGATCCAGCAAAGCGACATCGACAACGCCGTGCGTGAAGTGCTCGCCGCCAAGTACGACATGGGCCTGTTCAAGGACCCGTACCTGCGCATCGGCAAGGCTGAGGATGATCCGGCCGACACTTACGCCGAAAGCCGTCTGCACCGCACCGAGGCCCGTGATGTCGCGCGTCGCAGCATGGTGTTGCTGAAGAACCAGGGCGAAACCCTGCCGCTGAAGAAAACCGCGAAAATCGCCCTGGTCGGTCCGCTGGCCAAGGCACCGATCGACATGATGGGCAGCTGGGCCGCCGCGGGTAAACCCGCGCAATCGGTGACGCTGCTCGACGGCATGACCAACGCACTGGGCGCGCAATCGACGCTGATCTACGCCCGTGGCGCCAACATCACCAGTGATAAGAAAGTCCTCGATTACCTGAACTTCCTCAACTTCGACGCACCGGAAGTGGTGGATGATCCGCGTTCGGCCCAAGTGCTGATCGACGAAGCCGTGAAAGCCGCCAAGGATGCCGATGTGGTGGTGGCAGCGGTGGGCGAGTCCCGTGGCATGTCCCACGAATCGTCGAGCCGCACCGACCTGAACATCCCGGCCAACCAGCGCGATTTGATCAAGGCCCTGAAGGCCACCGGCAAACCGCTGGTGCTGGTGCTGATGAACGGTCGTCCGCTGTCGATTCTCGAAGAGAAGGAACAGGCTGACGCGATTCTGGAGACCTGGTTCAGCGGCACCGAAGGCGGCAACGCCATCGCCGACGTGCTGTTCGGCGACTACAACCCGTCGGGCAAATTGCCGATCACCTTCCCGCGTTCGGTGGGTCAGATTCCGACCTACTACAACCACCTGAGCATTGGCCGGCCGTTCACGCCGGGCAAACCGGGCAACTACACCTCGCAGTATTTCGATGACACCACTGGGCCCCTGTTCCCGTTCGGCTTCGGCCTGAGCTACACCGATTTCAGCCTGAGCGACATGGCGCTGTCGTCGACCACGCTGAACAAAACCGGCAAACTCGACGCCAGCGTCATGGTGAAAAACACCGGCAAGCGTGACGGCGAAACCGTGGTGCAGTTGTACATCCAGGACGTGACCGGCTCGATGATCCGACCGATCAAGGAACTGAAGAACTTCCAGAAAATCACGCTGAAGGCCGGTGAACAGAAAGTCGTGCACTTCACCATCACCGAGGATGACTTGAAGTTCTTCAACACCCAGCTCAAGTTCGCTGCCGAGCCGGGCAAGTTCAACGTGGAGATCGGCCTGGATTCACAGGACGTGACACAGCAGAGCTTTGAACTGCTGTAACCCTTAAAGCAAAAGATCGCAGCCTGCGGCAGCTCCTACAAGATGTACATCATCCCAATGTAGGAGCTGCCGCAGGCTGCGATCTTTTGATCTTGCCCTACCCGCGTCGATCCAGCAGATTCACCACCAGCCGATCCACCCATCCCCAAATCCTTTGCTTCACTCGGCGCCACAGCGGCCGGCGTTGCCATGCCTCCAGGCTGACTTCCTGGCTCTGCGCAAAGTCCCTCTCGAAACTTGCCGCCACCGCACGCGTCAACCCTGGGTCCAGCGCCTCAAGGTTGGCTTCCAGGTTGAAGCGCAAATTCCAGTGATCGAAATTGCACGAGCCGATGCTCACCCAGTCGTCGATCAGGACCATTTTCAAATGCAGGAAACACGGCTGGTATTCGAAGATCGTCACCCCGGCCTTGAGCAATCGCGGGTAGTAGCGATGCCCGGCGTAGCGCACCGACGGGTGATCGGTGCGTGGCCCGGTCAGCAGCAAGCGCACATCGACACCTCGGGCGGCAGCCCGGCGCAGTGAGCGACGGACTTTCCAGGTCGGCAGAAAATACGGCGTCGCCAGCCAGATCCGCCGCTGGCCGCTGTTCAGCGCGCGAATCAACGATTGCAGGATGTCCCGGTGCTGGCGGGCGTCGGCATAGGCAACCCGGCCCATGCCCTCGCCCATGGACGGCACGCGTGGCAGACGCGGCAGGCCGAAATGCGAAGCGGGTTTCCAGGCGCGCCGATACCGGTTGGCGATCCATTGGCGGTCGAACAGCAACTGCCAGTCGATGACCAAGGGGCCGGTGATTTCCACCATCACCTCGTGCCATTCGCTGGTGTCGTCACCCGGTGTCCAGAACTCATCGGTCACCCCAGTGCCGCCCACCACGGCCATGCTCTGATCGACCAGCAACAGCTTGCGGTGATCCCGGTAGAAGTTGCCCACCCAGCGCCGCCAGCTCAGGCGATTGTACAAACGCAGCTCCACGCCCGCCGCCATCAAACGCTGGCGCAAGGTCAGGGTGAACGCGAGGCTGCCGTAATCATCGAACAGGCAGCGCACGCGCACGCCACGTTCGGCAGCCTGGACCAACGCCTGAACCATCGCCTCGGCACAGGCACCCGCCTCCACCAGGTACAACTCCAGCTCGACCTGCTCTTCGGCGCGGGCAATCGCGACCAACATCCGTGGAAAAAACTGCGGACCGTCGATCAGCAGTTCAAAACGGTTGCCTTCACGCCAGGGGAAAATCGCGCCGGCCATGTCAGCGCGCCGTGAAAATCAGTACCGCACCCACCGGCACCGACAAACTGATGGCCGACAAACCGGCGATCTTGCGCAAACTTTCCAGGCCGGGGGCCAGGTCGAAATCCGAGGCATTGATGATCAGCGGTTCGAGGGTCACCACCTGGAAACGCCGGTCATCGAGACGGGTTGCCAGCAGTTCGGCGTTGTATTCGTGTTGTTTGCCATGGAGGGTGACGGTCAGCGGCAGGCGCAATTCAAGTTGCGCGCCGGGCGCCAGATCGTTGATCGGGCGTAGATCAATCTGCGCGGTGATCAGTGCTTCGGGGAAAGTCTGGATTTCAAACAGGTCCTTGCGCATGCGTTCATCGCGCAGCGGGATGCCACTGTTGACCGAGTCCATCTCGACTTCCACCTCGGCCAGGCCTTTGGGATCGACCTTGCCGTGCAGCACCAGAAAGCGCTGCACTTCGGAGATATTGGTGTTTTTGGTGCTGATGAACGACAGCCGCGAGGACTCGCCATCCAGATACCAATCGGCGTGGGCCGACAGCGTGGCACCGGCCAGCAGCAGGAAGGCGAGGGTTTTGCAGAGGAAGCGGTTGAACATAGAGACTCGTGGGGCAGATAAACCTGCACGAACCTTAACCGCCCGTGAGCCAATTGCAAACTTGTGTAGCAGCTGCCGAAGGCTGCGTTCGGCTGCGAAGCAGTCGTAAATCCTGCATGCAAGATTCTCCAGACACACCGCGGTGTCTGATTTCACGACTGCTGCGCAGCCGAACGCAGGCTTCGCCAGCTGCTACAAGGACAGTGGTGCTCAGGGATTCAGGCGGCAGCCTTGGCGTTCACCAATCCACACGGCGCTATTGCTGCGGCCCATGCCGCTGACCGTCACGCGCTTGCTGGCGGTGTCATCAGTAAAGCCACTGGTCGGCAGCCACTGCTTCACATAGCTGTAGCAGTACTCGGCCGGGTTGTTCATCACATAACGGCACGAACAATATTCCTTGGCGGTGTAGGCGCTGATGATGTCCGGGAATGCCCACAGCGTCACGCGCTCCTGCCAGATCCAGCCGAGCAAGGCGATCAGCAGGATCAACAACAACGTGCTGAACGGTCGACGATGAACAAAGCTGCGACGCTTCATGGCTGCCCCTTCGCGGCAAATGCCTTGAGCGCGAGTTTGAGCAAATCGTTGTGCCGGTAACTTCCGTCGCGGTCATCGCCGTAGCGCACGATCACCAGGTTTTCGCCGGGAATCACGTACATCACCTGACCCCAATGACCCAGCGCGGCGAAGGTGTCGGCGGGTGCATCGGGCCATGGTTTTGCGGCGCCTTCCACCGCGCGGTTAAGCCACCAATGGCCGCCGGGCACAGCGTCGTCCTGATGGGCTTGATAGCGGGCGAACGGTTCGCGGTTGAAGGCGACCCAGTCTTTGGGCAGCAGTTGCCGGTCGCCCCAACGACCATCGCGAGCCATCAACAGACCGACTCGCGCGAGGTCCCGGGCGGTGAGATAGGTGTAGGACGAAGCGACGAAGGTTCCCGTGGCATCGGTTTCCCAGGCGGCGTGGCGAATCCCCAAGGGCTCGAACAGAGCAGTCCATGGATAGTCCGGATACTGGCTCGGGCCGACGATGGTTTTCAGCGCGGCGGACAACAGATTGCTGTCGCTACTGGAGTAACGGAATGCCTGACCGGGCTTGGCGTACTGACCGTGATTGGCGGTGAATGCGGCCATGTCCTGGTGACCGCGGGTGTAGAGCATCGCGACCACCGAGGATTTCAACGGCGCGTATTCATAGTCTTCCTGCCAGTCCAGGCCCGAGGCCCAGTGCAGCAGGTCGGCCATGGTCATCGTCGGGTGTTTTTCCAGCGGTGGATAAAATTTCTGCACCGGGTCCTGGAGCTTGAACAGACCTTCGCCATAGGCCACGCCGAGGACCGTGGCCATCAGGCTTTTGCTGATGGACCAGGTCAGGTGCGGGGTGTCAGCGGTGGTCGGGCCGGCGTAGCGTTCGTAGATCAATTGGCCGTCGCGGATCACCAGCAAGGCGTCGGTGCGGATGCCTTTTCGGGTGGCCTCATCACGGGGTGCAAAGGCGTAAGTCTCCAGGGCTTGAAGCGCCGGCCCGGTGACTGTCGGGCCGGTCGACCATTGTTCGGCAGGCCAATGCTCGGCGTGGGCCGTGAGGCTGAGCAGGAGCAGGAAAATGAGGGACAAGCCTTTGGACATGGTGGGGGCTCGGAAGGATGGACCTGCTGAGCCTAGTCGCGGTTGATGACAGTTCTGGAATTTGTGTTGCCAATGAGGCCGCCTTCGCGAGCAAGCCCGCTCCCACAGGGGAATGCATTTCAAAATGTGGGAGCGGCGGTGCGACGATTCGACTTGCTCGCGAAGGGGCCAGTCAATCCAGCGAAGATCCCGCGAGCGCCTTGGCCAACCGCTTCCCCCGCGCACCTGCCGCCAAATCCATCACGCCCTGATCACGCTGCCACATCGCGGCCCAATGCTGCGGGCCATCGGCCAGTGCCTGAGCCACCTCAGTCTTGAGCCCATCGAACTGCGCAAACAAGCCACCGAGCAATACATGCCCGGACGAATTATTCGGCGCCTGCCGGCTGACTTCCGCACACCCGGCCAGCAACGCCAGCAAACGCAGTTGCAAGGCTTGCGGCCAGTCGCTGTCCTGACCGATGCCGTACAGCCAGGCGGTCATGGCGCTCAGAACGTAAATGTCTTCAAGGGTGCGAAACGGTTTGATGTAAGCATCCCAGCCATCCCCCGCCAACAGTTCGCACTGAGCGTTATCGAGAAACAGCCGGCCATGGCTGATGTCTGGCATCAACGGGATCGCCGGTAACTTTTCCAGACGCACGCCCGGTTCATCGGGATAGACCACCGCCAGACTCAGACGCGGTTTTTCGTCAGGTGCTTCACTGCGAGCAGCAATCAGCAGCCAATCAGCGGCATCGCCTGCGGTGACAAAATCCTTGCGCCCGCTCAGACGCAAATCGTGCAGACGGGTCCGCATGTCCGCCACCCGCAGGCTGCGCTGTTCGGTCGCGCACAAGGCGCCGAGGCTCAGCGGCGCGCTCGGCCAGAGCATGCGCAACGCCGCCTGATAGCCCACCAGAAACGCCAGCCCCGGCGTCGACATCAAACGCCCGCCGGCCACCGCCAGTTCGAACGGCGTGACGTTGCCCAACTGGTGCAACAAGGTCGCGAACCCCTCGCCCAGGTCCGGGTTGGCGGGCAGACGATCGCGGCGGCGCAGCAGGTTTTGCCAGGGCATAAGAGGCTCCTCGTGGGCTGTCATATAAGCATCACCAAAGCTTCATGGCGATGACACCGGGGCTACATAGCCTGACTTTGCACAACACGGCTGCATAAAGAAAGTCGATCGGCTGCAACCCAAGACGGGTGACCGGCCCGTATGGAGATTCACAATGACTCAGATCGCCCGCATCAGCGACACCGGCAATGAACGCCGCCTGCAAGCCGAACGCCTGGTGGGCGCCGAGGCCTTGCAGGAAGCCCAGGCCTTGCGCTTCAACGTGTTCAGCGGCGAATTCAACGCCAAACTGAAAGGCGCGGAGCTGGGTCTGGACATGGATGACTATGATGTTCACTGCGCCCACATCGGCGTGCGTGACCTGAACACCGGACGTCTGGTGGCGACCACCCGTTTGCTCGACCACACAGCCGCCAGCAGCCTGGGCAAGTTCTACAGCGAAGAAGAATTCAGCCTGCATGGCCTGGTCCATCTGAAAGGCCCGATCCTGGAAATCGGCCGCACTTGCGTCGACCCGGCCTACCGCAACGGCGGCACCATCGCCGTACTCTGGGGCGAACTGGCCGAAGTGCTGAACCAGGGCGGCTACAGCTATTTGATGGGTTGCGCGAGCATCCCGATGCAGGACGGCGGCATCCAGGCCCACGCGATCATGCAGCGACTGCGCGAACGTTATCTATGTACGGAACACCTGCGGGCCGAACCGAAAAAGCCGCTGCCGAGCCTCGACATCCCATCCAACGTCATCGCCGAAATGCCACCGCTGCTCAAGGCCTATATGCGTCTTGGCGCGAAGATCTGTGGCGAGCCGTGCTGGGACGAAGACTTCCAGGTTGCCGACGTGTTCATCCTGCTCAAGCGCGACGAACTCTGCCCGCGTTATGCCAAACACTTCAAGGCGGCCGTGTGATGAGTCGGTTACGGGTATACGCGCGGATTGCGCGAGTGTTGGTGGTGGTGGCATTAGGTTTGAGCATGGCTGGAGTGTTTGGACTATTCGAGCGCTTGGGGATTGCTCATTCGATGGTCCGTCGCCAGCGCTGGTCGCGATTTTTCATGGCGCGCCTGAGCAATGCCCTGCCCTTTCGCGTGACCCTGAACGGTGAATTGCCGAAGGCGCCGATGCTCTGGGTCAGCAATCATGTTTCATGGACCGACATTCCGCTGCTCGGCATGCTCACGCCGCTGTCGTTCCTGTCCAAGGCCGAAGTGCGCACCTGGCCGGTGGCGGGCTGGTTGGCGGCCAAGGCTGGCAGTTTGTTCATTCGTCGAGGGTCGGGCGACAGTCAGTTGATCCGCAAACAGATGACCCGTCATCTGGAGCAGGAACATCCGCTGCTGATGTTCCCGGAAGGCACTACCACCGACGGCCGTTCGCTGCGCACTTTCCACGGTCGCCTGCTGTCTGCGGCAATCGACTCCGAAGTGAAGTTGCAGCCGGTGGCGATTCGTTATCTGCGCGACGGGAAGCTCGATTCGCTGGCGCCGTTCATTGGCGATGATGATTTGCTCTCGCACTTGATGCGCTTGTTTGCCCATGATCGGGGGGACGTGGAGATCCATCTGCTCAAACCGATCGCGTGTGAAGGTCGCGAGCGTGCAGCGCTGGCGTTCGAGGCGCAGCAGGCGGTGCAGAAGGCGTTGTTTGGGGCGATCCCGCAGGCACAACCGGAACCGCTGCGCCCCGCAATCGCGGCTTAAACACACATCCCCTGTGGGAGCGGGCTTGCTCGCGAAGGCGGTCTGTCATCCAACACTGATGTTGACTGATACACCGCCTTCGCGAGCAAGCCCGCTCCCACAAGGGGTTTATGTTGCTGGGTAGTTCTGCGCGAAGTCCTGAAGCTGCGGGTAGAACAATCTGAAGTCATCGCTCAACGGCTCATACAACACCCGCAATTCCTGCATCGCTGCGGCCAGCTCCTCCGGCCGCGTCAGCCTCCGTGATATCCCTCGCAGCACCTGCTCAAGCACCGCAAATTCCCGATAAGAACCCAACCAGTCATTGGCCACCATGTGCGGCGCGATCTGCGCCAGACGTTCCGGCAATTGCGCCTCGGCGGACAGCACCCGGTACACGCCCGAAGTGAACTGTTCCAGTGGCTGATCCGAGTAAAGCGTCCAGTCACGCGCCAGGCAATGGTCGAAAAACACGTCGAGCACGATCCCGGCGTAACGCCGGCGGGTCATGGAAAACCGTGACAACGAAACGTCCACCAACGGGTGGCGGTCGGTAAAGACATCGATGCTGCGATGCAACTGGATGGCCGCTTCGATCTCCGGATCGAACTGCCCTTGCAGCCGCCCTTTGACGAAATCGCCATAAAGACTGCCGAGCAATTGACCGGGGCGCTGGCCACCGAGGTGCAGATGTGCGAGATAGTTCATGCGCGCAGCTTAGCACTGCGTCATACATATCGTTATAACTCGATATACCGATTTGCACGGTCATCAGACCAAAATCATATTTGTATATCGCGAAGTACCGATTTAAAGTTCGCCCCATCGCGATATAGCGTTTTACTCATCACGAGCCCAAATCATGACCATCGACCTCGACGAAATAATAAAAGCCCTGGCACACCCAGTACGCCGAGACATCCTCATCTGGCTGAAAGACCCCAAAGCCCAGTTCCCGGAACAGATCCACAACCACGAGTACGGCATCTGCGCCGGACAGATCGACCAACGCTGCGGCCTGTCGCAGTCGACTGTGTCCGCCCATTTGGCGAACTTGCAACGGGCGGGACTGATCAGCAGCCAGAAAGCCGGTCAATGGCACTTCTTTAAACGCAACGAGGACGTGATCCAGGCGTTCCTCGACGCCATCGTCAAGGAGCTCAGCGCTCCGACCAGGAACTGAACAATGCCCCTCTCGCTACTCATTCTGGCCTTGAGCGCCTTCGCCATCGGCACCACCGAGTTCGTCATCATGGGCTTGCTGCCCGATGTGGCGGCGGACCTCGGTGTGTCGATCCCCGGCGCCGGTTGGCTGGTGACCGGTTACGCCCTCGGCGTGGCCATTGGTGCGCCGTTCATGGCACTGGCCACCTCCCGATTGCCGCGCAAGGCCGCGCTGGTAGCGTTGATGGGGATTTTCATCGTCGGCAACTTGCTCTGCGCAATGGCGACCGACTACAACGTGCTGATGTTTGCCCGTGTGGTGACTGCCCTCTGCCACGGTGCGTTCTTCGGCATTGGTTCGGTGGTGGCAGCGGGTCTGGTTCCGGCGAACAAGCGCGCTTCGGCCGTGGCATTGATGTTCACCGGCCTGACCCTGGCCAACGTGCTTGGCGTTCCGCTGGGCACCGCACTCGGTCAGGAAGCCGGCTGGCGTTCGACCTTCTGGGCGGTGACCGTGATTGGTGTCATCGCGTTGATCGGCCTGATCCGTTTCCTGCCGGCCAAGCGCGATGAAGAGAAACTCGACATGCGCGCCGAACTGCGCGCCCTCAAAGGCGCCGGGATCTGGTTATCCCTGAGCATGACTGCGTTGTTCGCGGCTTCCGTATTCACCCTGTTCACCTATGTCGCCCCGCTGCTCGGCGATGTCACCGGCGTCTCGCCCAAAGGCGTGACCTGGACCCTGATGCTCATCGGCCTGGGCCTGACGGTCGGCAACATCATCGGCGGCAAGCTGGCTGACAAAAGCATGGCCGCAACGTTGATCGGCGTCTTTATCTCGATGGCCGTGATCTCCACCGTACTGACCTGGACCAGCGTCGCGCTGATTCCGACCGAAATCACCCTGTTCCTCTGGGCCACCGCGTGCTTTGCCGCCGTGCCCGCCCTGCAAGTGAACGTCGTGACCTACGGCAAGGCCGCACCGAACCTGGTGTCGACCCTGAACATCGGCGCTTTCAATATCGGCAACGCACTGGGTGCCTGGGTCGGTGGCAGCGTCATCGCCCACGGTTTCGGCTTGACCAGCGTTCCTCTCGCGGCGGCTGCACTGGCGGTACTCGCCCTGCTGGTGACCCTGATTACTTTCCGTCAGAACGGTGATCCCGAACTGGCCCCTGCTACCAACTGATCTCTACAAGAGAGCTATTTCATGACGACTATTTTCGATCCGATCAAACTGGGCGACCTTGAGTTGGCCAACCGCATCATCATGGCGCCGCTGACCCGTTGCCGTGCCGACGAAGGCCGCGTACCAAACGCGCTGATGGCCGAGTACTACGTACAACGCGCCTCGGCCGGCCTGATCCTCAGCGAGGCCACTTCGGTCACGCCGATGGGCGTCGGTTACCCGGACACCCCGGGTATCTGGTCCAACGATCAGGTGCGTGGCTGGGCTAACGTCACCAAAGCGATCCACGGCGCGGGCGGCAAGATTTTACTGCAACTGTGGCACGTCGGCCGGGTTTCCCACGAGTCGTACCTCAACGGGGAAACGCCGGTTGCACCGAGCGCCATCCAGCAAAAAGGTCACGTTAGCCTGGTTCGTCCACTGGCCGACTACCCTACCCCACGCGCCCTGGAAACCGCTGAAATCGCCGACATCGTCGACGCCTACCGCGTCGGTGCCGAGAACGCCAAGGCGGCCGGTTTCGACGGTGTGGAAATCCACGGCGCCAACGGTTACCTGCTCGACCAGTTCCTGCAAACCAGCACCAACCAACGCACCGACAACTACGGCGGTTCCGTGGAAAATCGTGCGCGTCTGTTGCTGGAAGTGACCGATGCCGCGATCGAAGTCTGGGGCGCGGGCCGCGTGGGTGTGCACCTGTCACCCCGTGCCGATCTCCATGACATGGGCGACGACAACCTGTCAGAGACCTTCACTTACGTCGCTCGCGAACTGGGCAAACGTGGCATCGCCTTCATCTGCTCCCGCGAGAAAGAAGATGGCGACAGCCTGGGTCCACAATTGAAAGAAGCGTTCGGCGGCTCGTATATCGTCAACGAACGCTTCACCAAGGACAGCGCCAACGCCTGGCTGGCCAGCGGCAAGGCTGATGCAGTCGCCTTCGGCGTGCCGTTCATTGCCAACCCGGACCTGCCGGCACGTTTGAAGGCCGATGCGCCGCTGAACGAGCCGCGTCCTGAGCTGTTTTATTCCAAGGGCGCGGTCGGCTACATCGACTACCCGACGATATAAACTTCAACATTAAAATGAAAAAGCCCCGATTCGAAAGAGCCGGGGCTTTTTTGTCACCAACTATCCACAAATAAAACAATCACAAACATACAACATAAACCCAGACAAAAAAACCGAGCCTGCTTCTACTTAAAATATCCAGCAAACAATATCCAATCTAAAAACTTGCGGAACCATCCACAAAAAATCATTATCCATTCTGTCGACACACCACCTCACCAACAACAGCAACCTCTTACACACTTCAACACCAACCCATATTGAGTAGAGAACAAACAATGAACTACGAACAAGAATCACAACTCATCAAAGAAGAAAAACTTAAAACCATATACGAAAACCGTAAAATCGCCGACTGGAAAAACTTCAACCAGGGTAAAAACACAATAGAACTATTGGTCTACATCCATAACAACACACCTGAAACGATCCAGCTTACCGAAACAGACTTCGAAGTCGAAGACTTGTCCGAATGTGATATCCCACCCTACTCCATCGCCTCAATGGGCGCACAGAGTCGCTTTAACCACGACAGACTCGGGGCGCTGAGCCCCGGCAACAAAACCTTTATCGATAAGTTTTTCAAATATGCTGCAGGCGACAAGCAATGTCATTTTGATACACGCTTGGTGGTGAAATCCTCGTTCGGCGTTTTTGAGCCTACACGCACGCCGGTTTGGGATCATCAAGCACGCTCCACAGGCCGAAAATCTCTGATCTGCTCATCCCAATTGAGAAACCGCGACCTCCAAGCGCCTTACAGCTACTGGCTGGATGTCCATATCGGGACGGAACAACCCGGAACCCTGATCGCAAACGCATCACAGACCGATCTGGACAGTATAGAACTGGCAGAACAGACCTACCTGGACAACTTGGAATACAGCGAGTCAGAAGGAAAACATCCAACCTCCTTTCCTAATATGGACGATTTTAAAGACGCCATATTTGCCAGCCAGGGCACAACAAATATAACCACGACCACTGCTGTATTTTTTATTACCAATAATACATCCGAAAACTTTAAACTCATAGACAGCAACATCCATCCAGAGCACTTACACCCAGTAGCGAAACTTCTAAGGCCTAAAGAAACCACCTACTTCTGCGAAAAAACCGTGTCCAACTTCCTTGATCCGAGCACCACCGATCAAAATAACAGGGCCCACGCACAGCGACTTTTCACTTACAGCGATGCCAAGGGTGACCATGTCTTTCAGATCACTACAGATTTCAGACCTGAAACTCCAACTCATGCCAAAACCTGGAATCACAAGGTAGATTCAATCGGAGTTGCTCACGTGAGCTGCTCCTCCACACTGAATAACACATTGAATAGAGCACCTTACAGTTACCTGATAGATATCCAGATCGGATAAACGCTCATCGCGTGAAACTGCTCTGCGTAGTGTTTTACAACGTTTACCCGGCATTCGCACAACCACCAGGTCGCGAAGACGAATCAGCGCGTTGCCGTTGATCGGCTACCCGGCGCTCTCGAAAACGGGGTCGCCCACATTCGTTCAAAGACTCGCACAAATCCCCTACAAAATACGTAGCTCGCTAGCTTTCAACCGAATCAGCATCCGTATATAAAAGCAGCCCATGACGAAAAGGCGAGCAAAGGAATGAACCTCTGCTCGCCTAAAATGTTGACACAACCGGATCCAATTACGCATTTTGTCGAAGGCTTGGGCTGAAGCGCAGCATATCCAACCCTGTATCGACCCAACGCTCGGCGTCGGCGTGCAGTTGAAAACTGTCGGGCGCCAACAGCCACTGATACAGGATGCCATCGATGTACGCATGCAGGCTAATGGCCGCGCGGGCCGTATCGAGGTTTTCCGGCAACTGCCCCCGATTCACTGCATTACTCAGGGCCAGGGCGATCCGCTCATTGCAATCAAGGCTGACCTCTCGACGCTGCTGGCGCAGGTCGCACATTTCATCGGTGAATTCGCACTTATGAAACAGAATCTCATTGATGCGTCGGGTTTTCGGGTCCAGGGCAACTTGATGAAACAAATGAATCAGCAGCTTGCGCATGCAGCCGAGGGGGTCGAGTTCATCTTCGCTTTCACTGGCCTTGGCCATTTCATCCAGCGGCTCTTGCAGGGTATCAAGCATGGCCTGCACCAAGTCCGCCTTGTTGCTGAAATGCCAGTAGATAGCGCCGCGCGTGACCCCGGCCAGGGTAGCGATATCCGCCAGTGTCGTGCGCGCCACGCCCCTTTCGTAAAAGGCTTTTTCTGCCGCTTCCAGTATCTGGCTGCGGGTTTCTTGAGCTTCCTCTTTGGTACGACGGACCATGGCAGTACAACCTCAATCAGGATGCTTCAGCGATGTCTGAACATCCGCTGAATAAAAGTGGGGCGAGCGTTCTTGGGCGTCGTCCCCGGCCTACAATTCGAACCCTTGAACGGCTTTTGTAACGGTGTGGATACGCGGCCAAGGTATTTACAAACAACCATGAACGTAAGTATATTCCTTAGCAAGCTACTTATCCACTCAGCGCACATTTTTTACCTTTCCACATTTCTAGTGCGCAATTTGCGCGCCTGACCCGAGGATTTTCATGCAATTCAAGCCAGCTGTTACCGCTCTGGTCACCGCCCTCGCCTTGGCATCGCTACTCAGCGGATGCAAAAAGGAAGAGGCGGCACCTGCCGCACCACCCCCTCAGGTCGGCGTCGTTACTCTGCAACCTCAAGCCTTCACCCTGACCTCCGAGCTTCCGGGCCGTACCAGCGCGTACCGCATCGCCGAAGTTCGCCCCCAGGTCAACGGCATCATTCTCAAGCGCCTGTTCAAGGAAGGCGGCGACGTCAAGGCCGGCCAGCAGCTGTATCAGATCGATCCGGCCGTTTATGAAGCCACTCTGAAAAGTGCCGAAGCCAGCCTGCAACAGACCAAATCGATCTCGGATCGCTACAAGCAGTTGGTCAGCGAACAGGCTGTGAGCCGTCAGGAATACGACACGGCCCTGGCCAACCGGTTGCAATCGGAAGCCGCCCTGCAAAGCGCCCAGATCAATGTGCGTTACACCAAGGTTTACGCGCCACTCTCCGGCCGCATCGGCCGCTCGACCGTGACCGAAGGCGCGCTGGTTACCAGCGGCCAGGTCGACGCAATGGCAGTGATTCAGCAACTGGACCCCATCTACGTCGACGTCACCCAGTCTTCGGTAGAGCTGCTGGAACTGCGCCGCGAACTGGAAAGCGGTCGTCTGCAAAAATCTGGCGACAACGCGGCCGCGGTCAAGCTGACCCTCGAAGACGGAAGCCAGTACAAACAGGAAGGCAAGCTCGAGTTCTCCGAAGTCTCGGTAGATCAGACCACCGGTTCCGTGACCTTGCGTGCGGTATTCCCCAACCCTGACCACACCCTGCTGCCAGGCATGTTTGTACACGCCCAATTGCAGGCCGGTGTGAACAGCGCGGCAATCCTCGCTCCGCAACAAGGCGTGACCCGTGATCTCAAAGGCACCCCGACCGCGCTGGTCGTCGGTGCGGACAACAAAGTCGAACTGCGTCAGCTCAAGGCCAGCCGCACTGTCGGTAGCCAGTGGCTGATCGAAGACGGTCTGAAGGCCGGCGATCGACTGATCACCGAAGGGCTGCAATACGTCAAACCTGGCATTGAAGTAAAAGCCAGTGAAGCGACTAACATTGGCGCAAAGAACCCGGCCCCCGCACAGGCAGCTAACAAGGCTTCCAGCGGCAAAGGGGAGTAAACCATGTCCAGATTTTTTATCGACCGTCCGATTTTCGCCTGGGTAATTGCCCTGGTCATCATGCTGGTCGGGGCACTCTCGATCCTCAAACTCCCGATCAACCAATACCCAAGCATTGCGCCTCCGGCCATTGCGATCCAGGTGACCTACCCGGGCGCGTCCGCACAAACCGTGCAGGACACTGTGGTGCAGGTGATCGAGCAACAGCTCAACGGTATCGATAACCTGCGTTATGTCTCCTCGGAAAGTAACTCCGACGGCAGCATGACCATTACCGCGACCTTCGAGCAGGGCACCAACTCCGATACCGCGCAGGTTCAGGTCCAGAACAAGCTGAACCTGGCCACCCCGCTGCTGCCGCAAGAAGTGCAGCAACAGGGTATCCGCGTGACCAAGTCAGTGAAAAACTTCCTGATGGTGATCGGCGTGGTGTCGCGCGACGGCAGCATGACCAAGGACGACCTGTCCAACTACATCGTGTCGAACATGCAGGATCCGATCTCGCGGACCGCCGGTGTCGGTGACTTCCAGGTCTTCGGTGCGCAGTACGCAATGCGGATCTGGCTCGACCCGGCCAAGTTGAATAACTTCAACCTGACCCCGGTGGACGTGAAAACCGCCATCGCCGCGCAGAACGTCCAGGTGTCATCCGGTCAACTCGGCGGTTTGCCTGCCGTTGCAGGCCAACAGCTGAACGCGACGATCATCGGCAAGACCCGCCTGCAGACCGCCGAGCAGTTCAAGGCGATCCTGCTCAAGGTCAACAAGGACGGCTCGCAAGTGCGTGTCGGCGACGTGGCGGATGTCGGTCTGGGCGGTGAAAACTACTCGATCAGCGCCCAGTTCAACGGCAGCCCGGCCTCCGGTCTGGCAGTGAAACTGGCCAACGGTGCCAACGCCCTCGACACTGCAAAAGCCCTGCGCAAGACCATCGAAACCCTCAAACCGTTCTTCCCGCAAGGGATGGAAGTGGTGTTCCCGTACGACACCACGCCGGTGGTGACCGAGTCGATCAAGGGTGTGGTTGAAACCCTGGTCGAAGCGATCGTGCTGGTGTTCCTGGTGATGTTCCTGTTCCTGCAAAACTTCCGCGCCACCGTCATCACCACGATGACCGTGCCAGTCGTATTGCTGGGTACCTTCGGGATCCTCGCGGCGTTCGGTTTCAGCATCAACACCCTGACCATGTTCGGCATGGTGCTGGCCATCGGCTTGCTGGTGGACGACGCCATCGTCGTGGTGGAGAACGTCGAACGGGTCATGAGCGAAGAAGGCCTGTCACCCAAGGAGGCCACCAAGAAATCCATGGGGCAGATCCAGGGTGCACTGGTCGGTATCGCCCTGGTGCTGTCGGCCGTACTGCTGCCGATGGCGTTCTTCAGCGGTTCCACCGGTGTGATCTACAAGCAGTTCTCGATCACCATCGTCTCGGCCATGGCCCTGTCGGTACTGGTCGCACTGATCTTCACCCCGGCACTCTGCGCAACCATGCTCAAGGCGATTCCGAAAGGCGAGCACGGCGTGCCGAAACGCGGCTTCTTCGGCTGGTTCAACCGCAATTTCGACCGTGGCGTCAAAAGCTACGAGCGTGGCGTGGGCAACATGCTCGCGAACAAGGCCCCGTACTTGCTGGCCTACCTCATCATCCTAGTCGGCATGATCTGGCTGTTCACCCGCATCCCAACGGCGTTCCTGCCGGAAGAAGACCAGGGCGTATTGTTTGCTCAGGTGCAAACCCCGGCCGGTTCCAGTGCCCAGCGCACGCAAGTGGTCGTGGATGAAATGCGTGAATTCCTGCTGCGTCCGAGCAAGGACGGCGGTGAAGGCGATGCGGTGGCCTCGGTGTTTACCGTGACCGGCTTCAACTTCGCCGGCCGTGGCCAAAGCTCGGGTATGGCGTTCATCATGCTCAAACCGTGGGGCGAACGTAACGCCGAAAACAGCGTGTTCAAACTCGCGGCCCGTGCCCAACAGCACTTCTTCACCTTCCGTGACGCCATGGTGTTTGCCTTCGCACCGCCGGCGGTACTGGAACTGGGTAACGCCACCGGTTTCGACGTGTTCCTGCAAGACCGCGCCGGTATCGGTCACGACAAGCTGATGGAAGCGCGTAACCAGTTCCTCGGCATGGCGGCGCAAAGCAAGATTCTGTCGCAAGTGCGCCCCAACGGTCTAAACGACGAACCGCAATACCAACTGGAAATCGATGACGAGAAGGCCAGTGCCCTGGGCATCACCCTCACCGACATCAACAACACCTTGTCGATTGCCTTGGGCAGTAGCTACGTCAACGACTTCATCGACCGCGGTCGCGTGAAGAAGGTTTACGTGCAAGGCCAGCCGGGTGCGCGCATGAGTCCTGAAGACGTGAAAAAATGGTATGTGCGCAACAGCGCCGGCACCATGGTTCCGTTCTCGGCGTTCGCCAAGGGTGAGTGGATCTACGGTGCACCGAAGCTGTCGCGTTACAACGGCGTCGAAGCGATGGAAATCCTCGGTGCTCCGGCACCCGGTTATTCCACCGGTGAAGCCATGGCCGAAGTCGAAGCCCTGGCCAAGAAACTGCCGGCCGGTGTCGGTATTTCCTGGACGGGTCTGTCGTACGAGGAACGGTTGTCCGGTTCGCAAGCGCCAGCGCTGTACGCCCTGTCGCTGCTGATGGTGTTCCTGTGTCTGGCGGCGCTGTACGAAAGCTGGTCGATCCCGATCGCCGTGATGTTGGTGGTACCACTGGGGATCATCGGTGCGCTGATGGCGACCAGCCTGCGCGGCCTGTCCAACGACGTGTATTTCCAGGTGGGCCTGTTGACGACCATTGGTCTGGCGGCGAAAAACGCCATTTTGATTGTCGAATTTGCCAAGGAACTGCATGAACAAGGGCGTAGCCTGCGCGATGCGGCAATTGAAGCCTGCCGGATGCGTTTGCGACCGATCATCATGACGTCGCTCGCTTTCGTCCTCGGTGTGGTACCACTGGCGATTTCCACGGGTGCAGGTTCGGGTAGCCAACATGCGATCGGTACCGGGGTGATTGGCGGTATGCTCACGGCCACGATCCTGGCGATCTTCTGGGTCCCGCTGTTTTTCGTCACCGTGTCGGCCATGGGGCAGCGCAAAACCGCTGACCAGGACGACGCTATTGAACCTTCTAAAGAGGCTGGCTAATGAGCAAGTCGCTACTCTCCCTGGCTGTTGCCGCCTTCGTGCTCGGCGGCTGCTCGCTGATTCCCGATTATCAGCAGCCTGAAGCTCCGGTGGCGGGTCAGTACCCGCAAGGTCCGGCGTATTCGTCGGCCCAGGCGCCTGCCCAGGCTGCCGCCGAACAGGGCTGGAAGCAGTTTTTCCATGACCCGGCACTGCAACAGCTGATCCAGGTCGCCCTGGAAAACAACCGTGACCTGCGTGTCGCAGCGCTGAACATCGACGCCTTTGCGGCTCAATACCGCATCCAGCGTGCCGATCTGTTCCCGGCCGTGTCGGCCAACGGTACAGGCAGCCGTCAGCGGGTCCCGGCTCGGGCCTCGCAGACCGGCGAAGCGGACATCACCAGTTCCTACTCGGCCACGGTCGGCATCAGCGCCTATGAACTCGACCTGTTCGGTCGGGTTCGCAGCCTGAGCGAAGAAGCGCTGCAGAAGTACTTCGCCACCGAAGAAGCACGACGCAGCACCCAGATCAGCCTGGTGGCCAGCGTGGCCAATGCTTACCTGGCCTGGCAGGCTGACAAGGAGCTGCTGAAACTGACCCAGGACACCCTGGGTGCGTTCGAGGAGAGCTACAAGCTCACCGCCCGCAGCAACGAAGTGGGTGTCGCCTCGGCGCTGGACCTGGCCCAGTCGCGTACCTCGGTGGAAAACGCCCGCGCGCAACAGGCCAAGTACACCCGTCAGGTTGCCCAGGATGAAAACAGCCTGGTGCTGCTGCTCGGCACCGGCGTCCCGGCCAACCTGCAAGCGGCCAAGCCATTGGCTGACGACCTGCTGAGCGAAGTGCCGGCCGGTCTGCCATCGGACTTGCTGCAACGCCGCCCGGACATCCTCCAGGCCGAATACAACCTGAAAGCCGCCAACGCCAATATCGGCGCAGCACGGGCTGCGTTCTTCCCAAGCATCAGCCTGACGGCCAATGCCGGGACCCTGAGCCCGGACCTGTCCGGTCTGTTCAAGGGCGGTTCGGGCACCTGGTTGTTCCAGCCGCAGATCAACCTGCCGATCTTCAACGCCGGCAGCCTGCGCGCCAGCCTGGATTATTCAAAAATCCAGAAAGACATCGGCGTGGCGAACTACGAGAAGTCCATTCAAACGGCCTTCCAGGAAGTCGCCGATGGCCTGGCTGCCCGCCAGACCTATACCGATCAGTTGCAGGCCCAGCGTGATTTCGTCACCGCGAACCAGGACTACTACCGTCTGGCCGAGCGTCGTTACCGCATTGGTGTCGACAGCAACCTGACCTTCCTCGATGCCCAGCGCCAGCTGTTCAGTGCCCAACAGGTACTGATCACCGACCGTCTGGCGCAACTGGTCAGTGCCGTCAATCTGTACAAGGCACTGGGCGGTGGCTGGAACGAGCAGACGGCGCAGAACGAACCGCTGAAAGAAGAAGCGCCGAAGCTGAAGTTGTTCTGATAGCGCTGTAAAACAAGAAGCCCACCGATTGGTGGGCTTTTTGTTGTCTGCAGGAAAATTGTGGCGCCAGGACTGGCCTCATCGCGAGCAAGCTCGCTCCCACAGGGGATCTAGGGTGAACACAATATTGATGACCAGCAGAGATCAACTGTGGGAGCGAGCTTGCTCGCGATGAGGCCGGAACAGACAACACAAATTCCGAGCCAATCTTACGTTCGATAATCGCCCAAAACCCGCTTTCCCCAATTGAATCGCCCCGCCCATCCCCCGCACCATTCGTCGCACAAGACCAATAACAACAGGTTCGACACCATGCCCCCACGCCCTGCCCTGTCCGGCTGATCCCTTTCGTTTTTGCCCTGATTTCAAATTTTTGTCTGCAACCCCAAGTTGCGGCAGCGCCCCGTTTCACGCCTAAAAACTAGAGAGCCCCGAACACATGACACCTTCCAGCACGCAATACTTGTTCCCCAGCCTCATCGCCGTTGCACTGGCCAGTACGGCTCTGCCTGCCTTGGCCGAGGAGTCAGGCTTTGTCGAAGGTGCCAAGGTCAACCTGAACTTGCGCAACTTCTACATCAACCGCAACTTCACCAACCCGACCAAAGCTCAGGGCAAGGCAGAAGAGTGGACACAAAGCTTCATCCTCGACGCCAAGTCCGGGTTCACTCAAGGCACCATCGGGTTCGGCATGGATGTGCTGGGCCTGTACTCGGTGAAACTCGACGGCGGAAAAGGCACCGGTGGTACGCAGTTGCTGCCGCTGGATCACGACGGTCGCCCGGCGGATAACTTCGGGCGCACCAACGTGGCGTTCAAGGCCAAGCTGTCGCAGACCGAAGTGAAGGTGGGCGAATGGATGCCGGTGCTGCCGATCCTGCGTTCGGACGACGGTCGTTCCCTGCCGCAAACCTTCCGCGGCGGCCAGATCACCTCGAAGGAAATCAACGGCCTGACGCTCTATGGCGGCCAATTCCGCGCCAACAGCCCGCGCAATGACAGCAGCATGAGCGACATGTCGATGACCGGAAAACCAGCGTTCACCTCCGACCGTTTCAACTTTCAGGGCGGCGAATACGTCTTCAACGAGAAGCGCACCCAGATCGGTGTGTGGAATGCCGAACTCAAGGACATCTACAGCCAGCAGTACGTGAATCTGATCCACAGCCAGCCCATCGGCGACTGGACCCTGGGCGCCAACCTCGGTTTCTTCTACGGCAAGGATGACGGCAGCGCCCGGGCCGGCGAGCTGGACAACAAGACCTGGTCGGGCCTGTTCTCGGCCAAATACGGCGGCAACACCTTCTACGTCGGCCTGCAAAAACTCACCGGCGACAACGCCTGGATGCGGGTCAACGGCACCAGCGGCGGCACCCTGGCCAACGACAGTTACAACGCCAGTTATGACAACGCTCAGGAAAAATCCTGGCAGGTACGTCATGACTACAACTTCGTCGCCCTCGGCATTCCCGGCCTGACCCTGATGAACCGCTACATCAGCGGCGACAATGTGCACACCGGCACCATTACCGACGGCAAGGAATGGGGCCGCGAAAGCGAATTGGGTTACACCGTGCAAAGCGGCGCGCTCAAAAACCTCAACGTCAAATGGCGCAACTCGACCATTCGCCGCGACTTCAGCAACAACGAGTTTGACGAGAACCGGTTAATCGCCAGCTATCCGATCAGCCTGCTATAGCCGCGTTCTGGCAGCGACCGTTGGATTGAGGCGGTCGCGTGCCTGTAACCACCTGTCGGCGCAAACTAGCGCTTTGTTTGTTCGCAGATACAGTCAAGAAGCGTGTTTAATTCTCCATCCTGATGTAGGAGCCCCTTTTTTTCTTCCGTTATCTCCGGATGCTGTACGCGAAGCGGCCATGACCACGGAGGTCAGGTATGAGCAAGCGAATAGTTATCGTCGGTGGCGGCGTAGGTGGAACCATGTTGGCCAATCAACTGGCCAGCAAGCTGTATCCAGAAATCCTGCGCGGCGAAGTCTCGATTGCACTGCTGTCCAACTCCCCCGATCACTTCTATAAACCTGCGTTCATGTACGTGGCGTTCAATCAGTTCTTTGAAGAAGAACTCAAGCGTCCGGAACGTTCACTGTTGCGCCCGGAAATCAGCTTTTACGTCGAAGAGGTCACGGGTTTCGATTTCCCCGGGCAAGGCCTGAAAACCCGCAGCGGCAAGCGCTATGGCTATGACTTTCTGGTCATCGCCACTGGTTGCGTGCCTGCGCCGGAACGCATCG
Source organism: Pseudomonas frigoris (assembly GCF_047758635.1). NCBI lineage: Bacteria > Pseudomonadati > Pseudomonadota > Gammaproteobacteria > Pseudomonadales > Pseudomonadaceae > Pseudomonas > Pseudomonas frigoris. The sequence goes on from NZ_CP180479.1 coordinate 5,534,372, forward strand.
ATGGCTTGAAAGAAGCCGGCGACCACTTCTACCAATATCAGCCCGCCCGGCAGTTGGCAGAACGGCTGAACACGATCAAAAAAGGCCGGATCTTCATCACTGTGTCTTTCCCGCAGACACCCAACGTGCCGCACCAATGCGGCATTGCACCGGTAGAAACGACGTTGATGCTCGACGACTTCCTGCGTCGTCGGGGCGTGCGGGACCAGGTGGAAATCGTCTACACCTACCCGACCACGGCTCAGTTGCTGCGTAACTGCCTGTTTCTGCAACGCCCCACCGGGGACATTCTGCCCGGCATTTTCGAGCAGAAGAACATCCGCTTCCAACGCGGTTTCACCCTCAGCCGTGTCGATCCCGAACGAAAAATCGCCTATTCAGAAGAAGGCGAAGAGCAACCCTTCGACATCCTGATGGCGACACCGCCGATCCGCGCCGTCGATGCCGTGCTGGAGTCCGGAGCGTCTCAAGCGCCCAACAACGAAGGTTGGTTGCCGACCCACCACGAGACCCTGCAGGTCTACGGCCTGGAACACGTCTACGTGATTGGCGACACCGTCGATCTGCCGGTGAGCAAGGCCGGTGGTGCTTGCCATAACCAGGCGCCGGTCATCGCCAACAACATTGCTGCCGAGATTCGCCTCGGTGCGCCCAACAGCGTCTACGACGGACGGGTTCAGGCCGTGGCGCAGATGGGTCTCAACGCCGGTATGCCGCTGTGGTACGACTACGCCCATGACGTCCTGCCGACACCGCCGACCAAGCTCGGCGGCCTGTTGAGAAATGGCTTCAATCGTGGCCTGTACTGGGCGGTTGCCCGTGGAATGCTTTGATCCGCTCAGGGAGGCGTAAACAATGACGAACCTATCAGATGAAACGCTGGCGACCAGCGCTGCCGGCATGCCAGCGACGCCGGAAATCGCCGCCTTGATGGCGAAAATTCAACCGCTGATCGACGGCGGTCGGCTGGACAACATTGTCGATGTGCTATCGCTGGTCTCGGACATGACCGACCTGCTGGACGCAGCGATGGTGGAAAAACTGGCGCGGCTGTTCGAAAACGCTACGGCGGCCACCTGGACCGTCAGTAACGCCGTGCGCCTGGCCAAGGCCGAGGTCGCAGCCGCCCCCGAGCCGCCGGGGGCCTATGCCTTGATCAAACTGCTAAACGAGCCGGACACGCGCAAAGGCGTGGCCGTTGTCCTGAAAACACTGAACGTCATCGGAAGGCAGCTGTAACCGCCAGAGAGGATCACCTCATGAGCGTCAAACTTGAATCGGCAGGGAAAGCCTGCACCGACTGGGACGCCAAGGCGTACCAGCAGTTTTCCCGCCTCAGGCAACGACCGGTCAATGAATTGCTCGACCGTGTCGAACTCAAACAGCCCAAACGCATCTATGACCTGGGATGCGGCACCGGCATAGCCACGCAACTATTGGCCAAGCGTTGGCCTCGAGCGCAGTTGCAGGGCATCGACAGTTCGCAGCAAATGCTGGACGAGGCCCGTTACCTGCCGATCAAGGCATCGTGGAAACAATGCGATCTACTCGATTGGCAACCCGAACAACCGGCGGACCTGCTGTTCGCCGCCGCCGTACTGCACTTCGTCAGTGGTCACGAACAGTTATTGCCGCGACTGCTCGGCCAGCTCAATCCGGGTGGATGCCTGGCAGCGCACATGCCCGACTGGCGGGATGCACTGTGGTACCAACTGATGCTCGACACCCTTGAAGAGGCAGGCCCCGGTGGCAAACCACTCGGCCCCCCGCAGTTGCGCGAGGCCATGGCTGCGCGGCCGCTGTTGTCTTTGGAAAGTTATTATCGGCTGCTCTCTTCGATTACCCAGACACTGGATATCTGGGAGACCGAGCAGCTTCAGGTTGTCGACGGCAAGTCGCCGATCTATGACTGGGTCAAAGTCTCGGCGTTGCGGCCGGTGATGCAGGGGCTGAAGGATGATGAACAGGCGCGGTTCATTTACCACTACCTGATGCGCGTGCATGCGCATTACCCGCCGGAGAGCGACGGGCACACGTTGTTTCCGTTCAAGCGGATCTTCATTGTGGCCACGGTTTGATTGACCGCTAATGATGTATCAAGCCGGCCACCGCCATCGCGAGCAAGCTCGCTCCCACAGGGGATTTTGGGTGAACACATCATTTGAATTCACACCGGAAAACTGTGGGAGCGAGCTTGCTCGCGATGGCGTCAGCTCAGATACCGCAAATCGCCAGGATCACTCCCGCGATTCAACCCCCAACTCATCCCACACCGACTCCGCCAGGTGGAACGTCGCATTCGCTGCCGGAATGCCGCAATAGATCGCGCTCTGCATGATCACTTCCTTGATCTCGCCACGGGTCACGCCGTTGTTGGCGGCGGCACGCAGGTGCAGTTTGAGTTCTTCATTGCGGTTCATGCCGATCAGCATGGCCATGGTGATCAGGCTGCGGGTATGACGCGGCAGGCCCGGACGGGTCCAGATGTCGCCCCAGGCGTGACGGGTGATCATCTCCTGAAACTCCGAGTTGAACTCGGTCAGCGCGTTCAGGCTGCGGTCGACATGGGCGTCGCCGAGTACGGCACGGCGGACTTTCAGGCCTTCGTCGTAACGTTGTTTCTCGTCCACAACAATCCCCTTAATGAGCTGACAAAAACGTCACTACCCGGTCACTGAACGCAGCACCGGCCTGAACGTTGGACAGGTGCGCCGCATAGAACTCGGCGTACTCGGCACCCTGCACATGTTCCTGAATGAAGTGCCCACCAGACGGCGGCGTGACCGCGTCTTCGGTGCCGGCGATGACCAGCAGCGGCACCTTGATCGAGGACAACTGATCGCGGAAATCGGCATCGCGCACGGCGGCACAGTTAGCGGCATACCCTTCAGACGAGGTGGCGGCGAGCATGTCAGTAATCTTCTTCGCGGCAGCAGGATTGGCTTCAGCAAAATCCGCGGTGAACCAACGCGCAATCGACGCATCACGCAGCGCAACCATGGCGGCCGGACCGTCACGCAGCACGGTTTCAATGCGCGGGTTCCACACCGACGGATCGCCGATTTTTGCCGCGGTGTTGCACACCACCAGTTTGTTCAGGCGATCGCCAGCGTTGATCCCCAGCCACTGGCCGATCAGCCCGCCCATGGACAGACCGCAGAAATGCGCGCGCTCGATGTGCAACGCATCCAGCAGCGCCAGCACGTCATGGCCCAGTAGCTCGATGCTGTACGGCCCCGGCGTGACCAGCGATTTGCCATGACCCCGGGTGTCGAAACGCAGCACGCGGAAATGCTCTGTGAACGCCGCAACTTGCGCGTCCCACATGTGCAGATCAGTGCCCAGCGAGTTGGACAGCACCAGCACTGGCGCATCAGCCGGGCCATCGAGTTGCGGCCCTTGAATTTGGTAATGCAGTTCGCCCTCGGCGAGTTGTACGAAAGCCACAGCAATCTCCTTCAGGCAGTCAACGCAGAATGTTCAGCCACCGCTCGCTCGACCCAGGTATGGGCCTGACCGAGGTAATGGGCGGGGTCCAGCAGATGATCGAGTTCAGCAGGCGAGAGTTCGGCGGTCACTTGCGGCTCGTCGCCGAGTACCGCTCGCAGATGACGTTGTTCAGCCACTGCGCGCTTGCAGCATTGCTCCAGCAAATGGTGCGCAGTGTCGCGCCCCACTCGTTGAGCGAGGACGATGCTCACCGCTTCGGCGAGCACCAGCCCTTGAGTCAGGTCGAGGTTGCGGGCCATGCGCTCGGCGTCCACTTCCAGTCCTTCCGCCACCAGCCGCGCCTGCTTCAGGCTGCCGGACACCAGGCAGCAAATCTCCGGCAGGGTTTCCCACTCGGCATGCCACAGGCCCAGGCTGCGCTCGTGTTCTTGAGGCATGGCGCTGAACAGCGTCGAGAGCAAACCCGGAACGCGCGTCGCAGCGCCGATCAGTACCGCCGCGCCCACCGGGTTGCGTTTGTGCGGCATGGTCGAAGAACCGCCCTTGCCCGGTGCCGAGGGTTCGAACACTTCAGCGGCTTCGGTCTGCATCAACAGGCTGATGTCGCGGCCGAGTTTGCCGAGGCTGCCGGCGATCAATCCCAGTACCGAGCCGAACTCCACCAAGCGATCTCGCTGGGTGTGCCAAGGTTGATCCGGCAGTGTCAGTTTCAATTCTTCAGCCAGCGCTTGGGCAATCGGCATTGCCTGCTCGCCGAGGGCCGCGAGGGTTCCAGAGGCGCCGCCGAATTGCAGCACCAGCAGTCGCGGCTTGAGTTCCCGCAGACGCTGACGACTTCGAGTGACAGCGCCCAGCCAACCGGCGATTTTCATACCGAGGGTGACGGGCGTCGCGTGCTGCAACCAGGTGCGTCCGGCCAGTGGTGTGGCGACATAGCGCAACGCCTGGGTCGCCAGCGTTTCGCCCAGTTGCGCCAGATCGCTTTCGATCAGCTCCAGCGCGCCACGCAGTTGCAACACCAGGCCGGTGTCCATCACGTCCTGGCTGGTCGCGCCCAAATGCACATAGCGCTCGGCTTCGGCATGGTTGGCCGCGATCTGTTTACCCAGCGCCTTGACCAACGGAATCGCCGAATTGCCCGCCGTGGCAATCGCCTCGCCGAGGGCGGTGAAGTCGTAATGCCCGGCCTGACAGGCCGCTTCAATCGGCGCGACAGCCGTTTGCGGAATCAGCCCGACTCGCGCCTCGGCCCGGGCCAGTGCCGCTTCGAAATCAAGCATCGCTTGAACCCGACCCTGATCGCAGAACACCTCACGCATGTCGCGGGCAGTGAAATAGGCTTCGAACAATTGATTGCCCGGTCGCTCGTTCATAAACAGTCCCTGGAGGCGTGGGCCGGTCAGGCCCACGGGTAAAGATCAAAGGTCGTTTTCCAAATACTTCGCCTGTTTCGGCAAGCGCAGGCTGAACAGGAACGCCACCGCCATCATCACCGTCACGTACCAGTAGAAGGAGTTTTCCATGCCCCCGGCTTTGAGGCTCAGGGCCACGTATTCCGCCGAACCGCCGAAGATTGCATTCGCCACCGCATACGCCAGGCCGACGCCCAAGGCGCGCACCTCCGGCGGGAACATTTCGGCTTTTACCAGGCCGCTGATGGAGGTGTAAAAACTGACGATTGCCAGCGCCACGGTAATCAGCACGAAGGCCAGGAACGGACTGCTGACACTTTTCAGACTCAACAGAATCGGCACGGTGAACAGCGTACCGAGGGCGCCGAACCAGAGCATCGAGTTACGTCGGTCGATCTTGTCCGCGAGCATGCCGAACAACGGTTGCATGCACATATAAAGGAACAGTGCGCCGGTCATGATGTAGCTGGCGGTCTTGGCTTGCATGCCGGCGGTGTTCACCAGGTACTTCTGCATGTACGTGGTGAAGGTGTAGAAAATCAGCGAGCCACCGGCGGTGTAACCGAGCACGGTAATGAACGCAGCCTTGTGGTCGCGAAACAGCGCACGGATGCTGCCGGCGTCCTTGTTTTCGCGCATTTCCTTGCTGGTGGTTTCCTTGAGCGAACGGCGCAGGAACAGCGAAATCAACGCCGCCAACGCACCCACCACAAACGGGATCCGCCAGCCATAGGCACGCAAATCATCTTCAGTGAGGAACTGTTGCAGGATCACCACCAGCGACACCGCCAGCAGTTGCCCACCGATCAGCGTCACGTACTGGAACGAGGCGAAGAAACCGCGCTGGCCATTGAGGGCGACTTCGCTCATGTAGGTCGCGGTGGTGCCGTACTCACCGCCCACCGACAGGCCCTGGATCAAGCGGGCGAACAACAGCATGATCGGCGCCCAGACGCCGATGCTGTTGTACGTCGGCAGGCAGGCGATAAGCAACGAACCGAAGCACATCATCAGAATCGAAATCATCATCGAATTCTTGCGTCCGTGCTTGTCCGCCAGCCGGCCGAAGATCCAGCCGCCAATGGGCCGCATCAGGAAGCCGGCGGCGAATACGCAAGCTATTCACAAGCTGCACAGTCGGGTTATCGGACGGGAAAAAGGCAGGGGCGAAATAGATCGCGCAGAAGGCGTAGACGTAGAAGTCGAACCATTCGACGAGGTTGCCGGACGAGGCGCCGACAATCGCAAAGATCCGTTTACTGCGCTCTTCGCCGGTGTAGTGCGCTGTAGTAGCAGTGTTAGTTGTCATTGTTTTTTACTCAATGGGGACTGTGAGAGTCTAGACACACCTCGCAACAGTCCCGTTCCACAGAAGCATTAGCAACACAGATCCCCCTGTGGGAGCGGGCTTGCTCGCGAAAGCGGTGTGTCAGGCAACATTGATATCGACTGACACGACGCCTTCGCGAGCAAGCCCGCTCCCACAGGGGTTGTGGTGTTTACTCAATAGTCGAAGAACACTGTCTCGGCATCGGTGCCTTGCAGGATCACATTCCACTGGTAAACACCCGACGCATCCTTCTTCGCCAGCAAAGTACTGCGACGTTCAGCCGGCACACACTCCAACAACGGATCCCCCACGTTGGTCGGTTCGCCATCAAAGTAAATCCGTGTCAGCAAGTGCTTCACCAACCCGCGAGCAAACACCAGCACCACCAGATGCGGCGCCTGGGTCGTGCCTTTCAAGCCTTCTACCGTACCCGGCTTGATCGTGGTGAAACGAAAGCGCCCTTCGGCATCCCCCGGCACCCGGCCAAACCCTTCGAAGTTCGGGTCCAGGGGTTTGTCCTGATCGTCTTCGGGGTGGTCATACTTGCCGGCGGCGTTGGCTTGCCAGACTTCCAGCATCGCGTCGTTGACGACGTCGCCGTTGCCATCGATGACTTGCCCGGTGATCGCCACGCGCTCGCCCAGGGTTTGTTCGACCGTCAGGTCTTCGCGGTTCAGCCAGGTCAAACCGATATGGTAATACGGCCCGACGGTGTGGGATGTGGTCGCGTTCAGCGTCATCTTATTTCTCCATCGGCGTGGCTTCGCGGCCGCGCAAGACGATGTCCCAGCGATAACCGAGGGCATAGGAAGGGATGGTTTTTTCCAGGTCGAAACTGGCGATCAAACGCTCTTTGGCGCTGGTATCCGGTACACAGTTGTAGATCGGGTCATAGGCCAGCAGCGGATCGCCCGGGAAATACATCTGCGTGACCAGGCGCGTCAGAATGCTCGGCCCGAACAGTGAGAAATGGATGTGCGCCGGGCGCCACGCGTTGTGGTGGTTGCCCCACGGATAGGCACCGGGTTTGATGGTCTGGAATTGGTACCCGCCATCGGCGTCGGTCACGGTGCGGCCAGTGCCAGTGAAATTCGGGTCCAGCGGCGCATCGTGCAGGTCACGGTCATGGTTGTAGCGACCGGCGGCGTTGGCCTGCCAGATCTCCACCAGAATTCCCGGCACCGGCAAACCATCTTCATCCAGCACACGGCCGTGAATGATGATGCGCTCACCCAGTGGCTCACCCTTGTGCTGGGCGGTCAGGTCGTTGTCCTGCGCTTGAATGCGCTCGGCACCGATGGTCGGACCGGTAATTTCCGACAGCGAATGGGGCAAAAACACCAATGGTTTGGACGGCGAGCGACGGTTGGTGGATTGATAGGCCGGGTGCAGGTAGTCCGGCTGGGTGCCCTCTTGCGGGCGGCGGTAACCAGGCTTGTCAGTCATGAAGCATTCCTCAGTTCTTATTCATCAACGCTGCGCGTCAGACCCGTTCGATCGCCAAGGCCAGACCCTGACCCACGCCGACGCACATGGTCGCCAGACCTTTCTTTCCACCGGTCTTTTCCAGCTGATGCAGCGCGGTCAGTACCAGACGGGCGCCGCTCATGCCCAACGGATGGCCCAAGGCAATGGCGCCACCGTTCGGGTTGACCTGGGCCGCGTCGTCCGCCAGCCCCAGTTCCCGCAGCACTGCCAAACCCTGGCTGGCGAAGGCTTCGTTGAGTTCGATCACGTCGAAATCGCTAACGGCCAGGCCGAGGCGCTCGGTCAATTTGCGCACCGCCGGCACCGGGCCGATGCCCATTACACGCGGTGCGACACCGGCACTGGACATGCCCAGTACTTTGGCGCGAGCGGTCAGGCCGTGCTTTTTCACGGCGTCGCCGGAGGCCAGAATCAACGCCGCGGCACCGTCGTTCACACCCGAGGAGTTGCCGGCGGTGACGGTCTTGTCCGGGCCATTGACCGGTTTGAGTTTGGCCAGGACTTCCAGCGAGGTGTCGCCGCGCGGATGCTCATCCTGGTTGACGACACTTTCACCCTTCTTGTGGGTAATCCGCACTTCGACGATTTCTTCGGCGAAAAATCCTGCAGCTTGCGCGGCGGCTGTCCGCTGCTGACTGCGCAGTGCGAAAGCGTCCTGATCCTCGCGGGAAATTTCGTAATCGTCAGCCACGTTATCGCCGGTCTGCGGCATCGCATCCACGCCGTATTGGGCTTTCATCAACGGGTTGATGAAGCGCCAGCCGATGGTGGTGTCTTCCAGCTTCATGTTGCGCGAAAACGCGGCATCCGCCTTGCCCATCACGAACGGTGCGCGGGACATCGACTCGACGCCGCCGGCAATTGCCAGCTCCATCTCGCCACTGGCGATCGCCCGGAAAGCGGTGCCGATGGCATCCATACCCGAGGCGCAGAGGCGATTGAGGGTCACGCCCGGAATGGTTTCCGGCAGGCCCGCCAGCAACAACGCCATGCGCGCCACGTTGCGGTTGTCTTCGCCGGCCTGGTTGGCGCAACCGAGGAACACCTCGTCCACTGCATTCCAGTCCACCGACGGGTTGCGCGCCATCAGCGCCTTGATCGGCACGGCGGCCAGGTCGTCGGCGCGAACCGCCGACAGGCCACCGCCGAAACGGCCGATGGGGGTGCGAATCGCATCACAGATATAAACGTCACGCATCAGGCTTCTCCGGGTGCTTGGCCGTGGGCCGCGGCAGTGCGGGCTTCCAGATCCCTGAGCGCCTTCAGTTCGACCTTGGTCGGCTCGGCGGTGTTTTCAACTGTCTCGGCAAAACGAATCGCCCAACCGGTAGCCGCGATGACTTGCTCGCGGGTCACGCCTGGGTGCAGCGCGGTGACCACGAATTCATGGGTTTCAGCTTCCGGCTCCATGATGCACAGGTCGGTAATGATGCCGACCGGACCGGCGCCCGGCAGGCCGAGACGCTTGCGCGAATCACCGCCCTCGCCATGGCCGACCGAGGTAATGAAGTCGAGTTTGTCGACAAAGGAACGCGCCGACTGCTTGAGGATGATCAGCACGCTTTTTGCCGAGCCAGCGATCTCCGGCGCACCGCCGGCACCCGGCAGGCGGACTTTCGGCTGATGGTAATCGCCCACCACCGTGGTGTTGATGTTGCCGAAGCGGTCGACTTGCGCGGCGCCGAGGAAACCGACGTCGATGCGCCCGCCCTGCAACCAATAGCGAAAAATCTCACCGGTCGGGACGACGGTGTCGGCGGTTTCCGCCAGCTCACCGTCACCGATCGACAGCGGCAGTACGCTCGGCTTGGCACCGATCGGACCCGATTCATAGATAAGGACTACATCCGGCGAAGAAGTCAGACGCGCCAGGTTGGCGGCTTTCGACGGCAGGCCGATGCCAACGAAACACACCGAACCGTTTTTCAGACGGCGGGCAGCGGCGACGGTCATCATTTCGTTGGTGGTGTAAGTCATTACTTGGCCTCCGAAGCAGCGGCCAGTTTGGCCTGGAACTCGCTGAAGTCAGCGCAGCCGTGGATGTACTCGTTGATCCACGCGGTGAAGGTTTCACGGTCGCGGGCAATCGGGTCCCAAGCCTGGTAGAAACGGTTATCACGTTCGTTGTAGCCGTGAGCGTAGGACGGATGCGCACCGCCGGGAACGTGGCAGACCGCGCTCAAGGCCCAGGTCGGCAGAACGCAGGAGTTCATCGGTGCATTGAGGTCGTCGACGATTTCCTCGACGGTGACGATGCAGCGCTTGGCGGCCAGTGCGGCTTCTTTCTGCACGCCGAGAATGCCCCACAGCAACACGTTGCCTTTGCGGTCGGCTTTCTGTGCGTGAATCACGGTAATGTCCGGGCGCACCGAAGGCACGGCCGCCAATACTTCACCGGTGAATGGGCAGGTGACGGTTTTGATCAGCGGGTTGACCTTTGGCAGGTCGGAGCCGGCGTAGGCACGCAGCACCGCGAACGGTAGGCCGGAAGCGCCAGCGACGTAGGCATTGGCCAGGTCGGCGTGGCTGTGCTCTTCGATTTCCAGCGCGTGCGGCCACTGCTTCTCGACGGCGTCACGCAGGCGATGCAGCGAACCGACGCCCGGGTTTCCGCCCCAGGAGAAAATCAGCTTGCGAGCACAACCGGCGCCGATCAACTGGTCGTAGATCAGGTCAGGCGTCATCCGCACCAGGGTCAGGTCTTTCTTGCCCTGGCGAATGATTTCGTGACCCGCCGCCGTAGGGATCAGGTGAGTGAAGCCTTCGAGCGCGACGGTATCGCCGTCGTTAACGAATTGCTTCACCGCGTCGTGCAGCGAAAGGATTTCAGCCATGGGGCAGGCTCCCGTTTTGTTATGAACCGACAGTGGAAGAAAAAGGCGCGATGCGCAGCGCCGGAATGACTGAAGAGTAAGCCCCTGAAAAACGCCAAACAATCCGATAATCGACTGAGTGTTCGTTTATCGAACAGATTGTTGTCTGGCTATCGATAAGATCAAATGCTTCGTCGGAACGCCGCCCGGAGCAAGCCCGCTCCCACAGGGGAATGCGATCAACTGTGGGAGCGGGCTTGCTCGCGAAGAGGTCATCAAAACCACATGAGATTCGGATCAGACCCTCAGGTCGCATCCGCATGACTGACCATGCCCTTGATCACCACCGCCGTGGTCGCCAATGCCGCTGGAATCACCAGCGCTGTCAGCACCTGCTCGAAGTTCCAGCCCAGGCCCAGCAGCGTTGCGCCCATCCACGCACCTAGAATCGCGCCAAAGCGGCCAATTCCGAGCATCCACGACACCCCAGTCGCCCGCCCCTGCGTCGGATAAAACCGCGCCGCCAGTGAAGGCATCGCCGATTGCGCGCCGTTGACGCACATCCCGGCCACGAGCACCAACGTCGCCAATAGCGTGATGTTGCCCAGGCTCTGCCCTACCGCGTAGGCAAATACCCCGGCGAATAGATAGAAAATGCCGATAACCTTGTGCGGATTGAATCGGTCCATCGCCCAGCCCACGCCCACCGCGCTCAATACCCCACCAAATTGGAACAACGCGCCGATGAATGCCGCCTGCTCCATGCTCGCGCCACTGTCACGCATCAGCGTCGGCAACCAACTGGTCAGCAGATAAACGATCACCAGCCCCATGAAGTAGGTCAGCCACAGCAACAAGGTGCCGGTGCTGTAGGTGCCGGAGAAGATCACCGCGAACACGTTGCGGGCCTTCACGGTTTTCTGTTCCGGCACGCTAAAGCTGGAAGCCTGAGCTACTACGGTTGGATCGATGGGCGCCAGGGTCTTGCGCACTTTGTCAGTGCCGCGATTGCGGACGACGAGGTAGCGCGCCGATTCCGGCAGCCAGAACAGCAATACGACGGCGAGGATCAGCGGCAAAATCCCGCCGATCATCAGCAGACTGTGCCAACCAAAGGCCGGAATCAGTTTGGCGGAAATGAAACCGCCGCCCGCCATGCCGAGGTTGAAGCCGCAGAACATGCTGGTCACCAGCAGGGATTTCTTGCGCTCCGGGGTGTATTCGGACAGAAGCGTCGTGGCGTTCGGCATGCCGGCGCCAAGGCCCAGGCCAGTGAGGAAACGCAGCACCAGCAACTGATCGACATTGGTGCTGTAAGCCGAAGCTAGGCTGAACGCGCCGAACAACAGCACCGCGCCCACCAGTACGATTTTTCGCCCGAAGCGGTCAGCCAATGGGCCAGAACCCAGCGCGCCAAAGACCATACCGATCAACGCCGCGCTCATCACCGGGCCGAGACTGGCGCGGTCGATGCCCCAATCCTGAGACAGGGCGGGCGCGATGAAACCCATGGCCGCCGTGTCGAGGCCATCGAGGAAAACAATCAAGAAACACAGGATCACCACTCGCCATTGGTAGCGCGAAATGGGTTGAGCATTAATGAAGGACTGCACGTCGAGGCAGTTTCCTACAGCAGACTGGGGCTGGTTCATTATTTTTATTCCACGCAAAGAACGCAGTCGGACGGGAGCCAGCCAAGGCTGGCGCTGCCGCGACATTAGTGATCTTGGGGAAAGAGCGTCAATTCGATAAACGCGAGTCTGTGCGTTTATCGAACAGCTTAGGCAAATGGCTTACGCAAAGAGTTGCGCGCTAAGGTCGCGGCTCGCGCTCAGAAGGCCAGGCAAGAAACGTTGTTCCAGCTCGTTGCGGCTGACTCGGCCGGCGTGGGTACTGACATTTAGCGCCGCGACCACTTGGCCGGAAGCGTCGTAAACCGGAACGGCAATCGAGCGCAGACCTTGTTCCAGTTCCTGATCGACGATGCACCAGCCTTGCTGCCGCACCTCTTGCAGGCATTCGAGCAACGCCTCGGGGGTGTGCAAGGTTCGGCTGGTCTTGGCTTGCAGCTCTGCATGGTCGAGGTACTCGCGCAGTGACGTATCGTCCAGCGCCGCGAGAAGAATCCGCCCCATCGAGGTGCAATAGGCCGGCAGACGTCCACCCACCGACAGGTCGACGGAAATCAGTCGCTGGGTGGTGGCCGAACGAGCGATGTACAAGATGTCATCGCCTTCCAGAGTGGCCATGTTGCAGGCTTCATGAAGTTGCTCGCTCATGCGGTCCAGGTAGGGCTGAGCGGAAACCGCCAGCGGCGTCGAGGACACATAGGCATGGCCAAGCGTCAGTACTTTAGGCAGCAGCGAATACGTACGGCCGTCGGTGGTGGCGTAGCCGAGTTTGATCAGCGTGTGCAGGCAACGTCGCACAGCGGCGCGGGGAATTTCCGTGCGATGACTGATTTGGGCGATGGTGAGGTGACGCTTGCGCTCCTGAAAGGCTTGCACCACGGCCAGGCCACGGGCCAGGGAGGTCATGAAATCCGGGTCGCCGGTCATTGCCTGGATCCGCTTGGCGGGCGAGGCAACGATCGGTGGCGCCACTGAAGCGAAGGAATTGCGCATTTGATCGTTCATATAAGGTCCTTTTCCACGCGGATCAGCGGCTATTACAAGCGGCAGCCGGTCCCTCACACAAGCCCGAGCAGCCAAGACTGTGCGATTATCGAACCATCGACCGGTAATCGCAATGGACTCCCACCAGGGGCAGCCGACTATTGAACGGGGGTGCACCTATTTTTATACTGACTCTGACGCAGATTAGAAGGACCGATGTAATTGTCCTAACTTGTTCGACTTAATGGCGTCAGAAAGGCATCACTGTAACGTCGTGCCGCCGAACGACCTAGTTAGCCGTATAAAGTTGCGAGTATCAAAACAATCACACATCAAGACCCACTTTTAACTCTTTGGCGATAGTGTTCTTCGAATCGACCGCTATAATGCAATTCAGTGGTGTCCGGTTTTTAATTGCCGATTCCGCCACCGGTAGCGCGATGTTCCATCGCCGTTGCCCGCAGCAAGCACCTGACACTATTTCATATGCTTGGCCAAGGCGTTCGCTGGAACAGGAACTGATGCTACGTCAGCTGTTTATCTCTGGTGCCGTGGCCGCCTGCAACATGGAAGTAATTGATCGCAATGCCGTAAAAAATGATGCCTTTGCGGGCCTTGTCCTTTCGGCGAGCGTGGTCAAATACATTTGATGCAGCGCGTTTCACCAGAATTTATCTCAACTCAATCAGGTAGCACTGTGACGAAAGACGAACTGCGCGCGGAACTTGAGCGCCAGGAACAACGTTACAAGGAAGTTTACGGCGGGGAAGTCACCACCTACGCCGCTCAGCCCGAACCGGAACGCAAACCCTGGCGTAAACGCGCCACTGTTCAGGATCAGGCTTTCACTCAAGAATTGCAGAAAATGGAAAAGGAACTCAAAGCCGAAGAGCCATAAGCCCTCGCCTGAATCCTTTCAAGGGTCTGCGTCTGCACCCGTTAAAAACGGGATGTATCGATGATGCCTTTCGTGCCCGCTACCAGCGGGCAGCGGCCACCTCACCCCCCGGATGAGGCAAATGGCTCATGTCTGGCCCTCTTTTCAGATATTTCACACAAGCGTTAAAACCTCTTGCTCCTACGAGAGGACGCCTTGTGGCTGCGGCCTTTTCAAAGAAATTCAATGACTTGCAAAACCCAGTAAAAACCTGGGGTTTGGGCTACTGCCACAAATTAATTCGTTGAAGAATGTTACCGATGAGCACCTAGTGCATCGATTAGCAGTCTTTTCTGGCATAATCGCGCCCCCTTACGACCGGGTCAGAAAACCTTCATGATCGATTTATTCAGCGGACTAGATGCTTGGGTGCTTGTGAGCCTCTTGCTCGCCCTGGCCTTTGTCCTCGCCTTCGAGTTCATCAACGGCTTTCATGACACCGCTAACGCGGTGGCCACTGTTATCTACACCAAAGCCATGCCGCCTCATCTGGCGGTGTTCTTTTCCGGTGTATTCAACTTCCTCGGCGTGCTGCTGGGCGGTGTCGGCGTGGCGTATGCCATCGTCCACCTGCTGCCGGTAGAGCTGCTGATCAATGTGAACACCGGTCACGGGCTGGCCATGGTGTTCTCGTTGCTTGCCGCCGCCATCACCTGGAACCTGGGCACCTGGTACTTCGGTATCCCGGCCTCCAGTTCCCATACGCTGATCGGTTCGATCCTCGGTGTCGGCCTGGCCAACGCCCTGATCAACGACATTCCGTTGGCTGATGGCGTGAACTGGCAGAAGGCAATTGATATCGGTGCGTCCCTGGTGTTCTCGCCGATGGCGGGCTTCCTGGTCGCCGCACTGATACTGATCGGCCTTAAATGGTGGCGTCCACTGTCGAAGATGCACAAGACGCCGGAACAACGCCGCAAGATCGACGACAAGAAACACCCGCCGTTCTGGAACCGCCTGGTGCTGGTCATTTCGGCCATGGCCGTGAGCTTCGTGCACGGCTCCAACGATGGCCAGAAAGGTATCGGCCTGATCATGCTAGTGCTGATCGGCATCGTTCCGGCGCAGTTCGTACTCGACCTGGGCAGCACGACCTACCAGATCGAACGGACTCGCGACGCGACCCTGCACCTGAGCCAGTTCTACAAGCGCAATGCCGATACGTTGGGTGAATTCCTGGCCCTGGGCAAAAGCGTGGAGGGCGATCTGCCGGAGAAATTCCGTTGCAATCCGCAACAGACCGAACCGACCATCACCGCCCTGCTTGGCACCCTTAAAGGTGTAGCCGACTACCACTCGCTGCCGGCGGAAAGCCGCATCGAAGTGCGTCGTTATCTGCTCTGCCTGGACGACACGGCGAAGAAAGTCGGCAAGCTGCCTGGCCTCAACGCCCGTGAAAAGGCTGACCTGGACAAGCTGCGCAAAGACCTGACCACCACCACCGAATATGCCCCGTTCTGGGTGATTCTGGCAGTCGCTCTGGCACTCGGCCTGGGCACCATGGTCGGCTGGAAACGCGTGGTTCTGACCATCGGCGAGAAGATCGGCAAGCAGGGCATGACTTACTCCCAAGGCATGTCGGCACAGATCACTACCGCAAGCCTGATCGGCATGGCCAACATCTTCAGCCTGCCGGTGTCCACCACCCACGTCCTGTCCTCGGGTGTGGCCGGCACCATGGTCGCCAACAAAAGCGGCCTGCAAGGCGGCACCGTTAGAACCATCCTGCTGGCCTGGGTCCTGACCCTGCCAGCCACAGTGAGCCTGTCGGCCGGCCTGTTCTGGCTGGCGTCGAAGGCACTGGGTAGCTGATACATAGCCGCACAAAAAAGGCGCGTTCCGTGAGGTTCGCGCCTTTTTTATGCCGCAATCTTCGCTACACCACCGATCAACTGTGGGAGCGGCGGTGCGGCGATCCGACTTGCTCGCGAAGAGGCCATAACATTCAACATCTATATTGGCTGCCAAGCCGCCTTCGCGAGCAAGCCCGCTCCCACAGTAGTTCTATGTACATCCGACAGATTTTCGCACGCAAAAAAAAAGGGCAACCGAAGTTGCCCAAAATGCCTTGCGTGCTCATTGCTTCCAGAAAGACCTACGGTTTGCGCTTATGCGAATCCTTCCAGATAAAAAATCCAAACCCTGCAAAAAACAGAACCATGAGGCCGACTGTCAGCACTCCGGCGATCACCACGTTGTCGAAAAACATGACTGGCCTCCTGCACTTGCCTTGTTGCGATGGGGCTAAGTTAACCAATCAGGCAGGAGAAGAAATTGACCGGGATCAATGTCGCCCGAGACTGGGCGTAAAGGAGGGGAAATAACTGACCTGCATCAACCGATGCAGGGTGTTTCAACGCTTTTTCGGTTTGTTCTTCGGCTTCTTCTTCGCTTTACCCAACGGCATGGCGTGCTCGAACGCCTGGCGCACTTCGTTCAGGCGCTTTTCATTAAGGTCATGAACCCGCTTGGCGCGTTCGGCATTGAGGTCGATCAGTTTGTCGTCTTGGCTCATGGTGCTCAGTGCATCGCTTGGAATGAAATTCAGTTGCCGCATTTGCAGGCAAGGATGTGCCAATAATGCGGTCTGATGGCAGCGCTGACCAGCCGTGACCTCAAATCTGGATATCGACCCACAAACCCTGCCGTGGCTGATCTTCCATCAATGGCGCCACTGGTACGGTATTGTCGGCGTTGAGCTCGTCACCGGGAATCGCCAGGTGCTCTTCGGGATCTTCATCGGCTTCGCGGCGACGCCTTTGCTGTTCCTGCTTGCGGCGCTGTTCCTCGCGCAGTTGAAACGCTGCCTCTTCCGGATCGCGCTGTTGCAGGTCGATGGTGCTTTCGTTGGAGCTTTCCTGCACCGGCACCACGGGCGGAATATCCGGCCGCTGGCGAATCGGATCCTGCTGTGAGGTGATTGGCACGGCACTCAAGGGGAGCATCGGTGGAAGCATAATTATTAGTCTCCTGTCAGCAGTCTGTCGGCTGCGGGGATGCCGACTTGAGCCATCGGTCGCAAACTGTGACCCGTTTGGCACTTGTAGGAGCTGCCGCAGGCTGCGATCTTTATCGGACAACATAGAACTCAAGCGTTCCCCAAGATCAAAAGATCGCAGCCTTCGGCAGCTTCTATGCCGTAAACCTTTTGGTCTGGAGGGCCGATTCCGTTAAGATAGCCCGCTTTTTCAAGGTGGGAGTCAGGCAGCATGGCGCAGCAGTATCAACCGGGGCAACGCTGGATCAGTGACAGCGAAGCCGAGCTGGGTTTAGGCACCGTTCTGGCACAGGACGGCCGCTTGTTGACCGTGCTCTACCCGGCCACTGGCGAGACTCGCCAGTACGCGCTACGGAATGCGCCCCTCACCCGCGTGCGGTTTTCGCCGGGTGACTCGATCACTCACTTCGAAGGCTGGAAACTGACCGTACAAGAAGTCGACGACGTCGACGGCCTGCTGGTTTACCACGGCCTCAACGGGCATAACGAAGTGGTTACCCTGCCGGAAACCCAACTGTCGAACTTCATTCAGTTCCGTCTGGCCAGCGATCGTTTGTTCGCCGGGCAGATCGACCCGCTGGCCTGGTTCTCCCTGCGATACAACACCCTGGAACACACCAGCCGCCAGTTGCAGTCCGCACTTTGGGGCCTCGGTGGCGTGCGTGCGCAACCGATCGCGCACCAGCTGCACATCGCCCGTGAAGTCGCCGACCGCATTGCGCCGCGGGTGTTGCTGGCAGACGAAGTGGGTCTGGGTAAAACCATCGAAGCCGGCCTGGTGATCCATCGCCAACTGCTCTCGGGCCGCGCCAACCGCGTGCTGATCCTGGTTCCGGAGAACCTGCAGCACCAGTGGCTGGTGGAGATGCGCCGCCGTTTCAACCTGCAAGTCGCGCTGTTCGACGAAGAACGCTTCATCGAAAGCGATGCCGCCAACCCGTTCGAAGACACCCAGCTCGCGCTGGTTGCACTCGAGTGGCTGGTGGAAGACGAGAAGGCTCAGGACGCGCTGTTCGCCGCCGGTTGGGACCTGATGGTGGTCGACGAAGCCCACCACCTGGTGTGGCACGAAGACAAGGCCAGCCCGGAATACTCGCTGGTCGAACAACTGGCCGAAGTGATTCCCGGCGTCCTGCTGCTGACCGCGACCCCGGAACAACTGGGCCAGGACAGCCACTTTGCGCGTCTGCGCCTGCTCGATCCGAACCGTTTCCATGACCTGCACGCCTTCCGCGCCGAGAGCGAAAACTATCGCCCGGTGGCCGAAGCCGTTCAGGAGCTGCTGGACAAGGGGCGCCTGTCGCCTGAAGCGCACAAAACCATTCACGGTTTCCTCGGCAACGAAGGGGAAGCCTTGCTGGCGGCAGTTAACGATGGCGATATCGAAGCCAGCGCCCGTCTGGTCCGCGAACTGCTTGACCGCCACGGCACCGGCCGCGTGCTGTTCCGCAACACCCGCGCCGCCGTGCAGGGTTTCCCGGAGCGCAAGCTGCACCCGTACCCGCTACCATGCCCCGACGAATACCTCGAACTGCCGTTGGGCGATCACGCCGAGCTGTACCCGGAAGTCAGCTTCCAGGCCCAGCCGGACGCCAACGAAGAAGAACGCTGGTGGAAATTCGACCCGCGGGTCGAGTGGCTGATCGACACGCTAAAGATGCTCAAGCGCACCAAAGTGCTGGTGATCTGCGCCCACGCTGAAACTGCCATGGACCTGGAAGACGCCCTGCGCGTGCGTTCCGGCATTCCGGCCACGGTCTTCCACGAAGGCATGAACATCCTCGAGCGTGACCGCGCCGCGGCCTACTTCGCCGACGAAGAATTTGGCGCGCAAGTGCTGATCTGTTCGGAAATCGGCAGTGAAGGTCGCAACTTCCAGTTCTCGCACCACTTGGTGCTGTTCGATCTGCCCGCGCACCCGGACCTGCTGGAGCAGCGTATCGGCCGTCTGGACCGGATCGGCCAGAAGCACATCATCGAAGTGCACGTGCCGTACCTGGAAACCAGCCCGCAAGAGCGCCTGTTCCAGTGGTACCACGAAGCACTGAATGCATTCCTCAACACGTGCCCGACCGGCAACGCCCTGCAGCATCGGTTCGGCCCGCGCCTGCTGCCGCTGCTGGAAAATGCCGATGACGGCGAGTGGCAAGCGCTGATCGACGAAGCCCGTGCCGAGCGTGAACGTCTGGAAGCCGAGTTGCACACTGGCCGCGACCGCTTGCTGGAGCTCAACTCCGGCGGCGCTGGCGAAGGCGATGCGCTAGTCGAAGACATTCTTGAGCAAGACGATCAGTTCGCCCTGCCGATCTACATGGAAACCCTGTTCGACGCGTTCGGCATCGACAGCGAAGACCACTCGGAAAACGCGCTGATCCTCAAGCCGAGCGAAAAAATGCTCGACGCCAGCTTCCCGCTGGGCGACGACGAAGGCGTGACCATTACGTACGACCGCAACCAGGCGCTGTCTCGCGAAGACATGCAGTTCATCACCTGGGAGCACCCGATGGTTCAGGGCGGCATGGACCTGGTCTTGTCCGGTTCCATGGGCAACACCGCCGTGGCGCTGATCAAGAACAAGGCGTTGAAACCAGGCACCGTGTTGCTGGAGCTGCTTTACGTCAGCGAAGTGGTTGCCCCGCGCTCGCTGCAACTGGGCCGTTACCTGCCACCGGCCGCCCTGCGCTGCCTGCTCGATGCCAATGGCAACGACCTGTCGGCCCGGGTCTCGTTCGAAACCCTTAACGATCAGCTGGAAAGCGTGCCGCGTGCCAGTGCCAACAAGTTCATCCAGGCCCAGCGCGACCAGCTGACGCCACGGATCAACGCCGGCGAAGAGAAGATCTTCCCGCGTCACGCCGAGCGCGTGGCTGAGGCGCAGCGTCGTCTGGCCGCCGACACCGACGAAGAACTGGCGCGCCTGACTGCCTTGCAAGCGGTCAATCCGACCGTGCGTGACAGCGAACTGGTTGCCCTGCGCAAGCAACGCGAGCAAGGCCTGGCCATGCTCGACAAGGCTGCGCTGCGACTGGAAGCGATTCGGGTGTTGGTGGCGGGTTAAGTCCCCTGCTCTGCCCCGCTAAAACAAAGAAGGCCCGCAGCGATGCGGGCCTTTTTTTGTCTGCTTGATTGTTGCTGTGCTGCTGATGGCCTCTTCGCGAGCAAGCCCGCTCCCACATTCGACCGCATTTCTCCTGAAAGAACTCGGTCAACTGTGGGAGCGGGCTTGCTCGCGAAGGCTATCATGCAGTCACCGCAGCCCCCACAGGCTCAACCACCGCCACCAACCCTTCCTTCATCCGCTTGGCATCACGCACAAAACACCGTGAAGCCAGGAACAGAAACACCATGGTGAAAAACAGCGCCACCGGGATCAAATACATCGCGTCATGCAAGCCGACAGCCTTGAACGCCTCGGTCATCTGTTCAGCACCGGCCGAGAGCATCGCCGTATGCGCAAAGTGGTCGGACAATGCGCCCACCACCACCGGCCCCAAACCGCCACCCAGCAAATACAATCCGGCAAAGAACAGCGCCATGGCCGTGGCCCGCAAGCGCGGCTCGACTACGTCCTGAATGGCGGTATAAACGCAGGTGTAGAAGTTGTAGGCAAACAACCAGCCCACACTGAACACCGCCACAAATACCCCGATCTCGATCCGCCCGGAATGCAGCGCCCAAGCGGTGCACAAGGTCGAGATGATCAAGCTGAACGCGGCAAACAGCAGTCGCCCATTGGCCACCCGCTGGTGAATCTTGTCAGCCACCCAACCGCCCAGTGTCAGGCCGAACAACCCGGTCACACCGACGATCACCCCGGTCGCCACTGCCGCTTCCTGCAGCGGCATCAGGAAATAGCGCTGCAGCATCGGCACCAGAAACGAGTTGCAGGCATACGTGGCGAAGTTGAAGCACAGCCCCGCCATCACCAGCCACAGGAAAGTCGGCACCGCCAGCACCCGACGGATCGGCCGGTCTATGCGCTCCTGCGAGACTTGCACACTCTCTGCGGCGCCGCGTTTCGGTTCCTTGATAAAGAACATGAAGACCGCCAGGATCAGCCCCGGCACTGCCGCGATAAAGAACGGCGCGCGCCAGCTGTCGAACGCCTTGACCATCGCGCCGATGGTGAAGAACGCCAACAGCAACCCCAACGGCAGCCCCAGCATGAAGATACCCATCGCCCGCGCCCGACGGTGGGCCGGGAACAGGTCGCCGATCAGCGAGTTGGCGGCCGGTGCGTAACTGGCTTCACCGATGCCAATGCCCATGCGCACGATCAGGAAAGCCCAGAAACTCCCCACCAGTCCGTTGACCGCTGTCAGCCCGCTCCACGCCGCCAGGCCCCAGCCCATCAATTTACTGCGTGAACCGGTATCGGCCATCCTCCCGAGAGGCAGGCCGGCAATGGCATAAACGAGGGTGAATGCAGTACCGATGATCCCCAGCTGAAAGTCGCTGAGGTGCCATTCCATGCGGATCGGTTCGATGATGATGGCCGGAATGGTGCGATCGAAGAAGTTGAACAGGTTCGCCAGGAACAGCAGGAACAGAATGCGCCAGGCATTCGCCGCTTGGGTCGAGTTCTGCATGGGTCCGTCTCTTTTATTGTTATTGGGGCTTCACTGCCAACGCATCCGAGCCCAGAACCTGCAATCTAGTCAGGCCCGCCAGAGCTGTCTGTCATTATTTGTAAAGCTGATATCCGCCCATGGAGGATGTCGCAGCTGATACAACTTTTATTTCCAAACGCTCTAACGCTGATTCCAAAATGGTTAGGGCCGATGTGCCACTATCGTTTGCACTCTAAACATGCCTTCTATACTCCAAAGCATTCGCCAGCGTTCATGGCGCCAGCCAGGATGACAATGGGGCATGCTATGGAGTGGCTTGGTTTGCATTTCATTACCGAGCTGACGGCGAACGGCCAGGTAATACTCAACTGCACAAATGACCCTTTTCTGGTACTGCTGGCGTATTTAGTCGCCTGTGTCGGCAGCTTTGCCACATTGGACATGGCCGAACGGGTCGGTCACTCGGAAAAACCCGCCTCGCAGCGGCTCTGGCGCTGGGTCGGCGCCGGTTGCCTGGCGGGCGGGATCTGGGCCATGCACTTCATTGGCATGCTAGCGTTTCAGGCTCCGATCGACATTCAATATGAATTGCCCATCACCCTCCTTTCTCTGTTGATCGCCCTGCTCGCCTCGTGGCTGGCCATGCATGCTCTCAGTCATCCCCGCCTGAGTTTTTGGCAATATCTCCAGGCTTCGATCTGCATTGGCCTGGGTATTGCCACCATGCATTACGTGGGCATGACCGCCATGCGTTCGAGTGCGATGGCCTATTACCAACCAGCGCTATTCGCCCTCTCCATTGTGATCGCCATCGGTGCCAGCCTTGCAGCCCTGCTGATATCAAGTCATCTGCGCGACGGCACCGGTCTGTTCCATCAACTGCTCAAATACAGCGCCAGTCTGGTGCTCGGGGCAGGCATCATCAGCATGCACTTCACGGGCATGGCCGCCTTCAATCTGGTGCTGCCCGCCGACAGCCTCCAGCCGCTGCCCGGCGAAAACAATCATCTGCAACTGGGTCTGACGGTGGCGATCATGACGCTGCTGATCATCGGCAGCAGCATCAGCGCGGCGCTGGCGGACAAGAAGTTGCAAAACAAGGAGCGCGACCTGCAACGGGTCAACGCCCTGCTCAGTCAACTGGACCAGGCGAGGATGTCGTTACAACAGGTGGCGCACTACGACCCCCTGACCAACCTCATCAACCGCCGTGGTTTCAACCAGATCTTCGCCGAGAAGCTCATGGAGAAAACCAACGAAGGCGGCATGCTGGCGGTGCTGTTCCTGGACATCGACCATTTCAAGCGGATCAACGACAGCCTCGGCCATGATGCCGGCGACGAATTGCTCAAAGTATTGGCCAGCCACATCAAGGGTTCGGTGCGCAGCCACGAAGATGTGGTTGCGCGTTTCGGCGGAGACGAATTCTGCATCCTCATCGGCCTGCACGATCGTGAAGAAGCGCGGCACATGGCCCAACGCATCATGCTGAAAATGCAGGAGCCCATCGAGCTGTCCGGCCGGCGCATGGTCATGACCACCAGTATCGGCATCAGCTTGTTTCCGCAAGATGGCAAGACCTGTGAAGAGTTGCTGAAAAACGCTGACCTGGCGCTGTATCAGTCCAAGGACAGCGGACGCAATGGCCTGAATTTCTTCAGCGAAGACCTGAAAACCCGCGCAACGCTGGAACTGCAACTGGAAGAAGAACTGCGCCACGCCCTGCGCGAAAACACTGGGCTGATGCTCTATTACCAACCGATCTACGACCTGAAAACCGGCCAAGTCAGCAAGCTTGAAGCGCTGATCCGCTGGCAACATCCGGTTCACGGACTGCTGGCACCGGACCGGTTCATTGCCATCGCCGAGGCCAACGGCCTGATCGCCGAACTGGACCACTGGGTCCTGCGCAAAGCCTGTGAGGATCTGGGCGAGTTGTCGCGTCAGGGTTGCGAAGAACTCCACATCGCCGTGAACTGCTCGCCCCTGAACCTGGCGCGCGAAGAATTGGCCGATGAAATCGAACACGCACTGCGGCGCGCCGGAGTGGCGCCGCAGCGGCTGGAACTGGAAGTGACCGAGAACGCCTTGATGGGCAACATCGCCAACACGGCGGTGTTGCTGCGCCAGATTCGCGCCCTCGGCGTTTCGCTGTCGATTGACGACTTCGGCACCGGTTATTCCTCTCTGGCCTACCTCAAGCGCCTACCACTCAATACGCTGAAGATCGACCGCTCGTTCATTCAGGACATTCCCAAGGCCACCCAGGACATGGAAATCGTTCAAGCGATCATCGTCATGGCCCACACGCTGCATTTGCAGGTGGTGACCGAAGGCGTCGAAACCCTTGAGCAATACGAGTTTCTGGAGCGTAACGGCTGCGACTTCGTGCAGGGCTACTTGCTCAGTCGTCCGGTACCGCTCGCGCAATTGCGTCCCGTGCTGAGCGAAATCAACCAGCGCAAGCACTCGCACACTGTCAGCCCTTTGAGTCTGGCTCGCGGTACAACTGCACTAGCGTCGACGGATCTTTTTCCAGGAATCCCTGGCTCCCATGCAGGCGCATCAACTGTGCGGCCAGTCCACTGATCGGCGTGGCCGAGCCTTGCTCACGGGAAAACTTCACCGCGGTATCGAGGTCCTTGAGCAACGTACGCACATGCCATTTCACCGGTTCGAAACGGCTGTCGGCCATTTGCGGACCCAGAATCTGCAACGGCTTTGAATCGGCGAAACCACCGGCCAGCGCCTCGGCGATCAGACGGGCGTCGACCCCGGAACGCTCGGCCAACGCCACCACTTCGGCGATCACCAGCGCGTTGCAGGCGACGATCATCTGATTACAAGCCTTGGTCACCTGCCCCGCTCCGACGGCGCCCATGTGGGTCACGCGCTGGCCGAGGCTCAACAGCACAGGCCTGACGCGCTCAAGATCCGCCGTTTCACCGCCCACCATGATCGCCAGGCTGCCGGCCTCGGCACCGACCACTCCGCCGGACACGGGTGCATCCAGCCAGCTCATGCCGGTTTGGCTGACCAGCGCTGTCGCCATTTCCCGCGTCGCGGTAGGTTCCAGGCTGGAAAAATCCACCAGCAGTTGACCACTTTTACCACCCTCCGCAACCCCGGCCGGGCCAAACACCACCTCGCGAACCACCGAGGTGTCCGCCAGGCACAGCATCACCACGTCAGCGTGCTGACACAGCTCAGCCGGCGTGGCGACCTGTCGTGCACCGGCCTCGACCAGCGGCGCGCACTTGGCTGGATTGCGGTTCCACACCGTCAGCGGATAACCCGCTGCCAGCAGTCGACGGCACATCGGCAAGCCCATCAAGCCGACCCCGGCAAACCCGAGTGAAGGTAACGCTGCCATCATTTGGCCTCCTTTTGATTAAAGATCATCGAATATTGGCCGATTCATCATGACTTAGGAAAGGATTCCCCCGAGCGATGCTCTCAGGCCAAGGCCCTGACGCTTGGGCCAAATACGCGCTGAAAAAAGACGCAAGATCCCATCCGTGATGGTTCGACGACATCGTGTCGCTCAACCAACCAGCCCAGGTACATGGCGCACAATGACTTCTAAAAACAATCCGGCCACTGCGATATCCGATCTGACGTTGAGCCCCGCGGCGAACAGCCCCGCACCGTCGAAGCCATTGACGCCATCGCGCCCGTTATCGACTCAGCAATACCTGTACTTCACCGAAACCAATACCGACCGCATCCTCGATAACCTCGACGGCCTGCGCGACATGGTGTTCCCGCGCCCACCGCACCTGGACGGTGACAGCGAACAGCACAGCGATCAGGAATTCCCGTCGGTGTGCCTGATCGGCCTGGGCCGCTGCGGCTCGAACATCGCGCTGGACGTCGCCGAGCTGGTGTACAACGCCCGCAAGTTCTACCTCAACGAATTCAACAACGAAGATCGCCTGTCGCCGGACAAGCGCTTCGCCGAAAAGGGCTACAGCCCGGCACAGTGGATTCGCAACAACCTGCGTCTGGGGCCGAACAAGGCCACCAAACCGGTGTTCCTGGTAGAACCGCTGGTCATGCTCGGCGACCTGGACAAAGACATCGCCGGCCGCATCCGTTTCTCACGCAAAGGCGAAAAAAGCGGTTTCCTGCGCGACTACAGCAAAATGAAAATCATGGACTTGTCGGAAGTCCACGCCGGTGGCGCCGGTAACGCGCCGATCCTCGGTCAGTACCTGGCCAAGATCATCCTGAACAAGGACACCCAGCGTTTCTCCAGCCCTGACTGGAAGATGATTCACTCGTACCTGATCGACAGCTGCGGGATCAAGGCCAACCAGTCGCGCCTGTATTTCTCGATCTTCAGTGCCGGCGGCGGTACCGGTTCGGGTATGGCCTCGGAATTCGGCCTGGCTCAGCAGCACTCGTACATGAACAAGACGTTCGACACCAAGCCGATGGACGAGCACGACGGCAAGAGCGGTCATTCCTTCGTCTTCGAGCCGATCTTCACCAGCGGCATTTGCGTGTTGCCGAACATTTCCGATCACCGCAGCGAAATGTCCGAGGCGCTGCACATCAACGCCGGTCGCCTGCTGTGCAAATACCTGTCGGAAGAGTGGGACTTCTCTTACAACTTCGCCAACGAAGACAGCAGCGAAGCCAGTGTCATGGGCCGTATCCGCCCATGGAACGCCATGATGCTGATCTCCAACGACATCATGCGTTACGCCGAAGAAAGCGATGACGGCAACATCCAGAACATCGACGTCAATGCGATGGAAAAGCACGCTAACCAATACATCTCACAGCAGATCTTCAACATTCTGACGGCGCAAGCGGTCACCACCGACTACGACCAGAACTATTTCCGTCGCGCCGGCATCGACATTGGCGAAACCATTCGCCTGGACGCCAACGACCTGTTCATGAGCCTGGCAGGCCCTGTAGCGATTGCCTACGCCGAGTCCGTGGTGCCGGAAACTCCGCCGCCGAGTAGCGACAAGTTCAAGGTGTTCGAGAAAGAACCTCAGCGCCTGAACATCGACGACTTGTTCTTCCGCTCCATCGACTTGCCGCACTTCAACAAAGTGACCCAGGCGATCGAAGGCATCAGCCTGTTGCCGATCGAATCCAAGCGCTATCGCGCCTCGCTGGAGCAGTACAAGAATTCGGGATACGACGCGGCCGCGTTGCACGACCTGCACTTCTTCAAGAACTGCTCGTCGGTGGTCTCGATCGTGTCCTTGCCGAAGGACTACAAGCTGTCCTACATGGACCTGAACCGGTTGAAGACTCACCTCAACAGCCTGTTCCCGAACACCACGCTCAAGCGTTATGCGCTGGTCATCGGCGCCTCGGCCAACTTGTCGTTGACCACCCTGATCGCCAAGAGCCCGTGCCTGTCGGACGATTTCCTGACGCTGATCGTGGCCTTCATCAAGCGTTGCTTCGCGAAAAACCCGTACCGCTTCGACGAGACCCTGGATAACTCGATCCTGGACTTCATCATTAATGAAGATTTCGACGAAGACCGGATCGACGAGCTGCTGAATGAGTTCGAGAACCCGGCGAAGATCCTCGACACCAACTGGTACGCAATCAAACCGATGTACGAGAAGAAGTACCGCGAGTTGATCAATGACAAAGACAAGTTCGTCTCGATCAATGACATTCGCCTGTCCCGGGATTGCGTGAAGAAGGCGATCAAGTACTTGCGCGAGATTTATCGTCACCGGATTGGCAAGACCAAGGTTATTTCGCTGAATAACCATACTGGCAAGACGTTCTCGGTCTGACACAAAACCGCGTCGCGGCCATTCGCGAGCAAGCCCCCACATTTTGACCGTATTTTTTCAGAAAGAATGCGATCAAATGTGGGAGCGGCGGTGCGACGATTCGACTTGCTCGCGAAAGCGGTCTCACATCCGACACCAATCCCAACATTCAGAAACAATTAAGCAGCCATCAGGCTGCTCGATAAACTGTTCCCGTTACGTTTACGTCACCGTGATGCTGGCCCGCCTGTGGCCTTTCTCTACGGCAACATGCCATCACGCTACTCGGCTACACACTTTTGCCCGACAAAGCCACGCACCAATAGAGTGCAAGCATTCAGCTCGTCGCCCTTTCCTGGATCAGAATCCACGGCGATACGACCACTGCCCACAGCTCCGGATCACGTTCAAAAAGATCCAGCGCCCGCGTTTCAGACAGCTTGGCGACCTTGTCGGCGGCCAGCCAGGCAGCCACTTTCTCGCCTTCGTCGGTTGCCACTGCCTGCGCTGCAGCAATCAAATCCAGACCGGGGTCGACCCACAATAGGGCACCCTTGGCGAAGAACGGCTCCAGCTCCTTCCAGGTAATAGATGCGGTTTCACCAAGCAGCTTGGCATAGAGGGTGCTAGGTTCTTGAGTCATGGGTCCTGTCCGGAAAACAAATCGACGTCATCATAACGTTGGTGTTCTGGCAGAAAAACCCGGATGCAATTGAGTTACCGATTGAAAACAGCAGGAAAGCCAAGGATTGCTGATATTTCAGCTATAACCCCCGCCGCCATTCTGTCTTTTTCTTTCAAAAAAGCGACACCCTCAGGTTTTGCCCCCTGGCGCCAGCTTCCCAGGCTAACAATTGGCGCTCTACACTGTACCGGTACAGTTGCCGGGGGCATTTTCCGGAGGATATCGAAGATATCTGACCCGGTTCTGCTGCTACGGCGCCAGGACTATAAAAACTACAACAGTAAGAGTGGAGCACTATGACTAAGGCTACTAAGCAGATTTCCAAACTGTTTGCCGCTATGGTTCTGGCCGGGGTTGCCAGCCATTCGTTCGCAGCTGACACCATCAAGATCGGCATCGCCGGCCCTAAAACCGGCCCTGTAGCCCAATACGGCGACATGCAGTTCAGTGGCGCCAAAATGGCCATCGAACAGATCAACGCCAAAGGCGGCGTAGACGGCAAGAAACTCGAAGCCGTTGAATACGATGACGCCTGTGATCCAAAACAAGCGGTAGCGGTTGCGAACAAAGTCGTCAACGACGGCGTCAAGTTCGTGGTCGGTCACCTGTGCTCCAGCTCCACTCAACCGGCTTCGGACATTTACGAAGACGAAGGCGTGATCATGATCACCCCGGCGGCCACCAGCCCGGACATCACTTCCCGTGGTTACAAAATGGTGTTCCGCACCATCGGTCTGGACAGCGCCCAGGGCCCTGCCGCCGGTAACTACATTGCCGACTTCGTAAAACCGAAGATCGTTGCTGTTCTGCACGACAAACAGCAATACGGTGAAGGCATCGCCACCGCCGTGAAGAAAACCCTGGAAGGCAAAAACGTCAAGGTTGCCGTGTTCGAAGGCATCAACGCCGGCGACAAAGACTTCTCTTCGATGATCTCCAAGCTCAAGCAAGCCAACGTCGACTTCGTCTACTACGGCGGCTACCACCCGGAGCTGGGTCTGATCCTGCGTCAAGCACAGGAAAAAGGTCTGAAAGCCAAGTTCATGGGTCCGGAAGGCGTGGGTAACGACTCCATTTCGCAGATTGCCAAAGACGCTTCCGAAGGTCTGCTGGTAACCCTGCCGAAATCCTTCGACCAGGATCCGGCCAACATCGCCCTGGCTGATGCGTTCAAAGCCAAGAAAGAAGATCCGAGCGGTCCGTTCGTGTTCCCGGCCTATTCGGCTGTGACCGTGATTGCCGACGGCATCAAGGCTGCCAAGAGCGAAGACGCTGCCAAAGTGGCTGAAGCTATCCACGCCGGCACATTCAAAACCCCGACTGGCGACCTGAGCTTCGACGCCAAGGGCGACCTGAAAGACTTCAAATTTGTGGTTTACGAGTGGCACTTCGGCAAACCTAAAACTGAAGCCAAGCCTCAGTAAGGCGTTGCCTGACTGACTGCCAATAAAGCCCACGGCGTGCCGTGGGCTTTGTTTTACGAACGTATTGGGCCGCGCTGGCGTGATCCGCCAGTCTCCCCACCTGAAAATCTCAAAACCGTCATCAGCGGTTCGCTGGCAAACCTCGCGTTCGAAGTGGATGCAGATCCACGGGGCTCGAGCGGGAAAATGACTCCACCAGTGAAATGCGTATCAGGTTTTTAGGAGCGCTGTAATGCCTGACATCTATCACTTTTTCCAACAGCTGGTTAATGGTCTGACCATTGGCAGCACGTATGCCCTGATCGCCATCGGCTATACGATGGTTTACGGCATCATTGGAATGATCAACTTCGCCCACGGCGAGGTGTACATGATTGGTTCCTACGTGGCGTTCATCGCCATTGCGGGCCTGTCCATGATGGGACTCGACAGTGTTCCGCTGTTGATGACCGCCGCTTTTCTCGCGACCATCGTCGTGACCAGTGCCTACGGCTACAGCATCGAACGGATCGCCTACCGCCCTTTGCGCGGCAGCAACCGTCTGATCCCGCTGATTTCCGCCATCGGCATGTCGATCTTCCTGCAGAACACGGTTCTGCTGGCGCAAGACTCCAAGGACAAATCCATCCCCAACCTGATCCCCGGTAACTTCTCCATCGGGCCAGGTGGCGCACAAGAAGTGCTGATTTCCTACATGCAAATCGTGGTGTTCGTGGTGACCTTTGTCGCCATGCTCGGCCTGACGCTGTTCATCTCCCGCTCTCGCCTGGGTCGCGCCTGCCGCGCCTGTGCCGAAGACATCAAGATGGCCAACCTCTTGGGTATCAACACCAACAACATCATCGCCCTGACCTTCGTCATCGGTGCCGCACTGGCAGCCATCGCGGCTGTGTTGCTGAGCATGCAATACGGCGTGATCAACCCGAATGCCGGTTTCCTGGTCGGCCTCAAGGCCTTCACCGCAGCGGTACTGGGCGGCATCGGCAGCATCCCCGGAGCCATGCTCGGCGGGATCGTGCTTGGGGTGGCGGAAGCCTTTGGTGCCGATATCTTCGGCGACCAGTACAAGGACGTCGTGGCGTTCGGCTTATTGGTTCTGGTGTTGTTGTTCCGGCCAACCGGCCTGTTGGGCCGTCCGGAGGTTGAAAAAGTATGACTAGGAATCTTAAACAGGCGTTGTTCAGCGCCTTGCTGGTGTGGGCTGTTGCCTACCCGGTACTCGGTCTGAAACTGACCATTGTCGGCATCAACCTCGAAGTCCATGGCACCAGCACTGCAACGCTGATCACCATCGCCGTATGCTCGGTGTTGATGTTCCTGCGGGTGCTGTTCGACCACCAGATCAGCGCAGCCTGGAAATCCTCGCCGAACATGCCGGTGATGCCGGCCAAGGCCAGTACTTTCTTGACCCTGCCGACCACTCAGCGCTGGATCATCATCGCGTTGATCATCGGTGCGCTGGTCTGGCCGTTCTTCGGCTCCCGCGGTGCGGTGGATATTGCCACCCTGGTGCTGATCTACGTGATGCTCGGCCTGGGCCTGAACATCGTGGTCGGTCTGGCCGGTCTGCTCGACCTCGGTTACGTCGGCTTCTATGCCGTCGGCGCCTACAGCTATGCGCTGCTGTCGCACTACTACGGTCTGAGCTTCTGGATCTGCCTGCCAATCGCCGGGATGATGGCGGCCACCTTCGGCTTCCTGCTCGGCTTCCCGGTCCTGCGTCTGCGCGGTGACTATCTGGCGATCGTGACGCTGGGCTTCGGTGAAATCATCCGTCTGTTCCTGCGTAACCTGACCGGCCTCACGGGTGGTCCGAACGGCATCAGCAACATCGAGAAACCGACGTTCTTCGGCCTGACCTTCGAACGTAAAGCCGCTGAAGGCCTGCAGACGTTCCACGAGTACTTCGGTCTGGAATACAACTCGATCAACAAGGTGATCTTCCTTTACCTCGTTGCGCTGTTGCTGGCGCTGTTTGCCCTGTTCGTCATCAATCGCTTGCTGCGCATGCCGCTGGGCCGTGCCTGGGAAGCGCTGCGTGAAGACGAAATCGCCTGCCGTGCGTTGGGTCTCAATCCTACGGTCATCAAGCTCTCGGCCTTCACCCTCGGTGCGTGCTTCGCCGGTTTCGCCGGCAGCTTCTTCGCCGCGCGTCAGGGCCTGGTGACACCGGAGTCGTTCACCTTCATCGAGTCGGCGACCATCCTCGCCATCGTGGTGCTGGGTGGCATGGGCTCGCAACTGGGCGTCGTACTTGCTGCCACGGTGATGATCCTGTTGCCGGAGATGATGCGTGAGTTCAGTGAATACCGCATGTTGATGTTCGGCGCCTTGATGGTGCTGATGATGATCTGGCGTCCTCAAGGTCTGCTGCCTATGCAACGCCCCCACATGGAGCTGCGCAAATGAGCCGCGAGATCCTTAAAGTCGAAAATCTGAGCATGCGCTTCGGCGGCTTGCTGGCGGTCAACGGCGTAGCCCTGAGCGTGAAGGAAAAACAGGTCGTGGCACTGATCGGCCCCAACGGCGCCGGCAAGACCACCGTGTTCAACTGCCTGACCGGTTTCTACCAGCCGAGTGGCGGCAGCATCCTGCTGGACGGCGAGCCGATCCAGGGCCTGCCCGGCCACAAAATCGCCCTCAAAGGCGTGGTGCGCACCTTTCAGAACGTGCGGTTGTTCAAGGACATGACGGCGGTCGAGAACCTCTTGATCGCCCAGCACCGTCACCTGAACACCAACTTCCTGGCCGGTCTGTTCAAGACCCCGGCGTTCCGCAAGAGCGAGCGCGAGGCCATGGAATTCGCCGAGTTCTGGCTGGACAAGGTCAACCTCAAGGCCTTCGCCAACCGTCCGGCCGGCACCCTGGCCTACGGTCAGCAACGTCGTCTGGAAATCGCTCGCTGCATGATGACCCGCCCGCGGATCCTCATGCTCGACGAACCGGCCGCCGGCCTGAACCCGAAGGAAACCGAAGACCTCAAGGCGCTGATCAGCATGTTGCGTGAAGAGCACAACGTCACCGTGCTGCTGATCGAACACGACATGAAACTGGTCATGAGCATTTCCGACCACATCGTCGTGATCAACCAGGGCACGCCTCTGGCCAACGGCACGCCGGAACAGATCCGCGACAATCCCGAAGTGATCAAAGCCTACCTGGGGGAAGCGTAAATGCTGCAATTCGAAAACGTTTCCACCTTCTACGGCAAGATCCAGGCCCTGCACAGCGTCAACGTCGAAGTCCGCCAGGGCGAGATCGTGACCCTGATCGGCGCCAACGGTGCCGGCAAGTCGACCCTGCTGATGACGCTCTGCGGTTCGCCGCAAGCCCACAGCGGCAGCATCCGCTACATGGGTGAGGAATTGGTCGGTCAGAGCTCCTCGCAGATCATGCGCAAAAGCATCGCAGTCGTGCCGGAAGGCCGTCGGGTGTTTGCCCGTCTGACCGTGGAAGAAAACCTCGCCATGGGCGGGTTCTTCACCGACAAGGGCGATTATCAGGAACAGATGGACAAGGTTCTCGGACTTTTCCCACGCCTGAAAGAACGCTTCGCCCAACGCGGCGGCACCATGTCCGGCGGCGAACAGCAAATGCTCGCCATCGGCCGTGCGCTGATGAGCAAACCCAAACTGTTGCTGCTCGACGAACCTTCGTTGGGCCTGGCACCGATCATCATCCAGCAGATCTTCGACATCATCGAACAGCTGCGCAAAGATGGCGTGACGGTGTTTTTGGTGGAGCAGAACGCCAACCAGGCGCTGAAAATTGCTGACCGTGCGTACGTTCTGGAGAACGGCCGGGTGGTGATGACAGGCACCGGTGAAGCGCTGCTGACCGACCCGAAAGTGCGTGAAGCGTACTTGGGTGGTTGAATCTTCGCGGTAAACAAAAAACGGCCTTCGGGCCGTTTTTTTATGCCTGTCACAAACTTCATGACAATGAAGATTTCCCCGTAGGAGCTGCCGAAGGCTGCGATCTTTTGATCTGGATCTTCGGTGGTTCTGGTGAAAATCAAGATCAAAAGATCGCAGCCTTCGGCAGCTCCTACCAGGTTTTTTTAGTGTTTTGGAGAGCGTGTTTAATCAGTGTCCGTGTTACTTCCTGCAAGCTACAACGCCTTGCGTCGTTGCCTACAGCTACGCCAGAATCCGCCGGCTTGTGCGCCTGGGGACCGGCCTCTATCGTTTCCCTGCCACTGCCCATCAGTGGTCGGGTTTAGTCGCTCGGTTGTTTTGCACAGAAACGCATAAGCGCCAAAAAGTCAGGTATCCCTTTCCTGCACTTGATGGCGGCTGTGTGCAGGGCGCCTTCGGGCGCGCCGAGTTTCTGTGCTCATCGGTCGACTAACCTGCATACAGCTGCCACCCATTCGTTTAGTCGCGAACCGGGCGTAGCCCTTACAGCGAGCACAAACCTATGTTCAAGAACTCACCCAACCCCCCACACAATCCCAGCCCGATGTTTGTCGTCGCGCCCGGTATCGATGTGCAAACCCTGTTGGGCCATGCCTGCGAATCACTAGCGTCGGCAAGTGTGATGGCCAGCAATTTCGCCGCTTCCCTGGAAGGTTCGCACCGCAACATGCTGCTCGGTATCCAGCAAAGCATCATGCTGGGCGAGCTGGCGGTGAATCGGGCGCTGGATCAAATCGACCCACAAGAATCCTGACAACGAAGATCCAATGTGGGAGCGAGCTTGCTCGCGATGACTATTTCACATTCAACAGTGATGTTGACTGACTCACCGCTATCGCGAGCAAGCTCGCTCCCACAGGGATCTATGTGGTGTGCTGGAGTCTATCCAGCGCCTCACCGCTGCGCTTGAACCAGCCAATCAAGTAATCCGCCAACACCTGCGTGCGCTTCGGCAAACCGCCCTGATACGGGTGAACCAGGTACATCGGCATGCGGCGGGTCTGATAGTCACGCAGGAGCCAGCGCAAACGTCCGTCAGCCAATTCCGATTGCAGCAGGTAGGACGGCAACCGCGCAATGCCGGCGCCGGCCAGTGCCGCTTTCTTCAGCAGGCTGTAATGGTTGCTGGCGAACGGTCCCGATACGCGAACCCGCAACAACTCGTGTTGCTGGTGATAGAGCCACTCTTCGCGGCCGCTGTAATGACTGTTGAGCAGACAGCGGTGGTCAGCGAGGGCTTGAGGCGTCAACGGTTCGCCGTATTGCTCAAGGTAAGCCGGGCTGGCGCAGGTCATTTCGTGCCAGGCTAATAGCGGCCGGGCCACCAGGCGCTCGTCATTGCCCACCTCGGAGCGAACCGCGAGATCAAACCCGTCGCGGGACAAATCACGGTAGCTGTTGCTCAGGTCTAGCTCGATCTGCACCTCGGGGTACTTGCCGGAAAACTCCAGCAACAAGCCATCGAAAAAGGTTTCCCCCAGCGATACCGGAACCGTCATCCGCACCGGCCCGGCCATGTCGTCCTTCAGTCGCGCCAATGCCTGACGCGCCCTTTCGACTTGGACTACGAGCGCCTGGGCTTGCGGCAACAGCGCCGCACCCGCAGCGGTCAGGCTCAATCGGCGGGTGGTGCGTTGCAGCAGCACCACTGAAAACCGCGATTCCAGTTGGCTGATGCGCTTGGATAGCTGCCCCTTGCTGCACCCCAATTGCTGCGCCGCCAAGGTAAAACTCCCCGCTTCGATCAACACCGCAAACGCTGCCAGATCATCCATTTCGCTCATGGATTGTTTCCATTTGAAAACCAAAGGTTGCCTATTAGCGCGCTTATCAATGGAAAAAACCACTCTAGACTTCAACCTCGTTTAACCACTTCGAGGAACAACACGATGAAAATTCTTTTGATAGGCGCAGGCGGCACCATTGGTTCGGCGGTCGACAAGGAGCTGTCCGAGCGTCACGAGATCATCCGCATCGGCCGCAACAGCGGTGATTTCCATGTGGATATCAGCGACAGCGCTTCGATTCGCAAGCTGTTCGAGCAAACCGGCAAGTTCGATGCACTGGTCTGCGCTGCCGGCAACGTGACCTTCGCACCCCTCGGTGAAATGACCGAAGAAAGCTTCGCCCTGGGCCTGAAAGACAAGTTGATGGGCCAGGTCAGTCTGCTGCTGATCGGCCGCGAATTCGCCAACGACGGCGCGTCGTTCACCTTCACCACCGGGGTGCTCAGCCACGACCCGATTCGCAGCGGCGCCTCGGCAGCGCTGGTCAATGGCGCCCTCGACAGCTTTGTCCGTGCCGCAGCGATCGAACTGCCTCGCGGTCTGCGCGTCAATTCGGTGAGCCCTAACGTACTGGTCGAGGCCATGGGCAAATACGCGCCGTATTTCCGCGGCTACAAACCGGTTCCGGCAGCGGATGTGGCTCTGGCCTACGCCAAAAGTGTGGAAGGCCTGCAAACAGGTCAGACCTTCCACGTCGGCTAAACAGCCAGAATCAAAAGATCGCAGGCTTCGCCAGCTCCTACAAAAGGCTCGGCGTACGCCCCGTAGGAGCTGCCGCAGGCTGCGATCTTTTGATCTTGATTTCAGGAAAGCGAGGACATGCAGGGTTGTGATGAACGGTCAGGCTGAGTAACGTGGCGGCACTTGTCTGGAGACTCAAAGATGCGTGTTGCCCGTTCCTTAGTCCTTATTGCCCTGCTTCCGTTGTTCGCCGCTTGCCAGTTGCTCGACGGCCCGCGTGAAAGTGCCTCCCACGTGGGCCAGACCCGCATGCAGGGCCAGTTGACGGCGGCGGACGGCAAGTTGCAGTTCCAACCGTGCAATGAACAACGCAGTTACGTGGTCAACGACACCGGCGGCACCAGCGTCCTGCAAGAGGCCGCAACCCTGGCCGACGCCCAGGGCAAGCTGTTCGCCGACGTGCGCGGGCGAATCGTCGACAGCCGCCTCGATCTTGCGCAGCTGTACCGCGTCGAGCGCTCGGGCACCGCGTGCAACGATCCGAATTTCAAATTGCTTATCCTGCGCGCCGCCGGCCATGGGCCTGAGTGGAACGTGAAAGTCAGCGGCAAAGGCATGGTCATCGAACGCGCCGGTCAGCCGCCATTGGCCGTGCCCTACGTTGAAGAGCAACTGGGCGATGGCCGCTTCAACCTCAGCACCGAAGCCAATAACCAGCACATCGAACTGTGGGTTGCACCGCAACGTTGCGTCGACAGCAGCACCGGCAGTGTCCAGCACATGAGCGCCGAGCTGCGCGTAGACGGTCAGGTTCAGCGTGGCTGCGGGTATTTCGGCGGATCGCGTAACGACTGATCGTTTTAGCCTCACGGGAATCATTCTTTGAGGCTTATAATCGCGGGCTTCAAACGCCTTGGCGCAGTTGTGCGCCCCGCGAACCGGATCCTGTCATGTTACGAATCACCGAACTCAAGCTGCCGATCGACCATCCCGAAGAAGACCTGCGCCCTGCCATCGTGCAGCGCCTGGGCATCACCAGTGATGACCTGCTCGATTTCACCTTGTTCAAGCGCAGCTACGATGCGCGCAAAAAGTCCTCCGAACTGTGCTTCATCTACACCATCGACCTCAACGTTCGCGATGAGGCGGCGGTGCTGCACACGTTCGCCGATGACCGTAACGTCAACGTAGCGCCGGATGTCAGCTACAAAGCGGTCGGCCAGGCGCCGACTGATCTTGAGCAACGTCCTGTCGTCGTGGGTTTCGGTCCGTGCGGGATTTTCGCCGGGCTGCTGCTGGCGCAAATGGGCTTCAAGCCGATCATCCTCGAGCGCGGCACCGAAGTGCGCCAGCGCACCAAGGACACCTGGGGCCTGTGGCGTAAAAGCGTGCTTAACCCGGAATCCAACGTGCAGTTCGGTGAAGGTGGCGCGGGGACGTTCTCTGACGGCAAGCTCTACAGCCAGATCAAGGACCCGAAATTCATCGGTCGCAAAGTCCTGCACGAGTTCGTCAAAGCGGGTGCGCCGGAAGAAATTCTCTACGTCAGCAAACCGCACATCGGTACGTTCCGTCTGACCGGTGTCGTGGAAAACATGCGTGAGCAGATTCGTGCGCTGGGTGGCGAAGTGCGCTTCCAGCAGCGGGTAACCGATGTGTTGATCGAGGATGGCCAACTGGTCGGCGTCGAGCTCAATGGCGGCGAGCAGATCCATTCGAAACACGTGATTCTGGCCCTCGGTCACAGCGCCCGGGACACCTTCCGTATGCTGCATGGCCGTGGCGTGTTCATTGAAGCCAAGCCGTTCTCGGTGGGTTTCCGCATCGAACACCCGCAGTCGCTGATCGACCGCGCACGCTTGGGCAAGTACGCCGGCCACCCGAAACTCGGGGCTGCCGACTACAAACTGGTGCACCACGCCAGCAACGGACGTTCGGTCTACAGCTTCTGCATGTGCCCGGGCGGCACCGTGGTGGCGGCGACGTCCGAGCCGGGCCGCGTGGTCACCAACGGCATGAGCCAATACTCGCGTAACGAACGCAACGCCAACTCCGGGATCGTCGTCGGGATCACCCCGGAAGTCGATTATCCGGGCGGCCCGCTGGCGGGTATCGAGTTGCAGGAACGCCTGGAATCCCACGCCTTTGTGCTGGGCGGCAGCAACTATGAAGCGCCGGCGCAACTGGTCGGCGACTTCATTGCCGGCAAGCCGTCCACCGAGTTGGGCAGCGTAGAACCGTCTTACAAACCGGGGGTTGCCTTGGGTGACTTGGCGCTGGCCTTGCCGGCGTTTGCCATCGAAGCCATTCGCGAAGCCTTGCCAGCGTTCGAGAAGCAGATACGCGGTTACTCGCTGCACGACGCGGTGTTGACCGGGATCGAGACACGTACGTCATCGCCGCTGCGGATTACCCGTGACGAGTCGATGCAAAGCCTGAACGTGAAAGGCTTGTTCCCGGCGGGTGAAGGCGCGGGTTATGCGGGCGGGATTCTGTCGGCGGGTGTCGATGGGATTCGGATTGCAGAAGCTGTGGCCCGCGACATCCTCGGCCTCGAAGCCTGATACGCAATCAATGAAACAAAGCAGAACCTGTGGGAGCGGGCTTGCTCGCGAAAGTGGTGGATCAGTCAACATCTTCGTTGAATGTTAAACCGTATTCGCGAGCAAGCCCGCTCCCACATTTGCTCTGCGGTGGATCAGATATTGGCGCGCAACACGCTGGCCGGCAGCGGCTCGCCGCGCTCGACACTCCCCGCCACGGCATCCATCAAACCACTCAACTCATACCCCTGGGCCTTGAGCCAAGCCTGATCGTAATAGGTGGTGGCATAGCGCTCGCCGCCATCACACAGAATCGCCACGATTGACCCCGACTCCCCCGCCGCCGCCATCTGCTGGGCCGCCATCAAGGCGCCGATCAGGTTGGTCCCGCTCGACCCGCCAACCCGACGTCCCAAACGCTGTGCCAGGTAATGCATGGCCGCCAGCGACAACGCGTCCGGCACCTTGACCATCGCATCGATCACTTTGGGCAGGAACGACGCTTCCACCCGAGGCCGGCCAATGCCTTCAATCCGCGAACCGCAATCCAGGCGCAGACTGGCGTCGCCGGTCTGGTAGTAATCGAAGAACACCGAGCGCTCGGCATCGGCGCAGAGCACGCGGGTGCAATGTTGGCGGTAACGCACGTAACGGCCTAGCGTCGCGGTGGTGCCGCCAGTGCCGGGGCTGGAGATCAGCCAGCTCGGCTCAGGGTGCAGCTCGAAGCGCATTTGCTGGAAGATCGACTCGGCGATGTTGTTGTTCGCCCGCCAGTCGGTAGCGCGCTCGGCATAGGTGAACTGGTCGATGAAATGCCCATCGTGTTCGCGGGCCAAGCGCTCGGATTCGGCGTAGATCTGCGTCGGATCATCGACCAGATGACTCTTGCCGCCGTAGAAAGCGATCTGCGCGATCTTCTCTTTGGAGGTGGTCGCCGGCATTACCGCAATGAACGGCAAGCCCAGCAAACTGGCGAAGTACGCCTCGGAAATCGCCGTCGAACCGCTGGACGCTTCAATCACCGGCGCCCCGGGCTTGAGCCAGCCGTTACACAGCGCATACAGAAACAGCGAGCGCGCCAAACGGTGCTTCAGACTGCCGGTGGGATGACTGGACTCATCCTTGAAATACAACTCGATGCCCGGAAAACCCGGCAGCGGCAAGGGAATCAGGTGGGTGTCGGCGCTGCGCTGAAAGTCGGCTTCGATGATCCGGATGGCTTCGCGGGCCCACTGTCGATTGTCGCTCATGGTGTTTTTCTCGTTGAGTCGGCCTTGTTGCAAGGCTCAGATAACAAGCTTAGGAAAAAACCTACATCACGCACAGGTACAGCTGAGGTTCAATACGCCCGGCAACTGCTTAACGGTATATAACAAAAAAGAATATAACTTTTGTTTTAACAACTAACGGTACGGGTTAGTGTGTGCCACCTTTTGAATTCATCGATGGAGAGCGACCTTGCCTCTGCGTAGCACTTTCACGCGTTTCTTCCAGTTGGAAGCTGCCAGCGGACTGTTATTGATCGCCGCTGCTGCTCTGGCTTTGATCATCAACAATTCCCCGCTGTCGTGGCTTTACAGCAGTTTTCTGGACACTCCGGTCGTGGCGCAGGTCGGCGCGTTGCAAATCGCCAAACCGGCGCTGCTGTGGATCAACGACGGCCTGATGGCCCTGTTCTTCCTGCTGATCGGCTTGGAAGTGAAGCGCGAAGTCCTCGACGGCCAACTGTCGAAACCGTCGCAAATCGTCCTGCCCGGCGCGGCGGCGATTGGCGGCATGGTGGTGCCGGCGCTGAGCTACTGGTTTCTGAACCGCGATGACCCGGCAGCCCTGGGTGGCTGGGCCATCCCGATGGCCACCGACATCGCCTTCGCCCTCGGCGTACTGGCCCTGCTGGGTAAGCGGGTACCGGTGTCGCTGAAGCTTTTTCTGATGACTTTGGCGATTATTGACGACCTCGGCGCAATCATCGTCATTGCGATCTTCTACTCGGGTACGCTCTCGACCCTTTCGCTGTCTCTGGCCGCGACGTGCATCGTGGCGTTGATCGCGATGAACCGGCTCGGCGTGGTCAAGCTCGGGCCGTACATGATCATCGGTTTGATCCTCTGGGTCTGTGTGCTCAAGAGCGGTGTCCACGCGACACTGGCCGGTGTGACCCTGGCCTTCTGCATTCCCCTGCGCACAAAAAACGCCGAACCCTCGCCGTTGCTTACCCTGGAACACGCTCTGCATCCATGGGTGGCCTACGGCATCCTGCCGCTGTTCGCCTTCGCCAACGCCGGCCTGTCCCTGAGCGGTGTGACCGTCGAAAGCTTCACCCACCACGTGCCGATGGGCATCGCGGTTGGCCTGCTGCTGGGCAAGACCCTCGGCGTGTTCGGCCTGACCTGGCTGGCCGTGAAAATCGGCATCGCCGCCCTGCCCCAAGGCGCCAACTGGGGCCAGGTGCTGGGCGTGGCAATCCTCTGCGGGATCGGTTTCACCATGAGTCTGTTTGTCGGCTCCCTGGCGTTTGAGCCGGGTGTCAGTGAATACGCCGGGATGGATCGGATGGGGATTTTGACCGGTTCGATATTGGCGGCATTGATGGGTTATGCGGTGACGGCGGCAGCGAGTCGCAAGAGCACTGCGTTGCCATCCTGATAATCAGAGACAACTCTTAGAGTCATTGAAGACTCGTCCTACAGCCACGATCAGCCTCGTTCGTTAACGTCGCACAGCCCCTTTTTTGGGGGCTGTCGACGTACGAACGCAAGGAAGATCAGTGGCTGGCAATAAGGACATTCCCCGGGTTCAGAACCCACCGTCAGGCGACGGGCATCACGTCACTCACCGCTTCATGACGGCCACCGAACTGGCCGCGCGGGATACCAGACAAAACGCTTACGACGCCATGCTCGCGAGGCAAGACGCCTTCGAACGGAGTCGTGAAGTTGTCGCGAAAAAACACGAAGCCGTTCGCGCAGGATGCGTATTCGCCAAGTCCTGCAAGCTGCCGGACGCCATCATCGATTACTCGAATCCTTCGGGAATGGTGCCCACCGACAGCCTCAAGGACTACGGAGAAGTCGCCTGGCTCGGTGCTTGTGAGGTAGACGACGCCGGGCTGCTGAATCTCGAAACCATCAGTGGCAGTACCGTCTCGCTCGGTATTGGCCGACTTGCACTGCGTACGCCGACTCTCGTCATTCCGGCCGCAGCACTCGGCGCTACTGGAGCTACCGTATTGGCCGGTCTGGCCGCAATTTTCTGGGTACCCGGCCTGGACGACAGCGCCCTCTACACCGAAGAACAATTACGCACCCTGAAACAGGCCCGCACCCGCGTTCGGCTGAGAGTCGAGCAACAGGCTGACGGCAGTCTCAAGGGATACGGTTTCTACACCGGCAAGAACCGCGATTGGGAAATGGTTGATGTCGCGCAG
This sequence comes from Pseudomonas frigoris, assembly GCF_047758635.1. NCBI lineage: Bacteria > Pseudomonadati > Pseudomonadota > Gammaproteobacteria > Pseudomonadales > Pseudomonadaceae > Pseudomonas > Pseudomonas frigoris. The sequence continues at coordinate 5,576,206 of NZ_CP180479.1, forward strand.
TTCAGTTTGCGCGGCAGCCAGCAGGTGGCGGATCTAGAGGATGGCGTTGAACTGATCTGGACACCGGCCGTGGATGGTTCCGACATCCTCGGTATTCCCGCGCTGGAAGCAGCTCCGCAAGCACCGCACATTTGGGTTTACCCGCCGACGAAAGCGGCGGATAGCATCATCGTGAATCCGGTTTACCCGCCTGAGTACAAGGATTTCATTCTTGTGTTTCCGGCGGGGTCGTTGGTGAAGCCGGTTTATATTGTGGTCAGTGTTTCTGACCATAAATACCATCCAGCACCGACTGGCTTAAGCGCGTTTCCTGACGCTACGAAAGCAAATCGTAAGACTGCGGTTAAAGGAGGCGGAAATCTTAGAAAACGCTGGAAAACCCCAAAGGGGACAATTTTTGAATGGGACTCACAGCACGGAACTGTCGAGATGTACGACAAACGTGGCCGTCATCTCGGTGAATATGATCCGATTACTGGCGAGCAAACAAAACTCGCAGACAACACTAGGAAAGTGGAACCATGATTTACCTCATCGAGGCATTTGATAAAAAAACCGAACTGCTCGTATTCGAAGAAGAATTACCGAATGGCTACGATGAAAAACTGAAAGCAATTATGGGATGGACGGTGGACCAACAGGGCTGGGAAGGATACAACCTCACGACAGAGCAGCTTGATGCCTTGGAAGAAATACTGGGGAAGAAAATATACGACCCAGCCTATCTTTTTCAACTGACCTGCAACGTTTAGAAATTGCAGCGCCTGCTTCTCATCCCAAACAAAAAACCCCGACCAGTCAGCAACAATCTGCAAAATTATGACAACGAGTATGAAAAGCCCGCTCGGGGCGGGCACTCTCATTAGATGACGCCACTACAGGCTATCCCGCAGCTCTCGGAAATTTTCAACGCCACCGCGCCACCAAGATCGGCATTGTTCGTATGACAGGTATTCGCCCTTCTAGCGGCTGGTCAGCGACGGCATGTCGAAATCAGGGTCTAGGACGTACGCACGACCGTCTGGAGTCAAAGAAACGACCCTGCCACCGTTGGTGTAGTACTCCTCAATAAGCTTTCGCTTCAGCAATACATCAACGGCACCGTCAGTCTGAACCATCGTGAAATTGATCTTTTGGCAGAGGTCTTTCACGTAGCACTCCTTGTCAGCATTGTCGTAAGTCGTGATACCAGCGATGACTGTACGTTGGTGCTCGCTAAGCGGTTGCATCTTCGGAGTCAGCAAACTTTCAACTTTCGCAAGGGCGGCAGCCAACTCCAATTCAGCGGTGTCCAGCTTTACGCGGGTCTTGCCCAGTTCCTCATCTAGAGAATCAATCTCCGAAATGGCAGCGTCAATCCGTGCATAAGTAGCGTCTAGAATTGCGTCTTTGGCCTCTCGCTCCCTATTTGAATCCCTGAAGACTCGAACCAGTGCAACAGCCGTGGATACCGTGCAAATCGCGATGGTAAGGAGCAACCACAACTGCACGGATACCGGCTGACCTAACCAAGTGCCCACGCTCAGTATCCAGTTCCATAACCCGGCAATCGCGGGGCTGAAAAATGACACGTCGTAGTAGCTCTCCGCCAGTTTTGTAGCAGGAACGCCCAAGACGGGAACGAGCATCGCTGCCGCTAGCCATTTCAACAGCTTCAATCCATAGGCCTGCTTTACGTCGTTCGATTGCATTTCTTCACCTGTACCCACCCGATTTCGTCGGATGTTAACTGAGTCATTCGTCCGAAAGCCAACCGATGTGGCGCATCCCAGGAACACAACTCTTGAAGCTCGCCGGAGTCATATATGCTGTGTATGCATACAGTATTTGGTACGTGCATGATGGAAGACGATTTGATCGATGATTCTGGATTTGAGCTGGGCCTTCCGTCCCGTGAGGAATTGCTCAAGCATCAATACGACCTTCTGTGCTCAGAGCTTGAGATGACACGCAGGGACTTACGCAGGGCACACAAGACCATCGCCGGAATGATCGTCATGTACCGAGAAAGCTCGACGGAGCTTGCTGCCCTGAAGATTGAACACGAGCGGCTGAAGTGGACGCTGAGTGACGTGTACCGGCGCGAGAGTGAACGGGAAACGGCACGCATGGGCTACCAATACGGTGACTACAGCAAGAAGTGAAACGCTGTCAGGCAGCAACTGTTAGGAAATTCATTTCCCACCATTTCCACAGAGCGATGGTTGTACTGATCCCGCCCAGTACCAGCGGAGCAACATGGTCTGTGAACCACGGTGTGACGAAGGCACCTTTGACAATGGCAAAAGCTTTGGCGGCCCAAGTCATGACAACATTCGGTTGATAGTCAAGGCGTGCATAACTGGAATATGACAACCACTTACCTTCATCGGTGCACTGGTACCCTGCCCACAGTTTTATTTTGGTACGGGCTTCCCGGCTGATCTGATGTAACTCCGGCGCTTCATCTCCATGATTCTCCTGATCCTCTGCAAGAGAACTGCGTGCCGTAGCATTACCACCGTACCCGAGTAATTTCATCTGCTCGCCCTGTTCACGCAGAGGCGAGAAACGCTGTTCCGCTAACCGCTTGAGCGTTCGCCGTTTGAACACCACCGTCAACCACACCAGTGCATCATCGTACAGGTCGTGCATGGGCTCATCGAAGTACAAACCAAGACGGGGCAAACGCTGAAAAAAGCGAAACCAGAAGTAGATGTTGAGAACAGCCAACACCAACCAGATACTTTCTTTGTGGTGTTCCAGTGTCAGGCTCACACCAAGCAGATTGAACTGGGTTAGCTTCGCTTGGAAAAACCACATCGCCAGTAGAAAGGTGGAATACGTCAGCAGTACACCACGGGCTTTCTTATAATCCCCTCCATCGTCCATCAGACCACTCCATCACTTAATGCAAGAATGCCAGCACGCCGTCAACGGGACTCGGTGCAGCGTGTACATGTGAAAAAACCCGCTCAAGGCGGGCTCTTGGGTGTAGCAGCTTCATTCAATCAGCTACAACAGGATCGCTTGTCAGCTTGGTAATCTCGTGTTCTACAGCAGCCAGCTGTGCACGAAGGTCGTTTGCTTTGCCATGCAGGAACTCGACATACGCAGCTTTCTTTTCAGCTTCGAACTTGGCTTCGAACTCCTGTGCGAAGTTGAAAGCAGTGCTAGAGCTTGCACCAATGGCAAACGAACCTGCGACAACTTTTCCATCGTCAAGCTTGAACCATGCCATGCACGTCGGATAGGACGGAACGGCGACACCTTTCCCCGCCTGCTCTTTGACCCATGTACGCATCGGAGGACGACCAGCAGCGTTATAAGCAGCTTTCAAAGCTTCCTCGTCGCACATCCCAGCTGCGGTTTGCACGTAACCGTGCTGGTTGTTCCAAGACTGCCCCGGCTTGTAAAACTGATCTTTCGGTGCTGGAAAGGTAGGTGTTGTGGTTTTCTTGGTGGTGTCGGTGGTCATGTCAATTCCCCGTTTCCATGAAGCGCTATGAAATTGCCTTGCTAGATTTCCACCTGCTTGGCGTGTGAAGCAGAGAATATGACACACTTCATAACACGTCAACACTCGATGTGTAATTTGCATATTAAACACAACAGATGACACATCACACGCCGCACATGACACATCATCCACCAACAACAAAAATGACACATAACACCTACGAATCCCTGTGCTTCAAGTAGTATGCCCGGCCCTCAGGGGTGAACCTAAAATACGCACCACGAATAGCAGGAACCTTTTCCAAAAGGTTCTGCTCTATTAAAACGTCGATAGCAGCGTGAGCTTCCACATGCCCTACAGGTATTGCGGAGGCAATCGTAGACAACAGTGGTCTGGCCTCCCTATCAGCACACCTAGCAACGATTGTCAGCACCTTGAAGCCGAGAGCAGGCACATCAACCGCTTCCGGCGCTTGCAGCGCTTTTTGGGCTTCAAGGGCTTCCATCGCTTCTAGGGCTTGAGTCTTCTCAGCAAGCTGCTCCATGAGCAAGACCTTGTAATCCTCCAGCTGAAGGCAACGCTGTTCGCGCTCTTCGCACTCGGTTCTCAAGTGAGCGATGTATTCCTCTTGATCGCTGGTTGTAAGAGCACCTCTATAAATTGCGACCACCACCACCCCAACAACCACGACAGCTAGGATGAACTCCCATAAAGCGAACTGGACATACTGCGAAAGGAATTCCGATAGCCCAGCAAGCTTTGCTGAAATCCAATCAGGGAGTTTTCCTTCCTTCACCAACGAATCACCTAGAGGTGCCCCGACCCAGCTACCCAAGACCATTAGCCCGGCTATCGCCAATCCCCACACACCCTTCGCCGTCATGGCTACCTCATAGGCAAAAGGCCAGTCTACCAGAGCCGGGGTGGCAGAGTGCCCTATCGACTAGGGTGCCCAATTAACTAGCCTGGCTTAATGACAAGTGGATCTTTCTGGAAATATCCCAAGGTCCCGCCGAAAAATATGATGCACATTCAATGTCTTCTAGAAATCTATCCAGAAAAATAATGTACAGAGAGTGTGTGATGCGGGTGTGTGGTGGGTGGTGCCTAATGACATCTAGACATCCCACTCAGATTTTCTGGCACCTCTTAACATGACACGGGAGGCCCATTTAAAAGCTGACGCAAATATAAAATAAGTTGGAGCGCCCATCTCCAGGTCATAGATATGACGAAGCCCCGGGCGGGGCTATAGGGTGTCGTGTGAACTTTTATGGGCGTCGTAGAAGTTATGAAGCCTTCCAGTAGCGCTTCACTGTAGTGAGGCCGATGGAGAGGTGAAGGACTGTCTGAGCTTGTGTCAGGCCGTTTGCCTTGCAGGTTTTCACACCTTCGATGGTGGCAGTTGCAACAGGGCGACCCAGCGCCTTACCTTCGGACTTGGCACGGGCCAAACCTGCTTGTGTGCGTTCGATCAGCAAGTCACGTTCGAACTCAGCGACAGCTCCAAGGATTTGCATTGTCATCTTGCCCGCAGCACTGGTCAGGTCCACGCCGCCAAGGGCGAGACAGTGAACACGGATACCAATTGATTCCAGATGTTCAACGGTGGCGCGTACATCCATGGCGTTACGGCCTAGACGATCCAGCTTAGTTACGATCAGCACGTCTCCCGCTTCCATCTTGTGCAGGAGGGATTGAAACCCTTTGCGTTCGCTGGCACTTACCGAACCCGATACCGTCTCAACCACTACCCGATCCTCCCGCACGTCAAATCCAGCACGCTGCACTTCTTGGACTTGGTTGTCGGTGGTCTGATCGCTGGTCGATACACGGGCATAAATAAAAGTGCGGGCCATTGTGCTGCTCCTGCCTGATTGGGTGGATCGCTTTAACGTAGGTCCATAATAGCGAAGGGTCTGTTTGCAGTAAACCCTAATTTATGGCCCGTTCACCCGATGGTTCCCAGCAGGTCCACTTGACGTTCGTTTTACCGACCCTGTCTGAGCTTGAGAATCCCTGCGGTGATGGCGGCTGCGTTCGCGTCGAGAGTTTCCAATGCGGTGACGGCGTTTTCATACGTGCCGCTCGACCCACTGGATTTAGCCCATAGAGCCACTTCTTCGATTGCTGCGGCTAAGGCGTGCTGGTTGTGCAGCAGAAGGGTTAACACGTCTGCTGTAGCTATGTGGGCATCTGTGTTGTCTGGCATGGCGGTCGTCCTTGAGGGGGTGAGGGAGCCTAGCGACACCCTCACGGTGATGCTATTTACCCTTTGGCTTCGTCGGCTTCGTTGGCTTCGTTGGCTTGTCAGTCTCCTTCATGGTTTCCCTTGGCCTGCGCTTTGCTTCCTCAGGAGTTACGTACTCCCCGTTGACCGCATCACGATATCTTGTAGGCATGCTCGCTCCTTAATAGCCAATCGCCACGCTGGCGACACCATCAACGCTAGCTCAGGCCGGTAGTTCCGCAAGGGTTCAGACTGAGGGGGAGAGCGTCCTGTCATTCCTCCGACAATGACTTTTCAAACTCTGCGATCAGGTCTTGCAGACCAATTCCCAGGACTTTGCACAAGTCGCGAAGCTGAACGATATCCAAGCGACGTGTTCCGCTTTCAACGTCACTCATGAATGACTGTGGCCGCTCCAAAGCCTTTGAGCACTGCACTTGAGTCAAATCAGCAGCTTTCCTGTACTTCTTCAGTAGTGACAAAAGAACAGTGTGTTCGGGCCTATAGATCGTCTTGGGCATGGCTGACCGTCTACGAGTGGACAGCCTCCCAACCTATATCTGGTTTTCAGATATCTGAATTTGGGATAAATTGCACGCTACGGAGCAATGCCAACCGCCAGCAGAATGTGGATTAACCATGAACGAACAGCTCTACGTGCTAACCAGCCGGAAGCGAACCACAAATCACGTGTTGCATCTGTTGCTGTGCATCCCGACATTCGGCCTGTGGCTGATTGTTTGGGGGCTGACCATTTCGAGCAACAACAGCCACAACAAGAAGATTGATCGACAGATTGATCGGATCGTCGAGTATAAGGTTGACGGGCTCAGTGACGCAGACACCTTCAAACAGACGAAGTTGGACAAGGCGGATGACGACGCCTTTCAACTGAAAGTGATATTTGGAATCGTGGTTGTGTGTCTGTACTTCTATTTCCGGTAGTCGTTGCACACGAAAGGCGGAGTTTTGAAAAGGATACCCTCTTGGCTCCGCCGAAGTGTTTGCACCGAAAACGTCAGTTTTCAACTGTATTCTGCTACGGCGTGACCGCCGACATTCTGCGGATGTACTCCAGTAGCAAACAAAAATTACTCAAATCCAGCTCTCCGCTTGTGATTTTGATCTTGGTCTTGTTTGTTGGTGCAGAAACGAATACGGACGTATTCGGTAGTATCCCGTCAGTGTCCACTGACAGTTATTGCACGTCACCTTCGGTGGAGCAGATCAAGAGCAAAGAGCTTGGATGTGTGTTGATTTCATTTTATTAATTGGAGTGCTGATCCAGAATCGGGACGATACGACTATTGTCTTCGAAGCGGGTATCCCACTCAGACGTCGACGTCTGGAGTAATAATTATTGGACGGTACGTCCACCCACCCACTCACATATATATGGTACGCGTGGGTGGGTGAATACGTCTGGGTGATCAGTACCCGGCCGCCGTAATGACCTGTTCCACCTCTGCATAGTGGGCAGGGTGCAGCCAGCCTTTCGCCTCGCAATGATCCAAGAAAGCATCGTGTCCACTGGGTTTCGGGAAGTAGTCTTTTCGTGTCCGGCTGACTGAATTCATCGGTACATCAGGGTGCTGGGCCAACGCATCGGTCAGCGTCAGTGACCGTTCGAGTAGAGTCTCGGTTGGCTCGGAATGATACTCGCGTATCGCCAGCTTGAGGATGTGACGACGCGCAGCATACGCCTGCTTTCTCTGTGCTTCGTTCAGTTCAATCTCGTCATTTACCGCATCTTGGCGATGCTCGTCCATGTACTGATCAACAATTTCCACGATAGCCTGCTCGATCCTAAGAGCGCATTTTTCGATGGAAATTCTCGACTCGGTAGGGCGACATGTGTTGACCCAGTCCATTACGAAGAGCGGACTGTCAGCCCTTTCTTCCGCCAAGGTTCTGATTTTGGTGCGAACTCGATTGATGTGGTCAGCGGTGTACAGGCTTTCGAATTTCCCCGTCTCGGTGTTCCACTCAACACCGTAGCATTCGTGAAGAATCTGCCGAAGCTGATAGTCCTTGATGCCGGTGCGACCAATCGCCATCGGGTAACACCGAGCGACTGCACGCTCGAAGGGGGATGTTGGGACTTTCTCGGTTACAGGCACACCCTTGATGACTTGACGAACGTAGTGCTCGGTCTCACCTGTTGCTTCAATGATCTTTCGGCGAGACATGCCAGCTGTATGGAGTGCGAGAACTTTTTCTTTGCGAGGATCAAGGAGGGCTGGCGCCCTGGAGGGGGCATCATCATTTGCGGCGTGGGCGGTGGGAATCAAATTTAAAACGAATGGGTGCGACATGGATTGTTCTCCTCTGGTTAGTTCATTTCAGTAGGCAATTCCTCTCGGGTGGCTGCCGGTTGGTTTGATAAATCGCAGACGTTAAAAAGCCCCTTTCTCAACACACTGTGGTTAACAGCTGTCGCGTTAGAGGCTATTCATGGTGTCGTTCTGTCCGTCGAGACAGTTGATGCACGATACAGGATTTCGACGAAATGTCCATCTTCTTTTGCGAAGGGCATTGACATATAAAAATTTGTATAGTCCATGGGTTTGGACTGCCGTTCAACGGCATGCAGGTATCAGGGCTAGTAACTGCAACTTTTTAACAAAACCGATTTCCGGTGCGGCATACGCCCTTTGCTTGGTTAGAACTCCAATTTGAGCCCGTAAACACGGGACGAAAAGGAAGTGATAGATCGAAAAGCAACCAAAACTGGGGAGGTTTTAATACGGTTTACGGTACGTTTTGAATGGGTTTCCGACGTCGATTAGGCAACGTCAGATTCCCGATATGCTCCACCTGTTCAAGCACTTTCCTCAACGAACTCGGTGCCATTCCAGCGTAGGTGCTGAGTGATTGGAGTTGCTTCGAAGTCGGCTTTAGCAGCAGCCACTCGCTTGGAGTTTGGCATATCAAGGTGATGCTCCGAATGGTTGTTCTCAATCACCCTGTACGTCTCTGTAGGACGATGTGAGCCCATGTATTCGTACACCTGACGCTCGCCCTCAGTCTGAAGGTGAGGCTCGTCTACGGTGATCGTAGTACCGTCACATACGATGACGTAACCCACTCCTTGCAGCAGAGCGTTCAACCTCATTTGATCGCCATCCAGCAACGTATGTTGTAGGTCGACCATGTCATCCATGGACGCTGGGGCCGGTGCGATCTTAAGCAACGCCCTCTCCTGTTCAAGCTGTTGGACTTGCTCCGTCAGCCTGTCGAGGACGGCGGTGATCGCAGGAACCATTCCATACTTTGCCAACCCTTCCGCAGCGTTATCCGACTGACGACGTAGCTCGCTCAACTCACCTTCGATCTCAATCAACCGCTTCTCGCCTGACGTGAGGTTCCGACTCTGAGCTGCACGCTGCATAGCTCCATACATTGTCTGACTACGGACAAAATCGAGTACGTGCATAGGTATCGAACTTCCATTTGAACACCCCTCAGCACCCTGTCGATGGCGTCGGTAACAACGCATGACAGCAGGAGAGCGTTTCGTGTCCACGACACAGTAATTTGTGCCACACCGCCCGCATCGAACCAAGCCAGACAGTAGATATTTCGAAGGAGCTGACCGGGGTACATACCCTTCCTCCAAACGCTTTTGTACTCGGTACCAAAGTTCTTTACTGACGACAGATGGGTAGACATCCTCGATGTCGTTCCAACGTCCAATCGCGGTTGGATTCCGCAACCAACGCTTCAACGTCGTCGGATTTGTAGTTTCAACAGATGGGTGCTTTCCACGAATGCGGGAGAGGATTCGACGCTCGCCAAGTCCGTCTGCATAGTCCTCGAACACCTGGACAATGATCGGTGCAAGACCTTCGACAAGTTCGCCTTCGGAAGTGAGCCAGATAGGCGTGTGACGTTTTACGCCAGCACCGGCAGCCGCCTTCTCCCTTTTCCGCGTGTAGGCGTCTTTTATCCTTCGGCTCAACGCATCGCTGTACTGGTGTGCCTGTTGCACCTTGGCGACTAGGAGAAAAAGGTTGTTCGAATTGTTGGGATCGTTGCTGTACGTGATTCCATCGTCCAGCGTGATCAGCTTTACTCCCGCGTTCACAATACCTGTAAGCAGGTGGAGCATCACTGACGGCTCAAGTCTCCCTGCCCTATCGATGGCTTCGATCAGCACAACATCAGTGGATTTAATAACACCACTTTCGACAGCAGCGAGAAGCTTGCCGAATCCATTTTCGAGATGCTTGCCGGAGTAACCACTTATGCCAAGGTCTTGGAAACTTGCGCCACTCAGATCGTATTCAGGATGGGACAGCAGCCACTTAGCGACGTACTCTTGCTGGCGCGTGAGGCTATCGCCATGAGCCTGTTCTGCACTGCTGAAACGAATATACGAAAATGCAACAGGCATGAAAAACCCCGACTGGATAGACGAAACCAGCGATCATAACATCGCCGACTTCTTCCACCTGATCGGGGTTTTCTTTTACCCGTATTCCCGCTTAATGCGAAACGCGGCTAGTCCCATTAACAGTAGCAATCCGCACCCGCTCGCCAACACGGAACACTTCATTCTCCTGAACCTGCTGCACGTAGGCGCGCATGCTGCCGTCGTCTTCGCGAACGGTGATTTCGACGCCTTGGGCGCGGGTCAGACCTTCTTCAGTGGCCGAGCCGATCAGGCCGCCAGCGACGGCGCCGATAACCGCAGCAACAATGCTGCCACGACCGCCACCGATAGCGCTGCCGCCAACACCGCCCACCGCCGCACCGGCAAGGCCGCCGATCGGGGTTTTGGTGCCTTCGATTTTGACCGGTCGCAGGGACTCGATAGTGCCCATGCGAACCGTCTGCACGCGACGCGCTTCGTCACGGGAGTAGGAGTCACCGGTCAGACTGGATTGGCAACCAGTGAGCAACATCGCCATCGTGGAAAAAGAAGCAACCAGCAGAACAGACTTACGCATAGCATCAACTCCAAAGGACAGGTATTCATTAAACTCCGCGGCTTGACGCCTGTCACGGCCCTGCCCGGATAAAATTGGTTTGATTCAGGCCCGGTACAGGGCGCTGCCACGAACTTGACACACAGTAGCGGCAAATTCCGTAATCTGCGCCCACTGAACCAAGGATTTTCATGGATTACTTCATCATTGTCATCACCACCGTCCCCGGTCTGTACTTCCACGGGTGGTTATACGTGCGGATCAAACGCTGGATGGACCGCGATCTGGCGCTAGCGCTGGCGGGTAAAGACGAGCAGAAAAAGGCGTTCATGCTCCAGCAACTGGCGAACGCTCAAGCGCAGAAGATCAAGCGCCGAGACCTGCCGCAGTGGCTTGAAGCCGCTGCGGCAGGTTATTCCAATCGGTAGACGGCTTAAGGTGCCAGACGTTCAAGAATCCAGTCGGCGCCCTGCAAACGATAGTTGAGGCGATCGTGCAGGCGGCTCGAACGGCCCTGCCAGAACTCGATGCGCTCCGGTAACAAACGATAACCGCCCCAATGCTCAGGGCAATGAGGTTGCGTGTCGCTGAAACGTTGCTCGGTGTTCTTGAGCAGCGCTTCCAGCTCGGCACGATCGGCGATCACCCGGCTCTGGGGCGAAGCCCAGGCACCGAGGCGACTACCCAGCGGCCGGACCTGGAAGTAGGCGTCGGACTCTTCAGGCGTAACCTTCACCACCCGCCCTTCGATGCGCACCTGACGCTCCAGGGCCGGCCAGAAAAAGGTCATGGCCGCGAACGGGTTCGCGGCCAGATGCTGACCCTTGGCGCTGTCGTAGTTGGTGAAGAAGGTGAAACCCTGCTCGTCCAGCCCCTTGAGCAGCAGAATGCGGCAATGCGGCCGACCGTCCTGATCGACGGTGGCCAGGGTCATGGCGTTGGCTTCCACCGGCGCCTGCTCGGTTTTCACCGCGTCGGCGAACCACTGATGGAACAGCGCGAATGGCTCGGCCGGGGCTTGCGCCTCGGTCAGGCCATCACGGGTGTAGTCGCGACGCATATCAGCCAGGCCCTGGGTCATGGCGCATTCCTTTTAGTTAACGAATTACTTCTTTGTGGCGTCGGCGTCGGGGGCAGCGGCGGTGACTTTTTTCGAGTCGGCAGCGGCTTTGGCTGGAGCAGTCTTTTTCGCCGGAGTCGCGGTTTTAGCTGGCGACTTCTTGGCGGCGGCTTTCTTGGTCGGGGCCTTTTTCGCGGCGGGTACAGCCGCTTTTTTCGCGGCTGGCGCAGGGGTGACCGGCGTGGCCACTGGCTTGATGTCCTTGGCAGCGACCTGGCTCACTGGCGCCGGCGCCGGCATGTTGTACTTGCTCAGCAACGCGACCATGGTGTTTTGCGGGGTCACCAGCAGTTCGACGCGACGGTTCAAGGCACGGCCTTCATTGCTGTCGTTGGCAGCACGCGGGGCTTCGCCGCCCATACCGCGCAGCATCAGGCGATCACGCTGCAAACCGCTGAGGCGGAAAATCGCGGCAACGGCCTGGGCACGCTCCTGGCTCAGTTTCACGTTGGCCGGTGCGGAGCCCGACGTATCACTGTGGCCGAGAACCAGCACGGCAGTTTTCGGATCAACTTCAAGGATTTTCGCGACGCGAGTGAACGGGCCGAGGGTCACCGGCAGCAGCATGGCCGGACGGTCAGGGTTGAACGAGCCTTCTACTGGCGCGGTAACCACCAATACGTTTTCACGGCGTTCGAGTTGCAGATTGCTGCCCTTGATCGCTTCGCGCAGGCGCGGTTCGTAGTCGTCGAGCCAGGCTTGGGTAACTTTAGGATCAGGCATCGGAACGGCTTTGGCAGTGCTTTGCTCTTTGCCGCCGAACGGCCACCACCATTTGCCACCTGCATCGGCCTCAGCTTTGGCCACAGCGGCAGGTTTGGCTTCAGGTTTTACCTCTGGTTTTACTTCTGGCTTGGCCGGGGTCTTGTCGGCGCCGTCATCGGAACCGAACGGCCAGTACCAATGGCTGGCGCTTTCAGTCTTGGCCACCGGAGCGGTCGCGGCAGGCTTGAGGGGTGCCGGGGCCGGGGTTTTAGCAGCGACTTTGTCGGAGGAACCGAACGGCCACCAGCTGCCGCCATCCGAGTCATTTTGTGGAGTTTGTGCGCAACCGGTAATAGCGAAGCACAGGGCCAAAGCGAGGGTTTTATTGGAAGACATTGGATATCCACAAAATGAAGTAATGAACTATCAGGCCGGATTGACCCGGATAAACAGACGCTTGGAAATCAAAAAGGCATTGGGGTTCCGGCCCTGGAACCCCTGAGCGCGTTTTACAGACAAGTGGCCAGTGCTCGCACAAGTTTTTGTGCGCGCGGATCCATCAAGACGTACGGCCCAAGGGTATTTGTCACAAAGCCGAAGGCCACATCGTGTTCCGGATCGGCAAAACCGGTGGAACCGCCCGCCCCCGGATGACCGAACGCACGAGGGCCGAGGCCGTAGGTGGCGTTGGGGACGTCCGGTTGATCGAGCATGCAACCCAGGCCGAAACGGGTCCGGGTCAGTAAAGTCTTGTCCTCGCCGAGGCTGTGCTCGCGCGTCATTTCGTCAAGCATTTCGCTTTCCAGCAAGCTGCCATCGAGCAGACCGGCATAGAACCCGGCCAGGCTGCGGGCATTGCCATGGCCATTGGCGGCGGGTTGCTGCATGCGCCGCCACTCGGGTTTGTTGGTGCTGGTCATGATCGACGGCGGGTTAGTGAACGCCCTCGTGGTCATGGCCGTCGGCTCGCGCATCGTCACTTGCAGCAAGCGCTGGGCGGCGGCGTCGCCGACATTGCCCTTGCCACGGGCGATGTGCGCCACGCGATGAAACTCCTGGTCCGCCAAGCCGACGTGGAAATCCAGCCCCAAAGGCTTTGCGACCCGCGCCACGATGGACTCACCCGGCCCACGACCGTCGGCACGACGCAGCAACTCACCGACCAGCCAGCCGTAGGTGATCGCGGCGTAACCGTGACCGACGCCCGGCGTCCACCACGGTTCTTCGGCGGCCAGGGCGTCAACCATGGTTTGCCAGTCGTAAAGGGCTTCCGGGGCCAGCAGCTCACGCAGCGCCGGAAGACCGGCCTGATGGCAGAGCAATTGACGCAGGGTCACGGACTCTTTACCGGCGGCGGCGAACTCGGGCCAGTAGCGGGCAACCGGGGCATCCAGTTGCAGCTTGCCTTCGGCCACCAGTTGCAGGGCGGTGACAGCGGTGAAGGTCTTGGTGCAGGAGAACAGATTGGCGATGGTGTCGCTGTGCCAGGCTTCGGTGCCATCCTTGTCAGCGCTACCGGCCCAAAGGTCGACCACGGTTTCACCGCCAATCTGGATGCACAACGCTGCGCCACGTTCCTGAGGATCGTCGAACAGCGCCGCGAAAGCCTCACGCACCGCTTCGAACTTCAGCTCGTAAAAACCCTGAATCTGCACCCGCAACTCCTCTGGATAATGTTCTACAAAGTGGCCGCATTGTTCCAGCCCTAGAGGGTTTTGGGAACTGTGGCAAGCTGGGCGGTCGCTCACCTATGGATTGGATCAGATCTTTAGGGTGCCTTGGCGGACGCCTTCGCGAGCAAGCCCGCTTCCACATTCGACCGAGTTCTTTCAGAAAGAATGCGATTGAATGTGGGAGCGGGCTTGCTCGCGAAGAACGATGACACGGTTTCAGCTATTTAATGGCCATTGCCGGAATGCCCACCCGCATGGCCAGCGCCCTGCCCTGCGCCTTTGCCAGCCTCGCCTTTTCTGCCGCCCTTAGCTGTTTGACCGGCTTTATCCGCCTCAGCCTTGGCCTTCTCGGCCTCTTTACCGAGCTGATCGACGGTCTGCAAATTGCTCTTGCGAACGCTGTCGACGAACCCCTGGAACGGCAGATCGGTAATGCCCACCAGCCCGAAGTGCCCGTTCTCGCCATCCAGCAGACGACCGGTAACCGGTTGGTCAAGGTATTGGAACCAGTGCACGCCGACGATCGACGGTTCGCTCATCGCCTGTTTGAGGAAATTGGCGTAAGCCGACCCACGGTCCTCTTCCTTCGCCAATTGCGTCACGCCGCCCCAGAACGGACCGCGATCCGCGGAGCCGAAGTTGAACTCGGTGATCAGCACCGGTTTGTCCAGGCTGCGCAGCTTGGCGAAGTCATAACCGTCCTGCGGTTGCAGGGTGTACATGTTGAAGCTCAGCACGTCGCAATACTGGGCGCAGGATTCAACCGCTTCCGGTGTGCTGATGGCAAACCGGCCACCCAGCAACAGCTGATTCGGCGCGTGCCACTTGAGCGAATCGGAGAGGGTCTTGAAGTACGTGTCGGCGAAAACCTTCTGGAAGTATTTGAAGTCGGCTTCGATTTCCGGGTGTTCGGCGCTTGGCAGCGGCGGCACGAAGCCCGGGTCTTCCATCAATTCCCAGGCCGGCAAATCAATGCCCCAGGCTTTGGATAGGCCCGCCTGATTGCGGTATTTGTCCCGCAATTGCTTGAGGAATGCGCGCTTGGCCGGTACGTCGGTGGTCATTTTCAAGGTGCCATAGGCCAAGGCGTAACGGGCTTTCGGGTCGTCGCCGGGGCCGGCCCAGGCCAGTTCGTTATCGGCGAAGTAACCGATCAGCCATGGATCATCGCGATGATCGCGCGCGGCAATGGCCACGGCACGTTCGGTGGCCATGGCGAATCGTGGGTCGAACGGGTCGGGCATGCCGCCCCACCAGTCGGTGCCGGTGCTGATGCTGGCGTAATCGCCGACGATCGACAGCGGCAAGGTGTACGGCACGCGATCAGCGTTGGCCAGCGCCGGGGCGCTCCAGTTGCCGAGGGTGTTGAAGCCCCAGGCTTGCAGGCGATCCAGGGTGTGACTGGCCCAGCGCTGTTCATCAACCACCGCTTTGCAAGGTTCGGCAGGTGTTTGCTCAGCTGCTTTCGCGGCGGTCGCTTCAACGGCGCCGGTCTTGGCGGCTTCGGCGACACCGGATTCGGCCGTCGAAGGAACGACAGGTTGCTCAGCAGCCTTCTCCACCGTTGCCGTTGCCGCAACCGCGTCAGCCTTGGCCGCTTCGGCGACACCGGCCTTAGTGTCGCTTGTCACCACACACGGCGCGCCATACAGACGCTGCAAGTTGGCGCCATAGAAGTCGTACCAACGACCGGCATTGTAGCCTCGGCCCTGATCGACGCCGTTGCCGCCAGGGTTATCGCCTTCGCCATAGTGGCTGGCCAGCGGCTCGTCGGGTTTGGGCAGGGATTCAAACATCCACTCGCGGCCCGCGACGTAGGTCTGGTCGACGTCCGGGGTGACGGTGTTGACCCCGAGCGAATAGAACGGATGGCCTTCCGGGGTCACCAGGTACCAGCGACCGTCGCGCTTCTCAGTGCGGAAAAACCCGCTGGCCTTGAATGCCGGGCCTTTGTTCCAGCCACCGAACTTGTCCAGGGACGACTTCTCGCGCTCGGCCAGCCAGGTTTTCAGTTGCTGATGTTCCTTGGCGGCGGCGCTTTTCAGTTGCTCGTCGCTGCTGACTTTCTCTGGCCATTTGGCCCGTGTCGACTGGCCGTAAGCGTCTACAAGGCCGCCAAAAGCCGCTTGGGTGACCGCATCGCCGTCCTGCACGCCAAAGCGCTCCAGCAGGATGCTCTGGGCGACTTTCGGCTGATCCATCGACAAGGTCACCGACACCACCTGGCTGCGCTCCAGCTCACCGGCGCTGCTGGCCAGCAATACGCGCTGCCCCTCAAAAGTGATCGGCATCGGCGGGCCGGCTTTCAGGCCAAGGTTCAATGGCGTAAATGGCTGCAGCGGCACCCATAAAGTTTGCGCAGGGCCGGCCGGCAAGTCGACGCGGCTGACCAGTGTCTTGCCGTCGTTGCTCTGGATTGTCACGTACAGGGTCACGGCCCAGTTCATTGCGCTCTGAATCCGCAAACTCATGAAGCCCGCCTGGGACCAGTCCCAGACGCCAGTCTGCGGGGTCAGACGCAAGGTCGGTTGTGCCACCGGGTTGAACGTCACCCGACGCAGCACTTCGCCTTCGGCCGTTTGCTCGGCGTTGGATTGCGGCAGGCTGGCGTCCTGAGTCGCCACTTGGACCACATCGGTGGGGCGCACAAAGTTGAACAGCGTCTGTTGGCCGGCAGGAGCCGCCAGCAAAGGGGCTGCGAACATCAGAGCGAAAACGGCAGGTAACGAACGGCGCAGCGAACGGCGAATCATGAGAACGAAATTCTCCCTAACGACCCAGATGGGCCAGTGGAAATGCGATGGCAGAGAGATAGACAACGGGTTGGGCAAAATTGCCCAGCCCTGTATCAGGAAATTTCACGACGGAAGGGTGGCAACGCATTGAGGATCGCTTTGCCATAACGCTGGGTCACCAGACGTCGATCGAGCAAGGTGATGGTGCCGCGGTCTTCTTCGGTGCGCAGCAAGCGACCGCAGGCCTGGACCAGCTTCAGCGAAGCATCCGGCACGGAGATTTCCATGAACGGATTGCCACCCCGAGCCTCGATCCACTCGGCCAGGGCCGCTTCGACCGGATCATCGGGCACCGAGAATGGAATCTTCGCGATCACCACGTGCTCGCAATACGCGCCGGGCAAGTCGACCCCTTCGGCAAAACTCGCCAGGCCGAACAACACGCTGGAATCGCCGCCATCGACCCGCGCCTTGTGCTTGTTCAGGGTTTCCTGTTTCGACAGGTTGCCTTGAATGAACACTTGCTTGCGCCAGTCGCGGTCAAGGCCGTCGAACACGTCCTGCATCTGTTTGCGCGAAGAGAACAGCACCAGGGTACCGCGCGAACCTTCCACCAAGGCCGGCAAGTCGCGGATGATCGCTGCAGTGTGGGCCGGCGCATCACGCGGATCGGCCTTCAGGTCCGGCACTCGCAGCACGCCAGCATCAGCATGATGAAACGGGCTTGGAACCACTGCGGTCACGGCTTTTTTCGGCAAGCCGGCGCGCATGCGGAAGCGGTCGAAGGTACCGAGCGCGGTCAGGGTCGCGGAGGTCACCAGAGCGCCGTAGGCCACGTTCCACAAATTGCGACGGAGCATTTCTGCCGCGAGGATCGGGCTGGCGTTGACCTCGATGTCGAACAGCGAACCGCTTTCGGCCAGGGTCAGCCAGCGGGCCATCGGCGGGTTGTCTTCCGGGTCTTCAGCGGTGAAAGCGCCCCACAATTCCCAGTTGCCCGAAGAGCGGGACAACAGGCTACCGAACAGCGGGTACCACTCTTCAGCCTGGTTGCTGGCGATGCCGATGTTGACCTCGCCGTCCATGCCTTCCTTGAGCAGTTCGGTCAGTCGGGTAAAGACATCGGTCAGACGGGCAAAGCCCTTCTTCAGCTCGATGCCCATTTCGCGCATGTGCTCGGGAACGACCCCACCGACAAAGCGATGACGCGGCCGCTCGCGACCTTCAACGTCTTCGCCGGGTTTGAAATCGGCGACCTGCTCGCAGGCGGTGAACATGAATTGCTGCTGGGTTTTGATCTCCCGTGCCAGTTCCGGCACTTGTTCGATCAACTTGCCCAGATCGCCCGGCAGCGGGTGCTGGGCCAGCAACTTGGTGAGGTTCTTGGCGGTGGTTTCCAGCCAGTCGGCGGTGGAACGCAGACGCGTGTAATGGGCGAAATGGCCGATGGCCTTGTCCGGCAGGTGGTGGCCTTCGTCGAACACGTAGATGGTGTCGCGCGGGTCCGGCAGCACGGCGCCGCCGCCCAGCGCCAAGTCGGCCAGGACCATGTCGTGGTTGGTGACGATCACGTCGACCTTGCCCATGCCTTCGCGGGCCTTGTAGAAGGCGCACTGGCCGAAGTTCGGACAATGGCGGTTGGTGCATTGGCTGTGATCGGTGGTCAGGCGCGCCCAGTCGGCATCTTCCAGGGCGGTGGACCAACTGTCGCGGTCGCCGTCCCACTTATTGCCGGCGAGTTTCTCGATCATGCTGGTGAACAGCTTCTGACTGGCCTCGTCGACCTCGATCTTGAAACCTTCTTCTTCAAACAGCTGCGCCGTGGCGGTTTGCGCGTGACCTTCCTGGAGCAACATGTCGAGCTTGGACAGGCACATGTAGCGCCCGCGCCCCTTGGCCAGGGCAAAGCTGAAATTCAGCCCGCTGTTGCGCATCAGGTCGGGCAAATCCTTGTAGACGATCTGCTCTTGCAGGGCCACGGTGGCCGTGGCAATCACCAGGCGCTTGCCGGCGGCCTTGGCAGTGGGAATGGCGGCCAGGCTGTAGGCCACGGTTTTGCCGGTACCGGTGCCGGCTTCCACCGCGACAATCGCGGGGTCGCCACTGCGCCGGCCTTCGTCGTCGGTGTCGATGTCACCGAGGACCTTGGCAATTTCGGCGATCATCAGGCGTTGGCCGTAGCGCGGCTTGAGGCTCTTGGCTTCGAGAAAACGCGAGTAGGCGCCCTGGATCGTGGTTTTAAGTTCGGTGCTGATCATGATTGTCGGGCGCGAAAAACGCTGGATAAATTTTCAGTGGTTCGGATGGGCCGCTATCATACCCCGCTAATTAATCCCGCGCAGAACGGAGTACCCCAATGACACCTTTTGGCCTTGTTTATACCCTGCATGTACTGTCAGCCCTGGTGTGGGTTGGCGGCATGTTTTTCGCGTGGATGGTCTTGCGCCCCGCGGCAATGAAGGCTTTGGAAGGCCCTGCCCGCTTGAAGCTGTGGGTAGAAGTGTTTCAAGGTTTTTTCCGCTGGGTCTGGGTCGCGGTGGTGCTGTTGCCGGTCAGCGGTGTGGGCATGATTCATTTGCAGTACAGCGGTTTTGAAGCGGCGCCGCGGTATGTGCAGGTGATGATGGGGTTGTACGTGGTGATGACGGCGCTGTTTATCCGGATTCAGGCGTTGTTGTTGCCAGAGTTGCGCACGGCGGTGGCGGCGCAGGATTGGCCGACCGGGGCTGCTACGCTTGGGAAAATTCGCAAGTTGGTGGGGATTAATCTGATTGTCGGGTTGGTGCTGGTGGCGATTGCTGCGGCTCGGCCGATGTTCTAAAGCCTCACAGCTTTTGTGGCGAGGGGACTTGTCCCCGTTGGACCGCGCAGCGGTCTCCTGCATTCCTACAGATACACCGCACACTCAGGTTTTACGACTGCTTCGCAGCCGAACGGGGTGATGCGGCATTCCGACAAGTCCCCTCGCCACAGGGGAGCTCAGTCATTCTTACAACCGCTGCAAGGTCACCGAACCCGCCGCACCGGCAGGCCCCGTCTGACCATCAACCCCAGGGCGGCCGCTCTTGCCGCCATCGGCCTTGTAAACGAAACAGCCCTTGGCCTTGCCACCCGCGCCCGGTTTACCGCCAGGCCCGGCCACACCACCGTCACCGCCGGCCACCTGGACCTTGATCAGTTCCGCCGGGTAATCACGCGGCACTTCCAGACGAACCAGTGCACCCGGCGCGCCCGGCTGACCGTCACTTCCATCACTGCCGTCGGCACCACGGCCGGCCTGGCCCCAGGTACAACCCGGTGCCTGACCGTTGGCCCCATCGAGACCGACGAAACCCGGTGCGCCCGCGCCGCCGCGAGCGTCCACCAACAATTGCGGCGCACTCAGTGCCTTGATCTGCATGTTCAGGTTACGCCCGGAGCGGGCGGCCTTGAGGTAAGTCCCCGGCGCGCCGCGAGCCGTGATCTGGCTGCCTTCCGACAACTGCGCACGACTGACCTTCAGCTCAAGCGGCTGTTCGCCGGGTACGATGGCGATCCGCGCTTCACGACCCAGACGCAATTCACCGACGGATACCTCCGTCACATTCGAGGGAATCAATAACGTTCCGTAGTCGGCCACTTCCAAGCGTTCCAGCTGCAAGGTGCTGGCGGTGTTGGGCAAACGCATCAGCGAGTTGGTTTCGACGCTCACCACCTGGGCGCAGGCCAACGGGCTGATGAGTGCAGCGAGCAGACAGAGTTTACGCATGGGAAGCCTTAGACGCGGTCGGAGCCGGGATGGTTTGCAGGTGGAAAACGCCGAAAAAGAGGATCTTCAGGCGATCAAGCCAAGGGTGAGCGCGACCTCTGAGGCTGCGGAAACAGAACACCGCCTCAAGAAGATGAAGGCATGCCAGCAGGCTGCCGGCCAGATCGACCAGCAGGTGCAGAGGATTGACAAACGGCATGAGCTGATTGACCAGCACCACCAGCCAGAACAGCAGGGTCAACAACTTCCCAAGCCCCCAAAACACGTTCATACGCTTCCCCGTTGAGAATTATTCTTTGCGCGCACAGTACCGGCTTCCACGCGGGATAAGCCAGAGGGCAACGGAAAATTCTTCATTAAGACCGCCGAATGGCCGTCGGACTGACTATTGTGGTCCGACGGCTCTATCACGGGGCTCAGCGATTGATGTGCAACTCCACCCGACGGTTTTTCGCCCGCCCTTCTTCCGTTTCGTTATCGGCCACTGGCTGACTTTGGCCCTTGCCCTCGCTGGTGAGCTTGTTCGGCGCCACGCCCTGACTCAACAGGTAGGCCGCCACGCTACTGGCACGACGTTCCGAGAGTGCCTGGTTATAGGTGTCCGAGCCGATGCTGTCGGTATGACCGATCACCTTGATGCTCACCACATCGGCGCTTTGCAGTTTGGGCATCAGCGAATCCAGCTTGCTCTGCGCGGCTGGGGTCAGTTCGGATTGGTTGAAGGCAAACAGTACGTCGCCCGCGTCGCTCAGGGTGATGACCTCCGATTGAGCAGGTTCAGGTTTCACGCTGGCCGGGTACTGCGGCAATGGGCAACCATGATGTTCGACGGGGGTATTGGCCGGCGTATCAGGGCAGCGATCGCGTCGATCGAAGACTCCATCATCGTCTTCGTCGCCATCCTGGGCGTAACAGATCAAGCCACCGGTCAAGATACCAAGCGCCGCCCCACCGGCCGCCCAACCGCTACTTTGGAGAGCGCCCAGACCGCCACCGACCAGGCCGCCGATAACGCTGCAGATTGGCCAGGTTCGTTGATTGAGGGGGGCGGTGCCATCGCTGTGAGTAGCGCAACCGGTCAACAGGCTGCCAAGCAGCACAACCGGCAAGACGGTCCGTGTGAGAACACTCATGGTGAAAGCTCCTGTGTTACCGGCCAATGCCGGTCACACAGGAGTAAAGACCCGCATCCGCGACTGCACAAGCCGCGGAGTACGAGGGGGTTAGCGGTTGATTTTGATTTCCGTGCGACGGTTCATCGAGCGGCCGTCAGCGGTTTTGTTATCGGCAACCGGCTGGCTTTCACCGGCACCGGTAACAGACACGAATTCGCTGCGGGGTACGCCTTGGGAAATCAGGTACTCGACCACCGAGTGCGCTCGACGGTCCGACAATTTCTGGTTATAGGTATCGCTGCCAACGCTGTCGGTGTGACCGGTTACAGTCAGTTGGGCGTTAGGCGCTTCCCCTTTCAAGCGAGTGGCGATTTTATCGAGTACCAATTTGTCGGCCGGGGTCAGTGTGGCCTTGTCAAACTGGAAGTGAACATCGCGAATGACGATGACTTCTTCTTTAACCACGGCCGCTTCTTCGACCACTGGCGCAGGCACCGGTGGAGGGCAACCGTCGGCATCGACCCGCACGCCTCTAGGTGTTCCCGGGCACTTGTCGCGGCTATCCGGCACGCCATCGCCGTCTTCGTCGCCATCACCGTGAACCCAGCAATAGGCCGCAGCCGTGCCGCCGACGAGCAGCGCGCCATACCCCGCCCATGCCGAGCTCTCGGTCGCGCCGAGACCTGCACCCACGACACCACCGACCGCCGCACAGGTCGGCCAGTCGGTTTTCTGCAAACCTGCGCAACCAGTCAACACACTGGTTAGCAGAACCAAGGGTAATGCTGTGCGAACTATGCTCATCTAGTTTTCTCCTGAGGGGATCGGCAGAGAACCGATTCAGGTAGTAAAGACCCGAGTTTTAATCTCCGCCAGCAATAGGCCATTGCAGTTTTAACCCGTGTTCACGGCAGATCGGCGCTTTTAGGACGAACCAGCTCTAGGCCCGGCCCTTGGAGCAGGCTAGTCTTGGCAGCTCTGATTGAGGATCTTCGATGATTGCAGGTATTTCTTCGCGCACGCCCCAGCAGGCGTTGGCCGCTTTGCTTGATCTTTACGCCCCCGCGCGCCTGTTGCTGATTGGCGCCAGCGAGTTCCCCGCGCTTGAGGCCTTCAAGCTGGCGCACCCGGACACTCGTGTGGCTCATGCGGCACCTGGACCGTTGCCTGCTGAACTGGCGGCGCGCCGGTTTGACCTGGCGCTGGTGGTCGATTGCCTCGAACACTTGCCCAAACGCGATGGCCTGAACCTGCTTGGCGGGATCCGTAACCTCAACGCCAGTCGCATCGCGGTGCTGGCGGACTTGCCGGCCAGCGGCTGGCAGGAGACCGACTTTTTCTCCCTGGCCCTGCAAGCCAGCGAACGCTTCCAGCGCGACGATCAAGTGCTGACCCTGTTCACCTATGATCTGCTTGACTACAAACAAGTCCCCGACTGGCTCAACTCACGGTTCTGGGCCAATCCGGAAAACTTCGGGAAATATTGGTGGTAACGCAATGAGTACATCCATTTGCCCCTGCGGTAGCGGCACCCTGCTTGATGCCTGCTGCGGCCATTACCATGCCGGTCATCCGGCACCGTGTGCCGAAGCCTTGATGCGCTCGCGCTACAGCGCCTACGTACTGGGGCTGATCGATTATCTGGTGGCGACCACCCTGCCCGCACAACAGGCAGGGCTGGATCGACAGTCCATCAGCGACTGGAGCGCCCAAAGCACCTGGCTGGGCCTTGAGGTGGAAAGCTCCGAGGTCTTGGGCGGTCAGCCGGAACACGCCTTCGTGACGTTCACCGCGCGCTGGCACGACGGCAGCGGTGAACACAGCCACCGCGAGCGCTCGTCGTTCGTGCAGAACGCCGGCCACTGGTACTTCATCGACCCCACCGTACAACTCAAGGCCGGGCGCAACGATGCGTGCCCTTGTGCCAGCGGGCAGAAGTTCAAGAAGTGTTGTGCGGGTTATTTCAGCAGTTGAAGTGACGTCAAAAGATCGTCCGAACGCGGCCCGAGCCTTCGGCAGCTCCTACGGGTGTACGCCGATCCAGTGTAAGAGCTGCCGAAGGCTACGATCTTTTAGGGCTAGACTGGTGCTCAAGGGAGAAACCCGACCATGATCACCCGGCGACCCGCACTTTATCTGTTCACCCTGCTCCTGTTTCTGGGGCTTGGCGGCTGTGCGTCCTGGTTCGGCGATGATGAACCGGAACCGCAGGTGCATCTGGTCAAGGTCGAAGTGGTCCAGGCCAAACTGATGCAGCAAAAATTCCTGCTGCACTTTCGCGTCGACAACCCCAACGACAGTGACCTGACGGTGCGGGGCATCGAGTACCGCATTCACTTGGGCGACATGCTGCTGACCGAAGGTGAGCACGAACACTGGTTCACAGTCGGCCCCAAACGCAGTGCCTACTTCAAAGTGCCGATCCGCACCAACCTGTGGCCCAAGGTGCGGGATCTGGTGAAACTGCTGAAAAAACCCAAGCAGCCCATTCCCTATCGTCTGGAAGGTGAACTGGAAACCGGTTTATTCATCGCGCACTACGTGCACCTGGCGCGCAATGGCGTGATAATCCCCGCCGATTTAATTCCGGAGCAAAACCGATGACCCAGCAACCCCATGTCCATGGCCCTGACTGCAACCACGATCATGACGATCATGACCATCACGACCACCATGATCACGACCATGGCCATGTCCACGGCCCGAACTGCGGCCACGCCCACCAGGAACCGGTGCGCAACGCCCTGAAAGACGTCGGCCGCAACGACCCTTGCCCATGCGGCAACGGCAAGAAATTCAAGAAGTGCCACGGCGCTTGATGCTTCGGGTGGAGAACTTCTTCGCCTGTTGAATCGCCTTCGCGAGCAAGCCCGCACATTTGAGTTGCACCAGGCCCAATTTTTGCGGCCACTGCAAATCCCCTGTGGGAGCGGGCTTGCCCGCGAAGAGGCCCTCAAAGTCACCCTCACTTCAGGATCTGCGCAACGCTCACGACCGTCGCGTATTCGCCCTGTAGATTACCCAGCGACATCGCATGCACTTCCTCGGCTGTATGGGTTTTCCCAAAGTAGTCAGCCTTGTCGAAGGTAAAACACGCATCCTCCACGACCCACGTTTCAAACCCCAGATTCCCGGCCGTTCGCGCCGTGGATTCCACCGAGTTGTTGGTCGCTACGCCGACAATGACCAACTGATCGATCCCCGCCTCTCGCAAAATTTTCTCAAGCCCCGTCGCACAAAACGCATCCGGCACCTGCTTTTGAATAAGCTGCTCACCGGCCTGTGGCTGAAACCGCTCCTGAAATTCCACCCCCGATTGCTGCGGCCAGAACACCGAGCCAGGTGAACGGGACAGGTGCTGCACATGAATCACCGGTCGCCCGGTTCGGCGCCAATGCCCTAGCAAATCGAGGATTCGCTGCTCTGCCTGAAGATTATTTCGGCGACCGAGTTTGGGATGCAGAATGCCTTTTTGTTGATCGATGATGATCAGTGCCGCGTTTGTTTTGAGCTCCATGCCGGTTTTTCTCATGCGGGGTCATTGAATTTCACGCACTTCAGCATCACCTGTTCCTACAGGCAAGCTATCGAACGCAAACAGGACGACCTGATGCCGGCGTTTGCTGTCCGCAAGTAACGACATCTCTAGATTTGGAGTACTCCATGATCGACCTGTATTACTGGACCACCCCCAACGGCCACAAAATCTCGATATTCCTTGAAGAAGCCGGCCTGCCCTACAACGTGCACCCGATCAACATCAGCCAGAACGACCAGTTCAAACCCGAATTCCTGAAAATCTCCCCGAACAACAAAATTCCGGCCATCGTCGATCCCGAACCGGCCGATGGCGGTGAGCCGTTGGCACTGTTCGAGTCCGGGGCGATTTTGCTGTACCTGGCAGAGAAAACCGGCAAGTTCCTGCCCAAAGACCTGCGCGGTCGCCAACAAGCGCTGCAATGGTTGTTCTGGCAGATGGGCGGCCTGGGCCCGATGTCGGGGCAGAATCATCACTTCAGCCAGTTCGCGCCGGAGAAGATCCCCTACGCAATCAAGCGCTACATCGACGAAACCGCCCGCCTCTATGGGGTACTCGACAAGCAGCTGGCCGATAAAGACTTCGTCGCCGGCAGCGAATACAGCATTGCCGACATGGCGATCTACCCGTGGATCGTTTCCCACAAGTGGCAGAGCCAGAACCTGGAAGACTTCCCCAACGTGCTGCGCTGGTTCAACCACATCCAGAGCCGTCCGGCGACGGTGAAGGCGTATGCCCTCGCGGCCAAGATCAACCCGCCTAAATCCTGATGGAAGATCAAAAGATCGCAGCCTCGTTTCACTCGACAGCTCCTACAGGGAATGCAAAACCGTGTAGGAGCTGTCGAGTGAAACGAGGCTGCGATCTTTTTCCGTTCCACAGACAAATCCTGAAATAACCTGATACCCCGCTTGCGCGGCCACCTCCTGCTCACTAACGTAGCGCCTTTAATGACGCTACCCCCCCGCAGGAGCTTTGCCATGGCCTCGCCAGCCCTTACACATTTTCTTCCCCGGTTCGGCGTTGCCGCTGCAGTGGCCGGTGTTTTGAGCCTGACCGGTTGTCAGACCTGGAACACCCAGGACACCCTCCCGCCGACCACCGGTGTGCAGCCGCTCAAGGGCCTGGCGCAGAACGTTTCGGTACGCCGCAATGCCATGGGCATGCCGTTGATCGAAAGCAACACCTTCCACGACGCGCTGTTCACCCTGGGTTACGTCCACGCCACCGACCGGATCACGCAAATGGTCACCCTGCGCCTGTTGGCTCAGGGCCGTTTGTCGGAGATGTCTGGCTCAGACCTGCTGGACGCTGACCGCTACATGCGCGCCGTCAATCTGAAGAAAAGCGCCGGCGAGCTGTACAAGGCGTCTTCGCCGCGCCTCAAACGCTTCTTCGAAGTCTATGCCCGCGGCGTCAACGCCTACCTGTTCCGCTATCGCGACAAGCTGCCAGCGGACCTCGCGGCCACCGGCTACAAGCCTGAATACTGGAAGCCGGAAGATTCGGCGCTGATTTTCTGCCTGCTGAACTTCAGCCAGTCGGCCAACCTGCCGGAAGAGATTGCCTCGCTGATGCTGGCCCAGACCGTCAGCACCGACAAGCTCCCATGGCTGACGCCGTCCGCTCCCGATGAAAAACTACCGCTAGCCGAAGCTGAAAAACTTCAGGGCATCAAGCTCAACGGGCAAATCCCGGGCCTGGCCGAGATCAGCAAAGCCACGAGCCAACTGTCCGATCTGAATTTGCTGGGCGCCACCTCGTCGAACAACTGGGCGATCGGCCCGCAACGCAGTCGCAGCGGCAAAAGCCTGCTGGCCAGCGACAGTCATGGCCCACTGGGCGTGCCGTCGTTGTTCAGTTACGTGCAGATTCGCGCGCCGAAGTACCAGGCTTCTGGTGTGACGATTGCCGGTTTGCCGATGGTGCTCGGCGGTTTCAACGGCAAAGTGGCGTGGAGCATGACCACCGTCATGGGCGACAACCAGGACCTGTTCCTGGAAAAAATCAAACGCCAGGGCAATGGTCTTTCCTACGAAGTCGGCGGCAAATGGCAGCCGGCGATCGTGCGAAACGAAACCTACTTCGTCAAAGGCCAGCGGCCGATTCGCGAAGTCGTGTACGAAACCCGCCATGGCCCGCTGCTCAACAGTGCCCAAGGCACGACGCTGGCCAACGGTTTCGGCCTGGCCTTGCAGACGCCGAACTTCACCGATGACAAGACCCTGGATGCGTTTTTCGACCTGTCCCGGGCGCAGACCGTCGAGAAAGCCTCGGACGCCAGCCGCGAAATCCGCGCCATCGCGCTGAACCTGGTATTTGCCGACGCCAGTAACATCGGCTGGCAAGTCACCGGTCGCTACCCAAACCGTCGCGAAGGTGAAGGCCTGCTGCCGTCGCCGGGCTGGGAAGGTCGTTACGATTGGGATGGTTACGCCGACCCGATGCTCCATCCCTATGACCAGGATCCGGCCCAGGGCTGGCTCGGCACTGCCAACCAGCGCGTCATTCCCCATGGCTACGGCATGCAGCTGTCCAATTCATGGTCGGCGCCGGAGCGTGGCGAACGCCTGGCCGAACTGGCGAGCGTGGGCAAACACGACACGCGCAGCCTGATCGCCATGCAATACGACCAGACCACAACCTTCGCTGCCAAGCTGAAGAAAATGTTCGACGCACCGGGCATGTCGCAACCGCTCAAGCAGGCCATTGAAGCGTTGCCTGTGGCGGATCGTGGCAAGGCTCGCGAGGCGTATACCCGCTTGATGGCCTTCGACGGCAAACTCAGCCCGACCTCCGCTGATGCAGCGATTTACGAATTGTTCCTGCAGCAAAGCACCCAGCAAATCTTCCTCGACGAACTGGGCCCGGAAAGCAGCCCGACGTGGAAAGCCTTTATCGCCAACGGTAAGTTGTCCTACGCGGCCCAGGCCGATCACCTGCTGGGGCGTGAGGACAGTCCGTTCTGGGATGACGCTCGCACACCGCAGAAAGAAGATAAACCGGCGATCCTCGCCCGCAGCCTGGCAGCCACGATCAGCGCGGGCGACAGCCAGTTGGGCGGCGTTCACAAAGCCTGGCAGTGGGGCAAACTGCACCGCTACGAGTGGAAAAACGCCAGTGGCCAGACAGTACGCGGTCCGCTCGCGGCCGGTGGCGACCACACCACGCTGAATACCGCAGCGCTCGCCTGGGGTCAGGACTTCAACACCACGCTGGCGCCGGCCACGCGCTTTATCGTCGACTTCGGCCAGGCCGAACCGCTGATGGGGCAGAACGGTACGGGGCAATCCGGTAATCCGGCGAGTCCAAACTACCTCGACAGCATTGATCCTTGGCTGAAGGGGCAATACATGAGTTTGCCGATGCAGCCGCAGAACTTTGACAAGGTGTATGGGAAGACGCGGTTGACGCTGACACCCGGTAAGTAAGGCTCAACACCGAACCAATGTGGGAGCGGGCTTGCTCGCGAAGGCGTCGTATCAGTCAATATCATCGTTGCCTGACACACCGCTTTCGCGAGCAAGCCCGCTCCCACACTTGAATGTCACTTGCCCCAAAAACTCGATAGAACTTCTGGCTTCGCGCAAACCTCATAGCTAACAAGTCCCTAGATTTTGGTAACAACATGGATCTTGTTATCGCGCGTCCTGAAGGTTTGTACTGCCCGGCCGGGGATTTCTACATCGACCCGTGGCGGCCGGTCGAGCGTTCAGTCATCACCCACGCTCACGGCGACCATGCCCGCACCGGCAATCAGCATTATCTGGCGGCCGCTCCCGGCGAAGGGATTTTGCGTGCGCGATTGGGCCAGGACATCAACCTGCAAACCCTGCCCTACGGTCAACCCCTGACCCACCATGGTGTCACCTTGAGTTTTCACCCCGCCGGCCATGTCCTCGGCTCGGCACTGGTGCGTCTGGAATACGGCGGCGAAGTCTGGGTCGCCTCGGGCGACTACAAGATCGAGCCCGACGGCACCTGTGCGCCGTTCGAACCCGTGCGCTGCAATACCTTCATCACTGAATCGACCTTCGGCCTGCCTATTTATCGCTGGCAGCCCCAGGCGCACGTGTTTGCCGAGATCAATCAGTGGTGGCAAGCCAACGCCGCCGCCGACAAAACCAGCGTGTTGTTCTGCTATGCCTTCGGCAAGGCGCAGCGAATTCTCCACGGCATCGATGCCAGCCTAGGCCCCATTCTGGTGCATGGCGCCGTGGAACCGCTCAATCAGGTTTATCGCCAAGGTGGTATTTATTTACCGCCAACGATCTATGCCGGCGAGGTAAAAAAGAGCGACCCCATGATGCGCAAGGCGTTGGTCCTGGCCCCGCCTTCGGCTGGCGGCAGCACCTGGATGCGTCGCTTCGGTGACTACAGCGATGGTTTCGCCAGCGGCTGGATGCGTTTGCGTGGCACACGGCGGCGACGTGGCGTGGATCGTGGCTTTGTACTGTCTGACCATGCCGACTGGCCCGGCCTGCTCTGGGCCATAGAACAGACCGGTGCTGAGCGCGTGATGGTGACCCACGGTTCGGTCGGAGTACTGGTGCGCCATCTGCGCGAACAGGGTCTCGATGCCATGAGTTTCAGCACCGAGTACGGCGACGATGAGGAAGAAAATGCAGCCGTCGACCCCGAGAGCGCCGAGGTGCTGCCATGAAGGCGTTCGCCGAGTTGTACGCCGAACTCGATGCCACGACGTCGAGCAACGCCAAACTGGCGGCGATGCAACACTACTTCGCCGAGGCCGCGCCGGAAGATGCCGCATGGGCTGTTTACTTTTTGTCCGGCGGGCGGCCTCGGCAACTGGTGCCGGTGAGCATCCTGCGAGAGTTGGCGGTGGAGATCTCCGGCCTCTCGCCGTGGCTGTTCGAAGAGAGTTATCAGGCAGTCGGCGATCTGGCGGAAACCATATCGCTGGTGCTGCCCGAAGCGCTTCACAGCTCCAACGATGGATTGGCGGTCTGCATTGAAGACAAACTGCTGCCGCTGCGCGGTGAAACCCCGCAAGTCCTTGCCGAGCGACTGCCTGCCCTGTGGTCGCAACTGGACCGCCAGAGCCTGATGCTCTGCATCAAACTGATCACCGGCAGCTTCCGCGTCGGGGTCTCCAAGTTGCTGGTCACCCGCGCCTTGGCGGCCATGGCCGGGCTCGACAGCAAACGCGTCGCCCAGCGACTGGTGGGTTACACCGACCTGTCCAACCGCCCGAGTGCGTCCAGTTATTTGAAGCTGATTGCCACCGAATCGTCTGATGAACATGCCCAACGTGGCGGTCAGCCCTACCCGTTTTTCCTCGCTCACGCGCTATCACAACCCGTTGAACAATTCGAAGCCCTGCTCGGCCCGGCCAGCGATTGGCAAGTGGAATGGAAGTGGGACGGCATCCGCGCCCAGGTGGTCAAACGCGAGGGGCGACTGTGGATCTGGTCGCGAGGTGAAGAGCTGGTCACCGAGCGCTTCCCCGAACTCGAGCGTCTGGTTCACTGCTTGCCCGATGGCACGGTGATCGACGGTGAAATCGTCGCTTGGAAAACCGAACAACCCACCACAGAGGACGCCTTCAGCCCTCAATCCCCGACTTCACCGGCGGTAAAGCCTTTCGCTCTGTTGCAACAACGAATCGGCCGTAAAACCCTGGATAAAAAAATCCTCGAAGAAGTGCCGGTGGTGGTCCTCGCCTACGACCTGCTGGAATGGCAGGGCGAAGACTGGCGCAACCAGCCTCAAGCCAAGCGTCGCACTCAACTGGAGCACGTCGTCGCCAGCGGCCACAACCCGGTGTTACTCCTTTCACCCCTGCTCACCGGCGAAGACTGGTTCGACCTCGCCCGACAACGGCAAGCCTCCCGCAAGCTCGGTGTCGAAGGCATGATACTCAAGGCCCGGGATGCGTTGTATGGCGTCGGGCGTACCAAGGACATGGGCGTCTGGTGGAAATGGAAAGTCGACCCGTTCAGCGTCGATGCGGTGCTGATTTATGCGCAACGTGGTCATGGTCGCCGCGCCAGTCTCTACAGCGATTACACCTTCGCCGTGTGGGACGGCCCGCCTGAGGCGAGCGAACGCGCACTGGTGCCGTTCGCCAAGGCGTATTCGGGGCTGACAGACGAAGAAATGCGCCAGGTCGACAGCATCGTGCGCAAGACTACCGTAGAGAAATTCGGGCCGGTGAGCAGCGTGACGCCGAGCCTGGTGTTTGAACTGGGATTTGAGGGCATCGCCCTGTCCAAACGACACAAGAGCGGGATTGCGGTGCGGTTTCCGAGGATGTTGCGCTGGCGGCAGGATAAAACCGTCGAAGAAGCGGACAACCTGGCGACGCTTCAGGACCTGTTGAGCTAAACCGAATCCCTGTGGGAGCGGCGGTGCGGCGATCCGACTTGCTCACGAAGAGGCCATCACATCCAACATCTATGTTGGCTGATACACCGCTTTCGCGAGCAAGTCGGATCGCCGCACCGCCGCTCCCACAGGGATTTGTGCGATTCCAAACCAAGTTGGTGCATCAAATTTTCAATGCCCGTTTTCGTGCACAAATCCCTCCTTGCCATTTCTTGAATCACCTTTTAAAACACTTGTTCGGGACTCTGGTTCGGAAATTGCTACTTTCATAGGGTCTTACGCTTTCCAGTAACAATAATTCTGCGCCACAAGCGCTCATATTGGTTTTTAGGGATTGAATAATGAAAAAAGCATTGCTGACCTTTTCTGCACTGGCGTTGTGCATGGCAGCCGGTTCCGCGCTGGCCAAGGAATACAAGGAATTGCGTTTTGGCGTTGACCCTTCCTACGCTCCGTTCGAGTCGAAAGCGGCTGACGGTAGCCTGGTAGGGTTCGACATCGATCTGGGTAACGCGATCTGCGCCGAGCTGAAGGTCAAGTGCAAATGGGTCGAAAGCGATTTCGACGGCATGATTCCGGGCCTGAAGGCCAATAAATTCGACGGTGTGATCTCTTCGATGACCGTCACCCCGGCCCGCGAAAAAGTCATCGACTTCTCCAGCGAGCTGTTCTCCGGCCCAACCGCTTACGTATTCAAGAAAGGTTCCGGCCTGACCGAAGACGTAGCTTCGCTGAAGGGCAAAACCGTCGGCTACGAGCAAGGCACCATTCAGGAAGCCTATGCCAAAGCCGTTCTGGACAAGGCTGGCGTGAAAACCCAGGCCTATCAGAACCAGGATCAGGTGTATTCCGACCTGACTTCCGGTCGCCTCGACGCAGCGATCCAGGACATGCTGCAAGCCGAACTGAGCTTTTTGAAATCGCCAAATGGCGCCGGTTACGAAATCAGCAAGCCGGTGGACAGCGAATTGCTGCCAGCCAAAACGGCTGTCGGTATCTCGAAAGGTAACAAAGACCTCAAGGCACTTTTGGATAAAGGTATCAAAGCGTTACACGACGATGGCACCTACGCCACCATTCAGAAGAAACACTTTGGCGATCTGAATCTGTACAGCGGCAAATAATGCCAGGCGCCCATCTTGCGATGGGCGCTTTTTTTACTCGATCAGGTTGCTGATTTATGTTCGAAAACCTCTTACAAAACCTGGGGCTCTCAGCCTTCAGCCTCAAGGGCTTCGGTCCGCTGCTGATGGAAGGCACCTGGATGACCATCAAATTATCGGTGCTGTCGCTGTTGGTGGCCGTTTTGCTCGGCTTGCTCGGCGCCAGTGCCAAACTGTCAAAAGTCAAACTGGTACGGGTTCCGGCCCAGCTCTACACCACACTGATTCGCGGTGTGCCGGACCTGGTGCTGATGCTGTTGATCTTCTACAGCCTGCAGACCTGGTTGACGTCGTTTACCGATTTCATGGAATGGGAATACATCGAGATCAACCCGTTCAGCGCCGGGGTCATCACCCTGGGCTTCATTTATGGCGCGTACTTCACTGAAACCTTCCGTGGCGCGATTCTCGCGGTCCCACGGGGCCAGGTAGAAGCGGCGACCGCGTATGGCCTCAAGCGCGGCCAGCGTTTCTGGATCGTGGTGTTCCCGCAGATGATGCGTTTTGCCCTGCCGGGTATCGGTAACAACTGGATGGTGATGCTCAAGGCCACCGCACTGGTCTCGATCATCGGCCTGGCCGACCTGGTCAAGGCTGCGCAGGACGCCGGTAAAAGCACTTATCAGCTGTTCTACTTCCTGGTGCTTGCAGCACTGATTTACCTGCTGATCACCAGTGCCTCCAACTTCGTCTTGCGCTGGCTCGAACGCCGCTACGCCGCCGGTTCCCGGGAGGCCGTACGATGATCGAGCTCTTGCAGGAATACTGGAAAGCTTTCCTTTATACCGACGGCTACAACATCACCGGCCTGGCCATGACCATGTGGCTGCTCAGTGCGTCGATCTTCATCGGTTTTCTGGTGTCGATTCCACTCTCTATCGCCCGGGTTTCGCCGAACTTCTACATCCGCTGGCCGGTGCAGTTCTACACCTACCTGTTCCGCGGTACGCCGTTGTATATCCAGCTGCTGATCTGCTACACCGGGATTTACAGCCTGGCCGCGATCCGTGCGCAACCGGTGCTGGATGCGTTCTTTCGCGATGCGATGAACTGCACGATCCTGGCTTTCGCCCTGAACACCTGCGCCTACACCACAGAGATTTTCGCCGGGGCGATTCGCAGCATGGCGCATGGTGAAGTCGAAGCGGCCAAGGCTTACGGTCTGACAGGCTGGAAGCTTTATGCCTACGTGATCATGCCTTCGGCCCTGCGTCGTTCGTTGCCTTATTACAGCAACGAAGTGATTTTGATGCTGCACTCAACCACCGTGGCCTTCACCGCGACCATCCCGGACATCTTGAAAGTCGCGCGAGACGCCAACTCGGCGACCTTTCTGACTTTCCAGTCGTTCGGCATCGCTGCGCTGATCTACCTGACCGTTACCTTTGCGCTGGTCGGCCTGTTCCGCCTCGCCGAACGCCGATGGCTGGCCTTCCTCGGGCCGACCCACTAGGACCCGCTTTAGGGATAAAGAGACATGCGCCACCAGATTCATGACCTGTTGGCCCCGCTGCCGGGGACCGCGCGACAGATTCACAGCTTTCACTTCGGCCCATCATCGGCCAAAGGCAAGATTTACATCCAGTCGTCCCTGCACGCCGATGAAATGCCCGGCATGCTGGTTGCCTGGCACCTCAAGCAACGTCTGGCGGAACTCGAAGCCGCCGGCCGTTTGCGCAGCGAAATCGTGCTAGTGCCAATCGCCAACCCGGTCGGCCTCGAACAAGTGCTGATGGATGTGCCGCTGGGCCGTTACGACCTCGAAAGCGGACAAAACTTCAACCGCTGGTTCGTCGATCTGAGCGAAGCCGTCGGCAACGAGATCGAAGGCCTGCTCGGCGACGATCCGCAGCACAACCTCGAACTGATTCGCAGCAGCCTGCGCAATGCCCTCGCCCAACAGACTGCCAGCACGCAACTGCAATCCCAGCGCCTGGTTCTGCAACGGCTGGCCTGCGATGCCGACATGGTGCTGGACCTGCATTGCGATTTCGAAGCGGTCGCCCACCTTTACACCACGCCCGAGGCGTGGCCGCAGGTCGAGCCGCTGGCGCGGTACATCGGTGCCGAAGCCAGCCTGCTGGCCACCGATTCCGGCGGTCAGTCGTTCGATGAATGCTTCACCCTGCTCTGGTGGCAGTTGAAGGAACGCTTCGGCGAACACTTTGATATTCCGCTGGGCAGTTTTTCGGTCACCGTCGAATTGCGCGGTCAGGGTGACGTCAATCACCCGCTGGCCAGCCTTGATTGCCAGGCGCTGATCAATTACCTGATTCATTTCGGCGCCATTGCCGGCGAACCCGCGTCGCTGCCCGAGCTGCCCTACCCGGCTACGCCGCTGGCCGGTGTTGAACCGGTGGCAACACCGGTCGGCGGGCTGCTGGTGTTCACCGCGCTACCAGGGGAATACCTCGAAGCCGGGCAACTGATCGCTGAAATCATCGACCCGATCTTTGACCGCGTCACCCCCGTTCATTGCACCGTCGCCGGGTTGTTGTACGCCCGCTCTCTACGGCGCATGGCCACTGCCGGCATGGTGATCGCCCACGTCGCAGGCACCGAAGCCTATCGCAGCGGCTACCTACTTTCGCCTTGAGGATGCATGCCCCATGTACAAACTGACCATTGAAGGCCTGCATAAAAGCTATGGCGAACATGAAGTACTCAAAGGCGTTTCGCTCAAGGCCAACACCGGCGACGTCATCAGCCTGATCGGCGCCAGCGGCTCGGGCAAAAGTACCTTCCTGCGTTGCATCAACTTTCTCGAACAGCCCAACGACGGCGCCATGAGTCTGGACGGCCAGAACATCCGCATGATCAAGGATCGCCACGGCATGCACGTGGCCGATGACGACGAACTGCAACGGATCCGCACCCGCCTGGCCATGGTGTTCCAGCACTTCAACCTGTGGAGCCACATGACGGTGCTGGAAAACATCACCATGGCCCCACGTCGGGTGTTGGGTTGCAGCAAAGAGGAAGCCGAAGACCGCGCGCGGCGTTATCTCGACAAGGTCGGGCTGGCGGCGCGGGTGGCGAATCAGTACCCTGCGTTTTTGTCCGGCGGTCAGCAGCAACGGGTCGCCATTGCTCGGGCGTTGGCCATGGAACCAGAAGTCATGCTGTTCGACGAACCGACCTCGGCACTCGATCCCGAACTGGTGGGTGAGGTGCTCAGGGTGATCCAGGGCCTGGCCGAAGAAGGCCGGACCATGATCATGGTGACCCACGAAATGAGCTTCGCCCGCAAAGTATCGAGCCAGGTGTTGTTCCTGCACCAAGGGCTGGTGGAGGAAGAAGGTGCGCCGGACGATGTGCTGGGCAATCCGAAAAGTGAGCGGTTGAAGCAGTTTCTGAGCGGCAACCTGAAGTAAAAAATCACAGGTTTCGCCCGCCGCTACAGATCACTGTAGGAGCTGGCGAAGCCTGCGATCTTTTGATCTTGCTTTTCGGCTATAAAATCTCGCAATCCATAAAAGCTCGCAGCCTTCGGCAGCTCCAGGTTGCAGGACTGATGTAGTCAGACCTTAGGCAACGGGCGCGGGAGGCGGCTCATCCGGCAGCGTAGGCTCACCGGGCTCGTTGGGTTGTTCGTTGGGGGTATCGGGATCAGGCTGACCGGGGATGCCCCCTGCCGTGCTGATAGGTGGATGTGCCAACAAGGACCAGGCCAAAACGCCAACCTGATTGGGCTCAAGCCTTGCCAGTTCGGCACTTATTCGCGGATCGATCTTCATAGGGCACTCCTGAGCGATGGCCCCGTCCGCGTTGCGCGAACCGGGCAGTACACCCAATAGAGTGTCCACCCGCTGAAGAATTCCCACGACTTGCCAGACGAACGGATCAGGTGCGTGGCAGGGTGACGCCGCGCTGGCCCTGATACTTGCCGCCACGGTCCTTGTAGGACACTTCGCACTCTTCGTCGGATTCGAAGAACAGCATCTGTGCCACACCTTCGTTGGCGTAGATTTTTGCCGGCAGCGTGGTGGTGTTGGAGAATTCCAGGGTCACGTGGCCTTCCCACTCGGGCTCGAGCGGCGTCACGTTGACGATAATGCCGCAACGCGCGTAGGTGCTTTTACCCAGGCAGATCGTCAGCACATTGCGCGGAATACGGAAGAATTCCACGGTGCGTGCCAAGGCAAAGGAGTTCGGCGGGATGATGCAGACATCGCTCTTGACGTCGACGAAGCTCTTCTCGTCGAAGTTCTTTGGATCAACGGTCGCCGAATTGATGTTGGTGAACACTTTGAATTCATCGGCGCAGCGTACGTCGTAGCCATAGCTCGACACGCCGTAGGAAATCACTCGGTCGGCGCCTTCGCCGCGCATCTGGCGCTCTACGAAGGGCTCGATCATGCCGTGCTCTTGCGCCATGCGGCGAATCCACTTGTCCGATTTGATGCTCATGGCGGGTGTCCTGAATAGCGAGGTGGAAAAAATCTGTCCGGCATCTTACCGGGCGCGCGCTTCGGGTTCAAAGTCCGGGTCACAAATCTTGCCGATCCCCCGTAATTTCCGGCCCTTGCGGGTAAACCGGCGGACCGTCAGTCATGAAAACAGAGAAACCTTCGCAGGAAGCATTGGCACGTTCCGGAAAAAGGGTTAAGGTGGCGCCACTGTGCTGCTTGTGTCACTGAGAATCTCTACACGATATGTTGAATTTCGATCCAACCATCTACAAGAATTTTTCCTGCTCTTTGCACTCAGTCTCGGCCAGGGTTCTTCCTGCGTCGCAGTTATCTTTGTTCAAGGAGTTACACCATGTCTAATCGCCAAACTGGTACCGTTAAGTGGTTCAACGATGAAAAAGGCTTCGGCTTCATCACTCCACAATCCGGTGACGACCTGTTCGTTCACTTCAAAGCAATCCAATCCGACGGCTTCAAAAGCCTGAAAGAAGGCCAACAGGTTTCTTTCATCGCTACCCGCGGTCAGAAAGGCATGCAAGCTGAAGAAGTTCAAGTTATCTAACTTGTACTTGCTTTAGTAAAAAGCCCCGCCCTCAAAAGCGGGGCTTTTTTGTGCCTGCCTGTTTTGCAGGCAAAAAAAATCGCAGCCCATGGCTGCGATTTTTTGCGTCCTACCAGGCCACGCCAAACCCTGCGGTGTAACGGGTCTTGTCCAAATCAGCATCGTCGGTGCCGCTGATGATGTCGCGCTCAGCCTTCAGGTTAAGCGACGCCCATTCGGTCACTTTGTAGCGCAAGCCCATTTCGGCATCGAGGGCGTAATCCGCCACGCCCGACAACGGCTTGCCCACTTCGCCGTTCGTGAAAAACTCCACCTTCTTACCAATCAGGTAGCGGTTGTAGTCCCACTTCATCGCCACGGAATAGAAGTTTTCCTTGCCACCGTCTGCGAACTCATAGTCCGTGCGGTTGACCAGCGACCCCAGGGAAAATGCGCCCAGCTCGTCGTCCCAAAATTGGTAACCGGGGCCGGTACCGACTGTGCGCTGGCGGGCCAGCTCTTCGACCTTGTCGCGCTTATAGACCGCGCGCCCTTGCCAGAACCATTTTTCGGTCAGGAAGCGGTCTAGCGAGTATTCACCCCGCCAGTTGTCGGTAGTGACCACGCCATCCTGAAATTCGCGGTTGTACTCGCCTTCTGCAGTGTGCCGCCATCTGCCATGACGCGCAGTGGTCTTGAAGTCGATATCGTAATCGTC
Source organism: Pseudomonas frigoris (assembly GCF_047758635.1). Lineage (NCBI taxonomy): Bacteria > Pseudomonadati > Pseudomonadota > Gammaproteobacteria > Pseudomonadales > Pseudomonadaceae > Pseudomonas > Pseudomonas frigoris. The sequence continues at coordinate 5,614,622 of NZ_CP180479.1, forward strand.
GGTGTCCTTCTCGGCCCGCTGATAATCCAGTGCTGCATCGATATTACCCTTCCACACCAAATCCTCGACGACAGGCTTGGGCTTTAGAATCTGCTGGATACTTGCCAGCTCCACAGTCTTGGGAGCCTCGCCGTTAGCCAAGATGACCTTGCCATCTTCTGCCGCATGCAGCGCCTTGGCCTTTTCGCCAGTGTAGGCATCCTGCTTGACCAGCAACTGCTGATCGCTTTCCAGGGTTTTGACCTGTTTCCAGTCAATCGGGACGGCACCGGCGTATTCGGTCTGGATCAACAGCTTGCCGCCATCGAAAACGGTGATCTTGCCGCTCAGCTTGTCACCGTTCTTCAACCAGACGGTATCGGCGAGCAAGGGCGTGGAGGCACTGACGACAGCCAGGCACAGCAGGGTTCTGGACAACATAAGCAAATACAGGCTCAAGTTTGCGAAAAAAAGTCGGCATTATCCATACGAATAAAACCCTAGCAAGGACTGACCCGACTATTTCTATTGAGTTCATTTCTCAATGGGTGATCCAGGATTTACTCTACAGACGGTAAGGCGAACTTTTTCAGGAACTGCCGACGTGACCGACTCAACCACTGAAACCGATAGTCCGGCGCAAATCCGACGCACGGCGCTGTACCTGACACTGGCGCAAGTCCCGGAGGGCAAAGTCGTGAGTTACGGTCAGCTCGCCGAGCTGGCGGGACTGGGTCGTGCCGCCCGCTTCGTCGGACGGACATTGAGCCAACTGCCGGGCGACAGCAAATTACCCTGGCACCGCGTGCTCGGCGCCGGCGGGCGTATCAGCCTGCCTGCGGGCAGCCCGTCAGGGGATGAACAACGCGCGCGTTTGCGCATGGAGGGCATCAGTATCCTGAACAATCGTGTTGATATTCAGCGCCATGGCTGGCGCCCGGTAGAGCACAGCGGTTAGAGTGCGCGCTTTGTTTCCGTATTTCTTGAGGCAGACTCCAGCCCATGCCCCGTAAAACCTGGCGCGCCGCGCTCGCCGCCTATGCCAGCCCATCGACCCTTGTACTGTTGCTGCTTGGTTTCGCCGCCGGCCTGCCCTACATGCTGGTGTTTTCGACACTTTCGGTCTGGCTGCGCGAAGCCGGTGTGGCTCGCGAAACCATTGGCTATGCAAGCCTGATCGGCCTGGCCTACGCCTTTAAATGGGTCTGGTCACCGCTGCTCGACCAATGGCGCCTGCCATTTCTCGGCAAGCTCGGTCGACGACGTTCCTGGCTGGTGCTTTCCCAGGCACTGGTCATCCTCGGCCTGATAGGGATGGGTTTCTGCGACCCGCAAAAGCATTTGTCCTGGCTGATCGCCATTGCTGTGGTTGTCGCCTTCGCTTCGGCGACGCAAGACATCGCGGTCGACGCCTATCGCCTGGAAATCGCTGAAGACAGCCGTCAGGCCGCGCTCGCCGCCAGTTACATGTCCGGTTATCGGATCGCCGCGCTGCTCGCCACCGCCGGTGCCCTGTTCTTCGCTGAAGGCTTCGGTTCCACCGGTTTCAACTATAAGCATTCGGCATGGGCCGGCACCTACATCCTGTTCGGCGCCTTGATGGTTCCGGCGCTGCTGACCTCCTTTTTCATGCGCGAACCGCCGGTGCCGCTACGCACGCAGCTTCAGGCCGGGCGCTACAGCTTTGTGCATCAACTGGCCTCAGTGTTTGTGCTGATTGTGTTGCTGGTTTCCGTGCCGGCCATGTTCACCCAGCTGTACAACACCGATTTCGCCAGCGTGCTTTTCCAAGGCGTGAGCGTGCTCGACCTGCTGCTCGAAGACCGCGCGTTCCTGCGGGCGATCCTCTACACCACCCTCACCGCCCTGTGCCTGTCGGCCATTGGCCGCCGCGGCCTGGCGCCGGTGCTGACGCCGATCAACGACTTCATTCTGCGTTACCGCTGGCAAGCGTTCCTGCTGCTTGGGCTGATCGCCACCTATCGGATGTCCGATACGGTCATGGGCGTGATGGCTAACGTGTTCTATATCGACCAGGGCTTCACCAAGGATCAGATTGCCAGCGTCAGCAAGATCTTTGGCCTGATCATGACCCTGGTCGGTGCCGGCATGGGCGGCTTGCTGATCGTGCGCTTCGGCATCTTGCCGATTCTGCTCATCGGCGGCATTGCATCAGCGGGCACCAACCTGCTGTTCCTGATGCTCGCCGACATGGGCGCCAACCTGAACATGCTGATCCTCACCATTTCCCTGGATAACTTCAGCTCGGGCCTGGCGACCTCGGCGTTTGTCGCCTACCTGTCGAGCCTGACCAACTTGAAGTTCTCCGCGACCCAGTACGCCCTGCTCAGCTCGATCATGCTCTTGCTGCCACGCCTGATTGGCGGCTACTCGGGGGTCATGGTGGAGAAATTCGGCTATCACAACTTCTTCCTGATCACCGCCCTGCTGGGCGTTCCGACGCTGCTGTTGATCGCATTGCACTGGTTCCAGGAGAGCCGCCGCGAAGGTCCGACGCCAACGCCGACACCAGAACCGGTTCCGACCCAGGTCGCGGAAGAATCGTAGGTTCTTGAGCAGGAAGCAGCGCCGAGGGCGCGGGGATTCCCGCCCTCCCGCCACACCCCGCCGACCGCACGCCTGTACGCCAGCAGATCTCGCCCGTACAATGCTCCGTCATTTCTCGTCATCAGCAACCGACAACGGCCAACCATGCGCACCAGTCAATTTTTGCTCGCCACACAGAAAGAAACGCCTTCCGACGCGGTCGTGATCAGCCATCAGCTGATGCTGCGCGCCGGCATGATCCGCAAACTCGCCTCGGGCCTGTACACCTGGCTGCCGATGGGCTTGCGAGTAATGCGCAAAGTCGAAGCCGTCGTTCGTGAAGAAATGAACGCCGCTGGCTCTCTCGAAGTGTTGATGCCGAGCACCCAACCGGCTGAGCTGTGGCAGGAATCCGGTCGCTGGGAAGAATACGGCCCTGAATTGTTGCGCTTCAAGGATCGCCACGGTCGCGATTTCTGCGCCGGCCCGACTCACGAAGAAGTCATCACTGACCTGATGCGCAACGAGTTGAGCAGCTACAAACAGCTGCCGATCAACCTGTACCAGATCCAGACCAAATTCCGTGACGAGATCCGTCCACGCTTCGGTTTGATGCGCGGTCGCGAATTCATCATGAAGGACTCGTACTCCTTCCACGCCGACCAACCGTCGCTGCAGATCACCTATGACCGCATGCACCTGGCGTACTGCAATATCTTCACTCGTCTGGGCCTGAAATTCCGCCCGGTTGAAGCTGATAACGGCTCGATCGGCGGCGCCGGCTCCCACGAATTCCACGTGCTGGCCGAATCCGGCGAAGACGACATCGCCTTCAGCAACGTTTCCGACTACGCAGCGAACATCGAGAAAGCCGAAGCGGTGCCCCGGGAAACGTCCCGTCCAGCGCCGGCTGAAGAGCTGCGCCTGGTCGACACCCCAGAGACCAAGACGATTGCCGCGCTGGTGGAAAAATTCAATCTGCCGATTGAAAAGACCATCAAGACCCTGATCGTGCGCGCCGAGGAAGAAGGCAAGCTGATCGCCCTGGTCATTCGTGGCGACCACGAACTCAATGAAATCAAGGCTGCCCAGCAACCTGGCGTGGCCAGCCCGCTAGTCATGGCCACCGACGCCGAGCTGCGCGACGCCATTGGCGCCGGCGCCGGCTCCCTCGGTCCGTTGAACCTGCCGCTGCCAATCATCATCGACCGTTCCGTCGAGCTGATGAGCGACTTCGGCATCGGCGCCAACATCGACGACAAACACTACTTCGGCGTGAACTGGGAGCGTGACCTGCCGGTTCCGACCGTTGCCGACCTGCGCAACGTGGTCGCCGGCGACCCGAGCCCGGATGGCAAGGGCACCCTGGAAATCAAGCGCGGCATCGAAGTCGGGCACATCTTCCAGCTGGGCAACAAGTACAGCAAAGCGATGAAGTGCGAAGTGCTGGGCGAGAATGGCAAGCCAGTGACCCTGGAAATGGGTTGCTACGGCATCGGCGTTTCCCGCGTGGTGGCTGCGGCCATCGAGCAGAACAACGACGCCAACGGGATCATCTGGAGTGACACGCTGGCCCCGTTCCAGATCGCTCTGGTACCGCTGCGCTACGAAACCGAACAGGTTCGCGAAGCCACCGACAAGCTGTATGCAGAATTGACTGCCGCCGGCTTCGAAGTACTGCTGGACGACCGCGACAAGAAAACCAGCCCGGGCATCAAGTTCGCGGACATGGAGCTGATCGGCATTCCTCACCGGATCGTGGTCAGTGACCGCGGCCTCGCCGAAGGCAATCTGGAATACAAGAGCCGCACCGAGCCCGAAGCGCAAGCGCTGCCGGTCGCAGACGTGCTGTCCTTCCTTCAGTCCCGTATCCGCCGCTGACACCAGATAGAGAAGTCATGTTCAAGCGAAACACCTTAGGCCTCGGTGGTGCCGCCCTGTGCGGCACCCTGCTGGTCAGCGGCTGTGCCAACCACATGTCACAACGCAGCGAGCACGAGGAACGTGTCGAGCGTAAATTGCTCGATCACAGCCTGCAGATTGATGTCGGCGAGCCAAAGGTGCTTGAGCTGCCGCAACGTCGGGTGAAGATCCACGAGCAGAAGACTTTCGAAGTCACCGAATTCGAAGTCACGCGTCACTACGATCGCTATACGCCTTACCAACCCTGGCGGGAGGTTTACGAGATTCCGCTGGGCGCGGTGGCCGTGGTGGCCGGTGTCGGTGCGAACGTGGTCAACGTGTTCGCCCTCGGCAACCTGCCGGACAGCGTGACCAAGGATTGGTTGAGCTACGGTTTCGCCGGGCTCAACCCGTTCATGAACACGCAGTCTCATGGTCGCGCGCAGCAGAATCTGGCGGGAATCGACGAGGTCCAGCTCGACAAACGCACCGAGTACTCGAGCCTGCCATGGAGCGAGCGCCCGGTTGAGGTCAAGGCCGGCAAGGAAACGTTCGAGCTAAGCACCGACAAAAACGGTGTATTGCGCGTGAACCTGCTGGACAGCCCGTTCGCCGAACACGACATCAATCATTTGAGCCGGCTACTGATCAGTGTCCAGGATGCTCAGGACGACGTGCACACCAACTCGTCCCTGGCGGTCAGTAGCTCCTTGCGCGGCAAGCTGGTCGAAGCTCACGGGCTGATTTACGACGACCTCGAAGACGACGAAGTGAGCCAGTGGGTACACCGGGTCAAACGCTTGTCGGAACTGGGGCTGGAAGAAGAAGCCACCGAGCTGGAACAAAGCCTGATCGAACTGACGCGCAACGATCCTGAGTTGCAGACCGAATTCCTCAAGTCATTGACCAAGGATGCCGGGCGACTGGTCGCGGATCCGGGACCGTATTAAGGCCCTTAAAAGATCGCAGCCTTCGGCAGCTCCTACAGAGGACGCATTCCAAAGTAGGAGCTGCCGAAGGCTGCGATCTTTTGCTTTTGACTATCAACGCTCAAACAACTCCATCTGCTCAAACCCGCCCCGCAAATCCTCCAGCCTTACCCCAATACCCAACAACCGCACCGGTTTCCCGCCGCGATTGAACGCCTGAGTCAGCAACAACTGATAGCTCCCCAAATCCCGCCCTGCCCCGGCCTGCTCCAGAGTGGTCTGGGTGAAGTCATGGAATTTCACTTTGACGAACGGCTTGCCCGGTCGATAGCTGCTGTCGATTCGCGCCATGCGGCCGGCGAGGGTCTCCAGTAACTCGGGTAATTTATCGAGGCAGCTCACCAGATCCGGCAGGTCGACGTCGTAGGTGTTTTCGACACTGATTGACTGCCGACGACTGTCGTTGTGCACCAACCGGTCATCGATCCCACGGGCCAGGCTCCAGAGTCGCTCGCCGAAGCTGCCGAATTCGCGCACAAGCGCCAACTTGTCCCATTCGCGCAGATGCGAACAATCGACGATGCCGAGCCTGCCTAATTTGTCTGCGGTCACTTTGCCAACACCGTGCAACTTGCTCACTGGCAAACCACTGACAAAATCCTCGACCTGATCCGGCGTAATGACGAACAAGCCGTTGGGCTTCTTCCAGTCGCTGGCGATCTTGGCCAGAAACTTGTTCGGCGCAACGCCCGCCGAAACGGTGATGTGCAGCTGATTAGAGACGCGACGGCGAATGTCTTGGGCGATCCGCGTGGCGCTACCACCGAAATGCGCGCTGTCGGACACGTCGAGGTAGGCCTCATCCAGCGAAAGCGGCTCGATCAAGTCGGTGTAATCGCGAAAGATCGTGTGAATTTCCTTGGAGGCTTCTCGATAGGCCTCCATGCGTGGCTTGACTATGGTCAGGTCTGGGCACAGCTTCAAGGCATGCCCGGAAGACATGGCCGAGCGCACCCCATAAGCCCGCGCTTCATAATTGCAGGTAGCGATCACTCCACGTCGATCCGCAGAACCGCCCACTGCCAGGGGCTTACCGGCCAGGCGCGGGTCGTCACGCATCTCGATGGCGGCGTAGAAGCAGTCACAATCGACGTGGATGATTTTTCGCTGCGTCATATAAAAGCAGTGTTCATGGTGAAGAAATGGCGTATTGGCGAGTCAGATCGGCAGTATCTCACTGACACCTGTATATAGCACCAGTACTCTGAATGTTCTTTTCCACCCGTAGGAAAAGTGCCAGATGAATTTATTTTTTCAATCGAAAAGGTTCACCCGATAGAGCTGAAAGCCTTGCCACACCGACCTTACAGCCAATCACCCAGCCCTATTTTCAAGCTAAGCGATTGAACGGGAAGAGGTTTTCTCTGGATTGAAGGTTGACAGCCCGCCGATCCTCTGTAGAATACCGACACACAGACGCGGGATGGAGCAGTCTGGTAGCTCGTCGGGCTCATAACCCGAAGGTCGTCGGTTCAAATCCGGCTCCCGCAACCAAACATCAAAAAAGGCTACTCGAAAGAGTGGCCTTTTTTGTGCGCGTCTCTTTTGTAGCAACGAGATAGAAAAGAGCGGGTAACGGCTGACGGTGCAGGATTGAGAAATCGTTCTGATTCCGAAACTTAAGTCTCCCCCACTACCGTTCGCCGCTCATTGACGCTTATTTGACCGTATTCAGGATTAACGGTAGACACTCCGGCGTTCGCCTGTAGAATGCCGCCACACAGACGCGGGATGGAGCAGTCTGGTAGCTCGTCGGGCTCATAACCCGAAGGTCGTCGGTTCAAATCCGGCTCCCGCAACCAAACATCAAAAAAGGCTACTCGAAAGAGTGGCCTTTTTTGTGCGCGTCTCTTTTGTAAAAATGATCATAGAAACGAGCGGGTACGTCTGACGGCGCAGGATTGAGAAATCGTTCTGATTCCGAAACTTAAGTCTCCCCCACTACCGTTCGCCGCTCATTTACGCTTATTTGACCCTATTCCGGATTAACGGTTGACACTCCGGCGTTCGCCTGTAGAATGCCGCCACACAGACGCGGGATGGAGCAGTCTGGTAGCTCGTCGGGCTCATAACCCGAAGGTCGTCGGTTCAAATCCGGCTCCCGCAACCAAACATCAAAAAAGGCTACTCGAAAGAGTGGCCTTTTTTGTATCTGTTGAAAAAGTCCTTTCGCAACAATGATCTGCCACTGTGTAGCGAGCCGTTCAGGATCACCGATGCTCTGAGCCCAGACTATGCTGAGCCACAGACAGAACCCTCTACGACTGATGACGTACCATCGCCGATAGCCGGTGAGAGGCGTTAATATTTGTGATTATTTTTTTCTACAGGGATTGGTAACTTGGCTGGATACCCCCATCCTGTCGCGCACAATCCAAGAGGTGATTGATGCGCGCCAACTCGTCTGATCCACAAGACACCGTCACAGCGACACAACCGATCAAGGCCGAGCGTCTGCGCTTGCTGGATCTGGTCAGCAAATATCGTCAGCCTATCGGCCTGGCGGTCACTTTGCTGTTGTTCGCTATCGCGCTGATTGCCTGTCGTCATCTGCTGAGCGAACTCGACCTGTACGCTTTGCATGACTCGATTCTCGAAGTTCCGAAACCGGCACTGCTGGGCGCACTGGCGGCGACCGTGATCGGCTTCATCATTCTGCTCGGGTACGAATGGTCCGCCAGCCGCTACGCAGGTGTGACACTGGCACCGCGAATCCTGGCGCTGGGCGGCTTCACCGCCTTTGCCATTGGCAATGCCATCGGCCTGTCGATGCTCTCGGGGGGCTCGGTCCGCTACCGTTTATATGCACGTCATGGTTTGGGGGCTTCGGACGTCGCCCATATGACGCTATTCGCCAGCCTTTCGCTCGGCTGCGCCCTGCCCCCACTGGCCGCCCTCGCGACCCTCAGCAACCTGCCGGCCGCCTCGGCTGCCCTGGGACTGTCCGAAGGTTTGCTGGGCATCGTTGCCGCGGCCGTCTTGCTGCTCTTCAGCGTATTGGCTATCGGCATCTACCGCCGTCGCCTTCCGGACCAGCCTTCCCCGGACAACCTGCTGGTCAAGGTCGGACGCCGCACCTTGCGCCTCCCCGGCCGCCGCCTGACCTTCCTGCAATTGATCATCACCGCCCTGGACGTGGCCGCCGCCGCGACCGTGCTCTATCTGTTGCTGCCGGAAGCACCGCCCTTCGGTGCGTTCCTGCTGGTGTACCTGCTGGCCCTGGCCGCAGGCGTACTCAGCCATGTGCCCGGCGGTGTCGGCGTATTTGAAGCCATCCTGCTGGCCGCCTTCGCCGACACACTCGGCGCCGCACCACTGGCCGCCGCGCTGCTGCTCTATCGCCTGATCTATGTCGTGCTGCCCTTGCTGGTGGCCTGTGTGTTCTTGTTGATCAATGAAGGCCAGCGCCTGTTTCAGACACGTCAGACACTGCGCGCAGCCTCTGGTCTGGCCGCACCGATCCTCGCGGTACTGGTGTTTCTGTCCGGTGTCGTTTTGCTGTTCTCCGGTGTGACCCCGGAAATCGACACCCGCCTGGAACACATCGGTTTTCTGATTCCGCACCGACTGGTCGACGCCTCGCACTTCGGCGCCAGCCTGGCCGGCGTCCTCTGCCTGCTGCTCGCTCAAGGCTTGCGCCGTCGGCTGTCCGCCGCGTGGATGCTGACCACCATTCTGTTGCTGGTCGGCGCTTTGCTCTCTCTGCTCAAGGGTTTCGACTGGGAAGAAGCCTGCCTGCTGACCCTGACTGCGAGCCTGCTGGGGGTTTTCCGCAGCTCGTTCTATCGCCCGAGCCGTCTGACCGAGGTGCCGTTCTCGCCGCTGTATCTGGTGGCCAGCCTGTGCGTACTCGGTGCGTCGATCTGGCTGCTGCTGTTCGCCTATCAGGACGTCCCGTATAGCCATCAACTCTGGTGGCAGTTCACCCTCGACGCCGATGCCCCGCGTGGCTTGCGCTCGCTGCTCGGCGCCGCCGTGCTGCTGGTGGTGGTGTCCCTGACCTGGCTGCTGCGCACCGCGCGCCCGATTATTCATTTGCCAACACCCGATGAACTGGGTCGCGCGGTAAAGATCCTCATGGCCTCCGCACAACCGGATGGCGGCCTCGCCCTGACCGGTGACAAGGCGCTGTTGTTTCACCCCAACGACCAGGCGTTCCTGATGTACGCACGCCGTGGTCGCAGCCTGGTGGCCTTGTATGACCCGATCGGTCCGACCCAGCAGCGGGCGGAAATGATCTGGCAGTTCCGCGACCTTTGCGACATCCACCACGCCCGTCCTGTGTTCTATCAAGTGCGCGCCGAGAACCTGCCGTACTACATGGACATCGGCCTGACCGCGATCAAGCTCGGCGAAGAAGCCCGGGTCGATCTGCTGCGCTTTGATCTCGAGGCCAAAGGCAAAGAGATGAAAGACCTGCGTTACACCTGGAACCGCGGCACTCGCGATGGCCTGTCGCTGGAGATCTTTGATCCAGGGCAAGCACCGATGGATGAGCTCAAGGTAATTTCCGATGCCTGGCTGACTGGCAAGAACGTGCGCGAGAAAGGCTTCTCGCTCGGCCGTTTCAGCGATGATTACCTCAAACATTTCCGCGTCGCGGTGATTCGTTTCGAAGGGCGCCCGGTGGCGTTCGCCAACCTGCTCGAGACTTATGGCCATGAACTGGCCAGCCTCGACCTGATGCGCGCGCACCCGGATGCCCCCAAGCTGACCATGGAGTTCATGATGGTCGGCCTGATTCAACATTATAAAAATCATGGATACGCGCGCTTCAGCCTGGGCATGGTGCCGTTGTCGGGGTTGCAACCCCGTCGTGGTGCACCCCTGACCCAGCGTCTGGGCTCGATGGTTTTCCGCCGTGGTGAGCAGCTCTACAACTTTCAAGGCTTGCGCCGTTTCAAAGACAAATTCCAGCCTGACTGGGAACCCCGTTATATGGCCGTGCCCGCCGGACTCGATCCGCTGGTTGCCCTGGCCGACACTGCTGCCCTGATTGCGGGCGGCTTGACTGGATTGGTGAAACGCTGATGATTCAACGCTCATTGCGGTACGTACTGGCCACACTGGTAGTGCTGGCCCTGATTCTCGGTGGCGGTTACTGGTACCTGAAACGCCCGGCACCCGAACCGACCCTCGAACAGCTGACGCCGGCCGATGGCGCCGCGATGACCCGTGTCATCCCCGGCAACACGCCACGCGCGCAGGTGCTGGTGGCGGTAAATGAAGAGCAGAAGCTCAGCAACAAACAGTTGATGACCCTGAGCCGCGCTGGCTCGGCGCAGATTGTTCAGGTGATTCTGCCCAAAGACTGCCTGCTGCAAAGTCGCGCCCTGCAATCGGCCCTGAGAGAACTCAAAGGCCCGGCAACCCTGGTCAGCGGCATCGGCCCTGGCGCCGTGCTGGCATGGCGCTGGTTGTCCGAGCAGAAGGACGACAAGGCTCAAGCCGTCTCGGTGGACCTGGCCCTGGAAAGACCCGGCTGCACTCACCTGCTACCGAAAAGCGCCGCTCACGGGCACTGGCTGGTGGCCTGGAACGACAACCCGGACGACACCAGTGCCGGCTTCGTGCGCGACCAACCCAATGCCGAAACCAGCATCAGTGACTACGACATCAACCTGCCGCAAGTGCTGAACAACGAACTGCGCAAGATCCTCGTTGGCGGCGATAAAGCCGCTGGCGGCTTGCAGATCCCGGTGGTCGAAGTGCCTGCCGGCCAAGCCAAGGACACCGTGACCCTGTTCCTGTCCGGTGACGGCGGCTGGCGCGACCTGGACCGCGACGTAGCGGGCGAGATGGCGAAGATCGGCTACCCGGTGGTCGGCATCGATACCCTGCGCTACTACTGGCAGCACAAGAGCCCCGAGCAAAGCGCCCTGGACCTCGCCGAGCTGATGCAGCACTACCGGCAGAAATGGGGCTCCAAGCGCTTCATCCTGACCGGTTACTCGTTCGGCGCCGACGTCCTGCCAGCGATCTACAACCGCCTGGAGGCATCGGAACAGCAGCGTGTCGACGCAATCATCCTGCTGGCCTTCGCCCGCACCGGCAGCTTCGAAATCGAAGTCGAGGGTTGGCTCGGCAACGCCGGCAAAGAAGCCGCCACCGGCCCGGAAATGGCCAAGCTGCCGCCGGAGAAAGTGGTATGCATCTACGGCGAAGAGGAAGTCGACGAGAGCGGCTGTACCGACAAGACTGCCGTGGGCGAGGCGATGAAACTGCCGGGTGGTCACCACTTCGACGAGAACTACCCGAAACTGGCGCAGCGGTTGGTGGATGTGATCGAGAAGCGTCAAGCGAAGGAGACGGCGGCTCAGGAGTGATCTGAGTCCTGCTGAAAAAGCCCTCGTTACCTTACGGTAGCGGGGGCTTTTTGGTTAGAGACGACGCTCTGCCGCGCCGTAGACCTCTTCGTCACGTCGAGCACCAACGGCAACGATCAATACCTGAATCGCCTTGCCATCGACTCGATAAACAATTCGCGTGTCGCCTGTTCGGATCCGTCTACAGCCTGCAAGACTGGCTCTTAGGGGTTTGCCGCTCTTGTCCGGCTCACCATTGGTAATCCGCTCTTCGATGACATCAAGAATGCGGTTCGCTGCCACAGCTCCCAACAGATCCAGATCCTTCTGAACCTCCGGATGATAGATAACGCCCCAAACCATCCACAGCTCCTTTAGTCTTTCCTGGCGTACCGCGCCCGCAAATCGTCGTGGCTGACTGCCTTGCTCTGATCAAAACCGATCAGTCGCTCCCGAGCGGCCGCTTCAACCCTCAGATCTTCAAGTTCATCGAGCATTTCCTGATACGCATCGACATTGATAATGACCGCTGCGGGCTGATTGTCCTTGAAAATGACCAGCCGCTCGGTGGCTCGGCTGGAAATCTCTTTGAGCCTTGCGCTGAACCCCCTGACCATTGCAGTCACCGATATCGCTTGGTCAGCACGTTCCAGTAATGCCGTCATACTCACCTCTCTACACAATCATGCAAATTTGAACACACAGTTCTACGCAGAGTATTGCGTCGAATTCGACATACGGCAAGCTGCAAAAAACGCGAACTGATCAACCTGCGTGTTTCACGCCTATAAAAAAAGCGAACCGAACAATTTGTAAATCCTCTCGCCATGTTTAACTTCGTTTACTTAAGGTGTCGCAATATCGGATGACGCCCGCAGACCTTGTAGGCAAACTCCGAATCTCGCGTTTGGGCACTTTGATGCCTTGTTGCGCTTTTCTTCGACGGGATACTCTCCGGACGTCGCTGACCATTCAGCGATCGGGCTTGGAAACCCGTCGAATACTAGCCGCAACAGCGCCCCCATCACGATTGCATGCGTTTTTTGTGATCAGAGATATGGCGGCTGTGCGTGGGACGCCTTCGGGCGTGCCGGTTCCTAGTTTCCCGGTTTTCCAACCTGCGCATAGCTGTCACCCATTCGCTTGGAAACGAATGTGACAGCTCTTCAACTAGGAGTTTAATCATGACTAAAACAGATTCGTCCGCGATTTCAGAACTGAAAACCATCGGCCTAACCCCCTTCATCTACTGCTCGAACCAGGCACTGTTCCGTGTCAGTCGAGACGTACCTCTCGGCGATGCGCTAGCCATGGCCTCTGATTTTCTGTTCCTTGCCAAGGAGCTGACTAAAGATGCTGCCTACGCCCGCGACACCGACCGACACGCCTGGGCCGCGCATTACCTGACGGCAATGAGTAAGGCCGTGATTGATGATGTGGTGAAGGTACTGACGCCGCTACCGCCACCTGCCCGGACAAAAGCCGAATCTAAAAAATAGCTGCCCGAAAGCAAGTAAAGGAGCAGAGACGGAATACGTGCAAACACCGCACATCCCCTGTGGGAGCGAGCTTGCTCGCGATGACGGACTAGCAATCACAATCGATGTCGACTGACAGATCGCCATCGCGAGCAAGCTCGCTCCCACAAGGGATCTTCATTGCCTTCAGGGAAATGCGCCGCCCACAAAAAAGCCCCCGCTACCTCAATGGCACGGGGGCTTTTTGTTGTGGCTTACATCTCTACCTGAGTCCCCAGTTCAATCACCCGGTTCAACGGTAAATTGAAGAAGCGCAAATTGCCGTTGGCGTTCTGCAACATGAAGGCGAATAGCCCCTCACGCCAGCGGGCCATGCCTTCGAGCTTGGAGGCGATGACCGTCTCGCGGCTGAGGAAGTAGGTGGTGCGCATCGGACTGAAGTCCAGGTCATCGAGATGACACAGCTTCAGCGCTTGCGGCACGTCCGGCTCGTCGACGAAGCCAAAGTGCAGGATCACGCGGAAGAAACCTTCGCCGTAGGCATCCACCTCGAAACGCCGTGATGCCGGCACCCGCGGAATGTCTTCGTATACCACCGTCAGCAGCACCACTTGCTCGTGCAGCACCTGGTTATGCAGCAGGTTGTGCAACAGCGCGTGGGGCACGGCGTCCGGCCGCGCCGTCAGGAACACGGCAGTGCCCTGAACGCGATGCGGTGGTTGCACGGCGATGCTGCTGATGAAGATCGGCAGCGGCAATCCACCTTCGTCGAGACGATCGACCAGCAGTTGCTTGCCGCGTTTCCAGGTGGTCATCAGCACAAATAGCACGATACCGGCGATCACCGGGAACGCCCCGCCCTGAATGATTTTCGGCACGTTGGCAGCGAAGTACAGACCGTCCACAAACAGGAAACCAAGCAACAGCGGAACCGCGAGGACCGGAGGCCATTTCCACAGCAGCAATATCACCGCCGATACCAGAATGCTGGTCATCAGCATGGTGCCAGTCACCGCCACGCCATAGGCCGAGGCCAGCGCGCCGGAGGATTCGAAACCCAACACCAGAAGAATCACGCCGACCATCAGCGCCCAGTTCACCGCGCCAATGTAGATCTGGCCTTGTTCGGCGCTGGAGGTGTGTCGAATGTGCATGCGCGGAATGTAGCCGAGCTGGATCGCCTGACGGGTCAGGGAGAACGCACCGGAAATCACCGCTTGGGAGGCAATCACCGTGGCCATGGTCGACAATCCCACCAATGGAATCAGCGCCCAGCTCGGTGCCAACAGATAGAACGGGTTGCGCGCGGCTTCCGGATCACCGAGCAGCAGCGCCCCCTGGCCGAAGTAGTTCAGCACCAGTGCCGGCAGCACAAGGATGAACCATGCACGGGCGATCGGCTTGCGACCGAAGTGGCCCATGTCGGCGTACAGCGCTTCGGCACCGGTCAACGCCAGCACCACCGCGCCGAGGATCGTCACGCCCATGCCCGGGTGGTCCATGAAGAAGCGCACGCCCCACATAGGGTTCATCGCGTGCAACACTTCCGGGTGCTGCAGAATGCCATAGACACCCAGCGCCCCCAGCACCACAAACCAGGTGACCATGATCGGCCCGAACAGAATGCCGATCCGCGCGGTACCGTGACTCTGAATCAGGAACAGCGCCACCAGCACGACCAACGACAGCGGCACCACCCAATGGTCGATGCCGTCGAATGCCAGCCCCAGGCCTTCAATCGCCGAGAGCACGGAAATCGCCGGGGTGATCATGCTGTCGCCGTAGAACAACGCCGCGCCGATCAGCCCGCAGACCACCAGCAAACTACGCAACTTCGGATGCCCCGCTGCGGCCCGTCGAGCCAAAGCGGTCAAGGCCATGATCCCGCCTTCGCCCTGGTTGTCGGCGCGCAGTACGAACATCATGTACTTGATCGACACGACCCAGATCAGCGACCAGAAGATCAGCGCCAGAATCCCCAGCACGCCGTCATGATTGACGGGCACGCCATAGGCACTGGAAAACACTTCTTTGAGGGTGTATAGCGGGCTCGTGCCGATATCGCCATAAACCACCCCGACCGCCGCGACCAGCATGCCGATCGGCTTTGCCGCCGAATGCTCAGAGCCCGCCGTCTGACTACTTGCCTGCCCCATCCAAAACTCCTACTACTCAGACCCGGACTTCTTATAAGAAGCACTATGCTTTGCCGTGCAGCATGCGCTGTTTTACTTAAGGTTACAGACGTTTTGTTGGCTGTAAAAAATCGGTAAAGCGTAACGGCGCGAAGCATAGCGCAGCACTCGTCGTATTTCCCTGCATAAAGCTGGTCAAGTGCGCCTCTCATCGCTAGAATTGCGCACTTTTTGATCAGAGGCGCAGCAAAGCGCCCGTCTGTCGCCTTGCCGTCTTCGGCTGGAGGCGTCACAAATACCGAGGTTAGACATGTCCACCACTCCTGCGCCGGCCAATCCAAAGGTTGGCTTCGTATCCCTGGGTTGCCCCAAAGCACTGGTCGACTCCGAGCGCATCCTTACCCAGCTGCGCATGGAAGGCTATGACGTTGTGTCCACTTATCAGGACGCTGACGTCGTGGTGGTCAATACCTGCGGCTTCATCGACTCGGCCAAGGCTGAATCTTTGGAAGTGATCGGCGAAGCCATCAAGGAAAACGGCAAGGTCATCGTGACCGGCTGCATGGGCGTCGAAGAAGGCAACATTCGCAAGGTGCATCCAAGTGTGCTGGCCGTGACCGGTCCGCAGCAATACGAGCAAGTGGTCAACGCCGTGCACGACGCCGTGCCGCCGCGTCAGGATCACAACCCGCTGATCGACCTGGTGCCGCCGCAAGGCATCAAGCTGACCCCGCGCCACTACGCCTACCTGAAGATTTCCGAAGGCTGCAACCACAGCTGCAGCTTCTGCATCATCCCGTCGATGCGCGGCAAACTGGTCAGCCGTCCGGTCGGCGACGTGCTCGACGAAGCCCAGCGCCTGGTCAAGGCCGGCGTCAAAGAGCTGTTGGTGATCTCGCAAGACACCAGCGCTTACGGTGTCGACGTGAAATACCGCACCGGTTTCTGGAACGGCGCGCCGGTGAAAACCCGCATGACCGAACTCTGCGAAGCCCTGAGCACCCTCGGCGTCTGGGTTCGTCTGCACTATGTTTACCCGTACCCGCACGTCGACGAGCTGATTCCGCTGATGGCCGCCGGGAAAATCCTGCCGTACCTGGACATCCCCTTCCAGCACGCCAGCCCGAAAGTCCTGAAAGCGATGAAACGCCCGGCCTTCGAAGACAAGACCCTGGCGCGCATCAAGAACTGGCGCGAAATCTGCCCGGACCTGATCATCCGTTCGACCTTCATCGTCGGCTTCCCCGGCGAAACCGAAGAAGACTTCCAGTACCTGCTGAACTGGCTGACCGAAGCCCAACTGGACCGCGTCGGCTGCTTCCAGTACTCGCCGGTCGAAGGCGCACCGGCCAACCTGCTGGACGCGGCCATCGTGCCGGACGACGTCAAGCAAGACCGCTGGGATCGCTTCATGGCGCACCAGCAAGCGATCAGTTCGGCTCGTCTGCAAATGCGCGTTGGCCGTGAAATCGAAGTATTGGTCGACGAAGTCGACGAGCAAGGTGCAGTCGGCCGCTGCTTCTTCGATGCCCCGGAAATCGACGGCAATGTGTTCATCGACAACGGCAGCAACCTCAAACCAGGCGATAAAGTCTGGTGCAAAGTGACCGACGCCGACGAATACGACCTGTGGGCTGAACAGATCTAAACGCAAAAAATACGAAAAGCCCTGCTCTCTTGACGAGATGCGGGGCTTTTTTACGTCTATCGTTTTGTAGGAGAAAGGATTCGCATCATCAACTGCAAAAGGGGCAGCCGGCCATGCGCCAACATTCGGTCATCCACACGCCGAAACAGAGCGACTACGAAGAACTCACTCAGGTCTGGGAAGCCTCGGTGCGCGCCACCCATGACTTTCTGCCGGACAGCTACATTGAACTGCTGAAGAACCTGGTGCTGACGCGCTACCTCGATGCGGTGATGCTGATCTGCACCAAAGACCCGCGCCAGCGCATCACCGGGTTCGCCGGGATCGCAGCGGGCAAGATCGAAATGCTTTTCATCGACCCTGCTCACCGCGGTCAGGGCCTGGGCAAGCAGTTGCTACGCTATGCGATGGAACACCTGAATGCCGACGAACTGGACGTCAACGAACAGAACCCGCAGGCGCTGGGGTTCTACTTCAAGCAAGGCTTTGAGGTGATCGGTCGCTCGGAAGTCGATGGCATGGGCCAGCCTTATCCGCTGCTGCATATGCGTTTGCGTCGGGCACAACAATTGACACGCAATGGCTGACACAACATCGAACAATGTGGGAGCGGGCTTGCTCGCGAATGCAGTGTGTCATTCAACAGATAAATTGACTGATCTACCGCATTCGCGAGCAAGCCCGCTCCCATATTAAAAGCAAATGCGGCAAATGGAGCCGGGATTAACCGGCGCCACGCAGGTACAATGCCCACCCCTTTTTTGTTACGGCCCTGTCATGACTGACCCGATTCGTCTCTCCAAACGCCTCATCGAACTCGTCGGCTGTTCCCGTCGGGAGGCTGAGCTGTTCATCGAGGGCGGCTGGGTCACCGTGGACGGTGAAGTCATCGACGAGCCGCAGTTCAAGGTCGAGAACCAGAAAGTCGAGCTTGATCCAGAAGCCAAGGCCACGGCGCCGGAACCGGTGACCATCCTGCTGAACGTGCCCGTGGGCATGGATGCGGAAACGGCCATGGCAACGATCAGCGCCGAGACCTTGAGCGAAGAACACCGCTTCAGCAAACGTCCGCTCAAGGGCCACTTCCTGCGGCTGACCGCCAGCACCGACCTGCAGGCCAACGCCAGCGGTCTTTTGGTGTTCACCCAGGACTGGAAGATCCTGCGCAAACTCACTGCCGACTCCGCCAAGATCGAGCAAGAGTATGTGGTCGAAGTTGAAGGTGACATGGTGGCTCACGGCCTCAACCGCCTGAACCACGGCCTGACCTACAAGGGCAAGGAACTGCCGCCGGTCAAAGCCAGCTGGCAGAACGAAAACCGCCTGCGTTTTGCGATGAAGAACCCACAACCGGGCGTCATCGCCCTGTTCTGCCAGGCCGTAGGCCTGAAGGTCGTCGCCATCCGCCGCATCCGCATTGGCGGCGTGTCCATCGGCAAAGTGCCGTTGGGGCAATGGCGCTACCTGTCCGGCAAAGAGAAGTTCTAAGACTTTTCACGCCGCCATACATTTTGGCGCCGCTGTTTATGCGGCGCCCACTGCTGAATATCAGGACTGCACACCATGATTCATAACGACGTACTGCGCAGCGTGCGCTACATGCTCGACATCAGCGACAAGAAAGTCATCGAGATCATCAAGCTCGGCGGCATGGACGTGGCCCTGGAAGACCTGGTGACGTACCTCGACAAGAAAGAGGAAGACGAGGAAGGCTTCGTACGCTGCCCGGATGAAGTCATTGCGCATTTCCTCGATGGCCTGGTGATCTTCAAGCGCGGCAAGGACGAAAGCCGTCCGCCACAGCCGATCGAAGTGCCGGTGACCAACAACATCATCCTGAAGAAACTGCGTGTGGCTTTCGAACTGAAAGAAGACGACATGCACGCCATCCTCAAGGCCTCCGAGTTCCCGGTGTCCAAGCCTGAGCTGAGCGCGCTGTTCCGCAAGTTCGGCCACACCAACTACCGCCCGTGCGGCGACCAGTTGCTGCGCAACTTCCTCAAGGGCCTGACCCTGCGCGTTCGCCCGCAATAACGTGCGAGACGGATCTACTGTGTAGGAGCTGTCGAGAGCAACGAGGCTGCGATCTTTTGACTTTGATTTTAAAAAACAAGATCAAAAGATCGCAGCCTCGTTGCACTCGACAGCTCCTACAAGACCGTATAAACCCTCATTCCTCGCAAAAATAGTGGCTCCGCTTCCCGCGGCTGACGACTAGGGTGTATTGACCCTCCGCTCTCAGGATTCGCCATGCACCCGTATTTTTCCCTGCAAGGCCGCACCGCTCTGGTGACCGGCGGCACCCGCGGTATCGGCAAAATGATCGCCAAGGCTTTTGTCGAGGCTGGCGCCACCGTATACGTCTGCGCCCGGGATGCCGAAGCCTGTCAGCAAACGGCCGATGAATTGAGCGCATTCGGTCGTTGCCACGGAGTGGCGGCCAACCTGGCCACCGAAGAAGGCGTACTTGAGCTGGCTACGCGACTGGGCGAGCAGATCACTCATCTGGATATTCTGGTGAACAACGCCGGCACTACGTGGGGTGCGCCGCTGGAGAGCTACCCGGTCAAGGGCTGGGAAAAGGTCATGCAGCTGAACGTGACCTCGGTGTTCAACTGCATTCAGCAGTTTTTGCCGCTGCTGCGCAAGGCCGGTTCGGCAGCGAATCCGGCGCGAATTATCAATATCGGTTCAGTAGCGGGAATTTCATCTTTTGGCGAGCAGGCATATGCCTACGGACCGAGTAAGGCGGCCCTGCATCAACTGTCACGGATTCTGGCGCGGGAGCTGGTGAGCCAGCACATCAACATCAACGTCATCGCACCGGGGCGTTTTCCGAGCAAGATGACTCAGCACATTGGCAATGATGAGCAGGCGTTGGCCGACGACACGGCGTTGATTCCAATGAAACGCTGGGGCCGGGAGGAAGAGATGGCGGCGCTGGCGATCAGTCTGGCGAGTACGGCCGGGGCCTACATGACCGGCAATATCATCCCTTTGGATGGCGGGTTCAGTCTCTAAAGTCGGCGGTGCGGCCATCGCGAGAAAGCTCGCTCCCACATTTGACCGCGTTTCCCTGTGGGAGCGAGCTTGCTCGCGATGACGGATAGACAGGCACCACCGGTCCGACGGTCGCTCGGGTTATCATGCCCGCCCTCACCCCGCCTCGACCCCAGACCATGACCTACAGCGTCTCCCCCATCGGCTTTGTGCGCTCCTGCTTCAAGGAGAAGTTCGCCATCCCGCGCCAGCCACAACTGGCCCCGGCCGCTCGCGGCGTACTGGAACTGGTGGCGCCGTTCGATCAGGGCGATGCGGTGCAAGGTCTGGAACAGGTCAGCCACGTGTGGCTGCTGTTCCTGTTTCATCAGGCACTGGAAGAAAAGCCACGGCTGAAAGTCCGCCCTCCTCGCCTCGGCGGTAACAAATCCATGGGCGTGTTCGCCACCCGCGCGACGCATCGCCCCAATGGCATCGGCCAGTCAGTGGTCAAACTGGACAAGGTTGAAGCCAATCGCCTGTGGATATCCGGCATCGACCTGCTGGACGGCACACCGATTCTCGACATCAAACCCTACGTGCCTTACGCCGACATCATCGATACGGCCTCCAACAGCATCGCCAGCGCTGCGCCGCAGCTGATTCCCGTGCAGTGGACGGACTCAGCGCTGCAACAGGCTCACAGCCATGCTCAGCGCCTTGAAGAACCGCTGGTGGCGCTGATCGAGCAATGCCTGGCACAAGACCCACGTCCGGCGTATCAGATTCCTACACCCGAACGGGAATACGGCGCGCAGTTCTGGGACCTGGACGTACGTTGGCATTACCCCGAGGCGGGTGTAATTCGCGTCCTTGAAGTCATTCCCGCCTCCAACCTGTAGGAGCTGTCGAGTGAAACGAGGCTGCGATCTTTTGATGTTGCTTTTAAAAAACAAGATCAAAAGATCGCAGCCTCGTTTCACTCGACAGCTCCTACAAGGTTTGCATTGGGCATAAAAAAGCCCCCATTGCCTGCACAGGCAATGGGGGCTTTTCAGTGATGCGGTGTGCTTACTTCTCGACGAACGCTCGCTCGATCAGGTAATCACCCGGCTCGCGCATCCGCGGCGACACTTTCAGGCCGAAGCTGTTCAACACTTCGCTGGTCTCGTCGAGCATGCTCGGGCTGCCGCACAGCATGGCGCGGTCGTCCTGCGGGTTGATCGGTGGCAGACCGATGTCGCTGAACAGCTTGCCGCTGCGCATCAGGTCGGTCAGGCGACCTTCGTTCTCGAACGGCTCACGGGTCACAGTCGGGTAGTAGATCAACTTGTCACGCAAGGCCTCGCCGAAGAACTCGTTCTGCGGCAAGTGCTCGGTGATGAACTCGCGGTAAGCGACTTCGTTGACGTAACGCACGCCGTGGCACAGGATCACTTTTTCGAAACGCTCGTAGGTTTCCGGGTCCTGGATGACGCTCATGAACGGCGCCAGACCGGTACCGGTGCTGAGCAGGTACAAATGTTTGCCAGGCTTCAAGTCATCCAGCACCAGCGTGCCGGTAGGCTTCTTGCTGATGATGATTTCGTCGCCTTCCTTCAGATGCTGCAGCTGGGAAGTCAGCGGGCCATCAGGCACCTTGATGCTGAAGAACTCGAGATGCTCTTCCCAGTTCGGGCTGGCAATCGAGTAAGCGCGCATGAGCGGCCGGCCGTTGGGCTGTTGCAGGCCGATCATCACGAACTGACCGTTCTCGAAGCGCAGGCCCGGATCGCGGGTGCACTTGAAGCTGAACAGAGTGTCGTTCCAGTGGTGAACACTGAGGACACGCTCGTGGTTCATGTTGCTCATGTACGTGGGACTCCTGGAGATTGTCTGCGCATGCTCTGCGCCTGCTCTGCGAAAAATGAGCTGCTGTGCGCAATTGCATCGCATTCTAATGGCAGCCACAATATCTGTTAACTGGATTATTAAGATAAGGGTTATCGGTTATATAGATATGCGATTTACTCTCCGTCAACTTCAAGTATTCGTCGCCGTCGCCCAGCAGGAAAGCGTATCCCGTGCTGCGGGTCTGCTCAACCTCTCGCAATCGGCGGCGAGCACCTCGATCACCGAGCTAGAGCGTCAGTCCAGCTGTCAGCTGTTCGACCGCGCCGGCAAACGGCTGAGCCTCAACGCCCTCGGCAAACAGCTGCTGCCGCAAGCGGTGGCGCTGCTCGACCAGTCCAAAGAAATCGAAGACTTGCTCAATGGCAAGTCGGGATTCGGCTCTCTGGCGGTCGGCGCGACACTGACCATCGGCAATTACCTGGCCACCTTGCTGATCGGCAGCTTCATGCAGCGCCATCCGGAAAGCCAGGTGAAGCTGCACGTGCAGAACACTGCCAACATTGTGCAGCAGGTCGCCCACTATGAAATTGATCTGGGTCTAATCGAAGGCGACTGTAGTCATCCAGACATAGAAGTGCAGAGCTGGGTCGAGGATGAATTGGTGGTGTTCTGCGCGCCCCAGCATCCACTGGCCAAGCGCGGCACGGCGACCATGGAAGAGCTGACCCACGAGGCCTGGATTCTGCGTGAACAGGGCTCTGGCACGCGTCTGACCTTTGACCAAGCCATGCGTCACCATCGCAGCTCGCTGAATATCCGACTGGAACTGGAACACACCGAAGCGATCAAGCGTGCGGTGGAGTCCGGATTGGGGATTGGCTGCATTTCTCGCCTGGCACTGCGCGATGCATTCCGCCGCGGCAGCCTGGTGCCCGTGGAGACGCCGGATCTGGATCTGGCGCGGCAGTTCTATTTCATCTGGCACAAACAGAAATATCAGACGTCGGCGATGCGTGAATTCCTCGACCTGTGCCGCGCTTTCACCGCCGGGGTTCAGCGCAGCGACGAGATCGTTCTGCCCACCATCGCTTAAAGCAGGATGACCGCCCAGACCAGCGCGATCATGCTCAAGGCTACAAACTGAGCGGCGCTGCCCATGTCCTTGGCGTTCTTGGACAACGGGTGCAATTCAAGGGAAATGCGGTCGATGGCCGCTTCCACTGCCGAATTGAGCAATTCGACAATCAACGCCAACAGGCAGACTGCAATCAACAACGCCTGCTCGACACGACTGACGTTCAGGAAGAACGACAGCGGGATCAATATGACGTTGAGCAACACCAGTTGCCGAAAGGCCGCTTCGCCGGTGAAGGCTGCACGCAGACCGTCCAGCGAATAGCCGGAGGCGTTGAGGATGCGTTTTAGGCCGGTTTGGCCTTTGAAAGGTGACATAAAGTAGGCAACTGACCAAAAAATGAAGTGGGAAGGCTAGATTAAGCACAGTCAAAAAAGCGTGAACGCGCCGCGCCTTATTAGTTCGAAATTGACTCAAGTTGTTGCAAAAGCAACGCCGCCTGGGTCCGGGTCCGCACATTCAGCTTGCGAAAAATCGCCGTCACATGGGCCTTGATCGTCGCTTCGGAAACGCTCAGCTCGTAGGCAATTTGCTTATTCAACAAGCCTTCACAGACCATGGTCAGGACACGAAACTGCTGAGGCGTCAGGCTCGCAAGGCCTTCGCTCGCGGCCTTGGCTTCGGCGGAAACGCTGATCGCCTCGAACGCCTGGCGCGGCCAGAACACATCACCATCGAGCACCGCGCGTACGGCTTTCTGGATGACGCTCAGATCACTGGACTTGGGGATGAAGCCACTGGCGCCGAACTCACGGGACTTGACCATGATCGAGGCTTCTTCCTGGGCCGACACCATGACCACCGGAATCTGCGGATACTGACCGCGCAGCAGCACCAGCCCTGAAAAACCGTAGGCCCCCGGCATGTTCAGGTCCAGCAGCACCAGATCCCAGTCGGACTTCTCGTCCAGACGGGTTTCCAGCTCGGCAATGCTTGCCACTTCCACCAGACGGACTTCCGGGCCCAGACCCAGGGTCAACGCTTGATGCAGGGCGCTACGAAAAAGAGGGTGGTCATCGGCAATCAGGATTTCGTATGTGGCCATTTTTCAAATGATCCTGTTTTTCAAACAACTCGAGGTACAGCCACGGAGCTGTACCAACAGGGCACGTTCAACGCCAATCACGTGGCTATCCACGTAAAGAATACGGCGTATCAAACTTTGGCCGCGCCCTAATCGGCGCCAAGCATGCCCAGCGAAGCCGGGGTGGTCAAGGTGCATGGCCAGTACAGTTCTTTGCAGTATGGGCGACAATCAGCGCGTGACAGGGGCGCCGATTTACACAAAAGGCATCAGCTCGGCGTGTGCCGGTGTTGAAACATTCATTTCAAGCTGATGTTTGGCATCGAGGTAATGTTGGCTGAACACGTCGAAATAAGCGTCCAGTGCCGACGCAGCCTCGGTATCCCCCGCCAGATCGAGACACAACGCCGCCACTTCGGCTGTGCATAAATGCTCGCTGCGGGTCGATCGGCGTAACCGGTACCGCGACAACTTCTCGGGCAACAGGCTCAGGATCGGAAGCCGATCAAAGTAGGGGCTTTTGCGGAAAATCTTCCGGGCTTCTGTCCAGGTGGCATCCAGCAGAATGAACAGCGGACGCTTCGAATTATCGGCATCGACGCTGTTTGTAACACGTTCGGGTTCGACGTACTCACCCGGAAACACCAGATAAGGTTGCCATTGCGGGTCGGCCAGCAGCGCCAGCAATTGCTCATCAACCTCCGTACGCGACCAGATGAATGCATGGTTGTCGCGCACCACATCGGCGATCAGCCAACCGGTGTTGCTCGGCTTGAACACTTCCTTGTTGGTCATGATCAGGCACACGCCAGAGCGGGCCTCGACTTGCGGGCGCCAGGCGCACAGACAGTGACTCTCGATCACGCGGCAGGCTCGGCAACGCGGTGCCCTCCAGCCTCGGGCCTGAATCGGCTTGATGCCCTCTTCCTCTCGCTCATCGCGCAAGCGGGCGACTGCGTTGGCAGCAAAGCGTGGGGTTGCAGGGTTCATCGCAGGCAACGCCGGCAGGGGAAGAAAATCGACACGAAAAACACTCGGCAGGGCAGAAAGTAGCGGCAGTTTATCAGAGCAGCCGGCGCAAGCCTGTACCGCCCAGGCCTCGTCCCCTATAATTCGCCGCCACTGAACGCACAGTCATGTGACGGGTCGAACCACCAGTCACTGAACCAGGAGAGTTTCATGCTGCGCCTTATCGTTCCCACCGCTGCCATTTTGCTGGCGTCGTCCTTCAGCGCTCAGGCTGCTTCCTTGAGTGAGCAGAATCTCAACAGAGAGCTGCGAAACGTCGCCACACAAAGCAGTGTTGGTACTCCACGGGCGATCAACGAAGACATTCTTGATCAGGGCTACACCGTCGAAGGCAACACGCTGATCAACCATCTAAGCGTACAAAGCAGCCACGCCAACAAGATGCGTGCCGACCCGAAAGCCGTGTATTTCCAGCTTGGCGCCTCTGTATGCAACAACCCATCGTTCCGCAAACTGATGGCCAAGGGCGCGGTCATGCGTTACGACTTCACTGAGGTGAAGACCAACCGCTCAGTCGGCTCGGCCAGCTATCAGGAATCGGACTGCCCGAAAGCGGCTCCGGCCAAGAAGAAGTAATCATCGGGAAGTGGCGCGCCGCTGCTCATCCTCGGCGCGCAGTTCTGCCAACAACGCCTGCAAATAACGTGAACGTCGGTCGGCCCCCTCCAGACGCCGGCAGCACTCTTCTTCGAGACTCAAATGATTGGTCTCGGCTGATGATTTCAGCAATCGATACAGTTGCGTATCGATCTCCAGAATGACTCTGGTCATAGCTTCCCGCCTCCCTGCACCTCGCCCTTGCTTGAGCGAAAAATCCTTGAACCGCTTGTACCGTGCGTCCTGCCTTTGACGCAACAAAGTTGTCGTGCCATGCCTGTAATTTAGTAAATCAGACTGTCAGACACTCGCCTTGCGTTCAGACGAGCGGTGAAAGCACCTTGCAAATCGCCAATAAGCGGTTGCCAGGAAAGACTTTGCGGCGCAATGATCAAATCAGCGGAAATCTCCGCGAGGGTCTAGATTCATAGTGTTCACGTTCAATTTTCAGGGCAGGAAAGGGCTGCCCATTGCACGTCTTGTAGTGCGAATGTTTCCTTCATCCAAGGGAAAAACAGAGCCTGTATGGAAGGAGAAGTTGATGCCTTACCAACCGAATGACCTCCTGAGCCGTCATTTTGAAGAAAGCGGCCACGACCTCATCAGCAAGGTCGAAGAGCAACTCAACCTGGTTTCACCCAACAGCCCGAACATCCCGATCTACCGCGACATGATCCTGACCGTGCTGCGCATGGCCCAGGAAGATCACAACCGCTGGAATGCCAAGATCACCCTTCAAGCCCTGCGTGAACTGGAGCACGCTTTCCGTGTTCTGGAGCAATTCAGGGGGCGCCGCAAGGTCACCGTTTTTGGCTCGGCCCGAACACCGATAGAACATCCTTTATACGGTCTGGCCCGGGAACTTGGCGCCGCGCTGGCGCGCTCAGACCTGATGGTCATCACCGGTGCCGGTGGCGGCATCATGGCGGCGGCCCACGAAGGTGCTGGCCTGGCACACAGCCTGGGATTCAATATCACCCTGCCTTTCGAGCAACATGCCAATCCCACCGTGAATGGCACCACCAACCTGCTGCCCTTCCACTTCTTCTTCACCCGCAAGCTGTTCTTCGTCAAGGAAGCTGATGCGCTGGTCTTGTGCCCTGGCGGTTTCGGTACCCTGGATGAAGCGCTGGAAGTGCTGACACTGATCCAGACTGGCAAAAGCCCGCTGGTGCCCGTGATATTGCTGGACGCTCCCGGCGGCAAATTCTGGCAAGGTGCGTTGGACTTCATCCACCATCAACTGGAGGAGAATCGCTACATCCTGCCGACCGATATGAAACTCGTCAGTCTGGTCTACAGCGCGGAAGAGGCGGTGGAGCAGATCAACCAGTTCTACAGCAACTTCCACTCCAGCCGCTGGCTCAAGCATCAATTCGTGATCCGCATGAATCACAAGCTCAGCGACCAGGCGCTCGAACACATGCAGGAGGCATTTGCCGACCTGTGTCTGAGCGATCACTTCCATCAACACGCCTACAGCGGAGAGGAACACGACGAACCGCAGTTCAGCCACCTTGCACGACTCGCCTTCACCTTCAACGCCCGTGATCATGGACGCCTGCGGGAACTGGTGGACTACATCAACCTGCCGGAAAACTGGGCGCAATCCCAACCCCAGGCGCAACAGCGCACTCGGGAACCGTCCAAGGTTACGTAGATAAAAAAACGGCCCGCTATCGAAATAGCGAGCCGTCAGTCAATCGTCCATCCCTCGGCCGCTGAACAAGCGGCTGATCATTTCCATGGAATATCCCCGATAACTCAGGAACCTGCCCTGTTTGGCACGTTCCCGGGCGTCTATCGGTAAATGCCCGGAAAACTTTCGCCGCCAGGTGTCTTCCAGTTGTTCCTGCCAGTTGATACCGCTCTCGCGCAAAGCAAGTTCGATGTCGGTACGTTGCAGGCCGCGCTGGCTCAACTCTTCACGAATACGCAAAGGGCCATAACCGGAACGGGACCGGTAGGAAACAAAGCTTTCGAGATAACGGGATTCGGACAGCAGGCCTTCTTCCGTCAAACGGTCGAGTGCCGTGTCGATCATTTCAGGGAGGGCGCCGCGTTGACGCAGTTTACGCGTCAACTCGACTCGACCGTGCTCGCGTCGCGCGAGCAGGTCCATTGCGGTTCGCCGCACCGCGACGAGTGTATCGAGTACGGCGGTCATCGGATCAATCAGATATCAGCGTCAGCCAGGTCATCAGCCGTCTCTTTGACTGGCGATGCTTTAACGTCCGGCGCTGGAGTCAGCAACTTGTCACGCAGTTGCTTTTCGAGCTTGGCGGCGATTTCCGGATTGTCTGCCAGGAACTTGGCCGAGTTAGCCTTGCCCTGACCGATCTTGGTGCCTTCATAGGCATACCAGGCGCCGGACTTCTCAACGAAACCGTGCAGAACACCTAGGTCGATCATCTCGCCATTGAGATAGATACCCTTGCCGTAAAGAATCTGGAACTCGGCCTGACGGAACGGCGAAGCCACCTTGTTCTTCACAACCTTGACGCGGGTTTCGCTACCGACAACCTCGTCACCTTCTTTCACCGCGCCGGTACGGCGGATATCCAGACGAACCGAAGCGTAGAACTTCAGCGCGTTACCACCGGTGGTGGTTTCCGGGCTGCCGAACATCACGCCGATTTTCATACGGATCTGGTTGATGAAGATAACCAGGCAGTTGGCGTTCTTGATGTTACCGGTGATTTTACGCAGCGCCTGGGACATCAGACGGGCTTGCAGGCCCACGTGCATGTCACCCATTTCGCCTTCGATTTCAGCCTTTGGAACCAGAGCCGCCACGGAGTCGACGATGATCACGTCAACCGCGTTGGAACGCACCAGCATGTCGGTGATTTCCAGGGCTTGCTCGCCGGTATCCGGCTGCGAAACCAGCAGGTCGTCGACGTTGACGCCCAGTTTGCCGGCGTACTCAGGGTCGAGGGCATGCTCGGCGTCGACGAATGCGCAGGTCGCGCCGGCTTTTTGAGCCTGGGCGATCACCGACAGTGTCAGCGTGGTTTTACCGGAGGATTCAGGACCGTAGATTTCAACGATACGGCCTTTTGGCAGACCGCCAATGCCGAGCGCGATGTCCAGACCCAGAGAGCCAGTGGAGATAGCCGGGATCGCCTGACGGTCCTGATCGCCCATACGCATTACGGCACCCTTGCCGAATTGACGTTCGATCTGACCCAGGGCCGCAGCCAAGGCTTTCTTCTTGTTGTCGTCCATTAAAGTCCTCACGTAATCAATAAGGCCTGACGGCCAACACCTGTATAAGTAGCCAGTATTATTCCACAGCGTTTCAGGATCGCCTACCCCTGATTTGAGATTTCTCCTGCGGCATGGCGCAGCAGCCCCTCTAGCGCGGCCTTCACCGTTTGTCGGCGGACCTCGTCACGGCTGCCGGGAAAGTACTGCACCTCGCTGAACACCTGTTCTCCAACGCCCCAGGCCAGCCACACGGTGCCCACCGGTTTGCTCGGCGAACCGCCATCCGGTCCCGCCACACCGCTGACCGCCACGGCAAATCGCGCCCGGCTTTTCTCCTGCGCGCCGCGGACCATGGCCTCGACCACCTCGCGACTGACCGCCCCCACCGTCGCAAACAACTCGACCGGGACATTCAATTGCTCGGTTTTCTGGCGATTGGAATAGGTGACATAACCAGCCTCGAACCACGCCGAACTCCCCGGAACCCGGGTGATCGCCTCGCTGATCCCGCCGCCGGTACAGGACTCGGCGGCAGTGACGTGGGCATTGAGAACCTGCAAGCGCCTGCCAAGTTCAGCGGCCAGTTGGGTGATTTCTTTCACGGTCATCTCCTGAGCAAGCGGAATGAGAACTACCGTACACGAGCGGATAGCGCTTGCAAGGCGCAGGATCGATCAAAATGTTAGCGAGCGAGGGCTCTGATATAAGCCTGACAGGCCTGCAAGGCAATCAGTCCGCGGTCGCCGGCGTCGGTGATGGCGACAATTCGTTGAGCATGCGCCGGGTCAAGTCGGGCGCGCGCTGCTCCATGATCCACGCGGCTGGCTCCGGAGGCGGTTGGCACTGCACAGACAGAGGCAGCGTCATGGGCATCGAGGAGGACTGACAGGCGCACATCAGCAGTGGCAAGACGATCGCGCAGGCGACCTTGATCACGTTGGGCATCGCTAAGCGCTCGGTAGTGGGTTTGTTCGCTGGTCGAAAGACGCTGCTCCAGTGCCAGGCGCTTGTCCTGCTCGGTCTGTTGCTGCGTTGCGGCTGCCAGCGTCAGTTGATTCAGAGTCTCAGCTTGCACGCTGGTCAGCTCCGCCAGTTGCCGGCCATAACGCCAATCCTGAAACCGCCAGGCCAGCGCCGCCGAGCCACCGCCCAACACAGCCAGAAACACAACAACACCAATGACGCGGTAAGACATCGGGATCAAACCGAAGGCTGGCATAACACCGCCCTCGCCCGCGCCCAGAGTTGCAAACGGTCTTGCAGCCCGTTCAGGCCGCCGTTGATGCGGCGGGTGATGCTGTTGAACTGGTCGCGGTCGGCCAGTTCGTTGAAGCCATTTTGCTCCCAGAACCACGCGGCCGATTCGGCGGCCCATTGGGGTTGTTCCAGCAGTTCCGGCAGCGACAGAAGGCGTTCATCGCCAAACAAATCGAGACTGCATAGGCGATAGTTGCTGTGGCCGGTGATTTGGATCAGGCCGCGCCCCCGATATTTTTGACCGTCGCCGTCGGGCTCCGGTGTATTTCCCAAGCGCGCAGCCAGTGCGCCAATGTCGTACTTGCTCAAGTATTGATCGCTCCCCAACTCACGCACGTATTGCAACTGCCCCGATTCGTGACCGACTTGCGCGAGGAAGGCGGCGATACGTTTTGGGGTGTTGATGTTGCGGTGAGACATGGCTGTGTTCAGGGCGGAAATGAAAACGCCCGCTTGGGAGCGAGCGCTGGGCATAACGATCTGTAGTTGTTGCTGCGTAACTGTCATATAGCCCCCAGGCCCTGGAGAGTGTCTGGTTCGTGTCAAAGATATCCAGCCAGCCAAAGTGGCGCACTGGGTCGATGCTCGCTGAAAGGAAAGAATGACCCTTGCGGCCAATCCCGAAGTGCACGGCGATAGGCCTGCAATTCGGCGTATTGATCGGTGGTCAATGTCGTGCCGCCACCGTCCTCCAGTTCGTCCCTGTCGCGGACGACCATACTGTCCGTGGCCGATAGCTGGCTATCACGCCAAAGACGCTCGGCCTTCGCTGCTTCCTCCGGCACAAGAGGCGGTGTATCCACAAGAACGGGATAGCCATTATCGGCCCGTACAGAAATCATTTTCGGGGTTACAGCCAACTGTTGGAGTAACGAAATCCAATAAGCCTGGGGGATTTCAATGACATCGGAAGGGATATCCGACGCATTGATTCCAGGAACATAAACACCACAGGTACTTGCGCTAAACAAAACATTGAACGCGTTCATTCAATAACCCTTTGCAAAGTAGTTCACGCTCCACCCCGCGTGTACCTGACCGGAAAAATTCCGGGCTTTCAGGCGGCAGCCCTGTTTGGTCCCGGTGCCCACAACCAGGATGACCATCGCCCCGTCGCCGCCCACATGGGTGGCGACGAGCGAAGAAAAAGCCGTCGGGAACGAGATCGGGAAAGTGATATAGACATCGCCATTGGCATCCGTGGTGCCAACGCCCCATTGTTCAATGTTGCCACTGGGATACTTCTGGTAACCGACGTTGCCATAGACGCCGGAGAAGGACGAAGCGTACTTGTCGCTGACCGAGCCCCCATACAGGCGCCACTCGCTACTCAGTTTGATGAAGTGCGCGGAGTCACCGACGCCGAGCTTGACCGGCCCAAACGTGCTGTTACAGGTCTTGATGACTTCGGCGCCAGCCGGGTTGATGGTCAGCACGCCGTTTCCGGCGTTGATGACATGGATTGTGCTGGCATGGGCAAGTCCATTGATGGACGGCAACGTCGCCGTGTTCGGCGTGGCGCTGGCAAAACTCGCCACCCCGCTGGGGACACTATTGGGATAGTCCACGGTATATCCTTCCGTTGGTATTTTGCAGGCAGCCGTGTGCTGGCAACACAAGACTGCACTTCCAGTTATCAATAAGTTTCAGAGTTTATACGGTTACGACACTGACAGGTGAAGCCGGCCAGTCAATGATCAGCGGGAAGTCCGGTTGCTGTTCAATGTTCATCAACTTGAGCGTATAGCGTTTCCACTCTTGCAGAGTGGCCAGTTGAACATTGGTGGCCTCACCTAGTTCATAAGCGTATTGCAGCGGCGCGACGCGAATAACAATCTCACGCAGACGATTGTCTCGCTCGGCGTTGACTTGAGCGGTTTTGCCTGTTCGTTCGGCAGCCAAGTCCAGCTCCCAGTCATCATTCAGCCAAACATAATATTCGCCGGGGCGAGGCTTGACGGTCAGATAGTCAGGCAACGGGCCCAACTCGTACCAGAATTGAAGGCCACCTGTGTCTTTGCGATACACCGGGCGGTTGCGCAAATCGATCAGTTGCGAAGCGGCACCGTTACGCCATACCCATACATAACCCGTTTCGGCGGCCGGCAATGCTTCCGGCAACTCTATGGCATTGCCTGGCAGGACAACGCCCATACCGGGGATCTCCGGCAACTCCACCGGACCGACCAATTCCTGCGTTGTTTCATAAACATAGTAATAAACCATAAACACCTCTATTGAAAAATCTTGAGCATCCATTAAAAACGCAGACCAACGTTAATTTCAGATGAGTTTTATTCTGCCTGGGTAGGTGACATTTCGTGGACGCGTTTCTATACCGCCGGTAACTTCGGTAAAACCAAGACTGCTAGGACCTTGATTGAATAGAGCATCGAGAGCGACTGACCCGGCACCTGAGGGAACACCCAACATGTCGCTTTTTAGTTCATGTCTGTGTGACTTCAATATATCAACTTGCCAACTACCAGCCATTCGACCTGGGTCAACACTGCGACCTTCGTCAACAACCCTCGGGGTACTGACTTGCAGCGTTTCGAGGTCGATGCCGGCAGCCACGCGACCGGCGAGGGTTGGGCAGTGATCACGCAGTTGGGTAATTAGGGGGGGTGATCTTCATGGTTTTTCACCAAGCAATACCCCCCTTGTTGGCGGGTTTGAGTGAAAGGTACTGGCCTTGGGAAACCCGCGTCCTTGCGGGTCGGATGCCGGTCGGCACCGCTGCTCGCCGTTCCATTGGGCTTTGTGTTCAGTGGTCCTGGCGGGTATCTCGCGGCGGAACTTCGCAAACGCCAATCCGCTTGGCCGCCCAGCGCTCATAAAGGCCAATGGCAACGTCTGCCCCGGCCATCGCCGTCAGGCAACCGAACGCGCAAGCTGTCCAGATCGACACGCCGGCGGCATAGAGCAGCATGATTGCCGAGACCCCGCAGACCATGCAGGCCCCGGATCGCAAGGCCAGACGCCGCAGCAATGACCAGCCGCGGGCGCCCTCCTTGTCGGCGCGCCACATTTCGCCGGACACCCCGCCCACCAAGGCGAGGACGATGACGAGCCAGATCGGCATGTCCAGCAACGCTTGTTGCTCGTTTGTCATGTCACGCCTCCTGGGGGTGATTGATGAGCGGTATGTGTGTGTGTGTCTTTCAAACGGTGTCTCTTGAGTTGCCTGAGGGTAGGTAGGCATTCCAAAAAGCCCGGCGCTAACCGCAATGCTGTTCACTTAAGCGGAGCAGCCTTGCGGTTAACCGGATACCGGGTTTTAGACATCTTCACCGCCCTAGGCCTCGCAGGCCTGGGGCGTTTTACTATGAAGAGCACACCAATGCTGCCGCGAAGCTCGTCCAGGCGTCTTGGCGTGTGTGAGGGCGAGACCGCTCCGGCCATGACCACTAGATGGCTGGCGATGTGCTGACAGGCAAACTTGAAACTCACCTCGCTGGGAGCCCGCTTATGAGCTACAGCCGCCTGACTGGCTTCTCGACGCACTACGTTATAAGCCAGTAACAGCCCCCATAATTCTTGATACACCAGATCTACAGTCTTGCTGCGAAGGGTCAAGGCATTGTCTTGCATTGAGCTTTTGATATCCCTGAAACCCAGTTCGATTTCCCATCGCTCGTGATAAAGGGTGGCGACCTGCTCAGCGCTAAAGTGCGAGGCTGGCAGGGAGGTGAAGACGGTTTTTTCTTTCCCGGCGACCTCGTAGGTGACCGCCCGTACTTGCCAGTACTCAGGCAACAGTGGGTTCTTTTTACGCGCTTGCTGCGAGACCTTCATCTGGACTAGGTAATCACCATCGCCGTAGTGTTCAATTTCCGTGCGAACAGTGCCCTTGCGCTCCGGGATCATCCAATGCCGGTTTTTTTCAGTACTTTGGATACTCAACAATAGGTCCGCACTGAAAAACCCTTTGTCCAGCAGGGTCACTGAGTGGTGGGTATGCTCTCGATGAAGTCCTTGGCCAGCGGGATCTCCCCTTTGCGGTAAGGGCTGATGGCCGCGTTGGCGATGATATGAGAACGGGCGTTCATCAACGCAACAAGGCGCAGCACCGGATAAGGGGTTTGACGATCGGAGGAGGTATTGCCGGAGCCAAAATGGTCCCGCAATGACGACGTTTCCGGGGTTCGAAACAAGACACCGTCGACGGCAAAGACTTGAAGACCGTGCCAGTCATCTTGCGGGTAGCGCTCGTATCCCCAGACATTGGCGCACTGTTGAAATAACCAAGCGACAGGC
Organism: Pseudomonas frigoris; assembly: GCF_047758635.1. Classification (NCBI taxonomy): domain Bacteria; kingdom Pseudomonadati; phylum Pseudomonadota; class Gammaproteobacteria; order Pseudomonadales; family Pseudomonadaceae; genus Pseudomonas; species Pseudomonas frigoris. The sequence continues at coordinate 5,648,929 of NZ_CP180479.1, forward strand.
TGATTCCCCAGACGCTGGCGCGCCTGCGACAACCCGCTTTTGGCTAACAGCACCTCATTAGCAAGACCGTCGGCACAAATATTCAGTCGGCGAGCGACCTCGACTATTGGCTCACCTCTGAAAAGTGCCATCCCGACTACCAGCCAAAGGACTACGTCAGAAGGCAAGCGCCGACGTCGGATCGTGGCTTTATCCGCCAGAGCGGCCGCCGCGGTAATCCAATTATGAGGAATATGATCGGTGAACACCTCAAGGCGAGAGAGCGGTTGCTCAGCAAAATCCAAAACCGCGCTTAAATCCTGAGTAACAGACATAAAAAATCCGGAATCCTTATCAGATTCCGGATTTTCCTGCTGCCTGAGGATTAGTCAACAATCCTTAAGTGAACAGCATTGCGCACAAGGCGGGCTTTTCAGTAATGCGGTCCCGTCTCTGGGTTTGACTGTCCTGGCGAATTACCAGGGCGCTACCGGCCAGTTGATCGTGGACGGATAGCCGGGTTGATTTTTTACCTCGCTGACGGCAACAACGTATTGCTTGTAAGCAAGCAATACCGCTTCATCTGCAGGAGTGGCGAGGCCGAGATCTACCTTGTATTGCAAGGGGTTGAACATCAGCCAACGAGCAGCTTCATCAAACCGCTTTTGCATGCGACCAGAGGTAAGAATGAGATACTCCTCATGAGTCGGCTCAGCGAAGACCCATCCCCTATCAAAAAAATACTCAGCCTTCCATCCCACTTGAGCAGTAGTGTCACCTGTTACATCAAGCCATGAACCAGTCACTCCATCTGGCTGGGTAGTGGGCATGGCTTCTTCAGTGTCCAACACCTGAATAACGATTAAATAGGTGGTTTTATAGGCTGTCTCTATGAGTACATAACGGTTCATTCTGTTGTCCTTATGATTGATTCTGAACACACGATGATCTTCCGTTCTGCCCACCTGCCGGCGCGTTGATAACGTCAGGTAGGCATTCCAAAAAAAAAGCCCGGCGCTTGCCGGGCTTCTCAGTAATGCGGTCCTTCGCCTTCCTTTAATCCTGCGTCAAAAAGGAAGCTGACTTTTCGGCGCTACTGGCGCGGTACGGATCGATTCAAATTGTTTTTCCGACCGCGGTCCCTGCCCGCCGGATAACTGCTTTTGGTGCTTTACGCTGCACACCCGGGTCAGTTGCCAACCCTCTGAACCGTTGAGGCCGGTTCATCGCTGCCTTGTGGTGGAACTAAAGTGCTTCGTTTCGAGCTGCTTTGTTGAGCGGCTTGAGACAAAGAATATGCATGGATGCATATACAGTCAATGCATTAATGCATTTATTTATGCGTTTGAAATGCATAGGCGCATGAAAGTCCCGTAGGCAAAGGCGCTGGCCGCTTTTCGGCAGGCGAAAAAAAACCCGCTCGGTGGCGGGTTTTATCTGACAGCGGTGAGGTTATCGGGCGTACATGCCCCACCAGAAGACGTGACCGAGGATGACAATCTGCTCTTCCTGGATTTCCTGGAAGGTGTAGTCCTCGTCCGGATGTTCATCGCGATTGAAGCTGCGCAGGCGTATCCCGGTAGGCAGGCGATAAAGCTGTTTCACCCGCAGCTGGCCGTTATGGTTAATGGCATAAAGGTCGCCATCCACGATATCGCCGATCCCGCACTTGCCGGCATTAACGCCGACGGTGGCGCCGTCGCGCAGTACCGGCAACATACTGTTGCCGCGCACCGTCACGCATTTGGCCTGGTCGAACTGCACGCCGTTGTGGCGCAGACTCCGCTTGCCGAAGCGCAGGCTAGAGCGTTCGCTCTCTTCGATGACGAACCTTCCTGATCCTGCAGCCAATTCAACCTCGCGAAGAAAGGGGACTGATACCTCGTCATCATCGACGGGCGTATCGTCGTCCCACAGACTTATGTCCTTGAGTTCCGAATGCAATTGATCGCGCCCGGTGCTGGCTGCCGGCGCGACATCCGCACGGCCCCGCAACTGGTCGGTGCTCACGGCGAAGTACTCGGCGATCTTCGAGATGTGTTTATCCGAGGGATCGACGATCTTCCCGCCGAGGATCCGCGAGAGAGTGGATTGAGGCACGCCGGTGCGACGGTGAAGCTCCGTGGGGGAGATCCCGTGCTGATCGAGCAGCGCTCTTAAGACGGTAGAAACATTGCGTTTTTGCATAAAGCGCATAGTGCTTGTTCTTTTCGTGGAAGACAAATGCCAAATTGCATAAGTTGCGCATATGCCGTGCATAGACAGAAGAAATGTATCGCAGGGCTTTCATGCCTGCTTCGGGTGGACCGCCCATGTTAACCTTGCGCCCATCGCGGAAAAGCCGGGCCGATGCCCCTCCTTTGCCCTACACCTTTCAACGAATTTGCCTGATTATCCGATGAATAAAGCGCTCTCCGATCTGTCCTCCCACACGCCAATGATGCAGCAGTACTGGCGCCTGAAAAACCAGCACCCAGACCAGCTGATGTTCTATCGCATGGGCGACTTCTACGAGATCTTCTACGAAGACGCGAAGAAAGCCGCCAAATTGCTGGACATCACCCTGACCGCCCGTGGGCAGTCGGCAGGTCAGGCGATTCCCATGTGTGGGATTCCTTACCACGCCGCGGAAGGTTACCTGGCGAAACTGGTCAAGCTCGGCGAGTCGGTGGTGATCTGTGAGCAGGTCGGCGACCCGGCGACCAGCAAGGGCCCGGTGGATCGTCAGGTGGTGCGGATCATCACGCCGGGTACGGTCAGTGACGAAGCGCTGCTGGATGAGCGTCGGGATAACCTGATCGCAGCGGTCCTGGGTGACGAGCGTCTGTTCGGCCTGGCGGTTCTGGATATCACCAGCGGCAACTTCACCGTGCTGGAGATCAAGGGCTGGGAAAACCTGCTGGCGGAACTGGAGCGGGTCAATCCGGTAGAGCTGATGATCCCGGACGACTGGCCGAAGGATCTGCCGGCGGAGAAACGTCGTGGGGTTCGTCGCCGTGCGCCGTGGGATTTCGAGCGTGACTCGGCACTGAAAAGTCTTTGCCAACAATTCTCGACCCAGGACTTGAAAGGTTTCGGTTGCGAGAACCTGACCCTGGCCATCGGCGCCGCCGGTTGCCTGCTCAGCTACGCCAAGGAAACCCAGCGCACTGCCCTGCCCCATTTGCGCAGCCTGCGTCATGAACGCCTGGACGACACCGTGGTGCTGGACGGCGCGAGCCGTCGCAACCTGGAACTGGACACTAACCTGGCTGGCGGTCGCGACAACACGTTGCAATCGGTGGTCGATCGCTGCCAGACCGCCATGGGCAGCCGTCTGCTGACCCGCTGGCTGAACCGTCCGCTGCGGGATTTGACCGTATTGCTGGCGCGCCAGACCTCGATTACCTGCCTGCTCGACGGTTACCGCTTCGAGAAACTGCAACCGCAGCTCAAGGAGATCGGCGACATCGAGCGGATCCTGGCGCGGATCGGCCTGCGCAATGCCCGTCCTCGTGACCTGGCTCGCCTGCGCGATGCGCTGGGTGCATTGCCTGAGTTGCAGGTTGCGATGACCGAGCTGGAAGCTCCGCACATTATTCAACTGGCGAAGACCACCAGCACCTACCCGGAACTGGCGGCCCTGCTGGAAAAAGCCATCATCGACAACCCACCAGCAGTCATCCGTGACGGCGGCGTGTTGAAAACCGGTTACGACGCCGAGTTGGACGATTTGCAATCGCTCAGCGAAAACGCCGGGCAGTTCCTGATCGACCTCGAAGCACGCGAGAAGGCCCGTACCGGTCTGTCGCACCTGAAAGTCGGTTACAACCGCATTCATGGCTACTTCATTGAGTTGCCAAGCAAGCAGGCTGAATCGGCGCCGGCAGACTATATCCGTCGCCAGACGTTGAAAGGGGCCGAGCGCTTCATTACGCCGGAACTGAAGGCGTTCGAAGACAAGGCGCTGTCAGCGAAGAGCCGCGCCCTGGCGCGCGAGAAGATGCTCTACGAAGCACTGCTCGAAGATTTGATCGCCCAGTTGCCACCGTTGCAGGACACCGCCGCGGCACTGGCCGAGCTGGACGTGCTGACCAACCTTGCCGAACGTGCACTGAACCTCGATCTGAACTGCCCGCGCTTCGTCAGTGAGCCGTGCATGCGCATCAGCCAGGGTCGTCACCCGGTGGTCGAGCAAGTGCTGACCACGCCGTTCGTGGCCAACGACTTGAGCCTCGACGACAACACCCGCATGCTGGTGATCACCGGTCCGAACATGGGCGGTAAATCCACCTACATGCGCCAGACCGCTCTGATCGTGCTGCTGGCACACATCGGCAGCTTCGTGCCGGCAGCCAGTTGCGAGCTGTCTCTGGTGGACCGGATCTTTACCCGGATCGGTTCCAGCGATGACCTGGCCGGCGGGCGCTCGACCTTCATGGTCGAAATGAGCGAAACCGCGAACATTCTGCACAACGCCACCGAGCGCAGCCTGGTGCTGATGGACGAAGTCGGTCGCGGCACCAGCACCTTTGACGGTCTGTCCCTGGCGTGGGCGGCGGCCGAACGCCTGGCGCATCTGCGGGCTTATACGCTGTTCGCCACCCACTACTTCGAGCTGACGGTACTCCCGGAGGCGCAACCGCTGGTAGCCAACGTGCACCTTAATGCCACCGAGCACAACGAACGCATCGTGTTCCTGCACCACGTGCTGCCAGGGCCTGCCAGCCAGAGCTACGGCCTTGCGGTTGCGCAGTTGGCCGGTGTGCCGAGCGAAGTGATCGTGCGCGCTCGCGAACACCTGGGCCGGTTGGAAGCGACCGCCCTGCCTCATGAAGTTCCCAAGACTGCCAAAGGCAAACCGGCCGCGCCGCAGCAGAGCGACATGTTCGCCAGCCTGCCGCATCCGGTGCTGGATGATCTGGCCAAACTTGATCTGGACGACATGACACCGCGTCGGGCGCTAGAAATGCTCTATACACTAAAGACACGGATCTAACGCACTTGCCTGCAAGCTGTTAGAATCTCGCGCGGTTTGGGATGCTGCTGGCTTATAGCCTGACCAGCAGACTATCGCTCCCAAACCTGGCGACCCCAACGTGAAGGGGCTCCGCTGCCGCCGCCTGAGGAGAAAATTAGAAATGACCTTCGTCGTCACCGACAACTGCATCAAGTGCAAGTACACCGACTGCGTAGAAGTCTGTCCGGTGGACTGCTTTTACGAAGGCCCGAACTTCCTGGTGATTCACCCGGATGAGTGCATCGACTGCGCACTGTGCGAACCAGAATGCCCTGCCGTGGCCATCTTCTCCGAAGATGAAGTCCCGGAAGACATGCAGCAATTCATTCAGCTGAACGTTGAGCTGGCGGAAATCTGGCCCAACATCACCGAGAAGAAAGAATCGTTGCCCGATGCCGAAGAGTGGGATGGCGTCAAAGGCAAGATCAAAGATCTCGAACGCTGATTACCCCCGCGTTCTCGAAAAGGCCCCTTGCGGGCCTTTTTGCTTTTCTGCAGGCAAAAAAAGGGGCGGTTTGACCCGCCCACATTTTTTCCCTATTCCCTGTGTTCCTTTTCATCGTCCTGATGAATCGCTTCCTGCGATGTCCTTTCCCCTCATCCTTGAAGGGCGTGTCTGTCCGTCGACACAGTTCAGATACTAGAGAGTTCCCTACCAAGAGCAATCACCCCCGTTAGCTGAAACTGGCTGTCACAAGCTATTAATCTTAAAAAATAAGCATATAAATCAATTAGTTAATCATCTCTCACGTAGGAATATGTACGGCTGCTACCCATGGAATTAGCGAACACTTACGAAAGAGTAAGCAAACACTTACAGCGAGAGACTACAAAGCAGATGTGATTACGGAGGGAACTCCCAGCCTGTTTCCCAGGTAATAAAAAACCCCGAACCAGTCGGGGCTTTATAGGGCTTACTCAGCAAATTGCTTATTGAAACAGCGACTCGCTCGACAAGCCATTCTTCTCGAGAATCTCCCGAAGACGCTTCAGGCCTTCAACCTGAATCTGTCTGACCCGCTCCCGGGTCAGGCCAATCTCCAGGCCTACATCTTCAAGCGTGCTGCTCTCGTGACCGCGCAGGCCGAAGCGGCGTATCACCACTTCGCGTTGCTTGTCGGTCAGCTCCGAGAGCCATTGATCGATGCTCTGGGACAGGTCGTCATCCTGCAACAGTTCACATGGATCGGTTGGACGGTCATCGGTAAGGGTGTCCAGCAGGGTTTTATCCGAATCCGGACCCAGCGAGACGTCGACCGAAGAAACCCGCTCGTTCAGGCCGAGCATGCGCTTGACCTCTCCCACTGGTTTTTCCAGCAGGTTGGCAATTTCTTCGGGTGAGGGTTCGTGATCGAGTTTTTGCGTCAGCTCCCGTGCAGCCCGCAGGTACACGTTGAGCTCTTTGACCACATGAATCGGCAACCGGATGGTCCGGGTCTGATTCATGATCGCGCGCTCGATGGTCTGACGAATCCACCAGGTCGCGTAGGTCGAAAAGCGGAAGCCGCGTTCGGGGTCGAACTTCTCTACCGCCCGGATAAGCCCGAGGTTGCCCTCTTCGATCAGGTCCAGCAGCGACAGGCCACGATTGACGTAACGCCGGGCGATTTTCACCACCAGCCGCAGGTTACTTTCAATCATGCGTTTGCGCCCAGCCGGATCTCCACTTTGCGACAAGCGCGCAAAATGAACTTCTTCTTCGGGGGACAGCAGAGGGGAAAATCCAATCTCATTGAGGTACAGCTGCGTGGCATCGAGTGCACGCGTGTAGTCAATGTACTTGTGTTGCTTTAACGAGGCGGAGTGTTTGGATTTGGCACGAACGGAAGGTGGAGCAGCCCCTTCATCATTCGACATCGAATCCGTACCGATGCCGGTCTCCATCAGGAGAACCTCATCGTCGATGTCAAACTCCGGCACTTCTTTACTGAGAGCCATTGTTATAGTCCTTTGGTGAGTTCGACCTCAGGCTCAAGCGGCGCCTTTATCCTTGGCAACGCTGGAGCCTGTTCCCTCTACGCGACGGAACAGGCTGGAAAGCGATCAACGACGTGGAAGGAATTGCAGCGGATCTACAGGTTTACCTTGTCGGCGAATCTCAAAATGCAGCTTCACCCGGTCTGTACCTGTTGACCCCATTTCGGCAATTGTCTGTCCGACTTTGACCTGCTGCCCCTCCCGAACCAACAGCCTGCGGTTATGTCCGTAGGCACTTACGTAGGTATCGCTGTGTTTGATGATGACTAATTCGCCGTAGCCCCTTAAGCCACTCCCGGCGTATACCACCGTCCCATCAGACGCAGCTAAAACAGGCTGTCCCAAATCCCCAGCGATATCAATTCCTTTATTCAAACTGCCGTTTGAAGAGAATTTTCCAATAAGAATGCCATTAGATGGCCACCCCCAGCCGGTCGGGGCCGGACCGGCAGGAGGCATCGGAGCAGGGGTCGGCTTGCTGGCGACGGACGGTGCAACCACTGCTGTGCTCGTAGTTGCGCCATTCGCCTGGCGCCGGATAACCGTGGTTTTCAGCGACGAAGAAGGCGTTGAATCGGTGGCGCTGACCACCGGCGTCGGCGTTGAGCCGGTGCGACCGTCAAAGCGAATCGTCTGACCCGGATGGATCGTATAAGGCGTAGGAATGTTGTTGCGTGCAGCGAGGGCTTTGTAGTCCCAGCCGTAGCGAAAGGCAATGGAGAACAAGGTGTCTTTAGGTCGAACGACGTATTGACCCGTGGTCACTGCCGGACGCTGCGCGACGGCGTTATTGCGATCGACGACGCGTACATCACTCGACTTGTTGCTGGAGCAACCGACCAGCAAGGTGCTCAAGACAAGGCCAGTCACCAGGCGCTGAAAGCTCGTTTTACCCATTCGCTGCGCAATGACTGTGAGACTCACCCGCCGCTCCCTTTGTGGTGGCTGAAAATGTGGATTGCCGTGTTCCGGCATGAAATGTCGCAAGTATAACGGGCCGTGCAGGCTTTACCTTTAATGAAGCGAAATGGCTTCGCGCACACGTTTGCTGCCTGACGATGAATCCCGTTTAACTGATCGATGCCGCTGTAAGACAGGAGCAATCGAAGAGAATTCAGCGCGCTGAAACAAATGCTCAGGCGAGCGGCCCATTGAGTAACGGGACGAAGCGAACAGCCCCCAGAACACGCCTGGAAAAGCCCTGCTCTTCCCGGATGATCAGCATCAATTGTTGAACCTCACCCGATCCAACCGGGATCACCAGCCGCCCTCCCGGCGCCAATTGATCAAGCAGCGCCTGAGGTACATCGGTCGCCACCGCGGTCACGATAATGCCGTTGTACGGCGCCAGAGCCGGCCAGCCTTCCCAACCATCACCCCAGCGGAAAACCACGTTGCGCAGGTTCAGTTCCACCAGGCGTTCCTTGGCCCGATCCTGCAGAACCTTGATGCGCTCGACGGAAAATACTCGCTCGACCAGTTGCGACAACACCGCAGTCTGGTAGCCCGAGCCGGTGCCGATTTCCATCACCTTGTCGAGAGGACCTGCCTCCAGCAGCAGCTCGCTCATGCGAGCCACCATATAAGGCTGCGAGATGGTCTGGTTATTGCCGATCGGCAGCGCCGTGTCTTCGTAGGCACGGTGAGCCAGCGCCTCGTCGACGAACAGGTGACGCGGTGTACGGCGAATGACTTCCAGCACCTTGGCGTTGCAAATTCCCTCTTCATACAGGCGCTGAATTAGGCGCTCACGGGTCCGTTGTGAGGTCATCCCGATGCCGCGACGTAGAATATCGTCTTGTTCACGAGCCATTAGTTCAGCCCCTCCAGCCAGCCATCGAGACTTCTGAAGGCATCATTAAAGGTGCGATCCAGTTGCAGTGGGGTGATTGAAACATAGCCTTGCATCACCGCATGAAAGTCGGTGCCCGGGCCGCCGTCTTCGGCATCCCCCGCCGCCGCAATCCAGTAACCGGATTTACCGCGCGGATCGACCACTTTCATCGGCGCTGCAGCACGTGCGCGATGTCCGAGGCGGGTCAGCTGAATACCGCGGATGTGATCCAGCGGCAAATTGGGAATGTTCACGTTCAGTACCGTACGCGGTGGCAGTTCAAGGTCCGCGTGAGCCTCTACCAGTTTGCGCGCAAAGTACGCAGCTGTGGGAAGGTTCTCCACTTGCCGTGAGACCAACGAAAAGGCAAACGAAGGCCGCGCCAGGAAACGTCCCTCAAGGGCCGCCGCCACGGTGCCGGAATACAACACGTCATCACCCAGGTTGGCACCCAGGTTGATGCCCGAAACCACCATGTCCGGCTCGCGCTCCAGCAAGCCATTGAGGCCCAGGTGCACGCAATCGGTCGGTGTGCCATTGAGGCTGATAAAGCCGTTGGACAGGGTTTGCGGGTGTAACGGACGGTCGAGCGTCAGCGAGCTGCTGGCGCCGCTTTTGTCTTGGTCCGGGGCGATAACCACGCATTCGGTGTAATCCGCCAGCGCAGCATAAAGCGCGGCGAGACCGGGTGCGGTTACCCCATCGTCGTTAGAAATCAGAATACGCATGGGCTGTCCGTCTGCCCCACCGGCACCAGATCAACGAGCTCGCGCACCAATACGGTGGCGAAGCATCCGGCCGGGAGGACGAATTCCAGTTGCAGAATGTCAGGCTCGGGATAATGCCACGTCAACCCACCAATGGGCAGCCGCAGGATGCGACGTTCGTGGCTCATACCGGCGTTAATCAACCAATCACGCAAGTCCGCTTCGCGAGTGGCGATTGCCTGCTCCAGTTCATGGACAGCGCCAGTGGCCGGCGAGTCACCTTCGCCCCACTGCGGACCGGTCGGGTGTAGATCGAGAATTGCCAGACGCGGGTCGCTGCACTCGGCAACACCTGCCGGAAAAAAGCTGCGACTGTCGGTGAAGGCCAGCAGATCGCCAACCTGGGCACGCTGCCAGCTGCCATCGGCGACACGCGCCGCCAACACCTGATTAAACAGAAAACTGCGCGCCGTAGAGAGCAGACGCGAACGCACGTTGCGCTGTTCCGGCAAGGCTTTACGCGCCGCCCACGCACGGGCATCGACCACGTTACCGCCGTCAAACCCAAAACGCTGGGCGCCGAAATAATTGGGAACACCTTGCTTGGCGATCAGTTGCAGACGCTCTTCGATCGCCGCTTTGTCGCCAGCGAATTGCGTCAGTCGCAACGTGAAGCCATTGGCCGAGTGAGCACCGCGCTGCAGCTTGCGTTTGTGCCGACCGGTCTTGAGGATCTTCAGCGTATCGTTTTCCGCCGCCGACAGATCAGGATCAGCCTTGCCCGGCAGCTGCACGCTGAACCACTGGCGAGTCAGTGCCTGACGATCCTTTAGGCCCGCGTAACTGACGGTGCGCAATGGCACGCCCGCCGCCTTGGCGATCCGCCGTGCCGCTTCTTCGGTATTCAGACCGCGTTTTTCCACCCAGATCCACAAGTGTTCGCCGTCGCCACTGAGGGGGATGTTGAGGACTTCATCGACCTGAAAATCTTCCGCAGTGGCTTTCAGTGCCGCGGTGCCGAGGGCTTCGCCATAGGCCCGCGGGCCGAGCAATTGCAGTTCGTTCATGCGCGCAGCAACAAGGCAACGGAATGCACGGCAATGCCTTCTTCGCGACCGACAAAGCCGAGCTTTTCGGTGGTGGTAGCTTTCACGTTCACTTGATCCAACTCAACTTGAAGATCCGCGGCAATCAGCGCGCGCATCGATTCGATATGCGGGGCCATTTTCGGCGCCTGGGCGACGATGGTGTTATCGACGTTGCCGACTTTCCAGCCCTTGGCGTGGATCAGTGCGACGACATGACGCAACAGCACACGGCTGTCGGCGCCCTTGAATGTCGGGTCGGTGTCCGGGAAATGTTTGCCGATATCACCCAGCGCAGCGGCGCCGAGCAAGGCATCGCTCAAGGCGTGCAGCAGGACGTCACCGTCGGAGTGAGCGAGCAGCCCGAAGCCGTGTGCAATGCGCACGCCGCCCAGAGTAATGAAATCGCCTTCAGCGAAACGGTGCACATCATAGCCGTGGCCAATACGCATAAAAAAACGCCCCGATTTTTGTCAGGGCGTGATTCTACCTGCATTAGGCGCCTAGGGCGCGTGCGTGATGCTGCAAGTGGTCATCAATGAAGCTTGCGATGAAGAAATAGCTGTGGTCGTAGCCGGGTTGCAAGCGCAACGTCAGCGGATGACCGGCCAGTTTGGCAGCCTGCTGCAACGCTTCAGGCTTGAGCTGGGTGGCCAGGAAATCGTCGCGATCACCTTGGTCGACCAGTAGCGGCAACTTCTCGTTTGCTTCGGCAATCAGGACGCAGGCATCCCACTCACGCCATTTCGATCGGTCTTCACCCAGGTAGCGGGAAAAGGCTTTCTGCCCCCAAGGACAGTCGATCGGATTGTTGATCGGCGAGAATGCCGACACCGACTGATAACGCCCCGGATTACGCAACGCGCAGACCAGCGCGCCGTGACCGCCCATGGAATGACCGCTGATGCCGCGCTTGTCCGAGGCCGGGAAATGGGCTTCGACCAATGCAGGCAATTCCTGCACGACATAGTCATGCATCCGATAGTGTCGCGACCAGGGTTCCTGCGTGGCATTCAGATAAAACCCGGCACCGAGGCCGAAGTCCCAGGCGCCATCCGGATCACCCGGCACATCGGGACCGCGAGGGCTGGTGTCCGGGGCAACGATGATCAGCCCCAGCTCGGCGGCCATGCGCATGGCGCCGGCCTTTTGCATGAAGTTTTCGTCGGTGCAGGTCAGGCCGGATAACCAATACAGCACCGGCAGTTTGCCGCCCTGCTCCGCTTGCGGCGGCAGGTACACGGCAAACACCATGTCGCAGCCGAGCACATCGGAGCGGTGCCGATAGCGTTTGTGCCAGCCGCCGAAGCTTTTCTGGCAGGAGATATTTTCCAGGCTCATGACCGACCTCAGAAATGGATGACGGAACGGATGCTCTTGCCTTCATGCATCAGGTCGAACGCCTTGTTGATATCTTCCAGGCCCATGGTGTGGGTGATGAAAGTATCCAGCGGGATTTCGCCGGTTTCAGCCATCTCGACATAGCTTGGCAACTCGGTACGGCCACGCACGCCACCGAACGCCGAACCGCGCCAGACTCGACCGGTCACCAACTGGAATGGACGCGTGGCGATTTCCTGGCCGGCACCGGCAACACCGATGATTACCGATTCGCCCCAACCCTTGTGGCAGCACTCAAGTGCGGCGCGCATCAATTGGACGTTGCCGATGCATTCGAAGGAAAAGTCAACGCCGCCGTCGGTCATGTCGACGATGACTTCCTGGATCGGACGATCGAAATCTTTCGGGTTCACACAATCGGTTGCACCCAACTGCTTGGCGATCTCGAATTTGGCCGGGTTGATGTCGATGGCGATGATCCGCGCAGCCTTGGCTTTGACGGCGCCGATCACTGCCGACAGACCGATGCCGCCGAGGCCGAAAATGGCGACGGTATCACCTGGTTTCACCTTGGCGGTATTGAGAACTGCCCCGATGCCGGTGGTGACACCGCAGCCCAGCAGGCAGACTTTTTCCAGTGGCGCTTCTTTTGGGATTTTGGCGACGGAGATTTCCGGCAGCACGGTGTACTCGGAGAACGTCGAGGTCCCCATGTAGTGGAAAATTGGTTGGCCCTTGTAGGAAAAGCGCGAAGTACCGTCAGGCATCAGGCCTTTGCCCTGAGTCGCGCGAATTGCCTGACACAGGTTGGTTTTGCCCGACAGACAGAATTTGCACTGGCGGCATTCCGGGGTGTACAGCGGGATTACATGATCGCCGACAGCGACGGAGGTCACGCCCTCACCAATCGCCTCAACCACCGCGCCACCTTCGTGACCTAGGATCGACGGGAAGATGCCTTCCGGGTCCGCGCCCGACAGCGTGTAGGCATCGGTATGGCAGACACCGGAAGCAACCACACGCAGCAGGACTTCACCTGCCTTGGGCATGGCGACATCGACTTCAACGATCTCGAGGGGTTTCTTGGCCTCGAAGGCAACGGCAGCGCGCGACTTGATCATGTGGATTCTCCAGTGCATAAAAACGAGACAGGGAGTGTAATACACCACCTGACGGTGAATAATCCGGCCAAAAGCAAAACATTATTGCCATACAGGGATAATCCTTGATGTCCGAAAACCGCTGGGAAGGTATCGACGAGTTCGTCGCCGTGGCCGAGTGCAGCCAGTTCACGGCTGCCGCGGAACGCCTCGGGGTTTCGTCCTCCCACATCAGTCGACAAATAGTACGCCTCGAAGAGCGTCTGCAAACCCGCCTGCTTTATCGCAGCACCCGCCGGGTCACCTTGACCGAGGCCGGGCAAACCTTTCTGCAACATTGCCAGCGCCTACAGGATGGCCGCGAGGAAGCGCTGCGGGCGGTCGGCGACCTTACCAGCGAACCTAAAGGCATGCTGCGCATGACCTGCGCCGTGGCTTACGGCGAGCGCTTCATCGTGCCGCTGGTGACGCGATTCATGGGGTTGTATCCGCAACTGCGCGTTGACATAGAACTGAGTAACCGCCCTCTCGATTTGGTCCATGAAGGCCTGGATCTGGCGATCCGCCTTGGCCGTCTGCAAGACTCACGACTGGTGGCGACACGTCTGGCGCCACGGCGAATGTACCTGTGCGCATCGCCGTCCTACCTGGAACGGTATGGTCGCCCGCATAGCTTGTCGGAACTAAGCCGCCACAACTGCCTCATCGGCAGCTCGGACATCTGGCAACTGGAACAGAACGGGCGGGAATTTTCGCAGCGGGTACAGGGAAACTGGCGCTGCAACAGTGGGCAAGCAGTGCTGGATGCGGCGTTACAGGGCGTGGGTTTGTGTCAGCTGCCGGACTATTACGTCCTGGAGCATCTGAAAAACGGCGAATTGATTTCGCTGCTCGATGCGCATCAACCGCCCAACACGGCCGTTTGGGCGCTTTATCCACAGCAACGGCATCTGTCGCCGAAGGTGCGCAAGTTGGTGGATTACTTGAAGGAGGGGTTGGCGTTGAGGCCGGAGTACAGCGTTTGAAGATCAAAAGATCGCAGCCTCGTTTCACTCGATAGCTCCTACATTGCCTGCGTTCACCGCAATGTGTAGGAGCTATCGAGTGAAACGAGGCTGCGATCTTTTAACGGCGGTTAGCCCAACGCTGACGAAGCCATTCCAGGTCTTCAGGGCGCGTGACCTTGAGGTTGTCGGACCGACCTTCGATCAGGCGCGGCGCCATGCCGGACCACTCCATGGCTGATGCTTCGTCAGTAATCACTGCATCGGCCACCAGACTGTCGGCCAACGCCCGATGCAATGCGCCAAGGCGAAACATCTGCGGCGTATAGGCTTGCCAAATCACACTGCGATCCACGGTTTCGACCACACGACCGTGCTTGTCGACCCGCTTGAGGGTATCGCGTGCAGGAACCGCCAGCAGTCCACCGACAGGATCATCTGCGAGCTCACCCAGCAACTTGTCCAGATCATCACGGCTCAGATTTGGCCGCGCGGCATCGTGAACCAGCACCCAATCCTCATCGTCAGCGCCTTGCGCATGCAAATGCAGCAACGCATTGAGTACCGACCCGGAACGCTCGGAGCCGCCTTCAACCCGCTGAATTCGCGGATCGCTAGCACACATCAGGTTCGGCCAATAAGGATCATCGACAGCAAGACTGACCACCAGCCCTTTCAGGGAAGGATGATCAAGGAAACAGCCAAGGCTGTGTTCGAGAATAGTGCGCCCACCCAGTTGCAAGTATTGCTTGGGACGGTCCGCGGCCATACGGGCACCGACGCCCGCGGCAGGAATTACAGCCCAGAAGGCCGGTAACGAAGGGTTCATTGGGCCAGCTGGTAAAGAGTTTCACCGTCCTTGACCATGCCCAACTCATGACGAGCTCGCTCTTCAACGGTCTCCATGCCCTTTTTCAACTCACTGACTTCCGCGTCCATCACCCGATTGCGCTCAAGCAGCCCCTCGTTCTCAGCGTGTTGATCTGCGATCTGCTGAGTCAGTTCGGCCACTTGCGCCAGACTGCCATTACCCACCCACAGGCGGTATTGCAGGCCAGCCAGCAGCAGGAGCAAGACGAGGAACAACCAATTGGGACTGCGCATCGAATATCAGGTATCCAGTGAAAAAAGACAGCCATGCCAAAACTTTGAAGCTTCTGATAGCACGAAGCCTGGAAGACCCAGGCTTGTGCTTATAAGGCATCAGATTAGTGGCAAATCCATCGCTGTAGCGATTTTTCCGACACAATCCGGTGTCTTTTTACCAATTAACGATTAACCGCGGAATTCGCTGCGACCGTTGTACTTGGCTTTGCCATTCAACTGCTCTTCGATACGCAGCAGTTGGTTGTACTTGGAAACGCGGTCCGAACGGCACAGGGAGCCGGTCTTGATCTGGCCTGCCGAGGTGCCCACGGCCAGGTCGGCAATGGTCGAATCTTCGGTTTCGCCGGAGCGGTGCGAGATAACAGCAGTGTAACCAGCGGCCTTGGCCATCTGGATGGCTTCCAGGGTTTCGGTCAGGGTGCCGATCTGGTTGAACTTGATCAGGATCGAGTTGGCGATCTTTTTATCGATGCCTTCTTTGAGGATCTTGGTGTTGGTTACGAACAGGTCGTCGCCAACCAGTTGGACTTTCTCGCCGATCTTGTCGGTGAGGATTTTCCAGCCAGCCCAGTCGGACTCGTCCAGACCGTCTTCGATCGAGATGATCGGATAACGCTCGGTCAGGCCTTTCAGGTAATCAGCGAAACCTTCAGCGGTGAACACCTGGCCTTCGCCGGACAGGTTGTATTTACCGTCCTCGTAGAATTCGCTGGCAGCGCAGTCCAGTGCCAGGGTCACGTCGGTGCCCAGCTTGTAACCGGCATTGGCCACGGCTTCGGAGATCACTTTCAAAGCGTCTTCGTTGGAGGCCAGGTTCGGTGCGAAACCACCTTCGTCACCCACAGCAGTGCTCAGGCCACGGGCCTTCAGAACAGCTTTCAGGTGATGGAAAATCTCTGTGCCCATGCGCAGACCTTCCGAGAAAGACTTGGCGCCAACCGGCTGAACCATGAATTCCTGGATGTCGACGTTGTTATCGGCGTGTTCGCCACCGTTGATGATGTTCATCATCGGAACCGGCATCGAGTAAACACCCGGGGTGCCGTTCAGGTTGGCGATGTGAGCGTACAGCGGCAGGTCCTGATCCTGTGCGGCTGCCTTGGCGGCTGCCAGGGAAACGGCGAGGATCGCGTTGGCGCCCAGGGAGCCTTTGTTTTCGGTGCCGTCGAGCTTGATCATCGCGTGATCCAGCGCTTTCTGGTCGCTTGGGTCTGCACCTTTCAACAGGTCGCGGATCGGACCGTTGATGTTGGCGACGGCTTTGAGTACGCCCTTGCCCAGGTAACGGCTCTTGTCGCCATCACGCAGCTCGAGCGCTTCACGCGAGCCAGTGGAAGCACCGGACGGCGCGCAAGCACTGCCGATGATGCCGTTATCGAGAAGCACGTCCGCTTCCACGGTGGGGTTGCCACGGGAGTCGAGAACTTCACGACCTTTGATGTCGACGATTTTTGCCATTGTTGTAAACACTCCAAAGTTGACGAAAACGACGCAGCTGAAGGAAATCTTGTATCGCCGGCAAGTGATGTGCAGCGGGCAGACTTGCGGACGATAAGGCTCAGACCCGAGGGCCTGAGCATTAATTCGTGCGGTACTTTACCGGAGAAATGAGGATTACGCGGTTTCTACCGTCGGAAAACTCTTCACCAGTTCGTCCAAAGCTTTGAGCTGGGCCAGGAATGGCTCCAGTTTGTCTAGACGCAAGGCGCAAGGGCCGTCGCATTTGGCGTTGTCCGGGTCCGGGTGGGCCTCAAGGAACAGGCCCGCCAAAGACTGGCTCATACCGGCTTTTGCCAGGTCGGTGACCTGAGCGCGGCGACCGCCGGCGGAATCGGAGCGACCGCCGGGCATTTGCAGCGCGTGGGTCACATCGAAGAACACCGGGTATTCGAACTGCTTCATGATGCCGAAGCCGAGCATGTCGACGACCAGGTTGTTGTAGCCGAAGCTCGATCCGCGTTCGCAGAGGATCAACTGATCGTTACCCGCTTCCACGCATTTGCTCAGGATGTGTTTCATTTCCTGAGGTGCGAGGAACTGGGCTTTCTTGATGTTGATCACCGCACCGGTCTTGGCCATCGCGACCACAAGGTCGGTCTGGCGCGACAAGAAGGCTGGCAGCTGGATGATATCGCAGACTTCAGCGACGACCGCGGCCTGATCAGGCTCGTGGACGTCGGTGATGATCGGCACGCCGAACGCTTGCTTGATGTCCTGGAAAATCCGCATGCCCTCTTCCAGGCCGGGGCCACGGTAAGAGGTCACGGAGGAACGGTTGGCCTTGTCGAAGCTGGCCTTGAACACGTAAGGGATACCGAGTTTCTCGGTGACCTTCACGTACTCTTCGCAGACCTGCATCGCCATGTCGCGGCTTTCCAGCACGTTCATGCCACCGAAAAGCACCATTGGCTTGTCGTTGGCAATCTCGATATCGCCTACGCGGATGATCTTCTGCGCCATCAGATTTATGCCTTCTTCTGGTGTTGAATCAATGCTGCTTTAACGAAACCGCTAAACAACGGGTGACCGTCGCGTGGTGTCGAGGTGAACTCAGGGTGGAACTGACAAGCGACGAACCATGGATGATCCGGGGCTTCAATCACTTCCACCAGGGCGCCATCACCGGAACGACCGGTGATTTTCAGACCGGCTTCCATGATTTGCGGAAGCAGGTTGTTGTTCACTTCGTAGCGGTGACGGTGACGCTCGACGATCACGTCCTTGGCGTAGCAATCGTGCACCAGGGAACCTGGCTCCAGCAGGCAATCCTGAGCGCCAAGGCGCATGGTGCCGCCCAGATCGGACGCTTCGGTACGGGTTTCGACTGCGCCGGTGGCATCTTCCCACTCGGTGATCAGACCCACGACCGGATGACCGCTGGCACGATCGAACTCGGTGGAGTTGGCGTCTTTCCAGCCCAGCACGTTACGAGCGAACTCGATCACGGCCACTTGCATGCCCAGGCAGATGCCCAGGTACGGAACCTTGTTTTCGCGAGCGTATTGAACGGCGGTGATCTTGCCTTCCACGCCACGCAGACCGAAGCCGCCAGGTACCAGAATCGCGTCGACACCTTCCAGCAGCGCAGTGCCTTGGTTTTCGATGTCTTCGGAGTCGATGTAGCGCAGGTTGACCTTGGTGCGGTTGCTGATGCCGGCGTGACTCATCGCTTCGATCAGCGACTTGTAGGCGTCCAGCAATTCCATGTACTTGCCGACCATCGCGATGGTGACTTCATGCTCAGGGTTGAGCTTGGCGTCGACCACGGCTTCCCACTCGGACAGATCGGCGCCGCCACATTGCAGGCCGAAACGCTCGACGACGAAATCATCCAGGCCCTGGGAGTGCAGGATGCCCGGGATCTTGTAGATGGTGTCTGCGTCTTCCAGCGCAATCACCGCACGTTCTTCAACGTTGGTGAACTGAGCGATCTTGCGACGCGAGGAGATGTCGATCGGGTGATCGGAACGGCAGACCAGCACGTCTGGTTGCAGGCCGATGGAACGCAGTTCCTTGACCGAGTGCTGGGTAGGCTTGGTTTTGGTTTCGCCGGCAGTGGCGATGTACGGCACCAGCGTCAGGTGCATCAGCATCGCGCGCTTGGCACCGACTTCGAAACGCAATTGGCGGATCGCTTCGAGGAACGGCTGGGATTCGATGTCACCCACGGTGCCACCGATCTCGACCATGGCCACGTCGGCATCGCCAGCGCCCTTGATGATCCGGCGCTTGATTTCGTCGGTGATGTGCGGGATCACCTGAATGGTGGCGCCCAGATAATCACCACGGCGCTCTTTGCGCAGGACGTGTTCGTAGACACGGCCGGTGGTGAAGTTGTTGTTCTGGGTCATGGTCGTGCGGATGAACCGCTCGTAGTGGCCCAGGTCCAGGTCGGTCTCGGCGCCGTCGTGGGTGACGAACACTTCACCGTGCTGGAACGGGCTCATGGTGCCCGGGTCAACGTTGATGTACGGGTCCAGCTTCAGCATGGTGACCTTAAGTCCCCGCGCCTCCAGGATGGCCGCCAATGAAGCCGATGCGATGCCTTTCCCCAATGAAGAAACAACACCGCCCGTGACGAATATGTAGCGCGTCATGAAAAACCCTAGAAGTCTGCGTTAAAGCGGTCCGAGCCGCCGGGGAAAGCGAAGGAAGGCCGAAGCCCCCGATCACCTGCATTAATCACAGTGCACCTTTCAAAAAAACCGCCGCGTTGGGACAGACCGGAAGATGAAACACCGGTACGTTGCTCGCTACACATTTTTTGGAATCGCCCAGCAAAGACTGCTTGGTAATCGGCAACTCCTGCAATTCAGGCGAATCCACAGAAGTTGTATCAAGAAGGGAGCGTAGTCTACCGGAAAGCCCCTTTCAGCTCAAACCTAGATCTTCGTGCGGTGGCTGCCAATGCAAATTCCAACGGTCCTTTGCACTGCCGTCCAAGCCCCGCAGGTTGGCCACCGCCAGCAATTGCTCGTCTCGGTAGAGCAGCGGCAATCTGCCACGGGCGAACGCCGGCACACCACGTTCATTGAGCAAACGCTTCAGATCGCGATGGCCGCGACCGGGCAAATTCATCACCTCACCTCCCTCACGATAGCGGATATGCAGCAGGCCATCGGGGATTTGGCCGGTGAGTGTGAGCACGCCGTTGTCCGGCAACACCAGCGATAGCGAGGGGTCGGGCCAGTTTCCGACGGCGGGCGACGTGCGCAACCAACTGCCGGACAACCACCAGATACGCCCACCCGCCCGATGCAGTTCGCCATCCGCCAGCCGCCAGATCGGGCAGGCATCGCCGCTGGCATCACGTAAATTCTCCCAACCCGACCAATGGTCACTGTCCGGCATTCGCGTCAGCGGTTCGAGCCAATGACTTAAGGCATTACGCTGACGAGCAGCGGACAGCGTTTCAAATGCCCCCAGTTTCAGGGACGGCAATCCCAGCCAATCAAAATCATTGGCAGTGCTGGCGCCAGCCAGGTCGATTTGCGCAAGCTCATCGAGCAATCCCTGCGCTTCG
This sequence comes from Pseudomonas frigoris, assembly GCF_047758635.1. Classification (NCBI taxonomy): domain Bacteria; kingdom Pseudomonadati; phylum Pseudomonadota; class Gammaproteobacteria; order Pseudomonadales; family Pseudomonadaceae; genus Pseudomonas; species Pseudomonas frigoris. The sequence goes on from NZ_CP180479.1 coordinate 5,669,085, forward strand.
CTCAGGTGCGCAGCGCTGCGGGCCATGGTCGTTACCGCTTGCGGCCAACGCTTGGTCAATACCGGGAACACCTGATGGCGCAGGTAGTTTCGCGAGAATTGCCGATCCTGATTCGATGGGTCTTCGATCCAGCTCAGCCGATGCTCCGCCGCATAGGCTTCAAGCTCAGCCCGAGTGACATCGAGCAATGGCCGAAGCAACTGCCCTTTACCGAGCGGGCGCTGGCGTGGCATCCCCGACAATCCCCTCACCCCTGCCCCACGCAACAGCCGGAATAACAACGTTTCCGCCTGATCGTCACGGTGCTGGGCGGTCATCAACACTTCATTGGCCTGAGTCGCCTCGATGAACGCGGCATATCGCGCATCCCGGGCTGCACGCTCAAGACTGGCGCCGGGTTGAACCTGTACGCGAACAACCTGCAGCGGCACACCCAGCGCATCACAGACCGACTGACAATGATCCGGCCACGCATCAGCCACAGCCTGAAGGCCATGATGAACATGGATGGCGCTTAGCGCCGGCAGGGATTCGGTTTTCGCGAGGTGTACGAGAAGGTGCAGCAGAACGGTGGAGTCGAGACCACCGGAGAAGGCGACGTGCCAGGTTGTGGCGGTGCGCCAGGGGCTCAGGTTTAGCAGGAACCTGGCAGACAGATCGATATTGGAAGGACTCATAGAGATCGATCATTCCACATAAATCCCCTGTAGGAGCTGCCGAAGGCTGCGATCTTTTGATCTTGCATTTTCAGGATCAAAAGATCGCAGCCTTCGGCAGCTCCTACAGGGGTGTAGCGAGTACAGTTACAGACCGTAGCTCATCAGACGCTCGTAACGGCGAGCCAACAGCGCTTCGTTATCGAACTTCTTCAACATCGCCAGCTGCGAGCTCAGCTCGGCACGGATCGATGCAGCCGCAGCGGCCGGATTACGGTGTGCGCCGCCCAAAGGCTCGCTGATCACTTTATCCACAATACCCAGGCCTTTCAGGCGCTCTGCAGTGATGCCCATGGCTTCAGCAGCGTCCGGCGCTTTCTCGGCGGTCTTCCACAGAATCGAGGCGCAACCTTCCGGCGAAATCACCGCGTAAGTCGAGTACTGCAGCATGTTCAGTTGATCGCAAACGCCGATCGCCAGAGCACCACCGGAACCACCCTCACCGATCACGGTGGCGATGATTGGGGTTTTCAGGCGTGCCATGACGCGCAGGTTCCAGGCAATCGCTTCGCTCTGGTTGCGCTCTTCAGCGTCAATACCAGGGTAAGCACCCGGGGTGTCGATGAAGGTCAGGATCGGCATTTTGAAACGTTCGGCCATTTCCATCAGACGGCACGCCTTGCGGTAGCCTTCCGGACGCGGCATGCCAAAGTTGCGACGAACTTTCTCGCGCACTTCACGGCCTTTCTGGTGACCGATGATCATCACCGGCTGGTCGTCCAGACGGGCAATGCCGCCGACGATCGCAGCGTCGTCGGAGAAGTGACGGTCGCCGTGCAGTTCGTCGAACTCGGTGAAGATGTGTTCGATGTAGTCCAGGGTATACGGACGTTTCGGGTGACGCGCCAGACGCGCGATCTGCCAGCTGGTCAGCTTGCCGAAGATGTCTTCGGTCAGCGTGCTGCTTTTGTCCTGCAGGCGGGAGATCTCATCGCCGATATTCAGCGAATTGTCATTACCGACCAAGCGCAACTCTTCGATCTTGGCTTGCAGGTCGGCGATCGGCTGTTCGAAATCTAGAAAATTCGGGTTCATAGGCGTCCGTCTTGGGTCGACCTCCAAGAGAGCTTGGGCCGGCCGGTTGTCTATTCGCGCCCTACCTTAAGGGAGAGGCGCGTTCAGGTCGAGATTAAAAATTGGGTCGAGATCAGAGCTGCTCCCTTTTGGAAGAGCGGCACCTGACCGTCAACGGTATTGGAGGAAGACGTTGTCTCGCCCGAACTGGTCACGCAGGGCTTGAATCAAGGCATCCGCCGGATCGATCCGCCAGGTCTCGCCGAACTGCAGCAAGGCCTTCGCATCGGGACTGGTGTATTCCATGGTGATAGGGCACGCGCCACGGTGACGCTTGAACAACTCACCCAGCCAGCGTAGCTGATCGCCTTTCAAATCCTGGGTCTGCAGCTTCAAGCGCAGGCTTTCGGCCAGGTTGGTGCGCGCATCTTCCATGCTCATCACCCGCTTGACCCGCAGCCGCAAGCCACCGGAGAAATCGTCGTTGCTGACTTCGCCTTCGACCACCACCATCGCGTCGGTCTGCAACAACGATTGCGCGGAATGGAACGCCTCGGCAAACAGCGAGGCTTCAATCCGCCCGGAGCGGTCGTCGAGGGTGATGAAACCCATCTTGTCGCCCTTTTTGTTCTTCATCACCCGCAAGGCGATGATCATGCCCGCGACGGTCTGGGTATCACGGGCCGGTTTCAGGTCGATGATGCGTTGACGGGCGAAACGGCGGATCTCACCTTCGTATTCGTCGATCGGGTGACCGGTCAGGTACAGACCCAAGGTGTCTTTCTCGCCTTTCAGGCGCTCCTTGAGCGTCAGTTCCTTGGCTTTGCGGTGATTGGCGTAGACATCGGCGTCTTCTTCGACGAACAAGCCGCCAAACAGATCGACGTGACCGCTGTCTTTGGTACGCGCGGTTTGTTCGGCCGCCTTGATCGCCCCTTCCATTGCGTTCAGCAAGACCGCGCGGTTGCGGTCGATATTGGCCTGATAGGCTTTCTGCTCGTCATGGAAGTAAGGGCCCAGACGATCCAGCGCACCGCTGCGGATCAAACCGTCCAGGGTGCGCTTGTTGATACGTTTGAGATCGACACGGGCGCAGAAATCGAACAGATCCTTGAACGGACCGGCCTGACGCGCCTCGGTGATCGCCTCAACCGGACCTTCGCCCACACCTTTGATCGCGCCGAGGCCATAAATAATCCGGCCTTCGTCATTCACCGTGAACTTGAACTCCGAAGTATTCACATCCGGCGCGTCGAGACGCAGCTTCATGGTGCGAATTTCTTCGATCAAGGTCACGACCTTGTCGGTGTTGTGCATATCCGCCGACAGTACCGCGGCCATGAATGGCGCCGGGTAGTGCGTTTTCAGCCAAGCGGTCTGATACGACACCAGGCCATAAGCAGCCGAGTGAGATTTGTTGAAGCCGTAACCGGCGAATTTTTCCACCAGGTCGAAAATGTTACCAGCAAGGTCCGCGTCGATATTGTTAGCGGTGCAGCCTTCAATGAAACCGCCGCGCTGCTTGGCCATTTCTTCGGGTTTTTTCTTACCCATGGCTCGACGCAGCATGTCCGCACCGCCGAGGGTGTAACCGGCCATGACCTGAGCAATCTGCATCACCTGTTCCTGATACAGGATGATGCCGTAAGTCGGTGCCAGAACCGGTTTGAGGCCTTCGTACTGGTAGTCCGAGTGCGGGTACGCGAGTTCGGCGCGACCGTGCTTACGGTTGATAAAGTCGTCCACCATGCCCGATTGCAACGGGCCCGGACGGAACAGGGCCACCAGTGCGATCAAGTCTTCCAGGCAGTCGGGCTTGAGCTTTTTGATCAGCTCTTTCATGCCACGCGACTCGAGCTGGAACACCGCGGTGGTTTCGGCTTTTTGCAGCAACTGGTAAGTCGGCTTGTCATCCAGCGGGATGAACGCGATATCCAGCGGCGGCTCATCAACCTTGGCGCGATCGCGGTTGATGGTTTTCAGCGCCCAGTCGATGACCGTCAGGGTCCGCAGACCGAGGAAGTCGAACTTCACCAGGCCAGCGGCTTCAACGTCGTCCTTGTCGAACTGGGTGACCAGACCATCACCGGCCTCATCGCAATAAATCGGCGAGAAGTCAGTCAACTTGGTCGGGGCAATAACAACACCACCGGCGTGCTTACCGACGTTACGCACAACGCCTTCCAGCTTGCGGGCCATTTCCCAGATTTCGGCGGCCTCTTCATCAACCTTGATGAAGTCACGCAGGATTTCTTCCTGTTCGTAGGCCTTTTCCAGGGTCATGCCGACTTCGAACGGGATCATCTTCGACAGACGATCCGCCAAACCGTAGGACTTGCCCTGCACCCGCGCTACGTCACGGACCACAGCCTTGGCCGCCATGGAACCGAACGTGATGATCTGGCTTACCGCGTTGCGGCCGTATTTCTCGGCCACGTAGTCGATTACACGGTCGCGACCGTCCATGCAGAAGTCGACGTCGAAGTCGGGCATGGATACCCGTTCCGGGTTAAGGAAACGTTCGAACAGCAGGTCATATTCCAGCGGGTCAAGGTCGGTGATCTTCTGCACGTAGGCCACCAGCGACCCGGCACCCGATCCACGGCCTGGACCTACCGGCACGCCGTTACTCTTGGCCCACTGGATAAAGTCCATAACGATCAGGAAGTAACCGGGGAAACCCATCTGGATGATGATATCCAGCTCGAAATTCAGCCGGTCGACGTAGACCTGACGCTTGGTTTCGTAGTCTTCGGTGGTGTCCTTGGGCAGCAGAACGCTGAGGCGATCTTCCAGACCATCGAAGGAAACCTTGCGGAAATACTCGTCGATGGTCATGCCATCGGGGATCGGGAAGTTGGGCAGGAAGTGAGTGCCCAGCTTCACTTCAATGTTGCAGCGCTTGGCAATCTCGACGGTGTTTTCCAGCGCTTCGGGAATGTCGCTGAACAACTCGGCCATTTCCTCGGCGCTTTTGAGGTATTGCTGATCGCTGTAATTTTTCGAACGCCGCGGATCATCGAGGGCACGGCCCTCACCGATGCAAACGCGAGTTTCGTGAGCGGCGAAGTCTTCCTGCTTGATGAAGCGCACGTCGTTGGTAGCGACCAGCGGCGCACCGATTTTCTCGGCCAGGGCCACCGCGCCGTGCAGCTGTTCTTCGTCATTGGGGCGGTTGGTGCGCTGGATCTCCAGATAGAAACGATCCGGGAACACGGCCATCCATTCACGTGCCAGGTTTTCCGCTTCGGCCGGGTTGCCACTGAGCATCGCCAGACCGATCTCGCCTTCTTTCGCCGCCGACAGCATGATCAAGCCTTCGCTGGCTTCGGCCACCCACTCGCGCTCGATGATGACCGACCCATTGCGCTGGCCGTCGATGAAGCCGCGGGAGATCAGTTCGGTGAGGTTGCGATAACCCACGGCGTTCATCGCCAACAGACTGATCCGGCTCAGAGCGTTATCTGGATCCTTGTTCGACAGCCAGAGGTCGGCGCCGCAGATCGGCTTGATCCCGGCACCCATGGCGGCTTTATAGAATTTGACCAGGGAACACATGTTGTTCTGGTCCGTGACCGCTACGGCAGGCATGTTCATGCCGACCAGGGTCTTGACCAGCGGTTTGATCCGCACCAGACCGTCGACCAGGGAATACTCAGTGTGCAGGCGTAGATGAACGAATGAAGCCGGCATAGTGATCCTGTCTAGAAACTAGAAACGTGAAGACAACAAGGCCCGGATTGTACCGGGCCTTGGCAAAAACATCAGCCTTGCGACTAACTCTCGATCAGGTTTTCCCGCGCCTCGTAAGCCAGGCGTACCGGGGCGAACGAGCGGCGGTGAATCGGCGTTGGCCCCAAGCGGGCCAGCGCCTCCAGATGAACCGGCGTCGGGTAGCCTTTGTGGCCACCGATGCCGTAACCCGGGTAAATCAATTCGAACGCTGCCATCTCGCGGTCGCGGCTGACCTTGGCCAGAATCGACGCTGCCGCGATGGCCGGTACCTTACCATCGCCCTGCACCACTGCTTCGGCGCGCATCGACAGCTTCGGGCAACGATTGCCATCGATCATCGCCAGTTTCGGCGTGATGTGCAGACCTTCGACGGCGCGCTGCATGGCCAGCATGGTGGCGTGGAGAATGTTCAGCTCGTCGATTTCTTCGACTTCAGCCCGGGCGATGCACCAGCTCAGGGCTTTTTCGCAGATCTCGTCGTAGAGTTTTTCGCGGCGTGCTTCGGTGAGCTTCTTCGAATCATTCAGGCCCAGAATCGGACGGTTCGGATCGAGGATTACCGCGGCTGTCACCACCGCACCACAAAGTGGGCCGCGACCGACTTCGTCAACGCCAGCGACCAAATCTTCAACTTCGGCGACCAGGGTGAAGTCCAGGCCCATCTGAATGCTTGCTTTGCTCATTGTGTTTTGCCGATCAGGTTCAGTACCGCGTCCGCCGCCTGATTGGAGGCGTCCAGACGTAAGGTACGGTGAATTTCATCGAAGCCGCGGGTCTGTTCTTCACCGCCTTCGATCAGTGGCGACAGCGTCTGGGCCAAGGCTTCAACGGTCGCATCGTCCTGCAACAACTCGGGCACCAACAGGCGCTGGGCCAGCAGGTTCGGCAAGGAGATGTAGGGACTTTTCACCATGCGCTTGAGAATCCAGAACGTCAGCGGCGCCAAGCGGTACGCGACCACCATCGGCCGTTTGTACAACAACGCTTCCAGGGTCGCCGTTCCGGAGGCAATCAGTACCGCGTCGCAGGCTGCCAGGGCCAGATGGGATTTGCCATCGAGCAATGTCAGCGGCAGATCTCGGCCCGCCAGCAGCTCTTCAAGTTGCTTGCGGCGCTCGGGGCCGGCGCAAGGCATGACGAACCGCACACCAGGGCGCAGGGCTCGCAGACGCTGGGCGGTATCGAGGAACAACGCACCGAGACGGCCAACTTCGCCACCACGGCTGCCCGGCATCAGAGCAACCAGCGGCCCGTCGGGCAAGCCGAGTTCAGCCCGCGCGGCGGCACGATCGGCTTCTAGCGGGATCGCATCGGCCAGTGAGTGCCCGACAAACCGCACCGGCACGCCCTTCTCTTCATAGAATTTCGCTTCGAACGGGAACAGCGTCAGCATCAGGTCGCAGCCTTCGCGAATCTTCAGCACCCGTTTCTGCCGCCACGCCCAAACCGACGGGCTAACGTAATGCACGGTCTTGATCCCGGCCTGACGCAGCTTGAGTTCGATATTGAGGTTGAAGTCCGGGGCATCGATACCGATGAACACATCCGGCTTCTCGGCGATAAGGTCGGCAACCAGCTTCTTGCGACGAGCCATCAGCTCACGCAATCGGCCCAGCACTTCCACCAGACCCATGACCGAAAGACGCTCCATCGGGAAATACGAGGTCAGGCCTTCGGCCTGCATCAGCGGACCGCCGACACCGATGAACTCGACTGCCGGGTGCTGAGCCTTGAGTGCGCGCATGAGACCCGCGCCAAGAATGTCGCCGGAAGCCTCACCCGCCACCAGCGCAATACGCAGATTAGCCATGATTAACGAGTGATGCCGCGGGTCGAAGACTGGATGGAATCACGGAACACCGCGACTTCCGGGAACTGATCAGAAGGCTCGGCCAGTTCGGTGAGCGCTTGCTCGACCGTCAGACCCTGGCGATAAACCACCTTGTAGGCACGACGCAACGCGTGGATCGCATCTTCGCTGAAACCGCGACGACGCATGCCTTCGAAGTTCATGCTGCGAGCTTCGGCCGGGTTGCCGAACACCGTGACGTACGCTGGGACGTCCTTGCCGATGGCGGTGCCCATACCGGAAAAGCTGTGGGCGCCGATATGGCAATACTGATGAACCAGGGTAAAACCAGACAGGATCGCCCAGTCTTCAACGTGCACATGGCCGGCCAACGCAGTGTTGTTGACCAGGATGCAGTGGTTGCCGATGACGCTGTCGTGGCCGATGTGGGCATAGGCCATGATCAGATTGTGATCGCCCAGGGTTGTTTCAGAACGGTCCTGAACGGTCCCACGGTGAATCGTCACGCCTTCACGGATGACGTTGTGGTCACCGATGACCAGACGGGTTTCTTCACCCTTGTATTTCAGATCGGGCGTGTCCTCGCCTACCGAAGAAAACTGGTAGATGCGGTTGTGCTTTCCGATTCGGGTCGGGCCTTTGAGAATCACATGCGGCCCGATCACTGTCCCCTCGCCGATTTCCACACCTGCACCGATGATCGACCAAGGGCCGACCTCGACGCCGTCGGCCAGGATAGCCGTCGGATCGATGATTGCGCGAGGGTCAATCAAACTCATAGTTTGCGTTCCGCGCAGATGATTTCAGCAGAGCAGACTGGCTTGCCATCGACCGAAGCCTGGCACTCGAACTTCCAGATCTGACGCTTGCAGCTCAGGAATTTGGCTTCCAGGATCAGTTGATCGCCTGGCAACACCGGCTGGCGGAAGCGCAGCTTGTCGGAGCCAACAAAGTAATAAAGGGTGCCGTCGGCCGGTTTCACGTCGAGCATTTTGAAACCAAGGATCCCGGCAGCCTGAGCCATCGCTTCGATGATCAATACGCCCGGCATGATTGGATGCGCGGGGAAGTGACCATTGAAGAAGGGTTCGTTGATGCTGACATTCTTGTAGGCGCGAATGCGCTTGCCTTCCACATCCAGTTCCACGACTCGGTCCACCAGCAGGAACGGGTAACGGTGGGGCAGGTATTCGCGAATCTCGTTGATGTCCATCATTTCGGGGGGAAGCCTATGTAAAGATTGGGAGGCGCGACTGACGCGCACCCCTCTAGCAAATCAAGGAGGCAGTCTAGCGGCTGTGCACACTTGATATGGAAATGGTATCAGCCATCTGATGAAGCATTACCGTCAGGGGTCACTTCCCCTACACGCTTTTCCAGCTGTCGCAACCGCCGCGCGATGTCGTCGAGCTGACGGATGCGTGCCGCGCTTTTGCGCCACTCGGCTGCCGGTTGCATGGCTGTACCGGAAGAATAGGAACCCTTTTCGGTAATCGAGTGGGTCACCATGGTCATCCCGGTGATGAAAACGTTGTCGCAAATTTCGATATGCCCCACCAGCCCTACGCCACCGGCGAGCATGCAATGCTTGCCAATTTTGGTGCTGCCGGAGATCCCCACGCACGCGGCCATGGCGGTGTGATCACCGACCTGGACGTTGTGGGCGATCTGAATCTGGTTGTCGAGTTTCACCCCGTTACCCAGAACGGTATCGGCCAGTGCACCGCGATCGATAGCGGTATTCACGCCAATCTCCACGTCGTCACCGACCAGCACACCACCGATCTGAGCGATTTTCTGCCAGACACCTTTCTCGTTGGCAAAACCGAAACCTTCGCCTCCGAGTACGGCACCCGATTGAATCACCACCCGTTTACCGATGCGAACATCGTGGTACAGCGTGACTCGCGGGGCCAGCCAGCCGCCCTCGCCAATCTCGCAGCGGGCACCAATGAAGCAGTGCGCGCCAACGGTCACACCCGCAGCAATACGTGCGCAGCTTTCGATCACCGCAAAAGCACCAATGCTCGCCGCTGGATCGACCACTGCATCCGCTGCCACCACTGCTGTCGGATGAATACCGGCAGCCGCCTTTGGCTTGGGATCGAACAGATGGGAAACCCGCGCGTAGGCCAGATAGGGATCCGGCACCACCAGCGAATCACCTGCAAAACCTTCAGCGTCAGCGGCTTTCAGCAACAGGGCTGCGGCCCGACTGTCAGGCAGGTATCTACGGTATTGGGGGTTTGCGAGAAAGCTCAACTGAGCTGGGCCAGCCTCTTGCAAAGTGGCTAGCCCAGTAATTTCTTTCTCCGGGTCGCCACGCAGTGTGGCGCCGAGGAACTCGGCCAACTGGCCGAGCTTTATAGTCGCTGTCATGGTTACTTCAGCTGATTCATGCGCTCGATAACCTGGCGAGTGATGTCGTACTGCGGTTTGACATCAATCACTGCGCCACGCTCGAAGACCAGGTCAAAAGCACCTTTCTTGATGACTTCTTCCACAGCGCTGTCCAGTTTCGGCTTGAGCTGCTTCAGCATTTCACGGTCAGCAACGGCTTTGGCTTCGTTCAATTCCTTGGACTGGAACTGGAAGTCACGGGCCTTTTGCTTGAATTCCAGCTCAAGACGCTCACGCTCGCCTTGCTGCATCTTGTCGCCACCAGCCATCAGACGGTCCTGGATACCTTTGGCACTGCTTTCCAGAGTCTTGAGCTTGGTCAGCTGTGGGCCGAACTTCTTCTCGGCATCCACGGCGTACTTCTTGGCCGCGTCGGATTCCAGCAGCGCCATCTGATAGTTCAGAACGGCGATTTTCATGTCGGCAAAAGCCGGACCTGCTACCAGTACGGTCGCCAGGAGAACCAATTGAGTCAACTTACGCACGATGCACTCCTACAAAATCCATTGTCGTTATCTTGGGTCAGACGCTTAGAACGTCTGGCCGAGGGAGAATTGGAACACTTGGGTTTCAGCGTTATCCGGTTTCTTGACTGGCATTGCCAACGCGAAGCTCAAAGGACCCAGTGCGGTAACCCAGGTCACGCCGACACCGACGGAGCTGGCCATGTTGCTCAGGCTGATGTCGTTACACGCTGTTTGAGCGGTTGAACCGACATTTGCGTTCGTCGTTTTATCGCACTTGGAGTCGAATACGTTACCCACATCCCAGAATACGGAAGTGCGCAGGGAACGCTGATCCTTGACGAATGGCAGCGGGAACAGCACCTCGACACCACCCTGGATCAAAACGTTACCACCGAACGGCAGCGGATCCTGGTCCGGGTCGGCCAGCGTGCCGGTGTTACCCGTCACAGCCGCACCGCGACTTGGGGTACTGCGAGGACCGAGGGTACTGTCCTTGAAGCCACGAACCGAGTTGAAACCACCAGCATAGTAGTTTTCATAGAACGGCAAGCCATCGGTAGAACCATAACCATCGCCATAGCCCAGTTCCGTGTGCAGGCGCATGGTGTAGTTTTCAGACAATGGCTGGAACAACTGGCCACGGTAATCAAGCTTGAAGAACGACAGGTCGCTGCCAGGCGTGGTGGTTTCCAGTGTCAGGCTTTGGGAATGACCACGGGTCGCCAATACGCCTTTGTTCAGTGTGGATTCGGACCAGCCGGCCGAAGCCTTGAAGTTCAGGTAGCTATCGCCTTCCCTGTTAACGAAGTCGAAGATCTCGTCAACGGTGTATTGACCGGTCTTGATCTTGTCTTGTTGCGCGGTCAAGCCGAAGGTCAGACGCGAAGTCTCGCTGATCGGATAACCGACGCTAACGCCTGCACCCAGGCTGTCCACGGCATAGCTGGCTACGTCGACGTCGAGGTCTTTGTAGTCAGTGGTGCGATAGAACGCGTTGTAACCCAGGCTCACGCCATCAGCCGTCCAGTACGGGTCGACGTAACCGAAGTTATAGCGGCTCTGGTATTGACTGCGGGTCAAACCGATGCTGACTTTGTTACCCGTTCCCAGGAAGTTGTTCTGGGTGATCGAACCACCGAGGATCAGACCAGCGCTCTGGGCGAAACCGACGCTGGCGGTAATCGAACCGGAAGCCTGTTCTTCAACGCTGTAGTTCACGTCTACCTGGTCGTCGACGCCCGGCACGGCCGGTGTTTCGACGTTGACTTCCTTGAAGAAGCCCAGACGCTCAAGACGAGTCTTGGATTGGTCGATCAGGTAGGTCGAAGCCCAGCCGCCTTCCATCTGACGCATTTCACGGCGCAGCACTTCGTCTTCGGACTTGGTGTTGCCACGGAAGTTGATGCGGTTCACGTAAGCTCGCTTGCCCGGATCGACGGCGAACGTGATGTCGACGGTGTGGTCTTCATCGTGAGGCTGAGGCACGCCATTGACGTTGGCGAAGGTGTAACCCTCGTTACCCAGACGGCGGGTGATCAGTTCGGACGTGGTGGTCATCAACTTGCGCGAGAACACCTGGCCTTTCTGGACCAGCAGCAGAGACTTGACCTGGTCTTCAGGGACTTTCAGGTCGCCGCTCAGCTTGACGTCACGGACGGTGTACTTCTCGCCTTCGTTGACGTTGACGGTGATATAGACGTGTTTCTTGTCCGGGGTAATGGACACCTGGGTCGAAGCGATATCCATGTTGATATAGCCACGGTCCAGGTAGTAGGAGCGCAGACGCTCCAGGTCACCGGAAAGTTTTTCACGAGCGTACTTGTCATCGTTCTTGAAGAACGACAGCCAGTTGGTGGTCTTGAGTTCAAACAGGTCAATCAGGTCTTCATCAGGGAAGACGGTGTTACCCACCACGTTGATGTGCTGGATAGCAGCAACGGTGCCTTCGTTGATATTGACCTTCAACGCAACGCGGTTACGCGGCTGCGGCACCACTTCAGTGTCGACGGTAGCCGAGTAGCGACCCTGAGCGACGTATTGGCGCTGCAGCTCGTTACGCACACCTTCGAGGGTGGCGCGCTGGAAGATCTCGCCTTCGGCCAGACCGGATTGTTTGAGGCCTTTCATCAGGTCTTCAGTGGAGATCGCCTTGTTACCCTCGATCTCGATACTGGCGACCGACGGGCGCTCGACTACCGTGATGACCAGGACGTTGCCATCGCGGCCCAGCTGGATATCTTGAAAGAAACCGGTTTTGAACAACGCACGAGTGGATTCCACCAGGCGACGATCATCCGCCTGTTCACCGACGTTCAACGGCAAAGCACCAAAGACGCTACCCGCGGAGACCCGCTGGAGGCCATTGACGCGAATATCAGAGATAGTGAAGGACTCGGCGTGAACTTCGGCGATCATCAATACGGTGAGAACCGCAGTTAGCAGCAGACGTTTCATGAAGTCCTTTCTTATTCCAACTGGCAATAAACAAACTGCCGCAAAATGCGGCAGATTCGCAATTCAGCGAAGCGTTACAGTCGACTTAGATCATTGACCAGAGCAAGCAACATCACCCCGATCACCAAACTGATACCGATCTGTATCCCCCAACCCTGCACCCGATCCGACAAGGGGCGACCACGCGCCCACTCGATCAGATAAAACAACAAATGCCCCCCATCCAGTACAGGAATGGGCAACAAATTCAGAACTCCCAAGCTAATACTCAGATAAGCAAGGAAATTCAGGAAATCAGCGACACCCGACTGGGCAGAAGCGCCCGCCACTTTAGCAATGGTTATCGGTCCACTCAAGTTTTTTACCGAGAGCTCACCGAACAACATTTTCTTGAGCGAATCGAGGGTCAGTACGCTCATGGTCCAGGTGCGTCGAGCGCCCTCTCCAATCGCGGCCACAGGACCATAACTCACTTCGCGAATCATCTCTGGCGGCCAATCAACTGCTTTCACCCCAGCGCCCAGATAACCACTGGGTGCCTTCTTCTCGCCGCGAGCGGCCAGCGTCACAGGGACGTCGATTTGAGCACTATCACGCTCGACGCGCAGCATGATTTTGGTATCAGGGTGCATACGGACCGTGTCCACCACCTGCTGCCAGTCATCAAGCGACTTGCCGTCCAGAGCTAACAGTCGGTCACCGGTCTTCAGGCCAGCAGCCTGTGCCGGGCCTTTCGGGTCAAGTTCGGCCAGGACCGGTGGCAGCGCCGGACGCCAAGGGCGTAAACCCAGCGAACGAATCGGATCCGGCTCATCGGCACCCTTGAGCCATTTATCCAGCATCAGTTCACGGGGCGAATCCACTGTGGAACCCTGATCACGGACCAGCAACTGCAGGGAACCGCTCTCCCCAAGACGACGGACCAACTGCAGGTTCACCGCGGCCCAGCCGGAAGTTGGCTCGCCATCGATGGCAATGATTTCCTGGCCCGCGCTCAAACCAGCCTTGGCGGCGATACTGCCGGATTCGACTGCACCAATGACCGGGCGCACTTGCTCGCTGCCGAGCATGGCGAGCACCCAGAAAAAAATCATCGCCAGTAAAAAGTTGGCAATCGGACCCGCCGATACGATAGCGATACGCTGGCGGACGGATTTGCGATTGAAGGACTGATCAAGCTGATCGGCCGGAACTTCGCCTTCGCGCTCGTCGAGCATTTTCACGTAACCGCCCAGCGGGATCGCGGCGACGACGAACTCAGTGCCTTTCTTGTCGTGCCAGCGCAGCAACGGCATACCGAAGCCTACGGAGAAACGCAGCACTTTGACCCCACAGCGACGTGCGACCCAAAAATGGCCGAATTCGTGGAAGGTGACCAGCACACCCAAAGCCACCAGGGTGCCGACAATCATATAGAGCGCGCTCATCTACTTTCTCCGCAATCCTGTCCAGTGCCGCATGGGTCAACGTATTGCAGCACTTACCGCCCGTGACGACTCAACCATTGTTCGGCCAGTACTCGCGCTTTCGCGTCGGCCGTGAACACTGCCTCGAGATCGTCAACCGCAACCACGGGCTCGAGATTCAACACTTCTTCGATGATACTCGCGATTTCCGGGTAGCGAACCCGCCCGTCGAGAAAGGCCGCGACCGCCACTTCATTCGCCGCATTAAGCATGGCCGGCGCGCTATTGCCGGATTCAGCCGCCTGACGCGCAAGACGCAGACACGGGAATCGCTCTTCATCAGGCGCCTGGAAGTCCAGCCGCGCAATTGCAAACAGGTCCAGCGGCGCAACACCCGAATCGATCCGCTCCGGCCAGGCCAGCGCGTTGGCGATCGGCGTGCGCATGTCAGGGTTACCCAACTGGGCCAATACCGAACCGTCGATGTAATCGACCAGCGAATGAATCACGCTTTGAGGATGAATCACCACTTCGACCTGGGACGGCTTGGCATCAAACAGCCAACAGGCTTCGATTAACTCCAGCCCCTTGTTCATCATGCTGGCCGAATCCACTGAAATCTTGCGCCCCATGGACCAGTTCGGGTGGGCACACGCTTGCTCAGGGGAAACATGCACCAGTTCAGCCATAGGTGTCTGTCGGAACGGACCGCCAGAGGCCGTGAGTAAAATCCGACGCACCCCGACGGCACTCAGTCCACGAGCGAAATCCTGTGGCATGCACTGGAAAATCGCGTTGTGCTCACTGTCGATCGGCAGCAACACCGAACCACTCTTGCGCACCGCCTGCATGAACAGCGCACCGGACATCACCAGCGCTTCTTTGTTGGCCAGGAGGATTTTCTTGCCGGCTTCGACCGCCGCCAGAGTCGGTCGCAAGCCCGCAGCGCCAACGATGGCCGCCATGACCGCATCGACCTCAGGATCGGAAGCAACCTGACACAGGCCCTCCTCTCCCACCAACACTCGGGTCGGCAGGCCTGCGGCGCGCAAGTCGTCCTGCAGGCCTCGGGCAGCACCCGCCTCAGGCACCACGGCGAACCGCGGCGTATGACGAATGCACAGCGCCAACAGCTCGCTCAGACGGGTGAAACCGCTCAAGGCGAAAACCTGATAACGCTCGGGATGGCGAGCGATGACGTCAAGCGTGCTCAGACCAATCGAACCGGTCGCCCCCAGGACGGTAATCTGCTGCGGGCGGCTCACGGTGCCGCCATCCACAGCAGCACGGCAAACACCGGAATCGCTGCCGTCAGGCTGTCGATACGGTCCAGCACGCCGCCGTGACCCGGCAGCAGATTACTGCTGTCCTTGATCCCGGACTGACGCTTGAACATGCTTTCAGTCAGATCACCTACCACCGAGATAAACACGATGATGGCTGCACCAATCAGACCTTTGAACAGCTGCGCCACCGTCCAGTCTCGAACCAGACCGACAATGACAGTAATGACCAGACTCACCGCGAGGCCGCCGTAGACGCCCTCCCAGCTTTTGCCGGGACTGACCTGTGGCGCCAGCTTGCGCGTGCCAAAGGCCCGGCCAGAGAAGTAAGCACCGATATCAGCACCCCAGACCAGCACCATCACCGCCATGATCAGCCAGTTGCCCAAAGACTCCTGCTTGATCTGAACCAGACCTTGCCAGGCGGGCAGCAGGATCAGCAGACCGATCACCAGCTTGCAGGCAGCGCTGGACCAGAGTTCGCTGGAGCGCGGATACGTCAACACCAGATAGGTTGCAACGCCCCACCAAAGCACCGAAGCGCCCAATACCCAAGGCGCGAGCCCAGGCACGATATGCATGACAAACAGCATCAACGCGACCACCGCTGCATAGGCAATGCGGATCGGCTGCTCAGTGAAGCCCGCCAGGCGAGCCCACTCCCATGCACCGAGGGTCACGACCAGCCCGATGAACAGCGCAAAACCGGTGCCTTCGAGCAGAAAAAACCCGCACAGGGCAATCGGCAGCAGGATCAGCGCGGTGATGATTCGTTGTTTAAGCATTAAACCCGGGCTCCAGCCTCGACCTGCTCGCTCGTTTTACCGAAGCGGCGCTGCCGAGAAGCAAAATCGGCCAGCGCGGTACGCATGGCATCGTGTTTGAAGTCCGGCCAGAACAGGTCGGAGAAGTACAACTCGGCGTAAGCCAGTTGCCACAGCAGGAAGTTACTGATGCGGTGCTCGCCACCGGTACGGATGCACAAGTCCGGCAACGGCAAATCGCCGGTAGCCAGACAGGTTTGCAACAGTTCCGGGGTAATGTCTTCCGGACGCAGGTGCCCGGCCTGAACTTCCCGAGCCAGACGCTGTGCGGCCTGCGCGATATCCCACTGTCCACCATAGTTGGCAGCGATCTGCAGAACGAAGCGATTGGCGCCCGCCGTCATTGCCTCAGCTTCACGCATGGCAGCCTGAAGCTCTGGATGAAAGCGCGAACGGTCGCCAATGATGCGCAAACTGATGTTGTTTTCGTTCAGGCGCTTGGCCTCGCGACGCAATGCCTTGAAGAACAGATCCATCAAGGCGCTGACCTCGTCGGCCGGGCGCTGCCAGTTCTCGCTGGAGAAGGCGAACAGGGTCAATACTTCGACCCCGGCCTCGGCACACACCTCGATCACCGCACGAACCGCATCCACGCCCGCTTTATGACCGGCGACACCCGGCATAAAGCGCTTTTTCGCCCAGCGATTATTCCCATCCATGATGATCGCGACATGGCGCGGCACCGCGGACGGCGCAGTCTGCTTGGTCTTATCCATTAAAACGCGACCCTTATACGGCCATCAGGTCTTTTTCTTTCTGCGCCAAATTCGCGTCGATTTCAGCCACGAACTTTTTGGTCAGGTCATCGATCTCGCCAGTGGCGCGACGCTCTTCGTCTTCGCTGATTTCTTTTTCCTTGACCAGATCCTTGAGCTGGCTGTTCGCATCACGACGGATGTTGCGCACCGCAACACGGGCATCTTCAGCGACATCGCGAGCCTGCTTGGTGAAGCCCTTACGGGTTTCTTCGGTCAGGGCCGGCATGGAGATCAGCAGCAATTCACCCAGGTTGGTCGGGTTGAGGTTCAGACCCGCGCTACCGATGGCTTTGTCGACGGCACCCAGCATGTTGCGCTCAAAGGCAACGACTTGCAGGGTACGGGCGTCTTTGACGGTGATGTTCGCCACCTGCTTGATCGGAGTGTCGGAACCGTAATACGGCACCATCACGCCTTCCAGAATGCTTGGATGCGCCTGGCCAGTACGAATACGGCCGAAGTTGTGCATCAGCGACTCGACGGATTTCTGCATACGCTCTTTAGCGTCTTTCTTGATTTCGTTGATCATTGTTGGCCTTCCTCGATCAGGGTCCCTTCAGCGCCGCCATGCACGATGTTCAGCAGGGCGCCGGGCTTGTTCATGTTAAATACGCGCAACGGCATCTTGTGGTCGCGGCACAGGCAAATGGCGGTCAGATCCATCACGCCCAGCTTGCGATCCAGCACTTCATCGTAAGTCAGATGATCGAACTTCTCGGCATGCGGGTCTTTGAATGGGTCAGCGGTGTAGACGCCATCGACCTTGGTCGCCTTGAGCACGACATCGGCATCGATTTCGATTGCACGCAAGCACGCTGCCGAATCCGTGGTGAAGAACGGATTGCCGGTACCGGCCGCGAAAATCACGACCTCCTTGGCGTTCAAGTGGCGCATGGCTTTGCGGCGATCATAGTGATCGGTTACGCCAACCATGGAAATGGCCGACATCACGATGGCCGAGATATTGGCACGTTCCAGCGCATCGCGCATGGCCAAGGCGTTCATCACAGTGGCCAGCATGCCCATGTGGTCGCCGGTGACCCGATCCATGCCGGCCGCGCTCAGCGCTGCACCGCGGAACAGGTTACCGCCGCCGATCACCAGACCGACCTGAACACCGATGCCGACCAGTTGGCCGACTTCCAGCGCCATGCGATCCAGAACTTTCGGATCGATCCCGAACTCTTCCGAGCCCATCAGGGCCTCGCCGCTAAGCTTGAGTAGAATGCGTTTATAGCGAGCCTGATAACCACTGCCCTGCTGAGCCATTGCGAATCTCTCCTGCGGCGTATTTTAAAAATTCTTTGCGAGCTGTTTACAGCTGGCGTTCACTCTAACTTGGCACTGCTTCAGCGCCATCGGAACATGGCTTTGTAAGCCAGTTCCAAAGGGAAACCAATTAAAAATTGGTGCCCCATCTGAAAAGAGGCTGCGCGCGTGAGCGGGCAGCCTCTTCAGGGCGACAGTTAAAAAACCGTCTTATTGCTTGGCGGCAGCCAGCTGGGCAGCAACTTCTTCAGCGAAGTTGTCAACCGGCTTCTCGATGCCATCGCCTACTTTGAAGTAGGTGAAGGAAACGATTTCAGCACCGGCTTTCTTGGCCAGTTCGCCAACCTTGATTTCAGGGTTCTTGACGAACGCCTGCTCAACCAGGCTCGCTTCAGCCAGGAACTTGCTGATACGACCTTTGACCATGTTTTCAACGATGTTTTCCGGCTTGCCGGCGATCTTGTCAGCGTTGAGGGTCAGGAACACGCCTTTCTCACGCTCGACCGCTTCAGCGGAAACTTCCGATGGCAGCAGGAATTCAGGGTTGGTGGCCGCTACGTGCATAGCGATGTCCTTGGCCAGCTCAACGGTGCCGCCTTTAAGGGCAACCACAACACCGATCTTGTTGCCGTGCAGGTAACCACCAACAACGTCACCTTCAACGCGAGCCAGGCGACGGATGTTGACGTTTTCGCCAACCTTGCCGACCAGAACCAGGCGATCGGCTTCTTGAGCTGCGATCAGCGGAGCGACATCAGTCAGTTTGTCAGCGAACGCTTTTTCAACGCTGGAAGCAACAAATGCCTTGAAGTCGTCCTGCAGAGCCAGGAAGTCGGTCTGCGAGTTCACTTCCAGCAGAACGGCGGATTTACCGTCTTCCTTCAAAGCGATCGCGCCTTCAGCGGCAACGTTGCCAGCTTTCTTGGCAGCCTTGATGGCGCCCGAAGCACGCATGTCATCAATGGCTTTCTCGATGTCGCCGCCAGCCTTGGTCAAGGCCTTTTTGCAGTCCATCATGCCTTCGCCAGTACGCTCGCGCAGTTCTTTGACCAACGCTGCAGTAATCTCTGCCATTTCAAAATTCCTCTTGGATAGGTTTTCAACCATTCCACCCGATCGAACGGGCGATCAATTCTTCCCGAACCACCGCTGCGGGTCGCTGCATGCTACAGACAATGCAACTGCGCTACCGACAAACGGTTTTCGAGGTGGCAAAAAGGGGGCCAAGCCCCCTTTTTGCTTACTGAGTCAACGCCAAGGCGTCAATTACTCAGCTGCTGCTACCGGAGCTTCTTCAACGAACTGCTCGGTGCCGCCAGCAACGTGGTTGCGACCGCGGATTACAGCGTCAGCCATCGAACCCATGTACAGCTGGATAGCGCGGATTGCGTCATCGTTGCCTGGGATGATGTAGTCAACGCCTTCCGGGCTGCTGTTGGTATCGACTACGCCGATAACCGGGATGCCCAGCTTGTTGGCTTCGGTGATCGCGATGCGCTCGTGATCAACGTCGATAACGAACAGAGCGTCTGGCAGACCGCCCATGTCCTTGATACCACCCAGGGAACGATCGAGCTTCTCAAGATCGCGAGTGCGCATCAGCGCTTCTTTCTTGGTCAGCTTGGCGAAAGTACCGTCTTCGGCTTGCACTTCAAGGTCACGCAGACGCTTGATGGAAGCACGGATGGTTTTGAAGTTGGTCAGCATGCCGCCCAACCAGCGGTGATCGACGTACGGCGAACCGCAACGTGCTGCTTCTTCAGCAACGATCTTGCCAGCGGAACGCTTGGTGCCGACGAACAGAATCTTGTTTTTGCCCTGGGCCAGACGCTCTACGAAAGTCAGAGCTTCGTTGAACATTGGCAGGGTTTTTTCAAGGTTGATGATGTGGATCTTGTTACGCGCGCCGAAAATGTATTTACCCATTTTCGGGTTCCAGTAACGGGTCTGGTGACCGAAGTGCACACCGGCCTTCAGCATATCGCGCATGTTGACTTGGGACATGATAGTTCCTTAATAAGTCGGGTTTGGCCTCCACGTATCCCAATGACCAACCAGCAGCATCAGCTGAAGGCACCCAGGTCATCGTGTCGACACGTGTGTGGATTTAGGCTTTTCAGGGGATCCCCGGAAAGCGGCGCATTTTATATCACAAGGCTGAAAAAAACGGAACCCGGATTGTTAAATCCTGGCGCGTGCTTTGGTTCCAGCCCTTGGAATCCTCCAAGAATGCGCCATTCTATAAGGAGAAGCGATGCACAGAGGCTCAGATTTGCGCTGCTCGTCTGTTAGAATCGCGTTTTTCAGGGCCGCGAAGATCGACCGCGCAACGCCCATTCCGTTTTAGAAGGCGCCATCGAGCGCAGAGAGAGCCTGTATGACCGTCACCCTCAAAACCCCAGAGGACATCGCAAAAATGCGCATCGCCGGCAAACTGGCCGCCGATGTGCTGGAAATGATTGCCGAACATGTCAAGCCGGGCATTACAACTGAAGAACTGGACCGCATCTGCCACGACTACATCGTCAACGAGCAGAAAGCCATCCCTGCCCCGCTCAACTACAAGGGCTTCCCGAAGTCGATCTGCACCTCGATCAACCACGTGGTCTGCCACGGCATTCCGAACGAGAAGCCATTGAAGGATGGCGACACGCTGAACATCGACGTCACCGTCATCAAGGACGGCTACCACGGCGACACCAGCCGCATGTTCCATGTCGGCACCGTGCCGGTCTGGGCCGAGCGCCTGTCGCAAATCACCCAGGAATGCATGTACAAGGCCATCGAAATCGTCAAACCCGGCTGCCGCTTGGGCGACATCGGTGAAGTCATTCAGAAGCACGCTGAAAAGAACGGTTTTTCCGTGGTTCGCGAATTCTGCGGTCACGGCATCGGCAAGGTGTTCCATGAAGAGCCGCAGATCCTGCACTACGGCCGCGCCGGCACCGGCATGGAACTGAAAGCCGGCATGACCTTCACCATCGAGCCGATGATCAACCAAGGCAAAGCCGACACCAAGGTACTGGGCGACGGCTGGACCGCGATCACCAAGGACCGCAAGCTGTCGGCACAGTGGGAACACACCCTGCTGGTAACCGAAACCGGTTACGAGATCTTCACCCTGCGCGCCGACGACACCATCCCGCGCGTTTCGGCCTGATCCGGGCGCGCAGCTCCTCAGCCTTATAGACAGGAAAGCCAATCGATGCCGCAGGTGGATCCCGAACTCTTCGACCGTGGCCAGTTCCAGGCTGAACTGGCTCTGAAGGCAAGCCCGATCGCGGCCTTCAAGAAGGCGATTCGCCAGGCCCGCGAGGTGCTCGACGAGCGCTTTCGCAGCGGCCGCGACATTCGCCGGTTGATCGAGGATCGCGCCTGGTTCGTCGATAACATCCTGCAAAAGGCCTGGGAGCAGTTCAGCTTGAGTTCCGAAGCCGACATCGCGCTGGTGGCGGTCGGCGGCTACGGTCGCGGCGAGTTGCACCCTTATTCCGACATCGATTTACTGATCTTGCTGGACAGCGCCGATCACGAAGTTTTCCGAGATTCCATCGAGCGTTTTCTGACGCTGTTGTGGGACATCGGCCTTGAAGTCGGCCAGAGCGTTCGCTCCGTGGACGAGTGCGTCCAGGAGGCCCGCGCCGACCTGACGGTCGTCACCAACCTGATGGAAAGCCGTACCATCTGCGGCCCCGAGCGCTTGCGCCAGCGCATGCTGGACGTCACAAGCACCGCGCACATGTGGCCGAGCAAGGACTTCTTCCTGGCCAAACGCGCCGAGCAGAAGGCCCGTCACCACAAATACAACGACACCGAATACAACCTGGAACCCAACGTCAAAGGCTCGCCCGGCGGCCTACGGGATATTCAGACGATTCTGTGGGTGGCCCGTCGTGAATACGGCACCCTGAACCTGCGGGCCCTCGCCGGCGAAGGTTTCCTGGTTGAGAGCGAAAACGCGCTGCTGGCCTCCTCCCAGGAATTCCTGTGGAAGGTTCGTTACGCCCTGCACATGCTCGCCGGCCGTTCCGAAGACCGCTTGCTGTTTGATCACCAGCGCACCATCGCCGGGCTGCTGGGCTTCAAAGGCGATGACGCCAAGCAAGCCATCGAAAACTTCATGCAGCAGTATTACCGGGTGGTCATGAGCATTGCCCAGCTCAGCGACCTGATCATCCAGCACTTCGAGGAAGTCATCCTCGCGCCGGAAGACGAAGCGCCGCCGCAGCCGATCAACTCGCGATTCCAACTGCACGACGGTTACATCGAGGCGCGCAACGACAACGTATTCCGCCGAACTCCGTTCGCCATGCTGGAAATCTTCGTACTGATGGCCCAGCAGCCGGAAATCAAAGGTGTGCGCGCCGACACCATTCGTCTGCTGCGAGAAAACCGTCACCTGATCGACGACGATTTCCGCAACGACATCCGCAATACCAGCCTGTTTATCGAACTGTTCAAGTGCAAGATCGGCATCCACCGCAACCTGCGACGGATGAACCGTTACGGCATCCTCGGCCGTTACTTGCCGGAGTTCGGCTTCATCGTCGGGCAGATGCAGCACGACCTGTTTCACATCTATACGGTCGATGCTCACACCCTGAACCTGATCAAGCACCTGCGTAAGTTGCAGTACACCCAGGTGTCGGAAAAATTCCCGCTGGCCAGCAAGCTCATGGGCAAATTGCCCAAACCCGAGCTGATCTACCTGGCCGGCCTGTACCACGACATCGGCAAGGGCCGGCATGGCGACCACTCGGAAATCGGCGCCGTGGATGCCGAAGCCTTTTGCCAACGCCACCAGTTGCCGGTGTGGGACAGCCGCCTGATCGTCTGGCTGGTACAGAACCATTTGGTGATGTCGACCACCGCCCAGCGCAAGGACTTATCCGACCCGCAGGTCATCCACGATTTCGCGCAAATCGTCGGCGACGAAACCCACCTCGATTATCTGTACGTGTTGACCGTCGCCGACATCAACGCCACCAACCCGACGCTGTGGAATTCCTGGCGCGCCAGCCTGTTGCGCCAGCTCTACACCGAGACCAAGCGTGCCTTGCGTCGCGGCCTGGAAAACCCGGTCGATCGCGAAGAGCAGATTCGCCAGACCCAGAGTGCAGCGCTGGACATTCTGGTACGCGGCGGCACCGATCCGGACGACGTCGAGCAGTTGTGGGCGCAATTGGGCGATGACTACTTCCTGCGCCACACCGCCGGCGACGTGGCCTGGCACAGTGACGCGATCCTCCAGCAGCCGGCCGATGGCGGGCCGCTGGTGCTGATCAAGGAAACCACCCAGCGCGAGTTCGAAGGCGGCACGCAGATTTTTATCTATGCGCCGGACCAGCACGACTTCTTCGCCGTGACCGTGGCGGCAATGGACCAGCTCAACCTGAACATTCACGACGCCCGGGTCATCACCTCCAGCAGCCAGTTCACCCTCGACACCTACATCGTGCTCGACACCGACGGCGACTCGATCGGCGATAACCCGGCGCGGGTCAAACAGATTCGCGAAGGCCTGACCGAAGCCCTGCGCAACCCGGACGACTACCCGACCATCATTCAGCGTCGGGTACCGCGCCAGCTCAAGCATTTCGCGTTTGCGCCACAGGTGACGATCCACAACGACGCCCAGCGTCCGGTGACCGTGTTGGAACTCAGCGCCCCCGACCGCCCTGGCTTGCTCGCGCGGATCGGCACGATTTTCCTCGAATTCGATCTATCGCTGCAGAACGCCAAGATTGCGACCCTCGGCGAGCGCGTGGAAGACGTTTTCTTCATCACCGACGCGAACAACCAGCCGTTGTCCGACCCATTGCTGTGCAGCCGCTTGCAGGATGCAATCGTCGAACAGCTGACCGTCAGTAACGAACCCGATATCAAACTGTCGCGCATCAGCATCTGATTGCGCGCCAGGATTCAGCCGCTTTGAACGAGACCCCGCACCGATGAACAACGCTCTTAACCAATTGCAGCCCTACCCGTTCGAGAAGCTCCGCGCCCTCCTCGGCAGCGTCACGCCAAACCCGGACAAACGTGCCATCGCACTGTCCATCGGCGAGCCGAAACACCGTTCGCCAAGCTTTGTCGCCGAAGCCCTGGCAAGCAATCTGGATCAGATGGCCGTGTACCCGACCACCCTCGGCATCCCGGTCCTGCGTGAAGCCATCGCCGCGTGGTGCGAACGTCGTTTCAGCGTTCCAAAAGGCTGGCTCGACCCGGCGCGCAACGTGCTGCCGGTCAACGGTACCCGCGAAGCGCTGTTCGCGTTCACCCAGACCGTGGTCAACCGTGGCGACGATGCACTGGTGGTCAGCCCGAACCCGTTCTATCAGATCTATGAAGGCGCCGCTTTCCTAGCCGGGGCCAAGCCGCATTACCTGCCGTGCCTGGACGAAAACGGCTTCAACCCTGATTTCGACGCCGTTTCCCCTGACATCTGGAAACGCTGCCAGATCCTGTTCCTGTGCTCGCCGGGCAATCCGACCGGCGCACTGATCCCCGTCGAGACCCTGAAGAAGCTGATCGCCCTGGCCGACGAATACGACTTCGTGATCGCCGCCGACGAGTGCTACAGCGAACTGTATTTCGACGAACAAACCCCGCCGGCCGGGCTGCTCAGCGCCTGCGTGGAACTGGGCCGCAAGGACTTCAAGCGTTGCGTGGTGTTCCACAGTCTGTCCAAGCGCTCCAACCTGCCGGGCCTGCGTTCGGGTTTTGTGGCCGGTGATGCCGATATTCTCAAAGGCTTCCTGCTCTATCGCACCTACCACGGCTGCGCGATGCCGGTTCAGACCCAACTGGCCAGCGTTGCCGCGTGGAATGACGAAGTGCACGTGCGTGCCAACCGTGCGCTGTACCGCGAGAAATACGATGCGGTGCTGGAGATCCTCCGCCCGGTGATGGATGTGCAGCGCCCGGATGGCGGCTTTTACTTGTGGCCGAGCGTTGACGGTGATGACGAAGCGTTTTGCCGCGACCTGTTTGTCGAAGAGCATGTGACTGTGGTGCCGGGTTCTTATCTGTCCCGTGACGTCGACGGTGCTAATCCGGGCGCTGGTCGTGTGCGCATGGCTTTAGTCGCGCCGTTAGCCGAATGCATCGAAGCCGCAGAACGAATTCGCGCGTTTATTACCCGCAACAAGTAGTCTCCCGCCCGCACTGTGCAACGCAGTGCGGGTACACTTTTATAACCGGTAACACTTCAGCCGAAATCAAAGCTTACCGAACTGCATAGTCCCCTTTACTCTCGTGCAGCGCATTAGCGTGCGTATTCACACAACCTCACTTCAAGGAAGAAGTAGCCAATGAACAGTATTGAAGATTGCACCCTTATCCAATGGCCCGACGATCAACAATCCTACGAAGCCGCCATCAACGAGAACCCTGAGAATGCCGGCACCGGCGGCGGCGCTCGTCGCAAGCGCTCTCTGATCAATTATTCAAAACTGTGGGCAAACGGACGCACACTCAAAATCGCGTTTATCGACGGCCCCGACGATGAACACAAACAGAAAATCATCAATGCGGCCAGCCAGTGGCTGCCCTATATCAATCTGCGCTTCGACTTCGTTGATGGGCTCGAGGGTGACATCAGAATCGCAACAAAAAACAATGACAACAGCTCAATGCTGGGCACTGATTCTCTATTGATTCATCCGGACTGGCCAACCATGAACCTGGGTGTCAAACCTGAACATGACGACTTTGAAGTGATCGTGATTCATGAGTTCGGGCATGCATTAGGGGCGATGCACGAACACCAACACCCCGACGCTGATATCCCTTGGGATAAACCGAAAGTGTATGCGTTCTATCAGAATCGCGAGATGAATCCGCTGACCAAAGAGCAAGTCGACAGAAACCTCTTTGCTTCCTTCGATACGATTGCAGCGATTTATACGCCTTACGACAGAAAGTCCATCATGCACCACCCGGTGGCTAACACGCTGACACTGGGCGATTGGGAAATCCCTATTAACCGAAAGATCAGTAAAAAAGATAAAAAACTTATGAAGTTGCTTTATCCCAAACGTTAGCAGTCAAGTGGCCCATAGATTCGAGTGAGCACGGTTAGACTATTTAGCTAGCCCAAGATTGGCCTCACTCAAGTCCAGCTCACCCAATACTTCTCGTAACACGTCATCCCCAATCTGGTGATGACGACTGAGCTTGTACAACTCCAGGCGCTGCGCTCGCAGCGCCTTCAACCGCAGTCGTCGCTCCAGCAAGTCCATCTGAAACGCCAGTGCCTGGGCCTCCGCCGAATCGTTGAACACCTCCCGTTAATGCCGATAATCGGACATGATCCGCGCCTTGAGCTCTGCAGCCAGCGTGGACTGAGCGGCGCCCTGAGGATTGGCTTCTGCGGCTTCGAGCGCATGAATGGCCGTTCGTGCGGTTTTTAGTTCTCCCCTGCACTGCGCAACGTAGTGCAGGCCGAACTTAACCACCCAGCAACAAACACTAAAAAATCACAACTTTACCCCACAACCCTCCAACGACTAACCTCAAACTTTACCGCAACTTCCGAACTTTCTCGGGAGCGGCCAACAAGGACACTGTCAATGCCAAACTTTAAACCCTGCAGCATCATCAAAAGCATTCACGAACTGGCTTCCTATGAAGTAGCAACTTCTGAACGCCGCGACAATTCCACTCAACACAAATCAAACCGAAAAAAAACGAAGCGTCGCTGAACACACGAAATACTGGAAACCTGGCAGAACATTAAAGATCGCAATCTCCCGACATGACGAGGATTTGTTCCAGGCAGTAAAGGCTGCAGCCAGCAAATGGCAACCCTACGTCAACCTCACGTTCGATTTTGTGGAGCTTTCTGACAACGACATGGAATACGAGGGGGATATCCGCGTTTACTTGTCTCATCACTATGATGGGACTGGGAGGTCGGAAATCGGAACAGATGCTCTGGCGGTTCAAGCTCATAGTCCAACCATGTTACTGGGAACCAGCTACTCCTCGCCCCGCTTTGAATTCACCGCTATTCATGAGTTCGGACACGCTTTGGGTTTGATGCACGCGCATCAACATCCTGAGGCAAACATTCCTTGGGACAAGAAAAAAACCTACGAGTTGTATCGACAAAAATTTGGTTGGTCGAGGGCGCAGGTGGACCTGAACGTCTTTCCTCTCCCCCGCGATGCCAGCCGGACTTATGCGGCGTATGACCGACATTCGGTCATGCACTATGAGATATCCAACGAGTACACCCTGGGTGATTGGAAGCAAACAGAAAACCCACATATCAGCGCAGCCGACATCGCGTTTATTCGTCGAATTTACCCCTAATCCAGCGCCTGTTACACCGCCCTTATTCACCATGGCAGTTCCCCCTCTGACAAGGTACTTGCGCCGACACTTCCCCTGCGACCAGACAAAGAAACAGCTTCAAAATTACTCAGCACTTAAATGATTACCGAAACACGTAAAAGTGCTTACAGCAAATAGTTATTCAGGCATTACTCAGTATTTAACAGTTTCACCATCGATGGCGGGCTGGAGGGATGCAATACGGTTACCCCGCCAACTTGACCAGCGATGCATGCACAAGATCTATTCAGACTAAGGTATTGCCCAGCCGAAGCGGCACACTTCAGGCAACAGGCTGCAGTGGAAGTGCCATATTATCCGCTTAGACTGCTGGCTGGCCGTTGTACCAATGCCGCACACCGCAAACACCGCAATCTCTGTGGGAGCGAGCTTGCTCGCGATGAGGCCATAATATTCAGCATCATGGTTGCCTGCTGCGCCGCCATCGCGAGCAAGCTCGCTCCCACAGGTTTTGCGGTGGCATATCAACCACGACCGACGCGAAACCGTCCGGTCATGGCATAATCCGTCACCTTTTATTTCCAGCACCTGCAAAGGGGGCAATTCCTTGACCGTTTCAAGCAAAACGTTGCACCTTTTCGGCATCAAAGCCTGCGACACCATGAAAAAGGCGCGCACCTGGCTCGATGAACACGCTGTCAGCTACAACTTTCATGATTACAAGACGGTCGGAATCGACCGTGAACACCTGAGCCAATGGTGCGACGAGCACGGCTGGCAAGTGGTGTTGAACCGTGCAGGCACGACCTTTCGCAAGCTCGACGACGAACGCAAAGCCGATCTCGACCAGCCGAAAGCCATCGAACTGATGCTCGCACAACCCTCGATGATCAAGCGCCCGGTGCTTGATCTCGGTGACCGAACCCTGATTGGCTTCAAGCCAGATATCTACGCGGCAGCGCTCAAGTAAGGCAGCCCGTTCCATTTTGTTAGAGGTATCAACATGTCCACTACCCTGTTCAGCCTGGCCTTTGGTGTCGGCACTCAAAACCGTCAAGGTGCATGGCTGGAAGTGTTTTACGCGCAGCCACTGCTCAACCCGTCGGCCGAACTGGTCGCTGCCATCGCGCCTGTTCTGGGCTACACCGAAGGCAATCAGGCCATCGCGTTCACCACCGCTCAGGCGTCGCAACTGGCTGAAGCCCTGAAAAGCGTCGACGCTGCCCAGGCTGCCTTGCTGACCCGTCTGGCCGAGAGCCACAAGCCGCTGGTCGCGACCATTCTGGCCGAAGACGCTCAGTTGACCTCCACCCCTGAGGCCTACCTGAAGCTGCACCTGCTGTCCCATCGCCTGGTCAAGCCGCACGGCCTGAACCTGGCGGGTGTGTTCCCACTGCTGCCGAACGTGGCCTGGACCAGCCAGGGCGCAATCGACCTGGCCGAACTGGCCGAGCATCAACTGGAAGCCCGTCTGCGTGGCGAGCTGCTGGAAGTGTTCTCGGTGGACAAATTCCCGAAAATGACCGACTACGTGGTTCCGGCCGGCGTGCGTATCGCTGACGCGGCACGTATTCGTCTGGGCGCTTACGTCGGCGAAGGCACCACCGTGATGCAC
This sequence comes from Pseudomonas frigoris, assembly GCF_047758635.1. Taxonomy (NCBI): domain Bacteria; kingdom Pseudomonadati; phylum Pseudomonadota; class Gammaproteobacteria; order Pseudomonadales; family Pseudomonadaceae; genus Pseudomonas; species Pseudomonas frigoris. Next base: position 5,698,133 of record NZ_CP180479.1, read on the forward strand.
GAAGGTTTCGTCAACTTCAACGCCGGCACCGAAGGCCCAGGCATGATCGAAGGCCGCGTTTCCGCTGGCGTATTCGTCGGCAAGGGTTCGGACCTGGGCGGCGGTTGCTCGACCATGGGCACCCTGTCGGGCGGCGGCAACATCGTGATCAAGGTCGGCGAAGGCTGCCTGATCGGCGCGAATGCCGGTATCGGCATTCCGTTGGGCGATCGCAACACCGTTGAATCGGGCCTGTACGTGACCGCCGGTACCAAAGTGGCGCTGCTGGACGAAAACAACAAACTGGTCAAAGTCGTGAAGGCTCGTGAACTGGCGGGTCAGCCGGATCTGCTGTTCCGCCGTAATTCGGAAACCGGCGCTGTGGAATGCAAAACCCACAAATCGGCGATCGAACTGAACGAAGCGCTGCACGCTCACAACTAAGTGCCGCAGGCACCTGTGGGAGCGACGGTGCGACGATTCGACTTGCTCGCGATGCTTTTTGGCGCCCTGACGGACGCCATCGCGAGCAAGTCGAATCGTCGCACCGTCGCTCCCACAAGGTCCGGTGTACACCCGCCCAAGTTCACAGGGCTCAACACATGATGATTCCCTCTCCCTGGCGCGCCGATTTTCCGGCCATCGCCGCATTGCAACGGCAAGACCAGACCTATCTGGACAACGCCGCCACCACGCAAAAACCTCAAGCCCTGCTGGATGCCCTGGCGCATTACTACGCCAGCGGCGCGGCCAACGTGCATCGGGCGCAACACCTGCCCGGCGCCCACGCCACCCAGGCGTTCGAGGCCAGCCGCAGCAAAGTCGCCCATTGGCTCAATGCCGGCGATTGCGGGCAGATCATCTTTACCCATGGCGCAACGTCTGCGCTGAACCTCCTGGCTTATGGCCTGGAACATCTTTTCAATCCCGGCGATGAAGTTGTCATCAGCGCCCTGGAGCATCACGCCAATCTGTTGCCGTGGCAGCAACTGGCCCACCGTCGCGACCTGAAGCTGGTGATCCTGCCACTGGACGCCGACGGTTTGATTGACCTTGATGCTGCCGCGCAGTTGATCGGTCCGCGAACCCGCTTACTGGCGGTCAGTCAGCTGTCCAATGTACTTGGCGCCTGGCAGCCGTTGCCCGCGCTCCTGACGATGGCCAAGGCGCATAACGCGCTGACCGTGGTCGATGGCGCCCAAGGCGTGGTTCATGGCCGGCACGATGTGCAGGCGCTGGGTTGCGACTTCTATGTGTTTTCCAGTCACAAGCTCTATGGCCCCGATGGGCTGGGCGTGCTGTTCGGACGCAACGAAGCGCTTGAGCAACTGCGCCATTGGCAATTCGGCGGTGAAATGGTGCTGGATGCGGATTACCACACCGCTCGCTTTCGCCCTGCGCCACTGGGGTTTGAGGCGGGTACGCCGCCGATTGCCGGTGTGATTGGTCTGGGGGCAACGCTGGATTATCTGGCCGGGCTTGATCAGGACGCCGTGTCCGCCCACGAAGCAGCGCTGCATGACTATTTGCTCAAAGGCCTTGAAGCACGCAACGGCATTCGATTGCTGGGCAAGCCGCAACTGGCGCTGGCCAGTTTTGTCGTCGAGGGTGTGCATAACTCTGATTTGGCGCATTTGCTGACCGAACAGGGGATCGCGGTGCGCGCCGGTCATCATTGCGCCATGCCATTGCTCAAGCGTTTTGAACTGGCCGGGGCGATCCGGGTGTCGTTGGCGCTGTACAACGATTCCGAAGACCTGGAGCGGTTTTTTGAAGCGCTGGATCAGGCGCTGGAGTTGTTGCGATGAACTTGCCTGCCGATGCGGCCACGGCGCTGGAGACTTTTCAGAATGCTGCCGGCTGGGAACAACGGGCGCGGCTGTTGATGCAATGGGGGGAGCGTCTGCCAGCATTGAGCGATGTGGATAAGATCGACGCCAACCGCGTGCATGGCTGTGAAAGCCAGGTGTGGTTGGTGGGTGAATTGCAGGATGGTCACTGGCAGTTTGCCGCGAGCAGCGATGCGCGGTTGATTCGCGGGCTGATGGCGTTGCTGCTGGCGCGGGTTAACGGGTTGTCGGCGGTTGAGCTGCAGCAAGTGGATTTGCCGGATTGGTTTAATCAGCTTGGGCTTTCCCGGCAACTGTCCCCTTCGCGCAGTAATGGCCTTAATGCCGTGTTACAGCGAATGCAGAGCCTGAGCGACGTGTAGGAGCTGCCGAAGGCTGCGATCTTTTGATCTTCGGCGCCAGTGGTCACGCTAAAGATCAAAAGATCGCAGCCTTCGGCAGCTCCTACGCGGGTTTACGTTTCAGCTTGAGGTTTAATGCGATCCGCGGGGCGCCGTACCCCGGCCACAATCTTATCCACAGCCTTGGTCGCCGCGACCATGCCAAACGTCGCCGTCACCATCATCACCGCACCAAACCCGCCGGCACAGTCCAGCTTCACGCCATCCCCGACAAAACTCTTCTGCAAGCAAATGCTGCCATCCGGTTTCGGGTAGCGCAGTTGTTCGGTGGAAAACACGCACGGCACGCTGTAGTGGCGGGTCACGGTGCGTGAGAAGTTGTAATCCCGGCGCAAGGTCGAGCGCACTTTCGAGGCCAACGGATCATTGAAGGTCCGGTTCAAGTCGCAAACCTGAATCAACGTCGGATCAATCTGCCCGCCCGCGCCGCCGGTGGTGATGATCTGGATCTTGCGGCGTTTGCACCAGGCGATCAGCGCAGCCTTGGCATTCACGCTGTCGATGCAATCAATGACGCAGTCGATGTTCGGCGTGATGTATTCGGCCATGGTCTCGCGGGTGACGAAATCCGCCACAGCGTGCACGGTGCAGTCCGGGTTGATCCCGCGCAGGCGCTCGGCCATCACGTCAACCTTGGGTTTGCCGACGGTGCTGTCCAGCGCGTGCAACTGACGGTTGGCGTTGCTGACGCAGACGTCGTCCAGGTCGAACAGCGAAATCTCGCCCACGCCACAACGGGCGACGGCTTCCGCCGCCCAGGAACCGACGCCACCAACGCCGACGATCGCCACGTGGGCCGCGCGCAAACGCTCCAGGCCGTCGATGCCATACAAACGGGCGATGCCTGCAAACCGCGGATCTTCTGTACTCATGACCATTACCCCAAAAACCGGCGCGCATTATAGGGCCGTCAGCGGCCAAGAGCATCTTTGGGCTATGAACGGGCGTCTTTACCTCTTTAGTCAGCCTACACAGAACCAAGATTTAACCTACAAGGTCCAACGAAAGAACTTAAACCGAGTTGGATTGCCCAACGTCCGGCATTTCCCTGTCCGCTGTACGGTCAGTGAACGCCCGGTGTAGGATGCGCGCCCCCTGCCCCTTTAGCAGCCAGCCGCAGACCGTTCCTTCGTTCCACAGCCTCCGGAACCTGAATAAGCTATGTCATCGCGTAAATTTGGACTCAACCTGGTCGTGGTGCTCGCCATCGCTGCCTTGTTTACCGGCTTCTGGGCGCTGATCAATCGCCCGGTCACCGCCCCCAACTGGCCTGAACAGATCTCCGGCTTTTCGTACTCGCCGTTCCAGCAAGGGCAGTACCCACAAAAAGAGCAATACCCGACCGACGATGAAATGCGTCGCGATCTGGAGATCATGACCAAGCTGACGGACAACATCCGCACTTACTCGGTCGATGGCAGCCTGGGGGATATTCCCAAGCTCGCCGAAGAATTCGGTTTGCGCGTGACGTTGGGTATCTGGATCAGCCCGGACCTGGAACGCAACGAGCGTGAAATCCTGCGCGCCATTGACCTGGCCAATACCTCCCGCAGCGTGGTTCGCGTGGTGGTTGGTAACGAGGCGATCTTCCGTAAGGAAATTACCGCCGCCGAACTGAGCGTGATCCTTGATCGCGTCCGCGCGGCAGTGAAAGTACCGGTGACGACCTCCGAGCAATGGCACGTCTGGGAAGAAAACCCGAGCCTGGCCAAGCACGTCGACCTGATCGCCGCCCACGTCCTGCCGTACTGGGAACATGTTCCGATGGAGCAGTCCGGGCAGTTCGTACTCGACCGCGCCCGTGACCTGAAAAAGATGTTCCCGAAAAAACCGCTGCTGCTGTCCGAAGTCGGCTGGCCGAGCAACGGTCGTATGCGCGGTGGCGCCGACGCGTCGCCGGCAGACCAGGCGATTTATCTGCGGACCTTGGTCAACAAGCTCAATCGCCAGGGCTTCAACTACTTCGTGATCGAAGCTTTTGACCAACCGTGGAAGGCCAGTGATGAAGGTTCCGTGGGCGCTTACTGGGGCGTTTTCAACGCCGCGCGCCAGCAGAAATTCAATTTTGAAGGCCCGGTCGTCGCGATCCCGCAATGGCGCGTGCTGGCCATCGGTTCGGTGGTGTTGGCTCTGCTGTCGCTGACCCTGCTGATGATCGACGGCTCGGCCTTGCGTCAGCGCGGCCGCACCTTCCTGACCTTCATCGCGTTCCTCTGTGGTTCGGTGCTGGTGTGGATCGGTTACGACTACAGCCAGCAATACAGCACCTGGTTCAGCCTGACGGTGGGCTTCTTGCTTGCCCTTGGCGCACTCGGGGTGTTTATCGTGCTGCTGACCGAGGCCCACGAACTGGCCGAAGCGGTCTGGACCCACAAGCGTCGGCGTGAATTTCTGCCGGTGGTCGGCGATTCGGACTACCGACCGAAAGTCTCGATTCACGTGCCTTGCTACAACGAGCCGCCGGAGATGGTCAAACAGACCCTCAACGCCCTGGCCAACCTCGACTATCCGGACTTCGAAGTCCTGATCATCGACAACAACACCAAAGACCCGGCGGTTTGGGAACCGGTGCGCGATTATTGCGAAACCCTCGGCCCGCGCTTCAAGTTCTTCCACGTCGCGCCATTGGCCGGCTTCAAGGGTGGCGCGCTGAATTATCTGATTCCGCACACCGCCAAGGATGCCGAAGTGATTGCGGTGATCGACTCGGACTACTGCGTCGACCCGAACTGGCTCAAGCACATGGTGCCGCACTTCGCCGATCCAAAAATCGCCGTGGTGCAGTCGCCACAGGATTACCGCGACCAGAACGAAAGCACCTTCAAGAAGCTCTGCTACGCGGAATACAAAGGTTTCTTCCACATCGGCATGGTCACCCGTAACGACCGTGACGCGATTATCCAGCACGGCACCATGACCATGACCCGGCGCTCGGTGCTCGAGGAACTGGGCTGGGCTGACTGGTGCATCTGTGAAGACGCCGAGTTGGGTCTGCGCGTATTCGAAAAAGGCCTGTCGGCGGCGTATTACCACACCAGCTACGGCAAAGGCTTGATGCCCGATACCTTTATCGACTTCAAGAAACAGCGTTTCCGCTGGGCTTACGGTGCGATTCAGATCATCAAGCGTCACACCGCCAGTCTGTTGCGCGGTAAGGACACCGAGCTGACCCGTGGCCAGCGTTACCACTTCCTCGCGGGCTGGTTGCCGTGGGTGGCGGATGGCATGAACATCTTCTTCACCGTGGGCGCCCTGTTGTGGTCGGCGGCGATGATCATCGTGCCGCAGCGGGTCGATCCACCGTTGTTGATTTTCGCGATCCCGCCATTGGCGCTGTTCGTGTTCAAGGTGGGCAAGATCATCTTCCTGTACCGCCGTGCGGTCGGGGTCAACCTGAAGGATGCGTTCTGCGCGGCATTGGCAGGGTTGGCGTTGTCGCACACCATCGCCAAAGCGGTGCTGTACGGCTTCTTCACCAGCAGCATTCCGTTCTTCCGCACTCCGAAAAACGCCGATAACCACGGCTTCTGGGTGGCGATTTCGGAAGCTCGCGAAGAAATGTTCATCATGCTGCTGTTGTGGGGCGCGGCGCTGGGGATTTTCCTGGTGAACGGCCTGCCGAGCAACGACATGCGCTTCTGGGTGACGATGTTGCTCGTGCAGTCGCTGCCGTACCTGGCGGCGCTGATCATGGCGTTCTTGTCTTCGCTGCCGAAACCGGCAGTCGAGGGCGAGACGGCTCCGGCGGTCTAAATCGTTCCGGATGCACTAAACGGCGGCCAATGGCCGCCGTTTTGCTTTAAGATAACCGCCATTTTGCAGGCCTTGGCGTGATATACGGTCTTTCTGACCGTACTCAAAACCTGTGGGAGCGGGCTTGCTCGCGAATGCGGTGTAACAATCAACTTTTATGCTGACTGACACACCGCATTCGCGAGCAAGCCCGCTCCCACATTTAGACCGCGCCCATATTCAAGTTTTCCGGAGTTTTCCATGACGGCCCACGCCGACCTTTCGCCGACCCTTCAACTCGCCATCGACCTGATCCGCCGTCCGTCCGTGACGCCGGTCGACGCCGATTGCCAGAAGCAGATGATGCAGCGCCTGGGCGATGCCGGTTTCACGCTTGAGCCAATGCGCATCGAAGATGTGGATAACTTCTGGGCGACCCACGGGAAACACGACGGCCCGGTGCTGTGCTTCGCCGGCCACACCGACGTGGTGCCGACCGGCCCGGTGACCGCCTGGCAAATCGACCCGTTCAACGCGCTGATCGACGAACACGGCATGCTCTGCGGCCGTGGCGCGGCGGACATGAAAGGCAGCCTCGCCTCCATGACCGTGGCGGCCGAGCGTTTCGTCACCGACTACCCGGATCACAAGGGCAAGGTCGCTTTCCTGATCACCAGCGACGAGGAAGGCCCGGCGCACCACGGCACCAAAGCGGTGATCGAACGCCTTGCCGCCCGTAAGGAGCGTCTGGACTGGTGCATCGTCGGCGAACCGTCGAGTACCACCCTGGTGGGTGACGTGGTCAAGAATGGCCGTCGCGGCTCCCTCGGCGCCAAGCTGACCGTGCGCGGCGTGCAGGGTCACGTGGCCTATCCGCACCTGGCGAAAAACCCGATCCACCTCGCCGCCCCGGCGCTGGCCGAACTGGCCGCCGAGCATTGGGACCACGGCAACGATTTCTTCCCGCCGACCAGCTTCCAGATCTCCAACGTCAATTCCGGCACCGGCGCGACCAACGTGATTCCGGGTGATCTGGTGGCGGTGTTCAACTTCCGCTTCTCCACCGAATCCACCGTTGAAGGCCTGCAAAAGCGCGTCGCTGACATCCTCGACAAGCATGGCCTGGACTGGCACATCGACTGGGCGCTGTCCGGCCTGCCGTTCCTCACCGAACCGGGTGCGTTGCTGGATGCCGTCGCGTCGAGCATCAAGGACATCACCGGTCGTGAAACCAAGGCGTCCACCAGCGGCGGCACCTCCGATGGTCGCTTCATTGCGACCATGGGTACGCAGGTGGTTGAACTGGGCCCGGTCAACGCGACGATTCACCAGGTCAACGAGCGCGTGCTGGCTGCCGACCTGGATGTGCTGACCGAAATCTACTACCAGACCCTGATCAAGTTGCTCGCCTGATGCTGGCCTGCCCGATCTGCAGTGAACCGCTGAACGCGGTGGACAACGGCGTGGCCTGCCCTGCTGGGCATCGTTTCGACCGTGCGCGTCAGGGTTACCTGAACCTGTTGCCGGTGCAGCACAAGAACAGCCGCGACCCTGGGGATAACCTGGCGATGGTCGAAGCCCGACGCGACTTTTTGAACGCTGGGCATTACGCACCAGTGGCCAAACGTCTGGCCGAACTGGCGGCGCAATACGCGCCTCAGCGCTGGCTGGACATCGGTTGTGGCGAGGGTTACTACACCGCGCAAATCGCCGAGGCTTTGCCGAACGCCGACGGTTACGCGCTGGACATCTCCCGGGAAGCGGTCAAACGCGCCTGCAAACGCAACCCGCAACTGACCTGGTTGATCGCCAGCATGGCGCGGGTGCCGTTGGCCTCTGGCAGCTGCCAGTTTCTCGCCAGTGTCTTCAGCCCGCTGGATTGGGAGGAAGCCAAACGTCTGCTCAGCCCCGGTGGTGGCTTGATGAAAGTCGGGCCGACCAGCGGCCATCTGATGGAATTGCGCGAGCGTCTGTACGACGAAGTGCGTGAATACACCGACGACAAGCATTTGGCTTTGGTGCCGGAAGGCATGGCGTTGCAACACAGCGAAACTCTGGAGTTCAAACTGACGCTGGAAAAGGGTCAGGACCGTGCGAACCTGTTGGCCATGACGCCCCACGGCTGGCGCGCCAGTGCCGAACGCCGGGCGTCGGTCATCGAACAGGTCGAGCCGTTCGAGGTCACTGTTTCAATGCGCTACGATTACTTTGTTCTTCAATAACTCTTTAATTTTTTGGTCTTCGGCAGTTGCCGTAGGCCGGCTAAATCCGCGAATGGATTTTTCAGACCCGCAGTGAGGACATCCATGCGCCAACCCGATATCGAGATTTACCTGAAAGACGCCGACGTCGACTATAAAGCCGTCGCAGCCTGGCTCGGCACTGCTTTGGGCCCATGCACCGACTGGGTCCAGAAAGGCCAGACCTACAAGTGCAAGGCCGGCAACGTGTCGGTCACCTGGTTGCCGAAAGCCGTGGGCAAGTGGAACAGCCTGTTCCTGGACAGCGACCAGACCCCGTGGGAAGACGACATCGCCTGCGCCCGCGCCGCCTTTGCCGCGCTGAACGTCGAAGTGCGTTGCGCACCGGGTAGCTGGGTCGAAGAAGAAGGTGAAGAGACAGCGGATCGCTGGATGCGCATCAGCGCTGACGGTGAAGAAGAGATCACCTGGAAAACCGCTTAAAAACGAAGCGGATCAAATGTGGGAGCGGGCTTGCTCGCGAATGCGGTGTGTCAGTCAAAGTTTATGTCGACTGACACACCGCATTCGCGAGCAAGCCCGCTCCCACATTGATTTTGTGTGATCTGAAGAGTGGGTTTAGAGCCCCACCACATCCTCGGCCTGCAAGCCCTTCTCGCCCGTCACCACGCCGTATTCAACCTGCTGGCCTTCAGCCAACGAACGATGCCCCTCGCCGCGAATCGCGCGGTAGTGCACGAACACGTCCACCCCGTCCTCGCGCTGAATGAATCCGTAACCTTTGGCATCGTTGAACCACTTCACATTGCCGGTTTCGCGCGTAGCCATATCTGTACCCCCCTTGTTTTTATTTTGAACGGCCGAGTATATGACAGCCGCCAAAACTCTCAACTCAAGTTTACTTAGGCGCTTTTTTGCCGATTTTCGGCGAATACGGCACACTATCGACCGCCCGAGCAAACGCTCGGTTTTATTCACTCATGCAGAAGCCGTATGACCCGTTCCCCGCTCCGCCGTCTTGTGTTTGGCACCCTGCGCCGACTGTTGTATCTCTGGGTTCGCTCGGAGACGATCAATCAGTCGTCGTTCACCCTCAACCTCGACCGCAGCCGTCCGGTGTTCTACGTCCTGCAAAACCCTTCGCTGACCGACCTGGCCGTGGTCGATACCGAGTGCAGCAAGGCGGGTTTGCCCCGCCCGGTGTTGCCGGTCTCGGTAGGTACGCTGGAGGAACCCGCCGCGTTCTTTTACCTGACGCCAGAGCCCGATTGGCTCGGCCGTCAGGACAAACGCGGCGCGCCGCCGACCTTGACTCGCCTGGTCAGCGCCCTGAGCCAGAACGCCGCCGAAGATGCGCAGATCATTCCGGTCAGCGTGTTCTGGGGTCAGTCGCCGGACAGCGAATCGAGCCCGTGGAAACTGCTCTTCGCCGACAGCTGGGCAGTCACCGGGCGCCTGCGTCGGTTGTTGAGCATCATCGTGCTGGGGCGCAAAACCCGGGTGCAGTTCTCGGCGCCGATCCATTTGCGCGAACTGATCGACCACAACAAGGGCCACGAGCGCACCGTGCGCATGGCCCAGCGGATTCTGCGGGTGCATTTTCGCAACCTGAAAGCGGCGGTGATCGGTCCGGACATTTCCCACCGCCGCAACCTGGTCAAAGGCCTGCTCAATCAGCCGCTGGTCAAGCAAGCGATCCTCGACGAAGCCGAGCGTGAAAACATTTCCCCGGAGAAAGCCAAGGCCCAAGCCCTGCGCTATGGCAACGAGATCGCCTCCGACTACACCTACACCGCGATCCGCTTTCTGGAAGTGGTGCTGAGCTGGTTCTGGAACAAGATCTACGACGGAATCAAGGTCAACCACATCGAAGGCGTGCAGAAGGTCGCTCAGGGTCACGAAGTGATCTACGTGCCGTGCCATCGCAGCCACATCGACTACCTGCTGCTGTCCTACTTGCTGTTTCGCAACGGCCTGACCCCGCCGCACATCGCCGCCGGGATCAACCTCAACATGCCGGTGATCGGCAGCCTGCTGCGTCGTGGTGGTGCGTTCTTCATGCGCCGCACCTTCAAGGGCAACCCGCTCTACACCTCGGTGTTCAACGAATACCTGCACACCCTGTTCACCAAAGGCTTCCCGGTGGAGTACTTCGTCGAGGGTGGTCGTTCGCGAACCGGGCGCATGCTGCAACCAAAAACCGGAATGCTCGCAATTACCCTGCGCAGTTTCTTGCGTTCGTCGCGGATGCCGATCGTTTTCATCCCGGTCTACATCGGTTACGAGCGTGTGCTGGAAGGCCGGACCTACCTCGGCGAACTGCGTGGCGCGAGCAAGAAAAAAGAATCTATCTTCGACATCTTCAAAGTCATCGGCGCGCTCAAGCAGCGTTTCGGTCAAGTGGCGGTGAACTTCGGCGAGCCGATCAAACTGGCGGAATTCCTCGACAGCGAACAGCCGGACTGGCGTAAACAGGAACTCGGCCCACAGTTCAAACCGGCCTGGCTCAACGAAACCACCAACCGCCTCGGCGAGAAAGTCGCGCAGCATCTGAACGAAGCGGCGGCGATCAACCCGGTCAACCTCGTGGCCCTGGCGCTGCTGTCCACCAGCCGTCTCGCGCTGGATGATCGCGCTATGGCGCGGGTGCTCGATCTGTACCTGGCGCTGTTGCGCAAGGTCCCGTACTCACCGCACACCACTCTGCCGGAAGGTGACGGCCGCGCGTTGATCGAGCATGTGAAGGACATGGATCTTCTGTCCGAGCAGAGCGATGCCCTGGGCAAGATTCTGTATCTGGACGAACAGAATGCCGTCCTGATGACCTACTACCGCAACAACGTTTTGCACATCTTCGCCTTGCCGGCGTTGCTGGCGAGCTTCTTCCAGAGCGCTTCGCGCATGAGCCGCGAACAGATCCTGCGCTACACCCGCGCGCTGTACCCGTACCTGCAATCGGAGCTGTTCATTCGCTGGTCGCTGGACGAGCTGGATGCGGTGATCGACCAATGGCTCGAAGCCTTCGTCGAGCAAGGAATGCTGCGTTTTGAGAATGACGTTTACCTGCGTCCGGCACCGAGCTCGCGGCATTTCGTGCTGCTGACCCTGCTATCGAAAAGCATCGCCCAGACCCTGCAACGCTTCTACATGACGGTCTCGCTGCTGCTCAATAGCGGTCAGAACAGCATCAGCGCCGAAGAGCTGGAAGACCTGTGCACGGTCATGGCCCAGCGCCTGTCCATCCTCCATGGCCTCAACGCCCCGGAGTTCTTCGACAAGAGCCTGTTCCGCCATTTCATCCAGACAATGCTGGATCTGGACGTACTCAAGCGCGACGAAGCCGGCAAGCTGAGCTATCACGAACTGCTCGGCGAATTGGCCGAAGGCGCGGCCAAGCGGGTGTTGCCGGCGGAGATTCGCTTGTCAATCCGTCAGGTCGCGTTGCATCGCAGTGAAGATGCGGCGGATCAGGCTTAGTTGGAGTTGGCTGTAACTTTCTGACAATAACCATAGGAACAAGGATGTTCTTATAACCTGTCCATTATGGATTAATAGAGGCCCACTTGAATCCCGATACGGATATCGCGATGAACCCATTAGAAAACACCCGCAACTACGTCACTCTAACTTTCAGTTTGCCTGAAGACTTTCTACCCCCGGATGATGGTGAAGGCGAAACCTATATAAGCGTGCAAACTGCCAACTCAACCACTCCCATCAAAGTTGCGCAATCCCGCAAACCGGAACTGTATAGCGGGCGTTGGAATTTCTCATTCATGCACAACTATTCCGATATCAGCGTCAAATACCTTGTCACGATCAGCATGACCCACAACGGCGTTCCACTGCTGATTGACCTGGACTACTTCGTGATTGTCCATCGTGCGCCGCACCGACAAACCTTGCATCTCAGCCCTGTTGGCCGCCTCTACCTGCAGGCGCAAGCGCCTCAAGCGGTTCAACCTGAACACACAGTCACTGTTGTCGCCCACGAGCACGACGATACGACTGCGCAACTGGCGCCAATACATATCAGCGAAGAAATGGCCGAGGCGTTCTATCTGGAATACGACCCGGAGACTGTCGTACCTGGCAAACGCTATACGCTGACAGCCACTGAAAATGAATACCACAATTCAATTGCGATATATCCCGGGTCCGTTGTATTGAAACCCTTTAGTAGAATTTGAAAAAAGCGCATATCAAAAGATCCATAGGGCGAAATCACCGGAAAAATCCGTTAAATTGTCGTCGGCGTTCATCTACTTCGGGCGCCAACGACAGGGATTCAACTCATGAAAAAACTCTCGCTTCTGGGGCTTACTGCCTTGCTCGGAGCCTGCCAGACCGTACAACCTGCCGCCAAAACCAGCCTCGATGGCGAAGTCTTCTACTTGCAACGCATCGCCCTGCCGCCGAGCGCCACGTTAAGCGTGAGCTTGCAGGACGTTTCCCTGGCCGACGCGCCCGCCGTGGTCCTCGACGAACAGAAAGGCCCGGTCAAAGGCCAGGTGCCGCTGCCGTTTCATCTGAGTTACGATCCAACGCAGGTCAAACCGGGCCATCGTTATTCGGTCAGCGCTCGGATCGAAGTCAACGGCGAGCTGATGTTCATCACCACCGAACATCACGCCGTGCAGCTGGATGGAAGCGACCCTCAGCCTCTGAAAATCCGCGTCGACGCCGCTCGCTAACTCTCATTTTTTGAACAAAGGAAGCTGCCATGCTCCGTCCTACCCTTCGCTTCGCCGGCCTGTGCGCAGGCCTGATGATCTCCGCCAGCGCCCTGGCGCTGTCGCTCAACGACCTGTCGCAAAAGGACGCCACCGGCGGCCTCAAGGATGCCCTGACCCAAGGCGCGCAGCTGGCCGTGAAACAACTCGGCACGCCGGGCGGGTTCAGCAACAACCCGGACGTGAAAATCGAGCTGCCGGGCAAACTGGGCAAAGTCGCCAGCAAGATGAAACAGTTCGGCATGGGCGACCAGGTTGACCAGCTGGAAACCAGCATGAACAAAGCGGCTGAAACCGCCGTGACGCAAGCCCAGCCGATCCTGGTGGACGCGGTGAAGAAGATGAGCGTGGAGGATGCCAAGGGCATTCTCAGCGGCGGCAAGGACTCGGCCACTCAGTACCTGAGCAAAACCAGCCGCGAACAGATCCGCGTCAAGTTCCTGCCAATCGTCAAGCAAGCCACCGACCAGGTGGGCCTGGCCAAGCAGTACAACTCGTTCGCCGGGCAAGCCGCGACGATGGGTGTGGTGGATGCGAAGAGCGCCAACATCGAAAGCTACGTGACCGAGCAGGCATTGAACGGTCTGTTCGAGATGATTGGTAAACAGGAAGAAGCCATTCGCCAGAATCCTGCGGCGGCAGCGACGAGTTTGGCGAAGAAAGTCTTCGGTACGCTCTAAGCCTTAACACCGACCTTGCTCGCGATGAGGCCGTGTCAGTCGACATTAACTGTGGCTGATACACCGCCATCGCGAGCAAGCTCGCTCCCACATAGGGTCAAGCAGTCGATGCAGCCCGCAGAAAGAACACCCACTCGCGTCCCATCTTCCTTTTCTCAAACACCTCCAATTCGACCAGCCCATTCAACGTGGCTGACGCGGTGTTGTAAGAACAGTCCAGATTCTCCTTCACATTGACCGCCGTAAACTCCTTGGCCATCCCGCTCTTGGCAACCTGGAATACGGCTCGCTGCTTCTCGGTCAATCGGTCAATCGGTCAATCGGTCAAAAAATCCGGACTCCAACAACCAGCGATCAAAGCTTTCGGCATACGCCAGACTTTTCCGATATGCATCGGTAAAACCGCTGACAGCCCGGAGGATCACCGAGCATTGAAAGTCGATGAAATAGGTCAGGTCCAAGTCATCAGCTTCTGAGTTCAGATACGACCGCCCGTATTTCACCGGCGCACTGCGCAGCAAAATGCTGATCGCAATGTAGCGAAAGGCAGAGAAGTCATTCTTGAACATGAACCAATAAAACAGTGCCCGCGCGACCCGTCCGTTACCATCGCGGAACGGATGCTCATAGCCCAGAGCAAAATGCAGTGCGAAGCCTTTGATCAGTGGATGAAGGTAATCCACTTGATCGGGATCGTGGCGGGACTGGTTGATCCACGTCGACAGCACCCGCAAGCGAGACAACAGCCCTGTTGCGGGCGGCGGTGTATGCACGGTGTTGCCCTCGCCGTCCTGCACCACCACATCATCGTTGCCCCTGAACGCCCCCGGCGAATACTGCGTGTCATCAATGCCCTCGACACCCACCCGGTGCATGGCTGAAATCAGTTCGACACTCAGGGCGTCATAACGCTTTTCCCAGGCGAAATTCATCATCTTGTAGTTGCCGATCACCATTCGCTCATCCGGCGTGCGCGGCAGGCGATTGCGCTTGAGCATGTCCTTGGCCACCCGCGTGGTGGTCGCAGCGCCTTCGAGCTGGCTGCTGCTGATGGCTTCGTCTTCGATCAAGTCATTCAACAGATAACTGAAATGCGCGTGTTCACCGATCTGACTGGTCATGTTCTCGAGCGCGGCCGTTGTGGCTTGCCGATCGACGGCGGAAATAGCTTTCTGCGCCAACGGCGTGAGCACGAAGTTGCCCCATTGAAGCGGCTCGCCTAGCGGCAAAAGACTTGAGTACTGCGCAGTCCGGGCTTTCTTCACCAGCGCCCAGCACAGATTCGAATCCAGCCCCGGCGCCCAGCGGTAGCGCAACTCATCGAAAGGCAGATAACGCCCCTGGTCGTCCATCGACTTGAGCAAGGCGAGGTAATCCGAGAGGCGTTCCTTGTGGGGCGACTTCCCCAACAGGTCGAATACCGGGTCGGTCCTTCCCCTCAAAATGGGCGGCTTTTTCATTATTGCTGTCTCAAAAAC
This sequence comes from Pseudomonas frigoris, assembly GCF_047758635.1. Lineage (NCBI taxonomy): Bacteria > Pseudomonadati > Pseudomonadota > Gammaproteobacteria > Pseudomonadales > Pseudomonadaceae > Pseudomonas > Pseudomonas frigoris. The sequence continues at coordinate 5,713,187 of NZ_CP180479.1, forward strand.
TCGTAAAACTGAGTTTTGAGTACAGCATTCAGATCTCTCTGACTCAATATCAGAGGGATCTGAAATACACGTAGGACGTTAGGCTGGGTCCTTTTTGATCCTGAACCACGCCGCATACAACGCCGGCAGGAACAGTAACGTCAACGCCGTCGCGACAATCAACCCGCCCATGATCGCCACCGCCATCGGCCCGAAAAACACACTGCGTGATAGCGGAATCATCGCCAGCACCGCCGCGAGTGCAGTCAACACAATCGGCCGGAAACGCCGCACCGTGGCTTCAATAATCGCCTGCCAAGGCTTGAGCCCTGCAGCGATGTCCTGCTCGATCTGGTCCACCAGAATCACCGAGTTACGCATGATCATCCCGGACAGCGCGATGGTGCCGAGCATGGCGACGAAACCGAACGGCTGACGGAACACCATCAGGAACAAGGTCACACCGATCAAACCCAAAGGCGCCGTCAGAAACACCATTACCGTGCGTGAGAAACTACGCAGTTGCAGCATCAGCAATGTCAGCACCACCACGATGAAAAGCGGCACACCGGCCTTCACCGAATTCTGCCCGCGAGCCGAGTCCTCTACAGTGCCGCCGACTTCCAGCAAGTAGCCGTCCGGCAGTTCGGCGCGGATCGGATCGAGGGTCGGCATGATCTGCTGCACCAGCGTCGCCGGTTGCTCCTTACCGTAAATGTCGGCGCGGACCGTCACGTTCGGCAAGCGGTTGCGGTGCCAGATGATGCCTTCTTCGAAGCCGTATTCCAGCGTCGCGATTTGCGACAGCGCCACGCTGCGACCGTTGTCAGTCGGCACCGCCAGGCTTGGCAGCAATGACAGTTCGGTACGTTCATGCAACGTGCCGCGCAATAGAATCTCGATCAACTCGTTGTCTTCACGGTACTGGCTGACGCTGGAACCGGTCAGAGAGCTTTGCAGGAACTTCGACAGGTTCGCGGTGCTCACGCCAAGCGCCCGGGCGCGGTCCTGATCGACGTTCAGATAAACGACTTTGCTCGGTTCTTCCCAATCCAGATGGACGTTGACCACATGCGGGTTCTCGCGAACCTTGGCGGCCACTTTACGGGCCAGCGCGCGGACTTCCTCGATGTGCTCACCGGTGACCCGGAACTGCATCGGATAGCCAACCGGTGGCCCGTTCTCCAGACGCGTCACCCGCGCGCGCAGGGCCGGGAATTGTTCCTTGAGGGCTTCGATCAGCCAGGTGCGCAGGGTTTCGCGCTCCTCGATGGTTTTGGCCAGGACTACAAACTGCGCGAAGCTCGCTGCAGGAAGTTGTTGATCCAGCGGCAGGTAAAAACGTGGCGAACCGGTGCCAACGTAAGCGACATAGTTGTCGATACCGGCGTGATCCTTCAGCAGTGCTTCGAGGCGTTTGACCTCATCTCGGGTGTTGCTCAACGAGGCACCTTCCGCCAGTTTCAGATCGACCATCAACTCCAGACGACCCGATGCCGGGAAGAACTGTTGCGGCACAAAGCGAAACAGGATGACAGAACCGATAAACAACACGGCCGTCAGGACAATGACCGTCTTGCGCCGCCGTACGCACCACTCAACCAAGCGTCTGACGCGCTGATAGAACGGAGTGCCGTAAGGGTCGGGCTGACCGTCGCCGGTGCCATGTTTGGCTGCATGAATCTTCGCCAGATCCGGCAGGAGTTTTTCCCCCAGGTACGGCACAAACACCACCGCCGCAATCCACGAAGCCAGCAACGCGATGGTCACCACCTGGAAGATCGAGCGCGTGTATTCGCCGGTCCCCGATTGCGCAGTGGCAATCGGCAGGAAGCCGGCCGCGGTGATCAGCGTACCGGTAAGCATCGGGAAGGCGGTGCTGGTCCAGGCGTAACTGGCCGCCTTGATCCGGTCGAAGCCCTGCTCCATTTTGATCGCCATCATTTCCACGGCGATGATCGCGTCGTCTACCAACAAACCCAGCGCCAGCACCAACGCCCCGAGGGAAATCTTGTGCAGGCCGATTCCCAGGTAATACATGCAGGCGAACGTCATCGCCAATACCAAAGGAATCGCCAACGCGACCACCATGCCGGTGCGCACGCCGAGGGAGAAGAAGCTCACCAGCAGGACGATTGCCAGTGCTTCCACCAGCACCTGAACAAATTCACCGACACTGCTTTTCACAGCGGCGGGCTGGTCGGAGACCTTGCGCAGTTGCATACCGGCAGGGAGATTTTTCTGGATGCGGTCGAATTCGATTTCCAACGCCTTGCCCAGCACCAGAATGTCGCCACCGTCCTTCATGGCCACGGCCAGACCGATGGCGTTTTCCGCCATGAAGCGCATGCTCGGCGCTGGCGGATCGTTGAAACCCCGACGCACATCCGCCACATCGGCGATGCGGAACGTACGATCACCGACGCGGATCGGGAAGCTCTTGATCTCTTCGACCGTCTGAAAATTCCCCGAGACGCGTAGCTGCAATCGCTCGCTGGAGGTCTCGAAGAACCCGGCGGTGGACACCGTGTTTTGCTCTTCAAGGGCCTGCTGCACCGCCGACAAAGGCAGGCCGAGGGTGGCAAGTTTGACGTTGGAGAGTTCAATCCAGATCTTCTCGTCCTGTAACCCGAGCAGATCGACCTTGCCCACATCCTTGACCCGTTGCAGCTGAATCTGCACGCGGTCGGCGTAGTCCTTGAGCACCGCGTAATCAAAACCTTCGCCCGTCAGCGCGTAGATGTTGCCAAACGTTGTGCCGAACTCATCATTGAAGAATGGCCCCTGGATGCCCGGTGGCAGGGTATGACGAATGTCGCTGATTTTCTTGCGAACCTGGTACCAGAGGTCCGGGATTTCCACCGAGTGCATGGAATCACGGGCAACGAACGTCACTTGGGATTCGCCCGGACGGGAGAACGAAACGATGCGTTCGTACTCGCCGGTTTCCATCAATTTCTTTTCAATGCGCTCGGTGACCTGGCGCGACACTTCCTGCGCCGTGGCCCCAGGCCAGTTGGTACGAATCACCATGGCCTTGAAGGTGAACGGCGGGTCTTCACTTTGGCCGAGCTTGGTGTAGGACAGTGCGCCGACAATGGCCAGCAAGAGCATCAGGAACAGTACGATCTGGCGATTACGCAGCGCCCATTCGGAAAGATTGAAACCCATTGGGGATTACTCCTTGTCCGCCAGATTGACCACGCGGTTGGAGCGATCCACCGGACGCACCTGCTGCCCTTCAAGCAGCACATGGACGCCAGCGGCCACCACCCAGTCGCTGGCATTCAGGCCTTCGAGCACCGGTACGGTTTTCTCGCCGAAGGCACCGACCCGCACCGGGGTTTTCTTCAAGGTGTTGTTGGTAGTGACAACCCAGACGTAGGTCGCGCCGTTTTCCGCGGTCAGCGCGGAAAGCGGCACCGACAGCGGCACCACATCGGATGTCTGAACGAACACCCGGGCGCTCTGGCCGAGTTCAGCGGGGACCTCGCCGGCAGTGAACGCGATGCGGGCGGCAAAGGTGCGCGATTTGGGATCGGCAGCGGGCGACAGCTCACGGATGCGCCCGGCGAAACGTTGATCGGGTTGGGTCCACAGTTCAACTGACACTGGCTGACCGACCTTGAAGCGGCCAAAGCTCTGCTCCGGCAAGCTGATCAACACTTCACGTTCGCCATCGGTGGCGAGGGTGAATACGGTTTGCCCCGCCGCCACGACTTGCCCGACTTCAACCGCGCGTTTAGCCACCACGCCATCCTGAGGCGCACGCAGCACGGCGTAACTGGCCTGATTGGTCGAAACGTTGAATTCAGCTTTGATTTGCTTGAGGCGTGCTTCACCGGATCGGTAAAGGTTTTCGGAATTGTCGTACTGCGAACGGCTGACCATCTGACGGTCCATCAGGGTCTTGTAGCGATCACGTTCGGCGCGCACCAGGCTCAGGTTGGCCTCGGCAGCGGCGACCTGGGCACGGGTGGCTTCCAGTTGCAGGCGCACGTCCTGAGGATCGAGCTCCGCCAAAGGTTGATCAGCCTTGACCCGCTGCCCCTCTTCGACCAGTCGTCGACTGACTTTACCGCCAATGCGAAACGCCAGGTCCGGCTCATACCGTGCGCGCACTTCACCGGGAAAACTTTCCATCGCCTGAGCCGAAGGCTCTGGCTGCACGACCATGGCCGGGCGAACGGTGACTTGAGGCGCCTCTTCGTGACCACACGCAGACAATAAAAACGCCAGACTGACTGGCAACGCGAGGGGCAAGGCATAGCGGAACATGGTGAAGGACCTTTCGCTAATGGTGCTTGGAATAATTATACTGAGCGGTATGTTATTAATAGCAAACTCACCAGTCCAGTATTAAAAGCGAATAATGTCGAACAATCTTTCAGCACCCAACGGTCCGGGCCGTCCCAAGGATCTGGCCAAGCGCCAGGCGATCCTCGATGCGGCGAAAATTCTGTTTCTGAGCAAGGGTTATGCGAATACCAGCATGGACGCCGTCGCGGCCGATGCCGGTGTGTCGAAGCTGACGGTCTACAGCCATTTCAACGACAAGGAGACGCTGTTCTCCGCCGCCGTGATGGCCAAGTGCGAAGAGCAATTGCCGACGTTGTTTTTCGAATTGCCGGACGGCACTGCCGTAGAAACGGTGCTGTTGAACATCGCGCGCGGTTTTCATCAACTGATCAACAGTGACGAATCGGTGAACCTGCACCGGCTGATGATGACCCTGGGCAGCCAGGACCCGAAACTCTCGCTGATCTTCTTCGAGGCCGGGCCTGAGCGCATGCTGCAGGGCATGGAGCGGTTGCTGACCAAGGTTGATCAGAGCGGCGCGTTGAGCATCGACAAACCGCGCAATGCGGCCGAGCATTTCTTCTGCCTGCTCAAGGGTGCGGGGAATTTCAGGCTGCTTTATGGCTGTGGCGAGCCGTTGACCGGGGATGCGGCCGAGAGCCATGTGCAGGAAGTGGTGGGGTTGTTTATGCGGGCGTATCGACCAGAGACAGCCTGATAGGTTTCGGTTGTCTGTTCTGGCCCCTTCGCGAGCAAGCCCGCTCCCACATTTGACCGAGTCTTCTCAAGGGAACGCGGTCGAATGTGGGAGCGGGCTTGCTCGCGATGGGAGCGACGCGGTCTTAAGGCTTGAGCGCTTTCTTCGGGTAAATGTCATACCGGCTGGATTTCCCATCCAGCGCATGACTCGGCTTCGGCCCTTCGATACACGGCGCCTTGCGCGGGCGCTTGACCACCACTCGATGGCTGGCCAACGCCAACGCCGCTTCGAGCAGTGCAGGCGCATCCGGGTCATCGCCTACCAGCGGCCTGAACAGGCGCATTTCCTTCTTCACCAAGGCCGTTTTCTCACGATGGGGAAACATCGGGTCGAGGTAGATCACCTGTGGCGGCTCGCCTTCCCAATTGCGCATCACCTCGATCGAATTGCCCTTGAGCAAGCGCATCCGCGCCACAATCGGCGCCACGTCAAAGTCTTCCGCGCCGCGTGCCAGGCCATCTTCAAGCAACGCGCCAATCAGCGGCTGACGCTCGATCAGGCTCATCTCGCAGCCCAGGCTCGCCAACACGAACGCATCTTTGCCCAGCCCCGCCGTGGCGTCCAGCACACGCGGACGCACGCCTTGGGCAACCCCGACCGCCTTGGCGATCATCTGACCGCTACCACCGCCGTACAAGCGGCGATGGGCCGCACCGCCCTCGACAAAGTCCACCCGCACCGGCCCCGGCGCGTCCGGGCCCAGTTGCTGTAGCTGCAAACCCTGGTCACCGACCTGCAAGGCAAACTCACCGTCATCCACCTGCATCGGCAAACCCAGGCGCTCGGCCCATTGTTCGGCCTGTGGCTGAAAAGTCGCGGCCAGGGCCTCGACATGGATGCGGCAGGCCGCAGGTTGCTCAATCATGGGAAAACACGCTCAAAAAATTAATGATCGGCAAAAACGGCCGATAACAAAACTATCGAGCATTTTGCCAGAGCTGAGCGTCGACCGAGAGAAATGTCAGACATTCGAAGCACATCCGTAGGCTATATATCGCGTCATGGCGATTATGGTCTGCGAAACTCCCAAGCACTGAGCGGCGTCAGTCACCTGTGGCAAGATTTCTTTGCCCAGGCCCTGGCCGATCAGTCGGGCGATGTCCAACCGGCTTCTCTCAACTTTCCACCGGTCGATCTCGACAGCCCGGTCGAACCCACCGTTGGCAGCGAACTGCTGGCTCATATCATTTCCCAGCGCGAATGCGATGTGAAAGAAACCGAGGTCCGCCCTCCCGAGCCACTGTTCCTGCCGATTGCCGAGTTCGAAATGGACCTGGCCGACAAACCTTTCCCACCGTTCCCGGCACAAGAAATCGTCGTTCAACAGAAGCAACAGGACTTCGAAAGCCGCTGGGTCCGCCCGATCGTGCTTACTGCCGGTCAACCGCTGCCAGTGCCTGGAGCCGCACCGCAACCGCGTCCGCTGCACCTGCCGATCGCCGAGTTCGAACTCGATCTGCTGGACAAGCCATTCCCGCCGTTCTCGCCCGAAGAGCTGGTGGAGCAACAGAAACAACTCGATTTCGATAACGGCTGGGCTCGCCCGATCGTCCTGCAGAACCTGCGTATCGCCGCCTGACCTTCAATAACAGGCCTTCAGCGACACACCCACCACGGCCCGACATCCACATGAAAGTGATTGCGATGGGCGGCGTTGTAGTCCGGACTCAATACCACACTGAACATGTCGCAGGCGCTATCGCGAACCTGACGTAAAAACCGTGCGTCCTGATTATCCTTCGGCCAATCCTTGAGCACGTTGATGGATCGGCCATCGGCCAAGCGAAAACCGGCGATATCCAGCGCATTGGCACTGGCATGCTGGCTGCGTCTGCCGTTTTCGCGGCTGTAGACGTTGCGACAGGCAAAGCTGCCGAGATGGTCGACACGCGTTACTGCTTGACCGTAGACCGCTTGCGCGGCGGGTTGCAGGGCGTGGTGTTCGAACAGGGCAAACGACACCGCCAGGCGGCAACTGGCAAGGAAACTGCTGCTCAGCGCCACCTCGCCGCCTTGCACACGCAAGGTGTTGATCAACGGACACGTCGCATCGGGGCTGTCGGCCTGATGGGTTACGCGCAATCCAGAGCTGCTCAGGGCTTGATCGCACAACTGCGGATCATCGCTCAGACGCATCAGTTTATAGCGGGTCAGAAAATTGGGCGCGGCCTTCACGTCCAGCGGTGCCCAGGGATTCCACTGCGGCGGCAGTGAGATCCAGCCGCGCCAGACGCTCACCGCCGCCGTGCCAATGATTAACAGCATCAACAGCAGCCACCACCGAAACCGCATCGTCAGCCTTTGAACAATTGATTGGCCTGGGCGTACGGCATGGACCGCGACGTGAACCCGAATGTGCCCGACGTCTTGATCTCTTCGGCAGCGCGGAAGAACTCGCCATATGCCGCCAGCGCCAGGGCCGAACCGACGCTAATCCGCTTGACGCCCATTTCGCTCAACTGCTCGACCGTCAGTTTGAGCCCACCGGACATCAATACGTTGACGGGTTTGGGCGCCACGGCGCGGACCACCGCCAACACATCTTCAGCACTGCGCAGACCCGGCGCATAAAGCACGTCGGCACCCGCCTCGGCAAACGCCTGCAAGCGGCGAATGGTATCGGCGAGATCAGGATTGCCGTGCAGAAAGTTCTCCGCGCGAGCGGTCAACATAAAGGGAAACGGCAAGCTGCGAGCGGCTGCCACGGCAGCCTCGATGCGCGCGACGGCATGCTCGAAGCAGTAGATCGGCGCTGCTGCACGGCCAGTGGCATCTTCGATAGAGCCGCCAACCGCACCGGCCTCTGCCGCACGCAAAATACTCTGTGCGCATTCGGCTGGATCGTCAGCGAAGCCGTTTTCCAGGTCGACGGCGACTGGTAGATCAGTTGCCGCGACAATCGCCCGAACGTTTGCCAGGGTGTCGTCCAGCGTCAGCGCGCCATCGGGGCGGGCGTTGGAAAAGGCGTAACCGGCACTGGTGGTCGCCAGCGCTTCGAAACCAAGGCTGGCGAGCATTTTCGCCGAGCCGGCATCCCACGGGTTAGGAATGACAAAAGCCCCCGCGCGTTCGTGCAGTGCTTTAAACGCTTGGGCTCGAAGGGTTTGCGCATCCATTGGCAGGCTCCTGAAAAGGGCAGGGAATCCGCTTCAGAGCAGGCCAAGTTGCTCGGAAGCGGGCTCTCTGTATAGCTCAGGCAGCGGCGGCAGGCCAGGCAAACGCAGCATCAGTTTTGCGTGGAAACGTTGCGCCAGTTTGGCGGCCAGCAGGTTGTCGGCGGTGTGCAGGAAGATATAAGGCGTACGACCCTCTTCGATCCACACGGCGATTTTCTCGACCCACGGCAGCAGGAACGGGTCGTTGGCCTCAAGCTGCGGATGGTCAATGAAGCGCACCTGCGGACATTGCGTGAAGGCTGCCGGACGGGGCGGCACCTTGGGCTTTTTCGATTGGGCGTGAAGTACAGAAGGATCGGTCGATGTGCAGCTGAACAGCGCGCGGGGATCGAGGCAGATACGCTCGACACCGCGATCCAGTAGCAGGCGATTGAGCATTCTCTCGGCATCGCCCTTGGCGAAGAAGTCGTCATGCCGCACTTCAACCGCCAGAGGCCGGTCCACAGCATCGATAAAACCGGCAAGCTCCGACAGTCGCTGCGGCGTAAAGCTTTTGGACAGTTGCAGCCACAGCGGTGAAACCCGTTCGCCGAGGGGGCTGAGCAATTGCAGGAAGGTTTCGGCAGCGGTCAATTGTTCGCGCAGGTCACCGCTGTGGCTGATGTCGCCGGGGAACTTGGCAGTGAAGCGAAAGTGTTCGGGCATGGTCTCGGCCCAACGTTGCACAGTAGTCGCAGCCGGGCTCGCGTAGAAGGTCGTATTGCCTTCCACGGCGTTAAACACTTGGGAATAGAGATTCAGAAACTCAGCGGGTTTGGCGTCTGACGGATAAAGATAATCGCGCCAGGCGTTTTCACTCCAGGACGGACAGCCCAGGTAGTAAGGCAGCATCAGATGTACAGGTCGAGGCCCAGCACATCCGAATCCCAATCGACAAAACCGGCGGTGCTCAGGTAGCTGGCCAGGGCCTTCGCGACACTGCTGCTCATGGCACGGTGATAAAGCATGTCTTGTTGACGGGCGGGGAGATTGCTCAAGCGTTGTGCAGAGGCTTTGGCAGCGCGGGCAGCCATTTGCTCTTCGGATGGAATTTCCAGCTCGCCGTCAATATCGACGTAGTCGTCATCCGCCACAGGCCCTTTGCGAGGCTTGCGTTTGATGGGGTAGGACTGAGAGGGAACGCCGTCTATACGCATGAGTACATGTCCGGGATCAATGATGGCAGTTTAGTGGCGCGCAAGCCACTTCGCAAACTGTCGAGTGATAACTAGAACACATAAAAGCGAAAAGGTTTAAAAGCGGGGGGTATAAAACGTCGATTGGCTTTCGCCTTTAGATCAACCAATACCTTCAGCCCGCCAAGATCGCAGCCTGCGGCAGCTCCTACAGGTGTACGTCATTCCAATGTAGGAGCTGCCGAAGGCTGCGATCTTTTGCGTTCAACGTGCTTTCGGCGTCGCCACTTTATCGCGCAGGTACACCGGCTGAGCCTCATCAGCCACGATCACCTCGCCACGCGCCCAGGCGAAACGCGCCAGGGTCAGCAGGTCTTCAGCGTGAGGCAACATGCCCGCATCCTGCCCGGTCAGGCTGACGGCGATTCGCTCGGCATAACCCCAGCCAGTGCCGGCGCCAAACCACTCACCGCTGGCGTCTGCCGGCAACGCGGCCACTTCCGGCGGCAGCACGGCTTCATTGCCGACCAGTCGCATCTCCCCCGCCGTTTCGCGGTAGCAACCCCAATACACTTCGTCCATGCGCGCATCGATGGCGGCCGCCACCTGGCTCACGCCGTGTTCGCGATAAGCCCGCTGCGCCAGCACGGCCAGGTTCGATACTGGTAACACCGGACGATCCAGCGCAAACGCCAGCCCCTGCACCACGCCGATGGCGATCCGCACACCGGTGAACGCACCCGGACCACGTCCGAAAGCGATGGCATCGACCGCTTGCAGGGTGGTCCCGGCATCCGCCAGCAACTGCTGAATCATCGGCAGCAGCTTCTGCGCATGCAGGCGCGGGATCACCTCGTAATGGCTCGTGACTTTACCGTCATGCAGCAAGGCAACGGAGCAAGCTTCAGTCGCGGTGTCCAGGGCCAGCAAGGTGCTCATCGATGTTTCCGTAAGAGAGGTCAGAAAAAGTGCGCCAGTATAAACAACTACGGCCCGCAAGCGGGCCGTAGAAGATGAAGCGATTCAGACTTTTCAGCTCAGTGCTTCAAGCACCTTGCCGGTGATCACTTCAACCGAGCCAACGCCCGCAATGTGGCTGTACTTCGGCTTGCCATCAGTAGCAGCAGACAGCGTCTGGTAGAACTCGACCAGAGGCTTGGTCTGGGAATGGTAAACCGACAGGCGATGACGCACGGTTTCTTCGGTGTCGTCCTTGCGCTGCACCAGTGCTTCACCGGTGATGTCGTCCTTGCCGGCGAGTTTCGGCGGGTTGTAGACGGTGTGGTACACGCGGCCGCTGGCCTCGTGAACGCGACGACCAGCGATACGCTGAACGATTTCTTCGTCGTCGACGGCGATTTCGACCACGTGATCCAGCTCCACGCCGGCTTTCACCAGGGCTTCAGCCTGAGGAATGGTGCGCGGGAAACCGTCGAACAGGAAACCGTTGGCGCAATCGGCCTGGCTGATGCGTTCCTTGACCAGGTTGATGATCAGGTCATCGGAAACCAGACCACCGCTGTCCATGACGCTCTTGGCGATCAGGCCCAGCTCGGTGCCGGCCTTGACCGCTGCACGCAGCATGTCGCCGGTGGAGATTTGCGGGATACCGAATTTTTCGGTGATGAACTTAGCCTGAGTACCTTTACCGGCCCCGGGAGCTCCCAGCAGAATGACGCGCATCGATGTGCTCCTCAATTTTTTATATAGATAACGTCAGATTCGCCTCGTGGGGCCAATCTCAATAAAAGGGTCGTGACCGCCCAAACGGTCAAAGGCTGATCAAGATACACAGCAGGCCCGGACCACACAAGCCGCCGAAAGTCGGAGAAACCCACGCCTGATGTGGCCTTTCGTCGGGGTAACCCTAGTCGCAACCCCATCACTAACTGTCGCCTGGCAGCACTTTTCAAGCCCTCGCCCACAGGCAACTCGACGCTCGCGCCGAGTGCCTTGCCCCACGACGAAAACCTTAGCCGGTATTACGCAAACCGGCGGCAATCCCCGCCACAGACACCAGTAGCGCCTGTTCTACCGGGCTGCCCTGCGCCACTTCCTGTTGTCGCGAACGCGCCAACAACTCAGCCTGCAATAGATGAAGAGGGTCGAGGTAAGTGTTGCGCAAGCGGATGAATTCAAGCGTGGCTGGGCTATGTGCCAGTAGCTGCGACTGACCGGTCAGCCCCAGGACCACCGAGCACGCCTGCGACAATAGGTCGCGTAAGTGCGCACCCAAAGGGAGCAGATCCGGCTCGACCAAACGCTCATCGTAAGACCGGGCGATATCGGCATCGGCCTTGGCCAACACCATTTCCAGCATATCGATGCGCGTGCGGAAGAACGGCCACTGCTCGCGCATCTGCCCCAGCAGCTCGCCTTCGCCGCGCTCCAGCGCCTTGCTCAGCGCAGCTTCCCAGCCGAGCCACGCCGGCAACATCAGACGCGTCTGGGTCCAGCCGAAGATCCACGGGATCGCCCGCAGGCTTTCAATCCCGCCAGCGCGGCGCTTGGCCGGGCGACTGCCCAACGGCAAGCGTCCCAGTTCCTGCTCCGGGGTGGACTGGCGGAAATACTCAACGAATTGCGGATTTTCCCGCACCACGGCGCGATAAGCGCTGACACCGTCGGCGGCCAATTCGTCCATCAGATTGCGCCAGGCAGGCTCCGGTGGCGGCGGCGGTAGCAAGGTCGCTTCCAATACCGCTGCCAGGTACAGATTGAGGTTCTGCTCGGCGATGTCTGGCAGGCCGAATTTGAAACGAATCATTTCCCCCTGCTCGGTGGTACGGAAACGCCCCGCCACCGAACCCGGCGGTTGCGACAGAATCGCCGCGTGTGCCGGGCCGCCGCCGCGACCCACGGTGCCACCGCGACCGTGGAACAACAGCAGTTCCACTTGCTGCTCGCGGCAGATGTCGACCAAGCGCTCCTGCGCCCGATACTGCGCCCAGGCCGCCGCGGTAGTGCCGGCATCCTTGGCCGAGTCGGAGTAGCCGATCATCACTTCCTGCGGCCCTTGCAAGCGCGCGCGATAACCCGGAAGTAGCAAGAGCTTTTCAATCACCGGGCCGGCGTTGTCGAGGTCGGCAAGGGTTTCGAACAGCGGCACCACGCGCATCGGCCGCAACACGCCAGACTCTTTGAGCAGCAGTTGCACGGCCAGCACGTCGGAAGCGGCGCCGGCCATGGAGATCACATAAGAACCGAGCGATGCACCCGGTGCCGCAGCGATTTCCCGGCAGGTCGCCAGCACTTCAGCGGTGTCCGTCGATGGCTTGAAGTACGCCGGCAGCAACGGCCGGCGGTTGTTCAGCTCACGCATCAGGAAGACGATGCGCTCTTCCTCGCTCCAGTCCTCGTAGCGCCCCAGCCCCAGGTAATCGGTGATTTCGGTCATGGCCGCGGTATGTCGCGTCGAGTCCTGACGCACATCGAGCCGCACCAGGAACAGCCCGAACGTCACCGCCCGGCGCAGGCAATCGAGCAGCGGACCATCAGCGATCACGCCCATGCCGCACTCATGCAGCGAGTGGTAGCACAGCTCCAGCGGGTCGAGCAGCTCGCGGTTGTTTTGCAACACATCGGCGGGTGCCGGCGTGGTCTGCGTCAAGGAGGCATGAGCCCAGTTACGCGTCGCGCGCAGACGTTCACGCAACTGTTTTAGCACCGCGCGGTAAGGTTCGGCGCTGTCCCCGGCCTTCGCCTTCAAGTCATCGCTGGCCTGCTGCATCGACAACTCGGCCGCCAGGCGATCGACATCGCGCAGGTACAAGTCCGCGGCCATCCACCGCGCCAGCAGCAAGACTTCACGGGTTACGGCGGCGGTCACGTTGGGGTTGCCGTCACGGTCGCCGCCCATCCACGAGGCAAAGCGAATCGGCGCGGCCTCCAGTGGGAGGTGCAGGCCAGTGGCGTCATGCAGGGCTTTATCAGCCTTGCGCAAATAGTTGGGGATCGCCTGCCACAGCGAATGCTCGATCACTGCGAAGCCCCACTTGGCTTCATCCACCGGGGTTGGGCGGGTGCGACGGATTTCTTCGGTGTGCCAGGCTTCGGCGATCAGACGCTGCAACTTCGTGTGGATCTGCTCGCGTTCGGCGGTGGTCAGGTCGCGATGGTCCTGGGCGGCCAGTTGCGCGGCAATGGCGTCGTATTTCTGGATCAGCGTGCGGCGCGCCACCTCGGTCGGGTGAGCGGTGAGGACCAACTCAATCTCCAGCCGTCCCAGTTGCCGGGCCAGGGATTCGGCGCCATGACCTTCAGCACTCAGGCGGGCGAGCAGTTCCGGCAGTACCCGCGCCTCGAACGGTGCAGGCTGCGACTCTTCGCGACGGTGAATCAGCTGATATTGCTCGGCGATATTGGCCAGGTTGAGAAACTGGTTGAACGCCCGCGCCACCGGCAGCAACTCTTCTTCGCTCAATTGGTTGAGGCTGGCGCTCAGTTCAGCGTCCATCGAACCGCGACGGTCGGCCTTGGCGCCTTTGCGGATCTGCTCGATCTTGTCGAGAAAACCGTCCCCGTACTGCTCGCGAATGGTGTTGCCCAACAGCTCACCCAACAGGTGAACATCCTCGCGCAAGCGTGCATCAATATCGGTCATCAGCAGTTCTCCAGCGAAAATCCGGGTGACTTGGTGTCCATGCTCTTGAGTTAGAGAGTGCCGCTGTAAAGCGGTTCTTACAAGCAGACGACGAAGGGAATGCTGTTCGCCCGAGAAAGTTTTGGGATTGGTGGGGGTACATATCCGTTTCTTCGGTAACGGCCGCTAATGGTTCCGCCCTTACGGCCAGCCCTTTCAAGGTCTTTTGACTTTCGCGGCTTTGAGCACCCGATCCGTCGACACGTGGGCATTCACTGCCTTACCCTCCAGCCACTCTTTGGACTTGAGCACCTTCGGACCTCGTTTGCTTTTGGCGACCGCTTTGGGCTGGACGTTTCGGGCTAGCGTCAGCAGGTACTGAGCCAGCCCTCCTGCGGGGATGGGGAGGGATAAGTGCTCTGGCGGCAAGGCTATTTGCATACCCTCATAACCGCTGCGAACCTGTACCGTCAGGTGAAAGATCGACGCTTCCCAGCCCTCGGGTTGGGTCTGGCAATGAGCCTGTTCGACACTGCGTTTAAGCACGGACAAAACGTTGTAAGCCAACACGGCGGACGCGAACCCCAGCAGGGCGGCTTTGGGGTTGCCCAAGGTTTCGATTTCACTGTCCAGCACCGATTCCAGACGCTGGAACATCCCTTCAATACTCCAGCGACGTCGGTACAAATCGGCGATCTGCTCTGCGCTGATGGTGTCGGGCAAGTTGCTCCAGAAGGACAGCGTGGTGTCGCCGGATTCGGTGGGGTTTTGCAGGTTCAGTTCGACACGCCGCCACTGGCGTCCGCCTTTTACTTCGATGGTTTGCTCGCGCACGCTGCCGGTTGCGACCGGGACAGGCTCCTGCCAGTCGCTTTCTTTAAGCAGGCGTGGATGCTTGCTTTGTTCGCGAATGATGAATGAAGCGCCGGCATCTTCGCAGGCCTCCATGACCGGGAGCGTGCAGTAGAGCCGATCAGCCATCCATAGCTGGCCCGCCGTGGCCTTTTCCAGCAACGGCAGCACGCTGACGCGCTCGCTGGCATAGGCATCTTCACAGGGCTGAAGGTCGACGACTTGGTCGAGATCAGGGTCGTAAACCACGACCGAAAAACCAGGGCGGGCGGCACCTCGTTCGCGGCGCAAAGCGCCCAGACGTTTTTCGCTGGAAGGCAGATGGTTGCCGTCGACGACGCGTAATTGCCAGCCAGGCAAAATGGCCGAGCAACCCAATTCTTGAATCGTCGGAGCCAGGCGCTGCGCGCTACCAGTTACCAACGCGCGCAACAGCGCAGGTTCGGTTCGGCTGACCTTGTCATAAAGCGCCGCCAGGCTGACGGGAAGATCCTCCATCTGCCGCGCGGCGGCGTGTAGGGAGGGCCGCAAACCCAGAGAAACAAGGGACATCAGCTCAATAATGGTCGAAAACAAAAGCTCGCGCGGGTACTGGCGCTGACGATGTTCTTCGAACACCTGATCAACCCACTCTGCCGCAACGGCCTGCTCCAAAACCAATTTGGCCATGACACTGGCCGGTGCTTTTTTCTCGAACCGCGCTAAAACTTCTGCCCACATCGTCTCGCCGTCCTGACTGGAGTTTTGAGGATTTTATCAAAGACCTTGAAAGGGCTGGCCCTTACGGCGGGTCACTTGGAAAAGCCCCAAGTAACCAAGGGCTCTTGCCCCGCCATTCGGTGCCTCGCCTAGGCTCGGCATGCCCTCACTCCGGCATTGCTCCGGGGGCCCGCCGCCATCGGCCATCCATGGCCGGGGGCGGCTACCGCGGCATCCTTGCCGCGGTGCCCCCTGCGCAACGCCTGCGTTCGGCCTCTGGGAAAGGGGCGGCAGATCTGAAGCCAAAGCAAAGCAACAGCAACGGCAAGATCAACAGCTTCGCGAGCAAGCCCGCTCCCACATAAAGCAGATCGGCGCACATCTTTTGCTTCTCACCACTCAACAGGCCGAGCGTTAGCTCGCCTGCAGCTTTTGATTTTGATGCACCGCCCCCTCGAGAGGCCGAGTGGAGGTTCTGCGCAGTGGGCAACCCGGCATGGATGCCGGGTTAGCCGCCCCCGGCCATGGATGGCCGATGGCGGCGGGCCCACGGAGCAGGACCGGAGCGAGGGCATGCCGAGCCTAGGCGAGGCACCGAACGAAAGGGGCAAAAGCGTTTGGTTACTTTGTGCTCTTCAAAGTGACTCGCTGTAAAAGCCAGCCCTTTCAAGGTCTTTGATAAAATCCTCAAAACTCCAGTCAGGACGGCGAGACGATGTGGGCAGAAGTTTTAGCGCGGTTCGAGAAAAAAGCACCGGCCAGTGTCATGGCCAAATTGGTTTTGGAGCAGGCCGTTGCGGCAGAGTGGGTTGATCAGGTGTTCGAAGAACATCGTCAGCGCCAGTACCCGCGCGAGCTTTTGTTTTCGACCATTATTGAGCTGATGTCCCTTGTTTCTCTGGGTTTGCGGCCCTCCCTACACGCCGCCGCGCGGCAGATGGAGGATCTTCCCGTCAGCCTGGCGGCGCTTTATGACAAGGTCAGCCGAACCGAACCTGCGCTGTTGCGCGCGTTGGTAACTGGTAGCGCGCAGCGCCTGGCTCCGACGATTCAAGAATTGGGTTGCTCGGCCATTTTGCCTGGCTGGCAATTACGCGTCGTCGACGGCAACCATCTGCCTTCCAGCGAAAAACGTCTGGGCGCTTTGCGCCGCGAACGAGGTGCCGCCCGCCCTGGTTTTTCGGTCGTGGTTTACGACCCTGATCTCGACCAAGTCGTCGACCTTCAGCCCTGTGAAGATGCCTATGCCAGCGAGCGCGTCAGCGTGCTGCCGTTGCTGGAAAAGGCCACGGCGGGCCAGCTATGGATGGCTGATCGGCTCTACTGCACGCTCCCGGTCATGGAGGCCTGCGAAGATGCCGGCGCTTCATTCATCATTCGCGAACAAAGCAAGCATCCACGCCTGCTTAAAGAAAGCGACTGGCAGGAGCCTGTCCCGGTCGCAACCGGCAGCGTGCGCGAGCAAACCATCGAAGTAAAAGGCGGACGCCAGTGGCGGCGTGTCGAACTGAACCTGCAAAACCCCACCGAATCCGGCGACACCACGCTGTCCTTCTGGAGCAACTTGCCCGACACCATCAGCGCAGAGCAGATCGCCGATTTGTACCGACGTCGCTGGAGTATTGAAGGGATGTTCCAGCGTCTGGAATCGGTGCTGGACAGTGAAATCGAAACCTTGGGCAACCCCAAAGCCGCCCTGCTGGGGTTCGCGTCCGCCGTGTTGGCTTACAACGTTTTGTCCGTGCTTAAACGCAGTGTCGAACAGGCTCATTGCCAGACCCAACCCGAGGGCTGGGAAGCGTCGATCTTTCACCTGACGGTACAGGTTCGCAGCGGTTATGAGGGTATGCAAATAGCCTTGCCGCCAGAGCACTTATCCCTCCCCATCCCCGCAGGAGGGCTGGCTCAGTACCTGCTGACGCTAGCCCGAAACGTCCAGCCCAAAGCGGTCGCCAAAAGCAAACGAGGTCCGAAGGTGCTCAAGTCCAAAGAGTGGCTGGAGGGTAAGGCAGTGAATGCCCACGTGTCGACGGATCGGGTGCTCAAAGCCGCGAAAGTCAAAAGACCTTGAAAGGGCTGGCTGTAAAAGCGAAACCACCAGCAGCCATCACCGAAGTAACGGATATACACCCAATCCCCCCGCCATAAATGAGCGTGAACGCCTGAAGCACCAAGGCAACGTTCACCATTAGACGACGAAGGGACTTTAAACCTTGGGCGTTAAAGCTAGTCTGAAGAGTAAGCCGTACAACGGCTGCCGCCGGCCTTTGCCGGACACTGACACTGCCTGCCACGAGCAGGTGCGCATTGAGGTCACTATGAAAATCCGCGAGCTTGCCCATCACTGGGAAGAAAACGCCAAGGGTCGCCTGACCGACACCGGATACTCGATTCATCTGGATGTGGAGGCCGCCGCACGGCTGGCGGCCATTATCGATATGTACCCCAAACGGCAGCCCGAAGAACTGCTCGGCGAGCTGATCGGCGCCGCCCTGGAAGAGCTCGAAAAGAGCTTTCCGTATGTGAAGGGCTCGACCGTCGTGGCCACCGACGAAGAAGGTGATCCGCTGTACGAAGACGTCGGTCCGACTCCGCGTTTTCTCGCATTGTCCCGTCGTCATTTGCACGATTTGTCGGCCATCGACGACAAACAGAAACACTGATTACCGCACTTCTTCCCCTCCAAAAATGCGTACTCCCGGCCCCCTACAGGGCCGGGAGTACTGCTGCTTGCGGTAAAAATACCCGGTTTAGAGCCTTGTCCGCCCGGTCAAAGTTTTTTGGGCAATGAGCCATATTCTCTGAACTTTTGAAAAACGCCTCGGGTCACACCCATTAACCACGCCTGGGACGGCCGTTTCAAAACACCCCCGAAAATTGAAGGTTGCGGCTCCTTGCCCAGGATGGATTTTTAAGTTTTTCAGGAGTTTTTCCAATGGAGTTGAAGACCATGAAGACCCGAACTGCCAAATCCTCGTTCCCCCCTCTGCGTAGCCTGAAACTGGCTGCACTGGCCATCGGCAGCAGCTTCGTCCTGGCCGGTTGTGCCGGTAACCCGCCAAGCGAGCAATTCGCCGTGACGGAATCGGCGGTCAACAGCGCCGTCAGTGCCGGCGGTACCGAATTCGCGGCAGTGGAAATGAAGTCCGCGCAGGACAAGCTCAAACAAGCCGAAATCGCCATGCACGACAAAAAGTATGACGAAGCCAAAGTACTGGCCGAACAGGCCGAGTGGGACGCTCGCGTGGCTGAGCGCAAAGCCCAGGCGTTGAAAGCTGAACAGGCTGTGAAGGACTCTCAGAAAGGTGTTCAAGAACTGCGTCAGGAAAGCCAGCGCACCGTTCAATAAGCGGCCGGCACGACGTACTTCTTACTCGACTAAAAGGACGAAACCACCATGCGTAAACAATTGATGATCCCTGCCCTGCTGGCCGCAAGCGTTGCACTGGCCGCCTGCTCCACGCCGCCGAACGCGAACCTGGAACAGGCCCGCACCAACTACACCGGCCTGCAAACCAACCCGCAAGCCAGCAAAGTCGCGGCGCTGGAAACCAAAGAAGCCAGCGATTACCTGGACAAGGCTGACAAGGCTTACCAGGACAAAGAGGACCAGGCCAAGGTCGATCAACTGGCTTACCTGACCAATCAACGTGTTGAAGTGGCGAAGCAGACCATCGCCCTGCGCAACGCCGAAGCCAATCTGAAAAATGCTTCCGCGCAGCGCGCCCAAGCTCGTCTGGATGCCCGCGACGCGCAGATCAAGCAATTGCAGGACAGCCTGAACGCCAAGCAGACCGATCGCGGCACCTTGGTGACATTCGGTGATGTGTTGTTTGCCACTGACAGGGCTGATCTGAAGTCCAGCGGTCTGGTGAATATCAACAAACTGGCGCAATTCCTCTCGGAAAACCCTGATCGCAAAGTGATCGTTGAGGGCTACACCGACAGCACGGGCACCGCGAACCACAACCAGTCGCTGTCCGAGCGTCGTGCCGGTTCCGTGCGAACGGCGCTGGTGAAAATGGGCGTTGATCCAGCGCGTATCGTGTCGCAGGGTTATGGCAAAGAATACCCGGTGGCCGAGAACAGCAGCGTCTCGGGTCGTGCAATGAACCGTCGGGTGGAAGTGACCATTTCCAACGACAACCAGCCGGTGATCCCGCGTTCTGCGGTCAGCTCGAACTGAGTTGAACCTGCTGTAACGCAAAAGCCCCGCCTGATCTGATCAGGCGGGGCTTTTGTTTTTAAGATCAAAAGATCGCAGCCTCGTTTCACTCGACAGCTCCTACATAGACCGCGTGCTTTTGTAGGAGCTGTCGAGTGAAACGAGGCTGCGATCTTTTCGGGCGCGCTACGGTTGCAGCTTCTGCGGGGTTTCCTCACCCATGCAGCGCACGGCTTTTTTCTTGTTGTTGACCAACACGCCGCTCAGGCCTTTCTGTTCGGTGTCGAACATCACCAGCACGCCATCGATGCATTGCGCGACTTGCGGGGCCGGCTCCAGGGAGACTTTATAGTCTTCGCCCGGCACAGTCTTGAGCATGGTGAAGTCGCTGAGCAGCAGCGCATCTTCGGGTTTGGCGAAGTGCAGGTAGCCGTAGAACCACAGGGCCCCGACGGTGCCGAGGATGCTGCAGATACCGGTGATGATCAGCGGGATGGCGTTACGTTCTTCACTCATTGCGGACTCTCTGGTGGTTCATCTTCAGAATTTTTCGGCGCCGGGTAATTCGGGATTTCACCCAGGCGGCGCAAACCGTTGAAATGCTGCGGGTCGTCGAGATAACGCAGCATGACTTTGCGCCAGACCGGGTCGGCGAACGTCTGCACATGACCGCCACGGGTCAGTTGCAGTACTCGCGGCGGCGGCGCAGCTTGATACAGACGGATGCCGTTGGAAAGGGGCACGATCGGATCGTCGATGCTGTGGTAGATCAGTTTCGGTACGCCGCCCAGCTGCTCCATGGAATGGATCGCGCTGTCGCCGTCCGGCACCAGCCAGGACAGCGGCACCTGAAACAGCCAGGTCAGCCAGGATTGACTCAGGGCAAATTGACCGATACTGCGGTAGCTGGCGGGCACGCCGTCGAGGACGAAGGCCTTGAGTTGTTTTTGGCGTTCAGGGTGCTGAACCAGATAGTGCACGGCCATCGAACCACCGAGGCTTTGGCCGAGCAGGATCAGCGGCTTGCCCTTGACCTCCGGCGCCTGATCGAGCCATTTGAACGCGGCGTCGATGTCCTGATAGATCTCCGGCAGCGTCGCTTCACCCTCGGACAATCCATAACCGCGATAGTCCAGCAGCAGCACTTGATACCCTTCTTTGGGCAACCACCAGCTCCCCCCAAGATGCATGGGCAGATTGCCGCCGTTACCGTGCAGATGCAGCACCGTGCCTTTGACCTCGACACCTTGTTTGGCCGGCAACCACCAGCCGTGCAGCTTTAGGCCGTCGGCGGTGGTGAGGGTGATGTCGCGGTATTCGAGTTTTGCTTTTTCCGGGGTAAACAGCTGGCCCGTCTCGGGGTAGAACAGCAGCGAGCTGCAGCCGCTCAAGGTCAGGAGAAGGCAGAAAAAGCCGAGGATTCTCATCCGATGAAACCTCGCGAAAATGGAGTTGGAACACTGTACCTGTGGGAGCGAGCTTGCTCGCGATGGCTGCGTGTCAGACAACAGAAGTGTTGAATGTTAGACCGCTATCGCGAGCAAGCTCGCTCCCACATTGAATTCGGGTGATCCTTAGAGGATATTGGAATAATCCGCTTCGATCCGGTCCAGGCTCAAGTGGTTGAGGAAGTTGGAGAAGCACATCCACGCCGACAGCGCGTTCAGGTCACGGAACTGATCCGGCAGATACTTCGGTGGCACCACCAGCCCTTCATCCACCAACTGGCGCAAGGTCCGCATGTCTTCCAGCGTGGTCTTGCCGCAAAACAGCAGCGGTATCTGCTCAAGCTTGCCTTTACGCACGGCCAACTGAATGTAGTTGTAAACCATGATAAAGCCCTTGAGGTAGGACAAGTCTTTGGTAAATGGCAGACCTGTCGGCACCGAGCCACGGAAAACCCGACTGGCGTTGCCGTAGCTTTCCGCCATTTCAAAACCTTGCTCGCGGAAGAACTCAAAGATCTGCAGGAAGTCCGCGCCCTCTTCCACCATGTGAATGGCGCGGGTGCGGTTGGTCAGTTTGCGCAGGCGACTCGGGTATGAGGCGAAAGTGATGATTTCCATCAGGATCGCCAGGCCTTCCTGAGTCACTGTCGACGACGGCGGACCTTTGGAGAGGAAGGTGCAGATCGGCTGGTTCAGGCCATTGAGCGTGGTCCCCACATGCACCAGCCCTTCGTGGACTTCCAGGGCGCGCACGTCACGGTCGTTGAACATCGCGTCGGCGCGGATCTTGATGTAGTCGGCGCCAGCCGCCGCATCGGCGACGATCCCGTCGGACTCGAATACGCGAATGGTTTCCTCGGCTTCGCCGAATACCTTGTTCAAGCGGGTTTGCAGCAGGTGGACGGCTTCCTTGGCGGTGAGGATTTTCGGTTCGTCCTTCAGGTCGCCACGGCCATCGATATTGTTCAGGTAATCCGAGAGCATCAGGCCCAGGTCGGAAAGGGTCGGGTCGCCGGCGTGGAACGCGTCGGAAGCGGCACCGTAAAGCTCCTGTGAAATCAGCCCGAAGTCCTCGGTGCCGCGCGCTTCGAGCATGCGCACCACCATCCGGTATTCCTTGCACATGCGGCGCATGATCTGGCCAACCGGGTTGAACTGTCCGAGCTGACGGGTGATGTCGCGTTCGATGTTCTGGAATTCCAGCTTCACCTTGCTGGAATCGAACGCCAGCGGCCGGTTCAGGTAGTAATCGCGGTCCACCGCCGGCATTTCCTTGCCCTTGGCCTTGAGGAAACCCTTGCGAATGTTGTCGTCCCACTTGACTGCATCGAGGACGCGAATCGGCGTCTGCGCCAGCACAATGCGATCGGACAAAATGCGTATCGACTGCTGGTAATCGTCCACCCGAAACTCCTGTAGAAAAACCGTTTACGTGCTGGGTTTATTTGGCTTTGGCCAGGCGCTGATAGCGCACAGCCTCGACGAACACATCGGAATTGGCCGGGTCGTCTAGGTAGGCGAAGACCTGGTCCAGATTGTTGTTGATCAACACGCCGTCGCCGTCGTCGGTCTGGAAGCCTTCGCCGCTGAGGACTTTTTGCCTCAGGGCCTGGTTGATCTGCTCGAGGTCGAGGTTGTAGACCACCAGCTCATGCTTATCGGTGAGTTCAAAACCCAAGAGAGTGAAATGCCCACCGAATTGCGCCGGCACCCTGGCCGACAGGTACCAGCGACTGCCATGGCGGGTCACCGTGAAGGGATAGGCTTCACGCTCCTTGGGCTTAGCCTTGAAGTAGCTGACGGCCTGATAGTGATTGTCGCCCAGGCGCGTCAGCTCCAGATTCAGCGGCTCGCCCCAGGCGTTGGTGCTGGTCCATTTGCCGAGCAACCCTTTAGGCGCGGGCTCGCTCGAGGGCAGCGGCTCCTTGAAGGTCACCAGACAGCCGCTGAGCAGCAGGAACGACAAGGCGATCACAACGACACGCCAGGCTTTCATTCAACAACTCCCTATGAACACACGCGGACCTGTAGGAGCTGCCGAAGGCTGCGATCTTTTGATCCTGCTTCGCTGCGGTATCAAGAGATCAAGATCAAAAGATCGCAGCCTTCGGCAGCTCCTACTGGGGACAGGGTTACACCGACGCCAATACCAGGTGCATATACCGCGTGAGGATGCCGAGCATTTCGGCTTCGGCGACAGGCTCGGCGTCGTTGAGCAGGCCCTGATATTCCATCCGTCCGATAATCGCCGTCAACACTTTGGCATCCTGTTGTGGCTCGCGGGAACCCAACACCTCGAAAAAATGGCAGGTGCCTTGCAGAAGAATTTGCTGATGCGAGCGCACCAACTCCGCCAAACGCGGGTTCAACAGGGCCTCCTGGCGGAACGCCTGCTCGGCCATCAAGTGTTCCCGACGGTTGTGCAATTGGCGCTGCACGTAATCGGCGGTCAGCCGCGCGATATCGTCAGCCAGCTGGGAACGCGACTCGGGGCTGCCATCGCCATAAGCAACCATCTCGCGCAGCAGGCCTTCGTTGCTGGCCCACAACTTGGCCATGAACGCCGCGCTGCGTTCCACGTATTGGGCAAAGGTATCGGTGAGCAGGTCATCGATATCCTTGAAATAGTAAGTGGTGGCCGACAGCGGCACACCAGCCTCGGCGGCCACCGCGCGGTGACGCACGGCCCGCACGCCATCGCGCACGACAATGCGCATCGCCGCATCGAGAATGTCCTGTCGACGCTGCTCACTGCCCTGTCGGCTGGCCTTGCGACCCTGGTACTGAACACTTTCAGCGACCGCAGTGGCGACGTCCGCTGCACCCTCTTGAGCAATTGCACGGTTCACGACAGGTATTCCTCTCTTACTTCAAAAGTAACCAATTGATACGTTTGTACCAGACAGGCAATAAAAAGCCGCCTGTTTTAGGCGGCTTTTTTATTGAAACACTTACGCTTGTGGCCGCATGTGCGGGAACAGGATCACGTCGCGGATCGACGGGGAGTTGGTCAGCAGCATCACCAGACGGTCGATGCCGATACCTTCACCGGCCGTTGGCGGCATGCCGTACTCCAGCGCGCGAACGAAGTCGGCGTCGTAATGCATGGCTTCATCGTCGCCGGCGTCCTTGTCGGCCACCTGAGCCATGAAGCGCTCGGCCTGGTCTTCCGCGTCGTTCAACTCGGAGTAGGCGTTGGCGATTTCGCGGCCGCCGATGAACAGTTCAAAACGGTCGGTGACGTTCGGGTTCTCGTCGTTACGACGGGCCAGCGGCGACACTTCGAACGGGTATTGAGTGATGAAGTGCGGCTGCTCCAGCTTATGCTCGACCAGCTCTTCGAAAATCATCACCTGCAATTTGCCCAGACCTTCGAAGCCCAGCACTTTGGCACCGGCCTTCTTGGCGATAGCACGGGCCTTGTCGATGTCGGTCAGGTCGTCAGCGGTCAGCTCAGGGTTGTACTTGAGGATCGACTCGAACACCGACAGACGCACGAACGGTTCGCCGAAGTGGAACACTTTGTCGCCGTAAGGCACGTCGGTGCTGCCCAGAACCAGCTGTGCCAGTTCGCGGAACAGTTCTTCGGTCAGGTCCATGTTGTCTTCGTAGTCGGCGTAAGCCTGGTAGAACTCCAACATGGTGAATTCAGGGTTGTGACGAGTCGAAACGCCTTCGTTACGGAAGTTGCGGTTGATCTCGAACACCTTTTCAAAACCACCGACCACCAGGCGCTTGAGGTACAGCTCCGGCGCGATGCGCAGGTACATGTCCATGTCCAGGGCGTTGTGGTGTGTTTCGAACGGCTTGGCCGCTGCACCGCCTGGAATGGTTTGCAGCATCGGTGTTTCGACTTCCAGGAAGTCTCGCTTCATCAGGAAGCTGCGGATGTGCGCGATGACTTGCGAACGAACGCGGAAAGTCTGGCGCACGTCTTCGTTGACGATCAGGTCAACGTAACGCTGACGATAACGGGATTCGGTGTCGGTCAGGCCGTGGTGCTTGTCCGGCAGTGGGCGCAGGGATTTGGTCAGCAGGCGCACGCTGGTCATTTCGACGTACAGGTCGCCCTTGCCGGAACGGGCCAGGGTGCCTTCGGCGGCGATGATGTCGCCCAAGTCCCAGGTTTTCACCGCGGCCAGGGTTTCTTCGGACAGCGTTTTACGGTTGACGTAAACCTGGATGCGCCCGGACATGTCCTGGATCACCATGAACGAGCCACGGTTGAGCATGAGACGACCGGCAACCTTGACCGGGATTGCAGCTTCTGCCAGCTCTTCCTTGGTCTTGTCCGCGTACTGTTTCTGCAAGTCTTCGCAGTAGTTGTCGCGGCGGAAGTCGTTCGGGAAGGCATTGCCCTTGGCGCGCTCGGCAGCCAGCTTTTCCTTGCGCAGGGCGATCAGGGAGTTTTCTTCCTGTTGCAGGGCTTGCGGGTCGAGTTCTAGGTCGCTCATGTCTTTAAAAATTCCATCACAGGTTCGTTGCCCCCACCGGTGGCAGGGGACTTGAGGTCTTGACTGGCGGTTTACAGGCCTTGCTTCAGGCTGGCCACCAGGTATTCGTCGATGTCGCCGTCGAGCACCTTGTCGCAGTCACTGCGTTCGATGTTAGTGCGCAAATCCTTGATTCGCGACGCATCGAGCACGTAAGAGCGAATCTGGTGACCCCAGCCGATGTCCGACTTGGTGTCTTCCAGGGCCTGGGAGGCGGCGTTGCGTTTCTGCACTTCCTGCTCGTACAAGCGCGCCCGCAACATTTTCATCGCGGTGTCTTTGTTGGCGTGCTGGGAGCGTTCGTTCTGGCAGCTGACCACGGTGTTGGTCGGTACGTGCGTAATACGGACGGCCGAGTCGGTGGTGTTTACGTGCTGACCACCGGCACCGGAGGAGCGGTAGGTGTCGATGCGCAGGTCCGACGGGTTGATGTCGATTTCGATGTTGTCATCGATTTCCGGCGACACGAACACGGCCGAGAACGAGGTGTGGCGGCGGTTACCGGAGTCGTACGGGCTCTTGCGCACCAGACGGTGCACGCCGATTTCGGTACGCAACCAGCCAAAGGCGTATTCGCCCTTGATGTGGATTGTGGCGCCCTTGATCCCGGCGACTTCACCGGCCGACAGTTCCATGATGGTCGCGTCGAAACCGCGTTTGTCGGCCCAGCGCAGGTACATGCGCAGCAGGATGTTGGCCCAGTCCTGGGCCTCGGTACCGCCGGAGCCGGCCTGGATGTCCAGGTAAGCGTTGTTGGCGTCCATCTCACCGCTGAACATGCGACGGAATTCGAGTTTTTCCAGGGACTCGCGCAGACGCTCGACTTCGGCAGCGACGTCATCGACGGCAGCCTGGTCTTCTTCTTCGGCGGACATCAGCAGCAGGTCTTTGGCGTCGGCCAGGCCTGTGTGCATTTCGTCGAGGGTTTCGACGATCTGAGCCAGCAGGGACCGCTCGCGGCCCAGCTCCTGAGCGTACGTCGGGTTGTTCCAGACATTCGGATCTTCAAGCTCGCGATTGACTTCAGTCAGACGCTCATGCTTTTGATCGTAGTCAAAGATACCCCCGAATAGTTTCGGAGCGCTCGGACAGGTCCTTGATACTGTTAAGGATCGGGTTGATTTCCATGGCGGGCAGCACTCGTTGGCGAACTTTTGAAAGCCGGCGAGTATAACGTAATCAGGCTGTCACGGCAGCCCGCCTGGCGGCTTTAGGGGCGAATGGATTTCGCGGTGCTGAGCACTTGTAGCAGTTGCCGAGCCCGCGAGGCTGCGTTCGGCTGCGAAGCAGTCGTAAAGCCGGACAACGCGGTCATTCAGGCAAACCGCGTGTACAGGGTTTGCGAGGACTTCGTCCTCGAACGCAGCCTCGCGGGCTCGGCAGCTGCTACAGGTATCGTGCGTCAGTGGGTTACTCAATCCCCACCTGATTACGCCCATTGTTCTTCGCCAGATACAGCCCCTTGTCCGCCGCCGAGATCAATTGACGGCAATCGCCGCCCGGTTGCGGGGTCATGGTCGACAGGCCGATGCTGATGGTCAGGCTCGAACCTTCGACCGGGAAAATATGCGGAATCTTTAGCGAAGCCACGGTCTGGCGCAGTTTTTCCGCGACCAGTCGCGCGCCGCCCGGCGAAGTATTGGGCAGCACCAGGGCGAATTCTTCGCCGCCATAACGGGCCGGCAGGTCCGAAGGACGGGCGCTGGCATCACGAATCGCCGTGGCTACTTTGCGCAGGGCTTCATCGCCTTCAAGGTGGCCGAAACTGTCGTTGTAAGTCTTGAAGTAGTCGACATCGATCATCAGCAACGACAGTTGACTCTGGTCACGCAGCGAACGGCGCCACTCAAGCTCCAGGTATTCGTCGAAATGCCGGCGGTTCGACAGCCCGGTCAGGCCGTCGGAGTTCATCAAGCGTTGTAGCACCAGGTTGGTGTCGAGCAACTGCTGCTGGCTGACCCGCAACGCGCGATACGCTGCGTCACGCTGCAGCAACGTCATGTAGGAGCGCGAGTGATAGCGGATGCGCGCCACCAGTTCGATGTTGTCCGGCAACTTGACCAGGTAATCATTGGCCCCGGCCGCAAACGCCGCGCTCTTGATCAGCGGGTCTTCCTTGGTCGACAGGACAATGATCGGGATGTCCTTGGTCGCCGGATGGTTGCGGTACTCGCGCACCAGGCTCAAGCCATCAAGACCGGGCATCACCAGATCCTGGAGGATCACCGTCGGTTTGATGCGGATCGCCTGGGCGATGGCCTGGTGCGGGTCGGCGCAGAAGTGGAAGTCAATATTTTCTTCGTTCGACAACCCGCGGCGCACCGCCTCGCCGATCATTGCCTGATCGTCTACCAACAACACCATGGCGGCGTTTTCGTCGGTTTTGAAGTCGTCGAGCTGTAAATCATTCATGGGCAGTCACCTGAGTACTACTTGGGCCAGATTGCTGTGAAAAGTCTTCATTTGGGGAAAATCTCCAGCAATCGTGGCGCTATCTTTTCCAGTGGGCGAATCTCCACAGCGGCGTCGATGGCCGCTGCCGCCTTCGGCATTCCGTACACTGCACTGCTGTTCTGATCCTGAGCGATGGTCAGGTAGCCCTGCTGGCGCATGAGTTTAAGCCCCTGCGCGCCATCGCGTCCCATACCAGTGAGCAAAACACCCACGGCATCGCCGTTCCAGTAATTGGCCACGCTCTCGAAGAACACATCGATCGAGGGCCGGTAGATCTCGTTGACCGGTTCGGCGGTGTAGGCCAACGTACCGTTTTTCAACAAGCGAATATGGTGATTGGTACCCGCCAGCAGCACCGTGCCGGCCTGCGGAGGCTCGCCTTCCTGGGCCAGGCGCACGATCAGGCCGCTGGCGCTGCTGAGCCATTCGGCCATGCCGGCGGCGAACACCTGGTCAACATGCTGCACCAGTACGATGGCGGCCGAAAAATCTAGCGGCAACCCCTTGAGCAATACTTCCAGCGCGGCCGGCCCACCGGCGGATGAGCCAATGGCGATCAGGCGCTGGCGCGAAGCCGAACTGCGCAGCGGGCTCGGAGCCGATCGCTCCCGATTGCCCCGGTCACCGATCAGCCAACCGATGTTAATGATCTTGCGCAGTAACGGGGCCGCTGCCTCTTGGGCATTGCCGGCACCGAGGGCCGGCGTATCGACCACATCCAGCGCGCCGTGGCCCATGGCCTCGAACACCCGATGCACGTTCTGCTCGCGGTCGACCGTCACGATGACAATCGCGCACGGCGTCTCGGCCATGATCCGCCGGGTCGCCTCCACGCCATCCATCACGGGCATGATCAGGTCCATCAGGATCAGATCTGGCGTGTTTTCAGCGCAACGCTGCACCGCCTGGGCCCCATTACTGGCGACCCAGATCACCTCGTGCGCCGGCTCAAATGCCAGGGCGCGGCGCAGAGCCTCCACCGCCATGGGCATGTCGTTGACGATCGCTATTTTCATGCACGCGCTCCTCCAATGAGCTCAACCACCGCGTCAAGCAGGGCGTCGTCATGAAAACTGGCTTTGGCTAGATAATAGTCGGCTCCAGCGTCCAGTCCACGGCGACGGTCCTCTTCACGATCCTTGTAAGACACCACCATAACCGGAAGGGATTGCAGGCGATTGTCCCTACGCAATAAAGACACCAGTTCGATGCCATCCATGCGTGGCATATCGATGTCGGTGATCAGCAGATCGAAATCCTCCGATCGCAAGGCGTTCCAGCCGTCCATACCATCCACCGCCACCGCCACGTCGTAGCCGCGATTGAGTAACAACTTGCGTTGCAGCTCACGTACGGTCAGCGAATCGTCGACCACCAGAATCCGTTTCCGAGCCGCTTCAACCGCCTGGCTGCCTTGACGGGCAATGCGCTCAAGACGCCCGGTATTGAGCAGTTTGTCCACTGAACGCAGCATGTCTTCGACGTCGACGATCAGCACCACCGAACCATCGTCGAGCAAGGCCCCGGCGGAAATGTCCTGCACCTTGCCCAGACGCTCGTCCAGCGGCAATACGACCAACGTCCGCTCGCCGATAAAACGCTCGACCGCCACGCCGTAAATCGCCTCGCGCTCGCGGATCACCACCACTTTGAGGGTTTGCTGACTGTTCTGGCTCGCTGGACGCTGCAACAGCTGACTGGCCGCGACCAGCCCGACATGCCGGCCTTCGTGCCAGAAGTGCTGGCGGCCTTCGACCTGAACGATGTCCGCCGGCTCCAGATCGCACATCCGTTCGATGTGGGCCAGCGGGAAGGCATAGGCCTCGTCACCGACCTCCACCACCAGACTGCGCACCACCGACAGGGTCAGCGGCACTTCGAGATGGAAACGACTGCCCTCGCCCGCTGCCTGCTCCAGCACGACCGCGCCGCGCACCTGGCGGACCATGTGCTGGACCGCATCCAGTCCGACGCCACGCCCGGAGACTTCGGTGACCGTGTCGCGCAGGCTGAAACCCGGTAGAAACAGGAACGTCAGCAGCTCTTCTTCACTCAATTGCGCGGCGGTTTCGGCCGGGGACAATTGGCGCTCGATGATGCTGCGGCGGACCTTTTCCAGATCGACGCCGTTGCCGTCATCGCTCAGCTCCAGCACCAGCAAACCGGCCTGATGGGAAGCGCGCAAACGGATCAGGCCTTCAGCGGGTTTACCCGCCAATAGCCGTTGCTCCGGGGATTCGATGCCGTGATCCACGGCATTGCGCAGCAGGTGAGTCAGCGGCGCTTCAAGTTTCTCCAACACGTCGCGGTCGACCTGGGTTTTCTCACCCTCGATCTCCAGTCGTACCTGTTTGCCAAGGCTGCGGCCGAGGTCGCGGATCATGCGCTCTTGCCCGGCCAACACATCGGCAAACGGCCGCATGCGGCAGGCCAGCGCGGTGTCGTACAACACTTGCGCCCGTTGACTGGCCTGCCAGGCGAACTCATCCAGTTCGGCGTTCTTTTCCACCAGCAATTGCTGAGACTCGGCCAGTAGCCGACGAGCGACTTCGAGAGCTTCCTGTGCTTCCAGACTCAAGGCATGTTCCTTGAGGTGGACGTTGAGGTTTTCCAGGGCCCGCAGGCCGTTGTTCTGCATACGCTTGAGGCGTTGCATGGTGGCCAGGTGCGGTTTGAGCCGCAGGGTTTCCACCAGGGATTTGCTCGACAGGTCAAGCAGGCTGTTCAGGCGTTCGGCCGTGACTCGCAGTACCCGCTCGCCGTTTTCGGTGGTGCGTTTGGCCTTGCGCGGCGGCTCTGCGGGTTGCAGTTCGGCGACCGGGATGGGCGTCTCGACCCTGGGCGTCGGTGGTTCGAGCTGAAGTTCCGCCATCACTGGGGCGACAGGCGCAGTGACCGGCGCGGGTGCCGCCATCGGATCAAGCAACAACGCCATCAAGACCACATAGGCCTCGATTTCGGCAGGTTCAGGGTTGTTGTCCGGCGTCGCAATGCGCGTCAGCAAATCGGTGCCTTGCAACAACGCATCAATGTGCTCGGGCCGCAGGTACAGGCGCCCTTCCTGGGCACTGACCAGGCAATCTTCCATCACATGCGCGACGCTGACCCCGGCATCGACGCCGACGATCCGCGCAGCGCCCTTGAGCGAGTGCGCCGCGCGCATGCACGATTCGAGGTGATCGGCCTGGGTCGGGTCGCGCTCCAGCGCTAGAAGACCTGCGCTCAGCACCAGCGTCTGGGCCTCGGCTTCCAGACTGAACAGTTCCAGCAAAGAGGCGTCGCGCATTTGCTCGGGGGTCATGTAAGGCTCCGGGTCACGGCGGACAGCAGCTGTTCTTCATCCAGCCAACGCAGACTGCGACCTTTGAATTGCAACACGCCACGGGTGTATTTGGCGCTGGCCTGAGTACCAGAGCGGGACGCCGCCTCGAGGACGCGTTCTTCGATGGCGTGAATCCCGTCCACTTCATCCACCGGTACCACCACCGGTCCGCCGTGGGCGGCGATGATCAGCATTCGCGGCATGACCCGCGCGCCGGACGCCACGCTGCTGGCGCCGTCGAGCCCCAGCAATTCCACCAGCGACAGGCACGCCACCAACGCGCCGCGCACATTCGCCACGCCGAGCAACGCCCGGGAGCGTTGGTGCGGCAAGGAATGAATCGCTTGCAGCGGCGCCACTTCCACCAGACTGCGAGTGGCCAGGGCCAGCCATTCTTCGCCGAGACGGAACATCAACAGCGAGCGGGCTTTCACTTCGCTCTCGACCGTCGTGGAGACTTGCCCGCGGTCTTCCTGCTGCAACGCGTAGCGGTCGAGCAAGCGCGTCGCCGCGGCCGAATACACCGCACAATTGCGGCAGTGAATGTGATCGCTCAGTAGCGGGCAGGACTTGTCGCCGTGGATACCGATGCGGTTCCAGCAGTCGTCGATGGCCTGGGCATCTTCATGGGTGAGGCTAAAGGTGTCGGTGGCGTTCATCGGTTACGCTCACTGTCAGCGGCGCGCTCACTGCGGGCGGCGCGGTCCTGCAATCGTCTGGCTCCCGCCGTGTCGCCCAAGGATTGCAGCAACGCCGCCAGGTGCATCAACGCGTCGGGATGTTGCGGGTCGAGGTACAACGCCTTGCGATAAAAACCCTGAGCCTCAAGGACTCTGCCGGCGACATCGCTGAGCAGGCCCAGCCAGTAGAAGACCTGGGCCACGGGTTCATGACTGCGCAAATAGCTATCGCACGCGGCGCGGGCCTCGGCACTTTTGCCTTCGTTGGCCAGCGCGGCGATATTCGCCAGCAGCACGGCGGTGTCCGGGTTGGCGACTTTCGTCACCACAGGCAGCGGCGCCACCGTTGCGAAGGGCCGGCTGCGAACGGGCGGCGGTGCCACGCTGCGCACCGGGGGGTGCACGGGCAGAGGCGTTGGCACGAAAGTCGGGAAGGGTTCTGGCTCTGGTGCGCTTTGACGACTGAAGGCAAAGGACTGCGGGATGCCGATCGAACGCATGCCAAAACGGCCGAGCAAACTGCCCTCGGCCGGGCCGATAAACAGCACGCCATCGACATGGGTCAGACGCTTGAGCACTTCGAACACTTGCTGCTGGGTCGGCTGATCGAAATAGATCAGCAGGTTGCGGCAAAACACGAAGTCATAAGGCGGCTCGTTGGCCAGCAACGTCGGATCCAGCAGATTGCCGACCTGCAAACGCACTTGTTCGAGCACTCGCCCGCTGAGGCGATAGCCCTCGCCTTCGGCGGTGAAATGCCGGTCGCGAAAGGCGATGTCCTGACCCCGGAACGAATTCTTGCCGTACAGCGCGCGCCGGGCTTTTTCCACCGACAGCGGACTGACATCCATGCCTTCGACCTTGAACTGGTGCGGCTGCAACCCGGCATCGAGCAACGCCATGGCGATGGAATACGGTTCTTCACCGGTGGAACACGGCAGGCTGAGAATCCGTAGCGCGCGCATGTTGTTGATGTCGCTCAGGCGTTTGGTGGCCAGTTTCGCCAACGTGGCGAAGGATTCCGGGTAACGGAAAAACCAGGTCTCAGGGACAATCACCGCTTCGATCAGCGCCTGCTGCTCATCCCGCGAGCCCTGCAAGGTGTGCCAATACTCATCGGCCGTCAGCGCGTTGGACGCCGTGCTGCGCTGGCGCACCGCACGCTCGATGATCGCAGGTCCCACCGAGGTCACGTCGAGACCGATGCGCTCTTTGAGGAAATCGAAAAACCGCTGATCACTGCTCATGGCCGCTCCTCAAGCAGCGCCAGGTCCAGCGGCGTCGACGGAAACAGCAGCGCGCGAACCTGATCGTCGAGCAAGTCGGCGACCCGCACCCATTGCAGCAAACCCTGGGCATCTTCACGCACCGGCCCGAGGTACGGCGCCTGGCGATTGTCCAGGCCATAGGGCTGAAAATCCGCCGGGTTGCAGCGCAAGGTATCGGTGGCCTGTTCCAGAATCAGCCCGAGCAATTGCGCCTCAGCGAACTCATCCGGACGGTAATTGACCAGCACCAGGCGCGTGCTGGTGCGGGCCTGGGCCGGTTGGCCGAACGTCAGCGCACTCAGGTCGATCACCGGCACCACCGCGCCGCGGTAGGCGAACACCCCGGCGACCCAGTCCGGCGCGCGGGGAATCGGTTTCAACGGCAGACGCGGCAGCACTTCCGCCACCTCGATGGCCTGCAAGGCATAGCGCTCGTTGCCGATGCGGAACACCAGAAACAATGATTGCAACGCCGGCTTCACGGCGGTGTGCTTGGCCGTGGGTTCGCTCATCAGACTTTGAATCGCGAAACGCCGCTGCGCAGCCCTACGGCCACCTGGCTCAGCTCATCGATGGCGAAACTGGCCTGGCGCAGGGACTCGACGGTCTGGCTGCTGGCATCGCCCAACTGCACCAGCGCGTGGTTGATCTGTTCGGCGCCCGTGGCCTGGGCCTGCATGCCTTCGTTGACCATCAACACCCGCGGCGCCAATGCCTGAACCTGATGGATGATCTGCGACAGCTGCTCGCCGATTTGCTGCACTTCGGACATCCCACGGCGCACTTCTTCAGAGAACTTGTCCATGCCCATCACCCCGGCCGACACTGCCGACTGGATCTCGCGCACCATCTGCTCGATGTCGTACGTGGCGACGGCGGTCTGGTCCGCCAGACGCCGCACTTCAGTGGCGACCACGGCAAACCCGCGACCGTATTCACCGGCCTTTTCGGCCTCAATCGCCGCGTTGAGCGACAGCAGATTGGTCTGGTCGGCGACCTTGACGATGGTCACCACCACCTGATTGATGTTGCCGGCCTTCTCATTGAGGATCGCCAGTTTGGCGTTGACCAGATCGGCCGCGCCCATCACCGAGTGCATGGTCTCTTCCATCCGCGCCAGGCCTTGCTGCCCGGAACCGGCGAGCACCGAGGCCTGATCGGCGGCGGTGGAGACTTCAGTCATCGTGCGCACCAGATCCCGCGAAGTGGCCGCAATCTCACGGGACGTCGCGCCGATTTCGGTTGTGGTGGCGGCGGTTTCGGTGGCGGTCGCTTGCTGTTGCTTGGAGGTGGCGGCAATCTCGGTCACCGAGGTGGTGACCTGCACCGAGGAACGCTGGGCCTGGGACACCAGGGACGTCAGCTCGGTCATCATGTCGTTGAAGCCGGTTTCCACGGCGCCGAATTCGTCCTTGCGCGCCAGGTTCAGGCGGTTGCTGAGATCACCGGTGCGCATGACGTCGAGAATTTCGACGATCCGGTTCATCGGCGCCATGATCGCGCGCATCAGCAGCAGACCGCAGAGGCTGGCGGCCAGCACCGCGACCAGCAGGGAAATGCCCATGATGACTTTCGCGGTGACCACGGCGTCATCGATGTTCGCGATGCCCTGGTCGGCCACCGCTTTGTTGTCGCGGATAATGTCATTGAGTTTCATGCGACCGGCGGTCCATGTCGGGGTCAGTTGCTCGTTGAACATCTTGATGGCTTCGGCTTCCTGATTGCGCTTATGCAAATCGAGCATGGCCGCCAGCGCCTTGTTGTAATTCTCATGAAGTTTTTCAAAAACGGCGTACTCGACCTTGTCTTCATCCCTGATGACGGTGCCTTGGTAGTTTCTCATCTGCTCTTGCAGACGCACCTCAAAGTTTTTGAAGCTTTCGGCCTCTTCCGCACTGAAGCCCTGCCCCGCCTTGAAGCCCAGCATTTCCTGGGTGCGAACATAAGTGTCGACCCAGGCGCTGCGAACCATCGAGCTGTAATACAACCCGGGAAGCGCGTCTTCACGGACGCTGGTTTCGCTGATTTCGATCTTCAACAGCCGGGAATACGAGACGACGACCATCAGCAACATGATGGCGATAATCACAGCAAAGCTCGCCAAGATGCGTTGGCGCAACGTCCAGTTCTTCACAGTCAGTCCTCGGGGTGCATTTCAAATGCTGCGGAGTATAGCCGAGGGCGGGGTTGCATCTGGAAAGGGTTGCGCGCCACGTCTCATCCCCGGCAAAAACAGCCGGAATTGGCCCTGAGGGGGGGCATGTAGCGCGACTGAAGGCGGCCTGCTGACTTACACAGAAGCCTGACGCACCTGCTTCTCCAACTCAGCCTTCAACCCCGGCTCAAGCTTCAACTGACGTGCAAGCTCATCGAGGTAGGACTTCTCCATGAAGCTCTCTTCATCCACCAACATCACACTGGCGATGTACATCTCTGCGGCCATTTCCGGCGTACTGGCAGCGCGGGCAACGTCGGCAGGGTCCAGCGGCTTGTTGAGTTCGGCGTGCAACCAGTGCTGCAACTCCTGATCGTTATCGAGCTTGGTGAATTCGCCTTCAATCAGCGCACGCTCGCGATCGTCGACATGACCATCAGCTTTAGACGCAGCCACTAACGCTTGGAGAATCGCCTGGCTGTGCTGTTCAACTTGCGCCGCCGGTAAGCGGTCGATGGTTTGCGGTTCAGTCTTCGGCGCAGTGCCCTGCTGGGCCTGCCAGTTGCCATACGCCTTGTAGGCAATCACGCCCAATGCGGCGAGGCCACCATAAGTCAGGACCTTACCGCCGACATTGCGCCCTTTCTTGCTGCCCAGCAGCAAACCCATGGCACCCGCCGCCAACGCTCCGCCGCCCGCGCCAGAGAGCAGGCTGCCAAGGCCGCCCGAACCACCGCTGCCGCCGAGCAATCCGCCCAAGCCACCCCCAGCGGTCTTGTTTTGTGAGCCGCCGGCCTTGTTCTGCAACATGTCCTGACCGGACTTGAGTAGCTGATCGAGCAATCCACGGGTGTTCATTTGCTGCCTCCACGCATTCGGGTTAACCAGATCTTTAAGGCCACCAGCCTAGATCGAAAGTGCCCGGTGTCCGGGAGCGAGAGTGCTTCGAGATGTTGCGCAGCGCTCTTTAGCTGACCGCAGCCATTCAGAAAAAAAGATATAAACTCAGAAAAATCGATAAAAACCGCCCACCGGGTACTTCCCCATGATGACCCTGCGTCAGATCCGTCACTTCATCGCCGTGGCCGAGACCGGCTCAATCTCCGCCGCCGCGCAAACCGCGTTCATTTCTCAGTCCACCTTGACCCTGGCCATCCAGCAACTGGAGCAGGAAATCGGCGTCGGCCTGTTCAACCGTCACGCCAAGGGCATGACGCTGACCCACCAGGGCCACCAATTCCTACGTCAGGCGCACCTGATTCTGGCGACGGTGGACAACGCCAAACGCAGCCTGCAACAGAGCACCGATCAGGTCGCCGGGCAGTTGATCATCGGCGTGACCAGCCTGGTGGCCGGTTACTACCTTGCGGATCTACTCACCCGTTTCCAGCGCGCCTACCCCAACGTCGAGATCCGCGTGATGGAGGACGAGCGGCCGTACATCGAGCATTTGCTGGTCAGCGGCGAGATCGATGTTGGCGTGCTGATCCTCTCCAACCTCGAAGATCGCCACGCCTTGCAGACCGAAGTGCTGACCCACTCGCCCCATCGGTTATGGCTGCCAGCCCAGCATCCGCTGCTGGAACACGACAGCATCAACCTCGCCGACGTGGCCCGTGAGCCGCTGATTCAGCTGAACGTCGATGAAATGGACCGCAACGCCCAGCGCATGTGGACAGCGGCCTCCCTACAACCGCGCATCACCTTGAGAACGGCCTCGACGGAAGCGGTGCGAAGCCTCGTGGCCGCGGGTTTGGGCGTGTCGATCCAGCCCGACATGACCTATCGCCCATGGTCATTGGAGGGCGACATCATCGAAGCCCGCCCGATCGCCGACCTTAGTCAGACCCTCGACGTCGGCCTGGCCTGGCGTCGTGGCACCGCGCGCCCAGCGCTGGTGGACCCATTCCTGACCGTCGCCCGCGAGCAACCCCACGGCGGACGCAAGCCATCTATTTAATCGAACGCCACCTTCAGTATTTAGTATTTGTCGACCTCGGGTGCGGCGCCTAGTCTTGGTACATCTATAAGACGGCCGCGCCCCGGTCACAGGGAGCAGCATGGCCACACAAGAAAAGAGAACCCGAAAAATGGCTGGCGCGCAGACTCAGTTGTTCACCGCGTTGTTGATCGATGGCGAATTGGTCGCGGGCCAGGGGTTTGTCGAACCGATCCTCAACCCGGCCACCGGGGAAGTGCTGACGCACATTGCCGAAGCCAGCACCGAACAAGTCGAAGCCGCGATCCTCGCCGCCCACCGCGCCTTCGCCGGCTGGTCGCGGACCACGCCGCAACAACGCTCGAACCTGTTGCTGGACATCGCCAACGCCATCGAAAAACAAGCCGACCTACTCGCCCGCCTCGAATCCTTGAACTGTGGCAAGCCGTTGCATCTGGCCCGTCAGGATGACTTGAGCGCGACGGTCGATGTGTTCCGCTTCTTTGCTGGTGCCGTGCGTTGCCAGACTGGTCAGCTCAGCGGCGAATACCTGCCGGGCTACACCAGCATGGTCCGCCGCGATCCGATTGGCGTGGTCGCCTCGATTGCGCCGTGGAACTACCCGATCATGATGGCCGCGTGGAAAATCGCCCCGGCACTGGCCGCCGGCAACACGCTGGTGTTCAAGCCCTCCGAACACACGCCGCTGTCGATTCTGGCCCTGGCGCCCGCGCTGGCCGAGATCCTGCCGCGTGGTGTGATCAACATCATTTGCGGTGGTGGTGAAGGCGTCGGCAGTCACTTGGTCAGTCATCCTAAAGTGCGCATGGTGTCGCTGACCGGCGATATCGTCACCGGGCAAAAAATCCTCCAAGCCGCAGCAAAAACCCTCAAACGCACTCACCTCGAACTCGGCGGCAAGGCCCCGGTGATTGTCTGCAACGATGCGGACATTCAAGCCGTGGTCGAAGGCGTACGCGTTTACGGCTATTACAACGCTGGCCAGGATTGCACCGCGGCCTGCCGAATTTATGCACAGGCCGGGATTCATGATCGCTTGGTGGCCGAACTCGGCGCGGCGGTCAGCAGCCTGCGGTTTGCCGGCAAGCGCGACGCCGACAACGAGATCGGCCCGCTGATCAGCACCCGCCAACGCGACCGCGTGGCCAGTTTCGTCGAGCGCGCCCTTGGCCAGCCGCATATCGAGCGGGTGACCGGCGCGGCAGTGCATTCCGGTGCCGGCTTCTATTACCAGCCAACCTTGCTGGCCGGTTGCAAACAGACCGACGAGATCGTCCAGCGCGAAGTGTTCGGGCCGGTGGTCACCGTGACCCGTTTCGATCAGCTCGAACAAGCCGTGGACTGGGCCAACGACTCGGAATACGGCCTCGCCTCCTCGGTCTGGACCCAGAACCTGGACAAGGCAATGCAGGTCGCGGCGCGCTTGCAGTACGGCTGCACCTGGATCAACAGCCATTTCATGCTGGTCAGCGAAATGCCCCACGGCGGCCTGAAGCGTTCGGGCTACGGCAAAGACTTATCCAGCGATTCGCTTCAGGACTACAGCGTGGTGCGGCACATCATGGCCCGTCACGGCCAGCATCTCTGACTACGCTTATAACAAGCCGCTAACGGCATGCTTCACCACGTTCAAAACTGCCCCGACCATAATTAAAGAAGAGGGAAACCCCATGTTCGTGCACAAGACCGCACTGCTCAGTGCAATCACCACGGCGCTGCTGGCCAGTGCCAGTATCCAGGCCGCCGAACCGCTGAAAGCCGTTGGCGCCGGCGAAGGTCAGCTGGATATTGTGGCCTGGCCTGGCTACATCGAACGTGGCGAAAGCGACAAGGCCTACGACTGGGTCACCGGCTTCGAAAAGGAAACCGGGTGCAAGGTCAACGTCAAGACAGCCGCCACTTCCGATGAGATGGTCAGCCTGATGTCCAAGGGTGGTTACGACCTGGTGACTGCATCCGGCGACGCCTCCCTGCGGTTGATCGCCGGCAAGCGTGTGCAGCCGATCAACACGGCGTTGATCCCGAACTGGAAGAACATTGACCCTCGCCTCAAAGATGGCCCTTGGTATGTCGTCAATAAGCAAACCTATGGCACCCCGTACCAATGGGGCCCGAACGTGTTGATGTACAACACTAATATCTTCAAAACGGCGCCGGACAGCTGGAGTGTGGTGTTCGAAGAGCAAACCCTGCCGGACGGCAAGTCCAACAAGGGCCGGGTCCAGGCCTACGACGGCCCGATCTATATCGCCGATGCGGCGCTTTATCTCAAATCAAAACAGCCGGAACTGGGCATCAAAGACCCGTACCAGCTCAACGAAGCGCAATACAAAGCGGCGCTGGAGCTGCTGCGCAAGCAACAGCCCTTGATCCACCGCTACTGGCATGACGCAACGGTCCAGATGAGTGACGTCAAAAACGAAGGCGTCGCGGCGTCCAGCACCTGGGGTTACATGGTCAACGGCCTGGTGGCAGACAAGCAGCCGGTTGCCTCGGTCATTCCAAAAGAAGGTGCAACGGGTTGGGCCGACACCACCATGTTGCACGCCGAAGCCAAGCACCCGAACTGCGCCTACAAGTGGATGGACTGGTCGCTGCAACCGAAAGTCCAGGGTGACCTGGCGGCCTGGTTCGGTTCGCTGCCGGCGGTTCCGGCCGGGTGCAAGGAAAGCGAGTTGCTCGGCGCCGAAGGTTGCAAAACCAATGGTTACGATCAATTCGACAACCTGGCCTTCTGGAAAACCCCGCAAGCTGAAGGCGGCAAGTTCGTACCGTACAGCCGCTGGACCCAGGACTACATCGCGATCATGGGCGGTCGTTAAGGCCCCTGTAGCAGCTGCCGAGGCACGAGGCAGCGTTGCGTGTCCGCAGGGACCGCCCCCAGGGCCGCTGCGCAGCCCGACGCAGCCTCGTACCTCGACAGCTGCTACGACGCTGTTCATTAAGTTTCAGTTTTTCAGAAGTCCAGGCTGGGGTCGCTGTGAGGACCCTCGCCTTTTTGGAGCACCGCACCATGACGCTTGCAGTCCAGTTCACCAACGTTTCCCGTCAGTTCGGCGAAGTGAAGGCCGTTGACCGGGTTTCCATCGATATCCAGGACGGCGAGTTCTTTTCCATGCTGGGCCCTTCCGGCTCGGGCAAAACCACCTGTCTGCGCCTGATCGCCGGTTTCGAACAACCGAGTGCAGGCTCTATCCGTATTCACGGCTTCGAGGCCGCCGGGCTGCCGCCGTATCAGCGTGACGTGAACACCGTGTTCCAGGATTACGCGCTGTTCCCGCACATGAACGTACTCGACAACGTCGCCTACGGTTTGAAAGTCAAAGGCGTCGGCAAAACCGAACGCCAGAAACGCGCCGAAGAAGCCCTCGACATGGTCGCCCTCGGCGGCTACGGCGAGCGTAAACCGGTGCAGCTGTCCGGCGGACAGCGCCAGCGTGTGGCCCTGGCCCGCGCCCTGGTCAATCGGCCGCGAGTGCTGCTGCTAGATGAACCGTTGGGCGCCCTCGATTTGAAGCTGCGCGAGCAAATGCAGGGTGAACTGAAGAAGCTGCAACGCCAGCTCGGCATCACCTTCATCTTCGTCACCCACGACCAGACCGAAGCGCTGTCGATGTCGGATCGCGTGGCGGTGTTCAACAAGGGGCGCATTGAGCAAGTCGATACACCGCGCAACCTCTACATGAAACCGGCTACA
This sequence comes from Pseudomonas frigoris, assembly GCF_047758635.1. Taxonomy (NCBI): domain Bacteria; kingdom Pseudomonadati; phylum Pseudomonadota; class Gammaproteobacteria; order Pseudomonadales; family Pseudomonadaceae; genus Pseudomonas; species Pseudomonas frigoris. Next base: position 5,754,291 of record NZ_CP180479.1, read on the forward strand.
ACCTTTGTCGCCGAATTCGTCGGCACCTCCAACGTGATTCGCGGGGATCTGGCGAAGCAATTGAGCGGCAATCCACAACCGTTTTCGATTCGCCCGGAACACGTGCGTTTCGCCGAAGGTCCGCTGGCCAGTCATGAAATCGAAGTCAGCGGTTTGCTCCATGACATTCAGTACCAGGGCAGCGCCACGCGTTATGAACTGAAACTGGAGAACGGCCAGACCCTGAACATCAGCCAGGCCAACGTCCAGTGGCTGGACGTCAGCGCGCAACATCAGACCGGCCAACGCATCAGCGCACGCTGGGCACGGGAAGCGATGATCCCGCTGCACGACAACGTTGTCGGCGGGGTGTGAGATGAACAGCGTGGTTATCCCTCAAACCCCGGCCGGCGGCTCGCCGCTGCGCAGGTTTTCCAACCTGCTGTATCGCCGGCCGAACTTTTACCTGTCGCTGCTGCTGGTACCGCCGCTGCTCTGGTTCGGCGCGATCTACCTCGGCTCGCTGCTGGTTCTGCTGTGGCAAGGCTTTTACACCTTCGATGACTTCACCATGGCGGTCACGCCCGACCTGACCCTGGCGAACTTCGCTGCCCTGTTCCAGCCGTCGAACTTCGACATCATCCTGCGCACCTTGAGCATGGCCGTCGTCGTGTCGATCGCCAGCGCCATCGTCGCGTTCCCGATTGCCTACTACATGGCGCGCTATACCACCGGCAAAACCAAGGCGTTTTTCTACATCGCGGTGATGATGCCGATGTGGGCCAGTTACATCGTCAAGACGTATGCCTGGACCTTGCTGCTGGCCAAGGGCGGCGTGGCGCAGTGGTTCGTTCAGCACCTGGGTCTTGAGCCGGTTTTGCAGTTCATTCTGGGTATTCCGGGCGTCGGCGGCAGCACCTTGTCGACCTCACACCTGGGCCGGTTCATGGTATTCGTCTACATCTGGCTGCCGTTCATGATCCTGCCGGTCCAGGCCTCGCTGGAACGCCTGCCACCCTCGTTGCTGCAAGCTTCGGCCGACCTTGGTGCCAAGCCACGCCAGACCTTCATGCAAGTGACGCTGCCACTGTCGATTCCAGGCATTGCGGCCGGTTCGATATTCACCTTTTCGCTGACCCTGGGCGACTTCATCGTGCCGCAACTGGTGGGTCCGCCGGGCTACTTCGTCGGCAGCATGGTGTACGCCCAACAAGGCGCGATCGGCAACATGCCGATGGCCGCGGCCTTCACGTTGGTGCCGATTGTGTTGATCGCCATTTACCTGACTATCGTGAAACGACTGGGGGCCTTCGATGCGCTCTGATGCAAAAAAACAAAGGCCAGAAACGCACGGGGAGAAAGCCTCGCTCGGCCTGCGCATCGCGGCCTGGGGCGGGTTGGTGTTTCTGCACTTTCCGATCCTGATCATCTTCCTGTACGCCTTCAACACCGAAGACGCGGCGTTCAGTTTTCCGCCCAAGGGCTTCACCCTGAAGTGGATCGGCGTGGCGTTCTCCCGTCCCGACGTACTGGAAGCAATCAAGCTGTCGCTGCAGATTGCCTCCGTCGCGACGTTGATTGCGTTGGTTCTCGGCACACTGGCATCGGCGGCGTTGTACCGCCGGGATTTCTTCGGCAAGCAAGGCATCTCGCTGATGCTGATCCTGCCGATTGCCTTGCCGGGGATCATCACCGGCATCGCGTTGCTGGCGACCTTCAAGACGCTGGGGATCGAGCCGGGAATGTTCACCATCATCGTCGGCCACGCGACCTTCTGTGTGGTGATCGTCTACAACAACGTCATCGCCCGCTTGCGTCGCACTTCTCACAGTTTGATCGAGGCCTCGATGGACCTCGGCGCCGACGGCTGGCAGACCTTCCGCTACATCGTCCTGCCGAACCTCGGCTCGGCGTTGCTGGCCGGCGGCATGTTGGCGTTTGCCCTGTCGTTCGACGAAATCATCGTCACCACCTTCACCGCCGGCCATGAACGCACCCTGCCGCTGTGGCTGCTCAATCAGCTCAGCCGCCCACGGGACGTGCCGGTGACCAACGTCGTCGCGATGCTGGTGATGATGGTGACCATGTTGCCAATCCTCGGCGCCTATTACCTGACCCGTGGCGGCGAAAGCGTTGCGGGCAGTGGCGGGAAATAACGAACAACGACTACTCCCTGTAGGAACCGGTTCAAATGTGGGAGCGGGCTTGCTCGCGAAAGCGGTGTATCAGCCAACATCAATTTTGAATGTGATGGCCCCTTCGCGAGCAAGCCCGCTCCCACATTTAGAGCCGGTTCCTATAGAGGAAAAACAACCGTTCCGAAGAGGACAAAGCCATGCAAACCAAACTCTTGATCAATGGCCAACTGATCGACGGCGAAGGCCCCGCCCAACCGGTGTTCAACCCGGCCCTCGGTCGTGTGTTGGTGGAAATCAACGAAGCCAGTGAAGCCCAGGTCGATGCCGCCGTGCGTGCCGCCGACAGCGCCTTCGAAGGCTGGTCGCAAACCACGCCGAAAGAACGCTCGCTGCTGCTGCTCAAACTCGCCGACGCCATTGAAGCCCACGGCGAAGAGCTGGCCAAACTGGAGTCGGACAACTGCGGCAAGCCTTACAGCGCCGCGCTGAACGACGAGATCCCGGCGATTGCCGACGTGTTCCGTTTCTTTGCCGGCGCCAGCCGTTGCATGAGCGGTTCGGCGGGCGGTGAATACCTGCACGGCCACACCTCGATGATCCGTCGCGATCCGGTTGGCGTGATCGCGTCCATCGCACCGTGGAACTACCCGCTGATGATGGTCGCCTGGAAAATCGCGCCGGCCCTCGCGGCGGGTAATACCGTGGTGCTCAAGCCGTCGGAACAAACCCCGCTGACTGCGCTGCGTCTGGCGCAACTGGCGTCGGAGATTTTCCCGGCCGGCGTGCTTAACCTAGTGTTCGGTCGTGGTCCTACGGTTGGCAGCCCACTGGTCACACACCCGAAAGTGCGCATGGTCTCGTTGACCGGTTCGATCGCCACCGGCTCGAACATCATTTCCAGCACCGCCGACAGCGTCAAACGCATGCACATGGAACTGGGCGGCAAGGCGCCGGTGATTATCTTCGACGACGCCGACATCGACGCCGCCGTGGAAGGCATCCGCACCTTCGGTTTCTACAACGCCGGCCAGGACTGCACCGCCGCCTGCCGCATCTACGCGCAGGAAGGTATCTACGACAAGTTCGTCGAGAAGCTCGGCGAAGCGGTCAGCAGCATCAAGTACGGTTTGCAGGATGATCCGGCGACCGAGTTGGGTCCGTTGATCACCGCTCAACACCGCGACCGCGTGGCCGGGTTTGTCGAGCGCGCTGTGGCGCAGCCGCATATCCGATTGATCACCGGCGGCAAAGCTGTTGAAGGTAATGGCTTCTTCTTCGAACCAACGGTGTTGGCCGACGCGCAACAGGACGACGAAATCGTCCGTCGCGAAGTGTTCGGGCCGGTGGTGTCGGTGACCAAATTCACCGATGAAGCACAGGTGCTGGGCTGGGCCAACGATTCGAACTACGGCCTGGCCTCGTCGGTCTGGACCTCGGACGTCGGTCGTGCGCATCGCTTGTCCGCACGCTTGCAGTACGGCTGCACCTGGGTGAATACGCACTTCATGCTGGTCAGCGAAATGCCGCACGGCGGTCAGAAACTGTCCGGTTATGGCAAGGACATGTCCATGTACGGGCTGGAGGACTACACCGTCGTTCGGCATGTGATGTTCAAGCATTAAAAGCATCGCGAGCGAGCTCGCTCCCACATTTGATCGCATTCCCCTGTGGGAGCGAGCTTGCTCGCGATGGCCTCACCGCAACATCAAGGAAGAAACCGGCACTAAGCACCACCCAGGTTCCACCCCAAAGAAGCCAAAACAATAACCACCGATCCGGGCTGCGCCGTCATGGCCCTGTCACGGTTTCGGACATCCGAAATCTGCCGATTTTCCGGAGCTAACACACCATGAGTGCATCACCCGAACTCTCCGCAGCCGTTGCCGACAGCGACGCCGAGCAACTACGCAAGCTGGGTTACACCTCGAACTTCAATCGCAGCATGAGCCTGTGGGAAAACTTCGCCCTGGGCTTCACTTATCTCTCTCCGGTCGTAGGGGTTTATACCCTGTTCGGCCTGTGCCTCGCCGCCGGTGGGCCACCGATGTTCTGGGCTTATTTGCTGGTCGGATGCGGCCAGTTGCTGGTGTGCCTGATCTTCGGTGAAGTGGTCTCGCAGTTCCCGATTTCCGGTGGCGTGTACCCGTGGGCTCGTCGCTTGGTGGGCAAGCGCTGGGCGTGGATGGTCGGCTGGATCTACTCCATCGCCCTGTGCGTCACCATCGCCGCCGTTGCGGTGGGCGCCGGTCCGTACCTGGCCGCCATGATGGGCTTTGAACCAAGCAACAACACCAACATCGTCATCGCACTGTTCCTGACGTTGTTCGCCACCCTGGTCAACCTCAGCGGCACCAAGGTGCTGGCACGGATCGCCATGTTCGGCTTCCTCTGCGAACTGGTCGGTGCGGTGATCGTCGGCCTTTATTTGCTGATCTTCGAGCGTCATCAATCGATCAGTGTATTGTTCAACACCTTCGATATCAGCGTTGATGGCTCCTACCTGCCGGCGTTCCTCACAGCCTCGCTGGCGGGGATGTTCCTGTACTACGGCTTCGAGGCCTGCGGCGATGTGGCCGAAGAAACCCCGAACCCGAGCAAGCAGATCCCGGTGGCCATGCGCATGACCATCTACATCGGCGGCATCGCGGCGATGTTCGCCTGCCTGGCGCTGATCCTCGCGGTGCCGGACATGCAAGCGGTGATCAACGGCACCGACAAGGACCCGGTGACCACCATCCTCAACAACGCCTTCGGCCCGGTCGGTTCGAAAGTGGTGATGGGCGTGGTGATGATTTCCTTCATCTCCTGCGTCATCAGCCTGCAAGCGGCGGCGAGTCGTCTGCTGTATTCCTACGCTCGGGATGAAATGGTCATCGGCAGCTCACTGCTGAAGAAGATTTCCCCTACGACTCAGGTTCCGGTTGCGGCGCTGTTCGTGTCCGGCGTCCTGCCGGCGCTGATCATTGTGCTGGGCTTCTTCCTGCAGGATGCGGTGGCAACCATCGTCAGCTTCGCAGCCATCGGCATCTACCTGGCGTTCCAGATGATCGTGCTCGCCGCGTTGTATGCGCGCATGAAGGGCTGGAAACCGAGCGGCAAATTCACCCTCGGCGCCTGGGGTTGGGCAGTGAACATTGGCGCGCTGGTGTATGGCGTCGGTGCGATCATCAACATGGCCTGGCCGCGCACGCCGGATGCGGCGTGGTACATCAACTACGCGATGGTGTTGAGTACTGCGATCGTGATTGGGTTGGGGCTGGTTTACATGTGGCTTGCCAAGCCGTATGACCATGGGACTGCGCCTGCGGGGGACGCTTGGAAGGTTGGTCGATAAGGGTAATTACCCAGCCCGCAGTGATGCGGGCTGGGTTTGAGGTGTTAGATCGGTAGGGGTTTGGAGAGAATTTCGAATTCGTCCATCAGCAGATGGATTTCGGTGCTGGGGTTAGGTTCGCCGCTGATAGCAACGTCCTCGATAATCTTTGGTGCTAAATCTCTCGCCCTTTGGAAGGGCTCACCTAAAAGTTGTGCGAAATAGTTGGTGTCTTCGCCTTTTTCGTACTTATCCATGTTGGGTTTCTCTCTGAGGCTCTTGGCCACCAAGTCGCCTGGAGAGTGCTTTCCAACCGCTCGAAATGGCTTTCGATTGAAACCGAAGTGCAGAAGCAGCCAAAACTCAAAACAGGGGTAGGAAGCGATGACTTTGATTTTCGGATGAGGCCTCGCCAGATTTATTGCTCGTTCAAAACACAGATGTGTATCGCGATCCAATGCACAAAACACCTTGTCGAAGCATTTCTGGCGGGCTATTGCTGTTTCTACAATGCCGCTTGGGTGTGTGACGCCACAGTGGGAAATTTCCACTTGAGCTTTGGCGCGAAAATGAAATGCAGCCTCCTCCAGATATCGTTTTCCTGACTTGCTGTCTTCACAGAGGATCAACACTTTGGGCTGAGGCTTGAACCGCGGTGCCTTTCGATCAAATAGTCGTATCGAACGCGCCATGATCAACCCCGCCTTATCAGTGGTAACCCGCGATAACGGCCTTCAAAGTAGCGTTTCTCGACATCCTCCCCTTCCCGTCCTTCAAAGTCGTAAACAGAAAAAAGGCAGGTTGCACCGTTAGCGTCTCTTTCGGTGATCCAGAACTGATCGCGGCGAAGCGCTTTGGCGTTCATTAGATGAGTGTCGTGAGTGGTAAAGATCAGTTGATTCTCCAACCCACTGTCCAGGTGTTTCTCAATCAAGTCCGCGACTATTGAGGGATGAAGGCTGCTGTCCAACTCATCGACAGACAGTATCCCGCTACCATCGGCGTGATTGATCATGAACCAGGGCAGCCAGAATCCAACCAGGTTTTTCGTACCGCCTGACTCCTCGGAAAAATCAAACTCCGCCTGGCCTAAAAGACTCGTGTGCGTCAGGGTCACTTTGTCTTTTTGGGCTGCTGCGAAGAGCTCTTTCAGTGTGAGTTTTTTGGTGCGTTGAACAGACTCTGCGTCTTCGGTGTTGAGCCGGATCGCTGACACCGGGATATCCACTTCTTTTAGAAAGTCTCGTAAATCATGTGTGTAATCCGATGCCATCCGAAGAAATCTGATGGACGCTGCTGACAACCCCATCATGTTGTTCTGCTCAATAACGAGTAGACCGGTTTGAAACCAGCTAAACGGCGCCCGCAACTGAGTCAACTCTTCGCTACTGTTCGCAACCGCCTGCGAAATAAACAACATCTTGGGACTCGTCAGACGCCGCCAAGCGTTGTGCACCTCTTTACCGCCCTCAAGGCTTGAGCCAAAAACATAATGCTCCCCCTCATCAACAAAACGACGTGAATACAACAGCGTTTCCTTACCTTTGGGATAGGAAACCAATTGTTCCTCGATAATCCGCTGCGCAGTCATGCGCAGAACAAACCGATATCGGATCCCGCGTTGAATGAAGTTGTACTCAAAAGAACTGGGTTCGTTTTGAAGTTGCGGGTCAAAACGAAATGGCGAGACCGGTAGCGGCTCATCATTTGATGAAGGTATCGAAGCGAGCAAACTCCCCATGATCCCCATCGCCCGGATAAGCGAAGACTTACCGGATGCGTTCGGTCCGTAAATCGCCGCCACCTTCAATAAATCAGGCAGTTTTTCTCCATTTACGATTGGTGTGAACACGTTGCGCTTTTTGCTCAAGCGCGGTGTCGCAGCCATGGACAGGGTTTGTTTGTCACGGAAGGAGCGATAATTGGAAACTGAAAATTCGATCAACATGTAGCAAACCTGCAGTTCGTTCCTGAATGCGGAAAAAACTATAGGAAAAACCACGGCTGTGATGCTGCTTGACTGCACCTCATGCAAAAACAGGCAATTCCTACAGATCGAACCTTCCAGAAAAGACACTGATTCCTACAACACGCGGCGCCAGAGTAGACTTGGCGCCGCGAGCGCCTTGCAGATAGGCTTCAACCCGTCGCTGCAACATCAGCGACCCGGGGTCGAAGCCGGAATATCATCAACATGGCGCATCCGCGCCCCCATATGAACTGGGGCATTTTTGCCTTTCAGCTTCGCTTTATGGTGGGCCGTGTGGCGCGGGCCTCTCGGCTTCCGTGTTGATCGAGAATGTTCCGACTTCGAACGCCACATGGTCCGCCACCCAAATCTGTCGAAGGATTAGTGGCGGCTCCTTTTTCAACATGGAGTCGAAAAAATGCTTGAGTACACACAAAATCCGCCTGAAATCCATCCTCATTTCACCCCTACCGTCTTCACCCGCCACAACCGCTTCCTCCATGCCTTCATGCAGGACAACCAAGCCTGGTTCTGCGTCCAGGATCTCGGTCGCTTGATGGGCCGCCCGATGGACCAACGCCTCACCCTGAAACTCGATCCGGACCAGCGTCGATACGTCTGGCTGCTCAAGAACGGCAAAACGGTCGAATCGCTGATGGTCAGCGAATCAGGGATGTACGCCCTATTGATTCACCATTTTGTCCCGGAAAACCGAAACCTGCGCCAATGGCTGAGCAACGAAGTCATACCTTCGCTGCGTGAGTCGAAAGCGACATCTGTGGATAACATTCCAAGCCTGAGTTCATTGCAGTGGGCAGGCATCTCGGTGCCGCTGTTGCATTGGCAGCATCAAGCGTGGATCAAGTGGCGGGACATGCCTGATCTGATGCAGGCACAACGGCCGTTCACGATCGTGGGCACTTGCAGTTGAAGGTAGAGTGAAAAAATGAAAAAGGGGCGGACTTCACAGTCCGCCCCTTTTGGTTTGAATACGCCTGTTCAATCTCCCGCAAGAGCAATCCGCAGCCATGAGCAAACCGCGCATCACCAGCCAAAGCGTCACTGAAGTGATTCCAAGTGATAGCGCCTTTTCAGAAAAGTATCTGCAACAAACCATCGAGCAAAAAAATATCGAGGCTCGTCGCCAAGCAATCCACGAAGGCATCATCGACGCCGATACTGGCAAGCTGACCAGCCTGGCCACCGTAAAAGCCAAATGGCCTTCACGGCAACCATCCTCGGTCAAAACCTCGAAACACTCCTCATCGCATCCACCAGATACCGCATCGCAATCTGGTCGCTTTCCGACAGCTCCCGATAGCGCTCTAGCAACTTCATCTCATCCGAACTGAGCCGACGCCTTCGGCGCACAGTGGTCAGGCAAGGAAAGATTCCCAGCAACTGGGTGATGCCTTGTACTTTCGTCATGGACGATGTCCTTCTATAAGCCCGAGAAAACTTCAAAAACCGCATCGCCCTCTCCTTCTTGTTAGTCGCCGGCCTGAAGGGCAGAAACCGGTCATGACCACAGAATAGAAACTATCCGGGCGCTGAAAAGCGTTTTTAGAGTAATTAGTCGAAAAAAGCAGAAATGCCCTATAAATCAGAAAGTACTGTCGGAAAACTTAACCGACATTTCTTGTTTCATTGCCACGAAGCCAAAGTGCTACCAATCATTTTTTCTACACAACCGAACGGTTTAAGCTATTTGTTATCTGTTTAATGTCCGTTGCGTTTGGCCGAAGGCATGTCCGAACCTTTATTTTTGATCCAGCACGTGCCAGGAACGGCGCGGGATTGTTCACGACAGGTTGAACTTATGCACCGCAGGAATTTGCTCAAAGCATCCATGGCCATCGCTGCCTATACCGGATTATCAGCCACCGGCCTGCTGGCTTCATGGGCCTGGGCCGGTACCGGCGCGGCGGATGGCGAGGCTCAGGCGTTCGACTTCGAAGCGCTGAAGATCCAGGCCAAGCAGCTCGCCGGCAATCGCTATCAGGACACCAAGCAGGTGCTGCCGCCGACCCTGGCGACCATGACGCCGCAGAACTTCAACGCGATCCGCTACGACGGCAACCACTCGCTGTGGAATGACCTCAGCGGTCAGCTGGATGTGCAGTTCTTCCACGTGGGCATGGGTTTCAAACAACCGGTGCGCATGTACAGCGTCGATCCCAAGACTCGTCAGGCGCGAGAGGTACATTTTCGCCCGTCCCTGTTCAACTATGAAAAAACCACGGTCGATACCAAGCAGCTCACGGGCGACCTGGGGTTTTCCGGGTTCAAGTTGTTCAAGGCCCCGGAGCTGGACCAGCACGATGTGTTGTCGTTCCTCGGCGCCAGCTATTTCCGTGCGGTCGATGCCTCGGGCCAGTACGGTCTGTCGGCTCGCGGTCTGGCGATTGATACCTATGCCAAGAAGCGTGAAGAATTCCCGGACTTCACCAAATTCTGGTTCGAGACCCCGGACAAGGACAGCACCCGTTTCGTGGTCTACGCCCTTCTGGACTCGCCGAGCGCTACCGGCGCTTACCGTTTCGACATCGACTGTCAGGCCAGCCAGGTCGTCATGGGCATCGATGCCCACATAAACGCGCGTACCGCCATCGAACAACTGGGCATCGCGCCGATGACCAGCATGTTCAGCTGCGGCACCCATGAACGGCGCATGTGCGACACGATTCACCCGCAAATCCACGACTCTGATCGCCTGGCCATGTGGCGTGGCAACGGCGAGTGGATCTGCCGCCCGCTGAACAACCCGGCCACCCTGCAATTCAATGCCTTCGCCGACACCGACCCGAAAGGTTTCGGCCTGGTGCAGACCGATCATGAGTTCGACAGCTATCAAGACACCGTTGACTGGTACAGCAAGCGTCCGAGCCTGTGGGTAGAACCTACGACCGCGTGGGGCGAAGGCTCTATTGATCTGATGGAAATTCCTACAACCGGCGAAACCCTGGATAACATCGTCGCGTTCTGGACCCCGAAAAAACCGGTCGCGGCCGGGGACTCCCTGAACTACGGCTACAAGCTGTACTGGAGCGCACTGCCACCGGTCGGCACGCCGTTGGCACGGGTCAACGCCACTCGTTCGGGCATGGGCGGTTTCATCGAAGGTTGGGCACCTGGCGAGCATTACCCGGAAGTTTGGGCTCGACGGTTTGCCGTGGACTTCACGGGTGGCGGTCTGGACCGCTTGCCTGAAGGCGCAGGGATCGAGCCGGTGGTTACGTGTTCGAATGGGCAAGTGAAGGATTTCAACGTGCTGGTGTTGGATGACATCAAGGGTTACCGCATTACCTTTGACTGGTACCCGACCAATGACAGCGTGGCGCCGGTGGAGCTGCGGTTGTTCATTCGCACCAATGACCGGACGTTGAGTGAGACCTGGTTGTACCAGTACTTCCCGCCTGCACCTGAGAAGCGCAAGTACACCTGAGGGTAATTGGGTGTCTTGGCTGGCCCCATCGCGAGCAAGCTCGCTCCCACAGGTGATCTGAGGTGTACACAAAACCTGTGTCTCATGGAGATCCAATGTGGGAGCGAGCTTGCTCTGGGCGGCGTTCCGACGATGAGGGCCTGACCGACAACAAACCTCAGTGCACAGAAACACAAAAGCCCCGATCACGATGGTCGGGGCTTTTTGGTTTTACAGCATCAATCAGTCACGCAAATCCGACTCGTGAATCGGCTGTTCACGATGGGTGGCCCGCTGATACTGCGCCGGCCAGATGGCCTTGCGTCCCCCCAGGTCATCATCGGCATGCAGTGGCCAGTACGGATCGCGCAACAGTTCACGGGCGAGAAAGATGATGTCAGCCTGGCAGGTGCGCAGAATGTGCTCGGCCTGTGCCGGCTCGGTGATCATTCCTACCGTGCCGGTGGCAATACCTGACTCTTTGCGCACACGTTCGGCGAAGCGGGTCTGATACCCGGGACCTGTAGGAATCTCGGCATTCGCCGCCGTACCGCCCGACGAGACGTCAATCAGGTCTACGCCTAACGCCTTGAGGCGTCGCGCCAGCTCGACCGTTTCATCGGGATTCCAGCCGTCTTCCACCCAATCGGTGGCCGACACCCGCACGAACAGCGGTAGCTCTTCAGGCCACACCGCACGCACCGCTTCGGTGACTTGCAGCACCAGCCGGATGCGATTCTCGAACGAACCACCATATTGATCGCGCCGCTGATTGCTCAGGGGCGAAAGAAACTGATGCAACAGGTAACCGTGGGCGGCGTGTATTTCCACCACTTTGAAACCGGCGGTCAGCGCCCGTTTGGCCGAAGCGACAAAGGCCTGAATGACCTCAGCGATCTCGCCATCATCGAGCTGCTTGGGGTGGGTGTGCTGCGGGTCGAAAGCAATCGGCGAAGGGCCCACCGGAACCCAGCCACCGTCTTCGGGTTTGACGCTGCCATGTTTACCGATCCACGGCCGATGGGTGCTGGCCTTGCGCCCGGCGTGAGCCAACTGAATGCCGGCCACCGCGCCTTGTGCCGCAATGAATCGAGTGATGCGTTGCAACGGTTCGATCTGTTCATCGTTCCACAGGCCGAGGTCCTCGGCAGTGATGCGCCCGTCGGCCGTGACCGCCGTGGCTTCGGTAAACACCAGGCCGGCCCCGCCGACAGCGCGGCTGCCGAGGTGGACCAGGTGCCAGTCATTGGCCAGTCCATCGACGCTGGAGTACTGGCACATCGGCGACACCGCAATGCGGTTGAGCAGGGTCAATTGGCGAAGGGTATAGGGTTCAAGCAGCAGACTCATGGGGCACCTCTCGAATCAGTGGGCAGGCTCCAGGGTTCTGTTTGAAAAGTCGACGAGTGACAGGAAAAAGGTGCAGCACCCGCCCCCGCGGGAAAAAATTCGACAAGACGTCACAAGGATAATCAAGCAGTGCTTAGAGCCTAGTCGACAACGGGGGAAGGTGGAGGGTTCCGGGGAGATTTGGCGCCTGGGAGATCGCCATCTCGAGCAAGCTCGCTCCCACAGTGGATCTGCGTTGTTCACAAAACCAATGTGGGAGCGAGCTTGCTTGCGATGGGGTCAACGCGGTTCGATGTGGGCAATCATCAACTGCACCGTCTCGTTGCCACGGAACTCGTTGAGGTCGAGTTTGTAGGCCAATTCCACCCATTTGATGGTCGGATTCGGCCAGATGTCGCGGTCGATTCCGAAGGCAATGCCATCCAGCTTCACCGAACCACATTCACTCTTCAGCACCACTTTGAGGTGCCGCTCGCCGACCACTCGCTGCTCGACCAACTGGAACACGCCGTGGAACAGCGGCTCCGGGAAGTGCTGCCCCCAAGGTCCGGCATGGCGCAGGGCGCGGGCCAGTTCTAGGTGGAATTCCTCGACCGCCAGGGTGCCGTCCGACAGCAGGCGCCCGGTCAGGTCTTCTTCGCGCAATTGCCTACGCACTTCCGCGTCAAAGGCTTCGGCGAACAACGGAAAATTCGCTTCCGGCAGCGTCAGGCCGGCGGCCATGGCATGGCCGCCGTATTTGCTGATCAGATTCGGATGCTGCGCCGCCACCACGCTCAACGCGTCGCGAATATGAAACCCCTGAACCGAACGCCCCGAGCCCTTGAGCAAGCCATCGCCAGCATCGGCAAAGGCAATGGTCGGGCGGAAATAGCGTTCTTTCATACGCGATGCGAGGATTCCGATGACACCCTGGTGCCACTCGGGATCGAACAGGCACAAGCCGAACGGCATCGACTCGACCGGCAAATCCTTCAGTTGAGCCAGCGCTTCACGCTGCATGCCCTGCTCGATGGATTTGCGGTCCTGGTTCATGCCGTCGAGTTGAGCGGCCATTTCACGCGCCAGACCAGCGTCTTCGGTGAGCAGGCATTCGATGCCCAGGCTCATGTCATCCAGACGCCCCGCCGCGTTCAGACGCGGGCCAACAATGAAACCCAGGTCAGTAGAGGTGATGCGCGTGTGGTCACGCTTGGCGACTTCGAGGATCGCCTTGATCCCCGGCCGCGCGCGCCCGGCGCGAATCCGCTCCAGGCCTTGGTGCACCAGTATCCGGTTGTTGGCATCCAGCGGTACCACGTCGGCGACGCTGCCCAGCGCCACCAAGTCCAGCAACTCGCCGATGTTCGGCTGCGGCTTGCTCTCGTACCAGCCGAGGCTGCGCAAACGCGCACGCAGGGCCATCAGCACATAGAAAATCACCCCGACGCCGGCCAGCGCCTTGCTCGGGAACTCGCAACCTGGCTGGTTCGGATTGACGATGGCATCGGCCAGCGGCAATTCGTCACCGGGCAAGTGGTGGTCGGTGACCAGCACCTGGAGCCCGGCCTTTTTCGCCGCCGCCACGCCTTCAACGCTGGAGATACCGTTGTCCACAGTGATCAGCAACTGTGGTGTACGGGTCAGCGCCACTTCGACGATTTCCGGCGTCAGGCCGTAGCCGTACTCGAATCGGTTCGGCACCAAATAGTCGACGTGCGCCGCGCCCAGCAGGCGCAAACCCAACATGCCCACGGTACTGGCCGTCGCGCCATCGGCGTCGAAGTCACCGACGATCAGAATCCGCTGACGCTGCTCCAGCGCCGTCACCAGCAAATCCACCGCTGCATCGATGCCTTTGAGTTGCTGGAATGGAATCAACCGCGCCAGGCTCTTGTCCAGTTCAGCCTCGGACAGCACGCCCCGCGCCGCGTACAGACGGGTCAGCAGCGGCGGCAGATCACCGAGGAATGGCAGGGTGTCGGGCAACAGGCGAGGTTCGATGCGCATGGGGTGACAGGTGCTTCTCTTGAATACGTAGGATAAAAGCGGATAACGCAAGTTAGCAGCGAATAATCAGCCGCGCTCGCCGCTCAGCCATTGCAACTGGACTTCATGCTGACCACGGTCGTCGGTGACAAAAATCGTCCCTTCGCTGATCATCACGTCCCACTTGATAACGCGGGGCATGTCCTTGGCCAGGGTTTCCAGCACTTCCTGTGGAACAGCAGCGATGTGCACGTTTTTCAGGTTCTTGATCGCCGGGATCACTTTGGTCTCCCAGACGCGCAGGCTGCCGTAAGCCAGCAGGCTGGTGCGCTCGGTGCGACGAGAGCACCAGGTCAGGCGATCGGCGTCTGGCTGGCCGACTTCAATCCAGTGCAGAACACGGTCGTCCAGGCTCTTTTCCCACAGGGCTGGTTCGTCCACGTCTGACAGACCGCGACCGAACGACAACTGCTCGTTGTACCAAAAGGCGTAGGCCAGCAGCCGCACGGTCATGCGCTCTTCGGTTTCCGAAGGGTGACGGGCGATGGTCTGCTTCACGCTCTCGTACACGCTGCGGTCGAGGTCGGTAAGGTTCAGTTCAAACTTGTAGGTCGTGGACGGCTGGGCCATGAACGGGCTTCTTGATACGGGGAAAGGCGGCAAGTCTAACCGATGCGGTAGACAATCCACGAATTGAAGGCGATCAACCTTGGTCGTCTGACGTTCGGCTATGTTAAAACCCTGTATTCGCTCAACCTTTGTCCTACAGGATCCAGTATGCCGCTCACCGGAAAACCGCTCTCAGGTCTGAAAGTCATTGAATTGGGTACGCTGATCGCCGGGCCGTTTGCCTCGCGCATTTGCGGCGAGTTCGGTGCCGAGGTGATCAAAATCGAGTCCCCCGATGGCGGCGATCCGTTGCGCAAATGGCGAAAACTGTATGAAGGCACCTCGCTGTGGTGGTTCGTCCAGGCACGCAACAAGAAGTCCCTGACCCTGAACCTCAAACACCCCGACGGCCTGGCGATCCTGAAAAAACTGCTCAGCGAAGCGGACATTCTGATTGAGAATTTTCGCCCGGGCGTGTTGGAAAAACTCGGTCTGGGCTGGGAAGTCTTGCACGCTCTGAACCCGAAACTGGTGATGGTGCGCCTCTCGGGTTTCGGCCAGACCGGGCCGATGAAAGATCAACCAGGCTTTGGCGCCGTCGGTGAATCCATGGGCGGTCTGCGCTACATCACCGGGTTCGAAGACCGGCCACCGGTGCGCACCGGTATTTCCATCGGTGACTCGATTGCCGCGCTCTGGGGCGTGATCGGTGCGCTGATGGCGTTGCGTCATCGCGAGGTTAACGGTGGACTCGGCCAAGTGGTGGATGTGGCGCTGTATGAAGCGATTTTCGCCATGATGGAAAGCATGGTCCCGGAGTTCGACGTGTTCGGCTTCATCCGCGAGCGCACCGGCAACATCATGCCGGGCATTACGCCCTCCTCGATCCACACCAGTGCCGACGGCAAACATGTGCAGATCGGCGCCAATGGCGATGCGATCTTCAAACGCTTCATGCTGATCATGGGTCGCGAGGACCTGGCCAACGACCCTGCGTTGGCGAGCAACGACGGACGCGATAGCCGTCGCGACGAAATTTATGGGGTGATTGATCGCTGGGTCAACTCGCTGCCTCTGGACACCATCATCGAGCAGTTGAATCAGGCCGACGTACCGGCCAGCCGGATCTTCAGCGCCGAAGACATGTTCAGTGATCCACAGTACCTGGCCCGGGAAATGTTCCTGAAGGCCAAGCTGCCGGACGGCAAAGATTTCAAGATGCCGGGAATCGTGCCGAAACTATCAGAGACACCCGGCACTTCGGAATGGGTCGGGCCGCAGTTGGGCGAACACAATGCGCAGGTACTCAACGATCTTGGTTACGACAAGGAACAGATCGCAAAGCTGCGTGAAGACGGGGCCATCTAAGCTGAGGCGTCTGCTTGCGCGGCCCATCAACCACTGCCTGACGCGCGGCGGAAGAGCATTGTGCGCGTGCGCGTTTTTCCTGTTGCTCGCCGGCCAGGCTCAGCCAACGTTGGCGCAACCGAAGGAAACCCTGGTCTGGTTATTGCGCGACCTTCCTCCGCTGATGATTTTCGAAGGATCGAAAAAGGGCCAGGGCGTCATCGATCAACTGCTGCCGCTGCTGATCGCCCGCATGCCGCAATACGAACACACCCTGATGCGAGTCAATCGCGCTCGCGGCTTGCAAATGCTCCACGAGCCATCCCTCACGTGCGATGCGGCGCTGAATTGGAGCAAGGAGCGCGATGACTGGATCGCATTTTCCATCCCGGTCTTTCGGGCCATGAGTAACGGCCTGGCCGTGCGCCGCGTTGATCGGGAGATGCTGACGCCCTTTATCAATGATGGCGAAGTGGACCTGGCGGCCCTGCTGGCCAGTGGCCGCGAGAAACTGGGCATTATTGCCGAGCGCAACTACGGCGAATATCTCGACGCGCTCCTCAAACAAGCGCCAGCCAACTCACTGACCCTCCACTACGGTAACGATGCTTTGGGCAGCCTGTTGCAAATGCAACGCCTGGGGCGCTTGCGGATGCTGTTGGGGTACCGCTCGGAGATCCGCTACCAGGCCCAGCAGCAAGGGATCGCGGAAGATGAATTGCAGTTCTACCCGATTCGCGGCACGGGCAAATACCTGTCCGGTTACATCGGCTGTACTGACACCCCCCAGGGCCGGCAGGCGATCATCGAGATCAACCAACTGCTGAGCACCCTGCCCCACGATCACTTGAGCGAAGCATACGCCGCCTGGCTGGACCCCGAGAGTCGAAGCGACTACCTGGAAGCCAGCCGGGCATTTTTCCTGCAGCAGGCCGAGCAATGACAAATCGCAGGCAAAAAGAAACCCCGAGAAGTGGGGAGACGACTCGGGGTTAAACGTGGCCTACATAAAGACCAGTGGCAGCAAGCTACAAGCACCGGAGCACAATGCTTGATCCTGCTGTTACAAGGTCTGACTGACCTAAGCGCAGGAAGGTTCCCACAAAAAACAATTCAATTTCGGTTGGCCAGGATCTTGTCCTGAGCAGCATTACGCAACGCCGCGATGACGCAGGGCTCCAGCCTGCCTTCGGCGATCAGCACGTCGCGATGCAAACCGTCGACGACATCCGTCAGCAGACGTTTGCTGGTCAACTGGGCCTGATTGAACGCCCGCTCGACCACGATCGCGCCGGTCGCATTTTTCAGTGTCACCAGGCATTCGCCATGGTTTCCCGACGGGGTCAACGTTACCTGATACGGGCTCAGAGCTTCACCGAGCAATAGACTGATACTTTCCATCTCGATCACCACTCATTAGTCCGAAAACAAAGTGCCTGGGGCGTGCCTACAAGAAATGACCACTGGCTCGAGAAGAAAGTTCTGGATACCGACTGCTGGTGAACCTGCGCCGCGGGTCAATAGAGCATGCACGGCCAAGATGACAGAGAAAAAACAGCCGCCTCACGCCTAAAGCCAATCAGTTAAGGAACGACACAATCCGTAGCAGCTGGCGAAGCCTGCGTTCGGCAGCTGCTACAAGGAAGTGCGTCGCAGCTGAAATTGCTTAACTGATCGGCATTAGGCGTCACGCCTGCTGCTTACGCTTGCCAATATCGGTCCATCCTCCCAGCAGGCCCCGCAATTGTCCGTCGGCACCGTAAAAAGGCACCGTCCACTGATAGACATGCCTGACGCCGTTGTTGAACATCAATTGACGCTCACTGAAGCGCGTCTTGCGCGTACCGAGCTGGGCCATGAACTCTGCATGCAGCAGTTCGGCGGTCTCTTTGGGCAAGACGTCCAGTTCAATCAGCTTTCGTCCCTGAACCTGGTCGAAACGGGTCGACAAGCCCTCCTCATAACTCTTGTTGCACATGATCAAACGTCCTTCCAGATCACGAACAAACATCGGATCGGGCATGGCGTCCATCAACGCATGCTGGAAGGCAAGCTGATCACTCAGGCTTTTCTCGGCATCCAGGCGCTGCTGGATCAATACCGTGAGTCGTCGGTTCCAGAGCAGGGACAACAGGCCGAACAGACTGACGATAAACATTCCCCAGCAGCCCCACTCGGTGAGTCGGTGCCAGACGCCGGGCACCTTGACCGGGGCAATCCCATTGAGCCATTTCAGGCGAATGGCGCGCAATTCGGCAGGATCAAGCGCCTCAAGCGCCTTGTTGAGGATGCTCGACAGCTGAGGCTGACCTTTGCGTACGGCCAAGTGGTCCGCCTCCCATTTGCCCTCCACCGTATACCCGACCTTGAGCTGCCCGGACGGATAGAGTTGTGCTCCGGTTTCGTTTTCGATGGTGGCATAGGCCTCACCGCTCTCGACCAGCGCCCGGGCCTCCGCGTAGGTTTTAACCGAGCGCAGCTCGATGTCCGGATGGTCGCGGCGAATCGTGGCCTCCAGCGCATGCCGGGTCGGTAACACCAGAACCCTTCCCGACAGCTGCTCCAGGGATTGCACCTCTGGCGCCCCGGCCCGCCCGACGAACACCCAGCCAGCGCCACCGAACGCATGACTGAAATCCAGAAACGTCTTGCGTTCGTCATTCATCGCCAGCGTCGTGCTCATGTCCGCTGCGCCACTTTCCAGTCGCCCGAGCAACTGATCGGTGGAAAACGATTCTTCGTGAACAAACTGCAATCCCGTCATCGCGCTGATGCGGTTGAGCAGATCATTGTTCAAGCCGTTCCATTGGCCGTGCTCATCCTTGAACAGGTACAGCGGATATTGCACCGATGCGACGATGACTTTCGAATGCTCGGCAATCCATTTCAACTCCTGAGCATCCAGCTCGATCATTGGGCCAGCAATCGATCCTTTGGAATCGGTCGCCGCCAATTGCGACGCGCTCCCCCATTGAGCAAAGCCCAGGGTGCCGACTAAAAAAAACATCCAGCACGCGGCTGGTTTTAACCCTCTGAAAAACAGCATTGCCACTTCCTTGGTGATCGTCTCGCCCGCCCTTCATGGGCGGCTCTTCATTTACGAAACCCGACAAGTGTGGCATGCAGAAATGAGAAAGCCCGTCAGGAGACGGGCTTCAAAATGTGACAGTTTTAATCGGTTACAGAGGCTTGCCGCGGTTGCCATGCTGACTGACAAAGGCCTGCACGGCTTTCAGGTCATTTGGCAGCACGGTGCAGCGCTCATCTCGCTCAAACAAATCAGAAAGATGTGCAGGTAGTTCGAGCGCTTTTCCTACGCCGGCTTTTTCCACTGCGTCCGGGAATTTGACCGGATGCGCCGTACCGAGGATCACCATCGGGATATCCAGGCTGCGACGGCACTCGCGCGCAGCCTTCACGCCGATAGCGGTGTGCGGATCCAGCAGTTCGCCGGTTTGCTCAAAAACTTCAGCAATGGTTTCGCAGGTTTGAGCGTCATCCACGGCCAGCGAATCGAACAGCTTGCGGGCTTCGGTCCAACGTTCCTGTTCGACGCTGAAACCGCCACCTTGCTTGAAGGTGTCCATCAGCCCGGCAATCGCTGCGCCGTTGCGACCGTGCAGGTCGAACAGCAGGCGTTCGAAGTTCGACGACACCATGATGTCCATCGACGGCGACAGCGTGGCGTGCAGGGTGTCCTTGACGTACTGATTGCCGCTCATGAAGCGGTGCAGGATGTCGTTGCGGTTGGTGGCGACAATCAACTGGTTGATCGGCAGGCCCATGTTGCGCGCCAGATAACCGGCGAAAATGTCACCGAAGTTGCCGGTCGGTACCGAGAACGATACCGAACGTGCCGGGCCGCCCAGCTGCAGGGCTGCATGGAAGTAGTAAACGATCTGGGCCATGATTCGCGCCCAGTTGATCGAATTCACCGCCACCAGACGCGTGCCTTTGAGGAAGCTCTGGTCGGCGAAGCTCGCCTTGACCATTTCCTGGCAGTCATCGAAGTTGCCTTCGATGGCGATGTTGTGGATGTTCTCGCCGAAAATGGTGGTCATCTGGCGACGCTGCACTTCGGACACGCGGTTGTGCGGGTGCAGGATGAAGATGTCGACGTTTTCGCAGTGCTTGCAGCCTTCGATAGCGGCCGAACCGGTGTCGCCGGACGTAGCGCCGACAATCACCACGCGCTCACCGCGTTTTTCCAACACGTAGTCGAGCAGACGACCAAGCAGCTGCAAGGCGAAGTCTTTGAACGCGAGGGTTGGGCCGTGGAACAGCTCCAGCACCCATTCGTTGCCGTTCAGCTGACGCAACGGTGCCACGGCGTTGTGCGAGAACACGCCGTAGGTTTCTTCAAGAATCTTTTTGAAATCGGCATCGGGGATGCTACCGGTGACGAATGGGCGCATCACCCGGAAGGCCAACTCGTGATAAGGCAGGCCAGCCCAGGAAGCGATTTCTTCCTGGGTGAAACGTGGCAGGTTTTCCGGGACGTACAGACCGCCGTCCGTGGCCAGACCGGCCAGCAGGACGTCTTCGAAATTCAGGGCCGGTGCCTGGCCGCGGGTACTGATATAACGCATGACTGGCTCCAATAGACAGTGTTCGCAAACCCGGGCTCGCAGGCGAGCCCGGTGAACGATAACGGCTTAGTTCAGGTGCTCGACGCGGATCCGTACGACCGGACCGACTACGCCCGCCAAGGCTTCCAGAGCGGCGATCGCGTCGTTCATGTGCTGTTCCAGCACGCGGTGAGTCAGCAGGATCATCGGCACCAGGCCGTCGTGTTCTTCGACTTCCTTCTGCATGATCGATTCGATGTTGATGCCGCGCTCCGACAGGATGCTCGCCACCTGCGCCAACACGCCCGGATGGTCCTTGGCCTGAATCCGCAGGTAGTAAGAGCTTTCGCATGCCTCGATCGGCAGGATCGGGTGGGCCGATAGCGAATCCGGCTGAAAGGCCAGGTGCGGTACGCGGTTTTCCGGGTCGGAAGTCATGGCGCGAACCACGTCCACCAGGTCGGCGATCACCGACGAAGCGGTCGGCTCCATGCCAGCGCCAGCGCCGTAGTACAGGGTCGAACCGGCGGCATCACCGTTGACCATCACCGCGTTCATCACGCCGTTGACGTTGGCGATCAGGCGATCGGCCGGAATCAGCGTCGGGTGCACGCGCAGTTCGATACCGGCCGCTGTGCTGCGCGCCACACCCAGGTGCTTGATGCGATAGCCCAGCGCTTCGGCGTAGTTCACGTCAGCGGTGGTCAGCTTGGTGATGCCTTCGGTGTAGGCCTTGTCGAATTGCAGCGGGATGCCGAAGGCGATGGAGGCCAGGATCGTCAGCTTGTGGGCCGCATCGATGCCTTCAACGTCGAAGGTCGGATCGGCCTCGGCGTAACCCAGGGCTTGCGCCTCGGCGAGTACGTCTTCGAAGGTGCGGCCCTTCTCACGCATTTCGGTGAGGATGAAGTTGCCGGTGCCGTTGATGATGCCGGCGACCCAGTTGATGCGGTTGGCCGACAGGCCTTCACGGATCGCCTTGATCACCGGAATGCCACCGGCCACGGCGGCTTCGAACGCCACAATCACGCCCTTCTCCCGGGCCTTGGCGAAAATTTCATTACCGTGAACGGCGATCAACGCCTTGTTCGCGGTCACAACATGTTTTCCGTTCTCGATCGCTTTGAGTACCAGCTCGCGGGCAACGGTGTAGCCGCCCATCAGCTCTATGACGATGTCAATCTCAGGGTTCGTGGCCACTTCGAAGACATCGTTGGTAATCGCAATACCGGTCGTCTGGAACTGAGGCTTTGGCGTGCGCATGGCAATTTGTGCCACTTCGATTCCACGCCCGGCACGACGAGCAATTTCCTCGGCGTTACGCTGAAGTACGTTGAAGGTACCGCCACCGACGGTCCCTAACCCACAGATGCCTACTTTGACCGGTTTCACTGTGAACTCCCCATAAAACGGCCGACTCAAGGCCGGCCGTGAAAACAACCGCATGCTCGCGGTTCTCTATTAATGGCCCGGCGAATGCTGCCGCCGAACCATGATCGTCAATGGCTGACCGTGACGATGCGAATTTACTTCGCGCCCAGTGCCAGTTTGGCGACTTGTGGCGCAGGCTGGTAGCCTGGAATGACTTGGCCGTCGGCCAAAACGATGGCCGGTGTACCGTTCACGCCGATCGACTGACCGAGGGCGAACTGCTTGGAAACCGGGTTATCGCACTTGGCGGCCTTGATTTCCTTGCCGTCGACCATCTTGTCCATGGCGGCTTTCTTGTCTTTCGAGCACCAGACCGCTTGCAGCTGTTCGTCACCCGGCGAGCCCAGACCCTGGCGCGGGAACGCGACGTAACGCACTTCGATGCCGCGCTTGTTCAGCTCAGGCACTTCGGCGTGCAGCTTGTGGCAATACGGGCAGGTGGTATCGGTGAACACGGTGATGTGCGATTTGGTTTCGCCGATCGCTGGGTAGACCACGGTTTCAGCCACTGGAATCTCGTTGACCAGTTTGGAAACGCCCAGGCGTTCGGTCTTCTCGGTCAGGTTGACCGGCTTGCCGTCCTTGAGTTGGAACATGTAACCCTGAACGACGTACTGGCCGTCGGCGCTGGCGTAAAGCACGCGGCTGCCCTTGAGCTTGACTTCGTACAGACCTGGCAGCGGGCTGGCAGTGATGGTTTCTACCGGTACGTCGAGCTGGAGGTTTTCCAGGCTTTTACGAATGGCTTTGTCGGCCGCGTCATCGGCGACGGCAAAGGTGCTGACCAACGCAATGGCTGCGGCGGCGAAAATCTGGGTCAGACGCATGAGAACTCCTGAAGGCGGACAAATGGGACGATCAGAACGCCCGTACCGAAACACCGGGTCATAAACGCCCATCGTGCAAACCGGCAAAGCCTACCACATAAGGCCCCTGTGGCCGAATGCGGGTGATGCAGGATACCTAGTTCAAATGGCTCCGGACCTTTGTAGCAGCTGGCGAAGCCTGCGTTCGGCTGCGTAGCAGCCGTAAATCCTGAGTCCGCGTTTTAACTGAAACACCACAGCGCTTGATTTTACGACTGCTGCGCGGCCGAACGCAGGCTTCGCCAGCTGCTACAAGGGTTGCGGTTAGCCTCTGGGATGGTGTTTGGCGTGCAGGTCTTGCAAGCGGGCGCGGGCGACGTGGGTGTAGATCTGCGTGGTCGACAGATCGCTGTGACCGAGCAGCATTTGCACCACCCGCAGGTCGGCGCCGTGGTTGAGCAGGTGAGTGGCGAAGGCATGGCGCAAGGTGTGCGGCGACAGCGACTTGCCGATCCCGGCAACCTTGGCCTGGTGCTTGATGCGATGCCAGAAGGTCTGCCGAGTCATCTGCTCGCCGCGCTGGCTGGGGAACATGACATCGCTGGGACGCCCGCCAAGCAGCTCTTGGCGGCCATCGCGCAGGTAACGCTCGACCCAGACAATCGCCTCCTCGCCCATCGGCACCAGCCGCTCCTTGCTGCCCTTGCCCATCACTCGCAGCACGCCTTGGCGCAGGTTGACCTGCTCCAGTGTCAGGCTGATCAGCTCCGTCACACGCAAGCCACAGGCATAAAGCACTTCGAGCATGGCGCGGTCGCGCTGGCCGATGGCTTCGCTCAGGTCAGGGGCTTTTAACAAGGCCTCCACATCCGCTTCCGACAAGGATTTAGGCAGTGGTCGACCCAGCTGCGGCATATCGACACGCAAGGTCGGATCGACTGCAATCAACTTTTCCCGCAGCAAATAGCGATAAAAGCCACGAACGCCGGAGAGGAATCGCGCCGTCGAGCGGGGTTTGTAGTTTTGCTCCAGACGCCAGGCCAAGTGATCGAGGATCAATTCGCGGCCGGCATTGATCAACTCCAACCCTTTTTCCTGCAGCCAGCCGTTGAACAGGGCCAGGTCGCTGCGATAGGCATCACGGGTGTTATCGGAAAGACCTTTCTCCAGCCACAGAGCGTCGAGGAATTGGTCTATCAGGGGATGATCGATGGCAGGCATAAAGGCTCAGGTCACTGGAAAACTGACGGCAAGTCTTTCATAGCCTGCTGAGGCTTTATAGAGCCTGATGTAAACGCGGTGCTTGTTAGATCGATTCGCGGGCAAGTCGGATCGCCGCACCGCACGCTCCCACAGGTAAATCGCAGGCAACAAAAAAGCAGCCCGTAGGCTGCTTTTTTCTGCATCGGAAGCTGGACTTAAGCCAGTTTTTCCTTGATGCGAGCTGCTTTACCGGACAGGTCACGCAGGTAGTACAGCTTGGCTTTACGTACGTCACCGCGACGTTTAACGGCCATGCTGTCGATTTGCGGGCTGTAGGTCTGGAAAGTACGCTCTACGCCAACACCGTTGGAGATTTTGCGAACGGTGAATGCACTGTTTACGCCGCGGTTACGCTTGGCGATAACAACACCTTCGAACGCTTGCAGACGCGAACGGTCGCCTTCCTTCACTTTCACCTGAACGACAACAGTGTCGCCCGGGGCAAAGGTAGGGATCTCTTTGGTCATCTGCTCTGCTTCGAGTGCAAGAATGATTTTGTTAGTCATGCTGTGCTCCTAAGGTAAATCGTCGGATCTACCATCGATACGTTGTTAACTATCGTCCCGCTCGCGGATGTATTCCTCGAGCAGCTTCTTCTCTTCTCCAGAAAGCGAGCGGCTTTCCAGAAGATCGGCGCGTCGTTCAAAGGTCCTACCAAGGGACTGCTGTAAACGCCAACGCCGGATATGCGCGTGATTGCCACTTAGCAACACGTCGGGAACACGCTGATCCGCATACACCTCCGGTCGGGTGTAGTGCGGGCAATCCAGCAAACCATCCGTAAAGGAATCTTCCTCGGCGGAGTCCGCATGCCCTAAAGCTCCAGGCAGCAGTCGTGTAACCGCATCGATCAGGACCATCGCCGGCAGCTCGCCGCCAGACAGTACATAGTCGCCAATCGACCACTCTTCATCGACATGAGCCTCTATAAAACGCTCGTCAATGCCTTCATAGCGGCCGGCAATCAGGATCAATGCATCCAGATTCGCCAACTCGCGTACCGCCGACTGAGTCAGTTGACGGCCTTGGGGGGACAGGTAAATTACCTTCGCCGCCTCCCCGGCTGCTGCCTTGGCCTTAACCAACGCATCTTCCAGGGGCTTGATCTTCATCACCATGCCCGGACCACCGCCAAATGGGCGATCGTCCACAGTGTGATGTCGATCCGTCGTGTAGTCTCGCGGATTCCAACAGGTGAGCTGCAAGAGCCCCTGTTTCACCGCACGACTGGTGATGCCGTACTCGCTGATGGCGGAGAACATCTCGGGAAACAAACTGATCACTTCTACGCGCAAGTTAGCCACGCTTAGAAGTCCGCATCCCATTCCACCTTCATCTCGCCTGCGGCAAGGTCGACGGCCAACACGCATTGCTCCGTATAGGGCAACAGGCGTTCGCGATCATCCAGGCTGCCAGCGCAAGGCTTGACCACCATTACATCATTGGCGCCGGTTTCCAGAAGATGATCGATTTTCCCGAGCAATTGCCCGAGTTGATCAATGACCTTCAGACCTTCCAGCTGGTACCAGTAGTACTCGCCGTCGGTCAATTCAGGGAACAGGTTGCGCGGCACGCAGATCTCATAACCGGCCAGAAGACGCGCTTCTTCACGATCATCAAGACCCTTGAGCTTTGCGACCAGGAACTTGTCGTTCCCACGTCCGCTGACCAGCTCGACCTGTTTCACATTACCTTCGCGCTTGAGCGTCCAGGTTTTGTACTGCAACAGGTTTTCTGTCGGATCAGTAAAGGAATACACCTTCACTTCGCCGCGAACGCCATGAACCGAATAAATTTTGCCGATAACGATCAAATCATCAGCAACAGCTGGCGTCGCGTTCATATTGCTCAGGCCGCAGCCTTAGCCGAGTCCTTCAACAACTGAGCAACACGCTCAGAAGGTTGTGCACCAACGCTCAGCCAGTAGGCTACGCGCTCTTGGTTCACGGACAGACGGACTTCTTGACCACGAGCAACAGGGTTGAAGAAACCAACCTGTTCCTTGTGCGAACCGTCGCGCGGGTTGCGGCTGTCGGTTACGGTCAAGTGGTAAAACGGGCGCTTTTTGGAGCCGCCAAGGGCAAGACGGATTGTTAGCATGTGAACATCGTTCCTGTAGTCGGTGCTGCAAATCTAAAGGCACAGCGGGCATAGGTGCCCGAAAGGCCGCATATTCTAAGGAATATCCGGACTTTTGCAAATGACTTTTTCCGGCGGCCTTTCAGTCGCCATCAAGATTTGCTATAGAGCCGTCGTTGAAAACGGCCAGTCAGCTCCCGCCAAGTGCGGGTTTGCTGGAGATCCCACTTCCGTGTGGGAGGTGCAAGGGCAAGCCCCTGCGTAAATTATTTACATTCTCGGCATGCCGCCGCCGGGCAACATACCGCCCATGCCGCGCATCATTTTGGCCATTCCGCCTTTTGCGGAGAACTTCTTCATCATCTTCTGCATCTGCTTGTGCTGCTTGATCAAGCGACCGATGTCCTGCACCTGAGTGCCGGAACCCATGGCGATCCGGCGTTTGCGCGAACCGCTGATCATCTCAGGGTCGCGGCGCTCGGCCGGGGTCATGGAATTGATGATGGCTTCCATCTGCTTGAATTGTTTCTCTGCCGCGCCTTGGGCGTTGCCCATCTGCGCCAGGTTCATGCCGCCGATGTTTGGCAGTTTGTCCATGAGGCCGCCGAGGCCGCCCATGTTTTTCATCTGTTGCAGCTGATCGCGGAAGTCTTCGAGGTCGAAGCCCTTGCCCTTCTTCAGCTTCTTGGCCAGTTTGTCGGCCTTGTCCTTGTCGAGGGTCTGCTCGGCCTGCTCGATCAGACTGAGCACGTCGCCCATGCCGAGGATGCGCGAAGCAATACGCTCAGGATGGAACGGCTCGAGCGCGTCGCTCTTCTCGCCCATACCGATGAACTTGATCGGCTTGCCGGTGATGGCGCGAACCGACAGCGCGGCACCGCCACGGGCGTCGCCGTCGACCTTGGTCAGGATCACACCGGTCAGCGGCAGAGCATCGCCGAAGGCCTTGGCCGTGTTAGCGGCGTCCTGACCGGTCATGGCGTCGACCACGAACAGCGTTTCGACCGGGTTGATCGCGGCATGCAGCGCCTTGATCTCACCCATCATCTCTTCATCGATGTGCAGGCGACCGGCGGTATCGACGATGACCACGTCGATGAACTTCAGTTTTGCTTCTTTAATAGCCGCTTGCGCGATGTCGACCGGTTTCTGGCTCAGGTCGGACGGGAAGAAGGTTACGCCGACTTCACCCGCGAGCATTTCCAGCTGCTTGATCGCCGCCGGACGGTAAACGTCCGCAGACACGACCATGACCGACTTCTTCTTGCGCTCTTTAAGGAAGCGCGCGAGTTTGCCGGCGGTGGTGGTTTTACCCGCACCCTGCAAACCGGCCATCAGCACGACGGCCGGAGGAACGGCACTCAGGTTCAAGTCTTCGTTGGCCGCGCCCATCAGGCTTTCGAGTTCGGCCTGGACGATCTTCACGAAGGCCTGGCCCGGCGTCAGGCTGCGCGACACCTCGGTGCCGACGGCGCGTTCCTTGACCGAATTGACGAAGTCTTTCACCACCGGCAAGGCGACGTCAGCTTCGAGCAACGCCATGCGCACTTCACGCAGGGTGTCTTTGATGTTGTCTTCGGTCAGCTTGGCCTTGCCGGTGACATGGCGCAGCGTCTGCGAGAGACGGTCGGTTAAGTTTTCAAACATTGCGCGATCCTTTCAGGCCCTGTGTAGACCGGGATAATGGCGGCCCAGACCGGAATAAACATGTGCTCGGCGAGCCTGCGGCGTGGGCAGGTCGCGGATTATAGCGAAGACTGCGTCTGGCGGACACCTCGTCGTCAGGTTGCATGGTCTTTCGTGCTGCGGGGATTCTATGCCAAACTCAGCGCCTTTCGGGCTTGCCTAACAGGATTTATGCTCCCCTTGTCACCCAGTTTGCTAACTACCCTCGCCGCCGCCTGCTTATATGCCGCTGCGACCCTCTATCAGGGCACTCGTCTGGCCACCGGTGCCAAGGCGAACAAACGCCTGCTGGTCACGCTCGGCGTGCTCGCCGTGCTGGCTCATAGCGCCAGCCTGTTCACCCACCTGCTGACACCGATTGGCCTGGGCCTGGATTTTTTCAGCGCCGCCAGCCTGATTGCTGCCGCGGTGATTGCCCTGACGCTGTTGGCCTGCTCGCGGATCCCGGTGGAGAACCTGCTTATATTGCTGTTCCCGCTCGGCGCCGCCACCGTGCTGCTCGCACAGTTCGCCCCCGCCGGCACAGTGCAGATCATCGACGAAGAACCGGGCATCCTCGCCCACATCCTGCTGTCGATCCTCGCCTACGGCATGTTCACCATCGCGGTATTCCAGGCGTTGCTGCTGCTGGTTCAAGACCATCAGCTCAAGCACAAGCATCCGTCCGGCCTGATCAAGAACTTCCCGCCGCTGCAAACCATGGAAAGCCTGCTGTTCGGTTTCCTCTGGGCCGGCTGGACCCTGCTGTCGCTGTCGCTGATCTCCGGCTGGCTGTTCGTCGACAACCTGTTCGCCCAGCACCTGGTGCACAAAACCTTGCTGGCATGCCTCGCCTGGATCGTTTTCAGCGTGCTGCTCTGGGGCCGTAACCGCCTCGGCTGGCGCGGACACAAAGCCATTCGCTGGACCCTCGCCGGTTTCTGCCTGCTGATGCTGGCGTATTTCGGCAGTAAGCTGGTTCGTGAATACATCCTGCATATCTGACGGGCGGCATTAATGGACGACTTGCCCATAGGGCCGATGCTCGCGGTAGTGGCCCTGCTGATTTTATGGTCGGGGCTGTTTACCGCCATCGAAGCTGCGCAACAGCACTTGCTCGCCCAGCGGACAGCTTCGCGTTCGAGCGACAAGCCGGTGGCAAAGCTGAGCTTTTCGCTCAATAGCCTGATCCTCTGCAACACCCTGTGCCGCGCACTGGTCGTGGTCATCAGCACCTTGCTGGCGATTTTCACCTGGGCGGAAAACGGTCCATGGGTGGCCTGCCTGGGGGCTGGCGCCGTGCTTCTGGTGTTCGCCGACTACCTGCCGCGCACCCTCGCCGTCCGTTATCCGGACGCCGTCCTGGCCTTGGGCAACACCTTGCTTGGTGCGCCACTGAAAATCATCTATCCCGCCGCCTGGTTGCTCAATGGCATAAGCCAGTTGCTGATGCGACCGTTCGCCCGCAAAGTCAAAGTGGTGCAGCAGAGCGAAGACGAAGCCCCGAACGATCGTCACGACGATCACGAACACGCCGTCTGCCGCCCACACCCACTGTCAGGCATCCATGCGCTGGACAACATCACGGTCAACGACATTCTGGTGCCACGCAGTGACGTCGATGGGGTCAATCTGGACGACTCCCTCGAGGAAATAATTGAGCAGCTTCGCGCCAATAAACGCACGCGCTTGCCGGTTTTCCACAGCGACATCAACCACGTCGAGGCGGTGCTCAATACCCGGCAGATCCGCCATCTGCTGTCCGACGCCAGTCTGACCCGAGAAGCACTGCTGGCAGCCTGTCACGACCCCTACTTCGTGCCGGAAAGCACCCCGTTGCAACTGCAGCTGTTGAATTTCCACAAACAACAGCGACGCCTGGGCATGGTGGTCGACGAGTACGGCGAAGTGCTCGGTGTCGTGACTCTGGAAGACATTCTCGAAGAAATCGTCGGCGAGTTCGAAAGCCAGCACAGCCTGGATAACCCGCACATCCATCCACAGGCCGATGGCCGCCTGGTGATCGAAGGTGCAGCGTCGATTCGCGAATTGAACAAGAGCCTGGGCTGGCACTTGCCTAGCGACGGTCCGAAAACCCTCAACGGGTTGGTGACCGAGGCGCTGGAGACGATTCCGGAAAGTGCGGTATGCCTGAAGATCGGGCGTTATCGGCTGGAGATTCTGGAGACGGAAGACAATCGGGTCAGCCGGGTACTGATCTGGCATACGAGTTCGGCCCCAGCGGTTGTACCTGCACGATAGATCGCTAAAAGATCGCAGCCTTCGGCAGCTCCTACATCTGGAATGCGCTCCCCTAATGAAATGGCTACCCCCGCCGCCGCCCGTGATCGCCCACTAAGCTTTCACAGGGGGCTCATCGGAGACCGTTGCCATGAAAGTAGCTATTGCCGCCATCGACTTAGGAAAACGTACCTTCCATCTGCATGCACAAGATGAGCGCGGGAATGAGCTCTACCGCAAAAAATTCACTCGAATGACGCTCATCCAACATCTGGCGAATCTCGAACCCTGCACCGTCGTGATGGAAGCCTGTGGCGGCGCCCACTTCATGGCACAACAGGTCGCCAAGCTGGGCCATACGCCCAAGCTCATCGCCCCTCATCTCGTGCGTCCTTACGTGAAAAGCAACAAGAACGACTTCGCCGATGCCGAGGCGATCTGCGAGGCGGCGACTCGCCCCACCATGCGCTTTGTGCCGCCCAAAACCCAGGCCCAACAGGCGCTGGCCATGCTCAACTCCACCCGCGATGCGTTCATCAAAGACCGCACCGCAACCGTCAATCGGATTCACGCCGCCCTTCTGGAGGTTGGCGTCAGCCTGGCCCCCGGCTTCAAGTCGATCAATGAACTGCCGGGGCTGCTTGAGACGAGTTCATTCTCTGAGGCCATCAAACTAAATCTGACGATGCTGCATGAGCACTTCAACTACCTGACTGAGCGGATCAAGACACTGGATAAGCGAGTGCAATGCCAGGCCGCTGAAGATGATCTGGCATCGCGCTTGATGACAATACCGTGCTTAGGCCCGATCACCTCCACCGTCCTGGCTGCCGAGTTGGGCGATGGCAAACAATTCAAATGCGGCCGAGGCTATTCAGCCTCCATCGGGCTGGTGCCCAAACAGCATTCCACGGGCGACAAGACCGTCCTGTTGGGCATCAGCAAGCGCGGTGATCGAAACCAGAGGCGCCTGCTCATCCAGTGCGCCCGTGTCTACCTGATCCAGCTGGAGCGACAGAAAGGCGCTTTGGCGGACTGGGTCCGCCAGTTATTAGCGTCCCACCATCACTCCAATCTCGTGGTCTGTGCGCTGGCCAACAAGCTGGCGAGGATCGCCTGGGCAATCGCAGCACACCACACTGAATTCGATGCAGGGCCAGCCAAGATGAACGCCTGACCCTGCTGTCACCCGAGCACCACCCACCTGGTTTTGCGATGCTGGATAACAGATGACGTGAACGGCCAACCGGCCTGACGACAACCCTGAGCTCCTACACGGCTGAAAGGCCGTTCCACTAATTAGGATCGTCGGGCATCGATTCTCATCGAGGCGCGGGGACCACAACCCCCACTCAGACGCCGGATAGATGAAAGCAAGCCAAACACGCATCAAAAACAGTATTGCAGAAAAGGGGGTAACCATAGATGTAGGAGCTGCCGAAGGCTGCGATCTTTTTGCCCTTGTTGAATCGTTAGCCTCCTTCCTATAATCGAGCCGCTTACCCAAGCCCCGCCATACCCAAGTGCTACCCGCACTCTGCGTTAAGCCCACATCCCTGGGTGTTCGACCATAATAATTCGCTCCACTGGGGCACATGACTGTCAGGGATAACTGCATGACGACCAGCACGACTTATAACGACACCGCGCCTGCGCAACCGACGAACTCCGCCACCCGCGTGGCCACCGCGAGTTTCATCGGCACCGCCATCGAGTTCTACGACTTCTACGTCTATGCCACTGCCGCTGCGCTGGTGATCGGTCCGGTATTTTTTCCGCAGACCTCCGGCACGGCCCAGATGCTGTCGGCGTTCCTCACCTTCGGCATCGCCTTCCTTGCTCGACCGCTAGGATCGGCGCTTTTCGGCCACTTCGGTGACCGCATCGGGCGCAAATCGACGCTGGTTGCCTCGCTGCTGCTGATGGGCGTATGCACCACGCTGATCGGCGTGCTCCCGGGTTACGACAGCATCGGGGCCTGGGCGCCGATTCTGCTCTGCGTGCTGCGCTTCGGCCAAGGCCTGGGACTGGGCGGTGAATGGGGCGGCGCTGCGTTGCTGGCGACGGAGAATGCGCCGAAGGGCAAACGCGCCTGGTTCGGCATGTTCCCGCAGCTTGGCCCCTCGATCGGCTTCCTCGCGGCCAACGGCCTGTTTCTTACGCTGGCCATGACCCTGAACGACGAGCAGTTCCGCTCGTGGGGCTGGCGGATTCCGTTCCTGCTCAGCGCCGCGCTGGTGATGGTTGGTCTGTACGTGCGCCTCAAGCTTCACGAAACGCCGGTATTTGCCAATGCAATGGCACGCCAGGAGCGGGTGAAGATCCCGCTAGTCGAGCTGTTCAGCCAATATTGGGCACCGATGCTGCTGGGTGCCGGATCGATGGTGGTGTGCTACGCGCTGTTCTATATCTCGACGGTGTTTTCGCTGAGCTATGGCGTGTCGACGCTCGGCTACACCCGCGAGACCTTCCTCGCGCTGCTGTGCTTCGCCGTGCTGTTCATGGCCGCCGCTACGCCGCTGTCGGCCTGGGCCAGTGATCGATACGGGCGCAAACCGGTGCTGATCATCGGCGGTGTGCTGGCGATTCTGTCCGGCTTCCTGATGGAACCGCTGCTGACCCAAGGTTCGACCTGGGGCGTGGCGCTGTTCCTGTGCATCGAGCTGTTTCTGATGGGCGTGACGTTTGCGCCGATGGGCGCGCTGCTGCCGGAGCTGTTTCCAACCCACGTGCGTTATACCGGTGCGTCGGCGGCCTACAACCTGGGCGGCATTGTCGGGGCCTCGGCGGCACCGTTCTTCGCACAGAAGCTGGTGGCGATGGGTGGTTTGAGTTATGTCGGCGGGTATGTGTCGGGGGCGGCTGTGCTGAGTTTGATTGCTGTGCTGTGCCTGAAGGAAACGCGCAATAACGATCTGAATCGGGTTGCCTGACAGATCGCCATCGCGAGCAAGCTCGCTCCCACAGGGTTCTTGGTTGGCCACAGATTGTGTGTACACCCCAATTCCCATGTGGGAGCGAGCTTGCTCGCGATAGCCGCGACTCGGTTTACAACTCTACAACAACAGCCTGAGAAGCACGGGTCGCTTTAGCACGAGCCGCGTCAATTGACTCATCACGCGCCAACGCCACACCCATCCGACGCTGACCATTGACCTCAGGCTTGCCGAACAGACGCAACGCTGTATCCGGCTCGCTCAACGCAGCACCAAGATTGGCGAAAGCCGTCTGAGTCGACTGCCCTTCCACCAGAATCACCGCCGAAGCCGATGGGCCGAACTGACGGATCAATGGAATCGGCAGGCCCAGAATCGCCCGTGCGTGCAGCGCAAACTGCGACAGGTCCTGGGAAATCAACGTCACCAGACCGGTGTCATGTGGACGCGGCGAGACTTCGCTGAACCAGACTTGATCACCTTTGATGAACAGCTCAACACCAAACAGACCACGGCCGCCCAAGGCTTCAGTGACGGCTTTGGCAACGCGCTCGGATTCGGCCAAGGCAATCGGACTCATGGCTTGTGGCTGCCAGGATTCCTGATAGTCGCCCTTCTCCTGACGGTGGCCGACTGGCGCGCAGAACGTAGTGCCGCCAACGTGACGCACGGTCAACAGGGTGATTTCGTAGTCGAAGTCGATAAAGCCTTCGACGATCACGCGGCCTTTACCGGCGCGGCCGCCTTCTTGAGCGTAATCCCAGGCCGTCTTCACATCATCGACGCTACGCAGCAGGCTCTGGCCTTTGCCCGAGGAGCTCATGACTGGCTTGACCACGCACGGGAAGCCCAGGTCCTGGACTGCCTTGCTGTAATCCTCGAAGGTGTCGGCGAAGTGGTACGGCGAGGTCGGCAGGTCCAGCTCTTCAGCGGCCAGGCGACGGATGCCTTCGCGGTTCATGGTCAGCTGCGCGGCGCGAGCGGTCGGGATCACGGTGAAGCCTTCGGCTTCCAGCTCCACGAGGGTCGCGGTGGCAATGGCTTCGATTTCCGGCACGATGAAATGCGGTTTTTCGGCTTCGATCACCGCACGCAGAGCGGCGCCGTCGAGCATGTTGATCACATGGCTGCGATGGGCGACTTGCATGGCAGGCGCATTGGCGTAGCGATCCACGGCAATCACTTCAACGCCCAGGCGTTGCAGCTCGATCACCACTTCCTTGCCCAACTCGCCACAGCCACACAGCAATACGCGGGTCGCGGTTGGCGACAATGGAGTTCCGATACGGGTCATCTCAGGTCCTCAAGAAGCGGATCATCGAGGGTAGCTGCGCCTGGCGCGCTTCCCATGGGGAGAAAGCGCGGCATTTTACATGAACCTGCGGGTTTGGCTTCAGCTGACGACGGCCTGCTTGCGCAAGCGCCAGGCCATGATCAACCACACGGTAGTCACGCCGGCGAACTTCGAGCCCATGGCGGTGAGGATCACACCCGGGGTGAACGCATCGATCATGCCGAAGAAAATGAAGCTATCGAGCGGAATGCTCAGGGCCGAACTTATCCACAGGCGGTCGTGCAAGGGACGCTTGGTGATGCTGAACACCAGCCAATCGATGCATTCGGACACTGCGAACGCCGTGGCGCTGGCCAGCGCGATGGAGGGATCGGACGTCACGTAAGACAACACCAGCGCCGCCAGCATCGCCGCGATCGCACCATGGCCGAAACGGGTTTGCACCATATCGCGCAAAACGAACACCAAACCACCCCAGGCCGACCAGATGATGTCCAGGTGCGGAGCGGTGGAAAAGGCGAAGTTGATCAGCACGACGCTGCTGATGTAAGCGATCAGGAAGAACATGAGGCGGCGGGATACCTGTCAATTTGGCGCACAGAGTATCGTAGAAGCTGACGAGTGCAACGAGGCTGCGATCTTTTGACGTTGTTTTATAAAGGCAAGATCAAAAGATCGCAGCCTCGTTGCACTCGTCAGCTCCTACAGGTCAGGCGTTTTGTTAATCATCCAAAGTAACCCGCTCGACTTCGCCCGCTCATGACACAACCCCAACACCTTACGGCGCTCTTCGTTTTCCATCCGGCTCCAGCGCGTGATCTCTTCCACTGTGCGCTGACACCCGGTGCAAATATCGTCCTCGTCCAGCGCGCAGATATTTACGCAAGGCGATCGAACCGGGCGCTCGGGCGTGCTCATTCTTCCTGCTCAACCAGATCGCGGGCATACCGTTGCGAGTTATGCACATAGTGAGCAGCGCTGGCCTCCAGCATTTTTTTCTGCGGCTCGGTCAGCTCGCGCACCACTTTGCCGGGGGAACCCATGACCAGCGAACCGTCTGGAATCTCCTTGCCCTCACCGATCAGCGAGTTGGCGCCGATGATGCAGTTCTTGCCGATTTTCGCGCCGTTGAGGATCACCGCGTTAATCCCGATCAAGCTGTAATCGCCCACCGTGCAGCCATGAAGCATGGCGTTATGGCCGATGGTCACGCCGGTGCCGATGGTCAGCGGGTAACCCATGTCGGTGTGCATCACCGTACCATCCTGGACGTTGCTGTTCTTGCCGATCAGGATCAGTTCGTTGTCGCCACGCAGCACAGCGTTGAACCAGACGTTAGCGCCCTCTTCCAGTTTGACCTTACCCACCAGCACGGCATTGGGTGCGACCCAGCTCTGCGGATGGGTTTCGACGCGGGCGTCGCCCAGGCGATATTTCATCTTATTGTCCTCAAGGCCAGGCAGGCTCACTTGCAAAAAGCGGGGTTCACACCCTACGAGCGATGGCTTCAGGTGTTGATAAACGTTTGGGGTGGTTGATGCAGACTGATTTTGGCGTCATAGAGCAGGTTGATCAACTCGACGATCATAATCGCCGTCAGGCCCCAGATTTTGTACTCGCCATAACGATAGCTCGGCACGTACCAACTGCGACCCTGGTAATCGATTCGATGGGTGTGTTCGCGCGGATCCTTGCGGAAGAACTCCAGCGGTACGCTGAAGACTGCGGCGATCTCGGCATCGTTGGCCCGGTACTCGACAAAGTCCGGAATCACACCGACATAGGGTGTGACCTTGATGCCGTGCAGGGAGATCAACGGGCTCAGCGGGCCGATCACTTCGACCAGCCCCGGCGGCAGGCCGATTTCTTCTTCGGCTTCGCGCAGGGCGGTGAAAATCAGATCAGGGTCTTCGGGGTCGCGCCGCCCGCCGGGAAAGGCGACTTCGCCGCCATGGGTCGAGAGCCCGCTGGCGCGCAGGGTCAGAACCAGTTCTGGTTCGTCACTGCGGGTGATGGGCACCAGCACTGCGGCCTCGGGGAAACGTTTATCGGTTTCCAATGTGCATGGGGTGTGGTTGCTTACTCGATGCAGTAGCTCGTCCAGCATGAGTCTTCTCGATCTGTTGGCCGTAGGGTCTGTTGACGTTTGCTGACAACCGCGTTGCGCGCCAACGCGCGCGATGCTGCGTTGCGGGATTTGCCAAGGGAACAGCCATTAGCTGCATCCCGCGCCTTGCCTCGCACGCGTTGGCACTGCAACGCAGTTCGCCAGCAAACGTCAACAGACCCTATGCATCATGCACCAATCGAACCGACCACCCAACCCCATAACCACTGCATGTCGCTAAACGACAACTTGCCGACAGACACCGCCGCACGCCAAGATAGGCGCAGCATTCAGGAACCCAAGCATGAAATTTTGCAGTCAGTGCGGCAACCCGGTGACCCAGCGCATTCCAGAGGGCGATTCGCGCCTGCGTTTTGTCTGTGACAGCTGTCAGGCGATTCACTACCAGAACCCCAATATCGTCGCCGGTTGCGTGGCGACCTGGGGCTCCAAGGTCTTGCTGTGCCGCCGCGCCATCGAGCCTCGGCTCGGTTATTGGACCCTGCCCGCCGGTTTCATGGAAAACGGTGAAACCATCGAGCAGGCGGCCATTCGCGAGACGGCCGAAGAAGCCTGCGCGCGGGTGCGCAACCTGAGCATCTATACGTTGATCGACGTGCCGCACATCAGCCAGGTGCATGTGTTCTTCCGCGCCGAGCTGGTGGACCTGGACTTTTCCGCCGGTCCCGAGAGCCTGGAAGTAGCGCTTTTCGAAGAAGCCGACATCCCTTGGTCCGAGCTGGCTTTCCGCACGGTGGGCCGTACCTTAGAATGCTTATTCGCTGACCGGCTGACCGAGGTCTACCCCGTGCGGTCCGAGTCGATCCCGCCGCTTGCTCAGCCTGCCATTACATAAAGCTCCTTGATCTAAAATCACCTATAACTAAATAGTCGCGACACCTCTTAGGGATATCGTTTCAATGCGCTGGTTGCTTGCCGTGTTTTGCTTGTCGTTCGTTGCTATCTCCCAGGCTTCCGTCGCTGAAACCCTGGACGGCAAAGTCATCGAAAAAGTTCTCGTACTCAAGTCCGCCCACCAAATGCAATTGATCAATGACGGCAAGCCGATCAAGACCTATCGCATCTCATTGGGAAAAAGACCCATCGGCCCGAAACTCATGGAAGGCGACAAACGCACGCCTGAAGGTTTTTATTGGCTGGACTGGCGCAAGGTCAGTGACCGTTTCAATCTGGCGATGCACATCTCCTACCCGAACATCAGTGACTCCGCGCGCTCCCGGCGTGAAGGCGTCGAACCCGGTGGCATGATCATGATCCACGGCACCCCGGACACTGAAGAAAACCCAGAAGACCTGTTCCATACGCTGGACTGGACCGACGGCTGCATTGCCATGCGCAACATGGACATGCGCGAGGTCTGGGGTTTGGTGCCGGACGGCACGATGATCGAAATCCGTCCGTAATCCCCACGCAAATTTGCTACCGTTGGTCGCTCCTCGAAAAATTAATTCAAAAGATCGCAGCCTGCGGCAGCTCCTACCGGGTAGATACCACTCCCGTCAGTAGGAGCTGCCGCAGGCTGCGATCTTTGCTTTCAAAACTCCCACCTCTAATACCACTTCAAACCAGAAATTCTATTACCCATCAATCCGGGCAGGCTTTCCCACGCCAACAGCAATGTGGTCTCATTGACATGGTATTTAAGTGGTATTAGTTTTCACCCCGCCACCGGGCGACAACTCTCCAATATCCGCATCGGACCAAACCTACATGAATGACCTCCAGGCCCTACGCCCTGACGACACCCAGCCCACGCCGTTGTACCTGCAACTGGCGCGCAATCTGGAAGCGGCGATCCATGCCGGCCAGTGGAAAGCCGAACAGGCCATGCCGTCGGAGCGCAACCTCAGCGAAATGCTGGGCATCTCCCGCGTCACCGCCCGCAAGGCGCTGGAAGTTCTGTTCGAGCAAGGTCTGATCCGCCGCAACCAGGGTTCCGGCACCTTTATCACCCCGCGCCTGGAACAACCGCTGTCGCGCCTCTCGGGTTTCAGCGAAATGCTGCGGCTGAAGGGCTTCGTCCCCGGCTCGCAATGGCTGGAGCGTGAAATCACTCCGCCGACCCACGAAGAACTGATCCGCCTGGGCCTCTCGCCGAACGACAAGGTCGCGCGGCTCAAACGCCTGCGTAAAGCCGACGACACGGTGATGGCGATCGAGATGAGCACCCTGCCCGCCTCGATCATTCCCAAGCCGCAAGCCGTGGGCGACTCCCTCTACGAATACCTCGACGGCATCGGCAAACCGATTGTCCGCGCGCTGCAACACATTCAGGCGATCAACGCCTCGGACGAATTCGCCGCACTGGTCGGCATCGCGCCCGGCACCGCCATGCTGCTGATGACCCGGGTCGGGTACCTGGAAGACAACACGCCGATCGAAGTCACCGACACCTATTGCCGCAACGACTACTACGACTTTGTCGCAGAGCTTCGTCGATAACCCGCTTCGCCGCTAAAGAACCGAGAGCTGATCATGTCCGAAGACAACATCCTCACCGCCCGCGGCTGGGTTCGCGGCCGGCTGATTCACGAACACGGCAAGGTCGTGTCGATCGAAGGCCAGCCGTGCGATCCGGCCGACAACGACCTGCCTTACCTGCTGCCGGGTTTCATCGACCTGCACGTTCATGGCGGCGGCGGAAAAGACATTATGGAAGGCGCGCCAGCCTTCGAGACCATCACCAAAACCCACGTGCGTTTCGGCACGACCTCGCTGCTGGCGACCACCATGACCGCGCCGCCTGCAGAAATTTCCAGCGTGCTTAACGCCCTCGGCGAGTATTGCGAGCAACGCTTGAAAGGCAGCGCCCGAGTCCTCGGCGTGCACCTCGAAGGCCCGTACATCAACCCCGGCAAACTCGGCGCCCAACCGAATTTCGCCCACACCGCGTTGATGGCCGAAGTCGAAGAGTACCTGGCACTGGCGCCGATCCGGGTGATCACCATCGCCCCGGAAATCGCCGGCCACGACGCCTTGATCCGCAACCTCAGCGCTCGTGGCGTACGCATGCAAATCGGCCATACCCTCGGCAGTTACGAGGAAGGCGTTGCCGCGCTGAACGCCGGCGCCAGCAGCTTCACTCACCTCTACAACGCCATGAGCCCGCTGCATCACCGCGAGCCGGGCATCGTCGGCGCGGCACTGGCCCACGCCAAATACGCCGAGTTGATTCCGGACTTGCTGCACGTGCACCCCGGCGCCATCCGTGTGGCCCTGCGTTCAATCCCGTGCCTGTATTGCGTCACCGACTCCACCGCCGCCGCCGGCATGCCCGACGGTGAATACAAGCTCGGCAGCCACACCGTGACGAAATGCCTGGGCGGTGTGCGCTTGCCCGACGGCACGCTGGCCGGCAGCACGCTGACCATGGATCAGGCCCTGCGCAATCTGGTGAAGATCGGTTTGCCGATCGCCGAGGCCTCGCAACGTCTTTCGCAATTCCCCGCCGACTACCTCGGCCTCACCGAACGCGGGCGCCTGCAACCCGGCAGCTGGGCCGACTGCGTGCGGCTGGATCGCTCACTCACACTGACCGCCGTCATGGTCGAAGGAGAAGACATTGACTTCAAAAATGCTTGAAGAGGCGCTGTCCTCATTCGAGGCCGTGCAAGCCCAATTGCAGCAACTCGACCCACAGATGATCGAGATCGCCGGGCGCCTGCGCCGTCAGCCACCGCAAGTGGTGATGACGGTCGCTCGCGGTAGCTCCGATCATGCTGCAAGTTACTTCGCCTACCTGACCATGCAGCAATTGGGCTTCCCGGTGGCGTCGTTGCCGATGTCGGTGGTGACCATGCTGCAAGCGCCGTTGAAGGTCAGCGGCCAAGTGGCGTTCGCCTTTTCGCAGTCCGGGCAAAGTCCCGATCTGGTGAACAGCATGCGTCTGCTGCGCAAGCGCGGCGCCCTGAGCATCTCGATGGTCAACGCCGAGAGTTCGCCGCTGGAGGCCGCGTGTGAGTTCAGCCTGCCGCTGTGCGCTGGCACCGAAAGCAGCGTCGCCGCGACCAAGAGTTTTATCGCCACCCTCAGCGCCAGCGCCCGTTTGATCGCCCACTGGAAAGAGGATGCGCAATTGCTGGAGGCCGGTCTCGCGCTGCCGGAAGGTTTGCGCGAGGCGGCGAAACAGGACTGGAGCCTGGCCATCGATGCCCTGCGTGATTGCCAGCGCCTGATGGTAATTGGCCGTGGCGCCGGTTTCGCCATCGCCCAGGAAGCTGCGTTGAAATTCAAAGAAACCTCGGCGATCCAGGCCGAAGCCTTCAGCAGCGCCGAGGTTCGTCACGGCCCGATGGCGTTGATCGACGAAAATTATCCACTGCTGATCTTCGCCCCGCGCGGTGCCGAGCAGGCCGGTTTGCTGAGCCTCGCCGCCGACATGTGCCAGCGCGGTGCCCGCGTTTTGCTGGCCGCACCGGATGACATTGCCGAACGCGACCTCACCCTGAGCCGCGCCGAGCACCCGGCCCTCGACCCGATTCTGGCGATCCAGAGTTTCTACGTCATGGCCGCCGGTTTGGCCGTCGCCCGAGGCATGGACCCGGACCAGCCGCGGCATTTGAGCAAAGTGACGCGCACGCACTAACTCGAAGGCCGCACGAAAACTTCTGTAGGAGCTGTCGAGTGAAACGAGGCTGCGATCTTTTGACTTTAGATTTTTAAAAACAAGATCAAAAGATCGCAGCCTCGTTTCACTCGACAGCTGCTACAGGGCGAGTTGATCCGAACCGTTTTTACTGATGAGACCGAGCCATGCACAACAATAATAAAGAGCTGACCCTCAGCGCCCCGCTCAGCGGCCCGGTGCTCACGCTCGCCAAAGTCCCGGACCCGGTGTTCGCCAGCGGCGCCATGGGCGACGGGATCGCCATCGATCCGCTGAACGACACCCTCCACGCCCCGTGCGCCGGCATCGTGGTGCACGTCGCGCGCACCGGCCACGCCGTCACCTTGCGTGCCGACAACGGCGCCGAATTGCTGCTGCACCTGGGCCTCGACACGGTCGAGCTGCAGGGCGAAGGCTTCTCGATGCTGGTCAAGGAAGGTGCGCGGGTCAGCAACGGCCAGCCGCTGTTGCGCTATGACCTGGACAAGGTCGCGCAACAGTGCAAAAGCCTGGTCAGCCTGATGATCCTGACCAACAGCCAGGACTTTCAGGCGCGGCCAATCACGCTGAAGTCGGTGAAAGTTGGCGAGCCATTGCTGCACATCATTCGTCGGCACGCGTCGGGCGCGCAGGCTGAAGCGGAGCTCTCCGGGGAAGAGATTTACGGCCACATTCGCATCGCCCATCGTGGCGGTCTGCATGCCCGTCCGGCAGCGCTGATTCGTCAGACGGCACAAGGTTTCAAGAGCAAATCGCAGCTGCACTTCGCTGGCAAATCGGCGACCTGCGACAGCTTGATCGGGTTGATGGGTTTGGCTGTCGGCGAGCAGGACGAGGTTCAGGTCAGCTGCCAGGGCCCGGACGCCGAAGCCGCGTTGCAAGCGTTGCTGATCGCGTTATCCACAGCACTGGCCGAAGACAGCCACGCCGCCGCGCCGACACCGATTGCCCGACGCACTCGAGCGGCCGAAGCGGGTGTGCTGCACGGCGTCTGCGCCGCTCCCGGTCTGGTTGGCGGGCCGTTGTTCCGCTTGACCGCTATCAGCCTGCCGGTGGACGCCGGCAACCATGATCCCGAGCAACAGCTACACGTTCTCGACGCCGCGCTGACCGTTGTGCGCAGTCAAATCGACCACACGCTGGCCCAAGCCAGGAAACATAAAAACACCGACGAAGAAGCGATCTTTGCCGCGCACCTCGCCTTGCTCGAAGACCCCGCGCTGCTGAACGCAGCGAACACTTCCATCGATCAGGGCATGGCCGCAACCCACGCCTGGAGCCAGTCGATCGACGTGCAGTGCGAGGTGCTCCAGCAACTCGGCAGCCCGTTGTTGGCCGAACGCGCCAACGATCTGCGCGACCTCAAACAACGCGTGCTGCGTGCCC
Source organism: Pseudomonas frigoris (assembly GCF_047758635.1). Classification (NCBI taxonomy): domain Bacteria; kingdom Pseudomonadati; phylum Pseudomonadota; class Gammaproteobacteria; order Pseudomonadales; family Pseudomonadaceae; genus Pseudomonas; species Pseudomonas frigoris. The sequence continues at coordinate 5,796,791 of NZ_CP180479.1, forward strand.
TGCTCGGCGAAACCTGGCACTACGACGTGCCGGCCGGCGCCATCGTCGCCGCCCATGAACTGACGCCGTCCGATCTGCTGCAACTGAGCCAGCAAGGTGTCGCCGGGTTGTGCATGGTTGAGGGCGGCGCGACTTCCCACGTGGCGATTCTCGCGCGAGGCAAAGGCTTGCCGTGCATGGTCGCGCTGGGTTCTACGCTGCTGGATCAGCAGCAAGGCCAAGCGGTTGTGCTGGATGCCGATGGTGCTCGCCTCGAACTGATGCCAAATGGCGAACGTTTGGCCGAAGTGCATCAAGCACAACTCGATCATCAACAGCGCCGCGCCGAGCAACAGGCTCAGGCACACACCCCGGCGCTGACGCTCGACGGTTTGCACATTGAAGTCGCCGCCAATGTGGCTTCCAGCGCCGAAGCGGCTGATGCCCTGGCCAATGGCGCCGACGGCGTCGGCTTGCTGCGTACCGAGTTTCTGTTTGTGGATCGCAACACCGCGCCGGACGAACAAGAACAGCGTCTTGCCTATCAAGCCGTACTCGATGCCATGGGCGACAAGTCGGTGATCATCCGCACCATCGACGTCGGCGGAGACAAGCAACTCGACTATTTGCCATTACCGGCTGAGGCCAATCCAGTGCTTGGCCTACGCGGTATTCGCCTGGCTCAGGTCCGTCCGGAAATTCTCGATCAGCAACTGCGCGCCTTGCTGCATGTCAGCCCGCTGTCGCGCTGCCGGATCCTGTTGCCGATGGTGACCGAAGTCGATGAGTTGCTGCACATCCGCCAGCGTCTCGACGCGTTGTGCACTGAACTTGGTGTGAGTGAGCGCCCGGAGCTGGGCGTGATGATCGAAGTCCCCGCCGCCGCACTGCTGGCCGAGCAGCTTGCAGAGCATGCGGACTTCCTGTCCATCGGCACCAACGACTTGTCGCAATACACCTTGGCCATGGACCGCGATCACGCCGGCCTCGCCTCGCGGGTAGACGCCATGCACCCGGCGCTGCTGCGGCTGATCGCCCAGACCTGCGCCGGTGCTGCGGTGCATAACCGTTGGGTCGGTGTCTGCGGCGCGCTGGCCTCCGATCCGCTGGCCACGCCGGTACTGATCGGCCTGGGCGTCAGCGAGTTGTCGGTCAGCCCGGTGCAGATCGGTGAAATCAAGGACCGCGTCCGTCACCTGGACGCGAGCGAATGCCGACGCATCAGCCAGGACCTGCTCAAGTTGAGCAGCGCCAGCGCGGTGCGTCACGCCTGTCACCAGCAATGGCCTCTGAGCTGAACAACTACAACAGCTCTAAAACAAAAAGAACACAGGGAGAACCGCCATGTACCAATACTTCATCGAAGGCCTGCAGCGCCTCGGCCGCGCGCTGATGCTGCCGATCGCGATCCTTCCCATCGCCGGCCTGTTGCTGCGCCTGGGCGACACCGATCTGCTGAACATCGCGATCATCCACGACGCCGGCCAGGTCATCTTCGCCAACCTGGCGATGATCTTCGCCATCGGCATCGCGGTCGGTTTCGCCAAGGACAACAACGGCACCGCAGGCCTCGCCGGAGTCATTGGCTACCTGGTGATGATCTCCACCCTCAAGGTGCTCGACGCGAGCATCAACATGGGCATGCTCGCCGGGATCGTCAGCGGCCTGATGGCGGGCGCGCTGTACAATCGTTTCAAGGACATCAAGCTGCCGGAGTACCTGGCGTTCTTCGGCGGCCGGCGCTTCGTGCCGATCGTCACCGGGTTCGCCGCCGTCGGCCTGGGCGTCATCTTCGGCTTGATCTGGCCGCCCATCCAGCACGGCATCAACAGCTTCGGCACGTTGATGATGGAAAGCGGCAGCTTCGGCGCGTTCGTCTTTGGCGTTTTCAACCGCCTGCTGATCGTCACCGGGCTGCACCACATCCTCAACAACATGGCGTGGTTCGTCTTCGGCAACTTCACTGACCCGACCACGGGCGCCATCGTCACCGGCGACCTGTCGCGCTACTTCGCCGGTGACCCGAAGGGCGGCCAGTTCATGACCGGCATGTTCCCGATGATGATCTTCGGCCTCCCCGCCGCGTGCCTGGCGATGTACCGCAATGCTTTGCCGGAGCGCCGCAAAGTCATGGGCGGGATCTTCCTGTCGATGGCGCTGACGTCGTTTTTAACCGGTGTGACTGAGCCGATAGAATTCGCCTTCATGTTCCTCGCGCCGCTGCTTTATCTCGTGCATGCGTTGCTGACTGGCCTGTCGATGGCGATCACCAACCTGCTGAACATTCACCTCGGGTTTACGTTTTCCGGTGGTTTGATCGACATGATTCTCGGCTGGGGAAAATCCACCAACGGCTGGTTGATGGTACCGGTCGGCCTGGCGTATGCGGTGATCTACTACGTGGTGTTTGATTTCTGCATTCGTCGTTTCAACTTGAAGACGCCAGGGCGCGAAGATGTTCTGAAGGGCGACAAAGTAGTCATCGCCGAGAATGAACGGGCCGGGGCTTACATCAAGGCGCTGGGTGGTGCGCAGAATTTGATCACCGTGGGTGCGTGCACCACTCGGTTGCGGCTGGACATGGTGGATCGCAACAAGGCAAACGATGCGGAGTTGAAAGCGCTGGGTGCGATGGCGGTTGTGCGTCCGGGCAAGGGTGGGAGTTTGCAGGTCGTGGTCGGGCCGATGGCCGACAGCATTGCCGATGAGATTCGCTTGGCGATGCCTGCATTGGGGCGCGCACTTGTTTCCTCCCCTCCTGCTGTTATCGATGCGCCGAAACCTGCGGCGGTGGCGAATTCAGAAGCGCAGCAATGGCTGAATGCGTTGGGCGGTGGCGAGAACGTGTTGCAGATGGATTGCATCGCCATGACCCGGATTCGATTGCAACTGGCAGATGGCAAGGCGTTGTCGGAATGTGATCTGAAGGCGCTGGGATGCCAGGGTATCAGCCAGTTGGACGGTGGGGTTTGGCATCTGCTGATTGGCGATAAGGCACCGACGTTGAGTGATGCGCTGGAGGCGTTGGTGAATCGCAGTGAGGTGAGTGCCAAGGTTTAAACCACGCCCTCTGTAGGCGCTGTCGAGTGAAACGAGGCTGCGATCTTTTAATCTTGAAAAATCAAAATCAAAAGATCGCAGCCTCGTTTCACTCGACAGCTCCTACAAGGGGTGGTGCATTCATTGATTGTTCAGGCAACAAAAAACCCGCTGAACGCTAATTCAACGGGTTTCTCATTCAGCGGTCGGTGAGATCAGAAATCTTCCAGCCGCCACACCTCATAAGCCGGCGTCTCATAGGGATGACTCTGCTTCAGAGCCATCACCACAGCGCGAATCAACTCATCCGCCACGACAAGCTCAACCTTCCATTCCTCAACCTGCTCGACCTGCCCCGCTTCACCAATAAACGGCTGACTGCCATCCAACGGGCGAAACTGGCCGAGGCCGAGCACTTGCCAGGCGCAATGGTCGTAAGTACCAATCCGTCCACCACCGGCGGCGAATACGGCACTTTTCACGTCTTCGACGTGACTGGTTGGAACAAAAAAGCTGAGCTTGTACACGGCGCTTAGTTAACCCGCTTTTAGTTTACCCAGACGCGCGCATTACGGAACATACGCATCCAAGGTGCGTCTTCGTTCCAGTCTTCCGAACGCCACGAGTTCTGCACGGCGCGGAACACACGCTCCGGGTGCGGCATCATGATCGTTACGCGACCGTCGCGGCTGGTCAAACCAGTGATCCCGCGCGGCGAGCCGTTCGGGTTGGCCGGGTAGTTTTCGGTGACCTTGCCGTGGTTGTCGACAAAACGCATCGCCACGCAACCCGACAGATCAGCTTCCAGCAACGCTTCTTCGCTGGCGAACTCGGCATGACCTTCACCGTGAGCAATAGCGATCGGCATACGCGAACCGGCCATGCCTTGCAGGAAGATCGAGTTCGATTCCTGGACCTGAACCATCGCCACACGGGCTTCGAACTGCTCGGAACGGTTACGCACAAAGTGCGGCCAGAACTCGCTGCCAGGGATCAGCTCGTGCAGGTTGGACATCATCTGGCAACCGTTGCACACGCCGAGGGTGAAGCTGTCGTTACGTTCGAAGAAACCCTGGAACGCGTCGCGAGCGCGGCTGTTGAACAGCGCGGACTTGGCCCAGCCTTCGCCGGCACCGAGAACGTCGCCGTAGGAGAAACCGCCGCACGCCACCAGGCCTTTGAACTCGTTCAGGTCGACACGGCCGGCCAGAATGTCGCTCATGTGCACGTCAATCGCGTTGAAACCGGCGCGGTCGAACGCGGCCGCCATTTCCACCTGACCGTTGACGCCCTGCTCACGCAGCACGGCAACCTGTGGGCGGATGCCTTTCTTGATGTAAGGCGCGGCGACGTCCTGGTTGACGTCGTAGCTCAGCTTGACGCTCAGGCCCGGGTTGTCTTCTTCCAGCAACACGTCGAACTCTTGTTCGGCGCAGTCGGCGTTATCACGCAGACGCTGGATCTGGTAGCTGGTTTCAGCCCACTGACGTTGCAGCAGACGACGCTGGCCTTCGAACACGGTTTCGCCGTTGAAGGTGATGTTGATCTGGCCGTTGTTCATCGGCTGACCGATCACCGACACGCACTCGCCCAGACCGGCAGCGCTGAACTGCGCAAGGATGTCTGGAGTAGCGTCCTGACGAACCTGGATCACGGCACCCAGTTCTTCGTTGAACAGGATTGCTGCGATGTCGGCGGAGGTTTCTGCCAGACCGTCGAGGTTCAGGCTCAGACCGCAGTGGCCGGCGAAGGCCATTTCCACGGTGCTGGTCAGCAGACCACCGTCGGAACGGTCGTGGTAAGCCAGCAGGTGACCGTCGGCGTTGAGGCCCTGGATCACGGCGAAGAAGGCTTTGAGGTCTTCGGCATCGTCGACGTCCGGCGCTTGCGAACCGAGCTTGCCGTGAACCTGGGCCAGGATCGAGGCGCCCATGCGGTTCTGGCCACGGCCCAGATCGATCAGGATCAGGTCGGTGGTGCCCTTGTCCATGCGCAGTTCCGGCGTCAGGGTCTGACGGATGTCAGCCACTGGCGCGAAACCGGTCACGATCAGGGACATCGGCGAGGTCACGGTCTTGTCGACGCCTTCATCGTTCCAGCGCGTGGCCATGGACATGGAGTCCTTGCCCACCGGAATGGTAATGCCCAGTTCTGGACACAGTTCCATGCCGACCGCTTTAACGGTGTCGTACAGACGCGCGTCTTCGCCTGGGTGACCGGCAGCGGACATCCAGTTGGCCGACAGTTTGATGTCGGAGATTTTGTTGATGCGCGAAGCCGCGATGTTGGTCAGGGTTTCGCCGATGGCCATACGGCCCGACGCCGGAGCGTCCAGCAGAGCCAGCGGAGTGCGCTCGCCCATGGCCATGGCTTCACCGGTGTAAACGTCGAAGCTGGTGGCGGTGACGGCAACGTCGGCTACCGGAACCTGCCACGGGCCGACCATCTGATCACGGGCCACGAGGCCGGTGATGGTGCGGTCGCCGATGGTGATCAGGAAGCTTTTGCTCGCCACGGCCGGGTGATGCAGAACGCGTTCGACGCAGTCTGCAATCTCGAGGGTCGACGGATCGAAATCGTCGCCCAGTTCGTTTTCACGAACGGCCGAACGGTGCATGCGTGGGGCTTTGCCCAGCAGCACTTCGAGCGGCATGTCCACCGGGCTGTTGCCGAAGTGACTGTCGGTGACGGTCAGTTGCGGCTCGGCAGTGGCTTCGCCAACAACGGCAAACGGGCAACGCTCGCGCTCGCAGATCGCCTGGAAGCGTTCGAAGTCAGCCGGGCCGACCGCCAGAACGTAACGCTCCTGGGATTCGTTACTCCAGATTTCGTGCGGGGCCATGCCCGGCTCGTCGTTTGGAATGTTGCGCAGTTCGAAGCGACCGCCACGGTTGCCGTCGTTGACCAGTTCCGGGAAGGCGTTGGACAGACCGCCCGCGCCGACGTCGTGGATGAAGCTGATCGGGTTCTTGTCACCCAGTTGCCAGCAACGGTCGATGACTTCCTGGCAGCGACGTTCCATCTCAGGGTTTTCGCGCTGTACGGAAGCGAAGTCCAGGTCAGCCGAGCTGGTGCCGGTGGCCATGGAGGAAGCCGCGCCGCCGCCCAGGCCGATGAGCATTGCCGGGCCGCCGAGGACGATCAGTTTGGAGCCAACGGTGATCTCGGCTTTCTGTACGTGTTCGGCACGGATGTTACCCATACCGCCGGCCAGCATGATCGGCTTGTGGTATCCGCGAACTTCGTCGCCACGCGGGGTGGTGATCGACTGTTCGAAGGTACGGAAGTAACCGGTCAGGGCTGGACGACCGAATTCGTTGTTGAACGCGGCGCCACCCAGTGGGCCTTCGATCATGATATCCAGCGCGGTGACAATGCGCTCAGGCTTGCCGTACGGCACTTCCCACGGCTGTTCGAAGCCCGGGATTTGCAGGTTGGACACGGTGAAACCGGTCAGGCCAGCCTTTGGCTTGGCACCGCGACCGGTGGCGCCTTCGTCGCGAATCTCGCCGCCACTGCCGGTGGATGCGCCCGGGAACGGGGCAATCGCGGTCGGGTGGTTGTGCGTTTCGACTTTCATCAGGATGTGCACCGGTTCCTGCACCGCACCGTACTGGCGGGTTTCAGGGTCCGGGAAGAAACGGCCGGCGACGTTACCGACGATCACCGAAGCGTTGTCCTTATAAGCCGACAGAACACCTTCGCTGTGCATCACGTAGGTGTTCTTGATCATGCCGAACAGGCTTTTTTCCTGGCTCTGACCGTCGATGTCCCAACTGGCGTTGAAGATCTTGTGACGGCAGTGCTCGGAGTTCGCCTGGGCGAACATCATCAGTTCGATGTCGTGCGGGTTGCGCTTCAAGCCGACGAAGGCGTTGACCAGGTAGTCGATCTCGTCTTCGGCCAGGGCCAGGCCCAGCTCGGTGTTGGCTTTTTCCAGCGCGGCGCGGCCGCCACCCAGCACGTCGATCGCGGTCAGCGGTTTCGGCTCGGCATGGCTGAACAGGCCGGCGGCTTGTTCAAGGTTGCCGAGGACGATCTGGGTCATGCGGTCGTGCAGCGCGCCTGCGATCAGTTGCGCTTCGGCGTCGCTGAACTGGCCGGCGACGTAGAACGCGATGCCGCGTTCCAGGCGCTGGATTTTCGTCAGGCCGCAGTTGCGAGCGATGTCGCTGGCTTTACTGGACCACGGCGAGATGGTGCCGAACCGCGGCAAGACCAGGAACAGACGACCGGTCGGCTCTTGTACTGGAACACTTGGGCCGTACTTCAGAAGGCGCGCGAGCACCTGCTGTTCGTCGCCGGTCAGGACGCCGGTAACTTCGGCGAAGTGAGCGAATTCAGCATACAAGCCGCTGACAGCCGGGACCTTCTGGCTCAGTTGTTCAAGGAGTTTGCTGTGGCGAAAGGCAGAAAGGGCAGGAGCGCCGCGCAGGATCAACATCTTCGGGACAGCCTCGGGAAGGGGTGTGCTTTGAGGCCGTGCATTCTAGCCTAAACAGGCCGCGACATCACCCGAAACGGTACGGGCGGCTGCACCCGGGCGTCGGGCCGGGTGTTCGGACAGCAAACCGGTGCGCGCCGAGCGTTATTTTTTCTGTCACAAAATGCTGCTCGGGCCCATTCCTGCGGGCTCCGGAGCGGTTTTCAGTTGCCTAGCAGACAAGCCCTTCGCTGTCGAGATATGGCGCTCGTGGTCCTTTGCGTATACTGCGCAGATGTTTTCCCCAACGGCTTTGCGTCCGCGGTACGCCAAATGGCTGATCGCAACCGGACTCTTCCTGATGCTCAGTGGCTGTGTTGATAAACCCAACACGCTGGAGCGCGTAAAGGAGGATGGCGTGCTGCGGGTGGTTACCCGTAACAGCCCCGCCACCTACTTTCAGGATCGCAACGGTGAAACCGGCTTCGAATACGAGCTGGTGAAGCGCTTCGCCGAAGATCTGGGGGTGGAACTCAAAATCGAAACCGCCGACAACCTCGACGACTTGTTTAATCAGGTGGGCAAACCCAACGGCCCGGTGATCGCTGCTGCCGGCCTGGTCAGCAGCGACAAACGCAAACAGCAGGTGCGGTTTTCCCACTCTTACCTCGAAGTCACCTCGCAGATCATCTATCGCAACGGCCAATCGCGGCCCACCGAAGCGAAGGATCTGGTGGGCAAGAAGATCATGGTGCTCAAGGGCAGCACCCACGCCGAGCAATTGGCGGAGCTGAAAAAGAAATATCCCGGCATTGAATACGAAGAGTCCGACGCCGTTGAAGTCGTCGACTTGCTGCGGATGGTCGATGAAGATCAGATAGACCTGACCCTGGTCGATTCAAACGAAGTCGCGATGAACCAGGTCTACTTCCCCAACGTACGGGTAGCCTTCGACCTCGGTGACGCCAGCAACCAGAGCTGGGCAGTGGCCGCTGGCGACGACAACAGCTTGCTCAACGAGATCAACGACTACCTAGACAAGGTGAAGAAAAACGGCACCCTGCAACGTCTCAAAGACCGCTATTACGGGCATGTCGATGTACTGGGTTACATGGGCGCCACCACCTTCGCCCAACACTTGCAGCAACGTCTGCCCAAATATGAGCAGCACTTCAAGGCGTACGCCAAGAAAGAGAAAGTCGATTGGCGCCTGCTGGCAGCGGTCGGCTATCAGGAATCGCTATGGCAACCGGCCGTCACATCGAAGACCGGCGTGCGCGGCCTGATGATGCTGACCCAGAACACCGCGCAGGCCATGGGCGTGTCCAATCGACTGGACCCCAAACAAAGCATCATGGGGGGCGCCAAGTACCTGGCCTACATGAAGGATCAGCTGGATGAGTCGATCCAGGAGCCGGATCGCACCTGGTTTGCACTGGCGGCCTACAACGTTGGCAGCGGTCACCTGGATGACGCGCGCAAACTGGCGGCCAAGGAAGGACTGAACCCGGACAAGTGGCTGGACGTGAAAAAAATCCTGCCGCGCCTGTCCGAGAAGAAGTGGTTCAGCAAAACCCGTTACGGCTATGCCCGTGGCGGCGAACCCGTTCACTTTGTGGCGAACATCCGCCGCTACTACGACATCCTGACGTGGGTGACGCAGCCGCAGCTGGAAGGCAATCAGGTCGCCGAGGGCAACCTGCATGTGCCGGGGGTCGACAAGACCAAACCGAATCAGGACACCCCGCAGCTCTAACAGAACAACCTAGATCCAATGTGGGAGCGGGCTTGCTCGCGAAAGCGGTGTATCAGTCAACGAAGATGTTGAATGTTAAACCGCATTCGCGAGCAAGCCCGCTCCCACAGGGTTTGGTGTTTGGCTTTAGGCTTTTGCGGCGGCCAGGATCAATGCCTTCATCTCCGACACCGCCGACTTGAACCCGACGAACAACGCATGAGCCACCAGCGCGTGGCCGATGTTCAGTTCGTTGATGCCTTTGATCGCCGCGACAGCTTCAACGTTGTGATAGTGCAGACCGTGGCCAGCGTTGACGATCAAACCTTGAGCCAGACCAAACGCCACGCCATCCGCCACACGCTTGAGCTCTTCAGCCACATCGGTCGGCGTCTCGGCATCGGCATAACGACCGGTATGCAGCTCAATAGCCGGCGCACCAACACGACGGGACGCTTCAATCTGCCGCTCGTCAGCATCAATGAACAGCGACACTTCACAGCCGATTTTCGCCAGGCGATCCACCGCTGCCTTGATCCGCGCTTCCTGCCCCGCCACGTCCAGACCACCTTCGGTCGTCAGCTCCTGACGGGTTTCCGGCACCAGGCAAATGTGCGCCGGACGAATGCGTTCGGCGAACGCCATCATTTCTTCGGTTACGCCCATTTCGAAGTTCATGCGGGTTTGCAGCACATCCTTGAGCAGCAACACGTCGCGCTCCTGAATGTGCCGACGGTCTTCGCGCAGGTGCACGGTAATGCCGTCAGCGCCCGCCTCTTCCGCGTCCAGTGCTGCCTTGACCGGATCCGGATAGCGCGTGCCCCGGGCCTGACGCAGGGTGGCAACATGGTCGATGTTCACGCCAAGAAGAATGCGATTGCTGGTGGTCACGGAAGCGCTCCTGAAAATGGAAAAGTTCGGCGCACAGCATACACGGGGAGATAGGGTCTGTTGATGTTTGGCAGCGGCCGCGACGGATGACCACTTGGTGCAGGGCAAGGCGCGAGGAACGTAGTTTGGTTGTTCCAAATAAGTTCCGAGCAACGCAGCCCTGCGCCAAGTTGGCGCCCGGCGCGGCCGCTGCCAAGCATCAACAGACCCTATGGCTTGCGAAACAACTCGCGACTCACCAAGGGACGACCGCCCAGATGAACGGCCAGTGCCTGGCGCATCAATCGCTTGGCTGCCGATAGTGCGCCAGGGGCTGACCAATCTGCATCGGCCATGGCCAACAGTTCGGTGCCGTTGAACAGACCGGGTTGCAGCAGGTAGACCCGTTCGAGCCCCGCATCCACTTGCAAACGGTAGAGACCGTCCGGCGCGATGGGATCGCCATGGATGTCGGTGGTCAAGGCGAAGCCATAACCGAGATCATCGAGCAGCCGCCACTCGAAGGAACGCAACAACGGTTCCAGCGGACGACCTTCGGCAAGCGCAAGCAGGGTCGCGGCGTAGTGGTCAAACACAGCGGGATGCGGGTCTTCGGACGGCAACAGCCGAATCAACAGCTCATTGAGGTAGAGACCACTGAACAGCGCTTCACCATTGAGCCAGGTTGAAACACCGGCGCTTTCCATGCGACCGACGTTCTTCAACTCACCACGCCCACGGAACTCGACTTCCAGCGGCACGAACGGCCGCGCCAGGGTCCCGGCCTTGCCCCGAGCACTACGCAACACCGCCCGCAGCCGACCTTGCGGCGTGAGGAAATCCACCAGCGCGCTGTTTTCGCGGTAGGCGCGACTGTGGAGCACGAAGGCGGGTTGGCCGATGGGTTGGGACATGGAGTTCTCAATGGAGAAACGCAATTTTACAAACAACCCAAAACCAATGTGGGAGCGGGCTTGCTCGCGAATGCGACGTAACAGTCAACATCAATGCTGAATGTTACATCCTATTCGCGAGCAAGCCCGCTCCCACAGGGGCTCACTGGTGTATCTGGAACCGAGACTTACAGGTCGCCGTAACCCAGCGAACGCAAGGCGCGTTCATCGTCGGACCAGCCGCCTTTCACCTTGACCCAAAGGTTGAGCATGATCTTGGAGTCGAACAGCAACTCCATGTCCTTGCGCGCCTCGGTGCCGATGCGTTTGATCCGCTCGCCCTTGTCGCCAATGATGATTTTCTTCTGGCCGTCGCGCTCGACGAGAATCAAGGCATGGATGTGCAGGGTTTTGCCCTGTTGCTTGAACTCTTCGATTTCAACGGTGATCTGGTACGGCAGCTCGGCGCCCATCTGGCGCATGATTTTCTCGCGTACCAGTTCAGCGGCGAGGAAGCGGCTGCTGCGGTCGGTGATCTGGTCTTCCGGGAAGAAGTGATCGTTTTCCGGCAGGTAACCGGCAATCACGCGCTCCAGCGTTTCGAGGTTATGCCCGTGCTGGGCCGAGATCGGCATGATCTGCGCGTTCGGCAACTGTTCCTGCAACCAGGTCAGGTGCGGCATCAGCTCGGCTTTGTCTTCGATGCGGTCGGTCTTGTTCAGCGCCACGATCAGCGGGCCGGTCACGTATTGAACGCGCTCGAGGACCATCTGGTCTTCGTCTGTCCACTTGGTGCGGTCAACCACGAAGATCACCACGTCGACGTCTTTCAACGCCGCCGAAGCGGTCTTGTTCATGTAGCGGTTCAGGGCTTTCTCGCCACCTTTGTGCATGCCGGGGGTGTCGACGTAGATCGCCTGCACGGCGCCTTCGGTCTTGATGCCGAGCATGTTGTGGCGAGTGGTCTGAGGCTTGCGCGAGGTGATCGCCAGCTTCTGACCGAGGATGTGGTTCAGCAGCGTGGACTTGCCCACGTTGGGACGGCCGACGATGGCGACATAGCCACAGCGAGTTGCAGTTGAATCAGTCATGGCCATTCTCCACGCCCAGGGCAATCAGTGCTGCGGCGGCCGCTACCTGTTCGGCAATACGACGGCTCACACCCTGACCTCGGCTTTTTTCATTCAGTAAGGTGATTTCACATTCGACGAAGAACGTCCGGCAATGCGGCTCACCCTGGATATCCACCACTTCGTAACGCGGCAGTTCACAACCCCGCGACTGCAGGAACTCTTGCAGGCGGGTTTTTGGATCTTTGTTGGTGTCGACCAGCGTCAGGCCTTCGAACTCCCCGGCCAGCCAGGCCAGTACGCGTTCGCGTGCCATGTCCATGCCGGCGTCCAGGTAGATCGCACCAATCAGCGCTTCAAGGGCATCGGCCAGAATCGACTCGCGACGGAACCCGCCGCTTTTCAATTCACCGGAACCCAGGCGCAGGTATTCACCCAGATCGAAACCGCGAGCCAGTACGGCCAGGGTCTCGCCTTTCACCAGGCGTGCGCGCAACCGCGACAACTGGCCTTCGCGGGCCAGCGGGAAGCGATCGAACAGCGCCTCGCCAGCGACAAAGTTAAGGATGGCATCACCGAGGAATTCCAGGCGTTCGTTGTTACGCCCGGCAAAGCTGCGGTGAGTCAGGGCAAGGACCATCAGTTCCTGGTCCTTGAAGGTGTAGCCGAGCTGACGCTCGAGACGGCTTAAGGAGACGCTCACGGTTTACCCACGCTGAGTTCGTGGTTGGATTCCACCGCCATCGCCGTGATGCGGCGCAGGCTTGGGACAATTAACGCTGTGTTCAAAAATAACGTCCTGAATATCATTGGCTTCATGCTTTCGGGGCCGATTGTGCCGACTCCAGAAATGCATTCGGCGCTGTGTTCAACAGCGCCGTGTGTGATTACTTGATCAGGCCAACCCGCGAGAAATTCGGCAGGTGACTGAGTTTAGGTTCCGGCCAGCTCATCCAGACTGCGAAGGCCTTGCCGACGATATTCTTGTCGGGAACCATGCCCAGCAGATCCTTGGGAATGCTCGGATCATCCCAGTAGCGACTGTCATTCGAGTTGTCGCGGTTGTCGCCCATCATGAAGTAGTGCCCGGCAGGCACGATCCACGAATGGTCCGGCGTTGCGCGGTAACGGCTCATTTCCTTGCGGATCAGGTGCTCGGCGGCGCCGAGTTTTTCCTTGTAGAGCTCGGCGCTGCCCAACGTGCCCGGCTCGGAGCCGACCAGTTGTTCGGCAATCGACTCACCGTTGACGAACAGACGCTTGTCGGCGGTGTAACGAATCTGGTCACCCGGCAGGCCTACCACACGTTTAATGTAGTTGACGTTCGGATCGCTCGGATAGCGGAACACCATCACATCGCCGCGCTGTGGATCACCCACTTCGATGACTTTCTTGTCGATCACCGGCAAGCGGATCCCGTAAGAAAACTTGCTCACCAGAATGAAGTCGCCAACGTCCAGGGTCGGTTTCATCGAGCCTGAAGGAATCTGGAACGGTTCCACCAGGAACGAACGCAGTACCAGCACGATGAACAACACCGGGAAGAACGACTTGCCGTATTCGACCAGCAGCGGCTCTTTGTTCAGTTTCTCGACCACCACCCCATCAGGCTGGCTGACGCTGCCCTGATAGGAGGTAATGGCGGCACGCCGACGCGGCGCCAGGAAAACCAGATCGAGCAACGCCAACAGGCCGCAGACGAACACGGCGATGACCAGCAACAGCGGGAAATTTAGTGACATAGGACCTAACTATCCAACCTGAGCACTGCAAGGAAGGCTTCTTGTGGAATTTCCACGTTACCGACTTGCTTCATGCGTTTCTTACCGGCCTTCTGCTTTTCAAGCAGTTTCTTCTTACGGCTAACGTCACCGCCGTAGCATTTGGCCAATACGTTCTTTCTGAGTGCCTTGACAGAGGTCCGCGCAATGATCTGCCCGCCAATGGCGGCCTGGATCGCGACGTCGAACATCTGACGTGGAATCAGTTCTTTCATCTTCTCGGTCAACTGGCGACCTTTGTAGTGCGCGTTATCCTTGTGCACGATCAACGCCAGGGCGTCGACCTTGTCACCGTTGATCAGCACATCCAGTTTCACCAGATTAGCCGATTGATAACGATCGAAATGGTAATCCAGCGAAGCATAGCCACGACTGGTGGATTTCAGACGGTCGAAGAAGTCCAGGACCACTTCGTTCATCGGCAAATCGTAGGTCACTTGAACCTGAGTACCGAGGAACAGCATGTCGTGCTGTACGCCACGCTTCTCGATGCACAGGGTAATGACGTTACCCAGGTGCTCTTGCGGCACAAGAATATTGGCCCGCACGATCGGTTCACGCATGTCTTCGATCGAAGACAGGTCTGGAAGCTTCGACGGGTTGTCGACGTAAATCGTTTCACCGGTCTTCAGCAACAGCTCGAAAATTACCGTCGGCGCCGTGGTGATCAGGTCCAGGTCGTACTCGCGCTCCAGGCGCTCCTGGATGATTTCCATGTGCAGCATGCCGAGGAACCCGCAACGGAAACCGAAGCCCAGGGCGTCGGAGCTTTCCGGGGTGTACTGCAGGGACGAGTCGTTGAGCGTCAGCTTTTGCAGGGCTTCACGGAAATCTTCGAAATCGTCGGAGCTGACCGGGAACAGACCGGCGTACACCTGCGGCTGAATGCGTTTAAAACCTGGCAGTACATCAACGTCCGGCGTGGAGCTCAAGGTCAGGGTGTCACCGACCGGTGCACCATGGATGTCCTTGATGCCGGCAATGATGAAGCCCACTTCGCCGGCCTTCAGGTCAACGGTCGCGGAGTGTTTAGGGTTGAAGACACCGACGCTGTCCACCAGGTGGATCTTGCCGGTGGATTTGACCAGGATCTTGTCGCCCTTCTTCACACGACCGTGGCGCACGCGCACCAGGGAAACAACGCCCAGGTAGTTGTCGAACCAGGAATCGATGATCAACGCTTGCAGCGGATCTTCATAATTGCCGGTTGGCGCAGGAATGGTCTTGACCAGACGCTCCAGCACTTCGTCGACGCCCAGACCGGTCTTGGCACTGCACTCGACCGCGTCGGTGGCATCGATGCCGATGATTTTTTCGATTTCTTCTTTCACGCGGTCCGGATCGGCCTGAGGCAGGTCGATCTTGTTCAGGACCGGCATCACTTCCAGGCCCTGCTCGATCGCGGTGTAGCAGTTGGCTACCGACTGCGCTTCAACGCCCTGACCGGCATCGACCACCAGCAACGCGCCTTCACAGGCCGCCAGCGACCGGCTGACTTCATAGGTGAAGTCGACGTGGCCCGGGGTGTCAATGAAGTTCAGCTGGTACTTGATGCCATCGCGAGCGGTGTAATACAGGGTGACGCTGTGGGCCTTGATGGTGATCCCGCGTTCACGTTCCAGGTCCATGGAGTCCAGAACCTGGGCTTCCATTTCGCGCTCGGCAAGGCCGCCACACATCTGGATGAAGCGATCGGCCAGCGTCGACTTGCCATGGTCAATGTGGGCGATGATGGAGAAATTGCGGATATGACTCAAATCACTCACGGATCAACACTCAAAAAGGCTGCAGGCATAGCCCGCCGAAAAATAGCCGGGAATTGTACCTGATCCACGGCGCAAGCGTCACGTTCGCAGGTCAGACGGCGCCTACAAAAACGCCCCGGTCTTGCGACAGGGGCGTTTTGAGTGACCTGCAAGGTCAGGAGAAACCCTTGATCAACCGGCCCGGCGCAACAACCAGACCCCGGCCAAGGCACAAACAGCCGCCGGAATAAGCACCGCAAACAGCGGCGAGAAACCGAAGACCAGGCTCGAAGGACCGAGCAAATCCTGAACAATACGGAAGGTGAAGCCCACCAGCACGCCGGTGAACACTCGCTGACCAAGGGTCACCGAGCGCAATGGACCGAAGATGAAGGAAATCGCCATCAGTACCAGCGCGGCGGTGACCAGCGGTTGCAGCACCTTGACCCAAAATGCCAGCCAGTAACGACCATTGCTCAAGCCTTGGTCAGCCAGGTAGTGGATGTACCCCCACAGACCACTAATCGACAGCGAATCGGGCGACATCACCACGGTATCCAGCAGTTGCGGGCTCAACGCCACTTTCCAGCGCTCGACCGGAGCGGTCACTACTTCGGTGTTCTTGTCATGGAATAACGTGGTCGTGACATCGCTGAGCTGCCAGTGATCCTTGTCGAATTCGGCGCGCTTGGCGAAGCTCGAGGACAGCATGTGGCGCTGATCGTCGAAGCGATAACGGGTCACGCCATACAGCAAACCGTTTGGCTGCACGGAGTTGACGTGAATGAACTCGTCCCCCTGACGGTGCCACAGGCCATGCTTGGCGCTTTGCGCATCGCCGCTGCCCTGGGCCAGCGAGCGATTGGCCTGAGCGGTGACTTCGGTGGCCGGCGCGACGTATTCGCCGATCAGCACACCCACCACCATCAGGATCAGCATTGGCTTCATGACCGCCCAGACGATTCGCCCGATCGACACGCCCGCAGCGCGCATGATGGTCAGCTCGCTGTGACTGGCCAGACTGCCAAGGCCGATCAGGCAACCGATGAGTGCAGCCATCGGCAACATGTCGTAAAGACGACGCGGCGCGGTCAGCAAGACGTAGCTCAACACGTCCATCAAGGTGTAGGTATCGCTGACCTCACTCATCTCATCGATGAACGCGAACAGCGTCGCCAGACCGAGAATGATCCCCAGTACCGCCAGAATTGCCACGAAAACGCTGCTACCAATGTAGCGATCGAGCTTATCCACGAGCCACCTCCAGCGCGCTGCGGCGACTCGCCAACTTCAATTGCATTGCCTCCCAATAGAGCAAGCCCAGGCCAATCGCCAGGAAGATCGCGTGAACCCACCACAACCCCAGAACAGGCGGAATCTTGCCTTTTTCAAGGGCGCCACGAGCGGCAATCAGAATGCTCAGATAAGCCATATAAAGAAGAATCGCCGGCAGCAGCTTGAGGAAACGGCCCTGACGCGGATTGACCCGCGACAGCGGCACCGCCATCAGGGTCACGATGAACACCAGCAACGGCAGGGATAGACGCCATTGCAGTTCGGTGCGGGAGCGGATGTCATCGCTGGCGATCAGGGTACTGGTGGCCATCGCGTCACGGTCGGTCACTTCATCGCTGACGTCCGGCTTGGGCAGCAATACGCCGTACTCGTCGTACTTGATCGCCCGGTAATCAGCCTGTCCCGGATTGCCGTCATAGCGATAGCCGTTGTCGAGAATCAGGTAACGGTTACCGTCGGGGCGAATTTCCTGACGGCCCTTCTCGGCCACCAGCACGGAAATCCCGCGATCCTTGTTATCGGAATTGACGTTCTTCTGCGAAATGAACACGCCGCCAAGGTTGATGCGGTCGTCCGACAGCGTTTCGGTGTAGGTCACCCGCGTTCCGTCACGCAGCGCCTGGAAGCGACCTGGCTCCAGGGTGTCGAACTCGGTCAGGGCATCCTGCTTGTTCAACAGCAACTGGAATTGATTGGCGCCTTGTGGCGCCAGGCTCAGGCTCAGCCATGCCACCACCAGTGCGACGAGGGTGGCCGGAAAAAGGGTCATGGCAAACAGACGCTGCTGGCTCATGCCGGTGGCCGACAGCACGGTCATTTCGCTTTCGAGGTACAGGCGACCGTAAGCCAGCAGGATCCCGAGAAACAGGCCCAACGGCAGAATCAGTTGCAGGAAGCCCGGCAGACGGAAACCCATGATCAGGAATAGCGAGCCCGGATCCAGGAGACCAGAGGCCGCCTGGGCGAGGTATTTAATGAAGCGACCGCTCATGATGATGACCAACAGCACGGCGCTGACGGCGCTCAAGGTCAACAGGACTTCGCGGGATAGATAACGGAAGACGATCAAACCAGACACTCCAGGGTTGTCAGGCTAAGGCGGCCAAACAAGCAAACGTATCAGACAGCCCGCAGGGCAGAGCCGCCGAAAAAGATGGCGCATTATCCTGTGATTGGGTGCGCCTGTCACTGCGCATGCTCAAGCAGGCGGGTAATGCGCTGAAGATCGTACAACCGAGGGTTGTCAGGCTCGGGGCACGAGGTTCAAACTGCGGCCTTTGTCGCGGGCCGTGACCTGCGTCTTTCTATTTATAAGCAAGCTCGAACGCATGCCGTCGAACACTTGCGTGTTGACCATTAATTCAGGGACCCGGACATGGAACTGGTTGTAAAAAGCGTTAGCCCAGAAACGTTGAAAACCGCCACTCTGGTGGTCGCCGTCGGCGAAGGCCGCAAGCTCGGCGCCGTCGCCAAGCAACTCGACGAACTGAGCGGTGGCGCCATCAGCGCCGTGCTCAAGCGCGGTGACCTGGCTGGCAAAGTCGGTCAGAGTCTGTTGCTGCACAGCCTGCCGAACCTCAAGGCCGAGCGCGTGCTGCTGGTCGGCGTTGGCAAGGACGAAGAGCTGGGCGACCGCCCGTTCCGTAAAATCATTGCCGGCATCCTCAACACCCTTAAAGGCCTGGGCGGCAGCGATGCGGTGCTGGCCCTCGACGAAGTCGTGGTCAAAGGCCGCGACAGCTACGGCAAGACCCGCCTGCTGGCGGAAACCCTGGTGGACGGCGAATACACGTTCGACCAGTTCAAAAGCCAGAAAGCCGAGCCTCGCACCCTGAAGAAAGTCACTTTGGTGACCATCAAGGCTGCACAGGCTGAAGTCGAGCGCGCCGTGGCCCACGCCACCGCTATCGCCAACGGCATGGCGTTCACCCGCGACCTGGGTAACCTGCCGCCGAACATCTGCCACCCGACGTTCCTCGGTGAGCAAGCGAAGAACCTGGGCAAAGAATTCAAGAGCCTGAAAGTCGAAGTCCTTGATGAGAAGAAGATCAAGGACCTGGGCATGGGCTCGTTCTACGCCGTGGGCCAGGGCAGCGCCCAGCCACCGCGCCTGATCGTCATGCAATACAACGGCGGCAAGAAATCCGAGAAGCCGTATGCACTGGTCGGCAAAGGCATCACCTTTGACACTGGCGGCATCAGCCTGAAACCGGGCGCCGGCATGGATGAAATGAAGTACGACATGGGCGGCGCTGCCAGCGTATTCGGCACCCTGCGCGCCGTGCTCGAGCTGAAACTGCCGATCAACCTGGTGTGCATCCTGGCCTGCGCCGAGAACATGCCGAGCGGCAACGCTTCGCGTCCTGGCGACATCGTCACCACCATGAGCGGCCAGACCGTGGAAATCCTCAACACCGACGCCGAAGGCCGTCTGGTGCTGTGCGACGCCCTGACCTACTCCGAGCGTTTCAAGCCACAAGCAGTAATCGACATCGCGACCCTGACCGGCGCTTGCGTCGTTGCTCTGGGTTCCCACACGTCGGGCCTGCTGGGCAACAACGACGAACTGATCGGCCAACTGCTGAGCGCCGGCCAATCGGCTGACGATCGCGCCTGGCAACTGCCGCTGTTCGATGAGTACCAGGAACAGCTGGACAGTCCGTTCGCCGACATCGCCAACATCGGTGGTCCGAAAGCCGGCACCATCACCGCTGCCTGCTTCCTGTCGCGCTTCACCAAGAACCTCAACTGGGCGCACCTGGACATCGCCGGCACGGCCTGGACCAGCGGCGGCAAGGACAAGGGCGCCACTGGTCGTCCGGTTCCATTGCTGACCCAATACCTGCTGGACCGCGCCAAAGCCTGAAACCGATGACCCAGGGGGCGTCACTTTCGGGTGACGCCGCCCTTGGCTCAGGAACCGCAATGACCAAAGTCGACTTCTATATCCTGCCCAGCGCCGATCCTTCGGCGCGGCTGGATTTTGCCTGCAAGCTCACCGAAAAAGCCTGGCGCATGGGCCACCGCATCTATCTGCATTGCAGCGATGCCGCCCAGCGTGACGATCTCGATGCGCGTTTGTGGGCCTTCAAGGGCGAAAGCTTCGTGCCCCACGGCCCTGCTGAAAATGAGCCGGACGGTTTGATTGTGTTGGGTCTTGGCGATGACTGCGGCCCGCATCAGGACCTGTTGGTCAATCTCGCCCTGAAAGTCCCGGCATTCGCCAACAAGTTCGCCCGCGTGGCGGAAGTGGTGGTGGAAGATCCGACGATTCGTACGGCTGCGCGGGAGAGTTTCCGTTTCTACCGCGAACAGGGCTATCCTCTGCAAGATCACCGTTTACAGCGACTCTGAGCATTCCGATGGACACTCCAAAACCGCTGCAAAAGTCCGCGCATCTGCTGGACGACCTTGAGTCGATCCGTCAATTGCTCGGCGATGACAACCTGCAACCGCCCTTGCTCACCGACACGGTCGAGGAAGGTGATCAGGAACAGATTCCAATGCTGTTCGATACGGTCGGCGCCAGCCCGCCAACCCTCGAACCGGCGCCACCCGCCCCTGCTGCCCCTGCCGCCCAACCGGCGCCCGTCGCCAGCAAGGGCCCCGACGAGCTGCTGCACCTGGATGGCGAACTGCGTGCCGCCGCGCAATTGATCATGCAAGACGTGATCGACGACTTCGCCCCGCACATCGAAACCGAAATCAAACGCCGCCTCAGCGCGCGGATGGAACGCCTCCTCAGCCAGTACGAATAACCCACCCTCCTTGTGGGAGCGGGCTTGCTCGCGAATGCGGTCCAACATTCAACATTAATGCTGACTGACACACCGCCTTCGCGAGCAAGCCCGCTCCCACATTTGATTGGCGTCGTTTTTGATGATGCGCCCGGTCTGCCCCTGCTCGCCCTACGCCCCATGCCCCGCTATACTTGCCGGCTTTTCCTGAATAAATGCCAATAGGGTCCCGCCGCGCATGGATAAGACCTACCAGCCGCACGCCATTGAAACTTCCTGGTACAACACCTGGGAGTCAGAGAATTACTTCGCCCCGCAAGGCGCGGGCGAGTCCTACACCATCATGATCCCGCCGCCGAACGTTACCGGCAGCCTGCACATGGGTCACGGCTTCAACAACGCGATCATGGACGCCCTGATCCGTTTCCGCCGCATGCAGGGTCGTAACACCCTGTGGCAGCCGGGTACCGACCACGCCGGTATTGCCACGCAAATGCTGGTGGAGCGTCAACTCGAAGCTCAGGGCCAGAATCGTCACGATCTGGGCCGCGAAAAATTCCTCGAGAAAGTCTGGGAGTGGAAGGATCAGTCCGGCGGCAACATCAGCCGTCAGATCCGCCGTCTCGGCTCGTCCGTGGACTGGGGCCGCGAGCGCTTCACCATGGACGACGGCCTCTCGGAAGCCGTTAAAGAAGCCTTCGTGCGTCTGCACGAAGACGGCCTGATCTACCGCGGCAAGCGTCTGGTCAACTGGGACACCAAGTTGCACACGGCGATTTCCGACCTCGAAGTGGAAAACCATGACGAGAAAGGTTTCCTGTGGAACCTGAAATACCCGCTGGCCGACGGCGCCAAGACCGCTGAAGGCAACGATTACCTGATCGTCGCGACCACTCGCCCGGAAACCATGCTCGGCGACGCCGCCGTAGCGGTTAACCCGAACGATGAACGCTACCAAGCCCTGATCGGCAAATTTGTCGAGCTGCCGCTGGTCGGCCGCCGCATCCCGATCATCGCCGACGATTACTGCGACCCAGAATTCGGCACCGGCTGCGTGAAAATCACCCCGGCCCACGATTTCAACGACTATGAAGTCGGCAAGCGCCACAACCTGCCGCTGCTGAACATCTTCGACAAGAACGCCGCCGTATTGCCGGCCTGTCAGGTGTTCAACCTCGACGGCACGCTCAACGAAAGCATCGACGGCAAGATCCCGGCCGAATACGCCGGTCTGGATCGCTTCGAAGCGCGCAAGCAGATCGTTGCTGCGTTTGACGCCGCCGGCCTCTTGGTCAGCGTCAACGACCACGCCCTGAAAGTACCGAAAGGCGACCGTTCCGGCACTATCATCGAGCCGTGGCTGACCGACCAGTGGTACGTGTCGACCAAGCCATTGGCTGAGCCAGCCATCGCTGCCGTTGAAGACGGTCGCATCGCGTTCGTGCCGAAACAGTACGAAAACATGTACTTCTCGTGGATGCGCGACATCCAGGACTGGTGCATCAGCCGTCAGCTGTGGTGGGGCCACCGGATTCCGGCCTGGTACGACGAGTCGGGCAAGGTCTATGTCGGTCGCGACGAAGCCGAAGTACGTGCCAAGCACAACCTCGGCCCGGACGTTGCACTGCAACAGGACAACGACGTTCTCGACACCTGGTTCAGTTCGGGCCTGTGGACCTTCTCCACGCTCGGCTGGCCTGAGCAGACCGAATTCCTGAAGAAATTCCACTCCACCGACGTGCTGGTGACCGGTTTCGACATCATTTTCTTCTGGGTTGCCCGGATGATCATGCTCACCATGCACTTGGTGAAAAACGAAGACGGCACGCCGCAGGTTCCGTTCAAGACTGTTTATGTTCACGGCCTGGTGCGTGATGGCCAGGGCCAGAAGATGTCCAAGTCCAAGGGCAACGTCCTGGATCCGCTGGACATCATCGACGGCATCGAGCTCGAAGACCTCGTGCAGAAACGCACCTCCGGCATGATGCAGCCGAAACTGGCGAAGAAGATCGAGAAGCAGACCCGCGACGAGTTCGCCGACGGCATCGCCAGCTACGGCACCGACGCTCTGCGCTTCACCTTCTGCTCGCTGGCGTCCACCGGTCGCGACATCAAGTTCGACATGGGCCGCGTCGAAGGCTATCGCAACTTCTGCAACAAGATCTGGAACGCCGCGCGCTATGTGCTGGACAAGGGCGAAGACTGCGGTCAGAACGGCGAGGCTTACGAGCTGTCGCTGGCGGACCGCTGGATCATTTCGCAGCTGCAACGCACCGAAGCTGAAGTGACCCGTCAACTCGATCAGTTCCGCTTCGACCTGGCCGCACAAGCCTTGTACGAGTTCATCTGGAACCAGTATTGCGACTGGTACCTGGAACTCTCCAAGCCTGTGCTGTGGGACGAAAACGCGCCGGTCGAACGTCAGCGTGGCACCCGCCGCACCCTTGTTCGGGTATTGGAAGTCGCGCTGCGTCTGGCGCATCCGTTCATGCCGTTCATCACCGAAGAAATCTGGCAGCGCATCGCGCCGCTGGCCGGTATCGAAGGCAAGACGATCATGCTGCAACCTTGGCCGGTGGCCAATGAAGCACGCATCGACCAGGGCGCCGAAGACGATATCGAGTGGCTGAAGACGCTGATGCTTGGCACGCGCAACATTCGCGCCGAGATGAACATCGGACCAGGCAAGCCGTTGAACCTGTTCCTGAAAAACGTCAGCGCCGAAGATCAGCGTCGTCTCACGGAGAACGAAGCCCTGCTGAAGAAGCTGGCTCGCCTCGAATCGATCACCGTGTTGGCTGCTGGCGAAGAAGCACCGCTGTCCGCCACCGCACTGGTCGGCGAGATGGAAGTGCTGGTACCGATGGCCGGCCTGATCGACAAAGACGCCGAATTGGCCCGTCTGGACAAGGAAATCCTGCGTCTGCAGGGCGAAGTTCAGCGGGTTGGCGGCAAGCTGTCTAACGCCGGTTTCGTCGACAAGGCCCCGGCCGAAGTCATCGACAAGGAACGCGCCAAACTGGCTGAAGCTGAACAGGCTTTGGGCAAGTTGGCCGAGCAGCATGCGCGGATTGCCAGTTTGTAACGGCACATCGCAATGAAAACGGGAGGCCCGAAACGGCCTCCCTTTTTTATGCCCGACGCTTTCTCCCAAACACCCCACCCCCCTGTGGGAGCGAGCTTGCTCGCGATGAGGTCATAACATTCAACATCGACGTTGGCTGACAGTCCGCTATCGCGAGCAAGCTCGCTCCCACAGGGGGGATGGCGGTGTTTGTCACAATTGCGTTCACAACGGCTGGATGTGGGACAATACCCGCCACTTTTAGCCATACCCGAATCGACCACGCCCATGAACGCCCCCCGCACACCCCGCCCCGCGCGCAAGAAGCCTGACACCGCCACCCCGGCCAAAGCCGTGGAGCCCCGCGAGAAGGCCAGCCTGCATCCGCGCAACCGCCATCAGGGTCGTTACGACTTCCCGGCGCTGATCAAAACCACGCCGGAACTGGCGAAGTTTGTGATCATCAATCCGTACGGCAAGGAAAGTATCGACTTCGCCAGCCCGGACGCAGTGCGGGTGTTCAACCGTGCGTTGCTCAAGTCGTTCTACGGCGTCGCCCATTGGGACATCCCGGCCGACTACCTCTGCCCTCCGGTTCCGGGCCGTGCCGATTACGTGCACTTCCTGGCCGACCTGCTGGCCAGCGTCAACGACGGCGAGATCCCTCGCGGTGCGCCGGTCAAGGTGCTCGATATCGGCATGGGCGCCAACTGCGTCTATCCGCTGATCGGCTACAGCGACTACCGCTGGCACTTCCTCGGCTCGGAAATCGACCCGACGGCCGTGGCCGCTGCCAAAGCCATCGTGCAGTCCAACGGGCTGAACAAAGCCATCCAGTTGCGCCAGCAAAGCAATCCCAAGCACATTCTGCTGGGCCTGCTCGAACCCGGCGAACGCTTTGACCTGACCATGTGCAACCCGCCGTTCCACGCCTCGATGGACGAAGCGACCAAGGGCAGCGAACGTAAATGGCGCGCGCTGGGCCGTGCTGATCCAAAACGCAAACTGCCTGTGCTGAACTTTGGCGGTCAATCGGCAGAATTGTGGTGTGAAGGTGGCGAAGCACGGTTTGTGACGCAACTGATCGCCGAGAGCGCGCATTTCCAACACAAAGTGCTTTGGTTCAGCACCTTGGTCTCGAAAGCCTCCAACCTGCCGGCGATCCAGACGGCGCTGAAAAAGGCCGGCGTACTGGAAAGCCAGGTCGTGGAAATGTCTCAGGGGCAGAAGCAAAGCCGTTTCGTCGCCTGGACCTTCCAGACCAAATCCGAGCAGCAGGTCTGGCGCGAACGTTGGGCTCGCAAAAGCTGAGTGACCCTGTGGGAGCGAGCTTGCTCGCGATGAGGCCATAACACTCAGCACAAGTGTTGACTGACAGGCCGCCATCGCGAGCAAGCTCGCTCCCACATTGGTTTAGCGGTGTTTGTGGTAAATCGCAGACACAAAAAAGCCGTGCCCGGATCACTCCGGAGCACGGCTTTTTTTACTGCGTCTTACTTGTTAACAGCGTCGGTCAGGCCTTTGGCCACAACCAGCTTGATAACTTTCTTGGCAGCGATTTCGATGGCAGCGCCAGTCGAAGGGTTGCGGCCGGTACGGGCAGGACGCTCAGTCACTTTCAGTTTGCCGATACCTGGCAGAGTGATTTCGCCGCCGTTTTCCAGCTGATCGGCAACGATTTGGCCCAGTTGGTCCAGAGCGTTACGCGCGGTGGTTTTTGGCGCGTCGATAGCTTCAGCGATGTCGGCGATCAGTTGGTCTTTAGTAAGAGCCATGTAGTGTTCCTTCCCTATCAAATTCATATGGATTGCAGAGTGCAGTGTCAGCCATCGAGCCCGATCTTCTGGATCTGGCACCCTCGGCCAATAACCACGGGATCGGGGTTATAGATACCGAAATCTGGGTTTGGTTCGACCTGACAAATGCTGAATGCACGCTTAACGCAGTGACTTCGCGTAAGACCGGGCAAAACTAGCACAGAGACGGGGAAATATCCGCCTCTAGCTACCCATTTGGTCAGCTTTATTGCTCTAAAACTGTAAAAAACAGCATAAGCGCCGTTGGACACCTGCGAATTGCCCTTCGTGCCGCGCCAAAACCAGTGGTTGCGGTACACTGGGCGCTTTTTCGGGGGAGCACGCCCTCCTCTCTTCAATCAGCCGAGAAGCCCATGCCGATCCGCCATTGCATCGTCCACCTGGTCGACAAAAAACCCGACGGCACACCTGCAGTTCTCCACGCCCGCGACTCCGAACTGGCCGAGTCGAGCGCCATCGAGTACATGCTTGCCGACCTCAATGAGAGCTACAACGCCAAACAAGGCAAGGCCTGGGGTTTCTTCCATGCCGAGTCCGGGGCACACCCGTTCAGCGGCTGGCTGAAGGAATACCTCGATGGCGGCAAGGATTTCACAGCGTTCAGCCGTGTGGCGGTGGAACACCTGCAAAAGCTGATGGAAGAGTCGAACCTCTCTGTGGGCGGCCACGTGCTGTTTGCGCATTATCAGCAAGGCATGACCGACTACCTGGCGATCGCCCTGCTACACCACAGTGAAGGCGTTGCAGTGACCGATCAACTGGACGTGACCCCGTCCCGGCACCTGGATCTGGGCCAACTGCACCTGGCGGCACGGATCAACGTGTCCGAGTGGCAGAACAACAAGCAGTCCAAGCAGTACATTTCGTTCATTAAAGGCAAGAACGGCAAAAAGGTTTCGGAGTATTTCCGCGACTTCATCGGCTGCCAGGAAGGCGTCGACGGCCCCGGCGAAACCCGCACCCTGCTCAAGGCCTTCAGTGACTTCGTCGAAAGCGAAGACCTGCCGGAAGAGTCCGCCCGCGAGAAGACCAAGACCCTGGTGGATTACGCCAGCAGCCAGGCAAAATTGGGCGAACCCATGGGCCTGGAAGAACTCTCGGAGCTGATCGACGAAGAACGCCCGAAAGCCTTCTACGATCACATCCGCAACAAGGACTACGGCTTGTCGCCGGAGATTCCGGCAGATAAACGTACCCTCAACCAGTTCCGCCGCTTCACCGGTCGCGCCGAAGGCCTGTCCATCAGCTTCGAAGCGCACCTGCTGGGCTCGAAGATCGAATACGACGAAGAAGCCGGCACGCTGATCATCAAAGGTCTGCCGACCCAGCTCACCGATCAGCTCAAGCGGCGTAACTGATGCTCGGCGGAAAACTGAAGAAATTCCTGCTGATCCTGCTGGTGGTCGTGGTCTACCAGAACTGGGGCAAGATCGAGCGGGTGTTCCATCCGGCGCAGGTGGTGTCGGAGCAGACTCAGGCCAAGGCCAACGTCGTGCTCTACGCCACTGAATGGTGTGGTTACTGCAAACTGACTCGGCGCTTTCTCGATCAGAAGGGCATTCCGTACAAGGAGTTCGATATCGAGAAGGATGCCGAGGCGCGCAAGGACTACGAGGCGCTGGGTGGCGGCGGGATTCCGATCATCGATGTGAACGGGACGTTGATTCGCGGGTATGACCCGGACAGCATTCTCGCCGCACTGAAATGATTTGAAGATCAAAAGATCGCAGCCTTCGGCAGCTCCTACATGTTGATCGGCGTAGGAGCTGCCGAAGGCTGCGATCTTGGCGATATCCCTATCGCTAGAGTATTAGTAATGGATCAGCGTTTTTCGATGCGGAACCCGAATCGCGGAAAGTGCACATGCACCACACCGCCCCGCTCGTCTTCACGACGCAGAATCAATTCTTCACTGCCCGCAAACAGCAACTCACCCGCCACCGGGTCAACGCCGTAATCGATGGCGGCAATGACCACCTGCTGGCCAACCTCAAAACCATTTGGCTCGTCGAATTGCTCATCCGGCAATGCGGCCGGTGTGGCATTGCGCGCCGCCTCCAGCGCCTCTTCGGAGCTCATCTCGCTGAACGCGCCATGACCGAAGCCCAACACGCGCCCCTGCCACGCCGAAACCGCCGGATAAGCATCGACCAACGGTGAAGTGACGGGCGTAGCCTTGAGAAACCACAACGGATGGGCCAGGGCGAAGTCGGCAATCGACGGCTCGCCGAACAGGAAGTCGCCCTGCTCACGCTGAAGCTGTTGCTCCAGACGCGTCATGATGGTCGGCCACTGATGCCGGGCCTGCTCTGCCGGCAGCCGTGTGGCGCTGCCACCGCTGAACAACTCCGCGCGATCGGCAATGAATGCCTTGATCGCTTCCGGCGGCATATTGCCGAAGCGCACGGCGATTGATTCCGGTTGAAACACCAGGCTGACCGCGTGCTGGAACACCACCGAATCCGCCCATGCGGCGAACGTGGCGGCGATCATTTCCTGACCTTCAGGGAAGAACGCCGGCAAGGCTTTTTCCTGTTCCAGACGACGGGCGATCAGCGACGTGTCGCAATAGATATCCGCGCCAATCTGCAACACTGGCGTCTTGCGGTAGCCGCCGGTCAGCGCGGTCAGATCGGGTTTTGGCATCACCGGCGAGATCTTCACCGAGCGCCAGGACAGCCCCTTGAAGCCCAGCAGCAAGCGGGCCTTTTCAGAAAAAGGGGACGTCGGGTAATGATGAAGAATTAACTCGGACATGCTCGGCTCCGCCGCACGGATAGGGAATCCGCAGCTTAGCGCGCATTCCATGTGCAGCCCAGCCATCTGCCTGATGGGCACTTATCAGTCAGATTGATAAGCCCGCAGCGGCGCTCGCCACCAAACATTCCTTGGCGCTTTTCTTGAGTTTTTTGATCAGTCGTTCCTGCCGCAGCGCTTCGCTTTTATCGCGGCAGGCTTCGGTGTAGACCAATGCCACGGCAGGGCTGGAGAGAAAAAAGCGTGCACCCTTGCCACTCTGGTGGGTGGCGAAGCGGCGCACGGGATCGTCGCTGATCCCGCAGTAGAGCGAACCATTGGCCGCGCGAACGAGGTAGACGAACCAGGGTTTGCTGACAGGCAGCATCGGTTCGGCGGCAATGACGGAAGATTCGCTGGCGGTGTTCACGTGACGATCAAGGCTTGAAAGGAAACAAGCCGCGATCTTATCAGCGACTGGCCTGGAATGCCTTCAGCCCCTTCAAGGCTTGCGCGCGCACGGCGTTTCTCACCGCCGGCGTCCAGCCCAACAACAGTCCCTTGAAACCCAACGCCTGTCGGGACCAGGTCCACATGTCGAAGCTGTCGTGATGCTCGCAAATCTTGCCGTCGCGAAAAACGAAGCGTGCCTGAATATCGTTGACCACGGTGTTGCCGGTCTGGCTGAACAGGTAGGTCGCCACCCAATGGGCACCACCGGTTCGCTCATCGCTGCGCACGTTATCGAACGTCAGGGAAAAATCCTTGGCCCGGGTAGTGAGCATGCGCCACATGTCGCCGGCCTCTTGGCCGCGCAGTTCGCCGAACGCAGGATCACTGAACACCACGTCGTCGGTATAGCAGGCACTCATGGCCTCGGCATCCAGACGCTGGAAGGCTTGGTAGAACTGGGTGATCAATGCGTTGTGGGCATCACTCATGGACAGGCTCCCTCTGGATGTGCAAATAGATGCGCAAAGTGGTTTCAAAAGATTGCCTGCACGATAGTCAACAAAGGCGCGGAACACTATCGGCATTCGTGAGCCGAATACCGACAGTGTGCGGGTGTCAGACCTTTTCGCTTTCGACCTGGACGTACAGCGAACGGCCGGCGCCGAGACCGGCGATGATCGCCCCAAGGCCGATGATGCCGAAAATCCAGCCCAAGGCGTTCCAGCCACCGGTCCAGTCATGCACGATGCCGACCGCGAACGGCCCCATGGACGCCAGGGTGTAACCGAAGCCTTGGGCCATGCTCGACAGGTTCGCCGCGACATGGGCGTCCCGCGAACGCAGCACGATCAGGGTCAACGCCAGACTGAACGTACCGCCCTGCCCCAGACCCAGCAGGATCGCCCAGCCCCACAAGCCTTCGATCGGTGCGTAAAGACAACCGAACAAACCGCCAAGGGTCAGCAGCATGACGATGACGATCGCCAGACGCTGATCCTTGCCACGCGTCGCCAGCCATGGCGCCGCCAGTGAACTCGCCAACTGAACAATGACCGAGCCTGACAGCACCAGACCCGCCTGGGTCGGCGTCAGGCCGCGACCGATCAGGATCGACGGCAACCAGCCGAACACAATGTAGGCCAGAGAAGATTGCAGGCCCATGTAGAGCGTCACTTGCCAGGCCAGTGGATCACGCAACAGACCGCGAACCCGATACGCGACGTTGTGCGCTCCGTGTTTCTGCCCGACCTGTGGCAACCAGAAAATCGCCGCGACCAATGCCGGAACCACCCAGAAGCCGAGGCCCAAGGCCCAGCTCTTGTCGAAATGCTCGCTCAACGGCACGGTCGCACCCGCGGCCATCGCCGCGCCCAGGCACAGGGCCATGGTGTAGACGCCGGTCATGGTGCCCGCGTGTTTCGCGAAGTCGCGCTTAACGATGCCGGGCAGCAATACGCCGATCACACCGATGCTCGCGCCGGCCAGCACGCTGCCGGCAAACAGGCCGATCTCGCCGAACGAACTGCGCAGGATGATCCCACCGGCCAACATCAAGAGAATGCCCAGCACCACTCGCTCGGCGCCGAAACGTCGTGCCAGCACGGGCGCCAGTGGTGCAAACAAGCCGAGGCACAGCACCGGCAACGTCGTCAGCAAACCGGCCTGGGCTGCCGACAAACCGAGGGTTTTCGACACCTCGCTGAGCATCGGCGCCATGCTCGACAGCGCCGGACGCAGGTTCAGCGCCACCAGAATCAGGCCCAGCAACAGCAGCCACGGCCGCCGCAGGATCGGGTGACTTTGCTGGACCTGTTCGTCATCCGCCTCCGCGTCGATCAGCAGCTCTTCGAGCTCCGCCGTGCGCTTGGGCTGAGTGATGTTGCTGTTGCTGCTGGACATGGAATTCTCGGTTTCAAGGTTCATTGATCAACTGCCTCGACAGGGCTTTGGCCCGTTCCGGGTCGCGTTGCTCGACGGCATCAAGCAGTTCGATATGGAGGTCGAACACCTCTTGGCGTCGAGGGGAAATGTTCAGGGTCTCGCGCAACTGCGCCCCGATGACGCTGGAAAAATAGCGGTACAACTCACTGAGGGTCGGGTTGTGTGCGGCGTCAACCAAGCGGCGGTGGAACACCAGATCGCAGGCGATATACGTGTCGAGATCGCCGTGGTAGTGACTGCCACTGACGCCCAACGCCTCACGCAATGCCACCAGGTCTTCGTCGGTACGACGCAACGCGGCCAGGCCGATGGCCTCGACTTCCAGAATGTGCCGAGTCTCCCGGGCCTGCTCGTGGGAGCAGCGGGACAACGCCTTCATGGTGTCGAGCGGATCGACCACCGCCCGCAAATAGCTGCCGTCGCCTTGACGGATTTCGATCAACCCGGAAAACGCCAATACACGCATGGCTTCACGCACGGTATTGCGGCTGATGCCCAGCTCGGCGGACAGCTCAGGTTCGGTCGGTAAACGCTGGCCGACCGTCCAGACGCCTTCGGTGATGCGCAGGCGTAGCTGGTCCAGTGCCTGGTCGACCAGGGACCGTTTAACTAGCGGAGAAATGTCTGACATAGGATTCGCCCTTTCATCCAATCATAGGATGAATTTTCTGACATGTTAGTCAGCTTCAAGTAGGACGGCAACCGCCTACGGTCAGAGAGAGGGAATGAAGCGGGATTTTCGATTAGTTAAAATTACCCTTTAAGGGTAATTTCAGGGGCAGGGTTTTGGTTTCTTATGGAAAAGAGCACACCCCATTACGACTTGGCGGTGATCAAGGCTGAGGTGGTCAGGCTGGGTAGAAAGGCATTCACCCGACGGGCTGTGGAATCGGGCAGCTACATGGGTTTCAACGTCCGGCAAATGATCGAGGTGATCTGTGCACTGGAACGCCGAATGCTTTTCAAATCCATCACCACCTATGTCGACCACCGGGTTTGGCAGGACGTTTATCACACAACATTTCACGGATTGGAGATTTACATAAAAGTGTCTTACCGCCCCGGCGGTTGACATCCAGTAGTCTCCTTCAAGGAGAAAGACCTATGAGAACGCAGCAATGCGTCAACTGTGGCACACACGATGGGATGGGGCACTTCGAAGGCCGCACACTCTCAGTCAATTACAAACAGATGTCGCGACTTGTTGACGAGCTTGCGGGTTGGGAATGCAGAGTTTGCGGTGAAATCGAATTCGATCATGACACCGACAGCGCCGAGCGTTATGCAGATGCCAGCGATCAATTGCTTCAGGACTGCCTGCAACTGATCGGCTCGGAGATCAAGCGTATCCGCCGCAAACTCCACCTCACGCAAAAAAACGCAGTGAAGTTGCTGTCCGGCGGTGGGAACAATGCCTTTTCGCGGTATGAGCGTGGAGAGCTGCCTGCGCCCAAACCGTTACTCACACTGATGCAGCTGTTGGATCGTCATCCCTATTTACTGGCGGAAATTCAGGTATTGAACGAAGGTGCCGCCCTCAAACAACTATTGGCCGCCCGCCATCCGGAACTGGAAGCGGCACTCACCTCCTGACCTCAAACCCCAGACAAAATAAACCCGGATCAAGTCCGGGTTCATTTCAACACCTGCGCAGGATCAATGCAGGATCTGGCTCAAGAACAGTTTGGTACGTTCATTCTGCGGGTTATCGAAGAAGTCGTTTGGCGCCGCCTGCTCGACGATTTCGCCCTTGTCCATGAAGATCACGCGGTTGGCCACGGTGCGGGCGAAGCCCATTTCGTGGGTCACGCAGAGCATGGTCATGCCGTCTTCGGCGAGGCCGATCATGGTGTCGAGCACCTCTTTCACCATCTCCGGGTCGAGTGCCGAGGTCGGTTCGTCGAACAGCATGATTTTCGGTTTCATGCACAGGGCGCGGGCAATCGCCACACGCTGTTGCTGACCGCCAGACAGTTGCCCCGGGAATTTATGCGCCTGCTCCGGAATGCGTACGCGCTCAAGGTAATGCATGGCGATTTCTTCGGCCTGGCGCTTGGGCATCTTGCGTACCCACATCGGCGCCAGGGTGCAGTTCTGCAGGATGGTCAGGTGCGGAAACAGATTGAAGTGCTGGAACACCATGCCGACTTCACGGCGAACCGATTCGATCTGCTTGAGGTCGTTGGTCAGCTCCACGCCATCGACCACGATGCGACCTTGCTGGTGCTCTTCCAGACGATTGAGGCAACGAATGGTGGTGGATTTGCCGGAACCCGACGGGCCGCACAAGACGATACGCTCGCCCTGTTTAACGTTCAGGTTGATGTCTTTCAACACGTGGAACTGGCCGTACCACTTGTTCACGCCCTGCATCTGAATAATGCCTTCAGGGCTCACAGGCTGTTTGATCGCTTCACTCATAAACTACGCTCCTAACGCTTGTGGCCAGTGTCCAGCTTACGTTCCAAATGCATGGAGTAGCGGGACATACCAAAACAGAAAATCCAGAACACCAGGGCCGCGAACACATAGCCTTCGGTGGCCATGCCCAACCATTTCGGGTCGGCGGCGGCTTGTTTGACGCTGTTGAGCAAGTCGAACAGGCCGATGATGATCACCAGACTCGTGTCCTTGAACAGCGCAATGAAGGTGTTGACGATACCGGGGATCACCAGCTTCAGGGCTTGCGGCAGAATTACCAGGCCCATGCTGCGCCAGTAACCGAGGCCCATCGCTGCAGCCGCTTCGTACTGACCTTTGGGAATCGCTTGCAGACCGCCACGCACCACTTCGGCGACGTAGGCCGACTGGAACAGGATCACGCCGATCAGTGCCCGCAGCAGTTTGTCGAAGTTCATGCCTTCAGGCAGGAACAACGGCAGCATCACCGAGGACATGAACAGCACCGTGATCAGCGGCACGCCGCGCCAGAATTCGATGAAGGTCACACAGACCACCCGAATCGCCGGCATGTTCGAACGACGGCCCAGCGCCAGGACGATACCCAGCGGCAACGCACCGGCAATACCGACGGTGGCGATCACCAGAGTCAGCATCAGCCCGCCCCACTGGCTGGTCGCCACGGTGCTCAGACCGAAGAGACCACCATGCAACAGGAAGTAGGCAATGATCGGGTACAGGAAGAGGAAGCTCAGGCCATACACCGCTTTACGGTGAAAGCGCGAGATAAACAACGGTGCCACGCCGATGACCGCCAGCCACACGGTCAGGTCCACGCGCCAGCGCAGGTCTGTCGGGTAGTAGCCGTACATGAACTGGCCGAAGCGCTGTTGAATGAACACCCAGCAGGCGCCCTCCTTCGTGCAGTCGGCGCGCGTGGTGCCGACCCAGTTGGCATCGAGGATCGCCCAATGCAGGATCGGCGGCACCACCAGGTAGATCAGGTAGAACGCGAACAGGGTCAGCAGGGTGTTGAGCCAGCTGGAGAACATGTTCGCGCGCATCCACGCCACGACACCGATGCTGCGGCTCGGGGGTGGCATGTCAGGTTTGAAAGTATGAGTCGTCATGCGCTTTTCCTTACCGCTCGATCAGCGCAATGCGCTTGTTGTACCAGTTCATCAGCAGGGAAATGCTGATACTGATCGCCAGGTACACGCTCATGGTGATGGCAATCACCTCGATCGCCTGCCCGGTCTGGTTCAGCACCGTACCGGCAAACAACGAGACCATTTCCGGATAACCGATACCGGCCGCCAGCGAGGAGTTCTTCGCCAGGTTCAGGTATTGGCTGGTCAGCGGTGGAATGATCACGCGCAGGGCTTGCGGGATGATCACCTTGCGCAGCGTCGGACCGTTGCGCAATCCCAACGAGTGCGCCGCTTCGGTCTGGCCGTGGCTGACCGACTTGATGCCCGAACGCACGATCTCGGCGATAAACGCCGCGGTGTACACCGTCAGGGCCAGGGTCAGCGCCAGCAGTTCCGGGATCAGCACCCAGCCACCGACGAAGTTGAAGCCTTGCAGCTTCGGCATTTCCCAGTGCAGCGGCGCGCCGAAGATCAAGGCGCACAGCGCAGGGATCACCAGGAACAGCGCCAGGCCCACCCAGAACTTGTGGAACGGTACGCCGGTCGCTTCGAAGCGTTTGGTGGCCCAGCGGCTCATCAGCACGATGGCGACGATGGCCACGACGACGCTGACCACAAACGGCCAGAAACCGTCCGCCGTCAACGCGGCCGGCATGTTCAGGCCACGGCTGCTGACGAAGAAAGTGTCGCCGAAGTTATGGCTGTTGCGTGGCCCCGGCATGGTCAGGAACACCGCGAAGTACCAGAACAGGATTTGCAGCAGCGGCGGAATGTTGCGGAAGACTTCCACATAAACAGTCGCCAGCTTGCTGATGATCCAGTTCTTCGACAGCCGTGACACACCAACGATGAACCCGAGGATCGTCGCCAGGATCACGCCGATGAAGGTCACCAGCAGCGTGTTGAGCAGGCCGATGACAAACACCCGGGCATACGTGTCCGATTCGGTGTAGTCGATCAGGTGTTGAGCGATGCCGAAACCGGCACTGCGCTCCAGAAAGCTGAAGCCGGAGGTAATGCCCCGGTGTTGAAGGTTGGTCTGTGTGTTGTCGAACAGATACCAGCCCATCGAGACCACCGCCACAATGGTGATGATCTGAAATAGCCACGCACGCACTTTTGGATCGCTGAGGCTGAGCCTCTGCTTTGGTGCGCCGATTGAATTTTGCATGAAGTGCCCCGCAAATAATGGAACAGAACATCACCCGGCGGTTGGCCCACCGGGTGATAGAACCATCAGCGCACTGGTGGTGCGTATTGAATGCCGCCGTTGTTCCACAGAGCGTTCAGCCCGCGGTCGATGGCCAGTGGAGTGCCCTTGCCGAGGTTTTTCTCGAACACTTCACCGTAGTTACCCACTTGCTTGACGATCTGCACGACCCAGTCTTTCTTCACTTTCAGGTCTTTGCCGTATTCACCGTCAGCGCCCAGCAGACGAGCAACGTCCGGGTTCTTGGTGGCTTTGGCTTCAGCTTCAACGTTTTTCTGGGTGATACCCATTTCTTCAGCGTTGAGCATCGCGAACAGGGTCCACTTGACGATGCTGAACCATTCTTCGTCGCCTTTACGCACGACCGGGCCCAGAGGCTCCTTGGAGATGGTTTCCGGCAGAACGACGTAGTCGGTCGGGGTCGCCAGCTTGCTGCGCTGTGCGTAGAGCTGGGATTTGTCGGAGGTCAGCACGTCGCAACGACCGGATTCCAGCGACTTGGCGCTTTCATCGGAGGTGTCGAAGGTGATCGGGGTGTATTTCAGACCGTTGCCACGGAAGTAGTCGGAAACGTTCAGCTCGGTCGTGGTACCGGCTTGAATGCAGATGGTGGCGCCGTCGAGTTCTTTCGCGCTCTTCACGCCCAGCTTGTTGTTCACCAGGAAGCCGATGCCGTCGTAGTACGTCACGCCAGCAAACACCAGGCCCATGCCCGAATCGCGGGAGCTGGTCCAGGTGGTGTTACGCGACAGCACGTCGATTTCGCCGGACTGCAGCGCGGTGAAACGCTCTTTGGCGTTCAACTGACTGAATTTGACCTTGCTCGCATCGCCGAAAACGGCAGCGGCTACAGCGCGGCAGACGTCAGCATCGATGCCGATGATCTTGCCAGTCGAGTCCGGAACCGAGAAGCCCGGCAGACCGTCACTTACGCCGCACTGTACGAAACCTTTCTTCTGCACTGCATCCAGGGTTGCACCCGCCTGAGCGAACCCACTGACACCGAGTACTGCGGCTGCAGTCACGATAGCCAGGGTGGATTTCAACATCTTCATTCAAACCTCCAGTTTTGCTCTTGTTGTGTCGGAGCTGAGTCCAGTCGCACCCTTATGAGGCGTTGTTGACCCGTGTTGGCTTTTTTTGGGGTCAACCGACGTAAGACCTGCGCTATGAGTCTAGTAGGAGAAAATCCACATCATGGACAACTCACTTCTCACCAATCGGCCGAACGGGCTGTAGCCCTTTCACGTTCGCGAAGCCCGTAGCGGCCACTGGCGAACATCCATCACCGGATTCTTTGCTATCCCATCGCCAGCAGTACACTGATAGTGTTACCGCAAGGCGCGAGATGGGTTGCACCGTTTTCCCATAGCAAAGCCCGTACCAGACCGCTCGCTGAAGCGATTGCGCTACAGGTCAATAGCAAAACTTGTAGCCTTGCGACATCTTCTTAACTGATCAACCAGGCACGCCCTCAGACCTCGCACTCAATGAGAGCGCCTGCACAACATTGGAGCAACCATGACCGAGCCCTTGATTCTTCAGCCCGTCAAGCCTGCAGACGCCTGCGTTATCTGGCTGCACGGCCTGGGCGCCGATCGCTACGACTTCCTGCCGGTGGCCGAAGCACTGCAGGAAAGCCTGCTGACCACCCGCTTCGTTCTGCCCCAGGCACCAACCTGCGCCGTCACCATCAATGGTGGTTACGAGATGCCAAGTTGGTACGACATATTGGCCATGAGCCCCGCGCGCGCGATCAACCGCGAGCAGCTGGAAGAGTCGGCAGACAGGATCGTTAAATTGATCGACGTGCAGCGCGCCAGCGGAATAGACGCCTCGCGGATATTTCTGGCAGGTTTTTCCCAAGGTGGCGCGGTGGCGTTACACGCCGCGTTTCTGAAATGGCAGGGACCACTGGGTGGCGTACTTGCCCTCTCGACCTATGCACCGACCTTCAGCGATGAACTGGAGCTTTCCGCCAGCCAGCAGCGCATTCCCGTTCTGTCTTTACACGGCCAGTACGATGACGTCGTTCAAAACTCCATGGGCCGAACCGCCTACGAGTATTTAAAGCAGCATGGTGTCACCGTCACATGGCAGGAATACCCAATGGGCCACGAAGTGTTACCCGAGGAAATTCGCGACATTGGTGTCTGGCTCGCCGAGCGCTTGCGTTAACTGTTTATGTGAAAAGCAGCCCATTGATCCATCCCACTACGCCGCGCCCGATTCTTGCATTACACTGGCCGGCGTATATTCCTTAACCAATTGATGAGATGACCGTGCTCAAAGCACTCAAGAAAATGTTCGGTAAAAGCGAGACTGAGCAGCTCGCGCCAGTCTCCAGCGCTCCGTCTCACCATCCCAGCCACCGCACCGACGGTAATCAGTCTGGCCGGACCGCAACCGTAGCGGTACCGAAGTACGAGCCGATGACCACACCGGCCGTCCAACCCGTTGAGGCTCAGGCCTCTGAAGAACCGAGCAGCGAAGCTGCGAAACCTGCCAGACCGCGTCGCGAACCCAAGCCAAAAGCACCGGTTATCCCCTGGAAACTCGAAGACTTCGCCGTCGAACCCCAGGAAGGCAAAACCCGTTTCCACGATTTCAAACTCGCCCCCGAACTGATGCACGCCATCCAGGACCTGGGCTTCCCGTATTGCACGCCGATCCAGGCACAAGTCCTCGGCTTCACCCTGGCCGGCAAAGATGCCATTGGCCGCGCCCAGACCGGCACCGGCAAAACCGCAGCGTTCCTGATTTCGATCATCACTCAGTTGCTGGAAACCCCGCCGCCGAAAGAGCGTTACATGGGCGAGCCACGGGCGCTGATCATTGCACCGACCCGTGAACTGGTGGTGCAGATCGCCAAGGACGCAGCCGACCTGACCAAATACACCGGCCTCAACGTCATGACGTTTGTCGGCGGCATGGACTTCGACAAGCAGCTCAAAAACCTCGAAGCCCGTCATTGCGACATCCTCGTGGCCACGCCGGGTCGTCTGCTGGACTTCAACCAGCGCGGCGACGTGCACCTGGACATGGTCGAAGTCATGGTCCTGGACGAAGCCGACCGAATGCTCGACATGGGTTTCATCCCACAAGTGCGTCAGATCATTCGCCAGACCCCGCCGAAAAACGAGCGTCAGACGCTGCTGTTCTCCGCGACCTTCACCGAAGACGTGATGAACCTGGCCAAGCAATGGACCACCGACCCGTCGATCGTCGAGATCGAGTCGCAGAACGTGGCCAGCGAAAACGTCGAGCAACACATCTACGCCGTCGCCGGTGCCGACAAATACAAACTGCTCTACAACCTGGTCAACGACAACGGTTGGGAACGGGTGATGGTGTTCGCCAACCGCAAGGATGAAGTGCGGCGCATCGAAGAACGCCTGGTGCGTGATGGCGTCAACGCCGCGCAACTGTCCGGCGACGTGCCGCAGCACAAGCGCATCAAGACCCTGGAAGGTTTCCGCGAAGGCAAGATCCGCGTCCTGGTCGCCACCGATGTGGCCGGTCGCGGCATTCACATCGACGGCATCAGCCACGTGATCAACTTCACCCTGCCGGAAGTCCCGGACGATTACGTGCACCGTATCGGCCGCACCGGTCGTGCCGGCGCCGATGGCGTGTCCATCAGTTTTGCCGGTGAAGACGACTCCTACCAGCTACCGTCCATCGAGGCGCTGCTGGGTCGCAAGATCAGCTGTGAAACGCCACCGACGCATCTGCTGCGGGCGGTTGAGCGCAAGCGCCCGTAACGCGGGTCGCACTAAAAGAGGCGCAGCCGGAAACGGACTGCGCTTTTTTTTCGTCCGGACATTGATCAAGACAACTAAAAGTCCATAATGGACAAATTAGTTTACTTCCAGCTCCCGGAGCCGACCATGACCAGTACGCCTTATGTGATTACCCAACCTCAGGCCCGTGAGCTGCTGGCGCAGGTCGACGTACCGCAGATCCTGCGCAAACTGTTCCGCGACCTGGCCGCCGGGCGAGCCGTGCAACCGGCGCAGCAACTGGTG
This sequence comes from Pseudomonas frigoris, assembly GCF_047758635.1. NCBI lineage: Bacteria > Pseudomonadati > Pseudomonadota > Gammaproteobacteria > Pseudomonadales > Pseudomonadaceae > Pseudomonas > Pseudomonas frigoris. Next base: position 5,836,159 of record NZ_CP180479.1, read on the forward strand.
GAGTTCCCACAGGGTGCTGGCGACTTCATCAACTACCTGGGCGTACTGGCCGAAGACGGCGTGTACGGGGTCAAGACCTCGCCGTACATCGTTCGAGAACAAGGCCCGCTGGTGACTGCCTGGACGCTGCTGATGTCGATGCAGACCGGCCAGCCGTTGCTGCTCTGCGATGCCGGTGAACTGACCACGGCACGCACCGCCGCAACAACCGCAGTGGCGGTCGACGCCCTCGCCCCGCTGAAGGCTCGACGCCTGGCGATCATCGGCAGCGGCAAGGTCGCCCAGGCGCACTTGCACTACGTCAAAGGCCTGCGCGACTGGCAGAGCATCAGCCTCTACTCGCCGAGTCTGAGCGACAAGAATCCCGAAGTATTGGCACAGCTCCAAAGTCTCGATCCACGCCTGACCATTGTCGACAGTCGTGAAGCAGCGGTTCAAGACGCCGACGTGATCATGCTCTGCACCTCATCCGCAGCCCCGGTGATCGACCCGTCAAGCTTGAGCAAACCGGCACTGATCACCTCCATCAGCACCAACGCACCGCGTGCCCACGAAGTGCCGCCGCAGAGCCTCAATGACATGCAAGTGTTCTGCGACTATCGTCTGACCACCCCGGGCTCGGCCGGCGAGATGCTGATTGCCGGTGAACAGCATGGTTGGGATAAGGGCGCGATCATCGGCGACCTGCCTGACCTGCTCAGCGAAAAAGTCCAGCGCCCCGACTACGACCGCCATGTGTTCTTCCGCTCCATTGGCCTGGGCCTGGAAGACATCGCACTGGCCAATGCCCTTTACCGCCTACAGCACTAACACCACGATCCCTGTAGGAGCTGACGAGTGGAACGAGGCTGCGATCCTTTGATCTTGCCTTTAAAAGCAAAGTCAAAAGATCGCAGCCTCGTTCCACTCGTCAGCTCCTACAAAGGATCACTACAAATTTGGCCTTTGCGCCCATCAGGAGACGTTCATGAGCCAGGCAGATTTCATCATCATCGGCGGCGGGATTGCCGGCGCTTCCACCGGTTTCTGGTTGTCGCAGCACGCCCGAGTGATCGTGCTCGAACGCGAATCCCATCCGGCTTACCACTCCACCGGACGTTCAGCCGCATTATTCACCGCCGCTTACGGCACACCGCAGGTTCGGGCGCTGACCCAAGCCAGTCGCGACTTCTTCGACGCACCGCCGCCTGGTTTCTGCGAACACCCGCTGCTGACCCCGCGTGGCGAGATGACCGTGGACTTCACCGGCGACCCGGACGAGCTGAACAATCAATACCTGAGCGCCAAAGCCACGGTGCCGGAGATGCAGCGACTCAGCGCCGACGAGGCCTGTGTGCGCCTGCCGATCCTGCGCCGGGAAAAAGTCCATGGTGCGATTTACGACCCGACCGCCAGCGACATCGACACCGATGCCTTGCATCAGGGCTACCTGCGCGGTATCCGACGCAACAAGGGCGAAGTTCATACCGACAGCGAAGTCCTGAGCCTGACCCGTGACGCCGAAGGTGTGTGGCACGTGCAAACCAACGGTCAAACCTTCAGCGCCCCGATCATCATCAACGCGGCAGGCGCCTGGGCCGACAAAATCGGCGAGCTGGCCGGTGCCAGACCACTGGGCCTGCAACCCAAGCGCCGCGCGGCGTTCATCTTCGCCGGTCCCGAGGGCGTGGACATCCACCATTGGCCAATGCTGGTCAGCCTCGACGAATCCTTCTACATGAAGCCCGACGCCGGAATGTTCCTCGGCTCGCCAGCCAACGCCGACCCGGTGGAACCGCACGACGTTCAGCCCGAAGAGTTGGACATTGCGATGGGCATCTACCAGATCGAAGAAGCCACCACCCTGACCATCCGCCGTCCGACCCGCACCTGGGCCGGCTTGCGCAGTTTCGTGAGCGACGGTGATTTGCTGTCCGGTTTTGATCCGCAGGTGCCGGGGTTATTCTGGGTAGCGGCACAAGGCGGTTATGGCATCCAGACCTCGCCGGCCATGGGCCAGGCCAGCGCCGCACTGGTGCGCGGTGAAGCCTTGCCCGAGCAACTGACTCGCTTCGGTCTGAACACCCAAATGCTCTCCCCTTCGCGACTGGGCTGACCTTTGGACGCAGGTGACGTGTCGACACGATTGCGGCAAACTTCCAGCGCCCTTTTTTGACGGGGCGCTGATGCTGTCTGGAGCTCCACTTTATGAACGCCCAAGAACAAGAACCGGCCGGTGATGACTCTGCATTGAAGAGCTCGCCGCTGGACAATTTCCGCGCGATCGCCGATGCCATCGCCACGTTGTTCTTTCCTCACGCCGAGGTGGTGCTGCACGATCTACGCACACAGAAGGTCGACTACATCGCCAACAACCTGTCCAAACGGGAAATCGGTGACGACTCGGCGCTGGAGGACATGCTCAGCGACGATATCAGCGAACGAAACATCGGGCCGTACGAAAAGCTCAACTGGGATGGCCAGAAGATTCGCAGCCTGAGCAGCGTGCTGCGCGACAGCGAAGGTCATCCGCTGGCGGTGCTGTGCATTAATTTGAATATTTCGTTGTTCGAAAATGCCAAAGCCGCGCTGGACCTGTTCCTGTCGCCGAGCAAGTTGATTCCGCAACCGGACTCGCTGTTTCGCGATGACTGGCAGGAGCGCATCAACACCTTCCTCCACGCCTGGCTGCGCGAACGTCAGCTGAGCCTGAACCTGCTGACCCGTGACCATAAACGCGAACTGGTGCTGGCACTGCACGCCGAGGGCGCCTTCAAAGGCAAAAGCGCCTCCAACTATGTGGCGAACGTGCTGAACATGGGGCGGGCAACGGTGTACAAACATTTGAAGGAATTGAAGGGCTGATACGTATTTGTAGGAGCCAGGCTTGCCGGCGAAGGCGTATTCAAGATCGCCTTACGCCGGCAAGCCTGGCTCCTACAGGTTTTGCGTACTATTCCAATGCCGAAGCCGGCCCGAAGAATTCGTAACGGCTTTGCTTCTCCGGTACACCCAAGGCTTTGAGGTGGCGCTTGACCGCCGCCATGAAGCCCTTAGGTCCGAGGAAGTAAGCGTCCAGGTCACGCTGCTGCGGCAACCACTCGCCCAGTTGCTCCTGGCTCAACAGGCCAACCTGGTGCGCCGCCGGGCTCACGCCATCATCTTCGTCGTAGCAATAGAAGCGTTTGAGCTGCGGATGACGCTCGGCCAAGCCATCGATCCAGTCGCGGAAAGCATGAACGCTACCGTTACGCGCGCAGTGGATAAAGTGCACCGGCCGTTCGGTCGCCAGCGCCGCTTCGAGCATCGCCAGCGTCGGAGTGATGCCGACGCCGCCGCTGATCAGCACTAACGGTTTGTCGCTGTCGGTCAGGGTGAATTCACCCGATGGCGGGAACAGCTGGATGCTGGAGCCCACATGCAATTGATCGTGAAGATGGTTAGAGGCGCGGCCACCGGTTTCACGTTTGACGCTGATCCGGTATTGACCCTTGTTGGCCAGGGCCGACAGCGAATAGTTACGACGAATCTCTTCGCCATCGAGGATCAGTTTCATGCCGATGTACTGGCCGGGTTCTGCCGCCAGAATCGGGCCTTTGTCCGCCGGTTCGAAGTAGAACGAGATGATTTCCGCGCTTTCCTCGACCTTGGCCACCACGATGAATTCCCGCGCCCCGCGCCAGCCGCCCGGTGCCTGTTCCTTCTGGTCGTAGATGCTGGTTTCGGCACCGATCAGGATGTCGGCCAATTGACCGTAAGCAGCCCCCCAGGCGGCCATCACTTCAGGTGTGGCGATCTCATCGCCCAGCACTTCGGAGATGGCTCGCAGCAGGCAGGCGCCGACAATCGGGTAATGTTCCGGGAGGATTTGCAGGGCCACGTGCTTGTTGATGATCTTGGCCACCAGGTCGCCCAACTGGTCGAGTTGGTCGATGTGCCGCGCATACATCAAGACACCGTTGGCCAAAGCGCGCGGCTGATCACCGCTGGCCTGGTGGGCCTGGTTGAATAGCGGGCGGACTTCCGGGTACTCGGAGAGCATCATGCGGTAGAAATGAGTGATCAATGCTTCGCCACCGCTTTCCAGCAAGGGCACGGTGGATTTGACGATTGCACGGTCTTGAACGCTAAGCATAAGGCGACTCCTGATCTACTTGGATTTGCTAACTGACTGCCTTGTACTTATCAGTTTCCGTGCCAGAAAATAAACCATTAATAATCAATACTTTAAATTCTTTATAGTCATATCGACACACACTGACTTATAGTCATACCGACTACAAGGAGTCACTATGACTGCAAAAGCCTTGCTCACCACCCTGCTGCCACTGGTCTCCGACCTGTCCCGCGAACTCCCCGAAGGCGAGCGTTATCGGCGCTTGCTCGAAGCCATGCGCGCCTTGCTCCCGTGCGACGCTGCTGCCCTGCTGCGCCTTGATGGCGAATGGCTGGTGCCACTGGCCGTCGACGGGTTGAGCACCGACACCCTCGGTCGACGCTTCAAAGTCAGCGAACACCCGCGTTTCGAAGCGCTGCTCAGCAGTCCCGGCCCGACTCGTTTCGCCGCCGACAGCGACTTGCCCGACCCTTACGACGGTCTGGTCGATGGCCTCGACGATCATCTGGAAGTCCACGACTGCATGGGTTGCCCGCTGTTTATCGACGAGCGTCCATGGGGTTTGCTGACCCTCGACGCGCTCGATCCAGAGCGCTTCGAACCGATCGAACTGGACGCCCTGGAAGCCTTCGCCAGCCTCGCCGCCGCCACCGTCAACGCCGCCGAGCGCATCGAACGCCTGGCCAATCGTGTCGAAGACGAACATCAGCGTGCCGAGGTTTACCGACAGGCCAGCGGCCAGCAGAACCGCGAGATGATTGGCCAGAGCAAGGCCCACAAACGGCTGGTGGAAGAAATCAATCTGGTGGGCGGCAGCGATCTTACCGTGCTGATCACCGGCGAAACCGGGGTCGGCAAGGAACTGGTCGCCCAAGCCATCCACGCCGCATCGCCCCGGGCCGACAAACCGATCATCAGCCTCAACTGTGCCGCGCTGCCGGACACGCTGGTGGAGAGCGAATTGTTCGGCCATGTTCGCGGCGCCTTCACCGGTGCCATGAACGATCGGCGCGGCAAGTTTGAACTGGCCAATGGCGGCACGCTGTTTCTCGATGAAGTCGGTGAGCTGTCCCTGACCGTCCAGGCCAAATTGTTGCGAGTCCTGCAAAGCGGTCAATTGCAGCGGTTGGGTTCGGATAAAGAACATCAGGTGGACGTACGTCTGATCGCCGCGACCAATCGCGACCTGGCCGAGGAAGTGCGCAGCGGCCACTACCGTGCCGACTTCTATCACCGCCTGAGCGTTTATCCGTTGCTGGTGCCAGCACTGCGTGATCGTGGGCGGGATGTGTTGCTGCTCAGCGGCTATTTTCTGGAGCAAAACCGTTCTCGCATGAGCCTCAACAGCCTGCGCCTGAACAGCGATGCGCAGGCTGCATTGCTGGCGTATGCATGGCCGGGCAATGTGCGGGAGCTGGAGCACTTGATTGGCCGCAGTGCCTTGAAGGCGTTGGGTAACTGCAAGGAGCGACCGAAGATTCTCAGCTTGAGCGCGGCGGATCTGGATTTGCCCAATGGCAGCGTTGAGCTTGCAACCGAGCCAGTCCCTGTCAGCCCTGCTGCTTTGGTCTCGGGAGACTTGCGGGCGGCGACCGAGGACTATCAGCGTCGACTGATCAACGCCTGTCTGGAACGGCACCATAACAATTGGGCAAGTGCGGCGCGTGAGCTAGGCTTGGATCGGGCGAATCTTGGGCGGATGGCCAAACGCCTGGGAATGAAATAACGCGATCCCTTGTAGCAGCTGCCGAAGGCTGCGTCCTAGGACGAAGTCCTCGCCAAACCATTCACCGCGCTATATCTGGTGCACCGAGGGATCGGGATTTACGACTGCTTCGCAGCCGGACGCAGCCTTCGGCAGCTGCTACACAGGATCGCGTTGGTCGGCAATACCGGGGAATAACCCTAAAGCCTGCCCGCAACAAGTCGATAACCCGGCATCGATAGCTGTTGGCGATCCTCGCGGTCGCCCATCACCTTTTTCCACAGAAGGTTTTTATGTCTTCAAACAAAGCCCGCGCAGATTCACTTTCGCTTCTGCTGTTTACCTTGCGCAGCGGCAAGCTGATGGCGATCAACCTGCTGAAAGTCAGTGAAATCATTCCCTGCCCGCCGCTGACCAAGCTGCCGGAGTCGCATCCCCACGTCAAAGGCATCGCCACCCTGCGCGGTGCCTCGCTGTCGGTGATCGACCTCAGCCGTGCCATCGGTGAACGGCCGCTGGAAGACCCGAACGGTGGTTGCCTGATCGTCACCGATGTCAGCCGCTCCAAGCAGGGTTTGCACGTTCAGGCGGTGAGCAAGATCGTCCACTGCCTGACCACCGACATTCGTCCACCGCCCTTTGGCTCTGGCGGCGTGCGTTCGTACATCACCGGCGTGACCTCGGTCGACGGCACGTTGGTACAGGTGCTGGACATCGAAAAAGTGATTCATGGCATCGCCCCGGCACAAATCGAAACGGCCCCGACCGAACTGAGCATGGAAGACGCCGAAGTACTCGGCAACGCGCGGATTCTGGTGGTCGATGACAGTCAGGTGGCGTTGCAGCAATCAGTGCACACGCTGCGCAACCTCGGCCTGCAATGCCACACCGCCCGCAGTGCCAAGGAAGCCATCGACTGCCTGCTGGACCTGCAAGGCACGGCCCAGCAGATCAACCTGATCGTCTCGGACATCGAAATGTCGGAGATGGACGGCTACGCCTTCACCCGCACCTTGCGTGAAACCCCGGACTTCTCGCACCTCTATGTGCTGCTCCACACCTCTTTGGACAGTGCGATGAACAGTGAAAAGGCCCGTCTTGCCGGCGCGAACGCGGTGCTGACCAAGTTCTCCTCGCCAGAACTGACCAAGTGCCTGATCGAAGCGGCCAAGGCTGTCGCTGAACAAGGTCATTGAAGCTTGAGCAAGGACTTCTGCTTTCTGATGCGGCGCAACCTCGCTGAAGTTGTGCCTGCGATCACTTGGCCTCAGGGAATTGTCCTCAGCGAATACCGCCCCGAACGGGCAGAAGCCGTTCATCATTTGATGGAACTGGGTTATCAGCAAGGTGGCGGTCGCGTGCCGGCACTGGACGTCTGGCAACAGCGTTTTGAAACCGATCCTGAATATGATCCGAGTCTGTGCTTTATCGCTCTGGATGCCGAAGGTATCGTCGGCGTGTGCCAGTGCTGGACCAGCGCCTATATCAAGAACCTGGTGGTGCATCCACGGGCTCAGGGGCAAGGATTAGGGCGCGCGTTGCTGCTACATGCTTTCAACATATTTCAGCAACGGCGCGAAGGTTTTGTGGATTTGAAGGTATTGGAAGACAACCTTCGGGCGCAGCGTTTGTATGAAAACGCCGGAATGCGTGTGATCCGCCGGGAACCGGTTCCGGCCTGACATCGCCAAGATCGCAGCCTTCGGCAGCTCCTACAGGAGAACGCATTCCAACCGTAGGAGCTGCCGAAGGCTGCGATCTTTTGGCGATATCGGCCAAACCAAACGTCTTGAGGCATACTCCAACCTCGGCCAACACGAGCCCAAGGATGCCTGTCCCATGAAAGCTGTCACCCTGACCCTCCTCTGCCTCACCGCCCTCGCCACCCAAGCCCACGCATCCAGCCCCGACGCCTGGGCCGCCTACGACAAAGCCGTGCTCGCCAGTTGCACCAACGCCAGCGGCTTGAAGAATGCCAAACCCGTGGGCAACGCCGCGCAGTTTGATGACCGGGTTGGCTACACCGCACTTCTGCTGCAAGGCCAATACCCGCAAAAACACATGAAAGGCCAGCAAGGCACCGAACTGTGTCTCTACAACAAGAAAAGCAAAACCGCTTACGTCACCGAATGGGACTCCATCCGCCCAACCACCAAGGCACAGTGACTGGCGCATAACTTGCTTTGATAGCGGCCTTTGCGGCGGCATTCTGTCGCCGTTTCATATCCTTTTATGCGACTGGCCGTTCAATGAATACGACGTTTTCCTGCGTAGGCTGTGGCAAATGCTGCAACGACCACCACGTGCCCCTGACCCTGCCCGAAGCCCGGATGTGGGCGGCCGACGGCGGTCAGGTGATCGTGCTGGTGGAAGCTTTCCTGGGCAATGGCCTGGGCCTGCCAGTGCAGCAACGCGAACACGCCGAACGCCGTTCGGTGAGTGTTCGAAGCGGCGCCTCCGACGCGTACATAGCCATCACCTTTGCTGCCTACAACGTCGGTCCTTGCCGGAATCTTGACGAAGACAACCTCTGCCGCATCTACGAACGCCGGCCGCTTGTGTGCCGCATCTACCCGATGGAAATCAATCCACACATTCCCCTGAACACTGCCGTAAAGGAATGTCCGTCCGAGTCGTGGGAAAAGGGACCGGATCTGATTGTAGGGGGTGAATTGGTGGATCAGGAACTGGTCGGATTAATCCAGCGCTCCCGCCAGGCGGATCGCGATGACATTCGGACCAAGGATGCGATTTGCGCGCTGTTGGGGATTCGGACTACAGCACTGAAGGGCGATGGCTTTACCGCTTATCTGCCGGACATGACGGCGTTTGCGAGGGTCATCGACCAGGTTGCGGCGCAGCCATTGGCTGAGTCAGGCGCTGACTGGTTGTTTCATGTGTCGGGCGAGGACATTGCCGGGCAAGTACAGGCGGCCGGGGCGCACGTGGCGACTGATGCTCCCGAGAATTACGCGTTCATTTCGTTGCGGGCAGCCTAAGACGCAAGACTTCGGAACCACTGCGCAATCCCGTTGCGCAGTGGCTCGTCGTCAAAAAAATTAGCTGCCCGTCACCGCCAGACATTCCACTTCTACCCGCGCGTTCTCGACCAACTTGCCAGCAAACGTCGTACGTGCGGGCAAACGATCCGCCGGAAAGAAGCTGCGATACACAGCACTCATGGCGGAAAAATCCCTCATGTCGGCAAGGATGACCGTGCATTTGGCTACATGAGCCAGGGACGAACCGTTGCGTTGCAGCGCGGTACGCAAGTTCTCCATGGCCTGCGTCGTCTGCGGGCCTATGCCGCCCTTCACCAGTTCACCATCAGCCCCGAGGCCGAGCACCCCGGAAAGGTAAATGGTCTCGCCGATCTGCACCGCATCGGAGAATGCCAGACCTTCCTCATTCGGAAAGTAACGTGGTGAATCCGGCGCTGCTGGTGGCAAATAACGCTGGGTAATCGCCAGGTACTGGCCATTTTGCTTAAGACGCTCAAGCGCCGCATTCAGGTTATCGCGCAGCAGGGTGTCGGTTTTTCGCACAGCCATGGCCACGCCACTGCCCAGCATGGGGTCCTTGAGCGCCGGACCGACAAAATCGAAACCTTGCCCCTGAGGCTGACTTAAAAGCGCCTGGGTGATTTCAATCGAGTCTTGCAGGGTCGCGTCGAGCTCACCCGCCAGCAGGCTGGCGACCAATTGGTTGTTGAAATCGAAACTGCGCACCGTCACTCCGGCCGGGGCCCAACGGGACTTGGCGAACGCTTCGCGGCTGGTGCCTGTCAGGACGCCGATACGCTTACCCTTGAGCGATTGCACATCCGGTTGAAGATTCGCCCCTTTGCGCGCCACCAGACGGCTGCTCAGGGGGTAAAGATTATCGGTGAAATCGACCCGCTCTCGACGCGCCGATGTTGCCGTCATCGGCATGATCACGTCGAAAAGGTTGGATTCGAGGGCGTGAATGTTGGTCGCGTAATCCTGATCAACCCAGACACAGCGGGATTTGAGTTCGGCACACAGTGCATTGCCCAACTCGATATTCAATCCGACCAGCTCACCCTTGTCGTTACGACTCTCGAACGGTGGAACCAGGGCTTCGACACCGAAACGGATCTGCGGATCGGGCACAAACGACATGCAGCCGGTGGTTAGGGCCACTAGCGAAAGGAGAGAGAGGGTTTTTACAAGAGACATTTTGGCGGCCTTCATCAAAAATTCAGGGGTATGAATCTTTGACGAGTGGCCGCCGACCTCCCAGAGGACGAATCGCTCATCCTTGTGGGAAATGTCTCAATGACAGGAAGGACAATTACCGCTCAACAAAATACCTGACAGTCAGCGTTTACCCATGGAGCGACGAGTGCCGGGAGGCGCCGCCCCCGGCGTCTTGGTATGGCCATTCTTGGCACCATTCTTGTACCAAGGCTGGCTGGCGTTCTTGGCAGCGGCCAGGTCGCCCGGTTTGAACGGGAACTTGAACGCCGGGATCGCGGCCTTGGTTTCGCTGTCTGCGCTGGAGTCGACGCTGTCTGGCAGGTCTGCCTGGTCGTCGCTCAAAGCGTCGGCAACCGGCGGTTGTGTCGGGGAAGTCATGAAAGCTCCGGGTGATGCCATAGAGTCGGGCCCGGTCAGCGAGCCGCGAAAGGCGGCAGTATACCTGTGTCGGGAGCTGCAAGCTTCAAGCCGCAAGCGAGTCCGTCGGGTTTTGTGTCTTGGTCGGCTACCTGGCGCCAAGATCAAAAGATCGCAGCCTCCGGCAACTACGGGGGGATAGGCGTCGATCCGCAGAGGTCCAAACTGACAGCGCCGTCAGTTAGCAGTCACCTTCCTGACGGGCGAACAGGTTTATAAAGGAAGGTATAAACCTGACAAAACCCCGACCACTTAGCCCGGCGCCTCACTCGCATGCGAATTCAGAAAAAAACCGCCTTGATCGCAGGTCTGCTGATTGCCTTGGCAGCGCTGGGCACGTGGTACCTCACCAAACCCGCCACGGCAAAACTGGCCGCTCCGACCGCCATTCCCGTACGGGTCGTCAGCGTCACCGAAAAAGACGTCCCCCGCTACGTCAGCGGCATCGGCTCGGTGCTGTCGCTGCACAGCGTGGTAGTGCGTCCGCAAATCGACGGCATCCTCACCAAAATCCTGGTCAATGAAGGCCAACTGGTGAACAAAGGCGCCCTGCTCGCCACCATCGACGACCGCTCGATCCGCGCCAGCCTCGATCAGGCCCGGGCGCAACTCGGTGAAAGCCAGGCGCAGCTGCAAGTCGCATTGGTCAACCTCAAGCGCTACAAGCTACTGAGCGTGGACGACGGCGTTTCCAAGCAGACCTACGACCAGCAACAAGCCCTGGTCAACCAACTCAAAGCCACCGCCCAAGGTAACCAGGCCTCGATCGACGCCGCTCAGGTGCAGCTTTCCTACACACAGATTCGATCTCCGGTCACCGGTCGCGTCGGTATTCGCACGGTAGACGAAGGCAACTTCCTGCGCATGACCGACGCTCAAGGCCTGTTCACGGTGACCCAGATCGACCCGATCGCCGTGGAGTTCTCCCTGCCACAGCAAATGCTTCCGACCCTGCAGGGTCTGATCAACGATCCGGAACATGCTCAGGTGAAGGCCTACATCGGCGCCGACACTGACGGCGAAACCGGCAATCTACTGGGCGAAGGCCACCTGACCCTGATCGACAACCAGATCAACGCCAACACCGGGACCATTCGCGCCAAAGCTGAATTCAACAACCCCGGGCAGAAACTCTGGCCGGGCCTGCTGGTGACGGTAAAGATTCAGACGGCTCTGGATAAAGATGCGCTGGTGGTGCCACCCACTGTCGTACAACGCGGTCTCGATCAACATTTCGTGTACCGGGTCAACGGCGACAAGGTCGAAACCGTCACCGTACAAATGGTCTATCAAGGCAGCGGTCAGGACATCATCAAAGGTGTCAAACCGGGCGACGTGCTGGTCAGCGACGGCCAGTCGCGGCTCAAGCCCGGTTCGACGGTGCACGTAGTGACTGACCCGCCGCAAGTGGTTCAATCGGAGCCGAAACCATGAAGGGCCATGGCTCGGTCTCTGCCTGGTGCATCGACCATCCGGTTGCGACGATTCTTCTGACCTTTGCGTTGGTGCTGCTCGGTGTCATCGCTTTCCCGCGCCTGCCCATCGCGCCATTGCCGGAAGCCGAATTCCCCACCATCCAGGTCGCCGCGCAATTGCCCGGTGCCAGTCCGGAAACCATGGCTTCGTCGGTGGCCACGCCGCTTGAAGTGCAATTCAGCGCCATCCCGGGCGTGACCCAGATGACCTCGAGCAGCGCGCTGGGCTCGACCAACCTGACCCTGCAATTCACCCTCGACAAAAGCATCGACACCGCCGCTCAGGAAGTTCAGGCAGCGATCAACACTGCCGCCGGCAAACTGCCCAAAGACATGCCGACCCTACCGACCTGGAGGAAGGTCAACCCGGCCGACAGCCCGGTGCTGATCCTCAGCGTCAACTCGACCCAAATGCCCGGCACCGAACTCAGTGACCTGGTGGAAACCCTGCTCTCCCGTCAGATCAGTCAGATCGACGGCGTAGGGCAAATCAACATTACCGGTCAGCAACGTCCGGCGATTCGTGTTCAAGCCTCGGCGGACAAACTCGCGGCCATCGGCCTGACCCTGGCGGACATCCGTCTGGCGATCCAGCAAACCAGCCTCAACCTGGCCAAAGGTGCTTTGTACGGCGAGTCGAGCATTTCGACGCTGTCGACCAACGACCAGTTGTTCCATCCTGAGGAATACAGCCAACTCATCGTTTCCTACAAGGACGGTGCCCCGGTTCACCTCAAGGATGTGGCCAAAGTCGTCAACGGTTCGGAAGATGCCTACGTGCAAGCCTGGGCCGGTGACAAGCCTGGGGTGAACCTGGTGATTTCCCGGCAACCGGGCGCCAACATCGTCGAAACCGTGGATCGCATCCAGGCCGCCCTGCCCGGCCTCGAAGCCATGCTGCCAGCCTCGGTGCAGGTCAAGGTGCTAGTCGACCGCACCCAGACCATCCGCGCCTCGCTGCACGAGGTGGAAGTCACCCTGCTGATCGCGATCATGCTGGTGGTGGCGGTGATGGCGCTGTTCCTGCGCCAATGGTCGGCGACCCTGATCGTGTCCGCCGTGCTGGGTGTTTCGCTGGTCGCCAGTTTCGCCCTGATGTACATCATGGGTTTCAGCCTGAACAACCTGACGCTGGTGGCGATCGTGGTGGCCGTGGGGTTTGTGGTCGACGATGCGATTGTGGTGGTGGAGAACATTCACCGTCACCTTGAAGCTGGTGACGGCATGCGCGAGGCGGCGATCAAAGGTGCCGGCGAGATCGGTTTCACCGTGGTCTCCATCAGCTTTTCGCTGGTGGCGGCGTTTATTCCGTTGCTGTTCATGGGCGGCGTGGTCGGACGGCTGTTCAAGGAGTTCGCCCTGACCGCCACTTCGACCATCATGATATCGGTGGTGGTCTCACTGACGTTGGCGCCGACGCTGGCCGCGCTGTTCATGCGCGCGCCGGTGCATCACGCCCACAGCAAACCTACGTTTGGCGAACGCTTGCTGGCAGGCTATGAAAAACTTCTGCGCCGCGCCCTCTCCCACCAGAAGCTGATGATCGGGGTCTTCTGCCTGTCTCTGGGCCTGGCGATTGCCGGCTACATCTTTATCCCCAAGGGTTTCTTCCCGGTGCAGGACACCGGTTTTGTCCTCGGCACCACCGAGGCCGCCGCTGATATTTCCTACGGCGACATGGTGAAAAAACACCTGGCGATGGCCGAAATCGTCGCGGCGGATCCGGCGGTCGCGGCGTTTTCCCACTCGGTCGGCGTCTCTGGCAGTAACCAGACCATCGCCAACGGTCGCTTCTGGATATCCCTGAAAAAACGCGGCGACCGCGACGTCTCCGCCAGCCAGTTCATTGACCGGATTCGTCCGCAATTGATGAAAGTCCCGGGCATCGTGCTGTACCTGCGCGCCGGCCAAGACATCAACCTCAGCTCCGGCCCGAGCCGCGCACAGTACCAATACGTGCTCAAGAGCAACGACGGTGCAGTCCTCAGCACCTGGACCCAGCGCCTCACGGAAAAACTGCGCAGTAACCCGGCGTTCCGTGACATTTCCAATGACCTGCAACTGGGCGGCAGCATCACCCACATCAGCATTGACCGCAGCGCCGCCGCGCGTTTCGGCCTGACTGCCAGTGATGTCGATGAAGCGCTGTACGACGCCTTCGGCCAGCGGCAGATCAATGAATTCCAGACTCAGATCAACCAGTACAACGTGATTCTGGAACTGGACACCAAGCAGCGCGGCAAGGCCGAAAGCCTCAACTATTTCTACCTGCGCTCGCCCCTGAGCGGGGAAATGGTGCCGCTGTCGGCGCTGGCGAAATTCGATGCGCCGACGGTCGGCCCACTGTCCATCGCCCATGACGGCATGTTCCCGGCTGCCAATTTGTCGTTCAACCTCGCGCCCGGTGTGGCGTTGGGCGATGCGGTGATCATGCTCAATCAGGCCAAGGCCGAAATCGGCATGCCGGCCGCCATGAGCGGCAACTTCCAGGGAGCGGCCCAGGCGTTCCAGAGTTCGCTGGCCAGTCAGCCATGGCTGATCCTGGCGGCGCTGGTGGCGGTGTACATCATTCTCGGCGTGCTGTACGAGAGCTTCGTGCATCCGCTGACCATCATCTCGACGCTGCCGTCGGCGGGGCTCGGCGCTGTGATCATGTTGTGGATTTGCGGGCAGGACTTTTCGATCATGGCGCTGATCGGGCTGGTGTTGCTGATCGGGATCGTGAAGAAGAACGGCATCCTGATGATCGACTTCGCCCTCGAAGCGCAACGCAAGGGCGGGCTGCCGCCGGAAGAGGCGATCTACCAGGCCTGTATTACGCGGTTCCGGCCGATCATCATGACCACCCTCGCCGCCCTGCTCGGCGCGCTGCCATTGATGCTCGGCTACGGCACCGGCGCCGAACTGCGCCAGCCCTTGGGGATCGCAGTGGTCGGTGGCTTGCTGGTGAGCCAGGCGCTGACGCTGTTCACCACTCCGGTCATATACTTGTGGCTTGAGCGGCTTTTCCATAAGCCCAAACCCGCACCGATGCCGGCGCTGGCAACCACAGACTGAGGCGGGGTCATGCGCGTTCTGATTATCGAAGACGAAGAAAAAACCGCGGATTATCTGCACCGCGGCCTGACGGAACAGGGTTACACCGTGGACCTGGCGCAAGACGGCGTCGAAGGCCTGCACCTGGCGCTGGAAAGCGACTACGCGGTGATCGTCCTCGACGTCATGCTGCCGGGCCTCGACGGCTTCGGCGTACTGCGCGCGTTGCGTGCGCGCAAGCAAACCCCGGTGATCATGCTCACCGCCCGCGAGCGAGTGGAAGACCGGATCAAAGGCCTGCGCGACGGTGCCGACGATTACCTCGGCAAACCATTTTCCTTCCTCGAACTGGTGGCGCGCCTACAAGCGCTGACCCGCCGCAGCGGTGGCCATGAACCGGTGCAGGTGAGCATCGCCGACGCACTACGAATACGGCAACCTGACACCGCAGATCCGCGCCTTTGCCGAAGGCCCGCTGGGCATGCGCGACTTGAATCTGCCGGATCAGCCTTATCCGCTGAAAGTGCTGGTCAGCCAGTTCCCGGCCAAGGATCAACGCCCACCGTTGCGCTTCATGATCGGCATCGACACCGAGACGTTTCTGCAGACTCAACATCATCTGCTGATTGCCCTGATCAGCCTGGCGATCATCGGCGTGTTGCTGGCGTCGGCCCTCGGTTATTGGGTGGCGCGGATCGGCCTCAAACCGCTGATCAAGTTGTCCCAGGAAGCCCAGCGGCTGGCCCCGCCGCTGTTGTCCGGTCGCCTGCAATTGTCGCCTCTGCCGCCGGAACTGAATCAGTTCGTCAATTCGTTTAACTCGACACTGGAGCGGGTCGAACAGGCTTACTCGCGCCTTGAGTCGTTCAACGCGGACGTCGCCCATGAACTGCGCTCGCCGCTAACCAATCTGATCGGCCAGACCCAGGTTGCGCTGACTCGCGGGCGATCCGCCGAACACTATTTTGAAGTGCTGCAATCGAACCTTGAAGAGCTTGAGCGACTGCGCTCGATCATCAATGACATGCTGTTTCTCGCCAGCGCGGATCAAGGCAGCAAGGCCACCAAACTGACCTCTACGTCGCTGGCCGATGAAGTGGCGACGACGCTGGAGTATCTGGATTTCATCCTTGAGGACGCGCAGGTTCGGGTGCAGGTCAGCGGAGACGCGCAGGTGAGGATCGAGATTGCTCATCTGCGCCGGGCGTTAATTAATCTGCTAAGCAACGCGGTGCAACACACCGAACCTGGGCAGGTGATTGAGGTGCGCATCGAGGTTGAGGAGCATCAGGTGAGCATCGGAGTTGCGAACCCTGGGTCGCCGATTGCCAGCGAGCATTTGTCGCGGCTGTTTGAGCGTTTTTATCGGGTGGATGCATCGCGCAGCAACAGTGGCAACAACCATGGGTTGGGGTTGGCGATCGTCAAGGCGATTGCACTGATGCACGGCGGGGATGTGTTTGTGCGCAGTGATCATGGGATGAATACGTTTGGGATTCACCTCCCTGTCTGACCCCATACGACACCCGGACTGCCCCCCCGGTCCTGTAGCAGCTGGCGAAGCCTGCGTCCGGCTGCGTAGCAGTCGTAAACCCTACACGCGCGGTCTATCTGACAGACCGCAGTGCTTGATCTCGCGACTGCTTCGCAGCCGGACGCAGGCTTCGCCAGCTGCTACAGGTTCGGGCGCCGGTCTGCCAACTATTGCTTTCAGCGCAACAGTCCTTTCATGAATCCGCTCTTTTTCCCTTCTCCAATCCCCCTTATCTTTGCCGCACCAAACAGCACTTGCCAAGCAAGAAGGTTTAAAGATGTCCAACACTATGGGTATTGCCAGCGCTTTCGTTTTGTCCTCTTTGTTTCTGTCTCCGTTCGCCATCGCTGAAGAGTCGCAGACGTTCGTCGCGCAAAATTCCGCACGCGCTGCTGCATTCGAACAGTATCAGAGCGAAATGACAGCCAAGGCTCAGGAAGCTGCGCAAACCCCTCAAGCGTCGACCACTCAGGCCCAGCCAACGGTTGAGAAAGACAGCTGATTGCCCAGTATCACTTTGTTTCCCTCGACACTTTTCACCGGCTCTTCCCTTTGAAAAGTTGTCTTCAAAGCCGCTGCTATCAGCGGCTTTTTTTCGTTGTGGTTTTAAACAGCTTCAGTTCGTCTTCCCTAACAAGAAACATCCTGAGTCTCAAACATTGAGGCTCTTAGTTGACCCAAGGAGCTTTACCGCTAGTGCGTTTCCCTCTTAGGTTCAGCCCGTTATTCATTGCAATCACTGCAACGGTGGCTCCTGCTGCTCACGCCGCAGACGACTCAAACACCGAAGGTTTCGTTGAAGGATCGAGCCTCAACCTCAACGCCCGCAACTACTACATGAACCGCAATCGCCTGCAGCAGACGGACGACAATATTGAATGGGGCCAGGGTTTCCTAGGCCTCTTCGAATCGGGCTACACCCAAGGCACCGTCGGTTTCGGTGTTGATGCCCACGCCATGCTCGGGCTCAAGCTCGACGGCGGTGGCGGTACCGACGGGTCGAGTATCCTGCCGATCAGCGATGGCAACGGCAAAGCGCCAAGTTCGTTCTCGACGGCGGGCGGCACGCTGAAAATGCGTGCCTTCGATACCGAACTGAAGGCCGGTGATTTGTTTATCACCAACCCGGTGATCGCCGGCGGCGAAACCCGCATGCTGCCCCAGACCTTTCGCGGCGTCAGCCTGACCAACCACAGTTTTGACGGCTGGATGATTGAAGGTGGCCAGGCAAGTTTCACCAAGCCTTACAACCAGAGCGGACACACCCGAATCGGCACGTCCTACGGCAGCCTGGCGGACGGTGACGAAAGTAAGCACCTGAATTGGGCCGGCGTGGCCTGGAGCGGCCTGCCGGGGTTGACCAGCAGCCTCTATGCTTCCGAACTCAAGGACATCTGGAACCAGTATTACTACGATCTGGACTACACCTACGCGCTGAATGATCTGGTCAGCCTCAACCCGGGTCTGCACGCCTATCACACGCAAGACACCGGCAATGCGCTGCTGGGCAACATCGACAACAACACCTACAGCCTGCATTTCACCGTTGGTGTGGGCAATCACAGCGTTACCGCGGCCTATCAGCGGGTCAATGGCAACACGCCGTTCGACTACATCAGCCAGGGTGACAGCGTCTACCTCGACAATTCCCAGCAATATTCGGACTTCAACGGCCCGAACGAACGCTCATGGAAACTCAAGTACGCCTACGACTTTGTCGGGCTCGGCCTGCCCGGCCTGACCTCGGCGGTCTCTTACTCCAGGGGCGAGCTGGACCTGACCAAGGTCGATCCGGCCAGCCCCGGTTATGCTTCGTGGTACAGCGCTGATGGCAAAAACGCCAAGCACTGGGAACGCGACATTGATCTCAAGTACGTGGTTCAGGGCGGCAAGGCCAAAAACCTGGCGCTGCGCCTGCAATGGGCGACCAACCGTGGAGGCAACGGCTACGGCGCGCTGGATCAGGACACCGATGAATACCGGGTGATCGTCGACTACCCGATCAATGTCTTCTAAGCTTCAATAAGTAAAAGGCCAGCACGTTTTGCTGGCCTTTTTTTTATCCGGGATTTATACAGGCGCTCCGAACGCAAACGGTTTCTGGGATTCTGCCCGAGTCTTGCAAAACACTTTCATAACGCCTCATTAGCAGAAGTCAGAACCATGAGTGTGAGCAGTGCAACATCTCACCAGCCGATCCGGTCGACGCGATCGGAGCGGCTTCTGGTTCTCGGCAGTTTGCTGCTGGTGATTGCGATATTGAGCATCGTGGCGTTCCTGCTCATACGCGAACGCGCCAATGCTGAACAGTCTGCCACTCGCGCAGCAACCAACATCGTGCAACTGATCGACGCCGACGTGCTGCGCAATGTCGAACTCTATGACCTGTCCTTGCTCGGTTTGATCGCTGCCTCGCAGCGTGAAGACCTCAAGAACGTCTCCCCGGCTATCCGGCATCTGGCCTTGTTTGACCGTGCCACTGCCGCGCCGTACAAGGGCGACATTTTGTTGCTGGACAACAAGGGCGACGTGATCGCTGACTCGGCCTCGGTAGAGCCTAGAAAGGGCAATTTTGCTGACCGCGAATACTTTCAGTCGCACGTGACCAATCGTGATCCGAGCATGCTCATCAGCCGTCCCTTCCGGTCCAGACAGGCTGAACATGAATGGCGAATCAGCTTCAGTCGCCGGGTCAGCGGCTCACAGGGCGAATTTCTTGGCGTGGCCGAAGCCGCCATGCGCTTGAGTTATTTCGATCAGCTGTTCAACAGCTTGAGCATCGGTCGTGACAGCTCGGTCAACCTGATCAGCTCGGACGGGATTCTTCTGGCTCAGGAACCCCGCTTGGCTGAAGAGCTGATTGGCAAGGACTTCAGCAACCGTCCCAACTTTCAGCGCATCGTCAAAGAAGGCAACGGCAGCTTCACCGGTGTTTCAAGCCGCTACAAGGACAAACACCTGTACACGTTCTCCAAGGTGGGCAACTTGCCGTTGATCGTCATCGTTGCACTGTCCAGTGATGAAGTGTTTGCCTCGTGGAAGCGTACGACGGTAGTGGTTAGCGTTGCGACTATTGCGCTGTGCATCAGCTTGCTCTGGCTGACTTGGCTGCTCAGCCGAGAACTGCGCTTGCGCCACAACGCCGAACAGGAACTGGCGCAACTGGCGGCCACCGATGCCTTGACCGGCCTGGCCAACCGCCGAACGCTGGATCAGGTCCTGCGTCATGAGTGGTTCCGCGCTCAACGTTCCGGCCAGCCGTTATCGCTGCTGATGATTGATGCCGACCACTTCAAGGCCTTCAACGACCGTCATGGGCATCAGGCTGGCGATGATGCGTTGCGCTCGGTGGCCAAGTTGATCTCTGACAATGTGAGACGACCAGCCGATCTGGTCGCCCGTTACGGCGGTGAGGAGTTTTCGGTGATTCTCGCGGAAACCGACAGCCAGGGTGCGCAACAGATTGCCGAACACATCCGAGCGACAGTGGAGCAATTGCCGCTGGTGGCAGATGCCGAGTCGCCGATTACTGTCAGTATCGGTATCAGTACCTGGACCACCTCCGCCGAGATCAGTCTGGAACAGCTATTGTTTGCAGCGGACAAGGCGCTGTATCAGGCCAAGGAAAGCGGGCGTAATCGGGTGGTTTGCGCGGATTAGAAGCCAGAATCAAAAAATCGCAGCCTTCGGCAGCTCATTTTGGAACGCGTTTCTCTGTAGGAGCTGCCGAAGGCTGCGATCTTTTGATCCTGGATCCAGGCATAAAAAAGGCCACCCGAAGGCAGCCTTTAAAAAACTAGAGAGGTTTTTTACTTACACGGCCGCAACTGGACGCATGTAAGAGATCGGTGCAGTGCTGGCGTCTTCGAAAGTCACGACTTCCCAAGCATCTGTCTGCTCAATCAACTTGCGCAGCAGCTGGTTGTTCAATGCATGTCCGGACTTGAAGCCCTTGAACTCACCAATCAGGCTATTGCCCAGCAGGTAGAGGTCACCAATTGCATCGAGGATCTTGTGCTTCACGAATTCGTCTTCATAGCGAAGGCCGTCTTCGTTCAGTACACCATCCGCGTCGACCACAATAGCGTTTTCAACGCTGCCGCCGAGTGCGAGGTTGTGCTTGCGCAGGTACTCGATATCACTCATGAAACCAAAGGTACGGGCGCGGCTGACTTCTTTTACAAACGAAGTGCTGGAAAAATCCACGCTTGCACTTTGTGTGCGGTCACGGAAAACCGGGTGATCGAAATCGATCTCGAAGCTCACTTTGAAACCTTCGAAAGGGACGAAAGTGGCGCGCTTGTCGCCGTCTTCCACTGTCACTTCCCGCAGGATCCGGATGAACTTCTTGGCGGCGTCCTGTTCTTCCAGGCCGGCCGATTGGATCAGGAATACGAAAGGTCCAGCGCTACCATCCATGATCGGAACTTCAGACGCGGAGAGCTCGACGTAGGCGTTATCGATGCCCAGGCCAGCCATGGCCGAGAGCAAGTGCTCCACCGTATCCACTTTGGTGTCACCACTGACCAATGTGGTCGACATCGTGGTTTCACCAACGTTTTCCGCGCGGGCAGGAATCTGCACCACAGGGTCGAGATCGGCACGAACAAACACAATGCCGGTGTCGATAGGTGCGGGCTTGAGGGTCAGGTATACCTTCTCCCCGGAGTGCAGGCCTACACCTGTAGCACGGATAATATTTTTCAGTGTGCGTTGTTTAATCATGGCTTGGGCCGCTTCAGCGCAAATTGCGAACTGGTATCAACAAAGGCTGGCGATGATAGCAGACCAGACCTTTGCTGAACACCAATCACCTTCATAGCCCTGATACATTCCATTAATCGGCCTGACGACGCAGGAAAGCCGGGATGTCCAGGTAGTCCAGATCATCTTGCGGATTCATCTTCGCGGCAGTCGCAGCACCGGCCTGAGCCTGGTTGCGCATGACGGTCGGACGGTCCAGGTCACGGTAGTTTACCGCAGGCGCTTCCTGACGAGCAGAAGCTTGTTGCTGCGGCTGCGATGCCACGGACGTGTGCATGGTGTTGTCGATAACCTTCACAGGCTTCTCGATTTTCGCGCCCAAACCAGTGGCAACTACAGTCACGTGCAGCTCGTCGCGCATGTCCGGATCGATAACGGTACCGACCTTGACCATTGCGTGTTCGGAAGCAAAGGCTTCGATGATGCTACCCACGTCGGAGTACTCACCCAGGGACAGGTCAGGACCGGCGGTGATGTTCACCAGGATGCCGCGTGCACCTTGCAGGTTCACGTCTTCCAGCAGTGGGTTGCGAATGGCCGCTTCAGTGGCCTCACGTGCACGGTTCGGACCGCTGGCGCAGCCAGTGCCCATCATCGCCATGCCCATTTCGCTCATCACGGTCCGTACGTCGGCAAAGTCGACGTTGATCATGCCCGGACGCTTGATGATGTCGGAGATACCGCGAACGGCACCGGCCAGTACATCGTCGGCCTTGGCGAATGCGGACAGCAGGCTTGCGTCCTTGCCAAGGATGGTCAGCAGCTTCTCGTTGGGAATGGTGATCAACGAGTCGACGCTTTCAGACAGCAGACGGATACCTTCGTCGGCGATCTGCATGCGCTTGCGGCCTTCGAACGGGAACGGACGAGTCACCACCGCAACGGTGAGAATCCCCATTTCCTTGGCCACTTCAGCAATGATCGGCGCAGCACCGGTACCGGTACCACCGCCCATGCCAGTGGTGATGAACACCATATTGGTGCCCTGCAGGACTTCGGCAATGCGCTCACGATCTTCGAGAGCGGCCTGACGACCTACTTCAGGGTTGGCGCCAGCGCCGAGACCTTTGGTCACGCCGGTGCCCAGTTGCAGGATGGTCCGCGCGCCGATGCTTTTCAGCGCTTGGGCATCAGTGTTGGCGCAGATGAATTCAACGCCTTCAATGTTGCTCTTGACCATGTGGTTGACGGCGTTGCCGCCGCCTCCGCCAACACCGATAACTTTAATAACCGGGCTTGCGGGGATGTTGTCTACGAGTTCGAACATTTTCCCTCTCCTTACATTCTCTAGTTTTTTCGCCTACTGCTTTTTGCTGCGGTGCTGCGGTAAATCTTTAGAAGTTGCCTTGTACCCAGCTCTTGAAGCGATCGAGCAAGGCGACTTTCGGTTCTTCGTTGCTGTAGCTGTCGCGGCTGCTGATGCCCGAGAACGAAATCCCGTCGGACTGCTTTTGCAGGCCGTACATCAACAGGCCAACGCCAGTGGAATAAATCGGGTTACGAACCACGTCGTCCAGGCCCTTGACGCCATGCGGCACGCCCAGGCGAACCGGCATGTGGAAGATTTCTTCGGCCAATTCGACCGCGCCTTCCATCTTCGACGTACCACCGGTCAGCACGATGCCGGCCGGGATCAGGTCTTCGTAGCCACTGCGACGCAGTTCGGCCTGGATCAGCGTGAACAGCTCGTCGTAACGCGGCTCGACCACTTCGGCCAGGGCCTGGCGGGAGAGCTCGCGCGGTGGACGGTCGCCAACGCTTGGGACCTTGATGGTTTCACCGGCACCGGCCAGTTTGGCCAGGGCGCAGGCGTAGCGAATCTTGATTTCTTCGGCGTACTGGGTCGGGGTGCGCAACGCCATGGCGATGTCGTTGGTCACCTGATCGCCCGCAATCGGGATCACCGCGGTGTGACGGATCGCGCCTTCGGTGAAGATCGCGATGTCGGTGGTGCCGCCACCGATGTCCACCAGGCACACGCCCAGCTCTTTCTCGTCGTCGGTCAGGACCGAGTAGGCCGACGCCAGTTGCTCGAGAATGATGTCGTCGATTTCCAGGCCGCAGCGACGCACGCATTTTTCAATGTTCTGTGCGGCGTTGACGGCGCAGGTGACCACGTGAACCTTGGCTTCCAGACGTACGCCCGACATGCCCAGCGGCTCGCGAACACCTTCCTGGTTATCGATCACGTAATCCTGCGGCAGGGTGTGCAGCACGCGCTGGTCAGCCGGGATCGCTACAGCCTGGGCGGCGTCGAGAACGCGCTCGAGGTCGGCGGAGCTGACTTCGCGATCACGAATCGCCACGATGCCGTGAGAGTTCAGGCTGCGGATATGATTGCCAGCCACGCCGACGAACGCCGAGTGAATGCGGCAACCAGCCATCAGCTGCGCCTCTTCGATCGCGCGCTGGATCGATTGCACGGTGGACTCGATGTTCACCACCACGCCTTTCTTCAGGCCACGGGACGGATGGGTACCGATCCCGACGATTTCCAGCGTGCCGTCGTCCGAGACCTCGCCGACCAGCGCCACCACCTTGGAGGTGCCGATATCGAGACCGACGATCATTTTGCCGCTTTGCACGTTTGCCATGGTCCTGCCTCTTCTTAATTCTTCGCGACAGCGGGTTGGGCTGTCGTGGGCGCTACAGGTTCCCGCCAGCCAACAGCGAGGCCGTTGGCGTAGCGCAGATCGATGCGCGCAATGTTCGTAATCTGTTCTTTAAGCGTCTTGTCATAGATGGCAATGAAGCGGCGCATCTTTTCCAGCAGGTTGCCGCGTCCCAGCAGCAGTTCGATTCCCGGGCCTGCGCTGCCGGCGCCGGTGGTCAGGAACCAGCTGCCTCGGTCACGCAACTCCAGGCGCGCAATCGAGAAGCCCAACGGCCTGAGCATCTGGCTCAGCACCTGGTATTGCTGCATCACTTGCTGTTGGGCCCGTTGTGGGCCGAACAGCTGTGGCAAGTGTTCGTAGTTCGCCAGCTCTCGCGGGGTGAACGCCTGCCCCTGGTTGTTCAACAGCGACTCATCGCCCCAACGGGCCACCGGCAGTTGTTCTTCCAGGCGGATCACCACTTGATCCGGCCACACCCGACGCACTTCGGCGTGGGCAATCCATGGCATCGTTTCAAGCTCGGTGCGCATGCTCGCAAGATCGATGGTGAAGAAGCTCGACGCCACGTACGGGGCGATCCGCTGCTGCACCGCTTGCTGGCTGATGTAACTCAAGTCGCCCTGCACGTTGATCTTGGTGATCGGCCGGTCGGCGTACGGCAGCAAACGCTGTGCGCCTTCGTAAGTACCGAAACCCAGTGCGACCAGCAGCACGGGCCAGAACAGGCTTTTCAGAAAACCAAAATTGGCTTTCGGCAGGCGCGCAGACATCGGCTCTTTGGCCACCATTCGGCTGGCACCCCGCGGTACCGGCTTGCGGCCGGGTGGTGCGGAGGGCTGATGTCTCAGCTGTGCGCCTTGCATGGTCTTAACCTCGCGGCTCAACATTATTGGCAACGCTAGCGGCCAAAATCGCCAAAACCAGTTGCTGGAAATCCAGACCGGCAGCACGAGCCGCCATCGGCACCAGACTGTGATCGGTCATGCCCGGTGCGGTATTGACTTCCAGGAACCAGAACTGCCCGTCGGCGTCCTGCATCACGTCAGCCCTGCCCCAACCGGCGATACCCAGCGCCTCACAGGCTTTCGCCGTGAGGTCCATCAGTTCTTTTTCTTTGCTGCTCTCCAGGCCACACGGAATCCGGTACTGGGTATCGGAAGCCACGTACTTGGCGTCGTAGTCGTAGAAACTGTGCGTCGTGCCCAGGGCAATCGGTGGCAACACCTGGTCACGCAGGGTGGCGATGGTGAACTCCGGACCTTGAATCCATTGCTCGACCAACACTTGCGAATCGTAGGTACTGGCCGCTTTCCACGCGTCGATCAACTCCGACGCGGAGGTCACTTTGGCCATCCCGATACTTGAACCTTCATGGGCCGGTTTGACGATCAAAGGGAAGCCCAGTTCCGTCGCCGCCGAAATACAATCGGCCTCGGAGCTCAGTACGGTATGGCGTGGCGTCGGAATACCGAGGCTGTGCCAGACCTGTTTGGTCCGCAGCTTGTCCATGGCCAGCGCGGAAGCAAGAATGCCGCTGCCGGTGTACGAAATACCCAGGCATTCCAGCAGGCCCTGCATGCTGCCGTCTTCACCGCCACGACCGTGGAGAATGATGAAGGCGCGATCGATTTTTTCGTTCAGCAGACGCTGCAAAAGATCATCGCCCACGTCGAGACCAAACGCGTCCACACCGGCGCTCAGCAACGCGTCGAGAACTGCGTTACCCGACTTCAAGGAAACCTCACGCTCGGCACTTTTGCCGCCGAACAACACGGCGACGCGGCCGAAATCTTTCGGCGCAATAGTGGAGACGAGGTTGGCGTAAGCAGCAGTCATTTCAACTTCCCCACAGTTGGCGCGGCAATGGCGCCAGCGAACAACGGACTTTTCAACAGTTTCGGTGCGAGACCGCCGATGTCACCGGCGCCCTGGCACAGCAGGATGTCGCCAGCACGCAGCAGCGGCTTGACGATGGGCGCGAGGTCAACGCCGCGCTCGATGTAGATCGGGTCGAGCTGACCGCGCTGACGGATGCTGTTGCACAACTTGCGGCTATCAGCGCCCGGGATCGGTTCTTCACCGGCCGGGTAGACTTCCATCAGCAGCAGAACGTTGGCGTCGGCCAATACATTGACGAAATCGTCGTACAGGTCGCGGGTCCGGCTGTAACGGTGCGGCTGGTAGACCATCACCAGACGGCGTTCCGGCCAGCCACCGCGCACGGCTTTGATGACCGCTGCGACTTCGGTCGGGTGGTGACCGTAGTCGTCGACCAGCATCACGTTGCCGCCTTCTACCGGCAGTTCGCCGTAGACCTGGAAGCGTCGGCCGACACCCTGGAACCCGGACAGGCCCTGGACGATGGCTTCATCGCTGACGCCTTCATCGGTGGCGATGCAGATGGTTGCCAGTGCGTTCAACACGTTGTGGTTGCCCGGCATGTTCACCGAGACATCCAACGGCTCGCGGTCAGGGCGCAGCACGGTGAAGAAGGTCTGCATGCCTTGCTGGCGCACATTGATCGCGCGCACGTCGCAATCGTCGCCGAAGCCGTAGGTGACCGTCGGGCGTTTGACCAGCGGCAGGATTTCACGCACCACCGGATCGTCCAGGCACACCACCGCCAAACCGTAGAACGGCAGGTTGTGGAGGAACTCGACGAAGGTTTTCTTCAGTTTGTTGAAGTCGCCGTCGTAGGTCGCCATGTGATCGGCGTCGATGTTGGTGACCACGGCCACCAGCGGCTGCAAGTGCAGGAAGCTGGCGTCGCTTTCGTCAGCTTCAGCGATCAGGTAACGGCTGGTGCCAAGCTGGGCGTTAGTGCCCGCTGCATTCAGACGGCCACCGATCACGAATGTCGGGTCCAGGCCACCGGCGGCAAACACCGAAGCGATCAGGCTGGTGGTGGTGGTTTTGCCATGGGTACCGGCGACGGCGATGCCGTGGCGGTAGCGCATCAGCTCAGCCAGCATTTCAGCGCGAGGCACCACCGGGATGCGGCGTTCCAGGGCAGTGGCGACTTCTGGGTTGGAGGTGTTCACGGCGCTGGAGGTGACCAGCACGTCAGCGTTCGCCGCGTTCTCGGCGCGGTGGCCGATATAGATGTGCGCGCCAAAGGATTCCAGGCGTTCGGTCACCGGCGAGGCTTTCAGGTCGGAACCGGACACTTCATAGCCCAGGTTCAACAACACTTCCGCGATGCCGCACATGCCCACGCCGCCGATACCGACGAAGTGGATTTTACGGATGCGGCGCATTTCCGGTTGCGGCATGGCTTTCTGATTCTCAACCATGGGCCACCTCCAGGCAGGTGTCGACCACGTTACGGGTTGCATCGGGTTTCGCCAGGCGGCGTGCCGCGGTGGCCATGTCGGTGAGTCGTTGTGGTTGCATCAGGACCTCTGTCAGGCGTGCGGCAAGATCCGCTGCGCCAGTCGTTCTTTGCGGCATCAGGAAGGCAGCGCCTTCACGGGCCAAATAATCGGCGTTGCGGGTCTGGTGATCGTCGATCGCGTGGGGCAAAGGCACCAGCATCGAGGGCAGACCGGCGGCGGCCAGTTCACTGATGGTCAGCGCGCCTGCGCGGCACACCACCAGGTCGGCCCAGCCATAGGCTTGGGCCATGTCATTGATGAAAGGCTGCACTTGCGCCTCGACGCCAGCCGCGCGATAGCGCTCTGCAGTCACTTCATCGTGGTTTTTGCCGGCCTGATGAAACACTTCCGGACGCAGGTCGGGGGCGACTTGCGACAGGGCTTCAGGCAGCAACTTGTTCAACGGTTCTGCGCCCAGGCTTCCACCCAGGATCAGCAAACGCGCCTTGCGACCGGCCAGAGCCTGTCGCGGTGTTTCGAGGAACAGCTCGGTGCGCACCGGGTTACCGGTGGTCCGACGGCTGCCCGACAGGGTAAAGGTGTCGGGGAACGCTTCACAGACTCGGGCGGCCAACGGCACCAGCAACCGATTGGCGGTACCGGCTACGGCGTTCTGTTCATGAACGATCACCGGCACGCCGGCCAGTTTGGCTGCAACGCCACCAGGACCGGTCACATAACCGCCAAAGCCGACGACACACACCGGCCGCAGCTGACGAATGATCGCCCGCGCCTGCCAGATCGACTTGAGCAACATGAACGGAGCCTTGAGCAGGGACAGCTTGCCCTTGCCACGCAGACCGCTGGCATTGATCCGATGCAATTCGATGCCGGCCACCGGAACCAGATCGTTCTCGATGCCACGCGGGGTCCCGAGCCAATGCACGGTGTAACCACGGGCCTGGAATTCGCGAGCACAGGCCAGCGCCGGGAACACGTGGCCACCGGTGCCGCCCGCCATGATCAATACGTTAGCGCCCATGGGTCGGCTCCTCGGCGAAGTCGCTCTCATGGAACTCCATCTCTTCGCTGCCCAAGTGGGTTCGACTTTCCCATTCAATGCGCAGCAACAAGCCGAGACAGGCACAGCAGATCACCAACGAGCTACCGCCATAACTGAGGAACGGCAGGGTCAGACCTTTGGTTGGCAGCAGACCGACGTTCACCCCGATATTGATCAGGAACTGACCAATCCACAGGAACGACAAGCCGTACGCGATGTAGGCGGCGAAAAACTGCTTGGCCTTCTCGGCCCAATAACCGATGTACATGCCACGAATACAGACAAAGACGAACAGCGCTACCGTGCACAACGAACCCACGGCACCCAGTTCTTCGGCCAGGACCGAGAACACGAAGTCGGTGTGGGCTTCCGGCAGGTAGAACTGTTTCTGCACGCTGTTGCCCAGGCCAACGCCCAGCCATTCGCCGCGACCAAAAGCGATCAACGCTTGAGACAACTGATAGCCGGCACCGAACTGGTCGGCCCACGGATCCGCAAAGTTGGTCAGGCGCGCCATTCGATACGGCTGCACTTGAATCAGCAACACCACCGCCGCGACCGCCAGGACAACCATCAGGGAAAAACGGAACAGCCCGACCCCGCCGAGGAACAGCATCGCAGCAGCAGCCCCCATCATCACGACGGTGGCACCGAAGTCCGGCTCCATCAGCAACAGACCCGCCATCGGCAGCAAAACGATGAATGGCTTGAAGAAGCCCATCCAGCTTTCACGCACTTCTTTCTGGCGACGCACCAGGTAACCGGCAAGGTAAATGACGACAAATACCTTGGCGATTTCCGACGGCTGAACGTTGAAGAAACTGAAGCCGATCCAGCGCATCGAACCGTTCACTTCACGGCCGATCCCCGGGATGATCACCATTACCAGCAAACCGAACGCACCAATCAGCATCAGCCAGCCCAGGCGTTGCCAAGTGGCGATCGGAATCATCATGGTGACGATGCAGGCACCCAGGCCCAGCACAATGTAGATAAGGTGGCGAATCATGTAATACAGGGCACTGCCCGACTGCACAGCCGCCACTTCGGTCGATGCCGATGCAATCATGACCAGCCCGAGGCCGATCAATGCC
This sequence comes from Pseudomonas frigoris, assembly GCF_047758635.1. Taxonomy (NCBI): domain Bacteria; kingdom Pseudomonadati; phylum Pseudomonadota; class Gammaproteobacteria; order Pseudomonadales; family Pseudomonadaceae; genus Pseudomonas; species Pseudomonas frigoris. The sequence continues at coordinate 5,865,492 of NZ_CP180479.1, forward strand.
AGGCAGCCGGCGAGCATCGGGAAGTCGAGGTCGATGCCGCGTCCGGTGATGATCGGCGACGGATAGGGTTTGATGATGTTCATCAGGCTCATACCAGATCCTCCACAGCGCGGACGAACTGGTGACCACGGTCTTCGTAATTCTTGAACATGTCGAAACTGGCGCAGGCGGGCGACAGCAGCACGACGTCGCCCGGTTGCGCAGCGGCGCGGCACTGCTCGACTGCTTCGATCAGCGAAGCGGCGCGGATCAGCGGCACGGCATCGCCAATGGCCTCACCGATCTTGTCGGAGTCGCGGCCCATCAGGATCACGGCGCGGCAGTTGACCGCCACCGGAGCACGCAGATCATTGAACTCGGCGCCCTTGCCATCTCCACCGGCGATCAGCACGACCTTGCCGTCGATGTCCGCGCCCAGGCCTTCGATGGCAGCCAGTGCGGCGCCGACGTTGGTGGCTTTGGAGTCGTTGTAGTAGCCCACGCCATTCAGGTCACGGACCCATTGGCAGCGATGCTCAAGCCCGGCAAAAGTACGCAGGCTCGACAGCATGGCGTCGAACGGCAGGCCGACCGCGTGGCCCAGCGCCAATGCCGCCAGGGCGTTGGACTGGTTGTGGGCGCCGCGAATTTTCAACTCGCGCACCGGCATCAGGTTCTGGAATTCGAAGGCCAGGTACTTCTCGCCGTCTTCTTCGCGGATACCGAATGCCTTGAAATCAGGTTTGCTCAAACCGAAGGTCCAGCACGGCTGGCCTTCGCCAATCAGCGGACGGCTCAGGGCATCCTGACGGTTGACCACAAACTGCTTGGCACCCCGGAAGATCCGGTGCTTGGCCAGGTGATAGGCCGGCAGACCGCTGTAGCGATCCATGTGGTCTTCGCTGACGTTGAGCACGGTCGCCACTTCGGCGTTGAGTTGATCGGTGGTTTCGAGCTGGAAGCTCGACAGTTCCATCACGTACAGCTCGACGTCGTCGCTGAGCAGGTCCAGCGCCGGCGTGCCAAGGTTGCCGCCAACGGCGACACGCTTGCCGGCCGCCGCAGCCATCTCGCCGACCAGTGTGGTGACGGTGCTTTTCGCGTTGGAACCGCTGATGGCGACGATCGGCGCCTTCGCGTTACGCGCGAACAGCTCGATGTCACCGGACAATTTCACGCCACGGGCGGCGGCAGCCTGCAGGGCCGGGGTCGCCAGCGCCAGGCCGGGGCTCACGTAGAGCTCGTCGGCGCGGCACAGGAATTCGACGTCCAGCTCGCCACAACGCACTTCCACGTGCGGATAGTCACGCTTGAGCGTGGCCAGTTCCGGTGGATTTTCCCGCGTATCGGCGACGGCAAACGACGTGCCCCGGTTCGCCAGGAAGCGAACCAGGGACATGCCGCTCTTGCCGAGGCCGACAACGATGCGGAAGTGGTCAGAAGCGATCAGAGACACTCGTTCTACCTCAGCTTCAGGGTGGCAAGGCCAACCAGCACGAGAATCACGGTGATGATCCAGAAACGGACGATCACGCGCGGCTCGGGCCAGCCCTTGAGTTCAAAGTGGTGGTGAATCGGTGCCATGCGGAACACACGGCGACCGGTGAGCTTAAAGGAAGCAACCTGAATGACGACCGACAGGGTCTCCATCACGAACACGCCGCCCATGATGAACAGGACGATTTCCTGACGGACGATCACCGCGATGGTGCCCAGTGCCGCGCCCAGCGCCAGTGCGCCGACGTCGCCCATGAACACCTGAGCCGGATACGTATTGAACCAGAGGAACCCGAGGCCCGCGCCGATCAAGGCGCCGCAGAACACGATCAACTCGCCTGCGCCCGGTACATACGGGATCAGCAGGTATTCAGCGAATTTCACGTTACCCGACAGGTAGCAGAAGATCCCCAACCCGCCGCCGACCATTACGGTGGGCATGATCGCCAGACCGTCGAGGCCATCGGTCAAGTTGACCGCGTTGCTCGAGCCGACGATCACGAAGTAGGTCAGGACGACGAAGCCTATGCCCAGCGGAATGCTGTGGTCCTTGAGCATCGGCAAAATCAGGGTGGTTTCCACCGGTGTCGCTGCGGTCATATAAAGGAAGATCGCCGCGCCCAGGCCGAACACCGATTGCCAGAAGTACTTCCAGCGGCTCGGCAAGCCACGGGAGTTCTTCTCGATCACTTTGCGGTAATCGTCGACCCAGCCGATCGCGCCAAACAACAAGGTCACCAGCAGAACGGTCCACACATAACGGTTGGTCAGGTCAGCCCAAAGCAACGTGCTGACGCCGATGGACGACAGGATCAGCGCGCCGCCCATGGTCGGGGTGCCGGACTTGGACAGGTGCGATTGTGGACCGTCGTTACGAACGGATTGACCGATCTGACGGTTCTGTAAAGTGCGGATCATCCACGGGCCATAGCACAGCGACAAAACCAACGCGGTCAGCACACCGAGAATCCCGCGCAGGGTCAGGTACTGAAAGACCGCGAAGCCTTTGTAGAACTGTTGCAGATACTCCGCTAGCAGCAGCAGCATTAATGTTTCTCCAGGCTGGTCCCGCACAAAGCGGCGACGATGTTTTCCATCGCAGCGCTGCGCGAGCCCTTGATCAAAATGGTGGTGTTTGTGTCTTGCTCGGCGCCCAGGGCCTTGATCAGTTCAGCCTGAGTGCTGAAGTGATAGGCCTGCTCGCCGAAAGCGTTCACGGCGTGGGCCATCATTGGCCCGACAGCGTAAAGCGCGGAAACCTTGCCGCGGGCGTACTCGCCCACATCGCGGTGCCCCTGCTCCGCCCAATCGCCCAACTCGCCGATATCCCCGAGCACCAGAACGGTGCGGCCGGAAAAGCCGGCGAGTATATCAACGGCGGCGCACACGGAGGTGGGGTTCGCGTTGTACGTGTCATCGATTACGCGCATGCCATTGGTGGCCAGTTGCGCGACGGTGCGACCTTTGACCGGTTGCACCGCGCCGAGACCGGTGGCGATGCCGAACAGAGACACGCCCAGCGCATGGGCGGCGCCGGCGGCGGCCATGGCATTGGCGACGTTATGGGTGCCGAGCAGGTTCAGTTGAACGCGCTCCATACCTTCAGGAGTGTGCAGGTTGAACACCGGGCAACCGCGAGCGTCGCGGTCCAGATCGCTGGCGTAGAAATCGGCACTGACATTGCTCAGGGCGAAGGTCAGCACTTTGCGACCGGCAGCGCGGGTCTTCCAGATGTCGAACGCCTTGTCGTCAAGATTGAGAACGGCGACGCCATCGGCATCCAGCCCTTCAATAATCTCGCCCTTGGCTTCAACGATTTTTTCCGGCCCGCCGAACTCGCCGACGTGGGCGGTCCCGGCGTTGTTGAGCACGGCCACATGAGGCTTGGTCATGTCGACGGTGTAGGCAATTTCGCCGAGCCGCGAAGCACCCAGTTCAATCACCGCAGCGGTATGTTCCGGTGCGAGTTCGAGCAGGGTCAGCGGAACGCCGAGGTCATTGTTCAGGTTGCCACGGGTCGCCAACACTGGACCGCGCGTGCGCAGGATGCTGGCGAGCATTTCCTTGACCGTGGTCTTGCCGCTGGAACCGGTGATCGCTGCGACAGGATGGGTGTAGGCCGCACGGTTCAACGCACCGAGTTGCCCCAGCGCCTGACGAGTATCTTTCACCAGCAATTGCGGCAGTGTGCTGTCGGCGACTTCATGCTCGACCAGCGCCGCTACGGCGCCTTTTGCGGCTACGTCATTGAGATAGTCATGACCATCGAAGCGCGGACCGGTCAGGGCAATAAAGAGTTGGCCTGGTTTGATCGCGCGGCTGTCGATGCTGACCCCGTCGAAGCTGGCATCGGCAGTGACCAAGCGGGCATTCAGCGCGCCGGTCAGTTCGCTCAGTTTCAAGGCCTTAAGCATGGGCCACCTCCCACGCGGTCAAGGCGTGATCGGCCTCGACCAGATCGGAGAAAGCGTGACGCTGGCCGTTGATTTCCTGATAGTCCTCGTGACCTTTACCGGCCAGGACAATCACGTCATCTGCCGAAGCGCTGGCGATCAATTGTGCAATCGCCCGGCCACGGCCAGCGACGAAGGTGACTTTATCCACAGCGGTAAAACCGGCGCGGATGTCGTCGAAGATCACGGCAGGGTCTTCGGTGCGCGGGTTGTCATCGGTCACAAGCACGCCGTCAGCCAGACGCTCGACCACTTCAGCCATGAGCGGACGTTTGCCGCGATCGCGATCACCACCGCAACCGAACAGGCACAGCAAACGGCCTTTGGCGTGAGGACGCAGGGCCATCAAGACTTTTTCCAGCGCATCCGGTGTGTGGGCGTAATCAACCACTACCAGCGGCTGAGTACCGCCGCCGAGGCGCTGCATGCGTCCGGCCGGGCCTTCGAGTTTCGGCAGCACGTTGAGGATTTCATCCAGCGCGTAGTCCAGACCCAGCAAGGCGCCGACCGCGGCCAGTACGTTGCTCAGGTTGAAGCGACCGAGCAAGGTGCTGCGCAAGTGATGCTCACCCTGCGGCGTGACCAGCGTGGCGCGCACGCCTTCGTCATCGAACTGCGCTTCACGGCAATAAAGATAAGCGCTGGCATCTTCCAGGCTGTAGGTGATCAAGCGCGACTCGCGTTTATCGGCTGCCAGTTGGCGGCCGAATTCGTCGTCGAGGTTGACCACCCGGCACTTCAAATCGTTCCAGGCAAACAGCTTGGCCTTGGCTTCACCGTAGGCTTGCATGGTGCCGTGGTAATCCAGGTGATCGCGGGACAGGTTGGTCATCACCGCCACATCGAACGCCAGTGCGGTAACGCGGCCCTGATCCAGACCATGGGAAGAAACTTCCATGGCGACGGCTTTGGCACCAGCCTTTTTCAGGTCGGCGAGGGTTGCCTGCACGGCGATCGGGTTCGGCGTGGTGTGCAAGCCGCTTTCGAGCGCGCCGTAAAAACCGGTGCCCAACGTGCCGACGATGCCGCAGTGCTGGCCGAGCAAATCCAAGGCTTGCGCAACCAACTGCGTCACGCTGGTTTTGCCGTTGGTGCCGGTCACGCCGATCAGGTTCAGGTGCCGACTAGGGTCACCGTAAAAACGTCCGGCGATGTCCGACAGCTGCGCCGCCAGGCCTTTGACCGGAATCAGCGGAACATCGGTAATCGGCAATACGGTCGCGCCTTCGACTTCATACGCCACAGCGGCAGCGCCGCGTTGCAGGGCGTCGGCGATGTGTGCGCGACCGTCGAACTTGCCGCCAGGGACGGCGAGAAACAGATCGCCAGCCCGCACGTTGCGGCTGTCCAGGGTCAGTTCGCGGATCAACAGATCGCGGCCGGCGTGGGCGAAAATCTTGTTCAGACTCAGAGACATCAGCCGCGCCCTCCATTGGCTTTCAGCGGAACGACCGGTGCTGCGTTCGCTTGTTGAGTAGGTGGCAGGTTGTCCGGGGTGATGTTCATCAGGCGCAAGGTCCCGGACATCACTTTGCTGAACACCGGGGCCGATACCAGACCACCGAAGTAACCGGCCTTGGTCGGCTCATCGATCACCACCACGATTGCGTAACGCGGATCGCTCATCGGGCCAAAGCCTGCGAACAGCGACCGATAGGAATTCTCGGCGTAGCCTTTGGTGCCCACAGATGTCTTACGCGCAGTACCCGACTTGCCTGCCACGTGATACGCCGGTACTTGCGCACGGAACACACCGCGCGGGGCTTCGATCACTTGGGTCAGCATGCCTTGCATGGTTTTCGCGACCGCTTCCGGCAATACCTGAGTGGTTTGCGGTGGCTTGTCCGTTTTGATCAGGGTCAACGGCGCGAGGCGACCGTTATTGGCCAGGGCCGAGAAGGCGTGGACCAACTGGATCGCGGTCACAGAGATACCGTAGCCGTACGACAGCGTGGCGGTTTCAGCCTTGCGCCATTCGCGGTAGTTCGGCAGGTTGCCGACGCGCTCGCCCGGGAAGCCCAGGCCGGTGTCCTGGCCGAGGCCGACTTTTTGCGCCAGACGGAAAATCGTTTCGCCACCGATATCGAAGGCGACCTTACTCATGCCGACGTTACTGGAGTTGATCAGGATGCCGGTGAGGTCGAGCACTGGGCCTTCGGTCTTCGATACGTCCTTGATGGTGTACTTACCAATCTGCAAGGAGCCCGGATACACCTCGACAGTGTCGCTTGGTTTCCAGCGCCCGGTTTCGATCGCGGCGCTCATGGAAATCGCTTTCATGGTCGAACCCGGTTCGAACACGTCGATCATCGCGCGGTTACGCATCATCGCCGGTTGCAGGTTGCGACGGTTGTTCGGGTTGTAGGTCGGCTGGTTGACCATGGCGAGGATCTCGCCGCTCTTCACGTCCATGATCACCAGGCTGCCGGCCTTGGCGCCGTTCTCGATGATCGCGTTACGCAGTTCACGGTTGGCCAGGTATTGCAGACGCAGGTCAATGGACAACGCCAAGGGCTTTCCGGCCTTGGCGTTTTTGGTGACCTGAACATCCTTGATAAGTCGGCCACGCCGATCCTTGATCACCTGTCGCTTGCCGGGGACCCCGGCCAGCCATTCGTCGTAGGCCAGCTCGACGCCTTCACGACCGTGGTCATCGATGTCGGTAAAACCGACCATATGGGCAGTGACTTCACCGGCCGGGTAGAAACGACGAAATTCTTCGATGCCATAAACGCCCGGCACTTTCAGATCGAGCACCGACTGGCCCTGTTCGGGGGTCAGCCCGCGCACCAGATAAATGAATTCTTTGTTGGCCTGGGCCTCGAGACGTTCGGCCAGGGCTTTCGGGTCCTGCCCCAAGGCAGCCGCCAGTGCAGGCCACTTCTCTTTGGCCGTTTGCATTTCCTTGGCATTGGCCCAAAGGGTGGTGACTGGGGTACTCACGGCCAAAGGCTCGCCGTTACGGTCGGTGATCAGACCACGGTGAGCCGGAATCGGGATATGACGAACGCTGCGCGCATCGCCCTGACCTTTAAGAAAGGCACGGTCGACTACTTGCAGATCGATAATGCGCCAGGAAATCGCCGCGACCATGACGCCGAGCAAACCCAGCACCAGGCGGAACCGCCATGGAAAGAGTGCGCCCTCGAGTTTCATCATGGCGCCACCATCTGCACTTCAGCGGCGCCAGGAATGCGCATCTTCAATTGCTCGGTCGCCAGGACTTCGATACGGCTGTGGGCGGTCCAGGTGCTCTGTTCGAGAATCAAACGGCCCCACTCCGCTTGCGCCTTGTCGCGCACGCTCAACTCGTTGTACAGGGAGTTCAACAGTTGACGGTTCCAGTGGGCGCTATAGGAAACGCCGATGGCCGACACGAGCACGCCAATAAACAGCAGAAACATGAAAAAGCTTCCGCCGGGAAGTGGCTTGGCGAAAAGCTTGCTCACCGCAGCTTCTCCGCGACGCGCATGACGGCGCTACGGGAGCGTGGGTTGGCTTTGAGTTCGGCCTCGGAGGCGGACTGCGCTTTGCCATGGATTTTGATTATTGGTTCGAAGGCGACGTGACGTACCGGCAGGTTGCGCGGCAGGTTGTCGGCTTCGCCTTTCACCAGTTTGCGCATGAACAGTTTGACGATGCGGTCTTCCAGCGAGTGGAAGCTGATGACCACCAGGCGGCCGCCGACCTCCAGGCATTCCAGTGCGGCTTCGAGGCCGGCTTCCAGATCACCCAGTTCGTTGTTGACGTGAATACGCAAGCCCTGGAACGCACGGGTCGCCGGGTTTTTGCCCTTTTCCCATGCAGGGTTGGCGACTTTCAGGACTTCAGCCAGATCGGCAGTGCGCTCGAACGGCTTGATGTCGCGACGCTCGGCCACGGCACGGGCCATCCGGCCGGAGAAACGTTCTTCGCCGTATTGCTTGAACACCCGGGCGATTTCTTCCACCGGGGCGGTGTTGACGAATTCGGCAGCGCTGATCCCGCGGGACGGGTCCATGCGCATGTCCAGCGGGCCATCATTGAGGAAACTGAAGCCGCGCTCAGGGTCGTCGAGCTGCGGCGAAGATACGCCGAGGTCGAGCAAAACGCCGCTGACCTTGCCGGCCAGACCACGTTCGGCGACTTCCGAACCGAGCTCGGCGAAGCTGCGCTGTACAACGACAAAGCGGCCGTCTTCGGCCGCTAGCGTTTGCCCGGTGGCAATCGCTTGAGGATCTTTGTCGAATCCGAGCACCCGACCATCGGGGCCGAGCTGGCTGAGGATCAACCGGCTGTGTCCGCCGCGCCCGAACGTACCGTCCAGATAGCAGCCATCAGGACGTACGGCGAGAGCCTCCACGGCTTCGTCAAGCAGTACGGTGATGTGGTTAAAGCCGCTATCAATAGTCACAGGATCAAATCACGCAGTTCATCAGGCATGGCGCCCGGTTGTTGAATGGCAGCCAGGTCAGCGGCAGAAACCGCATCCCAGGCATCCTCGTCCCACAATTGGAACTTGTTCAGTTGGCCTACCAACATCGCGCGCTTATCCAACTTGGCATATTCACGAAGACGCGGCGGAACCAGAAAACGACCACTGCCATCGAGCTCGAGGTCGACGGCATTACCAATCAGTAAACGTTGCAGGCGGCGGTTCTCTTCGCGAAGCGAAGGCAGTGCGCGCAGTTTGGTTTCAATAATTTCCCACTCGTCGAGGGGGTAAACACACAAACACGGATCAACGGCATCAATTGTGACGATTAACTGACCGGAACTACGCGAAACGAGCTCGTCACGGTACCGGCTCGGCATAGCGAGACGGCCCTTTGCGTCGAGACTGATAGCGTTAGCTCCGCGAAACACGTCAGCGTTTCTCCAAATATTAGCGTTTTGAGCTCAAAAAACCCACTTCATGCCACTTTCCGCCACTTGCGCACACTATAGGAATGCGGCCACCGCACCGTCAAGGCGCGGATTAAAGGAAAACCCTTACAGAACTGAGATTTAGGAGTGTAAAAGGAGGGGTAGCGAGAATCTGACCTGTCGTCCTGCTCAATAACTTGAATCAGCACAGAAGGCTGCGTTCGAAAGTTAAAGTAATTTGTTAAGAGTAAGATTTTTTCGGTATTAGGAAAGTGCTTCTGCTGTTGATTCTGTAAGGAGGGAAATTGCTACTACAGGCGCCCTGCTCAATGATTAAAGCAGGGAGGGGGAAAAAGGTGGAGAGTCGATCTGTAAGCCGGGTTCTGTCTTGAACAGTCATTCGTCTACGATGGCCATCACTGGACATCTTTAGCAACCTACCCGGTCCCAGCGCGGGCCACGCCTTGGGACCCTATTTGGTCTTGCTCCAAGTGGGGTTTACCTAGCCACGAACTGTTGCCAGACGTGCGGTGCGCTCTTACCGCACCTTTTCACCCTTACCGGCGCCGAAGCGCTTAGGCGGTTATTTTCTGTGGCACTTTCCGTAGGCTCACGCCTCCCAGGCATTACCTGGCACTTCGCCCTATGGAGCCCGGACTTTCCTCCCCCCCCTAATTTTCATAGAGGGCAGCGACTGTCCGATCGACTCTCCGCCGCGAAGATTAACGGCAGAGCGGCCGAAGGACAAGCGCTAAACGCCTTGGGCCGCGCCTGCACGTCGGTTTTTACTCGCCCTTCTGTTTATCCAGCGCGACCTGATAGAGCACATTCTTGCGCTCGCCGGTAATTTGCGCCGCCAACGCCGCGGCTCGCTTGAGCGGCATTTCTTCAAGCAACAAATTCAGAATGCGCATGGCTTCACTGCTGACGGCGTCCTCGGTCTCGGGGGCAGACCAACCCGCCACCAACACCACGCATTCGCCGCGTTGCTGATTGCTGTCTGACTCGACGAACTCGCGCAACTCAGCCAGTGGCAAGCCCTTAAGGGTTTCAAAGGTTTTAGTGATTTCACGGGCCAGCAAAGCCGGGCGCTCCCCACCGAACACCAGTTCCATGTCTTGCAGACATTCAAGGATGCGGTGTGGCGCCTCATAAAAAATCAGCGTGCGCGGTTCTTCCTTTACCAACTCAAGTCGGGCGCGCCGACCGACAGCCTTGGCCGGCAGGAAGCCTTCGAAGATGAAACGGTCTGACGGCAGCCCCGCCGCCGACAACGCTGCGATCAGAGCGCAGGCGCCCGGAACCGGCACAACATTAATTCCCGCAGCACGAGCCTGGCGCACGAGGTGATAACCCGGATCGGAAATCAACGGCGTGCCGGCATCGGAAATCAGCGCCACATCGTCGCCGGCGAGCAAGCGGGTGATAAAGCGGCTACCTTCATCCCGCTCATTGTGTTCATGACAGGCCGCCAGCGGTGTAGGAATGCCGAAATGCTGCATCAATCGCTGAGAGTGACGGGTATCTTCGGCGGCGATCAGGGCGACCTCGCGCAGGATCTTCAGCGCACGCGCACTGATGTCGTCCAGGTTGCCGATGGGCGTCGCCACCACATAAAGCGAGCCAGCAGCGGAATTCAAAGCACCTGGAGCAGTCAAAGCGCACACCTCATGATCGGTAAAAGCCGCCATTGTAGCGCGTCGCGACGTTCGCGATACGCGCAAGCAACCCTCGGTTTTGCAGCCTTTTGTGCAGTGCCGCAACATTTGCACGAGCTAAATTGATCGATTCACACCAGTAACATCGCGCCCCGGCCAGTGCTTGGGTACAATTCCACGCTAATTTGATCGAGTATCAGGAACACTACATGATCGCTTGCCTGCGGCTGTTCACTGCCCTCTGCCTCGCTGCCTTGCTGGCGGCTTGCGCCAGCTCGCCCTCCTCCAGCCTTGGCGAACTTCCACGGACCCCGGATGCCAGTATCGAGCAATTGCTCGCACAGGCCGCTCAAAGCAAAGACCCGGAAAAAGCCTCCCTGTTGCGCCTGAGCGCGGCAGACCTGGCCTATCGTCAGGGGAATGCCGGCCAGTCCGCGCAAATCCTGCAACAAGTCCCCGTCGAAACACTCAAGCCTGGCCAACAGGTTTTCGCCAGCACCCTGGCGGCTGAATTGGCCATGGTTCGCAATCAGCCGAAAGCGGCGCTGACAGCCTTGAGTCATCCGAGCCTGCAACGCCTGAGTGAACTGCCGGTTGAGCAACAGGTTCGCACCGGCACTGTTCATGCCCGCGCCCTTGAAGCCGATGGCCAGACCCTGGCTGCCGCACGGGAGCGCATCTTCATTGCGCCAATGCTCGAAGGTGAAGCGGCAAGCAAAAACCACGAAGCGATCTGGACCCTGATCGCTTCGCTGCCGACCGACCAATTGCAGCCAAACACCTCCGACGACCTCGGCGGCTGGATGGGCCTGGCGCTGGCAGTGAAAAGTGCCGGCACCGTGGAACAACAGCAAGCGGCGATCGACAACTGGCGCGCACAGAATCCAAAGCACCCGGCCGCCATTCAACTGCCGTTGCCACTGACCAAACTCAAGGAACTGGCCAGCCAGCCCCTGAGCAAAATCGCCCTGCTGCTGCCACAAGACGGCCCGTTGGCGTCGGTCGGCAAAGCACTGCGCGAAGGTTTCATGGCGGCTCACTACCAGGCCCAACAAGCCGGGCAGAAGCCGCCAGCCATCGAGTTCTATGACAGCTCGAAACTCACTTCGATGGACGAGTTCTACCGCAAGGCCCAAGCCGATGGCGTGCAGTTGGTCGTCGGCCCGCTGGAGAAGCCGCTGGTCAAACAGCTCAGCGCTCGCCCGCAACTGCCGATCACCACCCTGGCGCTGAACTACAGCGAAGGCGAACAAGGTCCGGCCCAGCTGTTCCAGTTTGGTCTTGCGGCTGAAGACGAAGCCCGTGAAGTGTCCCGCCGTGCTCGCGCCGATGGCCTGCATCGCGCAGCCATCATGGTGCCGAAAGGCGAATGGGGCGATCGCGTGTTGAGAGCGTTCAGCCAGGATTGGCAGGCTAACGGTGGCAGCATCGTCGCTACCGAACGTGTCGACCAACCGGTTCAACTGGCCCAGCAGATTGCCGACATGTTCCAGCTGCGTCAGAGCGAAGGTCGTGCCAAGAGCCTGCAAAGCACCGTTGGCGGGCAGGTAGCCGCCCAGCCTTCGCGTCGCCAGGACATCGAGTTCATCTTCCTGGCCGCAACGCCTCAGCAAGCCCAGCAGATCAAGCCGACACTGAACTTCCAGTACGCTGGCGACGTGCCGGTTTATGCCACCTCCCACGTGTTCAGCGCCAGCGGCGATGTGAATCAGTACAACGACATGAACGGCATTCGCTTCTGCGAAACCCCATGGTTGCTGGAGGCCAACGATCCACTGCGCAAACAGGTTACCGCTCAATGGCCACAAGCTGCTGGCAGTCTGGGTCGTCTGTACGCGATGGGCGTTGACGCCTATCGCCTGGCACCACGCCTGGGGCAACTCAAGGCATTGCCGGACAGCCGCATCGAAGGTCAATCGGGCAGCCTGGGCATGACTGCAAACCAGCGAGTCGTGCGTCAGTTGCCATGGGCACAGTTCGTGAGCGGTCAGGTTCAACGCCTGCCGGACACCCCGCGCTGATGCCCGACAGGTCACGCCAGCAAAGCGGTAAAGATGCCGAGCGCCATGCGCTCGAGCATCTTCAACAACAAGGTCTGCGCCTGCTGGCGCAGAACTGGTTGTGTAAACGCGGCGAGCTTGATCTGGTCATGCTTGATGGCGATACAGTAGTATTCGTTGAAGTCCGCTACAGAAAAAACACTCAATGGGGTGGCGCGCTCGATAGCATTGATGAGCGCAAACGGCAGAAACTGATTTTTGCCGCGCAGTATTTTCTTCAGCGCGAGTCGCGTTGGGCCAATTCCCCTTGCCGTTTCGACGTGGTTGCCATCGACAGCAACCTCGATCAGTTGAACTGGTTGCAGAATGCCTTCGACAGCTGATCGCGTACGTTCCGAACCGGACACTTTCACCCAACACTTTTGCTCTTTGCTTTGCGGGCTGCACATTCATGTGCCGAGTAGCCGCGCTAATTAAGGTCACACAGATGGACATGCAATCCCGAATTCGCCAGCTTTTTCAGGCCAGTATCGATACCAAGCAAATGGCGATGGACGTACTTGCACCGCACATCGAGCAAGCCAGCCAGGTGATGGTCAACGCCCTGCTCAACGAAGGCAAAATGTTGTCCTGCGGCAACGGCGGCTCTGCCGGTGATGCCCAGCACTTCTCGTCCGAGCTGCTCAACCGCTTCGAGCGCGAACGTCCGAGCCTGCCAGCCATCGCGCTGACCACCGACAGCTCGACGATCACCTCGATCGCCAACGACTACAGCTACAACGAAATTTTCTCCAAACAGATCCGCGCCCTCGGCCAGCCGGGTGACGTTTTGCTGGCGATTTCCACCAGCGGCAACTCGGCAAACATTATTCAAGCGATCCAGGCCGCACATGATCGCGAAATGATTGTCGTAGCATTGACCGGTCGCGATGGCGGCGGCATGGCGTCGTTGCTATTGCCCGAGGACGTCGAGATTCGCGTACCGGCCAACGTCACCGCACGTATTCAGGAAGTCCACCTGCTGACGATCCATTGCCTTTGCGATTTGATCGACAGCCAACTGTTCGGGAGTGAAGAATGACCCCTAATCGCCTAGGCCTTCTGGCCTTGACCCTGTGCCTCGGCATCAGCGGCTGCACCTCGGTGGTTAACGCCAGCCGTGAAGCACCGATCGAAGATGACCGCGGCACCCGCACCTTCGGCAGCAAGATCGACGACTCTCTGATCGACACCAAGGTCGGCGTGAACATTGCCAAGGCCGATCCAGCCCTGGATAACGACTCGCACATCGTCGTCACCAGCTTCAATGGCGTCGTGCTGCTCGCCGGGCAAACCCCGCGTGCCGACCTCAAGGCCAAGGCCGAACAGGCCGCTGCGGCTGTTCAGCGGGTGAAGACAGTCCACAACGAACTGCAAGTCCTGCCACCTTCCGGCTTCCTTGCCCGCCAGAACGACACTTGGCTGACCTCCAAGATCAAGACCCAGATGCTCACCGATCCGAACATTCCGGGCTCGCGCATCAAGGTTGTCACCGAGAACGGCATCGTCTACCTGCTGGGTCTGCTGACCAAACAGGAAGCTGCCCAAGCGACCAACCTGGTGCAAGGCGTTTCCGGCGTACAGAAGATCGTGAAACTGTTTGAGTACATCGACTGATATTTGCTTGCAGGTGATGGCATCCTTGGATCGCCATCGACCTGTAGGAGCTGTCGAGTGAAACGAGGCTGCGATCTTTTGATTTTGCTTTTAAAAGATCAAAAGATCGCAGCCTCGTTTCACTCGACAGCTCCTACGTTTGAAGGAAATAAAAAAAGGGCGATCCTTGCGGATCACCCTTTTTTTATTTCACCACCTTCAAACTCGGTCGACCGCTGGGACGCGGCGGCTCGCTGTCGGGTGGCGGAATGTCGTCATCCGGCTCGATCTCTTCCTCGTCTTCCATAGGCGATTCCAGATCGAACACCATACCCTGACCGTTCTCCCGGGCGTAAATGCCCAGGATCGATGCGATAGGCACGTACAAGGTGTGCGGCACGCCACCGAAGCGCCCTTCGAAGCTGACCGCTTCGTTGTCCATGTGCAGATGACGCACGGCTGCCGGCGATACGTTCAGGACAATCTGTCCGTCACTGGCAAAACCCTGAGGCACCTGTACCGACGGATACTCGGAATTGACCAGCATGTGCGGGGTGCAATCGTTGTCCACAATCCACTCGTAGAGCGCGCGGACCAGATAAGGTCGACTGGAGTTCATAGCGGCTCCTTAAGCCTTAGCGCATATCGCGTTCGACACCAGACAGACTCGCCTGGAAAGCCTCACGCGCAAACGAGCGCTCCATGTAATCAAGCAGCGGCTTGGCAGGCCGCGGCAGTTCTATACCCAGAATCGGCAATCGCCAGAGTATTGGTAATAGGCAGCAATCCACCAGGCTTTGTTCCTCACTGAGGAAAAACGGCTTGTCGGCGAACAACGGCGACACGCCGGTCAGGCTTTCGCGCAGCTCTTTACGAGCCACGACACGGGCTGCTTCCTTGGACCGGGAATCCAGGATCAGATCCACCAGACCACACCAGTCACGCTGAATACGATGAATCAGCAGACGGCTGTTGGCACGCGCCACTGGATAAACCGGCAGTAAAGGCGGGTGCGGGTAACGCTCATCCAGATATTCCATCACCACGGTCGACTCCCACAACGCCAGGTCACGATCGACCAGGGTGGGCAAGCTGCCGTAAGGGTTCACTTCAATCAGTTTAGGCGGCTGGCGACCAGCTTCCACGTAAATGATCTCGGCGCTGACACCCTTCTCTGCAAGTACGATACGCACTCGGTGGGAATAGTGGTCGGCGGGGTCGGAGTAACAGGCCAACCGATTGGTCACGCCCATGGCGGTCCTCCTCGCTTGTTGAAATTATCGGAAACGGAAAAACGCGCGCGCCCAGAGGGCGCCTCCCGTAACGCCTGGATCACCAGGCTCGTTACACCTTCAGAGACGCCCTTGGGCGCGCGCGATTGACAGCAATTTTACAGCATTATCAATGGACGTCTTTCCAGTATTCACGCTTGAGCAAGTATGCGAATACGAAGAAGAACGCCAGGTACAGCAACACATAGGTACCGATGCGCTGATGCTGCAGCTTCACCGGGTTGGCCGAGTAGGCCAGGAAGGTCACCAGATTCTTGACCTTCTCGTCGAACTGCTCTTCGTTCAGCGTGCCGGTTTTCGGCAGTATGGTCAGCTGGTCGCAGGCTTCATGAGTCAAAGCCGTGCCGGTCAGCGGATCGTATTGCTTCTTGCCGTCTTCGACGATTTGAACTTGTTTACAGCCTACCACCTGACGACCCTGCAGGCCGACCAGAACGTTAGGCATCCCGACGTTCGGGAACACCTTGTTGTTCACGCCCCAAGGACGCGATGGGTCTTCGTAGAAAGATTTCAGGTAACCGTAGAGCCAGTCAGTGCCACGAACGCGGGCGACCAGGGTCAGGTCGGGCGGCGCCGCACCGAACCAGGTCTTGGCGTCAGCCGGCTGCATGCCGATGCTCATGTGGTCGCCGATCTTGGCGCCGGTGAACACCACCTTCGAGAGCATCAGGTCGTGCGGGATGCCCAGGTCATCGGCGACACGCTCGTAACGCTGGAACTTGGCGCTGTGACAGCCCATGCAGTAGTTGGCGAATGTACGCGCGCCATCTTGCATTGCAGCTTTGTCGGAAACGTCGATATCGACCTTTTCCAGCTCAGGACCACCGTGTTCGGCCGCGAAGGACAGCACAGGCAAAGCAGCAAGAATCAGTACAGCAAATAGCTTTTTCATCAGCCAGTCACCCTTTCCGGAACCGGTTTGGTCTTCTCGAGCCTGGTGTAGAACGGCATCAGAATGAAGTAGGCGAAGTACAGGAAGGTACATATCTGCGACAGCAACGTCCGCTCAGGGGTTGGGGCCAGTACGCCCAGCACGCCCAGGATCACGAACGAGATGCAGAACACCCAGAGCCAGATCTTGCTCAGCCAGCCTTTGTAGCGCATCGACTTGACCGGGCTACGATCGAGCCATGGCAGGACGAACAGCACAGCAATGGCCGCGCCCATGGCGATAACGCCCAGGAGCTTGTCCGGAATCGCCCGCAGAATCGCGTAGAACGGCGTGAAGTACCAGACCGGAGCGATGTGCTCTGGCGTCTTGAAGGCGTTCGCCACTTCAAAGTTCGGCTTCTCGAGGAAGTAGCCGCCCATTTCCGGGAAGAAGAACACGATCGAGCAGAAGATGAACAGGAACACCACCACGCCGACGATATCTTTCACGGTGTAGTACGGGTGGAAGGCAATGCCGTCCAGCGGTACACCGTTTTCGTCTTTGAATTTCTTGATGTCCACGCCGTCCGGGTTGTTCGAACCGACTTCGTGCAGCGCCAGAACGTGCAGCACCACCAGACCGAGGATCACGATCGGCAACGCAACAACGTGCAGGGCGAAGAAGCGGTTCAGGGTGATACCGGAAATCAGGTAGTCACCACGGATCCACTGAGTCAGATCGTTGCCGATGACCGGGATCGCACCGAACAGCGAGATGATCACCTGAGCCCCCCAGTAGGACATCTGGCCCCACGGCAGCAGGTAACCCATGAAGGCTTCAGCCATCAGCGCCAGATAGATCAGCATGCCGAAGACCCACACCAGCTCACGCGGCTTCTGGTACGAACCGTAGAGCAAGCCACGGAACATGTGCAGATAGACCACGATGAAGAACGCCGAGGCGCCGGTGGAGTGCAGCAGACGCAGGATCGAGCCGTACTCGACGTCGCGCATGATGTATTCGACGGAAGCAAACGCCTCTTCCGCCGACGGGGTGTAGCTCATGGTCAGCCAGACACCGGTAACGATCTGGTTGACCAGAACGAGCAGTGCGAGGGAGCCAAAGAAATAGAAGAAGTTGAAGTTCTTCGGGGCGTAGTACTTGCTGAGATGGTCTTCCCACATTTTGGTCGCGGGAAAGCGCGCATCAACCCAATCCATGAACTTGCTCATCACGCTTTCTCCGTATCGACGCCAATGACAATGACGTCATCGGTTTCATAGGAATGCGGGGGAACTGGCAGGTTCAAAGGCGCAGGTTGCGACTTGTAGACGCGGCCAGCCAGATCGTAGTGGGAGCCGTGGCAAGGGCAGAAATAACCACCTACCCAGTCCTTGCCCAGATCCGCAGGTGCCACTTCTGGACGGAAGGTCGGCGAACAACCCAGGTGTGTGCAGATACCGATCAGCAGCAGAACCTCTGGCTTGATCGAACGCGTTTCTGGATCGACGTAGGTCGGTTGTGTCGAGTTCTTGGAGGTCGGGTCAGACAGCTGGCCCTCGATCTTTTTCAGATTCCCCAGGATTTCCGCGGTTCGGCGGACAATGAACACCGGCTGACCGCGCCACTCAGCAATCATCTGCTGGCCTGGCTCGATTTTGCTGACATTCACCTTCACCGGTGCACCTGCAGCTTTCGCCTTGGCACTGGGAAACCATGACCCCACGAACGGGACCGCAGCCCCCACCGCTCCTGCAGCACCCACCACGGATGTGGCTGCTACCAAGAAGCGACGCCGGCCTGCATTCACGCCGTCATTGCTCATTCAGTCCTCTCCCATCAGCTTTGTGGCCTGTTAAATCAGGCGTCTACTAAGTAAAAATCTGAACTTATAAAAATTTTGCCGAATGGTAATGAAAAGCCCCAATTCTGACAAGGTAATTACCGAGGGGCTCCACTGCCAAGCCTTGCAGTATAGGGCTTCTACGGCTGTGGCAAGTTGTCACAGAGCAATTCTTTGATAAATCGCGCCCATAAAAAAACGCCCAGCTTCGCGAGGAAACTGGGCGTTCTTTTTGAACGTAAAAGCGAATTAACGCTTCGAGTACTGCGGACGCTTACGCGCTTTACGCAGACCAACTTTCTTACGTTCAACTTCACGTGCATCGCGAGTAACGAAGCCAGCTTTGCGCAGAGCGCCACGCAGGGTTTCGTCGTACTGCATCAGTGCGCGAGTGATACCGTGGCGGATTGCGCCAGCTTGACCACTTACACCACCACCGATCACGGTGACGTAGATGTCGAATTTCTCGACAGTCTCAGTCAGTTCCAGCGGCTGACGAACTACCATGCGGGCAGTTTCGCGGCCGAAGAAATTTTCCAGGGTGCGGTTGTTGATGGAGATGTTACCAGTACCCGGACGCAGGAAAACGCGTGCGGTTGCGGTCTTGCGACGGCCAGTGCCGTAATTTTGAGTCGCCGACATAATGAACTATTCCGTTAAAACTTCAGTTCTTGGGGCTGCTGAGCAGTATGAGGGTGTACAGCGCCCGCATAGACTTTCAGCTTACGATACATGTCGCGACCCAGCGGGTTCTTAGGCAGCATGCCTTTGACCGCGGTCTCGATCACGCGCTCAGGGGCTTTAGCGATCAGCTTTTCGAAGTTGATCGACTTGATGCCGCCCGGGAAACCGGAGTGGGAGTAGTAGATTTTGTCGGTGGTTTTAGCACCGGTTACACGAATCTGCTCGGCATTGATAACGACGATGTAATCGCCGGTGTCAACGTGAGGAGTGTACTCAGCTTTATGCTTGCCACGCAGACGGCTCGCGATTTCGGTGGCCAGACGACCCAGGGTCTGACCTGCAGCGTCGACGACAAACCAGTCGCGCTGTACTGTTTCCGGTTTAGCAGTAAAAGTTTTCATTCTTTATAGCCTCAGGGGCCGCCCTGTAAATTAGACGGCGGATCTTACTGAATAGTGCGTACTTTGACAAGTCAAAGGCAGCCGGATACAGACGCTTTCGGGGGCTCGGGTCGGCGCGTCCGTTCAACGGCAAGATTCTTCGGCGGCGGCGCATCACTTCCACTGCAGAAAGAGGTGCGCAATTATGCAGATTGCGAAAAATAATTCAACCTGCTTTTATGATTGTTTTGCCCAAGGAGCACCCGATGGACTATCGACAGCTAGGCCGAACCAATCTGAACGTGAGCGCCATCTGCCTCGGAACCATGACCTGGGGCGAACAAAACAGCGAGGCTGAAGCCTTCGCCCAGATTGAACGGGCCAAAAGCGCCGGGATCAATTTCATCGACACTGCCGAGATGTACCCGGTGCCGCCAAAAGCCGAAACCTACGCAACCACCGAGCGCTACATCGGCAATTACTTCAAAAGCCGCGGTGATCGCGCCGACTGGATCCTGGCCAGCAAGATCGCCGGCCCCGGCAACACCATCGACTACATCCGCGACAAAAACCTGCGGCACAACCGCCAGCACATCACCGAAGCCGTGGACGCCAGCCTCAAGCGCTTGCAGACCGACTACATCGACCTCTACCAGCTGCATTGGCCGGAGCGCAGCACCAATTTCTTCGGTCAGCTCGGCTACAAACACCAAATCGAAGCCAACCTCACGCCGCTGGAGGACACCCTCGAAGCGCTGGACGAACAGGTCAAGGCCGGCAAGATCCGCCACATCGGCCTGTCCAATGAAACGCCATGGGGTACCATGCGCTTCCTCGCCCTGGCCGAAGCCCGTGGCTGGCCACGCGCGGTGTCGATCCAGAATCCGTACAACCTGCTCAACCGCAGCTTCGAAGTCGGTCTGGCGGAAATCGCCATCCGCGAACAGTGCGGCCTGCTCGCCTATTCGCCGCTGGCGTTCGGTTTCCTGTCAGGCAAGTACGAAGGTGGCGCGCGTCCGCCTAAAGGCCGCCTGAGCCTCTACAGCCGCTTCAGCCGCTATTTCAACCCGCAGTCGGAAGCTGCGTGCAGTCGTTATGTGGCACTGGCGAGTGAACACGGCCTGGACCCGGCGCAAATGGCGTTGGCGTTTGTCACTCAGCAGCCATTTGTGACCAGCAACATCATTGGCGCAACAACGATGGAGCAGCTTGAAAGCAATTTAGCGAGCTTCGAGCTGAAACTGTCGGATGAAGTACTGGAGGGGATCGAGGCGATTCACAAGGATCACCCGAACCCGGCACCTTGATTGATTCATAGACCCCATCGCGAGCAAGCTCGCTCCCACAGGTTTTGCGCAATACCTGTGGGAGCGAGCTTGCTCGAGATGGCGGTCTAACAGTCACCGCAAGGTCAAAGCGACCGCGCAATAATCTCCTTCATGATTTCATTGGTCCCCGCATAGATCCGCTGCACCCGCGCATCCGCCCACGCCCGGGCGATCGGGTATTCCCACATGAAACCGTAACCGCCATGCAACTGCACACATTCGTCGAGCACCTTGCATTGCAGGTCAGTGCCCCAGTATTTGGCCATCGCCGCGGTCGGCACGTCGAGCTTGCCTTGCAGGTGCAGTTCCAGACAGCGATCGACGAAGACCCGACCGATCTGAATCTCGGTCGCCATCTCCGCCAGTTTGAAGCGGGTGTTCTGGAAGTCGGCGATCGCCTTGCCGAATGCCTTGCGCTCGCGGGTGTAATCCAGCGTCCATTGCAACGCAGCTTCAGCCGAAGCAAGCCCGCCGATGGCAACGGTAAGACGCTCCTGCGGCAATTCCTGCATCAGGTACGCGAAGCCCATCCCGGCTTGCCCCAGCAGGTTTTCTTTTGGCACTCGCACGTCCTGGAAGAACAATTCCGAGGTGTCCTGAGCCTTCATGCCGACTTTTTCAAGGCGCTTGCCTTTGGCAAAGCCTGGGGTGTTGGCTTCCACCAGAAACAGGCTGGTGCCTTTCGCGCCAGCCTTCGGATCGGTCTTGGCCACGACAATCACCAGGTCAGCGAGAAAGCCGTTGGTGATGAACGTCTTCGAACCGTTGATCACATACTCGTCGCCATCGAGCACCGCGGTGGTTTTCACCCCTTGCAGGTCGGAACCGGCACCCGGCTCGGTCATGGCAATCGCCGTGACCATCTCGCCAGACACCAGTTTCGGCAGGTATTTGTGTTTCAGCGCTTCACTGCCGTAATGCAGGATGTAAGGCGCGACGATGTCCGAATGCAGGGAAAAACCGATACCGGTCAGGCCGAGACGACCGATCTCTTCGATCACCACCGCGCTGTAGAGAAAGTCCGCCCCCAGGCCGCCGTACTCTTCCGGCAGATGCGAACACAGCATCCCCGCCTCCCCTGCCTTGTTCCAGAGTTTGCGGTCGATATAGCCTTGTTTTTCCCATTGCCCATGGAACGGCACGGCCTCTTTTTCGAGGAACGTTCGCACGCTGTCGCGAAAAAGTTCGTGCTCGGAGCTGAACAAGGTTCTGGGGATCATGCGGCACCTGTCGTTATTGTTAGCCGGAATTGACCTTCAGAGACTATGCCTCGCATCCGATACAGGACACTGGACACATCCGACAAAAAATAAGACGATCCAGCCGTCTGGTGACCACTTTCCCCTATAAGAATAAAGTTGAATTATGTCTAACCAAGTCTCCACGCCCTTGCGGCGCGTCAGCATCCTGGCTATCGACCGGGTTTTCGCTTCCACCCTCATGCAAGCCAAGGATTTCTTCCACCTGGCCAGCCTGCGTTACGGCAAACAACTGGGCCAAGGCCTGACTCCGGCGTTCGAAACCCGCCTGGTCAGCCCCGACGGCAAACCGGTAAACAGCTTCAGCGATGTAATCATGCCGGTGGACGGCGGCCTGGAAAACGCCGACATCATTGTCCTTCCAGCGTTCTGGGACGATTTCGACACCCTCTGCCAACGTTATCCACAGGTCCTGCCCTGGCTGCGCCAGCAACATGCTCGCGGCGCAGTACTCTGCGGCGAAGCCACCGGGGTGTTCTGGCTGGCCGAGGCCGGGCTGCTCGACGGCAAGGAAGCGACCACTTACTGGCGTTTCTTCAATGCGTTTGCCGAACGCTTCCCACGGGTTCAGCTCAATCAGGACAAGCACCTGACCGATGCCGACAACCTGTACTGTGCTGGCGGAACCACCTCGGCCTGCGACCTTTACATTTACCTGATCGAACGCTTCTGCGGCGCCAACGTGTCCCAGGCCGTGGCGCGGGATATTCTTTATGAAGTGCAGCGCAGCTACTCGCCAGGACGAATCGGTTTCGGCGGTCAGAAGCTGCACCAGGATGTGATCATCCTGCAGATCCAGCACTGGCTCGAAGAACACTTTGCCGACAAATTCCGCTTCGAAGACGTGGCTCGCGAACACGGCATGAGCATCCGCAATTTCATGCGGCGCTTCCAGACCGCCACCGGCGACAAGCCGCTGCATTACCTGCAACGACTGCGTATCGAGACGGCCAAAGGCTTGCTGTCCGGCAGCCGCAAGAGCATCAAGACCATCAGCTATGAAGTCGGTTACGACGATGCGAGCTTTTTCGCGCGGCTGTTCCGCCAGCACACGGAATTGTCGCCGAACCAGTATCGGCAGCAGTTCCAGCAGGCGGCGTAGCCCAATACCGCAGGGATCCTTAGCCGGAGCCCTGCTGGTCTTTTCCCACGCTAAAAAACGAATAAAGAGTATCTGCGAGCCTTACTTGTCTCCTATACGCTGCGCGTTCAGAACCTCAACATCGTCCCTGAAAACACCATCAGGGAAGATCAACAGTGACTATCGGATCAAGCTACAACTACCCCTCCTATGCCACGAAGGATGCCGCTCGCCCAAAACGCTCGGCGGAAAACAAGTGGAAGGCCCGTTTCCCCAACCCGCCAGATTTGTGCTTCGACTATCGAGCATTGGTTGAACAGGAAAACGGCATCGCCAAGGCAACTGACCCACAACATAAAATTTGCATTATTGGCGCCGGCGTCACCGGACTGACGGCCGCCAGAGAGCTTTATCGTTGCGGGTTCACCCATATCACCCTCATAGAACAATCCAGACGCATAGGCGGCAGACACCTGACCGTCCCTGGAAGCCCGAACTCGGCGATGAGTCATACACCGTTTGAAATGGGGGCCATGCGCATGCCCTTCTTCAATCGGGCGGACGAGTCACCGACAGAGGGCCGGTCGCTGATGGCTTACTACGCCAAGGCATTCGACCTGGCGTTTTCAGATTTTGCCAATCCCGGAAGCCAGTGGGTCACTTCGACCGGTATCTATCTGCGAGAGGGCAGCATGGGCGGCGGACCGACTCCGCAGATGCTGATCTGGAAAAATGAAGATGGCCAGACACCACCTCCCGGTGAAGAACTGCAAAAGGTTTATGCAAAGTGGAAGGCCTTTGCCGATCGCATGACCCGGCACGTCGCAGAGGTTTACGCCAGTCAGGCATGGGAAGCCATGTGGGCTGCTATCGTCGAAAAATACGAGAGCGTTTCGTTTCGCGATCTGGTCAGCATGCCCGCCCTGCAAGCTTGGGATGAACGCTCACCGGGGGACTTTGGCGGAATGGGAATGTCCGCGCAGGAGTCCGCGATCTTCTATGCCATTGGCATCGGCGACGGTAGCTGGGGAGCCTTTTACGATGTCTGCTCCCTTTATCCTCTGCGCACTGCCATTTTTGGATTTAGCAGCCAACTGCAATTGATCCATGGTCGGGTCGACTCAATTGGCGATCCGCTGGATTCACCCTGCCTGCACAGCGAAGCCGTTTTTGACTCGACGGGGCTGAGTTGCGACAGGCCCCGCTACATCGGTCTTGCAGCGTTGGACGAATGCCTGCTGTTCATGAAAACCGACGAAACCGGAAAGTCCTTCTACGAACACTGCCAGGAAAGAAACAACGGTTTGCTCATGGACTCATCCGTTACAAAACTTAAAAAACTGACGAACCAGAAAACACGCGTCTACTACAACTCGAAACATAGTCAACCCGAGCAAATCCAGGAGCACTACGATGACTTTGATTCGGTCATCATGACCCTTCCCTCCTGGCTGATCGAAACTCGCATCAAGCTTGAAAACTTCACGCCACAGATGCTGCCGTTCGAGACGATCAATGCCTATAAAACCGCGCACTGGGAAACCAGTTGCAAAGTCTTCGCACCGTTAAAAAAATCCTTCCTTTCGAAAAACAGAAAAATCCCGCAAGCCATCGTCACTGACAGTTTTATCCACGACGTCTACACCTACCGCTACAACGATAGCTACAGTTATGACTGCATCCTTTTAAGTTACACATGGGAGGACGACGCTACCAAACTCGCCTCATTCACCGACAAGGAACTGGTGAACAAGTGCGCCAAAGAGCTGGACCGGATCCTCATGAACGCCGCCAATATCCAGGAGAAAATCACTCCCTACATTGCCCTGGATCAAGCCGTGGTCCAACGCTGGATCACCGATAAAAATGCGCTGGGTTGTGCAAAGTTATACCGACCCGGCACCTACTACGACGCCGTCAGCCTGATGAAGTACAACCGGGACTTCGCGCATGTTTCAGGTCTGTATTTTTCCGGGGAGTCGTTTTCAGTCGATGCTGGCTGGACCGAGCCGTGCTTTCGGGGCGCCGTCGATGCGGTCATTCATATCTGCAACAAAACCGGCGCAGCCTTCCATGGCGGTTTTTCCATGAGCGACTATCCGCACTATAACGTCAGAACCTGATTAGCTTCCTTGCCCTGGAGCCATGCACGACGTGCATTGGCTCTACTTTGGCGACCCTCCTGCCAAGCGCCTCGCGCAGTCATCTTGGGATACGGACTACACCCTAAACGGAAATAGCTGACTTACACGTTCTCGCCGATTCGACTCTCATAAGCACGCAATTAAACAGCGTGAATAACAATAAAAAGAGGTCATCGGAATGAGCGAGCCAACAAGTCCTGTTCGTGTAGCAGTCGTGCAATTCGATCCACAAGTCGGCATGCAAAATCGCGAAGCAAATCTGCGTAACAGTCTGGAATTAGCGTTGGAAGCGGCAAATGACGGTGCGAATCTCATCGTCCTGCCCGAGCTTTCAAGCACAGGTTACTTCTTCAAAACCCGGCAGGATGCGTTCGAGCATTCGGAGGTCGTTCCCAGCGGGCCGAGCGTGCAGAGCTGGATGGACTTTGCCCGCCAGCACAAGGTTTATCTGGTCGCCGGCTTGACGGAGCGCGACGGCATGCAGCTGTTCAACACCGGCGTTCTTGTCGGGCCTGACGGCTTCATCGGCAAGTACCGAAAAGCACATTTATGGAATCTGGAAAAACTGTGGTTCACGCCGGGCGATCTGGGGTTCCCGGTTTTCGACACCCCAATCGGTCGTATAGGGATGTTGATCTGCTGGGATATCTGGTTCCCGGAAGTACCGCGCATTTTGAGCCAGCAAGGCGCCGACATTATTTGCAGCCTGAACAACTGGGTCTGGACCCCGCCACCCCTGTTCGATGACGCCGGCAAGTGCATGGCGTCGTACCTGACGATGACGGCGGCTCACGTCAATAATGTGTTTATTGCGGCGGCGAGCCGGATCGGCGAAGAGCGAGGTGCACGTTACCTGGGTTGTTCGCTGATCGCGGGCACCAACGGTTGGCCGATTGGCCAGGTGGCTTCAGCGGACAAGCAGGAGATCCTGTTTGCCGACATCGACCTGACCAGCTCGCGCAGCGCGCCCATCTGGAACAACTTGAACGATTTGCATCGCGATCGTCGAGCCGATCTCTACGATCAAATGCTCGGCTACACCCAGCACCCTTGTCTGCCGCGCTGATAAGGGGGCATGACTGATGGACACCACAAACGAAAAACCGCAAAACCGGCTTGTCGCCAGGACGCCGCTGGATACGGCGGTCATCTGGCTGATGCTCGGCGCGGCACTGTTGATCATCTGGCTTTCATTCACCTACCGGTCATCCTGGTCAGCGCATTGGCCAGACTACAGTCACATGGTATCGAGCCTCCCGGAACCGAGCGCCTGGATGCGCTGGATCCTGGGAGACATCAGCGAGGTGGCGTTCTACAAACATGAGTTCGCTTCGATCGGGCTGCTTGCAGGCGCCTATTTGGCCTACTGGGCGAATCGAACGGGAAAAGCCTGGCAAGGCTTTACCATTTGCTACGGCAGCGGATTATGGCCGTGGCTCGTCACCAGCTCATTGCTTGGGCTGTTGCTGAGTAACCTGCTGTGGGGCTGGACGGTCACGGCCACCAGTTGGCAACCCACGTTTGCCGCCTTTGTTTCGTTGCCGGCGGCGATGGTGCTGATGTTCGGTGGCGGCTGGAAGGTCACGATCAATGGCGCAATCATGGGCGCCGTGTTCGTCACCCCGATGTGCTTGCTGATCGTCAATTACGTCTGCAATCCCCTCGGATTACCAGCCGTGATTGGCAATGTCTCGGGCATGGCGGTCGCCAGTGTCGGCGCTTTTCTGCTCTGCCGTTACCTGCCGAGCCTGGTGAAGTCCGACCGACCCGAGAAGCCGTCCGCCCCTGCGCCCGCACCCGCCATAACCAAAACGCCCGACTATGGTGTCGTGTGGAGTCTACGTCGGGTGTTGGCTGACTTTTCGGAAGCGCCGTTCTTCGGCAATGAATGGGCCAGTCTCGGCTTGATCGCGGGGGCCTTGCTGGCTTACACCTTGAACCCGACGAGCCCAGTGTATGGCACGGGCTTGCTGCCCCAACTGATCGCCGCGCAGGCGTTGACTTCGGCGTTAGGGGTAGCGATCTGGCGTCGACAATGGATATTGCGCGGCTGGTATCCCACCTATGTTCCATTGGTGTCAGTCGTGCCCGCGGCCGTTCTGACGTACGGTGGCAGCTGGCAGGTCATAGCCTCAAGCGCACTGCTGGGGGCATTGATTGCGCCACCGCTGGCGTGCGCGATTGCCAAGCGGTTGCCGGCCGACATGCACGGTTTCATCGGCAATGTACTGGCCATGGCCATTAGTACGTTGCTGATCATTCCGTTTATCGGACTGCTGGTAGCCAACTGACGAACGTCACGATTGGGCTGTATCACGGACTCAATTCCGGATACAGCCACTTCTCATCACAAGCTAATGAGGTATCACATGGACCTGCCCAAACTGGCCATTGCGGCGCTCGGCGGCACCGTGAGCATGCAAGCCAGCAACACCGGCGAAGGGGTGATCCCGACCGTCAGCGGCGAAACCCTGCTGGCCTCGGTGCCAGAGTTGGCGACCTTGGCACAGGTCACCGTAGAAACGCTCGGACTGTTGCCCAGTGCCTCACTGGATTTCGACTTTTTGCTGAGCGTCCTTTCCTGGGCTAATGTTCAAATCAGACAAGGTGCGGTGGGTGTTGTCATCACTCAAGGCACAGACACCCTCGAGGAAACCGCCACATTTTTTGACTATTTGTGGGACAACGACGAGCCGTTGGTCCTGACCGGCGCCATGCGTTCGGCAGCCCAGGCAGGGGCCGATGGTCCGGCGAATCTGCTGGATGCTTGCCGGGTTGCACTGGCTGAAAGCAGCCGTCAACGAGGCGTTCACGTGGTGATGAACGGACAGATTCATTCAGCGAACGCCGTCCGCAAAACCGATTCATTAGCATTGCAGGCGTTTTCCTCCCCCATCGTTGGTCCTGTCGGCATGCTGATGGAAAACACCGTCAACTATCTGCGCCTGCCAGTCCAGCGCAGGGTCCTGCCGCTGCCCCAGCTGACCACACAGAAGATTGCCCTGCTGGAAGCGTCACTTTGCGCCGATACCCTGTTAATCGAGAACATCCTCGAACTGGGTTACGACGGACTGGTGATTGCGGGTTTCGGTGCAGGACACGTTGGCGCGAGCTGGGCAGATGTAATTGAAACCATCGCCAGAAAAATCCCTGTCATCGTTGCCACCCGGACAGGTTCCGGCTCCACGGCTCAATCGACCTACGGATTTATTGGCAGCGAGATGGACCTGATCAGTAAAGGTGCATTGATGGCTGGATTTCTCTGTCCACGCAAAGCCCGAATCCTGCTGTGGCTGCTCGTCGGCTGCCAGCGACAAGTTGAAGTGGCGCGCTTTCTCGTTCAAAACTGACACACAGCGCACAAAAAAGGCCTGCAATGCAGGCCTTTTTTGTTATCCGAAATTTCCTACGGCTTGTGCGCCCGGGACAGGAATTCGTGAGACTGCATTTCCAGCAGACGGCTGAGGGTGCGCTGGAACTCAAAGTTCAGGCGACCGCCGGTATAGAGGTCTTTCAACTCGACTTCAGCGGAAATGATCAGCTTCACGTTGCGGTCGTAGAACTCGTCGACCATGTTGATAAAGCGTCGGGCGATGTCGTCGGTGGTGACGCTCATCTGCTCGACACCGCTGAGCAACACAGCGTGGAAGATCTTGCCCAGTTCGATGTAATCGTTCTGGCTGCGCGGGCCGTCGCAGAGTTCGCGGAAGTCGAACCAGGCCACGTCATCGCACGTACGCAAGGCGCGAATTTCGCGGTTCTCGATCATCAGCACATCGTTCTCGATGGCTGCCGTGCATTCCGGCGTCAGGGCGCGGAAGCTCTTGCGCAGGCTTTCGTGGGACGCATCATCCAGCGGAAAGTGGAACAGCTCCGCTTGCTCAAGGTGACGCAGACGATAATCGACGCCGCTGTCGACGTTGACGATCTCGGTGTTCTGCTTGATCAGCGCAATGGCCGGCAGGAAGCGCGCACGTTGCAGGCCGTCCTTGTACAGACCGTCCGGCACGATGTTCGAGGTCGCGACCAGGGTCACGCCGTTCTTGAACAGCTCTTCCATCAGCGTGCCGAGGATCATCGCGTCGGTGATGTCGGACACGAAGAACTCATCGAAACAAATCACCCGGGCTTCGTCAGAGAAGCGCTTGGCGATGATGGTCAGCGGGTTTTTCTCGCCGCCGAGGGTCTTCATCTCTTCGTGCACTCGCTTCATGAAGCGGTGGAAGTGAGTGCGGACCTTTTCCTTGAACGGCAGCGCTTCGAAGAAGGTGTCGACCAGATAGGTCTTGCCACGGCCGACGCCGCCCCAGAAGTACAGACCCTTGACCGGTGCCGCGTCTTTCTTGCCAAACAGTTTGCCGAACAGACCCGGTTTGCTGTGCGAGGCCGCGACCAGATCGTCGTACAGGCGCTGCAAATGGCGCACCGCAGTTTCCTGCGCGGCGTCATGGAAGAATTCCGGGCGTTTCAGATCAGCTTGATATCGTTCTAGGGGCGTCATAATTCGTTAGCAAGGCAACAAAAACGGGCCGTCACTGTAGCGACGGCCCGTGGGAATGGCAATCGGCCCTTGGTCGGGCCGAGCCGCTGATTTATTCCTGAACTGGCGTCAGAGCAACCCGCAAAGTGTCGATGGCGACGTCGCGAGCGGCGTCGTCAGCGAAAGTCGGGCTGTCGGCCACGCACTCGCCTTCCAGCCAGACGCTGAAGCTGCGGTCTTCACTGCGCACATCCAACGGTTGACCCGATTGCAACTGCTTGGTCACTTGACCTGCGGTTTTGCCGTCGGCGAAGTTGCGCGACAACAGCAGCTGCTCGCCATCGGCCGCCAGCAGACGGAAACGGAAGCTGCTGTCTTCTTCGCGGAAACTGACAAAACGCGCGGCTTTCGCGGCTTTCTTCTTGGTGGTGGTCGCGACCTGGGTCTGAGCGACGAAAGAGCGCAGGCCAACCGCTTCACGCAGTTCGTGAAGGAACGGTGTCGCTACCGAGCGGGCCTTCTTGGCGCCGATCTGCAGGATGTCTTCCAGGTCTGCCGGGCGTTCGATCAGCTGGTGATAACGCTCGCGGGACTCGCCCAATTCGTTGTCCAGCAGCTGGAACAGACGATTCTTCGCCTCCCCCCACCCCAGGCCCTGCAACAGTTCGCTGCGGAATTCGTCGGACTGCGCCGGGGTGGCGAAGGCCTGGAACAAGGTGAACAGGTGCGAGTTGTCCGGATCTTTCGCCTCGCCCGGCGCACGGGAGTCGGTGACGATCCGCGAAATCGCGTCCTTCATTTCCTTGGCGCTGCTGAACAACGGAATGGTGTTGTCGTAGCTCTTCGACATCTTGCGACCGTCGAGGCCGGGTAGCGTGGCGACGCTTTCTTCGATCAGCGCCTCGGGCATGGTGAAGAATTCTTTGCCCTGACCGAACAGGTGATTGAAGCGCTGACCGATGTCACGGGCCATTTCCACGTGCTGGATCTGGTCACGGCCGACCGGCACCTTATGGGCGTTGAACATCAGAATGTCCGCGGCCATCAGCACCGGGTAGCTGTACAAGCCCATGGTGATGCCGGCGTCCGGGTCTTCGCCGGTTTCGATGTTCTTGTCCACCGAAGCCTTGTAGGCGTGGGCGCGATTGAGCAGGCCCTTGGCGGCAACGCAGGTCAGCAGCCAGGTCAACTCGGGGATTTCCGGGATGTCGGACTGGCGATAGAAGGTTACGCGGTCCACATCCAGGCCACCGGCCAACCAGGTCGCGGCGATTTCCAGACGCGAGCGCTGGATGCGCAGCGGGTCATCGCATTTGATCAGGGCGTGGTAGTCGGCCAGGAAGTAGAACGAATCGGCATTGCTGTCACGGCTGGCAAGGATCGCCGGGCGGATGGCGCCGGCGTAGTTGCCCAGGTGCGGCGTGCCGGTGGTGGTGATGCCGGTGAGGATACGGGTACGAGTCGTCATGGGTAATCGCTTGTCAGACTGCAATCAATTCGAAAGACGCGGCAGGATCAGATCCTTGAGATCGGTCAGCTTGCCATGAAAAAAGTGTCCGCATTCTGCCACTTTCAGCAGCTCATGGGGGCGTTCGAGCTTGTCGGACCATTCGTAAACGAGCTGCGGATCAATGACTTCGTCGGTTTCTGGCTGAATCAGGGTCAGCTCGCCGTGTTGCGGCAGTTGATCCTGATCGCCCAGACGCATCACCGCAGGCGCGACCATGAACAGGTGCTTGAGCTGCTCACCCTTGGCTTCCAGACGTCCGCCGAGACTTGCTGCAACAAAACCGCCGAAGGAGAATCCGAACAGCGTCAGCGGCAACTCGGGGTGTTTGGCTCGTAGCCATTCGGCAACGGCTTGGGCGTCATCGACTTCGCCCGTGCCCATATCGTGGGTGCCTTCACTGGCACCGACGCCACGGTAGTTGAAGCGCAAAGTAATCAAACCTGCGTCACGCGCGGTGCGCTGCAAGGTCGAGACGACTTTGTTGAGCATGGTGCCGCCCTGCACCGGGTTCGGATGGCAGATCAGCGCCAGGCCGCGGGGCTGTTCGTTATCCAGGTAGAGGGACTCCAGTTGACCAACCGGGCCATCAATCACTACAGGGGTTTCGCGCATAAGCAAGGAAGGAACTCCGTGACCTCGAATCGGGTCGACTCGTCTAGCAAATTGTCTGTGCCAATCTATTGCGAGTGAATCGCGGTATACAGCGCAGGTTCGAGCCGTTAACGTAAAGCAAAGCCGTTTATAGAGGAAGGACTCGTGGAACACTCGCTCTTAGTTTGGTTGTTGCCGACTCTTGCCCTGGTTGTGGGTGTCGCCATTGGTTTCCTGATCGCTCGCCTGGTGCCGAATGCCGCGCCTAGCAGCACACAACGTCAGCTGGATGACGTTCAGGAACGTTTCGACAGTTATCAGAACGAGGTGGTCACCCACTTCAACAGCACTGCAACGCTGGTCAAGAAACTGACTGCGAGCTATCAGGAAGTGCAGGATCATCTCGCCGAGGGTGCCAACCGCCTGGCCCTGGACGAGCAAACCCGCCAACGCCTGCTGGCCTCCCTGCACGCCGACGCGGCCCAGGCCCCGCGCGAACGCCTGACGCCACCGCGCAATCAGGAGCCGCCACGCGATTACGCCCCCAAAGCCCCGAACGCGCCGGGCATGCTCGATGAGCATTACGGCCTGAAGAAGTAATCAGGTTTCGCGCGACACAAAAAGCCTCCGGATGAGTGATTGTCCGGGGGCTTTTTTAATTGCTGATGGTTTTTTGTTGCCTGATCAGGCCCCATCGTCGGAGCGCCGCCCGGAGCAAGCTCGCTCCCACATTTGGAATGCGTTCCCCTGCGGGAGCGAGCCTGCTCGCGAAGGGGCCAGAACTGGCGACACAAAAAAACCGCCCGATTTGTTGAGGATCGGGCGGTTTTTTTATGCCTGGGGTTCAATCAGGCGATCAAGGATACTGCTGAACCGTACCCTGCTGCTGACCACCATACTGCTGACCCGGAATCGCCTTCAGGTTGACCTCGACCCGGCGGTTCTGCGCCCGACCATTGACGTCACCGTTGCTGGCAATCGGGTTATCCGGCCCGGCACCGCGAGCCGACAGGTTGGCACCGCTCACGCCCTGAGACGTCAGGTAAGTCGCCACGCTCTGGGCGCGACGCTGGGACAGGTCCATGTTGTGCTGGCGGCTGCCGGTGCTGTCGGTGTAGCCGACGATCTCGATCTGGTTCTGGCTGAACTCCTTGAGCGAGCCCGCCAGATTGTTCAACGGCTGATAGAAACCCGACGCGATGTTCGCCGAATCGGTGGCGAAGGTGATGTTACCCGGCATGATCAGTTTGATCTGATCACCCTGGCGCTGCACTTCCACCCCGGTGTTGGCCATGCTGGCGCGCAGCTTTTTCTCTTGCTGGTCGGCGTAATAACCGTAACCGGCAGCGGAAGCACCCACCACCGCAGCGCCAATCAGCGCGCCCTTGCCACGGTTATCGTGACCGATGGCGGCACCGGCCAGAGCACCGGCCAGAGCGCCGAGGCCACCGTATTTAGCGGTTTTGCTCATGCCCGTGGAACCACCGTCGGCCTGGCCCTGGTTGTCGTAAGGGTTAGGCGAGGCGCAGCCAGACAGCAAGGCCACAGCCGTAGCGACAATAATCAAACGCTGCTTGGTGAACATGAAGAGCTCCTACTTTTTGCATTCTGTGGTGCAACGGACTAAGGCATTAAATCTTTGCGGGCGTTGGATCATTGCGGATGAAAATAATTCCGCGGCGTGCCTACACAACTGCACCAATCACGCCCGCACAAAAGGGTTCTCGCGCATTTCATCGCCCAGACGGGTGTCCGGACCATGCCCGGTCACCACCGTCGCCTCTTCATCGAGGGTGTACAGCCGCTGCTTGATCGACCGCACGATGGTTGCCTGATCGCCCCCCCACAAATCCGTGCGCCCTACCCCGCGAC
Source organism: Pseudomonas frigoris (assembly GCF_047758635.1). NCBI lineage: Bacteria > Pseudomonadati > Pseudomonadota > Gammaproteobacteria > Pseudomonadales > Pseudomonadaceae > Pseudomonas > Pseudomonas frigoris. Next base: position 5,898,894 of record NZ_CP180479.1, read on the forward strand.
GAAACAACGTGTCACCGGCAATCAGCAGCTTAGCCTCTGAAAACCAAAAGCTCATGGAACCCGGCGTATGACCCGGCGTGTGCAACGCCACGCCGCAACCGCAGGCCAGTTCTTCATCATCGGCCAACCAGCGATCCGGCGACGGCACCGGAGTGTAGGGCACACCGAACATCTGGCACTGCATCTCCAGGTTGTCCCACAGAAATTGATCTTCTTTATGCAGGTGCAGGGTTGCGCCGGTTTTCTCCTTCAACTGACCGGAAGCCAGGAAGTGATCGAGGTGCGCATGGGTATGAATGATGCTGACCACCTTCAGGCCCAGTGCGTCGAGCCGCGCGAGGATCAGTTCGTGATTACCGCCCGGATCGACCACGATGGCTTTTTTAGTAATCGGGTCGCCGATGATCGTGCAGTTGCACTGCAATGGGCCGACGGGGAAGGTTTCGCGGATGAGGGCTGTATTCGGGGTTTGCATGGGTTTAATCCTGGTGCCAAGGCTGGGTACTGCGGTTGTGATGCGCAAAATTGATAGGTTATCCTCGCGCCGCGCCTATTTTGAAACAAGACGGCAGGAAGGCAATGCCTGGTTCAAACGATTCTTGAAGCGGTATTTGTAACGCTCAGCCTAAAAAGGATAATCCCATGCAAGAAGACTATCTCCTTCGTCAGGACATTAAAGGTATTGAAGCCCGGGCACAGGTCTGAACCATGCCTGAGATCCCGGAAGACTTCAGCTGTAAAACGACCTGCGCGTTTGTGGCAGGACGCTCGCACCTCAAGACACAAACGCCTTGCCAGGACTATGTCGCGGCCAGAGAGTCCAACGAGGTGACCTGCATTTCATTGGCCGATGGGGCTGGCTCCAGAGCCAGATCCGACATCGGCGCCCAAGTAGCGGTCACGGCCACCCTGGCCTTTGTCTGCAAAAACTTTGAAAGCCTCTGGCAAAACATGGACAAACACAACGTGAAGGCAGCCCAGCGACTGGTCAATCGCTGCCTGGACGCGTTCAGACGCAAATCTGCAAAGCTCGGCGGCGATATCAACGACCTGGCCTGCACCTTGTCGTTCGTCGCTTACTCACGAGGCCGCTACCTGGCGGGCCACTTGGGCGATGGCGTTATCGCAAGCCTTGATGCGGACGGACAACTCCTGGCCCTTTCTCATCCAGAAAATGGCGAGCTCGCCAATACCACCCTGCTTCTGACTGACCATAAAGCGGCGTCGCGGCTCAGGTTGTACCGTGGGCAAATCGAAGCCACCACTGGCTTCGCGATCATGAGCGACGGCACCGCAGAAAGCTTCTATGACAAATCCAGCGGCGTCCCCGCCCCGGCGATCCAAGAGCTGCTGGAGTGGAATGCAACGTTACCCAGAAAAAAAATGAAGGACGTGTTGGGTGACAACTTGCAACAGTCCATCGCCAGTAAAACCGGAGATGACTGCTCCATCGGCTTACTGTCGATCCTGAAGCACTCCATCGACGTGGGGCAGACATCCGGAGTGACTGTCTCAGAGGAGAAATGACCGAAAACCTCTGATCGCAAGGCCCAACTTGTTTCGGAGGTCTTCAAACGGCAATTACTGCAACACACCCAACTCTTTCGCCCTGGCGACCGCTTGCGTTCGCCGCTCCACCCCAAGCTTGCTGTTGATATGGCTGGCATGGGTTTTCACCGTGTGCAGCGAAATAAACAACTGATCGCTGATCTCCTGATTCGAACAGCCTTGGGCGATCAGTCGCAGGACAGCCATTTCCCGCGTACTGAGTTGTTCCGCCGCAGTGGATGACTCCACTGCGGGACGGGCTGCCACTGTCGGAAGTTGTTCTGAAAGGCTCTGTGAAACGGGCGTCGGCGCACCGAGTTGAAGTTGTCCACGCAGCCAGTCCGAATGTTCAGCCAACAACCTGTCAAACGGTTGCAGCACTCCACCGGCCGCTGCTTCCAGCGCCTGACTCAAGGCCTTGCGGGCCTCGGGTTCGCGTCCGCACCCCAGCAATAACGTCACTTTCTGAGTCAGTGCCATCACGCTGAGCAGTTGCCTGCCGGTTTGCTGCCCATGCTCAAGCAACGCATTCAATCGTCCTTCGGCCAGCATCGGCTGCCCCTGAATGACCTCCAGCAAGGCCTGCTGCAACTCGATATGCAGCGGCAGTTGCGGATGGAACTCCGGAGGGGCTGCCGCGTGTTCACCGTTATAGGTCTGACCCAAGCGAGCGAGCCAGGCTTCGGCCAGATCGGTACGCCCCTGAGCCAGCCAGAGTTCGCATTTGACCAGGGTGATCATCGCCAGGTAGTAGATCGGTGGCACGTCCCAGATGTGCATCAGGCGCTCGGCTTCGGCGAGTTCAGCGAAGGCTTTGGCGAATTCGCCGCTGCTGCCCTCAAGCCTGGCGATCACGCAATGACCGATCAATACGCTGATATCACGACAGGCGCGTGCTTCATTCAAACCGGCTTGCAAGCGTGCCCGTGCGGTTTGGGGCTGCAAGCGCAGGGCTAGCAAAAAACCTTCGTACAAAGTCAGTCGGGCGCGTACGGCATACAGCCGTTGCGGGGATAACCGTTGCAGGCGTTGCAGCCCCTGACGCACTTCATCCAGCGAACGAAGGATTTCCCCTCGCGCTTGCAGCACGCGAGCGCGGTCATAATGGGCCAGAGCTTCGAACAGCGGGTTGCCGACCCGTTGCGCCAACTCCAGAGATTCACGGTTCAACCCGCGGGCACGCCACAAGTCGCCGTCGGCAATGGCCAGGTTGGACAGGGTCGAGAGGCACATCAGGCGTTGCCCGTAGCGTTTGGCGGGCAGGCTCTCCTGCGCTTCGGTGCAATAGAGCAGCGTCAGCTCGCGATTGCCGCGCCCGCGGGCGATGATCCCGCTCAGGGCCAGCCATTGCGCCAGCATGGATTTCTGCGCAGTGGCCGACGGGGCCGGCAGGAAGCGGCTCAAATGACTGGCCAGCTCCTCGGCGGCGTCCAGCTGACAAGCCAGCCCCAACGCCCAGCTGTACAGCACGATCAACCGTGGCGTGCTGATCAGCAGGCTGTCGGGCAAGTCCATTTTCCAGCGCAGCAACATGCCGACGTTCTGTTCGGCCAGCAGTTGTTCTTCGGAGAGGTTCTGCACCAGGTTCGCCGCGACGTCCAGGTGCCCGGCACGCAACGCCTGCTCAACCGCTTCATCGAGCAGCCCCTGGGCATTGAACCAGCGACAGGCGCGCAAGTGCAGGCTGGCCGCCGGCACCATCGCTTGCGCGGTAGGCCGGGTGCGCAACAGGTCGGAAAACAAATGGTGGTAGCGATACCAGTGACCGTTTTCATCCAGTGGCACCAGGAACACCTGATGGGCCAGCAGAAAACGCAGGATCTCGGCACTGTCATGGGCTTCGCGAACGGCGTCGCACAGTTCGCTGCAAAAGCGTTCCTGAGGTGCTGTGTCGTAAAGAAATGACTGCACCTCGGCGGGCAGACAATCGATGACTTCTTCCAGCAGATAATCGCGGATCAGCCCTTCCCCGCCATGCAAGGCCTGCGGCAAAGCACCCTGGGAGCCCGCTTCAGACGCCGCCAGCAGCCAGAAACGCAGTCCGGCGACCCAACCTTCGCTGCGCTGGATGAGGCTCTCCAGCGCTTCGCCGCGCAAGGAGCTGCTGTGCCGATCAAGCAGGGTCAAGGCTTCATCGTGAGTCAGGCGCAAGTCCTGTTCATTCAACTCGAGCAGTTGCCGCGACAGGCGCAGGCGCGCCAGATGCCAGTCCGGCCGCTGCCGACTGGTGACCATGACCAGCAAGCCGTCAGGCAGGTGATTGAGGAAAAATTGCAGGCAGCGATCGAGAACCGGGCCCTGCGCCAGATGGTAGTCATCCAGCACCAACAGCAGAGGCGTACTCGCAGACAGGTGCACGGCCAACTCATCGAGCAAACCGTCCAGCCATTCTTCAAAGGCAAACGGCTGGTGGCGCTGCCGCATTTTCAGCAGCCCCAGGGACTGGCTGCCCAGTCGCGGAAAAAAGTCCTGGAGGCCTTCGAGCAACCGCTCAAGAAAACGTCCGGGATCGCTGTCTCGCGGACTCAACCCCAGCCACAGACTTTGCCAGTGAGCCGGCAAGCCCTGACAGAACTCCACCGCCAACGAACTCTTACCAAACCCCGCCGGTGCGCTGACCAGCAACAACCTGCCACCGAGGCCCGCACTCAGGCGTTCGCACAGACGAGGCCGCAGCACATGGCCGTCGGGCAACGGAGGCCGAAAAAAACGCCCGTCCAGTGCCGCGACGGCAACGCTTGCAGGGCCCGGGTGTGGGGACAGATCAGTCATGGCCGGCTCTTGTTTGAATGGCGGTTGGCGGCGTTGCAGATGTCCGCAGCCTAGCGGTAAACGAAGAGGGAATGAAGGTTATTGCTACAAATGGCTACAAAAAGAATACAAGCAGAAGTTGCGTGGCTTGAGATGAAGTTTTCCTGACAGACCGTATCGCCCCCTTCGCGAGCAAGCCCGCTCCCACACTGGATCTCCATTGCCCACAAATCTTATCCTCACTGAAGATCAAATGTGGGAGCGGGCTTGCTTGCGAAGAGGCCATCACAGACACCGAAGACTCATGGGTCAAATCCCGGGCAAAAAAAACGCCCCGAACCAGTCGGGGCGTTTCTCGAGGATGCGGCCTCTTTTCAGGACAGCTTAGCGAACACCATCCTGGCGCAGAGCGGCCGGAGTGAAGTCGCTGGTGGTGGCGGTGAAGCCGAAGTCATACGCCGATTTCTCTTCGTTCTTCATGCCCAGTGCCAGGTAGCGGCCCGATTGCAGGTCGTACAAGGTTTCCAGGGTGTACCACGGCACTTGAACGTTGTAGTAGTTCTGGGAGTGAGCTTCCGCCACACGCCACAGTTGATTACGACCGTCGTAGTGGTCGATCACGGCCGCTTGCCAGGTGTCTTCGTCGATGTAGAAGTCACGCTTGGCGTAGATGTGACGCTGACCTTCCTTCAAGGTAGCCACCACATGCCAGACCCGGCGCAGCTCGTAACGAGCCAGATCCTGGTTGATGTGACCGGCCTTGATGATGTCGTCGTACTTGAGTTGCGGCGAGTCGAGTTTGTAGCTGTCGGAGGCGATGTACATCTCTTTCTTGCCTTCGAGCTTCCAGTCGTAACGATCCGGTGCACCGTTGTACATGTCCAGGTTGTCGGAGGTACGCAGGCCATCGGCTGCGGTACCCGGCCCGTCATAAGACACTTGTGGTGCGCGACGCACACGACGCTGACCGGCGTTGTAGACCCACGCCGAACGTGGCTCTTTCACCTGGTCGAGGGTTTCGTGCACCAGCAGCACACCACCGGCCAGACGTGCCGGCGCGGTCACTTTCTGCTTGAAGTAGAACAGGATGTTGCCCGGGTTCGCCGGATCGTAATCCTTCATCTTATCGCGGAACACGAACTGGTCCTGGAAGTACACCAGGCTGTACGAGCCGTTCGGCTGCGGCGTGGCCTGGGTCACCAGACGGGTCACGCTGCCACCGCGATAGCGGGTGATGTGGTTCCAGATGACTTCGACGCCGGTCTTCGGAATCGGGAATGGAACTGCGGTTTCGAAGTTCTCCAGACCGTTGCCGCCGGACACCAGGTTAGTGGCGGTGGCATTTTTCTTGATGGAGGCAAACACGGCATCCGGCACGGTCGCGCCGCGATGGGACGGGTAGACCGGCATCTTGAAGGTTTCCGGGTAGCGCTTGAACATCGCGTACTGACCCGGAGCGAGCTTGTCCTTGTACTGGTCGACGTTCTGCGCGGTGATGGTGAACAGTGGTTTTTCACTGGCGAACGGGTCGGACAGGAAGCCTTTGCCGTCGACGTTGCCGGCGTTTTTCGCCATCGGTTTCCAGGCCGGGATCGATCCGTCAGCGTTGCCCGCCATCTCGGCGCCCATCGGGGTCAGGCTCTTGCCCAGTTTGTCCGCTTCGGCCGCAGGGACCGCCGCCATGACGCCGGTCGCCAGCAGCGAAAGCCCCAGAACACCGACGTGGAACAGACTCTTTGTTATTTTCATAGGTGTGTTCGTCCTGATAATGCAGTGCTTAGAAGTTCACGCCGAAGCTGAGCGCAACGAAATCGCGGTCATCGACGGTGGTGTACTTGCCATCAAAGAAGTTGGTGTAAGCCAGGCTCGCGGTGTAGGTGTTCTGGTACTCGGCATCGACGCCCAGGCTCACCGCTTTGCGACCTTCCTCGAAGTTGCCGCCAGGGCCAGGCGAGTAGCCTTCCACGTCATGAGACCAGGCCACGTTCGGCTTGAGGTTCACACCGGCGAATACGTCGTTGTATTCCCAGATGGCACGACCGCGGTAGCCCCAGGAGTTTGCGGTGGTGAACCCGTCGTTTTCGCAATAGCGACTGACGTTGTTTTGCGGGCCGCCTGCCAGGGTAGAGGTGTTCAATGCCACGCACTGACCACTTGGCAATGGACCAGGGCCGTAGCTTGGGTCACGGCCGTAACGCGCTTTGTTAGTGCTTTCCAGACCACCTACGTGAGTAAAGCCGACCTCGCCCACCAGGGTCAGTCGCTCAGCGCCCATCACCTGGTCGAAGAAGTGAGTAAGGGTCGTCTGGAGCTGGGTCACTTCCTTGCGGCGATAGCCTTTTTGATCCGCCCCTGGCGTACCTTGGAGTACGGAAACGTTAGGGTTCAGAGGTGTCAGACCGGAAAAGAGAATGTCGGTGGTGTTGAGCTGAACCGGAGCATTCGGCCGGTAGCTGACTTCACCACTCCACGCAGTACCTGTCGGTAACGTGGTAGAGAAGCTCAAGCCATACAGGCGAATATCTTCAGGGTACTCGACGTAGTAGCTGGAGTTACCGGCCACATTCAATGGCAACAAGGTCGGTGCCAGGTTACGCGCGACAGCGAGAGGAACACCCCTGGCCACCAGCGAGCCCACCAAGCCCGCCGCGCTGTAAGCGCTCGCTGGAGCACCTTTGCCGCTGAAAATCGGCGCACGGCTGTGGTAGTTCATGAAGTAGGCGCCGAACTCGGTGTCCAGCGGATCGAACATGTATTTGAAGGACACGCCAAATTGACCGCTGTCACGGGCATCGCGATCCGGACCGCGACGAACGATGACGCCTTCATCCGGGTCACCCCAGTTCACGCCCCTGGCAGCGAGGGTGTTGATGGTGGCATTACGCAGCGAAGCCGGCAGCCCTGCAGACGTCAGTGCGCTGTTGAGTCCGTTACGGGTGCGCAGTACGGCCAGGTTGTTGTCGCAGCCATCCGAAATCACGTCCGGCTGCGAGAAGAAAGTGCCGCAGTTGTCGGTAACGGTCTGGTCCCATTCGAGCTGGTAGAAGGCTTCGGTCGAGAGGTTCTCGGTGAGGCTCTGGGACACGTAGAACATGTTGACCGGGATCAGGCCTTCCTTGATCTCGGCACCTGGACGACGGAACGCGGACACGTCGATCGGGTTGATCGAGTTGATACCGCCGCCGATGAAGGTACTTTCACCCCAACTCACTACTTGCTTGCCCAGACGCACGGAACCCGGCTGATCGGCAACGGAGTAGTTGTGGTAGACAAAGGCGTCGAGGATCTGACCGCCGGAGGATTTGGCGCCTTCCTTGCGGTTACTGTCGCTGATGTCTTTGAACTCGCGGCTTTCGTCCTTGAGTTCAAAGTCGTACCAGTATTTGCCACGGACGAAAACGCCGGTATCGCCGTATTTCAATTCAAGGTCATGGATGCCCTTGAAGATCTTGGAGAACGTTTCGCCGCTCTTGAAGTTCAGGTGACCGTCGTCGGAAGTCTGGGACAGGCCGCGGCCGCCGTTGTTGACGCCGATGAGGTTCTTGTTGGCATTTTCAGTAGACCAACTGGCACCGATCGACAGGGACGAGTCGAACTGACCTTCGATTTCACCAACGTTGAAACTGACGCCGAATGCTGGCCCGGCGAGCGTAGAGGCAAGACTGACAGCCAGAGGCAGTTTCGCCCGGCGCCAGAACTGGTTTACTGATGTCATCGACGCTACTCCATGTGCATTATTGTTATGGCAGTGAGCACTTCTAAAAACGCTGTGGATGACTGGGAGCCAAGGTGTCCCTAAGTCATTCCAAAGTTGCATCGCCCCGGTTTGTGCGTTTGCTCCGTTCTTAAAAATCCTTGAGCGGACTATAGCCAGCAGGTAGTACTGCTTGATCCCTCTAAAGTGTGATTTGCAGCTGCCAGCCACTCTGGAACAGTCCTTTGCCAAGCCGACGCCCGTCGGCCCGTCTAGGATGGCTGAAAATTCGGATTTGACAAGCCAAGCGCTTGCTTGGTGGGGCTGGCGTGCCCTTTTGGGCACGCCAAGTGACGCTTAAAGCGTCGAGAGGAAGGTGCTGTTGTTGGCTTGCCATTCGGTGATGTCGACGCGAATACGTTTCTTGTCGAGTTTGCCGACACTGGTCTTGGGAATTTCAGTAACAAGGGCGATCTGGCTCGGGATGGCCCACTTGCTCAGGTGCCCCAACTCCACGAATGGCTTGAGGTGTTCCTTAAGTTCTTTGGCCCCGATCACATGGCCTTCACGGACCACCAGCAAAGCAAACGGACGCTCGCCCCACTGCGGATCGGCAATCCCCACCACTGCTACTTCGCGTACCGCCGCGTGGCGACTGATCAGATCTTCCAGGTCCAGGGAGGAGATCCACTCGCCGCCGGTCTTGATCACGTCTTTGATCCGGTCGCGAATGTCGATCACCCCCATGCTGTCCAGGGTCGCTACATCACCGGTGTGCAGCCAGCCCCCGGCCCAGAGCTCGGCGCCCTTTTGCGGTTCGTTGAAATAACCCTCGGTGAGCCACGGCGCACGCAGCACCAGTTCGCCTTGGGTCTCGCCATCGGCGGGCAGGAAGTTGCCGTCGGTGTCGACGATCGCCGCCTCCACCAATGGCCCCGGTACACCGGCCTTGATCCGGTACGTGGTGCGTTCGTCTTCGGTGCCGGCCATCAGCTCGTCGTTGAGGTGCGCGCACGAGATCAGCGGTCCGGTTTCCGACATGCCGTAAGCGGCGGTCAGCTGAATGCCATTGGCCTTGGCGGCTTCGTACAGCGTGCGGTTCAACGCACTGCCGCCGATCACAATTTTCCAGCCACCAAAGTCGGTACCTTGCGCGGCCTTGGAATTAAGGAGCATTTGCAGAATGGTCGGCACGCAATGGGAAAAGGTGACCTTCTCCTTACGCCACAGCTCCACCAGGTACTCAGGGTCATAGCGACCGGGATAGACCTGCTTGAGCCCGAGCATGGTCGCCACATACGGCAGGCCCCAGGCGTGCACATGGAACATCGGGGTGATCGGCATGTACACGTCGTTGGTGCCCAGCAACCGCACGCTGTCGATGGCGCCCATGATGGTCGACACGCCCATGGTGTGCAGCACCAGTTGCCGATGGGTGAAATACACGCCTTTGGGATTGCCGGTGGTGCCGGTGGTGTAGAACGTGGTCGCGACCGAGTTTTCGTCGAAGTCCTGGAAGTCGTACTGCGTGCTCGCCGCCGCCAGCAACTGCTCGTACTCGCCAATGAGGTTCGGCAAGTCGGCGGTTTTTTCCGGCAGGTCAGTCAGCAGCAGGGTTTTCTGCACCGTGGTCAGGTGCCCGGCAATGGCCTGGTACAACCCGACGAACTCGCTGTTGACCAGCACAAAGCGGTCCTCGGCGTGGTTCATGGTGTAGAGGATCTGTTCCGGTGACAGGCGCACGTTAATGGTGTGGATCACCGCGCCGATCATCGGGATGGCGAACATGCATTCCAGATAACGATGGCTGTCCCAGTCCATCACCGCCACGGTATCCCCGGCCTTGACGCCGGCCGCCGTCAGCACGTTGGCCAGCCTTGCGACCCGTTCGATCAGGGTCGGATAGCTGTAGCGCAACTGGTCGCGGTAAATGATCTCGCGGGTTTTCTCATAACGAGCGCCGGACATCAGCAGCCGTTTAATCAGCAGCGGATACTGGTAAGCGCCTTCGGCTGGGGGGATAACGCGAGTCTGCAACATAAGAGTCCCTTTTCTGACTGCACGGTCGTGGCTGAAAGTAAGCACTTTAGTGCCCTTGGACGCCAGCCAAATCAGCCAAAGGAATGATTTGCAGAACCGGACAAATGCTAGCTTTGCGCCACTACCTGGCGTGTTTCATCGGGAATTCGGGATCTGCGCTGTAAAACGTTGAAACGCATGCGCGCAATACTTGTCTGTGACCCTACGTACGATACGGACACGATGAGCGGATCGGTTGGCAGCCAAACAGTTGTCCAGGTCGCCCAACCCTCCACCTCATCTTCAAGAGAAGGATCTTGTCACTAGACCTGTCTGGTCACACGCCATCGGTATCGCATACAACAATGAGTATTGAACTGACCGCCCCCGAGAACTCCCCATCGACACAAGCGCCCCTGGTTTCCATCGTGGCGTCCTGCTTCAACATGCAAAGATTTCTGGAAGACGCCATCAAGAGCATCTTCGCCCAGGACTACCCGAACTTCGAAGTCATCATCGTGGACGATGGATCCAGCGACGACAGCCTGGCCATACTCAAGCGATTACAACAAACCTATGACTTCCAGCGGTATTCGCAACCGAACCGGGGAGTGAGCGCGGCACTCAACCACGGCTTGCGATACGCCAAAGGCGTCTATGTGTCGACGCCGGACCTGGATGACATCATGTTGCCGGGGTCGGTGCGCATTCGCGCGGAGTATCTGGATCAGCACCCGAACGTCGGCTGCGTGGGCGCGCTGATCACCTACATGGACATCGATGGCAACACCATCAAGCAGCAACAACGCGACAAGATCCACACCTACAACTTCGATCAGGTCCTCAGAGGCGCCGTCGTGATCGGCGCCCCGGTTGCGCTCTATCGCATGAAAGCGATGCGAAGTGCCGACTTCTACGCGCCGAAGCTGCGGGTTCAGGACTTTCAGATGACGTTGCGGATTGCCCGGCTGGGCTATGAGATCCATGAACTGCCGGTCTGCATGACCCGCTATCGCCGCCATGCCAACAACCTGTCGAGAAAGTACCGGATATTGCTCCAGGCGGACCTTGAGGCCATCGAACCGTATGTGAACCATCCCGGCTACCACAGCGCCCGCACCAAACTGGTGAACAAGGCCCTCAAATATGCCGTGGTCGAAGACAAGAAAGAAGCCTGGCAGCTGTTGCGCTCGATTCCCTGGCGGCATCTCAATAGAACCAGCTTCAAACGCTTCAAGCGGCTGGTATTACATCGCTAGCCGCCTCACAGGGCCTCAGTGCATCTCGGTAAACGCGAGTTTCACACCGATGGCGATCAGGACCGCGCCCATGGTCCGATCGAACCAGTGGCCCATCCGGGCAAAACCTGCGCGCACGCGCTGCTGGCTGAACAGCATCGCCACCAGGCAGAACCACACAGCGGTGGCCACCGCGAGGTAGAGGCCGTAGCCCGCCTGTACCGCCAGCGGCGTGTGCGGATTGATCACCACGGTGAACAGTGAGAGGAAGAACAGCGTCGCTTTCGGGTTCAGACCGTTGGTCACGAAACCCGAAGTGAAAGCGCCGCGAGCAGTGCGCTCGCCCGCTTCCTTGTGCAGATCGTCAGCCGCAGGTTGGGCCGGCTGTGCTCGCAGGGCCTTGAAGCCGATGTACAGCAGGTACGCGGCGGCGGCCCATTTCAGGGCATTAAACAACACGATCGATTGGGACACGATCAGGCCAATGCCGAGCAACGAATAGCCGACGTGCAGGAAAATCGCCGTGCCGACACCCAGCGCCGTCCAGGTGCCAGCGCGACGACCATGGGTCACGCTCTCACGCACCACCACGGCAAAGTCCGGGCCGGGGCTGGCCACGGCCAGCAAGTGAATCAGGGCAACGGTCAAAAACTCTGTCCAGTACATGGGGGATCCTTTTGGCCAAGCGTAACTGTTTGTTTCATCTGGTAGGCTCGGCAGATTACGCCTTCAGTTCATTGCACAAAAGGTACAGTTGATGACGAACACTCACCGCGCCGTTTTCCTCGACCACCCGTCCCTGGACCTGGGCGACCTCGACCTCAGCCCGCTGCAAGAGTGTTTCAGCGACTTACAGCTTTTCGCCCAGACCACGCCGGACCAGGTGATCGAACGCCTCAAGGGCGCCACCGTTGCCATCAGCAACAAAATCCTGATCGACGCCGCCGCCATCGCCGCCAGCCCCGAGCTGAAGCTGATACTGATCACCGCCACCGGCACCAACAACGTTGACCTCGCCGCCGCCCGCGCCCACGGGATTACCGTCTGCAACTGCCAGGGTTACGGCACGCCGTCGGTGGCGCAGCACACGATCATGTTGCTGCTCAATCTGGCAACGCGCCTGGCCGATTATCAAAAGGCTGTTGGCGAAGGTCGCTGGCAGCAGGCGAAACAGTTCTGCCTGCTGGATTACCCGATTGTCGAACTGGAAGGCAAAACCCTCGGCCTGCTCGGTCACGGCGAACTGGGCGGCGCGGTCGCACGACTGGCCGAAGCTTTTGGCATGCGCGTGCTGCTCGGTCAGATTCCCGGGCGCCCTGCCCGACCGGATCGTTTGCCACTGGAGGAGCTGCTGCCGCAGATCGACGCGCTGACCCTGCACTGTCCGCTCAACGAACACACGCGCCACTTCATCGGAGCCCGTGAGCTGGCCTCGATGAAACCCGGTGCGTTCGTGGTCAACACCGCACGCGGTGGCCTGATTGACGAACAGGCGTTGGCCGATGCCTTGCGTAACGGTCACCTCGGGGGGGCGGCCACCGATGTGTTGAGCGTCGAGCCACCGACCGCCGGCAATCCGTTGCTGGCCCAAGACATTCCACGGTTGATTGTCACCCCGCACAACGCCTGGGGCAGTCGCGAGGCACGCCAGCGGATCGTGGGCCAGTTGACCGAAAACGCGCAGGGATACTTCAGTGGTAAAGCGCTGCGGGTCGTCAGTTGATAGACTGCGGCACTTTTTTTCACAGGAGCAGAGTATGGATCCGCGCAGTGAAGTACTGCTTCGTCAGGCCGAGTTATTCCAGGGTTCGGTGCTGCTGGCCGGTTTGCCCGCCGATGACCTCCTGGGCCGTCTGCCCGACGCTCATGGCTGGTGCTGGCATGCCGGCGATCAAGCAGCGCTGGATGCCCGCTTCGCCGAGCGCAGCCATTTCGGTGTGACTGTAACGGAGCACGCGTTCGACACCGCCGTGGTGTTTCTGCCCAAGTCCAAGGACCTGACCGACTACATCCTCAACGCCCTCGCCTCCAGACTGGCCGGTCGTGAACTGTATCTGGTGGGTGAAAAACGCAGCGGCATCGAAGGCGCGGCCAAACAACTGAACCCCTTCGGCAAACCGCGTAAGCTCGACAGCGCGCGGCATTGCCAGCTGTGGCAAGTGACCGTGGTCACTGCGCCGCAAGCCAAGTCGCTGGAAAGCCTGGCCCAGACTTATGAGTTGCCGCTGGCCGAAGGTCCGCTAAAAGTCATCAGCCTGCCGGGCGTGTTCAGCCACGGTCGGCTGGATCGCGGCAGCGCACTGTTGCTGGAACATTTGGACAAATTGCCGAGCGGCCATTTGCTGGACTTCGGTTGCGGCGCCGGTGTGTTGGGAGCGGCCGTGAAACGTCGCTATCCACACAACCAGGTCACCTTGCTTGATGTGGATGCGTTTGCCGCCGCCAGCAGTCGCCTGACATTGGCTGCCAACGGTCTGGAAGCTGACGTGATTACCGGTGACGGTATCGACGCAGCACCGATGGGCTTGAGTGCAATTCTGAGCAACCCACCGTTCCATGTCGGCGTTCACACCGACTACTTCGCTACCGAGAACTTGCTGCGAAAAGCGGCCAAACATCTGAAAAATGGTGGCGAACTGCGTTTGGTAGCAAACAGCTTCCTGAAGTACCAGCCGCTGATCGAAGAGCATCTGGGCGTGTGTGCGATCAAGGCTGAAGGACAGGGTTTCAGGATCTACCGAGCCAAACGCGGCTAGAACCTCTTTTAAAAAAGAGGCTTGCCCAATCGGATTTGCCTAGGCAGAATCCGCTCCGTCCTAGGGGAGTAGTCTCCCACGAGCGCCATGCTCGTCCGGCATACGTCAACATACTTGGTCAACAGACCATGGCGTATGCGACCCAAGCGTCCGCATCAGACGGATCGCAGGGTTTGACAAGACCTATGACACGAACACCTTACCCGGGGCGGGAAGGCTGTACGTGTCATAGCCGTGTCGACCCGCCCCCTAGGAAAACCCTGATGCTGGATTCACTTCTCGTTCCCACCGCAATCGTTGCCTTGGCCGAAATCGGCGACAAGACGCAACTGCTCGCGCTTATTCTCGCCGCTCGCTTTCGCAAACCCTGGCCGATCATCGCCGGTATCGTCGCTGCAACCCTGGCCAACCACGCGGCAGCCGGTGCGGTAGGCGCCTGGGTCGGTAGTTTCTTCTCGAATGCGACGCTGCACTGGATCCTCGCCGCGAGCTTCACCGCGACCGCATTGTGGACCCTGGTGCCGGACAAGATGGATGACGACGAAGCCAGCACCGCCCGCAAGTTCGGACCGTTCCTGACCACGTTGATCGCGTTTTTCCTTGCGGAGATGGGCGACAAGACGCAAGTCGCCACGGTGATGCTCGCTGCGCAATACCCGGAACTGTGGCTGGTGATCATCGGCACTACCGCCGGCATGTTGATTGCCAACGTGCCAGTGGTTTTGGCGGGTAACTTTGCCGCGGATAAATTGCCGTTGATGTTAATTCGTCGCCTGGCGGCGTCGGCATTCTTCATCCTCGCCATTGTCGCGGTGTACAAGGCGATGCAGAGCAGCGGTTGGGTCTGATGCGGTAGGTCTATAGACCGCGTTATCGTTCTTCGCGAGCAAGCCCACTCCCACATTCGACCGCATGCTCTGGAAGAACTCGGTCAAATGTGGGAGCGGGCTTGCTCGCGAAGGCGTCAGTGGCCTCACCACATGACTATCATTATTTCTTGGCTTTCTCGTACAGCGGCATGACTTTCGGGATCGCCGCCTGCAACGAAGCAATACGACTCGCCGACGCCGGGTGAGTGCTCATGAACTCCGGCGACGAACCTTCCGAAATCTTGGTCATCTTGTTCCACAGGGTGATCGCGGCGTTCGGGTTGTAACCGGCGCGAGCGGCCAGTTCCAGGCCGATCAGGTCCGCCTCGTTTTCATTGGCGCGACTGTTGGGCAAGGTCATGCCGTAGTTGGCCACAGTGTCCGCCAGCGCCAGGCTGTCCTGACCCAGACCGAACAAGGCACCGGCGCCCTGTTTGGCCATTTCGATGCCGTAAGCCTTGGACATCGCTTCACGACCATGCTCGCGCAGGGCGTGGGCGATTTCGTGGCCCATGATCGCGGCGATCTCATCATCGGTCAGTTGCAGTTTGTCGATCAGGCCGGTGTAGAAAATGATCTTGCCGCCAGGCCCGCAATTGGCGTTGAGCTCGTCGCTCTTGATCAGGTTGACTTCCCATTTCCATTGGGCCGAATCCGGACGAAAAACCGGCGCCTGGGCAATCAGCCGGTCGGCAATCGCCTGGACACGTCTGGCCTCGTTACTGGTCTTGTCCAGCACGCCTTTGGTGTTCGCCTCGCCGACAGTCTTTTGATAAGACTGGGCGTACATCTGGTTGACCTCGTCGGTCGACAGCATGCTGAACATGTACTGTTTGCGCTCAACGCCCACCGCGCCACCGCTGGTGGTGTTGACCGACTGACAACCGGCGAGGAGCAAACCTGCGCTCAGCGCACACAAAACCAATGTCTTGTTCATCAAAAATCTCTCTGAAAACATGCCGCGTATCCTAGGCGGTGAATTGTATCGGCGCCAGATACATCAGACATTCAGACGCATATTTCGGACAAAGCTCCCGTCGCCGCAGGAAAAAATTCACATAACCTCATCCGCCACGGCCGGTCCGGTCCCGCAATGATTCATTTGCGACATCAACCTCTCCAAAACAGCCAATTCGTCACCGCCCGCTCATGGTCATCCAGCCCCCTGCCGATACAGCACCGCAGACGTCCTCTTGCGTGCGGAGCACCCATGAAATTCAAGTCGATCCAGTTTTCTGTGGCGGCCCTCGCCGGCGCCATCGTTCTTAGTGTCGTGGCAGCCCTGGTGCTGTACGCGTTGTTTTCCGGCGCACGGACACAAGACATGGTCCAGCAGCGGACCCAGGCACAATTCGAGCAAGTCATCGAACAACGCCTGACGTCACTGGCGCAAACCCAGGTCAGTCAGATCCAGCGCGAGCTCGAAGCGCCACTGCTGATTACCGGCGGACTGGTGCGAGTCAACGCATTGATCGGCACACCGGGCGCCGATGGCCAGCCACAGTTGAACCTGAGCCGTGAGCAATTGATCAGCCTGATCAAGGAAAACGTCGTCAAGAACCCGAAAATTCTCGGCACCTATATCGGCTGGGAAAAAAACGCCCTCGATCACAACGACGCGGCCTACGTCGCCACCCAGGTGGTCGGCATCGACGCCAGCAACGGCCGCTTCCTGCCTTGGTGGTTCCGCAACGAAGACGGCAGCCTGGGCCTGGACAAACTGGTGGACGTCGACGACCAGAAAACCCTGTCCACCGGCGTACGCGCCAGCGAGTACTACCTGTGCTCGAAAGAAACCAAAAAATCCTGCGTGATCGATCCGGCACCCTACAAGGTCGGCGACAAGATCGTCATGCTCGCCTCCTTTATAGAACCGATCATGCTCAACGGGGCCTTCCAGGGCATCGTCGGCGCCGACCTCTCGGTGAACTTCATCCAGGAAATGCTCCTCGGCGCGAATCAGAAGTTGTACAGCGGCGCGGGTGAAATGGCCCTGATTGGCGGCAACAGCCGGATCGTTGCCTACACCAAGGACCCGAGCAAATTCGGCGAGAAGGTCAGCGACATCCTCGACAGCCAGCAGATCGCCAACATGGCCAATCTCAAGCGCGGCGAAGTCACCTACACCGTCGACAAAGCCCAGGGCCGGATCGAGTTGTACCTGCCGTTCGGTATTGGCCAGACCGACGCTCGCTGGACCCTCATGCTGCAATTGCCGCTGAACGCGGTGATGGCCGACCTGCAAAAACTTCAGGGCGATCTGGACGCCCAGCGCAAGTCCGACACCTTCGGCATGGCCATGGTCGGCTTGTTGATTGCCGGTATCGGCTTGCTGGTGATCTGGCTGGTGGGGCACGGCATTGCCCGGCCGCTGAAGCAGATGGTTGCCATGCTCGACGACATCGCTCAGGGCGAAGGTGACCTGACTCGACGCCTGACCAGCGACCGCGCCGACGAATTGGGCTCGATCGCCAAAGGCTTCAACACCTTCCTGGCCAAGTTGCAGGTGATGATCACCCAGGTGGTGACTTCGGTGCAGAGCGTCAGTGATTCGTCGGAACACACCGCCGACATCGCCATCCGCACCAACATCGGCGTGCACAAGCAAATGGCCGAGATTGATCAGGTGGCCACGGCGGTGCATGAAATGACAGCGACCGCTCAGGATGTGGCACGCAACGCGACTCAGGCTGCGCAAGCCGCCAGCCATGCCGATCAAGCAGCGGCGCAGGGCATGCAAATCGTGCGCGATACGTCGAACTCGATTGGCGTGCTGGCGATAGAAATCGGTAAGGCTGTCGGCGTGGTGCAAACCTTGGCCAAGGACAGCGAGAACATCAATGCGATCCTGACGGCGATTCGCGGGATCGCCGAACAGACCAACCTGCTGGCCTTGAACGCGGCCATCGAAGCGGCGCGAGCCGGCGAACAGGGACGCGGTTTTGCAGTGGTGGCCGATGAAGTGCGCAACCTGGCGCAGAAAACCCAGAAGGCCACTGAAGAAATCCAGACCATGATCCAGCAGCTGCAACAAGGCACCCGCGATGTGGTGCGGGTGATGGAGGACAGTCAGAACCGTACCGACGAAAGCGTGCAGCACGCGGCGAAAGCGGCCGAGGCGCTGGAGACGATTACTCAGGCGGTGTCGGTGATCAACGACATGAACACCCAGATTGCCAGTGCGGCTGAGGAGCAGAGTGCGGTGGCTGACGACATTAATCGGAACGTGATCAACATCGGGCAAGTGGCCAATGAAGTGGCTGGCGGGGCGGATGAATCGAGTGCGGCCAGTGCGGATCTGACCAAGCTGGCTGAGCAGCAGCGGCGGTTGATCAATCAGTTCAAGGTCTGATCAAAGGACCCCTTCGCGAGCAAGCCCGCTCCCACAAGGGACTCCCTGTGAACACATTATTTGTGAACACTAAAAGTCAAATGTGGGAGCGAGCTTGCTCGCGATGGCGGCGGTACAAGCGCCCAATCAGCCGGGGGTAAGACACTCCGGCCCATTAAGCTTCGGATCATTCACCAGATTCGCCAACACCCGCTCGCGCAACGCCGCGGGTTCACTGGCGAGCAACGCTTGCAAGGCATGCAACGGCGTCTCTGGATTGAGCCACGCCTCCTGCCCCGCCGCATCGAGAATCAACGGCCGGCGCTGACTCGCCGCCGGCTGCGTGATCACCGCTGTACTCAACCACACCTGCTCCTGCACTGGATACGCTTCCCAAATCGCCGCAAAGAACAGCGTCGAGCCCTCCCCCGGTGTCAGCCAGTACGGTCGCTTGCGGGTCGTGCCGCGCCATTCGTAAAAACCATTGGCCGGCAGCAAGCAACGGCGTTCGCGCAGGGCCTGGCGAAACATCGGTTGTTCGGCAACGGTTTCGGCCCGGGCATGGGCTGGCGTACGGGACAAATCGGTCAGCCACGGCGGCGTCAACCCCCAGCGCGCTCGGGCCAACTCACGCTGACCGTCAACACCCGCGCGCAGCATCAACACCGAATCGTTGGGAGAAATATTCCACTGGGCCTGCTGATCGGCGGGGAAACCAGGCAGGGCCGCGAAGGCGGGGTTCCAGCGAAACAGGGCATAACGTCCACACATGGGGCAACACGACTCTTGATAAAACGAACGTCAGCCTAACAGACCAGCGTGCCGGGAAAACTTTCCGGTTCATCGCCTGGCAGTGGCAGCGCGGCATTGTACGCGGTGATCAACTCCCGGGCGTACTCGGCCTCGTCGTTATCGACTGACAGGCCCAGCAGGCCAAAGATCGGCAATTCGCCGCTGCCACCGAGCAAATCGCGCCCCACCAGATGCGCTTCGATGCCCTCGCTGGCCAACATGCTTTGCAGCAACTCACCTTCCATGAGGTTTTCCGGCTCGTAGATTCGCTGCATGGGGTGCCCCTTTCATTCGTTTTCGCTGTGAACTTCGAGCAACCATTCGTGACCGTCAGTCTGCAGAACAAACGTGATGGGGCGACAACACACCGGACAGTCTTCGATATAGGTCTGATCGCCACCGGACAAGTCCAGAACGGCCTCAGCCTCTTCACCACAATACGGACATTCGTAGCGCTCGGTTTCCAGCATCGCGGTCTCCCAGGTGACTTGTGCGTATAATCGCCGGTCTATTTGCAGGGCTATTTTTGTCTGGCTAACTTTTCAAACCGTGCCCCGTTGGTTTTCGATCAAAACCTTTACTTACCCTAGCCGTTTCTAACAAGAGAGCATGATGGGCGAATTCGATGCCATCCGACCTTACAATGACAGCGAAGTCCCGGCAGTGCTGGACCGGCTGCTCGGCGACAAGGCGTTTCTAGATATCCTCATCCACTTCCGCTTCCCGCGTTTTGCCGGTGCTTTCGGCTGGATGCTCAAACCTCTTATAGCTCATCGGCTGCGCCGTGAGTTCGCTGACGTCACGTCGGTGGCCACGTTGCAGGATAAAGTCGAGATGTACGTCGACCACACCATCGAGCGAGCCACGGACGGGGTGACGTACACCGGCGTCGAACAGTTCAAGTCCGGCAGCGCCTACCTGTTCATTGCCAACCACCGCGACATCGTGATGGACCCGGCCTTCGTCAACTACGCCGTGTACCACGCCGGCCTGCCGACACCGCGTATCGCGATCGGCGACAACCTGCTGCAAAAGCCCTTCGTCAGCGATCTGATGCGCCTGAACAAGAGCTTTATCGTGCACCGTTCGATCACCGGTCGCCGCGAGAAGATGGCGGCGTATCAGCTGCTGTCGGCCTACATCAACCACTCGATCCGCAAGGATTGCGCCTCGATCTGGATCGCCCAGGCCGAAGGCCGGGCCAAGGACGGCGACGACCGCACCGAGTCGGCCATCCTCAAGATGTTCCACATGAGCCGCAAGGACGAGCCGTTCGGCGAAGTCATTCGTTCGCTGAACGTCACCCCGGTGTCGATCAGCTACGAATATGACCCGTGCGATCAAGCCAAGGCGCGCGAGCTGTTCATCCGCGCCACCACCGGCAGCTACACCAAAGTGCCGGGCGAGGACGATGTGAGCATCGCCAAGGGCATCACCGGCTACAAGGGCCGGGTGCATGTGAACTTCGCCTCGCCGATCACCGAGCTGTTCGACGACACCAAGCAATTGGCGATCGAGATGGACCGGCAGATCCTCGGCGGCTACCGCCTGTTCCCGGTGCACTACCTGGCCTACGCCCAGTGGAAAGACGCCGACCCGCAATTGCAGGTGCCGAAAGCCTCTGAAGTGTTTGCGGCCGACGAACTGGCCAAGGCTCAGGAGCAATGGCAACAGCGTCTGGACGCGTGCCCTGAGGAGCATCGTCCGTTCATGGTCCTGCAATACGCGACGCCGGTGCGCAATCAGTACCGTGTGAAAGCAGGTTTGCCGCTGTAAGGTTTTTTTGAAGCGATCTTTTGCTTTTTAGCGATTCAAACCCGAGTGCTGATCCACGACACCAGCAGCGCCAACCCCAGGCAGGCAAAACCGAAACGATAGAAAAACCGGTTCATGCGCAAGGTCGCGCCGTCCAGCATCAACATCGGTTCATCGATACGACGGCTCTGGCTTTGCGCTTCGAGAGTGGCCAACGCGCGCTGTTCGCGGCGACGAGTGGCATGCAGCAACCATCCGCCCGGGAAGGCAAACAACAAGGCCAACAGGTTGATCAACTTGGCGGGATGGTTGGTAAATAGCGAAATCAAATGCAACGACATCACGGACCTCAGCAAAACAGGTGGCAGACGCCGAACCGACGACCGCGGCGCGAATTCTACCGAAAGCCTCCCCTCCTGCCCTTGCTTTCCGACAAATAACGAACCATTTGACCGATTCCTGTCCTGTGTCACGGCGCCGTCATCTGAACACGCCAGTCTGGCGCCCCTCGAAACCGACACGGAAACCGTCATGCTGCACGCCGAAAACCAGGATCGCCTCTACCTTATTGCCCAAAGCGACGAACAACAAAACCTCGTTGGCAGCCTCGCCTTCAACGTTCAGGACCGCCACTGGTTGGTGTATTGCGCATTGGGTGGGCATCAGCATGCGGATTTGCCGGAGACGGATTTGCTGACGGGCGTGAGTGTTCTGGATTTTTATTCGCAGGCCGCCTGACACCGCTGAACCCTTGTGGGAGTGGGCTTGCTCGCGAAGGCGGTGTGTCAGCTGCATTGATGTTGACTGACACTCCGCCTTCGCGAGCAAGCCCGCTCCCACAGTTGTTCAGTGCAGGTCCGTGGGAAATTGACAGACATGAAAAAGCCCGGGGCCATTGCTGGCACCGGGCTTTTTTGAATCCAGCGAACGTTTATTCGCCGAGAATCTGACCAATCGTCGGATCCTTGAACAGACGCGTCAACGCATCGCTCAACACATCGCTGACCAGCTTGGTATTGGTTTCCTGATTCGGCGCCATACCAAAACGCTGATCCAGGGACGCACCGTAACGACCGCTGTAACGACGATTGGAATTTTGCACATCGGAGCGGAACGTCGCGCCAATGGTGGCCTCAGTCACATACATGCCTTCTTTAGGCGACTGATACTTCAGCTCGGCCAGGGTCACGGTCAACTGCGGAGCATTCAGCGCATTGGAGGTTGGGGTGAAGCCCAATAACCGCACGGCTGCTTCGGCCTGAGCCTGCAACTTCGGCAGAATTTGCGCGCCCTGCACGGTGATCGCGCTGGTTTCAGGGTACAGGCCACCACGGGTGCCCAAAGTCGGCGACGGACGACCGTCCACCACACGCACCACCACCGGCTGACCATGGCCGACCGGTGCCAGCTGAGTCGTCAGCTTGGGTTCCGGATTCAGTTGTTGCGGGCTGTGGGCGCAGCCAACCAGGGTCAAACTGGTCACAGTGATCAAACCGAACAACAGGCGTTGCAACATGCTCTTCTCTCCAGAATCAGGCACAAACAGGCCCGCAGTATAGCGGTGCGCCACTGCGGCTAACTAGAGCCCTTCAGTGATTACTGAAATGTCTGACAAACCCTTGGGAAGCGGGTTCCTGTCACATAGATGTCACCGCCCATACACTTGCACGTCACGGTTTGCTAGCTATCTTCATAGCAGTCACCTACAAGGTACTTCGCCATGCGCTATCTCATCTCGCTGTTCAACCCTCGCCCTCTGCATCGCTGCTTCGCCCTGCTCGACCGCAACGGCCACTGCCAGGCATTCAAACAGTGCAGCCTCCAGCCGATGGGCGATGGCTGGGTCGAAATCGAAGAAATCCGTCTCAACTGGCTGCACCATCCCCTGCCCCCTAGCGCCCGTGTCAACCAGCGCCAGCCACGTGCGCGGGCTCAACACCTGTGGACCACCTGACCGAGCACCTAATAAAAGTCATTAAACACGACCATTTCCCTGCGTTTCTTCGCTACAATCTCCCCCCGATTATAAGGACGTCTCCTGATCGGGCCTCGCAGCATCGTCAATGCGCTTGTATTGACACCCCGCACCGCCCACAGAGAGCCGCCCACACAGATCGAGTGAAGCTGGCGCGCTTGCTGTTCCTTGAGCAAAACCCCCACTTTTCGCGAATCTGCAGAGCTGTCATTACGCTCGGTCACTGAGCTGTTTGCCCGTTTTGCCTGTCATGTATCCCATGGCGGCAATCCATCCGGGCACGGTGCCAGGCTGGGGCAGCCCTTTTTTGAGGTTCACGTCTTCAAAAGAGCGTGAAAAAAACGGGTTTTCACAACTTCACAAGAGTGTGGCGAGCAAATGAATAGTTTTGCGTCTGAATATGCACCATTAGCGTCTGAAACAGCCCAACGACACAGGACCGAGTACGCCTCGAACACCGGAGCCTGAAGCCTGTCCTCTACGGATTTGGTTGCACAAACGGATGTATCGACCATAAGTCGAATTGCCAGCCGCGCGTTGAAGTGAGTTCATGTAACTCTTTTAGACCCGGCCGGTAGCGTCCGTCGAAGTTGCGAAAAATTGCGAAGATTCGGACATGGCGATACTGCCATGGATACCTGGGGCATCACTGACACGCCCCTGAACGCCTGGCAGCCATGCCGACAATTTGGTGCTGCAGATTTTGGAGACGCGTTAAATGGCGCATAACGAAGCAGTCGACGTAGTACTGGTTGGGGCCGGCATCATGAGTGCCACCCTCGCTGTACTGCTCAAAGAGCTCGACCCCGCGATCAAGCTGGAAGTCGTCGAGCTGATGGATTCCGGTGCCGCGGAGAGTTCGAACCCGTGGAACAACGCCGGTACCGGTCACGCCGGGCTGTGTGAGCTCAACTACACGCCGCAGGCCGCCGACGGCACCGTCGACATCAAGAAAGCCGTGCACATCAACACCCAGTTCGAGGTGTCGAAGCAGTTCTGGTCCTATCTGACCAAGAAAAGCACCTTCGGCTCGTGCAAGACGTTCATCAGCCCGGTGCCACACCTGAGCTTCGTCCAGAACGACGATGGCGTTTCCTTCCTCAAGGAACGCTTCAAGACGCTGAGCAAGCACCACGCCTTCTCGGACATGGAATACACCGAAGACAAGGCCACCATGGCCGAGTGGATGCCGCTGATGATGCCTGGCCGGCCGGCCGACGAAGTCGTCGCCGCCACCCGCGTCATGAACGGCACCGACGTCAACTTCGGCGCCCTGACCAATCAACTGCTCAAGCACCTGACCAGCGCACCCGATGCCCAGGTCAAGTACTGCAAGCGCGTGACCGGCCTCAAGCGTAACGGCAGCGGCTGGACCGTCAGCATCAAGGACGTCAACAGCGGTAATTCCCGTGACGTCGACGCGAAATTCGTGTTCCTCGGCGCCGGTGGCGCGGCACTGCCGCTGCTGCAAGCTTCGGGCATCGAAGAAAGTAAAGGCTTCGGCGGCTTCCCGATCAGTGGCCAGTGGCTGCGTTGCGACAACCCGGAAGTGGTCAAACACCACCAGGCCAAGGTTTACAGCCAGGCGGCCGTGGGTTCGCCTCCGATGTCGGTGCCGCACCTGGACACCCGCGTCGTCGATGGCAAGAAGTCCCTGCTGTTCGGACCTTACGCCGGTTTCACCACCAAGTTCCTCAAGCACGGCTCCTTCATGGACCTGCCGATGTCGGTTCGCGCCGGCAACATCGGCCCGATGCTGGCCGTGGCGAAAAACAACATGGACCTGACCAAGTACCTGGTCAGCGAAGTGATGCAGTCGATGGAGCAGCGCCTGGATTCCCTGCGTCGCTTCTACCCTGAAGCGAAAGCCGAAGACTGGCGCCTGGAAGTGGCCGGCCAACGGGTGCAGATCATCAAGAAAGACCCGAAAAAGGGCGGCGTTCTGCAGTTCGGTACCGAACTGGTCGCGGCCAAGGACGGTACCCTTGCTGCCCTGCTCGGCGCTTCGCCAGGTGCGTCGGTGACTGTTTCGATCATGCTGGAACTGATCGAGAAATGCTTCCCGAACAAAGCTTCCGGTGAATGGGCTGCCAAGTTGGCGGAAATCTTCCCGGCTCGGGAAAAGGTTCTGGAAACCGACGCTGCGCTGTATCGCAAGATCAATGTGCAGAACAACGTCGCGCTGGAACTGGTTGAAGCCAGCAACGAGACCGAAAGCTACGCTTGATTCGGCCGCATAAAAAACGCCCCGTTCTCATTGAGAGCGGGGCGTTTTTTTGTGCCGCTCAAAAGATCGCAGCCTCGCTACGCTCGACAGCTCCTACAGGTATGAGCGAACCATTTGTAGGAGCTGTCGAGCGTAGCGAGGCTGCGATCTGTTGATCTTAACCGCGAGCCTTTTCGATCAGTTCGATGTACTCGGCCGCGTTGCGCTGATCCTTGATCAGGGCGACGAAGTCATTGCCGTGCTCATCCTTGCCGTCCAGATCCAGACCGGCTTCGACGAAGAACGTCAGAAAACGCTCGAAGTCATCGATGCGCAGGCCGCGATAGGCCTTGATCAGTTTGTGCAGCGACGGCGACGTGGCGTCGACCGGTTCGAAATCGAGGAACAGCTTGATCTGCTCATCGCCGATCTCGTCACCAATCACTTGCTTCTTATCTTTACGCATTGCCGACTCCAGCTCGCAGACATTTCACGGGGCGGGCAGTTTACCCCTCCCTTGCCACCGGGCTCAACGCGGACGAACAGCGCCCGTGTGCAGATCGGCCCAGATATGGCCGTTGGCGTAGCTGAGGAACTGGCAATACACCGTGTCATTGCGCAACAAGTCGATCACCACCCGGTACTGGGCCATCGGGTAAAACAGCGTCAGGGTTTTGCTCTTTTCGTCAAAGATCGGCTTTTTCAGGCTTTTGCTTTCGCCATCGAAATTGACCAGCACCTGGTTGATGGTCGCGCCCTTGTTCAAGGATTTGCCCTTGAGACGGATCAGCAATGGTGAGGTCACCGGAATCGGCTGCTGGTTGGACTGGCGCTGGCTGCCGACCACCACCGAGTACTCGGTAACCTGCAACAGCTGTTGTTGCTCGGGCTCCGCGTCACGCAGGGTCAGGTCATCGGGGGGCAGGAACTGCGCGTGCATCGGCGCCGGGGCGGCAGCCAGAGGCAGGCTGACGGTCAGCAACAGGGCGGCGCAGCTGCGGATCAAAAGGCTCATGACAGGCTCCGGAGGGCGGGGCCGAGCACTCTAGCATGGGCATACGAATATGAATCTGTGAATACAGATCCCTGTGGGAGCGGGCTTGCTCGCGAAGGCGGCTGCACATCCAACATCAATGTGTCAGTCAGACCGCTTTCGCGAGCAAGCCCGCTCCCACAAGGGGATTGGCGCCGGGGATTACATGCCTTTAACGGCAAAAATCCCGTTGGCGTTACGCCAGTAGCCCTTGTAGTCCATGCCGTAACCGAAGATGTAACGGTCGATGCATGGCAGGCCGACGAAATCGGCTTTCAGGTCCGGGCGAGCCTTGCGGTCGTGGTCCTTGTCGATCAGCACGGCGGTGTGCACAGCGCGGGCACCGGCGTGTTTGCAGAAGTCGATGATCGCGCCCAGGGTGTGACCTTCGTCGAGGATGTCGTCGATGATCAGCACGTCACGGTCGATGAACGACACTTCCGGCTTGGCTTTCCAGAACAGATCGCCGCCGCTGGTTTCGTTGCGATAACGAGTGGCGTGCAGGTAGGACGCTTCCAGCGGGAAGTTCAGATAGGTCAGCAGCTTGCCAGAGAAAATCAGCCCGCCGTTCATCACACAGAACACCACCGGGTTGGAATCCGCCAGTTGATCGTTGATTTGTGCACCGACGCGGGCGATGGCCGCCTCGACTTCAGCTTCGGTGTACAGGCAGTCAGCCTCTCGCATGATTTGACGGATATGCTCGAGATCAGCGGACATGGCGCTCTCCAGGGGGGTGGCGGATTCAGGAAAAGCGGGCAAAGGTACGCATCAAGCGAGGCCAGATCAAGCGTTTGTGGACTAACGTACTGTATGTCTATAGGACAACACCCTCGGATAGATTAATCTAGGCCGGTTTTTTTGCCCGCCGCCGGAGCCTTTCCCATGCCCATCCTCGAGATCCGCCATCCGCTGATCCGTCATAAACTTGGCCTTATGCGCCGCGCCGACATCAGCACAAAGAATTTCCGTGAGCTCGCTCAGGAAGTCGGTGCCCTGCTGACCTATGAAGCCACCAAAGACCTGCCGCTGGAAACCTACGATATCCAAGGCTGGGCCGGCACTGTGTCGGTCGAGAAAATCGCCGGCAAGAAAATTACTGTAGTACCGATCCTGCGCGCCGGTATTGGCATGCTCGAAGGCGTGCTGAGCCTGATCCCGGGCGCCAAAGTCAGCGCCGTCGGCGTGGCCCGCAACGAACAGACCCTGCAGGCCCACACCTATCTGGAAAAACTGGTTCCGGAAATCAATGAACGCCTGGCGATGATCATCGACCCGATGCTCGCCACCGGCAGCTCCATGGTCGCTACCATCGACCTGCTGAAAAAGGCCGGTTGCCGGGATATCCGCGCGATGGTGCTGGTGGCTGCCCCTGAAGGCATCGCCGCCGTAGGCAAGGCTCACCCGGACGTGACCATCTACACCGCCTCCATTGACGAAAAACTCAACGAACACGGTTACATCATTCCAGGCCTGGGCGATGCCGGTGACAAGATCTTCGGCACCAAGCAGAAGGACGCTTGAGCATGCAGCAAGAGTTCAACGATCCGCTCTGGCGCACAGTGCTGTCGGGTGCGCAGATGCTGTTCGTGGCCTTCGGCGCCCTGGTGTTGATGCCGCTGATTACCGGCCTCGACCCGAACGTGGCGCTGTTCACCGCAGGCCTGGGGACGATTCTGTTCCAGATCGTCACCGGGCGTCAGGTGCCGGTGTTCCTGGCGTCGAGCTTTGCCTTCATCACCCCGATCATTCTCGCCAAGGGCCAGTTCGGCCTCGCGGCGACCATGGGCGGCGTGATGGCGGCCGGTTTCGTCTACACCTTCCTCGGCCTTGCGGTGAAGATCAAAGGCACCGGTTTCATTGACCGTCTGCTGCCACCGGTGGTGATTGGCCCGGTGATCATCTCCATCGGCCTGGCCATGGCGCCAATCGCCGCCAACATGGCGATGGGCAAGGCCGGCGACGGCACCGAACTGATTCATTATCAGACGGCCATGCTGATCTCGATGCCAGCGCTGCTGACCACCCTGATCGTCGCAGTGTTCGGTAAAGGCATCTTCCGCCTGGTACCGATCATCTCGGGCGTGCTGGTGGGTTTTGCGATGGCGTTCTACTTCGGCGTCGTTGATACCGCGAAAATTGCCGCCGCACCGTGGTTTGCGATCCCGCACTTCACCGCGCCGGAATTCAACTGGCAGGCGATTCTGTTCATCGTTCCGGTGGCCCTGGCCCCGGCCATCGAGCACATCGGTGGCGTGATCGCCGTCGGTAGCGTGACCGGTCGCGATTACCTGAAGAAACCCGGCCTGCACCGCACCCTGCTCGGCGATGGCATTGCCACCACCGCAGCCGGCCTGTTTGGCGGCCCACCCAACACCACCTATGCCGAAGTGACGGGCGCGGTGATGCTGACCAAAAACTACAACCCGCAGATCATGACCTGGGCGGCGATTTTCGCCATCAGCCTGGCGTTCATCGGCAAGTTCGGCGCGCTGCTGCAAAGCATTCCGGTGCCGGTGATGGGCGGTATTCTGTGCCTGTTGTTCGGTTCGATCGCGGCGGTGGGCATGAACACGCTGATTCGCCACAAGATCGACCTGGGCGAAGCGCGCAATCTGGTGATTGTCTCGGTGACCCTGGTGTTCGGGATTGGCGGCGTACTGGTCGGCACCGGCACAGGGCCGGACGACTTCGGCCTCAAAGGCATCGCGCTGTGCGCCGTGACGGCGATTGCGCTGAACCTGTTGCTGCCGGGTAATGACAGCTGGAAGCACAAGAAGGCGAATGATCAGTTGCTTTGAAGACTTAAGGTCTTTATTGCAGTGAGATAGCCATCGCGAGCCAGCTCGCTCCCACACTGGATCTTCAGTGAGCACAAAGATCAAATGTGGGAGCGAGCTGGCTCCGGGCGGCGATCCGACGATGCTTTTAAAGGGCCAACGGGGCTCTTTCACACAAGGTGCTCAACGCCCGCGCCCACTGCGGATCGTCGTTAAGACACGGCACCAGCACCAACTCCTCTCCCCCCGCCTCGCGGAACTGCTCCCGCCCGCGATCACCGATCTCTTCCAGGGTCTCGATGCAATCGGCAACGAACGCCGGGCACATCACCAGTACCTTCTTCACGCCCATTCCAGCCAACTCATCGAGGCGCGCTTCGGTGTAGGGTTCGATCCATTTCGCTCGACCCAGACGCGACTGGAACGACACCGACCACTTGCCGTCCGGCAGCCCCAGCCGCTTGGCAAACTCGGACGCCGTGCGCAGGCATTGGGCGCGGTAGCAGGTCACCAATACTTCTGGCGAAGCGTTCAGGCAGCAATTATCGCTTTTGAAGCAATGGTGACCGGTAGGGTCGATCTTGGTCAGGTGCCGCTCTGGCAATCCGTGAAAGCTTAGCAACAGGTGATCGTGCTCCTGCGCCAGATGCGGCTTGGCGCTGGCCACCAGCGCATCGAGGTATTCCGGCTGATCGTAAAACGGCTGGAGAATCGAAAACTGCAGGTCAAGATTCTTCTCCCGCACGACCCGTTTGGCTTCTTCGATCACCGTGGTCACGGTGCTGTCAGCGAACTGCGGGTACAGAGGCGCCAACGTAATACGTTTGACCCCCTGCCCTGCCATGCGCACCAGCACCGACTCCATCGACGGCTCACCGTAACGCATCGCCAGTTCCACCGGACCGTGGGTCCACTGGGCAGTCATGGCCCGTTGCAGGCGACGGCTGAGCACCACCAACGGCGAGCCCTCTTCCCACCAGATCGAGGCGTAGGCGTGGGCAGACTGCTCCGGGCGCTTGAACAGGATCAGCGACACCAGCAAACGTCGCACCGGCCATGGCAGGTCGATCACATACGGGTCCATCAGAAATTGATTGAGGTAACTGCGCACATCCGCCACCGAGGTGGAGGCTGGTGAGCCCAGATTGACCAGAAGCAATGCGTGATCGGTCATGCGACGTCCTATTTCAAAGGCGGCTGGAAAGGTCGTCCAGAGCCGCGCGCAAATCAGTGAACTGGAAAGTGAAACCCGCGTCCAGCAAGCGAGCCGGTACGGCCTTCTGGCCGCCCAGCAATAACAATGACAACTCGCCCAGACACACCTTTAACGCCAAGGCCGGCATGGGCATGAACGTCGGGCGGTGCAGCACACTACCCAATGTCTTGGCGAACTCGCGGTTGCGCACCGGTTTGGGCGCGCAGGCATTATAAGGACCACTGGTGTCTTCCTGATGCAGAAGAAAATCAATCAGGGCGATTTGATCGTTGATATGGATCCACGGCATCCACTGCCGGCCATTGCCGATAGGCCCGCCCAGCCCCACTTTGAACGGTAGCAACAGCCGCGACAAAAAGCCGCCCTCGGCCGACAACACCAGCCCGGTACGAATGAAGATCACGCGAAGGCCCAAGCCTTCGGCACGCTGGGCGGTTTCTTCCCAGGCGATGCACAACTGGCTGGCAAAATCATCGATGACCGGTGGAGATTTCTCGGTCAATTCCCGCTCGCCCCCGTCACCGTACCAACCGACCGCAGACCCCGAAATCAACACCTGCGGTTTTTGCTCACGGGTTTCGAGCCAGGCCAGCAGGGTTTCGGTCAGGGTGATGCGGCTACTCCACAACAGCGCTTTGCGTCTGGTTGTCCAAGGCCGATCGGCAATCGGTGCGCCTGCCAGATTGATAATCGCATCCACCGGCTCCTGGCCGATGTCCTCGAGGCGGGCCACTCCGCGCACTTGGGCACCGCAGATTTTCGCAACTTTTTCAGGCTTGCGACTCCAGACTGTCAGGCGATGCCCCTGACTCAACCAGAGTCCGCAGAGCTGACGTCCTATCAAACCAGTACCGCCGGTCAGCAATATGTGCATGACTACTTCCTCGCGTGGCGTTTAACCCTGATCACTAGTCTATTTTTATAAGCAGGGATCTTTGTTATCGGGCAGGCTCTGTGATTAACAATAGGCCAAGCTGTCAGAACGAGAACGCTAAAAGTTATACCAAAAAACAATATTGTACAGGTTTAAACCACGGCGTAGTCTGTACAGAAAGGTAAACGAGGCCCCTATGACTGTACCTATCGCAATCATCGGCACCGGCATCGCCGGGCTCTCCGCCGCCCAGGCCCTGACAGAGGTCGGGCATGTCGTTCAACTTTTCGATAAAAGCCGCGGCAGTGGCGGACGCATGTCAAGCAAGCGCAGCGATGCGGGGGCTCTGGACATGGGCGCGCAATATTTCACTGCCCGCGATCGCCGCTTCGTCACTGAAGTCCAGCGCTGGCAAGGCAACGGCTGGGTCGCCGAATGGATGCCGCAGCTCTACACCTATCACGGTGGCCAGCTCAACCTGTCGCCGGACGAACAGACGCGCTGGGTCGGCACGCCGCGCATGAGCGCCATCACCCGTGGCCTGCTCGGCGACCTGGAAGTGCATTTCGCCTGCCGTATTACCGAGGTCTATCGCGGCGAAGAACACTGGCATCTGCAGGACGCCGAAGGCTTCACCCACGGCCCGTTCAGTCATGTGATTATTGCCACGCCGGCGCCTCAGGCGACTGCACTGCTGGCCTCCGCGCCGAAACTCGCCGGCGCCGCCGCCGGGGTGAAAATGGACCCGACCTGGGCTGTCGCGCTGGCGTTCGAGACTCCGCTGGATACGCCCATGGAAGGCTGCTTCGTACAGGACAGCCCGCTCGACTGGCTGGCCCGCAACCGCAGCAAGCCCGGACGCGACAACACCCTCGACACATGGGTGCTGCATGCGACCAGTGCCTGGAGCCGGCAACATATCGACCTGTCCAAGGAAGCGGTGATCGAGCAATTGCACGGCGCATTTGCCGAGCTGCTGCACGACGCCATGCCCGCCCCGACCTTCAGCCTCGCCCACCGCTGGCTTTACGCCCGGCCCGCCAGCAGCCATGAATGGGGAGCACTGGCCGATGCCGATCTGGGCCTCTATGTGTGTGGCGACTGGTGCTTGTCCGGTCGTGTCGAAGGCGCCTGGCTCAGCGGCCAGGAAGCCGCCCGCCGCTTGCATGCGCATCTGCAGTGAACCGCATCAATCCGGTAGGAGGCCGACGGTAAAACCTATACAAATAGTTTGACTTGTACACCTTTGAATCTATGATGAAGTTATGTTGTACAGACCGAACAGTCTGTACAGGTTTAGATTCGAGGTGCTCCGATGCCCCACATCACCGTGAAACCGAAGATCGCCATCAGCGCCTGCCTGATGGGCGCAGAAGTGCGTTTTAACGGCGGGCACAAGGAATCGCGGCTGTGCAGTCGCACCCTCACTGACTATTTCGATTTTGTCCCGGTTTGCCCCGAAGTCGCCATTGGCCTCGGCATTCCCCGTGAACCGATCCGTCTGGTGGGTGATCCACAACATCCCGAAGCCGTCGGCACCGTTAACACAACACTCAATGTCACCCGGCCACTGGCCGAATACGGTCAGAAAATGGCCGCAGAACTGGTCGACCTCTGCGGCTACATCTTCATGCAGAAATCCCCGTCATGCGGCCTGGATCGGGTCAAGGTCTACCACGCCAACGGCGCGCCAGTGGACGGAGGTGGCCGTGGCATCTACGCCAAGACGTTCTGCGCGCTGCATCCGGATTTACCGGTGGAAGAAGACGGCCGGCTCAACGACCCGGTGCTGCGAGAAAACTTCCTCACCCGCGTGTTCGCCTACAGCGCCTGGCAGCAGTTGTTGCGTGAAGGCCTGACTCGCCGTGGCCTCACGGACTTTCACTCGCGCTACAAATACCTGCTGATGGCCCACAACCCGGTGCAATACAAAACCCTGGGCACCCTGCTGGGCAACATGGGCCAGACCGACCCGAACGAACTCGGCCCACGCTATTTCAGCGAGCTGATGACGGCCTTGAAAAAATGCGCCACACGCCGCAGCCACACCAACGTCCTGCAACACATCAGTGGCTATCTCAAACAGGCAATCAGCCCTGAAGACAAACAGGAAGTGCAGCACGTCATCGGGCAATACCGCCACGGCATCGTGCCGTTAGTGGTGCCGTTGACGCTGCTCAAACACTACTTTCGCCAACATCCGGATCCGTACATTGCGCAACAGGTTTACCTGCAACCGCATCCGGAAAATCTCAGTCTGCGAAACGCGATCTAATGACAATCCAATGAAAAGCCCACTCGACACCAGCGCCAGCGAAGACCTCGGCGCCGACTTCAAGAAAGCCCTCGACGAAGGCTGGCTGCCGATCCGTGAGGTCGCGCGGCAGACCGGCGTCAACGCCGTCACCCTTCGGGCTTGGGAACGGCGTTATGGCCTGATCGTGCCGCAACGCACGCCCAAGGGGCATCGGCTGTTTTCTGCCGAACACGTTCAACGCATCCTGACGATCCTCACCTGGCTCAACCGCGGCGTGGCCGTCAGCCAGGTCAAGCAACTACTCGACACCCCCCAGGCCTTTACCGAATCCGTCGAAAACGATTGGCAAGTGCTGCGCCATACGCTGCTGCAGGCGGTCACTCAACTGAACGAGCGCACTCTCGACGACACCGTCAATCAGGCCATGGCGCTGTATCCACCAAGGACCTTGTGCGCACAACTGCTGATGCCGCTGCTGGCTGAACTGGAACAACGCTGGCAAGGACAGTTCGGCGCGCAGATGGAGCGGGTGTTTTTTTACTCCTGGTTACGCAGCAAATTTGGCGCACGCATCTACCATAACAACCGTCAGTTACGCACCGCGCCACTGTTGTTGATCAATCACTCGGACCTGCCACTGGAACCTCACCTATGGCTGACCGCCTGGTTGATCAGCAGCGCCGATTGCCCGGTGGAAGTGTTCGACTGGCCACTCCCCGCCGGCGAACTCGCGCTGGCGATCGATCATCTGCAAGCCCGCGGCGTACTGCTGTATTCCAGCAAAGCCATGAACCTTTCACAGCTACCGAAACTTTTGAATGGTGTCAGTTGCCCAAAAATGATTGCCGGACCAACGGTATGCATCCACCACGCCGAGTTGTCCGTAAAAACTACTGAGATCGCTGATTTGTTCTTGGCCGAAGACCCGCTAATCGTCCATCAGGACCTGGTTCAGCGTGGACTGATTTAATGAAACGTACGGACACCACCATGCAATTGATCTGGTTGCGCAGCGACTTGCGCCTACATGACAACACCGCCCTTTCGGCGGCCGCTGCTCGCGGTCCGACGGTAGCGGTGTACCTGCTGAGCCCGGACCAATGGCTGGAGCACGACGATGCGCCGTGCAAAGTGGATTTCTGGTTGCGCAATCTTGGCGAGTTGAGCCGTACGCTGGGCGAACTGAATATTCCTTTGCTGATCCGCACGTCATCACGCTGGGATGAAGCGCCGAAGGTGCTGCTTGAACTGTGTCAGCAATTGAAGATCGACGCGGTGCACGTCAACGAGGAATACGGCATTCATGAAAGCCGTCGTGATGACGCCGTGGGCGAATCGCTCAAGGCCCATGGCATCGACTTCTATAGCTACCTCGATCAACTGCTGTTCAAACCGGGCAGCGTGCTAACCAAGACCGGCACTTACTTTCAAGTCTTCAGCCAGTTCCGCAAAGCCTGCTACGACCGTCTGCGCGCGTCGTTACCAGGGCTGGTCGTCGCACCCGCGGTTCAGGTGCCACTTGCTATCGGCAGCGACAAAATCCCATCAAGCGTTGAAGGTTTCAAAACGCCGATCCTCAGCCTGCGCACACTCTGGCCTGCCGGTGAAGCCGAAGCCCGGCGCCGTCTCGACACCTTCGCCGACGCCCAGATTGACTATTACAAAAACGAGCGAGACTTCCCGGCCAAACCGGGTACCAGTCAGCTCTCGGCTTATCTTGCCGCCGGGGTGATTTCCCCTCGCCAATGCCTGCACGCTGCCCTGCAAAGCAATCAAGGGGAGTTCGAAAGCGGCAAGGTCGGCGCGGTGACCTGGATCAACGAACTGCTGTGGCGCGAGTTCTACAAACACATTCTGGTGGGCTACCCACGGGTCTCGCGTCACCGTGCTTTCCGCCCGGAAACCGAAGCCCTGGCCTGGCGCGACGCCCCGGAAGAACTGCTGGCGTGGCAAGAAGCCCGCACCGGCCTGCCGATCATCGACGCGGCCATGCGCCAATTGCTCGAAACCGGTTGGATGCACAACCGACTGCGCATGGTCGTGGCGATGTTCCTGACCAAAAACCTGCTGATTGACTGGCGTGAAGGCGAGCGCTTTTTCATGCGGCACCTGATCGACGGCGACCTCGCGGCGAACAACGGTGGCTGGCAGTGGAGCTCGTCTACTGGCACCGACTCGGCGCCCTACTTCCGGATTTTCAATCCGTTGAGCCAGTCGGAAAAATTCGACAGCGAAGGCGTGTTCATCAAGCACTGGCTGCCGGAACTGGCCGGGCTGAACAAAAAGGACGTGCACAACCCGGCCAACCTTGGTGGGTTGTTCGGCGTGGCAGATTATCCGTCGCCAATCGTCAACCTAAGCACCTCGCGCCAACGGGCGCTGGCCGCGTTCAAGAACCTGCCATCAAGACAACAGGCCGGAGGACACGATGAGTGATTTCCTGCGCCGTTTTGCCCAACAGTTTGCAGCCTTGGACAAGGACAACCTGCTACGCCTAGATCAGCTCTACACCCACGACGTGCACTTCACCGATCCTCTGCACGAAGTTCAGGGCCTGGTGCAAATGCGCAGCTACTTCGCCGAGCTCTACGCCAACGTCAGCGATCTGCACTTCGACTTTCATGGCTTAGACCAGATCAGCGAAGGCGAGGGCTATTTGCGCTGGGTCATGAGTTATCGCCATCCGCGTCTGGCGGGCGGTCAGTTGATTCGGGTCGATGGCTGCTCGCACCTGCTTTGGCGCGATAAGGTTTATCGCCATCGGGATTACTTCGATGCCGGGGCGCTGCTTTACGAACATGTACCCGTATTGGGTCGAGCGATTGCCTGGCTGAAAAGGAGAATGGGATGAGTTTTACACCACCACGGCGATACTGGTTAACCGGCGCCAGCAGCGGCATTGGCGCCTCGCTGGCCGAAGAAATACTGAAAACCGGCGCCCACGTCGCCGTCAGTTCACGCTCGGCGGCAGTGCTGAAAGTCTTGTCCCTGCGTTATCCGGGGCAAGTGCTGGTGGTGCCCGGTGACTTGACCAACAGCCAGACAGTCCGCGAAATCGGCGCGCAAATTGCCGAAGACTGGGGATCCCTGGACACGGTGATTCTCAACGCAGGCACCTGCGAATACGTCGACGTTCAGCAATTCGATTCGTCGATTGTCGAGCATGTGGTGCGCACCAATTTGCTCGCCAGCGCGTACTGCATCGAGGTGGCCTTACCGCTGCTGCGCAAGGGTACCGCGCCGCACTTGGTGGGCGTCGCCAGTTCGGTGACGTATTTGCCGCTACCCCGCGCCGAAGCTTATGGTGCGTCAAAGGCCGGGCTGCGCTACTTGTTCGAATCGTTGCGCATTGATCTGGCGCCGGAAGGCATTGAAGTCACCGTGGTCAGCCCGGGGTTTGTCGAGACACCGTTGACGGCGAAGAACGATTTCCCGATGCCGCTCAGTTGGCCTGTGGATAAAGCTGCGCAGCACATCTTCGCCAAACTCAAAAAACGCCCACTGGAGATCGCGTTTCCCGGACTGTTCATGGCCGCGCTCTGGCCGCTGTCAAAAATGCCCAACGGCGTGAAACTGGCCATCGGCAAGCGCATGGTGCGCAGCAGTCCGCCGATCAAGGATGTCCCTTGAACATCGCCATCATCGGCAGCGGGATCTCGGGGCTGACCAGCGCCTACCTGCTCAATCGCAGGCACGAGATCACTCTGTTCGAGGCCAGCGACTGGGTCGGCGGTCACACCCACACGGTGGACGTAACTGTCGATGGCCAGCGCTATGCAGTGGACACTGGTTTTATTGTGTTCAACGACTGGACCTACCCGAATTTCATTCGCCTGCTGGGCCAGCTCGGCGTGGGCTTCAAACCCACCGAGATGAGTTTCTCGGTCACCGACCCGGACTCGGGCCTTGAGTACAACGGCAACAACCTCAACAGCCTGTTCGCCCAACGTCGCAACCTGATGTCGCCAGGGTTCTGGGGCATGTTGCGGGACATCCTGCGCTTCAACAAAGAAGCCCAGCGCGACCTCGAAGAACAACGGATCGCCGCCGACACCACCCTCGATCAATACCTGAAGGCCGGCGGTTACGGCGAGCGCTTTATCCTGCATTACATCGTGCCGATGGGCGCGGCGATCTGGTCGATGTCCATGGCCGACATGCTCGGTTTCCCGTTGCAGTTCTTCATCCGGTTTTTCAAGAATCACGGCTTGCTGTCCGTCAGCAATCGTCCGCAATGGAGTGTGATCGAGGGTGGCTCAAGCGCTTATGTCGCACCTCTGACCGCGTCTTTTAAAGGCAAGATCCGCCTCAATTGCCCGGTGACCCGCGTTGAACGCGATGAAGACGGCGTCGTTATCCACAGTGCCGCCGGCAGCGAGCGTTTCGACAAAGTGGTGTTCGCCTGCCACAGCGATCAGGCCCTCAAACTGCTGGCCAAACCGAGCAGCGCCGAACAGTCGATCCTCGGTGCCCTGCCTTACGCCGACAACGAAGTGGTGTTGCACACCGACACGCGCTTGCTACCGGTGCGAAAACTTGCCTGGGCAAGCTGGAATTATCGCCTCGGTGGCCCCGGTCACACGCTGGCCGCCGTCACTTACGACATGAACATTCTGCAAGGCATCCAGAGCGACACCACGTTTTGCGTCAGCCTCAATCAGAGCGCCGGCATCACCCCGAACAAAGTGCTGGCCAAATTCACCTACGCCCATCCGCAATACAGCCTGGCTGCCGTCGCCGCACAAGCGCGTTGGGATGAATTGGACGGCGCGCACCACACCTGGTTTTGCGGCGCTTATTGGGCCAGTGGTTTCCATGAAGACGGTGTGGTCAGTGCGCTGCGGGTTGCTCGCTCGCTGGGAGAAGTGTTGTGAACAGCGCCCTTTATAGCGGCTGGATCGCCCATCGGCGGTTTGCCCCGCGGCGCCATGAATTCCGTTACCGGATCGGTCTGCTGTACCTGGACCTCGATGAACAGGACGCGGTGCTTGGCTTGTCGCCGCTGTCGGGCACCAGCCGTTTCGCGCCGTTTTCGTTTCGCGAAACCGATTACTTGAAAGCCTTCACTGGCAGTGGCATGCGTTTGATCGACGCGGTACGCCAGCAAGTCGCCGAGGTAATCGGCCATGTGCCACACGGCTCGATCTGCCTCCTGACCCAGGCCCGCAGTTGGGGCCTGTCGTTCAACCCGGTGAGTTTTTTCTACTGCCATGAGGCCGACGGCCAACTGGCGGCGATTCTCTGCGAAGTCACCAATACGCCGTGGCGCGAGCGTTACCACTACGTGTTGCCGGCCAAGGCACCGACGAACGTGCAGGACTTCCACCAGCATTTCGCCGTGGCCAAGGCGTTTCATGTGTCGCCATTTCTGCCGCGCGATATTGAGTACCGCATGAGCTTCAGCCCCGCCGCGCAAAAACTCGGCGTGCACATGGCGGACTGGCAAGGCGAACTGAAACTGTTCGACGCCACGCTCAACCTGCACCGCGAAGCCCTCACCCGCGGCAGCCTGCACCGTTACTTGCGGCGCTTTCCGTGGATGACCGCGAAAACCTGTCTGGCGATTTATTGGCAGGCCGTGCGCTTGTTACTGAAACGCACACCGATATTTGCTCATCCGGCTGCCGATGGCAGATTTCAGACCACCATTGTTCCCCCCAAGGATCGCCGCCATGAAATCCTCTAGTGTCTCGGCCAAAACCAGCCTGTTAAGTACCAACAGCCTGACCGGATCGTTGCTGCGCCGTGGTGTGTTGCGGCAGATGGCGCAGCTCAAACACGGGCAACTGGTGGTCTTCGAAGACGGCGAACGGCACGTCTTCGGTACCGCCGGCAGCCATCCCGTGGGCGAAATCCATATCCTCGACGCCGCGGTCTGGGGACTGGTGGCGAGTAACGGCTCGATTGGCGCGGGCGAAGCGTTTATCCACGGTTACTGGAGTTCGCCGGATTTGACGGCAGTGGTGCGTGTCTTCGTCAGCAACCTTGACGTGCTGGATGCGCTGGAAGGTGGACTGGCAAAACTGAGCCGCCCGTTCGTGCAGAGCCTGCACTGGCTCAATCGCAACACGCGCAAGGGCTCGCAGAAAAACATCGCTGCACATTACGACCTCGGCAATGACTTGTTCGAGCAGTTTCTCGACCCGACCATGATGTATTCCGCCGCGCAGTTCCTCACCCCTGAAGACACCCTGGAACAGGCGCAACTGAACAAGCTCGAACGTATCTGCCAGAAACTCGCGCTGCAACCCAGCGATCACCTGCTGGAAATCGGCACTGGCTGGGGCAGCATGGCGCTTTACGCCGCCCAGAATTACGGCTGCAAAGTCACCACCACCACGCTGTCGAAAAAGCAGTACGCCTACACCGCGCAACGGATCGAAGCCCTGGGTTTGCAGGACCAGGTCACACTGCTGCTGTCCGATTATCGCGACCTGAGCGGGCAGTACGACAAACTGGTGTCGATCGAGATGATCGAGGCGGTTGGTCATCGCTTCCTGCCGACCTACTTCAAGCAATGCGCGCATCTGCTCAAGAGCAACGGTTTGATGCTGTTGCAAGCGATCACCATCCGCGAGCAGCGCTACGAACAAGCCAAGAGCAATGTCGATTTCATCCAGCGTTACATCTTCCCCGGCGGCGCCCTGCCCTGCGTGCAGAAAATGCTGGAGATTGTCAGCCGTGACACCGACATGAACCTGCTGCACATGGAGGATTTCGGCCTGCACTACGCCCAAACCTTGCGCCTGTGGCATGAGAATTTTCGCCGCGCCCACGGTCGCTTGAGCGAAATGGGCTACGACGACTATTTCCTGCGGCTGTGGGAATTTTATCTGTGCTACTGCGAAGGTGGTTTCCTGGAACGCACCATCGGCACGGCGCAATTGCTACTGGCCAAACCCGCCGCAATGCCGGCGCCGCTGCTCGGCCGATTCGATGCTTGAACGATTGGCAAATGCCGCGCTATTTCAGATCGGCTGGTTTGCCTGCGTGATCGGAGGCAGTGGTCTGTGGTTGCTGGTGGCGTTGGCGGTGCTGGTGATTCATCTGTTGTGGATAAGTCGCGGGGCCGATGAAGGCCGACTGATCCTCAGCGTGGTGCTGCTGGGAACGACGGTCGACAGTTCGTTGCGCTGGCTTGGGGTGTTCGACTTCAACGATGTCGCGCCGCTGATTCCGCCGTGGCTGATGCTGTTGTGGGCGTTGCTGGCAACCACTTTGCGCCATTGCCTGCAATGGACCGCCAATCCCTGGTGGCTCGGCAGCCTACTGGGCGCCGTCGGTGGGCCGCTGTCGTATTACGCGGGAGGACAATTGGCCGGGGTGCAATTTCCCTTCGGGCAATCGCCGACACTGATCGGCATCGGATTACTGTGGGCGCTGCTGTTTCCCACGCTGCATTTCATGTCTCAGCGGCTGGCGTCCGACACCCACAGCTGAGCGTCCGTCAGGCCTTTCACACAGCCCCGGCCCACTGCCTTACACTGCGAGCCATGAAAACCATTCCCCACACGCAAATCGTCGAACCGGTGGTCACTTGCTCGACCTGCGCAGCTTGCTGCTGTCAGCTCGAAGTCATGCTGATCACCGACACAGGCGTGCCCGAACGTTTTATCGATACTGATGACTGGGGTGGGGAAGTCATGCTGCGCCTGGATGACGGCTGGTGCGCCGCGCTGGATCGCAACACGATGATGTGCACCATCTACGAAAAACGCCCGCTGATCTGCCGGGAGTTCGAGATGGGCGCACCAGAATGCATCGATGAGCGCCAAGGGATTACCACGGCGTATCGGTGAATTCGAAGTCACCGAAAATCCAATGTGGGAGCGAGCCTGCTCGCGAAAGCGGTGTACCAAGCAACATCAATGTTGAATGTTAAACCTCTTTCGCGAGCAGGCTCGCTCCCACATTTAAAGCACCGAGGCTTACAACGGCATCGTGTAGTGCAGCGAGTAGCTTTCTACGCCGTCGTTGTAACTGTTAAGACCGGCATTGGAGTAGTGCGTCGCACGAATCCCGACTTCATGTCCGCCCGCAAAGCGCAGACCAAAGCCGAATCGGTCTTCGAACTGAAAAGCACCACCGAGGTTGTTGCTTTCAAGTTCGCTATGAGAGAACAACGCCACGCCAATCCCGGCCTCCAGGTACGGCTTGACGTTCTGACCGGCAAACTCGTAAACAAACACTGGCGAGAACGACAGGCTGTGGTTGCTGGAGGTCTTGTCGCCTTCCCAATAGGTGTAGGCACCGCTCCAGTAACCGGTCAAGCGACCGACATCACTCTGCAACCAGCTCTTGTCCCAATCGAATTGCATGCCCAGTCTATAGGTCAGGGTCGAGTCGCTGGTCTCGCCGACCGCGAACTCCACGCCTGCCGCCTGTGCGGTAAAACTGTGCCCCGTCAGTGCGGCCGCAATCGCGGCCAAGCAGAATAGTCGCTTCATTAGAAACATCCTTTTCCGAACGATTTCGTATGGTTTTTTTGTTGCTTGACGCACCCCAATGACTCACTTGCCCCAAGATTTGTTTACTCCTTGAAGCTTCGCACAACGCCAGCGGTATTCCACAGTATCGGCAAGATATTTCTGAAATGCTGCGGATCGGCACTCGTCCAGAACTGCGCAGCACGTGCAGGCCCTTGGGCGAACAAATCACGCTCAGCCAACAGACGCTGAAGTTGCCGCGCTACAGCGGCGCCGGTGTCAATCAGGCTGATGTCATCGGGGATCATCTGCTTTAGCAACGGCTTTAGGAAGGGGTAATGCGTGCAGCCGAGAATTATCGTGTCGCATCCGGCACCGAGCAGCGGTTCGACATACCTGGCCAGCAACTGGCGCAGGGCTGGGCTGTGCAGATCGCCGTTTTCGATCAGCTCCACCAGGCCGGGGCACGGCTGAGTGATGACTCGCACATCGGTGGCGAATCGGTCGAGCAACGCGGCGAACTTGGCACTCTGCAAGGTGCCGGTGGTGGCGAGCACACCGACCACACCGCTGCGGGTGGCGGCAGCGGCCGGTTTGACCGCCGGCTCCATGCCGACGATGGGCCACTCGGGATAATCGCGCCGCAAGTCGGCAACGCCAGCGACAGTCGCCGTATTGCAGGCCAGCACCAAGGCCTTGGCGCCCTGCTGCTGAAAAAAACCGGCCATCACGCTGCAGCGATGACGGATGAATTCCGGGGTTTTCTCGCCGTAGGGAATATTCCCGCAATCGGCGACGTACAACAGTGACTCGCTGGGCAGCAAACGCTGGATCTCGGCCAGCACCGAAAGCCCACCGACACCGGAGTCGAACACGCCAATCGGCGCTTCACGCATGCTTCGAACCACAGACGCTGCAGCCCGGATCACGCTTGACCCGCAATTCGCGAAAGCGCGAGCCCAAGGCATCGATCAACAACAGGCGCCCCACCAGCGGCTCGCCGAAACCCACCAGCAACTTCATGGCTTCCAGCGCTTGGAGGCTGCCAACCAGGCCAACCAATGGCCCTACGACGCCGGCTTCGCTGCAGGTCAGTTCGGCTTCGCTGCCGTGACCATATAAACAGTGGTAGCACGGGCTTTCCGGACGGCGCGGGTCAAACACCGACAACTGCCCTTCCAGCCGAATCGCAGCGCCACTGACCAGCGGTTTGCAGGCGGCGACACACGCAGCATTGACCGCTTCGCGGGTGGAGAAATTGTCGGAACAGTCCAGCACCAGATCCACCGCAGTCACGGCGGCGACCAGGGAATCTTCGTCCAGCGCAGTGCGATGGGCGATCAACTGAATCTCGGGATTGATTGCAGTCAGTCGGCGGATCGCCGAGTCGACTTTGCTCAGGCCAACGCTGTCGGTGTCGTGAACGATCTGGCGTTGTAGATTGGTCAGGTCGACGGTGTCGAAGTCCGCCAGATGCAATTCACCGACGCCGGCGGCGGCCAGATACAGCGCAACCGGCGAGCCGAGACCGCCGAGACCGACGATCAACACGCGGCTTTCTTTCAGTCGCAACTGGCCGTCGATGTCGACGTGCTGCAACAGAATCTGCCGACTGTAGCGCAACAATTCCTGATCATTCAGCACAGCAGGCGCCCCAGGCTGATACGTTCGTGACCGCCCAGATCGGTGCGGCTGTGGACTTCTTCAAAACCGCGAGTCAGCAGCAAATCGCGTACTGCAGTGGCTTGATCGTAACCGTGTTCGAGCATCAACCAGCCGCCCATTTCAAGGTAATCCGGCGCCTGGGCGACGATCAGACGCAGATCGTCGAGCCCATCGACGCCGGCCACCAAGGCACTTGCCGGTTCGAAGCGCACGTCGCCTTCCACCAGATGCGGGTCGGCGGAGGCGATGTAAGGTGGATTGCTGATGATCAGCTGAAAACGCTGACCTTCCAGGGCGCTGAACCAATGACTGCTCAGCACGGTGGCGTTATTCAGGTGAAGTCGCTGGCGATTGCGCTCGGCCAGGGCCACGGCTTCGAGCACGCGATCCACGGCGGTGACCTTCCAGGCCGGACGCTCGCTGGCCAGGGCCAACGCAATGGCGCCGCTGCCGGTGCCGAGATCGAGCACCGAGGCTGGTGTGGCCGGCAGCAGTTCCAGCGCAGTCTCCACCAGCAGTTCGGTGTCCGGGCGCGGGATCAGCGTATGCGGCGCAACTTCCAGATCAAGCTTCCAGAAACCTTGCTGACCGAGGATGTAGGCCACTGGCTCACCGCCGCGACGACGCTGCAGGTACTCGGCAAACTTCAGCGCCGCTTCGCTCGGAACGATGCGCTCGGGCCAGGTGTGCAGAAAACTGCGGGACTTGCCCAACGCAGCGGCCAGCAACAATTCGGCATCCAGGCGCGCGGTGGGCGAATCTGGCAGGTCGGCGGCGCGTAACAAACTGGCAATGATCGTCATTTACTCACCTATCGCTGCCAATTGGTCGGCCTGGTATTCGGCCAGCAACGGCTCGATCACCGCATCGACGCCACCCGCGAGGATTTCGTCGAGGGAATACAGCGTCAGGTTGACCCGGTGGTCGGTGACCCGCCCCTGGGCAAAGTTGTACGTGCGGATCCGCTCCGAGCGATCGCCCGAACCGACCAGCAATTTACGCTCGC
Source organism: Pseudomonas frigoris (assembly GCF_047758635.1). Lineage (NCBI taxonomy): Bacteria > Pseudomonadati > Pseudomonadota > Gammaproteobacteria > Pseudomonadales > Pseudomonadaceae > Pseudomonas > Pseudomonas frigoris. The sequence goes on from NZ_CP180479.1 coordinate 5,943,085, forward strand.
TGGCGATAGCGTTCGCGGCGGCGCTGGTCTGCTGATCGTTGAGCTTGGCCGACAGCCAGGACATCGCCCGGGCGCGGTTCTTGTGCTGGGAACGTTCTTCCTGGCACTCGACGACAATACCGGACGGCAAGTGCGTGATGCGGATCGCCGAGTCCGTTTTGTTAACGTGCTGACCACCGGCACCGGAGGATTTGTAGGTATCAATGCGCAAATCCGAGGGGTTGATCTCGATCGCCTCTTGCTCGTCCGGCTCGGGCAACACGGCCACGGTGCAGGCCGAGGTGTGAATGCGACCCTGGGATTCAGTAGCCGGAACCCGTTGTACGCGGTGTGCTCCGGATTCGAATTTCAGCTTGCCGTAGACGTTGTCGCCTTCGACGCGGGCGATGACTTCTTTAAAGCCGCCGTGTTCACCGATGTTCTCCGAGAGGATTTCCACCCGCCAGCCGCGACGCTCGGCGTAACGCGAATACATGCGGAACAGGTCACCAGAGAAAATCGCCGCCTCGTCACCGCCGGTTCCGGCGCGTATTTCGAGAAACACGTTGCGCCCGTCATTCGGATCCTTGGGCAGCAGCATGCGTTGCAGGCTGGCTTCGATGTCGATCAATTGCTCTTTGGCTTCGCGGACTTCTTCCACGGCCATTTCGCGCATGTCCGGGTCGCTGTCCTTGAGCAGCGCCTGAGCGCCCTCGAGATCGCCTTGTACCTTGAGCAGCTGTTTATAGGTTTCGACAATCGGTTCGACTTCCGCGTATTCCTTGGAATAGGTGCGGAATTTGTTCTGATCGGAAATGACTTCGCCGTCGCCAAGCAAGGCGGTCAATTCCTCGAAACGGTCCTGGAGGATGTCCAGCTTATTGAGCAGTGACGCTTTCATTGCGGTTTTTTATCCGAAAAGCTATCCGATGAGCCCTCATTCAGGGCAAAGAGTTCCTGGGCCATGGCCAGCGCATCGAGGCGGCCTTCGGCAGAGAGCTTTTTCAACTGCACGCTCGGTGCGTGCAAGAGTTTGTTGGTCAGGCCGCGCGCCAGTTGCACCAGCACGTCTTCGGCGCTGCTGCCGTTGGCCAGCATGCGCTGGGCCTTCTGCAATTCTTCGTCGCGCATGCGCTCGCTTTGTTGGCGATAGGCCTTGAGCACATCCACCGCCGCCAGTTCACGCAGGCGCACCATGAAATCTTCGGCACCGATCGAGACCATCTCTTCCGCCGCCTGGGCTGCGCCCTGGCGACTCTTGAGGTTCTCGGCGACCACTTCGTGGAGATCGTCGACGCTATAGAGGTAAACGTCGTCCAGTTCGCCGACTTCCGGCTCGATATCCCGAGGGACGGCGATGTCTACCATGAAGATCGGCTTGTGCTTGCGCAGTTTCAAGGCGCTTTCCACCGCGCCCTTGCCCAGGATCGGCAACTGGCTGGCGGTGGAACTGATGACGATGTCACTGCGCACCAGTTCCGCCGGGATGTCCGAGAGCAACACTGCATGGGCGCCGAACTGCTCGGCCAGAATGCTCGCGCGCTCCAGGGTGCGGTTGGCGACGACGATGCGCTTTACACCCAATTCGTGCAGATGGCGGGCGACCAGGGTGATGGTCTCGCCCGCGCCGATCAGCAAGGCCTGGCTGCGTTGCAAGTCGCTGAAAATCTGTTTCGCCAGACTGACCGCGGCAAACGCCACGGACACCGGGTTCTCGCCGATGGCGGTGTCGGTGCGCACCTGTTTGGCCGCATTGAACGTGGCCTGGAACAGCCGCCCGAGCAACGGACCGATGGTGCCGGCCTCGCGGGCCACGGCGTAGGCCGATTTCATCTGACCGAGAATCTGCGGTTCGCCCAACACCAGCGAATCGAGCCCGGAGGCCACCCGCATCATGTGACGAACTGCCGCATCATCTTCGTGCACATAAGCACACGCGCGCAGCTCTTCGAGGCTCAAATGGTGATAATCGGCCAGCCAGCGCAATATGATGTCAGCCGAAAGGTGATCCTGTTCTATATAGAGTTCACTGCGATTGCAGGTGGAGAGGATCGCAGCTTCGCGGCTGTCGGTGAGTCGGCAGAGCTGCTGCAAGGCCTCCACCAGCTGCTCAGGGGTAAAGGCCACGCGCTCGCGAACGTCTACTGAAGCAGTCTTGTGGTTAATACCGAGTGCAAGGAAGGCCATTCAAGGTCGCTGATGGTGACGTGAAGCCGGCAATTGTCCTACTTCGACAGAGCCAGAACAACTACCGCTGACTATTGTCCCAACGACCTGCCTCTATAAAGGCCCCAATTGAGACTCGGTTATGTTTGGCCGAAGGCTTGTGTCATGATGATCCGACCGCAGGTTAGTCGTCCTCTTCCTATATGAATAGATCTTCCGCGTTGCTCCTCGCTTTTGTCTTCCTCAGCGGCTGCCAGGCCTTGGCACCCGTTTCGTCGGACGGTACGCCGCCGGTCGAAGACAGCACTCCGGCCCCTGAAAAGCCCAAGGTTTACAGCTCATTCAGTGAAGAAACCATCTTCAGTCTGTTGAGCGCCGAACTGGCTGGCCAGCGCAATCGTTTCGACATTGCCCTGGACAACTACGTAACCCAGGCGATCAATACTCAGGATCCGGGCATCTCCGAGCGGGCATTCCGTATCGCCGAATACCTGGGCGCCGATCAGGCTGCCCTGGATACCGCGCTGATCTGGGCGAAAAACGCCCCGGACGACCTCGAGGCGCAACGGGCCGCTGCCGTGCAACTGGCTCGTGCCGGGCGTTATGACGACTCCATGGTCTATATGGAAAAAGTCCTGCAAGGCAAGGGCGACACGCATTTCGACTTCCTCGCCCTGTCTGCGGCCGATACCGACCAGGACACGCGCAACGGCTTGATGAAAGGTTTTGACCGTTTATTGCAGCGCCATCCGAAAAACGGTCAGCTGATTTTCGGCAAAGCCTTGCTGCTGCAACAGGACGGTGACGCCAAGGGTGCGCTGGGCCTGCTGGAAGACAATCCGCCGGACGACGGCGAAATAGCACCGATTCTGCTGCGTGCACGCCTGCTGCAAACCCTCAGTCGTGGCGATGAAGCCTTGCCGCTGCTGCAAAAAAGCATCAAAAAATACCCGGACGACAAACGCCTGCGCCTGACTTACGCGCGCATGCTGGTTGAACAGGACCGCATGAACGATGCCAAAGCCGAGTTCTCGAGCCTGGTTCAACAGTACCCCGAAGACGACGAACTGCGTTATTCCCTGGCGCTGGTCTGCCTGGAAGCCAAGGCCTGGAATGAGGCCAAGGGCTATCTGGAAGACCTGATCGCCCGGGAAAGCCATGTCGATTCGGCGCACTTGAACCTCGGTCGTATCGCTGAAGAGCGCAACGATCCCCAAGGCGCACTGATCGAGTACGCCCAGGTCGGCCCGGGCAACGATTACCTGCCGGCGCAATTGCGTCAGGCCGATATCCTGATGAACAACGGCAAGACCGCCGAAGCCCAAAGCCGTCTGGCAGCGGAACGCGACGAGCAGCCCGATTACGCGATTCAGTTGTATTTGATCGAAGCCGAAACCTTGTCCGCCAATAAACAGCCCGACAAGGCCTGGAATGTATTGAAGCAAGCCTTGCAGCAATACCCGGACGATCTGAATCTGCTGTACACCCGCGCCATGCAAGCGGAAAAACGCAATGACCTGGCGCAGATGGAAAAAGACCTGCGCCTGATCATCAAGCGCGACCCGGATAACGCGATGGCGCTGAACGCCCTCGGTTACACCCTGTCCGACCGCACGACGCGCTACGCCGAAGCCAAGGCCTTGATCGAACAGGCGCACCAGATCAATCCGGAAGACCCGGCGGTACTCGACAGTCTCGGCTGGGTGAACTTCCGCATGGGCAATCTCCAGGAAGCCGAACGCCTGCTGCGCCAGGCGCTGGAGCGCTTCCCCGATCAGGAAGTCGCCGCGCACCTGGGCGAAGTCCTGTGGGCCAATGGCAAGCAACGGGAAGCCAAACAAATCTGGAGCAAGTTCCTCAAGGAGCAGCCCGACAGCCCCATCCTGCGCGGTACCATCAAGCGCCTGACCGGATCAGAGACTCTTTAAGATTATGTTTTTGCGCCACCTCATTGTTTTCAGTTTCATCGCCCTGCTCGCCGGTTGCGCGGGCTTCGGTGCCCGCGAATCGGTCCAGGGTCAAGGCAACCCGGCCCAATGGCGCGTGTACAAACAGCAACTGACCAGCCTCGACGGCTGGCAGATCAACGGCAAGATCGGAATTCGCGCCCCGAAAGACTCGGGCAGCGGCACGTTGTTCTGGCTGCAGCGACAGGATTACTACGACATTCGCCTCTCCGGCCCCCTGGGCCGGGGCGCAGCACGCCTGACCGGCCGCCCCGGCAAAGTCTCGCTGGAAGTCGCCAACCAGGGCCGCTATGAAGCGCCGACGCCTGAAGTGTTGGTCGAAGAACAACTGGGCTGGAAGTTACCGGTGTCCAATCTGGCCTGGTGGGTTCGCGGGCTCCCGGCCCCGGACAGTAAAAGCCGTCTGACGCTGGATGCCGACAGCCGCCTGGCCAATCTTGAGCAGGATGGCTGGCAGGTCGAATACCTCAGCTATGCCGAGCAAAACGGCTTTTGGCTACCCGAGCGGATCAAACTGCACGGCACCGACCTTGACGTCACGCTGGTGATCAAGGAATGGCAACCTCGCAAATTGGGGCAGTGAACATGACGGTTCCGCGCTTGACGCTGCCCTCCCCGGCCAAACTCAATCTGATGCTGCACATCCTCGGTCGCCGTGAAGACGGTTATCACGAGTTGCAGACCATTTTTCAGTTTCTCGATTACGGCGATGAAATCACGTTTGCCGTTCGTGATGACGGTGTCATTCGACTGCACACCGAATTCGATGGCGTTCCTCACGACAGCAATCTGATTGTTCGAGCTGCAAAAAAACTTCAGGAGCAATCCGGTTGTTCGCTCGGTATCGACATCTGGATCGAAAAAATTCTACCCATGGGCGGTGGAATCGGTGGCGGCAGTTCAAATGCTGCGACGACTCTGCTCGGCCTCAATCATCTCTGGCAACTGGGTTGGGATGAGGATCGACTGGCCGTGCTAGGCCTGACGCTTGGCGCGGACGTCCCGGTTTTCGTGCGCGGGCACGCGGCTTTTGCCGAAGGCGTGGGGGAGAAACTGACCCCTGTAGACCCCGAAGAACCGTGGTATCTCGTGCTTGTGCCGCAAGTCTCTGTAAGTACAGCAGAAATTTTTTCAGATCCGTTGTTGACACGTAACTCTTCTCCCATTAAAGTGCGCCCCGTTCCCAAGGGAAACAGTCGAAATGACTGCTTACCGGTGGTAGCAAGGCGTTACCCAGATGTACGTAACGCATTGAATTTGTTAGGTAAATTTACCGAAGCAAAACTCACCGGAACTGGAAGTTGTGTGTTTGGGGGCTTCCCAAGCAAAGCTGAAGCTGATAAAGTCTCGGCCCTTCTTACAGAGACCCTTACAGGGTTTGTAGCAAAGGGAAGCAACATTTCGATGTTGCATCGCAAGCTGCAAAGTCTGCTCTAAAAGGAATCGAGTACTGGGTACTCGTTGCAACAGATACAGGGGCGTCGCCAAGCGGTAAGGCAGCAGGTTTTGATCCTGCCATGCGTTGGTTCGAATCCAGCCGCCCCTGCCATTTTCCTATACTCATCCAGGTTACCCTCAGCCTTCAGGTACTGCGCGTGTCCAAGATGATGGTCTTTACGGGGAACGCTAACCCCGATCTGGCTCGGCGTGTTGTACGTCAGCTGCATATCCCTCTCGGTGACATCTCTGTCGGTAAGTTCTCCGACGGCGAAATTACTGCCGAGATCAATGAAAACGTCCGCGGTAAAGATGTCTTCATTATTCAGCCGACTTGCGCTCCGACCAACGATAACCTGATGGAACTGGTAGTGATGGCTGATGCCTTCCGCCGCTCCTCGGCTACTCGTATCACTGCTGTTATTCCTTACTTTGGTTATGCCCGTCAGGATCGCCGTCCGCGTTCCGCACGTGTGGCTATCAGCGCGAAAGTCGTTGCTGACATGCTTACCGTAGTCGGCATCGACCGTGTTCTCACGGTTGATCTGCATGCTGACCAAATCCAGGGTTTCTTCGATATTCCGGTAGATAACATCTACGGCTCCCCGGTATTGGTGGATGACATTGAAGATCAGCGCTTCGAAAACCTGATGATCGTGTCCCCGGACATTGGCGGCGTCGTGCGTGCACGTGCTGTTGCCAAATCCCTGGGCGTAGATCTCGGGATCATCGACAAACGCCGTGAGAAAGCCAATCACTCTGAAGTGATGCATATCATCGGCGATGTCGAAGGGCGTACCTGTATTCTGGTCGATGACATGGTCGATACCGCCGGCACTCTGTGCCACGCGGCCAAGGCCCTGAAAGAGCATGGCGCTGCCAAGGTTTTCGCCTACTGCACACACCCTGTGCTGTCCGGTCGGGCGATCGAAAACATCGAAAATTCCATGCTGGACGAACTGGTGGTGACTAACACCATCCCGTTGTCCGCTGCTGCTCAAGCCTGCTCGCGTATCCGTCAACTGGATATCGCGCCGGTAGTTGCCGAAGCGGTTCGCCGCATCAGCAACGAAGAATCGATCAGCGCGATGTTCCGTTAAGGGCCCTGCCCTTCTCGAATATCTCGTTGACGAAAAGCGCCCCGCCCCGGCATTCCTGTCGGGGCGGGGCTTTTTTGCCCATATCGCCTTTAGCGCTGGTCGCAAACGCTGGGGCGAATGTGGTTATTTTGGAGATACAACATGAACGATTTTACTCTGAATGCTGAAGTGCGTTCCGACCTGGGGAAAGGTGCGAGCCGCCGCCTGCGTCGTCTCGCAAGCCTGGTACCTGCTGTAGTTTACGGTGGCGAAAAAGCCCCTGAATCCATCAGCATGCTGGCTAAAGAAGTTGCCAAACTGCTCGAAAACGAAGCGGCTTACAGCCACATCATCGAGCTGAACGTTGGCGGCACCAAGCAAAACGTAATCATCAAAGCTCTGCAGCGTCACCCGGCCAAAGGCCACGTGATGCACGCTGACTTCGTACGCGTTGTAGCTGGCCAGAAACTGACCGCTATCGTGCCTGTACACTTTGTTGGTGAAGAAGCTCCGATCAAGAAAGGCGGCGAAGTTTCGCACGTTGTTGCTGAAATCGAAGTTTCGTGTCTGCCAAAAGACCTGCCTGAATTCATCGAAGTCGACCTGGCTAACGCCGAAATCGGTTCGATCATTCACCTGTCTGACCTCAAAGCCCCTAAAGGCGTTGAGTTTGTTGCTCTGGCACACGGCGATGACAAGGCTGTTGCCAACGTCCACGCTCCACGTGTTGCTCCAGAAGCTACTACTGAAGAAGGCGCAGCAGAGTAATTTCACTCTGTTCGCCGGAGTGACCGGAAACATCGCGGACTAGAGCGTAGCGAGAAAGCGGGCGAGAACGCGGAGTTTACATAATGGTAAATGAGCACTTGTCGTCCACTTTCGCCGCACACAACTGCCGCGGCTATGTTATCCACCACTCCAAGGAAGGGCCCCTATCGTGACTGCCATCAAACTGATCGTTGGCCTGGGTAATCCAGGCGCTGAATACGAACAGACCCGGCATAACGCAGGGGCCCTTTTTGTTGAGCGCATCGCGAACGCACAAGGCGTAAACCTTGTGGCCGATCGCAAATATTTCGGCCTGACCGGGCGCTATTCGCATCAGGGTCAGGATGTTCGTCTGCTGATTCCCACCACCTACATGAACCGCAGCGGCCAAGCCGTCGCGGCACTTGCCGGCTTCTTCCGCATTACGCCTGAAGAAATCCTGGTGGCGCATGACGAACTCGACCTGCCACCGGGCGTAGCCAAGCTCAAACAGGGCGGCGGCCATGGCGGGCACAACGGGTTGCGCGACATCATCGCGCAACTGGGCAATCAGAATACCTTTCACCGCTTGCGGCTTGGCATTGGCCACCCGGGCGTTGCCAGTATGGTTTCAAATTTCGTCCTGGGTCGTGCGCCACGCGCCGAACAGGAAAAACTCGATGCCAGCATCGACTTTGCCCTCGGCGTGCTGCCGGATATCCTCGCCGGTGAATGGAACCGCGCGATGAAAAACCTGCACAGCCAGAAGGCCTGACTCACTCCTCGGGGAAAACACCATGGGATTCAATTGCGGCATCGTCGGCCTGCCTAACGTCGGCAAGTCCACCCTATTCAACGCCCTGACCAAATCCGGGATCGCGGCCGAGAACTTCCCCTTCTGCACCATCGAACCGAACACCGGTATCGTGCCGATGCCGGATTCGCGTCTGGAAGCCCTGGCGGCCATCGTCAATCCCAAGCGCATCCTGCCGACCACCATGGAATTCGTCGACATCGCAGGCCTGGTAGCCGGCGCCTCGAAAGGTGAAGGCCTGGGCAACAAGTTCCTGGCCAACATCCGTGAAACCGATGCCATCGCGCACGTAGTCCGCTGCTTCGAAGACGAGAACGTGATTCACGTCTCCAACAGCGTCGACCCGAAACGCGACATCGAAATCATCGACCTGGAACTGATCTTCGCCGACCTCGACAGCTGCGAGAAGCAACTGCAGAAAGTCGCCCGCAACGCCAAGGGTGGCGACAAGGACGCCGTGGTCCAGAAAGGCCTGCTGGAGCAACTGATTGCTCACTTCACCCTCGGCAAGCCTGCGCGTACGCTGATGAAGACCATGGGCGCCGACGACAAAGCGGTGATTCGTGGTTTCCACCTGCTGACCACCAAGCCGGTCCTGTACATCGCCAACGTCGCTGAAGACGGTTTCGAGAACAACCCGCTGCTGGACATCGTCAAAGCAATCGCCGAAGAAGAAGGCGCCATGGTGGTTCCGGTCTGCAACAAGATCGAAGCCGAAATCGCCGAGCTGGATGACGGCGAAGAGAAAGACATGTTCCTCGAAGCCCTGGGCCTCGAAGAACCTGGCCTGAACCGCGTAATCCGCGCCGGCTACGAAATGCTGCACCTGCAGACCTACTTCACCGCCGGTGTCGAAGAAGTCCGCGCCTGGACCGTACGCGTGGGTGCCACCGCACCACAAGCCGCTGGCGTGATCCACACCGACTTCGAAAAAGGTTTCATCCGCGCCGAAGTCATCGCCTACGATGACTTCATTCAGTACAAGGGTGAAGCGGGCACCAAAGAAGCTGGCAAATGGCGTCTGGAAGGCAAGGATTACATCGTTAAAGACGGCGATGTGATGCACTTCCGTTTCAACGTGTAACAGTGACCGTGGATTTACACGGATCTCGATAGACACAAAATCCCCGTAATCACTCGCTGATACGGGGATTTTTGCGTCTTGGGATCACCATCCTCCTTCCTCGACTACACGCAGACCTTGCGGGCCTGCGCATAACGTATTGGCCAGGTTCACGGCAACCCGTCGTTCACGATACCGCCGTGATACACCTTCTGTCAGGTCGCCTCGGGTAAAGGGTGCGCTTTCTCCGGCGGTTTGATTGAGCCGATGTAAACCGCAAAGATAGTCACCAGCGCGCCGCAAATCTGTAGCGTGGAGCTGGCCTTGCCGAGAAAGGTGACATCAATGAAATACGTGATCACCGGCTCCAGCAACAGGATCAGTCCGGCCAACCCCAGGCTGATGGCTCCGATCGAACGGTTGACCAGCAACCAGCCGACAAACTGCACCAGTACCCCGTATATGATCAGCATCAGCAAGGTTTGCCCATCCACGATGGCCAGGCTTTCTCCAGTTGCCAGCGCGTATGTCAGCAGAACCAGTGCCGCCCAAAGACTCAAATTGAGCATCTGTGCGATCTTGTCACCCCCGCCGTCAGGCAACTGGGTGTTGATCTTCAGGAAGTACACGCAGATGGCATACGCCAGCCCCGACAGTACGCCATACACCACGCCCTTCATCCCTACCGCACTGGTCATCTCGGGTAGCAACAACAGATAGAGCCCAACAAATGCCAAGGTGATGGATACCAGGAAGTAGATCGAAGGTTTTTCCTTCAACAGGTACAGCCCCAGTAGGGTCATGAAGAACACCTGACAGTTGGTCAGGATCGACCCGATGCCCGGGCCGACGATATAGATGCTCTGGTGCCAGAGCACCAGGTCGATGGCCAAAAACACCCCAGCCAACGCGGTGTACAGCTGCGCCTTGGCGCTTTTGAGCAGAACCGGTGTTTTGCGCACCTTGAGCAGCAGGAAGAACAGGATCGAGGCGAACAACATCCGATAAAACCCTGCGCCACCCGCGCCGATATGGGCGAAAGCGACGGCTAGAGCAGACAGACTGAGCATCAGTCCGCCGATGGTCAATTCAATGATTGCCCGATTGTTATTAGTCGACATGAGAAACCTCATTGATAAAGACCGGTATTAACTTTATGAACGCTCATAACCCCCCCGGACAACAAATATCAGACTCGATAAAGCAGAAAAGCCCCAAAGGCCTTTTCTGCCACGAGTCAAAAAAAACAACTGATTTTTAATTGACCTTATTAGTTATCAGCAGCACAACTCTTTAAACTTCTTGCGCGGCCAACTTCAACCATTGCTGTACCGGTGCATAACCCAGGATGTTTTCGACATAGCCCTGCAGTTGCGCAGGAATGGCAATACCATAACGACGGAAGCGGAACACCACCGGAACAAACATCGCATCAACAATGCCGAAGTCACCGCAGAGGAACTGTGTTGAACCGCTCACCTCACGGAGCTGGTTCCAGATAGCGAATACCCGCATGATTTCCTCTCGGGTCTCGCCGGTCAGGCTTTCCGGGATGTCACCGGTGTTCAGGCCAAACGACATCTGCGTGCGCAGATGGGTGAAACCGGAGTGCATCTCTGCCGCAGCTGCTCGTGCCAGGGCCTTGATCCGTGAATCCTGGGGCCAAAGGTTGGCTGCCGGATATGTGCCGGCAATGTATTCGCTGATGGCCAGGCTGTCGTTGATGACGACATCATCAAGCAGCAGCGCCGGTACCTTGCCGGAAGGCGAGTGCTCCAGAATGCGCTGGCGGGTGTCGGTTTGTTCCAGTTTGATCTGAAGGGTTTCAAATGCAACATCCGCTGTCACAAGAACCAGCCACGCACGAAATGACCATGAAGACTTATTAAAATCCCCAACTACCAGTTTTGTAGACATCGCAACCCCTCGCTTGTGTTATGAAATAGGTGCTAAATTTAGCGACCTTTTTTTCATACGTATTGCACAAAACTGGACAATTCATGGACGAGAATCGCCTTAACAAAGCCCCTCAAAAAGACAAGGACTTTGTTCAATTCTGGCGTATACCCGAAGGCGACTGTGAGTTGCTATCTGCGCGTTACAGTACTCAATCTTTCGGCCGACATTCACATGACCGGTACGCTATCGGCGTTATAAGTAGCGGTGTTGAAAAACTTTTTTATCGCGGCAGTTACTACATGGGGGTCGCTGGCAATGTGGTCACCATTACCCCCGGGGAGATCCACGACGGCTTGCCAGGCCATGATGATGGCTGGATGTATCGAATGCTCTATATCGACCCCGAATGGGTCAATCGGATGGTGTTTCAAGGGCGTTTTTCAAACGATCATATTCATCTTTTTCAAACAGCTCTGAGCCAGGCCCCCGACTTCGCCCGGACCTTTTTGCATCAACATCAAATCATTGAAAAATCCCCCTCCAGCCTTGAACGGGAAACTATCCTGCTGGATCTGGTGACGCAGCTCTTCGAGCTCAGCGGAGCGCCCATCGAACCGGTCAGTACGGCTGAGCAGCACGCAGTGCAAAAGATCAAGAGGAAGCTCGAAGACGAGTTCGACAAACATCTGTCTCTGGAAGAACTGGCGCAACTGGTGAACCTTGACCCTCTTTACCTGATCCGGGTGTTCAAAAAAAGCGTTGGCGTCTCCCCCCACAGCTATCAAATCCAGAAAAGAATCGCCCAGGTCCAAAAACTGCTGCGCACCGGGTCCAGTCTCGCAGAAGCGTCATTCGCTTGCGGCTTCTTCGATCAAAGCCACATGACCCGAGCCTTCAAAAAAGTAGTCGGCATCACACCCGGCAGTTTCCGCAACAGCAGTGCTTGAGCCTGTAAGTAACCCCATAGCCTGACTCGTTTGAGTCAGTCCTGAAATGCCTTGCAGTATGTGCGTGAAGCGCCCTTAGAGCCCTCGATGTGAAAACACCCGCCCAAGAAAAAGCCGCGTTCATACGCGGCTTTTTTGTGCCTGAAATAATCACCCACCACACCACCGATCAACTGTGGGAGCTTGCTCCGGGCGGCGATCTGACGATCGCGGAGTGTCAGTCGGCGAAGGTATCGAATCTGAAATCCTCATCGCGAGCAAGCTCGCTCCCACAGGGGGCATGTGTTGGGTCAGACTTTTTTGGTCCGTGGCAAGAAGATCGCCAACACCCCGAACAACGGCAAGAACGAACACAGCAAGTACACGTATTCGATGCCGTGTATGTCCGCCAAATGCCCGAGCAGCGCCGCACCAATCCCGCCAAAGCCGAACATCAATCCGAAGAACACGCCGGCAATCATCCCGACATTGCCCGGCACCAGTTCCTGGGCATACACCACGATCGCCGAGAAAGCTGACGCCAGGATGAAGCCGATCACGACGCTGAGGATGCTGGTCCAGAACAGGTCCACATGAGGCAGGATCAGGGTGAACGGCGCTACGCCGAGGATCGAGAACCAGATCACGGCCTTACGCCCGATCTTGTCGCCTATCGGCCCACCAAAGAAGGTCCCCGCCGCGACCGCGCCGAGAAACAGGAACAGGTGCAACTGCGAACTCGCCACCGACAGGTCGAATTTCTCGATCAGGTAGAAAGTGAAGTAACTGGTGAAGCTGGCCATGTAGAAATACTTGGAGAACACAAGCAGCCCGAGCACCACCAGTGCACTGATCACGCGGTTCTTCGACAAGCCATGCGTCGCCGCCTGGCCTTGCTTGAGTTTGAACAGACTCAGGTGGTTGGCGTACCAGCGGCTGATCCGATAGAGCACGAACAGCGCAAACACGGCGAACAACCCGAACCAGGCTACATGGCCCTGACCGAAAGGAATGATGATCGCAGCAGCCAGCAACGGACCGAAGGCCGACCCGGCATTACCGCCGACCTGAAAGGTCGACTGCGCCAGGCCGAAACGCCCACCCGAGGCCAGCCGCGCCACACGAGAAGCTTCCGGGTGAAAGGTCGAGGAGCCGATACCGATCAACCCTGCCGCCAGCAGAATCAACGGGAAGGTTGCGACCACCGACATCATCAAAATGCCGATCAATGTGCAAACCGTCCCGGCGGGTAGCAGCCAGGGTTTGGGGTGCCGATCGGTGTAGTAACCGACCCACGGCTGCAACAGCGAAGCCGTCAGCTGGAACGTCAAAGTGATCAAGCCAACCTGGGTGAAGGTCAGGCCATAGTTGGCCTTGAGCATCGGATAGATCGACGGCAGCACCGACTGGATCAAGTCGTTGATCAAATGCGCCAGCGCCACGGCGCCGATGATACGCATGACCAAAGGGCTGCTTTGTGAAGTCGCGGATGCCGGCTGCGCGCCGGTCTGGACATTGCTGATAGCCATAAGAGTTTCCGTACATCAGATGGGTGCACACGGGCAGGTGCGTCAATGTGCCATTTTTCGGTGCAGCAGCGCCATCCCCTTAGCCTGCTAACGACCTCGATTTTCATCGCGGAAAAGGTGATAGCGCAACGCCATGGTCTGAATCTTGCCTTGGTAATCCGCTTCAACGCGGCCCCTTACAAAGGGGACCGAGAATGGGAAGTTTCGCTACAGAGCCGGCCTACAGAGCTGACGAGGGTGAACTTTCGAGGCCTTTTAAAAGGGCACAGGTCGCGACCGCAACGGTCTCGACGCACGCCGATGGTGCGTGGTGTCCAGAGGAGTTTTGGGGCATGCAGGCTTTTTTATCACCGGGGATCGGGTTGCTGGGGCGTTTTGGCTTCGCACGCAAATTTCAGCTGTTATTTCTGCTGTTTATCCTTCCGCTGACGGGCAGTCTGTGGATGATCGGTCAGGACTATCGCGACAAACTGAACCTGATCTCCGGCGAACGTGCCGGGGTTCGGCAACTGCTCGCCCTGGATGCTCTGGATAATCTGCTCGCCGCCCAGCGTGACCGCGCGGCTCGCTGGCGCGCCACGGAAACCAATCGTCAGCCGACACCTGCGACGATCGCGGCGATGGCTGCTTTCGATACGGTTCAGCCCGCCGTCGCCCAAGCCACATCGGACCTCGGCAACGCACTGCAAACCGAAGGCGCCGAGGGCGAAACCCTGGCCCGTTATCAAACCTTGCAAACCGCCCTCAACGGCCTGGACTCGAAAAGCCTGAGCAGCGTCGGTTGGTGGCCGGACGGTTACGATCGTTTCACCAATGCCTTGAGTGCCCTGCAAGCCTTGCGCGAACAGATTGCCATGGATAATCGCCTGACGCTGGCGCCGTGGCTGTAAACCTATCTGCTGACCCAGATCTCCACGCAGCACGCGCCAGACCTGATTGAGCGAGTTGGCCGCTTGGCCAGCGTCGGCCAGGCGTCAGTGGTATCCGGACAGTTCACCCTGCAAAGCCGCCTGCAATTGCGCGACTTGCGCAGCCGCATCGGCGATGCCCGGGAGCAGCTGGTCAAAACCGCAAGCCTGCTGGAAGCGCGGCTGCCCAGCGCGTTGCAAGCCTGGGCCGGGCAATACCATGACAGCCTCAAGCACTTGGACGCCGAGTTGAAAGTCCTCGATGACGGCGTGTTCGGCGGCAGCATCAAGCTCAAGCCGGAAGAGTTCGAACGCAGCCTCGACGGCCTGCTCTCCGACCTCGCTTCGCTGCGCCAGCAGTCGTTGGTGTCGCTGGATCAGCGTCTGGACTATTACCACGGTTCGGCAATCCGCCAGTTCATCCTGGTAGCGACCATTTTTGGCTGGCTGCTGCTGGCCGCGCTGTACCTGTTCATCTGCTTGCAAGCCTCGATCCGTCGCAGCGCCAGCGGCATCACCCTGCTGGCCGAAGCATTGCGTGACGGCAATCTGAGCCTTCAAGTACCGGTGCAGGGTCGCGACGAACTGGCCGCCATCAGCACCGCCCTCAACGTCGCGGTGGTGCAGCTGCGCAACAGCCTGCTGGGGGTCGATCATGAAACCTTGCAGCTGAGCAACGCGGTGCGCACCCTCAACCATCACTCCAGCGGCGCCCTTGGGGAAGTCGAAGCCCAGCAGTTGCAGATCAGCCAGATCGCGGCGGCAGCCACGCAATTGGCCGCGACCTCCCAAGGGGTCGCACAGAGTTGCGAACAGGCCTCCGGCAGCGCTCAGCACACCCAGCGCATCGCCGCCGACAGCAGCCGTGACAGCCAGCGCACGACGGCGAGCATTCAGCAACTCAATCAGCGCTTGAACGACACCGCTGCGGCACTGGGCCGTGTCAGCGAGCAAGGGCAGCAGATTCAGTTGGTGGTGGACACCATTCGCGGAGTTGCCGAGCAGACGAACCTGTTGGCCCTTAATGCCGCCATCGAGGCCGCTCGCGCGGGTGAGCAAGGTCGCGGTTTTGCGGTGGTGGCCGACGAAGTGCGCAGCCTGTCGCAACGTACCCAGTCCTCCACCGCGCAGATTGCCGGCACTGTCGACAGCCTGCGCAACACCGTAAACGAAGCGGTGAGCCTGATGGAAGCCGCTTGCGGCCAGGCTCAGTCCGACGCCCAAGCCGTCACTGGCCTCGGCGAACGCCTGGGGGAAATTGCCAGTGCCGTGCAAAGTGTCACTGACACCCTGGCGCAGATCGCCACAGCGGTCGACGAGCAAGCGACCACCGCCGACGAGGTCAGCGGCAATATCCAGCAAGTCGATCAGGCAGTACGCTTGCTCGAAGGCGCGCGGGCGGTGAACCTGGCAGCGGACACCTTGAGCCAGGGCAGCAAGGCATTGAGTGCCAATACCGGGAGATTTCAGCTCAGTTGACGCCCTCCCCTCGCCCGGTTTTTCGGGTCAGCTGGATAAGCGGTTGAAAGCGTAGAGAAATATTTTAGATTTACGCTTGACACATCTCTGTTACGAGCCAATAATGCGCGCCACTTGGCTACATAGCTCAGTTGGTTAGAGCATAGCATTCATAATGCTGGGGTCCGGGGTTCAAGTCCCTGTGTAGCCACCAAGTACCTGTTTACAGATGTCTCCATGAGTCTCTAAACAACCTCAAGAAGCCCGCCTAGTGCGGGCTTTCTTGTTTCTGGCTATCTCTCCCTGTATCTCTCTATACCTTCCCTCCGTGTATCCCCTGTGTATCCTCGACAAATAATTGAACCGAGGGGATACAAGCCCAAATGAAGCGATCCGAGATAAAACGCCGCCCCTTTCCGATACCGCGTTGGCGCGAAGGGAGCCTAAGAGCAGGGCGCTGAGCTTCTACTCGGGGTAAAAATGTCCCATGAACGTAAGCGCTTCAATCGCCTGGGCGTAAGGGGCAAATCTCGGATCTCCACCCTCGAATGCCTGTGCGACTTTCTGAGCATTTTCAAGGTTGTCCCATTTAGCCAAGTCAGCGAAAACACGGCCTTGTGGTTCGGGACAATAACCTGAGAACTCAATCAACCCATCAAACCCTTTGAGGGTTTCCCGAAGCATCAACCGCAACTCAGGCATTTGGCTTTCGAAGCCTTCCTTGACGGTAAAGATTGCTAGCTCGAGTACATGGCTGTTCTGCGTCATATGTCACTCCAATTGTGTGGTGAGGAGCGACCAGTATCTTGGGGTCGTACTGACACCGTACTGTCAGTGCTTGAGAGGTTGTTGGGCCGTCCATTGATCAGACTGAAACTGCATGTATGACCGCAGGTTCCATTCCGCCTCAAGCTTCTGTCCATCCGTCATGATCTGCAGGCTTCGTATCCGGTCAACTCGAAAGTCTCTGTATGCCTTTCTGGACGTACACCATGTTCCGACAGTCCACTTTCCTCCCCAGTAGAAAAGGCCCAAGGGGAACACCGTCCTGCCCGAGATCTCTTCACTCAAGCTGAAATATGAAAAGTGGACGGCTCTCGCCTGCTGAATAGCGCGGTGGAGATCGTCCAAATATCGTTGGTCTGGTGTGACGGGCTTAGCCCTCAACGCGCGGATATTGGAGAGTGATGGTTCTGTATTGCGAAACGGCAATACGGCAGCAACTTTGCTCAACAGCGTCCTTGCAGAAGAAGCGAGTTCAGTGCCTGCGGAATTTGAAAGCATCTCAACGCCCAACATCAGCGCGTCGAGTTCATCCTGGGTGAGTGTCAGAGGCGGTAACTCAAACCCTTCGTGCAGAGCATACCCAACGCCAGCGACGCCATAGAGAGGAATACCGCTCACAGACAGGTCGTCGATATACCGATAAATCGTGCGGACTGAGACCCCGATACGCCCCGCCAAGTCTTCCGCTGTAATCGGCTGATGTACCCGGATCAGGTTTACTACCTGGAATAGCCGATCTGATTTACGCATGTAATGAAGGACCAATGTGCTCGATTTTAGGAAGGGCGTTGCCATTGCCTCCGTCGCATCCCATGTGTCGGGCGCATCTCGTCTGCGGGGCACTGGAGTGAATCAAAAACTGCTCTACTCAGAGCTGAAGTGTTCATTCTCCCCCATTTGGGGAAACAACCCCATGGAAGGCTCGCGTCAAGTACCGGCCGGCATGTTTTCGCGCAGTGTTTCGCGCACACCCTTCACGCACCTTGAAGTGCGCGAACTTTCCGGAGGAGCGAACTGTGAGGCGTGCCCCTACGCCGAGCCACCCAAGAAGTCGCATCAGGAACAAATCGCCGGCAACGCTGACAACGCCCGCTCCCAAATCTGCCAGGTGCGCAGCCAGACCATCGCCTGCCAGTCGCTGTCGGCGGGATAGAACTGCTCCACCAGATTCAGCTTGATCCCGCGCCCCACGGCATCTCTCGGATTGCCGTGCAGGTGCAGCCAGTGATCATCGCGCAGATGACGATGAACCTCGGCGCCGGGATACGTCCCACACTCGATCACAAACGGCATCAACCGCACGTGCGGCAACGCATTGATCAACGCTTGCGAGGTGTAACCGGTGGCGGTAGCCGCAACGCCGGTTTCGCTCAGCGTGTCGGCGCCCGTGTGCAAGGTATAGAGCCAGGGACCATAGATGGCCTGCGCATCCGCAAGCGCCGGATACGCCGACTCGGTAATGGTCAGCAACATCGGATGACCGTATTCCCCGGCACCGGTGTGCAAGTCGAAACACATCGCCACTTCGGCATGGGAAACATGCTTTTGAATGATCTGATGCAACGTGCGGTTCGACCAGCTTGGTGCCAGTCCGCCGTAGAACAAACCATCGGGATGACGGTGCTGGCCACCCTCGACAATCGACATCACCGCTGGCCAACCGTGTTCGCTAATCTGTTCGTCGAGCAAGGCATCGGCACGATCACGCTCCGGGCCCCGCAACTGCGTGCAGGCATAGATTTCATGCAGCGCTGCATAGGCCCGATTATTTGGCAATGCGTGGTCGAAGTTCAGGTGATTGCGGTTCAGGTCGATGTTGTCTTCGTTGACCCGACGCAGCCACGCAGTGCCCCACGGATTGATCAGGTGGATCATCACCACCGCAACATCGGCCGGCAGCGAACGCTTGCCCAACTCCTGCAACCACTTGATCTGACATCCCGAACCATAGAAGCCTTCGACGCCATGAGTGCCACTCAGCGCAATCAGCAAACGCTTGGCGCCCGGATCACCCAGCACGGCCACATCGGTGCTCAACGACTCACCGAACGTCCCTTTGAGCGGATGCGGGTACTCGGTCAGCGTCGCGCCGGCCGCGGTCGCGGCGGCCAGAAATTGATCACGCTGGGTGCGGTAACTTGGCTGGGTGGGGAACTCGGTCTGCATGTCTGCCTCTTGTTGATCTTATGGCCAGTCTGTTGCCCTCGAACCTACAGAAAATCCGCGGACTCATGAAGGGCGAAAGTGTCTTTACTGTAGCCCCTGGTTTGCGTCACTTCCTTTCGGCCGATAAAGTCCCCTGATCTTTTCCCACGGACGGAGTGCCCCCCACGTGTTCTCAACCTTCCACTTGAGTCGCTATCGCCTGTCAGCCCTTTCGCTGATCGCCGCTGCTTTAACCCTCGCAGCCTGTAGTGCTCCGACCTCTTCGACGTTGCCTGTTGCGCCGGAAATCGCGTCAGGTTATCGCACTGACCTGCAGACCCAATACGCCTCAAAACACATGGCGGCCGCGGCCAATCCGCTGGCGGCCGAGGCCGGGCGGGAGATGTTGCGTCAGGGCGGTTCGGCAATCGATGCCGCAATTGCGATGCAGGCCGTGCTGACGCTGGTCGAGCCGCAATCCTCGGGCATTGGCGGTGGCGCGTTGATCGTGCTCTGGGATGGCAAGGCTGTGCGCACTTATGACGGACGCGAAACCGCTCCGGCCGGCGCCACCGAGAGGCTGTTCCTGCAAGCCGACGGCAAACCGATGCCGTTCACCCAGGCGCAGATTGGCGGTCGTTCGGTGGGGACACCGGGCGTGTTGCGAGCGCTTGAGTTGGCCCATCAGAAACACGGTCGACTGCCGTGGGCGCAACTGTTCGAACCGGCGATCAAACTCGCGGAGCAAGGCTTCGCCATCTCGCCACGCCTTCACCAGTTGATCGCCTCGGACTCGTCCATTCGACGCTCGCCGGACATGGCGGCCTACTTCCTGAATGCCGATGGCAGCCCGAAAGCCGCAGGCACGCAACTGAAAAACCCGGCGCTGGCCGCGGTGTTCAAACGCATCGCCAAAGAAGGACCGGATGCACTGTACAAAGGCCCGATCGCACAAGAGATCGTCGCCAAGGTTCAAAGCCACGCCAACGCCGGCAGCCTGTCGCTGAACGACCTCAAAGGCTACAGCGCCAAAGAGCGCGCGCCGCTGTGCACCGACTACAAACGCTGGCAGGTCTGCGGCATGCCGCCACCGTCATCAGGCGGGATTGCCGTGGCGCAGATCCTCGGCACCTTGCAGGCCCTGGAAACCCGGGATCCGCGTTTTGCCCTGGCACCGCTCAAACCGGTCAAGACAAACAAACCTGCGGGCGTCGAACCAGCGCCTGAAGCCGTGCACCTGATCTCCGAAGCCGAGCGCCTGGCCTACGCCGACCGAGCGCTCTACGTGGCCGACGCAGATTTCGTGCCCGTCCCCGTCAAAGGTCTGGTGGACCCTGCGTATCTGGCCGACCGCGCCGCCCTGATCGGCGATCGCAGCATGGGCACAGCCAAACCCGGCACCCCGCCAGGCATTCAGGTCGCCTACGCACCGGACCGTTCGCCGCTGCGCATCTCCACCTCGCAAGTGGTGGCGGTGGATGACGAAGGCGGCGGCGTGTCCATGACCACCACCGTGGAATCCGCGTTTGGCTCGCACCTGATGGTTCAGGGTTTCCTGCTGAACAATCAGATGACCGACTTCTCGTTCATCCCCGAAGAGAATGGCCAGAAGGTTGCCAACCGCGTCGAACCCGGCAAACGCCCACGCTCGTCCATGGCACCGACCCTGATTTTCGACCGTCAGAGCGGCGAATTCCTCGCCACCATCGGCTCCCCCGGCGGCTCGCAGATCATCGAATACGTCGCCAAATCCACCATCGGCCTGCTCGACTGGAACCTCGACCCACAAGCCGCCATCAGCCTGCCCAACTTTGGCAGCCGCAACGGCCCGACGGAACTGGAACAGGGGCAGTTCAGCCCGGCACTGATTCAGGCGCTGAAGGACAAAGGTCACAGCGTGAACGAGATCGACATGACCAGCGGGACTCAGGCGATTGTCCGGGTCAAGGATGCGCAGGGGAAAACGTCGTGGGCGGGTGGGGCCGATCCGCGGCGTGAGGGGGCCGCGTTGGGGGATTGAGTCGTACGCGGGAATGAGCAAGGGCTTACCGGGAGGTAGGCCCTTTTTTATAGCTAACGAATACTGATCGGCAATCTCGCGCAGCCTTTTCCTACCCGCAAATGACTGCTTCTTCGATAGAGTGTGGAAATTGTCGGCATCCACAAACACTACGACGCGATCGACGCTGATACCGTCGAGATGGAGTAACCCATGAACGTACGCCCCATTCACACCGACGAGGACTACCGTACAGCGCTCAAGAATGTGTCTGCACTCTTCGACAATGAGCCTGAGCCAGGCACACCCGAGGGTGATTACTTTGACATCATGATCACCCTCATCGAGGCGTATGAGTCGAACCGGTTCCCAGTCGATCTACCAATACTCCGGCTGCGGGCACTGGGCAAAGTAGTGATCGATATCGTTTGACGGCGCACACAGGGACTTGAGCTTGCCCCTACGGCAAGCTCTATCGTGGCCCCCGACCAGTCTAAAAGGAGGTTTCACATGCTTACCATCGGACAAATGGCCCGCAGCCACGGGCTCACCACCAAAACCCTGCGCCACTACGACAGCATCGGCCTGTTTATCCCGGCGCTGACCGGTCGCGACAATGGTTATCGCTATTACCGCCCCGAACAGATCGTCACACTGGGGCGGATCGTCTGGCTCAAACAACTGGGCATGGCGCTGGAGGATATTCGAGCCCTTGCGGTCAACGGCGGGCTGGACAGCGTCGCCAGCCTGCGCGAATCCCTCGAAGGGCATGCCCGGCAGTTGAGAGCCGACATCCAGCGTAGCGAGCAAGTCCTGGGGCAACTGACCCGCTACTTGGCGCAACCAGAGCGCAGCCTGCCACCCATGCAAACGCCGGAGCGAATCGCCTACCCCGCCTTGCGGATCATGGGCATGAGTTGGCAACAGGACGACGACGACACCATCGCCGAGATGTGGCAGCGCTTTGTGCCGCGCGAGGAGGAAATCGGTCGTCTGACCGATCCGATGGGCACTTTTGGTGTGTGCCAGCCGCTGGATGACGGTCAATGGCGCTACATCGCCGGACTACCGGTAGGACCGCACGCCCCGCTTGTTCAAGGCATGGTGGAGATGGAGATACCCGCTCGCCGGTACGCCCGGGTCGAACACCACGGGACGGTCACCACCCTGCCGGAAACGTTCCGGGCCGCCTATAGCGAATGGTTACCTGCTGCGGGAATGGCGCCAGCTGAAGGTATCGAATTCGAGTACTGCGGCGAACGCTTTTTCGGGCCAATGCACCCCGACAGCGTGGTCGAGTTGTACATCCCGCTCAAAGACTGACGAAAATACCGAAGGCTGGAACAGCCACCTCCGGGTTTAAATCAAGCCGGCACACCCAAAATGATATGCGACGCCTTGATCACCGCCGTCGCACTCACGCCCGGCGCCAGGCCCAGTTCTGCCACAGCCTGGCGTGTCACGATCGAATAGACTTCGGTGCCGCCGTCGAGCTGGATGACCACTTCGGCGTTCACGGCGCCATCGATGACACTGGTGACCTTGCCTTCCAGGCAGTTGCGCGCCGACAGGCGAATGTCGCTGGATTCGGTCATCAACATGACCCACGGCGCCTTCACCAGCGCGATCGCTTCCTTGCCAACTGCCAGGCCGAGGTTCTTCACGCTTTCCATGGTCACCACGGCCACCAGTTCATTACCGCCTGACAGTTTCAGTGAGACTTCGGCATTTACCGCGCCGGGTTGCAATTGACTGATGGTGCCTTTGAATACGTTACGTGCGCTGACTTTCATGACGTGTCTCCTCGAATAATTATTGTTGTATTGAGCCTAGCGAGAGATCTTCAGCGTTTGCCGCGCCTTATGCTTCTCCAGCGCCAGCTCGATCAAACGGCTGACCAGCTCGCTGTACGTCATACCGGTGGCCTGCCATAGCTTGGGGTACATGCTGATGCGGGTGAAGCCGGGCAACGAGTTGATCTCATTGATCAGCACTTCGCCACTCGCGGTCAGGAACACGTCGACCCGCGCCAGCCCGGAACAGCCCAACACCTGAAACGCCTCGACGGCCAGGGCGCGGATGCGTTCACTGGCCTCGATGCTGATATTTGCCGGCACCACCACTTCAGCCGCTTGAGCGTCGATGTATTTGCTGTCGTAGGAATAAAACCCGCTGCGCACCACGATCTCGCCACAACCGCTGGCGATGGCGTTTTCATTGCCGAGTACCGCGCATTCGATCTCGCGGCCGCTGACGGCGGACTCGACCAAGACTTTCTCATCGAAACCCAGGGCCAGTTCTACTGCTGCCGCGTACTCGGCTTCGTCATTCACCTTGCTCACGCCGACGGAAGATCCCTGGTTCGCCGGTTTGACGAATAGCGGCAAGCCGAGTTTGCCTTGCACCTCGGCGAACCCGGTGCGCGCCGCGGTGGCGCGGGTCAGGGTGACGAACGGCGTGACCGCCAACCCGGCGTCACGCAGCAGACGCTTGCTGATGTCCTTGTCCATGCAGACGGCCGAACCGAGTACATCAGAGCCGACAAACGGCAGATCAGCCATGCGCAGCAAGCCTTGCAGGCAACCGTCTTCGCCCAAGGTGCCGTGGACGATCGGGAAGATCACATCGACGTGGCCCAGCAGTTCCTGACCGGAGGTTTCCACCAATTGCTGACTGACCTTGCCCGGCACGACGGCCAGTTCACGGTTGGATCGATTAAGGGTGATAAGCGCCGGGTTTTCCTGGTTGAGCAGGAAGTTCGAAGGGTCGTTCAGATGCCAGTGACCTTGCTTGTCGATGCCTATCAGCACCGGTTCGAAGCGCGACCGATCCAATGCATCGACGATGTTTTTCGCCGATTGCAGCGACACTTCGTGTTCAGCCGAACGACCACCAAAAATAATGCCTACCCGCAGTTTGCTCATTCAGAACTCCTCAACGATTGGCCACCAGATGCGCGCCGAACAGTAGGTAGCAACTGCCGGCGCAGCGATCCAGCCATTTACGCGAACGATCATAAGCACCCGCGACCCGACGGCTGGCAAACAGCAGCGCCACGCTGCAATACCAACTGAAGGACAAGGTCGCCATGGTCAGCACTGCCAACGCCAGCAACATTGGTGGCACAGAAGCGGGCATGGCCGTAGCGAAGATCGTCGCGACGAACAGTGCGGATTTGGGGTTGGTCATATTGCCCAGAAAGCCCTGGCCATACACTGACAACAACGTGCGCCCCGCCCCCTCAACCGAGCCGCTATCGTCCGCAACCAAAGGCGGTTTGCGCTTGAATTGCTTCAATCCCAGATAGATCAAGTAACAACCACCGACAATCTTGAAGCTCAGGTAGAGGGTCGGGGCTGCGCTGAACAGTGACTTGATTCCCAACCCGCCCGCAAGGCCCCAAAGCACAGTGCCTGTCGCCACGCCCAGTGCGGCCACTACGCCGTGACGCTTGGATTGACTGGCCGCCAATTGCGCGATGTTGAAAAAGTTCGGCCCCGGCGTCACCACCGCAACCGTCCACAGCAGCGCCAATGACAACAATGGAGCGGCGTAGCTAAGAGGGAACATATCCATAATGTGGGTCGCCTTCGTGGCTAGGGAGAAGATGTAACACCTTGCAACATTAGTCCGGGATTTTCTACCGGCCGGATGATTCGATCGGCGGCAGACAGGCGGCTGCTCGGTGGGGTAACGTGTTCAGCATCGAGCTCAAGGCAACACCACCATGGCCAAGCACACGCCTCCCATCGACTGGTTCCACCGCGCGCCCGACGTTGGCGGGCTTCAGCGTTTCGAAGCGTTTTTTGCAGGCCACGGCTACGACCTTCACCGCCACGATACCTATGCAATCGGCCACACACTGGCTGGCGTGCAGAGTTTTCAGTACCGCGGTGGCTGGCGCCACAGCCTGCCGGGCGGGACCATGGTGCTGCACCCGGACGAAGTTCACGATGGCGAAGCCGGCACCGAGACCGGCTTTCAATACCGAATGATGTACATCGAGCCGGCGCTGATCCAGCAGATGCTCGGCGGCCAGCCATTGCCGTTTATCAAGACCGGCCTGTCAGCCGATCCACGTTTGTTCGCCGCCACCGCCGTGCTGCTGCGAAGCCTTGATTGTCCCCTCGAGCCTCTGGAAGAGCAGGATGCGCTGTTCGATCTGGCCCAAGCCTTGAACAGCGTTTCCGGCGTGTCTGCCACCCGCCAGAGCTTCGACTACGTGGCCGCCGAACGCGCGCGGGAATTCATTCATAGCGCCCTGGATCGCACCGTGACGCTGGAAGAACTGGCGCAACACAGCGGTCGCGATCGCTGGAGTCTGTCGCGGGATTTTCGCCTGTTGTTCGGCACCAGCCCTTATCGATACCTGACCATGCGCCGCCTGGACCTGGTCCGCTCACTGCTGATTCAGGGCCAGTCACTGGTCAGCGCCGCGCTGATCGCCGGCTTCACCGATCAGAGCCACATGACCCGGCAGTTCAGCAAAACCTACGGTCTGTCGCCAGCCCGCTGGATGAAAATGCACCGCTGCTGAGCCACGCACAATCGTTCAAGAAGCACACCGATGCGCGGGCTATCGTGGATTTACGATCAACCACGAGAGCTGCTTCATGAAAGCTTACGAAAGCCTGAATTTCGCTGAAAAAATCGCCAGGATCGGCCCGTACTGGACGCCTAGGGTCATCGCCGAAATGAACGACTACCAGTTCAAGGTGGTGAAACTGCTGGGGGATTTTATCTGGCACGATCACCTTGATACCGACGAAACCTTCATCGTCCTCGAAGGGCAACTGCGCATCGACTTTCGCGATGGCCACGTGCTGGTGAACGCTGGCGAAATGTATGTGGTGTCAAAAGGTGTAGAGCACAAACCGTTCGCCGAGCAGGAGGTGAAACTCCTGCTGATCGAGCCCAAGGGTGTGCTGAACACGGGTAACGAAGGTGGCGAGCGCACGGCGCAGAATGACGTCTGGGTGTGAAAGGCCGACTGCTTACGGCTGCAAGGTTTTGCCGTCCACTGGATCGCCGATTTTCAGGAAATGCCCGCCAGCCACATGGTGCAAGGTGCGCAACGTGTCTTGCCCTTCGAAGTGCCAGCGACCGTCACTGAACACCCGCTCGTCTGCCTGAGCGGCAATCACTTCGGCCAGGAACAGATCGTACTGCTGGTGATTGTCGGGTTCCGGCAGCAGTCGGCACTCCAGCCAGGCGACACAGCCTTCGAGCATCGGTGCATCGATCAGTTCAGCGCTGAAGGTCGGCAAACCATAGACCTGGAATTTGTCCCGGCCTTGGTCCCGGGTCAATTCCAGGCCGGACGTCGAACCCACGGTCTGGACGATATCGGCCTGGGCGGCGCAGGGAACATTCAGCACAAACGTGCCCGAAGCCTCCAGCAATTGCCGTGTCCAGATGGACTTGTCCAGCACCACGGCAATTTTCGGCGGCTCGAAATCCAGCGGCATGGCCCAGGCCGCCGCCATGATGTTGCGCTGGCCATCATGAGCCGCGCTGACCAACACGGTCGGGCCGTGATTGAGCAGACGATACGCCTTGGCCAAGGGAACCGGACGGCGGTGGGAAACGCTCATGATGGCTGCTCCTGGGGAAAACGCCGATTGTAGCGATTTACGCCGCGATGGCAGGCATCAAGTCGCCAACTGATTGGCAAACTGGCCGACCGCATTCACCACTTTCTGTGCACCGTCCTGAATCTCGACAATCACCGTACCCGCCTCTGCCGCTAGCGCCAGCCCCTGTTCAGCCTGGAGTTTGCCCTCGGTCATCAGCGCCACGGCGTTGCGCGCCATGTCCTGGTTCTGACGGACTACGCCAACAATCTCATCGGTTGCCTGGCTGGTGCGCGAAGCCAATTGCCGGACCTCATCCGCCACCACCGCGAAACCACGCCCCTGTTCCCCGGCCCGAGCCGCTTCGATGGCCGCGTTGAGCGCCAGCAGGTTGGTCTGTTCGGCAATCCCGCTGATGGTTTTGACGATGGTGCCGATCACCACCGACTGCTCGTTCAGCGCTTCGATGCCTTCGCCGGCGGTCTGCATGTGCCTGGCAAGGTCACGCATCACGTTGACCGCCTGAGTCACCACCGCGTTACCGCGCTGCGCGCTGCTGTCGGTTTGCTGCGAGGTGCTGTAGGCAATGTTGGCCGCTTCGGCGACCGCTTGTTCCTGATTGACTTGATCGGTGATCACCGTGGCGAATTTCACCACTTTGTAGAGCTTGTTGTTGGCATCGATCACCGGGTTGTAGGACGCCTCCAGCCAGACCCCGCGGCCGTGGCTGTCGACGCGTTTGAAACGCTCGGCGAAGAACTCGCCTGCATTCAAGCGACGCCAGAAGTCCTGATACCCGGCGCTGTTGTATTCCTCGGGTTCGCAGAACATGCGGTGATGTTTGCCCTTGATCTGCGCCAGGCTGTAACCCATGCCGCTGAGAAACCGTTCGTTGGCCGCCAACACGTTGCCATTGAGATCGAACTCGATCACTGCCGTGGAGCGCACGAGGGCGCCGATCAGGTTCTCATGCTCACGAGATGCCTCGATGGTGCGGGTCAGGTCACTGGAGTAAATCGAGAAGTGTTTGATCCGCCCGTCCGCGGACCGGACCGGCTGCACGATCGAGCGCAGCCAGGCTTCCTGACCATTGCCGCGCAACAAACGCACCGTGCCGGCAAAGTGCTCACCACGGGTCAACGAGACCTTGAAGCGCTGGTGGAATTCGTCCGACTTCACATGGGCCGGGACGATGTCTTCGATGTGTCGCCCTATCAGGTCGCTGCTTTTGTAGAGCATCTCACCGATGAAGTTCTGGTTGACCGATTGAATCCGCCCATCGGCATCGAGGGTCAGGACCAGCATCTCGCTTTCCAGACTTTCCTTCACTTGCTGAAGGCTGGAGAGTTCTTCGCGAAGAGCCGACAGCTCCTGCTTCAAGCGTTTGTTGAACATGGGGATACACCGATGGACAGGGATAGAAAGCGGTATGCAGCCTAACCATCGGCCTCAGGGATATTTTCTGAAGAGTGTTTCAGGGTTGTCCTACAAAAATAGTTAGGCATCTTGATGCGCGTCGTGTCGCCAGAAGCCGAATGGTTGTCGAAACATCGTTTCTTCCCAACATTTCCGGAAATTAAACACCGCTCGACAGCACTTGTTGAAAACGGCTCAAGGTTACTTCCTGCAAGCTACAACACCTTGCGTCGTTGCCTACGGCTACGCCAGAATCTGCCGGCTTGTGCGCCTTAGCCTTGGCCTCTATCGTTTCCCTGCCACTGCCCATCAGTGGTCGGGTTTAGTCGCCCGTCGTTGCTAAGTCGCATAGTTCCAATCAGTCAGGTATCCCATCCTGTACTTATGGTGGCTGTGCGCAGGGCACTCTTGGGTGCGCCGATTTCTTAGCTCGTCGGTCGACTAACCTGTGCACAGCTGCCTCCCATTCGTTTAGTCGCGAACTGGTTGCAGCCTCACTCAAGAGAGAGCTAAGACATGTTCAAGGTAACTCCAAATCCGCCGGACACCGATCCGGTCTCCCCCTACGAAAGCCCCGACTCAAACAAACTCAACGAAGCCGCCGAGCGCGCCCTCGACCATCACTTCCCGCCAGCCGACCCCAAACCACCAAAACGCAACGGTCAGCTCTTCAGCGTCTGCCCGGGTATCAACCCTGAAACCCTTCTCGCCAATGCCTCGGAAGATTTGCTGTCCATCAGCGCTATTGCCGCCAACCTCGCCGACGATGTGGACGGCTCCCGCCGCTCCGTAGCCTTGGCGCTCAGCCGCATGGCTGACGGCGTGCATTTGTTGGTGGAGCGAATGCTGGATCATCTGGATGAACCCGAGATAGCGGCGATTTTCGCCAAGCAACAAAGCCGCGTCATCTAATCCGCCACCCCCATAAAAAAATGGGCACCCAACCTGGTTGGCGTGCCCATTCTTTTTTCCGCTCCCCGCCACGCGGGACATAGATGCCTGTTACGGATTAACGCAGTCTTTCAACGATTTGCCCTGGCTTGAAGCCACGCTGCGGCTCCCTACATTAGGCATCCGCGCTCCAAAATACGCGGCACTGCTCACCCCCACAGCCCCCATCACCGCGCAGAAGATCACGCAGATCCATGGGCTCCACGGCATCAGACCGATCAGCAACAACGGTGTGATACTCGCCCAGACGGCGTAGGCAATGTTGTAAGTGAAGGAAATCCCCGAGACACGAATTCGCGCCGGGAACAGGCTGACCATCACCGACGGCACCGCGCCGACCACCCCACAACCGAGACCGGCCACCGCGTACGCCAGACCGATCCAGCTGCCACCGATGATCAGGCAGGTATAGAGCACGCCGATGCCCAATGGCAGCAGCAGGCTATAGAGCATCACCGTGCGCCAGGCGCCAATGCGGTCGACCAGCAGCCCGGCAAGTACGCAGCCGATGTTCAAAAAGACAATGCCCAAGGCACTCAGGGCGAAGGTGTGACTGGCGGTCATGCCGAAGGTTTTCTGCATCATGGTCGGGGTGATCACCACGAACACCACCACCGCCGAGGTCAGTACGCAAGTGAGGATCATCGCCGGCAGCATGGCCAGACGGTGTTCACGCAAGACCGTGCGCAGCGGCAGCTCGACGGCCTCATCACGTTGCGCCTGCATGGCCATGAACACCGGGGTTTCGCTGAGCCAGCGGCGTAGCCAGACGCCGATTACGCCGAACACGCCGCCCAGCAGGAACGGGTAACGCCAGGCGTAATCAAGGATTTCTGCCGGGGTGAACGCCTGCGCCAGAAAAGTCGCCGTGAGGGCGCCGATCAGGTAACCAAACGTCAGCCCGGCCTGCAGGAAACCGAGGGCATAACCGCGATGCCCGGCCGGTGCATGTTCGGCGACGAATACCCAGGCGCTCGGCACTTCGCCGCCCACCGCCGCGCCCTGGAGGATTCGCAGGGCCAACAGCAGCAGCGGTGCGAAATAACCGATCTGGGCGTAGGTCGGCATGATGCCGATCAACAGGCACGGCAGCGCCATCATCAGGATGCTCAGGCTGAAGACCTTCTTGCGGCCCAGCCGGTCGGCGAAATGCGCCATCAGAATCCCGCCCAACGGCCGCGCCAAATAACCGGTGGCGAAGATCCCGAAGCTTTGCAGCAGTCGCAGCCACTCGGGCATTTCCGGGGGGAAGAACAGCTGGCTGAGGGTCAGGGCGAAAAATACGAAAATGATGAAATCGTAGATTTCCAGCGCGCCGCCAAGAGCCGCAAGACCGAGGGTCTTGTAATCCGAGCGGGTGAACGGCGCCGGGCGCGAGTGGGTGTTGGCGGTCATGAAAAGAACTCTGGCATAGGCAAAAAACCAAGGCGCCCATGGTCTACGCAAACGCGCCAACGGACAACCCGTTAGACCAAAGTCCTAGACTCGTAAAACTTCGTCAAAAAATAGAGCCGATTGTTTTACTGTTGGCACCTGTCTAGACGGGCCTTTGCGGTCCTGAAGACCACAACAAACATAAAAATTCGAGGTACACCCGTGGCCGCTGATATCGAAGATACCCGCTCTGCCCGCTTTGCCCTGCGCTGCTCAAGTTTTGCCGAACGCTGGTTCCCTGACTCCTGGGTATTTGCCGCACTGGCGGTGATTATCGTCGCCGTGGCCACTCTGTTCATGGGCGCCAAACCCACCGACGCCGCCATGGCCTTCGGTGACGGATTCTGGAGCCTGATCCCGTTCACCATGCAGATGGCTTTCGTGGTAATCGGCGGTTATGTGGTCGCCAGCTCGCCACCGGCAGTGAAACTGATCGACCGGCTGGCGCGGATCCCGAAAAACGGCCGCTCGGCCGTGGCCTGGGTGGCGCTGATCTCCATGGTCGCCTCGCTGCTGAACTGGGGGCTGTCGCTGGTGTTTGGCGGTTTGCTGGTGCGCGCCCTCGCCCGCCGTACCGATCTGAAAATGGATTACCGTGCCGCCGGTGCCGCCGCCTATCTGGGTCTCGGCGCGGTGTGGGCCTTGGGCCTGTCCTCGTCCGCCGCGCAATTGCAGGCCAACCCGGCCAGCCTGCCGCCGTCGATTCTGTCGATCACTGGGGTCATTCCCTTCACGCAAACTATTTTTCTCTGGCAGTCCGGCGTGATGTTGCTGGCGCTGATCGTGATCTCGCTAATCATTGCTTACGCCACTGCACCCGGCCCGAACTCGGCCCGTGATGCCAAAGCCTGCGGCATCGATCCGAGCTTTAACCTGCCGCCCTTGCAACCGCGCACCCGCCCCGGCGAATGGCTGGAGCACAGCCCGCTGCTGACGATTTTGCTGGTGCTGCTGGCGGCCGGATGGCTGTTCCACGAGTTCTCGACCAAACCGGCGATCAGTGCGATTTCCGGGCTGAACACCTACAACTTCCTGTTCATCATGCTCGGTGCGCTGCTGCACTGGCGCCCGCGCAGCTTCCTTGACGCTGTGTCCCGCGCGGTGCCGACCACCACGGGCGTACTGATTCAATTCCCGTTGTACGGCTCGATCGCGGCGCTGATGACCACCGTCAAAGGGACTGACGCTCAGACGCTGGCTCACCACATCTCGACCTTTTTCGTACAAATTGCGTCCCACGACACCTACGCGCTGCTGATGGGCGTGTACTCGGCGATCCTCGGTTTCTTCATCCCGTCCGGCGGGGGCAAGTGGATCATCGAAGCGCCGTACGTCATGCAAGTGGCCACCGACCTGAACTACCACCTGGGCTGGGCCGTGCAGATCTACAACGCCGCCGAAGCCCTGCCGAATTTGATCAACCCGTTCTACATGCTGCCGCTGCTGGGTGTGCTCGGGTTGAAGGCGCGGGACTTGATCGGGTTTTCGTTCGTGCAACTGCTGGTGCACACGCCGCTGGTGCTGTTTCTGCTGTGGGCGTTGGGAACGACGCTGACGTATACGGCGCCGGTGATGCCGTAACACGTAAGTGATTGCACCTGCTGCGGGCAGGTGCAATCAGTTCACCCGGCTTGAGCATGAAACAAACGCCTAGATTTATCCTACATACAGGCTCGATTCCGCCTGACATGAAACCCGGAGAGTTCTTATCTCCAACCTATGAATCGCTGAGTAAACTCCGACAGCTCACAAACTTTTTAAAGCAAGACAGCACTGACCAAGGATGAACAAACACATGTCTTTAATATCGAAAACGCTGGAAGAGATGATTAACGAGATTTACCAGGACGGCAGGGTTTCAGTCGTTGAATATAAAAAGCTGCGTGATGATGCAGACCGTCGTATGGACGCTGTCGTCCGTGAGTTCGGCCTGCACAACAATTTGACCGCCCTTCAAAAAGCGATGGATGTAGTGATGCAATTAACGCAAACGTCCATCATTGATGCCAAAAAAGCCAAACTGACCGATACAGGAGAGGCCATCGTCAAGGATGCCGTATTTGCACAGGTCGAGTACTTGCGCGCCGGCACTCATCTGGCACTCAAGCTGTTGTAACGCTTCAATCTCCGTCCGGCCCATAAACATTAAGCCCGGGCCGGCCTCCATAACTAAGAGCTCCTGGCATACACAGCGCAAGCTCTAAGCAAAAAAACTACACGCACACACTGTTCTGTGTAACGCCGGTGATCCAGTATGTCGCGTACCCCAATCAACGGGACCACGCTGAAAAGGATCTGAGCATGTTCAAATTCGCAGGCCTCACCCTCGCGGCCCTCACCCTGAGTGCCGCCGCCCATGCCGATGTCGACCTGAAGCTGGGCAGTACCGAACGCGTCACCCGCCTGTTCGCCTATCCCAACAACTGCAACGTGATCTGCTTTCGCAACTGGACGCTGGAGCAAACGGTCGAGCATTACCTGACCCAAAGCGTGCAGCGCGATGGTTACAGCGCGGCGAAAGTGCTGGTCAAAACCGATAACAATCAGCTCTACGCCGAAATCAGCGGCGTACCCCGTGGCTATGAAAAACCGTTGGCGGCGTTGCTCGATGCCGGTGATCTGGCCTATACCGGCGCCAGCAAGCTGAATGCCGATGGCAAGTGGGCTTACAGCTGGTATCTGTTCCTGCCACTGGGCATGGCTCTGGAAAACCGCAAAAGCGTTGAACTGTTGCACTTCCCACCCGACTATTCGTTGACCCAGGCTCAGGATTACCTGCGATCCGCCACCACCGATCGCTGGGCCACACTGCTGACTGACAACGGAATCCCTGCCGACCAGACTCCGGGCTACCAGACCATCATCGACATCGCACCGATTGCCGCACCGTCCAACGCCGGCAAGGATCTGGAGGGCGTCTACGACTACTTCAAGGACTACCAGACCACCATGGTCAAGCAACTCAGCCAGAACGCCAGTGGTGCGGCGTTGCCGATGGTTGCCTTCGGCGCGCCGGTGCGTAACTGGATCAAGCAGCAATACGGGCCGACCGTGAACGTGCTGGGCCTGGTCAGTATCAGTCCGAGCGACGGGGTGAAAGTGCCAGTGCTGGGTTCCAACCACCCAAGCTACATTTGGTACGCCGCCGACCCGCAAAGCTATACCGGCAACGATGCCCAGGCCAAGGCCGACGCGGCTGGCCTTAAAGTCATGGGTCAGGATTTGAGTGCCGCGTGCTGGCAGGCCGCCATGGGCCGCCAACCGGACAGTAATCCCGACATTGAACTGAGAAGTTGCACCCAAACCTGGCAAGTGGCTCAGGCAGAAAAAACCTGCGAGCTGTTCTATACCTCGATCCGCAACCTGACGCCCGAAAAAGCCGTGGCCAAGTGCGCGACGGCACCGATCAAATCTCAGCTCAAACAGCTGAAAGCTCCGGTACCCGCGACTGCGATCCCTGTCCCGCCTCTGTAAAACGATGAACGGCGGGTCTACTGTCATAACTGACAGTAGACCCGCCGTTTCATTTGCGAGAGGCTTGAGTCGTTCCCATGTGTTGCAGTGCTGACAGGATTGTCAGCTGATGGAGGTCGCAGCACCCAGCCGACAAGGATCGTTATGAAAACCCACGCCCTGCACGAGACGCTTGCACAACCTCCCGATGGGATTTATCCATTTGCGGAGCTGCCCGTTCGCCTTGGATTCCCCTCCCGGGCCGACTTCGAGATTATCGACAACACCAACGGATCGGCGGGAGCCGTCGCAGTACTTCGGGACTTCCCCCGTATCAGCCGAATTTGTCGGGCGTCAGGGCACTTGCTGCCTTATCGCTGTCGGCATACCCGGCAACTGGCCCGTGGCATCCATGTCTACGACCCGCGCTTCTGCGGGCTGCTGCGACACTCCTGCGACCCAAACGTATTTCTCGACATGAGCGAGCTGTGGTTGTGGGCGCTGAAGGACATCAAAAAAGGCGACCGACTGACGATGGACTACGCCACCACCGAAGACAAACTCCTGCGTCAGTTCGCCTGCCAGTGTGGCTCGTTCGACTGCCGTGGCTGGATCACCGGCTACGATGAACCGCCGAACGCCGACGGCCAGTTGTTTCTGCAGCACTGGCGCCGGCGAAGTCTCTGCTGAAGGGCGTTACAACGTCTCGACCGGACGCAGACGGTATTGCGGCGGCAATTGCTCGAAACCGCTGATGGTGGCGTTCAGGCTTTTCCAGCGACCGTCCTTGATGCCATAGATGCAGCCGTGAACAGACAGGCTCTGCCCGCGGTGCCAGGCGTTTTGCACAATGCTGGTGTGCCCGACATTGGCCACTTGCTGGATCACGTTGTATTCGCAGAGGCGGTCGACCCGCTCTTCTTCAGTGGGCAATTTGGCGAGTTCTTCGCGTTTTTCATAATAGAGATCGCGAATCGAGCGCAGCCAGCCGTCGATCAGGCCCAGCTGACGGTCCTGCATCGAGGCGCGCACGCCGCCGCAGCCATAGTGGCCGGTAACGAGGATGTGTTTGACCTTTAGCACGTCGACCGCGTACTGAATCACCGACAGGCAGTTGAGGTCGGTGTGCAGCACCACGTTGGCCACGTTGCGGTGTACAAACAGATCGCCGGGCAGCATGCCGACGATCTCGTTCGCCGGCACCCGGGCGTCGGAGCAACCGATCCACAGGTATTCCGGGGTTTGCTGACGGGCCAGCTTAGCGAAGAAATCAGGATCTTCTTTGGTGATCGCGTCAGCCCAGCGCTCGTTGTTATCAATCAGATCTTGTAATTCGTTCATGCAATGAAACCTCGAGAATGATGCGCTTCTATGACAGACAACCATCTGTCGGGGTCACGCGCCAGATGCAGAAACCCGGTTTTCCATGCCGGAGGAATTCTCAGCAGCCCAGGGGGTCCACCCTAGTAAGGCCTACAGTATGAGGAATTGCCATGACTGAATCACGACGTCCGTACGATGCGGTGCAACCCGAGCCCATCGATGACAACGAAGACCGCATGGGTTCGATGCATGAGCTGGATTTCGACGAGGAGGAACCCAGCGCCAAAATCGGCGACGAACTGCCGCAAACAGAGCGTGAACGCCTGATGCCTCGGGAACGCGTACGTGAAGCCGGCATGACCGGGGCCTCGACCGATGACCATGAGTCCACCGACGACGACATGAGCCCGGAAACCCTGATCCATGAAGACGGCGCACGGGACGCCCACGAAGCGGGTGAAGGCGGCCAGGCCGATTGGGATTTGAGCATTGTCGATGAAGACGACATCGGCGGAGGCAATGGGCTGGATGAAGAGGAACTGGCGCAGCGGGATCCGATGGACGGTAATCGTTGATCTATCTGTCTGAGAGGATCGGAATGTAGGAGCTGCCGAAGGCTGCGATCTTTTGATCTTCCTGTGTCGTGACAACAAAAGATCAAAAGATCGCAGCCTTCGGCAGCTCCTACACGGGATCGCTGTTCAATCGACCAAAGTGCAGGCCATGACGACAGCATCTTCACGCCCGCCAACTGCCGGGTAGTAATCGCGCCGCCGACCAATCTCGTTAAACCCATAACGCTCATACAACTTGAACGCGCCACGGTTGCTGTCGCGCACTTCAAGGAAACACTCCCGCGCCTTGGCGTCATACGCCCGGGACATCAAGTGTTCCAGCAACGTCAAGCCCAGGCCACGGCCCTGGTTCTCCGGTTTGACGGTGATGTTCAGCAGATGCGCTTCATCAAGGATGATCTGCACCACACCATGGCCGACCTGCTGCTGGCCTTCAAACATCAGCCATATCTGATATTTACCCAGCCCATCGAGAAAAATCCCGCGAGTCCAGGGATGGCTGTAAGCCGCGTATTCAATTTTCAGTACAGCGTCCAGGTCCGCCTCGGTCATTGGGCGGAACGATACAGCGTCACTCATTCGATTCTTTCCAGCGCGCCATCAGCCGACGCATGGCTTGCCAGACATCAGCCTTACGCTGTGGCTCTTCCATTAATAATTCCAGACCCGGCAGGGCCCAGACCGAGCCCAGGCCTTCGACCTGGAGTTCACGGTTGAAGGATTCGGCGTTCGCCTCACCGGCGAAACGCACCGCAGGCAAGCCGATCAGCCACACGCAGACGCACGGTGCGTCTTCCAGCCGGGCCGAGAGAAAACCTTGCACGAAGTCGCGAGCCGCTTCCGGGCCTTGATCCATGGTGCCCCGAGACAACAGCGGCCAACGCACCGGCTCGCCGACGATCTGCGGGCTGTCCGGCAGACCGGCGGCGCGCAGCATGTCTTTGAGCAACAGATAGGCGGGGTCGCGGGTCTGGAAGGATTCGCCTGTGGGTAACTCCACCAGCAGCAGGCAACGCCCGGCCCGCAGCAATTGCAGAGCGAAACGCGGCGGCGGCACGACTGGCGCCTTGGCCACAACCGGAGCGGCCTCTTCTTCAACCTTGGCATTCGTACGCGTGCTGGCCAGCGATGGCCGTGGCACCTCGATTTTCACCCGTTCGGCCGGTTTGACCAGCGGTTCCACGGGTGAATCAGCCACAGGCGCGGGCGCAACCGGAGCAACCGGGGCGACGACCAACGGCTCGGGCATCTCCAGCAATTCGGGGCGCGAGGGCGCAGCAAAGGGCAATTCGGTGCGCGGCAGCCAGTTGACCACCTGCATGGCGGTCAAATAAGCGCGGCGACGGGACTCGATAAGCAAAGGTCGGCCACTTGTGGATAACTAAAGTGCGGTGATTCTACCGCCCTTCGCTCAAGATCGCCCACGCTTGATCGATAGAAAGCCAACTGTCCGTCCCGAGAGTGAATCGCAACGGGCGTGATGCAGTACAATCGCGACTTTTAATCGCCAACCAGCCGGCCATTCCGATGATCGAACCCAAGCGCGTCTTGCGCGCCCTCGCTGAACACTGGGCACTTCTGGAGCCACTGTGCGAGCACTTCGACCAAGGCACCTTGAGCCTCAACGAATTGCGTTCACAGTTGGCCGCCCAGCAACTGGACAGTACGCCGCAGGACATCACCAGCCTGCTGGACGTGTGGATTCGCCTCGACATTCTGGTTCCCGTGGCGAAAAGCCCGAACCGTTTCGAGCTCAATGCGCAGATCCACGACTTCCTCGCCTACCTGCGCCGTGAGCACCGCCTGGGCCTGTGCCTGGAGATCGAAGCCTATTTGCGTCACCTCGAACGCCTGGCCGGTTATATCCAGGACGCCTTCGACATCCGCGACGGCCACGACCTGGCGCGCCAGTTGCGCCTGCTCGATATGCGCGTACGGGACGTATTGAAGAAACTCGCCAACGACGAACAGGCCCTGGTGGCCGTCGCCGAGCGCGCCAAGACCAGCGACCGGCAGATTCCCCTGCGTCAGCGTTACGCTGAAGTGCTGGCGACCTGGGACGAATACGTCGAGCCGATGATTCAGCTGGTGAACGCCGACGGCGCCTTCGAACAAGGCGTGCGCAAGGTCGAGAACGTTCTGCTGAAAATGCTCACCGAGCAGCAGCGCCTCGGCCACCTGGTCGATGACGACATGCTGCTGCGCACCCACGCGCGCATCCTCGAAATGCAGACCAGCGCCCAGCTGACGCTGCGTCATGCTCGCGAGCTGTTGCTGCCGCTGCGTGAAGAAGCCCGTCGGCACAACGCCGTGACCCGTGGCGCGGCGC
The DNA here is from genome assembly GCF_047758635.1 of Pseudomonas frigoris. Classification (NCBI taxonomy): domain Bacteria; kingdom Pseudomonadati; phylum Pseudomonadota; class Gammaproteobacteria; order Pseudomonadales; family Pseudomonadaceae; genus Pseudomonas; species Pseudomonas frigoris. The sequence goes on from NZ_CP180479.1 coordinate 5,981,041, forward strand.
TGGCTTTGTCGGCCATCCGTCGCAAAGGCATCGATGCGGTGCCACAAGCGGCGATGCCGATGTTCACTCGGCCGCAAAGCACCTTCTTGGGCAGCGCCAGTCAGGTCGAAGCCTACGTTTATGCGCTGGCCCGTTTCGAGCCGAAACCGGCGCGTTTCCCCAAGGCCCACAAGACGCAGAAAGGCGAAGCGCCGCGCGCGCCACGCACGGTTCGGGAAATGCTCGAACGCTGCGAAGACGCCCTGCCGATGCCGGACCTGATGACCTGGCTGCTGGAGCAGGAGCCGGACGGCGCTACCGACGAATTGCTTTACTGGTTCTCGCGCCTGTCGCGGGAAAAGCGCTTCGCACGCGAGCGTCTGGAACGCCGCGATTACCACACTCACGAGCACCAGGTCAGCCTGCGCTCCTTCGCCCTGCTCTCGGCCCGCGACACCGCCGCCGAGGATTCTGCGAGCACTCTCTATGCAAGTACTCCACATGCAACTTGATCTATCCGAACTGTCCCAGCTGGCGCCGATCTTTCGCGAGCTGTTCAAGGGCTATCACGTCAGCCGCCGCGACCCTGAGCTGTACGCGCAACTGTCGAACTTCCAGGACCAGTACCGCACGCTGTTCAAGGCGTTGGGCTTTGAATTGGTCTGCGACACCCGTGGTTTCTACTACTTCGTGCCGGACCTCGCCGCCGCAGCAGTGAACAAGACCGCGCAACGTCTGGCGCTGTTCACCTTCATTCTCGTCGAGCATCTGGCCGACCAGGGCCGGGACCCGGTCGCCGTGCTCGACGGTGGCAGCCTCGGCCGCGACGAATTGCCATCGCTGCTGGAGAAATACCGCGACCTGTTTATCCAGGCCGAAGTGCAGACCGTCGAAGAACTCGAAGAAAAAATCATGCGCCGCATGACTCAGCTCGGTTTCGCCGGTGAAGAAAACGGCATCTACCGTTTCCTGCCGCCGATGCACCGTTTCCTCGATGTCTGCCTGTCGGTCCAACAAGACCGTGATCTGGCCGCCAGCCTGCACAGCGTGTTGCCTCTGCCGGTTCCGGTGCTGATCGACGACGACAGCGACGAAAAGCTGTTGGAAACCGATGACCCGCTGGATTTGAGTGACTTCGAAGAAGAAAGCGAAGAAGACGCCATGGCCCGCGCCATTGCCGAAGAACAGGAGACCGACGCATGAGCAAGGAACGCTACGGCATTCGCCGCTTTGCCCTTTTGAACACCGCCGGTTACAGCCTCGGCCTGTTCCCGCTGGAAGAACCGTTGTCGGTTTACGGCGCGAACAACCTTGGCAAATCCGCCTCGATCAACGCGTTGCAGTTCCCGATCCTGGCGCGCATGTCGGACATGAGTTTCGGCAAGTACAGCCTGGAACAATCCCGGCGCTTCTACTTCGCTTCGGACACCAGCTACATCTTGGTCGAAGTGTCCCTGCCCCACGGTCCTCACGTCATTGGCGTGGTCGGTCGCGGCCCGGGCGGTGGTTTCGGTCACCAGTTCTTTGCCTACGCCGGCAAACTGGATCTGGCCCATTACCAGAAAAACGACACCTGCCTGCGCCAGAAAGAATTGTTCACCAACCTTGAGCGCGAAGGCCTGAAAGCCTACGAGCTCAAGCCGGATGAGCTGCGTCGTTTGCTGGTCGGTGGTCACACCTCGATCCCGCTGGACCTGACGCTGATCCCGCTGCGCTCCACCAGCGAGCAGAGCCTGAAGACGTTCCGCGCGCTGTTCATCAACCTGCTGCACATGCGCGAAATCACCGCGGCCAAGCTCAAGCAATTGTTCCTCGATGCGTTCGAGCACAGCCTGCGTTCCGGCAGCGTCGATTACATCGCCGCGTGCGAAGAAGCGTTCCGCGATGTACGACGCATGGAGCAGGACTACAACTCGCTGGTCACTGCCGGCCCATTGGTCGAAGCCCTTGCGGCAGGCGTGACCCAGCGCAATATCCTGCGCGGCAAACTGCACCGCATTTCGCCGCTGCTCGACTCCCTGCTCGGCACTTGGTCGGACTACGCCAGTGCGCGCAAGGAAGAGCTGACGATTCAGGCCGAGCATTACCGCAACGAGCAAGACGCGCTGCAAAACGATCAGCGCGGCGGCACTCAGGAACTGATGCGCCTGGAGCGGGAAATCACCGGCATCCAGCGCTGGCTCGGCGAGCTGTCGGTGCTCAAGCATCGCTTCGCACTGGTCGATGACGTCAAAGTGCTTGAGCAGCAACTGCTCGCGGCCAAGGATGCGCACGATGAACTGGCCGGTGCGCTGGCGCAGTCGCGGCAGTTCAGCGCCGAAGATTTGGAAGAGCGTCTGCGGGATCTGGAAAAACGCCTGAAGTCGGTCAAACAGCAACTCGATCATGCCGACAACAACAGCTACGCCCGTCTGCGTGAAGAGTTCTCGCAACAGGATGTCGAGCGCCTGATGCGCCTGTTCAACAGCGCGCTGTTCAGCCTGCCGTTGGGTGAGCACGGTATTACGCTGGACGAGGACGGTCAGTGGGTCAAATCCATGGAACTGATCCTCGATGGCTTCAAGGGCGAGCGTTTCGAAGTGCCGGGCCTGTCCATCGACATCTCGCACATCGAACCGCCGGCCCTGCAAGCCCTGGCTGACCGCGCGGCGTTGCGCGATCAGAAAGAGCGTCTGGATAAAGAACTCAAGCAACTGAAAACCCAGCAAGCCGTGGCCGCCGACCGCGCCGCGAGCAAGACCCAGACCGAAGCGCTGTACCAGCAAGTGCTGGATGCGCAGAAAGCGCTGGAAGATTTCCGCCGCGCGCAAACCCTGAGCGCCGAGGAAGGCGACAAGTTGGAACAGCTGGCGCAGATGGAAGCGGCGCAGGACGAGTTGAAGCGTTCCAGCGACGCCTTCACCGAACGCGTCCAGCAACTGTCGGCCAAGCTACAACTGGTCGGCCGGCAGATCGGCGACATGGAAGCCAAGCAACGCACCCTCGACGACGCCCTGCGCCGCCGTCAGCTGTTACCCGCAGACCTTCCGTTCGGTACGCCGTTCATGGACCCGATCGACGACTCCATGGACAACCTGCTGCCGCTGCTCAATGACTATCAGGACAGCTGGCAGGGTCTGCAACGCAGCGATGGTCAGATCGAGGCGCTGTACGCTCAGGTCCGCCTCAAGGGTGTGGCCAAGTTCGACAGCGAAGACGATATGGAGCGTCGCCTGCAACTGTTGATCAACGCTTACGCGCACCGTACCGACGAAGCACTGACCCTTGGCAAGGCGCGTCGCGCGGCCGTTACCGACATTGCCCGGACCCTGCGCAACATCCGCAGCGACTACGACAGCCTCGAGCATCAACTGGCGTTGTTCAACCGCGAGATCAACAAGCGTCAGGTCTCCAACCTGCAAAGCTTCCGCATCGTGCTAGCCCCGAACAAAGAAGCGCTCAAGCACATCGACCAGATCATCCACAGCGCCGGTCAGTATGAAGAAGGCGAAACCCTTTCGGTCTTCGACCTGAGCCAAAGCGCTGATCAGGACAACAAGAACGAAGAAGCCAAGGAGTATCTGGCACGGCTGGTGGCGGCGAACCACAACCAGCTCGGTCTCAAGGATCTGTTCGAGCTGGCGTTCGAGATCACCAAGGTCAACGGTCAGCCGGTGATCCACACCGACATCGACGGTGCCGCTTCCAACGGTACGACCATGACCATCAAGGCGCTGACCAACATGTACTTGTTGCTGCACTTGATGGACCGCGACCAGGCCGGTCGCGTGCGCCTGCCGTACTACCTCGACGAGGCAGCGGACATCGACGAGAAGAACCAGGCAGCGCTGTTGGAAACCAGCCTGCAACTGGGCTTCGTACCGATCCTGGCGAGTGTGAAGCCGCAGGTCTGCGCCAGTGTTGCCATCGACCTGGAAGGTGGCAGCGGCCCGAACGGGATCTACATCGACGAGGCGGACTGGAAGTACATCCGTCGTCACGATGAAGTGAAGGCTGCCGTTGCCGTTGAAGCGGATGAACCGGAGCTGGATGCGGTTTGATTTGAACCGTTAGATACGAAAAAGGCCGCGATCCAATGGATCGCGGCCTTTTTTTGTGTGCTGACTTGAGACTTTCAGTGAACTTGAGGGCCTCTTCGCGAGCCAGCTCGCTCCCACATTTGACCGAGTTGTCTGAACGAACGCGGCTCAATGTGGGAGCGAGCTTGCTCGCGAAGGCGTCATCACAGACGCCAATAAACTACTTGCCGATTGAAATCTTCGGCGCCCAGGTCAGCCATTCGTCTTCGAACTTATCGAACAGCGGGAACGTTTGCTCAGCTCGCGCCGGACTGCCCATACGCTCACCGTCCGGCGTGGCGAAAGCGATGCCGCCCTGAATCAGTGTCTCCAGCGATTCGGTACGCATCGTCGCCCCTTTGAACAAGCCGTAATCAAAGCCAAAACCACTGGAGTTCCAGAATCGCGTGCCGCTGCGCACCAACGGCGCGTACTTCGGCTCGATCAGGATGTGCACCAACACACGATCCGCCGTCTGGCCGAGTTCATAGCCTGTCACCTTGCCCACGGTGATTTCGCGATAAGTAACCGGCACACCTGTTTTCAGCGAACCACGGCGGGCAGCGCTCAACACCAGACTCAAACCGGCTTCTTGTTTAGCGGTTTCCGGCGGATTGGCCAAGGCCACGAAGTTCTTCTGCGGGCCGAGGTTTTTCGCGGCCGGTTGCACTTCGATGTATTGGCCAGTGACCAGCGTTTCGAGGTTGGACGTCTTGATCAGACCCAGTTCAGGTTTGACTACCCAGAACTGACTGCCCACCCGAGCGATGCGCTCCGGCACTTCGGTGATTCTTGCGGTCAGCATCACCGATTGCAGGTCATCCGTGAGGTCGACGTCTTCAATCTTGCCGACATCCAGACCTTTGAAGCGGATCGGCGTGCCGCTGCGCAAACCATCGGCGCGATCAACCTTGATCGTGACCACGGTGCCTTTTTGGTTGGCCTCGTCATGGTTGGCGAACAGACGAAAACGCGGAATCCGCTTCTGCAACGGCGCCTTGGCTTCCGGGGTTTCGAAGGCAATGCCACCGGCCATCAGGCTTTGCAGCGACTCACTTTTGACCTGAATTCCACCGGTCAACCCACCGGTCAGCGTGATGCCGCTGGCATTCCAGAACCGTGTCGAGGCGTTGACGAGACCTTCGTATTCCTTCTCGATGTGTACACCAATCACCAACTGCTTTTTGGTGCGCGAAAACTGATAACTCTGGACCGAACCGACCTTGACCTGTTTGTAGAGAATCGGGCTGCCGACCTCCAGTGAACCGAGGTTTTCGGTGAATAGCACCAGGTGCAATCCCGGTGCACGCAAGTCGAGCGGCGGTGCCTTCGGCCGTGCCACAAACTCGCGCTGCGGTGCGGCGCCTTTGTCTCCCGGACGCACGGCGATGTAGTTACCTTTGACCAACGCTTCGAGACCGGTGATACCGGCAAGCGAAATCGACGGCTTGACCACCCAGAACTGGGTGCCTTCGACCAGGTAATCTTCAGCCAGAGGATCGAGGGTCAATTCGGCGGTGGCACTGGATAGATCAGGATCGATCTTGAGCGCTTTCAGATTGCCGACCTGGATGCCTTTGTACATAACCGGTGTGCGACCCGCCTGCATTCCTTCGAAGTCGCTGAGTTTGACCTTGACCCGAATACCGGCGGCGGCTGCATCGAAATCTTCGTAGAGACGGAACGGCAGACTTGGATCGGTGGGCGGACTGTCCTTGCGGTTCTCCGGCGTGGCGAACGCGATACCGCCGGCGACGATGCTCGCCAGGGACTCGCTGCGCACTTTCACACCCGACAGGTTGGCGTCAATGCTAATGCCACTGGCGTTCCAGAAACGTGTGTGTTTGCGGACCAGTTTGGCGTAAGTGGGCTCGATGAAGACTTTGAGTTCAACGGTGCTTTGGTCTTCGGAGAGCAAGTAACTTTTGATCTGGCCAACCCTGATCTGCTTATAGAAAACCGGGCTACCGCGATTGAGTGAACCGAGACGATCAGCCTTGATGGTCAGGTGCAGACCGGGCTGGGCGTCCGACAGTGGCGGCTCTTCGGCCAAGGCTTTGAACTTGCGAGTCGTCTCGCCCTCGCCCGGGCTTATCGCCACGTAGTTACCTGAGACCAGCGTCTCCAGGCCAGTGATGCCGGCCAGGGTCACGCTCGGCTTGACCAGCCAGAAACGGGTGCTGGTCCGCAGGTATGGCTCCACGTCCTTGTTCATTTCGACGGTGGCGATCACGCCTTTGGAGTTGCCTTCGTCATCAAGTTTTAGAGTCTTTACCTTACCCACCGACATGCCTTTGTAGACGACTTCGGTCTTGTTGGCCTGAATGCCTTCACCACTTTCGAAACGCACCTGAATCTCGATGCCGGTCTCATTGTAGGCACGCCAGCCGAGCCAGCCGCCGATGATCAGGGCGATGAGGGGCAACACCCAAATGGCTGACCAGTTCGAGGCCGGTCGGGTTTTTGCTGTAGGCAAATCAGTCATGGTCGTCGTCCGACTCCGTGTTATCCCAAATCAGTCGGGGATCGAAAGTTACTGCGGCAAGCATTGTCAGAATCACCACACTGGCGAAAGCGATGGCGCCAAGATTGGCTTCGACGCTGGCAAGCCGTCCGAAATTCACAACCGCCACCAGGATGGCGATCACAAAAATATCGAGCATCGACCAGCGGCCAATGAACTCAATAAAGCGGTACATCCAAATGCGCTGGCGAGCCGAGAGTGGCTGGCGACGCTGCACGGAAAACAACAGCAGTGCGATGCCCACCAATTTGAACGTTGGTACCAGGATACTGGCGATAAAAACCACGGCGGCGATTGGAATCATGCCGTGTTGAACCAGTTGGATCACACCGGACATGATCGTGCTGGGATCGCCCTGCCCCAGTGAACTGACGGTCATGATCGGCAGCACATTGGCAGGGATGTAGAGAACCGCCGCGGTAACCAGCAACGCCCAGGTACGCATCACGCTGTTCGGGCGACGGGCGTGAACCAGCGCACCGCAACGGGTGCAGACCTGTACGTCGGTGTCGGCTTCCTGCTTGTTCAATTCATGGCATTCGGCGCAAATCAAAATGCCTGCATCAATCGCCCGCATGGGCATCCTCTCCTGATAAAGCCTGCCAGATCTGATGGGGTGACATCACAACCTCCAACCAGACCTGAACCAACAACAAACCGATAAAGCACGCCAGGCCAAGCCCGACGGTAATTGCTGCCATATCTGCCAGTTTGACGATCGCCACCAGTACGCCCATGAGGTAGACCTCGAGCATCCCCCAATCGCGTAAATGGTGATAAATGCGGTAGAGCAACAGGCCGTAACTGCGTCCGATATCAAAACGAATACTCAGCAGTACACCCAGTTGGCAAAGCAGCTTGAGCAGCGGAATTCCCATACTGCAGAGAAACACCACGACGGCTACGCCCTGCATTCCGGTATCGAACAGGCCAACAACACCAGTCCAGACAGTGTCATGCGATGACTGCCCGAGTAGATGGAGCTGCATAATGGGTAAAAAGTTCGCCGGGATATACAACAACAGAGCGGCGATAACCAGGGCGAGACTGCGCTGTACGACGTTATGCCGATGGGCGTAGAGCTCGTAGCCGCAGCGCGGACAGAGGGCTTTCTCGCCATGGGCGAGTTCGGGCTTGCGCATCAGCAAGTCGCACTCATGACACGCTACCAAGTCGTCCAGCGGTAATTCTGACAGCCCTGGGGCGTCAACCGGATCTGGCATAAAGGCTCTGGCTCCGAAAAAGTTGGACCTATTCTAGTGTCATGGATCGAAAATAACTGTGCAAATTTGTGCTTTAACTGAAGCCACTTTCCTGCGGACAAAACAAAACCCCTACCTGCATACGCAGATAGGGGTTTCGGAATTTAATCTTGACGATGACCTACTCTCACATGGGGAAACCCCACACTACCATCGGCGATGCATCGTTTCACTGCTGAGTTCGGGATGGGATCAGGTGGTTCCAATGCTCTATGGTCGTCAAGAAATTCGGTAGCCAGGTCGTGGGCCTTTGCAGGTTCACGCTCCAGCGAATGGGTATGCGATAGTTGGGTGTTTTGTGAGTATCTCGAACTTTCGGTTCGTTTCGTCTTCACACACCGCAATCTGGTGCTCTTTCGCTTTTTAGCTCGAAGCATGCAAATTGCTTGGGTGTTATATGGTCAAGCCTCACGGGCAATTAGTATTGGTTAGCTCAACGCCTCACAGCGCTTACACACCCAACCTATCAACGTCGTAGTCTTCGACGGCCCTTCAGGGGACTCAAGGTCCCAGTGAGATCTCATCTTGAGGCTAGTTTCCCGCTTAGATGCTTTCAGCGGTTATCTATTCCGAACATAGCTACCCGGCAATGCCACTGGCGTGACAACCGGAACACCAGAGGTTCGTCCACTCCGGTCCTCTCGTACTAGGAGCAGCCCCTCTCAAATCTCAAACGTCCACGGCAGATAGGGACCGAACTGTCTCACGACGTTCTAAACCCAGCTCGCGTACCACTTTAAATGGCGAACAGCCATACCCTTGGGACCGGCTTCAGCCCCAGGATGTGATGAGCCGACATCGAGGTGCCAAACACCGCCGTCGATATGAACTCTTGGGCGGTATCAGCCTGTTATCCCCGGAGTACCTTTTATCCGTTGAGCGATGGCCCTTCCATACAGAACCACCGGATCACTAAGACCTACTTTCGTACCTGCTCGACGTGTCTGTCTCGCAGTCAAGCGCGCTTTTGCCTTTATACTCTACGACCGATTTCCGACCGGTCTGAGCGCACCTTCGTACTCCTCCGTTACTCTTTAGGAGGAGACCGCCCCAGTCAAACTACCCACCATACACTGTCCTCGATCCGGATAACGGACCTGAGTTAGAACCTCAAAGTTGCCAGGGTGGTATTTCAAGGTTGGCTCCACGCGAACTGGCGTCCACGCTTCAAAGCCTCCCACCTATCCTACACAAGCAAATTCAAAGTCCAGTGCAAAGCTATAGTAAAGGTTCACGGGGTCTTTCCGTCTAGCCGCGGATACACTGCATCTTCACAGCGATTTCAATTTCACTGAGTCTCGGGTGGAGACAGCGCCGCCATCGTTACGCCATTCGTGCAGGTCGGAACTTACCCGACAAGGAATTTCGCTACCTTAGGACCGTTATAGTTACGGCCGCCGTTTACCGGGGCTTCGATCAAGAGCTTCGCGTTAGCTAACCCCATCAATTAACCTTCCGGCACCGGGCAGGCGTCACACCCTATACGTCCACTTTCGTGTTTGCAGAGTGCTGTGTTTTTAATAAACAGTCGCAGCGGCCTGGTATCTTCGACCGGCATGGGCTTACGCAGTAAATGCTTCACCCTCACCGGCGCACCTTCTCCCGAAGTTACGGTGCCATTTTGCCTAGTTCCTTCACCCGAGTTCTCTCAAGCGCCTTGGTATTCTCTACCCAACCACCTGTGTCGGTTTGGGGTACGGTTCCTGGTTACCTGAAGCTTAGAAGCTTTTCTTGGAAGCATGGCATCAACCACTTCGTCACCCAAAGGGTAACTCGTCATCAGCTCTCGGCCTTAGAATCCCGGATTTACCTAAGATTCCAGCCTACCACCTTAAACTTGGACAACCAACGCCAAGCTGGCCTAGCCTTCTCCGTCCCTCCATCGCAATAACCAGAAGTACAGGAATATTAACCTGTTTTCCATCGACTACGCTTTTCAGCCTCGCCTTAGGGACCGACTAACCCTGCGTCGATTAACGTTGCGCAGGAAACCTTGGTCTTTCGGCGTGGGTGTTTTTCACACCCATTGTCGTTACTCATGTCAGCATTCGCACTTCTGATACCTCCAGCAAGCTTCTCAACTCACCTTCACAGGCTTACAGAACGCTCCTCTACCGCATCACCTAAGTGATACCCGTAGCTTCGGTGTATGGTTTGAGCCCCGTTACATCTTCCGCGCAGGCCGACTCGACTAGTGAGCTATTACGCTTTCTTTAAAGGGTGGCTGCTTCTAAGCCAACCTCCTAGCTGTCTAAGCCTTCCCACATCGTTTCCCACTTAACCATAACTTTGGGACCTTAGCTGACGGTCTGGGTTGTTTCCCTTTTCACGACGGACGTTAGCACCCGCCGTGTGTCTCCCATGCTCGGCACTTGTAGGTATTCGGAGTTTGCATCGGTTTGGTAAGTCGGGATGACCCCCTAGCCGAAACAGTGCTCTACCCCCTACAGTGATACATGAGGCGCTACCTAAATAGCTTTCGAGGAGAACCAGCTATCTCCGAGCTTGATTAGCCTTTCACTCCGATCCACAGGTCATCCGCTAACTTTTCAACGGTAGTCGGTTCGGTCCTCCAGTTAGTGTTACCCAACCTTCAACCTGCCCATGGATAGATCGCCCGGTTTCGGGTCTATTCCCAGCGACTAGACGCCCTATTAAGACTCGCTTTCGCTACGCCTCCCCTATTCGGTTAAGCTCGCCACTGAAAATAAGTCGCTGACCCATTATACAAAAGGTACGCAGTCACCCAACAAAGTGGGCTCCCACTGCTTGTACGCATACGGTTTCAGGATCTATTTCACTCCCCTCTCCGGGGTTCTTTTCGCCTTTCCCTCACGGTACTAGTTCACTATCGGTCAGTCAGTAGTATTTAGCCTTGGAGGATGGTCCCCCCATATTCAGACAAAGTTTCTCGTGCTCCGTCCTACTCGATTTCATGACCAAGAGATTTTCGCGTACAGGGCTATCACCCACTATGGCCGCACTTTCCAGAGCGTTCCGCTAATCTCAAAGCCACTTAAGGGCTAGTCCCCGTTCGCTCGCCACTACTAAGGGAATCTCGGTTGATTTCTTTTCCTCAGGGTACTTAGATGTTTCAGTTCCCCTGGTTCGCCTCTTAAGCCTATGTATTCAGCTTAAGATAACCATCTTATGATGGCTGGGTTCCCCCATTCAGACATCTCCGGATCAAAGTCTGTTTGCCGACTCCCCGAAGCTTTTCGCAGGCTACCACGTCTTTCATCGCCTCTGACTGCCAAGGCATCCACCGTATGCGCTTCTTCACTTGACCATATAACCCCAAGCAATCTGGTTATACTGTGAAGACGACATTCGCCGAAAATTCGATTCTTGCTCATAAAGAGCAACTCACAAATTTTACCTTAGCCTGATCCGCTACCAGTGAAAGTAACGTCCAGTCTATCTTTCTATCACATACCCAAATTTTTAAAGAACGATCTAATCCAAAGACTAGAAATCAACATTCACCATCGTCACGATGGAATGCTCATTTCTAAGCTTTCAACAAACAGAAGCAGTAGTGGTGGAGCCAAACGGGATCGAACCGTTGACCTCCTGCGTGCAAGGCAGGCGCTCTCCCAGCTGAGCTATGGCCCCGTATTTCTACAGGTTCCCACACAAAATTGGTGGGTCTGGGCAGATTCGAACTGCCGACCTCACCCTTATCAGGGGTGCGCTCTAACCAACTGAGCTACAGACCCAATTTCGAGCTTTAAGGCCGACCTCACCCTGCTCCTTACCACAGAGCATGGGGTGCGCTCCAACCAACTAAGCTACAACCTGTTAGGGCTGCTTCTTATCGTCTTCTTCAATGAATCAAGCAATTCGTGTGGGAACTTATGGAGCAGCTGATGTCGTCGATTAAGGAGGTGATCCAGCCGCAGGTTCCCCTACGGCTACCTTGTTACGACTTCACCCCAGTCATGAATCACACCGTGGTAACCGTCCTCCCGAAGGTTAGACTAGCTACTTCTGGTGCAACCCACTCCCATGGTGTGACGGGCGGTGTGTACAAGGCCCGGGAACGTATTCACCGCGACATTCTGATTCGCGATTACTAGCGATTCCGACTTCACGCAGTCGAGTTGCAGACTGCGATCCGGACTACGATCGGTTTTCTGGGATTAGCTCCACCTCGCGGCTTGGCAACCCTCTGTACCGACCATTGTAGCACGTGTGTAGCCCAGGCCGTAAGGGCCATGATGACTTGACGTCATCCCCACCTTCCTCCGGTTTGTCACCGGCAGTCTCCTTAGAGTGCCCACCATTACGTGCTGGTAACTAAGGACAAGGGTTGCGCTCGTTACGGGACTTAACCCAACATCTCACGACACGAGCTGACGACAGCCATGCAGCACCTGTCTCAATGTTCCCGAAGGCACCAATCCATCTCTGGAAAGTTCATTGGATGTCAAGGCCTGGTAAGGTTCTTCGCGTTGCTTCGAATTAAACCACATGCTCCACCGCTTGTGCGGGCCCCCGTCAATTCATTTGAGTTTTAACCTTGCGGCCGTACTCCCCAGGCGGTCAACTTAATGCGTTAGCTGCGCCACTAAGAGCTCAAGGCTCCCAACGGCTAGTTGACATCGTTTACGGCGTGGACTACCAGGGTATCTAATCCTGTTTGCTCCCCACGCTTTCGCACCTCAGTGTCAGTATCAGTCCAGGTGGTCGCCTTCGCCACTGGTGTTCCTTCCTATATCTACGCATTTCACCGCTACACAGGAAATTCCACCACCCTCTACCATACTCTAGCTTGTCAGTTTTGAATGCAGTTCCCAGGTTGAGCCCGGGGATTTCACATCCAACTTAACAAACCACCTACGCGCGCTTTACGCCCAGTAATTCCGATTAACGCTTGCACCCTCTGTATTACCGCGGCTGCTGGCACAGAGTTAGCCGGTGCTTATTCTGTCGGTAACGTCAAAACACTTACGTATTAGGTAAATGCCCTTCCTCCCAACTTAAAGTGCTTTACAATCCGAAGACCTTCTTCACACACGCGGCATGGCTGGATCAGGCTTTCGCCCATTGTCCAATATTCCCCACTGCTGCCTCCCGTAGGAGTCTGGACCGTGTCTCAGTTCCAGTGTGACTGATCATCCTCTCAGACCAGTTACGGATCGTCGCCTTGGTGAGCCATTACCTCACCAACTAGCTAATCCGACCTAGGCTCATCTGATAGCGCAAGGCCCGAAGGTCCCCTGCTTTCTCCCGTAGGACGTATGCGGTATTAGCGTCCGTTTCCGAGCGTTATCCCCCACTACCAGGCAGATTCCTAGGCATTACTCACCCGTCCGCCGCTCGCCACCAGGTACAAGTACCCGTGCTGCCGCTCGACTTGCATGTGTTAGGCCTGCCGCCAGCGTTCAATCTGAGCCATGATCAAACTCTTCAGTTCAAACATCTTTGGGTTTTTAAGAAACCCTAAACTTGGCTCAGCAATCGTTGGTTACATCTTTGATTTCTCGCGGAGTAACTTGTGATGCTGATAATCTTGTTGACTATCAGTCTGACTCCACAAGCACCCACACGAATTGCTTGATTCAGTTGTTAAAGAGCGGTTGGTTAAGATCTTTCGTCTCAACCGAGGCGCGCATTCTACAGCAGCCTCTGTTGCTGTCAAGCGGTTATTTTTCGAAGTTTTCAAAGTTTCCTTTGCAACTTCAACCACTTGCGCTTGCGATCTCTCGTTAGCGGGAGGCGAATTCTACAGCGTTACTCGCTGCTGTCAACACCTCTTTTACACCGCTGTCGACCGAGAAGATCGAATCGTCAAAAGAGCCAAACCACCTCGCTCTTTCAACTCCTTCTGGGCTTCGATGACCTGAAGCAACTCGCTGTCGAAAACTGCGTAACTCATTGTTTGCCAAGGAGTTTTCCGTTTCGACTGCGCCGGAAGTGGGGCGAATTATAGACTTCCAGAATCTGCCGTCAACCCTTAATTACGCTTTTCGTGCAGAAGGTGTCTTTTTGGCAATTAATCGAGGGACTCGGCGGGTTACAGGGGGTAGTCGCAGTACTAATAGCAATGCACCTATAGAGGCGTAAACCGCCCACTCCTTAAGATCAGCGCGCACGATCCACAACATATGCAGCAATCCAAGCCCGAGAACCACATAGGCAAGACGATGTAATTTCTTCCAGCTAGAACCCAAACGCCGCTGACTATAGCGATTTGAGGTCACCGCCAAGGCCAATAAACACAGAAACCCAAGCGTCCCGACAATAATGTACGGCCGTTTGCGCAACTCGACACCCAACTGCGACCAATCAAAGCCGAGGATGAACGCCGTATACCCACTCAAATGCAAAACCACATAAGCGAAGCACCACAACCCCAGTTGCCGCCGGACAGCAACCCACCCCGCCCAACCGGTAAGCTTCTGCACAGGTGTCATGCTTAAAGTAATGAGTAGCAGGACAAGCGTCCCCAGCCCCAACCGGTCAACCAGCACCTTGCCCGGATCAGGCCCCAGCACATCCTCCCAGGCCTGATACAACCAAAGCAGCGGCCAGACCGCAGCAGCTATAAAGACGCCAATTCGCCAAAACGGAAATCGCATCAGTAGTTCTTCCGCAAATCGAGCCCTGTATATAAGGAGGCGACTTCATCCGAGTAGCCATTGAACATCTGCGTGTCCCGCACATTGGGCTTGAACAGCCCGCTCGGCAAACGCCGCTCACGCGCCTGAGTCCAACGCGGATGGTCGACCGCAGGATTTACGTTCGCATAAAAACCATACTCATCCGAGGCAATGCTCTGCCAGGTGGTTTTCGGCTGCTCACTCACCAAACTGATCCGCACGATGGATTTGATGCTCTTGAAGCCGTATTTCCACGGCACCACCAAACGCAGAGGCGCGCCGTTCTGATTAGGCAACTCCCGCCCGTACATGCCCACGGCAAGAATCGCCAACGGATTCATCGCCTCATCCAGACGCAGCCCTTCCACATATGGCCAATCGATCAAGCCAAAACCGGAACGTTGCCCGGGCATGCTCTTGGGATCTTCCAGGGTTTCGAAGCGAATGAATTTGGCATTGGACGTCGGCTCAACTTCCTTGAGCAAGGCCGAGATGGGAAATCCGATCCATGGAATGACCATCGACCAAGCCTCTACACAGCGAAGACGGTAAATACGCTCCTCCAACTGATAAGGCTTCATGAAGTCTTCCAGTGCGTACCGTCCCGGCTTGCCCACCTCCCCGTCCACCACCACACTCCAAGGTTCGGTTTTCAGCGCGCCGGCGTTGGCGGCAGGATCACCTTTATCGGTGCCGAACTCATAGAAGTTGTTGTAATGGGTCGCGTCCTTGAATGGCGTGATTGCCTCATCCTTGACGTTGACCGCCCCCCATTTGGTAGCAGGCAGTTTTTCGGCAAACCAGAAAGGCGCCTTGCCAGGCTCGACATCCGCATAACGCGCAGCATCGGCAGCACTGACCCAACGCGGCAAGCCGCTAACAGCCAAACCGGCAACGGCGACACCCAGTACGTTGCGGCGAGATAGATAGAGGGATTCTGGCGTGACATCCGACTCAAGACAGTCAGACGCTCTGGGAATTTTGATCAGCATGGCAACTCCGCAGCATTGGAGAACAGATGCACCAATAGACTGCGGAGTATGAGGGAAGCTAAGCGTTTTTGTGCCGACGAAGACGTAACAGATATTGAACCGGGCCAGAGGCTGCATAAGCGAGGAAAACCAGCAGCAGGATGCGCGGCGGATCACTGAACACTACGGCAAACACCAACACCACCGCGAGGATGGCCACGAAAGGTACACGCCCTTTCAGATCCAGCTCCTTGAAGCTGTTGTACTTGATGTTACTGACCATCAGCATGCCGGCGGCAGCGACCATCAGCGCAACCAGGAAGGACATCTTCGAGCCCTGAATGCCGTAATCACTAAACGCCCAGACAATGCCTGCAACCACACCAGCAGCAGCCGGACTGGCCAGACCAATGAAGTAGCGCTTGTCCGCAGTGCCGACCTGGGTATTGAAACGCGCCAGACGCAACGCTGCACCGGCTACATAAATGAAGGCAACCATCCAGCCGACCTTACCCATGTCGCCCAAGGCCCAACCGAATGCCAGCAATGCCGGCGCAACACCAAAGGCAACCATGTCGGACAGCGAGTCGTACTCGGCACCGAAGGCGCTCTGGGTATTGGTCATACGGGCAACGCGACCATCGAGGCCGTCGAGCACCATCGCGACAAAAATCGCGATCGCTGCAAAAGCAAAATACTTGCTCGCACCAATCGAATCACCGGCACTCAAGGCGCTCTGGGCGCTCATCGAGTTGATGATGGAATAAAACCCTGCGAACAGGTTCGCAGTCGTAAACAGATTCGGCAGAAGATAGATACCACGATGCCGGACTTTACGACCTTCAGCGTCATGCCCTTCCTCGATGTGCTCATCGATGGGCAGCAGGCTTTCGGCGTCAGAAGCCTGGTTTGGCTCTTCGGGACGTTCGCTCATGGACATTACCTTGCAACGGGGTGGAAAGTTTGGACAGGTGTCTGGGACGACGGTTCGGCCGCAAACGATGCAGCTTTATACCAGAACCGGCCACCCAAACGAAAAAACGCGGCCTAGGCCGCGTTTTTCGTACAAGTGCGCGACTTAGTTTTTAGCTTTGTCGACGATCTTGTTGGCACCGATCCACGGCATCATGGAGCGCAGTTGCTCGCCGATGATTTCGATACCGTGAGCGGCGTTGTTACGACGCTTGGCGGTCATCGAAGGATAGCCGGTAGCGCCTTCGCTGATGAACATCTTGGCGTATTCGCCGTCCTGAATACGTTTCAGGGCGTTGCGCATGGCCTGACGGGATTCGGCGTTGATCACTTCCGGACCGGTCACGTACTCGCCGTATTCAGCGTTGTTGGAGATCGAGTAGTTCATGTTGGCGATACCGCCTTCGTACATGAGGTCAACGATCAGTTTCAGTTCGTGCAGGCATTCGAAGTAGGCCATTTCCGGCGCGTAGCCAGCTTCAACCAGGGTTTCGAAACCGGCTTTAACCAGTTCAACGGTGCCGCCGCACAGAACGGCTTGCTCGCCGAACAGGTCGGTTTCAGTCTCGTCCTTGAAGGTGGTTTCGATGATGCCGGTACGACCGCCACCAACGCCAGCAGCGTAGGACAGTGCAACGTTTTTGGCGTTGCCGGAAGCATCCTGATAGATAGCGATCAGGTCAGGGATACCGCCGCCTTTGACGAACTCGGAACGCACGGTGTGGCCCGGAGCTTTCGGCGCGATCATGATCACGTCGAGGTCAGCGCGCGGAACAACCTGGTTGTAGTGGATCGCGAAGCCGTGGGAGAAGGCCAGGGTGGCGCCTTTCTTGATGTTCGGCTCGATTTCGTTCTTGTACAGAGCGGACTGGAACTCGTCCGGGGTCAGGATCATGACCAGGTCGGCAGCCGCAACAGCGGAAGCAACGTCGGTCACTTTCAGGCCGTGAGCTTCGGCTTTGGCAACAGTCGCCGAACCTTTACGCAGGCCAACAGTAACGTCAACGCCGGAGTCTTTCAGGTTGCACGCTTGAGCGTGGCCCTGGGAACCGTAACCGATGATGGCAACTTTCTTGCCCTGGATGATCGACAGGTCGCAGTCTTTTTCGTAATAAACTTTCATGAAATTCCCCTATATATCCAGGCCGTTCAGGCCATTCGCTAATTTGGTTTAGATGCTGAGTACTTTGTCGCCGCGGGCAATGCCGGTTACGCCGCTGCGGACGGTTTCCAGAATCGAGGCGGTGCCAATGGACTGAATGAAGCTGTCGAGCTTATCGCTTGTACCGGTCAATTGAACGGTATACACGCTAGCGCTGACGTCAACGATCTGCCCACGATAAATATCGGTAGTGCGTTTGATCTCGGCGCGCTGGGCACCGGTAGCCTTGACCTTGACCAGCATCAGTTCGCGCTCGATGTGAGCACTCTCCGACAGGTCGACCAGTTTGACCACTTCGATCAGCTTGTTCAGGTTCTTGGTGATCTGCTCGATAACTTCATCGTGACCAACAGTGGTCAGCGTCAGACGCGACAGGGTCGGGTCTTCGGTCGGTGCCACGGTCAGGCTTTCGATGTTGTAGTTGCGCTGCGAGAACAGGCCGACTACACGAGACAGAGCACCCGGTTCGTTTTCCAGAAGCAAGGAAATAATGTGCCGCATGATTATGTACGCTCCGTCTTGCTCAGCCACATATCGCGCATGGAGCCGTCTTTGATCTGCATCGGGTAGACGTGCTCGCTGGTATCGACCGAAACATCGATGATCACCAGACGATCCTTCATGGCGAACGCTTCCTCCATCTTCGACTTCAAATCTTTGGAGTCGGTGATGCGCATGCCGACGTGACCATAGGCCTCTGCCAGCTTGACGAAGTCAGGCAGCGACTCCATGTAGGAATGCGAGTGACGGCTGCCATAGCTCATGTCTTGCCACTGGCGAACCATACCCAGAACACCGTTGTTCAGGATGACGATTTTCACCGGCAAGCCATATTGCAGACAGGTGGACAGTTCCTGAATGTTCATCTGGATACTGCCCTCACCCGTCACGCAGACAACGTCGTCATCCGGGAAGCTCAGCTTGATGCCCATGGCCGCCGGAAAACCGAAGCCCATGGTGCCCAGGCCACCGGAGTTGATCCAGCGGTTCGGCTTGTTGAACGTGTAGTACTGCGCCGCAAACATTTGGTGCTGGCCCACGTCGGAGGCCACAAAGGCATCGCCCTTGGTGACTTCGCACAGGGTTTCGATCACGGTCTGCGGCTTGATGACGCTGCCGTCGCCCTTGTCGTAAGGGAACAGGCCGCGGTCACCGCGCCACTCATCAACTTGCTTCCACCAACTGGCAACAGACTCCTTGTTCGGGGTCTCGCCGATTTCCTTGAGGATCGCGACCATTTCGGTCAGGACGCTCTCGACCGGACCGACGATAGGTACGTCTGCCTTGATGGTCTTGGAAATCGAAGCCGGGTCGATGTCGATGTGAATGATCTTGGCATTCGGGCAGAACTTCGCCGGACCGTTGATCACGCGATCATCGAAACGCGCGCCGACCGCGAGGATCACGTCGGCATGGTGCATCGCCAGGTTAGCGGTGTAGCTGCCGTGCATGCCGAGCATGCCAATGAACTGACGGTCGGTGCCAGGGTAGGCACCCAGGCCCATCAGGGTATTGGTTACTGGCAGGTTGAGCATCTTCGCCAATTCCGTCAGCGGCGCGGAGCCACCACCGAGAATCACGCCGCCGCCTGCGTACATCACTGGACGCTTGGCCGCCAAAAGCATTTCTGCCGCCTTGCGGATTTGCCCGGAGTGACCGCGAACGGCCGGGCTGTAGGAACGCAGCTTGGCTTTTTTCGGGAAGATGTATTCGAACTTCTCGGCCGGGTTGGTCATGTCTTTCGGGATATCGACAACGACCGGCCCAGGACGACCGGATTGCGCGAGGTAGAACGCTTTCTTCATGACTTCCGGGATTTCCGACGCGTGTTTGATCATGAAGCTGTGCTTCACGATCGGCCGGGAGATACCGATCATGTCGGTTTCCTGGAACGCATCGGTGCCCACCATGTTGCTAGGCACCTGGCCGGAAATGACCACCATCGGAATGGAGTCCATGTAGGCCGTGGCAATACCGGTGATGGCGTTGGTTGCGCCCGGGCCGGAGGTCACCAGTACCACACCGGCTTTACCGGTGGCACGGGCATAGCCGTCAGCCATATGGGTCGCAGCCTGTTCGTGACGAACCAGGATGTGGGTCACTTCCGGTTCTTTGAACAGGGCATCGTAGACATGAAGAAGAGCACCACCCGGGTACCCGTAGATATATTTGACGCCTTCGTCACGCAAAAAGCGGACGAGCATCTCACCGCCAGATAAAAGCTCCACGTTGTTCACCTCTAAAACGCCAGAATACCGCCCACATAAAAGAGGACGGGTCTTAATAGGTTTACTTCTCAGCAGAGCATGAGCGACGGTGGTCGCCGACTACGTCAGCACTGACTGAGCAAGTATTGGGATCGTCCCAAGTGTTGCGGGCCTTTCCCACCCAGCGCGAGGTAACGCGTTGCGGGTGTAACAGGTCGGCGCGGATGTGCGCCTCATGATCTGCTGAGCGGGCCTGCTTCTGGCAGTCCCTCTACAGCGGACTTTGGATTCTTCTGTTTCGTCCTCTCCAAGTCAAGTCGTCTATGTGCTTTATTGAACTAAGCACATGAGAAAGCAAGAAAAAACCGCTAAACAGCAACTGTGTTAGCTTCAATTGCGCAACCCAATACAAGGAAATGGCATGCGAACGTTTTTCCTGACCGCCAGCCTGCTGATTGGCATCAGCCCTTTGTGCATGGCCGCTCAGATCTACAAATGGGTCGACGCCCAGGGCGTTACCCACTTCGACGCCCAGCCGCCCCAAGGCCGGGAAGCCACCACCGTGGTCACGCCCTCCTCGCCTGCAAGCAACCAGCCCCCGTCGCCACGCAGCGGCACCATTGGTGATCAACAGGCTATCGACAATAAAGTTAAAAAGCAGGTGACCGAGCAGCAAGCCCAGCTAAAGGCATTCTGCGAACAGGCGCGGACGAACCTGGCTCAGCTGCAGAACAATCCGCGAATACGGGAGGATGTCGAAGGTGAGATGCGCCGCCTGACCGACCAGCAGCGGCAGGAGCGCATTAGCGAAGCACAGAAACAGATTGCGGATAATTGCCAATAAACACCTGTAGGAGCTGTCGAGTGAAACGAGGCTGCGATCTTTTTAAAAGCAAAGTCAAAAGATCGCAGCCTCGTTTCACTCGACAGCTCCTACAACGGATCGGCGTTAGCGAGAGGCGGTGATCAGAAGATCAAACTCTTTGAGCAGCACCTGCAACTGCCGGTCCTTGCCCTGGACATTACGGGCAGCGAAGACCATTTCGGCCATCTCCTGAATTCCCGAAGCGTTTGGCAAGGGCAGATCCTGCTCGAGGATCACCTTCATCCGCGGAAGGAAGATCCATTGCAGCCACTGCTCGAAATCCAGCGTATCGACCGAGAATGGTTCGACACTGGAAAGCGCTTCGGCGGAGGGCGAGACCTCGTCCCACCAACCCTGAACCCGCAGCTCGCGCTCGATCAATAGCAACTGTTCGGCAATCTTCGGAAAGCGTGCATCCATCACAGCGATACCTTGGCCTTCTGACGGGCCAATGCTGCGCCAGCAGAGTCACCCTGTTTCTCACGCGCCTGAGCGATCAATTCCCACAGGCTGGCCTGAAGTGCCGGACGACCGTTGGCGAAGGTCAGGCCACGACGAGCAAACTGCTCGGCTTGTGGCGCATCGCCTTGGGCCATACGCACCTGAGCCAGACGATAAAGCACTTGCGGCTCACGCGGCGCAACACGCTGGGCGCGCTCGAGGCTGGAGGAAGCACCGTTGAGATCACCGCTCGCCTGTTGCTGCTGAGCGGTGGTCAGCAAGGCCAGAACCGGACCGTCCAATTGCTCGTCGGCGGACAAACCACCGGAGCTCGCCGAAGGAATCCCGCTCGGCGTCGACGGCATGCTGTAGCTGCCTTGATTGACCGGTGCCGACTGAACCGGCGAGGTATCGATCGGCCCCGGGGTGATCGGGCCTGGTGTGATCGGCGCAGTGCTGATCGGTGCCGACGTCACAGCGCCACCACCTGGCACCATCACGACGACGCCGGTATCACCTTGCGGGATTGCCTGAGTCTGGGCTTGCGCAGGACGTTTAGTCGTCGTCTGACGGAAACCGCCATTCGCCGAAATCCGTTCACTGTTCGAAACGGCGCTACCGGAATCCACAACCGGAATCGACCCGCGTTGTACGGAGGAGCAACCGCTGAGCAAAGCCACGGCGGTAACCGCTGGAATCAACCACTTGTTCACTTGAAACCCTCTTTGCTTAATTCATCCAGCCCTTGACCCAATCCATCACCGTTTCGCCAGAAACAGGGCTTTCGCCACCGCAAGCGGCACCGGGAGGCGGTTCGCTGCCGCGAATATACGGCATCTGCACCGCGCCTGGGCAGTTGGCATCAGAGCCTTGTCCGGTACGCGAATCGACCCAGGCCTGAACAATGTTGTCTGGCTGCGGCATGTCCAGCGGCAACGGATCGGCCTTGCGCATGAAACTGGTCCAGACCTGCAGCGCACCGGTGGCGCCGGTGAACGGAGTCTTGCCGTTGTCATCGCGACCCAGCCAGACCACGGCCAGCAGGTCCTGGCTGAAACCGGCAAACCAGCTGTCCCGCGAATCGTTACTGGTACCGGTCTTGCCGGCCAGGGTCAGGGTTTTCGGCAACACGTTGTAAACCGAACTACCGGTACCTTCACGCATGACCCGCTGCATGGCGCTCTGGATCAGGTAAATGGAGGCCGGATCAAAACGCTGCTGAATCTGGAACGGATAACGCTTGAGCGGTTCGCCTTCAGCGGTCAATACGCTACGGATCCCGCGCATCGGCGTATTGAAACCACCGTTGGCCAGGGTCTGGTACATCGTCGCCACTTCGATCGGGGTCAGACCGCCAGCGCCCAGCAACATCGACGGGAACGCCGGGAACTCGCGACTCACACCGAGACGTGCCAGGGTCTTCAAGACATTCGGTACGCCCACCGCCAACCCGAGACGCGCGGTCGACAGGTTGTAGGAGTGCGCCAGGCCCTGATACAGAAATACGGTGCCATGGGAACGGCGATCGTAGTTCTGCGGTTTCCAGACTTGACCGTCCGCGCCTTTGATCGAGAAGGAATCGTCCGACAGCCAACTGGTCAATGTGTACTGGCTCGGCTTCTCAAGGGCTGTCAGATAAACCGCCGGTTTGATCAAGGAGCCGATCGGTCGTACAGCATCCAGCGCACGGTTGAAGCCGGCAAAACTCGCCTGGCGGCTGCCGATCATGGCCTGGACTTCACCGGTTTCCGGGTTGGTCACGACCATGGCCGCTTCAACCTCATCGGAACCCTTGCGCCCGGAGAGTCTCTTGAAGGTGTCGTTGACCGACGCTTCGGCTTTCATTTGCAGGATCGGGTCGAAACTGGTGAAGATCCGCAGACCTTCTTCGGTCAAGTCTTCGTCGCGATAGTCTTCGCGCAGCTGACGCTTGACCAGATCGAGGAAACCCGGGAACGAGCTGTCAGCCAGCTTGCCGCGAGTCGTCACACCCAGTGGCATTTTCTTCGCAGCAGCGACCTGATCGACGGTGGCAACACCTTGTTGCTCAAGTACATCGAGCACGAGATTGCGCCGTTCAAGCGCCCGTTCAGGGTTGCGACGAGGGTTGTAATAGGACGGCCCCTTGACCATGCCCACCAGCATCGCGACTTGATGCAGCTTCAGTTCAGACAACGGCTGCCCGAAGAAAAACTGGCTTGCCAAGCCGAAACCGTGCACCGCGCGCTGCCCATCCTGACCGACGAACACCTCATTGAGGTAAGCCTCAAGAATGTCTCGTTTGTCGTAATGCAGCTCAAGCAACATCGCCATCATGGCTTCGGTGAGTTTACGGGTCAGGCTGCGTTCGCTGGTCAGGTAGAAGTTCTTGACCAGTTGTTGCGTCAGCGTACTGCCGCCCTGGGTCATCTTGCCGCCAGAGGTGTTGACATAGATGGCTCGGGCAATCGACTTGGGCGACACGCCCCAGTGGCTGTAGAAATCCCGGTCTTCCACAGCGACCAGAGTTTCCAGGAGATACGGCGGGACCTGATCAATTTTGATCAAAATGCGATCTTCGAGATTTTTCGGGTAAATCCCGCCAATCAGTAGCGGTTCCAATCGCACCACTGAGAGTTTCGAACCGTTGGTCGCCGAAAGTTCGGCCACGTAGTCGCCAGAGAAACGCACCCGTACTGGTTGCGCTTGCTCCATGCCTTCATAGAACTGGAAGCCACGGGTATTCAAGTCGACGGTATTGCCGCTGACCGCCGCCGCGCCGGGTCCATTGCTCACGCTTTCACGTCGATAGCCCAAGGCATCGAGTTCGGTCAGAAAATCGTCCTTGCTGAGCTTTTGTCCGACGAACAGCTCCAGCGGGCGCGCGTACACCTTGGCCGGAATGGTCCAGCGCTTGCCGGAGAACTTCTCCTGGACGATCGCGTCGAGGTAAACCGCGAACCCGGCCAGCACCACAAGGCCGACCAGACTGAGTTTAAGGGCCCAGCCCAGCCAGGGGCGCAGGCCCTTGGAAGGTGGTTTTTTGGGGGTGCGGGGGGATCGAGTACGAGTCATGGCGGCGGATTATACGCACTTTATTCATACTCAACAGGAGCCCTCCGAGGTTTGCGTCAGACGGACTTGCGGCCATAATGACGGCCGTGAATTTTCCCCAGACTCTGAAGGATCGCCTGTGAGCCAGTCCCTGATCGCTGCCCTGCAAAACCCGGCCCTCTACCCGCATCCCGTAGACGGGTTCCAGGTCATCGAAACCCATATTTCCTGGGTAATCCTCACCGGTCCCTTTGCTTATAAAGTGAAGAAACCAGTGAATTTCGGCTTCCTCGACTTCACCAGCCTCGACGCCCGCGAGCATTTCTGCGCTGAAGAGCTACGCCTGAACCAGCGCCTGACCAACGATTTGTACCTCGAAGTGTTGCCGATCACCGGCAGCGCCGAAGCGCCACAATTGGGCGGCGATGGTCCGGTTGTCGATTACGCACTGAAGATGCGTCAATTCCCACAAAGCGGGTTACTCAGCACCCTACAAGCCAACGGCGAATTGACCACTGCGCACATCGATGAGATGGCCGCGCAGATCGCCCAATTCCACCTCAGCGCACCGAAAGTGCCTGCCGAACACGAAGCCGGCACGCCGGACAGCGTGATGGCGCCGGTACGCCAGAACTTCGAACAGATCCGCCCGTTCCTCAGCGACAAGGCCGATCTGCTGCAACTGGATGCGCTGCAAGCCTGGGCCGAAAGCAGCTTCGAACGCCTCAAGCCACTGTTCGCCCAGCGCAAGACCGAAGGTTTCATCCGCGAATGCCACGGTGACATCCACCTGGGCAACGCCACCGTGATCGACGGCAAGGTCGTGATCTTCGACTGCATCGAGTTCAACGAACCGTTCCGCTTCACCGACGTTTACGCCGACACCGGCTTCCTGGCGATGGACCTGGAAGACCGTGGCCTGAAGAGTCTGGCGCGCCGCTTCATCAGCCAGTACCTGGAACTGACCGGCGATTATCAGGGCCTTGAGTTGCTGAACTTCTATAAAGCCTATCGCGCACTGGTTCGCGCCAAGGTCAGCCTGTTCAGCATGCCGGCCGAGGCCGACCCGGTTCAGCGAGCCACCACCCTGCGTCAGTACCGCAATTACGCCAACCTGGCGGAAAGCTACAGCACCATTCCTTCGCGCTTCATGGCCATCACCCACGGTGTTTCTGCCGTCGGCAAGAGCCACGTGGCCATGCGTCTGGTGGAAGCGTTGGGCGCCATTCGCCTGCGTTCCGATGTAGAGCGCAAACGTCTGTTCGGCGAGCAAACCGTGCCAAACGACCCGCAGGCCGGCATCTATAGCGCCGACGCCAGCGCCGCCACTTACACCCACCTGCATGAAATTGCCGCAGTGATCCTGCGTGCTGGTTTCCCGGTGGTAGTCGATGCGACGTACCTCAAGCGCGACCAGCGTGACGGCGCAGCGAAAATCGCCGAAGCCACCGGCGCGCCATTCCTGATCCTCGATTGCAATGCGCCGCAAGCGGTGATCGAGAGCTGGCTGGCTCTGCGCCAGGCAGACAAAAATGACCCGTCCGACGCCAACCTGGCGGTTATCGAAGCCCAGCAAGCCACTCGTGAGGCCCTGACGCCTGAAGAGATTCTTTGCAGCAAACGCGTTCAGACCAATGAAAGCGGAACCCTCGACACAGTCGTTGCACAGATTCGCCAGCGCCTGCCGGGCCTGTAAGAAACTATTTCAGCCGTGAAGCCTTCGCCGGCTTCACGGCTGCCAAATAGTGGCACTATACTGGCGTCATAAAACCAACAGGTGATGTGACATGAGCCAGCCGAAACTTCTCGACACCCCGCTTTATGCGTTGCTGCACAAAGACGACATCACAGGTTTCAACAACGAGCGCCCCAAAGACGGACCTATCGACATGGTCGGTGGCGATTTCCGGGGTCTGGACCTGCGTGAACTGAACGCCGACGGCGTCGACTTTACCGATGCCTACTTCCGCTCCGCCGACTTGCGCGGCATCGACTTTCGCAACGCCTCCCTGGAAGGCGCGAGCCTTGCTCATGCACAGATCTCCGGCGCCTACTTCCCGCCAGAGCTGAGTGCTGACGAGATCCTGATGTCGATGAATTTCGGTACACGCCTGCGTTATCGCACCCGCTAATACCCGCATCGCCTCCCCGATATGACACGATCCCTGTGGGAGCGAGCTTGCTCGCGAAGGCGGTATGACATTCAACATTGATGTCGACTGACACTACGTCTTCGCGAGCAAGCTCGCTCCCACAGGGATTGCGTTGCCTGCCTCTACTGCACTCGCCGACATTTCCTCTCTCCAGACATCTGCCTCTTAGAAGCTTTTGCGTCGAAACCGACCAAACAATCACGCTTTTCCTACTGATGGCTACACTCCTGAGAAGCTCGCCCACGCACCGTTCGGCCGTCGCAAGGAGGCTTGATGAATGATGAACTGCAGCACCTGAAGAATCTTGGCAAGACGTCGGCGCAGTGGCTGCATGCCGTGGGCATCCACAGCGCCTCGGACTTGCGTCGCCTGGGGGCGGTGGATGCTTATCGGGCCGTGCGCACGCGCGGGTTTCGGGCGTCCAAGGTGTTGTTGTATGCCATCGAAGGTGCCCTGATGGATGTGCACTGGAATGACATTCCCGCCGAGCGCAAGGACGCCTTGAACAAACAGCTGGAAGCTATCTCGTCACGTCACAAGAACTGAACGGACGCAGCAGCCATGTACCTACTTGGGGAACAACCGGCTTACGCCGACGCGCTGATCAACCGACTGCAACATATTCCCGTCCGGCTGCTGGAAGGTTTGATGCCCTGCGGACCGAGCCTGGAATTTTCAGCCGTCGATGATCTGGCCGTCCTGTTACCCGGCGATCAACTGTTTGTGCTGGAAAATGGCCTGCTGCATGGGTGCGTTGACGAGCGGGCATTGTTCTATCTGCACGAGGGAGATCTGATCGGCTTGCGCCAGGGCACAGAGCTGCCGCGTTGCCGCTTTCGCAGCGATAGCCCCTTGGCACTGACGCCGTATCTGCGCTCCGAGGTTTTTCAGCATATCTATGCCGACCCGGAGCGGTCGGAGTTGTTCCTTCAATACATGGCCGGTCAGTCCGCCCTGCTGTCCGACGCACTCGCCCGCCTGAAACAACCCGAGTTTCGAAGCACCAATGGTTTTCAGCGCGTGGCCAGTGGCGAAGTGTTGATCCATCAGGGCGAAGACGCGGATCACGTATTCGTCATCATTGATGGTCACGCCGAGGCCTTTGTTGACGGGCACAAAGTCGGCGATGTACCCAAGGACGAGATTTTTGGCGCCATGGCGGTGTTCACCGGCGAGAAGCGTAATGCCAGCGTGATCACCAGCGAACCCAGTACCGTCATGCTGATCCCCAAGGACCAGTTTCTCAGCCTGACCCAAAGTAATCCGAAGATTGCCCACAGCCTGATCGAGAGCATGGCTCGACGTATCGACCTGCTGAACAAGCAGATCATTCAGCTGAGCTCGCTCAACCGCACAGGCTGAAACCCAATGATTACGGGCGTTTCCAGCGAACGGAAAGCGCATTTCAAATAATTGAGAAATCAGCGGTTGACTGGGTAATGAGAATCGCTATGATTATCACAACTGGTCGCGAGACTGGTCGATATTTGAAAAGCCCTTGGTTCGGACTCTCAGATATCTCCTCATCAGGCTAATCACGGTTATTTGACCCGGCTTTTGCCGGGTCTTTTTTTGCCTGGAGAAAAGTCGTTCGATCACTTGCCAAATTGCTTACGCATTTGCGCGCAGTAATCCTGGGGCGGCGTTGCAGGCGTGTACCAGACGTAATCAGCCATGGCCGGTGTGACCTCGCTGCCCTGCTCCGCCAGCATCA
The DNA here is from genome assembly GCF_047758635.1 of Pseudomonas frigoris. Lineage (NCBI taxonomy): Bacteria > Pseudomonadati > Pseudomonadota > Gammaproteobacteria > Pseudomonadales > Pseudomonadaceae > Pseudomonas > Pseudomonas frigoris. The sequence goes on from NZ_CP180479.1 coordinate 6,008,987, forward strand.
ACACCACAGGCACCTGGGGCTCTCCCAGATCAAGCACATGAATCGGCACGCCGACATCCTTGCGCGCATGGTAAGCGCCGGCAAACAGCAGTGAAGGCGTGGGTGCCGCCAACAGGCGCTCGGCCATCCGTCGGTCACGTTGTTGCTGGACCGCCAGCATCGCCGGCATTTGCGATTCGGGTAGCAGACCACAGTGGGAGTCGCTGACTTGCTTCAGCAACTCGTCCTTGACTGAAGCTGCGCTGGAACGCGAACCGCTCAATGTCGGAGGATTGGCGTAAACGGCACGGACTTCAGGCGTGTCCAGATTGGCTGCCAGCAGCGGGTATGGCTGGGAAAGCGCGAAGCGAACGATGGGTCCGTACAGATTCCAGTCCCAACCCGACTGCCACGCTAATGCACCGGGTAAATCCGTCGGTGGTGTCGAGGCGTGACGGACGTCATCGACGCGCAGCTGTTGATCCGGCGTGAGCATTTCCAGCAGCAGACTGCCTTGAGCTCGCCGCTCACCCAGCGACTTCAATAACCACAACTGCAGTTCATGGTGATCGCGATTGTCATGCTGCTCGCCCACGATCAGTCGTGAAGGCGACTCCAACCGCTCAACCAGTTCCTCTGCCGTCAGAGCCTGGCCGCTGCGAAAGTCCCGAATCTCGCCCACAACCGGTGGCGGAGTCGAAACATGCTGACAGGCACTCAGCAACAGCAAGGCCAGCATCAAAATCCCACGCATGTTTTCACTCCATAAAAAACTCAGCGGGCGATGATCAGCGGATGCCCACGCTCCGGGTGCTGCTGCACCAGCACTTCCAGCCCGAACACGGCCTTGAGTGGTTCCGGGCGCAACACCTGCTCCGGTGTATCGAGCGCCACAGGGAGCCCGCCTTCGAGCAGTAACAGGCGATCACAATAGCGCGCTGCCAGGTTCAGATCATGCAGGATCACCAGCACCGCTGCGCCACGATTGGCGAACTCGCGCACGGCTTGCAACGTGGTGTGCTGATGAAGCGGGTCGAGCATCGACGTTGGCTCATCAAGCAACAACGTTTGCCCCGCTTCGCCCGGCCAGAGCTGCGCCAGAACCCGCGCCAGATGCACCCGCTGACGTTCGCCACCGGACAAGGCCAGATAGCTGCGGCCACTCAAATGCCCGGCATCGGCAGCGTGCAATGCGGCGGCAACGATCTCGTCATCGCGGACCCGACCGCTTTGATGGGGTAAGCGGCCCATGCCGACCACCTCTTCGACACGAAAGGCGAAGTCCAGGGTCGACACCTGCGGCAATACCGCCAAACGCTGCGCTCGCAACGCCCCCGTCCAATCGCTCAGCTCGCGCTCGTCGAGCCAGACGCTGCCATGATGAGCCTGCAACTCGCCGCACAAGGCGCCGAGCAAGGTGCTTTTACCGGCGCCGTTAGGTCCCAGCACACCGAGGACTTCGCCTGGTTTGAGCTCAAGCGTGATGTCCGCCAGGACAATCTTTCGGCCCCTACGGATTTGCAGATTTTGCGTTCGCAACATCAGGCACGCCCTCTGAGCAATAAATACAGAAAGAACGGCGCGCCGATGAAAGCCGTGACGATCCCGATCGGCAATTCGGCCGGCGCCAGGGCCAGTCGGGCCACCAGATCGGCAAACAACAAAAGACTGGCCCCCGCCAATACTGACGCTGGCAACAGCACACGATGATCCGGACCGGCCAGCAGTCGCACCAGATGCGGCACCACCAGACCGACAAACCCGATCATCCCCGCCGCTGCCACCGCAGCACCGACACCCAACGCCGTGCAAAACACCAATTCGCGCTTGAGCCGTTCGACGTCGATGCCCAGGTGACCGGCCTCCGACTCACCCAGCAACAACGCATTCAAGGCCTTGGCCCGGCGCGGCAGCCACAGCGCCACGCCGGCACTGATCAGCAGTAACGGCCAGAGCCGCGAATAGCTGGCGCCATTGAGGCTGCCCAGGTTCCAGAACGTCAGGGTGCGCAGCGTCGCGTCATCCGCCAGATACGTGAACAGTCCCACGGCGGAGCCGGCCAGCGCAGTCAACGCAATTCCGGCCAGCAGCATGGTCGCGACATTGGTCTGCCCGTTGCGCCGGCCCAGTCGATACACCAATGCCGTCACGCCCAGCCCGCCGAGAAACGCGAACAGCGATAACAGATAAGGCCCGAAGGATTCGGGCAGTCCGCCGAATACCGAGCCTCCGACAATCGCGATCGCCGCGCCCAATGCCGCACCGCTGGAGACGCCGACCAGCCCCGGATCGGCCAGAGGATTTCGAAACAACCCCTGCATCGCCACGCCGGACAGTGCCAATACGCCACCCACAGCCAAACCCAGCAAGGTTCGCGGCAAACGAATCTGCCCGAGGATCAGCTCGGCCTGTTCCAGCCCGTCGGGAGCGATCGGTACACCCACCAGCCGCAGGGCTGCACGCAAGGTGTCGAACAACGGCAAGCTCACCGGCCCAAGCGCCAACGACAGCCAGATAGCCACCACACACAGCAGGATCAGACCCATGAATAAAGCGCGTGGTTTAACCAGGATGGTCATTCGCCGGCCGAACCAGAGTAAAAGGCGTCAGACAGTTTTTTCAACGCCTCGGGTAGCCGCGGCCCCAAGCCCCCAACCAACAAGGTCGGATCAAGCTCCATGACTCGCCCGCCCTTGGCCGCGCGGGTCGAGGACAGGATGGGGTTCTCCTTGAACAACGCCGCACGTGCCGCATTGCCGGTCAGTGCACGATCGGCAAACACCAGCACCTCGGGATCCAGACTGACCAGGGATTCAACAGAAAAGGGTTTATAGCCGGTATGCGTGGCCAGATTGTGCCCACCGGCCCGTTGCAGCAACCAATCGGCGGCGGTGTCCTTGCCGGCGATGAGCGGTTTGCCGCCCGCGTGGCCAAGCAACAACAGCACGCCCGGCGATTTTTCCTTCAACTGCGCCCGAGTGACCCGGATCTTTTGTTGATCGAGTTGCTGTTGATACGTCTGAAACAATTGTGAGGCCTGATCTTCAGCGCCGAGTAACTTGCCCAAATGCTGCAAATTACCCTGCAAGGTCGGCAGGTCCGGCTGGGCCGAGAACAGTTCGACCTGCACGCCTGCACTGCGAACCTGCGAAAGTACCGGTGGCGGTCCCATTTCCTCGGTGCCGACCAGTATCTGCGGGCGTAAGCTCAAAATACCCTCCGCCGACAATTGCCGCTGATACCCGATGCTTGGCAATGCCTTGAGCGATTCCGGGTGCTGACTGGTGGTATCGACACCGACCAGTTTCGATTCACCACCCAGCGCGCTGATCCATTCCGATAAAGCCCCACCGGCACTGACCCAACGTTGTGGCAACTCGGCCGCTGCGGCGTGGTGGCTGACGAGGAGTCCGACACAAAGCGCAGCAACGCGGGTACTCAGGCGCATAAACAGCTTCCTTTAAGGGTTTTCCCGGGCATTGAAATGACAGGCCACGTATCCTTGGCGCCTGGCATCTGTAACCGAAGGGCAAGGCGGCCATTTGATAATTGTTTGCATTTGAACGTCAAGCTCGGACATATCCAGTCACGAGCCGCAGGACTTGAGGATAGACATGAAGTTTCTTTGTGCAGGCGTTGAGCTGGCCGATGCCAGCAGTCGCGGTTTCGACATCGACGGCCAGAAGCTCTTTGCCGTGCGCCGTGGCGGCCAGGTTTACGCCTACATCAATCGCTGCCCGCACCGTGGCGTCGGACTGGAATGGAAGCCTGACCAGTTTCTCGACCCCAGCAACAGCCTCATCCAGTGCGCGACCCACGGCGCACTGTTTCTGATCGAAGACGGCGAATGCGTCGCCGGCCCTTGTGCCGGGCAGTCCCTGACCACAGTCGCCTGCCGCGAAGACGAGCAAGGGATCTGGGTCAGTCTTTAGCCGTTCAGCAACACATCCAGACGCCGATCGACCACCATTTCTTCGTGGGTCAAGTGCACGCCATAGGCCAGCACCTCAACCCCGCACGACACCGCCTCACGCAAGGCTGCGGCGTAGGCCGAATCGATTTCTTCTGCAGGACGTACAGCGTCGATGCCGGTGAGATTGACGCAATACAACTGCACCGCACGAATTCCGTCCCGGGCCAAATGCGCCAATTCGCGCAAATGCTTGGCCCCGCGCTGGGTCACCGCATCGGGAAATGCTGCCACCAAAGAACCATCGAAGCCCAAAGTGACGCTTTTGACTTCCACATAAGCCGGCCCGCTCGGGTAATCGAGACGGAAGTCGATGCGACTGCTCTCCTGACCGTAGGCCACTTCGCGCTTCAGCTCGGTAAAACCGTTCAATTCGGTGATGACACCGGCTCGCAGTGCTTCTTCGATCAAGCCGTTGGCCCGCCCGGTATTCACACAAAACAAGCGCCCCTGCGGCGTTTCGCCGATTTCCCAGGTGCCGGGCAACTTGCGCTTGGGGTCGTTGGAACGGCTGAACCAGACCTGCCCGCCTTCGACCTGGCAATTGAGCATCGAGCCGGTGTTCGGGCAGTGAATGGTCAGCAACTCGCCGCTAACGGTTTCGATATCGGCGAGAAAACGCTTGTAACGACGAATCAAACGGCCTTCTTCGAGGGGAGGATGAAAACGCATCAGCCTTGCCAGCTCTTCAAGCCGCGCGCAATCCGCTCGACCGCTTCTTGTAGGCGCGGAAGACTTTGGGTGTAGGCAAATCGCACATGGTGGCCAGCCTGATAACGACCGAAGTCCAGACCCGGAGTAATCGCCACGTGTTCGGTTTCCAGGAAATGTCGGCAGAACGCGAAGGCATCGCCGCCGAACTTGCTGATATCGGCATACAAGTAGAACGCGCCTTCAGGTTCAACGGCGATACCAAAGCCCAACTCTCGCAGGGCTGGCAGCAGGAAATCCCGACGACGGCCGAATTCGGCGCGACGCTCTTCCAGAATGCTGATCGTGGCCGGTTCGAAGCAGGCCAAAGCGGCGTGCTGAGCCATGCTCGGGGCGCTGATGTAGAGATTCTGGGCGAGTTTTTCCAGTTCACCGACCGCCGCTTCAGGCGCCACCAGCCAACCAAGTCGCCATCCCGTCATGCCGAAATACTTGGAAAAACTATTCAGCACAAAGGCACTGTCATCGACTTCCAGCACGCTGGCCGCATCAGTGCCGTAGGTCAGACCGTGATAGATCTCATCCACCACCAGATGACCGTGGCGCTCCTTGATCGCAGCCGACAGGCCTGCCAGCTCATCGCGGGTCAGGATCGTCCCGGTCGGATTGGCTGGCGACGCCACCAGGGCGCCGACGCTGTCGTGATCCCAATGGCGTGCAATCAGGTCCGGCGTCAGCTGATAGCGCACGTCCGGACCGACCGGCACCAGTTGCGCTGCGCCTTCCACCAACCGCAAAAAGTGCCGGTTGCACGGGTATCCCGGGTCCGCCAACAGCCAGTGCTTGCCCGGATCCACCAACAAGGCGCTGGCCAGCAGCAGCGCACCAGAACCGCCAGGCGTGATGAGGATTCGGTGCGGGTCGATGCTCAAACCGTAACGTTGCTGATAAAAGCCGGAAATGGCCTCACGCAACTCGGGAATGCCACGCGCGGCGGTGTAACGGGTCTTCCCCGCCGTCAGGGCGGCCTGGCCGGCCTGAATGATCGGCTCGGCGGTGGTGAAGTCGGGTTCGCCGATTTCCAGGTGGATCACGTCGTGGCCAGCGGCTTGCAGTTCATTGGCCCGCGCCAGCAGCGCCATGACATGGAAAGGTTCGATCGCGCGACTGCGGGCACTGTAGGACTGAGCCATTAGCTTTCCTTCAACGGGGAAAAAAACTGATTCTACCCAAGCGCAGGAACGAGCGAGAACCTAAAGCGGTCAGACCGTTATAACGCTGGTCTCAAACGACTCAAGCGTGTGTCCCAGGTTTGACTAAAATCAATAATTGATCAGGTCTCCAGCGCCACCAGACAAGGCTTTGCAATCATTTGCAAGCACAGCGGGCCACTACCTCGACATCCGGGAGTAGCGCGGTCCGATTTGATCTGGTAAGTTCGCCCGCTTGCAGCCGCAGGGCCGGCAGGTGTCGGTGATGGAGCAATCCTGCGCAATGGATTACAAGAGTAGAGGCGGTCCATTTCATGCCCACCCAAGCAAAGCAGCAAAACCAGTCGATCAGCGGCTTCGAACCCTACAAAGAAGTAAAGGGCGAGGAATACATGGGTAAGCCCATGCGCGCTCACTTCACCAAGATCCTGAATAAGTGGAAACAGGACTTGATGCAGGAAGTCGACCGTACGGTTGATCACATGAAAGACGAAGCGGCCAACTTCCCGGACCCGGCAGACCGTGCCAGCCAGGAAGAAGAATTCAGCCTCGAGCTGCGTGCCCGCGACCGCGAGCGCAAGTTGATCAAAAAGATCGACAAGACGCTGCAACTGATCGAAGACGAAGAATATGGCTGGTGCGAGTCCTGCGGCGTCGAAATCGGCGTCAAGCGACTGGAAGCCCGCCCTACCGCCGATATGTGCGTTGACTGCAAGACCCTGGCGGAAATCAAGGAAAAGCAAGTCGGCAAGTAATCTCGACTTGAACGAAAGACGGAGCGTGCGAACGCTCCGTTTTTGTTTCTGACATTCGCCTCGACACGAAACCTGTGGGAGCGGGCTTGCTCGCGAATGCGATCTGACATTCAAAATTGATGGTGTTTGACCCAACGCATTCGCGAGCAAGCCCGCTCCCACAGGGTGATTGGTGCAAGCCTGGAAAGTAACGTCGCCTTTATGACCGCCCCCACCTACATCGGGCGCTTCGCCCCCACGCCCAGTGGACATCTGCATTTCGGTTCGCTGGTCGCAGCGCTGGCCTCGTACCTCGACGCGCGCTCGGTGGGTGGCCACTGGCTGATGCGCATGGAAGATCTCGATCCGCCACGGGAAGAGCCCGGCGCTCAAGCAGCGATCCTTAAAGCCCTGGAAAGCTACGGTTTCGAGTGGGATGGTGAAATGGTCCGACAGAGTGACCGGCACGATGCCTACGCCGAAGTCCTCAATCGCCTGTTCAATCATGGCCTGGCCTACGCGTGCACCTGCTCGCGCAAAACACTTGCGCCCTATCACGGGATTTATCCGGGACTGTGCCGCAACGCCGGCCACGGCACCAAAGATGCGGCGATTCGCCTGCGCGTCCCCGAGCTGGAATACCACTTCATCGACCGGGTGCAAGGCGAATACCGCCAGCATCTGGGTCGGGAAGTTGGCGATTTTGTGATCCGTCGTCGCGACGGGCTCTACGCCTATCAACTGGCGGTGGTGCTGGACGACGCCTGGCAAGGCATTACCGATATCGTCCGCGGCGCCGACCTGCTCGACTCAACACCGCGCCAGCTCTACTTGCAAGAACTGCTTGGCCTGCCGCAACCGCGTTATCTGCATATCCCGCTGATTACCCAGCCCGATGGCAACAAGCTCGGCAAGTCCTATCGCTCGCCGCCGTTGACCGAAGATCAGGCAACCCCCTTGTTGCTGCGTGCGTTGCGCGCACTGGGGCAGAATCCCGGTGCCGAACTGGCTTACGCCACCCCACGGGAAGTGTTGAACTGGGGCATAGCCCACTGGGATGCAGTGTTGATCCCGCGCACACTCAACCTGCCCGAAGCGCAACTACAGTGATCACACTTGCAGTGGCGCGCCCATCCGTTACCATCGCCGCACGTTTTCGGGCACGCGCATAAAAAAGAGAGGCCGGGATGTACATCTATCGCTTGGTCCTGCTCCTGGTAGTGGGGATTTATCTGTTCTCCCCGGCCATCATGGATTGGTGGATCGACGCCACTGGCGCCTGGTATCGCCCTTATCTGCTCTGGCTGATTCTGATCGTCGTGACCTTCATCCTGCAGAGCCAAAAAGATGCCGATGAGCTTTAGCCTGACCCAGATGATCCTGATCAGCGCCGCATATTTAGCGGTGCTGTTCGGCGTAGCCTGGGTCAGCGAACGGGGCATGATCCCCCGGGCGATCATTCGCCACCCGCTGACGTATACCCTGTCGCTGGGCGTGTATGCCAGTGCGTGGGCGTTTTACGGTACGGTGGGCCTGGCCTATCAATATGGCTACGGATTTTTGTCCAGCTATCTGGGCGTTTCCGGCGCGTTTCTGCTGGCGCCGGTACTTTTGTATCCGATTCTGAAGATCACCCGCACGTATCAGTTGTCGTCCCTGGCCGATCTGTTCGCCTTCCGCTTCCGCAGCACCTGGGCCGGCGCACTGACCACGATCTTCATGCTGATCGGTGTGCTGCCGTTGCTGGCGTTGCAGATTCAGGCGGTGGCCGACTCCATCGGCATCCTCACCCGCGAGCCGGTGCAACATCGCGTAGCCCTGAGCTTCTGCGCACTGATTACGCTGTTCACCATCTTCTTCGGCTCCCGCCACATTGCCACCCGCGAGAAACACGAAGGCCTGGTGTTCGCGATTGCTTTCGAGTCGGTGATCAAACTGATCGCCATCGGTGGCGTTGGCCTCTATGCGCTGTATGGCGTGTTCGATGGCCCGCAACAACTGGAACTGTGGCTACTGCAAAACCAGACCGCCCTCGCCGCTTTGCACACGCCATTGCAGGAAGGTCCATGGCGCACGTTGCTGCTGGTGTTCTTCGCCTCGGCGATTGTGATGCCGCACATGTACCACATGACGTTTACCGAAAACCTCAACCCGCGCTCGCTGGTCAGTGCGAGCTGGGGCTTGCCACTGTTCTTGCTGTTGATGAGCCTGGCGGTACCGCTGATTCTCTGGGCCGGACTGAAACTCGGCGCCACCACCAACCCGGAATACTTCACGCTGGGCATCGGCATCGCCGCCAATAACAAGGCCCTGGCGCTATTGGCCTATGTCGGTGGATTGTCGGCGGCCAGCGGGTTGATCATTGTCACCACCCTGGCGCTGTCCGGGATGGCGCTGAACCACTTGGTGCTACCGCTTTATCAGCCACCCGCCGAAGGCAATATCTACCGTTGGTTGAAGTGGACCCGCCGGGCGCTGATCGTCGCGATCATCATGGCCGGTTACGGTTTCTACCTGCTGCTGGGCGCGGAGCAGGATCTGGCGAATCTGGGCATTGTCGCCTTCGTCGCCACCCTGCAGTTCCTGCCGGGCGTGCTGTCGGTACTGTACTGGCCGACCGCCAACCGCCGCGGCTTCATCGCCGGTTTGCTCGCGGGGATTCTGGTGTGGCTGGTGACCATGCTGCTGCCGCTGGTCGGCAATCTGCAAGGCTTCTACATACCGCTGCTGAACATGATCTACGTGCTGGACGACACCAGTTGGCACATGGCGGCGATCGCCTCGCTGGCGGCCAACGTGCTGATGTTCACCCTGATCTCGCTGTTCACCAACGCCAGCAGCGAAGAGGCCAGCGCCGCCGAAGCCTGTGCCGTGGACAACGTGCGTCGGCCGCAACGCCGCGAACTGCACGCCGCCTCCCCCCAGGAATTCGCCACGCAGCTTGCAAAACCCTTGGGCGCCAAGGCAGCGCAGAAAGAAGTCGAACAGGCCCTGCGCGACCTCTATCTGCCATTCGACGAGCGCCGGCCTTATGCCTTGCGCCGTTTGCGCGACCGTATCGAAGCCAACCTCTCCGGCCTGATGGGGCCGAGTGTGGCTCAGGACATGGTCGAGACATTCCTGCCTTATAAGGCCGGCGGCGAAAACTACGTCACCGAAGACATCCACTTCATCGAAAGTCGTCTCGAGGATTACCACTCGCGCCTGACCGGGCTTGCCGCCGAACTCGATGCCCTGCGCCGCTACCACCGCCAGACCCTGCAGGAATTGCCGATGGGCGTCTGCTCGCTGGCCAAGGATCAGGAAATCCTCATGTGGAACAAAGCCATGGAGGAGCTGACCGGGATTGCCGCGCAGCGTGTGGTCGGTTCGCGGCTGAGTACTATTGCCGATCCTTGGAAAGAGCTGCTGCAAGGCTTCATCAATCTGCCGGACGAGCATTTGCACAAACAGCACCTGGCGCTCGACGGCCAAACCCGCTGGCTGAACCTGCACAAAGCAGCGATCGATGAACCGCTTGCGCCCGGCAACAGCGGCCTGGTGCTGCTGGTGGAAGACTTGACCGAAACCCAGATGCTCGAAGACAAACTGGTGCACTCCGAGCGCCTGGCCAGCATCGGTCGACTCGCGGCGGGCGTGGCCCATGAAATCGGCAACCCGATCACTGGCATCGCCTGTCTGGCGCAGAACCTGCGCGAAGAGCGCGAAGAAGACAGTGAACTGAAGGAAATCAGCGGGCAGATCCTGGAGCAAACCAAACGCGTGTCGCGCATCGTTCAGTCGCTGATGAGCTTCGCCCACGCCGGCAGTCATCAGCACAGCGACGAGCCCGTCTGTCTGGCGGAAGTGGCCCAGGATGCCATCGGTTTGCTGGCCCTGAACCGACGCAATTTCGAAGTGCAGTTCTACAACCTCTGCGATCCCGATCACTGGGTCGAAGGCGACCCCCAGCGGCTTGCACAAGTACTGATCAACCTGCTCTCAAACGCCCGCGACGCCTCGCCTCCGGGCAGTGCGGTGCGGGTCAAAAGCGAAGCCGGCGAACACACGGTCGATTTGATCGTGGAGGACGAAGGCAGCGGTATTCCGAAGAACATCATGGATAGATTGTTCGAACCTTTCTTCACCACCAAGGATCCTGGCGAAGGCACCGGTCTGGGCCTTGCACTGGTCTATTCCATCGTTGAAGAGCATTATGGACAAATCACCATCGACAGCCCGGCTGATGTTCAAAGCCAGCGCGGCACCCGTATCCGGGTGACCTTGCCGCGTCATGTCGAAGCGACGTCCGCTGTGAACTGAGACCGTCGAGAGTATCGAATCAATGCCGCACATTTTGATCGTCGAAGACGAAACAATTATCCGCTCCGCCTTGCGCCGCCTGCTGGAACGTAACCAGTACCAGGTCAGCGAAGCCGGTTCAGTGCAGGAAGCACAAGAACGCTTCACCATTCCCACGTTCGACCTGATCGTCAGCGACCTGCGTCTGCCTGGCGCGCCTGGCACCGAGTTGATCAAACTCGGCCAAGGCACTCCGGTGCTGATCATGACCAGCTACGCCAGCCTGCGTTCGGCGGTCGACTCGATGAAGATGGGCGCGGTCGATTACATCGCCAAGCCTTTCGATCATGACGAAATGCTTCAGGCCGTCGCGCGAATCCTGCGTGACCGGCAATCGGTGCAAGCCAGCGGTGAACCTGCCGTCGGCAAAGCCGGCAACGGCGCCGCGAAACCGGGTGTCAATAACAGCAACGGCGAAATCGGCATCATCGGCTCCTGCCCGCCTATGCAGGATCTGTACAGCAAGATCCGCAAAGTCGCGCCAACCGACTCCAATGTCCTGATCCAGGGCGAATCCGGCACCGGTAAAGAACTGGTGGCGCGCGCCCTGCATAATTTGTCCAAACGCGCCAAGGCGCCGATGATTTCGGTGAACTGCGCGGCCATTCCGGAAAGCCTGATCGAGTCCGAACTGTTTGGCCATGAAAAAGGCGCGTTCACTGGCGCCAGCGCCGGGCGTGCCGGCCTGGTAGAAGCCGCCGACGGCGGCACCTTGTTCCTCGACGAAATCGGCGAACTGCCACTGGAAGCCCAGGCCCGCCTGCTGCGCGTCCTTCAGGAAGGTGAAATTCGTCGCGTGGGTTCGGTGCAGTCCCAGAAAGTCGATGTGCGCCTGATCGCCGCGACTCACCGGGACCTGAAGAGCCTGGCGAAAATCGGCCAGTTCCGTGAAGACTTGTATTACCGCCTTCACGTGATCGCCCTGAAACTGCCGGCCCTGCGCGAGCGCGGCGCGGACGTCAACGAAATTGCCACCGCGTTCCTGGCGCGGCAGAGCGCGCGGGTCAACCGCACCGATCTGAAATTCGCCCCGGATGCCGAGCAAGCCATTCGTCATTACTCCTGGCCGGGTAACGTTCGAGAGCTGGAAAACGCAGTAGAACGTGCGGTCATCCTGTGCGAGAGCCCGGAAATTTCCGCCGAGCTGCTGGGTATCGACATCGAACTGAGCGATCTGGACGATGACGATTTCATTGGCCTGCCCCCACAACAGGGCAGCGCCGCCGGTAACAATAGCCATGAGCCGACCGAAGACCTGTCACTGGAAGACTACTTCCAGCACTTCGTTCTCGAGCATCAGGACCACATGACCGAAACCGAGTTGGCGCGCAAACTCGGTGTCAGTCGCAAATGCCTGTGGGAACGCCGTCAGCGCCTGGGCATCCCGCGGCGCAAGACCGGGGTCGCCAGCGAAAGCTGAATGTCACCTGTCTGATGCGTGGGTAACACGTGACTTCGTGAAGAAACTGTTACCTCAGATTTTTCACGTAACAGAAGCCGGGGCTTACGGTAACGAAGCCCCGGCTTTTTTTGGCCGCTGAAAACCTCACCAGCCAGCTTAACCCTTTGTTTTGCTGGGCTTCGCAAAAGTTGGCACGCACCCTGCTATATGTTTGGTACAAGAACAATAACAAGCAATGCACAAGACAATAAAAATAAGACGTATCGACTCACGCACAATAAAAACAAGACGGCGAGAGGCGCAGCTAACTGATTCTTTTGGAGAGGCGTTGTATTTGGGGCTTGCCCCACGACCAGGCCGAGAACAACAAAAAACTGTCACAAGACAGAGCCTGAACTGGTTGGATCGCAAGATCACTGCAACACAGCGACCAAAGCAATCCGTTTGCTCTTGGCTCCCGATTGGGAGGGTCATGAAGGAAAAACTTCATGGCGAGGGCACTCAACAAAAACAAGAAGCCCGAATCAAAAATAAAAATAGAGCACGCAACTACTTTCTTGGGGAGCTTCGGCTCCCCTTGTAGTTTCTGGCGTTTGGCCCTTGTAGCGGCAGTGCGTTCGACTTTGTAGCAGCTGTCGAGCAACGCGAGGCTGCGTTCGGTTTGGGCCGCATTCGGACGAAGCAGTCGCCAATACAAGCACCGGGTTTCTTCTGACACACCGCAATCTCTGGTTTTACGACTACTGCGTAGTCGAACGCAGCCTCGCAGGCTCGGCAGCTGCTACCACAGAGCCAATCCGCACCAACAAGCCCCCCCCCTTCAAGCGCTTGCGCAGCTTCCTACACCATCCCCCGACTAAATGCTAGAATCCCCGCCCATCATGCGGTCATTCTTCGTTTTGGCCGAACATTCCTTCAAACAGTGCATCCCATGCTGAAGAAGCTGTTCCAGTCATTCCGTTCTCCCAAGCGTCATACGCAACACATTCGCAGTACGCCTGAAGTGCTCAACAGCGGCCAACATTCGCTGCAAAAGGCCCAATTCAGTCGCTACGCGGTGAACATCGTCGAACGCCTGCAGAACGCCGGTTACCAGGCTTATCTGGTCGGCGGCTGTGTGCGTGACATGCTGCTCGGCATCACGCCGAAAGATTTTGACGTCGCCACCAGTGCCACGCCTGAGCAGGTGCGGGCCGAATTCCGCAACGCGCGGATCATCGGTCGTCGCTTCAAGTTGGTACACATCCACTTTGGCCGCGAAATCATTGAAGTCGCGACCTTCCGCGCCAATCACCCGCAAAACGATGAAGAGGAAGACAGCAACCAGTCTTCCCGTAACGAAAGCGGGCGCATCCTGCGCGATAACGTCTACGGCACGCTGGAAGAAGATGCGCAACGCCGCGACTTCACCATCAACGCCTTGTATTACGATCCGGTCAGCGAGCGCATCCTCGATTACGCCAACGGCGTACACGACATCCGCAATCACCTGATCCGCCTGATCGGCGACCCGAAGCAACGCTACCAGGAAGATCCGGTACGGATGCTGCGAGCCGTGCGTTTCGCCGCCAAGCTGAATTTCGGCATCGAAAAACACAGCGCCGCGCCAATCCGTGAACTGGCGCCGATGCTGCGCGAGATTCCATCGGCCCGCCTGTTCGAAGAAGTGCTCAAGCTGTTCCTCTCCGGCCATGCCGCGGACACCTTCGAGATGCTGGTCGACCTGCAGCTGTTCGATCCGCTGTTCCCGGCCAGTGCCGAGGCGCTGGAATACAACCCGACCTATACCCACACGCTGATCAGCGAAGCGTTGATCAACACTGATCTGCGGATCAAACAGAACAAACCGGTAACCCCGGCGTTCCTGTTTGCGGCGCTGCTTTGGCCTGCCCTGCCGGCTCGTGTATTGCGCCTGCAAGAGCGCGGCATGCCACCAATTCCGGCGATGCAGGAAGCGGCTCATGAACTGATCGCCGAACAGTGCCAGCGCATCGCGATTCCGAAACGCTTCACCATGCCTATCCGCGAGATCTGGGACATGCAGGAGCGTCTGCCACGCCGCAGCGGCAAGCGCGCCGACCTGTTGCTGGACAACCCACGGTTCCGTGCCGGTTACGACTTCCTGCTGCTGCGCGAAAGCGCTGGCGAGCAGACTGATGGCCTGGGCGAATGGTGGACGGATTATCAGGACGCCAACGACAGCGAACGTCGCGACATGATCCGCGACCTCAGCGGCAAGGATGACGGCACCGGCGCTCCACGCAAACGTCGCCGCAGCGGTGGCGCCAAGCGCAAACGTACCGCCGGCGCACCGAGCGCCACGGGCGAGTAATCCATGGAACGCATCTACATCGGCATGGGCAGCAATCTGGCTGACCCCGCCGAACAATTGCGCAGCGCCGTCGAGGCGCTGGCACAGTTGCCGCAGACCGAACTGATCGGGGTTTCCGGGTTTTATCAGAGCGACTCGCTACTGCCCGGCCAACCGCGTTACACCAACGCGGTTACCGCCCTCGACAGCACGCTCCCGCCGCTGGTGCTGCTGGATGCGCTGCAAGCCATCGAGAACGGGCAGGGCCGCGAGCGCCTTGAACGTTGGGGGCCGCGTACGCTGGATCTCGACATCGTACTGTTCGGCGATCGGCTGATCGATGAACCTCGCCTCAAGGTGCCTCACTACCATATGCAGGAACGGGCGTTCGTTCTGTATCCTCTGGCCGAACTGGCGCCTGCGGATTTGCGTCTGGCCGATGGTCGCTGCCTCAACGAACTGCTCGCCGCTTGCCCGTTCGTCGGGTTGGAACGCCTCCCCCAAAATTGACAAAAATCCCCTGTGGGAGCGGGCTTGCTCGCGAATGCGGTGTGACAGTAAACATTGATGCTGAATGAAACACCGCATTCGCGAGCAAGCCCGCTCCCACACTGGTTTTTGTGTCGAACACGAGATTACAGCTGCTGAATCGCATCAGTTACCCCGGTAACACCCCACGCGTAACAATGCGGTAACACACGCAATTGACTTCCCGAGTTCTCCTCACGACTATAGGCGTCCCGCTGCCGCCAACACGGCGTTGAAGGGCGCAATCCAGGCCTTAAAAGCACGACAACAGACCGTGCGCCTGTATTTAACGAAGAATCACGCGCGTTACTCGCAGTAGTTTCCACAGCGCCTGAATGAGGAACTTTTCATGCCAGCCATCACCCTGACCACTCTGCAAGGTCTCAAGCAAAAAGGTGAAAAGATCACCATGCTGACCTGCTATGACGCGACCTTCGCCCACGCCTGCAATGAGGCTGGTGTCGAAGTGCTGCTGGTGGGCGACTCCCTTGGCATGGTTTTGCAAGGTCACGACAGCACCCTGCCGGTCACCACCGCTGAAATGGCTTACCACGTGGCGTGCGTCAAACGTGGCAACACCGATGCGTTGATCCTCGCCGACCTGCCCTTCATGGCCTACGCCACCACCGAACAAGCCATGACCAACAGTGCCCTGTTGATGCAGGCGGGTGCGCACATGGTCAAGGTTGAAGGTGCGCTGTGGCTGGGGGACTCGATCCGTCTGCTGGCCGAACGCGGTATCCCGGTATGCGCGCATATGGGGCTGACACCGCAATCGGTGAATATCCTCGGCGGTTACAAAGTCCAGGGTCGCAACGAAAACCAGGCGCGGCAGATGCGTGCCGATGCGATCGCCCTGGAACAAGCTGGCGCGTCGATGTTGCTGCTCGAATGCGTACCGAGTGAGCTCGCCGAAGAAATCACCCAAGCGGTGAAAATTCCGGTGATCGGCATTGGCGCCGGCAGTGCCACCGACGGCCAGGTGCTGGTTCTGCACGACATGCTCGGCCTGTCGATCACTGGCCGTGTGCCGAAGTTCGTGAAGAACTTCATGGCCGGGCAACAAAACATTCAAGCGGCGCTTGGTGCGTACGTCACTGAAGTCAAAGCGGCGACTTTCCCTGGTATCGAACACGGATTCTCTGCATGAACACCGTAAAAACCGTACGCGAATTGCGGGCCGCCGTGGCCCGTGCCCGCAGTGAAGGCAAGCGCATCGGCTTCGTGCCGACCATGGGCAACCTGCACAGCGGTCATGTGGCACTGGTGACCAAAGCCACCCAACGGGTGGATTTCGTGGTCGCGAGCATTTTCGTCAACCCGCTGCAGTTCGGCGCCGGCGAAGACCTCGACAAGTACCCGCGCACCCTCGCAGCCGATCAGGAGAAACTGCTCCAGGCCGGTTGCCACTTGCTGTTCGCGCCAACCGTTGAAGAAATGTACCCCGACGGCATAGTCGGCCAGACCCGCGTCAGCGTCCCCCAACTCTCCGAAGGCCTCTGCGGCGCCAGCCGTCCCGGGCATTTCGAAGGTGTGGCGACGGTAGTCACCAAGCTGTTCAACATGGTCCAGCCGGATCTGGCGATCTTCGGCCAGAAAGACTTCCAGCAACTGGCGGTGATCCGCGCCCTGGTGCATGACCTGAACATGCCGATCCAGATTATCGGCGAACCGACGGTCCGTGCAGCCGATGGCCTGGCGCTCTCGTCGCGCAATGGTTTCCTCAGCGAAGAACAGCGGGCCGTTGCGCCGGTTGTGTATCGCGGTTTGAGCCAGATTGCCGACGCGATCAAACAGGGCGAACGGGATTTCCCGGCCGTAATCAGCGCGCAGATCAAGCAGCTTGAAGCGGCGGGTTTGCGTCCTGACTATCTGGAGATTCGTCATGCCCAGACCTTGCGTCCGGCAACTGCGCAAGATCGGGATCTGGTGATTCTGGTGGCGGCGTTCCTGGGCACTACGCGGTTGATCGATAACCTGCATCTGAATCTCGACGCTACTGCCTGAACACCACAATCCCCCTGTGGGAGCGGGCTTGCTCGCGAATGCGGTGGGTCATTCAGCAAAAATGTTGACTGACCCACCGCATTCGCGAGCAAGCCCGCTCCCACATTGGGTTTTGTGGTGGCTTCCAGTCTGTATTGATGCCCCTCAAGCCTTCGGGCAAACTGCCCGCCGTTCGATTCCGACCTGGGGAAACACTCATGCACGCCATCATGCTCAAGGCCAAGCTGCATCGCGCCGAAGTCACACACGCTGTACTCGATTACGAAGGTTCTTGCGCCATCGACGGCGAATGGCTGGACCTGTCCGGTATCCGTGAGTACGAACAGATCCAGATCTACAACATCGACAATGGTGAACGCTTCACCACCTACGCGATTCGTGGCGAAGAAGGTTCGCGCATGATCTCGGTCAACGGTGCAGCCGCACACAAGGCCAAGGTCGGTGACCGAGTGATCATTTGCGCATACGCCCACTACAGCGAAGCCGAGCTGCTCAATTTCAAGCCACGCATGCTCTACATGGCGCCGGGTAATGAACTGAGCCATACCAGCAATGCCATTCCGGTTCAGGTCGCCTGATCCAGTCTTAGCCCCTCCCCCTTCCGTTTGTCGGACCGTTCCCTGCTCGATGTATAAAAAAGTACCGGGAACGGGTCAGACAAAGTCAAGACAGATCGCAGCGCGAGGTTTACTGTATTCGCCCTGTGTCATGAAATCGTGTCGACGCAGTTGACCGGACGCCCACCCACAGCGCTCCGGTATTTTTAGTGTTCAAAAGGCCGTTCAAGTAAAAAGGAAACCCGCAGCGATGGCGTATTACCGCACCCCTCAAGACGTTACCGCTCTGCCCGCCTGGCAAGCGTTGAATGACCACCGCCAAGCCATGCAGGATTTCAGCATGCGCGAAGCCTTTAATGCCGATCCGCAGCGCTTTACCCAATTCACCCTCAGCAGCTGCGGCCTGTTTCTCGACTACTCGAAGAACCTGATCAACGCCCAGACCCGCGATCTGCTGGTGGGCCTGGCCAACGAAGTCGACCTCCAGGGCGCGATCAAAGCGCTGTTCGAAGGCGAAATCGTCAACTCCTCCGAAGGCCGTCCGGCCTTGCACACCGCGCTACGCCGTCCGGTCGGCGACAAGCTGAAGGTCAACGGCGTCAACGTGATGCCGGAAGTGCACAAGGTCCTGAACCAGATCACCGACCTCGTGGGCCGTATCCACGACGGTTTGTGGCGCGGTTACTCCGAGAAGCCGATCACTGACGTGGTGAACATCGGCATCGGGGGCTCGTTCCTCGGCCCGGAGCTGGTCTCCGAAGCGCTGCTGTCCTACGCCCAGAAGGGCGTGCGTTGCCATTACCTGGCGAACATCGACGGCAGTGAGTTCCACGAACTGACCATGAAACTGCGGGCCGAAACCACGCTGTTCATCGTTTCGTCAAAATCCTTCAACACCCTCGAAACCCTGAAGAATGCCCAGGCCGCACGCGCCTGGTACCTGGCTCAGGGTGGTTCGGAAGCCGAGCTGTACCGTCACTTCATCGCCGTATCCAGCAACAATGCAGCGGCGGTGGCATTCGGGATCCGCGAAGAAAACATCTTCCCGATGTGGGACTGGGTTGGCGGCCGTTACTCGCTGTGGTCGGCCATCGGTTTGCCAATCGCGTTGGCCATCGGCATGTCGAACTTCAAGGAGCTGCTGTCCGGTGCCTACACCATGGACCAGCATTTCCAGAGCGCGCCCTTTGACCAGAACATGCCGGTGTTGCTGGCCTTGCTCGGTGTCTGGTACGGCAACTTCTGGGGTGCACAGAGCCACGCGATCCTGCCGTACGACCACTACCTGCGCAACATCACCAAGCACTTGCAACAGCTGGACATGGAATCCAACGGCAAGAGCGTGCGCCAGGACGGCACTCCGGTGTCCACCGACACGGGCCCGGTGATCTGGGGCGGCGTCGGCTGCAACGGTCAGCATGCGTATCACCAGTTGCTGCACCAGGGCACTCAACTGATCCCGGCCGACTTCATCGTGCCGATCGTCAGCTTCAACCCTGTGTCCGACCACCACCAGTGGCTGTACGCCAACTGCCTGTCGCAAAGCCAGGCGCTGATGCTGGGCAAGACCCTTGCCGAGGCCGAAACCGAGTTGCGCGACAAGGGCATGAGCGAAGAAGAGGTGCACAAAATCGCACCGCAAAAGGTGATCCCGGGCAACCGTCCGAGCAACACCTTGGTGGTTGAGCGCATCAGCCCGCGTCGTCTCGGCGCATTGGTGGCGATGTACGAACACAAAGTCTTCGTGCAAAGCGTGATCTGGGGCATCAACGCCTTCGACCAGTGGGGCGTGGAGCTGGGTAAAGAGCTGGGCAAAGGCGTCTACAACCGCCTGGTCGGCAGCGAAGAAACCCCGGCTGACGATGCTTCAACCCAAGGCCTGATCAACTACTTCCGCGGTCGTCACCGCGGGTAAGTTACTTAGACCCGATCCCCTGTGGGAGCGAGCTTGCTCGCGATAGCGGACTGACAGTCAACATCTCTGTTGAATGTTATGCCGCCATCGCGAGCAAGCTCGCTCCCACAGTTGTTTTGTGTATGACTTGAACCCGTTGGTCACTCGGCGCATCTTTATTACTTGTCGCAAAACAAGAATAAGGAACCGTCATGTTCGATATCAGCACGTTCCCCCAAGCCGATGCCGTCCGCCGGGCTGCACAATTAAGTCAAGACGACTACAAGCGGCTGTACCGCCAATCCATCGAACACCCCAGCACCTTCTGGGCCGAACAGGCCACACGCTTTCTCGACTGGAGTAAGCCGTGGGATACCGTCCAGCGCTATAACCTGAAAACCGGTGAGGCGAGCTGGTTCGCCGGCGGAAAGTTGAATGTCAGTTACAACTGCATCGACCGTCACCTGGAAAAGCGCGGCGATCAAATTGCGATCATCTGGGAAGGCGACGACCCTGCCGAATCCGCGCAGATCACCTACAAAAAACTTCATCACAACGTCTGTCGCCTGGCCAATGTGCTCAAAAGCCGTGGCGTGAAGAAAGGCGACCGCGTGTGCATCTACATGCCGATGATCCCCGAAGCCGCCTACGCCATGCTCGCCTGCACGCGCATTGGTGCGGTGCATTCGGTGGTGTTCGGTGGTTTCTCTCCGGACTCTGTGCGTGACCGGATTCTCGATGCCGACTGCCGCACCGTGATCACCGCCGATGAAGGCGTGCGCGGCGGTAAAGTCGTGCCGCTCAAGCAGAAGGTCGACAAGGCGCTGCAAAGTTGTCCGAACGTCAGCACCGTCATCGTGGTCGAGCGCACTCAGGGCGAAGTGGACTGGGTCGAGGGCCGGGACATCTGGTATCACCAGGCACTGCGCGACGTCAGCGACGATTGCCCGCCTGAACCAATGGACGCCGAAGACCCGCTGTTTATCCTCTACACCTCCGGCAGCACCGGCAAACCCAAAGGCGTGCTGCACACCACCGGCGGCTACCTGCTGCAAGCGGCGATGACCTTCAAGTACGTGCTCGACTACCGTGACGACGAAGTCTTCTGGTGCACCGCCGATGTCGGCTGGGTCACCGGCCACAGCTACATCGTCTACGGTCCGTTGGCCAACGGCGCGACCACGCTGATCTTCGAAGGCGTGCCGAGCTACCCGAGCAGCTCACGCTTCTGGCAGGTGATCGACAAGCACCATGTGAACATTTTCTATACCGCCCCGACCGCCCTGCGCTCCCTGATGCGTGAAGGCCCCGAACCGTTGAAGGAAACTTCCCGCGCGAGCCTCAGATTACTCGGCAGTGTCGGTGAGCCCATCAACCCGGAAGCGTGGGAGTGGTACTTCAATGCTGTCGGCGAACAGCGTTGTCCGATCGTCGATACCTGGTGGCAGACCGAAACTGGCGGCATCATGCTCAGCCCTCTGGTCAGCGCTCAACGGATCAAACCCGGCTGCGCCACGCAACCGATGTTCGGCGTGCAACCGGTGTTGCTCGATGAAGCGGGCAAGGAAATCAAAGGCGCCGGCAGCGGCGTGCTGGCGATCAAGTCCAGTTGGCCGGCGCAGATCCGCAGCGTCTACGGCGACCCGCAACGAATGGTCGATACCTACTTCAAGCCCTACCCCGGTTACTACTTCACCGGCGACGGCGCCCGGCGCGATGAGGATGGCGATTACTGGATCACTGGGCGCATCGACGACGTGATCAACGTCTCCGGACACCGCATCGGCACCGCGGAAGTGGAAAGCGCGCTCGTGCTGCACGACAGCATCGCCGAAGCGGCGGTGGTCGGTTACCCCCACGACATCAAGGGTCAGGGCATCTACGCCTTCGTCACCCCCATGAACGGCACCGAGCCCAGTGACGAACTGAAGAAAGAACTGCTGGCTCACGTCAGCGAGGAAATCGGCAGCTTCGCCAAACCGGACCTGATCCAGTGGGCGCCGGCCTTGCCGAAAACCCGTTCGGGCAAGATCATGCGGCGCATTCTGCGCAAGATCGCCTGCAACGAACTGGACAGCCTGGGCGACACCTCGACCCTGGCTGACCCGAGCGTGGTCCAGGAGTTGGTCGATAAACGCCTGAACCAATAATCGCTTGTTTCAAAAGCCAGCGCGGCCGTTAATGGCCGCGCCTCCTTTTCCGCCACTGAGTCGCCATGGAATTCATTCGAACCCGCATCGAAACCCAGATCATGAGCCTGACCGGTCTGTCTCTGGGCAAGCTCGACCTGGAAAACCCCAAGGGTGATCCCGGCCTGTTCGGGCCCGATTCGGTGAGCTGGCAAGTGCATGGCGACTTCAGCAGCATGCTGATCGGTGGCATCAGCGCCTTGATGCTGCAAGCTCTACATCCACTGGCCCTGGCCGGGGTCTGGGACCATTCGAATTTTCGCGAGGACATGATCGGCCGACTGCGCCGCACCGGGCAGTTCATTTCCGGCACCACCTTCGGTTCGCGAAAGGACGCCGACTGGCTGATCGAGAAAGTCCGCACCATCCACCTGCAAGTGACCGGCACGGCACCGGATGGCCGGCCCTACGCCGCCAGTGATCCCGATCTGTTGACCTGGGTGCACGTGGCCGAAGTCAGCAACTTCCTCGCAGCCCATTTGCGTTACCGCAATCCGGACCTGTCCCTGGCTGATCAGGATCGTTACTACGCGGAAATCGCGCTGGTTGCCGAACGGCTCGGCGCCCGTGACGTGCCGCGTTCACGTCAGGAGATTGCCGATTACCTTGAGCGCATTCGTCCACAGCTGCTGTGCGATGAGCGCAGTCGCGAAGTGTTACGGCTGTTGTTGAACGCCCCGTCCCCCAGCCGTTTGGCCAAACCTTTCGGCGGTTTGATGATGCAGGCCGGGATCGACCTGCTGCCGGACTGGGCCAGTGACATGCTGGGTGTCCAACAGAGCCCGCTGCAACGCAAGCTGATCCGCGCCGGCGTCAACCGCAGCACGCCGATGCTGCGTTGGGCGGTGCGTAACGGCTCGGTGCACCGGGCCAAACGACGGATGGGGTTGCTCAGCTAGAAAGAGCTGAAAAGCTTCGTCGGATCGCCGCCCGGAGCAAGCCCGCACATTGGACTGATGAACGACACAAATCCCCTGTGGGAGCGAGCTTGCTCGCGAAGGCAGCACCGCGGTCCCGCGCCAAGCTGTTAAACTCCCGCGCCAAATTCCCTCCTGCAAGGCGCCCAGCATGTCTTCCTTGAATCAGGCGCTGCGCGCCGCCCTCGATCGTCGTCAGGACCTGCTGGCCGAACTGCATCAGCAAGGCACCGATTGCTATCGCTTGTTCCACGGCAGCCAGGAAGGCGCCGGCGGCCTGACAATCGACCGCTACGGCCCGCAATTGCTGGTGCAAAGCTTTCACCAGTCGCTGGAGCGAGACGCACTGCTGCAACTGCACGACACCCTCAATCAGCACCTGGGCCTCGAGACGCTGCTGGTCTACAACGATCGCTCCCGTGGCAACTCGCGTATCGACCGCGAAGACACCGTCTACCGCGCCGACGAAGCCGCCCTGCAAGACTTGATCGGCCACGAATGGGGCTTGAATTACCGGGTTCGCGGCCGCCACGCCGGCCAGGATCCGCTGCTGTTCCTCGACTTGCGCAACACGCGCGGCTGGGTCAAGCAGCACAGCAAAAACAAAAGTGTGCTGAACCTCTTCGCCTACACCTGTGGCGTCGGCCTGAGTGCTGCGGCCGGTGGCGCGAGCGAAGTCTGCAACCTCGACTTCGCTGAAGGCAACCTGGCCGTCGGCCGTGAGAACGGCCTGCTCAATCCGCAGTTGCCGACCATGGACTTCATCCAGTCCGACTACTTCCCGGCAATCCGCCAATTGGCCGGCCTACCGATCAGCCAGCGCCGCGGGCAAAAACTGCCGAGCTATCAGCGTCTGGAACAGCGTCAGTACGACCTGGTGCTGCTGGACCCGCCGGCCTGGGCCAAGAGCGCTTTCGGCACCGTCGACTTGCTGCGCGACTATCAGAGCCTGCTCAAACCCGCGCTGCTGACCACCGCCGACAATGGCGTGCTGATCTGCTGCAACAACCTCGCAAAAGTCAGCATGGACGACTGGCGCGAGCAAGTTTTGCGCTGTGCAGAGAAAGCCGGCCGGCCGGTGCGCGAGTGGACCGTGATGAAACCAGGCGGCGATTTTCCGTCAATGGATGAGCAGCCGCCGCTGAAAACCCTGATTCTGCAGCTCTGAGATTCGTCCGAAAAATCAGATAAATCCTATAAAGCATGATCACTTCGGAACCGCAAACGCGTGCCATACTCCAACGCACTCCGATTCAGACAGATGAAGCCACACATGCCCAAAGGATTGATTCGCGCTATTGGCGCTCTGTTGACCGCTCTAGCCCTCTACAGCCTGCTGGGGTTTCTGATTTTGCCGGGCATCGCGTTACGGGTGGCCAATCAACAATTGGCCAGTTACGCAACGACGCCCGCCACGATTTCGCGGATCGAACTCAACCCGTTCAGCCTTGAAGTCACCCTTTGGGGACTGATCATCGGCGAGCCGGGCAAGGAACAGGTCGGCTTCGAGCGACTATATGCCAACTTGCAAATCGACAGCCTCTGGACCAAGGCGCTGCACCTGTCCGATATCGAAATCGACAAACCCAAGACCGAAATCCTCTTCGGCAAGGACGGTAAGCTCAATCTGCTTGGCCTGTTCAAAATCCCCGCCAGTGAACCGACCCCGGCCGACCCGAACGCCAAACCGTTCCCGTTGCGCATCGAGCGGACCAAACTGGCCGACGGCTATGTGCACTTCCAGGATGCACGGCCCAGCGAGCCGATCGAATTCCTCTACGACAAACTCGACTTCGAGCTGAAGAACCTCAGCACCCTGCCAGAAGATAACGCCGACATGACCCTGGTGGCCGTCGGCCCTGCCGGTGGACAGATCGACTGGACCGGCAATTTCAGCCTGATCCCGATTGCCTCCGAAGGTAAGTTGAAAGTCACCGATGGCAACATGAAAGTCTGGTGGCCATACGTGCGCGATTCGGTGCCGCTGGATCTGGAAAACGGCACCCTGAACCTGAGCACCGATTACAAGCTGAACCTGTCCAAAGAAACCGAATTACTGCTGAGCAACGTCGCCGTCAGCGTCGCGCCTTTCAACATCAAGGCACCGGACGGTCGGCCGCTGGCGAAGCTTGGGCGGCTGGACATCAGCGAAACCACCGTAGACCTGGCCAAGCAGCAAGTGGTCGTCGGCAAGATCCGCAGCCAGAAACTGGAAACCTGGGCCGCCCTTGAAGCCGACGGGCAACTCGATTGGCAGAAACTGTTCGCCAGCCAACCGTCCAAAGCAGCCGCCAAAGCCAAAGCCGAACCGGCCACCACCCCGGCAGCTGCCGATTCACCGAAACCCGAACCGGCGCCACCGAGCAAACCATGGCAGGTGCTGCTCAAAGACGTGCAACTGCGCGATTACCAGGTGCATCTGGCTGATCGCAAGGCGCAACCCGCCGTGGCGCTGGACGTCGGCCCGCTGAACCTGGACCTGCAGAATTTCGACAGCCTCAATGGCTCGCCTTTTAACCTCAAGCTCGATACGGGCGTGGGCAAGCAAGGCAAGATCACGGCAGACGGTATCGTCAATCTCGCCCCGGTCAGCGCCAAGTTAAAAGTACAAACCAAGGACATCGACCTGCGCGTCGCCCAGTCCTACATCACCCCGTTCATTCGCCTGGAACTGCGCAGCGGCATGCTCGGCAGTGATCTGGCGGTCGATCTGAAAAGCACCGAGCCGCTGGCATTCAGCGTCACAGGCAAAGCTCAGGTCGATCAACTGCATACCCTCGACACCCTCAAAACCCGCGACTTCCTCAAGTGGCAGCAGTTGGTGCTCGAAGGCCTGAATTATCAGCACGGCGATAGCCTGTCGATCGACAAGGTCAAACTGTTCCAGCCTTATGCCCGCTTCATGATCAACGATGACCGCACCACTAACATCGATGATCTGCTGATTCCGCAACCGCCCGACTCCGGCGCCAAAACGGCTGCTGCCAAACCTGCCGGCAAGGAAAAACCGCTGGGCATCCACATTGGCGGCATTGCCATCAATGACGGTTCGGCGAACTTCGCCGACTTCAGCCTGACCCCGAACTTCGCCACCGCCGTGCAACAACTCAACGGCCAGATCGGCACCATCGACAGCCGTCAGGCGAAACCAGCCAGTGTCGATATCAAAGGCAAGGTCGACCGCTATGCACCGGTCACCATCAAGGGCTCGGTCAACCCGTTCGACCCGATGGCCAGCCTCGACATCGCCACCAGCTTCAAACGTGTTGAACTGACCACGCTGACGCCCTACTCCGGCAAGTTCGCCGGCTACCGCATCCGCAAGGGCCGACTCAATCTCGACCTGCATTACCTGATCACCAAGGGCCAGCTCAAGGCCGAAAACAAAGTGGTGGTCGAGCAGCTGCAACTGGGTGAGAAAGTCGACAGTCCGGACGCCGTGAGCCTGCCGCTGAAACTGGCGATCGCGTTGCTCAAGGACGTCGACGGCAAGATTTCCATTGAACTGCCGGTGACCGGCGACCTGAACAACCCGCAGTTCAGCATCATGCCGATTGTCTGGCAGACCTTGCGCAACCTGATCGTCAAAGCTGCTGCGGCGCCATTCAAAATGATTGGCGGGCTGGTCAGAGGCGGCGGCTCGGAAGATCTGGGCACTGTCTCGTTTGCGCCGGGTTCAAGCGACCTGAGCAAGGATGCCGAGGGTTCGTTGGTCAAACTGTCCCAGGCCCTCAAGGAACGTCCGGCCTTGCGCCTGGAAATCGAAGGCACGGCTGCCGCAAGCAGCGATGGCCCACTGATCGCCGAGCAACGTCTGGAACGGGAATACCAATACAACTACTACAAAATGCTCCAGCGCCGCGGTGACAAAGTGCCGGCTCAGGCCTCGCTGGTGCAAGTACCGGACAACGAGAAGGGTTCGCTGCTGGAAGGAATTTACCGCACGCGCCTGAAGACGCAGCCGCCCGCCGAGTGGAAGGATCTTGGCAAGGAAGAACGCACGGTAAAAATGCGCGAAGGCGTGATCAAGTTCTGGAGTTCCAGCGACGTGCTGTTGCGTCAGTTGGGTCAGGAACGCGCCAGCAGCATCAAGGACTATCTGGTCGACAAGGGTCAGCTGGCCGATGACCGCGTGTACTTCATCGACGCTAACCTCGGCGAAGCACAAAGTGACGGCCGAGTGGTTACGCCGCTGCATCTGGACGCCGAGTGATGGGCGCGAAATGGCTGATGTACCTGGCACTGGCAATGGCTGCCAGTCAGGCCTCGGCAGCCGATACCCTACGCTGCGGCAGTCAATTGGTCAGTGTCGGGGACAGGTCCAGCGAAGTACTGCAGAAATGCGGTGAACCGGTCAGCCGTGATCTGTTGGGCTACAAGCGCAGCGCTAACCGGCGGGAAGAGTTTCAAGTCGAGGAATGGACCTACGGGCCCAACGGCGGGATGTATCAGTACCTGCGTTTTGAAGGTAATCGCTTGAAGCAGATCACCAGCAAGCGTGGTAACTGAACTCACCACGATCTTATGTGGGCACAATTTAATGTGGGAGCGGGCTTGCTCGCGAAGAGGGCTTAACATTCAACAAAAATGTTGGCTGTCAGGCCGCGTTCGCGAGCAAGCCCGCTCCCACATGTGCTTTGCGTTGACCCAAATAGAACAGGCCCCGACACGAATGCCGAGGCCTGTAATGGCCACATCCTTATGGCCTTTCGCATGAACTCTCCAGAGGCGGCTGACGTATTGCTCGGCCCGCCTGCCGCGCCTTCTCCCAGTCCAGGCGAGAAGTCTTGCCTTACTCGGCTTTCAGGCCGTCAGCGGAGACCGCTTTGACGCCTTTGATTTTCTTGGCAATGGCCACTGCGGTGGTTTTCTGAGCGTCTGTCACCGCAACGGTGGACGACAGGGATACAACGCCTTTGTTGGTTTCGACTTTAATGTCGGTACCAGGAATGCCTTTTTCAGTCACCAGGTCTGCTTTGACTTTGGTAGTGATCCAGGTATCGGAAGTGGATTCTTTAGCCTTAGTCATTTCACCCGCCGCCAGAGTCATCGGGGCTTGGGTGGTGGTGGTCTGTGCAAATGCAGCGTTGGCCATGGTCAGGGTCAGCGCGGTAGCAGTAGCGGCAGCGATAGCGAACTTCTTCATACGAGTAACTCCTGTTTTTCATAAAGTCTGCTGCGTGTCTTGTCAGCAGGGTTACCAGAGATATTGCGAACGCTGTGCCAACTTTCGGCCAAGCAATAAACCGTTATAAATCAGTATCTTATAAAAACAGAGGATTTTCGAAATCATGCAAAATGCATGACTGCGAGATTCTCTACATGCAAGTTGCGGGTTTTGTCGCAGGCCTAAGGCCATGAAATGTCGGGATTTTCTTGATTATTTGAATCGACCCCTCAAATGACGAACAAAAAAATGCCCCGCGTTGTGAATCGCGGGGCATGGGACAGGCTTGGAATTGGATCAGACGCCAGGGCAACCGTTAGGCGCGTACTCTTTGAGTACTGTCGAGGCGCAAGTCCAGCCACCGTCAAGCGTGCGCGAAAGCGTGATGGTCTTGCCGGCCACCAGGCCGTTTGCATTGAGGATCGTGCAGCCAATACTGCCAACACCGGTAGCGACGGTGCCCGCCACCGCAATCGTGCAATTACCTGTGGTCGCGTTAACGCCCATCAGAGCAAGGGTGGGGGCGTTACCTTGATTGATAATGTCTTCGTAAGAGACCTTCAGTGCCGATATTTCAGCAAGACCTGCAGTTACTTTCGCCCGCGATTGATACTTCGAATATTGCGGTAGCGCAACCGTCGCCAGGATCCCGATTATCGCCACCACGATCAACAGCTCGATAAGCGTAAAACCTTTCTGAGTATTCATAGACAAGCTCCATGCATGAGTCGAAATCTCATGATCTGAATTAGCCGCAGCACAGCCCATGCCAAGCCCTTCACCCCGTGTTGGCGGGGCGTGCGAGCGACACAAACCCCTTTCCTACCCCCAGAATCCGCACTATCTGACACTTTTTGTCCCCTGAACGTCGCTGGTTTGGTTCCTCCGCTTGACTAGGCTATAAGTCATGAACTGTCTGCGCTTGGAATCCCAATGAATGACATCGCCCTTAGCGGTCTGACCAAGCAATTGGTCCTGGCCGAACTGCTCACTGACAAAAGCGCGCAACAGGCGTATCAGCAAGCCCAACGTGATAAAACCCCGCTAGTCACCTATTTGGTGCAGAACAAGCTGGTGAAAAGCCGCCTGGTCGCCGAGATCGCGTCGGAACACTTCGGCATGACCTTGCTCGACCTCAACTGCCTGGACAAGGAAACCCAACCCAAGGGTCTGGTCAGCGAGAAACTGATCCGCCAGCACCACGCCTTGCCCCTCTGGCGACGCGGCAACAAACTGTTCGTGGGCGTTTCCGACCCGACCAATCACCAGGCCATCAATGACATCCAGTTCAGCACCGGGCTCAATACCGAAGCCATTCTGGTTGAAGACGACAAGCTCACCGATGCCATCGAAAAATTCTTCGACAGCCCTAGCACCGGCCTGGAAGACATGGCCGATGTCGACCTTGATGGTGTGGACATCGAGTCGATCGATGACAACAAACAGGATTCCATTGGCGGACAAGACGCCGACGACGCACCCGTGGTGCGCTTCGTCCACAAGATGTTGCTCGACGCGATCAAGAGCGGCTCTTCCGACCTGCATTTCGAGCCCTACGAAAAAACCTACCGCGTGCGGATGCGCACCGACGGCATGCTGCGTGAAGTCGCCAAGCCGCCGATTCAACTGGCCAACCGCATCGCCTCGAGACTGAAAGTCATGGCCAGTCTCGACATCTCGGAACGGCGTCGGCCCCAGGACGGGCGGATCAAGATGCGCCTGTCCAAGAGCAAATCCATAGACTTCCGGGTCAACACCCTGCCGACCCTATGGGGCGAGAAAGTGGTAATCCGGATCCTCGACCCGTCCAGCGCTCAAATGGGCATCGACGCCCTCGGCTATGAGCCGGACCAGAAAGACCTGTACATGGCCGCCCTCAAGCAGCCACAGGGGATGATTCTGGTGACCGGGCCCACCGGTTCGGGTAAAACCGTGTCGCTCTACACCGGGCTGAACATTCTCAATACCGTGGACATCAACATTTCCACCGCCGAAGACCCGGTGGAGATCAACATGGAAGGCATCAACCAGGTCAACGTCAATCCCAAACAGGGAATGGATTTCGCCCAGGCGCTGCGCTCATTTCTGCGACAGGACCCGGACGTGATCATGGTTGGCGAGATTCGTGACCTCGAAACCGCAGAAATAGCCATCAAGGCCGCCCAGACCGGGCACCTGGTGCTGTCGACCCTGCACACCAACAGCGCCGCCGAAACCCTGACACGCCTGCACAACATGGGCATCCAGGGGTTCAACATTGCTACCTCGGTCAGCCTGATCATCGCCCAGCGCCTGGCGCGCAAGCTATGCAGCCATTGCAAGAAACCCATCGAGATTCCCCGGGAGGCGCTGCTCAAGGAAGGCTTCCCCGAGGAACGGATCGGCTCATTCACGATCTATGAGCCAGTCGGTTGCGATCACTGCAACAACGGTTACA
Organism: Pseudomonas frigoris; assembly: GCF_047758635.1. NCBI lineage: Bacteria > Pseudomonadati > Pseudomonadota > Gammaproteobacteria > Pseudomonadales > Pseudomonadaceae > Pseudomonas > Pseudomonas frigoris. The sequence continues at coordinate 6,039,282 of NZ_CP180479.1, forward strand.
AAGGGCGAGTAGGGATTTATGAAGTGGTGAAGAATACCCCGGACCTGCAACGGCTGATCATGGCCGAAGGCAACTCACTGGAAATCGACATCCAGATGCGTAAAGACGGCTTCAACGACCTGCGGACGTCGGGCCTGCTCAAAGCCATGCAAGGCATCACCAGCCTTGAAGAAATCAACCGGGTCACCAAGGACTGAATATGGCGGTCAAAGCAGCAAAAATCAGCGTCTACGCCTGGGAAGGTACAGACCGCAAAGGCACCAAAGTGACGGGAGAGTTGAGCGGTCAGAACCCGGCGTTGATCAAGGCCCAGTTGCGCAAGCAGGGCATCAACCCCGGCAAGGTGCGCAAGAAGTCCACCTCGATTTTCAACCTGGGCAAGCGCATCAAGGCCCAGGACATTGCTCTGTTCACCCGGCAGATGGCGACCATGATGAAAGCCGGCGTACCGCTGTTGCAGTCCTTCGACATCATCGGTGAAGGCTTCGATAACCCGGCCATGCGCACACTGATCGACGAGGTAAAACAGGAAGTCGCGGCGGGTAACAGCTTCGCCGCTTCCCTGCGCAAAAAGCCTCAGTATTTCGATGAGCTGTACTGCAACCTGGTAGATGCCGGCGAGCAGGCCGGTGCCCTCGATACCCTGCTGGATAGAGTGGCGACCTATAAGGAAAAGAGCGAAAGCCTCAAGGCCAAGATCAAGAAAGCCATGACCTACCCACTGGCGGTGGTGTTTGTCGCGATCATTGTGACCGGGATTCTGCTGGTCAAAGTGGTGCCGCAGTTCGAATCGGTATTCAAAGGGTTTGGCGCCGAATTGCCAGCCTTCACGGTGATGGTCATCGGCCTCTCGGAATTCATGCAGGACTGGTGGTGGGCGATGCTCGGCGTGCTGATCGCGGCCATCTTCGGTGTGCGCCACGCCTTTAAAACGTCGCAAGCCTTTCGGGACCGAATGGACACCTGGCTGCTGAAATTGCCGCTAATTGGCACGCTGATGTACAAGTCCGCCGTGGCCCGTTACGCCCGCACGCTGTCGACTACCTTTGCGGCAGGTGTGCCACTGGTGGAAGCCCTGGATTCGGTGGCCGGCGCTACCGGCAACATCGTGTTCAAGCGCGCGGTGCTGCGCATCAAGCAGGATGTATCCACTGGCATGCAACTGAACTTCTCCATGCGTGCCTCCGGTATCTTTCCGAATATGGCGATCCAGATGACCGCCATCGGCGAAGAGTCCGGCGCACTGGACGATATGCTCGACAAGGTCGCGAGCTTCTATGAGGACGAAGTGGACAACATGGTCGATAACCTCAGCAGCCTGATGGAGCCGTTCATCATGGTGGTGCTGGGTGTTATCGTCGGTGGTCTGGTGGTTGCGATGTACCTGCCCATCTTCCAACTTGGCTCAGCGATCTGACATGCCCTTTAACGACATTCTGACCCTCTACCCGTTGACCTTCGTAATCTCAGCCATGTTGGTCGGCCTGCTGATTGGCAGCTTTCTCAACGTGGTGGTCTGGCGCCTGCCAAAAATGCTTGACCGCGAATGGCGTGAGGAGGCTCGTGAAGTGTTGGGCTTGCCAGGCGAAACACCGCTATCGACCTTCAACCTGATGCTGCCCCATTCCCGGTGCCCACATTGCGGCCATCAAATCCGCGCCTGGGAAAATATTCCGGTGCTCAGTTATCTGCTCTTACGGGGTCGATGCTCGAACTGCACGGCAGCCATCAGCAAACGCTACCCGCTGACCGAACTGGCCTGCGGTCTGCTCTCGGCGTTCATCGCCTGGCATTTCGGTTTCGGCTGGCAGGCCTGCATGGCGCTGCTCCTGAGCTGGGGGTTGCTGACGATGAGCCTGATCGACGCCGAACATCAACTGTTGCCGGATGTGCTGGTGCTGCCACTGATATGGCTGGGGCTGATCGTCAACAGCTTCGGGCTCTTCGTGTCCTTGCATGATGCATTGTGGGGCGCGGTGGCCGGCTATATGGCGTTGTGGACAGTGTTCTGGCTGTTCAAGCTGATCACCGGCAAGGACGGCATGGGCCACGGTGATTTCAAGCTGTTAGCGATGTTCGGCGCCTGGGGTGGCTGGCAGATCTTGCCTCTGACCATCCTGTTATCGTCGATGGTGGGCGCCGTTGTCGGCGTGATTTTGCTGCGTTTGCGCAACGCGAAAACCTCCGCGCCGATCCCCTTCGGACCCTTTCTGGCAATTGCCGGCTGGATTGCCTTGCTCTGGGGTGGTCAAATAACCGACTTCTATTGGCAGTTTGTCGGTTTGAAATGAATACCCCTGTGGAAAAACCCTGGATTCTCGGCCTGACCGGCGGCATCGGCAGCGGCAAAAGCGCGGCTGCCCAGCACTTCATCAACCTCGGCGTGCACGTGGTGGACGCTGATCATGCGGCGCGTTGGGTGGTGGAACCGGGGCGCCCGGCGCTGGCCAGGATCGCCGAACACTTCGGCCCCGGCGTATTGCAAGCCGACGGGCAGCTGGATCGCGCGGCGTTGCGTAAACTGATCTTCGAAGTGCCAGAGGAACGCCGCTGGCTCGAAGCGTTGCTGCATCCGCTGATCGCCAAGGAAATCGCCGATCATCTGGCCAAGGCACAATCGCCTTACGCGATTCTGGTTTCGCCGCTGCTGATCGAGTCCGGGCAGTACGCCATGACCCAACGGGTTCTGGTGATCGATGCCCCGGAACAACTACAGATCGAGCGCACCCTGCAGCGTGACCAGACCAGCGAGCAACAGGTCCAGGCGATCCTCAAGGCCCAATCCAGCCGACAGGACCGCGTGAGCCACGCCAACGATGTGGTGGTCAACGACCGCGACCTCGCCTGGCTGCACAGCGAGGTTGAACGCCTGCATCACTTTTACCTTACTTTGCGTGGAGGCCAGTCATGAGCCAAACCCCAACCGTCGAATGCCCAACCTGCGGCGCCCCTGTTGAATGGAGCCCAGAAAGCACCTTCCGGCCGTTTTGTTCGGACCGTTGCAAACTGATCGACCTGGGCGCCTGGGCTTCGGAAGAACACAAGATTCCGGTCAGCCCGGATGCCGAAGACGAACTGTTCAGCGAAGACTTCGACCCGCGTCACTGATCTTCAAGGCCGCATAAAACCGTAGTCCTGGCTGTCATCGAGGTTTTCCGCAAGAAAGCGCAACTCATCGGCCAGGTCTTCGGCGCTGCGCACTGCCTTGCTCTGTTGCACCACTGCACTGAGCAAGGCGCGCAGGCTCAACCCCGGATCAAACCCCACTTCCTGCGCCCCATCCAGACTCTGACGCAACTCCTGCCTTGCCCATTCGTAGACGCTCATTTCGATGCTCCTGAAGGTTTTCCAGAGCATGGATTCGTGAGCGATTTTTGCCTTTGATGTGGATCAAGATTTGGGATCGTCGTCTTTCCAGGGGGCCGAAAGGTAGCGCGTGCGATTGAACGTCTCCAGCCACTCGGGGCAAAACACCACCAGCGCACTGACCACCATGCCGTTGATGAACGCTTCCGGGAAAATCAGCAGCCACAGATAACCGACAAAATCTTCCAGCCAATACGGCATGGCGAAACGTTCGTCGAACCACAGCAACCACAGCGCCAGCAGCAGGCACAGCAACGCCGACAGCGCCGCTGCAAAAAACCCGGACACGAAGATATACACAAAGGGATTACGTGGCTGCGCTCGCTCCACCAGGATGGCGCAGCACTCGGTGACCAGCACCGGCAGCAGAATCAGCAGCGCGCCGTTGACCCCCATCGCCGCCAGATCTTGCCGCCCGAGCAGTACTAGTCCCGCTTGCGCGACCAACCCGCCGACAATCGCCAGCGGCCAGTCGAGCAACAGGGTCACGGCGGTCATGCCGATAAAGTGGTAGGACACGCCGGTGTCGAAGTCTTGTCGCACCAGCCAGAGCATGAACAGCGCGAACACCGTGCCAAACAACAGATGTTGGCGGCGACTGTCGCTGAACAGTTCGACCCACGATGCTCGCGCAACGGCCCAGATCAGCACCGGTACATAGATCAACCACCCTACCGTAAGGGTTTCAGGTGACAGTAACTCGGCGCCGATCATGGCTGGGCACACTCCCTTGTCTTGCCGAAAGAGAACAGGCCCTCAGTCTACACCGGCCGTTGGATGGGCTTCGACTTTGCTCCGGAGGGTCGTTTTACGATTGGGGGCATATCCGTTGCTGCGGTAGCGGCTGCTGGCGGTTTCGCTTTTACAGCGAGTCACTTGGAGAAGCCCCAAGTAACCAAGGGCTCTTGCCCCGCCATTCGGTGCCTCGCTTAGGCTCGGCATGCCCTCACTCCGGCATTGCTCCGGGGGCCCGCCGCCATCGGCCATCCATGGCCGGGGGCGGCTACCGCGGCATCCTTGCCGCGGTGCCCCCTGCGCAACGCCTGCGTTCGGCCTCTGGGAAAGGGGCGGCAGATCTGAAGCCAAAGCAACAGCAACAGCAACGGCAACGGCAACGGCAACGGCAAGATCAACAGCTTCGCGAGCAAGCCCGCTCCCACATAAAGCAGATCGGCGTACAGCTTTTGCTACTCACCACTCAACAGGCCGAGCGTTAGCTCGCCTGCAGCTTTTGATCTTGATGCACCGCCCCCTCGAGAGGCCGAGCGCAGGTTCTGCGCAGTGGGCAACCCGGCATGGATGCCGGGTTAGCCGCCCCCGGCCATGGATGGCCGATGGCGGCGGGCCCACGGAGCAGGACCGGAGCGAGGGCATGCCGAGCCTAGGCGAGGCACCGAACGAAAGGGGCAAGAGCCCTTGGTTACTTGGGGCTTTTCCAAGTGACCCGCCGTAAGGGCGGAACCCTAAGTAGCCGTTACCGCAGAAACGGATATGCACACAAAACCAGCGATTGTTACGTTCCCTGCAACGCTGAATCAAACCCAGCCCCCTTTATCACTCACGGCCAAAGACTAAACTTCAAGCATCCGAATCAACACCGAGCCCACAAAAATGAAAACCCTGATCAGCCTGTTTCTGACCGTTGTCGCCACCTCGGCCATGGCCGCCGGCAACGAGCCCGCCGCTACCTCGTACAACCCGGCACAGCCGCTGGACATCGCCAAGGTCGTTTCAGTGTCGGACACCGCGACCGCCTGCGGGGTTGTGCCTGCGACCATGGAGTATGTCGATCATCAAGGCCAGACCCATCGCGTGACGTACGAGGTCATGGGTGATTGCACGAGCAACCTGTAATCACTGGCACACTGCACGACTCACACGATCATTCGTTTCGCCTGCAAGGCCAGATCATGCAGGCCGGCCAGGCGCGCCATGATGCGTTCGACCACCTCGACCCTGGCAACCGCACCGCTTTGCAGTTCGCCCATCGAGTGCAGGGCCACTCCGGCCTTTTCCAGGCCCAGACGTGTAGAGCCGGACAACTGCTGAAGACCTTGGCGTGCCTGTTCAGCGGACTGTTCCAGCCCCGTAGCGATTTGCCGGATCTGCGCACTGGAGTCCGCTGCCTGACGCGAGAGATTGCGCACCTCATCGGCCACCACCGCAAACCCTCGGCCATGGCTGCCCGCCCTCGCCGCCTCAATGGCTGCGTTCAACGCCAACAGGTTGGTCTGACGAGAAATGTCCTGGATGCTGCCGACAATCGCGCCGATGCGCATCGACTGACTGCCGAGCTCGTCGAACACTTGATCCAGACGCTGCATGTAGAGGTTCAGATCTTCCAGCACACCGGCCGAAGACTGCATGCTCAGCGCACTCGCGTTTACCCGTTCACCTGCCGTGCGCGCCAGTTGATTGGCAAAGCGCATGTCTTCCTCGGTTTGCAGCACGGACTCGGTCAATTGCTCCAGCGTGACCTGCACAACGGCCCCAGGCCACTCGCGCTCCGGCACTGTTGGCGGTGGCGCGAGCGGTGCTTCGATCGGTACAACAACCGGTTCGGCAGCCTGCCACACAGGTGCGGAAATCGACGCCAACGTTACCCTTGGCTGACGGCGATAAAGCACCGCCGCACACAGCAACGCGAGGTTGATCCCACCGGCCAGCATCAGCCGCTCGCTATCACCCCAGCCCAACATCACGGAGCCTGCGCCAGCCATCATCAACAGCAGATTCGCGCCGAGGTTGTAGGGCAGGTGTTCTTTTCCAGTGGTCATAGCAGTGTCCAGGTGTAGCTGAGGATCAGACGGTTCTCGTCGATATCACTGCGGTAGTTGGAACGGGCCATCACGTTGCGCACACGGATCCCAAGGCCTTTGAGGCTGCCGCTCTGCAGCACATAGCCGAGATCGAGATCACGCTCGCGGTCCTTGCCCTCGAACCCTTTGCCGGTATCGACATTGTTGCCGGTGATGTAGCGCACGGTGCTGGTCAGCCCCGGCACGCCGAGGGCCGCGAAATCGTAGTCGTAACGCGCCTGCCAGGAGCGCTCATCGGTGAAGGCGAACTCGTAGGTCGGCACCTCGTTACCCAGTGGGCTGATGTTGGCAAACACTCGGGGGAAGGCGCTGTCGCCGAACATGCCCTGATAACCGACATAGAACGTGTGGCCGCCACGCTTGGCCGACAGCAAGGAGAAGAACGCCTGGTTGTCGATGTTACCCAACAGCTTTTTGCCGTCTTCGCGCGAATCGTAATACCCGAGGTTGGCGCCCAGTATCCAGTTACCAAGTGGCTCGCTGTGCTTGAGGCCGAGGAAACGCTGGTTGTAGATATCTTCCAGTTGCCCGAACCAGGCGCTGACCGAACTGCGTTTATCGTTGAAAACGTAATCGGCGCCGGCAAAGTTGAAGCCATCACTGCTGACCTGACGCTGCGGTACATGACCGAGCATGGCTTGCATCTTTTCGTCGCCAGCCTCGTTGCGCAGGCTGGTGGAACTCAAGTGGCCACCTTGCAAGGTCAGGCCATTGATCTCGTTTGAGCTGATGCTCGCACCCTGATAGCTGGGCGGCAGCAAACGGATATCGCTGAAGGCCAGCACCGGCAGGTTGGGTTGCAGTTCGCCCACCTTCAGTTCGGTTTTGGAGAAACGCACCTTCAACGCGCCTTCCAGTCGGCTGTAATCATTCGCCGCGCGCCCATCACCCTGCACCGGCAGCAAACCGGTATTGACCCGGTCCGGGCTGCTGTCGAGTTTGAGGCCGAGCAGGCCAATGACATCCACACCAAAACCGACCGGGCCCTGGGTATAACCGGATTTGACGTTGAGGATGAAGCCCTGCGCCCACTCTTCGGCCTTCGATTGTTGGTTGGCCCCGACGATGTCGGAAAAGTCCCGGCTGAAGTAGTAATTGCGTGCTTGCAAGGTGGCGGTGGTGTCTTCGATGAAGCCACTCTCGGCCGCCATCGCACCGGCGGAGAAACTCGAGACGACAGCCATGGACAACACTGAACCGGTTGTTGGAAGAATCTGTTTCATCGTTTTTTCTCTTATTTTTATTGATCGACAGGTTGAAGTGCTTCAGCCGCAGCGTATTCGCGGCGGGGAACGGGACGACGGGCGTTTAACAACAAGTGCGTGACCATGCCGAAAATCAGCCCCCAAAAGGCGGCGGACAAACCCAACAACGACATGCCCGACGCCGTGGTCAGAAAGGTCACCAACGCGGCTTCGCGATCACTCGGCACGGCCATTGCGCCGGCCAACACCCCGGCAATCGCAGCGAACAGCGCCAGCCCGGCCAAGGCTGCGATCAGTTCTTTGGGGAACGCCGAAAACAGTGAAACCAGGGTGGCGCCGAAGATCCCCAGCACCAGGTAACACAGCCCGCCCACAACCCCGGCCACATAGCGTTTGCCGGGATCTTCATGGGCCTCGCGCCCGGTACAAATCGCCGCGGTGATGGCTGCCAGGTTCAGCCCATGGCAACCGAACGGTGCCAACAGCGCCGTGCCCACCGCACTGCTGGCGATGATCGGGCCGGCCGGTGTTGCGTAACCGCTGGCGCGCAGCACCGCCATGCCGGGAACGAACTGGCCGGTCAGCGCCACCATCACCAGCGGCAAGGCGATATTCAGCGTCGCGCTCAGGCTGAAGGCGGGCGTGATCCACACCGGCGTGGCCAACCCGATCACCAACGCCTCGCTGTGCAAATCACCGGCGAGAAAAGCCATCGAGCAGCCCACCAGCAGCACCATCAACACCGCATACCGCGGCATCAACCGTTTACAGATCAGGTACGTGACGAACATCGCCAGCACCAGCAGCGGCTTGCCCTGCAACGAGACGAATAAGCCGGTGCCGAAGCTGAACAGAATCCCCGCCAGCATCGCTGCCGCAATGGCCGCGGGCAGTTTGCCGATGATCCGGTCAAACGCCCCCGACACCCCGACCAGAAAAACAATCAGGCTGCTGACCAGATAGGCACCCACCGCCTCCGGCATGGAGATCCCTGGCAACAGCGCCACCAGCAACGCTGACCCCGGCGCCGACCACGCGATGATCACCGGGACGCGGTAACGCAGGCTCAGACCGATGCCGAGCACGGCGCTGCCGATGGAAATCGCCCAGATCCATGACGACAGCACCTCCCGCGAGAGGTGCGCGGTCTCGGCGGCCTGGAAGATGATCACCAAAGGGCCTGCATAGGAAATCACCGTGGCGATAAACCCGGCGACTGCCGCAGACAGGGAAAAGTCCCGGACTAACGCTCTCATGAAACGTCGCCAACAGACCCGTCGAGCGAACCATGGCGCAGGCCCGACAGCGCTTGTTTAGCACTGCGCCGACTGCTGATGGCGAACACGGTCATGGCAATCGCGGCCACCGCACCGGGCAAGGCAAAGGCCATGAAATTCAGTTGCAGCGGCAGGCTAATCCCGAGCAAGGCACCGCCCAGCAGCGGTCCGACGATGGCACCGTTGCGCCCGATGCCCGAGGCCCAACCCAAACCGGTTGAGCGAATGGTCATGGAGTAGAACTGTGCGGCGCAGGCGTACAACAGAATCTGCGAGCCGATGGTGGTGGCGCCGGCGATGGCGATCAGCAGGTACAACAGCGGCATCGGGCTGTTGAAACCCAGCAAGGTGATCGACACCGCAGCCACGGCGAAGAACACCGCCAACACCCGCGGCAGGTTGAGTTTGTCCCCCAGCACACCGCCGCCGACCGCGCCGAAAATGGCACCGAAGTTGAGCACCAGCAGGAACGACAGACTCGACCCCAGGCTGTAACCGGCGTTGGCCATCAGTTTCGGCAACCAGGAACTCAAGGCGTAGACCATCAGCAAGCAGCAGAAAAACGCCAGCCACAACATCAGCGTGCGCAGCGCACGACCTTCGCGAAACAGTTGCAACACCGGGGTGCCGGTGCCCTTCACTTCGCTCATGTGCAACAGATCGCTGGCGTGTGCGACGTAAGCCGGATCAATCCGTTCCAGAATGTGGCGCGCCTCTTCATTGCGCCCCTGACGCAGCATGAAACCCACCGACTCGGGCAGGAAGTACATGATCAACGGCAACAACAGCAACGGCAGCACCGCCACGTAAAACACCGATTGCCAGCCAAAACTCGGGATCAGCACGATACCGAGCCCCGCCGAGAGCATGCCGCCCACCGAGTAGCCGCTGAACATGATCGCCACCAGCGTGCTGCGAATCTTTTTCGGCGCGTACTCGTTCATCAGCGCCACGACGTTGGGCATCACCCCGCCAATGCCCAGGCCAGCAATGAACCGACAGAGGCCAAACTCGGTGGGATTTCGGGCAAATCCATTGAGCACGGTAAAACCGCTGAAGAGCATCACGCAGATCGTGATGGCTTTTTTGCGGCCGATCCTGTCCGACAGCGGGCCGAAGAACAGCGCGCCGAACATCATTCCGAACAGTGCATAACTGCCCAGTGCGCCTGCTTGCAGGGGACTGAGCCCCCACTCTTTCATCAGCATCGGCAGCACCACGCCGTAGATCACCAAATCGTAACCGTCGAAGATGATGATCAGGGCACACCAGAACAGCACCATCCAGTGAAAGCGGTTGAATCGTGCGTTGTCGATAACCTCATGTACGTCGATCTTGCGCATGGCATTTATCTCTTGTTGTTATTTTTAGAGCGTCGGTAAAGCGGCTTACGTCCGTACAGCCGAGGGTAGAGGCGACAGGCACGGGGCAATATCCGCTTTGCGCAGATCGCTATCCGTTTTGTGCAATGCCCTGAACCGGGCGTGGGATGAGGATTGTCGCGGGCATGGCGCGCCGCAGATCCGGCAGATCGGAACCTCTCCGATGAACTGCCTTCATTGCGATCACATTTGAACGCTAAGCGCGGGCTGATGGATGACTCAGATGTCAGCGTCTGCGGTCACAGGCACTCTGCACCAATCAGGGCAGGGCCTTCTCCAGCGCCTCACGCAATTGCGCAGCCGTGGCGTATTCGTGCTGAGCCACCAATTGACCGTCCTTGAGCTGCAGCCACAGCACTTTATCCACAGGCCCGGGATAGCGCGGCGCCACGCGACCATCACGGTCAAGCATCACTCGATAGGCATAATCGCGCATGGCCGGTACAGCGAACATTTTCGCGATCAGTCGAGGCCGCCCCCTTCGCATACCCCGTCGCCGTGACCTGGAGCGCGCTACCGATATACAGGTCCTGAGAGCGTGTAACGTCGAGCCTCTTTTAAAAGATCGCTGCACATGACATTACCTTGAGCTTCTCCCTTGGGGCCGATAGACAGTTGGGTCAATTCAAGGCTGGTTTCTTGCCGGGATTGAACGAGCTTGTTTCCGGCGGCATCTATGATCTGACTTTCTCCACAAAAGCGAGCGTCCATTTGCAGCCCCGATTCGACGCCTGTTCTATTGCAGGAAACGAGCGGCAGGCCGTTCTCCATCGCGCGGACTCGCATGATATCGCCGGTCCATGGGCCGCCATAGTTGACCGGGCAGCAATAGAGTTTCGCGCCGTCCAGAGCGAGCAATCGAGCGGCCTCAGGAAGCCATAGATCAAAACAGATCAGAACCCCAAAGCGAATCTTGCCATCATCAAAGCATTGCCAGCGGTCACCTTCCTCGAAGAGTTTCTTCTCCAGGTCTGTGATATGGCACTTGCGTTGTTTACCCAGCCACTTGCCTCGACTCACCACAATGGCTGTGTTGTAAAGATTCTCACCATCGCGTTCGACCATGCCGGCAACTAATGTCGCCTGCTTCTGCGCTGACAAGTCTTGCAAAAAACCGGCAAACGCTCCCGTTTGAGCACAATCGGCAAAAGGCAAAAGCTCTTCTTTTGAATCGAAGAGATAACCCGTCGTACACATTTCAGGCAGCACGAGTAGATCAAACTCAGCATCCTTGAGGCCGTCAGCAATTGTTTGGCAATTGAACTCAGGCCTTTTGAATGCCACAGGAAACTGAAAGTATCCCGTGATGATTTGGGTTGCTCCTGTTGTTTTCATAAAACCTCCAGAACTGTCCTCCCGGAGAAGATACAGAAAAGGACAAACCGGACACTGGCGGGGAAACATCAGGCAACAATGATCAAAGAAGCGCCGCAAGCGCCCGGACGCCGATGAAGCCCGCTGGACCATAACGACCTCGTGTCGATGCAAAGCTTTCAGCTTGTCGCATTTGAACGCTAAGCTTGGGCTTATGGATGACTCAGATTATTTACGCCTGCTGACCATCGCGGCCGAGCAAGCCAACGCGTTCCTGTCCAATGCCCGCAAATGGGAGCGTGAGCGTTGGGTCTGTCAGCGCCTGCTGCAAGGCCTGAACATTCCCTATCGCGCCGACGAATTCGCCCCGGCCGGGGAGCCGCCGGACGTGCTGTTTCGTGACGCCAGTTTCGAAGTGTTTTTTGTGCTCGATGAAGGCCGACGCCTCAACGACGAATGGCGCGATGAGCTGCAACGCCGGCGCAGCGCGTTTTCTCTGAGTTCGCTGGTGCGCCGCGAGGCCAAGCCCCGGCGCATTCCGGCGAATGAATTCTTGCTGAGACTGGCGCCGACCTTGCGCAAAAAAGCGCACAACTACAAAGAACGCGGCATGGACCTGGGCGAACTTGACATCATCGCCTTCGCAAGCCTCAAGCGCGAAGTGCTGGACCTCAACAGCCATTTCCCGCCGCCGACCGAATACCTGCGCCAGGGCTGGCGCTCGTTGTCGCTGGTCGGTCCGACCTTCGCCCGTGTGCTGTTTGCGCACCCGGACGCACCGGATTTCCTGCGCAGCAACCTGGGTCGCAGCATTGTTTTCGATGTCGGGATCAGCCTGTGAGTCCATTGCAGGAACTGATTGCCGAAGTGCCGCAAACGGGTCGCGTTTGCAGACGATCTTCCAGGCGCGGGATGCCTTTACTGACTGCCGAAGCTGTTAAGTGAAATGCAGGGCGACTTTTCAGGCACCCACTGCTTCGACGCGCGTATGCCCTCGGGCAAAGCGGGTCGCCGATGTCTGCAACAACAGAACGACGGTCAATGTGACCAGCAGGAACGGAAGCAGCCAGGCGTTCTCGATCATTGCCAATTGCAGGCTGAGGATCAACAGCAGCACCGGCGTGGCCAGGGCATTCGCCCGGCTGACATACAAGCCCACAGCGGCCTCGCTGTAGCGGCAGGCGATGGCGACACGGATATGCACCCGCGCGCCGCCGAAAGCCATACCGAGAATCAACAGGCTCAGTGCTTTCAGTATCAGTGTGTCTGGCATCAGCAACCACATTGACGTGGAAATCACCGCCAGCGCAATCAGGGCTGACAGATAAGCCAACAGGTTACGACCGGTATTGGCAATGATGACCAGCACCCCGATCAGCGCCATGCCCATGCCGAACACCGCATCGAGCACACCCAGTTCAAACAGCGCCCAGCCGTGGCTCGACACATAGACGGGCAACATAAAGTTGAACGCCCCGAGGATTGGCCAGATAAGTACCATCGGCACAAACAGCGCTAGCGGAAGCTTGGCTGGAGCCGCTACTTCGCCAGCCTCCTGCGCCGCCACCGGTAGACTGTCACGCGTGTAGCAAATGGCTGCGACCAACAAGAAGCCGGCGCACAGCAAAATGGAGAACCCAACACCGGTCAGAATCGGCATCAAGCCCGCCGCCAGCAAAGGGCCGATCATCAGGGCCGCCTGGCTGGTGGCGGTGGTTGCCCCGCTGATCCGGCGTACCATCGTTTCGTCCATGCCACGTTGAATCTGGGTGAACCACATATCCAGGCTGGCTTCGAGCAGCATGATCATCAGCCAGACAAACAGATTGATGATCAGCAGGCCGATGGTAAAGTCTCTGGATGCTCCCGAAACCAGGCTGAGGCCGGTCAGACACATCAGAAACCAGCTGCTCACCTGGCGGCCGTTCATTCGGCTCGACAGGCGCTTGATCATCACTGGCGTGACAAAGGCCGGTATAAACGAGCAGAAAATCGCCAGCGCCAACGGCAGGTAATCGCCTTCGTTCTGATTGAGTATGGTCCACGTCAACGAGACCAGCAGCGCGCCGGAAAACAGTCGATAAACCGTCGAGCAGACCAGGAACATAGTCAGCTCTTTTGAAGTGCTTTTCATGACGACTTGTTTTTCATTCATGGAATCGATCCTTGCCCTTGAGTACGCGGCCATTCTTCAATTGAATTCCTGACGCCAGCGACTGCGCCACAGTTGTGCAAGTGCATGAGGCTGGCGTCGATCCGGGCTGGGTGTCAGGCTAGAGTGCGCATCACCCTGAGGGTCTTGTCGATGTCTTCCGGCGTGTTGATGATCCCGGCGGAGAACCGTACTGTCGAATGGCGGTAGGGTGTGGCACTGGCGATGATCTTCTGCGCCTTTAGCCTGGCCACCACATCTTTGGGGGCCCAGCCTTTTACATCACAGCAGACGATTCCGGCGGAGAACTGCGCAGACTGGGGCGTATGCAGGTGCACATTGGGCAGCTTCGACAATCCTTCCTTCAGCTGTCCATTGAGTTCAGCGACGCGGTCAGCAATGCGCTTGCGGCCGATCTGCTTGACGAACTCGAACGCTTCGATCACGCCCCATTGGTTTTCGAACGCCAGGAAGCCTCCGGGACTGACCCAGGCACCCTGTGTGTCTCCCTGAGGGTCGCGCTGTTGGCGCCAGGCATTAGCGGGCTCGGCTGCCATGATGGTGGGAATGGTCGGCGTGATCTGCGCCCACTGACCTTCACGGGCCCAGACCAGGCCCGTACCGTGCGGACCAAGGATCCACTTGTGCGTCCCTGCGCTGAAAAAGTCGCAACCCAGGCTGGCGACCTGGGCCTCGAAACAGCCGAAGCCGTGCACACCGTCGATCACATAGATGATTCTGTCTGCCTCGGAGCGATCCTGATTGACTCGCGCCACGAGTGCACCTATCTCCTGCACCGGTAAACGCACCCCGCTGCCCGAATGCACCCAGGTCATTGCCAGGATCCGGGTCGAGGGCCTGATGGCTGCTTCAATGCGGGCGACGATTGCGTCAACACTGACATCCTCGGGCCGTTCGTAAAGGTCAATTCTTCTCAGGCTCCCGCCCCATTTGACGACAGCCAGGCGCATGGCCACATCGTGGGTGTACCACTCGTGGTTGGTCGTCAGGATTTCCTGGTCGGGTGTCAGTTTGAGACCGTTGTAGACCATCGCCAGGCCCTGCGTGGTACTGGTCGTCAGTGCGATGTCCTCGGCCCGTCCGCCGGTATAGTCTGCTGCTGTTGCGCAGACCTTGCGCCAGACCATCTCCTCGGGTCTGGCGAACATATTGTCTTCCAGGTAGGTGTAGGGGTTTTCATCGAATGCCTGCCGGTGGCGGGCCATCGCATCGCGCACGGGCTTCGGGTTGGAGGCAAGAAAGAAGTTGGAAATGTGCACAAACTCCGGAGACAGTTTGAACTGCGCACGCACGGATGCCCAGTCGTTGGGGTCCAGTGTCGCTACAGAGTCATCCTGAACAGGCACATTGCCCACCTGTGCGCCAGCCACGCCTGCGATCATGCTGCCTCCGATCAGAGTCGCTCCAACAGCCGCACCCATGAAATCACGTCTTCCCAGACTCATACCAACTCCCTGTCGATTCATATTGAAGTACGCGCAGGATGCGCGAACACAGCATTGAAAATACGCTGTCCATAGAGGCCTACGGCCAGGCCGAGCACAATCAGAACCACCGCCAGTACTTTGCTCAGCGGCACACTTTCGTTGAATACAAAAACAGAACCGAGCATGCCGAAGATCGGCACCAGCAACGACAGTGGTGCTACCGTCGAGACCGGGTAGGTCTTGAGCAGCGAGTTCCATATCCAGTAGGCGAACAGGGTATTGGGGTAGACCTGAAACAGAATCGACAGCACGGCGGTCGTGTCTACCTGATTGACGAACGTGGTATAGCCGGCGCTGCCATTAACCGCGTAATCGAGGGCGAACAACGGGATCGGCGCGAAGGCGCTGGACCAGACCAGAAAACCAAAGACATCCTTGGTGCTGGCCTTCTTGTTGATGATATTGGCGACGCTCCATGAGGCCGCGCCAACCAGCACCAGAAGCACGCCTGGCAGGCTGACCGAGCCATCGCTGATCATGATGATGCACAGGAGCCCGGCGAGTGCGATCAGCATGCCCAGTAGCTGAAAGCGTGTCAGTGCTTCCTTGAACACCCACCCGCCCAGCAGGATCGTGAAGAACGCGCTGAACTGCAGCACCAGCGAGGCGATCCCTGCCGAGAGTCCGGCCTTGATGCCCAGGTTTACCACGCCCCACAGACCAATGCCGAACACCAGTCCGTAACCGATGATGTAGCGCCACGGCACATCGGGCTTGCGGATGAAGAAGATCGCCGGTAACGCACAGAGACTGAAGCGGATGCCCGCCAGGATGAACGGATCTACGGTTGCCAGCCCCAGTTTGATCACCGAGAAATTGACACCCCAGATTGCCGTGATCAGTACAGCCAACACTACGTGTAGTGGTTTCATTGATGAGTTGCCTTAATGATGTTGGGCTTTGTCACGCTACGGACGTCAGGTTTTCGGCGAGGCTCACTCGGGAAAACAGCGCTTGCATCCAGGCCTGGGTCTGTTGCGGTTCTGCAGTCTTGACGATGCCTGCCAGGGGTGCCTCGAAGGCCGAATAAGTCACGTGCTCCGGCAGCAGCGCGGCCCGGTTGCAGTTCGTTCCATTGCACGACGAATGGGCTTGCCCGCAGTTCGTCTGCGCCGTCCAGGCCGTAATAGATCCGCTCTCGGTGGGTGTGCCCGGGGAATACAAACCAGCCGAAGCCCAGGTTTGGCTGCCGCTCAGTCAGATGCGCGATATCCAGCTCGCCCTCAACGTGGATGCGCAACTCCAGCGACGGCATGTGGATGCCGGTGGCCAGCTCATAGGTCGCTACCACATCTGCGCCTCCAACCCGGTTACCCACCTCAAGGAACACCGGTTCGTCACCATCCATGATTGCTTCCAGATGGAACGCGCCATTGCGGATCTGCACCGCTTCCAGCGCGGCGCCGACCCATGCTTGCATCTGCGCGGAGGTCTCCAAGTGCCAGGAGCCGAGAGGATGGCCGCGCTCCATGTAGTCCAGACATGTTCCTACGTATTGGCTGGAAAGCATGGTGAGGATCCGGCCGTTCAGTACCAGGCCGTCGAAATGGCGGATGGGGCCACTGATATATTCTTCGACCTGAAAATCTTCGATACACAAGGACAGATCCTATCGGGAGGTCAGTTCCAGATACAACCAATACAGCAGGGCTATCCCACTGATGGCAGCACCCAACAGGCAAACGGCCACCCAGCCAAAGTGAGCATAAGTGTAAGTGGCAGCTATTGCGCCCAAACCGCTACCCACTGAGTAGAAACACATATACGCGCCCACCAGACGGCTTTGCGCATCGGGCCGCGCCGCGAAGATCAGGCTCTGATTGGTCACATGCACCGCTTGCACGGCAAAGTCCAGCAGTACTACGCCCACCACCATGGCCAGTAATGAACTTTCAACAAACGCGGTTGGCAGCCAGGACAAGGTCAATAGCGCCAGAGCAACGCCTGTCGTGCGATTGCCGAGCCCTTGGTCGGCCAGTCGCCCGGCCCGTGCTGCGGCCAGCGCGCCAGCCACTCCGGCCAGACCGAACAGGCCAATCTGGGTATGTGAAAGCGACAGCGGAGGCGCGCTTAGTGGTAGGACCATTGCGGTCCACAACACACTGAATGCGGCGAATATGAGCAGGGCAAAGGTGCCTCTGACGCGCAGCGTGTGTTCTGTCAGATACAACTGGAAGACCGAACGCAGTAACTGCCAGTAGCTGCCTTTGGCTGGCGGCGTTGTCGACGCCGGCATGGTTCGGTACAGCACCAACGCCATGCCAACCATCAAGGCTGCCGACATGAAGTAGACGCCTCGCCATCCGGCCAGGTCAGCCATCGCGCCAGAGACGAAGCGGGCGAGCAGAATGCCCAGCACTACGCCACTGGTCACCGTTCCGATGGCTTGACCTCGCTGGTCCGGGCTCGCCAGTGTGGCAGCGTAGGCGACCACCACTTGAACCACGACGGCCATCAGACCGACCAGCACCATCGCGCCGAGCAGCATGCCCCAACCTTGGGCCAGTCCTACTGCGCACAAGGCTACGGCCGACATCAGCATCTGCGCCAGGATGAGTTTCTTGCGGTTCAGCAGATCGCCCAGAGGGACTATGAAAAGCAGCCCCACCGCGTATCCGGCCTGAGTAGCAGTGACCACCACTCCGATAGTGCTGGGCGGAACCGACAGGCTGGCGGCCATGGACTCAAGCAGCGGTTGTGCGAAATAGACATTGGCCACGGCCATAGCGCAGGTGATAGCGAAGAGAAGTGTCTGGTAATGGCTGAGGGTGGTGGCTGCACGCCCCTGAGGTAGCAGGGTAGTGGCTCCGCCTGCTGATTTTTCGGCTTCGAAGTCCATTTTCAAAGGTTTTTGGGGGTTCAGCGTCATCACTCCATCCTTGGAAGTATGTGGTTTTGAAAGAAAACCGATGCGTTGATTTTTTAGCAAACCTGGTTCTAAAATACAACTAGATATTTCAAAATATTTTCGTCTGACGTTAGAACTTTTTCATAAACAATCTGCCCCGGAAGGTTGGAGAGTCATGGCCAGACAAAAGCTACTGGCACAGAGCGAATGCCCTGTGGCCCGGACTCTCGAAGCTATCGGAGATCGCTGGGTGTTGATGATCATTCGCGACGCTTTCGATGACGTTCGCCGCTTCAGTGAATTCCAGAAGCGTCTTGGCCTTGCCAAAAACATCCTTACGGTCAAACTCAAAATGTTGGTCGAGTTGGGCGTATTCGAAGTCCAACCGGCGTCCGACGGCAGTGCCTACAAGGAGTATGTTTTAACCGAGATGGGGCGCTCCGTGTTCCCCATAGTGGTCAGCATGCGCCAGTGGGGTGAGCGCTTCCTCTACAGCAAGGGCGAGAGTTATTCGGTGCTGCTGGACAGCGACCTGTCGGAGCCGGTCGAGACCATCAGGGTCCGCTCCAGAGCGGGCAAGGTATTGACCCCGGCAGATTGCCACCGGCGCTTGGTTGAGCGCGATGCTTGATAGTCGCCGCTCTGCCGACAACTCAGGCAGGCATCCTGTTTTTTAAGGAAAGCGTCATGGGCATCGAAATCCTCTCTCTGCCGCCAGGACGGTCGCCACCGGGTTCAGGCGACGCCTTGGGAGGCGGGTAATTCTCATTGGGTTTATCCGCTAGAGATCGTCGACACCGAACGCAATCATTGCGTGTTCGCATTCAAAAACAGGCTATGCACAGCAGACCGAGCGGTCTGGCTCGACGCTGTACGAGTAGAAATGGTGCTGCGCCAATACCCGGGACGTTTGACCGGCTCGGCCCCATCTCGAAAAAAAAATTTATGCGTGTTTGGGTCGATTTGGAGAAATATCAGTACTTCTGCTTGGGGTAACTAATGTTACAAAGTGGAATCATTCGCCTGGACGATACGGTGAGCGTCGAGCCCATTCCTGCCAGCGGCTATGCTCCGTTCAATGTGGGCTAACGTGTTACAACCGCAGCCTGCTTGTAGCTTCTACACATTTAGCAACGTCTACCCCTGACGAGGCCCAATATGACCAGCCGCCTGAACCCCGACGACCAAAAGCATGTCGAAGAGTACCTGCAACTGTCCCAGCACCAAGTCGAGCGCCGGCCTTTCCGGCCGTGGATGCTCCTGGTGGTGGTGTTGGCAGTGACCATTGGTTTAGGCCTGTTGAGCCGACTTATCAGTTACCTGACGCTATGAGCAGCATCGCGCTCGCTCGGGTAATTGCACCGATTTCTTTTAGCCTTGCGAGATATCCCCATGACTCATCGTATTGTCATCGTTGGCGGCGGCGCCGGCGGTCTGGAGTTGGCTACCCGTCTGGGTAAGACTCTGGGCAAGCGCGGCACGGCCAGTGTGATGCTGGTCGACGCGAACCTGACCCACATCTGGAAACCGCTGTTGCACGAAGTGGCGGCAGGTTCCCTGAACTCTTCCGAAGACGAACTCAACTATGTTGCCCAGGCGAAATGGAACCACTTCGAGTTCCAGCTGGGGCGCATGAGCGGGCTTGATCGCGCACAGAAGAAAATCCAGCTGGCCGCCACCTACGGCGAAGCCGGCATTGAACTGGTCCCGGCGCGCGAAGTGGGTTATGACTCGCTGGTGATCGCGGTCGGCAGCACCACCAACGATTTCGGAACTCAGGGCGCGGCGCAACACTGCCTGTTCCTCGACACCCGCAAACAGGCCGAGCGTTTCCATCAGCAATTGCTCAACCATTACCTGCGCGCCCATGCCGGGCAAACCGATGTGGTAGAGCAGATCAGCGTCGCCATCGTCGGCGCCGGTGCCACCGGGGTTGAACTGGCCGCCGAATTGCACAACGCCGCGCATGAATTGGCCGCCTATGGTCTTGACCGGATCAAACCGGAAAACATGCACATCACCCTGATCGAAGCCGGGCCACGGGTGCTGCCGGCCCTGCCGGAACGTATCGGCGGGC
Source organism: Pseudomonas frigoris (assembly GCF_047758635.1). Lineage (NCBI taxonomy): Bacteria > Pseudomonadati > Pseudomonadota > Gammaproteobacteria > Pseudomonadales > Pseudomonadaceae > Pseudomonas > Pseudomonas frigoris. The sequence continues at coordinate 6,059,230 of NZ_CP180479.1, forward strand.
CTGTGCATAAAACCCTGGAGAAACTCGGGGTCAACGTCATGACCAATGCCGCCGTCAGTGAAGTGACAGCCGACAGCCTGATTACCGCCGATGGCAAAGTCATCAACGCCAGCCTGAAAGTCTGGGCCGCCGGGATTCGCGCACCGGGTTTTCTCAAGGACATCGATGGTCTGGAGACCAACCGGATCAATCAGCTGCAAGTACTGCCGACCCTGCAAACCACCCGCGACGAGAACATCTTCGCCTTCGGTGACTGCGCGGCCTGCCCGCAACCGGGCACCGATCGCAATGTACCGCCACGCGCCCAGGCTGCGCATCAGCAAGCTTCGTTGCTGGCCAAATCGCTGAAACTGCGGATCGAAGGCAAGCCTCTGCCTGCGTACAAATACACCGACTACGGCTCGCTGATCTCGCTGTCGCGTTCTTCGGCTGTGGGTAACTTGATGGGCAACCTCACCGGCAGCGTGATGCTTGAAGGCTGGCTGGCGCGGATGTTTTACGTGTCGCTGTATCGCATGCACCAGATGGCGCTGTATGGCGCGTTTCGTACGGCGATGTTGATGTTGGGGAGCAAGATCGGGCGCGGGACTGAGCCGCGGTTGAAGCTGCACTGATACAAAAACCTGTGGGAGCGAGCTTGCTCGCGATGGCGGCGTGTCAGGCGACATTGATGTCGACGGACGCTATCGCGAGCAAGCTCGCTCCCACATTTGTTAGTCAGTGCCTTGCAGATCTGTGTCTCACTGTATCTCCCCCCGCCGTTTCACCCCTTCGCTTACAAACGCCCCCCTTGCGCGACACAGTAGCGATACACCACGCCCGCTAAATGGCCACACCCAAGCAAGGCTCCCCGCCAGCTACGGTTATCGCCGCACTTACGTGGCGTCCTTTATCGAACGGTTGTGTCGTGCAACCCAGGAGTATTGAAATGTCCCGTACAACCAAAAACACTATCGGTTTGCTCGGCGCTGTTTTGGCCGGTGGCATGATGTTGTCCGGCGCTGTGTTCGCCTCGCAACCTCTGACTCAGGGCTACCTGCTGGCCTCGGCCGAACAGGTTGTGAAAACCCCTGAAGGTAAATGTGGCGAAGGCAAGTGTGGCGATGCTTCGATGGCAAAAACCGACACGGATGGCGATGGCAAGGTCTCCCGTGCCGAATTCCAGAAAGTCGCGCCGAAGTCCAATTTCGACAAGATCGACACCAACCATGACGGCTTCATCGACGAGCAAGAGGCTTACGACAACGTGAAAGCCAACTTCGAAGCCAATGGCAAGAAAATGCCAAAAGGTTTGTTCGAGCACCTGAAAGACCAAGACGGCGCCTAAGTTTCCGAGAACCAAGCCGCGCTTTTCCGTCGAGAAGCGCGGCTTTCTTGTGTCTGGAACATTTAAAGCTGGAAGCGCCGCACCATGCCCTGCAAGGCATTGGCCAGCTGAGACAGCTCATGGCTGGACGCGCTGGTCTGATCCGCCCCGGCAGCAGATCGCACCGAAAGGTCACGAATATTCACCAGGTTACGGTCGACTTCACGTGCCACCTGTGCCTGTTCTTCGGCAGCGCTGGCGATCACCAGATTGCGCTCGTGGATCTGATGGACCGACGCGGTGATGGTCTGCAACGCTTCGCCTGCACGCTCGGCCAAGGCCAACGTGCTGGCCGCACGGGTTGAGCTGGCCTGCATGGAATCCAGCGCCTGAGTTGAGCCGTTACGCATGCCCTGAACCATTTGCTCGATTTCCTGAGTCGATTGCTGCGTGCGATAAGCCAGCGCGCGGACTTCATCGGCAACCACTGCGAAACCGCGACCGCTTTCCCCGGCGCGCGCCGCTTCAATGGCAGCGTTGAGGGCCAGCAAGTTGGTTTGCTCGGCAATCGCACGAATCACATCCAGCACCTTGCCGATGTCCTGAGACTGGTTGGCCAGGGACTGCACCAATCCGCCCGTGATCTGCACATCGCTGGCCAGGGCGCCGATGGCGGTGACTGTTTCGCTGACCCGCTCCTGGCCCGCGTGCGCGGACTCACTGGATTGGCGCGTGGCATCGGAGGTAGACACCGCGTTGCGAGCGACCTCCTCCACCGCGGTGGTCATTTCAGTGACAGCCGTCGCCGCTTGTTCGATCTCGTTGTTCTGCTGTTGCAGGTTCTGCGTGCTGTCGAGCGTGACCGCATTCAACTCGTCAGCCGCTGTCGCCAATTGCGCCGCCGAGCCGCTGATACCTTGCAAGGTTTCACGCAGGTTGCGCTGCATGGTCGCCAACGCCTTGATCAAGCGACTCACTTCATCGTTGCCATGGGTTTCGATGGGGCGCGTCAGGTCGCCTCGTGCCACGTTTTCCGCGGCATTCAACGCTTCGTTCAACGGTTTGACGATGCTGCGGGTCAGCAGCATGGCCAGGCCGACGGTGGCCAACGCCGCCAATGCGATGAACAGGCTGACGATCATCCGCGAAGTTTCGTAATGCGCTGCGGATTTCTGGCTCTCGGCGGCGACTTTTTTGGCGAACAGATCCGCCAGGTCTGTGAGCTGTTTGCCGGATCCATCGACCACGGTTTTCATGTCGATCAGCAGCAGTTTGGTCAGTTCGTCACGGCGACCCTGTTCGGCCAGGGAGAACGATTGAGCAATGCCGGAGCGATAATCCGCGAAGGTGGTTTTGAACTGGTCATACAAGGCCTTGCCTTCTGCGGTGTTGACCAACTGATCATAAGCCGCAATCTTCTGGCTCAACTCTTTGTCGCGAGTGTCCATCTGGCCACGGTAGACAGGAATGTTCTTCGGATCCTGATCCAGGGCCATGCGCAGGGAAATGGTACGGATGCGCAGCATGATTTCGCGGATCTCGTCACCACCGCGAATGCTCGGCAGCCATTGTTTCTCCACCGCCACCTCGCTGTCGCGAATGCTCGACATCTGCCCCAGGGCAAAAATCCCGAGCAAAGCGACCAATACGGCTATCAGGGCGAACCCCAAGGCTGCCCGAGGAGCGATATTTAACTGACGAAGCACCATAACGAACGCCCTTTTCTTGTAGTGGCTTGGATAAGGGGCGTTGTTTCGGCAGTACCCCGTCGCCTCGTTATCGGCAAGTTGTACGATGACTGAAGTGTTATTTCTCGAAGACAAAAAATCGAAGACAAAAAAAATCCCCGTATCTTTCGATACGAAGATTTTTAATATGGTCGGGGTAAGGGGATTCGAACTCCTGACATCCTGCTCCCAAAGCAGGCGCGCTACCGGACTGCGCTATACCCCGGTAATAAAAAGGCGACCTTTAAAAAGTCGCCTTCTTCGATCAGTGCTTTTGGCCTCTGATCTTAAGATCTGACCCCAGCGTTAACTGGTTTCAAAAATGGTGGGTCGTGTGGGATTCGAACCTACGACCAATTGGTTAAAAGCCAACTGCTCTACCAACTGAGCTAACGACCCAAAAATGGTCGGGGTAAGGGGATTCGAACTCCTGACATCCTGCTCCCAAAGCAGGCGCGCTACCGGACTGCGCTATACCCCGGCTTGAAATTGGCTCCGTGACCAGGACTCGAACCTGGGACCCAATGATTAACAGTCATTTGCTCTACCGACTGAGCTATCACGGAACTACATATTTCAATTACTACTGATATTTCAATTTACAACTGTGAAGCTTGCTTCACCTCTTCGACCCGTTCGCATCGCTGCGTTCGTGTGTCTGAGGCGCGCTATTCTACAATCTTAAGCACCTCTGTCAACCCCCTAAATTGCTTTCAAGTTAATGATTTGCAACTTATTTCAGATTCCTGCTTGGGGAGCGGGAACCCTTAAGGGCGACTTACTGCGGGGCGCACTTTACAAGCCTTTTCCTTTCAGTTCAACAGCCTGGCGAAAAAAAGGCCTCGCAATGCGAGGCCTCCTCTCTTTTACTGTGGCCAGGGATCAGACGAAGACGATTTCGTCGTTTTCCACGACACCCTTGGCGGTATCGCCCGGCATGAAACGACCGGACAGAATCAGCTGCGCCAGCGGGTTCTCGATCCAGCGCTGAATTGCTCGTTTGAGCGGCCGTGCGCCGTAAACCGGGTCGTAACCTACCGCGATCAGCTTATCCATGGCCTCAGGGCTGAGATCAAGCTTCAGCTCGCGCTCGGTCAGGCGACTGCGCAGGCGACCCAACTGGATCTCGGTAATGCCCGCGATCTGATCCCGAGCCAACGGCTCGAAGATCACCACTTCATCGACCCGGTTGATGAACTCCGGCCGGAAGTGCGTGGAAATCGCATCCATCACCGCCGCACGCTGCGCTTCACGATCACCGACCAATTCCTGGATCTGCACCGAACCGAGGTTTGAGGTCATGACAATCACGGTATTTTTGAAATCCACCGTGCGGCCATGACTGTCGGTCAGTCGGCCATCTTCCAGCACTTGCAGCAAGATGTTGAAAACGTCCGGGTGGGCCTTCTCGACCTCGTCCAGGAGGATCACCGAATAAGGCTTGCGACGCACCGCCTCGGTCAAGTAACCGCCCTCTTCATAGCCTACGTAGCCTGGTGGCGCGCCGATCAGGCGAGCCACGGAATGTTTTTCCATGAATTCGGACATGTCGATCCGCACCATCGCCTCTTCCGTATCAAAGAGGAACTCGGCCAGCGCCTTGCACAGCTCGGTTTTACCGACACCGGTAGGGCCGAGGAACATGAACGAGCCGCTCGGGCGATTAGGATCGGACAAACCGGCGCGGGACCGCCGCACGGCGTTGGAAACGGCAATCACCGCTTCGTCCTGGCCGATCACACGTTGGTGCAACAGGCTTTCCATCTTCATCAGCTTGTCGCGCTCGCCTTCGAGCATTTTCGACACCGGAATGCCGGTCCACTTCGAAACGACTTCAGCAATCTCTTCTTCGGTCACCTTGCTGCGCAGTAACTGGTTTTCAGTTTTGCCGTGCTGGTCGACCATTTGCAGGCTGCGCTCCAGGTCCGGGATGATCCCGTACTGCAACTCGGCCATGCGGTTCAAGTCGCCTTTGCGGCGGGCAGCTTCCAGTTCCTGACGGGACTGTTCGATTTTCTGCTGGATCTGCGCAGAACCCTGGACTTCGGCTTTTTCCGCGTTCCAGATTTCCTCCAGGTCCGAGTACTCGCGCTCGTGACGAACGATTTCTTCCTGGAGTTTTTCCAGACGTTTTATCGCGGCTTCGTCGCTTTCTTTCTTCAGCGCCTGGGATTCCACCTTCAGCTGAATCAGACGACGCTCCAGACGATCGAGCACTTCGGGCTTGGAGTCGATCTCCATGCGGATGCGGCTAGCCGCTTCGTCGATCAGGTCAATGGCTTTGTCCGGCAGCTGACGGTCAGTGATGTAGCGATGACTGAGCTTGGCCGCAGCGATGATCGCGCCGTCGGTGATCGCCACCTTGTGGTGAACCTCATAACGCTCTTTCAGGCCACGCAGAATCGCGATGGTGTCTTCTTCGCTCGGCTCGTCCACCAGCACTTTCTGGAAGCGCCGTTCGAGGGCCGCATCCTTCTCTATATATTGGCGATACTCGTTGAGCGTGGTCGCGCCGACGCAGTGCAGCTCACCACGAGCCAGGGCGGGTTTGAGCATGTTGCCCGCGTCCATCGAGCCTTCGCCTTTACCGGCGCCGACCATGGTGTGCAGTTCGTCGATGAACAGAATGATCTGTCCTTCCTGCTTCGACAGTTCGTTGAGCAGGGATTTGAGGCGCTCTTCGAACTCGCCACGGTACTTGGCACCGGCAATCAGCGACCCCATGTCCAGGGACAGCAGACGCTTGCCTTTCAATCCATCCGGCACTTCGCCGTTGATGATGCGCTGGGCCAGGCCCTCGGCGATGGCAGTTTTACCCACGCCAGGCTCACCGATCAGCACCGGGTTGTTCTTGGTGCGGCGTTGCAGGACCTGAATGGTCCGGCGAATTTCGTCGTCACGGCCGATCACCGGATCGAGCTTGCCTTCTTCGGCACGCTTGGTCAGGTCGACGGTGTATTTATCCAGCGCCTGACGCGACTCTTCGTGGTTGGCGTCATTGACAGCCTCACCACCGCGCAGGTTGTTGATCGCGTTTTCCAGGGCTTTCTTGCTGACGCCCTGGCCGAGCAACAATTTGCCGAGCTTGCTGTTCTCGTCCATGGCGGCGAGCAACACCAGCTCGCTGGAGATGAACTGGTCACCCTTCTGCTGGGCCAGACGATCGGCCTGATTGAGCAGGCGCGCCAAATCCTGCGACATGTTGACGTCGCCGGTCGGGTTCTGGATTTTTGGCAGTTGGTCGAGCTCTTTGGTCAGCTCTTTACGCAGGCTGTTGACGTCAAAGCCAACCTGCATCAACAGGGGTTTGATCGAACCACCCTGCTGTTCAAGCATGGCTTGCATCAAGTGCGCCGGTTCAATCCCCGGATGATCGAGGCCGACGGCCAGGGATTGGGCGTCGGACAAGGCTAACTGCAACTTGCTGGTTAAACGGTCTATACGCATGGGTCACCTTCCTTTTGAGCAGGCCGGACCTATAAAACATCCTGAATGAAGAAACCTGCCAGATACCGTTATAGATGCGGTCGATTCTGGGAGTTTCAAGCGTCGTGACGTTGATGTAGGTCAGCTAATTCTAGCGTTCGAGCCAGATCAGGGAGGCAAACCGACCGGTGCGTGGACTGCGGCGGTAAGAAAAGAAGCGTGGATCGGTCACGGTACAGAAACCGCCACCATAAACAGCGGTGACACCGCGAGCCGCCAGACGTAAGCGCGCCAGCTCGTAAATGTCAGCGATGAATTTGCCAGCATTTTGACTCGGTACGAAGGCTTTGGCGGCTTCGGGCAATTGCTCGACGAAAGTTTCGCGCACTTCAGGGCCGACTTCAAAGGCTTGCGGGCCTATGGCCGGGCCGAGCCAGACCAGCACTTCTTCTGGTGGCACGGCCAGCGTGTCTAGAGTCGCTTCCAGCACACCCGCCGCCAACCCGCGCCAACCGGCATGGGCCGCCGCGACGCGAGTACCTGCACGGTCGCAAAACAATGCAGGCAGGCAATCCGCGGTCATCGCCGTACAGGCAATACCGGGCGTTGCCGTCCAGCTGGCATCGGCAGTGGCCACCTGGCTTGGGTCTGCGTGGGCCACGGCAATGCCGTGAACCTGCTTTAACCAGGCCGGTTGAATAGAGAAATGATCGGTGAGGCGACGGCGGTTTTCGGCAACAGCTTCGGGGCTGTCATCGACGTGATCGCCGAGGTTGAGGCTGTCGAACGGCGCCAGACTGACGCCGCCCGCACGGGTGGTAACGCAGGCTTTCACCCCGGCAGGCGCAGGCCAGTCGGGAATCAGCCAGTCACTCATCCGATGAACGCCTCACGATCTTGCTTGAGCAGCGTCAGCAACCAGACGAAATCGTCCGGCAGTGGCGATTCCCAGCTCATGCGTTTACCGGTGGTCGGGTGATCCAGCTCCAGGAACCGCGCATGCAGCGCCTGACGCGGGAACGCCTTCAACGATTCGATCATGGTCACACTGGCTGCCGGCGGAATGCGGAAACGACCGCCGTAGGCAGGATCTCCGACCAACGGGAAGTTGATGTGAGCCATATGCACACGAATCTGGTGCGTACGACCGGTTTCCAGCTTCACCCGCACGTGAGTGTGGGAGCGGAAACGCTCGAGCACGCGGTAATGACTGACGGCTTGCTTGCCACCTTCCATCACGGCCATGCGCTGGCGTTGCTGACCATGACGACCGATCGGCGCGTTGATCTTGCCGCCGGCAGTCACCACACCGATCACGATGCACTCGTAGATCCGGCTTACGCTGCGGCTCTGCAATTGCGTGACAAGCTGTGTCTGCGCCTGAATGGTCTTGGCCACCACCATCAGACCGGTGGTGTCCTTGTCCAGGCGATGCACGATACCGGCGCGGGGCACATTGATGATGTCCGGCACGTGGTGCAGCAAGGCGTTGAGCAAGGTGCCATCGGCATGACCGGCGGCAGGATGCACCACCAGACCCGCGGGTTTGTTGATCACCAGGATGTCGTCATCTTCATAGACGATGTCCAGCTCGATGTCTTGAGCGATCCATTCGCCCTGAGCTTCCTGCTCGGCAGTGAGTTCAAGAATGGCACCACCATGAACGATGTCTCGCGGGCGGATAACCGCCCCATCCACAGTCAGGCGGCCGTCTTTGATCCAGGCGGAAAGGCGCGAGCGCGAGTGCTCAGCGAATAATTGTGCGGCGACTTGATCGAGGCGTTGGCCGCCCAATTCGGACGGCACCTCTGCGCGAAGTTCAATTTTATCGGACATGCTCAGACTAGGCGTCGGCACAGCCTTTGGTTTCGGCTGCGCGCTTGTGGTTAAATACGGCGTCTTTTGCCCCGAGGCTATTCAACGGGGCGCTCATCATAACAGGACGGCCCCGCCCAAGACAGCGGCCGTCATAGGGACGCAAGCCGCCATGCAAGTGAAACACCTGCTGCTGATCGCCATCCTCGCATTGACCGCTGCTTGCTCATCGAAGGAAGTCGTAGACGAAAACCTGAGCGAAGTCGAGCTGTACCAGCAGGCTCAGCACGATCTGGACAACAATAGCTACACCGCCGCCACAGCCAAGCTGAAGGCGCTGGAGTCGCGTTATCCGTTCGGTCGCTACGCCGATCAGGCTCAACTCGAGCTCATCTACGCCAACTACAAGAACACCGAGCCTGAAGCTGCGAAGTCCGCCGCCGAGCGCTTCATTCGCCTGCACCCGCAGCACCCGAACGTGGATTACGCGTATTACCTCAAGGGTCTGACTTCTTTCGACCAGGACGTCGGCTTGTTGTCGCGCTTCCTGCCGTTGGACATGACCAAGCGTGACCCGGGCGCCGCTCGCGACTCCTACAACGAGTTCGCCCAGCTGACCAGCCGCTTCCCCAACAGCCGCTACTCGCCGGACGCCAAGCAGCGCATGATCTACCTGCGCAACCTGCTGGCGGCCTACGAGATTCACGTTGCCGACTACTACCTGACCCGTCAGGCCTATGTCGCCGCCGCGAACCGTGGTCGCTACGTGGTGGAAAACTTCCAGGAAACCCCTTCGGTCGGTGACGGCCTGGCGGTGATGACAGAGGCCTACCAGCGTCTACACCTGGACGAACTGGCCGCCACCAGCCTGGAAACCCTGAAACTCAACTACCCGACGCACCCAAGCCTGGTGGACGGTCAGTTCGTGCCATCGGTGGCCGAAGCCGACAACCGTTCATGGTTGAGCAAGGCGACCCTGGGCCTGATCGAATCCCGTCCACCACTGCCGCCGGGCGAAACCCGCGCCAACCAGGACGTGCAGAAGCAATTCCAGGACGCCAAGGACGCGATTCCGAACGATCTCAAGCCTAAAGATGAAAATGGCGACGTGATCGAAGAAGAGCAACACGAGTCCGAAGCCAATAACAGCGACCGCTCGTGGTTCAGCTACATGACCTTCGGCGTGTTTGACTGACACATCGGGTTGTACAAAAAGGAGCCTTTCGAGGCTCCTTTTTTATGGGCTCGATTATTACGCTGTGCGCTGGTCATGTCCTTGGCTAAACTGGCTCATCACTCGTCGAATAGCAGCTCATCATGCTTCGTTTACTGTTCTGGATCGCCCTGATTGCCGCTGCGGTATGGTTCTGGCGCAAGTTCAAGGGCCAGGCTTCCGTGCCCAAGTCCCCTGCCGAGCTGGAAGCGGCGCCCATGGTCCGCTGCGCCCATTGCGGCGTACACCTGCCACGCGACCGCGCGCTGAGCCTTCAACAACAGTGGTATTGCAGCCAGGCTCATCTTGAGCAAGGCCCGGGCTCCAGTGATCGCTGAGACCTCCAGTCCCGGCAGCAAACAGGCCCAGCGACTGCTGCGCCTCTATCACCTTTACCGCTTGAGCATCGGCATCACCCTGGTGCTGTTGATCTCCAGCAACATGGACAACCAGCTGCTGACGTTCAGCAATGACGACCTGCTGCGCAGTGGCAGCTGGTTTTACCTGGTGCTGAATATCCTGCTGGTGGTATTCCTCGGGAACACCCGGCGCCCGGCGCAACTGTTCAGCCTGGCGCTGACCGACGTCCTGCTGCTGTGCGGTCTGTTCTACGCCGGCGGCGGTGTGGCCAGCGCCATCGGCAACTTGCTGATCGTATCGGTAGCCATCAGTAACACCTTGTTGCGAGGGCGCATCGGCCTGCTGATTGCCGCGGTTGGCGCGCTCGGCATCGTCGGGCTGAGCTTCCTCCTGAGTTTCAGCCATCCCGCCACCCCCAACGATTACCTGCAAGTCAGCACGCTCGGCGCCTTGTGTTTTGCTGCGGCATTGCTGGTGCAAGGGCTGATCCGACGCCTGGAAGTCAGCGAAACCCTCGCCGAACAACGGGCCAGCGAAGTCGTCGGCCTCGAAGCCCTCAACGCACTGATCCTGCAACGCATGCGTACCGGCATCCTGGTACTCGACGACAAGCGGCGGGTTCAACTGGCCAACCACAGCGCCTTGAACCTGTTAGGCAGGGAAAATCTTGCAGGCCAACTGATCGACGACTACTTACCCAGCCTGGTCGAACGCCTGCAACTGTGGCTCAACAATCCGACGCTGCGCCCCCAGAGCCTGAAAGTCGCCAGTAGTGGTCTGGAGCTGCAACCGAGCTTCATTGCCCTGGACCAAAGTCCACACCACCAGACCCTGGTCTTTCTCGAAGACCTCGCGCAAATCGCCCAACAGGCCCAACAACTGAAGCTCGCTGCCCTCGGTCGCCTGACCGCCGGTATCGCCCATGAAATCCGCAATCCACTGGGCGCCGTTAGTCATGCCGCGCAGCTATTGCAAGAATCAGAGGAACTGAACCGCGCGGATCGACGTCTGACACAGATTATTCAAGACCACTCTCAGCGAATGAATCGGGTAATCGAAAACGTCCTGCAACTGTCCCGCCGCCAGCAAACCGTAGCGCAACGGCTTGATCTGAAGCCGTGGCTGGAGCAATACGTCAACGAAACCCGCGAGGGGGCGGCCGAGCATCAGCAGATTCATCTGCGCATCGGCTCAGGAGACTTCAAAACCCTGATGGACCCAGACCAACTGACCCAGATTCTCGACAATCTGTTGCGTAACGCCTGGCGCCATAGCGCCTTGAATCACGACCTGGCACAGGTCTGGCTCGAGTTGTTTGTTGACCTGGACAGCCAGCTGCCGGTCCTCGAGATCCTGGACGATGGCCCCGGCGTGGCACCGGAGCATCACGTGCACTTGTTCGAACCGTTCTTCACCACCAGCCCCCAAGGCACCGGCCTGGGGCTTTATCTGTCCCGTGAGCTGTGCGAAAGCAACCAGGCCCGCCTAGACTTCAAAACACGCCAAGGCGGCTGCTTTCGCATCACTTTTGCTCACGGACGGAAACAAAGTTGAACATGAGCCCACGGCAAAAAGTCCTGATCGTCGACGACGAACCGGATATCCGCGAACTCCTGGAAATCACCCTGGGCCGGATGAAACTCGACACCTTCAGTGCCCGCAACCTCGGCGAAGCCCAGGCCCTGCTCTCGCGAGAGACCTTCGACCTGTGCCTCACCGACATGCGCTTGCCGGACGGCACCGGCCTTGAGCTGGTGCAACACATCCAGCAACGCCACCCAAACGTACCCGTGGCAATGATCACCGCTTATGGCAGCCTGGAAACGGCGATCAACGCCCTCAAGGCCGGCGCCTTCGACTTCCTGACCAAACCGGTGGACCTCACTCGCCTGCGGGAACTGGTCAGCAGCGCGCTTCGGTTGCCTGCGCCGGGCGGCACCGGCGTCGCCATCGATCGCCGGCTGCTGGGCGATTCACCGCCCATGCGCGCCTTGCGCAAACACATCGACAAACTAGCCCGCAGCCAAGCGCCGGTGTACATCAGCGGCGAATCCGGCAGCGGCAAGGAGTTGGTCGCGCGACTGATCCATGAGCAAGGGCCGCGCGCCAGCCAACCGTTTATCCCGGTCAATTGCGGGGCGATTCCGTCAGAATTGATGGAGAGCGAATTTTTCGGGCATCGCAAAGGCAGCTTCAGCGGTGCCATCGAAGACAAACCTGGACTGTTCCAGGCGGCCCATGGCGGCACCCTGTTTCTCGACGAAGTGGCTGATTTGCCGCTGGCGATGCAGGTCAAACTGCTACGGGCAATACAGGAGAAAGCCGTTCGCGGTGTCGGCGAGCAACAGGAAACCGTGGTCGATGTGCGTATCCTTTGCGCCACCCACAAAGACCTCGACGCCGAAGTCGCCGCCGAACGCTTTCGCCAGGATTTGTACTACCGGTTGAACGTGATCGAACTAAGGGTGCCGCCCTTGCGCGAACGCCGGGACGACATCGAATCCCTCGCCAGCCACGTGCTCAAACGCTTGGCCATCAACACTGGCCAACCCGCCGCAAAACTCCACCCCCAAGCCCTCGACGCGCTGAAAAACTATCGCTTCCCCGGCAATGTGCGGGAACTGGAGAACGTGCTCGAACGGGCTCACACGTTGTGCGAAAACAAACAAATTGAAGCCAGCGACCTGCGACTGGCCGAAGGCAACTGCAACCCGGAAGGTGGTGTGCCGGACCTGACGCAGATCGACAACCTGGAAGACTACCTGGAAAACGTCGAACGCAACCTTATCCTCCAGGCCCTGGAAGAAACCCGCTGGAACCGCACGGCGGCGGCTCAACGGTTGAATCTTTCATTCCGGTCGATGCGTTACAGGCTCAAGAAACTTGGATTGGATTGAGGGACCCATCGTCGGAACGCCGCCCGGAGCAAGCTCGCTCCCACAGGGTTCAGTGGTGTGCACATAATCTGAACACACCTCAGATCAACTGTGGGAGCGAGCTTGCTCGCGATGGCGATCGGGCAAGCAATCAATATCTAACGGTTAAATACGTCCAGCCGGTGCATACGGCGCCGGATCAATGATCGGCTCACGCCCCAGCATCACATCCGCAAACAACTGACACGACGCTGGCGCCAGCACCAAGCCATTACGGTAATGCCCGCAATTAAGCCAAAGCCCTTCGAACCCTGGCACCCGACCGATGTAGGGAATACCTTCCGGCGAACCCGGTCGCAACCCGGCCCAGTGCCCCACGACCTCGGCATCCGCCAGTGCAGGAATCAACTCCACCGCCGATGCCTTCAGGCTCTCCAGGGCAGATTCGGTCGGCGTCTTGTCGAAGCCTTGATGCTCCAGCGTACTGCCAATCAGAATGTGCCCATCGCGCCGAGGAATCGCATAACGCCCCTTGGCCAGAACCATGCTCGGCAGGAAATCCGCTGCGCATTTGTAGAGAATCATCTGCCCTTTCACCGGTTCGACCGGCAGGTCCAGGCCCAGGCTCTTGAGTAAATCACCGCTCCAGGCGCCCGCAGTCAGAACCACCTGATCGCCATGAATCGCTCCCGCCGAGGTCTGCACCCCGACCACCGTAGCGCCTTCACGGATAAACCCGCTGACTTCACACTGCTCATGAATCGTTACGTTCGGCAGCGCCAGCAACGCAGCCTTGAGGGACTTCACCAGCCGCGGATTACGCACATTGGCTACATCGGCCATGTAGATCGCACGGGAAAAACCGCTCCCCAACACCGGCACCGCGTCGTGAGCCGCCGAGATATCCACAGCCCGCAACGGACGGTTTTCACGCTGGGCCCAGGCCAGCGCCTCGGCCTCGTCATCCAGGTCCAGCCAGTACAGCCCGGTGGTATGCACCTCGGGATCGACACCGGTGGCTGCAAACAGTCGCTCACCCAGCTGTGGATAAAAATCCTGGGACCAATGCGCCAACGCGGTGACCGCCGGGCTGTAGCGCCACGGGTAGAGCGGCGAGACGATGCCGCCGCCGGCCCAGGACGACTCCTGACCGACGTTCGAGCGATCCAGCAGCACAACGCTTTGCACTTCGGACGCGAGATTGAACGCTGTCAGCAGGCCAATCACGCCGCCGCCGACAATCACCACTTGCTGTTGCCTGGTCATGTTCTGATCCAACCGTTAAATAGACAGTGGGCATAAAAGGCACCCGAAAAAGGAACTCAGCGACCCCAGCAATCTTTGGTGGCGAGCCCGGACGCCGCATTGACCATGCTTCTGACACCGGTGTTGGTGATGGTGAAATCTCCACACTTGTCGGTCTCCATAGCTTTGCCAGCCTTGCGAACTGCCGTCAGCAGGAAGGTCTGATCAGTCAGGGTCTGGGTAATGGTGTAAAAGTCATTGCCAGCACTCAGGCCTGCAACGCCGGTGTAGACATTACTCTTCGAATAGAAACGCTCGAGGATCTGTGCCTGCTCGGAGAGCAGCCCGGCCACCTCCGTTCGACGGCCTTTTTTTACGTACTCGGTGAGGCTCGGGTAGCCAATGGTGATAACGATCCCGATGATCGCTATCACGATCATGATTTCGATCAGGGTAAAACCTCGGTTGGATCTGCGCATGCCTCAACTCTCACTTACTGAATTTGTCGCCACATGATGCGACGGTTACCGCCACCGCCGGGTTTCTCCACCAGGGAGCTGATGCCACCGCTGGAGTCGTTCACAATCTTGCCGGCCGCATTGTTGACGATCGCGTTCAGTGTCGGAATACCACCGGTGAAAATCACCCCGCTGGATATCGAATCCTTGCTGTCGACCAGCCCATCGCCATTGCTGTCGAGCACTGCGTAATTGAGCATCTTACCGCTGAATGCATCCAGCTCGACCAGTTTGCCGGTACCGAAACTGGCGCACGGGTCGGTGGTGTCCACGCTGGCCGTGGTGAACACGATCCGGCCGGCCACCAGACTGGCCTGATTGATCACCCGCTCACCGGTTAGCACGTTGTTGTACACCAGCGGCAGGTACCAGCCTTTTTTCGCCGGATAGGTCACGTCGTTCTGGCTGGTGGTGATGAATTGCCCACTGCTACCGGAGAACACACCGGTCACCGTCTGAGCCTGCAAACTGGACGTTGTGATTTGCCCGGAGCCACCTTCCGCATCCCACACGGCATAGAACGCTTGAAGGTCTTTGTTAGTCTTGTCGGCCGTCTCGTTGAATTTACCGGTGCCGAAAAACACTTCCTTCCCTCCCAACGAATTGTCCGCCAGCAATGGTTGCGCGGTGATCGGCTGGGTGACACCACCTGCGGTGGTAAACAGCGGTGTGCGGGAAAACGCCAGATCCCACGACTCCGGGGCGGTGGCGCTCAAATCAAACTTCCATAGACGCCCTTTCAAGTCGCCGCCATAGGCGGCCTGCACCACATTCTGCGAGTTGACCCTGAGCTTCACCGACGACAGGCCGTTGGTGGTTTCGGCGCCGTCGACCACGATTTTCTTGATCAGCGAGCCGTCGCGAATGTCGACCACGTACAACGCTGCCACCCCGGAGTTGCTGCCATAACCATTGGAGATGAATGCCGCCCATCGACCGTCGGCCAAGCGTGCCACTTCCGGTCGTGCGTAGGCATAACCCAGATCATTGAAAACGTTCGCCGTGCTTACTGTGGCCGGAGCGCTGATTTCCCACAAAGCCTTGGTCACATTGCCAGCCGAGGCGTCGAACAACTGCAATGCGTAGAAGGTCCTGCCCCCCGCCCCTGTCCCGCCCAACGCAAGGGTTTTCCAGGCACTGTTGAGCTGGGCATCGAACACGCCCACCTGGCCGTCCACCAGAAACTTGTGGCTCACCCCGTTTATGTAAGTGGGGTCGGCGATGTAGCGCAGTGACGGCAACACACTGGACGGCATAAAAGCGTAACGCCGTGTGCCGTTGGCCGTGCTGATGACGTTTACAAAGCCGTCGTTGGCGTTCACCACGAGGCTGGCGTTCATGCTTGCCGCTTTGGTTGCCAGATAGGTGCTGTAAGTGGTGTCGCCTGACAGATCGGACGCGGTTTTATCCGTGGGCGATGCCAGGGCCAATGGCGAATTGATGATGTCGCCAAGTAGCACACTGCGCACTTTCAAGCCGGCCTTGTTGGTGCCCTTGCTCCACTCCACCAGATCGCTGCCAGTGATGCCGGTGGGCAAACCCTGGTTGAGGGAAGTTTGCTGGGCTGACGTAAAACTGGCGTAGGCCAGCGTCACGGCCGCATTGGTCAGGGTGTTCCAGGATTGATAGGTCGGCGCCGTGGCACCGGGCACGATGGCGGTATCAGTGGTCCATAACACCGAGGCGGTGTTGACCGCGCCAGCGGAGGTAAATCCGTAGGACTTGATCGTGCCGCGCCAATCCTTGGGATCGTAACTGGTCTGGAAATAACTCGAACCGCTGGCCAGAATGGTACCGCTGGCAACGCCCCCCCCGCCGGAGCCGCCCTTGGAGGTGATGTCGCTCAGCGCCGACGACAGTGCACTGTTGAGTCCTGCACTGTCGGTCGCCTGGTAATACTTGCCCTGCCCGTAAGTCGCCGCGTCCGACAACATCTGGTTCGCGATGGCGAACCCCACGGTGTAGGTGTTCATGTTCTGTTTGGGAAAATCCACTGCGTCCCAGTTTTTGCCCGCAGCATCAGTGCCGGTCGTGCGCATGTCGATGTCGAAGGCGAACTTGGCGATGTCATCCAGGTACAGGGTGTCGCCCTCATCGTCGCCGGAGAGGTTGGCGCCATCGTTATTGCTGACACCGTCCCAGTTCGGTAACTGGCTGCCACCCAGCGGATCGCCGGTGGGAAAGGTTCGGTCGTAGGTCGGCAGACCATCGGTAATCACCACCCCGTAATTTTTCTGGCAGCGGTCCTGAATCGGACTGGTATAGGTGGTGGGCGTCGAATTGTTGTATGGCGCCATGCCACGGAAATAGCGGGTGATTTCGTAATAGGCTTCTGCCAGCGGTGTATTGGCTTCCGCGCTCAGTTCATTGATCGCGTCGATCAGTGCGTTGTAGTTGGTATTGGCCTGAGCCTGGGTCACTGCGCCGCTGACCGCCGACATATCACTGACCGAACGGGCAATATAACCGCCGTCATTCTTGTGGTTGCCGACCGCCAGATTGAACGTCGACAGGCCGATGCGCAGATCGCGGTTGCCGGCCACCAACATCGTGGAAACGTTGCGCGCCACGTTCATCCGGTAATCATTGGGGATCGAGCCATCAGTGAAATCCCGATCTGATTTGTTGGCCAGACTGATCAGAAAGGACAAGTAATTTGCCGTATACCGCGTGTCCTCCCCCCCTACCGGATCGGGAAGCTTCAGACAGAGTGAATCCAGACCGAGGAAACTGTTGTTATAAAAACCGTACCATCCTTTCGAACAGGTTCCCCGAGTCAAACTCGACAAGGAAATATTGCTATCGGTCATGTCAAGTTCCCGCCCTCTCAAGCAAGAACCATTCGAGAGGCAAATAGTCACCGGAGTGCGCGCGATTGTCGGGTCGAAGCCTGCCGCCCAGATAATGTTGTTCATACTCCCCGAGTCATCGAGTAACAGCATCACATTGGGGGTCACGGCGGCGGCGTTCAACAGCGGCGAATCCGAGGGCGTGAAGGCGTAAGTCGGCGCTGCCAGATAAAGGCTCAAAACCGCGCCGCAGAACAACTGCAACAACCGATGGCGCCAACCTGTGCGCGCCTCAATATTTCGCATAGATACTCTCCACCACACTGCGCGAGTTGCCCGCGATGCCCACGGCGGTCACCCGGTACAGCGTTGTCGAGGTGTTGCTCGGCACATTCACGGCGGTCAGGGTGGTGCCGATGTTCTGCACCCCGTAAAAACCGCTGCCGGAGGCGATCCAGGTCACCCCCGAAGTGGAATTGAAACCGGCACCGGTGATTGTCGACGACTCGGCCGGTGGCGCGCATTGGGTAGTGCCGCTGCAGACCGGCAGAGAATAGGTATCCAGTTGCACCGCGCTTTCACCCACGCGCAACGCCGATTCGGCGCCCTGGAACGACTGATTGCGCAAGGTCACGCTGGCGGCCATTTTTTCCTGAAGGGTGGCGTTTTGCATCGATGAAAGGCCGATCAGTGTCAGCAACAGAAGAAACACCAGGCTGACCAGCAGCGCCATGCCGCGCTGGGAGTGAGGGGTCTCGGGAGAAATACTCATCGGCCCTCCCCTCATGGCAAGCGGTTGCGCAGAGCGGCAACCACGTTGAAGGTTTGATTGCCTACCCGGTTGTTCGGGTCGGTGAGGGTCAACGTCAGGCGAACACTACGGATGCGCGCCGGATCAGTGGGGTTGCTGCTGTAACTGGAGGCGGCCACATCAGTAGCGGAACTGGCGAGGCCGAAGCTCACGTTGAAGGCACTGACGTTGTTCACCAGCACCGCCTGAGCCGGCGTGCCGGTGCCGACACCCATCAGCAGTTGATTGTTGCTGAAGCTGTAGATCAAGCGCCGGATCGGAAACGCCAGCTCTCCCGACCCCGGAACCCGGACGCCGGTGTAGGCCGTTGCATTGTTCCGACAATCGGAAACCACGGTCCAGGTCGGTACCCCACCACTGCCGCCGACATCCGCTGTCACCAGGGTCAGTTTGAGGTTGGCGTTATCCCAACTGATCGGCGTTGTCTGGCTGGCATTGAAGTCACCCGCCGAACTTGAATCGGTGATAGCCCCCAGACAACCGAACATCCCGACCATACGAATTTCCTGAATCAGTTTGCTCAGTGCGAAACGCGCGTCTTCCTGCATGGCGGCAGCGGCGTTCTGGCTGACATAGGTGTTCTTGGCCGCGATGAATATCTGCGCCACGCCCAGGACCACGACCAAACTCAATGCCAGGGCGATCAGTAACTCGATCAGGCCGAAACCTCTGCTGGACCGGTTCATGGCGTCGACACCGGGTCAACGGTGGCTCGACTGGTCAGGATGAAGCTGCGCCGCGAATTGGCGACATTGGCAGCCCGCGAGTCATCCCAGGTGATGGTAATGGTGTACACCCGCTGATTGAGCGTAACGCTGCCAGTAGCCGTGGCGCCGCCGAAATTGACGATGTTGGTCGTGAAGTCGTAGAGGTCCTGATCCCGGGCGACGCTCAAGTTACCCGAGGTCGGCGGCGTGACGGTGTAATCGGCAGCGGAGTTGGCGCGAATGCGGTCCATCATGTCGTAGGCGATAAAACTCGCCTGGCTGGTCATCCGCGAGCTGTCCGTGTACTTCAGCGCATTGAGCTGAATCGCTGCCGCCCCCAACAGCCCCACGCTCAGAATCAACAACGCAACCAAGACTTCGATCAGCGTCATGCCCTCCTGTGCACGCTTGCTCCATCCCCTCATCCGCAATTTCCACCCAATAGAATTCGTCCGTTCAAACACACATTCAGCGTCCTGCTTTGCGCCCCCAGTACATAGCTGATCACTACCGCCGTGGACGGTGCCGACAACCCGCCCAGATTGTTGAAATCGATGACGGTCACTCCAAAGGTTAGCGTCAGAGTCGCCCCGCTGCTCATCGCTGGTACAACCCGCAATACATTGGCCGAATTGCCAGTACCGTCATAGACCGTCAATCCCCCGGTCCAGACGCTACCGCCGGCTGTCGGGCGCAGCCGGGTGGTGACACCACGGTCGATAGCCTCCAGTCGTGCGAAATTGAGTCCGCGTTGCAGATCGCCGATTTCGGTGTCGGCCTTGGTGCTTTGCACCGAACGAGTAAACGCTGGTACAGCCAGGGTGATCAGTATCAGAAACACCGCGAGCGCAATCAGCAACTCGATCAGCGTGAAACCTTTTGTACGATGATCCATCGGTGCCCTCCGTTGCCGTCGGCTATACCTGCTTCTACACGCTAGAGCATTCGACCGACAGGTGTTCGGTTGTTTTGCCATTACTCGCGCAGGGACCGCGCGGGCCGCAGCACTCCAGGGAGGGAGATGACATGCATCAGCGAGGTTTCAGCCTGATCGAACTGCTCATGGGACTGACAA
This sequence comes from Pseudomonas frigoris, assembly GCF_047758635.1. Classification (NCBI taxonomy): domain Bacteria; kingdom Pseudomonadati; phylum Pseudomonadota; class Gammaproteobacteria; order Pseudomonadales; family Pseudomonadaceae; genus Pseudomonas; species Pseudomonas frigoris. The sequence continues at coordinate 6,079,098 of NZ_CP180479.1, forward strand.
TTGTCGGGATTGTTCTGCTATTGGTCAGTCCGGCATTTGCAGCACTGACTGAATCGAACCATCGCGAGCAGGTGGCAGAGTCGCTTATCAGCGGTATACGCAACGCCAGAACCGTTGCCATCACACGCAACCAGAGTGTCGTGATTCACGCCATCAACAGCGACTGGAGTCAGGGCTGGCGGATCATTCTGGATATCAGTGGCAAAGGGGCGGAGGACAACAGCAATCCGCTGCTGGTTGAGCGCGCGAGTGGCACTCGGGTGCCGATTGTCGGCAATTGGCCGGTCAGGCGATACATACGCTTCAACAGTATTGGCGAGCCACAGATGCCCGGACGGGCCTTTCAAGCGGGGACACTGCACATTTGCGCAGCTCGCGAACCGGTCACTCAGCTCCAGGTGGTGCTGGCCGCGACCGGCCGCGTCAGCCTGCGCAGCCATAAGGCTGAGCAGGCGCTGTGCCCAGGAGGCAAAAGCGTTAAAGCAGGGAGCGGACGCGCAACTCTTTAGGCATGGAGAAGGTGATGTTCTCCTCGCGACCGGCCAGTTCATCGGCGCCGGTAGCACCCCACGCCTGCAACTGCTGGATCACGCCACGCACCAGGACTTCCGGTGCGGAGGCGCCAGCGGTGATGCCGATTCGCTCGACACCCTCGAACCAGCTCTTTTGCAGGTCTTCGGCACCGTCGATCAGGTAGGCAGGGGTGGCCATGCGCTCGGCCAGTTCACGCAAGCGATTGGAGTTGGAGCTGTTCGGGCTGCCGACCACCAGTACCACGTCGCATTCGTCGGCGAGTTGCTTGACCGCGTCCTGACGGTTTTGCGTGGCGTAGCAGATGTCGTCCTTGCGCGGGCCACCGATCGCCGGGAAGCGCGTACGCAGTGCGTCGATGACGCGGCTGGTATCGTCCATGGACAGGGTGGTCTGGGTCACGAACGCCAGTTTTTCAGGGTTGCTCACCTGCAAGGCGGCGACGTCTTTCTCGTCTTCGACCAGATAGATCGCGCCACCATTGCTGCCATCGTACTGGCCCATGGTGCCTTCGACTTCCGGGTGACCGGCGTGGCCGATAAGAATGCATTCACGGCCGTCGCGGCTGTAGCGTGCCACTTCGATATGTACCTTGGTCACCAGCGGGCAAGTGGCGTCGAACACCTTCAGGCCACGACCGGCGGCTTCGGTGCGCACGGCCTGGGAAACACCGTGGGCACTGAAGATCACAATGACGTCGTCCGGCACCTGATCCAGCTCTTCGACGAAGATCGCCCCGCGAGCACGCAGGTCTTCGACGACGAATTTGTTGTGGACCACTTCGTGGCGCACGTAGATCGGCGGCCCGAAGACTTCCAGGGCGCGGTTGACGATTTCGATCGCCCGGTCCACACCGGCGCAGAAGCCACGGGGGTTGGCTAGTTTGATTTGCATGCTGTGCCTCGTGTCTTGCGCGCAAGAAAAAGTAATGCCTGCCTGTTGATCGAACACAAGGTCCGAGAACAGTGAAATCTATGTGGGAGCGAGCTTGCTCGCGATGGCGGAGTATCAGTCGACATCAATGTTGAATGTCAGGTCCTCATCGCGAGCAAGCTCGCTCCCACATTTTGACCGTTTCCGGTCAGTTACAACGATTTGACGTTGATGATCTCGACGTCAAAGGTCAATGTCTTGCCGGCCAACGGGTGGTTGAAGTCGATGGTCACTTGCTCGTCATCGAATGCCTTCACCACGCCGGGCAACTCAGTATTGGCCGCATCGTTGAAGATCACCAGCAAGCCAGGCGACAGTTCCATGTCCTTGAACTGAGAGCGCGGGATGATCTGTACGTTCTGCGGGTTGGGTTGGCCAAAAGCGTTTTCCGGCTGAATCGTCAGCGTACGCTTGTCGCCAGCCTTGAAGCCGAATAGCGCTGCTTCGAACCCTGGTAACAGGTTGCCGTCACCGACCTTGAAGGTCGCCGGGGCTTTGTCGAAGGTGCTGTCGACGGTGTCGCCGTTCTCCAGGCGCAGTGCAAAGTGCAAGGTGACTTCCGTGTTCTGGCGGATGCGTTGCTCAGCCAATACCTGTTCAGTCATGAACGGCTTCTCCGGTTTTTTTGCTTTTGAACATGTCCAGCGCAAGCATTACGGCACCGACAGTGATTGCACTGTCGGCAAAGTTGAACGCCGGGAAATACCAGCGGTTCTGCCAATGCACCAGAATGAAATCGATCACATGGCCCAAGGCAATGCGGTCATACAGATTACCCAGCGCGCCACCCAGCACCAGCGCCAAAGCGACGGCCAGCCAGGTTTCGTTGCGTCCCAGACGCTTGAGCCACACCACCAGCACCGCACTGACCACGACCGCGATCAGGGCAAACAGCCAGCGCTGCCAGCCGGAGCTGTCGGCCAGGAAGCTGAACGCTGCGCCCGTGTTGTAGGCCAGGGTCCAGCTGAACAAATCGGGGATCACCACGATTTGCTGGAACATCTCGAGCTTGCCTTCGAAGTAGAACTTGCTGGCCTGGTCGATGACCAGGACCAGCAAACTCAACCAGAGCCAGCTCAGCCGTCCGAAACGGCCAGCCGCATTAGGCATAGTGACGAACCTCGCCAGCGCCGCTGATGTTATCGACGCAACGACCGCAGATTTCCGGATGCTCCGGGTTCACGCCGACGTCTTCACGGCAGTGCCAGCAACGGGCGCACTTGGCGTGGCTCGACTTGACCACTTGCAGTTTCAAACCGGTGACTTCGGTGACCACGGCATCGGCCGGCGCCTGAACGAATGGTGCAACAGTAGCAGTCGAGGTGATCAGCACGAAGCGCAGTTCGTTGCTCAGCTTGGCCAGGTCGGCGCTCAGCGCCTCTTCGGCGAACAGCGTCACTTCGGCTTGCAGGTTGCCACCGACGGCCTTGGCTGCGCGCTGGATTTCCATTTCCTTGTTGACCGCGACCTTCACCGCCATGATCCGCTCCCAGTAGGCGCGGTCCAGCTCGACGTTTTCCGGCAGCTCGGTCAGGCCTTCGTACCAGGTGTTGAGCATTACCGATTCGTTACGCTCGCCCGGCAGGTATTCCCACAGTTCGTCAGCGGTGAATGCCAGGATCGGCGCGATCCAGCGCACCAGCGCTTCGGAGATGTGGTACAGCGCGGTTTGCGCCGAACGGCGGGCCTTGCTGTTGGCGCCAGTGGTGTACTGACGGTCCTTGATGATATCGAGGTAGAAACCACCCAGCTCCTGCACGCAGAAGTTGTGGATCTTGGAATAGACATTCCAGAAGCGGTATTCACCGTAGTGCTCTTGCAGCTCACGTTGCAGCAGCAGGGTGCGGTCCACGGCCCAACGGTCCAGCGCCAGCATTTCTTCGGCCGGCAGGATGTCGGTGGCCGGGTTGAAGCCGGTCAGGTTGGAGAGCAGGAAGCGTGCGGTGTTACGGATACGCCGGTAAGCGTCCGCACTGCGTTGCAGGATCTGCTCGGAAACCGCCATTTCACCCGAGTAATCGGTGGAAGCAACCCACAGACGCATGATGTCGGCGCCCAGGGTGTCGTTGACCTTTTGCGGCGCGATCACGTTGCCCAAAGATTTGGACATCTTGCGACCGGACTCATCGACGGTGAAGCCGTGGGTCAGCAGCTCGCGGTACGGCGCGTGGTTGTCGATGGCGCAACCGGTCAGCAACGACGAGTGGAACCAGCCACGGTGTTGGTCCGAACCTTCCAGGTACAGGTCGGCACGTGGACCGGTTTCGTGGCCCATCGGGTGCGAACCGCGCAGAACGTGCCAGTGCGTGGTGCCCGAATCGAACCAGACATCGAGGGTGTCGCTGATCTTGTCGTATTGCGGCGCTTCGTCACCGAGCAACTCGGCCGCGTCCATCTTGAACCAGGCCTCGATGCCTTCGACTTCGACGCGCTTGGCGACTTCTTCCATCAATTCGGCTGTGCGCGGGTGCAGCTCGCCGCTTTCCTTGTTCAGGAAGAACGGGATCGGCACGCCCCAGTTGCGCTGACGGGAGATGCACCAGTCCGGACGGTTGGCGATCATCGAGTGCAGGCGCGCCTGGCCCCAGGCCGGAACGAACTTGGTGTCTTCGATGGCTTTGATCGCGCGCTTGCGCAGGGTTTCGCCGGTCACAGGTTCTTTGTCCATGCCGATGAACCATTGCGCGGTGGCACGGTAGATCAGCGGGGTTTTGTGACGCCAGCAATGCATGTAGCTGTGTTCGATGATGCTGGTGTGCAGCAGCGCACCGACTTCGGTCAACTTGTCGACGATGGCCGGGTTGGCCTTCCAGATGAACTGGCCGCCAAAGAACTCCAGCGACGGTACGTAAACGCCGTTGCTTTGTACCGGATTGATGATGTCATCGTTGACCATGCCGTACTTCTTGCAGGTCACGAAGTCGTCCACGCCATAGGCTGGCGAGGAGTGAACCACACCCGTGCCAGCGCCCAGTTCAACGTACTCGGCCAGGTAAACCGGCGACAGACGGTCGTAGAACGGGTGACGGAAGTTGATCAGTTCCAGCTCTTTACCGGTGGTGGTCGCAACGACCGAGCCTTCCAGGCTGTAACGGGCCAGGCACGACTCGACCAGCTCTTCAGCCAGCACCAGCAGTTTGTCGCCGACGTCGACCAGGGAGTAGTTGAATTCAGGGTGAACGTTCAACGCCTGGTTGGCCGGGATGGTCCACGGGGTGGTGGTCCAGATCACGATCGAAGCGGGTTTGCCCAGCGACGGCAGACCGAAAGCGGCAGCCAGCTTGGCTTCGTCGGCAATCGGGAACGCGACGTCGATGGTCGAAGACTTTTTGTTCTCGTACTCGACTTCCGCTTCAGCCAGGGCCGAACCGCAGTCGAAGCACCAGTTCACAGGCTTCAGGCCCTTGAACACGAAACCGCCCTTGACGATTTCAGCCAGGGCGCGGATTTCACCGGCCTCGCTTTTGAAATCCATGGTCTTGTACGGGTTGGCAAAGTCGCCCAACACGCCCAGACGGATGAATTCGGACTTCTGGCCTTCGATCTGCTCGGTGGCGTAGGCACGGCACAGTTCGCGGGTTTTGTCCGCGCCCAGGTTTTTACCGTGGGTCACTTCGACTTTGTGCTCGATCGGCAGACCGTGGCAGTCCCAGCCCGGAACATAAGGCGCGTCGAAACCCGACAGGGTTTTCGAGCGGATGATCATGTCCTTGAGAATCTTGTTCAGCGCATGACCGATGTGAATCGTGCCGTTGGCGTACGGAGGACCGTCGTGAAGTACGAACTTCGGACGATCCTTGCCAATCTCGCGCAACTTACCGTACAGGCCAATGCTGTCCCAGCGCTGCAGAATCTGCGGTTCGCGCTGAGGCAGGCCGGCCTTCATTGGGAAGGCGGTGTCCGGAAGGTTTAGCGTGGCTTTATAGTCGGTCATTTAAGGCTCTTCATTAGCGATTGGCGCTAGGTGCGACAGGGCACGGGCGGCGGCAACATCCGCATTGATCGCCGTCTTAAGCGCCTCCAGAGAGGCGAAACGCTGCTCTTCACGCAGCTTGTGGTGGAAAACCACCGTCAAACGCCGGTCATACAGATCGCCGGCAAAATCTAAAAGATGCACTTCGAGGTGGGCTTTGCCATCACCTTGAACGGTTGGCCGCACGCCAATGTTGGCGACGCCTGGCCAGGTCTTGCCGTCGATGTCGACGTTGACCAGGTAAACCCCGGTCAGCGGCACGCGACGACGCTTGAGTTGTATGTTGGCCGTGGGCGTACCCAACTGGCGCGCCAGCTTCTGGCCATGCAGGACCCGCCCGGCAATCCGGAACGGACGACCGAGCAGTCGCTCGGCCAGGGCAAAATCGGCAGCGGCCAGGGCATTGCGGACCTGGGTGCTGCTGACACGAATACCGTCCAGCTCCACAGTCTGCGCCGCTTCCACGGTAAAACCCTGAAGGACGCCAGCCTGTTGCAGGAAATCGAAATCCCCTACCCGGTCACAGCCGAAACGGAAGTCGTCACCGACCTCAAGATGTTGTACACCGAGGCCGTCCACCAGAATGGTGTCGACGAATTCGGCGGCGCTGAGCTTGCTCAGGCGCTGGTTGAAGGCCAGGCACAGGACCCGGTCGACACCTTCCTCGGCCAGCAGCTGCAGTTTGTCCCGCAGCCGGGCCAGACGGGCCGGCGCCGTGTCCGGGGCGAAGAACTCTCGCGGCTGCGGCTCAAAAATCACCACGCAGCTGGGCACGCCCAACTCGAGCGCACGCTCACGGAGCCTCGCCAGGATAGCCTGGTGGCCACGGTGAACACCGTCAAAGTTGCCAATAGTGGCGACACAGCCCCGATGCTGGGGGCGCAAGTTGTGGAGGCCTCGAACCAGCTGCATAACGCGCTTCTTGCTCATAAAGTGGTCGATTATAACCACACCCGGCGGCCGACGACAGGCAACACCGTAACCCAAAGTGATCGAGCCGACAAAACCGTCGACTCGCCCGTGTTTATCGAGGTCGTGACCTCAGCTCAGCGTTTTGCGATTGAAGTCTCGCAAACGGAAGCCCATCAACAGCAACATGCCGAAATAAGCCACCACACCGGCAACGACCAATGCGCCCAGACGCAGGAACCGCTCCAGCATATGCCCTTGATCCCAGGCTGGCATGAAATGCATTCCGACCAGTAACACAGCAGACATCACCAACACTGCAATCACTAGCTTGAAGCCGAACTTCGCCCAACCCGGTTGCGGCTCATACATCTGCTGCTTGCGCAGTTGATAGAACAGCAGCCCGGCGTTAATGCACGCGCCGATGCTGATGGCCAGCGCCAGACCGGCGTGGGCCAGCGGGCCGATCAACACCAGGTTGAATAACTGGGTAACGATCAGGGTAAAAATCGCGATCTTTACCGGCGTGCGGATGTTTTGTTGCGCATAAAAGCCCGGCGCCAGCACTTTGATCACGATAATCCCAAGCAAACCGACCGAATAAGCGATCAGCGCCCGTTGGGTCATGGAGGCGTCAAACGCGCTGAACTGGCCGTACTGGAATAAAGAAACCGTCAGCGGCTCGGCGAGAATCCCCAGCGCCAGGGAGCACGGCAACACCAGCATGAAGCACAGGCGCAGACCCCAGTCGAGGATTCGCGAGTATTCCTGGCGATCCTTGCTGGCGTAGGTCTTGGCCAGGGTCGGCAGAAGAATCGTACCCAGCGCCACACCCAGCACACCGGACGGTAATTCCATCAAACGGTCGGCGTAGTACATCCATGACACGGAACCGGCGACCAGGAACGAGGCGAAAATGGTATTGATGATCAGCGAAATCTGGCTCACGGACACACCGAGAATCGCCGGCAACATTTGTTTCATGACCCGCCAGACGCCGCTGTCACGCAGGTTCAGTCGTGGCAACACCAGCAGGCCGATCTTTTTCAGGTGCGGCAGCTGATAGAGCAATTGCGCCAGACCACCCACCAGTACTGCCCAGCCCAGCGCCATGACCGGCGGATCGAAGTACGGCGTCAGGAACACCGAAAAGATGATCATGCTGACGTTGAGCAGGGTCGGCACGAAGGCCGGCACCGAAAAGCGGTTATAGGTATTGAGGATCGCCCCGGCCAATGAAGACAGGGAGATCAGCAATATATAAGGAAAGGTCACGCGCAACAGACTGGCCGTCAGCTCGAATTTTTCCGGCGTATCGGTGAAACCCGGCGCGGTCGCCCAGATGACCCACGGCGCAGCGATCATGCCCAACGCGGTGACCAACGCAAGTACCAGCGTCAGCAGGCCCGAGACGTAGGCAATGAAGGTTCGCGTCGCCTCCTCGCCCTTCTGGCTTTTGTATTCGGCAAGAATCGGCACGAATGCCTGGGAAAAAGCCCCCTCGGCGAAGATCCGCCGCAGCAGATTGGGCAGTTTGAAGGCGATAAAGAAGGCGTCAGTCGCCATCCCGGCGCCAAATGTGCGCGCAATGAGAGTGTCACGAACGAACCCCAGAATCCGGGAAAGCATCGTGATAGAGCTGACGGCGGCCAACGATTTGAGCAGATTCATTGAAAGAGTTTGTGCCTGTCGATAAACAGCAGGCGAACAAAGCGCCTACTTATGCGATACTCCGCGCCGCAGCAGCACAGAGCCAAAGCTCGCGAGTTTACAGGTCAAGCGCCGGAAATAAATATCCCGCCTCTTTATACCTACCACTTAGCGGAACGTCTCAACCGCCCTTGACAAGACATCAACTCATCGGCATGATTCGCGGCCTATTTTGTTTGCTATTTCCTAAAAAGTCTTTCGAGGAGCTCGACGGTGGCCAACACACCTTCCGCCAAAAAACGTGCAAAACAGGCTGAGAAGCGTCGCAGCCACAACGCCAGCCTGCGTTCCATGGTTCGTACCTACATCAAGAATGTAGTTAAGGCCATCGACGCAAAAGACGCTGAAAAAGCTCAAGCTGCTTACGTTCTGGCCGTGCCAGTTATCGACCGTATGGCCGATAAAGGCATCATCCACAAGAACAAGGCTGCTCGTCATAAGAGCCGCCTGAACGGTCACGTCAAGGCTCTGAACCTTGCTGTTGCCGCATAAGCGATAAGCTTGTTAAAAAACCGACCTCAGGGTCGGTTTTTTATTGCCTGCGATTTGGCAGCTATAACGCAAAAAAATGTGGGAGCGGCGGTGCGACGATTCGACTTGCTCGCGAAGAGACCATAACATTCAACATCATCGTTGACTGTTACACCGCCTTCGCGAGCAAGTCGAATCGTCGCACCGCCGCTCCCACATTTCGATTTGCGTCAGATTACTGGGCGCTCGCCCACGGCAGGATAGGGATGGCGGTGACCGCATTCTGCGGACTACCCTCGATCACACGATCGCTATAGACCAGATACACCAGCGTATTGCGCTTCTTGTCGAGGAATCGCACCACCTGCATGGTCTTGAACACCAGCGAAGTGCGCTCCTTGAACACCTCGTCACCATCCTTCAACTCTCCTTTGAAGCTGATCGGCCCGACCTGACGACAAGCGATAGACGCTTCCGCGCGATCTTCAGCCAACCCCAAACCACCCTTCACGCCACCCGTCTTGGCTCGCGACAGGTAGCAAGTCACACCCTCAACCTTTGGATCATCAAACGCCTCAACGACGATGCGGTCGTTCGGGCCGACAAACTTGAACACCGTCGACACCTGACCAATCTCCTCGGCCGAGGCCAGCAGCGGCATCGCCAACAGCAGACCCAACAATCCTTTTGCCACGCGCATTCAGGTATTCCTTCAGACCAGGATCAGGTTATCGCGGTGAACCAGTTCCGGCTCCGCCATGTAACCCAACAGACCGACAATCGCCTCAGACGACTGACCGATGATTTTTTGTGCTTCCAGCGCGCTGTAGTTGGCCAGGCCCCGGGCGATTTCACGACCGTCCGGCGCCACGCAAACCACCATCTCGCCACGACGGAAGCTGCCCTGGACCAGTTTGACCCCCACAGGCAGCAAACTTTTGTTGCCTTTGGACAGCGCCGTCACCGCACCGGCATCCAGCACGAGCGTGCCGCGGGTTTGCAGATGCCCGGCCAGCCATTGCTTGCGCGCCGCCAACAGGCCGCGCTCAGGCGACAGCAAGGTGCCGATGCGCTCGCCCGCCTTGAGGCGATCCAGCACGCGTTCAATACGCCCGCCAACGATGATGGTATGCGCACCGGAACGAGCCGCCAGCCGCGCAGCACGCAATTTGGTCTGCATGCCGCCACGACCCAGCGCACCACCGGTACCGCCCGCCACCGCATCCAGCGCCGGATCATCAGCGCGCGCCTCATAAATCAGATTAGCGTTGGGATTGTTGCGTGGATCGGCGTCGAACATGCCATCGCGATCTGTGAGAATCACCAACAGATCAGCCTCGACCAGGTTGGCCACCAGCGCCGCGAGCGTGTCGTTGTCGCCGAAACGTATTTCATCAGTAACCACGGTGTCGTTCTCGTTGATCACCGGAATTACCTTCAGCTCAACCAGCGCGCGCAAGGTGCTGCGGGCATTCAGGTAGCGCTTGCGGTCGGACAAGTCGTCGTGGGTCAGGAGAATCTGCGCGGTATGCCGGCCATGCTCGGCAAAGCTCGACTCCCAGGCCTGCACCAACCCCATCTGACCGATGGCGGCAGCGGCCTGCAACTCGTGCATCGCACTGGGTCGTACGGTCCAGCCCAAGCGACTCATGCCAGCCGCCACCGCCCCGGAGGACACCAGCACCAGCTCGACGCCAGCCTCATGCAAAGCCACCATCTGCTCGACCCAAACACCCATTGCCGCGCGATCCAGGCCCTTACCGTCCGCCGTCAGCAAAGCGCTGCCGATCTTCACGACCCAACGCTGCGCACCTGTCACCTTGCTCCGCATCATCTTCAACCTTAGCTTGAGGACAGCGCGACCCAGCGCTGTCCGTAACGTTATTCGTGACTACCGATTTCCAGATACTAAAACGCCGCTCGATTGAGCGGCGCTTAAGTTTACTGCAACGAATCAGTCACGCACGTAAATGATTTCCGGACCGTCTTCGTCATCCACATCTTCTTCGTCCCAATCATCGTCGCCGATGTCGTGGACCGACTTCACGCCGCTACGGCGCAGGGCACGCTGGTCATCCAGGGCCTGCAGCTGAGCACGGGCTTCGTCTTCGATGCGCTGATCGAGTTCGGCCAATTCTTCTTTGTAAACCGGGTCGTTAGCCAAGCGATCAGCACGATCTTCCATGTAACGCATGATGTCGTGGCAAAGACGCTCGGTGCCCAGCTTGGAGATGGCCGAGATCACGTAGACCGGACCAGTCCATTCCAGACGATCGACGATCTCCTTGACGCGAGCATCGTGCTCTTCTTCGAGGATCTGGTCGCACTTGTTCAGCACCAACCAACGATCACGCTCAGCCAGGGACGGGCTGAACTTAGTCAACTCGCTGACGATCACTTCAGCAGCATCCGGGGCGCTGGCGTCATCGAGCGGCGCCATGTCCACGAGGTGCAGCAGCAAACGCGTACGCGACAAGTGCTTGAGGAAGCGAATCCCCAGGCCTGCGCCATCGGAAGCACCTTCGATCAGACCCGGAATGTCCGCGACCACGAAGCTTTTCCAGCGATCGACACTGACCACACCCAGGTTCGGCACCAGCGTGGTGAACGGGTAGTCGGCGACTTTCGGCTTGGCGGCCGACACCGAGCGAATGAAGGTACTTTTGCCAGCGTTCGGCAAGCCCAGCAGACCGACGTCAGCCAATACCTTCATTTCCAGCTTCAGATCACGCGCCTCACCCGGCTTACCCGGAGTGGTCTGACGCGGAGCACGGTTGGTACTGGATTTGAAACGGGTGTTACCCAGACCGTGCCAGCCGCCGTGAGCCACCAGCAGTTTCTGGCCAGCCTTGGTCAGGTCGCCGATCACTTCCTGAGTAGCGGAGTCGATGACGGTAGTGCCGACCGGAACACGCAGCACCAGCTCCTCACCTTTCTTGCCGGTGCAGTCAGTGCTGCCGCCGTTGGAACCACGCTCGGCATCAAAGTGCCGGGTGTAACGGTAGTCCACCAGGGTGTTGAGGTTTTCGTCGGCGATCATGTAGACCGAGCCGCCATCACCACCGTCACCGCCGTTCGGGCCGCCGTTTTCAATGAATTTCTCGCGACGGAAGCTCATGCAACCGTTGCCGCCGTCGCCGGCCTTTACTCGAATCGATACTTCATCAACAAACTTCATAACAAAACGCCTCTCGTCATACGGACGAGCCGAAAAACACTAAGACATAAGACTCTTGCAAAAATGAGCGCAGCGACCTCAATCAACGACCGCAAATCCAGCGCTGGAGCCCATCACAAACAGCTTTGCAAGAGACTCACCCCACAAACGAAAAAGCCCCGTCGCGAGACAGGGCTTTTCCAGCAACTACGTAATTATGCCGCGACAACTTCAGTCTTCGGGACAATGCTCACGTAACGGCGGTTGAAAGCGCCTTTTACTTCAAACTTGATCACGCCGTCGATTTTAGCGAACAGAGTGTGATCTTTACCCATGCCAACACCGTAACCGGCGTGGAATTGGGTGCCGCGCTGACGCACGATGATGTTGCCCGGAATGATAACCTGGCCGCCATACATCTTCACGCCAAGGCGTTTGGCTTCTGAGTCGCGACCGTTACGGGTACTACCACCAGCTTTTTTGTGTGCCATGAGTCAATTCTCCTAGTGAGGAATTAGGCTGAAATTAAGCCTGAATACCGGTGATTTTGATCTCGGTGTACCACTGGCGGTGGCCCATACGCTTCATGTGGTGCTTACGACGACGGAACTTGATGATGCGGACTTTATCGTGACGACCTTGGGAGATCACTTCAGCCACAACGGTAGCGCCAGCAACAACTGGAGCGCCGATGTTCACGTCATCGCCATTGGCGACCAACAGAACGCGATCAAAAGTAACGGATTCGCCGGTAGCGATTTCCAGTTTTTCGATCTTCAGGTATTCACCTGGGGCGACCTTGTATTGCTTGCCACCAGTAACAATTACTGCGTACGACATGGTATTTCTCCGATAATCCTGCTCACCCAGCTCTTTATAAGAAGAGGTATTGGCTGGCATGGCTGCATTGGGCTGGAAGGCCTGTTTGCAATTGCGTAAGGCAGGTGCTGCCCAGGAAGTTCAGGGTGCGCGATTGTACGCAAGCTGCCGGGGCGATGCAAGAGGCCGTCCATCGTACCTTGACACCCGCCGACGTGGGTCCTAGCATGCCGCGCAACCCTTCTGGAGCAACTGTCGCTGATGCAACCCCAAGCTTTCTACCGCGCGGTGGCGGACGATTTTCGCGCCGTCGACGGCATCATCAAGAAGCAGCTGACTTCCCGAGTGCCGCTGGTATCGAAAATCGGCGATTACATTACCTCGGCTGGCGGTAAACGCCTGCGCCCTCTATTGGTTTTGCTGTGTGGCAAGGCTCTGGGTCGCGAAGGCGATGACCTGCGCCTGCTGGCCGCGACCATCGAGTTCCTGCACACCGCGACCCTGCTGCATGACGACGTGGTCGACATGTCCGGCATGCGCCGTGGCCGCTCGACCGCCAACGCCATGTGGGGCAACGCGCCAAGCGTGCTGGTGGGCGACTTCCTGTATTCGCGGTCCTTCGAAATGATGGTCGAACTGGGCTCCATGCCGGTGATGAAAATCCTTTCGCAAGCCACGCGCATCATCGCCGAAGGCGAAGTGTTGCAGCTGTCCAAGGTTCGTGACGCCAGCACCACCGAAGAAACCTACATGGAAGTCATCCGCGGCAAGACCGCGATGCTCTTTGAGGCCTCGACCCACAGTGCTGCAGCGCTCTGCGAAGCGACATCGGAACAGACAGAAGCCCTGCGTACGTTTGGTGATCACCTGGGTGTGGCGTTCCAATTGGTCGACGACCTGCTGGACTACAAAGGCGACGCCGAAACCCTGGGCAAGAACGTCGGTGACGATCTGGCTGAAGGCAAACCGACCCTGCCGCTGATCTACACCATGCGCGAAGGCACGCCGGAGCAGGCTGCACTGGTGCGCAAGGCAATCCAGAAAGGCGGCATCGAAGACCTGGAAAGCATCCGCGAAGCCGTGGAAGCCTCAGGTTCGCTGGATTACACCGCGCATCTGGCCCGTGACTACGTCGCCCGCGCGATCAAGTGCCTCGACGCGCTGCCTGCCAGCGAATACCGCGATGCTCTGGTCGAGTTGAGCGAATTTGCGGTCGCCCGCACGCACTGATATTCAAAGCAAGATCAAAAGATCGCAGCCTTCGGCAGCTCCTACAGGAGTACACAAAACACTGTAGGAGTTGCCGAAGGCTGCGATCTTTTGCTGTGCGCCCCTCCTCCGATAAAACCCTATACAATGTGCGACTTTTAGCGCCCCCCAATCCAAGGAGCTTTAGTGAGCACGTTGCCACCCTGCCCAAAATGCAATTCCGAGTACACCTACGAAGACGGCGCCCAACTGATCTGCCCTGAGTGCGCCCACGAGTGGTCCGCCAGCGGCGAAGCCGAAGCAGTGTCCGATGACACCGTGAAAAAGGATTCGGTCGGCAACGTCCTGCAGGACGGCGACACCATCACTGTGATCAAGGACCTCAAGGTCAAAGGCACCTCGCTAGTGGTCAAGGTCGGCACCAAGGTCAAGAATATCCGCCTGTGCGATGGTGATCACGACATCGACTGCAAGATCGACGGCATCGGCCCTATGAAGCTCAAATCCGAGTTCGTCAGAAAAGTCTGAGCCTGCTGTATTCCATCCCGCGTCCTGCGTGGGATGGTGCTTCACCCTCCCCCGCTTCGCCCAACAAACCCTCGCAATAGCCAAACGCCAGCCGTTTTGACCTTACGCAACCTTTACCCTTAAAAAAACACAAACCGCCAATAGGTCCTTGCTATTTGATGAATAAGAATTATTCTCATTTAAACCAATCAATGGAGATGAGACCCATGACTTATTTGATCGATGCCTGGCTGGACCGCCCACACCCTTACCTCAGGATCCTGCATCGGGAAACCGGGGAAGTCTGTGCAGTGCTTGAAGAAGAAGCCTTGAACGAGCTGCAGGATCAGGGGGATCTGGACGTCAATGGCTTGAGTTCCAGCGAGCCGGTGGTGCTCAAGGAACTGGTGCGCAATCTGTTTCTGTTCTGCTATGCCCGGGCGTTGCGCCCGACAAGCGAACTGCACCACAAGCTTGAAATATGAAGATCGTCGCAAAAAACTGTGGGAGCGAGCTCGCGATGACTGACTAGCATTCAACATCTCTGTCGACTGTTATGCCGCTATCGCGAGCAAGCTCGCTCCCACATTGGGATTACAGAACGTCGAGCAGTTCGACGTCGAATACCAGTACGCTGTGCGGCGGAATGCTGCCAACGCCTTGAGCGCCGTAAGCCAGTTCGCTCGGCACGTACAGACGCCATTTGCTGCCGGCGTTCATCAGTTGCAGGGCTTCGGTCCAGCCAGCGATCACGCCGCCAACCGGGAATTCTGCAGGCTGACCACGATCGTAGGAGCTGTCGAACACAGTGCCGTCGATCAGAGTGCCATGGTAGTGAGTGCGCACTTGATCTTCACGGGTTGGCTTGGCGCCTTCACCTTGAGTCAGCACTTCGAATTGCAGGCCGGAAGCCAGGGTGGTGATGCCGTCACGCTTGGCGTTTTCAGCCAGGAATGCCAGGCCTTCGCCAGCAGCGGCTTCAGCTTTGGCAGCTGCTTCAGCTTGCATGATTTCGCGAATGACCTTGAAGCTCGCGGACATTTCTTCCTGACCCACACGGCTTTCCTTGCTGGCGAAAGCGTCGGTCAGGCCTGCCAGGATCGCGTCCAGGCTAACGCCCGGTGGCGGGTTGTCGCGCAGTTGATCGCCCAGCTGACGGCCAATACCGTAGCTGACGCGGGTTTCGTCGGTGGACAGATTTACTTCGGACATGACACTGCTCCGCTGTGCGGACGGCCCTGGAACTAGCCGTGCGTGCACAGCGCGTCCCGGAGCGCCCGGAACCAAAAGGGCCAGCAGACTAGCACAGATGTCATTGCGTTGATGAGAGCCGTCAGTGCTGCCACGCAATCGGTACCTTCAGGCTTCCCTCGGAGCTAGCACCGAGTCCACACATCTCGTCATGAACCGAAACGTGCACAAGGTTGAACGGCAAGCTGGGAAAGGCATGAAGTACTTCACGCGCATGCTCGACCGAACGAAGATGAAACATCTGGCCGTGGTTATCACTCAGCGGATACGCCGCGCCATGCATCCGCGCTTCCAACAGGTAGATCCCGCCTTCCATCGAAATCAGGTTGAGTTCATCAACCTTCCCGGCGATGGCATAAGCATTCAACTCTTTCAGGTCCATAAACGCACCTCACGCAGTGGCGAGCCAAGATCCTTACAGGCATAGGCCTCGGCGCATCAAAGTACAAGCCACAAACGACACCGCCCGTCTGTTTCGCAACAGACGGGCGGTTTGGTATAGCGATAAAAAGCGATCAGTGCTTGGTCAGCTTATCCAGATAACCCATGGCAAACGCCGAAATCACGAAGGTCATGTGGATGATCACGTACCACTTCAAATGCTCGGGATCGACGTTCTTGGCGTCCATGAAAATCCGCAGCAGGTGGATGGACGAAATGGCCACGATGGAAGCGGCCACCTTCATCTTCAATGAAGAGGAATCCATGGTGCCCAGCCAGTTGAGCTTTTCCTTGTCGTCGTCGATGTCCAGTTGGGAAACGAAGTTCTCGTAACCGGAAATCATCACCATCACCAGCAAACCGCCTACCAGCGCCATGTCGATCAGCGAGAGCAGCACCAGAATCAGATCCGACTCGGCCATCGAGAACACGTTAGGGATGACGTGGAAGACTTCCTGGAAGAATTTCAGCGCCAGGGCCAACAGCCCGAGGGACAGACCGAAGTAGATCGGCGCCAGCAGCCAGCGGCTGGCGTACATTGCATTTTCGATAAAGCGTTCCATTAAATCTCACACAAGGCCTGGAAATGGCCGCGAGTATACCAGCCACCTGTCTATACCCAGAAGCAGCCAGAAACCGTTGGGAAATCCGCAACCTGCGCGTGTGTGACAAGGTTTTTCTGCTAGTGTCCAAAGCATTGACAGCTCAGCGACATCGGACAGGAAGACGGGAAATGGATGTGCGATTGCCTTTAACGAGCGCCGGAATTTGCCTGGCTTTGCTGATGAGCGCCTGCTCACCCAGCGATGAGAAGCGCCAGGTCAGCCTCGAGGAAAAAACTGCGCAGTTCGAGAAGTCTCTGGATGCGATTCAGGACCCAAAACTCAAGGAAGCCGTGGCTGAACTCGGCGGCTCACTGTTGTTGCTCGAGCGTGCGCAACTCAAGCTCGACAGCAAACCGGTGGAAACAGAATATGGCGAAGACGCCCTCGCCGTCCTCAAGCACTATCCGACGCCCCAAGCCTTGGTCGACACCTACATCAACGGCCTGTTCGTGCTGCACAAAGATTCCAGTTCCGACTACCTGACCGATCTGCAACCGGTGTTCCCTTTCAACTTCAACATTCCGGTCGCGTTTCTCTTTCCCCATAGTCTTGAATGGCAATCGGTGACTTTGAGCAATAAACGCGTCATCCCGTTTCAGCCGGAATGGTCAGAAACCGATCCGGGCATTCAACTGAGCCCATCGAGTTCAAACCTGACCAACCCCGACGACCTGACGGTGACCTACCCTTTCATCGATGGCCTGGATGTCGAAAACAAGAACCAGCCACAACCAGTGAGCCTGCAAGGCAAGGTGGAAGTCATCGCGCCGCGCCGGCTCTACAGTTTCGACCTGACGAAAAAGGACGTTGGCCAGACTCGCACCAACGACAACCTCAGCGTCAACCTGCTGAACCTTGCAAACAACTACGCCGAAATCGAATTCAACAACAGCGCGCCACTGGCCCCCGAGGTCAGCGAAACACCGCTGAACCCGCTGATCGTCCAGGCCAAGGACAGCAGCGGGCAATTTCTCTCGCGCTCAGGCTCGATCAACGAAACCGCCGCACAAATAGCCTTCTATCAAAAGCAACTGGCGAAAATGCAACAGCAGAAAGCCTGGAGCGAGAGCTTCGAGAAACAGATCGATGAAGAGCAGCGCGCCTTTGAGAAGCAACAGAGCCACCATTATTCCAAGGTGTACTTCAACGGGCCGATCGAAACGCTTGAGGTCAGCGTACTGGACTATTCAACCGCCACGGTGACCCGCAAGGACCTGAACCTGCCGGTACTTCGCTTCGACCCACACACCACGCAAAAGACCATCCAGCCACTGACGCTGCCAGTGGTGGTGTACGACGACCAGGCCACGATCTGGCTCAAGGGCGCCACACTTGGCGAGGAACAACTGAAAAAAAGCATCCGCATCAGCCAGTCGGTCGAAGACCCCAGCGCCGCGCGCATCGAGTTCGATCACCCCAAAAGCTTCAATGATGAGCTGCTCGGCACCTCCTTCACCCCCGGCGAAAGCCCGGTCAGTTTCTTTACCGAAGACGGTAACGGCAAACGCGATGAGCCGATCGAATTGCCGCCTGAGGCTTACCAGGTCGATCCCCTGCGCGGCACCATCACCTACGACTTGAACCTGTTTCCAGAAACCCCGGCTTACGCGGTGGGCTCCATGCCGCTGTTTCTCGCCACCGTCGAAAAGAAAACCATCGACGCCCGCCAGTTGCCCAAAGGCCTGGTGCTCAAGGGCAATGCGCTGATGGTTGATCTGAAGCAGTTTCCCGCCCAGGACTGGCGTTTCTTCGCCAAGGACGACAGCGGCAATTATCTGAAGGAGATTCTTTCGGTCAGCCACGATGCGAGCGCAGAAGGCCCGGCATTATTGGGGGTGCATTATTTCTACGGGCAGCCTGCCCGCCTGGAAACCTATCAACGAACCGATCTCTCCACCGTGCAATATGGCTTCGAGGTCAAACTCGACAAGGCGGACACGTCCAGCCTTGCTCAATAGCCTGTTCAGTGCTCGGGCCGAAACTCGAAACCTCCAGGGTTACGGCAGCGGCCACCATTGATTTCCCGCAGCTGAGCTTGCAGGTGCAGGCACCAGATTTGCGGATCATCGGCCAGCTCATAGCCGTGCAGGGTGAGACTTTCAACGATGGTGTCGAGGATCGACTCAGCCACAAAGGGGCCATGAAACGGGCCCTGGGCTTTGATGGCAGAAGGTTGTTCACCTTCCATTCCGGCGGCGAAGAGTAAGGTCCACATGCCCGTATCCCCCGCCAATGGGCGGATGGCACACTCGATACGGGTCACAAGGCCCAGGCATTGACGGGTGAGGCAGAGGTTGCGCGACATGGCGGCGACCCTCGGTAGATCCGGTATTCAGCCCCCACGGGAGGACTGTCTCGATCCAGTGATTACTGTCGATATCCTTGACCTGAGAATAGAGGAAAAGTCTGACTAGCACGTCAAGTGAGACCGAAAGGCGCCGAATGGTCATTGTGTGAATATTGACGCCAGACTGATGGCACTTTTCATGATTCACCCAAGTCAAATGTGGGAGCGAGCTTGCTCGCGATAGCGGACTGTCAGCCAACAGAGATGTTGAATGTCAGTGCCTCATCGTCGGAACGCCGCCCGGAGCGAGCTTGCTCCCACAGGGGATTGAGGTGACCTCAGATTTGTATCAAGCCGGTTTGGCCTCGACCAGTGCTTCCTGCGCAGCTTCTTTCTCGGCTTCCTTGAGGTCTTCTTCGCTGATCATTTCTGCGATGACCCGCAAGCGTTCCACCACTCGCGCGTTAACACTGCCTTCAGGGAACTGGCCATCGGCGTCCGGCGCACCGGCCGGCTCGCCGACCAACAGGCTCAAGGCTTCATCAGCCTGGCGCACGGCGTAGACGTGGAACTGCCCCGCGCGCACCGCCGTCAGCACTTTTTCGTCGAGCATCAGCGTGGCAACGTTGGCGTGGGGAATGATTGCTCCCTGTTCACCGGTCAACCCGCGGGCTTCGCAGAGCCGGAAGAAGCCTTCGATCTTCTCGTTGACCCCACCCACCGCCTGCACTTCACCGAACTGGTTGATCGAACCGGTGATCGCAAAACACTGCTTGAGCGGGGTTTTCGACAGTGCCGAAATCAAGGTGCAAGCCTCGCCCAGCGATGCACTATCACCATCGACGTAACCGTAGGACTGCTCCAGGGCGATACTCGCGGAAATCGCCAGCGGGAATTCCTGGGCGTATCGGCTGCCCAGATACCCGGTGAGGATCATCACGCCCTTGGAGTGAATCGGCTGACCGAGGTTGACCTCACGCTCGATATCGACGATGCCGCTGCCTCCCGGGTAGACCGTGGCGGAGATCCGCGCCGGTATACCGAAGGCCGAGTCACCGACCTCCAGCACTGTCAGCCCGTTGCACTTGCCGACCGCCGCACCTGCGGTGTCGATCAGGATGATCCCGGCCAGCATGTCATCGAGAATCCGCGCCGAGACGCGCCCGGTCCGCGTGGCCTTGGCCTTGAGCGCACGTTCGATGTGCCCGGCGTCGGTCATTTCGTCACTGGCCAGTTGGCGAATGAAATCCGCCTCGCTGACCAGTTGGAACAGATCACCGATCCGCGCCGACAAACGCCCCTGGTGCTCAGCCAGGCGAGCACTGTAAGTCGCCAGACGCGCCACCGCATCGGCGGTCAGCGGCGCCATGCCTTCTTCGGAGGTGCGGGTTTTGAGTAACTGGGCGAACTGTTCCAGGCTTTCGTCGACCATCGGGATGTCTTCGTCGAAGTCCACCAGGACGCGGAACATCTCCTGGAAGTCCGGATCGAGGTCCTGCAGCGTGTAGTAGAGCTGTCGGGCGCCAATGATGACGACTTTGACCTGCAGCGGAATGTGTTGCGGTGTCAGGGTCACGGTGGCGAAACGGCCCATCTCGCCCAGCGGCGATTCCATTTTCAGTTTGCGCGATTGCAGCGCGCGTTTGAGCGCATCCCACACGAATGGCTCGCTGAGCATTTTTTCCGCTTCAAGAATCAAGAAGCCGCCGTTGGCGCGGTGCAGCGCACCCGGACGCAACTGTCGATACGTGGTGTAGAGCGCGCCCTGATCGGTGGTGTACTCGATGCGACCGAACAGGTTTTCGTAAGTCGGGTGCGGCTCAAAGACCACTGGCGCACCGCCGCTGAACGGATGACCGACCACCAGGCTCGGCGCGTATTGCTCTTCCAGCAGCTTGCGGGCGATGGCGTCCGTCTTGCTGTCGTCGACCAGTTGCTCGACCACGGTTTTGAGCAGATACACCTGAATCGCTTGCAGGTAACCGCAAACGCCGGCGTTTTCCGCGTACTTTTCCGACAGCGGCGCGAGCAAGGGTTGCAAGGCCAGGGTGATGGTTTCTTCGTTGAGCTGGCGCAGTAGATTGCTCGACTCACGCTTCCACTGCGGCAGGCTGGCGAGTTCTTCGTTCAGCCGCTCTTCCAGCCATGAAATGTCGTCGTGAAAACGCTCGCGATCGGCTTCCGGCAACTGGGCAAATTCGGCCTCGTCCACGGCCTTGCCTTCGCTCATCGGCGTGAACGCGATATTGGTGCTGTCGCGGTACAGCGCAACGTCCTTCTCCAGCGCCAGGCGCTCGATCACATCCAGCGCCTTGTCGTAACGCTGGTTGAAGGCGCGGTCGATGGCGCTTTTCTTCTGCTGGTAGGACGGGTGCTCGAACACGGCCGGAAAAGTCGCCAGCAGGTTGTCGATCAAGCCGTTGATGTCATCGATAAAGGCACCGGCGGTGCCCGACGGCAACTCCAGTGCGCGAGGCTCGCGAGGGTCATCGAAATTGTTGACGTAGACCCAGTCCGCCGGGGTCTGCAGGCGTTTGCCTTCGGCTTTCAGGTAGCGTTTGACGAACGAAAACCGGCCGGTGCCGGGCTCGCCCATGACGAATACGTTGTAACCGGGGCGTGGCATTGCCACACCGAATTGCAAGGCTTCGACCGCACGTTCCTGGCCAAGCACTCCGCGGAAGGGCTCCAAATCATTGGTGGTAGAGAAGCTGAACTGTTCAGCGGAAAACGGACGGGTCAGCGCTTCGGGCGCTAGACGCAAGCTGGCAGCAACAGGATCAGGCATCGGGCTTCCTTACATCAGGCGGGGCAGATAGCGGCATTCTGGCGCTGCCCATACCTCACTTGCAAGGCGCGCCTCTAGCCAAAGCATAGACAAAGCGGCATCCCCAAGCGGGACGGGGCCAAATCAATGTTTTCAATAATGTTTTGCAAAAAATCACGGAACCCCGGGATCGTGCCTAAACTCCAAACTGCGCGGCTGGATTAATAACTGGCCCACTGGCGCCGGATTGGGCCAGACCCCTTGTCCATTGGTATGCACATAAAGAGAACAAAGCTATGAAACGGATTCTTCTCGGTACTCTCTTCACCGCTGTATCCCTCAATGCCATGGCTCAGGCGCCAGGCGGCCCGGATTGCGGTTGGGGCAACATGCTGTTCGAAGGTCAGCGTGGCACCCCGGCTCACTTCCTGGCATCCACCACCAACGGCACTTCCGGCAACGCAACCTTCGGTATGACCTCCGGTACCAACGGTTGCGCGACTAATGCGTCGCTGACCTATGGCGGCAAATCCTGGATTGCCATGAATGGCATGATGAACGAGCTGTCTGAAGACATGGCCAAGGGTCAGGGCGAAGCGCTGACCACTTACGCCGTGGTACTGGGCGTGGCGCCGGAAGACCGTGCGCATTTCGCCGCCGTCACTCATGAGCACTTCCAGCAGATATTCAGCAAGGCTGACGTGACCGCTGACGACGTGCATACCAACACCCTGGCCGTTCTGAAGAGCGATCCGCGTCTGGCCAAATACGCCACTCAAGCTTAAGCTCGACCCGCCCGCTCCTTTCGGGGAGCGGGCTTTATTTTTTGGACCTGCCCCTCTTTGGGTAATGTCATTCAACTGTAGGAGCTGTCGAGTGAAACGAGGCTGCGATCTTTGCTTTTAAAGATCAAAGGATCGCAGCCTCGTTTCACTCGACAGCTCCTACAGACAAATGGCATCAACCGCGCTGGGTCTTTGTTTCTTTCGACTTAAGTTGCCCACTATGCTCAAACGCCTTGCCTGGCTGGCGCTCTGTGTCTGCGCCCCGCTGTCTGCCACGCCCAAAATCGACAATCAACGTTTGCAGCAATTGGCCAATGACCCCTTCTGGACTTCCCTGGGTCACTACGAAACCGCCAAACTCGGCGGCTGGCGCAGCTATGTCAGCGACAAGAAATTCTTCCTCGCCGCCGACGGCAATGAACATCCTGACCGCGAGCTGGCGGCGACCGTGCAAGCGCTCTACGCCCCGGCCAGTGCTGGCGAAAAACATGCGCAATGCGTCTACCCGGCCCGCACCCGCTGGCTCAAGGCACAGCTCAACCTGACCGATCTGCCGACGCTTCCCTGCACTGAATTCAAGCAATGGTTCAAGGATGTTTCGCCCCACAGTGCGGTGATGATTTTCCCGGCAGCGTATCTGAACAGTCCGTCATCGATGTTCGGCCACACATTGCTGCGCATCGACCAGGCCAATGTACAGAGCGATCAAACCGCCCTGCTCAGCTATGCGATCAACTTCGGCGCGTACATCGAAGGCTCGGACAACAGCATCCTGTATGCCTGGAAAGGCTTGATGGGCGGCTATCCTGGTCTGTTTGCCCTGGTGCCTTATCAGGAAAAACTTTCGGAGTACCGCAGTCTCGAGAACCGTGATCTGTGGGAGTACCGCCTTAATCTGACCCAGGAAGAAACCGAGCGCATGGTCGAGCACGTCTGGGAGCTCAAGCAGATCCAGTTCGACTATTTCTTCTTCGACGAAAACTGCTCCTATCGTCTGCTGGAACTGCTGCAAGTCGCCCGCCCGAGCCTGCGATTGACCGAACAGTTCCCGCTGACCGCGATTCCTACGGACACCGTCAAAGCGGTAAAAGAAGCCGGACTGGTGGAATCCATTCAGTATCGACCGTCTCGCGAACGTGAACTGTTGAGCCGCGCCGAGCCGTTGACCAATGAAGAACAGGAGTGGGTGCTGAAAGTCAGCGCCGACCAGAAGCAGTTACAGGAACCGGCGTTCAAGGCTCAACCCAAGGATCGTCAGGCGCTGATCATCGACGCGGCCTATCGCCTGGAGCGCTACCGCGCCAACGGCCAGGAACGCGATCCGCAACGGGCGCAGCGCAGTTTCGAATTGCTGCGGGCGATCAACCAGAATCCGGCACCGGAACTGGACATCCCGCAACCCGGCCTGCCTGAGGATGGCCATGAATCGCGCACCTGGCAGGCCGGCATCGGCACTCGGGGCGACAAGGCCTTTGGCGAGTATGGCTTGCGCATGGCTTATCACGACCTCAACGACAACGCCGAGAGCTTCCCCCTCGGCGCGCAGATTGAAATCCTGCAAATGAAACTGCGCCAGTACGAAGGCAATCACTGGCAGTTGCAGCAATTGGACCTGGCGACCATCCGTTCCCTGACCCCGCGCAATGAATTGCTGCAGCCACTCTCGTGGCAAGTTACCGGCGGCCTGGAGCGCGTGCCGGGCAAGCATGACGACGAAACCCTGGTCAGCCACGTCAATGGCGGTGGCGGCGGGACCTGGCAACTGGGCGACGACATGCTCGGCTTTGCTTTGGGCACCGTGCGCGTTGAGCACAACAACGACTTTGCCGGTTTCATCGCGCCGGCGGCAGGTTTCAACAGCGGCGTGCTGTGGAAAAACTCGCTGGGCAACTTCAGCCTGGAAGCCAAGGGCGACTTCTTCACCAACGGCGAAGTGCGCCGTAGCGTGAGTCTGAATCAGCAGTGGGAATTGTCGCGCAACCTGGGTTTGCGCCTGAGTGCCCAGCGAGAATTCAGCCACCTGGCTTCGCCCGAGAACGAAGTGATGCTTGAGGTGAAGTGGTATCACTATTGATCTTTTGATCTTTCTTTCACATCCCGCTCACGAATCCACTCCTAGACTTCTCCTATAGGCCGTTGACGGTCTGGGAGTCTGAGATGTGGCGTTGCGTGGGCGTGGCGGGGTTGCTGATGTTGATCGCGGGTTGCCAGACGACCCACGAGGATTTGATCGCCAAGGGTTATCCACCGGCATTCGCCGATGGCTTCGATGACGGTTGCAGCAGTGGCCGGCAAGCGGCGGGGGCAATCACCGGAGAGTTTCGTAAAAACGTTCCGCGTTACCTCAAGGACAAGCAGTACGCCGAGGGCTGGAGCGATGGCTTCCGTCAGTGTCAGGCGATGCGCGAAAGCGAGGATCGTGAGGATTATCGCAGCCACCATTGGGACGAGCGCGAAAAGGCCTGGCAGCAGCAGAAGGATCAGGACGCCGCTCGTGCTTTTCGCTCGCAATAAGTCGCTGACAGATATCTGTCGAAACTAAAAGCCTGCGACCATGGCCCAAACCCTATAACGGGAGACAACCATGAGTCGCGCCTTCGTCAATGAAGATAACGCCGCCGCGCAAGCCGATCAGCCCGTCGAACGACAAGTCAGTGCGCAGCCCAATTACGTCACCCCAGCCGGACTCGCCCAACTTCAGGCGAAACTTGCCGACGTGCAAAACCTGCTCAATGAACAGAGTGCCAAAGGTGAACTGGCCGACAAACAGCGCCAGGCCGACCTTGAGCGTGACTGGCGGTATTTCAATCAACGATTGCAAAGCGCTCAGTTAGTCGTCCCGGCCTCTTCGTCTGACAAAGTACAGATTGGCGCCTGGGTGACGTTTGCCGATGAACAAGGCAACGAGCAGCGTGTGCAGTTGGTCGGCGAGGATCAGGCGGATGCTGCCAGTGGGTTGATCAACTGGGGTTCGCCTTTGGGTCGGGCGTTACTCGGGGCGCAGGTCGGGGATGAAGTGCTGTGGAAGCGGCCGGCTGGGGATTTGGTGATTGAGGTTTTGGGCATAGAAATTGGGTGAGCTTGAAGGCGCCATCGTCAGAACGCCGCCCGGAGCAAGCTCGCTCCCACAGTAGATCTCCATTGGATTGAAGATTTTCGGCCTACTTAAATCCATGTAGGAGCGAGCTTGCTCCGGGCGGCGTTCCGACGATGGCCGCGCTGCGGCCTATCTGAAACCCCATAAAAAAACGGAGCCCGAAGGCTCCGTTCTTTCATGCAACCAACCTGAAATCAGGCCAGTTTCTTGTGCCGTACACGATGCGGCTGAGTCGCGGCTTCGCCCAGGCGTTTGCGGCGATCGGCTTCGTACTCGGTGTAGTTACCTTCGAAGAACACCGCTTGCGAGTCGTCTTCGTACGCCAGGATGTGAGTCGCGACGCGGTCAAGGAACCACCGATCGTGAGAGATCACAATGGCAGCGCCCGGGAAGTCCAGCAGGGCTTCTTCCAGGGAACGCAGGGTTTCAACGTCGAGGTCGTTGGACGGTTCGTCGAGCAGCAGGACGTTGCCGCCCTCTTTCAGGGTCAGGGCCAGGTGCAAGCGACCGCGCTCACCACCGGACAGGTCCTTGACGAACTTCTGCTGATCGCCGCCCTTGAAGTTGAAGCGACCGACGTAGGTACGCGACGGAATCTCGTAGTTGCCGATACGGATCTGATCCGAGCCGTCGGAGATTTGCTGGAACACAGTCTTGCTGCCGTCCAGGTCTTCGCGGCTCTGATCGACGCACGCCAGTTGCACGGTTTCGCCGACTTCGATGCTGCCCGAATCCGGCGCTTCCTTGCCCATCAGCATACGGAACAGGGTCGATTTACCAGCACCGTTACCGCCGATCACGCCAACGATGGCGCCTTTAGGCATGGAGAACGACAGGTTGTCGATCAGCACGCGATCGCCATAACCCTTGGAAACGTTCTTGAATTCGATGACCTTGTCGCCCAGGCGTGGACCGGCCGGGATGTAGATCTCGTTGGTTTCGCTGCGCTTCTGGAATTCCTGCGATTGCATTTCTTCGAAGCGTTGCAGACGAGCCTTGGATTTGGACTGGCGGGCCTTGGCGCCTTTGCGCACCCACTCCAGTTCTTCCTTCATGGCTTTTTCGTGGGCCGACTGCTGCTTGGATTCGGCAGCCAGACGATCGGACTTGGCTTCGAGCCAACCCGAATAGTTGCCCTCGTACGGGATACCGGCGCCACGGTCGAGTTCGAGGATCCAGCCGGCAACGTTGTCCAGGAAGTAACGGTCGTGCGTGATCGCGACCACGGTGCCCGGGAAATCGTGCAGGAAGTGCTCCAGCCAGGCGACGGAATCGGCGTCCAGGTGGTTGGTTGGTTCGTCGAGCAGCAGCATGTCGGGTGCGGACAGCAGCAGGCGGCACAGGGCCACACGACGCTTCTCACCACCGGACAGGAATTCGACCTTGGCATCCCAGGCCGGCAGACGCAGCGCATCGGCGGCGACTTCCAGTTGGCGATCCAGGTTGTGGCCGTCACTGGCTTGCAGGATGGCTTCGAGCTTGGCTTGTTCAGCGGCCAGTTTGTCGAAGTCGGCATCTTCATCAGCGTAAGCCGCGTAGACCTCGTCCAGGCGAGCCTGGGCGTTCTTGATCACGCTGACCGCTTCCTCAACCACTTCACGCACGGTCTTGGTCGGGTCCAGGATCGGTTCTTGCGGCAGGTAGCCGATGTTCAGGTCCGGCATCGGACGGGCTTCGCCGTCGAACTCGGTGTCGACGCCCGCCATGATTTTCAACAGCGTGGATTTACCCGAACCGTTAAGGCCGAGTACGCCAATCTTGGCGCCCGGGAAGAACGACAGCGAAATGTTTTTCAGGATTTCCCGCTTCGGCGGAACAACTTTACCCAGCCGATGCATGGTGAATACGTATTGAGCCATGGAGAACCTAGGGTCAGTGAACGATGAATGATTGGGGCGCGGGCGATGCCCGGCCAGGCCGTGCGCGTCGTCCGATTGATGGGTATCAATGCGTGCGCGCTGAAAAAGCCAAATTCTAGGAGCTGGAACGCTCCCGCGTAACCGGCAAAGCTACCTGATTGACGGAAGGCAGTCCAGCCGAGCGGGACTGGCACTTTGCCACAACTCAGGGCATGCTAGCCGCCCTCCGGGCGTCCGGCTTATAGTGCACGTCGCGCCAGTCCAGCCAAACCGCAGGATTACAGTTTGTCTAATGTCTCCCCACCTTCTTCCGTGAGCGCACTCAATCCTGCGACCGGCTCACCCCTGCGTGGCTCCTTGAAGGGCGCGCTGGCGGCGCTCGTTCTGTTGCTGCTCGCGCTGCTGTTCTGGCAGTTGCTGGATCAGCTGCGCGAAACCCAGAAAAACCAGCGTCAGTACACCATCGACTACACCGCCGATCTGGCCTCGCAAGTCAGCCTGAACATGGCGCTCAACGCCCAGATCGCCCTCAACCTGCTACCGATCGTCGAACAACCGCAAAGCGCCGACGAACAGCAGGCGCTGTTGCGCAAACTGCAAAAATCCTTGCCCGACCTGCGCAGCCTCGCGTTACTCAGCCCCTCCGGCAAAGTCCTCAACGACAGTGCCGACGACAGCGACGACGCCGAGTACCTGAGCGAACTGGTCCGGCGCAGTCACGCCCAGGCCCATTATTTCAGCAATGCCAATGACGGTTCGGTGGTGCATCTGCTGCTGCATCAAGCCAGCGGTAGCACCCGCGGCTACTGGGTTCTGCGCCTGACGCCGACATTTTTCTCGTCGCTGACCAAACCAAACGAAGCGGGTATCCGCCCGCTGTGGCTGGTAGAAAACCGCTTCAATCACCAAGTCATCAGTCGCGATGAGTCACTACCCTTGGCCAAGTCGGGTGAACTGACCGAGGACGATGTGGCCAACAGCGTGCTGACAGTGCCCCTGAGCAGCAGCGACTGGCAACTGCGCGGGCTGTTCGACCGGCAACGGGTGATCGAACACCTGCTGCCGGCGTTCATTGGCAAATGCCTTCTGGGCCTGGCCTTCTCCCTGCTGCCATTTATCGCCCTGCTGAACATGCGCCGCCGCCAACGCCAGGTGCACGAAGGCCGTCGACGCTACCAGGATATTTTCGAAGGCACCGGTGTCGCACTGTGTGTACTCGACGTATTCGGGCTCAAAAGCGTCTTCGACAAGGCTCAGCTGCACAGCAGCGAGCACCTGAAGGCCTGGCTCGAGACACCGGAACAACGCCAGCAACTTCTGCAGGAACTGCGCATCACCGAGGTCAACCTGGTCGCCCTGCAACTGCTCAACGTCAACGCTTGCGATCAAGCCTGGAAACTGCTGATCGACGGCAACCCGCAGGACGGCGCCGCCATCGGCGATCAAGTGCTCGACGCGGTGCTCAACCAGCAGAAACAGCTTGAACTGGAAATCAAACTGCAGGACGCCAATGGCCGCGACCAGCACTTGTGGCTGGTCCTGCGTCTGCCGGAAGACCAGGACGACTATAAAGCGGTGATCCTGAGCATCACCGACATCACGAGCCGCAAGCTCGTCGAACTGTCGCTGTTGGAGCGCGAAGGATTCTGGTCCGACGTGGTACGCACCGTGCCGGATCATCTGTACGTGCAGGACGTGATCAGCCAGCGAATGATTTTCAGCAACCACCACCTGGGCCAGACGCTCGGTTACAACCGCACCGAACTGCACCAGATGGGCGAGTATTTCTGGGAAATTCTGCTGCACCCCGAAGATGCGGACTTCTACCACCGCTCGCGCCAAACCCAGCGCCAGGCCGGTTACAGACAATTGATGCAATGCCAGCTGCGCTTCCGCCACCGGGACGGCAAATGGCGGCGTTTCGACATCCGCGAACAGGCGCTGGCGCGGGACAAGCATGATCAGGTCACGCGGATCATCGGCGTGGCCAAGGACATCACCGATCAGATCGAAGCCAGTGAGTCCCTGCGCGACAGCGAGCAGCGTTACCGGATGCTCGCCGAAAGCATCAGCGATGTGATTTTCTCAACCGACAGCAAGTTGGCGCTCAACTACGTCAGCCCGTCGGTGCAAGCTGTGCTGGGCTACGACGCCGACTGGATTTTCCAGAACGGCTGGCAATCGACCATTGCCAACCCGCAACAGCTGACCGGTATTTACAACCTGATGGACCGGGTCAGCAAAGCGCTGAACAAACCCGACCAACTGGCGCTGTTGCGCAGTCAGGTGCAGACCCAACTGTTTTTGTTCGACTGCCTGCGGGCCGACGGGCGCAAGATCCCTATCGAACTGCGGCTGGTGCTGGTCTGGGACGAACACGGTGCATTCGAAGGCGTGCTGGGCGTCGGTCGCGACATCAGCCAGCAACGCCGGGCCGAAAAAGACCTGCGCATGGCCGCGACCGTATTTGAGCACTCGACTTCTGCGATCCTGATTACCGACCCGGCCGGCTACATCGTCCAGGCCAACGAAGCCTTCAGCCGTGTCAGCGGTTATGCGGTGGAGCAGGTGCTCGACCAGTTACCGAACATGCTGACCGTCGACGATCAGCAGGAAGCCCATCTGCGTTACGTGCTCAAGCAATTGCATCAGCACAGCACGTGGGAAGGCGAAGTCTGGCTCAAACGACGCAATGGCGAGCATTACCCGGCCTGGGTCGGGATCACGGCGGTGCTGGATGACGAAGGCGATCTGGCCAGCTACGTGTGCTTCTTCAGCGACATCAGCGAACGCAAGGCCAGTGAGCAGCGGATTCACCGCCTCGCCTATTACGACGCCCTGACCCACCTGCCCAACCGCACGCTGTTCCAGGATCGCCTGCACACGGCGCTGCAATCGGCCGAACGGCAGAAGTCCTGGGTCGTGCTGATGTTCCTCGACCTGGACCGCTTCAAACCGATCAACGACTCCCTGGGCCACGCAGCCGGCGATCGCATGCTCAAGGAAATGGCCACGCGCCTGCTCGGCTGTGTCGATGATGACGACACCGTGGCGCGCATGGGCGGCGATGAATTCACCTTGCTGCTGCAACCGCGGGCCAACCGTGAAATTGCCTTGAACCGGGCGATTCATGTGGCCGAACAGATTCTCGCCAGCCTGGTGAAACCATTCGTGCTTGAAGGCCGCGAGTTCTTCGTCACGGCCAGTATCGGCATCGCCCTGAGCCCTCAGGACGGTAACGAACTCAGCCAGCTGATGAAAAACGCCGACACCGCGATGTATCACGCCAAGGAGCGTGGCAAGAACAACTTCCAGTTCTATCAGGCCGATATGAACGCCAGCGCCCTGGAGCGTCTGGAGCTGGAAAGCGACTTACGACACGCCCTGGAGCAGGACGAGTTCGTGTTGTACTACCAACCGCAGTTCAGCGGCGATGGCAAACGCCTGACCGGCGCCGAAGCCTTGCTGCGCTGGCGCCATCCGCGACGTGGTCTGGTGCCGCCGGGAGACTTCATTCCTGTGCTCGAAGAGCTCGGGCTGGTGGTGGATGTCGGCGACTGGGTGATCAGTGAGGCCTGCCGTCAGCTCAAGACCTGGCATCAAGCCAAGGTCCGGGTGCCGAAGGTGTCGGTGAACATTTCGGCCCGGCAATTCTCCGACGGCCAACTCGGGACGCGGATCGCCACCATCCTCAAGGAAACCGGCCTGCCGCCGGCGTGCCTGGAGCTGGAGCTGACCGAAAGTATCCTGATGCGCGAAGTCAGCGAAGCGATGCAGATTCTCGCCGGGCTGAAAAATCTCGGCCTGAGCATTGCGGTCGACGACTTCGGCACCGGTTACTCATCGCTGAACTACCTCAAGCAGTTCCCCATCGACGTGCTGAAAATCGACCGCACCTTCGTCGACGGCCTGCCGTCGGGTGAGCAGGATGCGCAGATTGCCCGCGCGATCATTGCCATGGCCCACAGCCTCAATCTGGCGGTGATCGCCGAGGGCGTGGAAACACACGAGCAACTCGACTTCCTGCGTGAGCATGGTTGCGATGAGGTTCAGGGGTATCTGTTCGGCCGGCCGATGCCGGCGAGCCGGTTTGAGGCGCAGTTCAGCAATGATGCGTTGTTCATGTTCGACTGAGACTTTGTAGTGATGCAGGCGGCCTCTTCGCGAGCAAGCCCGCTCCCACAGGGGAACGCATTTCAAATGTGGGAGCGAGCTTGCTCGCGATGAGGCCGGCACGATCACCGCTGATCCCGTCATGAAGCCCACTTGTCTGCGACATGATGTCCTTTCATATGCCATCTAAAACCCATTGGGTTAGAATGCCCCCCTTTTCTGCCCCGATCCTTGAGGACCGCCATGTTCAGCCGTGATTTGACTATTGCCAAGTACGACGCCGATCTCTTTGCCGCCATGGAGCAAGAAGCTCAGCGCCAGGAAGAGCACATTGAGCTGATCGCTTCGGAAAACTACACCAGCCCTGCGGTCATGGAAGCTCAAGGCTCGGTACTGACCAACAAGTACGCCGAAGGCTACCCGGGCAAGCGCTACTACGGTGGTTGCGAGTTCGTCGACATCGTCGAGCAACTGGCCATCGACCGTGCAAAAGAACTGTTCGGCGCTGATTACGCCAACGTTCAGCCGCACGCCGGTTCGCAAGCCAACAGCGCCGTTTACCTGGCTCTGCTGCAAGCGGGCGACACCATCCTGGGCATGAGCCTGGCGCACGGTGGTCACCTGACCCACGGTGCCAGCGTTTCCTCCTCCGGCAAGCTGTACAACGCCGTTCAGTACGGTATCGACGGCAACGGCCTGATCGACTACGACGAAGTCGAGCGTCTGGCGGTTGAGCACAAGCCGAAAATGATCGTGGCCGGTTTCTCTGCCTACTCGCAGATCCTCGACTTCCCGCGTTTCCGCGAAATCGCTGACAAGGTTGGCGCTTACCTGTTCGTCGACATGGCCCACGTGGCCGGTCTGGTCGCCGCTGGCGTCTACCCGAACCCGGTGCCTTTCGCTGACGTCGTGACCACCACCACGCACAAGACCCTGCGCGGTCCCCGTGGCGGCCTGATCCTGGCTCGCGCCAACGCCGACATCGAGAAGAAGCTCAACTCCGCGGTATTCCCGGGCGCCCAGGGTGGCCCGCTGGAGCACGTGATCGCCGCCAAAGCGATCTGCTTCAAGGAAGCGCTGCAGCCTGAGTTCAAGACCTACCAGCAACAAGTGGTGAAGAACGCCAAGGCCATGGCCGGCGTGTTCATCGAGCGCGGTTTCGACGTGGTCTCGGGCGGTACTGAAAACCACCTGTTCCTGCTGTCGCTGATCAAGCAGGAAATCTCCGGTAAAGACGCCGACGCAGCTCTGGGCAAAGCGTTCATCACTGTGAACAAGAACTCCGTGCCAAACGATCCACGCTCCCCGTTCGTCACCTCCGGTCTGCGCTTCGGTACTCCGGCTGTGACCACTCGTGGCTTCAAGGAAGCAGAGTGCAAAGAGCTGGCCGGCTGGATCTGCGACATCCTGGCGGACCTGAACAACGAAGCGGTGATCGACGCCGTTCGTGAGAAGGTCAAGGCCATCTGCAAGAAGCTGCCGGTATACGGCGCCTAATCAGCCCGCAGAACCGCAGCAATGAAAAAACCGGTCAGTGATGGCCGGTTTTTTTATGCCTGAACGTTCATGACGACCGGTGTAGGTGCTGCCGAAGGCTGCGATCTTTTGATTTTAGCGTCCGACAGACCGATGAAGAGCAAGATCAAAAGATCGCAGCCTTCGGCAGCTCCTACGGGGGACCCGCACCACTGGTCAGACCGGTCATGCCAATTTTGATATTTTTACTTGTCATCCTGAAAAAACCCAGCGTAGACTGCGCCTGCACTGGACATACCGGTAAGACCACAATAATTAAGTCCTGAATCTGATGCGCGAAGCGCACGGCAGCCAGGACACCGACCAGGATTCCTCCCATGCTCAGATGGTGCTCGCGTTCAATCTTCCTCCAAGTGGTTCTCGGACTGGTGCTCGGCATCGTCTGTGGGCTGACCCTTCCTGAATACTCCGCCCAGCTCAAACCGCTCGGCGATGGCTTCATCAAACTGATCAAGATGCTCATCGGTCTGATCGTGTTCTGCGTAGTGGTCAGCGGCATCAGCGGTGCCGGCGACCTGAAGAAGGTCGGACGCATCGGCCTGAAATCGGTGATCTACTTCGAAATCCTGACCACCATCGCCCTGGTGATTGGTCTGGTGTTCGCCTTCAGCACCGGCATCGGCAGCGGCGCGAACATTCATCTGGATCAGCTTTCCGCTGCCGACATGGGCGACATCGCTCAGCGCGGTCAGCACATGCAAACCACCTCCCAGTTCCTGATGAACCTGATCCCGACCTCGGTAATCGGCGCCTTCGCGGAGAACAACATTCTGCAAGTCCTGCTGTTTTCGGTGCTGTTCGGCAGTGCGCTGAACCTGGTGGGCGAAGCAGCGTCGGGTATTTCCCGGCTGATCAATGAGCTGAGCCACGTGATCTTCCGCATCATGGGCATGATCGTGCGCCTGGCGCCGATCGGCGTGTTCGGCGCCATCGCTTTCACCACCAGCAAATATGGCCTGGATTCGCTGCAGCACCTGGGCAGCCTGGTCGGCCTGTTTTACCTGACCTGCGTGGCGTTTGTGACATTGATTCTCGGCCTGGTGATGCGCCTTTCGGGCCTGAAGATGTGGCCGTTGCTCAAGTACCTGCGCGAAGAACTGCTGATCGTCATGGGCACCGCCTCCTCCGACGCCGTGCTGCCACAAATCATGCGCAAGCTTGAGCATCTGGGCATTGGCAGTTCGACGGTCGGGTTGGTCATTCCTACCGGTTACTCGTTCAACCTGGACGGTTTCTCGATCTACCTGACCCTCGCCATCGTGTTCATCGCCAATGCCACCGGCACGCCGCTGGCCATGACCGACCTGCTGACGATTCTGCTGGTGTCGTTGATCACCTCCAAAGGTGCCCACGGGATTCCCGGCTCGGCGCTGGTGATTCTCGCGGCGACACTGACGGCGATCCCGGCGATTCCGGTGGTCGGTCTGGTGCTGGTGTTGGCAGTGGACTGGTTCATGGGCATCGGCCGGGCGCTGACCAACCTGATCGGCAACTGCGTCGCCACCGTGGCCATCGCGCGCTGGGAAAAGGACATCGATATTCAACGGGCGAACAAAGTACTTTCTGGCCAGGTGGGTTATACCTTCCAGCCGAGAAAGCCTGTCGGCCCGGCACATCAGCAGGAATTCTGAATAATCGCCATGCCTGCCCACGGGCAGGCACGGTCATCAATCATTTTGGATGCTCATGGAGCGAACAGTGATCACCTCGTCAACCGTCGTCAATTCAGTCGTAGAGAAACTTCGGGCCGCTTTGGCCCGTGGTCAGTGGCGCTCCGGCGAGATGCTGCCGGGGCAGCGTGAGCTGGCCGAACAACTGGGCATCAGCCGCCCGAGCCTGCGTGAAGCCGTCATCGTGCTGGAAACTCTCGGCCTGGTGCGCTCCATGCCGGGTAAAGGCGTGGTGGTGCTGGAGGCCAATCTCAGCGACAGCCAAAGCCACGACAGCGCAGTCGCCGGTGCGAGCCTGGAAGACGTGTTGCAACTGCGCTACACCCTCGAGCCGTTCATTGTCGGCCTGGTGGCGCAGTCGATCAGCAGCAAGGAAGTCGGGCAACTGCGCCTGACCCTGATGGACATGCGCGAAGCGCTGGAAGCCAACGACAGTGAAGCCGGCGTGAACGCCTACATCGCCTTCCACGAAGAACTGTTCACGCTGACGTCGAACCCGATTTTCCAGAGTGTGGTTCAACAGACCAGCAACGCCCTCAAGCAAAGCGCCGACGTGCTGCGCAACTCCCCGGAGCATTTGGCTGAGCGCCTTGAGGAGAACGAAGCCGTGGTGCGCGCTATTCGCAGCAAAAACAGCGCCCAGGCCAGCGCCGAGATGCGTCGGCACATCCTTCGGGAAGGCCAGCGGATGGGCATCGAATTGAATATTCCGGACGACAACCTCGTCAGTTGAGTCCGCTTCGAACTGGAGACAAGCCATGAACAGCTTCGCCTCACCGCAAACACTCACTGCCCTGCCCTTCCCCCGCACGAACACCAGGAAGCCGTCGGCGGATGATCTCTACTCACGGATATTCGATGCCATTCTCGAACAGCGCATTGTCCCCGGCAGTCGCTTCACCGAAGAAAGCCTGGGAGACATGTTCGGGGTGAGCCGCAGCAGCATCCGCCAGGTACTGACGCGCCTGTCTCATCAGCAGATCATCATCCTTCGCACCCATCATCGTCCCCGGGTCGCCGCGACAGATGTCGAGCAGACTCGGCAGACGCTTCACGCCCGGCGACTGACCGAGCTCACGCTGGTACGGCTGGCCTGTCAGCAGCCTCGCCCGCAAGACCTGAATCGTCTGCGCGACTTGATCGATAGTGAGCGCCGGTGTCTGGAACGCGATCAGCGTGGCCCGGCGATTCGGTTGTCCGGGGAGTTTCATTTGCAGTTGGCCGAAATGGCCGGGAATGCACCTTTGGCGCATTTTCTTGGCAGTCTGGTGCCGCTTACTTCACTGGCGATTGCGCAGTTTGATGCGCAGGCCGAGGGTTATTGCGTGTGGCAGGCGCACGAGGGGATTCTGGATGCGGTTGACCGAGGGGATGCTCGGAAGGCCGAGACGCTAATGAGCCGGCATCTGAATCATCTAGAGGCGACGTTGCTGAACGCTGGATCGAGATCCAGCCAAGATCGTGCTGCCGGTTAGATCGCTATCGCGAGCAAGCTCGCTCCCACAGGGGAATGCGTTTCAAAATGTGGGAGCGAGCTTGCTCGCGATGGGGCCATAGCAGACGCCGACAATGCTTCAGATTGCGGCAACCCGCGCAAACCCCTCACGGATTTTCTCTTCCGGCAAATCATCGGCAATGAACACGATCACGCTTTCGCGCGTTTCATCGTCGGCCCACTCCGTGTCCCAATCGAATCCGTACAGCTTCAATACGCCCTGAAACACCATGCGCCGCGGCTCGCCAAGGATGTTCAACACGCCTTTGTAGCGCAGCAATTGCTTGCCATGATGTTCCAGCAGTTCGTTCATGAACTCGCTGAGTTTGTCGATATCCAGCGGCTTGTCGGTGCGCAGCACCAGGCTGGAAATGCGGTCGATGGACGGCGCTTTGCTCACCGGGCTCAGGCTGACGCCGCCGCCAAGGTCGGCATTGAGATTGAAACCGCGCACGTCGAGCAATTCGGCCAGATCGATCTTGCCGTGCTCGACCACGCGGATCGGTGCGCGACGGTTGATCCGGGTCAGGCGCTCGCTCAGCGCAGTAAAGGTCGCCTCGTCCACCAGATCGCGCTTGCTCACCAGCAAGCGGTCGGCGAAACCGATTTGCGCCTGGGCGATGGTTTGAGTCAGGTGAGTGTCGGCGTGCGCCGCATCGACCAGGGTGATGATCCCGTCGAGGATGTAGCGCTCGCGCAGCTCTTCATCGATGAAGAACGTTTGCGCCACCGGTGCCGGATCGGCCAGGCCAGTGCATTCGATCACCAGACGATCGAAGGCGATTTCGCCGCTGTCCAGGCGCTCGAGCAGCAAGTACAAAGCCTTGGTCAGGTCGGTGTGAATGGTGCAGCAAACGCAGCCGTTGGACAGCGTCATCACTTGCACCGGTTCGTCGCCCAACAGTTGGGTGTCGATACCGGCGTCGCTGAATTCGTTCTCGATCACGGCGATTTTCAGGCCGTGTTCGGCTTTGAGCAGGTAGCGCAACAGCGTGGTTTTTCCCGCGCCGAGAAAGCCACTGAGGATTGTTACCGGGATGGGAGAGGACAACTGGAGTCTCCTGTTTCACAAAATTAGAAAGCAACACAAAACAAATGTGGGAGCGGGCTTGCTCGCGAAAGCGGTGTGTCATTCAACGTTAATGTCGACTGACACGACCTCTTCGCGAGCAAGCCCGCTCCCACAGGGATTGCATCAGCCAGGCTGTTGCATCAACAGCACTTCGGCCCACCCTTGCCACCGTAACGAGCCTCTTGGCGTTCGCGGAAGAACATCTCGTAGGTCATCACCGGTTTGTCCGGATGTTTGGTTTGCATATGCTCGACGTAATTGTCGTAGTCGGGCATCCCGACCATCAGGCGCGCGGCCTGACCGAGGTATTTACCGAGGCGACTCAGGTCATTGAACATGCTGCAATCCTCGATTACGCATCCGGCAGAGCCTGGAATGGCGCTTCTTTATCCGTACGTTCTTTGCTGCCCCAGGCGGAAATACCGACCTTGAGCGCATAGAACAGGATACTGAATACCACGAACAGGAACAGCGCGGTCAGCGTTGCGTTGGTGTAGGCGTTGAAGATCACGTGCTGCATCTGCGTAATGTCCTTGGCCGGCGCGAGGATCTGACCGTTGGCCAGCGCATCGCTGTACTTCTTGGCCAGCGACAGGAAGCCGATCGCCGGGTTGGCATCGAACAGCTTGATGAAGCCGGCGGTGGTGGTGCAGATCAGCAGCCACACGGCGGGCAGCATGGTGACCCAGACGTAGCGCTGGCGTTTCATTTTGATCAGCACAACGGTGCCAAGCATCAGTGCGATACCGGCGAGCATCTGGTTGGAGATACCGAACAACGGCCACAAGGTGTTGATGCCACCCAGCGGATCGATCACGCCCTGGTACAGCAACCAACCCCACATCGCCACGCAACCGGCGGTTGCGATCAGGTTGGCGGTCCAGGATTCAGTGCGTTTCAGCGCTGGCACGAAGGAACCGAGCAAGTCCTGCAGCATGAAACGGCCGGCACGGGTACCGGCGTCGACGGCGGTCAGGATGAACAGCGCTTCGAACAGAATCGCGAAGTGGTACCAGAACGCCATGGTGTTTTCACCCGGCAGGACACTGTGCAGGATCTGCGCGATACCAACCGCCAGGGTCGGCGCACCGCCCGCACGGGCCAGCACAGTGGTTTCACCGATGTCCTTGGCCACCGCTTGCAGGGCTTCCGGGGTGATTGCAAAGCCCCAGCTGCTGACGGTTTGTGCCACGGCCACTACGTCACCGCCGACGATCGCCGCCGGGCTGTTCATGGCGAAATACACGCCTGGCTCGATCACTGACGCGGCCACCATCGCCATGATGGCGACGAAGGATTCCATCAGCATGGCGCCGTAACCGATGTAACGGGCGTTGACTTCGTTATCCAGCAGTTTCGGCGTGGTGCCGGAAGCAATCAGCGCATGGAAGCCGGACACTGCACCGCAGGCAATGGTGATGAACAGGAACGGGAACAGACCGCCCTTCCACACCGGGCCAGTACCGTCGATGAACTGGGTCAGCGCCGGCATTTTCAGCTCAGGCATGGTGATCAGGATGCCTATCGCCAACGCCACGATGGTGCCGATTTTCAGGAACGTCGACAGGTAGTCACGCGGCGCCAGAATCAGCCAGACCGGTAACGAGGCGGCCACGAAACCGTAACCGACCAGCATCCACGTAATCTGCACGCCAGTGAAGCTGAACGCCTTGGCCCAGACCGGATCAGCGGCAATCTGCCCGCCCAGCCAGATCGAACCGAGCAGCAGCAACACACCGACCACGGAGATTTCACCGATGCGGCCCGGGCGGATGTAGCGCATGTAGATGCCCATGAACATCGCGATCGGGATAGTCGCCATCACCGTGAAAATACCCCACGGGCTTTCAGCCAGGGCCTTGACCACGATCAGCGCCAGCACCGCGAGGATGATGATCATGATCAGGAAGCAGCCAAACAGCGCGATGGTCCCGGGGATGCGGCCCATTTCTTCACGGACCATGTCGCCCAGGGAACGACCGTTGCGGCGGGTGGACATGAACAGAACCATGAAGTCCTGAACGGCACCGGCCAGCACCACGCCGGCAATCAGCCACAGCGTACCGGGCAGGTAACCCATCTGCGCCGCCAGGGCCGGACCGACCAGCGGCCCCGCGCCAGCGATGGCCGCGAAGTGGTGGCCGAAGAGGATATGTTTGTTGGTCGGCACGTAGTCCAGACCATCATTGTTGAGCACGGCGGGGGTGGCCCGTCGTGGGTCGAGCTGCATCACATTGTTAGCGATGAACAGACTGTAGTAACGATACGCAACCAGATATATGGCCACGGCGGCGACCACAATCCACAAGGCGTTGATTGCCTCGCCACGGCGCAATGCCACTACCCCTAGGGCACACGCCCCCAGGATTGCCAGCAGCAGCCAGGGTAGGTGGCGTAGCAGGCTATTATTATTTTTCATTTTATGATTCCAGCCAGGGTGGACAAGAAAGACAGCCATCTCGAGTTTAGCGCTAACGGCCGCAAAGGCCATCCCCCGACATGGGTTGAGCCATCACTTTGCTGGCAGCCTTTGACAATGCGGGTCTATAGTCAGCGAACATTTACGAGGATTGCGCCATGAGCGAGCACCCTGCCGATCGCCGCCGCTTCAAACGTATTGCGTTCGATGCCCGAACCGAGCTGAGCCAAGGTGAATTCGTCTGGCCGGTGAAGTTGATCGACCTGTCACTGAAGGGCCTGTTGATCGAAAAGCCCGAACCGTGGCTGGGGAATCGGGAGTGGCATTTCCTGGTCGATATTCATCTCAACGAGGACGTCGAGATCAAGATGGATGTGATGTTGACCCACGATGACCATGGCCAGCTCGGTTTTGTCTGCAAACACATCAGCCTGGAATCCATCGAGCGTTTGCGGCGGTTGATCGAACTCAACCTGGGCGACCCCGAGGAACTGGAGCGCGAGCTGGGAGCGCTGATCGAAGTCTGATGACTGGCACCATTTCAAAGCGGGCTTGCTCGCGAAGGCGGTGTGTCAGACAACATCATTACTGAATGTCAGTCCGACTTCGCGAGCAAGCCCGCTCCCAAAAGGAATGCATTTCACCCTGTTGCTATTCGAACAACGCGTCCAGCGCCTGTTCCAGACGTGTTACGGCAATAATCTGCAACCCCGGCGGCGCTTCTTTAGGCGCATTGCCCTTGGGCACGATGGCGCGTTTGAAGCCGTGCTTGGCGGCTTCTTTCAAGCGTTCCTGGCCACTCGGCACCGGGCGTACTTCGCCGGAAAGCCCGACTTCGCCGAATACCAGCAGATCATGAGGCAGTGGCCGGTTGCGCAAACTTGACATGACCGCCGCCATCAGCGCCAGATCGGAGGCTGTTTCCAGCACCTTCACCCCGCCAACCACGTTGAGAAACACATCCTGATCGTGGGTCGGAATGCCGCCGTGACGGTGCAGCACCGCCAGCAACATCGCCAGACGATTCTGGTCCAGACCCAGCGTTACCCGACGTGGATTGGCCAGGTGACTGTCGTCCACCAGCGCCTGGACTTCCACCAGCATCGGCCGCGTCCCTTCCCACGTCGCCATGACCACACTGCCCGGCACTTCTTCTTGCGCACGGGTGAGAAAAATCGCCGAAGGGTTGGAGACTTCTTTCAGCCCCTTGTCGGTCATACCGAATACGCCCAGTTCGTTGACGGCGCCGAAACGATTCTTCACCGCCCGCAGCAAACGCAAGCGCCCATCGGATTCGCCTTCGAAATACAGCACCGTGTCGACCATGTGCTCCAGCACACGCGGTCCAGCCAATGCACCTTCTTTCGTCACGTGACCGACCAGGAAAATGGCCGTGCCGCTCTGCTTGGCATAGCGCACCAGCAATGCCGCGCTTTCCCTGACCTGGGACACGCCGCCCGGCGCCGATTGCAGCTGCTCGGTGAAAATCGTCTGAATCGAGTCGATCACCATCACCTTGGGTTTTTCCTGCCGGGCGGTGGCGATGATGGTTTCGATGCAGGTTTCGGTCATCACCCGCAGTTGATCCTGAGGCAAGCCGAGACGGCGGGCGCGCATGGCGACTTGCTGCTGGGATTCTTCGCCGGTGACGTACAGCGCCGGCATGACTTTGGCGAGGTTGCACAAGGTTTGCAGCAGAATGGTCGATTTGCCGATGCCCGGATCACCGCCGATCAGCACCACCGAGCCGTCTACCAGACCACCGCCCAGCACCCGATCGAGCTCGCTGGAAGCTGTGGAAAAACGCGGGATTTCTTCGACGCTGACTTCGGCCAGGGTTTTGATTTGTGCCTGTTGACCGGTCCAGCCGGTGCGACCGCTGGGGGCTGCGGCACCACCGCTCTCCACCATGGTTTCGGTCAGGGTGTTCCAGGCCCCGCACTCACCGCACTGGCCAGCCCACTTGGGGAAGGTTGAGCCGCACTCGGTGCAGCCGTACATGCGCTTGGCCTTGGCCATCTGAACTCCCGGCAAAAACCGCGATGATAGCTCAGCTGGTGCGGATCAGCGCGGCTGAAGTTACCCAGCGGATCTTCGGTAGCAACTTGTTTAGCCCCTGGAATATATTCACCGCATCACTAATCATAAAAACTTGTACAACTTCCACCCCGACATATCCAACCAAATACTAGTCTTGCCTAGTAAAACAAAAATCGAAACCTGTACAAGTCTTAGCCATTTAAAACCCGAACGTACAACCCAACTATTAAGCCAACCTTATAATATGAACAGCCAAGCCAATGGCAATATAATGGCCTTCTGAAATTTAGCACAGGTAATTTGTTTGAGGAGCGAGTCTTTATACCCTGCAAACCAATCATATAAAAACTTCATGTACTGCATATTGCCTTGCATCAATCCAGTGATGCGAATACCCCTACTCTCTATAGTTTTATCCTGCACCTCCCTCCACTCGGCAGAGGCGAGTGATCGACGGATAAAATGTTCAGCGGGCGCGCTGAAGGCCTTAGTCCAAAGCGGCTATCCCGAGCAGAGTGATGGCAATTTCAAACTTTCTACCGCT
Organism: Pseudomonas frigoris; assembly: GCF_047758635.1. Lineage (NCBI taxonomy): Bacteria > Pseudomonadati > Pseudomonadota > Gammaproteobacteria > Pseudomonadales > Pseudomonadaceae > Pseudomonas > Pseudomonas frigoris. The sequence goes on from NZ_CP180479.1 coordinate 6,121,298, forward strand.
GAGAAGGTCGGTAGCAGGCAAGCTCTGTAAGCAGGTGTTTCGAGCAGGATGCATCATGCTGATTTACACTGCGCTCACCAACCTCATCTGTAACAAGGAAATAACCTATGGGCGTGATAACTGAGTTCAAGGCCTTCGCGGTCAAAGGTAACGTGGTCGACATGGCCGTCGGTATTATCATCGGCGCCGCCTTCGGCAAGATCGTTTCATCATTTGTCGGCGACGTGGTGATGCCACCCATTGGCCTGCTGATCGGGGGGGTGGACTTCAGTGACCTGGCCGTCACGCTCAAAGCAGCCAACGGAGATATCCCGGCGGTAGTGATGGCGTACGGCAAATTCATCCAGAGCCTGATTGACTTCATCATCGTCGCCTTCGCGATCTTCATGGGCGTCAAAGCCATCAACCGCCTGAAACGCGAAGAGGCCGTTGCGCCAACGCTGCCGCCGGTTCCGACCAAGGAAGAAGAGCTGCTGGAAGAGATCCGCGATCTGCTCAAGGCTCAGAACAATCGGCCCTCAACAGGTCAGTAAAACAAGCAACGGCGCCCTTGAGACGCCGTTTTTTTTACCAGTAGTTTTCCACCGCCACTTGCCCGGGTCGGCGACTGAGGCTCAAGTGCATGTGGCGCTGTTTGAGCAATTTGCGCGTGTCATCGATCATCTGCGGATTGCCGCAGAGCATGACCCTTGAGTGCTCGGCCGTCAGCGCCAGGCCTGCCGCCCGCTCCAGCTCGCCATTTTCGATCAGCGCAGTGATCCGGCCACTCAGAGCGCCATGATGCTGCTCGCGCGTGACCGTGGTGATGAATTGCAGCTTGTGCGCAAACTCCGCTAAATAGTCGCGTTGCGCCAACCCGCTGACGAGGTCCTGATAAGCCAGTTCCCGGGCTTCGCGCACACTGTAGACCAGGACGATTCGCTCGAATTTCTCCCAGACCTCGAAGTCCTGCAGGATCGACAGAAACGGCGCCAGACCAGTGCCTGTGGATAACAACCAGAGATCACGACCGTCGACAAAGCGATCCAGCGTCAGGTAACCAAAGGCCTGACGCTCGACCAGCAGCGTATCGCCGACTCCCAACCGACTCAGCTCACTGGTGAACTCCCCCCCAGGCACCACAATGGAAAAGAATTCGAGGAACTCGTCATAGGGCGACGACACCATGGAATAGGCCCGCCATACGGTGCTGCCGTCAGCCTTGGTAACGCCCAGCCGGGCGAATTGACCTGCACGAAAACGAAAACCCGGATCCCGGGTGGTCCGCAGGGTAAACAGACTGGGGGTCAGCGACTGGACGTCGAGCAAGGTCTGGCGAGTGAATTTTTCTGCACTGGCGGTCATGGGGTGCTCCATTCAACAGATAGCCACAGTGTCCCGCAAAGCGGAGTGATTAAACACCGGTGATTTGTAGTGGCTTTAGCCAGGGACTCATTCGCATTAATTTCATAGTACGACTTAACATTAACCACCCAGTTAACACACAAATCCAAAGCTGATTATTGTAAGCACGACATTTCGTTGTCTATACCAGTACTCCCTAAACGTTAGAACCAGATACTTGTTTAAAAATCGTAAACAAAGCCAAAAATTCTCAACACATACACAGGAAACATCCTACACTCGGTTCGTGCCGGATCTTGGATCCAAAAATGACACCCCAAGTAACGCCACACATGGAGAGACACTATGGAGAGGTGGAAGGAATCACAACTCAACCAATTATCGCGGACAACGGAGATTGAGACTGCCTACCGGATTTCACTGGGTTTCGCGAAAAATATAGGCTTTAAATTTTTCGCCTTTTCAACAACATACCCAACAAAAACTGACCACTTCAATACAGTCCAGCTCAACTACCCTACGGACTGGAACATTGAATATGAACAAAAAAATTTCAGCGCAATAGACCCAGTAGTGGCTCACTGCAATCACTCCAGATTGCCTGTCCTATGGAGCGAAGAACTTTTTTCCAAGACCCCGTGCTTGTGGGATGCGCTTGAGAAACAAGGATTGCAGCACGGCTGGTCACAATCGATCCATGACGAGGACAGTGGTGTTTCCAGCATTCTGAGCCTGGCCAGAAGCCATTGCCCGATCACTGCGTTTGAACTGTATGAAAATCTCGGTTTTTCAGTGTTCATCGGGCGCCATCTGCATGCGTTGATCGCACAGACACTGCCCAGGAAATCGACCAAGCCACCCGTGCCGCATTTGTCCCCCCGCGAGATCGATGTATTGAGACTGGCGGCTGACGGCAAGACGGCGTACGAGAGTGCCAGAATCCTTAACCTCAGCGCACGCACAGTCAATTTCCACGTGCAAAGCGCCATTCTGAAACTCGGGGTCAATAACAAGATTTCCGCAGTCATCGCCGCCACCAAGGACGGTATTCTCAACAGCAGCGCGATACGCTGACCCAAAAAACCTGCAAGTAATCCAAAAGAAAAAAACGTACCATTTGCGGTCCTTCTTGAGTGATGACGTGTGAACCTTCACGACGCAGTACACTCGGACGGTCTCGCCCGCAACAACGCCCCTGGGCCGCGGGACACCAGTTGATGACCCCTGTTGATTACCCAGAGCCCCGCCTCATGCCCTTGCTCGAAACACCCTTCGCCCGACTCGACCTGATCCGCCAGCCCGAACAGCAGAACGAACCGCTGCAGGCGTTTGATGCCGCAGACGAATACCTGCTCACCCATCTGGCTGACCAACAGCCCTCGGCCGACACTCGGGTTTTGGTGCTCAACGACAGCTTTGGCGCATTGGCCGCCAGCCTGGCGGGCAAGGTTCAAGTGAACAGCAGCGGCGACTCGTTCCTGGCCTTTCAGGCACTGGAAAAAAATCTGATCCGTAACGGCCAGGCGTTTGATGCGGTGCCAAGCGTACCTGCCAGTGAAGCCTTTTCAGGCCCTTTCGACCGGGTACTGATCCGGGTCCCGAAAACCCTCGCCTTGCTGGAAGAACAAGTGATTCGTTTGCAGGGTCAACTGGCGCCGGGGGCTCAGGTGATTGCTGCGGCGATGATCAAGCATTTACCCCGCGCCGCGGGTGATCTGCTGGAACGCTACATCGGCCCGGTGCAAGCCTCGCTGGCGGTGAAGAAGGCTCGGCTATTGATCGCGACCGCTGAGGTCAAAGCACCCGTCGTATCCCCCTACCCGACCCGTTATCGACTCGACGCCCCTGATATCGAACTGCTCAATCACGCCAATGTGTTCTGCCGCGAAGGGCTGGATATCGGCACGCGAGCGTTTTTGCCGCACCTGCCAAAGAACCTGGGCTCGGCGCGGGTAGCCGACTTGGGTTGTGGCAACGGGGTTTTGGCCATCGCCAGCGCCCTGCAAAACCCCGAGGCTCACTACACCCTCGTGGACGAGTCGTTCATGGCCGTGCAATCAGCAGCCGAAAACTGGCGCGCGGCGCTGGGTGACCGGGAAGTGGTTGTACGTGCCGGCGATGGGTTGGCGGGTCAGGAACCTCAGTCTCTGGATGTCGTACTGTGCAACCCGCCGTTTCACCAACAACAAGTCGTCGGCGACTTCCTGGCCTGGCGCATGTTCCAGCAGGCCCGAGAGGCGCTGGTGGTGGGCGGCGCGTTGTACATCGTCGGCAACCGTCATCTGGGTTATCACAGCAAGCTCGCGCGGCTGTTCCGCGGCGTCGAGCAAGTGGCGGCCACACCTAAATTCGTGATCCTTAAAGCCCGCAAATAAGGGGCAAAAAATCAGTGGGTCGTCAGGCCCGCGGCATTCATGAACATGCGCATCAGGCTGGCCACGATGAACAGCGCCACAACGCTGCCGGTCCAGATCATCGCCAGCCAGCCGAGGCGCTGCCAGAGCGGCTTTTTCTCTGCTGCTTCGATTTCCTGCAAGGAATGTTTACCCGCCTTCATCGCAATCTCCTCTGAAGAAATGGCGCAGGTATCAGCCCTGCGCCCCTGTCGCGCGCTCTAGTGATAGCCATCTTCGTGGGTGACCTTGCCGCGGAACACGTAGTAGCTCCAGAAGGTGTAACCCAGGATGAACGGGATGATGAACAGCGTGCCCACCAGCATGAAGCCCTGGCTTTGCGGCGGTGCGGCGGCGTCCCAGATCGAGATCGACGGCGGCACGATGTTCGGCCACAGGCTGATGCCCAAACCGCTGTAGCCGAGGAAGATCAGCACCAAGGTCAGCAGGAATGGCGTGTAGTGCGCATTGCGAGCCACCGCGCGGATCAGACCGTACATGGTCACCAGCACCAGAATCGGCACCGGCAGGAACCAGAACAGGTTTGGCAGGGTGAACCAGCGAGCGGCAATCTCGGCGTGGGCCAGCGGGGTCCAGATGCTGACGATACCGATCACTGCCAACACCACGAAAGCCAGCGGTCGAGCCAGGTCATGCATCTGCTCCTGCAACTTGCCTTCGGTCTTCATGATCAGCCAGGTGCAACCGAGCAGCGCATAAGCCACCACTAGCGCCACGCCGCAGAACAGGGTGAACGGCGTCAACCAGTCCAGTGAGCCACCGGCAAATTGGCGATTGACCACCGGCAACCCATCAATGAACGCACCCAACGCAACGCCCTGGAAAAAGGTGGCGGCGACCGAGCCACCGATGAACGCCTTGTCCCAGAGATGGCGCTTGTCGTCCCTGGCCTTGAAGCGGAACTCGAAGGCCACACCGCGGAAGATCAGCCCGATCAGCATAAAAATCAACGGCAGGTACAACGCCGAGAGCACCACCGAATAGGCCAGCGGGAAGGCCCCGAACAACGCTGCGCCACCCAGTACCAGCCAGGTTTCGTTGCCGTCCCAGACCGGCGCGACGGTGTTCATCATGACGTCACGATCGGTCTTGCCCGGAATGAACGGGAAGAGAATCCCGATCCCCAAATCGAAACCGTCCATGACCACGTACATCATGATGCCGAAGATGATGATCACGGCCCAGATCAGCGGAAGATCAATACCCATGATTCAAATCTCCTTGGTCAGGCTGGGATCGTGGTCGGCGTCGGCAGGATCGTCGGCTGCGGACAGCGGACGGGCCGGTGTGCGTTTCTTGCCTGGACCGCCCTCGGGCGTTTCCTTGCCTTCGTCGATCTTCGGCCCTTTGCGCACCAGGCGCATCATGTAGCCCAGACCGGCACCGAACAGCGCGAAATAGACCACGACGAACATGATCAACGTGATGCTCATCTGCATGAAGCTGTGATTGGAGGACGCATCTGCTGTGCGCATCAGGCCGTAGACGACCCACGGCTGACGGCCGATTTCAGTGGTAAACCAACCGGCGAGGATCGCGATCAGGCCGGATGGCCCCATCCACAACGCCAGGTACAGGAACGGCCGCGAGGTATAGAGCTTGTCGCGTTTACGCAGCCACAGGCTCCACAAACCGGTGAAGATCATCAGCATGCCCAGACCCACCATGATCCGGAACGACCAGAACACAATGGTCGAATTCGGCCGGTCTTCAGGCGGGAATTCCTTGAGTGCCGGGACCTGTTTGTCCAGCGAGTGCGTGAGGATCAGGCTGCCCAGATACGGGATCTCTACCGCGAATTTGGTCCGCTCTTCTTTCATGTCCGGCCAGCCGAACAGGATCAGCGGGGTCGGCTCATCGCCGTGGTTTTCCCAGTGGCCTTCAATCGCGGCGATTTTCGCCGGCTGATGCTTGAGCGTATTCAGCCCGTGGAAGTCACCGATGACGGCCTGAATCGGCGCCACGATCAAGGCCATCCACATGGCCATCGAGAGCATGGTGCGGATCGCCGGGTTGTCCTTGCCGCGCAGCAAATGCCAGGCCGCCGAGGAACCGACGAAGAAAGCAGTCGCGACAAACGCCGCCGTCGACATGTGTAGCAGACGGTAAGGGAACGACGGGTTGAAAATCACCGCCAGCCAGTCCACCGGAATCACCTGGCCATTGACGATTTCGTAGCCTTGCGGGGTCTGCATCCAGCTGTTGGAAGCGAGAATCCAGAAGGTCGATATCAGTGTGCCGATGGCGACCATGACCGTGGAGAAGAAGTGCAGATTGCGCCCGACCTTGTTCCAGCCGAACAGCATGACACCGAGGAAACCGGCTTCGAGGAAGAATGCGGTGAGTACTTCGTACGTCAGCAGCGGCCCGGTCACGGAGCCGGCGAAGTCCGAGAAGCGGCTCCAGTTGGTGCCGAACTGATAGGCCATGACGAGCCCGGAGACCACGCCCATGCCGAAGTTGACCGCAAAGATCTTCGACCAGAAGTGGTACAGATCGCGGTACGTGTCGTTATGGGTTTTCAGCCACAGGCCTTCGAGCACCGCCAGGTAACTCGCCAGGCCAATGGTGATGGCGGGAAATAGAATGTGAAACGAAATGGTGAACGCAAACTGCATCCGGGCGAGATCAAGTGCCTCCAAACCGAACATAAGTCTTCCTCTGTCAGGTAATACCGGCTGAAGGCTTGCGGCCTACACCCACTGCCCCCACGGATATGGAGTGTGGCGAATTTGAATTCGTTCTTTTTTTACAAACATCACAACGTAGGGAGTCTGGCCATCTGGCCGCCGGATCAATTCCACGAGCGGTCTTGATCTGGATCAAGCAACGTTAAAAGAGTAGTCCCATTTTTGACGATGGACGGTGTGGTCTTTTGCCGCGTGACAGGTTGCCTCACTGGCCTGGTCATAAGCAGTAACACATACCTCTGTGGGAGCGAGCTTGCTCGCGAAGCGGTGTGTCAGGCGACAGATGAGTGACTGATACGCCGCCATCGCGAGCAAGCTCGCTCCCACAGGGGGATTTCCGCGTTTTCGAGATCGGTGTCTAGCTAACGAAATTTCCCAGCCATGCAACTTTTGGTTACAGCTTGGTGATAATCTCGACCCTCTCCTCGCTCAAGACCTGCCCTCAGATGCCCAGCCAAGCGCCCTTGCTGTTACGTCATCACCGCCCTTTTATCGCGTTCTGGCTGGCTCGGGTGTTTACCGCCAGCGGCTTTCAGATGCTCACGGTGGCCATTGGCTGGAACCTCTACCAACTGACCGGCAATGTGCTCGACCTGGGCCTGGTCGGTCTGGTGGAGTTTGCCCCGCGAGTGCTGTTCATGCTGCACACCGGGCATGTCGCGGACCGTTATGACCGGCGCAAGGTCGCGGCAATCTGTCAGTCCCTGCAAGCGTTGATCGCCCTGTCGCTGGCCATCGGTAGCGCGACCGACAATGTCACCCGGGAGATGATCTTCATCCTCGCGTTCCTGCTCGGTGCCGCCCGCTCCTTCGAAATGCCGACCACTCAGGCTCTGTTGCCGAGCATCGTGCCCAGCGCGCTGTTCCCCCGCGCGGTCGCCGCCGCCCAATCCGCACAGCAATCGGCGACTATCGTTGCCCCGGCCCTCGGTGGGTTGCTTTACGCCTTCGGCAGCGTCTGGGTCTATGGCCCGACGGTGATCCTCTACATCATCGCCTGCCTGCTGATGCTCAACCTGCCTGCACGGCAGACACCGCTGAACAAGGGCAAGGCGACGCTGGATTCGTTGCTGGCGGGTATCCGCTTCATTCGCAGTCGTCCGGACATTCTCGGGGCGATTTCTCTGGATCTGTTTGCCGTCCTGCTCGGTGGCGCGACGGCGTTGCTGCCGGTGTTCGCCAAGGACATTCTGCTGACCGGCCCTTGGGGCTTGGGCCTGCTGCGTTCAGCGCCGGCAGTCGGCGCGCTGCTGATGTCGCTGTACCTGGCGAGATTTGCCGTGGAACGCAAAGTCGGACGGGTCATGTTCACCGCCGTGGGCGTGTTCGGTGTCGCGACCATTGCGTTCGGCCTGTCGACCTCGTTCTGGTTTTCCCTGGCGGTGTTGGTGGTGTTGGGCGCGGCGGACATGATCAGCATGGTGATCCGCGCCTCCTTCGTGCAACTGGAAACCCCGGATGAAATGCGCGGCCGGGTCAGTGCCGTGAACGGTTTGTTCATCGGTGCTTCGAACCAGTTGGGCGAGTTTGAATCCGGCTTGACCGCCCACTGGTTCGGCACCGTGCCAGCGGTGGTCATGGGCGGTATTGGCACGTTGGTGGTGACCGGGGCGTGGATCAAACTGTTCCCGACCCTGGCTAACCGCGACCGCATGCATGTGGCGGTGGAAGAAGTGAAGGCTTGAAGCAGTTTGCCCAGCGCACTCTCTAAACCACCAACTCCCCCGCCACCGCCGCTCGCCTGGCTTTGCCGCAGAGTTGCTCCACCAGCGTCAGGGCGAATTGCAACGCCGCCCCTGAACCTTGTGCAGTGATGCAGTTGCCATCGACCACCACCGGTTGATCGACGAAGTTGCACCCCAACAGTTGATGGCTGGCCGATGGCAGGCAGGTCATGCGCCGCTGACGCAGTACGCCAAAGGCTTGCAGCGCCAGCGCCGGGGCCTCGGCGATGCCGGCGAACAGGCGCCCGGCCGCCGCCTGATCCTTGATCAATTGTTGCAGGGGTTGATGCGCCGCCAGATGTTGCGCCCCTACGGCACCGCCGGGCAGGACGATCAGATCGAACGGCTGGGCCAGCACGTCTACCAGCATCGCATCGGACGTCACTCGGGTGCCGCGCGCGCAGGTGAGCATGCGCCGTCCCTCGATGCTGGCCACCACCACTTCAACCTTGGCACGGCGCAGCACATCGATCAGGGTCACTGATTGCAGGTCATCGATGCCCTCGGCGAGGGTAATCAGAGCTCTAAAGGTCATGGGCGCAGTCCACTGGATGATCTTTAAAGCGTAGTCAGCTTTCCTGCCCCTTGTTCGAACCGGCCGTTACTTGATGTAAAGCTGCGTCGACAGCGTATTGCCGGGCGCGTTGATCGACGTGTTGCTGAAGGTGAACGTGCCTTCCTGCTTGCCTGCCAGATCGAAGACATACAAATAGCCGACGGTTTTTCTCCCGACGGTGCACTCAGTCAGGTTGCCATTATCGAAAGCACAGATAGGGGTCCGGGTGCCGTTCACCTCAAAACCATCCAGCCCAACATGCGCGCTACGACCGTAACCGACTTCCAACACGTAGACCTTGATGTTCGGTCCGCTGTGATTGCAGCGGGTTTGCTCTTGCCCCTGCGCGATGTCTTCAAAGCCGCAGCCCGGCGACTCGACCTTGAGTACCTTCACCTGACTCAGCGGCGCCGCCGATGCAGCCGAAGCGGTGTGTGCCCCCAGGAACAAGGCGATCGCCATTGCAAATACGGCAATCAGACGTTTATTCATGCAATACATAAGTCCCCCCCAAAATCAGCGCGCAGTATGGCGCACTTGGCTTTACCGCAAAACATCGACGACGATCGCAGCCATAAGCAGCCATAGCCCCACGCTGCTGGTATGATGCGCGGCTTTTTCCGACCCTCAGAAAATTACCAGGCGCCAGCAGCGGTCTGTGCTTTGCTGTTGAGGTCGATACATTCACGGCGCCTTGCGCGCCACGGGGAGCAGACATGCTGGAAAGGCTGTTTCAACTCAAGGCACACAACACCAACGTGCGGACCGAGATACTGGCGGGCGTCACGACCTTTTTGGCCATGGCCTACATTCTGTTCGTCAACCCGAGCATCCTCGGCGAGACCGGCATGGACAAGGGCGCGGTGTTCGTCGCCACGTGTCTGGCAGCCGCCATCGGCTCCACGGTGATGGGCCTGATCGCCAACTACCCGATCGCTCTCGCCCCGGGAATGGGCCTGAACGCCTTCTTTACCTACACCGTGGTCCTGCACATGGGCCACACCTGGCAAGTGGCGCTGGGTGCGGTATTCATCTCGGCAGTGCTGTTTTTCCTGCTGTCGATCTTCCGCATCCGCGAATGGATCATCAACAGCATCCCGTTGCCGCTGCGTTCGGCGATTGCCGCCGGTATCGGTCTGTTCCTGGCCCTGATCGCCCTGCATAACGCGGGCATCGTGGTGAGTAACCCGGCAACCATGGTCGGCCTCGGCGATTTGAAACAACCGGCCCCGATCCTCGCGACCCTCGGCTTTGCCCTGATCGTGGCGCTTGAAGCGCTTAAAGTGCGCGGCGCGGTACTGATTGGCATTCTGGCGGTGACCATCGTTTCGATCCTGATGGGTTTCACCCCGTTCGGCGGCGTGATGTCGATGCCACCGTCCCTGGCCCCGACTTTCCTGCAACTGGACATCAAGGGTGCCCTGGACATCGGGCTGGTCAGCGTGATCTTCGCCTTCCTGTTCGTTGACCTGTTCGACAACTCCGGCACCCTGATCGGCGTCGCCAAGCGCGCTGGCCTGATGGGCAAGGACGGCCACATGCCGAAAATGGGTCGCGCCCTGATCGCCGACAGTACCGCGGCCATGGCCGGTTCGCTGCTGGGCACTTCGACCACTACCAGCTACATCGAATCCGCAGCCGGCGTGAGTGCCGGTGGCCGCACCGGCCTGACCGCCGTTGTCGTGGCGATTCTGTTCCTGTTGGCGCTGTTTTTTTCGCCATTGGCGGCCAGCATTCCAGCCTTTGCTACCGCGCCTGCACTGCTGTTCGTCGCGGTACTGATGACATCCGGCCTGGCCGAAATAGACTGGGACGACATCACCGTCGCAGCACCGGTCGTGGTCACTGCTCTGGCCATGCCGTTCACTTATTCCATCGCCAACGGCATCGCCTTCGGTTTCATCTCCTGGACCGCGATCAAGTTGCTGTCCGGCCGCGGCCGTGAGCTGAACCCGGCACTGGTGATTCTGTCGATTCTGTTCGTGATCAAGTTGGGTTGGTTCAACGCATGACTTTTGATTCCAAGGCTTACGCCGTTCAGCTCGAAGAGAAGGTCACGCGCCTGCGTGACCTGTTGGCCCCGTTCGGTGCGCCAGAACCTGCGGTGTTCGACTCGCCGCTGCAGAATTTTCGCCTGCGCGCCGAATTCCGCCTGTGGCGCGAAGCCGGTGAGCGTCACTACGCGATGTTTTCCCAGGAAGACAAGCGCACGCCGATCCTGATCGAAGAATTCCCGATCGCCAGCCTGCGCATCAACGAGTTGATGCCGCAACTGAAAGCGGCATGGCAAGCCAGTGCGGCTCTTAGCCACAAGTTGTTCCAAGTGGAGTTCCTGACCACCCTGGCCGGCGATGCGATGATCACGCTGTGCTATCACCGCCCGCTGGACGAGCACTGGCACGCGGCAGCGTCGAAACTGGCAGCTGACCTGAACGTCAGCGTCATCGGCCGCTCCAAGGGCAAACGCGAAGTGATCGGTCACGATTACGTGGTCGAGCAGATGGACGTCGGCGGTCGCACCTTCAGCTATCGCCAGCCGGAAGGCGCGTTCACCCAGCCCAACGGCACCGTGAACCAGAAGATGCTCAACTGGGCTTACGACTCACTCTGCGATCGCTCCGACGATTTGCTGGAGCTGTATTGCGGCAACGGCAACTTCACCTTGCCGCTCGCGACGCGCGTACGCAAAGTGCTGGCCACTGAAATCAGCAAGGCGTCGGTCAATGCCGCGTTGAGCAATCTCAGCGAAAACGCTGTGGATAACGTCACCCTGGTGCGCTTGTCCGCCGAGGAGCTGACCGAAGCCCTGAACGAAGTTCGTCCGTTCCGTCGCCTGCACGGTATCGACCTGAAGAGCTACGAGTTCGGTAGCGTCTTCGTCGATCCGCCTCGCGCCGGCATGGATCCGGACACCTGCGAGCTGACCCGTCGCTTCGACAACATCCTCTACATCTCCTGCAACCCGGAAACCCTGGCGGCCAACATCGCCCAGTTGCACGACACCCATCGCATCACCAGATGCGCAATGTTCGACCAGTTCCCGTGGACCCATCACATGGAATCCGGGGTCTTGTTGACCCGCCGGTAATTGCCAGTGCCAGATACAAATCAGCCGTCATCACGACGGCTTTTTTGTGCGTGCTTAAAGGGGGATATCTGTCTTGCGCGGACGCCCTCCCTTACGGCCATTCGCCCGCGCAGCCTCTGCTTTGGCGGCGCTACTTTGGCGACCATTGCGCGAGGCGATGACCGACGCGGCCATATCCATCAGCGGCTTGCTGGCCGAAACCATCCCGGCGATGGAGACCTGCAGATCCTTGCCCTCGTGGCAAAGGGCTGTCCCGGAAAAGCCGACTTTCAGGTCTGCGAAATCCTCGACGTCGAAATCATCGAACTCCGGATAGTGCTGCACGGGCAACAGCACGCCACTGCCATCAATGAAATTGACCGCCAGGCGCGGTTCCACAAAGGTCACCGAAGTCGCCCGCAAACCGCCTTTGTGACGCACTTGGCCACGCTGGATGGCTTCATCCAGCACGGCTTCGGTTACGGGCCGATCCACCAACATTTTTGCTGTTATCGTTTTCATAGTTCGATCTCCACGCCCTCCGGAACGCCCATCAGCGCCAGTAGGGTCTTGTTCGTCTCGGGCTCATAGCAAGCCGAGCCAATCATGCAGGTCGTACTGGCGACCCTTTTTACCACCACGACTTCGCTGGTTTGCCAGTCCCATATCTGATGATCGAGGCAGACCGTGTGCAGCTTGTCCCACCAGATACACCGAGCGCGGCGCAAATGAGCGGGTTGTCCTAGCGCGTGACGCAACCCTTCCAGCACCGCCACAGGTGGCCTGCGAGAATGAGGAACCACGTCCCACAGTTCGACACTGTTGTGCCAGAAGCTGAATTTGAAGCGCGCACTCCAGGTTCCGGCATCCACATGTGCATGAGGCGGGCAGTGCTCATCGCGCAACATGATCACCATTGAAAACCCTTTGTAGCTGAATAATCTCATGCTAACCCATCCGTTAGGTTAATGAGCCCGAAGACCCGACATTCCCTGGAAAATCCGATAACTGGCGCTGTGTTGAATCATCACTGCGACTTTTGAGACTAGCGCCAAGGCTCGGCTCGAGCCGGTGGAGAACACCGCAAAATGGTAAGCAATCCTTTCCTCGTGCCTACAAAAAGCCGTCCCGAGGACGGCTGTCTTGGCTTGTCAGGGAATCGACCCGACTGGTTTTTTCGATACTCGGTGGTGTTGATGCCCGCATACCCCCAGTTATCCGTGTCGACTTCCTCGATCACAATGTGGGTCAGCTCCGGAGGCTTACCGAGGACTCGCTGCAAGGTGTCGGTGATTTCAGCGATGACCTGGGCCTTCTGCTCCCGGGTCACACCATCGCGGGTAATACTACGCTGACGAAAGGCATGCTGGTTCTCCTTTTTGCTGATTAAGAAAGGCTTAGTGCTTGCCGCTGCTCATCACCAACTCTCTGTATCTGTGTGCAGGCATCTGATAAATACTGACTCACACACTTCATTTGATACCCGGTGTAATCAATCATGCAGCGACAATTCGACGATCTTCAGCTGGGCAGCATCGAACTGTTTTGTCTGGCCGCCGAAGCCGGCAGCTTTACCGCCGCCGCGCTGGTGGCTGGTGTGACGCCGGCAGCCGTGAGCCGTTCGGTGTCGCGCATGGAAGAACGCCTGGGCGTGCGGTTGTTCGCCCGCACCACCCGCAGCGTCAAACTGACCGACAGTGGTCGGCGGTATTACGAGGAATGTCGCCAGGCGCTGGCGCAACTGGTCGAGGCCCAGCGCGAGGTCATGGGCCAGCAGCAGCAGCCGTCCGGCACCTTACGCATCAGCATTCCCACCACCTATGCCCATCACCGGATTTTGCCGTTGTTGCCGGCATTTCGGGCACGCTTTCCAGCGGTGAAGGTCGAGTCGCACATCAGCAATCGCAACATCGATTTCGTCGGCGAAGGCTATGACATGGCGATCCGCGTGCGGGCGATTCCGGATTCCGGCCTGATCGCCCGACAGTTGGAAGACGCCGCGTTGGTGATGATTGCCAGTCCTGATTACCTGAAGCACGCGGGCATTCCACAAACGCTGGATGATCTTAAACAGCACGAGTGCATCCAGTACGAATTGCCCAGCAGCGGTCGGCGGATTGCCTGGCTGTTCAACGACAATGGCGTGCACCGGGAGATTCTGGCCGAGGGCAATCTCAGTTGTTCCGACGATGTGCTGGGCGGCGTGACCCTGGCCAAACACGGGGCGGGATTGTTTCAGACCTATCGCTTCATCGTCGAAAACGAACTGGCAGATGGTTCGCTGGTGGAAGTGCTCAAGCCGTATGGCGGACGCTCGCGACCGTTCACCCTGCTCTACCCGCAAACCCGCCATATGCCGTTGCGATTGAGGGCGTTCATCGATTTTCTAGTGGAGCATCTGCCCCGCTGAAAAGCCGAAACCGTCCGATCACCGCACACAAAAACCCTGCGAGTCGCCTCTTCAATTGACCAAATTAACCAGCTAGTACAATTTATCTCCACAGGCTGAAACCCTCGGCCAATGCCAAAAATAATAAGTGGAGAGACTCCGATGCCCCCTATCGTTCTGGTGCTCAACGGCCCCAATTTGAACCTGCTCGGCACCCGTGAACCGGCGACTTACGGCCACGAAACACTGGCCGACATCTCAGCGATGTGCGGTCGTGCCGCCGAAGAGTTCGGCTTGGCGGTGGAGTTTCGCCAGACCAATCATGAAGGCGAACTGCTCGACTGGATTCACGCCGCGAGTGGCCGTTGCGCCGGGATCGTCATCAACCCGGCTGCCTGGACCCACACCTCGGTCGCGATCCGCGATGCTCTGGTCGCCAGCGAATTGCCGGTGATCGAAGTCCACCTGTCCAACGTTCATGCCCGCGAGCCCTTCCGCCACCACTCTTTTGTGTCGGCCATCGCCACGGCGGTGATGGCCGGTTTCGGCAGCCACGGCTATCGCCTGGCGCTGGAACATTTCAGTCAACGTTTGAAGGGGTGAACGCCGTGACTCAGACCAACGCTGTACTGGCCGGACTTATCGGCGCCGGCATCCAGGCTTCTCGCACCCCGGCGCTGCACGAGCATGAAGGCGATGCCCAGGGTTTGCGTTACCTCTATCGCCTGATCGATCTGGACCAGTTGAAACTCGACAGCGGCGCCCTGCCCGACCTGCTGATGGCCGCCGAGCGGATGAACTTCACCGGCCTGAACATCACGTTTCCGTGCAAGCAGACGATCATCCCGCTGCTCGACGAATTGTCACCAGAAGCCCGCGGCATTGGGGCGGTGAACACGGTCGTGCTGAAGGACGGTAAACGCATCGGCCACAACACCGATTGCCTGGGCTTCGCCGAAGGTTTCCGTCGTGGCTTGAAGGGCGTTGCCCTTGAGCGCGTCGTGCAAATGGGCGCCGGTGGCGCGGGCGCGGCAGTGGCCCATGCCCTACTGAGTGAAGGCGTACGGCTGCTGAACATTTTCGACGTGGAGATCAGCCGCGCCCAGAGCCTGGCGGACAATCTCAATCAACATTTCGGCGTTGGCCGGGCTGTGGCGGGCCATGACTTGCCGAGCACCCTGGCCCAGGCTGACGGCCTGGTGAACACCACCCCCATGGGCATGAAAAAACTGCCGGGCATGCCCGTACCGATGGAACTGCTGCGAGGTGAGTTATGGGTGGCGGAGATCGTTTACTTCCCGCTGGAAACCGAACTGCTGCGCAACGCCCGCGCGTTGGGTTGCCGAACGCTGGATGGCGGCAACATGGCCGTGTTTCAGGCGGTGAAGGCGTTTGAGTTGTTCAGCGGCGTGGTGCCGGATGCGCAGCGGATGCTGGAACATTTTCAGAGCATGAATGGTTAAACATCAAAAGATCGCAGCCTGCGGCAGCTCCTACATCTATGGTTACCCCCTTTTCTGCAATACTGTTTTTGATGCGTGTTTGGCTTGCTTTCATCTATCCGGCGTCTGAGTGGGGGTTGTGGTCCCCGCGCCTCGATGAGAATCGATGCCCGACGATCCTAATTAGTGGAACGGCCTTTCAGCCGTGTAGGAGCTCAGGGTTGTCGTCAGGCCGGTTGGCCGTTCACGTCATCTGTTATCCAGCATCGCAAAACCAGGTGGGTGGTGCTCGGGTGACAGCAGGGTCAGGCGTTCATCTTGGCTGGCCCTGCATCGAATTCAGTGTGGTGTGCTGCGATTGCCCAGGCGATCCTCGCCAGCTTGTTGGCCAGCGCACAGACCACGAGATTGGAGTGATGGTGGGACGCTAATAACTGGCGGACCCAGTCCGCCAAAGCGCCTTTCTGTCGCTCCAGCTGGATCAGGTAGACACGGGCGCACTGGATGAGCAGGCGCCTCTGGTTTCGATCACCGCGCTTGCTGATGCCCAACAGGACGGTCTTGTCGCCCGTGGAATGCTGTTTGGGCACCAGCCCGATGGAGGCTGAATAGCCTCGGCCGCATTTGAATTGTTTGCCATCGCCCAACTCGGCAGCCAGGACGGTGGAGGTGATCGGGCCTAAGCACGGTATTGTCATCAAGCGCGATGCCAGATCATCTTCAGCGGCCTGGCATTGCACTCGCTTATCCAGTGTCTTGATCCGCTCAGTCAGGTAGTTGAAGTGCTCATGCAGCATCGTCAGATTTAGTTTGATGGCCTCAGAGAATGAACTCGTCTCAAGCAGCCCCGGCAGTTCATTGATCGACTTGAAGCCGGGGGCCAGGCTGACGCCAACCTCCAGAAGGGCGGCGTGAATCCGATTGACGGTTGCGGTGCGGTCTTTGATGAACGCATCGCGGGTGGAGTTGAGCATGGCCAGCGCCTGTTGGGCCTGGGTTTTGGGCGGCACAAAGCGCATGGTGGGGCGAGTCGCCGCCTCGCAGATCGCCTCGGCATCGGCGAAGTCGTTCTTGTTGCTTTTCACGTAAGGACGCACGAGATGAGGGGCGATGAGCTTGGGCGTATGGCCCAGCTTGGCGACCTGTTGTGCCATGAAGTGGGCGCCGCCACAGGCTTCCATCACGACGGTGCAGGGTTCGAGATTCGCCAGATGTTGGATGAGCGTCATTCGAGTGAATTTTTTGCGGTAGAGCTCATTCCCGCGCTCATCTTGTGCATGCAGATGGAAGGTACGTTTTCCTAAGTCGATGGCGGCAATAGCTACTTTCATGGCAACGGTCTCCGATGAGCCCCCTGTGAAAGCTTAGTGGGCGATCACGGGCGGCGGCGGGGGTAGCCATTTCATTAGTGGATGGCGTACATTCTGTAGGAGCTGCCGCAGGCTGCGATCTTTTAAAATGAATCAAGCCTGCAGATACCGCAAAACCGACTCGCAAATCATCTCACGATGACGCTGCTTGATGCTTTCGTCCGGCAAGTCGACCTGAAAGATCTCACCGAAAGTATGGCGGTTCGACACGCGATAGAAACAGAACGAGCTGATCAGCAGATGCACATCCAACGGCTCGAGCCCGGAGCGGAACACACCTTCCTCAGCACCGCGACGCAAAATCTCGCCCAGTGAATCGAGGATGGTGTTGTTCATCGCCTTGATCGCATCGGAGCGCTTCACGAATTCAGCGTTGTGAATGTTCTCGATGCTGACGATACGCACAAAGTCGACGTTGCGATCATGGTGGTCGAAAGTGAATTCCACCAGCCGCCGAATCGCTTCCACCGGCGCAAGTTCGGTCAGGTGCAGACGGTTTTCGGTGCTGCGGATATCGCCGTAGAGCTTCTCCAGCACCTCGACGTAGAGCTGTTCCTTACTGCCGAAGTAGTAATAGATCATGCGTTTGGAGGTGTGGATGCGCTCGGCGATCGCATCGACGCGAGCGCCGGAAAGCCCCTGCTGGACGAACTCGACAATCGCCTCTTGAAGGATGTTCTCGCGGGTCTTTTCCGGGTTGTTTTTGCGACTCTTGCGCGGCTCGACAATCGGTTCGTCGGGCGCGGCGGAGAGTTCTGAAGTTATCGTCATTGCGGGCTCACGGCCATCACTGCACAGGTTGGCGATTATGGGCCGCGCCGCACAGTGAAGGAAGTCGCGCGGCGGCGGTTTGTACCCGTGTTTACGATTTTCCTACAACTTTGCCTGACGTACGGCACCGCTTCGAGACTTGGCCATGGCCGCCAGTCGCACCGCGACGTTGGCTGCTCCGTAACCTGCGTAGCCATTCTTGCGCTGGATAATTTCAAAGAAGAACCGCCCTTCAAACGGTTCGGTGTACACATGGAACAGCTCGCCACCTTGGGCATCGCGGTCGTAAAGCACGTTGTAATAGGCCAGTTCGCTAAGGAACTCGTCGTCGAAATCGAACCGCGCGGCGAGGTCATCGTAGTAATTGAGCGGGATATCCAGCAGCGGTACGCCCGCCTCCTTGGCCCGGCTGACTTCGGCAAAGATATCGTCGCAATCGAAGGCGATGTGATGCACACCGGAGCCGCGATAACTCGACAGCGCGTGTGAGATCGCGGTGTTGCGGTTCTCGGAAATGTTCAGCGGCAGGCGGATCGAGCTGTCCCGGCTGCGCAGCGCCCGACTCTTCACCAGACCGTACGGGTCAGGCAGCACCACTTCATCGTCGGCCTCAAAATCCAGCAGGCTTTTATAGAACAGCACCCAACTGTCGAGGCTGTCGGCCGGCAGCGCCATGGCCATATGGTCGATGCGCTTGAGGCCGCCACTGGCCACGGCAGTGGGTTGCAGGTTGAAGTCGGTGCCATAGACATCGGCGTCCTGGTCCACCAGATAAATCAGGCTGCCATCCGGCGCGCGCACCGCAGCGAGCTCCAGTTCATTGGGGCCGACCAGTCCGCGATACGGCTGACCTTTGTAAGCCACGGCTCGGGCAAGAGCGCTGGCGCTGTCCTTGACCCGCACGGCGGTGGCGCACAGCGAGGGGCCGTGAGCCTCGAAAAAACTGTGGGCGAAGGAGTAAGGTTCGGAGTTGAGGATCAGGTTGATATCACCCTGACGCAGCAGGCTCACGCTCTTGGAACGATGCTGGCCGGCTTTGACGAAACCCAGCCGCTCCAGCCAATGGGACAGCTTGGCGCCAAGGCTTTCGTCCACGGCGAATTCGAGAAACTCGATGCCGTTGTACTCGCTGGCCTGGGGCGTCTCGAACAGAATGTCGGGGTTGATCGTTGGTTTGGTTTCCTGCGCCAACCGCTCGTGGGTTTTCTCTTCCAGGTACAGCAACGACCGCAAACCGTCGGCAGCATTGGCCCGTGGCGGCGCGGCGCGGAAGGCGTCGTTGAAGATCTCCAGCGACAACGGCCCGGTGTAACCGCTCTTGATGATCGGCGCGAGGAAACCCGGCAGATCGAATTCACCCTGGCCTGGGAAACAGCGGAAATGCCGGCTCCACTCCAGCACGTCCATGGCCAGGATCGGCGCGTCGGCCATTTGCACGAAGAAAATCTTGTCGCCGGGAATCTCGGCAATCGCGCTCGGATCACCCTTGAGCGACAGCGTGTGAAAGCTGTCCAGCAATACGCCGAGGTTTGGGTGATCGGCCTGACGGACGATGTTCCACACCTGTTGATAAGTGTTCACGTGGCGGCCCCAGGCCAGCGCTTCATAGCCGATCCGCAAACCACGAGCACCGGCGTGTTCGGCCAGCAGGCGCAAGTCGTCGACTAAAATCTGCTCATCGCCGATGGCGTCGGCCGAGGCGTTGCTGCACACCAGCACCAGGTCCGTGCCCAGTTCCTGCATCAGGTCGAACTTGCGCTCGGCCCGCTCCAGGTTGCGCGGCAGGCGGTCGCGGCGGCAGCCCTCGAAATCCCGGAAGGGTTGAAACAGCGTGATCGCGATCCCGAGATCGGCGCACATCTGTTTGATTTCCCGCGGGCTGCCGTCGTAGTAGAGAAGGTCGTTCTCGAAAATCTCCACCCCGTCGAAACCGGCGGCGGCGATGGCTTCAAGTTTTTCCGGCAGGGTACCGCTCAAGGACACGGTGGCAATGGAACGCTGCATATTTCGACTCCCGGTGGTGGAGACCATCTTATTATCGACTTCGCACGCTTTCGCTTTTACGTAGGAGCTGTCGAGTGAAACGAGGCTGCGATCTTTTGATGTCGGTTTTTAAGATCAAAAGATCGCAGCCTCGTTTCACTCGACAGCTCCTACAGGGATCAGGAATCGCGTTTATCTGTGAGCGAATTATTGGCCGGGGGAATTTGTACAGCAATTCAAAGTGTACTATCCGGTTAGTTTTGCGTGCGATTATCGAACACAATGCCCCTCGGCGAATTGACGATTTTTCGTCCACTGCGCAACATCAACGCCACATTGGGTCCGGCCGTAAACAACAGGACCCGGTTACCAAAGACCCAGAACACCACATAAAAATAATCGGTGGCCTACATGACTCCTTCTCAAAGCTCTCCCGTGGAGCGTTCCTCCATGACTCCTGCCACTGGCGGCATCGGCGATAAAATCCGCGGCGCCATGGCGGTCGGCAAAACCCGTTGGGGCATGCTGGCGCTGGTGTTCTTCGCCACCACCCTGAACTACATCGACCGCGCCGCCCTCGGCGTGATGCAGCCTATCCTCGCCAAGGAAATGAGCTGGACGGCGATGGACTACGCCAACATCAACTTCTGGTTCCAGGTCGGCTACGCCATCGGTTTCGTGCTGCAAGGCCGGTTGATTGATCGGGTCGGCGTCAAGCGCGTGTTCTTCTTCGCCGTGCTGCTCTGGAGCCTGGCGACCGGCGCCCATGGCCTGGCCACTTCGGCCGTTGGCTTCATGGTCTGCCGATTCATTCTGGGACTGACGGAAGCCGCCAACTACCCGGCGTGCGTGAAGACCACCCGGTTGTGGTTCCCGGCCGGCGAACGCGCCGTGGCCACCGGCATTTTCAACGCAGGGACCAACGTCGGTGCGATGTTCACCCCCATGTTGTTGCCGCTGATCCTCCATGTCTGGGGCTGGCAGGCCGCGTTCCTGTGCATGTCGGCACTGGGCGGGATCTGGTTGCTGTTCTGGGGCTTGAAGTACTTCAACCCGGAAGATCACCCGAGCGTTAAACAATCGGAATTGGATTACATCCAGAAGGAAGTAGAGCCGGAACAATCCCGCGTACCGTTCTCGAAAATCCTGCGCATGCGTGGCACCTGGGCCTTCGCCCTGGCTTACGCGATCACCGCGCCGGTGTTCTGGTTCTACCTCTACTGGCTGCCACCGTTCCTCAATCAGCAATACAACCTGGGGATCAACGTGACCCAGATGGGTATCCCGCTGATCATCATCTACCTCACTGCCGATTTCGGCAGCGTCGGCGGCGGGATCCTGTCCTCATTCCTGATCGGCCGCGGCGTCAACCCGATCAAGGCTCGACTGATGTCCATGTTCCTGTTCGCCTGCTGCATCGTCGGCGTGATCATGGCGGCGGGTTCGAGCAGTCTGTGGGTCGCCGTGTTCGCCATCTCCCTGGCCATCGGTGCGCACCAGGCCTGGACCGCGAACATCTGGAGCCTGGTGATGGACTACACGCCTAAACACATGATGAGTACGGTGTTCGGCTTCGGCGGCATGTGTGCAGCCATCGGCGGGATGTTCATGACCCAGTTGGTCGGCCACATTCTGACGGTCACCAACAACAACTACACCGTGCTGTTCACCATGATTCCGGCGATGTACTTCATCGCGCTGATCTGGATGTACTTCATGGCACCGCGCAAGATTCCGACCGTCACCCCGTAAAACCCTTCCCCCGGCAGGCCTGATTCCAGGCCTGCCCTGCTTCTCTCACCGACGACTCTGCTGCCAGGCTGCTGCCAACCCGCTGCAGCAAATTACCGCGATCCCGACCACCGTGGTCAGCGTCGGCGTGTGAGAAAACAGCAACCAGCCCAGCAAACCGGCAAAGACAATCTGGCAATAACCGAACGGCGCCAACAACGCCGGGGCCGCGTGGCGGAAGGCTTGCGTCAGAAACAGGTGAGCCGTCATCCCGCAGGCGCCCAGCGCCACCATCATGAATCCATGGCCCAGGCTGGGGACTTGCCAAAAGAATGGCACCAGCGCGCTCATCACCAGCGTGTTGCACAGCCCGGCGAAGAAGTTGCTGGTGGTCGGGCTGTCGATGTTGCTGAGCTTGCGGGTGAGCAACTGATAGAAGCAGAAAAACAGTGCCGAGCAGAGCGGCAGCAACACCGCCGGGGTAAAGAGTTCTCCGCCGGGATGGACAATGATCAACACGCCGATGAATCCACAAATCACCGCAATCCACTGGCCACGCGTGACGTGCTCGCGCAGCAGTGGCACCGACAGCGCAGTCACCAGAACCGGCGCAAGAAAGTTGACCGCCGTGGCTTCGGCCAAGGGGATGTACTGTAAGCCGGTGGTGAAAAACAGACTGGTGCCCAGCAGGCACAACGCCCGCAACAGCTGAAGTAACGGCCGTTTGGTTCGTAGGACACCCAGCCCGGATTGCGGCAGAAAAATCCCGGCCATGAGTAAGGTGTGAACCAGATAACGGGCCCAGACCACCATGACGATCGGATAGAACCCTGAGAGGTATTTCGACAGGGCGTCGTGACTGGAAAACAGGAAGGTCGCAACGACGATCAGCAGAATCCCTTTGAAGGGTTGGTTTACGCCGGAGAGCGGAGTGCTGACGGTCATGTGGTTTTCCTTGTGCTTCGCGAGTTCCAATAATTTAGAACCCGGTTCCAGATTCTCACATAGCCACACAGTAAAAGTGGGCGAACAACGCACACGATTTGCAGAGCAAGGATTTACTGCCGTTAGTTAAACATCTCAGACGCCAGACTTGCTGCTGACAACTCTTCGGTAACTTTCAACAACAGTGGCGCCAACTCATGTAGTCGAGCCCCCGGCATCCGCGCGCTTGGGCCAGCAATACTCAATACGCCGATTACCCGCCCATCACTTGGGTGCCGCACCACTGCCGCAATCGCTGAAGTGCCCACAGCCGAACTTTCCTCGACCCAGGCATAGCCCTGCTCCCGCGCCAGCCGCAGCCGTTCCAGCAATTCAATGTTGGAACGCGGAGCGTTCGGCCCGAGGTCTTTGGGCCGTTCACCACCCTGGCGCTCTACCAGCGACAAGGCTTCAGCATCGCTCATGCACGCCAACCAGGCATGGCCTGATGCGGTATAAAACAATGGCGCGTCGCGGCCCATGTCCGGGTCGTAACGCAACCCCGAACGGGCGCCCTGGGATTTGGCAATCCAGATCTGCCGTTCACCTTCGATAATGCCTAGACGCACCAGTTCTCCGGTTTCATGGGCCAGACGATCAAGCACCGGCTGCACGATATCGGCGCCGCTGCTCGACAGATAGCGGAACCCCATTGCCACCAGTTTGGTCGACAAGTGATAGCGCAAATTCTCTGGATTCTGCCGCACGTAGCCCAGGCGAATCAGCTCGGCGAGTAAGCGGTGAGTCGCGCTTTTTGGAATGTCGAGTTGCTCTGCCAATGCCTGCATCTGCAGCCCGCGGGGGTCACTGGTGAGGCTTTCCAGCACACTGAAAACACGTTCGATCTGACTGCCGGCCATGGGAGGGTCCACACTAAATTTTCCAGATTCTAAAAGACAAACCAAGTAATGCGAAATCTGGAACCCGCAGTCCGGCAACCGTGCTCGACAAATAATTTCCGATACAGGCCGTCGCCTGCCCGATAAAAACCCGTCGCCTGAAGGAATTAGATGGGTTGTCCGTGTTCAATACGAGTCTGGAGTATTCCCGGCAACCCACCACTGGTTGCCGGGAAGGCTCCTGCGCGCAACAAAAGATGGACGACCGGACTGGCGCCGCTCCCACTCAGCAGCAACACTCATCCCCACGGACATTCAGAGGATTCCCACATGCTATGGAAAAAAGGCCGACGCAGCGACAACGTGGTCGATGCCCGTGGTGATGATTCTGGCGGCGGCGGTGGGATGCGCTTCGGTGGCGGCAAGGGCCTGAGCCTGACGGCAATTATCTTGATCGTCGGGATCGGCTGGATCACCGGCCAGGACCCGATGCAAATCCTCGGGCAACTGACCGGGCAAATGAGCGAGCAATCGGCACCGGCCCCGACTCAAACCCGCAAGGCACCGCCGGCCACTGATGAAGGAGCCGAGTTCGTGCGCTCGATCCTCGGTGATACCGAGGACACTTGGGGTCAGATTTTCCAGCAGGCCGGTCGTCAATATAAGAACCCGACCCTGGTACTGTTCAGTGGCCGCGTCAACTCGGCGTGCGGCCTGGCCTCTTCGGCGACCGGCCCGTTCTATTGCCCGGCGGACCAGAAGGTCTACCTGGACATGAGTTTCTTCCAGGAAATGTCCCAACGTTTTTCCGCTGCTGGCGACTTCGCTCAGGCCTACGTGATCGCTCACGAAGTCGGACACCATGTGCAGACCTTGCTCGGCGTTTCAGCGAAAATTCAGACCGCCCGCCAACAGGGTCGGCAGATGGAAGGCGACGGCGGTTTGCTGGTACGCCAGGAACTGCAGGCCGATTGCCTGGCCGGAGTCTGGGCCAACAATGCGCAGAAACGGCTGAACTGGCTGGAGCCCGGTGACATCGAAGAAGCCTTGAACGCCGCCAATGCCATTGGCGATGACCGCTTGCAACAGCAAGGTCAGGGTCGTGTGGTGCCGGACTCGTTTACTCATGGTACGTCGGCGCAAAGGGTGCGCTGGTTCAAAACCGGATTCGCGCAAGGCCAGGTCGGCCAGTGCGATACCTTTGCAGCGAAAAACCTATAAATGAATAAGTGGCTGTTAGCTCTACTGATCACCTGCGCAAGCGCCCAGGCTGCCGAGCATGCGGTCAAGGAGGTCAGCCCCGGACGCCTGCTGCTGACTGCAGGTGAAATCGCGGTGGGCATCGGCCCGGCGCCGAAGAAAATCGAACGCGTGCTGATCATCATCCATGGTCGATTGCGCAATGCCGATACCTATCGCCAGAGCGCCGAGCGCGCGGCCGAACAGGCCGGGCAAAGCGCGACCACCTTGGTGCTCGCCCCGCAATTTCTCAATGAAACCGACATCTCGGCCCATCCCGTGGCTGACAGCGTATTGCGCTGGCAGGGCAATGACTGGATGGCGGGCGGTTTATCCACCGCTCCGTTTTCCCTGAGTTCCTACGCGGCGCTCGACGAAATCATCGCCCGAATCGGCGATCGAAAACAGTTTCCGGACGTGAAGCAAATTGTCATCGCCGGTCACTCCGGTGGCGCTCAGGTGGTGCAGCGATACGCGTTGCTGGGCCACGATCAGCCAGCGCTCAAGGCGGCCGACATACAGGTGCGTTACATCATTGCCAACCCGTCGTCTTATGCGTATTTCGATGAGCGACGGCCGGCGGCGTTCAAACACGCCGGTTGCCCGAATTTCAATCGCTGGAAATATGGACTGGTGAATTTACCCGCCTATGCCGTAGGGCAAACCGCCAAGCAGTTGGAGGAAAACTACGTCAAACGCGATGTCGTTTATTTACTCGGGCAGCAGGACAGCGACCCGAAGCAGCCGGCGCTGGATAAAAGCTGTGAGGCCCAAGCTCAGGGAGCCAATCGATTGGCTCGCGGGCGCAATTATTTTGCTTATCTGAAGCGGCTGCATCCTCAGGGATTGAATCAGCAGTTGATTGAAGTACCCGGGGTCGGGCATGACGGGGATGGGATGCTGACTTCGCCTGAGGGGCAGAAGGCGTTGTTCGGTCAGTGAGTTTTTATGGTGGCTGGCAGGGCCCCTTCGCGAGCAAGTCGAATCGTCGCACCGCCGCTCCCACATTCGATCTGCGTCGGATGCAAATTTTGCATTTCATGGAGATAAAGTGTGGGAGCGGGCTTGCTCGCGAAAGCGTTCGAACAGGCAGCCAATCTCTCAAGCCGAAAGCATCTGCCGCAACACCACACAATCCGCCGCATGCCAATCCGCCAACTCAGGCCAGGGATTATCCGGCAGGTTCACCAACACCGTCCGCGCCCCTGCCGCCCGACCGCAATCCAGATCAAAGCGGTAGTCACCGACCATCACCATCTCACTGGCCGGGACATTCCAGGCCTGGGCCAATTTCAGCAAACCACCGGGATGCGGTTTTGGCGGTGCTTCATCTCGACCCAGCACATCCTCCACCGCGAAGCAGTCGGCCAAGCCGATCGCCTCCAGCGTCACGTGCGCCAGTTCGCGAGCATTGCGCGTAAGAATGCCCAGGCGATAACCGCGCCCGGCCAGTTCACGCACCAGTTCTACTGCGCCCGGTGCTGCTTTCGAACCCAGTGCCAGGTCTCGTTCGTGTTCCAGCAACCACGCATGTTTGGCGGCGGCTTCAGCGGCCGGCAGCGCGGCGAGGTGGGTCAGGATGTCGTCTTCGGCAGGAATGGCCAACGCCACGCGGATCGCCGCGAAGTCATGCACGGCCACCGTCAGGGTGCCGTCCATGTCGAACACCCAGTGCCGCACCTCGGCCAGGCTCATGCCCAATCCTTGCGGTGGCGAATCAGGCCTTCCTGCGTGACCGACGCCACCAGTTGCCCGGCGCGGTTGAACACGCTGCCACGGGAGAAACCGCGCGAGTTGCCCGCCCAAGGACTGTCCATCGCATACAGCAACCAATCATCGGCACGTAGATCCTGATGGAACCACAGCGCGTGATCGAGACTGGCAACCTGCATGTCTTTCTGCCAGACCGATTTGCCATGGGGCTGCATCGACGTGGTCAACAGGCCGAAATCCGAGGCGTAGGCCAGCAAGTATTTATGCAGCGCCGGAGAATCGGCCAAGGCACCGTCGGCGCGAAACCAGACGTACTTGATCGGATCGGACGGTTGCGGGTTGTAGGGATCTTTCTCGGTGATCGGTCGGAACTCGATCGGTTTCGGGCACAGCAACTTTTCACGCATGTGCTCGGGAATCAGGTGCGCACGTTGCTGAGCAAGCTCCAGCTCTGACGGCAGGTTTTCCGGGCCGACTACGGTTGGCATTACGGACTGATGCTGGAAGCCTTCTTCGTCGTACTGGAACGACGCACTGCAAGTGAAAATGGGGTTGCCCTTCTGGATCGCCGTCACCCGACGCGTACTGAAACTGCCGCCGTCGCGTACCCGATCAACCTGATAAACCACAGGCAACGCGGAGTCGCCCGGACGCAGGAAATAGCCGTGCATCGAATGCACGTGGCGCGCTTCTTCAACCGTCTGACTGGCCGCCGACAGGGACTGACCGATCACCTGACCACCGAACAGCTGACGAAAACCCAGGTCCTGGCTGCGGCCACGAAACAGGTTTTCTTCAATCGGTTCCAGGGTCAGCAGGTCAACCAGATCATCCAACACTTGGCTCATTCAGACTCTCCTCACACAACGCATGCCGCGCAGTCTTGGCTGCGACGGTCGATTCAATTTCTGGCCAGGGCCCATGGGAGCCATTGTAAACGTCCGTGCCGGCTTATCCATGCAAGGTTTGCAGCCATTGTTCACGGGTGATGCGGTACAGCGCATGGTGACGCAGGGGATGATCGGCCGCGAGCATCGGGTGGTCGAAATCATCGGCTGAATCATGGTGCATGCCGATGGCCTGCATGACTTTCTGCGACGGTGTGTTGGTTTCAGTGGTGAAGGACACGACTTCTTTCAGCGCCAACCGGTCAAACCCGCAGCGTAGAGCGGTCCACGCCGCTTCACTGGCGTAGCCAAGGCCCCAGTGCTCGCGAGCCAGGCGCCAGCCGATTTCGGTGGCCGGGGTAAAACGCGTGTCGAAGCCGACCTCTGCGAGCCCGGTAAAACCGATAAATGCCCCGGTGTCCTTGCGTTCCAGCGCCCAGAGACCGAAGCCATGTTCGGCAAAATGGCCACGAATCCGTCCGATCAGCGAAGCACTTTCCAGCCGACTCAAGGGCGCCGGAAAATATCGCATCACCTGTGGATCGGCGCACATCGCCGCAAACTCCGGCAAATCCTCATCGCGCCACTGCCGCAACAGCAGTCGCGCGCTCTCGAGCTCCAGTATCGGTTCCATCTTGCCCCCCGTTCCCATGCCGCAAGTCTACATCGCTGGTAGGATCCTTCACTCATTCCTACCTACCGTCCTGTATAAATCAGCCATGCCCCTGCCCCTGATCTACCACGAAGACTACAGCCCCGAGTTCCCGGCGGATCATCGCTTTCCCATGGACAAGTTTCGCCTGCTGCGCGATCACCTGGTGGACAGCGGGCTGACCCGCGACGCTGACCTGCTGCGCCCCGACCTCTGCCCGCCAGAGATTCTCGCGCTCGCACATGACCCTGCGTATATCGAACGCTACATGGGCGGCGAGTTGTCCCGCGAAGACCAGCGGCGCCTCGGCCTGCCGTGGAGCGAAGCCCTGGCCCGGCGCACAGTACGTGCGGTTGGCGGCTCGCTGCTGGCGGCCGAGCAGGCGCTGGAACATGGTTTGGCCTGTCACTTGGCCGGAGGCACCCATCATGCGCATTACGACCATCCTGCCGGGTTCTGCATCTTCAATGACCTGGCCGTGATCAGCCATTTCCTGCTGGAAAGCGGCCGAGTGAATCGGGTGCTGATCTTCGACTGCGATGTGCATCAGGGCGACGGGACTGCACGGATTCTGCACAACACCACGGACGCGGTGACCGTTTCCCTGCACTGCGAAAAGAATTTTCCTGCACGCAAGGCCGAAAGTGACTGGGACATTCCACTGCCCATGGGGATGGGTGATGCCGATTACCTGAAGGTGGTGGACGACGCGCTCAACTATTTGCTGCCGCTCTACCAACCTGACCTTGTGCTGTATGACGCCGGCGTCGATGTGCATAAAAATGACGCGCTCGGCTACCTGAAACTGACAGACGAAGGCGTTGCCGCTAGGGATGAAAGCGTGATGCGTCATTGCCTGGGCCGGGATATTCCGGTGGTCGGGGTGATCGGCGGCGGCTACAGCAAGGACCGCAAGGCGTTGGCGCGCCGTCATGGAATCCTCCATCACAGTGCGCTACGGGTCTGGCAGTCATCAGGTTGTCATTGAGGTGTGAGTCTTTACCCACAATGACTGTGGAACTGCCTGTGGATAACCTGAGTGAAAGGGGCTACAGCCCAGACTGCGTATAGCCTACACAGCGGCGGTTACTTTTTAACCAGCCCGTCAAAACAACACAGTTCCAATGTGGGAGCGGGCTTGCTCGCGAAAGCGGTGTATCAGTCGACATCAATGTTGCATGTTAAATCGCTTTCGCGAGCAAGCCCGCTCCCACATAGATCTGTGCTGGTAGAATGCGCGGCTTATTCCGCCATACCGCAGCGCTTCCCATGACCCAATCTTCCGTCACTCACTCCCCCCACGTCGCCATCATCGGCGGCGGCCCCGCCGGGTTGATGGCGGCCGAAGTGCTGAGCCAGGCCGGGATCAAGGTAGACCTGTACGACGGCATGCCTTCGGTGGGGCGAAAATTCCTGCTGGCCGGCGTGGGTGGCATGAACATCACCCATTCCGAAGCCTACCCGGCGTTTCTCTCACGCTACGCCGAACGCGCTCCGCAGATTGCACCGCTGTTGCGAGGTTTCGGGGCCGAAGCGTTATGCCAATGGATTCATGAGCTGGGCATCGAAACCTTTATCGGCAGCTCCGGGCGAGTCTTTCCTACAGACATGAAAGCCGCCCCCCTGTTGCGCGCCTGGCTCAAACGTCTGCGAGACAGCGGCGTCGTTATCCACACCCGTCACCGCTGGCTCGGCTGGGATGAGACCGGTGGATTACGTATCGACAGCCCCGAGGGCGAAAAAACCATCAAGCCTGACGCAACCTTGCTGGCCCTCGGCGGCGGCAGCTGGTCGCGCCTCGGATCGGACGGCGCCTGGATGCTGCCACTGGAACAACGCGGCGTAGGACTCGCGCCGCTGCAACCGAGTAATTGCGGCTTCGAGGTGCAGGCCTGGAGCGAGTTGATGGTCAGCAAATTCGCCGGCGCACCGCTGAAAAACATCGCCATTGGCCTCAATGACGACGTGCCGCGGCTCGGGGAATGTGTGATCACGGCAACCGGGATTGAAGGCAGTTTGATCTACGCCTTGTCGGCGCCGATCCGCGAAGCCATCAATCAGCACGCCTCGGCAACCATTCACCTGGACCTGTTGCCGGGCAGGCCTGTGGATAAGGTTCAGGCTGCACTGAGCAGACCACGCGGTTCACGCTCCATGGCTAAACATCTGCACAGCCAGCTCGGGATCGATGGTGTGAAAGCGGCGTTGCTGCGCGAACTCACTCCGGCCGAATGCTTCGCCGATCCGGCGCTGCTGGCCAAAGCGATCAAGGCGCTGCCACTGACGTTGGTGAAAACCCGCCCACTGGACGAGGCCATCAGCAGCGCGGGTGGTGTGATGTTCGAAGCGATGGATGAACGTTCGATGCTCAAGCAACTGCCTGGCGTGTTCTGCGCGGGGGAAATGCTGGATTGGGAAGCGCCGACGGGGGGCTATCTGCTGACCGCGTGTTTCGCCAGTGGGCGCGCGGCGGGGTTGGGGATGGTGGAGTGGTTGAAACACAAGGGCTGAGGACTGAGGCGCGGCCATCGCGAGCAAGTCGGATCGCCGCACCGCCGCTCCCACATTCGACCGAGTTCTTCCAGAAAGAATGCAGTTAATGTGGGAGCGGCGGTGCGGCGATCCGACTTGCTCGCGAAGGCGGCCTAACAGACGTCGCGTGTTTTCAAGGCTTCTTCTTACGCGGCCCGGTATTGAACACTGGCACCTTCCGCACAGGCTTGATCGAAGGCTCCGGCGCCGACGCATCACCGCTCTCAACCCACTTGCCCAGATTGCGTTTACCGCCACTGGAGGTCTTCGGCTTCTTCGGTTTTTTCGGCTTCTTGACGACCTGACCGCTGGCATCGGTATCCGGCACCCGGTGCTCAGGCTCGAAGTCATGTTCCATCTGACGAGGCAATGTCTGACGGGTCAACGTCTCGATGGCCGACAGCAGATTCACTTCATCGGCGCAGACCAGCGAAATCGCCTGCCCGGATGCACCCGCGCGTCCGGTACGACCGATCCGGTGGATGTAGTCCTCAGCCACGATCGGCAGGTCGAAGTTGACCACCAATGGCAAATCTTCGATATCCAGACCACGGGCCGCAACGTCGGTGGCCACAAGAATCTGCACTTCACTGGCCTTGAAACGGTCCAGTGCACGCTGGCGGGTTGCCTGAGGTTTGTCGCCGTGGATGCCGTCGGCATTGATGCCCAGGCCCTGAAGCTTTTCCACCAGTGCGTCTACGCCGTTGCGGGTCTTGGCGAACACCAGCACCTGCTTCCACTTGCCCTTGCGCAGCAAATGGATGAACAGTTCCGGCTTGCGCTTCTTGTCGACCGTCACCACCCATTGCTTGACGGTGTTGGCGGCCACGTTGCGCGGGCTGACTTCGATGCTCAGTGGATCGTTGAGCATTTGTCCGGCCAGCAAGCGGATCGCGTCGGAGAAAGTCGCGGAGAACAATAGCGTCTGACGTTGCTTGGGCAACACGCGGTAGATATTCCCCAGTTCCTCGGAAAAGCCCAGGTCGAGCATGCGGTCGGCTTCGTCGAGGATCAGGGTTTGCAGCTGATTGAACTTGAGGGCCTTCTGGCGATACAGGTCGAGCAAACGACCCGGTGTCGCCACCAGCACGTCAACACCCTTGCGCAGCTTCATCATTTGCGGGTTGATGCTGACGCCGCCGTACACCGCGTAAGTGCTCAACGGCAGGTTCTCGGCGTACTGACGCACGGCTTCGTGAACCTGTTCGGCCAATTCGCGGGTCGGCACCAGGATCAGTGCGCGCACCGAGTTAGACGCCACTTTCGGCCCTTCCATGGCCAGCAATTGCAGGAGCGGCAGCGCGAAGCCGGCGGTCTTGCCAGTCCCGGTCTGGGCGGCGGCCATCAGGTCGCGACCGGCCAGCACCGCCGGAATGGCTTGCGCCTGAACCGGCGTCGGGGTCTGGTAGCCGAGCGTCTCGAGAGAGCGCAGCAAGGGTTCGATCAGGCCAAGGGTGGCGAAAGTCATGGGATTACCGTAGGAAAATTCAGCGCAGTTGTGCAAAACGAGTGTGCAATGGCGCGCAGTTTACCCTAATTCACACGGGATTCTGTCGGCACCGCTACGGCAGGTTGAACGGGAGTTCGACGCCACTGCGGCAACCCGATCAACACCACGGCACTGATGATCACCAGCATCGCCAGTCCTTCTTCAATACCAATGGTCTCACCGACAAACACGATCCCCAGCAACACCGCCACAGCCGGGTTGACGTAGGCATAACTGGTGGCCGCCGCCGGCCGCACGTTTTTCAACAGATACATATAAGCGTTGAAAGCGATGATCGAGCCAAAGAAAGTCAGATAAGCCAGGGCCGCCCAACCTTCGATCGGCGGCATGGCTTCCAGATGCTCACCACTCAGTGCACTGCCGATCAACAGGACCACGCCGCCCACCAGCATTTCCACAGCGCTGGCCATCGCGCCCTGGGGCAGCGGCAGGTGTTTGCTCCACACCGAACCGAAGGCCCAGGAAGCTGCCGCGAAAATCAGCAATAAGGCGCCCAGCGGGCTCGATTGCAGGTTGGAACCGAGGTTGAGCATGGCAATGCCGATCAGCCCGAGCACAATCCCGGCCCATTCGAGACGGGTATTACGCGCGCCCCAGAAATATCCGCAGAGCAAGGTAAACAGCGGCACCGTCGCCACCGCCAACGCAGCCACACCCGAGGCGACGCCCATGTGTTCGGCCACGCTCACCCCGCCGTTACCGCATGCCAGCAGCAAAATCCCGATGATCCCGGCGGCTTTCCACTGCGCCCAGGTCGGTGCCGGCGCCCCGCGCCAACGCAGGAACGCATACATCAACGTCCCGGCGATCACGAAGCGGATACCGGCGAGCAGCAACGGCGGCCAGTACTCCACGCCGATGCGAATCACCAGGTAAGTCGAGCCCCAAATCACGTACAACGCGAAAAAGGCAGCGATCAACGGTAAGGGAAAACGACGTAAGCCAGGCATGGGGCAGCTCGTAGGCAAGACAAGTGAACAGCTATTCTAGAAAGGCCAGCGGCGTAAAATAAGTTACAAAACCTGTTTATAGCGCCAGTACACTTTTCAAAACACGGAGATCTGCGTCATAAACCGTGTTTTCGAAAGTCAGTCATTTTCAGGAGTACGACGATGGACAAATACGACCGCATGCTCCTCAGCGCCCTGTTGGAAAACGGTCGTGCGTCCTACGCCGACCTGGCGCGCAAAGTGAACCTGTCCGCTCCGGCCGTGGCCGAGCGCGTGGCCAAACTGGAAGCCTGCGGGGTGATCACCGGTTACCAGGCGAAAGTCGACATGGCCAAGCTTGGCTTGCCGATCCAGTGCGTGATCGAACTGCGTTTGAACCAGCACGGTAATCAGAAGGCCTACGACGACCTGATCAAAATCCCGCAACTGACCGAGTGCCACCGGGTGACGGGCGATCCGTGCGTGATCATGCAAGCGGCCGTGGGTTCGATGCCGGAGCTGGAAGAGTTGATCAACCGGATCGCCAAATTCGGGTTCAGCAAGACGTCGATTGTGCTGTCGAGCGCGATAGAGAAGCGCGTGCCGTTGGGGCAGTTGGAAGGAAAATCAATCTAATGCCACAGGAGATCTAATGTGTGCGCGGGCTTGCTCGCGAAGGCGGTGTGTCAGTCAACATCAATGTTGAAAGATAAATCGCTTTCGTCGGAACGCCGCCCGGAGCAAGCCCGCTCCCACAGGGGATTTGCGGTGTGATCAGATTCCGCGAACACCGCTGTATCCCGCGCCCAACAAACACGGCATATCTTTTAAACGAACCCATGGTTCCGTCCGCCAATGCAGCAGACTCAACGTGCCTCCTGCCCATTCCATCAAGCGCAAACTCGGCGCCTGATTCGAAGCAACCCCGCCACTGTCCCGCAGCATCGGCACCACGTGATGGGTCAGCCAACGCCGCAGATTCCGGTTCTCCGGGCAGTAGTGATAGACCAGCATCGCGTATACACCGGACTCACTCAGCATCAATGTCTCTTGAGGTTCGTCGCTTCCGGACAAACACACCATCCGACGTTGATCGGCGTCGAGCTTGAGGGCTTGCCGGCCGTTTATATCCACGCCCATTAACCGGCCGATATCGCGGGCGCAGAACCACGCCTCAGCATGCAGTAACAGTGCTCGCAGCTGGATGTGGTGACGGATGAATGTTTTGGGGATGAAGTGAGCTGCGCTCGCAACTGATTGCGCAGAGTCTTCAGGGGGATTGGGGGTAACTTTGATCATGGCGAATCTCCTGAGAAAGTGGGAGCTGCCAGCATCACTTGCAGATGATGGGTGGCAGCTATGCGCGGGTCTGCAAGACCGAGTAGGAGACCACCCCGGCAGACCCGAAGGTCTCCCGCACACAGCTACCATAAATCGATGGTCGCTCATTAAAGCGACGCGATTATAGGTGCGCCGGTGGTCTCATAACAAACTGTCGGCGGGCTTGCAGACCCGGTCGCTGAATTGGCAGCGACGTTGGAGAGGTTATCGATGCCACAGGTACGGGGCAAGACGGACAAATTCCTAATATTGGGTAGGAGCGATCGTCACATCAGAGTCATCGTTAAACACCCTATAAACCTGCATCGCGAGCGCGTGCCGTCGGGGGATGTGAAAGGAAAAATGGTTCTTCTGTAGGAGCTGTCGAGTGAAACGAGGCTGCGATCTTTTGACTTTGCTTTGTAAGAAACAAGATCAAAAGATCGCAGCCTCGTTTCACTCGACAGCTCCTACGGGTGTCAGGGTGTTCGGGGGTGCGGTGTTTTCAGAACCCGCGATGGCGCTTCAGATGCTCATTGATCTTCGCCGCCGGCACTTTCTGCAAGCTCACCAACAGATCATGCGACAGCTCCCGCAACCCGTGCTTCTGCCGCAGTTCCTGGGCAAGGTGCGCCGTCAGGTTGGCGGCCATCTCGGCATCGGCCATGGCCCGGTGAGCTTTACCGGTGTGGGGCAGGTTGGCGAACGTGGTGAGGGTGCCGAGTTTGTGGTTCGGCGCGGCGGGCATCAAACGGCGGGCGAGTAGCAGCGAGCAGGCAAAGTTCTGCAAGCGTGTGCGCTTGATGCGACCGAGCTCAAAGTCCCAGAACTTCTGGTCAAACGCGGCGTTGTGCGCCAGCAGCGGTGTGATGCCGACGAATTCGTTGACCTCATTCATCACCTGCTCGGCCGATGGCGCAGTGCGCAGCATGGCGTTGCTGATGCCGGTGAGTTGCTCGATGAAGGCCGGGACGCGCACGCCGGCATTCATCAGGCTTTGGTAACGCTCGACGATGCGCCCCTGTTCAAGGATCACCACGGCAATTTCCGTGGCCCGGCAGCTGCTGCTCGGGGAGATCCCGGTGGTTTCAAAGTCGATGACTGCTATGCGTTCCAAACCTGTTTCAACTCCGTAAAAATCAGTTCTTGAGCAGCAACGCGCCTTCGATCGGCACGTAGCGGCTGGCGGCGCGGATCAGCGAGTTGGCCGTCAGGCCCGGCACGCCGTAGGCCACGGCTTGCACCCCGTGCTTGGTGATGATGCGCTCCAGCAACATGTCGAAATCACCGTCACCGGAGGCCAGCACCACTTCGTCGACATGATCGGCGGCGTCCATGATGTCGAGGGTGATGCCCACGTCCCAGTCACCTTTGGCCGAACCATCGCTGCGCTGGATGTAGGGCTTGAGCTTCACAATGAAGCCGAGGTTGCGCAGGATCTGCTGGAATTGCTGTTGTTTGCTGTCGCCGCGATCGATCGCGTAGGCATAGGCCTCGACGATCTCGCCCTGTTTGCTGATATCAGCCCACAGCGCGGCATAGTTGAAATGGCAACCATAGGCCTGACGCACGGTGTAATAGAGGTTCTGGACATCGGCGAACACTGCGATTTTTTTCACCGGTCATCCTCGTTGGCGCGCCGGAGCGCGGGCAGGATCAGGCACCAGGCCCGAAAAGTTGCCCAGTATGCCAGCCTGAAGGATTGTTCCGCGAATAATCGGCCCGAAGCGCCGCAGCGCTCCGGACGAATGGCGTATCAGACGAAGGAATCGTCGTCGCCGCCGAAGAACGATGAGCTGTCATCGCTGTAGTCGGCGTCGGTGAAACCGCCCTGATCATAGGAGTTGTCAGCCACGCGCTGATCGTCGCCCGAGCCGTTATCACCACTCTGATCGTTGACCTGAGCCGGTTCTTCCTTGATGACCTCAACCACTTCCGGCTGCTGATTGTGATGGAACAGGCTGCTGATGCCTTGCGCCAGCATCACACCACCGGCCACGCCGGCGGCAGTTTTCAGCGCACCACCGAGGAAGCTGCTGCCGGCAGGCTGTTGCGGGGCATAATTCTGCTGAGGCGGCGCTGCACCGAAGTTTTGCTGAGGTGGCTGCGAGTTGAACGACGGCCGCGCCGGTTCACGCCAGCCGCCACCGCTCGATGCGGGTGGACTTTGGGTCGGCGCTGGCTGCGGATCACGGGAACCGCCGCCGAAAATGCTCGACAGGAAGCCACCACTGCTCGGCGCTGCAGCAGCCGGCTGAGCTTTGGCCTGTTGCAGTTCGGCCTGCAATTGCTGGACTTGCCGGGCGAGCTGTTTGTTTTGTTCGTCGAGGCTCTTGATGGCAGCCTCTTGCACCAGAATCGCCTGGGTCATGAAATAGCCTGCCGCGGGCTGGCGAGTCAGGTGTTCCTTGATCCGCGCCTCGGCCTGGGCGTCGCGCGGGGCTGAGTCCGTTTCGGCCTGTTGCAGCCGGGAAAACAGTCCATCGATCAGGGTTTGTTCTTCGCTGTTCATGGCGACCTCGTAGATTGCCGGGAATATCGTCGCCCTTATCCACTGTGGATAAGGTGCTCATCCGTAATGGAGGCTGATACAGGATGTTTCAATGGTCTTTACCGAACGTTTACGTTTGCGCCCCAAAGCGCTTCATCGGTTAAAGTGGGCCACTGCTTCCAACCTGCGATACCGACTGATGAATTCGTTCGATGTACTGCGTGACTCTCTGTATTTCTTCAAGCGCAATCTGGGCCAGATCGTGCGGCTGTGCCTGCCGCTGGTGATCTTTGAGGCGCTGTTGCAACAAGTGGTCGACCACTCCACAGAGCCGGACAGCTTTCCCGGCATCAGTGTGATAGTCGGCTTGCTGGTTTATCCGCTTTACACCGCCGCGCTGATTCTGTTTCTCGATGCCCGTAGCCGCGGCGAATCGCCGCGCAATCGCGACCTGCTGGCGAGGGCC
Organism: Pseudomonas frigoris; assembly: GCF_047758635.1. NCBI lineage: Bacteria > Pseudomonadati > Pseudomonadota > Gammaproteobacteria > Pseudomonadales > Pseudomonadaceae > Pseudomonas > Pseudomonas frigoris. The sequence goes on from NZ_CP180479.1 coordinate 6,158,341, forward strand.
GCCTACCTGTGGCCGCGCTTCGCCTTGCTCACCGCGCTCAACACCCTGCTGATCCTGATCGGCCTGTCGCTGTATTTCCTGCCGGGCATCTGGCTGATGGTGACCCTGGCATTTGGCGAGTACCTGCTGGTGCTGCGCGGCCTGGCTCCACTGGCGGCAATGAAGGAAAGCCTGCGCCTGACCCGCGGCAACTTCCTGCGCATTCTGGTGTGCATTCTGTGTGTGATGGGCCCGTTGTGGGTGCTCAAGGGCGCGACGCTTGCGGTCTACCCGGAACCGCAGAACCCGGTGATTTCCCTGCTGATCGACAGCGCCCACAGCTTCCTGCAATTGTTCGTCAGCGTGGTGCTGTTCCGCCTGTTCATGCTGATCGACGAGGTGCCCGAGAAAATTGATCGACCTCTTTGAAGAACAACGCGCCCCCCTTGTAGCAGCTGGCGAAGCCTGCGTTCGGCTGCGCAGCAGTCGTAAAATCAGTGCTCACGGTGCATCAGGCAAACCGCGTGCGCCGAATTGACGACTGCTTCGCAGCCGAACGCAGGCTTCGCCAGCTGCTATGTATGGACTCGCCCCCGCGTTCAACCCGCTTTTGAACACTGCTACCCGGTTGCATCTATGTATGAGGCCTGTTCGAGGAAGCCTTCAACGGCTTCTGGCCAACATTGGGTAAGCTCGCGGTATGCCGATTACAGTAAGGCCTCAAGGGCCAGTAGCAGCTTAGGCATCAATCCGCGACGGTCTGACCTGGGGTCAATGTTCTTAGCATGGGTTGGAGCGGCTTAACGCCCCGGTGGCAGAACTCTGTTATCAGTGACTCATCGCAGCCTCCTGGTCAGTGCCCGGCTGGCGACGATAAGTCTGGTCGTTTTGCAGTAGCACCCAGAGGATGCGCAGGTTGCGGTTGGCCAATCGCACCGCCGCCTCCTTGCGACCCAGACGGGATATCCAACGCAGGAGACGTTGGTCGTCCGGCTGCTGTGAATCTGGTCGTAGCTGTCTTAAAACGGCGTGGGCACCTTGGATCGTCAGACTGCGCAAGTAAGCATCGCCATGCTTGCTCATCTTGCCCAGCCGGACCTTCTCCCCGCTGCTGTGCTGACTGGGCACCAACCCGAAGTAGGCGGCGAACAAGCGGCGTTGGCAAAGCGTTCAGGCTCGGTCTGCTTGGCCAACAGCGCCGTGGCGATGATCGGGCCAACACCGCGCACCGTCATCAGCCGCTTAGCCGTCTCGTCCGCCTTCGCGGCTGTTTCCAGCCGACCGGTCAGCACGTTGACGCGTTCGCCCAGTTGACTCCATTCGCCCAGCAGTTCGGCGATCAGTTCGCGCAGCAAATCGGGCAACGGTTGGGTGGCATCTTCCAGTACCCGAGGCACGAGCTGGCTGATCGCTATTTCACCCTGCGCCATAGCCACACCGTGTTCCAGCAGTAAACCGCGCATCTGATTGCCGACCGCAGTGCGTCGGCGTACATATCCCTGCCGGGCCCTGTGCAGAGCCTGCATCGCCAGCGCCGCTGCACTCTTGAGCGGTACGGCTGAGACCTTGCTATCGCGGCCTGCGCGCAAGATAGCCAATGCATCGTTGCGATCATTTTTCGGGCCGCTGCGATGATTGGCAACATGCTGGGCCGGCAGGATGCGGACTGGATTACCCTGCGTTTGCAGCAATCGCGCCCATGCCTGAGCGCCTGGCCCGGTTTCCACCAACACCGTCACGCTCGCTGGAAGCTTATGAAGAAATGCCTGAAAGGCCTCACGTGACTTGATTCGATCCTCGAACAACACCTGACCGAGGGCATCCTCCCCGGCCAGCTGAAAGACTCTTTTGGCAAGATCCACCGCAACTGTGGTGCATGCCGCCGCCTCGGCTGACAAAGACTGGTTGATCGTCGTATGCTTTTTCATGGCCTCGCCCTCGCTGTCGTTGGCTTCTATAAGAATGCCACCGTGGCGCGCAGACGCCTCGGCTTGGGCGAGTCCATCCAATTACAGGGATATCGTTACGGCTAATTGATGGGCAGGCCGTTTCACCCTTGGGATTAAACCCGACGCTCGGTTATGCTCGGGCTCAACTTTTGTAACGCTATAAGCCGAGCCATGACCCGTCTACTGCGCTACACCCTGCTGGGCCTGTTGATCGTGACCGGCCTGATTGCCTTGCTGATCTACAACCTGACCTGGCGCCCCGAAGTCAAGGAAGCCTTACCGGTCAGTTGCAACGCCCAGGCACCGACGCTGGTGCCCGGTCAGGCGCTGAAGGTGATGACCTGGAACGTCCAGTACCTGGCGGGAAAACGCTACGTATTCTGGAATGACCTCGCGGCCGGCAATGACGAAAAACCCACTCCCGAAGACATGGCCTTCAGCCTCGATGAAGTGGCCCGGGTGATCCGCGACGAGCAACCGGACGTCGTGCTGTTGCAAGAGCTCGATGACGGCGCCAAGGCCAGCGATTACCAAAACCAGTTCAAGCTGCTTCAGGAGCGAGTCGCGGACCTGTATCCGTGCAGCGCTCACGCCTTCGACTGGAAAGCCGACTTCGTGCCTGAGCCGCACATTTTCGGCAGCGTCGGCCGGCAACTGGCCACCCTCAGCCGCTACCAGATCGAACATGCCGAACGCCTGCAGTTGCCGATCGCACCGACCAATTTCATCAGCCGTCAGTTCAAACCGAAAAACGCCTTGTTGGTCACCTATCTGCCCTTGAACGACGGCAGTCAGATAGCGGTGTTCAACACCCAGCTGGACCGCGTCATCCAGCCTGACGAAACGCTGCAATCTCAGGTAACGGCGGTCACCAAAGTCCTCGACAAGCTCGAAAGCCGCGGCACGTTGTGGTTGATCGGTGGGGACTTTAACCTGTTGCCGCTGGGGCAATATCGACGCCTACCCGACGAGCAACGCACGCCCTACTCCGCCGACAGCGCGCTGCATGTGCTGTGGGACAAATACCCGATGATCCCGACCAACAACGAAGCCAGCGGCATCGACCGGGCACGGTGGCTGACTCATTACCCGAATGATCCGGGCTTGAACGGCCCGGACCGGACTGTCGACTACCTGTTCTACAGTCCGCGGATCAAACGGGTCGAGGCGACGGTGAGACAGGACGATACCTTGCGGATCTCCGATCACTTGCCGGTGATCGCAAGGTTCCTGCTGCCGGCAGCACCTTAACCTCGGTTAAACGCAAAACCTGTGGGAGCGAGCTTGCTCGCGATGGCGTCGTGTCAGGCGAAATCAATGCTAAATGACACACCGCTTTCGCGAGCAAGCCCGCTCCCACAGGGATTGTGTAGGCTCAATGCTCCTCCTCCAGCTCGTCGTGCAATAACCCGAAGATCTTGCGCTTCATGTCGATGAACGAGCGCTCCATGACCATGTCCAGGGTCCGTGGGCGTTCGATCGGCACGTCCAGAATCTGCTTGATCCGCCCCGGCCGTGCGCCCATCACGTAGACCCGGTCGCCCAGCAGAATCGCCTCGTCGATATCGTGGGTCACGAACAACACAGTCTTCTTGCTGTTGCCCCAGACCCGCAATAACAGCTGCTGCATTTGCAGACGCGTCTGGCTGTCGAGCGCGCCGAAGGGCTCGTCCATGAGCAGGATTTGCGGGTCATTGGCCAACGCTCGAGCAATCGCCACGCGCTGCATCATGCCGCCGGACAGCTGCTTGGCGTAGTTGTCGGCGAACCCGGTCAGGCCGACTTCATTGACGTAGTAATCGACGATCTCCTTGCGCTGGGCGGCGGCCATACCGCGACGCTTGAGGCCGAACTCGACGTTCTGCCGCACCGTCAGCCACGGGAACAGCGTATAGCTCTGGAACACCATGCCGCGATCCGCACCCGGCCCTTGAACTTGCTGGCCACCGACGTAGATCTCGCCTTCCGTGGGCTCATTCAATCCGGCGGTGAGGTACAGCAAACTCGACTTGCCGCACCCCGAAGGCCCCACCAGTACAGCGAATTGCTGATCCGGCACTTCGAACGACACCTGATCCAGCGCGGTGAACACTCCACCATCGGGCTTTTGATAGCGAAGACTGACCTTGTCCACTTGCAGCCGTGGCGCGGCGTGCACCGGGGCGGCCTGTGGCGTGACGAAACGAGGGTTGACGGCGCTTACTGAGCCCATGCGGCGATCCTCAGACGGAGAAAACGGAACAGTTGATCGGTGACCAGGCCCAACAGACCGATGATCGCGATTGCCAGGAAAATCACATCCACCTGAAAGCCGCGCATGGCTTTTAGGCTCAGATAGCCCAGGCCACTGGAAGCCGCGACCAGCTCGGCGACCACCAGGTAAGTCCAGGCCCAGCCCATGGTCACGCGCAAGGTGTCGAGCACACCCGGCAACGACGCCGGGGCGATCACATGCAACACCGCATCGCGGCGGGTCGAACCCAGGGTGTAAGACGCGTTGATCAGGTCCTTGGAGATGCCTTTGGACACGTCCGCGATCATCACCAGTTGCTGGAAAAACACACCGAAGATGATCACCGAGACCCGCTGTTCCAGACCGATGCCGATCCACAAAATGAACAGCGGCACGAACGACGTCACCGGCAGGTAGCGGATGAAATTGACCATCGGCTCAAGGAACGCCTGGACGATACGGAAGCTGCCCATCAGCAACCCCAACGGCACCGCCACCAGCGACGACACGATGAAACCGACCATCACCACTTCGAGGCTGGCCCACACATGCAGGCCGAGCGTGCCGTCGCGGCTCAGGCGCACGGCGGCCTCGACCACCGCGCCCGGTGTCGGCAGGAACATGCCCGGCACCACGCCACCGTAAGACAAACCGGCCCACAGGCCGACCAACAACACCCAGGCCAGACCGCTCGCGCTCCAAATCACCGACACCGGCAAACCGGTCTTGGGCGTGATGCAGCGGCTCAGCCATAAATTGCGCTTGAACATGCAAACCTCCTAGAGCGGGCTGACGAAGCGGTTGTCGATCAGGTCGTCATTGCTGACGTTGTAGGGTTTGCCCTGCAATTCGCTGGCGGTCTCGTTGGCCAGTTTGATCAGCGGTTCGCTGTCACCCGGTTTGCCCGGCGAGCCAAGAAGTTTTTCGCTCATGGCCTGATCGTAGAAACGCACGCCTTGCGCGGCTGCGGCCAATTCCTTCGGATCGGCGAGGTAACCGCCAACGCCTTTGGCCATGATTTTGTAGGCTTGCTCCGGGTGATCCTTGGTGTACTGGACCGCCTTGTACAGACCGGCCACCAACGCCTTGACGTCTTCCGGCTGTTTCTCGATGACCGTGCAGTTGAGCGCGACCACGTCGACAATCACACCCGGCGTGCTACTGCTGTCGATCAGCACCTTGCCTTGTTGCTTGCTGCGAACCATCGACAGGTGCGGTTCCCAGGTCACCGCGGCAGGCACGCGACCGGCGATGAACGCGGTGGCGGCGTCGTCAGCCGTCATGTTCTGCACGGTGATGTCGCTCATTTTCATGCCGTGTTTTTTCAGCAGGTAGGACAACCAGAACTGCGAGGTCGAACCTTCGTTCACCGCCACGGCCTTGCCCTTCAGCTCCTGCAGACTCTTGACGTCCTTGCCGACCAAAACACCGTCGCCACCATGGCTGTCATCCAGTGCGGCCACTGCTTTGAAGCAGAATTGCGGACGGTACTTGAGCACTTCGTCGATGGTCGACGCCGAGCCCGACAATTCGCCCGAGGCCTGCGCGGCCATGTACATCGAAGCCTCTTCGACGACAGGCAATTCGACGGTCAAACCGTTTTCCTTGAAGTAGCCCAGATCCTGAGCCAGGTAGAGCGTGCCGTAACCGACCCACGTGGTGTGGCCGATAGAGAGGGTGCCGGCCTGGGCGCTGGTGGCGACCGTCGCGGCGATGGCGGTGATCGCCAGTGGATGTGCGAAGCGGGTTAGCAAGGACTTGATCATGGAGCACTCCCAAAGCTGTTGATTTAGTTTTGTCATGGGCAGTACGGCCAGCGGCCATGGAGAAGAGCTGCCACCTGAGGTCTCTGATGGACCTTTCGGTGAGCAGCGTTTGGCTGACTGGCGAGGTCGATGTTGGCCCAAGGCGGGGAATAGGAAAATTAGGAAATATGTCGATGGGAGTGATGAAAAAACTGGGTAGCGTGCGCTGTAAAAGGGCGCTGCGGGCGGGGGTGCACGGGGTGGGTGCAAACAGTGAAAGGTGTGTTGAATGAACTATCGCATTCGCGAGCAAGCCCGCTCCCACATTTGATCAGTGTCGTGCACAAACTCTGTGACCGACATAGATCAACTGTGGGAGCGGGCTTGCTCGCGAAGAGGTCTGGAAGAGCGCTACAAGATCAGAGCCGACCGTATTCCTGCGCAGTACGATCGACCGCTTTCAGGGTTTTGCCAATCAGCTCATCAACCTCTTCACGACTGGCAATCAACGCCGGCGCCATGATCATCCGCCCCAGCGTCGAGCGAATAATCACCCCCTCCTCAAATCCAATCGTGCGACAACGCCAGGCGATGTCGCCTTCATTGGCAAAGCGCTTGCGACTGGTTTTGTCCTCCGCCAATTGCAGCGCTGCCACCATGCCGACACCCTGAATATCGCCCACCAACGGGTGATTGCCGAACACCTCGCGCAAACACTGTTGCAGGTACGGCCCGATGTCATCCTTGACCCGCGTCACCACCCCTTCATCGCGCAATGCCGTGAGATTGGCAATCGCCACCGCGGCTGCCACCGGGTGCCCGGAGTAGGTCAAGCCGTGGGCAAACACCCCGCCCTGCTCCACCAATACCTGAGCCATTTTCTTCGACAGAATCAGTCCACCCATGGGGATGTAACCGGAGGTCAAACCCTTGGCGATCGACAGCGTGTCCGGCTCGAAACCGAAGTGCTCGTGGGCGAACCATTCACCGGTACGACCGAAGCCGCCGATCACTTCGTCGGCGCACAACAGCACATCGTACTTGCGGCAGATCCGCTGAATTTCTGGCCAGTAACTCTCGGGTGGAAAGATCATCCCGCCGGCGCCCTGGAACGGTTCGGCGATAAACCCTGCGACCTTGTCCGCGCCCAGTTCGAGAATCTTCGCTTCCAATTGCTGCGCCGCCCGCAGGCCAAATTCAGCCGGAGTCAGGTTGCCCTCGTGGGCGAAAAAGTACGGTTCATCGATGTGTTCGATGTCCGGAATCATGCCGCCCATTTCGTGCATGAACTTCATGCCACCGAGCGCCGTCGCTGCCAGGGTCGAGCCGTGATAACCGTTCCAGCGACCTATCATGACTTTCTTCTCGGGCTTGCCGAGGATCGTCCAGTAACGCCGTACGGTGCGGATCAGCACCTCGTTGGCCTCGGAGCCGGAGTTGGTGTAGATCGCGTGGCTATAGTGCCCCGGCAACAGGCTGAACAGCAGCTCCGACAGCTCGATCACCTGCGGGTGGGTGGTGTGGAAAAACATGTTGTAGTACGGCAATTGCTCCAGTTGCCGGGACGCCGCAGCGGCCAGGTCCTTGCGCCCGTAACCGAGGTTGGTGCACCACAGCCCGGACATGCCGTCGAGGTAACGCCGACCATCGTTGTCCCACAGGTGCAGGCGCTCGCCACGGATCATCACCCGAGGCCCTTCATCGTTGAGCGCTTTTTGATCGACGAATGCGTGGATGTGGTGCGCAGCGTCGGCGGCCTGGTAGTCGCGGGTTTCACGTGGTGTGGTCATCGCCAGTTCTCCGTTTTGTTATTAGCGGCTGTTATGAGCGCAGCTGAAACCAAGTGGTCTTCAACTGGGTGTATTTATCGAATGAATGCAGCGACAGGTCGCGGCCGAAACCGGATTGTTTGCCGCCACCGAAAGGCACGGTCACATCCAGCGCGTCGACACTGTTGACCGACACGGTGCCCGCCCGCAATTGCCGCGCCACGCGGTGGGCGCGGTTGAGGTCGTCGGTCCACAGCGACGCGGCCAAACCGTAGACGCTGTCATTGGCCAGTTGCAAGGCGTGGGCCTCATCATCGAACGCCGTGACCGCCAGCACCGGGCCGAACACTTCATCGCGAAACAGCGGCATGTCCGGGCTCACGCCGGTGAAAATTGTCGGCTGAATGAAGTTGTCGGAGCCGTTGAAAATCGACTGTCGACCGCCCCAGAGCTTTGTTGCGCCCTGGCGCTCGGCGTTTTGGATGAACTTCATGATGCGTGCGGTTTGACGGCTGTCGACAATCGCCCCGGCGCGGCTCGACGGGTCCAGCGGATCACCCGGCTGCCAACGTTCGGCGTGCCCCTTGAGACGCTCGACGAACTCGTCGTGGATCGAACGCTCCACCAGCAACCGCGAGTTGGCCGAGCAGACTTCGCCCTGATTGAAGAAGATCCCGAACGCGGCTTTCTGCGCCGCCAGATCCAGATCCTGACAATCGGCGAACACCAGATTGGCACTCTTGCCACCGCACTCCAGCCACACCTGTTTCAGGTTCGATTGCGCGGAGTACTGCATGAAATATTTGCCGACTTCGGTGGAGCCGGTGAACACCAGACAATCAACATCCGGGTGCAAACCGAGGGCCTTTCCGGTCTGCTCGCCGAGCCCCGGCAACACGTTCAACACACCTGCTGGCAGGCCGGCTTCCAGGGCCAGTTCGGCCAGACGCAGGGCGGAAAACGGTGATTGCTCCGCGGGTTTGAGAATCACCGAATTGCCCACCGCCAACGCTGGCGCGAGTTTCCACGCGGCCATGTCCAGCGGGAAATTCCATGGCACCACGGCAGCAACCACGCCCAGCGCTTCGCGGGTGATGGTCGCCAGTACGTTCTGCGCGCTGGGGGCGATCTGGTCGTAGAGTTTATCGAGGCTTTCGGCGTACCAGCGAAACACCCCGGCGGCGCCTGGCACGTCGATGTTGTAGGCGTCCATCACCGGTTTGCCCATGTTCAGCGAATCGAGCAGCGCCAGTTCTTCGCGATGGGTCATGATCAGGTCAGACAGGCGCAGCAATACTTGCTTGCGTTCACCCGGCGAACGGGCCGACCAGGTGCCGGCCTCGAACACGTGCCGCGCATTGCTTACCGCGGCGTCTACGTCTTCATCGCCGCACGCGGCCACGTTGGCCAGGCACTGGCCGGTGGCGGGGTTCATCGCGGCGAAGGTCTGTCCCGACTGCGCCGCACGGGGTTTGCCGTCGATCACGGCCTGATCGGGAAACCGTAGCGCAGCGGCTTTGTTTTGCCAGAATGTAAGCTCGAACACGTTCAGATGCTCCATGGGCTTTCTTGTGGATTGGATGGTGGCCCAGGCCTGTGTCGAGGAAAAATAGTAAAAATGTCTTCGCAGACCATGAAAAAACTGGGCAGCCAATCTCCCCGGTGGCGCGGTATGTGGTTATTGTTCAGGCATAACAACACCGTCGTCAGAACGGATGCAGGCGGCGCGCAAATTGCCTGGATGTCGAAATCATCCACCCCGAGGTTTGCCGTGGCTGCCTACAACCTGCGTCAATTGAAGTACTTCATCACCACCGTCGAATGCGGCAGCGTCGCCGAGGCGTCGCGCAAGCTGTACATCGCCCAGCCGGCGATCTCCACGGCGATCAAAGGCCTGGAAGACAGCTTCGGCGTGCAACTGTTGATCCGTCATCACGCCCAAGGCGTGTCCTTGACCCCCAGCGGCGCACGCTTCTACCGCAAGGCCCAGGAACTGCTGCGCATGGCAAAGGAGTTCGAACAGAACGCCCTGGCCGACAACGACGTGGTGGCCGGGCAAATCGATATCGGTTGCTTCGAAACGGTCGCGCCGCTGTACCTGCCGCAATTGATTGCCGGGTTCTCGGCGCTGTATCCGGGGGTGAAAATCCGTATTCGCGACGGCGAGCAGCAAGAGCTGGTGCAAGGCCTGACCTCAGGCACCTTCGACCTGGCAATCCTGTATGAACACGACCTCGACGCCACCATCCAAACCGAACCACTAATGCCGGCGCAGCGGCCTTATGCGCTACTGCCGGCGGATCATCGCTTTGCCCAGCTCAAGCAAGTGTCGCTGCGTGATCTGTGCCTGGAGCCAATGATTCTGCTGGACGTGCAACCGAGCCGGACCTACTTCGTCAGCCTGTTCGAAGAGTTGGGACTGACGCCGAACATTGCCTTCAGCTCACCGTCGATCGAGATGGTCCGGGGAATGGTCGGGCAAGGGTTCGGCTTCTCGATCCTGGTCACCCGGCCGCATTCGGAATGCACCTATGACGGCCAGAAAGTGGTGTGCGTGGACATCGTCGAAGACGTCACCGGCTCAGGGCTGGTGGCGGCGTGGTTGAAGCGCGGGCAGTTGACCAAACCGGCGCAGTTGTTTGCCGATTATTGTCGGGAACAACTCACCGCGAAGGCCGCCTCTTGAACATCAACGTCAAAAGATCGCAGCCTCGTTTCACTCGTCAGCTCCTACATGTACCGCGTATCCCTTGTAGGAGCTGTCGAGTGAAACGAGGCTGCGATCTTTTGATCTTCAGCTCTTACGCGGTTTGATCCGCGCGGTCGCTTCGGCCACCAGCGGATCATCCGGCCAGTAGTGCTTCGGATAGCGCCCTTTCAAATCCTTCTTCACCTCGGCATACGTACTGCGCCAGAAGTTCGCCAGGTCCTGTGTCACCTGCACCGGCCGCCGCGCCGGGGACAGCAAATGCAGCTTGACCACCTGCCGGCCACCGGCAATCCGCGGGGTCTCGGCCAGGCCAAACAACTCCTGCAACCGCACCGCCAGAATCGGCGGCTGCTCGCTGTAGTCCAGACGAATCGACGAGCCCGACGGCACGCTCAAATGATGCGGCGCCAGTTCATCGAGCCGTTGCGGCAGCGGCCACGGCAACAGGTTATGGACGATGCTCGACAGGTCCAGATTGGCGAAGTGACTGAGCCGCGAAACTTTGCCCAGATACGGCATCAGCCAATGTTCGAGGCTTTTGAGCAGGGCGGCGTCGCTGACATCCGGCCATTCACTTTCATGCTTACTGTTGAGGTCCAACTGGCGCAATAAGGCGACCCGCGCCTGCCACTGCCGCAGCTCCGGGGTCCATGGCAACAGTTCCAGACCTTTTCGCCGCACCAGATTCACCAGTGCCTGACTGCGAGCGGTTTCGTCGAGGCCAGTCAGCGGCTCGCGGCTGAGGATCAACTCGCCAACCTTACGCTGCCGCTCGGCGCGCAACACGCCTTCGCGCTCGTCCCAATCCAGTTGATCGACCACGCGCACTTGCTCGGCCAGCACTGAATCGAACAGCTCCGGATCGAAATCCGCCGCCAGATAAATGCGTTCTTCACGCTGGCCCTGACGACTGCCGAGATCGGCGATCACCAGCCACGGTTGCTTCATCAAACTGTCGGCTTCGGCGAACAGCGCTGCGCGACCGTTGGCCAGGCGATATTCCGCGCCCCCCGCACGACGTTGCTGAGCGACCCGATCCGGATAAGCCAGTGCCAGCAACGCGCCGAGCCAACGCGGATGATCTGGATCGCCGACCGGTTCCGACGCCTTGCCTCGCAGATAACCGCGATACTGACGCGCCAGTTGCCGGGCTCGTTGAACGCCACCCTGAGCGCCGCGTGCAGCGCGTTCTTCGCCGGACAACAGCACCAATCGGCTGTGCAGATCCGCCCCGGCGCCACGCAAAATATCTCGCTCGCCGAGCAAGGCCGCGACATCGCACGCCATGTCGGCCAAGCCAAGCGCCTGACCGCGCAACAGTAAATGCGCGATGCGCGGATGGGCCGGCAGTTCGGCCATGGCCTGACCGTGGCGGGTCAGCGCTTCGCCGTCCAATGCGCCCAGGCGATCAAGCAAGTCCTGAGCCTGTGCATAAGCGGCCGCGGGCGGCACGTCGAGCCACATTAATTGCCCCGGTGTCACGCCCCAGCGGCCGAGCTGCAACGCTAACCCGGCAAGATCCGCCGAGAGAATTTCCGCACTGGCGTAGGCCGCCAGTTGTTCGTGCTGATCCTGCGACCACAAGCGATAACACACGCCCGGTTCCAACCGCCCCGCTCGGCCCGCGCGCTGAGTGGCGCTGGCTTTGGAAATACGCTGAGTGTCGAGGCGGGCCATGCCGCTGCCCGGGTCGAAACGCGGCACCCGCGCCAACCCGGCATCGATCACCACGCGCACGCCGTTGATGGTCAGGCTGGTCTCGGCGATGTTGGTCGCCAGCACCACTTTGCGTTTGCCGGTGGGGGCCGGATCGATCGCGGCGCGTTGGGCGGCGAGGTCCAGTTCACCGTGCAACGGGCAGAGTAGAACCTGCGTGCTATCGCCCAGTGCATCGGCGAGTTGCTGATGCACCCTACGGATTTCCGCTTGCCCCGGCAGGAACACCAGCACGCTGCCGGTTTCATCATTCAAGGCTTCGAGAATGGTCTGCACCAGGCGCGGTTCGATGAATTCACCGGGCTGGAACGGCCGGCCCCAGCGCATCGCCACCGGGTACATGCGGCCTTCGCTGCGCAGGATCGGCGCGTCATCGAGCAATCCAGCCAGGCGTTCACCTTCGAGCGTTGCCGACATCAACAGGATTTTCAGCGGTTGATCGTCACGAAACAGCTCGCGGCCATTCAGGCTCAAGGCCAGCGCCAGATCGGCGTCGAGACTGCGCTCGTGGAATTCGTCGAAGATCAGCAGGCCAACGCCTTCGAGCGCCGGGTCGTCCTGCAAGCGTCGGGTGAGGATGCCTTCTGTGACCACTTCGATGCGGGTTTTGGGGCCGACCTTGCTGTCGAGACGAATGCGATAGCCGACGGTTTCGCCGACCTTCTCGCCCAGCTCACTGGCCAGCCGCTCCGCTGCTGCCCGCGCAGCCAAACGGCGCGGTTCAAGCATCAGAATGGTCTGCCCGGCCAACCAGGGCTCGTTGAGCAAGGCCAACGGCACGCGGGTGGTTTTACCGGCGCCGGGCGGTGCTTCGAGCACGGCTTCGTGGCGTGTAGCCAAGGCTTCACGCAGGGCGGGTAAAACTTCATCAATCGGCAAAGAAATCATGCTGGCTCCCCAGGGCGTGCCCACAGTAAATTGCGAGTCGCGTTGAAGCTGTGGGCGTGCCAGGCAAGGCGCGGGACGCAGGTAAGGGTCGTTTCCTTACCAAGTCTCGCAACGCAGCATGGCGCGTCCACAGCTTCAGCCCGGAGGGCCGAACCCCGATAACATCCATCAGCCGTTACGCGTTGTCGATCTGGAAAAAACAACATCAATCCTCAACTATTCCAGTGGCGGTGAGACGAGGCCGCAATTTACTGTGGGCACGCCCTGCCGGGCCGAGTATAACGGCGAACTGCCTAGCGTTCGTCGTGGTCCTAATTCATATAGACGCCCCTTCGTTTTCCAGATGACTCAGGAGATTTCATATGCGTGTTCCCTTTCGCTTGATTGGCGGTGTATTGGTCGCGACGTTGCTGACACAGGTGACCGCTTGCGGATCGATTTTCTACCCTGACCGTCGTGGTCAGATTGACGGCAAGATCGACCCGGCCATCGCCGCGCTGGATGCCGTGGGCTTGCTGTTCTACATCATTCCCGGCCTGATCGCGTTTGCCGTGGACTTCGCCACTGGCGCGATTTACTTCGAGCCCGGCAAGACCGCCCAGGTGGCCCCGGAAAAACTCAAGGAAGCCATCGGCGCCGACGGCAAGGTCGATAACCACAAGTTGCAGACTATTCTCGAAACCGAACTGGGCCGCAGCTTCCCGCTGGATGACCCACGCCTTATCCAGCACAAGGGCAGCGCGCAGCAACTGGCCATGTTCGGCCTGCAACCTGCCGCGTAATCCGTGCACTTAAAGGAATAGCCGCACTTATGATCTCCAGCTCCGAACATGCCCGCCTGCTGCGGCTGGCGACCCGTGCCTCGGTGGCGGTGGCATGCACGCTGATCGTCGCCAAAGCCATTGCCTGGTGGTTGAGCGGTTCGGTGAGCATGCTCGCCGGGTTGACCGACTCGACCCTCGACGGCGTCACCTCGCTGCTCAACCTGCTCGCGGTGCATTACGCCTTGCGCCCGGCCGACGATGATCATCGGTACGGGCACGGCAAGGCCGAGTCGCTGGCGGGCATGGCTCAGGCGTTGTTCATTGGCGGCAGTGCGGTGCTGATTGCCTTGCAGGCGATTGATCGACTGAAACACCCGGAACCGGTGGGGGCGCCATGGATCAGTATCGGGGTGATTGTGTTTTCCCTGGCACTGACCCTGGCCCTGCTGATGTTGCAACATCGGGTCGTCAAGGCGACCGGTTCCAACGCGGTGCGCGCCGACTCCCTGCATTACCGCTCGGACCTGCTGCTCAACGGCAGCATTCTGGTAGCGCTGGTGCTCGCCGGGTTTGGCTGGCATCAGGTCGACCCTTGGTTCGGTTTGGGGATTGCCGCCTACATTCTCTGGAGCGCGATTCATATCGCCCGGGAAAGTTTTACGGTGCTGATGGATGAAGAGCTGCCGTCGGACGTCAGCCAGCACATGCTCGAACTGGCCTGCGGTGTACCGGGAGTATTGGGGGCGCACGACCTGCGCACGCGGATTTCCGGCAACCAGTGGTTCGTGCAGTTGCACCTGGAATTGCCGGGGGATTTGACCCTGTCAGTCGCTCACGGTATCAGCGACCAAGCCGCCGATGCCATTCATGCCGCGTACCCGCGAGCCGAAGTGCTGGTGCACGCCGACCCGCAGGAAGTGGTACCGGCAGGCAGGGCTCAGAAAGAAACCTGATACCCGCGACTGCTCAGGCAGTTGCCCTGGGCCTGACGGTAGGCTTGCACCACCGACGGATCTGGCTGGTAGGTGGCTGTTCGCGGATCGAAGCCACTCTGCTGCACCGCGTATTGATAGCACTCGTAACCGTCCTGGTTGACCTGCTCTGGCGACTGACCGTTGGCCGGATACGCCACCACGTCATAACCATTGCTGACCGGTTGCGGCTGCGGTTGTATGGGTGGCTCGACCACGACGTAATCCTGAGTGCTTTCCTGATAGGCGTAATAGGAACCGGCCGCCAGGAACAACAGCGCACCGCCGATCCACACTTCACGGGCGTAATCGGGCAAGTAGCTGACGCGAATCCCGCGTGGCGGCTGCACTACCACGTAGCGCGGGCCTTGTGGGCGATACCAGTAGCCGCCGGAGAAGAAGTAATCCTGACCACGGTATGGCACGCGGTAATCACGGTCCGGGAAGCGATCGATCACATGACCGGGACGGTACTGCGGGCCTGCGCCCCAGCCATTACCGTGCCCGTCCGGGCGACCGGCCCAGCGATGGTCATCGGGACGCGGACCATTGTTCTGCCAATGCTGGTTGTAATCGTTGCGCCGCGGCACGTCCTGGTAGTAGCCACGCTGCGGCTGCTGGGTCTGGCGCACGGTGTCGGGCCGACCCTGAATCGGCAGGTCGTTGGCTGGTAACTGCGGAGGTGGCGGCGGCGAGCGAACCGGATTGTTGTAATCGTGCTGCGGCCGGGGCTGGTTCTGCCACTGGCCGTTGTTCTGATTCTGACCGTTGTGCTCGAACTGGCGACTGTTATCGCCACGAATGATTTCGTTATTCTGCGCACGCGGCTGGTTCTGCTGCGGATTGTTCTGCGGGCGCGGCTGATTATTGCCGCCATGGCCCTGATTGTTTCCCTGATGACCGTCCGAGTCACGTTGTCCGCCATCGGGACCACGATTTTGCGGCTCATCGGCCAGCGATTGCGCAGTGACACTTACACACAGCAAACCAACACCGGCCAAACGCCAGATGCGCGACTTCATGCTTTTCCTCACTGCGGGTTAGGGCCTGTACGTAAGACTGGGAAAGCACAGGCCGGTTCTGCAACAGGTTATCAGTCGCGCAACTTATTTATTGAGGGCAGTCGGCAAATTCCGGGCAAAAGAAAAGGGAGACCCGTCGGCCTCCCTTTGAGAACTTCGTCCGTGCTCGACGCTTTTGACGTCGGCTCACCTCACGCCGTCTTCTGGACAGTGTGTAGCTCGGGGGCCGGCTCATCCCCTGTGGGGGTGGCGACCGCAGCTGGCCTGATTGGGCGAGCCGCTGTGGACTGTTTGTCCGAGCAGTGATTCTGGTGATAAGAATAGGCTCGCGGCGCCGGCAGAGGATTGCGAAGATTGCTCAAATAAACATCACTTGCGCAATTTTTAACCCTGGATAGATAATCCACCGCAATAGTTATGACAAAGGCCTGATTGATGAGCAAACTCGACCGATACGACCTGAGCATTTTGGCGGAATTGCAGCGTGACGCGCGCATCTCCAACCAGGAGCTGGCCGAACGCATCGGCCTGTCTCCCTCGCCATGCTCGCGGCGGGTCAAGCAGCTGGAGGACGACGGTTACATCTCCCGCCAGGTGGCCCTGCTGGACCGCAAGATGCTCGGCCTTAGCCTGACGGCTTACGTGTTGATCGGCATGGACCGCCATACGCCGGAGCGTTTCGAAAACTTCGAAGCGGCGATTCGTACGTTGCCGCAGGTGCTGGAATGCAGCCTGGTGACCGGGATGGATGCCGACTATCAGCTCAAGGTGGTAGTGCCAGATATGGACCATTATCAAAAATTGCTGCTGGGACACCTCACCCGGATTGAAGGGGTGACGAGTGTGCGGTCGAGTTTTGTGCTTAATCAGGTGCTCAACAGTACCGAGTTGCCGTTGACCCATCTGCGCAGCTGATACTGCTTCTGTAGGAGCTGTCGAGTGAAACGAGGCTGCGATCTTTTGATCTTGTTCTTAAAAATCAAAGTCAAAAGATCGCAGCCTCGTTTCACTCGACAGCTCCTACACGCTCCTGCAAGTGCGAGCCGGGCGACGAATGACTGCGGCACACCGACGCAGGTCTATGCCCCGCCAATCCGCCATGGCGTATACTCGCCCCGCCCTTTTAGCCGCGCCCGCGCTGGAGATGTTCGATGGATCCTGCAGTATTCGAAGAGTGGATGATGACCGGACTGGTCAGCATTCTGATCATTTTCATGGGTTTCATCGTCTGGGATCTGGCGAAGAAGTCCAAGGCCGGCCGCTTTGGCTCGTTCATCCTGTTCTTTGTACTCGGCTTGGGCGTGGCCGCGTTCGTGATCAAAAGCGTGGTCATCGGCCTGATCGAATCCGGCACGTTATAGACGCGCCGGCACTTCCTTCCACTGGCCCTGATCGAGCCCTTCGATCGACCAGGCGCCGATTCTGACCCGCACCAGACGCAACGTCGGCAACCCGACCGCCGCGGTCATGCGCCGTACCTGACGGTTGCGCCCTTCACGAATCACCAGCTCCAGCCAACTGGTCGGCACGCTTTTGCGAAAGCGTACGGGTGGGTTGCGTGGCCACAGTTCAGGTTCTTCAAGTTGCCGCGCTTCAGCCGGTAGCGTCATGCCGTCATTCAGCTCGACGCCATCGCGCAAACGCTGCAATTGCTCGGCACTCGGCTCGCCTTCCACCTGCACCCAATAGGTCTTGGCCAGTTTGTGTTTCGGGTCGGCGATCCGCGCTTGAAGCTGGCCATCATTGGTCAGCAGCAGCAAACCTTCGCTGTCGCGGTCCAGCCGTCCTGCCGGGTAGATCCCGGGAATCTCGATGTAATCCTTGAGCGTCGCCCGCCCTTCTCCATCGCTGAATTGCGTCAGCACATCGAACGGCTTGTTGAACAGAATCAGCTTCGGCTCGGCCGGCGGCGCTTTGGCGACACGGCGCGGGGCTGAGGACGATGGCGCAGGCTTCACGCCAGGGCGGCGGGAAACGGGACGTTGAGGACGAGACATGGGAAAAGGAACATCTAACGGTCAGGGCTGCTAATGCTAGTGCCCCGACCGCTAAATGACCATGACTGTTAGCGGAACGGCGGTTCGTCAAAGCTGCGCAGTTTGCGCGAGTGCAACGAGTTGAGTTCGGTGCGCAACAGATCCACCGCCTCGATCCCGATCTTCAAGTGCTGGCTGACCGCGCGCTCATAGAAGGCGTTGGCCGAACCCGGCAGTTTGATTTCGCTGTGCAACGGTTTGTCCGACACACAGAGCAACGTGCCGTACGGAACCCGCAAGCGATAACCTTGCGCCGCGATGGTGCCGCTTTCCATGTCCACCGCCACGGCGCGAGACAGGTTGATCAGCGGACGCTCCTGGGCCCAGCGCAATTCCCAGTTACGGTCGTCGTAGGTCAGAACCGTGCCGGTGCGCAGGCGTTTTTTCAGTTCGTCGCCCTTCTCACCGGTGATATTGGCCGCCGCTTGCTGCAACGCCATCTGCACTTCGGCCAGGGCCGGAATCGGAATATTCGGCGGCACGACCCGATCGAGAATCCCGTCGCGGCGCATGTAAGCGTGCGCCAGCACGTAATCGCCAATCGTCTGCGACTGACGCAATCCGCCACAGTGGCCGATCATCAGCCAGCAATGCGGACGCAACACCGCCAAGTGATCGGTGATGTTCTTGGCGTTGGACGGGCCGACGCCGATGTTCACCAGGGTCACGCCGTGGCCGTCGCTGGCGATCAGGTGATAGGCCGGCATCTGATAGCGGTGCCAGACCACACCGGCGGCAATCGCCGAGGCTTCGCCGTGGTCCATGCTCTTTTCGATGATCACGTTGCCCGGCAAGACCATGCGCACGAAGCGCGGATCGCTGCGCAACTGCTCCAGGCCATGGACGATGAACTGGTCAACGTAGCGGTGGTAGTTGGTCAGCAGAATCCATGGCTGCACATGGCGCCAGTCGCTGCCGGTGTAATGCACCAGACGGCGCAAGGAGAAATCCACCCGCGCGGCGTCGAACAAGGCCAACGGCAGCGGGTCGGTGTTTTCCCAGTCATACAAACCATCGGCGATCCCGTCGGTGGCAGCGGACAGGTCGGTACTCGGGAACACCCGCGCCAGCGTCGCTGCGGTGACGCCGGAGCCGGCCAGTTCATCGCCCTGCTCGACCACGTACGGATAAGGAATGTTTTGCTGGCTGATACCGACTTCCACCGTCACGGTGAAGTCGTGCATCAACGGCACCAGCTGTTCCAGCAGGTACTTACGGAACGCCGCTGGATGGGTGACGGTGACGCTGTAGGTCCCCGGCAATTGAACCTTGGCATAGGCGCGCGTGGTCTGTGGGACTTCGCCCTGGCAGAGGTAGGTCAGACGCAGCTCGGGATAACGAAACATCGCACGCTGTTCGGCGTCCGGTTCGACACGATCCTTGAGGTAACGCTTGAGCGCCTGGTTCAGCGCGGTGGTTGCACGATTGTGCAAGAGCGCAAGCCGGTCAACGGCTTGCTCGGCGGTTTGAACGACAATAAAAGCTTCGGTCACGATCAGCATCCTGTGTTCTGACTTGCAGGCCTTCATCTTGCCTGCATCGTCGTCTGACGGGAACAGTGGCGTGTTGATACGCAAATGCTTTGGTCACCGCAGATCAAATGTGGGAGCGAGCTTGCTCGCGATAGCGGTCTGTCAGGCGACATCTATGTCGGATGTTAATCAGTCATCGCGAGCAAGCTCGCTCCCACAGGAGTCGGTGTCGATCATAGAAGTGGGGTCGACCGGGCGACAATCGCTTCCACATCCAGCCCACGTGGCAACGCGCCATACACCCGACCGGCGGAACCGAGGCGACTGGCGATGAAGGCATCACTGACGGCGGCGTTGCCCGCCTCCAGCAACAGCTTGGCCTGAAGGCCCAAGGCGATGTCTTCGGTGAGCTGGCGGGCGCGGTATTGAATGTCGCTGGTGTCTTTGAAAGCCGCCTGCAATTGACTGATGTGCGCGGCCAGGCGTTGGTCGCCATGGCCGTCTCCCAACTCGCTGAACAACACATCGAGCACACCCGGCTCCTTCGACAACGCTCGCAACACGTCGAGACATTGCACGTTGCCGGAACCTTCCCACGTCGAATTGACCGGTGCCTCACGGTACAACCGCGGCAGGATGCTGTCTTCGACATAACCGGCGCCGCCCATGCATTCGGCGGCTTCGTTGATCATTCCGGGCGCGCGTTTGCAGATCCAGTACTTGCCCACCGCCGTGACCAGCCGAGCGAATTTGGCTTCATGCTCATCATCCAGATGATCCAGCGCCCGGCCCATGCGCAGGCTCAAGGCCAGGGCGGCTTCGCTTTCCAGGGCCAGGTCGGCCAGTACGTTCTGCATCAAGGGTTGTTCGCTGAGTAACTTGCCGCCGACCTTGCGGTGAGCGCAGTGATGGCTGGCCTGGGTCAGGGCCTGACGCATCAACGAACTGGAGCCGACCATGCAATCGAAGCGGGTCATGGCGACCATTTCGATGATGGTCGGAACGCCCCGTCCCTCCTCGCCGACCATCCACGCCAGCGCACCACGGAACTCCACTTCGCTGGAAGCGTTGGAGCAATTGCCGAGTTTGTTCTTCAGACGCTGTATGTAGAACTGATTGCGCGTGTCATCCGGGCGATGGCGCGGCAGCAGGAAACAGGTCAAACCCTTGTCAGTCTGGGCCAGGGTCAGGAACGCATCGCACATCGGCGCGGAACAGAACCACTTGTGGCCCACCAACTCGTACGCCTGGCCCGGACCACTGGCGCCAACCGGAAAAGCCTTGGTGGTGTTGGCCCGCACGTCGGTACCGCCCTGTTTCTCGGTCATGGCCATGCCGATGGTGACCCCGGCCTTGTGGGCCATGCCGACGTTGCGCGGGTCGTATTCGGTAGAGAGGATTTTCGGCAACCACTGCTCCGCCAGATCCGCTTGCAGGCGCATCGCCGGGACGCTGGCGAAGGTCATGGTCAGCGGGCAACCACTACCGGCTTCGGCCTGGCTGTGCAGGTAAGTCATGGAGGCGCGGGCGACGTGGGCGCCGGACTGCGGATGCGCCCAGGGCAATGAGGTCAAACCGTGCTCGACCGCGGTGCGCATCAGTTCGTGATAGGCCGGGTGAAACTCCACCAGGTCGATGCGATGGCCGTAACGGTCATGGCTGCTGAAAACCGGCTTGTTCTGATTGGCCAGAAACCCCGCTTCCATCAGCGGCCCGCCGGCCAGTGCGCCGTAAGCGTCGATCCGCGACTCGGCCCAGCCGGCCCCGAAACGCCGCGACCACTCCTGCAACGGCAGGTCGATGCGATACAGGTTGGCGCCGTCCAGCGACGGTGGCTGGTTGGTGACTTCGTGGGTTTCGGCGAACTGATGCAGGTTCATGACGGGGCTCCTTTGGTCAGCCAAGGAACTTCAGTTAAGCACCGCCCCTTGACCGAACAAAGCGTCATATCTGCCTAACTGTCGGCGCTTTCGCCTTGCTTTTGACACAGCACCCGTCGATAGAGCGCTGCCTGCAGGTCCTCGAATTTCACCGGTTTGTTCAGATAATCGATCAAGGCACCGGTCGGGCAGCGTTCCCGATCAATGCTCAAGGCAATCACGAATACCGGTAGTTCGGCGCAGCCCGGTAACGCGCGGATCTGGCAACAGAGGGACGTGCCGTCCAAAGGTGGAAGCTGGCAGTCGAGCAATACCGCATCGAAGGTTTCGCGCTGCAAGTGATCGAGTGCGGCAGCTCCGTTGTCAGCGGTGCGCACCCGGAACCCCAGCTTGAGCAACATGCCGCGCATCACCAACTGATGGATGCTGTTGTCATCAACCAGCAGGACGGTGCAGTCCTGAGGCAGTCGCAGGCGAGGCAACTCCCGGTTCATCAAGGGCACTGGCGGCCGCTCCACCGCGGGCAGTTCGAACTCGACATCGAGCTGGAAGCGGCTGCCACGACCAGGCTCGGAGCGGTGAGTCAGTTTTCCACCGAGCAATTCGACCAGTTGCCGACAGATCGCCAGGCCAACGCCCAGACCGCCGTATTCACGGGTCATCGAGCCATCGAGCTGGAAGAACCGCTGATACAGTGTCGCCTCCCCCAGATCGGTGAAGCCGATGCCGGTGTCGATCACCGCAAAGGACAGCGCCAGTCGGTCAGGCGCCACGGGTTTACCCGTCACCCGCAGCGCCAGTCCGCCGATCCGAGTGAACTTGATCGCGTTATCCAGCAGGCATTCCAGGCATTGCGCCAACTTGGCGCTGTCGCCGTGCAAGCGATCCGGCAGCCCCGGCGTGACCTCGACTTTGAAGTCCAGAGACTTGCTCAACGCGTTGCCCTCGAACTGCAGGCGCAAAGCCTCGACCACGCCGCGCAAACTGAAAACGGCCGGATAGGTCTTGAGCTTGCCGGCCTGCAACTCGGTCAGGGTGAGGATGCCGTTGACCATGCGCATCATGTCTCGCGCGGAACCGGCGGCCGTTTGCTGATATTGCTCCAGCTCCGGGTCCATCTCGACGGTCTGCATCAGCTCAAGCGAACCGATCACACCGTTCATGGGCGTGCGCAGTTCGTGGGTCAGGGTGGCGAGAAATTCGTCCTTGAGCTTGTTACTGCGAGCCAGTTGCTGGTTGAGCACTTCAAGCGTTTGACCGGCATCGAACAGGGTCTGTGCCTGTTGCTCGCGCATGGCGTTGATGCGATCGGCCAGCGCCAGGGACAGCAGCGCCACTTCAATCGCCGAGCCGATCTGGCTGGAATACATGGTCAGGAACACGTTTGGCAGGTAACCCAGCACCATCAGGGTGTTGACGATGCCGCCGAGCAGGAATGCCGACCAGGCGATGATGAAATACCGCGCCACTCGCAGGCCACGCAGCCAGGCGAAAATCCCTGCGGCAAAAATCACTACGGTGAAGGTCAATGCCAGCGCCGTCGCCAGGCGCAGGGCCAGGGCGTAACTGGTCAACAACGACAACCCGACCACCACCGCGCTAAACGCAATCAACGCCAGCAGCAAGCGGTCGAGCCAACGACTGTGGGTCGCCGTCTGCAAGAAGCCGCGCGCGAACTGGCTGCCGAACAGGCCTGCGCAACCGATGAAAAACGGCGTCGCTGCGTTCGCCCACCAGGGATTGTTCGGCCAGAAATACTCCACGGCCGCGCCGTTCACTGACAGCTGATACAAACCGAACGAGGCGATATAGAAGATGTAATAGAGGTAGCTGGTATCGCGCACGCTGAGATAGATGAACAGGTTGTACACCAGCATCCCCAGCAACACGCCGTAGATCAGCCCCAGCACATAGAGTCGGATCGGTTGCTCTTCCAGGTAGGCAGTGCTCGACCATAGGGTGACCGGCGCCTGGATCGACCCTTCACTCTGCAGGCGCAGGTACAGGGTTTGCGCTTGATCAGGGGTGAAGTTCAGATCGAACAGGTAGTTGTTCTGGCGGATCTCGCGACTGTCGAACGGCAAGGCATCGCCCGTCTGTCGTGCCAGTTGATAGCCACCGGCCGCATCGGGCAAATAGAGATCAAGATGATCAAGGGGCGGATAGGCCAGTTCGAGCAACCAGGTGCGTTGCACCGCGGGGTTGTTCGGGCGGTAATGCAGGTCGATTTTCAGCCAGAACACTGAACGCGAATAACCGGCGTTGAGGGTGGCTTTGTCGTGGGGCTTGAAGTTTCCGGCCGCGGCTTGTGCACGGACATCGGCGATGGTCGCCTGACCGCCCGCGTCTTCGAACACTTGCAGGATTCGGCCCAGGGGAAGGCTTTGAGTGAATTCGTCGAATTCGACTGCACTCGCCATGAGGGGCAAGTACAACAGCAACATCAGCAAATAGCGCATTTAAGCCCCAGCGTGGCCTGTCCGGTTATCTCAGGAAGCCCCTCATTCCTTTTGAGTAGACGTAAAACCGGTATTACCTGTTATTGGTTTGGATCCACTCTAGCATAGCCGTTGGTGGCCATTGAACACCATTGAAATTTTTCCTACAAAGGCTCTAGCACGGGCGTTCCAGCTACATGTGTTGGGCTAGAGCTGTTTCGCCGGTCAGTTTGTGACAACGCCCCACTCCGTGTAGCAGCTGCCGAAGGCTGCGTTCGGCTGCGCAGCAGTCGTGAAATCAGGCACAACGGTGTTTCAGGTAAATTGTGGATGCCGGTTTGACGACTGCTGCGCAGCCGAACGCAGCCTTCGGCAGCTGCTACATGGACCGTCATGACTCGTCGGTCGACTGGTGGTAAGCTCGCGCACCATGAATATCTACAGCTCTCGCCCCGTTGTCCTCTGTCTCTCCGGCCACGACCCAAGTGGTGGCGCCGGCTTGCAGGCAGATATCGAAGCCCTGCTCGCTCAGGGTTGTCATGCGGCCCCGGCCGTCACCGCCCTGACCGTGCAAGACACGGTCAACGTCACGGACTTCCGCGTCCTCGACCGCGAGTGGGTGTTGGCTCAGGCCAATGCCGTGCTCAACGATTCCGAAGTCGCTGCCGTCAAACTGGGCATGCTCGGTTCCCTGGAAATGGTCGACACCGTAGTCGAACTGCTCTCGGCGCACCCGCATTTGCCGGTGGTCTGCGACCCGGTGCTGCGCGCCGGTGGCGGCGGACGCCTGGGCAAGGACGAAGTCGGCTACGCCATGCGCGAACGCCTGCTGCCTCTGTCGATCATCGCCACCCCAAACCTTCCCGAAGCCCGCATCCTCGCCGAACTGCCCGAAGGCACCGCGGACGAGTGCGCTGAAAAACTCCTGCCATTCGTCAAACACCTGCTGATCACTGGCGGCCATGGCGATGAACACGAAATCCACAATCGCCTGTATAGCCGCGACGGTCACCGCGAAACCTTCACCTGCCAGCGCTTGCCCGGCAGTTATCACGGCTCCGGTTGCACGCTGGCCAGTGCCCTGGCCGGTCGTCTGGCCCTCGGCGAAAATCTCGCCAGTGCCGTGCAGACCGCGCTTAACTACACGTGGCGCACCCTGCGTGATGCGGAGCAGTTGGGCAAAGGCCAGTTCGTGCCGCGCCGCCTGCCGCTGGATTTCTGTTCGTAACTGTCCATGCGTAAAGCAAAAAGGATTGCCCGATGAAGCTACGTGGCCTGTACGCCATTACCGATAGCCAACTGCTGGCAGGTAAATTTCTTTCGTACGTGGAGGCGGCGCTGGAAGGCGGCGTCACCCTGCTGCAATACCGCGACAAGAGCAGCGACGAGGCCCGCCGTCTGCGCGAGGCCGAAGCCTTGCGCGATCTGTGTGAACGCTACAAGACCCAGCTGATCATCAACGACGATGCCGAACTCGCTGCACGCCTGAACGTCGGCGTGCACCTGGGCCAGACCGATGGCCCGCTGATGCCGGTTCGGGCACTGCTCGGTCGCCAGGCGATCATCGGCTCGACCTGCCACGCGCAACTCGAACTCGCCGAGCAAGCGGCCAAGGAAGGCGCCAGTTACGTCGCCTTCGGTCGTTTCTTCAATTCCAACACCAAACCCGGTGCACCGACTTGCAGCCTCGAATTGCTCGACCAGGCCCGCAGCAAACTGCACCTGCCGATCTGCGCGATTGGCGGCATCACCCTGGAAAACGCCGCGCCACTGGTGGCCCACGGGGTCGATCTGCTGGCGGTGGTCCATGGTCTGTTTGGCGCCGAGAGCACGGCTGAAGTGACACGCCGCGCCCGCGCATTCAACGCCCTGCTTTCTATTTAAGTAGCTTAAAAATCTGATTTGAGAGCCCGATCATGTCTCGTTCCGAAACGCTGTTTGCCAATGCCCAGAAACACATTCCCGGTGGCGTGAACTCGCCTGTTCGCGCATTCAAAAGCGTTGGTGGCACGCCATTGTTCTTCAAACACGCGGAAGGCGCCTACGTCACTGACGAAGACAACAAGCGTTACGTGGATTACGTCGGTTCCTGGGGGCCGATGATTCTCGGCCACAGCCACCCGGACGTGCTGGACGCCGTGCGCAAACAGCTTGAGCACGGATTGTCCTACGGCGCGCCGACCGAGATGGAAACCCAGATGGCGGATCTGGTCTGCTCGATCGTGCCGTCGATGGAAATGGTGCGCATGGTCAGCTCCGGCACCGAAGCGACCATGAGTGCGATCCGTCTGGCCCGTGGTTTCACCGGCCGCGACAGCATCATCAAGTTCGAAGGCTGCTACCACGGTCACTCCGACAGCCTGCTGGTAAAGGCCGGCTCCGGCGCCCTGACCCAAGGCGTGCCGAGCTCGGCCGGTGTGCCGGCGGCCTTCGCCAAACACACCCTGACCCTGCCGTTCAACGACATCGACGCCGTAGAAACCATGCTCGCTGAAGTCGGCCAGGACGTGGCGTGCATCATCGTCGAGCCAGTGGCCGGCAACATGAACTGCGTACCGCCTGCGCCTGGTTTCCTCGAAGGCCTGCGCACCCTGTGCGACAAGCATGGCGTGGTGCTGATTTTCGACGAAGTGATGACTGGTTTCCGTGTCGCCCTTGGCGGCGCACAAGCCCACTACGGCGTGACACCTGACCTGACCACCTTCGGCAAAATCATCGGTGGCGGCATGCCGGTTGGCTGCTTCGGCGGCAAGCGCGAAATCATGTCGCACATCGCGCCACTGGGCCCGGTCTATCAGGCGGGCACCTTGTCGGGTAACCCGCTGGCCATGGCTGCGGGCCTGACGACCCTGCGCCTGATCAGCCGCCCGGGTTTCCACGCAGAGTTGACTGACTACACCAGCCGCCTGCTCGATGGGCTGCAACAACGCGCCGATGCCGCGGGCATTCCGTTCGTTACTACACAGGCCGGCGGCATGTTCGGTCTGTACTTCAGCGGCGCCGACGACATCGTGACCTTCGATGACGTGATGGCCAGCGACGCCGCCCTGTTCGGGCGCTTCTTCCACCTGATGCTCGAAGGCGGCGTGTACCTGGCGCCGAGCGCCTTCGAAGCCGGCTTCACCTCGATCGCTCACGGCGAAACCGAGCTGAAACTGACGCTGGATGCCGCCGAGCGCGCATTTGCTGCATTGAAATAACGCTGTGCCGCTGACGTTGGCGGTTGCCAGCGTCAGCTTTCACCTGCATTTCCGCCCTTATTCCTACGCTTCTGCTCAAAATCCCCAGCAAAGTGGGCGATATATTCCCCGCGCAGCAGAAAAACGAGTAAAGACTTTGTAAGGTTGCCCCTGCTTATTTCATAATGCGCGCTTATTGGATCCCTCGATGGATCCGCGCGCCCTTCAGAGGTAAGTCGATTCCCATGAACCGCACCGGCCGCGCCCTTGCATTGGGCTGCCTGTTGCTCCTTCAGCCCCTGCTCGCGCTCGCACAAGCAGGCGGCAACTCGTTGTTAATCCCAGCGATGGGTCGTTGCACCCTCAATACTCAGCCGCAAGACCTGGCACAGGCTCTCGCCGCCTGCCAGAAAGCGTCGGATGAAGGGGATGCCCAAGCGCAATACGAGTTGGGTGAGTTCTACTACGACGGCAAAAATACGCCGCGCGACCTCAAAAAAGCCCTGAGCTACTTCGAAAAGGCCTCGTTGCAAGGCCATGCTCAGGCGCAATTCAAACTGGGCACCATGTTCTTCCACGGTGAAGGCGTACCGGCCAATAACGTCCAGGCTTATATCGTGCTGAAAATGGCGGCGGTCAATGGCGCTGAAGAAGCATTGGACACCGCCGACGAAGTCGCCGAGAAAATGCCCCGCGAAGAACTTGAGGTGGCTACTCAGGTACTGGGGCAAATCTTCCGTAAGTACCTGATGGAATTGCAGAGCGCCGATGGGCGTACGCCGTTTTCGCCACTGCCTTGAATTCTGCTTCGATCTTTCTGACCCCTTCGCGAGCAAGCCCGCCCCCACATTTGATCTGCGTCGTACACAAATCAAATGTGGGAGCGGGCTTGCTCGCGAATGGGGGCAACTCGGTCTTGAGGCTTACTTCTCAGGCATCGGCATCGGAAACGGCATGACGTTGCCGACCGCGCCGCGGGCTTCGCTGATTTTCGGTGTGCCGAGGCGCTCGACTTCGTCGATCCGCACGATCGAATGCATCGGCACAAAGCTGCGCACAACGCCTTCGAACTGAGCCTTGAGCTTCTCTTCGCTCGGATCGACGACCACTTGAGTGCGCTCGCCAAAGACGAACTCTTCCACTTCCAGGAAGCCCCACAGATCACTTTGATAGATCTGCTTGGCATACATTTCGTACACCTGGCCCTGATTGAGGAAAATCACCTTGTAGATTGGAGCTTCACGTTTGGTCATGGTGGGCGAGCAACACATCGGGGATAAAAATGAGGGCGCGAACTATAGCATAGCCGCCGGACGCACAGCGGTAGGAACCTTGG
Organism: Pseudomonas frigoris; assembly: GCF_047758635.1. Lineage (NCBI taxonomy): Bacteria > Pseudomonadati > Pseudomonadota > Gammaproteobacteria > Pseudomonadales > Pseudomonadaceae > Pseudomonas > Pseudomonas frigoris. The sequence goes on from NZ_CP180479.1 coordinate 6,186,428, forward strand.
GACATGTTCCCTATAATGCGCGGTTCTTTGAATCACGTGATGACTCTGTCCATGGCCAAGAAGCTTTACATCGAAACCCACGGTTGCCAGATGAACGAGTACGACAGCTCGCGCATGGTCGATCTGCTGGGCGAACATCAGGCCCTGGAAGTCACCGCTCGCGCTGAAGATGCCGACGTGATCCTGCTCAACACCTGCTCGATCCGCGAACGCGCCCAGGACCGTGTGTACTCCCAACTCGGCCGCTGGCGCGAACTGAAACTGGCAAACCCGGACATGGTCATCGCCGTTGGCGGTTGCGTGGCCAGCCAGGAAGGCGCTGCAATTCGCGACCGCGCCCCTTACGTGGACGTGGTCTTCGGTCCGCAGACCCTGCACCGCCTGCCGGAAATGATCGACGCCGCCCGCGCTACCAAGCTGCCGCAAGTCGACGTCGCGTTTCCGGAAATCGAAAAGTTCGACCACTTGCCCGAACCGCGCATCGATGGCCCAAGCGCCTACGTGTCGGTCATGGAAGGCTGCAGCAAGTACTGCACGTTCTGCGTGGTGCCTTACACCCGCGGCGAAGAAGTCAGCCGACCTTTCGATGACGTGATCGCCGAGATCATGCACCTGGCTGAAAACGGCGTGCGCGAAGTGACCCTGCTGGGCCAAAACGTCAACGGTTACCGTGGGACCACTCACGATGGACGCCTGGCGGATCTCGCCGAGTTGATCCGGGTGGTGGCCGCCGTCGATGGCATCGACCGCATCCGCTACACCACCTCACACCCGCTGGAGTTCTCCGACAGCCTGATCCAGGCTCACGCCGACGTGCCGGAACTGGTCAAACACCTGCACTTGCCGGTGCAGTCGGGTTCGGACCGAATCCTGGCGGCGATGAAGCGCAACCACACCGCGCTGGAATACAAATCCAAACTGCGCAAACTGCGGGCCGCTGTGCCGGGGATTTGCATCAGTTCGGACTTCATCGTCGGCTTCCCGGGTGAGACCGAGAAAGACTTCGAACAGACCATGAAGCTGATCGAAGACGTCGGCTTCGACTTCTCCTACTCGTTCGTCTATAGCCAGCGCCCGGGTACTCCTGCTGCCGATCTGGCCGACGAAACGCCGGAAGAGCTGAAAAAAGAACGCCTGAACGCCCTGCAACATCGCCTGAACCAGCAAGGCTTCGAGATCAGCCGACAAATGGTCGGTTCGATCCAGCGGATCCTGGTGACCGATTATTCGAAAAAAGACCCTGGCGAACTGCAAGGCCGGACCGAGAATAACCGCATCGTCAATTTCCGCTGCGACAATCCGACGTTGATTGGTCAGTTCGCCGATGTGCACATTGATGCCGCTCAGCCGCACTCGCTGCGGGGCTCGCTGATCCAATAATCACCACAAATCAATGTGGGAGCGGGCTTGCTCGCGAAAGCGGAGTGTCAGCCACATCAATGTCGACTGACACGCCCTCTTCGCGAGCAAGTCGAATCGTCGCACCGCCGCTCCCACAGGGACCGCGCCAGACGCTCGAATCAGATTGGTCTGCATAAGACCTTTCGCACCCAGGCCACTGGCGTTATCCTTGATTTCATCTTAATTGCCCCAGGGCGGCTAAATACGACCTTGAACGCACCCATAGAACCACATCGTTTTATCCTCGAGCCTTTTGAAGCTCGCCGCTTCGCCAATCTGTGCGGGCAATTCGACGAGCATCTGCGCTTGATCGAACAGCGCCTGACCATCGAGATCCGCAACCGCGGAAACCAGTTCGAACTGATCGGCGAACCCAAGCACACCACCTCCGCGGAAAACCTCCTGCGCCGCCTGTACCGGGAAACCAAGGGTACCGAGCTGTCGCCGGACATGGTTCACCTGTTCCTGCAGGAATCGGCCGTCGAAGAGCTGGACAACGCCTCCCCCTCCGAACCTTCCGTCGCCCTGCGCACCAAAAAAGGCATGATTCGCCCTCGCGGCTTGAATCAGTTGCGCTATGTGAAGGAAATCCTCGGTAACGACATCAACTTCGGCATCGGCCCGGCCGGTACCGGCAAGACCTATCTGGCCGTTGCCTGCGCGGTAGACGCGCTGGAACGCGAGCAGATTCGCCGCATCCTGCTGGTGCGTCCGGCGGTTGAAGCGGGCGAAAAGCTCGGTTTCCTGCCCGGCGACTTGTCACAGAAGATCGACCCGTACCTGCGCCCGCTCTATGACGCACTCTACGAAATGCTCGGCTTCGAGCACGTCGCCAAGTTGATCGAGCGTCAGGTGATCGAAGTCGCGCCGCTGGCCTACATGCGCGGTCGCACCTTGAACAACAGTTTCATCATCCTCGACGAAAGCCAGAACACCACCGTCGAGCAGATGAAGATGTTCCTGACCCGGATCGGCTTCGGCTCTACCGCAGTCATCACCGGTGACATCACCCAGGTCGACCTGCCGAAAGGCACCAAGTCCGGGCTGCACCATGTGATCGAAGTGCTGAAAGATGTGCCGGGTATTAGCTTCACCCATTTCAAACCCAAGGACGTTGTGCGCCATCCACTGGTGCAACGCATCGTCGAAGCCTACGAGCGCTTCGAGAATCGCGTGACCGATGAAGCCCCAAAGGACAGCCGCCGCGATGCTTGAGCTTGATCTGCAACTGGCTACCGAAGCGCCTGCCCCAAGCGAAGCCGAGTTCCGCCAATGGTGCGAACTGGCGCTGCGCCAGCGCACAGCCGACTCCGAAATGACCATCCGTTTGGTCGATGAAGAGGAAGCTCGCGAGCTGAACCACACCTGGCGGCAAAAGGATTACGCCACTAACGTCTTGTCGTTTCCTGCCGATGTGCCCGACGAGTTTCTCGACATCCCGCTGCTGGGCGATCTGGTGATCTGCGTGGCGGTGGTCGAGCGCGAAGCCGCCGAACAAGGCAAAGCTCTTAACGCCCATTGGGCGCATCTGGTGATTCACGGCTGCTTGCATCTGCTGGGTTACGACCATATAGATGACGATGAAGCCGAAGAAATGGAAGCACTGGAACGAACGTTGCTTGCAGAGTTGGGCTATCCCGACCCGTATGCGGACGACGAAACAGACGCATCCCCTATCGTTACAACAAAGGATTCAGAGTAATCGCTATGAGCGAAGATCGATCGAGCAACGGGCAAAAGTCATGGCTGGGTAAGCTCACCCAGGCTTTTGCCCACGAGCCGAAGAACCGCCAGGAGCTGCTGGAGCTGCTGCGCGATGCACACCAAAACAAGTTGCTGGACAGCGAAGCGCTGGCCATCGTCGAAGGCGCCATCCAGGTTGCTGACCTGCAAGTACGGGACATCATGGTCCCGCGCTCGCAGATGATCAGCATCAAGGCGACCCAGACACCCCGCGAGTTCCTGCCTGCCGTGGTCGACTCGGCCCACTCCCGCTACCCGGTGATCGGCGAAAGCCACGATGACGTGATGGGCGTGTTGCTGGCCAAGGACTTGCTGCCGCTGATCCTCAAGGAGAACGGCGACAGCTTCAACATCAAGGACCTGCTGCGCCCGGCCACTTTCGTGCCTGAGTCCAAGCGCCTGAATGTGCTGCTGCGCGAGTTTCGCGCCAACCACAACCACATGGCCATCGTCATTGACGAATACGGCGGTGTGGCGGGCCTGGTGACCATCGAAGACGTGCTGGAACAGATCGTCGGCGACATCGAAGACGAGCATGACGTCGAAGAAGACAGCTACATCAAGCCGCTGCCCAGCGGTGATTTCCTGATCAAGGCCCTGACGCCGATCGAGAACTTCAACGAGTTCTTCGACAGCCAATTCTCCGATGACGAATTCGACACTGTCGGCGGTCTGGTGATGAGCGCGTTCGGGCACCTGCCAAAACGCAACGAAATCACTGAAATCGGCCCTTATCGCTTCCGCATCCTGAACGCCGACAGCCGTCGGATTCACCTGCTGCGCCTGACACCTATCGCCCGGTAATTCTAAGGATTGAAATGCATCGTCTGACCCGCCCCGGCTGGCCCGGTAACCTGCTGGCCGTGGTGGCCGGTGCAATCACCACCCTGGCGTTGGCGCCGTACGATATCTGGCCATTGGCACTGCTGGCGGTCGGTTTCTTCTATGCCGGCTTACGCGAGCCGAACCCCCGTCAGGCCCTGGGCCGTGGCTGGTGTTTCGGTTTCGGCCTTTTTGGCGCTGGCACCAGTTGGATCTACTACAGCATTCACCACTTCGGTGGCGCGTCGGTGCTGCTGGCCGCTTTCCTGATGCTGATCTTCACGGCGGCGATTGCCTGGTTCTTCGCCCTGCCCGCCTGGATCTGGGCACGCTGGCTGCGCCGTAACGAAGCGCCGCTGGCTGATGCCCTGGCGTTTGCGGCGCTGTGGGTCGGCCAGGAAGCCTTTCGCGGCTGGTTCCTGACCGGTTTCCCCTGGCTTTATTCCGGCTACAGCCAGCTCGACGGCCCGTTGGCCGGGCTCGCGCCACTCGGCGGGATGTGGCTGATCTCCTTCACCCTGGCCCTGACGGCCGCGCTGATCTACAACGCTTTGCGCCTGGTGCGCACTGGCCGCAAAGGTTTCATCGCCGCGGGTGTGTTGCTGCTGGTCGGCCCTTGGGTGGCCGGCATGGCGCTCAAGGAACACGCCTGGACAACCCCGGCGGGTGATCCGCTGAGTGTCGCGGCGATTCAGGGCAATATCGAACAGAGCATGAAGTGGGACCCGGCGCAGCTCAACGCGCAGTTGGCGCTGTACCGCGACATGAGCTTCAGCTCGAAACCGGTCGACTTGCTGATCTGGCCGGAAACGGCCATTCCGGTGCTCAAGGAGTCCGCCGAGGGCTACCTGAACATGATGGGAAGCTTCGCAGCAGAGCGTAAGTCCGCGCTGATTACCGGCGTACCGATTCGCGAGGAAGTCCATCACCAGAAGCGTTTCTACAACGGCATCACCGTCGTGGGCGAAGGCGATGGCACTTACCTCAAACAGAAGCTGGTGCCGTTTGGCGAATATGTTCCGTTACAAGACGTGCTTCGCGGACTGATCGCCTTCTTTGACCTGCCGATGTCGGACTTCGCCCGCGGCCCCGCCGATCAGCCGATGCTGCAGGCCAAGGGTTATCAAATTGCGCCGTTTATCTGCTACGAAGTGGTTTACCCGGAATTCGCCGCCAGCCTTGCGGCGCGTAGCGATCTGCTGCTGACCATCAGCAATGACACTTGGTTCGGCACGTCCATCGGCCCGCTGCAACACTTGCAAATGGCGCAGATGCGCGCACTGGAGGCCGGTCGCTGGATGATCCGCGCCACCAACAACGGCGTGACCGGTTTGATCAACCCGTTCGGCCAGATCACTGTCCAGATCCCGCAGTTCGAGCGCGGCATTTTGTACGGTGAAGTGGTGCCCATGCACAACCTGACGCCTTATCTGGAATGGCGTTCGTGGCCGCTGGTCATTGTTTGCGTGTTGCTGTTTGGTTGGGCGCTGGTGGCTAGCCGGATGGCCAAGACCGTTTAGGTATTGCGGCGCCAGTAAAAAGATCGCAGCCTCGTTTCACTCGACAGCTCCTACAGAGTACGCAATCCCCTGTAGGAGCTGTCGAGTGAAACGAGGCTGCGATCTTTTGATCTTCAGCGGTAAAACAACGAATACCCGATCTGCCCCACCGCCTCATTCAACAACTGCCCGCTCTGCCAGATCGACTTGAATTCCGGCATCCAGCCACCCAGTGGCCGGGCGTTGTCCACACCTAAAAACCCCACTGGTGCTGGCACCACTTCAAATCCTGCCTTTTTGAAACTCCAGACCGCTCGTGGCATGTGCCAGGCCTGAGTCACGACGACCACGCGCTTGATCCCTTCCGGCAACAACACTTGCGCGCTGAACTGCGCGTTCTCCCAGGTCGTGCGGCTGCGCCCTTCCTGCCAACGCACAGTCATGCCGAAATCATCGTGCAGCGAGTCAGCCATCAACCTGGCTTCAGTCGGCGGCGTGCCGTAATGCAGGCCTCCACTGGTCAGAATCGGCAAACCGGAAGCCTTGGCCAGCCGCGCCGCATAGCGCTCGCGTTCCAGGCCCACGCCCGTTGGCTGGTCAGCGCCCCATGCCAGATCGCCCCGCTCACGCCCCGAACCGAGCACCACGATCGCGTCGGCGCGCTGACTCAGCGTTGCCCAATCGTCGCGGGCCAACGGCGCTTCACGCTCCAGCGCCTTGGCGCCCCACTGCACCACCACCGGCAAGCTCATCAGCCAGAAGCCGCCCACGCCCAGCGCAAAGCACAACCCTGCAAGGCGCGGTCTTGAGCGACGCAACCACCAGGCAAGCACCAACAGCAGCAAAAGAATGCCGGGCGGCAACAGGAGTTGTTTAACGAAATATCGAAAAGGCATCGAGCATCTCCAAAAAGATGCCCGAAGCCTAAGTGGGTTGACGCAATGCGACAACAAATACGGAAGGACTATGCTTCACAAATACATCAGACATTACTTCCAGTGTCCTTACTTGAATTGCAAAGACCGGACCTTTACCGCGTCCCTGCCGGGAACCTTGTCCTTGAGCCAGATGATCTTGGCCGAACGTGGTGCGTCGAGTTGCTTCACTGCTTCTGACAAGCATCCGTGTGTCTCACGTTCACTGCGATCGAGATACGCCTGGACCAGTGCAAACTCTGCGGGGCTCAAGCCACGCAATTCCAGTTCCAGCGGACGCTCATCGCGTAACCGGCCAGCGGTTTTTGCCGCGTCCAGGGCCATTCCCAGACGATCGATCAGTCTTTCGTACAGCTCCGGTTTTGTAACTTTTTGCCGTGACTCAACCATCCCTCACCTCATTGAAGATAAGACTCACTCCCCATTTAGAGCTTAGCTTCCATGAACAAACCGGCTGAATGCTGCGACCAACGGCCCTCGCAGCGGTTTTTGGGCGACCCGCAGCAGTAATCAGGGTTTCCCTCGGTAGAGTGCGGTCATGTATGCTACGGCGCTTCCTGTAACTCCACTTCCAGCTCGTCCGGGCACCGAAACGCCGATTTGGCGTGATCACCGTCCAGCGTTGCATTGAAGAGGATTAGGCCACCCCTATTCAGTTCAAAAGTAGCCATGCACGAACAATATCAGCCCCGTGAAATCGAAGCCGCCGCCCAGTCGTTCTGGGACGAGCAAAAGTCCTTTGAAGTCAGTGAACAGCCAGGCAAGGAGACTTTCTACTGCCTGTCGATGTTCCCTTACCCCAGCGGCAAGCTACACATGGGGCACGTGCGCAACTACACCATCGGCGACGTGATCTCCCGCTACCAGCGCATGCAAGGCAAGAACGTCCTGCAACCCATGGGTTGGGATGCCTTCGGCATGCCGGCGGAAAACGCCGCGATGAAGAACAACGTAGCGCCCGCCAAGTGGACCTACGAAAACATCGCCTACATGAAAAACCAGCTGCGCAGCCTGGGCCTGGCGGTGGACTGGTCCCGCGAAGTCACCACCTGCAAGCCTGATTACTACCGCTGGGAACAATGGCTGTTCACTCGCCTGTTCGAAAAAGGCGTGATTTACAAAAAAAGCGGCACCGTGAACTGGGACCCGGTCGATCAGACCGTTCTGGCCAACGAACAGGTGATCGACGGTCGCGGCTGGCGTTCCGGCGCGCTGATCGAAAAGCGCGAAATCCCGATGTACTACTTCAAGATCACCGCTTACGCGGATGAGCTGCTGGAGAGCCTCGACGAACTGACTGGCTGGCCTGAACAGGTCAAGACCATGCAGCGCAACTGGATCGGCAAATCCCGCGGCATGGAAGTGCAGTTTCCGTACAACGTCGACTCCATCGGCGAAACCGGCGCGCTGAAAGTCTTCACCACCCGTCCGGACACCTTGATGGGCGCAACCTACGTTGCCGTGGCCGCCGAACACCATCTGGCCACCCTGGCCGCGCAGAACAACCCTGAGCTGCAAGCGTTCATCGCTGAATGCAAGGGCGGCAGCGTCGCCGAAGCCGACGTCGCCACTCAAGAGAAAAAAGGCCTGCGCACTTCGCTGTTCGTCGAGCACCCGCTGACCGGTGAGAAACTCCCGGTGTGGGTCGCCAACTATGTGCTGATGCACTACGGCGATGGCGCGGTCATGGCAGTACCAGCTCATGACGAACGTGATTTCGAGTTCGCCACCAAGTACAACCTGCCGATCAAGTCCGTGGTGCGCACCAGCTCCGGTGACACCAACCCGGCTCCGTGGCAGGACGCTTATGGCGAGCACGGCACGCTGATCAATTCCGGCGAGTTCGATGGCCTCGACTTCGTTGGTGCGTTCGACGCTATTGAAGTCGCGCTGATCAAGAAGAACCTCGGCGCCTCGCGTACCCAGTTCCGCCTGCGCGACTGGGGCATCAGCCGCCAGCGCTACTGGGGCTGCCCGATCCCGATCATCCACTGCGAAACCTGTGGTGATGTGCCGGTCCCGGAAGATCAATTGCCAGTCGTGTTGCCGGAAGACGTCGTGCCGGATGGCGCCGGTTCTCCATTGGCGCGCATGCCTGAGTTCTACGAGTGCAGCTGCCCGAAATGCGGCCAGCCTGCCAAGCGTGAAACCGACACCATGGACACCTTCGTCGAGTCCTCGTGGTACTACGCCCGTTACGCCTCGCCGCACTATGAAGGCGGTCTGGTGGAAAAAGCGGCGGCTGACCATTGGTTGCCGGTGGACCAGTACATCGGCGGTATCGAACACGCCATTCTTCACCTGCTCTACGCGCGCTTCTTCCACAAGCTGATGCGCGATGAAGGCCTGGTGAGTTCCAATGAGCCGTTCAAGAACCTGCTGACCCAAGGCATGGTGATCGCCGAGACTTACTATCGTCGCGAAGCCAACGGTGCCTATACGTGGTTCAACCCGGCGGACGTCGAACTCGAACGCGACAGCAAAGCCAAAGTAATTAGCGCCAAGCTGATCGCAGACGGCCTGCCGGTGGAAATCGGTGGCACCGAGAAGATGGCCAAGTCGAAGAACAACGGCGTTGATCCACAGTCGATGATTGACCAGTTCGGCGCAGACACCTGCCGCCTGTTCATGATGTTCGCCTCGCCACCCGACATGAGCGCGGAATGGTCCGACTCCGGAGTAGAAGGTTCGCACCGCTTCCTCAAGCGTGTCTGGCGCCTGGCTCAAGCCCACGTCACTCAGGGCCTGCCGGGCAAACTGGACGTCGCCGGCCTGAATGACGAGCAGAAAGCCATTCGCCGTTCGATCCACCAGGCCATCAAGCAGGCCAGCCACGACGTCGGCCAGAACCACAAATTCAACACCGCCATCGCCCAGGTGATGACGCTGATGAACGTGCTGGAAAAAGCCCCGCAAGGCACCGAACAGGATCGCGCGCTGGTTCACGAAGGTCTGGAAACCGTGGTCCTGCTGCTGGCGCCAATCACTCCGCACATCAGCCATGAGCTGTGGCATCGCCTGGGTCACGCCGATCCGGTGATCGACGCCGCTTGGCCGGTGCTGGACGAAAGCGCGTTGGTGCAGGACAGCTTGCAACTGGTCATCCAGGTCAACGGCAAGCTGCGCGGCCACATCGAAATGCCCGCCAGCGCCAGCCGCGAAGAAGTCGAAGCCGCCGCACGGGCCAACGAGAACGTGCTGCGCTTTGTCGACGGTCTGACCATTCGTAAAGTGATCGTAGTGCCCGGGAAACTGGTCAATATCGTCGCCAGCTAATTGGATCAGGCGCCAGGTCATACCTGGCGCCGAGTAAAACCTTTCGGGCCGCAAGATCGGCCCACATGGTTTCAAGGGGAGCAACAAGATGATCAAACGCAATTTGCTGGTGATGGGCCTTGCGGTCCTGTTGAGCGCCTGCGGTTTCCAGCTGCGCGGCACCGGCACCACTGAACTGGCGATCAAGGAACTCGACCTGAGCGCCCGCAACGCCTACGGCGAAACCGTGACTCAACTGCGTCAGGTACTCGAAAGCAGCGGCGTCAAGGTTTACACCGGAGCCCCCTACAAACTGGTGCTGACCGATGAGCAGGAAAGCCAGCGCATTCTCAGCTACGCAGGTGCCGGTCGCACTGGCGAGTATCAGGTGACTACGGTGCTGAACTACGATATCCGTGGTGGGCGCAACCTTTCGCTGCTGAGCGACAAGCTCGAAGTGCAGAAGGTCTTCATGCACGACGGCAACAACCTGGTGGGTTCCGACCAGGAAGCGAGTGATGCGCGCAAAGACACGCGTCGTGAGTTGGTTCAACAGATGATGCTGCGCCTGCAACAGCTCACGCCGACCCAGCTGGATCAGCTGCAACAGACCGCCGAAGCCAGAGCCAAGGCTGAAGCCGATGCACTGGAAGCGGCGCAGAAGGCTGAAGCGCAAACACCGCGCCAGTCGCCAATCGAACTGCCGCAGCAGTAAGACTTACGGGGCGCTCAGGCGCCCCGTTCGCCCTCGCCTATGAAACTCGCCCCCGCCCAACTCGCCAAACACCTGCAAGGTGCCCTCGCGCCGGTCTACATCATCAGCGGTGATGACCCACTGCTGTGCCAGGAAGCCGCCGACGCCATTCGTGCCGCCGCCCGCCAACAGGGATTCGACGAGCGCCAGGTCTTCGCCGCCGACGCCAGTTTCGACTGGGGAACGTTGCTGCAAGCCGGTGCGAGCATGTCGCTGTTCGCCGAAAAGCGCCTGCTGGAACTGCGTCTGCCCTCCGGCAAACCGGGTGACAAAGGCGCTGCCGCGTTTATCGAGTACTGCTCACGGCCCGCCGAAGACACGGTGTTGCTGATCAGCCTGCCGAAACTTGATGGCAGTGCGCAGAAAACCAAGTGGGGCAAGGCGCTGGTCGAAGGCCAGCAGACCCAGTTCGTGCAAATCTGGCCGATAGAGGCCAACCAGTTGCCGAGCTGGATCCGTCAACGATTGTCCCAGGCCGGGCTTTCCGCCAGTCAGGACGCCGTCGAGCTGATCGCCGCACGGGTCGAGGGCAACCTGCTGGCGGCAGCCCAGGAAATCGAAAAGCTCAAGCTGATGGCCGAAGGCGGTCAGATCACCGTCGAAACCGTGCAAGCGGCGGTGGCCGACAGTGCGCGCTTCGATGTCTTTGGCCTGACCGATGCGATTCTCAACGGCGAAGCGGCTCATGCCCTACGCATGCTCGAAGGCCTGCGCGGTGAAGGCGTCGAACCACCGGTGATTCTCTGGGCGCTGGCCCGGGAGCTGCGTCTGCTGGCCAACCTGTCACTGCAATACAGCCAGGGCGTGCCGCTGGACAAAGCCTTCAGCTCTGCCCGACCGCCGGTCTGGGACAAACGCAAACCATTGATGAGCAAAGCCTTGCAACGCTACTCGGCGCAACGCTGGGCGCAGCTATTACTGGAAGCTCAGCGCATCGACGCACAGATCAAAGGCCAGGCGGCCGGTTCGCCGTGGATGAGCCTCAGTCGATTGTCGTTGTTGATGGCAGGCCAAAGATTGTCGTTGCCTGCAGAATAAGATCAAAAGATCGCAGCCTTCGGCAGCTCCTACAGATGTACGCAATCCCATGTAGGAGCTGCCGCAGGCTGCGATCTTTTGATTTTTCTTCCAACAAATCACACCTGCATTTGCCCTATAGACAGAACCCTTGGTTCGGCCGATGATTTGCCCCGCAAAGCCCACTCACTTGCGAGAAATCATCATGAGCAAAAAGCCATCGAAACATGGCCCCAACAAGGCCAAATCCATCATCGCCCAGCCACTGTTCCGCAGCCGTCAGGAACCAACCGGCAAGGGCAAAGGCAGCTACCGCCGCGAAGCCTTCCAGTCTAATAGCTGGGAGGCTTCTTACTTTCTGGCGGCCTGAAAGGCAAGCGCTCGCTCAACATGTTAAGGTCTGCACCTGATTCGTACTCCCTGGACCCGTGCATGCCCCTTTGTATTTCCCGTCGTTGGCCCCTGCGCCAACTGATAGCTGCCTCCAGCCTCGTTTTGCTAGTCGCCTGCGCGGAAAAACCGACCGCAGCCGACGCCAAGCCGCTTCAGACCCTCCCCGTCGCGACAGCCCCTGCGGTCATTCCGCCCGTGGTGCCGACCGGTGAAAACCTCGACATCCAGCCAACCCAGACCTTCGCCGAATGGCAGGCGGGTTTCCGCAAGGACGCTCTGGCCGCCGGTATCCGCGCCGATCTGTTCGACCGCGCCTTCGCCAATGTCAGCCTCGACACCAGCGTGATCCGCGCCGACCGCAGCCAGCCAGAATTCTCCCGCCCGGTGTGGGAATACCTCGACGGTGCGCTTTCGCCGCTGCGGGTACGCAATGGTCAGGCACTGGCCAACCAGTACGCCGACATTTTGCAAAGCATCGAACAGCGCTACGGCGTCGATCGTCAGGCACTGGTCTCGGTGTGGGGCATGGAAAGTAACTTCGGGCAGTTTCAGGGCAACAAGTCGGTGATTAATTCCCTGGCGACCCTGGCCTATGAAGGTCGGCGCCCCGGGTTTGCCCACGCGCAACTGATCGCCGCCCTGCAGATCCTGCAACAGGGTGATATCGAGCCTGAGAAGATGCTTGGCTCCTGGGCCGGCGCCATGGGCCAGACCCAGTTCATCCCGACCACCTACAACACCCACGCAGTGGACTTCGATGGCGACGGCCGCCGCGACATATGGGGCAGCCCGGCCGACGCGCTGGCCTCGACGGCGCATTACCTGCAAAGCTCGGGCTGGCAGAAAGGCCAGCCGTGGGGCTTTGAAGTGCAGCTGCCGGGCAGTTTCAACTACATCCTGGCCGATGGCACGATTCGCAAGAGCGTCGCTGAATGGCTGCAACTGGGCGTCACCCTGCCCAATGGCGGCCAGGTTCCGCCAGGCTCCGAACACCTGTCAGCCGCCCTGCTGCTGCCGGCCGGTTACCGTGGTCCGGCGTTCCTGGTCCTCGACAACTTCCGCGCGATCCTCAAGTACAACAATTCGTCGTCCTACGCCTTGGCCGTTAGCCTGTTGTCCGAGCGTTTCAACGGTGCTGGTCTGATCAACGGCATATGGCCGAAAGATGATTTGCCGCTGAGCCGTACCGAGCGGATCGAACTGCAAAGCCTGCTGAGCGCGCAGAACTATGACGCAGGCAACGCCGACGGCATTATCGGCGCCAACACCCGCAAAGCGATCCGCAGCGCCCAGCAGTCGTTTGGCTGGCCGGCGGATGGGTATCCGACGCACAAGTTGCTCGAAGGACTGCGTAACCGATAGTCAGCCGTATGGCGGATGCCGCCTTCGCGAGCAAACCCGCTCCCACATTGGCACCGCGTATCCCCTGTGGGAGCGGGCTTGCTCGCGAAGACTGACTAATAAGCAACCACTATCTAGCGCCTGACGACCACATCCTGCTCCAACACCAACGCCTTGTTCCCCGCATCTAACCTGACCAGCGCACCCATCGGCAACGTCAGGTTCGGATCGCAATGCCCGCTGCGCCACCCGGACAACACCGGTATCCGCAACGGCTCGAAGGTCTGCTTGAGCAAACGCTCCAACGCAACCGTATCAACCCCCGCCACATCCCCCACCAAAACCCCGCGCAGCTTGTGCAGCGTGCCGGCAAGACGCAGATGGGTCAGCAGTCGGTCTATGCGATACAACGGCTCGTTGATGTCCTCGATAAACAGGATGACGCCCTCGGCATCCAACTCATACGGCGTGCCCATGGTCGCTGCGATCAGCGACAAATTGCCCCCCAGCAAACGCCCGTGAGCGATACCAGGCTCGATTGTGGTCAACGGGTAGGCCACCGGGTGCATCAACACGCTACCGGCCTTCACCTGTCCTCTGAGCATGTTGAAGAATGAAGACTCGGTAGGTTTTTGCTTGTCACCCAGCAGGTCGGCGTTGAGCATCGGGCCATGAAAGGTCACGAAGCCCGCATAACGGCTGATCGCCAAATGCAGCGCGGTGATGTCGCTGTAGCCGATGAACGGCTTGGCATTGTTGCGCAGCAGTTCAAAGTCGATGCGATCGAGCAACCGCGGCGTACCGTAACCCCCACGCAAGCAAATGATGGCGTCGACCTCACTGTCGGCAAACGCCGCGTGCAGGTCATTGAGCCGAGCATCGTCGCTGCCGGCCAGATAATCATCTTTCTCGTACACGCCAGGGAAAATCCGCAGTGAATATCCGCGAGCGCTCATCCAGGCGATGGCTTTATCGGCGTCCAACGGTGCGGGACCAGCGGGCGCAATGACGCCGATCAGCCCTTGCGACGGTAAAGCCGGAACGGGTGCGTGAGGACAGAGCGTGTGAGTCGGTCGAACGGTCATCCATGAATCTCCCTGCGTGAACACTTCAGCACACAGTAGTCAGGAACGGGGACAAACAGAAGAGGGTCAGTCGCCCCGCAGGTTGCAGGAAAAAGCGCTGATTGCCGTGGGCAAGGCAAAAAAACGCCCGCAAGGCGCAATGCCTTGCGGGCGTTTTCATGTCTTGCAGCCGATCAGGACGACATCAGCTCGGCCTTGACCAGTCTCGCCTGCTCGTCGGCGTGGTACGAGGAACGTACCAGAGGGCCGGAAGCGACGTTCTTGAAGCCCATCTTGTAACCTTCCTCGGCGAACCAGGCGAACACGTCCGGGTGCACGAAACGCTGGACCGGCAAGTGGCTGCGGGACGGTTGCAGGTACTGGCCCAGGGTCAGCATGTCGATGTCGTGTTCGCGCATGCGCTTCATGACTTCGATCACTTCTTCGTCAGTCTCGCCAAGACCCAGCATCAGGCCGGACTTGGTCGGAATGTGCGGCATCATCTGCTTGAAACGTTGCAGCAGGGTCAGCGACCACTGGTAATCCGAACCCGGACGCGCGGCCTTGTACAGGCGCGGCACGGTTTCCAGGTTGTGGTTGAACACATCCGGCGGCTCGGCAGCGGTGATTTCCAGCGCAACGTCCATACGACCGCGGTAGTCCGGAACCAGGGTTTCGAGCTGTACGTTCGGCGACAGCTTGCGGATCTCGCGGATGCAATCGGCAAAGTGCTGGGCACCACCGTCACGCAGGTCATCGCGGTCAACCGAGGTGATCACCACGTACTTGAGTTTCAGGTCGGCGATGGCGATGGCCAGGCTTTCCGGCTCGTTAGTGTCCAGTGGCTTCGGACGACCATGGCCAACGTCGCAGAACGGGCAGCGACGGGTGCAGATGTCACCCATGATCATGAAGGTCGCGGTGCCGCCGGAGAAGCATTCGCCCAGGTTCGGGCAGGACGCCTCTTCGCACACACTGTGTAGCTTGTGTTTGCGCAGCAGGGCCTTGATGCGGTCGACTTCCGGGGAAACCGGGATACGCACGCGAATCCAGTCAGGTTTCTTCGGCAGTTCGGTGGTCGGAATGATCTTCACCGGGATACGTGCAACCTTCTCGGCGCCGCGCAGCTTGACGCCGGCTTCAACCTTGGCACGCGGGGCCGGACGCTCGGTGACATCCAGCGTCGGGATCATGGTTTGCACTGCATCAGTAGTCATATCAGTCGATTCCGCCCGTTAGGGTCGTCTGCTCAGCATAGTCGAGGTGTTTGACGAGCTGCGCGCGCAGCCGGGCACTTACCTCGGCAAATTCAATCGATCCTGCGTGATCGCTCAGCTGGGTCATCGCCAGCCCGGCGTAGCCGCAGGGATTAATCCGTCGAAACGGTTCCAGGTTCATGTCCACGTTCAGGGCCAGGCCATGAAAGGAGCAACCGTGGCGGATCCGCAGACCCAGAGAAGCGATTTTCGCCCCATTGACGTAGACACCCGGTGCATCCGGCTTGGCCACGGCGGTCACGCCGTAGCTGGCCAGCAACTCGATCAGGCATTGTTCCATGCGGCTGACCAGGTCACGCACGCCGAAACCCAGCTTGCGCACATCGAGCAACAGGTAGGCCACCAATTGGCCGGGACCGTGATAAGTCACCTGACCACCGCGATCAACCTTTACTACCGGAATATCCCCCGGGAGCAACAAGTGCTCAGCCTTGCCGGCCTGCCCCTGGGTGAACACCGGTGGATGCTCGACCAGCCAGATCTCGTCCGCGGCATCGCTGCCGCGCTCGTTGGTGAAGCGTTGCATGGCATGCCAGACCGGCTCGTAAGCCATCTGGCCGAGCTCGCGAAAGCCCAGCGTGCCAGACATCACAGCACCATGTGCACGAAACCGGTAGCCCGCAACTCGCTGTTGATGTCGTACAGCTGTTCTTGACCGGTGGCGATGATGTGCAACTGGATGGTCGTGTACTTACCGTTGGTACTCTGGCGCTCGGCCAGGGTCTTGTGGTCAACGGTCGCGTGTTTCTCAAGGATTGCGATGATCTTGTCCTTGAAACCCACGCCTGTGTCGCCGATCACCTTGATAGGGTAATCCGCGCAGGGAAATTCGATTTTTGGCGCCTTTACTTCGTTGTCTGTCATGGCGTAACGGCCTCGTAAGCCGTGGCAACGGACATGGCCCCGTTCCGGATTGGAACAGGGCCATGCAAGTCCACACTAATTCAGTTGAACAAGCCGTAGAAGAATAGACGGATGCTATCCCACATGCGGCGGAAGATACCACCCTCGTCGACCGCGTCCAGAGCGATCAGATCAGCGCTATGCACGACTTTGTCGTCCAGCTTCACTTCGACTTTACCGATTACGTCGCCCTTGGCGATTGGCGCAACCAGTTGCGGGTTCATGGTCATGCTGGCGGCGAGCTTTTTCAGCTGGCCTTTTGGCAGGGTCATGGTCAGGTCTTCAGCCAGGCCGGCCTTGACTTGATTGGTGGTGCCTTTCCAGACAGGAGCCTGAGCCAGTTCGGCGCCTTTCTGATAGAACGTCTGGGTTTCGAAGAAGCGGAAACCGTAGGTCAACAGCTTCTGGGTTTCGGAGGCGCGAGCCACTTCGCTGCTGGTGCCGAACACCACAGCGATCAGGCGCATGCCATCACGCACGGCCGAAGACACCATGCAATAGCCGGCTTCGTCGGTGTGGCCGGTTTTCAGGCCGTCGACCGTTTTGTCGCGCCACAGCAGCAGGTTACGGTTTGGTTGCTTGATGCCGTTCCAGAAGAACTCTTTCTGCGAGTAGATCGCGTAGTGAGCTGGGTCTTCGTGGATGATCGCGCGAGCCAGCACCGCCATGTCGTGAGCCGACGAGTAGTGCTCAGGGTTCGGCAGACCGGTCGGGTTCATGAAGTGGCTGTTGGTCATGCCCAGATCGGCCACGGTTTTGTTCATCATGTCAGCGAAGGCGTCTTCGCTGCCGGCGATGTGCTCGGAGAGCGCAACACTGGCGTCGTTACCCGACTGAATGATGATGCCGTGCAGCAGGTCGCTGACAGTGACTTGCGAGCCGACCTTGATGAACATCCGCGAACCGCCGGTACGCCAGGCGTTTTCGCTGACGGTCACCGGGTCGTTTTCGCCGATCTGGCCACGACGGATTTCCAGGGTCGCGATGTACGCGGTCATCAGCTTGGTCAGGCTGGCCGGAGGCAGACGCTGGTCACCATTGTTCTCTACCAGCACGTTGCCGCTGCTGGCGTCCATGAGTACGTAGGCTTTGGCGGCCAGTTGCGGTGGCGACGGCATCATCTCGACCGCGAAAGCGGCAGGCGAGAGGAGCAGCGGGACTAGCAGGCACAGGCGTTTGGCAAAGGTGGTGATGTTCATCCGTCTCTCGAAATCGCTAATGGAAACTGCCCAAGGGCAAAACTAATCAGACAGCTTTCAGGCTTTGTCCAAAACTGCCTGCGCGACGATCATGCGGCGTTAAAAACAGGCTCGGAATGCTCATGTAGGTCCCCTACACTCCGCGTCCTCACCTGTTTTTGCCTTGCCTGATCGCCGCTCGGCGAGTTTTCGAACAAACCCTACGAGCTGTCGCGTGTTCAGTTGTTCACTCAGAACCCTTGCCGGGCTTTTGTTCTTCAACGAGCCAACAACCCGGTTCGCCCCCCAAACCGCAAGCGAACCGTCAATCAAGTACTACGTATTACTCGGCGGTGACCAGGCTCGGCGAACCGAGATTGGCCAGGCGCACACTGTTCTGCACTTGCTGGATTTCACCCGGCGAGCCGATCGGCCCCATGCGTACCCGATGCAGCGTCTGTTGATTGCGCACGATCGAACTGATGAACACCGGAGCGCTCACCATCCCGCTGAGCTTCGATCTCAGGAGCTCTGCAGCGTCCGGGTTGGCGAACGCGCCCACCTGCAGATACTGGCCAGAGGCTGGTACAGAAGCGTTTTTTTTTGCATCGATCGGGACGGGCACAACGGCCGCGGCGTGCTGCTGCGGCGGTGGTGTCCATTGTTCGACGGTGCCGGCCGAAGCCGTAATCGTCGGGGCGCTTTTTTGCGAGATTTGCGGCTCGTTAAGCATCAAAGGCGCCGGACGGCCTTTGGCTGCCCACCATTGCTGCGGGTCAATGCCTTCGACCTTGACCCGCGCGGTACCAGTTTCGGCATAGCCGAGCTTCTTGGCGGCCGCGTAGGACAAGTCGATGATTCGGTCCGAGTAGAACGGCCCGCGGTCGTTGACTCGCAGGACTACACTCTTGTTGTTGTCCAGGTTGGTCACCCGAACGTAACTGGGCAGCGGCAAGGTCTTGTGAGCAGCACTCATGCCGTACAGGTCGTAAACCTCGCCATTGGCGGTGTTCTGACCGTGGAACTTGGTGCCATACCAGGACGCAGTGCCCGAGGCCACGTAGGTCCTGGATTCCTGCAACGGGAAATAAGTCTTGCCCAGCACGGTGTATGGGTTGGCTTTATAAGGACCTGTATGCAGGGTCGGCGTGGCATCCGGGATGCGCGATACATCGACGTCCCACCACGGCGCGCCATCTTTGTGCGCGCGGTTGATGTCCAGGCCTGGCGCTGCGCGCACGGCGGTGGAAGACTTCTGGGTCGGCGCACGGCTGGTCGAACAACTGGCGACCAGCACCGCCAACGCGGCGAATGCCATCAGCTTCAGGGGTTTATTCATAGGCAATGCCCGCATTACTTGACGCCCCGTGCTTGGACCAGCTGTTCAGACAGTTGATGTACGGCCATGGCGTACATCACGCTGCGGTTATAACGCGTGATTGCGTAAAAATTCGTCAGGCCCATCCAGTATTCGGGGCCATTGTCACCTTCCAGGCGGAAAGCCGTGACCGGCATATCATCGCGCAGCGCATCATGACTTGACCACCCCAGCGCCCGCAACTCCCCGACGGTTTTAGTCGGTTCGATGCCCGTGGTCAAACCTTCGTCCACGTGTTCGCCACGCACATCGGCGCGGCTGACCACCGGTTCACCGGCGACCCAGCCGTGACGCTTGAAATAACTGGCGACGCTGCCAATGGCATCGTCCGGATTGGTCCAGATATTAATGTGGCCGTCACCGTCGAAGTCCACCGCGTAGGCGCGAAAACTGCTCGGCATGAACTGCGGCAAACCCATCGCGCCGGCGTAAGAGCCTTTGAGGGTCAGCGGATCGACCTGCTCTTCCCGGGCCAGCAACAGGAACTCACGCAATTCCTTGCGGAAAAATTCGGCACGGGGAGGATAGTCGAAACCCAGGGTCGACAAGGCGTCGATTACTCGAAAATTGCCGGTATTGCGGCCGAAAAAGGTCTCAACGCCGATGATGGAGACGATGACCTGCGCCGGCACGCCGTATTCCTGCTCGGCACGGGCCAGTACCGCCTCGTGCTGGCGCCAGAAGTCCACGCCACGGGCGATGCGCGCGTCGGTGATGAACATCGGGCGATACTCGTTCCACTGCTTGACCCGCTCGGCCGGTTTCGAGATCGCGTCCAGAATCGACTGCTTGCGCTCGGCTTCGCGGAACACGCCCATCAGCTGTTCACCGGCAAAACCGTAGTCGCGGGTCATTTCACCGACGAATTCGGCCACCTGCGGTGAGCCTTCGTAATCGCCGGCCAACGCTTCCTGCGCTGTGCCAAGGATGCTTACCAGGCCGACCCATGGCGCATATCGAGTCGCCCAGCCACGCATTACTTGCATTGAAATCTTCACCTTATTCAAACCTGAGCGATCCACTTACGATGGGTATGGATCGACATCAAAACCCCAAACGCTGACAGCAGCGTCACCAGCGAAGTTCCTCCGTAGCTAATGAACGGCAACGGCACCCCCACAACCGGCAACAGGCCACTGACCATACCGATGTTGACGAAAACGTAAACAAAAAACGTCATGGTCAGGCTGCCCGCGAGCAATTTGCCGAACAATGTCTGGGCCTGGGCAGTAATCACCAGTCCGCGGCCGATCAACAGCAGGTAAATCAGCAGCAGTGCGCAGATACCCACCAGGCCAAATTCTTCGCCCATGACCGCAATAATGAAGTCGGTGTGGCTTTCCGGCAGGAAGTCCAGGTGCGACTGGGTGCCGAGCAGCCAGCCCTTGCCGAACACACCGCCGGAACCGATGGCGGCTTTCGATTGAATGATGTTCCAGCCAGTGCCCAGCGGATCGCTTTCCGGATCGAGGAAGGTCAGGATTCGCTGTTTCTGGTAGTCGTGCATGATGAAGAACCACATCGCGACGGCCACCGGCACGGCGGCGGCGATTACGCTGATGATCCAGCGCCAGCGCAAGCCGCCCATGAACAACACGAAAGCGCCACCGGCGAGGATAAGCAGCGAAGTACCAAGATCGGGCTGACGCACGATCAGGATAAACGGCAAGCCGATCAGAAACAGACTGACACCCACATGCTTGAGCTGCGGCGGCAAAGTGCGCTTGGACAGATACCAGGCGATGGTCGCCGGCATCAGGATCTTCATGAACTCCGAGGGCTGGAAGCGGATCACCCCGGGAATGTTGATCCAGCGTGTGGCGCCCATGGCGTTGTGGCCCATGACATCCACCACCACCAGCAACAGCACGCCGAGGACATAACCGACTGGCACCCAACGGGCCATGAAGCGCGGCTCGAATTGGGCGATGACGATCATCGACACCAGGCCGATGCCGAACGAGGTAGCCTGCTTGGCCAGCAGATCCCAGCTCTTGCCGCTGGCCGAATACAGCACGAACAGGCTGCCGGCGGCGAGGGTCAGCAGCAGGATCAGCAACGGCCCGTCGATGTGCATGCGTTGCAACAGCGTCGCGCGGCGACGCATCACATCCTCGCTGGAGAGGATGCGATCGAAATTACTCTTCACGGGCCGTAGCCTCCGCACTGATAGGGCTGGCGTATTCGGCCTTCAACCGACCGTCCTGGTCCAGAAGCCAGGCGTCCATGATTTGACGCACCACGGGCGCTGCGACGCCGGAACCGGACTCGCCGTTCTCGACCATCACCGACACCACGATTTGCGGGTTGTCGGCTGGGGCGAAGCCGACGAACAAGGCGTGGTCGCGATGGCGCTCCTGAACCTTGGAGCGGTCGTACTTCTCGCCCTGCTTGATCGCGACGACCTGGGCCGTACCACTTTTGCCGGCAATCCGGTATTGAGCGCCAATCGATGCCTTGCGCGCGGTACCACGGGCACCGTGCATCACCTGTTGCATGCCGTGGTTGACCTTGGTCCAGTCGGACGGGTCACGCAGGATGATATCCGGCATCGGGTTTTCATCCTTCGGCCGCTCGCCTTCGACGGTCTTGGCCAGGTGCGGACGGTTCCAGACACCCTTGTTCGCGACCAGCGCCGTGGCCTGGGCCAGTTGCAATGGCGTTGATTGCATGTAGCCCTGACCAATCCCGAGAATCAGCGTTTCGCCCGGGAACCAGGCCTGACGCCGGGTTGCACGCTTCCATTCACGTGTAGGCATCAGCCCCGGCGACTCTTCGAACATGTCCAGCGAAACCTTCTGGCCGATGCCGAACTTGCTCATGTACGCCGACAAGCGATCGATTCCCAGTTTGTGGGCCAGGTCGTAGAAGTAGGTGTCGTTGGACCGCATGATCGCCGTGTCCAGATCGACGTAGCCGTCACCGGTACGGTTCCAGTTCCGGTATTTGTGATCGTAGTTGGGCAACTGGTAATAGCCGGGGTCATACACCCGACTCGACGCGTTCACAACGCCAGAATCCAGGCCGGCAATTGCCACTGCCGGTTTGATGGTCGAACCCGGCGGGTACAGGCCGCGCAGCACGCGGTTGAACAGCGGCCGATCAATGGAATCGCGCAGTTCGGAATAGGCCTTGAAACTGATGCCGGTGACGAACAGGTTCGGGTCAAAACTCGGCTGACTGACCATCGCCAGGACTTCGCCGGTTTTCGGGTCCAGCGCCACCACTGCGCCACGGCGACCGCCGAGTGCAGCTTCGGCGGCCTCCTGCAATTTGATGTCCAGGCTCAGGACGATGTCCTTGCCGGAAACCGGTTCGGTACGTTTGAGCACCCGCAGCACGCGGCCACGGGCGTTGGTCTCGACTTCTTCGTAACCGACCTGACCGTGCAATTCGGGCTCGTAGAAGCGCTCGATGCCGGTTTTGCCAATTTGATGGGTGCCGCTGTAACTCACCGGGTCCAGAGACTTGAGCTCTTTCTCGTTGATCCGCCCCATATATCCCACCGAATGCGCAAAGTGCGCGCCCTGCGGATAGTGACGAACCAGCTGCGCGACCACTTCCACGCCCGGCAGACGGAACTGGTTCACCGCGATGCGGGCGATCTGTTCTTCGGTCAGCTCGAACAGGATCGGCACCGGCTCGAACGGCCGACGCCCCTGACGCATGCGCTTCTCGAAGATCACTCGGTCCTCGGGCGTCAGCTCCAGCACTTCGACGATCACGTCCAGTACTTGCTGCCAGTCGCCGGAGCGCTCGCGGGTCATGCTCAGGCTGAAGCTGGGCCGGTTATCCGCCACCACCACGCCATTGCGATCGAAGATCAAGCCCCGAGTCGGCGGAATCGGCTGCACATGGACGCGGTTGTTTTCCGACAGGGTCGAGTGGTACTCGTACTGGATCACCTGAAGGAAATACAGCCGCGCGATCAGCACACCGATCAGCGTCACGACCGCAATTGCCCCGAACACGACGCGGCCACGCACCAGACGGGCGTCTTTTTCGTGGTCCTTGATGCGGATCGGCTGGGGCATGAGGGCAGAACTACTTGTGGTAAGGGTGGCCGGACAGGACTGTCCAGGCACGATACAGCTGTTCGCCGATCAGGATTCGCACCAGCGGGTGCGGCAACGTCAACGGCGAGAGCGACCAGCGCTGATCGGCCCGGGCACAGACTTCCGGCGCCAGCCCTTCGGGGCCGCCGACCATGAAATTCACCGTGCGCGAGTCCAGCCGCCAGCGATCGAGCTCGACCGCCAGCTGCTCGGTGCTCCAGGGCTTGCCGTGGACTTCGAGGGTCACAACGCGCTCGTTCGGCCCGACCTTGGCCAGCATGGCTTCGCCTTCCTGACGGATGAAGCGCGCCACGTCGGCGTTCTTGCCACGGGTGTTGAGCGGTATTTCCACCAGTTCCAGCGCCAGCTCGGACGGAAGACGCTTGGCATATTCATGCCAGCCTTCTTCCACCCACTTGGGCATGCGTGAACCGACGGCGATCAGTCGCAGTCGCACAGCGGTCCCTTATTGCTGGTCTTTGTTGAGCTTGACGAAGTGCTCATGGGTGTTTTCCGGGCTGTGGTGAGCCGCGTTCAGAGCACGGCTCTGTTCTGCACCGGACCACAGACGCTCCAGGTCGTAAAACTGACGAGCCGAAGCGGTCATCATGTGCACGATGACATCATCCATATCCAGCAGCACCCAGTCGCTGTCGCCCTTGCCTTCTTCACCCAGTGGCTTGACGCCCAGGGCTTTGACGGCTTCGCGGACCTTGTCCAGCATCGCGCCGATCTGGCGGTTGGAGGTACCGGTAGCGATGATCATGAAGTCAGTGATGCTCTGCTTTTCACGAACGTCGATTACCTGAATGTCCTGGCCTTTCACGTCTTCCAGGGCCGCTACGGCAACCTTGACCAGCTCTTCGCCGCGCAGCTCAGGGCCGGTTGGAACCTCTACTGGCAGCGGGGCGCTCTTGAACGTGCCTTTGCGCTTTACTTTAGTTACGTCTTTGTCAGTCATATAAAACTCGTTTTGCTCGTATGTTCGGGCGCTTCGGTACACGCGTTCACGTGTTTTGAAGCGCTCCCTTTTTCAGTTCGACGCACGGTAGAGTCCGTGCGCATCGATGTAGGCCAGGACCGCGTCGGGCACCAGGAAACGTACCGACTTACCGCTGGCCAGCAGTTGACGGATCTGGGTGGCGGATACCGCGAGCGGTGTCTGCCAGACGAATGCAATCTGTCCGCTCGGCCCTTTGAGGGCCAGCGGGTCGCTCACCGAGCGTGCCGCCAACAGATTGCGCAAGGCATCCGGCGGTTCGCTGTCGGCATCCGGGCGTTGCAGCACCAGGATGTGGCAATGCTGGAGCAACTCTTCCCAGCGGTGCCAAGTGGGCAGGCCGCAAAATGCGTCCCAGCCCAAAAGTAGAAAAACCTGGTCGGAGGCGGCCAGTTCGGCGCGCATCAGCTCCAGGGTGTCAATGGTGTAAGACGGTTTGTCCCGCTGCAGTTCGCGGGCGTCCACCACCAACGGCGCCACACCGGCCACCGCGCACTCGACCATCGCCAGACGGTCTTTCGCCGACACTTGCGGCGTACCGCGATGAGGTGGTCTGGCACTGGGTGTCAGACGCAGCTCATCGAGCGCCAGCGATTCGGCGACTTCCAGCGCACTGCGCAAATGGCCGATGTGCACCGGGTCGAAGGTTCCGCCCAGCATGCCAATGCGTCGAGGCGCAGGCTCGCTGGCGGTGACCGGGGCTGACAAGTCGAGGTCGCCCAAGTCAGTCCGACGCCTGGCCGCGCAACTGGCCATCACCGACCACGATGTACTTCTCGCAGGTCAAACCTTCGAGACCCACCGGGCCGCGGGCGTGCAGCTTATCAGTAGAAATGCCAATCTCGGCACCCAATCCGTATTCGAAGCCATCGGCGAAGCACGTCGGGGTATTGATCATCACCGACGACGAATCGACTTCCGCGACGAAACGCCGGGTGTCAGCAAGGTTTTCGCTGACGATCGAATCGGTGTGATGGGAGCCGTACTTATTAATGTGTTCGATGGCCTGGTCCAGCCCGTCGACCACACGGATCGAGAGAATCGGCGCCAGGTACTCGGTGTTCCAGTCTTCTTCACTAGCGGCAACAGCCTCGATGATCGCCCGGGTGCGCTCGCAGCCACGCAGCTCGACGCCTTTTTCGCGGAACTGTGCAGCCATCGACGGCAGGAAATCCTTGGCGACCGATTGGTCCACCAGCAGGGTTTCCATGGCACCGCAGATGCCATAGCGGTAAGTCTTGGCATTGAAGGCGATGCGCTGGGCTTTCGGCAGGTCGGCGTGGGCACTGACATAAACGTGACAGATGCCGTCCAGGTGTTTGATAACCGGCACGCGGGCATCGCGGCTAACGCGCTCGATCAGGCCACGGCCGCCACGGGGCACGATAACGTCGACGTATTCTGGCATGGTGATCAGTGCGCCAACGGCGGCACGATCGGTGGTTTCGACCACTTGCACCACGGCGGCAGGCAAATCGGCTTCGGCCAGACCGCGCTGGATGCAGGCGGCAATGGCACGATTGGAATGAATCGCCTCGGAGCCGCCACGCAGGATGGTCGCGTTGCCGGACTTCAGGCACAGGCTGGCGGCATCGATGGTCACGTTCGGCCGGGATTCGTAGATGATCCCGATCACGCCCAACGGCACGCGCATCTTGCCGACCTGAATGCCCGATGGCCGAAAGCTCATGTCGCGGATCGCGCCGACCGGGTCCGGCAAAGCCGCTACCTGACGCAAACCGACGATCATGCCGTCGATGCGTTCCGGGGTCAGCGCCAGACGCTCAAGCAATGCAGGCTCAAGACCATTGGCGCGGCCAGCGGCCAAATCCAGTTCATTGGCAGCCGTCAGCTCGGCGCGTGCAGCGTCCAACGCATTGGCAGCAGCCTGCAAGGCGCGGTTTTTCTGCGCGGTGCTGGCACGGCCGATGACGCGAGAAGCCTCGCGGGCAGCGCGACCCAGGCGGGTCATGTAGTCAAGAACGGACTCAGTCATGGTCTGGCGTGGACTTGGTAAAGAGGAAAGCGGCAGATTATAGCTGTCACGTCTCCCGACTAACAGCGGTGACGGGCGGATGGTCGAAATGGAGGGCAATTTGCCGACGTTCAGCCGTGATTAAGCTGCAAATTGTTATCATCGCGACTCAATCAGCCCTGATAAACGCCGTTCATCATGACCAACCTGACTGTTCGCACGTCCGCGACGAGCCTGCCCAAGGGGCTCGCGGATGCATTTTTCGACAGAGACGCCCAAACGCTGGCGCGGGATTTACTCGGCAAAGTCATCCGTCACCGGGTCGGCGACCTGTGGCTCAGCGCCCGGATCATCGAGACCGAAGCCTATTACTGCGAAGAAAAAGGCAGCCACGCCTCCCTCGGCTACACAGAAAAACGTAAGGCTTTGTTTCTGGATGGCGGCCACATCTATATGTACTACGCCCGGGGCGGCGATTCCCTGAACTTCAGCGCCCAGGGGCCGGGCAATGCTGTGCTGATCAAATCCGCCTATCCGTGGGTCGATGACTTGAGCGGGCCGGCGAGCCTGGCGCAGATGCTGTTGAACAATCCCGACGCCCAAAGTCGCCCTCGCCCCTCGCAAAAGCTTTGCGCCGGACAGACTTTGCTCTGCAAGGCGCTGGGCCTGAAGGTGCCGGTCTGGGACGCCAAGCGCTTCGACCATGAAGTGCTGCTGGTGGAAGATGTCGGCCCGGCGCCCGTTCACATCATACAAACCACGCGTTTGGGCATTCCCCACGGCCGCGATGAGCATTTGATGTACCGCTTCGTCGATGCGGCTTACGCGCCGTATTGCACGCGAAACCCGCTGCGACGGGGGCAGGTCGAAGGTCGCGATTATTTTTTGCTGTGAACACAGTTCCCTGTAGGAGCTGCCGTAGGCTGCGATCTTTTGATCTTAAAGGATCAAGATCAAAAGATCGCAGCCTGCGGCAGCTCCTACGCCGGGGGTCAATTAATAAGAGGGAGTTGTTTTATGGGCCCATGGCTCGATAGCGTGACCGGTTGGTTGACGGTCAACCCGCAATGGCTGGCCGCGGCGGTGTTCATAGTGGCCTTCGTGGAATGCTTGGCGATTGCCGGGCTGATCGTGCCCGGCACGGTGCTGCTGTTTGCCGTGGCGGTACTGGCCGGCAGTGGCGCGCTGTCATTGAGCGAAACGCTATTACTGGGATTCCTCGCCGGCGTTCTGGGCGATATCGTCTCTTACTTCATCGGACGACATTTCCACCAGAACATCCGGCGCCTGCCAGGGTTGCGCCATCATCCGGAATGGATCGCCGGGGCCGAGGCGTATTTCCAGCGCTACGGCATCGCCAGCCTGCTGGTCGGGCGTTTCATCGGTCCGCTGCGGCCGATGCTGCCGATGGTCGCCGGGATGTTCGACATGCCCTTCCCGCGCTTCGCCGCCGTCAGCTTGCTGGCCGCCGCCGGCTGGAGCGTCGCGTACCTGCTGCCCGGCTGGGCCACGGGGGCGGCAATTCGCTTGCCGTTGCCGGAGGGATTCTGGCCTGAGGCCGGCATCGTCGCCGGCAGCATCGCCCTCATGGTGGGCTTGAGCATCACCAGCAGCATGCGCCGTCATCGCAAAGCGACGATGCTGATTACCGGAATGAGCTTCCTTATTTTGGCCGGACTGTTTATCGGCTATCCGCACCTGACCGCCCTCGATCAGGGCGTGATGACCCTGGTGCAGGAACATCGCAGCCCGCTGCTCGATGAAGTGGCGGTGACGTTCACGCTGATCGGCGAATTCCGCAACATGCTGGTGTTCAGCGCCCTGCTGACGGGTTTGCTGTTGCTCACCCGGCAATGGCGCCAGGCGATTTTCGCCGGTAGCACCCTGCTGTGCACCGCGCTGGGCAACACCGTGACCAAACACTTTTTCGCCCGCGTACGCCCGGAAGTGTTGAGCGATCCTCTGACCAGCTACAGCATGCCGAGCGGCCACGCCTCGGGCTCTTTTGCGCTGTTTCTGACGCTGGCCGTGCTGGCCGGCCGCGGACAACCGCCGCGCATGCGTCTGACCTGGCTGCTATTGGGTTGCTTGCCCGCGCTGGCGATTGCCCTGTCGCGGGTGTACCTGGGCGCGCACTGGCCGACGGATGTGCTGGCCGGCGCGATGCTGGCGGCGTGCGTGTGTGCGGCGAGTTTGTGGCTGAATCAGCGCCCGGCGCCGCTGAACGCCATGCCACCAAAGGTCTGGTGGCTGGTGTTGCCGGCGCTGGTGGCGCTGTTCGGTTTCTTTGCGTTGCGGCATTTGCCGCATGCGATGTTGCGGTATGCGTATTAAAGATACCGATAAAACGCGCCATTCATTGCACGAATGAATGGCGCGAGTTCACTCATCCACCGCGGCGGACGTCGGAATAACCTTGAGTACAAAGGCGGCTGGCTTGTTGTTAAAGGCGTCATGTCCCGTGCGGTTGGGGTCTACATTTTTAAAGATTATCTTCCCGCTCTCTTCGGCACGATATAACGCTCGCCCATTCACCTCACTCACGATGTAAACATAAGAGGGCCCTGGGTCAAGATCAGTAAACCTGGCTTTAGGCGCGCCGTGTTTACTGATTGAAAAAAAATCAGAATCCGCATTGTCACTTACGGACACATGGTGAGTATCGGCCTCTATTTTCAAGCGCCATCCTTCATAAGCACCTCGCAAAACGACTGTGACAGCATAATCGTCACCGCGCGGAACAAACTTGAATAACAAAGGAGTATCATCCTCATGATCGGCGAGCGTAATAATACTCGAAGCGCCCCTGTCGGCCAGGGCAACTTCAACATCCAGTTGTTCGTGCCTGGTGATTCGCGGATCACTGAGTCTTGTCTTCAGGCGCTGTTGGTTCAGGACCAACGGCAAACCGTTAACGTAAAGGTTCGCTGTAAACGTTTTATTTTCTTCCATGACCATAAAAACACCTTGATTTTATTAGATGCGGCACTACTTACTCCCCACCAACATAGCGAGAGTACCGTTAACAAAAATAACGAAATACAAAAATACTGACTAAACCGTAGGCATAGCGGCCACGGACACTTCCTTCAACAAAGGTTTTAAGCGCTTGCGCTTACGACGTTCAACCACCATCAAGTCAGCATAAACGCCCGCCGCATCTATTACCTTATCGACGTTATGATCGGCCGCTGCATGCTTCAGAATATATTTGCCAGCGACATCATCCCAAAACGCCCATTCGTCTTCATAAATATTCATGACTTCATCCTTGTTATTAATCAGATCGCCCACTCCTTGCGGGCAACTTGAAATTAAGACAAAGACAAAATCAAAACAATACTGGCAGACAAACCAAGTTAATACAAAGTACAACTAAGCAAACAACTCACCCTGCAACTCATCCAGCAGCGCCTGAATCGCATCCAGCCGCTGCTGCGGATCATCGAGTTGCAGCAGGTCGATCTTGTCCACTTCGGCAAACGGCAACAGGTACGCCAACTGATTGGCCAACGACTGCTGCCCGGTTGCTTCGGTGCCCATGTTCAATGCTTCGACCATCGGGTGTTCGGCCAAGGCTTTGAGCAGCGCAACCAGGTCGGCGTCTTCGTCCTGCAGCGGTTGCTCAGGTTCGTCCTCCAGCCACTCGACCTCGGCGACGGTCAGCTGATCGCGCTGAATCTCGGTACGCAACACGTGGAAACGCCGCCCGCCCTGCACCCGAATGCCCAGCAAGCCATTGTCCTGCTGTTTGAAATCAGTGATCAGCGCCTCGCATCCGACCAGCGCGTAGCCCGCCGGGGCGATGCCGACTTCTTCGCCGTCGAGGATGCACACCACGCCGAAGCCGCCGCCCTGTTTCATGCAACGACTGATCATGTCCAGGTAGCGCGCCTCGAAGATCTGCAAATCGAGGATGCAACCAGGAAACAACACCGTGTTCAGCGGAAAAAGCGGCAAGCTCATAGACATTTCCTTACACCACCATCGACACCGCCAACGGCAGGAAAACTGCCGTGGCCACGCCCATCAGACTCATCGCCAGCGCCGCGAAGGCGCCGCATTCTTCACTTTCCTGCATCGCCACCGCCGTGCCGACCGCGTGCGCTGTCATGCCCAGTGCCATACCGCGCGCCTCAGGGCTGTGCACACCCAGCCTGGTCAAAAGGCTCGGCCCGAAGATCGCCCCGATCACCCCGGTGATCAACACGAACACTGCCGCCAGCGCCGCGACGCCACCGATCTGCTCCGCCACCAGCATGGCAATCGGCGACGTCACCGACTTCGGCGCCATGGTCATCAGGATCATGTGTTCGGCACCAAACGACCAGCCTAGCAATACGCCCATGCCGGTGGCGACGACGCCACCTATCACCAGCGTAGTAAATATCGGCCAGAACAACTGCCGAATGCGTCGCAGATTGAGGTACAGCGGCACAGCCAGCGCCACGGTCGCAGGCCCGAGCAGGATGCTGAGGATCTCGGTGCTCTTGCGGTACTCGGCATAGGTCAGGCCGCAACCCACCAATACGCCGATCACCAGTAGCATCGAGACCAGCACCGGTTGCAGAAAGATCCAGCGGGTTTTCTCGAACGCCGCCAGCACCAACTGATAAGCACCCAGCGTAATGCCAATACCGAACAACGGATGATGAATCACCGACGTCCAGGCGCCGTGCCAGTCGAGGATCATTGGCCGTCCTCACGATGAGCGTGACGCTTGACCATGCTCTGCATCAGCACGCCAGCGAAGGCCAGTGACAGCAACAGTGACAATACCAGCGCACCGACGATGGCCCAGAAATCCGCGGCAATGTCTTTGGCGTAAACCATCACACCCACGGCTGGCGGTACCAGCAGCAAGGGCAGATAACGCAGCAGACTGCTGGCCGCGAGGTTCAGCGGTTCGCCGACCTGGCCACGGCTGATCAGGAACACCAGCAGCAACAGCAGGCCGACAATCGGCCCCGGCAGCACCGGTAAAAACAAGTGGTTGATGGCTGTGCCCAGCAATTGGAACAGCACCAGCCAGGTCAGGCCACGTAACAACATCCATCATCTCCCGCAAATTCGCGCTCGGCATTATAAGCACGCCAACGCTATGGACCGGCATTCGCCAAAATCATGGTCAGTTGACCGGAGCCATTTGCCATGTTGATCTAAAGTGGTAATCCGGGAGGTCAAATCCCCCCACCTCAAAACTATAAAACCGATGAACCCAAGGAGAGTCTCAATGCCCTATGTTCCAGTTGCGGAGCTCAAAGATTATGTCGGCAAGGAACTCGGACGTTCCGAATGGCTCACCATCGATCAGGAGCGCATCAACCTGTTCGCCGAAGCCACAGGGGACTATCAGTTCATCCACGTCGACCCGGTCAAAGCCGCGCAAACGCCATTTGGCAGCACCATTGCCCACGGTTTCCTGTCGCTATCGCTGATCCCCAAACTGATGGAAGACATCCTGATCCTCCCTGAAGGGGCGAAGATGGTGGTCAACTACGGCTTGGATACCGTGCGTTTCATCCAGCCAGTGAAGGTCAATTCCAGGGTACGACTCAAGGTCGACATGAACGAAGTCATCGAGAAAAAGCCCGGTCAATGGCTGCTCAAAGCCACCGCCACGCTTGAAATCGAAGGCTCGGATAAACCGGCCTACATCGCCGAGCCACTGTCTCTCTGCTTCGTGTAACCCATCCCGGATGCGAAGCAGCTCACGCTGTTTCGCGCCCTCTCCTGTTTCCTGGCTATATAAGGTCAAACAGCTGCGGCATACTCGGTCGCCTAATTGCCCGGATCCCGCTATGCGCCCACTTGCACTCCTCGCTCTGACCCTATTGCTCACCGCTTGCGGCGACGGCGAATCGCTGTTGCCCCCCGACGCCCGGTTGCCGGACGGCGGACGCTATCGTGGTGAACTGGTCAACGGATTGCTGCAAGGCCTGGGCCGTATCGATTACCCGAACGGCAGCTGGTACGCCGGCGACTTCGACAAGGGCCAATGGCATGGCCAGGGCGAATGGCACGGCAGCAACGGCGAAGTCTATCGCGGGGGATTCAATCTAGGGCTGTTCGACGGCAAGGGCATACTGACCACCAGCGGCAGCAGCTTCACCGGCAGTTTCAAAGCCGGTCGACGGGACGGTGAAGGCACCCTCAAAGAAAACGGTATGACCTACCGCGGTGAATTCAAGGCCGATCAATATTCAGGGCTCGGTCGTCTCGAACTCGAAGACGGCAGCTTGTATCAGGGCCAGTTCGCCCACGGCAAACCCAACGGCGAAGGCCAACGGGGCGACGCCAGCGGCAATCAGTTCACCGGGCATTTCGTCGACGGTCAGCTCGAAGGCAACGGGACTTTCAACAGCGCCGATGGCGATATCTATGTCGGCGGTTTCAAGAACAACCAACTGCACGGCAAGGGCCGCTACGAGAACGCCGACGGTGATGTCTGGCTTGGTCAATTCAAGGAAGGGTCGCTGAACGGCAAGGGCGAGTTGATCGGCGCCGACGGCAGCCATTACATCGGCCAGTTCAGCGACTGGCGCTTTACCGGCCAAGGTCGATTGAACCTGTCCGACGGCAGCTTCTACATCGGCCAGTTCGACGGTGACAGTTACTCGGGGCGCGGCACCCTGGTGCTGACTGACGGCACAGTGCAAAGCGGTACGTGGATCAATGGCCAGCGTGTTCGCGATGCCGATGGCAAGCTGCTGCCCGATAGCCTGGAGCTCGGTTTGCTGGCCCAGGGCCGCCTGCTGAACGAAGCACTGTCCAACGTGCCGGCTTCGACCCCGGCGGTCGAGTTGTACACCCTGACAGTCGGCGGTGACGGCAAGCAAAGCGTGTTCCTGCGCGAATCCGATTACGTCAGCAACATGCTCAGCAGCCGCTTTGGTGCGTTTGGCCAGATCCGCCTGGTGAACCATCGCGACCACCTCGTCGACCGGCCGATGGCCACCCGGGAAAACCTGCGCCGCGCCGCCGCCACCCTGGCCGAACGCAGTGGCCCGGAAGACTTGATCTTCATTTACATGACCAGCCACGGCACCAGCGAACACGAACTGGTGCTCGACCAGCCGCGCATGGAACTGTCCGATCTGCCGGCCGACGAACTCGCCGCGGTTCTCTCACCGCTGAAAAGCCGCGACAAGATCATCGTGATTTCGTCCTGTTACTCCGGTGGCTTCATTCCGGCGCTCAAGGATGAACGCACCCTGATCATGACCGCCTCGCGGGCTGACCGCGTGTCCTTCGGCTGCTCGGAAGAGGCCAATTTCACCTATTTCGGCGATGCGCTGTTCGCCCAGGCACTGAACCAGACTGACGATCTGGAGCAAGCCTTCAAACTGGCCAAGGCCACCGTCGCCGAGCGCGAACTGGCGGACAGCTTCGAAGCCTCTGAACCGCAGATCTGGGCGCCGAAAACCGTTCTCTCTCACTGGCAGCTGTTACGCAAGCAGCAGGCACGAAAGGCGTTGCAAAGTGTCTCTATCAGCAGCAAGGATGCAAAGAGCAACTAAGCTGAATAGTATCAAGGGGGAAACACTATGTACTTGACGCCTCAGCACGTATTGCTTGCCGGAGCTACCGGTTTGACCGGCGAACATTTACTTGATCGCCTGCTCAATGAGCCCACGATCTCACGAGTATTGGCGCCCTCACGCCGGCCATTGGCCGAGCATCCCCATTTGGAAAACCCGGTCGGCGACCCGGCGGTGTTTCTGCCGCAACTGAGCGGTCGCGTCGACATCGCCTACTGCTGCCTCGGCACCACCATCAAACAGGCCGGCTCGGAGCAGGCGTTTCGCGCGGTGGACCTGGACATGGTGGTGGCGTTCGCCAAACGCGCACGGGAGATGGGCGCACGGCACCTGATCGTGATCAGTGCCCTGGGGGCCGATCGCAGGTCCTCTATTTTCTACAACCGCGTCAAAGGCGAGATGGAATATGCATTGCGCGCACAGGACTGGCCGCAACTGACCATTTGTCGACCTTCGCTGCTGCTGGGCGAGCGCATGGAACCGCGTATGGCTGAGCAATTCGTCGGGCCCTTGTCCCGCTTGATCCCGGGCAAATACCGCGGCATCGAAGCCTGCCAACTGGCCCGCGCCATGTGGCGACTGGCGCTGGAAGAGCAGGATGGGGTGCGGATTGTGGAGTCGGATGAGTTGCGCAAGTTAGGCAAATAAGATCAAAAGATCGCAGCCTTCGGCAGCTCCTACAGTGGAATGTGTACACCTGTAGGAGCTGCCGAAGGCTGCGATCTTTTGCTTTTTACAATCCGCCCGTCGCCTGAAAACTTACCCCAATCACCGTAAGCACCGACAGCGGCAACAGCAGCGTGTCGAGCAACGCACTGGCCGGCAGGTCGATGCCGGGGTAGCTCGGGGCTTCGGCGCCGAAGTGGTCCATGGCGCAGCAACCGCCGTTCATGGCATACAAATCCAGACGCGTCCCCGAATACACCACTGGCGCCCCGGGCTTGGCGGCATCAAGTGTTCGCGCCGTGGCG
This sequence comes from Pseudomonas frigoris, assembly GCF_047758635.1. Classification (NCBI taxonomy): domain Bacteria; kingdom Pseudomonadati; phylum Pseudomonadota; class Gammaproteobacteria; order Pseudomonadales; family Pseudomonadaceae; genus Pseudomonas; species Pseudomonas frigoris. Next base: position 6,220,930 of record NZ_CP180479.1, read on the forward strand.
CAGCCAGCCAATTGCAGCGCCAGCACAATTGCCAATAGCTTATTCATCGCTGGTCAGATGGTGTTCGCCCCAACGCGGCAGCATGTCCTGGGGAATGTTCAGCAGATTGAGAATTCGCGCCACGACAAAATCGATCAAGTCGTCGATGGTTTGCGGCTGATGATAAAAGCCTGGCGACGCCGGCAAAATCGTCACGCCCATGTTCGACAACTTGAGCATGTTCTCCAGGTGGATGCTCGAATACGGCGCCTCACGCGGCACCAGAATCAGCTGACGACGTTCCTTCAAGGTGACGTCGGCAGCACGCTCGATCAGGTTGTTGCAAGCCCCCGTCGCAATAGCGGACAAGGTCCCAGTGGAACACGGCACCACCACCATCGCTGCCGACGCGCCGGAGCCCGAGGCCACTGGCGACATCCAGTCTTCCTTGCCATACACCCGAATCTGCCCGACGGCAGCGCCAGTGTATTCGGTGAGGAAGGCCTGCATCATCTGGGTTTTCGGCGGCAGCGTAACGTCTGTCTCGGTGGCCATCACCAGTTGCGCAGCCTTGGAGATCATGAAGTGCACCTCGCGGTCTTCACGAATCAGGCAGTCAAGCAGGCGCAAACCATATTGGGCGCCCGAAGCGCCGGTCATCGCCAGCGTGATGCGTTCCGGGCCGTTGTTCATTGCAGCGCCTCGGCGAGTTTGCCGTGCAGGCCGCCGAAGCCGCCGTTGCTCATGATCACCACGTGAGTGCCGGGCTGGGCCTGGCTCTTCACACGCTCGATAATGCCTTCAAGCGAATCGCTGACGATCGACGGCACCGTGCACAACGCAGCAGTAGCCCCCAGATCCCAACCGAGGTTGGCCGGCGCATACCAGATCACCTGATCGGCATCGACCACGCTTTCCGGCAAGCCGTCGCGGTGAGCACCGAGCTTCATGGAGTTGGAGCGCGGCTCGATGATCGCAATCAACGGTGCATCGCCGATGCGCTTGCGCAGACCGTCGAGGGTCGTCGCAATCGCCGTCGGATGGTGAGCGAAGTCGTCGTAGATGGTAATGCCACGGACCTCCGCGACTTTCTCCATCCGGCGCTTGACGCTTTTGAATGCGCTCAGAGCAGCGATGCCCATAGACGGCACAACACCGACGTGGCGCGCCGCAGCCAACGTGGCCAGGGCGTTGGCGACGTTGTGTTGGCCGGTCATGTCCCACTCGACCACACCTTGGGCAACACCTTCGAACATCACTTCAAACTTCGAACCGTCTTCGCTGAGCAGTTTGACCTGCCACTGACCGCCGGCACCGGTGGTTTGCACCGGAGTCCAGCAGCCCATCTCGATCACCCGCTTCAACGCAGGTTCGGTGGTCGGGTGAATCACCAGGCCTTCGCTCGGGATGGTCCGCACCAAATGGTGGAACTGGCGCTCGATGGCGGGTAGATCGGGGAAGATGTCGGCGTGATCGTATTCCAGGTTGTTCAGGATCGCCGTGCGCGGGCGGTAGTGAACGAACTTGGAGCGCTTGTCGAAGAACGCGCTGTCGTACTCGTCGGCTTCGATCACGAAGAATGGGGTGTCACCCAGACGAGCGGACACCGAGAAGTTTTGCGGCACGCCGCCGATCAGGAAACCCGGGCTCATGCCCGCGTGTTCCAGCACCCAGGCGAGCATGCTGCTGGTGGTGGTTTTGCCGTGAGTACCGGCGACGGCCAGCACCCAGCGACCTTGCAACACGTGATCCGCCAGCCATTGCGGGCCGGAGACGTACGGCAGGCCTTTATTCAGCACGTATTCGACAGCCGGGTTGCCGCGGGACATGGCATTGCCGATCACCACCAGATCCGGTGCCGGATCGAGCTGCGCCGGGTCATAGCCTTGAGTCAACTCAATGCCCTGAGCCTCCAGCTGAGTGCTCATCGGCGGATAGACGTTGGCATCGGAGCCCGTCACGTGATGGCCCAGCTCTTTGGCCAGAACCGCCATCGAACCCATGAAAGTGCCGCAGATACCAAGAATGTGAATGTGCATTAGTCGACCTCGTAAAACATGGCCGCAGGTTAGCTTAGGGTGGGAAAATTCGCACCTTGTGTTTCGGACTTGAGGACGCCTTCGCGAGCAAGCCCCAACATTGGATTTGTGAACGACTCAGATCAACTGTGGGAGCGGGCTTGCTCGCGAATGGCCGCGATGCGGTTTATCGGGCAATCCCGTGCTTGCGCAGCTTCCGATAAAGCGTATTGCGACTAACCCCAAGTTGTTCAGCCGTGTGAGTCATATGCCAACGCGTCTGTTCCAGCGCATTCAGCAACGCCAGCCGCTCAGCGTCATCCAGCGGGTAGTCCGACGGCTCCTCAACGGCAACAACCGGAACTGGCCGAGCCTGACGAATCATCGCCGGCAAATCCTCCAGCCCGATCCGCCCACCGTCGCACAACGCCGCTAACGTGCGCAGCACATTACGCAACTGCCGCACGTTCCCCGGCCAGGCGAAGGCCAGCAACGCCTGGCGTGCCGGACCGTCGATCAATACGGTTTCCCCGCCCGCCTCTTCGGCCAGCAAAAAATCGAGCAGTTGGGATTTATCACTGCGATCACGCAACGCCGGCAATGCAACTTCCAGCCCATTGAGTCGGTAATACAAATCCTCGCGGAAGCTGCCGTCCTGCACCCGCTCCAGCAGATTGCGGTGAGTGGCGCTGATGATCCGTACGTTGACCGACTCCGGCTCGCCGCCGATCGGCACCACCTGACGGTCTTCCAGCACCCTTAATAGCCGGGTCTGCAAGGCCAGGGGCATGTCACCGATTTCATCGAGGAACAGAGTCCCGCCATCAGCCTGCTGCAACTTGCCGCGCATGCCTTCCTTGCGTGCACCAGTAAAGCTGCCGCCGCGATAACCAAACAGTTCGCTCTCGATCAGGCTTTCGGGGATGGCGGCACAGTTGAGGGCGACGAAGGCTTTTTCTGCTCGCTGGCTGGCCTGGTGGACGGCTTTGGCAAACGCTTCTTTACCGGATCCGGTTTCGCCGTTGATCAGTAGCGGTACGTCCCGCTCGAACACGCGCAAGGATTTGCGGAAATCTTCCTGCAACCCCGTGTCACCCAGACAAATACCCGACAAGCGCGAAGATTCGGCGATCACCGCACTTTGCACCACCGGCACCGGAATGCTGCGTGGCTGCCCGCGCAACAGCGCAAACAGACTCCGTCCGTCGCGCGTGCGCAACGGCCAACTGGCGCTGGCATTGACGCTGGCGCGGCCGAGCAATTCATCCAGCGAGCAGTCGAAAAACGCCTCCACCGGTTTGCCCAGCAACCCACCGCGAATATGCCCCAGCAGGTTCAGCGCACTCTGGTTGACCGCGCTGATCCGCCCTTCTCCGTCGAATGCCAACAACCCTTCGCTGAACAGCCCGACGGATTCGGCCTGAAGGTGAAAACGCAGCAACCACTGATTGTCGAAATAGCGCAGGAAGTAGCAGCTCTCGATCATCTTCGCCGAAAGATTGACCAGGGCCATGGTGTGAAACTGGCTTTGACGAGAGACCTCGTGGCGCGCCGAGGACACATCGAGCACCGCCAGCAGTTCGCCGTGTGGGTCGAACACCGGGCTCGCCGAGCAGGTCAGGCCGGTGTGACGGCCGCGAAAATGCTCATCCTGGTGGATGGTCAGCGACTGACGCTCCACCAGACAGGTGCCGATGCCGTTGGTACCTTCACAGGCTTCGCTCCAGTCCGCACCGAGCCAGAGGCCGGCGCGTTCGAAAATCTTCCGTTCGGCAGGCGCGGTGACGCAATTGAGGATCACCCCGCGGGCGTCAGTCAGCAGGACCGCGTGGCCGGCGCCGGAGAGTTGCTGATGAAGACTGGTCATTTCGCTGCCGGCGATGTGCAGCACTTGCTGCAAGCGCTCGCGGCTTTCCAGGACGCGGCCATGTTCCAGCACTGTCGGTGCCATGGTCAGGGCCGGGTCGAGGTGATAGTCCTCAAGACAGCGCAGCCAGGAGCGGGCAATCGACGGATCGCTGCCGGGGCCGTGCAAGTGAGACTTTCCCTGAGTGACGGTCAGGACCTGCTGGGCATGGCGACTCAAATGGTTGTCGTGCATTTCTTATTGTTCTCCCCGAAAGGTGTACACGGCCCTGTAGGAGCTGCCGAAGGCTGCGATCTTTTGACTTTGATGGTTCGAGATCAAAAGATCGCAGCCTTCGGCAGTGCCTACGGTCCATCACAGGCACCGAGCATCCTCCAGCCATCCATGCTTTGCAATGCTGGCAAGACCGCCCGGTCACAGGTTGCGCCAGAAACGGTACAAAGTGTCACCATGGCTGTACCGAAACCGTCACAGACAGCGTCCGCCGGTCCGACAAAAACTGCGTAAGGCCTTGATTTGCCTGACCTGCAAGGCACTGGCCCGACCTTTGCTCTACGCTTATAGCAAGCGCACATGCGCCTCTCTAATAAGTACAAAAGCCAAGGAGAACTCACCATGCGTTACGCTCACCCCGGTACTGAAGGCGCTATCGTTTCGTTCAAGAGCAAATACGGTAACTACATCGGCGGCGAGTTCGTCGCGCCTGTTAAAGGTCAGTACTTCACCAATACCTCGCCAGTGAATGGCCAACCGATTGCCGAATTCCCGCGCTCCACGGCCGAAGACATCGACAAAGCCCTGGACGCTGCCCACGCCGCTGCCGATGCCTGGGGCGCCACGTCCGCCCAGGCTCGCTCGCTGGTGCTGCTGAAAATCGCCGACCGCATCGAACAGAACCTCGAAGTCCTGGCGATCACCGAATCCTGGGACAACGGCAAAGCCGTGCGTGAAACCCTCAACGCCGACATCCCGCTGGCGGCGGACCATTTCCGCTACTTCGCCGGTTGCATCCGCGCCCAGGAAGGCAGCGCTGCAGAGATCGACGGCAATACCGTGGCGTATCACATCCATGAACCATTGGGCGTGGTCGGGCAGATCATCCCGTGGAACTTCCCGATCCTGATGGCTGCCTGGAAACTCGCCCCGGCCCTGGCGGCTGGTAACTGCGTGGTGCTCAAGCCTGCCGAGCAAACGCCGCTGGGCATTACCGTGCTGATGGAGCTGATCGGCGACCTGCTGCCGCCGGGCGTGCTGAACGTGGTGCAAGGCTTCGGCAAAGAAGCCGGCGAAGCACTGGCCACCAGCAAACGCATCGCCAAGATCGCCTTCACCGGCTCGACCCCGGTCGGCTCGCACATCATGAAATGCGCCGCCGAAAACATCATTCCGTCCACCGTGGAGCTGGGTGGCAAGTCGCCGAACATCTTCTTCGAAGACATCATGAAGGCCGAGCCAAGCTTCATTGAAAAAGCCGCTGAAGGCCTGGTGCTGGCGTTCTTCAACCAAGGCGAAGTCTGCACCTGCCCATCCCGTGCATTGGTGCAAGAGTCGATCTACGACGACTTCATGAAAGTCGTGATGAAGAAAGTGCTGTCGATCAAACGTGGCGACCCGCTGGACACCGACACCATGGTCGGCGCCCAGGCGTCCGAGCAGCAATTCGACAAAATCCTTTCGTACCTGGAAATCGCCAAGGGCGAAGGCGCCGAGCTGTTGACCGGCGGCAAGGTGGAGAAACTCGAGGGCAACCTGGCGACCGGGTATTACATCCAGCCGACCCTGCTCAAGGGCACCAACAAAATGCGTGTGTTCCAGGAAGAAATCTTTGGTCCGGTGGTGAGCATCACCACCTTCAAGGACGAAGCCGAAGCCCTGGCCATCGCCAACGATACCGAGTTCGGCCTGGGTGCCGGCCTCTGGACCCGCGACATCAACCGCGCCTATCGCATGGGCCGCGCCATCAAGGCCGGTCGTGTGTGGACCAACTGCTACCACCTGTACCCGGCGCACGCCGCGTTTGGCGGTTACAAAAAATCCGGCGTCGGTCGTGAAACCCACAAAATGATGCTTGATCACTATCAGCAGACCAAAAACCTGCTGGTGAGCTACGACATTAATCCGTTGGGCTTCTTCTAAAAAGCGTGGGCGGGACAGGTATTCCTGTGTCGCCCTTCACATAGCTTTCGCGAGCAAGCCCGCTCCCACAGTGGACTTGTGTCGACCCATTCCAGTGGACTCACACAGAACCCCTGTGGGAGCGGGCTTGCTCGCGAAGGCGTCCTCACCGACAACACCGGACATCGCCCTGCCGCTCTGGCACGGGCTTTGCGTGCCCGCTCTACACGAAAACGTCGTACCCGAAAGTCCAACAGATCAAACAATAAAAAAGACAGCGAGGACTTATGACTTCTACTACACAGCTCAAACCCACACTCGGCACCCTGCATTTATGGGGCATCGCCGTCGGCCTGGTGATTTCCGGCGAGTATTTCGGCTGGAGTTACGGCTGGGGCACCGCAGGGACCCTGGGTTTCCTCGTCACCGCCCTAATGGTGGCGACGATGTACACCTGTTTCATCTTCAGCTTCACCGAATTGACTACCGCGATTCCCCACGCGGGCGGGCCGTTTGCCTACAGCCGGCGGGCCTTCGGTGAGAAAGGCGGGCTGATCGCCGGCATCGCCACTCTGATCGAATTCGTCTTTGCGCCCCCGGCGATTGCCATGGCCATTGGCGCCTACCTCAACGTGCAATACCCGGAACTGGACCCCAAGATCGCCGCCGTTGGCGCCTATTTCGTGTTCATGGGCTTGAATATCCTCGGCGTCAGCATCGCCGCGACGTTTGAACTGGTTGTCACCGTACTGGCGGTCGCCGAATTGCTGGTGTTCATGGGCGTCGTTGCGCCAGGCTTCAGCTTCAGTAATTTCGCGCTTAACGGCTGGTCGGGCGCCAACGAGTTCACCATGGGCTCGATCCCTGGCATCTTTGCGGCGATCCCCTTTGCGATCTGGTTTTTCCTTGCGATTGAAGGCGCGGCGATGGCGGCTGAAGAAGCCAAGGACCCGAAACGCACGATTCCCAGGGCATACGTCAGTGGCATTCTGACCTTGGTGTTCCTGGCTATCGGCGTGATGGTGATGGCGGGCGGCGTTGGCGATTGGCGTCAACTGTCGAACATCAACGACCCGTTGCCGCAGGCGATGAAAGCAGTGGTCGGCAACAATTCGAGCTGGATGCACATGCTGGTTTGGATCGGCCTGTTCGGTCTGGTGGCGAGTTTCCACGGGATCATTCTTGGCTACTCGCGGCAGTTCTTTGCGCTGGCCCGGGCCGGTTACCTGCCTCGCGGTCTGGCCAAGCTCTCGCGCTTCCAGACTCCGCACCGGGCGATCCTGGCTGGCGGCGTGATCGGCATCGCGGCGATCTACAGCGACGGTCTGGTCAACCTGCAAGGCATGACCCTGACGGCAGCAATGATCACCATGTCGGTATTCGGTGCCATCGTGATGTACATCATCAGTATGCTGAGCCTGTTCAAACTGCGTAAAACCGAGCCGAACCTTGAACGCACCTTCCGCGCGCCGGGCTACCCGATCGTGCCGGGGATTGCGCTGTTTCTGGCGGTGGTGTGCCTGGTGGCGATGGCCTGGTTCAACACGCTGATTGGCTGTGTATTCCTCGGGTTTATGGCTGTCGGTTACTTGTATTTCCAATTGACCGCCAAGCAGCGCTTCGATGCGCCGGCGGACGCGATGCTCGAAGGCGTCTGAGTTGCACCGGCGCCGGGCCTGTTGCCCGGCGCCTGCCATATTGAAGTGCACGCAGATCCAATGTGGGAGCGGGCTTGCTCGCGAAGGCGGTGTGTCATCCGACACATGTACTGGATGACACACCGCCTTCGCGAGCAAGCCCGCTCCCACAGGGGTTTGGTGGTGTATTTGAGTCATTGATTGAATCAGGAGAATAACGTGGCCGCATTTGCCCATTCAGTCGGCGCCCAGACCTATCGCTTCGAGAGTCTCAAGGACGTCATGGCCAAGGCCAGTCCGGCGCGCTCCGGGGACTTTCTGGCCGGCGTCGCCGCCCTCAACGATGGCGAGCGGGTGGCTGCGCAGATGGCCCTCGCCAGCATCCCGCTCAGCCACTTCCTGCAAGAAGTACTCATTCCTTACGAAGCCGATGAAGTCACCCGACTGATCATCGACACTCACGATAAACAAGCTTTCGCCGCCGTCAGCCACCTCACTGTCGGCGGCTTTCGCGACTGGCTGCTCAGCGATGCCGCCGACGAACAGAGCCTGCACGCCCTCGCGCCAGGCCTGACCCCGGAAATGGTCGCCGCCGTGTCGAAAATCATGCGCGTGCAGGACCTGGTGCTGGTGGCGCAAAAAATCCGTGTTGTTACAAAATTCCGCGGCACGATGGGTTTGCGCGGCCGGTTATCCACACGCCTGCAACCCAATCACCCCACCGACGAACCGGCCGGTATCGCCGCGAGCATTCTCGACGGCCTGCTGTACGGTAACGGGGACGCGATGATCGGCATCAACCCGGCCACCGACAGCATCGCCTCGATCTGCGCCATGCTGGAAATGCTCGACGCGATCATCCAGCGCTACGAGATTCCGACCCAGGCCTGCGTGCTGACGCATGTCACCACGTCCATTGAGGCGATCAATCGCGGCGTTCCGCTGGACCTGGTGTTCCAGTCGATCGCCGGCACCGAGGCGGCCAACGCCAGTTTCGGTATCAACCTGAATGTGCTGCAGGAAGGCTATGACGCCGGTTTGAGCCTGAATCGCGGCACGCTGGGCCAGAATCTGATGTATTTCGAGACCGGCCAAGGCAGTGCCCTGTCAGCCAACGCCCACCACGGCATCGATCAACAGACCTGCGAAACCCGCGCCTACGCCGTTGCGCGACATTTCAAACCGTTCCTGGTGAACACCGTCGTAGGATTCATTGGCCCGGAATACCTCTACAACGGTAAACAGATCATCCGCGCCGGCCTCGAAGACCACTTCTGCGGCAAGCTCCTGGGCGTGCCCATGGGTTGCGACATCTGTTACACCAACCACGCCGAAGCCGACCAGGACGATATGGACACCCTGCTGACCCTGCTGGGCGTGGCCGGGATCAACTTCATCATGGGCATCCCCGGCTCCGATGACATCATGCTCAACTATCAGACCACCTCGTTCCACGACGCCCTTTACGCCCGCCAGACGCTGGGCCTGAAACCAGCGCCGGAATTCGAACAATGGCTGGCGAGAATGGGCATCTTCACCCAGGCAGACGGCAAGATTCGCTTCGGCGACAGCCTGCCACCGGCCTTCCGCCAAGCGATGGCGCAACTGGGATGAGTGTTGAAATGGATAAACCACCCGTTGATCCACAGAACCCGTTGCTGGAACTGCGTCGCCTGACGCCAGCGCGGATCGCCTTGGGTAGAACCGGCACCAGCATGCCGACCAGCGCGCAGCTGGATTTCCAGTACGCCCACGCTCAGGCCCGGGATGCTGTGCACTTGCCGTTCGACCATGCGGGGCTCAGCTCACAACTGGCCGAACGCGGGCGTGCCAGTTTGCTGCTACACAGCGCCGCTACGGACCGGAACAGTTACTTGCAACGCCCCGATTTGGGGCGAAAGCTGAGTGATGAGTCGGCTCAGATACTGCGCGATTACGCATTGGCCAATCCCGGCGGTGTCGATCTGGCAATTGTCGTTGCCGATGGGTTGTCGGCGTTGGCCGTTCATCGCCATACCCTGCAGTTTCTGGCGCGGATGGAAGACCAGATTGTGAATGACGGTTGGTCCGTCTCACCGGTCATTCTGGTGGAACAGGGTCGGGTCGCCGTAGCCGACGAGATCGGCGAACTGCTGGGTGCGAAAATGGTGGTAATCCTGATCGGCGAACGCCCTGGCCTCAGTTCCCCGGACAGCCTGGGGCTGTATTTCACCTACAATCCAAAGGTCGGGCTGACCGATGCCTATCGCAACTGCATTTCCAATGTCCGACTCGAAGGCCTGAGTTACGGCATGGCAGCACACCGTTTGCTGTATTTGATGCGCGAAGCCTGCAGGCGGCAGTTGTCAGGGGTCAATCTGAAGGACGAAGCGCAGGTTCTGACACTGGAGTCGGACGCAGGAGCGGACATGAAAGGTAATTTCCTACTGAGTCTGCCGGATGCCTGAACCGTTTCCGCATTGCGTTTCTGATCCAGTTTCAGGCAGGATCGACGCACGGCTGCCCGAGTGAGAACCGTTCGCCGTCACAGTACGTGAAGACAGCCACTTGAAGACGAGACCTACCATGCGGATTATTCAAGCGACCCTCGAACACCTGGACCTGCTGACCCCGTTGTTCGTCAAATATCGCGAGTTTTATGGCTCCCTGGCCTATCCGGACTCGTCCCGGGCGTTCCTTGAAAAGCGCCTGCGTCGCAAGGAGTCGGTGATCTACCTGGCCCTGGCCAATGACGACAGCAACAAACTGATGGGTTTCTGTCAGTTGTACCCGAGCTTTTCGTCCCTTTCGCTTAAACGCGTGTGGATCCTCAACGACATCTACGTCGCCGAAGAGGCCCGCCGCCAGTTGGTGGCCGACAACCTCATCCGCACCGCGAAGAAAATGGCCAAGGAAACCAACGCTGTCCGCATGCGCGTTTCCACCAGCAGCAATAACGAAGTCGCACAGAAAACCTACGAATCCATCGGATTCAAGGAAGACACCGAGTTCAAGAACTACGTGTTGCCGATCAGCGACGAGCTCTGATCCGCATCGAACATTGTGGGAGCGAGCTTGCTCGCGATAGCTTCTCCTCGGTATGACTGATACAACGAGGTGCCTGAATCGCGAGCAAGCTCGCTCCCACAGGAATCGATTGCACCACTCCAACCTGTGTGGATCCCTAGACATCCCCCGCTACAAACTCAACGCGTTTTTCACTTCTCAGCCCGTATAATCCCGAGCTTCCCGGCTTGTAAGAAAAACTACACCCGCTTGTAGCCTTACATGAAGTCAATCGCACAGGTCTGCTGAGTCGGACTATCACCACAGGTGCCCCACATGGATTTCAACCCGCTCGACCTTATCCTGCATCTCGATGTGTACCTCGATTTGCTGGTAAACAACTACGGGCCATGGATTTACGCCATTTTGTTCCTGGTGATCTTCTGCGAAACCGGCCTGGTGGTGATGCCATTCCTGCCGGGCGATTCCCTGCTGTTCATCGCTGGCGCAGTAGCCGCCGGCGGCGGCATGGACCCGGTGCTGCTGGGCGGCCTGCTGATGCTGGCGGCGATCCTTGGCGACAGCACCAACTACGTGATCGGACGAACGGCCGGCGAGCGTTTATTCAGTAACCCGAACTCGAAGATCTTCCGTCGCGACTACCTGCAACAAACCCACGATTTCTACGACAAGCACGGCGGCAAAACGGTGACATTGGCGCGTTTCATGCCGATCATTCGCACCTTTGCACCGTTTGTCGCCGGCGTGGCCAAAATGCCTTACCCGCGTTTCTTCGCCTTCAGTGTTTTTGGCACAATCCTCTGGGTGGGCGGTCTGGTGACCCTCGGTTACTTCTTCGGCAACGTACCGTTCATCAAAAAGAACCTGTCGCTGCTGGTAGTGGGCATCATCGTGCTGTCGCTGGTACCGATGATCATCGGCATGATCCGCAGTCGCCTTGCTAACGCCGCGTCCAAAGCCCAATCGCGCTGACTCACGATGTGGTCCCTGAGCGCCTGGCGTCGCCAGCGCACCCTGGCCAAGCATCCGATTGCCGACGACATGTGGCAGCGGGTGCGTCATCACTTGAGTTTTCTCGATGGCATCAGCGCCGCCGAAGACCAGTGGCTGCGCGAAGCCAGCGTGCTGTTCCTCCAGGACAAACACCTGACCACCCTGCCCGGCGTCGAGCTCCACCAGGAGCAACGCCTGCTGCTCGCCGCTCAAGCGCAACTGCCGCTGCTGCACTTGGGCGATCTGAACTGGTATCAGGGTTTCCACGAAATCGTCCTCTATCCCGACGACTTCCTCAGCCCACAGCGCCATCGAGATGCCAGTGGTGTCGAGCACGAATGGGACGGCGAACACAGCGGCGAAGCCTGGCAGCAAGGCCCGATCATCCTCGCTTGGCCTGGCGTGATGGCCAGCGGCGGCTGGGAAGGCTACAACCTGGTGATCCACGAACTCGCGCATAAACTCGACATGCTCAACGGCGACGCCAACGGCCTGCCGCCGCTGCACGCCGACATGCGGGTCAGCGACTGGGCCAAGGTCATGCAAGAAGCCTACGACGACCTTGATCGACAACTGGATCGCAATCCCGACGCTGAAACCACCATCGACCCGTACGCTGCGGAAAACCCGGCTGAGTTCTTCGCGGTCACCAGCGAATACTTCTTCAGCGCCCCGGATTTGCTGCACGAGGCGTATCCTCTGGTGTATGAGCAGCTGAAGCTGTTTTATCGTCAGGACCCTCTGGCCCGGCTGCGGCAACTTCTGGCCGAAGACCCGGTCTATCAGGCACGCGACTAAGGTCTCTACGACCTCTGGTACATAGCAACGGCGGCGGAATATGCCTATAATCGCCGCCACTTTTTGGTCAATCCGGCCAAGTGTTTTTGGTCAACTAACGGGGGCACCGCCCAATGAGCTACAGCAAGATTCCGGCTGGCAAAGACCTGCCGAACGACATCTACGTCGCGATCGAGATTCCGGCCAACCACGCCCCGATCAAATACGAAATCGACAAAGACAGCGATTGCCTGTTCGTTGACCGTTTCATGGCCACCCCGATGTTCTACCCGGCCAACTACGGTTTCATCCCGAACACCCTGGCTGACGACGGTGACCCCCTCGATGTGCTGGTCGTGACCCCTTACCCGGTTGCTCCAGGTTCGGTCATCCGCGCCCGTCCGGTCGGCATCCTGCACATGACCGACGACGGCGGCGGCGATGCCAAAGTCATCGCAGTCCCACACGACAAGCTGTCCCAGCTGTACGTCGACGTGAAAGAGTGCAGCGACCTGCCTCCATTGCTGATTCAGCAAATCGAGCACTTCTTCGCGAACTACAAAGACCTCGAAAAAGGCAAATGGGTGAAGATCGAAGGTTGGGGCGACGCAGAAGCCGCTCGCACCGAGATCATGAAGTCGGTTGCTGCCTATAAAGGCTGATAGCCGCCTCTCACGAACGGCTAGAACGAAGAACCCCGGTTGATCCGGGGTTTTTTGTGGGCGTTTGAATATCATATTCAACAGCACATTTAACTGGCGGGCAAACCGGTTTTTCTTGTTTAATTTTTACAAAAGACGTCTTACATCAGGACTTAAATTTCACGCCAGATTTGAACGTTTTGTTGAATCAAAGCCTTATGCCGCACGGCTAGACTCGTGTTTATGAAAAAGAACAAATCCTGCGGCCCACGATTCAGAATGCTCCTGAAAGAGCTACAAATCACGACAACGAGATTTGCCGAATTCCTGGGTATTTCCGACCCTCAAACTGTCCATAACTGGTATACCCGCGGAGTTCCTGACTACCGCATGGAAGATGTCGCCAGAAGACTGTCCGTGAACACTGAATGGCTGAAAACCGGCGAAGGACCGCAGGACGCCAGGGAATTGCATCTGATCGACGCATCCGGCAACACCTTCGACGCCCAGTCAATCCGGGGCACCTATCGGGTCATCGACCCAGTCGATATCGAACTACCCTTTTACAAAGAAGCGGCCACCGCCCCCGGCTCCGACAAAACCCATGTCATCAAAGACCCTAGCGAATCGATCCGCCTGCCGCGCAGCGATCTTGACTCCCTGGAAATCAACCACGCCGATGCCATCTGCGCCCGCATGGTTGGCAACAGCATGGCCGAAAAAATTGAAGATGGCTCCATCGTCGCCATCGACCGCGGGCTCACGCAAATTGTCGACGGAGAGATTTACGCAATCGAGCACGACGGCATGTTGCGCATCAAATACCTGAGCCGGGTACCAGGCAACGCGATACGCATGCGCAGCCACAACAGCTCCGAATACCCGGATGAAGTCTTCAGACCTCCGCAAATCGAAGAACAAAACATAAGGGTTCTGGGATGGGTGTTCTGGTGGTCGACCCTGAATAAACGCAGGCCACCCGTACCTTTTCTGTAAACACATAACTTTGTAGCAGCTGGCGAAGCCTGCGTTCGGCTGCTACACGTAACCGCAATCGCTCTAGGGCGCACACCACGCTGGGAATTCCCCAAAAAAATCAGTATGCTGCGCCCCACATTTGCGCATCGACCCGCCCCGCGGCGGAGAATCGCACCGACAAGGCAGATGATTTTCTCGCCAAGTCCCACAGCCGGACGCAAGATCCGGGTGTACGTTTTGAAGGCTGGCGCGGTTTACCAAAAATGAACCAAGCCAGTCCCCGAGAAGCCGGCCACAAGCCGGCTTTTTAATTGTCCTAAATAATCCTATCCAATCCGAGAATCCGCCTGATAGCCTAGCTATTCCGGGGGTTTCAGACACTCCCCTGTCCGATGGTGTTCAACGCCATTTGACCTCATCCGACGATGAAGTGGGGGGACAGGTGGGGGGACAAAAGGGGCGACAGGGGAAATCCAATGGGTAAGCTTAATCCGAAACAAGTCGAAAACCTGACCGAACCCGGCACCTACGAAGATGGTGATGGCCTTCGCTTGGTCGTCAAGCCAACCGGACGCAAGTCCTGGCTACTTCGCTTCCAACTGGCAGGCCGTCGCAGAGAGATGGGCTTGGGCTCATTCCCTGAAGTGGGTCTCAAGAAAGCCAGACAAGAAGCCAGCGCCAAACGCAGCCAATTAAGCGACGGTGTAGATCCTCTAGCCGCTCGCGACATCGAACGCGCTGCCCAACGCGAAGCTCAGCGAACCAGCGAGGCGAAACAGCTGAAGTTCGAGACTCTCGCGAAAGACTACTGCGTAGCCCACGGGGGCACCTGGTCAGATAAGTGGCGCAAAGGCTGGCTGCGGAAGCTGGAGCTGTATGCGTTTGACCACATCGGCAAGCTTTCAGCCGAGGAGATCGGTACTCCCCAGGTGCTCAAGGTGTTGCAACCGATCTGGGCCAGCAAAACCAGAACCGCCGACGAGGTACGTGGGCAAATTGAACAGGTTCTGGATGCAGCCAAAGCACGCAACCTGCGAGAGGGCGAGAACCCTGCTCGCTGGCGTGGTCACTTAGACAATCTGTTGAGTCGTGCTGAAAAGAAGAAAGCCCGGAAGCGTGAGCACTTTGAAGCTTTGCGGTGGCAGGACGTACCAGCGCTGATGACCAAACTCAGCGCAAACAGCACGCCAGCGTCGTTGGCTGCTCAACTGCTAATCATGACCAGCGCACGTGCCCATATGGTGAGGTTCGCTCATTGGGATGAGTTTGATTTGGAAGCTGGCACTTGGTCTCTGCCGGATGAACGCATGAAGATGCGAGTAGCTTTCATAGTCCCGCTCGCGGAGGAAGCTATAAAGCTGGTACAGAGCATTCCACGAGATGAAGGAAGCCCCTATCTATTCCCAGGCCAGGGCAAGACAGGGGTCATGCACGCAAACGCCACACGAACGCTCCTGCACGGCATGGGATACGAACACGTCACACGACACGGCTTTCGTTCGTCATTTCGAGACTGGGCAGGTGAATGTACAAATTATCCTCGTGAAGTCTGCGAAATGGCACTCGCTCACGACGAGCGCGACCAAACAGAGGGGGCTTACTCCCGCTCCGATTTTCTGGACAAGCGGCGTGCCCTGATGATTGACTGGGCTAAGTTCCTCACCAAAAAACAATGACGCGTCATAAAACATACTGAGCGATGAAATATGCTTTTTGAAAAGCTAGCTAATAAATCTCCAAGAGACTTAAATATAAGCACATGGATGTCTCTTCGCGACACATATGAAAGCGTCTTTAAAAATACTAAGTTTGATGATTTCATGCACGCACTTAGGGACGGCATAGAAAAAGGGCACATCACTGAGGAAGTGCTCAATGATCGACGGTTAGAACATTTAGCCCATGATCAGATGTGCCCAGATTACCCGTTTCTTTATGCCTGCGTCCTAAACGATCTAGCGCAGAAAACTCTAGACTGCGGAAACAATGATGCAGGCTGGTCTTTACTTGTGCAAGCCAGCGCGAGTGCGAAAGAGGCTGCTGTCCATGCTTTCTACAACTCTGAAATAGATATCCCTGCTGCTCTGAAACGTCGTAGAGCGGTTACAGGTGCTGAGGCCAGCAATGCAAAACTCCAGCCTGCAAAAGATTACGCGATAACTCTAATGACGGAAAGACGTCCCAAGCATGGCTGGGATGATCTTACACATGCAGCAGAATCAATAGAAAAGGAATTAAGCGATTTCATACATAACCAAAGAATAAGTTTAAGCAAAGAGCGGATCGTAACCACCATAAAACGGTGGCACAGGGAAGACGATAGTTTTAGAAGTTTGCTCAATGCCATTATCCCTACGATCTAGATAGGAGACTCAGCAACCTCGTTTGCGGGCAGCCGTCTAGGTCGCCCCCTCTTCTTGACCACTCTTTTAGGCATCTCTCCACGGCCAAAGGTTCTGGCCCGCCCCTCAGTTGCAATACGCATGTAATACTCAATTTTAGTAAGGTAAACGGCCGCTTTTTGCAAGTTCTTGCGCATCTCTTTATCGGAGTGTTCAATCATACCAATCCCACAGGTACGGTAGATTCCTTTTGTACGATTGCAATTATAATAAACTCCTTGCCCTTTTGTCGCTCGTTCAACCCAAAGCTCCCCCAGAGTCCTAGCCCAAGAGACGTCCTCGCGCAGCTTCGAGCCATCCAAGAAAAACATACAGTGATAATGAAACGATTTAGAAAGACCAAACTCCAACTTCCAAGCATGCCCTAAAAGCGTTTTAGATGGCAACTTTGCCCTTACCATTTTCAAGAACCTTTCTCGATGCTCCTTAACGGTCTCAAATTGTAACCCCTCTCGAAAATGCCGGTGGACCACAGGTTTCGAGTAGCCGAGGTCCACCCTTAAGACCAATACTCGTGACCACCCCTCAAAAATTGCATCTATATAAGCCAGGAGACTTTTGTAGTTTTTATTGGAGAGTCTACGGTGCGTATTAATATTCGCTTTGAAAGCACGCCCACGAACAGTAGCCCTTATCCTCTCAACGACGCTATTAAGGGACTCTATCACTCCTGTGGGATCACCCATGATACATCGAGGATTCCTTAAGTTGTAATACGTCCGAGCATGCTCACGTACACACTCAAAAAATGCTTTCACATAAGGAGTGAAGTCATGAATAGGATAATACTTCTCTATCTCCTCCCAGGCCCAAATGTTCATTAACAACCTTTTCCCAGCTCTCGTCATTCCGACTCTTGACTCGTTTCGAAAGACCTGCGCATAGAAATGAACGTCATCACTCACTGCTATTTCCTTCACCAGTGATTCGATGTCTTTGATTTTCAGCACCGCACTTCTTTCTCCGCCAATAGCCATACCCTTAGCGCTATGAGTATCGAAATGCGTCGTAGTACTTTCCAGCAGAGCGGCTTCCACATACTGAAGTTCTTTCTTTTTCATCTGCAACCTCACCCCAACATTCTTAAACGCCTGTGCTTGTTATGCACAGGCTTATGCCGTAACAGCTTCATCGTGACAACCACACTACTGCCTCACCAACAGAGAGCCAGCTGACCCTTGCATGGTAGTTAATAACCTATAGATAACCAATCAATTGCCATTGATAATCAATTCACTATTAGCTAGCAACAGTAATAGCTAATTTAGTCCGCAACAACAACTACAGTAACAACTAATTACTAACTAACTAATTAACTAATAACAAAGGATCCAGAATTCCTCGCTCAGCCTGCTGCGACCAACCCAGGCAACATAAAACAGGCTTTCAAGCGCAGCCCTTAAATTAAAGACGATTTGCACATCATCTCGATTATCGAGTTAGTGCAAAAAATGAATAACTTAATCAATTATTTCCGACACTCGCATCAACCATCTTTGAGCGAATCCAATCATTCACGCTTTCCTCCAACCAACCGACAGCAGAGCACCCTATCTTCAAAGGCTTGGGAAACGTACTGTCGTAACGAGGAGAGTCAACATTCATTCGGTCATAAATAGTGGACCGCGATAAACCAATACGGTCCTGCACCTGCCTCAGACGAAGCACCCTCATTTGCATGTGAGCTTTTGCGTCCATCGTCAACCTCCCGTCAGTCAAATTTGCTACGGAGCAGACTGTAAATGGTCTGCCTGGGCGCATGCAGAAAGGTGCTTACGTAAAAAAATACGCAACGTAAATCCTCCAGCAATTCCGCACATAAGAACCAACCCAACCATCCCGACCAACCACGAAAGAACTAACTTGCGTAGGGATTGGAGAACCAAGTCGACCACTCCATAAATAACCAAACAGAATAATAAATTAGTTATTTATAATAAAATAGAATATAAAGTTTCTCTGATTAACTTACTTAATTAGCGCCCTCGAAAAACCTTATTTAAATTTATTTCAAACATACATCATCAATTTGAACGCCAGCTTTATTTATACAAACCCGCAAGCAAGCACTACACATCCAAACATCAAATCAAGCTAACTAACTAAATATGGAGAAGCACATGTATACCCCATGCCCAAGCTGCAATTCAGGACGAGTGGTTACTAAGAATGTAGGTAAACAAGCGGGGGGATTGATTGGCGCGGCAGGCGGAGCTGCCAGTGGGGCCGCAGGCGCTCTCTCGGGAGCGGAAGCCGGTGCAGTGCTGGGTGTAATCGGCGGACCAGTCGGGATCGCTATTGGCAGTATTGCAGGGGCTCTTCTCGGTGGACTATTTGGAGGAGTGGCTGGCGGGATAGCCGGGTCCACGCTGGGCGCACAAATGGATGACAAGGTGCTGAACAACTACCAGTGCCTGGAGTGCGGTTACAGCTTCAGCGTCAACCGTTAAGTCGTTGTGAACAGGCGTCGCTTGTCGCTGACAGCGACGCTACTCCATCCTTTATTGCAAGGAGTTACTCCCATGGCTCATCTCGTTGAACAAATGGCTTACGTTGGCGCGACTCCCTGGCATGGTCTGGGCAGCCGCCTCTCCCCGAAACAACCGCTGGAAGTCTGGCAGCGCGAAGCCGGCATGGATTGGAAGATCCAGGACAGTCCGGTGCACTTCAAGTCCGACAGCATCGGTGCTCTGGGCTCAATTCACACCTTCCCTGAACAGAAGGTGCTGTTCCGCTCCGACACCAAGGCCCCGTTGTCGGTGGTCTCCAACCGCTACCAGGTTGTGCAACCCCGTGAGGTGCTGGAGTTCTACCGGGATCTGACTGAGGTCTCCGGATATGAGCTGGAAACTGCTGGAGTGCTCAAAGGCGGTCGCAAGTTCTGGGCTCTGGCCCGTACTGGGCAAAGCACGGCGTTGAAGGGCAACGACGAGGTGAATGGCTACCTGCTGCTGGCCACCTCCTGTGACGGCACCTTGGCCACCACTGCCACGCCGACCACGGTGCGGGTGGTCTGCAACAACACGTTGACTATTGCTCTGGACGGTACAACCAAGGCAATCAAGGTGCCGCACAGCACGCGCTTCGATCCACAGGCGGTGAAAAAGCAACTCGGTATCGCCGTCTCGCAATGGGACGCCTTCATGCACCGGATGCGAATGCTGTCTGAACGCAAAGTGCAATGGCATGAGGCGATGGGCTTCTTCATGAACGTACTGTGTGACGCCAGCCCTGAGAGTCCGCTACCGACAGTCCTGCCCAACGAGCGGGCGCTACGCAAGGTGCAAAGCCTGTATGAAGGCCAGGGACGCGGATCGACACTGGAGTCAGCTCAAGGAACCGCCTGGGGCTTACTCAACGCCGTGACCGAGTACGTCGATCACGAGCGCAGGGCCCGTAGTAGCGAGTACCGCATGGATTCCGCTTGGTTTGGCCAAGGGGCGATTCTTAAGCAACGAGCCCTCAAGGCAGCGTTAATGCTTGCAGCATAAAAACGACAACGCCCCCTAGCCCGCTTTACGCTGGCTAGGAGGTCGTCGTTAAAGCGCGCAATTTCAAAGACCAGCTTCGGCAAGAAGCTCGGATGGCTTGCACTGGATCGCTTTAGCAATCCGCAAAATGTTCAAGAACGTGACATTTCGCTCTCCACGCTCGATTTTTCCCATGTGGGATCGATCGATTTGAGCGAAATCAGCCAATGCCTCTTGGGACAGCCCTAACGCCGTGCGGCGCGCACGTACAGCTGCCCCCAAACGTACGAGGTCATGATCTTTATCAAGGCTGGCGGAGACTCTTCCCATGCCGCGAATCGTTACGCTATGATGCTTAAACGACCACGGTATTTACGACCCATTTCCCTCCTAAGCACGTTTGCGTTGCCATCAACCGCCTGCAAACGATTGGTCTAGGGAAGGTCTCGGAAACACGAGGAACCTATGAGAGGGAAAGCCCAGCATTCAGAACCATTAAACATAGCAACGCTACAATGCTGAATACAATTCGGCGGCGGAAAATCCTGCGGAGTGTCTATATATTTTTTAGACAATTTAATTCAGATAACCACAGGTAATTTTCACAAAAAATAAGATTCAACATAACCAGCCCAGGACAGAGGAAGCCCATGAAACAACTCTACAAAATACTTGCAGCCACCACGATAATATTATCTAGTCTTGTTCATGCGGATACCAATCCAGAGTTCCAGCAGTACAAAACCCCTGACGTGATACCGTGCGAAGATACAGGTCGGGTTATGTACGGTTTCCCGCTCACTCTTTGTGTCGATGAAAGTCGCCCAGGTAAACACGTGGTGCGTTACCAGAACTCTGCAACCGGCGAAATCACCATGAAGGAAGAGGAAACCTTCGAATATATTCGCTGCGAAAAGGCCCGAGATAAATGTACGGATCGCTCCGGTAACTACCGTGGTAAGTTCACTGCACCCAAAGACACTTACTACGCCGTCTTCAAGGACTTCTACGTCTACCCCGGCGCTGATGGTAAGGTCTACGGCTACAAGAACGGTACGGGGCCACTTTTCGGCGGCGCCGCTTCGTCTGCACCGGTGACAGTACCGGCAACTGCATCTGTGAAAGCAACCCCGGATGAGGTTTGCTCCAGCAAGTGGGTTGATGCCTTCCACAAGGAAAACGGCGAGGACGCAATGATAACCAGCGATCAGTTGGACGAGTGGGACCAGTGGTGTGCAAAGGGCAGACTACCTAACTGACCTACTCCATACAAAAAAACCAGCGAACCGTCTCCTTTGTTGGGTCGGACCGCTGGTTTTTTTGTTTGTGGATAACACACTCTGTCACCTACACAGTGCCATCCGTACCCGCAGCGCGTCGGCACACCGCAGACGCCGGCGAACCTGGCCGACCATGAATGCATCCTGTTCGAGATTCCCAGTAGCGGGCGCAAGGTTCTTTCGAGTTACGTGCCCTTCCGGAGGCTGCCAAGGACATGTTTCCCAAAGCTTACTGGCTGGATGGCGAACACAATTCCGCCGATCAGGTCGCGCAGGAATTGATGATTCTTTTGCAAAAGGAACAAGTGTAAGGTGTCCGTCTACGGGGGGAATCGTGCTGGCAACATGGTGAGGATGCCCGAATGTGGCGATGGTAGCCCTCGGTAGGCCGGTGAGCCCCTCGACCCGCTCGCCGCACACAATCGCATTGGCCCCCCTTCGTGAAAACCACAGCTGCAATCAGAGCGGTCAGCGCATGCTCAGAACGTGTCGGAAGCCCTTGAGATAGACGACTAAAGAAGGATCATCCCGGCTTCCTCAGCGGACTATGCTTGGTCGGTAAACGTTTTGATTTAACTGCCGGTTGGTGCCAGCAATTAGAGTATGAAAGGCGCGGGCGCTGCCCCCCAGTGCAATGTGGCTCAGATCTGCCAAAGCTGCGATCGGCGTGCCATCTCAGCAGGGAAAGGTCGCTGCTTCGCCGCTGCCAATGCTCATCTAGCCACCAGCTGTAGCCGCACGACACTTTTTTTGCCAGAGAAGCATCGGACTGCATGCGACCTCGCGCTGTGGGTCTCAGCAGGCGACTTGAGACTGCATCGACCAGAGTCGAATTTTTCATCAATTATTTGGGTAGTCACCGTCGGTTATGACAGTCACGATAATGCACATCTCGGATTTGCACCGAGACTCGGGAAGTCAGATCACCACCACCGCATTGCTCAGATCACTCGGCAGGGATTGCGCCAGGTATACGGAGAGAGAAGACATTTCTCGCCCCGATTTGGCCGTTGTCAGCGGAGACATCATTTACGGGGTCAAAGCCGAAGAAAAGGATGCTGATCAAAAGCTTCAGGCTCAATATGATGAGGCACACAACTTCCTTGTAGCCTTGGCCGATCAATTTTTCGCCGGCGACAGAGAGCGGGTCATCCTCGTTCCCGGAAACCACGACGTCAGCATGATGCATGTCGAACGTGCCATCACTAAAGTGCCTATACCAGAGGAAGCGAATAAAAAGTCGATATTGGCGTCCCAGCTACTGGGGCATGACTCAAAATTCAGATGGCGCTGGGCTGACTTCTCCGCTTTGGAAATCACAAATCCTGACCTTTATGAGCAGCGATTAGAACCATATGCTCGGTTCTATAACCGCTTCTACAACGGTAGAAGATCCTTTCTTATCGCTCCTAGCGATCAGTTCTCCGTCCATGATTTTCCCAGCTTGGGGATCTGTTTCATCGGCCTGTCCAGTTGTCACGACAATGATATCTACAATAGGACGGGGCGGGTTCACCCGGACGCGCTCGCCCAAGCCATGGATGCCGTCAATCCCTATGTCAGAAAGGGGCGGCTAGCCATCGGCGTCTGGCACCACAGCATACAAGGCGGCCCAAGAGAAACGGACTATGTCGACTCGGATCTGTTGCAAGCACTGATGGACGGAAACTGCTCCATCGGTATGCATGGACACCAGCATAGGCCTCAGCTCCTCGAGCACCGGTTCACTGCTGACCGTAAGCGAAGTATCTCCATCATCAGCGCTGGCACCTTGTGTGGGGGGCCGCGTTCGCTGCCGGCCGGCCGGATGCGCGGTTATAACCTAGTCACGCTGGACACCGAGCAGGCGAAGGGAACCATCCATGTCCGGCATATGGTCAATTCCGATTTCAGCTCACCGGTTTGGGGGGCTAGCTACGTCACTGAATTTGGCGGGACATCAATCGATTTCGAGCTTCCAGAATCAGCAGTGCAAGTCGTGCAGCCCTTGGCCATAGCCGGAGAAGCGGATCAGCTCTTGCGATCGGGCGACCCAAGCGCGGCGTACGAGATGATCAAGTCAGCCCTGGATCATCCAATACTTCGGATTATCGCGGTGTCCGCGCTCGCCGATATGGGTGACTGGAAGGAAATCACAAAGGTGTTCAAGACTCCCCAGTCTCCCGCCGAGTTTATTCTGTTGTCTGAAGCCTACGAAGAGCTTGGAAACTGGGACGCAATGAAATTGCTCCACACCTCGGATTTCGCGCAGAGCCGCCCGGACTCTGCGGTCAAACAGCGTATCGAAATGTGCCATGCGACTCTGATGGGGAAAAAATAATGTCGTCTTCGAACATCACGTTTCAAGTCGAAACGGATCGAGTACTGGAGATTCTTTCCAAACAGATTTACGACTCTCCCTACGCCATGGTGCGGGAGAATGTTCAAAACAGCTATGACGCCGTTTTGATGCGCGCAAAGGCGGAAGGCAGGGAGCTTGCAGAGTACGCTATCGATATCACCTTGGAGGCCGGAGTCATCACCATCCAGGATGATGGCATTGGAATGTCCGAAGAAGTATTGCGCAATAATTTTTGGAAGGCTGGCTCCTCGGGAAAAAACAACTCCGAAGCCAGAGCAGCCGGTGTCATCGGCACCTTTGGGATAGGCGCGATGGCGAACTTCGGGGTGTGCACCGAACTGTCCGTCACAACACGAGCATTGGACAGTTCGCAGGCGTATCGGACAGTTGCTCAGAAAAAAAATCTCACAATCGGGCAGGAATGTATCAGCCTTGTGCAGCTCGATGACGAGGTACCCGTAGGCACCCAAGTCGTAGCAATGCTCGAGCCCGGTTCCCAGATCGCTGAACCTGGGTTGAGAGCTTACCTGACTCAATTCGTCCAGTTTTTGCCGGTGCCCGTACGCATCAACGGGGAACTGGTCAGTCAGAGCGACTTGGCCATCGTAGTCGGCATTTCTGGTTGGGGGCAAATCGGTGAGGCGAATGTCAAAGCGGGCAGCATGCAGTTCGATGTGATTGTTTACGCTCAAGGGGCGGCTGTCGGCATAGTGGCTAAAAATTTTCAGCGAGAAGACAAGGCGTTCAATGGTTATTTGTGCTTGCGCAACGGGGTTGGCGCTATAACAGGCCTTCGCTCCCGATTCGGTCTCGCCCCGTTACCTGTACCGACCATTTACCAGCTGGGAGGGTACGCGGACTTACCATTCCTTGTCCCCACAGCTGGTCGAGAGGCTCTGACCAGAGACTCCATCACAGAGGCATCGCAGATCTTCCCCGCCTTGGAAGAGCATCTCTCTTATATCATCTCCGAAACGTCTATTGCGGAATCCTTGCCAGCCTTCCAACAGTACGTACTGAACTCAGGCAAAACCGAGCTGGCTGGCAAGGTCTTGATTCAAGTGCAGGAAGGAGATCAGCGTGTTGAGTTAGGCAAACTCGCATCCCAGTTCGAGGGGCTGTCGATGCAGTGGTACGCGGGGAACGACTCCGACACCATTAAAACCTTTTCCAGCACTGAAAGCCCGCTGCTTCGAATCAGCCAGAACCATCCTCGGCGGGAAGTGCAGCAACGGTACCTGACGCAATTGTTAAAGGTGCCTGAAATTCCCGATCACGCCTCTGTTATTGAGGTGTACGAGCCGAGCGTACTGACTCGCGATGAATTCAGCCTGACCATTTCACTCGCCAGGGTGCTTCGTTACGACTATATGCTGGAGGATGTTGACATCATCTGGGCGAAAATCAGCCACGGCGTTCCACTGCTCGCCGTCCTGGATGGTGAACGGGTCATTCTGACCCTCAATAGAAATTGGTCTGCACTACAAGCCGTTGTGAAAGTCATCGAATCCTCCTATGAGCTAATGGATGGCTTCACCAAAGACCTGGTCAGAGTGCATATTTATCAACGCATACAATCGTTCGTACCTAACTCCCAGCGGGCGGGTCTTGATGCTCTCCAGCGGACGCTAGAGCGTAAAAGAGAGCTCTATCGTTTGGATTACGAGGATAAAGGTGAGTTAGAACCTTTGCTTGCTGATTACCTACTCGGTAAGGTCGAGCTTGGGCAGGTACTGACTGCCGCTGTGGCGGCTAGCTCTGTTCAAAGCCAGCGGTTCAGCGTAGGTGAGGTCGGCGCTATCGAGCGTGTCCTGCCTGATGTAGTTAATGCCCCTGTGCAGCCTGGTACAGGTCAAACGGTTGTCGCGCCTAGGGCAGGGTCACCCATCTTGAGGCTCGACACCCACATACAAGAGCGCCTCCTCACGTCGGATACGGAAATCCCTCAGCTCAACAACCATAAGATGTTCCTCGCCCTTTCTGATCGTTTGTTCCAAAAAGAAAGTGATTTTTTCCGGTGGCCCCATTCGACGCAGGTGGCATGGGCTGGCAAACGTATTGTTTACCTTTTCTCGGTTGCCAACTCCGGATTCAGCCTGTACTACGACATCGAGCTTCGCGGCAAAAGAAGCGCTGGTGAAGCAGGCGGGATGGCCCTTGCCACCACCACCATTGTGGCTAGCAACAGGATAATGGTGCCAGTTCCTGCACCGCTGTTTGAATGCTTCAGCATCAGCGACTCCCCAGTCGAATTTTATGTGAGATTCGATTTGCTTACCCATCAGGACACGAAATAACCGGCATACACGTGGTAACGCTACGGTGAATCCAGCGCCCTTAGTAACGCTGGATACACCTCGCCACACACGATCGGACTGTCTGAGAAGGAATCCATTGAACCAGCCATTGCCCCTTCTTTGGCCGGACTCCTATGTTGAAAACTCCACTCGACGATTTCAAGGCAATATAGAGGGTACCTGCCCCTTACCCAGAGGGAGATCGTTGCGTATACGCGATTCTAGGAGGTCGATTTTTTGCTGCGGAATAGTGCCGTGTGAAAACCGACTTTTTCAACAGAGTCCGTCAGTAGCCACCGACTCGTGACACATCTCCCAGCCAGCACTTGAGTCAGGCGTGACATGGGCATGGCAGATACCATGCCGCTCACCACTTATCGAGTCATGACAGACTCTCTATGGTGCCCTGTCCAATGATCCACCGGAACCGCCTTAAAAGGTGCCCAGATTGGCCATGGACGCCCCAACGTCTCCATTAGGCGAACGCTTTAACGGCTAAACCCAAAGCAATTATCGGTATAAGCATGATGGGATACATCAATCTTTTTTTGCCTCCATAGACAGCCTTTAAACCAAGATGGCTATTTTTGCTGGCCACTCTAAACATTACACCAATCGCTAAGAATACGACAACAACCGCCATTTTATATTCAGCGACAAAGGCATTAATAAACACATTAAACTCTCCATGAGATTGCCACACGCCTGAAATCACCGAATAAATTGAAACACTGATCCATAGACCCCAAGCAGCCGTTGTTACTACAAAATACTTGAATGGAGGCTTTATTACTTCCGGCCACCATCGCCTAAGAACACTGGTCGTCCCGAGGTGATATACCCATCGCAGGAAAGCCATGACATAAACAATCATGACCGCGAAGAAGAAACCTCCCCAATAGAACTTCCATCTGTCACTGTGCATTTTTAGAAAAAGGTCAGCCGCAGGCACGGCTAGTTCAGCCTTACTAATTTCCTTCCAAAATATCCACTCATAGGCAGATTGGACAATCGAGGCGCACAACGTAGCTACTGAAAATGGGGTTACCCACAAGCCTGGAAGTTTCGCATAAGCAGGTTGTGACTGATCAGGATGCCTTACGAATGCCAAGGGGCGAATAAATATCGGCCCCAGTAGTAGCAAAAGGTAAGTGGTAGGCTTTGCGTTACGCAGATGGCGCCAGGCGGGGCGCAAGAAAGAATTCATTAACATACATTTCAAAATAATTAAAAATAAGGATATCAAAAACAATTGAAAGGAGCACCTAAAATCCTGTCAAAAAATGAAGACCATTCCTATCTTTTATATCATCTACGTTAAATCGACGTGAGATGTCCCCCTGACACACATCTCCGACCTACACGGCAAAAGCAAAAGCAAAGTAGTCTTTATAAAACAACAAAAATTAATATGCTCCGTAAGACCGACCAGCGTTTCGGAGCCGCTTCATGTCGAACAGCGGGTGTCCAAACAGAAAGCTCGGGGTAACGTTGTCTTTTTCCTTCTCCGACGGGGTCGAGTGCTCGTGGTGGGGAGAGAACTTAACTTCACTGTGATGTGGAGCCGAGTCAGCGCGATACTTTTGTTCGTCATCAGGATCAAAAAGCATATACGCATAGTCATTAAAATTATTCAGTCTCAGTCTCCAGCTCCACCCGGACGACAGGTTTAATCTTAGGAACCACCCATTATCTCGCTTTTCGGCTGGGATCAACTTTCCACCTAGTTCTTTGGCCATCAGGCAGTGGATTGTGGGTATAAGCTCATCTTGAATTGAGTTGTGTTTTATTAGGTCGGGCCAGTCCCAAGTGAGATTGAAAAGCGAAGCCAGGAAACTTAATATAAAAGGATGGGACTTGGCAGATATTAGGTGCTCTGCGCACAGTGGCATCTTTACGAGAACCGCAGCAGAAGCCGTGCCCATTGTTGTCGCTGCAAAACAGGTAGCTCCTCCGCCACAAACGACACAACCATTGCCTTTCAATACTAGGAAGACTTTTTCCGTACTAGTGTTCGCCAATCTACCAGTTGCAAACTCGATAGGTAAGGCAGTGATGTAGTCCATGTGCTTCTGCCAAGCGGTAAAAATACCGCTATTACCTGGTGTATTCAGGACTTGGTAAAGTGTTCGCTCATCCTTGAGCTCTATCCAATCGATATCTAGCCTGGGAAAATTATTTGTTTGCTTGCTTGCTCGATAAGTTCTGGTATATCCACAATCTAGGTTTGCATCGAACACTAAGACCCCACTCTGGAAATCCTTTATCCAATAGCGGACAGAAGCAATCTTCGCCAGCTTTTTCCAGTGCAGTTCATTGCGAGTGGAGAAATCCAGGACGAAGTCTAGACGCTTTTTGTGAGACCGCACAACATCGTTATACGCTAGACTTGACGCTCGAATGTCAATCAGCTCTGCGGTAATTTCATGGTCGCCGAGTGGCTCCAACGAGCTGTCAATATTGAATAGCTGGAAGCTATCTGTGTAGGATGAATACATAACTCTCCAAAGTGAGTATATTTTTTAATGCAGATCCGATTTAAATGTCGTAACTTCAGCTCGCACTTTGCGCCTGACTACCGAAATTTCGCGTAGAGACATAGGACTTTTATACAGGGACTTATGCCTCTACATCTCCCCTAGCTGACCAGACGAGCAGTTTGTGGATCGTAGATCACTTCGGTAATTGATCCATTTCGAATGCGCTCAACCGCTTCGTCAATCACATGGAGCGGTACTAGGAACCACTCTCTCGGTTTGACCGGATTTCCGAAGCGATCTTCGATGGTCAGATCAAGCTGTACTGCGCCAAATAAGCGGTGGAAGACATTTTCTAGCCTAGTCCGATTCAGGTTGTGCAGCGTGTAGGCGGCGACCACCTCCACGCCGGCCAGCAAATAGGTGGCGTCTTTTTCCGCGCCTGCGATGCGGGCTTCTACCTTGCCGCCAGTCACGCCGATCTTGTGGATCAGCTCGCGGTGCTCGGCTACGAATGGGTGGCTAGACAAGCTCCGCAGTACATAGATAGTCCCGCTCTCAATGTCGTCAGACTCTGGAGCATCGCCAAACAACGGCCCCATGTCCGGGTCGGTCAGTCGGCGACCGGTGTCGTCCTTGTAAAGCGCTCGTTGTAGCGAGCGGCGCAGCAAGTTGCTTTCCGTGCCGTTGGCGTAGATGACGCGCAGGCGTGCATCGCTTTCGCCATTTGGAGCCTTGATGGTTTCTCCTATTTCGGCCACATACGCTAGCTGCCCACCTACGATGAAGTAGTTTCCGGTTTCAACGCTGGTATCGCGTCCAAAACGCAGGGTTTTGCGAACGCCAGATTTCAGATCCCTCTCAGCCAGCTCGAATAGCGGTTGGAACTTGTCAAAATCCGTGCATGGAGCACGGTCGGCGATTTCCTCAGCTGCACGCTTTTCAGTGCTCGAACGTACGTGGCGCAGCACCGTGATGTCGTCCTGGTCGGCGGACTCGCCGCCGATACCCAACTCGGCCAGCAAGGCGTCTTCATCCAAGTCATCCACATCCACCGAGGCCGTCACAGAACCGAACAGTAGGCCGGGACCATCCAGCTCAGCCAGCAGGGTTTGCGCCTCCGGTAACTTGCGTAGCTGATCCAGGCGCACGGCATACAAACGCTCGAAGATGTCGCGGTCTTCACCATGCAGTGGTGTGCGGCCGTGGATCTGATAAAAGCGCAGGATGTCCTCGAAGCCGGCGATGATGCGCTCTTCACGCGGGGTTCGGTTTGCTGCCTTGAGCGGAGTAACTTCTACGCCAAGCGCGTCCAGCAGTTCGTCATCGTTCATATCAGCCATTGTCGGCCCCTCTCAGCGCCTGTGCTGCCTTGGCCTGAGCACGGTAACGCGCCAGCACAGCTACTCCTTCGGCCATACGTTTTTCCCACGCATCGGCGGAATTGATGTCTGGCAGGCGGCCACGTTCATTCTTGAACTGCAAGGCGCGCCTTGCCAGCTCGCGGGCTTCGTCTTCGGGAATGCTCACCTTCTTGGCGGCAATGCTGGCCTGTACCTGGCGTAGTGATTTCTCATCCATCGCTTTCGCCAGCACCGCATAGGCGGCGTCGAAGGGGTTGATACGGTCGATCAGGTCAATGTCCAGTTCGCGCACGTTAACGAACTTGCGCACGCCATCCAGCAGCGCCGTACTACCTTGCACGGTGTCACCACCGTTTACATCGACTTGCCCCAAGGCCAACTTGGCCTGCTGGGTAATGTTCATGGCCGCAATGGCGTGCTGGCGAATGGCTTCCTGATCAACTTCGCTCAAGTCTGGGTACCGCTCGCGCACGATTTTGCCCATGCGCAGTTGGGTCAGCTCTTCGGGCAGGGTGTTCTCCTTATCGAACAACCCGCGCTCTAGCACAGTTTTGTCCTGTAGGAAGTTAGTCACCACTTCGTTCAAGTCTTCTTTGCAAATGCGCGTAGCTTCTACGCTTTGCGGCGTGGTCAGGCCGTTGATCTCGACATGGAACTGGCCTGTGGTTTCATTCACACCCAGATTAGTGCCCCCTGGTTGATAACCATCGAGCCCATAATTGAACCCCTCTTTCGGCCCTGTATCTTTAGGGGTGAACTCATAGCGCGGGGCCAGCACCTGTTCCATCAGCAAGCTGGCGGAAATGGCCTTGAGCATATCGTTCACCGCCTCGGCAACAGCCGCTTGATCGGCTGTGGGTTCGGCGATCAGATTGGTAAAGCGTGAGCGCTCCTTACCCTCAGCATCACGTGTTGCGCGGCCAATAATTTGCACAATTTCGGTCAGGCTCGACCGGTAACCAATGGTCAGTGCATGTTCGC
Source organism: Pseudomonas frigoris (assembly GCF_047758635.1). Classification (NCBI taxonomy): domain Bacteria; kingdom Pseudomonadati; phylum Pseudomonadota; class Gammaproteobacteria; order Pseudomonadales; family Pseudomonadaceae; genus Pseudomonas; species Pseudomonas frigoris. Next base: position 6,251,553 of record NZ_CP180479.1, read on the forward strand.
ACCAGATCCAATCAAAGCCTTCCTTCGCCATGCCCAGCGCGATGATCACATCCACATTGTCTCGGTTGTTCTTCTGCGCAGGGTCTTTCAGTGCGGCGAGCACTTTGGAGCGTCGAGCCGCGTCGCTGTCATCCACTAGGTCGGCCAGTTTCAGCCTGCGACCGTCTTTTGCCTTGATGAGGTGGAAACCAGTGGCCGGATCGACACCCTGCCAATCCCCCAGCGCGCTCATTATTTCGTTGACCTCGCGCTCCTTGTCTTTGAGGCTTTCGCGGGCATTCACATTGGGGATATGGATGATGGTTTTCAACGCCGGGTCCAGCACCTTGGCGACGGCATCCACATACTTGCCGGTGTAGAAGAAGTAGCCGATGTCCAGTGACTTGAGCCAACGGTAGCCGTTGAGCTGCTCGTAGTAGGTGTAAGTCACCGTCTCAAACTTGGCTTCTTCCGCCGGGGCTAGCACGGCCTCGCTGTCGCCACGGAAATAAGAGCCGGTCATGGCTACCAAATGCACTTTATCGCGCTCGATAAACGAGCTCAGTTGACCGCCCAGCTTGTTGTCCGGGTTGGCGGAAACGTGGTGGAACTCGTCGATAGCAATCAGCCGGTTGTCGAAGGCATTGATGCCTAACTCCTCCACTGCAAAGCGGAAGGTGGCATGGGTACAAACCAACGCCTTGTCAACACTTTCCAGAAACTTGCGCACCGCATCCACCTTGGACTTGGCCACACGCGGCTCGTCGATGCCAGGTGCATTGCACAGGTTCCATTGCGGAGCCACCTCCCAATCCCAGTAGAAGCCAAACTTGCTCAGAGGCTCATCAGCAAAGCTGCCACCAATGGAGCGCTCGGGCACCACGACAATGGCCTGCTGCAAGCCCTGATTGTTGAGTTTGTCCAATGCGATGAACATCAGCGCACGGGATTTCCCCGAAGCTGGTGGCGATTTGATTAGCAAGTATTGCTCGCCGCGCTTGGTATAGGCGCGCTCCTGCATGGCACGCATGCCCAGCTGGTTGGCCTTGCTGGATGCACCCGTGCGCGCCGTGGTGATGGACACCGATGGCACGGTGTAAGCATTGGTCGGATTGCTGGCTGGTTCCGTCACGCTTTTTTTCCCTTTATTGCTTTGGGTGCGACTTTGGCTGCACCTGCCGTCATCTTGGTGTAGAGGTCAAACAGCTTTTCCAGTCGCTCGGTGTCATTCTTGAAACGTCGACCAATGTAGATGCGTTCCAGCACTTCGTCATTGCGCTCGTGGGCGCGGCGCAAGTTGTCCGGCATGTTATCAGCGGCATACAGGTCGGCGATGGTGGCGGGGAAATGTGCTTCACGCGCAAGAAGGATGCCTTCGGCGCAGGCAGTCAGGTCAGCCTTGTTCTGTTCCGTGAGCACCGGCACGGGGAAGGTGTTCCAGCAAAGCGTATTTGTAAATCTGTAATCCGTTCTCATCCTCGCACAAACGGCGGCAACCCACGAAAGCATCATGCGAGACACGACGATACTTAGTACCCAGATTTCCGCGCAGGGCATACCAAACGCAAGATTCGAAATTGCAACCCCCGCTGGCAGTAAATCCGCAGGCAGATACGCTCGATTCTCTGAACTTGTTACAGGAACACAGATCGACGGTACACTAGGTAACGGCTTTCGTTCATCGAATCGGTATGCCCAGTCCGCAGCCTTTCGTGTCGCCGCTTTAGTACTAAGCAAGCGGAATGAGCGGACTTTGGCCACTCGATCAGAGATCGAGTTGATTGCCATAGCCTCCCCGACTTCCTCATCTTCAATCCAGATGCAAAATCTACTTACTCCGCGAATCAGCTCTAGAGACCCAACAAAGGGACGAATGAACTTTCTGACTTGACCATTGAGGCACATCTCATTTAAATCTTCTCTATCCAGAAGAAGATGACCGCCGTCAGTCGGGGAGTTCCCGCGCTCAAACTCAGGCAGCCCTGCGATCTGCTTTCTAGTTGCCTCAATAATAATGTTGCTACCGGGAATTAGGTAAGCATTGATGTTGGTGACTTCCCGAAGGATAGAGTTCTCTTGCGCATCAGATTGGTAGAGTTTTTTTACGCCAAACTTGTGCGATGAAACCCCAACAATTACAACGGTAACTCCAGCATTATGACTGGCGAGATTCCTCCAATTAAACGAAGTATGAGCAAAATTTATCTCATACCCTACACCAAATATAAGAGGCCAGAGGATAGATGCCTGCTGCCCTTGACAGATGGAATTCGTTGCCACAAAACCGGCGGAAGTTTTTGCTCGCGATCCGAAGTCGGACGCTTTAAGAAACCATCCGGCAACATAGTCTAAAGATCTCCAGTTTGGAGTGAGATGTCCGAAGATGGCCTCAAGGTCGGATTTCTGCTCTTCGGTTTGCCGCTTACTCCCCAAGTACGGAGGATTACCACAGATGTACGTCTCACCGCCTTCGTTCTCGAAGTCGATCTCAGCATAATTTTGTGGGGCGTCAAACGAATGGTCCGCAACCAAGCGCACGCCCGTGCCCGCAGGCGGACAAATGCTCAGCCAATCCAGTTGCAGCGCATTACCGCAAACGATCCAGTTTTGTGCATCCAATGGCAAGAACTCCATCAGTGCATCCTTCTGCCCGCGATAGAGCACGTCGCACTGAAACTCAGCAATGATGAGAGCCAGACGCGCGATCTCTGCCGGGAAATCGCGTAACTCGATGCCCCGAAAGTTCGTCAATGGAATATCACTACCCAGATGGGGCTCTCCCCGGCGACGGTTTATTTCCGCCTCAATCTCGCGCATTTGTTTGTAAGCGATAACCAGAAAGTTACCAGAGCCGCACGCAGGATCAAACACTCGAATGCGTGCCATGCGCTTGCGCAAGTTCAGCAGCTTGCGCTCGTTGTCGCCGGCCTCGTTCAACTGCGCGCGCAAATCATCCAACAACAGCGGATTCAATACCTTCAGGATATTGGGGACACTTGTGTAGTGCATGCCAAGTGCGCCGCGCTCCTCATCATCAGCCACAGCCTGAATCATGCTGCCGAAGATATCTGGATTGATTTTCTTCCAGTTCAGGTTACCCGCGTGTAGAAGGTAAGTGCGCGCCATCCGAGTGAAACGCGGTACTTCAGTACTACCCGAGAACAACCCGCCATTCACATAGGGGAAGCCGTTGACCCAGTTCGGCAAGCGGGGATCGGCACTGGCACGCTCGGCAACCTTGATGTTCATGGCACGGAAGATTTCGGACAGTACCTGGTGGGTGTTGGAGCCATCGCGTTCGCTGTACTGGTCCACGGTCCGAGTGAACAAACTCTTCCCATTGAAGATGTCGGTGTCTTCGGCAAAGAAGCAGAACACCAGCCTGGCCATGAAGTGGTTCATGTCGGCACGCCGCTCGTCCTTGGCCCAGTCCGGGTTGTCACTCAGCAGTTCGACGTACAACTTGTTCAGGCGGCTCGTGGCGCGCACGTCGATGGGGTTGTCCTTGATCTCCTTGATGGTGGAGATTCCGGCCAAAGGCAAGAGGAAACCGAAGTGGTTAGGGAAATCCGAATAGGCGCAGGCGATGGTTTCGCCACTGGCCAGTTCTTCGGCCTCAAGGGATTGGCCGTCGGTGGCGAGGATGAACTTGGCTTTGGCTTTTGTGGTGGCCAGGCTGGCGCGCAATGCCTTGAGGGTTTCTCCCACGGTATCAGCGTCGCATGCGGCGATATGGATGTTGTTGCGCAGTAACACGGCACCGGATACATCCGATGCGTTGTTATTGCCTGCTCGCAGGCGCTTGAGGGCCGTGTCCTTGCTACCGAAAGCGGCTAGAAAGGCGAATGGGAACTCCGCCGTGTCGAAGGGGTGAAGGACCAGCTCCGAGATTGCGGACTCAATTTCTACAGCATTCATGGTTTACCACTGTCCAAATCACTCATAAGCGAGTGGGGCGACTTCAGCCGTTAATGTTGATGGTTATGGCTAGACCTCAGAGGGCATCTGCTTTCATGCCGGCCACGGGCTCATCATTATCACTCCGAAAACCTCGAACGAGGTGGTATCGCGTGCGACGAGACCGAACAAAGCCATTGACAGCGCCGTTGGCCGCATCGCAACTGGGGCAAAACGCATCGGTTCAATGCCAGGGCGCTACCAGCAGTGACAGAAGAAAAACCAAACCAATACCCAGAGTCAGAGTCAGTTTTACCCCCTACACGGAGCCACGGATTGTAAAGGAAGGTTCTTCCTTATAGTAAATAACCGTAGGTCGCGCTAACTGTCAGCTCGCTGCATTGAGCGTGCCAAGCGCCTGGGAGATTATGTAAAAAGGACGGCTGGGCAATTGTCCCCTTCTCCTGGGCTGGGCTGGGCCGGCCCTACCCCTGCGTATCCGGGAGATGGCTTGACGGTAGGTGCCGTAGTCTCTGGCCATTCCCAGACACGGATGAGTGAATGGCGATCTGCTCCAGGACTTCGATTTATTCACTCGGGGTCAACGTACACATCGGAAATATGCGAATACCCACAGCAGGAGTCCATGCTTAACCATCGCCAACACTGAGCCACTGCACACGATGGATCTTGCTAGTATCGGTCAATGGGCTTCAACGCCTAGAATTCACTCAATCCCCGAATGGGGGGACAAATGGGGGGACAGAATTAAAAACTATCATAGAACCCAGCAAAACAAGGCTAAAATTCAACAATAATGCCGCCCACAAGCCGGCTTTTTAATGCCTGCAGGAAAGCATACCTGTCATCTGAAAACTCTAAATGAGGGGGTGTCTGGCTAGCACCGCAATTGCTAATGTAACGACAAACGTCATTACAGGTATCTCATTATGGCCTCCATCAACATCCGCATCGACGATGAGCTGAAGCAGCGTTCATTTGCCGAGCTGGAAAAACTCGGAGTAACACCTTCCGAGCTCCTGCGCCAAACCCTTCAATACGTCGCTGAGCGCGGAAAATTGCCTTTCAAAGCAGCATTACTCAGCGAAGAGGATGAAGCCCTTATCGCCATGGTCACCGAACATCTTGCCGCCCCTCAGCGAGTCAAGGTAAGCCTGGTTGACCTATAGCCTCGAATTTGATCGTCCCCCTTTGAAAGAGTGAAACAAGCCAAGCGAAAGATGCGCAGGATCGATTCAATCATCAATGCTGACCTATTCTTGCAATTCGGCAACAGAAGCCTAAAAAAGCCTAAAAGTAAGCAACGCCCCTTTCTTCTGAAGGAAATATCCTTGAAAGCCCAACCTGCTTGCGCACGATAAATGCGCTGACTAATCTTCGCGCTCCGCCGAAAAACCATAAGGGATAAAAGCATGAGCGACACCCCCGCTAGCCTGAGCATGCCCCCCGACGGCTACGGCGATTGGCTGATCGATCTTAAAAGCCGCATCCATAATGCCCAGCAGCGCGCCACTCTGGCGGTGAACCGCGAGCTGGTGCTGCTGTACTGGCAGATCGGTCAGGATATTTTGACCCGCCAAACACAGCAGGGTTGGGGGACTAAGGTCATCGACCGCTTGGCTCAGGATTTACGCGCGGCTTTTCCGGATATGAAAGGGTTTTCCCCACGCAACCTCAAATACATGCGCGCTTTTGCTGGCGCGTGGCCGGACGCGGAATTTGTGCAACAAGCTGCTGCACAATTGCCTTGGGGTCACAATCTGGTGCTGCTAGACAAGCTTCATGGCCCTGAAACCCGCCGTTGGTATGCCGCCCAGGCCATCGAGCACAACTGGTCGCGCAACATTTTGGTGATGCAGATCGAGACCCGTCTGCTGGAGCGTAGTGGCAAGGCAGTCAATAACTTCGATAGCCAGTTGCCCAAACCGCAATCCGACCTTGCCCGCGAATCACTGAAAGACCCTTACCGTTTCGACTTCCTCGGCCTGACTCTTGATGCCCAGGAGCGCGAGATCGAAAACGCTCTGGTTAAACACGTTACTGATTTCTTGCTGGAACTGGGTGCGGGTTTCGCCTTCGTCGGCAAGCAAGTGCTGCTAGACGTAGGCGGTGACGAGTTCTTCATCGATCTGCTGTTTTATCACCTCAAGCTACGCTGCTACGTGGTGATCGAACTCAAGGCTGGCAAGTTCAAACCTGAGCATTTGGGGCAACTGAGTTTTTACCTCACTGCAGTGGATGCGCAACTCAAACATCCGCAGGACGGCCCGACCATCGGCCTTCTACTATGCAAGAGCAAGAACAAGGTAGTGGCCGAATATGCCCTGCGTGATAACGCCCGACCTATCGGCGTGGCCGAGTACCAGTTGGTGGAGTCCTTGCCGGCAGAGCTTCAAACCAGCCTGCCCAGCATCGAACAGATTGAGCGCGAGCTGGCCAGTGATGACGCCTTCATGGAGGACGAATCGCAATAATCGGACAACCAAGGATCGGGGACTGCAGCTACGTAAAAACGCTGCGGTCGCTTTATTTCACCCTCACGGATAACTAAACCCCTTAACCAACGTCAACTCCCCCACCGCCCGCATCGGCACCAGGAACGTTTCCATCTTCTCGTTCGGCGTCCCTTCCTCGGTGATCACTGTCACCTGCGCCGTCGTCAGCGGTTGTACCGCATCTTCCTGCCCGTCTTCATCGCTGCGATACCCACCGCCAAAATAGTTCACGTAAACCAAATATTGCCCCTTGATCGGCGCCGGCATGGCGAAGATTTCCGGGCCGTAACCCGTGGTCACGTCAACATCCAGCGCTGCGCCATTGGGTGCAACCCGGTCGCCGTACCAGATGTGCGCGCCATCCGGGGTGATGAGGTGCAAATCCAGATCGGTGTTGTCGCTGTCCCACGACAGCAACACTCGCAGTTTGGCCGGAGCAGCGCCGCCACTGGCATTGAGAAACTGCGTCCGATGTCGCTGCTGCCCATCCGGGCTGCGGACTTCAACGCTGTTACTGCCATTCGGAAACGAGTACGGCCGATCAAAGCGCCCAGCAGCGTCGATTTTCAGGGGCATGCTGATGCCATTAACCATCAACCGCCCAGGCTCACCCGACTTCGGCGTGGCTTTGATCTGGCCGCTGATGCGGGCGGTGTTGGCCTGGCCGGCCGGGGTGTTGACCGAGGAGGCCGGGTAGTTGACGGTCTGGCGATAGTTTTCGCCTTCGCCTTCAACTGCCCCCGTACGCCAACCACCTACAGGGGTATCAAGGTCAACAGCGGCGGCGAAGATCGTCGGCAGTACGCAAAAAGAACAAAGGAACAGGAAGACCTGTGGATAACGGAGTTTCATGGCCTATTCCAGCAAGAGGTGACGGGCGAGCCCTTCGATGTAGGTTTCATCCTGGCCGCTGGGGTGTGCTTCGAAGGCCAGGTGCAGGTATTCGTGGGTCAGGTCGAGGCGGTCTTGCAGCGACAACACGCCGCGCACATAGAGGCGTTGGCGTTCGCGGTCGACATAGGGGCGGCCGAAGGCCAGGCGGCAGACGGCGAAGGTGCTGACTTCGTTGTAGCCGACTTCGCTTTCCAAGCGTTGGCGCCAGCCGCGGCGTTGGTTTTGTAGCCAGTCTTGCGCGGCGGGGAGTGCTTCGCAGGAGGCGACTGGATTGTCCCAGCGGCTGAGGCTGGCGCGCGGGTAGGCGTGAAGCAGGATGGCGTCGTAGCGTTGGCCAGCGTTGGCTTGTTCGACGGCTTGCTGCCAGGAGAGCTTGTTCGGACCGGGCTCGTCGGAGTGGTAGGTGACGGTGCTGCCGGCGAGGACCAGGTCGCTGGTCCAGGCGGCGATGTGGCGTGATTCGGCGGTGGCAGGGCGTGGGGCGACGCGTTGCCGGCTGCTGCTGTCGTCGATGCTCAGGCAGTCGCCGTTGCGGGTGGCGTTTTGCAGCAGGTACGTACGGATCGCGACGGCCAGGGCTTTAGCGGCTTCGGCGGGTTCGGGTCTGGCTTCGCGTTGCAGGACGCGGGCGACGTATTCTTCGCGGTCCAGACGGGCGATCAGTTTGTCTTTCACTAAAAACAGTTCGCCGTCGCTGTGGATATCGAGTTGGTTGCCGTTGTTGAATTCAACGCGGTAATCGCCCTGCAAGGGCCCGGTCTCAACAACACGATCCCCCGCCAGAACGCGCCCGACGGGATAGCGTGAAAACAGCCCCACCTCGACACAACGTCCCGCATCCAAAGGCCAATCCACCGGCAACACCGAAGCCAACGCCCCACCGTAGTTACGCAAAACCATCTGACTGGTCCCACGCCCACCAGCCCAAACCGACGTACCGTTCGCCGTCCACCCTGCAAACCCACCCTGACGCGACGAAGGATCCTGATCCCCCAACCAGCTCCAGGTTTTCACCCGCAACCGGCCACCGAGTTCGCCCACAACATTGCCGTCAGCCGCATTCAACACCACATCCAGCAACACCCGCCGCGCCTGATCCTGCGCCGGCATCACGGCCAGCATTCGCAGCAACTCAGTCACTGAAACTCGCGTGGAAGGCTGCAACGAAGCCAAATCCAGCAACCACTCCGGTGCCTGCCGCGCCTGCCAATACGTGCGCCAGTCAGCGCCAGCAATGCCCAACCGCTGCGGCTCAAAGTACAAACCGCACGACTTCACCAACGCCTGATCGCGCTCAATCTTGCCGCCCGCCGTGCAGCAGTAAACTTCATCTTTCGACTGACCGCGACACTCGTAAGGCGATTCATGTGCACCGGTATCCGCCAGCCAGCCGTAGACAAACAACTTCCACACACTGCCCAGCGGAGTCTGCAAATCAGCCGGCAACGGCTCGCGAGACATCACCTGAGTCCGGCTCAACGACAGCAACTCACCTTTAAAAGCCAGTCGCAGCGGCTCCTCCTGCGCTGTCGCCAGCGCAGGGATCAAGCACAGCAGCAACCAGACCAGAGGTCGGGTCATGTCAGTTGACCGTGACCTGGCCGAGGGCCGGTTTCTGTTCCTGAGCCTGATGCTGTGGCGCGTAGACCTGAGTGAAACGCACCGGCGGCAGGTTGAACTGGCCTTTCTGCGAGAAACGCACCAAATGACGCAGACGCAATTCACCACTCAAGGCATCGACCGGAATGGCATAGGCCATCTGCCCCGGCTCGAAACGCGCCTTCTCCAACGCGGACGGTTCGGTGCCGGCCTTGCCCATGAGCTTGATGCCCCACGTGGTGCGTTCGACATCGGCGCCCGGTGGCAGCGGCACTTCGAGCATGCCGTAGCGCAGCGGTTTGGCCGCTTTGCTGGTGATGATCACTTCGTCCAGATACAGGCTGTCGCTGGACAACGGTTGGGTGCCGACCGCTTCCAGTTTGAAGGTGAAGGCTTCGTCGCCCGGAACCAGACGCGACAGGCGACGAGTGATGGTCACGGCCATCGGATCTACCAGCGGTTGTTTGGTCTGGAAGCTCAACGCCGCTCGCAGCGGACGCTCTTGCGCACCGGTCAGCGACAGCACCGCAGGCACTGGCGCAGCACCCTGCCACGTCCAATAAGTCTCACCGGTATCACCGTATTTTTTCTTCCAGCCTTCACCCGGTGCCAGTAAGAGGGTGGGTGAAGCCTGCTCGATGCTGCGTTGCAACCAGGTCAGCGCCAACGCACGTTCCAGGGTCGATTGCTGTGGCAGCAGACGTTGCAACAACGCTTGCGCGTGAGCCTGATCGAAGGCTTGCAGTGACAGGTTCAAGGCTTCGGCAAACGGCTGCGAGCTGACGGCCAAACGCTGTTGCGCATCCGCCAGTTGACGATTGAATGCGTCCGGCAGAATCACCTTCGATTGCTTCGCCAAAGAGGCCGTCAGCGCACGAGCAGCCGCCAGACCGAGCGCCGAATCCGGATCGCTCATGACGATGCTGTCCTCGCCATCGTCCATCAGGTTCGCCGCATTACCCTCGCCCGCTTTCGCCAGATCATCCATCAAACCGCTGAGCAAGGTGTTCACCGGCAATTGCATCTGCTTGGCGAACGACAGGATCAGCGCCCGCTGCAACAGCGGCGTGTTTTTGGCCTGCTTCGAATAGACCTCCAGCACCCGCTGCCAATGCTCCGGCGGCAGGCTCAGCTCCAACACTTTGCTGGCGTGCCAGTCGGCGTAGTAGGCGTAAGCGGTGAGGAACGCATCCGGCTCACCGTCCATGCCCCACCAGGTGAAGCTCGCCGAAGGCCCGGCCATTTGCACCAGGCGCAGACGGCTGTTCTGCATGATCAAACGCAAGCGATCGCGGATCTGCGGATTCGACGACAAGGTCGGATACGCAATGCTCAGCGGCAGCAAACGACTGGCCGTTTGTTCGACGCCGCCGTACGGATAACTCAACAGATCGTCGAGTGCCGACCGGAACAGCGCTTGCGGACTGTCGTCCAGACGCAGGCGAATATCGCTGGCATCCGCCGGCAGAGTCAGCGGCGTATCACCGCTGGCCACGTCCAGGCTTTGGCTCTGGGTCACCTGCCAACCTTCGCCGGTCGCGGTCAGTCGCACAGCCAACGCATCAGCCGTTTTACCGTCCTGCACCAGCTCAGCTGTCCACTCGCCACTGGCCAACGCGAACGTCGGCAGCGCGATGTAGTTGATGCCGTTATTCAGCGTCACGGGGACGCGTTGTTCGGTACCGCCGAAATGAATCACCAACTCAGCCTTGGCCGGTTTTTCCGCTTGGCTGAAAGCAAACACACCCAGATCAGGTTTGTCGCCAGCGCGGAATTTGGTGGGTCCGCTCCACTTCAGGTACAGCGGTTTTTCCGAGCGTACGAATTGCTTTTTCTGCCCGACCTGACCGTCATCAGCGATGGCCCGGGCGGTGATGCGCCAGCGGGTCAACGAATCTGGCATCTTGAAGGTGAAACGGGTTTTGCCGTTGGCGTCGGTGATCAATTCCGGCTGCCACGCGGCAGTGTCGACGTCTTCACGACGCGGCCGCTCCAGCACTTTCACGCCTCGCTCGCTGCGATTGGCTTTGCCTGGCGCGCCAGGGCTGCCCGGCAATGCCACGTCGTAGCTGATGAACGACAGACTGGCGCTGGTGCGCACGTTGTTGCGGCGCGGATGGTAGAAAAACTGGTCGATGGTCGGCGCGACTTCCGGTTGCAACGCGTAGACCATTTCGTCCACCACGCTGACCGTCAGGTGCGCTGGAATAGGCTTGCCAGCGAACTGCGTGGTCAAGTCCACCGACACGGTATCGCCCGGCTGATACGCCTCTTTATCGGTGACGAGGGCCACGTCAATCTGCGGCGCGATCACCTTGATGCCGGCGTTCTGGAAGCTGTACTGACCGCCCTTGGTGTAGAGCACGGAGAACGTCAGGTTCGGTGCGAAATTGTCCTTCACCGGGATCCGCGCGCGGTACTGGGTCTCGCTGAGTTTTTCCATCTTCAGCCAGTCGCCGCCCTTGGACAGCAGCGCTGTGGCCTCGACCTTGTCGCGCTCGAGCGACAGCAGCGCATCGCTGATCGGCTCAGGGAACGTGATCAAAGCCAGGGCTTCGTCGCCAGCCTTGTACTCGGGTTTATCGAGGACGATTTCCACGGTGCCCGGCACCGCTTTAACGCCTTCGCCCGTGACCGAATGACCGGTGGCGCCGACGACGCGGCCATGGTCATCCTTCAACGTCAGGTTGTAAGTGCCCGGACGGTCGAAGGCTAAGGTGAAGCCTTTGTCTTTCGCGGCGAGTTTGCCCTCGCCGGTGGTCTGGTCTTCCAGGCGCACCCAGCTATAAATGCTCGGTGTGACCGTTTTGCTTTGCTCGCTGCCGCCTTCATTCAAATAACTGAACGCAACCTTGTCGCCCACCGCGCTAAAACGCTGAGGCGCGCGCAGGCTGAAACTCGCCGCGCCGCGGTCGATGAGGATTTCCTTGGTGGTCTTGACCCGATACGCCGCGCCGTCGCTGGCAAACACGGTGAGCATGTAACGGCTCGGCTTCTCGGCAGCCGGTAGATCCAGCGTCGCGTTGCCCTTGGAGTCGGTGGTCAGTTCGGTGCTGGTCAGCTCCACCGGGAATTGCCCGAGGTATTGCAGCTCGTTGTCGACCATCGATAGTTGTTGGGCCCGCAGGCTCAGGGTCAACTTGGCGTCGGCCACCGGTTTACCGTCCGGGTACAGCAGGACGAGGCTGCCCTTCACCGGTTCGCCGGTGCGGTAATCCTGTTTGGCCAGGTTCAGCGAGATCTCAAAGTGCGGCTTGATGTATTCGGCGACACGGAAAGCGCTGCTGTAGGCCTGATCCTTGTAGCTGAAACGCAGTTCATAACCACCCGCCACCGCGTTGTCCGGTAACTGGAAACGACCTTGGGTGCCCGACTTGGAATCGAGTTTCAGCGCCAACGATTGCAGCGCCGTGCCGGTGGCATCGAGCACGGTCACGTTGACGTCGGCAGCGGTCGGCAGCACAGAGTCGCGGGCGTTCTTGAACTCGCGCCCGACGATCTTCAGCGACACCCAATCCCCCGGCCGGTACAGCGGCCGGTCGGTGAAGGCATAGAGTTTGGTGTCGTAGATTTCGCTGTCGTAATAGAAGTTCTCGGAGACAAACACCCCGCCCTCTTCGTCCTCGCCAATCACGAACGAACGCTCCGGGCTGACGTGTTTCAGACGCAGCAAACCATCGGCATCGGTGGCGCCGCTGCTCATCACGCCCAGGCCATCAGTCCACAGCACGTTGACCTTCGGCACCGAACTGCCTTCGTGTTTGCGCGCCGCCCATACCAGCAATTCATCACCGGCAATCTTGCTCACGGCCACGGTGTTGGAAACGAAGACCATGGTGGTCGCACGGTATTTCCCAATCAGTGCTTCGACCAGGTACAGACCCGGCTTCAGGTTGCCCAACGGGATGTAAACGTTACCCGGCGCAACGCTGACGAATTCGCTGGAAGAACCGGCGAGGTTCACGCCCTCGGGCGGCTGGATCGGTTTGGCTTGCCACAGCGGATAACGGAATTGACTGACCACCGGCAAGCCCGGAATCAGCGCGAATTGAGGTTGAGCGTCATAGGGCGTTGGCGCGGCCATCGCGGTGCCCATCTTCAGCTCTGGCACTTCCTCGGTGACTTGTTTACGCGATTCGTAGGAGAACGCCCGCTGCATCACCCGACGGGATTTGCGGTACCAGTTGTCCCACAGGTACGCGAGGGTGTTCGACAGGCCTTCGCCCTTGAACTGGCCGTCGCTGACCACGCGGTGCAGGTTCTTCTGGCGCTTGAGGAAATCCAGTGGCTTGTCGATGCGGTACACGCGAATGTCCGCGCCGCCGTAAGGCTCCATGCGGAACCGACGGTAGTCGCGACCCGGCGCTTCGAGGCGAACCATCGCCTGTTCGTCGCTGGCAAAACTGCTGTCGGCCAGCAGGAAAAAGCTTTCACCGGCCACCGGCGTGTAGCCACTCGGCTCGACGGTGTCTTCGGCATTGACCGCCGAAAAAGGCAGCACAAAGACCAACAGCAGAGGCAGAAAACGCAACATGCGGGCACCGATCATTGGGAGAGAAAGTTCAGCCGATAGACGCCGATGAAGTTGGGGTTGGCTGCGTCGGGTATCCATCGGGTGTCCTTCCATGTCATGAGTTGCTGCAGGCTTGCGGAGCGCATGCCGTTGTCAGTCGGGGTGGTGGTGCCGGTGTGATAGGCGATGTAGCGGCCCATCCAGATCATCAGGTGCTGGTCGTCGCCCTGATCGAAAAACATCAGGTCGCCGGGCCGGGCTTGCGCCAGATCGCGGCCGACCAAATGGCTGTTGAACTGAATCAGTTTGATCGCGTTGACGTACGGCCCGACCTTGCCGCCGCCCTGCTGCCATTGCTGGGCGAGGCCGCGTTGGGCCTCGCTCAGTTGCAGCTCTGGCGGCAGATAACGGTTGGACAGGCCATTGCTGCGCAGCCATTTATCGTCATGAACTTTCAGCGCTTCGTTGGCGGCGAAACGTACCAGGCCCGCGCAGTCCTGCTGATACCAGCGCGGGCTCGGACCTTGGGTCAGTTGTTCCTGGGCGATGCGCACGAACCAGGCACGGAATACCTGGGATTGCTGCACGTCCAGCGGCGGCGCCTCAGTGGCAAATGCCCGGGTCCCCAGCAGCAACGCCAGCAGGCCGAGGCCTCGGATGAGTGCTGTCACAGGGCTTTCCATTCCAGCGGCAGCCATTGCCAGTGGCCGTCGGGTTCGCTGCCTTCCGGCAAGGTCAGGGCGTACTTGCCGTAACCGCCGAGTTTGCGCAGTTTCGGGATCAGGTAGGTTTGCGCGGCGTTGTAGAACACCGGCTCCATGTCTTGCGGCAGGCTGTCGAGGGTTTCCTGCTGCATCAGTTGCGCCATGGAATCCGGGCCGAAGTAGACCGGCATCAGCAAGTCTTTTGGTACCACGTCGGCCATCGGCGGGAAGCGTTTGTCGAGAGTACCGAGGGCCTTGTCCACCAGCTTGTCGTCGAGGGAGAACAGCAGCGTCGAACCGTGGCGCGCCAGGCTGACTTTCATGAACGCCTTGCCGGTGATCGCGTCCGGGTTCTCGGCATCCTTGGCTTTGTAAGGACCAAAGTTGGAGCTGACCTGACGCTGCCATTGGTGGGTTGGGCCTTCCTGTTTCTCGACCACCGGGAACGCGTGTTCTTCGACGTTGCCTTCGTAGGCTCCGACCATCGACCCGAACAGGTTGCCCAGGTCGCCGTCGAGTTTGGCGCTGTCGTCATCGTTCAGGCTGGCCACTAACAGCGGCGTGTACAACCGCGAATCGGCGTACCAGCAGAGGCCGGCGGCACCGGCCATGTGATCGGTCAGGGCCTGGGCCACAGACTCTTCGGCGCCGAGTTTCACCAGCAGCGGTTTCTGTTGTTCGGCAGCGAGCGGCAAGGCGACACAGGCACTGGCGCCCATCGGCATGGCTTGCCAGATCGGCTTGAAATCGAAGTCCGGCTGGTTGTCCAGTTCATCCATGGCGAGGAAGCTGTGCCAGCCCTTGTCGTCCATGTCGAAACGCAGCCCGGCGAAGTTCGGGATGAAGCGTTGATAACCCATGGCCAGAACGCTGGAATTGACCGACAGGCGTTGTTTCACCTCAGGCGTGCGCGGTTGCAGGCCGAAGGCTTCGGGGAACAGTTTGTCGCCGTTAAGCAAGGCGGCGATGGCCTTGGTCGAAACACTGCCTGGCTCTTCCGATGAGCCGCCTTCCGGATCGTAGAGTTTGGTCGGGTTGGACAGCACCACCAGTTTGTCGCCGTGGGAGGCGAACACCAGCGCTTTGCTGGCGTTGTAGCTCAGTTGATAAAGCGCCACATCGTCGGCGCCGACTTTCACATCGCCGATTTTGCTCAGCTGCGAATCATCCAGCGCCACTTTCGCCAGCGGCTCCAGCACCTTGGCCAGACCACCGCGATCCATCACCAACAAAAAGTCTTTCAGGCGACCATCCGCTCCACGCCAAAGCGCCACATCCGCTGGCTGATCGAAAAGTTGCTCGATCAGGCTGTCCTGCAATTTCAGGTCATGTTCGTAAATGATCCGCCGCAGACTGCCGATCAAGCCGAGGCGATCCGCATGCGCTTCGTAATAGAAGACGAAATCTTCAGTCAGGGTTTCCTTGAGGAACGGCACCGCCAGCAAATCCTTGGGCAACTGGCTCAAGGAGTGGGTTTCGAGCAGACCGTCCGGCCGGCTCATGCCCAGTTTGTCGCTGGCCAACGCCGCTGGCGGCGCCTTGGGTTTGTGCATGAACCAGCCCAAACCGCCCGCCACGCCAGCCACCAGAAGCAGCCCGACCAGCAGCACCGGCCAGCGGCGAGGAGTTTTGGCTGCTGGCGTTTCGGCGGCCGGAGAAACAGTGTTATCGCTCATGTTCACAAAACCCGATGTCATCCGTGGAGCGGGATGCTTAATAGTTGAAAGTCTTGACCAGCAGCAGGTCACCGATGGCCCGCAGGGGCACGATGAAGGTCTCGCGTTTTTCGTCGACGGTGTTTTCGTTGAGTACCAGGTTGATCTGCGAGGTGATCACCTCGTTCTGGTTGCTGGTCTCATCGAAGTTATAGCCGCCACTGCCGAAGTTGCCCCAATAGTTCACGTAAACCAGATAGGTGCCATGCATCGGCGCGGTCATGGTGAACATTTCCGGGCCGGGGCCATCGACGCCGTCCGGGTCCAGGCCGCCGCCGTTGCTCATCGCCGGGCGAGCCCAGAACGCATGCTGGCCGTCGGGGGTAATGATGTGCAGATCGAGTTCGGCTTTCGGGTCATCCCAGCCCAACACCACGCGAATCCGCGCCGGAGTGCGCAGGTTGTTGGCTTCATAGAATTGAACGCGCTTGAGCGATTGGCCTTCGGAGCTGCGCACTTCGACGCTGTTGGAGCCGGCGCCGAACGCATACGGCCGGGCGAAACGCCCTTGGTCGTCGGTGTACAGATTCAGAGGATTGCCGTTGACGGCCAGGGTGTGCGGCCCTCGCTGAGTGCCGATGGCCTTGAGCTGGCCCTGGATCATGGTGCGATTGCGCTGCACACCGCGATCGATCGGTGGCGTGGGATAGGCGACTTGAGGATTTTCACTGCGGTCCAGCAGGCCGGAATAACGCCAGCCACCCACCGGTTCCGACACCTCGGCCGAAGGCTCGGCCAACGCCGCGGTCGCGCAGACGAGCCCCATCAGCAATAGAAGAAATGAACGCATGTGACGCCTCCTGCCATGCATAACGAAACCTTGCGCCCGATCCTCGGCGCGTTACAGATCCAAAAACTGCGTTTCGTCAAAAAGACCCATGACTATCGGGTCGTAGAAGGCGCGAAGATTAGCCATTCGGCGGTTTTTTAACAATCGGATACCTCTATATTTGCGGGGGGATTCACGCTGGCAGGTGGACGGTGAGCCGAATAGGCGTCATATTCGGCTCACCATATGAGCCGAATAACGTTTTTATTCGGCTCACCCTCTCCAAGAGCACTGAGTTCATGGCACCTGACTGGATCTGGCAGCAGCCCGATTGGCCCAATTTCAACTGGCAAGCAGAGCGCCTGACGCCGCTATTGCGCGAGTGCGTGCAGGCCCAAGGTCGGTTGATGGGCATGGCCAGCTCAGTGGGCAGTTCGCTGAGTGCTCAGAGCGAACTGGATGCACTGTTGCAGAACATCGTGACCTCATCCGCCATTGAGGGTGAGCAGCTGAATGTCGGCTCGGTTCGCTCGTCATTGGCGCGGCGGTTGGGGATGGAGCTGGTCGATGGCAACAATGTCAGCCAGCGCAGTGAAGGGCTGGCGCAATTGATGCTCGACGCCACTCAGCATTTCGCTGAACCGCTGACGCTGGAGCGATTACTGGATTGGCACGAATGGCTGTTTCCCGAGCAAGAGACCGATCTCGCTGCCCGGCCGATCCGCGTCGGTGCGCTACGCGGCGATGATCCGATGCAAGTGGTGTCCGGCCGCCTCGACAGGCCAACCGTTCACTTCGAAGCCCCGCCTCGTCAGGGCCTTGAGCGACAGCTCGACACTTTCCTCACCTGGTTTACCGCCAGCCGAAATCAGGCGGGACTCGATCCATTGCTGCGGGCCGGCATCGCGCACTTCTGGTTCGTCACCCTGCACCCTTTCGACGATGGCAACGGGCGCCTGACGCGCACGATCACCGATCTGGCATTGGCTCAGGGTGAAGATCAAGCCATCCGTTTCTATGCCATGTCGGCGAGCATTCTCGAAGACCGGTCCGGCTATTATCGAGTGCTCGAAACCTGCCAGAAAGCCACACTGGATATCACCGAGTGGCTGGAGTGGTTTCTGCAAACCCTGCTGCGCAGCTTGCAACAAGCCATGGCCCGGATCGAGAGCGTGCTGGGTAAGACGCGTTTCTGGCAGGCGCACAGAATGTCATCGCTGTCGGCTGACCAGATAAAGGTCCTCAATCGCTTGCTTGATGGTGGGGAACGAGGTTTCGAGGCGGGCATCAGCGCGGCTCAATACCAGGCAGTCGCCAAGGTTTCGAAAGCCACCGCGACCCGTCATCTGGCCGAACTGCTGGAGAAGGGCTGCCTGGAACGCCTGCCAGGTGGAGGGCGCAGCACTCGGTACCAGATCAATTATCCCTGATCGATCAACATAATGACCCGCTGCAACACTCTTCTGTGGGAGCGAGCTTGCTCGCGATAGCGGACTTTCAGTTACTAATATGCCGACTGACACACCGCTATCGCGAGCAAGCTCGCTCCCACAGGGTTACCCCGCTCATTTGCCCATAACCCCCATGTCTGCTAGTGTCGCGCCGGTTTAACGTCAACCGGAAATAGCCGCCATGGCCCGCAAAAAAGCTGCACTGGATTTCGAACAATCTCTCGCTGACCTGCAAACGCTGGTGGAGCGTCTGGAGAACGGCGAATTGTCGCTGGAAGACTCGCTGACGGCTTTCGAGCAGGGCATCGGTCTGACCCGCGATTGCCAGGCGGCGCTGGCCCAGGCCGAGCAAAAGGTTCAGGTGCTGCTCGAGCGTGATGGCGAGCTGGCCGAGGAACCCTTCGAAGCGGATCAACCAGAATGATTGCAGCGTATTCGGCGACCAGCCAGGCCCGCGTCAACGCTGCACTGGAAACCCTGTTCAACGCACCGAGCCCTGAGCTCGCGCGTCTGTACGAGGCCATGCGCTACAGCGTGATGAATGGCGGCAAACGGGTCCGCCCGCTGCTGGCCTACGCCGCGTGCGAAGCGCTGGGTGGCAAGGCTGAGCAGGCCAACGGTGCCGCTTGCGCGGTGGAGCTGATTCACGCTTATTCCCTGGTGCATGACGATTTGCCGGCGATGGACGACGACGATCTGCGTCGCGGCCAGCCGACCACTCACAAAAAATTCGATGAAGCCTGCGCGATTCTGGCCGGTGACGGTTTGCAGAGTCTGGCCTTCAGCGCCCTGCTCGACCCTCGCCTGAGCACCTCGGACGCTGAAATCCGCCTGCAAATGGTCAGTGCTCTCGCATTGGCCGCAGGCCCGGCCGGCATGGTCGGAGGTCAGGCCATCGACCTTGGTTCGGTCGGTCTGAAACTCGATCAAAAAGCCCTGGAATACATGCACCGGCACAAGACCGGCGCGCTGATCGAGGTCAGCGTCAAACTCGGCGCCCTGGCCAGTGGCCGTGCCGAGAAAGACGAACTCAAGTCCTTGCAGACTTATGCACAGGCCATCGGCCTGGCGTTCCAGGTGCAGGACGACATTCTCGACGTCGAAAGCGATACCGAAACCCTCGGTAAACGCCAAGGGGCCGACATCGCACGCGACAAGCCGACCTATCCGGCCCTGCTCGGACTCGATGCAGCCAAGGCCTACGCCCTGGAGCTGCGCGATCAGGCCCTGCATGCGCTGCGACCGTTTGACGCGGCAGCCGAGCCGTTGCGCGATCTGGCCCGTTATATCGTCGATCGGCGCAGCTGACGGCGTATCCGCCAAAAAAGACCTACGCGTGGGCAGGGGGCGATGCATCAGGTAAACTGCCGCATCTTTTATACCTATAACGATTCGCCTGATGCCCACGACGTTTCATGAGATTCCCCGCAAGCGCCCGACCACGCCCCTGCTCGACCGTGCCAACACGCCGGACGGCCTGCGCCGGTTAGGCGAAGCCGAGCTGGAAACCCTGGCCGATGAGTTGCGCCTGGAATTGCTCTACACGGTCGGTCAGACCGGCGGGCATTTCGGTGCCGGCCTGGGCGTCATCGAGCTGACCATCGCGCTGCATTACGTCTTCGACACCCCGGACGACCGGCTGGTGTGGGACGTGGGTCATCAGGCCTATCCGCACAAAATCCTCACCGGCCGTCGCGAGCGCATGGGCACCCTGCGCCAGAAGGACGGCGTCGCGGCCTTCCCGCGTCGTTCCGAGAGCGAGTACGACACCTTTGGCGTCGGCCACTCCAGCACATCGATCAGCGCAGCGCTGGGCATGGCCATTGCCGCCCGCCTGCAAAACAGTGATCGCAAGGCGATCGCGGTCATCGGCGATGGGGCACTGACTGCCGGCATGGCCTTCGAGGCGCTGAACCATGCGCCGGAAGTGAACGCCAACATGCTGGTGATCCTCAACGACAATGACATGTCGATCTCGCGCAATGTTGGCGGGCTGTCGAACTACCTGGCGAAAATCCTTTCCAGCCGCACTTACGCGAGCATGCGTGAAGGCAGCAAAAAGGTCCTGTCGCGCCTGCCCGGTGCCTGGGAAATCGCCCGTCGCACCGAAGAATACGCCAAAGGCATGCTGGTCCCCGGCACGCTGTTTGAAGAACTGGGCTGGAACTACATCGGCCCGATCGATGGCCACGACCTGCCGACCCTGATCGCCACCCTGCGCAACATGCGCGATCTGAAAGGCCCGCAGTTCCTGCACGTCGTCACCAAGAAAGGCAAAGGCTTCGCCCCGGCGGAAGTCGACCCGATCGGTTACCACGCGATCACCAAACTCGACCCGCTGGACGCTCCGGCCGCCGCGCC
The DNA here is from genome assembly GCF_047758635.1 of Pseudomonas frigoris. Taxonomy (NCBI): domain Bacteria; kingdom Pseudomonadati; phylum Pseudomonadota; class Gammaproteobacteria; order Pseudomonadales; family Pseudomonadaceae; genus Pseudomonas; species Pseudomonas frigoris. The sequence goes on from NZ_CP180479.1 coordinate 6,271,951, forward strand.
GAAGAAAGCTGGCGGACCGAAGTATTCCGGCGTGTTCGGTGAATGGCTGTGTGACATGGCCGCGTCCGATCCGCGTCTCGTCGGGATCACTCCGGCGATGAAAGAAGGCTCCGATCTGGTGGCCTTCAGCGAGCGTTTCCCGCTGCGCTATTTCGATGTGGCGATTGCCGAACAACACGCCGTGACCCTCGCCGCCGGCATGGCCTGCGAAGGCGCGAAACCGGTGGTGGCGATTTATTCGACGTTCCTGCAACGTGGCTACGATCAATTGATTCATGACGTCGCGGTGCAAAACCTCGACGTACTGTTCGCCATCGACCGCGCGGGTCTGGTGGGCGAAGACGGCCCGACTCACGCGGGCAGCTTCGACCTGTCGTTCCTGCGCTGCATCCCCGGCATGCTGGTGATGACCCCGAGCGACGAAAACGAACTGCGCAAAATGCTCACCACCGGCCACCTGTTTAACGGTCCGGCAGCAGTGCGTTACCCGCGCGGCACTGGCCCGAACGCGACGATCGAGAAAAACCTCGAGCCGATCGAAATCGGCAAGGGTGTGGTTCGTCGTCAGGGCAGCAACGTCGCCCTGCTGGTGTTCGGCGTGCAACTGGCCGAGGCGCTGAAAGTCGCCGAGAGGCTGGATGCCACCGTGGTCGACATGCGTTTCGTCAAACCGCTCGATGAAGCACTGGTTCGCGATATCGCCGGCAGCCACGAGCTGCTGGTGACCATCGAAGAGAACGCGATCATGGGCGGTGCCGGTGGCGCAGTCAGCGAATTTCTCGCTCGCGAAAACATCCTCAAGTCGATGCTGCACCTGGGCTTGCCGGACAGTTACGTCGAGCACGCCAAGCCTGCGCAAATGCTGGCCGAATGCGGGCTGGATGAGGCAGGGATCGAAGCTTCGGTTCGTGAGCGCTTACAACTCCTGAATATTTAAACGCAAAACTTTGTGGGAGCGGGCTTGCTCGCGAATGCGGACTGTCAGTCGACTGAAATGTTGACTGATCCACCGCTTTCGCGAGCAAGCCCGCTCCCACATTGGTTTTCATGCCTTTCAAAACTGTATTCGCTCCAAAGCCAATGGACTGCCGATGAAACTCTCCCGCCTCGCCCTGACGCTGACCCTGCTGCCGGCCGGTCAACTGCTGGCCGACACCTTCGAACGCGACCAGGCCCTGAAGCTTCCCGACGTGCTGATCAGCGCCAACCGTCAGGTCGAAGCGCGCAATGACAGCAGCGCCGCCAATACCGTGTTCACCCGCGAAGACATCGATCGTCTGCAACCGGGCAGTGTCACTGACTTGCTGCGTCGTGTGCCGGGCGTGCAGGTCGGACAAACCGGCGGGCGCGGGAGTCTGCCGGGGATTTACATTCGCGGCACCAAGTCAGCCCAAAGCCTGGTGCTGGTCGACGGCCAGCGCATCGGCAACGCCACCTCCGGCGACAGCAACCTGCAACACATCAACATCGAACAGGTCGAGCGCGTGGAAGTGCTGCGCGGTTCCCGCTCGGTGATTTATGGCAGCGATGCGATTGGCGGGGTGATCCAGATCTTCACTCGTCGCAGCGGCGAGCAAGGCCTGCAACCGCGAATGCACGTGGGCTTTGGCAGCAACCAGACCTGGGAACGCAGCCTCGGACTGTCCGGCGGCGACGAGCAGACCCGATTCAACCTCGGCGCCAGCCTCGATGAAACCACCGGAATCAATCGCACTCGCGAGTCGTATCCCAGCGACGGCGATCATGACGACTACCGCAACCAATCGGTGAGCTTGAGCCTGAGTCACGCCCTCACCGATGACATCGAAATCGGCGCCAACCTGCTGGATAACCGTGGCAAAAGTGAGTTCGACAATCCGTTCGGACGCTTCGACATGGACACGTTCGAGTCAGTCCAGCAACAGCCCTACAGCGACTTCGCGGTGAGCAGCGTCAGCAGTTACGTCGATGCGCGTATCAATGACCTGTGGAAAACCCGCGTCGAGTTCGGCCACAGCGAAAACCGCGAGAAGACTTTGGACAAGCTCAGTGACGAACGCAGCGTGTTCAACACTTACCGTGATTCGGTGAACTGGCAGAACGACCTGACCCTCGACGAGCGCAACAGCCTGATCCTCGGCGGCGACTGGTACGAGGACCGGATCAACAGCAGCACGCCATTCGACGAGGACAGCCGCTGGAACCGTGCGGCGTTCATTCAGCATCATTACCAGGCAGAAAGCTTCTCCACCGAGCTGGGCCTGCGCCGCGATCAGAACCAACAGTTCGGCGGCCAGAACAGCTGGAGCGGCACCTTCACCCTGCCGCTGAATCCGGATAACGATGTGCTGCTGACCTACAGTGAAGGGTTCCGCGCGCCGACGTTCAATGATCTGTATTACCCCGACTTCAGTAATCCGGATCTGAAACCCGAGACCTCGAAAAGCTATGAGCTGCAATGGCGCAGTCAGCTGACCGACACCGCTCGCCTGGAAGCTTCGCTTTACCGTACGGACCTGGAAGACGCGATTATTTTCGGTAGCAACTCACGGCCGCAGAACGTGGCCTCGGCACGAATCAACGGGTTCGAGGCGGCATTGAAACAGGAACTGTTCGGCTGGCAGAGCAACCTCGGCGTGGCGATCATCGACCCGCGGGATCGTGACAGTGGGCACACACTGGCTCGTCGCGCGCGGCGGACCTTGAGTCTGGATCTGGATCGGCAGTTCGACCGGCTAGGGCTCGGCGCCAGCTGGCAGGCGGTGAGCAGCAGCTATGACGATGAGAACAATCAGCAGCCGTTGGGCGGGTATGCGTTGCTGGGGTTGCGCAGTAGCTGGGAATTGAATCGTGAGATCAAACTTGAGCTGAAGGTCGATAACTTGCTGGATAAGGGTTATAGCCGGGCGCTGTACAGCCATGACGGCAGTCAGTATGGGTATCGCGAGGAGGGTCGGGCGTGGATGTTTGGGGTGACGTGGACACCGGCTCTCTGACCAGAGTTTTGCGGTGTTTGGACTGGCCTCATCGCGAGCAAGCTCGCTCCCACAGGGGTTTTGTATCGTTCACAAATCCAGTGTGGGAGCGAGCTTGCTCGCGATGGCTACACCTCGGTATCAGCGATCAGGCGCGATCACATGGCACAACTTCGCCGTCGCCTCGATCATCTGCCCACTCGGCCGCTCCAGCCCTTTATCCGTCACCAACAGCAATTTCCCCTGCGCCACTGCGGCAACCTGCGGCCAGGCTTTCCACGCATCGAGTTGCGCCTGATCGCTGGCCAGAATCACGTCTGGATTACGCTGCAATACCGCCTCAATACTGACCTGCGGCGCCGGCAGGGTCAGGTCGGCAAACACATTGCGCGCCCCGCACACTTCAAGCGCATCGCTGATGATCTGCCCGCCACCAACGGTGTACAGCGGTCGATCCCAGACTTGATAGAACACCTGCAACGGCTTGTCCCGGTGATAGCGCTGGCGCAGGTTATCCAGTTTGTTGCGCAGATCCACCGCCAACGTTACACCCCGTTCCGGCCGGCCGAGTTGCGTGGCGATGGCTTCGATCTGCGCAGTGAGTTGTTCGAGGCTGTGAGGTTCGACCACATAGGTGGGGATGTTCAACCGCTTGAGCTGTTCACGCTGAGCCGGGCCAACGCTGCCGGGCCAGAGCAGCAGTAAATCGGGTTTGAGGCTGAGCAATCGCTCCATGTCCAACTGGCCATAGCGGCCAACCGAAGGAAGGTCTTTGAGCTCGGCAGGACGCTCACCGGCATCCAGCACACCCACCAGCAGGTCAGCAGAACCCAGCTCAACAACGATTTCAGAGAGCGATGGCGCGAGGCTGACAACGCGTTCGACCGCAGCCGCCGGGCCGCTGACGGCCAGCAGCAAAACCGCCAGCCAGACGGGTCGCATCAGCCGAGTTGACGCGGAATACGGTAGAGGTAGAACAGCACCAGGGTCGACAGCGACAGCAGCATCAACGGCACGGCTTCGAGGCCGACGAATACCGCCAGCGCGCCGATCCAGGCCGGAAGGCCGGCAGCCAGGAACGCCGTGCGACGCTTGGCAGCCAGGGCGATCCAGGCAGCAGGTTCTTCAGGGGTGTCGAGGGCTTTTTGAGTGGCGATCAACGCGTGTTTGTAGCCGCCAAAGAATTTCAGGCTGACAAACATCGACGCCACACCGGCGATGAACAACGGCATCGCCAGCACCGGCAGGATCGCCTCGCTCTGGCCAAACACGCCGTTGATCACGAACAGCGGCACCAAGGCCAGCGCCAGGTATTGCCACCAATTGACGGACAGTCGCCGCCGAACCTGACCGCGGGTCACGCCCGGTCAGCCTCACCCTGATGCTCGTTGCCCATCATGTGGTCGAGCTTGCTGGCCTTGGTGGCCAGGTAGAGTTTGTTGTGCGGATTGTGGCCGGTGTGCAGCGGCACGCGCTCGGCGACCACGATGCCCATGTCGGTCAAGGCTTTGACCTTGCGTGGGTTATTGGTCATCAGACGCAGGGATTTCACGCCCAGGTGCTCCAGCATCGGCAGGCACATGGCGTAGTCACGTTGATCGGCGGCAAAGCCCAGACGCTCGTTGGCTTCAACGGTATCGGCGCCGCCATCCTGCAATTCATAGGCGCGGATCTTGTTCAGCAGGCCAATGCCACGGCCCTCTTGACGCAAGTACAGCAACACGCCACGACCTTCACGGGCGATGGCTTGCAAAGCGGCCTCGAGTTGCGAGCCGCAGTCGCAACGCTGGCTGAACAAAGCATCGCCGGTCAGGCATTCGGAATGCAACCGGCCGAGTACCGGGGCACCGTCGACGAACTCACCCAGGCTCAGCACAACGTGCTCGCGCCCGTTTTCTTCATCGAGAAAGCCGTGCATGGTGAATTGCGCAAAAGGCGTTGGCAGCTTGGAAGCGGCGACAAAAACGACAGGCACCGGTGTGCTCCTGATCAATAAGTACTGGAGATTCGCAGACGCGGCATTGTAACAGCACGTTCCGACAGACGCTTAGGCTGAATTATGGGGCATAACAATCAAAAAGTTAGATATCAGGTCCCCTGCGATCAATGTAGGAGCTGCCGAAGGCTGCGATCTTTTGATCTTGATGTGCGGTGCCTTTGAAGGCACAAAGATCAAAAGATCGCAGCCTTCGGCAGCTCCTACATTGACCGTGTTCAGTTTGAATCGAATGGATAGGGTTGTTTCCAGCGCTCGAAGATCGGTTTCAGCTGGCCGCTTTTCACCAGTTGTTCCATGCGTTGATCAAACAGCGCCATCAGTGTCCGGGCCTTGGGAGTCTTGGCAAAGCACAGATACAGCGGCAATTCTGCAATGTGGGTGCGACGGAACTGCGACGGATCCTTGGCCCGCCTGATGACGTAGTCAACCTCGGTCAGCGCGTCGATGTAAAAGTCGGCGCGGTTGTGGGTCAACATCGACAAAATCCCGGTGCGCCGCATGACTTCGTTATAGCGGCGTATGTTGGGCAGGTAATCCTGGTAGTCGTAACCGCGGACCCAGGCCAGTCGATAGTTTCCCAGGGTTTCCGGGGTCGGTGCGGGGTTGCTGGCCAGCCCCAGGGCATAGATGTGATCGGTATCGAAGTTCCAGCGCGGATAGAGCAGATCGCTGGACTCATCAAGATAGGAGCCGACACAGGCATCCACTTCGCCGCGCTGGGCCAGGCCCATGGAGCGGACGTAGGGTTCGCTACGGATGTCCAGCTTGACCCCCGCCGGCTCGAAGACTTCCCGCAACACGTCCCAGCCCAGACCGTGGCCATCGGCGGCGGTGTAGTCTTCCCAGTCTTCGCTGGCCAGATGAATCACTGACGGCGTTGTACCCTCGTCACTCGCCTGGGCGAGCGAGCAAAACACCGCGAAAACCATCACAGCCAACCAGCGTCGAGCCATCCCTAGTCCCCTGTTTTGCCCGTCAGGCAAAAATCCATACCAGCCCCTGCATCGCCAACCACGCAAACACCCCGGCCAATACGTCATCGAGCATGATCCCGACGCCGCCATGCACATGCCGGTCGATCCAGCGAATCGGCCACGGCTTGAGGATGTCGAAGAAGCGGAACATCACAAACCCCGCCAGCAGCCAGTACCAACCTTCCGGCACCAGCCACAAGGTGATCCACATCCCGACCATTTCATCCCAGACGATGCCTTCGTGGTCGTGCACCCGCAAATCGTCGGCAACCTTGCCGCACAGCCAGAAGCCGAACAGCATGGTGATGCCGAGCATCAGCCAGTAACCCCAATCGGGCAGCATCTGCCACAACGGGATAAAGGGTAGCGCAACTAACGAACCCCAGGTGCCCGGTGCTTTTGGCAAGGTGCCCGAGCCGAAGCCGAACGCCAGGAAATGCCACGGATTGCGCCAGACCGAGGGCGGTACGAATTCCGCCGGGACCTGTTTGGGATGATCTGTCACGGTGTCTCCCGAAAATGTTGATAGCCCCGGGCTTGCGGGGTGATGTCTTGTCCGTCTGCGTCCAGCAGCACCACGCCCTGCCCCGTCACAACACGGCCGACCACATGGATCGGCCAGCCGTCGCTCAACAATTGCGGCAACTCGACGGACGGCAAGGTAAAGGTCAGCACGTAATCATCACCGCCGCTCAGGGCCGCTTTTTCGGCACCCGATTGACCGAGGAAGGCCACTAAAGCTTTCGACAATGGCAGCGTGTCCCGTTGAACCTGAATGCCGACCTGTGACGCGAGGGCAATATGCCCGCAGTCCGCGAGCAGGCCGTCGGAGATGTCCAGCGCCGAGGTGGCTTTGCCGCGCAGCGCCTGGCCCAACGCGAGTTGCGGCTGCGGCGACCAGTAATGTGCCAGCAGCGGATCGGCGATGGCGGCTTCAGCCGTCCGCTGACCGAGTACTAGCGGCAATGCCCCCGCCGCGTTACCAAGTTCACCGCCAACGCACAGCAAATCGCCTGGCTGCGCACCGCTTCGGGTCAACGCCAAACCTGCCGGCACACGACCGAATACGGTCATCGTCAGGCTCAACGGTCCACGGGTGGTATCACCACCCACCAGCGCCACACCACAGTTCTGCGCCATGAGGTTCAAACCACGGGCGTAGGCGTCCAGCCAATCGGCGGTCACCGTCGGCAAAGTCAGGGCAAGGGTAAAGGCAACGGGAGTAGCGCCCATGGCAGCCAAATCGCTGACGGCCACGGCCAGCGAGCGCTGACCGAGCAGAAACGGGTCGCAAGGATCTGCGAAATGCACACCGGCAACCAGTGTGTCGGTGGAAATGGCCAACTGCTCCCCGGGAGGAACAGCCAGCAAGGCGCAGTCATCGCCGATCCCAAGGGCAACGCCTTCGCCGCCCTGCGCACAAGGCGCGGTGGCGAAGAAATTGCGGATCAGCTCAAACTCACCCATAGGGGTGTCCTCTCTCACCAATACTGTTCATTTTTAAGCGGCGTCTGGTGTCGCCATACTGCGTTGCCGCTCCTCGCCATAGCACGCTATGACTCGTCGCGGCGCCTTGTCTGGCAACACCAGCACTCGCTAAAAAACGAACGTATCGGCGAGACAGGACACTGCAAGCGCCGATTAGCGCTTGAACGCCTTCACTTCAGCTTCACGCAGACGCGGGGCCAGCTTGTCGAGTACACCGTTGACGAACTTGTGGCCGTCGGTGGAACCGAAGACTTTCGCCAGCTCGATACCTTCGTTGATCACAACGCGGTACGGCACGTCGACGCGCTTGAGCAGTTCCCAGGTAGACAGGCGCAGAACGGCCAGTTCAACCGGGTCCAGCTCTTCGATGGTGATGTCCAGGCACGGCGTCAGTGCAGCGTCGATCTCAGGCTTGTGAGCCGGAACGCCGTGCAGGATGTCGTGAAAGTAAGCGGCATCGACATCGCTGAAATCGTTATCGACCCGGAACTGCGCTTCGATCTCGTTCAGCGACTGCTTGGCCATGTGCCATTGGTACAGCGCCTGAGTCGCAAGCTGACGGGCTTCGCGACGCTTGACGCTTTTCGATGGCTTGCCGGCATCCGCAGGCTTTGGATCGCGCGGGTTGAAACGATCGCTTTCGTCGCTAATCACTTGGCCTCCAACTGCGCCAGCAGGCTGACCATTTCCAGAGCGGACAGGGCAGCTTCAGCACCTTTGTTACCGGCCTTGGTGCCGGAACGTTCGATGGCTTGCTCGATGGAATCAACGGTCAGCACGCCAAATGCGACTGGAACGCCGAACTCCATGGACACCTGGGCCAGGCCCTTGGTGCATTCGCCAGCCACGTATTCGAAGTGCGGAGTACCGCCACGAATGACCGCGCCCAGGGCGATGATTGCCGCGTATTCGCCCTTCTGAGCGACTTTCTGCGCAACCAGCGGGATTTCGAAGGCGCCAGGTGCGCGGATGATGGTGATGTCGCTTTCGCTCACGCCGTGGCGAACCAGGGCATCAACTGCACCGCTGACCAGGCTTTCAACGACGAAGCTGTTGAAACGGCCTACTACCAAAGCGTAGCGGCCTTTAGGGGCGATGAAGGTACCTTCGATGGTCTTCAGGGTCATTCGTTAGATCTCTTAAAGAGCCGGGACGCGTTTTCTACGCGTCCCTCAGTGATGTGTTAACCGCGAATCAAGGACTGGAAACAACCGGTCATTATTCGGAGGGCACGTATTCTACAACTTCCAGATCGAAACCGGATATCGCATTAAATTTCATTGGCGCACTCATCAGACGCATTTTGCGCACGCCCAGGTCCCGAAGGATCTGCGAACCGGCACCGACAATGCTGTAGGTGGTCGGTTTTTTCGCCGGAACGTGCTCCGCGGTTTCGCGGATATGCGCCAGCAACACGTCGCCATCGAGCGGGTGACCGAGCAACAGCACGACACCGCTGCCAGCCTCGGCAACCGCGGCCATCGCGGCGCGCAGGCTCCAGCGGCCAGGCTGCTTGACCATCAACAGGTCGCGCAGCGGGTCCATGTTGTGCACCCGAACCAGGGTCGGCTCTTCGGCGCACACGGTGCCCAGGGTCAGGGCCATGTGCACGTCGCCTTCCACGGAATCACGATAGGTCACCAGGTTGAATTGGCCCAGTTCGCTGTCCAGCGGCTGCTCGGCAATCCGCTGAACGGTACGTTCGTGGATCATCCGGTAGTGAATCAGGTCGGCGATGGTGCCGATCTTGATGTTGTGTTCGGCAGCAAACGCTTCCAGTTCCGCGCGGCGGGACATGGTGCCGTCGTCGTTCATCACTTCGCAGATCACGCCGCTTGGCTCGAAACCGGCCATGCGCGCCAGGTCGCACGCCGCTTCGGTGTGGCCGGCGCGGGCGAGGGTGCCGCCAGCCTGGGCCATCAACGGGAAGATGTGACCGGGGCTGACGATGTCTTCAGCCTTGGCGTCTTTTGCGGCAGCAGCCTGCACGGTACGCGCACGGTCGGCGGCAGAAATACCGGTGGTCACGCCGGTGGCTGCTTCGATGGACACGGTGAACTTGGTGCCGAAGCCGGAACCGTTACGCGGTGCCATCAACGGCAGCTTCAGCAGTTCGCAACGCTCGCGGCTCATCGGCATGCAGATCAGGCCACGGGCGTGTTTGGCCATGAAGTTGATGTGTTCAGGCTGGCAGCACTCGGCGGCCATGATCAGGTCGCCTTCGTTCTCGCGGTCTTCGTCATCCATGAGGATGACCATCTTGCCTTGGCGGATGTCTTCAACCAGTTCTTCGATGCTATTGAGCGCCACAAGGCACCCCCTTGGGTCAGGATTTGAGGTAGCCGTTGGCGGCCAGAAAGCTTTCGGTGATGTTTCCAGAAGTCGGCTCTGCGGCTTTATCGCCCAACAACAGGCGCTCCAGATAACGTGCCAGCAAGTCAACTTCAAGATTCACCCGGCGACCTGGCTGGTAAGACGCCATGATGGTTTCGCTCAGGGTGTGCGGAATGATCGTCAGCAGGAACTCGGCGCCATCGACCGCGTTCACGGTCAGGCTGGTGCCGTCGACGGTGATCGAGCCTTTATGGGCGATGTACTTGGCCAGCTCTTTGGGAGCGCGGATGCGGAACTCCACAGCGCGAGCATTCTCGGTACGGGCAACCACTTCGCCCACGCCATCGACGTGGCCGCTGACCAGATGCCCGCCGAGGCGAGTGGTCGGGGTCAGGGCTTTTTCCAGGTTCACCGGGCTGCCGCTTTTCAGATCATTCATGGCAGTGCAGTCGAGGGTTTCGCGGCTGACGTCCGCCGCAAAGCCGTTGCCTGGCAACTCCACCGCTGTCAGGCACACGCCGTTGACCGCGATGCTGTCGCCCAGTTTGACGTCGCTCAGATCGAGCTTGCCGGTTTCTACGTGTACCCGCACATCTCCGCCTTTTGGGGTCAATGCACGAATACTGCCGATGGATTCAATGATGCCGGTAAACATGGAGTCCTCCTCGAGAACAGGGCCGTCGCGTGGCGCAGGCCCGGAATTATACGCTCGCCGCTGGCGAAGGAATGGCGATGACTCGCCAGTCATCGCCAACCGCGCGAATTTCGGTGATTTTGAGTTCAGGCGCATCCTTCATTTGCGCGAGCGGCCAATCCAGCAACGGGCGCGCAGACGAACCTAAAAACTTGCCAGCGATGAAAATCTGAAACTCGTCCACCAGCCCTTGCTGAGCGAAAGCCCCGGCCAGACGCGGCCCCGCTTCGACCAACACTTCGTTGACCCCGCGATTGGCCAGTTCGACCAGCAGTTTGCGCAGGTCGACCAAGCCATCCTCGCCCGCCACGATCAAGCACTCCGGGCCATGGGCGTATTGCTCTTCGATCGCCATACACGTGGCGACCAATGCAGGCCCGGCCTTGAAGAACGGTGCATCCAGCGGCACGCGCAGGCGGCCGTCGATCAGCACGCGAAGCGGCGGACGGCTCATGGCCAGGGCCGTTTGCTCAGGATCCAGGCCTAGTTCATCAGCACGCACAGTGAGACGGGCGTTGTCTGCCAGCACCGTGTCGGCACCGGTCAGCACCACGCTGGCCTGAGCGCGCAGGCGTTGTACCGCCGAACGCGCCGCAGGACCTGTGATCCATTGGCTTTCGCCGCTTTCCATCGCCGTGCGACCGTCGAGGCTCATGGCCAACTTGACCCGCACGAACGGCAAGCCGTGCTCCATGCGCTTGAGGAAACCTTCATTGAGCTTTCGCGCTTCGCCTTCCAGCACGCCGCTTTCGGTAGCGATACCGGCCTGGGCGAGGCGCTGCATGCCACGACCGGCAACCGACGGGTTCGGGTCTTGCATCGCCGCGACGACCCGAGCCACACCGGCATGTACCAGCGCATCCGCACAAGGCGGCGTACGTCCGTGGTGGCTGCAAGGTTCGAGGGTCACGTAAGCGGTGGCGCCTCGAGCCTTGTCGCCGGCGGCGCGCAGGGCGTGGACTTCGGCGTGGGGTTCGCCGGTGCGCACATGCCAGCCTTCGCCGACAATCTGCCCGTCACGCACGATCACGCAGCCAACCCGAGGGTTGGGGTGTGTCGTGTAATGACCTTTGCGCGCCAGCTCCAGGGCTCGGGCCATGTAATGGGCGTCGAGGATGGCTTGTTCGGAAGAGGTGGTCATTCTTTCACCGGCTCTCTGGCCAGGCGATCGATCTCTTCGCGGAACTCGTTGAGATCCTGGAAGCGCCGATACACGGAGGCGAAACGAATGTAGGCGACTTCGTCGAGCTTTTGCAGCTCGGCCATCACCAGTTCACCGACGACAAGGGATTTAACCTCTCGCTCACCGGTGGCGCGCAGTTTGTGTTTGATGTGCACCAGCGACGACTCCAGGCGCTCGACACTCACCGGGCGCTTCTCCAGCGCACGCTGCATGCCGGCGCGGAGTTTTTCTTCGTCGAACGGCTGGCGGCTGCCGTCGGTTTTGATCAGGCGCGGCAACACCAGTTCGGCAGTCTCGAACGTCGTGAAACGCTCGCCGCAGGCCAGGCATTCGCGCCGGCGGCGCACCTGTTCGCCCTCGGCGACCAGACGCGAGTCGATGACCTTGGTGTCGTTGGCACCGCAGAAGGGACAGTGCATGGTGGCAGGCAACAAAAAAAGGGAGGGCCATGGTAGCGCATCCCCGTGGCAAGACAAGCCATAGGGTTTGCGGTATACAGACGGGCTATAGAGCTAGATCCATGGATTTCACCTTGCTGGAGCCGAAAATGTCCTTAAGACCGCTCGTTTTGCTCAGTCTTTTCAGCCTGCTGGTGGCCTGCAGCAGCGATGCGCCCAAGCCCCAGCCGCCGACGCCAGGCCCCGCGCCACAACAGGCTCAGAAGAAAGCCAAGGAATCGGCCAACCTCGGCCCGCTGCCCGCGTATCAGCGTGAATTGAGCGGCACCCTGCAAGGCGTGCCGGCCGGCGCCGAAGTCGAACTGGCGCTGCTGGTGATCGACGAAAAGGGCCGCCCGCAACAATTGCTGGCCAGTTCCAGCCTGATCGGCACCAATCAGATTCTGCCGTTTCACCTGCGTTTCAACCCGGAATCCTTCCCGGTCGGTGCCCGCGTTGAACTGCGGGGCCGCGTCAGCCAGTCCGGCCAGCTGATTTTGCATCTGCCGTCGCAAGTCATCAGCCAGCCAACGACGCAAGTGCTGGGTCAGCTGCAATTCGTCAAAGCGCCATGATTGCACCGTTTGACCTCCAACAGGCGTTAGGGGAACTGCTCGGTGATGCGCAGCTGGTTGCCTGTGAATTACCCGATACCGACCTGAAGCTTTGGCTGATCGACGGCGACAACATGGACCGCGCGTTCAGCCCGGAAGAAACCCGGCGGATTCTCCATGAGCCGCCTTATTGGAGTTTTTGCTGGGCCAGTGGGCTGGCGGTCGCCTGTTATCTCGCCCAGAACCCACACTGGGTCGAGGGCAAACGGGTGCTGGATTTCGGCGCCGGTTCCGGGGTGGCGGGGATTGCGGCGGTGAAGGCCGGAGCGCTGGAAGTGGTGGCCTGTGACCTCGACCCGCTGGCGATTGCGGCGTGCCGGGCGAATGCCGAACTCAATGACGTACACCTCAACTACTCGACGGATTTTTTCGCCGAAGCGGATCGGTTTGATCTGATTCTGGTGGCCGACGTTCTGTACGACCGGGCGAATCTGCCGTTGCTCGATGAATTCTTGAGTCGCGGCCAGGAAGCCTTGGTGGCCGATTCGCGCGTAAGGGATTTTCGCCACCCGTTGTATCAGCGCATCGAGATGCTGGAAGCGATGACCTTGCCCGATCTGGCCGAGCCCGAAGAGTTTCGGCATGTGAGCCTCTACCACGCGCGGCGCGTTTGAAGCCGCTAAAAGATCGCAGCCTGCGGCAGCTCCTACATTGACCGAGTGCGAACCCGATCCTGTAGGAGCTGCCGAAGGCTGCGATCTTTTGCGCCAGCCCTTATAGTGAGCAGATTCACGCTTCCAAGAGATCCCCCATGAGTCAGGAAACGCCGTACATCTTCGACGCCACGACTGCCGATTTCGAGCAGTCGGTGATCGAGAACTCTTTCCACAAACCGGTGCTGGTGGATTTCTGGGCCGAATGGTGTGCGCCGTGCAAGGCGTTGATGCCGATGCTGCAAACCATCGCCGAGAGCTATCAGGGCGAGTTGCTGCTGGCCAAGGTCAACTGCGACGTCGAGCCGGACATCGTTTCGCGCTTTGGCATTCGCAGCCTGCCGACGGTGGTGCTGTTCAAGGACGGTCAGCCGGTGGATGGTTTTGCCGGTGCACAGCCGGAATCCGCCGTGCGCGCGATGCTCGAACCTCACGTGCAAATGCCGCCACCGGCGGCTGCCGACCCGTTCGAACAGGCTCAGGCGCTGTTTGATGACAACCGCTTCGCCGACGCCGAAGCCACACTGAAAGTGCTGCTGGGCGAAGACAACACCAATGCCAAGGCGCTGATTCTCTACGCCCGCTGCCTCACCGAACGTGGCGAGTTGAGCGAAGCGCAAACCGTGCTCGACGCGGTCAAGAGCGATGAGCACAAGGCCGCCCTCGCCGGCGCCAAGGCGCAGATCCAGTTCCTCGGCCAGGCCAAGGATTTGCCGGATGCGGCAGACCTGAAAGCACGCCTGGCGAAAAATCCGCAGGACGATGAAGCGGTTTATCAGCTGGCGATCCAGCAACTGGCCCGTCAGCAGTACGATGCGGCGCTGGATGCGTTGCTCAAGCTGTTCGTGCGCAATCGCAGCTACAGCGAAGGCTTGCCGCACAAGACCTTGCTGCAGGTGTTCGAACTGCTGGGCAATGATCACCCGCTGGTGACCACGTACCGCCGCAAGTTGTTTGCTGCTCTTTATTGAAAGATCAAAAGATCGCAGCCTCGTTTCACTCGACAGCTCCTACATGGGATCTTGTTTCCCTGTAGGAGCTGTCGAGCGAAGCGAGGCTGCGATCTTTGCGTTTTACTCGATCCATCTGTAGAGCGGCGTATCTCCGCCGCTCGTCACCTTCACATCCGAGCAATGGCGCAAACGCACCAGCAACCGCTTGGCCGACGCCGCACTGCCGGTCAGTCCTTCCAACTGATCCAGCAAATCCGGCCCGCTCAATTGCCCGGCCTTGCGCAGCAAATCCTTGGCGATTTGCCACAGCGCATCATCCTGATTGATCGATTTTGCCGGCGCTGCACTGGCCTCCGGTTTCACCACTTGCAACTGCGCACCGAGCCGCGCCCAGTCGCCGTCATCCAGCTCCAGCGTCAAATCCACCGGCCAGTCGCCGATGCTTCCGCGTATACGCAACATAAGTCTGCTCCTGCACATTTCTGACTTGCATGCTCCCATGGGACTTGTGCAACGCCAAGCAGGCGGTCAAACTCTCGCCACTTACGTTATAAGATTACATAACAAATTCTTCATTTTACTTTTCGGAGACCCGCCATGCGCCGTCTGCTTCTCGCTCTGCCGTTTGCCCTGTTGCCGCTCGCTGTCACCCACGCTGGCGATGAACATGATCATGAGCACGGCAGCCTCGGCGCCCACGAACATGGTGTCGGTCGCCTGAACGCAGCACTGGACGGTCAGACCCTGGAGCTGGAACTGGAAAGCCCGGCGATGAACCTGGTGGGTTTCGAACACGCCGCCACCACCGACGCCGACAAGGCCAAAGTCGCCGCCGTTCGTGCGCAGCTTGAGAAACCGCTGGTGCTGTTCAACCTGCCGAAAGCCGCTGGTTGCGTGGTTGCGACTCAGGAACTGGAGAGCCCGTTGTTCGGCGACAAGCCGGATGCCGATGATGATCACGACGAAGAGGCCAAGGGCGAGCATCACCACGACCACAGCGAAATCCACGCCCATTACCAGTTCAGTTGCTCGGCACCGGGCGCACTGAAAACCCTGGACCTGGCGAACATCTTCAACACCTTCCCGGCGACCCAGAAGATTCAGGTACAACTGATCAGCCCGAGCGGCCAGCAAGGGGTTGAAGTGACGGCCAAGGCTGCCGCCCTGAAATTCTAAATTCACCCGATCCCCTGTTGGAGCTGTCGAGTGCAACGAGGCTGCGATCTTTTGACGTTAAAGATCAAGATCAAAAGATCGCAGCCTCGTTGCACTCGACAGCTCCTACAGGTCATCAAAACAATGAAATCGGCGCTATGACCCAAGCACTCATCGAACTGTCCGACCTGGGCTTCAGTTGGCCCGGTCATCCGCCGCTGCTGGATATCCCGGCGTTTCGCCTGGAACCTGGCGAAACCCTGTTCCTCAAAGGCCCCAGCGGCAGTGGCAAGACCACCCTGCTCGGCTTGCTCGGCGGTGTGCAGAAGCCCAATCGCGGCAGCATCCGATTGCTGGGCCAGGAGCTGACCGAACTCTCGGCCGGTGCTCGCGACCGCTTTCGGGTCGATCACACCGGCTACATCTTCCAGCAGTTCAACTTGCTGCCGTTTCTCTCGGTGCGCGAGAACGTTGAGTTGCCCTGCCACTTCTCCAAGCTGCGCGCTGAACGGGCGATCCTGCGTCACGGCAGTGTCGATCAGGCGGCGGCCACCCTCCTCGCCCACTTGGGTTTGAAGGATCAAAACCTGCTCAGCCGCCGCGCCGATTCACTGTCCATCGGCCAGCAACAACGGGTTGCCGCTGCGCGCGCATTGATCGGTCAGCCTGAATTGGTGATCGCCGACGAACCGACCTCGGCCCTGGATTACGACGCCCGCGAGAACTTCATTCGCTTGCTGTTCGCCGAATGCCGCGAAGCCGGATCGAGCCTATTATTCGTCAGCCATGACCAAAGCCTGGCGCCGCTGTTCGATCGCCACCTGTCGCTGGCCGATCTCAATCGCGCCGCCACCCCGTCCGAGGTCTGAGATGTATTTGTTTCGTCTAGCCATGGCCAGCCTGGCTAACCGCCGCTTCACCGCGATCCTCACCGCGTTCGCCATTGCTCTGTCGGTCTGCCTGCTGCTCGCGGTGGAACGGGTGCGCACCGAAGCCAAGGCCAGTTTCGCCAGCACCATCAGCGGCACCGACCTGATCGTCGGCGCACGTTCCGGCTCGGTAAACCTGTTGCTGTACTCGGTGTTTCGCATCGGCAACGCCACCAACAACATCCGTTGGGACAGCTTCGAGCACTTTGCCAACAACCCGAAAGTGAAGTGGGCGATCCCCATGTCCCTGGGCGATTCCCATCGGGGTTACCGGGTGATGGGCACCACCGAGGCGTACTTCGAGCATTACCAATACGGTCATCAGCAACACCTGGAACTGGCCGACGGCCGCGCCTTCGCCACCGATCCGTTTGAAGTGGTACTCGGTGCCGAAGTGGCCGATGCGCTGCACTACAAACTCGGTGACAAACTGGTGCTGGCCCACGGTGTGGCAGTGATCAGCCTGGTCAAGCACGACGACAAGCCGTTCACCGTGGTCGGCATTCTCAAACGCACCGGCACCCCGGTGGACCGCACGTTACACATCAGCCTCGGTGGCATGGAAGCGATTCACATCGACTGGCACAACGGCGTGCCGGCGCGCGGCAACGGTCGGATCAGTGCCGATCAGGCACGTAACATGGACCTGACGCCGCAAGCGATCACCGCGTTCATGCTCGGCCTCAACAGCAAGATTTCGACCTTCGCACTACAGCGTGAGATCAATGAATTTCGGGATGAACCGATGCTGGCGATCCTGCCGGGCGTGGCGCTACAAGAACTGTGGAGTTTGATGAGCACGGCGGAAAAAGCCTTGTTCGTGGTCTCGCTGTTCGTGGTGCTGACCGGACTGATCGGCATGCTCACGGCGATCCTCACCAGCCTCAACGAACGACGCCGGGAGATGGCGATTCTGCGTTCGGTGGGTGCCCGACCGTGGCACATCGCGACGTTGTTGGTGCTGGAGGCGTTTGCCCTGGCACTGTCGGGCGTGATTGCCGGTGTGGCGCTGCTGTATGTGGGCATCGCGGCGGCTCAGGGTTATGTGCAAGCGAATTACGGCTTGTACCTGCCACTGGCCTGGCCGAGCGAATATGAATGGACGCTGCTCGGTGGCATCCTGATCGCCGCGTTGCTGATGGGCAGCGTGCCGGCCTGGCGCGCGTATCGCCAATCCCTGGCCGATGGCCTGTCGATCCGTTTATGAGGACGTTAAACATGCCCCGCGCTGTGCTTGCGCTGTTGATGCTGGTCGCCTTGCCCCTGTGGGCGGCCGAGCCGAAAGACCTGACCTGGTCGGAAATGATCCCGCCGGACGCCGCACCGGAAGTGCCGAACATGACGCCGCTGCACGACCTGTCACAGATGGGCAGCGCGTTGGCCGCCGAATCGGCGCCAGCGGCCAAGCAAGACATGCCTAATGCACCGGTGGTGAAAAGCCTCGACGGTCAGAACATTCGTTTACCGGGTTACATCGTGCCGCTGGAAGTGAGTGAAGAAGGTCGCACCACCGAGTTTCTGCTGGTGCCTTATTTCGGCGCCTGCATCCACGTGCCGCCACCGCCGTCGAACCAGATCGTGCACGTCAAAAGCGAGGTGGGCGTGAAGCTCGACGAGTTGTATCAGCCGTACTGGATCGAAGGGGCATTGCAGGTTAAAGCGTCGACCAGCGAGTTGGCGGATGCCGGGTATCAGATGGAGGCGGACAAGATTTATGTGTATGAATTGCCAGAGTGAACCCGGTCATTTTTCTTACCGTTGATATCGCCAAGATCGCAGCCTTCGGCAGCTCCTACAGGATCGGGTTTGCACGCGGTCAATGTAGGAGCTGCCGAAGGTTGCGATCTTTTGGGGCCATCACTGTTTCATTGAGCTGAGTCAAAAGACCGTATCAGACGGCTCCGTACCATTGGACATCGAAATTTTTAACGTCCTTTGGAGCTCTCCATGCACAAGTCATTGCTCAGCGCTTCGCTGTTTGCCCTCGCGCTTGCAGCACCGCTAGCCTACGCCCACGACGCCGGCGATATCATCGTTCGTGCCGGTGCAATCACCGTCAACCCGAAAGCCGACAGCTCCAGCGTCAAGGTTGATCAAGGTCCGCTGAAGGGTGCCGATCTGGGTGGCAAGGCCACCATGAGCAGCGACACGCAACTGGGTCTGAACTTCGCTTACATGCTCAACAGCCACTGGGGGATCGAGCTGCTGGCGGCCTCGCCGTTCGAGCATGACGTGAAGATCAAAGGCACCGCCCTGGGCGCAGCCAACGGCAAACTCGGTACGCTGAAACACCTGCCACCGACACTGAGCGTTGTGTACTACCCACTGGACGCGAAGTCCGCGTTCCAGCCGTATGTCGGCGCCGGTATCAACTACACCTGGATCTACGACGAGCACGTTGGCAGCGAAGCCAGCGCCAACGGCTTCAGCAACTTCAAGGCGGATAACTCCTGGGGCATGGCGTTCCAGGTCGGCGCCGACTACATGCTGACCGACAACATCATGATCAACGCCCAAGTGCGCTACATCGACATCGACACCACCGCGACAGTGCAAAATAACGCAGTGGCGCAGGGCACTCGCGCCAAGGTCGATGTGGACGTGGATCCGTTCATCTACATGGTTGGCCTGGGTTACAAGTTCTAAAATTTCCGCACAAAAAAAGGCGCCTCGAAAGGTAATGCCGATCAGTTAAGCCAAAACGCGACCCGTAGCAGCTGGCGAAGCCTGCGTTCGGCTGCGAAGCAGTCGTGAAATCAGACGATGCGGTGTTTCAGGAAGACCGCAAACTCAGGTTTTACGACTGCTGCGCAGCCGAACGCAGGCTTCGCCAGCTGCTACAAGGACCGCGTTACGGCTTAACTGACTGGCATTAGCCTCGAAAGGCGCCTTTTTTATCGTCCCAACAACCGCGCCAGGCCGACACGCATCGGTGTCTGCTCCGGGTAGGTAAAGCGCTCCAGCAAACGCTGATTGTTCGCTCGCGAGTGGCGGATGTCACCGGCGCGCGCCGGGCCATAGCTCACCGGCGGCAATTGACCGACCACCGCTTCAAGGGCTTCAAGCATTTGCTTGAGGGTCGTGGCCTGGTTCCAGCCGACGTTAACCGCGCCGACTTCGACCTGCGGTTTCTCGATCGCTTGCACCAACAAGTCGACCAGGTCTTCGACGTAGACGAAGTCGCGAGTCTGCTCACCGTCACCGAACACAGTGATCGGCAGGCCTTTCTGCGCGCGCTCGCTGAAAATGCTGATCACCCCGGAATACGGCGAGGACGGATCCTGGCGTGGGCCGAAGATGTTGAAGAAGCGGAAAATCACCGGCTCCAGACCATGCTGGCGACGGTAAAAATCGAAGTAATGTTCGCTCGCCAATTTGTCCGAAGCATAGGGCGTCAACGGTGCCTTGGGCGTGTCTTCGTCGATCGACTCGCCTTCGCCATTGTTGCCGTAGACCGCTGCGCTGGACGCGTACAGCACCCGCTGGACGCCGGTCTGGCGCATGGCTTCGCAGACATTCAGCGAGCCAATGAAATTGCTCTGGTGAGTCTTCACCGGATCATCCACCGACGCCTGCACCGACGCCACTGCGGCCAGGTGCGCCACAGCGCTGCAACCGACCATCGCCTGCGCGACCAGCGCGGCATCGGCGACATCACCCACGATCAGTTCGACGCCAGGATTGTCCAGCGGCAAGTTGCTGCGTTTGCCGGTGGAGAGGTCATCGAGAATGCGCACCGAATGGCCCTTGGCAAGCAAGGCATCGGTGAGGTGCGAGCCGATGAAACCGGCGCCGCCGGTGATTAAAACAGGGCCGTCAGCCATGGCGATAAAACCTATCCAGTAAGCCCGGGAGTGCCGCACGCCAGGCGCGGGGCTTGATCCCGAAAGTGTGCAGAATTTTCTTGCAGGCCAGCACCGCGTGTTGCGGCTCTTCGGCGGCGTCGGGCCGGGCGGCGTGAGCCTGGGCGGTCGGCGCTTCGATGGCCAGCGGGTGCAGCGCGCGTGCTTCGGTGAGGATCGCCTGCCCAAGTGCCAGCGGCGTGGTCGCCTCATGCCCGGCGTAATGGTAAGTGCCCCACAGCGGCGCCGAGCAATCGAGTTGCTTGAGGACCGAGATGATCACCCGCGCGGCGTCATCCACCGGCGTCGGATTGCCCCGACGGTCATCGGCCATCAGCAATTCTTCAGGCAGTTCGGCGCGGCCGAGGAATCGCCCGAGGGTGCCGTCGGGGCTGTCATCCAGCAGCCAGCCGAATCGTAGCAATACGTGTTGCGGGCAGGTGGCGCGGACGCTTTGTTCGATTCGCCACAAGGCCTGACCGCGCAGGCCCAAGGGCACCGGTTCGTCTTTTTCGCTGTAGGCCGTCGCCCGGGAGCCATCGAACACGCGATAGCTCGACGGTTGCAGCAGCACGATGTTGTGATGCTGGCACAGTTCGGCCAGACGCTCGATCGCCCGCTCCTGCCCGGCCAGACGTTGTTCACTGACCGTCTCCGCCTGAAACCAGTCGAAGTAATAGGCGAGGTTGATCAACGCGTCTGGACGGGTGTCGTCGAGCAGTTGCGTCAGGGTCGCGGCGTCCCAGCCGTCTTGCGGTGGGCGGGGGGCGAGGAAGCCGATGTCTTCCTCCGCACCGAGGCGAATCAGCGCCTGCCCAAGGGCATTTCCGCCGCCCAGTAACATAAGGCGCATTCGCATAGAGTCAGCAGGCCCAGTCTGATTGAAACAATGGCTTTATCGACACCGCTCGCGGGCGATGCCGTCGATAGTTGCCGGAATCGTTGCATTTTGCGGGTTTAGTGCGCAACCGTCATCCGTAAAGTGTAGATACCTTGGATCTGTGCTGCCTGTTCCGGCCCCTTCGCGAGCAAGCCCGCTCCCACAAGGGATCTGCGGCGTACACAAATCCAATGCGGGCTTGCCCGCGAAGGGGCCATAAGGATCAATAGAGATCTCCAGCGGTACTTGCAACTTCAGCCCCCCGCCCGCATAAATTGCTGCATGAATCTGCCAATCCCGACGGACAGCGCCCTGGCAGGCTTCCACCCCGCCGTCAGCGCCTGGTTCAGCAGCACCTTCCCGACGGTCACCGCCGCCCAGGCCCGGGCGTGGCCGTTGATCCGCCAGCACCGTTCGACCCTGGTCGCCGCACCCACGGGCTCCGGCAAGACCCTCACCGCGTTCCTCGCGGTCATCGACGACCTGGTCCACCGCGCAATGGCCAACGGCGGCCATCTGCCGGATGAAACCCTGGTGGTCTACGTTTCGCCGCTAAAAGCCCTGTCCAACGACATCCAGATCAACCTGCAAGACCCGCTGGCCGGCATCACCGAGCAGTTACGCGCGATGGGCCTGCCGCAATTGCAGATCAACACCGCCGTGCGCACCGGCGATACGCCGCAAAAAGACCGCTCGGCGATGCGCAAGACCGCGCCGCATATCCTGGTGACCACCCCGGAATCCCTTTACGTGCTGCTCGGCTCCGACTCCGGTCGGCAAATGCTCAGTACCGCCCGCACGGTGATCGTCGACGAAATTCACGCGATCGCCGCCAGCAAACGCGGCAGTCACCTGGCCCTGAGCCTTGAGCGACTGCAAGCGTTGTGCGCGCAACCGCTGATGCGAATCGGCCTGTCTGCCACGCAAAAACCCATCGAAGCCGTCTCGCAATTTCTGGTGGGCCGTGATCGCGCGTGCGAAATCATCGACATCGGCCACGCCCGCCCACGGGATCTGGACATCGAAGTGCCGCCCGTGCCGTTGTCGGCGGTGATGGCCAACGACATCTGGGAGCTGGTCTACGACCGCCTCGCCGCCCTCGCCCGCGAACACCGCACCACGCTAATTTTCGTCAACACCCGACGCCTCGCCGAACGCCTGAGCCGTCACTTGAGCGAGCGTCTCGGCAAGGAGGCGGTGGCCGCCCACCACGGCAGTCTGGCCAAGGAATTTCGTCTCGACGCCGAGCAACGGCTCAAGCGCGGCGAACTGCAAGTGCTGATTGCCACGGCGTCCCTGGAACTGGGGATCGATATCGGCGATGTCGACCTGGTCTGCCAGATTGCCTCGCCACGCTCGATCGCCGGGTTTCTACAACGGGTCGGCCGCTCCGGGCACCAGGTCGGCGGCACACCCAAGGGCCGTTTGTTCGCCACCACCCGCGACGACCTGATCGAATGCGCCGCCCTGCTCGACTGCGTGCGGCGTGGCGAACTCGACACTTTGCTGATTCCCAAGGCACCGCTGGACGTACTCGCGCAACAAATCATCGCCGAGGTCAGTTGCCAGGAATGGCAGGAGCAAGCGCTGCTGGAGATGTTCCGCAACGCCTCGCCCTACAGCGAGCTCGACGAAAAACATTATCAATCGCTGCTGCAGATGCTCGCCGAAGGTTACAACGGCCGCCTGGGCATCCGCAGCGCTTACCTGCACCGCGACGCCGTGACCCGCACCCTGCGCGGTCGCCGGGGCGCCAAACTGACCGCCGTGACCAGCGGCGGGACGATCCCGGACAACGCCGATTACAGCGTTTTACTCGAACCCCAAGGGCTGAACATCGGCAGCGTCAACGAAGACTTTGCGGTGGAAAGCATCGCCGGGGATGTCTTCCAATTGGGCAACACCTCCTACCGAATTCTGCGGGTCGAAACCGGCAAGGTCCGGGTCGAAGATGCTCAGGGCCAACCGCCGACCATTCCCTTCTGGCTCGGCGAAGCGCCGGGGCGCAGCGCTGAACTGTCATTCGCCGTGGCCCGCCTGCAAGCGCAACTCGATGAGCTGCTCGGCGCCACACCCGGTCACTTGCAACCCGCGATCGACTGGCTGACCGACACCCTCGGTCTGAACCTGGCCAGTGCCGAACAACTGGTCGATTACCTGGCCCGTGCGCGCCTGACCCTCGGCGCCCTGCCGTCACAAGACACGCTGCTGATGGAGCGATTTTTCGACGAGTCCGGCGGCACGCAATTGATCATTCACACGCCGTTCGGCAGCCGCATCAACCGTGCCTGGGGCCTGGCCCTGCGCAAGCGTTTCTGCCGCACCTTCAACTTCGAATTGCAGGCCGCCGCCAGCGAAGACGCCATCGTCCTGTCGCTGTCGGCCAGCCACAGTTTTGAACTCGATGATGTCTGGCGCTATTTGCACAGCAACAGCGCCGAGCACACCCTGATTCAAGCCGTGCTCGATGCGCCGCTGTTCGGTGTGCGCTGGCGCTGGAATGCCGGGGTCGCTCTGGCGCTGCCGCGCTACAGTGGCGGACGCAAAGTCCCGCCGCAGATCCAGCGGATGAAAAGCGAAGACCTGATCGCCAGCGTATTTCCCGACCAGATGGCCTGCGTGGAAAACCTCGCCGGCGAACGGGAAATTCCCGACCATCCACTGGTGGAACAAACCCTCGACGATTGCCTGCACGAAGCCATGGACAGCGAAGGCTGGCTGGCGTTGTTGCGGCGCATGGAGCGTGGCGACATCCGCTTGATCAGCCGCGACCTGCCGGCACCCTCACCGCTGGCCGCGGAAATTCTCAGTGCCCGACCCTACACCTTTCTCGACGATGCGCCGCTGGAAGAACGCCGCACTCAAGCAGTACTCAACCGCCGCTGGAGCGATCCGCAGTCCACCGACGACCTCGGCGCGCTGGATGCGGACGCGATTCAAGCCGTGCGCGAGGAAGCCTGGCCAACGCCGACTGGCGTCGATGAAATGCATGAGGCGTTGATGAGCCTCGCGTGCATCAGCGACGTCGAGGCCAAGGCCCATCCAGACTGGCTCGATTGGCTGAACGCCCTGGCCGACAGCGGTCGCGCCAGCCGCTTGCAAGTCAATGCTGGGCAAGCGCTATGGTTGGCACTGGAGCGGTTGACTTGCTTGCAGGCGATTTATCCACAAGCGATTTTGCAGCCACCGTTGGAGGCGTTGCCCGGGTTCGATGAAGTCTGGGCGCCCGACGAAGCGGTGCTGGAAGTGATTCGTGCGCGGCTCAGCGCGTTCGGTCCGCTGCCGCTGAACGCGATTGCCGAACCGCTCGGATTGGCGGCGACTCAAGTCACCCAGGCGTTGGCGCAACTGGAACGCGAAGGCTATGTGCTGCGTGGCCAATTCACGCCCGGCACGGCGGAGGAAGAATGGTGCGAGCGGCATCTGCTGGCGCGGATTCACCGCTACACCGTCAAGCGTCTACGGCGGGAAATCGAACCCGTGGCGTTGCAGGATTTCATGCGTTTCCTGTTCGACTGGCAGCATCTGTCCGCCACGACCCAAGGCCAGGGCAGCGCAGTATTGCCCGCGATAGTCGGTCAGTTCGAAGGCTACCCCGCCGCCGCTTCAGCCTGGGACAGCGATATTTTGCCGGCGCGAATAAAAGACTATTCAGCGAATTGGCTGGATGACCTGTGTCGCAGCGGCAAACTGGTCTGGACTCGCCTGACCGCGCGCAACAAGAGCGCCAGCACGGCATTGCGCAGCACACCGATTCTGCTATTGCCGCGCAGTCAGGTCGGGTTGTGGAGCGGGTTGACCGAGCAAACGCCGGTCAGCGAACTCTCGCCCAAGACGCAAAAAGTCTACGAAGCCCTGAGCCAACACGGCGCGCTGTTTTTTGATGAGCTGACTCACGAGGCCCACCTGCTGCGCTCGGAACTGGAAATCGCCTTGCAGGAATTGGTAGGCGCCGGGCTGGTGAATGCCGACAGCTTCGCCGGCCTGCGAGCGCTGATTACTCCGGCCAGCAAACGCCAGAATCGCAGCAGCCGACGCGGGCGCGGAGCGTTTGTCGGCGGGATGGACGATGCCGGGCGCTGGGCCTTGCTGCGACGCGGCGTGCAAGCTCCGGTTGTGGATAACAAACGTCCGGCACCGACGCCGACCGACACCCTTGAACATATCGCGATGACCTTGCTCCGGCGCTACGGCGTGGTGTTCTGGCGCTTGCTGGAGCGTGAAGCGGATTGGTTGCCGAGCTGGCGGGAATTGCTGCGCACTTTCCATCGGCTGGAAGCTCGAGGCGAGATTCGCGGTGGGCGGTTTGTCAGTGGCTTGGCCGGTGAACAATTTGCGTTGCCCGAAGCCATTCCATTACTGCGCGAGGTGCGACGACGGCCGCATGACGGGAGTTTGATTGCCGTGTGCGGGGTTGATCCGCTGAACCTCGCCGGTACGCTTCTACCGGGAGTAAAAGTGCCGGCATTGGCGAGTAATCGATTGATGTATCGCGATGGATTGCCCGCCGCTGCCGAGATCGCCGGCAAGCAGATTTTCTGGCTAGAGTTGGATCAGCAGACCAGTGCTGAGGTCCGTAGCAAACTGATCCAACATTGACGTTGCCTGGCCTGGCCCCTTCGCGAGCAAGCCCGCTCCCACATTTGATCGCATTCCCCCTGTGGGAGCGGGCTTGCTCGCGAAGGGGCCGTCACTGCCAACAAAATCATTGAGTACGCGGCTGATCCGGCAGGAACACTGATGAATGCTCCGATGCAAGCCCATCGCTTTGCGGCGACTCAACAGCCTGTCTAGGCATCAACACCTGCTGTGGATAAGTCTGCGCGAAATGCACCCACGGGCTGTTATCCACAAGCTTTTTCAAACGCTGGTTGAACGCCCGACTCACCGCGTACTGCCCACCCGACACAGTGCGGAACTGTGCCGTCAGCACCACGCCGTTGAGGTCCATCTTGTCGACACCAAACACATCCAGCGGCCCTTGCAGGTTGTACTTGAGGAACGCATCGTCGCGAATGGAGTCCCCGGCCTCGCGGATCAACTCGATAGCCTTGTCGACATCGGTGTCGTAAGTGAATTGCACCGAAAAGAACGCATAGGCGAATTGCCGTGATTGATTGGTCACGGCCTTGATCTGACCGAACGGCACCGAGTGTACAAACCCCTTGCCGTCGCGCAGGCGCAAGGTGCGGATGGTCAGGCCTTCGACAGTGCCGGCGTGGCCGGAGTCGAGCACCACCCAATCGCCAATCGACAACGTGTCTTCGATGATGATGAACAACCCGGTGATCACGTCCTGCACCAGTTGCTGGGAACCGAAACCGATGGCCAGCCCCACGACACCGGCACCGGCCAGAAAGGGTGCAACGTTGATTCCCAGGTTAGCCATGGTGGTGATGGCGCAGATCACCACCAGGATGATTTTGATCGCGTTGCGCAGCAGCGGCAGGATGGTTTTGGTTCGGGTACTGGGTTGGCGCGCCGAGCGTTTGTTAACGGGTGGTTTCAGGGCTTCCTGAATCGCCGTGTCCAACACCACCCAGCCCATCCAGGTCACCAGGAAAATCAAACCGATACGGCTCAGGGAATCGCTGATCGCCCGGCCGACCGAATTGCTCACCGCAAACTCGAACAGCGACACACCCCAGATGCGCCCCAGGACATCGATAAAAACAATCGCCAGGGCGATCCGCAGCAACGCGTGCGAAAGGCTGAGAAAGCGTTCTTTGTAGGCACTGCTGCGGCGTACGGCCAACTCACTGCGCGACTTGAACAGGTGATGGAGCGACGTGCTGAGAAACACCATCGCAATCAGTAGCACCGTAGTAAACAACGCACAGCGCAGTACTTTCTGGTTGTCATCGCCAATGCCGATCAGGTTGATCACCGACACCAGCACCATCAACAGAATCGGCCAGTACCAGAGCCCGGAAAAGACCCGCAACATTTCACGCACGGCCGGCTGACTGAGGCGCTGGGACAACGGCAAAATGCGGATCAGATGGGCGACCGGACGGCGCATCTTGATCACCAAAATGCCAAAGGTGACCGAGGCCGCCACCCCGGTGAACACCGCGACACTGCTGGTGAGATTGCCGCCGAGCAGGCGGGCGATCTGCGGACTGGTCAAGGCGTCGCTCAAGGCCACGAGGAAGCCCATCAAAAACAGCGGTCGTGGGCTGTACTGACGAATAATCTGCACCGCCCGGCGCTTGTGGCCGGCGTCGAACAACACCACCAGCGACAACAGCAACGACGCGGCAAAAATGCCGCTGCTGGTGGCATAGGCGAAACACAATGCCAGCGCCCGGCCGGCGGACACTTGCAAGAAGTGGCTGACATACAGCGTCAGGGGCAGGCTGATCAGCGCCGGAACCGTGTAAGGCAACACATAACCCAGTAAAGCCTGACCGCGCTCGCGAGTGAGCAGCAGGCGGTTCTGGCACAGACGTTTGGAGAGCAGTCCTCCCAGCAGCCAGAGCAGCACAAAGACGCCCATCCACACACCGGACAACAGCAGGAAGTCCCCCGCCACGCTCCAGCTCGAACGGGCCGAAGGACGATTGACCAGTTGATCCACCTCAACCGCCGCCCGGTCTGCACGCAGACGCCAGGCGTCCAGCAGGTCCTCGTTGAGATCGAGTTTGCCCTGGACTTCCTCAATGCTCGAACTGATGGCACCCAGCAAACCACCCTGTACCAGCGGTTCGGGGTGGGCCAGTGGTGTCGTGGCGGTGGTCGCCGCCGGCACACCCGGTAGTGCGGCAGCCTCCAGCTCGTTGCTGCCCAGAATCAGCAACGCCCCCAGTAGTATCGCGGTCTTGAACTTGAACAAACGCGGCGCTCCTGCGAAAGGGTCTGTAAGGAACTGATCGGGGAATTGTAGGCAAGTTCGGTTTTGGCCGGGAGATAACCAGCTGATGCGGCCATAACGCAATCCGTGTAGCAGCTGGCGAAGCCTGCGTTCGGCTGCGAAGCAGTCGTGAACCCTGAGTGCACGGTGAATCTGGCACACCGCAGTGTCTGACTTTACGACTGCTGCGCAGCCGGACGCAGGCTTCGCCAGCGGCTACAGGGTCTGCGTTGCAGCTGAAAAACCTTTAACCCTTTCGATATTTGATCTACACGCAAATATCAAATGCCCATCCCTGTATTTTTCCGCATAACCCAAACCCGGACACTGCGCTCCATCAATCAATCCTCCGGAGTTGCAGCCATGTCCATTGCCTTGCTCGCGCTGACCCTCAGCGCCTTCGCCATCGGGACGACCGAGTTCGTCATCGTTGGCCTGTTACCCACCATTGGCGCCGACCTCGGCGTCAGCCTGCCGTCCGCCGGCCTGCTGGTCAGCCTCTACGCATTGGGCGTTGCCATTGGCGCCCCGGTGCTGACCGCCCTCACCGGCAAAGTCCCGCGCAAAATGCTGCTGTTGTCGTTGATGGTGCTGTATGCCGAACCCGCTGAAGGCTCACAACGGATCGTCGCCGGTCACTAAACCCTGTGGGAGCGAGCTTGCTCGCGATGACGGCAGCACATCCAGCATCGATGTGACTGACACACCGCTATCGCGAGCAAGCTCGCTCCCACATTTGATTTGTGTGGGTCTGTTGAGCATTAACCGTCCGTAGTCCCGTCGAAACTTTCTCGCCCGCCCCGCAGTCATCAAAAGACAGAGGCAGTCCGAGAACCATTAGACGGGAGGCGACATGGCGGCGATCCACATCGGTATTTCAGGCTGGCGCTACACGCCCTGGCGGGGGGATTTCTACCCGAAGGGGCTGACCCACAAGCGCGAATTGCAATTCGCCTCACGGGCGGTCAACAGCATCGAAATCAATGGATCGTTTTACGCCCTGCAACGGCCCGAACGTTATGCCCAGTGGTACGCCGAAACCCCGAGGGGCTTCGTTTTCAGCGTCAAAGCCCCGCGTTTCATCACCCACATCAGGCGACTGCGGGACGTCCATAAACCCTTGGCGAATTTCTTTGCGTCCGGGGTGCTGGAACTCAAAGAAAAACTCGGCCCGATCCTCTGGCAATTTCCGCCCAACTTCAAATTCGATGCCGAGCTGTTCGAAACCTTTCTGGAGCAGTTGCCGCACAACACCGAAGAGGCCGCCACCCTCGCCCGCCAGCATGATTCGCACGTAAACGGTCACGCCAGCCTGAAGGCCTACGGGAAAAAGCCTTTGCGCCATGCCGTAGAAATCAGAAACGAGAGCTTCGTCGACCCGGCCTTCATCCGCCTGCTCAAACGCTATAACGCGGCCCTCGTCATCGCCGACACCGCCGGTAAATGGCCGTACCGCGAAGACCTCACCAGCGACTTCGTTTACCTGCGCCTGCACGGTGCCGAAGAACTCTATGCCAGCGGTTACACCCCCGAGGCGCTGAAACGCTGGGGTGACCGGATCGAAGCCTGGTACCACGGCCAGCAACCGAGCGACCCGCAATTGATCGCGCCCCGGCAGAAGCCCAAGGCGCGCAAATCCCGTGAGGTGTTTTGCTACTTCGACAACGACATCAAAGTCCGCGCGCCCTTCGATGCCCGCCGCTTGCTGGAGCGCTTTCATCTGGATAAAGACCTCGCCACCCGTCCCGGTGAACTGGCCGCCGAGGGGGTGCTGTCATGAGCATTTCCGAACCGGTCGGCACCACCGACGAACAGCAAACTATCATCACCGCCGTGCGCCGCTTCACCGTGCTGACGGTCAACACGCACAAGGGTTTCACCGCGCTCAACCGGCGCTTCATCCTGCCCGAATTGCGCGAAGCGGTGCGCAGCGTGTCCGCCGACGTGGTGTTTTTGCAGGAAGTCCACGGCACCCACGAGCATCATCCCCAGCGCTACAGCAATTGGCCGGCGATACCGCAATACGAATTCCTCGCCGACACCCTGTGGCCGCAGTTCGCCTATGGACGCAATGCGGTCTATCCAGCAGGCGATCACGGCAATGCACTGCTGTCGAAATTCCAGATCATTCGCCACGACAACCTCGACGTTTCCATCAGCGGTCACGAGAACCGCGGCATCCTGCATTGCGTGCTGCGCCTGCCCGGTGACGGCCAGGAAGTGCATGCCATTTGTGTGCATCTGGGTCTTCGCGAAACCCACCGGACCGAACAACTCAAGTTGTTGGCCCAGTGCCTCGAAGAACTGCCCAGCGATGCCCCGGTGATCGTTGCCGGTGACTTCAACGACTGGCGCCAGCGCGCCGACGCACTGCTCAAACCCAGCGGCCTGCGGGAGGTTTTCGCCGAACTCCACGGCAAACCAGCGCGCAGTTTTCCAGCGCGCTTGCCAGCGCTGCGCCTCGACCGCATCTACGTGCGCAACCTCAAGGCCAGCCAGCCGCAAGTGCTGGCCGCGCGACCCTGGTCACACCTTTCCGACCATGCACCACTATCGGTGGAGATCGAGCTATGAGCAGCCCATCGATGGATAAAACCCATGTGGAGCACTTATCCACGACCCCGGCGATTCGTGAGCCGGGGGTGGTCGACGTCGAATATGGCTGGCAAGGCAACAACCGCGTAGAGCTGCTGGAAAACGGCGAAGCGTATTTCCCTCGGGTGTTCGAGGCCATACGTCAGGCGAAGACTGAAATCCTGCTGGAAACCTTCATTGTGTTTGAGGATAAGGTCGGTGAAGAGCTGCAGGAAGTACTGATCGCCGCCGCTCAACGCGGCGTGCGAATTACCGCCAGTCTCGATGGCTTTGGCTGCGGTGAACTGAGCACGGGATACCTCACCGCCCTGAGTGAGGCCGGCGTGCGCATCCAGATTTTCGACCCCGCGCCCAAACATCTCGGCATCCGCACCAACTGGTTCCGCCGCCTGCACCGCAAGATCGTGGTGGTCGACGGCACGATTGCGTTCATCGGCGGCATCAACTTTTCTGCCGACCATCTGGCTGACTTCGGCCCTGAGGCCAAGCAGGATTATTCCGTTGAAGTGCAAGGCCCGGCGGTGGCCGACATCCATCACTTCGCCTTGCTGCAATGCGGTCGCCCGGCTCGCGCCAAATACTGGTGGCAACGACGCAGGCAACGGCGCTCGGAACTGGCGTTCACCGATCATGACGGCCAGGTTCGCCTGGTGTACCGCGACAACGGCGAGCATCCGACTGACATCGAAGAGGTTTACCGACAGGTGCTGCGCAGTGCCCAGCGCCGAGTGGTGATCGCTAATGCCTACTTCTTTCCGGGCTATCGCCTGCTGCGCGAGATCCGCAACGCGGCGCACCGTGGCGTCGATGTGCGACTGATCCTGCAAGGTCAACCCGATATGCTGGCGGCCAAACTCGCCGCACGCATGACCTATGACTACCTGCTCAAATCCGGCGTGCAGATTTACGAATATTGCGACCGTCCGCTGCACGGCAAAGTCGCGCTGGTGGATGAGGATTGGAGCACGGTCGGTTCGAGCAACCTCGACCCGTTGAGCCTGTCCTTGAACCTGGAAGCCAATGTGTTGATCCGCGATCGCGCCTTCAACCGCGACCTGTTCGAGCGCCTCGAAGACCTGAGTGACAACCATTGCAAGGTCATGTCCGTCGACAAAACCCCGCGTGGACGGGTCTGGCACATGACCGTCGGCTTTCTGGTGTTTCACTTCTTGGCGCAATTCCCGGCCTGGGCCGGTTGGTTGCCGGCGCATAAACCGCGCCTGAAACCTTTTACCCATTCCGCCGGGAGTGACACCTGATGAGCCACTCTGATACACAACCGGCGACCCACGCCGACAACCCGACCAAATCCCTCTGGAGTCGCTGGAAACGGCCGCTGACAATGCTGTTTTTCCTGGCCCTGATCGTGCTGTTCACGATGCTGGCCCAGCGCATCGAATGGGATGAAGTGTTCAACAACCTCGCAGATTTCAAGGTGCGCACGCTGATCATCGCGTCCGGTCTGACCTTGCTGAGTTTTCTGGTCTACGCCTGCTTCGATCTGATCGGCCGTACCTACATTCGCCAGGACCTGACGTGGAAGCAGATCCTGCCGGTGGGGATTATCAGCTATGCCTTCAACCTCAACCTGAGTGCATGGGTCGGCGGTATTGCCATGCGTTATCGGCTGTATTCGCGACTCGGGGTGAGCAAGGGCAACATCGCGAAAATTCTCGGGTTGAGCCTGGCGACAAACTGGTTCGGTTACATGGTGATTGCCGGTGCAGTGTTCAGCAGCGGATTGGTGCGAATGCCGCCAGGCTGGAAGCTGAGCAGCGGCGCCTTGCAAGGTGTGGGTGTGTTGTTGCTGCTGGTGAGTGCGGGGTATCTGGCAGCGTGTCAGTTTTCCAAGCGTCGGGAATGGGCGATACGCGGGGTGGAAATCGACCTGCCGTCCCTGCGCATGGCAGTGCTGCAACTGGCCCTCGGGGCGCTGAACTGGTCGCTGATGGCGGCGGTGATTTTCACCTTGCTGCCGAGCAAGCTGGATTACCCGCTGGTGCTCGGGGTGTTGCTGATCAGCGCGATTGCCGGGGTCATCACGCACATTCCGGCCGGGCTTGGCGTGCTGGAAGCGGTGTTCGTGGCGCTGCTGCAACATGAAGTGTCCCGAGGGAGCCTGGTGGCCGGATTGCTGGCCTATCGGGCGATCTATTTCATCTTGCCGCTACTGATTACCCTGGTGATGTACCTGATCGTGGAAGCCAAGGCCAAGTCGTTGCGGATCGCGAAAAAGCCCAAGTGATCTGGTGTTTGTGAGGACGTCATCGCGAGCAAGCTCGCTCCCACATTAGTCCTGCGAACACAGGT
The DNA here is from genome assembly GCF_047758635.1 of Pseudomonas frigoris. NCBI lineage: Bacteria > Pseudomonadati > Pseudomonadota > Gammaproteobacteria > Pseudomonadales > Pseudomonadaceae > Pseudomonas > Pseudomonas frigoris. The sequence continues at coordinate 6,304,798 of NZ_CP180479.1, forward strand.
CGAGTGTGGGAGCGAGCTTGCTCGCGATTGATCGCAAGAACACCACAGGTCTCAGGTTGATTGGATAATGCTCAACCGCTCGCCCACTACCATCTCGGTGATCCAGCCCACCAGGATCGAGGTGTATGCCTGTTGCGAAACAGGCTCACTCAAGGCGTGATCGGCTCCGTCGATAATCCGGTGGGTCAGCGAGTGGGTCTGCTGACACGCAGCGCGGTAACTCATGATGGTTGAGTGGGGCACATGGTCGTCGGTCTCGGACTCCACCAGCAGCACATCCCCGGTAAATTGCGAACAGGCATGCAGCGCACGATTGCTCTCGGCGCGGACTAACGTGCTGCGGTAATCACGTAAATCGAGCTTGTCCAGGTCACGTTTGGGCGTGTGCCATTGATCATCGCGATACAGCGCCGGCACCCGCAGCGCCAGCCAGCGCACCGGACGTAATGACGTCAGGATCGAGGCCAGGTAACCGCCATAACTGGTGCCGACCACGGCAATCGCCGATGTATCGAGCGCCGGGTGCGCGAGCAGGCGGTCATACGCCGCCAGCAGGTCGCGCAGGTTGTCTTCCCGCGTGACTCGACTCAGCGCAATTCCGGCCCCGCCGGTGTGCCCGCGCAAGTCGAACGTCAGGCACACGCAACCCAGACCGGCGATGCCTTTGGCCCGCTCCAGGTCCCGCTCCTGACTGCCGCCCCAACCGTGCACAAAGAGCACGCCGGGGACTTTCGATTTGGGACTGAGAAAAGTCCCGACCATCTGTTCATCGTCGATGTCGATCTGAATGGTTTCGCTTCTAGCCGTCATAGGATTTAACCGTTACGTACTTGAGAAGAAAGTCACTGTTTTGCGCCGGCCCGCGATACACCTCGATGGCGTCCGCCGGCAGCGGCTGGTCGATGTAGGTCTCGACCGACGACACGCGAATCGCGCGCATCCCGGAGTCGTTGACGAAGCTTTGCAAGGCGGCAACTTCGGCGCTGCTGGCACCGCCCATCCGCCAGGACTGCTCGAGCACACCGCTGCGCTGCTTGCCATTACTGTCGACACCTTGGGCGATGTCGTAGTTGCGCCGCGAGGCGTAGAAACCGGGATAAGCCTCATCCGCAGCACGGTCAAACACTTGCGCCTGCCGGATCGCCAGCCGCACATCGTCCGGTAGTTCCAGTTCGAGCAGATCATCGTAGTGACCCCGCACCACCAGCAGGTTGGACCCTCCATAAACCTGCTCGCCCTGACCGTCTTCGGTCAAGTATTGATCACCGCAATAACTCAGCACCGTGTCGCCGATAAAGCTCTGACCGACGCTGTGGGTGATCACGTGGTCCAGGTCCTGCTCCAGCACCACGCCTTCGGTGAACAGCGCATTGGCCTCGGGTCTGGCGAGGATGGCATCGAACTGGTCGAGGCTTTTGATCACTTCCTGACCGCGTCCGGCGCAGGCATGAATCGGCTTGATGCGGATCGGGCCGCTGTAGAGCAGATGCTCCGCCGCAGGACGCGCATCGGCCATGGAAAAAACACTGAGGCCGTCGAGCACCACGCTGCGCACCCGTTCGGAAAACAACGGTGACCAGCCTTCCGGTGCGTGAGCATCTTTGTTGCGCAGCCCGTGACTGATGGCTTTGGTACAGATGAAATCATGGTCGACGTAACCGCCCCATAAATCCTCCGGCCCCTTGACGCCCAATTGCCGGGCGGCAGCGACGCCAACAAGCGTCTGGGTCGGCAACAGATAAAGGTCTCGACCGTTGTGCAGTTCGGGGTCGTAACTGCCGCCGTATTTAAGCCCCAGAATCTGTGCCAGCCAACGGGCCAGCGCACGATTGGTTTCCACTTCGTGCAACGGAGCCTCGGGGCGCACGGAGTGGGCGACCACCAGTTTCTTGCGGCTTGCTGGGGTCATGCGTCCCCCTTCAGTCTGCGCTTGATGAATGTAGTTGAAGGGGTGCAGAGATCAGGCCAAGGGGGGCCAAAGACAAACGTTTTTCAAATCAGCCAGTTACGAAAAACATGATGGCACCGTGCCTGTTTGATTCTGCACGACAGCCTTCAAGATTCCGGCATTTTGCACGACCGAAGGCTTACACAGATCCAATGTGGGAGCGGGCTTGCTCGCGAAAGCGGTGTGTCATTCAGCATTAATATCGACTGACAGATTGCATTCGCGAGCAAGCCCGCTCCCACATTTTGATCTGTTGTGATCTGGCTACCGAGCCACGGCTGAGGGTGTCACCCCAAACCGTGTCCGGTAATCACGCGGCGCCAACCCGGTAATTTTCTTGAACGTCGCCCGAAAGGCACTCGGATCCTGATAACCCACCGTCCAGGCAATGTGATCGATGGTGCCGTTGGTAAACTCGAGCATTTCCCGGGCCTTGCCGACCCGCAGGTGCTGGCAGTACTCAGTGGGTTTGATTCCGGTTGCCGCACGAAATCGACGCAGGAACGTGCGCTCTTCCAGCCCTGCCCGCTCGGCCATCGCCGCCAGCGACACATCGGTCGCTCCAGTGCTTTGCAACCAATGCTGGACCTTGAGAATCGAGGCGTCGCCATGGCTGAGAATGGGTGAAAAATTGCTGCCGCACTCGCTCGCGCTGTCGCTGTGCTCCACCACCAGAAACCGCGCGGTGCTGGTGGCGATGCTTGGCCCCAGCAGGCGGTTGACCAGGCGCAAGCCCAGTTCGGACCAGGCCATCAGCCCGGCTGTGGTGATCAGGTCGCCGTCGTCAACGATGGGGGTTTCGGCCTTGAGCTTGATCGCCGGGTAACGCTCGGCGAAGGTTTTGGCCGAGGTCCAGTGGGTGGTGGCGCTGCGACCGTCAAGCAGGCCGCTTTCGGCCAACAGAATCGACCCCACACAAACCCCGCCGAGTGTCGCGCCATTGGCGTGTTGCTGACGCAGCCAGCGAGTCAGCCCCTGCGGTGCCTGGCCTTCGGAAAAACCGGCAATCGACGGCGGGATCAACACCGCCACCAACGTGCCGCCTGGAGCAGGATGACTGTCGTAGACCCGCTCGGGCGCCTGATCGCCATCAACCTGCCAATGGCTGACCCGCAGCAACGGCAACTGCGCCGCCTGATGCTCGGCGGCAATCCGGTTCGCCACCCCGAACAAGTCTGTCAATCCATGCACCGCCGCCATCTGCGCACCGGGATAGATCAGTACGCCCAACTCGGCGATTGGTCTTTCTGCGTCCATTGTCAGTTTTCCCCCTTCTATTGTCGGTGCGGCCAATCCTCGGACGGCCTGCCAGACCCAATACTTCATTCCACACCAACAAGCACTTCGAGGAAACAGTCATGGCCAAGCAAGCACTCATCGTAGTTGATATCCAAAACGACTACTTCCCTCAAGGCAAGTGGCCGCTGGTCGGCGCCGATGCCGCGGCGGACAATACCGTTCGTCTGCTCAAAGCCTTCCGCGATGCGGGTGATTCGGTGGTGCACATCCGCCACGAATTCACCTCCGACGAAGCGCCCTTTTTCACGCCGGGCTCCGAGGGCGCGAAGCTGCACCCCAAAGTCCTCAACCGCGCCGACGAACCGGTCGTGCTCAAACACTTCGTCAACTCGTTCCGAGAAACCGAACTACGGTCAATCCTCGACGAGCAAGGCATCAAGGAACTGGTCGTCGTCGGCAGCATGAGCCACATGTGTGTCGACGGCATCACCCGCGCGGCTGCCGATATGGGCTATACCGTCACGGTGATTCACGACGCCTGCGCTACCCGTGATCTGGAGTTCAACGGTGTCACGGTCCCGGCAGCCCAAGTGCACGCCGCCTTCATGTCGGCCCTGGGCTTCGCCTATGCAAGCGTAGTGTCCACTGACGAGTTCCTGGCGGCGCATCTCTGATCAACGCTTCTGCGTCAGGTGCTGCAATCCGACGCTCCCGAAACAAAGAAGGCCAGTCGCGTGCGCACGTGACTGGCCTTTTTTCTGAGACTTACGGCCGAAAAGCCGGATAATGGCGACCAAATCGTCTAGCCCGTTATTCTGGTAATCCCCCATGGAAATCAAGGTCAACTTTCTCGACAACCTTCGACTTGAAGCCAAGTTCGACGACTTCACGGTGGTGGCCGATCAACCTATCCGCTACAAGGGCGATGGCTCGGCACCGGGTCCGTTCGACTACTTCCTGGCTTCGTCGGCGTTGTGTGCGGCTTATTTCGTGAAGCTGTACTGCGACACTCGCAGTATTCCCACCGAAAACATCCGCCTGTCGCAGAACAACATTGTTGATCCGGAAAACCGCTACAACCAGATTTTCAAGATCCAGGTCGAGTTGCCGGCGGATATTTCCGACAAGGACCGCCAGGGCATCCTGCGTTCCATCGACCGGTGTACCGTGAAAAAAGTGGTCCAGGCCGGGCCTGAGTTTGTGATCGAAGAGGTGGAAAACCTCGACGCCGATGCCCAAGCGTTGCTGATGCCTGCTTCTACCTCAGAGGCGAGCACGTATATTGCGGGCAAGGATCTGCCGCTGGAGCAGACCATCGCCAATATGTCGGCCATTCTGGCGGACCTGGGCATGAAGATTGAAATCGCCTCGTGGCGCAATATCGTTCCCAACGTGTGGTCGCTGCATATCCGCGATGCGCACTCGCCGATGTGTTTTACCAACGGCAAGGGCGCAACCAAGGAAGGCGCGCTGGCGTCGGCGTTGGGCGAGTTTATCGAGCGACTCAACTGCAACTTCTTCTACAACGATCAGTTCTGGGGCGAAGAGATCGCCAACGCGCCGTTTGTGCATTACCCGGACGAACGCTGGTTCAAGCCTGGCCGTAAAGATGAACTGCCGGCCGAAATCCTCGACGCGTACTGCCTGAAGATTTACAACCGCGACGGCGAGTTGCGTGGTTCCCACCTGATCGACACCAACTCGGGCAATGAAGAGCGCGGCATCTGCTCGCTGCCATACGTGCGCCAGTCGGACGGCGAAGTGGTGTATTTCCCGTCCAACCTGATTGAAAACTTGTTCCTGAGCAATGGCATGAGTGCCGGCAACACGCTGGCCGAAGCCCAGGTGCAATGCCTGTCGGAGATCTTCGAGCGTGCGGTAAAACGCGAAATCATCGAAGGTGAATTTGCACTGCCGGATGTGCCCGCCGATGTGCTGGCGAAGTACCCCGGGATACAGGCCGGTATTCAGGCGCTGGAAGAGCAAGGGTTCCCCGTATTGGTGAAGGATGCATCCCTGGGCGGTGAATTCCCGGTGATGTGCGTCACGTTGATGAACCCGCGTACCGGCGGTGTGTTCGCCTCGTTCGGCGCGCACCCGAGCCTGGAAGTGGCGCTGGAACGCAGCCTGACCGAATTGTTGCAGGGCCGCAGCTTCGAAGGCCTCAACGACCTGCCCCAGCCGACGTTTGAAGGCCATGCGGTGACCGAGCCAAATAACTTCGTCGAGCACTTCATCGATTCCAGCGGCGTGGTGTCGTGGCGCTTCTTCAGCTCCAAGTCCGATTACGAATTCGTGGAGTGGGACTTCTCCGGCCAGGGTGAAAACTCGAATGCCGAAGAAGCCGCGACCTTGTTCGGCATTCTCGAAGGCATGGGCAAGGAAGTGTACATGGCGGTCTACGAGCATATCGGCGCGACGGCATGCCGCATCCTGGTGCCGGACTATTCGGAAATCTATCCCGTGGACGACCTGATCTGGGATAATACCAACAAAGCGCTTTTCTTCCGTGCCGACATCCTGAACCTGCATCGCCTGGACGACGACGAACTGCAAGCGCTGGTTGAGCGCCTGGTGGAAAGTGAGCTGGATGACTACACCGACATCACCTCCCTGATCGGCATCGAATTTGACGACAATACGGCCTGGGGTCAGCTGACGATCCTGGAGTTGAAGCTGCTGATTTATCTCGCCTTGCAGCAATTTGAAGAGGCGAAAGAGGCGGTAGAAATGTTCCTGCAGTACAACGACAACACGGTTGAGCGTGGTTTGTTCTACCAGGCCGTCAATGTGGTGCTGGAGATGAAGCTGGACGAAGACCTGGAACTGGAAGACTACGAGGCCAATTTCCGCCGGATGTTTGGCAACGAGCGCACGGATGCAGCGATCGGATCGGTGGACGGCAGCGTGCGTTTCCATGGCTTGACGCCGACCAGCTTGAAACTGGAGGGGCTCGACAGGCACCTGCGGTTGATCGATAGCTACAAGAAACTGCACTCGGCACGGGCCAATGTGACCGCGTTATCCAGTTAATAGCGCCAACAAAAAAGCGAAGCCAGATGGCTTCGCTTTTTTGTTACTGACTGGATAGCTGCTTTTTAGAACGGGATATCGTCATCAAAGCTGTCGAAATCCGGAGCCGGTTGCGGAGCAGCCTGCTGTGGAGCCGGAGCCTGACGCGACTGTTGCGGTGCTGCCGACTGCTGCGGACGCGGAGCCTGTTGGCGTGGGGCTGGGGCGGACTGCTGGTAGTTATTGCCCCCGCCTTGTTGGTCGCCCTGCTGTGGACGGCCGCCCAACAGTTGCATGGTGCCTTGCATGTCGACCACGATTTCAGTGGTGTAACGCTTGATACCGTCTTTTTCCCACTCGCGGGTCTGCAGCTTGCCTTCGATGTAGACCTGCGAACCTTTACGCAGGTACTCGCCGGCGATCTCGGCAACTTTGCCGAACATCGACACACGGTGCCATTCGGTCTTCTCGACCTTCTGACCGGTTTGCTTGTCAGTCCACTGTTCGCTGGTCGCCAGACTCAGGTTGGTCACGGCGTTACCGTTAGGCAAGTAGCGAACTTCGGGATCCTGGCCGCAAGTGCCGACCAATATGACTTTGTTAACCCCACGGGCCATAACGTTCTCCTAGGCTACGCACGCTGCCCCGGCCGGGTTGTTCACCAGGCGCTCAAGGGTGGTGCGATCCAATAGTTCTGTGTCCAATTTGATGTAAATCGCCGCTTCATCTTCGACGATCACTGCATCTGTTACCCCTACGACGGCCTTCAGGCGCTCGACCAGACCCGCTTCGCGGATCGCCTCAGGCGACAACGGCAAGCGCAGGCTCGTCACGTAGGGAGGTTCGCGCATGGTAACAGCAAAGGCCAGCCAGAGGGCAGCCAGACCGGCGCATCCAAGGAACACAACCGACAGACCGCCATGCTGGAACAACCAGCCGCCGAGGATGCCGCCCAGTGCCGAACCGAGGAACTGGCTGGTGGAATAAACCCCCATCGCCGTGCCCTTGCCGCCCGCCGGTGAAACCTTGCTGATCAGCGATGGCAACGAAGCTTCCAGCAAGTTGAACGCGGTAAAGAACACCACCGTCCCGATCACCAGAGCCCGCAAGCTATCGCCGAACTGCCAGAAGAATAGCTCAGTGAGCATCAGCGTCGCGACGGCGCCGAGTAAAACTCGTTTCATTTTGCGTTTCTTCTCGCCGTAGATGATGAACGGGATCATGGCGAAGAAGGAAATCAGCAGCGCGGTCAGGTACACCCACCAGTGCTGCTCTTTGGGCAGCCCGGCTTTTTCGACCAGCGCCAAAGGCAACGCAACGAAGCTCGACATCAACATCGCGTGTAACACAAAAATGCCCAGGTCCAGACGCAGCAAGTCTGGATGCTTGAGCGTCGGTATCAGTGCCTGGCGCGCAACGCCGGACTCGCGGTGCTGCAACGGCCCGGTTGAGCGCGGCACCATGAACATCACGATCACGATGCCGAACAGCGCCATGCCACCCGTGGCGAGGAACAACCCGGACAGGCCAAAGGCGCGGGTCAGCAACGGTCCTACAACCATCGCGACAGCGAACGACAGACCGATCGTCATGCCGATCATGGCCATGGCTTTGGTCCGATGCTGTTCGCGGGTCAGGTCTGACAGCAACGCCATTACCGCCGCAGAAATCGCCCCGGCGCCTTGCAGGATTCGTCCGGCGATCACGCCCCAGATCGAGTCGGCATTAGCCGCCAGTACGCTACCGAGGGCGAAGACGACCAGCCCCAGGTAAATCACCGGGCGACGGCCGATACGGTCGGAAATAAAGCCGAAAGGAATTTGAAAGATCGCCTGGGTCAGGCCGTAAGCGCCAATCGCCAGCCCGATGAGGGCCGGGGTCGCTCCTGCCAGGTCCATCCCATAGGTCGCCAATACCGGCAACACCATGAACATGCCAAGCATACGGAAGGCGAACACCAGGGCCAGACCGCTTGCTGCTCGGGTCTCACTGCCACTCATGCGTTCGCTGTGGGGATCGTGCATGGAAAAACCTCATGTGAACCGGCGGCGATTCTACCAGTCCCATCGATTGACGGGGTATATCGCGACGCTTTGACGCGCTCTGCTGACAGACTCTTCATGTAAGGCTGCAACCCGCTCATTCGATAGTGTGCATCCATCCAGTATTTGGCCGTATACTCCTACGTTTTCGACGCCCGCCGAGCGAGGCCACTTTGGACAAGATCCTGATTCGTGGGGCCCGAACCCACAACCTGAAGAACATCGACCTGACCCTGCCCAGGGACAAACTGATCGTCATCACCGGCCTGTCCGGCTCCGGAAAATCATCTCTGGCATTCGACACGCTGTACGCCGAAGGCCAGCGCCGCTACGTCGAATCGCTGTCGGCCTACGCTCGGCAATTTTTGTCGATGATGGAAAAACCTGACGTCGACACCATCGAAGGTTTGTCGCCAGCCATTTCCATCGAGCAGAAATCGACCTCGCACAACCCGCGTTCGACGGTCGGCACCATCACCGAAATCTACGATTATCTGCGCCTGCTTTACGCTCGCGTGGGTATTCCGCGATGCCCGGATCACGACATTCCGCTGGAAGCCCAGACCGTCAGCCAGATGGTCGACCTGGTCCTCGCCCAACCGGAGGGCAGCAAGCTTATGCTGTTAGCGCCGGTGATCCGCGAGCGTAAAGGCGAACACCTTTCGGTTTTCGAAGAACTGCGCGCCCAAGGCTTTGTGCGGGCCCGGGTCAACGGCCGGCTCTGCGAGCTGGACGAATTGCCGAAGCTGGATAAGCAGAAGAAGCACTCGATCGATGTGGTGGTCGACCGTTTCAAGGTGCGCGCCGACCTACAGCAGCGCCTGGCCGAGTCGTTCGAGACCGCTTTAAAGCTCGCGGACGGCATCGCCCTGGTCGCGCCGATGGACGACGAGCCCGGCGAAGAAATCATCTTCTCCGCGCGCTTCGCCTGCCCGATTTGCGGCCACGCCATCAGCGAGCTGGAACCCAAGCTGTTCTCCTTCAACAACCCGGCTGGCGCCTGCCCGACGTGCGATGGCCTGGGGGTGAAGCAGTTCTTCGACATCAAGCGATTGGTCAATGGCGAACTGACGCTCGCGGAAGGCGCGATTCGTGGCTGGGACCGGCGCAACGTCTATTACTTCCAGATGCTCGGGTCGCTGGCCTCGCACTACAAGTTCAGTCTGGAGGTGCCGTTCAACGAACTGCCGGCCGATCAGCAGAAATTCATCTTGCACGGCAGCGGTTCGCAGAACGTCGACTTCAAATACCTGAACGACCGTGGCGACATCGTCAAACGTTCGCACCCGTTCGAAGGCATCGTGCCGAATCTGGAACGTCGCTACCGTGAAACCGAGTCCGCCTCGGTGCGTGAAGAGCTGGCCAAGTTCCTCAGCACCCAGCCTTGCCCGGATTGCCGCGGTACTCGCCTGCGTCGTGAGGCGCGGCATGTGTGGGTTGGCGAGAAGACGCTGCCGGCGGTGACCAATCTGCCGATTGGCGATGCCTGTGAATATTTCGGCGTGCTGAAACTCACCGGCCGCCGTGGCGAAATTGCTGACAAGATTCTCAAGGAAATTCGCGAGCGACTGCAGTTCCTGGTCAACGTTGGCCTCGATTATCTGTCGCTCGATCGCAGTGCGGACACATTGTCTGGCGGTGAAGCTCAGCGGATTCGTCTGGCCAGTCAGATCGGCGCGGGCCTGGTAGGGGTTCTGTACATCCTCGACGAGCCGTCGATTGGCTTGCACCAACGGGACAACGATCGGCTGCTCGGTACGCTCAAGCACCTGCGGGACATCGGTAATACGGTGATTGTGGTCGAGCACGACGAAGATGCGATTCGTCTGGCCGACTACGTGGTGGATATCGGCCCGGGTGCGGGTGTACACGGTGGGCACATTGTCGCCGAAGGTACGCCGGCCGAAGTCATGGCTCATCCTGATTCGTTGACCGGCAAATACCTGTCGGGTCGGGTGAAGATTGCCGTTCCGGCCAAACGCACACCGCGCAACAAGAAGTTGTCGCTGTCCCTCAAGGGTGCTCGCGGCAACAACTTGCGCGATGTCGATCTGGACATTCCGATCGGCCTGCTGACCTGCGTGACCGGCGTGTCCGGCTCGGGCAAGTCGACGCTGATCAACAACACCCTGTTCCCGCTTAGCGCTACGGCATTGAACGGTGCAACAACGCTCGAAGCGGCCGCTCACGACAGCATCAAAGGCCTGGAGCATCTGGATAAGGTTGTCGACATCGATCAGAGCCCGATCGGTCGAACGCCACGCTCCAACCCGGCGACCTACACCGGATTGTTTACACCGATTCGCGAACTGTTCGCCGGTGTGCCGGAGTCCCGCTCTCGCGGTTATGGTCCTGGACGCTTCTCCTTCAACGTGAAGGGCGGGCGTTGCGAGGCCTGCCAGGGTGATGGCCTGATCAAGGTGGAAATGCACTTCCTGCCGGACATCTATGTTCCGTGCGACGTCTGCAAGAGCAAGCGCTACAACCGCGAGACTCTGGAGATCAAGTACAAGGGCAAGAGCATCCACGAAACCCTCGAGATGACGATCGAGGAAGCGCGGGTGTTCTTCGACGCGGTTCCGGCCTTGGCGCGCAAGCTTCAGACGCTGATGGATGTCGGCCTGTCGTACATCAAGCTCGGGCAGTCAGCGACCACGCTGTCGGGTGGTGAAGCCCAACGGGTCAAGCTGTCCCGCGAACTGTCCAAGCGCGACACCGGCAAGACGCTGTATATCCTCGATGAGCCGACAACTGGCCTGCACTTCGCGGATATTCAGCAGCTGCTCGACGTACTGCATCGATTGCGCGACCACGGCAACACCGTGGTGGTGATCGAGCACAATCTGGATGTGATCAAGACGGCCGACTGGCTGGTGGACTTGGGGCCGGAAGGCGGTTCCAAGGGCGGCCAGATCATTGCAGTCGGTACGCCGGAAGAAGTGTCCGAGATGAAGCAATCTCACACGGGCTTCTACCTCAAGCCGCTACTGGCTCGCGACAAAGCCTGAATCAGGCCTACGAAAAAGCCCCTGTCACTTCATCGGTGACAGGGGCTTTTTTGTAGCCGGCGGAATCAGAACTGCGATTGCAGGTAATTCTCCAGACCGATCAACTTGATCAGACCCAACTGCTTCTCGAGCCAGTAGGTGTGATCCTCTTCGGTGTCGTTCAGCTGAATACGCAGCATCTCGCGGCTGGCGTAGTCCTTGTGCAGCTCGCAGAGCTCGATGCCCTTGCAGAGTGCGGCGCGGACTTTGTATTCCAGACGCAGGTCCGCGGCGAGCATGTCAGGCACTGTGGTGCCGACGTCCAGGTCGTCCGGACGCATGCGCGGAGTGCCTTCGAGCATTAGAATCCGGCGCATCAGGGCGTCAGCGTGCTGCGCCTCTTCGTCCATTTCGTGGTTGATACGTTCGTAGAGCTCGGTAAAACCCCAGTCCTCGTACATCCGCGAATGGATGAAATATTGATCACGAGCCGCCAGTTCGCCGGTCAGCAACGTGTTGAGGTAATCGATTACGTCTGGGTGGCCTTGCATCGCCCTACATCTCCCTGCTTGAAAGTCTGTAGTTTGAACCAAGCAGACTGTTTGGTCACTCTGCTTGCGCGATAAAAGCGAAGATATTCTGAGAAAATTGGTTTAAATAACGCAAAAACCGCCCAAATGAGGGCGGTTCTGCTTCTCGTTTAGACTTCGTTAAGCTGTACGCCCAACGCCGTTGCGATCGCTTCTCCGTACGCCGGGTCGGCCCTGAAGAAGTGCTGCAGTTGACGATCAACCACGTCACCGGAAACTCCCGCCATGGCGCCGGCAATGTTGTTGACCAGCAGGGTTTTCTGCTCATCATTCATCAGGCGGAACAGTGCACCGGCGTGGCTGTAGTAGTCAGTATCTTCGCGATGATCGTAACGATCAGCTGCACCACTCAGCGCCAGCGCTGGCTCTGCATAGCGAGGTGCTTGTTTCGGCGATTCGATGTAGCTGTTCGGCTCGTAGTTAGGTGTCGCACCGCCATTGCTGCCAAACGCCATCGAACCGTCGCGCTGATAGCTGTTCACCGGGCTGCGAGGCGCGTTCACCGGCAATTGCTGGTGGTTGGTGCCAATGCGGTAGCGGTGAGCATCGGCGTAAGCGAACACTCGCCCCTGCAACATGCGGTCAGGCGATAAACCGACACCCGGGACCATGTTGCTCGGACCGAACGCCGCTTGCTCGACTTCAGCAAAGTAGTTCTGTGGGTTGCGGTTAAGTTCCAGCTCACCCACTTCGATCAGCGGAAACTCTTTCTGCGACCAGGTTTTGGTCACGTCAAACGGGTTCTCGTAGTGCGCTGCGGCCTGAGCCTCGGTCATGATCTGGATGCACACGCGCCATTTCGGAAAATCACCGCGCTCGATCGCGCCGAACAGATCACGCTGTGCGTAATCTGGATCGGTACCAGCCAGGCGCGCCGCTTCTGCTGGCGCCAGGTTTTTGATCCCTTGCTTGGTCTTGTAGTGCCATTTCACCCAGTGACGTTCGCCATTGGCGTTGATCAGGCTGTAGGTGTGGCTGCCGAAGCCGTGCATGTGACGGTAGCCATCGGGGATGCCGCGGTCCGAGAACAGAATAGTGACCTGATGCAACGCCTCAGGTGAGTGCGACCAGAAGTCCCACATCATTTGTGCGCTTTTCAGATTGCTTTGTGGAAGACGTTTCTGGGTGTGAATAAAGTCCGGGAATTTCAAAGGATCGCGGATGAAGAACACTGGCGTGTTGTTGCCGACGATGTCCCAGTTGCCTTCTTCGGTGTAGAACTTCAGAGCAAAACCACGTGGATCGCGCTCGGTGTCGGCCGAACCACGCTCACCACCCACGGTGGAAAACCGCAGGAAGGTTGGGGTTTGCTTGCCGACAGACTCAAACAGTTTGGCGCTTGTGTACTCGGTGATGTCCCGAGTTACGCTGAACGTACCGTAAGCACCCGAACCTTTGGCGTGTACACGACGCTCAGGGATGTTTTCACGGTTGAAGTGGGCAAGCTTCTCGATCAGGTGAAAGTCGTCGAGCAGCAGCGGGCCACGAGGGCCAGCGGAACGGGAATTCTGGTTGTCAGCGACAGGAGCGCCACTGGCGGTGGTAAGTGTTCTATTTTGGCTCATGCGATGTCTTCCTCTGTCTGTCTGTCTGTCTTTCCTACTGCCGGCTAATCGGCTGAGAGGGAGTATTGACCGTCAACATGACACCATCAAATTCATTAAGTTGTGAGCATCGATAGATAATTACTAATGAAACTGTATCACCTAGTCCTCTCGATACTTTTCGAGCGCTCACAAAAAACCGGGCACTAGGCCCGGTTCTTCGTTTCAGACTGACGTCTTACTCAGCGGATACAGCTTCACCACCGGCAGGACGATCAACCAACTCGACGTACGCCATAGGCGCGTTGTCGCCAGTGCGGAAACCGCACTTGAGGATGCGCAGGTAGCCACCCTCACGGGTAGCGTAACGCTTGCCCAGGTCGTTGAAGAGCTTACCAACGATAGCTTTCGAACGAGTACGATCGAAAGCCAGACGGCGGTTAGCCAGGCTGTCTGTCTTGGCCAAAGTGATCAGCGGCTCAGCAACGCGACGCAGTTCTTTAGCTTTCGGCAGTGTAGTTTTGATCAGCTCGTGCTCGAACAGCGACACTGCCATGTTTTGAAACATGGCCTTGCGGTGCGAGCTAGTGCGGCTCAGGTGACGACCACTTTTACGATGACGCATGGTTCATTCCTTACCAAACACAACGTTCGGTGATTACGACGATCAGGCAGTCGCCTTGTCGTCCTTCTTAAGACTTGCAGGCGGCCAGTTGTCGAGGCGCATGCCGAGGGACAGACCGCGGGAGGCCAGAACGTCCTTGATTTCAGTCAAGGATTTCTTGCCAAGGTTCGGAGTCTTCAACAGCTCTACTTCGGTACGCTGAATCAGGTCACCGATGTAGTAGATGTTTTCCGCCTTAAGGCAGTTAGCCGAACGTACAGTCAGTTCCAGATCGTCAACCGGGCGAAGCAGGATCGGATCGATCTCGTCTTCCTGCTCAACAACCACTGGCTCACTGTCACCTTTGAGGTCGACGAACGCAGCCAACTGCTGTTGCAGAATGGTTGCAGCGCGGCGAATAGCCTCTTCAGGATCCAGAGTACCGTTGGTTTCCAGATCAATAACCAGCTTGTCCAGGTTAGTACGCTGTTCGACACGGGCGTTTTCCACCACGTATGCGATACGGCGAACCGGGCTGAACGAAGAGTCAAGCTGCAAGCGACCGATGCTGCGGCTTTCGTCTTCATCGCTCTGACGCGAGTCTGCCGGTTCATAACCACGACCACGAGCTACGGTGAGCTTCATGTTCAGGGCGCCGTTAGACGCCAGGTTAGCGATTACGTGATCGGGGTTAACGATCTCGACATCATGATCCAGCTGAATATCGGCAGCGGTAACCACCCCCGAACCCTTCTTCGACAAGGTCAGCGTAACTTCGTCACGGCCGTGCAGCTTGATAGCCAGACCTTTAAGGTTCAACAGGATTTCAATTACGTCTTCCTGTACACCTTCGATGGCGCTGTACTCATGGAGCACACCGTCAATCTCGGCCTCGACTACTGCGCAGCCGGGCATTGAGGACAACAGGATGCGGCGCAGCGCGTTGCCCAGGGTGTGGCCAAAACCACGCTCGAGAGGCTCGAGAGTGATCTTGGCGCGGGTTGGACTGACAACCTGCACATCAATATGGCGGGGTGTCAGGAACTCATTTACCGAAATCTGCATGGATGCACCTATTTTCTAGCCCTTACTTGGAGTAGAGCTCGACAATCAGGCTTTCGTTGATGTCGGCGGACAGATCACTGCGAGCAGGAACGTTCTTGAAAACGCCCGACTTCTTCTCAGTGTCTACTTCTACCCATTCTACGCGGCCACGTTGGGCACACAGATCGAGAGCTTGGACAATGCGAAGTTGGTTCTTTGCTTTCTCGCGAATCGCGACCACGTCACCAGCACGAACCTGGTACGACGGCACGTTTACGGTCTGACCGTTAACGCTTACGGATTTGTGCGATACCAGCTGACGGGATTCGGCACGAGTAGAGCCAAAACCCATACGGTATACAACGTTGTCCAGACGGCATTCGAGCAGTTGCAACAGGTTTTCGCCAGTTGCACCTTTCTTGCCAGCAGCTTCTTTGTAGTAGCCGCTGAATTGACGCTCGAGAACGCCGTAGATACGACGGACCTTCTGCTTTTCACGCAGTTGGGTGCCGTAATCGGACTGGCGACCGCGGCGTTGGCCGTGGATACCAGGTGCTGCTTCAATGTTGCACTTCGATTCGATCGCGCGCACGCCGCTCTTCAAGAAGAGATCGGTGCCTTCGCGACGAGCGAGTTTGCATTTTGGACCAATGTAACGAGCCATTCTTTACAATCTCCTGGATTACACGCGGCGCTTCTTCGGCGGACGGCACCCGTTGTGCGGGATTGGCGTCACGTCGGTGATGCTGGCGATCTTGTAGCCACAGCCGTTCAAAGCGCGGACTGCAGATTCACGACCTGGACCTGGACCTTTGACGTTAACGTCGAGGTTTTTCAGGCCGTATTCCAGCGCAGCTTGACCAGCACGTTCAGCAGCTACTTGAGCAGCAAACGGGGTGGACTTGCGGGAACCGCGGAAACCCGAACCACCGGAGGTAGCCCAGGAAAGAGCGTTGCCTTGACGGTCGGTGATGGTCACGATTGTGTTGTTAAAAGATGCATGGATGTGGGCGATGCCATCAACCACTGTCTTTTTAACTTTTTTACGAGGACGAGCAGCAGGTTTAGCCATGATTAATTTCCTGTCGATTCGCTGGGGCGATTACTTGCGGATCGGCTTACGCGGACCTTTACGGGTACGCGCGTTAGTCTTGGTACGCTGACCGCGCACTGGAAGACCACGACGATGACGCAGACCGCGATAGCAACCGAGGTCCATCAAACGCTTGATTTTCATGTTGATTTCGCGACGCAGGTCACCTTCAGTGGTGAACTTCGCCACTTCGCCACGCAGCTGTTCAATCTGCTCGTCGCTCAGATCTTTGATCTTTGCGGCTGGGTTTACCCCAGTCACTGCACAGATCTTCTGTGCAGTAGTGCGACCAACACCATAGATGTAGGTCAGCGAGATAACAGTATGCTTGTTATCTGGAATGTTAACGCCTGCAATACGGGCCATTCAGTGGGACTCCAATTGACAGCTACCTACGCCCCGGAAGCCAAGAAATAGGGCGCGAGATAATATCGCTGTAATAACAAATAATCAACCCGGCAGCGCACTAGCTGCCGGGCTTGAAGCACAATCACACTCAGCCTTGGCGCTGTTTGTGACGCGGTTCCGCGCTGCAAATTACTCGAACAACACCTTCGCGGCGAATAATCTTGCAGTTACGGCACAGCTTTTTCACCGATGCACGAACTTTCATCACCAACTCCTCGAACCTTATGGGTACTCAGCGCAACATGCCGCTGCCGTAACCCTTCAGGTTGGCTTTCTTCATCAGGGATTCGTACTGGTGCGAAACGAGGTGCGATTGTACTTGGGACATGAAGTCCATCACAACCACGACGACGATCAGCAACGAGGTCCCGCCAAGGTAGAACGGTACGTTTGCTGCAACCACCAGGAACTGGGGCAGCAAGCACACGGCCGTCATGTAAAGAGCACCGAACATGGTCAAACGAGTCAGAACGCCATCAATGTAGCGCGCAGACTGCTCGCCTGGACGGATGCCCGGAATAAAGGCACCGGACTTCTTCAGGTTTTCCGCTACGTCTTTCGGATTGAACATCAACGCCGTATAGAAGAAGCAGAAGAAAATAATCCCTGCACTAAACAGCAGAATATTCAACGGCTGACCAGGAGCGATCGACTGCGAGATGTCCTGCAACCAGCCCATACCTTCAGACTGGCCGAACCAGGCACCCAACGAAGCCGGGAACAGCAAAATGCTGCTCGCGAAAATGGCCGGAATAACACCGGCCATGTTCACCTTCAGCGGCAAGTGGCTAGTCTGCGCAGCGAAGACCTTGCGGCCCTGCTGACGCTTGGCGTAGTGAACAGCAATACGACGCTGACCACGCTCAATGAACACCACAAAACCGATAATCGCTACTGCCAGCAAACCGATGGCAACCAGGGCGAAGATGTTGATATCACCCTGACGTGCAGACTCGAAAGACTGCCCGATCGCTCTCGGAAGACCGGCGACGATACCCGAAAAAATCAACATCGAGATACCGTTGCCAACACCACGCTCAGTAATCTGCTCACCCAGCCACATCATGAACATCGCACCAGCCACAAAAGTGGATACCGCGACGAAATGGAAGCCAAAGTCACCAGTGAACGCAACGCCCTGCCCTGCCAGACCAATGGACATGCCAATTGCCTGAACGAGAGCGAGAACGACAGTGCCGTAGCGGGTGTACTGGCTGATCTTGCGACGGCCAGCTTCACCTTCCTTCTTCAACTGCTCCAACTGCGGGCTGACGGCGGTCATCAGCTGCATGATGATCGATGCCGAAATGTACGGCATGATCCCCAGTGCAAAGATGCTCATCCGTTCCAGCGCGCCGCCGGAAAACATGTTGAACAAGCTAAGAATGGTCCCCTCATTCTGTCGAAACAGGTCCGCGAGTCGGTCCGGGTTGATACCTGGAACCGGGATGTGTGCGCCTATTCGGTAGACGATAATCGCCAGGAACAGAAAACGCAGACGAGCCCAGAGTTCAGACATACCGCCTTTGCCGAGCGCAGAGAGAGCACCTTGCTTAGCCATTTATTCCTCGAACTTGCCGCCAGCTGCTTCGATAGCCGCACGCGCACCTTTGGTGGCGCCGATTCCCTTTCCGATGGTAACAGCGCGAGTAACTTCGCCGGACAGCATGATTTTCACACGCTGTACGTTGACGTTGATCACGTTGGCATCTTTCAGGGACTGCACGGTGACGATGTCGCCTTCCACTTTAGCCAGCTCGGACAGACGCACTTCTGCGCGGTCCATGGCTTTCAGGGAAACGAAACCGAACTTTGGCAGGCGACGATGCAGCGGCTGTTGACCGCCTTCAAAGCCTGGAGCAATGGTGCCACCGGAGCGGGAGGACTGACCTTTGTGGCCACGGCCACCGGTCTTGCCCAAACCACTACCGATACCACGGCCCGGACGATGCTTTTCGCGACGGGAACCCGGCGCTGGACTCAGATCATTGAGTTTCATCGATTAACCCTCGACACGCAGCATGTAGTAAGCCTTGTTGATCATCCCGCGATTCTCGGGAGTATCAAGCACTTCTACAGTGTGACCGATGCGACGCAGACCCAGACCCTTAACGCACAGTTTGTGGTTAGGGATACGGCCGGTCATGCTTTTGATCAGCGTAACTTTAACGGTAGCCATGATCAGAAGATCTCCTTGACGCTTTTGCCACGCTTGGCGGCAATGGATTCAGGAGACTGCATAGCTTTCAAACCTTTGAAAGTGGCGTGAACCACGTTTACCGGGTTAGTCGAGCCGTAGCACTTGGCCAGAACGTTCTGAACGCCAGCAACTTCGAGGACAGCACGCATAGCGCCGCCAGCGATGATACCGGTACCTTCAGAAGCAGGCTGCATGTACACCTTCGAAGCGCCGTGACCGGACTTCATTGCGTACTGCAGAGTGGTGCCGTTCAGATCAACTTGGATCATGTTGCGGCGAGCAGCTTCCATTGCCTTCTGGATCGCAGCAGGCACTTCACGTGACTTGCCACGGCCGAAGCCAACACGCCCTTTACCATCACCAACCACGGTCAACGCGGTGAAAGTGAAGATACGGCCGCCTTTTACGGTTTTGGCTACGCGGTTAACTTGAACCAGCTTCTCAATGTAGCCTTCGTCGCGCTTTTGGTCGTTATTTGACATAACTTAGAACTCCAGCCCAGCTTCACGAGCAGCATCAGCCAGCGCCTTGACGCGGCCGTGGTACTTGAAGCCAGAGCGGTCGAAAGCCACCTGCGAGACGCCAGCGGCTTTAGCACGCGTAGCGACCAGCTGGCCAACCTTAGTGGCCGCGTCGATGTTGCCAGTGGCGCCATCACGCAGTTCTTTATCCAAAGTCGAGGCAGATGCCAGGACTTTGTTGCCGTCGGCCGAAATGACCTGGGCGTAGATGTGCTGCGACGAGCGGAACACGCAGAGACGCACGACTTCGAGTTCGTGCATTTTCAGGCGTGCTTTGCGAGCGCGACGCAGTCGAGTAACTTTTTTGTCGGTCATTTGCTATGCCCTACTTCTTCTTGGCTTCTTTACGACGGACGACTTCGTCCGCGTAGCGCACACCTTTGCCTTTGTATGGCTCTGGTGGACGGAAGTCGCGGATCTCGGCGGCCACTTGACCTACCAGCTGCTTATCGATACCCCGAATCAGGATGTCGGTTTGGCTAGGAGTCTCAGCGGTGATGCCTTCCGGCAGTTCATAATCCACTGGGTGCGAGAAGCCAAGAGCCAGGTTCAGCACTGTGCCTTTTGCTTGCGCTTTATAACCAACACCGACCAGCTGGAGCTTACGCTCGAAGCCTTGGCTTACGCCTTGGACCATGTTGTTTACCAACGCACGAGTGGTACCAGCCATTGCGCGAGTTTGTTGATCGCCATTGCGAGCAGCGAAACGCAGCTCACCAGCTTCTTCAACGATCTCAACAGACGAATGGATGTTCAGTTCGAGAGTGCCCTTGGCACCCTTCACCGAAAGCTGTTGGCCTGCGAATTTTACTTCGACACCGGCTGGCAGCTTAACGGGGTTCTTAGCGACGCGTGACATGCTTATCCCCCCTTAGAACACAGTGCAAAGAACTTCGCCGCCGACACCGGCAGCGCGCGCAGCACGATCCGTCATCACACCTTTGTTGGTGGAGACGATAGACACACCGAGACCGCCACGAACTTTGGGCAGATCATCGACGGACTTGTACTGACGCAGGCCTGGACGGCTAACGCGCTTCACTTCCTCGATGACCGGACGGCCTTCGAAGTACTTCAGCTCGATGGACAGCAGTGGTTTGATTTCGCTGCTGATCTGATAACCCGCAATGTAACCTTCGTCCTTCAGGACTTTGGCAACAGCTACCTTCAAAGTAGAAGATGGCATGCTTACGACGGACTTTTCAGCCATCTGGGCATTACGGATTCGAGTTAGCATGTCCGCTAACGGGTCCTGCATACTCATGGGCTAGACGCTCCTAATACAAAAAAATTAGCCTTGCGGCTACTACTTGTCGCCGAGCTCATCCATGCGAAAAAAGCACGGGCTCAGGCGAGCCGGGTATTCTAGACACACCCCACAAATGAATCAAGCCCCAAAAGGGGCTTGATCCAAGTTCAAGGTCACCGGCGGTCAGGATCTTGCGATCCCGAACACCGAGACTTTGACAGTGCTTACCAGCTGGCTTTAACCAGACCAGGTACGTCGCCACGCATTGCAGCTTCACGCAGTTTGTTACGGCCGAGGCCGAACTTGCGGTAAACGCCGTGTGGACGACCGGTCAGGCGGCAGCGGTTACGCATGCGCGAAGCGCTTGCGTCACGTGGCTGCTTCTGCAGAGCTACTGTAGCTTCCCAACGCGCTTCTGGACTTGCGTTCAGATCAACGATGATAGCTTTCAGTGCTGCACGCTTTTTGGCGTACTTGGCAACCGTGAGCTGACGCTTCAGCTCGCGGTTTTTCATGCTCATCTTGGCCATTTTCCTACTCCAATCAGTTGCGGAACGGGAATTTGAAAGCACGCAACAGGGCGCGACCTTCATCATCGTTCTTGGCAGTGGTGGTCAGGGTAATGTCCAGACCGCGGAGAGCATCGATCTTGTCGTAGTCGATTTCCGGGAAGATGATCTGCTCTTTAACGCCCATGCTGTAGTTACCACGACCATCGAAGGACTTGGCATTCAGGCCGCGGAAGTCGCGAACCCGAGGCAGGGAGATCGACAGCAGACGATCCAGGAACTCGTACATACGCTCACGGCGCAGGGTCACTTTGACGCCGATCGGCCAACCTTCACGGACTTTAAAGCCAGCGATGGATTTCCGAGCGTACGTCACAACAACTTTCTGACCGGTGATCTTTTCCAGGTCGGCAACAGCGTGCTCGATGACTTTTTTGTCACCGACCGCTTCGCCCAGACCCATGTTCAGGGTGATTTTGGTAACGCGTGGAACTTCCATCACGTTCGAAAGCTTAAGTTCTTCCTTAAGCTTCGGTGCGATTTCCTTCCAGTAAATCTCTTTTAGTCGTGCCATGGTCTTCTACCTAGCAGTGTTCAAGCATCAACCGCTTTTTGGGTCGACTTGAAGACACGAATTTTCTTGCCGTCTTCTACTTTGAAACCAACGCGGTCAGCCTTGTTGGTTTCGCCGTTGAAAATGGCGACGTTAGAAGCGTCCAGTGGAGCTTCTTTTTCGACGATACCGCCTTGCACGCCCGACGCCGGGTTAGGCTTGGTATGACGCTTAACCAGGTTCAGACCACCAATAACCAGACGGTTATTAGCGAGAACCTTAAGCACCTTACCGCGCTTACCTTTGTCTTTGCCGGCGATCACGATGATCTCGTCGTCACGACGAATCTTTTGCATGTCGGATCTCCTTACAGCACTTCTGGGGCGAGCGAGACGATCTTCATGAACTTCTCAGTACGAAGTTCACGAGTCACTGGCCCAAAGATACGGGTGCCGATCGGCTCTTGCTTGTTGTTCAGAAGAACAGCAGCGTTGCCATCAAAGCGGATAATGGAGCCATCAGCACGACGTACGCCGTGACGAGTGCGGACTACAACAGCAGTCATCACTTGGCCTTTTTTCACTTTACCGCGAGGAATTGCTTCCTTCACGGTAACTTTGATGATGTCACCGATACCAGCGTAACGACGATGGGAGCCACCCAGCACCTTGATGCACATAACACGGCGAGCGCCGCTGTTATCGGCCACATCGAGCATGGATTGAGTCTGAATCATATAATTTCTCCGACCCCTAGTCCTTAGACTTCCACAGCGCGTTCGAGAACATCAACCAATGCCCAAGACTTGGTCTTGGCCAGCGGACGAGTTTCACGAATAGTGACTTTGTCGCCGATGTGGCACTGATTGGTTTCGTCGTGCGCGTGCAGCTTAGTCGAACGCTTAACGTATTTACCGTAGATCGGGTGCTTAACGCGACGCTCGATCAGAACGGTGATGGTCTTGTCCATTTTGTCGCTGACAACACGGCCAGTCAGCGTACGGACGGTTTTTTCGGCTTCAGCCATGATTACTTACCTGCCTGCTGTTTGAGCACAGTCTTCACGCGAGCGATGTCACGCTTAACTTGCCGGAGCAGGTGAGACTGCCCCAACTGGCCAGTTGCTTTCTGCATGCGCAGATTGAACTGGTCGCGCAGCAGGCCGAGCAGTTGCTCGTTAAGCTGCGGCGCGTCTTTTTCACGAAGTTCGTTCGCTTTCATCACATCACCGTCCGTTTAACGAAGGCAGTGGCGAGCGGCAGCTTTGCAGCAGCCAAGGCAAAAGCCTCACGCGCCAGCTCTTCAGTAACACCCTCGATTTCATACAGGACTTTGCCTGGCTGAATCTGGGCAACCCAGTACTCCACACTACCCTTACCTTTACCCATCCGAACTTCGAGTGGCTTTTTGGAAATAGGCTTGTCCGGGAATACACGGATCCAGATCTTGCCGCCACGTTTAACGTGACGGGTCAGAGCACGACGCGCTGACTCGATCTGACGAGCGGTGAGACGACCACGAGCTACAGACTTCAGCGCGAACTCGCCGAAGCTGACTTTGCTACCGCGCTGTGCCAGACCACGGTTGTGGCCTGTCATCTGCTTGCGGAACTTCGTACGCTTTGGTTGCAACATTTGGCGTACCCCTTACTTAGCAGCTTTTTTACGAGGCGCTGGTGCTTGTGGTTTCAGTTCTTCTTGGCGACCACCAATTACTTCGCCTTTGAAGATCCAAACCTTTACACCGATCACACCGTAAGTGGTGTGAGCTTCGTAGTTGGCATAGTCGATGTCGGCACGCAGGGTGTGCAGTGGCACACGACCTTCGCGATACCATTCAGTACGTGCGATTTCAGCACCGCCGAGACGACCGCTCACTTGGATTTTGATGCCTTTGGCACCAATGCGCATGGCGTTCTGTACAGCGCGCTTCATAGCGCGACGGAACATTACGCGACGCTCCAGCTGCTGAGCTACGCTCTGCGCAACCAACATACCGTCGAGTTCCGGCTTGCGGATTTCTTCGATATTGATGTGCACAGGCACACCCATTTGTTTGGTCAGGTCCTGACGCAGTTTCTCAACATCTTCACCTTTCTTCCCGATAACGATACCTGGACGAGCAGTGTGGATGGTGATACGTGCAGTTTGAGCCGGACGATGGATATCGATACGGCTTACGGACGCGCTTTTTAGTTTGTCTTGGAGATACTCACGCACCTTCAGATCAGCGAACAAATAGTCCGCATAAGTCCGACCGTCTGCGTACCAGACGGAGGTGTGCTCCTTGACGATTCCCAGGCGAATGCCAATGGGATGTACTTTCTGACCCATCTCTTCGACTCCGTTACTTGTCAGCAACCTTGACAGTGATATGGCAAGACCGCTTGACGATGCGATCAGCACGGCCTTTGGCACGTGGCATGATTCGCTTCAGCGAACGCCCTTCGTTGACGAAAACGGTGCTGACCTTAAGGTCATCAACGTCTGCGCCTTCGTTATGCTCGGCGTTGGCTACGGCCGACTCCAGCACTTTCTTCATGATCTCGGCGGCTTTCTTACTGCTGAAAGCCAACAGGTTGAGCGCTTCGCCCACCTTCTTCCCGCGGATCTGGTCGGCGACCAAGCGGGCTTTCTGGGCGGAGATTCGAGCGCCCGACAACTTAGCGGCTACTTCCATCGTTCCTTACCCCTTAACGCTTGGCTTTCTTGTCTGCCACGTGCCCACGATATGTGCGGGTACCGGCAAACTCGCCTAGTTTGTGGCCGACCATGTCTTCGTTCACGAGAACTGGAACATGTTGACGACCGTTATGCACAGCAATGGTCAAACCGACCATTTGTGGCAGGATCATGGAACGGCGCGACCAGGTCTTAACTGGTTTGCGATCGTTCTTTTCCGCCGCCACTTCGATCTTCTTCAGTAGGTGAAGATCAATAAAAGGACCTTTTTTCAGAGAACGTGGCACTGTCGTATCCCTCTATTTACTTGCGACGACGGACGATCATTTTGTCGGTACGCTTATTACCACGAGTCTTCGCGCCCTTAGTCGGGAAGCCCCATGGCGATACCGGATGACGACCACCAGAGGTACGACCTTCACCACCACCATGTGGGTGGTCAACCGGGTTCATGGCAACACCACGAACGGTTGGGCGAACGCCACGCCAGCGTTTGGCACCAGCTTTACCCAGCGAACGCAGGCTGTGCTCGGAGTTCGAGACTTCACCCAAGGTCGCGCGGCATTCAGCCAGCACTTTACGCATCTCACCAGAACGCAGACGCAGGGTCACGTAGACACCTTCACGAGCGACCAGCTGAGCCGAAGCACCAGCGGAACGAGCGATTTGCGCGCCTTTACCTGGCTTCAATTCGATGCCGTGTACGGTGCTACCAACTGGAATGTTACGCAGTTGCAGAGCGTTGCCCGGCTTGATCGGTGCCAAAGCACCTGCGATCAGCTGGTCACCAGCACTCACGCCTTTAGGGGCGATGATGTAGCGACGCTCGCCATCTGCGTACAGCAGCAGAGCGATGTGAGCAGTACGGTTTGGATCGTATTCAATACGCTCGACAGTGGCAGAGATGCCATCTTTGTCGTTGCGACGGAAATCGACCAGACGATAATGCTGCTTATGGCCACCACCGATGTGACGAGTGGTAATACGACCATTGTTGTTACGACCACCAGTCTTCGATTTTTTCTCGAGCAGCGGTGCGTGAGGAGCGCCTTTATGCAGCTCCTGATTGACCACCTTGACCACAAAACGGCGGCCAGGGGAAGTCGGTTTGCATTTAACGATTGCCATGATGCACCCCTTCCTTACTCAGCACTGCTGCTGAAATCGAGATCTTGGCCTGGCTGAAGGGAGATAACTGCCTTCTTCCAGTCATTACGCTTGCCCAGACCGCGAGCAGTGCGCTTGCTCTTACCCAGAACATTCAGGGTAGTAACACGCTCTACTTTCACGCTGAACAGGCTTTCGACGGCCTTCTTGATTTCCAGCTTGGTTGCGTCAGTTGCAACCTTGAAAACGAACTGGCCTTTCTTGTCAGCCAGAACCGTAGCCTTTTCGGAAACGTGCGGGCCAAGCAGAACTTTAAATACGCGTTCCTGGTTCATCCCAGCAGCTCCTCGAATTTCTTCACGGCCGACACGGTGATCAACACCTTGTCGTATGCGATCAGACTAACTGGATCGGAACCTTGCACGTCACGCACATCAACGTGTGGCAGGTTACGAGCAGCCAGGTACAGGTTCTGATCAACCACTTCAGACACGATCAAGACGTCAGTCAGGCCCATGCCGGTCAGTTTGTTCAGCAGATCTTTGGTCTTCGGTGCATCAACAGCGAAGTCCTGAACCACAACCAGACGATCAGTACGCACCAGCTCAGCAAGGATGGAACGCATTGCTGCGCGATACATCTTCTTGTTCAGCTTCTGGGTGTGATCCTGAGGACGAGCTGCGAAAGTGGTACCGCCGCCACGCCAGATTGGGCTACGGATAGTACCGGCACGAGCACGGCCAGTACCTTTCTGACGCCATGGGCGCTTACCGCCACCACGAACGTCGGAACGGGTCTTTTGCTGCTTGCTACCTTGACGGCCGCCGGCCATGTAGGCCACGACTGCTTGGTGAACCAGCGTCTCGTTGAATTCGCCGCCAAATGTCAGTTCGGAAACTTCGATCGCTTGAGCGTCATTTACATTTAATTGCATGTCAGCTTCCCCTTAACCGCGAGCCTTGGCTGCTGGACGTACAACCAAGTTGCCGCCAGTAGCGCCAGGAACAGCGCCCTTGACCAACAACAGATTGCGTTCAGCGTCCACGCGCACTACTTCGAGGGACTGCACGGTCACGCGCTCAGCGCCCATATGACCGGACATTTTTTTGCCCTTGAATACACGACCAGGAGTCTGGCACTGGCCGATAGAGCCTGGAACGCGGTGGGATACGGAGTTACCGTGGGTATTATCTTGCCCGCGGAAATTCCAACGCTTGATCGTACCCTGGAAGCCTTTACCTTTGGACTGACCGGTTACATCAACCAGTTGACCAGCGGCGAAGATTTCAGCGTTGATCAGATCGCCGGCCTGGTACTCGCCTTCTTCAAGACGGAATTCCATTACGGTACGACCAGCGGCAACGTTCGCTTTAGCGAAGTGGCCAGCTTGAGCAGCTGTAACACGCGAAGCACGACGCTCGCCTACAGTGACTTGCACTGCACGATAGCCATCGGTCTCTTCAGTTTTGAACTGGGTGACGCGATTCGGTTCGATCTCAATGACCGTGACCGGAATGGAGACACCTTCTTCGGTGAAAATACGGGTCATACCGCATTTACGACCGACTACACCAATAGTCATGTTGTAAACCTCATGAGTGTACGGGGCTTTCACCCGCTATGGCCGCCCATTTCAGAGCGTTACACGACTAAGACCGAGTCTTAGCCGAGGCTGATCTGCACTTCCACACCGGCCGCAAGATCAAGCTTCATAAGCGCATCAACGGTTTTATCCGTCGGCTGGACGATGTCCAGAACGCGCTTATGAGTACGGATCTCGTACTGGTCACGCGCGTCTTTGTTGACGTGCGGGGAGACCAGAACGGTGAACCGCTCTTTACGGGTAGGCAGTGGAATTGGACCACGCACTTGAGCACCAGTACGTTTCGCGGTTTCCACGATTTCCTGGGTGGATTGGTCGATCAGGCGATGGTCAAAAGCCTTCAACCTGATACGGATTTGCTGATTTTGCATTGGATTTCAGACTCCGGCTGCTATTCCCAGCGAGCGCAATACGCCCGTTAAAAGGAGGCGCAATTCTATAGACGGGTTTCTACAGTGTCAACCCAATAAAAAAGCCCCCGCTAGGCGGGGGCTTTTTCAAGTCATCACTTATTAAGCGATGATTTTGGCTACGACGCCAGCGCCGACGGTACGACCGCCTTCACGAATAGCGAAACGCAGACCATCTTCCATTGCGATGGTTTTGATCAGGGTGACAACCATTTTGATGTTGTCGCCCGGCATTACCATTTCAACGCCTTCCGGCAGTTCGCAGTTACCGGTCACGTCAGTGGTCCGGAAGTAGAACTGTGGACGGTAGCCTTTGAAGAACGGAGTGTGGCGACCGCCTTCTTCTTTGCTCAACACGTACACTTCAGCTTCGAAGGTAGTGTGCGGCTTAACCGAACCTGGCTTGACCAGAACCTGGCCACGCTCAACGTCGTCACGCTTGGTGCCGCGCAGCAGCACGCCGCAGTTCTCGCCAGCACGACCTTCGTCGAGCAGCTTACGGAACATTTCAACGCCGGTGCAGGTGGTGACAACAGTGTCACGCAGACCAACGATTTCCAGCGAATCCTGAACCTTGACGATACCGCGCTCGATACGGCCAGTTACAACAGTACCGCGACCGGAGATCGAGAATACGTCTTCGATTGGCATCAGGAACGGCTTGTCGATAACACGAACTGGATCTGGAATGTAGCTGTCCAGAGTCTCAACCAGTTTACGAACGGCAGTGGTGCCCATTTCGTTGTCGTCTTGGCCGTTCAGAGCCATCAGAGCGGAACCGATGATGATCGGAGTGTCGTCGCCCGGGAAGTCGTAAGTGCTCAGCAGATCGCGCACTTCCATCTCAACCAGTTCCAGCAGCTCAGCGTCGTCAACCATGTCAGCCTTGTTCAGGAAGACAACGATGTACGGAACGCCAACCTGACGGGACAGCAGGATGTGCTCGCGGGTCTGAGGCATCGGACCATCAGCGGCCGAGCAAACCAGGATAGCGCCGTCCATCTGAGCAGCACCGGTGATCATGTTCTTCACATAGTCAGCGTGACCTGGGCAGTCAACGTGAGCGTAGTGACGGATCAGCGAGTTGTATTCAACGTGTGCGGTGTTGATGGTGATACCACGAGCCTTTTCTTCCGGTGCGCTGTCGATTTTGTCGAAAGCAACAGCGGCCGAACCGAAAACTTCGGAGCAGACGCGAGTCAGAGCAGCAGTCAGCGTGGTTTTACCGTGGTCAACGTGACCGATAGTGCCAACGTTAACGTGCGGGAGGTCACGTACAAATTTTTCTTTAGCCACGACAATTAACTCCTTGCCTAAAGGGCTGAATCAGCCTTGTTTTTTGGTAACAGTTTCGACGATATGCGACGGAGCTGTATTGTATTTTTTGAATTCCATAGAGTAGCTTGCGCGACCTTGGGACATGGAACGGACGTCGGTTGCGTAACCGAACATCTCACCCAACGGAACCTCGGCGCGAATCACTTTGCCGGAAACCGTGTCTTCCATACCCAGGATCATGCCGCGACGACGGTTAAGGTCGCCCATCACGTCACCCATATAGTCTTCAGGCGTAACAACCTCTACCGCCATGATCGGCTCAAGCAACTCACCACCGCCCTTCTGGGCCAGTTGCTTGGTCGCCATGGAAGCAGCCACCTTAAACGCCATCTCGTTGGAGTCGACGTCGTGGTAAGAACCATCAAAAACGGTAGCCTTCAGGCCGATCAGCGGATAGCCGGCAACAACACCGTTCTTCATCTGCTCTTCGATACCCTTCTGGATAGCCGGGATGTATTCCTTAGGAACCACACCACCCACTACTTCGTTCACGAATTGCAGACCTTCCTGACCTTCGTCAGCAGGAGCAAAACGAATCCAGCAGTGACCGAACTGGCCACGACCGCCGGACTGACGAACGAACTTACCTTCGATTTCACAGTTCTTCGTGATGCGCTCACGATAGGAAACCTGAGGCTTACCGATGTTGGCTTCGACGTTGAACTCACGGCGCATCCGGTCAACCAGGATGTCCAGGTGCAGCTCGCCCATGCCGGAGATGATCGTTTGACCAGTCTCTTCATCAGTTTTAACGCGGAAAGATGGATCTTCCTGAGCAAGTTTGCCCAGAGCGATACCCATTTTTTCCTGGTCGTCCTTGGTCTTAGGCTCAACGGCTACCGAGATAACCGGCTCCGGGAAGTCCATGCGAACCAGGATGATTGGCTTGTCAGCGGTGCACAAAGTTTCACCAGTGGTGACGTCCTTCATGCCGATCAAGGCCGCGATGTCGCCAGCGCGTACTTCCTTGATTTCTTCGCGGGCGTTTGCGTGCATTTGCACCATACGACCCACACGCTCTTTCTTGCCTTTAACCGAGTTGATCACGCCGTCGCCGGAGCTCAACACGCCCGAGTAAACTCGAACGAAGGTCAAGGTACCCACGAATGGGTCAGTAGCGATCTTGAACGCCAGAGCCGAGAACGGCTCGCTGTCGTCTGCATGACGCTCCAATTCGATAGTCTCGTCATCCGGGTCAGTACCCTTGATGGCAGGAATGTCGACCGGGGCCGGCAGGTAGTCGATAACAGCATCGAGAACCAGGGGAACACCCTTGTTCTTGAAGGAAGAACCGCAGACAGCCAAGACGATCTCACCAGCGATGGTACGCTGACGCAGAGCGGCCTTGATTTCCGGGATGGTGATTTCCTCACCTTCCAGGTACTTGTCCATCAGCTCTTCGCTGGCTTCGGCTGCAGCCTGAACCATGTTGTCACGCCACTCTTCAGCCAATTCCAGCAGTTCTGCAGGAATAGCTTCGCGACGCGGAACAGTACCCTTGTCAGCATCGTTCCAGTAAACAGCTTCCATGTTGATCAGATCGATCTGACCTTCGAAGTTGTCTTCGGAACCGATTGCCAACTGGATTGGCACCGGGGTGTGACCCAGACGCTGCTTGATCTGACCGATCACGCGCAGGAAGTTCGCACCAGCACGGTCCATCTTGTTTACGTAAACAAGACGTGGAACGCCGTACTTGTTGGCTTGACGCCATACGGTTTCCGACTGAGGCTCAACGCCCGAGGTGCCGCAGAACACCACGACAGCGCCGTCGAGTACACGCAGGGAACGTTCAACTTCAATAGTGAAGTCAACGTGGCCCGGGGTATCGATGACGTTGAAGCGGTACTTGTCAGCGTATTGCTTCTCGGAACCCTGCCAGAAGGTGGTAATAGCAGCAGAAGTAATGGTAATACCACGCTCCTGCTCCTGCACCATCCAGTCCGTGGTCGCGGCGCCGTCATGCACCTCGCCCATCTTGTGGCTTTTGCCAGTGTAAAAAAGGACGCGCTCGGTGGTGGTGGTTTTACCAGCATCCACGTGAGCAACGATACCAATGTTACGGTAGCGGTTAATCGGTGTAGTACGAGCCATAAAGCCCTCGCAAAATTAGTGACGCTAAAATTAGAAGCGGTAGTGCGAGAAAGCCTTGTTGGCTTCAGCCATACGGTGCACGTCTTCACGCTTCTTAACTGCAGCACCTTTACCTTCAGCAGCGTCCAACAGTTCGCCAGCCAAACGCAGAGCCATAGACTTCTCGCCGCGCTTACGGGCGAAGTCTACCAACCAGCGCATTGCCAGAGCGTTACGACGGGACGGACGAACTTCAACCGGAACCTGGTAAGTAGCACCGCCTACACGGCGCGACTTTACTTCGACCAGCGGAGCGATGGCGTCGAGAGCTTTCTCGAAGATTTCCAGGGGGTCGCTGTTCTTGCGTTCTTTAACCTTCTCCAGCGCGCCATAAACGATACGCTCGGCAACGGCTTTCTTGCCGCTTTCCATAACGTGGTTCATGAACTTGGCCAGGATTTGGCTTCCGTATTTTGGATCGTCAAGCACTTCGCGCTTGGCTGCTACGCGTCTTCTTGGCATGGATAAGCCCTCAAACGGTCTTCAGGTTCGCTCGGAATCGGTGCCCTTTCGGGACGCCTCCGACCTTACTCTTATCGACTCAGAAAAATAGAAAATCAGTTTTTACAAAAAGCCACTACTACTTAGGCTTCTTGGTACCGTACTTCGAACGACCCTGGTTACGACCTTTAACGCCGGAAGTATCCAAAGAACCGCGTACGGTGTGGTAACGAACACCTGGCAAGTCTTTTACACGACCGCCGCGGATCAGTACCACGCTGTGCTCTTGCAGGTTGTGGCCTTCACCGCCGATGTACGAGGAAACCTCGAAACCGTTGGTCAGACGCACACGGCATACTTTACGCAGTGCCGAGTTAGGTTTTTTCGGCGTGGTGGTATACACACGGGTGCATACGCCACGACGTTGCGGGCAGTTCTGCAGCGCAGGCACGTCGGATTTCTCGACGATACGCTTACGCGGCTGACGTACCAGCTGGTTGATAGTTGCCATCTACTAGCTCCACTGTTGTCTTGCGACGCTATTGTCTTGCAAGAAAAGCAAAATGGCAGGAACGAATTCCCGCCAAATTTAGGGGTACAAGAGTCTAAAGAGGATCTTGTCCCCAGTCAAGGCAAGGCCCCGACCTCCCCACTCATCCAACCTCGACAAATTGTCTCGATTCGATGAGCGGGGCTGCCAGGGCCCCACGCTTATTTACTGCAGAACTCAGTTACCGCTCGAGTTCAGTGCTTCGGTCAGTGCAGCTTCCACTTCACTGGCGCTTACGCGCAACGGTTTGTCAGCATCACGGCGGCGCTTGCGCTCGCTGTGATAAGCCAGACCGGTACCAGCCGGGATCAGACGACCCACGACCACGTTTTCTTTCAGGCCGCGCAGGTAATCGCGCTTGCCGGTTACCGCCGCCTCGGTCAGTACGCGAGTGGTTTCCTGGAAGGAAGCCGCCGAGATGAACGATTCGGTGGACAACGACGCCTTGGTGATACCCAACAGCACGCGAGTGAACTTGGAAACGAATTTCTCGTCGCCAGCCAAACGTTCGTTCTCTACCAGAACGTGAGTCAATTCCATCTGGTCGCCCTTGATGAAACTGGAATCGCCGGATTCAGCGATTTCAACTTTACGCAGCATCTGACGCAGGATGGTCTCGATGTGCTTGTCGTTGATCTTCACGCCTTGCAGACGATAAACGTCCTGGATCTCGTTCACGATGTACTTGGCCAGCGCACTCACACCCAGCAGACGCAGGATGTCGTGTGGATCGCTCGGGCCGTCGGAGATAACTTCGCCGCGGTTTACCTGTTCGCCTTCGAAGACGTTCAGGTGACGCCACTTCGGAATCAGCTCTTCGTACGGATCGCTACCGTCGTTCGGGGTAATGACCAGACGGCGCTTGCCTTTGGTCTCTTTACCGAACGCGATGGTGCCGCTGACTTCAGCCAGAATCGAGGCTTCTTTCGGACGACGGGCTTCGAACAAGTCGGCAACACGCGGCAGACCACCGGTGATGTCACGGGTTTTCGAAGTTTCTTGCGGAATACGAGCGATAACATCACCGATCGCGATTTTCGCACCGTCCGCTACACCGACCAGGGCGTTAGCAGGCAGGAAGTACTGAGCAATTACGTCGGTACCCGGCAGCAAGAGATCCTTGCCGTTGTCATCAACCATCTTCACAGCAGGACGGATATCTTTACCGGCAGCTGGACGGTCTTTGGCGTCGAGTACTTCAATGTTGGTCATACCGGTCAATTCGTCTGTCTGACGCTTGATCGTGATGCCTTCTTCCATGCCCACGTAGGTCACGGTACCTTTCATTTCGGTAACGATTGGGTGAGTGTGCGGATCCCACTTGGCCACGATTGCGCCAGCGTCGACCTTGTCACCTTCTTTAACCGAAATCACAGCACCGTACGGCAGCTTGTAACGCTCGCGCTCACGACCGAAGTCATCAGCGATTGCCAGCTCACCGGAACGGGACACAGCAACCAGGCAACCATCTACTCGCTCAACGTGCTTCAGGTTGTGCAGACGGACGGTACCGCCATTCTTCACCTGAACGCTGTCGGCTGCGGAGGTCCGGCTTGCCGCACCACCGATGTGGAACGTACGCATGGTCAGCTGGGTACCCGGCTCACCGATGGACTGGGCAGCGATAACGCCGACCGCTTCACCGATGTTCACCTGGTGACCACGAGCCAAGTCACGGCCGTAGCATTTGGCGCAAATGCCGTAACGGGTTTCGCAGCTGATCGGCGAACGCACGATCACTTCGTCGATGCTGTTCAGCTCGATGAACTCGACCCACTTCTCGTCTACCAGCGTGCCGGCAGGAACGATGATTTCTTCGGTACCTGGCTTGAAAACGTCACGGGCAATAACACGACCCAATACGCGCTCACCCAGCGGCTCAACAACGTCACCGCCTTCAATGTGCGGAGTCATTACCAGGCCATGTTCGGTGCCGCAATCGATCTCGGTTACTACCAGATCCTGCGCCACGTCTACCAGACGACGAGTCAGGTAACCGGAGTTCGCAGTTTTCAGCGCGGTATCCGCCAAACCTTTACGAGCACCGTGAGTGGAGATGAAGTACTGAAGTACGCTCAAACCTTCACGGAAGTTCGCAGTAATCGGCGTTTCGATGATGGAACCGTCCGGCTTGGCCATCAGGCCACGCATACCGGCGAGCTGACGGATCTGCGCAGCAGAACCCCGTGCGCCCGAGTCGGCCATCATATACATCGAGTTGAAGGATTCCTGGTCGACTTCGACGCCATGACGGTCAATGACTTTCTCTTTCGAGAGGTTGGCCATCATCGCCTTGGAAACTTCGTCGTTCGCCTTGGACCAAAGGTCGATCACTTTGTTGTACTTCTCGCCCTGGGTTACCAGGCCGGAGGCGTACTGACTTTCGATCTCTTTCACTTCGTCGGTAGCAGCACCGATGATGCGGGCTTTTTCATCCGGGATAACGAAGTCGTTAACACCGATGGAAACGCCGGAAATGGTCGAATAGGCAAAACCGGTGTACATCAACTGGTCAGCGAAGATCACGGTCTCTTTCAAACCAACCACGCGGTAGCACTGGTTGATCAGCTTGGAGATCGCCTTCTTCTTCATCGGCTGGTTGACGACGTCGTACGACAGGCCAGGTGGAACAACCTGGAACAACAGCGCACGGCCGACAGTGGTGTCGACGATACGGGTGTTCTTGACGCTGCCACCATCACGATCGTTGACGGTTTCGTTGATCCGCACTTTGACCTTGGCGTGCAGTGCGGCTTCGCCGGCACGGAACACACGGTCAACTTCTTGCAGATCCGCGAACACACGACCTTCGCCCTTGGCGTTGATCGCTTCACGAGTCATGTAGTACAGACCCAATACAACGTCCTGCGACGGAACGATGATTGGCTCACCGTTGGCTGGCGACAGAATGTTGTTGGTCGACATCATCAACGCACGCGCTTCCAACTGGGCTTCCAGTGTCAGCGGTACGTGCACGGCCATTTGGTCGCCGTCGAAGTCGGCGTTGTACGCAGCACAGACCAGAGGGTGCAGCTGGATAGCCTTACCTTCGATCAGTACCGGTTCAAACGCCTGGATACCCAGACGGTGAAGGGTCGGTGCACGGTTGAGGAGAACCGGGTGTTCACGGATCACTTCAGCGAGAACGTCCCAAACCTCAGGCAGCTCGCGCTCCACCATCTTCTTGGCAGCTTTAATGGTGGTCGCGAGACCACGCATTTCCAGCTTGCCGAAAATGAACGGCTTGAACAGCTCGAGAGCCATTTTCTTCGGCAGACCGCACTGGTGCAGACGCAGGGTCGGACCTACGGTGATTACCGAACGACCGGAGTAGTCAACACGCTTACCGAGCAAGTTCTGACGGAAACGACCTTGTTTACCCTTGATCATGTCAGCCAGGGATTTCAGAGGACGCTTGTTGGAACCAGTGATAGCGCGGCCACGACGACCGTTATCGAGCAGTGCATCGACAGCTTCCTGCAACATACGCTTTTCGTTGCGCACGATGATGTCCGGAGCGGACAGATCAAGCAGGCGCTTCAAGCGGTTGTTACGGTTGATCACTCGACGATACAGATCGTTGAGGTCGGAAGTCGCGAAGCGACCGCCATCCAGCGGGACCAGCGGACGCAGATCTGGCGGCAGAACCGGCAGAACGGTCAGCACCATCCATTCTGGAAGGTTGCCGGAACCCTGGAAGGCTTCCATCAACTTCAGACGCTTGGACAGCTTCTTGATTTTGGTTTCGGAGTTGGTTTGCGGAATTTCTTCACGCAGACGGCCAATCTCGTGTTCCAGATCGATAGCGTGCAGCAGTTCACGGACAGCTTCGGCACCCATGCGGGCATCGAAATCGTCGCCGAACTCTTCCAGCGCTTCGAAATACTGCTCGTCGTTGAGCAGCTGACCTTTTTCAAGGGTGGTCATGCCTGGATCGATAACGACATAGCTCTCGAAGTAGAGAACGCGTTCGATATCACGCAGGGTCATGTCCATCAGCAAGCCGATACGCGACGGCAGCGATTTCAGGAACCAGATGTGGGCAACTGGCGAGGCCAGTTCGATGTGTGCCATGCGCTCACGACGAACTTTAGCCAGCGCGACTTCAACGCCGCACTTCTCGCAGATCACGCCACGGTGCTTCAAGCGCTTGTACTTACCGCACAGGCACTCGTAATCCTTTACCGGGCCAAAGATCTTGGCGCAGAACAGGCCGTCACGCTCAGGTTTGAACGTACGGTAGTTGATGGTTTCCGGCTTTTTAACTTCACCGAACGACCACGAACGGATCATCTCAGGCGATGCCAATCCAATACGGATGGCGTCGAACTCTTCGACTTGACCCTGGTTTTTCAGCAAATTCAGTAGGTCTTTCAAGGCCTTTCCTCCTGGCGGAGCAGAGAGCGGGCAATCCTGCCCCGCTCTCGATTCGCGTCACGTGTTATTCGGTTTCCAGATCGATATCGATGCCGAGGGAACGAATTTCCTTGATCAACACGTTGAAGGACTCGGGCATGCCCGGCTCCATACGGTGATCGCCATCCACGATGTTTTTGTACATCTTGGTACGGCCGTTCACATCGTCCGACTTCACTGTGAGCATTTCTTGCAGAGTGTAAGCAGCACCGTATGCTTCCAGTGCCCAGACCTCCATCTCCCCGAAACGCTGACCACCGAACTGCGCCTTACCACCCAGCGGCTGCTGAGTAACCAGGCTGTACGAACCGGTAGAACGAGCGTGCATCTTGTCGTCTACCAAGTGGTTCAGCTTCAGCATGTACATGTAGCCAACAGTAACCGGGCGCTCGAACTTGTTGCCGGTACGGCCGTCGGTCAGCTGCATCTGGCCGCTTTCTGGCAGGTCCGCCAGTTTCAGCATGGCCTTGATTTCGCTTTCCTTGGCGCCGTCGAACACTGGAGTGGCCATTGGAACGCCGCCACGCAGGTTCTTCGCCAGATCCAGGATTTCCTGGTCGGAGAAGCTATCCAGATCTTCGTTACGACCGCCGATCTGGTTGTAGATCTCGTCCAGGAATTTACGAAGCTCAGCGACTTTGCGCTGTTCTTCGATCATCCGGTTGATCTTCTCGCCCAAGCCTTTAGCCGCGAGGCCCAGGTGGGTTTCAAGGATCTGACCAACGTTCATACGCGAAGGTACGCCCAACGGGTTGAGGACGACGTCGACCGGGGTGCCATTGGCATCGTGCGGCATGTCTTCAACCGGCATGATCACGGAGACCACACCTTTGTTACCGTGACGACCGGCCATCTTGTCGCCCGGCTGAATGCGGCGACGGATTGCCAGGTAAACCTTGACGATTTTCAGCACGCCTGGAGCCAGGTCATCGCCCTGCTGCAGCTTGCGCTTCTTGTCTTCGAACTTGTCGTCCAGCAGACGGCGGCGATCAACGATGTAGGCCTGAGCCTTCTCGAGCTGCTCGTTCAGAGCATCTTCAGCCATGCGCAGTTTGAACCACTGACCATGCTCAAGACCGTCGAGAACTTCGTCGGTGATTTCCTGACCTTTCTTCAGACCGGCGCCGCCTTCGGCTTTGCGGCCGACCAGAGCGGAACGCAGACGTTCGAAAGTTGCGCCTTCAACGATACGGAACTCTTCGTTCAGGTCCTTGCGGATCTCGTCGAGTTGAGTCTTCTCGATCGACAGTGCACGAGCATCACGCTCAACGCCGTCGCGGGTGAAGACCTGTACGTCGATGACGGTACCCTTGGTGCCGGTAGGCACGCGCAGGGAGGTGTCTTTAACGTCGCTGGCTTTTTCACCGAAGATGGCACGCAGCAGTTTTTCTTCCGGAGTCAGCTGAGTCTCGCCTTTCGGAGTGACCTTACCAACCAGGATGTCGCCTGCGCCAACTTCAGCACCTACGTAAACGATACCGGCTTCGTCCAGCTTATTCAGTGCAGCTTCACCCACGTTCGGGATGTCTGCAGTGATTTCCTCTGGCCCAAGCTTGGTGTCACGTGCCACACAGGTCAGTTCCTGAATGTGGATCGTGGTAAAGCGGTCTTCTTGAACAACTCGTTCCGACAGGCAGATGGAGTCTTCGAAGTTGTAACCGTTCCAGGCCATGAACGCGATGCGCATGTTCTGACCCAGCGCCAGTTCACCCATGTCGGTGGACGGGCCGTCAGCCATGATGTCGCTACGCTGAACCCGATCACCTTTACGCACCAGCGGACGCTGGTTGATGCAGGTGTTCTGGTTGGAGCGGGTGTATTTGGTCAGGTTGTAGATGTCGACACCAGCTTCACCGGTTTCAACTTCATCATCAGCAACACGAACCACGATACGGCTGGCGTCGACGGAATCGATAACGCCACCACGACGAGCCACGACGCAAACGCCGGAGTCACGAGCTACGTTACGCTCCATGCCGGTACCGACCAGCGGCTTGTCAGCGCGCAGGGTTGGTACAGCTTGACGCTGCATGTTCGAACCCATCAACGCACGGTTGGCGTCATCGTGCTCGAGGAACGGGATCAGCGACGCTGCAACCGAAACTACCTGCTTCGGAGAAACGTCCATCAAGGTGACGTCTTCCGGCGCCTTGACGGTGAACTCGTTCAAGTGACGAACAGCTACCAGCTCGTCGATCAGCATTTTCTTGTCGTTCATCGTGGCCGAAGCCTGAGCGATCACGTGATCAGCTTCTTCGATGGCGGACAGGAACACGATCTCGTCGGTGACCAGAGCGTCTTTCACCACACGATACGGGCTCTCGAGGAAGCCGTACTGGTTGGTGCGCGCATAAGCGGCCAGGGAGTTGATCAGACCGATGTTCGGACCTTCCGGCGTTTCAATCGGGCATACACGACCGTAGTGAGTCGGGTGTACGTCACGAACTTCAAAGCCAGCACGTTCACGAGTCAAACCGCCAGGGCCGAGCGCAGAAACACGACGCTTGTGGGTGATCTCGGACAGCGGGTTGTTCTGGTCCATGAACTGGGAAAGCTGACTGGAACCGAAGAACTCTTTCACCGCCGCAGCCACTGGCTTGGCGTTGATCAGGTCTTGCGGCATCAGGCCTTCGCTTTCAGCCATCGACAAACGCTCTTTGACCGCACGCTCAACACGTACCAGGCCAACGCGGAACTGGTTCTCGGCCATTTCGCCTACGCAGCGAACACGACGGTTACCCAGGTGGTCGATGTCATCGACGATGCCTTTACCGTTACGGATGTCGACCAGAGTCTTCAGCACCGCAACGATGTCTTCTTTGCACAACACGCCCGAACCTTCGATCTCGGTACGACCGATACGACGGTTGAACTTCATCCGGCCGACCGCAGACAGGTCATAGCGCTCAGGACTGAAGAACAGGTTGTTGAACAGAGTCTCGGCAGCGTCTTTGGTTGGCGGCTCGCCTGGACGCATCATGCGATAGATTTCGACCAGCGCTTCCAATTGGTTGCTGGTGGAGTCGATCTTCAGAGTGTCGGAGACGAACGGACCGCAGTCGATATCGTTGGTGTACAGAGTTTCGATGCGAACAACCTGGGACTTGGCGATTTTTGCCAGGATCTCGGTGTTCAGCTCGGTGTTGCACTCTGCCAGGATTTCGCCGGTTGCCGGATGCACGATGACCTTGGCGGTAGTGCGACCCAGGACGTAGTCCAGAGGCATGACCAGCTCTTTGATCCCGGCTTTTTCCAGCTGGTTAATGTGGCGAGCGGTAATACGACGACCCTGCTCGACAATAACCTTGCCCTTGTCATCGACGATATCGATAGCGGCAATTTCACCACGCAGGCGCTGAGGCACCAACTCCAGGCTGATGCTTTCGCCCTGCACATGGAATACGTTGGTGGTATAGAACGCGTCCAGCACTTCTTCAGTGGTATAGCCGAGCGCGCGCAGCAGTACCGATGCAGGCAGCTTGCGACGACGGTCGATACGCACGAATACGCAGTCTTTCGGGTCGAACTCGAAGTCCAACCACGAACCGCGGTAAGGAATGATACGCGCCGAGTACAACAGTTTGCCGGAGCTGTGCGTCTTGCCACGGTCGTGGTCGAAGAACACGCCCGGGGAACGGTGCAGCTGGGAAACGATTACACGCTCGGTACCGTTGATTACGAAGGTACCGTTCTCAGTCATCAGGGGGATTTCACCCATGTAGACTTCTTGCTCTTTGATGTCCTTGATCGCTTTGTTCGACGACTCTTTGTCGAAAATGATCAGGCGCACTTTTACCCGCAAAGGTACGGCATAAGTTACACCGCGCAATACGCATTCTTTGACATCAAATGCCGGTTCGCCCAGGCGATAACCGACGTACTCCAGCGCAGCATTGCCGGAGTAGCTGATGATCGGGAAAACGGATTTGAAGGCCGCATGCAGGCCCACGTCGCGGAACTGATCTTTAGTCGCTCCCGCTTGCAAGAATTCACGATACGAATCCAGCTGGATGGCCAGGAGGTACGGCACATCCATGACGTCCGGCAACTTGCTAAAGTCCTTGCGGATACGTTTTTTCTCAGTATATGAGTAAGCCATCAGCGTTCCCCAGCTTGGTCACCTGCTTGTTTGGCCCCTCCCGACGGGAGCAGCCAGAAAATCGTGCAAACCCCATGGTTTGCGCCACCGCATCGGGTGGTTACAGCTCGTTATCAGCACCGACCCAGTCGGCTGCCAATAACGGAAAAAGGCCGGTGGCAAGAGCCACCAGCCATCAGCCTTTCGCTT
Source organism: Pseudomonas frigoris (assembly GCF_047758635.1). Classification (NCBI taxonomy): domain Bacteria; kingdom Pseudomonadati; phylum Pseudomonadota; class Gammaproteobacteria; order Pseudomonadales; family Pseudomonadaceae; genus Pseudomonas; species Pseudomonas frigoris. The sequence goes on from NZ_CP180479.1 coordinate 6,345,307, forward strand.
AACGCTCGGGCTGGAGACGCAAAGTCGATGCTTACTTCAGCTCGACTTTAGCGCCTGCTTCTTCCAGAGTGGCTTTTGCTTTGTCAGCTGCGTCTTTCGAAACAGCTTCCAGAACAACGCCAGGAGCGCCGTCAACTACAGCCTTGGCTTCTTTCAGGCCCAGACCGGTCAGTTCACGTACTGCCTTGATCACGTTAACTTTCTTCTCGCCAGCTTCCAGCAGCATGACGTTGAATTCAGTTTGTTCTTCAACAACGGCAGCGACAGCAGCTGGACCAGCGGAAGCAGCGGCAGCGGAAACGCCGAACTTCTCTTCCATGGCCTTGATCAGCTCAACGATTTCCAGAACGGATTTTTCGCCGATTGCTTCGATGATTTGGTCGTTAGTCAGAGACATGACTATAAATTCCTGTATTGGGGTGACAGCCTACGCGGCCATCGAAATAAACAATAAACGCTGAAAGGAGTCGCTCAGCCTTAGGCTGCGGCAGCTTCTTTCTGGTCGCGAAGAGCCGCCAGAGTACGAGCCAATTTGCTGGTTGCGCCTTGAATCACGCTCATCAGCTGAGAAATTGCTTCGTCACGGGTCGGCAGGCTTGCCAGTACGTCGATCTGATTAGCTGCGAGGAACTTGCCCTCGAACGCAGCTGCCTTGATCTCGAACTTATCCTGACCTTTTGCGAACTCTTTGAAGATACGAGCAGCAGCGCCCGGATGTTCTTTGGAGAATGCAATCAAGGTCGGGCCGGTGAACACGTCGTTGAGCACGTCATATTGAGTGCCAGCAACGGCGCGCTTGAGCAGGGTGTTACGTACAACACGTACGTAAACGCCAGCTTCACGAGCCTCTTTACGGAGTCCGGTCATAGCGCCTACTGTTACGCCACGGGCATCAGCCACGACAGCGGACAGAGCAACTTGGGCAGCCTTGTTGACTTCAGCGACGATGGCCTTCTTGTCTTCAAGTTTAATTGCCACGGGAAAAACTCCTGCTTGTTACCGTTTCATCCAACCGAGGCCAGATGTCGTTTTGGTGTCTGATTCGGTAAGGAACCGGGAGCACCATCTGCGTAGGCTTGAGGTTTAAGACTTGCGTCGCCTACGGTCTTGGATAGCCCCCGCCAGGCAGGGACCCCAATCTTTCAATTGGCGCAATCGCTTGCGCCAACCTGTGTCTTACGCGTCGAGCGAGCCTTGGTCGATGACCAGACCTGGACCCATGGTGGTGCTCAGGGTAACGCGCTTGACGTAAATACCTTTCGAGGAAGCTGGCTTGATACGCTTCAGATCAGCGATCAGGGCTTCAACGTTTTCCTTCAGCTTGACGGCGTCGAAGCCAACCTTGCCAACGGAGGTGTGGATGATGCCGTTTTTGTCGGTGCGATAACGAACCTGACCAGCCTTGGCGTTCTTAACCGCGGTAGCTACGTCTGGCGTTACGGTGCCGACTTTAGGGTTAGGCATCAGGCCACGTGGGCCCAGGATCTGACCCAACTGACCAACAACGCGCATTGCATCCGGGGATGCGATAACTACGTCATAGTTCAGGTCGCCGCCTTTCATTTCGGCAGCCAGATCGTCCATACCTACACGGTCAGCGCCGGCAGCCAAAGCGGCCTCGGCAGCTGGACCCTGGGTGAACACAGCAACGCGAACGGTCTTGCCAGTGCCGTGTGGCAGCACAGTAGCGCTACGAACGACCTGGTCGGATTTACGCGGGTCAACACCCAAGTTTACAGCAACGTCAAACGACTCGCTGAACTTGACGGTCGACAGCTCAGCCAGCAGAGCAGCAGCGTCTACAAAGTTGTAGGACTTGCCTGCTTCGATTTTGCCGGCGATAGCCTTTTGACGTTTGGTCAACTTAGCCATTACACACCCTCCACGTTAAGGCCCATGCTACGAGCAGAACCGGCGATAGTACGCACGGCCGCGTCCATATCAGCTGCAGTCAGATCCGCGTTTTTGGTTTTCGCGATCTCTTCCAGCTGAGCACGGGTAACGGTGCCAACCTTAACGGTGTTCGGACGAGCGGAACCGCTAGTCAGACCAGCAGCTTTCTTCAGCAGAACCGAAGCAGGTGTGGATTTGGTTTCGAAAGTGAAGCTACGGTCGCTGTAGACAGTGATGATCACTGGAGTCGGCAGACCTGGCTCAATACCCTGAGTACGGGCGTTGAAAGCCTTGCAGAATTCCATGATGTTCACGCCGTGCTGACCCAGAGCAGGACCAACAGGTGGGCTTGGGTTAGCCTGAGCGGCCTTCACTTGCAGCTTGATGTAAGCGGTAATCTTCTTGGCCATGAGGCACTCCAATTACGGGTTCGAACGCCTCGAAAGGCTCCCCGGTTACTTGCGCGTTTATCCCAGTGACGACAAAACCCCACAGCCTAGGGCTGCGGGGTTGGGATGCTTGCTCAGCTAGACTTTTTCGACCTGGCTGAACTCTAGCTCTACCGGAGTAGAGCGACCGAAAATGAGCACTGCCACTTGGATCCGGCTCTTCTCGTAGTTAACTTCTTCGACCGTGCCAGTAAAGTCAGCAAACGGCCCATCATTGACACGCACCGACTCACCTGGCTCGAACAACGTCTTCGGCTTCGGCTTGTCGCTACCATCAGCAACGCGACGCAGAATCGCTTCTGCCTCTTTATCTGTGATAGGTGCAGGCTTATCAGCAGTACCGCCGATAAAACCCATCACCCGAGGAGTATCCTTGACCAAGTGCCAAGTACCCTCATTCATGTCCATCTGAACCAGCACATAACCTGGGAAGAACTTGCGCTCGCTTTTGCGTTTCTGGCCATTACGCATTTCAACCACTTCTTCAGTGGGAACCAGAATTTCGCCAAAGCCATCTTCCATGCCAGCCAGCTTTACGCGCTCTACCAACGAGCGCATGACATGCTTCTCGTAACCGGAGTAAGCATGCACAACGTACCAACGCTTAGCCACGGGACACCCTTAGCCGACAATCAAGGAAACAAGCCAGCCGAGCAGGGAATCAAGCCCCCACAACAGCAACGCCATAACCAGAACAACAGCCACAACAATCAACGTGGTCTGCGTGGTTTCTTGGCGAGTTGGCCATACGACTTTACGAATCTCGGTGCGAGCTTCCTTAACCAGTACAAAGAAAGACTTGCCCTTGACCGTCTGCAGGCCTACAAAGGCAGCTACAGCAGCAATGGCGAGCAAAGCAAGTACGCGGTACAGGATCGGCGAAGCAGAGTAATACTGATTGCCAACAACGCCAACAACCACCAAAGCAACTACTACTAGCCACTTGAGCAGATCGAAGCGAGAGCCTTGAGCTTCAGCTTTAGGAGTCATCTATGAAGATCCTGTGAAAAGAAAGCCAGACACACCAAGTGAATCTGGCAGGTCAGGAGGGAATCGAACCCCCAACCTACGGTTTTGGAGACCGTCGCTCTGCCAATTGAGCTACTGACCTAAAACAAAATCAGGCCGACCATTATGCCGGCCCGAAAAAGACTTTACAACAATTTACTCGATAACCTTAGCAACGACACCAGCACCGACGGTACGACCGCCTTCACGAATGGCGAAACGCAGGCCATCTTCCATCGCGATCGTTTTGATCAGGGTGACAGTCATCTGAACGTTGTCACCAGGCATTACCATTTCAACGCCTTCTGGCAATTCGCAGTTACCGGTCACGTCCGTGGTACGGAAGTAGAACTGTGGACGATAACCCTTGAAGAACGGAGTATGACGACCGCCCTCTTCCTTGCTCAGAACGTAAACCTCTGCAGTGAACTTGGTATGCGGCTTGACAGTGCCCGGCTTGACCAGAACCTGGCCACGCTCAACATCATCTCGCTTGGTACCACGCAGCAATACGCCGCAGTTCTCGCCAGCCCGACCTTCGTCGAGCAGCTTGCGGAACATCTCAACACCAGTGCAAGTTGTCTTGACAGTGTCACGAAGACCAACAATCTCAACTTCTTCCTGAATGCGGACAATGCCACGCTCAACACGACCAGTCACAACAGTACCGCGACCGGAGATCGAGAAAACATCCTCGATCGGCATCAGGAACGGCTTATCAATAGCCCGCTCAGGCTGCGGAATGTAGCTATCCAGAGTCTCGACCAACTTCTTGACGGCAGTAGTGCCCATCTCGTTGTCATCTTGACCATTCAGCGCCATCAGCGCCGAACCAATGATGATCGGAGTGTCATCACCTGGGAAATCGTAAGTGCTCAGCAGGTCGCGCACTTCCATCTCAACCAGCTCCAGCAGCTCCGCATCATCAACCATGTCAGCCTTGTTCAGGAAGACAACGATGTACGGAACGCCAACCTGGCGGGACAGAAGGATGTGCTCACGGGTTTGCGGCATCGGACCATCAGCGGCCGAGCAAACCAGAATCGCGCCATCCATCTGAGCAGCACCGGTAATCATGTTTTTTACGTAGTCAGCGTGACCTGGACAGTCAACGTGCGCGTAGTGACGCACAGCCGAATCGTACTCAACGTGAGCGGTGTTGATGGTAATACCACGAGCTTTTTCTTCAGGGGCGCTATCGATCTTGTCGAAGTCTACCTTTGCCGAACCGAAAACTTCGGAGCAGACGCGGGTCAAAGCAGCAGTCAGAGTAGTTTTACCGTGATCGACATGACCAATGGTACCAACGTTGACGTGCGGCTTATTACGTTCGAACTTTTCCTTAGCCATCAAAATCACCCCTAGGAGAAGAATTGAGCAGGTCAAACAAGCCATTAAAACAAAGGCAGATATTTTCATATCTGCCTTGTTATATGGAGCTCTTGAGCGGATTTGAACCGCTGACCTCACCCTTACCAAGGGTGTGCTCTACCAACTGAGCTACAAGAGCGTAACACTATGCGGGATCTGCAAACTTGGAGCGGGTAGCGGGAATCGAACCCGCATCATCAGCTTGGAAGGCTGAGGTTCTACCACTAAACTATACCCGCGAGCTTGCAGCTCTCGCTAAAAATGGTGGAGGGGGAAGGATTCGAACCTTCGAAGTCGTAGACGTCAGATTTACAGTCTGATCCCTTTGGCCGCTCGGGAACCCCTCCTAAGCGAGCCGGCATTCTATATCATGCCAGCCTTCTGTCAAGCATTTTCTCATTAAAAACCTGAGGTTAGCTGCGTTGACATCACTTTGCGGTGTTAACCATTAAAGGTCTTCACTGCGAAGCGGGCGCCATTCTATGCAAACTATTCGACGGGTGCAACCCCCTCGCACGGCATTATTTTATGTTTTAACTCATTGAATTCTCTAGAAAGGTTTTTCAGCTGCGAGTCATCCAGCCAACGCCGGCTTTCTGGTGCCACACGCACCCAGTAACCATCAGACTCGGCAGGGGGCCTCAGCAAGGACTCGAACTTGATTTCCATGCCACTCAATCGCCGCTCAACCGCCTGAGCCGCTTCCTGACGAGTAAAACCGCCAAGATAGAGGCATCCCTCGTCTGCCTGGGTAGGCTTTCCTTTGTCACGAGCCGCGTCAGTCGTTTCACTCAACAAGCGAATATCCTGCTGCGACCCCCTATACAAATTCAAAGGGGTTACATCCTTCGCACGCAGAGGAGCCTCTTGTTGGTGCCAGATGTAATAGAACACATTGAGAACAAGCAGCAGCAGAAACAACCAACGCATAAAAACCTCACGACAACGGACACGCCATAGCCAAACCTACAAACACCAGATCAGGAACCACCCTGGCCTCAGGCACGATCTCGGAAACCAGGTCTGCATCTCCTCCAGTGAGGAACACAGCAAAATCATCCCCCCAATAGCTACGCGCCAACTCTAGCTGTGTCAGGACAAAGCCTCTCAGCATCAACGAGCACCCCCGCTCGACCGCCTCGACAGTTGTCCGACCAGGAACAAGACTTTCCAGAGCGCGCTCAGCTGCTAGATCGCCATAACGAATTCTACGGGTGTGGGTACGCAATTGGTTTCGCATCAGAGGCATTCCCGGACATATAAATCCTCCTAGGTGCTCTCCATCCCTAGAGATGAAGTCCGCAGTAACAGCCGTACCAAAATCAAGCACAAGGCACGCACCCGAAGCCAGTTGGAATCCCCCAAGCATCGCCAGCCAACGGTCGAGCCCTAATCGTTCGAACTCCTCATAACCATTACGAACCCCGGACATTTCGCGGGACGGCGCCGCACATACCACCGACACGCCAAAAGCTTCTGTCAGCAGAGAAATCAGTGCACTGGTTTCTTCGGCGGTCCTGACACTGACCAACCGACAAAACTTGAGAGCGAGACCCTTGAGCACTTTCAAGCTCTCCAACAAAGCGAGATCCGAATCAACGACGCCCTCGCCAACCACCCACCGAACATCCGCGTCGAGCACACGCCACTTGATAAAACTGTTTCCGCAGTCGAGCTCAAGAATCATCACGCAACCTCAGACTGAGCTCACCACCACTAAAGACTTTTTCCACACCACCCACCTTCAAGCGCAGAGCACCCTGACTATCAATACCCAGCACTTCGCCATCTATATGGTTAACACCTGCGATCAACGACACGGCCCGCCCCTGCCAGAGATGATTTTGCTCCCACTCTGCCTGGATAGCTGAAAATCCGTCGACTTGATGACGAGACAGATATGCCTTGAGCGTCGCACCCAACTGCCCGACCAAGTGATTTCGATCAAACACCTTGCCCGACTCTAGCCGCATGGACGTCCACTGCTGATCTACCTCATCGGTAATCTGCATGTTCACATTAATTCCCACACCCAGCACAACGTGACACACATCAGCAGGATCCCCCACCAGCTCGAGCAATATCCCGGCGATCTTCTTCTGACCAACCAGAACATCATTGGGCCACTTCAATCCAGCCCCCGAAATACCAAGCTCACGCAGGGCCTGCATGACGGCGAGCCCAACAACAAGGCTCAAGCCTTCCAGCTGACGCATTCCACCTTCAATACGCAGCACGAGGCTGTAATAGATGTTTTCCGCGAATGGACTCGCCCATTTACGTCCACGCCGCCCGCGCCCTGCAGTTTGCCGCTCGGCAAGCACCAGAAAGGGTGCCGCCTGCCCCCGCTCTATGGCGCGCAATGCCTCGGCATTAGTGGAGTCAATTGAATCGAAAACCAGGATGGGCCAATCACAAGAAGGCGCCTGCTCTCTTATCTCGACAGGATCAAGCAGCGTCAATGGCGCAGCCAGTTGATAGCCGCGACCCCGCACCTTGTGAATAGATAATCCCAGCTCAGCTTCTAAATGCTGAAGCTGCTTCCAAACGGCACTACGACTGACACCCAAGGCGACGCCCAAGGCCTGACCCGAATGGAATCGGCCATCTTTAAGAAGCTTTAACAATGTCAGCATGCAAGTCTCGCCTCACAATGAGGCCCGCATGATAGCCATGCCCCGCGCCATTGCATAGAAACCCTACAGGTCAGTTTTCCTGCGGACAAAACAAAACCCCTACCTGCATACGCAGATAGGGGTTTCGGAATTTAATCTTGACGATGACCTACTCTCACATGGGGAAACCCCACACTACCATCGGCGATGCATCGTTTCACTGCTGAGTTCGGGATGGGATCAGGTGGTTCCAATGCTCTATGGTCGTCAAGAAATTCGGTAGCCAGGTCGTGGGCCTTTGCAGGTTCACGCTCCAGCGAATGGGTATGCGATAGTTGGGTGTTTTGTGAGTATCTCGAACTTTCGGTTCGTTTCGTCTTCACACACCGCAATCTGGTGCTCTTTCGCTTTTTAGCTCGAAGCATGCAAATTGCTTGGGTGTTATATGGTCAAGCCTCACGGGCAATTAGTATTGGTTAGCTCAACGCCTCACAGCGCTTACACACCCAACCTATCAACGTCGTAGTCTTCGACGGCCCTTCAGGGGACTCAAGGTCCCAGTGAGATCTCATCTTGAGGCTAGTTTCCCGCTTAGATGCTTTCAGCGGTTATCTATTCCGAACATAGCTACCCGGCAATGCCACTGGCGTGACAACCGGAACACCAGAGGTTCGTCCACTCCGGTCCTCTCGTACTAGGAGCAGCCCCTCTCAAATCTCAAACGTCCACGGCAGATAGGGACCGAACTGTCTCACGACGTTCTAAACCCAGCTCGCGTACCACTTTAAATGGCGAACAGCCATACCCTTGGGACCGGCTTCAGCCCCAGGATGTGATGAGCCGACATCGAGGTGCCAAACACCGCCGTCGATATGAACTCTTGGGCGGTATCAGCCTGTTATCCCCGGAGTACCTTTTATCCGTTGAGCGATGGCCCTTCCATACAGAACCACCGGATCACTAAGACCTACTTTCGTACCTGCTCGACGTGTCTGTCTCGCAGTCAAGCGCGCTTTTGCCTTTATACTCTACGACCGATTTCCGACCGGTCTGAGCGCACCTTCGTACTCCTCCGTTACTCTTTAGGAGGAGACCGCCCCAGTCAAACTACCCACCATACACTGTCCTCGATCCGGATAACGGACCTGAGTTAGAACCTCAAAGTTGCCAGGGTGGTATTTCAAGGTTGGCTCCACGCGAACTGGCGTCCACGCTTCAAAGCCTCCCACCTATCCTACACAAGCAAATTCAAAGTCCAGTGCAAAGCTATAGTAAAGGTTCACGGGGTCTTTCCGTCTAGCCGCGGATACACTGCATCTTCACAGCGATTTCAATTTCACTGAGTCTCGGGTGGAGACAGCGCCGCCATCGTTACGCCATTCGTGCAGGTCGGAACTTACCCGACAAGGAATTTCGCTACCTTAGGACCGTTATAGTTACGGCCGCCGTTTACCGGGGCTTCGATCAAGAGCTTCGCGTTAGCTAACCCCATCAATTAACCTTCCGGCACCGGGCAGGCGTCACACCCTATACGTCCACTTTCGTGTTTGCAGAGTGCTGTGTTTTTAATAAACAGTCGCAGCGGCCTGGTATCTTCGACCGGCATGGGCTTACGCAGTAAATGCTTCACCCTCACCGGCGCACCTTCTCCCGAAGTTACGGTGCCATTTTGCCTAGTTCCTTCACCCGAGTTCTCTCAAGCGCCTTGGTATTCTCTACCCAACCACCTGTGTCGGTTTGGGGTACGGTTCCTGGTTACCTGAAGCTTAGAAGCTTTTCTTGGAAGCATGGCATCAACCACTTCGTCACCCAAAGGGTAACTCGTCATCAGCTCTCGGCCTTAGAATCCCGGATTTACCTAAGATTCCAGCCTACCACCTTAAACTTGGACAACCAACGCCAAGCTGGCCTAGCCTTCTCCGTCCCTCCATCGCAATAACCAGAAGTACAGGAATATTAACCTGTTTTCCATCGACTACGCTTTTCAGCCTCGCCTTAGGGACCGACTAACCCTGCGTCGATTAACGTTGCGCAGGAAACCTTGGTCTTTCGGCGTGGGTGTTTTTCACACCCATTGTCGTTACTCATGTCAGCATTCGCACTTCTGATACCTCCAGCAAGCTTCTCAACTCACCTTCACAGGCTTACAGAACGCTCCTCTACCGCATCACCTAAGTGATACCCGTAGCTTCGGTGTATGGTTTGAGCCCCGTTACATCTTCCGCGCAGGCCGACTCGACTAGTGAGCTATTACGCTTTCTTTAAAGGGTGGCTGCTTCTAAGCCAACCTCCTAGCTGTCTAAGCCTTCCCACATCGTTTCCCACTTAACCATAACTTTGGGACCTTAGCTGACGGTC
>NZ_CP180479.1:6360000-6805123 GCF_047758635.1 Pseudomonas frigoris
TATACAGTTATTTCATCTTCATCATGTCATTCATCTTTTCCAATTCATCTTTTTCAAAGTCAAAAATTACCTATGACCAAAGAATCGTCTAAAGCGCCGCCGCTTTACCCGAAGACCCACCTGCTCGCAGCAAGTGGCATCGCCGCCCTTCTGAGCCTGGCGCTTCTGGTATTTCCTTCCAGTGATGTTGAAGCCAAAAAGACGACCCTGAGTCTTGAACTGGAAAGCCCTGCGGAACAACTGACACAAGATCAAGACGCTGCCGAGGCCGTCCAGGCCACAAATGAGCCAGCAGCTTCCCCTTTCGCTCAGATCGAAAACAGCGCCGAAGAACCCCAGGAAACCGCTCAGGCCGCGCCCGCGCCGGCGCCTGTGATCGAAGAAAAAAAGTCTCCAAACCACAGGGAAGTGATCGTTTCCAAAGGCGATACACTCTCCACACTGTTCGAGAAAGTCGGCCTTCCAGCAGCTTCAGTGCATGAGGTGCTGGCCAGTGACAAGCAGGCCAAGCAGTTCAGCCAACTCAAACACGGCCAGAAACTTGAATTCGAACTGAGCCCCGATGGCCAGCTGACCAATCTGCACAGCAAGGTCAGCGATGTCGAAAGCATCACCCTGACCAAGAATGACAAGGGTTATGCATTCAACCGCATTACCGCCAAGCCGACCGTGCGCTCTGCCTACGTTCATGGTGTGATCAACAGTTCGCTGTCGCAGTCCGCTACACGCGCCGGTTTGTCCCACAGCCTGACCATGGACATGGCCAGCGTGTTTGGCTATGACGTCGACTTCGCCCAGGATATTCGCCAGGGTGATGAGTTCGATGTCATCTACGAACAAAAAGTCGTCAACGGCAAGGCCGTCGGCAATGGCCCAATCCTTTCCGCTCGCTTCACTAACCGCGGCAAGACCTACACCGCCGTGCGTTACACCAATAAACAAGGCAACAGCAGCTACTACACTGCTGACGGCAACAGCATGCGCAAGGCGTTTATCCGTACCCCGGTAGACTTCGCCCGTATCAGCTCGAAATTCTCGATGGGCCGCAAGCACCCGATCCTGAACAAGATCCGCGCTCACAAAGGCGTCGACTATGCAGCGCCGCGTGGCACTCCAATCAAGGCAGCCGGTGACGGCAAAGTGTTGTTGGCCGGTCGCCGTGGCGGCTACGGCAATACCGTGATCATCCAGCACGGCAACACCTACCGTACGCTTTACGGCCACATGCAGGGCTTTGCCAAAGGCGTGCAGACTGGCAGTAGCGTCAAACAAGGCCAGGTGATCGGCTACATCGGCACCACCGGACTTTCCACCGGACCGCATTTGCATTACGAGTTCCAGGTCAATGGCGTGCACGTCGACCCACTAGGCCAAAAGGTAGCGATGGCAGATCCGATCTCCAAGGCGGAACGCGCACGCTTCCTCGCGCAGAGCCAACCGCTGATGGCGCGCATGGATCAAGAAAAATCCACGCAGCTAGCTTCGAGCAAGCGCTAAGCCATGACGCTCTATATAGGTGTGATGTCCGGGACCAGCCTCGATGGCCTGGACATTGCGCTGGTCGAGCTGGCCCCGGCGATCAAACTGATCGCCACGCACTACACCCCAATGCCTGACTCCCTGCGCACCGAGCTGCTTGGCTTGTGCGCCAGCGGCCCGGACGAGATTGCCCGCTCCGCCATCGCTCAGCAAAACTGGGTGAAATTGGCAGCACAAGGCATTCATACCCTCCTCGACCAACAAAACTTGAAACCCGAAGACATTCGCGCGATTGGCAGCCACGGCCAGACCATTCGCCACGAACCGGCGCGCGGCTTCACCGTGCAGATCGGCAATCCTGCCCTTCTGACCGAGTTGACCAGCATCACCGTGGTCAGCGACTTCCGCAGCCGCGATGTTGCGGCTGGCGGACAAGGCGCCCCACTGGTCCCAGCCTTTCACGAAGCGTTGTTTGAAGAGCGCGCAGGCAATCGCGCGGTATTGAACGTTGGCGGTTTCAGCAACCTCAGCCTGATTGAACCTGGCAAGCCTGTTGCGGGTTTCGACTGTGGCCCGGGCAATGTCTTGCTGGATGCGTGGATTCACCAGCAACACGGCGACAACTTTGATCGCGATGGCCAATGGGCTGCCAGCGGCAAGGTCGAACCGGATCTGCTGAACGAACTGCTGAGTGATCCATTTTTCGTGACCAAAGGCCCAAAGAGCACCGGCCGCGAAGTGTTCAACCTGCCATGGCTGACACAGCATCTATCGAAACTGTCGACCTTCGCCGCCGAAGACGTGCAGGCAACCCTGCTCGAACTGACAGCCCTGACCATCGTCGAGTCACTGCAAAGCGCTCAATCAGATACCCAGGAACTGTTGGTCTGCGGCGGCGGCGCCCACAACGTCACGCTGATGAGCCGCTTGGCCAGCTTGCTGCCGAACACCAAGGTCAGCAGCACCGCGGCTTACGGTGTAGACCCCGACTGGGTCGAAGCCATGGCCTTCGCCTGGCTGGCCCATTGCTGCCTTGAAGGCATCGCTGCCAATCGCCCTAGCGTCACCGGCGCCCGTGGCCTGCGCGTACTCGGCGCCATTTACCCTGCCTGACTAGCCATACCGAATCCCAGACAACAAAACGCCGCAGAGCCCTGAGGCCATGCGGCGCTTGGTGATGCGGTAGATTACGATCAGATCGAGAACGAAGAGCCGCAGCCACACGTGGTGCTGGCGTTCGGATTCTTGATCACGAAGCGCGAACCTTCCAGACCTTCCTGATAATCCACCTCGGCACCTGCCAGGTACTGGAAGCTCATCGGATCAACGACCAGACTCACCCCTTCGCGCTCGACAATGGTGTCGTCATCGGCCACTTCCTCATCGAAGGTGAAGCCGTACTGAAAACCTGAACAACCGCCGCCCGTAACGAATACGCGCAGCTTCAAGCGATCATTCCCCTCTTCATCGACCAGGCTCTTCACCTTGTGCGCGGCACCGTGGGTGAATTGCAAAGCCGTGGGGGTGAAGGATTCGACGCTCATGCTAACTATCTCCCGGCGTTACGCCGCCATAATGCGTGATGACGCGCATTATCCGCTTCTCCTAGAAAATCGGTCAACTATTGTTACGGTATATCAATAAACCCGATTGCCGGCTCGAAATGCAAAAAGGCCCGTCAGACGGGCCTTTTTGCTGAGCGGGCTAAAGCCTTACGGCAACATGCCAGCGTGAGACAAGCCCAGGCGCTCATCCAGCCCGAACAGGATGTTCATGTTCTGCACCGCCTGCCCCGACGCGCCTTTGACCAGGTTGTCGATCACCGACAACACCACCACCAGGTCACCATCCTGTGGACGATGCACCGCAATGCGGCAAACGTTGGCACCGCGCACGCTGCGGGTTTCCGGATGGCTGCCAGCGGGCATGACATCGACGAACGGTTCGTTGGCATAACGCTTTTCAAACAGCGCCTGCAGATCCACCGAGCGATCCACGACCGTCGCGTAGAGCGTCGAGTGGATGCCTCGAATCATTGGCGTCAGGTGCGGAACGAAAGTCAGACCGACGTCCTTGCCCGCTGCGCGACGCAGGCCCTGGCGGATTTCCGGCAGGTGACGGTGACCTTTTACGGCGTAAGCCTTCATGCTTTCCGACGTCTCGGAGTACAGCGAACCTACAGACGCGCCACGACCGGCACCACTGACACCGGATTTGCAGTCGGCGATCAAACGGGTGGTGTCGGCCAGGCCGGCTTCAAGCAATGGCAGGAAACCCAATTGCGTAGCAGTCGGGTAGCAACCCGGCACAGCGATCAGGCGAGCCTGCTTGATTTGCTCGCGATTGACTTCCGGCAAACCGTAAACCGCCTCTTCCAGCAGCTCCGGCGCGCCGTGCGGCTGACCGTACCACTTGGCCCACTCATCAGCGTCTTGCAGACGGAAGTCCGCCGACAGGTCAATGACCTTGGTACCGGCAGCCAACAGTTCACCCGCCAGTGCATGAGCCACACCATGAGGCGTGGCGAAGAACACCACGTCGCAAGCGCCCAGCGTCTTGATGTCCGGAACGCTGAACGCCAGACCGTCGTAATGACCGCGCAGGTTCGGATACATATCAGCCACGGCCAGACCGGCCTCGGATCGGGAAGTGATGACTGCCACTTCAGCTTGCGGGTGCTGCGCCAACAGACGCAGCAGTTCGACACCGGTGTAACCCGTGCCGCCGACGATACCGACCTTGACCATAAACCTGCCCTCAACGAACCCACTGGAAAGCCGTCGATAATAGGGGCCGCGCGGCTCTGCGACAACCGTCAAGGTGACGTGTGGCGGCTCACGTGTCCCGTCTGGGGCATAACGTTCAACTTTTGGCGAGTGGCTTTTGTGGCCAGACAAGGCGCCGCGACGAGTCATAGCGCGCTATGGCGAGGAGCGGCGACGCAGTATGGACGCAAAAGCCGCTGTCAAAATTGAACAGTTATGTCCCAGACGGGACACTTTCTCTACTATTCGGGCTACCGTGAACCTGGGAATAACTAAAAATGCTTTATCTGTGGCTCAAAGCGCTTCACATCATCAGCATGGTCTGCTGGTTTGCCGGCCTGTTCTATCTGCCGCGCCTGTTTGTCTATCATGCCCAAAGCGAGGACACCGTCAGCAAGGAACGCTTCAGCATCATGGAGCGCAAGCTGTACCGCGGCATCATGGGGCCGGCGATGATCGCCACCTTGATTTTCGGCATCGCACTGATCGGCCTGAACCCAAGCATATTCAGTCAAGGTGCGTGGATTCACGCCAAGTTGACCCTTGTGGTGATCCTGATCGGCTACCACCACATGTGTGGCGCCCAGGTGAAACGCTTTGCCCGTGGCGAGAACACCCGCAGTCATGTCTTTTATCGCTGGTTCAATGAAGTGCCGGTTCTGATATTGCTGGCCATTGTAATTCTGGTCGTCGTTCGGCCGTTCTAACTCCAACAAGCACAACTCACCGGGGTACTTCCAATGTCGCTGCCCGCTCTGCTCGAACAACGCCTGCGTCTGCCTGTGGTGGCAGCGCCAATGTTCCTGATCTCCAACCCACAACTGGTGCTCGCCTGCTGCCGTAATGGCGTGGTGGGCAGCTTTCCTGCGCTGAACCAGCGCGAGAGCAGCGGCTTCAAGGCCTGGCTGGAAGAGATCGAAGCAGGGTTGGCGACACTGGAGAATCCGGCGCCTTATGCGGTGAACCTGATCGTCCACAACAGCAACCCGCGACTGCAAGCGGACCTGGCGATCTGCATCGAGCACAAAGTGCCGATTGTGATCACCAGCCTCGGAGCTGTGAAAGAACTGGTCGATGCAGTGCACAGCTATGGCGGTCTGGTGTTCCATGACGTGACGACTCGTCGCCACGCAGAGAAAGCCGCCGAGGCCGGGGTCGACGGTTTGATCGCCGTGGCAGCGGGCGCCGGTGGACACGCCGGAACCTGGAGCCCGTTCTCGCTGATTGCCGAGATCCGCCAATTCTTCGACAAGACCCTGCTGCTGGCCGGTTGCCTGAACCACGGCCACGAGATTCTCGCGGCACAACTGCTCGGTGCGGATCTGGCCTACTTCGGAACGCGATTTATCGGCACCACCGAAAGTCATGCGCCTGACGCCTATAAAGAGATGCTGCTGACTTCCAGAGCCGCGGACATCGTCCATACTCCAGCGGTGTCGGGAGTACCGGCGAGCTTTATGCGTCAGAGCCTTGAGGCTGCGGGTTTCGACATGGCAGCGCTGCAAGGCAAGGGCCAGGTAGACTTCGGCTCCAAACTCAAGCCCATTAACGATGAAGCCAAAGCTTGGAAAACCGTCTGGTCCGCGGGCCAGGGTGTCGGCGAGATCGATGACCTGCCGAGTGTCGATCAATTGGTCGCTCGCCTTGATGCCGAGTACCGCAAAGCGCTGGAACTGGCGGCAGCGCTGCCCAAGCGCTGGCCACGCTGACAGTAAAACTTGGCCAGCCCATTCCGGCTGGCCTTACACTCCACACGCAATACCCCCTGAAACACTCGCGACAAGGATGCCTCGCAATGAGCGAAAACCGTTTCAAGATCGTGTTCGACGGCGCTCTGCTGCCGGGTGTTGACGTCACTACCGCCAAACTCAATCTCGCCGAGTTGTTCAAAAGCGATGTGGCTGCCATCGAGCGGCTGTTCAGTGGCAAGCCGGTCGCACTCAAACGCGACCTGTCACAGGTCGATGCGCAGACTTATCTCCGGGCACTGACCAAAACCGGTATCGATGCCCGGATCGAATCCGAACCCTCGATCGAGCTGAACCTGTCTGACGTTCATGAACACGCCCCTGCCGTCGCGGCAGATCCCGAATCCCCTTACGCACCACCCCAGGCTACCGTTGGCGAAGCCTTGCCTGCGTTTTCCACACTCAAGCCGTTCAGCTTCGAGGGTCGGATCGGTCGCTTGCGTTATCTGGCCTGGACGATGTCGCTGACGCTGGTGACCCTTAGCGTTGGCTCTTTGCTTGCTGTTTTCGCCTTGGCCCTCATCAGTACGGACTCGACCGCTGGCCTGATTCTCGGTGGCTTGCTGGCCTTTATTCTCTTCGTGGCGCTCGCGTTCGTCAGCATTCAGTTCAGTGTCCAGCGCCTGCATGATGTTGGCTGGTCTGGCTGGCTCTGGCTGCTGACCCTCGTACCGTTCGTGGGCAGCATCTTTCCGTTCGTGATGGTGATTGCGCCGGGTAATAACACCGCCAATCGATACGGTGCGCCACCACCGCCCAACAGCACCGCGGTCAAGGTCCTGTCTTCACTATGGCTGGTGTTTATCGCGATCCTGTTCATCGGCGGACTGACCGGTGGCCTTACTACCATTCAGAGCGAATACGAAAGCGCCACCCAGAGCAGCTATGAAAGTGACTCCGTGACCACCGAAGAGATCGAAGATCAAACCGCCGCGGAAGCAGAGCCAGCGCCAAATTCAGCCGACGATGCAGCCGAAGAAGCCCAGCCCCCTGTAGACTCTGCGAAAGAATGAACAGCGCTCCCCGTCCGTGACACCTGCGTCGCCGGCGCGGAGCTGTTGCGAAGGAGAAATGCATGACCCGTTACGCTCTGATCACTGGCGCTTCCAGCGGCATCGGCCTGGCGATGGCCGAAGCGCTGGCCCGGCGCGGCCGCAGCCTGATTCTGGTGGCCCGTCAGCGTGATCAGCTGGAAAGTATTGCGATTGAACTGACTCAACGTTTTGGCGTGGAAGTGCTGTTCCGAGCCTGTGACCTCGGCGAGCCGCTACGGCTGTCCGGTTTTCTGCTGGAGCTGGAGGAAGGTGACCGGCAGATCGATTTGCTGGTCAACTGCGCCGGCATCGGCACCTGCGGCCCTTTTCTGGCTCAGGACTGGATGACCGAGCAGGACCTGATCGAAGTGAACATCCTCGCGCTCACTCGCCTATGTCACGCGATCGGCAACAGCATGGCGCTGCAGGGCGGCGGGCAAATTTTGAATGTCGCCTCGGTGGCGGCGTTCCATCCGGGCCCGTGGATGAGTACTTACTACGCCAGCAAGGCTTATGTGCTGCACTTTTCCGAAGGGTTGCGCGTCGAACTGAAAAAATGCGCGGTCAAGGTCTCGGTGCTCTGCCCCGGCCCTACCCGTACGGCGTTTTTCCGCACCGCGCAATTGGACGCTGGCAAGCTGATCGACAGCAAAATGCTGATGAGCCCCGAGGAAGTCGCGCTCTATACCGTGCGGGCACTGGAGAAAAATCGCGCCATCATTATTCCGGGTCGATGCAACCGCTGGCGCGCCTTCCTGCCGCGGCTCGGCTCGCGCTGGCTGACCCGGACAATCGCCGGTATGGTCAACAAGGCTTACTGCCCGCGCTGATCGCCCCCTCAAGGTAAAAGGCTGGGCTCGGGCATAACCCATGGTTACACTCAGGCCAGCCCAAACAACGGAGAAAACAGCTGTGGATACTCTGTTCACCAAGATCATCAACCGGGAAATCCCGGCCAAGATCATTTACGAGGACGACCAGGTACTGGCCTTCCACGACATCGCCCCACAGGCACCGGTGCATTTTCTGGTGATCCCGAAAAAAGCGGTGCGCACGCTTAACGACCTGACCGAGGACGACAAGGCATTGGCGGGGCATCTTCTGTTCACCGCCCAGCGTCTGGCCCTGGAGCTGGGTTGCGAAGAGGGCTTCCGCGTGGTCATGAATTGCAATCCACTGGGTGGGCAGACCGTCTATCACATTCATATGCATGTATTGGGTCAGCGCCAGATGCATTGGCCGCCGGGCTGATTCATAACCCGCCCTTGTAGGAGTACGGCTTGCCGGCGATGGCGTCATTGAGATCGCCATCGCCGGCAAGCCGTGCTCCTACAGGTTTGGTGATGCCCCCACCGGAAATGACCCAGCGCAAACCTTCCCCGGCCGATTGGGTTAAACTGGCCGCCGAGATTCTTCCCGGAGGTCAGCATGACTACCCAACGTCACTACTCGCCGATTGACCGCCTTCTGCTGCAAGCCGATGCCGCGATGCGTACCTTGTTGCCCTTCAGTGGTCAGCCGTACCGCCCTTCGCCCGCTATCGTTCAGCCGGATGCGCAAATGAGCGACGAAGACACCCGGCACGTCGCCGGCCTGATGCGCATCAACCATACCGGCGAAGTCTGTGCCCAGGCGCTGTATCAGGGTCAGGCCCTGACCGCCAAGCTGCCGCAAGTGCGCGCCGCCATGGAGCATGCCGCCGAAGAAGAAATCGACCACCTGGTCTGGTGCGAACAACGCATAAAACAGTTGGGCAGCCATACCAGCATTCTTAATCCGCTGTTCTACGGCATGTCGTTCGGGATTGGCGCGGTGGCCGGGTTGATCAGCGATAAAGTCAGCCTGGGTTTCGTTGCTGCCACCGAGCATCAGGTCTGCAAACACCTCAACGAACACCTTGAGCAACTGCCGGCCGAGGACGAAAAGTCCCGGGCGATCCTCGAGCAGATGCGCATTGATGAAGAACACCACGCCGAAAGCGCGCTGGAGGCTGGAGGTTTGCGCTTCCCGGCACCGGTGAAGTTCGGCATGAGCCTGATGGCCAAGGTCATGACCAAGAGTACTTACCGGATCTGACCTCAGGGGCTTTCGTAGGAGCAAGGCTTACCCGCGATGGCGATCTCAAGGACGCAATCGCGGGCAAGCCTTGCTCCTACAAGGGATACTCGCAATAAAAAAGGCGACTGCCGTGAGGGAGTCGCCTTTTTTGTGCTCGAAAATCTTAGCTCGGCATGTTGCGCGCGTAGAAGATTTCCAGCATTTCGTGTTTAACACGCTCGGTCACCTGGGCACGCTGCTCAGAAGACAGGTTGCTGGTAGCGTCGCCGAACAGGTAGTTATCCAGTTCGAAGTTCTTCAGCAGCATTTTGGTGTGGAACAGGTTTTCCTGGTACACGTTCACGTCGGTCATCTGGTACGCGTCGCGGGTGTCTTCGGAAAGGTAGTTCTGAATCGAGTTGATCTCGTGGTCGATGAAGTGCTTTTTGCCTTCTACGTCACGGGTGAAGCCGCGCACACGATAATCCACGGTCACGATGTCCGAATCGAACTGGTGAATCAGGAAGTTGAGCGCCTTGAGCGGTGAAATGACGCCACAGGTCGACACATCAATGTCCACACGGAATGTCGCGATGCCATCGTCCGGATGGATTTCCGGGTAGGTGTGCACCGTGATGTGGCTCTTGTCGAGGTGGGCCAGGATAATTTCAGGCAGCGGGCCCGGGGACTCTTCGATCTGACTGTCGGTCGGGGTCACCGGCTCTTCGGAGATCAGAATCGTGACACTGGCGCCCTGGGGTTCATAGTCCTGACTGGCAATGTTCAGGATGTTGGCGCCAATGATATCGACAACTTCTGTGAGGATCTGCGTCAGGCGCTTCGCGTTGTACTCTTTATTGATATACTCGACGTAAGCCTGTTGGTCTTGCGGGGTTTCCGCGTAGCAGATGTCATAGATGTTGAAGCTCAAGGTCTTTGTCAGGTTATTGAACCCGTGGAGCTTGAGTTTGCTTTTCACCGTTAGACACTCTCTATGTATTGCGGCCCGGCCGCATGATCAAGCATGCCCGTCAGATGCGAACGACACACCTGCGTAGGACGGTTAACACCTCTTCGCGATGGCGATTTTGGTTGTCTGTTCGGGTGCAGACGCGAGCTTCAGATCGCCAGAGTCTGCACTGCCTTTATGATAGTTGAATGTCGATTCAACCGAGTTCGATGATCTCGTAGTCATGGGTAATGACCACGCCAGCCGCGCCCAGCATGATCGACGCCGAGCAATACTTCTCGGCAGAAAGCTCGATGGCGCGTTTGACCTGGGCTTCTTTCAAGCCGCGGCCCTTGACCACGAAGTGCATGTGGATCTTGGTGAAAACCTTCGGATCTTCGGTGGCGCGCTCGGCTTCGAGGAAGGCTTCGCAGCTTTCAACGGCCTGACGAGACTTCTTGAGGATGCTGACCACGTCGAAATTGCTGCAACCGCCAACACCCAGCAGGAGCATTTCCATCGGCCGGACGCCCAGGTTGCGACCGCCGGCATCGGGCGGACCGTCCATGACCACGACATGACCGCTGCCGGATTCGCCGAGGAACATGGCTTCGCCAGCCCATTGGATGCGTGCCTTCATCGCCAAGACTCCACTGTATAAAAAAGGGTCGCCAGCTTAGCACAGAGGCCTTGATTGACGGCGTCTCGCCTTCCTACGACGCAAGCCGCTGCGCTGTAGGTAAATTCTCGAATATTGCAGGAAGTGTCTGTTAAGCTGGCGCCAATTCACTGGCGCATAGCCAGCTTTGTAGCAACCTCAGCGACTCATAAGAAAACCAAACACACCGTGAAGTCTTTTCGGGATACAACCATGGTTGCTATTACCCCAACACCCAAAATCAAGAACCTCGACAAGCTGTTGATGCACTGCCAGCGCCGTCGTTATGCGGCCAAAAGCAACATCATTTGTGCCGGTGATCGCTCGGACACGCTGTTCTTCATCATCAAGGGTTCCGTCACCATCCTGATCGAGGATGACGACGGCCGCGAAATGATCATCGCCTACCTGAACTCCGGAGACTTTTTCGGCGAGTTGGGCCTGTTCGAACAGGCCGGCCTGGAACAGGAACGCAGCGCCTGGGTGCGCGCCAAGATCGAGTGCGAAGTCGCCGAGATCAGCTACGCGAAATTCCGCGAGCTGTCCCAACAGGATCCAGACATTCTTTACGTGCTCAGCGGACAAATCGCACAGCGCCTGCGCAACACCACCCGCAAAGTAGGTGACCTTGCATTCTTCGACGTTACCGGCCGCGTCGCACGCTGCCTCTTGGAGCTGTGCAAGCAGCCAGATGCAATGACCCATCCCGATGGCATGCAGATCAAGGTGACCCGTCAGGAGATCGGGCGGATTGTCGGTTGTTCACGTGAGATGGTCGGTCGCGTACTCAAGGACCTGGAAGAACGCAACCTGGTGGACGTCAAAGGCAAGACCATGGTGGTCTTCGGTACGCGCTAAACCCTGAACATGTCTGCCAGCAACTGGCGGTACAACGTGTCGAGTCGCCCCAACGCATCAGGTGCTGCATATTTTTCATGAAGAGCAATGTGGCTCTCGGCGCGAACTCGCTGCTCCAGGCCACAGGCTTCATTGAAACGGTTAACCGCCGCAACCATCGACTCACGCTCGTTATCGAGCAACAAAGCACCGTGTACCAACCCTACCGGACGCGTACCGCCCTTGCTCTGGCGCCAGCGTTGAGCCGTGCCGACCATCTTGCGACCATCAAGGTTGACGTTGAAACGTCCATCGCAGAACGCCCCCTCTATTTCACCCAAAGACGAAACGCCGCCCAGTTCATCGAGTAACTGACAAATCGGATCGCAAAGCCGGCGATAACCGGTTTCAATGCGGTTCTGGTCGCCCTCGCTACGCGGTGGCGCGTAGACCAGCGCGATGTTGATCGTTGAAGCCGATTGCGGCACCGGTTCACCGCCGGTCTCACGCAACAACACCGGCCATCCTGCCGCTGCCGCCACTTCGCACGCGGCCTCGAACCCAGGCAGACGATTCAACCGTCGCGGCATGACCAATGCGCGGTCGTTAGGTTGCCAGAACAGCAGGCCAAACTCCGAATCGCCGGTGCACACATGGGCCAACAGGTCCTGTTCGGCGAACAGGCCGGCTTCGACGGGCAGAGCGATAGGTGAGGTCATCAGGTAATCCATAGGACGTTCAATCTGCTGTGCATCTCATACCGTCTTCGCGAGCAAGCCCGCTCCCACATTGGATCGGCGTTGTCTGAATGGACGCGGACTAATGTGGGAGCGGGCTTGCTCGCGAAGGGAGCGCCGCGGTTTGTCTATTTGTACTCAGTCGAGTGTAGAACCGCTCACCGCGATACCACGCTCAGGAAAGAACAGACGCTGCAGTTCGGTGCCCGGGCTTTCGGCGCGCATAAACGCTTCGCCAACCAGGAACGCGTACACATCGCTGATTTCCATCAGCTCGACATCGGCCCGGTTGAGAATGCCACTTTCGGTGATCACCAAGCGATCACGCGGGATACGCGGCAACAGATCGAGCGTGGTTTCCAGATTGACTTCGAAGGTGTGCAGGTTGCGGTTGTTTACGCCGACCAACGGAGTGTCGAGGGTTTTCAAGGCTCGCTCCAGCTCGTCGCCATCGTGAACTTCCACCAGCACATCGAGGCCGACACTTTTGGCCACGGCAGCCAGCTCGGCCATTTTCACGTCATCCAGTGCGGAGACGATCAATAGCACGCAGTCGGCGCCCAACGCTCGGGCTTCGACGATCTGGTACGGATCGATCATGAAGTCCTTGCGGATCACCGGCAGTTTGCACGCCGCCCGCGCCTGTTGCAGATACGCATCGGCGCCCTGGAAGTAATCGATATCGGTGAGCACTGACAGACAGGTCGCGCCGCCCTTCTCGTAACTCTTGGCGATGTCGGCGGGAACGAAGTTCTCGCGGATAACGCCTTTGCTCGGTGAAGCTTTCTTGATTTCTGCAATGACCGCTGGCTGCTTGAGCTTGGCCTGAGCCAACAATGCCTTGGCAAAACCACGGGGTGCATCGGCCGCCTTGGCCAGACTTTCCAGCTCCGCCAGGCTTACGCGAGCGCTACGCTCGGCGACTTCCTGGACTTTACGGGCCAGAATGTTTTCCAGAACCGTCGGTACACTCATCCCTCATTCTCCACTTTGAATACCGCGGTAAATGCACCCAACTCCTCCAGTTTTTCCCGAGCGAGGCCTGTGTGCAGCGCATCGTGCGCCAGGGCAACGCCTTCTTTCAAACTGCTGGCATGGTCGGCGGCGTACAGCGCGGCACCGGCATTGAGAATAATCATTTCCGCGGCTTTCTGACCGTTCTCGGTCTTGCGCTTGCCCAGGGCATCGCGAATCAGCTCCAGCGAGGCCGCCGGGCTATCCACTGCCAGACCGTGCAGGCTCTGGCTTTTCATGCCCAGGTCTTCTGGCTCGACCCAATACTCGGTGATCTGGTCATCCTTCAATTCCGCCACGAAGGTTGGCGCCGCCAGACTGAACTCGTCCAGGCCATCCTTCGAGTGAACCACCAGCACGTGCTTGCTGCCCATACGCTGCAAGACTTCAGCCAGCGGCCGGCACAACGCCTGATTGAACACGCCCACCACCTGGTGCTTCACGCCGGCCGGATTCGTAAGCGGGCCAAGCATGTTGAACAGCGTGCGCAAGCCCAGCTCCCGGCGCGGGCCGGCGGCGTGCTTCATGGCGCTGTGATGGGTCTGGGCGAACATGAAACCGATGCCGACGTTGTCGATGCAGCGTGCTACCTGAACCGGCGTCAGGTTCAGGTAGATACCCGCCGCCTCCAGCAGATCGGCGCTGCCGCTTTTGCCCGAGACCGCACGGTTACCGTGCTTGGCCACCGTGCAACCGGCCGCCGCCACCACGAACGAGGAAGCGGTCGAGACGTTAAAAATGTTCGCGCCATCGCCACCGGTGCCGACCACATCGACGACGCCGTCGAGAGTCTTGAGCTCGACCTTGTCCGCCAGCTCGCGCATGACCGACACGGCGCCGACGATTTCGTCGATGCTTTCACTCTTCATGCGCATGGCCATCATGAACGCGCCGATCTGCGCATCCGTGCATTGACCGGTCATGATTTCGCGCATGACATCGCGCATCTCATCGGTGCTGAGGTCGAGCTGTTCGACGATACGGCTCAGGGCTGTCTTGATATTCATGAAAAGTCCTTAGCGCGTGCCGCCGGTTTGTTTGAGGAAATTAGCGAACAGCTCGTGGCCCTGTTCGGTGAGGATCGACTCAGGGTGAAACTGGACGCCCTCGATGTTCAGTGTCTTGTGGCGCAGGCCCATGATCTCGTCGACCGAGCCGTCTTCAAGCTGAGTCCAGGCGGTCAGCTCCAGGCAATCGGGCAGGGTTTCACGTTTGACGATCAGTGAATGATAGCGGGTGACCGTCAGCGGATGGTTCAGGCCTTCGAAAACGCCCTTGTCCTCGTGGAACACCGGGCTGGTTTTGCCGTGCATGACCTGACGGGCGCGCACCACATCGCCGCCAAAGGCCTGGCCGATGGACTGATGACCCAGGCAGACGCCCAGAATCGGCAATTTACCGCCAAAATGTTTGATCACATCAATCGACACGCCGGCTTCATTCGGCGTGCAAGGGCCGGGCGAAACGACGATCCGCTCCGGGTTGAGGGCTTCGATTTCGGCAATGGTGAGCTCATCGTTGCGCACGACTTTGACCTGGGAGCCGAGCTCACCAAGGTATTGCACAACGTTGTAAGTAAAAGAGTCGTAGTTATCGATCATCAGCAACATGGCGTTATGAACCTCTTGAATTTACTGACTTTGAATACAGCCTTCGAATGATTTACCCGCAGCGTCCTGCGCTTTGTCAGTCGCTGGAGTCGCGCTGCAAAGCGGTTTGTCTTATGGGTAAAGAAGGCAAAGCGGTAAAGATCCGGCCGGGCCGGCAGAAGGATTCAGGCGCGCCAACGCCAACGGGCGTGTGCCTTGATGACTTGATCCAGAAGTTTGCTGACGATCAACACGGGGAAGGTCTCATTTATACGTCTCGGCACAGTAACTTAGCTGGGCAGAGCGTGCAATATGGGGCGATGGAAGCTCTTGAAACAATTGACGGGTTCGCGCCGAACGGCAACAGGCTCTATAGTTTTTGGCACTGTCGTTTTGCTCACTACAACAATAACAAACGGACTTGCTCATGATCAGACAGACGTTGGCTGTACCGCTTGCCGGGTGCTTGCTCGCCACGGCCTGCACCCAGGCGATCGCAGCGCCCAACCCTTATTCGAATTTCATCGTCTTCGGCGATAGCCTCAACGATGCCGGGCAGTTTACCGACACGGGCGGCCCTCCCGGCTCTACCCTGCGCTTCACCAACCGGACCGGGCCGGTTTACCAGGACGGCAGCGGCGAAGCTTACTCCGCCAACTCGACCCAACTGCTGGGTGGAAGGCTCGGGTTTTCACCGGACCAGACGGCCGCTTCAACCTCGGCGGCGCGTGCGAACCAGGGCCTGCCGGACGGTAATAACTGGGCCGTTGGCGGATATCGCACCGACCAGATCCTCACCTCGATCACCAGCGTATCCGCCACGGGTGAACGCACACGCTCGGGCTATCTGCCGACAAACAACTTCAGCGCCGATCCGAATGCGCTGTATTACATTTCCGGGGGTGGTAACGATTTTCTTCAGGGACGTGTACAAAGTGGCGCTCAGGCGAATGCCGCTGCGGATCGACTGGCCAACAGCGTCCAGGTTCTGCAAACCGCCGGCGCCCGGTACATTATGGTCTGGCTGTTGCCCGACCTGGGTTTGACGCCCGCCATCAATGGCACGCCCCAGCAGACACCCACCTCACTACTGAGCTCTGCCTTCAACCGGCAACTGGTCACCCGTCTCGCGGGGATCGATGCCGAAATCATCCCGTTGAACATTCCGCTGCTGTTGCAGGAAACCTTCGCCGATCCGGCTCGATTCGGTTTTGCTACAGGCCAGAACCTGACGGCGACTTGCTTCAGCGGTAACAGCTGCACCGAAAACCCTACGTATGGCATCAACAGTGCCACCCCGGACCCCAGCAAGCTGATTTATAACGATGGGGTTCATCCGACCGAAGCCGGGCAGAAACTGATTTCCGACTACGCCTACTCCCTACTGGCTGCGCCGTGGGAGCTGACGTTGTTGCCGGAAATGGCCCACGCTACCTTGCGTGCGCACCAGGATGAACTGCGCAGCCAATGGCAATCGGACTGGGAGAACTGGCAGGCGGTCGGCCAATGGCGCGCGATTGTCGCCGGTGGCGGCCAGCATCTGGATGTCGATAGCCAAAGCAGCGGCGCCAGCGCTGATGGCAGCGGTTACAACCTGAACATCGGCGGCAGCTATCGTCTCAATGACGCCTGGCGCGTCGGTGTGGCGGCGGGTTTCTATCGTCAGAACCTGGAAGCAGGCAATAACGACTCGGACTACAAACTCAACAGCTACCTGGCCACCGCCTTCGCCCAGTTCCAGCAGAATCGCTGGTGGGCCGATGCCGCGTTGACCGGCGGCAAGCTGGATTACGACAACCTCAAACGCAAATTCGATCTGGGTGCCAGCGAAGGAGCGGAAAAAGGCGATACCGATGGCTATCTGTGGGCCTTCAGCACACGGGTTGGCTACGACATTGCGCAACCGGGCAGCGAGTGGCACTTGTCGCCCTTCATCAGCGCCGATTACGCAAAAGTGGAAGTCGACGGCTATTCGGAAAACAGCACTCGTTCCACGGCGCTGACCTTTGATGATCAGACTCGCGATTCAAAACGTTTGGGCGCCGGTCTGCAGGGTAAGTATCAGATCACCGCGCAGACTCAAGTGTTCGGCGAATACGCGTATGAGCGTGAATACGAGGATGACACTCAGAAAGTAAACATCGCGCTCAACAGCCTGCCGTCCCTGGACTTCAAACTGGACGGCTATACACCGCAAAGCCACTTGAATCGCGTGAGCCTGGGGGTCAGCCACAAGTTGACGGCCGATCTGGCGCTGCGTGGCGGATACACGTTCCGCAAGGATGATGACTTTACCCAGCAAGGCATCAATGTGGGGGTCAGTCTGGATTTCTGATAACCGACTAGACCTGTGGGAGCGGGCTTGCTCGCGAAGGCGGCATTCCATTCAACATTTGAGGTGAATGACACTCCGCTTTCGCGAGCAAGCCCGCTCCCACAGGTTTTGCGTGAACTCAGCTTGCCGGTGTTTGTTCGGCAAGGGCCACCGCACGGAACATCGCGCGGCGCTTATTCAGGGTTTCTTCCCATTCCAGCGCCGGCACCGAGTCGGCAACGATGCCTCCACCGGCCTGCACGTGCAGTTCGCCGTTCTTGATCACCGCGGTGCGGATCGCGATCGCGGTGTCCATGTTGCCGTTCCAGGCGAAGTATCCAACGGCGCCGCCGTAGACACCACGCTTGACCGGTTCCAGTTCGTCGATGATTTCCATCGCGCGAATCTTCGGTGCGCCAGACAAGGTGCCCGCCGGCAGAATCGCCCGCAGTGCGTCCATCGCTGTCAGCCCGGCCTTCAATTGACCGGTGACGTTGGACACGATGTGCATCACGTTGGAATAACGCTCGATCACCATTTTTTCGGTGAGTTTCACCGAACCGATTTCCGAGACCCGACCGGTGTCGTTACGGCCCAGGTCGATCAGCATCAAGTGCTCGGCAATTTCCTTGTCGTCGGACAGCAGGTCTTTTTCCAGCTCCAAGTCCGCCTCTTCGTTGGCCCCGCGTGGGCGAGTGCCGGCGATCGGGCGCACGGTGATCAGGTTGTCTTCGACCCGCACCAGCACTTCCGGCGAACTGCCGACGACGTGGAAGTCGCCGAAGTTGAAGAAGTACATGTAAGGCGTCGGGTTGAAGCAACGCAGCGCCCGGTACAGATCGATCGGCGCAGCCTTGAAGTCGATCGACATGCGCTGGGACGGCACGACTTGCATGCAGTCACCGGCCAGGATGTATTCCTTGATGGTGTCGACGGCTTTTTCGTAATCGTCCTGGGTGAAGCTCGAACGAAATACCGGATCAGCAGACTGTTGCTTGCTGAAATCCAGGCCACGGCGCGGGGTAATCGGCTGACGGAGTTTTTCCAGCAGCTCTTCCAGACGCGCCTGACCTTGTTCGAAAGCATCGTCTTGCGCGGGATCGGCCAGGACAATCGCATGCATCTTGCCGGCGAGGTTGTCGAATACCACTACCGCGTCAGAAACCATCAGCAGAATGTCCGGCACGCCCAACGGATCCGGGTTCGGGCACTTGCCCAGACGCTTCTCCACATAGCGCACGCAGTCGTAACCGAAGTAACCCACCAGACCGCCATTGAAGCGCGGCAGGCCAGGGATGGTCGGCACGTTGTAGCGAGCTTTGAAGGCTTCGACGAAGGCCAGCGGATCTTCAGCCTCATGACTTTCGATCTCGACGCCGTCATGGGTCACGCTGATGTGATGGTCATGAACCCGCAGCACGGTGCGGCACGGCAGTCCGATGATCGAGTAACGGCCCCACTTCTCGCCGCCCTGCACCGATTCCAGCAGGTAGGAGTTGGGCTCGTCGGCCAGCTTCAGGTAGATCGACAACGGCGTGTCGAAGTCGGCCAGGGTTTCGCAGGCAAGCGGGATGCGGTTGTAGCCGGCAGCGGCCAAACGCAGGAATTCTTCGCGGATCATGGGGTAGCCTCTTGGCTTGAGGGTCTAACAGTCAGGTATGCAAACGCGCCGGTATGCCGGCCAGGAACAAGTCAGGCGCGCCAACGCCAGCGGGCCAGGGCCTTGATGACTTTCATCCAGAGTTTGCGAGTGACCACCACGATGGGGTTTCCAGAAGGGGGTTGAACAGCGTCGGGCAACGTTATCTCAGCGGCCGGATCCAGGCAACCGGGAATTAACTTGCGCAGATCGTCGATCACCAGCGCCGGCGACTCTTCGGCAATCGGCCGGCCGTGGTTATAGCCATAACTGAGCGCCACGCATTTGACCCCCGCCGCTTTCGCCGCCAGCACGTCGCTACGCGAATCGCCGACGAACAAGGATTGCGACGCCGGGATGTTGGTCATTTTCATCACGAAAAACAGCGCTGCCGGGTCTGGCTTTTTCTGAGGCAGGGTGTCGCCGCCGATGATCAAGCGGAAGTAACGACCGATTTTCATCTGATCCAGCAGCGGTGCGACGAAGCGCTCCGGCTTGTTGGTGATCAGCGCCATCTCGACACCCTGCTTGTGCAGCCATTTCAGGGTGTCGCGCACGCCGGGGTAAACCACCGTCAGCTCGTGACCGTCCTCGTAAAAGCCGTTGAACAGCTCCAGGGCATGCTCGGCCTCGACCTCATCGACACCCTCGGCGTCGATGTGGTTGGCCAAGGCCCGGCGTACCAGCGTGTGCACGCCGTTGCCCACCCAATCACGCACCGATTCGATGCCGGCAGGTTGACGCCCGAGTTTGAGCAGCATGTTATCCACAGCCGCTGCGAGGTCGGGGACCGAATCGACCAGAGTGCCATCCAGATCGAACATCACCAGCCGCGGCAGAGACCCCGGGAACAGCTGCTCAAAGCCACTCATGGGCGGGCCAGCGCCAGTTCGGAGCGCATCTTTTCAATCACCTCTTGGTAGTTCGGCGCATTGAAGATCGCCGAGCCGGCGACGAAGGTGTCAGCGCCAGCAGCGGCGATTTCACGAATGTTATTCACGTTCACGCCGCCGTCGATTTCCAGGCGGATGTCACGGCCGGAAGCATCGATCAGTGCCCGCGCTTCACGCAGCTTGTCGAGGGTGCCGGGGATGAACTTCTGCCCGCCGAAGCCCGGGTTGACGCTCATCAGCAGGATCATGTCGACCTTGTCCATCACGTACTTGAGCACGTCCAGCGGGGTCGCCGGGTTGAACACCAGGCCCGACTTGCAGCCACCTTCGCGGATCAGTTGCAGGGAGCGGTCGACGTGCTGCGAGGCTTCCGGGTGAAAAGTGATGTAGGTCGCGCCGGCTTCGATGAAGTCACCGACGATGCGGTCCACCGGGCTGACCATCAGATGCGCGTCGATCGGCGCGGTCACGCCGTACTTGCGCAGTGCGGCACACACCATCGGGCCGATGGTCAGGTTCGGCACGTAGTGGTTGTCCATGACGTCGAAGTGCACGAAGTCGGCGCCAGCGGCCAGGACGTTGTCCACTTCTTCACCCAGGCGGGCGAAGTCGGCGGAGAGAATCGACGGAGCAATTACGAAGGGCTGCATGACGCACCTTTTTTGAGCAGAATCACGATGGCGCGCATTGTATACCTCATGCTTTGACCCGCGCACCGTGGCCGCGATGATTGGGCCTGCCATCCATTATTTTCTGTGTCGCGTTGTCGTCTGAAAGCGGGCCAGGCAAGGCGCAGTCCGCCGGTAATGGTTGTTCCCTTGCCAAGGACTGCAACGCAGCCTGGCCCGCTTTCAGACACAACCCGAAGGGCCGGGCCTGCTGTTGCGCAGGGCTGCGTTGCTCGGTGCTTATTTGGAATGACCAAACCACGCTCCTCGCGCCTTGCCCTGCGCAACAGCAGACCCGGCGCGGCACAGAAAATAATGGATGGCAGGCCCTAGTAAGCCGCTCGGTAGATCTTCTCGATATCGACGGCACTCAATTTGCGCGGATTGTTGCGCATCAGGCGCTCAATTCCCGCCGCTTCGACGGCCATGGCCGGGATGGCGTCTTCGGGAACGCCGAAGCTGCGCAGGCCCGGCGGGATTTCCACCGCAGCGCACAACTCGGTCATTGCCTCTACGGCCTTGTCCGCCGCGTCATTGGCGCTCAGATGAGCGGTCTTCACCCCCATGGCCTCGGCGATATCTTGCATGCGCTCCACGCAGGCCATTTTGTTCCAGGTCATGACATACGGCAGCAGCAAGGCGTTGCTGACGCCATGGGCAATGTTGAAACGGCCGCCCAGCGGATACGCCAGCGCGTGCACCGCGCCGACCCCGGCATTACCAAACGCCATGCCGGCCATCAGGCTGGCGGTAGCCATGTCTTCGCGGGCCTGGAGATTGGACGGATTGGCGTAAGCCTTGGGCAGCGCCTTGGCGATGAGCTTGATGGCGCCGATGGCCAGCGCGTCGGTAATCGGTGAGGCGTTCAATGACAGATAGGATTCGATGGCGTGCACCAGTGCATCGACGCCACTGGCGGCAGTGACACTGCGTGGACAGGTCAGGGTCATTTGCGGGCTGACCAGCGCCACGTCCGGTAATAGATAGTCGCTGACGATGCCTTTCTTCAGCTGCGCGACCTTGTCGGAGAGGATCGCCACGTTAGTAACTTCCGAGCCGGTGCCCGCGGTGGTCGGAATGGCGATCAGCGGCGGGCCTTTGCGCGGCACTTGATCGATGCCGAACAGATCCTCCAGCGCCCCGTGATAACCGGCGTAGGCCGCGACACTTTTAGCGATGTCGATGGCACTGCCGCCGCCCAGGCCGATCAGTCCGTCGTGCCCGCCTTCGCGGTAGACCCGCATGCAGTCTTCGACGATGGCGATTTCCGGGTCTGGCAGCACACGGTCGAAAATTTCGTAGGCTCTATCGCCCAGCTGCGCCAGCGCCAGCTCGACCGTGCCGGACTTGACCAGTGCGGCGTCGGTGACGATCAGCGGGTTGTCGATGTCCAGGCGTGTCAGTTCAGCCGCCAGTTGCTCGATGGCACCGGCGCCGGTGATCAGTTTGTGAGCGATTTTGAAAGAGGAAAGACTCATGGGCGCAGCCTCTTATAGATAGGGGAGCTGGGCACAAGAGTAGCTGGGGATTGGGGTTTGTCTGCTATTCAGGCCATGAATGACCAAACATCTCGAATACCACACAAAACCCCTGTAGGAGCTGTCGAGTGAAACGAGGCTGCGATCTTGTGATCTTAAGGAAATCAAGATCAAAAGATCGCAGCCTCGTTTCACTCGACAGCTCCTACAGGGATCGGGTCAGACCTGTGAAGTGCGCAGTTTTTCGCTACGGCCGCGCAGCCACTCGAGGGTCAGCAGCAGGATCACCGAGAAGGCAATCAACAGCGTTGCAGCCGCCGCGATGGTCGGGCTGAGGTTTTCGCGGATGCCGCTGAACATCTGCCGTGGCAGGGTCGCTTGTTCAGGACCGGCGAGGAACAGCGTCACCACCACTTCATCGAACGAAGTGGCGAAGGCAAACAGCGCACCGGAAATCACGCCAGGCGCAATCAGCGGCAAGGTCACTCGACGGAACGCCGTCAGCGGCGAAGCACCCAGGCTCGCAGCAGCACGCACCAGATTCTGATTGAACCCCTGCAACGTCGCCGACACCGTGATGATCACAAACGGCACACCCAATACGGCGTGCACGACGATCAGCGAGATATAGCTGTTGCCAAATCCCAGCGGGGCAAAGGTCAGGTAACTGGCCACACCAATGATCACTACCGGTACCACCATCGGCGAAATCACCAGCGCCATCACCAGCGGCTTGCCGGGGAAGTCGCCCCGCGTCAGGCCGATGGCCGCCAGCGTACCGAAGATCATCGCCAACACCGTCGCCGCCGGAGCAACGATGATGCTGTTCTTCAGCGAACGCATCCACTCGGCCGAAGCGAAGAAATCCTGGTACCAGTGCAGCGAAAAGCCTTGCAACGGGTACACCAGAAAACTCCCGGAGTTGAACGACAGCGGAATAATCACCAGCACCGGCAGAATCAGGAACAACAGAACCAGCCCGCAGAGAATGCGCAAACTGTAGAACCACACCCGCTCAATGGGCGACATATAAGGACTCAGCATTTCGTTCTCCCCTTAGCTCAGGCGCAGGCGACTGGCGCCCACCAGCCAGCTGTAAATCAGATAAAGCACCACGGTCGCCAACAGCAGCAGCCCACCGAGTGCGGTCGCCATGCCCCAGTTGATGCTGGTGTTGGTGTAGAAGGCGACGAAGTAACTGACCATCTGATCGTTCGGGCTGCCCAGCAAGGCCGGGGTGATGTAGTAGCCGATGGCGAGGATGAACACCAACAGGCAACCGGCGCCGACACCGGCATAGGTCTGCGGGAAGTACACCCGCCAGAAACTGGCGAACGGGTGGCAGCCGAGAGAAATCGCGGCCCGCATGTAAGTCGGCGAGATGCCTTTCATCACGCTGTAGATCGGCAGAATCATGAACGGCAGCAGGATGTGCACCATGGAGATGTAAACCCCGGTGCGGTTGAACACCAGCTCCAGCGGTTTATCGATGATGCCCATCGCCATGAGGCCGCTGTTGATCAAGCCACCCGATTGCAGCAACACGATCCACGCGGCGACCCGCACCAGGATCGAGGTCCAGAACGGCAGCAGCACCAGAATCATCAGCAAGTTGCTTTGCCGTGACGGCAGGTTCGCCAACAGGTAGGCCAACGGATACGCCAGCAGCAGGCAGATCACGGTGATCACCAGCCCCATCCAGAACGTCCGGGCAAAGATGTCGAGGTAGATTGCCTGATCGGGCGTGGCCGGGGCGATTTCGCCGAGGTCGTCGATACGGTGATCGACTGCCGCCAGCAAGTAATAAGGCGTGATGCTGCTGGTGTTGCGGCGCACGGCTTGCCAGTAGGCCGGGTCGCCCCAGCGCTCGTCGAGACCTTCCAGCGCTTCTTTATAGGAGGCCGGTTCGGTGGCGAACGGTAAGGCACGTGCGGTTTTGGTCAGCAGGCTGCGGTAGCCGGCCAACTCCATGTTCAAGCGCTTGGACAAATCGCCCAGGGTCTGATTCTTGCGGGCTTCAGCGAGATCTTCGCTGGCCGCCTTGTAAACCGGTTCAGCGGGCAGGCCTCGGCCATCCCAACTGGCGATAGCCGCCACGGTGCGCGGCATGCCGCCGACCACTTCCGGGTTACCGACGCTTTTGTAGAGCAGCGCCACGATGGGCACCAGAAACACCAGCAACAGAAACAACACCAATGGCGCGATCAAGGCTTGTGCTTTCCAGCGGTTGATCCGCTCGGCGTGCTTGAGCCGCTGCTTCAAGGTGGGGTCAGTGCCCGCGTTCAGGGGAATGGCGGTGGCCATGGCGTACTCCGGAAATCTTTGATCGTTGCAGAGGCATACAAACAACCTGTGGGAGCGAGCTTGCTCGCGATGGGGGCATTACATTCAACATCAATGTTGACTGACCCACTGCTATCGCGAGCAAGCTCGCTCCCACAAGGATTGCGGTGTTCAAACCACAGGGTATTGCTTACTTCGCAGCCCAGGAATTGAAGCGCTGTTCCAGTTGCTCGCCGTTGTCAGCCCAGAAGCTGACGTCGATCTGCACCTGGTTGGCGATGTTTTCCGGGGTGGTCGGCATGTCTTTGAGGACATCCTTGGCCAGCAACGGTACGGCTTGGGTGTTGGCCGGGCCGTAGGCGATGTTTTCCGAGTAGGTCTTCTGCTGCTGCGGCTGCACCGAGAACGCGATGAATTTCTTCGCCGCTTCAGCACGTGCTTTATCCAAACCTTTTGGAATGGCCCATGCGTCAAAGTCGTAGATACCGCCGTTCCACACGACTTTCAGGTTGCTTTCTTTCTGCACGGCAGCGATCCGGCCGTTGTAGGCCGAGCTCATAACCACGTCACCGGAAGCGAGATACTGCGGCGGCTGTGCGCCGGCTTCCCACCACTGGATGCTTGGTTTCAGCTCATCAAGCTTCTTGAACGCACGGTCCTGACCATCCTTGCCGGCCAGTACTTTGTAGACGTCTTTCGGCGCAACGCCGTCGGCCATCAGAGCGAATTCCAGGGTGTACTTGGCGCCTTTACGCAGGCCACGTTTGCCCGGGAATTTCTTGGTGTCCCAGAAATCCACCCAACTGGTCGGTGCGGAAGCCAGTTTGTCGGCGTTGTAGGCCAGCACGGTCGACCACACGAAGAAGCCCACGCCGCATGGCTGAATGGCGCCTTTGACGTAGTCTTCGGACTTGCCGAACAACTTCGGATCAAGCTGCTCGAACATGTCTTCGTCGCAACCACGGGACAGTTCTGGCGATTCAACTTCTACCAGGTCCCAGGACACGCTTTTGGTGTCGACCATGGCTTTGACCTTGGCCATCTCGCCGTTGTACTCGCCCGCCACGATCTTGCCGTTACCTGCCGCTTCCCACGGTGCGTAGAAGGCTTTGACCTGCGCCGCCTTGTTCGCCCCGCCAAAGGACACCACGGTCAGGTCCGGGCCCGCCGCCATTGCGTGTGCCGCGCCGATCATGCCCATGACCAAAGCGGTGAATTTCAGGGATCTCAACATTTATTGTTCTCTCCACGTGCAGGGTTGGTGTTGTTGAAGCAGGGGGGCGATCAATGCGCCTCTAGAAGTGGGTCGAGCGCGCGAACGTGTTCGACCTGCCAGCCAAGCGGTACCACGTCGCCGACGGCCAGCGCGGGATCGAGCTCGGCAATCGGTTGTTTCACAAAAAAATCGGTCTTGCCGCAGACTTCCAGGCGAACCCGGACGTGGTCGCCCAGATAGATGAATTCCGCCACCCGCCCGGAGAAGCGGTTGACGCAGGACTCGCTGGAGCCGTTGAGGCTGACGCGTTCCGGGCGAATCGACAGCGTGACGGGTTCGCCGGTCTTGCCGACGTTGACCGCCAGCGCTTCAACCTTTTCACCACGACCGAGTTCGACGATGCAGCGGTCGCCGGTCTGGCTGTGCAAGCGGCCATTGAGGCGATTGTTCTCGCCAATGAAGTTGGCGACGAAGGTGTTTTTCGGCTCTTCGTACAAAGTGCGCGGCGGCGCGATCTGCTGAATCTCGCCCTGGTGGAACACGGCAACGCGGTCGGACATGGTCAGGGCTTCGCCCTGGTCGTGGGTCA
This sequence comes from Pseudomonas frigoris, assembly GCF_047758635.1. Taxonomy (NCBI): domain Bacteria; kingdom Pseudomonadati; phylum Pseudomonadota; class Gammaproteobacteria; order Pseudomonadales; family Pseudomonadaceae; genus Pseudomonas; species Pseudomonas frigoris. The sequence goes on from NZ_CP180479.1 coordinate 6,385,928, forward strand.
CGTAGACTACGGTCACGCCGAGGCGCTGGTGCAGGTGCTTGATTTCCATCTGCATGTGTTCACGCAGTTGTTTGTCGAGTGCACCGAGGGGCTCGTCCATCAGCACCAGTTGAGGTTCGAACACCAAGGCGCGGGCCAGGGCCACACGCTGCTGCTGACCGCCGGACAGTTGTGCCGGATAACGCTGGGCGAAGGTGTCGAGCTGAACCATGCTCAGGACTTTTTTGACCTTGTCGCTGACATCGCTCTTGTTCAGGCCGCGCACGGTCAGCGGGAATGCCAGGTTCTCGGCGACCGTCATGTGCGGGAACAACGCGTAGTTCTGGAACACCATACCGATGTCGCGTTTATGTGGCGGCACGTTGTTGATGGAACGCCCGGCCAGCTGGATTTCGCCAGCGGTCGGCGTTTCGAAACCGGCGAGCATCATCAGGCTGGTGGTCTTGCCGGAGCCGGAGGGCCCGAGCAAAGTGAGGAATTCGCCTTTGCGAATATCCAGGTTGAGGTCTTTGACGATCAGGTTCTCGCCGTCGTAGCTTTTTTGCACTCCACGAAAGCTGACCAGAATGTCATTGGCCCCTGCGCTTGAATCGACCTGGCTCATACCCACACCTTTGTTGTTGATGACTGCTGTGGACTAAGCCTAGTGGACGCTGCCGACCACGCAAATCGGGGCGCAGGAGAGAATGGCCTCAGCGGGATGGAAGGTTGGGGGTAGGGGTTGCCCTACAAGGATGGCGGGATTTGATCGGGGCAGTGGCGAGCTTGAAGCTGCAAGCCGCAAGAACGGGCAAAAGCGGCTTTAAAGGTATGTCGCAAATGGATACGTGGACGCGGTCATGTAGGAGCTGCCGAAGGCTGCGATCTTTTGGCGCCCTCACTATCGCTGTAGATCACGATCAAAAGATCGCAGCCTTCGGCAGCTCCTACACGGGATCGCGTGCAGCATCAGAGCAGTTTGTGCTCCATGGCGTACTTCACCAGTTCCGCCAGGGAGGTGATGTTGAGTTTCTGCATCAGCCGCGCCTTGTGGGTGCTGATGGTTTTGCTGCTCAAGGCCAGTTGCTGGGCAATGTCGTTGACGTTGGCGCCCTGGGCCAGGCGTTCGAATACCGAGAATTCGCGCTCGGACAGCAACGAGTGCAACGGCCGCGAATCGGTCAGGCCGACTTCAAAGACCATGCGGTCGGCCAGGTCCGGGTCGATGTAGCGCCCGCCCGCCGCGACCTTGCGGATCGCCGTCAGCAGCAGCGCCGGATCGCTATCCTTCGTCGCATAACCCGCGGCGCCGACCTTCAACGCACGGGCGGCCATTTGCGCTTCGTCGTGCATCGACAACACCAGAATCGCCGGCGGATTGTTCAGCGCACGAATCCTTGGAATCGCCTCCAGACCGTTAACCCCGGGCATGGAGATGTCCAGCAAGACCACTTCGCAGGGAACATGGCGCAAGGTCTCGAGCAACTGCTCGCCATTGCTCGCCTCCCCTACCACCAGCAAATCCTTGGCCAGGCCGATCAATTGCTTGATGCCTTCGCGGACGATGGTGTGGTCTTCGGCTACCAGTACACGGATCACGTTCTTCTCCAGATTCAAGATCATTCGAGAGCAAGCCCGCTCCCACATTTGGAATGCGTTCCCCCTGTGGGAGCGGGCTTGCTCGCGAAGACGTCAGCACAGACACCACAAATGCTTCAGGCTTCATCCAGCGGCACTCGCACGCTCAGGGTCGTGCCTTCACCTGGTTCACTCTCAAGCGACAACTGCCCGCCCATGATCAACACTCGCTCGCGCATGCCGACCACCCCGAAGGATGTTGACCTACCGGTGGCGGGGACAAATCCTACGCCATCATCGCTGACGGTCAGACACAACTCGTCGCCTTCCAGCGCCAATGTCAGTTCGACAGTATGCGCCTGGGCATGGCGCATGACATTGGTCAGCGCTTCCTGAAGGATCCGGAACAGGCCAATCGCCTTGGCATCACTGAGCACCGGCAGATTCTCCGGCACCTGCACCAGACACGGAATCTGCGTGCGCGCCTCGAATCGGCGGGCCTGCCACTCGATGGCCGAGGCAATCCCGGCGTCGAGAATCGGCGGCCGCAGCGCCGTGGCGACATCGCGAACCAGTTGGAACAGCTGAGCGATCAAGCGCTTCATGCTGTTCAAACGTTCGTTCAGACCGGGGTCGAGCTGCGCGTAGGCCAGTTCGCACATGGAAGTTTCCAGCTTCAGCACGGTGAGCATCTGACCCAGTTCGTCGTGAACTTCCCGGGCGATGCGGGCCTTTTCCTCTTCCCGCACGCTCTCCAGGTGCGCGGACAACTCACGCAGCTGCTCGCGAGAGCTGGCCAGTTCCAGTTCGATGCGTTTGCTTTCGCTGATGTCCCAGACGATCCCGTCCCAGACATAGGCGCCGTCTTCGAGTCGGCGGGTGATGGCTTTGATTTCGGCCCAGCGCTGTTCGCCGGATCGGGTGAGAATCCGTCCCTGCCACGACCAGTCACTGTCGGTATCCAGCGCATGGTCCTGGGTTTGGTGATAACTGGCCTTGTCGTCCGGGTGCACCAGGCTGCGCAGGCCTTTGTCGCGATGGGCCAGGGTGACCGGTGAGTAACCCACCAGGCTCTCGCTGCCTTCACTGATGTAGGCAAAGTCGATCTGCCCCGTCACCGGCGCCCGCTCTAGACGAAAGACCAGTCCTGGAACGTTGGCGGCGATCCCTTGCAGACGCGCCTCGCTTTCCTGCAACGCGGCCAATGCACGACGGCGCTCGGTGACGTCGTTGAGGTAAACCACCAGGTATTCGCCATCGCGAAACCGCAAAAAGCTCAGCGAAACATCCACCGGCAGATTGCTGCCATCCGCCCGTACGCAGTTGGTTTCGAAACTTTGCGGACCTTCCTCGCTGGCCCGGGCGCGTTTCCACAGGTTCAGCCAGCGGTCCATGTGCAAGCCGGGTTCGAAGTCGATCAGCGGCCGATCAATGATCCCGCCCGCCGGATAACCCAGCATGGTTTCGGCCGCGCGATTGGCGTAGCGCACATGGCTGTCCCAGTTGACCCAAAGGATGCCGACGGTGCTCTGGTCGATGGAAAACTGCGTGAGGCGCAAGGCTTCTTCGCTGGCGGCACGCAGGGCAATGTCCTCGCGCGCTGCCCGCAAACGATGCTCAAGACTGTGCTGCTGCCGACGCTGCCAGAACACGATGGCCATGCTGCTCAGCATCAGCACCGCCAACAACAGACTGAGGTTTTGCCAGAACCCAGGGGACTCGGTCAGGCGCGGGTATTTGGGTTGCAGCCATTGGTTGTGCAGCTGCTCCAGGTCCTTGGCCGGGATCGCCCGCAAGGCGCTTTCGACGATGCCGGCCAGCTCCGGCCAGTCCCGGCGTGTGGCCACCCGCAACAGTTGCGGCAGACCGATATCACCGACCACCACCAGCCCGGCGAACTCAGGTTCGGCGGACAAACGCCCCAGCTGCGCTTCGTCGACCACGGCGTAACTGGCCTGCTGACTCAGTAACAGTTGCAGTGCTTGGCGCTCGATCGGTACGCCTTGAAGGTTCAGGTGCGGGTAATTGCTGCGCAGGTAATCGGCGGTGGCGCCGGGCATGCGCACGGCGACGCGGGTCTGGCTGTCGAGTTTTTCCAGCTCTACCACGCCGGTGCTTTTCTGGTCACTGACCACCAGTTGCGGCACCCGCATATACGGGTCGGAAAACTGCCAGAGCCGCAGGCCACCGGGGGTTTGGGTCAGCCCCGGAGCGATGTCGATTTCACCCTCGCGCGCTGCGTCTTCCAGCTGCGCCAGGTCGGGAAAGTTGCGCCAGCTCAGCTCGACTTTGAGCGCCTTGGCCAGCCACTTCATCAGCTCGATATTGACCCCGGACAAACGCTGCAAGCGGCGATCGTATTGGGCGTAGGGCACTTGCAACACCAGCCCCACACGCAATTCGCCATGTTGCGCCAGCCATTGCTGCTGGCCTGCGGACAATTGCGCGACGTGCACTGGTGGCGCGGGAGCCGCCCAGCCCATCAAGGGAAACCACAAACAGCCGATAACCCACAGGCAGCAAAAACGCATCATCGAAGTCTCACACACTGACAAATACTGACCAACCCATTAGGCTGCCGGAATAACTTCTGGCCTGGAATATCCGATGCCCCCTGTCTACCGCCTGGCACTGCCAGCATTGTGCCTGTCGCTGATCCTGCCTTGCGCCTTTTCTGTCGAGGCTGCCACCCCGGTACCTGCCACTACGGAAACACCCGCCGAAGAAAAACCGGTCGAGCGCCAGCCGCTGCTTGAGCGTAGTCAGGAAGAAGCGTCTGCACTTGAGCGACAAATTCCTGCTCAGGAACAGCAGCAACTGCAAGCGGGCAGCGACACGTTTCTGGCCTTGTGGAAACCGGCCAATACCGCCGAACCCAAAGGCGCGGTGATTATCATCCCGGGCGCCGGCGAAACTGTTGACTGGCCGCAAGCAATAGGTCCATTGCGACGCAAATTGCCGGACGCCGAGTGGAGCAGCCTGAGTATCACCTTGCCGGACCTGCAAAGCGATGCCATTGCGCCGCGTATCGCAGAAGTGGCACCCACACCAAAAGCCCCGGACACCGGCAGCAAAGACTCCACCACCGCAGCGCCCATCGAACAAGCGGCGGGCGGTGAAGCGGAGGTGGCGGACAAAGCGATCACCGAAACCACCGAGGAACAGGCCAAAGCCGACGCTGAACGAATCTTCGCCCGCATCGACGCCGCCATTGCCTACGCCGAACAGCAAAGCGCTCGCCGCATTGTCGTGCTGGGGCATGGGACTGGCGCTTACTGGGCCGCGCGCTACCTGAGCGAGAAGCAGCCCTCGCAGGTGGAGAAGTTTGTGATGGTCGCCGCTCAGATGCCGGTGAAAGCCAAACCAGAGCTGGTCGAACTGACACCGACCCTGAAGCTGCCCACCGCAGACATCTTCTATATGGACAAGCCGCTGGATCGCAACCTGGCGCTGGAACGCTTGCAAGCCAGCAAACGGTTGAAGACTTCGGGGTTCAGTCAGGTCTCGCTCAAGGCTCTGCCGGGTAATTCCAAGGCTGAGCAAGAGCAACTGTTCCGTCGGGTGCGGGGCTGGTTGAACCCACAGAACGCGAATTAAGCAAAAGCAAAAGATCGCAGCCTGCGGCAGCTCCTACACCGGGTTATGCGTACACCTGGAGCTGCCGCAGGCTGCGATCTTTTGATCTTCCGGGCCACTACCGAAAATCCCGCCGCTCGCGAATCAATGTGTAGGCGCTATGCAGTTCGCGAGTCTTGTCAGTGGCTTCGCGCACCTGCAGCGCCGTCGCACCGCTGCCGGCAATCTTGTCCGGGTGATGGCGACTCAGCAGGCGTCGGTAGGCGTGCTTGATCTGCGCCGGCTCGGTGGTCGCCGAAACGCCCAAAAGCCGCAGAGCATCTTGATAGGTCAGCGCGCTGCTGGCCTGTGCAAACTTGTGCTGCTCGTAATCAGCCGCCAGAGCCTGCACCTGTTGTGACGTCCAGCCCAGCCATTTACCCCACTGCCTGATCAGCGCTCGTTCTGCACTGCCGGCGCGGCCATCAGCCCAGATCATCCGCCAACAGGCGCGCAAGACGCCTTCGGCGGCATGGGGTTGATGACTCAAGCGGCGCAGGTAACCGCGCAACCGTTCATCTCCCGACTTGCCGCGATTAAACGCGGCAATTGCCCGGCGCTGGGCCGACTCGGTCATGTCCAGCGAGCGCATTTCCTGACGGGCCTGCTGGATGTGGCCTTCCACCACCCGTCCATCGCTCTTGGCCAGCCGTCCCAACAACACAAACAGCAGTTCATCATTGCGCAGCACCGAGCGGCCACCGAGCTTTTCTCGCAAATGCGCCCAGCTCTGTAAGTGCAAGTGCCGGTCCAGCGCCTGCCCCAACAAGGCGCCAAGCATGGCCCCCGGAATGCTGGCGATGAAAAAGCCCGCCCCGGCTCCAATCAGAGTCCCTGGCCACAGCATGTCAGCGTCTCGCTTCTAACAGAGTTTCGACTTCAGCCAGACGCTCGTGAGTGCCGACATCCACCCAATGTCCATTCAAGTGCTCGCCGGTGACGTGCCCATCGGCCATGGCTTTGCGCAGCAGCGGTGCAAGCTTGAAGGCGCCGGCGGAGCAACCGTCGAACAGCTGCGGGTGCAGGACCGCGATGCCGCTGTAGGTCAGGGTTGCAGTGTCCGGTTGACCGTCGCGTACTTGTCCGTCGATCAGACTGAAATCGCCGGTCGGGTGATGGGCAGGGTTGTCCGCCAACACCAAATGCGCCAGCCCGGTGATGGGTTGGTGCAATACGCTGAAGTCGTAGTCGGTCCAGATGTCACCGTTGACCACCATAAAGGCCTCGTCACCCAGCAACGGCAGCGCGCGGAAAATCCCGCCTCCGGTTTCCAGCGGCTCACCTTCCGGCGAGTACTGAATACGTACGCCGTATTGCGAGCCATCACCCAGGTAGTTTTCGATCAGTTGGCCGAGCCAGGCATGGTTGATCACCACCTCGGTAAACCCCGCCACCGCCAAGGCTTTCAAGTGATACTCGATCAACGGTATACCGCCCGCGCGAACCAGCGGTTTCGGCGTGGTCAAGGTCAGCGGGCGCATGCGCTCGCCTTTGCCTGCAGCCAGAATCATTGCCTTCATGCATTCGCTCCAGCACGCAGACTCAACAGCAACACATCCAGCTCGGCCAGTTCAGGACGGCGGGCGATCACGGCGTCTATATAAGCAAAGAAGCGTGGCACATCGCCGAGATAGCGCGGCTTGCCGTCGCGGTGGCAGATGCGGGCAAAGATGCCGATCACTTTCAGGTGCCGCTGCACGCCCATCAGGTCACTGGCACGCAGGAAATCTTCGAAGTCGGGCTGAACCGGGATCCCGAGATCGCCCGCTTGCTGCCAGTAAGCTTCCAGCCAGCCGCGCACACGCTCCTCGGGCCAGCTGAGGAACGCATCCTTGAACAGGCAGGTCACGTCGTAGGTCACGGGACCATAGACGGCGTCCTGGAAATCCAGCACACCGGGATTTGGCTCGCTGAGCATCAGGTTGCGCGGCATGTAATCGCGGTGCACCAACACTTTAGGCTGGGCCAGTGCGCTGTCGATCAATAGCTCAGTCACGTTCTGCCAGAGTATTTGCTGCGCCGAGTCGAACTCGATGCCCAACTCGCGCTTCACGTACCACTCAGGGAACAATTCCAGCTCGCGACGCAGCAGCGCCACGTCATAACTTGGCAGCGGTGCAACCATCGGCAACTGCTGAAAAGCCAGCAGCGCTTGCAGGGCATCCTTGAACAAATCGTCGGCATTTTCGCTGTCGATCACGTCCAGGTAAGTCTTGTTGCCCAGGTCATTAAGCAAAAGAAAACCACGTTCGAGGTCTTCGGCATAAATTTTCGGAACATTTATTCCGGATTTCGTCAGCAAAAAAGCGATATCCACGAAGGGTTTACAGTTTTCCTGGGGCGGTGGCGCGTCCATCACGACGAAGCTTCTGCCCTCGCCTTCCCAGCGGAAATAACGTCGAAAACTCGCATCGCTACTGGCCGCGGTCAACGTGGCCGGGGGTACGGCACCCCAACCCTGCTCTGCAAAGAGGGCAGCCAGTTGCTCATCGAGCCAAACTTTCAGGTGTTGCAAACGTACATCTTGGTCAGGCATTGCAAGGGTCTCCGACGGCGCTAGCCGTCAAGCGGGTCATGCTTTATTATCCAGCATCTTTTTCAGACCATCGAGAGGCGTGCGGCCCACACCGCGGGCAGATGGCACGCAGGAAGCCCGGACTAATAAGATGGCATTGAAATCCCCCGCGTTTCGTAAAAAATTTCCGTTGTTGGTTACCGGCAGTCTGCTGGCCCTGCAACCTCTAGCCACTTCGTTCGTGGTCGCCGCGGAACAGTATGACTGCTCAGTCTCTGCTTCGGGTGCCTGGAACTGTGCGCCAAAATCTCCAGCAGCTGCGCTGCCACCTCGCCCCGTCCATGACGGCAGTGCGGCGGTAAGCACGAGCGGCGAGACTCCGGCTGACAGCGGTGCCAGTCAAGACACCGGCGCCAAGCCTGTGCTGGTGACCGAATCCAAGGGCCGCGGCCTGAAGTCGCGTAGCGAAGACTACAGTCACCTCGATTGGGTTCCGCGCGAGAAGCTCACTGCAGCGCAATTGGCCGAAACCGGTCCTTACTGCTCTGGTTCCTATATCGAACCGATTCGTCCTGGCATGAATGACAAGACGAATAAAAGTGACACTCCGACCTTTCTTGGCGCCAAAGCCTCTCGCTATAAGCAGGATGAGCAGGTCGCGACCCTGGCGGGTGACGTGGTCATGCGTCAGGGCAGCATGCAGGTCGAAGCCGACGAAGCGAACCTCTACCAGGCCGAGAGCCGTGGCGAACTGAGCGGCAACGTCCGTGTTCGCGACAATGGCGCACTGATCGTGGGCGACCACGCCGACGTGCAGCTCGACACTGGTGAAGCCAAGGTCGACAACGCCGAATACGTGATGCATAAATCCCGTATCCGCGGCAATGCGCTGTACGCCAAGCGTGCCGAGAACGCGATCATCCGCCTCAAGGATGGTACGTACACCACGTGCGAACCGAACAGCAACGCCTGGCAGCTCAAGGGCAACAACATCACCTTGAACCCGGCCACCGGTTTCGGTACCGCGACCAACGTGACGCTGCGGGTCAAGGACATTCCGGTCCTGTACACGCCGTACATCTATTTCCCGATCGACGACCGTCGCCAATCCGGCTTCCTGCCGCCGACCATCGGCACCGGCACCGATACCGGCTTCATGCTGGTCACACCGTATTACTTCAACCTGGCACCGAACTACGATGCCACGTTGTACCCGCGCTACATGAGCAAGCACGGGCTGTTGATGGAAGGCGAATTCCGTTACCTGACCCCGTCCAGCGAAGGTCAGTTTGGCGCCGCGTACCTCAACGACGAAGACACTGATCGCAGCAAGCAGACCGACTACCAGAAAAACCGCTACATGTATAACTGGCAGCACAAGGGCGGTCTCGACTCGCGCGTTCTGACACAAGTCGATTACACCAAGCTCAGCGATCCGTATTACTTCCAGGATCTGCAAACCGACCAGATTGGGGTGAAAAGCGCTGACTTCGTGAACCAGCAGGGTTCTGTAACCTATCGTGGCGACAGCTACACCGCTCGCATCAACGCTCAGGCTTACCAGTTGGCGACCGTTTCAAACATCACGCCGTATGACCGCTTGCCGCAAATCACCTTTGATGGTGCGCTGCCGGAGCATCCGGGCGGCCTGGATTTCGCTTACAACACGGAAATCGTGCGGTTTGATCGGGATTTGAAAACCGGCAATTTCACAGATGAAGATGGCGGGCCGCTCAATGCGGATGGCAGCATCGGTACTCCACGGCTTGATACCAACGTTTTCGGCCTGGCCCGGGCCAACGGCAATCGTCTCAACGTAGCTCCGGTTATCAGCTATCCGATGGAAGCGACTTATGGTTTCCTGAAACCGTCGCTCAAATATCAATACACCCAGTACGACCTGGATCTCGATAACAAGGGCAAAGCTGACATCGCCAGCCAAGGCGCTGAAGGCGATCGACTCAACGGCACCTTCGGCAGCAACCAAAGCCGTGGCGTGCCAATCGCCAGCATCGATAGCGGCCTTTACTTCGATCGCAACACGAACTGGTTCGGCAAGAACTATCGCCAGACCCTGGAACCGCGTCTGTACTACCTCTATGTACCTGAGAAAGACCAGACCGACATTCCAGTCTTCGACACCGCCGAATACACCTTCAACTACGCCTCGCTGTTCCGTGACAACCGCTTCTCCGGCTCCGACCGTGTCGGCGACGAGAACAAGCTGTCTCTGGGCGTAACCAACCGCTGGATCGAAGACAATGGCTTCGAACGTCAACGCATCAGCGTCGGCCAGGCCGTGTACTTCAAGGATCGTGAAGTTCAATTGCCGGGTATCGATGCAAAAACCCGTGACGATGCGCAGGCTAATGTCTCGCCCTATGCACTGGAATACGAATACCGCTGGAACCGCGATTGGCGCACCACGGCCGATTACAACTGGGACCCGGACAGCCGCAGCCCTCGCTCGGGCAGCGCGATGTTCCACTACCAGCCTGAAGACAACCCGAACAAGGTCATCAACGCCGGCTATCGCTATCGCAATGACCAGGTCCGTTACGACCAGAACACCGGTAAATGGCAAGTCGGCGGTGGTGACTATGGCACCCCAGGCCAACCTGGCTACGTGAAGGACTACTACAAGATCAAGCAGCACGATTTCTCGGTGATCTGGCCGATCGTGCCGCAATGGAACGCCATCAGCCGCTGGCAGTATGACTACAACCGTAACCGTACCCTGGAAGCTTTCGGTGGTTTCGAGTACGACAACTGCTGCTGGAAACTGCGCCTGATCAACCGTTACTGGGTTTCGTATGACGAGTTCAGTCAGAACGCCCCGCAAAACGAAAAAGGCGACCACGGCGTCTTCCTACAAATCGTTCTGAAAGGTCTCGGCGGCCTCACCGGCGCCAAAGTAGAGAGCTTCCTCGACAAAGGCATCCAAGGTTATCGTGAACGTGAAGACCAAGCTTTCTGATTGTCTGCGCCCGCTAGTGTTGGGCGCGTTGTTCCTGGGTACCGCGGCGAACGCCGCGGTACAGTCCATCGATAAAGTGGTGGCCATTGTCGATAACGACGTGGTCATGCAGAGCCAACTGGACCAACGTGTTCATGAAGTTCAGCAAACCATCGCCAAGCGTGGTTCTGCCGTACCGCCGGCCAACGTGCTGGATCAGCAGGTACTTGAACGTCTGATCGTCGAAAACCTGCAACTGCAGATCGGCGAACGTTCCGGTATCCGCATTACCGACGAAGAACTGAACCAGGCTGTCGGCACCATTGCCCAGCGCAACAACATGTCCGTGGATCAATTCCGCGCCGCCCTGACTCGCGACGGTCTGTCTTATGAAGACGCCCGCGACCAGATTCGCCGCGAGATGGTCATCAGCCGTGTGCGTCAGCGTCGTGTGGCCGAGCGTATCCAGGTTTCCGAACAGGAAGTGAAGAACTTCCTCGCTTCCGACCTTGGCAAAATGCAGCTGTCCGAAGAATTCCGCCTGGCCAACATCCTGATTCCTACGCCGGAAAGCGCCAACTCCGACGCGATTCAGAATGCAGCCAAGCAGGCAGACGCGGTTTACCAGCAGCTCAAGCAAGGCGCTGACTTCGGTCAGTTGGCAATCGCCAAATCCGCCAGCGAAACCGCACTGGAAGGTGGCGACATGGGCTGGCGTAAAGCCGGTCAACTGCCACCTCCGTTCGATCGCATGCTGAGCACCATGGCTGTCGGCGACATTACCCAGCCAATGCGCACACCGGGCGGCTTCATCATCCTGAAGATCCTCGACAAGCGTGGCGGTGAGACCCAGACACGCGATGAAGTGCACGTGCGTCATATCCTGGTCAAGCCGAGCCCGATCCGCGACGAAGCAAAAACCAAGGCGCTGGCTGAGTCGCTCTACACCCGTATCGAAGCGGGCGAAGATTTCGGCGAACTGGCGAAAAGCTTCTCGGAAGATCCGGGTTCCGCCCTCAACGGTGGCGACCTGAACTGGATCGACCCGAATGCATTGGTGCCTGAATTCCGCGAAGTGATGGCCAAGACCCCGCAAGGTCAGCTGTCCAAGCCGTTCCAGACCCAATATGGCTGGCACGTGCTGGAAGTCCTTGGCCGTCGTGCCACTGACAGCACCACCCAGGCCCGCGAGCAGCAAGCAATGACCGTATTGCGTAACCGCAAATATGACGAAGAGCTGCAAACCTGGCTGCGTCAGATCCGTGACGAAGCGTACGTAGAGATCAAACTCCCTGGTGCAGACCAGGCAACGCAGTGAAACCCAAACGTTTCGCGCTGACACCCGGCGAACCGGCCGGCATAGGTCCTGACCTGTGCCTGCTGCTCGCCTCGCAAGCCCAGCCACATCCCCTGATTGCCATTACCAGCCGCGACCTGCTCCTTGAGCGGGCCGTGCAGCTGGGTGTGGTTGTCGATTTGCTGCCGGTCACCCCGGACAACTGGCCGGATGTACCCGCGCCAGCCAACAGCCTGTATGTCTGGGATACACCGCTCAACGCCCAGGTCACTGCCGGGCAACTGGACAAGGCCAACGCGGCTTTCGTTCTGGAAACCCTGATCCGAGCTGGCCAAGGCTGCCTGGACGGGCATTTTGCCGGCATGATCACGGCCCCTGTGCACAAGGGCGTGATCAATGAATCCGGGATCGCCTTTTCCGGGCACACAGAATTTCTCGCCGACCTGACCCATACCGCCCAAGTGGTGATGATGCTCGCCACTCGCGGTTTGCGTGTGGCGCTGGTTACCACTCACCTGCCTCTTCGCGAGATTGCCGATGCGATCACGCCGGAGCGTCTGGAACGGGTCACGCGAATTCTGCACGCGGATCTACAAGAAAAATTCGGCATTGCCCGGCCACGCATCCTCGTATGTGGGCTCAACCCCCATGCCGGCGAAGGCGGACACCTGGGCCATGAAGAAATCGACATCATCGAACCTACATTAGAGCGCCTGCGCGGCGAAGGAATGGACCTTCGTGGCCCCCTGCCCGCCGACACCCTGTTTACCCCCAAGTATCTGGAGCACTGCGATGCAGTGCTGGCGATGTACCACGACCAGGGCCTGCCTGTGCTGAAGTACAAAGGCTTCGGCGCGGCAGTCAACGTGACCCTCGGCTTGCCGATCATCCGCACATCGGTCGACCACGGCACTGCCCTGGACCTGGCCGGCAGCGGCAAAATCGATACCGGCAGCCTGCAAGTCGCCCTGGAAACCGCCTACCAGATGGCCGAGACCCGTTTATGACCGAGCATTACCAACACCGGGCGCGCAAGCGTTTCGGCCAGAACTTCCTGCACGATGCCGGCGTTATCGACCGCATCCTGCGCGCCATCCACGCCAAGCCCGAAGACCGTCTGCTGGAAATCGGCCCTGGCCAGGGTGCGCTGACTCAAGGCCTGCTTAACAGCGGCGCCCAGTTGGACGTGGTGGAATTGGACAAGGATCTGATCCCGATCCTCAACCAGCAATTTGCCAGCAAGAGCAATTTCAACCTGCATCAGGGCGACGCGCTGAAGTTCGACTTCACCAGCCTGAACGCTGCGCCGAACAGCCTGCGGGTGGTCGGCAACCTGCCGTACAACATCTCTACGCCGTTGATTTTTCACCTGCTGCATAACGCCAGTCTGATTCGCGACATGCATTTCATGCTGCAAAAGGAAGTGGTCGAGCGCCTGGCAGCAGGCCCTGGTGGTGGTGACTGGGGTCGCTTGTCGATCATGGTTCAGTATCACTGCCGGGTTGAACATCTGTTCAACGTTGGCCCGGGTGCGTTCAATCCGCCGCCCAAAGTCGATTCCGCTATCGTGCGCCTGGTGCCTCACGCGGTGCTGCCGCACCCGGCCAAGGATCACAAGCTGTTGGAGCGTGTCGTGCGCGAAGCCTTTAACCAGCGCCGCAAGACCCTGCGCAACACCCTCAAGCTGCTGCTGAGCAACGCTGAAATCGAAGCCGCCGGCGTTGATGGCAGCCTGCGCCCCGAACAGCTCGATCTGGCCGCCTTCGTGCGCCTGGCCGACAAGCTCAGCGAACAAGTCCTACAGACGCCCGCCGCCGACTGACAGGCAATGAGCGTTATCGGGTAGGACACCAGCCTTCATGTCTGGTTTACTACCCGATACTTGGCCTAGACTGAGTTCTATCAGCTACGCCCCGCGTTCCGCTTCGTTTAAGGCCTCTTGCATGTCCGATCCTCGTTACCAGGTCGACGTCAGCGTCGTCACCCGCTATCTGGCAGAACAATCGCAACCCGAGCAAAACCGCTTTGCCTTCGCCTACACCATCACCGTGCACAACAATGGCGAGCTACCGGCCAAACTGTTGTCGCGGCACTGGGTGATCACCGACGGTGACGGGCATGTCGAAGAGGTTCGCGGAGCCGGCGTTGTTGGCCAACAACCGTTGATCGAGGTGGGCGAAAGCCATACCTACAGCAGCGGCACCGTCATGACCTCCAAGGTCGGCACGATGCAGGGCACTTATGAAATGGTTGCCGACGACGGCAAACACTTCGACGCCATCATCGCCCCATTCCGTCTGGCGGTGCCCGGAGCCCTGCACTGATGGCAACGTACGCCGTCGGCGATCTGCAAGGCTGCCTTCAAGCATTGCAATGTCTGCTCAAGCAAGTCGCCTTCGACCCGACACGGGATCGTCTGTGGCTGGTCGGCGATCTGGTCAACCGTGGTCCGCAGTCTCTGGACACCTTGCGCTTCCTCTATAGCATCCGCGAATCGCTGGTGTGCGTGCTCGGCAACCATGACCTGCACTTGCTGGCTGCCGGGAAAAACATCGAACGCTTGAAGAAGTCCGACACCCTGCTCGAGATTCTCGCAGCGCCCGATTGCGCGGAACTGCTGGAGTGGCTGCGTCAGCAAAAGCTCATGCACTACGACGAACAGCGCGATGTCGCCCTGGTACATGCTGGTATTCCGCCCCAGTGGTCACTGCGCAAGGCCTTGAAGTATGCCGCCGAAGTCGAGACGGCATTGCGCGATGACAACCTGTTGCCGCCCTACCTCGATGGCATGTACGGCAACGATCCGGCGAAATGGGACAACGACCTCAAAGGCGTGACACGCCTGCGGGTGATCACCAACTATTTCACCCGCATGCGGTTTTGTACCGCCGAGGGCAAGCTTGACCTCAAAAGCAAGGAAGGCCTCGACAATGCGCCACCGGGCTACAAACCCTGGTTTCAGCACAAAGAGCGCAAGACCAAGGGCCTGAAGATCATCTTCGGCCACTGGGCCGCTCTGGAAGGCCAATGCAAAGAGCCGGGCATCTCGGCCCTCGACACCGGCTGTGTCTGGGGTGGCGCCCTGACCCTCATGAATGTCGACAGCGGTGAACGCCTGTCTTGCAAATGCGACGAGCATGGCCTTGTCCTGCCGCCAGTCGCCGCACTTATCCCCGAACCATCGTCAGCAAGCGCCCCGCGCTAGACTGCGCTTTCAGCCGAGCCACAGGAGCCCGCCATGAGCGAATTCAAACGTATCCCCCCAGAACAAGCCCAGGCCCTGCGCGAACAAGGCGCGGTGGTGGTCGATGTTCGCGACCCAGCGACCTTTGCCGCGCTGCACATCGCCGGCTCGAAGCATCTGGATAACCACTCCATCTCGGATTTCATCCGCGCTGCCGACCTCGACGCACCGACTGTGGTCGTCTGCTACCACGGCAATTCCAGCCAGAGTGCCGCTGCGTACCTCATTAGTCAGGGCTTCTCCGACGTCTACAGCATGGATGGCGGTTTTGAGCTGTGGCGTACGACTTACCCTTCGGAAACGGCGCAAGGCACTTCCGAATAATTTTTTGTAACGCGCAAGCCCCGCTCCCCGCGGGCTCGCGCGGTGGCAGACGAACGGTCTGCCACAACTAATTACGTATCTCGCCTTTACCTCCCGAATTCCCAACTATCCTTAAGCGCAGGCCATCCAAAACAGGGGAGAGCCGGTACACCGGCGCGCGGGTCATCGGGAGTAGCTTTCGGGGTAGTCAGCTTCGAAAGAGTTCTGGGGGGTAAACAGCGACTGCATATTCGGTCGCTGCCAGCATCGACTGAATGATCCGGCGTCGGCTCCACGTATCGAGCGAGGTGACGTCATGAGTATCTTTAGCCACTTCCAACAACGCTTCGAGTCCACACGCCAGGAAGAACTCTCGCTGCAAGAGTATCTGGAGCTGTGCAAAAGCGACCGCAGCGCCTACGCCTCCGCCGCCGAGCGTCTGTTACTGGCCATCGGTGAACCGGAGCTCCTCGACACCTCGGCCAACTCGAGGCTGTCGCGAATCTTTTCCAACAAGGTGATCCGCCGCTATCCGGCCTTTGAAGACTTCCACGGGATGGAAGAATGCATTGACCAGATCGTGTCGTATTTCCGCCATGCCGCTCAGGGCCTGGAAGAGAAGAAACAGATTCTCTATTTGCTCGGCCCTGTGGGTGGCGGTAAATCATCCCTGGCCGAGAAGCTGAAACAGCTGATCGAAAAAGTGCCCTTCTACGCGATCAAGGGCTCGCCGGTATTCGAATCACCTCTGGGTCTGTTCAACGCCACCGAAGATGGCGCGATCCTCGAGGAAGACTTCGGCATTCCACGGCGCTACCTCAACACCATCATGTCGCCATGGGCTACCAAACGCCTCGCCGAATTCGGCGGCGACATCAGCCAGTTCCGCGTGGTGAAGCTCTATCCGTCGATCCTCAACCAGATCGCCGTGGCCAAGACCGAGCCGGGAGATGAAAACAACCAGGACATCTCGGCGCTGGTGGGCAAGGTCGATATTCGCAAACTCGAAGAATTCCCGCAGAACGACGCCGACGCCTACAGCTACTCGGGCGCACTGTGCCGGGCCAACCAGGGCCTGATGGAATTCGTCGAAATGTTCAAGGCACCGATCAAGGTGCTGCACCCACTGCTGACGGCCACTCAGGAAGGCAACTACAACAGTACCGAAGGTCTGGGGGCGATTCCGTTTACCGGGATCCTGCTGGCCCACTCCAACGAATCGGAATGGCACACCTTCCGCAACAACAAGAACAACGAAGCCTTCATCGACCGGATCTACATCGTCAAAGTGCCGTACTGCCTGCGGGTCAGCGACGAAGTGAAGATCTACGACAAGCTCTTGTTCAACAGCTCCCTGGCCAAGGCTCACTGCGCGCCTGACACCCTGAAGATGCTTGCCCAGTTCACCGTACTCTCGCGACTGAAAGAGCCGGAAAACTCCAACATCTACTCCAAAATGCGCGTGTATGACGGCGAAAACCTCAAGGACACCGATCCGAAGGCCAAGTCGATCCAGGAATACCGCGACAACGCGGGTGTCGACGAAGGCATGAACGGCCTGTCGACCCGCTTCGCGTTCAAGATCCTGTCGAAGGTGTTCAACTTTGATCCGCACGAAATCGCTGCCAACCCGGTGCACTTGCTTTACGTGCTGGAACAACAGATCGAACAGGAACAATTCCAGGCGGAAACCCGCGAACGCTATCTGCGCTTCCTCAAGGAGTACCTGGCACCGCGTTATATCGAGTTCATCGGCAAGGAAATCCAGACCGCCTACCTCGAGTCTTACAGCGAGTACGGCCAGAACATCTTCGATCGTTATGTGCTGTACGCCGACTTCTGGATCCAGGACCAGGAATACCGCGACCCGGAAACCGGCGAGATCCTCAACCGCGTAGCGCTGAACGAAGAACTGGAGAAAATCGAAAAACCGGCCGGCATCAGTAATCCGAAGGATTTCCGCAATGAAATCGTCAACTTCGTACTGCGCGCCCGGGCCAATAACAACGGCAAGAACCCGACCTGGCTCAGCTACGAAAAACTGCGGGTGGTCATCGAGAAGAAAATGTTCTCCAACACCGAGGACCTCCTGCCAGTCATCAGTTTCAATGCCAAGGCCAGCAAAGAGGACCAGCAGAAGCACAACGACTTCGTCACACGGATGGTCGAGCGGGGCTACACCGACAAACAGGTACGACTGCTGTCCGAGTGGTATCTGCGGGTCAGAAAATCACAATAACCCGCTGCCGGTCAGACCGGTTGTCGTCAGCCAGAGGCCTGTGTACGCATTTTCTGTTACACAGACCTCTGGAAGGTGTTCGAAAGTCGGTAGCGAGGTTCAGGCAGCGTCCAAAAGCGCTTGGGGGAGCGTGAACATCCCTTGGCACCGTCGGATGCTGCATAACCGCTCGCCCCTTTCAGGACAGCTTCTAAGGAGCAGTCATGAGCTATGTGATCGACCGACGTCTCAATGGCAAGAACAAGAGCACGGTGAACCGTCAGCGGTTTCTGCGGCGTTACCGTGATCACATCAAAAAGGCTGTCGAAGAGGCGGTCAGCCGGCGCTCCATTACCGATATGGAGCACGGTGAACAGATCAGCATCCCCGGTCGCGACATTGACGAGCCGGTGCTTCACCACGGTCGCGGTGGCAAGCAGACCGTCGTGCACCCGGGCAACAAGGAATTCACCAGCGGCGAGCACATTGCCCGCCCGCCCGGAGGTGGCGGTGGCAGAGGCCCCGGCAAGGCCGGCAACTCGGGCGAAGGGATGGACGAATTCGTCTTCCAGATCACCCAGGAGGAATTCCTCGAATTCATGTTCGAGGACCTTGAGCTGCCGAACCTGGTCAAGCGCAACCTGACCGGCACCGACACCTTCAAGACCGTTCGCGCCGGGATCAGCAACGAGGGCAATCCGTCGCGGATCAACATCATCCGCACCTTGCGCTCGGCCCATGCACGGCGAATCGCCCTGTCTGGCAGCAGCCGGGCAAAATTACGCGAAGCCAAAGAAGAACTGCTGCGACTCAAGCGGGATGAGCCAGACAACTTCGGCGATATTCAGGAAGTCGAAGCAGAAATCGAAAAACTCAGTGCGCGCATTCATCGCGTACCGTTTCTCGACACCTTCGACCTCAAGTACAACCTGCTCATCAAGCAACCCAACCCCAGTTCCAAGGCGGTGATGTTCTGCCTGATGGACGTGTCCGGTTCCATGACCCAGGCGACCAAGGACATTGCCAAGCGTTTCTTTATCCTGCTGTACCTGTTTCTCAAGCGTAACTACGACAAGATCGACGTCGTGTTCATCCGCCACCACACCAGTGCCCGGGAAGTGGACGAAGAAGAGTTTTTCTACTCCCGGGAAACTGGCGGCACCATCGTTTCCAGCGCCTTGAAACTGATGCAGGAGATCATGGCCGAACGCTATCCGAGCAATGAGTGGAATATCTATGCCGCCCAGGCCTCCGACGGCGATAACTGGAACGACGACTCGCCAATCTGCCGCGACATATTGATCAACCAGATCATGCCGTTCGTGCAGTACTACACTTACGTTGAGATCACCCCGCGCGAACATCAGGCCCTGTGGTTCGAGTATGAACGCATCGCCGAAGCCTTCTCTGATACTTTTGCCCAGCAACAACTGGTCTCGGCCGGGGATATCTATCCGGTCTTCCGTGAACTCTTCCAGCGCAGGTTAGTGACATGACCGCCAAAGAGCAGAAGCGCCAACCCATTTCCACCGGCTCCGAATGGACGTTCGAGCTGATTCAGGCCTACGACAAAGAAATCAGTCGTCTGGCGGCTCGCTACGCGCTCGATACTTACCCTAACCAGATCGAAGTGATCACCGCCGAGCAGATGATGGACGCCTACGCCTCCGTCGGCATGCCGCTGGGTTATCACCATTGGTCCTATGGCAAACACTTCCTCAGCACCGAAAAATCCTACAGCCGTGGGCAGATGGGGTTGGCCTACGAGATCGTGATCAACTCGGACCCCTGCATTGCCTATTTGATGGAAGAAAACACCATCTGCATGCAGGCTTTGGTCGTCGCCCATGCCTGCTACGGACATAACAGCTTTTTCAAAGGCAACTACCTGTTCCGCACCTGGACTGACGCCAGTTCGATCATCGATTACCTGGTCTTCGCCAAGCAATACATCATGCAGTGCGAAGAGCGCCACGGTATCGACGCGGTCGAAGACCTGCTGGATTCCTGCCACGCCCTGATGAACTACGGGGTCGATCGCTACAAACGCCCATATCCGATTTCCGCCGAAGAAGAACGTCGCCGGCAAAAGGATCGGGAAGAGCATTTGCAGAAACAGATCAACGATCTGTGGCGGACCATTCCAAAAGGTGCAGACAAGTACAGCGACAAGGACAACGCGCGCTTCCCCGCCGAACCTCAGGAAAATATTCTCTACTTCATCGAAAAACACGCACCGCTGCTGGAGCCATGGCAACGGGAAATCGTGCGGATCGTGCGTAAGATCGCTCAGTATTTTTATCCACAGCGTCAGACGCAGGTGATGAACGAAGGGTGGGCCACGTTCTGGCATTACACCCTGATGAACGACCTGTATGACGAAGGCCTGGTAACCGACGGCTTCATGATGGAGTTTCTGACGTCCCACACCAGCGTGGTCTATCAACCCGGCTTCGACAGCCCCTACTACAACGGCATCAACCCCTACACCCTGGGTTTTGCCATGTACCGGGACATTCGCCGCATGTGTGAACACCCTACCGAAGAGGACTACCGCTGGTTCCCTGAGATTGCCGGCACCGACTGGCTGTCGAGCATCAAGTTCGCCATGAGCAGCTTCAAGGATGAAAGCTTCATCCTGCAGTACCTGTCACCCCAGGTGATCCGTGACCTGAAGTTGTTCAGCATTCTTGATGACGACCAGAAGGACGATCTGCTGGTCCCGGCCATTCATGACGAAGGTGGCTACCGCATCATCCGTGAAACCCTGGCGGCGCAATACAACCTCGGCAATCGTGAACCCAACGTGCAGATTTACAGCATCGACCGGCGTGGTGACCGCTCGCTGACCTTGCGTCACCAGCAACACGACCGCAAACCGCTGGGCGAGTCCACCGAGGAAGTGCTCAAACACCTGCACCGCCTCTGGGGCTTCGACATTCACCTGGAAACCCTGCAAGGCGACCAGGTGATGAAAGTCCATCATGTCCCACCCAGAGGTGAACACGCCGAGGGGGATTACGGCCGACTGGACCTGGCTGTCATCCATCTTTGATCCTGTTTCTGCCTCCGGAGGTTCGACGCAAAGGTTATTCTGTCGGGCTAACGGAGGTTTTTTATGCAGATTTATAAAGTCGGCGGCGCGGTACGTGATCGCCTGCTGGGCAAGCCTGTCACCGATATCGACTGGGTTGTGGTTGGTGCCACCACGGAAGAAATGCTCGCCAAGGGCTTTCGCCCGGTGGGCGCGGACTTCCCGGTGTTTCTTCACCCCAAAAGCGGTGAGGAATACGCCCTCGCCCGGACCGAGCGCAAAAGCGGACGCGGTTACGGCGGCTTTACCTTTCACGCCAGCACCGAAGTCACCCTCGAAGAAGACCTGATCCGTCGTGACCTGACCATCAATGCCATGGCCGAAGACGATCAGCAGAACCTGACCGATCCTTACCACGGCCAGCGCGATCTCGAGGCGCGCTTGCTTCGTCACGTTTCCCCCGCGTTCGCCGAAGATCCGCTCCGGGTTTTGCGTGTTGCCCGCTTCGCTGCTCGTTATGCGGGGCTCGGCTTCACCGTTGCGCCAGAGACACTGGAACTGATGCGCCAACTCAGTGAATCAGGTGAACTGGAAGCCTTGACCGCCGAACGCAGCTGGAAGGAAATTTCCCGCGCCCTGATGGAAGATCAGCCACAGGTGTTCATCGAAGTGCTGCGCGAGTGTGGCGCTCTCAAGGTATTGATGCCGGAAGTCGATGCCCTGTTCGGCGTACCGCAACCGGAAGCCCACCACCCGGAAATCGACACGGGCGTGCACACCTTGAGCGTGCTGGAGCAAGCGGCGCAGCACAAACAATCACTCACCGTGCGCTGGGCCTGCCTGCTGCACGACCTCGGCAAGGGACTGACGCCCGAGGAGGAGTGGCCGCGACACATTGCTCATGAGCACAAGGGCTTGAAGCTGATCAAAGCGGTCAACGAACGCTTCAAGGCACCGAAGGACTGTCAGGAACTGGCTCTGCTGGTGGGCGAATATCACACCCACGGCCATCGCGCCCTGGAGCTGAAGCCGTCGACGTTGCTGGAGTTGCTGCAGAGTTTTGACATTTACCGTCGGCCGCAGCGGTTCGAGGAGTTTATCGCGGCGTGCGAGATGGACGCGCGTGGACGTAAAGGGCTGGAGCAGCGAAGTTATCCACAGGCTGATTATTTGCGGGGGGCGGCAAATGCTGCTCGGACCGTAGCGGTTCAGCCCTTGCTGGAGAAGGGATTCAAGGGGCCTGAGCTGGGTGAGGCGATCAAGCGAGAGCGACTAAAGGTGCTGAAGACTTACAAAGAAAAAGCCTAAGCAAGAGCAAAAGATCGCAGCCTTCGGCAGCTCCTACGGGGCGCACATCAATCCTGTAGGAGCTGCCGAAGGCTGCGATCTTTTGCTTTACAGCAAATCTGAGGGCGTCAGCTGCTCACCGCGCCATTCAAACGCCACCGGCGCCAACACCTGATCAATCTGTGCCTCGCCCCACAACATTGCAAAGCTCTTGCCTACACCCGGATGCACGCGATCCGGTGCAATCAGCGACAACGGCCACAGCACGAAGGCATTTTTCAGAATTTCTGCCCGCGGCAGGATCAAGCCATCGAAGTTGCCCACCAGATCGCCGAACAGCAGCACGTCGATATCCAGCGGCAAACCCTTGCGATCCGGCGCATAACGGCCGTTGTCCGCCTCGATGAATTTCAACCGGCGATCCAGCTCAATCAGCGGCAAATCGGTAAAAGCCGACACCACAAAATTGAAGAATGGCCCACTCTTGATCCCCACCGGCTGGCTTTCGAACACCGCCGAGCAGCGTATATCCACCAGGAAACCTGCCAGGGCTTCCAGGCCAGCCTGCAAATGGGATTCGCGCTCGATATTGCTACCGAGCCCGAGAAACACCTGAGTCAGCGACATCCGCGCTCGATCTCCACGCCCACACCGCCCGTGGCAGCCGGGATGGCGCCTGGCTTGGTCAGCTTGAGGCGCATCCAGGTGATGTTGAATTCGCTCATCAGCACTTCAGCCAGACGCTCGGCGAACGTCTCGACCAGTTGGAACTGCGCCTGCTCGGCAAAGGCCTGGATTCGCGACGACACACTGGCGTAATCGAGCGCCAGCGTCAGGTCATCACCGGCGGCGGCCGGGCGATTATCCCAGGCGAAGCTCAGATCAAGACGCAAGCACTGTCGGATGCCTCGCTCCCAGTCGTAGGCACCAATCACGGTGTCGACTTCCAGGCCCTCGATAAACACTCTGTCCAAGCACTTTTCTCCGCTGCACGACAAGGGCGCAATGCGCCGTTAGAATCAGGGCGTCCTCGCCCGGAATAGTTAGCATGTTTTGGTTACTGGCGACCCTCGCCTACCTGCTCGGCTCTCTGTCCTTCGCCATTTTGCTCAGCCGCCTGACCGGTAACCCCGATCCGCGAATGAGTGGCTCGGGCAATGCCGGCGCCACCAACATGTTGCGCCTGGCCGGCAAAAAACTCGCCGTCCTGACCTTGATCGGGGACCTCTTCAAAGGCCTGCTACCCGTACTGATCGCCGGCGTTGCGGGCCTTTCGCTTCAAGAACAGGCCTGGATCGGCGTCTGTGCCGTCATCGGCCACCTGTTCCCGTTGTACTTTCGCTTCCGCGGCGGCAAGGGTGTCGCCACCGCTGCCGGCATGCTGCTGGGCCTCTACCCGCCCGCCGCACTGCTGGCGGTCTGTGCCTGGCTGCTGACGTTCTACCTGACTCGCACCAGCTCACTGGCAGCCTTGATCGCCACACCGCTGACCCTGCCGCTGCTGGCCTGGCAAGAACCGGCGGCACTGCTGCCCATGAGCGCACTCACGGGACTGATCGTCTGGCGTCATCGGGGCAATCTACGCGACCTGTTTGCCGGGCGCGAACGGCATTTTTAAATACCGGGCATGAGCGCGGCTCATCCCGCACATCATCACAGCGCCGACAATTGCTCCATCGGCCAACGCGCCTGCACGCTGATTGCCAGGCTTTCATGCTGACCGGCCTGCAAACGCTGGCAGCCGGCAAAGGCAATCATCGCGCCGTTGTCGGTGCAGAACTCCGGACGAGCATAAAAAACATCGCCCTTCATGTCGCCGAGCATCTTCTCCAGTGAGGTACGCAGTGCCTTGTTGGCGCTGACGCCGCCAGCGATCACCAGACGCTTCATACCGGCCTGTTTCAGGGCACGCTTGCACTTGATGGTCAAAGTCTCCACCACGGCCTGCTGGAACGCCAGCGAGATGTCGCAACGGGCTTGCTCGCTGTCGTCCCCGGCGCTGACGCTCTGCTGCCAGGTGTTCAGGGCGAAGGTTTTCAAGCCACTGAAACTGAAAGCCAGTCCTGGACGGTCGCACATCGGGCGCGGGAAAGTGAAACGTCCTGCAACCCCTTGCTCTGCCAGCCGAGCGATTTCCGGACCACCCGGATAATTGAGCCCCATCATCTTCGCGGTCTTGTCAAAAGCTTCACCGGCGGCATCGTCGAGGGTCTCGCCCAAGAGCGTGTATTGACCGATCCCGTCGACCTGAACCAGCTGCGTATGACCGCCAGACACCAACAAAGCGACGAACGGGAATTCCGGTGGCTGCGACTCCAGCATCGGCGCCAGCAGGTGACCTTCCATGTGGTGCACACCCAGCGCCGGAATACCCCAGGCGAAGGCCAGCGCCTGAGCGCAAGAGGCGCCCACCAGCAAGGCACCGACCAGGCCAGGACCCGCGGTATAAGCGATGGCGTCGATCTCGGTCGGCACACAGTCAGCTTCGGCCAACACCTGACGAATCAAGGGCAGCATGCGTTTGACGTGGTCACGCGAGGCCAGCTCCGGCACGACCCCGCCATAGGCGCGGTGCAGGTCGATCTGGCTGAACAGCGCGTCGGCCAGCAGGCCGCGTTCACTGTCATATAATGCGACACCGGTTTCGTCGCAGGAGGTTTCTAATCCCAGTACTAGCATGGGTTTGCGCCTTGTTTAGGCTGAATTCGAAGGCGCGCATAATAGTCGCCATGGGATGCCCCGACTAGCGGTTTTCGATCAGAGGCTTTGCATTCCGGTCGATGAGGAGTTAACATCCGCAACCCTTAAAAACCGACGTCTTCAAGTGCTCTTTTGCCACGAGGATGTTGACCCCGGTAATGAATGAAGGTAGCTCTGGATGCCAGCCGTCAAAGTAAAAGAGAACGAACCCTTCGACGTAGCTCTGCGTCGTTTCAAGCGCTCCTGCGAAAAAGCCGGTGTACTGGCTGAAGTTCGTAGCCGCGAATTCTACGAGAAGCCTACTTCTGAGCGTAAGCGCAAAGCAGCAGCCGCTGTTAAGCGTCACGCCAAGAAAGTTCAGCGCGAACAGCGCCGCGCGGTTCGTCTGTACTAATACACAGACGTTCGTAGCAAGCTTCTGCCAAGCCCGGCCCTCAGCCGGGCTAATGGCATTTGCGGACAACGCTTGATGCTTCACCGTCAAAGCCGCACACGCGACCGAGACAAATCTGCTTCACAGCGTCAGACCTGGCTCTTTTGCCAGCGGTGCACGTCTTTTCTGACGAGCCTTCCAAGGCTACTGACGAGCACACCCACTGATTCCTCTCACGACGATCAGCCCAAGGCACCTTCTTGCGTGCCAGCTTATGAGCTATCCGAGGCCATCGACAGGCCGCAGCGGATTTCAGCGCAACACTTTCAAATAGTCGAATACTGATTGGTACTAACGTCAGTGGATTTTCGGCAGATACACTTCCCGACAGCGATTACGCAGACGACACTGGTCGAGCCGCACATTTTGCGCGCCTCAAACAACGACCCGCGCTCAGCCGCTCTTCGTTTCGGATTCATTGCAGCGCAGATGACGAGAACGCCATGGCCGGGCTAATTCCCCAGAGCTTCATTGACGACCTTCTGAACCGCACCGACATCGTCGATGTGGTCAGCTCGCGCCTGCAAATGAAAAAGACCGGCAAGAACTACACTGCCTGCTGCCCGTTCCACAAAGAGAAAACCCCGTCCTTCAGCGTCAGCCCCGACAAACAGTTCTATTACTGCTTCGGCTGCGGCGCTGGCGGCAACGCCCTCGGCTTCATGATGGACCACGACAACCTGGATTTCGTCCAGGCGGTCGAAGAACTGGCCAAAGCCGCCGGCATGGAAATCCCCCGCGAAGAAAGCGGACGGCCGCACAAACCGCGACAGCCGACCGATTCGCCGCTCTACCCGCTACTCACCGCCGCCGCCGACTTTTACCGCCAGGCACTGAAAAGCCATCCATCGCGAAAAGCAGCGGTGGATTACTTGAAAGGTCGCGGACTGACCGGCGAAATCGCCCGTGACTTCGGCCTCGGCTTTGCCCCGCCTGGCTGGGACAATCTGTTCAAGCACTTGAGCAGCGACACCCTGCAACAGAAAGCCATGATCGATGCCGGCCTGCTGATCGAAAACGCCGAAACCGGCAAACGCTATGACCGCTTCCGCGATCGCGTGATGTTCCCGATTCGCGACAGCCGCGGGCGAATCATCGCCTTCGGTGGCCGGGTATTGGGCGACGACAAGCCGAAATACCTGAATTCACCGGAAACCCCGGTATTCCATAAGGGCCAGGAACTCTACGGCCTTTATGAAGCACGCAAGAACAACCGCAACCTCGACGAAATCATCGTCGTCGAAGGCTACATGGATGTTATCGCCCTCGCCCAGCAAGGCCTGCGCAATGCTGTCGCGACCCTGGGCACCGCCACCAGCGAAGAGCACTTGAAGCGCCTGTTTCGCGTCGTGCCCAACGTTCTCTTCTGTTTCGACGGCGACCAGGCAGGTCGAAATGCCGCCTGGCGGGCATTGGAGGCAGCGCTGCCGAGCCTGCAGGACGGGCGGCGCGCACGCTTTCTGTTCCTCCCCGAAGGCGAAGACCCGGACACGCTGGTCCGCTCCGAAGGCACTGACGCCTTCCGCGCACGGATCAACCAGCACGCCCAACCATTAGCGGACTATTTTTTTCAACAGCTGACCGAGGAATCGGACCCACGCTCGCTCGAAGGCAAGGCCCACATGGCCACCCTCGCCGCGCCGCTGATCGACAAAGTCCCGGGGGCGAACCTGCGCATCCTGATGCGTCAGCGCCTGACCGAAATTACCGGGCTTAGCGGCGAAGCCGTGAGCCAACTGGTACAAAGCGCCCCCCAGGAAGCGCCGCCGGCGTACGACCCGGGCATCGATTACGACGCCATGCCGGATTACAGCGACTACCATCAGCCGCAGGCACAAGAGATGTATGCGCCGCAGCAGGAATGGACACCGAAGAAACCCGGCGCCGGCGGAAAAAAATGGGACAAAAAACCGTGGGACAAAAACGGCAAACGCGGTGGCGATCACGATCAACCCCGCGCGCCACGGGTGCCGGCCGCTGTAGAGCCGCCGACCCTGGCCGCCTTGCGCACACTATTGCATCACCCGCAATTGGCCGAGAAAGTCGAGGATGCCGGGCACTTTGCTGCCGAGGATCACACCAACACGCAATTACTGGTGGCCCTTCTCGAAGCCGTACAGAAGAATCCCAAGCTAAACTCATTTCAGTTGATTGCACGCTGGCACGGTACGGAGCAAGGACGTTTGCTCAAGGCGCTGGCGGAAAAGGAATGGCTGATTGACGGAGATAACCTTGAACAACAGTTTTTCGACACCATTACGAGCTTGTCAGCCCGCCAACGCGAGCGAAACCTGGAACAACTTCTCAGGAAAGCACGTCAAAGTGAACTGAGTGCCGAAGAGAAAAATCAACTGCGCGACCTATTAAGTCGCAATGTTTCCGCAACAAGCCCGACCTCAACTGGCGCGTGAGGTCATAGCTCAGGTATAATCCTCGGCTTGTTTTTTGCCCGCCAAGACCTTCAGTGGATAGGGTGTTATGTCCGGAAAAGCGCAACAGCAGTCTCGTATCAAAGAGTTGATCACACTTGGTCGTGAGCAGGGTTACCTGACTTACGCGGAGGTCAACGACCACCTGCCGGAGGATATTTCAGATCCGGAACAGGTGGAAGACATCATCCGCATGATCAATGACATGGGGATCAACGTATTCGAGGTTGCGCCAGATAAGGATTCCCTTATGCTGGCCGACGCCGATACCGACGAAGCCGCGGCCGAAGAGGCAGCAGCAGCGTTGGCAGCGGTCGAGACCGACATTGGTCGCACCACCGACCCAGTGCGCATGTACATGCGTGAAATGGGTACGGTAGAGCTCCTCACACGTGAAGGCGAAATTGAAATCGCCAAGCGTATTGAAGAGGGCATCCGCGAAGTGATGGGCGCAATTGCGCACTTCCCTGGCACGGTTGACCACATTCTGTCCGAATACACTCGCGTCACCACCGAAGGTGGCCGCCTGTCCGACGTCCTGAGCGGTTATATCGACCCGGACGACGGCATTGCGCCGCCTGCTGCAGAAGTGCCGCCGCCTGTCGACCCGAAAGCCGTGAAAGCGGACGACGACACCGACGACGACGACGCTGAAGCCAGCACCGACGACGAAGAAGAAGCCGAAAGCGGTCCGGATCCGGTCATCGCAGCTCAGCGCTTTGGCGCTGTCTCCGATCAGATGGAAATCACCCGCAAGGCGCTGAAAAAGCACGGTCGTGGCAACAAGCTGGCAATTGCCGAGCTGGTGCTTCTGGCTGAGCTGTTCATGCCGATCAAACTGGTTCCGAAGCAATTCGAAGGCCTGGTCGAGCGTGTTCGCAGTGCCCTGGATCGCCTGCGTCAGCAAGAGCGCGCGATCATGCAACTTTGCGTTCGTGATGCCCGCATGCCGCGTGCCGACTTCCTGCGCCAGTTCCCGGGCAACGAAGTTGACGAAAGCTGGTCCGACGGCCTCGCCAAAGGCAAAGGCAAATACGCTGAAGCCATTGGTCGCCTGCAACCGGACATCATTCGTTGCCAGCAGAAGCTGACCGCGCTGCAAACCGAAACCGGTTTGACGATCGCCGAGATCAAGGACATCAACCGTCGTATGTCGATCGGTGAGGCCAAGGCCCGCCGCGCGAAGAAAGAGATGGTAGAAGCGAACTTGCGTCTGGTGATCTCCATCGCCAAGAAGTACACCAACCGTGGCCTGCAATTCCTCGATCTGATCCAGGAAGGCAACATCGGTTTGATGAAAGCGGTAGACAAATTCGAATACCGCCGCGGCTACAAGTTCTCGACTTATGCCACCTGGTGGATCCGTCAAGCGATCACTCGCTCGATCGCGGACCAGGCCCGCACCATCCGTATTCCGGTGCACATGATCGAGACGATCAACAAGCTCAACCGCATTTCCCGCCAGATGTTGCAGGAAATGGGTCGCGAACCGACCCCGGAAGAGCTGGGCGAACGCATGGAAATGCCTGAGGACAAGATCCGCAAGGTATTGAAGATCGCTAAAGAGCCGATCTCCATGGAAACCCCGATCGGTGATGACGAAGACTCTCACCTGGGTGACTTCATCGAAGACTCGACTATGCAGTCGCCAATCGATGTCGCTACCGTTGAGAGCCTTAAAGAAGCGACTCGCGAAGTTCTCTCCGGCCTCACTGCCCGTGAAGCCAAGGTTCTGCGCATGCGCTTCGGTATCGACATGAATACCGACCACACCCTCGAGGAGGTTGGTAAGCAGTTCGACGTGACCCGTGAACGGATTCGTCAGATCGAAGCCAAGGCGCTGCGCAAGCTACGCCACCCGACGAGAAGCGAGCATTTGCGCTCCTTCCTCGACGAGTAACAACAAAACCCCCGGCCCAGGCCGGGGGTTTTGCATTTTGCAGATTAAATCCCCCGCGCCTCCCTCCCTCCGAATTGCCCGTCTACACTCGAAACATTCCCCGAGCCATAACGAGACCGTTATGCCCAGACTGCCGACCGTGCTTTTTTTGCTGTCGCTATTGACCTGGACCGCAACGGCTGGCGCGCTGACTCTGAGCGACGAAGAACGTAGCTGGCTGGCGACTCACCCGAACTTGCGCCTGGGAGTCGATGCGTCATGGCCACCCTTCGAGTTTCGCGACGATCAGGGCCGCTATCAGGGCCTTGCGGCGGACTATATCGACCGGATCCGTCAACGCCTGGCCATCAAGCTCACGCCCATCGAGCCCGTCAGCTGGACCGTCGTCCTGGAGCAGGCCAAACAAGCCAAGCTGGACCTGTTGCCCGGCATCATGTCGACCCCGGAGCGCCAGACTTACCTGTCATTCACCCGCCCCTATCTGGACTTTCCGATTGTCATCCTTGCCCATGCCGGAGGTCCCCAGCCACGCAAACTCGAAGACCTGTACGGGCTGAAAGTCGCCGTGGTGGAAAACTACGCCCCCCATGAGCTGTTGCGCACCCACAATCCCGACCTCAATCTGGTGGCGATGCCTAACGTCAGCTCAGCGCTGCAGGCGCTGGCTACCGATGAAGTGGATGCGGTGGTCGGTGATCTCGCCTCCAGCGTCTGGAGCCTGCGTCAGCTCAAGCTCGACGGGCTCTACGTCAGCGGTGAAACCCCCTATCGCTATCAATTGGCGATGGGCGTGCCCCGGGACAACAAGATACTGGTCGGCATTCTGGATAAAGTCCTGGCGGACATGACCCCGGACGAAATCAATGAGATTCAGGAGCACTGGGTCGGCAACGTCCTCGATCATCGAACATTCTGGAACGATCTGCTGATGTACGGTCTGCCGGGGTTGCTGCTGCTGATCATCGTGCTGGCGATGGTTATCCGGATCAACCGCCGGCTGAGTTCAGAAATTTCCCGCCGGGTCGACCTGGAGCAAGAACTGCGCAGCAGCGAATACCATTACCGCGGGCTGGTGGAGAGCCTTTCGGCCATCGCCTGGGAAGCGCGGATCAGCGATTTCACCTATAGCTATGTGTCGCCCCATGCCGAGGATCTGCTCGGCTACCCCTTGTCTCATTGGCTGATTCCGGGCTTCTGGCGCAACATTATCCACCCGGCCGACCTGACCCGCGCCCAGACCTTCTGCGATCACGAAGTATTGGCCGGGCGCGATCACAGCCTCGATTACCGGGTCATCACCGCCGATGGCCGCTGCATTTGGGTGCGCGATATCGTCAGCCTGATCGAGCACGGCCATGAACCGCTGATGCGCGGGCTGATGATCGACATCAGCGAAGCCAAGCGCACCGAAGAGGCGTTGCGCCTATCGGAACAGAAGTTCGCCTCGGTGTTCCAGCAATGCCCGGACATTCTGGTCATCGCACGACTCTCCGACGGCTGCCTGCTGGAGGTCAACGAAGCGTTCGAAGAACAGATCGGCCTCAAGGCCGAAGACGTCATCGGCCAGACGGCCACCGACCTGAACATCTGGGGCATACCCGGCGTCGGGCCAGGCTTGTTGCAACGGTTGCAGGCCGGCAGCATCCGTAACCTGGAGATGCCCTTTCGCCGCAACAATGGCCAAGTGTTTACCGGCCTGATCTCCGCTGAACCGTTCGACCTCGATACAACCCCGGCGCTGGTAGTGGTCGTGCGGGACATCAGCCAGCTCAAGGAAACCCAGCAACAGCTGCAAACCTCCGAAGAGAAATTCGCCAAGGCCTTCCATGCCTCACCCGACGGCTTGCTATTGTCACGGCAGAGCGACGGTCTACTGATTGAGGTCAACGAAGGTTTCAGTCGCATTACCGGTTTCAACAGCGCGATGTCCGTGGATCGCTCGGTCCTCGAACTGGGAATCTGGGTCAATCTCAACGAGCGCAAACAGATGCTCGATCTGCTGCATCGGGACGGATTCGTCCGCGACTTCAGTTGCCACATACGCCGCAGCGACGGACAGATTCGCCTCTGCGAGGTGTCCAGCCGTCCGCTACCGATCGGCGATGAAGATTGCATGCTGACCATCGCCCGGGACATCACCGAGCGACACCTGATGCAGGAGAAACTGCAACAGGCTGCCACGGTATTCGAGAGCACCGCCGAAGGTGTATTGATCACCGACACTCAACAGCACATCAGCGCGGTCAACCGTGCGTTTACCGAAATCACCGGCTACAGCGAGAGCGAAGCATTGGGCCACACCCCTCGCCTGCTCGCCTCGGGCCTGCACGACAGCGCGTTCTATGCCGCCATGTGGCATCAACTGACCGCCGAAGGTCATTGGCAGGGCGAAATTTCCAACCGGCGCAAGAATGGCGAGCTCTATCCGAGCTGGCTGACCATCAGTGCGGTGCGCAACCGAGACAGATTCGTCACCCATTTTGTCGCGGTGTTCGCGGACATTTCCAGCCTCAAACACGCCCAGGCCAAGCTCGATTACCAGGCACACCACGACCCGCTGACCGGGCTGCCAAATCGCACGCTGTTCGAGAGCCGATTGCTGACTGCGCTCAACAACCAACAGGAAAACGGCGGCCAGGGCGCGGTGCTGTTCCTGGACCTGGACCGTTTCAAACACATCAACGACAGCCTGGGTCACCCGGTCGGTGACCTGCTGCTCAAGGGCATTGCCGTGCGCCTCAAGGAGCAGTTGCGCGACATCGACACCGTGGCGCGCCTGGGCGGCGACGAATTCATCATCCTGCTGCCCGGGCTGCAGCAATCCAGTGACGCTGACAATATCGCGACCAAATTGCTCAATTGCTTCGGCGCACCATTCCAGGCTGGCGAACATGAGTTTTTTATCAGCGCCAGTATCGGCACCAGCCTGTATCCCAAGGATGGCTGCGACGTCGCCACGCTGGTCAAGAACGCCGATGCGGCGATGTACCGCTCAAAGGCCAAGGGTCGCAACCGGGTCGAAAGCTACACCCGCGACCTCACCGCTCAAGCCAGCGAGCGTGTCGCACTGGAACATGAGCTGCGACGCGCTATCGAGCGCAACGAACTGCACCTCCATTATCAGCCGAAGATCAGCCTGGTCGACCATCGCCTGGTCGGCGCAGAAGCGCTCATTCGCTGGCGCCACCCGACCTTCGGCGATGTGCCGCCGGAGCATTTCATTCCGCTGGCCGAAGAAAACGGCATGATCCTGCAAATCGGCGATTGGGTTCTCGAAACCGCCTGCCGGCAGATGTTCGAGTGGAATCAGGCCTACGAACCCGTCGGCCCGCTGTCGGTCAACCTCGCGGGCGCTCAATTGCGCCAGCCGAACCTGCTCGGCCGGATCGAACAATTGCTCAAGGACAACCGTCTCAAACCCGGTTTCCTGCAACTGGAAATTACTGAAAACTTCATCATGAGCCAGGCTGAAGAAGCGCTGGCAGTGCTGCATCAACTCAAGCACCTGGGCGTGCAACTGGCGATCGACGACTTCGGCACCGGTTACTCGTCCCTGAGTTACCTCAAACGTCTGCCACTGGACATTCTCAAGATCGACCAGTCTTTCGTCCGCGGCCTGCCGGATGATCCCCACGACGCAGCCATCGTTCGCGCCATTATCGCTCTGGGCCGCAGCATGCAATTCACCATCATTGCCGAGGGCGTGGAAACCCTCGCACAGCAGCAATTCCTCGCTGCCGAAGGCTGTGAACAGATCCAGGGCTACATCGTCAGCCTGCCCTTGCCACCGGAAGAATTTGCCGCGACGTTTCTTCGTATAGCCATTTCAGACTTTTCGGATAGCACAGCCGAGAAACCGTCGCTATAATCCGCGGCCTACTGAGGGCCTATAGCTCAGTTGGTTAGAGCAGAGGACTCATAATCCTTTGGTCCACGGTTCAAGTCCGTGTGGGCCCACCAAACAAGAAAGCCGCGCAATGCGCGGCTTTTTCGTGTTTGAGGCTTGGATTTTCGAAGCCGCTTCTTCTGTATGAATACGGAAAGTGTCCAAAAAGTATCCACCCTCCCGCCACGCCAGATCACAGTTTCAGCGTGTATTGCGCGTAAACCCATCCCTCAAGCTCATCACCGTTCAGTTCGACCGATACGTGAATCCAGGATTATGCCGGTAAACGTAAGCAGACTCGCCGCGAGCGTTTTCTGATCGAGATGGATCAGGTGGTGCCCTTGAAGGGACTGGTTGCCTTGATTGAGCCGCATTATCCGAAGGGCGAAGGTGGTCGTGCTGCCTATCCGTTGCTGGCGATGTTGCAGGTTCATCGGATGCAGAATTGGTTCGGCTACAGCGATCCGGCGATGGAAGAATCACTTTAGGAGACCACGATTCTTCGCCAGTTTTCGGGACTGCATCTGGATCGGATTCCCGACGAGACCACGATCCTCAATTTTCGTCGCTTGCTGGAAAAACATGAACTAGCCGGCGGAATTTTGCATGGCGAGGAAACGTACGTCTGCGACGATGCCGGTTACACCGGTGTGGACAAGCGGCCTGACTGCCTGGACGACAGCCAAGTATAAATACTGATGCCTGCGTGATCGCTCGAAGCTAACACACTGCAACTTTCTGGACCCGTCCTGATTGCTGGACGCCCAATATCCATGCTCCTTTGATCGACCTACTAGTCTCTCAAAGGTGCATGGGATTATGGCGGCTTACTTCAGGTTGCCGCTGAGAAACTGCTGCAGACGTTCGCTTTGCGGGTTGCCCAGTACTTCTTCGGGCACACCCTGCTCTTCTACCCGCCCCTGGTGCAGGAACAGCACTTGGTTCGACACTTTGCGGGCAAAGCTCATTTCGTGGGTAACCATGATCATGGTGCGGCCTTCTTCGGCCAGCCCCTGAATCACCTTGAGCACTTCGCCCACCAGCTCCGGGTCCAGGGCCGAGGTCGGCTCGTCGAACAGCATGATCTCCGGTTCCATGGTCAGGGCCCGGGCGATGGCGACGCGTTGCTGCTGACCACCGGAGAGGAACGCCGGGTATTGATCGGCGACGCGCGACGCCAGCCCCACCTTGTCGAGATAGCGTCGGGCGCGCTCCTCGGCATCCTTCTTGCTGACACCCAGCACCCGGCGCGGGGCCATGGTGATGTTGTCGAGCACGGTCATGTGGCTCCACAGGTTGAAATGCTGGAACACCATCGCCAGGCGCGTGCGCAGGCGTTGCAGTTCATCGGCGTCGGCCACGCGCATGCCGTGGCGGTCATGGACCATGCGAATCGGCTGGTTATCCAGGGTCATTGCGCCGTCATTGGGCGTTTCCAGGAAGTTGATGCAACGCAGGAAGGTGCTCTTGCCCGAACCACTAGCGCCGATCAGGCTGATCACATCGCCGGTTTTAGCGTTCAGCGAGACACCCTTGAGCACTTCGTGGTTGCCGTAGCTTTTATGCAGGTTTTCAACGGTCAGTTTGTACATGTGCGCAAACGTCCTCTACGGAATCAGTGAACCGGGGCAAGGAAAGATAGCCAGCGGCGTTCGGCCAGGCGGAACAAGCCGACCAGAATGAACGTGACGGCCAGGTAGATGACTGCGGCGATACCGAACGACTGGAAGGTCAGGAAGGTTGCCGAGTTGGCGTCTCTGGCGACCTTGAGAATGTCCGGCACGGTGGCGGTAAAAGCCACGGTGGTCGAGTGCAGCATCAGGATCACTTCGTTGCTGTAGTACGGCAACGAGCGGCGCAGTGCCGATGGCATGATGATGTAGGCATAGAGCTTCCAGCCACGCAGGCCATAGGCCTTGGCCGCCTCGACTTCGCCGTGGTTCATGCTGCGGATCGCCCCCGCGAAGATTTCCGTAGTGTAGGCGCAGGTGTTCAGGGCAAAGGCCAGAATGGTGCAATTCAAGGCGTCGCGGAAGAACGCATCAAGTACCGGCTGGGCGCGTACCGCAGCGAAGCTGTAGATGCCGGTGTAGCAAATCAGCAACTGGATATACAGCGGCGTACCGCGAAACAGGTAGGTGTAGAACTGCACCGGCCAGCGCACCCAGACACTGGACGACACCCGGGCAATCGACAACGGCACCGACACCACGAAGCCGAAGAAAATCGAGGCACTGAGCAACCAGAGGGTCATGGCCAGCCCGGTGATGTGACTGCCGTCCTGGTAAAGAAAGGGTCGCCAGTATTCCTGCAGTAGTTCGATCATCGTACGGCCTCCCGGGTGCCTGCTGCGTAGAAGACATCCAGCCGGTGCAAGACGTAATTCGAAGCGGTGGTAATCACCAGATAGATCAAGGCCGCCAGCACAAGGAAGAAGAACAACTGATAGGAACTTTTGCCCGCATCCTGGGCCACCTTGACCAGATCGGCCAGACCGATGATCGAGACCAACGCGGTGGCCTTGAGGATCACCATCCAGTTATTGCCGATGCCTGGCAGGGCGAAGCGCATCATTTGCGGGAACACCACGAAGCGAAAGCGCTGGGCACGTGTCAGTCCGTAGGCGGTAGCCGCCTCCATCTGGCCGCGGGGTACGGCGAGGATCGCGCCGCGAAAGGTCTCGGTGAAATACGCACCGTAGATGAAGCCCAGGGTAATGACCCCGGCACTGAACGGGTTGATCTCGATATAGTCCCAGCCCAGCGCTTCGGTCAGGTTGGTCAGCCAGGTTTGCAGGCTGTAGAAAATCAGCAGCATCAACACCAGGTCCGGCACGCCACGGATCAGCGTGGTGTAGGCCTGCGCCGGGACGCGCAGCATAGCTGACTTGGAAAGCTTGGCACTGGCGCCGATCAGGCCGAGGACCACGCTCACCAGCAGCGACAGAAAGGATAATTTGACAGTCATCCAGGAGCCTTGCAGCAACAGCGGGCCAAAGCCCTTCAGGCTGAAGCCGGAAAGCCCCAGAATCTGCAATAGGTATTCGAACATTGAGCACCCCTTTGGCAATCAAGAAAGCGCCCATCCGGGGATGGGCGCAGGGTCGTTACTTGCCGCTGTAAAGGTTCAGGTCAGCGAAGTGCTTCTGCTGGACGGCGGCATAGGTGCCATTGTCGTGCAGAGCCTTGATGCCTTTGTCCAGAAGGGCCTTGAGTTCAGTGTTGCCCTTGTTGATGCCCACGGCCGTTTTCGATGGAAGCAGTTCGCTCTCGACCGGCTTGCTGACTTCAAAGTTGGCGCCTTGTGGCGACTTCAGGAAGCCCAGTTCGGCTTGCAGCATGTCCTGGATCGAAGCATCGAGGCGACCGGAGATCAGGTCCGCGTAAACCTGGTCCTGATTGGCGTAGGCCTGTGTCTCTACTCCGGCCTTGTCCAGCACGGCCTTGGCGTAGGCTTCCTGGATGGTGCCTTGCTCGTAGCCGACTTTCTTGCCCTTTAGCGTGGCCGGATCGGCGTCGATGGCGGCGCCTTTTTTGAATACCAGCCCGGTTGGGCCAGAGAACAACTCGCTGGAGAAGTCGATGACTTTTTCGCGGGCTGGTGTGGCGGTCATGGAAGAGATCACGCCGTCGAACTTGTTGGCCTTGAGGCCGGGAATCATGCCGTCGAAATCGCTTTCGACCCACTTGCACTTGACTTTCAGCTCAGCGCAAATCGCGTTGCCCAGGTCAATATCGAAGCCCACCAGGCTGCCATCGGCGGCTTTGGACTCAAACGGCGCGTAGGACGGATCGACGCCAAAGCGCAATTCCTTGTATTCCTTGGCCAGCGCGGAGCCGGCAGCCATGCAGAGAGCTAATGCGGAAAGGGTCAGAAATGTTTTTTTCATTATTTTTATTCCTAAAGACCAACATGAGCGCATGTGACACATGAGTACTGTTATGGAACTCGTATGTCACTTTGGAAGAAGTAACACCCAACAGCTCGCGCTCCTGGTGAACGAGGAGGCAGAGCTCGCGGGGAAAGGAGTCTAGAAGCAAGCGAGTGCGACGATAAGACGCAAAGTGCATTAATTTGACGAATTATTGGTCATTATGACGAGTAATAGTGACCGTATGATGCGTCGACGCTAATTCGTTAGTCATGAAGAGCTGCTGCGACCGGAACAAATCGCACTGATTGCGAACCACCTCCATCACATCCACCATCGCTGTTAATGGCGGCAATCTTTGGCGTGCGTGCGGATCGCTGAAGTCGCGCGTACACCACTGATTTGGGCCACGGCGACTCGACCAGGGGCGCTGCTGCTTTCGGCATACACGCAGATCGCCCTCAACTTGCAGAAGCAACAGTTAACGCCGGAATGGCCTGCACGGGCCGCAGGCGTTCAAGCATTTCACCCGTCAACACGACCTCATACGTATCCGCCGCCCTACCCCACTGCTCCACGATGACCATGCCGTCGACCAGCGCCCCCGCTAATTCGGAAATCGTATCGGCCAATTCCTCCACGATTTTTTGAGTCCGCCCCCACACACGATCAGTGATCGCTTTAAGCTCAGCCGTTATGCCGTCCGACGACGCGTGATCCGTATCGGGGTAGGCGATGTTGCGCAGCAAGTGCCGTAACTCCCTTATTTTCGCGTAATCCTGTTCCGCCCCCAGCGCTCCTTTCAGGATGGCTGTCGCTTTCGACTTATCGACGGTTTTTTTTGGCGAATGTTTTGAAGCTAATGTCTGGCCCATAGCGCCAGCCAAGAGCACCACCATCCGGGCTTCCAAATACGCCTTCATCGCGTCCA
The DNA here is from genome assembly GCF_047758635.1 of Pseudomonas frigoris. Classification (NCBI taxonomy): domain Bacteria; kingdom Pseudomonadati; phylum Pseudomonadota; class Gammaproteobacteria; order Pseudomonadales; family Pseudomonadaceae; genus Pseudomonas; species Pseudomonas frigoris. The sequence continues at coordinate 6,424,104 of NZ_CP180479.1, forward strand.
TCGAAGAAATGGACCGCGCCAAGGTGATGGAAGCTCCCCCTTGATGCCTCAAGTCCATGGTCACTGTCAGACTCACGCCGCCTGTTGCAAAACCCAAGGCGCGGGCTACGACGTAGTGCCCCATTTCGTGATGTGCAATCTGCAATGCATGGTCCCGCATTGCGGGAGGCATCTTGTTTGTCATTGCCATGGCCTCGCATCCCTCGATTTCGCATTCGACTACGACTGACTGTTGGTGTCCATCCTGTCGATCGCGCCTTGCTCAAGCCCAAGAAAAAACCGAGATGTAGAAAACGGTATGAACGGTACTGAGGCTAGATCAACCATCCGCTGTGCGACATGTGCCTGTAACATACCAACCCATTGATCTGTGCCGCTGGAGACGACCCTTGCCTGACACTCGCCCGCCCGTTCTGGACGAAATCGATCGCCAATTGATTGCAGCCCTGCAGATCAATGCCCGCGAAAGCGTGGCCATGCTCGCGCGACAATTGGGCATCGCCCGCACCACCGTGACTTCGCGGCTGGCCCGGCTGGAAAAAGCCAAGGTGATCACCGGTTACGGCGTGCGTTTGGGTCAGCGTGTCGTGGATGGCGGCTTGCAGGCGTACGTCGGAATCACGGTGCAACCGCGCTCGGGCAAGGAAGTGTTGCGACGTCTCAGCGCGATGGCTCAAGTGCAGCAGTTGTGCGCGGTCAGTGGTGAATTTGATTACGTGGCGTGGCTGCGCACCGATTCACCTGAGCAGTTGGATCAGTTGCTCGACCAAATTGGCAGCGTGGATGGCGTGGAGAAGACAACTACGTCGATTATCTTGAGTAGCAAGATTGATAGGGGGCAGCCGGTTTGAGTTTTTGCCGATAGTTCCTTGGTGTCTGGGAGGGCCTAATCGCGAGCAAGCTCGGCTCCCACATTGACGGTGTGTAGCATTCCATCGTCACTCTGATCAAACAATTAGCAAAACGACGACACATTGCATCTTATTAACGTGTTCTACGCTCTCTAGAATGGCTGCCATCTTTTCCTATACTCAGACGCGCATGCCGCGTCCGGTCGCCAGCAAGGTCAGCCATGAACAAGAACAATCGCCATCCTGCAGACGGTAAAAAACCAGTCACCATTTTCGGTCCGGACTTTCCCTTCGCCTTTGACGACTGGATCGAGCACCCGGCCGGCCTGGGCAGCATCCCTGCGCACAACCATGGCGCCGAGGTAGCGATCGTCGGTGCCGGTATCGCAGGTTTAGTGGCAGCGTACGAATTGATGAAACTGGGCCTCAAACCCGTCGTCTACGAAGCCTCGAAAATGGGCGGCCGTCTGCGCTCCCAGGCATTCAACGGCGCTGAAGGCATCATCGCCGAGCTCGGCGGCATGCGCTTCCCGGTGTCGTCCACCGCCTTTTATCACTACGTCGACAAGCTTGGGCTGCAAACCAAACCTTTCCCGAACCCGCTGACACCTGCCTCGGGCAGCACGGTGATCGACCTCGAAGGCCAGACCCATTACGCACAGAAACTGGCGGATCTTCCTGCACTGTTCCAGGAAGTCGCCGACGCCTGGGCCGACGCGCTGGAAGCAGGTTCGCAGTTCTCTGACATCCAGCAAGCGATCCGCGACCGGGATGTGCCGCGTCTCAAAGAGCTGTGGAACACCCTCGTTCCGCTGTGGGACGACCGCACCTTCTACGACTTCGTTGCCACCTCCAAAGCCTTCGCCAAACTCTCGTTCCATCACCGCGAAGTGTTTGGTCAGGTCGGTTTCGGCACCGGCGGCTGGGACTCGGACTTCCCGAACTCGATGCTGGAAATCTTCCGTGTGGTCATGACCAACTGCGACGACCACCAGCACTTGGTGGTCGGCGGCGTGGAACAAGTGCCGTTGGGGATCTGGCGTCATGTGCCGGAACGTTGCGTGCACTGGCCGGAAGGCACCAGTCTCAGCTCCCTGCACAACGGCGCACCGCGTACCGGCGTGAAAAAAATTGCCCACGCGGCAGACGGGCGCTTTGCCGTCACCGATAACTGGGGCGACACCCGCGAATACGCAGCGGTGCTGACCACTTGCCAGAGCTGGCTGCTGACCACCCAGATCGAATGCGACGAAACCCTGTTCTCGCAAAAGATGTGGATGGCCCTCGACCGCACCCGCTACATGCAATCGTCGAAAACTTTCGTGATGGTCGATCGGCCATTCTGGAAAGACAAGGATCCGGAAACCGGCCGCGACTTGATGAGCATGACCCTCACCGATCGCCTGACCCGCGGCACCTATCTGTTCGACAACGGCGACGACAAGCCGGGCGTGATTTGCCTGTCGTACTCGTGGATGAGCGACGCACTGAAAATGCTCCCGCAACCCGTGGAAAAACGCGTGAAACTGGCGCTGGATGCCTTGAAGAAAATCTACCCGAAAGTCGACATCGCGGCGCGGATCATCGGCGATCCGATCACCGTGTCCTGGGAAGCCGACCCGCATTTCCTCGGCGCTTTCAAAGGCGCCCTGCCCGGCCACTACCGCTACAACCAGCGCATGTACGCGCATTTCATGCAGGCCGACATGCCGGCCGAGCAGCGCGGGATTTTCATCGCCGGCGACGATGTTTCGTGGACGCCTGCGTGGGTCGAAGGCGCGGTGCAGACCTCGCTCAATGCGGTGTGGGGCATCATGAAACACTTCGGCGGTGAAACTCACGCCGAGAACCCGGGTCCAGGAGATGTGTTCAACGAGATCGGTCCGATCGCCCTGCCCGAGTAAGAGGAATCCGAAATGCGCGTAGCCCTTTACCAATGTCCACCGCTGCCCCTGGATGTCGCAGGCAACCTGCAACGTCTGCATCAATTGGCGCTGGAGGCCAAGGGCGCAGATTTGCTGGTGCTGCCGGAGATGTTTTTGACCGGCTACAACATCGGCCTCGATGCCGTCAGCGTGCTGGCGGAAGTGCACAACGGTGAGTCGGCGCAGCAGATCGCGCGCATCGCCAAGACGGCCGGGATCGCCATTTTGTATGGCTACCCCGAGCGCACCGAGGATGGGCAGATCTACAACGCCGTGCAGTTGATCGACGCCAATGGCGAACGCCTGTGCAACTACCGCAAGACTCACCTGTTCGGCGACCTCGATCACTCGATGTTCAGCGCCGGACCGGATGAGTTTCCGCTGGTTGAACTCAATGGCTGGAAGCTCGGCTTCCTGATCTGCTACGACCTGGAATTCCCGGAAAACGCCCGACGCCTGGCCTTGGCCGGCGCCGAGCTGATTCTGGTGCCGACGGCGAACATGATTCCTTACGACTTCATCGCCGACGTCACCGTCCGCGCCCGGGCCTTCGAAAACCAGTGCTATGTGGCTTACGCCAACTATTGCGGCAACGAAGGCGAGATCCAGTATTGCGGCCAGAGCAGCATTGCCGCACCGGATGGCAATCGCATCGCCCAGGCAGGCCTCGATGAAGCGCTGATTGTCGGCGAGCTGAATCGGCAGTTGATGGTCGATTCCCGCGCCGCCAATCGCTACTTCCTTGATCGCCGCCCTGAGCTTTACAGCGAGCTGAACAAGCGCTGATCCATCGTTATCCGCTAGCATTGGCACTTCTCTGTTCTGGAAGTGCTCATGCCTGCGCTGAATCACCCTCGCCCTCACACTGAAACCCTGGCCAACGGCCTGCGGGTGACGCTGCGTCATGCTCCCGATTTGAAGCGCAGTGCTGCGGCGTTGCGCATCGCGGCGGGCAGCCATGACGTGCCGGCGGCCTGGCCCGGGCTCGCGCATTTTCTCGAACACTTGCTGTTTCTCGGTACGGAGCGCTTTCCCGCAAGCCAAGGGCTGATGGCCTACGTCCAGGGTCATGGCGGTCAGGTGAATGCGCGGACGAGCGAACGCACCACGGACTACTTTTTCGAGTTACCGCCTCAGGCGTTTACCGGGGGACTGGAGCGCCTGTCGGACATGCTCGCTCATCCACGTATGAATCCGGACGATCAGCGGCGGGAACGGGAAGTGCTGCACGCAGAATTTGTTGCATGGTCTCGGGATACGACCGCTCAACAGCAATTCGCGCTGTTCGACGGCCTTTCAGCGGCGCATCCACTGCGGGCGTTTCATGCCGGCAACCGCTACAGCCTGCCGGTGCCGCAACCTGAGTTTCAGCAAGCCTTGCAGGGTTTCTATCAGCGTTTTTATCAGACCGGGCAAATGACCTTGAGCCTGGCAGGGCCGCAGAGTCTCGATGAGTTGAGGGCGATGGCTCAGCGCTTTAGCGCTGCGATTCCCGTAGGGGAAAAAGTCCCGCAACAAGCGCCTACATCGCTGATGGATTCTTCGGACAAAAGTTATCAACAGGCTGGAGCGCGTCGACTGGGTCTGCTGTTTGCCTTCGAAGCGTTGCCCGATTCATCGCCCGAGGCGCTGGCGTTCCTGTGTCATTGGCTGAACGCCGCGAAACCCGGTGGCCTGCTGACGCAATTGCGCGAGCGCGGACTGGCTGACAGCCTGAAAGCTGCGCCGTTGTATCAGTTCGCCGGCCAGGCTTTGTTGCACATCGAACTCACGCTACCTGCCAACGCGACGCCCAACGGGATCCGCGAGCAGCTACTGGATTGGCTTGGATTCTTTGCCTCACAGCAACCCTGGACCGGGTTGCGCGAAGAATACGCCGCCCTGCTGCAACGTCAGCAGCAAGTCAGCGGCGCCCTGGAACTGGCCCGACTGGACAGCGAACAGCGTGAAACAGGGTTATCCGAATCGGGCATTGCAGCCCTCAACGAAATCCTGAAACAAATCGGCGCTGTGGATAACTTCACCGGCCAATGGCAACTGCCAACACCTAATCCGTTTTTACGCGCCGAGGCTCCGGTTCCGAGTGCCGGACTGATCCGCGGCCAGACCAGCAAACACCGAGGCTTGCGGACCTTTGCCCAGGATCGCTCACGCGGTCGTCGTGAACGGTCGCCCATGCAGTTCAGTCAGGCGTTGCCCGATAGCAGTGCCGAAGGCGCCGTTTACCTGCGCTGGCGTCTGGACTCGGCACCTCGCAGCAACGTTCAGACGAACCTGGAAAACCGCCTTCAGCCGTTGCGTGAAGACGCACGTCAGGCAGGTGTCGATTTTTCCTTCAGCTCATCGGGCAATGAATGGCTGCTGAAAATGACCGGGCTACAGGAGCCGATGCCGACCGTCCTCGAACATGCGCTGAAAGAACTGACAACACCTGATGCCAGTTTCTCGCAAGAAGAGCTGCCGAGCGTTGCATTGATGCCGATTCGACAGTTGCTTAAAGCGCTGCCTGATCACTGCCTTGAGCGCAGCGCCGACTCGGACGATTTGATGCAGCTTTGGTCGAGCGCACGCTGGGACGGTCTGGCGACCGGCCTGTCCGCCCAGACACAAGCGGCGATGGGCCTTGCCTTGAGTCGTGTACCCGGCACTGCGGACAATCAACTGACGCCGCCCTCCCCGATAAACGCGCAGCATTTCTGGAGCGCGGTCGACACCGGATCCAGCGAACACGCGCTGCTACTCTTCTGTCCGACCGCAACTGCAAACATCGCTGATGAAGCCGCCTGGCGCTTGCTGGCTCACGTCTGCCTGACGCCGTTTTACCAACGCCTGCGGGTAGAACTGCAGCTCGGCTATGCGGTGTTCAGCGCCCTGCGGCAGATCCATGGGCAGACCGGGCTGCTGTTCGGCGTGCAATCACCCAGCGTCGCCCCTCTGGATCTGCTGGAACACATCGAACACTTCCTGAGCGGATTGGCCGGGATGATCGAAGACATCAATGACGAGACCTTCATCGACCAGCGCCAGGCACTGGCCGATCAATTCGATAGCGCGGCACTGCCCAATGCGCAGGCCGCCGAACTGCTCTGGCAGGGCAAACTGGCCGGCCACTCGTCGGAATATCTGACTCAACTGCCTCAGGCAATTCTGATGATCGACCGTGAAACGTTACTGGCCGCCGCACAACGACTGAATCAGGCCGAAGGCGGTTGGCGCTGTCTGGCCAGCGGACCGTGCCCGGGCTCGCCTTGGCAAGCGGCAAAATGATCATTACCGGTGCTGCAATTAGCTTTCTCAAAGATTCTCGGCCAATCGCCCTGTAATTTTGAGTAACATAGCCACCTAACTATCTGAACATCTCCGGCTGGAGGTGGACTATATGTATAGACCTCAACTGTCCATCACCTGAAGGAGCGCTCCTATGTCCTGGTCCAAACCTGCTTACACCGACCTGCGTATCGGCTTTGAAGTCACCATGTACTTCGCAAGCCGCTAATCTTTTTGTAGCGCAGTGCAACGCCTCGGCTCGCCGAGGCGTTTTTATTTTCAGTTTTCGAATGATGGAGCGGCCATGTTTGTCCAGATTCTAGGTTCCGCCGCCGGCGGTGGTTTCCCCCAGTGGAACTGCAACTGCGTGAACTGCGCCGGTTTTCGCGATGGCAGCCTGAACGCCAAAGCGCGGACCCAGTCGTCCATCGCGATTTCCGATAACGGTATGAACTGGGTGTTGTGCAACGCATCGCCGGACATCCGCGCCCAGCTCCAGAGCTTTGCCCCGATGCAACCGGGCCGCGCCCTGCGCGATACCGGCATCAACGCGATCATCCTGATGGACAGCCAGATCGACCACACCACCGGCCTGCTCAGCCTGCGCGAAGGTTGCCCGCACCAGGTCTGGTGCACCGACATGGTCCATGAAGACCTGAGCACCGGTTTTCCGCTGTTCACCATGCTGACTCACTGGAACGGCGGGCTGACCTGGAACCAGATCGAGTTCGACCGCAGCTTCACCATCCCGGCCTGCCCAAGTCTGCGCTTCACCCCGTTGCCGCTGCGCAGCGCCGCACCGCCGTATTCGCCGCACCGTTTCGACCCGCACCCGGGAGACAACATCGGCCTGATCGTTGAAGACCTCAACACCGGCGGCAAACTGTTCTACGCACCGGGCCTGGGCAAGGTCGACGCACCGCTGCTGGAGATCATGGCCGGCAGCGATTGCCTGCTGGTGGACGGCACGATGTGGGATGACGACGAAATGCAGCGCCGTGGCGTCGGCACCCGCACCGGTCGGGAGATGGGCCACCTGGCGCAGAACGGCCCCGGCGGCATGCTGGAAGTGCTGGAACAATTGCCAAAGCAGCGCAAAGTGCTTATCCACATCAACAATACCAACCCGATTCTCGATGAGGATTCGCCGGAGCGTGCAGAACTGGTTCGGCGCAATGTTGAAGTGGCTTACGACGGCATGAGTATTGTGCTTTAAGAGCCGAGACCGCTGCGCGGTCTATCGCGAGCAAGCTCGCTCCCACAGGGTTCCGCGTGGTAACCCAATCCAGTGTGGGAGTGAGCTTGCTCGCGATGAGGCCGGCACAAGCACTACACACCTACGGTTGTGCCCGGAGAACCGAAATGAACACAGCAATGTCCCCCGCCGAGTTCGAAGCAGCCCTGCGCGCCAAGGGCGCCTATTACCACATCTATCACCCGTATCACGTGGCGATGTACGAAGGCCGGGCAACGCGCGAGCAGATCCAGGGCTGGGTCGCCAACCGTTTCTATTATCAGGTGAATATCCCGCTCAAGGATGCCGCGATCCTCGCCAACTGCCCGGACCGCGAGATTCGTCGTGAGTGGATTCAGCGTTTGCTCGACCATGACGGCGCCCCCGGCGAAGACGGCGGCATCGAAGCCTGGCTGCGCCTGGGCCAGGCCGTCGGCCTCGACCCGGATCAGCTACGCTCGCAGGAATTGGTACTGCCCGGCGTGCGATTTGCCGTCGATGCCTACGTCAACTTCGCCCGCCGTGCCAGTTGGCAGGAAGCCGCCAGCAGCTCGCTGACCGAACTGTTTGCGCCGCATATCCACCAGTCGCGCCTGGACAGCTGGCCGCAGCATTACCCGTGGATCGACCCGGCCGGTTACGAGTATTTCCGCACGCGTCTGGGTCAGGCACGTCGCGACGTGGAACACGGCTTGGCGATCACTTTGCAGCACTACACGACGCGGGCCGGCCAAGAGCGCATGCTGGAAATTCTCCAGTTCAAACTGGACATTCTTTGGAGCATGCTCGATGCCATGAGCATGGCCTATGAACTGAATCGCCCGCCGTATCACAGCGTGACCGAGCAACGGGTCTGGCACAAAGGAATCACCTTATGAGTTTTGATCGCAGCAAGACCCCGACCTGGCGTACCGGCTACCGCTTCCAGTACGAACCGGCGCAGAAAGGTCATGTGCTGCTCTACCCGGAAGGCATGATCAAACTCAACGAAAGCGCCGCACTGATCGGCGGTTTGATCGACGGCGAGCGTGACGTCGCGGCGATCATCGCCGAACTGGACGCACAGTTCCCCGGCGTGCCCGAGCTCGGTGATGACATCGAGCAATTCATGGAGGTCGCCCGTGCTCAGCACTGGATCGAACTTGCCTGATTGCGCGTCAGACAAGTTACCGCCCAAGCCCGAAATCGGCCTACCGCTGTGGCTGCTGGCCGAGCTGACGTATCGCTGCCCGCTGCAATGCCCGTACTGTTCCAATCCGCTGGACTTCGCCGAGCAAGGCAAAGAGCTGAGTACCGAACAGTGGATCAAAGTGTTCCGCGAAGCGCGGGAGATGGGCGCGGCGCAGTTGGGCTTTTCCGGCGGTGAACCGCTGGTGCGCCAGGACCTCGCCGAGCTGATCGCCGAGGCGCGCAAGCTGGGTTTCTACACCAACCTGATCACCTCCGGCATCGGCCTGACCGAGCAGAAAATCAGCGACTTCAAGAAGGCCGGTCTGGATCACATTCAGATCAGCTTTCAGGCCAGCGACGAGCAGGTGAACAACTTGCTGGCCGGCTCGAAAAAGGCCTTCGCCCAGAAGCTGGAAATGGCCCGCGCGGTGAAAGCCCACGGCTATCCGATGGTGCTGAACTTCGTGACCCATCGGCACAACATCGACAAGATCGACCGGATCATCGAGCTGTGCATTGCCCTTGAGGCGGACTTTGTGGAACTCGCCACGTGCCAGTTCTACGGTTGGGCGCAGCTCAACCGGGTCGGTCTGTTGCCGACCAAGGAACAACTGGTCCGCGCCGAACGCATCACCAACGAATACCGCGCCAAACTGGAAGCCGAAGGGCATCCGTGCAAGCTGATTTTCGTCACCCCTGACTATTACGAAGAGCGCCCGAAAGCCTGCATGAACGGCTGGGGCAGCATCTTTCTGACGGTCACGCCGGACGGAACCGCCCTGCCCTGTCACGGTGCCCGACAGATGCCAGTGCAATTTCCCAACGTACGCGACCACACCATGCAGCACATCTGGTACGACTCGTTCGGCTTCAACCGCTTCCGCGGTTACGACTGGATGCCCGAGCCGTGCCGTTCCTGCGACGAGAAAGAAAAAGACTTCGGCGGCTGTCGCTGCCAGGCATTCATGCTCACGGGGGACGCGAGCAACGCCGACCCGGTGTGCAGCAAGTCGGAACATCACGGCGTGATCCTCAAGGCTCGCGAAGAAGCCGAGCACGCGACCCAGACCATCGAACAACTGGCCTTTCGCAATGAACGAAATTCACGACTCATCGCTAAAAGCTGAACCCTTCAGCGCTGCCAGGGCTGTTGCGGCCGGCATCGATTTCGCCGAGTTGCAGGTCGGCCCACGTGGCTTGTTCTGGAACGAGTACCGGCCCGAGGACGCCGCCTGCCGAATCTGGCATTGGCGTGACGGCCAGGCGCACTGCCTGACGCCTGCGGGCTTCAGTGTGCGCAGTCGGGTGTACGAATATGGCGGCGGCGCGTTCTGTCTGACCGATGACGGGATAGTGTTCGTCAACGAGGCGGACCAACAGCTGTATCGGCAGTCGCTGGCCGGCGAGACACCCGAGTTACTGAGCTCAGGCGAATGCCGATACGGCGATCTGCAGTTCGCTAACGGGCAGGTATTGGCGGTTGAAGAGAACCGCGACCGACACCGCCTGGTGGCTATCGATGTGGCTGACGGGCTACGTCATCTGCTGGCCGAAGGCGCCGACTTCTATGCCGCACCGACGTTGAGTCCCGACGCGCAACGACTGGCGTGGATCGAGTGGAGTCGCCCGGATCAGCCATGGACCTCGACTCGCCTGATGGTTGCCGAACGCCAGAGCGATGGCCGTTTTGCTCCGCCGCATTGCGTAGCGGGCGAAGACGCTGAGGAATCGCTGCAACAACCGAGGTTCGATACAAGCGGCCGTCTGTTTTGCCTGACAGATCGCGGTGGCTACTGGCAGCCTTGGGTGGAATCGGCAGACGGTTTGAGTCCGCTACCGAGTGCCGCAGCTGATCATGGGCCAGCGCCGTGGCAGCTGGGTGGCAGCACCTGGTTGCCGCTGAGCGAAGGCCGCTATCTGGCGAGCTGGACCGAAGACGGGTTTGGCAAACTGGGGCTTTGTGGTGACGCCGGTGAAGATTTCACGGGCGATTACAGCCGCTTCCGCCATCTCGCACTGGATGAGCAGTTCATTTACTGCATCGCCGCTTCGCCAGTCAGTTCGTCGTCAGTCATTGCCATCGACCGCCAGACCCGGCAGGTCAAAACACTGGCTGGCGGTATTGCACCGTTGCCTGCCGAGCAGATCAGCGTCCCGCAAACCCTGCGCTACCCGAGCGGTTCGGGCGAGGCACACGGCTTCTTCTATCCAGCGATGACCGGTGATGCGAAACCGCCTCTGGTGGTGTTCATCCACGGCGGTCCGACTTCGGCCTGCTACCCCATGCTCGATCCGCGTATCCAGTACTGGGCGCAACGTGGATTTGCCGTGGCCGACCTCAACTACCGCGGCAGCAGTGGCTATGGCCGGGCTTATCGACAAGCGCTGCATTTGAGCTGGGGTGAAGTAGATGTGGAAGACGCTTGCGCAGTCGTCGCTCATCTTGCCGAACGCGGATTGATCGACGGCGACAAGGCATTTATTCGCGGTGGCAGCGCCGGTGGTTACACCACACTTTGCGCATTGGCCTTCCACAACGTCTTTCGCGCCGGCGCCAGCCTGTATGGCGTCAGTGATCCTGTGGCGCTGGGCCGGACGACTCACAAGTTCGAAGGCGATTATCTGGATTGGCTGATCGGCGACCCGGTGCAGGATGCTGAACGCTACGCCGCTCGAACGCCGTTGCTGCATGCGGGCAACATCGGTGTTCCGGTGATTTTCTTTCAGGGTGAACTTGACGCAGTGGTGGTGCCGCAACAGACCCGCGACATGGTCACGGCGTTACAGGACAACGGCATTCTGGTTGAAGCGCATTACTACGCTGACGAACGCCATGGCTTTCGCAAGGCCGGCAATCAGGCCCATGCGCTGGAGCAGGAGTGGTTGTTTTATCGGCGGGTGATGGAATTGGCGGGCTGAAGTCGGCGCTTAGTGCAAAAATTGCGGCGCCCCTTTCGCGAGCAAGTCGAATCGTCGCACCGCCGCTCCCACATTTGATCTTTGTCGTACACAAATGCTGTGTTCAGTGAAGATCTAATGTGGGAGCGGCGGTGCGACGATTCGACTTGCTCGCGAAAGCGATCTACCAGACGCCACAAAACTCAACGCTTGGCGATGATGTACACCGCATGCACGATCCCGGGGATGTAACCGCACAGCGTCAGCAGAATATTCAGCCAGAACGCCCCAGCGAAACCGACTTGCAGAAACACGCCCAGTGGCGGCAACAGAATGGCGATGATGATGCGAACAAAGTCCATGGGGTCAGCTCCTGATTAAAGTTGGCTCGTGCGAGCCTACAGCTAATCGACCTTTGCCGTTCGTCAGGGTTCAGTGCCATCACGTCCGAGAGTGAAACCTTTCCGGCGAAATCCACAGACAAAAAAACGCCCCACGCCAAAAGAATCAGGCATGGGGCGATGCGTTATACCGCGAGACGGTTCGGGAATTCGCGTAGGGCAGGTCTGATCAGACGGCAATCCCTTTGCGGCACTGCAGTTGCGCAGTGCGCACACGGGAGAAGGCGCGGGCCAGGCGCAGGAGCATTTCGTCGACATTGGCTTTGCTGACGGTCAGGGCCGGGGTAAAGCGCAGGCAATCGGACTGCGGAGCGTTAAGCAGCAAGCCTTCGTACAACGCAGCTTTAACGACGGCGTCAGCCGATTCGTCGGACAAGGTAAGACCCCAGAACAGTCCTTTTCCGCGCAACTCGCCGTGACCATAGCGATGGGATAAACGCTGCAAACCTTCGCTCAGGTGCTGACCGGTTTCCCCGACATGATCGAGAAACCCCTTGTCCTGAACGCTGTCGAGCACCGCCAGACCGGCCGTCGTCAAAAGTGCATTGCCATGATGAGTGCTCCCACAACCATGAGCCCTGGCCGCGCAGGAATATCTGTTTCGGTCGCTCGACACTGGGCATCAGGCACTCGCTGGAAAAATTGTCGCCTTTGGACGGCAAGAAGGTGCCCACCGCCAGGTCATCAAGACTCGGAGGATTGCGCCGCAAATTAAACAGGTTCATCTGATCAAACCTCGTGCGAGGTTTTTTGCCTTACCTATGTAAACACCATCGAAGCAAACGGTATTCATCGCGTTCTGTGGCCCTGTAAGCCTTGTGAATGCGGTTAGACTAGGCCCAGCCAAGGCCTTGAGCCATTTCGATTTCTCAGCATTTTCGATAAGCACACCTTATGGATTTCAAGCAACTGCGTTATTTCGTCGCGGTCTACGAAGAAGGTCATGTGGGCCGGGCTGCCGAGCGGCTTTCAATCTCCCAACCGGCGCTGTCCCAGCAGATCCGCCACCTCGAACAAAACCTCGATGTGAGCCTGTTCGAACGCAGCAGCAAACGTCTGCTGCCAACCCTGGCTGCTCATACTTTGTACAACCATGCCCTGCCCTTGCTGGATGGATTGCAGCGGGCACGGGAAGCCTTGGGCAACTTCAAGGGCCAAGCATTGCGCACGTTGGCCATCGGTGTATTGCAGACCGTCCATACGAGCCTGGTGCCGCAGATGCTCGAACGCGTGCGCAAGGCGCAGCCGCATTTGGTGGTGCAGATCTATGAACTGACGGGGCTGGAAATCGAGCGGCGCTTGCTCAACGGTTCACTGGACATCGGCATCAGCTATCTGCCGCCTCGTCAGCCGGGGTTACACGGCGTGATGCTGTACGAAGACGAACTGACCCTGGTCATCCCGGCGGATCACCCGTTGCGCGAATTCAAGAAAGTCTCGATGAGTCAGGCCGCCGAATTGCCAATGTTGCTGCTGGGTGAAGAGTTTCAAGTGCGGCAGATCTGGCAGGCGCAACTGGCGAATCTGGGACGACGTCCGCAGGTACAGGCAGAACTGAACAACATGGCGGGGATTCTCGACAGCCTGCCGCACACGCGACTGGCGACGGTGCTGCCCGGACGCTCGCAACAGGCACACGGCAATAAGGAACTGTTGTGGAAACCATTGAGCGAGCCGAGGGTGCCGCTGAAAGTTGGATTAGTGTGTCGGGATGTGCAGCGGCAACAGGCCTCGCTGGCCTTACTGCGTACGTTGCTGGAAGAAGTGATGAATGACTCGGATGGGCGTTTGAGCAGCCCGGCAACACTGGATGAAATGAGCTGAGCACTTTTCTGCAGTCAAAAGAAAACCCCGCCGAAGCGGGGTTTTGCAGACTGTTTCCCTGACATCCATTTCACTCCGCCGTCCCGGCAGAATCCTACGTGTCCGTGTTGTTGCTTTGCGCTTCCTGCGCGACGTCCATGTGAAGTAGATTAGCTGTGGATCCAATCTTCATCTATGGGAGAAGAGCAGTACGTCATGTAAGAGAATGCTTACATGACGTTACATTGTCAGAACTGTCCTGCGTCCAGCAGGAACAACGACTCGCTTCCGGCCTTCACCGACGCGCTCAACGAGTGAATACGCGGCAGCAGACGTGCGAAATAGAAGCGCGCCGTGCCCATCTTGCTCGCGTAGAAATCGTCCTGCGCTTCTTTGCCAAAAGCGGCCTTGGCCATCAGTGCCCACATGTACGCATACGACACGTAACCGAATGCGTGCAGATACTCGACCGAGGCAGCACCGATTTCGTTCGGGTTGCTTTTCGCCCGGTCGAGCAGCCATGCGGTCAGTTCGTCGAGGGTGGTCACGGCATCGTTCAGCGGCTTGGTGAACTCGGCCAGATCAGTACTGGCGGTCGCGGTGAAATGACGGATCTCGTCAGCGAACAGGTTGTAGAACGCCCCGCCGGTACCGACGATCTTGCGTCCTACCAGGTCCAGCGCCTGAATGCCGTTGGTGCCTTCGTAGATCTGGGTGATACGCACGTCGCGGACCAATTGCTCCTGGCCCCACTCACGGATGTAACCGTGGCCACCGAAAACCTGCTGCCCGTGAATCGTGGTTTCCAACCCGAGGTCGGTGAGGAACGCCTTGGCCACCGGGGTCAGCAAGGCCACCAAATCTTCCGCGCGTTTGCGGGTGGTCGCGTCTTCGCTGAACTTGGCGGTGTCCAGCTGCATGGCCACGTAGGTCGAGAAAGCACGACCGCCTTCGTTCGACGCTTTCATGGTCAGCAGCATGCGACGCACATCTGGGTGGACGATGATCGGGTCAGCGGCCTTGTCCTTGTTTTGCGCGCCGGTCGGCGAACGGCTTTGCAGGCGGTCGCGGGCGTATTCGACGGCGTTCTGGTACGAGCGCTCGCCGCTGGCCAGGCCCTGAATACCAACACCCAGACGTTCGTAGTTCATCATGGTGAACATCGCGGCCAGGCCTTTGTTCGGCTCACCGACCAGATAACCCACGGCCTCATCGAAGTTCATTACACAGGTCGCGGACGCCTGAATGCCCATCTTGTGTTCGATCGAACCGCAGGTCGCCGGGTTGCGTGCGCCCAGGCTGCCATCGGCGTTGACCATGAACTTGGGCACCAGGAACAACGAAATGCCCTTGGGCCCAGCCGGCGCGTCCGGCAACTTGGCCAGCACCAGATGGATGATGTTCTCGGTCAGGTCATGCTCACCGCCGGTGATGAAGATCTTGGTGCCGCTGACTTTGTAGGAACCGTCAGCCTGAGGTTCCGCCTTGGTGCGGATGATCCCAAGGTCTGTACCGGCATGCGGCTCGGTCAGGCACATGGAACCGGCCCAGACGCCGGCGTACATGTTCGGCAGGTACGCAGCTTTCAGCGCTTCGCTGGCGTGGGCGTTGATCGACAGGCAGGCGCCTGCGGTCAGCATCGGGTACAGACCGAACGACAGGCTGGCGGAGTTGACCATTTCTTCGACCTGCGCCGAAACAGCCTTGGGCATGCCCATGCCGCCGTAGGTCGGATCACCGCCGACACCGACCCAACCGCCTTCAGCATAAGTCTGATAAGCCTGTGGGAAACCTGCCGGCGTGGTGACGGCACCGTCCGCCCAATGGCAACCTTCTTCGTCAGCCGCACGACTCAGGGGCGCGATGCTTTTGCTGGTGACCTTGCCGGCTTCTTCAAGAATGGCTTCGACCGTTTCAGCATCGACAGTCTCGGCCAGCGCAGGTAGTTCGGCCCACAGTTTGGCGACCTCGAAAACTTCGTTGAGGACGAAGCGCATATCGCGCAGGGGCGCTTTGTAGTCAGCCATGGCAAACCTCGCAAGATCTAAACTGGTGATTCGTAGGAATGGTTTTTTCGTTGGGTCCGAGTGTAACCCAACAACTTTTGCGACACATAGGGTCAGACAATGACCGTTTTGTAATTTTTAGTCACAGACTTACCAGTCATAAAAAAGCCCGCAACAAGGCGGGCTCCTTTGTTACTGGTTTAAAAGATTAAAGCGCAAATAACTCCGCCGGCAGCTTCATCAGACAATCGCTCCCGGCCTCGATGGCCGCCCGATGAGCGGCGGTGCGCGGCAACAATCGCTTGAAGTAAAACTCGCTGGTCGCCAGTTTTGCCTGGCAGTAAGCGGCATCGCCACTGCCCGAATCGAGCTGCGCCTGAGCGACCAACGCCATACGCAGCCACATATAGCCAAGGATGATGTAACCGCTGTACATCAGGTAATCCACCGAAGCCGCGCCGACTTCATCCGGATTTTTCATCGCCGCCATCCCGACCTTGGTGGTCACCTCTCCCCATTGCTGATTCAGGTCGTTGAGCTGCGCCACGTAGCTGGCGAGTTGCGGATGTCCAGCGTTTGCCGTACAGAACTTGTGGACGATTTTGGTGAAGCCGCGCAACAATTTCCCTTGGCTGCCGAGGACTTTTCTTCCGAGCAAGTCCAGCGCCTGAATGCCGTTGGTGCCTTCGTAGATCGGTGCGATCCGGCAGTCGCGTACCAGCTGCTCCATGCCCCACTCGCGGATAAAACCGTGACCACCGAACACCTGCATGCCGTGGTTGGTCACTTCCAGTCCGGTATCGGTCATGAAGGCTTTGCAGATCGGCGTGAGGAACGCCAACAGGTCTTCGGCATCCTGACGCGCTGTTTCATCCGGACTCAGATGCGCCACGTCCAGCAACTGCGCGGTGAAATAAGTCAGCGCCCGATTGCCTTCGTTGAAGGCCTTCATGGTCAGTAACATCCTGCGCACATCAGGATGAACAATGATCGGATCGGCGGCTTTTTCCGGTGCTTTCGGGCCGGTCAGCGCACGCATCTGCAGACGGTCGTTGGCGTACTTGATCGCACCCTGAAAACTCGCCTCGCCGAGACACAAACCCTGCATGCCGGTGCCCAGCCGTGCGTGGTTCATCATGGTGAACATGCAGTTCAGGCCCTTGTTCGGCTCACCGATCAAGAAGCCCTTGGCCTCATCGAAATTCAGCACGCAGGTGGCCGAGGCCTTGATGCCCATTTTGTGTTCGATCGAGCCACAGGAAACGCCATTTCGTTCGCCCGCCTCACCCTCCTCATTGGGTAGGAATTTGGGAACGATAAACAGCGAAATGCCCTTGGTGCCTGCCGGAGCGTCCGGCAGTTTGGCAAGCACCAGGTGAATGATGTTTTCACTCATGTCGTGCTCGCCGGCAGAGATGAAGATCTTGCTGCCAGAGATCGCATAGCTGCCGTCGGGCGCAGGCACGGCGCGGGTTTTGATGATGCCCAGGTCAGTGCCGCAATGGGCTTCGGTCAGGCACATGGTGCCGGTCCATTGGCCTGCGGTGAGCTTGCTCAGGTACGTCTGTTTCTGTTCTTCGGTGCCATGGGCGTGGATTGCCGACATCGCGCCGTGAGTCAGACCGGGGTACATGCCCCAGGAGGTGTTGCTGGAGCCGACCATTTCGCTGATGACCAGCCCTAGTGAACTCGGTAAACCCTGGCCACCGTAAACCGGATCAGCCGCCAGACCATGCCAGCCGCCTTCAACGTACTGTGCGAAGGCCTGCTTGAAGCCTGTAGGCGTAGTCACCACGCCATTGTCGAAATGGCAGCCTTCTTCGTCGCCGCTGCGGTTCAGCGGTGCGAGAACGTTCTCACAGAATTTCGCACCTTCTTCGAGGATCGCATTGACCATGTCCGGGCTGGCATCGGTGGCGCCCAGCGCGGCGTAGTTGCTGTGAAAATCGAAGACATGGTCGATCAGAAAGCGCATGTCGCGCAGGGGAGCTTTGTACTCAGGCATGGTCATTTCTCCGGCAGCAGATTCCCCAAACCTACTGCCGCGCAACCGGCCTCACAATCACAGTCCAGACGCTGAATGCGCCATCATCACTCAATCAGTAGCGGCGTCCATGCGCACCGCGCCACGACGGTTTTGACCGAAAGCCACGACACAGTTTCGACCGGCACCTTTGGCACTGTAGAGCGCCTCGTCCGCGGACTTGAGCACTTTTTCGGGGGTGCGCTGCTCCAAGCGTTCGGCGACGCCGATGCTGACGGTGACCGACACACTTGAGGCGCCCGAGCCTGCGCGACGTTGACGACCTTGCTGGTCGTCCTGAGGACGGCTGTCTTGATTGCGCAGCTGAATGTTGTAGGTGGCGATGGATTCCCGGATGACTTCCAGGTGCGGCATGCACTCTTCGAGAGTCTTGCCTGCGAACACCAGGGCGAATTCTTCACCACCGTAGCGATACGCCCTACCGCCACCACCGATTTTCGACAGCTTGCTGGCGACCAGTCGCAGCACCTGGTCGCCGACATCGTGACCATGGGTGTCATTGAATTTCTTGAAGTGATCGACGTCGCTCATCGCCAGCACGTAATTGCGGCCGAGCCGCTGCATGCGTTCGTTCAGCGCACGACGTCCCGGCAAACCGGTGAGTTCGTCGCGGAACGCCATCTGATATGCCTCGTGCGCCACGGCGGCCGCGATCATCAACATGACCTGGCTGCACATGATGTTCAGGGTAAACGGCAGGATGAAGGTTTTCGGCAACATCCAGAACAAGCCGAGCAAACCGACCAACTGCGCCGCATGCAGCGGTCGCGGGTTGCGCCAGTACTGCCAGGCGAGCAGCACGAAAGAGGCGATGAACACCGGATACGACAGCTGGATCAGACTCATCCACGCGCCATGCAGTGCCGGCCAGCGAATTTCCGAGAGCCACATCAACAGCGCTTGTGGATAACTTTGTTCGAGACCGAGCGCGACACTACCGAACGCCAGCAACACAGCGAACCGCGCCACCATGTCTTGAAACAAATGAGTGCGTTCCTGCCACGCGGCGAAGATGCCGAACAGCAGTGGCAACAGCAGGCAACACAAATGGAACACCACGGCTGCGTCTTCACGAACCTTGCCGTTATCGCGGTAAAAGTCGGTCTGGGTGTCGAGCAAAAAGTAGGCGATGTACACCGTGACCATCAGGAACAGCTCGCGCTGTCGCCGATAAACCGCACAATACGACCCGCCAAGCAGCAGGACCAAGGTCGGCAGGACGTTGAACAATGACGTGAAGAATACGTTGAGATCTTTGACGTAGGCCGCGGCAAGCCCCGCCAGTAACAGGACCAGCGGCGGCAGGAAATGGTTGATATGAACAGCAGAAGAACGCGGCAAGGGGTTGAGCTCCGGCCCGGGCAAATCAAAGATGGCATTGTGCCTTCGCTAGGCGCAATTAAGCACACGCAATGTGATCTGCATCACAGCGCACCCTCTATAACGGCAGGAATTCAGTTTTTCTGAGCGATTTGCCAGGTATTTCAGAAAAAAAGTGGCTGATAGCCAGTAGGTCGATCAACCATGGCTTTCTTACAGATTTTGGATCGCCGGAACAGGAAAGCCTTCAGAGCTTGGCGCTTGGCAACACCACGCTTCTAGCAATATGCGCGCCACTTACAACTGTCATTTGTGACAGTATCGGCCGGTGTTTTAACGGCGTTTAATTCCTGCACCACTCACCGGAGCCCGACCACCCCTTTCGGGATAGGAGAGTGTGGTCCGAACCTGACAGGAGTGACACGTATGGAAGACCTAATTATCGAGGCAGTCAGCATTACTTCACTTGCTCTGATTGGTGATGCGATACCCAGGCTGCGACCGCTGAGCGTGGTGGAAGCCATACCCAATTCCGGTGGCTTGATTCCCCTGACGGCGACGGCACGTGACCTGCGTATTGGCATCCCTGCATTGCCACAGCCCGGTCCCGCCGGGTCGCGCCCCATTATCCGGATATACGCAGAGTTACCGTCTCCGGGTGAGTATGAAATCGTTGCCCACCATCAAATGGCGGCGTATCCCGCCGGGGATTTCGAGGTGCTTGTACCGCGCCGCAAGGTAGGCAGTGAAGGCGAGTATCGGCTCACGTACGTTCTGGATGACGGCGACAATTTACTGAGCGCCACCGCCAGCACCCGGTTGCTGATTCAGAAGACTGCACCTTTTGGCTACCTGACCATTACACCGCCACGCCCGCTGCTACCGCTCAACCTCGACACTGCGCTGATCACCGAGGCTTATCTGCTCGCCAACGACCCCGTCATGTTCCGGATGCCACCGCACCCCGAAATCGATAACCAGATTGCCCTGCGCTACGTGCCCTACTACGGCAATACGGATAGCCACATGCAGGTTTCTTACGCTGTTCCACCGGTGATTACGCTGCCCGACACTCCAGCTGACCGATTTATCCCCGTACCAGCGGCAGTTATTCGCG
Organism: Pseudomonas frigoris; assembly: GCF_047758635.1. Taxonomy (NCBI): domain Bacteria; kingdom Pseudomonadati; phylum Pseudomonadota; class Gammaproteobacteria; order Pseudomonadales; family Pseudomonadaceae; genus Pseudomonas; species Pseudomonas frigoris. The sequence goes on from NZ_CP180479.1 coordinate 6,444,140, forward strand.
CCCGAGGCAATGGCGTACAGCAACTGACCTACCGTTGCCTGGACAGGGCCGGCAATCGCGCTCGAGACTCATTGATCCTTGAAGTCAGGGTCGCGCTTCAAATAGCGCCTTCAAATATTCCCGTGCCGCGGGTGACGCAGGCTATTGCGCCAGACAACACGGTGACCCTGGCTGACATCACCCCAGCCGGGATGGAGGTGTGGCTGGACAGTGTCAACGGTTTGCAGATTGGCGACTCCATCACGGTGATCGTCGGTACGCTGGCGGCGGTGACTGTTGTGTATGCGGGGCAGTCGTTGCCGATGCGGTTGGTGGTACCTGTGGCACGCGTGCAAGCCGCTGTTCCGGGAGCCACCACCAATGATACGCCGGCCTCCGTCAGGTTCAGGATCACCAGTGGCGGGGTAAACTTCGACGGGTTGGTCGCCAGGAATCTGATCTTCAATCTGTCGAGCTTCATGCAGTTGATGCCGCCAGTGGTGAGAAACCTGAACAACGGCAATCTCACCTGCAACTCCCCGCAACCCAGCGACCTGCCCTATTCCAACCGTTTCATTGAGGTGTTTATCCCTCCCTCGGCGCTCTTGCGGGCCAATGCGACGGTTACTGTGAACTGTGCACTCAGTCGACAGGACGATGGCTCGACGCTGATCAATCCGCCAGTCACCGTCTCTGCCTTGCTGTCAGCCGACGCTGCGACGCTGGGTCAGACCTTGAATGTGCCGTATCCATTGACCATGGGCCTGATTGGCAGAGGGGTAATGTACGTCTTCCATACAACGCTCAATGCGGCCGGGCAACCGATTCGGTCAGCCCCGGTGGCTATACCGGTCAGGGGTATTTTGCCGGGGAACTTCTATTGCGACGGCACGCCTTTTATCCCGACGCCTTGATGGATGCTGCAGCGTTGCGCGTCTGGCGCCCATAAAAAAACCGCCGCTCCCAAAAGAAGCGGCGGTTTATTGAAGAGCGGCGTGAGGCTTAGTAACCCAGCGCGAAGTCTTCTTCTTTCATGTCCATCAGATTGTTAGCGCCCGACAGCATGGTGACAACGTGAGTGCGGGTACGCGGCAGGATGCGCTGGAAGTAGAAGCGCGCAGTCTGCAGCTTGGCGGTGTAGAACGCCGTTTCGGTGGTGCCGGCAGCCAGTTTCTCGGCAGCCAGACGCGCCATGTCAGCCCAGAAGTAAGCCAGGCAAGCGTAACCGGAGTACATCAGGTAATCCACCGACGCCGCACCAACTTCTTCGCGGTCTTTCATGGCAGCCATACCGACCTTCATGGTCAGCTCGCCCCACTCTTTGTTCAGCGCAGCCAATGGCTCGACGAACTCTTTGACCGCTTCGTTGCCTTCGTTGGTCTGGCAGAACTTGTGGACGATCTTGGTGAAGCTTTTCAGGGCTTCGCCTTGGGTCATCAGCACTTTACGGCCCAGCAGATCGAGTGCCTGGATACCGGTGGTGCCTTCGTACAGCATCGAAATACGGCTGTCGCGAACGTTCTGCTCCATGCCCCACTCGGCGATGAAGCCGTGGCCGCCGTAGATTTGCACGCCGTGGTTGGCGGATTCGAAGCCGACTTCCGTCATGAAAGCTTTGGCGATTGGAGTCATGAACGCCAGCAGTGCGTCGGCCTTCTTCTTCTCTTCTTCGTCCACGCCGTATTTCACGATGTCGACTTGCTTGGCGGTGAAGTAAACCATCGCACGGTTACCTTCGGCGAAGGCCTTCATGGTCAACAGCATGCGACGTACGTCAGGGTGAACGATGATCGGGTCAGCGGCTTTTTCCGGCGCTTTCGGGCCAGTCAGGGAGCGCATTTGCAGACGATCGCGAGCGTATTTCAGGCCGCCCTGGAAGCCGATTTCGGCGTGAGCCAGACCTTGCAGCGCAGTACCCAGACGGGCGGTGTTCATAAAGGTGAACATGCAGTTCAGGCCTTTGTTCGCCGGGCCGATCAGGAAGCCGGTGGCCGCGTCGAAGTTCATCACGCAAGTGGCGTTGCCGTGGATGCCCATCTTGTGTTCCAGGGAACCACAGGTCACAGCATTGCGTGCGCCGACCGAACCGTCTTCGTTCGGCATGAACTTGGGAACGATGAACAGCGAAATGCCTTTGGTGCCAGCCGGTGCATCCGGCAGACGTGCCAGCACGATGTGGACGATGTTGTCGGCCATGTCGTGTTCACCGGCCGAGATGAAGATCTTGGTGCCGGATACTTTGTAGGTACCGTCGGCCTGAGGTTCAGCCTTGGTGCGCAGCATGCCCAGGTCGGTGCCGCAGTGCGGTTCGGTCAGGCACATGGTGCCGGTCCATTCGCCGGAAACCAGCTTGGTCAGGTAAGCCTCTTGCTGCTCAGGCGTGCCGTGCTCGGAAATGGTGTTCATCGCGCCATGGGACAGGCCTGGGTACATGCCCCACGACCAGTTGGCTTCGCCAACCATTTCGCTGACAGCCAGACCCAGAGATTCCGGCAGGCCTTGGCCGCCGTGCTCTACGTCGTGAGCCAGGCTTGGCCAGCCGCCTTCGACGAATTGTTTGTAGGCTTCTTTGAAGCCCGTCGGGGTTTTAACGCCGGACTCGCTCCAGGTGCAGCCTTCGGTGTCACCCACGCGGTTCAGCGGAGCCAGCACCTGCTCACAAAACTTGGCGCCTTCTTCGAGAATGGCGTCAACCATGTCTGGAGTTGCGTCTGCACAAGCCGGAAGGCTCTGATAGTGCGCTTCGTAGCCGAGCAGTTCGTCACGAACGAAGCGAATATCACGCAAGGGGGCCTTGTAGTCAGGCATAGCGATAAACCTCTGCTGATGTAACCGGGAATGAACGACCGCGTTGTTTTGTTGTGGCGGTCAAACAGTTGTTTGAAACATACGTTTACGCCTAAATCTTGTCAAGCGCCGATCTTTTGCCGTTCGTCATCACCCGAGGCAAATACCAGATCCACAGCAGCCCAACACCGTCGCCTGAGCAATGCGCGGTGGAGGAAAGATTAGTTGAGGGAGAAGGATTCACGCAGAAAAACGCCGCGAATAGTCGCGGCGTTGAGGGGGCGGGTTCAGCGAGGGTTCAAGCGTAGGTATCAATCAGCGTACCGAGCACTTCGTCGGATGCCTTGGCGACTTTGACACCCAGTTCAACCTGAAATTTGCCCTGGGACATCTCGACCATATTGCTGGCCAGGTCCGACTGCTGACTGCGATCTACCGAGCGCAGACGATCAACCTGAGCCTCGGAGGACTGGCTGGTCACCGAACGCTCGATCGTCGTGTTGGCGATCTGGCCAGAGGCCTGATCGACACGGTTCTGCCCTGTCTGAATAGTGCTCAGACCGGCATAAAAAGCGGTGTTTCCTGAGATTTCCATGGGAGAACTCGTCCTACAAAGGATCAACAGCGGCCATTGAACCAGACCCACTGACAAAAGGCCCGACAAAAACACTAATGGCACAGTGCCTTGTCATAGTTAAAACCCCTGCCAGAAAACTCAGTCCAGTAGATCCAGTTGCAGATGCTCCGCCACCGCTTCAGCCGTCACCAATTTGAGTTTCGGCACACGCCCCAGACACGGTGCCGGGATCCGCTCAGCGAGTGTCGCAAGGTTTTCTTCCAGACGCGAAGTCTTCGGATCGATGATATTGGCCACCCACCCCGCCAACTGCAAACCGTCCTGAGCAATCGCCTCGGCCGTCAGCAGCGCATGGTTGATGCAACCCAGACGCACGCCCACCACCAGGATCACCGGCAGATCCAGCGCCATCGCCAGGTCCGACAAATTGTCCTGACCTGCCAAAGGCACCCGCCAGCCGCCAGCACCTTCGATTAAGGTGAAATCCGCCTGCATCTCGAGAATTTCCCGCATGGGCGTCAACAGTGATTGCACCGTTAATGCCACGCCGGCCTCCCGCGCTGCCAGATGCGGTGCGATCGGTGGTTCGAACGCCACAGGGTTGACCTGTGCATAAGTCAAAGGCACTGAGCACTCCGCCAGCAACGCCAACGCATCGGCATTGCGCAAGCCCTTGGGCGTCACATCGCATCCGGAGGCGACCGGCTTGCCCGCCGCCGTGCTTAAACCGGCCGACCGCGCAGCATACAGTAAACCTGCGGCAATGGTGGTCTTGCCGACATCAGTGTCAGTGCCGGTGATGAAATAGGCTGCGCTCATAAGGGTTTCTCCAAAACGGCGTAGACCACTTGATAAGTCGCCGGCAATCCTTCGGCCTGACGAAACTGCTCATAAGCCTCGATCAATCCGAGGATCCGCGCCCTGCCGGTCAAACCACCCGGCCGACCGGGGTTCAGGTTGTGTGCACCCAGCGCCTTCAGCTCATGGGTCAGGCTGCGCACATCCGGGTAATGCAACACGTGCGGTCGGGTTTCCAGACTCACGACGCTCAACCCACTGTCCGCGCAAAGCTGTTGATAAACCCCGAACTCGCGGAAGCGATTGACGTGCACCATGCCATCCACCTGACGCCAGCTGTCACGCAGCTCTAACAGTGTGCCCACGCACAGACTAGCAAACGCGAAAATTCCGCCAGGTTTTAATACGCGATTGGCTTCACTGAGCACCGAAGCGAAGTCCGCGCACCACTGCACCGCCAGGCTGGAGAAGATCAGATCGCAGGTCGAATCCTGCAAGGGCAACCGCTCGGCATCGCCAGCGATGAAATGCGTTGCACCACCCAACGGCCGGGCGTGATTGAGCATGCCTTCGGCGATGTCCAGTGCCAGTCCGTGACTTGCAGGAAATCGCTCGCCCAATGCACGGCTGAAATGCCCGGTGCCGCAGCCCAGATCCAGCCACACACCCGGAACGAAGTCCTCCGGCAAACGACTCGACAATTCACTGCCAACATCGCGCTGAAATTCGGCCACGCTGTCGTAGCTGGCCGCCGCACGGGAAAAAGATGCCGCCACCTGGCGTTTGTCGGGCAAACCGCCGGGCAGGTTGGGAAGGGATAAATCAGTCATCACCGGACTCATGCAAAAAGGCCTGAATCGCCCCCGCCACACCGTGGGGATCTTCCAGAAGAAACGCGTGACTGGCCTGCTCGATCAGACCAATTTCAACATCCGGCAGCAATGTCAGCAGGTCGCCCGACGCTTCGGCTGGAACCAGTCCATCGAGGCCGGCGAACAAGTGCAGTTGCGGGCCGCGAAACGCCTGCAAAGCCTGGCGGGTATCCAGTTGTGCGAGCAACTCCAGGCCGCTCATCAGCACCTCTGCCGAAGTGTGTGGCGCGCCACCGAGCAACAGCCGAGACAACCCGCGCGGGTCTTCGGCACCCTGAGCGCAGAGCAGCGAGAAACGTTTCAACGTCATGCGCGGATCAGCCTTGCAGCCGGCCAGAAACGCATCGAAGGTTTCGGCAGGCATCGCGCTTGGCCATTGCTCATGGGCGACAAAAGAAGGATTGCTCGCCAGCGTCAGCAAGCCGCAGCAGCGATCGCCGCGCCGGGCCGCCAACGCTGAAGCGAGCATGCCGCCCAGCGACCAGCCGCCGAGCCAGGCGTCCTGAGGCAACGTCGAGTCCAGCTCATCAAGCCACTCTTCAAGATCGCTCGATTCCAGTTCCGGCAACGGCTCGATCTCGACCCGCAAGTGTTCATCCAGTCCTTGTAACGCCGCCGCCAAGGGCTCCAGTGGAGAAATTCCGAGGCCCCAGCCGGGCAGCAGAATCAGACGATTACGCATGGCTTGGCTCCGGTCCCAGTTGTTGAAAACAATCGGCCAGTCCATTTAACAATAGCTGTACCTGCGCCTCGCTGTGCGCGGCAGTCAGGGTCACACGCAGTCGGGCGCTGCCGGCGGGCACGGTCGGTGGACGGATCGCAGTGACCATCAGACCGCGCTCACGCAGCATCTGCGACAGTCGAACCGCGCGCCCGGCATCGCCGATCATGATCGGCTGGATCGGCGTGAAGCTGTCCATCAACTCCAGGCCGATCTGTTCGGCACCGTGGCGGAATTGGGCAATGAGCGTCTTCAGATGCTCACGACGCCAGTGTTCAGTGCGCAGCAATTCGAGGCTTTTCAGCGTCGCGCAGGCCAGCGCCGGCGGCTGGCTGGTGGTGTAAATGTAGGGACGGGCGAACTGGATCAGGCTCTCGATCAGCTCCTCGCTGCCGGCGACAAAAGCCCCGGCCGTACCGAATGCCTTGCCGAGAGTGCCGACCAAAACCGGCACATCTTCCTGACTCAGACCGAAATGCTCGACGATCCCTCCACCATTGGCGCCCAGCGGACCAAAGCCGTGAGCGTCATCGACCATCAACCATGCACCTTTGGCCTTGGCTTCCCGAGCCAACGCTGGCAGGTCGGCGATATCGCCGTCCATGCTGAACACACCGTCGGTGACCACCAGGGTATTGCCGGTCGCCTTCTCAAGACGCTTGGCCAGACTCGCCGCGTCGTTGTGCAGATAGCGATTGAAGCGCGCACCGGACAACAGACCTGCATCCAGCAGGGACGCGTGATTGAGCCGGTCTTCCAGCACCGTATCGCCCTGCCCGACCAGCGCAGTGACCGCGCCAAGGTTGGCCATGTAACCGGTGGTGAACAACAGCGCGCGCGGGCGACCGGTGAAATCGGCCAGGGCCTCTTCCAGCGCATGATGCGGGCTGCTGTGCCCAATGACCAAATGCGACGCCCCGCCGCCGACGCCCCAACGGGCCGCACCGGTGCGCCAGGCCTCGATCACTTGCGGGTGATTGGCCAGGCCCAGATAGTCGTTGTTACAGAACGCCAGCAACGGCTGACCATCGACCACCACTTCCGGGCCTTGAGGGCTTTCGAGCAATGGGCGTTGGCGGTAGAGATTTTCGGCACGACGGGCAGCAAGGCGCGCGCTGAGATCGAAAGACATGCAGGCCTCGCGAGTGGGAAATTGGCACGAGCCTCTGTAGGAGCTGCCGCAGGCTGCGATCTTTTGATTTTGCCCTTAAAAAAAAGATCAAAAGATCGCAGCCTGCGGCAGCTCCTACAGGGAATCGATAGGGCGATTAAACAGCCGCGTTATAGAACTGCTCGCTGCTCTTCTGCTCAACCAGCGCTTGTTCGATCGCGGCCTGATGCACTTCGTCAGCGTGCTCTTCACGCGCTTCTGGCAGGATCCCTAAGCGCCCGAACAGTTGCATGTCCTTGTCGGCCTGCGGGTTGGCGGTGGTCAGCAGCTTATCGCCGTAGAAAATCGAGTTCGCGCCGGCGAAGAACGCCAGGGCCTGCATCTGCTCGTTCATCGCTTCGCGGCCGGCGGACAGGCGCACGTGGGATTGCGGCATCAGGATACGTGCGACAGCCAGCATGCGGATGAAGTCGAACGGGTCGATATCGTCGGCATTTTCCAGCGGCGTTCCGGCGACTTTCACCAGCATGTTGATCGGCACCGACTCCGGGTGCTCCGGCAGGTTAGCCAGCTGGATCAGCAGATTGGCGCGATCATCAAGCGACTCGCCCATGCCGAGAATGCCGCCGGAGCAGATCTTCATCCCGGACTCACGCACGTAGGCCAGCGTTTGCAGGCGCTCGCTGTAAGTGCGGGTGGTGATGATGCTGCCGTAGAACTCAGGCGAGGTATCCAGGTTGTGGTTGTAGTAGTCGAGACCGGCGTCAGCCAGAGCGACGGTCTGGTCCTGATCAAGGCGACCGAGGGTCATGCAGGTTTCCAGGCCCATGGCTTTCACGCCTTTGACCATTTCCAGCACGTAAGGCATGTCTTTGGCCGACGGATGTTTCCACGCCGCACCCATGCAGAAACGGGTCGAACCGATGGCCTTGGCGCGAGCGGCCTCTTCGAGGACCTTCTGCACTTCCATCAGTTTTTCTTTTTCCAGGCCGGTGTTGTAGTGACCGGACTGCGGACAATATTTGCAATCTTCCGGGCAGGCACCGGTTTTGATCGACAGCAGCGTCGACACCTGGACCCGATTGGCGTCGAAATGCGCGCGGTGCACCGTCTGCGCCTGGAACAACAGGTCATTGAATGGCTGAACGAAGAGTGCTTTGACTTCGGCCAAAGACCAGTCATGACGCAGGGTTGCAGTGGTGCTGGCGCTCATGGGCGTTTCCTTTGTTTTATGCTTGGCAAGCGACTGGGGAATGGAATACCCACAGACGCGACACGGATGTTCGGCATATTTAAGGAAGACTCATGCGCTGTCAACCACGATACGAAGGACCGGTTTACATCTGGTTAAAAAACGACCAATTCTGTTTGCTCTGTTCAGAACCCGCCGATGAATGCACACCCATCTGCATGGCCTGTGAAACAGAGTTGCCCTGGCTTGGCGATCAATGCCAAACCTGCGCCCTGCCGTTGCCCACCGCTGGCCTGACCTGCGGCCAATGCCTGAAACAACCGCCAGCCTTTGAACGGGTCGCTACGCCCTGGACTTACAGCTTTCCGGTGGACACGTTGATCACACGCTTCAAACACTCTGCGAAGTGGCCGTTTGGTCTCCTGCTCGCCGAACTTCTCGCTCAGTTTCTGCAACATCGCTTCGATGAAGACCTGAATCGACCCGACGCGCTAATCCCGGTTCCGCTGGCCTCCAAACGACTGCGTAAACGGGGTTTCAACCAGGCCGCGATGCTCGCCCGCTGGCTCAGCACCAGCCTCGACATTCCGTGCGATGAAACGCTGTTGCTGAGGATTCAGGACACCAGCGCCCAACAGGACCTGAATGCCGAGGCCCGCAAAAAGAACCTGCGCAACGCCTTCGCTCTGACACCCGATGCGTGCATCAAGGGTCGTCATTTAGCATTGGTGGACGATGTGTTGACCACCGGCGCCACGGCGCAAGCCTTGGCTCGTCTGTTGATGGACGCCGGCGCCGCGCGGGTGGACGTCTATTGTCTGGCTCGCACACCCAAGCCCGGCGATGCGGTTTAACCCCAGGGAACAAAACCTGTGGGAGCGGGCTCGCTCCGGGCGGTATTCCGACGAAGACGGACTGACATTCAACAGAGATGTCGACTGAACTGACACCTTCGCGAGCAAGCCCGCTCCCACACTGGACAGTGTTACACCTGACTTGACTCCCGGGCCCCAAGCCGCCAACGTCGGTCCCATCGCCACAGCCCAAAGCGTCTTGCCATGTCCTTGCCTACATTGTTGTCCCAGCACATTGTCCGTCGTCCGCAGCGCATCGCGTTGCTGCAACACATCGCCGAACAAGGCTCGATTACCCGCGCCGCGAAAAGCGCGGGGCTGAGTTACAAAGCAGCCTGGGACGCCATCGACGAGCTGAACAACCTTGCGCAAAAACCGTTGGTGGAGCGCAGTGTCGGCGGCAAGGGCGGCGGCGGCGCCAAACTCTCCAGCGAAGGCGAGCGTGTATTGCGCCTGTATCAAAAGCTGCAAGCCTTGCAGGCTCAGGTGCTGGAAGCCGCCGAAGATGCCAGCGATCTCGACCTGCTCGGCCGACTGATGCTCAGAACCAGCGCGCGCAATCAACTGCATGGCAAGGTTGTGGCGATTGATACCCAAGGGCACAACGACCGAATTCGTCTCGAGCTGGCCGAAGGCTTGAGCATCGATGCGCAGATCACTCACGACAGCACCCTGCGTCTGGACCTCGAAACCGGCACCGAAGTGGTCGCACTGATCAAGGCCGGCTGGCTGGAGTTGCTGGGCATCGATCAAGTGGCAACACCCGGCAATAATTGCCTGAAGGGCATCATCGAAGAAATTCTCGACGCCGAGGACGGCCCCAGTGAAGTTCGAATCGGCCTGCCCAACGGCCAGACACTCTGCGCGCTGGCCGAACCGCTGCACTTGAGAACCCTCGGTTTGACGACGGACAAACCGGTGCTGGTGCAGTTCGCGCCATCCAACGTTTTACTCGGTACACCGCTTTGAAACACAAGTGTCATTAACGCTCATTAAGGTGACTGCAAAAACCCGCAGGGAGCCTGATGTGAGCCTATTAGAAGACAACCAATCCACCGACCTCGAGAACATGGTCGGCCTCAGCCGCCGAGGCTTCATCAGCGCTGGCGCCCTTTGCGGTGCAGCGATGTTCATGGGCGGCAACCTGCTGAGCCGCAGCGTGCTGGCCGCCAGCGTCAACGCCGGCTCCAGCAAACTGTTGGGTTTTGACAGTATTCCCGCCGCCACCAGCGACGCCATTACTCTACCGCCAGGCTATAAATCTTCGGTATTGATCAGTTGGGGCCAACCCCTGCAGAAGAACGGCCCGGTGTTCGACCCGAGTGGCAACGGCACGGCCGAGCATCAAGAACTCCAGTTCGGCGACAACAACGACGGCATGAGCCTGTTCGAGTTTCCCGGTGACAACAACCGGGCGCTGATGGCGATCAACAACGAATACACCAACTATCGCTACCTCTACGCCCACGGCGGCATGCCGCAATCGGCTGCTGACGTGCGCAAGGCATTGGCCTGTGAAGGCGTGTCGGTGATCGAAGTGCAGCGCAAGAACGGCCAGTGGGATTTCGTCCAGGGCTCGCGCTACAACCGGCGCATTCACGGCAACGCGCCGATCAACCTGAGCGGTCCGGCCGCCGGCCACGCGCTGCTGAAAACCAGTGCCGACCCTCACGGCAAGAACGTCCTTGGCACCTTCCAGAACTGCGCCAACGGCAAGACGCCGTGGGGCACGTATCTGACCTGCGAAGAAAACTTCACTGACTGCTTCGGCAGCAGCAATGCCGAGCAAAAATTCGACGCCGCGCAGAAACGCTACGGCGCAGTGGCGGCCAGCAAAGAGATCAACTGGCACCCACACGACGAGCGCTTCGACCTGGCGAAAAACCCCAACGAGCTCAACCGTCACGGTTGGGTCGTGGAAATCGACCCGTTCGACCCGCAATCGACGCCAGTCAAACGCACCGCGTTGGGCCGCTTCAAACATGAAAACGCCGCCCTGGCCGAAACCAGTGATGGTCACGCCGTGGTGTACATGGGCGATGATGAGCGCGGCGAGTTCATCTACAAATTCGTCAGTCGCGACAAGATCAACCACAAGAACCCCAAGGCCAACCGCGACCTGCTGGACCACGGCACCTTGTACGTGGCGCGCTTCGACGCGGGCGACGGCAATGCCGATCATCCGAAAGGCCAAGGCGAATGGATCGAACTGACCCACGGTAAAAACGGCATCGACGCCAGCAGCGGTTTCGCCGATCAGGCCGAAGTGTTGATTCACGCCCGCCTCGCCGCAAGTGTGGTGAAGGCCACGCGCATGGACCGCCCGGAATGGATCGTCGTCAGCCCCAAGGATGGCCAGGTCTATTGCACGCTGACCAACAACGCCAAGCGTGGCGAGGATGGCCAGCCGGTGGGCGGACCGAACCCGCGCGAGAAAAACGTCTACGGGCAGATTCTGCGCTGGCGCACTGACCGGGACGATCACGGCTCGAAAAGCTTTGCCTGGGACCTGTTCGTGGTCGCCGGCAATCCGGGCGTCCACGCGGGCACGCCGAAGGGCGGTTCGTCGAACATCACACCGCAAAACATGTTCAACAGCCCGGACGGCTTGGGTTTCGACAAGGCTGGGCGGTTGTGGATTCTCACCGATGGCGATTCGAGCAATGCCGGTGATTTCGCGGGCATGGGCAACAATCAGATGCTGTGTGCCGACCCGGTAACCGGGGAGATTCGTCGTTTCATGGTCGGGCCAGTGGGCTGCGAGGTGACGGGGATCAGCTTCTCGCCGGATCAGAAGACCTTGTTTGTCGGGATTCAGCATCCGGGGGAGAACGGCGGGTCGACGTTCCCTGAGCATCTGCCCAATGGCAAACCGCGGTCTTCGGTGATGGCAATTTCCCGTGAAGACGGTGGGGTCGTCGGCGCCTGATTGGCCGCCATCGCGAGCAAGCTCGCTCCCACACTGGATCGTTGGCGTTCACACTATTTGTGACACACAGGAGATCCAGTGTGGGAGCGGGCTTGCTCGCGAATGCGTCAGCCCAGACAACACTTACCTCAAGCCCACCCCCTAAAGAAGCCCCGTCTGCGCTACCATGCTTGGCCGGACGCGGCAGCCTGCCGCGCGCAGGAGTCAGCATGGCCCACCCGTTTGCAACCCTCACCCCAGACCTCGTGCTCGATGCCGTCGAAAGCATCGGCTTTCTCAGCGACGCGCGCATTCTGGCGCTCAACAGCTACGAGAACCGTGTCTATCAGGTCGGTATCGAAGACTCCGAACCGCTGATCGCCAAGTTCTACCGTCCGCAGCGCTGGACCAACGAAGCAATTCTCGAAGAGCACCAATTCACCTTCGAACTCGCCGAGTGCGACGTGCCGGTGGTCGCGCCGATGATTCACAACGGTGCCAGCCTGCACGAACACAACGGTTTCCGATTCACCTTGTTCCCCCGCCGTGGCGGCCGTGCGCCGGAGCCGGGCAATCTCGATCAGCTGTATCGCCTGGGGCAACTGCTCGGTCGCCTGCACGCCGTCGGCACTACAAAACCGTTCGAACACCGTGAAGCGCTGGGCGTGAAGAACTTCGGTCATGACTCGCTGACGACATTGCTCGAGGGCAATTTCGTACCCAAAAGCCTGCTGCCGGCCTACGAGTCCGTGGCCCGCGACCTGCTCAAGCGTGTGGAAGAGGTCTACAACGTTACGCCGCACAAGAACATCCGCATGCACGGCGACTGCCATCCCGGCAACATGATGTGCCGCGACGAGATGTTCCACATCGTCGACCTGGACGACTGCCGCATGGGCCCGGCGGTGCAGGACATCTGGATGATGCTGGCGGGTGATCGTCAGGAATGTCTCGGTCAGTTGTCGGAATTGATGGACGGCTACAGCGAGTTCCACGACTTCGATCCGCGGGAACTGGCGTTGATCGAACCGCTGCGCGCCTTGCGCCTGATGCACTACAGCGCCTGGCTCGCCCGCCGCTGGGACGACCCGGCGTTCCCGCACAGTTTTCCGTGGTTCGGTACGGAGCGGTATTGGGGCGATCAGGTGTTGGCGTTGCGTGAACAGTTGGCTGCGCTCAACGAAGAGCCATTGAAGCTCTTCTGACGAACACAGATCCCCTGTGGGAGCGGGCTTGCTCGCGAAGGCGGTCTGGCAGTCGACATCAATGTTGAATGTTGCACCGTCTTCGCGAGCAAGCCCGCTCCCACATTGGTCCGCGACCATTCCTGCAAATCTCCTTACAATCCCCTCTTTGTTAGCTGCCTAAGCAAGGATTCTGCATGCAAGCCGCCAACCCGCGTCGCGGGTACATCCTGGGCCTGAGTGCCTACATCATCTGGGGACTTTTCCCGCTCTACTTCAAAGCCATCGCCAGCGTGCCCGCCGTGGAGATCATCATCCACCGAGTGCTCTGGTCCGCGCTGTTCGGCACCTTGCTGCTGATGGTGTGGAAACATCCGGGCTGGTGGCGCGAGTTGCGTGATAACCCGAAACGCCTGGCGGTCCTGGCCCTGAGCGGCACGCTGATCGCAGCCAACTGGCTGACCTACGTTTGGTCGGTGAACAACGGGCGCATGCTCGAAGCCAGTCTCGGTTACTACATCAACCCGCTGGTGAACGTGCTGTTGGGCATGCTGATCCTTGGCGAACGGCTACGGCGCATGCAATGGCTGGCGGTTGGCCTGGCGGCGGTCGGCGTCGCGCAACAGGTCTGGCAAGTCGGCAGTCTGCCGTGGGTGTCATTGGTGTTGGCGCTGACCTTCGGTTTCTACGGACTGATCCGTAAGCAGGCACCGGTCAAGGCGCTGCCGGGTCTGGTGGTGGAAACCTGGATGCTGGTGCCGATTGCCATTGCCTGGCTGCTTTTCAATCAGACGGCCACAAGCGCTCAGCCCGAGTTCTGGACCACATCCGAAGCCTGGTGGCTGGTGGCCGCCGGTCCGGTGACGCTGGTGCCGCTGGTGTGTTTCAACGCCGCTGCGCGGCATTTGCCCTACACCACGCTGGGATTCCTCCAGTACCTGGCGCCAACGCTGGTGCTGTTGCAGGCCGTTCTGCTGTTTGGCGAACATTTGTCGTCGAGCACACTGGTAGCGTTCATCTTTATCTGGGCGGGCCTGGCGGTTTACAGCATCGACGCGTGGATAAGTCTGCGTCGCCGCAGCTGATCAAAAAACGCACAAACCTCTGCAGGCCACGGCTACCGTGGCCTGCATCAATCCTTCCCAAGGTTATCCACAACGTGATCCCCGGCGTTTGTGCGCAAGTCCCTGAAACTGCTGATTTTTTGATCAAATCCTGAAGAACCCCGAACGACGTGGCCTGGCGGGCTGTCTCTACAGGTTATCCACAGGCAGGTGCACGTATAACTTGGATAACCTGCTCAGGGTTCACTGCGCAGCACCAATTCGACCATCAAATCATCCGCCAGGGTTTCCAGCCGCGATTGCAGCACGTCCAGGGACAACGTCAGCGGCACTGCCAGAATTGCTTCCGCGTGAAACAAAGGCTCGCTGCTCATCGGCGCCGGACGTACTTCGGTCACCAGACGCTCCAGGTTCACCCCCTGCTCACTCAGCAGACGCGTGATGTCGCGTACGATCCCCGGGCGGTCATTGCCCACCAATTCCATGGCTATCGGTTTCCAGGTGCAGGATTGCTCGATGCCGCTTTCGGCAATCAGCACGCGAATGCCATGGGCGGACAACGCCTGTAGGGCATCGACCAATTCGTGGTAGGCCTCGGCCGGCACGCCCACACGAAGAATCCCGGCGAACTGCCCGGCCATGCGTGACATGCGGCTCTCCAGCCAGTTGCCGCCATGCTCGGCGATGCATTGGGCAATGCGCTCGACCTGCCCTGGCTTGTCCGGAGCGAAAACAGTGAGTACGAGGTGGTCCATGGCGCAGCCCTCTTGTCATGACTTTTGTTATAGAAGACCAAGTATAGGCAAGGGACCGGAATCGTCTCGGCGTCTCAGAAAACCAAAGCCCCATAGCAGCGCAATGAAGATTATGTGTACAAGTTTTTATATTTAACTGGAACAATCCAATAGTTTTTTGAGAACATCCCGTTCCCCGACGTGACCGCAATGCGTCATGGGGTCGCAGTACGACGTAATTAGTCTAATTTTCACAAGCGCAATTCATCATGTAGTATGCCGCAGCGCGCACTACATAACGTTGGATCGATGTTTGCCACAGGCACAGTCGCAGCCCTGAAAGCCCTATCAGCAAGGCCTCAAAGCCGTTGATCGGTTCCATCCCAGCCGCCCGAAATGGCATGTACTGGTGGAAGGGGTTTGTGGTTTAAATAGCCAGAGGCTTCATTGTTAAATTGAAGAGCTGAAAAGCGAAATAGCTGAGCAGAGTGAGGCAAGCAATGACTGAACACGTTCAAGTCGGTGGCCTGCAGGTCGCCAAAGTCCTGTTCGACTTCGTGAACAACGAAGCCATTCCCGGTACCGGCCTCACCGCCGATAAGTTCTGGGCCGGTGCCGACAAGGTCATTCATGACCTGGCGCCGAAGAACAAAGCCCTACTCGCCAAACGCGATGATTTCCAGGCTCGTATCGACGGCTGGCACCAATCCCGTGCCGGTCAACCACACGACGCCGTGGCTTATAAAGCCTTCTTGCAAGACATCGGTTATCTGCTGCCAGAAGCGGCCGATTTCCAGGCAACGACGCAAAACGTCGATGACGAAATCGCCCGCATGGCCGGTCCACAGCTTGTGGTTCCGGTGATGAACGCCCGTTTCGCGCTCAATGCCTCGAACGCCCGTTGGGGTTCGCTGTATGACGCGCTCTACGGCACCGACGCCATCAGCGAAGCTGGCGGCGCGGAAAAAGGCAAAGGCTACAACAAGGTTCGCGGCGACAAGGTCATCGCCTTCGCCCGTGCCTTCCTCGACGAAGCGGCGCCATTGGCTGCCGGCACTCACGTCGATTCCACCGGCTACAAGATCGTTGACGGCAAACTGGTGGTCGCCCTTAAAGGCGGCAGCAATACCGGCCTGCGCAACGATGCACAGCTGATCGGTTTCCACGGCGATGCAGCCGCACCGACCGCGCTCCTGCTGAAAAACAACGGCCTGCACTTCGAAATCCAGGTCGATGCCAGCACCCCGGTCGGCCAGACCGATGCTGCCGGCCTCAAAGACATCCTGATGGAAGCCGCGCTGACCACCATCATGGACTGCGAAGACTCCGTCGCCGCCGTCGATGCTGATGACAAAGTGGTGATCTACCGCAACTGGCTCGGCCTGATGAAGGGCAATCTGTCGGAAGAAGTCTCCAAGGGCGGTCAGACTTTTACCCGCACCATGAACGCCGACCGCACCTACACCGCCCTCGATGGCAGCGAATTGAGCCTGCACGGTCGCTCGCTGTTGTTCGTGCGTAACGTCGGTCACCTGATGACCATCGACGCGATCCTCGATAAAGAGGGTAACGAAGTGCCGGAAGGCATCCTCGACGGTCTGGTCACCAGCCTCGCGGCCATCCACAGCCTCAACGGCAACAACTCGCGCAAGAACAGCCGCACTGGCTCGGTCTACATCGTGAAGCCGAAGATGCACGGCCCGGAAGAAGCGGCGTTCACCAACGAGCTGTTCGGGCGCATCGAAGAAGTACTCGGTCTGCCGCGCAACACGCTGAAAGTCGGGATCATGGACGAGGAACGCCGCACCACGGTCAACCTCAAGGCCTGCATCAAGGCTGCCAGCGAGCGTGTAGTGTTCATCAACACCGGTTTCCTAGACCGTACCGGTGATGAAATCCACACCTCCATGGAAGCCGGCCCGATGGTGCGCAAGGCGGACATGAAGGCTGAGAAGTGGATCGGCGCCTACGAGAACTGGAACGTCGATATCGGTTTGAGCACCGGCCTGCAAGGTCGCGCCCAGATCGGTAAAGGCATGTGGGCCATGCCGGACCTGATGGCAGCGATGCTCGAACAGAAAATCGCTCACCCGATGGCCGGTGCCAATACTGCCTGGGTTCCATCGCCGACCGCTGCTGCGCTGCATGCGTTGCATTACCACAAGGTCGATGTGTTCGCCCGTCAGGCCGAACTGGCCAAACGTGCACGCGCTTCGGTGGATGACATCCTGACCATCCCTCTGGCCGTCAATCCAGACTGGACTGCAGAACAGATCAAGAACGAACTGGACAACAACGCCCAGGGCATTCTCGGTTATGTGGTGCGCTGGATCGACCAAGGCGTCGGTTGCTCGAAAGTGCCGGACATCAACGACGTCGGCCTGATGGAAGACCGTGCGACGCTGCGAATTTCCAGCCAGCACATCGCCAACTGGCTGCGTCACGGCATCGTCACCGAAGATCAGGTCATGGAAAGCCTCAAGCGCATGGCGCCAGTGGTTGACCGTCAGAACGCCAATGACCCGCTGTATCGTCCACTGGCACCGAACTTCGACAGCAACATCGCCTTTCAGGCGGCGGTCGAACTGGTGGTCGAAGGCACCAAACAGCCGAACGGCTACACCGAGCCGGTTCTGCACCGTCGTCGCCGCGAGTTCAAGGCTGCCAATGGCCTGTAACTAATCGCTGACACCGGACAAAAAAGGCCCTGATCGAAAGATCAGGGCCTTTCTGTTTAAAGCAAAGTCAAAAGATCGCAGCCTTCGGCAGCTCCTACAGATGTACGCAATCCCATGGAGCTGCCGAAGGCTGCGATCTTTTGATCCTTTAACAATTTACACATCCATTCCCAACTCATGCTTGACCAGCGCCAACAGCTTGCCGGTATCGACAGGCTTGAGCAGGAAGTCGACTACGCTCAAATGCATCGCGGCGATCGCATCTTTTACGTCAGCGTCACCCGAAACGATGATGATCGGCAATGCCGCCCGAACCGACTCACGAACCTGGCGGATCAGGTCCAGGCCATCAACATTCCCCATCCGCAGATCGGTAATCACCAGGCCAATCGATGGCATCGTCTCCAACATCTTGAGTGCCGTTTCGCCACTGGCGGCAGTCATGCAGCGCACTCCGTCCAGCGCAAGAATCTCAGACAGCAGCTCACGCGCGTCTTTATCGTCGTCGACGATCAGCACCCGCTGCGGCGGCAGGTCAGGTTCCTGCATGACGGCACTCAGCGCCTCGCGCTCGGCGTCGCTCAAAATATCGTGGTCGGACATGGCTTACTCT
Source organism: Pseudomonas frigoris (assembly GCF_047758635.1). Lineage (NCBI taxonomy): Bacteria > Pseudomonadati > Pseudomonadota > Gammaproteobacteria > Pseudomonadales > Pseudomonadaceae > Pseudomonas > Pseudomonas frigoris. The sequence continues at coordinate 6,462,212 of NZ_CP180479.1, forward strand.
ACGTTTTCATTTCTATTCCCTAGCTCATCCGTCAGACATCGCTAAGCAGACCTTCAATGTGCACTTCGTCGGAAAGTTTTCCTATAGCCAATGCAGGAGGTTTTTCCCACAGTTGCGTCAGACATTTCCCAAATGCCGCCAGCTTCACTGCCTACCTAGACTTACGTCCAATGGGCACCCTGCGCGCAGGGGCCGACCATGGCTGAGTCATCCGACAACAACAATTCAAAAAAGACTGCGGTAATGGTTATGAGTAAAGCGGACGCCTTCACACAGGCAGGGAAAACCGCGGTGTTGCAGAACATCCAGGGCACTTTGCAATTCCTTCAGCGCTTCCCGCCCTTCAATCAAATGGAACACGCCCACCTGGCGTACCTGGTCGAGCAGTGTCAGCTGCGTTTTTATGCGCCCGGCGAGAGCATCATCAAGCCCGCCGACGGCCCGGTTGAACATTTCTACATCGTCAAACAAGGCCGGGTCGTGGGTGAGCGTCCCCACACGGCTAAGGGTGGGACCGAAACCACCTTCGAAATCACCACCGGCGAGTGTTTCCCCCTCGCCGCGCTGCTGGGGGAGCGTGCAACCCGCACCGAACACCTCGCGGCCGAAGACACCTTTTGCCTACAGCTGAACAAGCTGGCGTTCATCAAACTGTTCGCGCTTTCCAACGCGTTTCGCGACTTTTCCCTACGTGGCGTGAGCAGCCTGCTGGATCAGGTCAATCAGCAAGTCCAGCAAAAAGCCGTGGAAACCCTCGGCACCCAGTACTCGCTCAATACCCGACTGGGCGAATTGGCCATGCGCCACCCGGTCACCTGCATCCCGGCCACGCCACTGCGTGAAGCCGTGACCCTGATGCATGAGCAGCAGGTCGGCAGCATTGTGGTGGTCGACGAACATAAAGCGCCGCTGGGGATTTTCACCCTGCGCGACCTGCGCCATGTGGTGGCCGACGGCACTAACGATTTCAACGAAGCCATCGAACGCCACATGACCCGGGCGCCGTTTTACCTGTCGCCGGACCACAGCGCCTTCGATGCGGCGATTGCCATGACCGAGCGGCACATCGCCCACGTCTGCCTGGTCAAGGATCATCGCCTGTGTGGCGTGGTCTCGGAACGTGACCTGTTTTCCCTGCAGCGGGTCGATCTGGTGCACCTGGCGCGGACCATTCGCAGCGCCCAGAAGGTGGAAAATCTGGTCGCGATGCGCGGCGAAATCGGCCAACTGGTGGAGCGCATGCTGGCCCACGGTGCCTCTTCAACCCAGATCACGCACATCATTACCCTGCTCAACGACCACACCGTGTGCCGGGTGATCGAACTGACCCTCGCCGAGAAAGGCGGCCCCGGCATTGCGTTCAGCTGGCTGTGCTTCGGTAGCGAAGGCCGCCGCGAACAGACGCTGCACACCGATCAGGACAACGGCATTCTGTTCGAAGCCCGGGACGCGGCCCACGCCGCCGAGATTCGCGGCAAATTGCTGCCCATCGCCCAGCAGATCAACCAGAGCCTGGCGCTCTGCGGTTTCACCCTGTGCAAGGGCAACATCATGGCCGGCAACCCTGAGCTGTGTCTGTCCCGGGCCGAGTGGTCACGACGTTTTGCCGCGTTTATCCGCGAAGCCACGCCGGAGAACCTGTTGGGTTCGAGCATTTATTTCGACTTGCGGGTGGTCTGGGGCGACGAGCAAGGCTGCGAGCAGCTGCGTCAGGGCATTCTCGATCAGGTGAATGACAACCGACTGTTCCAACGGATGATGGCCGAGAACGCCCTGCGCAATCGTCCGCCCGTGGGACGTTTCCGTGAGTTCGTACTGGCTCGCAAGAATGGCGAGAAAGCCACTCTGGACTTGAAAGTCCAGGGGCTGACGCCGTTTGTCGACGGTGCCCGACTGCTCGCGTTGGCCCATGGGGTCGAGGCGAACAACACGCTGGAGCGCTTTCGCCAATTGGTGGACAAAGAAGTCATCGAACGGCTGGACGGTGCCGCGTACGAAGAGGCCTATCACTTCATCCAGCAAGCCCGCATGCAGCAACATCAGCTACAAACTCGGGAGAACTTGCCCTACTCCAACCGGGTCGATCCAGACAGCCTCAATCATCTGGATCGACGGATCCTGCGTGAATCCCTGCGCCAGGCACAACGCCTGCAAAGCAGCCTGGCCCTGCGGTATCAGCTATGAGCCTGTTTTCATGGCTGCGCCCGGCAGGTCCGAGCCTTCCCGGCGAACTTCAACAACGTCTGCAACGCTTGCCATCGGCGGCAGAGCTGGGCGAATGCAGCCTGCGCGAACAGCGCTGGGTGGTGCTCGACCTGGAAACCACCGGGCTGAACCTGAACAAAGATCGGGTGTTGTCCATCGGCGCGGTAGTGATCGAGGACGGCGCGATCGATTTCAGCCAGCAGTTCGAACGCACGTTGCAATGCGCCGACATGAAGTTGGCTCCCAGTGTGTTGATCCATGGCCTGGGGCCGAGTGCGATTGCCGCGGGCAGTGATCCGGCTCAGGCCCTGGTCGAATTGATGGAGTTCGTCGGCGACAGCCCGGTGCTGGCGTTTCACGCGCCATTCGATCAGCACATGCTCGGGCGCGCCTTGAAAGATCATCTGGGCTACAAGTTGCAGCATCCGTTTCTGGATGTGGCCGATATCGCGCCGCTGCTTTGCCCTCAGGCGCACATTCGCGATGCCGGGCTGGATCAGTGGATCGACTGGTTCAAACTGGAAGTGTTCGAGCGCCACAATGCCAGTGCCGATGCGTTGGCCACCGCTGAGCTGGCGTTGATTCTGTTCAGCCGGGCGCGGCAGATGCAGATTCATAGCCCGTTGAATTTGCAGCAGCGGTTGAGTCAGTGGAAGCGGCGGCAGCGAGCGCCTTCTTTCTGACAGCCACCGCAACTCTTTGTAGCAGCTGCCGAAGGCTGCGTTCGGCTGCGAAGCAGTCGTCAACCCTGCCCGCGAGGTTCACCTGATGCACCGCGGTGACTGATTTTACGACTGCTGCGCAGCCGAACGCAGCCTTCGGCAGCTGCTACAAGGTGCCGTGCGGGTCAAAAATCTGGTTTCCCCCACCCGACCAGCGCCAATTGCTTACCTCCCCCGCCTCTGCCACAATCGCGAACAATTCTCGTTAGTTAACACTTCCCAATCGGTGATGCTGCGTGTCGTCAGTCCAAAGCCCTCAAAGTGAGCTCGTTGGTGCGTTGTATCGCGACCATCGCGGTTGGCTATTGGCCTGGCTGCGACGCAATGTGGCCTGTCCGCAACGGGCCGAAGACCTGAGTCAGGACACTTTCGTGCGTTTGCTGGGTCGTGAAGAACTGAAGGAGCCGCGCGAACCGCGAGCGTTTCTGGTGGCGATTGCCAAGGGTCTGCTGTTCGACTATTTCCGCCGCGCCGCGCTGGAACAGGCCTACCTCACCGAACTGATGCTGATCCCCGCAGGTGAACAACCGTCAGTGGAGGAACAGCAACTGATCCTCGAAGACCTCAAAGCCATCGACCGCCTGCTCGGCAAGCTCTCAAGCAAAGCCCGGGCGGCGTTTCTCTATAACCGTCTGGACGGCCTCGGCCACGCCGACATTGCCCAGCGTCTGGGCGTGTCAGTGCCGCGGGTGCGTCAGTACCTGGCCCAAGGCATTCGTCAGTGCTACATCGCGCTGTACGGTGAGCCGGTATGAGTCCGGTCAGCTCCAAACCCGTCTCGGCGCAGGTGCTGGATGCTGCGATTGCCTGGCAGTTGTCCCTGGACTCCGGCAACCCGGTGGAACGCGAAGAGTTCGCCAAATGGCACGCCGCCCACGAAGAACATGCGCGGGCCTGGCGCCAACTGGGCATGCTCGACCAGCGCTTCAGCGTTGCCAGCGGCCCGGCACGCACCGCGTTACTGCAATCGCGCGAAAGCATTCGCCGGCGCGTGCGCAAACTCGGCAGCGGCGTGGCCAGTATCGTCGCGGTGATCGGGTTGGCGTTGGTCGCAGGTGATCGTTATCTGCCGATCGACTATTGGCTGGCCGACCAGCGCACCGCCACCGGTGAGCAACGCACCCTGCGCCTGACCGACGGCACGCTGATCAACCTCAACACCCACAGTGCCGTGGATGTGCGTTTCGATGAAAAACAACGGCTGATCATCCTTCAGGAAGGGGAAATCCTCGTCGAAACCGGCCATGGCGACACTCGGCCGTTTATCGTCGAAACCCGCGAAGGCAGCATGCGGGCACTGGGGACAAGGTTCCTGGTCAAGCGTGAAGAAGAAGGTACGCGCCTGAGCGTGCTGAAATCGGCGGTGGCCGCCCATCCCGAGTCGAGTCCTGAAGAGCAGATTCTGCGTGAAGGCCAACAAGTCCTGATGCGCAGCAATGGCCTGGGGCCGATCGTCGCGCTCAACCTCGGCGCCGATGCCTGGACCCGCGGCATGCTGGTGGTGGACAACACACGGCTGGAAGACCTGGTCCATGAACTCGGTCGTTATCGACGCGGGCATCTTGGCGTTGCGCCAGAAATCGCCAACCTGCGAATCACCGGCAGCTTCCCCCTGCACGACACCGATCTGGCCCTGCGCGCCCTGCTGCCGACCCTGCCGGTGCAGATCGAACAGCACACGCCGTGGTGGGTGACGGTGGCGAAGGCTGAAGCCAAATCCGTAGGAGCTGTCGAGTGAAACGAGGCTGCGATCTTTTGATCTGCTCCTAAAAAAACAAAGTCAAAAGATCGCAGCCTCGTTTCACTCGACAGCTCCTACACGCCCCCTACAAAGGCGGGCAATCACTGAATCGAAATTATTTCCAATTAGCCCTATCACTTTTGAATTCTCGTTCGGCACCTAGGCAATTGAGAAATATTTCCATTCAGGAGCCGCTGTATGTCCCGTTCGCTAGACACCTTGTTGCGCCCCAGTTTGCTGGCGATTGCCATTGCCCTTTGCGCCCCTCTGGCCAGCAGTCAGCTGATCGCCGCTGAACAGGCATCCAGCGTTCGCGCCTACAACCTGCCGGCCGCGCCATTGGCCAGCACCCTGAACCAGATCGCTAGCCAGGCCGGCCTGGCGCTGTCGTTGAATCCTTCACTGGCAGCGGGCAAGACCTCGGCGCCGGTCAAAGGCCAGTTCGACGCAGCCGGCGCCCTGCGCGAAGCCTTGCGCGGCACCGGTTTGCAACTGGAACAAAGCAGCGCTGGCACTTATAGCCTGGTGGCCGTGCCCGAAGGCGTAATGGCCCTGCCGGAAACCGCCGTCATTGGCGTGGAAAACACCGAAAGTGCCTGGGGACCGGTGCAAGGTTACCTGGCGACCCGCACCGCCGCCGGCACCAAAACCGATACCGCACTGGTCGAAGCACCGCGCTCGATTTCGATCGCCACCCGCGAGCAAATGGACGACCGCAATGTGCACAGCCTCGATGACGCGGTGCGCTACATGCCGGGCATCACCGCCAGCAGCTATGGCAGCGACACCCGAACCGATTGGTTGCGTGTGCGCGGTTTCGAACCGACTCAATTCCTCGATGGCCTGCCACTGCCAAAAGGTGTGTACGCCAACCCGAAACAGGAAACCTGGAACCTCGACCGCCTCGCCCTGCTGCGCGGCCCGGCCTCGTCGGTTTACGGCCAGACCCCGCCAGGCGGCTTGCTGGACATGGTCAGCCGTCGCCCCAGCGCCGAGTCGAGCAATGAAATCCAGGTGCAATACGGCAGTGACAACCATCGCCAGATCAACTTCGCCAGCACCGGCAAGATCGATGACGAAGGCCAGTTCCTCTACGGTTTGAGCGGTGTGGTACGCGACAGCGGCACGCAGATCGACCACGTCGACAACAAGCGCTACAACATCGCGCCGAGCCTGACCTGGAACATCGACGAAGACACCAAGTTCACCTTGCTCACCCTGTTCACTCGTGACGATACCGGCATCACCAGCCAGTTCCTGCCGGTGCAGGGCACCAGGATCCATTCACCGCTCGGCAAGATTTCCCATCACAAAAACCTGGGCGACCCGGACTGGGAATTCTACGACCGCACCTATTACGCACTGGGCTACGCCTTTGAACATCGCTTGAATGATGTCTGGCAGTTCAAGCAGAACCTGCGCTACACCAAATCGGACCTGTCCTTCCAGGCCCTCACCCCCGGCGCCTACCCGTTCACCCAGGTCGATGCCGAAGGCAACGTTGGCCGCTCGAGCACCAGTGTCGACGAGGACATCAGCCAGTTCGCCGTGGACAACAATTTCCAGGGCGACTTCGCGACCGGCGACATCCGTCACACCCTGTTGATCGGCCTCGATCACCAGCGCACCAACACCAACTACACCTCGATCTTCGGCGACGGTCTGACCACCAACGTCAACAATCCGATCTATGGCCAGCCCATCGTTCGTCCGCCGCGTTCGGCGGCGTTTTACGACTACAACCAGAAGACCTACCAGACCGGCCTGTACGTTCAGGACCAAATGGCCCTCGACCAATGGCGCCTGACGCTGGGTGGTCGTGAAGACTGGGTTCACACCAGCACCAAGTTCTTCAACAAGGGCGATGCCACCAACACCGAACGGAACAAGAACTTCAGCGGCAACGCGGCGATCAGCTACGTCTTCGACTCGGGCTTCGTCCCCTACTTGTCCTACGCCGAGTCGTTCCAGCCGAACAGCAACGCCACGGCATCGCCGACCGATTCGTTCAAACCGACTGAAGGCAAGCAGTGGGAACTGGGCATCAAGTACCAACCGCCTGGCAGCAGCACCCTGCTGACTGCTGCGGTCTACGACCTGACCCAGAAAAACGTCTCCGTCACCACGACCAACTCGAACGGCGTGTCGATCACCAGCCAGACCGGTGAAGTAAAAGTCAAAGGCCTGGAACTGGAAGCCGTCTCCGACGTGACCGAGAACCTCAAGGTCATCGCCGCATACACCCTGGCCAAATCCGAAGTGCAGAAAGGCGATTTCAAAGGCAATCGCCTGCAACTGATGCCCAACCAACAGGCTTCGCTGTGGGCCGATTACACCTGGCACAACGGTTTGCTGGACGGTTTCGGCATCGGCGCCGGCGCTCGCTACACCGGCAATACCTACGGCGACCAGGGCAATACCTCGCTCGGCAAGGCTGACGCCTACACCGTGTTCGACGCCGCGGTTCATTACGACCTGGGCCGTCTGGACAACAGCCTGAAAGGCGCCTCCCTGGCACTGAATGCCACCAACCTGTTCGACAAGGACTACATCTCCACGTGCGACAGCTTCTACTGCTACTACGGCGACCAACGCAGCGTCGTCGCCAGTGCCACTTACAAGTGGTAATGGCCTGACCTGACACGCCCAAGACCCGAGCCGTCCGACATGGACGGCTTTGGTATTTCTGAAGGCTATGAAATGAAAAGCAAAACAATCCGCCGCTGGTCCTTCGTCCATACCTGGACCAGCCTGATCTGCACCGTGTTCCTGCTGATGCTCGCGCTGACCGGCCTGCCATTGATCTTCCATCACGAGATCGACCACTTGCTGGGCGATGCCGCTGAATTGAAGGCAATGCCGGCGGACACCCCGCTGCTGAATTTGCAGCAGTTGGTGCAGGCAGCTGAAAAGCATCGTCCCGGCGAGGTCATGCAGTATTTCGGCTTTGACGAAGAAGAGCCCAACGCCGCGATTGCGATCATGGCAGCCACCGCCGGCACTGAACCGAACTCGTCTCACACCTTCATGCTCGACGCCCGCACCGGTGAAGCGCTGGAGATGCCGTCGGCCAATGGCGGCTTCATGATGATCATGTTGCGCCTGCATGTGGACATGTTCGCCGGTCTGCCGGGCAAGTTGCTGCTGGCGTTCATGGGCCTTCTGTTCGTGGTGGCGATTGTGTCCGGGACGGTGCTGTACCTGCCGTTCATGCGGCGTTTGACATTTGCCACCGTGCGCCAGGACAAATCCACCCGTCTGCGCTGGCTCGATCTGCATAACCTGATCGGCGTGGTAACCCTGACCTGGGCCTTGGTGGTCGGTGTCACCGGCGTCATCAGCGCCTGCGCCGACCTGCTGATCGCCGCGTGGCGCAACGACAGCCTGAGCGCGATGGTCGCGCCGTACCGCGACGCACCGCCACTGACACAACTGGCACCCGCGACCCGCTTGCTCGACATCGCCAAGGAAGTCGCACCGGGTATGCAGCCGGACTTCATCGCCTTCCCCGGCACACGATTTTCCAGCGAACACCATTACGCGGTGTTCATGAAAGGCAGCACTCACCTGACCTCGCACCTGCTGACACCGGTTCTGATCGACGCCAGCACCCTGCAAGTCACCGCCGTGGCCGAGCGCCCGTGGTACATGGACGCCATGGGCATGTCTCAACCGTTGCACTTCGGTGATTACGGCGGCCTGCCGATGAAGATCCTCTGGGCGACGCTGGATGGGCTGACCATCATCGTCCTCGGTAGCGGGGTTTATCTGTGGGTGGTGCGGCGCAAGGCTGCCAAACCTGTGTTCGAGAACGCGGAGAGCCCAGCATGAGGCCGCGGCAGTCGAATTTCTGGAAGGTCTTCTCCACCCCTACAGTCATCGCCCTCCTCAGCGCGGCGGGTTTGTTTGCTGCGTTACTGGGGGATGGCGTGTGGGACGCCCTGAGCTGGCTTGGCCTGGGCGTTCCCGCAATCCTCGCCCTGCGCGGCCTACTGCAACGCCGCTAAAAACCTGTGGGAGCGGGCTTGCTCGCGAAGGCGGTGTGTCAGCCAGCATCAATGTTGACTGATACACCGCCTTCGCGAGCAAGTCGGATCGCCGCACCGCCGCTCCCACAGGGGTTAGGCATTTACTTCGATCTTGAGCTATCGGACCAACGCGCTATGCTGCCCAGCACTGTCCCACTCCGAGACGCTGCCATGTCCGCCCCCAGCATGACCCTGTTCCACAACCCGTTGTCGCCCTTCGTTCGCAAAGTCATGGTGCTCCTGCACGAAACCGGTCAACAGGACCGCGTGGCGCTGCAAGACTGCGTGCTCACACCGGTCAGCCCGGACCTGATACTCAACGAAGACAATCCGCTGGGTAAAATTCCGGCCTTGCGCCTGGCCGATGGCAACGTCATCCATGACAGCCGGGTGATCCTCGATTACCTCGACCACCAGCACGTCGGCAACCCGCTGATACCGCGTGACGGCTCGGCCCGCTGGCGGCGCCTGACCCTGGCCTCCCTGGCCGACGGGATCATGGACGCTGCGGTGCTGATTCGTTATGAAGTCGCCCTGCGTGCCCCGGAAAAACACTGGGACGCGTGGCTCGATGGCCAGCGCGAGAAGATTCGTCGCGGCCTGGCATTGCTGGAAGTGGACGCGATTGCCGAGCTGACCAGTCATTTCGATGTGGCGGCGATCAGTGTTGCCTGTGCGTTGGGCTACCTGGATTTGCGCCATCCGGATATGGAATGGCGCACGACGAATCCGAAGCTGGCGAACTGGTACTTTGAGGTGAGTCAGCGGGCGTCGATGGTGGCGACGATGCCCAAGGTTTAGATTTTCACTGGTTGTCCGGGCCTCTTCGCGAGCAAGCCCGCTCCCACAGTTGATCGGTTGTGTGCACGAATTTTGTGTTCACTGGAGGTCCCTTGTGGGAACGGGCTTGCTCCGGGCGGCGTTCCGACGAATGCACCACACCGAATCGACTGGAAATAACCCGAATATCAGCGTCGCCAGTAATTCCCCTTCTCGCTGATCCTCGCGCAACCCCAACGACCGGCTCATTCCACCGCTCCGATATCAAACGCCAGCGGCTTGGCCGACTTCTGCCCAACCCCATACCAGTCCAGCTTGCGGGTCAGCACCATAAATACGCCCAACAACCCGAACAACAGCAGCGAACCCATCAACAACGCGTAATCCTCTGCACTCAGCAAGCCGTAGAGCAAGCCGTACAACACCGCCAATCCCGCCGAAAAACTCAAGCCGTGACGCACGCTGCGCAGCACATGGCAGACATAAAAACCGATCAACAACACACAGCCGCCCGCCGACAACAGGTACGCCAGGGCAAAGCCGATGTGCTCGGACAGCGACAGCAACAGCAGGTAGAAAAACGCCAGGGCCACGCCCACCAGCGCGTATTGCACCGGGTGTACCGCCAGGCTTTTCAGCACTTCGAAGAGGAAGAAACCGGCGAAGGTCAGGACGATAAACAGCAATGCATATTTGATGGCCCGATCGCTCTTCAGGTACTGATCCACCGGGTCGATGAAGCTCACCCCGAAACTGCGGCCGGTATAGGCTTCGCAACCGCCGCCGGACACGCAGCTGCTCAAGGCCTCTTGCAGGTTGGTCGAGAAAAACGAGGTCTGCCAATGGGCGGTGAAGCCCTGATCGCTGACTTCACGTTGGGCCGGCAGGTAGTTGCCGATGAAACTCGGATGCGGCCAATTGGCGGCCAGCGATACTTTGCTGGTCTTGCCTACCGGGAGGATCTGTAACTGACCAGTGCCTTGCAAACGCAGGTCAAAACCGAAGGCCAGTTCCGTGGCTTGCTTCGCGTTGAGCGCCGGCAGGGTGACATGCACGCCTTCCCCCAACCAACCCACCTGACTGCCGGGAACGAAGTCGAGTGTCTGGCCATTGAGCTCGAGTTTCAGGGCATTCTCGATGCCGCGAATGTCGCTGATCCCGACCGCCAAAAATGGCTGATCGAACTGGTAATCGGCGAAATCCTCCTTGATACCCAATTGAGCCGGGACCGAAAAGTGCCCGCTGATGCGGTTGTCCGCATGAAACAGTCGCGCCTCATAAATGCCCCGGGAACGCAGTTCCGTCTGGACCTTGCCGTCGAGTTCGAAGCGCTCCGGGAGGAAATACAAACGGCCGCGTTCTTCACCCACTTCCTGGTAACGCTGGTTGGTTTTTTCGTTGAGCTTCCAGGTGCGCACCACTTTGCGATAGGGCACCACCATCAGCGGCCCGCTCAGTTGCTGGCTGTAACTGGAACTGCGGGCGATGTCTTCGAGGACACCGTCGCGCAGCTGCTGGCGGTCCTGGATCACGCCGTTAATCATCAGGAGCGGGATCAGCAACAACAGAATCAGAAGGGCAATTGCCCCGAGTTTTAGGGTCAGGCTGCGGTTCATGGGACTCTCCCTGTTTGGATGGGGCGAGTCTGGGAGGGGTGTGTGGGGGATTTATGGGAGGAATGTGGAGAGTGTGTGGAGACTGGGCCGGCCCCTTCGCGAGCAAGCTCGCTCCCACAGGGATCTGGGTGAGTTCACAGATGTAATTCACAACCGAAGCCCAATGTGGGAGCGAGCTTGCTCGCGATGGAAGCGACTCGGTTTTAAGGCAGGCGCAAAGTCACTTCAACGCCGTCGTCGAAGTTACCAATACTCATCACCCCGCCATGCAGCTTCATCACTTCCTCAACGAAGTTGAGCCCCAACCCCGTACTCTTGCGCCCGCTGTCCGGTCGCGGCAGTGAATAGAAACGCTCGCTCAGTCGCGGCAAGGCATAGTCGGGAATAGCCTCAGCCTGGTTGAACAACCTGAACTCGATCTGCTCCCCAATGCGCTCTGCGCTGAATCGCAACAAACCCTGAGCCGGGGTGAAATCCATAGCGTTCTCCAGCAGATTGCCCAACGCCTGACGCAACAGGAACGGTTCACCGGTCAGCACCAGGTCCGCTGCAATGCTTTGTTCCACGCGCAACTGCTTGCCTTCAATGCGCGCCGCCTGAGCGCTCAGCAATTCATTTACCAACTTCGCCAGCGGCACCGCCACCTGCTCCTCCAGCCCTTGGCGTTGCTCGACCAGGGCCAGATTCAACAGGCGTTCGATCAACTGCTGCATCCGCGCGCTTTCGCTGTCGATGTTGCTGACAAAACGCTGCTGCTGAGCCAGCGGCATCTCGCCTTGCAGCAACTCCGCCGCACCGCGAATCGCCGCCAGCGGGCTTTTCAGTTCGTGGGTCAAGGTGTGCACGTAACGCTCGACATAGGCTTTGCCTTCGAGCTGCGTGCGCATCTGCTCCACTGCCGTCGCCAGTTGTTCCAGCTCGCCGCCACGGTAGTGCGGAACCTCGACCCGCCGGCCTTCACTGACTGCCTGAGCGTAAGCAGTCAGCCGCCGCAGCGCCGCGCTCAGCCACCAGGACAACAACGCGCCGAATAGCAAACCGAGGACGATCAACCCGGCACCCCAGGCGAGCAATCGCCGTTCGGTGCGATCAACGTAAGGCTGCAACGAGCTATTGGGTTTGGCCACGGTAACCACGCCGATGATCTGGCCGTTGTCGCGGATCGGCGCGCCGACGTGCATCACCGAGGAGTTCGGATCGTCCGGATCGCTGCGGCTGGAACGAGCGCCGTATTCGCCTCGCAGGGTCAGTAAAACGTCGTTCCAGCGCGAGTAATCCTGCCCCACTGCCACACCGCTGGAGTCCAGCACCACGACGCCCTTGGCATCGGTGACGTAGATCCGGTGGTTGACCTGGTTCTTCGGCAATCCCCAGATGCTCGCCTTCGGTTGCCGTTCGCCATAAGCCTTGAGCAGTTCGGGCCAGCGGTTCTGATTCAGGGTGCCGGCCTTGAAGTCGTCGCGCAGGATTTCGGCCATGAGATTGGCGGTGTCGACCAGCGTTTCTTCGGTGGACTGGCGCACGCCGGGACGGATTTCTTCCATCACGGTGTTCAACACGAAGTAACCGGTCAGGCCGATAAACAGCACATAAACCAGAAAAATCCGAATCCCCAGAGGCATCAGCTACGCCCCGGGCTGTAGCTGTAACCGAGGCCGCGATGGGTCTGGATCGGTTCCGCGTCGGCTTTCACCAGGCGCAGTTTGGCGCGCACGCTTTTGATGTGGCTGTCGATGCTGCGCTCGTACCCGGCATCTGCAGCGACGCCCAGCGCATCGAGCAATTGCTCGCGGCTGAAGACGCGCTCGGGTTGGTCCAGCAGGGATTGCAGCAGACGGAACTCATGGCGGGTCAGGATTAGAAGCTGACCGCGGTAGCTGATCTGCACCCGCTCGCTGTCAATGCGAAACAGCGCCGATGACACCGCGGCGGTCGCTCGCGGCGCCATGCGTTTGAGAATCGCCCGGACCCGCGCAGCCACCTCCCGTGGGCTGAACGGCTTGACCACGTAATCGTCGGCACCGATTTCCAGGCCCACAACGCGATCGATTTCAGCATCACGGGCGCTGAGGAAGATCACCGGCACTTCGCTGAAACGGCGCAATTGCTTACAGGTCTCGAAGCCGCTGATGTCCGGCAGACCAATGTCGAGAATGATCAGGTCGGCCGGAGTCTGGCGCTGATGCTCAAGCGCAGCGGCGCCAAGGCTCAGCCAGGTGGTGATGAAGCCCTCGCCCTGCAAGGCGAAAATCAGGGTGTCGGCAATCGCCGCTTCGTCTTCGACAATCAGGATATGAGGCATGGCGTCCGAGCCCGGGAGTTAAGTGGGCGAACGGTGCCCCAAGGCTCACGTCACGTCAATGAGACCACTTGAAATCAGCAGTCGGGCTTGTCCGCCGTAAAGCGCCGTGCCGGGTTCACCGCCGCGCCGAACTCACGCAAGGCTTTGGCACCGATCAATAAAGGGTAGTTGAAGCTACTGCGGTCGGTGAGGTTGACCTCCACGGTGCGCTTGACGTTGCCCAGGCAGAGTTCCAGATCGACCACCGGACGCTTGGTGGGTGCGACGGCTTCCTTGTCATCCTCGTCTTCTTCGGAGCGGGTCTTGATCTTGCTGATCCGCGCGACCTTGTGTTCGTAGACCTTGTTGCTCGCGCCTTTGGTCGCGAGGCGGAAACGCACCCACTCGTCGCCGTCACGGGTAAAGGTTTCGATGTCTTTGGCCGAGAGCGACGCGGTCAGGGCGCCGGTGTCCATCTTGGCCTTGAGGACTTCGCCACCGATTTCCGGCAGCGCGATGTATTCGTAGCGCCCGTACAGGGTCGGCTCAGCAGCCAGGACCGGCAGGGCCACGAGGGAAAGCAGTGCAAGGAGGGATTTCACGTAATGGGCTTCCTTGAGGGAGTGGGCAGCGGAATTTTAGACCGTTGCCTTTGAATTCGTTCGGCGCCTGCAAAACCAAAGATCAGCCGACCTCAAGCATAGCGGTTAAAAGGTGAAACATTCGTCGTCACCGATTTGGCCTGCCGTCCGAAGCTGCTTATCATTGCGCGCCCAAAGGCTTCCAAGAGTTATTTATGCGCCGCCTGCTCACCGGCTGTTTCGTTACCCTGCTGCTGTTGCTCAACACCCTGGCCCTGTTCGGGCCGCTGATGGTGTTCGCCTTGCTCAAACTGGTCCTGCGCGGAAGAACTGGGTCAACCAGCTCTGGATCGAGAAGGACCAGCGCATCGACGCGTTGCGCACCGAGCGCCGCTGAATCAGGTACCGGTGCCTGCGCCCCAGATCCCGCCCAGGTTTGTCAGCAGCGACCCGCCGACGCCCTGCTGACCGAAAAATTGCAGAAGCACGGGGGCAAACAGGCCGATCATGCCAGTGTCCATGCCCAATGCGTTGAAGGCACTGTTCAGGTCGTTGGCGTTATTCACGTTGCCCAAGACGTTGCCCAGACCTGCCGCTTTGCCGGACGAGCCAAGCAAGCCGCTGAGGACGCCCAGTTCACCGCCACCCGACAGTAAGTCGATTCCGGGCACGCTTTGGGCCAACTCCGAGTAGTCGGTCGAACTCAATTGATTCTTCGCCAGACCGAGCATTGCCCCGGCACCGCCAATGGCTTGTTGTGGCGTCACGTTCAATTGGCTGAGCGCACTCAGCAGACCGGCCGTCTGCGAGGTCGGCGCGGCCGCGGCGGCGTCCTCGCCCTGCGTGCCGGAGATGGCATTGGCCGCATCGAACAGGCTGAACTGAGCAAAGACCGGACTGGCCGCCAGACACATCAGCGAAGCCAGTGCAAAACCGCGTGAAATCCTCATTCAGACATCCTCATGTGCCATGAAAACCGCCCGGCAGTGGGCGGCGAAAAATCGTGTGTTGGACTGGCATCCCCATGGATTGTTCCCAGCCCAGTGAGTTTGTCGCGGATTCTGTAGGAGCTGCCGAAGGCTGCGATCTTTTGATCCTGATTGTTGGCGGAATTGAATGCGCTGAAGATCAAAAGATCGCAGGCTTCGCCAGCTCCTACAGGTCCACATCAAAAAAGAATGCAGTCGCGCTGCATCCAGTCCGGCCCCGCCCGCGTATATCAAGCACGGACAGACACTCCTGGCCGATTCCCTTCACGAGGATCATCCCCATGAAACGCACTTCGATCAAAACGCCGTTGATTGCCAGCCTGCTGACCCTGGCCCTTGGCGGCGGATTCGCCCTGAACACCGTGCAAGCGGCAGACACGAGTCAAGCGGTCATCGTCGGCGGCCAGAGCATGATGCCGAGCAAGGACATCATCGATAACGCGGTGAACTCCGCCGACCACACCACCCTTGTCGCCGCCGTGAAAGCCGCTGGCCTGGTGGATACCCTCAAGGGCAAAGGCCCGTTCACCGTGTTCGCCCCGGTCAACTCGGCCTTCGCCGCCCTGCCGGCCGGCACTGTTGATACCCTGCTCAAACCCGCCAACAAGGCGACCCTGACTCACGTCCTCACCTACCACGTGGTCGCCGGGAAACTCGACATGATGACCCTGGCCGAGAAGATCAAGGCCGGTGGCGGCAAAGCCGAACTGACCACCGTCGCAGGGGGCAAGCTGTGGGCGATGATGAACGGCCCGCACAACATCACGATCAAGGATGAAAAAGGTGACGTCGCCGACATCACCACCTATGACGTGTACCAGTCCAACGGCGTGATTCAGGTCATCGACAAAGTGCTGATGCCAAAAAGCTGAGGGCTGCCGCCGACCCTATTCATCGGGGTCGGTTTTCCGAGGTGGCCACCCGTGAATGGAACAACTGCGCACCGTGAACTAACCTCTGCCTGCAACCGACACCTCACGCAGCCCACCTCGATTGCCTGGAGAACCGCTATTCCCATCGCCGACGCCGATCAGCTCAGGCAGCTTCTGGCCCAGTGTTCACTGGGCGACCGCCGCGCTTTCGAGACGCTTTACCGCAGCGTCGGCCCTCGGCTGCATGGCGTAGCGCTGCGTTTCATGGGGCGGCCGGACCTGGCTGAAGAAGTGCTGCAGGAAAGCTTCGTGCGCATCTGGAACAACGCCTCGCGCTACGAGGCGCATCTGTCGGCACCGCTGACCTGGATGATCAACATCACCCGTCATCAGGCCATCGATCAGTTGCGCAAACACCGCGACCGGCCGTTAAGCGACCTTGAAGAACAGGCGCTGGTGGATGAAAGCCCATCGGCCCACGAACAACTAAACAGTGCCCGTGAGGCCAACGCCTTGAACCGGTGCCTGGAAAGCCTCGACGGCATGCAGCGTCAATCGATCACTGTGGCTTACTTTCAGGGGTTGTCCTGCTCTGAGCTCGCCGAACACCTGGCCGCGCCGTTGGGCTCGGTGAAATCCTGGATCCGCCGCGGTATGGAGCGACTGCGCAGGTGCCTTGAATCATGAACTATCAAACCCCGACCTTGCGCCGCGCGCTCGCCGCCGATTACGCCATCGGTTTGATGCCTTCTGCCGCTCGTCGGCGTTTTGAACAATTGTTACTGGAAGACGCGGCACTTCGCGCGGAATTGGCGCAATGGCAGGAAAGCCTCGCCAGTCTGACTGAAGCTTTGCCCGAGCAGCCGGTGCCGGATCGCGTGTGGAAAGGCATCACCGCGCGAATCGAACCACAAGTGCTTCATGTGCCAGAGAAGCGTCCGTTCTGGAACTGGTTGCGGGTGACGGCGGCGGTTTGTTCGCTGGTGATCGCCGTGACGTTGGGCGTGATCTATAACCGCGACAGCGCGCGTTACAGCGCCACGCTGCTGGCGGCCGACGCGCAGCCTGCGCTGAAGGTTGAAGCGCACGAGAACTACCTGAAGGTCGAGCCGCTGACCCTGGCGGCGGTTGATCCGGGGCGAAGTCTGGAGTTGTGGGCGATTCCGGCGGATGGCAAGCCGATTTCACTTGGGGTGATTCCGGCTGACGGCAAGGGGCGCGTAGAGTTGAGCGATGCGCAGAAGACGTTGATCGGCAAGCCGATTGCGTTGGCGGTCAGTCTTGAACCGAAGGGCGGTTCGCCGACGGGGCAACCGACTGGGCCGGTGTTGTATCAAGGGGCGCTGGCTGCCCTTTAACGATCGTTCCCAGCCATAAAAAACGGCGACCCTGGGGTCGCCGTTTTGTTTTATGTGAAGCCTTACGCAGCACTAAACAACTTGTGCGGATCGATCACAAACTTCTTCGGCACGCCCGCATCGAACTCGCCATAACCACGCGGCGCGTCATCGAGGCTGATGACTTCCACGCCAACGATGTCGGCAATATGGATACGGTCCCACATGATCGCCTGCATCAGCTGGCGGTTGTACTTCATGACTGGCGTCTGACCAGTGTGGAAGCTGTGGGATTTGGCCCAGCCCAGACCGAAGCGGATGCTCAGGCTGCCCATCTTCGCGGCTGCGTCGACTGCACCCGGATCTTCAGTCACGTACAGGCCAGGGATACCGATTTTGCCCGCCACGCGAACAACGCCCATGAGGGAATTGAGCACGGTCGCAGGAGCCTCGTGTTTCACGCCGTCATGGCCGTGACCGCGCGCTTCGAAGCCCACGGCGTCGACGGCACAATCCACTTCTGGCTCGCCCAGCAGTGCAGCGATTTGTTCGTGCAGCGGGGTATCCAGGGACAGGTCGGCGATTTCGAAACCCTGAGCCTTGGCGTGCGCCAGGCGGACGGTGTTGACGTCACCGATGATCACCACGGCCGCGCCCAGCAGGCGAGCGGAAGCGGCGGCGGCCAGACCGACAGGACCGGCACCGGCGATGTACACGGTGCTGCCCGGGCCAACGCCGGCCGTCACTGCGCCGTGATAACCGGTCGGCAGGATGTCGGAGAGGCAGGTCAGGTCGCGGATTTTTTCCATCGCGCGATCGCGATCCGGGAGTTTCAGCAGGTTGAAGTCTGCATACGGCACCATCGCGTATTCAGCCTGGCCACCGGTCCAGTCGCCCATGTCGACATAACCGTAAGCACCGCCCGGACGCGCCGGGTTGACGCTCAGGCAAACACCGGTGTGCATTTCCTTGCAGGAACGGCAGCGCCCGCAAGCGACGTTGAACGGCACCGACACCAGGTCGCCGATTTGCAGGTTTTCGACGTCGCTGCCCTTCTCGATCACTTCACCGGTGATCTCGTGGCCCAGTACCAGGCCGGTTTGAGCGGTAGTACGGCCACGCACCATGTGCTGGTCGGAACCACAGATGTTGGTGGAAACCACACGCAGGATGACAGCGTGGTTAATCTTCCTGCCGCGCGGGTCCTGCATTTTTGGATAGTCGATTTTCTGTATTTCGACTTTGCCATTGCCGAGATACACCACACCACGATTGCCAGACATGCTTTCACCTCGCTGTTGTTTTTATGTAGCGGTCGCGACGCCATGGATCGGCGGCGCGTTGATTGCTCGGGTTATTGCCTGTGTGTCTTTGCGTTGTTTGTCAGGGCCTCTTCGCGAGCAAGCCCGCTCCCACAGTTGATCTTTGGTGTGACTGAGATCTGTGACCAAGCGCAACCCCCTGTGGGAGCGGGCTTGCTCGCGAAGGCGATTTAAAGAACAACGGTTCTGTTCGCGTTGAGAAACACTCTTCGTTCAATGTGATAACCAACCGCCCGGGCCAGGGTCAGCCCTTCGATATCCCGCCCTTTGGCGATCAAATCTTCCGGGTAATGACTGTGGTCCACGGCCTCTACCCCCTGGGCGATGATCGGGCCTTCGTCCAGGTCGTTGTTGATGTAGTGCGCCGTCGCACCGACCAGCTTCACACCCTTGTTGTAGGCCTGGTGATAAGGCTTGGCGCCCTTGAAACCCGGCAGCAGGGAGTGATGGATGTTGATCGCCTTGCCGTCGAGTTTGCGGCACAGCTCGGGCGACAGGACTTGCATGTAGCGGGCAAGGATCACCAGTTCGGCGCCGGACTCTTCGATCACCTGCCAGACCTGACGCTCCTGGGACGGTTTGTCGTTCGGGTCCAACGGGAAGTGGTAGTACGGAATCTGGTGCCAGTCCGCCAACGGTTTGAGATCCGGGTGGTTGGAAACCACGGCGGCCACGTCCATCGACAATTGGCCGATGCGCTGGCGGTAGAGCAAATCGTTGAGGCAGTGATCGGCCTTGGAGACCATGATCACCACTTTTGGCCGATAGTTCGGCGCCGTGAGTTCGAAGATCATGCCGAAGACTTGGCCGCGTTCTTCGAGCCCTGCGCGGAAGGCCTGTTCGTCGAAGCCGTCGGGCTGGCGGAATTCCACGCGAATGAAGAAACGGCCCGAGAGCCGATCATCGAAGGAATGGTGCTCAGTGACGTAGCAGCCCTGCTCGAACAGAAAGCGGGTCACCGCGTCCACGGTGCCGAGGACGCTTGGGCAGTCGGCGGTCAGAATCCATGTGTCTGGGGCGCGGCTCATAGTGCGGTGACTCCTGTTCGAAAGTAGCAGCAACGCCGCTTTGTGTAGCAGCTGCCGAAGGCTGCGTTCGGCGGCGAAGCCGTCGTAAACCCTGTATCCCAGATCCATCTGAAAGAACGCTACCACTGGTTTCACGACGACTTCGTCGCCGAACGCAGCCTTCGGCAGCTGCTACAGGGACCTCAGTGGTTCATCAAGCCTGAACGCTAAGCCCGTATTCGGCGGCCGCATCCTGCAACCACAACCACCAGTAATCCGAGAAGCTGCGACGAATCAGCAGTTCCCAGGTGTCTTCGGCGGTGTGGCGGATCACCAGTTGCGACTTGGCAAACACGGTCCCCACAGCCTTGCCCACCGGGAAGCTGTTCGGGTGCACGTCGTAGCTGGTGGACTTCATCAACACCTGGCGCACGTTCGGGCCGCTCAGTTCGAGGAGCTGCTGGCCGCCGCTGACGTTGGTGATCGCAATGTGCAGGTCGCCCAGCGCTTCACGCAGTTTTTTCTCGGCGGCGAATTCTTCACCGGTCGGCACGATCAGCAGCCATTCATCCGGCCCCATCCATTGCAGGCTGGTTTCGCCTTTGACGACGACGGTCAGCGCGCCCGGCAATTCGATACCGAGGGCTTTGTGCACGCCGGCAGCGAACGCGGCATCGTGGCCATCGCCACGAATGGTCAGGTGGCCGAGGAGTTTTTTCTCACGCACGATCACGCCGGCGCTTTTGCGACCCTTGCCCACCAGGCTTGGCAGGCCTGCGTGATGCAACGACGACTCGGCCTTGGCCCCAGTGGTTGGGCGTTGTTGGTAAACATTGGCTGCGGTCATAAAGCACCTGTCCTGAATTCTGTTGGTTCCGGCCCTTGTGGTGACCAGGCTGACGCTTTCGCGAGCAAGCCCGCTCCCACATTTGACCGCGTTCCCCTGTGGGAGCGGGCTTGCTCGCGAATCGCTCAGACGACTCGGTGCAACTGCCCGCCCACAGGACCCGAGGCCATTAAACGTTCTGGCGATCACCCTTTGGATCGAAGAACACCGAAGAAACGATTTCCGCTTCGATCACGCTGCCATCGGCCAGCGGTGCGAACACGCGCTCACCCATACGCTTCAAGCCGCCCTTCACCACACCCATGGCAAACGAATAGCCGAGGGAGTTGTGCAAGTAGCTGGAGGTGACGTGACCAACCATGGTCATCGGGATCGCTTGCTTGGTGTTGAACACCAGTTGCGCACCTTCCGGCAGCCATTTGGTCGGATCGATCGGCTTCAGACCGACCAACTGTTTGCGTTGATCACGCACGCAGTCTTCACGGTTCATGCCACGCTGGCCGATCCATGAGAAAGGTTTAGTGCGACCGACGCACCAGCCCATGTTCAGGTCGTCCGGAGTCATCGAGCTGTCAGTGTCCTGACCGACGATGATGAAGCCCTTCTCGGCCCGCAGAACGTGCATGGTTTCAGTGCCGTACGGGGTCAGGTTGTATTTCTTGCCGGCCTCGACGATTTTTTCCAGAACGCCCATGGCGTAATCGGCCTGCACGTTGACTTCGTACGACAGCTCACCGGTAAAGGAAATCCGGAACACCCGCGCTGGTACGCCGCCGACCAGGCCTTCTTTCCAGGTCATGAACGGGAAGGCTTCGTTGCTCAGGTCGATGTCGGTGACTTCGCTGAGCAGCTTGCGGCTGTTCGGCCCGGACAGGGTCATGGTTGCCCAGTGATCCGTCACGGACGTGAAGTACACCTTCAGGTCTGGCCATTCGGTCTGGTGGTAGATTTCCAGCCATTGCAGCACGCGTGCAGCGCCGCCGGTGGTGGTGGTCATCACGAAATGGTTGTCGGCGAGACAGGCGGTTACGCCGTCATCGAACACCATGCCGTCTTCTTTGCACATCAGGCCGTAGCGAGCCTTGCCCACGTCGAGCTTGGTCCAGGCGTTGGTGTAGATGCGGTTGAGGAACTCGCGCGAATCCGGGCCCTGGATGTCGATCTTGCCCAGGGTCGAAGCGTCCAGCAGGCCGACGCTGTCGCGCACGGCTTTGCATTCGCGTTTCACGGCGGTATGCAGGTCTTCACCGTTTTTCGGGAAGTACCAAGGACGCTTCCACTGACCGACGTCTTCGAACTCGGCGCCGTTCTTCACATGCCAGTGATGCAGCGCGGTGAAACGCACCGGCTCGAAGATGTGCCCACAGTGACGGCCGGCCACAGCGCCGAATGTCACCGGCGTGTAGTTCGGACGGAACATGGTGGTGCCCATCTGCGGGATGGTCACGTTCAGCGAACGGGCGGCGATGGCCAGACCGTTGACGTTGCCGAGCTTGCCCTGGTCAGTGCCGAAGCCCAGTGCGGTGTAGCGTTTGACGTGCTCGACCGATTCGAAGCCTTCGCGGGTCGCCAGTTCGATGGCGGCAGCGGTGACGTCGTTTTGCAGGTCGACGAATTGCTTCGGCGCACGTGCGGTGTTCTTTTCATGCGGCACCTGGAACAGCGCCAGTGTTGGCTCTTCCAGACGGCTCAGGGCTTTGGGCAAGGTACCTTCGACCACGCTGAAACCGGCTTCGCTGGCTGCGCGAGCGCCGCCTTCGAAACCATCGGCCAGGGAATCGCCGAGGCCGTAGACGCCGTTGATGCCACCGACGCACACGCGTTTCTGCGGTGCTTCGCCCGGTACGAAACCGAGGATATCTTCACGCCAGATCGGCTTGCCACCCAAGTGCGACGCCAGGTGAACCACCGGGCTGTAACCGCCGGAACTGGCGACCAGATCGCATTCGAGCCACTCACCAGGACTGGTCACGGCGTGGGCTTTGACATCGATCGCGGCAACGCGAGCGGCGGTCACGTGCTTGCTGCCACGTGTCTCGATCACGGCGCTGCCGGTCAGGATGCGGATGCCTTTGGCGCGTGCTTCTTCAACCAGCGCACCGCGCGGATTGCTGCGGGCATCGGCGATGGCGACGACTTGCAGGCTGGCGTCGAGCCAGTCCAGGGCAACGCGATAGGCGTGATCGTTGTTGGTCGACAGCACCAGTTTTTTGCCCGGTGCCACGCCGTAACGACGCACGTAAGTCGACACAGCGCCGGCGAGCATGTTGCCCGGCACGTCGTTGTTGCCATAAACCAGCGGACGCTCGTGAGCACCGGTCGCCAGCACTACACGCTTGGCGCGAACACGGTGAATACGCTGACGCACCTGGCCAATCGGGGCGCGGTCGCCGAGGTGATCGGTGAGGCGTTCGTGAATGGTCAGGAAGTTATGGTCGTGGTAGCCGTTGACCGTGGCGCGCGGCAACAGCAGCACGTCCGGGGTGTCCTTGAGCTCGGCGATGACGCTGGCGACCCACTCGCTGGCAGGCTTGCCGTCGAGGCTTTCGCGGGAATCGAGCAGGCTGCCGCCGAACTCTTCCTGTTCATCGGCGAGAATTACGCGCGCACCGCTGCGGGCAGCCGCCAATGCAGCGGCCAGGCCAGCCGGGCCACCGCCGACGATCAGCACGTCGCAGTGCTGGTTCATGTAGTCGTAGGTGTCCGGATCGTTCTCGGTCGGCGAGCGGCCAAGACCGGCGGCTTTACGAATGTACTTCTCGTAAGTCATCCAGAACGATTGCGGGTACATGAAGGTTTTGTAGTAGAAGCCCGGCGGCATCAGCTTGCCGCCGACCTTGCCGAGAATCCCCATCATGTCGTTGTTCACGCTCGGCCAGCCGTTGGTGCTGGTGGCGACCAAACCTTGATACAGCGCTTGTTGCGTGGCGCGTACGTTCGGGATTTGCGTGGCTTCGGTCGCGCCGATCTGCAGCACGGCGTTCGGCTCTTCGGCACCGGCGGCGAAGATGCCGCGCGGACGGGAGTATTTGAAGCTGCGACCGATGATGTCGACACCGTTGGCCAACAAGGCTGCGGCCAGGGAATCACCTTCAAAGCCTTTGTAGCTCTGGCCGTTGAAGGTGAAGCTCAGCACTTTGTTGCGGTCGATCCGTCCGCCGTTGGACAGGCGATTGATCTGGCTCATACCTTCTCTCCCAGAGCCGTGGCGGCCGCTTTCGGGCTATCGGTCTTGTCGGTGAATTGTGGCTTGGTGCCGATCTTGTAGGTTTCGAGAATCTCGTAGGTCACGGTGTCACGGGTGGCGTTGAAGTACTGACGGCAACCGGCGACGTGATCCCACAGTTCGTGGTGCAGACCGCGAGGGTTATCGCGGAAGAACATGTAGTCGCCCCACTCCTCGTCGGTGCAATTGGTCGGATCCAGTGGACGCGGGATGTGCGCCTGGCCGGATGCGTGGAATTCCTCTTCGGAGCGCAGTTCGCCGCAGTGAGGACAGAAGATATGCAACATGGGGATTTCTCCTGTTAGTGGGCAACCGCAGCAGCGCCGTGTTCGTCGATCAACGCACCGTTGTGGAAACGGTCGATGGAGAAAGGTGCAGCCAATGGGTGCATTTCACCCTTGGCCAGACTCGCGGCAAACACGTTGCCCGAGCCAGGTGTTGCCTTGAAGCCACCGGTGCCCCAACCGCAGTTGAAGAACATGTTCGGGACCGGGGTTTTCGAGATGATCGGGCATGCGTCCGGCGTGGTGTCGACGATGCCGCCCCACTGACGGTTCATGCGTACGCGGGACAACACCGGGAACATCTCGACGATGGCCTGAATGGTGTGCTCGATCACCGGGTACGAACCACGCTGGCCGTAGCCGTTGTAGCCGTCGATACCGGCGCCGATCACCAGGTCGCCCTTGTCGGACTGGCTGATGTAACCGTGTACGGCGTTGGACATGATCACGCTGTCGATAATCGGTTTGATCGGCTCGGACACCAGCGCTTGCAGCGGGTGCGATTCGATCGGCAGGCGGAAACCGGCGAGTTTGGCCATGTGCCCGGAGTTACCGGCGGTCACTACACCGACGCGTTTGGCGCCGATGAAGCCTTTGTTGGTTTCAACACCGATGCACACGCCGTTTTCCTTGCGGAAGCCGATCACTTCGGTCTGTTGAATCAGGTCCACGCCCAGTGCGTCGGCGGCACGGGCAAAGCCCCACGCCACGGCATCGTGACGGGCCACGCCGCCGCGGCGCTGGACGGTAGCGCCCATCACCGGGTAGCGAGTGTTCTTGGAGCAGTCGAGGTACGGAATCTCGTCGGCCACTTGCTTGGCATCGAGCAGTTCGCCGTCCACGCCGTTGAGGCGGTTGGCGCTGACCCGACGCTCGGAATCACGAATGTCTTGCAGCGTGTGGCACAGGTTGTAAACGCCACGCTGGGAGAACATCACGTTGTAGTTCAGGTCCTGGGACAGGCCTTCCCACAGTTTCATCGCGTGTTCGTACAGGTGCGCCGACTCGTCCCACAGGTAGTTGGAGCGAACGATGGTGGTGTTGCGCGCGGTGTTACCGCCGCCCAGCCAGCCTTTCTCGACCACAGCCACATTGGTGATGCCGTGCTCTTTGGCCAGGTAGTAGGCGGTCGCCAGACCATGCCCGCCACCGCCGACGATGACCACGTCATAGACCTTTTTAGGGGTCGGCGTGCGCCACATTTTCTGCCAGTTTTCGTGATGGCTGAGGGAGTGTTTGAAGAGGCCGAAGCCCGAGTAGCGTTGCATAGTCATTTACTCCAAAACCGCGCTCAGCGATAAACCGGGAAGTCCGCGCACAGGGCTGAAACTTGCTGCGCAACATTGGCCTCTACGTCGGCGTCGCCGAGGTTGTCGAGAATGTCGCAGATCCAGCCGGCAAGCGTGACGCACTGGGTAACCTTGAAGCCGCGAGTGGTCACCGCCGGGGTGCCGATGCGCAGGCCGGAGGTCACGAACGGCGACTGTGGATCGTTCGGGACAGCGTTCTTGTTCACGGTGATGTGGGCGCGACCGAGTGCTGCATCCGCCTCTTTGCCGGTGAGGCCCTGACGAATCAGGCTGACCAGGAACAGGTGGTTATCGGTGCCGCCGGACACTACATCGTAGCCGCGTTTGATAAATACGCCGGCCATGGCCTGGGCGTTGTCGATCACTTGTTGCT
This sequence comes from Pseudomonas frigoris, assembly GCF_047758635.1. NCBI lineage: Bacteria > Pseudomonadati > Pseudomonadota > Gammaproteobacteria > Pseudomonadales > Pseudomonadaceae > Pseudomonas > Pseudomonas frigoris. The sequence goes on from NZ_CP180479.1 coordinate 6,487,733, forward strand.
GGTAAGCCTTGAAACCTGGCTCCAGCGCTTCCTTGAAGCACACCGCTTTACCAGCGATCACGTGCATCAGCGGGCCGCCCTGACCACCGGGGAACACGGCAGCGTTGAGTTTCTTTTCCAGCTCTTCGTTGGCACGGGCCAAAATCAGGCCACCACGTGGACCGCGCAGGGTTTTGTGGGTGGTGGTGGTGACCACGTCGGCGTACGGCAGCGGATTCGGGTACAGACCGGCAGCGACCAGACCGGCGACGTGCGCCATGTCGACGAACAGATAAGCGCCGACTTTGTCAGCGATCTGACGGAAGCGCGGGAAGTCCAGGGTCTTCGAGTAGGCGGAGAACCCGGCGATGATCATTTTCGGCTTGTGCTCGACCGCCATGCGCTCGACTTCGTCGTAATCGATCAGGCCGGTGGCGGTGTCGATGCCGTACTGCACAGCGTTATAGAGCTTGCCGGAGAAGCTGACTTTGGCGCCGTGGGTCAAGTGACCACCGTGAGCCAGGCTCATGCCCAGCACGGTGTCGCCGGCCTGCAGCAGCGCAAGGAATACCGCGGCGTTGGCCTGGCTGCCGGAGTGCGGCTGCACGTTGGCATAGTCGGCACCGAACAGTTGCTTGGCGCGTTCGATGGCCAGCGCTTCAACTTTATCGACGTGCTCGCAGCCACCGTAGTAGCGCTTGCCCGGATAGCCCTCGGCGTATTTGTTGGTCAGGCCACTGCCTTGCGCTTCCATGACGCGTTTGCTGGTGTAGTTCTCTGACGCGATCAGCTCGATGTGATCTTCCTGGCGTTGCTCCTCGGCATTCATCGCCGCCAGCAGTGCATCGTCGTAACCCTGGATCTGGTCTTGCTTGCTGAACATCGCGTCTCTCCCAGCGGCGGCGGTGCGCCATTCGTCTCGGTGAGGCACGTACCTTTCGGCAGTGCCCTTTGGATGCGATGGTATGACCGGCGCAGACAGGCCAAATGCCTACGGACGCCACGCAAAGGTGCGTTTACGACATGGCGGGAAATGGCATGCCGAGCACACTCCTCAAATCAGCAAAGAACCTTGTGGGAGCGGGCTTGCTCGCGAATGCGTCAGGTCAGTCAACATAAGTGGTGGATGACAAACCGCATTCGCGAGCAAGCCCGCTCCCACAGGGTTATGCGGCGATTTCGCGGACGAGCAACAGAAGCAGAAAATGCAGCGGATACAAGGCATACGCCCAGCGACGCATCGGTAGGGGCGGTTTCAATCGGCCGGCATGTCGCAACAAAAGCAGGCCGGCCAGTGGCGCGATCAGACAAGTGGCGATGCCGAGGATGGCTGCACTGTTGCCGAATCTAGCGGAGTAAAACAGCACTTCCCATTGATTGGCCGCCAGGCAGACCAGCCCCGGCAGCAGGCTGAAGTACCAAGGCCGCTTGATCACCAGCAACAATGTCAGCGGCAGCAGGACGCCGAAGAAACCGAACATCAGTCGCTCCGGGAACAGCGCCGCCAGCGTTAAGGCGCCGACCGCGAGTAGTCGCAATTGCAGCGTCTTGTGCTGCCAGCCACGGGCCACCAGCAATCCCAGCACCAACGTGGGCAGCACGTTCAAGGTGTCGGGATCAGGCATGTAGATCCGGTAGGGGATTTCGCTGATGGCGCTAAACAGCAGCAACCAGCCCAGATAACGCCACTGGCCGTCCGTCGTCACTGCCTGGGCCCGGGCCAGGTTTGCGGCCATCGCCAGACAGAACCACGGGAACGCCAACCGCCCCGGCACATACAGCAGATCGACGGAATAACCGACATATCGCAGGTGATCGAACACCATGCTCAACAGCGCCAGCCACTTGAGCAGATCCAGTGCCCCATCCCTTTGCGTCATGTGCATAATTGCCCGTCGTTTTTGTATTTTTCTGTCAGACACATCGCGTGTGCTCACCGGATGATCTTCGGTAAAGTGCGTACCATCATTGACCACGGGTCGCTTCACCATAAGCGTCTCGACCACGGAAAGCAGGGCCATGACCGATAAGAGCCAACAATTCGCCAGCGACAACTATTCCGGTATCTGCCCTGAAGCCTGGGCGGCCATGGAACAGGCCAACCACGGCCACCAACGCGCCTATGGCGACGACGAATGGACCGCACGCGCGTCCGATGATTTCCGAAAACTGTTCGAAACCGACTGCGAAGTGTTCTTCGCCTTCAACGGCACCGCGGCCAACTCCCTGGCCCTGTCGTCGCTGTGCCAGAGTTACCACAGCGTGATCTGCTCGGAAACCGCCCACGTCGAAACCGACGAATGCGGCGCACCGGAATTCTTTTCCAACGGCTCCAAACTGCTCATCGCCCGCACTGAAAACGGCAAGCTGACCCCGGAATCGATCCGCGAAATCGCGCTCAAGCGCCAGGACATCCATTACCCGAAACCGCGCGTAGTCACCCTGACCCAAGCCACCGAAGTCGGCAGCGTCTACACCCCGGAAGAAATCCGCGCCATCAGCGCCACGTGCAAAGAGCTGGGCCTGAACCTGCACATGGACGGCGCGCGGTTCTCCAACGCCTGCGCTTTCCTTGGCTGCTCGCCAGCCGACCTGACCTGGAAGGCCGGCGTCGACGTGTTGTGCTTCGGCGGCACGAAAAACGGCATGGCGGTGGGTGAAGCGATTCTGTTCTTCAACCACAAACTGGCTGAAGACTTCGACTACCGCTGCAAACAGGCCGGGCAACTGGCCTCGAAGATGCGTTTCCTGTCCGCGCCGTGGGTCGGGATTCTGGAAAACGACGCCTGGCTTAAATACGCCCGCCACGCCAACCACTGCGCGCAGCTGCTGGCGGAACTGGTGAGCGACATTCCAGGCGTGGAACTGATGTTCCCGGTGCAAGCCAACGGCGTGTTCCTGCAACTCTCGGAACCGGCCATCGCCGCATTGACGGCCAAGGGCTGGCGCTTCTACACCTTCATCGGCAACGGCGGCGCACGCTTCATGTGCTCGTGGGACACCGAAGAAGAACGCGTACGGGAATTGGCGACGGATATTCGCGAAGTCATGTCCCGCTAAGCCCTCCCCTTGTAGGACTGCAGGAGCTGGTAGGAGCTGGTAGGAGCTGTCGAGTGAAACGAGGCTGCGATCTTTTGATGTTGGTTTTTTAAGATCAAAAGATCGCAGCCTCGTTTCACTCGACAGCTCCTACAGTCCTGCTGCCCCTGATCGTTTGCCCTGAAAGACATGGTCTACATTGTTTGTCGAGCCTCCGCTCAGACAACAATAATCAGGAGCGCACGCATGTCATTGAAAGGCAAAACCCTGTTCATCACCGGCGCCAGCCGCGGGATTGGTCGTGAGATCGCGCTACGAGCTGCGCGGGATGGGGCCAACATTGTGATTGCCGCTAAAAGCGCCGAGCCGCATCCCAAGTTGCCGGGCACGATTTTCAGCGTGGCCAAGGAAGTCGAAGCCGCGGGCGGCAAGGCGTTGGCGTTGCAGGTGGATGTGCGTGATGACGTCGCGGTGCGTGAGGCATTGGCCCAGGCCAACGAGCATTTCGGCGGCATTGATGCGCTGATCAACAATGCCGGCGCGATCAAGCTGACCGGGGTTCAACACATCGAACTCAAGCGCTTCGACCTGATGCACCAGATCAACACCCGCGCCGTGCTCCTGTGCAGCCAGGCCGCCCTGCCCTATCTGAAGAAAAGCGCCGGACATATCCTCAATCTGTCCCCGCCACTGAATCTGGCGACCAAGTGGTTCGCCCAGTACAGCCCCTATACCGTGACCAAATACGGCATGAGCATGCTGACCCTGGGCATGAGCGAGGAATTCAAGAACTACGGCATCAGCGTCAATTCCCTGTGGCCGCAAACCATGATCGCCACTGCCGCCATTGAATTTCAGCTGGGGTCACGGGAGTCGTTCAAGCATGCGCGTACGCCCGCGATCATGGCCGACGCCGCCCATGTGATTCTGAGCCGCAGCGGTCGCAGCATTACTGGGCGATTGCTGATTGATGAGGAAATTCTGCGGGAGCACGGGGTGACGGATTTTGAGGGGTATCGGTTTGAACCGGACTCCACCGACAAACTGATGACGGATCTGTTTGTCGATTGACCTGTAGATACTCTGTTCACGGTCAAGCTTTCGCGAGATGTTTTTCGCTAAAAAGCTTGGCCGTATTAAATTCTTCTCCGGAGCGCATGCATGCCCATAACCCGGTTAGGTATTTGCGCATGACCGCACCGATGGCCTGCATTTTCTTCTTGCCGCGCGCTACCAGAGCCTCGTAGAAGGCCTTCACATTCTCATCACAACGAATTGCCGTCATCGCCGGCATGAACATCGCTGCGCGCAAGTAAGCATTACCGCATTTGGACATTCGCCCTGGTCGGTTCACGCTGGTGCCTGACTGGGTCAACCTGACATCCAGGCCTGCATAGCGGCTTACCTGCGCCGATTTAAGCGTTACCGGAAGGGTCGTCAGCTCAGCCAGTGCGGCGATGGCTGAGGCTTCTCCAACGCCGGGGGCCGCCATCATGCAGCGAAACTGCAAACTCAGATCCGGGCATTTGGCGATGGCATCACGTGCGGCTTTCTTCAAGCGATCAATCCGTGTGTCCAGCCCTGCAATCGCCTCTTTCTCATCCTCGATCAGCAGCTCCACACTCGTTTCTGTCGCTTGTAGCGCGTGTAATTCGTTTTTGGCTCGTGTTCGATGACCAATCAGCCGATTGATATGGCGGCCAATCGCACGCAGCGTCATTTGATCGGCAGTAGGCGCAACCCAAAGCCTGGGAGTCATGCGCTCGCCATATTCAGCCAGCAATTGAGCGTCTATCTGGTCAGTTTTGCTGTTTTGCAGCATCAATTTTGCAAAATTGTGGAAGCTTTTGGGGTTGATCACCGAGACCGGCAGGCCGGCGGCGTGCAACTCCAATGCAAGATCCAGGTAGTAAATGCCGGTGGCCTCCATGACCACGCTCAGCGGTTTGAGACCCAACATTTTTGTCACGGCAGCCTTACGTCCTTTGGGCGTGTGCTGAATATCCCACTGGCCTGATGTTCTACCGCTCTGCCGCCATCCCATGACAGACGTGCGCGCACCAATGTCTATGCCGACATGAGTATTCATGCTTTTCACTTCCCTGACTTTCGGTAAGATTGCTCCTGGTTCCCCCGACCTCGAACTTCATGCCACTGCAACCTTGTAATGCGAAGTCCGACTTGTCGGCTTCTCGATACTCTTCGTGGTGGGCAATGAGGCGGGGGGGCCTCTCTACAGACAAGGTCAGGAGCAAATCCTGCCTTCAGGAGCGATCGGCCTCCCCCAGAAACGCACTTGCTGTTGTATGAATCCTTGAGCGTAACCTCTCTCGTTGGAATCAAGGTCAACATACAAGGAGCTGCCGAAGGCTGCGATCTTTTGATCTTAAAAGATCGCAGCCTCGTTGCACTCGACAGCTCCTACAGGGTCATTGTGCAACTATCAAAACTCGATGCGCACGTCGCCCTTCGGCACGCTGCAGCACGAAAGAATGAACCCTTCCGCCTCGTCTTCCTCGGTGATCCCGCCGTTGTGGTCCATTTCGACCTCGCCACCCAGCTTCATCACCTTGCACGTCCCGCAGATCCCCATCCCGCAAGCCTTCGGAATCAACAGCCCCAACTTCGCAGCGGCGGCATGAACGGTTTCACCCGGTGCAACACGAATGCTCTTGCCGGACGCCGTGAATTCCACCTGGTGCAGGTCCGCCACGTCGATGTCCGGTGCGTCTGCGGCTATTTCGGCTTGCTCCACCGCATCGGCACGGGCTTCCGGCGGTGTAGCACCGAACGATTCCTCGTGATAACGCGACATGTCGAAGCCGACTGCTTCCAGCATGCGCTTGACCGCGTTCATATATGGCGTCGGGCCGCAGCAGAACACTTCGCGCTCCATGAAGTCCGGCGCCATCAGTTCGAGCATCTTGTGGTTCAGGTAACCGCGATAACCGGCCCACGGCTCGCCCAGACCATGCTTCTCGCAGATCAGGTGCAGGCTGAAGTTATCGATCCGCGACGCCATGTGTTCCAGCTCGCGGTGGTAAATGATGTCTTTGGGCGAACGGGCGCTGTGGATAAACACCATGTCGACGTTGCCGTTGGTGTCGTAGAACCAGCGAGCCATCGACATGACCGGCGTGATACCGACACCGCCGCTGAGGTACAACACCTTCGGCGCGGTGAAGTCCATGGCGTTGAACAACCCGACCGGCCCGTGCACCGCCAGCTCCTGGCCTTCGTGCAGGGTATCGTGCAGCCAGTTGGAGACTTTGCCGCCCGGTACGCGCTTGATGGTCACCGAAAAGCTGTACGGCACCGACGGCGAGCTGGAAATGGTGTAGGAGCGCATGATCGGCACGCCTTCGATTTCCAGCTCCAGGGTGACAAACTGCCCCGGCTTAAAGAAGAACAGGATCGGCTGGTCAGCCATAAAGCAGAAGGTGCGCACATCCCAGGTTTCCTGGATGACTTTGACGCAACGGACGATGTGTCGACCATTGGCCCAGGTCTGGGTGGTTACCGGATTCAGGAAGCTGTTGGACATGCTGTTCTCCACCGCCGATGGTCGGCCTTATGTTGGCGATTCTGCGTAACGTGCGAACCACCCATTTACCTATCTGCGACATTCACATACTTATCGCGACCAGCCCCCAATTACCGGGGGTTGCGCGTCGGGAACAGATTGGGCCATGTCGCCCATGGATAAGGTTCCGGACAACGCCGGCCCCACACTCGCTCCACACAGAGACGATTTCTTTACACCCTTGCGTAGCAAACCGTATCAGCCACTATTTCGCCGGCCGCACAGAATGGCCTTGAGGATCAAATCGATGGACGTCACCGCAAAAATCAGCCTGGGCGATCCGCTGGAACCCGCACGCAAGGCCACCGCACAGATGCTGCAAGAGCGCGAGCGCACTTACTCGCTGCCGCAGCCGTTTTACTCTGACGAACGGCTGTTTGATATCGACATGCAGGAAATCTTCCAGAAAGAGTGGTTGATCGCCGGCATGGCCTGCGAAATCCCGACCAAGGGCAACTACCTGACCCTGCAAGTCGGCAAGAACCCGATCATTGTGATTCGCGGCGCCGAAGGCGTGATACATGCGTTCCACAACGTTTGCCGTCACCGTGGTTCGCGTCTGTGCACCAGTGAAAAAGGCAAGGTCGCAAAACTGGTCTGCCACTACCACCAGTGGACGTACGAGCTGGACGGCCGCCTGTTGTTCGCCGGTACCGAAATGGGCGCCGACTTCGACATGAAGGAGTACGGCCTCAAACCGGTCAACGTGAAGACTGCCGGCGGCTACATCTTCATCAGCCTGTCGGAGAACCCGCCAGCCATTGATGACTTCCTGTCGACGCTGAACCATTACATGGAACCGTACGACATGGAGAACACCAAGGTGGCGATTACCACCACCTTGATGGAAAAGGCCAACTGGAAACTGGTGCTGGAAAACAACCGCGAGTGCTACCACTGCAACGCGTCGCACCCGGAACTGCTGAAAACCCTGCTGGAATGGGACGACGTCACCGACCCGCGTGCCGACCAGGCCTTCAAGGACCACGTCGCGGCCTCCGCCGCTGCCTGGGAAGCCGAGAAGATTCCTTACGCCCACGCCAGCTTCGGCCTGCGTAACCGCATCGTGCGCATGCCGCTGCTCAAAGGCACCGTGTCGATGACCCTGGACGGCAAACAGGGCTGCGCCAAACTCATGGGCCGGATCAAAAACCCGGACCTGGGCTCGATGCGCATCCTGCACCTGCCGCACTCGTGGAACCACTGCATGGGCGACCACATCATCGTCTTCACGGTGTGGCCGATCAGTGCGCAGGAAACCATGGTCACCACCAAGTGGATCGTCCACAAGGACGCCGTCGAAGGCGTGGACTACGACGTGGAGCGCATGCGCCAGGTCTGGGATGCGACCAACGACCAGGACCGTCGCCTGGCCGAAGAGAACCAGCGCGGCATCAACTCCACCGCTTACCAGCCAGGCCCTTACTCCAAGACCTATGAGTTTGGCGTGGTGAACTTTGTGGATTGGTACAGCGAGCGTTTGCTGAACAACCTGGGGGCTGAGCCTGCGGCTTACCTCAAAGGGGTTCCGGTTCAAGGCTAATGTCAAAAGCTTCGCGAGCAAGCCCGCTCCCACACTTAACCGAGGTGTCCACAGCGTTTGTGAACACCTCCGATCAAATGTGGGAGCGGGCTTGCTCGCGAAAGCGCCCTCCCAGTCACTGCATCCTTCCCCCGCGAAATCCTCTCCCCTATAGAACTGTACGAAATATGATCTATTACGTTCAGGCCTATACGCCGCGTGCCTCCCAGCCTTCAGCAAACAACTTATCCACACCTCCACCCACAGCTATTGGGGACAAGTGTGAATTTATAGAAAACTTTCTCCACAGAAACTGAAGAAAATCCGTGACTTATCCAGAAGCAGGGTTTTTAGCAGCGATTGGTTGTTTTTTGATCGAAAGCTTGAAAGGCACGTTGTACGTGGCTTGCAGAGGATGGCGAACACCTTATCCACAGAAGCGCCAACAGACTTTGGGGGCAACTTGGGCGGATCTGTGGAAAACCGTTGGAAGCCGCGATAAATCGGGGTTTGCGCGAGGTTTATCAGCTTGAAACGGTGATTTGATCGTTTTTTGATCAGCCTCCTGACAAGCCCGGTTTATATGGCCTGTAGAGGACAGCGAACATCTTATCCACAGATGCGCTAACAGAGATTGGGGGCAAGTATTGGTTCGCGTATAAAGTTATCCTCTGAAAAAAGCGTGAAAAAACCGCAAGTTAGGCTGGTTGTTTTTTGTTCGAAGGGTTGTAGGGCTTGATTTGTATGGTGTGTAGCAAAGGGCGAACATGTTATCCACAGAAGCGCTAACAGGGATTGTGGGTAACCGCGATCAGGTCCTGTTGAAACACGACCAGCCCGAGTCGATGTCCAGATTCAACTCATAGTCATTGAATGCACCCCACCCAAGCAAAAGCGAAGGCACGTACTGGCCCAGCAACAACGACGGAGGAATCGTGTAGTCCGGGTAGTAGTTGTAGGTGATCGATTGGATATGGCCCGACAGGCTCAATTCACCCTTGAAGGTTTGGGAACGCGGGTTATCGGTGACATGAATGGGTGAGTTGCCCGGCGAGGACGACGTCAGGTAATTAACATTGCCGGTGTCGATAATCGCCGGCGTGGCCCGACGATCCAGGCGTGCGGCAATGATCAGTCGTTGATTAATGTCCATGCGCGCGTAGTTAATTCGCGAATCGCATCGCGCGGGAGGTTGGGCGTTAAGCTCCAGCATCTTTTTGGAGACCTTCAAACGCCCCAACTTACCGAGCAAATCGAGCCCCAGTAAGTTATCCCGATCGCTGACAAACACCAGGACGTTTCTGAACTCGCTTGAGCCGATCTTTAAAGACTCAAAGATCCCGAGTTTGGCAGACAGGTCACGTTCACCATAAAACGTGCTGTAGCCATAGTGAGAGTCGGTTAATAGCCTGATTCCCATCAGCTTCGCGGTTTCGTGGTTGACCCGGGTTTGCGGTGCGCCGGTGTCCAGAATGAAGCGTGACGAGACACCATTGGCCGCTTTGACATCGAGGTAGGGCAACACCTCGTCAGCGACGTGACCGCCGCTGGCGTAAGGATGAATCGCCAGCACCTCGTGCCGCTTCGTTCTTGTCACCGAAAAATCGCCGACCGCCCGCAGGGTTGTGAGGGATTCGCTGCCGAACATGGAAAACATCGTGTTGAGTTCAGGGTCATTCGCGATTGCCTGAGCATGACGATGCTTGATCGCCAAATAGTATTCGGGGATCTGGTTTGCGGTTTTGGCCTCGAACATCCGGGCGAGAACAGACACTGAACAATTCAGGTTTTTTTCAGCATCCAAGGCCTTGTCGCATTGCTGTTTCAGCTGCACCAAGGACGCTTTTTGTCCCTGTTCGGACTCTAACCATGTGTAGAAATCCGGAGCTGCCGGCCTGGTATCAGCCATCGAACTTGATGCTGCACACATAAAAAATGCAAGCAGCACCAGAGACGACTTTGAATTCACGCCGCCGATCAGACATGTCTCACGCCGACTGACCGCCCTCATGTTCAACCCATTCTAGAAAACGAGTTTTATGAACTAGCGCTGCGGCAACCCTGAGCAGCTCATAGAGAAATGTAGCTCACTAGGGCCGATACATCAGATAGGCCTCACCCGTGACCCGAATCATCGGATGGGGAGTGATCTGGCAGGTATCGACGATACGAAAGCCATGTCGCTCGTAAAACCGACGGGCGCCGGTGTTCACCGCGTAGTCGATCAGGCTCAAGCCATTGAGCCCCAGCTGGTTGGCGCGGTCGTAAGCGTAGGCGAGGAATTGCTTGCCCAGGCCCTGGTTTCGCCAGCCTTCATGCAGCGCCAGGCTGGAAATATAAAGGGTGTCGGGGATTTCCATCTTGGCGTACGGCGCCAGGACTGGATCGGTCACTGGAGGCGCCAGCGGATCGTGACGAATCACGTAGCTGTGCATCATGCCAATGACGTTTCCCCGTGCCTCGGCAATCAGGCAGTTCTGCCAGGAAAAATCCACGTCTTCACGGGCATACCGACTGGCGCCCACGTCCAGTAAATCCTGACCGGGCTGCGCCAGTTGACTCCAGATGTAATCCGCAGCGCCTTCTGATGAAATCTGAAACAAACGAGCAATCTCCCGCGCATCCGCGCGCAGGGCCGAACGAAATTCAACGGTCATTATTTTTCCTTGTGGGAGCGGGCTTGCTCGCGAAGGCGTCTTGTCAGCCAGCATCTGTAATAACTGACACGCCGCCTTCGCGAGCAAGCCCGCTCCCACATTAGATCTTCACTGGATGTCCGTTAGCGGACCACGCCTTCTTCGATCAGTAACTTGAGAATCGCCTCGGCGCCAGCCTCGGCACTCAGCCCTTTAAGCACCTGCCCGCCCCCGCCGCTGGCCTTGGCCGTCGCGGCTTTCATTCGATCCGCGCCGCTCTTGGCCTTGATCACCTTCAAGCGTTTAGGCCGTGGCTTGGCCGGTTGCAGCGTGGCAACCGCCAGCAGTTCATCGTCGATCACTTCGACTTCATCTGCCTGCAACACCCCGCGTCGGGCCGGGCCGTAAGCGCTTTGCCGAGGCTTCGGCGCGGCGTTATCCACAGTCGCGAGAAACGGCAGCCGTACTTTCAAGCGACGGCGTTGACCACGGGGCAAGGCTTGCAGCACCAGCGCTGAATTACCGTCGATGGATTCAACTTGAGCCAGCCCCACGACCAGCGGCCATCCCAGGCTTTCGGCCAGCAGGAACGGCAGCATGCCCGAGCCTTCGCCGGTTTCCGCCTGGCTGCCGGTCAGCACGACCTGCGCCCCGGCGTCACGCAAATACGCGGTCAACGCCGGCAGCGCATCGGCGCCTGAAGGTTGTTCAAGCACGTGCAACTGTTCCAGGCCCATACCCAGATAGGCGCGTAGTGCAGGTTCCGCGACGTCGCCGGCATGCAGCACTTGCAGGTTATCCCCAGCCAGTTGCAGGCCCAGTTCCACCGCCCGCGCATCCTGCTCCGCACGACGTGGCCGGCCGGAGGTCGGGTGGGCGCCGATGGACACCAGGCTGATGATTTTCGTGCTCATAACCCTTTCCTTTCCTTAAGCCGCATCGCGCTTGGCTTCATTGCGGTAAGCCTCTACCGCATCGATCAAGGCTTGAAGAATCTCGGCGCTCTCGCCGATCACCGACAGGTCGGCCCGTTTGATCATGTCGCAGCCAGGGTCGAGGTTGATCGCCACCACCTTGTCGCAGGCACCGATGCCTTGCAGGTGCTGGATCGCCCCGGAAATCCCCACCGCCACGTAAACCCGCGCGGTGACCCAGGTGCCGGACGCGCCGACCTGACGGTCGCGGGCCATGAAGCCATCGTCCACCGCCACTCGGGACGCGCCTTCGGTAGCGCCCAACGCTTCGGCGGTCCTGTGGAAAAGTCCCCAATCCTTGACCCCGTTGCCACCGGAGAAGATGAACTCGGCTTCGGCCATCGGAATCGCCGCCGGGTCCACCGCCACCGCGCCCAGATCCTCGATGCGCGACAAGCTTCGTGCGACGGCTGTGGATAACTCTACCGGCAACGCTTCGTGACGGGTTTCGCTGACCGGTTCGGCGCATTCGACGGCGGCCAGAATCAAGCGTGCAACCGGACGTGCAAGGTCTTGCAAGCCAGCACCCGCGCGGCCGATGCACTCCTGATCCTTGACCTGCCAGACCCGCGTGGCCGGGCGTTCGCCCAGCGCAGCAGCAAAGCGACGACCGAGTTCGCCACCACCGCTGCGGCTATCCGGCAGCAGCCAATGACGCGGGCTGAACTGGTTATCCACAGCCCGCAAGCCCTGGACTCTTTGTTCCGGTGCATAACCGCTGAATTCGTCGCCTTCCAGCACCAGCAAGCGATCGACGCCAGCGGTGGCAAAGGCGTTTTCTTTGTGTTCGCCGAAGACCACGGCCAATACCGCGCCGTCCTTGCCGGCCAATTGGTGCGCCAGGCCGAGCAGGTCGCGGTCGTGGCTGCTCAAGCGGCCGCCGACCATGTCCGGCACCACGCTGATGTAGAACGCCGGTGCAGGCACTTGATGCAGCGGCAATTGCACTTCAACGGCGGCCGAGCGTTTGGTCGCCCCGCCCTGTTGAGCGCCGCTGCGGTCAATGCGTTTGATGCCATTGGGACCGATAAAACCGATGCCATGGGGATTCTTGCGGATGACGCCGTTAGGCCCCATCCAGCTGTGTTGCGCCGGCTGCATGGCCGCGTGCAGCGGGTGCAGACGGTTGCGGGCGATCCATTCGGCGCGTGGGTCGCGGCGGATAATGTCGCTCATCAGTGGGCCTCCGCAGGTTCACGTTGGGCCGGTTTGGTCGGCTTGCTCGGGGCAGCGTCTTCGAGCAATGCGTCCGCCACCAGTTCGGCGATGTCCTTGATCAGCGGCCGGGGTTCGACTACGCCTTCGAGCATCGCGGTGCACTGTGGACAACCCACGGCCACCAGTTCGGCGCCGGTTTCGCGGATGTCCTCCATGCGCATGTCGGGGATCCGTTGCTTGCCCGGGATGTCGGTGATCGGCGCACCGCCGCCACCGCCGCAGCAGCGCGAGCGGAAACCGGAGCGTTGCATTTCCTTGATCTCGATACCCAGGGCGCGCAGCACTTCACGCGGCGCCTCGTATTCGCCGTTGTAGCGGCCGAGGTAGCACGGATCGTGATACGTCACGCTGCTGCCTTTGTGCTGGCCGAGGTTCAGGGCGCCAGCGCCGATGATTTCCGCCATGTAGGTGCTGTGGTGCTGCACGAGGTAGTTGCCGTCGAAGGCGCCGTACTCGTTTTTCAGCACGTGGAAGCTGTGCGGGTCGCAGGTAACGATGCGGTTGAAGCTGTATTTGGCCAGGGTCTGGATGTTGCGTTTGGCCAACAACTGGAAGGTGGCTTCGTCGCCCAGACGTCGGGCCACGTCACCGCTGTCGCGCTCTTCGAGACCCAATACCGCGAAGTCGACCTTGGCCGCTTTCAGTACTTTGACGAAGGCGCGCAAGGTGCGCTGGTTGCGCATGTCGAAGGCGCCGTCGCCGACCCAGAACAGCACGTCGACCGACTTCTTCTCGCTCATCAGATTGAGGTTCAAATCCGCCGCCCAGTTCATCCGCCCGCCCGGGGCGAAGCCGCCCGGGTTGTCGGTGGCAATCAGGTTTTCCAGGACTTCGGCGCCCTTGTTCGGGGTCGCGCCTTTTTCCAGCGTCAGATGGCGGCGCATGTCGACGATGGCGTCGACGTGCTCGATCATCATCGGGCACTCCTCGACGCAGGCGCGGCAGGTGGTGCAGGACCACAAGGTTTCAGCGTCCACCAGGCCGTTGACGATCGGTTGATGCGGGTTACCGGCGTGTTTGCCGATGGCCTTGCCTGGATACGGGCTGCCGGCGAACTTGGCATCGGTGCCACCGGCCAGACCGACGACCATGTCTTGAATCAGTTTTTTCGGGTTCAGCGGCTGGCCGGCGGCGAACGCCGGGCACGCAGCTTCGCATTTACCGCACTGCACGCAGGCGTCGAAGCCGAGCAGTTGGTTCCAGGTGAAATCCTTGGGTTTTTCCACGCCCAGTGGCGCGTTTGGATCGTTCAGGTCCAGCGGTTTCAAACCGGTGGAACGGCCGCCACCAAAGCGTTCGGCGCGACGGTGCCAGGCCAGGTGCAAAGCACCGGCGAAGGCGTGCTTCATCGGCCCGCCCCAGGTCATGCCGAAGAACAGTTCGCTAACGCCCCACAGCACACCGACGCCGAGGATCGCAGCCACCACCCAACCACCGAAGTTTTCCGGAAGGATGCCGGCGACCGGCAGGGTCAACAGGAAGAAGCTCGCAGAGAACGCCAACAGGCTTTTCGGCAGGCGCATCCACGGCCCTTTGGACAGGCGGGCTGGCGGGTTGCGACGACGCAGAAACATGAAGATCGCACCGACGAACATCACCGCCGAGGCAATCAACAGGGCAAAACCGAGAATGCGGCTGTGCAGGCCGAAACCGTGAACCAGTATCGCCAGCACAATGGACGCCACCGCACCACCGGCCGTGGCCACGTGGGTGTTGGCGATGTATTTGTCCCGCGCGACGACATGGTGCAAATCGACCATATAGCGCTTGGGCATGGCGAACAGGCCGCCGATCAGGTCGACTTTCGAAGCCCGGCCTCGGCGCCACATAGCCACCCGCCGCAACGCGCCGAGGACAGCGAGGCCCAGGGCTGCGAACAACAGGATTGGAAGAAGGGTGTTCAACATGGTGGAGCTCCCAAAGACCGCAGGGTCTTGCAGGCTTAACTAGCTGGATGCCTTGCCCGATTCCTGTGGGAGCGGGCTTGCTCGCGAAAGCGGCGGGTCAGTCGACATCAATGTTGAATGTCAGTCCGTCTTCGCGAGCAAGCCCGCTCCCACAGGGTTATCCACAAGCTCTTAGAAATCCTTGCACAACCGCAACGCGTCATAGATCGCCGCGTGGGTGTTGCGTTGCGCCACGCAGTCGCCGATGCGGAACAGCAAGTAGCCGTCGCCCGCCTGGCTCAGCGAAGGTTGCGGCTTGATCGCGAACAGGGCCTCGATGTCCATCTGGCCTTTGTTGCGCGACGCTTCCTTCAGCGCGTAATAGATTTCTTCGTCCGGACGCACGCCGTTTTCGACGACGACCTGGTCCACCACCCGCTCCTCTTTGGCGCCGGTGTATTCGTTTTCCAGCACCGCCACCAGCTTGTCGCCTTCGCGGTAGACCTTCTCCAGCATCATGTCCCCGGTCATGATCACTTCTTTGGGGTACATGCTGCGGTAGTAAGTCGGGAACGAGGTACCGCCAATCGCCACGCCCGGCTTGATGTCGTCGGTGACGATCTCGACCTGGCTGCCCTTGTCGGCGAGGAAGTCGGCGGTAGACATCCCGGTGAACTCGCAAATGGTGTCGTAGACCAACACGTTCTTGCCCGGTGCAACCTTGCCGTCGAGGATGTCCCAGCTGCTGACCACCAGACCTTCAGCCGCGCCCCAGTGCTCGTTCTGCTCCAGGAATGGATGGCCGCCGACGGCGAGTACCACCACGTCCGGACGCAGGTCGAGAATGGTCGCCGCATCCGCCGCCACGCCCAGGCGCAGGTCGACTTTCAACCTCGCTAGCTCAAGCTGGAACCAGCGAGTGATACCGGCAATCTGGTCCCGTTGCGGGGCTTTCGAGGCGGTGGTGATCTGCCCGCCGATGAATTCTTTCTTCTCGAACAGGGTCACGTCGTGGCCACGTTCGGCGGAGACGCGAGCGGCTTCCATCCCGGCAGGACCGGCACCGACCACCACAACTTTGCGCTTCACACCGGTCGACTTCTCGATGATGTGCGGCACACCCATGTATTCACGGGAGGTCGCGGCGTTCTGGATGCACAACACGTCCAGGCCCTGGTATTGACGGTCGATGCAGTAGTTGGCGCCGACGCATTGTTTGATCTGGTCGACCTGACCCATTTTGATCTTGGCGATCAGGTGCGGATCGGCGATGTGGGCGCGGGTCATGCCGACCATGTCGACGTAGCCGCCTTCCAGAATCCGGGTCGCCTGGTTAGGGTCCTTGATGTTCTGCGCGTGCAGCACCGGGGCCTTTACCACTTCCTTGATACCGGCGGCCAAATGCAGGAATGGCTCCGGTGGATAACTCATGTTCGGAATTACGTTGGCCAGGGTGTTGTGGGTGTCGCAACCCGAACCCACCACGCCGATGAAGTCGATCATGCCGGTGTCGTCGTAGTACTTGGCGATCTGCTTCATGTCCTCGTGGGACAAGCCATCCGGGTGGAACTCATCACCGCACAGACGGATGCCGACGCAGAAATCCGGGCCGACTTCAGCCCGTACAGCCTTGATCACTTCAAGGCCGAAACGCATGCGGTTCTCGAAGCTGCCGCCCCATTCGTCGGTACGTTTGTTGACGCGCGGGCTCCAGAACTGGTCGATCATGTGCTGGTGCACCGCCGACAGTTCAACGCCGTCCAGGCCACCGGCCTTGGCGCGGCCAGCCGCAGTGGCGTAGTTACCGATTACCCGCCAGATTTCTTCCGGCTCGATGGTTTTGCAGGTCGCGCGGTGCACCGGCTCACGGATGCCCGACGGCGACAGCAGGGTTGGCCAATGCTCGCCATCCCAACGGGAACGACGACCCATGTGGGTAATCTGGATCATGATCTTGGCGCCATGCTTGTGCATGGCATCGGCCAGATTCTGGAAGTGCGGAATGATCCGGTCGTCGGCCAGATTGACCGACTTCCACCAGCCTTGCGGGCTGTCGATGGCCACACTGGAGGAACCGCCGCAAATCGCCAGGCCGATCCCGCCCTTGGCTTTCTCTTCGTAATACTTGACGTACCGGTCGGTGGTCATGCCGCCGTCGGTGGCATAGACCTCGGCGTGCGCGGTGCTGAGCACGCGGTTGCGGATGGTCAGTTTGCCGATCTGGATCGGCTGGAACATTGCTTCGAAAGCCATGGCGGGTTCCTCGACTTACAACGGCTTGACGGTGAACAGGCCGTCGTCGTGGCCTTCTTCGGAGCCACCGTAAACCTGTTCGGCAACGGTGCGGATCTTGCTGCCGCGGGCTTGCAGAATCTGGTCCATGGCACCGGCAAACCAGCCCGTGAACATGTAGTCGACTTTGCGGCCGACCTTGCCGTACACGTAGACGAACGCCGAGTGTTCGAGCTTGACGCTGGCAGTGCCCTTGTCGAGGTCAATGTCCTGGATTTTGAACAGGCCCCAGCCGCGTTGCGACAGACGCTTCATGTAGTGCTCGAACACCGCAACGCCTTCCAGGCCGTGGCATTCAGCTTCTTTTTCACACCAGTGCCAGGCGGATTTGTAGCCGGCCTTGTAGAGGATTTCGGCGTAGGCGTCGGCGCCCAGTACTTCCTCGATGCCCATGTGGTTGTTGACGAAGAAATGACGCGGCACGTACAGCATTGGCAGGGCGTCGGAGGTCCAGACACCGGTTTCGCTGTCGACTTCGATTGGCAATTGCGGGGCGATCTTGGCCATGGAAACTTAACTCCAGAAAAATTCGTTGTGTTGTCGTGCCGTAGCAGCTGTCGAGCCTGCGAGGCTGCGTTGGGCGGTGAAGCGGCCCCCGAGGGCGGTCCTGCGGACCGCAACGCAGCCTCGTGCCTCGGCAGCTGCTACAGCGTTCGTTTGAAAAAGGGGTTACTCGCCCCAGACGTCCTTCAAGACGTTGACCCAGTTCTCGCCCATGATCTTGCGGACCACACGCTCGGAATGGCCGCGCTTGAGCAGGGTTTCGGTCAGGTTCGGGAACTCGCCGACGGTGCGGATGCCCAGCGGGTTGATGATCTTGCCGAAGCTGGTCAGGCGGCGGGCGTAGCCCTTGTCATGGGTCAGGTATTCGAAGAAGTCCTGGCCATGGCCCTGGGTGAAGTCAGTGCCGATACCGATGGCGTCTTCACCTACGATGTTCATGGTGTATTCAATGGCTTCGGCATAATCGTCGATGGTCGAATCGATGCCCTTGGCCAGGAAAGGCGCAAACATGGTCACGCCGACGAAACCGCCGTGATCGGCGATGAACTTCAGTTCTTCATCGGATTTGTTGCGCGGGTGAATTTTCAGGCCCGACGGCAGGCAATGGGAGTAGCAGACCGGTTTCTTGGATTCGAGGATGACTTCTTCGGAGGTTTTCGAACCTACGTGGGACAGGTCGCACATGACGCCGACGCGGTTCATCTCGGCGACGATTTCACGACCGAAACCCGACAGGCCGCCATCACGCTCGTAGCAACCGGTACCGACCAGATTCTGGGTGTTGTAGCACATCTGCACGATACCGACGCCCAGCTGCTTGAACACCTCGACGTAGCCGATCTGATCTTCAAAGGCGTGGGCATTCTGGAAGCCGAACAGGATGCCGGTCTTGCCCTGTTCTTTGGCTTTGCGGATATCGGCGGTGGTGCGCACTGGAATCACCAGGTCGCTGTTTTCGCGGATCAGCTTCTGGCTGGCGGCGATATTGTTCACAGTGGCCTGAAAGCCCTCCCACACCGACACGGTGCAGTTGGCCGCGGTCAGACCGCCCTTGCGCATGTCTTCGAACAGCTCACGGTTCCACTTGGCAATAATCAGACCGTCGATAACGATGCTGTCGGCGTGCAATTCGGCTGGGCTCATCAGGCTGTCCCCTATTAGCGATTCATGCGCCGAATCGTGTGCCGGCGCTTTGGGGCCAGCATATGCCTGAGGGAGGGGGCAGCCGGGTGCAAAAACGACAGGGGGTTTGCCGAAAGCGTCAATCCGCGACAAAGGGTCGTCGTCGGACGTCATGAGCCACCTGTTCAAGGGCCTGCGCATGGGCCAGAATTCGCGCCACTACTGGATGCTTTACTGATAAGGGGCGGCGACGCAATGAAATCGATCTTCCTGGCGTTAGCACTGATAGCGACCGGCGTACACGCGGCCGAAGAGTCCGACGACAACCCCTGCGACAAAGTCGAAAACGAGGTCCAGACCCTGGAATGCTCGGTCTACAGCAGAACCACCGCCGAACAGCTCCTAAAAGACAACTATCAAGGCCTGACCGAGCGCATGCAAACGGCCTACAGCAAGAACCCGGCACAACTGGCCGACATCACCGGCAAGCTCAAGGCTGCTCAACAGCAGTGGCTGAAGACCCGGGATGCGGATTGTGCGGTTGAGGCCTTTCCGGCGACGAGCGGTAGCAAGGCATTCACCATCGCGCAGAATGATTGCGTGGCGCGGATGAGTGACGAGCGGTCGGAGTTTTTGGAGTCGATTGGGCAGGAGTAAGCGCAAACGTCAATCAACTTGAGCTGTAAGCTGCAGGCCACCATTCGGGAAAGGGACTCACATGAAAATCTGCGGCATCGAAATCAAAGGCAGCGAAGCGATCATCGCCGTGGCCTCCCTCGACGATCAGGTGTTGAGCCACGTCGCTCTGGCCACCAAGAAAATTGCCCTCGACGATGACGACGAAGCCGCGAACGTCAAAGTGTTTGCTGCTCAGGTGGCGTCGTTTGTGCGCGAGAACGCCATCGATCGGATTGCGATCAAGAAGCGCAACAAGAAAGGCGAATTTGCTGGTGGGCCGACCACGTTCAAGATCGAGGGTGTTTTCCAGTTGCTGGATAGTTGCGAGGTGACGTTGCTGTCGCCACAGACCATCAATGCACAGAACAAGAAATTCG
Organism: Pseudomonas frigoris; assembly: GCF_047758635.1. Lineage (NCBI taxonomy): Bacteria > Pseudomonadati > Pseudomonadota > Gammaproteobacteria > Pseudomonadales > Pseudomonadaceae > Pseudomonas > Pseudomonas frigoris. The sequence continues at coordinate 6,507,543 of NZ_CP180479.1, forward strand.
ACTTTGAACTGCCGGCCACGCTGAACAAGTATCAGCATGAAGCGTTTAAAGCGGCCTGCTCCGCCCTGATGAAGAAGTAAAAGCGAAACCGGATCAAAATGTGGGAGCGGGCTTGCTCGCGAATGCGGTGGATCAGTTGACATCAATGTTGAATGACTGACCGCATTCGCGAGCAAGCCCGCTCCCACATTTTGTCTTGTGTACAGGCTTCTGGCGCGATCAAACCAGTTCCCGACCACCCCCCAGCCGCCGTCGGTCTTCCCTTGGACACCGCTCAAACCGTGCCCGATAACTCCGGGTGAAATACGACGGTGATTCAAACCCGCACGCGATACTCACTTCCAACACGCTCATATCGGTTTGCCGCAACAACTGCCGCGCCTTCTCCAGCCTTAACCGCAGGTAAAAATTGCTCGGTGTGTCGTTCAGGTGCAGGCGAAACAATCGCTCCAACTGCCGTCGCGTCACCTTGATCGATTCGGCCAATTCCAGCGTGCTCAGCGGCGGCTCGCTGTGCTGCTCCATCTCCCCAATCACCTGCACCAGTTTCTTGTTGCTGATGCCATAACGCGTGGCGACTTCCATGCGCTGGTGGTCTTTGCGCGGGCGGATGCGGCCGAGCACGAATTGTTCGCTGACCTGGATCGCCAGTTCCGGGCCATGGGCCTGGCTGATGAGGTCGAGCATCAGGTCGATGGACGCAGTGCCGCCGGCAGAGGTGATGCGCCGGCGGTCGATCTCGAACAGCTCCTGGGTGACGCTGAGCTGTGGATAAGACTCCTTGAACGCGTCGATGGCTTCCCAGTGCAGGGTCAGGCGATGGCCGTCGAGCAGGCCGGCCTCGGCGAGGATGAAGCTGCCGGTGTCGATGGCGCCGAGGGTCACGCCTTCGTTGTCCAGCCGGCGCAGCCAGTGTTCCAGCGCCGGGGTTGCGAACTTCAGCGGCTCGAAACCGGCTACCACCAACAACGTCGCACCTTTCTTCAGCGGTTCCAGCGCCGCATCGGCGTTGACCGACATGCCGTTGCTGGCCAGCACCGCCCCGCCGTCCGCGCTGAGCACATGCCAGCGGTAGAGCTCGCCACGAAAGCGATTGGCAACCCGCAGCGGCTCGATGGCAGAGATAAATCCAATCGCCGAGAAACCCGGCATCAACAAGAAGTAGAAATCCTGGGACATGGAGCGCACTCGACTGGCAGGTAACGAGAGGGCGGGAAGCGTGTGGACGTTGATACGCCACTTGCAAGAGGCATTCAAGAGCGCAGGTCGCTGCAGTGCAAGAGCTGGTCGCCGCAGTGCGCTTTAGCGGGCCTTAAGCTGCGTAACTTGGCATCACCGGCGCACGGCGCATCCGGTCTTACGGATAGCTGCTCAATTTTTGCGGCGTCTGTTGCCCTCAAGCTGCGTTGCCGCTCCTCGTCATAGCGAGCTATGACTCGTCGCGGCGCCTTGCCTGAGGACAACAGCCACTCGCCAAAATATGAGCGCTATCCGCAAGACCGGATGCAGACGACCGGACCCACAATAACGAACTGCCGAGGAACCTGAGATGAAACGACTGATCAGCAGCTGTGTTCTTGCACTCAGCGGTACCGCTTTCCTGAGCGCCAGCGTCATGGCGGCCGAACCTGCTTCATGCCAGAACGTGCGCATGGGCGTTGTGAACTGGACCGACGTGATCGCCACCAGCGCCATGACCCAAGTCCTGCTCGATGGCCTCGGCTACAACACCAAACAAACCAGCGCTTCCCAGCAAATCATCTTCGCCGGGATCCGCGATCAGCGCCTGGACTTGTTCCTGGGCTACTGGAACCCGCTGATGACCCAGACCATCACGCCGTTCGTCGATGGCAAGCAGGTCAAAGTGCTTGAAGCGCCAAGCCTGAAAGATGCCCGCGCGACCCTCGCCGTACCGACTTACCTCGCCGACAAGGGCCTGAAAACCTTCGCCGACATCGCCAAGTTCGAGAAAGAGCTGGGCGGCAAGATCTACGGCATCGAACCAGGTTCGGGAGCCAACACCCAGATCAAGGCGATGATTGCCAAGAACCAGTTTGGCCTCGGCAAGTTCCAGTTGGTCGAGTCCAGCGAAGCCGGCATGCTCGCGGCGGTGGATCGCGCCGTGCGCCGCAACGAGGCCGTGGTGTTCTTCGGCTGGGCGCCGCATCCGATGAACGTCAACGTGAAGATGACGTACCTCACCGGCAGCGACGACGCTCTGGGCCCGAACGAAGGCATGGCCACGGTCTGGACCGTCACCGCGCCGAAATACGCCGAGCAATGCCCGAACATCGGTCGCTTGCTGAGCAACCTGAAGTACACCGCCGAAGACGAGAGCCGGATGATGCAGCCGCTGCTGGATCACAAGGACGCTTTCGAGTCGGCCAAGCAATGGCTGAAAGATCACCCGCAAGACAAGCAACGCTGGCTCGAAGGCGTGACCACCTTCGATGGCAAACCCGCTGCTGAAAACCTGCAACTGACCACCAAATAAACCCGATTGAACCACCGACTCGCAGCCCGACCGGGCTGCGAACGGAATCATCACGCCTGCAAGGAACCCGCCTCATGAACCACGACGTCATCATCACCTGCGCACTCACCGGTGCTGGCGACACGACCAGCAAGAGCCCACACGTGCCGGTCACCCCGAAACAAATCGCCGCGGCCGCCGTGGAAGCCGCCAAGGCCGGCGCCACCGTAGTCCACTGCCACGTTCGTAACCCCGAAACCGGAAAATTCAGCCGTGATGTAACGCTGTATCGCGAAGTGATGGAGCGCATCCGCGAGGCGGACGTCGACATTATCGTCAACCTCACCGCCGGTATGGGCGGCGACCTGGAAATCGGCGCTGGCGAGAACCCGATGGAGTTCGGCCCGAACACCGACCTGGTCGGCCCGCTGACCCGTCTGGCCCACGTTGAAGAACTGCTGCCGGAAATCTGCACCCTCGATTGCGGCACCCTGAACTTCGGCGACGGCGACACTATTTACGTGTCCACCCCAGCCCAGCTGCGCGCTGGTGCCAAACGCATTCAAGAGCTGGGCGTGAAGGCCGAGCTGGAAATCTTCGATACCGGTCACCTGTGGTTCGCCAAGCAGATGATCAAGGAAGGGTTGCTCGACGACCCGTTGTTCCAACTGTGCCTGGGCATCCCATGGGGCGCGCCGGCCGACACCACCACCATGAAGGCCATGGTCGACAACCTGCCTGCCAATGCGGTCTGGGCCGGTTTCGGCATCGGTCGCATGCAAATGCCGATGGCTGCGCAAGCGGTGCTGCTTGGCGGCAACGTGCGGGTCGGCCTGGAAGACAACATCTGGCTGGACAAGGGCGTACTGGCGACCAACGGCCAACTGGTCGAACGCGCCTCGGAAATCCTCAGCCGTCTCGGCGCCCGTGTTCTGACGCCGGCGGAAGGCCGGGCAAAAATGGGCCTGACCAAGCGCGGTTAACTGCTAACAACTCTTTCCAACTGTGGGAGCGGGCTTGCTCGCGAAGAGGCCGTTACATCCGACATCTCTGTCGACTGACACTCCGCTTTCGCGAGCAAGCCCGCTCCCACATTGGATCACCGAATTTTTTAGGACGTCGCCATGAGCTTTATCACTGATATCAAAACCTTCGCCGCCCTGGGCAGCGGTGTCATCGGCAGCGGTTGGGTGTCTCGCGCCCTCGCCCACGGCCTCGACGTGGTGGCCTGGGACCCGGCGCCCGGTGCCGAAGCCGCGCTGCGCAAACGCGTCGCCAATGCCTGGGGTGCTTTGGAGAAACAGGGCCTTGCGCCGGGTGCATCGCAGGATCGGCTGCGCTTTGTCGCAACCATTGAAGAATGCGTTCGCGACGCGGATTTCATTCAGGAAAGCGCCCCTGAGCGTCTGGACCTGAAACTGGAACTACACGCCAAAATCAGCGCAGCGGCCAAACCCAATGCCTTGATCGGTTCCAGTACTTCCGGCCTGTTGCCGAGCGAGTTCTACGAGAGTTCGACGCACCCGGAACGCTGCGTCGTCGGGCACCCGTTCAACCCGGTTTATCTGCTGCCGCTGGTGGAAGTGGTTGGCGGCAAAAACACCGCCCCGCAAGCCGTTCAAGCGGCAATGAAAGTCTATGAATCCCTGGGCATGCGTCCGCTGCATGTGCGCAAGGAAGTACCCGGTTTTATCGCCGACCGCTTGCTCGAAGCGCTGTGGCGTGAGGCGCTGCACCTGGTCAACGACGGTGTGGCGACCACCGGTGAAATCGATGATGCGATCCGCTTTGGTGCGGGTCTGCGCTGGTCATTCATGGGCACGTTCTTGACCTACACCCTGGCGGGTGGCGATGCGGGCATGCGGCACTTCATGGCGCAATTCGGGCCGGCGTTGCAGTTGCCATGGACGTATCTGCCGGCGCCGGAGCTGACGGACAAGTTGATCGATGATGTAGTGGATGGCACCAGTGATCAGTTGGGCACACACAGCATTTCAGCGCTGGAGCGCTATCGTGATGATTGCTTGCTGGCGGTGCTGGAGGCGGTGAAGACCACCAAAGAGAAGCATGGGATGGCGTTTAGCGAATAACCCTCAGCTATGGGCCAGCAAGGCTGGCCCCTTCGCGAGCAAGTCGAATCGTCGCACCGCCGCTCCCACAGTTGATTTGAGGTGTGAATACAATCTATGTCACCCAGCAAATCCCCTGTGGGAGCGGGCTTGCTCGCGAAGACGGCAGCCCAGTCACCACACATCCTGGATCACTCATCATGCCCACCCTCACCACCTACCAAACCAAAATCATCCCCGACTGGGTCGACTACAACGGCCACCTGCGCGATGCCTTCTATCTGCTCATCTTCAGCTACGCCACCGACGCGCTGATGGATCGCTTAGGGCTCGACAGCAACAACCGCGAAGCCAGCGGCAACTCGCTGTTCACCCTCGAACTGCACCTCAATTACCTGCACGAAGTGAAGCTCGACGCCGACGTCGAAGTGCACACCCAAATCATCGGCCACGACCAAAAACGCCTGCACCTCTATCACAGCCTGCATTTGGTGGGTGATGACAAGGAGCTGGCGGGCAACGAGCAAATGCTGCTGCACGTCGACCTCGCCGGGCCGCGCTCCGCACCGTTCAGCGAAGACACCTTGAGCAAGTTGCAAGCCATCGTCGTCGAGCAATCCGACCTGCCCGCCCCCGCCTACATCGGCCGAGTGATCGCGTTACCCCCTAAAAAATAACAAGGAGATCGCCATTGAACACCGCCGCCGCTTTTGCCGACTTCCGCACCTACCCGTTGATCAGCGCGTTGACCGCCGTACACACCCTGGCGGAGCGAATTCAAGTGAAGTGGGCCGATGACCGTGTCAGCCCGTTTCATCATCAGTGGCTGCGGGACAACTGTCCGTGCCCGCTGTGCGTCTACACCGTGACCCGCGAGCAAGTGCTGGAAATCGTCGACGTCGCGGAAAACCTGAAGCCCTCGGACGTCAGCATTGATGCCGAAGGCTGCCTGCGTGTCGACTGGCAGGACGGCCATCTCAGCCGCTTCGATCCTGGCTGGTTACGGGCCCACGCCTACGATGACGAGTCCCGCGCCGAACGCCGGGCTGCCAAGCCAAAAAGCCAGCTCTGGAACAGCAACCTGAAGCTGCCAGTGTTCGAATACCAGTCGTTGATGAACGACAACGATGCCCTGCTGCAATGGCTGCTGGCCGTGCGCGATACCGGCCTGACCCAGGTCCGCGGTGTGCCCACCGAGCCGGGCTCGTTGAAGTTGATTGCCCAGCGGATTTCCTTCATCCGCGAGAGCAATTTTGGCGTGCTGTTCAACGTGCAATCCAAGGCCGATGCCGACAGCAATGCCTACACCGCGTTCAACCTGCCGCTGCACAGCGACCTGCCGACCCGGGAGCTGCAACCGGGGCTGCAATTCCTGCATTGCCTGGTGAATGACGCCGACGGTGGCGAGAGTATTTTCGTTGACGGTTTTGCCATTGCCGAAGCCTTGCGACAGGAAGATCCCGAGGCGTTTAAAAGCCTGTGCGAAATCCCCGTGGAGTTCCGTAATAAAGACCGCCACAGCGACTACCGCCGTCTCGCGCCGATCATCGCGCTGGATGCCTTGGGGCAGGTTTCGGAAATCCGCACGGCGAATTTTCTGCGCGGTCCGTTCGATGCGTCGGTCGAGCAGATGCCCGCTCTCTATCACGCCTACCGCCGCTTTATTGCGATGACCCGGGAAACGCGATTCCGCGTGATGACTCGGTTGAACCCCGGCGAAATGTGGTGTTTCGACAACCGCCGCACCCTCCACGCCCGCAACGCCTTCGACCCCGCCACCGGTGCCCGGCATTTTCAGGGTTGTTATGTCGACCGTGATGAATTGTTGTCGCGCATCCTCGTATTGCAGCGTTAAACCGCGTCATCGTTCATCGAGAGCAAGCTCGCTCCCACAGGGATATGCGATCCCATGTGGGAGCGAGCTTGCTCGCGATGACGCCAGTCCATACACCTCATATCTCCCTGATTCACAGGCAAAAAAAACCCCGATCAAGCCGTGACAGGATCGGGGCAGAGGTGGGTACTGTTGAGGAGCCGTTGCGCGAGGGTGACCAAACCTTCGTGAAGCCAGCTGATCCCAGTGTGCCCACTCTCCTCCTGTGCAAGTTAGCCGAAAACGACCTGTTCATAGGTATTGCGGCCATTGCGACAAATCGTCCTTGCCGCCACTCCGTACCCCTACGAGAATCGAGCCACGACACCGTTCCCTGAAGAAGGATTGCGTCATGATGCACGCCGATTTGATAGACCAGGAAGACCTGTTGGGCCAGCTCAAGGCGTTGGGATTTGCAGTGCCCCCTGGCGCAACCGCTGAGCAGGCCTGCGAATGCGCGGTACGGGGCTTGAACAACGAACGGGCAATGGAACTGCGGACCATGGTCAAGCAGATGTACACCAGCAGCGCGACCATTCTGCCGGCCGTGCGCCAGGCCATCGACAGGCAATTGCTGCCCGCGTTGGCGGAGTATCAGCAGAGCCGTAGCGCCTGATAAACCGCTTTCGCGAGCAAGCCCGCTCCCACATTTGACCGTATTTCCCCTGAGAGACTCGGTCGAATGTGGGAGCGGGCTTGCTCGCGAAGGGAGCGCCTCGGTCTAGAGCCTTACGCTGGCGAACGTCGACTCATTGCGCGCCTGACTCAACGCCGACAACGGCCCGGACAACGGCGACAGCACCAGTGCTTGCGGCAGCGGCATCATCGCCACTTGTTGCGTGGTGTTGGAACCTACGCGTTCGTCACGCGGCGGAATGCCGAAGTATTCGCGGTAGCACTTGGAGAAGTGCGGCGTAGACACGAAGCCACACACCGACGCCACTTCGATGATCGACATCGGCGTTTGCTTGAGCAGCTGCCGGGCGCGAATCAAGCGCAGTTTCAGGTAGTAACGCGACGGCGAGCAGTGCAGGTATTTCTGGAACAGCCGCTCCAGCTGACGACGCGACACGGCGACATAAACTGCCAGCTCGTCGAGGTCGATCGGCTCTTCGAGGTTGGCCTCCATCAGCGCCACAATTTCCTGCAACTTCGGCTGGTTGGTGCCGAGCATGTGCTTGAGCGGCACACGCTGGTGATCCTGCTCGTTGCGGATGCGCTCGTAGACGAACATTTCCGAGATCGCGGCCGACAGCTCACGACCGTGATCGCGGCTGATCAGGTGCAGCATCATGTCCAGCGGCGCGGTGCCACCGGAGCTGGTGAAACGGTTGCGGTCGAGGGTGAACAACCGGGTGCTCATGGCCACACGCGGAAATGCTTCCTGCATAGCGGCCAGGCATTCCCAGTGCACGCTGCAATCGAAACCGTCCAGCAAACCGGCGCAGGCCAGGGCCCAGCTACCGGTGCAGACCGCGCCCAGACGCTTGGACTGACGCGCCTGGCTTTGCAGCCACGAAACGTGTTCACGGGTAACAGTGCGCTGGATGCCGATACCGCCACAGACAATGATGGTGTCCATGGGAGGCGCTTTGTGCATGGAGGCGTCGGGGGTGATCTGCAGACCGTCACTGGCCCAGACCTGACCGCCGTCGACGGTAAGCGTGCTCCAGCGATACAGCTCGCGACCGGACAATTGGTTGGCCATGCGCAGGGGTTCTACTGCGGAGGCCAGAGAAATAAGCGTGAAATTGTCCAGCAGCAAAAAGCCGATGGATTGAGGCGCACGGTTCTGGGGTTGGGCCCCGGAGTTGAACGTCGTCATCGCGGTATCTCCTCACACAAAGCGGGTGATGGCCTCAGGCGGAGGCTCTTGTTATTGCCATCGTTCTCGCGTGGGAGACGGGCTTTGTAATGACAGAGCAAATGCCATGCCTAAAGTTGAATGGCCGTTCAATAACTCCTGAAAACGACGTCGCGATGTGTCTAGATGTGACGCGCGGGGAGTGGGGGTGATAAGTGCCATTATCGGCGGGAGGCGCTCTGCCCCGTTGGGCGTGAGCAAATCGGTAGCACTTGTGGGAACAGGGCTACAGCGACCTGGTGAAGAGTGTCACCACAAGCACAGGTGACAGGCGGTAATGGCCAACTTGGATCCCGGATCTCGGGCAAGTCGCTTATCTGTAAGCGACGCGCCAAAACGTGGCGCGTTTTGATTCCGGTGTTCACTTAGCGCGCAGTTTTGACTGGTCTGGCGCCTTCGCGAGCAAGCTCGCTCCCACAGTTGACCGAGTTCTCTCAGGGTAATGCGGTCGAATGTGGGAGCGGGCTTGCTCGCGAAGCAGGCAACTCGGTATTACTGACTCAGCACTCAACCGCGCTAACCGCCAACCCACCCCGCGATGTCTCTTTATATTTGTCATGCATGTCCGCACCAGTATCACGCATGGTGCGGATCACCCGATCCAGCGAGATAAAGTGCTGACCGTCGCCACGCAGCGCCATCTGCGCTGCGTTGATGGCTTTCACCGCGGCAATCGCATTGCGCTCGATGCACGGCACTTGCACCAACCCGCCCACCGGGTCGCAGGTCAGGCCGAGGTTGTGTTCCAGGCCGATTTCCGCCGCGTTACACAGCTGCTCCGGTGTGGCACCCAGAATCTCCGCCAGCCCGGCCGCCGCCATGGCGCAGGCCGAACCGACCTCGCCCTGGCAGCCGACTTCGGCACCGGAAATCGAAGCGTTCTTCTTGCACAGAATCCCTACCGCCGCCGCACTGAGGAAATAGTCGACTACGTTGGCGTCAGTCACCACCTCGCTGAACTTCATAAAGTAGTGCAGCACCGCCGGAATGATCCCCGCAGCACCATTGGTCGGTGCCGTGACCATGCGCCCGCCAGCGGCGTTTTCTTCATTGACCGCCAGGGCGAACAGGTTGACCCACTCCATGGCGCTCAAGGTCGAGCCGATCACATTGGGCTTGTTCAGTTCTTGCAGGCTGCGGTGCAGTTTGGCCGCGCGACGACGCACATTCAGGCCACCGGGCAAGATACCTTCGTGCTTGAGACCTTGTTCGACGCAATCCTGCATGGCCCGCCAAAGCTTCATCAGGCCGGCGCGGATTTCCTCTTCGCTGCGCCAGACCTTCTCGTTGGCCATCATCAATTCGGCGACGCGCAAGTTGTGCTGCTTACAGAGGCTGAGCAGCTCGGCGGCACTGGAAAAATCGTACGGCAACACCGTGCGGTCCAGGTCCACCACACCGCTGGAGGCTTGTGCTTCATCGACGACAAAACCGCCGCCGATGGAATAGTAGGTGTCGCGATGCAGCTCGCCGTCATCACCGTCGACGATCAGCGTCATGGCGTTGGGGTGGAACGGCAGGTTCTCGTCGATCAGGCGCATGTCCCGGGCCCAGTTGAACGGGACTGACAAACGACCGTCGAGCAACAGCGTGTGGGTTTCGCGCAGGGTTTCGATGCGAATGCCGATTTGCGATGGATCGATCGCGTCCGGCCACTCGCCCATCAGGCCCATGATCACTGCGTTGTCGCTGCCGTGACCGATGCCGGTGGCCGACAACGAACCATAAAGCTGAACTTCGACGCGCCTTACTTGTTCCAAAAGACCCTGCTCACGCAAACCTTGCACGAACAACGCGGCGGCCCGCATAGGCCCCACGGTGTGCGAACTGGAAGGGCCGATGCCGATTTTGAACAGGTCGAAAACACTGATAGCCATTACTGCCGAACTCCTGGATGTGCCTACTCCAGACGCAAAAGCGCCCAGTGACGGAGCTGCTACGCTCAAGCTGCAATCCGCCGAGATGGCCGCATCATCAGCCTTTTGTCATGTCGTTCGACGTCTCACACCGACGCACTCATGCCCACCAACGCCGCGGGCCTTTGACGCTGCGTTTTCGCCGTTTTTTTGCGGATCAGAGGGGCAAAGAGGGCTGAAAAAAGCTGTAAACGACGTCACCGACACTGGATGCGACCATCCCTGTACTGGTTACGACGCCCCCTGTAGGCGTCAGATTTTCACTGGTACATGATCGTATCGACTCGATTGCAAGGCGCCGTGGTAGAGCTGTCTCCAAAACGCCATCCAACCGCAACCTATAAGTGCGGTGGTCCAGTCGGAACACTGCCAAAAAAAACACCAAGGAGTCCATCCATGAAAGGTTCCCCGTCGTTGTTGTTGGCCGCCATGCTGAGTCTGCCGCTTCTGGCTCACGCCGCAGAACCGGCTCAATGCAGCACCGTAAACTTCTCCGATGTCGGCTGGACCGACATCACCGCAACGACCGCCACCACCAGCGTCGTCCTCGACGCCCTCGGCTACAAGACCAAAACCACGATGATTTCCGTACCGGTGACCTACAAGTCCCTGGCCGACGGCAAGAACATGGACGTATTCCTGGGTAACTGGATGCCGACCATGGAAAACGACATCAAGGCTTATCGCGATGCCGGCACCGTGGACGTCGTGCGCACCAACCTCACAGGCGCCAAGTACACCCTCGCCGTACCTCAAGCGCTGTATGACAAAGGTCTTCACGACTTCGCCGACATTCCGAAATTCAAGAAAGAACTCGACGGCAAGATCTACGGCATCGAACCGGGTAACGATGGCAACCGTCTGATTCAGAGTATGATCGACAAGAACGCCTTCGGCTTGAAAGACGCCGGATTCAAGATCGTCGAGTCCAGCGAAGCGGGCATGCTGTCGCAAGTCGACCGCGCCCAGAAACGCGATACCGCCGTGGTGTTCCTCGGCTGGGCGCCGCACCCGATGAACAAGCGCTTCAAGATCCAATATCTCACTGGTGGTGACGATTACTTCGGCCCCGACTTCGGTGCCGCCACCGTGGCGACCAACACTCGCAAGGGTTATGCCCAGGAATGCAGCAACGTTGGCCAGTTGCTGAAAAACCTGGAATTCACCGTCGACATGGAAAGCTCGCTGATGGGCAACATCCTGGACGACAAAATGAAGCCTGACGCGGCCGCCAAGGCCTGGCTGAAAAAGAATCCACAGGTCCTCGATACCTGGCTCGCTGGCGTGACCACCATTGACGGTAAACCAGGCCTGGAGGCCGTGAAAGCCAAGCTCGCGCAGTAATCGCTTACGCCGGGCGAGTTCGCTCGCCCGGGCTGTTTATTTCCTTGCATGCGGACGTTCACTACCATGCTGATTGATCAGAAAATACCTTTAGGCCAGTACATCGCGGGCTTCGTTGAATGGTTGACGCAACACGGCGCCAGCACCTTCGACGCAATCGCCGTGTCACTGGAAACGATGATCCACGGCGTGACTTTTGCGCTGACCTGGTTCAACCCGCTGGCATTGATCGGCCTCATCGCGCTACTGGCACACTTTATTCAACGAAAATGGGGACTGACCGTTTTTGTCATCGCCTCCTTCCTGCTGATCCTCAATCTGGGGTACTGGCAGGAAACCATGGAAACCCTTGCCCAGGTGTTGTTCGCCACCCTGGTCTGCGTGGTCATCGGCGTGCCGTTGGGCATCGTCGCCGCGCACAAACCGATGTTCTATACACTGATGCGTCCGGTGCTCGATCTGATGCAGACCGTACCGACCTTCGTGTACCTCATTCCTACCCTGACCCTCTTCGGTCTGGGTGTGGTCCCGGGCTTGATTTCGACGGTAGTGTTCGCGATTGCCGCGCCTATCCGCCTGACCTACCTGGGCATTCGCGATGTTCCGCAGGAACTGATGGACGCCGGCAAAGCCTTCGGCTGCTCGCGCCGTCAACTGCTTTCACGGATTGAACTGCCCCACGCCATGCCAAGCATCGCGGCCGGTATTACCCAGTGCATCATGCTGTCGCTGTCGATGGTGGTGATCGCGGCACTGGTGGGCGCCGACGGCCTGGGCAAACCCGTGGTCAACGCACTGAACACTGCTGATATCGCCCTGGGCTTCGAAGCCGGCCTGGCGATCGTACTGCTGGCGATCATGCTCGACCGTATCTGCAAACAACCCGAAGCCAAAGTAGGGGGTGACGCATGAGCATTATTCGCTTCGAAGACGTCGACGTAATCTTCTCCAAAGACCCGCGCGAGGCCTTGAAACTCCTCGACCAGGGCATGACACGCGACCAGATCCTGAAAAAGACCGGGCAGATTGTTGGCGTTGAAAAGGCCAGCCTGGACGTCGAAAAGGGTGAAATCTGTGTACTGATGGGCCTGTCCGGCTCCGGCAAGTCCAGCTTGCTGCGCTGCATCAACGGCCTCAACACCGTCAGCCGCGGCAAGTTGTTCGTCGAGCACGAAGGCAAGCAGATCGACATCGCGTCCTGCACCCCGGCGGAACTGAAAATGATGCGCACCAAGCGCATTGCGATGGTGTTCCAGAAGTTCGCCCTGATGCCTTGGCTGACCGTTCGCGAGAACATCAGCTTTGGTCTGGAAATGCAGGGTCGTCCGGAGAAGGAACGCCGCAAACTGGTGGACGAGAAGCTTGAGCTGGTGGGCCTGACCCAGTGGCGCAACAAGAAGCCGGACGAGCTCTCCGGTGGTATGCAGCAACGTGTGGGCCTGGCCCGCGCGCTGGCGATGGACGCCGACATTCTGCTGATGGACGAACCGTTCTCGGCCCTCGACCCGCTGATCCGCCAAGGCCTGCAAGACGAACTGCTGGAACTGCAAAGCAAGCTGAACAAAACCATCGTGTTCGTGAGCCATGACCTCGATGAAGCACTGAAGCTCGGCAGCCGTATCGCAATCATGAAAGACGGCCGCATTGTTCAGTACAGCGTGCCGGAAGAGATCGTGTTGAACCCTGCGGACGATTACGTGCGGACCTTCGTGGCCCACACCAACCCGCTGAACGTACTGTGCGGTCGCAGCCTGATGCGCACCCTCGACAACTGCAAACGCATCAACGGTTCGGTATGCCTGGATCCGGGCGGCGATTCGTGGCTGGACCTGGCGGAAGGCAACACCATCAAGGGCGCTCGTCAGAACGGCGCGAGCCTGGATCTGCAGAACTGGGTGCCGGGTCAAGCGGTTGAAGGGTTGGGTCGTCGGCCAACGGTAGTGGATTCGAACATCGGCATGCGCGAAGCGCTGCAGATTCGATATCAGACGGGCAACAAACTGGTGCTGCACGACAACAATAAGGTGGTCGGGATTCTCGGTGACAGTGAGCTGTATCACGCACTGCTCGGCAAGAACCTGGGTTAAGGCAACACACACAAAAACGCCGCGAGAGGATCGCGGCGTTTTTGTTTATCGGGACATCGGGTAATACGGCGTCGAAGCTGATGGCCCCTTCGCGGGCAAGCCCGCTCCCACATTGGATTTGTGAACGACTCAGATCAAATGTGGGAGCGGGCTTGCTCGCGAAGAACACGACGCGGTGCTTCAGATCGAAACACCGCGTCCTATCAAGTTTTAGCTATAGACCCGGCCAAGGAGCTGCCGATGGCTTTCAAACTGATCGAGCACATCACGGGTAATCTGATCCGAAGTGAAGCCCATCAAGTCGTAGTCCTGGCTGCCGTTGTGCAGGTACACCTCGGCGCGGTAGTAACGTGCGCGGGGCTCATCAGCACTTTCAGCCGAAACCATGTCGCTCGCCGCTGCCAGATAGCCGTCCAGGCTCACTTCGTAGACAAAAGGGTTGCCCTCTTCCATCTCGATCCGCACGCCCATGCAGCGTTTCGACTTGCCCAGCAACGTCTGCACATCCAGACCCTGAGCACGCAATTGCACAGCTGCATCTTCCAGCGCCGGGCTGACTTGCTTGTCCATGAAACGCTGAACAATCGACTGATTCGGCTGCAAGTCCAGCTGCGTCAAACGCTCGCTGAAACCACGACGACCGCGCGCAGCCAGCTCCGCTTGCTCCTGTTCGATCTGCACGTCCTGGCGCATGGCCTTGTGCAGGCCAAACATGAAGAACACCAGCACCACCGAGAACGGCAGACCGGCGAGCACCACCATGGTTTGCATGGCTTCGAAGTTACCGGCGAACAGCAGGCCGATGGTCACCAGCGTGATCACCGCCGACCAGAAGATCCGCAGCCAGTGCGGGGCGTCTTCGTCGACGTTACCGCCCTTGCAGGAAAGGTTGGCCATCATCACCGCGCCGGAATCCGCCGGGGTCAGGAACAGCACGAAACCGACAAAGATCGACACGCCGATCACAATCTTCGACGCCGGGTAATGCTCCAGCAACTGGTAAATCGCCATCGACGGCTGTTCCAGCGCCGTCTTTCCGAGCTCCACCGCACCATGGTTCATCACCAGGTCCAGGGCCGAGTTACCGAAAATCGACAACCACGCCAAGGTGAAGCCCAGCGGGATCAGCAGCACGCCGGCCACCAGTTCACGCACCGTGCGACCACGGGAAATACGCGCGATGAACATGCCGACGAATGGGGCCCAGGAAATCCACCAGGCCCAATAGAACACGGTCCACAGACCCAACCAGCGGTCGGACTTCTCACTGTCGCCTTCGTACACATAGAGGTCGAAAGTCTTCAGCACCACGCCGTTCAGGTAGTCGCCAATGTTTTGCACGAAGCCGTTAAGCAGGTGCAGGGTCGGGCCGAACAACAGCACGAAAATCAGCAGACCGCTGAACAGCACGATGTTCAGGTTGGACAGACGGCGGATGCCGTTTTCCACGCCGGACACGGCAGCGATAGTCGCCACGGTGCTCATCACGATGATCACGATCAGCAGATTGGTATTGCTGTGTTCCATGCCGAACAGGTTTTCAAGCCCGGACGACACTTGCAGCGAACCAATCCCCAGGTTGGTCACCAGCCCCAGCAGGGTCACGAACATGCCGAAGCCGTCCACCGCGTGACCGGCCGCGCCTTTGACCCAACGCTCGCCCACCAGCGGATACAGCGCCGAACGCAACGCCAGCGGCTGGTTATGACGGTAAGCAAAGTACGCCACGGCCAGGCCGACCAATGCGTAGATCGCCCAGCCATGCAGGCCCCAGTGCAGGAACGTCAGCTGAACGGCCTGACGTGCAGCGAGGTTGCTGGCGGCCACGCCTTCTGGCGGGTTGAAGTAGTGGTCCAGCGGCTCGGAAGCACCGAAGTACAACAGCGAGATGCCGATACCCGACGAGAACAGCATCCCCGCCCAGGCGCCGTAGCTGAAGTCCGGGGTGTCGTCCTTGCTGCCCAGTTTGAGCTTGCCGTAGGACGAAAACGCCAGGCCGACCACGAAGACCAGGTAAGCGGCGATCACCACCATGTAGTACCAGCCGAAGCTGCGGGACAACCAGGCCTGGGCAATACCGAGCAATCTGCCCGCCTCTTGCGGGGCGATGATCAGAATGGCGGTCAACAACAGGATCAACGCGGTAGAGGTGTAGAACACCCAACCGTTGACCGTCACCTTCTCGGGTGGGGTCTTTATAAGAGAGGCAGAACTCATGGCACAGATGCTCCAGGCAGTGCGAGAGAAGAACACAAGGCAACGCGTTACCCGACCAATCGCTTAGTTGGCAGCCGACCAGCGGGTGATATAAAGACACCCCGAAAAAAGCCCGAAGCCCGGGAGCGCCAGTGCGCGTGGGTTTCGAGCGTTTTCGGATGTCGTTTTTCCGCCAACTACATGTAGGAAAAACCTGTAGGCAGCGACGAATTGTCGCAGATCTTATTCTTTGTTGATTGAACGTTCAATCAAAACAAAATAGACTGGCCTTCAATCCGATAGACGTTTTACGTCCGCCGGAAGGCCTAAGGAGATGTGCAAGATGCCCAAGGTCGGTATGCAACCCATCCGTCGCCAGCAGTTGATCGAAGCCACATTGCAGGCGGTAGATCAGGTCGGAATGGGGGACGCCAGCATTGCGCTGATCGCCCGTTTGGCCGGTGTCTCGAATGGCATCATCAGTCATTACTTTCAGGACAAGAACGGCCTGATCGCTGCCACGGCGCAGTATCTGATGAGCGTCCTCAGCGAGAACGTCACCGCGCGCCGTCAGGCGCTGGAGGACAGCAGCCCGCGGGCCCACCTCCAGGTGATTATCGAAGGCAACTTCGACGCCAGCCAGGTCAATGGCCCGGCAATGAAAACCTGGCTGGCCTTTTGGGCCACCAGCATGCACCACCCGTCTTTGCACAGGTTGCAGCGAATCAACGATCACCGTCTGTATTCCAACCTGTGCTGCCAGTTCCGCCGTGTATTGCCGCTCGATACCGCGCGCAGTGCAGCCCGGGGCCTGGCAGCCCTCATTGACGGTTTGTGGTTGCGCGGCGCGTTGTCGGGAGATGCTTTCGACACCGAGCAGGCGCACCAGATCGCTTACGAATACATGGATTTCCAACTGGCCAAGCAGGTGAGTTAGAGCACACAGAACCGCTCAGCACCTGAACCGCCACTGACCAGCGTTGCCCAAGCTATAAGGCACGCCCAGTGGTTACCGCCAACCAACTTATGCTCTTGCGAGGACTATATGGCCCGTTTCGAACTGCAAAAACTCTACATCGATGGCGGCTACAGTGACGCCAGCAGCGACGCCACTTTCGAAGCCATCAACCCGGCTAACGGTGAAGTCCTCGCAACCGTACAACGTGCGACCCAGTCAGACGTTGAGCGCGCCGTCGTCAGCGCCGAAAAGGGCCAGAAAATCTGGGCTGCGATGACCGCCATGGAGCGTTCGCGCATCCTGCGTCGTGCCGTCGACATCCTGCGCGAGCGCAACGATGAACTGGCTGCTCTGGAAACCCTGGACACCGGTAAGTCGTTCTCCGAAACCAAGTACGTCGACATCGTCACCGGCGCTGACGTGCTGGAGTACTACGCAGGTCTGGTGCCGGCCATCGAAGGCGAGCAGATCCCGCTGCGCACCACGTCGTTCGTCTACACCCGTCGCGAGCCGCTGGGCGTCGTGGCCGGTATCGGCGCGTGGAACTACCCGATCCAGATCGCCCTGTGGAAATCCGCCCCTGCCCTGGCGGCCGGTAACGCGATGATCTTCAAGCCAAGCGAAGTTACTTCCCTGACCACGCTGAAACTGGCCGAGATCTACACCGAAGCCGGCGTTCCGGCTGGCGTGTTCAACGTGCTGACCGGCAGCGGCCGTGAAGTCGGCACTTGGTTGACCGAGCACCCACGCATCGAAAAAATCTCCTTCACCGGCGGCACCGACACCGGCAAGAAGGTAATGGCCAGCGCTTCCGCTTCGTCGCTGAAAGACGTGACCATGGAACTGGGCGGCAAATCCCCGCTGATCATCTTCGACGACGCCGACCTCGATCGCGCCGCCAACACCGCCATGATGGCCAACTTCTACAGCTCCGGCCAGGTCTGCACCAACGGCACTCGCGTGTTCGTGCCGAGCCACCTGAAAGCCGCGTTCGAAGCCAAGATCGTTGAGCGCGTTGCCCGCATCCGCGTTGGCAACCCGGAAGACGAGAACACCAACTTCGGCCCGCTGGTCAGCTTCGCCCACATGGAAAGTGTGCTGGGTTACATCGCCAAAGGTAAGGAAGAAGGCGCTCGCGTGCTGTGCGGCGGCAGCCGTCTGACCGAAGGCGAATTCGCCAAAGGCGCGTTCGTGGCACCGACCGTGTTCACCGACTGCACCGACGAGATGACCATCGTTCGCGAAGAAATCTTCGGCCCGGTGATGAGCATCCTGACCTACGAAACCGAAGAAGAAGTGATCCGTCGTGCCAACGACACCGACTTCGGCCTGGCGGCTGGCGTCGTCACCAAGGACCTGAACCGCGCTCACCGCGTGATTCATCAACTGGAAGCCGGTATCTGCTGGATCAACGCCTGGGGCGAGTCCGACGCCAAGATGCCGGTTGGCGGCTACAAGCAGTCGGGCGTGGGCCGTGAAAACGGCATCAGCTCGCTGAACAACTTCACACGCATCAAATCGGTACAGGTCGAACTGGGCGATTACGCCTCGGTTTTCTAAGCCCCGGCTGAATACCCGGTAGCAGCTGTCGAGGCACGAGGCTGCGTTGCGTGTCCGCAGGACCGCCCTCAGAGGGTCGCTGCGCGACCCAACGCAGCCTCGTGCCTCGGCAGCTGCTACAGGCGACCTGACCAACTTCAAAGAGGGTGCATTCAATGTCCCAAGAATTCGATTACATCATCATCGGTGCCGGCTCGGCCGGTAACACCCTGGCGACCCGTCTGACTGAAGACGAAGGCGTCACCGTCCTGCTGCTCGAAGCAGGCGGCCCGGACTACCGTTTAGACTTCCGCACGCAAATGCCGGCCGCTTTGGCGTTCCCGCTGCAAGGTCGTCGCTACAACTGGGGCTACGAAACCGATCCTGAACCACACATGGACGGTCGCCGGATGGAATGCGGTCGCGGCAAGGGCCTGGGTGGTTCCTCGCTGATCAACGGCATGTGCTACATCCGCGGCAACGCGATGGACTACGACAACTGGGCCAAACTGCCAGGTCTTGAAGACTGGGACTACCTGAACTGCCTGCCGTATTTCCGCAAGGCTGAAACCCGTGACATCGGCGCGAACGACTACCACGGTGGCGAAGGTCCGGTCAGCGTGACCACGCCGAAAGCCGGCAACAACCCGCTGTTCCACGCGATGGTTGAAGCCGGCGTGCAAGCCGGTTACCCGCGCACCGAAGACCTCAACGGTTACCAGCAAGAAGGCTTCGGCCCGATGGACCGCACCGTGACGCCGAACGGCCGTCGCGCCAGCACCGCTCGCGGTTACCTGGACATCGCCAAGAAGCGCTCGACCCTGACCATCGTCACCCACGCCCTGACCGACAAGATTCTGTTCGAAGGCAAGCGTGCGGTCGGCGTGCGTTACTTGATCGGCGCCGCTGAAGAGCGCGTTGAAGCCCGCGCCCGCAAAGAAGTGCTGCTGTGCTCCGGCGCCATCGCTTCGCCGCAGATTCTGCAGCGTTCCGGCGTCGGCCCGGCCGAGCTGCTGAAAAAACTCGACATCCCGGTGGTCCACGACCTGCCGGGCGTGGGTGAAAACCTGCAGGATCACCTCGAGCTGTACCTGCAATACGCCTGCACCCAACCGGTCTCGCTGTACCCGTCGCTGCTCTGGTACAACCAGCCGGCCATCGGTGCCGAGTGGCTGTTCAACGGCACCGGCATCGGCGCCAGCAACCAGTTCGAAGCCGGCGGTTTCATCCGTACCCGTCCGGAATTCGATTGGCCGAACATCCAGTACCACTTCCTGCCGGTCGCGATTAACTACAACGGCAGCAACGGTGTGAAAGAGCACGGTTTCCAGGCGCACATGGGCTCCATGCGTTCGCCGAGCCGTGGTCGCATCCAGGCCAAGTCCAAGGATCCGCGCGAGTACCCGAGCATCCTGTTCAACTACATGGCCACCGAGCAGGACTGGCAGGAATTCCGCGACGGCATCCGCCTGACCCGTGAAATCATGCAACAGCCTGCGCTGGACGCTTTCCGTGGCCGCGAAATCAGCCCGGGCATCGACGTGCAATCTGATGAGCAGCTCGACAAGTTCATTCGCGAACACGCCGAAACCGCGTTCCACCCGTCCTGCTCGTGCAAGATGGGCACAGACGAAATGGCGGTAGTTGACGCTGAAGGTCGTGTGCACGGCATGCAGAGCCTGCGTGTGGTCGATGCCTCGATCATGCCGATCATCACCACCGGCAACCTGAACGCGCCGACGATCATGATCGCCGAGAAAATCGCCGACAAGATCCGTGGCCGCAAGCCATTGCCGCGTAGTAAGGCCGCCTACTTCGTGGCCGGCGATGCGCCGGTGCGTGGCAAGCCGTTGCGGGATGTGAGTCCTACCGCGCAGTAAGACAGTTACACCGCGGTGCGCCCTTCGCGAGCAAGCCCGCTTCCACAGGAGATCTCCAGTGAACACAAAATTTGTGAACACCCGAGATCAAATGTGGGAGCGGGCTTGCTCGCGAAGAGGCCCGGCCAGACACCACATCTCCCTCTGACCCACCTCGGGTAATCTTTTCCTACACCTCTCCAAGCTTGATCCTACCCCCCGCACCGGCCTAATCTAGCGCCACGCAAACGTTTCACCCCCTCGCAACATCGATACACCGCCACTCCATACCAAGGAGGTTCCCGAATGTTCGATTTCCACCCCCAGCTCAAGCAGCGCTTCGCTGCCTTGCGCACGGGCGCTGAATTCTTTTCGCTGCGCTATGTGCGCGAGTCCGGTCAGTACCTGTCGGTGCGCAAGAATGTCGCTGAACCTCCCAGCCTGAGCCGTGACGAAGGCGCGATGCTGACCGTTCGGGTCAACGGCGTCGAAGCCTACGCCGCGACCAACGACCTGTCCCAATCCGGCCTGCAAGCCGCGCTGGAGCGAGCCGAGCAACAAGCCCGCCGACTCAAGCCCCACGCCCTGCTCGACCTGCGCGAGCAAGCCGTCTCCAGCGACCGCGCCGACTACTTTTCGCCGAACCTCGACCAGCCCTTCCCATCCCTGAGCGATTGCTACCAACTGCTCGGCGCCGAATCCGCCTCCGTGCCCAAGGATGAGCGACTGGTGAACTGGCAGGTGAGCATCGGCATCACTAACGTCGAGCAGATCTACCTCAACAGCGCCGGCGCCGAACTGCGTCAGGCCCAGCGTTTTGTCTACCCGAGCGTGGACGTCACCGCCTACGACGGCAATGACAGCCAGACCCGCACCCTGGGCCGCGAAAATTTCGGCCAACAAGGCGGCTTTGATGTGATCAGCCGCTGCGGCCTGGTCGGTGCCGGCCCGACAGTCGCCGATCAGGCGCTGCAATTGCTGCTGGCGCCGAACACCCCGCAAGGCCCGCGCGACCTGCTGTTGATGCCTGACCAAATGATGCTGCAGATCCACGAATCCATCGGTCACCCGTTGGAGCTGGACCGCATCCTCGGTGACGAGCGCAATTACGCCGGCACCAGCTTCGTCAAGGCAGAAGACTTCGGCAGCCTGCAATACGGCTCCAAACTGCTGAACGTGACCTTCGACCCGGACATTCCCGAACAACTCGCCAGTTACGGCCATGACGACGACGGCACGGCTGCCAGCAAGCAATTTTTGATCAAGGAAGGTTTGCTGCTGCGTCCACTGGGCGGCGCGCTGTCGCAATTCCGTGCCGGCATGGAAGGCGTCGCCAACAGCCGCGCTTGCGGCTGGAACCGTCCGCCAATCGATCGCATGGCCAACCTGAACATCGAGCCCGGCGATCAACCGCTGGAGCAACTGATCGGCAACATCGAACACGGCATCATGATGTCGACCAATCGATCGTGGTCCATCGACGATGCGCGCAACAAATTCCAGTTCGGCTGCGAATGGGCTCAGTTGATCGAAAACGGCGAACTCAAAGGCGTGGTCAAGAACCCCAACTACCGGGCGATTTCCGCTCAGTTCTGGAAAAGCCTCAGCGCCGTCGGCGACGCCAGCACCCTCAAGGTCCTGGGCACACCGAACTGCGGCAAGGGCGAACCGAACCAGGTGATCCGCGTCGGCCATGCGTCGCCGGCCTGCGTGTTCAGCAACGTTGATGTGTTTGGGGGGGATGCCTGATGAGCACGTCGAAAAGTCAGGCCGATGCGTTCAAGGCCTTGGTTAATTGGCTGCGCGATGCGATTCGCGAGCCGGAGCAATTCACTCTAAGTTACGCCGCCGAATCCTCGGCCTTCGTGCGCTTCAACCACGCTAAGGTCCGTCAGGCCGGGCAGGTGCAACAGGCAAGCGTCGGTTTCAAACTGATCAACGAGGGGCGCCACGCCGACCTGAACATCACGCTGTCCGGGGATGCCGCAGTCGATGTGCAGCGCCTGGCCGAAGGTCTGCAACAGTTGCGCGAAACCTTGCCGCTGCTGCCGCAGGATCCGTACCTGTTGCTCAACCACAACGGCTGGCAGAGCAAGAACGTTCAGGATCACCCGCTGCCGGACACCGAGCAGGTGGTCGCGGAAATTACCCAGGCGGCCGAAGGGCTGGATCTGGTCGGCTTCTACGCCGCCGGCCCGATCAGTCGCGGCTTCGCCAGTTCTTCAGGCGCGTTCGGCTGGCACCAGGCCAACAGCTTCAACTTCGACTTCAGCCTGTTCCATGACAACGGCCAGGCGGTGAAAGCCAGTTACGCCGGGCACGACTGGAACAGCGAAGGGTTTGCCAAGCGCTTTGCGCAGGCACGCGAGCAGTTGGCGTTTCTCGGCAGACCGCAACACACCCTGGCGCCCGGTCAGTACCGCGCCTATCTGGCGCCGGCAGCCCTGGGAGAAATCATGGACATGCTGGGCTGGGGTGGTTTCTCGGCGCAGTCGATTGCCAGCAAAAACAGCCCGCTGCAGAAGCTTTACGCGGGCGACAGTGCGTTCAGCCCGTTGGTGTCGGTCGATGAAAAGGTCAGCGGTTCGTTGAGCCCGGCGTTTTCCGGCGAAGGGTATCCGCGCAGCGATCTGGGGTTGATCGTCAACGGCAAGGCCGGCGCACAGATGGTCAGTTCACGCAGTGCGGCGGAGTACGGCCTGACCGCCAATGGCGCCAGCGGTGGTGAAATGCCAAGCGCAGTGAACATGGCCGCCGGCACGTTGCCTGACGCAGAGATTCTCAAGCAACTGGGCACTGGCTTGTACATCAGCAATCTCTGGTACCTGAACTACTCCGATCAGCCGGCGGCACGCCTGACCGGCATGACGCGGTTTGCGACCTTCTGGGTCGAGAACGGCGAGATTCAGGCGCCGGTGAGCACCATGCGGTTTGATGACAGTGCTTACAGTTTGTTGGGTTCGCAGCTGGAGGCTTTGACCGAGGAGCGTGAGCTGATGTTGTCGGCCAGCACCTACAGCCAGCGGGCCACGGCCTCGGCGTTGTTGCCGGGGGCGCTCGTGAGCCGATTGACCCTGACCCTGTAAGCACAATCCCACGGTACACAGAAGGCCCTGTGGGAGCGGGCTTGCTCGCGAAAGCGATGGATCCGTCAACATTGATGTTGGATGTGATGACCTCTTCGCGAGCAAGTCGGATCGCCGCACCGCCGCTCCCACATGGACCGTGAGACACAGTGATTTTGCATTAACTTCAACCCACAAGAGGTCCCATGCCCAACCGCCCGCCTCTCGACGCTGTCACCGCCCGCTGGGTGCCGTGGGTCGTCGCCATCGCGTTCTTCATGCAATCCCTCGACGGGACCATCCTCAACACCGCCCTGCCCGCCATGGCCCGCGACTTGGCCGAAGACCCGCTGCGCATGCAGGGCGTGATCATCGCCTACATGCTCACCGTCGCCCTGCTGATCCCCGCTTCAGGCTGGATCGCCGACCGTTTCGGCACCAAGAAAATCTTCTTCGGCGCGATTCTGCTGTTCAGCCTCGGCTCACTGCTCTGCGCCTTGTCGAGCACCCTGAGCATGCTGATTGGCGCGCGGGTGATTCAAGGCCTGGGCGGCGCGCTGATGTTGCCGGTCGGGCGACTTGTGGTGCTGCGCGCCTACCCGCGCTCGGATCTGGTGCGGATCATGGGTTTCATCACCATTCCCGGCCTGCTCGGCCCGTTGATCGGCCCGACCATGGGCGGCTGGATGGTGGAATACCTGACCTGGCACTGGATCTTCCTGATCAACCTGCCGGTGGGCGCCATCGGCTGCTACGCCGTGTGGAAATTCATCCCCGACCTGCGCGGCACTGAACGCACCCGCTTCGATAGCCTGGGCTTTTTGCTGTTTGGTGCGGCGATGGTGCTGATCACCATCGCCATGGAAGGCCTCGGCGAGTTGCACCTGCCGCACTTGCGCGTGATGTTGCTGCTGTTCGGCGGCATGGCGTGTCTGGCGGCGTATTGGTTGCGGGCCGGGCACATCGAAAACCCGTTGTTCGCGCCGTCACTGTTCAAGACCCGGACGTTTGCCGTGGGCATCCTCGGCAACCTGTTCGCCCGACTGGGCAGCGGCGCCCTGCCGTTTCTCGTGCCATTGCTGCTGCAAGTGGCGCTGGGTTACTCACCGTCCCAGGCCGGGATGAGCATGTTGCCGCTGGCGGCGGCAGCGATGGTCGCCAAGTCGGTGGCGCGGCCGCTGATCGAACGCTTGGGCTATCGCATCGTGCTGACCGGCAACACGTTGGCGCTGGGGTTGATGCTGGCGAGCATGGGGCTGGTCGGCGAACAAACGCCGTACTGGTTGCTGTTGGTGATGCTATCGATTCTGGGGGCGATCAACTCGCTGCAGTTCACCGCCATGAACACCGTAACCCTGATCGACCTCGACGACGCCAGCGCCAGCAGCGGCAATAGCTTGCTGTCGGTGGTCGCGCAATTGTCCCTGAGCCTCGGGGTTGCCTGCGCCGGCGCCTTGCTCGGCGGCTTCACGGCCGAGATCGGCAACGACGGCGTGGACACGGTTCTGGGGGCATTCCAGCTGACCTTTGTCACGGTCGGGATCATGGCGATGCTGGCTGCAACCATCTTCTCCCAGCTTTCACCAAAGGATGGCCGACGGATGGTCAGCCGCGAGCACGATATAGAGCACTGATCTGTAGCAGCTGCCGAGGCACGAGGCTGCGTTGCGTGTCCGCAGGACCGCCCTCGGGGGCCGCTTCGCAGCCCGACGCAGCCTCGTGCCTCGGCAGCTGCTACGACTATTCGTCCAGAATTTGCAGGTGAAGAGAGCGAGACTGGTACACTGCGCGACATTTTGTTTTGCAGGCCAGTCCCGTGACCACCATCGCCACCGCTTTTAATACTTTGCCGCTGTCCGCCGCCATGCTGGCTAACCTCGACTCCCTCGGTTATGCCCAGATGACGCCGATCCAGGCGCAAAGCTTGCCGGTGATCCTCAAGGGGATGGACCTGATCGCCCAGGCCAAGACCGGCAGCGGCAAGACCGCCGCCTTCGGTATCGGCCTGCTGAACCCGATCAATCCGCGCTTCTTCGGTTGCCAGGCGCTGGTCATCTGCCCGACTCGCGAACTGGCCGACCAGGTCGCCAAGGAACTCCGTCGTCTGGCCCGCGCCGAAGACAACATCAAGATCCTGACCCTGTGCGGCGGCGTGTCCTTTGGCCCACAGATCGGCTCTCTGGAGCACGGCGCGCACATCATCGTCGGCACCCCGGGCCGCCTTCAGCAGCATTTGCGCAAAGGTTCGCTGGTGCTCCATGGCCTGAACACGCTGATCCTCGACGAAGCCGACCGCATGCTCGACATGGGTTTCTACGACTCCATCGAAGAAATCATCGCCCAGTGCCCGGAGCGTCGCCAGACCCTGCTGTTCTCCGCCACGTACCCGACGGGCATCAAGCAGTTGGCCGCGAAGTTCATGCGCAACCCTCAGATCGTGAAGGCCGAGGCGTTCCACGACGACACGCAGATCGAGCAGCGTTTCTACGAGATTTCCCCGGAAGAGCGCATGGACGCCGTGGTCAAAGTCCTCGCGCATCATCGTCCGGCATCCTGTGTCGCCTTCTGCTTCACCAAGCAGCAGGTTCAGGAAACCGTCGATCACCTGACCTCCAAAGGCATCTCCGCCGTCGGCCTGCATGGCGATCTGGAACAGCGTGACCGCGACCAGGTACTGGCCATGTTCGCCAACCGCAGCACCTCGGTGCTGGTCGCCACTGACGTCGCCGCTCGCGGTCTGGACATCGATGCGCTGGACATGGTGATCAACGTCGAACTGGCCCGGGATTCGGAAATCCACATCCACCGTGTTGGCCGTACCGGTCGTGCTGGTGAGAAAGGTATTGCGATCAGCCTGGTCGCACCGTCCGAAGCCCACCGCGCCCAAGCCATCGAGCAACTGCAGAACTCGCCGTTGAGCTGGGATCAGCTGGACAACCTCAAATCCCAGGGCGGCGCACCGCTACTGCCGGTGATGAGCACGCTGGTCATTGGCGCTGGCCGTAAAGACAAGGTGCGTCCGGGCGACATTCTTGGCGCATTGACTGGCGATGCGGGTATTCCCGGCGCTCAGGTTGGCAAGATCGCGATTTTCGACTTCCAGGCCTATGTGGCTGTGGAGCGCGGGATCGCCAAGCAAGCGTTGCAGCGCCTGAATGACGGCAAGATCAAAGGCCGTTCGCTGCGCGTGCGAATTTTGTAAGGATTCTTCGACCCCACGAAGATCCCCTGTGGGAGCGGGCTTGCTCGCGAATGCAATCTGTCAGTCGCCATTGATGTTGGCTGACACACCGCTTTCGCGAGCAAGCCCGCTCCCACAGTTTGTTTTGTGGTGACAGATTAAGAGGACACCGTTTTGCGCTCTACCGAAGTCGTGATCATTGGCGCTGGCGCCGCAGGTTTGATGTGTGCGCTGACTGCCGCCGGGCGCGGGCGCAAGGTGATGTTGCTCGACCATGCCAACAAGGCCGGCAAGAAAATCCTGATGTCGGGCGGTGGCCGCTGCAATTTCACCAACATGTACACCGAACCGAGCAATTTTCTCTCGCAGAACGAACACTTCTGCAAATCCGCCCTGGCCCGCTACACCCAGTGGGATTTCATCGGCATGGTCGCCAAACACGGCGTGCCGTACCACGAGAAAAAACTCGGCCAGCTGTTCTGCGATAACAAATCCAGCGACATCCTCGACATGCTGCTCAACGAGTGCGATCAGGTTGGCGTCAGCCTGCACCTGGACACCTCGATCCAGCACATCGAGAAAATGGAAAGCGGCTACCTGTTGCAAACCACCCTCGATCAGATCACCTGCGAATCCTTGGTGATCGCCACGGGCGGCTTGTCGATCCCGACGCTGGGTGCCACCGGTTTCGGCTATCAGGTGGCCAAGCAGTTCGGCCACGACTTGCTGCCGACCCGCGCCGGGCTGGTGCCGTTCACCATCACCGATCAGCTCAAGGAGCTTTGCACCGAACTGTCCGGTACGTCGGTGGATTGCCTGGTGAGCTGCAATGAGCAGAGTTTCCGCGAGAACATCCTGTTCACCCACCGCGGCCTCAGCGGTCCGGCGATTTTGCAGATTTCATCGTTCTGGGAATCCGGCGACACGGTAGAAATCAACCTGATGCCGGACCACGACGTACCGAGCTGGCTGCAACAGCAGCAAGCCGAACGCCCGAACAGCGAGCTGAAAACCCTGCTGGGGGAAATCTTCACCAAGAAGATGGCCAACCTGCTGGCGGATAACTGGTTCGTCTCCAAACCGATGAAGCAGTACACCCACGCGGAAATTGCCGACATCGCCGAAAAACTGGCGAGCTGGAAAGTGGTTCCGGCCGGCACTGAAGGTTATCGCACCGCTGAAGTGACATTGGGCGGCGTCGATACCAACGAGGTGTCGTCCAAGACCATGGAGTCGCTGAAAAGCCCTGGCTTGTATTTCATAGGCGAAGTGCTCGACGTCACCGGGCATCTGGGCGGTTTCAACTTCCAGTGGGCGTGGGCCTCGGGTTACGCCGCCGCGCAATACGTCTAATCCCCCAAACGCAATCCCTGTAGGAGCTGCCGAGTGAAACGAGGCTGCGATCTTTTGATCTTGTTTTTCCAGGATCAAGATCAAAAGATCGCAGCCTGCGGCAGCTCCTACATGGATTGCGTTGCAGTGTAAGAACAGGGAAGGAACAGATTTTGCTGTCAGATGTGATCGGCGCCATTGCGTCGGCGTCATTACTGGCTCAATTTAGCGTCATTGCCTCGGAAGGCCCTCGCACTTCATGTCATCGACCCCGTTTAGTCAGTCTCTGCGTCGCCTCTGGGCGCTGGATAAATTCAGTTACAGCGTGCGAGTGTTCATCGCCCTGACCGGCAGCATGGCGCTGTGTTGGTACAAGGATGAAATGGGGCTGCTGATCCCGCTGTTCCTCGGGATCATCGCCAGCGCCCTGGCCGAGACCGACGACAGTTGGCAAGGCCGCCTTAACGCACTGGCCGTGACGCTGGTGTGCTTCAGCGTCGCCGCCCTCTCCGTCGAACTGCTCTTCCCCTACCCCGTCGTTTTTGTCATCGCCCTGGCCCTGGCCAGTTTCGGCCTGACCATGCTCGGCGCCTTGGGTGAACGCTATGGCGCGATTGCCTCCGCGACGTTGATTCTGTCGGTCTATACCATGATCGGCGTGGACCAGCGCGGCGGTGCAGTCACCGATTTCTGGCACGAGCCGGTGCTGCTGGTGGCCGGTGCAGCCTGGTACGGTTTGCTCTCGGTACTGTGGCAGGCGATGTTTTCCAATCAGCCGGTGCAGCAAAGCCTGGCGCGGTTGTTCCGTGAGTTGGGTTACTACCTGAAGCTGAAGTCCTCGCTGTTCGAGCCGATCCGGCAGATGGACGTGGAAGCGCGTCGACTGGAACTGGCGCAGCAAAACGGCCGTGTCGTGGCAGCACTGAACGCCGCCAAGGAAATCATCCTGCACCGGGTCGGCAACGGTCGACCGGGCTCGAAAGTCAGCCGTTACCTGAAGCTGTACTTCCTCGCTCAGGACATCCACGAGCGCGCCAGTTCCTCGCACTACCCTTACAACGCCTTGGCCGATGCCTTCTTTCACAGCGACGTGATGTTCCGCTGCCAGCGCCTGCTGCGCCAGCAAGGCAAGGCCTGCCGGGCGCTGGCCGAGTCGATCCAGATGCGCCAGCCGTTCATCTATGACGCCAGCTTCGCCGAAGCCCTGAGCGACCTGCACGCCTCTCTCGAACATTTGCGCGTTCAGAGCAACCCGGCGTGGCGCGGACTGTTGCGGTCGTTGCGGGCACTGGCGGCCAACCTCGGCACGCTCGATCGTTTGCTCAGCGACGCCAGCAATCCCGACGCCTTGGCCGATGCCACCGACAGCAGCCTGCTCGACCGTTCGCCGCGTAGCCTCAAAGATGTGTGGATTCGGTTACGCACGCAGCTGACACCGACTTCATTGCTGTTCCGTCACGCACTGCGTTTGCCCCTGGCCTTGAGCATCGGCTACGGGATGGTGCATTTGATCCACCCGTCTCAGGGTTACTGGATCATCCTCACCACGCTGTTTGTCTGCCAACCGAACTATGGCGCCACCCGCCGCAAACTCGGCCAACGGATCATCGGCACCGCCATCGGCCTCACCCTGGCCTGGGCGTTGTTCGATCTGTTTCCGAATCCCTTGGTCCAGTCGTGCTTCGCGATCGCCGCCGGGGTGGTGTTCTTTATCAACCGCACCACCCGCTACACCTTGGCGACGGCCGCGATCACCTTGATGGTGCTGTTCTGCTTCAACCAGGTCGGGGATGGTTACGGGCTGTTCCTGCCGCGGTTGTTCGATACCTTGCTCGGCAGCCTGATCGCCGGGTTGGCGGTGTTCCTGTTCCTGCCGGACTGGCAGGGCCGACGCCTGAACAAAGTGCTGGCCAACACCCTGACCTGCAACAGCATTTACCTGCGCCAGATCATGCAGCAATACGCCGTCGGCAAAAGCGACGACCTGGCGTATCGCCTGGCCCGACGCAATGCGCACAACGCCGACGCGGCACTGTCGACGACGCTCGCCAACATGCTGATGGAGCCGGGGCATTTCCGTAAGGAGGCGGATGTCGGGTTCCGCTTCCTGGTGCTGTCGCACACCTTGCTCAGTTATTTATCTGGCCTGGGCGCACACCGGGAAACCCAGCTACCGCCCGACGTGCGCGAGCATTTGATCGACGGTGCCGGCGTGAAACTGGCCGCCAGCATCGATGAAATTGCCCAAGGGTTGGCGAGCAAACTGCCGATTGCGATTCAGAGCGATGAGGAAGAGGCACTGGCCAATACGCTTGAACAGATGCCGGACGAAATCGATGAAGGCCAACGGCTGGTGCAGACGCAGTTGGCGTTGATCTGCCGTCAGCTTGGGCCATTGCGGACGTTGGCGGCGCACCTCATCAAGGAAACGAGTGAGGATTGAGATCTGCGGTGGCTGAGCGGGCCTCATCGCGAGCAAGCTCGCTCCCACAGGGATTACCTAAATCCTGTGGGAGCGAGCTTGCTCGCGATGAGGTCATCAGCCACACCTTACATCCCATGCTGTTCCATCAACCGCTGATAACTGCCATCCACTTTCATCGCCGCGATCTCGCGGTCGAAACCGGCGACGATCTGTTCATGCCGGGGGTTCTTCAGGCTGACCAGGATGTGCAGACTGTTCTCGCTCAATGGCTGGGGCAAAAACTCCACGGCATTGCGCACCTTGGATGATTCCCGGGCCAGGTAGTAACGCGCGACGTATTCGTCTTCCAGCGTCAATTTGACCCGGTCGGCGGCGACCATTCGCACCGCCATGGAGAAGCTGTGCACCGGGACTTTCTGCAGCGACACGTCGTCATCGAACGCCGACGAATAGGCATAACCGCGCACCACCGCTATCGGGTAGGTGTGCAGTTGTTGCAGGTTGTTGTATTCGATCGGTGTGTCTTTGCGCTTGAGAAAGCGCACACGGTTGAGCAGGTATTCGCCGGAAAACTGGCCAAGTTTCGTACGATCGTCGGTGTACCAGGCGTTGACCAACACGTCGTATCGACCCTCGCCAACCCCCAGCAAGGCCCGCGCCCAAGGCACTTGTTCAAACTCACTGGCATAACCGGCCCGGGCCAGCGCTGTGCTGACGATGTCCGTGGCCAACCCACCGTTGGCCAGCGTGGCATCGGTAAAGGGTGGCCAGGCATCGGCGACCAATCGCAGCTTTTCCGCTGCCGCGCCTTGAGTCAGCAACAGCAATCCAATCAAAGCAAAGGCTCGATGCAATCGCGGCATGCTAGAAAATCCTTAGCGGGCGGGACGCCCGACGTGTTTTCAGCCAAAACTCCAAGGCCCCCGTACTGCCAAACCCAGTACTAACATTAACTCATCGAAGCCACTGCACAGCGCTTCATCTCAGATTACACAAACAAGACAAGGCCGCGCGAAATGAATGATGGCATTTTGGCCTTTGTCACAGATTTCTCTGCCATAAAGACATCTTTCGCCTGGGCGCTTAGTATCGCAGCGACGATGTTCAAGGAGTGTGAAGATGACAATCGATTGGGTCTGCAAACACCACAGCGATCTGGGCAAAGAGCAGCTGTACGCCATTCTGCAGCTACGTGCAGAGGTGTTTGTCGTTGAGCAGAAATGCGTCTATCAGGACGTCGATGGCCAGGATCTGGAAGGTGACACCTGCCATTTAATGGCTTGGGAAGGGGATCGGCTGGTGGCGTACCTGCGGTTGCTCGACCCGGAGTTACAGGGTGGCGACGTGGTCATCGGGCGGGTAATCATTGCCCCTCAAGCGCGCGGTACAGGGCTTGGGCATGAGCTGATGGCACAGGCGTTGAAGCAGGCTGAAAAGCGCTGGCCTGAAGTACCGATCTATCTCTCGGCCCAGGCGCATTTGCAGGGGTATTACGCTAAATATGGATTTGTGGTGGCGGGCGAGGAGTTCGTGGAGGATGGCATTCCTCATATCGGGATGCGTCGTTCCTGAGGGTCTCTTCGCGAGCAAGCCCGCTCCCACAATTGATCTGCGTCGTGCACAAAGTCCATATCCACTGGAGATCTAATGTGGGAGCGGGCTGGCTCGCGAAGGCGTCAGCCGGTTCACCGCAGAAGTTCAGGGGTACTCAAGCACCGCTTTAATCTGCCGAAGATTGCGCTCGATCCACCCCCGATCTATCGCCCCCCACTCGCGAATCCGATAACGCCCGGCATGATTGCGCGCACCGTCTTCCTGCTCGAACTCGCAAACAATGTCCAGATCCGCCAATGCCGCGATGGTGTCCTGAGCCGTGCGCCGGGGCATGCCGGTCACTTCGGTCAGCGCCGGGACGCTACTGGCCAACCCGCTATCAATCAGGTACGCCACGTACAACCGACGATAGAAGCTGCTCTTGGTCTTGCTTACATCCATCTAAACACTCCCGGTTGCGATATTTTGATCTCTATTGCATATCCCGCCACGTCAGGTACACCCGCACATCGAACTCCATCTGGTGATACCCCGGCAACATGTGTTCGCAAAGCTTGTAGAACGCCTTGTTGTGAT
This sequence comes from Pseudomonas frigoris, assembly GCF_047758635.1. Classification (NCBI taxonomy): domain Bacteria; kingdom Pseudomonadati; phylum Pseudomonadota; class Gammaproteobacteria; order Pseudomonadales; family Pseudomonadaceae; genus Pseudomonas; species Pseudomonas frigoris. The sequence goes on from NZ_CP180479.1 coordinate 6,539,854, forward strand.
CAGACTCTTTGAAGTGCGCCAGTTCATGCACCACGATCATTTTCAGAAACTCGGCAGGTGCTTCCTTGAACAATGAAGCTACACGAATTTCTTTCTTGGCCTTGAGCTTGCCGCCCTGCACCCGGGATATCGCGGTGTGCAATCCGAGGGCGCGGTGGGTCAGGTCCAGACGGTTGTCGAACAACACCTTATCGATGGCCGGGGCGTTGCGCAGGTATTCCTGCTTGAGGTCCAGCGTATAGGTGTACAACGCCTTGTCGCTCTGTACCCGGTGTTTTTCCGGGTAACGCTGGCTCAGGTAGTCGCCCAGCCGACCGTCGGCGATCAGCTGGCGCACTTGGTCCTGCAGTGCTGCAGGATAGGCCTGGAGGTATTTCAACGCGGTCATTGGGGCGGCAACACGATTCACGAAAAGGTCGCCAGTGTAGCGAATTCAGGCGGTCAGAGTGTTCCAGTCGAACGACCGCACAAAGTCGCCGACGTCCTCGGCCATCATCGGCCGTGCGACCAGAAACCCTTGCACGTACTCGCAACCATTGGCTTGCAGCCACTGATATTGCGCAACAGTTTCAACCCCTTCGGCAATCACCAGCATCCCGTACTCCTTGCACAACTCGATCACATTGCGCACCAGCGCCGCATCGCGTGAGGACTCCAGAAGCCGGCCAATCAAATGCCGGTCGAACTTGAGCGTGTCCAATTCCAGATCGCGCAGATGAGACAGCGAACACGGCCCGGAACCGAAGTCATCCAGGGCCACTCGCACACCCAGGTTACGCAGCAGGCGCAGCTGTTTGCGGGTTTCCTCGGGGTTTTGCATCAAGGCCTCTTCAGTGACCTCGACTTCCAGATGGCGCGCCTGCAAACCATGGCGCTCCAATACCTGGCGCAACTCAGTGACCAGATTGGGCATGCCGAACTGCGTACTGCTCAAACTGACGCCCAGCACCAGGTCGTTGGCAAACAAGGTTTCCCAGGCCTTTCGCTGGCTCGCCCCTTGTTGATAGATCCAGCTGCCCAGGCGACTGATCAACCGCGCCTCTTCCAGCAATGGCAAAAACAGCCCCGGCGGTACATCGCCGACGCTCGGGTGCTGCCAGCGAATCAGCGCTTCGAACCCGCGAATCTGCCCACTGGCAATGGCCACCTGAGGTTGATATACCAAATTGAATTCACGGTTCTCGATTGCCGCGCGCACACTTTCTTCGAGCATCAGCCGCGAGCGTGCCCGGCCGTTCATTTCGTGATCGTAGAAACGATATTGCTGACGGCCGGCGCGCTTGGCTTCGTACATGGCGATGTCAGATGCGCGCAACAAACCGTCAAGATTGGAACCGCAATCCGGGTACGTCGCAATGCCGATGCTGGCGCCCAACGCGATATCCAGACCATCGATCTGCTGACAGATCGACACCCGCTCAATCAGCTTCTCGGCAATCTTTGCCGCTTGCTCGGGGAATTCCAGATCCAGCAAAGCGGTGAACTCATCACCGCCCATGCGCGCCAGAATGTCGAAGGGCCGCAGACAGGCCTTCAACTGCTCGGACACCCACCGCAGCACCCGGTCGCCGGCATCGTGACCAAGGGAATCGTTGACCCGTTTGAAGCCGTCGAGGTCCAGATACAGCAGCACCCAGGCGCTGTCTGAGCGGTCGCCACGCAACAGCAGGTTTTCCGCCGTCTGGTAAAAGCCGCGACGATTGAGCAGCCCGGTCAATGGATCAGTGACGGCCTGGAACTCCAGTTGCTGATGCAGATGGCGCACCACCGACATGTCCAGCACCGTCACCACCATCGCATGTTGTTCGCTGGGCAACGGTGCGCAGGACAGCGCCACGGGCACCTGCTGGCCGGGCGCCGTACGCAGCAATGCATCGTGCAGGCGCAAGGTTTCGCCGCGTTTGTAACCGGCGAACAACTCGGAGTCGGCCCAGATCGGGATGTGCGGATTTTGCAGGAAATCCAGGAACTCTTTGCCTTGCAGGTCTTGCACCGTGGCATTGAGCAGCCGCGACATCGCCGGATTGGCAAAGCGGATCAGACCGTCCTCACCGACCACCAGGATGCCTTCGGCGGCATTGTCGAGCACCGAGGCATTAAACGCGCGTGCGACCTCCAGATCGTGGCTCAGGCGCTGCAACGCACGGCGATTGCGCTGATGCTCGAGCAGCGCCTGGACTTTGGGCTTGAGAATTTGTGGATCGAACGGTTTGAACAGGTAATCCACCGCGCCGCAGGCATAGCCCTTGATCATGGCGTCCTGGGACTGTTCGTTGGCGGTAAGAAAAATGATCGGCGTGAGGCAGGTTCGTTGGCTGCCGCGCATCAGGCGTGCCACTTCAAAACCGTCCATGCCCGGCATCTGCACATCCAGCAGCACCAGGTCGACATCGTGTTCGAGTAACAGACTGAGCGCCTCGAAGCCCGAGGCGGCGGTCATGACCTGCCAGTCCTGGCGCTGCAACAACGCGCGCATGCTGATCAGGTTTTCAGGGTAATCATCGACGATTAAAAGAATTGAACTGCCTTCAGCTGGCGTGGGTTGCGCGCATTCCATGCTGCTTCTCTTATGCGGGACGTCAGGCCGGTTTCTCGTGAAAACCGGACAAATACTAAGCCTTCACTCTAGACCGGGTTCTGCAAAAGCAGAAGCTATCAGTACGCCATCATTTAACCAAAGAGTCCATTTGCCGACTAACGGTCGGCGCCACAGGCCTCTGAAACCGGGAAAGATGGCCTTTTAACAGGATTTTGACGTCACCCGTTTGTCATTTACGCATTAACAAATTGAACTTCTGCGATTATAAGGATTGCCCCCAAGGCGCGTGCCAGAGCTTCTGGAACGTGCGTGCAGTAAAAAAACGTGGAAGCTTTTGTCTATGATTGATCTCGCAACCTGGAACCTCAGTGTTCCTGTCGGCAATCCGCCGTACACCGTTGAAACGTCAAAACTGGTGGATGGCTTCAAGGACCAATACTTCCACTCCGACACCGGCACCTTGTTTTTCTGGGCCCCGGTCACCGGTTCCAAAACTGAAAACGCAAAGTACCCCCGCACTGAACTTCGCGAAACCTACAGCAATGGCACCCTGAAAAACTGGCTCTACCCGGACGCCGACAATACCCTGCGCGCCACCATGGCGGTGAATCAGGTACCGAGTTCGGGGAAGATCGTTATTGGCCAGATCCACGCCTATGAAAGCCAGAAGCCCATGGTGAAGCTCGAGTATCAGTACAGCACCACTACGCAGTCAGGCAACATCGTCGCCAAGGTTCGTATGCACCCTGATGACGATAGCGCACGGATAATCACCATTGCTACCGGGGTGAAACTGGATCGGGAGTTTTCCTACCTCATCCACCTGAGCCCGCGCGGCGCGCTGGGCATCAGTGCGGCGGGCTACCAGTGGGACACCGAAATCAGCAAGACCTGGAGCGTCAAGCCGCTGTACTTCAAGGCCGGGGTTTATGTGCAGGACAACACCGGGTACACCAGCGAAGGCGGGCAAGTGACGTTCAGCAAGCTGGATATTGATCACGATAAATAGAGATCGCGTCCACCGCACAAAAGATCGCAGCCTTCGGCAGCTCCACATGAGATCGAGTCGCCACTAATGAAATGGCTACCCCCGCCGCCGCCCGTGATCGCCCACTAAGCTTTCACAGGGGGCTCATCGGAGACCGTTGCCATGAAAGTAGCTATTGCCGCCATCGACTTAGGAAAACGTACCTTCCATCTGCATGCACAAGATGAGCGCGGGAATGAGCTCTACCGCAAAAAATTCACTCGAATGACGCTCATCCAACATCTGGCGAATCTCGAACCCTGCACCGTCGTGATGGAAGCCTGTGGCGGCGCCCACTTCATGGCACAACAGGTCGCCAAGCTGGGCCATACGCCCAAGCTCATCGCCCCTCATCTCGTGCGTCCTTACGTGAAAAGCAACAAGAACGACTTCGCCGATGCCGAGGCGATCTGCGAGGCGGCGACTCGCCCCACCATGCGCTTTGTGCCGCCCAAAACCCAGGCCCAACAGGCGCTGGCCATGCTCAACTCCACCCGCGATGCGTTCATCAAAGACCGCACCGCAACCGTCAATCGGATTCACGCCGCCCTTCTGGAGGTTGGCGTCAGCCTGGCCCCCGGCTTCAAGTCGATCAATGAACTGCCGGGGCTGCTTGAGACGAGTTCATTCTCTGAGGCCATCAAACTAAATCTGACGATGCTGCATGAGCACTTCAACTACCTGACTGAGCGGATCAAGACACTGGATAAGCGAGTGCAATGCCAGGCCGCTGAAGATGATCTGGCATCGCGCTTGATGACAATACCGTGCTTAGGCCCGATCACCTCCACCGTCCTGGCTGCCGAGTTGGGCGATGGCAAACAATTCAAATGCGGCCGAGGCTATTCAGCCTCCATCGGGCTGGTGCCCAAACAGCATTCCACGGGCGACAAGACCGTCCTGTTGGGCATCAGCAAGCGCGGTGATCGAAACCAGAGGCGCCTGCTCATCCAGTGCGCCCGTGTCTACCTGATCCAGCTGGAGCGACAGAAAGGCGCTTTGGCGGACTGGGTCCGCCAGTTATTAGCGTCCCACCATCACTCCAATCTCGTGGTCTGTGCGCTGGCCAACAAGCTGGCGAGGATCGCCTGGGCAATCGCAGCACACCACACTGAATTCGATGCAGGGCCAGCCAAGATGAACGCCTGACCCTGCTGTCACCCGAGCACCACCCACCTGGTTTTGCGATGCTGGATAACAGATGACGTGAACGGCCAACCGGCCTGACGACAACCCTGAGCTCCTACACGGCTGAAAGGCCGTTCCACTAATTAGGATCGTCGGGCATCGATTCTCATCGAGGCGCGGGGACCACAACCCCCACTCAGACGCCGGATAGATGAAAGCAAGCCAAACACGCATCAAAAACAGTATTGCAGAAAAGGGGGTAACCATAGATGTAGGAGCTGCCGAAGGCTGCGATCTTTTGATCTTTAGCTCCGAAAAGCACGTAGGAACCCGCCCATTGTGGCGAGGGAGTTGCTCCCACCGGGCTGCAAAGTTGGCCCCAAAACCTGCCATCTCATTCCTGCTGACACACCACACAGCCCGATTGACGACGGCTGCGCCGCCGAGCGGGACCAAGCCCCCTCGCTACAATGACCGCGCACGGTCCTACACCCCGGTTGCAGCCGCCAAAGTCGCCGCTGATAGTTCGCCCCGTCGCTGACAGCAGTCGGCTATAGGGTTTCGCAGCCCTACCGAGTTAGAACCACAACCGTCAAAATACGACACGGGCAGCGTTTGCCCGTACTCGTTTTTTATGGCGGCTGTGCGTGGGAGACCCTCGGGTCTGCCGGGTCTTAACTCCTCGGTCTGCGAACCCGCGCACAGCTGCCACCCCATTTGTTTCGCAGCAAACGGTGGCGAATTCTTTCTTGAGTTAAGGATTTTCCATGAGCAATCAACAACCGCCCCGTCGCTTCACCCCCATGTCCCAATTCGCCACCGACTACCCCGTCCTCCTCATCGACAGCGACGCCCCGCTGCGCGAACTCCACAATTGTGTCAGCGAACGCCTCAACGCCGCCCTCAAATACCTGCACCTCATGGCCTGTACCAGCCTCCCCGACTACGCCGAGAACGACATCAACACCGTCACCAACTTCGCCCGGATCCTGGTTCAGGATGTAAGCGATGTGTTTCGGGTGATTGAGCAGCACGGGGTTGAAACGCCCAAGAGTCAGTAGTCAATTTTCAGGCAATAAAAAACCCGCATCGCTGCGGGTTTTTTAATACCGGTAGTAACGCTGAAGGCTTAGTTGACCTTCGCGTTCAACTCACCCTTCAAATACCGCTGATACATCGCTTCCAACGAGATCGGCTTGATCTTCGAAGCATTACCCGCAGTACCAAACGCTTCATAACGTGCGATACACACATCACGCATGGCAGTAACAGTCGCGCCGAAGAATTTACGCGGATCAAACTCGCTCGGGTTGGTAGCCATCAGGCGACGCATCGCACCGGTAGACGCCAAACGCAGGTCGGTGTCGATGTTGACCTTGCGCACGCCGTGCTTGATGCCTTCGACGATTTCTTCAACCGGTACGCCGTAGGTTTCTTTGATGTCGCCGCCGTACTGGTTGATGATCGCCAGCCAGTCTTGCGGAACCGAAGACGAGCCGTGCATCACCAGGTGGGTGTTCGGGATGCGTTTGTGGATTTCTTTGATGCGGTCGATGGCCAGCACGTCGCCGGTAGGCGGCTTGGTGAACTTGTAGGCGCCGTGGCTGGTGCCGATGGCGATGGCCAGGGCGTCGACCTGAGTGCGTTTGACGAAGTCGGCGGCTTCTTCCGGGTCGGTCAGCATTTGGCTGTGATCCAGAACGCCTTCGGCACCGATGCCGTCTTCTTCACCGGCCATGCCGGTTTCCAGCGAACCCAGGCAGCCCAGCTCGCCTTCTACCGATACGCCGCAGGCGTGAGCCAGGGCCACGGTTTGTTGGGTGACGCGGATGTTGTAGTCGTAGTCGGTCGGGGTCTTGCCGTCTTCGCCCAGGGAACCGTCCATCATCACCGAGCTGAAGCCCAGTTGGATGGAGCGCTGGCAGACGTCAGGGCTGGTGCCGTGGTCCTGGTGCATGCACACCGGGATGTGCGGGAATTCTTCGATTGCCGCCAGGATCAGGTGACGCAGGAACGGGGCGCCTGCGTATTTGCGAGCACCGGCCGAAGCCTGGACGATCACCGGGGAGTCAGTCTTGTCAGCGGCTTCCATGATGGCGCGCATCTGCTCAAGGTTGTTGACGTTGAAGGCTGGAACGCCGTAGCCGAACTCGGCTGCGTGGTCCAGCATCTGGCGCATGCTGATAAGTGCCATTGTGTGTGTCTCTCCCGGTTGAGGGTCGTTAATCGTGCCAGCCTGCCGTAGCGGCGGCGGCTATTCAAGTTATTGCAGATCGGGGGTTGGCCCGCTCCGCTCATTCGGTGCTGCAAAAATCTGATGTACCCGCACAGATTCATTGTGGGAGCGGGCTTGCTCGCGAATGCGATTTAACATTCAACGTTGATGCAAGCTGACCCGACGCCTTCGCGAGCAAGCCCGCTCCCACATTTGGATCTGGCTTCCACATTGGATCTGTGGTGTATCAATTTCGTGTCTTACTGCGCTTTGCAACCGCGGCCGATCAAATCATTGGTGGCGACCCAGTACACCAGGCCTTCCTCACCTTTTATGTGAAACGCCAGCATGTCGTTGCTGTACAGCGAACCTTCGGCGCCCGGCTCATGCTTCAAGCGGTAGACCTGATCGGCACCGCCCAGGCGAACGTCGACTTCCTTGCGGCTTTCGTCGGTGTAGCGCCAGAGCACTTTAGCCTGACTGTCGCAGGTCCAGATGGTCCAGTTGTCCGTCGATTCGGCAGGCTTGAACAGGTTCAAATTAGCGCAACCTGCCAGCAGAGCCAGCGTCGCAACGGCGATAAAACCTTTCATCCATGTTCCTCGACCGACGACGCACGTCGCCAGCCCTGAGTAAAGTGTCAGACCCGTCAAGGGCAACCATGTTCCTTGGCCGGGGTCTGTGTCTCATATTTGTCCAGGCCATCAGGCCCGGAACGCTTGTTGATCACCGGATTGGTTTCCGCCTGCCAGTCGGCCTGGTAGCAGCCTTTGTCCTGTTCAGGCGTCTCGGGTACCTTCGGGGCTTTCGGGTTACTCCCGCAAGCTGCCAGCGACCCCGCGATAATCAACAGCGCTAATGTTTTGACCATCTGAACACTCCTTTGCCTGGTCAAATGGGCGGCCTCAGGCCTTGGCCCGGCTTTCCAGGACTTCAACGGCCGGCAGCACCTTGCCTTCGACGAATTCGAGGAACGCGCCGCCGCCGGTAGAAATGTAGGAGATCTGATCGGCAACGCCATATTTATCGATAGCGGCCAGGGTGTCGCCGCCGCCAGCAATGGAGAATGCCGAGCTGTCTGCGATGGCCTGGGCCAGGACTTTGGTGCCGTTACCGAACTGGTCGAATTCGAACACGCCCACCGGGCCGTTCCACAGAATGGTTTGGGACGACTTCAGCAGCTCGGCGAAATTCGCCGCGGTCTGTGGGCCGATGTCCAGAATCATGTCGTCTGCGGCCACATCAGCGATCAGTTTGACGGTAGCGGTGGCGCTTTCAGCGAATTCCTTAGCAACCACGACGTCGACCGGCAGCGGCACGCTGACCTTGGCGGCGATGGCGCGAGCGGTGTCCAGCAGGTCCGGCTCGTACAGGGACTTGCCGACCGGGTGACCGGCAGCGGCCAGGAAGGTGTTGGCAATGCCGCCGCCGACGATCAGCTGGTTGCAGATCTGGCTCAAGCTGTTGAGTACGTCGAGTTTGGTCGAGACCTTGGAGCCGGCAACGATGGCTGCCATTGGCTGGGCCGGGGCGCCGAGGGCTTTGCCCAGTGCGTCCAGTTCAGCGGCCAGCAACGGGCCAGCGGCCGCGATTTTGGCGAACTTGGCCACGCCATGGGTCGAACCCTCCGCACGGTGAGCGGTGCCGAAGGCATCCATCACGAACACGTCGCACAGGGCGGCGTATTGCTGAGCCAGTTCGTCAGCGTTCTTTTTCTCGCCCTTATTGAAGCGCACGTTTTCGAACAGCACGATGTCGCCGGCCTTCACGTCAACGCCGCCCAGGTAATCGGCCACCAGCGGCACTTCACGGCCCAGGGCCTTGCTCAGGTAATCAGCGACTGGCTTGAGGCTGTTCTCGGCCGAGAACTCGCCTTCGGTCGGACGGCCAAGGTGCGAGCAGACCATCACGGCCGCGCCTTTTTCCAGGGCCAGCTTGATGGTCGGCAGCGAGGCCAGGATTCGCGCATCGCTGGTGACAACACCGTCCTTGACTGGGACGTTGAGGTCTTCGCGGATCAGTACGCGCTTACCTTGCAGATCGAGGTCGGTCATCTTCAACACGGTCATGGGTCGCATTTCCTACTGTTTTGGAGAGCAGTGTTTTGGAGAGCCAGCTGATTGCAGATAGTGTTCCGCAACATCCAGCATTCGGTTGGCAAACCCCCATTCGTTGTCGAACCAGGCCAGGATGTTCACCAGCCGTGGGCCGGAAACTCGGGTCTGACTGGCATCGACGATGGCCGAATGTGGGTCATGATTAAAATCACAACTGGCGTGAGGCAACTCGGTGTAGGCCAGAAGGCCTTTGAGCGGGCCGCTGGTGGCGGCCTCGCGCAAAATCCGGTTGACCTCGGTGGCGTCGGTGTCGCTCACGGTCTGCATCGTAATGTCGAGGCAAGACACGTTAACCGTCGGCACCCGCACGGCTTTGGCCTGAATTCTCCCGGCAAGTTCCGGTAACAGCCGTTCGATGCCACGCGCCAGACCAGTGGACACCGGAATCACCGACTGAAACGCCGAACGGGTGCGCCGCAAGTCTTCGTGGTGATAGGCGTCGATCACCGGCTGATCGTTCATCGCCGAGTGAATGGTGGTGATCGACACGTATTCCAGACCAATGGCCTGATCCAGCAGGCGCAACAGCGGCACGCCGCAGTTGGTGGTGCAGGACGCGTTGGACACCAGCAGCTCATCACCGGTCAGGCAATCCTGGTTCACGCCGTAGACGATAGTGGCGTCGACATCCGCCTCGCTGGCCATCGGCTGGGAAAACAGCACACGCGGCGCACCGGCGTCGAGGAAACGCTGGCCATCGGCACGCGTGTGGTAAGCGCCGGAGCACTCCAGCACCAGATCGACGCCCAACGACGCCCAATCGATGCCTTCAGGGGTGGCACTGCGCAGGACCTTCACGCAGTCGCCATTAATATGCAGACAATCGCCCTCGACCTTCACTTCCCCGGGAAAACGCCCGTGAGTGGAGTCGAAGCGTGTCAGGTATTCGATGCTGGCCATGTCAGCCAGATCGTTGATCGCAACAATTTCAAACCCGGCCTTATCGCCTCGCTCAAACAACGCACGCAAGACGCAACGACCAATCCGGCCGTAGCCGTTGAGTGCAACTTTGTAAGGACGCGGTTGAGGCATGGGGTTCTCGATTACCTGGGTGAATCCGTTATTGCAGCGTTGCCTGGACCAACGCTATCGCGAGCAAGCTCGCTCCCACATGGACGGTGTACATCCCTGTGGGAGCGAGCTTGCTCGCGATGGCGTCAGTCCAGGCGACACATTTTCTGGATCAGTCTTCCAGCAGCTCTTCAGCCTGACCCAGGATGTTTTCCAGGGTGAAGCCGAACTCTTCGAACAAGGCAGGCGCAGGCGCCGACTCGCCGTAGGTGGTCATGCCGATCACGCGGCCTTCCAGGCCCACGTACTTGTACCAGTAGTCCGCGTGGGCGGCTTCGATGGCGATACGGGCACTGACCTGCAACGGCAGAACCGCTTGCTTGTAGCCGGCGTCCTGAGCATCGAACACGCTGGTGCAAGGCATCGAAACAACACGCACCTTACGACCTTGTTCGGTCAGCTTGTCGTAGGCCTGAACCGCCAGACCGACTTCGGAACCGGTGGAGATCAGGATCAGCTCAGGTTCGCCGTCGCAATCCTTCAACACGTAACCGCCACGGGCGATGTCGGCGATCTGGAACGCATTACGAGTTTGGTGCTGCAGGTTCTGACGCGAGAAGATCAGCGCCGAAGGGCCGTCCTTGCGTTCCAGAGCCAGTTTCCAGCACACCGCCGATTCAACGGCATCGGCTGGGCGCCAGGTGTCGAGGTTCGGCGTGCTGCGCAAGCTGGTCAGTTGCTCGATCGGCTGGTGAGTCGGACCGTCTTCGCCCAGACCGATGGAGTCGTGGGTGTAGACGAACACGACACGCTGCTTCATCAGCGAGGCCATGCGCACGGCGTTGCGGGCATATTCCATGAACATCAGGAAGGTCGCGCCGTAAGGCACCAGACCGCCATGCAAGGCCACGCCGTTCATGATCGCGCTCATGCCGAACTCGCGAACGCCGTAGTACATGTAGTTGCCGCTGGCGTCTTCAGCCGAAACACCTTTGCAACCTTTCCACAGGGTCAGGTTGGAACCGGCCAGGTCAGCGGAGCCGCCCAGTAGTTCAGGCAACAGCGGGCCGTAGGCATTCAATGCGTTCTGGCTGGCTTTACGGCTGGCGATGGTTTCGCCTTTGGCAGCGACTTCAGCAATATAAGCAGAGGCTTTTTCAGCGAAGTCTTCCGGCAGTTCGCCGCTCAGACGACGAATCAGCTCGTTGGCCAACTCAGGGAAGGCAGCAGAGTAGGCAGCGAAACGCTGATCCCATTCGGCTTCGGCCGCGCGACCGGTTTCCTTGGCGTCCCACTCGGCGTAGATGTCGGCCGGGATTTCGAACGGACCGTGGTTCCATTTCAGCGCAGCACGAGTCAGAGCGATTTCCGCGTCACCCAGTGGGGCGCCGTGGCAGTCTTCCTTGCCTTGCTTGTTCGGTGAACCGAAACCGATGGTGGTCTTGCAGCAGATCAGGGTTGGCTGATCGCTTTTGCGCGCAGTTTCGATCGCGATCTTGATCTCTTCAGGGTCGTGACCGTCAACGTTGCGGATGACCTGCCAGTTGTAGGCTTCGAAGCGCTTCGGCGTGTCGTCGGTGAACCAGCCTTCGACTTCGCCGTCGATGGAAATGCCGTTGTCGTCGTAGAAGGCGATCAGTTTGCCCAGGCCCAAAGTACCGGCCAGGGAGCCGACTTCGTGGGAAATGCCTTCCATCATGCAGCCATCACCCAGGAACACGTAGGTGTGGTGATCGACAACATTGTGGCCCGGACGGTTGAACTGCGCCGCCAGGACTTTTTCTGCCAGGGCAAAACCAACGGCGTTGGCCAGGCCTTGGCCCAGTGGACCGGTGGTGGTTTCAACGCCTGGGGTGTAGCCCAATTCCGGGTGACCCGGGGTGCGGCTGTGCAGTTGGCGGAAGTTCTTCAGGTCTTCGATCGACAGGTCATAGCCGGTCAGGTGCAGCAGCGAGTAGATCAACATCGAGCCGTGACCGTTGGACAGCACGAAGCGGTCACGGTCGGCGAACGATGGATTGCTCGGGTTGTGCTTCAGGTAGTCACGCCAAAGTACTTCGGCGATATCCGCCATACCCATAGGGGCACCGGGATGGCCGCTGTTGGCTTTTTGCACGGCATCCATGCTGAGGGCACGAATGGCGTTGGCACGCTCACGACGGCTGGGCATCGCTGTTCTCCTGGGGGCTGAATAAAACGAAACGGAAAAAAGGCGAGCATTTTCCCTCACCCACCCGCCTCGGGGCAATGACAGATAGTCATCTGAAGGCGTTTTTCCGGTGGATAAAGTCGCATTCGCCTGATGAAACCTTTCCGCTGACGATTTGTAGAGTGACCCTTTCCCCGAGAAGTGCCATCTATCGTGCAATATCAAAACTTTTTGATATTGCTCTTGCGGTGTTTTCTGACCGTCACTAGACTGCTGGCCTTATGAATTTACGTGTGCCTTCCATTCGACATGACGATTGCGATGAGCTGGCGGCCCTGTGCAAGGCCGGCGGCGATCCTCTGCGGCTGAATGTATTGCGCGCGCTGGCCAACGATTCGTTTGGCGTACTGGAGCTGGCGCAGATCTTTGGCATCGGCCAGTCCGGCATGAGTCATCACCTCAAGGTATTGGCCCAGGCCGATCTGGTGGCGACGCGCCGTGAAGGCAACGCGATTTTCTACCGTCGCGCCCTGCCCCACACCGACCTGCTGGGCGGCAAGCTGCATGCCGCGCTACTGGAAGAAGTGGACAACCTGCCCCTGCCTGCCGATGTGCAGTCGCGGATCGGTCAGGTCCATGGGCAACGAGCGGCGGCCAGCCAGGACTTTTTCTCACGGGTCGCGGAGAAGTTTCGCGCCCAGCAAGACTTGATCGCCGGTCTGCCGCAATACCGCGAAAGCGTGGTGGCATTGCTCGACAAGCTGAGTTTCAGCGAAGGCGCCACGGCCATCGAAGTCGGCCCCGGAGATGGCGCATTTTTGCCGGAACTGGCGCGCCGCTTTACACAGGTCACGGCGCTGGACAACAGCCCGGCGATGCTCGAACTGGCGCGCCAGGTTTGCGAACGTGAAACGCTGGCTAACGTCAGCCTGCAATTGGCCGATGCATTGAACGGTGTCCGCCTCAAGGCTGACTGCGTTGTACTGAACATGGTGCTGCACCATTTCGCTGCGCCGGCCGAAGCTCTCAAGCACATGGCCAACTTGCTGCAACCGGGCGGTAGCCTGCTCGTGACAGAGTTATGTAGCCACAACCAGAGTTGGGCCAGGGAGGCCTGCGGTGATCTCTGGTTGGGGTTTGAACAGGACGATTTGGCCCGTTGGGCCACCGCTGCGGGACTCGTTCCCGGGGAAAGCCTCTATGTAGGCTTACGTAATGGTTTCCAGATCCAGGTCCGCCATTTTCAGCGACCGGCTGGCGACACTCACCATCGGTAAATTCAGGAAAAAATCGAGATGAGCGAATACTCCCTCTTCACCTCCGAGTCCGTGTCCGAAGGGCATCCGGACAAAATCGCCGACCAGATTTCCGATGCTGTGCTGGACGCCATCATTGCTGAAGACAAATTCGCCCGTGTCGCGGTCGAGACCCTGGTAAAAACCGGCGTTGCAATCATCGCAGGTGAAGTCACCACGTCGGCCTGGGTCGACCTGGAAGAGATCGTGCGTAACGTCATTCTGGACATCGGCTACAACAGCTCCGATGTCGGCTTCGACGGCGCCACTTGCGGCGTGATGAACATCATTGGCAAGCAGTCTCCTGACATCAATCAGGGCGTCGACCGTGCCAAGCCTGAAGATCAGGGCGCCGGCGATCAGGGCCTGATGTTCGGCTATGCCAGCAACGAAACCGACGTGCTGATGCCAGCACCGATCACCTTCTCGCACCAGCTGGTTCAGCGTCAGGCCGAAGCCCGTAAATCCGGCCTGCTGCCTTGGCTGCGCCCGGACGCCAAGTCGCAAGTGACTTGCCGTTACGAAGGCGGCAAAGTTGTCGGTATCGACGCCGTTGTACTGTCGACTCAGCACAACCCTGACGTGTCCTACAAAGACCTGCGCGAAGGCGTGATGGAGCTGATCGTCAAGCACGTACTGCCTGCCGAACTGCTGTCCAAAGACACCCAGTTCCACATCAACCCGACTGGCCAGTTCATCATCGGTGGCCCGGTAGGCGACTGCGGTCTGACCGGTCGCAAGATCATCGTTGACAGCTACGGCGGCATGGCCCGTCACGGCGGCGGCGCGTTCTCCGGTAAAGATCCATCGAAGGTTGACCGTTCGGCCGCCTACGCGGGTCGTTACGTGGCTAAAAACATCGTGGCGGCCGGCCTGGCTGAGCGTTGCGAGATTCAGGTTTCCTACGCGATCGGTGTTGCTCAGCCGACGTCGATCTCGTTGAACACCTTCGGCACCGGCAAGATCAGCGACGACAAAATCGTCAAACTGGTTCGCGAAGTGTTCGACCTGCGTCCATACGCAATCACCACCATGCTCGACCTGCTGCACCCGATGTACCAGGAAACCGCTGCGTACGGCCACTTCGGTCGCACCCCGACAACCAAGACTGTGGGCGAAGACACTTTCACCACTTTCACCTGGGAAAAGACCGACCGCGCCGATTCCTTGCGCGCGGCTGCCGGCCTGTAAGACTTCCCCGGCGGTACCAAAAGCCCTGCACGGTTCGCCGTGCGGGGCTTTTTATTGCGCGAAAATCGAAAGATCGCAGCCTCGTTTCACTCGACAGCTCCTACAGGGATTTGTGTAGGAGCTGTCGAGTGAAACGAGGCTGCGATCTCTTGATCTTCCTGTCTCTCGAAACACACCGAAAAACATCCTCGCTACCGACGCCCGAAAGCTGACTAGCCTTGAAAGCATTCTCCCTGAGCAAGGACGCTCACAATGCTTCTGCGCCTGTTTTTCTGTTTTTTCCTGACCTTTCTTTGCCTGAGTTCAAACGCTGGCGAGTGCCCCGACTGGCCACCCGCACGCGCCCTGGACGAAATCACGTCACTGCAGAAACAAATCGACCTCTGGGACGACCACTATCACCGCAACGGACGCTCACTGGTCCCCGACGAAATCTATGATCAATCCCGTGCGAGACTGATCGAATGGCGGAAATGTTTTGACCTGGGTTTGGCGCCCGAACCTTTGCGCACCGCCGGCGGCACGATCCCCCACCCCATCGCCCACACTGGCCTGGAAAAACTCCGTGATGGTCGCGCGGTAGAGGACTGGCTGCGCGATCGAAACGATATCTGGGTACAACCCAAGGTCGACGGTGTAGCGGTGACGCTGATCTATCGCAATGGCTTGCTGCATCAGGCGATCAGTCGCGGTGACGGTGTCAACGGCCAGGACTGGACCACCTCGGCGCGCCAGATCGCCGCCATTCCTCAAGCGCTGCCACAACCGCTGGAGCTGCTGGTGCAAGGCGAACTCTACTGGCGCCTGACTGACCACATACAAGCCCGGGCTGGCAGCCTCAATGCCCGCGCCACGGTGGCCGGATTAATGGCACGCAAAGAGCTGAACGCCGATCAGGCCGGTGGTATAGGGTTGTTTGTCTGGGACTGGCCTCAGGGCCCGGCTACTTTGCCCGCTCGCGTGGCGGCCCTGGACGAACTGGGTTTCCCGAGCACCGCACCGTACAGCCAGCCGATCAAGGCATTTGCCGACGCTGAACGCTGGCGCGATCACTGGTATCGCGCGCCCTTGCCTTTCGCCAGCGATGGCATCGTTTTGCGTCAGAGCCAACGTCCACCGGCGGAGCGCCGACAGGCCCGGCCTCCCCACTGGAGCGTTGCCTGGAAGTATCCGTTTGCTCAAGCGCTGACCGAAGTGCGCAAGGTCAACTTCAAGATTGGGCGAACCGGGCGGATCACCCCGGTACTTGAACTGACACCTGTGAAACTCGATGACCGACAAATCAAGCGCGTGAGCGTCAGCTCCCTGCGACGCTGGGAAGAACTGGACATCCGCCCCGGCGATCAGGTGTCCATCAGCCTGGCAGGCCTGACCATTCCAAGGTTAGACGGTGTCATGCTGCGCAGCACCCAACGCGCTGAATTGAGCGTACCGCTCGCGGAGGACTTTCATCATTTGAGTTGCTGGCAGCCGACACCGGGGTGCGAAAGCCAATTCCTCGCCCGACTGACCTGGCTCAGCGGCAAGCAGGGACTGGCGTTGCCGCATGTCGGTCCTGGCACTTGGGAGAAACTTTTAGAAACAGGCCGCCTGAAAGGCCTGCTGGATTGGTTGACCCTCGATGCTCAAGAGCTTGCTAACATTGACGGCTTCGGCGAACGCAGCAGCGCTCGTCTTTTGAACAGTTTCAACAGTGCCCGGCAACGCCCTTTCACTCGCTGGCTCAAAGCCCTGGGTTTACCGCCGACAGGCCAGGCGCGGCTTGCCGATTCATGGCAGGAACTGGCACAACGAAACACCGAACAATGGCAGGCAGAAGCCGGCATCGGCCCGGGACGCGCAGCGCAATTGAGCGCATTTTTCCGCGACCCGCAGGTCCTGGCCTTGAGTGAAACATTACGTATTGCGGGGATTGACGGTTTTTAACGGCCGGCGATGTCCGCCAACCCGGGAACCCAATGGTGCCGCTGGGCTCAAACTCCCCATCGCCACATCGACCCGATCGCTTTTTCACATGGAGCCTTTATGAAACTTCTTTCACCGCTCGCCCTGTTGACCCTTTGCAGCGTGCTGGCCGCTCCACTAATGGCCGCCGAAGAAGCTCCGGGCCTGACCGGCTGCGCCGCAAAGAAGCAGGGCATCATCAACCAGATTGAACTGGCCAAGTCCCACGGCAACGCCGATCAGCAGGCAGGCCTTGAAACGGCCCTGAGTGAAGTCACTGCTCAATGCACAGATGCTTCCCTGAAGAAAGAACGGGAAAACAAGGTGCTCGACGCCAAGCACGAAGTCAGCCAGCGTCAGGCTGACCTCGACAAGGCCATGAAGAAAGGCGACGCCGAGAAAATCAACAAGCACAAAGACAAACTCGCCGAGTCCCGCAAGGAACTGCAGGACGCACTCGATGAGCTGGATAAGTAAGGATCAGCTCAGGACTCAATGATCCCGAAACTCTTTATGGCAGGCACTGCAGGCATCTTCGACCTTCTGCACGGCCGGCCCCAGGTTACTGGCCTTGTAAGGCTGGACCTTGCTGGCAATCACCAATTCACCGGTGGCGACTTCAAGGGTGCGGGCCATGTCCTGGAAGTGTTCCTGTTTCTGCCATACATCGCTCTTGGCACTGGTGTGATCTTCTTCGCGCACCTGCGGAAAATGTTTCCAGGGTTCACGGGACAACGCATCGAGCTTCACGGCACCGTCAGCGAATTTCGGACCGTCAAACGGGATGCGACCACGCAACATGCCGCCCAGGTCTTCGCCGGTCTTGAGCATTTGCTTGAAGATCGCCTTGCGCTGGCCCAGCGGCGAGTTGGGATCGACACCACCGCAGGCAGACAACGTCAGGCAGGCCAGCAATACAACAGAAAGTCTTTTAAGAGTCATGGTGGCTTCAGGTCACGGGAAACGGCGGCCAGTATCCTCGCGTCATCGGCAAAGACCAATAGCCCTATTATCAATACGGGTTGTTTGAGCGCATGGAGCACTCAGGCAACCGACAAAGGAATTACTCCATGAACAGCCGTTTCAAGGCATGGCGTCACAACCTCGCCTGGACACTTCCGATGGTGGCCGTGCTTGCGGGCTGCACCGGTGGCGACAACAACCAACCGAAAACCCACGCCCTGGCCACCTACTCCAGCGCCACGTGGGAAGCACTTCCGACGGTGTCCGACAACGACCTGGTCGCCGGCTTCGGTTCGTGGCGCAGCGCCTGCACCCGACTCAAAGCCGACCCGGTGTGGGGCTCGACCTGCGCGGCTGCCGCCAACGTGCCGCAATCCGCCAGCGACATTCGTGGCTTCCTCAAGCAGAACCTCGACGTCTACGGCCTGCGCGCCGCCAATGACAATCCCAACGGCTTGATCACCGGCTATTACGAGCCGGTCTACCCCGGCAGCCTGACCCAGACCGAAGTGGCGAACATCCCGGTGTACGGTGTGCCTGAGGACATGATCATCGTCTCTCTGGACAGCATTTATCCGGAACTCAAAGGCAAACGCCTGCGCGGACGACTCGAAGGTCGCGTACTCAAGCCTTACGACGATGCGGCCACCATTGAAACCCAAGGGGTCAAGGCGCCTGTCGTTGCCTGGCTGGCCGACCCGATGAACCTGCAATTCCTGCAAATCCAGGGTTCAGGTCGTATCCAGCTCGATGACGGCCGCCAGTTGCGCATTGCGTATGCCGATCAGAACGGTCACCCGTATCGACCGATCGGCCGCTGGCTGGTGGACCAGGGCGAGCTGAAAAAAGAAGAAGTGACCATGGGCGCCATCAGCAATTGGGCCAAGGCCAATCCGACGCGCATTCCGGAACTGCTGGGCAGCAACCCTAGCTACGTGTTCTTCACCCGCAACCCGGACAGCAACGAAGGGCCTCGCGGCTCGCTGAACGTTCCGCTGACCGCAGGCTATAGCGCGGCGGTGGATCGCAAAGTGATTCCGCTGGGCAGTCTGTTGTGGTTGTCGACCACTAAACCGGACGGTACCGCACTGGTACGCCCGGTAGCCGCTCAGGACACCGGCGGCGCAATTGCCGGCGAAGTCCGTGCAGACCTGTTCTGGGGCACGGGCGAGGCGGCCGGGCAATTGGCGGGAGACATGAAACAGCAGGGGCAAATCTGGATGCTCTGGCCTAAAGGTGCAGCCCTGCCTCAAGTGCCTCAGGTGACCGACAAGCTTTAAAGTCAAAAGATCGCAGGCTCGCCGCAAAATCGCGGATGAGCGTAGGAGCTGGCGAAGCCTGCGATCTCTTGATCTTGCTCTTAAACAGAAACCACAAAGAAACTGACGATCAACCCCATCCCCACCAACCACATCAGCGATCGCAAAATCGCCCAGTCCGCCAAGTAGCAAATGATGTACAGCAGCCGACTGGTGATGAACAACACCGACAGCACATTGATCGTCACCAGTTCGGCATTGCCGGCCAGGTGGGCAACGATCACCGCCGCCGCGAACGCGGGAGTCACTTCAAAACTGTTCAGATGCGCCGCATACGCACGTCGGCCAAAACCATTCAGTGACTCGAGAAAGTCACGGGGGTCATGGTTGTCTTTCGGCCTGAACCCGCCACTGACCCTGGCGATGCCCGTGCAGATATAGGGCAGGAAAATCGCGATCAAAATGCACCACAGAGCAACCGTCATAACGCAATCCCTTCTTTAAGTTTCAAGAGTCAAGCTCCAGTCAAAACTTCATCACCAGCATGCCGATCAGCACCAGCCCACAAGCTAAGAGCCGCGGCCTGCCGAAAGGTTCTTTCAGGTAACGCATGCCGAACAGCACCACCAGGATTACGCTGATTTCGCGCAATGCCGCCGCTTCGGCAATCGAGCCCAGCTGCATGGCCCACAGCACCAGAGCGTAGCTGAACAACACGCAAAACCCGACCGCCAACCCCAGTCGCCACTGTTCACGCCAGAACAACATGAAGGCCGGTCGCTTACGCACCAGCGCCAGTAACGGGAACGGCCAGGCGCTGAGCAACGTGACCCACACCAGGTAATCCAGCGGATGCGACCAGCGCCGCAACGCCTGGCCATCGATAAAGGTGTAGCAGCCGATGCACAGGCCGATCAACGCCACCACCGGCAGCATCGACCACGGCAATCGCGCACCGCCGCCGCCTTGCCAGAGCAGGCACAGCATGCCGAACGGGATCAGCAGAATCCCGAAGATCTGCTGGTTCGTCAGCACTTCCCCGGCAAAAATCAGCGTCAGTGCCAGCACCACCAGCGGCGACAAGCCACGCATCAGTGGGTAGACCAACCCGAGGTCGTCGACCCGGTACGCCTGGATCAGCAAATAGCGATAGAGCAATTCAAACGCCGCCGACGCCAGAATCCACGGCCAGATGTCCAGGGGTGGCAACGCCACGAACGGCAGCATCAGCGCGACAAACAGCATTGCAACGCTGTCCATGCAGGCCACCACCAGCAGCCGTTCCGCACTGAATTTGATCAGGGTATTCCACGCCGCGTGCAACAGCGCCGCTACCAACACCAGTGCTGTTGCAAGCACGGCACACTCCTTATTATTTGCCCGCCCCCCCTGTAGGAGCTGCCGAAGGCTGCGATCTTTTGATCTTAAAAAATCAACATCAAAAGACCGCAGCCTTCGGCAGCTCCTACATTGACCGGGTAGATAATTGATTCGCCATATGTCAGCAGCTGTTTATACTGCAAGCGACCACGCCGCACTCAGTTGCGCACAGACTAATTCCAATAATTTTTGCCACCGCCCGCTCTCGTCGAGAACGGGCGTCGGCATGCGTATGCCTGATCAGAGCGTCAAGACTACCGACAGAGACCTTGCGCATGCCACTCGCCTTGCTTGCCCTCGCTGTTGCCGCGTTCGGCATCGGCACCACTGAATTCGTCATCATGGGCTTGCTGCCCGATGTCGCCCGCGACCTCGCCGTGAGCATCCCCCACGCGGGCCTGCTGATCACCGGCTACGCCCTGGGCGTGGTGTTCGGTGCGCCGATCCTCGCGGTCGGCACCGCCAACATGCCGCGCAAAGCCACGCTGCTGGGCATGACCCTGATGTTCATCCTCGGCAACATTCTTTGCGCATTGGCGCCGAACTACGCCACGCTGATGGCCGCACGAGTGGTCACCGCGCTCTGCCATGGTGCGTTCTTCGGCATCGGTTCGGTGGTTGCCGCCGGTTTGGTGGCACCTAACAAACGCGCCCAAGCGATTGCGATGATGTTCACCGGCCTGACCCTGGCCAACGTGCTGGGCGTGCCTTTGGGCACCGCGCTCGGGCAATACGCCGGCTGGCGCTCGACGTTCTGGGCGGTGTCGGTAATCGGCGTGATTGCCGCGATCGCGCAGTGGGTCTGGTTGCCGAAGGACATCGCCATGGACAAAGCCAACCTCGCCAGCGAGTTCAAAGTGCTGGGCAAGGTCAACGTGTTGTTGGCGCTGGGCATGAGCGTGCTGGCGTCGACCAGCCTGTTCAGCGTCTTCACTTACATTGCCCCCATCCTGCAAGACATCACCGGCGTCAGCCCGCATGGCGTGACCATCATGCTGCTGCTATTCGGTGTCGGACTGACGGCGGGAAGCATGCTCGGCGGTCGCCTGGCTGACAGTCGATTGCTGCCGTCGCTGGTGGGTATGGCACTCGCCGTTTTGGTCGTGCTGGCGGCATTTACGCAGACCAGTCACTCGGTGATTCCGGCGGCGATCACGCTGGTGTTGTGGGGCATCTTCGCCTTTGCCCTGTGCCCGATTTTGCAATTGCTGATCATCGATCAGGCCCATGAAGCGCCGAATCTGGGTTCAACGCTGAACCAGAGCGCGTTCAACCTCGGCAACGCGGCCGGTGCGTGGATTGGTGGGCTGGTCGTTGCCAGTGGCGCGGATCTGGCGAACTTGCCGTGGACCGGCGCGCTGGTCAGTGGATTAACGGTGCTGACGGCGCTTTTCTACATCTATCTGCAACGTCGCGGTGTTGCTGCGGTCAATGTGTCCGGCTAATAGCTGCATCGCCCATGACATTGCATTCGCGAGCAAGCCCGCTCCCACATTTGATCTCCGTCGTACACCAAATCGGTGTTCACTGACGATTCAGTGTGGGAGCGGGCTTGCTCGCGAAGAAGTTGACACGGTGTAGCAGCCACTCCCTGAATCCCCTCTTTTCTGTCCGGAACGTGACTTGCTGTTGAGCATCGGCAAACTGGTCAAGCACGTGACCAAGGGTGAGCCTGCGCCAGCGGCACAGGCCGAGCATCACTGATTACTTTGTGGTCTTCTGCGGGTCGGGCTCCGGGCCTTGATCCGTAGACTTCTTCGGCGGCCCGCTCTCGCTGCGAATCTGCGCATGGCTGATCAGCGCGAAGATGAAGCTGCCGCCGATGATGTTCCCCGCCAGCGTCGGCCCGGCGAACACCAGCCAGAAATCCTTCCACGGCAACTCGCCGGCAAACACCAGATACGAGACCTCGGCCGAACCGACCACGATGTGGGTGAAATCCCCCAGCGCCATTAGGTAGGTGATGAGGATGATGATCCACATCTTCGCGCTCTCCATGGACGGAATCATCCAGACCATGGTGGCGATCATCCAGCCCGACACAATGCCTTTGGCAAACATCTGGCTGGCGTCGTTCTCCATGATCTTGCGCCCGATATCAAGGAAGGCCAGGTCGGTCTTGCTGTCGAAAATCGGCAGATTCAGCATCACATACGCCACCAGCAACGTGCCGCAGAGGTTGCCCACCAGCACCACCGACCACAGGCGTAGCAATCGACCGAAATTGTTCAGTGTGGGTTTGGTCATGATCGGCAGCACAGCCGTCAGGGTGTTTTCGGTGAACAACTGCTGACGGGCGAGGATCACCGCGAGAAAGCCTGCGCAGTAACCGAAACTGGCGATCACCTTGAAGCCTTCGCCGTCCGGCAGACGGGAATTGAGCAGCCCCATGGCCATCAGCGACAGGCCCATGGTCAGGCCGGCGGCCAGCGCCGACCACCACAAGGCGGCGACGCTGCGTTCGAGTTCCTGATCGCCCTGGGTGCGGATGATTTCGTGCAACACCGCCGCCCGAGGTGGCTGGCTCTTGTCGACGTCGTGCTGTTCTTCAGGCGAGAGGTTCGGGGTCTTGCCGTCTTTTTGCGCGTCCATAAAGCTCCGGAACCTGTGGTGTGTCATGTAGGTACGACACGCGGGGTTCGGAGCTGTTCACTGACCCGTTAAAACATCATCGACTGTTACACCGCTTTCGCGAGCAAGCCCACCCACCCTTAATCTCAGTCGTTCACAGAAACCGTGTTCGCTGAAGATCCAATGTGGGAGCGGGCTTGCTCGCGAAGGGCGCGCCGCCGATATCACTCGCTGGCGATATCATCCTTGAACTGGTCTTTGACGTACTTGATCTCGGTTTGGCCGTGTGTCGCGGGCAAACCGTCTTCACCCAGATTGACGAAAACAATCTTCTCCACCGTCAGAATGCTTTTGCGGGTGATCTTGTTACGCACTTCGCACTTCAAGGTGATTGAGGTGCGACCGAACTCGGTGGCGGTGATGCCCAGTTCAATGATGTCGCCCTGGCGCGAGGCGCTGACGAAGTTGATCTCGGAAATGTACTTGGTCACCACACGCTGATTGCCCAGCTGGACGATGGCGTAGATCGCCGCTTCTTCGTCGAGCCAGCGCAACAGGCTGCCGCCGAACAGCGTGCCGTTGGGGTTGAGGTCTTCGGGTTTTACCCATTTGCGGGTGTGGAAATTCATATTCACTCCTGACCGTCTTGCCGATTGATGCCGGCCATCATGGCAGAGCCCGACCTAGAGCTCTATCAAGCATCGGCTATGGCCTCGATTACCGTTCAGACATTGACCAACAGAAACGCTTTGGAAGTATCGCTCACACGGCTATAATCGCCACCGTTTCAAAACGGTCATCTTCGGTTGATACCGTTTTCCCGCCACCTGTCCGAGGGGCGCTGCAGCAGGTTCGACCTGTCAGGCTCGGATGGGGCGTTGCTTGACCGTTATCGGTCAGACACTAAACGCACAACGGCGCCCATTCGCATACATTACGAATGGAGGCTCATCATGAGCGCTGTTATCACGCCTGCAGATTTTAACGATTACAAAGTTGCCGACATGTCCCTGGCTGCCTGGGGTCGTCGCGAAACCATCATCGCCGAATCCGAAATGCCAGCCCTGATGGGTCTACGCCGCAAGTACGCCGGTGAGCAGCCGCTCAAAGGCGCGAAGATCCTCGGTTGCATCCACATGACCATTCAGACTGCCGTGCTGATCGAAACCCTGGTTGCCCTGGGTGCCGAAGTGCGTTGGTCGTCCTGCAACATTTTCTCGACTCAGGACCAGGCCGCTGCCGCTATCGCCGCTGCCGGTATCCCGGTTTTCGCCTGGAAAGGCGAAACTGAAGAAGAGTACGAGTGGTGCCTTGAGCAAACCATCCTGAAAGATGGCGCGCCATGGGATGCCAACATGATCCTCGACGACGGCGGCGACCTGACCGAGCTGCTGCACAAGAAATACCCGGCGATCCTGGACCGCGTCCACGGCGTTACCGAAGAAACCACCACGGGCGTTCACCGCCTGCTGGACATGCTGGCCAAGGGCGAACTGAAAATCCCGGCCATCAACGTCAACGACTCGGTAACCAAGAGCAAGAACGACAACAAGTACGGCTGCCGTCACAGCCTGAACGATGCGATCAAGCGCGGTACCGACCACCTGCTGTCCGGCAAGCAAGCGCTGGTCATCGGTTACGGTGACGTGGGCAAGGGTTCGGCCCAGTCCCTGCGTCAGGAAGGCATGATCGTTAAAGTCTCCGAAGTTGACCCGATCTGCGCCATGCAAGCCTGCATGGACGGTTACGAGCTGGTTTCGCCGTTCATCGACGGTATCAACAACGGCACCGAAGCAAGCATCGACAAAGCGCTGCTGGGCAAGATCGACCTGATCGTGACCACCACCGGTAACGTCAACGTTTGCGACGCAAACATGCTCAAAGCCCTGAAGAAGCGTGCCGTTGTCTGCAACATCGGTCACTTCGACAACGAAATCGACACCGCTTTCATGCGCAAGAACTGGGCATGGGAAGAAGTGAAGCCACAGGTTCACAAGATCCACCGTACCGGCACTGGCGCATTCGACGCTCAGAACGACGACTATCTGATTCTGCTGGCCGAAGGCCGTCTGGTTAACCTGGGTAACGCAACCGGCCACCCAAGCCGCATCATGGACGGTTCGTTCGCCAACCAGGTTCTGGCTCAGATCTTCCTGTTCGGCCAGAAGTACGCCGACCTGTCGCCAGCCCAAAAAGCCGAGCGCCTGACCGTTGAAGTACTGCCGAAGAAACTCGACGAAGAAGTGGCCCTGGAAATGGTCCGCGGTTTCGGCGGCGTGGTGACTCAACTGACCAAGACCCAGGCCGACTACATCGGCGTGACCGTTGAAGGCCCGTTCAAGCCGCACGCTTACCGCTACTGATTCGACCTGCTGCCTGCTCTCCCTTGTGGGAGCGGGCTTGCTCGCGAAGGCGGTTTATCATTCAACATTAATGTCGTCTGACCCACCGCCTTCGCGAGCAAGCCCGCTCCCACATTGGGACGTGCAAGCCTCCGGCTTACGTGCTTCCAAGGATATGACCATGTCCCAAGAACGTCGCTACAGCTTCGAGTTCTTCCCTACGAAGACCGATGCTGGGCATGAAAAACTGATCGCTACTGCCCGTCATCTGGCGACCTACAATCCTGACTTCTTCTCCTGCACCTACGGCGCTGGTGGTTCGACCCGTGATCGCACCCTCAACACCGTGTTGCAGCTCGAAAGCGAAGTCAAAGTCCCTGCCGCACCGCATTTGTCCTGCGTTGGCGACAGCAAGGACGACTTGCGCGGCCTGCTGACCCAATACAAGGCAGCCGGTATCACCCGTATCGTCGCCCTGCGCGGTGACCTGCCTTCCGGCATGGGCATGGCCAGTGGTGAAATGCGCCACGCCAATGACCTGGTTGAATTCATTCGTGAAGAAACCGGCGATCATTTCCACATCGAAGTCGCCGCCTACCCGGAAATGCACCCGCAAGCGCGCAATTTCGAAGACGATCTGACCAACTTCGTGCGCAAGGCCAACGCTGGCGCCAACAGTGCGATCACCCAGTACTTCTTCAACGCCGACAGCTACTTCTACTTCGTCGAGCGTGTACGGGCGATGGGCGTGAATATCCCTATCGTTCCGGGGATCATGCCGATCACCAACTACAGCAAGCTGGCGCGCTTCTCCGATGCCTGCGGTGCGGAAATCCCGCGCTGGATCCGCAAGCAACTGGAAGCCTACGGCGACGACACCCAAAGCATTCAAGGCTTTGGTGAGCAAGTCATCACCGAGATGTGCGAACGCCTGCTGCAAGGTGGCGCTCCAGGGCTGCACTTCTACACGCTGAACCAGGCCGAACCGAGCCTGGCGGTGTGGAACAATCTGAAGCTGCCGCGCTAAAAGCAAGATCAAGAGATCGCAGCCTCGTTTCACTCGACAGCTCCTACAGGGTACGCAATCCCCTGTAGGAGCTGTCGAGTGAAACGAGGCTGCGATCTTTTGCTTTTAACGCCCTTTTATTGTGCAGCACACACTGAGTTAGAGCTTCTGGATCCCGTTTCTGGCTCTTTCCGGTTTCTCGTCGTAATCTCAAGCCATGCCTTTGATCGCGCAGTTACTGACCGTGTTTCTTTTTACTTGCCTGAGCTTCGCCGCTCGGGGCGAGAAGCTGCGCATTGTCACCGAGCCGTGGGCGCCTTACGTGTATGAGGAGGACGGCAAATCCCTGGGACTGGACTACGAAACCACGGCAATTGTCTTCAAGCGCCTGGAGGTCGAGGTCGAGTGGCAGTTCCTGCCATGGAAACGCTGCCTGTCGATGCTCGAAACAGGCCAGGCGGATGGCGCACTGGACATTTTTCACAGCGCCGAACGCGACGCTGCCCTGCTCTACCCGAGCGAACCGCTCTCGGAAGTCGAGTTTGTGATGTTTTACGCCAATGAGCGCCCGCATCCGTTTCACACTCTGGATGATCTGAAAGGCCTGACCATTGGCACCTCTCCGGGCTATCTGTACAGCCTGGACTTCCGCGAATCGACGCTATTCACCCGTGAACCGGCGCCGACCCATGAAGCCAACTTCGGTAAACTGGTGCGCGGGCGGATCGACCTGCTGATCACCGACCGCCGGGTGGGTCAGCACCTGCTTGACGAATTGGGCATCCGCGACAAGATTACCGAGAACCCGACCGTCATCAGCCACCAGAGCCAGTTCCTGGCAGTACGCCGCAACGCCGGCATGGACTTGTTGGTGCAGCGCTTCGGCGCCGAACTCAGACGCTTCAAGCGCGAGCCCGCGTACGCTGAACTGAGCGCCCGTTATGGCGCCGACCCGGCGGCCGAGGTAAAAACCACCAGAGCCACCGCCGCCAGCGGAAAAACCGTTGAGCAGCAGGAAAGCGGCGCGCAGTGATTGCTCTGTTATACTCCGGCCTTCCCGCCAGGCTCACGCCCGGACGCTCGGACTTGTTCAAGGCATCTCGACCCCGCTACAGCGCAGCTTTTCAGCCCGCGCGAGCACTCCAGATGAGCCTTCTTGGCCCAGCAGGACCGGACGGGATTGCGTTCCTCTTAAACGCCATTCGCGCCAGGCAAGACTCCCATTGGGCCAAGCCCTAACTAAAACAGGATTACTCATGTCCTTTGCTTCCCTCGGTCTCTCCGAGGCTTTAGTCCGCGCCATCGAGGCAGCGGGCTATACCGAGCCTACTCCGGTGCAACAGCGGGCCATTCCCGCCGTGTTGCAAGGTCGCGACCTGATGGTCGCGGCTCAGACAGGTACTGGTAAAACCGGCGGCTTCGCCCTTCCGATTCTGGAGCGGTTGTTCCCCAACGGTCACCCGGACAAATCCCAGCGTCACGGCCCGCGCCAACCGCGCGTACTGGTCCTGACCCCTACCCGCGAACTCGCGGCTCAAGTACACGAGAGCTTCAAGGTCTATGCCCGTGACCTGAAGTTCGTCAGCGCCTGCATCTTCGGCGGCGTCGGCATGAACCCGCAGGTTCAGGCCATGTCCCGCGGTGTTGACGTGCTGGTGGCCTGCCCTGGCCGCCTGCTCGACCTCGCCGGCCAAGGCAGCGTCGATTTGTCCCACGTGGAAATCCTCGTGCTGGACGAAGCCGACCGCATGCTCGACATGGGCTTCGTCCATGACGTGAAAAAGGTCCTGGCTCGTCTGCCGAGCAAACGTCAAAACCTGCTGTTCTCGGCGACTTTCTCCAAAGACATCACCGACCTCGCCGGCAAGCTGCTGCACAACCCGGAACGCATCGAAGTCACGCCGCCGAACACCACGGTCGAGCGTATCGAACAGCGCGTATTCCGCCTGGCTGCCAGCCACAAGCGTTCGCTGCTGGCGCACTTGATCACCGCAGGTGCCTGGGAACAGGTGCTGGTGTTCACCCGCACCAAGCACGGCGCCAACCGTCTGGCCGAGTACCTGGACAAACACGGCCTCAGCGCCGTTGCGATCCACGGTAACAAGAGCCAGAACGCTCGCACCAAAGCCTTGGCCGACTTCAAGGCCGGCGAAGTGCGCATCCTGGTCGCCACCGACATCGCCGCTCGCGGCCTGGATATCGACCAGTTGCCACACGTGGTCAACTTCGAATTGCCAAACGTCGACGAAGACTACGTTCACCGTATCGGCCGTACTGGCCGTGCCGGTCGTTCGGGCGAGGCGATCTCGCTGGTTGCCCCGGACGAAGAGAAGTTGCTGAAAAGCATCGAGCGCATGACCAAGCAGAAGATTGCCGACGGCAACCTGATGGGCTTCGACTCCAGCGCTGTAGAAGCCGAGAAGCCTGAAGTCCGCGAGCGTCCGGATGTGCGTAACCCGCGCAACCCACGTGGCCCGCGCGGCGACGGTCCGAACGGCACTGGCGGTGGCGGCGGTCGTAAAGACAAGGGCAAGGACAAGGGCGGCAAGGAAAAACCTGCAGCCACTGGCCGTGGCGATCGCCCGGCGCGTGAACACAAGCCACGCGAAGGCACTCCGGCTCGCGAGCAACAACGTCCAGCACCACGCGCTGCTGCCGCAGACCGTGCTCCGGACGAGTTCCTGGACGACGATATCGATAACTTCGGTAACCGCGTCGATTACGTTCCTCAAGCCAAACCGGCTCAGGGCCGTGGCCGCCGTCCAAGTGCTCCGGCACAAGGCACGACAGCTGGTGCAGGTGCTCCGCGCACCGGCGGCGGCAAGCCTCAGGGTCGTCAAAGCGGCCCACGCAGCAGCGATGGCGCCACCACCGGCACTCCGCCGGCCAAGCGCAGCGGCCCACGCAATGGTGCTCCACGTGACGGCCAGGCCCGTCGCGAAGAGTCCCGCAACCGCCGCCCTGCCCGCACCGACGATCAGCCGCGTTCGGAACCTGCAGTGCAAAACCCGCGCGGCCCGGCACCGAAGATCATTCACAAGGAGTCGAAAACCGATCGTTTCCCGACTCCTGAGCAACTTGATCAACTGCCAGGCCGTCCGCGCGGCGAGAAGCCAGCGTTGCTGACCCGCAATCGCTGATTTAACGCAGTAACAAAAAATGCCCCTGATCGCGAGATCAGGGGCATTTTTGTTTTCTGCGTAGCGGCCCTGAAGTCAGGCGCAAATACCGGATTCACCAAAGAACAAATGTGGGAGCGGGCTTGCTCGCGAAAGCGGTTGAACATTCAACATTGATGGCGACTGACCCACCGCTTTTGCGAGCAAGCCCGCTCCCACACTTGATCTCATCGCCTGTGCGTATTGCGCCAGGCAATAAAAAACGCCCCCGATCGCAAGATCGGGGGCGTTTTTGTTTTAGCAGCGAAAGTTATTTCGCTTTGACACCTTCAAACGTCACGTACAACTCGACCGCGTCGGACTGTGGGCCCAGGTCTTTCTGCTTGCCGAAATCGGAACGCTTGATGCTGGTAGTGCCTTCGAAGCCGGCACGGTAGCCGCC
This sequence comes from Pseudomonas frigoris, assembly GCF_047758635.1. Taxonomy (NCBI): domain Bacteria; kingdom Pseudomonadati; phylum Pseudomonadota; class Gammaproteobacteria; order Pseudomonadales; family Pseudomonadaceae; genus Pseudomonas; species Pseudomonas frigoris. The sequence continues at coordinate 6,569,552 of NZ_CP180479.1, forward strand.
CCATGGGTCCTTGCCTTCACCCAGGAAAGTGGCCTTGACCACGACTGGCTTGGTCACGCCCAGCAGGGTCAGGTCACCGGTCACGTCCGCAGTGTCTTTACCCGCGGCGTTTTTGCCGGTGGATTTGACGCTGGTGGAAACGAACGTGGCTTTGGCGAACTTGCTCACATCCAGGAAATCACCGCTGGCGATGTGCTTATCGCGCTCGGCATGGTTGGTGAACACGCTGGCGGTGTTCACGTTGAACTCGATCTTGCTGTCTTCAGGCTTGGCAGCGTCGAAGCTGAACTTGCCGTCGATATCCTTGAAGGTACCGGTGATGAAGCTGTAGCCCAGGTGGCTGATCTTGAAGTCAACGAAGGCGTGCTGGCCTTCTTTGTCGACGACGTAGTCGGCCGCCATCACGTTGGCGGACAGCAGAGCAGAACCGATTGCCAGAGCGGCGAGAGTCTTTTTCAACATGCTTTCTATTCCTTTGGAGTCGAGGTTGAACGTCAAGCTTTGCGCCCCAGCATTCGAGTGAGGGTCGCATCACGATCGATAAAGTGGTGTTTCAGTGCTGCCAACGCATGGAGGCCGGAAAAAATTACCAGCATCCACGCCAGATACAGATGAATCACACCGGCGGTGTCTGCCTGGTCCGGTAGTCCGGACACCAGTGCAGGAACTTCAAACAGGCCAAACACCGGAATCCCGACACCTTCTGCGGTGGAAATCAGGTAACCGGCAATCATCACAGCAAACAGACTGAGATACAGGAACGAGTGCCCGAACTTGGCGCCAATGCGCGTCATGCGGTTATAGCTTTCCAGTACTGGCGGCGGCGGACTGATGAAACGCCACAGCACCCGTAGAACCATGACGGCTAACAACACCAGGCCAATGCTCTTGTGCAAGTCGGGCGCGTCTTTGCGCCAGGTGCTGTAGTAGTCGAGACCGACCATCCACAAGCCCAACGCAAACAGACCGAAGACCGCCAGCGCCACGCCCCAGTGCATAAAGATGCTGACCCAACCGTAGCGCGAAGAAGAATTACGTAGCTGCATTGCCCAAATCCTGTGAGAACTGCGAACAAGACTATCGAGTTATCTATCGAGTTAAAGCGGAAAATTTCGCTTTGAAATATCGAGAAATACGATCAAGAGTCTGAAATAGGTGAGTTAAGGAAAGATTAAAGACCAATGTGTAAGAAAAAATGAAGTCCAACTAAGGAACACCTGCGCCCCAAGATTTATTCGATTCTTGATATTGGTTTTCTTCAGGACATAAAAAAACGCGGCATTTCTGCCGCGTTTTTTAGTCCCAAAGCTTACTGCGCTTTGGTATCCGTCGCCGGAGTCGCAGCGGGCTTGGCCGCTGGTTTCTTAGCCGGTTCAGCTTTCTTCGCCGGCGCTTTTGCCGGAGCCTTTTTGGCCTCGGTTTTGGCAGCAGGCTTTTTGGCCGGGGCTTTTTTGGCCGGTTCAGCTTTCACCGGTGCCGCTGGTTTCGGCGCTTCGACCGGAGCAGGCGCTGGGGCCGGCTCAGGTGTTGGAGCCGGTGCCGGAGCAACCGGAGCCACTGGTTCTGGCGCCTTGACCGGTGCCGGTTTGTCGTCAGAACCAATGAACAGGTTGGTGAAGAAGTTGCCTTTCTTCGCTGCCACCGCGCCGGCCGCCGCAACGGTCGCTGCCGGAACAACTTTCGCCGGTTCAAACGACTTGCCGGCCGCCAGGTCTTCTACCTGACTGGCTGCCCGCTGACCGGTGCGCAATGCACCTTCCAGCGTGCCCGGGTACAAGGTGTCAGTGTGTTCGCCAGCAAAGGCTACACGCTGAATCGGACGCTCCCACAGACGCCAGTACTTGCTGATCTGGCCAGGACCGAACGCCAGGTAAGCGCCGCCCATCGATGGGTCGGTGCTGTAGCGGCGGATTTCGTAACCGGTGAACGAACCGCGCGCCTGTGGATAAAAGGCGTGCAGACGGATCAACACCTGATCGACCATCTGCTTGTCGCCGAAAGCCTGCATCACGCGCGCGTTGTCGCCGGACAGGTTGATCACCACGTTGGCGCCGCCCTTCAGCGCCGGCTCGACCCACAACATGCCCAGACCGGCGTTGCTGTAGATCTCGCCGGTCATCCGCGCCTTGCTTTCCCACACTGGCGTCTTGAATTTCAGCATGATCTGGTCGCGCCAACCGTAGTTGGTGCCCTTGATCGCGCCCATGTGCTGGGCATCCAGCGACGGAGTCATCTGGATCTTGTTCAGGGCGCGCAATGGCACGGCCACGACGACGTAGTCAGCCTGATAGCCAACGCTGCCGACTTTGACGGTTACGCCGTCCTTTTCCTGGGTGATGGCCGAGACCGGGGAGCTGGTCTTGATGGTTTTCAGTTGTTTGACGAAGGCCTGTGCCAGCACCGGGCTGCCACCGAGCAGACGCGAAGCGCGCAGGTCACGGTCGGCAACGCCACGGTAAACGCGGCTTTGCTGTGCGAAGTACAGCAGCGACAGGCGCGACGGTTCGTCATAACGGGTACGAATCTGCTGATTCACCAACTGACGAGCCGTGGCCGGCAGATTCAGACGGTCGAGCCAGTTGGCCACGTTGATCTGGTCCAGCGCGAACAGCGTGCTGTTGGCCGCGGGGTTCTGCGGGTCTTCGATCGAGCGCGCCAGATCGTCCAGAGTCTTTTCGTAGCGCTTGAGCGCGTCGCTGGTGGCCGGCTGCTTGGTGGCCAGATCGGCGGCGGTGAAATACTCACCGTCAATCAGGTAGCCCGGGGTCCGCACGAACTCTGGGGCCGGCGTGGTGCTCAGCTTGAAGGTCGATACGTACTTGTTCAGAACCGGTTGGGTCTTGTCGTTGCCGATCCACTCACTGGTGGCCATGCCGGAGCGACCGCCCATGCTCGGCTTGGCTTCCAGCAGGGTCACCTGCCAGCCCTTGTTTTGCAGTTCGTAAGCCGCGGTGAGGCCAGACAGCCCTCCGCCGATCACGATCGCCGTTTTATCCTTGGCCAGCGCAGACACGCTGAACAGCCCCAACATCACCAGCGCACAGGCGCGCAGCCAACCAGCAGACATTCAGCGAACTCCGGAAATACACGTAGGAAATAGCGGTTTTGCGAGTCAGACGACTCAAAGAACCGCGAAGAATACGTCAGCCATCAAAAGGCCGCCAGCGACGTCTATCCACCTATACAAAGTAGCTCAATCCACACAATGGGTTGTCCCCACGTCACGCATTGCATAGGCTTGCGCGATTGTTTGCCCGCGCACGTCGCGAGCCGCCTCGAGGAGACTGAAAATGGGCCTGAATAATCAGTGGATGCAACGCGATCTCGCGGTGTTGTGGCATCCCTGCACCCAGATGAAAGACCACGAACAGCTGCCGCTGATCCCGATCAAACGCGGTGAAGGCGTTTGGCTGGAAGACTTCGAAGGCAAACGTTACCTCGACGCCGTCAGCTCCTGGTGGGTCAACGTGTTTGGTCACGCCAACCCGCGGATCAACCAGCGCATCAAGGACCAGGTCGATCAGCTGGAACACGTGATCCTCGCTGGTTTCAGTCATCAGCCAGTCATCGAGTTGTCCGAGCGCCTGGTGAAGATGACGCCGGAAGGCCTGACCCGATGCTTCTACGCCGATAACGGTTCGTCCTGCATCGAAGTCGCGCTGAAAATGAGCTTTCACTATTGGCTCAACCGCGGCCAGCCGAACAAGAAGCGCTTCGTCACCCTGACCAACAGCTACCACGGCGAGACCATGGCGGCGATGTCGGTGGGCGACGTGCCACTGTTCACCGAAACCTACAAGGCCCTGTTGCTGGACACCATCAAGGTGCCGAGCCCCGATTGCTACCTGCGCCCGGAAGGCATGAGCTGGGAAGAACACTCGCGCAACATGTTCGCCGCCATGGAACAAACCCTGGCCGAGAATCACGACACCGTCGCGGCAGTCATCGTCGAGCCACTGATTCAGGGCGCCGGCGGCATGCGCATGTACCACCCGGTGTACCTGAAACTGCTGCGCGAAGCCTGCGACCGCTATGGCGTGCACCTGATCCACGACGAAATCGCCGTCGGCTTCGGCCGCACCGGGACGATGTTCGCCTGCGAACAGGCCGGCATCCGCCCGGACTTCCTGTGCCTGTCCAAGGCCCTGACCGGCGGTTACCTGCCGTTGGCGGCCTGCGTGACCACCGAAGATGTCTACAGCGCTTTCTACGACGACTACCCGACCCTGCGCGCCTTCCTGCACTCCCACAGCTACACCGGCAATCCGCTGGCGTGCGCGGCGGCATTGGCGACGTTGGATATCTTCGAAGAAGACAACGTCATCGAGAACAACAAGGCCCTGTCTCAGCGCATGGCCAGCGCCACTGCGCACCTGGCCGATCACCCGAACGTTTCGGAAGTGCGTCAGACCGGCATGGTGCTGGCCATCGAGATGGTCAAGGACAAGGCCACCAAGGAAGCTTATCCGTGGCAGGAACGCCGCGGCTTGAAAGTGTTCCAGCATGCGCTGGAGCGTGGTGCTTTACTTCGACCGTTGGGCAGCGTGGTGTACTTTCTGCCGCCGTATGTGATTACACCGGAGCAGATCGACTTTCTGGCCGAAGTGGCCAGCGAAGGCATCGACATCGCGACTCGCGATAGCGTCAGTGTTTCGGTGCCGAAAGACTTCCACCCGGGCTTCCGAGATCCGGGCTAGGTTATTTGGGATTCTGTGGTGTCCGGGCCGCCGCCTTCGCGAGCAAGTCGAATCGTCGCACCGCCGCTCCCACAGTTGACCGCATTCCAATGTGAGAGCGGCGGTGCGACGATTCGACTTGCTCGCGAATGAAGTCGACACCGATTCAGATGATTAACACTTTCCAGAGACCCAGCATGAGACTGTCCCGCTTCTTTATCGACGCCCCCTTGAGCACTGGCGAACACGAGTTGCCCGAGGCCCAGGCCCATTACATCAGCCGCGTGTTGCGCATGGCCGAGGGTGATGCGCTGCAACTGTTCGACGGTTCGGGCCATGAGTTTCGCGCCACGCTGGTGGAGGTCGGCAAGAAGCGCGTCGTCGTGCAGATCGATGAAAGCTTCGCCGGGCAAGTCGAGTCGCCCTTGCAGATCCACCTCGGCCAGGGCTTGTCCCGTGGCGAGCGGATGGATTGGGCGATTCAGAAAGCCACCGAGTTGGGCGTCACTGAAATCACCCCGATTTTTAGCGACCGCTGTGAAGTTCGGCTGAAGGATGAGCGCGCCGACAAACGCCTGATGCACTGGCGCCAGGTTGCGATCAGCGCGTGCGAGCAATGCGGACGCTCACGGGTGCCGGTGATTCATCCGCCGCTGCTGTTGGCGGATTGGTTGAAGCAGACGGAGGCCGAATTGAAACTGGTACTGCATCCGGTGGCCGAACCATTGGTGAGCCATTCGAAACCGGCGACGCTGGCGTTTTTGATCGGCCCGGAAGGCGGGTTGTCCGACGCTGAAGTCGAGCAGGCCAAGGCTGGCGGTTTTCACGCCGCACGGCTTGGGCCAAGGGTATTGCGGACTGAGACCGCGCCAGTGGTTGCGCTTGCGGTTGCCCAACAGTTGTGGGGTGACTTCTAGGGCCCCATCGCGAGCAAGCTCGCTCCCACAGGGGTATGCATTCCAAAGTGGGAGCGTGCAAGGATCAAGAGGCGATTACTGCACCGGATCACTCACCGGTTTGGCGATGATTGCTTTCAGTTCGCTGGTCATCGGGAATTCCAGGTTCAGGCCTTTGGGCGGAATCGGCTGCTGGAACCAGCGCTGGTAGATGCCGTTGATCTCGCCCGAGCTGTACAGATCGGCGAGTGTCGAGTTCACCAACTCAAGAAACTGCGGATCATCCTTTCGCACCATGCAGCTGTAGATTTCCCGCGACTGCTCCTCGCCCACCACCACCCAGTTATGCGGATCGCGGGCCTTGGCGCGTTCGCCGTAAAGCAGCGCGTCATCCATATAGAACGCCGCCGCCCGACCTGACTGCAACATCTGGAAGGCTTCGCCGTGGTCCTTGGCGCTGATCACGAACATATCGATCTTGTGATCGACGTTGTAGCTCTTCAGAAAACGTTCGTTGGTGGTGCCGGCGGTGGTCACGACGTTCTTGCCACGCAAGTCGGCGAAACTCTTGATGCCGCTGTCCTTCGCCGTGAGCAACTGACCCTTCACGTAGATGAACCCGTAGGAAAACGCCACTTGCTGCATACGCTCGGCCGTCACGCCGGTGGAGCCGCACTCAAGGTCGACCGTGCCGTTCTGCACCAGCGGAATGCGCGTTTGCGAGGTCACCAGGTTGTACTTCACCTGCAGATCCGGCAGCTCAAGCTTTTGCTTGATGCGCTCGACAATCTTGCTCGCCAGGTCCACCGAATAGCCCATCGGCTGCCCCGTGTGATCACCCACGTAGGAGAACGGCACCGACGCATCGCGATAACCCAGCGTGATGCTCTTGGCATTGGCGACCTTGTTCAGCGTGCCGGTCAGCGGCGCTTCGTTGGCCTGGACCTGGCTGGCGAGCAGCAGGCCGAGGGTGCAGCCGATCAACGTGATTTTTTGCATTGTTATTCTCCGTTGTGGGTAAGGCGATTAGCGGCGGGCGGCGATCACGGTGATTTCCACCAGAACCTCTGGACGGGCCAGTAGCGCCTGCACAGTGGTGCGGGTCGGTGCGTTGCCCGGTGACAGCCACTGCGACCAGACCTCGTTCATGGCGGCAAAGTCGCGGCCAATGTCGTTCAGGTAAATGGTCGCGTTGAGCAGATGATCCTTGTCGCTGCCAGCCTCGGCCAACAACGCATCGATTTTCGCCAGCACTTCGGCGGTTTGGCCGGTGACGTCGGTGCTGTCACCCGGAACCTGTCCCGAGAGAAACACCAGATCGCCAAAGGTCACCGCGCCAGAGAGTCGGCTGTTGCTGTTGATTCGGTTGATGTTCATCGGTTTTTCCTTTTCAAGTCAGGCGACGCGGGGGGCGAGGCCCTGCATTTCGATTGAAGGTGTGCGCCGGGCGATCAACTCGCTGAGCAACCGGGCGCTGCCACAGGCCAGGGTAAAACCCAGGGCGCCATGGCCGAGGTTGAGCCACAGGTTGCGATACACCGTGGCCCCGATCAACGGCACGCCGCTGGGGGTGGCCGGGCGCATGCCGGCCCATTCGATGGCGGCGGCGTAATCCCCAGCATTCGGTAAGGTTTCCTGCGCCTGGCGCTTGATCAGCGCCAGACGTTTGGGGTCGAGCGCCGTGTCGAAGCCGACGATGTCGACCATTGCCGCCACGCGCAGTTGTTCACCGATGCGGGCGTAAACGATCTTGCGGTTGTAATCGGTGATGCTCAGCTCCGGCGAGCGATGTTCAGCGCGGATGGGCAAGGTCAGGCTGTAGCCCTTGAGCGGATACAGCGGCAGGTTCATGCCCGGCAACGCCAGCGCCGGACTGCGATGTCCGGCGGCAATCACCAGTTGTTCGACCGGCAGCACCTGCGAACCCATTTCTACGGCCTGCACCGCACCGTCCGCGTGGCGAATGCCGGTGACCTTGCGGCCGAGCAAAAACTCGCAACGCCCCGACGCCTGGAGTCGAGCCAACAGTTGCTGACAGAAAGCATGGCAGTCGGCGACCTCCTCGTCGGGGGTATAAATCGCGCCCACAAACGGCGCCTCGGCGAGTGCAGGCTCCAGTTGGGCGCATTCGGCCCGCGACAGCACGTGCTGCTGTCGCGGATCAGCCAGGCCATGGCGAGCGTGTTCGAAACTCGCGGCTTCACGAAACGTCACCAGTTTGCCGTTGCGCCGCCAGTCGAAACCGTCGAGACGGTCTTCTTCGCGCCAGCCTTGCAGCGTGGCCTGGCTCAGCAGCGCCAGACGCAGCAGGTGCGCGCCGTTGCGCTGATTCACCGAACGACGGCAAGCCGCCAGGAAGGACGCCATCCAGCGCCATTGCGCCGGGTCCAGGCGCGGGCGCAGCTTCAACGGCGAGTCACCGCGCAGCATCCAGCCAAGCGCCTGCAACGGTACGCCGGCATCGGCCAGCGGCGCGACGTAACGGTAGGACAACTGGCCGCCGTTGGCGAAACTGGTCTCGCTGCCCAGCGAGTCCCGGGCCTCGATCAGCGTCACGTCGATGCCGTCGCGCACCAGTGCGTAAGCCGTCGTCAGCCCGATGACGCCACCACCGATGATGCAAACCCGCTGAGCCATGTCTGTCCTTAACCGTTGTTGAAACAGACCTCAGGTTAGGACCAGGTGACAGCCGTTGAACAATGCATAAAGATGCCTGCCCCATAAACAAAGGTTATGGACTTGCCATGCGACTGCGACACATCGAGATTTTCCAGGCCATTCGCCAGACCGGTTCGGTCAGTGGCGCCGCACAGTTGCTGCACGTATCGCAACCGGCGGTAAGCAAAGTGCTGCAACACGCCGAGCAGCAACTGGGCTTTCCGTTGTTCCTGCGGGTGCGCGGTAAATTGCAGGCCACGCCCGAAGCGTTGGAGCTTGAACGCGAAGTCGACAAGGTCACCGAAAGTCTGCAAGGCGTGCGACGTCTGGCCCAGAGCCTGCGGCGCGAGCCGGGGCACAGCGTACGGATCGGCGCGATCCCGGCGCTGGCCCTGTCGCTGCTGCCGCCGGCCATCAACGAGTGGACGCAACGCTACCCGGACATCGTCTGCGAACTGTCCAGCGCCCACAGCCGTGAGCTGATGCAGAATTTGTTGATGCGCGAAGTGGATGTCGCGCTGACCTTGCAGCCGCCGGATCATCCGGGCCTGAAGGCGCAAGCCCTGGCCTGCGGGGTTTTGGTGGCACTGGCGCCGTTGGGTTATTGGGCCGACGACGCCTTGAGCCAACCGTTGCCGTTGAGCGAATTGGCCGGAGCGCCGCTGATCGGCCTGTCCAGCGCCGACCCGCTGGCGGCCAGACTCGACAGCTACCTTGAGGCGGTCGATCCGCCGCCACGGGTTCGCATCGCCGTGCAGACCTACTCGCTGGCGCGGGCGATGGTTGAATCCGGGGCAGGGCTAGCGGTGATCGACCCGTTTACCGCGCTCGGCGCGTCCCCCGCCGCTACGGCGATTCGCCCTCTGGCACCCGCGTTACCGATCACGTTGTATGCGGTCACTCGCGCCGACGAACCGCCGCCCCACACCCTGAGCGACTTGTTGCAGGTGTTCAGCCGACGGGCGCAGGCACAACTGGATCACCTGTACCCCTGTGGGAGCGGGCTTGCTCGCGAATGCGGTGGATCAGCCAGCGATGATGTCGACTGACCTGACGCTTTCGCGAGCAAGCCCGCTCCCACAGGTTTTTCAAATAGCTGCAGTGCGATCTACAAGACATAAAACAGAATCGCCACGAAGTGCAGCAAACTCCCGGCGATCACGAACAGATGCCAGATCCCGTGGGCATGGCGTAAACGACTATCCAGCGCAAAAAAGATAATGCCCACGGTGTACAGCACGCCGCCCGACGCCAGCCAGGCGAAACCTGTACTGCCCAACGCCGCCAATAACGGTTTGACCGCCACCAGCACGATCCAGCCCATCACCGCGTAGATCACGATCGACAGAATCCGCGCTTCCGAACGCGGTTTGATTTCTTGCAGGATGCCGATCAGCGCCAATCCCCAGACAATCCCAAACAGCGTCCAGCCCCACGGCCCGCGTAGCGTCACGAGACAGAATGGCGTGTAACTGCCGGCAATCAGCAGATAGATCGAAAAGTGATCGACCTTCTGCATGATCGCTTTCTTGCGCCCACGCACGCTGTGATAAACGGTCGACGCGCTGTAAAGCACCAGCAAGGTAAACCCGTAAATCGCCACGCTGACGATCTTCCACGGACTCCCGTCCATGCCGGCGATCACCAACATCCACACCACCCCGACCACCGCTGCCACCGCCCCGACCAGATGCGTCCAGGCGTTCAATCTTTCCCCGTGATACATGTGTTGCTCACCTCAAAATTCACTGCAACATCGCGCAAACTGTAGGAGCTGTCGAGTGAAACGAGGCTGCGATCTTTTGATCTTGAAAAATCGCAGCCTCGTTTCACTCGACAGCTGCTACAAAAGATCGCATACGTGCACAATCGAGCCATTCGAATAAGAGTCTGCATCATGCTGATCGATGAAGAGTTGACCCTGAAAAAACTCGAGGTGTTCCTGGCCTTCATGCGCACCGGCAACCTGGCCCGGGCTGCCGCCGAATTGCAGACCAGCAACGTCAGCGTGCACCGGGCGATCCATTCCCTGGAGAGCGCCCTGCGCTGCCCGCTGTTCAAGCACGAAGGCCGCAATCTCACGCCGCTGGAAAGCGCTTATGTGCTGGAAGAACGGGCGCAGAAGCTGATTCAGGACGTGGTCGAAACCGTGCGCCTGACCCGCGAAGCCGCCGGGTTCTCCGCCGAGCGTTTCAAGCTCGGCTCGCTGTATTCGCTGACGGTGAAGACGGTGCCGCAGCTGATCATGGGCCTGAAAATCCGCCGCAGCGAACTCAACATCGACCTGATCCTCGGCTCGAACTTCGACCTGCTGTACAAGCTCAAGAACATGGAAGTCGACGCGATCCTGGTGTCGCTGGACGAGAGCGTCAACGACCCTGACTGCGAGCAAATTCCGCTGTTTTCCGACGACATTTTTCTCGCCACACCGGCGGATTCAAAGTTTGCTCAACGGACCGAAGTCGACCTTGCCGAAGTCCGCGATGAGACATTCATTACGCTGACCCAGGGCTTTGCCACGCACCAGGACGGTAATCGGGTGTTCAAGCAGGCAGGGTTCGAACCGAAGGTGGCGATGCAGGTCAACGACATCTTCACCCTGCTGAGCATGGTCAGCTCGGGCGTGGGTTATGCGTTGCTGCCGGGGCGGATTGCAGCGGTGTATGAAAACCGGGTGAAGCTGATTCCGTTGCAGGAAAAGTATCGGTTGCAGCAGCACATTGGGGTGGTGTTCTTGAAGGCCAAGGAGCGGGATCCGAATTTGTTGGCGTTGCTGGCTGAGTGTCGGATGTACGCCAATCGCCAGGCTTGAGACCGCGTCGCCCCCTTCGCGAGCAAGCCCGCTCCCACATTGGAATGCATTCTCCTGTGGGAGCGGGCTTGCTCGCGAAGGGGCCAGCACATTCAACAAAGAACCAAAGCCCTACCCCACAATCCCGCGAACAATGAAGTACAACAACGAAGGCCCAAGCAGACACCCAAGCCCGGTGTGGAACGTCGCGGTCAACGCGCCATAAGGCACCAACCGCCGATCCGTCGCCGCCAACCCGGCCGTCACACCACTGACAGTACCCGCCAACCCACCAAACACCATCGCCGAGCGCGGGTTATCCAACCCCATCCAGCGCGCCGCCATCGGTGTGCCGACCATTACAAAAATCGCCTTGATCAACCCGGTGGCAATCGACAACGCCACCACATCCGAACTCGCACCAATTGCCGCCCCGGTCACCGGCCCGACGATGTAGGTCACCGCACCCGCGCCGATGGTAGTCATGCTGATCGCATCGCGATAACCGAACGCCCAGGCCATGCTTGCGCCGACAATGAATGGCAGGATCGTGCCCAACAGCAGCGCAATCACACCGATCAAACCGGCCTTTTTCGCTTCGGTGGCTTGCACTTCGAATGCCGTGGCGACGATCGCAAAGTCCCGCAGCATGGCGCCGCCCATCAGACCAATGCCGGAAAACAGCGTCAGATCCGCCAAACCTTTTTGCCCGCCAGTCATCGTGCCGCCGACCCAGGCCAGAACAAGCCCGATGACGATGGCAATCGCCGAACCGTGAATCCGTCCGAACGTCAGGCGCTTGGACAGCACCACCGACACCCACATGATCACGCCGACGAACGCGAACGCGGTAATCAGACTGTTATTGGCCAGCCCCTTCTCAATGAATTCCCACATATCAGCGACCTCCTACTGGAGTGCCAACCGGCGTTATTTCCGCCGGTTCATCGGGCAACGGTTCGCCTTTGTGAGTCCGGCTGATCAGGGCAATGGTGCAACCGCATATCACCACCGAGCCGATCGCCGCCAGCACCGCCACCGGGCCGCCGTGCAGGGCGGTGACGACGTTCTGTTGCGCGGCCATCGCGACCACGACCGGAATGTACATGGCGCCCCAGAAACCGACGCCCATCTCGCAATCCTTGGTCATGCCGCTGCGTTTTTGCATCCATAACCGCGCGCAGATCAACAGGATCATCGCGATCCCGACGCCGCCGACGTTTGATTTCACGCCCAGCAACATGCCAAGCGCATCGCCCATGATCACCCCTGCCAGCGTACATATCGCCAACAGCGCCACACCGTAAATAATCATTGTTGTAGTCCTCAAAGTGCATCGTCGAATGTTGTTTTTGTTGTTCGAAGGCCTGAGTCCGGGTCTAGAGTTGGCGGCTTCCCTCCTCACGCAGCAGCGCCTGCAAGGTATCGAGGCGCGCACCGTCGAACGCAATCACGGTGCCCTGCTCGAACACCCGGCGCGCCAGCCCGGTCAGCACCGCACCGGGCGGCAGTTCGATCTGTAGACGTACGCCGCGCTCGTAAGCGCTTTGTACCGTGCCGCGCCAATCGACGATGCGGCACATGTTGAACGCCAGGTCGTCGCGCAAGGCGTCAGTGTTGATGATGGGCCGGGCGCGACTGCCGCTCAGGTAGCCCACCGTCGGTGTTTTCAGCTGCACCTTGGCGAAGGCTTCGGCCAGGGTTTTCGCAGGTGTGTCCAGCAGCGGGCAGTGGGACGGCACGCTGACGGCCAGACGTTTGGCCAAACCTGCACCACGACTTTTCGCCAACTCGGCGACCGCGTTCATCGCGCCATCGCTGCCGGCAATCACCACCTGGTTATCGGCGTTGATGTTCGCTAGGTACACCGGCGTGTCGACGCTGTGAACCTGCGCCAGCAACCCTTCCACCGTGGCCAGATCCAGACCGATGATCGCGGTCATTCCATAGCCTTGTGGATAAGCCTGTTGCATCAGTTCACCGCGCAGGCTGACCAGATGCAACGCATCGCTGAAGCTCAACGCGCCGGCGACCACCGCTGCCGGGTAGGCGCCGATGGAAAGCCCGGCCACGTAATCCGCCGCCAACCGCAACTGGCGTGAAGCGGCGACGCCGGCGATCAACAGGCAGAGCTGAACCGCCCTTGTCGACTTCAACGACTCGGCAGAATCCAGCAGCAATGTATCTTCGCCAAGCACTTCACTCGCCTCGATCACTGTCTCGCGAGGCAAACGATGGAGCATGCCCGGTTGCTGCGCGCCCTGGCCGGGGAACACCAGCAGGCTGCTCACGCTGCTTGCTCCTGCGGGTTCCAGGGATTGGTTACCAGACAGGCTTCACTGGCGTTTTTTAGCAGGACCCGTTGCGAGGGACCGGCCCATTCGCGCAAGGCGACAGCGCCGTTTGGCGTTTGCAGTTGCATGTCCACCAAGCACACCGAGGCATCAAGAAGTTTCACCAGTTCCTGCGCCTGAGTGCGCTCCAACGGTTGCGGTGTACGCAGGATCAAGTCGAGATCGCTGCCCTCATGCAATGCCTGAAAACCGCTGGCCAATTCAAACCCGGCACTGCCGCTGACACCCCAAACCCACTCACAGGAATCGAGCATCGGCCGCAGTTGATTGAGGGCGCGCACTGCCGGTAAATCCCGATCAATCGAGACATGGCAAAGCGCTTCCGGCCGAACTTGACGCTGGATTGCATCGACCGACATCACCGTTGCATACCGCTGTTCACGCAAACTCCCACGCACCCCGACCGCGATGTGATCCGGCGCGCTCAACGCACGCCGAACCACCACCGGTTGACCCGCACTGATCGACTCGATCACCCACGACGGTGCATCCGCAGGCAACTGCTCCGGGGTCATCCCCCAGAGCAGGTCGTGGGCCAGAAGCGTGTTCACCACTGCTCTCTCAGCAATTGGCGAACCTGACTCGACGCCGCACGGTTGCTCGCGCCCAAGCGGCTACTCAGGTCGCGCCCTTTCGCGGCGACATCACCAATCGCCTGGGTCAGGCATTCAGTCACCCGCGTCAGATCCGCCGCCGTCGGCTGCTCGATCTGTTCCACCGACAAGGTTTCCCAAAGCAAACCAAGGCTCGCGTAGCTGTCGATGTCATACGCCATCGGCGGCACGCTGGCAGCCAAGACTTCGAGTTCTTCAACACTGCGCAAGGTCACCCGCGCGGCCGAAGCCTTGCCCATCGCGTGAACCATCACCCCCGGATCGCGCAGCGCAATCAGCCGATTGGCCTGATACCCATGAGCCAGAAACGCCCCGGACATCGCCTTGCCCACCAGCAAACCGATCACGGCATGGCCGGCCAGTCGGGCGCGGGCATAGCTGTCCGCGGCACCGGCCAGTGCCTGATGAATGCCGAGCGCTTCTTCGCGCCGACCGTAGGCCTGACTCGGAACATCGACGATGGCGATCAAGGCGCGTTTCTGCGGTTTATCCAGATCCGCCGCAATGACTTCATTCACGGCTTTGGCCAACCCCCAACCTTCCAGCAAACCGACCTCGCCATTGCGGGCGCGGACGAAACGGTTGTCGGGATCCGCCGCCACCGCGATAAACCGAACAGGTTGGTCGCCCAACACACCATCCGCGACTTTCAACGAAGCCGGCAAACCTTCGACCGGTTTGGCGCCCGAACTCAAGGCGTTGAACCAGTTCAAGCCTCTCAGGGAATACGAACTCATGAGCGCTCTCCTTGATACAGATCGCGAACCGTCGACGGCTCGATTTGCGGCTCGGCGTCCAGACGGGCCAGCCGTTGCAGGAACCATTCGGCCTGACGACTGCGTTGCTGTTCCGGCAAACCTTGCTTAAGCAATTCACTGACCTGCTGCTGAACCTGCGCCACGTTGTCAGCGACAAAACGATCCACCAGACCACTGGCGAAACGTTGCTCGCCACCGGTCAGGCTCCAGATGAAAGGACGATCACGGGAGTCGTATTCCTCAAGCCCGGCTTCCTGTTCGATCACTTGCGGACCGTTGAGGCCAAGCCGCGCTTCCTGAGTCACCAGCAAATAGCTGCACAACCCGGCGGCAATCGACATCCCGCCAAAGCAGCCGACGCTTCCGGCCACCACGCCAACGACTGGCTGGTATTGGCGCAGATCGACAATCGCCGCATGAATATCGGCAATCGCCGCCAGCCCGAGGTTGGCCTCCTGCAAACGCACTCCACCGGTTTCCAGCAGCAACACGGCGCGAGTGGGAATGCCATTGCGGTTGTCTTCGGCGGCCAACTCCAGCGCACCGGCAATTTTCGCCCCGCCGACTTCACCGAGACTGCCACCCTGAAACGCGCCTTCGATCGCGGCGATGACCACCGGCAAACCGCCGATGCTGCCCTTGGCGATCACCACGCCGTCATCGGCTTGCGGCACCACGCCCTGGCGCGACAGCCACGGCGACATGACACGTTGAAAGGGGTCGAGTAATTCGCGGAAGGTACCGGTGTCGAGCAAGGCTTTTGCCCGTTGCCGGGCGCCGAGTTCGACGAAGCTATGCTTGTGAAGGAGATCAGTCATGGCTGATCTCCTCAAAGCCTTGTTCCAGACGCAAGCGCACCACGCCAGGCGTCGCGCCGAAATCGTGGATATCGATGGCCATAGCAGGCGGTGTCTGACCGTCGAACATCCGCGCAAACAGATGCTGCCAGCGTTGTTCGCTGCCATTGACCGAGGTCTGCACTTTGATCGTGAGCTTGCCGGTCTGACCCGGTTCTATCAGCACTTCCAGATCGCCCGAGCCGACACAGCCCACCAGCGTCCGGCCGCGTGGCGGCTGCCCGGCGGGGAATTCAAAAGATAAGGTTTCCATCAGAAAGCTCCCTGGATGATGCCGTCAGCCGACTCGATGCGGTCGATGAACAGGCAGGCTGCGAGTAAGTCAGCAGCACCGCCGGGCGAGGCATTCAACGCGATAAGTTGTTGGTCCAGCTCATGCAAACGGCGGCGGCCGGCGAGGCTGGCACTGCCGCCCGCATCGAGCACGGCTTGGGCGCCGAGTTGCATGGTCTGCAGGCCTTGTTCGCCTGCGCGGTAGAGCACGCAGGTGTCGGCCAGTTGGGTCATGATCGCCAGCAAGGCATCGAGCCGGGCGTTCTGCTCGCCATGACCGGCGGCGCGGCTGCGTTTGAGTTGTGGCAGCGCGCGTTGAATCACCGCCGGAAAACCGAGCTGAGCTTCTTCACGGGCACCGCGTGCGCCATAACGCTGGGCGACTTGCGCACCGTGGCTCAGAGGACGCGGCGCGTAACGGTCGGCGAGCAAGGCCAGACGTGCGGCGCGCAAGGTAATGGCGCCTGCGCCAGTGGATTCAGGTTCCAGCGCCGTCGCCGCGACCAACAGACCCAAGGCCCAGATAGCCCCGCGATGGGTGTTCACCCCGCCCGTGGTGGCGAGCATCACTTCCTCGCCTTCACGACCGATCAGGCCAATGGCTTCGCGCAGCGGCAAACTGACTTCGCCGAACTCGATGGCGGCCTCCGCCATTTCCTTGAACGCAGGCCACAGGGACAGCGCCGAAGCGTGCATCAACCCGAGGTGCAAATCGGTGTGCGCGCCATTGCCACGACGGTCGACCAGCGCCGGTTTCGGCGACAGGTCCGCTTCGTCGATCAGCGCATCCACAGCCAGATCCGCCAGCCGCTCGGCCAACGACAGGGTTTTCGGTTGCAGGTTAAATGCGTGCATTACCAGCTCCTGAACTTGGCGGGCGGGTTGTAGAGGCCACCGGACCACTCGACCAGATCGGCCACGCTTTTGGCCGCCAGCAGTTCGCGGGTGGCGTCGGTGCGGCGGATACCGAGGTCTTCGGGCAAGGCGATCAGGCCTTCGCGGCGCATGCGCGCGGTGTCTTTCGGGTTGTGGCGCAAGCCGATCACGGTGACTCCTGCCACGGCGGCGATCATCGCCTGGCGCTCTTCCAGCGAACGCGCCTTGTACAAATAGGCGATGCCTTCTTCGGTCAGCAGGTGGGTGACGTCGTCGCCGTAGATCATGATCGGCGCCAGCGGCATGCCGCTTTTTCTCGCCACTTCCACCGCGTCGAGGGTTTCGACGAAGGTGGGTTTGCCGCCCTCCTGGAAGGTCTCGACCATTTGCACCACGAGTTTCTTGCCTCGCTCCAGCAGCGCTTCGGGCGCATCGTCATGGCGCATGTCGAGCCAGGCCGGAGTGCCGTGACGGCGACCGCGTGGGTCATGGCCCATGTTCGGCGCACCGCCGAAACCGGCCAGGCGGCCGCGCGTCACGGTGGAGGAATGGCCGTCGCCGTCGACTTGCAGGGTGGCGCCGATGAACAAGTCCACCGCGTATTGCCCGGCCAGTTGGCAGAACATCCGGTTGGAGCGCAGAGAGCCGTCGCGTCCGGTGAAGAACACGTCCGGCCGAGCGGCGATGTAGTTTTCCATGCCCAATTCGGTGCCGAAGCAATGCACGCTTTCGACCCAGCCACTTTCGATGGCCGGGATCAAGGTTGGATGCGGATTAAGCGTCCAGTTGCGGCAGATCTTGCCCTTCAGACCGAGGGATTCGCCGTAGGTCGGCAGGATCAATTCGATGGCGGCGGTGTTGAAACCGATACCGTGGTTCAGGGACTGGACGTTGTGTTTCTCGTAGATCCCGCGGATCGCCATCATCGCCATCAACACGTGCACAGGCTTGATGTGCCGCGGGTCGCGGGTGAACAGCGGTTCGATGTAGAACGGCTTGTCGGCCACCACCACGAAGTCGACCCAGGAGGCAGGGATGTCAACGCGAGGCAGGTCGCTGACATCGTCCACCAGTTGATTGACCTGAACGATGACGATGCCGTCGCTGAAGGCGGCCGGTTCGATCAATGCAGGAGTGTCTTCGGTGCTCGGGCCGGTGTAGATGTTACCGGCGCGGTCGGCCATGAAACCGGCCGAGAGCACGACGTTGGGAATCAGGTCGACCACCAGCCGCGCATAGAGCTCGATGTAGGTATGGATCGCGCCGATTTCCAGCAGGCCATCTTCCAGCAACTGGCTGATGCGCAGGCTCTGGGTGCCGGCGAAAGAGAAGTCGAGCTTGCGGGCGATGCCGCGTTCAAACAAGTCCAGATGCTCGGAGCGACCGACGCTGGGCATGATCATGTGCAGGTCATGCAGCTTCGCGGGATCAGCCTTGGCCAGGGAGCGGGACAGGAAATCCGCCTGCTTCTGGTTATTGCCCTCCAGCACCACACGGTCGCCGGGCAGAATCAAGGCCTCCAGCGCCGCAACGATTTTGTCGGTGGGCAGGACCACACCGTCGGCTAAACCCCGTACCAGCTCGAGACGCCGCTGCTTTTCGCTGCGCCGCCGCGTCCATCGCGAGTCGGGGGATATTGTTGTTGTCATGACCACTCCACGGGTTCGCTGTCGTGGGAGTCACCTTAGGAGCGTTGGGTGGGGGGCATCAATCAAGCAGAGAGACGGATCGTTACGGTCACCGTAATGGTTGGCGAAGACGTGTGGTGACTGTGCCGGCCTCTTCGCGAGCAAGCCCGCTCCCACATTGGAATGCATACCCTTGTGGGAGCGGGCTTGCTCGCGAAGGGGCCAGAACAATCCCCGCAGTTTTCAATGACGGAACATTACATTCCGGTCATCTGCTGCTGCACTCGAATCAGAAGCTGTTCAGCACTTTCCAACAACTGCGCCAACAACGCCGGATCTTCATCCATATAGCCTTCGTACTCCGCCAGGTTTCGTCGCTCATGACACAGGGCGAATAGCCGAACCTGTACTTTGCCAACATCAGCGGTATTAACCAGGCACTGAAACACCAGATATCGCTTGTCTGAACGGTAGCCGCACAAGCGAAGAGCCGTCAGTGCAAGGGCATGGGCAGCGTTGTAAGCCAGGTCGAAACGACTCGCGAAGGAAAGTGGTAGGAGCTGCCGAAGGCTGCGATCTTTTGATCTTAAAATCCAAAGTCAAAGTCAAAAGATCGCAGCCTTCGGCAGCTCCTTGTATGTTGACCTTGATTCCAACGAGAGAGGTTACGCTCAAGGATTCATACAACAGCAAGTGCGTTTCTGGGGGAGGCCGATCGCTCCTGAAGGCAGGATTTGCTCCTGACCTTGTCTGTAGAGAGGCCCCCCCGCCTCATTGCCCACCACGAAGAGTATCGAGAAGCCGACAAGTCGGACTTCGCATTACAAGGTTGCAGTGGCATGAAGTTCGAGGTCGGGGGAACCAGGAGCAATCTTACCGAAAGTCAGGGAAGTGAAAAGCATGAATACTCATGTCGGCATAGACATTGGTGCGCGCACGTCTGTCATGGGATGGCGGCAGAGCGGTAGAACATCAGGCCAGTGGGATATTCAGCACACGCCCAAAGGACGTAAGGCTGCCGTGACAAAAATGTTGGGTCTCAAACCGCTGAGCGTGGTCATGGAGGCCACCGGCATTTACTACCTGGATCTTGCATTGGAGTTGCACGCCGCCGGCCTGCCGGTCTCGGTGATCAACCCCAAAAGCTTCCACAATTTTGCAAAATTGATGCTGCAAAACAGCAAAACTGACCAGATAGACGCTCAATTGCTGGCTGAATATGGCGAGCGCATGACTCCCAGGCTTTGGGTTGCGCCTACTGCCGATCAAATGACGCTGCGTGCGATTGGCCGCCATATCAATCGGCTGATTGGTCATCGAACACGAGCCAAAAACGAATTACACGCGCTACAAGCGACAGAAACGAGTGTGGAGCTGCTGATCGAGGATGAGAAAGAGGCGATTGCAGGGCTGGACACACGGATTGATCGCTTGAAGAAAGCCGCACGTGATGCCATCGCCAAATGCCCGGATCTGAGTTTGCAGTTTCGCTGCATGATGGCGGCCCCCGGCGTTGGAGAAGCCTCAGCCATCGCCGCACTGGCTGAGCTGACGACCCTTCCGGTAACGCTTAAATCGGCGCAGGTAAGCCGCTATGCAGGCCTGGATGTCAGGTTGACCCAGTCAGGCACCAGCGTGAACCGACCAGGGCGAATGTCCAAATGCGGTAATGCTTACTTGCGCGCAGCGATGTTCATGCCGGCGATGACGGCAATTCGTTGTGATGAGAATGTGAAGGCCTTCTACGAGGCTCTGGTAGCGCGCGGCAAGAAGAAAATGCAGGCCATCGGTGCGGTCATGCGCAAATACCTAACCGGGTTATGGGCATGCATGCGCTCCGGAGAAGAATTTAATACGGCCAAGCTTTTTAGCGAAAAACATCTCGCGAAAGCTTGACCGTGAACAGAGTATCTACAGGGTTTCCCCCCATCAGATTGATCTTGTCCTGCTGCGCTACCCGCACGACAAAACTATTTTCAGCCGCCAGTTTTGCGGCCCAGTCGTCGGGGGTGTAGAGCGTCGGGTTGAGGACGCGGCCCAACTGCTCCTCCATCGGTATAAGCCGCTCCATCACTTCACTGTAGTGCAGGCCCTCGCCGATCAGCATGAGGTCAATGTCACTGGATGCGTTTGCCTGATCCTTGGCGACAGAGCCGTACACGAATGCCCAAATGATCTGTTCGGCAAAGGGTTGGAGCGCCTGACGCAGAGGCTCGGCAATACCAAAGGTTTTGCGGGCGATGCCCAGCAGTTCGGAATAAATCGGGCAGTCGGGATTGGCTTGATAGTGGGTCTGGTTGCCCTGACGGGTCATGGTCAGCACGCCTGCCCGCTGCAACCGATCCAGCTCGCGCATGAGGCTGCCTTTACCCACTTGATCCCAGCGGTCGATCTCGTTGGCGTAAAAACTTCGGTCGGGTTTACCAAACAGCAGGCCCAGCACTTTTTGCTGGGTGGTGGTGAACAAGGCTTCGCTCAGTGACAGGTTTTTCACGGCAACGACCGATAAGTCCCAAAAAAGGAACGATAGGTCCCTTTTTGGGAATCTTCAACCTGGCGCAGAAACCTTTGTGGCGAGGGGGCTTGTCGGAAGGTCCGACAGACTGGGGTTTTGTGTTTAAAAGTTTGTCCGCAGGAGTGGTGAGAGGCTACGCAGTCTGGCGTCACTGCCTACAGCAATGCCGGAACCCGCTGACTGGTGCGGTTTTGCGTTGATCTTTATCGTTTGGGGGTCGCTGCAAACTCAGCGACCGGGATTGGAAACCCCGACGAGTAAACGGCGTGAAAGCGCCACTCATGACGTATGCTTGCGCACCTTTAAAGTGTGCACTCCGTTATGGCGGCTGTGCGCGGGAGACCTTCGGGTCAACCGGGTTGCCGTTTCCCGGGTTTCCAGCCTGCGTACAGCTGCCACCCCTTCGTTCGGAAACCGAAAGGGCCAGCTCCAAACCATAAGCGGAGATTCACTATGTTCAAACCAACTCCCAATCCCCCGGAAACCGACACCGGTTCCGATGCATCCCTCGAAGCCGAAAAACTCAAGGAAGCCGCCGACCGCGTCTTTTCCTACTACTTCCCACCCCACGAAAAACCGGGCAAGCGCCGCAAACATCACCTCTTCAGCGTCTCCCCCGATATCGACACCGAAGCCCTTCTGGCCAATGCATCCGAAGACCTGCTGTCCATCAGCGCCATTGCGGCCGATCTGGCGGACGATGTGGAAGGCTCACGCCGCTCTGTAGCCTTCGCGCTCAGCCGCATGGCGGATGGGGTGCAGTTGTTGGTGGAGCGGGCGCTGGATCACTATGAGGCGTTGCAGATGCAGTTGCGGGATCAAGCCAAGGTTTAGCCGTCAGGTTTGAGGTGAATTGACGGCCGCCATCGCGAGCAAGCTCGCTCCCACATTGGATCTCCGTCGTACACAAATCCCCTGTGGGAGCGGGCTTGCTCGCGAAGAGGCCAGTCAGATCAACCCAGCACTTACGAGCAACTCCTCCAACGCCAGCAAGTCAGGCACCTTGGCCACTTGCTCCCCCACTTGCACCGCCGCCTGTTCCAGCGAGCACAACGGCACATCCACATAACTCAGCTGACTATCAAGCTTGTAAGACCGCGGAATCCCCTGCACCAACAAGGCGATGAATTTCAAATCGGGCCGCCCACCGAGCGCATTGAGGATGACGATCCGCGCCCGCTCACCGATGACGATTTTCTGCCCGCACGCCGACTCGAAACTCAGCAACGGAATCTGCCGGTTCCGCCACGTTACCCGCCCGAGGTACCACGGCGGCGTGTCGAGGTCGAAGGCGCTGGGTTGGTAGTCAATAAGCTCCGCAACAGCGACGTTGGGCAAAATCAGGTTGCGGTCGGCCAAGGGCAGCAGCAGGCCGGTGAGGTTGCTGGTGCGGTGCTCAAGCATGGGTTTTGCTCCACAAGGCGATGCTTTCGAGCAGCACCGATTCCTGGTACGGCTTGCCGAGGTAATCGTTGACGCCGATGGCCATGGCGCGGTCGCGGTGTTTCTGCCCGGTGCGGGAGGTGATCATGATGATCGGCAGGTGCTGCAGACGTTCGTCGGCGCGTACCTGGGTCGCGACTTCGAAGCCGTCCATGCGCGGCATTTCGATGTCCAGCAGCATCAGGTCAGGCATGTGTTCTTCAAGCAGCAGCATGGCGTCGACACCGTCCTTGGCGGTCAGCACGTTCATGCCGTGGCGTTCCAGCAGGCGGCTGGTGACCTTGCGCACGGTGACCGAATCATCGACCACCAGCACCAGCAGCGGTTTATGCGGCTCGACCTCCGCCTCCTGAGTCGCTGACTGCTGCGGCACACGCGCCTGCATCGCGCGGATCGGCGCCAGCAAATCGAGAATCAGCACCACCCGCCCATCGCCGAGAATCGTCGCCCCGGACAAACCCTGCACCGCCGCAAATTGCGGGCCGAGGCTTTTGACCACGATCTCGCGAGTGCCGGCCATGGAGTCGACTTGCACCGCGATGTGCCGCTCGTTGCACTGCACCAGCAACACCGGCAGCGGCAGGCTCTGGCCCAGCAGTTTCGGGCGGTGACTGGTTTTCAGCAGTTCGCCGAGGTAGCACAGTTCATAGTGTTGCCCGGCGTATTTGTAGGTCGGCGGATCGAGCCGGTAATGCCCTTCAAGTTCGTTGGGCAGCACGCGAACGATGCCGTCGATGGTGTTCAGCGGGATCGCGTACTGATCATCAAAGCACTGCACCATCAGCGCCCGGTTGACCGACACGGTAAACGGCAGTCGAATCCGGAAGTGCACGCCCTGCCCCGGCACAGAGTCGATGCTCATGCTGCCGCCGAGCTGCCGGACCTCTTCATGCACCACGTCCATGCCGACGCCGCGTCCGGAAATCTGGGTGATTTTCTCGGCGGTGGAGAATCCCGGTTGCAGGATGAATTGCAGTACATCGCGGTCGCTGATGTCGCTGTCCGCGGCCAGCAACCCGCGTTTGATCGCCTTGCGCCGCACCGCGTCCAGCGGCACGCCGGCACCGTCGTCGCGGATGTCGAAAATGATGTCGCCGCCCTCTCGCGACAGGTCGAGGGTGATACGACCCTGAGCCGGTTTACCCGCCGCGATACGCACCTCGGCCGATTCCAGGCCATGATCCACGGCGTTGCGCAGCATGTGTTCCAACGGCGCGGCCATGCGTTCGAGGACATTGCGGTCCATCTCGCCTTCGGCATTGCCGACGATGAAATCCACATCTTTCCCCAACTCGCCGGAGACCTGACGGACGATCCGCTTCAAGCGCGGCAGCATCCGCTCGAACGGCACCATGCGCGTACGCATCAGGCCTTCCTGCAATTCAGTGTTGATGCGGCCCTGCTGTTGCAGCAGGTTTTCCGCGTCCTGATTGCGTCGGTCGAGGGTTTCCTTGAGGTCGAGCAAGTCGGAGGCGGATTCGAACAGCGCGCGCGACAGTTGCTGCAACTGCGAGTGGCGGTCCATTTCGAGCGGATCGAATTCTTCGTAGCCCAGGCGTTCGGCTTCGACTTGCTGGCGGCTGAGGATCCGCCCTTGGGTTTCCGTGTCGAGACGACGCAACTGGTCGCGCATGCGCTCGATGGTGGTTTCCATTTCGCTCAGGGTCACGCGTGCATCGTTGACCTGTTGTTCGATCCGGCCACGGAAGATCGACGTTTCGCCGGCCAGGTTGACCAGATCATCGAGCAACTCTGCCGAGACCTTGACCATGTCCGCGCTGGCATCGGGTTGCGGTGCCGGCAGCTCGACTTTCGGCGTTGCGGACACTACGACCGGTGCCGGTGTTTCGGGCACGGCCGGATGACTGAAATTCTTGATCGCGTCGATCAGTTGATCGGCGGGCGGCAATGGCTGACCGGCACGGGTCGCGTCGAGCATCTGCGCCAGTCGGTCGTGGCTGCTTTGCAACAAGCCGAACAACGCGGCGGTGGGTTGCAGCACGCCAGCGGACAGACCTTCGTAGAGGAATTCCAGCTCATGGGCGAGGTCGCCAATCGGCGCGATTTCCACCATCCGCGCGCCACCCTTGAGGGTGTGCAGGTCACGCAGCAAGGTTTCCACTTCCTGACGATTCGACGGCTCGGCCTGCCAGCGCACCAGCGCCGCGCCGGAGTTTTCGATGATGTCGAAACCTTCTTCGAGGAAGATCTCCAGCAGCTCCGGATCATGCCCCGGTGAGTCCTCGGTCCGTGCCGGCTCGACCGTTTCAACAGCGCTGGCGTTGCCCTGGCGAAACTCGCGAATGGCCTCGATCACCTCATCCGGATCGCCCAATGGCCGTTGGTTCTGCAACTGATCAAGCAGCTGCGCGAGCCGGTCATGACTGTGTTGCAGCAAGTGCGCCAAGGCTTCGCTGTAGGCGTAACGGCGGTCCACCAGACCTTCGTAAAGGCTTTCCAGTTCATGGGCCAGCTCACCGACCGGCTCGACCTCGGCCATCCGCGCACCACCCTTGAGGGTGTGCAAATCTCGCTGCAACGACAACAACGGCGCAGCGTTGTCCGGGTCGCTCAGCCAGCGCTGCAAGGCCTGGCCGGCGCTTTCGAGGATATCCATCGCCTCTTCAAGGAAGATCGAAACGATCTCATCGTCCAGCTCAACCTGGGTCGCGGTCTGTTCGAGTTCGGCGGTGGCACTGCCCAGTTCCCTAATGCTCAGGGTGCGGCTACCGTCGCTGCGAATCAGGCCCATGGCCGAGGGATCAAGGCTCTCATCGAGCAAGCCGCGCAAGGCCCGAATGCGTTCCGGTTGCGGGCTGACTTCCTGGCCGGCCGCCAGTTCGTCGAGCATGTTGATCAGCGCTTCATGGGCACTTTGCGCCTCATGGAAAAACGCCTCGCTGACCGCCAGGCTGCTTTCTTCCACCGCACCGTAGAGGTCAAGCAGGGCTTCGCAGAGTTCATCCACCGGATGCAAATCAGCCAGGTGCGCGCCTTCGCCGAGGGTGGTCAATTCATCCAGCAATGCACTGAGTTCCTGACGCTCGCCGGGATGTTGCTGCCAGCGTTGCAACAGGCTTTCGGCGTCCAGCAGGATGTCCATGCCTTGCGCGAGGAAGTTGTTGATCAGTTGCGGATCACGCTTGATGCGCAACCCGGTATTCGGTGCACTCAGGAGCGTTTCCAGACGCTCGGCCAGCAACGCTTGGGTTCGCTCGATCAATGGGGGGGCGCCGGGAATCTCCGCCAGTGGATCAGTCTTGAGCTGTCGCAACCCGAGACGGAACAGTCCTTCGGCTTCGAGTAACAGTTCGACTTCGTCCAGGTCGAGGGCGAGCAGGTGCGCCTTATATTCCCGGGCCAGATGATCCAGCGGCGTCGCCAGTTCGGCGATCGGCAATACGCCAGCCATGGAGGCGCTGCCCTTGAGGGTGTGCAGCGCCCGCTGCAACTCGTCGCTGGCCTGCAATGGCACGTGCTCGGCGGCTTTATCGAGGAAACGGTTGAGGCTGCCCAAATGGGTTTCGGCCTCGTTGCGGAAGATCTCAAGTAGCAGCGGATCGAGGGCTGCGACGTCTTGTGCGTCTTCATCGAGTATCGATTCATCGCCCTTGGCCAAGGCGTGGGCGCGTGCGGCCAATTGGTCGACATCGTTGCACTGGCGCTGGGCATTGGCCGCAAAATCGGCCACCAGTTCCGGCAGCAGATGCAGCGCATCGCCCAGCAGTTGCTGCACCGCCGGCCCCGGCGGAACGCTGCGTTCCAGTACGCGGTTGAGCAGGTTTTCCACCGCCCAGGCCAGTTCGCCCAGGACCAAAGCGCGGACCATCCGGCCACTGCCTTTCAACGTATGAAAGGCCCGACGCAATTCACTCAAAGCTGATTTATCGTCGGGATTGGCCGACCAGCGCGGCAGGTACTCCCGGAGGATTTCCAGGACTTCATCGGTTTCTTCGAGGAACACTTCCCGCAGTTCATCGTCCACCGGCTCTTCACCGGCAGGTGGCGGCAACAGGCTTCCCGGGATGGTCAGAGCAGGCGGGTTGACGGAAGACACAGGGCTGGCCAATACATCGGCCAGTGACTGGACGGTCTCGGGATCGTCCAGTTCCTGCAGATCCTGCATGACCTGCGCTTCACTCGGGCTGAGCACATCTTCAAGCACCGGCACCTGCTGCTCGCTGGGGAAAAAGCCGAGCGCGGCCAGGCTTTTTTCCGCGACGTCGAGCAACTTTTCGCCCGGCGCTTCGGGGTCGTCGCTGAGGCGTTCCAGGTAATACTCGATGCTGGTGATGACGTCGGCCAGGCTGTCCAGTTCCTGCCAGCCAGGATGATCCGGGTCCAGCAGCAGGTGCTCGCGGATGAAGTGGTTGCACGTTTCGATCAGGCTCGCCGCACGGCTCAACGGAATCATCGCCAGCGCACCGCGCACCTGGGTCAGCAAGGCCGGCAATGGCTGCAAGTGCTGGCGGTCCCAGTCGGCGTCGATGTAGTCGACGATCATGTCCTTGGCCTGTTGCAGGCAGATGCGCGCTTCCTTGATCACGATCTGATGGATCTGTGTCAGGTCGGTGGTCGGCAGGCGGCTTTCTTCCTGGCTTTCCGGCTCGACGGTGCCGACCATGCCGGCCAGCGTCGCTTCGACGTAGAGCAAGGCACCGGCGACGTCCATCAGGATCGCGTCGTTGGGCTCACGCTGGCCCTGGGCCAGGCTCAGCACCACCGCCAGTTGATCGATGATGACCTTGCGTGGCTGGCCGAAACCGAGCACCGCCAGGGTGTCGGCGATTTGCCGCAGGGGCGCCAGCAGGCTTTCGAGGTCAGAGATGTGTTGACGGTCACTGCGCACGAACAGGTCCAGACGTTCCTTGACCCGTACCAGCTCTTCACACAAAGCGGCCAACACCGAGCGCATGGCATCGCGGTCGGGACCGGCCAGCCGTGCGCGCTCTTCGTCGACCATTGCGCTGTCAGGCAGCGCGTCGTCCAGTCCGTAGCGATCTTTCATGGTCAGCATCTGCCCGGTGGGATGTTCGGCCTTGGCAATGTAGAACAGCAAACTCTTGAGCAACTCTAGCGGCGCCGGCTGATTGATGCCGGAGATGCCCTGTTCGAGCAGGCGCTTCAGTTCTTTGTCGGCCTCCTTGAACAGACTGCGCAACGCCGGACTGTTAGCAATCGAGCCGCTGCGTATACCTTCGACCAGCGCCGAGGCCACTTGCCACAACGGGCACAGGGGCGCATTGCCGCACAGGCCTTCGAGACGCGTAAAAACTCTGGTCAGATAATCGAGGTTGGTTTCGCCATCCTGCTCTCGCAGCAATCCGACCAGGGCCATCTGCAACATCTGCCGCAACTTGCGCAGCACATTCGGTAAATCTGCCGGCTCCAGCAGCGCCAGCGACTCTTCGTCCAGGGGCGGCAGGTCCGGCAATTGCGGGCTGAACAAGCTGGTTTCCGACAACAGGCTTTCGCCACGGGCGCTGCGCAGATCGTTGATCAGCGGCAGCACCACCAGCGGCAGGTCGCGGCGCGCACCTTGCACCCGGTCGAGGTAAATCGGCAGCTGCCCAAGGGCTTGCAGCAACAGGTGGAGCGTCTCATCGCGATGACTGACGCGGTTCTGTTGCAAAGCCGTGGTCAGATGTTCCATCTCTTCGGCGAGCAGCGCTGCGCCGTAGAACTCGACCATCTGCAAACTGCCGTGAACCTGATGGATGCACGCCAGGCATTCACTGAGGGCGTGCGTCGCCTGCGGGTCATCAAGCAACATTTCAATCGCCTGGTGAGCCACTTTCAGCGTTTCGGCAATCTCGCCTTTGACCCACTCGAGGGCCACATAGTCGTGCCGATCACCCATAACCACTCCACTCATAATTCGCGCGCCTCAAGGCGCATCACACTTTATCCGCAGCCTGCGCCTTGGCGGCCGGCAAGGTGAAACCGGACACCGAACGCCGCAGCTGGCTGGCCATTTTCGCCAGGTTGCCAATGCTCTCGGCGGTGGCGGTGGAGCCGGACGAGGTCTGCGTGGTGATCTGCTGGATCACGTTCATCGTCAGGGAAATCTGACCGGCCGAAGACGTCTGTTGCTGCGCCGCGTTGGAAATACTCTGGATCAACGCGGCGAGGGTCTTCGATACGCCTTCGATTTCTTCCAGGGCCACTCCGGCATCCTGCGCCAGACGAGCGCCGCGCACCACTTCGGTGGTGGTCTGCTCCATGGAAATCACCGCTTCGTTGGTGTCGGTCTGAATCGCCCGCACCAGGGTTTCGATCTGCCGGGTGGCGGCGGACGAGCGCTCGGCCAGCCGCTGGACTTCATCGGCGACCACCGCAAAACCGCGCCCGGCATCACCGGCCATGGAAGCCTGGATCGCCGCGTTGAGTGCAAGGATGTTGGTCTGGTCGGCAATGTCATCGATCAGGCTGACAATGTCGCCGATTTCCTGAGAGGACTCGCCGAGGCGCTTGATGCGTTTGGCGGTGTCCTGAATCTGCTCGCGAATATTGTCCATGCCGTGAATGGTGTTGTGCACCACCTCGTTGCCCTTGTTGGCGATTTCCACCGAGCGTTCGGCCACCGCTGAGGATTCGGCGGCGTTGGCCGAGACCTGATCGATGGACTGGGCCATGTCGTTGATCGCGGTGGAGGCTTCGGCAATCTGCTGCGCCTGATGCTCGGAAGCCTGCGCCAGGTGCATGGCGGTGGCCTGGGTTTCCTGCACGGCGGCAGCGACCTGGCCAGCGGTGAGGTTGATGGTCGCCACCAGATCGCGCAATTGGTCCACGGAATAGTTGATCGAGTCGGCGATGGTCCCGGTGAAGTCTTCGGTCACCGAGGCGGTCACGGTCAGGTCGCCGTCCGCCAGGTCTTCGATCTCGTCGAGCAGGCGCATGATTGCGTTCTGGTTGCGTTCATTTTTCTCGGCGGTTTCGCGCAACTGACGATTGGTTTCGCGAACCATCACCAGGCCAATGAGGATGATCGACATCAGTGCCAGCAGGCCCAGCACGTAGCCGCCAATGGCGTCGGTGTTGCGCCCGCCGGCCAGGTTTTCGAAACCGCCGGCCAAGTGCGAGGCTTCCTCGAGCAGGGTCTGCGACAGGGTAAAAATATTGGTCGCCGATTCGCGGACCTTGAGCAGCTCCGGCGAGGTTTCGAGGATTTCATCCACCGAACCCGAGACGAATTCGAACAGCTCGGAAATCTCGATCAACCGCGCGCGAGCATCGCGGTCTTCAACCTGGCTGACTTTCAGTGACGGATTGCCCTGGAGCATGCCGTTGAGCACCTGGCCGAATCGCGCCGCATCGCGACCGAAGGCGTCGGCGGCCTGCTGCGAGTTTTCATCACCGGACAGCACGGTGTTCACCGCACCGAGAATCCGTTCAGCCAATAGCGACTGGCGCTGGGCCATGGCCACTTGCGCGGCCGGGGCACCGCGCTGGAGGAGCGTTTCGACGACTTTTTCGTACTCGACCTGCAACTGCGGCACGGTTTCAGCCAGGGTCGCGGCAACTTGATGCAGCGACAGCACAGTCTGTTCGCTGGAGAGGATCGCGTCGGTGTTTTTCAGCAAGCGTTCCCAGTCCAGTTGCACGGCACGCATTTCCGGGCGCACGGTGGACGGCGCCGGCGGCAGGCCGGTGGCTGGGTCGCCTTTCTTCAGATAGCCCCAGCGTTGGGCAAAGTCATTGCGCGCATCGCTCAGCAGCTTGAACGCCGCAGCCTTGCCGGCAGCCGCTTCGGTGGCGTTCTTGGCAATGCGCTGGGACAACACGCGCAGCTCACCGGCGTGGCCGATGTACTGTTTGTCGTACGTGGCCTGGGTGTTGAGGTACGCGAAGTTGGCGAACAGCAGCATGATGAAGACGATCAGCGCAATGAACAGCGCGATGATCTGTGACCGGCTGCGCGACCCTTCTGGCTTGCCTGTTTTTGCTTTTATCATCGGTCCTCGCCTGTTAACGCACCTTTAGAACCCACCATAGATCCCCTGTGGGAGCGGGCTTGCTCGCGAATGCGGTCATTCATTCAACATTGATTCTGACTGACCCACCGCCTTCGCGAGCAAGCCCGCTCCCACATTGGATCGGCGTTGCGCCAATTAAACCGCGACGTGCATAAAGCTTTGGGACTGCACCAACGCAAACGGGCTGAACACCTGCCAGTTCTGCTCGCGCTGAAACTGGCCTTGGATGAAGGGTGCAATCGCGCCGCTCAAGCTATCTACCGGCTCCAGACTGTCCTGGGCAAAGTGCTGCAAGCCGAAAACCTCATCGACCATCAACCCGGTAAACACCTCGTTATGCTCGACCACCAAGACCCGGCGCTGCTTGCGCACGGCTGACAGCTCATGCCCAGGCTCATTACCAGAAAAGAAGCCGCACAAGTCGATGATCGGCAACAGACGCCCGCGCAGGTTGGCCACGCCCTTGACCCAAGGTCTGACCCCCGGCAGCTGGGTGAACCGCGGCTCGTGCAACACTTCGCTGACTTCGCCCATCGGCGCGACGTACCAGTGCTCGCCCAGACGGAAGCCGATGCCGCTCCAACTGTCTTGTCGGGTCGGCTGGGACGGCAAGTCCGCCGCCAGCAGGCGACAACGCTGGTCGATCTGCAGCAGCAGTTCGAAAGCCGTCAGCGACTCGGTCATGGCCGGACGATCAACCGGCCAGCACGTTGTTCAGGGTCTTGATCAGCGTCTCTTCGTCGACCGGTTTGGTCAGGTAGTCCTTGGCGCCCTGGCGCGTGCCCCAGACCTTGTCGGTTTCCTGATCCTTGGTGGTGATGATGATCACCGGGATGTGCCCGGTTTCCGGGTCTTTGGTCAGCTGACGGGTTGCCTGGAAACCATTGAGGCCAGGCATGACGATGTCCATCAGCACGGCGTCGGGTTTTTCCTGACGGGCCAGGGCCACGCCGTCGGCGCCGTTTTCGGCTTTCAACACTTCATGACCGTGCTTTTCCAGCATGCCGGTCAGTTTGTACATTTCGGTCGGCGAATCATCGACGATCAGAATACGTGCCATGGTCTTCCCCATTTTTGTCGACGCCGGGCCCGCTGGCCGAGCGTCACTGTGCGTGTCCTACTGCGGCAAAACAGCGGCGAAGCCCGGTACATGGGCCTGGATCGCGTTCAGCAGTTCTTCCTTGCTGAAAGGCTTGGTCAAAAACTGGTCGGAGCCGACGATGCGCCCCTTGGCCTTGTCGAACAGCCCGTCCTTGGACGACAGCATAATCACTGGCGTGGACTTGAACGCACTGTTGTTCTTGATTAAAGCGCAGGTCTGATAACCATCCAGACGCGGCATCATGATGTCGACAAAGATGATGCCGGGGTGATTGTCGGCAATCTTGGCCAGGGCATCGAAACCATCGATGGCGGTGATCACTTCACAACCCACGTTCTTCAACAGCGTTTCGGCGGTGCGGCGAATCGTTTTCGAATCGTCGATTACCATGACCTTCAAGGCGCTGGAATGCTGTTCCATAAATGCTCTGCCGTCGCCTTTGCGAATCAAATTGTCCATTTCCGATAACCGGAGGCTCGAAACCCTTGATGTTTAAGGGCCGGAACGATATGGCAGCCTTTTTAGCACAGTCTCCAAATGCAATCTATCGGGGGACCGGCGCGGTGGTTTTTCCTTGACCGGGAACACACTGAGCGCCACTCTGACGCCACTTTTGCAGGTCACTGCGACCCACCCAATTTCGAGGAAAAACCCATGAGCGTTCGCGTCGGGATTGTCATGGATCCTATCGCCAGCATCTCCTATAAAAAGGATAGCTCGCTGGCCATGCTGCTGGCCGCACAGAAGCGCGGCTGGGAACTGTTCTATATGGAACAGGGCGATCTGTACCAGGCCGAAGGCGAAGCGCGGGCGCGGATGCGTCCGTTGAAAGTCTTCGCCAACCCGGAAAAATGGTTCGAACTCGAAGCCGAGACCGACGCGCTGCTGAGCGATCTGGACGTGATCCTGATGCGCAAGGATCCGCCGTTCGACATGGAATTCGTCTACTCCACTTACCTGCTGGAGCAAGCCGAACGCGCTGGCGTGCTGGTGGTCAACAAGCCGCAAAGCCTGCGTGACTGCAACGAGAAACTGTTCGCCACGCTGTTCCCGCAGTGCACGCCGCCGACCATCGTCAGCCGTCGCCCGGACGTACTGCGTGAATTCGCCGATCACCACGGCGACGTGATCCTCAAGCCGCTGGACGGCATGGGCGGTTCATCGATTTTCCGTCACACCGCTGGCCACCCGAACCTGTCGGTGATCCTCGAAACCCTGACCCTGCACGGCAAACAGCAGATCATGATTCAGGGTTACCTGCCGGCGATCATCGATGGCGACAAGCGCATCCTGATGATCGACGGCGAACCGGTGGATTACTGCCTGGCGCGAATTCCGGCAGCCGGTGAAACCCGTGGCAACCTCGCCGCCGGTGGCCGTGGCGAAGCCCGACCGCTGACCGAGAAAGATCGCTGGATCGCCGCACAAGTCGGCCCGACCCTGCGCGAAAAAGGCCTGTTGTTCGTCGGTCTGGACGTGATCGGAGAGCATCTGACGGAAATCAACGTCACCAGCCCGACCTGCATTCGCGAGATTGATAACGCGTTTGGCACCGACATCGGCGGCCTTCTGATGGATGCCATCGATCAGAAGCTCAAGGCCCGTTGATATAGAACAGCCAAGAAACGACCAACATTGCGTTATCATCCGCGGCCTGTGAAAAACGCGATGTTGGTTTTTTTGTCATGACGCTCCCGTCCGATCTGCCCGCTGAACTCGCCCATCGTGGCGTGCGCCCGGCTGATCGCCTCGGTTTTACCCTGTTTCTCGCGGCGCTGATTCACTTGGCCTTGCTGTTGGGCGTCGGCTTTACGATGGTCGAACCCAAGCAAATCAGCAAAACCCTGGAAATCACCCTCGCCACCTTCAAAAGCGAAAAGAAGCCTGAGAAAGCCGATTTCCTCGCTCAAGAGAATCAGCAAGGCAGCGGCACCCTGGATAAAAAGGCAATTCCCAAGACCACCGAGGTCGCGCCTTTCCAGGACAACAAGGTGCAGAAAGTCACGCCACCGCCGGCGGCCAAGCCTGAAGTGCGGGAAGCCGCACCGAAGGCAGCCGTGACGACCGTCGCGCCCAAGCCGAAAAAGGCCGCCACCAAAACCGAAGAACCCAAGCCCGTCACCAAACCCGCAGTCGCCGCGCCGACGTTCGACAGTGAACAGCTGTCCACCGACATTGCCAGCCTGGAAGCGGAACTGGCCAACGAACAACAGTTGTATGCCAAGCGCCCGCGTATCCATCGCCTGAGCGCCGCGTCGACCATGCGCGACAAGGGCGCCTGGTATAAGGACGAGTGGCGCAAGAAGGTCGAGCGCATCGGCAACCTGAATTACCCCGACGAAGCGCGACGCAAGCAGATCTACGGCAATTTGCGCCTGATGGTTTCGATCAACCGTGACGGCTCGCTCTTTGAAGTGCTGGTGCTGGAGTCATCCGGACAACCGCTGCTGGATCAGGCGGCGCAGCGCATCGTGCGACTGGCGGCGCCGTTTTCACCGTTTACCGGGGATTTGTCGGATATCGATCGTCTGGAAATCATCCGGACCTGGAAGTTTGCCCGCGGCAACCGGTTGTCCAGTAATTAGCCGGAGAATCAAAAGATCGCAGCCTTCGGCAGCTCCTACCTTGGAATGTGGCACCTGTAGGAGCTGCCGAAGGCTGCGATCTTTTGACTTGCTTCAGCTTGTCAGTTCGCCCCTCCAACGCCACACTAGCGCTCATGAAGAACGTCAGCCCCAGCTACCTCAAGCATCAATTCCTGATCGCCATGCCTCACATGGTCGACCCGAACTTTGCGCACACCTTGACCTACATCGTCGAGCACACGGCCAATGGTGCCATGGGGCTGGTGGTCAATCGTCCGCAAGACCTCAACCTGGCCGATATCCTCGAGCAACTGCGCCCCGACATCGAACCGCCGGTGCTCTGCCAGCATGTGCCGATCTTCATCGGCGGCCCGGTGCAGACCGATCGCGGTTTTGTCCTGCACCCCTCGGGGCAGAGTTATCAGGCCACCGTTGAGCTTGATGAGAAACTGGCCCTGTCGACCTCCCAGGACGTGCTGTTCGCCATCGCCGACGGCGTCGGTCCGGCGAAAAGCCTGATCGCCCTCGGATACGCTGGTTGGGAAGCCGGGCAGCTGGAAGCCGAACTGGCCCAGAACGCCTGGCTGACCTGCCCGTTCGATGCCGATATTTTGTTCAACACCAGCAGCGAACTGCGCCTGGAAGCAGCGGCCAAGCACCTGGGCGTCAATCTCAGCCTGCTGACCAGCCAGGCGGGACACGCCTGATGTCCCTGCGCCTGATTTTGGGTTTCGACTACGGCACCAAACAGATCGGCGTTGCGGTCGGCCAGGTGATTACCGGCCAGGCCCGCGAGCTGTGCACCTTGAAGGCACAAAACGGTATTCCCGACTGGAATCAGGTCGAAGCCCTGATTAAAGAGTGGAAACCCGATGCCGTGGTGGTTGGCCTGCCCTTGAACATGGACGGCACGCCGAGCGACATGTGCCTGCGCGCCGAAAAATTCGCCCGCCGCCTCAACGGCCGCTACAACCTGCCCTTCTATACCCACGATGAACGCCTGACCACCTTCGAAGCCAAGGGTGAACGGCGTGATCGTGGCGGACAAAAGGGCAGCTACCGCGACAACCCGGTGGACGCCATCGCCGCCGCCCTGCTGCTACAAGGCTGGCTCGACGAAAATACCGCATTGTTCGAATCCTGAAGAGCCGCAACAAGCGTCTCTACTTAGCTACAACCCGAGCCACCTCTCCAGCAGAATCCGGCTCGGGCCCAAGAAGGAGCAACCATGAGCCTGCCCAATCCCGTTGAACTGATCAGCCAGATGGCGACCCGGCTTGACGCCTATCTGGCCAAACGTGGCATCAGCGAACCGCGCTACATCGGCATTCGTACCGGTGGCGTCTGGGTCGCCCAGGCGTTGCTCGATGAACTGGGCAGCGATTCGCCCCTCGGCACCCTGGACGTCTCCTTCTACCGCGACGACTTCAGCCAGAACGGCCTGCACCCGCAAGTGCGCCCTTCGGCTCTGCCGTTCGAGATCGAAGGCCAGCACCTGGTGCTGATCGACGATGTGCTGATGAGCGGCCGGACCATCCGCGCCGCCCTGAATGAGCTGTTCGACTACGGCCGCCCGGCCAGTGTGACATTGGTGTGCCTGCTGGACCTGGACGCCGGCGAGCTGCCGATCCGCCCGAATGTGGTCGGTGCGACCTTGTCGCTGGCCGCCCACGAACGGGTGAAACTGTCCGGCCCGGAACTCAAGCTCGAACTGCAAGACCTCGCCCTTTAATTCGCCCTATTGAGAGTCCCCCTCGCGATGACGCCTCTAGAAACCAAGCGCCCGCTGCAGCTCAATGATCAGGGCCAGCTGCGCCACTTCCTCTCGCTCGACGGTTTGCGCCGCGAGCTGTTGACGGAAATCCTCGACACCGCCGACTCGTTCCTCGAAGTCGGCGCCCGGGCGGTGAAGAAAGTCCCGTTGCTGCGCGGCAAGACCGTGTGCAACGTGTTCTTCGAGAACTCCACCCGCACCCGCACCACCTTCGAACTGGCGGCCCAGCGGCTGTCGGCGGACGTGATCACCCTGAACGTGTCCACGTCGTCGGCAAGCAAGGGCGAAACCCTGCTCGACACCCTGCGCAACCTGGAAGCCATGGCCGCCGACATGTTCGTCGTGCGCCACGGTGATTCCGGCGCGGCGCACTTCATCGCCGAACATGTCTGCCCGCAAGTGGCGATCATCAACGGCGGCGACGGCCGTCACGCCCACCCGACCCAGGGCATGCTCGACATGCTCACCATCCGTCGGCACAAGGGCGGCTTCGAAAACCTTTCGGTGGCTATCGTCGGCGACATCCTGCACTCGCGGGTGGCACGCTCGAACATGCTCGCGCTGAAAACCCTCGGCTGCCCGGACATCCGCGTCATCGCGCCGAAAACCCTGCTGCCGATCGGCATCGAGCAATACGGCGTGAAGGTTTACACCGACATGACCGAAGGCCTGAAAGACGTCGACGTGGTGATCATGCTGCGCCTGCAGCGTGAACGCATGACCGGCGGCCTGCTGCCGAGCGAAGGTGAGTTCTACCGCCTGTTCGGTCTGACCACCGCGCGCCTGGCCGGAGCCAAACCGGATTGCATCGTCATGCACCCGGGGCCGATCAACCGCGGCGTGGAGATTGAGTCGGCGGTGGCCGATGGCCCGCACTCGGTGATCCTCAACCAGGTCACCTACGGTATTGCGATTCGTATGGCCGTGCTGTCCATGGCCATGAGCGGGCAGACTGCCCAGCGCCAATTCGAGCAGGAGAACGCCCAGTGAAGCTCAGCATTCTCGGCGCCCGCGTCATCGATCCAGCCAGCGGCCTGGATCAAGTTACCGATATCCATATTGAAGCCTGCAAGATCATTGCCCTTGGCGCCGCCCCGGCCGGTTTTGTCGCCGTCGACACCCTCGACGCCAAAGGTCTGATCGCCGCCCCTGGGCTGGTTGACCTGAACGTCGCCCTGCGCGAACCGGGCTACAGCCGCAAAGGTTCAATCGCCAGCGAAACCCGTGCCGCCGCAGCCGGTGGTGTCACCAGCCTGTGCTGCCCGCCGAAAACCAAACCGGTGCTGGACACCTCGGCCGTGGCCGAATTGATCCTCGACCGCGCCCGTGAGGCCGGCAACACCAAAGTCTTCCCGATCGGCGCCCTGAGCAAAGGCCTGGACGGCGAACAGCTGGCCGAGCTCGTTGCCCTGCGCGATGCCGGTTGCGTGGCCTTCGGCAACGGCCTGGACAGCTTCCGCAACACCCGCACGCTGTGCCGGGCGCTGGAATACGCCGCAACATTCGACCTGACGGTGATTTTCAACTCTCAGGACCATGACCTGGCTGAAGGTGGCCTGGCTCACGAAGGCCCGACCGCCAGCTTCCTCGGTTTGCCGGGCATTCCGGAAACCGCCGAAACCGTGGCTCTGGCCCGTGATCTGCTGCTGGTCGAGCAAAGTGGCGTGCGCGCGCACTTCAGCCAGCTCACCAGCGCCCGCGGCGTGGCCCTGATCGCTCAGGCCCAGGCTCGCGGCCTGCCGGTGACGGCTGATGTCGCCCTGTATCAGCTGATCCTGACCGACGAAGCCCTGATCGACTTCAGCAGCCTCTATCACGTCCAGCCGCCGCTGCGCACCCGCGCCGACCGCGATGGCCTGCGTGAAGCGGTGAAATCGGGTGTGGTCTCGGCCATCTCCAGTCATCACCAACCCCACGAGCGGGACGCCAAACTGGCGCCGTTCGGGGCCACCGAGCCGGGCATCAGCAGCGTTGAACTGCTGCTGCCGTTGGCGATGACGCTGGTGGAAGACGGTTTGCTGGACCTGCCAACGCTGTTGGCGCGCTTGAGTACCGGACCTGCCGAGGCATTGCGCCTGCCGGCGGGCAAACTGGCGGTAGGTGGACCTGCGGACATCGTGCTGTTCGATCCGTCGGCTTCGACCGTGGCCGGTGAGATCTGGCTGTCCAAAGGCGAAAACTGCCCGTTCATTGGCCACAGCCTGCCGGGCGTGGTGCGTTACACCTTGGTGGATGGGCGTATTAGCCACCAGGCTTAAGACCGCGTCGCGGCAATCGCGAGCAAGCTCCCACACTGGATCTGTGTCGTTCACAAATCCCCTGTGGGAGCGAGCTTGCTCGCGATGGCTTACTGGAAAGCGCCTCTATTCTGAGCGTTACGCACGGAAACCTGGTCATTCAGCGTCCAGAAGTCATACAGCACCCCCAGAAAAAACAACCCGCCCGTCACCAGGTACAGCAATCCGCTGATCCACTTCCCCTGATACATCCGGTGCACGCCGAACACCCCAAGAAACGTCAGCAGAATCCACGCAACGTTGTACTCGATAGGCCCGGCGGTAAAACGCAGGTCCGCTTCACGATCCATGGCCGGGATCAGAAACACGTCGATCAGCCAACCGATACCCAACAAACCGAAGGTGAAGAACCAAATCGTCCCCGTCACTGGCTTGCCGTAATAGAAGCGGTGAGCGCCGGTAAAACCGAAAATCCACAGTAGGTAACCGATCACCTTGCTGTGGGTATCTTGATGCGGATCGGACTGTTGATAGGTGTTCATGAAGGTCCTCGTTTCACACGATAGATAAATATTCTTTAAATCTTTGTGACTTTTTTACAGGTTGCCGACGCATGGCAAATGCTACCTTGTGTCCCGTCAAAGCCTTGTAGCACAAGCGTTGTGTCCGACAATCGCGTCCATTTTCCGCTTATTTGGTTCCGTTGACCCCAAGGTTGAATCGACCAACGGCCTCGGAAGGGCCAAAAAAGCTGTTATAAAGTTGCGCGCTAACTTATATGAGCCTTGCCTAATGCGTCCATTTTTCAAGACATGGCTAACCATTTGCCTTTTGATGCCACTGGCCGCCCACGCCACCAATCGTGAGCAACGTCTTCCTAACGTTAATGGTTACACCCAAAAATCCCATGTTTCTGCTCCTTCGAGCAAAAACAAACAGACCGTAAAACGCGCTCCCCAGCTGAGCAGCAACAAAAGCAGCCTGATACCGCCAATGGCGGCCAAGGAAAGCAGCAACGTGCTGAGCCGCGCAGTCAACGTCCTCGGTACACCCTACCGTTGGGGCGGCAGCAGCCCAAGTAAAGGGTTCGATTGCAGTGGCCTGGTGAAATACGCGTTCAACGACGCCACGTTTGACCTGCCACGCACTTCCAACGCCATGGCCAGCGGTCATGGGGAGAAAGTCGATCGCAAGGATCTGAAGCCTGGCGACCTGATTTTCTTCAACATCAAGAGCCGTCAGGTCAATCACGTTGCCATCTACCTGGGCAACGACCGCTTCATCCACGCACCACGTCGTGGCAAGTCGGTGACCATCGACACGCTGAAAAAACCCTTCTGGGAAAGCCACTATGTGGTTGCCAAGCGGGTTACGCCGAAAGAGAAGAACACCCTACAGGTTGTTCAACGCTGATTTGAAATCCCGGGTCTGATCCGGGATTTTACTTTGAACATGATGCCGCCATCGCGAGCAAGCTCGCTCCCACATTGAAATGCGTTCCCCTGTGGGAGCGAGCTTGCTCGCGATGGCGTCGTTGAAAGCGACACAAATCCCCGTCAAAACCCATCCGGCGTGCGCGCCTTCTCCCGCGCATGCTCGCGGCTGATCAAGCCCTTGGTCACCAGCTCCTTCAAGCACATATCCAGCGTCTGCATCCCCAGGTTTCCCCCGGTCTGAATCGACGAGTACATCTGCGCCACCTTGTCTTCGCGGATCAGGTTACGGATCGCTGACGTGCCGAGCATGATTTCGTGGGCCGCGATCCGCCCGCCGCCGATCTTCTTGACCAACGTCTGCGACACCACCGCCAGTAACGACTCGGACAGCATCGAACGGACCATCGACTTCTCGTCCCCCGGAAACACGTCCACCACCCGATCGATGGTTTTCGCCGCCGATGTCGTGTGCAGCGTGCCAAACACCAGATGACCGGTTTCGGCGGCGGTCAACGCCAGACGAATGGTCTCCAGATCCCGCATCTCCCCCACCAGAATCACGTCTGGGTCCTCCCGCAGGGCCGAGCGCAGAGCCGTGGCGAAGCTGCGTGTATCGCGATGGACTTCACGCTGATTGATCAAACATTTGCGCGACTCGTGGACGAACTCGATCGGGTCTTCGATGGTGAGGATGTGGTGGTGACGATGGGTGTTCAGGTGATCGATCATCGCCGCCAGGGTGGTGGATTTGCCGGAACCGGTCGGCCCGGTCACCAGCACCAGCCCCCGCGGCGCTTCGGTAATCTTGCGAAACACTTCCCCCATACCGAGGTCGTCCATGCTCAGGACTTTGGACGGAATGGTCCGGAACACCGCGCCAGCACCACGATTGTGGTTGAACGCGTTAACCCGAAAACGCGCCACGCTGGGCACGTCGAAGGAGAAGTCGGTCTCCAGGTGCTTCTCGAAGTCCACCCGCTGAGTGTCGTTCATGATGTCGTAGATCAGCGCCTGCACCTGCTTGTGGTCCAGGGCTGGCAGGTTGATGCGCCGCACATCGCCGTCGACCCGAATCATCGGTGGCAGGCCGGCAGACAGATGCAAGTCGGACGCGCCCTGTTTCGCGCTGAAAGCCAGCAGCTCAGTGATATCCATAGCGTTCCTCAATTCCAGTAGAATGCCGCGAACCTTCAGACCGCCGGCGCCTCTTGATGTCCACGATAGCAGACAACATCGCTCAGGTTAGTTCACGCATCCACGCCGCTGCCGTCGCCGCAAAGCGCGACGAAGACAGCGTCCAGCTGCTGGCCGTGAGCAAGACCAAGCCCGCCGAAGCCCTGCGCGAAGCGTATGCCGCCGGGCTGCGCGACTTTGGCGAGAACTACCTGCAGGAAGCCCTGAGCAAACAGCTCGAATTGGCCGACCTGCCCTTGATCTGGCACTTCATCGGCCCCATTCAATCGAACAAGACTCGCGCTATCGCCGAGCACTTCGCCTGGGTGCATTCCGTGGATCGTTTGAAAATCGCACAACGCCTGTCCGAACAACGTCCTGCCGATTTGCCGCCTCTGAACATCTGCATCCAGGTCAACGTCAGTGGTGAAGCCAGCAAGTCCGGCTGCACCCCGGCTGATCTTCCGGCCCTGGCCAATGCCATCAGCGAACTGCCGCGCATCAAGCTGCGCGGGTTGATGGCAATCCCCGAGCCGACTGAAGATCGCGCCGCTCAGGATGCCGCTTTTGCTGCCGTGCAACGCCTGCAAGCCAGCCTGAACCTGCCGCTCGACACACTTTCCATGGGCATGAGCCACGACCTCGAGTCGGCCATCGCCATGGGCGCCACCTGGGTCCGTATCGGTACGGCCCTGTTTGGTGCCCGCGACTACGGTCAGCCTTGAAATATGGCTGACTCCTCTCTTTATAAGGACCTGACATGAGCAAGACTCGTATTGCCTTTATCGGTGCCGGCAACATGGCCGCCAGCCTGATCGGTGGCCTGCGCGCCAAAGGTCTGGACGCCGCGCAGATCCGCGCCAGCGATCCGGGCGCTGAAAGCCGCGCTCGCGTGAACGCTGAACACGGTATCGACGTGTTCGCCGACAACGCCGAAGCCATCCAGGGCGCCGACGTCGTCCTCCTGGCGGTCAAACCTCAAGCGATGAAAGCCGTCTGCGAAGCACTTCGCCCAAGCCTCCAGCCGAATCAACTGGTGGTCTCGATTGCGGCCGGCATCACCTGCGCCAGCATGAACAACTGGCTCGGCGCCCAACCGATCGTGCGTTGCATGCCCAACACCCCGGCGCTGCTGCGTCGGGGCGTGAGCGGTTTGTTCGCCACGGCTGAAGTGAACACCGAGCAACGCCAACAGGCGCAAGAACTGCTGTCCGCCGTCGGCATCGCACTGTGGCTGGATGAAGAGCAACAACTGGACGCGGTCACCGCCGTTTCCGGCTCGGGCCCTGCGTACTTCTTCCTGCTCATCGAGGCCATGACCGCCGCCGGCGTGAAGCTCGGCCTGCCAGCAGACATCGCTGCACAACTGACCCTGCAAACCGCTTTGGGCGCTGCTCACATGGCCGTGGCCAGTGACGTCGACGCTGCGGAACTGCGTCGCCGCGTGACGTCACCTGCGGGCACGACGGAAGCGGCGATCAAGTCGTTCCAGGCCGGCGGCTTCGAAGCCCTGGTAGAAAAAGCACTTGGCGCCGCTGCGCACCGCTCGGCCGAGATGGCCGAACAATTGGGTCAATAAGGAGCCTTACATGATTGGATTGAACACTGCAGCGGTCTACGTGCTGCAAACCCTCGGCAGCCTGTACCTGCTGATCGTGCTGCTGCGCTTTGTGCTGCAACTGGTACGCGCAAACTTCTACAACCCGCTCTGCCAGTTCGCCGTGAAAGCCACTCAGCCGCTGCTCAAGCCGTTGCGCCGGATCATCC
The DNA here is from genome assembly GCF_047758635.1 of Pseudomonas frigoris. NCBI lineage: Bacteria > Pseudomonadati > Pseudomonadota > Gammaproteobacteria > Pseudomonadales > Pseudomonadaceae > Pseudomonas > Pseudomonas frigoris. The sequence goes on from NZ_CP180479.1 coordinate 6,611,941, forward strand.
CGAGCATGTTCGGCCTGGACATGTCCTCGCTGGTGCTGGCGATCCTCGTGCAGCTGGCACTGATGGCCCTGACTCTGCTGCTGACTTACGGCACCACCGGTAACCCGCTGCAATTGCTGCTCTGGTCGCTGATCGGCGTGACCGCGCTGTTCCTGAAGATTTTCTTCTTTGCCCTGATCATCAGCGTGATCCTGTCCTGGGTCGCGCCGGGCAGCCATAACCCTGGCGCCGAGCTGGTGAACCAGATCTGCGAGCCAGCCCTGGCACCGTTCCGCAAGATCCTGCCGAACCTCGGCGGCCTGGATATTTCGCCGATCCTGGCGTTCATGGTGCTCAAGCTGATCGACATGCTGGTGATCAACAACCTCGCCGCCATGACGATGATGCCGGAAATCCTGCGTCTACTGATCTGACCCGGTGAGCTACTTTCGCTGGGACGGTGACGACCTGATTCTGGAATGTCACCTGCAACCGGCGGCCCGCAGCGATGATTTCTGCGGGCTGCATGGGGATCGATTGAAGATTCGCCTGACGGCGCCGCCGGTTGAAGGCAAGGCCAACGCGTATTTGATGGCGTTTCTGGCCAAGGCGTTTGGGGTTTCCAAGAGCCAGGTGAGTTTGATTAGCGGGGAGTTGAACCGGCAGAAGCGGGTGCGGATTTGTTCGCCGAAGAAGCTGCCGGATTTGCCGGGGTTGGTGCGACAGAGCTGATAGACCGAGGCGCTGCATTCGCGAGCAAGCCCGCTCCCACAAGGGAACGCATTCCAATGTGGGAGCGGGCTTGCTCGCGAATGCAGCGCCTCGGTCCAGCTGAATGAAATCAGCCCCGGCCTTTGCTTGCTGCTAGGGGCAGCGGTCTTTAGACTTACGCCTCATTTCAACGAGAGCAGGGTCGATGCCAGCTGCCTTTCCCCCCGATTCTGTTGGTCTGGTGACGCCGCAAGTGGCGCACTTCAGCGAACCCCTGGCCTTGGCCTGCGGCCGTTCGCTCCCAGCTTATGACCTGATCTACGAAACTTACGGCACGCTGAATGCCGCGGCGAGCAACGCCGTGCTGATCTGCCACGCCTTGTCCGGTCACCATCACGCTGCCGGCTTCCACAGCCCCGACGACCGCAAACCCGGTTGGTGGGACAGCTGCATCGGGCCTGGCAAGCCGATCGACACCAACAAATTCTTCGTGGTCAGCCTGAACAACCTCGGCGGTTGCAACGGCTCTACCGGCCCGAGCAGCGTCAATCCGGAAACCGGCAAGCCGTTCGGCGCCGACTTCCCAGTGCTGACCGTGGAAGACTGGGTTCACAGCCAGGCGCGCCTGGCAGACCGCATAGGCATCGGCCAATGGGCCGCCGTGATTGGCGGCAGTCTCGGTGGCATGCAGGCGATGCAGTGGAGCATCACTTACCCGGATCGCATTCGCCACTGCCTGGCCATCGCCTCGGCCCCCAAGCTGTCGGCACAGAACATCGCGTTCAACGAAGTGGCGCGCCAGGCGATCCTCACCGACCCCGAGTTCCACGGCGGTTCGTTCCAGGAAGCGGGCGTGATCCCCAAGCGTGGCTTGATGCTGGCGCGGATGGTCGGGCACATCACGTACCTGTCCGATGACTCGATGGGTGAGAAATTCGGTCGTGGCCTGAAGAGCGAAAAGCTCAACTACGACTTCCACAGCGTCGAGTTCCAGGTCGAAAGCTACCTGCGTTATCAAGGCGAAGAGTTCTCCGGACGTTTCGACGCCAACACGTACCTGCTGATGACCAAGGCACTGGACTACTTCGATCCGGCGGCGAACTTCGACGATGACCTGGCGAAAACCTTCGCCAACGCCCAGGCCAAGTTCTGCGTAATGTCTTTCACCACCGACTGGCGCTTCTCCCCTGCCCGCTCGCGGGAACTGGTGGACGCGCTGATGGCGGCCAAGAAAGACGTCTGCTACCTCGAGATCGACGCTCCGCAAGGCCACGACGCCTTCCTGATTCCGATCCCGCGCTACTTGCAGGCATTCAGCAATTACATGAACCGCATTACGTTGTGAGAAAGCCATGAGAGCTGATCTGGAAATCATCCAGGAATGGATCCCCGCCGGCAGCCGCGTGCTCGACCTCGGTTGCGGCGACGGTGAGCTGCTGACCTGGTTGCGCGATAACAAGCAAGTGACCGGCTATGGCCTGGAAAACGACCCGGACAACATCGCCGAATGCGTGGCCAAGGGCATCAACGTGATTGAGCAGGACCTGGACAAGGGCCTGGGCAACTTTGCCAGCAACAGCTTCGACGTCGTGGTCATGACCCAGGCGCTGCAAGCCGTGCACTACCCGGACAAGATCCTCGACGAAATGCTGCGCGTCGGTCGCCAGTGCATCATCACCTTCCCCAATTTCGGTCACTGGCGCTGCCGCTGGTACCTGGCGAGCAAGGGCCGGATGCCAGTGTCCGACTTTCTGCCGTACACCTGGTACAACACGCCGAACATCCACTTTTGTACTTTCGAAGACTTTGAAGCGTTGTGTCGCGAACGTGAAGCCAGGGTCATTGATCGGCTTGCCGTGGATCAACAGCACCGCCACGGGTGGGCCAGTAAGCTATGGCCTAATCTATTAGGTGAAATCGGTATTTACCGCGTCAGCAGCCCCGGGCTGCAAGACCACAAGGTCGCGGTCTGAGTCACGACACTTCGAGGAGAATGAACATGGGTCGTCTAGCGCTGTTTGTACTTACTGCCTGCCTGAGCGTCACCGCCATGGCCGCCGACGTCATCAAAGGCGAGCGCAAAGAAACCTTTGGCGATGTAACGGTGCACTACAACACCTTCAACTCCACCTTCCTGACACCGGATATCGCCAAAGCTGCCGGGCTGACGCGCAGCAAGAACCAGGGCGTGATAAACGTCTCCGTGCTCAAGGATGGCAAGCCACTGACCGCTGAAGTCAGCGGATCGGTGAAAGACCTGACCAGCCAGACCGTACCGTTGAAGTTCAAACAGATCACCGAACAAGGCGCGATCTACTACATCGCCCAGTTCCCGGTCGATCAGCAGGAAGTCCGGACCTTCGACATCAAGGTGCAGAACGGCGATAAAATCAACACCATCAATTTCAACCAAGAGCTCTTCCCCGGCGAATGATCAACTTCACGCAACTCGTACTGGCCAGCCATAACGCCGGCAAACTCAAGGAACTTCAGGCCATGCTCGGCGAATCGGTGCAACTGCGCTCGATCGGCGAGTTCAGCAGCGTCGAACCTGAAGAAACCGGCTTGTCGTTCGTCGAAAACGCCATCCTCAAGGCCCGCAATGCCGCGCGCATCTCCGGCCTGCCAGCGCTGGCCGACGATTCGGGGTTGGCCGTGGATTTCCTCGGCGGTGCGCCGGGTATCTACTCGGCGCGTTACGCCGACGGTCAGGGCGATGCGGCGAACAACGCCAAACTGCTCGACGTATTGAAGGACGTGCCGCAAGCCGAGCGCGGTGCGCAGTTTGTCTGCGTTCTGGCGCTGGTGCGTCATGCCGACGATCCGTTGCCGATTCTCTGCGAAGGCCTGTGGCACGGACGAATCCTGCCAGCGGCCAGCGGCGAACACGGTTTTGGTTACGATCCACTGTTCTGGGTGCCGGAACGCGACTGCTCCAGCGCCGAACTGAGCCCGAGCGACAAGAACCTCATCAGCCACCGCGCCCGTGCAATGGATCTGCTGCGCCAGCGTCTGGGCCTGAAATGATCCATGACTCATCCGCGTCGCCGCTGATCTTCGGCGGCGACGCCCAATCGCCTCGGGCCGCCCTGCCTGTGCTGCCGCCCCTGGCGCTGTACATCCACATCCCGTGGTGTGTGCGCAAATGTCCTTATTGCGACTTCAATTCCCACACCGCCAGCCCGGTGTTGCCGGAAGAAGAATATGTGGACGCGTTGCTGGCCGACCTCGATCAGGACCTGCATGCGGTTTACGGCCGTGAGCTGAGTTCGATCTTCTTTGGCGGCGGCACGCCGAGCCTGTTCAGCGCCGAGGCGTTGGGCCGTTTGCTCAAAGGCGTCGAGCAGCGCATTCCGTTCGCCAGCGACATCGAAATTACCCTGGAAGCCAATCCTGGGACGTTCGAGCAAGAGAAGTTCGTCGCCTACCGGGCGCTGGGCATCAATCGCCTGTCGATCGGCATCCAGAGCTTTCAAGAAGAGAAACTCAAGGCCCTGGGGCGGATTCACAACGGTGACGAAGCGGTACGTGCCGCCGGCATGGCCCGTCAGGCCGGGTTCGACAACTTCAACCTGGACCTGATGCACGGTTTACCCGATCAGTCCCTGGACGATGCCCTGAGCGACCTGCGCCAGGCCATCGCCCTGAAGCCGACCCACTTGTCCTGGTATCAGCTGACCCTGGAGCCGAACACGGTGTTCTGGAACCAGCCGCCGACGCTGCCGGAAGACGACACGTTGTGGGACATTCAGGAGGCCGGTCAGGCGCTGTTGGCCGAACACGGTTACGCGCAATACGAAGTCTCGGCCTATGCCCAACCCGGTCGCCCGGCGCGGCATAACCTCAATTACTGGAGTTTCGGCGACTTCATCGGCATCGGCGCCGGGGCTCACGGCAAACTCAGTCACCCCGACGGGCGCATCGTCCGCACCTGGAAGACCCGGTTGCCGAAGGACTACCTCAACCCGGCCAAAAGCTTCAAGGCTGGGGAGAAAGCCCTGACCAATGAAGAACTGCCGTTCGAGTTCCTGATGAACGCCTTGCGCCTGACCGCCGGCGTGGAATCGCGACTGTACCCGGAACGCACCGGGCTGAGCCTGGAAAGCCTCGCCGAAGGCCGCCGCGAGGCCGAACAAAGTGGCTTGTTGCAGGTCGAACCGTCACGTCTGGCGGCCACCGAGCGCGGACAACTCTTCCTCAATGACTTGTTGCAGACATTTTTGAGCTGATTTCAGCCTTAAGGGAAAACGAATGGATTTGATACTCGACCTGCTCGCCACCGCGTCCCGCTGGAGCCGTAGCAACCTGTCTGAAATCGCTCTGGCACTGGTGGGCTGCCTGCTGGTGTTGTTTGGCGCCGATATCAAAGGCTGGGTCGACCAACGCCTGGGCAGCATCGCCGGCGCCTTGCGCGTCCCGCTGATGGCCCTGCTGTGCATGATCGGCAGCGGCGTCGCGCTGATCTACGCCACGCCGTGGATCATCAAAGGCCTGAGCCAGTTCAACAACTACAGCCTGGCGCCGGTGTTGTTGGTGGTGCTGGTGTTGATTGGCGTCGTCGCAGACCGCCGCTAACCCCCTGGCACAACACAAAACAAATGTGGGAGCGGCGGTGCGACGATTCGACTTGCTCGCGAAAGCGGTGTGTCATTCAACTTAAATGTCGACTGACACGACGCCTTCGCGAGCAAGCCCGCTCCCACATTGGGTATTGCGTACGGTTTAGGACTGTTTCTCGAACTTCAGATCCCACACGCCATGCCCAAGTCGTTCGCCGCGGCGTTCGAACTTGGTGATCGGGCGCTCGGTCGGGCGCGGGACGCATTTGCCGTCTTCGGCCAGGTTGCGATAACCCGGCGCAACGTTCATCACTTCCAGCATGTACTCGGCGTACGGTTCCCAATCGGTGGCCATGTGCAGCACACCGCCGACCTTCAACTTGCTGCGCACCAGTTCAGCGAACGACGCCTGAACGATACGGCGCTTGTGGTGGCGGCTCTTGTGCCATGGGTCCGGGAAAAACAGCATCAGGCGATCGAGGCTGTTGTCGGCCACGCAGCGGTTGAGCACTTCAATCGCATCGCAATCGTAGACCCGCAGGTTGGTCAGGCCCTGAGTCAGCACGCCATTGAGCAGCGCTCCCACACCCGGACGGTGCACTTCCACGCCGATGAAATCCTGCTCTGGAGAGGCTGCGGCCATTTCCAGCAGCGAATGGCCCATGCCGAAACCGATTTCCAGCGAGCGCGGTGCCGAACGACCGAACACCTGATCGAAGTCCACCGGCGCATCGGCCAGAGGCAACACGAACAGCGGCGTGCCCTGCTCCAGACCTTTTTGCTGGCCTTCGGTCATGCGCCCGGCGCGCATCACAAAACTCTTGATGCGGCGGTGTTGGCGCTCTTCGCCTTCTTCCGGCTGGATAGGCGTTTCGTTTGATTCAGTCATCAATGGCTCTTACTTGATCAGACCATCCAGCGGCGAGGAGGCGCTGGCATAGAGTTTTTTCGGCATGCGGCCGGCGAGGTAGGCCAAGCGACCTGCCACGATGGCGTGTTTCATGGCTTCAGCCATCATGATCGGCTGCTGGGCATGGGCGATAGCCGAGTTCATCAGCACCGCTTCGCAACCCAGTTCCATGGCGATGGTTGCATCGGAGGCGGTACCGACACCGGCATCCACCAACACCGGGATCTTGGCTTCTTCGAGGATGATCTGCAGGTTGTACGGGTTGCAGATCCCCAGGCCCGTGCCGATCAGGCCGGCCAGCGGCATCACCGCGATGCAGCCGATTTCCGCCAGTTGACGGGCAATGATCGGGTCATCGCTGGTGTAGACCATCACGTCGAAACCTTCCTTGACCAGCACTTCGGCGGCCTTGAGGGTTTCGATCACGTTGGGGAACAGGGTTTTCTGGTCCGCCAGCACTTCCAGCTTCACCAGGTTGTGGCCACCGAGCAGCTCACGGGCCAGGCGGCAGGTGCGCACAGCCTCGGTAGCGTCGAAGCAACCGGCGGTGTTAGGCAGGAAGGTGTAGCGATCCGGCGACAGGACTTCGAGCAGGTTCGGTTCGCCCGGGTTCTGGCCGAGGTTGGTGCGGCGCACGGCGAAGGTGACGATCTCGGCACCCGAGGCTTCGATGGCCAGGCGGGTTTCTTCCATGTCGCGGTACTTGCCGGTACCTACCAGCAAACGTGACTGGTAAGTACGACCGGCCAGGACGAAGGGCTTGTCGCTACGAACGATGCTCATGGGAAATCCTCTGTAGTGGTGAGGTTCTTGCAGAATTCTGTGCCCTTGAGGGCCGGACGACTAGCCGCCGCCGATGGCGTGGACCACTTCGACGGAATCGCCGTCGTTCAGCGTGGTTTCTGCGTGCTGGCTGCGCGGGACGATATCCAGATTGAGTTCGACCGCCACCCGGCGTCCGGTCAGCTCCAGACGGGTCAGCAGGGCCGCAACGGTTTCACCGTCGGGCAGTTCAAGGGATTCGCCGTTCAACTGAATGCGCATGCCGGAAGCCGCCATCATTTTTAGGGGCTGGCATTCTAGCCCGATCAGTCTTGGCGACCCAAGCCATTCGTCTTGTAACTAGATTCTGTAGGAGCTGCCGAAGGCTGCGATCTTTCGATATTTAAAAGAGCAAGATCAAAAGATCGCAGCCTGCGGCAGCTCCTACAGGGTCAGCTCAACCGCCAGGCGGCAAGCCCCAGGCAGAACCAGCCGACCAGAAATGCCAGGCCGCCGAAGGGGGTGATGATCCCGAGCTTGCTGACGCCGGTTATGGTCAACAGGTACAGACTGCCGGAAAACAGCAGTATGCCAATGACAAATGATGCACCCGCCCACGTGATCAGGCGACCGGGAATCTGTGTGGCCAGCAGTGCAACGCCCAGCAAGGCCAACGTGTGCACCAATTGGTAGGTCACGCCGGTGTGGAAAATCGCCAGGTACTCGGGCGTCAGGCGGCTTTTCAAGCCATGGGCGGCAAACGCGCCAAGGGCAACGCCGGTGAAGCCGAAGAAAGCGACCAGCATCAGAAAGCCACGCAGCATGAAGAACTCCAGTCAGACTCGATCCACAGGGTCTGTATAATGGCCCGCTCAACGGGTTCGGCCAAGCCATCTCTATGCTGCGTTTATTTTTGCGACGATTCACGAAGGCCCTGCTCTGGTTCGCGGGTGGCAGCGTATTGCTGGTGCTGATCTTTCGCGTGGTACCGCCACCGGGAACCGCGTTGATGGTCGAGCGCAAGGTCGAATCCTGGTTCGACGGCGAGCCCATCGACCTGCAACGCACCTGGAAACCCTGGGATGAAATCTCTGACGACCTGAAAGTCGCGGTGATTGCCGGCGAGGATCAGAAATTCCCGGAGCATTGGGGTTTTGACTTTGGCGCGATCCAGGCCGCACTGGCCCACAACGAACTCGGCGGAACGATTCGCGGCGCCAGCACCCTGAGTCAGCAGGTCTCGAAGAATCTGTTTCTGTGGTCCGGCCGCAGCTGGCTACGCAAAGGCCTGGAAGCCTGGTTTACCGGGCTGATCGAAGTGTTCTGGCCCAAGCAGCGAATTCTTGAGGTGTATCTGAACAGCGTCGAGTGGGATGACGGGGTGTTTGGCGCGGAAGCAGCGGCCAGGCATCACTTTGGCGTCGGCGCTCGCTCGCTGTCCCGGCAGCAGGCCAGTTTGCTGGCGGCGGTGTTGCCTAACCCGCGAGTGTGGAGTGCCAGTCACCCAACCAGCTATGTCGCACGGCGAGCGGGATGGATTCGACAGCAGATGAGTCAGCTCGGTGGCGACAGCTACCTTGCAGGGCTCAATGATTCGCGGCGGGCGCCTTGGGCCGAGTAGCTGAACACAATTTCCTGAACACCGAAAACCCCTGTGGAGCGAGCTTGCTCGCGATAGCGTCGGGTCAGTCGCTATAAGTATTGACTGATAAACCGCTATCGCGAGCAAGCTCGCTCCCACAGGGGACCAGGGTGATGCAGAAAAATGGGTACAAACAAAAACGCCCCGATCAATGATCGGGGCGTTTTTTTATGCCGGAGCTGCGGTTAGGCGGCAATCGACAACTTGAGCTTGTTCATCGCGCTCTTCTCGAGCTGACGAATACGCTCGGCCGACACGTTGTACTTCTGCGCCAGGTCGTGCAGCGTGGCTTTTTCTTCTGCCAGCCAGCGCTGGTAGAGGATGTCACGGCTGCGGTCGTCCAGCACTTCAAGCGCTTCGTGCAGGTTGTGGTTCGAGTTGTCGCTCCAGTCAGCATCTTCCAGTTGACGGGCCGGGTCGTACCGGTGGTCTTCCAGATAGTTGGCCGGCGATTGGAAAGCACTGTCGTCGTCCGCTTCCGCGGCCGGGTCGAAGGCCATGTCATGGCCGGTCAGGCGACTTTCCATCTCACGCACTTCCCGAGGCTCTACACCGAGGCTTTCCGCCACACGGTGGACTTCCTCGTTGTTCAGCCACGCCAGACGCTTCTTCTGGCTGCGCAGGTTGAAGAACAGCTTGCGCTGGGCCTTGGTGGTCGCGACTTTCACAATGCGCCAGTTGCGCAGGATGAACTCGTGGATTTCCGCCTTGATCCAGTGCACAGCGAACGAAACCAGACGCACACCCATTTCCGGGTTGAAGCGCTTCACGGCCTTCATCAGGCCGACGTTGCCTTCCTGGATCAGGTCAGCCTGAGCCAGACCGTAGCCGGAATAGCTACGGGCGATATGTACAACAAAGCGCAGGTGGGCGAGCACCATCTGCCGAGCCGCCCCCAAATCCTGCTCATAATAGAGACTCTCGGCCAGTTCACGCTCCTGCTCCGGCGTCAGCAATGGAATGCTGTTCACGGTGTGCACATAGGCCTCCAGGTTCGCACCCGGGACCAGAGCATATGCAGGTTGCAAAGAATTGGTCATACGAAAAAACCTCCCACTTACATAACTCGTGCAGTTCAGCACTGCGAAAATTGACCGGAAACCGAAAGACAAGTTCCCATAAACGCTGAAAGGTCAATACGAGCAAAATGATACTACTTAGGCGCAAGCTCCCTCAGGTGGCGTGCGACTGCAATCCATGCACCGATATACCCCAACAGCACCGCGCCAAGCAAGAGAGACAGACCGTCGGCAACCGGCACTCCGGCCAGCGCGAAATCACTGCCGTACAGTCCGGCCAGCCCCACCACCGCGTCGTTCAACCAATCAAGGCCGAACGCCAATACGCCCCAGGAAAGAATCCCCGCACCGAAGCCATAAAGCGCACCCATATACAGAAAGGGCCTGCGCACATAGCTGTCAGTGCCGCCGACGAGTTTAATCACTTCTATCTCTGTGCGGCGGTTTTCAATATGAAGACGAATGGTATTGCCTATCACCAAAAGTAATGCAGAAACCAGAAGCACGGTCAGACCGAAGACAAAACGGTCACCCAGCTTGAGGATGGCTGCCAGACGCTCGACCCAGACTAGATCAAGTTGCGCCTGTTGTACCTTGGGCAACTCGGAAAGTTTTTGTCGTAATGCTTCAAGCGCGGGCTTGTCGACTTCGTTCGGCGTCACCAGAACCACGCCCGGCAGCGGGTTTTCCGGCAGTTCCTTGAGCGCCTCGCCCAAACCCGACTGCTGCTGAAACTCTTCCAGCGCCTGATCGCGGCCGACATATTCAGCATCAGCTACGCCAGGCATGCCTTTAATCTGCTCGCGCAACGACTCGCCCTCAGCAGGGCTGGCCTCGATTTGCAAATACAGGGAAATCTGCGCCGCACGCTGCCAGGAACCGCCAAGACGCTCGACGTTACTTAGCAAAAGTGACAGGCCCATCGGCAAACTCAGGGCAACCGCCATCACCATGCAGGTGAAGAAGCTACCGATGGGCTGCTTGCCCAAACGACGCAAGCTATCGAGCAGGCTGGCGCGATGGCTCTCGACCCAGGCACGAAACAATGTGGCGAAATCCGGACCGTCATCATCGTCGCGTTTTTTCTTTTGAGGTTGCTGATCGGCGGCCTTGGGGGCCACGCGCTCGGAAACCTTGGGGCTGCGTGTCGCACTCATACGCCGGCCTCCCCGTCACCGATCAATCGGCCGCGTTGCAGGGTCAGCATGCGGTGGCGCATGCGGGCGATCAGTGCCAGGTCGTGACTGGCAATCAGCACGCTGGTGCCCAGACGGTTGATGTCTTCGAACACGCCCATGATTTCTGCCGCCAGACGCGGATCGAGGTTACCGGTCGGTTCGTCCGCCAGCAGCAAGGCCGGGCGGTGAACGATGGCGCGGGCGATGCCGACGCGCTGCTGCTGACCGGTGGACAGGTCGCCGGGGTACAAATCGGTTTTGTCCGACAGCGCCACGCGCTCGAGCGCCGAATCCACGCGCTTGGCGATCTCGGCCTTGGACAACCCAAGGATCTGCAAGGGCAGCGCGATGTTGTTGAACACCGTGCGATCGAACAGCAGTTGGTGATTCTGGAACACCACACCGATCTGGCGCCGCAGGTAAGGAATCTGTGCGTTGCTGATGGTGCTCAGGTCTTGCCCGGCCAGCAGCAATTTGCCGGTGGTCGGGCGCTCCATCGCCAGCAGTAGGCGCAATAAGGTGCTTTTACCCGCGCCAGAGTGGCCGGTCACAAACAAAAACTCGCCCCGACGGACTCGAAAGCTCAGCTCATGCAAGCCGACGTGACCGTTCGGGTAGCGCTTACCGACCTGTTCGAAACGAATCATGAACGCTCCCGCTCGGCAAACAATGCCTGGACAAAGGGTTCTGCTTCAAAAGTACGCAAATCATCGATGCCTTCACCGACGCCGATGTAGCGAATCGGCAGGCCAAACTGCTTGGCGAGGGCGAAAATCACCCCACCTTTGGCGGTGCCATCGAGCTTGGTCAGCGCCAGGCCGGTCAGTTCGACGGTCTGGTTGAATTGTTTGGCCTGGCTGATCGCGTTCTGCCCCGTACCGGCATCCAGCACCAACAGCACTTCGTGCGGCGCATCGGCGTCGAGTTTGCTGATAACCCGGCGAACCTTCTTCAGCTCTTCCATCAAATTGTCTTTGGTGTGCAAACGACCGGCGGTGTCGGCGATCAGCACGTCAATGCCTCGGGCCTTGGCCGCTTGCACGGCATCGAAGATAACCGAAGCCGAGTCAGCGCCGGTGTGCTGGGCGATGACCGGGATCTTGTTGCGCTCGCCCCAGACCTGCAATTGTTCGACGGCGGCGGCGCGGAAGGTATCGCCGGCCGCGAGCATGACTTTCTTGCCTTCGAGCTGCAGCTTCTTCGCCAGTTTGCCGATGGTGGTGGTCTTGCCGGCACCGTTGACGCCGACGACCAGAATCACGAACGGCTTGGTCTGCGAAGTGATTTTCAGCGGTTGCTCGACGGGCTTGAGCATCGCCGCGAGTTCCGCCTGCAGGGACTTGTACAGCGCGTCGGCATCGGCCAGTTCTTTGCGAGCGACCTTCTGGGTCAGGCGCTGAATGATCACCGAAGTCGCCTCGACACCCACATCGGCGGTCAGCAGACGGGTTTCGATGTCTTCGAGCAGCTCGTCATCGATGATCTTCTTGCCCAGGAACAGGCTGGCCATGCCTTCGCCGATGCTGGCGCTGGTCTTGGACAAGCCTTGTTTCAGACGGGCGAAGAAACCGGCTTTGGTTTCTTCGGTGCGCGCAGGCTCGGCAGGCGCTTCGACGGGAACCACAGGTGCGGCGGCAACGGGAGCGACGACCGGTGCCGGCGCTTGAACAACCGGAGCAACGAATGCGGGCACCACAGGCTCTGGAACAACCGGTTCAGGCTCGGCCACCACCACTGGCGCGACAACCGGCTCAACCACTGGCGCTTGAACGGGTTCAGGAGCAAAGGCAGTCGGGGCTGGAATTGGCGGTGTAACGTGCGGTGCCAGCTCATCTATGACCAATGCCACCGGCTCTTCCGCCACTGGCAACGTCAGCCATGGCTCGGCAACGGGCGTGAGCGGCACCTGGGCCACGACTTCGGCGACGACATCAGGCTCAGGCTCGGTGACCGGTTGCAGCACCGGCTCGGCGATCGGCAAGACAATCGGCGCAGGCTCTTCTTCTATTACCGGCGCAGGCGTTGGCTCAGGAAGTGGTTGTGGCTGTTCGACGACGGGTTCCTGCGGCTTTTTGCGCAGCCATCCGAACAGGCTTTTCTTCTCACCAGCCGCAGCTGGGGCTTTCTTGTCGTCGTTGGAACCAAACATGGAGGACGGCTATCTCACGGTAGCGACGCGCCAAAGGGCGCCTCGGCAAATAAATATTCGATGCAGAACAGACTGCGATTGACCCAGCTTGTTCACGCGCAACATTTTGTCGAGGTGCAAACAGCACCTAAAAGGTCGACTAATACGAAGGACTGGAACGGCATCGTCGGCGAAAACGCAGAGTTTAGCTGACAAACTCAAAGCTTTAGCCGTAAACCCAAACAACCTGCTGACCGATCAAAGGCCTGATAGGCGTGGCCGCCAGTAAAACGGATCAGTATCCTAGCACCCTCTCGCCCGCCGACGCTAAGACCAAGCGGGCAGCCCCAAAGGTTTAAAAACGAATGAATGCTCTAGCCCGCCGCGCTGCAGGCCTGCTGCTCAGCACAGTTTGTCTGCCCCTTTCGGCCCTGGCTGCCGATCCACAACCCACCCATGAATTCACCCTCGATAACGGCCTGAAGGTCGTCGTGCGCGAAGACCATCGCGCGCCGGTGGTGGTTTCCCAAGTCTGGTACAAGGTCGGCTCTAGCTACGAGACCCCGGGTCAGACCGGTTTGTCCCACGCTCTGGAACACATGATGTTCAAGGGCAGCGAGAAAGTCGGCCCCGGCGAAGCTTCGCTGATCCTGCGCGACCTCGGCGCCGAAGAGAACGCGTTCACCAGCGATGACTTCACGGCGTATTACCAGGTGCTGGCCCGCGACCGTCTGGGCGTGGCCTTCGAGCTGGAAGCCGATCGCATGGCCAGCCTGCGTCTGCCGGCCGACGAGTTCGCCCGCGAGATCGAAGTCATTAAAGAAGAACGTCGCCTGCGCACTGACGACAAGCCGATGTCCAAGGCCTACGAACGCTTCAAGGCCATGGCCTACCCGGCCAGCGGTTACCACACGCCGACCATCGGCTGGATGGCTGACCTGGACCGCATGAAAGTCGAAGAGCTGCGCCACTGGTACCAATCCTGGTACGTGCCGAACAACGCCACGTTGGTGGTGGTGGGCGACGTGACCCCGGACGAGGTCAAAACCCTGGCCCAGCGCTACTTCGGTCCGATCGCCAAACGTGATGTGCCACCGGCGAAAATCCCGCTGGAGCTGGCCGAGCCCGGCGAGCGGCAGATCACCCTGCACGTGAAGACCCAATTGCCGAGCCTGATGCTGGGTTTCAACGTGCCAAGCATCGCAACCGCTGAAGACAAACGCTCGGTCAACGCCTTGCGCCTGATCTCGGCCCTGCTCGACGGTGGCTACAGCGGACGCATCCCGACGCAACTGGAGCGCGGCGAAGAGCTGGTGTCCGGCGGTTCGTCGAGCTACGACGCCTACACCCGTGGCGACAGTCTGTTCACGTTGTCGGCAACGCCCAATACCCAGAAAAACAAAACCATGGCCCAGGCTGAAGCAGGCCTGTGGAAGCTGCTCGAACAGCTGAAAACCACCGCGCCGTCCACTGAGGAACTGGAACGCGTCCGCGCACAGGTCATCGCCGGCCTGGTCTACGAGCGTGACTCGATCACCAGTCAGGCTACCGCCATTGGCCAATTGGAAACTGTTGGCCTGTCGTGGAAGCTGATGGACACCGAACTCGCCGAGCTGGAAAGCGTGGCCCCGGAAGACATCCAGAAAGCCGCCAAGCTGTATTTCACCCGCGAACGTCTCAGTGTCGCCCATGTACTGCCAGAGGAGACGACTCATGAGTGAGCGTAAAAAACCGCGCCTGGCCCTGATGGGCCTGATCGCTGTCGCATTGATCGGGTCTGCCGCGTTTTACTTTTCAAAGACCGACGAATCCAAGGCCAGCGAAGCCCTCGACAAGGCCAAGGCCAGCCAGAAGCTGCAATCGCTGGCTGAACTCGACGGCAAAGCGCCAAGCCACCGCACCCTGGACGTGCAGACCTGGAAAACCGCCGAGGGCGCCAAGGTGCTGTTCGTTGAAGCCCGCGAGCTGCCGATGTTCGACATGCGCCTGATCTTCGCCGCCGGCAGCAGCCAGGACGGCGACGCACCTGGCCTCTCCGTGCTGACCAACGCCATGCTCAACGAAGGTGTGGCCGGCAAAGATGTCGGCGCCATCGCTCAGGGCTTCGAAGGCCTGGGCGCAGACTTTGGCAACGGCGCATTTAAGGACATGGCCCTGGCGTCCCTGCGCAGTCTCAGCGCCGCGGACAAACGCGAACCGGCCCTGAAGTTGTTCTCTGAAGTCGTCGGCAAACCGACCTTCCCTGCCGATTCCTTTGCGCGCATCAAGAACCAGATGCTCGCCGGTTTCGAGTACCAGAAGCAGAACCCGGGCAAACTCGCGAGCCTGGAGCTGATGAACCGTCTGTACGGCGATCACCCGTACGCGCACTCCAGCGACGGCACGGCGAAAACCGTTCCAGCGATCACACTGGCTCAACTGAAGGCGTTCCACGAGAAGGCCTACGCGGCTGGCAACGTGGTGATTGCGCTGGTGGGCGACCTGTCTCGTGCCGAGGCGGAGGCGATTGCTTCGCAAGTCTCCAGCGCGCTGCCAAAAGGCCCGGAGCTGGCGAAAATCCCGCAACCGGAGGAACCGAAAGCCAGCATCGGCCACATCGAGTTTCCGTCCAAGCAGACCAACCTGATGCTCGCGCAATTGGGCATCGACCGTGACGATCCGGACTACGCAGCACTGTCCATGGGTAACCAGATTCTTGGCGGCGGTGGCTTCGGCACGCGGTTGATGAGCGAAGTGCGCGAGAAGCGCGGCCTGACGTATGGCGTGTATTCGGGCTTCACCCCGATGCAGGCACGCGGCCCGTTCATGATCAACCTGCAAACCCGCGCCGAGATGAGCGAAGGCACGCTGAAACTGGTGCAGGACGTGCTCGCCGACTACCTTAAAACCGGCCCGACCCAGAAAGAACTCGACGACGCCAAGCGTGAACTGGCCGGCAGCTTCCCGCTGTCCACCGCCAGCAACGCCGATATCGTCGGCCAACTCGGCGCCATGGGCTTCTACAACCTGCCGCTGAGTTATCTGGATGACTTCATGCGTGAGTCCCAGAGCCTGACGGTCGAACAGGTCAAAACCGCACTGAACAAACACTTGAGCACGGATAAAATGGTCATCGTCAGCGCTGGCCCGACCGTGCCGCAAAAGCCGTTACCGGCCCCAACTGATAAACCTGCCGAGCAACCGCTCGGGGTTCCGGAGCATTAATGGCCACTCGTCCTAAAAAACCCGTTCACAACGTACACAACGGCGTGAACCAACTGCGCATTATCGGCGGCGAATGGGGCAGCCGGAAGCTGAGCTTCCCGGACGCACCGGGCCTGCGTCCGACGCCGGACCGGGTGCGTGAAACCCTGTTCAACTGGCTCGCGCCATATGTCGCTGGCGCCAAGGTTCTGGACCCGTTCGCCGGCAGCGGCGCGTTGTTCCTCGAAGCCTTGTCCCGTGGCGCGGCCATGGGTCAGGCGCTGGACGCCAGTAACATCGCGGTCGCCAGCATCAAGGAACATCTGGGCACGCTGCGCTGCACCACCGGCCAGGTGCAGACTGCCGATGCCCTGCGCTACCTGGAAACCCAGACAGCGACCGCTTACGACGTGGTGTTCCTCGACCCGCCGTTCAACCAGAACCTGTTGCCGGGCGTTTGCGCCTTGCTCGAAGAGCGCCAATGGCTGGCCGATGACGCCTGGGTCTACACCGAAAGCGAAAACGCACCGTCGGCGCTTGGCTTACCGGGTAACTGGCGCCTGCACCGGGAGCAGAAATCCGGGCGAGTGTATTACGCGCTGTGGCAGCGCAGCCCGCTGGCAAACTGAAACTGTTATCGCAACGTAGCGTGAAACAAGGCATCAAGTGCGGTAAATAATTACCGCCAACGGCCTCGTCCAAGTCTCCACAGTGGTTTACGCAATTTCCGTAAACCACTGAGGATGAACACGGATGAACATCTCCCGCAGCAGGATGCTGCTCTTTTCCTGGATACTGCCCTTCACGGTACTGGCCGAACCCGCACAACCGACCCACGAGTTCACGTTAAGCAACGGCCTGAAAGTGGTGGTACGCGAGGACCATCGCGCCCCGGTAGTGACCTCACAACTCTGGCTCAAGGTCGGCTCCAGCGATGAACCGCCGGGGAAGTCTGGCCTGTCCCATGCGCTGGAGCACATGCTCTACAAAGGCAGCAGCAAGACCTGTGCAGGTGAAGCTTCCGCCATTCTGGACAAGCTGGGCGCGTCACATAACGCCTTTACCGATAAGGACGTCACCGCCTACTACCAGACCGTGCAACCTCACCAGTTGGGTGTCGCGTTCGAGTTGATGGCCGACATGATCTCGACCGCTCATTTGCGAGCCGAGGATTTCATTCCGGAACTTTCCGTCATTCAGGAAGAACGACGGCTACGAGTCGACGATGATCCCGACGCAATCGCGCAACACCGCCTCACCAGCATCGCCTTTCCCGCCAGCAGCTATGGCGCGCCAATCATCGGCTGGATGCACGACTTGCAACGCTTGAACGCTGATGACGTGCGTCACTGGTACCAGACCCACTACGCCCCCGGTAATGCCACGCTCGTCATTGTCGGTGACGTCACGCTGGAAAAGGTGAAGCCCCTGGTCGAGCGCTACTTCGGCGTACTTGCGGCCAGACCGTTTGTCGCGGCAAGGACATCGATGGAGTTGGCCGAGCCCGGAGAGCGGAAAATCATCCTGCACCAGGCGATCCCGGCGCCTCGATTGATCATGTCGTTCAATGTCCCGAGCCTTGCCACCGCCGAAAACCGTCGAACAGTGCATGCATTAAGGCTACTCAACACCTTGCTGGCCGGTTCGAACAGCGCACGCCTGCGTAAAAGCCTGCAATTTACCGACAGGCTGTTTTCCAGCACCTCGTCCGAATACAACACGCTTTATCGAGGTGACAGTCTGCTTACCCTCACCGCCCAGCTCCACAGCCAACGCAATGAAAGCCTCGATCAAGCACAGGCCCGTATCTGGGAACTGCTCAACGAACTCAAGTCCGCACCGCCCGACAGCGTCGAACTGGAGCGCGCCCGCACCCTGCTGATCGCCGGGCAGATCTACAACCGCGACGACATTGAAAAACAGGCGGATCACCTCGGTGCACTCGAGAGCATCGGCCTTTCCTGGCGACTGATGGAAGAGGATGTCGATGAACTGAATCAGGTGACCCCCGCAGACATTCAGCACGTCGCGCGGACGTACCTGACCCGACAACGCCTGAGCACCGCCCATGTCCTCGTGGAGAAAAATAATGAATAAGGTTAGTTGCGTGACACTGTGGCTGTTAGTGATCGGTGGCCTGCAAGGCTGTCTGGCCTTGGCCGACACCGAACCGCAGCTTCCTGCTGTGGTTCAGTCTCCACGGCTGCAATCGCTGGCAGAGCTGGACGCGCAGACACCAGCCTCGCGCGCCCTGAAAATCCACGGTTGGAAATCGCCGTCCGGTGGCAAGGTGCTGTTTATTCGCACTCCAGAACTGCCGATGTTCGACCTGCATGTCAGTTTTCCTGCCGGCAGCACGCGAGATGGTCAGCATTCCGGTCTGGCGGCAACGACGTTCAGCCTGCTTAACGAAGGCGTACCGGGCAAGGATCTCTCAGCGATTATCGAAACCTTTGATGGCCTTGGCGCAAAAACCAAAATGAGCATCGAGCAGGATCGGGCCTCATTGTCCTTGCGCAGCCTGACTGCCATCGATAAGCGCGACCCGGCGCTGTTGCTGTTTACCCAGATACTTGGCCAACCCCTGCTGACCGACGAAGCACTGGTCAACGTCAAAAAAGAACTGACCAATATCCTCAAGACCCAGCAGCAGGATCCCGAATCACAAATCACCCAAGCCATGATTGACCTGCTAATGGCTGGACACCCTTACGCCCAACCAGTCTTTGGCACAGAAAAAAGCCTGGCTGCACTCTCTCGTGAACAGGTCCAGACGTTCCATCGGCAAGCCTATAGCGCGGGGAATGTGCTGATTACCCTGGTCGGCGACCTGACACTGGAACAAGCCCAGGCGATGAGCCTGCAGGTTATCAACGCGCTGCCAGCAGGTTCCAAAATGCCCCCCGTAATTCCGGTCCCGCGCCGACAGGTCGATGCAACGTCACGGCATATCGAGCGCCCCCTGAACCAGACGCAGATCATGCTGGGGCAACCTGGCGTGACACCGCAGCACCCCGATTACATGGCGCTGAGAGTGGCCCATATGATTTTCGGTGAGCAGAAAATCTCTTCGCGACTGATGACGGAGCTGAGAGAAAAACGCGGTTTGACCTATGACGTGCAACTGAAGAACACCCTCTGGGAGGAAGGCGGTACTGCCGTCATCAGCCTGAATACCAGCCCACAGTTCAGCGAAGGTGCGGTGAAGCTGGTGCAGTCAATGTATCGCGACTACTTGCAAACGGGTCCGACACAACAGGAGCTCGACGACACCCTGCGCCAACTGCGCAGCAGCAGCGCGTTGAACAGCGCCAGCAATTCACAGATTATTGCCCGACTGGTCAATATCAACCAATACGACTTGCCGCTCAATCTGGATTTTTCAATCGAACAGGCTCAGAAACTGACCGTTGCGCAAGTCAGAACAGCCCTGAACAAGCACTTTGACGCGGACCAATGGTCGGTGGTGACCATAGGCCCGACCGTAGAACAACAGCCTCTGCCTCTCCCGACCAACGAGGTACCGCAGAGCATGTGTCGCGCCGAAACGGGGATTGTGGCAAGTTAGTTTCTTTGGACATAGGCGCCAGGGCCACGCTTTTCAGCCCTGCCGCCGACTGTTTGACCTTTTAGAGAAACATCGTGCTCCAGCCCAGCGAACGCTTCACCCCGGCCACCGGCCTTGGTAATCCGCACTTGCAAACCTTGTGGGGACCGCTGTGGCGCAAAACCACGCACATCGAACGCCAGCGCGAACGCTTATGGCTTGAGGATGGCGACTTTCTCGACCTCGACTGGCACGGCCCGCACAGCGCCGATGCGCCACTGGTGCTGGTGTTGCACGGCCTGACCGGGTCTTCAAATTCGCCTTACGTGGCCGGGGTGCAGAAAGCACTGGGCGCCCAAGGCTGGGCCAGCGTCGCACTGAACTGGCGCGGCTGCTCAGGCGAACCGAATCTGCTGGCACGCAGCTACCATTCCGGTGCCAGTGAAGACCTGGCCGAAACCATCAAACACCTGAAGGCCCAACGACCGCTCGCGCCGTTGTATGCGGTCGGCTATTCCCTGGGTGGCAATGTGTTGCTCAAGCACTTGGGCGAATCCGGCAGCAATAGTGGCGTGGTCGGTGCGGTGGCGGTGTCGGTGCCGTTTCGTC
Organism: Pseudomonas frigoris; assembly: GCF_047758635.1. Taxonomy (NCBI): domain Bacteria; kingdom Pseudomonadati; phylum Pseudomonadota; class Gammaproteobacteria; order Pseudomonadales; family Pseudomonadaceae; genus Pseudomonas; species Pseudomonas frigoris. The sequence goes on from NZ_CP180479.1 coordinate 6,632,168, forward strand.
TCGATCAATGCGCCGACCGTATCGGCCAGGGTTTCTCCAAGGTCTATCAGGCGCATTTCATGCGGGAGATGGTGGCCTACATCAAGAACAAACAACGCCAGTTCCAGCATGACGGGCGCGAGGATGGACTGGCGGCATTGGCCGCGCTGGGCTCGCTGGAGAACATGCGCACGTTCTGGGATTTCGATGGCCGGGTCACCGCGCCGCTGAACGGTTTTGCCGATGCCGAAGATTACTATCGCCGCGCTTCGAGTCGCTATTTCCTCGGCGAAATTCGTACGCCGACCCTGATCATTCAAGCGGCCGATGACCCGTTTGTCTTTCCTCATAGCCTGCCGCATGCCGACGAATTGTCTGCCTGCACTCAATTCGAGTTACAGACCAAGGGTGGGCATGTCGGCTTCGTCGATGGTTCGCTCAGGCAACCGGGTTACTACCTGGAACGCCGCATCCCGCAATGGCTGACCGCCGTGGGGCGCCAGTAAGACCATGGACGTCGACCAGGGCGAGTCGATCCGATTCTGGCAAACAGCACCGTTGGTCGGCGTCGAGTTATTGTCCGCACGCTACATCGAACACCGTTTCGCGCCCCATGTGCACGACGGTTACGTGATTGGCATGATCATGGCCGGTGCCCAGCGCTATCGCTATCGCGGTGCCGAACACCTGGCGGGCAGCGGCACACTGGTGCTGATCAATCCGGATGAACTGCACACCGGCCATAAAGGCACGGAGGATGGCTGGTTGTATCGGGCGTTCTATCCGGACAGCGGTCAGATTCTGTCGCTGTTGGCGGAGCTGGAACTGCCGACCAACAACTTGCCGGCGTTCGGCGCGACGCTGTATCGCGATCCGGATCTGGTGAAGGGTTTCTGCCAACTGCATCGTCTGCTGGAGAGTCCGTCCACGGCCTTGCAACAACAAACGGTCTGGCGGGAAATGATGCTGTTGCTGCTGCAACGGCACGCAGCGGTACCGATTGCAGGCAAGCCGGGCAAGGAACATCGGGCGGTGACGCTGGCCAAGGATCTGCTGCAAGCACAATTGGCGACGCCGCCTTCGCTGGAGGAACTGGCAGCGGCGGTCAACCTTTCGCCCTTCCACTTCGCCCGGGTGTTCCGCCGCGCCACTGGCATGCCGCCACACACCTGGCTGATGCAGCAGCGCATCGCCCGGGCGCGAGCGCTGTTACAGAATGGTTGCTTACCGTTGGAAGTGGCGACGCAGTTGGGGTTTGCTGACCAGAGTCATCTGAGTCGGCAGTTCAAGCAGGTTTACGGTGTCGGGCCGGGCGCATATCGCAGCGCCCGGCTTTAGAATCAAAAGATCGCAGCCTGCGGCAGCTCCTACAGGTGTACACATTCCACTAATGAAATGGCTACCCCCGCCGCCGCCCGTGATCGCCCACTAAGCTTTCACAGGGGGCTCATCGGAGACCGTTGCCATGAAAGTAGCTATTGCCGCCATCGACTTAGGAAAACGTACCTTCCATCTGCATGCACAAGATGAGCGCGGGAATGAGCTCTACCGCAAAAAATTCACTCGAATGACGCTCATCCAACATCTGGCGAATCTCGAACCCTGCACCGTCGTGATGGAAGCCTGTGGCGGCGCCCACTTCATGGCACAACAGGTCGCCAAGCTGGGCCATACGCCCAAGCTCATCGCCCCTCATCTCGTGCGTCCTTACGTGAAAAGCAACAAGAACGACTTCGCCGATGCCGAGGCGATCTGCGAGGCGGCGACTCGCCCCACCATGCGCTTTGTGCCGCCCAAAACCCAGGCCCAACAGGCGCTGGCCATGCTCAACTCCACCCGCGATGCGTTCATCAAAGACCGCACCGCAACCGTCAATCGGATTCACGCCGCCCTTCTGGAGGTTGGCGTCAGCCTGGCCCCCGGCTTCAAGTCGATCAATGAACTGCCGGGGCTGCTTGAGACGAGTTCATTCTCTGAGGCCATCAAACTAAATCTGACGATGCTGCATGAGCACTTCAACTACCTGACTGAGCGGATCAAGACACTGGATAAGCGAGTGCAATGCCAGGCCGCTGAAGATGATCTGGCATCGCGCTTGATGACAATACCGTGCTTAGGCCCGATCACCTCCACCGTCCTGGCTGCCGAGTTGGGCGATGGCAAACAATTCAAATGCGGCCGAGGCTATTCAGCCTCCATCGGGCTGGTGCCCAAACAGCATTCCACGGGCGACAAGACCGTCCTGTTGGGCATCAGCAAGCGCGGTGATCGAAACCAGAGGCGCCTGCTCATCCAGTGCGCCCGTGTCTACCTGATCCAGCTGGAGCGACAGAAAGGCGCTTTGGCGGACTGGGTCCGCCAGTTATTAGCGTCCCACCATCACTCCAATCTCGTGGTCTGTGCGCTGGCCAACAAGCTGGCGAGGATCGCCTGGGCAATCGCAGCACACCACACTGAATTCGATGCAGGGCCAGCCAAGATGAACGCCTGACCCTGCTGTCACCCGAGCACCACCCACCTGGTTTTGCGATGCTGGATAACAGATGACGTGAACGGCCAACCGGCCTGACGACAACCCTGAGCTCCTACACGGCTGAAAGGCCGTTCCACTAATTAGGATCGTCGGGCATCGATTCTCATCGAGGCGCGGGGACCACAACCCCCACTCAGACGCCGGATAGATGAAAGCAAGCCAAACACGCATCAAAAACAGTATTGCAGAAAAGGGGGTAACCATAGATGTAGGAGCTGCCGCAGGCTGCGATCTTTTGATCTTCATTCGCCGATGGCGATGCCGTGTGCAGGATCGTTGATCCACTCGCTCCATGAACCGGCATACAACGATCCCAACGGATAACCCGCCAGACACAACGCAAACAGGTTGTGACAGGCCGTCACGCCAGAACCGCAGTACGCCACCAGATCGGTCGGCGAACGATCACCGAGCTTCTCGGCAAAACGCTGTTTGAGCTGATCGGCCGGCAGAAAACGCCCGTCGCTGCCCAGGTTGTCGGTGAACGCCGCACATTGCGCGCCGGGGATGTGCCCGGCAATCGGGTCGATCGGCTCTACTTCGCCCTTGAAACGCGGCAAGCCGCGGGCATCGAGCAAGGTCAGCGCAGGCTGGCCGAGACGTTGTTGGAGCTGTTCGGCGCTCAAGATCAGCGCGTTGTCCGGCGTCCCCGTGAAGGTGCCCCGTTCAATCTGCGGCGCATCAAGACTCAGGGGCAAACCGGCCGCGTGCCAGGCCTTGAGTCCGCCATCCAGAATGAACACGCCGTCACGTTTGCCCAGCCAGGCCATCAACCACCAGGCTCGCGCCGCGTATGCACCCGGACCGTCGTCGTACAAAATCACATCGCTGTCGGCGTTGACGCCCCAGGCTTGCAGACGTTCGATCAAGTCTTCAGGTTCAGGCAGCGGATGACGCCCGGTCACACCCTTGATCAATGTCCCGCTCAAATCACGCTCAAGATCGGCAAAGCTCGACCCGGCAATATGCCCTTCGGCATAGCTGCGCTGACCGTAATCCGGGTCTTCGAGGGCAAAACGACAATCCAGAATCACCAGCCCCGGCTGCTCCTTTTTCAGGTCCAACGCTTGCGGGCTGATCAGTTGCGCAATGGGCATAACGGGCTCCTGCGATTTTGGCGATGGTTGATCCTACTGCACTTTCTATCCCACTTCTTCCAGTGCTTGGGCCAGCGGCACGTAAAACTCCTCGAACAGCGCATTCACCGAATCGCGAGACTGATCCGTGACAAAACCGGCCTCAAGCACCAGCACCTGATACACCCCACGTTTAATGGCCTGTTCGCTCAGGTGATTGGAGTTTTCACGGGTGGTGCAGAGAAAACGCACCCAGGACGTCAGGATGATCCAGGCATTGAGCGTCAGGGATTCGATCTGAACCTTGTCCATTTGCAGGATGCCGGCCTCGACGAAGCCCGCGTAGATGTGCGTGCCATGGATCAGACAGCGTTGGGAAAAGCGCCGATAACGGGCGGCCAGCTCCGGGTCACTGTCGAGCAGGTGCTCCAGATCGCGGTGCAAAAACCGGTAGCGCCACATGGCAGCCAGCAATTCCTGGAGGTAGAAGCGCTTGTCTTCGACCGTGGCGGCACGGCCCTGGGGCGGGCGCAGGAAGCTGTCCACCAGGCTTTCGTACTCACTGAACAGCACGGCGATGATCGCCTGCTTGTTGGGGAAGTGGTAGTACAGGTTGCCCGGGGAAATTTCCATGTGGGCAGCAATGTGGTTGGTGCTGATGCTGCGCTCACCCTGCTGATTGAACAGCTCCAGGCTGTTCTGCACGATGCGCTCGCTGGTTTTGATCCGAGGGGCCATGGCTTGGGCTTTAATTCAAAGTGCGTTGACGGGCATCTTACGACCTATCCGCGGGTGGATAAAACAAAGCTGCGCCAGGATGTCATTTGACTTTATAGAGCATAGACTCTAAAAAGTCCCTCATTACAATAAATCCGGAGCCGACCATGACTGCTGACATCGCCTACCTGCAGAACTTGCAGCAGCCCCTGGAGGAGCTCCAGACCCTGTTCGACGCCCAACGCGCGGCGTATGCCGCCAACCCAATGCCACCCGCCGCCCAGCGCCAGCAATGGCTCAAAGCCCTGCGCGATCTGTTGAGCAATGAGCGCCAGTCTCTGATCGATGCCATCAGCCAGGATTTCAGCCACCGCAGCGCCGATGAAACCCTGCTCGCCGAACTGATGCCCAGCCTGCACGGCATTCACTACGCCAGTCAGCACCTTAAAGGCTGGATGAAGGCGTCGAAACGCAAGGTCGGAATTGCCTTTCAACCCGCGGCGGCCAAAGTCGTTTATCAACCTTTGGGTGTGGTCGGGGTGATCGTGCCGTGGAACTACCCGCTGTATCTGGCCATCGGCCCGTTGGTAGGCGCGTTGTCGGCAGGCAATCGGGTGATGCTCAAGCTCAGCGAATCGACCCCCGCCACCGGTTTGTTGCTCAAGGAACTGCTGGGCCGAATCTTCCCGCAAGACCTGGTCTGCGTGGTACTGGGCGAAGCCGATATCGGCGTAGCGTTCTCCAGATTGCGTTTCGATCACCTGCTGTTCACTGGCGCCACCAGCATCGGCAAACACGTGATGCGTGCAGCGGCCGAGAACCTGACCCCGGTGACCCTCGAACTCGGCGGCAAATCCCCGGCCATCGTGTCCCGCGACGTGCCACTCAAGGACGCTGCCGAACGCATCGCCTTCGGCAAGACGCTCAACGCCGGACAGACCTGCGTGGCCCCGGACTATGTGTTGGTGCCGGAAGATCGCGTAGGCGCTTTCGTCGAAGCCTATCGTCAGGCGGTTCGTGGGTTTTATCCGACCTTGACCGACAACCCGGACTACACCGCGATCATCAATGACCGACAATTGGCGCGTCTCAACGGCTACATCAGCGACGCCACCAGCAAGGGCGCGCTGCTGATTCCGCTGTTCGACAAGGGCCAGGGGCGCCGCATGAGCCACAGCCTGCTGCTCAACGTCAGCAACGACATGATGGTGATGCAGGACGAAATCTTCGGTCCGCTGTTGCCGATCGTTCCCTACAAGGATCTGGATCAGGCCTTTGCCTATATCAATGAACGACCCCGTCCGCTGGCCCTGTATTACTTCGGCTACGACAAGCGTGAGCAACACCGCGTACTTCACGAAACCCATTCCGGCGGCGTGTGCCTGAACGACACCCTGCTGCACGTCGCTCAGGACGATATGCCATTCGGCGGGATCGGTGCCTCTGGCATGGGCCATTACCACGGCCACGAAGGTTTCCTGACCTTCAGCAAAGCCAAAGGTGTGCTGATCAAACAGCGGTTCAATGCGGCGAAATTGATCTACCCGCCGTACGGAAAATCCATTCAGAAGCTGATTCAGAAGCTGTTTATCCGCTAACGATCATCCCCTTCGGGTAATAACAATAATGAGCCCAAGTCTGTCCGATACACCCGCGCTGTCACGGCGCGGCTTGCTTAAATTCAGCCTGGGTGCCAGCGCTTTTCTCGCCACCGCCGGTTTGGGAGCGAGCCTCAGCGGTTGCTCATCGAGCCTGCCGGCCAGCGGTTTCGCGATTCTGCGCAGCGGTGACTTGCTGTTTTTGCGGGCACTGATTCCGGTGATGCTCGACGGCGCTGTGGCCATCGAGAAAATGCCGACGGCCGTCGGTGAAACCCTGCACTGCCTGGACAACGGTCTGAATCATCTGTCGCCGGAAATGCTCAAGCTGACCCGACAGTTATTCGATGTGCTGGGAATGAGCATCACCCGCGGCCCACTGACCGGGATCTGGGGCAGCTGGGAAAACGCCAGTGCCGACGAGATCCGGCATTTTCTCGATCGCTGGGAAAACAGCTCGTTAAGTCTGCTGCGCATGGGCCATAGCTCGCTGCTGCAACTGGTGATGATGGCTTGGTACAGCCGGGCGGAGTCGTGGGCACATTGCGGGTATCCCGGGCCGCCAACGGTTTAAGACCGAGTTGATCCTATCGTCGGATCGCCGCCCGGAGCAAGCTCGGCTCCCACATTGACCGCGTAAACCCTGGAGCCGAGCTTGCTCGCGATGGCGTCAGTCGCCTCACTACTTCTTCCAAATAATAAAAAGAGACCCTGAAGATGCCCGTACCCGATCCGTTCCGCGAAGGCCAGGCCCGTGGCTGGAAAACCTATAACGGTTCACAACTGACCCAGGACCTGACCCTCGAAGCGGACGTGGCGATTATCGGCAGCGGCGCGGGCGGTGGCACCACCGCCGAAATCCTCAGCGCCGCGGGCTACAAGGTATTGCTGATCGAGGAAGGCCCGCTCAAGACCAGCAGCGACTTCAAGATGCTCGAAGACCAGGCCTACACCAGCCTCTATCAGGAAGGTATCGGCCGCATGAGCAAGGACGGCGCAATCACCATCCTCCAGGGCCGGGCGGTGGGCGGCACCACGCTGATCAACTGGACCTCCAGTTTTCGCACGCCGGATCCGACCCTCGACCACTGGGCCAAGGAACACGACGTCAAAGGCCACGCGCCGGCCGAGATGGCGCCGTGGTTCGAGAAAATGGAACAACGCCTGGGCGTCGCACCCTGGATGGTCCCGCCCAACGCCAACAACGACGTGATCCGCAAAGGCTGCGAAAAACTCGGCTACGCCTGGCATGTGATCCCGCGCAACGTGCGTGGTTGCTGGAACCTCGGGTACTGCGGCATGGGTTGCCCGACCAACGCCAAGCAATCGATGCTGGTCACAACCATCCCGGCGACCCTGGAAAAAGGTGGGGAGTTGCTCTATCTGGCTCGTGCCGAAAAGCTCTTGATCGCCGGCGACAAGGTCACGGGCTTGCATTGCGTAGCGATGGACGATCGCTGCGTCGCGCCTACCGGACAGACGATCACGGTCAAGGCGCGGCATTACGTGCTGGCCGGGGGCGGGATCAACAGCCCGGCGTTGCTCATGCGCTCCGAGGCACCGGATCCGCACAAACGGCTGGGTAAACGGACTTTTCTACACCTGGTGAACATGTCGGCAGGGTTGTTCGACGAAGTGATCAACCCGTTTTATGGCGCGCCACAGTCGATCTATTCCGACCATTTCCAATGGCAGGACGGCACCACCGGAAAAATGTCTTACAAACTCGAAGTGCCGCCACTGCACCCGGCACTGGCCACGACCCTGCTCGGCGGTTTCGGCAAGGAAAACGCCCAGCACATGGAAAACCTGCCCCACACCCACGCCATGTTGGCGTTGCTGCGGGACGGCTTTCACCCGGACAGCCCCGGCGGCAGCGTCGAGTTGCGCGGTGACGGCACGCCGGTGCTCGACTATCAGGTTTCACCCTATGCCTGGGACGGATTGCGTCGGGCGTTCCACAGCATGGCCGAGATCCAGTTCGCGGGCGGTGCCCATGCGGTAATGCCAATGCACGCCGATGCTCGCTACGTGAAAACCCTGACCGAAGCGCGCACGCTGATCGACGGCCTGAGCCTTGAGCTGTATCGCACACGCCTGGGCAGCGCCCATGTGATGGGCGGTTGTGCCATGGGTGAAGACCCGAAAAACGCCGTGACCGACAGCCTCGGCCGGCATCATCAGTTAGGCAACCTGTCGATTCATGACGGCTCGCTGTTCCCCACCAGCATTGGCGCAAACCCACAATTGTCGGTCTACGGGCTGACGGCGCAGCTGGCAACTTCTTTGGCCGAACGTTTGAAAAACCCATGAAAATGGAGAATATTCCAATGGTCTATAGTGCTTTCTTACCCAAAAGGCGACTTGGCCGACCGGGAAGGCTGCGATACCATCCGACTCCCCAACGGACTCCCGCCAGGACGACGCGATGAACCGAGTGTTGTACCCAGGTACCTTCGACCCTATTACCAAGGGCCATGGCGATCTGGTCGAACGCGCCGCGCGCCTGTTCGATCATGTGATCATCGCCGTCGCCGCCAGCCCGAAGAAAAACCCGTTGTTTCCCCTGGAACAGCGTGTGGCGCTGGCCCGCGAGGTCACTAAACATCTGCCGAACGTTGAAGTCGTCGGCTTCTCGACGTTGCTGGCGCATTTCGCCAAAGAGAAGAACGCCAACGTGTTCCTGCGTGGTTTGCGAGCGGTGTCGGACTTCGAATACGAATTCCAGCTGGCCAACATGAACCGTCAGCTGGCACCGGATGTGGAAAGTTTGTTTCTTACCCCGTCCGAGCGTTATTCGTACATTTCCTCGACGCTGGTCCGTGAAATTGCAGCCCTGGGCGGTGATATCACCAAGTTCGTCCACCCTGTGGTGGCGGACGCCCTGAACGAACGCTTCAAAAAGTAGGAGCTGCCGCAGGCTGCGATCTTTTCCCTTGATCGCCCCCGCGTGCACTGCGGGCGCCAATGCGGCACAATTGTGCGCATTGGTTTATTGCGCCCGGGCCTTCCGCCCTGGCTGGAGTTAGCATGTCCCTGATCATCACCGACGATTGCATCAACTGCGACGTCTGCGAACCCGAGTGCCCGAACGCCGCCATCTCCCAGGGCGAAGAGATCTACGTGATCGACCCGAACCTGTGCACCCAGTGCGTCGGCCACTACGACGAACCTCAGTGCCAGCAAGTTTGCCCGGTGGATTGCATTCCGCTGGACGAGGCGCATCCGGAGACTGAAGAGCAGTTGATGGAGAAGTACCGGAAGATTACTGGCAAGGCTTGAGTCAGAGATTTTTGTAGCGTTTGTAAGGGCCTCATCGCGAGCAAGCTCGCTCCCACAGTTGATCGCGGTCTAATGTGGGAGCGAGCTTGCTCGCGATGAGGCCATCAGCCACACCCAAGAATTAACCGACTTCACTCCCGCTGCTCAAACCCTTCTCCGATACACCCCAAGCACCGCACGAACGCCGCTTTCGCCGGGTCGACCACCAACGCCTGCCCCGCATCGCCAACGCCGCCACCCAACGCGGTAAACGGCAACGACACCACAAACGCTCCGGCACCGATCACCGTCGCCACGACCAACAAAGGTCGGGCGATCAGCAAATCGCCGAGCATGGCGTACGCCGGGGGATTCTGGATGGTGTAACGCGGGTCGCCGCTGCCCGTGTTTGCTGCCAGCGCTGGCGCACCGACGCTCAGCAGCAAAACGACGACAAGGGTTCGAAACAGGTTCATGGCACGGTCCTTGGGCTAGGCAGTCAGAACACTGACTATAGACCGTAGGCGTATCAGCTCTGACAACGCGGGCAAAAGACGCTGGCGCGCTGCCCGAGCTTCACTTCCCGCAACTCCGTGCCGCAGACCTTGCAGGGCGCACCGCGACGGCCGTACACGAACAGTTCCTGCTGGAAATATCCCGGCTGACCGTCACCGCCGATAAAGTCTCGCAGCGTGGTGCCGCCGCGCTCGATAGCGGCCGCCAGGATGCGTTTGATCTCGATCGCCAGTTTCAGATAACGCGCCCGAGAGATGCTTTTGGCCTCACGACGCGGATCGATACCGGCGGCGAACAACGCTTCGGTTGCGTAGATATTGCCCACGCCGACCACCACCGCGTTGTCCATGATGAACGGTTTGACCGCCATGGATCGCCCACGGGACTGCTGGAACAAGCGCTCGCCGTCGAACAGGTCGGTCAACGGCTCCGGCCCCAGGCGAATCAACAACTCATGGTTGAGTGGGTCAAGGCTCCAGAGCATCGCGCCAAACCGTCGCGGGTCGGTGTAACGCAGGGCCAGACCGGATTCCAGTTCGATGTCCACATGCTCATGCTTGGCCACCGGCGTGCCGATTTCCACCAGACGCAGATTTCCCGACATCCCCAAATGGCTGATCAGCGTGCCGACTTCGGCATTGATCAGCAGGTACTTCGCGCGTCTTTCCACCAGCACGATGCGCTGGCCAGACAGCCGCACATCCAGGTCTTCGGGAATCGGCCAGCGCAAGCGCCGCTCACGCACGATCACCCGGCTGACGCGCTGGCCTTCCAGGTGCGGCGCAATCCCGCGGCGAGTGGTTTCGACTTCAGGCAGTTCCGGCATGGTGCTCTCGAGTCAGGCGGTGCAACGCTCAGCGGTGAGCGCCAAGGTCACGAATCGTTTGTTTGAGGGTCTCGAAGTCGTAGTCCGAGAGGCCAACGTAATCGAGAACCAAAGGCCCGATGCTGTTCCACTCATGATCCTCGGTCTGGTTGCCCAGCACCCGGTAGGACGCACAAATGTGTTCGGCCATCTTGAGGATCGCCAGCAGGTTTTTCAGCTGGCTGTTGCGCGACGACTCATCGCTGAAGATCGCCAACGCATTGTGGTGATTGGCGATGGCGGCGGTCACATGCTCCGGCAGGCGCCAGGATTTGGCGGTGTAATAACCCACCACCGCATGATTGGTATTGAACACCCGATTCTCAGTGTCCACCACCCGACATTCGGCGCTGGCACTGGCGTAGGCCTCTTCCAGAACGGTCATGTAGTTGGGGAAACGCTGGAGCATCAGCGGCACGCCGCAGTCATGGAACAGACCCAGGGCGTACGCTTCATCGCCGGCCTGGGCGCCGATACGCTTGGCCAGGGTCAGGCAGGTCATCGCCACGTCCTGAGCGGTATCCCAGAAACGATTCAAGGTGACGATGGTGTCGTCGTTCATTTCGCCCTTGATCGACTGCGCGTTGATCAGGTTGATGATCGAGCGGCTGCCCAGCAGATTCACCGCACGCTGAATCGAGGCGATCTTGTTGCTCAAGCCGTAATACGGCGAGTTGACGATTTTCAACAAGGCGCCAGAGAGGCCCGGGTCCTGGGAGATCAGCTTCGCGATCACCTCCAGATCCGGATCGGGCATGTACTGTTCCATCTGCAAATCCACCATGATTTGCGGCTGGGCCGGCACGCTGATGCCTTGCAGGGACTGTTGAATCTGTTCGGTAGTCAGCTCTGGGGACATAAGTACACACTCTGGGACAGGCGGCGATTCTAACCCTTATAAAGTTGGATCCGACACCTTGGCCGGCCCATCGTCTGAAGTTTCATCAAATGCCGGCCCTTCCTCACCGCATGTCCATCCGCCAAACCGTGGCCGTGCGCAACACGCTATACTCCCGCTCTTTTTTCCGGAGCGACGTCATGTCCCTGCCTAGCCTGCGCCTCAAAGCCAACGCCGACCGTCGCCTGCGAAACGGCCATTTGTGGGTCTATAGCAACGAAATCGATGTAGCCGCTACTCCTTTGCACGGTTTCAAGGCCGGCGACCAGGCGATCCTCGAAGCAGCCAGCGGCAAGCCGCTGGGCATCGTTGCCATGAGCCCGAACAACCTGATCTGCGCCCGCCTCTTGTCGCGCGACATCAAGTTGCCGCTGGACAAGTCGCTGCTGGTGCATCGCCTGAACGTCGCGCTGTCCCTGCGCGATCGCCTGTTCGACAAGCCGTTCTATCGCCTGGTCTACGGCGATTCCGACCTGCTTCCAGGTCTGGTAGTCGACCGTTTCGGCGACATCCTGGTGGTACAGATCGCTTCGGCAACCATGGAAGCCCATAAAGAAGACGTGATCGCAGCGCTGACCCAAGTGATCAAGCCTAGCGGCATTCTGTTCAAGAACGACTCCGCTGCCCGTGATGCCGAAGGCCTCAACCGCTACGTCGAAACCGTGTTCGGCCTGGTGCCGGAGTGGGTTGCCCTGGAAGAAAACGGCGTGAAATTCGAAGCGCCCGTCATCCAGGGACAAAAAACCGGCTGGTTCTACGACCACCGCATGAACCGCGCGCGTCTGGCACCTTACGCCAAAGGCAAACGCGTGCTGGACCTGTACAGCTACATCGGTGGTTGGGGCGTGCAAGCGGCTGCGTTCGGCGCCAGTGAAGTGTTCTGCGTCGACGCATCGGCCTTCGCCCTCGACGGCGTCGAGCGCAACGCCGCGCTGAACGGTTTCGCCGACAAGATGACCTGCATTGAAGGCGACGTGTTTGAAGCCCTGAAAGAGCTGAAAGCCAGCGAAGAGCGTTTCGACGTGATCGTTGCCGATCCTCCGGCGTTCATCAAACGTAAAAAAGACATGAAAAACGGTGAAGGTGCCTACCGTCGCCTGAACGAGCAAGCCATGCGCCTGCTCAGCAAGGACGGCATCCTGGTCAGCGCTTCATGCTCGATGCACCTGCCGGAAGACGATCTGCAGAACATCCTGCTGACCAGCGCCCGTCACCTGGACCGCAACATCCAGATCCTGGAGCGTGGCGGTCAGGGCCCGGATCACCCGGTTCACCCGGCCATCGCCGAAACCCGCTACATCAAGAGCATCACCTGCCGTCTGCTGCCAAACAGCTGATTACGCCGGTTTGACGGGGAGCCAGCCGGCTCCCCGTTCTGTTATCTGTAATTGAATTCTCCAACTTCCTACTCCAGCGGTCTTAATGACTTGCAGGACGTTTCGCTTTGTCTTTTATTTTAGCGGACAGAACTTACAAGATTCATCCAACCCTCAGATTGATCCGACAAGATTACTGGAACATTCCTACTCAATCTCCCCTTGATAAGAACTCATTACAAACTATGATTAAGTTGTCACAAAGGAGTGACACTCACTATCCATTACAAGGAGTTCAAAACATGAAAGCAATTACTCTGGAAGCAAACAAAATCGCCAACCTGTCTTTTCTGGTTGCTCCAAAAGCCCGCTAAGTAAATGAGACGCTGGGGAGTGCCGGCTACCCAGCGTTTTCTATAGTACGGACCAGAGTGAGTTGCCAAACATGCAGATTAACCCTTATATATTCATACTGCCTCGTTCGCCGGGCCAAATAGTCTGGGATTACAAGAACCACAAACAATTCGAATTAAACCTGGAATACTCAACCCGTCTCGCACACCTTATCGACAATCCCGAAAGGTTTGACCAAAACAATACAATAGACAATCAATTTGTAAGCGCAGGAATACTAACACCTTCAATACAAGACCCTCTTGAATGGGGCTGGGATGAACTATCGAAGATATTTCATATCGGCACCAAGAACATCCCGTGTGAATATGTTCCCCAAGATATTAATGAATGGTCAATACACTATTTGGACCATTGCGCCGAAGTACTGGCCTCCCCTGCTCCAGATAGCAGACTCACGGAGCGCCCGACAAGCGAGCGGATTACCCTGCCTCAACCTTCCTGCTTCCCGGTAAACGCTCTTGTAAAGACGTTGATCGAGCGAAAGACCTGTCGCACCTTCACGGGGGAAAGGGTTTCCCTCGATGATTTGAGCACTCTCCTGTATTTGTCCCTTGGCTATCTGCGTGAGCGCGAAAACGATATCGACGAAACCATCGCAGAAGGCCATGGCGCCCGGCGTAGCAGTCCATCCGGTGGTGGACTGAATGCCTGCGAAGGTTTTCTTCACGTTCAGAACGTCAACGGCCTGAATCCCGGGCTCTACGCCTACCACCCCACCGAACACGCATTGAGCTTCGTCAATCCGCTGCCTGACTCGCCCTTGGGGCAGTTGTTGTGTGGGCAGCATTTCATCAACAATCTGCCAGTCGGCCTGTTCATCACCGCTCGCTTCGACAAACTGTGGTGGAAATATGAACACTCGCGGGCCTACCGAATGGCTTACGTCGAAGCAGGTCATATTTCCCAGACCTTTCAACTGGTGGCCACCGCACTTGGGTTAAGCACCTGGCTGACCGGTGCGTTGGCAGACGATCAGGTCGAAACGTTGCTGGGGATCGAGGACAGCGCCGAACAACCGTTGTTCTTTGTTGGCTGCGGCCAGAGTGACGGTCAAGTGATGTGCAAGGAATTGAAAGCGCTGCTGCGCAACCGAGGCTCACAACAATGACCGGGCCCCGCACAGACGACCTGTCACTGCCCGACGCCTGGGCACAGCGCTTCACCCTCGGCGACTGGAACACCCGAGCCTCGGTACGAACCAGCGAGCACACCTATCAATTGCCATCAGATCTGGAACGGCAACTGGAAACACGACACTGGTTCCCGCCCGCCTTCCTGCCCTACCTGAATCACCCGGCCATCGAAGCAGCCGGCAGTGCGATCACCCATCGTTTATCGGCCAACCATCTGGTGTATTTCCTCGACTACACCACCCGGCTCGAACATCGAATCGTCAACCGCTCCGTGGAAACCATCGTCCACGATGAGCTCGGCGCGTCCATCCCCCGACGGATGAAAACGGCCGCCCTCCAGCTGTACACCGATGAGGGTTATCACGCCCTGTTCTCCAATAGCCTCGCCGAGCAGATAGCCGACCTATACGGCATGACCCAACGCCCGGTGATGCCGCGCCGCATTACCCGACTGAACGCCCTGATTAACCACAGCCCAGAGAGGCATAAGGCGCTGGCCTGGTTTCTCGTCGGCTTCGTGTCCGAGACCATCATCGCCAGGGAACTGCTCGAGGTTTGTCGCAACGAGCTGGTGTCCAGCGTCCAGGAAATGCTCAGGGACCACCTCACCGACGAGGCCCGACACAGTCGTTACTTTTGCGAAGTGTTCCATTATCTGTGGCTGACCCTGAACAGCAGCCAACGCACGTTCGCCGCGAAGCTGCTGGTGGACATCCTCCTGATGTTCTTTGAGGTCGATGAGCGATGGCTGAAGGAAAGCCTGAACAGCGTGGGCCTCAGGGAGAATTGCGTCGCAGAAATCCTCAGTGCCCTGACCGGCCCGCAAGCCTGCCTACAGCGCGCCCGATCAGGTGCAGGCGCGACGCTACAGGCAATGGAAAAGGCAGGTTTTTTCGACCTGCCTTTTAACCAGCAGCTCTTCGCACAGGCAGGACTTGTCGATGGATGAAGGAAAATCTGCGGTCAGTGTCAAACACCGCCGCTCTGCGATCACCCTATTAATGACCATGGTGATGCTTGGGGTCTTCCCTCTCGATGTTCTGCTGCCATCGTTCCCGGCGCTGGCTGAACACTTCCGGACCACGCCAGGCGACATCGCGTTTTCCATCAGCCTGTTTGCCATCGGGATCGCACTTTCCCAACTACTGGTCGGGCCGCTCTCGGATGTCATCGGGCGCAAAAGTCTGCTGCTGGCGGGAATGGCGGTCTCGATGATCGGTGCGACTGGTTGCGTGCTGTCCACCGACTACGCCTGGTTCCTGATGTTCCGGGTGGTGCAGGCCATTGGCTGCGGTTGCTTCGTACTCTCGCAGGCGCTGGTCCAGGACCTGTTCGACGGCAAGGAGCGAGACCAGCTGCGAATTCTGATGGTCACCGCCAGCGGGATCTTCATTTCCGTCTCGCCACTAGCCGGCACCTTGTTGCAACAGGTGCTGGACTGGCCCGCAAGTTTCATTGTCTTTATTGCCCTTGCCGCCGCCGTGTTCCTTAAGGCCTGCTTCTTTCTTGAAAACCGGCACACCGCCACAAACCCACGCCCAAGCATTCTTCAGTCCTACCGGCGCGTCTGTCGCGATGCGGGTTTCCTCGGCTATTGGCTGATCGCCGCAATCGCCTTCACCTGCCACTTTTCCTTCATTGTCATCTCGCCCCTGATCTTCATGGAGCAGCTACAGCTTTCGGCCTACGAGTTTTCCCTGACGCTGCTGCTGTATGGCGTGGCCTACATCATCGGCGGCATTGTCGCTCGAGTCCTCGTCGGGCGGGTCACGGCCGATACCCAGATAGTCGTCGGCCTGGGCCTGATCTTCATTTCTGGACTGGTGATGCTCTTGCTCTCAAACCTGCTGGGGCTTTCAGCCCTGACCGTGCTGATCCCGATGATCATCTGCACCGCTGGCACGACCATCACCCGCCCTGTCGCCACTTCCAAAGCCATGGAAGTGTTCCCGGACAATGCCGGTACATCGGCGTCGGCCGGGAACACGCTGGTCTTCATCTCTGGCGGGCTGATCAGCGCCCTGATCAATCTGAGTGGAGCCCATCTGCAAACGACTCTTGCACTGAGTTTCCTCGCCTTGAGCACCGTCGGCGTTTCCTTCAATGCACTGATCGCACGTCGGCAGCTCGCGCTGAATAGCGGGTGATTCCTGCCGATCGTCATCCCACACGTTCCGTCAGCGCTGGATCACCCTTTTCCGGCATTCCCTCCTGACGCCAGCCGTGTAGAATCGCGACATTCATCGCCAGTCATCCCCCGGCGGGTTTATGAGCTCAAGCTGAAGCGCGCGGCGATCCCGCAAAGTTATCGGCAACTTCCGGACACACGGCCATTTCTGAGTGTTCCAGACGTCAATAGAAGCTCACTTCCCTTTTGATACCTGATTAGCCGCCCGGAGTGCTTCATGCCTGATTACCGCTCGAAAACATCCACCCATGGCCGCAACATGGCCGGCGCCCGCGCACTGTGGCGCGCCACGGGGATGAAAGATGACGACTTCAAAAAGCCGATCATCGCCATTTCCAACTCCTTCACCCAGTTCGTACCGGGCCACGTCCACCTCAAGGACCTGGGCCAACTGGTCGCCCGCGAAATCGAACGCGCCGGCGGTGTAGCCAAAGAATTCAACACCATTGCCGTGGATGACGGCATCGCCATGGGCCACGACGGCATGCTGTATTCGCTGCCGAGCCGCGAGATCATCGCCGACTCCGTCGAGTACATGGTCAACGCCCACTGTGCCGACGCCATCGTCTGCATCTCCAACTGCGACAAGATCACCCCAGGCATGCTGATGGCTGCCCTGCGCCTGAACATCCCGGTGATCTTCGTGTCCGGCGGCCCGATGGAAGCCGGCAAGACCAAACTGGCCAGCCACGGTCTCGACCTCGTCGACGCCATGGTGATCGCCGCCGACTCCAGCGCTTCTGACGAGAAAGTCGCTGAGTACGAGCGTAGCGCCTGCCCGACGTGCGGTTCGTGCTCCGGCATGTTCACCGCAAACTCGATGAACTGCCTGGTCGAAGCCCTCGGTCTGGCATTGCCGGGCAACGGTTCGACCCTCGCGACCCACAGCGACCGCGAACAGCTGTTCCTGCAGGCCGGCCGCACCATCGTCGAGCTGTGCAAGCGTTACTACGGCGACAACGATGAGTCGGTATTGCCGCGCAACATCGCCAACTTCAAGGCGTTCGAAAACGCCATGACCCTGGACATCGCCATGGGCGGCTCCACCAACACCATCCTGCACTTGCTGGCCGCGGCCCAGGAAGCCGAGATCGATTTCGACCTGCGCGACATCGACCGTCTCTCCCGGCACGTGCCGCAACTGTGCAAAGTTGCGCCGAACATCCAGAAGTACCACATGGAAGACGTGCACCGCGCCGGCGGGATCTTCAGCATCCTCGGCTCGCTGGCCCGTGGCGGTCTGCTGCACACCGACCTGCCGACCGTGCACAGCAAAACCCTGGCCGAAGGCATCGCCAAGTGGGACATCACCCAGACCAACGACGAAGCGGTGCATCACTTCTTCAAGGCCGGCCCTGGGGGCATCCCGACGCAAACCGCGTTCAGCCAGTCGACCCGTTGGGAGACCCTGGACGACGACCGTGAAAACGGCTGCATCCGCAGTGTCGAACACGCCTACTCGAAAGAAGGCGGCCTGGCCGTTCTCTACGGCAACATCGCACTGGACGGCTGCGTGGTGAAAACCGCCGGCGTTGACGAGTCGATTCACGTCTTCGAAGGCAACGCGAAGATCTTCGAAAGCCAGGACAGCGCCGTACGCGGCATCCTCGCGGATGAAGTGAAGGCCGGTGACATCGTGATCATTCGTTACGAAGGCCCGAAAGGCGGCCCGGGCATGCAGGAAATGCTGTACCCGACGTCCTACCTGAAATCCAAAGGTCTGGGCAAAGCTTGCGCCCTGCTCACCGATGGCCGTTTCTCCGGCGGCACCTCAGGCCTGTCCATCGGCCACGCTTCCCCAGAAGCGGCGGCGGGTGGCGCGATTGGTCTGGTGCAGGATGGCGACAAAGTGCTGATCGACATTCCGAACCGCTCGATCAACCTGTTGATCAGCGACGAAGAAATGGCCGGGCGTCGTGCAGAGCAGGATCAGAAAGGCTGGAAGCCTGTGGAAAAACGTCCACGCAAGGTGACCACCGCACTGAAGGCCTACGCCCTGTTGGCAACCAGCGCCGACAAGGGTGCCGTGCGTAACAAGGCGATGCTCGACGGACTATGATGCTTAACCGTTGAACAAAAAAATGCCCCGCCAAGTGCGGGGCATTTTTTTTGCGGCCAACTCGGTCAAGTGTGGGAGCGGGCTTGCTCGCGAAAGCGGTGTATCAGTCGACATCAATGTCGGATGTGACGACCTCTTCGCGAGCAAGCCCGCTCCCACATTTGCTCCGTGTTGCCAGTGAGAGTGAGCTTGATCTCGCTTACTGGATTTCTGCCGGCGTCACAATCACCCAATTCTTGTCCGCCGTGACCTGCAACCCTTCCTTGGCCTGAGCTGCGGCGTGCTTGGCCATCATGCCGTTAATCTGGGTCATGTATTTGTCTTTGCGGTTGACCCACAAGTGGATGCCGCCCTTGGCCACGTCGACATCGTGGAACAGCATGTAACCGTCGCTGGTCGGCGTATCGCCGCCCACCAGTACCGGTTTTTTCCACTCGTCGATGTAGGTCAGGATCGCCGCGTGCTTGCCGGCCATCCAGGTCGCCGGGGTCCACAGATACGGGGTCAGTTCGAGGCCGAGGTTGGCCTTCTCGTCATATTTGCCTGCGGTGATCTGCTTGCGCGCCGTGGTCAGTTCGCCCGTCTTGCGATCCTTTAGCAACGTGGTCACGCCGATTACGTTCTGCGGTTTGACGTTGTAGCCGTACTTCGGATCGGCCGCGACCATGCGCACCAGTTCTTCGGAGGCGGCGGTCATCACGTAGACCTCGATGCCGTTCTCCATCAGCTTGTTGTAGAGCTCTTTCTGGCCGGTGAAGATTTTCGGCGGGTTGACGTCGAGGTTCTTGACCACGTCGCCTTCGTAATAAGTCGCTGGCACCGCTTTACCGGAAGCCATCAACTCATCGACGTAGCCTTTGAGTTCCTGGAGGGTGAAGCCGGAAAACACTTGGGCGACCCATGGATAGCAGACCATGTCGTCGACTTCGCAGAGGCGATAGTAGTAACTGAACAGGCTTTCCTTGTGGTCGGCAGTGTCTTTGAACGGCATCAGTTTCAGGGAGGGGTCGAGCTTCTCGCGGGTGATCAGGCCCTTGTTTTCCATGAACGGCAACAACGACTCTTCGAGATCGTAGCGGTAACTGGTGTTGTCCATGTCGAACACCGCGTAGTTACCTTTGTTGGCATTGGCGGCGATCATTGCGTCCAGTGCCTTGGCCTGATCGGCTGGCCAATGCTTCAAATCCGTAGCGAAGGCTTGGCCGGCGAGGCCCAAGCAGAGTGCGGCAGCCAGAAATTTCGGTGCGAGTTTCATCGGCATTTCTCCCTGAATTAAAGACATCGACGCTAACAAATAAGTGTGACAGCCCTCATCTGCCCGCGACCGCTTGCGTCCCTATTGCGCCAGCTGCATCTCTGTCAGCGACACGCGCTTATTCCAAAAACGACAGTTTCAAGATGTTTTTGATATTAATTCATTAGATATCAAGCTGTTAGGCTTGCCGGTTCGCGGCTGCCCCGGAAGGTAGCTGGCACAAGTCTATTTTGGAGTTCCAATGAATCTGCCGCTGATCCTCAATCTGCTGGTGTTCCTCGCCCTGCTCTTTGGCCTGGCGCAAACCCGTCACACCACCTGGAGCCTGGCGAAAAAAGTCCTGCTCGCGTTGGTGCTGGGTGTGGTGTTCGGTGTGGCTCTGCACACCGTTTACGGTGCCGGCAACCCGGTACTGAAAGCCTCGATCGGCTGGTTCGATCTGGTGGGCAACGGTTACGTGCAGTTGCTGCAAATGATCGTGATCCCGCTGGTGTTCGCCTCGATCCTCAGCGCCGTGGCCCGGCTGCACAACGCCTCGTCGCTGGGCAAGATCAGCTTCCTGACCATCGGCACGCTGCTGTTCACCACCGCCTTCGCGGCGCTGATCGGCATCGGCCTGACCAACCTCTTCGGCCTGACGGCCGAAGGCCTGGTGGCCGGCACTCAGGAAATGGCCCGTCTGCAAACCATCCAGACCGACTACGCAGGCAAGGTTGCCGACCTGAATGTGCCGCAGCTGTTGCTGTCGTTCATTCCGCAAAACCCGTTCGCCGACCTCGCTCGCGCGAAGCCGACCTCGATCATCAGCGTGGTGATTTTTGCCGCGTTCCTTGGGGTCGCGGCGCTGCAACTGCTGAAAGATGATGTCGACAAAGGTCAGAAAGTGATCAACGCTATCGACACCCTGCAAGCCTGGGTGATGCGCCTGGTGCGTCTGGTGATGAAGCTGACCCCGTACGGCGTATTGGCGCTGATGACCAAAGTGGTCGCCGGCTCCAACCTGCAGGACATCATCAAACTCGGCAGTTTCGTGGTGGTTTCCTACATCGGGCTGGGCCTGATGTTTGTGGTACATGGCCTGCTGGTGTCGGCGGCCGGGATCAACCCGCTGCGGTTCTTCCGCAAGATCTGGCCCGTGCTGACATTTGCCTTCACCAGCCGCTCCAGCGCTGCGACCATTCCGCTGAGCATCGAAGCCCAGACCAGCCGTTTGGGTATTCCACAGTCCATCGCCAGTTTCGCCGCGTCGTTCGGCGCGACCATTGGCCAGAATGGCTGTGCCGGTCTGTACCCGGCAATGTTGGCGGTGATGGTTGCGCCAACCGTAGGCATCAACCCGCTGGACCCGCTGTGGATCGCGACGTTGGTGGCGATTGTGACGCTGAGTTCGGCGGGTGTGGCCGGCGTGGGCGGTGGCGCGACGTTTGCCGCGTTGATCGTGTTGCCGGCGATGGGCTTGCCAGTGTCACTGGTGGCGTTGCTGATTTCGGTTGAGCCGCTGATCGACATGGGCCGTACGGCGTTGAACGTGAGTGGTT
Source organism: Pseudomonas frigoris (assembly GCF_047758635.1). Classification (NCBI taxonomy): domain Bacteria; kingdom Pseudomonadati; phylum Pseudomonadota; class Gammaproteobacteria; order Pseudomonadales; family Pseudomonadaceae; genus Pseudomonas; species Pseudomonas frigoris. The sequence goes on from NZ_CP180479.1 coordinate 6,653,517, forward strand.
CGATTACCGCCGGTGCGATCACCAGCCAGATCATGCGGCAGACCGATAAAGAGCTGCTGGAGGCGGATGAGCATTCGGAGTTGGCTCAGGCTTAATCGGCGACTGAGAGACCGCTTTCGCGAGCAAGCCCGCTCCCACATTGGATTTGTGCACGACGCAGATCAAGTGTGGGAGCGGGCTTGCTCGCGAAGCTTTTAGGCCTTTTCCCACACCTCAAAGTTGTACGCTGGCTTGTCGCCTTCCGCCGCATTCGGAACATTGGACACCAGCTTCCACTGCCCCAAATCAAACGCCGGAAACCACGCATCTCCTTCCGGGCTCAGCGCCACGCGCGTCAAGTACAGCCGATCAGCCTGCGCCATCCCTTGCGCATACAACTGCGCCCCACCAATCAGCATCAGCTCATCGACGCCTTGCTCCTTTGCCCATTCTTCGGCGCGAACCACTGCAGCTTCCAGCGACGGATAAACCTCCGCGCCTTCGAGCTGCAGATCCACCTGACGGCTGACCACGATGTTCAACCGGCCCGGCAACGGACGACCGAGGGAATCCCAGGTCTTGCGCCCCATGATGATCGGCTTGCCGAGGGTGGTGGCCTTGAAGTATTTGAAGTCCCCCGGCAAGTGCCAGGGCATGCTGTTGTCGACGCCGATCACACGGTTTTCACCGAGGGCTGCGATCAGGCTGAGGGGGAGTGATTTAGTCATGCCGGCGAGGATACCAGAGCCTCCCGTACCCCGATAAGCGCCACAGCGGTTATGCTCACCGTTCAATTGAGCGACGGGATGCCGCGTGACTGAACTGACTCCACTGCAAAACCTCTGGGTGACCGAGACGGTGCGCCTGCGCGAAGAACACGCCGGTCCCCTGGATGATCTGGAAGCCAACCGACTGGCCCGCAGCGCGGGCGGCGATCTGCCGACACGCATTCAACACCGTGCTCTGTGGCTGGCCGAGCGCGATGGACTGACCAGCGCCCTCAAACATTGGCTGCAAGGGGCGCGACTGGCACTGTTGGTGCTGGCTGTTCTCGCCGTTGCCAGCGGCGCCGGCCTGGCGATTGCCGCGCTGGGCGACGGACAAACTCCAGTGAATGTGTTCTGGGCCTTGGGCAGTTTGCTTGGGCTGAACCTGATTCTATTGCTGAGCTGGGCGTTGGGCCTGGCCTTCGCTGGCGAACACGGGGCCACCCTCGGCCGCATATGGTTATGGCTCAGCGAAAAACTCGCTCGCGATGCCAAAGCCGCGCAACTGGCCCCGGCCCTGCTGCTCTTGCTGCAACGACAGAAACTCAATCGCTGGGCGGTCGGCGTACTGGTCAACGGCTTGTGGTTGCTGGCGATGCTCAGCGCGCTGGTGATGCTGTTGTTGCTGATGGCGACCCGGCGTTACGGCTTCGTCTGGGAAACCACGCTCCTCGGCGGCGACACCTTCGTCGCCATGACTCAAGCCCTCGGCGCCCTGCCGGCCATGCTTGGTTTCAACGTTCCGACCGTGGAAATGATCCGCGCCAGCGGCGATGCCGCGCTCAACATCGAAAGCGCCCGTCAGGCCTGGGCAACATGGCTGGTCGGTGTACTGGTGGTCTACGGTGTTTTGCCGCGACTGTTGCTGGCGCTGTTCTGCCTGTGGCGCTGGAAAACCGGGCAAGCGGCATTGCGTCTGGATTTGAACCTGCCCGGTTACGCCCAACTGCGCGAACGGCTGATGCCGACCAGTGAACGCCTGGGTATCAGCGACGCTGCGCCAGAGCAATTGCATCGTATTGAAAGCGGCGTCAGCGACCTGCAAAGCGATGGCGCGTTGTTGGTCGCCATCGAGCTGGACGATCAACGTCCATGGCCGCCGCAATTACCGAAAACCGTGGGCAACGCCGGGATTCTCGACAGTCGCGAATCGCGCAACAAACTTCTCGAACAACTGAGCCGTTTCCCCCCGGCCCGTCTGGCCATCGCTTGCGATCCGCGACGTTCGCCGGACCGCGGCAGTCTGGCACTGATCGCCGAACTGGCCCGCAGCGCCAGCGCCACCCGCGTCTGGCTGCTGCAAGCACCGCCGGGCGAAGCGCTGGATGCCGAAAGGCTGGGTGACTGGCACGTGGCGCTGCAACAGCTGGACTTGCCGTTCGCCGATTGCGCGCCGTTGAACTGGCTGGAGAGCGGTCATGACTAACCCCTGGAAACCGCCCTTGAAGCTCGCCGTGGTCGGCCACACAAATGTCGGCAAAACCTCGTTGCTGCGAACGTTGACCCGAGATGTCGGCTTCGGCGAAGTCTCTCATCGCCCCAGCACCACTCGACACGTCGAAGGCGCGCGGTTATCGGTGGACGGCGAGCCGTTGCTCGATCTCTTCGACACGCCGGGCCTGGAAGACGCCATCGCCCTGCTCGACTACCTCGAACGTCTGGAACGACCGGGTGAACGCCTCGACGGTCCGGCGCGTCTGGCGCGCTTTCTTGAGGGCAGCGAAGCCCGGCAGCGTTTCGAACAGGAAGCCAAGGTGCTGCGGCAACTGCTGACCTGCGACGCTGGCCTCTATGTGATCGACGCCCGGGAACCGGTGCTCGCCAAGTACCGCGACGAACTGGAAGTGTTGGCCAGCTGCGGCAAACCGCTGCTGCCGGTGCTGAATTTTGTCAGCAGCGCCAACCATCGCGAGCCGGATTGGCGCGAAGCGTTGGCACGTCTGGGCTTACACGCCTTGGTGCGTTTCGACAGCGTCGCACCGCCGGAGGATGGCGAACGTCGACTGTATGAAAGCCTCGCACTGCTGCTGGAAAACGCCCGCCCGCAACTGGAACGCTTGATCGCCGATCAGCAAGCCCAACGCCAGGCCCGGCAACAGAGTGCGGCGCGGCTGATTGCCGAATTATTGATCGACTGTGCCGCCTGCCGGCGCAGCGTGGTCAGTGAAGCCGAGCAAGAACAGCAGGCTATCAATGAACTGCGCAAAGCGGTTCGACAACGGGAACAACGCTGCGTCGAAGCGCTGCTCAAGCTCTATGCCTTCCGCCCACAGGACGCGGCGGCCAGTGATCTGCCGCTGCTCGATGGCCGCTGGGGTGACGACCTGTTCAACCCGGAAACCCTGAAACAACTCGGCGTACGAGTCGGTGGCGGTATCGCGGCCGGCGCGGCAGCCGGCGCCGGGGTCGACTTGTTGGTGGGCGGGCTGACCCTTGGCGCAGCGGCACTCGCCGGCGCAATTGCCGGCGGCGCCCTGCAAACCGCGCGCAGTTATGGCAGCCGGTTAATGGGCAAGATCAAAGGCCAGCGAGAGCTGACCGTCGATGACGGCGTGCTGCGGCTATTGGCGTTGCGTCAGCGGCAACTGCTGCAAGCGCTTAATGCGCGAGGGCATGCGGCGATGGACAGCATTCAGGTCGCCACGCCCCAGGACAAATCCTGGCGCGAAGGCAAACTGCCCGAGGCACTGAACAAGGCGCGGGCGCATCCGCAGTGGTCGTCGCTTGACCCGCATCCGAAGTTGAATCAGGCGGAAAGGCAAGAGCAGGTTGAGGTATTGGCGCAGCAGCTTTAGATCTGTGGTGTCGGAACCGACCCCTTCGCGAGCAAGCCCGCTCCCACATTTGATTTTCAGTGACCCAATATTTGTGTATGACACGGATCTAATGTGGGAGCGGGCTTGCTCGCGAAGGCCGCACCTCGGTTCATTTGCATTAAGCCACCAATAGGCGCAACGCCTTTTCTTTCAAGAGACGAAGATCAATCACCGGCACCGCCATTTCCTTGGCCTGCTCATCCCACTGACGCATCCGCAAACTCACCGCACATAACGGATCCTGCTCGAAAGCTTCAGCCTCTTCAGCGGTCATCACTCCGCCCTGATATTCCAGAGTGCGGCGACTGGCTTCGCTCAATCTCTCGTAATACCCAGGCTCTTTCAGCGTCAGATAACGCTTGGCCTGAACGTGGTATTCCACAAGCCGCGCCAAGCGCTCGCTGAAACCTGCGCGACGTAAGTAATCCGCGCCCAACCGTTCGTGACTGACCACGCCGAAGCCGCCCATGGTCTCGGCGCTCTCGGCGCAGATATGCCCGATGTCGTGGAAGAACGCGGCCAGCACCACTTCGTCATCGAAGCCCTCGGCCATGGCCAGTTCGGCGGCCTGTGACATGTGCTCGATCTGCGACACCGGCTCGCCGATGTAATCGCTGTCGCCAAAGCGCTCGTATAACGCGAACACCTCGGCGATCACTTGCTCATTGCGGTCCATCAACGCTCTCCCAACAACGTCGCTATGTTGCGTTCAGCCATCGCCGGGCCGACGCTCATGCCGACACCGGTGTGCATCAGTGCCACGCTCACACCCGGCATCGGACGCAGAAACGAGAATGGCCCCGGTCCCCGCGAACCATAGACACCCTGCCAGCGTTCCACCACTTGCACCTTGCAACCCAACGTCTGCTCGGCCAGTTCAATCATCCAGTTGTCCACCTGCTCGGCGTTGAACGGCGACGGGTCGCTGCCGTAATGGTGGGAGTCGCCGATGATCAACTCACCGTAAGGCGTCGGGCTGATCAGCAGGTGAATGCCGTTTTCATGCAGATGCGGTTCCTCTCGCAGGATTTGCGCTTGCACCGCCGCCGCTTCCGGCAGATCGGCGAAGGCGCCGTAGTGCACGCAGCTCAGACCGGTGAGCAACGCGTGTTGCAGGTTGAGGTTGATTTGCGGTCGAGCGCGAAGCATTTGCAGGCGGCAGATTTGCGGGTTGAGCTCGGCCATTGGCTCGGCCAGCAGCGTCTGATAATCGTGGCCGGAACAGACGATGATCTGTTCGGCACTGAAGGATCCGGCGGTGCTGTGCAAGCGGCCGGGCTCGATGTCGCGCACCAGGGTGGAGAAGTGAAACGCGACGCCAAGTTCGCGGTGCAGGTAGTCGATCAACGCCGGAATCGCTTCGCGCGAATACAGTTGCTGATCGTCCATTCCGTGCAACGCGGCGCGATGATGGCTGAACTGGCCGCCGTATACGTCACGCAATGCAGCGCCGCGCAACAGGTCGACGCGGTAACCGTGCTCCACGGCGCGACCGGCGCAGAAGGCTTCCAGCAGGTGTTCTTCGGCTTCGGTGCGGGCAAACAGGTACGAGCCGTTGCGCTTGAGTTGCAGACCGGCGAGTTGGGCCCATTGGCCCCAGATCTCGCGGCTGGCTTTGGCCAGCTCGAGCATCGGGCCCGGTGGTTGGCCGGTGAGCAGTGCCTGGCCGAAGTTGCGCACCGAGGCACCCAAAGGCGTTTCGCTGCGTTCGAAAACGGTGACTTTCAGACCGCGCTTGGCGGCGGCGTAAGCGTGGGACAGGCCAAGAATGCCGGCGCCTACGATCAGCATGTCGTTGTGTTGTGTCATTAAGAGTTGCCCCAAAATCTGAACCGCCTTCGCGAGCAAGCCCGCTCCCACAGGGGAACGCATTCCAAATGTGGGAGCGGGCTTGCTCGCGAAGGGGCCCTGTCAGCCGATGAAGATCTTACTTGGCAGCCACTTTCTCGGACTTGCCGTCATAGCGCTTGCGCCACTCGGTCAGGATTTCATCGCGATTCTTCGAAGCCCAGGCAAAGTCGTTCTTGATCAAACGCTGCTCATAATCCGCCGGCAATTCGGTCTGCGGCTTGGCAATACCTGGCTGCGCGAGCACCGCGAAGTTCTCTTTATAAAGCTCCATCGCCGCCGGGCTGGCAGAGAAGTCAGCCAGTTTCTTTGCGGCATCCTCGTGCGGTGTGCCCTTGATCACGGCGGTGGCTTCGATCTCCCAGCCCAGGCCTTCTTTCGGCAGGATGATGTCCAGCGGCGCGCCCTGGCGCTTCAACTGAACGGCCGGGTATTCAAAGGAAATGCCGATCGGGAATTCACCCGCCGCCGCCAGTTTGCACGGCTTGGAACCGGAATGAACGTACTGGCCGATGTTCTGGTGCAGGTCGTCCATGTACTGCCAGCCCTGCTTCTCGCCGAAGGTTTGCAGCCAGGCGCTGACGTCGAGGAAACCGGTGCCGGACGAGGCCGGGTTGGGCATGACGATCTTGCCTTTGTACTCAGGCTTGGTCAGGTCCTGCCAGCTCACTGGCTTGGTCAAACCCTGCTTTTCGGCTTCGACAGTGTTGAAGCAAATGGTCGCAGCCCAGACGTCCATGCCGACCCAGGCCGGCGGGTTGGCGGCGTCGCGGTAGTTGCCGCCGATCTTGCCCAGGTCCTTCGGCGCGTAACTTTGCAGCATGCCTTGCTGGTCGAGGATCGCCAGGCTCGAAGCGGCCAGGCCCCAGACCGCATCAGCCTGCGGGCGGGCTTTTTCGGCCAGCAGCTTGGCGGTAATGATGCCGGTGGAGTCGCGCACCCACTTGATCTCGACGTCCGGGTTGGCCTTTTCGAAGGCTTCTTTGTAGGTCTTCAGTTGTTCGGCTTCGAGGGCGGTGTACACCGTCAACTCTGTTTTCGCCGCGAAGGCGTTCAGGCTGAAAGCGGTGAGGACAGCAGCGGCCAGGGCCAGGGGCTTGAACATGATCTTTTCCTGTTTGAGTTGAGGGGTTGAAGCGAATCAATGGCCTGGCGCGGTCTGCCGCCAGGCCTGGGAGCGGCGCAACAAACCGCGCGAAGCCCAGGCCAGCAGCAGGGACACGCCCGCCGAGGTGAACAGAATCAAAGTCGACATCGCCGCCGCGCCGCCGACGTTGCCGGCGTCGTCCATGTTCAGCACCGCCACCGCTGCGAGGATAGTGTCGGGGCTGTAGAGGAAGATCGCCGCCGAGACAGTGGTCATGGCCGAGACGAACAGGTAACGCACGATGTCCAGCAGCGCCGGCAGGCAGATCGGCACGGTGACGCGCAGGTAATGCCGATACAGCGGTGCCTTGAGCGACAGCGCGGCGGCTTCGAACTCGGCGTCGAGTTGGCGCAGCGCCGTGGTCGCGGTCATTTGCGCGGTGGTCAAATAGTGAGCAATGGTGCACACCACCAGCAGGGTCATGGTCCCGTAGAGCACATGCAGCGGGTTGCCGCTGAGGTTGAAGAAAAAGACGTAACCCAGGCCCAGCACCAGACCCGGCACCGCCATCGGTACGAAACTGAGCATGCGCAGTGTCAGATTCAGTCCGCGCTGGCCCTTGGTTTTTTCCATCAGATAAGCGCCGGTGAAGATCAGGACACTGCCGATCAATGCCGTACACAGCGCCATCTTCACGCTGTTGCCGTAGGCCAGCCAGCCACCGCCCGCCGTGTCGTTGAACTGGTAATGGTTGAGAGACAGCGACAGGTTGTACGGCCAGAATTTCACCAGTGACGAATACACCGCCATGCCGAACACCAGCAGCAACACCGCGCAGATCAGCAGCACGATGGCCAGGTAGCAGCCGTCCCGCAGTTTCGACGGCGCCGGTTGAAAGACCTGCGCCCGACCGCTCATGGAATCGCCGTGACGCCGACGCAGCCAGGCGTCGACCCCAAAACTGAACAGCGCAGGCAGCAGCAGGACCATGCCGATCAACGCGCCGCGACCGAACTGTTGTTGGCCGACCACGGCTTTGTAGGCTTCCAGCGCCAGTACCTGATAATCGCCACCGACCACCACGGGTACGCCGAAGTCGGTGATGGTCAGGGTGAATACCAGACAGAACGCCGCGAACACGGCCTGACGGGTTGCCGGCCAAGTGATGCTGCGAAAGGCTTTCGCCGGACTGGCGCCCATGCTGGAGGCGGCATCGAAGAGTCGCGCATCCGCCAGCGACAGGGCCGACAGCAGAATCATCAACGCGTGTGGGAAGGTGTAGATGACCTCACCCAGAACAATGCCCCAGAAGCCGTAAATGTTGTCCGAGAGCAAACCGCGCAACATGCCCTGGTTGCCGAACAGATAAACCAGCGCAATGCCCGGCAACATCGACGGCGCCATCAGTGGCAACAGCGACATCCCACGCCAGATGCCTTTGCCCGGTATCAATGTGCGTTGCAGGGCGTAGGCAAACAGGTAGGCCAGCGGTACGACAATCGCCGCAACGCTGAGGGAAACTTTCAGGCTATTGCCGAGCAACCAGTGAAAATTGGCACTGGTCACCAATTCACGGGCGGCCACCAGACCGCCGCCCTGCCCGGCTTCAGAGCTGAAACCGCGCCAGAAGATCGCCAGCAATGGCATCAGTACCGAAACGCCGAGCAACACCAACAACAGGGCCTTGCCCCCGACCACGAACACCCGGTCGCCAATCTCGGCACGGGAGGTCTGCCGAACCTGCTTGTGCGGTATCGGCAGCGCGAGGTTCGCGCTCATCAGGCAAACACCTGCAGGCTGCGCGGTGGCAAGGCGACCATGATCTGCTGCGCGCCGAGGCGCGGCATGGCTTCTGGCGCCAGTTCCGCCAGCAGCGCATGACCCGGTAGTTGATCGAGTTCGAAGCTCATGCGGCAGCGGTTGCCGAGGAAGGTGATTTCGCGAACCTTGGCCGGGAACAGGTTTTCTTCATGCACGGGCGGGTTGACGCTGATCGCTTCGGGGCGGCAGAACAAACGACCCGAGGCGGCGTTGCCAGAATCTGCGGCCAGGCGCATGTTCATCCCACCGACCTGGGCGTGGCTGTCGCTGCTGCGCTGGAATGGCAGCCAGTTGCCCTGGCCGACGAACTCCGCCACAAACGGCGTCGCCGGGCGGTCGTAGATTTCCTGCGGCGTGGCGTATTGCTCGACCTTGCCGTTGTTCATCACGGCGATGCGGTCGGCCATCAGCATGGCTTCGTCCTGATTGTGGGTGACCATCAGGGTGGTGATGCCGAGGTTGCGCTGCAGTTGGCGCAGTTCGGTGCACAGATGCTCGCGGACCCGGGCGTCGAGGGCCGACATCGGTTCGTCCAGCAGCAGCAACGAAGGTGCCGGCGCCAAGGCCCGAGCCAGTGCGACACGTTGCTGTTGGCCGCCGGACAATTGGCCGGGGTACTTTTTCTCACTGCCGATCAGGCCGACCAGCTCCAGCATCTGACCGACACGCTTGCGCACTTCATCGCGACCACTGCCGGCGAGGCCGTAGGCGATGTTCGCTTCGACGGTAAGATTGGGGAACAGCGCGTAGGACTGAAACAGAATGCCGTAGTCCCGAGCCTGGGGCGCCAGGTGGGAAACGTCGCGATTGCCGAGGTACAACTCGCCACTGTCTTGTTTCTCCAGACCGGCGATGCAACGCAGCAAGGTGGTTTTGCCACAACCCGACGGACCGAGCAGGCACACCAGTTCACCGGCCGCCACGTCGAGGGAAACGTTATCCAGCGCGGTGAAGGCGCCGAAGCGCTTCTGCACGCCGCGCACTTTCATCGGCGCGCCAGGGTTGGTCAGGGCAGTTGCGATCGAGTGGTTCATGGACAGGCCTCATCAAGCAGATGAAGGCCATCCTAGATTTGTAATGCGTCCGTCATGTGGCAGTGAGGCAAAAACGGCTGATAGTGGTATTCAAGGATTTGGGTACGGGATTCGAGTTTTGTGTTGTTTGATCTGGCGCCTTCGCGAGCAAGCCCGCTCCCACATTTGACCGAGTCTTTGGATAAGAACACGGTTGAATGTGGGAGCGGGCTTGCTCGCGAAGAGGCTAGAACAGTCAGCACACATTTCAGGCCGGAGCCATTTCCTGCGCCAACCCCAGGAACGCCGCCGGCAGCCGCGCGCCTTTTCGCTCTTTGAGGCAGTACAAATACTCGGGAATCTGCGGCGCATTCTCGATGGTCAGCACGCGCAGTTGCGGATCATGCGGCACTTCCTGTCGGGCAATGATGCTGATGCCGATATTGCGCAACACCGCCTCACGGATCGACTCACGGCTGCCAATTTCCAGCAGCGGCCCGAAACTCACCCCGGCGCTGGCCAGCAATTCCTCGGTCAGACGTCGAGTGGTCGAACCCGATTCGCGCATCAATAACGTATGCCCGGCCAACGCACTGAGCGGCACATGGTCGTGGACCGCCAGCGGATGATTGCGATGCACCGCCAGCACCAGCGGATCGCTGCCGAGCACCCGGCGAATCAGCCGCGCATCGTCGAGCAACTGCGACGACGCCGCGACATCCACCCGGTAATCCTCCAGGGCTTCAAGCACTTGCTGGGAGTTGCCGATTTCCACCGACACTTCAACTTGCGGCAAGCGCTCGCGAAAGGTCTTCACCAGATCGAGGATGTAATACGGCGCGGTCGCGGCGATACGCAACGTGCCTTGGACCTGTCCGCTATTACGCAGGAAAAACTCGATGTCGGCTTCCTGTTGCAACAGCGCCTTGACCATCGGCAACAGCCGCGCACCTTCATCGCTGACGCTGAGGCGGCGGCCGCCACGGTAGAACAGCTCAACCGAGTACTGGCTTTCCAGATTGCGAATCTGCGTGGTCACCGTGGGTTGGCTCAGGCCGAGTTTTTTCGCCGCCAGGGTAATGCTGCCCAAGCGGGCAACCATGTAAAACGCCTTCAGCTCGGCACTCAGCACACCCTTTCCTCATCGCTTATTTGCGCAACAGGCGCAAACCGTTAAACACCACCAACAGGCTGACGCCCATGTCGGCGAACACCGCCATCCACATGGTGGCGATCCCGGCGAAGGTTACCCCAAGAAAGATCGCTTTGATGACCAATGCCAAGGCGATGTTCTGTTTGAGGATGCTTGAGGTTTGTCGTGACAGCCGGATGAAGGTCGGGATCTTGCGCAGATCGTCGTCCATCAGGGCGACATCCGCAGTCTCGATAGCGGTATCGGTGCCTGCCGCCGCCATGGCAAAACCGATCTCGGCTCGCGCCAGCGCCGGAGCGTCGTTGATGCCGTCGCCGACCATGCCGACGATATGGCCCTGTGCATAAAGGACTTCGATGGCTTGCAGCTTGTCAGTCGGCAACAGATCGCCCTTGGCCTCGTCGATGCCGACTTGCGCGGCAATCGCCTGAGCGGTGTGGACGTTGTCGCCGGTCAGCATCAGGGTTTTGATGCCCAGTTCGTGCAGTTGCCGGATCGCCTCGCGGCTGGACTCTTTCACGGTGTCGGCCACGGCAAACAGCGCCAATGGGCCGGATTTGTCGAGCAGCAGCACCACGGACTTGCCCTGTTTCTCCAGCGCGAACAGCTTTTCCTCCAGCGCAGGCGAGCACAAGTTCAGTTCTTCCACTAAACGGTGATTACCCAAGTGGTAAACCTGACCATTGATTTCGCCGCGTACACCGCGACCGGCCAGCGCCTCAAAGTTATCCACAATCAGCGGTGCGAGTTGTTTATCCACAGCCGCGTTGGCAATGGCCAAGGACACTGGGTGATCGGAGCGACTGGCCAACGCCGCCGCAATGGCGGGGGCTGATTCGTCCGCGGTCGGATCAAGCGACAGGTAATCGGTCTGCACCGGTTTGCCGTGCGTGATCGTGCCGGTCTTGTCCAAGGCCAGGTAATCGAGCTTGTAACCGCCCTCCAGATAAACGCCGCCCTTCACCAGAATCCCTTTGCGCGCCGCCGCCGCGAGGCCGCTGACGATGGTCACCGGGGTTGAAATCACCAGCGCACATGGGCACGCAACCACCAGCAACACCAACGCCCGGTAGATCCAGTCGAACCATACGGCGCCCATGAACAGTGGCGGAATCACAGCGACGGCGAGAGCCAGGATGAACACCGCCGGGGTGTAGATTTTCGAGAAGCTGTCGACGAAACGCTGGGTCGGTGCCCGCGCGCCTTGGGCCTGTTCCACGGCGTGGATGATTCGTGCCAGTGTCGAGTTGTTGGCCGCTGCGGTTACTGAGTACTCCAGGGAACCGGCCTGGTTGATGGTGCCGGCAAAGACTTTATCGCCGATGGTCTTCTCCACTGGCAGGCTTTCACCGGTGATCGGCGCCTGATCGATGGTTGAACTGCCCGAAACCACTTCACCGTCCAGACCGATTCGCTCACCGGGACGCACCCGCACCTGCGCACCCAACTCGATGGTTTTAACATCCCGCTCAATCCAACTGCCATCAGCCTGCTGCACCGTGGCCTGTTCCGGAGTCATCTGCATCAGGCCGCCGATGGCGTTGCGCGCCCGGTCCAGCGACTTGGCTTCGATCAACTCGGCCACGGTAAACAGGAACATCACCATCGCCGCTTCCGGCCACTGGCCGATCAAAATCGCGCCAGTCACCGCGATGCTCATCAGCGCGTTGATGTTCAGGTTGAGGTTTTTAAGCGCGATCCAGCCCTTTTTATAGGTACTGAGGCCGCCGCTGAGGATCGAGATCAGCGCAATGACCGCCACAACCCAGTTCGGCGCGGCGTTGATGAAGTGGATAACTTCGGCGGCCAGCGCACCAATACCCGACAGCGCCAAGGGCCACCAGGGCTTTTTCTCGGGAGCCGGTGCTGACGGTTCAGCGCCCTGCTCTATCGGCTCGGCCTGCATGCCGAGGGACTTGATGGCGTCGATGATCGGAGCAGTGCTCGGCAGGTCATGGGTGACGCCCAACACGCGGTTGATCAGGTTGAACTCCAGTTGCTGCACGCCCACGAGTTTGCCGAGTTTGTTCTCGATCAGTGTCTGCTCGGTCGGGCAATCCATGGCATCGATGCGGAAGCTACTCAGGCGCGCGCCAGCGGTCGGCGTTTCGCTGAGTTTGATCAGCGACGGTGCCGCCACTTTGGACGAACAGCAGGAATCCTCGTGGCTGCCATGGTCATGCTTCTGTACAGGCTGCAGCTTGTGGCTGTGATCGTGATCGTGATCGTGATCGTGATCGTGATCGTGATCGTGATCAGCCTCGGGTTTGTGCGTGTGAAGGGAATCGCTCATTGGGTCGCGTCCGGAAAGGTGCCTGTTGCCAAGTAAAGACCCTGTAGCCACTATAGGGTCAAGCACCCTTTTGGAGATTGCCGTCATGAAGATCGGAGAACTGGCCAAACTCACCGACTGCGCCGTGGAAACCATTCGCTACTACGAGCGCGAAAATCTGCTGCCGGAGCCGGCCCGTAGCGACGGCAACTACCGCGTCTACACCCAGGCCCACGCCGAGCGCCTGACCTTCATCCGCAACTGCCGCACCCTCGACATGACGCTTGAGGAAATCCGCAGCCTGCTGGCCCTGCGTGACAGTCCGCAGGATCAGTGCGAAAGCGTGAATGCGTTGATTGACGAGCACATTCATCACGTGAAGGCGCGGATCGATGGGTTGATGGCGTTGCAGACACAACTACTCGACCTGCGCCAACGTTGTGGCGAGGGGCCGGATATTGATCAGTGCGGGATTTTGCAGCGGCTTGAAGTGAACGGCGGGGTTGTGGCGACGGAGGTGGAGCATTCCCATGTTGGCCGCAGTCACGGCCACTAAAAACACCGAAAATCAAATGTGGGAGCGGGCTTGCTCGCGAATGCGTCGTGTCAGTCAACGATGATGTCGACTGGCATACCGCTTTCGCGAGCAAGCCCGCTCCCACATTTGGTCGGTGTTAAGGCTTAAACCGCCATCGGCGCGGTCATCGGCGCGTGGTGCTCGTAGCCTTCCAGCGAGAAATCGCTCGGCTCGATCAACTCCAGCCACTCCGGCTGATAAACACCCGTCTTGGCAAACTCCGGCACACGATCACTAATCACCAGTTTCGGCATCGGGAACGGCTCGCGCTTGAGCTGTTCATTCAGCATGTCCAAATGGTTTTCGTAGACGTGGGCATCACCGATGAAATAGGTGAACCAGCGCGGCGTGTAGCCGGTCAGGCGACCGATCAGGCTCAGCAGCGCGGCGCCTTCGGTGAGGTTGAACGGCGTGCCCAGGCCCAGGTCGTTGGAGCGGATGTACAGAGTCAAAGAGATTTCTTTGGTCTCCACATTCGGGTGGAACTGGTACAGCAAGTGGCACGGCGGCAAAGCCATTTCATCGAGCTGGGCGACGTTCCAGCCGTGGAACAGGATGCGGCGGCTGCCCGGGTCTTTGATGATGGTGTCGACGCACTGGCGGATCTGGTCGATCGCCTTGTACAGCACCACGTAGGCTTGACCGTCTTCTTCGCCTTCGGCGATTTGGCGGTAGCCCTGACTCAGGGTCTGTTCGATGGCGGCCTGGTTGCTGACCGGAATCTGCTTGTACGCCGGCCATTTGCGCCATTGCACACCGTAGATTTCGCCGAGGTCGTCTTCGCCCTGGCGGAACGGGTTGGCCAGCCACTGGGCGTTTTCGTTGGCGTTCTGATCCCAGACCTTGCAGCCCAAGGCACGGAACTCGGCGGCGTTGTTCACCCCGCGCAGAAAACCACACATCTCGCCGATGGCCGATTTGAAGGCCATCTTGCGCGTGGTGATCGCCGGGAAACCTTCCTTCAGGTCATAACGCAGCATCGCGCCAGGGAAGCTGATGGTGTTCACGCCGGTGCGGTTGGCCTGTTTGGTGCCGTTCTTGATGACGTGGGCGACCAGTTCGAGATATTGCTTCATGAGTTACCTGTGTCCTTGAACCCGGGACCGTCGCCCCGGGGTTCGAATTTATACAGCCGCCGCTGGAGCCGCCGATGCACGGTGATACGCCAGCCAGATCAGGTACAGACCGCCGACGATCATCGGTACGCACAGTACCTGACCCATGGTCAGCCAGTTCCAGGCCAGATAGCCCAGTTGCGCGTCCGGTACGCGGACGAATTCGACGATGAAACGGAAAATGCCGTAGAACAGCGCGAACATCCCGGACACCGCCATGGTCGGCCGCGGCTTGCGCGAGAACAACCAGAGAATGGCGAACAGCGCCACGCCTTCGAGCGCGAACTGGTACAGCTGCGACGGGTGACGCGCCAGTTGCGCCGGATCGGTCGGGAAGACCATCGCCCACGGCACATCGGTTGCCTTGCCCCACAACTCGGCGTTGATGAAGTTGCCAATACGTCCGGCGCCCAGACCGATCGGCACCATCGGTGCGACGAAGTCCATCAGCTGGAAGAACGACTTGCCGTTCTTTTTACCAAACCACAACGCGGCCAACATCACGCCGATGAACCCGCCGTGGAACGACATGCCGCCCTTCCACACTTCAAAGATCAACAACGGGTTGGCGATGTAAGCACTCAGATCGTAAAACAGCACATAGCCCAAGCGGCCGCCGACAATGACCCCCATCGACATCCAGAACACCATGTCGGAGAGTTTCTCTTTACTCCAGGTCGGGTCGAAGCGGTTCAACCGGCGCGACGCCAGCAGCCAGGCGCCGCCGATGCCGATCAGGTACATCAAGCCGTACCAGTGGATTTTCAGCGGACCGATGGCCAATGCCACCGGGTCGATCTGCGGGTAAGGCAGCATTGCGACTCCTCGTTAGAGTTGAAACCTTTAAAATTCCCGGGCGACGCTGTCACGCCAGGATTAAGTCAGGATTGCGCTGCGTCAGAGCAGGAAATTCAGGCCCACGCAGAACAGCAAAGCGGCGAACAGTCTTTTCAGCAACTTCGGCGACAGGCTGTGGGCCAGTCGTGCGCCGAGGCGGGCGAAGAACATGCTGGTCAGGGCGATCCCCAGCAACGCCGGCAAATAAACAAAACCGAGACTATGGGCCGGCAGCAATGGATCGTGCCAGCCCAGAATCATGAAAAATAATGCACTGGACAAGGCAATCGGCAGGCCGCAGGCGGAAGAAGTCGCCACCGCTTGCTGCATCGGTACGCTGCGCCAGGTCAGGAACGGCACCGTCAGCGAACCGCCGCCAATCCCGAAAATCGCCGAGGCCCAGCCAATCACACTGCCGGCCACGGTCAGACCGACTTTACCCGGCACCGTTCGAGAAGCCTTGGGTTTGAAATCCAGTGCCAGTTGCGCGGCGATGACCAAGGCGAAGACACCAATGATTTTCTGCAGGTTGGGCCCGGAAATCGCCTCCGCCGTCAGCGCCCCAAAACCGGCGCCGATGAGAATACCGAGGGTCATCCAGGCAAAAATCGGCCAACGCACGGCACCGCGGCGATGATGTTCGCGGATCGCATTGACCGAGGTAAATATGATTGTCGCCAGGGACGTGCCGACCGCCAGGTGCGTGAGAATCGACGGATCGAACCCTTGCAGCTTGAAACTGTAGACCAGCACCGGAACGATAATGATCCCGCCGCCGACCCCGAACAGCCCGGCCAGCACACCTGCACAGGCGCCCAGCGCCAGATAGAGCAGAAATTCCATGCGCATCCCCAAATGAGAGCGGCATGGTAACGGATGCATGGCCTCAAGCTCCACTGGATGGCGATGGATACCCACACGATGACTGAGTAGAGTGGGCAGAAAACACACAAGGACTACCTTATGTGCCTGATTGTTTTCGCTTGGCGACCGGGTCACGCCCAGCCGCTGATCGTGGCGGCCAACCGCGACGAGTTCTATGCCCGGCCCAGCCTGCCCCTGGCGCAATGGCCCGAAGCACCGCACGTGCATGCCGGTCGCGATCTGGAGGCCGGCGGCACCTGGCTCGGTGTTGGCGCCCATGGACGCTTCGCCGCTCTGACCAATATCCGCGATCCGCATCAACCGCCCGCACGCAAGTCGCGAGGTGAACTGGTGGCGCGATTCCTGACCGGCGACATGTCGATAGATGACTACTTGGCGGACGTTGTCGGACGTTCGCTGGAATATGCCGGGTTTAACCTGCTGATCGGTAATGCCAACGAACTGTGGCACTTCAATGCCCGGGAGACTGAGGCGGTGATGCTGCAGCCTGGTGTTTATGGGCTGTCGAACGCCTGGCTGGATACGCCGTGGCCGAAACTGCTCAAGGCGCGGGCAGCGCTGGAGGAAGTGCTGGGCGATCCGCAACCTCAGGCTTTATTGGCGTTGCTGAATGATCCGCAGACGGCACCGTTTGCCGAACTGCCGGATACCGGGGTCGGGTTGGCCACCGAGACATTGCTGTCGAGTGTGTTTATTGCCAGTCCGACTTATGGGACGCGAGCGAGTACGGCGTTGATTGTTCAGGCGGATGGGACGCGGTGGATGGTTGAACGGAGTTTTGGGCCGTATGGGGGGCATTTGGGGGAAGTGGAAATCAGGATTTAGCGCTGTCAGGATTGACGCCTTCGCGAGCAAGCCCGCTCCCACATTCGACCGCGTTCTTCTGGGAAAACTCGGTTAAATGTGGGAGCGGGCTTGCTCGCGAAGGGGCCATCAGCGTTTAGAGGGTCTTGGCCGAAGCCGGATTAATCATCCGCGCCAACCCAAGGTTCTTCAGCGCCAATTGCAGCGAGCTGTGGATAACTTGCGGGTTGTCGATGGTCATCAGCTCGGCGAGCAACTCCTTGGCCTTGCTCAGGTTGATCTGACGCAGCATCCACTTCACTTTCGGCAAGTTGGTGGCGTTCATCGACAGGCTGTCGAAGCCCATCGCCATCAACAGCACCGCCGCCGCCGGATCGCCGGCCATCTCACCGCAGATACTCACTGGCTTGCCTTCGGCATGAGCGTCACGCACTACGCTCTGAAGGGCTTGCAGCACCGCTGGGTGCAGGTAGTCGTAGAGGTCGGCTACACGCGGGTTGTTTCGGTCCACCGCCAACAGGTACTGGGTCAGGTCGTTGGAGCCGACCGACAGGAAGTCCACTTGCCGCGCCAGTTCCTTGGTCTGATAAACCGCCGCCGGAATTTCGATCATCACGCCGATCGGCGGCATAGGCACGTCGCAGCCTTCGTCGCGGACTTCGCCCCAGGCCCGGTGAATCAGGTGCAGGGCTTCTTCCAGTTCGTGAGTGCCGGAGATCATCGGCAGCAGAATCCGCAGGTTGTTCAAGCCTTCGCTGGCCTTGAGCATGGCGCGGGTCTGCACCAGGAAAATTTCCGGGTGATCGAGCGTGACGCGAATGCCGCGCCAGCCGAGGAACGGGTTGTCTTCCTTGATCGGGAAGTACGACAGCGATTTGTCGCCACCGATGTCCAGGCTGCGCATCGTCACCGGTTGCGGGTGGAACGCGGCGAGCTGCTCGCGATAAATCGCCAGTTGCTCTTTTTCACTCGGGAAGCGCTGGTTGATCATGAACGGCACTTCGGTGCGGTACAGACCGACGCCTTCAGCGCCACGCTTCTGCGCCCGCGCCACGTCCGCCAGCAGGCCGGTGTTGACCCACAGCGGCATGCGGTGGCCATCGAGGGTCACGCACGGCAAGTCCCGCAGTGCATCCAGCCCGAGGGCCAGTTGTTTCTCTTCCTCGACCACTTCGGCGAACTGCTTGCGCAACACTTCGCTGGGGTTGGTGTAGACCTCGCCGTGGTAGCCGTCGACGATCATCTGGATGCCGTCGACTTTCGAATACGGCAGGTCGACCAGGCCCATCACCGTCGGGATACCCATGGCGCGCGCCAGGATCGCCACGTGGGAGTTGCCGGAACCGAGTACCGACACCAGACCGACCAGCTTGCCTTCCGGCACCTCGCCGAGCATTGCCGGCGTCAGTTCTTCGCTGATCAGGATGGTGTTGTCGGGGTAGACCAGGGTCTGTTGACGTTCTTCCTGCAAGTAAGCCAGCAAGCGGCGACCAAGGTCTTTGACGTCCGACGCGCGCTCACGCAGGTAGGCATCGTCCATCAATTCGAAACGGTTGACGTGTTCGGTGACCACCTGACGCAACGCGCCCTGGGCCCACTGACCGGTCTTGATCACGGTGGTGATTTCGCTGCCCAACGACGCATCGTCGAGCATCATCAAGTAGACATCGAACAGCGCGCGTTCTTCAGGCCGCAACTGGTTCGCGAGCTTGGCGGACAAGGCACGCATGTCGGCGCGCACGCCTTCGATGGCAGTCTTGAACAGCCCGAGTTCGGCGGCGATGTCGGTAATGGTCTTGTCGGGCACCACGTCCAGATCGGCCGGCGGCAACATGACCACCGCGGTACCGACCGCCGCACCCGGCGAACCCGGTACGCCGATGAACTTGGCTTCCTGAATGCCTTTGCCCTGACGACCCAGACCCCGGATCGAACCAGTGGCCTCGGCGTGGGCGATAACGCCGGCGAGCTGCGCGCTCATGGTCACGAGGAAGGCTTCTTCACCTTCATCGAACTGGCGACGTTCTTTTTGCTGAATGACCAACACGCCGACGACGCGGCGGTGGTGAATGATCGGTGCCCCGAGGAATGAGGCGTAGCGCTCTTCACCGGTCTCGGCGAAGTAGCGGTAACGCGGGTGATCCGCGGCGTTTTCGAGGTTCAGGGGTTCTTCACGCGTGCCGACCAGGCCAACCAGACCTTCGTTGGGTGCCATGCTGACTTTGCCGATCGAGCGCTTGTTCAAGCCCTCGGTGGCCATCAGCACGAAGCGGTTGGTCTCAGGGTCAAGCAGGTAGACCGAGCAGACCTGGCTGCCCATGGCCTCTTTGACGCGCAACACAATAATCCCCAACGCCGCCTTGAGATCCTTGGCGGAGTTAACTTCCTGGACGATCTTGCGCAGCGTATTGAGCATGGCTCGGGGTCGAACTCCGTCGTCAGTCGCGCGATAAAAGGCGCGGGGCAAGCTCTTTGAGAGCGCGTCGATACACTTCGCGCTTGAATGTCACCACCTGGCCCAACGGATACCAATAGCTGACCCAGCGCCAGCCATCGAATTCCGGTTTACCGGTCAAATCCATCCGCACCCGCTGCTCGTTGGAGACCAGGCGCAGGAGAAACCATTTCTGTTTCTGGCCAATGCACAGCGGTTGGCTGTGCGTGCGGACCAGACGTTGCGGCAAACGATAGCGCAACCAGCCCCGGGTGCAGGCGAGAATTTCAACATCTTCGCGCTCAAGACCCACTTCTTCGTTCAACTCGCGGTACAAGGCGTCTTCCGGCGTCTCCTGGGGGTTGATCCCGCCCTGTGGAAACTGCCAGGCATCTTGATTGATACGGCGAGCCCATAGCACCTGTCCGGCATCATTCGTGAGAATGATCCCGACATTGGGGCGGAAACCATCGGGGTCGATCACGGCAACAACCTCGCAAACGCATGTCGCCGCATTGTTCCACAAAGGTTGTGATAGCAGCAACGAGCCGGTCTACCTTATGTGCACTCTTGTGAAAAGTCCGTATTCTGGACGCCTTTCTACAGACTTTTCAGCGAGTAACTGCAATGCGGCTGGCTTTATTCGACTTGGACAACACGCTCTTGGGCGGTGACAGTGACCACGCTTGGGGCGATTACCTGTGCGAACGCGGCTTCCTCGACGCCGTCGCCTACAAGGCACGCAACGACGAGTTTTATCAGGATTACCTGGCCGGCAAACTGGATAACGATGCCTACCTGAACTTCTGCCTGGAAGTGCTCGGCCGCACCGAGATGGCCACACTGGATCAATGGCATCTGGATTACATGCGCGATTGCATTGAGCCGATTGTGTTACCCAAGGGTCTCGAACTACTGGCCAAGCACCGCGAGGCGGGTGACAAACTGGTGATCATCACCGCGACCAACCGTTTTGTTACCGGGCCGATTGCCCAGCGTCTGGGCGTCGAAACCCTGATCGCCACGGAATGCGAGATGGTTGATGGCCGCTACACCGGGCGCAGCACCGACGTCCCGTGCTTCCGTGAAGGCAAGGTGACGCGATTGAATCGCTGGCTGGAAGAGACCGGATATTCGTTGGAAGACAGTTACTTCTACAGCGACTCGATGAATGATTTTCCGCTGCTGGAGCAGGTGACGCATCCGATCGCTGTCGATCCGGACCCGAATCTGCGTGCTGAAGCCGAGAAGCGTGGCTGGCCGGTGATTACTCTGCGCGGCTGATACCGCTTTCGCGAGCAAGCCCGCTCCCACATTTGATCTGCGTCGTACACAAAATCTGTGTTCGCTGAAGATCTAGTGTGGGAGCGGGCTTGCTCGCGAAGGGGCCGCCGCGGTCCCAAGCCTTAAACCGGTTTGGCGCCCATCAACCCCGCAATCGCGATAAAGCAGACAAAACTGAACAACGCCAAGGCAAAGGTAAATTTCCCATTGCCCGCTGCCGGCGCCTTGCGCAACTTGTTAAGCCGCACCAGCAACCAGAACCAGCCCAACGCCGCGACGGTGTAAAGCACACTGGAAGCCAACAACCAGGTCTGCCCCAACGGCCAGCCCACCAGATGCACCATCCACCAGCCGGTAAACGGCATGCTCAGCAGCGCCAGTCCCATCACCAGCCAGATAAACACCCGCGGCCGCTGCAACGTGCGCGCGTGAGCCGTCGCGTCACCGTTACGGCGCGTACGCCAGACCCAGATCGCCAAGCCCAGCGCGCTGACCAGCAGCAACACCGTCGCCACCATATGAGCGACTTTCAGGGCGGTTAACGTTTCCATTGTTCGATCTCCTTATGGCTTGCCCATCAGCGTAGCCGCTCAGCCGAGAAACAGCAGATAGGCCGGATTGTCGCTTTCATCCCAGTACGGGTAGCCGATTTCTGCCAGCGCAGCGGGCACCAGATGGCGTTCATCGTGAGGCACTTGCAGACCTGCGACCACCCGGCCATCCGCCGCGCCATGGTTGCGGTAGTGGAACATCGAGATGTTCCAGCGCCCGCCGAGCTTGTTGAGGAAGTTGAACAGCGCGCCCGGACGCTCCGGGAATTCGAAACGCAGAATCACTTCATCAACCACATGAGCCGCACGGCCGCCGACCATGTGGCGGATGTGCAACTTGGCCAGTTCGTTGTCGGTCAGGTCGAGCACCGGGAAACCCTGCTCGGTCAGACTGGCAATCAGCGCACTGCGCGGGTCGTTTTCCGGGTGCGTCTGCACGCCAACAAAGATGTGCGCCTCGCTGCCGGTGTTGTAGCGGTAGTTGAATTCGGTGATCTGGCGCTTGCCGATGGCCTCGCAGAACGCCTTGAAGCTGCCCGGCTTCTCGGGAATCGTCACGGCGATAATCGCTTCGCGGCCCTCGCCCAGTTCAGCGCGCTCGGCGACGTGGCGCAGACGGTCGAAGTTGACGTTGGCGCCGGAGTCGATGGCCACGAAGGTGTGACCGGTGACGCCGCGTTGCTCGACGTATTTCTTAATCCCGGCCACGCCCAATGCGCCGGCAGGTTCAGTGATCGAGCGGGTATCGTCGTAGATGTCCTTGATCGCCGCGCAGATTTCATCGGTGCTGACGGTGATCACTTCATCGACATAATCTTTGCAGATATCGAAGGTGTGCTGACCAATCTGCGCCACAGCAACGCCATCGGCGAAGAGGCCCACCGTCGGCAGGATCACTCGCTCGCCAGCGGCCATGGCAGCTTGCAGGCAGTTGGAATCGTCCGGCTCGACGCCGATGATTTTGATTTCAGGTCGCAAGTACTTCACGTACGCCGCGATCCCGGCGATCAATCCGCCACCGCCCACCGGGACGAAGATCGCGTCGAGACGGCCAGGGTGCTGGCGCAGAATCTCCATCGCCACCGTGCCCTGCCCGGCAATGGTGTGGGGATCGTCGTAAGGGTGGATGTAGACGTAGCCTTTTTCATCGACCAGTTTCAGCGAGTAGGCCAGGGCTTCCGGGAACGAATCCCCGTGCAGCACCACTTTGCCGCCACGCGAACGTACGCCTTCAACTTTGATCTCCGGGGTGGTCTTGGGCATCACGATGGTCGCTTTCACGCCCAACACTTTCGCCGCCAAGGCCAGGCCTTGCGCGTGGTTGCCTGCCGAAGCAGTGACTACACCGCGAGCGCGCTCTTCATCGGAAAGCTGCGTGAGCTTGTTATAGGCGCCACGAATCTTGAACGAGAACACCGGCTGCAAGTCTTCGCGCTTGAGCAAAATACTGTTGCCCAGCCGCTCGGAGAGCTGGCGGGCAGTCTGCAATGGGGTTTCTACGGCAACGTCATAAACGCGCGAGGTGAGGATCTTTTTGACGTACTGTTCGAGCATCGGAAAGCATCACTGAGCGGGTTGGGCAGGGCCAACGAGTCTAACCCGGCTTTCGGGCGGGCGACCACACGAATCAAGAGGTTTTAACCCGGCATGGGGCTATAATGCCGGCCTTTCGTTCTCCCCTTGCCCGCTTCGGAGCCCGCATGACCCAGGATCAACTCAAACAGGCAGTGGCTCAGGCCGCCGTCGACTTCATCCTCCCGAAACTCGACGACAAGAGCATCGTCGGGGTTGGCACCGGCTCCACCGCCAACTGCTTCATCGATGCACTGGCCAAGCACAAAGGCGCGTTCGACGGCGCGGTCGCCAGTTCCGAAGCCACCGCTGCCCGCCTCAAGGGCCACGGCATTCCGGTGTATGAGTTGAATACGGTCAGCGACCTGGAGTTCTACGTCGACGGCGCCGATGAAAGCGACGAACACCTGAACCTGATCAAAGGCGGCGGCGCAGCCCTGACCCGCGAGAAGATTGTGGCGGCTGTGGCCAAGACTTTCATCTGCATCGCCGACGCCAGCAAACTGGTGCCGGTGCTCGGTGCGTTCCCGCTGCCGGTGGAAGTGATCCCGATGGCCCGCAGCCACGTGGCCCGCGAGCTGGTGAAGCTTGGCGGCGACCCGGTTTACCGTGAAGGCGTGTTGACCGACAACGGCAACATCATCCTCGACGTGTTCAACATGCAGATCACCAACCCGGTGGAGCTGGAGACGCAGATCAACGCCATCGTCGGCGTGGTCACCAACGGTTTGTTCGCGGCACGTCCAGCGGATTTGCTGCTGCTGGGCACCAGCGAAGGCGTGAAAACCCTGCGCGCAAAGTAAGCCGAACACATAGCAAAACCTGTGGGAGCGGGCTTGCTCGCGAAGAGGCCGTGTCAGTCGATAGAGATGTCGACTGACAGACCGCTTTCGCGAGCAAGCCCGCTCCCACATTGGTTTTGGGGCGTTTGTTAGTTTTGTACTGGTTTTTTGAAGACGTAGAACAGGTTCGGCTCGCTCACCAGGTACATCGTGCCGTCGTCATCCATGGCGATGCCTTCCGCTTGCGGCACCGTTTTCTGCAACCCCTGACGCCCCTTGCTCAGTGACAGGGTGCTCAGCGGTCGCCCGTCGACATCGAGTTCCAGAATCAGCCGCGATTCATCCGACAACGCCAGCAAATGGCCGCTACGCTCGTCGTATTGCAGGCTCGACAGGTCCGTCACGAACATCCCGGCATCGCGCTTGGGGTTGTTCACTACGTGCACCGCGTAGGATTTTTCCGGGTTGTAATGGGGAAAGCCCTGCACTTCGTAGATCAGCATCGGGTCGCGCTCCTTGGCAACAAACAACCGCTTGCCCACCAAGTCGTAAGCCAGGCCTTCGAAGCCCTTGTTGCCGCTCATGTGCACGCCAAGGGTCATCTGCTCGGCATCCGCTGCGTCGAGGAACGTTGTGTCGTTCTCCAGATGAATCTTGATCAGCCGCTGCTGACGCTCGTCAGTGATTACGTAAGTGTCGGCGCTGATGAACTCAACCGCTTCCGGATCGCCAAACCCGACCAGCGCAATGCGTCGAATAATCTGGCCGTCCAGCGACAGTTCGATCAGCTCTGAGTTTTTGTTGGTGACGGTGAACAGGCTTTTGCGCACCGGATCGAAGGTCAGCGCCGACACATCGTCGGCCAGGCCTTCGATAATTCGGGCTTCGAGCGTCACCTGGTATTGATCCAGAGCGATGGACTGACCATTCTCCGGTTGCCATAGCGTGTGCAGGTTGAACCAGGCGCGCTCGAACAGGCGCAGGTACTGGCCGGCCGCAACCAGCGCGATCAACGCAATGACCGACAGGATCAAAAGCAGAGGCTTGGGGCGGGCAAGTCGACGCATTCAGGCCTTATTTCTGCTTTTCGAAGCGATAGAACAGGTTCGGCTCGCTCACCATGTAAAGCGTCCCCGCCTCGTCCATCGTCACGCCTTCGGCGCGAGGAATGGTCTTCTTCAAACCATTGAAGCCGCCCAGCAAGGTCATGAAGCTGACCTGCTCGCCCTTTTCGTCCAGCTCCAGCAACAAGTGGGAGTCGGCAGACAGCACCAGGGTGTGGCCAGTGCGCGGGTCGATGGCCAGCGCCGAGAGGTTGCGGATGTCCAGTTGGTCACTGGCGAGTTTTTGCTTGTCACCGGTGAGTGTCTGGCCATCGTTGCTTTTCCAGGTGAACAACGCCGGTGGACGCTCTTCACCCAGCAACATCTGCTGATTGCGCGAATCCCAGACGACTGCTTCGAAGGCCTTGTTCTGGTCTTTCGAGGGGCCGAGGTCGTATTTCGGGAAGTTGGCGATGTTCAGCTCGCGGGTGTCAGCGTCAACCTTGACGATGGAGAGCATGTGGTCACGTTCATCGACGATGGCCAGCAGACCGTTGCCCATCATAGTCACGCCTTCCGGGTTGCTCCAGCCCACCAGCGGCATTTTGCGCAGCACGTCGCCCTGCAGGGTCAATTCGACGAGGAACGGGTTCTTGCCCATGACCGAGAACAGGGTTTTGGTTTGAGGGTTGTAGGCCAGGTCGGACGCTTCGTCCTTTTCCATGCCCGGCAGTAGCTTGGCGTCGATCACTGCCCGGTAATCCGGCAACCAGACACTGGCCTGACGCTTGGCCGGGCTTTCGAAACGCTCGCGCAACCAGAGCACGCCACGATCATCCCAATGCATGGCAAACGCAACGCCGTACGCGGCGGCGGCCACCAGCAAAAGCCAGGAATACCAACGCATGACAAAGCGCGAGCGGCGGGCAGTTTTAAGCTTGGGCAGTGGTTGGGTGACCATCGAGGGATGCGTTCCAGAAATTCAGGCTATGGGTAATAGCACAAGTGGGACCGGCTAAGACGCGGCAAGTCCCGGAATTATCCGGACGAGATGTGAAAAAAACGGGAAATGGCGGGATTGCTCTGCATCGGCAACTACAAAATCAATGTGGGAGCGGGCTTGCTCGCGAATGCGGTGTATCAGTCGACATATGAGTTGCCTGACACACCGCATTCGCGAGCAAGCCCGCTCCCACACTGGGTTTGGCAGTGTCTTGGTTAGCGGACGCCGCTGGTGAAGCTGCTGGCGCCTGGCAACTCGATCACCAGTTCATCACCGACATTCAGCGGGCCAACACCCACCGGCGTACCCGTCAAGATCACGTCACCGGCCTGCAGCGAGAAACAGCCGGCCATGTGCTGGATCATCGGCACGATCGGGTTGAGCATTGCGCTGCTGTTGCCATCCTGGCGCACTTCGCCGTTGATGGTCAGGCGGATGCCGATGTCGGTCAGGTCAGCGAAGGTGCTGCCGGACACGAATGGCGCAATCACCGCCGCACCGTCGAAGGACTTGGCGATTTCCCATGGCAGGCCCTTGGATTTCAGCTCGGCCTGCTTGTCGCGCAGCGTCAGGTCCAGGGCTGGAGCGAAGCCGGAGATAGCATCGAGCACTTCTTCACGGCTCGGTTTGGTCGACAAAGGTTTGCCGATCAACACCGCGATTTCCGCTTCGTAATGCACCGAGCCACGTTCGGTCGGAATGCTGAAACCACCTTCCAGCGGCACTACGCAACTGCCCGGCTTGATGAACAGCAGCGGTTCTGTAGGCACCGGATTGTCCAGTTCCTTGGCGTGTTCGGCGTAGTTACGGCCAATGCATACCACTTTCCCCAGCGGGAAATGAATACGCGTACCGTCGACATACTGGTGCTGATAGCTCATTTACCGACTCCTGGTTCGTTGATTCAAACAGCGAAGATCTTGCCCGGGTTCATGATGCCGTTCGGGTCGAACACCGCTTTGACAGCTTTCATGTACTCGATCTCGACCGGCGAGCGGCTGTAGGTCAAGTAATCACGCTTGGTCATGCCCACGCCATGTTCGGCGGAAATCGAGCCGTTGTACTTCTCGACGGTTTCGAACACCCACTTGTTGACGGTCGCGCACTTGGCGAAGAACTCGTCCTTGCTCAGGTTTTCCGGCTTGAGGATGTTCAAGTGCAGGTTGCCGTCGCCGATGTGGCCGAACCAGACGATTTCGAAATCCGGGTAGTGTTCGCCGACGATCGCGTCGATTTCCTTCAGGAAGGCCGGGACTTTCGACACAGTGACCGAAATGTCGTTCTTGTACGGCGTCCAGTGGGAAATGGTCTCGGAGATGTATTCGCGCAGCTTCCAGAGGTTCTGCAGCTGGGTTTCGCTCTGGCTCATCACGCCGTCCAGCACCCAGCCCTGCTCAACGCAGTGCTCGAAGGTTTCCAGGGCGTGGTTGGCCACTTCTTCGGTGGTCGCTTCGAATTCCAGCAGCGCGTAGAACGGGCAATCGGTTTCGAATGGCGCCGGGACATCACCGCGTGCCATGACTTTCGCCAGAGCCTTGTCGGAGAAGAATTCGAAGGCGGTCAGGTCGAGTTTGCTCTGGAACGCGTGCAACACCGGCATGATCGAGTCGAAATCGGCAGTGCCGAGGACCATGGCGGTGAGGTTTTTCGGCGCACGGTCCAGGCGCATGGTGGCTTCGACCACGAAACCGAGGGTGCCTTCAGCGCCGATAAACAGCTGACGCAAGTCGTAGCCGGTGGCGTTCTTGATCAAGTCTTTGTTCAGTTCCAGTAGATCGCCTTTGCCGGTGACGACTTTCATGCCGGCCACCCAGTTGCGGGTCATGCCGTAGCGAATGACCTTGATCCCGCCGGCATTGGTGCCGATATTGCCGCCAATCTGGCTCGAACCTGCCGAAGCGAAATCCACCGGGTAGTACAGGCCTTTTTCTTCGGCGACGTTCTGCAGGTGCTCGGTGACCACGCCCGGCTGGCAGACCGCAGTGCGGTCGGTCATGTTCACGTCGAGGATCTGGTTCATGTAGTCGAAGGACACGACGACTTCGCCATTGGCGGCCACGGCCGCGGCGGACAGCCCGGTACGACCGCCGGACGGCACCAGCGCAATTTTGTGCTCATTGGCCCAACGGACAATGGCCTGAACCTGCTCGGTGGTCTTGGGGAACACGATGGCGGTCGGGGCCGGGGCGAAATGCTTGGTCCAATCCTTACCGTAAGCATTCAGGGAGTCGGCATCGGTCAGCACCTTGCCAGGCTCAACCAGGGTCTTCAGCTCTTCAATCAGGGCAGGATTGGTCATCGACAGAACTCTCGAACAATTCATGGTCATCCTGAGAACGCTTCACGTCGCAGGAATGAGTGTTTAGCGGGGTGCATATGCTAGCATACCGACCCCGCAGGATAGTGCCCAACGGCTGTTCTGCGGCGACGGCTTTTTTGCCGTCCGGGTCAGCATCTGTTGACCATTTCCTGCCATTTTTCTCCGGGATACAGGTTTACGCAGATGAGCAAGACTTCTCTCGATAAGAGCAAGATCAAGTTCCTTCTTCTCGAAGGCGTCCACCAATCGGCTGTCGACGTCCTCAAGTCGGCGGGCTACACCAGCATCGAGTACCTCACAGGTTCTCTGCCGGAAGCCCAGCTGAAGGAAAAGATCGCTGATGCTCACTTCATCGGCATTCGCTCCCGCACTCAACTGACCGAAGAGATCTTCGATCACGCGAAGAAACTGGTCGCTGTCGGCTGTTTCTGCATCGGCACCAACCAGGTTGACCTTAATGCTGCCCGCGAACGCGGCATCGCAGTGTTCAACGCTCCGTACTCCAACACTCGCTCCGTCGCGGAACTGGTGCTGGCCGAAGCGATCCTGTTGCTGCGCGGCATCCCTGAGAAGAACGCTTCCTGCCACCGTGGCGGCTGGATCAAGAGCGCAGCCAACTCCTTCGAAATCCGTGGCAAGAAGCTCGGTATCGTCGGTTACGGCTCGATCGGTACGCAATTGTCGGTTCTGGCTGAAGGCCTGGGCATGCAGGTGTACTTCTACGACACCGTGACCAAGCTGCCATTGGGCAACGCGACTCAAGTCGGCAACCTGACCGAGCTGCTGGGCATGTCCGACATCGTCACCCTGCACGTTCCGGAAACCGCTGCGACCCAGTGGATGATCGGCGAGAAAGAAATCCGTGCGATCAAGAAGGGCGGCATTCTGATCAACGCGGCGCGCGGCACTGTAGTTGAACTGCAAGCGCTGGCGGACGCGATCAAGGACAAGCACCTGATCGGCGCGGCCATCGACGTCTTCCCGGTGGAGCCTCGCTCCAACGACGAAGAGTTCGAAAGCCCGCTGCGTGGCCTGGACAACGTGATCCTGACCCCGCACATCGGCGGTTCTACCGCTGAAGCGCAAGCCAACATCGGTCTGGAAGTGGCAGAAAAACTGGTCAAGTACAGCGACAACGGTACGTCCGTGTCCTCGGTCAACTTCCCGGAAGTGGCCCTGCCGGCTCACCCTGGCAAGCATCGCCTGCTGCACATCCACGAGAACATTCCGGGTGTGATGAGCGAGATCAACAAGGTCTTCGCCGAAAACGGCATCAACATTTCCGGTCAGTTCCTGCAGACCAACGAGAAAGTCGGCTACGTCGTGATCGACGTCGACGCCGAGTACTCGGAAATGGCGCAAGAGAAGCTGCAGCACATCAACGGCACCATTCGTTGCCGCGTGTTGTTCTGATAGTGACTTGAGTGACAAAAAAAGGAGCCCTTGGGGGCTCCTTTTTCATGGGCGCGGTTCTTTATTCCGAGCAGGTTACTTAACGTTGACGGTGATTTTCTCCGACACGATCGGCGGATCGAACGGCATGTGGCCGCTATCTCCCAGCTCCAGCTGCAAGGTGTGTTTGCCCGGCGTCAGCTTTACTTCAGCCTGGGTCTGCGCCTTGCCGAAATGCAGGTGGTTGGCATCGTTAGGAATCGGCGCACCGGCGGCCGGCAGTTTATCGACATCGATCAGCAAGTGGTGATGGCCGGTGTTCTTGGTGACATCGCCCGCAGGCGCCAGCGCCATGTTCTCGACAGCGAACTTGACGACGACGGTTTGCGGAACCGTAGCTCCGTCCGCAGGAGAAACGATGGACACTTCTGCACCCTTGGGGGCCGGAGTCGCAGCCGTTGCCAGCATCGAAGCACCCATCAACAGGCCAGCCAATGCTGCTCGTGACATAAAGGTTTTCATTCTCTTCTCCAGTTTTTTCGTAAAATCCGCGTGGCCATGACAACTTCACGGCCATTCGTTGTCGAAGGCTCTCGACAACCATAGCAAAGCGAGCCTGAACAGAGCGTCGCGATAATGAATTCAAAGGAGTGACCATGCGTTTTCTGCCTGGCCTGATCTGCCTGCTACCCCTTCTGAGCCCTTTGGCTCATGCCGAAATGATTGACGATGTAAACGACCGTGGCGAATTGCGTATTGCCCTTGAGGCTAATACACCCCCCTTCAATTTCAAGGAGGACGGCAAACTTACGGGCTTCGAAGTCGAATTGGGGCAACTGCTGGCTGACGAACTGGACGTACGGGCCGACTTCGTCGTTACCGATTCCAGCGATCTGTTGCAAGGTGTTGAAACCGGCAAGTACGACGTCGCCATCAACCACATAGCAGTGACCCCGGACCTCAAGGATCGTTTCGACTTCAGCGAACCTTACATTCACACCGATGCGCAATTGATCGCGCAGAAGGAAGAGCAACCGCGCTCGATGCTGCTGGTGCAGTCGCTGACGGAAGAGAAGCCGAAGGCTGGCCCGGCAGTGAGCCTGGCGATTCCGTTTCAGAAAGGTAACCCGGCGTTTCATGCCAGCCTGGAAAACGCGCTGCAGCGGATCAAGGCGGATGGGCGATTGGAGACGTTGTCGCAGAAGTGGCTGGGGGCGGATACAAGTGTGGCGCCGAAACCCTGATGTTCTGGAAATAGATCAATTCATGGAGATCCAATGTGGGAGCGGGCTTGCTCGCGAAAGCGGTGTGTCAGTCAAATGAATGTTGTCTGATTCAACGCTTTCGCGAGCAAGCCCGCTCCCACAGTGGTTTTGTGTAGGGCGTTAGGTCAGGGTTGCCAGGACTGCCGCCGCTTGCGGCAACTCCAGCTCACTGAAGACTTGCACGCCATGGCGCCTGAGCAACGCCGCAGTCACGCCTTCACCACTGACCTTCACTCCACTGAACGTCCCGTCATAGGTCAACAGATTCCCGCAAGACGGGCTGTTGGCCTTGAGTACGGCAATGCGGATGCCGTGCTTTTGCACCAGTTCCAACGCCTGATAAGCCCCCGAGAGAAACTCGGCGCTGACGTCCTCGCCCTCGGTGGTGATCACTGATGCGTGGCCATCAAGCACTTCACCACCCTGCCCACCCGGAATTTCCGCCGCCGCCCGTGGCGTCGGCAAGCCACCGGCAACCTCTGGACACAACGGCACCACCCGACCTTCATCAAGCCACTGTTGAAGCTGATCGAACGGCCCACTCGCCCCGCCGTCATAACGTACGCGGTGGCCCAGCAGACAGCGGCTTACCAGAATTTTTTGCATGATCAGAACGGCTCGTTGCCACGACGCCGGAACCAGCCGGTCAACGACAGTCGATCGCGGGTCGCGGGCAGGACTTCGTGGGGCACTTCACCCGACAGGAACACCACCAGGCATCCACCTGTGGGCACCACATCATGTTCGACGCTTTCATCCAGATACATGCGCAATTGGCCGCCGTGTTCGGGCAGCCAGGCGTTATTTAGATAGACCACCGCCGACACCATGCGCCGGTCGTCATCGCGGAAACGGTCGACATGCTTGAGGTAGAACGCGCCGGGCGGGTACAGCGCGAAATGGCTTTCGAAATCTTCCAGGCCCAGAAACAAACCACGATTCATCGCTTCGCGCAGGCTGTCCATCAAATCCAGATAGCTGTCGCACGCCAACGCCTGGCCGGGCTCGATCCACTGGATATGGTCGCCGCGAATCCCCTCGCGAATCTCGGATGTCGACCCGCGCCCCACGGCGGCCGGGGCCAATTCGCCCTCGGCAGCACGTTTACGGCACTCGGCCGCCAGTTCCCGGGTCAGACCCAGAGGAAGGAAAATATTCTGCTGCGACCAGCCGTGCTCAGCCAGGTCGTCGACGATACGTAACAGCAGCGGGTGATCAGAGGGTATTCGCATGCCGCGCATAGTATTCCTGTGCCTGAAAATCCGACAGAGCCGCGCAGCGGGTTGATACGAATTCTCGACAAGGACGAATGCCACACGGAGAATAGTCGCCTGCTGACAGGAGTCCCTATGCGCCGTTTGCTTTTTTCACTGTTGATGTTCTGTGTATTGCCCGCTTGGGCAGACGGCCACGACCAGTTGTACAAGGTCGCCGGTTGGCCAGAACAACGCGCGCATTTCAACGACGCTCTCTCGGCCGCTCAGCAGCGGTACCAGAACAGTCTGCCGCCGGCAGTGTTCCAGGCGCTGGTGAATAACAGCAATCAGCGCTTTGCCCCCCAGGCCGTCGACCAGCGCGCCGAAGCGCAATTGCGCAAGACCCTCGCCGATCCGAAACCCGCGCTGACGTTTTTTCAGTCCCCCCTGGGCAAGAAAATCGTGGCCGCCGAATTGCTCGCGACCCGTCGCGATCAGTTGGCAAAAAACGCCAAGGGTTTACCCAAGATCCAGGCCAGCGACAGCCGCATGCTGATCATCGGCCATCTGGCCCAGGCCCTGCCCGCCCGAGAGGCTGGCGCGGAAGTCAGCCTGGCGATTGCCGGCGTCGCGGCCGACAGCCTCAGCTCGATGATCCCCGGCCTGCTCGGCGGTGGTCAGGCTCAAGGCATGTTGAATGGTCAGCGTCAGCGCTTGATGGACCAGATCGGCAACGACCTGAACAACACGCTGTTGTATGTCTATCGCGACCTGTCGGATGAAGAACTGGAAGAGTTCGCGACCTTCGCCGAGTCCACCGAGGGCAAGGCTTATTACCAGGCAGCATTGGCGGCGATTCGCGCGGGGTTGGCGGTGGGGCAGGATGCTTCAACGCTTCGCCAGTAATTTTTAGCGCCTGATAAATCGCTATCGCGAGCAAGCTCGCTCCCACAGTGACCGAGTTGTTCAGACGTACTCGGTCTAATGTGGGAGCGAGCTTGCTCGCGATGAGGCCATGACAGACGCTAAAGATTCCGCCCCTTGATCCGCTTCGTCAAAAACCCGAAATACTCCCGCCGCAACGCCAGCGTCTCATTCGCCAGGTGATGCCGTGCCTCAGGCAACATCAACACCTGCGGCCGATCGAACTTGCCCCGCAACACTTCAAGGTTATGCTCCCAATCCACGGTCATGTCCGCCTGCCCCTGCACAATCAGCGGTCGCCGCGTGCTGTCCGGTGCGGCTTCGATGCGTTTGATCCAGCGCGCCAGCGCACCGACCCAGGCGGTCGGCAAACGGAGCGGCTGCAACGGGTCAGCTTGCAGGAAGGGCAGAAAATCCGGGTCGTTGGAGTTCTCGCTGAAGCGTCGGGCAATCGCTTTGACGAAAGGCTTGAGCAGGTAATAGCTGAGCTGCGACCAGCCCCAGGCCCGCGGCCTTACCAACGGCGACAGCAGAATGACCTGGCCCTGGGCCGGACTGCTGGCGCCCTGATTGAGTACATGATCGATCACGATCGCACCGCCAGTGCTTTGCCCGCAAAGGTGCCACGGCTGCGGCAGATCGAGGGATTGCGCTTCGGTGAACAATCCTTGCAGCGTGTCCTGATACTCAGTGAAATCCTTGATGCTGGCCCGTTCGCCACTGGACAGCCCGTGTCCCGGCAGGTCGCAGGCAATCACCGCAAAATCCTGATCCAGCGCCCATTCGATCACATGCCGGTAAAGCCCGGTGTGATCGTAAAAACCGTGGAACAAAAACAGCGTCGCCTTCGTCCGCTCGGGCCACCAGACCTGGCTGACCACTTCATAACCATCGACCGCGAAACGCCCAAGACCACTGCGCACGTTACGGCCCGCAAAATCCAGCCCGTAGAAGCGCTGGTAAGCCAGCGCTTCTGCCGACAGCGGCTGCCAGTCGGCCAGCGGCCGCAGGCTGGCACGCAGATGATCGGAGTCGAAAGTGGCAGACATGAGCAATTCCAGAACGCAAACGGACTTTATGGGCCTGCGATATTCATCTGTTGGGGCAAGCATGGCAAGCTAGCGCACCTTCGAGGACTGAAATCCATGCGCTCGCCCTACCGCGCCACACTGCTTGCCAGCCTGCTCGCCCTCGTGTGTGCCGGCGCGCTGTGGGCTGCCTACGACTGGTTTCAGGGCCGCTACCTGCGAGCGTTCAGCGAGCACACCGCGGTGTTCTCCGGCGACCCGCTGCGCCTGCCCGACAACCTCGCCGGCCCCGGCGCCATCCGCCTCGTGCACTTCTGGGACCCGGCCTGCCCGTGCAACGTTGGTAATCAACAACACCTGAGCGAACTGGTTGAGCATTATGTACCGCAAGGCGTGGAGTTTTATGCGGTACAAAAGCCTGGCAGCCACGGTCAGTTACCGAGCACCTTAAGCCGCCTGAAAAGCATCGCCGTCCTGCCAGGCTCCGAACAGATCCCCGCCAGCCCGGCCGTGGCGATCTGGGATCGCAGCGGCAAACTGGCGTATTTCGGCCCGTACAGCGAAGGCCTGACCTGCAATTCGAGTAACAGCTTTATCGAACCGATTCTGCAAGCGTTGAACGAAGGCCGCGCGGTGAATGCCACGCACACACTGGCCGTGGGTTGTTACTGCCCATGGCCTGTCGACGCCGCGAAGTAAGGCTGACAGGAGACGCGAATCCCTCCTAAGTGCGATGGCCATGTCGGCAAGCCGTGTTAAACAGTGGCGCCAGGGAACTGCTGCCACTGATAACAACAAGGAATCACCATGAAACGTAGCCTGACCGTTCTCGCCCTGCTGATTGTTGCGCTCGCCGCAGGTGCAGGCTGGTACGTCTACAGCAAGCAGCCGACACGTCAGGGCATGGTGGAGCTGCAACACCTGCAAGGTTCGGTCACCGTGCGCTACGACGAGCGCGGCATCCCGCACATTCGCGCCGAGAACGAAACCGACCTGTACCGCGCCCTCGGGTACGTGCACGCCCAGGATCGGCTGTTTCAGATGGAAGCCCTGCGTCGCCTCGCCCGTGGCGAGCTGGCCGAGGTACTGGGCCCGAAACTTCTCGACACCGATAAGCTGATGCGCAGCCTGCGCATTCGCGAACGCGCCGACACCTACCTGGCGAACATGGACAAACAATCGCCGGCCTTTATCGCCATGCAAGCCTATCTGGATGGCATCAACCAGTATCAGGACAGCCATCCAAAACCTGCGGAGTTTGATGTACTGGGCATTCCCAAACGGCCCTTCACCGCCCAGGACACCATCAGCATCACCGGTTACATGGCCTACAGTTTTGCCGCAGCGTTTCGCACCGAACCGTTGCTGACCTACGTGCGCGATCAGTTGGGCGCCAACTACCTGAACGTCTTCGATCTCGACTGGCAGCCCAAGGGCGTGCTGGCGAAAAACCGCAGCGGTGCCATGCCGCCCCTCGCCAGTACCGACTGGAAAGACCTCAACGCCCTCGCCCGCCTCAGCGAACAGGCACTGGCCGACAACGGCTTGCCGCAGTTCGAGGGCAGCAACGCCTGGGCTGTCTCCGGCAGTCGGACCAAAAGCGGCAAACCGCTGTTGGCCGGCGACCCGCATATTCGTTTTTCCGCGCCGTCGGTGTGGTATGAAGCGCAGCTCTCGGCGCCGGGCTTCGAGCTCTACGGCCACTATCAGGCATTGATGCCGTTCGCCTCTCTCGGGATGAACCGCGACTTCGGCTGGAGCATCACCATGTTCCAGAACGACGACCTCGATCTGATCACTGAGAAGGTCAACCCGGACAATCCCAATCAGGTCTGGTATCGCGGCAAGTGGGTGGACATGGTGACCAGCGAACAGCAGATCGCGGTCAAGGGCCAGGCACCGGTGACACTGGTGCTGCGCCAGTCGCCCCACGGTCCGATCGTCAACGATGCGCTGGGCAGCGGCGTCGGTAAAACGCCGATCGCCATGTGGTGGGGTTTTCTCGAAAGCCAGAATCCGATCCTTGAGGGCTTCTACCAGCTCAACCGCGCCGACACCCTGGCCAAGGCGCGCAGTGCCTGCGCAAAGATCCAGGCGCCGGGCCTGAACATCGTCTGGGCCAACGCCAAGGGCGACATCGGCTGGTGGGCAGCGGCGCAACTGCCAAAACGTCCGGCGGGTGTGCGTCCGGGGTTCATCCTCGATGGCAGCACCGCCGACGCAGACAAGGAAGGTTTTTACCCGTTCAGCGCCAACCCACAGGAAGAGAACCCGGCACGCGGTTACATCGTCTCGGCCAACTTCCAGCCGGTGTCGCCGACCGGCATGGAGATTCCCGGTTACTACAACCTGGCCGATCGAGGTCAGCAGCTCAATCGCCAGCTCAGCGACAAGACTATCAAGTGGGATCTCGACGCCAGCCAGAAGCTGCAACTGGGCACCACCACCGCTTACGGCCCGCGCTTGCTCGCGCCGTTGTTGCCCGTACTGCGTGAAGTGGTGAGCGATCCGGCCGAGCTCAAACTGGTTGAGCAATTGGCCCAGTGGAAAGGCGACTACCCGCTCGATTCCACCAGCGCCACGCTGTTCAACCAGTTCCTGTTCAACCTGGCTGACGCGACGATGCACGATGAACTGGGCAATGACTTCTTCGAGACTTTGCTGTCGACGCGGGTGATCGATTCTGCACTGCCACGACTGGCCGCGACTGCCGATTCGCCGTGGTGGGACAACCGCAACACCCTCGGCATGGAAACCCGCGCCGATACGGTCAAGGTTGCGTGGAAGGCGAGCATTGCTCATCTCAAAACCACCCTCGGCGGCGATTTCGCGCAATGGCAGTGGGGCAAGGTGCACACGCTGACCCATGGCCATCCGCTGGGGCAGCAAAAGCCGCTGGACCGGATCTTCAATGTCGGCCCGTTCGCGGCACCCGGCACTCACGAAGTGCCGAACAACCTCTCGGCCAAAATCGGCCCGGCGCCGTGGCCAGTAACTTATGGTCCTTCGACCCGCCGCCTGATCGACTTCGCCGACCCGACCCACAGCCTGACCGTCAACCCGGTTGGCCAGAGTGGCGTACCGTTCGACAGCCACTATGACGATCAGGCTGAGGCGTATATCGAAGGGATTTACTACCAGGCGCATCTCAATGATGAAGAAGTCACGGCCAACACGCGCAGTACGTTGAAGCTGTTGCCGGCGCGGGCTGTGCAATAGGCCGAAAAATTATTGGCTGTTCCGCCGCCATCGCGAGCAAGCTCGCTCCCACAGTTGACTGAGTTGTCCAGACAGACTCGGTCTAATGTGGGAGCGAGCTTGCTCGCGAAGAGGCCCTGAAAGGCAACAACAATGTCAGTTCAAACCATCGCCGCAAAGTTCAGCCTGAACTGCTGCGGCGTCACGCCCAGCCTGCGATTAAACACATTGCGCATGTGCTGGGCATCGCGAAATCCGCACTGATAAGCCACGGTCTTCAGCGGCGATTGAGTGCTTTCAAGCAGCACCCGCGCCGCATCGACCCTGGCCCGTTCGACGAATTCCGCCGGGGTGATTTTTGCCACTTTGGTAAACACCCTGGAAAAGTTGCGGGCACTCATGTTGGCGGCGTTGGCCAGGTCGGAAATCGTCAGGTCGCCCGTCAGGTTGGCCAACACGTAGAGCTGCACCAGTGCCACGGCAGAAGTGGGTTCGGCGTGAGGCGTGAGGAATGGGCTGAACTGTGACTGCCCGCCGGAGCGTTGAGTGAACACCACCAGCCGCTTTGCCACACTCAGCGCTACTTCTGGCCCGTGATCCCTGGCCAGCAAGTACAGCGACAGATCAATCCCCGCCGTGACACCCGCCGAGGTGTAGAGCTCGCCGTCCTCCACGTAAAGGCGATCCGCCTCGACCTGAGTCGACGGGCACAACTGCGCCAGCGCCGCGGCGTCGCCCCAGTGGGTGGTGACCGTTCGCCCTTCCAGCAATCCGGCCCGGGCGAGCATGAACGCGCCGTTGCAGATCGAGCCAAAGCGTTGCGCCAGCGCGCAGGCATCGCGCAGCCAGGCATCGAATGCCGCACCGAAATCCATGAACGGTAACTGCGGCCCACCGGCCACCAGCAGCAAGTCATAGGCCTCCAGCGCTTCGCTGAAATGCCGATGGGCATTGAGTGCCAAACCGTTGGAACACGGCATCACCCCGCGCTCGACGCCGATCACCTCCAGTCGATAGTGATCTGGCGGCTCAAGGAAACGATTGGCTTCGCAAAACACATCC
This sequence comes from Pseudomonas frigoris, assembly GCF_047758635.1. Lineage (NCBI taxonomy): Bacteria > Pseudomonadati > Pseudomonadota > Gammaproteobacteria > Pseudomonadales > Pseudomonadaceae > Pseudomonas > Pseudomonas frigoris. The sequence goes on from NZ_CP180479.1 coordinate 6,691,545, forward strand.
ATGGGACCGGTGACGTCCAGGGACTGAACGCCGGCGAAGACCACGATGGCAACGGTTTTCTGCATGACAGGAAATCACCTTGAATGTGAAAAAGATCGCAGCCTTCGGCAGCTCCTACAGGTGCGCGCCGTTTCCATGTAGGAGCTGCCGAAGGCTGCGATCTTTTCTGGCTGATCACTATCAACCCTAGCCAATCCTCGCCCAACAAGCGAGGTTGGCGCGATATGCATGCTCATTGGCCGGGATAGTAGCCATGGATCGATTGTCCGGTTTCGGGTGCGCGGACAGACTGAACCCATCAGCGCCGCCACGGCGTTCCCCACGAGGACAGCACCATGAGCAGCACCATTGCCGGTATCAAAATCCCCGACAGCGCGTTGGCCAAGGCCACCACGGAATACATTCGCGACGTCGAATCAGACCTGCTGTATCACCACTCGCGTCGCGTGTTTCTGTTCGGCGCATTGAGCGGTGAACGCAAGCAACTGGCCTACAACCCCGAACTGTTGTACGTCGGCGCTATGTTCCATGACTTGGGTCTGGTGGAAGGTCATCGCACTGACGACGAGCGCTTCGAAGTTGATAGCGCCAACGCTGCCAAAGCATTCCTCAAGCCTTACGGTTTGTCCGACGATGATATCGAACAGGTCTGGTTGTCGATTGCTCTGCACACCACACCGGGGGTGCCGCAACACCTGCGGCCTAACGTGGCGATGGTGACTGCTGGCGTTGAAATGGATGTGTTGGGTATCGACTACGCAGCGTTCCCCAGCGCGCAACGCGAAGAAGTCGTGCATGCCCACCCGCGTGGCGAAGGGTTCAAGGAGTGCATCCTGTGTGCGTTTGCCAATGGCTTCAAGCACAAACCGGACACCACGTTCGGCACTGTAAACGCGGATGTGTTGGTCGACAGCGAGCCGGGTTTCAAACCGATGAACTTCGTCGAGATCATCCGCAAATCCCTCTGGATGTCCTAAACCAAATGTGGGAGCGGGCTTGCTCGCGAAGAGGCCGTTTCAGTCGATAGAGATGTCGACTGACACACCGCTTTCGCGAGCAAGCCCGCTCCCACATTTTGATCGGGGTTGACCACGTAATTGTGGCCAACGCTTTAAGCCGCTTCCGGCGCCTGCTGGGCGCGACGTACGTCCGGTTGTTTCCAGGAGTCGGCAGCACCTTCTTCGATCGCCTGCTGAATCGCACGTTTGCGACTTTCTTCGGCACGACGGCTGAAGAACCAGACCAGGAACGTCATCAGCGACACCGCCAGCAAAATCAGGCTGGCCACGGCGTTGATCTCGGGTTTCACGCCCAGACGCACCGCCGAGAACACTTCCATCGGCAAGGTCGTGGAACCCGGACCGGACACGAAGCTCGCCAGCACCAGGTCATCCAGCGACAGGGCAAACGACATCATGCCGCCGGCCCCCAACGATGGCGCGATCATCGGGATGGTGATCAGGAAGAACACCTTCCACGGCCGCGCACCGAGGTCCATGGCCGCTTCTTCGATGGACAGGTCCAGCTCACGCAAACGCGCCGACACCACCACCGCCACATACGCCGCACAGAACGTAGTGTGGGCGATCCAGATGGTGATGATGCCGCGCTCCTGCGGCCAACCGATCATCTGCGCCATGGCCACGAACAGCAGCAACAGCGACAGACCGGTGATCACTTCGGGCATCACCAGCGGCGCGGTGACCAGGCCACCGAACAGCGTGCGACCTTTGAAGCGAGTGATACGGGTCAGGACGAACGCGGCCAATGTACCCAGCGCCACCGCCGCCACCGCCGTGTAGCAGGCGATTTCCAGCGAGCGCACCACCGAGCCCATCAGTTGAGTGTTGTCCATCAAGCCGACGTACCACTTGATCGACCAGCCACCCCACACCGTCACCAGTTTGGAGGCGTTGAACGAGTAGATCACCAGGATCAGCATCGGCGCGTAGATGAACAGCAAACCCAGCACCAGCATCAAACTTGAGAAACGGAAGCGCTTCATTCTTTACCCTCCATTTCTTTGGCCTGACTACGGTTGAACAGGATGATCGGCACAATCAGAATCGCCAGCATCACCACCGCCAGGGCGGACGCCACCGGCCAGTCACGGTTGTTGAAGAACTCTTGCCAGAGCACTTTACCGATCATCAGGGTTTCCGGACCGCCGAGCAGTTCCGGGATCACGAACTCGCCCACCACCGGAATGAACACCAGCATGCAGCCCGCGACGATGCCGTTCTTGGACAGTGGAATGGTGATTTTCCAGAAACTGTTGAAGGTGCTCGAACCCAGGTCCGATGCGGCTTCCAGCAAACTGGCATCGTGCTTCACCAGGTTGGCATAGAGCGGCAGGATCATGAACGGCAGGTACGAATACACCACGCCGATGTACACGGCCAGGTTGGTGTTGAGGATCTGCAGCGGCTCGCTGATCCAGCCCATGCTCATCAGGAAACCATTGAGCAGACCGTTGTTGCTGAGGATGCCCATCCACGCATAAACGCGGATCAGGATCGCGGTCCAGGTCGGCATCATGATCAGCAGCACCAGCACCGTTTGCAGCTCTTTACGGGCACTGGCAATGGCGTAGGCCATCGGGTAGCCGATCAGCAAACACAGGACGGTGCTGATCAGCGCCATCTTCAACGAGCCGAGGTAGGCGGCGATGTACAACTCGTCGCCGGCCAGCATCGCGTAGTTGCTCAGGTTAAGCAGCAACTGCACTTTTTGGTCGAGGTAACTGTAGATCTCGGTGTACGGCGGAATGGCCACGTCGGCTTCGGCGAAGCTGATCTTCAGAACGATGAAGAACGGCAACATGAAGAACATGAACAGCCAGATGAACGGAACCCCGATGACCAGCTGACGGCCACCGGGAATTATTCGATCGAGGCGGCGTTTGAATTTGCGCATGTTCATGAGCGAAGTACCACGCCGCTGTCGTCTTCCCAATACACGTAAACCTGGTCACCCCAGGTTGGGCGCTGGCCGCGGCGCTCGGCGTTGGCGACGAAAGACTGGACGATCTTGCCGCTCGGCAGTTCGACGTAGAACACCGAGTGGCCACCGAGGTAAGCGATGTCATGCACCTTGCCGCTGGACCAGTTGTATTCGCAGGTCGGCATGGTCGGCGTCACCAGCAGTTTTTCCGGACGGATCGCGTAAGTCACGGATTTGTCCTGCACCGACGTGCTGATGCCGTGGCCCACGTAAATCTGGCGGTCCAGGTCCTTGCAGGTGATGGTCGCGTGACCTTCGGCGTCGTCGATCACTTCGCCGTCGAAGATGTTGACGTTGCCGATGAACTCGCAGACCAGACGGCTGGTCGGGGTTTCGTAGATGTCGATCGGGCTGCCGATCTGGGCGATCCAGCCCAGGTGCATGATCGCGATGCGCTCGGCCATGGTCATGGCCTCTTCCTGGTCGTGGGTCACCATGACGCAGGTTACGCCGACCCGCTCGATGATCTCGACAAGCTCAAGCTGCATTTGCGAACGCAGCTTCTTGTCCAGAGCACCCATCGGTTCGTCGAGCAGCAACAGTTTCGGCCGCTTGGCCAGGGAACGCGCCAGGGCCACACGCTGACGCTGACCACCGGACAACTGATGCGGCTTGCGTTTGGCGTACTGGCTCATCTGTACCAGCTTGAGCATGTCGGCCACGCGCGCATCGACTTCAGCGGCGGGGATCTTGTCCTGCTTGAGGCCGAAGGCGATGTTCTGCGCCACGGTCATGTGCGGGAACAAAGCGTAGGACTGGAACATCATGTTGATCGGCCGCTCGTACGGCGGCATGTCGGTGATGTCTTCGCCATCGAGGAAAATGCGCCCCTCCGTGGGCCGTTCGAAGCCTGCGAGCATGCGCAGCAACGTGGATTTGCCCGATCCCGAACCGCCGAGCAGGGCGAAAATCTCGCCTTTCTTGATTTCCAGGGACACATCGTCCACGGCAATCGTCTCGTCGAACTTCTTCGTGACCCGGTCGATTTTGACCAACACCTGTTTAGGTGACTGGTCGCCCTCGAGGGCTTTCTTATAGGCGCCGGAGGCAACTGCCATTTACGAAACTCCCAACAAAATTTGCAGTTCGCCCGAAGCGAGCGAACTTTGGATAGTTTGAGCCTTGTAGCTATTTACCCGACTTGACCTTGGTCCAGCTGCGGGTCATCAAACGTTGAATGTTTGGTGGTAACTCGATAGACACGTAAGTCTTGTCGAGGACGGCTTGCGGTGGATAAACCGATTTGTCGGTGCGAATGGACTGTTCCATCAATGTGTCCGACCCTGGGTTTGGGTTGGCGTAACCCACGTAATCACTGACCTGGGCGATGACCTCAGGTTTCAGCAAATAGTTGATGAAGGCATGGGCTTCCTTGACGTTGGCTGCATCCTTGGGGATCGCCAACATGTCGAACCAGAGCGCGCCGCCCTCTTTCGGAATCGAATAGGCGATGTTCATGCCTTTGCCGGCTTCAGCCGCGCGGGCCTTGGCCTGGAACATGTCGCCGGAAAAGCCGATCGCGACGCAGATATCGCCGTTGGCCAGGTCCGCGATGTATTTGGACGAGTGGAAATAGGTCACGTAAGGCCGCACCGCCAGCAACTTGGCTTCGGCCTTTTTGTAGTCTTCGGGGTTGGTGCTGTTGGCGTTCAGGCCCATGTAGTTGAGGACCGTGGGCATCATTTCATCGGCGGAGTCGAGGAACGCCACGCCGCAGCTGTGCAGTTTCTTGATGTTTTCCGGCTCGAACACCACATCCCAGGAATCGATCTTGTCGAGGCCCAGTACAGCCTTCACTTTGTCGACGTTGTAACCGATGCCGTTGGTGCCCCACAGATACGGCACGGCGTACAGGTTACCCGGATCGTTTTGCTCCAGGCGCTTGAGCAGCACCGGGTCGAGGTTGGCATAGTTGGTGAGCTTGGACTTGTCGAGCTTCTGGAAAGCACCCGCCTTGATCTGCTTGCCAAGGAAGTGGTTGGACGGCACGACCACGTCATAACCGGTGCGCCCGGCCAGCAACTTGCCTTCCAGGGTTTCGTTAGAATCGAAAACGTCATAAACCGGTTTGATGCCGGTCTCTTTCTGGAAGTCTGCCAGGGTCGTCGAACCGATGTAGTCCGACCAGTTATAAATATGCACAGTGCCAGCGGCCTGGACACTAACGGCAAGCGTCAGCCCGGCACCGATGAGCAGCGCATTGCGCAACAAAGAAAAAATTGGCACGTGGAGGTCCTCTAAAATTACTTGGGCCCAAGTTGCCCAGCGTTACATGACAGCCATGGCTGCCTGGCAACAAAACCGGCGCGCAACTTACCCTCGAAAAACCGTTCCAGCAAAACTTTTATACAGATACCTGTAGCAGCTGCCGCAGGCCGCGTTCAACTGCGAAGCAGTTGTGCTGTCGAAAAGCGGAGGTCCTTCGGACCTCAACGCAGCCTTCGGCAGCTGCTACAGGGTTTTACTTACTTACCGGATTTGATCTTGGTCCAGCTGCGAGTCAGGATCCGCTGGGTCGCGGCCGGCAAGTCGGCAATCGCGTACAGCTTGGCCAGCACGTCTGCCGGCGGGTAGATGCCTGGGTCGGTGGTGATGTCTTTATCGACCAATGCGGTGGCTGCCGCGTTACCGTTCGGGAAGCGTACGGCGTTGGTGATTTCAGCCATGATTTCCGGCTTCTGCAGGAAGGTCATGAACTTGTAGGCGCCTTCGACGTTTTCGGCATCTTTAGGGATGGCGACCATGTCGTAGAAGCTGCCCGCACCTTCTTTCGGAATGTTGTAGCTGACTTTCACCTTGTCACCGGCTTCAGCCGCGCGGGTCTTGGCCTGGTAGATGTCGCCCGAATAACCCACGGCTACGCAGATGTTGCCGTTGGCCAGGTCGGAGATGTACTTGGACGAGTGGAAGTAGGCGATCGAAGGGCGGACTTTCAGGAACAGCGCTTCGGCTTCAGCCAGTTGTTTTTTGTCCTGGCTGTCGGTTGGATAGCCCAGGTAGTGCAACGCCACCGGAATCATCTCGGTTGGCGAGTCCAGGACACTGATACCGCACGACTTCAACTTGGCGGCGTTTTCAGGTTTGAAGATCAGATCCCAGGAATTGGTTGGCGCATCGGCACCCAGTGCTGCCTTGACCTTCTCGGCGTTGAAGCCGATACCGATCGAACCCCACATGTACGGGAAAGCGTGTTCGTTGCCCGGGTCACTCACCGATACCGCTTTGAGCAGGTCAGGGTTCAGGTTTTTCCAGTTAGGCAGCTTGGACTTGTCCAGCTTCTGGTAAACGCCGGCCTTGATCTGCTTGGCCAGGAAGTTGTTCGACGGTACGACGATGTCGTAGCCGGACTTGCCTGCCAGCAACTTGGCTTCCAGGGTTTCGTTACTGTCGAATACGTCGTAAACAACCTTGATCCCCGACTCGGCTTCGAACTTCTTGACGGTATCCGGCGCGATGTAATCGGACCAGTTGTACACGTGAAGAACTTTGTCGTCCGCCTGAACTGCGCCCGCCATCACGCCCATCAGGGACATGGCGAGGAGGGTCTTGCCAGCTATCTTCATACCTAATGCCTTCATGCGTAATGCTCCAATTTTTCTTTTTAACCACGTTCTTGTTAACCAAGAGCCAGCGGCCTATTCCTGGGCAACTAAAACAACCGGTAGTCTGGCAAGATCCAAGGCAGGCTTTCAAGGAAAGACCTATCCTTCGTTTGCTCTGAGCGAAATGCGAACTTCACACCCCGCTCAGAGCCTAGCACTTAGCCCTGCAATGCACTCAGGGTCAGGTCCAGACACTTGCGTGCCTTGGTCACCAACTCATCGATTTCAGCCGGTGTAATCACCAGTGGCGGAGCGATGATCATGGTGTCGCCGACGGCGCGCATGATCAGGCCGTTTTCGAAGCAGAACGTGCGACAAATCATGCCGGCGCCCTTGCCTTCGTAACGCTTGCGAGTGGCCTTGTCCTGCACCAGCTCGATCGCCCCCAGCAGACCCACCCCACGCACTTCACCCACCAGGGGATGATCGTTCAGTTCCCGTAGACGCTTTTGCAAATAGGGTGCCGTTTCTGCATGAACGCGCTCGATAATTTTTTCTTCGCGCAGGATGCGGATGTTTTCCAGTGCCACCGCAGCGGCCACCGGGTGCCCGGAATAGGTGAAACCGTGGTTGAAATCGCCACCTTCGTTGAGCACCGCAACCACTTCGTCACGCACGATCAGGCCACCCATAGGGATGTAGCCGGATGTCAGGCCTTTGGCGATGGTCATCATGTCGGGTTTGAGGTCGTAGAAATCGCTACCGAACCACTCACCGGTACGGCCGAAACCACAGATCACTTCGTCAGCCACGAACAGGATGTCGTACTTGGCGAGGATTTCCTTGATGCGCGGCCAGTAGGTGTCTGGCGGAATGATCACGCCGCCGGCACCCTGGATCGGCTCGGCAATAAAGGCACCGACGTTGTCCACGCCGACTTCCAGAATTTTCTCTTCCAGCTGATTGGCCGCCCAGATACCGAACTCTTCCGGTGTCATCTCGCCGCCTTCAGCGAACCAGTACGGCTGCGCGATGTGGACGATTCCCGGAATCGGCAAGTCGCCTTGTTCGTGCATGTACGTCATGCCACCCAGGCTCGCGCCGGCCACGGTGGAACCGTGATAACCGTTCTTGCGGCTGATGATGACTTTCTTCTTCGGCTGGCCCTTGATCGCCCAGTAGTGACGAACCATACGCAGCATGGTGTCGTTGCCTTCAGAGCCGGAACCGGTGAAGAACACATGGTTCATGCCTTGTGGCGCGATGTCGGAGATGGCCTTGGCCAGTTCCAGCACCGGCGGGTGAGCCGTCTGGAAAAACAGGTTGTAGTAAGGCAGTTCGCGCATTTGTTTACTGGCGGCATCGGCCAGTTCATCGCGACCGTAGCCGATGGCTACGCACCACAGTCCGGCCATACCGTCGAGGATCTTGTTGCCTTCGCTGTCCCAGAGGTAAACGCCCTTGGCGTTGGTGATGATCCGTGGGCCTTTCTCTTTCAGCTGCTTGAAGTCGCTGAACGGGGCCAGGTGGTGATCGTTGCTCAGGGTTTGCCATTCACGGGTTTGCGGGTTGTTGCTGGTCATGCGAATTCTCCTAAGATTTCAGTGAAAGGCGCGGCGATTTCCGGCCGAGCCCGGCGCATCAGACGGCGAAGAGCAGGAATTCCCGCTCCCACGAACTGATCACGCGCTTGAAGTTTTCATGCTCGGCCCGCTTGACCGCGACGTAGCCAGTGATGAATTTCTTGCCCAGGTACTTCTCGATAGTCGCGCTGTGTTCCATGCGTTCCAGCGCGTCTTCGATGGTCAGTGGCAGGCGCAGGTTGCGGCGTTCATAGCCACGCCCTACTACCGGCGCACTCGGGTTCAAGCCTTCGACCATGCCGATGTAACCGCAGAGCAGGCTCGCGGCAATCGCCAGGTACGGGTTGGCGTCGGCGCCCGGCAGGCGGTTTTCCACCCGACGGTTTTGCGGCCCGGCATCCGGAACCCGCAGGCCCACGGTGCGGTTCTCCTCGCCCCACTCCACGTTCACCGGTGCCGAGGTGTCCGGCAGGAAGCGGCGGAACGAGTTGACGTTAGGCGCGAACAGCGGCAACAGCTCGGGGATCAGTTTCTGCAAACCACCGATGTGGTTCAGGAACAACTGGCTCATGCTCCCGTCTTCATTGGAGAAGACGTTCTTGCCGGTCTCGATGTCGATGATGCTCTGGTGCAAGTGCATCGCACTGCCCGGCTCGCCGGTCATGGGTTTGGCCATGAAAGTGGCTGCCACGTTGTGCTTGAGCGCGGCTTCGCGCATGGTGCGTTTGAACACCAGGATCTGGTCGGCCAGGGACAGGGCATCGCCGTGACGGAAGTTGATTTCCATCTGCGCCGTGCCGTCCTCGTGGATCAGCGTGTCGAGGTCCAGCTCCTGCAATTCGCACCAGTCGTAGACGTCTTCGAACAATGGATCGAATTCGTTTGCCGCTTCAATCGAGAAGGACTGGCGACCGGTTTCCGGGCGACCGGATCGGCCAACCGGCGGTTGCAGCGGGAAGTCCGGGTCTTCGCAGCGCTTGGTCAGGTAGAACTCCATTTCTGGCGCCACGATCGGCTGCCAGCCCCTGTCGGAATAGAGTTTCAGCACCTTTTTGAGCACGTTGCGCGGCGACAGCTCGATCGGGTTGCCTTGCTTGTCGTAGGTGTCGTGGATCACCTGAGCGGTGGGCTCGATGGCCCAGGGCACAAGGAATACCGCGTTCTGGTCGGGGCGGCAGATCATGTCGATGTCGGCCGGGTCGAGCAGTTCGTAATAGATGTCGTCTTCGACATAGTCGCCGGTCACGGTCTGCAACAGAACGCTCTCGGGCAGGCGCATGCCTTTTTCGGCAATGAACTTGTTGGTCGGCGAAATCTTGCCCCGGGTGATCCCGGTCAAGTCGGCGATCATGCATTCGACTTCTGTGATCTTGTGGTCTTTCAACCAATCGGTGAGCTGGTCGAGGTTGTTACTCATAAATGCCTCTAGGCTGAGTTTCCTGACTCTTATAAGTCAGGCGTTGTTTGACGCATCGGCGTCGCGTTGTAATGCGCGCTTACGACAGGCATCGCCAAATGCCTGAAAGATCGCAAGGTAATCCGGGTTTGAGCTTACCTGCCATTCGGGATGCCATTGCACTCCCAAAGCAAAACCCTTGCCCTGCGGGACCGAGACTGCCTCGATCAACCCGTCGGGAGCCAAGGCCTCGACGCAAAGGCCCGGCGCCAGACGTTCAACGCCCTGACCATGAATCGAATTGACGTGTATCTCGCTCGCCAGGCCCAGACCTGCGAGCACACCACCCGGTTGAATGTGCACCGGGTGACTTGGCGCATACTGTCCTTCAAGCGGTAGGCTATCGTCTTCACGGTGATCCATGAATGGACCGGCTTCGTCGACTTTTTGATGCAGACTGCCGCCGAACGCCACATTCATTTCCTGGAAGCCGCGGCAAATACCGAGTACGGGAATACCGGCCTCGACTGCGGCGCGGATCAACGGGAGGGTGGTGGCATCGCGTGCAGAATCATGAGCAGTGCCCGGTGCGCTGGCTGGGCCGCTATAGTGAAACGGTTCTATATTGGAAGGAGAGCCTGTAAAGAGGATGCCATCCAGACCGTCCAGAATATCGGACGGTGCCAGCAAATCAGCCAGGGACGGAAGAATCACCGGCAGCCCCTTGGCCGCTGAGGCCACGGCGCGGACGTACTTGTCGCCACTGATGTGATAAGCATGCAGACCGATCTGCTTAGAGCAGGCGGTCACGCCGATTAACGGCAGGCGAGACATGAAGCACCCCGGTATTATTGGTGTTATGGGTTTGAATCGAGCTTAGCCTTGTTCATTTTTTTACACAACACCCCCGTAAAAAATACAACACGGCCCGCTCAAGCCCGCAGACGCTAAAGCGCTCAAAGGCATAAAAACGCCCCAAAGTGCCTCAAAAAAGCCCCACGGGTGCTTTTTTAGGGCAAAAAAGGCCTCGCTTGACTTCGGCATGCCGTTCGGGTTGACTGAAACCCGAAGAGATCAATGATTGATATTTTTAACAACAAAGGTGTTGCATCATGTCGGTACCCCCGCGTGCCGTTCAGCTTAACGAAGCGAACGCGTTCCTTAAGGAACATCCTGAGGTTCTGTACGTTGACCTTCTGATTGCGGATATGAATGGTGTGGTGCGCGGCAAGCGCATTGAACGCACCAGCCTCCACAAGGTTTACGAGAAAGGCATCAACCTGCCGGCCTCTCTATTTGCTCTGGATATCAATGGCTCGACGGTGGAAAGCACCGGCCTGGGCCTGGACATCGGCGATGCTGACCGAATCTGCTATCCAATCCCTGACACCCTGTGCAACGAGCCTTGGCAGAAGCGCCCTACCGCGCAACTGTTAATGACCATGCACGAACTCGAAGGTGAACCTTTCTTCGCGGATCCCCGTGAAGTTCTGCGTCAAGTCGTTGCCAAGTTCGACGAGATGGGTCTGACCATCTGCGCCGCGTTCGAACTGGAGTTCTATTTGATCGACCAGGAGAACGTGAACGGTCGCCCACAACCACCTCGCTCGCCAATCTCCGGCAAACGCCCGCATTCGACACAGGTTTACCTGATCGACGACCTCGACGAATACGTCGACTGCCTCCAGGACATTCTGGAAGGTGCGAAAGAGCAAGGCATCCCTGCCGACGCGATCGTCAAGGAAAGTGCCCCGGCGCAGTTCGAAGTGAACCTGCACCACGTGGCCGACCCGATCAAGGCCTGCGACTACGCGGTCCTGCTCAAGCGTTTGATCAAAAACATCGCCTACGACCATGAAATGGACACCACCTTCATGGCCAAGCCTTATCCGGGCCAGGCGGGCAACGGTCTGCACGTACATATCTCGATTCTTGATAGAGACGGCAAAAACATTTTTGCCAGTGAGGATCCCGAGCAGAACGCCGCACTGCGTCACGCGATCGGCGGTGTGCTCGAGACCCTACCGGCGCAGATGGCTTTCCTCTGCCCGAACGTCAACTCCTACCGTCGTTTCGGCGCACAGTTCTACGTGCCGAACGCACCGTGCTGGGGTCTGGACAACCGTACTGTTGCAGTGCGTGTGCCGACGGGTTCCGCCGATGCGGTCCGTCTGGAACACCGCGTTGCCGGCGCCGATGCCAACCCGTACCTGCTGATGGCTTCGGTCCTGGCAGGCGTGCACCACGGCCTGACCAACAAGATCGAACCGGGCGCACCCGTGGAAGGCAACTCCTACGAGCAGAACGAGCAAAGCCTGCCGAACAACCTGCGCGATGCATTGCGTGAGCTGGACGACAGCGAAGTCATGGCCAAGTACATCGATCCGAAATACATCGATATCTTCGTGGCCTGTAAGGAAAGCGAGCTGGAGGAGTTCGAACACTCCATCTCCGACCTCGAGTACAACTGGTACCTGCATACCGTTTAAGCGGTTGCAGTAAAAACAACGCCGCCGGCTGAAAAGGCCTGCGGCGTTTTTTTATGGCTTTTTTTCAGCGGGACCGAGGCGCCTGCTTCGCGAGCAAGCCCGCTCCCACATTTGATCTCTGCCGTACACAAACACTATGTTCACTGGAGATCAAATGTGGGAGCGGGCTTGCTCGCGAAGGCGTCCGGGCAGACAACATCAAACCCTGCTCGTACAATGCCCGCTGCCCCGCAGGAGACTTCAATGACGCGCACCGCCACCATTCGCAAACCCCGCGCCCGCAGCCAGGCCCGGATCGATTCGATACTCGATGCCGCCCGCACGCTGCTGGCTGCCGAGGGCGTGGCCAGTCTCTCGATCTATAGCGTCGCCGAACGCGCGGAGATCCCGCCCTCCTCCGTCTACCACTTCTTTGCCAGCGTCCCGGCGCTGCTCGAAGCCCTGACGGCCGACGTCCATGCTGCGTTCCGTGCCTGCCTGCAAGCGCCCATCGACCATGACGCCCTCAACGGCTGGCGCGATCTGTCGCGGATGGTGGAACAACGCATGCTCGCGATCTACAGCGAAGACGCCGCCGCCCGACAGCTCATTCTTGCCCAGCACGGGCTGACCGAAGTCACCCAGGCCGACCGCCAGCACGACATCGAACTCGGCGACCTGATGCACAAACTCTTCGACCACCACTTCGAGCTGCCGAGACTGCCGACGGACGTTGATGTGTTTGCCCTGGCCATGGAGCTCGGCGACCGCGTCTATGCGCGCTCGGTGCAACAACACGGACAGATCACCCCACGCATGGCCGAAGAAGGCATGCGGGTATTCGACGCCTATCTGGGTCTGTATTTGCCGCCCTACCTGTCCAAGCGCGACGCATAACGCAACGAGGTGTTCATGGCACACGTTCCAGACAACTACCTTGGCGTGTGGCAACGACGCCTGATCAAATTCCAGTCGGGGCGCGTCGACAGCGAAACAGCCGTGTACTGGTTGCAAACCCCGCGCTTGTTTGCCGACCTGCGCATCCCGCCGGCAACGCTTGCGGCGCTGCCGCTGGAGCAACTGAGTCACGCTGACTTGCTGACCCTGAGCGAGCAAAAAGGCTTCGCCGGCGTAACCGAGGTCAACGGCGACATTTGCCAGTGGCACCGCAAACTCGACTACCAGCCGGTCAGCACCGAAGAAGACATCGGGCGCATGCATTTCGAAACCAGCGAACGCCTGATCGAAACCGCCCTGGACGACAGCTACTACGAGATCTGGGAGCGGCTGCCGGACTCTCGCGGCACCTGTCGCGGTCAGTGGTTGCAGGCGGTCGATGATCCGGCGCGATTTGCCTGCCTGGTGCTGGCCGGTGACTACTTTCTGTTCGCCGCCAGCCGGGTTGTCGCGCTGGAACCCGGTGGTCATTTGCGCGAACACATCGACTCGGCCACCGCTCAGCCGCAGCTTGCCTGCGAACTCTCTTTCGGCCGTCACCACGCCGGGCAAACCCCGTGGCACATCGACTATTCCACACTGCCCATGCTGACCTGCCAGCCACTGTTGCCGGCAGACATCGATCCAAACGCAAGCGAGCTATTCAGCGACCCACGCCTATTGTCTTCACTCGGTTCCTACGCGCCCGCCGCCGGTTGGCGCTGCGCACCCGAGCCCTGAACACCCGCGCATAAAAAACCCCGAAGGGTTCACACCCTTCGGGGTTGAGCGCAATGCACGCGCTTACAACTTGGCGATCGACACCTCGGTGGATTTCACAAACGCGATCACTTCGCTGCCGACCACCAGTTCCAGCTCTTTCACCGAGCGAGTGGTGATCACCGAGGTGACGATGCCGGAAGCGGTCTGTACGTCGATTTCGGACAGCACGTCGCCGAGTACGATTTCCTTGATGGAGCCTTTGAACTGGTTGCGAACGTTGATGGCTTTGATTGTCATGATGTTGATTCCCGTCGTTGGATAAGGCTTGAGTTATTGAGCCCAACGCAATTGCGTGGGCAATGGTGAAACAGGTTCCGGTGCCGGCGGTTCGCCGGGCAACGCCAGCACGCGATTGAGGACTTCGGTTTCCAGCGCCGCCAGCCGATGGGAGCCGCGAACCCGAGGGCGCGGCAGCTCAACGTGCAGGTCGAGGCCGACTTCGCCCTCTTCGATCAGGATCACCCGATCGGCAATCGCCACCGCTTCACTGACATCGTGGGTGACCAGCAGCACGGTGAAACCGTGCTTCTGCCAGAGCCGTTCGATCAGCTGCTGCATTTCAATTCGGGTCAGTGCATCCAGCGCGCCCAGCGGTTCGTCCAGCAACAGCAACCGCGGTTGATGGATCAGCGCGCGGGCCAGGGCCACACGTTGCTTCTGGCCACCGGACAAGGCGGCCGGCCATTCATTGGCGCGGTCGGCCAGACCGACCGACTCCAGGGCTTCCAGCGCTTGTGGCCGCCAGTTGCCCTTGAGCCCGAGGCCGACGTTGTCGATGACCTTTTTCCACGGCAGCAAACGTGCTTCCTGGAACATCAATCGAGTGTCTTCCCGCGCCTCACTCAGCGGTGCGGAACCGGCCAGCAATTCACCGCCCGTGGGTTTGTCGAGACCGGCGAGCAAGCGCAGCAAGGTACTTTTGCCGCAACCGCTACGACCGACCACGGCGACAAACTGACCGGCCGGGATGTGCAGATCTATCTCGCGCAGCACTTGCCGCGAGCCAAAGGTTTTTTGCAGTTTGCGCACCACCAGCGGAATCCCGCGCAGCAGGCGTGGAGGTTGTTGAGCCGTCATGCCGCACCTCCTTTAACAACCTGATAGGCCGGGTGCCAGCGCAACCACACGCGTTCAAGTCCACGGGCCGCGAGGTCGGCGAGTTTGCCGAGCACGGCGTACAAAAGAATCGCCAGTACCACCACGTCGGTTTGCAGGAACTCCCGGGCATTCATCGCCAGGTAGCCGATGCCGGAGCTGGCGGAAATGGTTTCCGCGACGATCAACGTCAGCCACATGAAGCCCAGCGCGAACCGCACGCCGACCAGAATCGAAGGCAGCGCCCCCGGCAGGATCACCTGACGGAACAGGCTGAAACCGGACAAACCATAACTGCGGGACATTTCCACCAACGCCGAATCGACGTTGCGGATGCCGTGATAGGTGTTGAGGTAGATCGGGAACAACGTGCCCAATGCCACCAGGAAAATCTTCGCCGACTCATCGATGCCGAACCACAGGATCACCAGTGGAATCAGCGCCAGGTGCGGCACGTTGCGGATCATCTGCACCGAACTGTCGAGCAGGCGCTCGCCCCATTTCGACAGGCCGGTGATGAAGCCCAGGGTCAGACCGATGCTGCCACCGATGGCGAAGCCCAGCGCCGCACGCCAGCCGCTGATCGCCAGGTGAGTCCAGATTTCACCGCTGCGCACCAGGCTGACGCCGGCTTCGATGACGGCGATTGGCGCCGGCAGAATCCGTGTCGACAACCAGCCCGCCGACACCGACAACTGCCACACCGCCAGCAGCAACACCGGCAACGCCCAAGGCGCGAGGCTATGGATAAGTTTCTTCATGGCGCGCCTCAGCTCTGCGACGCGGCTTTGGGAAGAATGTCGTTGGCGACCATCTCACCAAACGGGCTGACGTAACCGGCGCTTTTCGGCAATTCCGGACGTTCGATGTCCAGGTGCGGGAACAGTAATTCGGCGACGCGGTACGACTCTTCCAGGTGTGGGTAACCGGAGAAGATGAACGTGTCGATGCCCAGGTCCGCGTATTCCTTCACGCGGGCGGCCACGGTCGGACCATCGCCCACCAACGCTGTACCGGCCCCGCCACGCACCAGGCCGACACCGGCCCACAGGTTGGGGCTGACTTCCAGGTTGTCACGGCTGCCGCCATGCAGCGCGGCCATGCGTTGCTGACCAACGGAATCGAAGCGCGCCAGCGAGGCTTGGGCACGGGAGATGGTTTCGTCGTCCAGATGAGAGATCAACCGATCCGCCGCTTGCCAGGCTTCGGCATTGGTTTCACGAACGATCACATGCAAACGAATGCCGAAGCGAACGGTACGACCGAGCTTTGCGGCTTTAGCGCGTACTTGTTCGATCTTCTCGGCAACGGCGGCCGGTGGTTCGCCCCAGGTCAGGACCATTTCGACCTGCTCTGCCGCGAGGTCTTGCGCCGCTTCCGAAGAACCGCCGAAGTACAGCGGCGGACGCGGTTGCTGAATCGGCGGGTAGAGCAATTTGGCGCCCTTCACGCTGATGTGCTGACCGTCGTAATCGACGGTTTCGCCTTCCAGCACGCGGCGCCAGATGCGGGTGAATTCCACCGAGGCTTGATAGCGCTCTTCGTGAGTCAGGAACAAACCGTCGCCGGCCAATTCTTCCGGATCACCGCCGGTTACCAGGTTGAACAACGCACGGCCGCCGGACAGGCGATCCAGCGTCGCGGCCTGACGCGCTGCCACCGTCGGGGAAATGATCCCGGGGCGCAGGGCGACGAGGAATTTCAAACGCTGGGTCACCGGGATCAGCGATGCGGCCACCAGCCACGAATCTTCGCAAGAGCGACCGGTAGGGATCAGCATCCCGCCGAAGCCCAGACGATCCGCCGCTTGCGCGACTTGTTGCAGATAACCGTGGTCGACGGCGCGAGCGCCTTCGGCGGTGCCAAGGTAATGGCCGTCGCCGTGGGTAGGCAGGAACCAGAAGATATTGAGGCTCATGGAGTGGTCTCCTTAGGGATTCGAATTACTGAGCTTTGGCAACGGCCGCCGGAGGCGTCCAGATCACGTCTTTGATGCTCAGCGGCTTTGGAATCAGCTTGAGCTGGTAGAAGCTGTCGGCGATTTTCTGTTGCGCGGCGACCACTTCAGGCGTGAGGAACAACGCGCCGTAGCCTTGGCGTTTCACCGACGTCAGGGTGATATCTGCCGGCAGACCGAGCAGTGGCGAGACTTGTTTAGTCACGTCCTCGGGATTGGCCTTGGACCATTCGCCGACGGCGCGCACTTCTTCCACCAGGGTCTTGATCACCTCAGGATTTTTCTGCGCATAAGGCTTGGTCGCGAGGTAGAACTGATGGTTGTCGACGATGCCTTGGCCATCACGCAGGGTACGTGCCTGCAACTGTTGTTCGGCGGCGGCCTGGTACGGGTCCCAGATCACCCAGGCATCAACGCTGCCACGTTCGAACGCAGCGCGGGCATCGGCCGGCGGCAGGAATACGGTCTGGACGTCGGTGTATTTGAGGCCGGCATCTTCCAGTGCGCGGACCAGCAGATAGTGAACGTTGGAGCCTTTGTTCAGGACGACTTTCTTGCCCTTGAGGTCCTGCACCGATTTAATCGCCGAGTCCTTTGGCACCAGGATTGCTTCGCTGTGCGGCGCTGGTGGTTCGTAGGCGACATAGAGCAGATCGGCGCCGGCTGCTTGAGCGAATACGGGAGGAGTTTCGCCTGTAACGCCGAAGTCGATGGAGCCGACGTTCAGGCCTTCGAGCAGTTGCGGGCCGCCGGGGAATTCAGTCCATTGCACGTCCACACCTTGGGCGGCGAGGCGTTTTTCCAAAGTGCCTTTGGCTTTGAGCAGCACCAGGGTGCCGTACTTTTGATAACCGATTCTTAGCGTCTCGGCTTGAGCTTGAGAAATAACGCCGAAGGACACAGCCGCAGCAAACAGAGCGACCAGACCACGACGCAAAATGACAGTGCGCATAGCGCTCTCCTTTTTGCAGTTGGGTTTTGGCTGCACCTGCTTGGCCGTTAGCGGCTGAGTAAGGTGAGTGGATCAAATTCAGGTGTGGCTTGAGTGCTGGCTTAAATGCTCCAGCGAGCACTCAATAAACGTTCATTCAACAGGTTCGGATCGATCGGCTTGGGCCGCCTCGCCATGGCGCTGAAAAACAGCTCCAGCGATTCATTCAGTCTTTCTTCCAGCTCCGGTGCCAACTGCGCCTGGACGCTGCCTTCGCCGTAAGCAATCTGGCTGTCTACGGCGAAAATCCCGTGGAGCATTTCCTGGGCTTTCAACGCCGACAGCACCGGCTTGAGCGCGTAATCCACCGCCAGCATGTGGGCGATGCTGCCGCCGGTGGCCATTGGCAACACCACCTTGTGGGCCAGGGCGCGCTCGGGCAGCAGGTCCAGCACGGTTTTCAATGCGCCGGAGAACGACGCTTTGTAGATCGGCGTGGCGATCAGCAGGCCATCGGCGTTTTCAATCTGTTGCAGCAGGTCGATCACCTTCGGGCTGTCGAAGCGCGCATGCAGCAAGTCTTCGGCCGGGAAGTCCCGTACCTGGTAACTCACCACTTCCACACCTTGCTCCTGCAACCAGCGTTGGGAGCGCTCCAGCAGCACCCCGGAACGGGAGCGTTGGCTGGGACTGCCACCGAGTGAGACGACCAGCATTCAGACGATTCCTTGAACGGTGTTAGCGATTCGCGGTTTGCGATCTCGCTTTGATGGAAGTGACCTTAACAGGTGATTTTTATATCCATAAATCATATTTATTCATTTAGTTATTCGTTACGGTTCTATATGAAATGGCTTTTTCCGGGCAAAAAAACAGGCCGTAAAAACGGCCTGAAATCCCCTGCTTTGTGGATACGGTTCAATCTGGATTCTGCGGTGCCTGGCCGGCCGTCTTCGCGAGCAAGCTCGCTCCCACATTAGAGCGCGCTGTACCTGTGGGAGCGAGCTTGCTCGCGATAGCGATTTCAGCCTCACCGCAGGTGCTGGAGGTTTATCTGTTCGGCTGTGGCGTCAGACGCAGGTACGGCTTCACCGCGCGATAGCCCTTGGGAAAGCGTTTCTTGATTTCGTCTTCGTCCTTGAGCGACGGCACGATCACTACTTCATCACCGTCCTGCCAGTTGGCCGGGGTGGCCACCTTGTAGTTGTCGGTGAGTTGCAGCGAGTCGATCACTCGCAGAATTTCATGGAAGTTACGGCCGGTGCTCGCCGGGTAGGTGATGGTCAGCCGAACCTTTTTGTTCGGGTCGATCACGAACAGCGAGCGCACGGTCAGGGTGTCGTTGGCGTTCGGGTGGATCAGGTCGTAGAGGTCCGAGACCTTGCGGTCGGCGTCGGCAAGTATCGGGAAGTTGACGAGGGTGTTCTGGGTTTCGTTGATGTCCTCGATCCACTTGTGGTGCGAGTCCACCGGATCCACGGACAGGGCAATCGCTTTCACACTACGTTGGGCAAATTCGTCCTTGAGCTTGGCAGTGAAGCCCAACTCGGTGGTGCATACCGGGGTGAAGTCCGCCGGATGGGAAAACAGCACGCCCCAGCTATCGCCCAGCCATTCGTGGAAACGGAGGGTGCCGGCGCTGGAATCCTGTTCAAAGTCGGGGGCGATATCGCCCAGTCTGAGGCTCATCGTGCTGCTCCTGGTGAGTGCTTGTTGAGGTCAACTGTGCCTGCATTTTTTATTCATTAAAAAGAATAAATATCGATTTGTTTAGATCGTAAATGAATATTAAAAATGTGTTCACTGGACCTCGACGGCGGTCGGGACGACTATCGCCCACAAGGTTCGAGAAGGCCTTGAGTTGCTGCACAAAGAGGGAAACTTCGAGGAGGGTTTACGGGGGTGAGCCTGACTTGAAAACGCAAAAGCCCCGCCCGGCGAGATGCCGGGCGGGGCTTTTTTTACTTCAGTTACGCGAGTGCTATTACAACAGCGGGATCGAGTAGCTGACGATCAGACGGTTTTCGTCCTGGTCGCGTTGGCCTGGGACGTCGTTGCGCCACATGGCGTTTTTCCATGTGAAGCCCAGGTTTTTCAGTGCGCCTTCCTGGACTACGTACGCCAGGGTAAGGTCGCGTTCCCATTCGGAACGGCCACTACCGGAAACCGGGTGAGCGGTGGTGTTGGCGATAGTGTCGATGTTGTCACCGCGCAGGTAAACGATGCCGGCAGTAGCGCCTGGCAGGCCAACCTTGGCGAAGTCATACGAGTAACGAGCTTGCCAGGTACGTTCGCCGGCACGGGCGAACTTCTGGATCTGCATGTCGGTAGTCAGGTAAGCCGACGCGCCGTCACCCTGGTTCAAATAAGGGAAGTCGCTGCTGCCGTTGCTGACCTGATAACCACCACCGAAGGTGTGACCGGCAACGGTGTACAGGAACAGGCCGCTGTACAAGTTGTTGTCGACCTTGCCTTTACCCGCTTTGAAGCCTTGGTAGTTACCGTTGCTGAAGTAAGCCGAGTCGTGGCCGTTGGCACCATCGTCAGAGCTGTTGAAGTAACGCAAGTCAGACTTCAACACACCAGGACCGATTGCCCAGTTGTGAACCAGACCCAGGAAGTGTTGTTTGTAGAAATCTTCCAGGTTGCCGTAGTAGTACTGGGCAGTCAGGTCTTTGGTGATTTTGTAGTCACCGCCACCGTAGATGAACTTGTTGCTGTCACGGAAGCCAGTACCGCGCGTGTTCGCACCAGCAATCGACAACTCTTCGTTGTTGCTGGAGTTACGACCCTTGGCGTGTTCGATCTGACCACCAACCAGTGTCAGATCCTTGATCTCGTTCGAGGTGATCTGACCACCTTGAAAGGTTTGCGGCAGCAGACGGCCATCGTTGGTCACGATAACCGGCAGTTTTGGCTGCAGAGTGCCCAACTTCAGTTCGGTCTGGGAGATCTTGGCTTTGGCAGTCAGGCCGAGGCTGGAGAAGTTATCAACCGCTTTGCCGTTGGATTCGCTTGGGAAAACAGTGCCGCCGTAAGAGGCAGCAGTAGCGCCGTTAGTGCCGCCGCCTGTATCCAGACGCACGCCCAACAGGCCGATAGCATCGATACCGAAGCCGACGGTGCCTTGGGTGTAGCCGGAGATGAAGCGCAGGTCGAAGCCTTGGCCCCATTCTTCAGCTTTGCTCTGAACACCGGCAGCCTTGTTGGCAGGAGTGCCAGCAGCACTGTCACGGTTATCGTTATTGATGTAGAAGTTACGCAGCCCCAATGTAGCTTTGCTGTCTTCGATGAAACCGGCGGCGCCTGCCTGCTGCGCCAAAACCCCTACGGCCACAGCCAGGGCCAAGGTGGACTTGTTCATTTGTTTCGCTCCTATCGTTTCTAATTCTTGAGGTCCTGGGTCGAATGCCCTGGATCCTGAAATGCTCGGTCAGTGCCAGACCGTGTGACTACGACGATGGCCTGCCCCCTGTGATTTTGGCCCGCATAATAAACACAAAAAGAATTATTTCATCATTTTTCATGCCATTCAGGAATATAGCTTCGCGCTATTACTCTGAGTCGGGACACCAGGTATCGGCTCATAAGCCACCCACTTTAGGCGTTTGACTTAAAAGCTAAAAAGAATAAAAAATTACTACATAAGCTCAATTTGGAATATTGAAAAAAGCACAAAAAAAACCTCGCCGGCGGGCGAGGCTTTTTCTGACGGCTATTACAAGAAGCTGTAGGTGTAGTTGAAGATCAGACGGGTCTGGTCTTGATCAGGAGTGCTGGTGTTGCCACGGTAGGTACCGTGACGCAGTGTTGTACCAAATCCTTTAAGTGCACCCGTTTGAATCACGTAGTCCACACGCGCGTCGGTCTCGTGCTCACTCAGGTCTTTACCAACACCGCTGGTAGCCTTGATGTCTTGGCCATTCAAGTAACCAATCGAAGCTTTCAACCCTGGCACGCCCAGTGAGGCGAAGTCATAGGAGTACTGACCGTACGTGGTGTTTTCACCGGCACGGATAAAGCTGCCAACCGTAGCGTCGGTAAACGAGTAGAAACTGGCGCCGCCCGCCCCTTCGTTGCGACCGTTGCCATCGACAACGTTACCTTGGTTCAGGAAAACGAAGCCGCCGTCATCGCTGACACGCTGATGCCCGAGCAGAAACGCGCTGCCACCCAGGGTATAGGTGAACGTGCCGTTCCAGGTCTTGTTATCGACCACGCCCCTTTCCTTGGCGAAGCCATTGTTGTTGTTGAATTGGTAGCCGGCATCGCCGTTCTTGCCGTCGGAGCTGCTGTCGAAATAACGAAGATCGGTCTTGAACGACTGGTTCGGAGCGATTGGGTAGACGTGTACCAAGCCGAGGAAGTTCTGCTTGTAGTAGTCTTCCAGGTTCGCATAGTAGTACTGCAGCATGAGGTCTTTGGTGACCTTCCAGTCCGCACCGGCGTAACGGAACTTGTTGCTGTCCTGAGTACCGCCAGCCACTGCCAGGCCAGTGCTGTTGGAGGAGGCGCGACCCACCGCGTGCTCCAGCTGACCCACGTTGAAGGTCACGTTGTCGATTTCCTTCGAGGTGAGGGTGCCACCTTCAAAGGTTTGTGGCAGCAAACGGCTGTCGTTCGCGATGAGGATCGGCATGTTTGGCTGCAGAGCGCCGCCCAAGTGGGCCTCAGTCTTCGAGAAGCGTGCCTTGACGTTGCCCGCTAGACGGCTCCACTCATCCACCGCCGAACCATCGGAATCGCTAGGGATGAACGTGCTGTTGGCCGGATGATGACCCTTGCCACCATCCAGATGGATGCCGACCAGCGCCTGGGCGTCGATACCAAAACCAACGGTACCTTGGGTGAAACCGGACAGGTAATCGAACTTGAGACCCTCACCGGCTTCTCGCTGTCTGTTGCCAGGAGTACTAGCACCTTCACGCATATCGGCGTCGTAATACATGGTCCGGGAACTGACGGAAGCCTTGCTGTCTTCGATGAAACCCGCGGCGCCTGCCTGCTGCGTCAAAACCCCAACGGCCACGGCCAGAGCCAAGGTGGACTTGTTCATTGTTTCGCTCCTCTCGTTTCTAATTCTTGTGTTCCTGGTCCTGGGTCGTGTGCCCGGGATCCTAAGATGCGCGATTAGCGCCAGACCGTGACTCACAAGTCAATCGTAACTATGTGTGTCTACGACCATAGTCTAATCCCCAGTCAATTCGCTCCTGCCGGGCCATAAGCCCAAAAAGAATCACCCAATTCTTTTTCATACCGTTTAGGAATTTATCTCTGCACATTCCCATTGAACCGGGACGTTGCACCCGCTCATAAGCTAATTCCTAAATGGTATTTGTTAGCCTTTTTTTTAGATCGATTAGCTTTGACGCAACTCGCAATCAATCCCTATCGAAAGGCAGCGCCATGACGACCAAACGCGCACTATCCAGCTTAATTGTTACAGTTTGTGTATTGCTAGTAGTTTCTTTGAGCGCTCACGCGGCGAACTTCACGGTCGGCTATCAAACCGGCATCGACCCCAGCAAAGTCCCCCAGGCAGATGGACTGTACGAGAAGACCATAGGCCAGAAAATTGACTGGCGTCGTTTTAATAGCGGCCCGGAAGTGGTTACGGCCATTGCTTCCGGCGACGTGCAGATTGGCAACCTCGGCTCCAGTCCGCTGGCAGCCGGTGCTTCGCGCAATCTGCCAATCGTTGCGTTCATTGTTTCCGCCCAGATCAACGCCGCTGAAGCACTGGTGGTACGCAACGGCAGCGGTATCGATAAACCGGAAGATCTGATCGGCAAGACCATCGCCACCCCTTTCGTTTCAACCTCCCACTACAGTTTGCTGGGTGCGTTGAAGCACTGGGGCCTGGATGCCTCGAAAGTCAAAGTGGTGAATTTGCAACCGGCGGAAATCGCGGCGGCGTGGAAGCGTGGTGACATCGATGGTGCGTTTGTCTGGTCACCAGCGCTGGGGGAAATTCGCAAGACTGGCAAGACCTTGACCGACGCTGCACAGGTTGGCCAATGGGGTGCACCGACCTTCGAGGTCTGGGTCGCGCGCAAGGATTACGCCGAGAAGCACCCAGAGGTTGTGGCTAAATTTGCCAAGGTCACGCTGGACTCGTTCGCCGACTATGCCGCGCATAAAGACAGCTGGACCGCTGACTCGGTACCGGTGCAGAAAATCGCCAAACTGACCGGTGCCAACGCCGTCGATGTGCCGGAGTTGCTGGCCGGTTCCACGTTCCCGGATGCTAAAGCCCAACAGACCACCGCGCTGCTGGACGGCGGCACGGCCAAGGCGATTGGCGAGACGGCGAAGTTCTTGAAGGAACAAGGAAAGGTCGAGACGGGCTGCCGGATTATTCGCCGTATGTCAGTGCGAAGTTTGTCACCCAATGATTGCTGACGGCTGCTGCGCAGCCGATCGCGAGCAAGCTCGCTCCCACAGGGATCTTTGGCGTTTACAAAACCACTGTGGGAGCGAGCTTGCTCGCGATGGGGGCCCTGCGGTTACAAGGTTTTTTCGAAGATCTTCGAATTACGCTGATAGTTGTACAGCGACGCCCGCGCCGACGGCAGACGCTCTACGCTGCTCGGCACAAACCCACGCTCGCGAAACCAGTGAGCGGTCCGGGTCGTCAGTACGAACAAGGTTTTCAGCCCCTGCGCCCGGGCGCGGGTTTCGATGCGCTCCAGCAACTCGTCACCACGACCGCCATGGCGGTATTCCGGGTTCACCGCCAGACACGCCAACTCCCCCGCATCCGAATCAGCAATCTGATACAGCGCCGCACAGGCGATGATCATGCCTTCGCGCTCGACCACACTGAACTGCTCGATCTCACGCTCCAGCACCTCGCGGGAACGCCGCACCAGAATGCCCTGCTCTTCCAGCGGGCTGATCAAATCCAGCAAACCACCGACATCTTCGATCGCCGCTTCGCGCACAACCTCGAACTGCTCCTGGGCCACCAGCGTACCGCCACCGTCGCGGGTGAACAGTTCAGTCAGCAGCGCGCCGTCTTCGGCGTAGCTGACGATATGACTGCGAGCCACACCGCCGCGGCAGGCCTCAGCGGCCGCATCCAACAGCTCAGCCTGATAGTTGCTGCCCAGACGCTGCAGATGCGCCGGCACTTGTTGCGGACGCAACTCACGAACCAGACGACCGTGTTCATCGATCAGACCCAGGTCGGCGCCAAACAACAGCAACTTGTCCGCCCCCAGATCGATGGCCGCGCGGGTGGCGACGTCTTCGCAGGCGAGGTTGAAAATCTCACCGGTCGGCGAGTAACCCAGTGGCGACAACAGCACGATGGAACGCTCATCCAGCAGGCGATTGATGCCCTTGCGGTCAACCCGACGCACTTCGCCGGTGTGGTGATAGTCGACGCCTTCCAGCACGCCAATCGGCCGCGCGGTTACCAGGTTGCCGCTAGCCACCCGCAGACGCGAGCCCTGCATCGGCGATGAAGCCATGTCCATGGACAGCCGCGCTTCGATGGCGATACGCAGCTGGCCAACCGCATCGATCACACACTCCAGCGTCGCGGCATCGGTGATGCGCATCCCGTGGTGGTAATGCGGGGTCAGGCCGCGCGCAGCGAGGCGGGTTTCAATTTGCGGACGGGAACCGTGAACCAGCACCAGTCGCACGCCCAGGCTGTGCAACAGCACCAGGTCGTGGACGATATTGCCGAAGTTCGGGTGCTCCACGCCGTCGCCGGGCAGCATGACGACGAAGGTGCAATCGCGGTGGGCGTTGATGTAAGGCGAAGCATGACGAAGCCAATTAACGTATTCGGGCATGAACCTGGGCCTGTAATAAATAGCAGCCAAAAAATGGGCGAAACAGAAAACGCACAGCGGGCTGATGGTTATCGTCGGAACAGGCTTGGCGACACGCGCGCTCTCCTCATGAATACGGGTTGGGACATTGGCAATTTAACCGACATGTCTGTCATAGCACAGACCCTGTGGGAGCGGGCTTGCTCGCGAAGGCGGTGTGTCAGTCGCATCTGATGTGTCTGACACACCGCCTTCGCGAGCAAGCCCGCTCCCACATGGATTTGTGCTCAATTGACTGGCATTGGCGTTTTGGCCGGTGTCAGGCAGTAATATTCAATCAGTTGACGTAATAGATGCACCGTAGGCTGCAAACGTGACATTTCGAGGTATTCCCCCGGTTGGTGCGCACAGGCGATGTCGCCAGGGCCGAGCACCAGTGTTTCGCAGCCAAGACGCTGAAGATAAGGCGCTTCGGTGCCGAACGCCACTGCTTCGGCACGATGGCCGGTGAGCTTTTCCGCGACCCGGACCAATTCTGCATCCTCGGCCTGTTCGAACGGCGGCACTTCGGGGAACAGCGGCGCGTAATCGATCTTCACCTGATGCCGTTCGGCAACCGGGTTAAGCCTCTGCAAAATCTCCGCGCGCAGGGCTTTGGGGTCCATGCCCGGCAGAGGCCGCAGGTCGAACTCCAGCGAACACTGGCCACAAATGCGGTTGGGGTTATCGCCACCATGGATGCAGCCGAAATTCAGGGTCGGCGTCGGTACACCGAACTGCGGATTACGAAATTTGCGCTGCCACAACAGGCGCAAACCGCGCAGTTCACCGATGGCGTCGTGCATGGCTTCGAGGGCGCTGTGGCCGAGGCGTGGATCCGAGGAGTGGCCGCTCTGACCGAGGATGTCGATGCGCTCCATCATGATGCCTTTGTGCATGCGGATCGGCTTGAGCCCGGTCGGCTCGCCGATCACCGCCGCACGACCCAGCGGCCGCCCGGCTTCGGCCAAGGCGCGAGCACCGGACATTGAGCTTTCTTCATCACAGGTAGCAAGGATCAACAACGGTTGCTTGAACGGCTGATCGAGCAGAGGTATGACGGCTTCGATGGCCAGCGCGAAAAATCCCTTCATGTCGCAACTGCCCAGCCCGACCCAGCGGCCGTCGACTTCGGTCAGCTTCAGCGGATCGGTTTGCCACAACGCGCCATCGAACGGCACCGTGTCGCTGTGACCGGCCAGCACCAAGCCACCGGGGCCGGAACCAAAACTGGCCAGCAGGTTGAATTTTCCGGGGCTGACCTGCTGGATATCACAGGCAAAACCCAAATCACCGAGCCACGTTGCCAACAGGTCAATCACTGGACGGTTGGATTGATCGAGGCTGGCCTGCGTACAGCTGACGGACGGCGCAGCGATCAGCGCAGCGAATTGATCTTTCATGGACGGCAAAAGCATCGCTGACTCCCAACTCCCGACTTGAACCCCATCATAGAACCATCTGGCGACAGGAATAAACCGGCGCGGCGCGTAGGTTTGGTCAGTGCTGTACACTGCACGACCTTGGCAGCCACACATTCCCCCGGCTGCGCTCCCGATCCTGGATTTTCCGGCCATGCAGAAAGAAACCGAAATCAAACTCCGCGTCAGCCGAGAAACCCTCGCTGCCCTGCGCGAGCACCCGCTCCTGAAAAAACGCAACAAAAGTGGCTGGGAACGCCGTGAGTTGATGAACCAGTACTTCGACACGCCTGAGCGCGACCTGGCCCGCGCCAAGGTTGCCCTGCGCCTGCGCCGCGATGGTGAAGAAGTGATTCAGACCCTCAAGACCCGCGGCCAGAGCGTCGCCGGTTTGTCCGAGCGTAACGAATACGACTGGAACCTGCCCAAAGCCAAGCTCGACGTGAAGAAACTCGACGGCGAATGCTGGCCTGAAGAGTTGGCCGAGCTGGACAAGAAAACCCTGAAGCCGATCTTCACCACCGATTTCGTCCGCGAACGCGCTGAAATCGCCTGGGGCCGTGGCAAGACCAAAGTGGTCATCGAAGCCGCGCTGGATCTGGGTCACGTGATCGTGGGCAAGCAGAAAGAAGAAATCTGCGAGCTGGAACTTGAACTGCGCGAAGGCGAGCCGGCCGCCCTGCTGGAACTGGCCGCCGAACTGGCCGCGACCCTGGCCCTGATGCCATGTGACATCAGCAAGGCCGAGCGCGGTTATCGCCTGTACGACGCCAACAGCTACTCGTTGAGCCTGCCGGCGCCACAGATCACCGCCGAAACCCCGCTGGACGACGCTTTTGCCGCGCTGAGCTGGCACTTGCTGAGCAGCAGCCAGCGTCTCGCCGAGCAGTATCGCTTCAATGGTCACTGGCGCCTGTTGCTGGACTGGGTCGAAAACCTGGCTGAGTTGCGCGCGCTGCTTAGCAGCCTGGGTCAAGCCGCACCGCGTCAGTCGACGCACGATCTGCGCGTCGCGCTGGATGCCTTGCTCGAAGACTGGCGTCCGCTGGTGCAAGCCGGTGTCGACGACGAAGACGTACGCAAAGCCGCGCCGGAGCAGTTCCTCGAAGAACTGGAAGACCCGCGTTGGGGCCTGTTCTCGCTGAACACTTCGCGCTGGTTGCTGGCCCGCACCTGGGCTGCCGATCGCAACGTCCGCGGCAATCGCCAGGGCGCTGCGCAATTGGGTAGCTGGCTGCCGCGTTTGCTGGGTGAAGAAGCGACTTCCCTGCAACTGCAGCGTTACCAGCAACAACCGGAAGACCTGGCCGAGCAACTGCCGCGCATCGAGCGCATCCAGGCTTGGCTGCACCACGCCCGCAGCGTGCTGGACATCCCGGAAATGGATCGCTTGTACGGTGAGCTGAAACAGCTTGCTCAATTGGCGAACGAGCCGATCACCGATGAATCGCTGGATGCGCGCAAGCAGCAGGCGATTGCGGTGTATCAGAATCGTGCGTGGAAGATGCTGCTGCGTATGTAATACCGCCATCGCGAGCAAGCTCGCTCCCACATTAGACCGCGTCCATTCAGACAACTCGGTTAACTGTGGGAGCGAGCTTGCTCGCGATGAGGCCTGCACATCCACCGCAAAAACATCAGACCGGCAAACTCGTCGTGGATTTGATTTCCGATAACGCCACGATCGAGTTCACCTCTTGAATCCCCGGCACCATCGACAGCTTCTCGAAGAAGAACCGTTCGTACGCCTCAATGTCCGCCGTAACAATCCTCAGCAAGAAATCCACCGACCCCATCAGCACATAACACTCCAGCACTTCGGGAAAGCCGCGAATTGCCTCGGTGAATTCGGTGAAGTTCGAACGCCCGTGAGCGTTGAGTTTGATTTCGGCGAAGATCTGCGTGTTAAGCCCGATTTTCTTCCGGTCGAGCAAGGTCACCTGCCCGCGAATGATCCCCTCCTCCTTCATCCGCTGTATCCGCCGCCAGCACGGCGATTGCGAAAGCCCCACCTGCTCGGCGATCTGCGCGCTGGAGAGCGAAGCGTCCTCTTGCAGCAACGCCAGAATCTTGCGGTCGTAGCCATCCAGCTCGCTATGCATAAAAAAACCTTTAATTGATAACTTACCGAATCAAGCAATTCAAACAATCGCCAATAAGCCCAATCATAGATAAGAAATGCCCGGCACCGAATGTAAAAATTCCTCCAGTGATTTTGGAGACAGACCATGCCGCATCTAGAAGCCGTGAACACCCCGCACACCCGCGCCGATGTCTGGAACGTCAGCAACGCCCACTGCCGTGTTCATTACCAACTGTTGGCCGAGGCCGAACCGGACCTGCTGTGCCGGGCGCTCAACCTGTTCGCTTTGCAGTTTCTGACGCCGCAACAGGTCAACGTGCAGCGGATGGACGATCTGCTGTCGATTGACATCGTGATAGACGGCCTGAGCTGGCACCGTGCCCAAGTGATCGCGGAAAAATTTCGTAACCTGATCAGCGTCTGTTCGGTTGATCTGCAAGCGGTTGATTGCGTATGGAATGAACCGGCTCAGGCGGCGGGCTGAAAAAACTCGACACGGCTTCGTCGGGTAGTGGCCCAACGGTCTGCGGCTCCGCGACTATCCTTTGCGAACTGTTGTTCATGAGGAGCCCGCATGTCCGTTCAACTTGCCATTCAGGACCGCTGGCTGGATCTCAATGATTTGCTGCGTGAACTGGTCGCCCAAGGCTTTATCAGCCAGGACTCGGCCGAGCACGCGCTCAATGCCCGACGCCGTCACGCTGCCAATAGCCAGATGCACCCGCTGGAATTCATCGCCAGCCAACACCTGGACGACCTTAGCCGTCCCGGTAAACACCTCGACCTGGAAAGCCTGACCCTGTGGCTGTCACAGCAGGCCGGTCAGCCTTATCTGCGTATCGACCCGCTGAAAATCAACGTTGCAGCGATTACGCCGCTGATGTCCTACGCCTTCGCCCAGCGCCACAAGATTCTTGCGGTGTCTATCGACCGCGACGCCGTCACCGTGGCCAGCGCCCAGCCCTACGTCACCGGCTGGGAAGCCGACCTGACCCATGTGCTGAAACTGCCGATCAAGCGTGTGGTCGCCAACCCGGTCGACATCCAGCGCTTCAGCGTGGAGTTTTTCCGCCTGGCCAAATCGGTCAGCGGCGCGACCAACGCCGATCAGCAGATGAACACCCTGGGCAATTTCGAGCAGCTGCTCAACCTCGGCGCCAGCGACCAGGAGCCGGACGCCAACGACGCGCACATCGTCAACATCGTCGACTGGTTGTTCCAGTACGCGTTCCAGCAACGGGCCAGCGATATCCACATCGAACCCCGGCGCGAACAAGGCACGGTGCGCTTTCGCATCGACGGCGTGCTGCACAACGTCTATCAATTCCCACCGCAAGTGACCATGGCCATCGTCAGCCGCCTGAAAAGCCTCGGGCGGATGAACGTCGCGGAAAAACGCAAACCCCAGGACGGCCGAGTCAAGACCAAAACCCCGGACGGTGGCGAAGTCGAGCTGCGGCTGTCGACATTGCCGACCGCATTCGGTGAAAAAATGGTCATGCGGATCTTCGACCCGGAGGTACTGCTCAAGGACTTTGATCAGTTGGGCTTCTCCGCCGAAGACCTGCGCCGCTGGCAAGACATGACGAGCCAGCCCAACGGCATCATTCTGGTCACCGGCCCGACCGGTTCCGGCAAGACCACCACGCTGTACACCACGCTAAAGAAACTGGCGACGCCGGAGGTCAACCTCTGCACCATCGAAGACCCGATCGAAATGGTCGAGCCGGCGTTCAACCAGATGCAAGTTCAGCACAACATCGACCTGACCTTCGCCGCCGGTGTGCGCGCGCTGATGCGACAGGACCCGGACATCATCATGATCGGTGAGATCCGTGATCTGGAAACAGCTGAAATGGCGATCCAGGCCGCGCTCACTGGCCACTTGGTGCTGTCGACGCTGCACACCAACGATGCGCCGAGCGCGATCAGCCGCTTGCTGGAACTGGGTGTGCCGCATTACCTGATCAAAGCCACGGTACTCGGCGTCATGGCCCAGCGCCTGGTCCGCACCTTGTGCCCGCATTGCAAGGCGCCGCTGACCCTGGGTGAAGAAGATTGGCAAACCTTGACCCGGCCCTGGCAGGCACCGTTGCCGAACAACGCACATCGCGCCATCGGTTGCCTGGAATGCCGCGATACCGGTTACCGCGGCCGCGCCGGGGTCTATGAAATCATGCAGCTGACGGACGGCGTCAAAGCACTGATCAATCCCGACACCGATTTGCTGGCCGTGCGGCGTCAGGCCTTCAAGGAAGGCATGCGCAGTTTGCGGTTGTCGGGGGCGCAAAAAGTGGCGGCGGGTTTGACGACGATTGAGGAGGTGCTGCGAGTAACGCCGCAGAGCGAGCAAAGGTAGGCGCGGTCGTCATGGAACTCGATTGGGGGATTGGCAATCAAACGCCGTAGTTAACCCAGTGGAGTCACCCAATATGCGTCTCAAACTTGCTGTCGCTACCATCGCCTTGTTGTCCCTTCCTGTCGGTTCGGCGATGGCCGATAGCTTTTGGCGTAACGTCATCTCGTCCGGTGCGACTACCGGTTCGACCTACCTGACTTTCAAGGATCACAAGCTGATCGTTGCCGCCCAAGACGATGCCGGCAGCTTTGTCGCCAGTGACGGCGGCATTCGCGGTCCATACCTGGAGGCCGCGATGCAGAAAGTCCGCGCTGACAACCCTGGCCTGCAGGCCACGGACATGGAACTGGCGAACGCGATCCTGGCGAAGAATGCCGTCGCCTCGGAATAAGGTTTACTGCTGAACAAAAATGCCGCTCCCATGAGCGGCATTTTTTATGCCCCAACACAAGACCCTGTGGGAGCGGGCTTGCTCGCGAAAGCGGTATGTCAGTCGACATCAGTTTTGAATGTTGAACCGCTTTCGCGAGCAAGCCCGCTCCCACATTGGATTTGTGTTGCCCTGCAGATCAGCGGTAATCGTCTACCGGGACACATGCACAGAATAGATTGCGGTCACCGTAAACATTG
Organism: Pseudomonas frigoris; assembly: GCF_047758635.1. Taxonomy (NCBI): domain Bacteria; kingdom Pseudomonadati; phylum Pseudomonadota; class Gammaproteobacteria; order Pseudomonadales; family Pseudomonadaceae; genus Pseudomonas; species Pseudomonas frigoris. The sequence continues at coordinate 6,723,555 of NZ_CP180479.1, forward strand.
TCCACCCGGTTCACCACCGGCCAGTACTTATGCGCCTTGGTATGAGCATCCGGCGTAACCGCCTGCTCGATACTGTAGGGCCGTTCCCAGACCCCGGTGATATCCGCCAGGGTATGCGGCGAACGTTTCAGCGGGTTGTCATCGGCCGGCCAGTTGCCGTTCTGCACCTCGGTGATTTCCGCGCGGATACTCAGCATCGCTCCAATAAACCGGTCCAGCTCTGCCTTCGATTCACTTTCGGTCGGTTCGACCATCAACGTCCCCGGCACCGGGAACGACATGGTCGGTGCATGGAACCCGTAATCCATCAGCCGCTTGGCGACGTCCTCCTCGCTGATCCCGGTCAGCGCCTTGAGTGGCCGCAGGTCAAGAATGCATTCGTGAGCCACCCGCTCATTGCGCCCGGTGTAAAGCACCGGAAACGCCCCGGACAAGTGCTGCGCCAGGTAATTCGCGGCGAGGATCGCCACCTCACTGGCATCCGCCAATTGCGGCCCCATCATCGCGATGTACATCCAGCTGATCGGCAGAATGCTCGCGCTGCCCCAAGGCGCCGCGCTGACTGCGCCGTTTTGCGCCAGCGGCCCGTCAATCGGCATCACCGGGTGATTGGCCACGAACGGCGCCAGATGCGCCCGCACACCAATCGGCCCCATGCCCGGCCCGCCGCCACCATGTGGAATGCAGAAGGTCTTGTGCAGGTTCATGTGGGACACGTCGGCGCCGATGTCCGCCGGGCGCGCCAGTCCGACCTGGGCGTTGAGGTTGGCGCCATCCATGTACACCTGGCCGCCGTGGCTGTGGATAACTTCGCAGATTTCGCTGATGCCTTCCTCGTACACGCCGTGGGTCGAAGGATACGTCGCCATCAGGCAGGCGAGTTTGTCTCCGGCCTCTGCGGCTTTGCCTTTGAGGTCATCCAGATCAACGTTGCCCGCCTCGTCGCATTCGACGATCACCACGCGCATCCCGGCCATCTGCGCCGAAGCCGGGTTGGTGCCGTGGGCCGAGGACGGGATCAGGCAGATATCCCGCGCGCCCTCATGACGACTCTCGTGATATTTACGAATCGCCAGCAACCCGGCGTACTCGCCTTGGGCCCCGGAGTTGGGCTGCATACAGATCGCGTCGAAACCGGTGATAGCGCAGAGCCAGCGCTCCAGTTCTTCGATCATCAGCGAATAACCCACCGCCTGCTCTTTCGGCACAAACGGGTGCAGGTTGGCGAACTGCGGCCACGTGATCGGGATCATCTCGCTGGTGGCATTGAGCTTCATGGTGCAGGAGCCCAGCGGGATCATCGATTGATTGAGCGCCAGGTCCTTGTTCTCCAGTTGCTTGAGGTAGCGCAGCATCTCGGTTTCGCTGTGATGGGCGCTGAACACCGGGTGACGCAGATAAGGCGAGGTACGCAGCAGACCTGCGGGAATGCCGCAAGCAAGGGTTTCAGCGTCCAGTTCGTCGACGTTGAGCCCATGATCAGAACCGAGGAACACATCAAACAACTTCGCGACGGTGGATTCGTCAGAGGTTTCGTCGAGGCTCAGCCCCAACTGCCCGCGCCCGAGAATACGCAGGTTGATCTGTGCAGCCTTGGCACTTTCGATGATTGCCGTCTGAGTGCCTCCGACCTCGAGCGTCAGCGTGTCGAAAAAGTGTGTGTTGAGGCGGGTGATTCCGTGGCGCTCCAGACCAGCGGCGAGGATGCTGGTCAGCCGATGGACGCGTTGGGCAATGCGTTTGAGCCCTTCCGGACCGTGGTAAACCGCATAGAAACTGGCAATGTTGGCCAGCAGCACCTGAGCGGTGCAAATGTTCGAGTTGGCTTTCTCCCGGCGAATATGTTGCTCGCGGGTTTGCAGGGCCATGCGCAGGGCGACGTTGCCGCGAGCGTCCTTCGACACGCCGATAATTCGCCCGGGAATCGCCCGTTTGTACTCATCGCGACTGGCAAAAAACGCCGCGTGAGGCCCACCGTAACCCATGGGCACGCCGAAACGCTGGGATGAACCGAACACTACGTCGGCGCCCAACTCCCCTGGCGGCATCAGTAACAGCAGACTCAGCAGGTCGGTGGCGACACATGCCAAGGCTTGCTGAGCATGCAGATGATCGATCAAGGGACGAAGATCGCGGATCTCACCGTGGGTGTCGGGATATTGCAGGAGCGCGCCGAACACCTGGTGCTGTTTCAAGTTATCCACAGTGTCGATGATGAGCTCGAAGCCGAATCCTTCTGCTCGGGTCTGTACCACGGAAATGGTCTGCGGATGACAGTTTTCGTCGACGAAGAACAGATTGCTTCTGGACTTGGCGACACGCTTGGCCAGTGCCATGGCTTCTGCCGCCGCCGTCGCTTCGTCCAGCAGCGAGGCGTTGGCCAGTTCCAGGCCGGTGAGGTCGATGGTCAATTGCTGGAAGTTCAGCAGCGCTTCGAGCCGCCCTTGGGCGATCTCTGGTTGATACGGCGTGTACGCGGTGTACCAACCGGGATTTTCCAGCACGTTGCGCACAATGACGGTCGGTGTGAGGGTGCCGTGGTAACCCATGCCGATCAGGCTGGTCCAGACCTGGTTTTGCTCGGCGTAACCGCGCAGTTTGGCCAGTGCGGCTTCTTCGTCGAGCGCGGGTGGCAGGTCGAGCGGCCTGTTCAGGCGGATTCCTGGCGGCACCGTCTGCTCGATCAACTCGACCCGGCTGCCGAGGCCGAGGCTGTCGAGCATCGCCTGTTGCTCGGCGGCATCGGGCCCGAGGTGGCGGCGAAGGAAGGCATTGGGGTCGCGTAACTGGCTCAAGGACGGCAACTGGGACATGACGGGCTCTCTCTTGACTGGCGCTCAACGTCGATGCAACACGGTCAAACCAGCATAGCAGTCGATACCTGGCGCCAACGGCCATTGCGGATCATCATGCTCGGCATGTGCCCAATGTCCGCTGATCAGGTAACTGTATTTATGAGCCAACTGCCTTTCCTGCCGTTCTCCAAACCCACCATCGACGAAGCCACGATTGCCGCTGTTGGCGACGTGTTGCGCTCGGGCTGGATTACCAGCGGCCCCAAGGTCCAGGCCTTTGAACAACAACTCTCGGAGTTTTTTGGCGGGCGCCCGGTACTCACTTTCAATTCCGGCACCTGCACCATGGAAATCGCCCTGCGCATTGCCGGGGTCGGACCGGGCGATGAAGTGATCACCACGCCGATTTCCTGGGTGGCCACCGCCAACGTCATTCTGGAAGTCGGCGCCACGCCGGTGTTTGCCGACATCGACCCGATTACCCGCAACATCAACCTGGATCAGCTGGAAGCGGCAATCACCCCGCGCACCAAAGCGATCATTCCGGTGTACCTCGCCGGTTTGCCGGTGGACATGAGCCGGTTGTATGCGATCGCCAAAAAACACGGATTGCGGATTGTCGAAGACGCCGCGCAAGCCTTGGGCTCGAGCTGGAACGGCCAACGCATTGGCTCGACCGGCGATTTCGTGTCCTTCAGTTTCCAGGCGAACAAGAACGTCACCTCGTCAGAGGGCGGTTGCCTTGTATTGAACAATGCCGAGGAAGTGCGACTGGGGCAAAAGTACCGTTTACAGGGCGTCACCCGCAGCGGCTTCGATGGTCTGGATGTCGATGTGCTGGGCGGCAAGTTCAACATGACCGATGTTGCGGCGGCCATCGGCCTTGGGCAATTTGCTCACATCGAAGCAATCACTGCTCATCGCCGTGAACTGGCCAGGCACTATTTCGCTTGTTTTGGCGAGGATTTCGAAGCGTTGTATGGGGCTCAACTACCCCCGGCGGATTTCGAGAACAGCAACTGGCATTTGTTTCAGTTGGTGCTGCCAGAGCGTAAGGATGGCCAACCGGCGCGGGCTACCTTCATGGAGCAGATGCAGGCACTGGGGGTTGGTATCGGCTATCACTACCCGCCGATCCACCTGCTGAGTCTTTATCGCGAGCGCGGGTTTAAGGAAGGGATGTTTCCGGTCGCCGAGCGGGTCGGTCGCCTGATTGTTTCGCTGCCGATGTTTACCGCCATGAGCAAAGCGGATGTTGAGCGTTCGGTGGCGGCGGTGAAAGCCGTTCTAAAGCCATAAAACCTGTGGGAGCGGGCTTGCTCGCGAAGGCGGTGTATCAGTCGAAATGAATGTTGACTGATACACCGCCTTCGCGAGCAAGTCGAATCGTCGCACCGCCGCTCCCACATGGATTTCGCAGGACGAAGATTACTCGCCGATAGCGGCTTTGTAGCCTGCTGCGTCGAGCAGCTTGTCCAGGTCAGCCGCGTTGCTTGGCTTGAGCTTGAAGATCCAGGCGCCGTACGGGTCGGAGTTGAGCAACTCAGGGTTAGCGCTCAGTTCTTCGTTGATGGCAATCACTTCACCGGCAACCGGGGAGTAGATGTCCGAAGCGGCTTTAACCGACTCCACCACACCGGATTGATCACCGGCAGCAAAGACTGTTCCGACTTCAGTCAATTCAACGAACACCACATCGCCCAAGGCTTCCTGAGCGTGATCGCTGATGCCCACGGTGACGCTGCCATCGGCTTCGAGACGGGCCCACTCATGACTTTCGGCAAAACGCAGGTCGGCAGGAATATCGCTCATGTTCTGTGTCCTCAAGAGAATTGTCAGCGGTCGTTGCCCGCCAGAAAAGGTTAGATCAAGGTTTTGCCATGGCGTACGAAGGTCGGTTTGACCACTCGGACCGGGTACCACTTGCCACGGATTTCCACTTCTGCGCGGTCGGCAGTTGCCATCGGCACGCGCGCCAGTGCTATCGACTTGCTAAGCGTAGGAGAGAAACTACCACTGGTGATCTCCCCTTCGCCAACATTGGCGATGCGGACCACTTGATGAGCGCGCAAAACCCCACGCTCCTCAAGGACCAGACCGACCAGTTTGTGCTGCACGCCACCCGCCCGTTCGGCTTCAAGAGCGCTGCGACCGATGAACTGGCGAGTAGCCGGTTCCCAGGCAATGCTCCAGGCCATGTTGGAGGCCAGTGGTGATACGTCTTGATGAATGTCCTGACCGTAGAGGTTCATGCCGGCTTCGACCCGCAGAGTATCGCGCGCCCCGAGGCCGATCGGCGAGATGCCCGCGCCCACCAGATCGTTGAAGAATCCTGGCGCTTGACTGGCCGGCAGAACGATTTCCAGGCCATCTTCGCCGGTGTAACCCGTACGCGCGATGAACCAGTCACCATCAGCCTGGCCTTCGAAGGGCTTGAGCATCTGAATCAGGTTGCCGCGGGACTGGGTCACCAGTTCGGAGATTTTGTGCCGGGCCTGGGGGCCTTGAATGGCCAGCATCGCCAGCTCGGAGCGCTCGTTGAGCCGCAGATCGAAACCATCGATATGGGCCTGCATCCAGGCGAGGTCCTGATTACGGGTGGAGGCGTTGACCACCAGCCGATAACCTTCGTCGAGACGGTAGACGATCATGTCGTCGACGATGCCGCCGCGCTCGTTGAGCATGGTGCTGTACAAGGCACGGCCAGGGCTGTGCAGACGTTCGACGTCATTGGCCAGCAAATGCTGGAGCCAGGCCTTGGCCTGAGGGCCGCTGACATCGATCACGGTCATGTGGGATACATCGAAAACCCCGCAATCGCGACGCACCTGATGGTGTTCCTCGACCTGCGAGCCGTAATGCAAAGGCATATCCCAACCGCCAAAATCGACCATCTTCGCGCCGAGGGCGAGATGAAGGTCATACAGAGGCGTGCGCTGTCCCATGGGTTTCTCCTTCCGGGCGTGGCGAAGGTGCGGGCCGGTGCTGCACGGGGTGAAAGCCTTGAAATAGAAGGCTTTCAGCCGATTTCAGCTACCTGATCCGTAGGACGGACCGCACCGAATGCCGCGCATTGTAGCCTCAAGGTGTAGGACTGGCACCTAGGCGTTTCGATGCGCTGAACGTCGAATCAATCCGATGACCGGTAGCAGGCCGACCAAAACCAGAGTCAAGGCCGGCAAAGAGGCCCTCGCCCACTCGCCTTCGCTGGTCATTTCGAAGATGCGCACCGCCAGCGTGTCCCAGCCAAACGGGCGCATCAGAAGGGTCGCGGGCATTTCCTTGAGCACATCGACGAACACCAGCAACGCAGCGCTCAACGTTCCTGGCAGCAATAACGGCAGATACACTTTGAAAAACAGTCGTGGCCCACTGACGCCAAGGCTACGTGCCGCTTCGGGCAAAGATGGCCGTATTCGCGCCAGACTGCTTTCCAGCGGCCCATAAGCCACCGCGATGAAGCGCACCAGATACGCCAGCAACAACGCCGAGAGGCTGCCCAGCAACAATGGCTTGCCGGCGCCCCCCAGCCAACCCGACAACGGGATTACCAGTTCGCGGTCCAGGTAACTGAACGCCAGCATGATCGACACCGCCAGCACCGAACCTGGCAAGGCGTAGCCGAGGTTGGCCAGGCTGATGCCGGTGCGGATCGCTCGGGTCGGAGCCAGACGCCGGGCAAACGCCAGCACTAAAGCAACACTGACGGTGATCAGCGCCGCCATGCCGCCCAGGTACAAGGTATGGACGATTAGCCCCGCGTAACGTTCATCCAGATCGAAACGCCCGCGCTGCCAGAACCACATCACCAGTTGAAGCACTGGAATGACGAAAGCGCAGGCGAACACCAAACCGCACCAACTCATGGCCGCCAGCGCTTTGAAACCGTGCAGGTGATACAGCGCCTTGACCCGTGGCCGTTCGTTGCTCGCCCGGTTGGCCCCGCGAGCACGGCGCTCGCCGTACAGCACAACCATCACCACCAGCAGCAACAGGCTGGCCAGTTGCGCGGCGGTGGAGAGGCTGAAAAATCCGTACCAGGTCTTGTAGATGGCGGTCGTGAACGTGTCGAAGTTGAACACCGACACCGCACCGAAATCCGCCAGCGTTTCCATCAGCGCCAGTGCCACGCCAGCGCCGATGGCCGGGCGCGCCATGGGCAAAGCGACTCGCCAGAACGCTTGCCACGGGGATTGCCCCAAGACTCGCGCCGCTTCCATCAAGCCTTTGCCCTGCGCCAGGAACGCAGTTCGCGCCAACAGATAAACATAGGGATAGAAGACCAGCACCAGCACCAGAACCACGCCGCCAGTGGAGCGCACGCGCGGCAGCCTCAAGCCCGAGCCGAACCATTCACGCAACAGGGTTTGCACGGGGCCTGCGAAATCCAACAGGCCGACGAAGACGAATGCCAGCACGTAGGCGGGAATGGCGAATGGCAGCATGAGCGCCCAGTCCAGCCAACGCCGACCGGGGAATTCGCAGAGGCTGGTGAGCCAGGCGAGGCTCACGCCCAAAAGCGTCACGCCGATACCGACACCGAGTACCAGGGTCAGGGTATTGCCCAGCAGGCGCGGCATCTGGGTATCCCAGAGGTGGGACCAGATCTGATGATCGATGGTTTGCCAGGACAACAGCAAAACGCTGAGTGGCAGCAGGACCAGCGCAGCGATGGCGAAGACCAGGGGATACCAGCGGCGTTGGGCGGGGTGGGCCAAGGAAAAGCTCTCTGAGGAAAATCAGCGAAATGTGCGTCATACGCAAAAAGATCGCAGCCTGCGGCAGCTCCTACCGGGTGTACATCATCCCAATGTAGGAGCTGCCGCACGCTGCGATCTTTTGATCTTTAAAGGTGCAGCGTCAGTTCCAGCCCGCCCGATCCATCATGCGAATCGCTTCAGCCTGACGCTTGCCGGCAATTTCCACAGGCAAGGTATCGGCGACAAACTTGCCCCAGCTCGCCACTTCTGCAGAAGGCTGAACCGCAGGGTTGGCCGGGAATTCCTGGTTCACGTCAGCAAAGATCTTCTGCGCTTCAGGTGTGGTCATCCATTCCACCAAGGCCTTGGCCGCTTCCGGGTGCGGAGCATGTTTGGTCAGGCCGATACCCGACAGGTTCACGTGCACGCCACGGTCGCTCTGGTTCGGCCAGAACAACTTCACCGCCAGGTCAGGCTTCTGCTTGTGCAGACGGCCGTAGTAGTACGTGTTGACGATACCGACGTCGCATTGACCCGCGTTGATGGCCTCCAGCACCGCGATGTCATCCGAGAATACGTCGGTGGACAGGTTACTCACCCAGCCCTTGAGAATCCTCTCGGTTTTGTCGGCGCCATGGACTTCGATCATGGTGGCAGTCAGTGACTGGTTGTAGACCTTCTTCGCTGTGCGCAGGCACAGGCGACCTTCCCAGTTCTTGTCGGCCAGACCTTCGTAGGTGGTCAACTCACCGGGTTTCACCCGATCGGTGGAGTAAGCGATGGTCCTCGCCCGCAGGCTCAAGCCAGTCCAGGCATGGGCGGATGAGCGGTATTGCAGCGGGATGTTGGCGTCGATCACCTTGGAAGTGAACGGTTGCAGGATGCCCATTTGCTCGGCCTGCCAGAGGTTGCCGGCATCGACGGTCAGCAGCAGATCCGCGGTGGCGTTCTCGCCCTCGGCCTTGATCCGCTGCATCAGCGGCGCTTCCTTGTCGGTGATGAACTTCACCTGCACGCCGGTTTTCGCGGTGTAGGCATCGAAGACCGGCTTGATCAGCTCGTCGATACGCGAGGAGTAAACCACCACCTCGTCAGCGGCCTGGGCTGCGGTGCTGCCAATCACGGTCAAGGCGAGTGCGGTCAGTAGACGCTTCGGTACCAACATGGGAGCGATCTCTCGATTGAAAAAGTGAGGCCAAATGATATGGACTCACATTTAGGTTCTCAATCGAACAGTTTGCGGAGGAGTTACCAGATGTTGCACAAGTTGGAATGTGTGGTGGATGTACCGACGTCTTCGCGAGCAAGCCCGCTCCCACAGTTGAAATGCATTCCCATGTGGGAGCGGGCTTGCTCGCGAAGAGGCCATCTGCCGCAATGAAAATCTCAGGCCTTGGCGAGTGCCGGTAGATCCCCGATCAATCCCAGCGCTTCACGCACGAACAGCGCCTTGGCTTCGGGCATCTGGTCGACCATCTTCAACCCGGCATTGCGCAACCAGCGCACCGGCAACGGATCAGCCTGGAACAGACGTTCGAAACCCTCCATCGCCGCCATCAACGCCAGGTTGTGAGGCATGCGCCGACGTTCGTAACGGCTGAGCACTTTCACATCCGCCAGACGCTCGCCACGCGTGGCCGCCTGCAACAGCACTTCGGCCAGCACGGCGGCATCGAGAAAACCAAGGTTCACGCCCTGCCCGGCCAATGGGTGAATGGTGTGGGCCGCATCACCGATCAACGCCAATCCTTCAGCCACATAACGCTTGGCATGACGCTGCCGCAACGGCACGCACAGACGCGGATCGGCGCTCAGCACCGAGCCCAGTCGGCCTTCGAAGGCCCGCTCCAGCTCTTTGCAGAAACCTTCGTCATCCAGCGCCATCAGGCGTTCGGCTTCGCTCGGGGTGGTCGACCAGACGATCGAACACCAATCCTGCTGACCGTCACGCTCCAGCGGCAGAAACGCCAGCGGACCGTTGTCGGTGAAACGCTGCCAGGCAGTCATTTGATGAGGCTTGGCGCTGCGCACGCTGGTGACGATCGCGTGGTGCATGTAGTCCCACTCGCGCGTCGCCATACCGGTCAGACGCCGAACGGCGGAATTAGCGCCATCCGCTGCGATCACCAAAGGTGCGCGCAAGGTGCGGCCATCGGCCAGGGTCAGCAGCCAGTCGTCGCCGGAGCGACGCATTTGCTCCAGGCGCGCGTTGGCCAGCATTCCGAGGTCGCAGTCGTGCAAACGGTCGAGCAAGGCGTCCTGAACCACGCGGTTCTCGACGATATGCCCCAGCACGTCGGCATGCACACTGTCCGCCGAAAAATGGATTTGCCCGGTGCCGCTGCCGTCCCAAACGTGCATGTCGGTGTAAGGGCTGCTGCGCCGATTGGCGATGCCGTCCCAGACGCCCAGACGTTCGAGAATCCGCTGGCTGGCAGTCGATAAGGCGCTCACTCGCGGCTCGAACGAAGCCTGGGCATCGAAGGGTTTGACGCTCATCGGGCTACCGTCCAGCAGCAGGACTTCCAGCCCGCTGTCCTGCAACGCCAGCGCCAGGGCACTGCCGACCATTCCGGCCCCGACAATCAGCAGATCTGCGCGCATTTCCATGCTTTAAGCCTGTCTCGCTTGCGGCTTGAGCCGCATATAAAGGGATTTTCCGACCGCCACTTAAGCATCGGGACGCGTACCCAAACCCATGGCCTGCCGCGCGAACCAGCGTTTGGCCGGCGGCAGCAGATCAAGACCGAGCAGACCGATGTTGCGGCCCAGGGAAACCAGCGGTTGAGTGCTGCCGAACAAACGGGTGACCTGATCGGAGAAACCCACAGTCAGGTTCTGATCCAGACGCTGACGCTCGCGGTAGGCCTGCAAGGTCGCAAAGTCTCCGGGAGATGTTTCGCTGGCCAGCAACGCATCGGCCAGCGCTTGAGCATCACGCAAAGACAGGTTGAAACCTTGCCCTGCAATCGGGTGCAGGCTGTGGGCAGCATTGCCGAGAATCGCCAGATGCGGACGCACCTGCTCTTCGGCCTCGATCAATGTCAGCGGGTACAAATGCCGCGCACCAACCTGCTTCAAAGTGCCGAGGCGATAACCGAACACGCCTTGCAACTCGCTGAGGAAGCTCTTTTCATCGAGGGCCGCGAGCCGTTGCGCGTCCATTCCCAATCGAGTCCAGACCAGTGCGCAGCGGTTTTCCGGCAACGGCAACAAGGCCATCGGCCCGTCATCGGTGAAACGCTCGAAGGCCATGCCGTTGTGCGCTTCACTCGGTGTGATGTTGGCAATCAACGCGCTCTGGTTGTACGGGCGCTTTTTGATGCCGATCCCCAGTTGCTCGCGCAGACCGGAACGGCCGCCATCAGCCAGCACCGCAAGATCGCATTCCAGAGTGGTTTCGTCGTTGAGGGTCAGGCGATAGCCATCGATCAGCGGCTCCATGCGCGTGACTTCCGCCGGGCAACGCCAGCTGATCACGTCCTTGTCCAGCCCCTGCCAGAGGCATTGGCCGAGCCAGGCGTTTTCCACCACATAACCCAGCGCCGGAACGCCCTCTTCCATCGCCGACAATCGCGCGGTGGAGAAGCGCCCACGGTCGGACACATGAATTTGCTTGATCGGCTCGGCGCGGCGGGAGATTTCCTGCCACACGCCCAACCGTTGATAAATTTGCTTGGCACCGTAGGACAACGCCGAAGAACGGGCGTCGTAGCTCGGTTGATAAGTATCGCCGGGGGCGAACGGTTCGATCAGCACGATCTTCCAGCCACGAGCCTTGGCTCCGGCCTGAAGTGCCAACGCCAGGCTGGCGCCGACCAGACCGCCACCGATGATTGCCAGATTGACTCGACTCATGCCGCTTGTGCCCGCGCGGCGGCCATCAAGGCCTCGATCTCGGCGACCGTTTTCGGTACGCCTTTGGTCAGGATTTCACAGCCGCTTTTGGTGACCACTACGTCGTCCTCGATGCGCACGCCAATGCCGCGCCATTTCTTCGCTACGTTCTGGTTGCCCGGGGCAATGTAGATGCCCGGTTCCACGGTCAGCGCCATGCCGACTTCCAGCACGCGCCATTCACCGCCGACCTTGTATTCGCCGACATCATGCACATCCATGCCCAGCCAGTGGCCGGCGCGGTGCATGTAAAACGCTTTATAGGCTTCGCTGGCGATCAACTCGTCGACGTCGCCCTGCAACAGGCCCAACTTCACCAACCCGGCAGTAATCACCCGGACCGTGGCTTCGTGGGCTTGATTCCAGTGTTTGTCCGGGGCGATTTCCGCAAACGCAGCTTCTTGCGACGCCAGCACCAACTCGTAGATCGCCTTCTGTTCCGCTGAATACTTGCCGTTGACCGGCCAGGTGCGGGTGATGTCGCTGGCGTAGCAATCGATCTCGCAACCGGCATCGATCAACACCAGATCGCCGTCCTTGAGCACTGCGTCATTCTGCTGGTAATGCAGGATGCAGCTGTTGCGCCCAGCGGCGACGATCGAACCGTAGGCCGGCATTTTCGCCCCGCCCTTGCGGAACTCGTAGTCGAGCTCGGCTTCGAGGCTGAACTCATGCAGCCCGACTCGGCTGGCCTGCATCGCGCGGATGTGTGCCTGGGCGGAAATCCGTGCGGCTTCGCGCATCACTTTCACTTCTGCCGCCGATTTATACAGGCGCATGTCGTGAAGCAGGTGATCCAGAGCAACGAATTCGTTCGGCGGCTGGGCGCCGAGGTGCGCTTTAGAGCGGATCACGTTGATCCAGTCCATCAGGTGCCGGTCGAATTCCGGGTTGCTGCCCATGGCCGAATACACCCGGTCGCGACCTTCGATCAGGCCCGGCAGGATGTCGTCGATGTCGGTGATGGGGAAGGCGTCGTCGGCGCCAAAGTCGCGAATCGCGCCTTCCTGCCCGGCGCGCAAGCCGTCCCACAACTCCCGTTCGGCATTGCGTTCACGGCAGAACAATATGTATTCGCCATGTGAACGCCCTGGCATCAAAACGATGACCGCCTGAGGCTCGGGAAAACCGCTGAGGTACTGGAAGTCGCTGTCTTGACGGTAGACGTGCTCGACGTCGCGGTTGCGGATCGCAACGGCGGCGGCGGGCAGGATGGCGATGCTATTGGGTTCCATCTGCGCCATCAGGGCCTTGCGGCGACGGCTGTATTCCGATTTCGGGATATGAATCATGGGCAGATGGCTTTCCCTGGCACGCGATTAATGCAACGACGGTTTGGCGGCAGCGGGCGCGTCCGGCTTTTTGGTTTCGGTGAACAGCAGCAGCGGCGCGACGCGCAGGTACTCCATCACTTCCATGTAATCGCTTTCGCCGTCGTCGGACTCTTCCAGGGCGTCTTGCACCTGTGAAATAGCCGCCAGATCCTGAAGTACTTCGGTGGCCTCGGTGCTCAGCATGCTGCTGTCACGGCAGTTCAGGCCGAAACCGCTGAGGAAGCCCTGGCACCATTGGCCCAGTGCGGCGGCGCGGTCGGCCAGCGGCTCGTCATCGGTCGGCAGCAGCAGAACGACGGTCACGTCGTCGCCAGTGAGCTCGCCCTTGACCATCTCCTGCAAGCCAATCAAGGCGTTGCGGACATTATCCTGCGGCTCGCTTTCGAGCAGCTCGGCGGCATCAATCAGCCAACCTTCGGCATCGAAACCGGCACCGGCGCAACTGCGGCCGAGCAGCAGGCCATGCAGTTCGGCAGGCGAGGCATTATGACCGCTGGAAGTCAGCAGTTTGGCGAAGGCTTGGTACGGGGAATTCTGAATGGGCATGGGCAGCTAGGCGCCAGACGGCGCTATGTCTAGAATGAAGGCCTTGTATCCTACATCGACAGACTCGCCAAGACTATTAAAGGCTGTCCGCCAGCTATCACCCATCTGACACAATTTCAGTGGACCCAATGGAAGACACCGACCTACAAGCGCTAATGGCCAGACTCGAACTGCTAATTACCCGCGTCGAGCAACTAAAGAGTCAAAACGGACTCCTATTAGCTCAGGAAAAGACCTGGCGCGAGGAACGCGCTCACCTCATTGAAAAGAACGAAATCGCCCGGCGTAAGGTCGAATCAATGATTTCGCGCCTCAAGGCCCTGGAGCAAGACTCATGAGTTCAAGCAATAGCGTTACCGTGCAGATCCTCGATAAAGAATATTCGATCATCTGCCCCCAGGAAGAGCGCAGCAATCTGGTGAGCGCCGCCCGTTACCTGGACGGCAAAATGCGCGAAATCCGCAGCAGCGGCAAAGTCATCGGCGCCGATCGCATCGCCGTGATGGCCGCCCTGAACATCACGCACGACCTTCTGCACAAGGAAGAACGCCCGGATGTGCAGGCCAGCGGCTCGACCCGCGAGCAGGTTCGCGACCTGCTGGATCGCGTCGATCTGGTGCTCGCAACCGATCCGGACGTCACCAAGGGCTGAAACGCGAAACCGCTTGGGGTATACTCGCATCACTCCCTGGGGTGCTTGCCAGTTGGCGATGTCCCTGAGCCGATTTGCTATACCCTGGAGGTTGCACGTTGGGCTGGTGTGCATGTCCGCTAGACGGAAAGCCTTAAAGCCTACTGCATCTTCCACCTTGAACTTTCGGGTTCAAGGGCTAAGTCGACAGCGGTACATCCGGGGAGCCTGATTCCAGTCCGATGCCGGTTTAAATACCGGCATCGGCTTTTTTACCGGTACGCTTTATGTACCCGCACTGCCGAAGCCCGAATTCATGACCGAACCTGCGCTGCTGCCCCGCCCGCAACTTCGACGCATGCTGCGCAAGGCCCGCCGCGCACTGACACCCAGTCAGCAGCGCCAGGCCGCTCGCGGGCTGTACACGCAATTGGCTCAGCACCCGCTGTTTCGCCGCGCAAAACACATCTCCCTTTATCTACCCACCGACGGTGAAATCGATCCGCGTGTTTTGCTGCGTGCCGCTCAGCGTCGAGGCAAGGCAACGTATCTGCCGGTGCTCAGCGCCTGGCCACGAACCAAAATGGTGTTCCAGCGAATTCGCCCCGGTGAAAAACTCAAACCCAACCGCTTTCGTATTCTCGAACCCCGGCACAACCTCGCCCGGCAACGCAAAGTCTGGGCGCTCGATCTGGTGCTGTTGCCATTGGTGGGGTTTGACGATGTCGGCGGACGCCTGGGCATGGGCGGCGGTTTCTATGATCGAAGCCTGGCGTACCTGGCACGACGTAAAAACTGGCGCAAGCCGACGCTATTGGGGCTGGCCCATGAATGTCAGAAGGTCGAACGATTGGCTCAAGCGAGCTGGGATGTGCCGTTACAGGGAACGGTGACAGACAAGGCGCGGTATTTCGCCGGCTAGACGCCACTGGAATCAGCGGCGTCCGAAGACAGTTTCAGCGTTTGAAGGCCGACGGCTGTTGTTGCTGCGCGATTTCGATCGGAGCGTCGGTCTTGTTGCTCCACAGGCTTTGGGCATAGCCGGTGGTCACGACGCCGAGGCCGAACAAAATAACCAAAATCCATAGTAAATCCGGTTTGCGTTTCATCGATTGCCCCCCAAAGGCACATCAACACGATGACAGCAGCGGTTTCCGTTGTAGGTGTAGGCCGTGCAGCAGCGTCAAGCTTAGAAGGCCGGCATTTTGCGACAACGTGAACCGACACGCAAACGCTGGCGTCAACCGACCGTCGGTTTGTCATAAAATTCCCCGACAACTTGCCCACCCACTTCGCAAGGAGCAAAAACCATGGCTTATTGGCTGATGAAATCCGAGCCCGACGAGCTCTCGATCAAGGGCCTGGAGACGCTTGGCAAAGCGCGCTGGGACGGGGTTCGCAACTACCAGGCGCGTAATTTTCTGCGGGCCATGGCGGTGGGCGACGAGTTTTTCTTCTATCACTCCAGCTGCCCCGAACCGGGGATCGCCGGGATCGGAAAGATCGTCGAAGCCGCGTATCCAGACCCGACGGCGCTGGAGCCGGAGAGTCATTACTACGATCCGAAAGCCACGCCAGAGAAAAACGCCTGGAGCGCGATCGATGTCGCGCATGTCGAGACGTTTCCCAAAGTGCTTAAGCTGGATTATCTGAAACAGCAGGCGGCGCTGGCCGAGATGCCGCTGGTGCAGAAAGGCTCGCGACTGTCGGTGATGCCAGTGACGGCCGAGCAGTGGGCGGCGGTGATTGCATTAAGGCCTTGATTGATTAATTGCCTGAAAGAATGCCATCGCGAGCAAGCTCGCTCCCACAGGGGATCTTCAGTGAATGCAGATCCATTGTGGGAGCGAGCTTGCTCGCCATGAGGCCGGTTCAGACAACAAAAGTCTTACTGGATTATCAGGTTGTTGAACAACAGATCCTCAACCACAGGCTTGCCGGTTTCGTCGTTCATGATTTGCTGGGTCTGCTTCAGGGCTTCCTGACGCAGCTTTTCCTTGGCCTCGACGTTGTTCATCGCTTCAGTTGTCTGCTGGGCAAACAACGCCACCAGTTGATTACGAATCAACGGCTCATTGGCTTTCACCAGTTTGGTCGCCTCATCACCGGTCACTCGCAATGCCACATCGGCCTTGTAGACCTTGAGCTTCGGCGTCCCGTCCAGCCCGTAGTTGCCCACGAACGGCGGGCTCAGGGTGATGTAATTGACCTTCGGAGCTGCACCTTCTTTGGCTTCTTCGGCCATCGCTGCCACAGGCAGAGACAGGGCCAGCAACAACATGATCCACGCTTTCACAATTCGCTCCTTATCCGGTTTGCGGCCTAGCATAACGACCCGCCGCTCAAGCACAAGCTTATGGCTGACTATCAGGGCCGGGCATGCTCGTTGACCCATCGACTCACACACCTACACTTATCGGCCATCACTCCCAAAGGAATAGCCCTGATGAAAGCCGTGCTGTGCAAAGCCTTCGGCCCTGCCGAATCGCTGGTGCTGGAAGACGTCGCCAGTCCTGTCGCGAAGAAGAATGAAATCCTGCTGGACGTGCACGCCGCCGGGGTGAATTTCCCGGACACGTTGATCATCGAGGGCAAATATCAGTTCAAGCCGCCCTTCCCGTTTTCTCCGGGCGGCGAAGCGGCTGGCGTGGTCAGCGAAGTAGGCGAAAAGGTCAGCCACCTCAAGGTCGGCGACCGGGTCATGGCGCTGACCGGCTGGGGCAGTTTCGCCGAACAGGTCGCGGTGCCGGGCTATAACGTGCTGCCCATCCCGCCATCGATGGACTTCAACACCGCCGCCGCGTTCAGCATGACCTACGGCACTTCGATGCACGCGCTCAAGCAACGGGGCAACCTGCAACCGGGTGAAACCTTGCTGGTACTCGGCGCTTCCGGCGGTGTCGGTCTGGCCGCCGTGGAAATCGGCAAAGCCATGGGCGCCCGCGTGATCGCCGCCGCCAGCAGCGCCGAAAAACTCGCGGTGGCCAAATCTGCCGGTGCCGATGAGCTGATCAACTACAGCGAAACCAGTCTCAAGGACGAAATCAAGCGCCTGACCGATGGCCAGGGCGCCGACGTGATCTACGACCCGGTCGGTGGCGATCTGTTCGACCAGGCCATCCGCGCCATTGCCTGGAACGGACGCCTGCTGGTGGTCGGCTTCGCCAGCGGTCGCATCCCTGAACTGCCAGTCAATCTCGCGCTACTCAAAGGTGCAGCGGTGGTCGGCGTGTTCTGGGGCTCGTTTGCCCAGCGCCAGCCTCAAGACAACGCGGCGAACTTCCAGCAATTGTTTGGCTGGTTTGCCGAGGGCAAGTTGAAGCCGTTGGTGTCGCAGGTGTATCCCCTGAGCAATGCGGCGCAGGCGATCAATGATCTTGGCCAGCGCAAAGCGGTCGGGAAAGTGGTGGTTCAGGTTCGCTGAGCCCAATGAAGCGGTCTGGACTTCACATGAAGTTGTTCAGACCGCTTTTTATTGTCCGGGACTAAAGCAACTTCCGAATATCCTCCGGCAGCAAACTCATGTACTTGCGGACAGGGCTCGCCCGGCAATCCCTGACGATTTTCGGTACCCGCTTATTCAGCTTGGCAATCAAGGCCAGACGCTGCTCATTCTGCAACTGTGTCGTATAAATCACGTTCGACAGATAGGCGCGAGTGTAATCAAACACCTTTGAATCAACCCACGCATACTCCGGAAAATCCACCAGCGCCTCGTTGAGGTCACGACATCTCAACTGTTTGAGCCAATGGTTAGTGTGAATGGGTGTGTCCAGATCCAGTCTAAAAACCATCGGCGCCGTCACTTCCTGTTCCGCAGGTTTGTCGCTGTCTACCGTCCACGGTTTAAAGCGCCACTGCGCTATCGCCTTCCTGGTCGCTTCGGCCAGATCAGGATGGTCGCTTTGCAGAATGCTCACTTTGCTGACCGAGCCATCGGCATTGGCAGTGAACCTGACTCGAACTTCACCTGTTATCCCGGCCCTGAAAAGCGCCCGTGGGTAAATCGGCTTGGGATTGTTTTCCGGGATCAGAAACACTTCCTGGGCCCGAACACCGACCGACACAACCAGCAAAAGCACACACGTAAACCACCGCATAACCCTCCCCTTCACGACTGAAATGCCAGACCCGGCATCTGCACAAAGGTTAAAGCTCGGTGAGCTGCAACAGAACGCCATGACTTCCCATTCAAACGAAGGACATTTCCCAAAGCCTCGTCCTACCCTGGACCGAAATGCGGCATGAAGACCTGCAAGTAACGTTTCCCACAACGCCCTACATTTATACCTGAGCGACATGTTCATAAAAGAACATGCAATCTCCAGCATTTCCACTATTTGGCCGATGCTAACCGGTGCTATTTTCGGTAACGAAACTGTAACATTCGTATCCGCAGTCAAAACAAGAAATCTGGAGCTCTTGAATGTTTGCTTTCTTTCGTCCTGCCGCACATCAGGCTCCATTGCCTGAAGAAAAAATAGACAACACCTACCGACGCCTTCGCTGGCAGATCTTCGCCGGTATTTTTATCGGCTATGCCGGTTATTACCTGCTGCGCAAAAACTTCTCCCTGGCCATGCCCTATCTGATCGAAGAGGGCTATACCCGCGGTGAGCTGGGCCTGGCGCTGTCGGCCATCGCCATTGCCTACGGCCTGTCCAAGTTCCTGATGGGCATCGTGTCCGACCGTTCCAATCCGCGTTTCTTCCTGCCCTTCGGCCTGTTGGTATCGGCCGGTGTGATGTTCATTTTCGGCTTCGCGCCCTGGGCGACGTCCAGCGTGACCATCATGTTCATCCTGCTCTTTATCAATGGCTGGGCCCAGGGCATGGGCTGGCCACCGAGTGGGCGGACGATGGTGCACTGGTGGTCGCAGAAGGAACGCGGCGGCGTAGTGTCCTTGTGGAACGTGGCGCATAACGTCGGTGGCGGCCTGATCGGCCCGCTGTTCCTGCTCGGCATGGGCCTGTTCAATGACTGGCACGCAGCGTTTTACGTGCCGGCGGCGGTCGCCATGGCGGTGGCGGTGTTTGCCTTCGTCACCATGCGCGACACCCCGCAATCGGTGGGCCTGCCGCCCATCGAGAAGTACAAGAACGACTACCCGGAAGGCTACGACGCCAGCCACGAAGAAGAATTCAGCGCCAAGGAAATCTTCGTCAAATACGTGCTACGCAACAAAATGCTCTGGTACATCGCCCTGGCCAACGTCTTCGTCTACCTGTTGCGCTACGGCGTGCTGGACTGGGCACCGACCTACTTGAAAGAAGCCAAGGGCTTCAACGTGGATAAAACCTCGTGGGCCTACTTCTTCTACGAATGGGCAGGTATTCCGGGCACGCTGTTGTGCGGCTGGATGTCGGACAAGATCTTCCGTGGCAACCGTGGCCTGACCGGCATGGTGTTCATGGCATTGGTGACTGTTGCGACCCTGGTGTACTGGCTCAACCCGGCGGGCAACCCGACAGTCGACATGATCGCGCTCGTCTCGATCGGCTTCCTGATTTACGGCCCGGTGATGCTGATCGGCTTGCAAGCGCTGGAATTGGCACCGAAGAAAGCCGCCGGTACGGCAGCGGGCTTCACGGGCCTGTTCGGTTATCTGGGTGGTTCGGTCGCGGCCAGTGCAGCGATGGGCTACACCGTGGACCACTTCGGCTGGGACGGCGGTTTCGTGCTGCTGATCGGCGCATGCTTACTGGCGATGGCCTTCCTTGCGCCGACGCTGTGGCACAAACAAGTCGCCAGTCAGAGTCGCGAAGCAATCGCCTGATCGGCCTTTGATTTGCAGCGCTTGAGCCGCGCCTCCAGATTCCGGTCTGGCATGGCGTGGCTACGCAGGGCGTGGGCGGTCTGCTCGACATAATCGCGAGTCGTGCCGTAACGCCCGCAAGCGTTTTCGAACACGTGGCTCAGCACGTGATCCGGCAAGTTGCCCGCATAGCTGGGCAGATGCCGCTCCAATACAAACCCCAACGCCTGAACCTGACTTCCGTCTTCAAGACGGCAGTTGAGCCAGTGTGGACGGTAGGACGGGAATGGCATTTCGCGCTGCCAAAGTGCGTAAAGAGACGCTTCAAGTTGTTCTTCAGGCAAGCGATAGGCGAAGCCGCTGCAAGAACCACCGCGATCCAGGCCAAATACCAGCCCAGGCACTTCGGGCGTGCCGCGATGTTCGTGGGACCACAAATACAAACCGCGATGGTAGCCATGCACACGACCGCGCACTCGCTCCACTGCTGCGCATTCGGGACGCCAGATCAGCGAGCCGTAAGCGAACAGCCACACCGGCCCGCCCTTGTGGCGCGCCATCGTCGACTGCATCGAGCTGAGTAATTGTTCGTGCGTGAGCTGCGGCCCCAGATCGAGCCGCGGAGGGTAAGCCAGATTCAAAAAAGCAGATTCAATGGCACTCATGGCGATGAAATTTCGGCCCTGCAATCATTACAAAATATAAGCAACATTCACGTCATAGAACATATAGCAGTAATACTAAAACGAAAAGTGCTAAGAGACGGTCGACCTTCCGGAGCAGCCATAAGCAATCAAATGCAAAAGCTGAAGGCCTGCCCATATACCCTAATATCATTTAGAAAAATTCTTAAATACCGGAATGAAATATACATAAGCATTAGCGCGTCTAGGATAAAGCCCACTTAGGAGAAACCTCCTACACATCCTTCAGTTTTCCCGCCTGTCCGTTGCAGTATGTATGGCGTATAACGGCCACCCACAGGCGCAAGCCAAACTGCCTTACAGGCCTGAACAATGAAAAAACCATGGATTTACGGATTACTTCTGGTGCTTATGGCGCAGCAGTCGCGGGCAGAAGATACCTCCGAGAAAGACACGGGCTCCTGGTATTTGCAGGCCAGCGTCTTTACCAAACACTACTCCGACGACTCCGATCACAATAACAATCAGGAGCTCATCGGCCTTGAGCGTGAGCAAGCGTCCGGTTGGTTGTTTGGTGGCGCAACTTTTCGCAACTCGTTCAGCCAGCGTTCAAATTATGCGTATGCGGGCAAACGCTACGAGAGCGCCGACTATCCCGTGTACTTCAAACTGAGTGGTGGCTTGCTACAAGGTTACAGCGGCAAGTCTAAGGACAAGATCCCCCTGAATCACTTCGGCGTCGCGCCGGTGATCATTCCTTCAATAGGTGCACACTACGGACCGTTGGCAGCCGAGCTGGTGTTGCTCGGCTTCAATGCCGTCATGGTGACGACCGGGGTGCGCTTCTAGAACGGTTCGCCCACCTACGATCGCGGGGCGTAAGCAAATACATCGGCGCGCATTTGATGAGCGTCCATCCCGGCTTCGACCAAAGCATCCAGTGTGCCGTAGACCATGGCCGGAGAGCCGCTGGCGTAGACATGCAAGGATTTCAGATCCGGGAAGTCCTCACACACCGCCTCATGCAACATGCCACAGCGCCCCTGCCAGCCGCATTGATCGCTGACGACTTTATGCAGGAATAGATTGGGCAGTTTCAGCCATTCATCCCAATGTTCGATGTCATAAAAGTCTTCAGGACGACGCACGCCCCAATACAGATGCACCGGATGTTTGAAGCCCGTCGCACGGCAATGTTCGATCAGGCTATGGATCTGGCCCATGCCGGTGCCCGCGGCAATCAGCACCAGCGGACCGTCCGGCAGTTCCGCCAGATGGGTGTCGCCGAACGGCATTTCGATCCGCACCATCGGGTTGCGTTGCAACTGGTCGATCAAGCTCAGCGCACTGCTTTCGCGCGCCAGTACATGGATTTCCAGATCACGCCCGCCATGCGGTGCCGAGGCCAGGGAGAACGCGGATTTCTCGCCGCTCTCGCGCTCGATCATCAAGTACTGACCGGCGTGATAACGCGGCGACTTGCCGGCTGGCGCTCGCAGTCGCACACGCCAGGTATCGCCGCCGACGTCCCTGCATTCAATGACCTGACACGACAAGCTGCGCACCGGCAATTCTCCCAGCGCGAGCACGCCATCCCACAGCACGATGCAGTCTTCCAGCGGCTCTGCTATGCAAGTGTAGAACTCGCCATGGTCGCGCACACCGCCTTCCTGTTCGACCCGCCCTTCCACCAGCAGTGCGGCGCACACGTGGCAATTGCCGTTTCGACAGCTTTGCGGGCATTCATAGCCCAGACGCCGCGCGCCATCGAGAATCCGCTCGCCGGGCAGAATCTGTAGCACTGCTCCGGAGGGCTGCAAGGTTACACGCATCAATCTATTCCTAACTGATTCCAGATGGCATCGATCCGCTGGGTAACGGCTTCGTCCTTGACGATCACCCGGCCCCACTCGCGAGTGGTTTCGCCCGGCCATTTATGCGTGGCATCGAGCCCCATCTTCGAACCCAGGCCGGAAACCGGCGAGGCGAAGTCCAGGTAATCGATCGGCGTGTTGTCGATCATCACCGTGTCGCGCTTGGGGTCCATGCGCGTGGTGATGGCCCAGATCACGTCGTTCCAGTCGCGTGCGTTGATATCGTCGTCAGTGACGATAACGAACTTGGTGTACATGAACTGTCGCAAAAACGACCAGACACCGAGCATTACCCGCTTGGCATGGCCGGGATACGACTTCTTCATGGTCACGATGGCCATGCGGTACGAGCAGCCTTCGGGCGGCAGGTAGAAGTCGGTGATCTCGGGGAACTGCTTCTGCAGGATCGGCACGAACACTTCGTTCAGCGCCACGCCGAGAATCGCCGGCTCATCCGGCGGACGGCCGGTGTAGGTGCTGTGGTAGATCGGTTTGATGCGGTGGGTGATGCGCTCGACAGTGAACACCGGGAAGCTATCGACTTCGTTGTAGTAACCGGTGTGGTCGCCGTACGGACCTTCGTCGGCCATCTCGCCCGGATGGATCACGCCTTCAAGGATGATCTCGGCGGTCGCCGGCACTTGCAGGTCGTTGCCACGGCACTTCACCAGCTCGGTGCGATTGCCACGCAATAAACCAGCGAAAGCATATTCGGAAAGGCTGTCCGGCACAGGCGTTACAGCGCCAAGAATGGTCGCCGGGTCGGCGCCGAGCGCCACGGACACCGGGAACGGTTGACCAGGATGCTTCTCGCACCACTCGCGGTAATCCAGCGCGCCGCCACGATGGCTCAGCCAGCGCATGATGACCTTGTTGCGGCCAATCACTTGCTGACGGTAGATACCGAGATTCTGGCGATCCTTGTTCGGCCCTTTGGTGACGGTCAGGCCCCAGGTGATCAGCGGGCCGACGTCGCCCGGCCAGCAGGTCTGCACCGGCAGCATCGCGAGGTCGACGTCGTCGCCTTCGATGACCACTTCCTGGCAGACCGCATCTTTGACCACCTTCGGAGCCATGGCGATGATCTTGCGGAAGATCGGCAGCTTGGACCAGGCATCTTTCAGGCCTTTCGGTGGCTCGGGCTCCTTGAGGAACGCCAGCAGCTTGCCGATCTCGCGCAATTCGCTGACCGCCTCTGCGCCCATGCCCAGGGCCACGCGCTCAGGGGTGCCAAACAGATTGCCGAGCACCGGGATGTCATAACCCGTGGGCTTTTCGAAAAGCAGAGCCGGACCTTTGGCACGCAGGGTGCGGTCGCATACCTCGGTCATTTCGAGCACTGGGGACACCGGAACCTGGATGCGCTTGAGTTCGCCGCGCTTTTCCAGGCCGCTGATAAAGTCGCGCAAGTCGCGATACTGCATGCGTGAGCCTCGTGTTGGCCGAGCCGTTCGGGGGTGGCAGTTTAGCGCCGAACCCCTCTATTCAGAACCACGAACTGCCGGTTCATCAAAAATCAGATAGCAAAAAGCCGGGTTTCCCCGGCTCTGGTGCCCTGTATGGCTGTCTCTGTTAGTCAACTTCGGCGCCGCAAGCTCATATCCTGCGGCATCCGAATTTGAACTAACGAGACAGCCACACAGGGCACAGCCCTTATCGACTTACTTGCGTTTCATCGACAGGAAGAACTCATCGTTGGTCTTGGTCGTTTTCAGCTTGTCGACCAGGAATTCGATGGCAGCGATTTCGTCCATCGGGTGCAACAGCTTGCGAAGGATCCACATGCGTTGCAACTCGTCATCGGCTGTCAGCAACTCTTCGCGGCGGGTGCCGGAACGGTTGATGTTGATGGCCGGGAAGACGCGTTTTTCGGCGATACGACGATCCAGCGGCAGTTCCATGTTGCCCGTGCCTTTGAATTCTTCGTAGATCACTTCGTCCATCTTCGAGCCGGTTTCAACCAGCGCGGTGGCGATGATGGTCAGCGAACCGCCTTCTTCGATGTTCCGCGCGGCGCCGAAGAAACGTTTCGGTTTCTCCAGGGCGTGGGCATCGACACCACCGGTGAGTACTTTGCCGGAGCTCGGGATCACGGTGTTGTAGGCGCGAGCCAGACGGGTGATGGAGTCGAGCAGGATCACCACATCCTTCTTGTGTTCGACCAGGCGCTTGGCCTTCTCGATCACCATTTCGGCAACCTGCACGTGGCGGGTTGGCGGCTCATCGAACGTCGAGGCAACCACTTCGCCGCGCACAGTGCGCTGCATTTCGGTCACTTCTTCCGGACGTTCGTCGATCAGCAATACGATCAGATGAACTTCAGGATTGTTACGCGCGATGTTGGCTGCGATGTTCTGCAGCATGATGGTTTTACCGGCTTTCGGCGGTGCAACGATCAGACCGCGCTGGCCTTTGCCGATCGGGGCGCACAGGTCGATGACACGACCGGTCAAGTCTTCGGTGGAACCGTTGCCGGCTTCCATCTTCATGCGCACGGTCGGGAACAGCGGGGTCAGGTTCTCGAAGAGAATCTTGTTTTTCGCGTTCTCGGGACGATCGTAGTTGATCGTGTCGACCTTGAGCAGCGCGAAATAACGCTCGCCTTCCTTTGGGGGACGGATCTTGCCAACGATGGTGTCACCGGTGCGCAAGTTGAAGCGACGGATCTGACTCGGCGAGACGTAGATATCGTCTGGGCCGGCGAGATAGGAAGCGTCAGCGGAGCGAAGGAAGCCGAAGCCGTCCTGGAGAATCTCCAGCACGCCATCACCGGAGATTTCCTCGCCGCTTTTAGCGTGCTTTTTGAGCAGGGAGAAAATCACGTCCTGCTTGCGCGAACGGGCCATATTTTCTATGCCCATCTGTTCGGCCAATTCGAGCAGTTCGGTAATCGGCTTTTGCTTGAGTTCAGTCAGATTCATATAGGAATGACGTAATCATTTATGGAGGGGGGGAAATTAAGCTTTTGGCTTAATGAGGCCGCGCCGCAGAGAAGGCGACAGGATCGCGTACTTATTCGAAAAGGAGTGCGTCGGCGACGGCTAGCAGGGGGCAGTGGAGAAACCAGTGCGGGGCCGAATGTACCACCTGAGTTTCGGAGCGTCTAGCCCTCAATAACGAAAAGGCCCCGCGATGTGCGGGGCCTTTTTGATGACGCTTTAAACGACGCTTAGATGTTGGCGTCGAGGAAGGCAGCCAGTTGCGACTTCGACAGCGCGCCAACCTTGGTGGCTTCAACGTTGCCGTTCTTGAACAGCATCAGAGTCGGGATACCACGCACGCCATGCTTGGCCGGAGTTTCCTGGTTTTCGTCGATGTTCAGTTTGGCAACGGTCAGCTTGCCTTTGTAGGTTTCAGCAATTTCGTCCAGAACAGGAGCGATCATTTTGCAAGGGCCGCACCATTCAGCCCAGTAGTCGACCAGTACAGCGCCTTCGGCCTTGAGGACGTCGACGTCGAAGCTAGCGTCGGTGACGTGTTTAATAAGATCGCTGCTCATGGAAGTCTCCAGGTTGTAAGCAAAAAAACGTGGCCCATCATAGCCGCCCTTCCCTCGTTCAGGAAGGTGCAGATGATTGAGTCTCACTATGGTGCCGCATGAGTTTGGGTATAGCCCAAGTCACGAGGTGGCGGGAGCGACGAAGGCAATTCCTGTGCGCAGTGCCGCGTTACGCACATGTTCGTGCATGGCCTTCTGCGCTGCGCCGGACGCCCGCCGGGCCAGTGCGCGGAGGATTTTGCGGTGTTCCTGCCAGGTTTCCATGGCCCGTTCCGCCCGGATGAACGGTAGTTTCTGGCTCTCTAGAAAAATGTCGGCGCTGGCCGTCAGAATGCTCAGCATCGCCTGATTGCCGCTCGCCAGCAGGATGCGCCGGTGAAACTCGAAATCCAGTCGCGCCGCGGCCTCGAAGTCGCCGGCCTTCAATTCGATGCGCATGGCGGCGACGTTATCTTCCAGTGCATCGAGCTCGTGAGTACTCAGGGTCACCGCGGCCAAACCGGCAGCGAAGCCTTCCAGGGCATAGCGCAACTGGAAGATGTCCAGCGGCGAGGCCTGGGCCGCGAACGGCCAACTCAGCCCCGCATCACCTCGCGGCAAATCAACCGGTGACTGCACGAACACGCCTTTGCCCGGCTGGATGCTGATCACGCCCAGCGCACTCAGCGACGACAACGCCTCTCTCAGCGACGCCCGACTGACCCCTAATTGCACCGCCAAATCCCGTTGCGAGGGCAAGGCATCGCCCGGCCCGAAACCTTGCTCGGTGATCAGTTTGCGGATGGCTTGCAACGCCACTTCAGGTACGGCTCGGGAGATCGAGTTCATGGTTTTTCAGAGAAACCGGGCTAATGAGCGGCTAGTTGTAAAGCTATTCGCGACGCCCGGCAAGTCGTGCCCCATGGGGGTTCGGCGAATTCCAGCGATGCGCTATCGGGGTGCGAAACCGCGCACGACTGTTCAGACCAGTAAGACCGAGCAACACCAGCAAAACCGTGGCCTTGCGCCCCCAAAACCCGATGTTGGCATGGCCCGTGCTCTGTCGATCCGCAGCATTCATTCCTCGCCGATTCGGAGATTTGCCATGACCCAGCGTTACAGCGCCCTCCTCGCAGCCCTGTTTGCCAGCCTGATGCTGAGCCAGGCGCCCGCCCACGCCGACGGTCTGGAGGATGTGGTCAAGCGCGGCGTCCTCAAGGTTGCCGTGCCTCAGGACTTCCCGCCCTTCGGCTCGGTCGGCCCGGACATGAAACCGCGCGGCCTGGACATCGATACTGCAAAACTGCTGGCCGACCAACTCAAGGTCAAACTCGAGCTGACGCCGGTCAACAGCACCAACCGCATTCCGTTCCTGACCACCGGCAAGGTCGATCTGGTGATCTCCAGCCTCGGCAAGAACCCCGAGCGGGAGAAGGTCATCGACTTCTCCCGTGCCTACGCGCCGTTTTACCTCGCCGTATTCGGTCCGCCGGATGCCGACATCAAAGGCCTGGACGACCTCAAGGGCAAAACCATCAGCGTCACCCGGGGTGCCATCGAAGACATCGAGTTGACCAAAGTCGCGCCCGAAGGCGTGAACATCAAGCGCTTCGAAGACAACAACTCGACCATCGCCGCTTACCTCGCCGGGCAAGTCGATCTGATCGCCAGCGGCAACGTGGTGATGGTGACCATCAGCGAGCGCAACCCGAAACGCATTCCGGCGCTGAAAGTGAAGCTCAAGGATTCGCCGGTCTATGTCGGCGTGAACAAAAACGAGCCGGCGCTGCTGGACAAGGTCAACCAGATCCTCGCCACCGCCAAGACCGACGGCGCGCTGGAGAAGAACTCCCGGACCTGGCTCAAAGAGCCGCTGCCGGCCGATCTCTGACTGTCGCGCGACGCCGTTTAAACAAGGAGCCTAAACATGGCTTATCAGTTCGATTTCATTCCGGTGGTGCAAAACACCGACCTGCTGCTGCGCGGTGCGCTGTTCACCCTTGAACTGACGGCCATCGGCGCGGTGCTCGGGGTGGGTCTGGGCACCGTCGGGGCGCTGGTGCGGGCGTGGAACATCCGCCCGTTCGCCGGCATTTTTGGGGTCTACGTCGAGTTGATCCGCAACACGCCATTTCTGGTGCAGTTGTTTTTCATCTTCTTCGGCCTGCCGTCACTGGGTGTGCAGATTTCGGAATGGCAGGCGGCGGTGCTGGCGATGGTGATCAACCTCGGCGCCTATTCCACCGAGATCATCCGCGCCGGCATCCAGGCAATCCCTCGAGGACAGCTTGAAGCCGCTGCGGCGCTGGCAATGACGCGCTTCGAAGCCTTTCGCCACGTGGTGCTGCTGCCGGCGCTGGGCAAGGTTTGGCCGGCATTGAGCAGCCAGATCATCATCGTGATGCTGGGTTCGGCGGTCTGCTCGCAGATCGCCACCGAAGAGCTGAGCTTCGCCGCCAACTTCATTCAGTCGCGCAACTTCCGCGCCTTTGAAACCTATGCGCTGACCACGCTGGTCTACCTGTGCATGGCGCTAATGATCCGCCAATTGCTGAACTGGATTGGTCGCCGCTACATAGCCCGGAGCAGCCAATGAGCGATTTCACATTCTGGGACGTCGTACGCAACCTGCTCACCGGCCTGCAATGGACCCTGGCGCTGTCGCTGGTGGCGTTTATCGGTGGCGGACTGATCGGCTTGTTGATCATGGTCATGCGCATCTCGAAGAAATCCCTGCCGCGCAGCTTCGCACGCACCTACATCGAGCTGTTCCAGGGCACGCCGCTGTTGATGCAGCTGTTTCTGGTGTTCTTCGGTGTGGCGTTGGCCGGGGTGGAGATTTCGCCGTGGATGGCCGCGGCGATTGCCCTGACGCTGTTCACCAGCGCCTACCTGGCGGAGATCTGGCGTGGTTGCGTCGAATCGATCCCCAACGGCCAGTGGGAAGCCTCGTCGAGCCTGGCGCTCAATCCTCTGGAGCAACTGCGCTACGTGATCCTGCCGCAAGCGCTTCGAATCGCCGTGGCGCCGACCGTGGGCTTCTCCGTGCAAGTGGTCAAAGGCACCGCCGTCACCTCGATCATCGGCTTCACCGAACTGACCAAGACCGGCGGCATGCTCGCCAACGCGACCTTCGAACCGTTCATGGTCTACGGCCTCGTGGCCCTCGGTTACTTCCTGCTCTGCTACCCCTTGTCCCTCAGTGCCCGCTACCTGGAAAGGAGACTGCATGCCTCTGCTTAGAATTTCCGCTTTGCATAAATATTACGGCGATCACCATGTACTCAAAGGCATCGACCTGAGCGTCGAGGAAGGCCAGGTGGTGGCGATCATCGGCCGCAGCGGCTCGGGGAAATCCACCTTGCTGCGCACCCTCAATGGCCTGGAATCGATCAACGACGGCGTGATTGAAGTCGACGGCGACTACCTCGACGCCGCTCGTGCCGATCTGCGCAGCTTGCGACAGAAAGTCGGGATGGTGTTTCAGCAGTTCAACCTGTTCCCGCACCTGACGGTCGGCGAGAACGTGATGCTCGCACCGCAAGTGGTGCAGAAAGTACCGAAAGCCAAAGCGGCCGAACTGGCGCGGGAGATGTTGGAGCGGGTCGGGCTGGGGGAGAAATTCGATGCCTTCCCGGATCGGTTGTCTGGCGGGCAGCAACAGCGGGTGGCGATTGCCCGGGCGCTGGCGATGTCACCGAAGGTCTTGCTGTGCGATGAGATTACTTCGGCGCTGGACCCGGAATTGGTCAATGAAGTGCTGAGCGTGGTCCGGCAACTGGCCAAGGAAGGGATGACGTTGATTATGGTCACCCACGAAATGCGTTTTGCCCGGGAGGTTGGGGATAAGTTGGTGTTCATGCATCAGGGCAAGGTGCATGAGGTCGGGGATCCGAAGATTCTGTTCGCGAATCCGCAGACGGCGGAGCTGGCGAATTTTATCGGGACGGTTGAGGCGGCGGGCTGATCGATCTTCGGCGCCTGCGAGGCAGCTTTCGCGAGCAAGCCCGCTCCCACAGTTGACCGCGTTCTTACTGAGGTACTCGGTTGAATGTGGGAGCGGGCTTGCTCGCGAAGGGGCCATCAGCAACACCGCAAATATTCCCGCGGTAAAAGATCGCAGCCTTCGGCAGCTCCTACGCGTTGGCGGCAGCGTTTGATCGTGGCACGATGTCGAGGTTATCGACCGAGACCCCCTGACCATGCCGCAATCTCAAGCCAAGAATCTGTCCCTGATCGCCGCAATCGACCTGGGCTCCAACAGCTTTCACATGGTCGTGGCCAAGGCCCAGAACGGCGAAATCCGTATTCTCGAGCGTCTCGGGGAGAAGGTTCAGCTGGCCGCAGGCATCGACGATGAGCGCCAGCTCAGTGAAGAATCCATGCAACGCGGGCTCGATTGCCTTAAGCGTTTTGCCCAACTGATCAACGGTATGCCGCCCGGCGCCGTGCGGATCGTCGGCACCAACGCCCTGCGTGAAGCCCGCAACCGTGGCGAATTTATCCGCCGCGCTGAAGAAATCCTTGGCCACCCGGTGGAAGTCATCTCCGGTCGTGAAGAAGCCCGCCTGATTTACCTCGGCGTTTCCCACACCCTCGCCGACACCCCGGGCAAACGCCTGGTGGCCGACATCGGCGGCGGCAGTACCGAATTCATCATCGGCCAGCGCTTCGAACCGCTGCTGCGCGAAAGCCTGCAAATGGGCTGCGTCAGCTACACCCAGCGCTATTTCAAGGACGGCAAGATCACCCCGGCCCGCTACGCCCAGGCGTACACCGCGGCGCGGCTGGAGATCATGAGCATCGAACACGCCCTGCACCGCCTGACCTGGGATGAAGCCATCGGCTCCTCGGGCACCATTCGCGCCATCGGTCTGGCGCTCAAGGCGGGCGGACACGGCACCGGCGAGGTCAATGCCGAAGGCCTGGCCTGGCTCAAACGCAAGCTGTTCAAACTCGGCGACGTCGAGAAGATCGATTTCGAAGGCATCAAGCCCGACCGCCGGGCGATCTTCCCTGCCGGCCTGGCGATTCTCGAAGCGATCTTCGACGCGCTCGAGCTGCAACGCATGGACCACTGCGAAGGCGCCCTGCGTGAAGGCGTGCTCTATGATCTGTTGGGCCGTCATCATCACGAAGACGTCCGTGAGCGCACCCTCAGCTCGTTGATGGAGCGTTATCACGTCGATCTGGAACAAGCGGCGCGGGTTGAGCGCAAGGCGTTGCATGCCTTCGATCAAGTGGCTGAGGATTGGGATCTGGATGACGGCGTCTGGCGCGAATTGCTCGGCTGGGCCGCCAAGGTCCATGAAGTGGGCCTGGACATCGCCCACTATCACTACCACAAGCACGGCGCCTACCTGATCGAGCATTCGGACCTGGCCGGGTTCTCCCGCGAAGACCAACTGATGCTCGCGCTACTGGTACGTGGCCACCGCCGCAATATCCCCCGGGACAAGTTTGCCGACTTCGGCGATGAAGGCATCAAGCTGATTCGCCTGTGCGTGCTGCTGCGCTTTGCGATTCTGTTCCATCACATTCGCGGCACCCAGGAAATGCCCCAAGTCGTGCTGCAGGCCAATGGCGACAGCCTGGATGTGTTGTTCCCGGAAAACTGGCTGGACGAAAACCAGCTGACTCAGGCCGACTTCGGCCTGGAAGCGGAGTGGCTGACCCGCGTCGGCTTTGTGCTTAACGTCCGCTGAAATTGAAAAAGGCCTTCTTCGGAAGGCCTTTTTTGTGTGCGCAATTCAGCAGACGACGCAATCCCCATGTGGGAGCGGGCTTGCTCGCGAATGCAGTGTGTCAGTCGACATCAGTATTGACTGACACTCCGCTTTCGCGAGCAAGCCCGCTCCCACAGGTTTTGCGTATTAACGCACGGTCAGAATCGGGCTGCCCAAACGTTCCAGCAAAGTCGCCTGCGCGCTGCGCGGGTTCTGGTTGCCGGTCGGCGTGTTGCGGATGTAACGGCCGTCCGCCTGCAGGCTCCAGCTGTGAGTGTTATCGGTGAGATAAAGCTCCAGCTCTTTCTTGACCCGCATGATCAGCTTCTTGCCCTCGACCGGGAAGCAAGTCTCGACGCGCTTGTCGAGGTTGCGCTCCATCCAGTCGGCACTGGACAGGAACATCTGCTCTTCGCCGCCATTGAGGAAGTAGAACACCCGGGTGTGCTCCAGGAAACGCCCGATGATCGAGCGCACGTGGATGTTGTGCGAAACCCCGGCGATGCCCGGACGCAGGCAGCACATGCCGCGCACCACCAGATCGATACGCACCCCGGACTGACTGGCCTTGTACAGCGCGCGGATGATCTTCGGATCGGTCAGCGAGTTGAACTTGGCGATGATGTGCGCCGGTTTGCCATCGAGGGCGAACTGGGTCTCCCGGGCAATCATGTCGAGCATGCCCTTCTTCAACGTGAACGGCGCGTGCAGCAGCTTCTTCATGCGCAGGGTTTTACCCATGCCGATCAGTTGACTGAACAGTTTGCCAACGTCTTCACACAAGGCGTCATCCGAGGTCAGCAAGCTGTAGTCGGTGTACAGACGGGCGTTGGCCGCGTGGTAGTTGCCGGTACCCAAATGCGCGTAACGCACAATCTCGCCGGCCTCGCGACGCAAGATCAGCATCATCTTGGCGTGGGTCTTGAAACCGACCACGCCGTAAATTACCACCGCACCGGCCGCTTGCAGACGGCTGGCCAGTTGCAGGTTGGACTCTTCGTCGAACCGCGCACGCAACTCGATCACCGCAGTGACTTCCTTGCCGTTACGCGCCGCATCGACCAGCGCATCGACGATTTCCGAGTTGGCGCCGGAGCGGTACAGGGTCTGACGGACCGCCAATACATGCGGGTCCTTGGCAGCCTGGCGCAGCAGGTCGACCACCGGGGTGAATGACTCGAACGGGTGCAGCAACAGGATGTCCTGCTTGCTGATCACGCTGAAGATGTTCTCGCTGTTTTGCAGCAGTTTCGGGATCTGCGGGGTGAACGGCGTGTATTGCAGCGCTCGCTGACTGTCCAGACCGGTGATGCTGAACAGGCGGGTCAGGTTGACCGGACCGTTGACCTGATACAGCTCGGTCTCGTGCAGGTTGAACTGCTTGAGCAAGTAGTCGGACAGGTGTTTCGGGCAGGTGTCAGCGACTTCCAGACGCACCGCGTCACCGTAGCGACGCGAGAACAACTCGCCGCGCAGGGCGCGGGCCAGGTCTTCTACATCTTCGGTGTCGACGGCGAGGTCGGCGTTTCGGGTCAGACGGAACTGGTAGCAGCCCTTGACCTTCATGCCCTGGAACAGGTCATCGGCGTGAGCGTGGATCATCGACGACAGGAACACGTAGTTGTCGCCCGAGCCGCCCACTTCTTCCGGCAGCTTGATCACGCGCGGCAGCAAACGTGGCGCCGGGATGATCGCCAGACCGGAATCGCGGCCGAAGGCATCGATACCTTCGAGCTCGACGATGAAGTTCAAGCTCTTGTTGACCAGCAACGGGAACGGGTGCGTCGGGTCGAGGCCAATCGGGGTAATGATCGGCGCGATCTCGTCGCGGAAATAGCGGCGCACCCAGGTTTTGATCTTGGTGGTCCAGTGACGCCGGCGGATGAAGCGGACCTGATGCTTTTCCAGTTCCGGCAACAGAATGTCATTGAGGATCGCGTACTGGCGGTCGACGTGACCGTGCACCAGTTCGCTGATGCGAGCCAGGGCCTGGTGCGGTTGCAGGCCATCGGCGCCAGCCTGTTCACGGGCGAAGGTGATCTGCTTCTTCAGGCCGGCCACACGAATTTCGAAGAACTCGTCCAGGTTGCTGGAGAAGATCAGCAGAAACTTCAGCCGCTCCAGCAGCGGGTAGGACTCATCCAGCGCCTGCTCCAGCACGCGGATGTTGAACTGCAGTTGCGAGAGCTCGCGATGGATGTACAGGCTGCTGTCATCCAGACCGGGAATGGCAATCGCTGGCGCCGCTATTGCGGTCTCGGCCATCACCGCGGATGGAGCAGGCTCCAGTTCCGGCGGGGTTTCGGCGATTTGCTCCACCACAGGTTGAGCATCTTTTACGGCAACTTCAGTGAGTCCTTCGGTATTCATCGAATGTTCCTGGGAGGGCTATTTTTGCTCTCGTAACAATTGAGCGGCACGGACGGCAAAGTAAGTCAGGATGCCATCAGCGCCTGCACGTTTAAAAGCGGTCAGGGATTCGAGGATAACCCCTTCGCTCAACCAGCCATTCTGGATCGCTGCCATGTGCATGGCATATTCACCGCTGACCTGATAAACAAAGGTCGGCACTTTAAATTCTTCTTTGACCCGGTAGAGGATGTCCAGATACGGCATGCCTGGCTTGACCATGACCATGTCCGCGCCTTCTGACAAGTCCGCCGCCACTTCGTGCAGGGCTTCGTTGCTGTTGGCCGGGTCCATCTGATAGGAGGCCTTGTTGGCCTTGCCCAGGTTCAGCGCCGAACCGACCGCATCGCGGAACGGGCCGTAATAGGCGCTGGCGTACTTCGCCGAGTAGGCCATGATCCGCACGTTGACGTGATCGGCCAGTTCAAGCGCTTTGCGGATCGCCTGGATGCGACCGTCCATCATGTCCGACGGGGCCACCACCTGAGCGCCGGCTTCGGCGTGGGACAGCGCCTGCTTGACCAGTGCGTCGACGGTGATGTCGTTCTGCACGTAGCCTTCTTCGTCGAGGATACCGTCCTGGCCGTGGGTGGTGAACGGATCAAGGGCAACGTCGGTGATCACACCCAGTTCAGGGAATTGCGCCCGCAATGCACGCGTGGCGCGCTGGGCAATCCCGTTCGGGTTCCAGGCTTCGGCGGCGTCCAGGGACTTGAGTTCCGGCGGCGTCACCGGGAACAACGCCAAGGCCGGAATCCCCAGCTCGACCCACTTGGCCGCTTCTTCAAGCAACAGATCGATGGTCAGGCGCTCGACGCCTGGCATCGACGCCACCGCTTCGCGACGGTTTTCACCGTCCAGCACGAACACCGGCAGGATCAGATCATCGACGGTCAGAACGTTTTCACGGACCAGTCGACGCGAAAAATCATCACGGCGATTGCGACGCAGGCGGGTTGCAGGAAACAAACGGTTGGCGGGGGTAAAGCTCACGGCAGACTCCTGAGCCCGCGCTGGCGGGCGAGCGTGACAGTTATAAGCGGCCATTATGACGAAGGTATTACAGTTGTGTGCACCCCTGTGACAGGTAGTCGCATTCCATTGTCCTTGTAGGAAATGTTCACGTCGAGACACATTTGGACACTTTCATGAATGTTCCCGAAGGGTTAGGCTGCGCGTTCATTTCGCCAGCATCCAGACAATGCTCCAACAATTTCTTCAGGAATTCGGCTACTTCGCCCTCTTTCTCGGCACGTTTTTCGAAGGCGAAACCATTCTGGTGCTCGCAGGCTTCCTCGCGTTCCGCGGATACATGGACCTCAAAGTGGTCATGATCGTGGCGTTCCTCGGCAGTTATGCCGGTGATCAGCTCTGGTATTTCCTGGGGCGCAAGCACGGCCGCAAGTTGCTGGCACGCAAACCGCGCTGGCAAATGATGGGTGATCGGGCGCTGGAACATATCCGCAAGCACCCGGACATCTGGGTGCTGAGCTTCCGATTTGTCTATGGCCTGCGCACGGTGATGCCGGTGGCGATCGGCCTGTCGGGCTATCCGCCGGGACGTTATCTGCTGCTCAACGGGATTGGTGCCGCGATCTGGGCCGCCGCGCTGGCTGCCGCCGCCTATCACTTCGGCGCGGTGCTCGAAGGCCTGCTTGGCAGCGTCAAGAAGTACGAGCTGTGGGTGCTCGGCGCCCTGCTGATACTGGGTTTTTGCCTGTGGTTGCGCCGACGCTTCAAGAACGCCCGTCTGGCGAAGAAGATCTACGCCGACGAGCAGGCCTTGAAATCTGAACAAGCCAAAACCAACGAACCTACGACGCCAGGCGAGTGAAACGGTTTCTGCAACAGTAGAGACCGATTCCGCTGAGCAGGCTGTAACTCAGCAGGCCGACCCAACCTGCCGCGCTGGCCGGCCACAGCCCAACGACCGGCGCCAGCCACACCAGCGGCACATTCGACGCCAGGCGCAGCAGCTCCAGCTTCAGCGCCCACGGGCGATTCTCCAGGGCCACGCCCAACGTAAACAAACCCAGCGCCACGGCACTCCAGCCGAGCACCAGCGCGGCGGTTGGCAAACTGTGCTCCAGGTTCATCAAATAGCTACCCAGCGCGATGTAGACGCAGAACTGCAACACGACATACAACTGCTGACGCCCGTCCAGCGGCACCTCGAATTTACGGAACTGACTCAGGTCTGGCTTGTTCATCGGGTACCTGGCCGCCACATCCGCCGGCCGCCAACCGGTGCGCATGAACCAGATCCGCAGCTTGTCCCATTTGCTTTGCGCACGCCGCGCGTCATCCCACAGCTGCGCGTAGAACTGCACGTTCGCCCACACCGGATTCCAGCTCGCCAGCGGCGTGGTCACGCCGAAAATCACCGGCTCGTTGTCGTCTTCTTCCTGGAACGAGCCGAATAGACGGTCCCAAATAATGAACACCCCGCCGTAGTTGCGATCCATGTAGAGAGCGTTCTGTGCATGGTGAGCCCGATGATTGGACGGCGTGACGAAGAACCACTCGAACCAGCCGAGCTTGGGAATGTGTTTGGTATGCACCCAGAATTGGTACAGCAAGTTCAGCGAGGCGACGCTGATGAACACCAGCAGCGGCACGCCGAGCACGGCCGTCGGCAGGTAGAAGATCCAGCTCAGCAGGAAGCCGGTACTGGTCTGACGCAGCGCCGTGGACAGGTTGTAATCCTCGCTCTGGTGGTGCACCGAATGCGCCGCCCAGAGGATGTTGCGTTCGTGACCCATGCGATGCAGCCAGTAGTAGCAGAAGTCGTAGAGGACAAAGGCGAATACCCAGACCCAAACGCTGTCGGCCGAGAGTTCGAACAGCGCCAGGTGCTTGAGGGCAAATGCATACGTCACCAGACCGACGCCTTTAGTCAACAGGCCGGTGGTGGTCGACAGCACGCCGGTGCTCATGCTGTTGATCGCGTCAGCCACACGATAATTGCTCACTCCACGCCAACGGTCGGCCAGCAGTTCGACGGCAATCAGCACAAAGAAAAACGGCACCGCATACAGAATGAAGTCCATGACGCGCCCTGATCGGAATCTTGAGGACAGATCCTAGGTGTAGCCGCGAATTAACCCTATGGCAACGAGTGACAAATTAGTGGACATTTAACGCCATGAATCTGGAGAAAAGCCCATGAGCAAAAAAATTGCAGTGATCCTATCCGGCTGTGGCGTGTACGACGGCGCCGAGATCCACGAAAGCGTGATCACCCTGCTGCGCCTGGACCAGCGGGGGGCTCAGGTGCAGTGTTTCGCACCAAACATCGCGCAGTTACACGTGATCAACCATCTGACCGGCGAAGAAATGCCCGAGTCGCGCAACGTACTGGTGGAATCGGCGCGGATCGCCCGAGGCAACATCAAGGATATCCGCGAAGCGGACGTGGAAGACTTCGACGCGTTGATCGTGCCCGGTGGTTTCGGGGCGGCCAAGAACCTGTCGAACTTCGCCGTCGAAGGCGCCGGCTGCACCGTGCAACCGGAAGTCCTGGCGCTGGCTGAAGCCTTTGCCGAGGCCGGCAAACCGGTCGGGCTGATCTGCATCTCACCGGCGCTCGCGGCGAAGATCTATGGACCGGGCGTGACCTGCACCATCGGCAACGACGCCGATACTGCTGCCGCCATGAACAAGATGGGCGCTACACACGCAGACTGCGCGGTAACTGACATCGTTGAAGACAAAGCACGCAAACTGGTCAGCACCCCGGCGTACATGCTGGCGCAGAGCATCAGTGAAGCGGCTTCGGGCATCAACAAACTGGTCGACCGGGTACTCGAACTGACCCACGAAAACGACGCCTGACACTGTCCCTGTGTGGGAGCGGGCTTGCTCGCGAATGCGGTGTATCAGTCGACATCAATGCTGAATGACACACCGCCATTCGCGAGCAAGTCGAATCGTCGCACCGCCGCTCCCACATTGAACTGGGCAAGGCTCAGGCTTTTCGGGAAAGTCGCGTGAGGATCCGGTCCAGCGCATTGGCAAACGCCTGCTTCTCACGCTCACCAAACGGCGCCGGCCCGCCGCTCATCTGCCCCTGTTCACGCAAATCGGTGAACAGGTTACGCACCGCCAATCGATCGCCCATGTTCTGCGCATCGAACTCTTTGCCCCGTGGATCCAGCGCCGCAACGCCCTTTTTCACCAGACGGTCGGCCAGCGGCACATCGCTGCAGATCACCAATTCGCCGGGGACCGCGTATTCCACCAGATAGTCGTCGGCGGCATCCGGACCACTCGGCACCACGATCAGCTTCACAAGGGCCAAGCCCGGCTTGATCTGCGGCTGTCCGGCCACCAACACCACTTCGAACTGGCGCTTGAGGGCGAACTTCACCACCAGATCCTTGGCCGCCCGCGGGCAGGCGTCGGCATCGATCCACACACGCATTTTGTTGTCCTCTTCCAAAAAAATCGTCGGATCGCCGCCCGGAGCAAGCTCGCTCCCACAAGTTGTACGCAATCCTGTGGGAGCGAGCTTGCTCGCGATTGTGAGCGAAGCGAATGCTGCTTAAGAAGCCGGCACCCGCCGCTTCTCAGCCATCCGGCTGCGGCTATATAGAACGATGATCGCCATGATCGCCACCGCCTGCGCACTCAGCGAATACGCATCAGCGTGGATCCCCAGCCAGTCGAAGTCAAAGAACGGCACAGGCCGGGTGCCGAAAATCCCGGCTTCCTGCAACGCCTTCACGCCATGCCCGGCAAACACCACCGACAACGCACACAGCAGGCCGGCGTTGATACTGAAAAACAGCGACAGCGGCAGCTTCGCCGAGCCACGCAGAATCACCCAAGCCAGACCGACCAGCAACACCAACGCCGTCGCACCACCTGCCAGTACCGCGTTATGGCCCGCTGGACCTGCCTGCAGCCACAAGGTCTCGTAGAACAAAATCACTTCAAACAGCTCGCGATACACCGAGAAGAACGCCAACGTCGCAAACCCGAAACGCCCACCGCCACCCACCAGGCTGCTCTTGATGTAATCCTGCCAGGCCGCCGCGTGACGACGGTCATGCATCCACACGCCGAGCCAAAGCACCATGACGCTGGCAAACAACGCCGTCGCACCTTCCAGCAATTCGCGTTGCGAGCCGCTGACATCGATCACATACGCCGCCAACGCCCAAGTCCCGAGACCGGCCAGCAGCGCCAGACCCCAGCCGACGTTGACGCTGCGTACCGCCGATTGCTGGCCGGTGTTTCGCAGGAACGCGAGAACTGCCGCCAGCACCAGAATCGCTTCCAGACCTTCACGCAACAGAATCAACAAACCGGAGATGTAGCTCAAAGACCAGCTCAAGCCATCGCTGCCCAGCAGGCCGGCAGACGTCTTCAACTTGGCCTTGGCAGCGTCCAGACGCTGCTGGACCTGAGCCACCGGCAAACCGTCCTGCAACGACTGACGGTAAGCCATCAGCGATTTTTCAGTGTCTTTGCGCACGTTGGCATCGACATTATCCAGAGAACTTTCGACCAGTTCGAAACCTTCCAGATAAGCCGCCACCGACAGGTCATAGGCCTGATCGTGATCACCCGTACGATAAGCAGCGATGCTCTTGTCCAGCGTTGCGGCGGTGTAGTCGAGCAACTGCGCCGGGCCACGCTTGACCTGCGGCGGTTGCGCCCGCTGCTCACGGAAGGTCGCCGCAGCTTGCGGCCCCTCGGCAACCTGCACTTCTGCGGGAGTCTGACGGGCCAGGTCGGCGATGTTGTAGGTCTTTTCGGATTTTGCAGCAGCCGGATCGGCGCTGAAGCTGGCGATGTAGGTCGCCAGGTCCCAACGCTGACGATCGTCCAGCTGATCGGCGAAGGCTGGCATGTCGGTGCCTTCGACGCCGAGGCCCAAGGTGCTGTAGATCGCGTAGAGGCTCAGGTGATCCAGCCGCGCCGCATCACGCAGATTGGACGGCGGCGGCGTCAGACCGACACCCGCCGGACCATCCCCGGCACCCGCTTCGCCGTGGCAAACCGAACAATGCTGAGCGTACAGCGGCGCACCACGGGTCGGATCCGGCGTAATGATCGGTGCCTGGCTGACTTCATAGGTCACGGCCAACTTGGCGCCGAGTTGCCGTGCCTGACGGCCGACATCCGCGCCGTCCTGACGCGCAGTGATCGCGTTGCGCACCGTGCTGACGCCCTGCTCCAGCCCGGCTTTTTCCGGTTTGGCCGGCATCGCGGCGATCAAGCCTTGCAGCGCCTTGATGGATGCCAACTGCTCTTGGTACTCGGACTCATTAATGACCTTGCCCGCTTGCACCGTTTCCGGGTAATCCGCGCCGATGTAATCGAGCAAATGCAGCGCTTGCGGCGCGCCTTCCACGGTGTCGGCCAGCAGGTTGAAACTGCACAGGGCAAACAGCGGCAATACCAGCCAGGCCAGGAAACGGGACGGGGCAGTCATGAATGAATCTCAATTGGAAATACGAAGTAACACATTGTTCACTTCCAATGACTTTCACTCAAGCTTTGTTGTGCGGTTCCTCTTGTTTTGAGGAATTGGCAGGAGGCCAACATCAAGAAGAACACGATGGCCAAGACTGGCAACATGATCGCCGCCAAATACCGTATCGAAGGTTCGATCAGCTCGATCGTCAAGCGCAGCAGCGACTACAAGGACGTCTTCTACAAATTCAGCCCGCAATTGATTGACGTTGATCTGGCCGAGTGGATGGACGAAGGTCAGGACACCAAGCTAATGAACCATCGGGACATCCGTGTCTTGCTGAACCCTGAAACTAAAAAGGCGACCCCAAGGGTTAATGCCGGTCAGTTAAGGAACGACACAATCCGTAGCAGCTGGCGAAGCCCGCGTTCGGCTGCGCAGCAGTCGTAAAACCTGAGTTTGCGGTCTTCCTGAAACACCGCATCGTCTGATTTCACGACTGCTTCGCAGCCGAACGCGGGCTTCGCCAGCTGCTACGGATCGCGTTTTGGCTTAACTGATCGGCATTAACCCCAAGGGTCGCCTTTTTTGTGCCTGCCGGTTTTACACCACCGCTTTGCGAAGGGTCGCCATGAACGCCGCCGCACCAATGAACAGCCCGGCAAAGGTGCGGTTCATACGTTTTTGCTGCTTGGGCGTGCGCAACATCCGCAACACCTTCGATGCAAG
Source organism: Pseudomonas frigoris (assembly GCF_047758635.1). NCBI lineage: Bacteria > Pseudomonadati > Pseudomonadota > Gammaproteobacteria > Pseudomonadales > Pseudomonadaceae > Pseudomonas > Pseudomonas frigoris. The sequence goes on from NZ_CP180479.1 coordinate 6,764,497, forward strand.
TCCGGTGTAACCAGCCATGACGATCAGATCGACGCAGATCATGGTCACACCGAGGATCAGGTACTGCGCCACCAGCGGTGCATGCGGATCAATGAATTGCGGCAACACCGCGAGCATGAACACCAACGCCTTGGGGTTGCTGACGTTCACCAGGAAACCCCGGAACACCAGCGCCAGCGGCTTGCCGATTTGCCGGACGGCCGCGTCGTCGCTCATGTCATTGGGCAGCGCGCGCCATTGCTTGACCGCCAGGTAAACCAGATAGGCCACGCCAAACCATTTGATCGCGTAGAAAGCGGTGGCCGACGCCGCGAGGATTGCACCGACGCCGGCGGCGACAATTGCAATCTGTAACGCCAGACCCAGTTGCAGGCCCAGGGCGTTCCAATAACCGCGCCAGAAACCGTATCGCAGACCACTGGACATCGACGCAATGGCGCCGGCACCGGGAGACAGACTGATCACCCAGCAGGCGGCAAAAAACGCCAGCCATGTTTGAAGCACCATCGCACACCTCGACTCAGACTCGTGACAGACGTCTAAGCTAATGCGGCTTTGGGCCGATGACTACCGATTTTTGCGGGACAGGGCGTCGGCCGATCAGCGTTTACAGCATTAAGGCCCCTTCGCGAGCAAGTCGAATCGTCGCACCGCCGCTCCCACAGTGGATCAGTGTTGTTCACAAATATTGTGTCCACTGAAGATCCAGTGTGGGAGCGAGCTTGCTCGCGATAGCGGTCTGTCAGGCAACAGAAGTCTTACTTTTCAAAACCGTTGGAAGGGAATACATCGCTGCCGCGCCAGCGTCGAACCGAGCGCTGGAAGAACAGGCTGTTGGGCACTTGGACCATGGCGCTGCCGGTGCCGAGTTCTTCGGCTTCGATCAGCGTGGTGTAGAGCAGATTGATCGCAACGACCCGGCCTTTGACGCCAGGCTTGTCGGTGGTGTCCACCAACTCGACCACGTCGCCAAGGCGAAACGGGCCGACGGTGAAGATCAGGATTGCGCAAAGCAGATTGGAGAGCACGCTCCACATGGCGAAGAACGCCACTGCCGCTACCGCGACAAACCCGGACAACGCGGTCCAGAGCACCGTCGCCGACACCCCGAGGCGTTCCAGCACGAAAATCAGCGCGCTGCCCATGATAAGCCAGCGCAGGCCACCGCGCAGCGGCATCAGCAATTGCGGCGGCAACGGATAACGCTCACCCAGGCGAGTCAGGCACTTGGCGACGCAACGCTGGGTAACATATCCCGCCAACAGAATCAGCAGGATCTGCACGAAGAGCCAGATCGGCTCGATCCACACAGCAGGCAATGGCAGCTTGAAGGCTTCCATCAGGACAGCGCCTCCAGCTCCGCCTGCATGCTTTCGAGCAGTTCCAGCGCTTCCATCCAGGCTTCTTCCAGCTCCGCTTCACGGACCTTCAGCTTGGCCTGTTCGGCCAGCAGATCACGCAAGTCGTTCTTGCGCGCCGGCTCGTAAATGTCGCTGTCGCCGAGGCTGGTATCGATCTTCGCCAGTTTCTCGTGCAGCTTGCCCAGCTCGGCTTCGAGCTTGTCAGCCTCGCGCTTGTGCGGCGCCAGTTGCTGACGCAACGCAGCGGCGGCCTGACGCTGGGCCTTCTTGTCGGTCTTGTCCGGATTGACCGGCGTATTGCTGACCGGGGCGTTGCGCTGGCGGTAGTCCACCAGCCAACGGGTGTAGTCTTCCAGGTCGCCGTCGAACTCCTCGACCTTGCCGTCCGCCACCAGATAGAAATTGTCGGTGGTGCTTTTGAGCAAATGGCGATCGTGGGAGACCACCAGTACCGCGCCACTGAATTCCTGTAGGGCCATGGTCAACGCCAGGCGCATTTCCAGGTCCAGGTGGTTGGTCGGTTCGTCGAGCAACAGCAGGTTCGGCCGGCCCCAAGCGATCAGCGCCAGCGCCAGGCGCGCCTTTTCGCCACCGGAGAAGTTCAGCACCGGCTCATCGATCCGCGCGCCGCGGAAGTCGAAACCACCGAGGAAGTCGCGCAGCGTCTGCTCGCGCTCGGTCGGCGCCAGGCGCTGCATGTGCAGCAACGGGCTGGCCTTGGAGTCGAGTGAGTCCAGCTGATGCTGGGCGAAGTAGCCGACGACGGTGTTCTCGCCGCGGGTCAGTCGGCCAGACAACGGCTCGAGTTCACCGGCAAGGTTTTTGATCAGGGTCGATTTACCGGCACCGTTCGGGCCAAGCAAACCGATCCGCGCACCGGGGGTCAGTTGCAGCTTGACCTTCTCCAGCACGGCTCGCTCGCCGTAACCCAGTCGGGCATCGGAGAGGTCGATTAACGGGCTGGAGATTTTCACTGATTCGCGGAAAACGAAATCGAATGGCGAATCGACGTGGGCGGCGGACAGCTCTTCCATCCGCTCCAGCGCCTTGATCCGGCTCTGGGCCTGACGGGCCTTGGTGGCCTGGGCCTTGAAACGGGCGATGTAGCTTTCCATGTGAGCACGTTGCGCCTGTTGCTTCTCGTAGGCCTGCTGTTGCTGGGCCAGACGTTCGGCGCGAGCGCGTTCGAAGGCGCTATAACCACCGCGATACAGGGTGATCTTGCGCTGATCGACGTGGGCCACGTGATCGACCACGGCATCGAGGAAGTCCCGGTCGTGGGAAATCAGCATCAAGGTGCCGGGATAGCTTTTCAGCCATTCTTCGAGCCAGATGATGGCGTCGAGGTCCAAGTGGTTGGTCGGTTCGTCGAGCAACAACAAGTCCGAGGGACACATCAAAGCCTGCGCCAGGTTCAGACGCATCCGCCAACCACCAGAGAAATCTCCTACCTGTCGATCCATCTGTTCATTGGTAAACCCAAGGCCGGCCAGCAGCTTTCGGGCCCGGGCATCGGCGGTGTAACCGTCGGCGCTGTCGAGTTCCGAGTGCAGGCGGGCCTGAGCGGTACCGTCATGGGCCGCTTCGGCTGCCGCGAGGTCGCGTTGCACCTCGCGCAGGCGCAGGTCGCCATCAAGCACATAGTCGACCGCCACGCGATCGAGGGTGTCGATCTCCTGGCGCATGTGGGCGATGCGCCAGTCCGCCGGCAGGAAGCAATCACCCGAGTCCGGGTGCAGGTCACCCAGAAGCAAGGCGAACAGGCTCGATTTGCCGGCGCCGTTGGCACCGATGAGGCCGGCTTTGTGGCCGGCGTGCAGGGTCAGCTCGGCGTCTTCTAGCAGACGTTGAGGGCCACGCTGTAAAGTCAGGTTCTGAAGTCGAATCATAATGGCGGCGGAGTCTACCAGCTTCGCTCGCAACTGGCGCGAGTAGCACTATGTCCTCTGACCTGTGGAGCTTTTCCCTTAGTACTTACGCCCGTCCCGGCGTTGAACCCGCATGCCTGCAATTGCAGTCGGCGGGCATCAATGTGTGCTTGCTGCTCTGCGGGCTGTGGCTGGGAGAACGTGGCGTCGCCTGTAACGAACACCGATTGCACCAACTGCGTAGCGTGGCCGAGCCGTGGGACGCAGACGTGGTGCGTCCGCTGCGAGCCTTGCGGGTGAATTGGAAAGTCGTCGCCGCCGACGATGGCGAACTGAATGCTTTGCGCGAGCAAGTGAAGGCACTCGAACTGGAAGCCGAGCGACATCTGTTGTTGCGACTGGAACGATCGGCGCAGAGTTGGCCGCAAGGTGAGGCGACCGATCTATCGGCCTGGCTGGAAGGTGTAACGGCAGGCGCCGCCCACCTGGACCGCGACGCGCTGCATCAGCTGCGCGTCGCGGTAAGCAGCACTTAGGAAGCGCTGGTTGGGGTGGTTGCTGCGATCGATGCGGCGGCCGGCGTTGGCGCTGGCGTGGCTGTCGAGGTGGCTGCTGCTAAAGCAGACGTTGCTACCGGAGCCGGGTTGGCTGGCTTGGCAACTGGCGCGGCGGCCGGCTTGGCGGCAACCGGTTTTTTCACTGCTGGTTTTGCAGCTGGCTTGGCGGCTGGTTTTGCAGCCGGTTTGGCAGCGGCAGGTTTGGCTGCTGGTTTCGCTTCGGCAGGTTTTGCAGCAGCAGTTTTGGCAGCCGGTTTGGCTGCAGCTTTTGCAGCTGGTTTTGCAGCTGGCTTGGCAGCAGTTTTAGTCGCGATTGATTTCGCGGCAGGCTTGGCAGCAGGTTTCGCAGCGGCAGTTTTTGCAGCCGGTTTGGCAGCTGGTTTAGCCGCTGCAGTTTTCGCCACTGCCGGTTTAGCAGCAGCGGTTCTTGCAGCCGGTTTAGCGGCAGCTGTTTTGGCAGCGGCTGGCTTGGCGGCAGGTTTGGCAGTGGCTGTTTTAGCAGCCGGTTTTGCAGCGCTGGCAGCGACTGGTTTTTTTGCCGCAGGTTTAGCGGCAGGTTTTGCTGCGGCTTTCACCGGTGCTTTGGCGGCCGGTTTGGTGGCAGGCTTGACGGGTGCTTTTGCAGCAGTCGGTTTGGCAGCGGCTTTCTTGGCAGGAGCCGCAGCAGGCTTGGCCGAACGCAGGGACAACGCCTTGCCGACAGCCTCTTGTACACGACCGATGCCCTGGGCCAGTTTCAGGCTTTCTTGAGCATCGCGCTTGAGTTGCAGAATGTAGCTGCGAGTTTCGGATTGACGATCCTTGAGGGCATCGAGCAAGTCCTCAAGCTCCTTCACCGCGCCCTTGGCTTTGGCTTGTGCCTTGGCCTTGCCGGCCGCCGCAGCGTCCTGCAATTTGGTACGGGATTTGTGCAGTTTTTCTTGCGCTTTTCCGCGTTGCTTTTCCAGTTTGGCGAGCAGTTTTTCAGCATCAGCCAAGGCTTGGGAACAAGCGTTTTCCAGGTGCTCGAGCAAGCTGCCCGAGAGTTGTTGGAGTAAGTGCAACGGAGTATTTACAGGCTTCTTGGTGGCCGACATGGTTTACCTCCTGGCTGACGTGGGTGCGGCTCATACTAGACCTCTGCTGCTACCGCCGCTAGGGCATGTTGACAGTATCCAAAGCGCTGCGTTGCAACGGATTGAAATTCTTCTGCGCTTGCGCAAAACCAGTTCACCGTAGAGCACATTCACACTGGCATAATCCCCCGCATCTCAGGTCGGAGAGTGCCCATGTCGCGCTACCTTTTTTTATCACTGTGCGTGTTTTTTTCCGTGGCCCAGGCCGCCGAAAAAACCAAAGAAAATGACACTCATGATCTCTCTTACAGCCTGGGCGCAAGTCTCGGCGAACGCCTGCGCCAGGAGGTTCCCGATCTGCAACTTCAGGCGCTGATCGAAGGTTTGCAACAAGCCTATCAAGGCAAACCCCTGGCGCTGAAAGATGAGCAGATCGAACAGATACTTGCCGAGCACGAAGCCCAGGCCGCCTTGCAACCGAGCACGCCGCAAAGTGAAATCGCCCTCGAAAAAGAGCGGGCCTTTCTCGCCGAGGAAAAAGCCAGACCGGGCGTTCGTGAACTGGCAGATGGAATATTGCTAACGGAGTTGGTGCCAGGCACTGGCGTCAAAGCAGGCCCCAACGGCAAAGTCCAGGTGCTGTATATCGGTCGCCTTCCCGACGGCACAGTGTTCGATCAGAACAGTCAGCCGCAGTGGTTCAGTCTCGACAGTGTGATCAGCGGATGGCGCAGTGCGCTGCAGCAAATGCCGGTCGGGGCAAAATGGCGTCTGGTGATTCCATCGGCCGAAGCCTATGGCGCCGAGGGTGCCGGCGACCTGATTGCACCGTTCACACCGCTGGTATTCGAAGTCGAATTGCGCGGTGCTACAAGCTGAATACCGGAAACGAAAAACGGCGCGCATAGCGCACCGTTTTTGGAGGTCTTGCAGGAAGGGGGTTCAGGCCTGAACCGAGTCCTCTTCCTTGTGAGCGGTGTGCAGCACTTCGATCAAGCAGTCTTCCAGTTCGAAGCGCTCGTGCAACAGGCCGCCCAGCTCTTTGAATTTCTCCGCCACGCACTGACCTGCATCACACAGGTCGTTGAACGCGAGCAGCTTCTCGGTGATGACGTCGATGCGAGGGTAGATGGTCTCGGCCAGCTCGAGCCCGCGAGTATCACCAAACGCTTTGGCTTCGCCGGTCAGCTGTTCGTAGATCTCGAAGTGCCCGGCAGACACGTAATCGACCAGCACGCCGCAGAATTCCTGCAACGGCTTACGGTTCTCACCCAGTGCCTCAGGCTTGGCGCCGAGAGCATCATAGGCCCGAACCAGTTCGTGACGCTCCTGCAACCAGCGATCGATCAGCAGATGCACTCCACCCCAACGTTCCTGAGCATTCTGACAACTTTCGAGCATGGTGATCTCTCTTCCCTTGTGGGTCATGCTGCCCTACACCCGTCGCCACACTTGAAGGTCAAGTATCGGCCAGGCAGAGCGTCATTCGAGCAACATAATTCCAATGACACGTGCGGGCCAGATTATGCCCGCGCGACAATGGCTTCAAGGTACGCAGGAGATAAAGTTCATACAAGTGTTTAATCACCCGCCAGCGCCCGGTGCGACGAACCGCCGCTGAGCGGTCGCAGACAGGCTTTCCAGACAACGCGCAGCAGCTGATAAATTCCCAGAATTGTCATCGCCATGAAGAACAGCAGACTCCATTCAGGAATGCTCAGGTCGAACAGTGTCCAGGAAATCTCCGCGCACTCCGCCTCCCCTTTAAACATCTGCGTGGCCTGACACAACCAAGGCATGTCCTCGTACTGAACTGCCAGATTGGGCGAGCACGTCAACAGCTGATGCATTGGATCGCTCTGCAGCAACACCTGTCGCCACGCCGTGACCGTACCCGCCAGACTGCAAAACAGCCCGAGCATCCAATACAGGAAAGACCCGAAGCGGCCCGGCCCATGCACCGAAGCCACCAGGCAGATACCCGTGAGCAACGCGAGGCAAAAGCGCTGCAACAGGCACAACCCGCAAGGCTTGAGGCCGACCGCATATTCCAGGTAATAGGACACGCCCAGGGCCAGGGCACCGGCAATGAAAGCCATGAAAAACAAGGAGCGTGAGCAGGCCAAAGACATGGCATTTCCGTAACAGTAGAGACAGACGGTTACGGTAGAGGAAAGCGCTGCAGCCTTTCAAGGCAGGCCAGCGGGGACACTTCAACAGAAGTGTAGGGAAATCCCGACAGGAACGAGAGGATTAGGTGTAGTCCTCTGTAGGACTTTGCCGATGATGGACTACAAAGGTAAAATCCCGACAGTTTGCAGGCGACTGGATCGCTCCTTCGAGCGACCCGTCTTCCACTCTTCAAGCGTGTACAGGAACCGGCAACGGTGCCGCCAGCAAGCGCTCGTCCAACAAGCCCAACCCCTCCTGGAACAACTGATTGCTGCGTTCTGTGTCACCCAGCTGCGCCAGCAGCCGCGCCAGTTCCGCGCAGGCTTCCGGGTTGCGCTGCACTCGCAGGCTGCTTTCCAGATAGTCCCGGGCCTTGCCCCAAAGGCTGCTTTGCAGACACAAGCGCCCCAGGGTCAGCAACAGGCTTGGGTCGGCCGGATGTTCCTTGAGCCAGCCTTCGGCGGTGTGCAGTTGACGTGCCGGATCACTGCCGCGAACGAGTCCGTAGAGGCGCGCCAGATGACTGTCGTAGTTGCGCTTGAGCGCCGTTCGCAGGATTTCTTCGGCTTCGACCTGAGCACCCAGTTGCCGTAGTTGCTCGGCATAAGCGAGCACCAGTTGCGGCTCCTGACGCTGAGCTGAGGTCAACTGCTGCCAGGCGCGATTGAGCGCTTGCAAGCCGACCGTCCCGTCTTCTTCCTGATGCGCCGCCAGGGACAGGTTCTCACCCCAGGCCCGGCGTTCCAGTTCGGCCAGCTCGGCCGGTGGCAGGACCTTGTCCTTGCGCAGCTCCGGCAGCAGACGGATCACCGCCGACCAGTCGCCCCGCTGTTGGTGCAAGCGCTGCAACTGGCGCAAGGTCTGGACGTTATGAGGATGACGCTCGTGCATGGCTTGCAGGGTCACCAGGGCGCCTTCGGTATCGCCACGGTCGGTCTGTAATTGGGCGTGGCTGAGGGCAATCGCCAGCTCCGCCTGGGGCTGTCGTTCAAGAGCGCGCTCCAGCAGGTTGTCGCTTTCTTCGTAATGACCTTGTTCGTTCGCGGCCCGGGCAGCGCCGAGGTAGTAAAGCAAAGGCTGGCGCTCGGCTTCCGCAGCCCGATGCAGATGGCGCTGCGCACTGGCCCAGCGACCTTCGGCCAGATCCAGCTGACCGTGTTCAATTGCCACCTGCACACGGCGACTGCGATTGCGCCGCGACCAGGGATTGACCACGCCACTGGAGGTCGTCACCAATTCGATCAACGCCTTGATGCCCCAGAACACCAGCCAGAGCACGGCGACCAACGCCAGGGTTGCCCACAGGCTCGATTCATAACGAAAGCTTTTGTAGGCGATCAGCACGTAACCGGAATGCTCGGCAATCGCCAGCCCCAGCGCGGCAGCCGCGGCGATCACCAGGAACACGATCACATAGAGGCGTTTCATGGCGTCGCCTCCTGAGCGGTGTCCGCGGCAGGTTTGGCCATCGGTTTGATCGAGTCCTCGGCGTTGACATTACGCCGCGCCAGATACCCCTGAACCGCACTCAGCGTGCCGGTCAGGTCTGGCGTGATGACGGTGACCGGTTGCTTGCTCAACTCGCCAACCTGCTCAAGCATCACTTTGCTCTGAGGGTTGTCCGGGTTGAAGTTGCCCTTGAGCACGTCCCGCGCTTCGGCCAGCGCCTGGGTATAAACCGTGGCCTGGCCATTGAGCGCGGCCCATTGCGCCTGCTCCAGCGCCAGGCTCAGGGCCAGGCGCACCTGGCTCAGGCTCTGCCCGGCCAGCAAAGGACGCACATTCTTGTCGGCGTTGAAGTCGATGCGGATGTAGCGCGAGACCTGATCCCACCATTGCGCCCAGCGACTGGCGCCGTCGCCATCGGCGGTGAGACCCAACAGGGATTCGCCACGGTCCTTGTACTCGGGTGCCAGCTCGGTGAGGCTGATTACCTGATCGCGCAGCGCCCCCAGCCGCAGGAACAGACCGGTGCGATCCGGCTGTTGGGTGCTACGCAATGCCACCAGGGTTTTGGCCACTTGCTCGCGAGCGGCAAAGGAGCCCGGGTCGTTCTGTTCTCGCAGAATTTCATCGGCGCCCTGCACCAAAGCCTGGGCACTGCTGATGTCCTGCAACGCGGAAAGACGCAGGCTGGCCAGACGCAGCAGGTGCTCGGCCTCGGCCAGACGCCAATCCTTGCGGCTGGCGCCGAGAACCGTTTCCAGACGTTGATTCAAGCGTTGCTGATCACCTTGAAGTTGAGTGACCAAACGACTGCGCGCGTCGAGCTCGGCGGCGGCAGGCATTTGTTCCAGGCGAGCAGTCAGGCGTTGTTCATTGAGCTTCAGGTCCTGTGCCTGATCGTTCAATGCCTGGACCTGACTCAACTGTTGCTGAGTATTGGCTTGCAGGTGACGCACCTGCCAGACTCCCCAACCGCCCACGGCGACACCCGCAGCGCCCAGCAGCAGCGCGACGATTGCCAGCCCATTGCCTCGGCGCTGCACTGCGGCAGGTGGTCCGGCTTCAACCGGTGCTTCAACCGGTGCATCGAGCACTGGCTGGACGTCATCTTTAGGCAAGGCTGTTTCGCTCACGTATCCATCCTTTGCATTAGAAAACGGGTCCGGGATGCTCCCGTAACGCCGCCAGCAAAGCCGCGGCACTGGCGCCACGACAATCCACAACTGTTTGGGCCCCGGCGGCACATGCCAGCTCGGCGACCCTGGGGCTTGGAACAAACAACGGCAACCGCGCCAATTGCGGCCAGGCATCGCCGGCCAATCGATGCAGGTGCTCAAAACCCTGTCCACTGCTGACCACCAGCCCGTTCAAGCGTTCCGCTTCGATCAGGTCAGGCAGCGCCGCCGGCGGGTAGTGCGGCAGGTCGCGGCGGTACAATTCCAGATACTCGACACTAGCACCAAGCTCGCGCAAACGCTCAGCCAGCAACTCGCGCCCGCCCTCCCCGCGCATGATCAGCACGCGTGGACCGGGCCGCGCGATTGCCTCGCGCAACTGAGGAAGTTCAAGCAAGGCCTCACTGTCATCGCCATCCACCGGAAAGCTGATGTCCAACCCGTGATCCTCGAGGATCTGCGCGGTGGCTGCGCCCACGCTGAACCACTTCAAACGAGGGGGTTGCGGCCGATACCTGTCGAGCAGTTCCACAGCAATTCTGGCGGCTGGTTTACTGACCACGATCACCGCGCAATAGCGATCCAGACCCTGCATCACCTCGCGCATTGTGTCAGAGGCAGGAATCGGCTCGATCTCCAAAAGCGGCAAACTGCTGCTGAAAATCCCCTTTTCGGCCAAAAGACTGCTCAACGCCGCCGACTCATCCGCGGGACGCGTCAGCAGCAGGCGCCAGCCCGTCACTCGTGACCTGCCTCGCCGTAAACTGCTTTCAAGATGTCGTTGGCGCCTTGACTCAGCAGGTCTTCAGCCACTTGCACGCCCAAGGCTTCGGCTTCGCTACGTGGCGCACGAGCCTCGGCGCTGAGCAGCAGACCGCCGTTCGGATCACCGACAAGACCACGCAACCAGATCTGCTCGCCTTCAAGCACGGCATAGCAGGCGATCGGCACTTGGCAGCCGCCATTCAAATGTTTGTTGAGAGCACGTTCGGCGGTCACGCGGGTGGCGGTGTCCTGATGGTGCAGCGGTGCCAACAGCGCGTGAATTTCGCTGTCGACGCTGCGGCATTCGATACCCACCGCGCCTTGGCCACCGGCCGGCAGACTGTCGTCGACGCTGATGGCCGAGGTAATCCGATCTTCAAAGCCGAGACGAATCAGGCCGGCGGCGGCGAGGATAATGGCGTCGTATTCGCCGGCATCGAGCTTGGCCAGCCGAGTGTTGACGTTGCCGCGAAGGAAGCGAATTTCCAGGTCCGGACGACGGGTCAGCAACTGGGCCTGACGGCGCAGGCTGGAGGTGCCAACGATGCTGCCTTGCGGCAATTCGTCCAGGCTGGCGTAGGTATTGGAAACGAAGGCATCACGCGGGTCTTCTCGCTCGCAGATGCAGAACAGACCGAGGCCTTCGGGGAAGTCCATCGGCACGTCCTTCATCGAGTGCACGGCGATGTCGGCTTCGTTTTCCAGCAGCGCGGTTTCCAGTTCTTTGACGAACAGGCCCTTGCCGCCGATTTTCGACAGTGGCGAGTCGAGCAATTTGTCACCGCGACTGACCATGGGCACCAACGTCACGAGCAGACCCGGATGGGCCTCTTCCAGACGAGCTTTGACGTATTCGGCCTGCCACAGGGCGAGTGCACTTTTACGGGTGGCGATGCGGATTTCGCGAGAGGACATGGATCAATCCGTACTGAATAGATACGGCGGATAATAACAGCTCAGCCAAATCCACTTTGACTTGTATCAGAAACCGCGTGGCCTCCCTGGCCTCAGACATCCAGCAATCGGGATGAAACCCGCCCGTAAATGGCGGATTAAAGCTGTTGCATCATCTTGCGCACGCCGGCCACATGCCGTCGGCTGACGATCAGGGCATCGCCGTTCAAGCCTTTGAGGAACAGCTGAAAATGCCCCAGAGGCGTGCGTTGCAGGCGTTCGATGCGTTCGCGGGCGACCAGCGCGTTGCGGTGGATTCGCACGAAGCGGTCGCCAAATTCATCTTCAAGGGCCTTGAGCGGCTCATCCAGCAGCACTTCGCCGCCTTCGTGGCGCAAGGTCACGTATTTGTGATCCGCAATGAAGTAGACCACCTGACCCAACGGGATCAGTTCGATACCTTTACGGGTACGGGCGCTGATGTGGCTGCGCGGACCGCTGCCACTTTCGGCGGCGGGACGGGTCAGGGCCGCGAGCTGGACGCGATTGGGCCGCTCGGCTTTTTTCAACGCTTCATGCAATTGTTCTGTACGCACAGGTTTCACCAGATAGCCTACGGCGCTGGCCTGTAAGGCTTCCACGGCAAATTCATCGGACCCTGTGCAAAACACCACGGCGGGCGGGGTTTCGCGTTCGCACAATCGTGCAGCCACTTGCAGGCCATCGAGGCCCGGCATGCCGATATCGAGCAGCACGATATCGGGTTTGTGGCTGTCGATCAGAGCCAACGCCTCATCGCCGTTCGTGGCGCTAGGCTCCAGGACACTGTATCCCTCGAGTTCGCCAACCATTCGGCTCAGGCGCTCGCGGGCAAGGGGTTCGTCATCAACGATCAGGACATTCATATTGCGCTGGATTCCTGCGTGAGTCTCGCACAAGGATAGCGTAGACAGGTGAAGTGACGTCCGTCACCGCGATCCACGCTAAGACTAGCGCGAGGGCCAAAAAGTGCCGCCCGACCGACGGCTAAATTTTCATCTGTCGTGCGTTTGGCGGCCCAGGCCCGCGTTGGCGAGGCATCGCCGTAGGGTTTGTTGATACACAATATGAACACCCCCTCTTCTTATAGTCAGCTGCAGCGTCTGGAACGGCGCTGATCCTATTGTCCAACTGTAGACGGTTGCCGGCACGATATTGCTCAATTGAAAAATATCGTTGCGCAATTCCCCAAGGCGCTGACTCGAGTATGGACCGCAGCATGAGAAAAAAACGTATCGACCAGTGTCAGCGACAGGATTGGCAACCCTGTTATTATCCGCGACAGCTTTCTACGCCATCTTTCTTCAGCCGACACGAGCGAATTCATGAGCACTGACAAGACCAATCAGTCCTGGGGCGGCCGCTTCAGTGAACCCGTCGACGCCTTCGTCGCCCGCTTCACCGCCTCCGTCACTTTCGACCAGCGCCTGTATCGCCACGACATCATGGGCTCGATCGCTCACGCCACGATGCTGGCCAAGGTCGGCGTGCTGACCGATGCCGAGCGCGACAGCATCACTGATGGCCTGAAGACCATCCAGGGTGAAATCGAGGCCGGCCAGTTCGACTGGCGCATCGACCTCGAAGACGTGCACATGAATATCGAGGCGCGTCTGACCGACCGCATCGGCGTCACCGGTAAAAAGCTGCACACCGGCCGCAGCCGTAACGACCAGGTCGCCACCGACATCCGCCTGTGGCTGCGTGACGAGATCGACCTGATCCTGAGCGAAATCACCCGCCTGCAAAAAGGCTTGCTGGAGCAGGCCGAGCGCGAAGCCGGCAGCATCATGCCGGGCTTCACCCACCTGCAAACCGCACAGCCGGTAACCTTCGGGCACCACATGCTGGCCTGGTTCGAGATGCTCAGCCGCGACTACGAGCGTCTGGTCGACTGCCGCAAGCGCACTAACCGCATGCCGCTGGGCAGCGCCGCACTGGCCGGTACCACCTACCCGATCGACCGCGAATTCACCGCCCAACTGTTGGGCTTCGACGCCGTCGGCGGTAACTCGCTGGACAACGTGTCCGATCGTGACTTCGCCATCGAGTTCTGCTCGGCCGCGAGCATCGCGATGATGCACTTGTCGCGCTTCTCCGAAGAGCTGGTGCTGTGGACCAGCGCGCAATTCCAGTTCATCGATCTGCCGGACCGTTTCTGCACCGGCAGCTCGATCATGCCGCAAAAGAAAAACCCGGACGTTCCGGAGCTGGTGCGTGGCAAGACCGGTCGCGTATTCGGCGCGCTGATGGGGCTGCTGACCCTGATGAAAGGCCAGCCACTGGCCTACAACAAGGACAACCAGGAAGATAAAGAGCCACTGTTCGACGCTGCCGACACGTTGCGCGACTCGCTGCGGGCCTTTGCCGACATGATCCCGGCGATCAAACCCAAGCACACGATGATGCGTGAAGCAGCCCTGCGCGGCTTCTCCACCGCCACCGACCTGGCCGACTACCTCGTACGTCGTGGCCTGCCGTTCCGTGACTGCCACGAAATCGTTGGCCATGCAGTGAAGTACGGCGTGGAAAGCGGTAAAGACCTGGCGGAAATGAGCCTTGAAGAGCTGCGCAAGTTCAGCGACCAGATCGATCAGGATGTGTTCGCCGTGCTGACCCTGGAAGGCTCGGTGAATGCCCGTGACCATATCGGCGGGACTGCGCCGGCACAGGTCAAGAAGGCTGTGGCTCGCGGCCAGGCATTGCTCGCCAGCCGCTAAACCGTCAAAAGCTTCGCGAGCAAGCCCGCTCCCACATTAAATCGGTGGTGAACACAAACCTTGTGAACACCATAGAACCAATGTGTGCGGGCTTGCTCGCGAAAGCGGTCTTGAAGGCGCTAAAAATACCTACTTCTTGGACGCGACCATCGCCAGAAACGCTGGCATCGCCGCTTCCTTATCCTTTGCAATCCGCTGCACATGCGGATTCTGTTCCAGACGCTCCAGCAGCGCCTTGGCCGCCGGCATCTCAGCCAGCAAATCCAGGTCAAACAGCTTCTGCGCCACCGCACAGGCCAGCGGCACGCTGTAGAGGAAATACAAATCCGCAATGCTCAGGCTGTCGCCTGCCACATAAGGGGCGAACTTGCCGTGCCTGCCCAGTGAAGCGAACCCCAGCAGCAACTCGGCTTTGGTCTTGTCCTTGATCGCATCCGGCACAGTCATGCCGAAAAATGCTTCGCCGTAGCAGGCACGCCCCGGCAATTCGATGTACAGCTCGATTTCCTTGGCCAGTGCCAGGACCTGCGAACGCTCAAAGGGATCGCTTGGCAACAGCGGCGTGCCTTTCTGGCTGTGTTCGAGGTATTCGAGAATCACGCTGGTTTCGTTGACGAAACCCTGTTCGACGCCCAGCACCGGCACCTTCCCGCGCGGGCTGATGGCTAATGCCTCGGGGCTCGGCCCCGGGTAAAACAATACTTCTTCGAACGGCAGTCCCTTCTCCAGCAGCGCCAGCTTGACCATGTTGTAGTAGTTGCTGACGGAAAATCCATAAAGCTTGAGCATCACATAGCCTCCAGGCCGTGCAGGGTTGGCAGGGTTGGCAGGTGCCTTTTATAGAACGTCGCGACGTTTCTTGCCAGCAGCATCACAGCGCTGAATGCAGGTAAACTGGCCGCCTTAACTTGAGGAGCCTGCCATGAGCGAGCCAACTGATATCGACATCGACGAAGAAGAGTTCGCCGAAAATACCCTGGTCGAAGCCATCGAAAACCAGATCGAAAGCGACAACCCGCCGGCCGCCAAGGCGACCTTCAACAAGCTGACATTGGTGGGTTACGAGCGTGAAGAAATTCTCAATCTGATGGCCCACGTTCTGGCAGTGGAAATTGACGCGATCCTCGAAGAAGACCGCGCGTTCAACTCCGAATGGTATGAAGCTGCGTTGCGTGCATTGCCAGAGTTGCCGCCGGAAAAGAAATAAAATCAAAAGATCGCACCTGTCGAAGGCTGCGATCTTTTTCAATTCAGGCAACCGTTTCTCAGACCCTGACTACACTGAATCCACCCCGCTGCCGCACCACCCACCGGGGAATGCTTCCCAAGGCGAAAAAACCCTGTCGCGAGCACTGGACATGCCGCCCGAGTGGGATCACCTTAGGGGCGCTATCGTCCAATTCCTAGAAAGTCTGGAGTCCTTATGTCGCTTACCCCTGAGTTGGTTGCCGAACTGGAAATCCTCGCACTCTTCAACCTGGACAGTTCCCAGGAAGGTTTGAAAATTCATCAGACCGCTGCCCCGAAAGCCATTGCCGCCGCCCAAAGACTGTTCGACAAAGAACTGATCACCCAGCCAGATGGTGGTTATCTGACCAGCCTCGGTCGTGACGCCGCGCAAAATGTGCAAACCGTTCTGACCATTCTCAACGTCCGGGAAACTGCCTGAGCATTACCGTAGCGCCCACGGAAACCCCTGCTACGGGATTTCCGCGGGCACATTTCGTTACCGGCCCTGTTGCCTGCCGTCGCCCCGAGATAAAAATCTGACGCCAGAAAAACAAAATCAGCTTAAAAGTCCTGGAGCCGAGGCGCTAAACTGCCCCTCATCCGCAGACACCCACGTCTGAGCCCTGCGAGCCGGTTTGAGCTGACATGACCCGCACCCATGAAATCCGCCCCGATCTGGACGAGGGAATCGACCGCAAGGTTCTCAGCCAACTGCGCGCACGTTTTCTGAAGCTCAACGAAGGCCGTATGGCCCGTGCCATGGAAGGGTTGTCGACCCGCCAGCAAGCGGTGCTGACCCTGTTGCCGCTGTTTTTCCACGTCAATCATCCGCTGTTGCCGGGGTACGTTTCGGGCAGCACGCCGGCCGGGCTGTCGAATTACGAACCCGACGCCAACACCCTCGCCGAAGCCCAACGCCTGACCCGCTCGTTTTCCTATAAGCCCCGCCATGGCAGCAATCCGCCGCGACCGATTCACGGCCTGTTCCTGATGGGCAGCCTCGGCACCCTCGCCCAGGCCGATCAGAGCGACATGGACGTGTGGGTTTGTCACGGGCCGGACTTGAGCGAAAGCGACCTCGCTGAACTGCGCAAAAAATGCCAACTCCTCGAAATTTGGGCCGCCAGTCAGGGCGCCGAGGCGCATTTCTTCCTGATCGACCCGACCCGTTTCGTACGCGGCGAACGTGATACGCAACTGAGCTCGGAAGACTGCGGCACCACCCAGCACTATCTGCTGCTGGACGAGTTTTACCGCACCGCGATCTGGCTGGCCGGACGCACGCCCATCTGGTGGTTGGTGCCGGTCTACGAAGAAGCGAGCTACGACCGTTACACCCACACGCTGATGTCCAAGCGCTTCATCCGTGCCGATGAAACCCTGGACCTGGGGCATCTGGCCTATATCCCGCCGGGGGAGTTCATCGGCGCCGGACTCTGGCAGTTGTTCAAGGGCATCGAGTCGCCGTACAAATCGGTCCTCAAACTGCTGCTGATCGAGGTCTATGCCAGCGAACACCCCAAGGTTCATTGCCTGAGCCTGCGTTTCAAGCAAGCTGTGTTTGCCAATCGGCTCGACCTTGATGAGCTGGATCCGTACGTCGTGGTCTACCGGCGCATCGAGGAATACCTGACCGCCCGTGGCGAGCCGGAACGGCTGGAGCTGGTACGCCGGGCGTTGTACCTGAAGGTCAATCGCAAACTCACCGGCAGCAACAGTCGCACTCAGAGCTGGCAGCGTTCGTTGCTCAAACGCCTGGCCCACGAATGGCAGTGGGATCATCGTCAACTGGCCCTGCTCGATAGCCGCAGCCAGTGGAAAGTCCGTCAGGTCGGTTCTGAACGCAGGGCCTTGGTCAACGAGCTCAATTACAGCTATCGCTTCCTGACCCAGTTCGCCCGCAACGAACAGACCGTCAGCCTGATCAACAAGCGCGACCTCAACGTGCTGGGTCGCCGGTTGTACGCGGCCTTCGAGCGCAAGGCCGACAAGGTCGAGTTCATCAACCCTGGCATCGCCCCGGATCTGGCCGAAGACACCCTCACGCTGGTGCACGCGCCGAACAAAAAAGAATCGGGTCAAACTCAGTGGGGTTTGTACAACGGTAGCCTGACGGCCCTCGAATGGGAGCATTTCGCACCGATCAAGCGCAGCCGCCAATTGCTGGAACTGCTGACCTGGTGTCACCGCAATGGCGTGATCGACAGCAGCACTCGCCTGGCCTTGCATCCCGGCAGCAGCGACCTGAGCGAGTTCGAACTGTTCAACCTGCTCGGCAGCCTGCAACAGAGCATCGCCCTGCCGCTGACGACCGTCGCCGAAGAACCGTTACTGCGCGCCAGCGTGCCGAGTGAAGTGCTTATCCTGGTGAACGTCGGCGTCGATCCACTCAAGCACCACCGCGACCTGAACATCCTGATGACCACCGAGCGCACTGATTCCCTCAGTTACGCCGGCGTCCGGGAAAACCTGGTGCTGACCCTGGATCAGGTCACGCTCAACAGTTGGAACGAAGTGCTGGTCAACCGCTTCGACGGCCCTCACGCGCTGCTCGACTGCGTGCGCGATTACCTCAACAACCTGCCCGGCGGGCTACAACAACCCACGTTGCGGGTTCGTTGCTTCTGCCACAACCGCGCACAGTTCATCGCCCGGAGGGTCGAAGAGATCCTCGACACCGCGCAGAACCTGCTATTGAGCAAACTCAATCATCGCTACCTGATTCAGGTCCAGCAGCACTACCACGTGCTGGAATTGGTGCCCGGCCAGGTCAATCATGTCGCCCTCGCCACGCTACCGGCGCTGGTCGATTACCTGGGCGAAGAGCTGGCAAGCTACAGCCCGCTGCACCTGGACCCGATGGCGCTGGAAGACCACGACCTGGCGCTGGTTCTGCCGATGGGCCAGCCCGATTGCATTCAGGTGTTCTACCGGATCAACGAGTACCGCGCCGACCTGTACGTGCTGGATGAATTCAATGCCCTGTGGCAGCAGCGCTTGCCCTACCACGACGAGCAAAGCCTGCTGGTGCCGCTGCAACGTTTCCTGCAATCGATCCAGTACCGGCGCGACGCCTTGCTGCCGATGGACGTCGCCCAGCCGCTGAGCCTGGACATCTTGTATTACCAACTGCTGCCCTCCGGCCCCGTGCGGGCGCGTCGGGTCGAAGCTCGGCCAGCGCCGCAAACCCCGGTCAACAAACCGTTCTACGACGTGCAGGCGATTGTCGGTAAAGCCGCACCGGGACAGGTGCAGGTCACGTTGTATTGCAATCAGCGGGAGTTTTCAGAGCTGGAGCATGGCGACCAACTGTTCAGCGTGGTCGCCCGGGAAATCGTCGAGCAGCGCCGTGAAACCGAACGCTATCGCTGCTACATCACCGACCTGGACCTGTCGGGCCTGCTCGGTGATGGTCAGAGTTCAAGCATTTTGTATTTGCGCTACAAGGCTGACCTGGAGCGCGCACTGAACGAGGCGCTCGAGCAGGTCTGAGGGGGTTATTCCGGAAAGTGGCCGCCCTCGGCCGGCTGCGATTCGACTTCCAGCAGGGTCAGTTTCAGTGTCTTGCCACCCGGTGCCGGCCAGTCGATATGCTGACCAACCTTGAGACCGAGCAGTGCGCTGCCGACCGGCGCCAGAATGGAAATCTTGCCTTCGTCGGCATTGGCATCCTTCGGATAAACCAGCGTCAAGTGATAGTCCTTGCCGCTGCCTTCTTCGCGGCAATGCACACGGGAATTCATGGTTACGACATCGGCGGGCACTTCATCGTGACCGACCAGGGTATCGGCGCGATCCAGTTCGGTTTGCAGCGCGATAACGCCCGGCAGCGTGTCATCCAGGCTGTCGATCAGGCGCTCCAGACGTTGCACGTCCAGACGGGTAAGGGTGATTGAAGGTGCGGTCATGATTTGGGCAGACTCCTTTCTTCTGCACAGAAAAAGCAAAACCCCGCCAGAAAAAGGCGGGGTTTTCACGAGCCTCGATGGGTTGAGGCGTTTCTCGACACTATCACAGCTCAATAAATATACAAGTCAGGGGTGACCACGGCCCTGACAGGGGAAAATCGTGAGCTCACTCAGAGTAGACCCTGTGGGAGCGGGCTTGCTCGCGAATGCGGTGTGACAGTCAAAATTGATATCGACTGATACACCGCATTCGCGAGCAAGCCCGCTCCCACAAGTTGCGCGTCAGGCGCAGGATTTGCGCTGGATGGCCTGCGCGCAAATCACTCGCCGCCGATCGTCATCGGCCGAGCGCCATTCGCGGATGTCTTCGACATGGCGAAAACACCCAAGGCAGACCTTCTGTTCATCCAGCCGACACACACCGCTGCATGGCGAAGCCACCGCCGGGCTGACATTGCTGTAGAGCGGTTTTGGCGGTCGAACGGGCGCAGGCTGAGTCACGATCTCACAGGCCTTCGAAATCGAGCTCGGCGTCAGCTTGCTGCTTGACGATGCGCTCGAGCATTTCGCCCAGTTGCTCTTCGCTCTTGTCGCACATCCAGCGCTCGCTCTCTTCGTCGTAATCGAAGTGAAACCCGCCGGACACGGCCGCCAGCCACAGCTGCCGCAGGGGTTCCTGACGGCTGAAAATCAACTGGCTGCCGTTTTCGAACTTGACGGTGAGCACACCGGCCGAGCTCTCCAGATCGATATCCAGGTCACACTCGTCAAAAATATCCTCCAGCGCTTGCTGGGTGGCATCGACCAGATCGTGGAAACGGGCTTCAGTCAAACTCATTGCGGGAACCTCAAAAAGTGTCTACTCACGCTCAAGCGCCGCAAGATACGGGCGAGCCCCGGTGATTGCAAAGGATAACGATCAAGCGTCGATATCGATATGGTAGCGCTGTACCTGTGGGAGCGGCGATGCGGCGACCCGACTTGCTCGCGAAGAGGCCGACACATCCAACATGTTTGTTGACTGAACCACCGCATTCGTCGGAACGCCGCCCGGAGCAAGCCCACTCCCACAATGGATTGCATATAACTCGCCGACATCATGCCAAGCCCCGCCGGACGGGAGCCCCGTCGCATAGGCAAGCTGCCGGGTGGCCGGTATACTCCGGCGCAATTAATGCATTTTCAAGGATTTCGCCATGAAGCGCCTGATCTCTTCCCTTGCTGCGCTCGCTTCGCTCGTCGCTTTTGTCAGCTTATTATCGGCCTGTGGTCAAAAAGGCCCGCTGTACCTGCCTGACGATAGCCAGGACCCTGCCGAGCAAGCCAAGTCCTCGCAAAAGCAGCCTGCGTCGAAAGCACACAAGCACGACGTCTACCAATAAGGGAACGCCATGGACGCTTTTAACTACCGTGACGGCGAGCTGTTCGCGGAAGGTGTTGCCCTGTCCGCCATCGCCGAACGCTTTGGCACACCGACCTACGTCTACTCCCGTGCGCACATCGAAGCCCAGTACCTGGCTTACGCCGATGCGCTGGCCGGCATGCCGCACCTGGTCTGCTTTGCGGTCAAGGCCAACTCCAACCTGGGTGTACTGAATGTCCTGGCGCGTTTGGGCGCCGGTTTCGACATCGTCTCCCGTGGCGAGCTGGAACGCGTACTGGCCGCTGGCGGCAGCGCCGACAAGATCGTCTTCTCCGGTGTCGGCAAGACCCGTGACGACATGCGTCGCGCCCTGGAAGTCGGCGTGCATTGCTTCAATGTCGAATCCACCGATGAGCTGGAACGTCTGCAAGTGGTCGCCGCCGAGCTGGGCGTTCGCGCACCGATCTCGCTGCGCGTGAACCCGGATGTCGACGCCGGCACCCACCCGTACATTTCCACCGGTCTTAAAGAGAACAAGTTCGGCATCGCCATCGCCGACGCCGAAGACGTGTACATCCGCGCCGCCCAACTGCCAAACCTGGAAGTGGTCGGCGTCGATTGCCACATCGGTTCGCAACTGACCACCCTGCCGCCCTTCATCGACGCCCTTGACCGCCTGCTGGGCCTGGTCGACCGCCTCGGCGATTGCGGTATTTACCTGCGCCACATCGATCTCGGTGGTGGTTTGGGCGTGCGTTATCGCGATGAAGAGCCGCCATTGGCTGCCGACTACATCAAAGCCGTGCGCGAGCGTCTCGACGGTCGTGACCTGGCACTGGTGTTCGAGCCGGGCCGCTTTATCGTCGCCAACGCCGGCGTGCTGCTGACCCAGGTCGAGTACCTCAAGCACACCGAACACAAAGACTTCGCCATCGTCGACGCGGCCATGAACGACCTGATCCGCCCGGCGCTGTACCAGGCCTGGATGGACGTCACCGCCGTGCGCCCGCGCAACTCCGCTGCCCGTGCCTACGACATCGTCGGGCCGATCTGCGAGACCGGCGACTTCCTGGCCAAGGACCGTCAGCTGGCCCTGGAAGAAGGCGATCTGCTGGCCGTGCATTCGGCCGGTGCCTACGGGTTTGTCATGAGTTCCAACTACAACACCCGCGGCCGTGCCGCTGAAGTGTTGGTGGACGGTGATCAGGCATTTGAAGTGCGTCGCCGTGAGACGGTAGCCGAGTTGTTTGCTGGCGAAAGCCTGCTGCCGGAGTAAAACCATGCTGCTGCGTTTTACCAAGATGCACGGCCTGGGCAATGACTTCATGGTCCTCGACCTGGTCAGCCAGCATGCGCACATCCTGCCCAAACACGCCAAGCAATGGGGCGATCGGCATACGGGTATCGGTTTCGACCAGTTGCTGATCGTCGAAGCACCCAGCAACCCGGACGTGGATTTCCGCTATCGGATTTTCAACGCCGACGGCTCCGAAGTGGAACAGTGCGGCAACGGTGCGCGCTGTTTCGCACGCTTCGTGCTCGACAAACGCCTGACCGCGAAGCGGCAGATCCGCGTCGAGACCAAAAGCGGCATCATCGAACTGGATATCCGCAGCGACGGGCAGATCGGTGTCAACATGGGCGCACCGCGCCTGGTACCGGCCGACATTCCGTTCGACGCGCCGGAACAGGCCCTGAGTTATCAGGTTGACGTCGACGGTACTGCGGTCGAACTGGCCGCCGTGTCCATGGGCAACCCCCATGCCGTGCTGCGGGTCAGCGACATCAACAATGCACCGGTGCATGAACTGGGGCCGAAAATCGAAAACCATCCGCGCTTCCCGGCGCGGGTCAATGTCGGTTTTCTCCAGGTCATCGACCGCAACCGCGCGCAGTTGCGCGTCTGGGAACGCGGTGCCGGGGAAACCCAGGCGTGCGGAACCGGCGCTTGCGCTGCCGCAGTGGCCGCGATCAGCCAGG
The DNA here is from genome assembly GCF_047758635.1 of Pseudomonas frigoris. Lineage (NCBI taxonomy): Bacteria > Pseudomonadati > Pseudomonadota > Gammaproteobacteria > Pseudomonadales > Pseudomonadaceae > Pseudomonas > Pseudomonas frigoris. The sequence goes on from NZ_CP180479.1 coordinate 6,787,030, forward strand.
GGTGGATGGATTCGCCGCTATTGATCGACCTGCCCGGCGGGCGTTTGTCCATTGAATGGGCAGGCCCTGGCCAACCGGTCATGATGACCGGCCCGGCAGTGCGCGTTTATGAAGGACAAGTGCGTCTTTGAGAGAGTCGAATCCATGAAAGATAAGCCCCAGGTTCCCGCCCTACAGCCCGACGAATCCCCTTCCGAAAGCCTTGAGGCGGCGGCTATTGCCGCGTACCTGGAGGCTCATCCGGATTTCTTCGTCGAGCACGAAGAACTGCTCGCAACCTTGCGCATTCCGCACCAGCGTGGCGACACCATCTCGCTGGTCGAACGCCAGATGAGCATCCTGCGCGACCGCAATATCGAGTTGCGTCATCGCCTCTCGCACTTGATGGACGTGGCCCGCGACAACGACCGCCTTTTCGACAAGACCCGCCGCCTGATTCTCGCGCTGATGGACGCCACCAGCCTGGAAGACGTGGTGATCAGCGTCGAAGACAGTCTGCGCCAGGACTTCCAGGTGCCCTTCGTCAGCCTGATCCTGCTGGGTGACAACCCGATGCCGGTCGGCCGCTGGGTCACTCATGCCGACGCGCAAACGGCCATCGGCGGCTTGCTCTCGGAAGACAAAAGCGTCAGCGGCAGCCTGCGTGAACACGAACTGGACTTCCTGTTTGGCGAAGAACAGCGCAAGCAGATCGGCTCCACCGCCGTCGTCGCCATCAGCTACCAAGGCATCCACGGCGTCCTGGCCATCGCCAGCCGCGACCCGCAGCACTACAAGAGCTCGGTGGGCACGCTGTTTCTCAGCTACATCGCCGAAGTCATGGGTCGCGTGCTGCCACGGGTCAACACCTCCCTGCGCTCGGTACGCTGATCGTGGAACGGCAACTGGACGCTTACTGCGAACACCTGCGCAGTGAGCGGCAGGTGTCGCCTCACACGCTGTATGCCTACCGTCGCGACCTCGACAAAGTGCTGGGCTGGTGCGTCAAACAGAACATCAGCAGTTGGGCGGCCCTGGACATCCAGCGCCTGCGCAGCCTGATCGCTCGTCTGCATTCACAGGGCCAATCTTCGCGCAGCCTGGCGCGGCTGCTGTCGGCGGTGCGCGGGCTCTATCACTATCTGAACCGCGAAGGCCTCTGCGACCATGACCCGGCCAACGGCCTGGCGCCGCCGAAGGGCGAACGTCGGCTGCCAAAAACCCTCGACACCGATCGCGCGCTGCAACTGCTTGAGGGCGCGGTGGAAGATGATTTTCTGGCACGTCGGGATCAAGCGATCCTGGAGCTGTTCTATTCCTCAGGTTTACGGCTGTCGGAGCTGACCGGACTTAATCTGGATCAGTTGGACCTGGCCGACGGCATGGTTCAAGTGCTCGGCAAGGGCAGCAAGACCCGACTGCTGCCGGTCGGCAAAAAAGCTCGCGAAGCGCTGGAGTTGTGGCTGCCGCTACGGGCCATGACCAACCCGGCGGACGACGCGGTGTTTGTCAGCCAGCAAGGCCGGCGCCTCGGCCCACGGGCGATTCAGGTGCGGGTTAAAGCCGCTGGCGAGCGCGAACTGGGACAGAACCTGCATCCGCACATGCTGCGCCACTCCTTTGCCAGCCATTTGCTGGAGTCTTCCCAGGACTTGCGAGCGGTTCAGGAGTTGCTCGGCCACTCGGACATCAAAACCACCCAGATCTACACCCACCTGGACTTCCAGCACTTGGCGACGGTTTACGACAGCGCCCATCCAAGGGCCAAACGCATCAAAGGCGATGAGTCATGAGAATTCAATTGATCACCTTCGACCTCGACGACACCCTGTGGGACACCGCCCCGGTGATCGTCAGCGCCGAAGCCATATTGCGTGAATGGCTGACCGAACACGCACCAAATCTGGGCGCCGTGCCGGTGGAGCATTTGTGGGCGATTCGCGAACGGATCCTGAGCGGTGAGCCGGGCCTCAAGCACCGCATCAGCGCCCTGCGCCGCCGAGTCTTGTTCCACGCGCTGGAAGAGGCCGGTTACGACCATGGTCAGGCCTCAGATCTGGCCGACAAGAGTTTTGAAGTGTTTCTGCATGCGCGGCATCAGCTGGACATCTTCCCGGAGGTGCAACCGACCCTGGAGACTCTGGCCAATCACTACGCGCTCGGCGTGGTCACCAATGGCAACGCCGATGTGCGCCGGTTAGGGCTGGCGGATTACTTCAAGTTTGCCTTGTGCGCCGAAGACATCGGCATCGGCAAGCCGGATGCGCGACTGTTTCATGAGGCGTTGCAGCGTGGTGGTGCGACGGCCGAGACGGCCGTGCATATCGGCGATCATCCGGGTGACGACATTGCCGGCGCCCAGCAGGCGGGATTGCGCGCGATCTGGTTTAACCCGACGGGCAAAGTTTGGGAAGCCGAGAAGGCACCAGATGCCGAGATACGCAGCCTGAGCGAGTTGCCGGCGTTGTTGGCCCTCTGGAACGCCCAACATTGATCCTGTTTAGTACAAAATCAAATGTGGGAGCGGGCTTGCTCGCGAAAGCGGTGTGTCAGTCGACATCAATGCTGACTGACACGGCCCCTTCGCGAGCAAGCCCGCTCCCACAGGGGATCACTGCAAATTCCAGATTTTTACACTGCCCATAAAAAAGCCCGCAGCGACGGCGGGCTTTTTCAGCAAGCAAGTAGCAGGCTCAGATAGGCCGGCTGCCGTACTTGTTGTCAGGCTTCTTGGGCGGATCGGCGACCACATTGGCCTCCACTTCCTGCACCTTGCCGCCCTTGGCCAGGAACTCATCCATGGCCCGCGCCAGAGCGTCACGCTCCTTGTTTTTTGCTTCGACGCTCGGCAGCTCATCGACCGATACCGCTGCCTTGGCTTTGCCTTTGGCGGTCGGAACGGGCGTTTCACCGCCATCGTCGTCAGCAACGTCTTCCGCTGCTGTTTCCAGACCTTCTTCGGTTTCGTCGTCGTCGCCTACTTCGAGGTCGTCGTTTTCCAGATCATCGTCGCTCATGTTCTACCTCATGACTTGCGAAAAGCAGATTAGTTATAGCCCAGCTTCGCCGTCTGTCGAAGGCCGCCGGAAAAAATTCTACAACCGCTGGCAACCAGCGGTTTATGCCTCTTCACCGTGCACGGTGGCGAGGACTTTACGGGCACCGCCAAAATCACGGTGCTCGCCCAGATAAACGCCTTGCCAGGTCCCCAACGCCAGTCGGCCTGCCGAAATCGGCAAACTGAGCTGACAGCCAAGCACGCTGGCCTTGAAGTGCGCCGGGAGGTCGTCCAGGCCTTCGTCGTTATGCTCATAGCCGTCTGTTCCTTGTGGGATCAGACGATTGAAAAATCGTTCGAAGTCGCGACGTACCGCCGGATCGGCGTTCTCGTTGATGGTCAACGACGCCGAGGTATGCTGCAGCCACAAATGCAACAGGCCGACCCGACATGCCTTGAGTTCAGGCAGGCCGGCGAGTAACTCGTCTGTTACCAGATGAAAGCCCCGGGGCCTCGCCCGCAGGGTAATCAGAGTCTGTTGCCACATACAGTTCTCCGCACGTTCGGGGCGCATTCTAGCGCGCTCTGGGAAAAAACAAAGGCCCTAATATTCCTTCAATCATGTAAGCCATTGGCCGCAGAAAAACGCTCGTCGTAAACGCCACTAAACGTGTACGAAAAAACCTTTCAGCAGTTCCTTCACTGACAAACTCCAGACAAAAAAATGCCCGGCAAGCCGGGCAAGTTTTTTTGTGCGCGTACTTACAAGTTGTAGCCGCGTTCGTTGTGGAGTGCCAGATCGATGCCGACCGCCTCTTCTTCCTCAGTGATACGCAGACCCATGACGGCGTCCAGCACTTTGAGAATGATGAAGGTGACGATCGCGGTGTAGATCACCGTGAAGCCCACGCCTTTGCACTGAATCCAGACTTGTGCGGCGATGTCGGTGACGGTGCCGAAACCACCCAGCGACGGTGCAGCGAAGACACCGGTCAGGATCGCGCCGAGGATACCGCCGATACCGTGCACGCCGAAGGCGTCCAGGGAGTCGTCATAGCCGAGTTTGCGTTTCAGGGTGGTGGCGCAGAAGAAGCACACCACGCCGGCAGCCAGACCGATGACCAGAGCGCCCATCGGGCCGACGGTGCCAGCGGCTGGCGTGATTGCAACCAGACCGGCCACAACACCCGAAGCGATACCCAGGGCACTTGGTTTGCCGTGAGTGATCCACTCGGCGAACATCCAGCCCAGTGCGGCGGCGGCAGTTGCGATCTGGGTCACCAGCATCGCCATACCGGCAGTGCCGTTGGCCGCTGCGGCGGAGCCGGCGTTGAAGCCGAACCAGCCAACCCACAGCATGGCAGCGCCCATCAGGGTGTAACCGAGGTTGTGCGGCGCCATCGGGGTGGTCGGGAAGCCTTTACGTTTGCCCAGTACCAGGCAGGCGATCAGACCGGCCACACCGGCGTTGATGTGCACCACGGTGCCACCGGCGAAGTCCAGCACGCCCCAGTCCCACAACAGGCCGCCGTTACCGGACCAGACCATGTGCGCGATGGGTGCATAAACCAGAGTGAACCAGACGCCCATGAAGATCAGCATGGCGGAGAACTTCATCCGCTCGGCGAAGGCACCGACGATCAGCGCAGGGGTGATGATGGCGAACGTCATCTGGAAGGTGACGAACACCGCTTCAGGGAACAGCGCCGCAGGCCCGGTCAGGCTCGCTGGCGTGACACCGGCGAGGAATGCCTTGCCCATGCCACCGAAGAACGAGTTGAAGTTGATGACGCCCTGTTCCATGCCGGTGGTGTCGAACGCGATGCTGTAGCCATAAATGACCCACAGGATGCTGATCAGACCGGTAATGGCGAAGCACTGCATCATCACGGAAAGAATGTTTTTGGAGCGAACCATGCCGCCGTAGAACAGCGCGAGGCCGGGAATGGTCATGAACAGCACGAGGGCTGTCGAGGTCATCATCCAGGCAGTGTCGCCGGAGTTGAGGACTGGGGCTGCCACTTCGTCTGCCGCCATGGCCAGGCCGGGCATTACGAGGGACAACAGGGCTCCTAGCCCTGCGAATTTACGCAGAGTCATATTGTTTTCTCCTGGGGCGTTGGGTTTGTGGCGGCTTAGATTGCGTCGGTATCGGTTTCGCCGGTACGGATGCGAATCGCCTGCTCCAGATTGACCACGAAGATCTTGCCGTCACCGATCTTGCCGGTGTTGGCAGCCTTGGTTATCGCCTCGATAACCCGGTCAAGATCCTTGTCGTCAATGGCGACGTCGATCTTCACCTTTGGCAGGAAATCGACCACGTATTCCGCGCCGCGATACAGCTCGGTGTGACCCTTCTGCCGACCGAAGCCTTTGACTTCAGTAACGGTAATGCCCTGCACGCCGATCTCGGACAGCGACTCGCGTACGTCGTCCAGTTTGAACGGCTTGATGATGGCAGTGACTAGCTTCATGAAAACTCTCTCCCGAATTGGTGGACTTGCCCCAGGAAAACAAACCCGACTCAAGTCTAAGCGCAGTGCCTGGCTTTGTAACGCATCGTCGGCCTTACCTGCCCGTCCGACGCCTGCTAACCACTCCGCACGAAACACTTGCCCCCGTTCCGCTTGGCGCACTGCATTCGTCACAGCGACTGCATCAGTGCATGGGTCACTACCGACTAAGCAGAAAGCTTGCCATCTCGCCGAAACCCACTGGTTTCAAGCCTTTGGCCGCTGCTGCAAGCGGCTTCGCGCAAATGGCCCGACGGATACGCACAACAACAGTGCACAGCCGTCCGTCCCCATGCGCAAAAAGCGTGCACCCCTGACTGCGAGATTGACTATAGACACTGCGTGATACACTGCCCGCCATTGTTGACAGGACATTTCCCATGCTCGCGCCCAAAGACTTCCTCGATGCCCTGAGCGGCACCGCCTCCCGCCTCTTCAGCGGCGACACCCCACTGCCGAAAAGCGAAATCGAAAGCCAGTTCAAGGCGCTGTTGCAGAGCGGCTTCAGCAAGCTGGACCTGGTGAGCCGGGAAGAGTTTGATAGCCAGATGGTCGTGCTGGCACGGACGCGGGCACGGTTGGAGAGTCTTGAGGCGAAGGTTGCGGAGCTGGAAGCGAAGCTCAATCCACCGGCCGAGTAACGCCGCAGATCCCACTTTGAAATCCGATCTAATGTGGGAGCGGGCTTGCTCGCGAATAAGGTCGGAACGACCTTCAGATTTACCTGTAGGAACTGCCCAACGCTGCGATCTTCTGATCTGCCGCCCCGCCACCATCTCGGCAACGTCCTACAAAGATCACCACCGCCGTCCGATAGCGTCGCAAAGCCCAGGTTCCTAAGCTCATCCTCAGCTGAATATTCAGCACTGGGTTTGGCGACCTGGAAGCTTAAGGTGCACGACGACCATCTCTCGAGTTATGGCGGCTGTGCGTGGGAGACCTTCGGGTCTGCCGGGTTCCTTTTGCTCCGGTTCGCCAACCCGCGTACAGCTGCCACCCCAATCGTTTGGCGACGATTGACGGCAGCCTCTTTAGCAAAAGGAGCTGTATCAATGAATAGCGATGACGCTTATCTGTCCCCACACGTCTTCACCCGCCACAAACTCCACCTCCACACCCTACTGTTGGAAAACCAAGCCTGGTTCTGCGCCCGAGACCTGGGCCGATTGCTTCGCCTGTTCCTCGACGAACGCGCCGTCCGTAAACTCGATCCCGACCAGCACCAGACCTTACGGATACTCATCCACGGCACCATCGAAAACACCCTGCTAATCAGCGAGTCCGGCGTCTACGCCCTACTCGTCTACCACTACTGCCCCGAATACCGAGGCCTGCGCGAATGGCTAACCCACAACGTAGTGCCAGCCCTCAGAGACGCCCAACAACCCACCTCAACCGAACGCCCGATCCTGAGCCTGCTGAACTGGCCAGAGATGTCGTTGAGTTTGCTGCACTGGAATAACCAACCGTGGATTAGGTTGCAGGATGTTCCGCAGATGCTGGCGGATAGTGAACGGCCGCAGCCTGCAGTCAATGCACCTTGGTGGAAGCGTGCTTCCCGAATACTCCAGGCATTCTGAACGACAAAAAAAACCCCACGTTATAGCGTGGGGTTCGTTCAGGAATTGAGGATCAGGCGCAGTGCGGAAGCCGCTCAACCTGATCCCGGATCGCTGCCCCTCGCTCAATCTCGGCTTTGCGCAAATCGTAAGTCGATTGCAGGTTCAGCCAAAATTCCGGGGTCGTGTCCAGACAGATAGATAGCCTTAGAGCCATATCAGCGCTGACACCCCGACGCTGGAGCACGATGTCGTTCACCGTTGGTGTCGAAACGCTCAATGCTCTAGCCAAGGCTGCCGCCGTAAGGCTCAGAGGCTCCAGGTATTCCTCTTTGAGGATCTCGCCGGGGTGAACCGGGCGCATACCATTCTTAGTCATTACTCACCTCAGTGATAATCGACGATTTCGACATTCTCTGGCCCGTTAAGACCCCAAACAAAGCAAATTCGCCATTGAGCGTTGATACGGATGCTGTGCTGACCTTTTCGATTTCCCCCCAATGCCTCCAAGCGATTACCCGGCGGTGATCGAAGGTCAATCAGTACGGCAGCAGCATCAAGCATCGTCAGCTTTCGTTCCACGACACTCAGAATGGCTGACTACATACGGGTCTTACCGTTGCGAAACAGGTACTCGGTCTCAGAACACTTAAAGCTAACGATCATAATTTAAAGCTTAACGTTATGCATTAATCTTGAGTGTATAACCTGAATTCACTTATGCAAATGCGCCAATGCGACTCCCGCTACGCCTGATTCGAAACAAAAGGTGAACAACCTCAGCACCGTGACTGTATTCACTAAGGACGCAGGTCTTGGCCTCACCGAAGCCCGCACATAAAAAACCGCTTCCTCAAGGCGGTTTTTTTTCGCCTTCGATTCAGCTTTCGCCGCCGTCCTTCATAGATCCAGGCAACGTCCTACAACAACCTCATCCCGCGACTGATTACGTCGCAAATCCCCACTCCCTTACGCTTCACCCATCAGAAAGACACTCGCAACATCCTGCGAAAATTTGGCGCCTGCGCCATCACGCGCCCCCGACTACCCTTCAAAAAACCGCAGGAAGCGGTTCCCGTAAAGCTCAAGGAACGACCATGTCCCTCTCCATCGTTCACAGCCGCGCCCAGATTGGTGTCGATGCGCCCGCCGTTACCGTAGAAGTCCATCTGGCCAACGGTCTGCCGTCATTGACGATGGTTGGTTTACCCGAAGCGGCAGTAAAGGAAAGCAAGGATCGGGTGCGCAGCGCGATCATCAATTCGGGGCTGCAATTCCCTGCGCGGCGCATCACGCTGAATCTCGCGCCTGCGGACTTACCTAAGGATGGCGGACGGTTTGATCTGGCGATTGCCTTGGGGATTCTGTCCGCCAGCGTGCAGGTGCCGACGCTGACGCTGGATGACATTGAATGCCTGGGAGAGTTGGCGCTGTCAGGCGCGGTACGTGCCGTGAGAGGCGTGTTGCCGGCCGCGCTGGCCGCACGAAAGGCCGGGCGCTCGTTGATGGTGCCGCGGGCGAACGCCGAGGAGGCGTGCCTGGCGTCGGGGTTGAAGGTGTTTGCCGTGGATCACCTGCTGGAAGCCGTTGCGCACTTCAATGGACATACGCCGGTCGAGCCCTACGTTTCCAACGGGTTGCTCTACGCCAGCAAGCCGTATCCCGACTTGAATGAGGTGCAGGGGCAAATCTCGGCCAAGCGCGCATTGCTGATTGCGGCGGCTGGGGCTCATAACCTGCTGTTTAGCGGACCGCCGGGAACCGGGAAAACGCTGTTGGCGAGTCGTTTGCCGGGCCTGCTCCCTCCTTTGGCCGAAAACGAGGCGCTGGAAGTCGCAGCTATTCAATCCGTCACCAGTTGCGTGCCCTTGAGCCACTGGCCGCAAAGACCATTCCGCCAGCCCCATCACTCCGCCTCGGGCCCGGCATTGGTGGGCGGTGGTTCGAAACCGCAACCCGGCGAAATAACTCTCGCCCACCATGGCGTTCTGTTTCTCGATGAGCTTCCGGAATTCGATCGCAAGGTGTTGGAGGTTTTAAGAGAGCCGTTGGAATCCGGCCACATCGTGATTTCCCGCGCCAAGGATCGCGTGAGGTTTCCGGCGCGCTTTCAACTGGTGGCCGCGATGAACCCGTGTCCCTGTGGATATCTCGGCGAACCCAGCGGCAAATGCAGTTGTACACCGGACATGGTCCAGCGTTATCGCAACAAATTGTCGGGGCCTCTGCTGGACCGGATCGACCTGCACCTGACTGTCGCTCGGGAGGCCACAGCGTTGAATCCTGCGCTCAAACCCGGCGATGACACCGCCACTGCTGCGGTTCTGGTCGCCAACGCCCGGGAGCGTCAAAACATACGCCAAGGCTGTGCCAACGCATTTCTTGATTTGCCAGGGCTGCGTCGACACTGCAAGTTATCCACAACCGACGAAGCGTGGCTGGAAACTGCTTGCGAGCGTTTGACCTTGTCACTCCGGTCGGCCCACCGTCTGCTCAAAGTAGCCCGTACATTGGCAGACCTTGAACAGGTGAATGCAATTACACGCGCGCACTTGGCGGAAGCATTGCAATATCGACCAGCCTCAGCGTGAAAACGTCAAAGAGAATTTTGAAAAGCTTAACCCGGCCAGAAGGCGACAATATGTTACCGCCTAGATTCCTGAACTTTGTAAGAGCGTTGACCGAGAAGACGGAACAAGGCGAATTTTCCTGGAGTTATGACGACAACAACTCGTTCGTAAAACTAAAAGAAACAGGATTTTCCCTTTCTCTGCGCTACAGCTTCAACTCCGATGAAAAATATGCGGAGTACGTCATCTATTACTTCGATGATATCGAAGACAAGGAATACCGGTTTTATACCAATCAAACCTGGAACGACTTCGACTTTATCCGGCGTTTGTTTGATGCCGCACAAGCCTCAAAAATGAGGCTTCCCTTTTGACACCTCAACGAGCAGTGAATACCTATCGCAGACATTACTGCTCGTCTCGCCCTCTCGACGGACAGGGAGTTAAAGTGAGTTTACTCCTTGCTCAAATCCACCAAAGGCGCCTGCCGCACCTCAGTCTCCCGACCACCCTGAATGTCGTTCACCGTTTTCAAAGCCTTATCCACAGCCCCTTTATCCGCCAGCAAGCTATACCGGATCTGAAACTGCCTCTGCTCTTTAACCCCAATCATCGGCACCAAACCAAGTGGCCGCTGATACCGACGGTTGTAGGAAAAACTCGTCCCAGGCTCCAATCCGGTTACATACCCCTGCCCTTGCGTATCCGTGTTTTTCCACAGCGAAAACACTGGCAACTGCTGAGTATTAAACCCAACCGACACCCCAAGGCTCCCGGCTTTGTTATGCAGCACGGTCAGCGTATCGCCCTTGGCATCGCTGTAAGGCACGACGTTGTAAACCGTCTCGTCGTAGTCCTTGGTTGGCGCACGGTAAGTTTGCCAATCCGGCAAATCCCCTTTGGCCTTGTCGTTGAATGGCGATACCTGTTTCACCGGTGCGGCGAAACGGGCGCCCTGCTCCAGGAATGGAGTACTGAAATTGCTGTGGTACAACGCCTGATATTCCTTTGGATAATCGCCGTTGTTAGTGAGGGTGTCTTTGAGGGCGAACGCTGCGCTGCCGGGCTCGGTGACCAGTTCGGTCATCACCGAGAAGTCGACTTTCTTGAACGCCTGCTCTTTCAGCTCGCCGCGCAGGCTGATGGTGTAAGGCGCTTTTTCATCGATGTGCAACGTGACTTTGCTGGCCGGGATGTTGGCGGCGCGGCCGTGGAGCGTCAGCAGTTCACCGTTGTCCATGCCGGGGTGACCGACCCACTCGTAGCCACAGCGGGCGACCAGTTCGTTAAAGCCTTCCAGCCAACCCAATCCGCCGCGGCCATTGAGTTCGATGAAGGACGGATTGACCACGTCCTTGACCGGCGAATCCCAACCCATGCGCAAATCACCGACCGACGCCTGCAGGACGTTCATCCCGCGGGTCGGCACCACCGAGAGCTTCATGGTGCCGTTATCGATATCGACGATGCTGACGCCCTCCTGCCGACCGCCGTGCAAGGTGCGCAGGGTGACCGAGAAGGGTTTACCGGTTTTGATGCCGAGTTGCTGACTGGTGATCTGCCAGTTCTGGGCCGCTTTGTCGGTGTCGAGCAACACGTAGTCCCAAGCCATGGCGTGGGAGGTAGCCGACAGCGCACCGAGAGCGATGATGAGTTTGAGCGGAGTCATGACAGGAGCCTTTCTTGGAGTTGTGTCGTTTTTATAGTCTTGCTGAAACGATTCATCAAGCTTAAAAACAACACAACTCAGCTCATGGCAGAGAAAGAATGCGGCGGTGCCTCAGCGGAACCGATCAACCTCATGCCGCAAATCCGCCGCCAGCTTCTCCAGCTCTTTGGCGGTGATCGCCAGATTGGACACCACTTCTCGCTGCTCACTGTTCGCCAGGGCAATGCTTTGCAGGTTGCTGCTCAGCAAGGTGGCGGTACTGCTCTGTTCTTGAGTGGCGGTGGTGATCGCCGCGAATTGCTGACCGGCCGAGCGGCTTTGCTCATCGATCCGTGCCAGGGCACTGGCGACGTTGGCGTTGCGTGACAGGCCTTCCTGCATCAACACATTGCCCTGTTCCATGGTGCTGATGGCGTTGCCGGTTTCCTGCTGGATGCTTTGGATCATGCCGGAAATTTCATCTGTCGCCTGGCGGGTACGGGAAGCCAGGTTACGAACCTCATCGGCTACCACGGCGAAACCACGCCCCTGCTCACCGGCACGAGCGGCTTCGATGGCGGCGTTGAGGGCCAGCAGGTTGGTTTGATCGGCGATCGAAGTAATCACGCCGACGATGCCACCAATTTCCTGGGAGCGCTGACCCAAGGTATTGATCACCGTCGCCGTGCTGTTCAGCGCGCCGGCGATTTGCTCCAGAGACGAGGACGCTTCGTCCATCGACGTACGACCGATCTGGGTTTGCTGTGCGTTTTCCTGAGCCAGACGCTGGGTGTTACCCATGTTGTCGGCAATGTTCAGGGAAGTGGCGCTGAACTCTTCCACGGCGCCGGCCATGCTGGTGATTTCGCCCGACTGCTGCTCCATCCCTTCATAGGCGCCGCCGGACAGACCGGACAAGGCCTGGGCGCGGCTGTTGACCTCTTGCGAGGCCTTGCGGATGTGTTCGACCATGGTCGACAGCGCCTGGCTCATCTGGTTGAACGCGCGGGCCAACTGACCGATTTCGTCATTGCTCGATACGTTCAGCCGCACGCTCAAATCACCGGCGCCCAAGGCTTCGGCCTGACGCACCAGATCACCCAGCGGCGCGAGTTTGCTGCGCAGCAACCAGACCGCCGCCCCCACAGCGATCAACATCGCCAGCAGACTGCCAATCGCCAATTGAATGCCGACACTCCAGGTCACGGCACGAATTTCGGTTTTCGGCATGCTCGCCACCACCGACCATGGGCCGCCTTCAAACGGTACGGCAATGCTGTAGAAATCTTCGGACTTGTCGCTCCAGAACTCGCCCTTGCCCGGCGTTCTCGCCAAGCCAACGATGGTCGGAGTCGCTTGATCCAGCGCTTGTACGCCCGCGATCGGCACCAGCCATTTGCTCTGTTCATCCAGCAGCGCCAGGGAACCGGTCTGGCCGATACGGAAGCGCTTGAGGTTGGCAAACTGCGCGTTCTGCGCGTCGGTGTAGTCGAATCCTACGAACAGAACGGCAATCACCTTACCGCCGCTGTCACGTACGGGGGTGTACTGAGTCATGTAGGAGCGTTCGAACAACAAGGCGCGACCGACGTAGGCCTGCCCCGCCATCAAGCGGGCATAGGCCGGGTTCGCGTGATCGAGCAGCGTGCCGATGGCTCGGGTGCCATCCTGTTTGCTCAGGGACGTGCTGACCCGGATGAAGTCTTCGCCGCTGCGCACAAACACCGTCGCCACGCCGGCGGTCATTTGCTTGAACTCATCCACTTCCTTGAAATTGTTGTTCAGCACTTCGCTGCCCAGGTGCAGGCCCGGCGTCTGCGCGCCCGCTACCGCCACCGGTTCATCCGGGTGCACGCTCAAACCGGCGCTGAAGCGCTTCTCGAACAGACCGCTCAGGCGCTGGGTGCTTTCACGCAACGTGCCGTGAAAGGTACTCAACTGATCGGCCAGCAACCGGGCTTCACTGGCCAGGTGTTCTTCGCGGGTGGCAAGGTTGGCGGTGTCCAGCGAACGCAGGGCGAACACGGTACTGCCGCTGATGACAATCGCCAGTATCACGGCAAGCGCAAGACCAAGCTGTGAGGCGATCCGGGCACGAGGTTGAGACATGACAGCTCCTGGCCGAGCGACCGGATCCTCCTTGATCTGGCTGCATACTCAGCAAAATTCTAATAATGGGAATTGCGTCGAACCTGCACGAAGGTTCCACCTGCATTTTCGGCGGAAAATCTGAATACTTGAGTAATTAGCCGGGATATGGCTCAAGGCCGCCATTGCGGCGGCTCTATCGATTCAGCCCAAGTGTTGAACGTCAGGCAATTCCATTGCTCGGGCTTCTCCTTGCAGGAAGTCGCTGAGCCTGCGCAAACGTTCACCTCCGGGGCGGGTTTTCGGCCAGACCAGGTAATATTTCTCACCGCTGGCGACGGCCGTCGGCCACGGCAGACTCAGACGTCCCTGAGCCACATCTTCCGCGACCATCAGCAGATCACCCATGGACACGCCATAACCTCGGGCGGCAGCGATCATGCCCAGTTCCAGCGTGTCGAACACCTGCCCGCCCTTGAGCGACACCTGATCCGCCAGCCCCATGCGTTCCAGCCAACTGCGCCAGTCGCGACGATCCGGTGTCGGGTGCAGCAGTTCGGCATTGGCCAGCCGTGCGACATCCCACGGTTGATCCTGCAAAAGATTCGGCGCGCCGACTGGAATCAGCTCTTCCGGGAACAGGAAACTCGCCTCCCAGTCCGGCGGAAAATGCCCGTTGCTGAGGATGACGGCGCAGTCGAACGGTTCATGGTTGAAGTCCACCGAGTCGACGTCCATCCAGGCGCTGGTCAATTGCACCTCGTTGCCCGGTTGCAGGTGCCGAAAGCGGCTGAGCCGTGCCAGCAGCCAACGCATGGTCAGGGTCGACGGCGCTTTCATGCGCAGGATGTCATCTTCGGCGCGCAAGGTATTGCAGGCCCGCTCCAGGGCGGTGAAGCCTTCGCGAATACCGGGCAGGATCAACCGCGCCGACTCGGTCAGTTGCAGATTGCGCCCGCTGCGGTGAAACAGCCGACAGGCAAAATGCTCTTCGAGCGTACGAATATGCCGACTGACCGCACTTTGAGTAATCGATAACTCTTCGGCCGCACGGGTAAACGAGCTGTGCCGCGCCGCCGCTTCGAATGCGCGCAGGGCATACAAGGGAGGAAGACGACGGGACATTCGGAAAGCTCCTATAGCGGGATTCGGTCACCCTAGCAGAAACTCTTCAGCATGAGTTTGAATCATGCAACCCATCCTTTTTATCCCTTTGTGCAAACCCCGTAGAGCGCCGAGAATCGACGCTTTCCTGTCCTCTCTGATAATCGAGCGTGATGACCATGCAGCATCCAGCACGTACCGAACTCTGGGCCATCCTGCGGCTGGCGGGGCCGTTGATTGCCTCGCAGTTGGCGCACATGCTGATGATCCTCACCGACACCTTGATGATGGCGCGCCTGAGTCCAGAGGCGCTGGCCGGTGGCGGTCTGGGCGCAGCAACTTATTCGTTCGTGTCGATCTTCTGCATTGGCGTGATCGCCGCGGTCGGCACCCTCGTGGCAATCCGTCAGGGTGCCGGCGACATCGTCGGCGCCGCCAGGCTGACCCAGGCCGGGTTATGGCTGGCGTGGTTGATGGCGTTGGTGGCCGGGCTGCTGCTGTGGAACCTCAAGCCGGTGTTGCTGCTGTTCGGCCAGACCGAAACCAACGTCCACGCGGCCGGGCAATTCCTGCTGATCCTGCCGTTCGCCCTGCCCGGCTACCTGAGCTTCATGGCCCTGCGCGGCTTCACCAGTGCCATCGGCCGGGCAACACCGGTGATGGTCATCAGCCTCGGCGGCACCGTGGCCAACTTCCTGCTCAATTACGCATTGATTACCGGCATGTTCGGTCTGCCGAAACTGGGGTTGATGGGCATCGGGCTGGTTACCGCTATTGTCGCCAACTGCATGGCGCTGGCGCTGGCCTGGCACATACGTCGGCATCCGGCCTACGACGCTTATCCCTTGCGTCAGGGCTTGTCGCGACCTAACCGTCAATACCTCAAGGAACTGTGGCGCCTGGGCCTGCCGATTGGTGGCACCTACGCGGTGGAAGTCGGACTGTTTGCGTTCGCCGCGCTGTGCATGGGCACCATGGGCAGTACGCAAATGGGCGCACACCAGATCGCCCTGCAAATCGTCTCGGTGGCGTTCATGGTTCCGGCGGGGATTTCCTATGCGATCACCATGCGCATCGGGCAGCACTACGGCGCCGGGCAGCTGCTGAATGCACGGCTGGCCGGACGGGTCGGGATCGCGTTTGGCGCGGCGGCGATGCTTGCCTTCGCCATGGTCTTCTGGTTGCTGCCGAATCAGTTGATCGGTTTGTTTCTGGACCACAATGACCCGGCGTTCCGCGACGTTATCAACCTGGCCGTGAGCCTGTTGGCGGTCGCCGCGTGGTTCGAGCTGTTCGACGGCACGCAAACCATCGCCATGGGTTGCATTCGTGGGCTCAAGGATGCCAAGACCACGTTCCTGGTGGGTTTGGGGTGCTATTGGCTGATTGGCGCGCCAGCCGCCTGGTGGATGGCCTTCCATTTGAATTGGGGGCCGACGGGTGTCTGGTGGGGATTGGCGCTGGGGCTGGCGTGTGCGGCGGTGAGTCTGACGCTGGCGTTTGAGTGGAAGATGAAAAAGATGATTCGTCGGGAGCCATCGTCAGGGGCAAGTTTCCAAATCGCCCAACCTGACTAAGATCCCTGTGGGAGCGGCGGTGCGACGATTCGACTTGCTCGCGAAAGCGGTGTGTCAGTCGACATTGATGTTGACTGACACGGCCTCTTCGCGAGCAAGCCCGCTCCCACATTGGTCCGACATTAACTCACGACTTCCAGTGCAGGCTGCTGACTGCTGCCGAAGGTTAGGTATTCAACCAGCTCCGCCAACGGCAACGGCTTGCTGATCAAATATCCTTGCACCTGATCGCAGCCAAACCCGCGCAACAGATCCAGTTGCTCCGGCGTTTCTACGCCTTCGGCCACCACTTCCAGATTGAGGTTGTGTGCCAGATTGATCATCGCGTGGACCAGTTTTCGATTCTCTTCGCGCTGTTCCATGCCGCCGACAAAGCTCTTGTCGATCTTCAATAAGGCAATCGGCAGGCTGTTGAGGTGCACGAACGAAGAGAAACCGGTGCCGAAGTCGTCGAGGGAGAAGCGCACACCCAGACGCCCCAGGGCATCCATGGTCTGTTTGACCAGATCGCTGCGGCGCATCACCGCGGTTTCAGTCAGTTCGAACTCCAGCCATTGCGCCTCGACGCCACGCTCGGCAATCAACCGGCTCAGCGTCGACAGTAACTGGCTGTCCTGAAACTGCCGGAACGACAGGTTGATCGCCATGTGCAACGCCGGCAAACCCCGTTCGCGCAACGCCTGCATGTCGCGCAAGGCACGGGAAATCACCCAGTAACCGAGCGGCACGATCAAACCGCTCTGCTCGGCCAGCGGCACGAATTCGCTGGGAGGCAGCAAGCCGCGCTCGCCATGACGCCAGCGTACCAAGGCTTCGAGGCCGACGATCTGCCCGTCCTCAAGGTTCAGGCGTGGCTGGTAATGCAATTCCAGCTCGTCACGACGCAATGCCCGGCGCAGCTCGCTTTCGAGGTCGGCCATGCTGCGGGCATTGCGGTTGATGCGTTCGTTGAAGATGTGAAAGGTACAGCCCTGCGTACTTTTGGCTTGTTGCATGGCGATGTGTGCGTGCCACATCAGCGGGTCGGCGCCGGCCTGAGCCCGGGCGTGGGCAATACCGAGGCTGGAACCGATCAACAGGCTTTCGCCATCGACCCAGTAAGGTTCGGCCAGCGCTTCCGTAATGCGCTCGGCCATCCATTCGGCGCGCTGAGGCGCGCGGCGGGTGTCGATCAGCAGGGCGAACTCATCACTGCCCAGCCGCGCCAATTGATCGCTGGCCTCAAGCTGGCTTTTCAGCCGCGCGACCACTTGCAGGATCAACCGGTCACCGGCCTGGTGGCCGAGGGCATCGTTGGCGTGGCGGAAGTTGTCGAGGTCGAGGTGACCGAGGGCCAGGCCGCGGCCGTCGTTTTCCGCCAGGCGTGCCGCCAGTAAGGTCTGGAAACCCTGGCGATTGGCGATGCCGGTCAGCGGGTCTTGCTCGGCCAGGCGCTGCAGGGTGTTTTCCAGCACGCCACGCTCGCGCACATGCCGCAGGCAACGGCGCAACATGCCGGGATCGAGCAAATCGCGCACCAGCCAGTCACTCACACCATCGGGCGGCGACAGCGGCTCATGTTCGAGCAGCAATACCGTCGGCAGGCTGCAACGGCCAGGTAGAGGCTGAAGCGCTGGAATCGTCAACAACACCGCACCGCGGTTGTCATCGAACAGACTGCTGACTGACTCCCAGCTCGGCGCGCTGATCAGCACGGTCGAGCTCCCCATCGGAGCCAGACACTCACGCAACAACGCTGCCCACGCTGGCTCTTCGGCCAGTAGCAGCAAACGCAAGGGTTCGACAGGCGTAGACAAGCTAGCTCCCTAGACTCTGCAAAGATGTAGGCGGCGGCATTATGCAGCGCCGATAACCAATGACCAAATGACACCGGTTAACAAACGCGGCTTTGTATCCGGAATTACGAACATTAGACGCAAACTCACCGCGCATCCTGCGTGAAAGTATCAAAACCGGCAAATATAGATAGCGCGCTGCGTCACAAGTCGGAGAGAGCAGCACAATTCGCTGAGCCTGTTAAAATGCCGGCCCATTTCGCAAACGACTCCCTGATTTCGT